>NZ_FNYZ01000074.1 GCF_900109095.1 Sphingobium sp. AP50
CCTGCAGGCGCAGCATAATCTGTCAGACGCCCGGATGGATTTCATGATCCGCGATCGGCTGAGTTGGCTGCGGTTTCTGGGGCTGTCGCTTGGGGACCGGACGCCGGATGAGAACACGATCCGGCATTTTCGCAATCGCCTGACCGAGACGGGAACGCTCAAGCGGGTGATGAAGGCCTTTGACTGGCAACTGCAGAAGAAGGGCTACATTCCAATGTCCGGGCAACTCGTGGACGCCTCGCTGGTGCCTGCACCAAGACAGCGGAACACCGAGGGCGAACGCGAAGCGATAAATTGGGCAAGAGCGCCAGAGACATCTGGCCGGACGAGCCGAACAAGGCAGCACAGAAAGATACCGACGCCCGCTGGACCCTCAAGGTCGGCGGGAAAGTCCGGTATCGGGCGGATGGAACGCCGCTCCCCATGATAGCCCTGCCGGTCTTCGGCTACAAATCCCACATCAGCATCGACCGACGCTTCGGCTTCATCCGAGGTATGGCGGTGACTTCGGCGTCAGCGGCGGACGGGCGCCTTCTCCGGCAGGTCGTCAGCACGGACAATACCAGTTCCGAGGTCTGGGCTGACAGTGCCTATCGATCCAGGCGCAACGAGAAGTGGTTGTCGGATCAGATGCTCACGTCCCGCATTCATCGGCGCAAACCCATGGGCAAGCCGATGTCGAGGGCAACCGCCAGGGCCAATGCCGCCAAATCCTCGATCCGTGCGCATGTCGAGCATGTCTTCGCGCATCAGAAGAACCGGTTCAACCTGTTCATCCGTACCATCGGCCTGGCCCGCGCTGAGGCGAAACTGACCCTTTGCAACCTGGCCTACAACTTCAACCGCCTGATCTTCCACGAGCGTCGGGGAACCGCAGGCTGACTCTGTCTGCAAGCCGACAAAACCGGCGAAATCAACGCCGGGGATCATGGAAATCGGTCCGAACGATGCCCCTGGTGCGCCCCGAAGCCTCGACGTCATCAAGCCAGTCCGCTTCGCCAGAAATTACCCGGTTTTTGCGGGTCTCCAGCTGG
>NZ_FNYZ01000073.1 GCF_900109095.1 Sphingobium sp. AP50
TAGAGCATCGCGCTTGAAATAGGAATCGAGGGATTCCCATGAGGTCGGAAATGTGATTCACCGTTGTTGGAGGTGGATCATGGGGAAATTCTATTCAACCGATCTTCGGGACCGGATCGCGGATCACATAGCATCCGGGCGATCTCGTCGCTCTGCATCTCGTCATTTTGGGGTCAGCCCGAGTTGCGCGGTGAAACTGGCGCAGCGCGTGGCGACGACGGGATCATCGGCGCCTGCCCGGCAAGGACGCCCGCCCGGTAACGGCAAGCTGGCGCCTCATATGGCGACTTTGGTCAGATGGGTCGATGCCGAGCCGGATATAACCATGCCCGAACTGTCGGCCCGGCTTGCTGCGGCCACTGGCGTTCAGGCGCACCCTGCCTCGCTGTCGCGCGCCTTGCTCAAGGCCGGCTACAGCTTCAAAAAAAACGCTGCTGGCATCGGAATGCGGACGCGATGATGTTGTCAAGGCGCGCCGGGCCTGGCGCGTCTATCGGCAGCCGGCCTTGCGGAAAGAGCCGCATCGACTGGTCTTTATCGACGAGACGGCAACCACCACGAAGATGACGCGGTTACGAGGACGGGCGCGCCGCGACCAGCGCCTCAAAGCGCGGGCACCCTTTGGTCATTGGAAAACCCAGACCTTCATCGCAGCCCTGCGCTGCGACGGACTGACCGCGCCATGGGTCATCGACTGCCCCATGAACCGTACGACTTTCGAAACCTATGTCGAAACGCAACTCGCTCCCACCCTCAATCCCGGCGACGTCGTCATCCTCGACAATCTCTCCAGCCATAAAAGCGAGAAAGCCAGGGCCATCCTCAAGGCGCGCGGTGCATGGTTCCTCTTCACGCCGCCCTATAGCCCTGACCTCAATCCAATCGAGATGGCATTCTCCAAACTCAAGGCCCACC
The DNA here is from genome assembly GCF_900109095.1 of Sphingobium sp. AP50. Taxonomy (GTDB): domain Bacteria; phylum Pseudomonadota; class Alphaproteobacteria; order Sphingomonadales; family Sphingomonadaceae; genus Sphingobium. The sequence goes on from NZ_FNYZ01000073.1 coordinate 916, forward strand.
TTCGCCGAACAGGAGCCAGAACCATCGATGCCCTCTGGCAGGCCATCGGCAATATCTGCGACCTCTACACCCCAGACGAATGCCGAAACTTCCTCAAAGCCGCTGGATATGCGTCCGATTAAAGGCTCGATGCTCTA
>NZ_FNYZ01000070.1 GCF_900109095.1 Sphingobium sp. AP50
CTAGTCACCTGAATCCAAAGTTCGGTTCATTGTTTTTTGGCAGAATCGTTTGACCGAGGCGAGGATCTCGTCGGCTGACTTCACCCATTTGTATGGCTTGGGATTTTCATTGTGAGCCGCAATGAATGCCGTGATGTCGGCTTCAAGTTCCGCCGTCGATCGGTGGACGCCGCGCTGCAGCTGCTTGCGCGTCAATTCGGCAAACCAGCGCTCGACCTGATTGATCCAGGAGGCCGATGTCGGTGTGAAGTGGACATGCCAATGGGGACGACGCGCCAGCCAGGCCTTGATCTTCGGCGTCTTGTGAGTGGCATAGTTGTCCATCACAATGTGCACGTCCGCTCCCTTGGGCATCTCGGCATCGATCCGCTTGAGGAAGTCGAGGAACTCGGTTGCCCGGTGTCGTTTGTAGCACTTGCCGATCACCGCGCCGGTGGCGATATCGAGCGCCGCGAACAGTGATGTCGTACCGTTGCGGACGTAAGTATGAGTGCGCCGCTCGGGTACGCCGGGCGCCATGGGCAAGACCGGCTGCTCGCGATCCAGCGCCTGGATCTGCGACTTTTCATCCACGCACAGTACGACCGCCCGGTTCGGTGGCGACAGGTACAGGCCAACTATGTCCTGCACCTTGTCGACGAACAGCGGATCGCTCGACAGCTTGAATGTCTCGGATCGATGCGGCTGCAGGCCAAATGCGCCCCAGATTCGGCGAATGGTGGTGTGCGACAGCCCAGAATCGGCTGCCATCGACCGGATCGACCAATGAGTGGCATCCTTAGGCGTGGTATTCAGCGTGCGCTCGATCACCTGAGCCACCTGCCCATCCGATACCGTGCGGGGTCGGCCAGCACGAAATTCGTCGGTCAGCCCTTCAATGCCATCCTGCACGAACCGACGCCGCCATTTGCCGACAGTATGCTCGTGAACACCGAGGCGTTCGGCAACCTCCTTGCTCTGCAGTCCCTCTGCACAAAGCAGAACCATCCGGCACCGATCAGACAGAGAACGCGGCGCTTTATGCCGTCGAACCTGACCTTCGAGGAAGGAGCGATCCGCAGCGCTCAATACAACCAAATCCGCTTGTCTGCCCACCATCCCCGATATCCCTGCTGGTCCGACAAGGGCATATACAATGATGCCTACTTTAGTTCCAGGTGACTAG
>NZ_FNYZ01000069.1 GCF_900109095.1 Sphingobium sp. AP50
CCGTTCGTCCTTGCATGATGATTGGGTGATCAAAACCTATGTGAGGTGTTGATTGCGTGCAGATGGGGTCATGACCCCATCTGCACGGAGCATTCGGTCGTGTTCGTCCTTGGGTTTGAGCCCGCGTCTCAGCGAGGCCGTCTGCTCCGCCGTGAATGTCTCGAACGGTTGGCTGGGCTTTGTGCCCGTATGCAAGGCGGAGGCTGTCATGTTGGATGGAAGAACCTATATCGGTGTCGATGTATCGAAGGATCATCTCGATATCGCCTTTCCCGGTTGCGCCAGGGTTTGGCGGACACAGAATGCCCCTGAAGGACTGAAGGCATTAGCCCGCAAGCTTGCCGGGTTTGATGCGCCGCAATTGGTGTGCGAAGCCACCGGTCGTTACACACGTCGCCTGCAGCGCGACATGGCGCATCGACAGATCGCCTTCAGTCGGATCAATCCGCGCCAGATACGGGATTTTGCACGAGCGACGGGACGGCTGGCCAAAACGGATGCGATTGACGCAGGCATCATCCTGCGGTTCGCTCAGGCGATGCAGCCCCATCCCGCACCACCGCCAAGCCAAACGCAATTGCAACTTGCCGATCTGGTGCGTCGCCGTCGTCAACTCGTCGAAATGGCAGCCATGGAAAAGCAGCGCTCGGCGCATCCCGATGATGTCCGGCTCGCCGTTTCGCTCAAGCGCCATCTGGCTTTTCTGGTCGAGGAAATTGCTGATATCGACCGTTGCATCGAGGAAGGGATCAAGGCCGATCCGCTGCTGGCCAACCGCGCTGCCCTGCTACGTTCCATCCCCGGTTTCGGCCCTACAACGGCCTCCACCCTGGTCGCAGAACTTCCCGAACTGGGCTTGATTGGCAAAAAGCAGATTGCCGCCCTCGTCGGCGTCGCTCCGATGAACCGTGACTCCGGCTCCATGCGCGGCGAGGCCCATATCGCCGGGGGACGACGCTCCGTCCGCTGCGTCCTCTACATGGCAACGCTCAGTGCCATCCGATATAATCCAACTGTTAAAAGCTTCTATCAGCGCCTGCGGAAAGACGGAAAACCTCCAAAGCTGGCCATCGTCGCCGCCATGCGAAAACTCATCGTCACCGCCAATGCCGTCCTGCAATCCAAATCCCAGTGGCAACAGATAACTTGACACATCAACACGGTTGCTGAG
>NZ_FNYZ01000068.1 GCF_900109095.1 Sphingobium sp. AP50
CAGGGGCAGGCATCGGGCGCGGCGATGACGACGCGCTCGCGCGGCAGATGCTCGGGCAAGGCCTTGCGGGCGGGCCGCTTGCGCTCGAACGGTGCGACGTTGGTCTTCGCCGCTGCCAGGGCAGCCAGAAGCTCATCTTCGCTGGCAGCGGTCTCGCACTCCTCGAACGTCAGTTCCATCTGGTCGAGCAGATGGCGGGTACGTTCGGATCGCTGGCCAAAAAGGGTGCGGCGCATCTTCTCGTTCTGCAGTTCGAGAAGGGCGTTACGGGCTTCCAGGTCGGCGTTGATGGCCCTGATGCGGGCGACTTCAGCGGCGACAGCCTCGGCAGCGGCGAGCCGCTCGCGAAGGCTGTCGATCTCTGCTTGTGCCTCGTTCCCCATGGCCAATAGCATAGCCAAAAAGCACCGGAATCTCTAGCTTTTTAGGTCATGCTGGAGCTTTTATCCGGCCAATGTCGGGCGCCATGTGGCCTGCGGATTACGCCAGTCGATCGCCTCCAACATGCAGGCCATCTGCGAAGGGGAGATGGCAATCACGCCGTCCACGGCCGAAGGCCAGATGTACTTCCCGCGCTCGAGACGCTTGGCATAGAGCGACATGCCGACACCATCATGCCAGATGATCTTGCAGAGGTCGCCGCGGCGTCCCCTGAAAATGTAGAGGTCGCCCGCGTAGGGATCACGTCCGAAACTCTGCTGCACCTGCAGGGCCAGGCTGCGCATGCCGCGCCGCATATCCGTGTGCCCTGTTGCAATCCATATCCGAACACCGGAGGGGACTGGGATCACGGCTTGACCGACCGCAGCACTGCCGACACCAGCCCCGGCGAGGCGCCAGCAGGAATACGCACGATCGCCCGCTCGAACTCCACGATGATCGCCGATCCGCTCACCGGCATCGGATCGGACTGCACCTGCACTTCTGCAAAGCCTTGGGCTGCCTGCCCCATCTGCCGCCGCCATCTGTAGATCTGGTTCGGCCGCAGATCGGCACGGCGGGCAATCTCCGCCACGTTCGCACCGGGCGCCGAAACCGCCGCGACCAACTCGCGCTTCTGCTGGTCGGTCCATACCCGCCGCCGCTCCGGCCCCGAAATTACCGTGATCTGACTCATCGCACCGTCCTTAGTATCGGTGCAAACACCGGCGCTTGCACCAGTGCCATGTCAAAATATCAGCCGATCACCGCAAGGCGGCCCTCACCGGAGCAATAC
>NZ_FNYZ01000065.1 GCF_900109095.1 Sphingobium sp. AP50
GCAATTACCGTCGCCCTCTATGTTCGCGCCGTACGTGCGTCCGAGCATAGTCTCAGCCATGAACAGGGCATGCGCATGATCCTCTGGGTCGGGGCAATCGGGCCGACGCTCATTCTGACTGCGCTCCTGCTTTACGCTTTGCCTGCCATGCGTCCCCACCCGGCCGATCCTGGCGATCTGGTAATCCGGGTGGAAGGCGAGCAATTCTGGTGGCGGGTTGCCTATCGGCCGTCCGATAATGCACCACCATTGTCTTGGGCCAACGAAATTCGCGTACCCGTCGGCCGGACGGTCGTATTCGAACTGATGTCCAAAGACGTGATCCACAGCTTCTGGATACCCGGCCTTGCCGGCAAGATGGACATGATCCCCGGCCGCACCAACCGGCTAGTGGTGAAGGCGGAGAAGCCGGGACGCTATCGTGGCGTCTGCGCGGAATTTTGCGGCCTCAGTCATGCGCTGATGGCGTTCGACGTGATCGCGATGGAACCGGCCCCCTTCGATACATGGCTGGCCGATGCCCGCGCCGTCGTCCCGCTGCCTGCCATCGCTACGCCTGGCCGCGCTCTGTTCGACGCGCAGGGATGCGGCGCTTGCCACACGATCCGTGGCACGCCCCATGCCGGCACCATCGGTCCCGACCTCAGCCGCTTTGGCGAGCGGCTGACGCTGGGCGCTGGTATATTGCCGCCAACCATCGACAATATAGCCGCCTTCATCCGCACGCCGCAGCAGGCCAAGCCCGGCGTGCGCATGCCCGCTTATCCGCAGCTCAGCCAAGAGGATGCCAGCGCTATCGCTCATTATCTGAAGGGCATGAAATGAGCCTGCACGATCAGGACGATCCCGCGCTCCGCGCCGCGCAGGAGGAAAGGCTGCGAGCCGTCTGGGCGCCGCCCAAGGGGTTGTTCCTGCGCTGGACCGACTGCAACAACAACCGGGTCGGCGTCTGGTATCTGCTGACGGCCTTCGCCTTCATGCTGTTCGCTGGCGTGCTGGCGCTCATCATGCGCACGCAACTGGCCGTGCCCGACAATGATCTGGTGAGCGCAGGGACGTTCAACCAGCTCTTCACCCTGCACGGCTCGATGATGATGTTCCTCTTCGCCGTGCCGATGTTCGAGGCCGTGTCGATCATCCTCTTGCCGCAGCTGCTGGGCGCGCGCGACCTGCCCTTTCCGCGCCTCTCGGCTTTTGGCTACTGGTCCTTCCTGATCGGTGGGGTGTTCGTCGGCGGCTCCATCTTCTTCAACGCCGCGCCTGATGGCGGATGGTTCATGTACCCGCCGCTCACCACGCGAACGGACCTGAGCGGCCTTGGCGCAGACATCTGGATGCTGGG
>NZ_FNYZ01000062.1 GCF_900109095.1 Sphingobium sp. AP50
GCCCTAGCATTACAGTTGCATATTGATTGAAACTCTGAATCAATGGGTCTCCATGGTAAGGAGGCCGTGGATGACGGGCGCATCGATCGAAACGACACTGGAGCTATGGGCGTCTTCGCTGCGGGATGTGAAGGCCCGTATGCGGGCGTTGTTCACCCAGGAGCGAGTTGCAGCGTCAGCGAACCTCTTCCTGGATGGTTTGTTGGGCGACGAGCGCCGCAAGACGGGCTGGATGCGCGCTGAGGCGGCAGGAGATCCCGGGCCATGGCGACAGCAGGCCATATTGGGCCGGGGGCGCTGGGACGCGGACGGGCTGCGCGACATCGTGCGGGAGTATGTTGTCGAGAATCTCGCTACACAGGACGCCGTTCTGGTCATTGATGAGACCGGGTTCCTCAAGCAGGGCAAGGCATCCTGTGGGGTTGCACGTCAATATACCGGCTCGGCGGGCAAGATCACGAACTGCCAGATTGGGGTGTTCACCGCCTATGTGTCGGCACGGGGTCATGCATTTATCGATCGTGCGCTTTATTTGCCCAAGAGTTGGACAGGCGATCCAGCGAAGCTGGCTGCCACACATGTTCCCGAGACCATCGCCTTCGCCACCAAACCGGCTTTGGCTGTCGATATGATCGGGCGCGCGCTGGCGGCAAATGTACCTTTTTCCTGGGTGGCGGCCGATGCGGTATACGGCGTTGGCGACATAGAAGGCGCGCTGCGCCGAGCCTGTAAAGGCTATGTTCTCGGGGTCAAATCCGATCATTACTTCGGCTCATGGGCAGGCAAGCCTATGGTCGCGGGCAAAGCGGAGGAGATTGCCAGCGATCTTGCACCCGATGCATGGCAGCGTCTGTCTGCTGGCGAGGGAACCAAGGGCGCGCGGCTTCATGACTGGGCTTACTGCGAACTCGCCGATCTCGAAGCTGATGAATATGATGAGACGAAATCGGGACTTTGGACCCGGGGCCTTCTGATCCGCCGCAATATCAGCGACGGCGATCTCGCTTTCTTCACAACCTGGTGCCCTGCCGGGACGGGCATCCAGGAACTTGTTTCCGTCGAAGGCCATCGCTGGGCAATCGAAGACAGCTTCGAAACCGCCAAGAATGAACTCGGCCTTGATCACAACGAAACCCGATCATGGCATGGCTGGCACCGCCACGTCTCGCTCGTGATGCTCGCCTTCGCCATGATGGCGGTGATCCGGTATCGCGCCAACGACGCGACGCCCCCAAAAAGACCGAGGATGCCGACCATCAGGATCTGATCCGCTGGTCAATCCAGGAGGTCCGGCGGATCGCCAACAAGCTGGCCCAGCGTCGTATCCAGCCCACCTACATCATCGCTTGGTCATGCTGGAGACGAGCGCATCAGGCTGCAGCACGGCGCGCTCATATCAAGTCTAAAATGCAACTGTAATGGTAGGC
>NZ_FNYZ01000061.1 GCF_900109095.1 Sphingobium sp. AP50
TCCTTCATCCCCGCCAGATGCTGAATCGCGCCGGAAATGCCGACCGCGACATAGACTTCGGGCGCCACGATCTTGCCGGTCTGCCCGACCTGATAGTCGTTGGGCACATAACCGGCATCCACCGCCGCGCGCGATGCGCCGACCGCCGCACCCAGCTTGTCCGCCAGCGGGAAGATCACTTCCTCGAAGGTCGGACCGTCCTTGAGCGCCCGGCCACCCGACACGATGATCTTCGCGCTGGTCAGTTCCGGCCGTTCCAGCTTGGCGATCTCAGCGCCGACAAAGGACGACAGCCCCTTGTCCCCAGTCGAAGTTACAGCTTCCACCGTGCCAGCGCCGCCTTCGCGCTCTGCCTTCTCGAACGCCGTGCCACGCACGGTGATCACCTTCTTGGCATCCTTGCTCTTCACCGTCGCAATCGCATTGCCGGCATAGATAGGGCGCGTGAACGTGTCTTCGCTTTCGACCGACAGGATGTCGCTGATCTGCATCACGTCGAGCAAAGCGGCGACGCGCGGTGCGATATTCTTGCCATTGCTGGTCGCCGGGGCAACGAACGCATCATGATGGCCCATCAGGTCCACGATCAGCGGCGCGATATTTTCCGGCAATGCATGGCCAAAGGCCGCGTCGTCAGCGACATGCACTTTGCCGACGCCAGCGATCTTCGCGGCTTCAGCGGCCACGCCATCGACGCCCGCACCGGCCACCAGCAGATGCACTTCTCCCAGCTTTGCAGCGGCGGTGACGGCGGAGAGGGTCGCGTCCTTGACCGCGCCGCCCTCATGTTCAACCCATACAAGAGTCTTCGTCATGGCTTATACTCCCAGAGCCTTGAGCTTGGCGACCAGTTCATCGACATCGGCGACCTTCACGCCGGCCGATCGCTTGGCCGGTTCGCTCACCTTCAGCGTCTCCAGACGCGCAGCGATGTCCACGCCATAATCGGCGGGGGTCTTGTTCGCCAAAGGCTTGGCCTTCGCCTTCATGATGTTGGGCAGCGAGGCATAGCGCGGCTCGTTCAAACGCAGGTCGGTGGTGATGATCGCCGGAACGTTCAGCTTCACCGTCTCCAGACCGCCATCGACTTCGCGGGTCACGCTGACCTTGTCGCCTTCGACCTCGACCTTGCTGGCGAAAGTACCCTGCGGCAGACCCAGCAGCGCCGCCAGCATCTGGCCGGTCTGATTGCTGTCATCGTCGATCGCCTGCTTGCCCAGGATGATCAGGCTGGCGCCTTCCTCTTCCTGCACCTTGGCCAGCAGCTTGGCGACGCCCAGCGGTTCGACTTCATCGTCGGTCTGGATCAGGATCGCCCGGTCGGCACCCATGGCCAGCGCGGTCCGCAGCGTATCCTGCGCCTTCGCCACACCGATCGACACCGCCACGACCTCGGTCGCCACGCCCTTTTCCTTCAGGCGAATGGCTTCCTCGAC
>NZ_FNYZ01000058.1 GCF_900109095.1 Sphingobium sp. AP50
GCCCAGAGATAGGAGAAGAGGAAATGCCCCGCCCAGATGGTCGGCGGGACGATCAGCGTCCAGAGCGTGACCTTCAGCCGCTCGGACCAGTGGGGGCGGCGATCACTCATGACAGCACCGGGAACAGGCCGATGGTCGCATAGGCGATAATGGCGGTGAGGGCGAAAAAGTGCATGTAGACCGTGACGTTGCGAATGTCTGCGTCATGCTGTGGGTCCATCTTGCCCGCAATGCTGCGGGCAAGGGCATAGCTCTGCATGATCGCGGCGACACCAGCATGGGCCACGGTCCAGATGACGAGCGTCCACACGATTGCAGGGTAGCTGTGGCTTTCCGGGTCCATGCCATGCGTCCATGGGCCGGCGAGGCCCGCACCGATGCCTGCGAGGCTCGTGGCTATGCCCAGCACCAGCAGCAAACGCGTGATCCCGACGCCGCCCCGCGCGTGGACTTCCCGCGCTGTGATGGTAGCAAGCCAGCTTGCCACGCCGAGCGCCAGGGCCACCATCGGCCAGTAGATGCCCGGTCCGTCGGCCATGGCCATCGGTGGGAAATCGGCATGTCGGGTCCAGAAGAAATAATAGCCGAAGACGAGGCCGGAAAAGGCAGTCGCATCCGCCATCATGGTGATGAACATCGCCCACCATCCGGGCGCGGACGGACCGGACATGTAGAGCGGCAAATCGATCCCGTGGCCGATCGGTTTGCGCGGCTTCTCTGGGATTTCCGCCGTCCCGGTCCAAAGCCACCAGAGGGTGCAAGCGAGCGTCGCCACGGCGCAGGCAAGCGCCGCCCAGTAGAGATGATAGGTGGTGAGGATGAAGACGCCGCCAAGCGCCAAGGCGGTCAGGATCGGGATGATGCTGGGCGTGCCGAGGCGGATGACCGCCAGCGGTCGGGCGTCCAGCACGGTGGTGACGATCGTCTCGCGCCGCCCTTCCTCCGCGTCAGGCAGGAAATAGCGCCCTTCGTCGACCTTCTGCACGAAATCCTTCTGGTCCCAGATCGGGTAGCGACTTTCGATCAGTGGGACCGAGCGTATACCCCAATCCTCGTCATCGGGATGGGCCAGCCATTCGAGCGTCCCGGCACCCCAGGGATTGCGCTGCGCTTTCGGTCGGCGCGGCGATAGGGCGAGGTCCACGCAGATCACCGCCACGCCCGCCGCGAACAGCCACGCCCCAAGAGTTGAGGCCATGTTGAGCCCGCCAAGCCCCAGTTCAGCCGGATAGGTGAAGACCCGGCGCGGCATACCCATGAGCCCCGAAAAATGCATCGGGAAGAAAGTGAGGTTCGCGCCGACGAACAGCATCCAGAAGGCGATGCGGCCGAGGCGATCGGACAGGGTCTTGCCGGTAATCAACGGCCAGTAATAATAGAGGCCAGCGAACAGCGGTAGCAGCGTGCCGCCGATCAGGACATAGTGGAGGTGCGCGACGATGAAATAGGTGTCGTGCGCCTGCCAGTCGAACGGCGCCACGGCTACCATGACGCCGGTGAGGCCGCCGATGACAAAGATGGCGAGACTCCCCGTCGCGTAGAGCAAAGGCGTCGACCAGGTGACACGGCCCGCCCAAAGCGTCGCAATGAATGCGAAGATTTGCACCGCCGTCGGGATCGCCACGGCTTCGGACGCAGCGGAAAAGAAGGCGAGGCTGATCTTGGGCAGGCCCGTCGTAAACATGTGGTGGACCCACAGGCCAAAGGACAGGAAGGCCGTGCCCACCGCCGCCAGCACGATCCAGGGATAGCCCAGCAGATGGCGGTTGGAGAA
>NZ_FNYZ01000064.1 GCF_900109095.1 Sphingobium sp. AP50
GCAATTACCGTCGCCCTCTATGTTCGGGCCGTCCGTGCGTCCGAGCATAGTCTCAGCCATGAACAGGGCATGCGCATGATCCTCTGGGTCGGGGCGATCGGGCCGACGCTCATTCTAGCTGCGCTCCTGCTTTACGCTTTGCCTGCCATGCGTCCCCGCCCGGCCGATCCGGGCGGTCTGGTAATCCGGGTGGAAGGCGAGCAATTCTGGTGGCGGGTTGCGTATCGGCCGTCCGATAATTCACCACCACTATCTTCGACCAACGAAATTCGCGTACCTGTCGGCCGGACGGTCGTATTCGAACTGATGGCCAAAGACGTGATCCACAGCTTCTGGATACCCGGCCTTGCCGGCAAAATGGACATGATCCCAGGCCGCACCAACCGGCTGGTGGTGAAAGCCGAGAAGCCGGGACGATATCGCGGCGTATGCGCGGAGTTTTGCGGCCTCAGCCATGCGCTCATGGCGTTCGACGTGATCGCGATGGAGCCGGCGGCCTTCGACACATGGATGGCCGACGCCCGTGCCATCGTGCCTCTGCCGGCCATCGCCACGTCCGGCCGCACCCTGTTCGATGCGCAGGGATGCGGCGCCTGCCATGGCATCCGGGGCACGCCCCATGCCGGCACCATCGGCCCCGACCTCAGCCGCTTTGGCGAGCGGCTTACATTAGGGGCGGGTATATTGCCGCCGACCGTCGAAAATATCGCCGGCTTCATCAGGGCGCCGCAACGGGCCAAGCCCGGTGTCCGCATGCCCGCCTATCCGCAACTGAGCGACGAGGAAGCCCGCGCTATCGCCCACTATCTGAAGGGTCTGCGATGAGCCTGCACGACCAGGACGACCCCGCGCTCCGGGCCGCGCAGGAGGAGAGACTGCGCGCCGTGTGGGCGCCACCCAAGGGGTTGTTCCTGCGCTGGACCGACTGCAATAACAACCGGGTCGGCGTCTGGTATGTGCTGACGGCCTTCGCCTTCATGCTGTTCGCTGGCGTGCTGGCGCTCATCATGCGCACACAACTGGCCGTGCCCGACAATGATCTGGTGAGCGCAGGGACGTTCAACCAACTCTTCACGCTGCACGGCTCGATGATGATGTTTCTCTTCGCCGTGCCGATGTTCGAGGCCGTGTCGATCATCCTCTTGCCACAGCTGCTGGGCGCGCGCGACCTGCCCTTTCCGCGCCTCTCGGCCTTTGGCTACTGGTCCTTCCTGCTCGGCGGAGGGTTCGTCGGCGGCTCCATCTTTTTCAACGCCGCGCCTGATGGCGGATGGTTCATGTACCCGCCGCTCACCACGCGAACGGACCTGAGCGGCCTTGGCGCAGACATCTGGATGCTGGG
>NZ_FNYZ01000056.1 GCF_900109095.1 Sphingobium sp. AP50
CGGTCGATGGGTCAGATCACGGTGTTTTCCGGGCCGGAGCGGCGTCGCCGTTGGAACGACGAGGAACGGCAGGAGATCCTGAGCGAGGCCTTCGCGCCGGGGGCCTGCGTCGCCGAAGTGGCACGGCGGCATGATGTGTCGACCGCACTGGTCTACACGTGGCGGCGTAAGCTGCGCGATGCTGTCGTCGAGCCCGAACCAGGCGATTTGGCCGCTCCCGGTTTCGCAGCGGCCGTGATGATCGAGGATTTGGACGTCGCTCCTTCCGAACTGCAGCCGGCGATCGTCATCGACCTGGCGCGCGGCAAGCGGATCAGCATTTTTGCCTCGGCATCGCCGGTGCTCGTGGCCGCGGCGTTGAAGGCGTTGCGATGATCCCTTCGGGCGCCCGCGTGTGGATCGCGATGGGGCACACGGATATGAGGAAGGGGATGCAAGGGCTGGCCTTGCTGGTCCAGCAGGGCCTCAAGCGCGATCCCCATGGCGGCGACCTGTTCGTATTCCGCGGGCGGGCTGGCTCTTTGGTGAAGCTCATCTGGCACGATGGTATCGGCATGTCGCTCTACGCCAAGCGGCTCGAGAAGGGGCGGTTCGTCTGGCCGTCGGCCAAGGACGGGATGGTGTCGCTGACAGCCTCGCAACTGGCCTGCCTGCTCGACGGGATCGACTGGCGTAACCCGCAGTATTCCTGGCGTCCGCAGAGCGCCGGATAGGGCGTTTGTTTTCTTCGTCCTTCTCGCATTTTCCGCTTCATTCGGGCGGGTTTCTATGATTCCATCGCGGTCATGGAAGCCACCGTTTCGTCCTCTCCTGACGATATCGAAGCGCTCAAGGCGCTGCTGGCGAGCGCCACCCAGCGGGCCGATGAGGCCGAGGCCAAGCTCGCCAATGCCCATGCTCGGGAGAGCGCCACCGAGGCGGTGATCGCGCACCTCAAGCTGCAGATCGCCAAGCTCAGGCGCGAGCAGTACGGCGCCAGCGCCGAGCGGACCCGGCGGCTGCTCGACCAGATGGAGCTGCAGCTCGAAGATCTCGAGGCCGACGCGGCCGAGGATGACCTTGCTGCCGAGGTCGCGGCCGAGAAGACTGCGACCGTCACCGCCTTCGAACGCAAGCGGCCGGCCAGGAAGCCGTTTCCCGAACACCTGCCGCGCGAGCGGGTCGTCGTGCCGGCTCCGTGCTCTTGCCCGGCCTGTGGCAGAAGCCGGCTGTCGAAGCTCGGCGAGGACGTCACCGAGACGCTCGAGGTGATCCCACGCGCCTGGAAGGTCATCCAGACCGTGCGTGAGAAGTTCTCCTGCCGGGACTGCGAGACGATCACGCAGCCGCCGGCACCGTTCCACGTCGTGCCGCGTGGCTGGGCTGGTCCCAGCTTCCTCGCCATGCTGCTGTTCGAGAAGTATGGACAGCACCAGCCCCTCAACCGCCAGGCCGAGCGCTTCGCCCGCGAGGGCGTGCCGCTAAGCACCTCGACGCTTGCCGACCAGGTCGGTGCCGCCGCCTTAGCGCTGATGCCGATCTATCGGCTCATCGAGGCACACGTCCTCGCCGCCGAGCGATTGCATGGCGACGATACAACCGTGCCGGTCATGGCCAAGGTGAAGACCGATACGGCTCGATTGTGGGTCTACGTGCGCGATGATCGGCCGTTCGCCGGCGCCGATCCGCCCGCGGCTCTGTTCCACTACTCGCGCGATCGGCGCGGCGAACATCCAAGGGCGCATCTCGCATCCTGGTCAGGCATCCTGCAAGCTGACGCCTATGGCGGTTATGGCGAGCTCTATGCTCCCGGTCGCTTGCCTGCGCCTGTGCATGAGGCCGGCTGCTTTGCTCACGCGCGGCGCAAGTTCTTCGAGCTGGCCGACGTCGCCAGCGCAGCCCGCAAAAAGAGACGCGGCGAACATGCCGGCATGATCTACCCGATCGCGCTTGAGGCCGTGCAGCGGATCGATGCGCTGTTCGATGTCGAGCGCGGCATCAACGGCCAGGACGCCGACGAGCGCCTCGCCGTACGCCGCCGATTGAGCGCGCCCCTGATGGCTGAGCTCCACGTCTGGCTGACCAGCCAGCTCGCCAGGCTGTCGCGCAACCACGATCTCGCCAAAGCCATCAATTACATGCTGCGGCGTTGGGATGCCTTCGCCCACTTCCTCACCGACGGGAGGGTCTGTCTGACCAACAACGCGGCAGAACGTGCGCTGCGCTGCGTGCCACTAGGCCGCAAGGCCTGGCTGTTCTGCGGATCCGATCGCGGCGGCCAGCGCGCGGCCATCCTCTACACCCTGATCCAGACTGCTCGCCTCAACGACGTCGATCCGCAGGCCTGGCTCGCGGATGTGCTCGCCCGCATCGCCGAGCATCCGGCCCGCCAACTCGACGAGCTGCTGCCCTGGAAATGGCTGCCAGCAAGGTGCTCGATTGCCACCTGATCAAAGGCTACCTCGCGGCTTTCACCGGATGGTTAC
>NZ_FNYZ01000071.1 GCF_900109095.1 Sphingobium sp. AP50
ACCATGGTCACGCCCGGCATCATCGGCGCGGCCACTTCCATGCCCTCGGGGTCATAGGCCACCACCTTCGCCCCCGCATCCTCCAGCGCCTGCACGATCGCCAGGCTCGGCGCGTCGCGCATGTCGTCGGTATTGGGCTTGAACGTCACGCCCAGCAGCGCCACCGTCTTGCCCCGCGCGTCGCCGCCCAGCGCCTTGACGATCTTGCGACCCATCGCTCGCTTGCGCAGGTCGTTCACTTGCACCACCGTTTCCACGATGCGGATCGGCGCGTCATAATCCTGACCGGTCTTCACCAGCGCCAGCGTATCCTTGGGGAAGCAGGAGCCGCCATAGCCGGGGCCTGCATGCAGGAATTTGCTGCCGATGCGGTTGTCGAGGCCGATGCCGCGCGACACATCCTGCACCTCGGCGCCCACCGCTTCGCACAGGTCGGCCATCTCGTTGATGAAGGTGATCTTGGTCGCGAGGAACGCATTGGCGGCATATTTGATCAGTTCCGCCGTGCGACGACCGGTGAACATCAGGGGCGCCTGATTGAGGCTGAGCGGACGATAGACCTGGCTCATCACCGCGATCGCGCGTTCGCTGCCGGTGGTGCCCACGACCACGCGATCGGGCCGCTTGAAGTCACCGATCGCCGCGCCTTCGCGCAGGAATTCCGGGTTGGACACGCACTGGATGTCGAGGTCGGGGCGCAGTTCGCGCGCGATCCGCTCCACTTCGTCGCCAGTGCCCACCGGCACGGTCGACTTGGTCACGATCACCGCCGGGCCATCCAGCGCTTCCACGATTTCCCGCGCCGCAGCATAGACATAGCTCAGATCCGCATGACCATCGCCGCGACGCGAGGGCGTGCCGACCGCGATGAAGATCGCGTCTGCGCCCTTGACGCCCGCCGCCAGATCGGTGGTGAAGGTCAGGCGACCGGCGGCGGCATTGCTGCCCACCAGCTGGTCCAGACCCGGCTCGAAAATCGGCATCTTGCCCGACTCGATCGCCGCGATCTTCCCCGCATCCTTGTCTACGCACACCACGTCATGGCCAAAGTCCGCAAAACAGGCCCCGGACACAAGTCCAACATAACCCGTGCCGATCATCGTGATTTTCATG
>NZ_FNYZ01000055.1 GCF_900109095.1 Sphingobium sp. AP50
CAGAACCGTCTCCATGAACTGCTGCCATGGAATTGGCGCGCCGCCGAAGATCAACGCGAAGCCGCCTGATCCGCGGCCTTCACCGAATGCCTACGGCCATCGCGAACTTTGGGGCCCTTAACACCGGCAGCCCAGATCTGAAGATCGGCTGGGATGATCTCTCCCGTTGCAGTCACCATGCCCTGGGGTGTGGATGCGTTCACCGCGGTCGCGGTGCGCACCGCCACCCCAAGCGCTTCGAGCTCTACTCTCGCCGCATGGGCCAGACGTTCACAGGAAGGGCTGGCAATATCCTTGGCCCCGCCTCCACGAGCGATACCTGCAAACGGCTGCGATCGAACACCTCCAGACCATGGTGGCTGAGCGCATCGGCGGCATTGAAAAGCTCGGCGGCGAGTTCTACGCCCGTCGCGCCGCCGCCTACGATCGTCACACGAACGCGAGCATCGCTTGCCGGATCGGCTGACATGGTCCGCGACACACGCAGGCAGTGGTTCAGGAGGCGATCCCGAAACTTGTCTGCCTGCACGCGGCTATCGAGCGCGAGGCAGTTGTCCGCAACGCCCGGGGTTCCGAAATCGTTGGTGACAGAACCATAGGCCAGAACGAGATAGTCGTACCGAATCGAATGGGGTGCCACGACTTCTCGCCCCCGCTCGTCTGAAACCGCGGCGAGATTGACGCGACGTGCCTTGCGGTCGATCCCTGCCAGTTCACCATAGAAATAGCGATAGCCCCAGCGATGGCAGTGGCTGCGAGAGCCCACCTCATCCATGTTGGCATCGAGCGAACCTGTCGCGACCTCGTGCAGAAGGGGCTTCCAGATATGCGTCCTGTTGCGGTCGACGAGGATGATGTCATGGCGCTTGCGTCCAAATCGCCGGCCGAGCTTGGTCGCAAGTTCAAGGCCGGCAGCCCCGCCGCCGACAATGACGATCTGCGTTTTGGGCGTTGTCATATGTTCTCATCCTTTCTGCGGGTGATCGCAGCAGTGCTGACGGGATGGCATCAACAATCGCGCCCCGCCAGCGCAGCCGCGAGGACTGCGGGGCCTTCATCGTGATAACCACACCAAGCAGACATCCGCCACACCAGCAGACATCCGGTAGATTGGGCAACGGTGTAATCGCACCGACGGCGCTGACCCGTGCCGGCCTGGAGGCCTACCTTAACCGCTCGGCATGCCAGGTCAGGTGGTCTGCCATGAAGGTCGAAATGAAATAATAGCTGTGGTCGTATCCAGGCTGCATACGCAGGGTAAGCGGGATACCGGCTGCATCGCACGCCTTCTCCAGCAGATCAGGGCGCAATTGTTCTACGAGAAATTGATCTGCGTCACCCTGATCCACCAGTATCGCAGGAACCCGTGCGCCGTCTTCGATCAGAGCAGTGGCGTCATGCTTGCGCCATGCGTCACGATCGTCCCCCAGATAGCCAGTCAGCGCCTTGATGCCCCAGGGCACCTGGCTCGGCGCGACGATAGGGGAAAAGGCGGACACCGCCCTGAAACGCTCCTGGTGGCGAAGCGCTATGGACAGCGCACCATGGCCGCCCATGCTGTGACCCATTATCGACTGCCGTTCCATGTCGGCCGGGAAATGCTCGACGATCAGGGCCGGTAATTCTTCCGTGACATAGGTCCACATGCGATAATTACGGTCGAACGGCGCCTGCGTCGCATCAACGTAAAAGCCCGCGCCAAGGCCGAAATCATAGGCGCCGCCAGCATCGTTGGGTACGCCTTCGCCACGCGGCGAAGTGTCTGGCGCGACGAAGATCAGGCCGAGTTCGGCGCATATGCGCCGAAACTCGCCCTTTTCAGTCACATTGGCATGGGTGCAGGTCAGGCCTGAAAGATACCATATAACCGGTAATTTCGCTCCCTCTTCGTGCGGCAGGACATAGACCGAGAAAGTCATGTCCGTGCCCGTGGCGGCCGAGGCGTGCTTGTACACCCCCTGCACGCCGCCGAAGGCGAGATTGGCGCTGACCTGCTCCATGCTCATGACTTAGCACTACTTTGGCAGTTTTGTTCAGGCCTGTCTGCGAGGAGCTTTTCACAATGGGGGCACCGAAGTGGCGGAGGCCTTATGAAGATGTTCAAGATCGCCTGTCGGATAGCTGGCATGCTCGGTTGTGGCGGCGGTCCCCCGACTCTTTTTTTTCCGCCCCGCTGCTTTGAGACGGCGGGCTTGGAGGAAGGCGTATGCGATCATTGTCATCAATGTATGTCGATGTAATCCAAACCAGGAGCGGCCTTCGAAATGATCGAGGCCCAGTTCTTCCTTGAGCTGCTGATGTGCTTGCTCGCAGATCCATCTCGCCTTGATCGTCGCGGCAAGCATTTTGAGGGTGGCGTCGGCAGGTAAATTTGAGACGTAGTATTTTTGCTCACCGGTCGAACGGCGCTCTCCAACAAGCCAGACCTCATCGCCTGGCATGGCCTGGACGCGGTTATCGAGCATGCGATGGCGATGTCCATCAGCAACCCTTACACGACGAGCGGCGAACAAGCATGTCAGTCTTCCCTTAGTACCGCGTCGCCAGCTAACCTTTTTCCATTTTTCCTTAACCAACATGGTCTCGGCTGAGACCGGCTGTTGATCAGGGATGTGGTACTTGCGCTTGTTCCCCATGTTAGCGACCGGAAATATCAGCGCCACGTCAGACGGATATACATTCTGACGCCGCGACAAGCCCACTGCCCAGAGCAGGCCGCGGTCAGTCAATGCCTGGCGAAAGGACCCGCTGGATCCATAACCAGCATCGGCCAACACGCAGCCGAAGCGGGCACCTGTAGCGATGACGCGATCGATCTCCTCCATCGCAATCTCTGGTTTTGTCCGGGCGATCTGACACTCTTTGGGAACCTGCGCGCGCGTCATCTTATCAACATCGCTTGTCCAGCTGTCAGGCAGAAAAAGGCGTAGCCCCACCATGACCGGCACTTCCCGGGAAGCCAGCGTCACCGAGACTAGGGACTGACAGTTGGCGGTCTTTCCCAGCGATGAAGCATATTGCGGAGCTACCCCGACGGAATGGGTTCCCTTCTTCGGCAAGGCGGTGTCATCGATGACGAGAAATCCCGCTGCATCGCCCACCAGCCGATCTGCTTCTTGCACCAGCACTTTCTCGAGAGGAGCGCTGTCCCAAACCCCCGCAGCGACAAAATGATGAAGCTGATCATAGCCGATCTCGCTCGCTCGCGATGCCATCGGCTGAACGCTCTTACGGTCTCCTGGGCCTATCAGACCTGCTATGTAGGCGGGGCACATCCGACGGCGCGTCTTGTGCCCAAGAGCGATGAGAAACGGCTCAAGCCAGCCCTCCAGATCCTCTTTCCATTCCGTATCCATCACCAGCCCTTTCGATAGCTGGCTCTCCATGAATCAGGGTTTTTGCCTTTTGGGAATCCGGAGGTTTCTGTGAGGTCGCGCGGCGGAACGCGGGCGTCATGGCACCGTGCGCGACCTCATTGAAGCCGGATTGAGCTAACCCGCTGACGCGGGCCACAGCTATGGGATTAGTAGCGTGCGGGCGGCTTGGCGACGGATGCGGCCGTGCTGCTGTGGCCGACGATCGTGGTGAACATGACGACATTGGATGCCGTAAGATATGTGTTGGCGCCGTTGAACGACGCAGATGGTCCCGGTTCCAGCGGCATCATGGCTCGTGGACATAGGTAGTCTGTCGCGCCGGTCGGTATCGACACCAGCGCAAGATGTGCCTGCCTGAGAGCCCGATCCGAAACTAAGTTGAGTGGTATCAGCGGGTTAGCTTGACGCTTACCGAAGTCGTTGATTCAGGGGTTTTGCAACAAACTTCCGGA
>NZ_FNYZ01000054.1 GCF_900109095.1 Sphingobium sp. AP50
CATACAAATGGGTGAAGTCAGCCGACGAGATCCTCGCCTCGGTCAAACGATTCTGCCAAAAAACAATGAACCGAACTTTGGATTCAGGTGACTAGCTCTCATTGTCATTCTGCATTGGCGGAATAAAGCTGACCTGTGCCAGCCGCCAAGCCCGATCCTCCTCGTCGGGCCAATAATGTCGGGGATGGCGGCATTCCGACGGCGGATGGGTGTCATGCACCTCGGCCCGGATCAGCCGCCCGGTCTCGCGCAGACGCACTGTCGCATCGGGAAATTCTGCCTGTAATCGATCGCAGACCTTCTGTGCCTCCTCAGACAGGTCCGTGCTGGACAGCGCCCGCGGCGCGCCGTCGATCAGTTCGGCGGTGGAGGACCGCAGCGCTTTGATCCCGTCATTGAGCACATCGACAGAAATGATCGCCGCCGCCACCGAATCCGCCCACCACCAGCCAAGGCCTAGACCGATGATCCCGGCCAGCCCCGCCGCGCCGGTCAGCCAATTGGCCTTGTTCATGAGTGCGTCGGTATGGAGCAGC
Source organism: Sphingobium sp. AP50 (assembly GCF_900109095.1). GTDB lineage: Bacteria > Pseudomonadota > Alphaproteobacteria > Sphingomonadales > Sphingomonadaceae > Sphingobium. The sequence goes on from NZ_FNYZ01000054.1 coordinate 537, forward strand.
TTATCGTTGAGCTGTTCAGCGAGCGGCAGTTCCTTGCGCCCGATGAAGAGGGGAGGGATCAGCGAATAGATTTGCGCGGCGAGCATCAACCAGCCGAGCCACAGATCGTACCCCAGAATGACAATAGAGCCGACGGTGGCATGCTCCCGTGAGCCGAGCGCCATCAACGCATTATAGAGCAGCAGCGCGCCGACCGCCGTCAGCGCGACCGCCGCGACGAAGAAACCAAGCCCGTTGACCCGTTCGAAGCCGAAGGGAAAGCGGCGGGAGTGATGGCTGTGGCGCTCCATATGCGCCGCGATCAGGAACATGATCGGCGGGACGAGGCCCAGCGTATCCTCGATCCAGGCGGTCTTCATCGTCTCGCTTTGGCCCAGCACCAGCCCCATGGTGACGATGATGGTGAGCGTCCAGAAGATGTTCCAATATTCAAGGCGGACCGCCTTGGCCATCGTGTCGCGCAGTTCCTGCGGAAGGCTGGTTTCGCTCATTGGTTGCGTGCCTCCTGCGATATCGCTCGGCTGGCGCGCTCGACGGTCATGATCCACCGGTTCTCGCCATTGCGCATCGCGGCTTTCAATTCGATCTGCGCGTCTCCTATGTCACTTGTCGAAAGGGCAGGAGCAAAGGCCACGTTGGTTGCCCAGGGGCTATCGGCCTTGAAGCGGCCGATGACGAGATCAAGGGAGCCATCGTCAAGCTGCTGGAATAAGGACTCACCCGATCCGCTGCGCCATCGAGCATGCGCATTGGTGCGCCGCTCGATTTCCGCGACAAGCCTGCCGACCTGCGGCGCGGACGAGATGGCGGGGTCTGCAAGCGCGACGGTGAAGGTGCGACTATGCTCGATCCGTGTCGATGTACCGGCCGGGTCGCGCGGCAGCATGTCACATGCGCTAAGCAGCAGTAGTGCAAAGGAGGCTAGCCGCATCATTTCGCGGGCCCCCTCTGACACAGGCTGCTCATGACAGCTATTCCCTGTCGCACAGTAGGATGTGGATCGGCGGGATGCCTCCAGTCCGCCTCCCTCGACGGTAACGTCGTGGCGCGGAGGTTAAGGGTTTCACTGAGGCCGGAGTGCGCCATGAAATCTTTCTGGATCGTTGCTCGCAAACAACGCGCGAAACGCCAAAAGAGCCAGGTGGCACGGCCGCAGTATCTTTCAGATGCCGGAGGGCGATCGGATTCGCTTTATAGAGGCCGTCGCCTGGGCCTGGATCGCCGGCAGATCGATCCGTACCAAACGGCCATCGCGCTTGTGCACCACGCCGTCGATCAGCACGAGCGACACATTGTCGGGTCGTGCGGCATGGGTGAGCAATGAGGGTAGGTCTGCAGCGGGTGCCGTGTTCAGTGCGTCCAACCGGATCGCGATGATATCTGCGCGCATCCCCCGTACTAGCGCACCGACCTGCTTCCCCAGACCAAGGCTTCGGGAGCCATCTGTTGTGGCCCAGCGCAGCGCCATATTGTCTTCCATCAACAGCTGATTGCGCGAGACACCGCGCGCTAAATCCGTCGACAGGCGCATAACGGAAAACATGTTGGCCTGTCCTGCCAGCACCATATTATCCACGGAGAGACCCATCAGCAGGCCCGCGGTAATCATATCCGGGATGGGCGGCACACCGTAGCCAACCTCCAGTTCGGTCCAGGGGCTGATCGACACGGGTGAGCCAGCCGTTGCCACGCGATCCATGTCGGCACGGGAGGCTGAGGTCAGGTGGACGAGTTGCACGTCAGAGCCTAGGCCGTCGCGCGCCGCTAGTGCCGCAATGCCGCCACCCGCGGCCGCCTTTGGATCGGATGCCATATGGGTCGAAATTGGCAGGCCCAGCCGCCGCGCGGCGTCCCACTCCGCTTGCCAGACTTCGGCGTCGGAACGATCCGGGCCACGTGCGCAAATCCCGATGGAGACGAGAGCCGATGGCGGTTGACGTGCGATCGCGGACAGATGCTCGAGGTCCATCGGCTGGTCCTTGCCGACATCTTGGGCGTAGCCATAGGCAAAGCGACCGCGAACGCCGGATCGGACCATTGCGGCAATTTCGGCTTCTGCGTGGGCGGGGCTGCGTAGATTATGCGCCCAGTTGTGGACGGTGGTGATACCACTGCTCACCGCTTCGGCGAGTGCCAGATCGACGCCGATCGCCACGTCTGCTGGTGTGAAATGCGGTGCTATCGCCGCCATAGTTGGCATGAAGCCTCCTTTGGCGCTTCGCCACAGCCCCGGCGCCGCCGTGTTCCACATATGCCAGTGAGTACCGACAAAGCCGGGCAACAGGATATGCCCTGAAAGGTCGATGACGTCTGCCTCGCTGACAGGCAGGTTGGGACCAATTGCCTCTATCCGGCCGTCGGAGATGAGCAGGTCCGTTTTCTGTCGCGGCGCTCCGGTCATCGTCAGCAGGTGATTCGCGCCGCGCAGCAACAAGCGGCGCGGAGATGCCGCTCGCGCTGCTATCGTCATTGCCAATGGCGCTGCCGCCAGCAGGGCGCTTGCCTGCCTGCGGTTCATGATGGTCGGCAATGGCGATCCTTTCCGGTCGGGTAATTTCACGGTTCAGCAAAGGCGGCAGCGATCTCATCGATCTGATCTGGCGGAATGCGGCGCGCGATGACCGCCATGCCATGGGGAGGTTTGCGCGCATCGACCACGGTCGGGTCGCCCTGCCAATGGCGCAGACGTGCAGCGAGATAGCTGCTTCGTTGACCGGACAGAGCAGGCGCGTCCTTGCCCGGCGCATGGCAATTGCCGCAGGCCGGCAACTGGCGGGCAGGATCGCCCTTCGCAATGATGGGCAAGGTCGGCGTCGGTCGCTGTTCCAGCCCCGGCATCGCTGCGAAATGTGCTGCCAGCCTCTTCATCTCCTCCTGAGTGAGTGCAGCTGCGGCCACCTGCATCGGTGCGCTTTTGCGAGTCCCGGCCGCATAGTCGCGCAAGGCCGCAAGGAGCGAGGCTGGCTTTTGCCCACCCAGCAATGGAATATCGCGCTGCCCACGCCCGCGTCCGTCGCTGCCGTGACAGGAAGCGCATGCGGTCAGCGTGCCGGGGCGCGTGCCCGGAAGGTCGGCTGGTACGGCTTCCTGCGTCAGTGCGCGATACTGCTCTGATGTCATACCAGGCAAACGCCGCACGAAGCCGACCATCCGCCAGACCTCGTCATCGCGATCCTCCACCGGCCAGGCCGGCATGGCGGTAAATTTGACGCCGTGGCGGATGATCCAGAAAAGTTGGCGATCACTCCATTCTTTTGCGGTGACCGACAGGTCCGGGGCTGGGGGTGTCGATGCCTGCATGACCGGGGAGGGCTTCACGCCCGGAGCCCCATGGCAGACCTGGCAAGCCTGCCGAAAATGACCAGCTGCGCTGACGAGATCGCGCTCGGGCGCCTTGCCTTCGGGTGTCTGAAATGTGGAGTAGGTCCGCACCGAATTGCGCATTACCCAATGGAGGAACCAGTCGGTTACCTTCCAGTGGCCCGAAGACGCTGACACCTGCATCACGCCAGACCAGGCGAACAACATCCCTGCCGCAAACAGTAAGGAGACAGCGATGATCGCGCGCTTCCAGGTGATGCGAATGATCATGCCGGTGCGTCCTCTCTCGTCCTGAGCAGTCCGGCCAGCAGGACCAGCCCGCCCATCA
>NZ_FNYZ01000053.1 GCF_900109095.1 Sphingobium sp. AP50
CAACCAAATCCGCTTGTCTGCCCACCATCCCCGATATCCCTGCTGGTCCGACAAGGGCATATACAATGATGCCTACTTTAGTTCCAGGTGACTAGTGGCTTTAGGCGTTAGTCAAGGTCGCGCTTAGACCGGGGCGACTGCGTAGATCTGGAACGGTCGGGATCGTTTCTCGGTCTAAATTGACGTAAAGAATATAACTTGAACACGCGAATTGCGTCCGATAAGTTCGATGCGCGCCAGTCAGCGCATTTGTCGTCAAATTTGCTTTATGACTTCGGGCCTGCACGGCGATGACCGTGATGAGATGGAAAGCAGTCGTATCGATATCTGCCCAGCCATTCACCTACCAGGTTTTACGCCAGAATGCGGGTGCGCCCGCAGTGCCTGGGCCCCAGAAGGCGCCCCGACCTGTTTCGGCGCCGAGGCCGGCAGCGTCGGAGGAAGTGATCCGCCCACATCCCGGTGCCCGATAGACATCTACCTGCCTAGCGGCGATCGCCTCTCAGTGGATAGCGGTGTCAACGAGAAGGCACTGGGCCTCGTGCTGCGCATTCCGGGACGTCTAGTGATCTGGCTGGCGCCCGGAACGAAGGTCTCCTTGGCAAGCAACTGGTAAGCATGCGGCTTGGGTTCGATGAGCTGACGGTGCTGGCCCGCCCGCTGTTCGCGGTCGGGTCCTACGGCGGGCATGTCGTCCTGTTCGTAGCGAGAGCGGCAACTACCTGAGGGGGCTGCATCGGGATGGGACCGGCCTTGCTTGTTCGCCAAGAGTCTGGAACGAGGCCTTGTCTGGCCGCCGCTCATCGAGGGCGGTATCGTACTGACCCCGGCGAGTTTGCGATTAAAACAATGGGTTGGCGGCGCCCGGCGGCAGCCTGCAAGCACAACGAGACTTTGTGGCAAGCTGTCACCTGTAGACTGGCGAGATTTAACGCTTAAACCGATTTTATCTGCAGCGCCATGCTGAAACACGCCAGAGTCCGTACGACTGCCTTCAACCTCGCGTGTGCCGCTCGAAATGCCGTCACCGTCCATCTTCGGGTTGAGGAGCAATGGGTGCCTCAGTGACTGCGGAACGGGGATAAAATCGACTGGGATCTCAATTTCGCGGCCGAACCCGTACCCCTGCACGCGAAGATGGAGAGCTTTCCGCGATCAGATGGCGGAGGGATAGTCGCGGCGGCGCTCCATCTATTTCTATGTCCCCGCGCCCGTTCATTGCCATCAAATTACAAGTTGACCGTTGTGCGGGAGCACTAACCGTTCTACGGACGTTTCATCATGAAGGATGTATGCGACTGGATTGAAAATTCGTGGATCAGCGCTGCTGAACGGAACGCAGTCGTGTTTGAGAACGCCAAGGTCTTGTTTAAGGTCAAAGTCTGATTGGAGCGCGGTATGCGACAGATGTTGAAGTTGGGAATTGTAGTCGCTTCAATGGTCATGGCCCAAGTAGGATCTGCCCAGGCGCGGGTAGTGCGCACGGGCGATGGACGAGTGGAGGGCACGGAGGCCGAGGGCGTGATGGTCTTCCGCGGGATACCTTACGCTGCCCCCCCGGTTGGCGCCCTAAGGTGGCGGGCACCGCAACCGATGAAGCCTTGGCGGGGCATTAAGCCCGCTGTCGAATTCGGCTCAGCCTGCGTCCAAAAAGTCGCGAAGCAGGACCCGGAAAAGAGCCTTGAGAACTTCCCGCAAAGCGAGGATTGCCTGACACTGAACGTGTGGTCGCCCAAAGCGCGTCAGGGAGTACGGCTGCCTGTGATGGTCTGGATACACGGAGGAAGCTTCCGGTTCGGCGCGGGAAGCTTGTCGACCTACGATGGCAGTGCTCTTGCCCAGCGTGGCGTCGTGGTTGTCACGATCAATTACCGGCTTGGCCTGTTTGGTACGTTCGCGCACCCTACGCTTCAAATGGCCGGGGAGCCTGATGGCAATTACGGCTTGCTCGATGCCATCGCCGCGCTACGTTGGGTCCGGCGTAATGCGGGTTCGTTCGGGGGTGACGCGAATTCCGTTACACTTTTTGGCGAATCCGCCGGTGGCGTTTCCGTCGGATACCTGATGGCATCTCCCCTCGCAGCGGGGTTGTTCGACCGCGCCATAATCCAGTCGGGAGGGCTTTACATTCCCGAATTGTCAAAGAGAGATGCGCAGGCCGTCGCTGCCCGCGTTGCCGAAGAACTCGGGGCTCACAACGCTGCGGAACTGCGGGCATTGTCCGCGATGTCGTTGCGCGACGCGAACACAAGTGCCGGGGAGACAATGCCATTCATTGACGGGACGGTTGTGAGGGAAAAGACGCATGAGGCGTTCACTGCCGGGCGGACCAACCGGTTTCCTCTGCTCATCGGCTACAACGATGCGGAAGCAGGCTTTTTCGGACCAGGCTATTGGAAGGGCCTTCCAAGCGAGGTAGGCCAAGACGGCTGGAATCGGCTATCTTCAAAATGCTTTGGTTACGGCGGCGAGGACACCGACTCATGCGCTGAACAAACTGCCTCCGAACTTTTTGCGGGCGTAAACAGTCGGCGCATTGCGCGCGGCGCTTCACGCCAAGCGCCGGTCTGGATGTATCGGTTTTCGTGGCTACCTTCCCGTGAGAGAGGTCCCTTGAAAGGCGCAATCCATACGGCTGAAATCCCATATGTTTTCGGACATATCGCCGCTGGCGATCGAGATCGGGATGACGGCAAGTCGCAGACCCTTTCATCACAGATTATGGAGCGCTGGATCGGGTTCGCGCGTACGGGACGTCCGGAATTGCGGGCAGGAGACTGGCCGAGGTACCTTGCCGGGAACGACGAGCGCGTGAAGAATTTTGATGGAGAAAGAAACGAACCGGCGCTCAATCCAGCAGATGCATTGCTTGACGAACTTGAACGCTCGGCATTGCCAGCCCGACCCTGATAGTGGCACAGGACGCTTATGGTACGAGATAACGACAGTAGCGGCACACAAGTGATTGCACGCGCAGCAGCGGTACTTAAGACCCTGGAGGGCGAGAGCAAGGGTCTCACGATCGCGGAGATAACGAGAGTGTCGGATTTGCCGCGTACTACTGTTCAGCGTATCGTTAACGCACTTCAGGCGCAGCAATTGGTAGTGACTGTCGACGGCCGGATCAGGCTGGGGCCTACATTGACACGCCTTGCTGGCTCCACCCATCTTGATGTCATCGGTATCGCTAGGCCACATCTGGAGATCCTGAATCGGCAAATTGACGAGACAGTCAATCTGTCAGTGCTACGCGGAAATCATGCCGTGCTGGTCGACCAAGTCGCGTCCGGCCGCGAACTTCGCGTAGTTTCTGCGGTGGGATCAGCACTTCCCCTATACTGCACTGCGCATGGCAAGGCTCTCCTTGCCGAAATGCCTGATAGAGAGATAGAGGAGCGTCTCAGCGGAGAGTGGGAGCGCAAGACACCGTCGACCGTCTCATCAATGGCGGAGCTGTGGCCCCAGCTGGCATCCATCCGTCAAGTTGGTGTCGCTTTCGATGAGGAGGAGCACCTTGAGGGCGTTGATGGAGTGGGTGCTGTGCTCGATACCGGCACTGCAGAGCGCTACGCCATTTCGGTCGCGCTTCCTTCGGTACGCTTTGCGCGCGCCCAAGAAGTTATCTCCGAAAAGATTCATTTCGCTGCAACAGCGATCTCCGCCTGCTTTTAAGTGTTGCTATTTCCTCGTAACGGCAACCCGTCGGTGCGAAAGGATGTCGAGCCGTTTTGTTCGCTATGATTAGCTCTCCGCCGGCTTGTTTTGCATGCCTACGCTATGCTTTGAACGGCGCTCTCGATTGTTCCCTTTGGGGTCCGACGCCCCGTCACCGGCATCTTGATCGAAATTTGAAATTCTCGCGCTGCTGGACAAGTCGCCCAGCGATTCCCGTATCAGATCGATCACCGAGCGAAACTGTTTCAGCTGCTGTGGGCTCAATTGACGGATCGCTATCATTTCCACCTCGACAGCGCTCTCACGAACCAGCGCCTCGACTTCTGCGCCTCGAGCCGTCAGTTTGTAGCGGCTCTTGCGACCATCGTCTGCGTCACGGGTTCTCGTAATGAGCCGCTTGTCTTCTAAGGTACGCAGCGCAGATAAGGTCGTCGGGGAACGAACGCCCAGATAGGTGCTCAAATCTTTGGGTGTCATACCGTTGAAATCGTGAATGAGAGCAAGATAACGGCACGTATGGGCAGCAAGTCCATATCGCGCGACTCTCGCATCGATTGCCTGAGTGAGAGCACGATAGAGATCTCGCGCCATCAGCCCGAGGCTCTCGGGGAGATAGCTCTCCTGATCAACCTGCTCTGCAGCCAACACCTAATCTCCTGTCATTCGCAATTTTTCGATTAGGAACGTTAGCAGGCTTTAGTCAAGATATCAGCGCAAATTATTATATAGGCTACCTATTTATACAGAGGCAGTGTCATGCAGAGTGTAGGCACACCCCATTGAAGCCCGCCATCCATAGTCGATTAAGAACCCAGATAGTCTGACGATGCCGGGCTATGTTTACAATACAGATTTTACTGCGTACATATTAATCGATGATTCCTCATGAATGTAACTCGACTTTTCACACGACAGGTAATTATAACCAATTTCGCTGCCTGACCTCGTTAACAATTAAGCTGATGTCGTGATGATTTCGAGGAATTTAGAGCCCGTTTGATAAAGGGTTGAGCGACAGCGGGTTACGTGATTCAAGCTCGGGATGTGGACCCGAGCGAGCCGTGGCCGGATGGCTGATCTTGA
>NZ_FNYZ01000057.1 GCF_900109095.1 Sphingobium sp. AP50
GATCCAGCCCAATGGCAGCAGCAGGAGGCCAGAGATAAGGCTCGTGCGCTTCACAGGCAGTCTCGCAGATAGATGACAGGCAAGGCGGTGAAGAGTACGGCAACGAAGCTGAGGCCCGCCAGCAACAGCGTGGATTTTGCCAGGAAGCGCAGCCGGTCAATATCGGTCGAATCCTCATGTGGCGCGCGGCCACCGGGCATCCGGCCCTGGTTCCAGGCGATCCAGCCGGACAGGGCGATCAGGATCAGGGCAAGGACGGTGCCAGCAACGAACAGGGTAGGGAAGGTCGCGAACTCACCGACCTTGGCGCAGGATATGGATGCCCAGAGATAGGAGAAGAGGAAATGCCCCGCCCAGATGGTCGGCGGGACGATCAGCGTCCAGAGCGTGACCTTCAGCCGCTCGGACCAGTGGGGCCGTCGATCCTTCATGGTTTGGCGCTCATGACAGCACCGGGAACAGGCCGATGGTCGCATAGGCCACTACCGCAGTCAGCGCGAAGAAGTGCATGTAGACCGTGACGTTGCGAATGTCTGCGTCATGCTGTGGGTCCATCTTGCCCGCAATGCTGCGGGCAAGGGCGTAGCTCTGCATGATCGCGGCGACGCCAGCATGGGCCACGGTCCAGATGACGAGCGTCCACACGATTGCGGGATAGCTGTGGCTTGCCGGGTTCATGCCATGCGTCCATGGTCCAGCCAGGCCCGTACCGATGCCTGCGAGGCTTACGGCTATGCCCAGCACCAGCAGCAGGCGCGCGATCCCGACGCCACCGCGTGCGTGGACTTCGCGCGCGGCGATGGTGGCGAGCCAGCTTGCCAGCCCGAGCGCCAGCGCCGCCATCGGCCAGAATATGCCCGGCCCGTCCGCTTGTGCCATCGGTGGGAAATCCGCATGACGGGTCCAGAAGAAACAATAGCCGAAGACGAGGCCGGAAAAGGCGGTCGCGTCGGCCATCATGGTGATGAACATCGCCCACCATCCGGGTGCTGCTGGACCGGACATGTAGAGCGGCAGTTCCATGCCATGGCCGATCGGCTTGGATGGTTTTTCCGGGATTTCGGCCGTCCCGGTCCATAGCCACCAAAGCGTGCAAGCGAGCGTCGACACGGCGCAGGCGAGAGCAGCCCAGTAGAGATGATAGGTGGTGAGGATGAACACGCCGCCCAGCGCGATGGCGGTAAGGATCGGGATGATGCTGGGCGTGCCGAGACGGATCACCGCCAGCGGTCGGGCGTCCAGCACGGTGGTGACGATCGTTTCGCGCCGCCCTTCCTCCGCGTCTGGAAGGAAATAGCGGCCTTCATCGACCTTCTGCACGAAATCCTTCTGGTCCCAGATCGGGTAGCGACTTTCGATCAGTGGGACCGAGCGTATTCCCCAATCCTCGTCATCGGGATGGGCCAGCCATTCGAGCGTCCCGGCACCCCATGGATTGCGCTGCGCCTTTGGCCGGCGCGGCGAGAGGGCGAGGTCGACGCAGATTACCGCCACGCCCGCCGCGAACAGCCACGCTCCAAGAGTCGAGGCCATGTTGAGCCCGCCAAGCCCCAGTTCAGCCGGATAGGTGAAGACCCGGCGCGGCATGCCCATGAGCCCCGAAAAATGCATCGGGAAGAAAGTGAGGTTCGCGCCGACGAACAGCATCCAGAAGGCGATGCGGCCGAGCCGGTCAGAGAGCTTCTTGCCTGTAATCAACGGCCAGTAATAATAGAGACCCGCGAACAGAGGCAGCAGTGTGCCGCCGATCAGCACGTAGTGAAGATGGGCGACGATGAAATAGGTGTCATGCGCCTGCCAGTCGAAGGGTGCGACGGCGACCATCACGCCGGTCAGGCCGCCGATGACGAAGATTGCGAGGCTGCCCGTCGCATAGAGCAGAGGCGTGGACAAGGTGACGCGGCCCGCCCAAAGCGTCGCGATGAACGCGAATATCTGCACCGCCGTCGGGATCGCCACGGCTTCGGACGCGGCGGAAAAGAAGGCGAGGCTGATCTTGGGCAATCCGGTCGTGAACATGTGGTGGACCCACAGGCCAAAGGACAGGAAGGCCGTGCCCACCGCCGCCAGCACGATCCAGGGATAGCCCAGCAGATGGCGGTTGGAGAA
>NZ_FNYZ01000052.1 GCF_900109095.1 Sphingobium sp. AP50
CATACAAGCGCGCAACCTCAAGACCGTCATTTCTCCTGCGCTTGGCCCGGTGGACATATTGGGCATGAACTTTCTGTCGCAACTCGCCTCCTGGCGTGTCGAAGGCAGAACTTTGATCCTGATTCCCACATCGCCCTGATCGCGCAGCATGACGGAGCGCAAACCGCGGTGGCGCGTTGAACATATCCGACGTGAAAGGGATATGATGGTACGCCGATTTCTGATTGCTGGTTCGATCCTTGCCCTGTCCCTGCCTCTCGTCGCCTGCGACCTCGTCACGACCCAGAACAGAACGGCCTCGACTGGGCAGGTGGAGTGGACGGACGGCAATCTGCGCCAGTTGCGCGAAGCGATCGACCGCCGTGCCCAGCATGGACTCGACCATTTCAAGTTCGAGATCAAGGGCGACGGACCGGAGGCGCAGACGGAACTCGCGCTGCAATATGCTGCTGCTCTTGCCCATGGCGCGAGCGATCCGACGAAGCTCTATGACGTCTATACCATTCCGCGCCCGAAGCCCGATCTGCGCGCGGGCCTTGCCAGAGCGATGACGGACGGCAAGCTGTCCGACTGGCTTGAAAGCCTTGCGCCGCAGAGCGACGAATATCACGCGCTCTCCAAAGCCTATGTGGCGCTGAGCCGGGAGGCTGACGCGCCCGCCGCCGCCATCCCTGCCACAAGCGAGGCCATCGAGCCGGGGCAGAGCGATGGCCGCATTCCCGCCATCGCGCGGCAGCTGGTCGCCTCCGATTATCTCGACAAGGGGCAGGCCGGGGGTGAGCGCTTTAGCGAGCCGATGGTGCGCGCGATCAAGCGGATGCAGCAGGATTTCGGCATCAAGCCTGATGGTTCGATCGGCAGTCAGGCACTGGAAATCCTGAACCTGTCCGATGCCGATCGCGCGCGCGCCATCGCCGTTGCCATGGAGCGCACGCGCTGGCTCGATCGCAATCCGCCCACCACGCGGATCGACGTCAACCTCGCTGCCGCGCGCCTCAGCTACTGGCGCGAAGGCAAACTCGCCAATGTCCGCAAGGTCGTGGTTGGTGAGCCTGACACCGAAACCCCGCAACTTGGATCACCCATCTACCGACTGGTGGCGAACCCGACTTGGACCGTGCCCCGCTCAATCGAGCAGAAGGAGATCGTCGGTAAGGGCGCGGTCTATCTGCGACGCAACAATATGGTGCGCAAGAACGGTTGGATCGTCCAGCAGCCCGGACCCAAAAATTCGCTCGGCCTCGTCAAGTTCGACATGAAGAACGAGCATCAGATTTATCTGCACGATACCCCAGCGAAGCAGTTATTTGCAGAGGTACAGCGTCAGCGCAGCCATGGCTGCGTCCGGGTCGAGGATGCAGAGGGCTTTGCCGCAATGCTGGCGCAGGACGCGGGCATTACGGATCAGTGGAACAAGGCCCGTGCAACGGGGAAGGAAAGTTTCGTTCCCCTGCCGCGCGAGATACCGGTGCGCCTGCTCTACCAGACCGTGCTGTTCGATGATCAGGGCGAGCCTGTGGTGCGCGCCGATCCTTATGGCTGGAACGACAGGGTGTCAGTCGCGCTCGGCTTCAAGGCCGGCAGCGGCGCGCGCCTGCGCGGATCAGGGGCCGATATCGGCCCCTGACGCCTGACCTAGCTGCCGTTCCAGCGGCGGACTGGCCCGGTATCGACATGGACGAACCCGTCGTCCGGATAATAGCCGACGCCTCCCGCCTTCAGGGACAGCGCCGCTTTCTGAAGGTTGGCAAGACGGACATTGCGAAGCTGGATGTCCACTGCCTTGCCCCGCATATGCTGGCTCTTCGACGCAACACCATGGCTGCCGCGATGCAGTCGGGCGTTGGTTTTCGGTGAGCGATAGCCGGAGATCAGCGTGAAGTAGGCCCGCTTGTCCGCACCGGTTGCCGCATGCAGTTGCACCAGCGTATCGAACAGATCGGTGTCCATGCGGGTCACTTCCCTGGTACGCCAGTCGCGCAGGAAATGATTGAGTTCAGCAATTCCCGAAGCCCGCAGACGTCCGCCCGAAAAATAGCAGACGTCGACCTTCTCCCCATTGTGCGCATTGCGAAACAACAGGCGCCGCTCCGACAGAGCGGCCCATGTGGTGGCAGGAAAAAGCTGCGCTGCACCACAAGCAGCGGCGCCCAGCAGCACCGCCCTTCTATCCATCAACATGTAAGTCGTTCGTCCCGAAATCGTTCCAGGGAGATAAAGCCGCACCCGCGCGTTACTTATCTCACTGAGATATAGGGTGCATTTTCCGGATGAAAAGATGGGTTCCATGGCACTGTCTGATTTTGGCCACCGCTGGCCTTATGCAGTCGGCAGTCGGAGCACAGGTTCCGAACCCAGCCGCAACGCCAGCCAGCGCCTTCCGAGCGACCAACATTGATCCATCCATATTCCGCGCTCAGGTCCAGCTGGACCGGGCAGGCTTTGGCCCCGGGGTCATCGACGGGCGCAAGGGGCGCTTCTTCAATGCGGCGGTGAAGGGCTATCAGGCTGCGCAAGGCCTGACACAATCGGGCGAGCTTGATGGTGGGACACGAGCGGCCCTCGGCAAGGATGATGCCCCTGCGCTCATGACCATGGTGCTGAAGGACGATGCCCTCGCGGCCGACTTCACGCCCGACATTCCTGCAAAGATCGTCGACCAGGTCGCCCTGCCCAATTTGGGCTACCGCGATATCGTGGAACGGCTTGCCGAGCGCTTCCATACGACGCCGCAAATTCTGCTCGCGCTCAATCCCGCACTCAAGGCGCCGCAGGCCGGCATGGAACTGCGACTGCCAAGCCTGATCCCGGCCAATCGGGACTATGACAATAGCCTATCGCCTCAATGGCGCGACACGCTCGCAACGCTCAATATCAGCGCGCGACAGCCGCAGGCGGCGAAAATCGTCGTAGATAAATCTGAAAGCCTGCTCAAGGTTTTTGATGCTCAGGACCGTCTCGTCGCGCAATTTCCCGCGACCACCGGAAGCGACCATGATCCCCTGCCGATTGGCCAATGGGTAATTGAGGCGATCGCCTTCCTGCCGACCTATCATTATAATCCGGACTTGTTCTGGGATGCCGCCGAAAGTGACGGGACAGCCGTGTTGCAGCCCGGTCCCAACAATCCCGTCGGCGTAGTCTGGATCGACCTTGATAAGCCCCATTATGGCATTCATGGCACGCCGGAGCCGACCCGGATCGGGCGCTCGCAAAGCCATGGCTGCGTTCGCCTGAGCAATTGGGATGCGGCCCGACTGGCCCAGATGACCAGCACTTCAACGCAGGTCATTTTTCAGGAATGAGAATTCGTTAGTTTTTCTCGTCCGCTGCCTCGCTATCACCCCGCATCTGACCATGCGCCAACACGGCGAAGAGACCGGTGCCTCCGATGATGTTCCCGGCAAGCGCTGGGAGAAGAAAGTCGAGCAGCATGTCCGCAACGGTCATGGAACCGTTCAGCCAGAGAAAGGCAGTCTGCGAAAAGCCGGTAACGACATGGCTGAAGCCGCCAAGCGCGATGACATAGGTCAATAAAGAGATGACCCAGAATTCACTGCCTTTCGCATTGGGCAGGAGCCAGGCGATGGACGCCATCAGGAAGCCGGCCGGAATACCCAATGTGAGCGTCTTGAGCCCCTCCTGCGCGGGCAGCTTTTGCAGGATATCGATCGCCACCAGCCTTTGCTCATGCGTGATAATGACCTCACCCGCCATCAGCGCAACTACGATCAGCACGCCGATGAGGTTTGCGGTCAATACGACAGACCATAGCCTTGCAAGCCGCGCCAGCCCGGCAATGCTGGGCCGTGCGGCCACGGGGAGCACGGCAGTTACCGTACTCTCGGTAAAAAGCTGTAGCCGCCCCATGATGACGATCACATAACCGACGGGATAGCCCAGCAGATAGACCAGCTCGGCCCAGCGCTCGTCCGGCAAGCGCATGCGCAGATAGAGTTCCGCCAGCAGCGATATGGTGATGGCGAGGCCGGCTGCGAGACCCGAAAGCAGCAGAGCAACGACGGGCCTTGCCAGTTCCTCCTCACCCTGGAGCCGCACGGCCTCATGCACGACCATATGCGAACTGGCCTGGCGCCGCCGGGCATCCTGCGCCTCATCGGGCGACAGGGCATCATCAGGCGCGCTGGGATCATCCATCAGCGACTGATCTGGATCGGATATCATTGACCACAGCCCTGACGAAACCTGGAAGCGGGGCCGGACCGAACCTTGCTCCGCTTCATCATCCGCTCAGGCGGCCAGTGCCAGCAGCCCTGACACATCAGGTCGCGTTGGCTGACGGTTCTGAATTCTGTCGAGATAAGCAAAGATGCTGACGACGGCATCTTCTTGATCGTCAAATTCGCTGCGTGCGGTTTCGAGCACCCCACCGTTCATCAAGGCTTCCAACGCCATGCGCGCCCGGGCCACACGGCTCTTGACCGTGCCGATGGCGACCCCCGTGATCTCGGCCGTTTCTTCGTAGGAGATGCCACCGGCTCCGACGAGGATCAACGCTTCGCGCTGCGGCTCGGGCAACTGCATGAGCGCGCGCATGAGGTCACGCAGTTCGATGCTGCTATCCTGAGAGGCGGGCGCGGCCAGAACACGGTCGGCCACCAGGTCATCCCATTCGCCGGTGAAGCGGCGGCGACGTGTCAGGCTGAAAAAATGATTGCGCAGGATCGTGAAGGACCAGGCACGGAAATTCGTGCCAGCGACATAGCGTTGCCGAGCGGCCCAGGTCTTCATCATCGTTTCCTGGACAAGGTCATCCGCCAGATCGTGATTTCCACAAAGGCTGCGGGCGAAGGCGCGTAACTGCGGAATAACCCTGGTCAATTCTGCTTTGAAGGCGGCATCGGAAAGACGGGCAGGCTCAGCCTGCGATGCGATGGTGTCCGACATATAATCCCCTTCAAAACTATTCGAGAAGAAGAACATTTCGATAGGG
>NZ_FNYZ01000059.1 GCF_900109095.1 Sphingobium sp. AP50
TCCGAACGATGCCCCTGGTGCGCCCCGAAGCCTCGACGTCATCAAGCCAGTCCGCTTCGCCAGAAATTACCCGGTTTTTGCGGGTCTCCAGCTGGCGCGACAGCCGCAGCAATGGCGCTCTGCACCAGGCCGCGGCGGGTGATATTTACCATAGTGGCTCCTCTCGATAATTAAGGATTGATACGATCTTCTCAAAATAGGTAAAATTAAGAGTTATTTCATATCCTGCAAATGGGACGAAATATAATACACACCATAAAATAAATGATTATACTCGAAAAATCTTTGTATTTGTCAAATACCTTGAATTTTGAATTTCGCAAACATGTCACCGAACATCAATCTAGTATCTATCTTTCTATACATTCGCATCTTACGTCCGGCCACTGTCTCTTGATAAGCGCCGGAGTTCAAAATTCTTGGAACAAATATTTCCGAATAAGTACTCGACGCTGTTTTATCGTAAGTAAATGGCGCCTTGAATGAACTCGGGAAATTATCAGTCAAGGCGGTTAGGAGTACCAGTGGACTATCACCCAAGATCCAGGTGCTTCCGGGCGCAAGCCCCATTTTTCCCATCTGCTCGATATTCTCTGAAAGGCGCGCCATTAGCCACTTCCCAATTGGCCCGCACGGCTGGATATAGGCTCGCAATTCCGATATAGAGACATGACACGTGTCATAAGCATCCGCTGGAACCTGCCAGATCGCGACCTCGCTTTGATTGAACACGTATCTAAACGCTACCGGGTCAATAGCAGCATTGAACTCAAATCCGCCTGCTGGGAACGAGCCCCCTCCTATCCAAACCAACGTGAATTTACCGGCGATCTCGGGCTCTAGAAGGAGTGCGCTTGCCACCTCTGTTAGTCCGCCGCCGACAGCTATATACAAAGGTAACTTGGTATCAGTGCGTTTTGCTTCATCAATGATTGCCTGCGTACCAGCCGACCTAACGGGGGTGATGTCATCCTTCATCTGAGACGTCGCTCCCATGAAAACGGGCACCTGAGCCGATCGGCCCATTATTGCGAGCATGTCTTGAGCCAGTCCAACCGAGCGCTTTGCGGTTTGATTTGGGAAGTTCGTGCCCGTTCCGATTATTCCGCGAAGATCCATAGAGGCAGTTGACAGAATTGCATGGACGGCAGCGAACAGGCCATCAGCATTGCCGCAAAGATCATTTGCGAACAGGACTCTGGAACGCACGGCCGGAGGCGGATCTTTCCGGCCCACTGATGCCGCGGCCGCCATAGTACCTGTCATCCCCATCATGATGCCAGAAGCACTCAAACGAGTGATCAATTGCCTTCGGTTCATGATAGCCTCCCACACAAAATCTCTGTTCCAAGGACCAGCGAATATGGCGATATAGATAGACAGTCTAGCTTTATATCGTTCGTGATAGCTTTTTCAGGCCGTGCACGGCACGATCAAGGCTAGGGTCGCTATGCTAAGAGTCCGTTTGAGAATGCGTCAGGTGGGGTTTGCGGCCCGATTGTAGATGGTGGTGCGGTTGGTGGCGAAGGGCGGGAGGATGACCGCTTCG
>NZ_FNYZ01000051.1 GCF_900109095.1 Sphingobium sp. AP50
CATACAAGCGCGCAACCTCAAGACCGTCATTTCTCCTGCGCTTGGCCCGGTGGACATATTGGGCATGAACTTTCTGTCGCAACTCGCCTCCTGGCACGTCGAAGGCAGAACTTTGATCCTGGTTCCCACATCGCCCTGATCGCGCAGCATGACGGAGCGCAAATCGCCGTGGCGCGTTGAACATATCCGACGTGAAAGGGATATGATGCTGCGCCGATTTCTGATTGCTGGTTCGATCCTTGCCCTGTCCCTGCCACTCGTCGCCTGCGACGTCGCCACGACACAGAACGGCACGGCATCGGCTGGGCAGGTAGAGTGGACGGACGGCAATCTGCGCCAGTTGCGCGAAGCGATCGACCACCGTGCCCAGCATGGACTCGACCATCTCAAGTTCGAGGCCAAGGGCGACGGACCGGCGGCGCAGACGGAGCTTGCGCTGCGTTATGCCGCAGCCCTCGCTCATGGCGCGAGCGACCCCACAAAACTCTACGACGTATACACGGTTCCGCGCCCGAACCTTGATCTGCGCGCGGGCCTGACCAAGGCGATGGCGGATGGCAAGCTATCCGACTGGTTGGAAAGCCTTGCGCCGCAGAGCGAGGAATATCGCGCGCTCTCCAAAGCCTATGTGGCGCTGAGCCGGCAGGCTGACGCGCCCGCTACGGCTATCCCTGCCACGAGCAAAGCCATCGAGCCGGGACAGAGCGATGGCCGCATTCCCGCCATCGCGCGACAACTGGTCGCGTCCGACTATCTCGACAAGGGGCAGGCGGGCGGCGAGCGCTACAGCGAGCCGATGGTGCAGGCGATCAAACGGATACAGCAGGATTTCGGCATCAAGCCTGACGGTTCGATCGGCAGTCAGGCACTGGAAATCCTGAACCTGTCCGATGCCGATCGCGCGCGCGCCATCGCCGTCGCCATGGAGCGCACGCGCTGGCTCGATCGCAATCCGCCCGCCACGCGGATCGACGTCAACCTAGCCGCCGCGCGCCTGAGTTACTGGCGCGACGGCAAGCTCGCCAATGTCCGCAAGGTCGTGGTTGGCGAGCCTGACACCGAAACCCCGCAGCTTGGATCACCCATCTATCGGCTGGTGGCGAACCCGACCTGGACCGTGCCCCGCTCGATCGAACAGAAGGAGATTGCCGGCAAGGGCGCGGCCTATCTGCGGCGCAACAATATGGTGCGCAAGGATGGGTGGATCGTCCAGCAGCCCGGACCCAAAAATTCGCTTGGCCTCGTCAAGTTCGACATGAAGAACGAGCATCAGATTTATCTGCACGATACCCCAGCGAAGCAACTGTTCGCAGAGGTGCAGCGTCAGCGCAGCCATGGCTGCGTCCGGGTCGAGGATGCGGAGGGCTTTGCCGCAATGCTGGCGCAGGACGCGGGCATCAAGGATCAGTGGTACAAAGCTCGCGCGACGGGGAAGGAGAGCTTCGTCCCCCTGCCCCGCGAGATACCGGTGCGCCTGCTCTACCAGACCGTGCTGTTCGATGATCAGGGCGAGCCTGTCGTGCGCGCCGATCCTTATGGCTGGAACGACAGGGTCTTGGTCGCGCTCGGCTTCAAGGCTGGCAGCGGCGCTCGGCTGCGCGGATCAGGGGCCGATATCGGCCCCTGACACCCGACCTAATTGCCATTCCAGCGGCGGACTGGCCCGGTATCGACATGGACGAACCCGTCATCGGGATAATAGCCGACGCCTCCCGCCTTCAGGGACAGTGCCGCTTTCTGAAGGTTGGCAAGACGGACATTGCGAAGCTGGATGTCCACTGCCTTCCCCCGCATATGCTGGCTCTTCGACGCAACACCATGGCTGCCGCGATGCAGCCGGGCGTTGGTTTTCGGTGAGCGATAGCCGGAGATCAGCGTGAAATAAGCCCGCTTATCCGCGCCGGTCGCCGCATGCAGTTGAACCAGCGTATCGAACAGATCGGTGTCCATGCGGGTCACTTCCCCGGTGCGCCAGTCGCGCAGGAAATGATTGAGTTCCGCAATCCCCGAAGCCCGCAAACGTCCGCCCGAAAAATAGCAGACGTCCACCTTTTCCCCATTGTGCGCATTGCGAAACAACAGGCGCCGCTCCGGCAGAGCGGCCCATGTGGTGGCAGGAAAAAGCTGCGCCGCACCACAAGCAGCGGCGCCCAGCAGCACCGCCCGTCTATCCATCAACATGTAAGTCGTTCGTCCCGAAATCGTGTCAGGGAGATAAAGCCGCACCCGCGCGTTACTTATCTCACTGAGATATAGGGTGCATTTTCCGGATGAAAAGACGGGTTCCATGGCACTGTCTGATTTTGGCCACCGCTGGCCTTATGCAGGCGACCGCGGGCGCACAGGTACCGGACCCGGCCGCAGCGCCGGCTACCGCCTTTCGGGCGACCAACATCGATCCATCCATATTTCGCGTTCAGGTCCAGTTGGACCGGGCGGGCTTTGGCCCAGGGGTCATCGACGGGCGTAAGGGGCGCTTCTTTACAGCAGCGGTGAAGGGCTATCAGGCTGCGCAAGGCCTGACACAATCGGGCGAGCTTGATGATGCGACACGGGCCGCCCTCGACAAGGATGATGCCCCTGCGCTCATGACCATGGTGCTGAAGGATGATGCCCTCGCGGCCGACTTCACGCCCGACATTCCTGCAAAGATCGTCGATCAGGCCGCCCTGCCCAATCTGGGCTACCGCGATATCGTCGAACGGCTTGCCGAGCGATTTCATACGACGCCGCAGCTTCTGCTCGCGCTCAATCCCGCACTCAAGGTGCCGCAGGCCGGCATGGAACTGCGACTGCCAAGCCTGATCCCGGCCGATCGCGCCTATGACAATAGTCTGTCACCCCAATGGCGCGACACGCTTGCGACGCTCAACATCAGCTCGCAGCAACCCCAGGCCGCGAAGATCATCGTCGACAAGTCCGAAAGCCTGCTCAAGGTTTTTGACGCTCAGGACCGTCTCGTCGCGCAATTTCCCGCGACGACCGGAAGCGACCATGACCCCCTGCCGATCGGCCGATGGGCCATCGAGGCGATCGCCTTCCTGCCGACCTATCATTATAATCCGGACCTGTTCTGGGATGCCGCCGAAAGTGACGGGAAAGCCGTGTTGCAGCCCGGTCCCAACAATCCCGTCGGCGTAGTGTGGATCGACCTCGACAAGCCCCATTATGGCATTCATGGGACGCCCGAACCATCGCGGATCGGACGCTCGCAAAGCCATGGTTGCGTTCGCCTGAGCAATTGGGATGCGGCGCGTCTGGCGCAGATGACCAGTACTTCAACGCAGGTCATTTTTCAGGAATGAGAACTCGTTAGTTTTTCTCGTCCGCTGCCTCGCTATCACCCCGCATCTGGCCATGCGCCAACACTGCGAAGAGACCGGTGCCTCCGATGATGTTCCCGGCAAGCGCTGGGAGAAGAAAGTCGAGCAGCATGTCCGCAACGGTCATGGAACCGTTCAGCCAGAGAAAGGCAGTCTGCGAAAAGCCGGTCACAACATGACTGAAGCCGCCAAGCGCGATGACATAGGTTAATAAAGAGATGACCCAGAATTCACTGCCTTTTGCATTGGGCAGGAGCCAGGCGATGGATGCCATCAAGAAGCCCGCCGGGATACCCAGAGTCAGCGTCTTGAAGCCCTCCTGCGCGGGTAGCTTTTGCAGGATATCGATCGCGATGAGCCTTTGCTCATGCGTGATGATGATCTCTCCCGCCATCAGCGCGACCACGACCAACACACCGATCAGGTTTGCGCTCAATACGACAGACCATAGCCTTGCAAGCCGCGCCAGCCCGGCAATGCCAGGCCGTGCGGCCACGGGGAGCACGGCAGTTACCGTACTCTCGGTAAAAAGCTGTAGCCGTCCCATAATGACGATCACATAGCCGACGGGATAGCCCAGCAGATAGACCAGCTCGGCCCAGCGCTCATCGGGCAGTCGCATGCGAAGATAGAGTTCAGCCAGCAGCGATATGGTGATGGCGAGACCGGCCGCGAGGCCGGAGAGCATCAACGCGACGACCGGCCTCGCCAGTTCCTCCTCGCCCTGGAGCCGCACAGCCTCATGCACTACCATGTGCGAGCTGGCCTGGCGCCGCCGGACCTCCTGCGCTTCATCGGGCGACAGCGCTTCATCCGGTGCGCTGGGATCGTCCGCCAGTGGCTGAGCTTGATCAGATGTCATTGGCTATGGCCCTGACGAAACCGAGAAGCAGGGCCGGGTCGAACCTTGCTCCGCTTCATCATCCGCTCAGGCGGCCAGTGCCAGCAGCCCTGACACATCAGGTCGCGTTGACTGACGGGTCTGGATCCTGTCGAGATAAGCGAAGATGCTGACAACGGCATCTTCTTCATTGTCAAAATCGCCGCGCGCGGTTTCGAGAACCCCACCATTCATCAAGGCGTCCAACGCCATACGCGCTCGGGCCACGCGGCTCTTGACCGTGCCGATGGCGACCCCCGTGATTTCAGCGGTTTCTTCGTAGGAGATTCCACCGGCCCCGACGAGGATCAACGCTTCGCGCTGCGGCTCCGGCAACTGCATAAGCGCACGCATGAGGTCACGCAGTTCAATGCTGGTATCCTGCGAAACGGGCGCGGCCAGAACACGGTCTGCCACCAAGTCATCCCATTCGCCGGTGAAGCGGCGGCGACGTGTCAGGCTGAAATAATGATTGCGCAGGATCGTGAACGTCCATGCACGGAAATTCGTGCCAGCGACATAGCGTTGCCGGGCAGCCCAGGTCTTCATCATCGTTTCCTGGACAAGGTCGTCCGCCAGATCGTGATTTCCGCAAAGACTACGGGCGAAGGCGCGTAACTGCGGGATAACCCTGGTCAATTCTGCTTTGAAGGCGACATCGGAAAGACGGGCAGGCTCAGCCTGCGATGCGATGGTGTCCGACATATAATCCCCTTCAAAACTATTCGAGAAGAAGAACATTTCGATAGGG
>NZ_FNYZ01000067.1 GCF_900109095.1 Sphingobium sp. AP50
TAAGAGTCCGTTTGAGAATGCGTCAGGTGGGGTTTGCGGCCCGATTGTAGATGGTGGTGCGGTTGGTGGCGAAGGGCGGGAGGATGACCGCTTCGCGCCATTGCTTATTGAAGCCGGGCAGAGCCTCGAAGCGAGCCATGACCGTGCCAAAACCGGGAATTTCCTCGTGGATGGTTCGTATCTGCTCGCCGTCGCCCGAGCCGGTCACGATGTCGCAGCAAACCAGGTCGGTGGTGAGTTCGTCGATCTTGTAGGCGACGATCGCGCTCACCTCGTCGAGGGAAACGGCGTCGGTCCCCTTGGTCGTAACGATCGCGAAGCCGTTGTCGGTGGTGATGATTTCTGGCTTGCGCATCGGGTGTCCGTTCAGGGAGTGAGCCGCCGGAGCAGGTTACTTGCCATGGCAAGATGGATCATTGCCTCCGACACGTCGAGGCGCTTCTCATAGTCGCATACCAGCCTGCGCCAGCGTGTCATCCAACCGAAGGTGCGCTCGACCACCCAACGCCGGGGAAGCACCTTGAAGCCGGAGACGTCGTCCGACCGGCGGATGATCTCGATGGTGAAGTCACGCAAAGCGGCCGCATCGAGCAGCTTGGTGCGATCGTAGGCACCGTCGCCGAACAGGTGCTTGAGCCATGGCCAGCGCCGGCGGATTGCGGACACGATCTCCTGCGCGTCCGCACTGTCGGAAATGTCGGCAGTGGTCAGGTTGACCATGAGCAGCCGTCCGTCGGTATCGACCGCGATGTGACGCTTGCGCCCCTTGATCCGCTTGCCCGCATCATAGCCGCCGCCGGACGGTGCCGACGGTGCCTTGACCGATTGGCTGTCGACCACCGCCGCAGATGGGCTCTGCTCGCGCGCCTCGCGCTCCCGGTCGAGCATCAACGCCAAGTCGTGGATCGTGCGGAACAGCAATCGGCGCACGAAGCGGCGAAACCACCAATATACCGTCTGCCACGGCGGAAAATCCTTGGGCAGCATCCGCCAGCCACCGCCCGAACGGGCCAGATACCGCAGGGAGTTCAACACCTCGCGCAGGTCAGTCGATGGCTTGCGCCCGCGCTTCGGCGGCTCCGGCAAGAACGGGCGGATGATCTCCCACTCAGCATCCGTCAGATCGGTCGGGTAGCGCTTCGCTCGCTTCTCAAGATCAGCCATCCGGCCACGGCTCGCTCGGGTCCACATCCCGAGCTTGAATCACGTAACCCGCTGTCGCTCAACCCTTTATCAAACGGGCTC
>NZ_FNYZ01000022.1 GCF_900109095.1 Sphingobium sp. AP50
GAAGCTTGGAACAGGCTCGTCGATCAGCCGTGGCGCATCATGACAATCGGACGCCGCAAATGGGCATGTGGGTCGTGATCAATGCAGGTTGGTATAAGGCGCTGCAGACCGTCGCTCTTGAGCGGCCGGCCGTTGCTCAGGCGCTATGGATTGACGGTTTGATCGATGCGTCCATCTGTCGCGAATGGGTCCTGAATGTTGGAAGGCGCAATGCACGTGCGAAGATCGCGCATATATTGTGCGAGATTGCCGTAAGGATGCGGGCAGTGAACCTGCTCGAGATCCCTGATTTCCAGTTGCCGATGACGCAGGAACAGCTAGGAGATGCGACCGGCCTTACCGGAGTTCATGTCAACCGCACCCTTAAATCCCTCGGCCAGGATGGTCTCATCGACCATGGTGGGCGGTGGATCGCGATCAAAAATTGGGAAGGCATCCAGAAAGTCGGCGATTTCAACCCACTCTACCTTCATCTCGATCAGGCTGCGCCACAACTGGCGGGAACAGTGGGAACGGTTTTCGATGCCAATGAGGGATCAGATCGCTAGCCTGATCATGAATGACGTAAATCTGAACCCGAAGAATCTGGGATTATTCTTGTATATCTCGCCGATTTGGCTCAAACATGCTATAGCAGGTGGTACACTGGCGTCTGCGACTAAGAAGCGCCGTGCTCCCGCTCATGGCTGGAGATTTCTGTGCCCCGTTATTATTTTCACGTCGAGGATGGCCAGTCCTACACGGACTTGCAAGGTACGGAACTGGATGACCTGCAAGCCGCCCGACGCCAGGCCGTACGCTTTGCGGGATCGCTTTTGGCTGATCAGCCGGAGCAATTCTGGGGAGCGGGCGAGTGGACCATGAATGTGGCAGATGAGGAAGGGCGGACGCTTTTCACCTTGTCATTTCACGCATCAGGACCAGCGGAGGAAAGCAAGGTCGGCGATACAGCCCACAGCCGATAAGGCAAAGTGCTACTCTGGCAGCGCCCGGCTATTTCCCCTTATGCAACCGCACGATCAGTCCCGCATGATCGACAAGGCAAATCCTGACTGGCCTTTGATTTTGAAAGGGAAACTCAGTTTGCTTAGTGCAGCATTTGCTCCAATGTTGAGATCAAATTCCGTTCGAGCGCCGGTTTCAGAATGAGGGGCGCTTTCCGATGCGCCCTTACAACCGGATGGTCGAAGCCGCCGGAACAAAACAGATAGGGAATGCCGTAAAGCTCGAGGTCATCGGCCAGCAGCCCGACATCTCCTCCCCTAAGCCGAATGTCCAATATCGCGCCCGCCGGCATGCGCTCAGCAAGCGCTTCTATTCCGTCAGACAAGGTGGCATGGGGCCCATCCACGGCATAATCTGCTCGCTCAAGAATATCCGTCATGATCGAAGCGACCACCGGATCATCCTCTACCAACAAGATCGGGTATCGCATTGCCTTATGCCAGTCCGAAGTGGGTGCGATAGCGATCGAAGCAACGTGCACCGCACTTAAGCCTGATCAGCGCTCCTTCCGCCATCGCCTTCGCGCGCCGGGGATCTTCGGCGACGAGCGGACGAATAGCTTCGTCATTCCAATCACGGCTATGCTTGACATCAAGGACTGCGTGCAGGTCAAAATAGCGGCGTTCAGATCCAGACAGGCCGATGCGACGCAACCCTTTTGCCGTATGCGCTGACCTGTCGGGCGCGGTGAGTTCGATCACGCCAAGCGCGCCGACACTATGCCACGCATAATGACGTGAAGAGGCCATAGCCGTCATCGCATTCGCCAGGGCGAGGCTTTGCCAGACCGTATGTTCAATCTGCGTATCAAGCTGGAGGATATCGACCAATTGGCCCAACATGGGACCATGCATGCCCTTGGCATTGCCACGCCCCATTTCGTCCCAGTAATTACGGGCGAGTTCGAGCTTGGCGCGGGGCGGCAGCTTTACCTGCGTCATAGCCACCAGGTCGTCAAAGCCCGCCTCACCGGCAGCCTCCTGCGAAAGGAACCATCGCAGCTCATCCCGCCCGGCATCTTGCGCCAGCCAAGGGAAAAGCCTGTCATGTTGACCCGGACCATTGCTTTTCAGCGCCTCAAACCATGCGATGAAGCCATCGGGGTCTGTCGGCGCTTGGGCTGCCTCCTCCAGCACCTCACCACGCAATTCCTCAATAAACGCATGTTCCAGTCGTAACATGTTCCGATCGCATTCAAATCGTGATGCGGTCGCCTCTGCGGGAAAAGATGGCGCCAGCCGATGCCTGTTCCATCGGCTCAATTCTACTTGAAATTCCTGCCGAAGAAATTGCGATCCGTTATAGCTGAGCTGAGTAGCCACCGATGAGCCTTCCGATTTTGGATATAGCGAAAAAATGCCCTGGACCGCGCCACGTTCCGAAAAATCGCATTAATCAGGATCAAGGTCGGAAGGCTGCAGGCGTCCGACAGGCGATCTTGACTCAGAAGTTTCCCAAACTGCATTTGAAACGAAGCCAGGATCTCGATTGCCTCTAACATTGGATATCAGGATGATTTTCGCAGATCTGCTTCGCAGCCGCAGGCGCCACCAGTTGACCGCTGACGACCTTGCTGCGCTGGAGGCATCGGTGTCTGGTCTTCGATCGCTGCCTGCGCGCACGACGATGATATCGCGCGATGAACCGGTCAGGACGAGCACATATCTGATGGAAGGCTTCATGTGCCGCTACATGGACGACCAGAAAGGCGACCGGCAATTGGTGGCTGTTCATGTGGCCGGGGATTTTGTCGATCTTCATGGCTTCCCGCTTGGCTATCTTGATCATGATCTGGCGACGCTGACTGCGTGCCAAGTTGCGCAGGTTCCGCATGCCGCGCTGGATGGGCTAATGGTGACGCGTCCGAATCTGACCAAATTGCTATGGTTTAGCACACTGCTGGATGCCGCGATGCATCGAGAGTGGATTTTCCGGCTTGGTCGGCTCGACGCCATCGCACGGGTCAGTCATTTCATTTGCGAGATCGAAACCAAACTGCGCGCCGTGGGGCGAAGCGATGGATCGTCTTTTCATTTGCCCATGACACAAGCTGATCTGGGAGAAACATGCGGGATCACAGCCGTGCACATGAACCGAATGCTGCGGGAACTCAAAGACCGCCAACTCATGACAATTCGCCGCAATCAGGTGGACATCATCAACCCTGCGGGTCTGGCTGAGCTCGGAGAATTCGATCCTTCTTACCTTTTCTTGGACAATACAGGCTGACGGAACCGGCCCTGCTACGCTTCGTTGCCCCTGCTCGAAACAGCTTGAGAGAGAGGAGCACTCGTGTCGACGTCCAGAATATATAACGATATTGGAACCGCCTCGGCCGACACTGGGCTGGTCATGCTAGATGGTCCTGATGGTATTGCCATCACCCTTACACCTGACGCTGCCGAGGGAACCGGACAGGCACTAATCCGCGCAGCAGAAGAGGCACGCGCGCAGATAGCAGACCCCAAAGATGGCGGCATATCAACTTCGAAATAATATAGATCAATAATCAAGATCAGTATCTTGGCCACTATCGGTTCGTCGCGAGTGTAAATCACATGACGGTGCAACTTTAGCTGGATGAAGTATTTATATAAGCGGCTTTCGCGCTGGGGGATCGCCGAGGCCTCTCTCTGGTGAGGATTGCCGCATGAAGATCGCCCAAATTGCTCCGCTAGCTGAAAGCGTGCCGCCAAAATATTACGGAGGTACTGAGCGGATTGTGTCCTATCTTACCGAAGAACTGGTGAGGCAAGGCCACGATGTCACTCTATTTGCCAGCGGAGATTCTTTAACGGCGGCAGAACTGGTTCCGATCACCCCTGCCGCATTGCGGCTTACACCCAATATTGTCGATCCCATCCCCTATCACATGATGCTGCTGGAGGCGGTGCGGCAGCGGGCAAATGAATTTGATGCCCTTCATTTCCACATCGACTTGCTGCACCTGCCAATGATCCAGGATTTTATAGGGCGGACGGTCACCACCTTGCACGGCCGCCTCGACCTTCCCGACCTGCCCCCTTTTTATCGCTGCTTTGGCGATCATTGCCTCGTGTCCATTTCCGACGATCAGCGTCGCCCCATGCCGCCAGTCAACTGGGGAGCGACCATCCATCATGGGCTGCCTGCTGACATTCTCTTGCCGCGTTACGATGATGGAGAGGGCTATCTGGCTTTTCTCGGCCGCATCTCGCCTGAAAAGCGGCCGGACCGGGCTATTCGGATTGCAGCACGATCAGGCATGGAATTGCGCATTGCAGCCAAGATTGACACGGTCGATCGCGCCTATTGGGAAAATGAAATTGCCCCTCTGGTTGAACGCCATCCCAATGTTCGGTTTATAGGTGAGATCAATGAGCAGCAAAAAGCCGAATTTCTCGGTAATGCGCGCGCCTTGCTTTTTCCGATCGACTGGCCCGAACCCTTTGGCCTTGTTATGAT
The DNA here is from genome assembly GCF_900109095.1 of Sphingobium sp. AP50. Lineage (GTDB taxonomy): Bacteria > Pseudomonadota > Alphaproteobacteria > Sphingomonadales > Sphingomonadaceae > Sphingobium. The sequence goes on from NZ_FNYZ01000022.1 coordinate 4,450, forward strand.
CGAGGCGATGGCCTGCGCCACACCGATTATTGCGTTCCGCTGCGGTTCGGTACCCGAAATAATCGAGCATGGTTGTTCCGGTTTCATCGTCGACAGCGAGGATGAAGCGATTGACGCCATTGGGCTGCTGCGGGATCTTGACCGAAAATTGGTGCGTGGCGCATTCGACGCACGGTTCACGGCTGCACGGATGGCTGCTGACTATGTCTCGCTATACCATCGGCTGCCTGGCGCGCGCACGGACGCAGCCTGGCTTCGCCGCCAGCGCGGTGAAGACGCGGAATTACAGATTGTCGCATAGGAGCCGCCATGTCGCTGACCCAGCCGCAATTCGACCTGCCGGGGATCGCCGGGGGGCAGGCCTTGTCTCAGGCTCAGACCCAATTCTTCATTCCTGCGACCGCATCTCTGCATGAACGTCGGCCCCGCACGCTCAAACATGGCGACAGTTTCGCTGTATTTGATCATAGCGGCGATGCTATCGCGGGGCCAGGCAGCCCGGAAGGGCTTTATCATCGGGACACCCGCCACCTTTCTCATCTTTATCTCACCGTTAACGGCATGCGACCGATCTTGCTCAGTTCGGCGCTGCGCGACGATAATGCGATGCTGACTTGTGACCTTGCCAACCCCGACTTCGTCGGGGAAGATGGCCGGGTCATAGTTGAGCATGACCTCATCCATTTGCGCCGCACCCGCTTTTTATGGGAGGGTGCGATTTACGAGCGGATCACGATCCGCAATTTCGATGCAGAAAGCCGGCAAATATCTGTCGGGCTGGCATTTGCGGCGGACTTTGCCGATCTATTCGAAATTCGCGGCATGACCAGATTGCGTCGCGGAACGCTACGCGCCCCTCAGGTCGGAGCTGCCGATCTGCTCCTGTCTTATCTGGGCCGTGATGATCGCGAACGAGAGACTCATCTTCATTTCGATCCCGTGCCCGACGAACTGACAGACAGCCATGCCCGGTTCGATGTCCTGATATCGGCGGGCGGCCGCTGCACTTTGTTCGCACGGATCGCTTGCGGACAGGCGCGGGATGACGCACCCCTTCCCAAGCAATTTCTCCAATCCCTGCGCGAGGCGATGCGTGGGCTGCAGCAAGCGCGCAAACGCGCCGCCACCATCTGCTCATCCAACGATCTGTTCAATGAAGTCACGCGCCGTTCCGTCGCCGACATATCCATGTTGTCGACGCAAACCGATCATGGCCCATATCCCTATGCCGGCATACCCTGGTTCAGCACCGTCTTCGGCCGGGACGCGCTGATCACCGCGCTTGAGACATTGTGGCTGGACCCGGCCATCAGTCAGGGCGTGCTGGGCTATCTTGCCGCACATCAGGCGACCAGCTTCGATCCCCTCGCTGATGCTGAACCGGGCAAGATCCTGCATGAAGTCCGCCATGGTGAAATGGCGGAACTGGGCGAAGTACCGTTCCGCCATTATTACGGCAGCATCGATTCCACGCCGCTATTCGTCATGTTGGCCGGCGCCTATCTGGAACGGACAGGTGACATTAGCTTCCTTCGCACCATCCTTCCCCATATTGAGGCTGCGCTGCTATGGATTGAAACCCACGGTGATCGGGATGGCGATGGCTTTGTCGAATATGGACGACTGACCGACCAGGGGCTTCAAAATCAAGGCTGGAAGGACAGCCATGACTCCATTTTCCACGCCGATGGCAAAATTGCGCGCGGCCCCATCGCGCTGGCAGAGGTGCAGGCCTATGTTTATGGTGCCTGGAACGCTGCCGCCGCTATTTTCGCTGCGACAGACGAGGCGGGCCGGGCTGCGGACTATCGGACCCGTGCTGCCGACCTGCGCATCCGGTTCGATGCAGCCTTTTTCGACCCTGAGCTCGGCACCTATGTTCTTGCGCTAGACGGCGACAAGAGCCCTTGTCGGGTCCGATCGTCCAATGCGGGTCACGTCCTCTACACCGGCCTAGCCCGTGATGACAGAGCGGCAGCGGTGGTTCACACATTGATGGCACCGGCCTCCTTTTCCGGTTGGGGTGTCAGGACCATTGCTTCGACCGAGAAACGCTATAATCCGATGAGCTATCACAATGGGTCGATCTGGCCGCACGACAATGCGCTGATAGCAGCCGGCTTTTCACGCTACGGATTCCAGCGACACGCAGCCCGGATATTTGAGGGACTCTTCGCGGCAGCGACCTATGTCGATATGATGCGTCTGCCAGAGCTATTCTGTGGCTTTCCACGTCGCAGATCGCAGGGACCTACATTTTATCCCGTCGCATGTAGTCCGCAGGCTTGGGCCGCTGCCGCGCCTCTTGCGCTGATCCAGTCGAGCCTCGGCCTGCGTTTCGATGTCAAATCACATCAGATCATTCTCAGCCAGCCGACTTTGCCGGCCTTTCTCAATAGCCTCTCCGTGCGTGGTCTATCGGTTGGAAAGGCCAAAGCCGACATCGATTTCGATCGTTTGGGGAACACGGTCGTAGTCAAGCCTGTGAACCGCACCGGTGACGCACGGATCGTTACGCTGGCCTAATCAAGATCCTTTTACCTCATGCATCCCTTTGGTATCAATAGTTTGGAGCATTCCACGACACTGCGCCTCATCCAGTACGGCGCGTTGGAAATCGCTAAGTTCGGTATCTGTTTCAATCGCCTGAAGGGCAGAGGCAAGTTCGGCATCGCTCATGTCCGCGGTACGCACGGCAAATGCCATTGGGTCAGAGCTACTCATACCCTATCTCCCTTCGCCGGCCCATCACGGGAAGAAGATACGGCATCCGTGATCTGAATGCTTTAACCTATGTCATATGCTCAACTAACGCGGCGCGCTATTACGTCTGCCCCGGTTCAAAAAGAACGCATCCTATCGCGCCTGGCGTTTGATCAGCAAAAATTTCAAGGCGTTAAAAGAGAACCAGACTGCGCTGTTACATCTACGAAATTTCATCCTGGCGGCCATAGCCGGAGCGTTTAAAATGCCTGTCGGGCACAGACGCCATGAAACTCTTGTTGTGCTTGGGGCTTACACTGTTTGGGATGAGCCGATGGAGCGAGCGTGATGGCGGAATATGAATTCTATTACTGGCCCTCGCCCTTTCGAGGTCAGTTCATTCGCGCAATCCTCGCATTTTCCGGCAAAAGCTGGAGCGAACAGGGCAGTGAAGCCATCACCGACCTTATGGGACGTGACCCAACCGATCAACCGGTCGCTTTCATGGGACCACCGGTTCTGATCGAGCGAGCAACCGGCCTTGCATTATCGCAAATGCCAGCAATTGCTGTGTACCTTGGTGATACTCTCGGGCTGATCGACGATCGAGCGGCATCGCGGGCGCTGACGGCGAAGGTCGCCAATGATGCCAATGACGTGATCGACGAGATAACCCTCTATGGCGGTCGCGAAATGTGGACGGACGAGAAATGGAGAAAGTTCGAACCAAGGCTCCGTAAATGGATGCATATTTTTGAGTCTTTGGGTAGCAACCATGGGTTGAAAGCTGACGCGGGTTATTTGCTGGGGACCAATAGCCCGGGAGCGGCTGATATCCTTACCGCGACATTATGGTCGACAATGGGCAAGCGCTTCCCGCTCATCCAAACAATCCTCGAGAAAACCGCTCCACGGATCGCTGGTCTTGTGAAACGGATGCAATCGGTGCCTAGCCTGGCGGCATTGGAAAAAAATAGCTTCGCGAAATATGGCATGGACTATTGTGGCGGCGATATCGAAAAATCGCTGCGCGCAGTGCTTGAGCGACATTGATCATTTTGTCGGCCATCAACGGGACAGGATAGTGTGAAAGATCCATGCTGGTGGACGAAGCGGCTACCTGATTTCCGGCGGCATCGCCCCTGATCGCGGCGCACCCCGCTCAAAATAGACATATGGTGATGGAAGCGCGAAGGAAGATGAACAGGATCAACAAGGTGGTCAGCATAGCAATCGGATTGTTCTTGTCCGCATGCAGCGCGCCGAAAGAAGATAGCGATCCGGCCGGTAACGTAGCACAAATGGAGATGACAGCAGCAGCGCAGACAGCCATTATCGGAACAGAGGATGGCAAGAAGGTCTTCCTGGACCATGTCCCGGTCGAGAGTGCCCGTGCTACGATCATCCTCCTCCATCAGGCCGGAGCCAGCGGCTATGAGTTTAAAGATATTGTGCCTCGTCTGAATGCGGAAGGCTATAGCACGGTCCTCGTCGACCTCCGATCGGGCGGCAGCCTCTACGGTCCCAACCGCACGGTGAACAAATATGGGAAATCGGCCCAGAATTTTAGCGACGCACTCCCTGATATCGAGGCCGCATTGAACTGGGCCCGACTTCAAGGCCCTCCGGTCATTCTGCTCGGCAGCAGCTATTCAGCTTCCCTCTGTTTGCGCGTCGCAGCCGACAATCCGAGCCGCGTCGCTGCAGTGCTGGCATTCTCGCCAGGAGAATATTTCCCTGATCGTCATTTCACCGGCGCCGCCGCAAAGGCAGTGACGGTGCCGGTCTATATCAGCCAGTCTTCCGAAACCGAAGAGATCTTACAATCTAAGTCCATATTCGATGCGTTAGCCAGCAAACAGAAAATATTGTTCGTCGCAAGAAATGGTAGCGTCCATGGTGCATCAACTCTGCGATCGGATCGAAACCCTTCTGGCGCAGACGAGAACTGGAAATCGATGAATAAATTTCTAACGACGCTTAGCCTGCGTTGAAGCCTGGACTGATCTCGCGTTTGACGACGACGCTATGGATGACGTCAGCGCCAGTTTCACGACGAGCCATTTGGCTCGGCCGGTCCACTATAATGTGATGCGACCGATCCATATTGATAAATTTCCAGGATTAAATAGACAGTAGATGTCATTTTTCACTTGAATGTAATCTGGTCATCCATGATCTGATCACACGCTATCTTTCTTTTGTTTCCTATATTTTCCCAGCCAGCCATCTACTTCGAAAATACTCTGAACAGATGCGCCTTTTCACACGCCGGTGCAGCCAGATATCGGACAGGCCCAAGGCGGCCAACTTGCAAGGAGCTTTGATCAATCCAAAACGTTGCGAACCTTTTGAAAGATGACATCATTGGAAGTCAAAGCAGTTCGCAACGCCCCAAGACAGATAGTTGGGCGGTGAGCGCCGCTCCAATAGCGAAGGTCACGCCTGCTGCAGCGCGGCAAAAAATCTCGCTGATCTGTATCAACTCGCGCATCCATCGGGGCTCCTGCGCATTTATCGTCCGCCGCGCATCGCGGCATCGCTTGGAGGCCTTCGTGCAGGACAATCTTGAGGACCGCATTCGCGAACGGGCACATGCCATCTGGGAAGCGCAGGGTCATCCTGAGGGGCTTGCCGACGAACATTGGCGCCAAGCCGTCGAGGAGGTGGCGCAGGTCGACAAGCTTGCCCAGCTTCCCCCTCCTATTGCGACTGGAGCAGCAGCAAAAGCGTTGACCAAAAGGAAAGCGTCTAAAACGACGGTCTGAACCCGTTGGTTCTCGCCCGCTTCCTCCATGACAGGACCTAGCCCATTTGAGCCAGCATCCTGACCGCCTTGAGGGCGGATCACCCTATCCTCTCGGCGCGAGCTTCGACGGGCTCGGCGTCAACTTCGCCATTTTTTCCGCCAATGCCGACCGGATCGAGCTCTGCCTGTTTGACCCCAAAGGTCGCAAGGAGGTTGCCCGGCTGACCCTGCCGGAATGTACCGACGAGGTCTGGCACGGCTATCTTCCTGATGCACGGCCCGGCCTCCTCTATGGCTACCGGGTTCATGGTCCCTATGCGCCCGAACATGGTCATCGTTTCAATCCTAACAAGCTGCTGCTCGATCCCTATGCCCGGCGGCTATCTGGCAGCATCAAATGGAATGACGTGCTGCATGGCTATCCGGTCCGCGGCCGGCTCAAGGATCTGGGGTTCGACCGGCGCGACAGTGCCAGCGCCATGCCCAAGGCTGTTGTAACCCATGACAGTTTCGATTGGTCGCGCGATGTTCGTCCCAATGTATCCTGGTCGGACACGGTGATCTATGAGGCCCATGCCAAGGGCCTGACGAAGCTGCTGGAAGCGGCACCGGCGCAGGAGCGCGGCACATTTGCCGCGCTCGCCCATCCCAAGGTCATCGACCATATGAACCGGCTGGGCATCACGACTCTGGAACTGATGCCGATCCACGCCTTCACCCAGGACCGCTTCCTGATGGAAAAAGGCCTACGCAACTATTGGGGCTATAATAGCCTGAGCTTCTTTGCGCCTGAGCCGACCTATTTTTCCAGCGATAGCCATGATGAGTTGCGTGTCGCGGTGCGGCGCCTGCACGCGGCCGGAATCGAGGTGATCCTTGATGTCGTCTATAATCATAGCTGCGAGGGTAGCGAGCTCGGACCCACATTGTCCTGGCGCGGCATCGACAATGCGACCTATTACCGGCTGCTACCCGATGATCCGCGCTACTGTCTCAACGACACGGGCACCGGCAATACCTTCAAGCTGACCCACGCCAGGGTCATCCAGATGGTGGCGGACTCGCTGCGCTATTGGGCGACAAGTTTCGGGATCGACGGCTTTCGCTTCGACCTCGGGCTCACGCTTGGTCGCACCGATCATGGCTTTGACCCTAACGCCGGGCTGTTCGACGTACTACGACAAGACCCTATTCTGGGTCGTCTCAAACTCATTGCAGAGCCATGGGACGTGGGCATGGGCGGCTATCAGCTCGGCAATTTCCCGCCCGGCTTTGCCGAATGGAACGACAAATATCGTGATACAGCGCGGCGATTCTGGCGTGGCGATCCGGGGCAGCGTGCCGACCTGGCTGCCCGGCTATCGGGATCGGGCGACCTGTTCGATCGTCGGGCGCGTCGGCCCTGGGCGAGCGTCAATTTCCTTACCAGCCATGATGGCTACACCCTTGCCGATCTCGTCTCCTATGAGGAGCGGCATAATGAGGCCAATGGCGAGGATAATCGCGATGGTCATGACAATAATCTTTCGCGCAATTGGGGCTTCGAAGGCGCAACCGAAGATCCCTCCATCCTGGCGACAAGGGGGCGGGTACGCCGCGCGATGCTTGCGACCCTGCTCGCCTCCCTCGGCACCCCGATGCTTGTGGCCGGTGACGAGTTCGGCCGCAGTCAGGGCGGCAACAACAATGCCTATTGTCAAGATAATGACATCAGCTGGCTCGACTGGTCGCTGACGGAGGGAGCGGAAGGCAAGGCCCTCTTCGACTTCACCGCGCGGCTGATTGCTCTGCGCAAGGCCCATCCGGTGCTGCGCGCATCGACTTTCCTCTATGGTCAGGATTCGCCGGGGTTCGGCATTAATGACATTGAATGGTGGGACGAGCGCGGCGAGCGACTGACGGCTGACGACTGGGATAATCCCGAAGGTCGCGCCCTCGTCATGCGACGGGCAACCCTGCTGGAGGATGGTCGGGTCGAGGCGTTGACACTGCTTCTCAATGCAAGCGAAGATTCCATCGACTTCACCCTGCCCGCGCCTTCCGCGCCGCGGCAGGTGCTGATTGATAGCGCGCAGCCGGAGCGGGGGCCCTTCGCGATAGGCGACGACTACAGGGTCGAAGCACATTCCGCGGTGCTGGTCTGCTGGCTTGGCGAAAGGCCGGCATCATGACCGCGTGGGGGCCTACTGACATCGGCAACGGACAATGGCGTTTTGCCCTATGGGCTCCGGATCGGGACAGCGTTTCGCTTGAAATCGAGGATGAGGAGATCTGGCCGATGGACCCGGCCGATGATGGCTGGTTCCGTGTCGATGCCAAAGTCAGTGAAGGCAGCCATTATCGCTTCCGCCTTGCCCCTGACCTCGCCGTCCCTGATCCCGCGTCACGCCGCCAGTCTGGCGGCATCCACGGCTGGAGTGTCGTCACCGCGCAACCTGCCTATGATGCTGGCTGGATGGGGCGTCCTTGGGAAGAAGCCGTTATCTATGAGCTGCATGTCGGCCTGTGCGGCGGATTTGCGGGCGTTGCCGATAGGCTCGCTGGCCTTGCTGCCATTGGCGTTACCGCGATCGAGTTGATGCCAGTCAACGCTTTCAGCGGCGCGCGCAACTGGGGCTATGACGGCGTCCTACCCTTTGCCCCGGCTGAGGCCTATGGCAGCCCGGCAGAACTGCGTGCGCTGGTCGAAGCTGCGCATGATCTGGGCCTCATGATATTTCTCGATGTCGTCTACAATCATTTCGGCCCGGACGGCAATTATCTGGGTGCCTATGCGCAACCCTTTTTCCATCCCGAGCGCCACACGCCTTGGGGCGGCGCTATTGCGGTCGACCGCCCGCAGGTTGCCGCCTTTTTCCGCGAGAATGCGCTGATGTGGCTCCATGACTATGGCTTTGACGGGCTGCGCTTCGATGCGGTCCATGCGATCGGCGATGACGCGTTTCTCGACGCGCTTGCGCATGATCTGCGCGCAGCGACACCGGGGCGACACATTCACCTGATGCTTGAGAATGAGCGCAACGATGCCGAACGGCTGGGACCGGGGCGCTATAATGCCCAATGGAATGACGATTTCCACAATGTCATCCATGTCCTTTTGACTAGCGAGCGTGACGCCTATTATGAGGATTTCGCTGAGCGCCCGGCTGAGAGGCTCGCGCGCTGCCTTGCGGAGGGTTTCATCTATCAGGGCGATCCCTCGCCCCATCAGCAAGGCAAGCACCGCGGAACGCCAAGTGCGCATCTCCCACCGTCCGCATTCATCTCCTTCCTGCAAAATCACGACCAGACCGGCAACCGCGCGATGGGCGAGCGGCTGACCTCGCTGACTTCGCCGGAGCGACTGAAAGCGGCAACGGTGCTCCTGCTGCTGATGCCGCAGATTCCCTTGCTGTTCATGGGCGAGGAATCCGGCGCGACCAGCCCCTTCCTCTTCTTCACTGATTTCCACGACGAGCTGGCCGACGCCGTGCGGGAAGGCCGACGGCGCGAGTTCAAGGGCTTTACCGCCTTTGCTAGCGAAGAGGCCCGGGCGCATATCCCCGACCCTAACGCACCGGCCACCTTCGACATGGCTCGCGTGGTGGAGGGCCCTGATGCAGCCGAATGGCGCAGCTTCTACAAGACGCTTCTGACGCTCCGCCATCAAGTCATCGTGCCGGGCATCGCCGGCGCACACGCGCTTGAGGCGACCGTGTTGTCCGGCAGCGCTGTCCAGGCGGTATGGCGGCTTGGTGACGGGCGTCTGCTGTCCATCCTGCTCAACCTTGGTGAACTGGCGGTCGAAGGCTCCAGACGAGAGCAGCCGATATTTGCGGTGGGAACGCCAGGTGGCTCTGCCAGCTGCGCCGTCTGGATCGACCTGCCATGACGTCGCCGCTCCATCAGCTTGCGCAGGAAGCAGGCATTGCGCGCTTCTGGATCGACGCGGACGGCGAGGAGCGGCAGGTGAGCGACGAGACCCTGCGCGCGATCCTGTCCGCGCTGGGCCTTAGGGCCAGCGACGAGGCCGCCATTACCGTTTCGCGCGTGGCGCTCCATGAGCGGCGTTCGGCCCGCCCTTCCCTTCTTACCATGGACTGTGGCGAGCCAATTGCCCTGCCCGCCGGCGTCTGTAGCTTTCGAACCGAGACAGGCGAGACCATCGAGATCGATACCGAGCGCGGCCTGTCCCAACCTGGCTATTATCATGCTGATTATGATGATGGTAGCATCCTGATCGCGGTCGCCCCTGCACGCTGCCCGGCGATAAAGCGCCGCTGCTGGGGCGTCACGATTCAAATTCCGTCGCTGCGTGGCGACGATAAGGACTTTGGCGATCTTGGGCTTCTGGCAGACGCGGTGGAGCGTCTGGCCGCTCGCGGCGCTGACGCAGTGGCGCTAAGCCCAATCCATGCGTTATCGCTTGCCAATCCGGGGCGTTTCGCGCCCTACTCTCCGTCAAGCCGGATTGCGCTTAACGCGCTGCTGGCGCCTCTTGGGACAGCTGGCGTAGAGCCCTCGGCGGCGCTGATCGACTGGGAGGTTGCCGGCCCGGCCAGGCTTATCGCCCTTCAGGAAGCATTTGCCCTCGCCGCATCGGCAAAAGAGGCAAATAAGGGGGAGAGCTTTGAACATTTCTCCCAGAAACGGGCGCGGGCCGGCCTTGATGACGTCCAGCGCGCAGCGCGGGATGCAGGCATGGCGATCGGCATCATCGCTGATCTTGCGGTTGGCGTCGATCCGCTGGGGGAGGAGGCACTTGGCGATCCCGGTGCGTTTCTACAGGGGCTACGCATCGGTGCGCCACCTGATCCGCTGGGACCGCAGGGGCAGGACTGGGGCCTTACCAGTTACAGTCCGCAGGGGCTAGCCGATCGGGGATTTGCGCCTTTCATCGCGATGCTGCGTGCCAACCTGCCGCAAGGCGGCGGCATGCGCATCGACCATGCCTTTGGGCTGCAACGGCTCTGGGTTGTTCCGCAAGGCCGTCCAGCCACTGAGGGGGCCTATATCACCTATCCGTTCACCGACCTGCTGCGCCTGCTGAAGCTGGAGGCCTGGCGCGCCGACGCGATCATCATAGCGGAGGATCTGGGCACCCGGCCGCCTGGTTTTAGCGAGGCGCTCGAGAAAGCGGGCATCTATGGTATGACCGTCCTGCCCTTCACCCGCGATGCAGAAGGGTTCCTCGACGCGTCCGCCTATCCCGAAGGGTCCGTCGCCATGAGCGGCACGCATGATGTAGCGACCATCGCCGGTTGGTGGACTGGCCGCGATCTGGAATGGAATCATACGCTCGATCGCGGAGGAGACACACAAGGCGACCGTGCAGAGGCTCGAAAGGCGCTATGGATGGCGATTGGTGCGGGCGCCCCGCAGCCAGCCAATGACGATCCCACGCCCGTTATTGAGCGGGTTCTGGATTTTCTGGCCGGGTCGGCTGCGCCGCTCTTGCTGGTGCCGATGGAGGATCTCGTCGGGCTTGTCGAACAGCCCAACCTCCCGGGTACAACAGTTGAGCATCCGAACTGGCGCCGACGCCTTCCGGCATCGATCGACGCTCTGCTGGCTGAGCCTGCTCTCCAGCGGCGCATTGCGTCCTTGACCAGAGCCCGTCCGCGAGCGGCCCTGCTGCAGGAGGATCAGCCATGATATTACGCGCAACCTATCGGATGCAATTCACAAAGGATTTTCCATTCGAGGCAGCCGAGGCGATCGTACCCTATCTGGCGGGGCTTGGCATCAGCCACCTCTATGCGTCGCCGATCACGACCGCGCGCTGTGGGTCGATGCATGGCTATGATGTTATCGACCCGACGCGGATCAACCCCGAACTGGGCGGCGAGGACGGTTTCTCCAGCTTGGTCGCAACCTTGCGCGCTCATGATATGGGCATCATCATCGATATCGTTCCGAATCATATGGGGGTTGCTGGTGGCGAGAACGCGTGGTGGAACGATATTTTGCGACTGGGGCGCGCCAGCCCGTTCGCACCCTATTTCGATATCGACTGGGACGGTCCTCTCATTCTTCCTATCTTGGGAGACCCTCTTGCCGACGTTATCGAAAAGCGCGATCTGGTCCTGAGATCGGAAGGCGAACCGCATCTTCTTCTTTATGGCGAGCAGAGGCTTCCCTTGCGCCCTGATGGCCCCCTGAAAGGGGATGTCGCGTCGATCGTAGAGGCACAGCATTACGCCCTCGTTCATTGGCGCGCCGCAAATGATCGGCTGAACTGGCGCCGCTTTTTTTCGATCAACGAGCTGGCCGGCGTCAGGGTCGAGGAGCCACTGGTCTTCGAAGCGACCCATGCGCTCTACTTCCGCCTGTATCGCGATGGGCTGATTGACGGCCTGCGCATCGACCATGTCGATGGCCTTTCCGATCCGGCGGGCTACTGCTGCAAGCTCCGGCACCGCATGGATATCATCCGTCCCGGCGCCGTCATCCTGGTCGAGAAGATTCTCGGCGCACAAGAGGGGCTCGCCACCGACTGGGGCATCGATGGGACGAGCGGCTATGATTTCATGCGCGATGTCACGGCCCTGCTCCACGAGCCAGCAGGCGAGGCGCCACTTACCAGCCTATGGGCTTCCCTGGATCCCGACCATGCCGACCCGCAGACCGTGGTCCGACAGGCGAAGCGCGACATACTTGATTGGCAGTTCGAGGCGCAATTGGCTGCCTGCGTTGAAGCCTTCAGGCGGCTCGCGCAGAGCAGCGGGCAGCCCCACATCGAGGCATGGACGCCGCCGATGCTTCGTCGCGCGATCGCCTGTCTGTTGCAGAGTTTTCCGGTCTATCGCACCTATGGTGACGGGCGCTCGGCACCAACCAGCGACGAGGCAGCGCGAACGGAAGCATGGGAAGCAGTGCTGTCGCACCTTCCGCCTGGCGAAGGACCGGTAGCCCGACAAATCCTTGCCTGGCTTGCAGGCGATGGTCCTGTTACAGGCGATCTTGCTGCCGAAGCCGTACGCAAATTTCAGCAACTCTCTGCGCCCATCGCTGCAAAGGGGGTCGAGGACACCGCCTTCTATCGCCGTGCCCCTCTACTATCGGCTAATGAGGTCGGATCGGCGCCTGAACAATTTGCGATCTCGCCCGCGGAATTCCACCGCCGGGTTATGGACCGTGCGCGTGACTTTCCAGGCGCGATGCTGGCGACCGCGACCCATGATCACAAGCGCGGCGAGGATAGTCGCGCGCGCATCGCTGTCTTGAGCGGCATTCCCGATCTTTGGGCGGACCGCGTTCATCAATGGAGCGTTTTTGCTGAAGATCTTGGCCCCGACATCCATCCCGCCGATCGCTATCAATTGTTTCAGACCTTGCTTGGTGCCTGGCCGGATGATGGGACGTCCCCCCACTTTGCTGAGCGTATCCTTGGCTGGCAGCAAAAATCACTGCGCGAGGCCCGGTTGCGATCAAGTTGGGAAGATCCGAACCTCGACTATGAAAAGCAAGCGGCCGGACTGGTCTATAATCTGCTCGCAAGCCCCGGTTTTACGGGCGATCTTGCAAAGTTCACCAAGCAGATCGAGCCTGCTTCACGGATCAACACCCTTGTTCAGACGGCGCTCAAATTCTCCTTACCGGGCGTCCCTGACACCTATCAAGGCTGTGAGGCAGAAGATCTCAGCCTGGTCGACCCTGACAATCGGCGGGCTGTAGATTACTCGCATCGGAAAGCTTCGATCGCGGTGCCCCATATCGGCGCAGATGTTAAGCTGCAACTCATTCACAGGCTTTTGACAATGCGGCGCGACAACCCCGAGCTTTTTGCGTCCGGGATATATGAACCCTTGCTGGTCGAAGGGCCAAGGGCAGGTCATATTCTTGCATTTACCCGCCGCCATGGTGATGTCCGCCTGACCTGCGCCGTTCTGATCCGCGCAGCAGCACCGATTATAGCTACTGGAGGCCTACCACCTATTGCATGGTGGCAAGACACATATCTTATGCTCGATCAGACCCGCCCCGCGCATCAATTATTTGCCCGAGAACCTTTTCTTATTAACCTCGATAAAGCTTCTAAATAAAAGCGGAACAACGAAGCTGAACGCGCGTCTCATTGGGTGCTCAGATTTCCTGTGCTGGAGACGCCCGTGCTATTTGAATCCCGAACATTGCAATGGTTCGCCAACCGCGTCGAGACTGTCGAAATGCGCTGTAACGCCCATCGTGAGATGCAAACTACGGTAGCGCGGCATCTCCTCGACCGCGAGCGCCGGGGTGAACTCGTCCAGTTCGAGGATGACGAAGCGCGCGCAATTTGCATCTCGTCCGACATGCTGTGGGAACTCAGCGTCCGTCATGCCGATGGCAGTCAATCGCACGTTGCATCATTCAGTTTCGAAAAGTGCGTGGCCCTCCTGCAGAGGGCCGATGGAATGCGATTGCCGGGCAACGTTGCCGCGTGACGTATCGCTCCTATGCGCTACACTCCAGAACCGCTCAGGATTACAGCGCTGGTCATCTGACGCCTTGAGCCAGACCTGGCTCTGGCGGCTGCAGGCCAGTTGCGAAACGTGACGGGACCTTCAATCGCTTATTCCCGGTGCGGCTCCACAGATACATACTGATCTATCAGTTGCGCCTGTCCAAATGCCGTCAGGAAGGCGATGTCTGCGGCGTCCCGGCCGACCCCAATTTTTGCCATGCCAGCTTCTCGGGCCATTCCGGTCGCGTCGACAAGATGCCACTCGCCGCCCAGGAAAATTTCCGCTACAGCGTGAAAATCGGGAGGATCAACTCCAAGGGCGTAGACGCTTGCAATCCGGGCAGGGATGCCGGCCGCACGTGCCAATGTAATGAGAAGATGAGCATAGTCGCGGCATATACCGCGCCGAGAAATGAAAGTGTCGGCTGCCGTGGTCATCACGTTGCTCGATCCTGGCACATAGCTCAGATGATGATGCACCCAGTCTCGCATGGCCACGATCTGTTCGCCGCCCTCCAACGTTCCGAACTCGGCGTCAACAAAGCTGTGAAATCGATCGGCTTCGCAGTAGCGAGAGGACAGCAGGTAGGGCACCGTTTCACCGGGCAGCAGATGTGGGGGTATCTTGCACAATGTCCGACAGTCGGCCAAATTGCGGTTTATCGTCACCGTAGCGCGATAATCCACCACCATCTTACCGGCTATCCGAAGCCATATTCTTTCACCGATGCAATCCTGCGCTGGCACCCTTGCGATGTGATCTGCCAGAGGCAAGACCAGATTGGTCCAGTCGATTGCTTGCTCCGGGATATTTGCCGCCTCAACTTGCAGCAGCACGTCCGTCGGGTCACGGAACTCATAATCGAGGTGGGCATGGATATTTAACTTCATGTCCGCCTGAACTCATAATTTCAATATTGGTGCCGAGCTGAAACAAGGAAATGCAATCTGCAACCGGTCACTGACTCGCTCGTTCATCAATCATTGACAGAAAGGACCAGCATGAAGCCCGGAAACGAAAAAACCTATCATAAGGCACATACGCCCAAGACCGCTACACGCTCGCTGGGAAGCTATATGGTGATAGCGTTTGTCGCTGCTCTTCTGTTGGCGGCTGTCTGGATCTCAATGCATGCATGAGTCTTTCCATCGGGCCTAACGCCGATATCCGTTCAATCCGTCGCCAGTAAAGTTGGTCATAAGGAGAAATTTACATGTCACAAAGGCCTCCAGTCCCCGCAGGTAGCGTAGCACCCTATCCTGCACATCCTTTGCCACATTCTGCGGAACTGGAGTCAGATGTGCCTTCGACTGGATCGAATGAGCGCGATGACATCGCCAATTCATTAAAAATTCTGGCCGCTATCGGCATTGGCTCTGCCGCCATTATTGCGGCGCTATTTTATACGCGTCAAGGCAAAGCCTGAATACGGGGGGGGGATCCAGGCCGGTCTTGCGACGGTTTCATGCGCATAGCCATAACGGTCGCTGACATTTCCTTCGCCTCGGTCGGTCAGCGGTTAGCAAAATGTGCAAGTGCAATTAACGTCGCGCTTCTCGTTCGTCCCGGGGACATTTCTCGCTTCGTCGGCGATCTGAACCAACGCCAACCCCGCTCGTTGCCGTTGACTGGGAAAAGGAACGGAAAAGCTATGGCCAGGCAAAAATCTGACAAACCCCGTATCGAGACGTTCGAGGGGCCGGCCGGCGGCTGGGGGTCGGTTCGTTCCCTCGCAGAAATCTTGCCTCGCGAGCAGCTGCCCGTTCAAGGGTTAAGAGAGCTTGCCCGGCAAAACAAACCCGCTGGCTTTGCCTGTGTCAGTTGCGCCTGGCCCAAGCCTGCCCATCCCCATCCCGCCGAATTTTGCGAGGAAGGTGCCAAGGCGACGGCATGGGAACTGACTAAACTGCGCACAACGCCTGAGTTTTTCAAGGACTATAGTCTCACCGCGCTCCGGCAGTGGCGGGACTATGATCTCGAGCAACATGGGCGGCTGACGCATCCCATGCGATATGACATAGATTTAGACAAATATGTCGCCTGTTCATGGGATGAAGCATTTGATGCCATTGCTGCGGCGCTAGGCACCTATGATCCCAATTCTGTCATATTTTATTCGTCGGGCCGCACCAGTCTGGAGGCGTCATACATGTACGGCCTGATGGCCCGAATGTACGGTAACCAGAACCTGCCCGACAGCTCGAACATGTGCCACGAATCCACCTCTGTCGGCCTCAAGGCGGCTATCGGCGTCCCTGTCGGAACGACGCAGCTCAAGGATTTTGAAGAGTGCGATGCAATATTCTTCTTTGGCCAAAATGTCGGGTCGAACGCGCCGCGGATGCTCCATGACCTGCGCGCCGCGCGCAAGCGAGGGGTAGAGATCGTTACCTTCAATCCCCTGCGTGAACGCGGGCTCGAGCGATTTACCGATCCACAAAATCCGATCGAAATGGCGACGTTATCCGAAACGGGCATTTCGACCCAATATCATCAGGTTAAGGCAGGCGGCGATATCGCTGCTATCATGGGCCTGGCCAAGTTTCTTATCGAATGGGACGATGTCGCTGCCGCAGCGGGAGATGCTCCTGTTCTCGACCATGATTTCATAAAAAGACATACCCATGATTTCGACGCTTTCGCCGACCGGGTTCGCGCTACCGAGTGGCACGATATCGAGCGGGAAGCAGGGCTCGACCGTGGCGCGCTGGAGCAAGCGGCACGCGTCTATGCGATGTCAAAAGCTGTGATGGCGATCTACGGCATGGGCCTTACACAACATGTGAGGGGCGTCGAAAACGTTCGCATGCTGGTCAACTTCCTTCTCCTGCGCGGCAACATCGGTAAACCCGGTGCTGGCCCAACACCCGTTCGCGGCCATAGCAATGTTCAGGGACAGCGCACGGTAGGCATTACAGAGAAAACAGACCTGGCCCCTGTCGAGAAGTTGAAGGAGCTGTACAGCTTCGATCCGCCCACGGAAAAAGGGCTGGACACGATCGAAACCTGTCGCGGTGTAATCGATGGGTCGGTCAAAGCCTTCATCGGGATGGGAGGCAATTTTCTCCGTGCCGTTCCGGACACAGGGCCGATGGAGGCGGCATGGCCTTCGCTAGACCTTACCGTCCATATAGCCACCAAGCTTAATCGAAGCCATCTTTTACCGGGCCGCGTCGCCTATCTTCTTCCCTGCCTCGGGCGGATCGAGCAGGATATCCAGGCTAGCGGCCCGCAGGCCGTTTCAGTCGAGGATTCGAGCAGCTGCATCCATGGCTCCGTGGGTAAGGCAAAGCCTGCCAGCCCACATCTTCTTTCGGAGCCTGCAATTGTGGCTGCCATCGCTAAACGGATCGTGCCATCCAACCCTCGAATAGATTGGGACGGATGGGTTGCCGACTATGCACGCATCCGGGATGCGATTGAAGCGACCTACCCCGATATCTTTGAAAATTTCAATGGACGCCTCTTTCAGCCCGGCGGCTTCTGGAAAGGCAATAAGGCATCAGAGCGCATTTGGCTCACGCCTAGCAGGAAGGCGGAGTTTCATGTTCCAACCGGTCTTTCGGCCACTGGTTTTGCTGACGTTGCAGGGCGATATCGCCTGATGACTTTGCGTTCGAATGACCAGTTCAACACTACCATATATGGGTTCCACGATCGCTTCCGTGGTGTGAAGGGCACGCGGGACGTTTTGTTTATGAACGCTGAAGACATGGTGCGTGAAGCGTTGAGCGAAGGCGACATCGTGACGCTTGAGTGCGCCCTGGATGACGAAATTACACGTCGGCGCTCAGGCCTGATCGTGACCCCGTACGACATTCCTAGCGGATGCCTGGGTGCTTATTATCCAGAATGTAACTGCCTCATCCCTGTCGAGCATCACGCAGAGCAGAGCCATGTACTTGCAGCCAAGTCAGTTCCGGTCAAAATCCTACCCACCAACAGCCAGAATCCGTCTATGTGAACGGTGCGATATGATTCAGGGTCTTTGAACAGTCTTACCGCGAGGAAGGCTGTTGAGCGTGCCTTCAATCAGTGCGGGTATGACCGGAATAAGTTCGCGTGCCAGAAAGCCCAGTTCGCCAATCGCCGCCGCCGCGGCTTTACCGGCTTGTCCGTGGATCCACGCACCCCAGGCAGCAGCGAGAGATGCAGCCGAGCCTCTGGCAGTCAAGCCACCTATGAGGCCAGCAAGGACGTCACCTGATCCTGCTGTCCCCAAACCTACACAGCCGCCGCTGTGGACAAGACATTGTCCGTCAGGCGACGCCAGATAGCTGATCTCTCCTTTGAGGAGAATAACCGCGTTCCACCGCGCCGCCATCTCGATTGCGACCGCGGCGGGCTCAGTCCGGATCTCTTCGAGAGACAAACCGCTCAAGGCGGCCATTTCGCCATGATGAGGCGTCAAAATCGTTCTATCGCCCAAGCCCCCACCGGACGGGCTATATTCACGAAGAACGACAAGCGCGGCTGCGTCGAGAATGAGACT
The DNA here is from genome assembly GCF_900109095.1 of Sphingobium sp. AP50. Classification (GTDB taxonomy): domain Bacteria; phylum Pseudomonadota; class Alphaproteobacteria; order Sphingomonadales; family Sphingomonadaceae; genus Sphingobium. The sequence continues at coordinate 22,820 of NZ_FNYZ01000022.1, forward strand.
GCCAGAAAAGCAGAGCCGGTCGAGCAGATCGATCAAGAACGCCTTTGTACCTGCAGTCGTGCTCATACCCGGCCCCAGAATGAGCGTATCGCAGGCGGCGATCCGATCCGTCAATAATGTCGCCGCGTTGGAAGCGATTTCTCCATCGCCGTCGACAGGCAGAGCGATCATGGCGGCCTCGGGCACAAGAACACCCAAAGACAGAGCCGAAGATTGCACCGTAGCCATTTGCAGCTTTCCGGCACCTGCGCGCAGCGCGGCTTCTCCGGTAAGGCGAAGCGCACCAGGCACAAATTCCGAACCTCCCACGACCAGAACGCGGCCCCGGCTGTTTTTGTCGGCACCTTGCTCGATCGCCGGCAGCGGATGTCGCTTCAGCCACGCCTCGTCGAGCGGGAGGCAGCTCATCCGCGTGCGCCGGCAATGGCATCGGGCGCACGGGTCACGGGCGTGTCGTCCTGCTCGACCGGGGCCGTCACATTGTATCGACCAAGCAATAGTCCTCCCCTTTTGCCACTGTCCGCGTCGAACGCATATTCGGTGATGGCGCAATTGGCGACATCGCCTTCACGGTCGATCTCTAATATCTCAGCCTCGGTCATGCCTTCGACGATGTAACGCAAACATAGCACCACGACCTGATGGGTGAAGATCATCACATGCCGATCTGCATGATGAAGCGCAATCGTGTCCATGACGGAGCGCAGTCGCAAAATGACATCGCACCAACTTTCACCCCCTGGGGGGCGATGATAGAATTTGCCTAACAGCTTGCGAAATTCTGCCTGCTGCGGCTCAATGCTATTCACTCCCATGGATGTAAGTCCATCAAGGATACCGAATTCTTTCTCCCGCAGCCTCTCATCAAAGCAGATGGGCACATTGCTTGCGCAGCCTCCAGCCTGGCGAAATAGATCGGCAGTCTCGTAAGCGCGTCGGTAGGGGGAGGCAAGGAGCACATCGGGACGCTTATGTGGTGCCTCACCGGCATACCAATGTCCGAGCGCTCGGGCCTGGTTACGGCCAAGGTCGCTCAGGGGTACGTCCGCGTCTCGCTCGGAAAGAGCTATGCGATCGACATTGGCCTGCATGGCAGCATCCCGCGCGACATTGCCTGCGCTCTGACCATGCCGAACGATTGTCAATTTCCTCGGCCAATGCATCTGCTTCTCCGCTTTTTCCTTTTCGCAGAAATGGATAGAGTGCCCAAATGATCCCCGTTCGTGCCCGGAAATGAAGCACGATCAAGGATATTTCTCTCTTCAATCGAGTTCACCGGAATGAGAGGAACTTATTAGCCGGGAATCATGCATGCGTGATGATGTCGAAGCATTAACGCTCATGGCGGAGGAAATTTCTCTCCTCCGAGACCTTGCGACGCAAAATAAAAGCGATCCAAGCTGGATCCTGGTGCTCGCATGCGCTGACCACCTGCATGAAATCATGGATCATTTTGCGGGCGAACAGGGGCATTTGCGCGGCGAAATGCCCTGGTGGCGCGCATTCCAGACAAAGTCATGACCAGATCCTCATATGAACCCTCAACAAGGAAGGCATGTCTATCGAGCCATGGATATAATGTTCGGGCGTGGGGTTGTTGCAAGACTGCCACTTGGCAGTCCCTCGAATTCCGTGAGGTCCAATGGCTCGCTCGCATCAGACCCATTTTGTGAAGATCCATCCCAGTCAATCCAGTAGCCTCAACAATGAGCATGACAGAGCCTCGCGGAGTGAGCTTGCGCGCAGGATAGCCAGTCTCGGCAAGGGAAGATTTGTCGATCATGACATTTTGGGCGAGCAACAGACTTCAGGGGGTCCAACTGACACGCTGTTCATTCCAACGGGGACGATTGACCTTTCGACGGCGAAAGAACTGGGCATCCGGACCGAGAGCCAGATCTACGGGGGCGTCGTGCCGTTTCCCTTTGTCGGCAGCAAGGTCATCACACATCCGGCCTTCAGGGACGATCCCGCAATTCCGGCCGGATGGTGTCCTGAACTGGGCTCCGCTCTTGCGCCCCATGTGCTTTCAGGCTGGTCGGCCTTCACTCTCGATACGGTCCGCGCTGCCGCTCTTGATATGCTCGGGCGTACGGCGATCCGCCTGAAGGAGGTTGAAGCCACTGCCGGACTAGGCCAGTTCGTCGTTACGTCGGTCAAGGAATTAAACGAAGCAATGGCCCAGCTCGACGAGGCTGCCATCGCCAGACATGGGGTGGTGATCGAGGAGAATCTCGATGATGTCGTCACTTACAGCGTCGGCACGACGCGACTGTTTGGCGAGGCGATCTCCTATTGGGGTACGCAGCGGCTCACCAGTAACAACAGCGGCGCGACTGTCTATGGCGGCTCCACCCTACATGTCGTGAGGGGGGGGCTGGAGCGGCTTGCGAGCCTCGATTTGGCCGAGGAATTGCAGCAGGGTATCGATAAAGCGATCGCCTATGATGCTATCGTCTCACGTTTCTATCCGGATTTGCTGGCGTCTCGCCGCAATTACGATGTAGCAGCCGGCGTCAATTCCTACGGGGAACGTCGCATCGGCGTGCTCGAGCAGAGTTGGCGTGCTGGCGGCGCGAGCGGCGCGGAGATCGCGGCGTTCGAAGCCCTGGCGCGTGATCCCGAACGGTCGGCTGTGACATGCATGACGATGGAGATTTATGGCGAGGCCGATGCCGCTCCGGATGGCAGCATTATCTATTATAGCGGTGTCGATCCCGTCGCAGGGCCAATGACAAAATATGCGATGGAGTTGGAATGACAGGCAGTCAGTTAACCTTTGATGTCCAGGGAGAGAGCCTGGAAGCAACCTTGTTGTCGCCTGACAAGCTCGTCCCTGGCATCCTTTTCATCCACGGATGGGGCGGTTCGCGCGAGCAGGATATGGTGAGAGCCGAGGAGATCGCTCAACTGGGCTGCATCTGCTTCACGTTCGATCTGCGAGGCCATGCCAAACATGCCGAGGAGCGCAATGTCGTAACCCGTTCGCACGGCCTTGCAGATGTGACAGCGGCCTATGATTATCTCGTCAGGCAGGACCAGGTCGATCCGTCGGCGATTGCGGTCGTCGGCACCAGCTATGGCGGCTATCTCGCGGCATTGCTCACTGCGGCTCGTCCGGTCAACTGGTTGGCGCTTCGTGTTCCTGCGCTCTATCCTGACGAACATTGGGATGTGCCCAAGGCGAAGCTCGACCGCGATCTCATCAATGCCTATCGGGCGCGCTTTCGAACGGGCCGGGAAGACAGGGCTCTTGCCGCTTGCGAGCGCTTTGCCGGCGACGTTCTGATCGTTGAATCGGAACATGACGATTATGTTCCGCACGCGACCATCAGCTCCTATATGTCGGCGTTCCACAACAGTAATTCGCTGAGCTACCGTATTCTAAAGGGCGCTGATCATTCGCTGCGGGATGAAGGCGGCCGGCGCGCCTACAACCAGTTGCTTTTGACCTGGATAGAGGAAATGGTCCGTGGCGGTCGCCGTGCGTCATCATCCGACGCCCAGGCAGAGGCCAATCTTCCATCGCAGGCGACAAAGCTTGCGCAGGGGTAATTGTTTGCAAGCAGATGGATACTCGTTGCGATGCTGAACTGTGGAATGGCCCATTATTCCTGTTCGTGCGTTGGTGCCGAAACAATAGGAGTTGATGGCCATGTCCATGTCGGTTGAAGATCTGTCGCACAAGATGAAAGAGATCGATTTCGCCATGCTCGCCACCCATACAGGCGACGGTGCGATCGGATCGCGTCCGATGAGCAATAATCGTGAAGTCGATTATAAGGGTAGCGCCTGGTTTTTTTCGGAAGATACCGCGCGCATGGTGTCGGATATTGAGGCCGACCCCGCGGTCAACCTCAGCTATCAAGGAAAATCGGGTTTGCTAGGCCAGCGCCCCTTCTTTTTGGCGGTAGAAGGCACCGCCTTGCTCATCCGCGATAAGGACCAATTTGAAGCGCATTGGACGAAAGGCCTGGAAAAATGGTGGCCGCAGGGCCCGCAGACACCTGGCCTCGTCCTAATCCAGGTGATTGGCGAACGTGCGCATTTTTGGGATGGCGAAGAGGAAGGCGAATTATTTTTGGAGGATGCCGGATGATGACATCGGACGAGAAGCCCTCGCCGCGCCGCCTCGCAAAGGCCGGCGCGGTCATTTGCGGCGTGATCATCGCCCTCTTCATCTTCATATTTGTCGCGAGAAATGTCTGGCATGGCGAGGAACTTGAACAGGATCAGGCCACCGGCAACAACGTCGCGACCGAGCATAGCGGCCCATCCTATAACCAGCAGCCTTGAACCCTACAGGTTTCAGCGGAGCCTGGAAGCTGGACCATGTTCAGGGGAGCCTAGCCGCTGCCAGCCTGCAGCGACATGAGGGCCTGAATGATCGCAAGATGGGTCAGCCCTTGCGGCATGTTGCCCAGATAGCGGCCGGACACAGGATCGATCATTTCAGGATATACGCCAGCTGTGTGCGCCAGCCCCTCAATCGCTTGGGTAAATGCCCTGGACGCCGCTTCAGGCTGACCAAGCAGAATTTTGGCCTCGACCATCCAGAAGGTGCAGGCGAGGAAGCAGCCTTCTTCCTTGTCGGCTCCGGAATAGCGATAATGATAGGGTCCACAGCCGAGCTCCCGATCGATCGCCTCGATCGTTCGACGAAGGCGATCCCGTCCATCGAACCCGAAGCGCACAGCAAGGGCGAGGGACGCATCGAGGCGATCCGAGCCCGGATAGAAACTATAGGCGCCGAGGCTCTCGGACCAGCAATGCTCCGTTATCCAGGCCTCGACCCTGTCTCGTTCGCGTGACCAGCGATCGCGGCACGTCGTCGGCAATTGTCCTGCGTCGGCCAGCTCGACCGCGCGGGCCAGGGCCTGCCAGCAACTGATTTTCGACATGGTATAATGCTGCTCCTGGGCAAGCTCCCAGATGCCGCTATCCTTCTGGCGCCAGATGTCTGCACATTGATCGGCAAGATGGGCCAATATTTCTGCGCTGCGCGCGTCCAGAATATTGCCATGGTCTACGAAGCATGCCGCGGTCTCGAAGATATCGCCATAAATTCCATGCTGCCGCTGATCCGTGGCGCGATTTCCAGCAACAACCGGCTCTGAACGGCGATAGCCAGGCAGATCGACTGTCCGGACGTCTGAAGCTGCGCCGCCCCAGATCGAATAGCAGACGCGCGGCCCCACTTTCTCGATTTGCTTGAGCAGCCACGTCAGAGCAGCCTTCGCCTCCGCCTGGGCACCAACGCGCAGGAGGGCGTTAATGGTATAGCCTGCGTCGCGGATCCAGGCGAAGCGATAGTCGTAATTTTTCGACCCGCCAATCCGTTCAGGAAGAGAGGTGGTCGCCGCCGCTGCGATCGCACCGCTGGGCGAAAAGAGCAGGAGCTTGAGGACGAGGGCATTTCTGACCAATGCCTCCCGATAAGGTCCGTCACATTGGACCGTCTGCGCCCATGTGCGCCATTCATTGTCCGAGCCGTCGATCCGGGCGTCTATTTCGTCAAGCGAAGGCGCCACCAGCGGTTCGTCCTCGCCCGCCACGATCGCGAGCAACTCCGTCTGGCCCTCCTCGATCGTCAAACTTGCAGTCGCGCCACTATCGCCCAGATGCTCGATGATCACGCCTGATCCCGGCAGAAAGAGACCCAGCACGCTGCCGACATGGAAGACATCATGGCCTGCGACATTCTGCATATAGGGCGAAGCGGTCCCGGCGCGATGCCCGAGCCTCAACGCGATATCGAAATGTACCGAGCCTTCCAGCCCCTCGATCCGCCGCGCCAATTCGCACCAGGGCAAGCGTCCCGCAGAGCCGCTGTTGAGCGATTCGACCATTCGCGCCTTGCCGCCAGCGGTCTTGAATATAGTCTCGAGAACATTACTCTCGGGACGATAAGCCCGCTCGACCTCGAACGTTTCACGAGGCGTGATGGAGAAGTAGCCGCCCTCCTGCGGATCAAGCAACCTATCGAACAGGGGCGGAGAATCGAGATTGGGGACACACCACCAGTCGAGCGACCCATCGCTACCGCTCAGGGCCAAGGTCCGGCCATCGCCCAGGGCCGCATAATGTTCGAGATGAAGATAGTTTTCCGCGTCGCGCCGGGGGCGAGCGTTGTCGAGCTGAGTCCTGTTGATGACGACATTCCCTTGAACTGATTTCAGGCGAGAACGCACGAGAGGCGGCCTGTTTTCCTGATCCAGATCAGAGCTTTGAATAAGATTGCCATCCCGCTGAGCCCGGTGTGGAACTCGATGGCGCTGCGGCTCGTAGTTTGACGTGTCGCCCAGAACGGCAAACCGGACTGTCGTCCATCATCCCCATCAGCAAGGAGCGAACATGGCAGAGCGTCTCACCATGCAGGACCCGCGCGCACAATATCCCAAGCCCCCCTTTCCAGAGCAGCCGCAGCCGGTTCCCGGTATCGCTGCGGACATGGATCCCAGGCCTGACCATGGCGAGGAAAGCTATACCGGCTCGGGCAAACTCAAGGGCCGCAAGGCGCTGGTCACTGGCGGTGACAGCGGCATCGGCCGAGCTGCCGCTATCGCCTATGCGCGCGAGGGCGCCGATGTCGCCATCTCCTATCTTCCAAGCGAAGAGGAGGACGCAAAGGCGGTCATCGCCCTGATCGAGGCAGAGGGCCGCAAGGCGGTCGCACTACCTGGCGACATTACGGACGAGAACTGGTGCCGCAAGCTCGTCGATGAAGCGGTAAATGGCCTTGGCGGGCTTGACATTCTCGTCATCAACGCTGGCAGCCAGCAATATCGCGATGATGTTGAGGTCGTGAGCTCGGAAGATTTTGACCGCACGCTCAAGACCAATCTTTACGCCATGCACTGGATCACACAGGCCGCCGTGCCGCATCTTCCCGCCGGCGCGTCGGTGATCACAACCGCCTCCGTCCAGGCCTATGAGCCCTCGGCCATATTGCTCGATTATGCCACGACCAAGGCCGGCATCGTCGCCTATACCAAGGCGCTGGCCAAACAGCTGATCGAAAAGGGCATCCGGGCAAATGTGGTTGCCCCCGGTCCATTCTGGACGGTCCTGCAATCCAGTGGCGGTCAGCCGCAGGACAAGGTCACCAAGTTCGGGGAGCAGAGCCAGTTCGGCCGCCCTGGTCAGCCGGTCGAGATCGCGCCCGTCTATGTGCTGCTGGCCTCGCAGGAGGGCAGCTATATCACCGGTGAAGTCTACGGCGTGACCGGCGGCGCAGGGATCGCCTGACGCAAGGATGGCCCCGCGTCACCGCGGGGCCACCATCGCAACAGAAATGGTTCTGACAGTATAACGCCGGGCCGCCACCGGAAGGAGCGGCACGGCCAGAGGTCTTAGTCGCGCAGGCTATCGGGAACCACGCCGCCATTTTCAGCGAGTTTCGTCATCACCGCCCTGTGCAGCGCGATATTCTGCTCGGCGCTGCCATCAGCGCCCTCATGGACAGCCAGTTCGTCTGCCAGTTCCTTGCGCGCCGCAAGGCTGGAATCAAGATCGAGCAGCTTCAGCAGATCGACGATCGAACTTTGATAATTTCCCCCGCCTCCCTTGGCGTCGGCCATGGCCGAGAGAACCGCGCCGACATCGACCTGCGGCAGCGAGGCTGCCTCAGGTGACGCGGTGGCGGTGGCGGGCGACGCAGGGGGCGTAGTGGCTGGCGGGGTCGGGCTGGCCGTCTGGACATTCGTGGCGGGTGCAGGAGCGCCATTGCTTGCCTTCTGGTCGTCATGACCAAAAATCTTGTCCCTGATCTTGCTGAAAATGCCCATGTGCCTGTCCTCCATGTGATGGTTCAATCATCAACAAACGGCGGGTGGCAAAGAAGGGTCCCGTGGGAACGAGCTTGGCCGCGGCGGGTTGACGTTCCGACAGAGGATGATCCGGGAGACAATAGATGAAGATGCATTTCGCGACGGTGGCGATATCATTGGCAGCGCTGACACTTGGCGGATGCGGCAAGAAGGTCGATACGACGTCCAACAACGCCGCGGCAGCGCCGGTGAACAGCGTCAACGCCATCGAACCGGCGCCCGTTGCGGAGAGCGCAGGCCAGACGTTCGCCAATACAGCAGCGGCGAGCGATACATTCGAAATCGAAAGCTCGAGATTGGCGCAAGCCAACAGCCAGTCGGCGTCCGTAAAGAAATTCGCGGAGTCGATGATCAAGGCGCATACCGATTCAACGGCAAAGCTCGGCCAGGCTGCGAGCGCTGCGTCGCCAACCATCGTGCCCAAGCCGCTCCTGTCCATCGCGCAGCAACAGTCGCTCGACGCGCTCAAGGGCAAGAAAGGGGCAGACTTCGATGCCGCCTATATCGAAGCGCAGACCCGGGGACATCAGGAGACGCTCGAAACGCTCAAAGCCTATTCTGCCAATGGGGACGTTCCCTCGTTGAAGGAATTCGCGACCAAGCTTGTTCCCATCGTGACAGCCCATCTCAACATGGCTAAGGGCCTCAAGTCCTGAGCGAACGTTCCTTTTTCAGAATCTCTGCGTGTACGGACGGGCCATGGCGGTGATCGCCAATGACCCGTCTCCCTGCCCCTTCGATCTTGCATGAGGCAGATCGACGGGGCTTTTGGCCCTGCCAGCAAATGCCGCGTCGAGGATATCGTGCGTTTATCCTCATACCGGCCTGGACTAAAGGCACCCGACACAACGCTGCGACGCCCTCATATTCTCACTTCAAGTGCGCCGGGCCATTGTGTTTCAGGATATTCCGTCATCGATCGACTGGGTCGTCGTGCGATCTTGCCGATGACCGGACGGTTATGGGCTATTGGCAGGTCGATGCCGGTCCCTATGCACCAGACTGTTGTTGTGATGATGCCCTTTGGGCGTGGGACCGGCAGCCTTTGGTCTGCCTTGTGCCGAGATAGCCTAGCGTGCTTTCAAAGTTTTTCGAAGCTCGGCCGGATTTGAGGAGGAGCGTACAATTTATCGCCAGCGCCTTGAGGACCATGATCTTTTCCTGCTTGCAGATTAGGATTTTGGTGTCTGGTCATCATTGCCCATGAGGCAGGAAATCAGGCGTTGCCTTTACGCCGCCGCGTTTCCCAACCCTTTTTCGCGGCAGCTGACCGGTCGGAAGCGCTCTGGTTGGAACCGCCTTTGCGTCCGCCCTTGCGGGAACTGTCATGATTTTCAGCCTTGCCGCGTCCGGAACCCGATTTGTTTCCGCCGCCCGATTCCTTATTGACCGTCGCCCAGGCGCGACGCTCGGCCTCCTTGTGAGAAACGCCGCGATCCTCATATCCCTCTTCGATATGGGCGGCCTTGCGTTTCTGCTTGTCGCTATAGCTCGACTTGTCACCTTTCGGCATCGCATCTCTCCTTATTCGGCATCGGGTAGCTTCGCATTTGACGGCTCATGGAAAGGGCAGCCGTTCAACCGCCCGCGCATTTCGGACGACGCAACATAGGCTACTTTGCGCGCTCGCATCACCGCACCGAGCGGACAATGCGCCTCGATCCCATGCCAAGGATTGAACGCTGTCTGATCGTCGAGCACCCGCGCTCTGTCCCAAGTCCAGCTCGGCTGTGGCGCAATGCTGATGACCGCGACCGCAACATAGGGATTGGCCTCTTCAGGCCAGGCAACCGACGCATCCTCGATCGGATTGGCAGCAAGATCACGGGCAAGCTGAACGCGTATTTCCCATTCACCGCCTTGCGCCGCCAACAGGCTGGCAATCTCTTCGCGCAGCGCATCGTCGCGACCAGCGATGTCGATTTCCTGGCCTTCGAGTGCCTTGAAATTCTCTGAGAGCGGGACCACGCCAAGCTTGGCGATATAGTTGCCGTAACGGATCGGCGCCTGGGTGAAGAAGCTCTCGCCAAGGGGGTGGGTGTGGCGATGGCCGCCAAGCTGTTCGAGCAAAGCGCTCTCTCCGCCCAGTGCTTCGACGCCCTTCTCGGCCGTCCGAAAGACGGCAGATACTGCCTTTTTGAGTCCTTCGACCTTGTCGGTCGTCTTGGCGAGCAGCTTCAGGTTCGCGAGGAACTTCTTTGGACCCGGGGTCGGAAAGGCAACACCATTGGCGAACAGGAAATCCTGCGTACTGTCGCCTTCGCTCCCTGCCAGCCGCTCGCCTTCGACGCCGACGAGCTTGATTGCAAAGCCACGGATCAATGAGACGCTGTCAGGCAATATGTCGCCAGCACCGGTGGATATTCTTACCAAAGCATCAAAGCTCTTCGGCTCGGCAAAAACGCCCTGCGCATAATGAGGCGGCAATCCTTCAAGCACGCGAACGCGCGCCTGAAGAAGGGCATGACTCTTGGCATGGACGCCGCTAAACCCATGGCCCAGATCACGATATGTGGTCTCGATGATTTGGCGGAAAGTGTCCGCCAGTTCGGCATTTACGTCCGCCTCATCCTGGTCAATCCGCTCGATGTCGGGCGTAAAGGGGATCGGGCTGTCCATCGGGCCTCCGGCGATAGTTTGAAACATCTCAGTCCGGGCGCGCGCTGTCGCGATCCCCGGCCGGATAGTCCTCAGGTTTTACCGTGCCGACATTAGGCCGGTCCTCGACCTTTTCTGAGTGCTTACCCTTAGGCCGATCAACCTCAGCCTCATGGTCTGGACGCGCATCGCCGAGCGGCCCTCGCGCTACCTTGCGGGTGTCTTCGGACATCTCAGCCTCCTATTGCGCACTGCCGGGCTCAGCCATCTTGCGATGCTGCTCAGCCAATAACGATTGTGGAACGAGACCCGCTGCTGCGACCTGCAGCTTGTTCGAGAAGCCCGAAACGATATGGCCCTTTCCGGCCAGGAGCGCGTCCCAGCCATCCTTTGCAACCTTGGCCGGATCGGCCTTGTTGTCGTCGGCACCCACCGCAGTGTCGGCGCCCAGGCCAGCGCGGTCGAAAAATTCCGTGTCGGTCACGCCGGGCATCAGCGTCGTCAGCGTGACGCCCTTATGATCCTTCAGTTCATTGCGCAGCGCTTCGGTGAAATTGTCGATGAAAGCCTTGGTGCCGTTGTAGACCGCGTTGAAGCTGCCGGGAATGAAACCGGCAATCGAGCCGGTGACCAGAATCTTTCCCGAATCGCGCGCCACCATCGGACCGAGCACCTTGTGAAGAAGGTAGATGGTGCCGGTGATGTTGGTGTCGATGACATGGCGCCAATCGGACAGTTGCTGGTCGAGAAACGCATGTCCCAGGCCATGCCCCGCATTGGCGCAGAGCAAGTCCACCGGTCGCCCGCCGGTACGATCGAGCAATTGATCGACGCCCTGTACGATAGAAAGATCGACCTCGAGCGTATCGACCGCGACGCCAAAACTTGCGAGTCCAGCCGAGGCATCGGCAAAGGGCGTGTCGGCAACGACGAGGAGATCATAGCCGTCCTTAGCCGCCAGTTTTGCCAATTCAGCGCCAATCCCGCTCGATGCGCCGGTGATGATTGCGAATTTATCAGCCATGTCTTTTCTCCTCACGCAGCGACGCGATCAAGGCCGGGCTTCAGCACGATCTTGGTCACCTCATTCTGCTGGTCGTGGAACATCTTGTAGCCCTTTGGCGCATCCTCCAGCCCCATGCGGTGCGAGATGAGGAAGGTCGTATCGATCTTGCCCTCGACGATCGCATCGAGCAGCGCGGGCATATAATGCTGGACGCTGGTCTGGCCGGTCTTGAGCGTCAGACCCTTTTCCATAAAGGCGCCCAGCGGGAACTTATCCACGAACCCGCCATAAACGGCCGGCATGGAGACGCGTCCGCCCTTGCGGCAGGCATGAATGGCCTGTCGGATCGAATGGGTTCTGTCGGTGCCAAGGAACATCGACGCCTTGATTTGATCGACCACGTTGTCGAGGAAGAAGCCATGCGGTTCGAGGCCGACGGCGTCGATGACCGCATCAGGACCGATGCCGCCGGTCATCTCCATCAACGCCTCATATGTCTTCGATTGCTCATAATTGATGGTTTCCGCGCCGAAGCGCTTCGCCAGCTCCAGGCGATGAGGAAAATGGTCGATCGCGATCACCCGTTGCGCGCCCATCAGGAAGGCAGACTGGACCGCGAACAGGCCGACCGGTCCGCATCCCCAGACCGCGACGGTGTCGCCCGGCTCGATGTCGGCATATTCGGCCGCCTGCCAGCCGGTCGGGAGAATATCGGAGAGGAAAAGGACCTGGTCATCATCCAACCCATCGGGAACGACGATCGGCCCGATGTCGGAAAATGGCACACGGACATATTCGGCCTGGCCCCCCGCATAGCCGCCGGTCAGATGGCTGTAGCCGAACAGTCCGGACATCGGCTGGCCATACATTTCCTGGCCGATGTCCTGATTGTCGGCGGGATTGCCGTTATCGCAGGCGGAATATTGGTGTTTGCCGCAATGGTAGCAGCTCCCGCAGGCGATGGTGAAAGGCACCACGACCCGCTGACCCTTCTTCAACGTCGATTTTGCACCGGTTTCGACCACCTCGCCCATGAACTCATGGCCAAGGATGTCGCCCGCTTTCATCGTCGGGATATAGCCATCGTAAAGGTGCAGGTCCGAACCGCAGATGGCGGTCGAGCTGATCTTGATGATGGCGTCGCGCGGATTGAGGATTTCAGGGTCGTCGACGGTATCCACGCGGACATCATGCTTGCCGTGCCAGGTGAGCGCGCGCATCAGTTCTTCTCCTCGGCAAATTGCTGTGCAGTGCGGGCGGCAGTGGCGACCTCGCCGGTTTCCATGAGTTGCTTGAAGCGCCGCAGATCGCGCCGCGCCTGAATGGCCGGTTCGCGCTGGAACATCTTGGCGACGATCTTGCCGATGAACCCGGCGGGCGGATCATAGGTGATGGTAGCCGTGACGATGGTGCCGCGTTCGCCTGCGTCGCGAAATTCGATCCGGCCGCTATTGGGGACGTCAGCGCCTTCGACAGAAGTCCAGGCGATCAGTTCACCGTCTATCTCTTCTGTGATCACGGCATCCCATTCGACGGTCTTTCCCGCCGGCGCCTTCACCACCCAGTGGGAGCGTTCAGCGGTAAGAATGTCCACGCGCTCCACATTATCCATGAAGCTGGGCAGCTGGCTGAAGTCGCGCCAATAGGCAAAGAGTTCTGCGCGAGGGCGGTTGATGGTCACGGATTTGCCGATGAGGTTTTCATGACCCGCCCCCTCAACGGCGGTTGCGGCCTCTTTCTTCTGCTCGCTCGACTTTGCAGTGGCCGCAGGGGCATCGTCTGTCGCATGGCTCATGGGCATAGCTCCTTGGACATGGGAAAATGGGCTGCGCCAGCATGTATGGGCGCATCAAAGGCGATCCTCGGTCTCGCCACCCCACAACGCGACGGTCTCGACAATAGCCCCATGACCGGCAGCATAAATCTTATTGATAGAGATCAGTTTTGGCACCGAGCTATGCGCTGGGCCGCGCCACAAATGGCCCCGCAAGCCTCTTCTGGTGTAAATATCCTGCCTTGGGCTGCTGGAACGGACAGTGGCCTGAGCCGTTCGCTCGGCCATCCCCACCAGCCGAGGAGTGTTCCATGAAGACCGTAATATTCGTCCATGGCATGTTTCAAAATCCTGTCAGTTGGCAGAAATGGACCAGCTATTTTAGCGAGAAGGGCTATGATTGCGTGGCACCGGCTTGGCCGCTTCATGCGGGAAATCCAGTCGATCTGCGTGAGAGCCCGCCTGAAGGCCTGGGCGATCTCCACCTTCATGAGGTGATCGAAGCGATCGAGGCCCAAGTGCGGCGTTACGACCTGCCGATCATGATCGGTCATTCGGTCGGTGGGCTCATCACCCAGATCCTGCTTAGTCGCGGATTGCTGTCGAGCGGCGTTGCGATCAATTCGGTCGCGCCTAACGCGATGATCGATCTCGACTGGGGCTTCATCAAGAACAGCGCGATCATCGCAAACCCCCTGAAGGGCATTGCGCCTGTGCTTATGGATGAAAAAACCTTCCATGGCACCTTCGCCAACACGCTCAGCGAAGCCGAGGCTGCAGCCGAGTTCGAGGCAACGGCTACGCATGACAGCCGCAATGTGCTGCGCGATTGCATGGGTGAGGATGGCAGGATCGATCTCGATGCACCCCACGCACCACTTCTTCTGATTGGTGGTGAAGAGGATCAGATCATCCCTGCGCACCTCACCGAGAAGAATTTCAAGGCGTACACAGATGCCGCGAGCCTGACCGAGTTTCTGCCCTTCGCCGGTCGCAGCCACTATATTTGCAATGAACCGGGCTGGCAGGATGTCGCGGAAGCCGCCTACCAGTTTATCGAGCGCAACAGCGCCGCAACCAGCGTCGGCGCAATCATCTGATAGCCCCTGCCGGTCCGCAGGCAAGGCGCCGCGGGCCGGCGCAGACTTGTCCATTCAACTCCGGACTGCTGCCCACGGAGTGTCACGCGGCATTCTTTACCGACGGATCGAAAGCCAGGAAGCCGTCACCCACAGGATCATGAGGATTGGAAGATGGTCATGGTGCGGAACAACGGACTGACGCTCGTCCTGCTGTTGTTGTTTGGAGCGAGCATTATCGGGCAATGGATCGCGGGCTGGCATGTTCAGGTCGAAGATGCGCACCGCCATGGCGAACAGGCGCTTTCGCTCAGCGCCTACAGCTTCAGCCCCGAATTTCTCTCCAGTGTCTTTGAAAATTGGGAGAGCGAGTTCCTTCAGATGTCAGCCTATGTGGTGCTGACAGCTTTCCTCATCCAGCGCGGTTCGGCCGAATCCAAGGACCCGGACGGGCCGCCGCGAGACGCAGACCTCGATCTCCAGGCGAGCAAGCCCGGTGCACCGAAAATCCTGCGATGGGGGCCAATCTGGCGCGCTCTCTATGCGCAATCGCTCGGCCTGGCTCTGGCCGCCCTTTTCGTCATCTCTTTCGTCATCCACTGGAGCCAAAGCGCCAGGGTGGCGGCGCAGGATGCAATAGCACATGGAGAACAGCCGCTGACAACGATAGCCTATCTCGGCGATCCTCAGCTTTGGTTTGAATCCTTCCAAAACTGGCAAAGCGAATTTCTCTCGACTGCAGTTCTGGTGCTTCTATCCATTTTTCTGCGCCAACGGGAATCGCCGGAATCCAAGGCTGTAGCAGCCCCTCATAACCAGACGGGCGAGTAAGCAGATGTGGATGGCTCCATACTCCCGGCCTCCTTCCTTTTTGCGAGTCGTTAGCGAGGAACCATAATTGGTGCCGACTGCTTCATTGGCCATCACCCCATAGGAGAATTAGGATGGCCGAGCCGCAATTCACCGATGCGATCGCCCTGTTGAAGGCCGATCATCGCAGGGTCGAGGATCTGTTCGAGAAGTTCGAGGGCGCGAAATCCGCAGAGCGCAAGCAGGCGCTGGCGCACGAGATTTGCGTCGAGCTCAAAATCCACACGCTCATCGAGGAAGAAATCTTCTATCCCGCTTTCCGGGGGTTGATCGAGGACGACACGCTCGACGAAGCCTATGTCGAACATGATGGCGCCAAGGTGCTGATCAACGACATAGAAGCCGGGTCGCCAGACGACGCTTTCTACGATGCAAAGGTCAAGGTGCTTTCGGAAGAAATCAAGCATCATGTCCATGAGGAGGAAATGCCGTCGGAGGGCATGTTCGCTCAGTGTCGGAAGACGGATGTCGATCTTGTGGCACTTCGCGACGCGATGGCCGCACGCAAGAAGGAATTGCTCGCGCAAGCAAAGACAGACGGGCTGCCCGCTGCAAAGCCGACAGCTGTGAACCTGCTCGCAGCCTGATCAGCCGGTAAAACGCGATGGGCCGGCGTCTGAAAATGGCGGCGGCTTATTCCCGCGATAAAAGCCCGGAATCCTCCACCTCGGAGTAAGCCTTCTCATCTGCTAAGGCGTCCCCGGAAGCTAATCATCTATCGACCAGCGTCGAAGTCACCCTGTCTGACGTTTGCGCTTTGTAATTTACACTTATCAATGGCGCAGGACGGGAAGATATGCATGTAATGTATTTCGAGGCAAAGCATGTCGACACGCTCGCATTTATCACCGACGCCTACCGCGATGATATGGTAATTCAAGGCGGATGCCTGCGCGAGAATGCGCCACCTTATAATTCGCCCCATGCCGACCTGCCGGAAGATGAGCAAGCCAATCTTGATGCGGACTAAATCGATAGGAATGAAAACGCCGCCCGGTCCCGGGCGGCGTTGCACACCCTGACGGTAGAGTTATTCCTTGGCGCCGGTTCCAGGCTCGGTCGTCTTGGGAGCCTTGCCGTCCTCGATACGGCCTTCGTTGCGAAGATCGCGACCTTCCTGCGCCTTCTTCTTCGCTTCAGGCGTGTCGCTATGCTCGTTCAGCTCCTCTTTTACAAAGCCAGCCGCCTCTTTTGCCTTACCTTCGATGCTCATGATTATCTCCTTCAATGTAGGGACATATTCAGAACACCCAGCCAATCATCGCGTTCCCTTTTCCACCTTATATTCGAACTAAGATAAATCTTGATCATGATCAGTTTTTTACAATGATTTTGGCGAGAGAACTTGTTTTGCAGTAAGGCGGGTAGCAATATCCTCCCTCCCTTGAGCAAGCGCCAAGGCCGCCGCATCATTCCCATCCTGGGCTCGCAGAGCGGGATTTGCTCCCGCTTTAAGAAGCAGATCGATAACAGGCTCGCGGCCAAACAAAGCGGCCATCATCGATGCGGTCTGACCGGCGCGGTTGCCATGGTCAGGATCAGCACCGGCCTTGAGCAGGGACTTTGCTATGTTTTCATTGCCTTTGAAGGCGACGCCCATCAACGCAGAATTTCCTTCGTTTGCAACGCCGTCTGGCGCTGCGCCTAATGAAAGGAGAAGATCAGTCGTTGTTTCATGGCCATGATAGCTTGCCAGTATGAGGCTGCTATGCCCTTTTTCATCGACTGCCTCTATGTCCGCCCCCGCTTGCAGAAGCGCAGCTATCATATCATCACGGCCAAGCCGTGCTTCTTCAAATAGCAAGGATTGCAGTCGCTCTGCAGAAGGCAGCGGCGGCCTAGGGTCGTTTGACATGCCCGGCGTCATGCTTCTATGCATCTAGCCTCGACAAACGCCGCAGCATCGAGGTCGGCGACAAGCGCGCGATCCCAAAAACGGACCTGATCGGGCAATTCAAGGACGGCTTTAGCATAAGCAGCGCTGGCGATGGCGATGATACCCTCGTCGCGATTCATTTCGGCTACGCTGGCGGCTTCTACCAGTTTCAGGCTGTTCTGATCAGCCCAAACGGGGACGCCCTGCTACGGAGTGAGTGTGGTTCCTCTTCCTACCTGATGAACTTCGTCACCGTCACCAAATCGATTCTCAAACTCGCCCGCTCGAATGGGAAATTTCCGATCGCCCATTTTGGGAGAGCTTTTCACAGCAGCGCGATCCTTGCGCCCGTCAGGGGGCCATAGCCATGAAGAGGGCTCCTGTGTGCCAGTGAGAGAGCGCACGAAATTCAAGCATCGTCGACCAACCATCCGGTGCCCGTGCTGTTGCATCACGCTGACGCAGATTAACAAACATCATAGCGAAAGATCATGAGCGCGGGATCGCACGGCCGGCTTTTCGGTTTAGCACAATCGGATCATTGACTGCGAGGATCTGCTGCTCGACCATGTTTCTGGACCGTTTTCTTGCCAACCGCCGTGGCGTCGATCTCACCAATGAGGAAAGGTCGCTGCTTGAAGGCGCGATCAGCGAAATTCGATCGGTGGAACCGCGTCGTACGATCATCGAAGCAGGGGAGAAAGTTTGCGCCAGCACCTATTTGCTGGAAGGCATATTATCGCGATTTATCGACGATAAGAAAGGTTTGCGACAATTGGTCGCCGTCCATGTGCCCGGAGAATTCGTGGATCTGCACGCTTATCCCATGCGCGAGCTTGATCATTCTGTCGGCACCTTGACCGCGGCAACCGTCGCTATCGTTCCGCACAGCGCCCTCGAGAAAATTTTGAATCCGCGGCCGGAGCTCGCTCGAAAGCTATGGTTTTCTACCCTGATCGATGCAGCAATGCATCGTGCCTGGTTGTTTCGGGTTGGCCGGCTCGATGCGGTAGGCCGGATTGCGCATTTTCTGTGTGAGATCAATGCGCGCCTCGAAGCTGTTGCCCTTTCCGACGGGCGGCGCTTCGTGCTGGCTCTCACCCAAAGCGATATTGCCGAAATATGTGGATTGACCACCGTCCATACCAACAGAGCGTTTCGTCAACTGCGCGAGGCGGGGCTTTGCAACATGCGCGCCTCGCTGGTCGAAATTGAGGATCTCTCCGCCCTCATGCGGCGCGGGGATTTCAGTCCCCACTATCTGTATCTGGAACAAAGTCCGCTTTCTAACAAAGATGAGGAAGAGTTGAAATGAAGGATAATCAATCCGTCGAACCCTTCGCCGACGCCGGGGTTGCCGCAGTGGAAGATGGGCACGTCGTTCTCGATGGCCCGGATGGGATCGCAATCACTCTGACACCACAAGCCGCCGTGGCAACGGGACGTAGCCTGGTTGAAGCTGGTGAGGCGGCTTTGGAGCAGACAAAGGGCGCTGATGAAGCCAACTCATAGCATGGCAATTATTTTCTGCTTTGGGGAACATATAGTCTTTTGACTGAAGACTTCATGATGGAAGGGCCCGATCTAAATCTTTTACGTATTCGTTTCGTAAATTTCGACCTAAAGGGCAGCATCCCGATTGAAGGGATCGATTAGCCATAAAAGCGGAAGTTGATTTTTATCAATGTGAATCCCGGCTGTGCAACGTCACCGCCTTGGAAATTTTATACAGCGGCAACGTTTAGACATGGACTGATGGCACTTCCTGCACATCGCGTCGGGGAGGCAAAATGCGGATCGCGATCATTGCTCATCTGAAATATCGCATCTCCGAGCCGTTCGCCGGCGGTCTCGAAATGCACACGCATATGCTTGCGCGCTCGTTACGCGAGCGCGGGCATGAAATTACGTTGTTTGCTTCGACGCGCTCGGACCCTTCGCTTGGCGTGGAAGCCATATGTCCAGAGACCTCGCTTCTGGAGACCGGCATAGCGGAGGCTAATGATGTCGCCTTCTTTCGAGAGCATCATGCGTATCTAGGCCTGATGACCGAACTGCGGTCACGTTCTTTCGACGTGATCCATAATAACTCCTTGCATTATCTTCCGGTGAGCATGGCCGACACGCTCGCCACGCCCGTCGTGACCACCCTTCACACCCCTCCCTTTTGCTGGTTGGAAAGCGGCGTTCGACTGAACCGGGGACCTATGACCTATGTCGCCGTATCGCAAGCGACTGCCGCCATGTGGAGCCATGTTGCTAAAACAGATCATGTCATCTCGAACGGCATCGACCTTACGCAATTTCCTTTCCAGCCCGTCGCCAGCCAAACGCCCTATCTGGTCTGGTACGGGCGGATCGTACCAGAAAAGGGATTAGACTTTGCGATCGATGCCGCGCGCCTGACCGGCTTGCCTCTGCGCATCGCCGGGCCGATCTCTAACCAGGGCTATTTTGACAACGCGATCCTCCCTCGCCTGGGGCTGGATGTTGAATATGTAGGGCATCTGGCCCATTGCGATCTTGCCCGACTTGTAGGCGGCGCGACGGCCGCGCTCTGCACGCCGCGGTGGGAAGAACCCTACGGCCTTGTGGTAGCTGAAGCCCTCGCCTGCGGCACGCCGGTGGCTTCCTTCCGGCGCGGCGGCGTACCTGCGCTTCTGGGCGAAGATTGCGGCGTTCTCGCTGAGCCAGACGACGTTGCGTCTCTCGCGTCGGCTGCGCTTGCGGCTTCGATACTGAGCCGCAGCGCCTGCAGAGTCCATGCTGAGCGATATTGCGACGCCCAACGCATGGTCGATCAATATGAAGCGGTTTATCAAAAAGTTTCTGCCACTTATACTGACAGCGGCATCGAACAGGCCGTCACCGCTCCACTTGTTGCGAGCGTGGCGTGAACTTGGCTGCGTGCGTCTGCGTACCGGCCCGTAATGAGGCGCAGCATATCGGCCAGCTGATCGAGGCCTTGGCACAACAGACTGTCCAGAATTTCTCAGCTGCGATCTGTATCAACAACAGTAGCGACGCCACCCGCGCAACGGCGATGAGCGCGATGAGAAAAATCAACGCTCGATTTCATTTGCATGTTGTCGAATGCGAGTTCGAGCCCGGTCTTGCCCATGCCGGATCTGCTCGACGTGCTGCGATGGACCTGGGCGCCGAACTGCTTTCCGCTGGCGGCATTCTCATATCCACGGATGCAGATTGCCGCCCACCAGAAATTTGGGTGGAAGCCAATCTTCAGCATTGTGCAACGGATCATATTGTCGGCGGCCGTATCGAATTGGACGAACTGGAGGCTGACGCCATGCCGGCGATCTTTTCGATACGTAGTCGCTTCGACGCCTATTGGGCAGCAGTCCGAGCGATTGAGGATGCGATAGACCCAGTCGAATGGGATATGCCGCCCAGGCATGGTGACCACACTGGCGCGAGCCTCGCGCTATCTGTTGATCTTTACCGGCGCGCTGGCGGTGTGCCGCTTATTTCCACCGGAGAGGATCATGCTTTAGTGGACGCGGCAATTGCTGCAGGCGGAAGGCTCGTCCACCCCAATGTCGTATGGACGAGAGCCTCCGCCAGAACAGCGGGACGCGCTGAAGCCGGCATGGCAGCCGACATGCAGCAATGGATTGATTATGCAAACAGCGGGAATGTTCCGATCGTGCCTGCCCTCGTGCATTGGGAAGCTCGGGCGCGATGGCGCCGGCGAGCGAGGAAGGTGTTGGGGACAACAGCGCTAAGGGAGGCCGAACGATCCCTTGTCCCTATGCCCTGTGACATGCTGCTTCCAGAAGCGGGCGCAACTGCGTGAACCGCCCGATCGGATATTATGTGCATCATCATGGCGACGGCCACCGTCAGCGTGCCTTAGCGATCGGTTCCATGTTGACCAACGTCACGCTTATTGGGACCGCAATGGCGGGGAAGGCGGATCATCTGCCCACTCTCGATCTCCCTGACGACCGCCTTGGCGAGGATTTCTCCGGCGTGGACCATGTGGAACGGCCGTCGGCGCTGCATTACGCCCCGCTGGATCATGAAGGCATCCGGGAGCGCACCGCACTCATGACGGGCTGGATAGCGCAGGCCCGACCGCGTTTGATGGTGGTCGATGTGTCAGTCGAGGTCGCAATGCTGGCCCGGCTAGCTTCTGTGCCCACTGTCTATGTTCGCTTGAACGGCAGACGGATCGATACAGCGCATCTTGACGCCTTCCGTGGCGCAACCGCTTTATTGGCCCCTTTTCATGAAGCGCTGGACGATGACGATGTTCCGGCCTGGGTACGCGGAAAGACTTTCTATGCACCTGATATCGTTCGATCGCTTCCCAGTAGGTCGCACGAAGGCGATGGCGTTGTGCTCGTCATCCTGGGCCGCGGGGGCGGCATCTCCGACGGCGACAAGTGGGCGGATGCCGCTCGATCGACACCCGGGCGTCGGTGGCGAATTCTCGGTCCCTGCACGACCCCGCTGGACGTTCCGGGCAATCTCGATTTGCGAGGCTGGGTGGATGACGTCGCTCCGCATATTTGCGGAGCAGACGTGGTCATCGGCGGCGCCGGGGATGGCGTAGTCAGTGCCGTTTTGACGGCTCGCCGTCCCTTCATCTGTCTGCCTGAAGATCGACCTTTCTCTGAACAATTGTCGAAGGCAAGGAGGCTTACGGCAACAGGCGGAGCGATCGTGCGTTATGATTGGCCAGAGCAAGAAGAGTGGCCTGTGTTGATCTTGCAGGCGATCGAACAGGCTGATCACTGGCCAGCCTGCCTGGCCGACGAGGGCGGCGCGGAAAGGGCGGCCTCTTGGCTCGACAGCCTTCCCTCCGCAACGATCAGAGGCAGGAGCGACATCGCGTGATCCAGGATATAGAGGAGCAATTCACTGACACCGTCGATATCGTCGATCGGCTTGCGACGCTCGGCGCCCGCTATGATGCCGCACCCAATTTCCCTGTCGAAAGCATGGCCGCTCTGATCAGGAGCGGACATCACCGGCGCTTTGCGCCGCAGGGCTGTGGTGGACAAGCATTCGACAGTGAGGCCGCGCGTAACCGCGCAATGGCAGAGAACCTGCGCCAAGTGGGACGTGGAGATCTCAGCATTGGCCGCCTTTATGAAGGGCATGTCAACGCAATGCTGCTATTCGACTGGTACGGCACGAGTGAGCAGCATCGCTGGCTGACGCACGCTCTTGATTCCGGTGCCTGGTTCGGCGTGTGGGCGACGGAAAAGGCGCCGGGTGTCAGACTGACACAGGTTGGCAACGCTTCACTTTCAGGCGAGAAGATGTTCGCCAGCGGTGCTGGCGGCCTCGATTATGCGCTCGTAACTGCGGCCAGCACGGACCATGCACGGAGGTTGGTCATCGTATCCGCCAGCGACAAGGCACGGGCTGACCTGTCTGGATGGCGGGTGCGCGGCATGCGGGCGAGCGTCAGCGGACGCTATTCATTGGAAGGCGTTGCGGTTGAACCGTTGATGCTGCTGGGCGAGCCAGGGGACTATGATCTAGATCCCCGTTTCACCGCGGGCGCCTGGCGCTTTTGCGCGACCCAGCTTGGCGGCATCGAGGCGCTGGTCTTGGAGATCCAGCGCTCCATGTGTGATAGCGCGCGCGCGGATCCGGTTCAACGGGCACGCTTTGCTGACGCGGTGGTCGCCATGCGAACCGCTGGCTTGTGGGTAGCAAAGTCGGCTGAGTCCTTCGCGGCGGATCATGAGAATGCCGTGACAATGGCACGACTGACGCGCAGGGTTGTCGAAAATGCAGGGTTCACGGTTATGGAAGCGGCTGCGCGCATTCTTGGGACGCAAAGCGCTTTTGACGGGCAGCGTACTGACAAGATCATCCGCGACCTTTCTCTTTATTTGCGGCAGGGCGGCCCGGATCATGCGCACGATGAAGCCGCCAAAACGCTTCTTGATCACGACATCTGGTCCGGAGGCGAGCGCTTATGGTAATGAATGAACCTTTGAGACGCAGTCGTTGGGCAAAGGCGCGCTGGCTCATATTCGCACCCCATCCCGATGATGAAACGCTGGGTGCCGGAGCCTTGATAGCGCATTGCGCTGCCCATGAACGACTGGGTGGGATCATCTTTCTGACGGACGGAACCGGATCGCATCCTGACAGTACGCCGCGCGTAGCCATAACCCGGCGAAGGGAAGCGCGCCACGCCATCGGCAGGATGGGCGCCGGAAAAATCTCCACAGTCTGGATGGGCTGGCGCGACGCCCATCCCCATCCTGTCAACAGCAAGATATTTGCGCGAGACGCTGATCGCATTGCTGCCCTGATCCGCTGGCAACGGATCGATGCCGTTGCCGTGTCAGATCATAGCGAAGCGCATTGCGACCATGTAGCGGCATATTATCTGGCTGCAGCTGCTCTGCGCAGAGCAAAGCGCGCTGTCGCCTTGTTCGCTTATCATGTGTGGAGCGAACCACCGCCTGGTGCCCGGCGTGTCGCGACGCCCCCCATGCTGTCCGGCCGACGCCGACACGCCCTTCGGGCTCATCGCAGTCAGATGTCGCCGATCCTGGGCGATGGCTTCCGGCTTCCGCGCGACAAGTTCCGCATGACCGCATGCGACGTCCTCACATTGAGGAGTGATTGCCGATGACCGGCTCGAGCCTGCCAGCTGCGTATTTCGATGGCATCTTTGCGTCGGATGAGGATCCCTGGAATTTGGCATCGAGCGAATATGAGGCCGCCAAGTTCGCGCATACCCATGATGTGCTGTCAGATCGGCGATATGTTCATGCGCTTGAGGTTGGATGTGCGCATGGCGTGCTGACAAGCCACCTTGCGCGCCTCTGTGACCAGCTTCTGGCCATCGATATCAGCACCAATGCCCTGGCAAAGGCGCATGAACGCATTGGCGATCGTCCCGGCATGGCTCTTGCCCGGATGGCATTTCCAAAGGAAGCTCCGGATGACCAGCCCTTTGATCTCATAGTCCTGTCCGAGGTAGCCTATTATTGGGATCTGGTCGATCTCGACTGTGCAAGCGAGTGGCTGCGCAACAAGGTGAGGTCCGGCGGCCGTGTCATCCTTGTCCATTATACAGGAAAGACCGACTATCCCCATAGCGGCGATGACGCAGTCGAGATCCTCTGGTCGGCGCTGGACGCAAGTTTTGAGATTGAGCAGACAGAGCGCCGGGATACTTATCGGCTCGATCTATGGAAGCGTCGCTGATGGGGGTCTCCGTTCTCACCCTTGTTCGCAATCGTAGCGCGCATCTGGCGCAGCTGGTGGAAGGGCTTCGGCGCAGTGATCGGAAGCCTGACGAACTCATTATCGTGGATATGAGCGATGAGCCAGTCATCGTGGGGCCCACCAGTTTTCCGGTTCGCATCGATCGGTTCGAAACGCAGGGCCTGCCGCTTGCCGCTGCGCGCAACCGAGCAGCGTCCCTCGCAAACCATGACATGCTGCTGTTCCTCGACGTCGATTGCATCCCGATGCGTGATTGCATCACTGTCTTGTGTCAGACTCTTTCCAGCCATGATGCCCTGCTTTGTGCAGATGTCCGCTATCTTGGTCCATATGACGCACGTGGCGTCTGGGAGGAGACGGACTTACTCGCGCAAGGCCGTTCCCATCCGGCGCGCCTGTTTCCCAACCAGGGGGTCCGGGAAGAGAAGAATGCGGGGCTCTTCTGGTCCCTCGCCTTCGCATTGCGTCGATCGACTTTCGAAACAATTGGCGGATTTGATGATGGGTTCACAGGCTATGGCGCCGAAGACACCGACTTTGGCTTCAGGGCCGCTACATGCGGGTTGAAGCTGCTGTTTGTGGGTCGGGCGATTGCCTGTCACCAATATCATGACAGCTATGAACCGCCGGTCCAGCATGTCGCTGATATCGTACGTAATGCGATGCGGTTCAGGGCGCGTTGGGATCGGTGGCCGATGGAAGGTTGGCTCGACGCATTTGCCCGCATCGGGCTAGTGGCATGGGAAGGCGAGAGGCTTGAACTGCTGCGTCTGCCAACCCACGCCGAAATGGAAGCGTCCAGAGTAGAACCGACCGGGTGAGATGGACTGACGAAGCACAGTTTGAAAATGATATCGTGACGCAACCGTCCCTCCGGATCGGATCATGCTCCATTTTTCTTTTAATTCCTGCGATTTCCAAGGTAGCCAGGCATCAGCCACGGCGCGGCCGAAACCATCCTCAGCATTTCAGCGCGACTTCGCCAAGATCACTATATCTATCAGGCGCGTCCATCAATTGGATTGCAACCCGGTCGCGTCCGCCCCGTTTGGCCTCGTAAAGGGCTTCGTCCGCGACGCGATAGAGACTATGAAAATCGGCAGCGATCGTGGATCTTGTGATGCCTATGCTCGCGGTGACCTTGCGATGGCCGATGACGTCGCCATGGTCGTAACTGCTAATTTCGTGGCGAAGAGCCTCCGCAAAACGCATAAGTTCCACATCTCCCATTCCGGCAACCAGCACCGCAAACTCCTCGCCGCCCAGACGTGCGGTTGCGCTGACCGGGCTTTCGTGGGGGGCAAGACAACACGCAATCCCCTGTAGAACCAAATCCCCCGCTTCGTGACCGTAAACATCGTTGATGGACTTGAACCAGTCGACATCGATCAGGAGCAACGCCACCACGTCGCCTCTACCTCGCGATATATTGAGGATTGATCCGGCCCGTTCGATGAATCCACGCCGATTGGGGAGTCCGGTCAGGGCGTCACGACGTGCCAGTTCCTGTGCCTGGGCTTCAGCCTGGCGCGCGATGTCACGTTCCACGCGCAGTCGGGCGTAAGTGCGCGAGGCCGCAATCGAGAGCCATAATGTCTGCCATGCTGCTGCAAAGAGGACGAGGATCTGCGATCCTCCGCCCCAGAACATGGTATCAGCGTCAAAGAAACTCGTGGAGCCGAGTACCAGCATCGGCACCGCCCAGGCGCCTGCAAAGCTGCGCGCCTCGCGGCTCCCCCGTCGCCAGGCCTGCCCGATCGAGACGGCCACTGAGAGCAAATTTGCAAGGACGAGCATAGCAAGCACGGCGCCAAGGCTCTCGATCGGTCCGGATCGCATCAAAGAGAGCGGTAAGCCAAGCGCAAACACGCATCCCGTGAGCCCAAGTGCAGTCCGCCTGAGGTAGACGCTCACATGGACCTGCTCAAGTGCCGTGATGGCACTCAATGTGGCAAGAGCAATGGCGAGGCAAGAGAGCCCCGTGCATATTTGTGCTGAGAGGGCACCAGCCATGGCCGGAAAAAAGAAGAGGTGGAGTTGCGACCAGCATGTGCCCCAGGCCAGCATGGAGGCCGCCCAAGCCGCCTGCCAGGCCGAGAACTGTCTGCGCACGGCTAGTGCCAGCGAGGCATTGTAGAGCGCGCCCGACAGCAGCAGGACAAGCGCCGCGCCGATCAGAGTCGCTAATCCCGTAGTCTGGGTGCCTTCTTCACCTCGTCCGACGAGCCGCATGCGCAACAGCCTGGCACTCGCCACCTTGTCGAAGCGCAGCGTCACTTTTGTCAAAGATGCGTCTCGCTGTGGCGCACGAAAAGCAAGCTGCCCACCTGCCCGCCAATGCGTTCCAAAGTCTCCACTGCGGACAGCCTGCCGTTCCACGGCACCATCCGCATAAAAGAAAGCAACGATCAAACGATCGAATCGGGAACTATGAACGATCAAGGAGAGGTCGTCACGATCATACGCCTTTGGTGGTATCATAGCCTGGAGCCAAAGCGTTCCCCGCTGATAGCGCTCTGGTTGGCCGATACACGCGAATGTTGAGGGCGCGACGTTCCAGGGTGCCACTTCTTCGCTTACCGCATGGCACAGGGGATGATTTATCCGTAGCGCCTGGGCCGATACAGGCGATGACCCACATAGCCCTAACGCTCCCGCGCTGGCGATCAGGCACAGGGTAGCCAGGATTTTCTTCAAAAGGCGTAGCATCGGCGATTCGAGAACCATGGCAGCGCGGACTATGGCAAAGTAGCGAATATATCATGGACAATGCGGTGAACTCCTCCGAACCGATGGTTTTTTTTTGATAGATGGAAAGACCATGTCTCCCCTTTGCGGCGAAGCTGACTGGTCCCATTCCGTCGATCAGTTACGGAAGATCATGTCGTCAGGGTTGGAATGCGAGGGCGGATTGTGAAGCACAACAGCTCATTCCTCGGATGCGCCACCGGATAAAATGTTGATCCTCCCCCGAACGATCGACTGATTGCAATCTTCCGCAGCTAAAGTCTTCAGCTTGGGTCGCACTTATTCCTATCCTGGATTAAGTCGGTCATTTTGCCCAGCATTGCTGGCGTGGGATTGTGGCCGTAATAAAAAAAGGCAGAGCCAAAGCTAAGACGTTCATCCACTTGCAAGTGCCATCGCCAGCCTGTCGAGGAGAACATTGTGATGTACCGCCCCCTCGACGAGATAGCGGATTATGTTCATCGAAGCTCGATGACTTACAATTCGTTGCCTGCTACCTGCACTTCTGACATTTCGGCAGGCGAATGCCGCCTAAAGGCCCCGATGGAACGGCACGCACCTGAACCTTGTGCATAGAGACGGAGAAGTTTACTCATTTCCGAACGAGAAACAGCCGGCGAGTAGAGGAACCCCTGCCCAATACGACATCCCAAAGTCAGCAGATGTCGCGCCTGGCTTTCGGTTTCGATGCCCTCGGCCAAGAGGCGAATATCCAGTTTTTGAGCGATGGACGTCAGCCCCTCGACGATTGCTGCACTGGGACTGCCCATTTTAAGTCCTGCAACAAACGACCGGTCAATCTTTATGATATCCACCGGAACTGTCAGAAGGTGGGTTAGCGACGCGAATCCCGTACCAAAATCGTCGAGCGCAACCTTGAGGCCGTGATGTCGCATCTGCGCAATCTTGGCTCCAACATTGTCGTCGCGATCATCCAGATAGACCCCTTCTGTAACCTCGACGATCAGATGCTTCAGCGGTACATTCGCCTTTACGAAGCAGGCGCTGAGATATTCATGGATCGGAATGCTTCTATGAAGGTCAGCTGAGGATATATTCACACCCACATGTTGGAAAGCGATGCCTTCATCGAGCCAATGGCGCACGTCATTTGCCACATTGTCCAGCATGATGTCGGTAATGGCCTGAGCAATGTCCACATCCGACATCGCCTCGTGGAATTCGCCTGCAGTCTGAACCTTGCCATCAGGTGTAATCATTCTACATAGCGCTTCGACCCCGACGATTTCCGCAGTGTCGAGCCGCACAACAGGTTGATAATAGGCTTTGATCCTGCCTTCCCGGATCGCGGCGCCTACTTCCTGAATGGCGGAAAGCCGCTGCGTTATCGCCATGCCGAGACCGCGCCAATAACGGACAAATCCCCCTCGCCCTGTCTCCTTGGCATGATAAAGGGAATGATCCGCATTTAGCCTCACGCTATGTGGCAACGGGTCGGCCTCAGACACAATGGCGCCACCGATGGTGGCGCGCGGATAAAGGCTATGGCCGAGACTTCTCACGGGAGGTGACAGGCGATCGAGGAGGCCATACGCCATGGTTTCCAGATCCTGCAAGGCTGCAGGTGATTGTACGATTATGGCAAATTCGTCGCCGCCGATCCTGAATGTGCGGTCTGGGGCTGCTGCATCTGCCATGCGGTGCGCCACTTCTCGCAGCAAAATATCACCGGCATGATGTCCGAATGTATCGTTCACCATCTTTAAATTATCAAGGTCAATGGCCAGTAGCGCCCAGGCACCTGGCTGCGAACAGTCCAAGGCATCGAGGGCGGCATTGAAACCATTGCGGTTCGCAAGCCCTGTAAGGCCATCGATCCGCGCTAACCTTTCACGCTCTTCGACACGATCGCGGCGCTCGAAAGCGAGGACGCAGAGGTGGACGCAAGCCTCGACGATATCTCGCTCTAGTTTAGTAGGTCCCCTATGTCCTTGATAATAGAAAGCGAAAGTTCCGATGACCTGCTCCTTGCCATCGCGGATCGGCGTCGACCAGCACGCGCTATACTCCAGTTGATCTACCAACTCACGATAGTCACTCCATAATGGATCTGTTCGGATATCCCGCACCTCAACGTCGGCACCGAGGAAGGCGGCCGTGCCGCAGGAGCCTACCGAAGGACCAATCAACAGACCGTCAAGCGCCAGAGAATAACCGGTCGGTAGAGAGGGAGCCGCAAGCGGATGAAGTAGCCCTGCGGCATCGACCGTAAGAATCGAACAGGCCGTGTCAGGCACAATGGCCTCAACCTCCAGACACAGTCTCCTGGCTGTTTCCGGCAGGTCGTCGCCTCTGGCGACCATCTCCAATATTATGTTCTGGAGGCGTAACAACTTACTATCCCGCAGCTTTGATTATTAGAAATTCACCACATGGCGTAAAGCCGAAATGAACAAATATTATGAACAAACCGATAATCTTGCTGAAGATCTTCCCCGTTATGGTGTGGGTTAGACTTAGCAGGCGTCAGACGCGGTCAGAAGGACTTCAACGCTGAAGATATTGTCCTGGTTTTAAAAAACAGATATTCGTCTGAAAACGCGGTGTTAGCGCCCTTTGCCTATGGCAAGCGCATAAGAGTTGGTGCACAAATTTACATAGCCAAGTGCGACGATACGTCTTAGGTCGTGAGTGATATTAATGGCAAAGCTCAAGGCATCTCTATACTTTCAGACCGCAATATGACCGTCAGGTCGCTACTTCGAGGCTCACTTTGTCTGAACGGCTAAAAATCCTGCTTCAGCATCTCCTTCCCAAGCAGGCGCTGACCAGTCTCGCTGGCCGCATAGCAGGAGCCAACGCCGGCCCGGTGACAACCCATTTGATCAACTGGTTCGTCAAAAAATATGCTGTAGACATGACCGACGCCGAAAACGCGGATCTGGCAAGCTATAAAAGCTTTAATGACTTCTTCAGCCGGTCGTTAAGCATCGGCGCGCGCCCGTTGGCCCATGCTGATTTCATTTGCCCGGTCGATGGAGCGATCAGTCAGTTTGGCGCCATTGACGACCATCACATATTGCAGGCCAAAGGCCATAACTTTACTACTGCCCAGCTGGTCGGCGGCGATGCCGAACTGGCTGCCAGGTTTCGCCACGGCTGCTTTGCCAACCTGTATCTTTCACCAAGTGACTATCACCGGTTGCATATGCCCTGTGATGGCATGTTGACGCGGATGATATATGTACCGGGCACCCTTTTTTCGGTCAATCCGGTTACCGCAAGAGGCGTGCCCCATCTTTTTGCCCGCAATGAGCGTGTGGTGTGCATCTTTGAATCGCCGGAACATGGGCCGTTTGCAATGATATTGGTAGGTGCCACGATTGTCGGCAGCATCGCTACGACATGGCACGGCGTCGTCAACCCGAAACGGAATAAGACGTCGTCTGAGTGGACGTATCCCGATCAACAAATCTGCCTGAAGCAAGGTGATGAAATGGGCCGTTTCCTGCTTGGCTCGACCATCGTGATGCTATTTACGAGAGGCGCCATCAAATTTAATGAAGAATGGAGATCGGAAAGGCCTGTTCGGCTCGGCGAAATGATGGGAAATCGCAGGAGCTGAAGCCGGGTCGATGGCTTAAATGCTTGTTCTGACCTGCCACGACGTTCGGCGGCTGATTTTCCATTCTCCAGCGCTGCCGGTCTGGCTCTCTATCGGCGCGCCCGATCTATGATGCACAACTTCAGCCATTGGCACTCCAGGATTTGATTGCTCGTCGCCAATGGATATGCGGGGAAGCCGACGTTCCCGCGGCCGGTGGTTATCTTGCCAGACTTGAAGAACGCATCGCGGCGTTGGCCGATATTCCTGTTCGTGGATGACCGCGCTATGATTTGTCTCCGGGCTTGCGGAGGTTGGCGCTCGGGCGCGAACTATTGATTACCTATGATGTGGCGGAAGGGATGGTCACTGTTCAGTGCCTCATAAGGGCGGTCCACCTGGCACCGCTTTTTGACAAAACCTAAAGTTTGCAGCGGTTAGTTGCGGTAGATTGTCCGTTTCTAAGTTCATGACCTGGATTGGCCTATAGGTTGCCGTCGCGGTCGTCGCCCCTTGCAGGCCGGCCAGCAAAATCCTGGTTGCAGGATTGCGCGTGTCCGCTTTTCATTGACGTCAATCCGCGACCGTATCTTCGCCCTCTGACCGGCTCACCATTATGAAAAATGGCCAGCTCTGTCCTCTTGAACGACAAAAGCTTTCGATCCATCTGTCGCACGCCGATTTAGGAATGCGAGCCGGAGAGACGATGACAATGGATGCCGTTACCGCCCCTGAAACACATGCTTTCGAGGCAGATGTTTCCAAGCTTCTGCACATGATGGTTCATTCGGTCTATTCCGACCGAGACGTTTTTCTGCGCGAACTTGTTTCCAATGCTGCCGATGCATGCGAAAAGCTGCGCTATGAGGCGATCTCCAGCCCGGCACTGCTCGGCGACGAACCCCAAGCGCGCATCAACCTGAAGCTGGACAAGGAAGCCGGCACGCTCGTGATCGAGGATAACGGCATCGGCATGACTGCCGCCGACATGGGTGAGACACTGGGCACCATTGCACGGTCGGGCACGAAGGCGTTCATGGACAAGCTTGCTGCGGACAAGAATGGTGAGGGGCAGCAGCTTATCGGCCAATTTGGCGTCGGCTTCTATTCAGCCTTCATGGTGGCGGGGAAGGTTGAGGTTGTTTCTCGCCGTGCCGGAGAGGTTGATGCAGCCATCTGGAGTTCCGACGGGCTGGGTACATATACGATTGCGCCGGCCGATCCTGCAGCAGCCCCTGCGCGCGGGACACGCGTCACATTGCACCTGCTCGAGGATGCCAAGACCTATGCCGAGCGCTACACGGTTGAGCGGATAATCAAAGCGCAATCTGGCCATGTGCCGGTTCCCATCTTCCTCCAGGAAGTCGCAAGCGAGGAGGAGCCAGCGCAGGTAGCCGACGGCGTCGCGCTGTGGACCAAGGGGAAGAACGACATCAGCGAGGAAGATTATGCCGATTTCTATCGCAGCCTGGCAGGGCAGTTCGACAAGCCAGCTCTGACGCTACATTACCGCGCAGAGGGGCGTCACGAATATTCCGTTCTGACCTTCATTCCCGAAACCAAACCGTTCGATCTGTTCGACCCCGACCGTAAGGGTCGCATCAAGCTCTATGTGCGCCGGGTATTCATCACTGATGAGGCGGATATCCTGCCGCGCTATCTTCGTTTCGTGCGCGGTCTTGTCGATTCCGCCGACCTGCCGCTCAACATGTCGCGCGAGATGATCCAGGACAGCCCGGTTCTGTCCGCCATTCAAAAGGGCGTAAGCAACCGCATCCTCTCCGAACTCGACAAGCTATCGGTCAGCGAGCCTGAGCGATATGCCGCTATCTGGGAAAATTTCGGACCGGTCCTGAAGGAAGGGCTTTACGAAGATTTCGAGCGTCGCGACGCGTTGCTGGGCTTGGCCCGGTTCAAAAGCACGACGTCCGATGGCGAATGGCGTTCGCTAAAGGACTATGTCAGCACCCTGCAAGAAAACCAGACCGCCATCTATTATGCGACCGGCCATGACCTGGATCGGATCGCGCAATCACCTCAGATCGAGGGCTTCAAGGCGCGTGGTATCGAGGTTCTGCTTCTCCCCGATCAGGTTGACAGTTTCTGGACGACGATGGGCGTCGATTATGAGGGGAAGCCTTTCAAATCTGTCACCCAAGGCGCTGCTGATCTGAGCCTCATCCCGCTGGCTGGAGGGAGCAGTGCTGCAGCAACCCCAAGCGAAGAGGCCAATAACTTCATTATCTTCGCCAAGGAGGCATTGGCAGATCAGGTGTCCGACGTCCGCATTTCAGACCGCCTGACCAGCAGCGCGGTCTGCATTGTTGCGGCGGACAACGCCATGGATCTTCAGCTGGAAAAGATGTTGGCCTCGGCCGGCCGTGCGCCCGAGCGAGCCAAGCCGGTTCTGGAGGTGAATGCCGGCCATGCGCTCATCGCAAAGCTGGGGCAGGTCAGTGGCGATGAGGAAGGGCGACGGGATCTGGCGTTTCTTTTGCTTGATGAGGCCCGGATTGCCGAAGGCGAGGCGCCGGCTGATCCACGGGCCTTTGCCGAGCGGCTGGAGCGTTTGATGACGAAAGCTCTGGGATGAATGGCCGTGGGGAGCCTACAGGCTCCCCACCTACTGAAAGGTTCGGCCGGGCGACTTCGCCAACAGCCCCCACTGGAGACATCTAGCGGTCAAATCCCGATTCCCAGGAGCGGATTGCGAACCAATCCCCTGTCCCTATCGCGCCCAACCTTCCGCGGCAGGCTCAAGCGTTCTCAAAAAGATTGCCGCGCTGGCGCGATAGGCATCTCTCATCTCCGGCTTCATGCGATCCCAGTTTGCATATATCTGCACCATTCTGCGGTTCCGGCGGAAGCGACGCTCGTGCCGTGCAAGGAAATCCCAATATAGTGCGTTGAAGGGACAGGCATCCGGCCCGGTCTTCTTTTTCACGTCATAATGACATTTGCCGCAGTAATCGGACATCCGGTTGATATAGGCGCCGCCACCCGCATAGGGCTTGGTCGCCAGACGGCCACCGTCGGCGTGTTGGCTCATGCCGATGACGTTCGGCAGTTCGACCCACTCATAGGCGTCGGCATAGACAACCAGAAACCAGTCTGCGACGTCCTGGGGACGAACACCCGCCAGCATGGCGAAGTTGCCCAGCACCATCAGCCTCTGGATATGATGGGCATAGCTATTGTCCCGCGTGTTGCGGACAGCATCGGATAGGCAGAGCATGTCAGTTTCACCCGACCAATAGAATTCCGGCAGTGGGCGCACTGCTTCAAGAGCGTTGGCATTGCCGACCTCCGGCATTTCCAGCCAATAATATCCACGTACATATTCACGCCAGCCTATGATCTGACGAATGAAGCCCTCGGCGGCATTCAGTGGAACATTGCCTGTGGCATATGCGTCGGCGGCAGCCTGAGCCACCTCGATCGGCGTCAGGAGACCGAGATTCAGCGCAGGACTGAGCCAGCTATGGTAGAGCCAGTCCTGGCCCATAACCATTGCGTCCTGATATGTGCCGAAATCCGGCAGCGCGGTTCGGACAAAATGTGCAAGCGCCCGTCGTG
This sequence comes from Sphingobium sp. AP50, assembly GCF_900109095.1. Lineage (GTDB taxonomy): Bacteria > Pseudomonadota > Alphaproteobacteria > Sphingomonadales > Sphingomonadaceae > Sphingobium. Next base: position 56,965 of record NZ_FNYZ01000022.1, read on the forward strand.
CCTGCCCAGCTGTCACCGGCAGGCTGAATTTGTCCAGACTTCCGAAATGTCCGGAGAAACGGTCTTCAACCAGCGCCAGCACCTGCTGTGTCATTGCATCGGGCTGGAAGTACATGGGTTCAGGATAATTCAGGCCGCGCTTGGGCGGCGCGCGATTATCCTTGTCGAAATTCCATTCTCCCCCTTCCGGCTTACCATCTGCATCCATGAGCAGACCCGTCTTTCGCCGCATGTCCCGATAGAAAAATTCCATCACAAGGTCGTTACGTGCCTGAGCCCATGTCTGGAATTCGAGGATGCCACAGATGAAGCGATCATTGTCCAGCACATCCACCGGCAATTTGAATCGCTTTGCCCAACCATCGATCATCAGCTTCACCCGCCACTCGCCGGGTTCGACGATGCGGATGGATGTCGGACGATGACGGTCGACTGCGCGCTGTACCTCTCCTGTAAAGCTCCCACTGCTGTCGGCATCATCAATGCTGATATAATCGACGTGCCAGCCTTTGACGCGAAGCTCCTCGGCAAAATGGCGCATCGCCGAGAATATCAGGGCGATCTTGCGTTTATGATGACGCACATATGTGGCCTCGTCCCTCACCTCCATGAGGAGAACGACCGCATCCGACGGTCGGATATCGCGGAGCGACGCTAGTTCGTGGCTGAGTTGGTCGCCAAGGACAGGAATGAGGATGGTCATGTGATTTTTTCGGTTTCCAAACGGGTTCAGATCCTATCGGATGCGTTAACGCCCGGAACAGGTCATGTTTGCGCACGATAGCCAAAAGAGACGCCGCTGATGCCCCGCATGCAGAAGAAATCGGAATTCCCGTCGAAAATCTGCCCTGTGTGCAAGCGTCCGTTTAGCTGGCGCAAGAAGTGGGCGCGTGACTGGGATAAGGTCATCTATTGCTCTGACCGGTGCCGGTCCAACGCCAAACCCGGAGCAGGTGCATCCAGTGCCCCTGTCGCTTAAGGTTCGGCCATGTCACGCGCACTCTGTCTATTGATCCTGCCACTGACCCTGATGCTGACAGGCTGCTGGACTGGCCCGCTGCTCTTTACCGCCGTCGATGCTGCCAAATCCCTCGAAGACGGAGCCTATCGTCTGGTGGAGCCGGGATCGAGCGATCCGGGCGGCGATGTTCTGAACATCCGCAACCAATATGATGGCAGCTTACTGGTGACAGGCCCGGACCATCCCTGGCGCGTGCTGACCGTACCGCTGCTTCAGGCAGGAAGCGGCAGGTTCATACTTCAGCTACAGGAAAGCGATCCCAAGAGGCCCGAACGTTCCATCAAGGCGACCTATATGCTGCTCGACATGCGCAGACAGCATCCGGCTATAACGATTCTTGCCTGCGACGCAGAGACTGCAGGCGCCGTCGAAGCCAGCGGCGGCTTTATCGCGCGCGATCCGCAGTCGGCATCAAGTTGCGGTTTCACTGACGGGGCTGTCCTCAAACTGCGTATCGCCGCAGCCGGCCAAGGCCTGTCGGAACCAGATATCGAACTGATAAGGGTTGCTGAATGACGCATAACCTTCTGATCATCACCGCTGCGCTCCTGCTGACGGCCGCGACCAGCCCTCAGCCTGACCGCCCTGCCCCGGCCAAGGCGCCTGTTCCGAGCTTTTCCTGCGCTTCGGCACGTACCGCAGTCGAAAAAGCCGTCTGTGCTGACCCAGCGCTGTCATCGGCAGATCGCGAGATGGCGAGCCTCTTTGCGCTCGCCCGCACGAGCGCCTTTGGCAACGGTCCTTCCAACGAACTGGCAACACAGCGCCAAACCCTTAAGGACATGCGGTCGTGCGAAGGGATGGCTCGATCGCTACCCATTGGGAAATGCCTTGCACCACTCTACGCGCGGCGTAATTTCGAGCTGGCGACCGCTATATTGACGCGAGAGCCGGATAAGGCGAGCCCTGTTCTTCGCCGTGACCGCACAGGCTTTGCCCCGATACTCGAAGCCATTGCGCTTTGGGCCGCCGAACCGGTCGACGCATCCTGGTCGGTCCCTGAACGGGCGACAAGCCGGAAGCGTATCGTCGCCCTGTTATCGCCCTATCTGACGGCCCTGCAGTCGGACGAGAGCCAGTCATTTGGCTGGTCGATCCTGTCACGCCCCAGCGGCGACGATCCGGTTGTCAGCGATATCGACGACATTTTGCGTTCCGATCGTCATTTTGCAGCTTTTCTCAATGTTCTTGGCCCCTATCTGTCCGAAGAGAAAGAGGCTGGCGTCATGCTGCGGGATTTGCCCTGCTCCGCGGTCATCAGGCACCCCGATCTGCTGAATGCGACCGGTGCCGTCTTCGGCTCCACCATGGATAATTTCGTCTTTCGCACGGATTGCGCCCGTACTTTGCCGCCGCTCCCTGCCCTTTCCCAACTTGACCGGAAAATCCTCAACAACTGGCCGGCCTGCGACGGCTCGATCCGCTTTGCCGCCTATCGCGCCTATGCTGTTGCCCTTGACGCGGCGCGCCTGGGACAATCAACTGGAACGCAGGCCGACGAAAACGGTCGACCGCGCGTGGTCGCCGCATCCGACATAGACAGCGCGCGCGCCGAACTGACAGGATATTATGTCAAATATCTGGCCAAGTCCCCCGAAGACGCCAAAAGACTGGCAAGTGACACCATCGGCGCCATCCTCTCGAGCGCGCATAGCTGCGGCACCTGAAGTTCAGGAGCAGCCATGGCAATTCACCGGCAATATAAAGAACGTATTGCCAAATGGGCGAGCCCTTGGTGCGACGGTCCGGCCACCTATCACCGGTATGAAGCGCGCGTCCATGAATTCCATCTGCACCTTAAATCAGTCTGCCGACGAACGCCATCGGCATGGTCGGCGAGAGGCCGACCCAATCTGGGTCGTCATGCAAAATTATATTCATGATGACGAAACCCGCAATGGTGCGAGGCCAGCCCATTCGGATTGCACTTTGGACTTAGATCCGAGGTTTTTTAGGCAAATTGTCTGGGAACCTGCTCGCTGTCGCTGCACCGCTTGGCCCGCGCTGGGGGCGATCACTTGTTGGATCAGGAGCCCTCGGCTCTTCGATATCTGTGCTCAAGATAGCCGGGCTTCCCAGCCCTTCCCCTGCGATCGTCGCACTTTTATCTCCCGGCGAAACCTTTTCTGCCGCTTTCCGATTGGTCGGTCCGCCAGCGCCGGTATCTTCAGGGCCTTCGGTTGTTTTGGGTGTCTTGGGCATTCTCGCTCTCCTTTTATCGCACTTCCATCGAAGCAAACAAAGCGCATGCGCAGTTGTTTTGACTATCTAGGATGAACCACTGACCGTCCATGTTGATCCAGGAGACTGGGCCGGATTGATCGTTTGAATGGCTACCTAAGATAAAGACCCCGCCAGCCATGGGAACGCCAGCGGGGTCTATCGAAGGGTCTGTTGAACGCCTTTCGGGGGGTTTAAGCCGTCCAACGTCTCCAGAACGGTATCAAAGGGATGGGGTTCCAAACAAAATCAAACTTGGCACGATGTCTTGAATTTTTATCGTTGCGGATAAGGAACTAATTGCCATCCGATTTGTCGTTCCGGCGGTCCCTTTTATGAAATCACGCACCCTGCCTAGCGACGGCGGGGTTATTTCTATCGTTATCATGCGGTGCTGAAAGCGGACATATTGTTTTATCCGACCCTCTTGAGATACGCCTTGTACGATCACTTAAAGGGCGCCGCCACAGCGGCCTCCATGCAGGACGATCAGCTGCCGCCATGTCCTCCACAGGTGGACAGGGCGGTTGAACTGAAAAGCAGGCAGTCGAGGATAAAATAGACAAGAGAGGAAACAACAAAATTGAATCTACCTAAACAGCAATATGACCGGGATCGATCCCACATGCTCGCCTGGTTAATCTGGCTGTCGAAGAAGAGACGGCCGCGCTCATTGCTCAATGCCGTCGTGACGACGTTCTACTGATCGAACAGCATAAACGTAGGGCCATTTTTCTCGGAAAAAGGCCGGTATGTTAGCGAAGGAAATTAGATAGGATTTATGATGTATAACTCCGGAATGTCGCTATGCCAGATGTAGAGGATCTCGATGACGCGACGCTGATCGCGCTGTGGAACGCTGCCGATCCGGACAGCCCGACCGAGTATGAACAGCAAGTGTTTGATGAAATGCAACGCCGCGCCACCGATAAAGGCTGAGGTCCCGAGAGTTGCTGAAGCCGTTAACAAAGAAGGTATCGACTGCAGGGAAATCGGCCGACCTGCAAACGACCTTGTGTGGCATCTCAGCAGTCCATTGCCCATCACAATGTGCTTACCGTGTGCGATACCGGCATGTGCCCCGCATTTTTGGCCGCCGGTCCGCCTCTGGCGGTGCTGTCTGATCCACGATTTGGCTGATATTACGCGGACGAGAAGGTGGAACCTCAAGCGATGTCACGCGCTTTCTGGTCTGAACTGGGGAACAGGATATGATCACGGAAGTCATTGGCGCAGTTATAGGATCCAAATTAGACCAGCGGGACGGTGACAGCGGTGCGAAGGGTGCCCTCATGGGCTACTTCGCGCCTCGGATTGTCAGTGCTGCGCTGAAGATCGGTGTGCTTGCCGTCGTTGGATACGGCGTCGTGAAATCCCTGCAGAGCGTTATGTCCGACACTGACTCAACCGACTGACATCGTTGTGACAATGTTGCTTACTCCAATCGTCAGAATTGCCCGCTGTAGAAGCGCGCAATATGAAAATTTCGAATGATGGCCATGGAACCGGATTATGCACATGGCCGGCGGGATGGTCTGCGTTTGGCACTGTCTATCCTTGCAGCGGAAGAAGCGAAATGGTCAGCCCTGCTGGGCGAGAGCAGATCATGGCGAACCAATGTCACGCGCGAGGCGCGGCATAAGACACTGCAGGTTGCGCAAAGGCGGCTCCGCACCGCACTAAATCGCCTGACGCCCAAATCCGATCAAGGCATGGATCCCGAGGTCGCTTCCGCACTCGAAGCAATCGGTCTCTAAACGACTTATGACGCACCACAAGCTGAAGCTTTCATCAACAATCGGGCTTTTGTTGCGGTATCGTATCTATCTTGCGTAAGAGATAGCAAAGGGATTGGGACCAGATTATTTCGTTCGGCGCGGTGTTGCAAAGAAGGCGGGTCGGGCAGCTGTCATGATGGACATCTTAAATCTTGCATCGATCAAGAGTTAGCCTGATGACCCCTGACATCAGCCTGCGACAGATGGAAGATGCGCGCACCGCCATCTTGGAGCTGATCAATTGCCGCACGGAAACGGCAACAGTTTGTCCAAGCGAGGTTGCCAGAGTGCTTGTCAAAAGGGCGAGCGCTGACACGGAAGGGCAGACCTGGCGTTCGATAATGCCGATCGTCCATACTACGATTGATCAGATGGTGGTCGATGGGCTGATCAAATTGAGTTGGAAGGGAAAGGTCATGGCATCACGCCATGGGCCCTATCGCATCGGCCGAGCGCCACCCAAGCGGTAATATTTCATCACCGAATGAGGCCCGCGGCGCGGAGCGCGTCGTGGATGGCTTTTTCAACTCCTGCTTTCCCCGATACTTCCGGTCGGGAGGGCTCTGTGGGCAAAGCTTCCGATCGGCTTGCGCCTGACACAGGCAAAGTCAGAGTCGCCTTCTGGCCATTGCCGATGGGTGGCGCGAATATGCACTCCCTTCCGGTCTCCAGCAAGCCCCACGATGATGCCATTCGGCGCGTGGATGAGATACCCGCTTCGAGCATGTACGGCATCGCCATGCCGCAAGCATCTTGCCCAATCGTGGCCAGTGGCGCGCCATGGCCCATATTGGCGATGCGATAATCCTCGATGACCGGGCGCCCGGCTGCATCGTTCCAGGCGCGTCGGCAGTGCCCGGCTATCTGCTCCGAAGCGTCCGGCGCCGCATTGAGACCGTGCACAGCGAGCCACTGGGCGAGAATAGCGTCCGCGTTTGTGCAGCTGACTGTTGCGTCGGCGCTGCCATGCCATATTGAGATGCGAGGCCAGGGACCATTATGGTTGGACGCACGCCGGACCCGGTTACCCAGGTCACCTGCGCTAAAGGCTCCTGCCCCGCGCATGGCTTCAAGCGCCTGCGGCATATTGGACGCAGACCCGTACGGCAGGCCGGCGATGATCGCGCCACCTGCGAATAATTCCGGGTAGCTTGCAAGCATAACGGAGGTCATTGCGCCCCCTGCGGAAAGACCGGTCACGAATATCCGAGATGGATCAGCACCATGGTATTCCACCATCGCCATGATCATCTGTTTGATGGACAGCGCCTCGCCTCGATCGCGGCCATTGTCGGCGGAAGAGAACCAGTTGAAACAGAGATTGGGGTTGTTCGCGCGCTGCTGCTCGGGAAACAGCAGCAGGAAACCGTGCTCATCTGCTAATTGTGACCAACCCGCGCCGCGATCATAGCCTTCGGCGGTTTGCGTGCAGCCATGTAATATGACGACGAGTGCCGGCTTTTCACCTATCTGATCGGGGACATAGATTTTAGCGCGCAATGCGCCGGGGTTGGTCCCAAAAGCATCGAAGTTTGTCAATCGGTCTGGACCGCCGGCAATAATGTGGCCCGGATGGCTGGCGCGCATTGCTGCCAGTCGGGCGATTGTAGCGGATAATCTGGCCACGCGAAGTCTCCATCCGGTCAATGCAGCCCCTGCTCAGCCACGACATATTTGTGCTGCACTGCACAATATGGGGTTGTTAGACCAGCTTGCAAGGCGTGGTGCATCGATCTTTTCAAAGTGGAAAACATTTACTGGCATGTGAAGAAGAGGTGTTGCGCGGCGAAAGCCGTGAAACGCTTGAGATATTGGCGAAACGAGAGTTTGATGTGGTCAGCGGTTGATCGTGCCAGGGGCGAGCCAGACGAGAGCGGTCCTTGTCTGGTAGAACAATCCCACGCGCGACCATAACTGCCGTCTGACGAGCCCTAGTGGCGAGGGCCATTGATAAGGCACTTGAGCTGACGACCCCTGATGCCTCGCCGAGAGCCCATCCGCGAACCTTCTGACTGCCGCGATCATCCTGCCCCGGCTCCGTCTTCGTTTTGGCCTGCTCACGGACATCAGATGCCAGCGATGTGCCGATATCATCAGACCCGATGAACTTACCTTCATCGTCACGCCGAACATATCGCTTGTCGGTGCCGATATCGCCAACTCTCGATCTGCCACGGTCGCTCTCCATGATGACGTAAAAAGGAGAACATATGCTCAATGAGCAGTTCACACGCCTGGAACTTGGGACACCAGAACGCCATTTAAGGTCTGGAGGCGAAGGCGATGGCAAATGGTTGGGCACCCGATGGCGCAGTGCAAGATCAAATCGATGATACGATCAAGGACGCTGTTCAGCGCGCACGAACGATGATGCCGACAGGCGACAGTGCGGAATATTGCGACGACTGCGGCGAGGATATTCCCGAGCGCCGTCGGCAGGCGTTGCCCGGCACGCGGACATGTGTTGTGTGCCAGTCGAAACGTGACGCCACTGTCCGTTCCATCGGCATCAATCGCCGAGGCAGCAAGGACAGTCAGCTCAGATAATCCGCTGCGGACATGACCAGCCAAACCGGTCGTTCGAAATGGGTGGGATCACGGTCAACTGCTCGACCGCCCTGGTGCATCATCGCCTGGGGCTACGGCGTCGAACCTTCTTGTCGGAGAGTTCGACCCACACTGGCGCATGGTCGCTCGACTTCTCCCAGCCCCGCACATGAACATCGACCTGGGCGTCGATTAGCCGGTCGCGCAGCAATGGACTGAGCAACAGATGATCGATGCGCAGGCCCGCATTTCGGCCGTAGGCATTGCGGAAATAATCCCAAAAAGTAAAAATCCTGTCGTCTGGATGGATGGTCCGGAGCGCATCCGTCCAGCCCTGATCAAGAAGCCTGAAAAATGCCGTCCGGACTTCGGGCGCGAACAAGGCATCCTCGCGCCAGCGTTCGGGTTTGTAGACATCGCGATCGGTCGGCATGACATTGAAATCGCCGAGCAAAATCACTGGAACGCCCAATCCCAGCAGCCCTGCCGCATGATCGATCAAGCGATCGAACCAACAAAGCTTGTAATCGAACTTTGGTCCGGGACGCGGATTTCCGTTCGGCAAATATAGGCCGCCGACGAGCACGCCGTTGACCGCCGCCTCGATGTAGCGACTTTGGCTGCCGTCGGGGTCATGTGGCAATCCGCGGCGGGTTTCATGAATTTCGCCGACGCGGGAGAGGATGGCAACACCGTTCCAGCTCTTCTGACCATGCCAGATTGCCTGATAGCCAAGGTCGCGAAAAGCGCTTAGCGGGAATTTTTATTGCGGCGCCTTCAGTTCCTCGAGCACTACGATGTCCGGCTCAGCCTCGGCCAACCAGCGAAGCAGGACTGGCAGACGGCCATTGACGCCGTTCACATTGTAGGTCGCGATTTTCACAGGTCCGGCAGGATCTGGTCGGCACGGCCCCATTGCGCGAGCGCTTTGGATCTTGCACGCTTAACCATCTCGGCGGCATCGCCGATATGCCAGTGGGCTGGACTGTCCAGATCGCGCAATTCCTCCCAACTAAGCGGTACCGCGATCGGCGCGAAGGGTCGCGAACGCGCGCTATAAGGCATGACAGCAGTGGCGCCGCGCTGGTTGCGAAGATAGTCGATAAAGATGCGTCCAGTACGCTTGGCCTTGGCCAGGGCTGCAGTGAACCGGTCGGGGTCGGCCTGCGCCAGGGCCATGGCGAAGCGGTGCGCGAAATCCTTGACCACCGGCCACTCGGCAGTCGGGGTGAGTGGCGCGATGACATGAACGCCCTTGCCGCCGGTTACCATCGGGAAGGTTGCTAGACCCATCTGACCCAGCACATCCTGCAGGTGGAGAGCGGCCGAGACCACATCCTTGAACTCCAAGCCCTCGTCCGGGTCGAGATCGAACACCAGTCGGTCGGCCTTCTCTACGTCCTCGATCCGCGCACCCCAACCATGGAATTCGATTGTGCCCATCTGGACGCAGGTCAGAAGGCCAGCGGGCGTGTCGACGAACAGATAGGGTTCATCATGCCCATCCTTCTCGCGAATCGCGACATGCTTGACCTCGTCACCAAAGCTGCCAGCATCATGCTTCTGGAAGAAACATTTCTTGTCGCGCCCTTGCGGGCAGCGCACCAGGCTTATCGGTCGGCTGCCGCTCCAGGGCAGCATGATCTCCGCAACAGCTTCATAATAGTCAGCGAGCTGGCCCTTGGTATGCTTGCCCTCGGGAAAGATGACACGCTCGCGGTTGCTGATCTTGACGGTGGCGCTGGCGGCGGGAGCGGTCAGCTCGCCGACCGGCACCTCGGTTTCGACAACCACCGCTTCTGGCTTTTTGTCCTCGCGAAGCCCCAGATAGCTCGAATGCCGCAGCACGCCTTCGTCGGTAAATTCGATGAAGGCAACCTCGGCAACGAGCTTCGGCTTGATCCAATGTGCGCCGCGCACCGCAGCCCTGGGTGCCTCCACGGTCGGGGTCTTCTGTTGGAGCGGCGCCATCAACGCCATCAAGCGCTCGATCTCCTCGCCACTGAACCCGGTTCCAACCTTTCCTGCGTATCGCAGTACACCCTTCTCGTTCACTCCTAGCAGCAAAGCGCGAAAGCCCCGCTGTTTGTCCGAAGGTGTCCATCCGACGACCACAAACTCCTGGCGGCGGATGCACTTGGTCTTGACCCAGGTCCCCGAGCGCGAGCCAGAATAGCGCGCGTCGGTGCGCTTCGAAATGACGCCCTCCAGTCCCGCGCTGCAAAAATTTTCGAAAAGCTGCTCGCCGCGCCCGATGATATGATCGGAATAACGCAGATGGCCCTGCTTCTGCCCGATCAGCGCGGCTAGTAGCTCCTTGCGCTCCAGCAGGGGCCGTGGCGTCAAATCTTCGCCGTTGAGCTCGAGCAAGTCGAATGCGAAATAATCGATTGTGTTTGGGTCGCCCTTGAGCGCTGCCTGCAAAGCATGGAAACTGGTGCGACCATCGGGCAAGACCACGACCGCTTCACCGTCGATCAAGGCACTTTGTGCGTCAAGCATGGCCGCGTCGCCAATCAGTTCCGCGAACCGGTCCGACCAGTCCAACCCCGAGCGCGTGTAGGCGCGACCTTCGCCACCGCCGATGGCGATCAACATCCGGTATCCGTCATATTTTAGCTCGTGAAGCCAGCGGTCGCCCGGAGGCACATGATCGACCAGAGTCGCCAGCTGCACCGGACGAAATGACGGCAAGACATCACCAGCCTTACTGCGCTTTTTAGTTCTTGCAAATTTGCCGGCTGAAGCAGGGGCCGCAGGCGATGCCTTGGCCTTCGATCTTGCGATCGGTTTGCCGGCCGCAATCTCTTCCATGGTGCGCCCAGTATCGATGCTGGTCAGGTGAAGCCCAACCAGATCGTCCGAGCCGCCAGCAAAGGCGTCGTTCACCTTGCGCAAAATCCAGTTCTCGCCCTTTTCCTTGCCGCGCGGTTTCATACGGAACAGGATCCATTCGCCCTGCATCCGGCGACCATGGAGGATGAAATGGAGATGGCCTTCGGGCAAGGTTTCGCGCGGATCCTTGCCAGCGATGGATTCCCACGTTCCGTTGTCCCACAGCATGACGGTGCCGCCGCCATATTCGCCCTTGGGAATGGTGCCTTCGAACCGGGCATAGTCGAGCGGATGGTCCTCAGTCCGCACGGCCAGCCTTTTGTCATCCGGGTTGGCACTGGGGCCGCGCGTTACGGCCCAGCTAAGAAGAACACCGTCGAGCTCAAGTCTGAAATCATAGTGTAGACGGGACGCGGCATGTTTCTGGACCACAAAGCCATTGCCGGCGGCGTGCTGCGTCGCCCCGGTCGGCTCGGCAGTGCGCGCGAAGTCCCGCTTGGCGCGGTATGTTGCGAGACTATCCTCTGTCCTGATCTGCGCTTTGCCCATGTTGATCTCACATTCCTTTGCTCCTTAATCCGCAGATGCCGTGACTCGTTCCTGCGTGCACCACGCCTCGTCGACGCGAAGAAACTGGACAAAAAAATCATTCGCGGCCGATTGATCGCGCGAACCGGTAGCTTGTCTGCTCGAACTGCAAGGTCCGAAAGAAATTATGGGCATTCCTGACCTCAATGTCGCTTATTGCTTCGAGCTGGGTGCAACCTGCCTTGCGCAACAACGTCACGGCCTCATCTACCAAGGCGGTGGCGATACCTTTTCTTCGGTGCGCTTGCGCAACGAGCAGCAATGTCAGTCTTCCGACCAGCCCGTTCTGAATCGTAGGTATAACAACACAGTGGCAGCAGCCGACCACCTCACCGCATTCAGCGATGACCATGCCGGCATCCGCCTTCATTGCCGCTTTCAAATTCCGGGCGACACCGAGTTCATCCAGCCTTACCCCGGACAGTTGTCGCACCAGCGGAACAAGTGCTTCCGCGTCGCTTGTCTTGGCGGCACGGATGACCAGTTTCGGCACAGGCAGCGGCGCAGGCTTGGAGCGGCGGTCGCTTGAGCGAGATGCTGACCCGACGCTGGCAGCCTCGTCTGCGGCGGGTTTAAGTCGAGCTTCTGGCCGATTTTCGGCTTTGTTTTGCTCTTCTGAATGTCGTCTGCTTAGCGGTTCTGGCTGTTTTACGGACCTGCGATTTGCGCGCGGCCGGATGGGCGGTTCAAGATCTGGGTTATCACTGCCATTGCCCGCGCGTCGGGCTTTGGGTGCTGGTGCAGCAGGGGTACTTTCCGCCGACGCCTTCCAATTTCTGGCGGCACCGGCCCGCAGATAGGCCTCGACATCTTGTGCCGATGCTTCCAGACCCTGCGTCCCAATGCCGAGCAACGGGTTGCCAGCCGCGTCGGTCAGCCCAAACTTGCCATAGTCGCCTACACCGGGTTTGCGCCTGCGTGATTTTACAAGCTTGAGGCCGCGATGGCCGGCCATCTCGCGTAGTTCTTCGTCGGTCGCTGCCTTTGCCATTTCACGACAACCCTTTAGCTGGCCCCCGGTTCATGGCGCATCCATCCCCATGTCAGCACGGGACTTTCATCCGGCCTTGTTTGTGATTCCGCTCGTCTACTGGGAGGGAACGCGCCCTTGGTTCTTTCGCTAAATGCTGATGCGTGCCTGTCGTTTCAACAAGTCCTCGATGATTGAGCGTGTCGCGTTCGATGATGAGGCGCGCACGCTGAGTATCTCGTTCCGCCAGACCGGCAAATACCTCTATTATGATGTGCCTGCCATCATCTTTGAGGAGTTGTGCAAAGCCGCCTCGGTGGGCTCATTTTTCAATGAGCAGATCAGGGGTCGGTTTGCGTGCCGTCGCGACCCGGAGCGTCGGCGTTTTGGTCCGACAGATTAGGAACCTTCAGGCGTTTCCAAGCGCATCGTAGACCGACTTCAAATGCTGTCCTGCGATGGCGCGTGCGCGGGGCGATCGCACGGTTTCCTCATTGGTTTCGTGGAGCATTTTAAGCATATCGAGCACTTCGTGACGTGGCATGCCGGTTTCGAGCAAGTGCGTGCCAATCAGCGCCAGCAGGTTGCTCCAGAGAGTGATGGCGCCCTCAGCGAAAGCGGCATCATCGTCGTCGTTGCTCATCGCCCTGGGGTTTTGATTGGGCATGAGATCACGCCCGCTTGCGCGTGGTCTTGGCTGGGGTCTTCGCTGCCGCTTTCCTATCGGCGCTTTTCGCTGCCTTTTTGGCAGGCGTCTTCTTCGCGTCGGGCTTGGAACCGCCGCTGCCCAGAGATTTTTTGAGTGCAGCCATCAGATCAACGACGTTGCTGCCGCGCGGATCGGATTCGCCATCATCTTCGTCGATGTTAAGGGTCTTTCCCTTCTTCTTTCGCTGGATCAGGTCCTTGAGCGCATCGACATAGCGGTCATGGAAGTCGCTGGCATCGAACCTGCCGGTCTTCTTTTCGATCAGGGTCGTGGCGAGATCGAGCAGTTCGTCATCGGGATCACCATCACCGATTTCACGGAAATAGCTCGCCGCCTTGTTGACTTCGTCAGCGTAACGCAGGGTTTCCATGACCATTCCGCGTCCGCAGGCTTTGATGCTGACTACATATTCCCGGCCGCGCATCGCAAGCTGCCCAAGTCCTGTCTTCCGGCTGCGACGAAGCGCCTCGCGCAGCACGATGAAGGCCTCCTCGGCCAGGTCGTCGGCTGGCACGATATAATAGGGCTTTTCGAAATAGATCGGGTCGATATCGTGGCTATCAACGAATTGCGTCAGTTCGAGCGTTTTCTTACTCTCCAGCTTGACGCCTTCGATCTCCTTCTCATCGAGCAGGACATATTCGCCCTTGGCATATTCAAAGCCTTTGACGATCTCATCGAGATCGACCGGGCCGATGCCGGGCACGACCTTCTCATATTTGATGCGCTTGCCGGACGGCTCATGAATTTGATTGAACGCGATGGTCGCGCCGCTCTTGGTCGCCGAATAGATTTCGACAGGGATCGAAACCAGAGCCAGGCGAATCTGGCCTTTCCAATAAGGTCGTGCAGCCATGATCATCTCCAACCCATTTTCCCGATAACTTTTTCCGGCAAGCCCCGTTCCAAAGTTCGGGGCATGCGCTTTTGAAGCTCGGCAAGAATGAAGCTCTTATGCGATGGCGATTAACCTGCATCAGCACGATTTTCGTGCCTGCCGTGAAACCTAGCGATCCGGCGCGCCATTATGACGACGACCGGATTGGTAAGGAAGATCTTATGATCGAAGCAGGACGTCACTGCGCAAGCAGGAACCGCGTATGCGCTGCCCATCGTGGTGGGCTGCGAGATTTCTGGATCGTGGCGCGGACATTCCTCCGCCATCCCAGCATGGTCGGGTCATCCTTCCCTGCCTCCCGGCGAATGGTTTCGCATATGTTCCAAAGCGTTGATTGGAACGCGATTGATCTCATGGTTGAATATGGTCCGGGAGCCGGGGCTTTCACCGCGACTGCCCTCGCCCGGCTTCGCTCCGATGCGAGACTGCTCGCTATCGATACCAGTCCTGACTTCACCCAGCACCTTGAACGCGCCCTTGGCGGCGATCCCCGCCTTATCGTCGCGACCGGTTCGGCTAGCGATGTCGAAGCCATTCTCGCGGAGCAGGGACTGAATCGCGTTGACTGCATCCTCTCGGGTCTGCCCTTCTCGACTCTGTCCGAGGCAGAGGCGCGTCTTATTATCGATGCCGGCGCGCGCCTTCTGCGCCCGTCTGGTAGTTTCCTTGCCTATCAGATGCGAACTGCAGTTCGCCCCTATCTCGAAGCGCGGTTTGACAAGGTCAGCCATGATTATGAGTGGTGGAACCTGCCGCCTTGCCATCTTTATCGCGCATGCTTGGGCGAGAGTGGCGTGCGGCATGGGCGGTGAAGATCTGACGAATATGGCGGGTTGGATCGCGCCAACAGCGACGATGTTGGCCGCCGTGATGACGGCTTCGAACCTCGGAGCACGAGTGACCGGTTGGGGCTTCGCCGTCTTCACTGTCGGTTCGATCTGTTGGTCGATTGTTGGCGCAGCGTCTGGCCAAGCCAACTTGCTTTGGACCAACGGCTTCCTGACTTTGGTCAACGGCGTGGGCATCTGGCGCTGGCTTGGGCGGCAGGCCCGTTACGAAGAAGGGGGACGGCTGGCGGTCGAGGCGAGTAAGGCCTCGCCCGCACCTACCCTGCTGACAGCAAGCAGCCTGATCGAAATGGACGTGCTCGATCAATCGGACAACAAGATTGGTAGCCTTGTTGATGCCATGCTTGATTGTAAGAGCCAAAAATTGCAAACGATCATTTTGCGCCGTGGCGGGATAGCCGGCGTTGGGGAACGATTGATTGCCATATCTGCAGACGCGATTTGCTGCGGCGCAGAGCATATTCAGTTGTCCATGCAAGCAGAAGAGGTTGATGGGATGCCCGATTGGCGCCCATAGGATCGGACCGGCAGAGCGCCAATGGCACTATTTGCCTCCCACTCCGATGTCGCTTTGAGCGGGCCGTACCGTATCTGGTTCCTGCAATAAATGGCGAAACAGAATGCAACCGATCGCCGCACCAGCACGTCATACCAAGGCCGGGCGTCGCTTCCAGTCACCGCGTTGGCGAAGGAACGAAGACATGGCTAGAACGAAAATTTTTCTACCTCGAAAAGGTCAATCGCACATGTCGCCCCGTCATAGAGCTGCCCACGAAGTACGACCCAATGGCGTTGATGCCGATCCTGGCATAGGCGGTGGCCAGTCGCACGAGGATGTAGAGGATTGCTACTCCGTCAGCGCGACAAAACCAGAAGATTACCCTTATCCCTATCGTGCCAATTCCATGAAAGGATCACCATGAGCACCACTTTGACAGGCACATTTGATAGCCGGGACCAGGCGGACATGGCCGTGGAACGACTGGTCCAGGAAATCGGCATTGAACGAACCGACATTTTCGTGACTGCATCCGGACCGGACAACAGCGTAGGCAATCGGATTGGAGGCGCAGACAGCGAAACGGTGGATGAGGACGGAAGAGATGATGTCCCTCTTGCTGGAGGCATTACGGTTTCGATCGATTTGCAGGATGACGCAAAAGTCGAAGTCGTTACGGCTGCGTTGGAAGAATTTGGTGTGCAACCATGATTGATATGTCGGTAATGCGACCTAGGTTGAGTGGCAGATACTCCGGGTGAAAGCGCTGCTGGTCCATAGCCCCAATGCGGGCACAAAGCCCGAGCCGATCCGGTCGCTCATCAGTCAACTGGAAGAGACTGGTTTTGCCATCCGCTATTGTAAACATGGCCGGGACGATATCCGATCCAGAATGAACGACATGGACATGGCGATTGCCGCTGGCGGCGATGGAACCGTAGCTTCGGTGGCCACCCAGATACCCGACCGGTCTGTACCCATTGCTATTCTGCCGATGGGCGGATCCAATAATGTCGCAAGGGCACTTGGCATTCGTCAGTCTCTCGAAGCAGTCATTGGTGGTCTCGACAATGCGCGCGAAAAGAGGCTGACCGTAGGCAGCATTACCGGGCCGTTCGGGCGCAGAGGCTTTCTGGAAGCGGTAGGTCTTGGCGCGCTCAATCAATCTATCGAACTCGTCGATGAATCGCCCGACACCCCGGAAGAAAAGCGCGAAAACGGCCGCTCAGCTTTTCGGGAGACGCTGCGCACAGCTAAACCGATCGCATGCACCGTCGAGATCGATGGACGCCGCTTCGACGGACCATGGCTGCTTGTGGAAATTCTCAACATCGGCGCGATCGGCCCCCGGCTTCCGTTCGCCCCACGGGCCGACACGCAAGATAAGCAACTCGACATCCTGCTTGTTAGCGAGGCCGATCGAGACGCCATGGTGGGATGGGCCGAACATTTCTCCGGCCCGCCGCCGGCCCGATTGGAAACGGGGTGCGTCGTCAGGCTTCAGGCCAGCGGTCTTTGTCCCCGGATCGATGACCGCCCTATCGATATGCCTGACGACGCATGGACGGTCGAAGTAGCGCTGGACGACGAGCCGGTGACGATATTGGTG
The DNA here is from genome assembly GCF_900109095.1 of Sphingobium sp. AP50. Lineage (GTDB taxonomy): Bacteria > Pseudomonadota > Alphaproteobacteria > Sphingomonadales > Sphingomonadaceae > Sphingobium. The sequence goes on from NZ_FNYZ01000022.1 coordinate 73,487, forward strand.
CCGGTCAGCATGACGGGACATGACGATGACGCCTGCTGAGCTTTTGCCAACGCCCGACTTACTTGCACGCATGGAAGCTGTGGCGGTGGAACTGGCCACGATTGGAGGTCGGGAAATCATGGCTACGTTGGGCAGCCTTATGGCCGTTCAATATAAGGGCGATGATGACGCCATTGCTTTGATGCGCGATCCGGTAAGCGAAGTCGATGGCCGGGTCGAAGCAATGATCCGCAACCAACTGGCACAACATTTCCCCGACCATGGCATCATCGGCGAGGAAATGGCCATCCATCCTGGACTGGACAATGATTTCGTTTGGGCTGTCGATCCGATCGATGGGACGAGCAACTTTATCAATGGCTTTCCACTATTCGCGTCATCCGTTGGCGTCCTGTATCGCGGCGTTCCCGTCGTCGGCGCATTATGGTGCAGCACAACGCATTTGTTGACGCCTGGCGTCTATCACTGCGGCGGCTCTGGCGGACTGCGGTTCGATGGCGCACAGATGTCACGCATGCCCAACCCGGCTGTTCGTAAACGGCTTGCGGGTGATCCGCACGGCCAGTCTGATGCGGGTCCGTGGGATGGGCGCAAGACAGGATCGGCCGCGATCGAATGTGCTTTCGTGGCGGCAGGTCTTCTGCAAGTCGCCAGGTTTGCGGCGCCAAACATCTGGGATGTCGCGGGGGGGACAGCTCTTGCGCGCGCATCGGGCGCTTGCGTTTTTCAGGAGGAGGATGGAAATTGGGTGCCATTCAACAGCTTTGGCGGCCAACTAGCGCAGATGGCGCGGTGGCGGCGTCCCTTGATCCTTGGGAAGCCTGAGGATGCTGTCCGCATGACCGATATTCAGCGCGCGGATGCGCAGGATCAAAGCCAACAGATATAGAAAACCGTCAATGCGGGTAGATCATCTTTCGAGGCATGCCGCCATCGAGGGCGATTGGCTGCCCAGTGACGAACCCCGCACTTTCGAACACCAGAAATGAAACGGTCGCCGCGATGCCTGATGGTTCGTCGACGCTGTCGACTGGATGCCGGTCCAGGTTGATCGTGCGACGCTCCACCGCTCCGCGCACGCCTGCTTTGGCGCAGGGGCGAGTTTCAATCCACCGGGGCAGGATAGCATTGACGCCGATATCGAGGCCGGATTGGCAATGCCCGCATTGGAGATGAGCCAATCAATACCCTCCATCTCTTTCATGGTCTTGGTCCAGTCCGTAATCTTATCGAACGCCTTTTCGACGTCGCGCTCGCCGACAACGTCTGCTCGGATCGAAACAAGCGCGTCGGTCGGCATCTCGTCGGAAAGACCGCGAGCCGCTTCAGCGTCCTGATCCAGCACCGCTACTTTCCAGCCCTGCGCCAATAATGTCTGGGTGGTACCTTTGCCGATGCCATGAGCACGGCCTGTGACCACCGCTGCCTTCTTATGAAATCCGCACCCTTGATGATCCGAAACTCCCGTGTCGCAGGTGATGTCGATCGACGCGAACGCCAGGCGTAAGTTTCGCTAAGCGCCAATGCTTTCGAGCAGGCTGGTCACTCTTGCAAGCCGATCAGCGTCGTCGGTCTGCTCCTTCAACAGCCACCGGCCATCTTTCTTGGCAAGCCCTACACATTTGCTCATGTCTTGCGCTGCTTCGCGCGGGGTAATCGCTATCGCCGCCGGGCCAGCATCGATCCGTGCGATGCCGGTTGCGCGCGCAAGGATAGCAATTCTGCTGGCATCGATCAGACGTTCGGCAGCAGGGGGCAGCGGACCGAACCTATCCGCCAGTTCACCCTCCAAAGCATCCAGCCCGGTTTCGTCGCCAAGCCGCGAGAGCCTGACATAAAGGCCCAGGCGGATGTCGGCATCGGGTATCCATTCCGATGGCAAGCAGCCTGCGCTGCCCAGGTTGAGTTCGGGCGTCCACAGTCCGGCATCTTCGCCGCGCGCCTCCTTCAATGCCGCTTGGAACAAATGTTGATAGAGATCGACCCCGATCAGCTTCATATGGCCCGCCTGCGTGTCGGCAAGGGGATCGCCAGCGCCCCGTTGATCGAGGTCGGCTGTGCTGATCGCAAAGCCCGCACCCAGCCGGTCATAGGTCGCCAGCGTGCGTAGACGCTTCATCGTGCGTTCCGCAATCTCGCCCGCTTCAGTCATTAGAATGACCTGGCCCCGGCGATTACCCCGGCCCACCCGTCCGCGCAGTTGATGAAGCTGGGCGAGACCGAAGCGGTCGGCGCGCCAGATGACCATCGTATTGGCGCGCGGCACGTCCAGTCCTGCCTCGATGATGTTGGTCGCGAGCAGAACATCGCCTTCGCCGCGGCCAAAACGAACCATGGCGTCGTCGATGGCGGCTGCCGCCATCTTGCCGTGCGCCTGGATCAACGCGAGGTCTGGCACGATCCGATCCAGCCGTTCGACCAGCGGCGCGAGATCCTCGATGCGCGGCACTACGACAAAGCTTTGTCCGCCACGCGATCGCTCGCGCAACAGCGCCGTCCTGATCATCGCATCGTCTGGGTTGGCAAGGCTCGTCCGGATCGGCTGGCGACGGGCTGGCGGCGTCGCGATCACGGACATCTGTTGCAGGCCGATCATGGCGCGATGCAAGGTTCTGGGGATGGGCGTCGCGCTCATCACCAGAAGATGAAGGTCGGTGCGTCTCCGCAGCCTTTTCTTGTCTGCCGCGCCAAAGCGCTGCTCTTCGTCAATGATGACAAGCCCCAGTCGAGCATAGCGAATATCCTTCGCCATGACTGCGGCCGTGCCGATAACAATATCGATCGAGCCGTCCGCCAGCCCTGCCTTCGCTGCCCTTTTCTCCGCCGCGCTCGAAAGGCGCGAAAGACCAGCGACGACCATGCCGGTAGTGGCAAAGCGGCGCTGAAATGTCTCGATATGTTGACGAACGAGAACCGTCGTCGGTGCGGCCAGGATAACCTGATATCCTGCAAGCGAGGCGAGCGCTGCGGCCCGTAGGGCTACCTCGGTCTTGCCATAGCCCACATCGCCGATCACCAGACGATCCATCGGCCGTCCGCTGCCAAGATCGTCTCGCACCGCCTGAATTGCCCGGGCTTGATCCGCCGTTTCGTTGAATGGAAAGCTGGCCACAAATCGTTCGTACGCGGCACTATCAGGTTCGATGATCGGGGCTTTGACCTGAGCCCTCTCTTGCGCCAGTCGAAGGAGGTCGCGGGCGCCTTGGGCCACCGCCTCGTCGATCGCAACGCGACGCTTTTGCCAACTCGACCCGTCCAGCTTGTCGAGCCGCACCGCATCACCATCGGCGCCGTAACGCCATATCAGACCCGCCTCCTGTGACGTAACAAGGCGCCGGGCACCATCGGCATATTCTAGCGCAATCAGTTCTGCGTCGCCTTCTCCTGGATCCGGCTCAAGACCCATGACACGCGCGACACCATGGTCCTGATGTACAACCAGATCGCCCGCCCGAATGTCGCCGACCGCCTGGGCAAGCCCGACGGCCACGCTGTCCTGCGCTGCGCCTATGATCGCCCGGCTACCTAGTAGATCGGCGGCAGCAATCATTATCAGCTCACTGCCATCAGCGCCCCGGTCTACCGGCGCAACCAGCACAGCTATCGCTCCCGGCGCAAGTTCATGGACCGCCGCGATCGAGCCGACGGCCTCGACCGCGGCTTTGAATGTCTTGGCGATCTTGGGTCGGAGGAAGCGGACATCCCGCTCGCTGCCGACAAGCAGCAGGCGCTTACCCTCCTGTAATTGCGGTGCCGCAAAGCGCTTCAATGCTGACAGGGGTGAGCGTTCCTCTACAAAGCGAGGAATGGGCGCCACGTCGAAATCTGCCGGATCGCCTGCACACCAAGCGGCAAGATCCTTTGCCCATAGTGACTGGGCTGCGGCATCGATCGCTGAACCGCTATTGCTGGCGGCTTCGGTGGCCAGGCGGAGGAAACGCGCGCGACGCTGCTCGGCCTTTACCGAAACGTAAAGTCGTCCTGGCCGCAGGTGGGCCAATATGGTGACCTTCTTCGATTCCGGTTCAGCCGCGCGGCCGATCTCCAGACGCTCGCATGGCTCCTGCGTAAGCTGCGTGATCGGATCATAAAGTCTTATGCCGACGATGCGCCCAGCAGCGATATCGATACGGGCCGGCAGCCCGGCATCAGAAGGAAAGATGTCGATGACTTCGCCGCGCACCGCCACCTCACCCGGTTCATCGACACGATCGTCAACGACATAACCCAGCCTTTCCATTTCAGCGGCAAAGTTGATCGGATCGATCCGTTCGCCAAGCTGCAGACTGGGGGGCGCAGCGTCGAAGTCGGCGGGGTCTGCATAAAGCCGCGCGGCCGCTTCGCCGCTCATTATAGTAGCAAGAGGGCGGCGCTTGGACTTCTCGGCAAGCTGCCTAAGATGCCGCAAGGCGGCGACACGTTTCCCGATATTCGAAGGAGTCGCAGGCGCACCGTCACCCGGCAAAGTGTCGCTCGACGGAAGAAAGACGACATGATCGTCAGGCGCAAAGGACATGAGAGCATCTGCCACCGCTTCGGCTTCCTGCTCGTCATCAGCCAGATAAAGCAAATCGCCGTTCTGCAGCGCGTCGAGCAGCATGAGTGCGGTCGCGCCAATCCCCAGAGCTACGCTCATTGCCCCGCCGCCGCCCGAAAATCGACCGGAGCAGTCTTAATAATAAGCCGGATCAAAATCCTTCTTCGCCCTGATGATCGCCATGCCCGGTTGCCCGCAAGGCCACTCGATCGCGATCTGCACGCTCACGCGCAGCTTCGATCATGGCCCGTTCCTTATCAGATGCAGGAGCGCTGGATTTTGGCGCGGCTTGCTCATAGAGCTCGCCCGTCCCGACCCTCCGCTGATCTGCCTCCGGGTTCTGACCCTTTCTTTTCTCTTCCATCCTAGCACGCCTCTCCTACAGGTGGGCTGCTAACTGCGCGACGATGTCGCAGGTTCCACCAGCGGCAAAAAGTCCAGGTCTAACCAAAGACGGAAGACGCGCGCTTAGCGACCGCTTTCAGGATCAGCTTGGCTTACTGCTGATCGGCTGCCACGCATTCGGTTTAGTTCATCCGCTCGGTCTATTATCTCATGAACCTTATTACGATCGCGTAGATACCGAAGGGCTTGGCGATCATGTGCATGTTATGCTCCAGCCATCCGCAACCGATTAGGGCATTTGTTCGAATAGCCGGGGCTGAACGAAATCCTGAGTTTGGGACGGCCCCACTTGGCCGCCATTCGGCGACCTGACGGCCATTCATTCTTCCAGACAAATCCATACCCTGATGGAAAGGCCTATGCGAACATTATGCATCCTGTTGTCGCATGGGTAGCATAACACGTCGGCTCGACTTTTCTTCGCGGTTGGCCGAAATGCACGCGTCTTTCGAGGCGCTGGAACGAGGTGATCCGTCCCGGGTCCGCGACGCCCTGCGGACAAATAGACTTTATCATAAATTATGGTGCCTGATTTCGCCAAGCGCTGTCAGGAGGGGTGAGCGGGTAGTTGTGAGAGCCATCACATCCTGACGCCCCTCAAAGCATAGCCGATGCCGACCCGCAGATTGCGGGTCTGCAGACGGACGTGCCAAACCCGGCAAAAAGATAGCGCAGAAAAATCGTCGATGCACTTGCGCCATGAATTTGGGGTTCAGCGCAACGTAGAGCTGCCGATTACAAGGACGTCGTGTCGGGAGGCAAGCTGGGCTCCTGTGCCTCGCCAGAGGCGTCTCCTTTCACGGCACTGTTTGATCTCGACGGATCAGTTCGGGCCGAAGTTGCGCCACCGCCCCCGGCGCTGTCCTCATCATAGTCTTCATTTCCGTCGTAGCTACCACCTGCGCCGGCGCCACTGCCAACGACGGGTCCGGAGCCGGGCTCGGCGCGCTTTCCCCGATCATGGACAGAAGGCCTATTGAGCGGTGTGACACCGAGGCTCCCGTTGATGGCCTTCTGATCGCCGTCATAGGCTGGCGGTGCGAACGCTTTGGGTTCATCCTTGCTCATTTTGATCAGCACTCCATTGCTTCGTGGAGAATTTTGTGTCCAGCGTCCAGCTGAGCGATGCTCGAGAACCGGATGTGCGCATCGTCAGAGCGAAACGCCATCTGGTTAAAGCCTCAGACTCATTATCGTAGCGATCTTGAGGGGATAGATAGCGTGCCAACTGCGGACACGATCAAACGCATAGGTCACGCGATGCCATCTCCAAAAAGATGGCGATCTCAAATTGCGTCAGGGAAGAGTAGTCCTCAACTGCATCCCAAGCCGCCACAAGTTCAACATCACTAAGTGACGCGAGAGCGTCATATTGAAGCTTGGGCACGGCCAACCTCCTTACTGATATCCACCCTCTGCTTCTCGCTTCTCGGCAGCGTCTTTCTGAGCATCCTCAAGCGCGTCGATGTCATCCTCATCGTCAACATCTACGTCTCTATCGGTACCGTCGGCCTCTTCCGCGATTTGCTCTATCTCGTCATCTCGGACATCGCGATTCTCTTCGCCTTCGCGCGTTTCATCCACCATGTCTCTCTCCTGTGCTTGAGATAGGGCAACGGCCCGGCCAGTGCCTTGTTCCGGCATTTCATTGCCGACTAATCTGGATCAGGAGCTATTTCGTTGGGGGGCTCGCTCGTACAAAAAAAGGCGCCCGGTCCATTAGACGGGTCGCCCTTGCGAGGCCTGCTACCAGGAAACTGACTGATACAAATTAATCGCTGCTGTTTTGCGCGGAACATCGCCGGCCCTGCGCGCTTCCTTGCCCAGCGGACGCCTGAGCGCTTCCGCCTGATAGCCCACATGGTAATCCAGATAAGGAGGGTGTTGCATGAAGCGCAAGATTGGACAGGATACGGGCGCAGCGGCGCAAGCGGGCACATTCGAAACGCAAGTTGGCAATGGGGGCGAACTGCATCAGCTGCCCGGCGGCGATGGCACGGTCCTGACGTCCCAGCAGGGTGTGCCGATAGCCGACGACCAGAACAGCCTAAGGGCCGGGGAGCGGGGTCCGACACTGCTGGATGACTTTCACCTTCGCGAAAAGCTCTTCCATTTCGACCATGAGCGCATTCCAGAACGCGTTGTCCATGCGCGGGGCTTCGGCGTGCATGGCACCTTCACGCTAGCTGAAAGCCTGGAAGAATTCACCACAGCCAAAATCCTGACCGAGGTGGGCGAGACGACGCCCATGTTCGTGCGCTTCTCGACAGTCGCAGGGAATAAGGGCTCATTCGACTTGGCGCGAGACGTGCGCGGCTTTGCCGCCAAATTCTATACCAAGGAGGGCAATTGGGATATTGTCGGCAACAATATTCCGGTCTTCTTTATCCAGGATGCCATCAAATTCCCCGACCTAGTGCACGCCGCAAAGCAGGAGCCGGATCGCGGCTTTCCGCAGGCGCAGACTGCACATGACAATTTCTGGGATTTCATTAGCCTGACGCCTGAATCCATGCACATGATCATGTGGACCATGTCGGACCGGGCGATCCCGCGCTCTTTCCGCTTTATGGAAGGCTTCGGGGTTCACAGCTTCCGTCTGATAAATGCCGATGGAAAGGGCGTCTTCGTCAAATTCCACTTCAAGCCCCGGCAGGGCTTGCAATCGGTCCTTTGGAACGAAGCGGTCAAGATCAACGGAGCGGATCCCGACTTCCACCGTCGTGACCTGTGGGACGCAATTGATCTGGGCAGTCCGCCGGAATGGGACTTTGGCGTCCAGATTTTCGACGATGACTTCGCCGAGCGGTTCGAGTTCGATGTACTCGATCCCACCAAGATCATCCCTGAGGAGCAGGTGCCGGTCCGGATCATTGGCAGCTTCGTACTTGACAACCATGTCGACAATTTCTTCGCCGAAACCGAACAGGTCGCTTTCTGTACACAAAATGTCGTGCCCGGCATTGGATTCTCTAACGATCCGCTGCTTCAGGGCCGCAACTTCTCCTACCTCGATACGCAGTTAAAACGCCTTGGTGGCCCGAACTTTACCCATATCCCGATCAACGCGCCCAAAGGGTGCCCAATCCATAATTTCCAGCAGGATGGGCATATGGCTATGCGCAACCCCAAAGGCCGCGTCAATTATGAGCCCAATAGCTGGGCCGCGAACGAGCATAATCCGCGCGCCGACCCGAAGAGCGGCTATCGTCATTTTGGCGAAGAGGTAAATGGGCCAAAGGCGCAGGTCCGATCCGCCAGTTTCGCCGACCATTATAGCCAGGCGCGCCAATTCTTTATCAGCCAAGCGCCGATCGAGCAGAAACATATCGGTGACGCATTGGTGTTCGAATTGTCGAAATGCGAGCGCGTGGACATTCGCGAGCGGATTGTCGGCCATCTGCGCCACATCGACGAAACGCTGGCGACCGTAGTCGCGGGTGGCCTTGGGCTGCCGAAACTGCCCGAGCCGGCGCAGGCAGCGGTGCCGACTCGCACCGACCTTCCACCTTCGCCCGCGCTTAGCATTGTGGCGCGGGGGCCCGAGAGCTTCGCCGGCCGAAAGCTCGGCATAGTGGTCAGCGACGAGGCCCCGGCCAAATTGCTGAAGGCTCTCGTGGCGAGTGTCGAGGCGGCGGGGGCCGTTTACGAAATGATCGCGCCAAAAATTGCCGGCGCCACGCTGGATGACGGAAGTCTGGTGGAGGCGAAACAAAAGGTCGATGGCGGACCATCCGTTCTCTATGACGCGGTCGTCCTGATGCTGGCCCCCGATGGCGCGGCGCAATTGGCGCAGGACAAAACCGCAAAAGACTTCGTCAGCGATGCTTACGCCCATGCAAAGTTCATCGGCTACACCGAAGATGCACTACCGCTAATCGACGCGGCAGGTATCGGCGAGGCGGACATGGACGAGGGGCTGATCGCCCTGACCGATGCGGACAGCGTGAAGCGGTTCCTTCAGAACTGTGCCGCGCTGCGGCTTTGGGATCGAGAGTATAAGGTCGACCTGGACGCGGCTGGCTTCCTTGCCGCGCAGCCGAACTAAGCGGAGACATGTCAGTCTATTACAAGGAGACCCTTAATGTCGGTAATGGACAAGCTTATCGCGGCGGTGACGCCGCCTGAAAGTTCAGAAGCGCGGGCCAAGGCACGGGAGGAGGCGCGGCAGACCGCCGTTAGCGGCGACTGGCTCGACCAAATCCTCACTCATCATGAACAGATCGACGCTGCCTTCGACAAGGCGGAGGCCGCGACCGGTGCAACCGATCGCACCCCTGCTCTGAAGGAGCTGGGCGCGCTGCTGACCGGCCATTCGATGGCGGAGGAAGCGGTGATCTATCCGCAACTTTCGCATGAGCACAAAGGCCCAATGGGCATGAGCTATCAGGAGCAGCAGGCCGCCAAAGTGCAGGTCGCACTCCTGGAGGCGCTCGATCCCCTCTCGCGGGACTGGGTCGACAAGCTCGGCCACCTGCGCGGCGCAGTCGCGCACCATGTCTATGAGGAGGAAGGCAGCCGCTTCCTCAAGTTGCATGAGGAACTGCCGGCTCATGTGCAGGCTCACATGACGCAACGCTATCGCGAGGAAACGACGCGTTACGGCGCCAGCCTCGCATAGACCCATAAATAGGAGACTATCATGACCCTGGAAGGCAAATCCATCGCTATCCTGATCGCGCCCAAGGGCACTGAGGAACCGGAATTCGTCCAGCCGCGTGACGCGATCATCGCGGCGGGTGGACGCATCACTGTCGTCAGCCTCGAAAGCGGCGCGGCGCAAACCAACAATCATGATCTCGAACCCGGTAATGCCTATGCCGTGGACAAGGTGGTGCAGGATGTGACGGCCAGTGATTTTGACGGCATCATCATTCCCGGGGGCACGGTCGGCGCTGACAAATTGCGGGCCAGCCGCGAAACGGTGGCGCTGGTGCGCGACTTCGTGGCGCAGAAAAAGCCTGTAGGCGCGATCTGTCATGGGCCGTGGCTGCTGGTCGAGGCAGCTGTGCTGGAAGATCGCACGATCACCTCCTATCCGACTCTGCGTACCGACATCGAAAATGCTGGCGGAAACTGGGTCGATCGGGAAGTTGAGGTTGATGAGGGCATAATCACCAGCCGCAAGCCCGATGACCTGCCCGCCTTCTGTGCGAAGCTGGTCGAGGCGTTTGCGCTGGCGAACGAACGTGCGAGATAAGGCCAACCAGCCGGATGATGGTAAAAGCGCATCAACTGGAGAAGAACAATGAGCGACAAAGTAGACCCCCGCGAGGATTCCGAAACCCCTCGCGGGCCAGGCGGTGATACGCTGCCCGGTCGTGAGAAGGCAGACCCGCGAACTGGCGGCGCACAGCCGCAGGAGAGGGTCGAGGATCGACCTAATGTGGGTACCGTGACGCCTGAAGACTATCCCGAAAAAGACCGGGACGCCGCGAGACCCTAAGGAGATATTATGCATCCCGCTTCGTATCGCTTGCTCATCAAAAGTTGAGGCAAGACGATCGCAGCCGATGAGGCAGCAACCCTATTCTGGGTTTCTTAGTCGACGCCCGTCACCCATCCGGGCGCGGCTTCTTCGCCCTGTCGAAGTGGCAGTGTCTCCCAGCTCTGCTCACACGCCGAATGTCCGCTTTGCGATCTGCGATCATCGAAGTTGAATGGCTGGATTAAGCGCGGTGCTGGCGGGCCGTCCGCGTAGATCTGGCCGCAGGAGACTGCCAGCTTTGCAGCATAGGGTTAAGGTAGCTGCCATTATGCAAAAATGTTGCAGACTCTATGAATACGGTCTCTCTACCAGCCTCCTGTTGCATCTTCCAGTCGGGAATCCGCAACATGCTGGACATACTGGACTGCCGACAGGAAGAGTGGCATCCCGAAGCCATGCCGTTTGTGATTCACATCGCCACTGCAATCAGCGGACGCATTAACGACCCGGCTTGACGCGTCAGGCCGGGCCCATCCGCTTTGTGAATGACATGATGCTGCGTGCATCTGCAAAGGTGATTGAAAATGTCTTTGGAAAAACCAACGCTGCACCTTGTGTGCGGCAAAATCGCTGCTGGAAAATCCTCGCTTACTAGCGCCTTGGGAAAGCAACCCCATACGGTCGTGGTCGTAGAAGATTATTGGCTGGCTCACTTATTCCCTGGCGAGCAAAATTCTCTCGCCGATTATGTTCGCAACGCCACACGTTTACGAGATGCAATGAGCGGACATCTCATTGATCTGCTACGGTCAGGACTTTCCGTGGTATTGGATTTTCCTGCAAACACACCTGTAATCCGGGCATGGATGCGCTCCTTGTTTGAAGAGGTAAGGTGTGGGCACCAGCTCCATTACCTCGACGTACCAGATGAAGTCTGCAAATCCCGGTTAAGTCGGCGAAACAGCGACGGTACGCACGAATTTACCGTGAGTGATGATGATTTTGCATTATTCACCAAGCATTTCGTCCCGCCAGCGCCCGAGGAAGGGTTCGACGTCGTTCTGCATCGAGCCTATCCGCCCATCACCCTCTCCCAGCTACGCCAAGCGCGCGCTGGGAGAGGGTGATGGGCGGATAGGTGCGCTTGGAGATAGGAGGGGTACGTTTAGCTCCCGATCCTATGAAGCCCTGGCAGCCTCATTCTTGATGATCATCTACTCACCTCCAGCATATTTGATGATAGCCAAAAGTCGATTGGCCTACATCAAATAGCTTTGATGACGAAATCCGATCATCAAACCCGAAGCCGACCGATCAGGGACGCGCCGCTATGGCTTCGGCGGGCACACTTCCCGGACCCTGAGCCGCAATTTTCTGTCCCCCGATGCGGCCGGTCCGCTTTACCTACCGGGAGGCTTGAGACTGGCCGTTAGCTGGCAGTCTATTTTTATTGAGCAGTATTGCTTCCTGCCGCTCAAAAAGGGCGATGGGGGTGGCTCTCGCCATCAGCCATTTCATTTACGCGCTTGGGCGGGATTCCACAGGCGGAACGCGCCCGACGCTGAAAGCCTAATACCAACCTGCATTGATCACGACCCACATGCCCATTTGCGGCGTCCGATTGTCATGATGCGCCACGGCTGATCGACGAGCCTGTTCCAAGCTTC
>NZ_FNYZ01000035.1 GCF_900109095.1 Sphingobium sp. AP50
ACCTACATCATCGCTTGGTCATGCTGGAGACGAGCGCATCAGGCTGCAGCACGGCGCGCTCATATCAAGTCTAAAATGCAACTGTAATGGTAGGCATTATTCAACAAGGGGGGGCTTGCCTGACGCCTTCCCGTTGAGGAGACCGTCAGGACCTTGGGCATTGAACCGCACCACCCGGTCGCGCAGAATCTGCAACGTCACGCCACCGATCCGCGCGGCATCGCTTCGGCTCCCACCATCATAAATTTCCGCCAAGGCCAGCAGCCGCCGGCCCTGGTTCGCGCTCCTTGTCGCAAGCGCCAGTCGCCGCAGGCTCACCGCGTCAAAACCGTTCCGCAATCCGATCGCTGCACCCATGGCCATGCCCTCCAATGGGGAGACACAGACTCAGAAATTCAGCGCCTTGGGAATCCCCCGCGTGCGTCAGTTTCAATGGGGATTGGTATAAATGAAGCCTTCGGGCGCATCCCAGAAAGGCGGCCTGGGCGGGGTCGCATCGTCTTGACCCGCCGCGATGCCTCGCAAAACCGCCGGTCGCTCATACATTGCGAAGTACCAACGCGCGATGTTCGGAAAATCGTCCAGCTGCTGCCCATGCATGCGATGAAAATAGACCCACCCCCAGGTCGCCATGTCGGCAATTCCGTACTCGTCACCCGCGAGCCATTCGGTGCTACCCAATCTCCGATCGAGCACGCCGTAGAGGCGGGTGCTCTCCTGGGTGAAGCGCGCCTTGCCATAATCATTGCCCTCGGGGGCCGAGCGCAGGAAATGGTGCGCCTGCCCCGCCATCGGCCCCAAACCGCCCATTTGCCAGAACAGCCATTCGAGGGTTGCAACACGCGCCGGGCCGGAAGATGCCAGAAACTTGCCGGTCTTTTCGGCCAGATAAACGAGGATCGCGCCAGACTCGAACACCGATTGCGGCCCCTGCGGAGCATCATGGTCGACGATCGCCGGCACCCTGTTGTTCGGGCTGACAGCAAGGAATTCTGGAGCGAACTGCTCCTTTTCCATGATGTTTATCGGCATCAGGCGATAGGGGAGCCCGCACTCTTCCAGCATGATGCTGGCCTTCCAGGTGTTGGGCGTTGGATAATAATAGAGATCGATCATGGCTTAAAACTCCAGCGGAAGGCCGATATGATTTCGGTAGATGAAATCACGGTGCTCGATCAGCAGCGGATCGAGGGCCTTGGCGACCTGGGGATCGAGGTCGCTATATTTTGCGATGAGCCAGTCCGGCATCGCCGGCTGATCGTCCACCGGCAACGGCGCCACCATCTGCGAGAAACAGGCCCAGTGAAAGTCGATCGTACTCGGCTGATCGCCGATCATGTACCGCAGTCCGTTCTGCCTCTGAGCGCGAAGACGGCCTGCCAACGCCTCCATGATGTCAATCAGGCGCGCCCTTGCAGCGGCAACTGCCGCATCTGAAAAGCCATATTGCTGCAACATCGCGCGGACATGCGCCGGGGATTCCTCCGACATGTCCTTCGCGCTGTAGCTGGTCGCGAACATGAGAAGGCGGCGTGCCCAGCCAAAACCATGAGGCGCGCAAATTTCCGCAGAAAGGCCGAGCGCGAGCGCACGGTCGACGGATCGCTCCGGAAGCAGCGACGGCCCGGAGCCGAGGCGCTCCGCCATCATCGCAAGGTCGAGCCAGCCATGTGCAGGATGGTCATCATCCAGCATGGCGATCGGCGCGTTGCGAATGCCCCCGGTCCACGAACAGAGTTCCTCGTTTGCGCCGCCCGCGACCTGCTCCACGGCGACGTAGGGCACATTGCGCGCGTTGAATAACGCCTTGGCGGATTCACTCCAGGGGCCGGGCAGATGGGCCGTCAGTACCAGACGAAGACCGCGCATCTCCCGCGCTTCGGCTACCGAATAATATTTCACGTCTCTCTCCTGCCTGTGCACGCTGGATGATGCCTACTGGGCGGTGAAGCCACCATCGACCGGCAACGTGACTCCGCTTATGAAGCGCGCATCATCGCTCGCCAGGAACGCGACGGCTGCTGCTATATCTTCAGGCTCAGCGAGACCGTGCAGCGGGCTCAATGTCTTCAACCCGTCCATCACGGCCGCCGGCTCCTTGGCATCCCCGGCCATACGCTGCAGCAGCGGCGTATAGACCGCCGTCGGCGCGACTGCGTTTACTCTAATGCCGTGCGGCCCATATTCGATGGCGGCTTCGCGCGTGAGATTAGAGACGCCAGCCTTCGCAGCGACATAGGGAGGAAGGCCCGATACCGCCACCATGCCGGCGATAGAGGAGATGTTGACGATATTGCCGCCATCGCCCTGCCTGAGGAGCTGTCCCAAGGCATATTTCATGCAATAGAAAACGCCGGTAAGATTGACGTCGATGACTTTTCGCCAATTTTCCAGCGTGGCTTCATGGATAAGCGCGCGAGCCGATTCAATCCCCGCATTGTTCACAAGCACATCCAGCCGACCGAAGCTTTCCACCGTGCACGAGATCGCCTCTTCCACAGAGCCAGGATCAGCCACATTCATCCGGACCGCTTGACCGCCGAACTGCGCGGCGACAGCTTGCGCGCCCTCGGCATTAAGGTCGGCTACCACCACGCGCGCGCCCTCTGCCGCAAAGCGTTCAACCGTGGCCTTACCGAGACCTGACGCCCCGCCCGTGACCAACACCACTTTGCCGGAAAGATTCTTCATATTTCTTCTCCCTCACTGCCTGTGCGCGGCTTTCGGCATGTCCGAAGGAAGAAAATCCAGGCGGATGCCGTTAGCGCAAGCCGAGCGACCCAAGACCAGAAGCGCGGCCATAGTGGGAATGGTCAATCCCACGGTCCATGCTAGCGATTGACCGATCAGCCGCTCATCGCCGAGGGCATAATCCGTGATGAAGGCGACCACGATGGGTCCCGTCCCCGCGCCAAGCAGGCTCGACACAAGGACGAAGCAGGCGCTCACCCGGCCACGAAGGCTGGGCGGGGCAATGCGTTGCCAAGTCGCGAACGAGCCGGCAGAAACCACGCCCAATGCCACCATCCCCATGCCCAGGAAAAACATCCCGAGAAGCGGGTGCGCGACGATATAGCCCAGCGTGACGAGGGGCCATGCGATCAGGCTGCTGATGGCGGGAACAATTAGACAGGCGTCGCGCACGCCCGCCTTGTTCACGCGATCAACAAGCATACCGCCCATCACTGCGCCGGCCGCACCGGACAGAGCGACGACAAGCCCCCACATCCAACCGATTTCAGCGGGCTGCCAACCAAAGGTTCTCGCAAAATAAGTAGGTGTCCAGGCGCCCATCGCATAGGCGACAAGGCTCGCGAGACCAAATGCGCCAAAGCTGTAGAAGATGATGCTCCCATTGGCGGAAACATAGGTGCCAAAGCCCTGAACGGCCGATGGGTCCTGCGCGGCGACGGCGCGGCTCCTTTGCCGAGCATCCCGAAGGAACCAGGCTAAAAACGCGAAAAAGAAACCGGGAAGGCCGGTAACGAGGAAAACCGCCTGCCACGAAGCCACATCGCCGATAATGGGAAAAGGAATGGTGCCACTTCCGGCCAAAAGGCCAACAACCAGGCCTCCCACGCCAAGCGCAACACCGCTCCCGAGATAAAAGCCGGCAGCATAGATCCCCATCGGTGTTCCGACCTTCTCGGGCGGAAAAAGATCGCTGATCAGGGACACGGATGCCGGGGTGAGCGACGCTTCGCCCACACCCACCATCGTCCGGCCGAAAAAGAGCTGCCAGAAGCTGCTCGCAAGACCACATACCGCCGCACTCAAAGACCAGGTCGTAACGGCCAGGTAGACGATGATCTTCCGGGGATAACGATCGACTGCCCAACCTAAAGGAATGCTGGCGAGACTATAGAAAAGCGCGAATGCGAACCCCTGAAGGAGGCCAAGCTCGGTATCGCTCAGAAGGAGGTCCCGCTTGATAGGCTCCACCATGAGGGCAATGATTTGTCGATCAAGAATGGAGAGCATGGAGAGCAGCAGCAAGATCGCCAGCGATCCCCAGGCCGCGACCGGGGAATAGGCCGGCGCTGGATCAGCTTTTCTTTGCGGCATTAGAGATTCAAGGTCTGACACAAATACGCCGATCCTGGTGTTCTTGGATCGGACTGAAACCGATCCTGTTTTCTCATGGATACGCCTGATCTCATCGGCATATGCAGGGAAACGACAATATCGCCATCCCCGCATATGCCGAATTATTCAGAATGTCATTGAAGCGGACACCCCGTAGGTCGCCGGCATGCCGGGGAACCGTACAGTGACATCGGCCGCCTTGACCACGTTGGTCCAGTAATATTTGTTGAAGATATTCCGGCCCCAGAACCAGGCCTTCCATTTCCCTTCAGCAGAGCTGACCCCCAATTGCCCATCGACCAGAGTATATTGGTTGATATCGAAATCCTGCAGCCCGGTGCTGCCTGGAGGAGTGAACACCGCCGACGTCTTGCTGCGATAGGCAACGTTCACGCCAACGAACGCATCCAGATCGTTCGACACCGGATGAGAGTAATTCAGGTCCGCATTCAGACTGTATTTGGGTGTGAAATTGAACGGTGTCCCACTCAAATCCTCTGGTGTGCTGCCGATTACGGAGAAGCCCGTATATCTGACAACCTTGCTCTTGATGTAAGTTCCACTCAGGTTGAGCGTCAGATCCCGAACCGGACTGATCATCGCAGAGAATTCGGCCCCTTCGATCTTCGATTTGGGGATATTGTCCTGTGCCGAAATATTGCCCACCGGTGGCGCAAAAACGCGCGCGCGAAGCTGCTTGTTGATATAATCGTAGCGGAAGACCGCAGCCTCGAACCGAAGCCGCCGCGAGATCGAAACGCGGCCGCCCAGTTCATAGGCGGTCAGCTTTTCCTGAACCACCGGCCCATAAACAATGGGGTCAAGGGCGCCCAGCGTCGCGAAGTTGCCGGACTTATAGCCCCTGCTTACCCGCGCATAGATCAGCGACCGATCCGTGGGCTTGAAGTTCAGGTTCAGGTTCCACGGAACATTGTTTTCCTTCAGTTCCTTGCGCGCGAGCCCCGGCGTCAGTAAAGGCAAACCGCCTGTGTCCTGAGCCTGGCCAGCAGCGGTCCGATACAGCGAGAAACACTCACCGACCTGGAAGAGAGGCACCGGCGGAAGGCCTGCACCTGCGCGGAATATGTTGATGAGGTTCGTATAGGCAGGGGCGGAAAACTCATCCATAATCGTTCCGCAACCCTCGAACTTGCGGGTTTCCTCGCTCAGGCGGATGCCGCCCGTGAAATTGAGCTGGTCGGTCAGCGGGATGTCGATACTGGTGAACACGCCCCAGTTGTTGATCTTCTGATCCACTCTCGTACCCGCGCCATGCGCCGGCAAGCCCGCCAGAAGACGGACGGTCGAGGAATCCCTGATATCCTCCAAAATCCGATCGCTGGTCTCGTCATCTGAAATGTTGACGCCAACCACCCAGTTCACCCCAGAGAAGCTGGCTGACAACCTTACTTCCTGATACAGGGACTTGATCTTGCCAAATTGCTCTCTTTGAACGGCAAGGGCATTGGCAATGCCGTCATAGTCCGTGGTCTGATGGCGGTCGAGGTGCGAATAGGCCGTGATCGAGGTCAGCGTTACCTCGTCGCTGATGTCCAATTCAGCCCGCACCGATCCTTGCCAGAACTTGTCATTGCGGTCGAGGCTTGTATCCGGTTCCCAATCCGTATCGCGTGCGTTGCCAACCGGTCGGGGCGCATTGAGCACCTTCGGCAGCGCGAGCGCGGGATTAGTCGGCGTTACCCTCACAAGTTGCGGCACCAGATTATCGGATCTGTCGATCCAGCCGTTCGCGTTGAAGGTGACACGGAAAATGTCGGACGGCTCCCACTCAACGATCGCCCGGCCGACAAAATTCTCCACCTTGCCGATGCTGTCGTCCCGCGTCAGGCTTCGCTGCCAGCCGCTGCCTAGCGTCCCACGCGCGGCGATGCGCGCCTTGAGCGTGGGCGCGATCGGGCCGCTGATGAAACCCTCCAGGCTGCCACGGTTGAAGCGCCCGAACGTTCCTGTCACGCCTGCCGCGAAATCGTCGGTCGGCTTGTTGGCAATGTAGTTGATCGTGCCGCCAGTGGAGTTCTGGCCGTACAAAGTGCCCTGAGGCCCCTTCAGCACTTCGATCCGCTGCAAATCCAGTGCAGCACCCTGCGTCGTGATCGGATATGCCAGCGGCACTTCGTCGACATAGATGGCTACCGATGAGGTAGACCCCACGCTGGGCTCGTTGATGCCAACGCCACGTAGCGTGTAGATCGGCGTGCTGAAGCCGCTGTCGCTGACCGACAATCCGGCGACCAGCTTGGAAAGGTCTTCGGCCCGAGTTACGTTGCGCTGCGCAAGCGCCTCTCCGCCGATCGCGGTGATCGACATGCCCACGTCCGACAGTGCCTGAGCGCGACGTTGTGCCGTCACGACGATCTCGCCGTCATCCGCCGGGGCAGCGGGGCTCGCTGCCACATTCTCTTGCGCCTGCGCACTGCCAAAGAACGTACCGATCGCCACGCTCGCAAGAAGGACCGCCTTCGCACCCTTCATCATTTCCTCAATCCTGTCATGATCCATCTCCCTTTTGGCTTCTCACCCGCCGCAGGCTGGCAGCGACCGGAAGAGCCTGTTTTCATTGCTCGACGATACTCGAAACCCGTCGATCAAAGGCCGTTTCGTTTGGGCGATTCCGCGTAATTCTTGCTGATTCCGCGCGGCCGATCCCTAGGCGCGGTTCTGCCAGGTCTCAGAAATCCATCGGCAGCTTCAGATACCGCGCGTAGATAAAATCCCGATGGGTGAGCAGGCCAGGCGCTACGGCATCTCTCAATCGCGGCTCGCCTGATTCGTACAGTCCCCGGATGCGCTCCGGCATTGGATTCACATCGACGGGCAGAGGCGAAAGCATCCCCAGAAAGGTCGCGAGATGAATATCGGCCGCCGTCAGGCTGTCTCCGACAAGATAGCGGGAACCCGCCCTCTGCTGATCGGCAAGTCGATCCTGAAACATTTCCAGAATGCGCACGACCCTATCGGATGCAGCCGCCATCGCCTCCGCAGTACCGTTGAAATCCTTGAACATTCTCTTGGGGAGAATGGTGAGGTCTGGATTTCCACCGACAGCTTGCACCTGTCGATGAAAGAGATCGAGTCTTCGATTCCAGCCGAGACCATCCTCGCCGCAGATAGCATGCGACAGGCCGATGCATTCGACCTGGGTCTTACGATCTTCAGGCAACAGGGAGGCGCCACTGCCGAGCCTGTTCGCCAGATACAGAATATCTATCCAGCTATGCCGGGGCTTGTCGTCATTAAACATCGCCACAGGCGCGTTTCGCGTGCCCGTCCAGTTGAAAATCTCATCGTTCGTGCCCATGCCTTGGTGGCGGACCGCGAGGTAGCCAATGTTCCTCACATGGAACAAGCCTTTCGCCGCCTCACCCCAGGGATTGGGGCTCCCTGCGGAGAGTACGAGCCTCAAGCCATCCCGGTCCCGGGCCTCACTGCAACTGATATATTCCACTGTCTTGGCCTTTCGTGGCACCAAGAGCCACGCTTGACGTCACTGGCTGGCAACGCTCAGCCGACATCTTCGAAATAGCTGTTCTTTTCGTTACCGACCAAAGGCCAGAAAATTTCCATCCATGCCTTTATCTCGGGGCTCTTTATCAGAAGCTGTTTTGATGCAGCGGATTCCCATTCCATCGCACAGACAAAGGCGTTTTCTACAGCCTTGTCCCGCAAGAGGCGCAGCGATACAGCGCCAGGGTGAGAGAAGAAAATATCCCTGAAAGTCGGAAATAGTTCAATATAGCGTTCCGCCTGCCCATCCTTGATGACGATATGGCTATGCTCGATCAGTTTCTCATGCATGGGTTTCTCCATCAGGAACTGGTATGGCGCGCTGGTTGAACAACATGCGCCGAAAATGTTCCTTTTCTTCTGGCGTGAATTTGGTCGGATCGACCGTCAGTTCCTTGCCGACGTCAAGTCCCCGCTGGACGCCCGGGCGGCTCATCACCAAATCGAGCCATCTCTTGACATGGGGAAACAGGTCGAGATCCTGCCCGTGCATCTTCCAGTTCATCGCCCAGGGAATGACGGACATGTCTGCTATGCTATATTCCGCGCCAGCCAGGTACTCGCTCTTGTGCAGCGCGTAATTCAGCACGCCGTACAGCCGGTTTGCCTCATCATCGAAGCGCCTGATGGCGTAGCTTTGATCGCCCTGCTCTGATCCCAGACGGTTGAAATGATTATATTCGCCTATCTTCGGACCCATATTGGCCATCTGCCAAACAAGCCATTGTGCCACGGCATATTTCTGGTCGATCGTCTGAGGCCAGAACTGACCTGACTTCTCGGCCAAATACATGAGGATTGCGCCGGATTCGAACACCGAAACAGCCGCCCCTCCACCTGCAGGATCATGGTCCACCATGGTCGGCATGCGATGATTGGGGTTGAGTGCGAGATAGCTTTCCGCAAACTGCTCGCCCTTGACGATATTGAGAGGCTTGATCCTGTAGGGGATAGATGCCTCCTCCAGCAGGATCGTAACCTTCTTTCCATTTGGTGTTGGCCAGAAATACAGGTCGATCATCTTATGTCCTCGCTCCCAAATTCTGTAACGCCTTTTGGCACGACGGCCGTTTCCGGTCTGACGGAGCGGCAAACACTAAAGCAGTGTAACCGCCACTCCTATTGCGGATGTGCCTCAGGAGCATTTTGCCAAAGCCTTGTTCGGGTTAGACAATCCGCTCGCTGGTGAATCTGCTCCATCCCCATGCGAGCAACCGCGATGCCGACAACAGTAAGCCATTGCGAGATCAATCAAACGTCAATTGGCGGCGGCTGGGGCGGGTGCAGACCTGTCGATATTCGGCAAAAGATCATCGACGACGCGCATTTCGGTGAATACGATTTTTTCCGTCGTGTTCATGGCGGCATAAGCACCTGTGACCTCAAGCACGGGAAGTTCGTCCAATGGGTCCATGTCAAGGTGACCAAATGCCACGGACGCCTTATCGGCATGCCATGCACGATCGATGCTGTTCCCCTTCTCTGTGGAAGTGGCGCAGACGGCGTGCTGGGTGAAATGGGAATAATCAGGGCTCGGGATCGCGCGAACGGTCATTTGCTCCGGCCAGACCGCGTGCGCGCGCACGGCATCGATTTGCTCGCCCGTCAACTCAACACCGATCCGGATGCCCATCGTGATGAGGCGCGTACCGCGACGATCGACCGTGATCTCGAATTCGTCCGGCGCAACCGGAATGAAGCTGATGTCACCCATCTTCTTGGCCATGCCGAAATAGACGCTCCACGGCCCCATGACGTCCATCCAGGTCTTTTCGCCGCGCAGGCCATCGACATATTCCCATCCTGACTGACCTTTGCGGCCATTGTGGATGCACGGTGCCGCGAATTGGACGGCATGGTAAGGCGTCACCTGCCCATCGATCGCCCGGTTCTGCGGATTGACGAAGTACCACATCTTTACGATCGGTTCTTCCGATCGATCCGCCTTCAACGGTGGCTGGAGAATGAGACGCTCGATCGCGTCGTGGGTGCTTCGAAACGTGATCATGTAGATCGGATAGCTCGGCATGGCGGGGCCATCATATTGGAAGCCATCGCCGGGGATCGCTCCGGTCAAGTTCAAGATACCGCCGATGTAGTTACCGCTGCTCATATCCCGTCCCTTGAGACACGCCCGCACCTAGCATGTGGAGTGGGGGGTTTTTAAAAATATTGTTTTGTTACAATCTCTTGTTGCCAAATCCCAAGGCAAACCTATGGTGACAGAGGCGATCGAACGTCATTCAGCGTGCTGTAAGCCCATAAGCGACATAGATCGTCGTGTAGCTGTAGCTTTCCGGCCCTCTTGTCGCGCGGAAGCCATGCACCCGTTGAGCTCAACGCGGATCCCGGCGTGGTCGCTGAGAATCGTGCACGTCCTTGGATCCTCTCCTCTCTAACAGGCTCCAAGGTGCCTCTCGGGTTGGGGTGACCGCTTCCGCCGAGCTTATGCCCGATCTTTGTGGCGGTCGCGCTCAGCCGACTGCTTCACGCGTCTTTTCATATGCCAGGCGGCTCTCTCCCCGCCTCAAGGCCTCGGGTATCAGGCCGGCCAGATCCGCTTTGATGAGGAGAGCAAGACGCGCCGAGCCCGGACGCATCTGGTTGATCCCGCCGCCATTGAACCAAAGCCCCCGCTGAGCCGTCTGCCCCCAGATGTTAGCCCATTCCCCCTCCGGATCGAGACGCGCGATCTCACCAACCTTGTCCGCAACATCATCGCCGAAGAAGTCGACAACCTCTGTCCTGCGGCTTTGATAGCCGGTCGCCAGTATGACGATGTCCGCTTCAATGATCCTGCCATCGTCCAGTTTCGCGCCGGTCGGAACAAACTCGACGATCCGTTGGAACGGCTCGATCTTGATGCTTCCGTCGGCGATCAATTCGGATGTGCCGGTGTTGAGATAATAGCCGCCGCCCGACCGCAGGAAGAGGTCGAGCCAACCCTGCCCGTTCACACCGTCGCCCAGTCGCAGGCCCGCGGCCTCGAGGCGCGAAAGCAGCGGGCGATCGAGTTCCTGCGCCATCTTGTGATAGGCTTGACTGGCCTTCTCTCGCAACGGATTGATCAATCCGATACCGTACCGGATGTCGACCAGCGGCGTCGGGATGTCCGGGTCCATATATCCGGCATAGGCGAGGTTGGCGGTGGCGACGTTATTGATGACGACCGCGTCACGCTGGAACATCGTCACAGCGACGCCGCCCTCCACCAGGTCTCGCGCGATATCATGGGCGCTGGTGGCCACACCGATGATAATCGCCTTCTTGATGCCGTAGTCCGAGTTCCGCGTATAGTGCGAGGAGTGGATCACCTTCCCGGCAAAGCTGTCCAGCCCGGGGAAGCTAGGCATAGATGGCTTGCCGCCGATCCCGCCAGTCGCGAGGACGATGTGACGGGGGTGAAGCACGCGTTCACTGCCGTCGGGCAGACCCAGCACTGCATCCCACCGTTCCAGCTTGCTGTCATAGTGCGCGCTTTTGAAAGTCGTGCTGGTCCAGACATTGAGGTCCATATAGCGCGCGTAAAGGTCGAGCCACTCGCCGATCAGGTCCTTCGGCAGATATTCAGGATAATGTGGCGGGAAAGACAGAAACGGGAAATCATTCATTTCAATCGGATTATGAAGAAACAATGAGTCGTACCGCTTGTTCCAGCTGTCGCCGACCCTTTCGTGCCGATCAACATTGAGCACATCGACGCCAAATTTGCGAAGATAGGCAGAGGTCGTCAGTCCCGCCTGCCCCGCACCGATTACCATCACCTCCGGTTCGACATTGTCGTACCGCTGCGCAGCATCGCGATGCTCCTTCCAGGTTTCCCCAGAATAGCTCGGCGTGTAGCCGCGGCCGCGCGGATAGGGCGCCGCTTGCTCAATTATCTTGAGATCTTCCAGACGGGTGAAGATCGCCCGAGCCTTCAGCACGCCCCCTTCGGACACAGCGTTCAGAAGAAGAACGGCCGAGCCGTCCTTAGTCTCGAAGTCGAAAAAGGCTTCGATGATGGCGGCATCCCCTGCCCCCAAAACTTGCGGAGAGGGCCAGCCCTCGGACAGCCGAAAATGGTTCGGCTCTACCTCGCGCGCCAGCGAAAGAAGCGTGGACACGACCGTTTCTCGCCCGTGGAACTGCCTGTAATCCCATGTCAGCGCGCCATTGTCGCGAAAATAGGAAGGATCGCAGAATAGGTCCGTCAGCCTTGGGCGGTCTTGCGCCGTGATCGCAGCTTCAAAATCCGCAACCCACGCGGCCGCTTCGGCTTGGAGGTGAGCATCATTCATCGAGACATCCTATTCCTTGATCGCATCTTGCACGCCGATCGCAGGCGACCAGGCACGCACTTGCGTGCCGAGCGGCCACTCACGGCGGCGAAGCTGTTTTGTTCGCCTGCTTCTGACTGGCGATAAAAGCTGGTTGCAGGCGTCGCAACCGCGATCATGCGAGCGTTCGCATTGCGAACACGCTTCGCGCCTAACCTTACTTTTTGTAGGGATGCTGGTGATCTGAACTCTTCAAACACGCCTCCAAGATCGCGGTCATCCACGTTCGCCAAGAGAACAATGCAGCAATCGCACTTGCGAGGCGTCGTTTCACTACCCTAGCAGACTGAGCTGTGATCCATTGAAAGCCGGGGGGAAAGCAGCCGGCCGAATTTATGTGCACAACGATGCGATGACCGATTCTTCGGCCAACATCTTGCTCCCTATAGATCGTCGTAAAGGTCAATGGAGTCGATGCAGGGACAGACGGGCGCCGCAAAGAGAATATTTCTGGAGAGTTCAATGATGGAAGTTGTCACCTATCCGAGCCTTGAAGGCAAGATTTGCTGGATTTCCGGCGGGGCGAGCGGCATCGGAAGGGCAGTCGCCGACACGCTTGCGACAAGTGGTGCGGTAGTCGTGATCGCGGATGTCGACGAGGGCAGCGCCAGGAACGTCATAGACGCGATCACGTCAAAGGGCGGTCAGGCGATTTTCAGCCAGGTGAACATTCTCGACACATTATCTGTCGAAGCGAGCATCCAAGGCGCTGCGGACCGTTTCGGGCGCCTGGACGTCCTGGTGAATTCGGCCGGGCGGACCTCTACCGATCGATATGACGATTTCGAGCGCAACGTGGACATGTTCCTTATCGGCACCTGGCGCGCCATGCGTGCGGGCCTTCCGCACCTCCAGCAGGGAGGCGGCGGCTCGATCATCAACATGGCCTCGATCGCCGGTGTGACAGGATCCATTGGCCCAGCCGGCTACGGCCCGTCCAAACATGGGGTGGTGGGCGCCACCAAGGACGCAGCCCTGAAATACGCCAAAGACGGCATTCGCGTGAATGTCGTTTGTCCCGGCTATATCGAAACGCCGATGACAGCCGGCTTTGCCCCGACCCAGGCGGAAAGCGACGCGCTGATCAATGACAAGCTTCGGGTGCCAATGGGACGCTGGGGACAGCCAGCGGAAATTGCCGCTGTCGTTGCGTTTCTGGCATCCGACCAGGCCTCCTTCATCACAGGTCAGGCGATCGTGGTGGATGGTGGCCTGACCGCCCGATAGGCAGCCGTTGACGCGACCATATATGATTATGGTTCAGATGAAGCCACGCTTTTTCTTTCGGTAAAATCGGCAAGAGATCGCTCAACCTGGCGGACACAGAGTTGCAGTTTGTCGAGGTAGCGCTCGGCAGCCTGCTCTGTGGTCATAACGCTGCGGAAAAAGACGATATTCACAGCACCGGCAACTTGCGCGCTAGGGCCGCGAACGGGAAGCGCAATCGCGCTGATTTTGCCTTCGCTCTGCCCTGTTGAACTGGCATAACCACGTTTACGTACAGCCTCCACCATAGTACGGACGCGCTCGCGGTTACGCACATCTTCTGAATTGGCTCCGCCCAGTTTCTCGACGATTTCTAGGGACGCTTCCAGTTCATCATCGTCCATGGCAGACAGGATCGCCATGCCGAGCGCGGATCGCACCAAAAACCGTTCCTTTCCGATCATTGCGCGATGGACCGACATCGGGCTGATCTTGTGAGTCGTCAACCGGATCAAAACCTTGCCCCCGACGAAACTGGCAAAGTCGCACGGCCAAAGCACATCCTTGCTCAGATCGAACAGCGGCGGCCATGCGAACTGGGTCACGATGTCGTCGTCTTTCAGAGCGTCAGCGAGATAAGCGAATTTGGGCGTAAGCGCGACAGCCCCATCTTCTGTCCGCCGTGATACATAACCCAATTGGATCAATGTGTTCACCAATCGATAGGTCGATGATCGCTCGATTCGCGCCGCCGCGCTCAAATCGCCAATCTTGGCCCAGCCGAGTTCGCTCAATGCCTCGATAACCTGCAATCCCCGAACCAGCGACCGGACGTCCTTATAAGGGGCTTCTTCGCTCCTATTCACGAGCCTTCTTTCATGTTCACCCTGGGAACATTCCCGGAAATGCCGTTGCAAAAGATCAAGCATTTTCTCAATCGTCAAGCCGCAATCCCGCATTAATCCCACGACTATTTAGATGGGTGTAGATCAGGAGCAACTCGATGATCGTCGGATCCGTGTGCTTGTCACATAGCCCACTTAAAGACCGGACCCGCCCGAGTTCTGAAACAGAAGCAAGATTCAATGCTTCCCTGGAAAAGGCGGGTAAATTTGTAGCAGAGCAACAACCCGATCTCGTCGTTATCTTCTATCCCGATCATATCAATGGATTTTTCTACGGTCTGCTTCCGCCCTTCTGCATCGGCATTGAGGGCATCTCGATCGGAGATTACGGCACCGCCGCCGGAGAACTGAACATTCCAGCAGCGCGCGCTGCCGATCTTTCGAGATTCGTCCTGGACGCCGGAGTAGATGCTGCGATTTCCCACAAGATGCAGGTCGATCATGGCGCCGTCCAGCCGCTTGAATGGCTATCGGCAGATCATCCGCTGGATCGGGTTATCCCGATCTTCGTCAACTGCGCGGCGCCGCCGCTACCCACCTTCGAACGCGCACGGGCGCTAGGCCGCGCAGTCGGCGATTGGGCTCGTCAGGCACCAGAACGCATTTTGCTCATTGGCTCAGGCGGATTGTCTCACGATCCGCCCATGGCAGAACTGGCCAACGCCACCCCTCAGATGCGTGAGCGTCTGATCTCCGGAGCGCCGCTCAATCATGCGGCTCGGTTCGCACGGCAATCTCGTGCCGCGACAGAAGGAAATGCGATGGCAGTGGGAAAGTCGCGGTTGCTGCCCGCAAACGCCGAATGGGATCGCAAGCTACTCGACGCCTTCCTCGCCGGAAATCTGTCGAGCCTGGACGACTGTTCCCAACAATCGATCAGCGAGGCGGGTGGCCGCGGCGGGCACGAAGCGCGCACTTGGGTCGCCGCTCTCTCCGCCTTGGGCGCGGGATATTGCGCCACCGAAATTTTCTACGAGGTCATCGACGAATGGATCACCGGCATGGGGATTCTCACGGCGACGTCCGCATAACATCTCGTGATGCCTGGAAGGTAAGAACGCACATGTCGGAACTCTACAAGTCAGTCTGGTCTGACCTGACCAAGGTCGCCTTCACCCAGGGCTATATCGACGCCGGTGGCATCAGAACGCGCTTTCTCTCTTCGGGGTCAAGCGACAAGCCGTTGCTCCTGCTACTGCACGGGACCGGCGGACATGCCGAAGCCTACAGCCGCAACCTTGCGGCCCATGGCGAGCATTTCTGGACGGTCGCCATCGATCTTATCGGTCATGGCTGGAGCGACAAACCGAATTGTGCCTATGAGGTGCCGGACTATGGCGCGCACGTTCTCGCGGTGATGCAGGCTCTGGGACGCGATAAGGCGAGCATCTCGGGAGAATCTCTGGGCGGATGGGTTGCCGGGTGGATTGCCTTGCATCACCCGGAGAAAGTCGAACGCCTCGTCCTAAACACAGCAGGCGGCTGGACCGCGCATCCCGAAGTGATGGCCCGGATCAAGCGCCTCTCGATGGAGGCGGTCAACGATCCGTCGCCGGAGAGGATCAGGAGCAGGCTGGAATTCCTGATGCACGATATCTCGAAAGTGAATGACGACCTCGTCGAGACCCGCCGGGCAATCTATGCGCAACCTGGCTTTTCTGCGGTGATGGAGCGCGTCCTGTGCATGCAGGATATGGACGTTCGCCGCCGCAACATGTTCTCGGACGAGGATACGCGGCGGATCGGCTCCCCTGCCCTCGTCCTGTGGACCTCGCACGATCCGACGGCAACGCCGGAGGAAGGTCACCGCATTGCCGAATTGCTGCCGAACGCCCGTTATGAGGTCATGAACGAATGCGGTCACTGGCCGCAATTCGAGGACGCTGAGAAGTTCAACGCACTCCATCTGGATTTCCTGCTGGGTCGAGCTTGAAGCGGCGTCGCGCCATGGGATGTCATGCAAAAGGCCGCCGAGCGTTCGACGTCCTCCGCTCTTTGGCGTGCCACCTATTGTCGAATTCCGCGCACGTCTCCAACCCGGTAAGATATCCCTCCACCCTGACGTTAGAAACACATGATGAAGCCAGGAGACACTACCGTGCTGGATGATATCGAAGTCGACGTTGCTATCGTCGGCGCCGGACCAGTCGGGCTGACGATCGCCAATTATCTTGGCTGCCTGGGCGTGAGCACGCTCATCCTGGAGCAGCGCGACAAGCTCATCGACTATCCCCGGGGCGTCGGGATGGATGACGAGTGCTTGCGCAGTTTCCAGGCGATCGGGCTCGGCGACGCGATCGCGGAGCATACTACCCCTGGCCAGAAGATGCGCTTCCTGACGATGACGGGAAAAACATTCGCCCTCATCGATCCCAAGACGCGCGAATTTGGCTGGCCGCGGCGGAGCTCCTTCATCCAGCCTATGGTCGACGCGATACTCCACCAGGGATTGCAAAGATTTGCATCCGTTCGCACCGTGTTCGGGGCCGAAGTCGCCGCCTTTGTAGAGCATGCGGATCATGTGGAACTTGCCGTCAAGACGGCGGATCGCATCGCTGCGGTAAAGGCGAAATGGCTGGTGGGTTGCGATGGCGGCCGCAGCAATGTGCGCAAACAGCTCGACATCGCGTTTGACGGCATCACGGATTCGACGCGGTGGGTGGTCATCGATATTCTCGACGATCCCCTCGGCCTGCCGGATTCCTATCTCCACTGCGTACCCTCGCGCCCCTATGTATCGATCGCCCTGCCCCATGGCATGCGCAGGCTTGAGTTCATGGTGTTTGGTGACGAAAGTGAGGAGGAGCTGACATCCCCGCAAGGTGTTGCTCAGCTGCTCGCCCGCGCGCTGCCTTATCCTGAGCGTGCGAATGTCCTGCGGAGCCGCGTATATACGCACAATGCCCGCCTGGCACGGAGCTTCGGCAAGGGGCGGGTTCTGATCGCCGGCGATGCTGCGCACCTCATGCCGGTCTGGCAGGGTCAGGGCTATAACAGCGGCATCCGCGATGCGACCAACCTGTCCTGGAAGCTGGCCATGGTCGTGCGGAACGAGGCCTCTCCTGCCATCCTCGAAAGCTATGAGAGCGAGCGGCGGACGCATGCCAAGGCCATGATCGACCTTTCGGTCACCGCAGGCCGCATTTTTGCTCCAACCAACAAGCTCGTCGCCTGGCTTCGGGATCGCGTCGCCCTGGCCCTGAATGCGATCCCGCCTGTGAAGCGCTATTTCGTGCAGATGCGCTTCAAGCCGATGCCGCGCTTCACGCAGGGCATAGTTCTGACAAATGCAGCCGGAAAACCCGAAGGCAATGCCACGGGGCGCCTCTTCCCCCAGCCCGATGTTCTGACCAGAGACGGCAAGCGCGCCAGGCTGGACGATGTCATCGGATTGCGGTTCGCCGTCCTCTCCTGGGGTAGCGATCCCCAACTGCACATGTCCGAGGCGGTCCGGAACTATTGGACGCAAGCCGGGGCCCACATGATCGCGGTGCTACCACCCACACAACTGGGCAATTATCGCGGGTCCATCCTCCCCGGCACAACGGTGGTCGGGGATGCACAAGGCGCGCTGCACGAATGGTTTGCGGATCAGGAAGCCGACGGCTCCATCGTCGTTATCCGGCCTGACCGCTTCGTTGCCGCGATCGTTCAGCCGCAGCGCCTCGACAGCGCGAGCCACAGGCTTGCACAACAGATCGGCGGCTATGCTTTACCGCAAACCGCCAGTTCGCCGAGAAGCATTCCGCAGGAGGCCTGAGGCCAGGCCTTCGCCTCTGGCAAACGAAGTAGCCATGAAGCCGCGCTTTGGCGGTGCGACCCTCACCAAAGGGTCTCAAATGAAAGGATAAGAAGAGGCAATGTCCCGAGAAGCGCTGCAGGCGGAATATGCCCATGAGTTGTTTCGCGCCTTGCGCGAAAACCGCACTGTCCCGCCGCTGCGCGACCGGGCCAGCCTGTCGATCGATGACGCCTATGCGATCTCACTCGGCATTCTAGCCCGGCGCGAGGCAGAGGGAGAAGCCGTCATCGGCAAGAAAATCGGCGTTACGTCCAAGGCCGTGCAGGATATGCTCGGCGTCGATCGCCCGGATTTCGGATTTCTGACCGACCGGATGTGGATCAGCGGCGATGCGCCCTATACCATTGCGGATAATCTGATCGCACCCCGGGCGGAAGCCGAGATCGCTTTCATTCTCAATCGAGACCTGATCGGTCCGGGCGTGACGGATGATGATGTGCTTGCCGCCACGGAAGCTGTTTGTGCCTGTTTCGAAATCGTCGACAGCAGGATCGAGGACTGGAATATCCAGATCGTCGATACCGTCGCCGACAATGCATCCTGCGGCGTCTTCGTGCTTGGAGAAGCGCGGGTCGATCCGCGCACGCTCGACCTGCCAAGCCTCAAATGCGAGGTCTTTAAAAATGGCCGCCTGATTTCGGAAGGGTACGGCTCTGCGGTGCAAGGCTCGCCGCTCACTGCCGTTGCATGGCTCGCCAACACGCTTGGCGCCTATGGTGTCCCGCTCAAGGCGGGAGACATCATTTTGTCGGGTTCCCTGGTGCCGCTCGAGCCGGCGGCTCCTGGCGACATATTCGAAACCCGGATTGAAAAGCTGGGCAACGCCAAAGTAAGCTTCGCCTGAAAGGGCGCGCCATGCGCGCCCTTTCTCCAAAGATCTACGCCGCTCGCTCCTTGAGCATGTCCAACGCCACATCTACGATCATGTCTTCCTGACCACCGACCATCTTACGGCGGCCCAGTTCCACGAGGATCGTCCGCGTGTCCAGACCATAGGTTTCCGCTGCCTTCTCGGCATGACGAAGGAACGACGAGTAGACCCCGGCATAGCCGAGCGCGAGCGTCTCGCGATCAACGCGAACCGGGCGGTCCTGCAAGGGCCTGACGAGATCTTCGGCGGCATCCATAAGCGCCATCACGTCGCAGCCATGATTCCAGCCACGACGATCGGCTGCGGCGATGAACACTTCCAGTGGCGCATTACCCGCGCCGGCCCCCATGCCTGCAAGGCTGGCATCGATGCGAACCGTACCATATTCGGCTGCGACCATTGAGTTGGCAACGCCCAGAGACAGGTTGTGATGCGCATGCATCCCGCGCTGTGTCTCGGGCTTGAGCACGCGGTCATAGGCTTCGAGCCGCGCCTTGACGCCCGCCATGTCCAGTGCGCCGCCACTGTCGGTCACATAGACGCATTGCGCGCCATAGCTTTCCATCAGCAGCGCCTGCTGCGCCAGAGAGTCGGGCGCGATCATGTGGCTCATCATCAGGAAGCCGGACACATCCATGCCTAGGTCACGCGCTATCCCGATATGCTGCCTCGAGACGTCCGCTTCGGTGCAATGGGTCGCCACGCGTACCGAACGTACCCCAAGCTCGAAGGCCCGGCGCAGTTCATCGACCGTGCCCACACCAGGCAGGATGAGGGTTGTGAGAACGGATCGCTTAAGGACATTCGCCACGGCTTCAAGCCATTCCCAGTCCGTATGCGCGCCGAAGCCATAATTGAAGCTTGCCCCGTTAAGACCGTCCCCATGCGCGACCTCGATCGCATCCACGCCCGCCTCGTCGAGCGCTTTCGCAATAGCCGCGACATGATCGACCCCGTACATGTGGCGGATGGCGTGCATGCCATCCCGGAGGGTAACGTCCTGGACGTAAATCTTGTCGCCCGCTTCTACATCGAACCTGGTGCTCATGCTGCCACCTTCTGTCCTTCAAGAATGCGCCGCGCCAGCAACTCGCCTGTTGCTTTGGCTGCGGCAGTCATGATGTCGAGATTACCGGAATAGCTGGGCAAATAGTCGCCCGCGCCCTCCACCTCGAGCAAGATCATCGTCTTGATGCCGGAGAACTCACCACGTCCCGGTATCTTCAGCTTGTTATTGTCGCCAAAGCGTTCGAACTGCACTTCCTGCTTCAGGCGATAGCCCGGTACATAGGCCTGCACCTTCACCACCATCGCTTCGACGGACGCGCGGATCGCATCCTCGTCGGCGCCCTCGGACAGGGTAAACACCGTGTCTCGCATAATCATGGGCGGCTCGGCCGGATTGAGGATGATGATGGCTTTACCCTGTGCCGCCCCTCCAACCTTTTCGATCGCACCTGCGGTCGTGCGCGTGAATTCGTCGATGTTCGCGCGCGTGCCCGGCCCGGCGGACCGTGACGACACCGAGGCCACGATCTCGGCATAATGTACGGTCGCGACCTGGCTGACGGCGGCCACCATTGGAATTGTAGCCTGTCCGCCGCAGGTGACCATGTTGACATTGCCGGCATCCAGATTGGCATCGCCGTTCACGGTCGGGATCGTGTAGGGTCCGACAGCCGCCGGGGTAAGGTCGACGACCTGTTTGCCATCTGCCCGCAGAGCCGCGTCGTGTACCTTATGGGCATAAGCGGATGTCGCATCGAACACGATGCCGATCTCTGGGTAGATCGGCATACTCTGGAGACCTTCAAGCCCCTCATGCGTCGTTTCCACACCGCGCTCGCGCGCCATGGCCAGTCCTTCGGATTTCTCGTCGATCCCGACTACGGCGACGAGTTCCATGTTCTGGGGATATTTGATCATCTTGATCATCAGGTCAGTGCCGATATTGCCCGATCCGATGATGGCGGCCTTTACCTTAGTCACGCTCATCTCCTCGTCACAGACCAGTTCCGCTGAGTGCGCGGAGCCGTCCTATTGAAGGATCATCCAATCGAAGATTCGGCAGATCGGTTCAACTGGGTGCCTGTACTGAATTCCCATCTGTCGAAAGTTGAGGCATAGAAGGGACATGAGAGACATGTCGGCGATCCGCACCTCACAACTAACGGACAGGACACTTGATGTTCTTGAAGCAGTAGCGCGTCTCGGCAGCACCTCATTACCGGAAGTTCAGGCCCATTGCGGGCTCTCGATGGCAACGGCGCACCGGATCCTGCAATCGCTGATCGAACGAGGTTTCGTGATGCGGACGGGCCGAGCCGATTATCGGCTCGGCAGCGCGGCAATTACTTTGGCTGACGGCGTTTCCCTGCGCGACATCCTGGCACCGGCCGCCCGCCCGCATCTGCTAAAGTTAG
Source organism: Sphingobium sp. AP50 (assembly GCF_900109095.1). GTDB lineage: Bacteria > Pseudomonadota > Alphaproteobacteria > Sphingomonadales > Sphingomonadaceae > Sphingobium. Next base: position 21,138 of record NZ_FNYZ01000035.1, read on the forward strand.
CAAAGCAAACGAAAAGCCATGCACATCTCGGCGTCTGGAAAGATGCCATGGTGGCCTATCAGGTCAAACAGCGGTTCGGAAAGGTGCCAGTCCATTCTGCCGAGGGCGCGCAGCTGGAAGGCTATTGTTCTGCTCTTGGCAAAATCCTGTTGTCAGCTTTGCCCGATGACGAACTGGAGCGGTATCTGGACGATGGCGCTTTCGTCGCGCTGACGCCGCATACGATAACCGACCCGGAACAACTCCGCGCCGAGATCGCAGTTGTCCGATCCCGCAGTTGGGCGGCCGACAATGAGGAGATTGCCCTTGGCTTGCGGTGCGTCGCCGTTCCCGTGAGAGGTCAAAACGGCCAAATTCTGGCGGCAATCTCCGTGAGCAGGGTGGGGCCATCGCCCCGAGCCGAAGCGACGGCGCTTCTCCCCTTGCTTCGCGACGCCGCTGAAGACATCGCGGCAACGCTGTTCCCGGTACGAATCCAACTGCCGGTTCTTTGACCATATCTGCGCGCTCGGAATAGTATGCCAACGCAAACAGGACTTCACACGGCATTGGCTGTCGCAGCGACAGCTGCCGGTTGCACACGTCAGCCCCTCTAGCGTTCTCATGGCGAACAAATCTTCCTTTGCCGTTGTTCGGTTTTCCAGTCGTTCGTATCCGGCTTGAAAGAGCGTTCGGTTAGCCGCCCCGACCGATCGCCGACGCACTTTGGGCCGAACGGCGCCTCTCGAAGGATCATTTTGAAGTTCCTTGCTTCGCTGCCACCACCATAATGATCGACGATCATATGAGGAGTATGGGATAATGTGTGACAAGCACGGCCTTGGTTCATCTGGCGGGCCCAACGTAGGCGAGCTTCTGTCAGGCGCACCAAGCAACTGGGGCCGCTGGGGCCCCGCAGACGAAGTCGGGTCGCTGAATTTCCTGACCAACCTTGAGGTGCTTCGCGGTGTTCGCTCTGTCCGCCAGGGCAAGGTATTTACCTGCGGCGAAGTGATCGGCAACCCGCTTGGTGACCCGCTCTGGCCCGGAAGAGCGCCGGCCAAACGCGAAACGATGATCGACAAGGACAGCTATGTTCGTGGCGACATACCCTCGCTGCCCGGCGGCGCGGAATTCACAGACGACCGTATCGAGATGTTTCTCCAGGGCTCAACGCAGTTCGATGCGCTGGGACATGTCTGGTATGATGACCAGTTGTGGAACGGCTTTCCAGCCAGCGACACCAATGGCGGCCTCAAAAACGCATCGATCCTTCCGATCTCCGAACGCGGCGTCGTCGGGCGCGGCGTGCTGCTCGACATGGCGGCATATAAGGGCAAGGCGTTTCTCGAAAAGGGCGACCTCATTCATCTGGACGATCTGCTCGGCTGTGCGGAACGACAGCGGGTTACGATCGAGAAGCACGACATCCTCTGCCTGCGTCTGGGGTTCTTGCAATTGCTGCGCGTCCAGGGACCGGACCTTTTCTACAAGGACTTTCTGGAACCCGGACTCACCTACTCGCCTGAGCTTGTCGATTGGTTTCACAAAATGGAAATACCCTGTCTGGCCACGGACACGATCTCCAACGAGACCGAGCTTGACCCAGCCATTGGCGTTCAAATCCCGCTGCATTGCGCCCTGATGCGCAACCTCGGGGTCACGTTCAACGAAGTCTGCAATTTCGAGACGCTCAACAAGGACTGTCACGCCGATGGACAGTGGGATTTCCTTTACGCTGCCGCGCCGTTGAAAGTGACCGAGGCTACCGGCGCCCCAGTTAACGTGCTCGCCATCAAATGATCGCGCTCCTTTCCCTCAACCCGGCATATCTCTGCGATCGGCCGGCGCAGCAGATAGTAGAGAACCAACATGCCTGAGAATGCATATGATCTCATCATAGCCGGATCGGGCGCGGCGGGCCTTTCCACGGCGATCATCGCGCATTCCCGAGGGCTGCGTGTCGCCATCGTCGAGAAGACCCACCTGGTCGGTGGCACCACATCCTATTCGGGCGGCGTCGTCTGGATACCAAACAGCCGCCAGAATGTCGCCACCGGCCTTACCGACACGCTCGAGGCAGCCGAGCAGTATCTCGACAGTACGGTAAGCACTTCGCATGAACATGATGGGCGCCGCGCGTATCTAGAGCGCGGGCCGGAAGCCTTCGCCTATCTCGAAAGCCTGACCGGACCGTTATTCTACGTTCGGGCGATCAACTCTCCGGACTATTTTCCCGAAGCGGCGGGCGCTTCGCAGAAGGGGCGCGCGATGACCCCCATTAGCGTGGATGGCCGGATGCTGGGCGAAAGGTTCAACGACATTCGCCCCCCGCTGCCGGAGTTGTGTCTGTTCGGCCGCCAGATGCTGGAGTTGATGGATGTGTATCACCTCCTGAACGCCCGCCGCTCGGCGAAATCTGCGCTCCACACTGGCCGCCTCCTTCTGCGAGATGTGCGGGATCGTGTCCTTTATCGCAAATATGGGCGCGGAACGCGTCTGACTGGCGGCAATGCGCTGGTTGCCAACCTGTATAAATCCGCCCTGGATCGCGGCATCCCCATATTACGCAACAGCCCGATCGTAGAACTGATACGAAATGGCGATCATGTCGCCGGCGTCGTCGTGAAGCGCAATGGGCGCCGTGAAAAGCTGCACGCTGCGCGGGGCGTGGTTCTAGCCACGGGCGGGTTCCCGTGGAGCAAGTCGCTGCGCAACACCCACATGAATGAAGCCGAATTTGGATATTCCGCGACCAGCCCCGACAGCAGCGGGGACGGCATCGCTCTTGCGACAGCGATCGGGGCCAAATTCGACACCGCCAATGTTGAAGGCGCGTTCTGGACGCCCGTATCGGTCGGCACACGCAAGGACGGGTCCGTGACACGCTTTCCCCATCTCATGGCCGACAGGGCCAAACCCGGCCTTATAGCGGTCAACAAATCGGGTGAGCGCTTCTTCAACGAAGCGGAAAATTATCATGACTTTGTCCGCGCCATGCTCGGCCGGCTCAAAAACGAGGACCAGCAGCCCGTGCATCTGCTGTGCGATGCCACCTTCATGCGCAAATATGCCTTCGGCGCTGTGCCGCCCCTTGCATCAGAACGCCGGCGCGCCGTCCGGTCGGGCTATCTCATCGAAGCATCGACCATTGATGCGTTGGCCGACAAGATCGGCGTTGACCGCCACGCGCTCAACGCAACCATTGCCGAATTCAATCGGGATGCCGAACACGGCATCGACACGAAATTCGGCAAGGGCAAGAGCGCCTACAACCGCTATCTCGGCGACTCTTCGAACAAGCCCAATCCTTGCCTCGGGCCACTCGACAAAGCGCCCTTCTATGCCATTCGCGTGCATGCCGGCGACATCGGGACCACATATGGGCTGGCTGCGGACCTTCATTCCCGCGTCCTCGATGAGCAGGGGCAGCCGATCAAAGGCCTTTATGCGTGCGGCAATGACCGCAACTCGGTGATGGGCGGATTTTATCCGAGCGGGGGGATTACGATCGGCCCCGCGCTCACCTTCGCTTACCTGGCAGCGATGCACGCAGCCGGTGCCGAAGCGGGCTCCGGCCCGTTCGACGGCGCCGGTTGAAGGCTCGCACACCACTTTTTCGAAAAGGCCCGACCATCATGTCAAGCCCCCCTCCCCAGTTCCAGTTTCAGCGTAAGGAGATTCTCGTTGACGGGCTGGAGACCAGCTATCTTGAGGCTGGGTCCGGTGATCCCGTCCTCCTCCTTCATGGTGGAGAGTTTGGCGGCGAAGCCGAAATTTGCTGGGAGGCGACCATTCCGGCTCTCGCCCGGCATTTCCGCGTCCTGGCGCCCGATTTGCTCGGCTTTGGCCGCACCGCGAAGGTCGTGGATTTTGTCGATGGGCGGGCACGCCGGATACGACATTTCGCGCGGTTTGTGGAGGAAGTCGGTGCTGTCGGCGCGCCCTGCATCGGCAATTCCATGGGCGGGATGCTCCTTCTGTTCGACGCCGCCTCACAGGCTCCTAAATTGTCCCCGCGAAAGATCGTCACGATCGCCGGTGGCGGGGCCTTGCTCATGGACTCACCGCATACCGAAGCGCTGTTTGCCTATGACGGATCGGTTGCGGGCATGACGAAGATCGTGGAGGCGCTTTTCCATGGCGAGCGCTGGATTTCGGACCGCGCCTATATCGAGCGGCGCCGCGCAAACAGCCTGGCGCCCGGAGCATGGGAAGCCGTCGCGGCCGCACGCTTTCGCCGGCCCGAAGAATTTCAGGACGCGCGAGCGCCGTCCGGCGGCATCGACTATAGCCGGATTTCCACGCAAACGCTGATTATCGCCGGGGCGAACGACAAGATCAAACCCGCAGGATGGTGGGAAGAACTCACGGGCAAAATGGCGAATGCCACGGCTATCTGCGTGTCTGAAGCTGGTCACTGCGCCCAGATCGAACAGCCCGAGTTCGTCAACGAGGCACTGATAGCCTTCCTGACCAATGCTTAAGAATGCAACCCTTGTCGTCACGCTCGACGGGCAAATGACGACCATCGACTGGAAAGCCGACGAATTGCTGCTCGATGCGCTTCAGGCGGCCGGCCTCAACCCACCCTATTCATGCCGTTCGGGTTCCTGTGGCGCTTGCATCTGCACCGTCGAGAGCGGCGATGTCGAGATGCGCCATAACGAAGTGCTGGACGAAACGGACCTGGCGGCAGGGCTCGTCCTCGCCTGCCAATCGGTCGCGCGCTCGTCCCAGGTCACGGTCATCTTTTGATAGCGCAGGAGAGCATAAAATGTTCAAGGTGATGGCCTTTCTATCGCGAAAGGCGGGCACGTCCCCGGAAGAGTTTCAGGCCTATTATGAGACCCGGCACGTCCAGTTAATCAACGAAGTCGCCCCCGGTATACCCGTTTACCGGCGCAATTTCCTGCAACTGAATGATCCGCAAAATCGTAATGCGGACCAGATCGATTTCGATGTGGTTACGGAAATGGAGTTCCCGGACCGGCAGTCGTTCCAGGCGTGGGCCAAGAGCTTTGCGGCGCCAGGCGCTGCCGAGCGGGTTGCTGAGGACGAAGCGCAATTTCTGGATCGGGAGCGCATCCGCGTCTGTGTCGTTGAGGTTCCGGAAAGTATCTGACCGCCCGCTTAGAAGATTGGGGCTTTAGCGGTGCGCCATGGAAGCCGACGGGGCCTGATGGAAACAGGGCGTGTGCAAGACTGGTCTTGATAGACTCTCTCCCGGGAGTCGGACGTGCCGGCCGAGTGACAGCATCGTAAAATGAAACTTATGCGCTGATCGGCAAATCATTTCCCCTTCTACGAGGCACGGCAAAGTCGTTAGCCTCTACCCAAAATGAATGGGAAGCCGAGTGATCTTCGGCAGCTTCGTTCACCATTGCTGGAGAGAGGAAACTGTCGTTGGAAAAAGTGGCGCCAGAGCGTGTCCCGATTGCCGGCAATGCGCCTCCCCAACGTTATGCTAGAGGCTGGCATTGCCTGGGTCTTTCAGCGCCGTTCAAGGACGGCCGCCCCCACTCCCTGCTGATTTTCGGGACCAAGCTGGTGGTATTCCAGCAGGCGGACGGAAGCATGGCCGTTTTGGATGGCTATTGCCCGCATATGGGCGCAGACCTCGGCACCGGAACGATCATCGAGGGCACGGTCGCTTGCCCATTCCACGGTTGGCAATGGAACGGCAGGGGCGAGTGCGCGCACATCCCCTACTCCCCTCGGATTCCGCGCAAGGCGAAGACCAGGTCATGGCCAGTGATGGAGCAGAACGAGCAGTTGTTCGTCTATCATGACCCGGAGGAGAGGCAGCCACCTCCCGAAGTCGCGATCCCCAGGATCGACGCCGTCATGAACGACGAGTGCACCCCATGGGAATGGCAGACCATGCACATCCCGGCCAATTGCCGCGAGCTCGTGGACAATGTCGCCGATGCGATGCATTTCAAGCTCGTCCATGGCCTGGAGGCGACGCGCTTCGTCAACATCTTCGAGCGGCACATGGCCACCCAGAAGGGCACCTTCCAAGCCTTGAGCGCAGATGATGGGCGGGGGAACGGCGACGGTACGGCAGCATTTTCTTTCGAAAGCTCGGCCACCTATTATGGTCCGGCATATATGATCGTCAGTCAGACGGTCGATCATCTCGGCAAGCCTGTGCAGCTATATCTGATTAACGCTCACTACCCGGTTACGCCGAACAGCTTTGCGCTGCACGTCGGCATCACAACAAGGCGCATCGAAGGCGTCTCGGACGACGAAGGCATCGCCCTTGGTAGAGCGGTGGCGAAGGCGGCTGTCGAAACATTTCTGCAGGACGTCAGCATCTGGGAGACCAAGGCCAGGATCGACGCTCCGGTGCTTACCGAATTTTGTGGCCCACTGTATCAACTGCGCCGCTGGTATGAGCAATTCTATGTTGATGTTGCGGATGTCGCGCCCGCAATGACCGAGCGATTTGAACATGAGGTCGATCTACGAACGCCCAATCAAATGCTCAAAGCGACGGCTCAGTCCTGAGATCGGTTCCTTGTAACGACCGATCGCTAGTTGGGGGCCTCCGATAAAATTGCCAAATGTACGGGACATGGGCATTTGAGACATAATCGCCCAGCCCTATGCACTGCATAAATCAGTGAGCGGCTAAGAAGCCGCATGCTCGATGTCTGGACATGAGCAATCCCCTCTCCCATCATGTTCGCAGAGAGAACAGATTCGGCACAGCATTTGCAATTTTTCTGCTCTGTCCCTAGGTAACTGAGGGCAGGACACCTTTGGACCTGTGGTTCAAAATGTGCCTCCGACCAATAATGTTGGCGGGATCGTGGCAGCAAGCACCAGCTTGGATGCCTTTGGCCCTGCCGAGGGGACCGGTATGCCGAAGGACCATGTTCCACTTGATCTTGGAGTGTCCGGAAATATCCGCCCACTCGGATTCGATCTAGGGCTTGGCCCCTTCGACGGTTGGACAAACCCGATAGCCAACCGATGTCATCCACGAAGCCGCCGTGCCAAAATGATGGCAGGCAAAGCCGATCTGGCATAACGCAGGATCCCGAGACTGCATTGAGGGCCGGCAAGCGCTGGCTCTATACAATCTGATAAGCGCAAAAGCGCAGCAAACAAATAGGAGTGGCCCTGATGGTAGCAAGGACGACCAACGTTACCGGTGAAATGAACCTGCCTGGTATCAATGTTCAGGTTCTCGACTATCGATGGGACATCGACGAGAGAATTTCAGAGTGCACGGACGACTTCATACTACGGTATCGTCCGCATCCAGGCCGGGTAAGCGTCGCAGCGCGTATGAAAAGCGGTAAGGTGCAGGACTATGGTCCCCTGATGTTTTTCCCTGCGCATACACAAACAGAAACCACCCCGGCAAAAATAAGTGAGCGCACGCGCAATGTCATTTGTCGCTTCGCGGACGACTGGTTCCAGCGGATATGGCCTGATCGGCACGACTGGACCGCCAACGATCTGGAACGTTGCTATAATATGCACAATTTCCGAATTGAGCATGCAATGCAACGACTATCATCAGAGGTAATTTCGCCCGGCTTCGGCGGCGACCTCATGGTTGAGTCACTTGCCAACCTCGTCGCGGTGGAAATAGCGCGCCATTTCCGCGAACGCAGCAGCCCGAAGCGAATTCGCACCTTTGAAGGACAATTCTCGGGCAGAGAACTTACAAGTATTTATGATTATATAGACAGCACGACAAACCGTTGCCCGACCACCGAAGAAATTTCTCGACAGTGCGGTATTAGTTCAGCACATCTGCGCAGATCATTCAAAAAGACAACCGGTTTGACGCTGCATGAATATGTCGCGCGCGCCCGGTTGAGCAAAGCGCAGACCATTCTCGCGGAAACTGACCTTCCCTTGAAGGAAGTCGCTTACCGTCTGGGCTTTACGAGCTCGAGCACCTTTTCTTCAACATTCCGCAAGGACTCGGGCGAAACGCCGAGCGGTTACCGTCAAAGAATGCGGTGACGCGCCTCCCGGATTTTCCTCCAAGCTTGATTAGAGCCTGGCCTGATGGAAGGACGGACGAATGAAGCGAGCAAGGTTCACAGAAAAGCAGATCATCGGCGTGCTGAAGGAACAGGAGGCTGCCCGGCTCTAATCCGCGCTGGTGGAAACCTGGGGGTCACGTCACCGGATGGACGATGGCCCAGTTTCGATGATCACGAAATGGGCTCACACGGCCATTCTGTCAGCGGACCCCCGATCAAAAATGATGGGACGGGGAATGGCAGAATTCGGCATAATTAGACATTCCCGTCATCGTATCCGAATGACGTATGTTGGTCGAGGCTGTGTAAAAACGCGCCGAGGCGAAGATGGCAGATTTTGGTGGGATGGGTAGCTGGGTACGGTGTTGCTGAAGACGCGGGCCGCGATCAGGTACGGATCGCCGCTATAAGTGGCTGGATGCCCATGATCTGGATCATTCGCTTCATATTGTAGGCCAGCACGCACAAACTCATCTCGGTTCTGACGTTTTTGAGCGTCTTGGTCAGAAAGTGGGTGCTGCCCATCCAGGATTTGAGCGTATCAAAGACATGCTCGACGGTCCGGCGACGTGAACCGCGCCGAGATTACCGGCGCCTGCCAGTCGAGAGATGTTGCCTGTAAGTGCAAACTCGATCGCGTCGACAATGCCGCTCTTGCCGGTACCATTCGGGCCGCAAGCAGCAAAGTTCTTGCCCTTGAGATCAAATGTGAGTTCGCGAATTCCGCGAAATTCCTTGATCGTAATCTGGTCAATCTTAGAGCGTTTTTCGATCATTCCAGATCATACCCGCACGAACTGAAGTAGTTGGCACATTCCATTGGCTGGAAGATATCGACGAGTTTGCCGATCAGGCCCCACAGGCCGCTGACGGTTCTTTCTTCCGCCTTTCGCAGCAAGGCTTTGAGTTTTGAAAAGGCTTTTTCGATCGGATTGAAGTCCGGGCTGTATGGCGGCAAGAACCGCAGCGTCGCGCCAGCCGCTTCAATCAGTTCACGCACTGAGGCGCGCTTGTGGCTCGACAGGTTATCCATGATCACGACATCACAGGGCTGCAAAACGGGTACGAGCACGTGGGTGACATAGGCTTCGAACCAGTCGCCGTTGATCGGGCCATCGAGCACCATTGGCGCGACCATGCCGGTCATGCGCAATCCGGCCACCAGCGTGGTCGTTTTGCGGTGACCATGCGGAAAGCCCATGCGCAAGCGCTCGCCTTTCCGGCAGCGACCATGGCTGCGGGTCATGTTGGTGGCGGTCCAGGTTTCATCAATGAACACGAGGCGTTCGGGCTCCAGATCGATCTGACTATCGAACCAGTCGTGCCGTTGATTCAGGACGTCGGGCCGGTTCTGCTCGATTGCATGAGCAGTCTTTTTTGCGCGTCATGCCGCGGCGCACGAAGAAGCGGTGAAGTCCGGCCACAGACACGCTCAGGCCAATCTCGGCCAAACCTACGCGTAGCTCCTCCAGCGTGATGTCCTTGCGGCCCTCCCAAAGGGCGAGGATGTCCTGCCCCCGCGTCTCGATCATGCGTGACCGCATGTCACCGCCATGAGGCTTGGGGCTATAATCGCCCGTCTCGCGCCATTGTGCCTGCCATCGGATCGCCGTCGATGGCGCAACCCCAAACCGCGCCGCCGCCGCACGGCAGCTCAAACCCCCGTCAATCGCCGCCAGAAGCCGCGAGCGCAAATCCATAGACAAAGGCTGACCCATCCATGCTGGCCTCCTCCACCAACAGGGATTCTGAATCATAAAATCACGCTCTTGGAAACCCTTGCCGATTCATAACGGTCGAAATCCGCTCTAATCATGACGCTTCCGGGAACATCGTAGCGCGAATCGCAGGCTCAGCAAAAATGCCGTCATCCAAGACAGTCTTTCCCAGCCCCGCAGCGATATCAGCTAGCCCGTCCTCATTCGCAAGAACGTCGAAGAATTCGCCAAGTATCCCGGCAGCCACAGACTTCACCTGCTTCGCAGGCTCGTCAGCCTGATCGTCTCCTATTGCGGTATCCAAAGTAAGAATCCCCTTTCGGGGAGAATAGCTTAGTAACACCACCCTTCAAGAGAATATCGATGCGCCATAGCCGCTCATATCAATGGACATGACCGACTAACTACCGATCATGTCCATAGCGACACGCTGCTTAGAGCCAGCGCACCCGGCCAGTCGCCAACTCATACACGGCACCAACGACCTTCAATTCGCCGCGCCCTTGTGGCTCGATCAGCATCAGCTCCGAGAATTTCTGAAGACGTTCAACCATCCGGCGAACGTTCTTCTCAACCGCTGTATCGACCAGCTTATCTTCATCGACGCTGCGCTGAGCAGCTGGGACGATCGGCTCGATCATGCGAGCGATGCTGCCCGGAAAGCGCGTATCCTTCGTCACGACGTCAGCGGCTGCAGCGACGGCGCCACATTTGTCGTGACCCAGCACCACGATGAGCGGCACCTTAAGCACGGCCACAGAATACTCAATCGACCCCATTCCTGCGGTGTCAACGTTGTTGCCGGCCGCCTGAACAATGAACAGCTCACCCAAGCCGACGCCGAAAAGTTGTTCCGGCCCTACACGCGAGTCCGAGCAGCCCACAAGCGTCGCGAACGGCTGCTGCCCTTCGGCAAGCGTCAGGCGCCGCTCGCGTGACAAATCAGACGGCAGTGGCTCGTCGGCCACGAATGCTTCATTGCCGTCGACCAGCCGCTTCAGAGCCTCGTCCGGCGTCGGTTGCGTGGAGATTACGCTCGCTGTTGCCACATCATACTTCTTCAGATGAATTTGGGATGCGAGGCACATAAGAGCCTGTCTTGAATCTCATGCGTAACGAGCGATACGCCTGATGAGGATGATTGCAGCGGCGGCATAAAGCAGGGCATTTGCGGATTTGATG
>NZ_FNYZ01000044.1 GCF_900109095.1 Sphingobium sp. AP50
TCCGAACGATGCCCCTGGTGCGCCCCGAAGCCTCGACGTCATCAAGCCAGTCCGCTTCGCCAGAAATTACCCGGTTTTTGCGGGTCTCCAGCTGGTGATGCCGAGCCTGTTTCGCAGTGTCGCAAAGGCGGCAAATTCCGTGCCGCGATCGAAGGTGATGCTGCGCCGGAGGGGAGGAGGCATGCCGCGCAAATGCCAATCGATGCCAGCCGTGACCCCGGCCGAATGCCGGGTCGGATTACGCGCGAGAAAAGTGAACCGGCTGCAGCGTTCGACCAGCGAGGTGAGGTTGGTTTTGCCATACTCTCTCCTGAAGATCAGGAGATCGCCTTCCCAATGGCCAAAGCTGCTGCGATCCGTGATTTCCTGCGGCCGTGCGCCGATCGTATTGGCCACAGGGATATGGAGACCGCAGGGCTTTCGACCATAACGTTGCCGGCGCGAACGGCGGGCAACGGGCAGGTGGCGCCACAGCTTCTGGTGCCGTCCATCAGGGCCATAGACATACTGGTAAATGGTTTCGTGGCCCACCGCCTCGCGAACACCCCGATGGCGCCGTAGGTAACCTGCAATCTGCACTGGCGACCAGGCTGCCGACAAGCGGTCCGCGATATAGGCGGCGAGTTCCGGCTGGCGGGCGATCTTCCCGCCACGGACACAACGTCCACGCGCCATGGTCTGCGCGACCGTTGGAAAATAGCCGCGAAACAGCGGATGCTCATCCAGATGCCGGTTACGCTTGAGTTCGCGATAGATCGTCGAAGGATGACGCCGCAGCGCGTCCGCGATTTGCCGCACAGAACGTCCGGTTGCCACCAATCGATAAATATCGCGCCGCTCATCCAAACCCAGATGCTGATAGCCGTTTATCATGTGCCTTCCTGGAAAAGGGATCAGACCCCTATAAATCCTAGGATTTCGCACTTCGAGATAGAATCCACCGATGCACTCGATGCCTCCGAACCGCTCTTCACCTCATCTGAGAAGACGGCTACAGTCGGTCTGCATCAAGCTTGTCGCTTGGGAGCACCTGAGCGAACACCCGCACCATTACCACCCTGCAGTTGGTCTCGAATCTTTCTTATCCTGGCCGCCATATCCAGTGCCGTGGCTGCGGGCGCTCCTATGAGCATTGATATAAATTATGCCCGTCTCAAGATTATAAATTTGCGTTCAGATAATTATCATCTCCCCTCTCATGTGACAGCGTGCTAGGGCCCCATCTCCTGCTCTGTGAATGGATCATCGTCACCTGGCGACTTGGGCGTGAGGAAACGAGCTAGCCTTGGGCGAAGCCATTGTTCAAATTCGTCGATCAGTTCATAGACCACCGGTACCAGAATAAGCGAGAGCGCAGTAGAGCTGATCAGGCCACCAATGACAGCCACTGCCATGGGTTGTCGGAACTCCGACCCTGCACCGACGCCGAGCGCCGTCGGCAACATGCCTGCCGCCATCGCCACGGTCGTCATGACGATCGGTCGTGCGCGCTGCCTGCACGCATCCATGATGGCTTCACGCTTCCCCGCTCCCCCGCGCTCAGCGACGATGGCGAATTCCACCAGGAGAATGGAGTTTTTGGCAGCAAGGCCTAGGAGCATCAGAAGCCCGATTAAGACAGGCAGGGTGATGGGCAGGCCTGCCAGCTTTATGGCCGCGAAGGCACCGAAGAAAGTCAATGGTAGCGCTGACAAGATCGTGATCGGCTTGAAAAAACTGCCAAACAGCAGCACAAGAACAAAATATATCATGAGGATCCCCGATCCCATGGCAATGGAAATTCCGCTCATAAGCTCGCCTAGCGCTTCGGAATCCCCCAACTTAGCGATGTGCACGCCTTCAGGTAAGTTTTTCATGACCGGCAATTGATAGACCGCTGCTTGGGCTTGACCAAGTGTGACGTTATTAAGGTCGGCCTGTACAGACACCCGGCGCTCACGATCATAGCGCAGTATCTGGCCAGGGCCTGCTTCGAGTGAAAGAGTTGCGACAGCTTTCAATGGTGTTGATTTGCCATCGCGTGTAGCAACTTGTAGACTTCCAATAGCCGCAAGGTCGCTCCGAGACGCTTGGTCAAGCCGGACGCGTATAGGAACCCGCTGCCGGCCGGAAGAATATTTGGCGACGTTTGCATCGATATCACCAATCGTAGCGATACGAATTGCGCTGGCGATCGCCTGTGAAGACACGTTTAGCCGCGCGGCTGCCTGAGGATCGGGTCGCACAATTAGCTCTGGCGCGGAGGGTGGCGGCGAGGGACGCGGATCGCTTACAAGGGAAAGATTGCGCATCTCGCGAAGCAATTTCATCTGCGTGGCAGCCAAAACTTCAAAGTCATCACCCGCAAGTATAATTTCCATGCCTGCAGATCCAAAAGATCCTTGGTTGGAGATTTGGACGTCAGGAATGCTACGTAGCATCGGCGTGATCGAGCGTTGAAAGCTGTCGGTCGTCATCGAACGCGCGTTCTTGAGAACCACGGTAATGGTTCCGGTACCCACACCATTGCCACCGCCGCCATTAAATGGGGTTCCGCCACTGGTCGAACCCGCTTGTGCGAAGACGAGCTTGACGTCTGGATTTGCGCGCAACTCGCGCGTCACCCGACGCATGGCGCGGTCCATGACCTCTGGCGTCGCACCTGCTGTTCCCTGAACCGCCAGGTAGAAATTCCCCGGATCACCAATCGGCTGAAAACCGGTAGGTAGCGTTGCTCCCAACAACAGCGATACAACGAACAGGATAGCCCCGCCCCCGGTCGATAGCCATGGATGTCGCAGGCACCAATCGAGAATGCGACTATATAGGCGGCTCTGCTGCGGCTCAACATCGCCATGCTCAACAGCACGAAGAAAAAAAGCGGCCATCAGTGGGGTCACCAACCGCGCTATGACGAGCGAAAATATGACTGCAACCGCAACGGTAAGGCCGAACTCGCGGAAAAAGGGTCCGACTTGCCCGCCCATGAAGGAAACCGGAGTGAACACCACCACAATTGTTGCAGTCGTCGCTATCACAGCCAGTCCGATCGAATCGGCTCCGATCAGTGAAGCGCGATAGGGCGTCGCCCCTGCTTGGATGCGCTTCTCAATATTCTCGATTTCAACGATCGCGTCATCGACCAATATTCCGATAACCAGCGTAAGTCCAAGCAGGGTTATTATGTTCAGGCTGAAGCCAAGCAGCGCCATTGCCGTGAAGGTCGGAACCAGCGACAAAGGCATCGCTACGGCGGCGATGACAGTCGCGCGCCAGTTTCGCAGAAAGAGAAAGACTACAATGGCCGCCAGAACCATACCTTCCAGCAGAACATGCGTGGTAGCACTATAGCTTGCACGCGTTTCCGTGACGGTCGACACAATCTTATCTATTTTGACGCCTCTATCATTGCCGTTGAGCTGTGCGACAGCGGCATCTACCGCGTCTTCGACGGTGACGTCGCTGGAATTGGTAGTCTTGCTGACTTGGAATGCTACTGCAGGAGCGCCGTTTAACCGGGCAAATCCTCTAGCTTCCGCTCGACCATCCGCCACGGTTGCAATATCGGACAAGCGGACAAAGCGGTTCGCGGACACCGGCACATTCATCTGGTTGAGGTCAGCAACTGTCTGGGCCGAGCCAAGCACCCGTATTGTCTGTTCGCGCCCGCCCAGATCGGCCCGACCGCCATTGTCGTCCCGGTTGAATCCGACGAGCGCGCTGTTGACCGCTGCAGCGCTGACCCCAAAAGCGTTCATCCGATCCGCGTCTAGCAACACATTAATTTCGCGGTCTATGCCACCGATCCGACTGACTTGCGCTACACCCTTGGCTGCCTGAAGGGTCCTGGAAATAGTATCATCAACAAACCAGGACAGTTCGACAGTAGACATGCGCGCTGAACTTACAGCGAAAGTCAGGATTGGCGCATTTGAGATGTCGAGTCGGCGAGTACTGGGAGGATCAATCCCTTGCGGTAGGATCGCTCGCGCCTGCTCGACGGCAGTCCTAACATCATCGACAGCCTTTTGCATGTCGCTGCCGATTTCGAACGTCGCGGTAGTACTAGAAGAGCCGAGCGAGACAGTGGACTGGACGTGGCGCAAGCCCGATATGCCACTCAGGGCATTTTCAATCGGCCGAGTAATCTGCTCCTCGACCTCGGAGGCTGCAGCGCCGTTCTGCGTCACTGTAACTGACACAATGGGGAATTCGACATTGGGCCGCTGCTTGACCGGCAGCACAAAGTAGGAGACGATTCCGGCTAGCGTCAGGGCGATAACTAGAATTGCAACAGGTATGGGATTACGGATTGCCCAAGCGGAGATTCTCATCTCAACTGGCCCCAGACGAAACGGGGCGTACAATATCGCCGGGCAACACAAAATCTTGTGATCCGGTCAGCACTGGAGTGTTGACGCTGATTCCGCTGAGGATTTCAACATGACCGCCGCCCCGTCTGCCAATGCGCACAGACACCTGTCGTACATGGTTGGTGGCATCAATTGCCACGACATAGGCACCTTGAGCGCTATAAGTGATGGCTGCATCTGGGACGGTTAAGGTGGGATCGTGCGGCGCACCGAACATAGCCTTTACCAAACCTCCAGGACGCAACTCTGAAGTTAGGGGTAAGGTGATGCGAGCCCTTCCCAAACGCGTGTCCGGATCTACCTGTGCCGAAATCAGACGAACGATACCTCTCAAGTTGGCACCGCTGGGCAACGTTATCAAAGCTGTGTCACCGGCATGAACTTGCGTCAAATGCTGTTCGGGAATCTCGGCATCCATCTCGATGATCTGATCGGCGGCGATGGTAAACATGACGTTGGATGGTGAGGCCACATCGCCTGGGCGAACCGAGCGCGTTAGGATACGGCCGCTGACGGAGGACCGGACAAGCATCAAATTTTGTCTTATGAGTTGCGCCGAAAGTTGCGCCCGCGCTTGTGACAGTTGCGCGTTCGCGGTTCGTGCCGCCAACCTCCGCTCGGCAATAGCCTCGTCCGATAGCACTCCAGTCTTGTCCAGGGCGGAAACCCGTTGTGCTTCCTGCGCGGCACGTTCAGCACCTACCTCGGCCTGCGCCACATTCGCACGCTGGAGCGCGATGTCGGCGCGAAGCAGCGTATCATCTAGGGTGGCCAGCGGCTGCCCGGCGCGAACGTAGTCGCCAAGATCTACGAGCACGCGCGAGACTTGGTAGCCGGTCAACTGGCTTGCCACTGCCGCCTCTTCGCGCGCAATTAGTCGGCCAGAAACATTCAGGCCGCTGTTGAGAATACGTCGTTCGACACGCGCGAAATTTACCGCGCGTGGTACCTCCTCTCTTTGCGCGGAAGATTGCTGTTGCGCGGGCGAACATGCGCCAAGGAGTATCGTCGCGGTGATTATCACCACCGTGCAGGTAACATGGCTTATCATTTTTAGAGAGATCCTGAAGGTTGGGCCGCAGTGTCCCATGGAGACCATCCGCCGCCCAAAGCCTGAAAGACAGCAACAGCGTCACGAATTGCCGCTACCCGAAGGTCTGAAAGCGAAGCAAGATTTGTGCGCCATGTTCTTTCTGCCTGAAGCAAGGCCGTAAGATCAACAACACCTGCCTCATAGCCAGCGCGCTGTGCTTCAAATGCTATGCGGGCGCTAGCTTCGGCTTGTTCGATCTCGCTCAGACGCTCCCTGTCGGCACCATATTGCAACAGACTGTTTTGCGCCTCTCCGAAGCCGGTTTGCACAGCATCTTCATAGGCGATGAGGGCCTGCTCTGTACGAGCGCGCTGCCCACGCAGTTCTGCAAGAAGTCGTGGGCGATCAAGAATGGGAAGCAGCAGCCCAATGCCGAGCGACCAAATGGAGGTTCCGCTTGCAGCATTCCCCGTGGTTGCGCTGTATGTTGCCGAGGGCAGCAGACTGATGGTGGGAAGAAGTGCCTTCGAGCTCAGCTTCAGGTTGCCGGCAGCAGACCGCAGCCGTGCTTCTGCAAGGCGAATGTCGGGCCTGCGTATCAGCAATGTGGCAGGTGTAACCGATGGCACCATCGGCGGTCGGTTGAATGAGGCAGCGATAGTCAACATCTCTAGGGGTTCAGTTCCACGGCCGAGCAAGATCAACAGCGTGCGTTTTGAGATTGAGAGCTGTGCAGCCGATGCGATAGCGGCGGCCTTGGCATTTGCCTCGTCTGCCTTCAGACTTTCGGCGTCCGCGCGAGCTCCGATACCGATTTCCACACGTCTTTGCCCCACGCGTGCCAGTTCAGATGCTATCCGCAGGATCTGGCGAGCCTGATCTAGCCGCACTGCATTGGCACGTGCATCGAACAGATTGATCGCAACTGCGCTGCCCAGGCTTTGACGCGCCGCTTCGAATTGGAATCGGGCCGCATCCAAGTCAGCGTCTGCCACTGTGCGGCTTGCGCGGCGTCGACCGAACAGATCTATTTCCCACGACGGACTGAAGCCCCCATTATAGGATCGCTGATGGATAATAGGTGCGCCATCGGGATTGCTGCGCCTGGTATCCGCGGTGAGATTGATATTGCCTTGCGGTCCCAAGCGAGCAAGCGCCTGCGCACGCGCGGCTCGTGCCTCGTCAAGCACTGCCATGGCGCCGCGTGCGTCCGGCGCATTATCCAGCGCTTCCACAATCAACTGGTTAAGCTGGTTATCCGCGAATAAGAGCCACCACCGCTCCACCGATCCGGCCATATCTGACATGGGCGCTGCGACGAAAGTCGAGGGTACATCAATCACTGGCGCATAGGGCGGAGGCGACGCGCAAGCTGCCAGCGACATCGCGACGCCCAGCGCCAAGAGAGCGGGCGGCTTGTGAAAGTTCCAGTTCATGTCCTGCTTATGCCACGCGGCCCGCGTTAGGAGCGTGAGGAGTTTGCCAAGAAAGCGAAAAGATTGCGTAAAGCCGGCTTGGGCGCTCGTCGCTTGCATGCCACACTAGCGTAGTGGAGAGAAGAGCCGTGCGAGTCCTGTTAGTAGATGATGACGAAGAATTGACTGTGATGCTCGCTGAGTATCTTCGTGGCGAAGGCTTCGAGGCGGACGCTGTTGGCACCGCCATGCGTGGAAAAGATGCGGCATTATCGGGTCGATATGCTGCTGTTTTGCTCGATGTCATGCTACCGGGCGGAAACGGGATCGACGCGCTACGTGATATTCGACGTCGTAGCGAAATTCCTATCATTATGTTGACTGCAAAGGGTAGCGACACAGAGCGGGTTCTGGGGCTCGAACTTGGCGCAGACGATTATGTGACCAAACCCTATTTCGCGCCTGAATTAGTCGCCCGTCTCCGTGCCGTGCTCCGGCGGCCTGCTCGGGGCACGAACGCATCCATCGAGCGATTGACCTTTGCCGACCTGGAATTTGACGGTGGACGTCGCAGCATCACGTGGCGGGGTACAGCAATGGACCTTACTCCCACCGAATTCAATCTCTTTGAGGCGCTGCTACGCGCTGAAGGGCGGGTATCGACCAAGGATGAACTGTCATTACGCATACTGGGGCGTCGGCGCCTCTCTTATGATCGCTCGATTGAGATGCATGTGAGCAATCTGCGACAGAAGATCGAACGGGTCACGCTAGGTGCCGTCCGCATCGAAACAATTCGAAGCGTCGGCTGGCGTATTCAGGTATGACGCGCAGATTATTTTGGAAAATTTTTTGGGCCTTTTGGCTTACTTTTCTCCTGCAGCTTGCATTGATGGTTGCAGTTTACACCTTCGTGATCTCCCCCGGCCCTGGCTTCTCGTCATTAGTGGTGGAGCGTGCAGGACCGCAGACGGTAGCCCTTGCGTCGCGTCTCCTCGCGCTCGGCGGCCCGAAAGCCGTACCGGCGGAATTAGCGTACGGCGCAGTGCCAATTGTGATAGGCCGCACGCGACCAAGTGAGACAACAAACCTCATATATTCCGAGCGTGCGCCCAACGGAACCTTGTTCTACCTAAGCTATCCTAAGCCTCCCCCACCCTCGTTCTTTGGCCCGATGAGGCCTGAAATTTACGGCGTGGGTTTGATCACCGGTCTCCTTGCATCTGGCATATTGGCTTATTATCTTGCCCGCCCCATTCGTTTGGTAAAGGCGGGCCTCGAGCGTTTTTCGGCTGGTGATTTGCACACGCGGCTCGGGACCACGATAGGACGGCGCAGAGACGAAATTGCCGATCTTGCGCGGGATTTTGATGGGATGGCAAACAAGATCGAGCAATTGGTACGCGCTCGTGATCAACTCCTCGATGACGTTTCGCACGAGCTGCGTTCTCCTATTGCGCGATTGCAGCTGGCGATTGCCTTGACACGGCAGAGCAGTTCACGCGAGGAAGATACTTTGCAGCGCGTCGAGCGGGAAGCCGCGCGCCTTGAATCGATGGTCGGCGAATTACTAACTCTTTCTCGCCTGGAAAGCGGTGCACCGCTAATCGAAGGATATTTCGATCTCCAAGCACTATTGGACGACGTAATCGCAGACGTTCGTTTTGAAGGCCACCCCCATGGCATCAAAGTGCATTGCCAATTTGAACCTGTGGGTGAAGATGGCCTCGAACTAGCGGGGGACGCAGAACTGATGCGTCGCGTTTTCGAGAACATCCTGCGCAACGCATTGCGCTTCTCACCCAAGCCGGGGGTCATATCGGTCCGCCTTACTATTACCCAAGTCACAGCCGTAATTGAGATGGTTGATCAGGGCCCCGGGATGATCTCTGAAAGGCTTCACACTCTTTTTGAACCCTTCGTCAAAGGACATGACGGAGGTGGCTGGGGTCTGGGCATGGCAATTGCGAAACGAGCGGTGGTCGCCCACGGAGGTACAATCTCTGCGAGCAATCACGCTGCAGGCGGACTGGCCGTCTGCGTGATGCTGCCCCTCAACCTTGGTTTGCATCCCTAGGTATAAGAGCAATTAGAAACCCGATATCAACAGGAGAGATTAATGCGTTCAAAAATGGACCAATCAACTCGGGCAAGTGATCGAGTCGTTGCGCCGATGATCATGGTAATTTCTATGGGGGCACTGCTGGTTTGCAGCCCGGTATTTGCCCAGGAGCGCCGACAGCCACAACTGGGCAGTCGTGCGGCACCCCCTGTGGCTGTGGGTAAACTAAAATTCCGGGACCTCAATCGTGATGGCATGCTCGCTCCCTATGAAGACTGGCGCCTGACGCCAGCTGAACGCGCACGAGATCTTGTCATAAGGATGACGGTACAAGAAAAGGCGGGAACCGTTATTTTTGGCGGTCTGGCTACCAAGGATCCGACCGGGATGGGCGCAGAATATCGTCTTGACGCAGCGGAAAATCTCATAGCGGCCCGCTTCATCACCGCACTTGGAACACGCGCGGATGCCCCGCCTGCAGCCTTGGCGGCGCAACATAATCGCTTCCAGGAAATTGCCGAGAAAACGCGCCTTGGAATTCCGCTGATACTGGCTACTGACCCCCGTCACCATTTCTTCTCCGTCATTGGCGCCTCGAACTCTGCGCGATATTTTTCACAGTGGCCCGATGCTCCAGGGCTTGGCGCAATTGATGATCCAAAGATCACGCGGCGTTTCGCTGACATCGCACGTCAGGAATACCGCGCCGTCGGACTGCACATGACGTTGTCACCGCAGGCAGATCTCGCTTCTGAACCGCGATGGACGCGCGTGATCGGCACTTTTGGTGATAATCCTGATCGCGTAGCCAAGCAGGTGGCGGCCTATGTTGAAGGTTTCCAAAATGGTACTGGAGGCCTTGGCAGTCACAGCGTAATTTCGGTTATCAAGCATTGGGTAGGGTATGGCGCGGCGAAGGAAGGCTACGACAGCCATAATTACTATGGTCGCTTTGCCGATTTGAGAGGCAACTACCTCGCCGCTCACATCCGACCGTTCGAAGCGGCATTCAGGGTCAATGTGGCCACCGTTATGCCCACTTACTCCATTTTGGAAGGTGCGGCGGTCGATGGTCTAGCGGTAGAGCCAATAGGTGCTGGATTCAGTAGGCCTCTCGTAACGGACCTGCTGCGCCGACAATATGGCTTCAAGGGTGTAGTTCTTTCAGACTCGGCAATTACCGAGGATTGCTTGACAACTTGCATGGGAAAAAAAGGTGAGCCAGGTCGCCCGCCTGAGATCGGTATGCCTTGGGGCGTGGAAAATCTAAGCCGCACTGAACGCGCGGCTTTGGCACTGAATGCAGGCGTGGATCAAATCCTTGGCCTGGATGATCCCGAGGTTATCCTTAATGCGCTCCGAAGCGGATTAGTCACAGAAAAGAGGATAGACGCGGCAGTCACCAGCATATTGGAACAACGGTTTGCGATCGGACTGTTTGAAAATCCTTATGTCGATCCTGATGCTGCTGCAGCGATAGTGGGCTCACCCCCTTTTAGGGCTGCGGCACTTGACGCGCAACAAAGGTCTTTCGTGTGGTTGGAGCGCAAAGCAAATATCGTCCCGATTCGTCCGGGAACAAAGCTATTTTTGCGCGGCGTAAATCCTAAGGTCGCACGTGATCGCGGCTTTGAAGTGACAGACCGACTGGAGGACGCAGACATCGTCATGGTCCGTGCCGCGACGCCATTCCAGACACTTTATCCAAATTTCTTCATCTCGCGGTTCCAGCATAGCGGAGATCTCGACTTCAAGTCGGGAAACCGCGATTTAGAGGTTGTTAACAAGGCCGCAGCTGCGAACATACCAGTTATCGTCGATGCAAATCTCGAACGTCCCGCTATTCTCACGCCAATCCGTGACAAGGCATCGATTTTATTGGGAAGCTTTGGCGCGACTGACGGCGCCCTGTTTGATATCCTCACCGGCCGTGCCAAAGCACAAGGACGTCTTCCTTTCGAATTGCCTTCTTCGATGGATGCTGTTCGCGCGCAGCGAAGTGATGCCCCTCACGACAGCGCCAATCCCCTATATCCGTCCGGGTACAAACGGTTCCGGTAAGAATGGTCGTGCGGTCAATGCGGCTGGCAGAGCAATTGTCGATTCACGCAACTGGAGGCCCTCGTCGAGCCCTCATCGGATTTCAGCTAATTTAAACTTATCTGGTCGTGCATAAACACTCTTTGGCAGGTTGGAAGATGAAGGAAAAATTATTACCTTTTAATCCAACCCTTCATAGCAAAGTCTGCGCGTTCACAACCCTGTCACGGGTTGACAGGCATTGGACCGCACTAAAGATCGGCAAAATCTCTATATGATTAAGAGTCCGTTTGAGAATGCGTCAGGTGGGGTTTGCGGCCCGATTGTAGATGGTGGTGCGGTTGGTGGCGAAGGGCGGGAGGATGACCGCTTCG
>NZ_FNYZ01000060.1 GCF_900109095.1 Sphingobium sp. AP50
GCATATTTTGATGATGTGGACGGCCTCACCCCCGCGAGTCATTCTTAAGCTTCCAGGAGAAAACTGCCCACGGAGGAGAACCGTCATGAAGAGCTATATTCGGATTGGTGTTGATCTGGCGAAGAATGTTTTTCAGGTGCACGCTCTGTCAGAAGAGGGCACGCCCGCGCTGCAGCGCAAGCTGAGCCGTGCTAAGTTTCTCGATTTCTTTCAAAACATAGCGCCGAGCCAGATCGGGATGGAGGCATGTGCGACAGCCCACCACTGGGCGCGAGCTTTGCAGGCACTAGGGCACGAAGTGGTCCTGATTCCGCCAGCCTATACCAAACCCTATGTCAAACGGGGCAAGAATGATGCCGTTGATGCTGAAGCGATCTGCGAGGCTATGTCACGCCCCGGGATGCGCTTCGTACCGGTAAAAACTGTTGATCAGCAGGCACTCTTGGGCCTGCACAAGCAACGGGAGCTGCTAATCAAACAGCAGACGATGGCCGTCAACGCTTTACGTGCCTTTCTTGCCGAGTTTGGTCTGATTGCAGCCAAAAGCATTGAGCGTGTGCCTCATTTGCTCGCCATCGGTCGCGAGAGTAAAATGTTGCCGGCCACTGCAAAAGCGCGGATCGAGATAGATGCAGAGGTGCTCTGCACTCTGGCCAAAGCCATCGACGGTCTCGAGCAAGAAATCTCTCGCCATCATGCTTGCAACCCTGTCAGCCAGTTGCTCGACGGCGTACCTGGCATCGGCACGCTGATCGCCTCCGCAGTCGTTGCATATGTGCCAAATCCCGAGCATTTCCGCTCAGGTCGAGATTTCAGTGCGTGGCTCGGGCTGACACCACGCGAACATTCGAGCGGGGGCAAATCGAAGCTTGGTCGTATCAGCAAGCAGGGTAACCCTTATCTCCGAAAACTTCTGGTGCTCGCGGCAACATCGCTGCTTCGGGTACAACCGCAGCGGCGCGGACCGCTCGCGGAATGGGTCCGAGAGTTGCTTGCCCGCAAGCCTGCGCGCCTCGTTACTGTCGCGCTTGCAAATCGCCTGGCGCGGATCCTTTGGGCCATGATGAAAAGCGGCGAGGAGTTTCGGATGATCATTTTTGCCCGAGGCGTTGCGGCAGCATGACTACCGTTTCGGCGCAGTTGCCACAGGGATGGCGAATTACCGGCAGCTAAGAATACAGGATTGATATTGGCAAGCGCATAGTACGTGATGAGCGACATGGTCACGACCGAAGACCGGAACACCCAGAGCCTGAGCATGAGCGGCAAGCTCGCTATTTTGATTGGGATCCACGTCGTCGGATATCATCAAGGCCCGCGGACATGTACCGCACTTTAAGGCCGGACATATGACCGCAGCCGACTGAGTCGCACATTGTTTATAAAGGACTTGCCAAGAGGCCGTCCACATATGCCCAGGCGGAGCTCGACCGCCCGTTCAAACGATGA
>NZ_FNYZ01000021.1 GCF_900109095.1 Sphingobium sp. AP50
CCGACGACCCTGGTTCGCGCTTCTGGTCGCGCGCGCCAGCCGTCTCAAGCCTGCCGCATCAAAGTCGTCCCGCAATCCAATCGCTGCACCCATGGCAATGCCCTCCAACCGGCACCCATAGATTCAGACATTCATCGCTTTGGGAATCCCCAACGTGAGTCAGGATCATTGGAGGTTGGTATTACGATCAATCTCTGCGACCTCGATGGCCGTCAATGCTTGCACGCTGTGGTCGGCAATATTCAGGAACAGATGTTGCAGGTCCAGGAGATCACCCGGCAAATGAATCGATACGATCTGGCGTGCACCGTCCGCGGTCAGCTTATGTTTAAAAGCCATCCCATCAAGTACAAGCCGGCAGGCGGCTCTGGGTGGCTCCCCTTCGCGGATAAGATACGCATTTGGGTTAACGTACCGAATGCTATGGGGTAAATCCGCGACCGCAGCCATATCCCGCTTGGAGAGGCCACAAAGCCGGGCAAGGCGGCACGCAAGAAACTCCAGGTTCCGTTCATCGGACATATCAACTCCCATTGGCGGGAGCATGAACATCTCTCAGTCGCCAACGGGCCGATTAACAGGGTGGGCGATCATGCGCCTTAACATAGGCTTTAACTTAGATCCTATTACCTTGCGTTCGGCCGCATCGCACGTCGGTTCTAATTTCTGTAAATGTACCTCTTGCGCTACCGGAATTTTTCGGTCGGAGAGATCGCCTGGGCTGCAGAAGGCGACATGCAAGGCGGGGGCTGGATAGGCAGGGGCCTGAAGGCGATATCGCGGAACAACCCCACCTCGTATATCGAGGGGCCAAGGTGATTGACGCGCCGGCCCCTACAGCGAGGCATATTCCAATCTGCGGCTGCGCATCGCTTATACAGCTTGATCATCGCGCACGGCCGTCTGGAAGAAGAGCCTGACAGGTTCCACGACATGACTCGCGATCATTGCACGACGTTTGGATTGCAGAGGAGGGCAGGAGCAGCAAGCCTGAAGCGGATAATGAAGGCTGAGCTCATATCTGGTGTGCGTGAAGCAATCACGCCCTTATGTCGGCACGTACTGTGTTGATCGAACACATCAAGGCACAAACCGCAGGATCATGTGGCGAAGGATTTTTTGCTGCAGATTGGAGAGGTGGAGCGCTTTAGGCGTTCCACGAATCGATGAGTCCCAATGTGGATCAAGCCAGCCCGCCTTGTGGCTATGTGCCTTAATCATTAGGGCAGGTAACGGGCTTTGAGCATGTTGGACCGTTTCCAGCAAACTGGCGCCTTTCGGAGAGTCCATGCGCGATATCGAACTTCCTGTAGAGCTGCTGGATTATTTCGACAGCTCGCCAGTCGCCCTGTCGTTGGGCGAAGCCTCGGGCGATCACCCTCTGTTGCTGACAAATAGGCGTTTCCGCGACCTTACCGGATACGCAACTAACGAGGTTCTCGGCCACAACTGCCGTTTCCTGCAAGGCGAGAGCCATAATGATGATGCCCGCACAAAGATTCACGCGTTTCTCGCAGAGGACCATATCGCCAACGTCCGCACCCCGATCGTCAACTTTCGCAAGGACGGGCGTCCATTCATCAACCTTCTCTATATGTCTAAGTTGCGGGCCCATTCGGGCGAGGTGCGCTATATCTTCGCATCGCAGTTCGATGTTAGCCGTACACGGGCAGATCTCCTGCAGGACTATGACGCAAACCTAGGTCGGACGCTTGATCGGCTAAGCCCGGTGCTGGCGGAAAGCGGCATCGTGGTGGAAGGATCGCTTTTGACCATCGCCAACTCGGCCGCAACCATCGCTCAGGCCAAGCTGACGCTGGCAGAGCTAGACCGCGGCTCCTTCCTTTGACCGGCAGAGACATTAGCTCACCACGCCTTCCGGTCGTTGGCATCGGCGCCTCAGCCGGCGGACTGGAGGCGCTACGCGAGATGCTGTCAACGGCGCATGGTCCGACAGGCATGGCCTTCGTCATTGTGCAGCATCTGGATCCCACGCATGAGAGCATGATGGCGCAGTTGCTCGACCGCCACACGACCTTGGAAGTGCTACAGTCCGAAGGGGGCGAGGAGATCGCGGCGGACAAGGTCTACATCATTCCGCCGGGACATGGCCTTGCCATCCGTGAAGGTGTGCTTGAACTGACGGAGTTCGCACAACCGCGTGGACTGCGCCGTCCCATCGACGACTTCTTCATCTCACTCGCTGCCGACCAGCAGGGGGATGCAGCATGCGTCATACTGTCTGGCACCGGCGCAGATGGGACCACGGGCCTCCGCGCGATCAAGGAGAATGGCGGCGTCTGCCTGGTCCAGCGGCCGGAAAGCGCACGTTACGACGGCATGCCTCTCTCCGCCGTGGGGACGGGACTCGTTGATTATATAAAGCCACCTGGCGAGATGCTCGACTGCCTGACAGCCTTCTTCAACCACCGTACCGTTGATCCGGCGGAACGAGAGGCGGCACTGGTGGCAGACCATGTCGACGAGATGTGCAAGACCTTGCGCGCCATCGTCGGCCACGACTTCTCAGGCTATAAGCGCACGACCCTGATCCGTAGGGTCGAACGGCGCATGCACGTTCTCGGTATCGATTCGGGGACCACGTATCTCGCACGCATCAGGTCTGACCCAGATGAGTGCGAGGCTCTATTCCGCGATCTCCTCATCAACGTCACTCGCTTCTTCCGGGACGCCGAGCTGTTCGAACGACTGCGTACACAAGTCGTGGAGCCGCTGATGCAAGAGAGCGATGGCGAGGAAGTACGCGTCTGGGTCCCAGGCTGTTCCTCGGGTGAGGAAGCCTATAGTATTGCGATCCTGTTCGCGGAGGCGGCGCGCAAGCTGGGCGTGACCCCGGCTACGGTTCAGATTTTCGCGACGGATATCGACGAGAGCATGCTCCAGATCGCGCGCGAAGGCATCTATCCAGCTTCTGCTCTTGCCGACATGCCGATAGCGCTGAGAGAACATTATACAATCCCGCACGCGGAGCGCTTCACCATTGCGTCGCAGATCCGGGACATGATTCGGTTCTCCAGCCACAGCATCGTCAAGGATCCGCCTTTTTCGCGGATAGACCTGCTGTCGTGCCGGAACCTCCTAATCTATTTCGACGACCGTTTGCAGCAGTCGGTCATGCCCCTCCTGCATTATGCGATCCGACCGGGCGGTTATCTTTTTCTCGGCCCGTCGGAAAGCGTCGGTCGCTTCGAGCATCTTTTCCCGACCCTTGACCAGCAGGGACGTCTATTCAAACGTGCACCCGGTCCGCCCAGCTACCCCATTGATCTGCCTGGCAGCGCCTATCCGCGTGGTACGCGCGCCGACGGACGGACGGAGAGGGGTAGCGGACGCACCTTGTCGGACGAGGGTGCCGCGGTGCGCCGCCTGGTGGACCGTTATGCGCCTGCCAGTCTGGTACTGGACCAGGATGGGGGTATCATCGCCGCCTATGGTCGGTTGGGACGTTATTTTGATTTTCCTGTCACTCGCACAGGCGGATCGAGTGCGATAAGCCTGGCTCGGGCCGGCTTGCGCACCGTAATTGGGCCTTTGCTGCGAGAGGGGCGTGATACCCGTAAGCGAGCCATTGTCCGCGATGTTCAGGTCAGAACGGAATATGGCAACCAGCAGATCGACGTTGTGTGCGATCCACTGCCCGACGGCACTTTGCTCTTTGTCTTTCGCGAAACCGCGCCATTTCGCCCCGAGTTGGAAGACGACGTGGCGGAGATGGACGCAGGCGACGATCATCTCGACGCGCTGGAAGATGAATTGCGCGTCACCCGCCACCGGCTGCGCTCGACCGTGGAGGAACTTGAGACGGCAAACGAGGAGCTTAAAAGCTCCAATGAAGAAATGATGTCGATGAACGAGGAACTTCAGTCCACGAACGAGGAGCTATCCACGGTCAACGACGAACTCAAGTCCAAGGTCGATCAACTGACCGTCGCCAATTCCGACCTGCGCAATTTCTTCGAATCAACCGAGCTGGCAGTGATCGTACTGGATTCGGATCTTCGCATTCGTAGCTTCACGGAGGCAGCGACAGCTCTTTTCCCATTGCAGCCCGGCGACCGGGGGCGGCCGCTCGAGGACGTATCGACGCGCCTTGCTGAGCCGGACTATATGGATGATGCCCGCGCCGTGGCTTCAGGGCACGCGGCAATTCAGAGGCGGGTGACGACACGCGATGGTGAGCGCGCGCTGTCGTTGCGTACTCTCCCCTATCGCATGCAGAATGGTGCTACGGACGGGGCGACTTTGGTCCTGACGGACATTACGGATGCCCTGTCAATGGAGCGGGACCTTGCAGCGGAGCGCGAACGGCTGGATATGGCGATCCGCGCGGGAGGCATCGCCGTATGGGAATATGATGTTGAAACTCGGGAAGCATTTGTAGACGCCCACGGTCGCGAAATTCTCGGAATTTCGCTCGATACCGCTTCCACAGATGCTGAAAGGCGGCTCGGCCGATTGCATCCCGATGATCGACCCAGCTTCGAGGCCGCGCTCGCGAATGTCATTGCGCGAGGCGGGGACTTCGAGGCCAGCTACCGCGTCATGGAAGGCGAGCTCACCCGTCGTATCAAGAGTTTCGGCCGAATGGTTACGGGCGATGGATCTCCTCGGCTTGTCGGGGTCTCCATCGACGTGACCCCGGAATATGCCCTTGCTGAGACGCGCGAACTGATGTTGCGCGAAATGAACCACCGGGTGAAGAACCTCTTCGCGATCGTCGCAGGTATGGTCTCAGCAGGCTCCCGCTGCCACCACGATGTCCGCGCGTTCGCAATAGACTTGCGCGAACGAATTGCCGCATTGGGGAACGCGCATTCGCTAGCTTCGCCGACAGGAGAGGTACAGTCAATAAAGCTGATTGATCTAGTCGATGCCACCATTGCGCCCTATCGCGATCATGCCGACATAACAGTCGAAGGACCTGATGTCTGCATCGCGCGCTTCTCTCTCTCCCCTCTTGCGCTCATGATGCATGAATGGGCCACGAATGCAGCGAAATATGGTGCATTAGGTCCTGATGGTGGAGTGCTCAAAATTAGCTGGGCGCTTGAAAAGGACGCGTTGCGATTGCGATGGGTGGAGAGCTGTTCTCAAGCTGTCGTGCTTTCAGAAGGTACTGGCTTTGGCACAATCCTGGTAAACACTTCTGCGAAGCAACTTGGTGCGGAAGTCACGCGAGAGATGAAGGACGGAACTTTCTTCATCGAGCTCCGTTTGCCGTCAAATGTGCTTACCGATGGATGATTTGAATGGCCGGGACGGTTTTGCTGGTTGAAGACGAACTGTTTGTGGCGCTCGACCTCCAAGATATCATCGAGGAAGTGGGATTATCCGTTGATGGACCATATATTTCCGTGGCGTCAGCACTGGATGCCGTCAAAAACGCTCCACCGGATTATGCAATCTTGGATGTGAGACTGGCAGATGGCGAAGTCTATCCGGTAGCGGAGGCGTTGCAGTCAGCAGGCGTTCCATTCATCTTTCACTCCGGACATGCGGACGCAGCGCTGCTCATCGAACGTTTCCCCAATGCCGTAGTCTGTGGCAAACCCTGTTCTCCCATCCGATTGCAGGACATGTTGAACCGGCTTACGGACGATACTTGCAATCTGTCGTGACAATATTTCGTCTTTGCTTCGCCTGACGTACTCCGGGGGAAACCTCGTTCCACACAGATCCGCGCATGAATAAATTCCTCGCGGTACGAGAGGGTGAGGACTGCAAAGGGCGGGTGACTACTCACGACGATAAGGCAAATGCAGACGCCCTTGGTTCCGCCAAAACCCTGTTGTATAAATGCAACGCCTTCAAATTGTTGTCATATCATCGCAACTTGTTGCAACGCGACATGTTTTGCCGTCGACCTAATCGACACAAACAGGGGTTCGTATGAAGAAGTTTCTCGCCGCCGCCGCAATTCTGGTGGCCTTGCCCGCAATCGCTTCTGCGCAGGACACCGCGCCTGACGGCACCGACGCTTTCGGCGTCGAGCCTTATGTCGGCGTGCTTGGCGGTTATCACACTTTTGATCGTGGTTCCGAGTTCGGAGCCATTCCCGGCGAAACCATCATGAATGGCGCTTTGATCAGTGGCATTGCCGGCGTCAACGTCCCTCTGGGCCCGGTCTTCGTTGGCGTGGAAGGTAACGCCACCAAGGGGTTTAGCGACATTGACTGGGAATATGGCGTCAAGGGCCGCTTTGGTGCGCGCGCCGGCGAAAGCGGGCTGATCTATGCGTCGGCTGGCTATCAGTGGGTGAATGGCAAGGGCGGCTGGCCCGATCGCAAGGACTGGATGTACGGCGCAGGCGTTGAAGTAGGCCCCAAGGAAATCGGGCTTGGCGGCGTAACGGGCAACAGCGGCGTACGCTTGCGTGTCCAGGTCGATACCTATGACTGGGATAGCTTCCGCCCCATGGCTGGTGTTATTTTCCACTTCTAAAGAGCAATGATCGACATGGCCCCGTCGGCGATTATCGCTGGCGGGGTTCATCTTGTCGGAGCATAATCGCCTGCTCGAGCCGCTTTGCAGCGTCTTTTTGACTATCTTCAATCGCATCGGGGGCCCCGAAGACCGACGTTGATATCGGTTTCCTCATTCGCAAAGATAGCGGTGATGGGCAGATTGGCCTTTGACGTAGCTTTCATGGCAGCCTTTGACTTGTCCAACCGGCCGCATGTGAGCATGTTCGATCCAGACAGAACCGCCTCGAGGCAGCGCTGCGTCTGCTCTTCGCGCTCCTCACGCACAGTCTGTTCTCCGGAACCGAGATTAATTGTCGAGGGTTCGCTTAGAAGAGCACCTGCTCCTGCCTCGACCTGCCTTGAGATGGTCTGCGAAGCTTTGCGCGCCTAAATACCTTTTAGCGCGCTTTGCTAAGACGCGATTCTTTTTCAAAGAAAATTATGCCGCCTGCCCGAAATGCGCCGCACGTTCGCTTTCATCGCGCGGTTTTCATCTTCAAACCCGTTCATTCAATTGTTTGCGGGCGTGGGTTTCGGCGAAGCCGGCAAAGTAAGCACGCAACGTCGGGTCCGTAATCGACGAAGCCATAGCATTCACTTGATCCGAGAGCGAAGCTGAAGTTGCAGCTTCGCCGCCTTGCTCAAATCCCATTGACCATGAACCAAATTCTCTGGTTTCGACCGCCTTCTCGCGGAGCTTGACCAGAGCGAAATGACGCGGATCTTGCCTGATCCGCTCATATGTTTCGATCACCGCCTCGTCAGGGCCTTCCAGCACCTGCAAAAAGCGTCGCCCGCCCACGACCAGTAGTCCCGTAAGGCCGACCATGGCATTTGCTGCGCGTGATTTGCAAAGCAAATCTTCAATTTGCGATAGGTCCAGAATGGAGCGCGCTGTGCTGATATAGAGCAGGCTTTTCATATTGATCTCCGAGCAGTGGAGGCAAGTCTATGAAAGAAGATAAAAAAATAGATTAATGGCGGGTTTAACTCAGGTTAGGGCTCACCTATTTTTTGGATTGGTCCGCCCGAAGGATGGCGCCCGCCTGTTGGCATCAACGACAGTGCGCGCTTTTTTGGTCTGCAAGAGATTCGCATTGTGACGCTTTTTAAAGATTTGATCGTCATTAGACGCGATGCTTTTACGCCTTGGGGCTTCACACGCACCTCCATCGTTTCAATTCTTGGACAGGATTGTTGCAGCTTAGGCGATGACGTTGGATACCCTTGTCGAGGAGTGCAGACTATGCTGCCGTCGCTATATGAACGAATGCGCAAAGCTGACCGACGTCGCGATGCAAGGTTCGCCACGTCGTTCAAAGCCACGCTCGTCTTAGATTCCGGCAGCAGATCCGTCGTGGTTGGAGACATTTCTGCGGGCGGAGCGATGCTTCAAGCTGACATGGACTTATGGCCGGGCCGCCAGCTTTCGCTCAAGGCAATAGATCTGGATGTGAATGGCGAAATCCGATGGAGAAATGATCGACTGTGCGGCGTCGCCTTCTCCGTACCGGTTGACCCCTTTGCTATAATTGCCGCCAATGCAAGGGAAGGGACGGATAGTGTCCTTGAAAAGCCGCGCTCTTCGTCTGGCAGGCCCGACGAGGCGTAGATGCCTGGCGCGACTGCGCCTCGGCCCGGGGGTTCGACGGCGATGGAGCGATGCTGCGGACCGCTTTGCCGTTCTCTATCCGTTTTACGGTAGGGAAACCGGGTTTCGCTTTGCAGAAGCAGGCCTGTTCCGCCTACGCTGCTCGCCAACCGGCATGGACATGTGAACGCGTATCCTGCTCACGGCATGACAGGCAACCTTTTGGCGTATGAGGGTTTCAAAGGTTCTTGCGATGCCGTGCGGCGCTATGCTGCCCGGTGGAAAGTAGAGAGGCGAAGGGGTTTCGGCAACGGGATGATGGCGTGCATTCCCATTCAGTTCCAGCCCAGCGAGACCTGGACGCGCACGAAAAGGCCGGGCTGTAGCGGATCTTGAAATGTGGGACGTGCAGTCTGAGGTGCACGCCATCAATGACCGCCCAGTCCTCGCTCCAGTCGAACTGGAACGCCTCGCCAAGCGAAAACAATACGAAGTTTGCACTGCCAGTAATCTGGAAACAGAAAAGTAACTTCTCCAAGGCGGGCAGAGTAAAACTTCGTATTTTCCATTTTTATGTTTAGTATGCGGACATTGGTACAGCGCTATTCACCTTCTATCCCATCCCCGTCTGGAAAGCTTTGCTGAGTTATAGCAAACGCCGAAGGGAACGGGAGCAACGCAGTTATTTTCGTAGCTGCTTCAACTGTTAAGATATTCCCACACTTTGGAAATGACGACGGAACCTTCTCCGACGGACGATGCCACACGCTTGACCGAACCGGAACGGACATCCCCAACCGCGAATATGCCAAGACAGGAAGTCGCGTAAGGCGATCCACCATTTACGGCATCGCCGGTCATGACAAAGCCCTTGTCGTCGAGGGCCACCAGGCCCCTCAGCCAGTCCGAATTGGGGGCGGCGCCCACCATCACGAACATTGCGCAGGCTGCAACCGTCCGCTGTTCTCCAGCCTTCTCAATCGTGACGGCGTCAAGTTTCCCGTTGCCGTGAAGCTGCGTCACCTGCGCTTCATATTCGATACTGATTCTCTGATCGGCTTCAAGTCTGCTCGATAGATAATGCGACATGGACGTAGCCAGCGAGGTGCCCCTTACTAGAAGGCAGACATGGTCGGCCGATCGGCTCAGATACATAGCCGCCTGCCCCGCCGAGTTGCCGCCGCCTATCACGATAGCCTCTGTACCCTGGCAATAGCGCGCTTCATTCTCAGTTGCCGCATAGTAGATGCCTGCACCCTCAAAATCTGCAAAACGTGCGATCGGAAGACGCCTATATTGCACGCCGGTTGCCACTATAACGGCACCTGCCCGAACCTGATGTCGATTATCGAACGTCGCGCAAAACTGGCCGTTCTCCAATCGCTCCAGTCGCTCGACCCGGCGGGGCATTACGAACCGAGTGCCGAATTTCATGGCCTGGACTTCACCGCGCCAGACAAGGTCTGCACCCGATA
Organism: Sphingobium sp. AP50; assembly: GCF_900109095.1. Taxonomy (GTDB): domain Bacteria; phylum Pseudomonadota; class Alphaproteobacteria; order Sphingomonadales; family Sphingomonadaceae; genus Sphingobium. The sequence goes on from NZ_FNYZ01000021.1 coordinate 9,552, forward strand.
TGCCAGTCGGGAAACCCATATAATTCTCGATCCGGCTCGACGTACCTGCCTGGCCGCCGATTGCGATATCTTCGACTACAAGGGCATTGAGCCCCTCGGCACCGGCATAAACGCCTGCCGCGACGCCAGCTGGACCACCACCAACAATCAACACGTCAAATGCCTCGCACTGGACCACATCAAGATTAAGGCCAAGCAGTTGGGCAACCTTGTGCGGCGTTGGGTCAGCGATGACCCGATCACGGCCGAAGATAACCGCAGGTTGATCGAGCGGAATGGCGCAACTGGTGGCGATCCGAACTGCCTCGGGGCTCCCTACAGGATGGGATGCGAAGGGCAGGCGATTGCGGCTCGCAAATTCGGCAATGCAACGTAGATCTCGATCATCATCCTCGCCGATCAGCACGAGGGTTCCGTCACGATTGTCGAGCTGCCGACGACGTCTGGCTGACAGGACGGTGATGATGATATCTGACATTTCCGGCATGTCAGCCATCAGGCGCAACATGGCATGCCGCGGCACTTCGATAACCCGTGTGTCGATCGCAGCGCGCATCGGCATGGTCCAGACGCCACCGCTCAGGAAGGATATCTCTGCCATGAACTGGGTAGGGCCAAGGGTCGAGGAGCCATAGCGCTTTCCGCTAAAAGCATCGACGACCTCGATCTCGCCATCATCGACGTAGACAAAGCAATTGACCGGGTCTCCGGGCTGTACAATGTAGGTGCCTGCCGCATAGTTCGCCAGCTTACCAGCGGCGCGCAATGCCTTGACATGGGCTGGAGCAAGCGGGACGCGCTGCATCTCGCCAAGATCGCGACCGATGGTTTCCATCAGGCTGATGCCGCAAATGGCGCAGCAATCTGCTGAGAGGGTGGGCTCGATTTGCTATCCAGGGCAGGCCTCCTGACAAACGACCGTGAGAGACAAGGACTATCGAATAGGGTCGTTGCTACTGCAACATACAAATGACAAAGGCCGTTCTGCATTTATACGCGTTTCGACACGAGCTCAGGCGATCCGATTTTCCGTTGCAATCTGGCGCAACGCCTGTTCAAAGGCTTCCGGAGGTTGTCCGCCACTAATGAGATATTTCTCGTTCACGACAATCGCTGGCACGCCGTCGATCCCGCGTGATCGCCATAAAGCTTCCTCGTCTCGCACGGCCGCGTCAAACATGTCGCTCTCCAGAATGTTCAGAGCTTGTTTCTTGCCCAGCCCTGCCTGCTCGACGGCGTCCAGCAGCACTGCATGATCCGAGACATTGCGACCGCCGGTGAAATAGGCCCGAAACAGAACAAGTTTGAGATCTACCTGCCGGTCTTCTTGACCAGCCCAGTGCAAAAGCCTGTGAGCGTCGAATGTATTATAGACGCGGCTGTCCTGGCTCATTGTGATGGTAAAGCCAAGCGCCGCGGCCCGATCCTGTATCATCGTTCGGCTGGCGGCTGACTGTTCCGGCGTCGATCCATATTTCTGGGTGATATGCTCCCCCAGATTCTGTCCTTCCGCGCCCATGTCCGGATTGAGTTCGAAAGGCCGGAACCGGATGTCGGCGCTGACCTTGCCGTCAAGCCTTTCCAGCGCAGTCTGTAATCCCTTGAGCCCGATGATGCACCAGGGACAAGCAATGTCCGATACAAAATCGATCCTCAGATGCTCCGCCATGCCGGTCTTCCTTTCATGCGCGACGGGTCTGCCGCCAGCTGGATTTGAAAATAGGCACTGAGGAACGTTAAGAGGAAGGGCACATCGCTGTCGCGCACGCGGCAGTCTTTACGACATAGGCGGGCGTGGGTATGGCACCTCGTCGTGGCTAGAGGCACATACTGTAATCCCGAGCGCACCAACAAACTGCTTAAAACAGCCACCTGTCTGCCAGTCGGGACAGGCAGAATAGAATCTCGAGCGGACTAATCAACCATCCGATCGGCTCTCGCGCAGTGCAACGTGTCAGCTCTACACCGCTTGGGGCAAGAGCGTCCTAGCTCGCAACTATCTTGATGGAGCGATGGCTGGCGAACACCTCCATAACTATATCAAAATATGTGTTGCCGGCACCAGCTAGTAGCGCCTCCATTTGCTGCGTAATAGACTGGCCATTGAACTGGTCACGAATAGCGTGTCGCGCTTGCAGAAACTCCAGCGTCGTATCCGCTCCGAGAGATTTGCGGCTTACCGCAATGTCCTTCCAAATGATCTCTACCGAGGCGGCGCCAGCTATTGCGCCATAGCCGCCATAAAGCATGTCATCCAAGGCATCGAGGCTTTCCCCGAGAACCCATGTCTCATCCGACATGAAAACCCGGTTTATTTCTCTGTAGAAAGAATGGATGTCCGCTATGGCAGAGCCCTCAATTTCCAAGCGCCTATGGGTGCCTGCCTCAATCACTGGCGATGCTGCCCCACATGAGAGCAGGTCCTAACCTCTCCACCATCACGGCGATCAAGCACGCTCGATCCGATCGACGTCCAGCATGTCGAATCCCGATCGCGTGCCCAGCCCCCGTACCCTATGTCCAAGGAGTTGACGAAAACAGTCGCTGACGTCGAGCCGCCAATCGCCGCCATCAGCAACACGAAGGATCGGGTAGAAACCGTTATCGATCAATATGCCGGTCAGATCATGGCGCGATCCCCGAGGCATGCTACTGGCGGACCGCTTCGCTGCTGGCAGGCCGCTCAAATATCGCATTGAGATAGGCAGCAATGCGAATACCCGCGCGCTGAAGGCGATTATCCATCTCTGTTCGATGCCGATGGGCATAGTCCCAGGAAAGAGCGGGGTCGACCGGATAGATGGTCTTGCGCAGCGCGATACTCTCACCAATCCAGTCAGACGGATTACGATCATTCCAGTCAATGACCTGCTGTGGCGTGATTGAACGGGACAACCAACCGGCAAGTTCGGAGTAGGAAAGGGAACGCTGCTCGATCATGGCGCTATCCCAGACCGAATGAAGATTAGTCGGTCGGCCAAACCAACTCACTTTGAAATCATTGCCGCCGCGATCATCACCGCCGCCGGCGTGAAGGGGTTGATGAAGATCACCGATGATGTGGACTATGAAACGCAGCGCCAGGCGCCTTTCGTCCAGGGAGGCACGCGGATCGCGGAGCGTTGCCGTGAAGCGTGTGAGAGCGGTCATCGCATCACCCTCAGCGGGGGCATCCGATGGCTTGTAGGCGTCACCCTCATGCACCGTCACATAATGCCAGGAACTGGCCCTTTTTTGCCAGAACTCAGCTGGATCAGATTTCATATCATCGGGCCAGGTCGCTGCTTCAGCAAGATCGGTAGTGCCAAGCAGCAATTGCACATTGGCGCGGGCAATACCACTCAGATTTTCATCCGCAATCGCGCCGGTGATACGATGGCCAACGGGCCCCCAGGCATGCGCAGGGGTAGCAAAGAGCAGCGGGAGGGCGATAAGATATGGAAAACGCATGGGCTGTGTGTGGCAATATTTCAGCTCGAAGGGAAGACAAGCTGCGCAAATCTCTGACGCACAAGCCATAGCTGGCGGCGCATCTGCGCAAAAAGAAAGGCTGATTGGGATCGACCAGCCTTGAAAGTTTTTAGGAGAGGTTGTCTGAAAGGCAGCGCCTCTATCACATCGCAGATGCGTTTCAGCAAATGCGAAGCGGGACGTTGCAATTGTGCCTTGCGCAACCAACTGACTGGCAGTCGCCATTGCATTCGGGCTTGACGCCCGGCATCGGTGATTTGCAATCCATGGTCAAAGGTGCATTTTCCGTCACTGCGGAACCAACTTGTTACCCGGACGCTTTAAGGACGGGGATCAGGATGGATGATATGCAGCACGCACCAGCACCCCTCGACCTCGATCGCCGCGAACATTCCAGACAATCTGTCAACGTGCCCTGCACGGTTTTTTGGAAGGGGCTTTATGAATATGCCACCATCCAGAATATTTCACTTTATGGCGCGCAATTGGAAGGGTTCGAATTTCCGCCGGTTGGCACTTCAATCTCCATTCAGGTCGATCGTCTCGAAGTTTGTGCGACGATCATATGGTGCGGTGAGAATAGATGTGGCGTCCTGCTTGCCCATGGACTGGATCCTGCGGCTTTCATTCAGGAAAATGGGGTTCGGCCAATCGTGACAGCATCTGCTGATCCGGTCGTCGTGACAGACATTCTGATTGATCAGTACGCCTGATCAGGCGGCGGTTAATGTGCAATGCCTGGGCCTTGGGCCTTTGCTTATCTCCCCACAAGAATATTTCTGCATCTGTGTGGCATTCTCACCTGCGTCCATTCGCCTCGGCTAGGCATCAATCTCCATCCAAGGTTTGATTATGGCCATCTCGATGCGGATAAGCATTAAATTGGCGGAAATCATGACTGCGGATATGTAGCAGTTCTTCCTTCTCTATCTCTGTGCGAAAGGAAGGGGAACTCAGCGTTCGTCCCCGTTGAATGTCCGGCTCGCGAGGATCGGGGCCGCCGCCATGCGTGGCACCATCGCCGCGACCGGGCGCAACGAAGAATTCCGACTGCCCGATCGAACGCAGCATATCATTATGATCTATGATCCGGTCGCAGATGATGTGGATGACCTCGCCTTCCTTCTGCAACCGACCGCGCATGGCAATCATCGACGCTGACATCACTTGCCGCCGGTAGATCTCAAACCGGTCTGGCCAGAGAATGCCCTGCGCGACACCGGTCTCGTCCTCGATCGTGACGAACAATACGCCCTTGGCCGAGCCCGGCCGCTGTCGCACGAGGATGACGCCCGCCACCTCGACATTGCGGCCATCGCGGATCGAGGAAAGATCGGCGCAGCGCGCGATCTGCATGTTATCGAGCCGATCGCGCAGGAAGCTTAAAGGATGAGCGCGCAACGATAGTTGCAGAGCCCGATAATCCTCGACCACCTCACGCCCCTGCGTCATGGGCCTGAGGCTCGTTTGGGGTTCCATGCCCTCGGGCGAGAAGGTCGCGTCACGCGCATCGGCAGCCGCGAACAGCGGGAGGGGGGCATCGCCCAGACCCTTCACTTTCCACAAACCCTGTCGGCGGTCTTGGGCAATGCAGGCAAATGCGTCAGCCTCGGCCAGCCGCTCGATAGCGGCGCGCGGCACGTGTGCGCGCCGCCAGACCTCCTCGACGCTTTCATAAAGCGCTGGGCCGCGAGCGGCCACGATCGCCGCGCCGTGCAGGTTGGACAGTCCGCGGACCTGGCAGAAACCCAGGCGCACAGCCTTGTAACGACCTTGCGCAGGTTCCAGCGTGCAGTCCCAATGGCTGTCGTTGATCGAGACGGGCCTGACTTCCACGCCATGGTTGCGGGCATCGCGCGCGATCTGGGCCGGTGCGTAAAAGCCCATCGGCTGGGCATTCAGGAGCGCGGCGCAGAAGACGTCCGGGTGATGATGCTTCATCCAGCAGGAGGCATAGGCAATCTTGGCGAAGGACGCGGCGTGGCTCTCGGGGAAACCGTAGGAGCCGAACCCCTCGATCTGCTTGAAGGTGCGCTCGGCAAAGTCCTTTGGATAACCGCGCTCGACCATGCCGTTCACCAGCTTGTCGTAAAAATGGCTGACCCCGCCGGTCATCTTGAAGGTCGCCATGGCGCGGCGGAGCTGGTCGGCCTCGGCTGGCGTGAAGCCGGCGCCCACGATCGCGACCTTCATCGCCTGTTCCTGGAAGAGAGGAACGCCGAGCGTCTTCTTGAGTACCGCCTCCAGTTCAGGCTTGGGATATTGCGGCTTCTCCTTTCCCTCACGGCGGCGCAGATAGGGGTGGACCATGTCGCCCTGAATGGGGCCGGGGCGTACGATCGCGACCTCAATAACGAGATCGTAAAATTCCTTCGGCTTGATCCTGGGCAGCATCGACATCTGCGCCCGGCTTTCGATCTGGAAGACGCCCAGCGTATCCGCCTTCTGGATCATGGCATAGACGGCCGGATCATCTTCCTGAAGATCGGCCATCCCAACGCGGATGCCCTTGTGCTCTTCCAGCAGGTTGAAGGCGCGGTTCATGCAACCGAGCATGCCGAGGCCAAGAACATCCACCTTCATGAACTTGAGGGTATCGATATCGTCCTTATCCCATTCTATGATTTGCCGCTGATCCATGCGCGCTGGTTCAATCGGCACGAGGTCGTCGAGCCGATCCTGGGTCAAGACAAAGCCGCCGGGGTGCTGGGAGAGGTGGCGCGGCGTGCCGATCAGCTGACGGGAAAGCTCGAGGGTGAGTTTAAGGCGATGATCGTCCGCGTTGAGATTGAGACTTTCGATCTGCTCCTGGGTAATACCGTCCATGGACCAGCCCCACACCAGGCCCGTCAACATCTTGGTGAGGTCGCGCGGCAGGCCTAGCGCCTTGCCGACCTCGGCAACCGCGCCACGGGTCCGGTAGCGAGTGACAACCGCGGTCAGAGCCGAGCGAGTACGGCCATAGGTCTCATAGATCCACTGGATGATCTCCTCGCGCCGTTCATGTTCGAAATCGACATCGATGTCGGGCGGCTCCTTGCGCTCTCCGCTGACGAAGCGCTCGAAGAGCAGTTCATGGCGGATGGGATCGATAGAGGTGATGCCCAGTATATAGCAGACACAACTGTTCGCGGCCGAGCCGCGCCCTTGGCAGAGAATGCCGCGACGGCGGCTCTCGGCGACGATCGCGTTGACCGTCAGGAAATATGGGGCGTAGCCAAGCTGGTCGATGAGGCGGATTTCATGGTCGATCTGGCTGCGATAGGCAGGCGGGAGGCCATCAGGAAACAAGCGATGCGCCGCTGCATAGGTCAGATCGACCAGGGCTTGCTGGGCCGTTCGCCCGGCCAACACCTCCTCATAGGGATATTGATACTGGATTTCGCCGAGATCGAACTGGCACATTTGCGCGATGTCAGCGCTCGCCTGGATCGCGTCGGGAAAAGCGGCGAAGCGCCGCTCCATTTCCTGCGGTCTCTGGAGGCAGCGATCCATGAAGCGCTGCCGTTTGAAACCAAGAGCGTCGATCGTGCTACGTTCGCGGATCGCGGTCATGACGTCCTGGAGCGGGCGGGCCTGGGCGTCATGATAGAGTATGTCGCCCGTGGCTACTGCCCGCACATCTGCAGCCCGCGCCAAGGCGGCCAGCGCATGCAGTCGTGCGGCATCTTCGGGGCGGCGTCGAAGCACAAGTGCGATATGAGCGCGGGTGCCGAAGACTGCGCGCAGGTCCGCCAGATGCGCCGCCGTGGAGCCATCCACCTGATCGGGCAGCAGGATCGCCACCATGCCTTCGGCATGGGCGTCGACATCGCTCCAGGCGAGGATGCAGCATCCCTTTCCGCCACGCGCCTTACCCAAGGTCAGGAGACGAGTGAGCCGGCTCCAGGCGGACCGGTTTGTAGGATAGAGCAGAAGCGTGCGGCCATCGGTGAGCGTCACCCGCGCGCCTGGCATCATCCGGACGCCAGTCGTCTTCTGCGCGTCCCAACCGCGCACGACCCCGGCCACACTGCCCCAGTCGGCCAAGCCAAGAGCGCGATGTCCCAGAAGCGCGGCGGCCGCAAAGAGCTGTTCAGGCGATGAGGCGCCGCGCAGGAAGGAAAAATGACTTATGACCTGGAGCTCGACATAGCGGGACATCAGCCGAAGATCCCATGCATGAACCAGCTCAGATTTCCGGTCTGCTCGTCGAAGCCGTCGCCTCGCCGGAACAACCAAAAGCGCGCGCCGCCTTGCGCCTCGACCCGGAAGTAGTCGCGTATCGCCCACATCTCGCGAGCACTCCTCCACCATTCGCCATGGATCCGTTCAGGACCATCGCCCGCCACGACACGATAATCCGTTCGACGCCAGGTAAAGCGCCGGGGCGGATGGTCGGGCAGGAGCGCCACGACGTTTGAAAGAAGTTCCGGGCGCCCCAGCATCCTCACCGGACGCTGCCAGCGGGGCCAGCCAATCGGGGCCTCCAGGGCCCCAATCCGGCCGACCGCGCGTTCTGGCACATCGCTCTCGCGCGACGACAGACGAAAGGGTGTGTCGGGCTCTATGCGGCCGACAAGCTGGTCGATGACCGGTGCCAAATCGGCCGGCCGATCGTCAATGGCAAAGCTGGCATTGATCGCTTCGGCCCTGAGATCCTCAATGCGGGGCGCGACAAGCGACATCGCTTCGATCCCAAGGCCCGGATCGATCCGTTCCACCCGCATCGCGAACATGCGCTTGAGATGCCGGGCATCCCGGGTCGCGCGCGCCGTCCCGATTGCGACGCGCTGCTCGCTCCCGTCAACGATACCGCAGGCCAGGATTCCAGTTCGAAGGCCTGCGCCACGAGCCAGCAGCTGGGCAGCTATATCGTCCACCAGATCGCTGATCACCTGGTTGATCGCCTCAGCCGTGCCGATGGGTTCCAGCAGGCCGCGCGCGGCTCGCGGTGCTGTAAAAGGAACGACCGCGATGATCGGCTCGGGCCTGGCGCCGCGCGCCTGGTCGAGCCGTTCAACGGCCGCGAGCCCGAGGCGTCGCGCCAGCGGGCCGCGCGGCATGGGGTAGAGATCGGCGATCCGCTCGATCCCGAAGCGTGCCGCCGAGACGAGCGCCTGGGGATCGAGGCGCAGCGCGGCGAGCGGCAAGGATGCAATGGCCTGTGTCTCTGCACCGGTCGGCAGCAGACTGATCGTCTCGCCGCCATATCGCGCGAGCGCATGGGCAGCGCCCGGCGTTCCGGCAACGCAGATGCTGGCGGTCATGCCCAGGCGCTGAAGGAAGCGCAGTAGCCGGCGACAGAAGCGTTCTTCGCCGCCAAACAGATGCGTGGTCCCGGTGAGATCGAGCCATAGCCCATCCTTGCCTGAGACGCTTGCCGTCGGTGTCCAGTGCGCGACGGCATGAAGCGCCAACCGGTCGAGCCAGGCGCGGTCCGCGTCCGGCTGCGCATCATGCACGTCGAGATCGGTGACGAGCGCGCGCGCGTGAGCGGCTGCCATGCCGGGGCGCAGGCCGAGGTCCAGCGCAACGGGGCAGGCGGCCGTCACGATGTCACGCTGCCCGGTCCTGGCAATGATTATGGTGGGTCGGCCCCACAAATCTGCCCAACTGAGACTTGGCGGCGTGGCGCCGGCGTCGCCGCCATCGTCTGAACCCAATGCTCGGAACGGGTGCTCGGCATGTTCGCTGCGCCTGCCCAACTCGCGCATCGTCGGGCGCTGGTGGGCGGGAAGCGCGTCGATCTCAGACTGGCTCGGCCAGCTGCCAAGCGCGCCATCGCGGGCCCAGCGCGCGCCCGGTCGCCACCCGCCACCGCGTGGGACAGAGCATGCGCCGGGATTATCGTCGACAGGTGCAGGCAGGTGTCGGGCGATGCTGAAGGCGCCAGGCTCAGGCGGCCTGGATAGCCGCTCTGCCTGTCGCAATCGCTCGATCGGGAGCTGCGGCAGGTAGAGCGAGGCGACCCGTGTCATCGCATGCCTCCAGCTCGAGGGAAAATGGATTGCCGTTTCGCTGGCGGACCAGCTCGACCAGCCAGCGCGCCCGGCCAACGCCGGGATGGGGAAGGGGTGCCGAGGGCGTACAGCCGATGCGCCAGCGGGTCATGGCCGACGAGAGGCTGCTCAACGGGCAGCGATCAAGCCGGCGATGACGCCGATAGAGGAGAACGGGCGTGCTCCCATCCGATGCTGCAAGCTGCAGACGACGGGTCGCGGTCTGGTCGGCTGCCTTCACCTCGGCGATCACGCAGGCGAAGCTGCCGTCGCGCAGCGCGTCCTCGGCCATTGCCAGGACGATGTTGTCTTTCATGCCCTGGGCGTAGAGGATGGCGGCCGGCTTAAGGCCGCTTTGCTCAAGGCCAGGCGCGTAGAGATCGAACTGGCTCGCCGTCCAGAATATGTCGGCCCCCCTGCGGCCCGCAAATCTGGCGGCGATGCCCGCAGCGAACAGGGTTGCGGCGGCGTCGTCGTTGAGAGTCGGGGAAGAAGCGGCCATTTCATGCAATCCAGCGCCGTCAAGTCCATGCCCCGCCAGACGATCGTCCAGTTCCGCTACCCCGAAGGCGAGTACCGGCCTGCGCGCCGGTCGCGCACGGTCAAGCTCTGCACGCAACGCGGCAAGATCATCAGCGCGAGGCCGATAGGCGGGGGCAGGGGCAATGGGCATAAAAACGAGGCGACTCAAATGTTCCCTATATGTTCCTTATATTTGCGATCGTGGTCAAGCATCGCTTGGACAAAAGAAGCGTAATGCTCTGTTCCGATCCGGGCCTGCATAGCGAAACTGTTACCTTTCAATTGGTTGTCGACACCCCCTCCGATTTTTTGCGGACAACCAGGATATCGGCTATGCGGATCGGCCCCGCAGCAGTGGCGTACCTCGCCGCTCTCTCTCGATTTGAAGGACCAGAAACGCACCGGCCGGCCAATGAAACAATCCCGGGCAGGCGCGTTGAGCGTTTGCGCTGCGCGAGCTGGAAATGCTGATGGCCAGGAAAACCTTCCAGGATGGGATAACGACCGGTCTGTCGCTGTGGCAACTGGCGCGGAGGCTAATGTCGTGATCATGCTGAGGATGACGCGGCTCGCGATGGGCGGACCATGCGCCCGGAAGGAGGCGCAGCGCATAGTAGCCAAGAAGGTTCAATCGGAGAGCCACCAATGCCCATGACGGCGGGCACGTTGGGTGCCACACCGCTCAGCGGCGGGAGGAAGGCGATAAGCGATATTCAGCGTAAGATGAACGCCAACAGAAAACAGCTGAGCAGGGCCAAAGGGTGATGGTCCAAAGCCGGAGCCAACTTCGTCGATGACGATCGGAACACTGGAACGGTCGGGCGGCTGCGCCTGTGGTGCTCTGCGCTTCGTTGCGCAAGGCGAGGCCTTGCGGGTCGGCTTGTGCCATTGTCTCGTCTGTCGAAAGGCACATGGGGCGCCCTATCTCGCTTTCGCCGTCTTTCCGCGCACTGCAGTCAGCCTGTCAGGGACTTACGCGCAGTGGGAGAGCAGCCCAGACTATCGCCGGCTCTATTGTCAGATCTGCGGATCGCGCTTCGCCAATCTGACAGAGGCGGAAGTCGAGCTGCCGGTCGCTAGCTTCGAGGATGCATCGGGCCTCGTCCCGCAATATGAGAGCTGGACCATCAGACGGCTGCCTTGGATCGCGCCGCTTGCGGTTCCGCAATTTTCGCGCGATCGCGAGAGTTGAACTTCGGCGCGGAGGCAGGTGTGCTACAGAAAACGACGATCCTGACGATCGATACGGCAGGGCAGGGCTTGCACGAGGTGACCCGGCTGATCCGGCGCTGGGTAGAGGAAAGCGGCATAGTCGAGGGTCTGCTGACGATCTTCTGCCAGCACACATCGGCCTCGCTGCTCATCCAGGAAAATGCGGCGCCCGCGGCCCGCCGCGATCTCGAAGCCTATTTCGCGCGGATCGCACCAGAGGACCCGGATCGATACGACCATGACGACGAGGGACCCGATGATATGCCAGCGCATTTGCGCGCGGCGCTCACCCAGGCGCAGCTTTCCATTCCCGTGCTCGATGGCTTGCCGAGCCTTGGAACATGGCAGGGCATCTACTTGTTCGAGCATAGACGCGTGGGCCACGCCCGGCGGCTCGCCCTTCATCTCATGGGCGAGTGACGAGCGGATCGAACCGGAGACAGGATCATGGCCAATATAGGTGATTTTCGAAACAATGAGGCTGAAGGGCGCTATGAGCTGTCGGTCGAGGGCCAATTGGCTGTCGCGGCCTATGATCGGCGCGAGGGCGCACTGGTCTTTACCCATACCCAGGTGCCCGCTGCGCTCGAAGGGCAGGGCGTGGGCAGCCGCCTCATCGGAGCTGCACTGGCTGATGCACGTGCGCAGAATCTCAAGGTCGTTCCACTCTGTGAATTTGTCGCGGCCTATATCGAGCGTCATCCGCAGGAGCAGGATTTGCTGGCGATCGATGCGCCGGGCTGATCAGCCCTAAAGACCTAGCTTGTCGAGCGCCGATGCCAGTTCGGCCGTCGCCGAAGTGTCTTCATCGGGTATCAATCGGTTCAGGATAGTCTGCAAGCGCTTTTGAGCGATCTGGATCGCCTTGTGCCGTATCTGACGGGCTGCATTGGTTCGCGAGGAGCGGCTCTCTCCAAGCAAGACTGCCCATTTGGCTTCCTCTGCCGCCAGCGCGGCCAAGGCGAGGCGAAGGCCATCGCGGCGGTCATGGTCATAGTCGTATTGCATCAAGGTCTTCCCGGCTGCTTGGGCACTTGCCGCTCATGGCCGCCATCGCGCGGAAGATCACGGCGCGCGGCGAAGTGTCAGGCGTGTCAGTTCGCAAGGGCGGCGCAGGCGTAGCGCGAAGCCTGGCCAGATACCGGTTCCGTTGTTGACGTAGAGCGTCATGCCATCGACATCATATGAGCCAGACACGAAACCGGCATTTCCGCGTGCGACCAACCAGGCGAGGCCCGGCATCATCCCGCCATGCGTGTGACCCGACAGCTGGGCCGCGATGCCACAGGCTGCGGCACGATGCGCGCCGCCAGGCTGGTGATCGAGCAATATGATGGGCACGCCATTAGGGCCTCCGGCAAGAGCAGCGGCGAGGTCCGGCCTGGGCTGGCCGGTTGCCGGCGCGGACCTGTCTGTTACGCCGGCCAGCATCAGGCGCGCGCCACCTCTTTCCAGGATCGTATGGGCATCGCCGAGAATACGCATCCCCATCTCCGAGAAATGCTGCATCCATTCGCGGAAGCCGAGGAAATATTTATGGTTCCCAGGGCTCATGTAGATCCCGTCCCTTGCCTCAAGTCTCGCGAGAGGCGCTACATCCGCACGACGCATCGCAAGGGAGCCGTCGATCACGTCGCCCGTCACGACGACGAGATCGACAGCCAGCGCATTGGCGCGATCGACAACTGCCTGAGTCCATGAAGCGGGAAACAGACGGCTGATATGGAGGTCAGTGAGCTGAAGGATCGTGTAGCCTTCATATTGCGAAGGCAGGTCTCGAATAAGAAGGTCGACATCCTTGAGCGGCGGGACGCGCACGGCATTCAGCACACCGATAGCGCCCAGCAGACCGGAGGCGCCTGCCATCGCATAGCGAAGGGTTTCCGGCACAGCCGGGGCGTTGCCGGACGCCATCCAGACGCCGAGATACCCAGCGCTGAGCAGCAACTGCACCAGCGCGAGAAACAGGATGCTCCCACTCGCCCAATTGAAGAGAATGACGACGCTGCGCGGAAATTCAGGTGCGAATACCGATCCGGAGGAAAGTTTGCTCCAGAACTGAAATTGCGACGCCGCGAGCATGAGGGCTGCTACCAAGATCTTCGCCAGCAGCGGCAGAGCCATAGGCCACAGGAACTGGGTGATGACCAAAATGGCGGGCAGCGCGAAGATCAGGTGAAAGATGGGAGGGCTCCGGGCAGCAGATTGCAATTCGCATGATTGCGAGATGCCGGCCATAGGTGGGAACCGGCAATGGGATCACATTTTGCCGGCTTAACCGATCCGCTGTCGTGTGGCATCGTCGCGCTTCCCGTCAAACCAGCGTTCGATGGCTGCGTCGAAAAGGGGGAGGCACCTCGCCATCTCGAAGAGGGTGAGGGACGATCGCAGCTTCATGGCATCGATCGAACCGAAAACCGCTATGGGATCATTTCCTTCCAGGCGCTCCAGTGCTTCGACACAGGCCAGATATCGCGCTCCAAGGTCAGCATGGTCGAGATAGGCGCGAGCCTCGGCCAGCGACGCGATCCCGTAATGCCGGGCCATGGCGCTGTTCCCAAGGCCACGTAGCTGCGGGAAAATGAACCACATCCAGTGCGAGCGCTTGGCGCCGGCTGCGATCTCGGCCAACGCTACCTCGTAAACGCCAGCCTGCGCCTCGAGGAAACGTGGCAGATCAGCGCTGGCCATTAGAGCAGCACCGCCTGAGCGGGTGGCGACCCATAGACCTGGGTCACGGGCAGGCTGCCCTTGGGCATCCATGCGAGCGTCTTCTCTGCAGGAACAGCTGGGTCGAGCCAGTCGGCCCAACGGTCGTGCGGGAGCGGGATGATCTGGCGATGGTGATAGGTCGCGACATCGGGCCCCGCGTCCATGGTGAGCATGGTGAAGGCCTCGCCCTCGGGCGCCGCGCGCCAGATGCCCGCAATGCAGAACCAGCGATGATCCGCCATGGTGAAGAGCCATTTGTCGAGGCGCTTCTGCTTTGCGTCGGCGGGGTCTGTAAACTCATAGAAACCGTCCGCCAGGATCAAGCAGCGGTGGGAGGTGAATTGGCGCCCTTCGGACCGGAAATTATAGACGGGACGGCCCTTCTGTCCGGCCCAGCTCCAGCGGCGGCTGACAAGCTCTCCTGCTGCGCGTTCGCCTTCCACGCTGCGGACGATCGGGGCGGGATCGGTGATCTTGATGTCCTCGCGAGCCGCCACATTGGGCTTGCCCTCAGGCATTTTGATCTTGATCGTCAGGTCCTCGAAATCCTCGACGATCGAGGCGATATCGACGATCAGCCGGTAGTCATTGCACATAGGCCTTTCTCCTGATCGGCAGCCTTGCCGACGTCTAATGTTCGTTATATGTTCTTTTCATGGACTCGACACCTACCGCTTTTGATCCAGATGCCGGGCCTGGCAGCCGCCGTGCCATCATCCGACGCAATCCGAACGATTTTCAAGAGGTAGAGATGATCGAGGCTGCCTGGGGTTCCAATCCGCGGTTCAGCGACGGTGTGAGCTATCAGTTCGTACGGTCCGAAGGGCGCACATTCCCAAGCCATCGCTGTCTCGTCGCCGCATCGGAATTTCATATCCGCAACGGCGACCGGAAGTTTCGCGTGACGCTTGAGGACGGCAATTTCTTCTATCTCGCCGCCATCTGGGAACCTGCGATGGGCAAATGGCCGGTCAGCTATCGGATCGTGACGCTGGACGCCAACCCCGAGGTCATGCGCTATCAGGAGCGCCAGGGCGCGATCATCCATCGGCGCCAGGTGATGCAGTGGCTGGACCTGACCGTGCCGGAGACGGACCTCCTGGTGACGCCGCCCGCCCATATCTTCACGATCGTGGAGATAGACCCCAAGCCGGTCCAGACGGCTTTGGCGCTCTGAGCTTCTCCATGGAAGCGATCGCTAAGACTGGAGGGCAGGCCGACCTGTTCGGAGGGCCACAACTGTCGGGCTTTGCGCAGACCGAGCAGTTCCTGACCACGCGCGAAGAACAGATGCTCATCGCGCATATTGCGGGTGTCCCACTCACGCCCTTCCGGTTCCAGCAGTGGACCGGGCACAGGCTGACCTGCAGCTTTGGCTGGAGCTATGATTTCGAGAATGGCGCTTTCGCGCGCGCCGAGCCTATGCCCGAATGGCTGAACTCTTTGAGACTGCGCGCCGCTTACTTTGCCGGGCTCGACGCTTCCGAACTCGTCCAGGCGCTCGTGACCCGCTACGATCCTGGCGCCGGCATCGGCTGGCATAAAGATCGCCCAGTCTTCGAGCATGTCGTGGGCATTTCTCTGGGGCAAGCGGCTACCCTACGTATGCGGCGCCGAACCCCGACGGGCTTTTCGCGGTTCAACGCTGCGCTTGCCTCTCGTTCGATATATCATCTGAGCGGCGAGGCGCGGCATGACTGGGAGCATGGCATTGCCGCCATGGACGCCACTCGCTGGTCGATCACCTTTCGATCCCTGTCAGCGAAGGCCAAACGAATGATCGAACAAAACGAAAAGAGGAACTGATCCATGACGACTGCCGAGTTGCGCCGGCATTTCCGTCGCATGCATGACAGCGGCTTCATCATCATCCCCAATGCCTGAGATGCGGGCAGCGCCGTTCGGCTGACGAAGCTCGGCTTCAAGGCCATTGCCTCGACGAGCGCGGGCGCGGCCTGGATTACGGGCAGGGATGATGGCGATCTCAGCCTGGATAAGGTGCTTGGCCATCTGCGTCTGCAGGTCGCGGCCATCGATCCCCGCGTCAATGCCGACTTCGAAAATGGCGTTGCCGATGATCCCGAAGGCGTAGCGGCCAACGTCACACTTACGCTCGATACCGGCATTGCAGGTTTGTCGGTCCAGGAATGGTCAGGCTCGATCCTCTACGACACGGATCTCGCCGCGCCGGAGATCATGGCTGGCCGCCCTCCGGCGAAGGCTATGACGATGCCTATCATGAAAGAGGCGAACAGGCCGACCTACAGATCAATGCCGGCGACGAAGGAGAAGGCGATACACTCCGGTGTAAGGGCGAGGGTGGCGACCATGCCGGCGAGGATGTCGCGAGGGGCATTGGCCGCGCCACTGAACCATCCGGCGCGGTAGCACAAAAGAGCAGTGTTGTTCATAATGGGGGAACCGACCTGTGTCGCAGGCGATGACGCAGTGGAAAGCTGGCGGACTGCCGGGCGTCATGCGTTGTCCGGCGGATCGGTGGCCGGAATAGCTACCGGGATTTGCACCGGGTCCTTGGGAATAGGCCGGTCGCTAACGATAGAGTCGCCATGTTGCAAGGGGCCGCGCCCGGGCTCGATCTGGCGTCGCTTGCTCTGGCTTATCCGGCTGATCTACCGCGTGGGCGCACGGAGCAGGGAGTTCGGATTGATGAAAGTCGTATGGCAGGGAGGCTGGGCGCCACGGTATCGGTGGTGGAACATGCAGGTCATGGGCGGAAGCTCTCATGCGGCAATGCCTGGTCTCCAGGCCGTGCGCCCCTTTGTGCGGTGCACGCAGCCATGAGCGGCGCTGCAAAGGGTTGCGCCGTCATTGTCGGCGCATCCGGCGGTATCGGTGGCGCGCTGGAGGCGGCCTTGCTTGAGGAAGGCGCGCTCGAGCGGGTGCATGGCCTCGGCCGATCGCGGGAAGGGGCGCAGCATATCGATCTGCTGGACGAGGCGTCGATTGCGGCGGCCGCAGCCCATGTCGCGGCAGGACCGGCACCGACGCTCGTGATCGTCGCGACAGGACTGCTGCATGAGGGCGTCCATGGCCCTGAGAAAGCGCTGAGGGATCTAGATCCCGCGTGGCTGGCCAGAAGCTATGCCATAAACGCCATCGGTCCGGCGCTTGTGGCCAAGCATTTTCTGCCTTTGATGCCCAGGACCGGGCAAGCCGTTTTTGCCGCGCTCTCGGCGCGCGTGGGCTCGATCAGCGACAATCGCCTGGGGGGCTGGCATGGCTATCGGGCGTCCAAGGCAGCGCTCAACATGCTGGTGCGCAATCTCGCCATCGAGGAGAAGCGGCGTAACGATCGCGCGATTGTGGTTGCCCTGCATCCCGGCACGGTGGACACCATGCTTTCCAGGCCGTTTCAAGCTAATGTCGCAGCCGGTCGGCTGTTTGATGCCGAGCGAGCGGCCCTGCAGCTTCTCGATGTCATTGAGGGGCTCAAGGTTGCCGACAGCGGGAAGCTGCTGGACTATGAGGGACAGGAAATTCCGTTCTGAAGCAGGGCCGTATCTCGGGTCAGCGCGCCTTTGCGGGAGCCGTTGCAGCAGGCTCGAACAACCAGTTGAGATAGGCAGCGAGGGGCGTGCATTTCCGCATAGTCGTTGTCTCGTCGCAGCGTCGGAATTCCACATCCGTAATGGCAAGAAGGCGTTCCGCGCCTTTCGCGAGGATGGCAACTTCTTTTATCCTGCAGCAATCTGGGAGCCAGCCATTGGTGAATGACCAACCAGCTATAGGATCGTCACCCTCGACGCGAACCCGAACGTCATCCTTTATCAGGCGCGGCATGGCGCCATCATTGAACGTCGTGATGTGCAGAAATGGCTGGATTACAGGCTCGCTGAAGAAGAACTGCTGCTAACGCCGGCAGCAGGCACCTTTACGATCGAAAAGATACTGACCAAACCTGTCCAGACCATTTTGGCATTTTGAGGCGCACGCACGGTCCCCTGTTCGCACCGGTTAGATCTAGGCAAGCCGACCTTTTTGGCGATCCACTGGTGCCGGAGCTGACCCAGAGTAAGAATTTCTTTTCATCAAGGAGGGGCCGGTTGACGATCGTAGACCGGCTGCGCGTCTTCGCCCCCGCATTGCCATATGGATTGGCGAAATGGGTGAGGGGTCAGGCAGCGATATTGCGGGTGGACAACGATAATGTCCCACAGCGGATTGGTCAGGTCGGCGACGAGACCGATACGACTTGGCCGCTTGCCCGGCTAGCGCATCTCACAGGTGAGGTGCGGGGAGCCCCCAGTCCATTACGCATAGGATCCGGCAGCCGTCCTTTTCGAAAACGGCTAGGCGGGGAAGCGCTTCAACGGTTTCCGCACGAACAGGTTGATCGCCGTTCCGCCCTTAAGCGCGAAGATCTCCTCATGCGCGATTGCCGGGATGGCGCGGACCAGCAGGCGTACTTGGTCCGCATAGATCCGCGCCGTCATTGCTCTTCACTTTCGGTTTTGGAGCCAAAGGCTTCCGGCACCGTAATCTGATAGCGCGCATCCAGTCGGCCACCGGGGACGAGCTGGCGTTTGCCCCGACCCAGATCGACGACATCACGATCGATCCGCTTCGCCCAGCCATGAGCGTGACAATCGGCGAAGAACAGGAACAATCGCTCGGCCCTGATACTCGTGCAACCCTTCAGCAGGTCCGTCATCAGACGGGGACGAAGGGTCGTGAGGTTCTCGAATATTTTGTCGGCATGGTCGAAGCTGAGGCTCGCAGGCACGTCATCCATCAGCTCGATCGCCGCGCGTTCGGCGCTGGCGACGCAAAGGAAATGGTCCCAGGCTCCGCTGGCCTGTAGCGAGGCCGCTACATGGCCAAGCCGCGCAGTGCCGAGATCGAAGCGGTGCCAGTCGATGCCGAGGCCCCATGCCTCGAACAGCGCGAGTCGGTGCATGACGAGTTGGGCGTCCGTCGACAAGGTCGCAAGCAGGAAGGTCCGGATCGTAGAGATGGACCGTCCGTCCGCCGCCGAGCCGCGCAAAATGCCCAAGACCGGCAGCTCTCGCTCAGTCAGCGCATGCCACAGCCACACTGTCATAGGACCCGTCTCGATGCCGATCTTCACGGCTCCAAAGCCGCACGAGCATCCCCTGGGTCTCGCGTGTATTACGTCGGCACAATTACGCCCTTAAGATGAGCAGATCGACAATGAAGGGACCATAGTAGGAGCGGAATAGCGCTTTTTACGAGTAAAAGAGCGTTATTCCGCTACTTTTGCCGGAATGAGCGGAAAAACGCATTATGGAAGGTATTTTCCCAATTTTGGGAGTCCAGCTGCGCAACTGGCGCCGCAGACGCAATTTTACCCAGCCTCAGTTGGCTCAGCGGCTGGGGCGCGATCGGGCGCGAATATCCGAGCTTGAACGAGACCTGGCAGGCGAACGCTGGGGCCGGGACCGGTTAACACTGTTCGCCGAGGCCTGCGACGCGCTTGATGTCGTACCGGTCCTGGTTCCCAGAGGTCAGGCTAAGCAGATACAGGAGATGGTCGTAGAAAAGGGCTCGACCCAACCTAGTCAGCCGGTCCGTTCGGCATTTGATGATCTTTTCATAGATCTCGACGATGGTGATGATCGGACAAGCTGATGGTGAAGCAAGCGGCCGTTTTGGGAATCCACCTCCTGGATGTTGATTGCCACTGAGAGTTGACCCGGGATTTCCACCGAGAAGTGACCCGCCTGATATTATGTTTCGGATGTCATCGGTGGGTCAAGGTGCGGGTTTCTCCTTTCTGGGTTTAGCTTGGTGGGCTGAGCTGTTTTTAAACCGGAAGCTGTCGTTGCCGGTCTCCAGGATGTGGCAGTGATGGGTGAGCCGATCGAGGAGCGCGGTGGTCATCTTGGCATCGCCGGAGACGGTGGCCCATTCGCTGAAGCTCAGGTTAGTGGTGATGATGACGCTGGTGCTGGTGCGCTCGTATAATTTGCTCAGCAGGTGGAAGAGCAGCGCGCCGCCGGAGGCACTGAACGGCAGATAACCCAGTTCGTCCAACACGACGAGGTCCGAGTGCACGAGCCGATTGGCGATCTGCCCGGTTCGCCCCTGGGCCTTTTCCTGTTCGAGGGCGTTGACCAACTCGACCGTGGAGAAGAAGCGGACGCGCTTGCGGTGTTGCTCGATGGCCTGAACACCCAGCGCTGTGGCGACATGGGTTTTGCCGGTGCCCGGGCCGCCGACCAGCACCACATTGTCCGCGACATCGATAAAGTCGCATCGATGCAACTGGCGCACCAGCGCCTCATTCACCTCGCTGCTGGCAAAGTCGAAGCCCGCCAGATCCCGATAGGCCGGGAACCGCGCTACCTTGAGCTGATAGGCCACGGACCGGACCTCTCGTTCGGCCGTTTCGGCTTTCAGCAACTGGGAGAGGATCGGCACCGCCGCCTCGAAGGCGGGCGATCCCTGCTGCATGAGATCGGTCACGGCCTGAGCCATGCCGGGCATTTTCAGGCCGCGCAGCATCACGACAAGGGCGCCGGTGGCGGGATCATGACGCATGACGGTTCTCCCCGCGCAACGCATCATAGCGTTCGACATTGGCCATCGGTTCACTGACCAGCCTTAACGCCTGCGGCGCCGTCACCGGCGGCGTCGAGAGCGGTTTTCCATCGAGCAGCCGGTGCAGCAGGTTGAGGATATGGATCTTGGTTGGAACACCGGCGTCCAGCGCCGTGGCGACGGCGGTCAGCACGGCTTGTTCGTCATGATGCAGGACGAGCGCCAGGATCTCGACCATTTCCCTGTCGCCGCCGGGGTTGCGCAGCAGATGTCGTTGCAACCGCTGGAAGGCCTCGGGCAGTTCGAGGAAGGGAGCGCCGTTGCGCAGGGCGCCGGGCTTTCGCTGGACCACCGCCAGATAGTGGCGCAGTCATAGACGGTATGCCCCGGCCCATCATGGGATCGGTCAATGATGCGCTGATGCTCGCATATCACCTGTCCTTCGGCGACAACCAGGAAGCGATCAGGATAGACGCGCAGGCTGACAGGCCGATTGGCAAAGGACGCCGGCACGCTGTAGCGATTGCGTTCCAGATGGACGAGGCAGGTCGGCGAGACGCGCTTCCCATATTCCACAAAGCCGTCGAAGGGACGCCCCATCGGCATCAGACATTCCGCTTCATCGGCCCAGCCCAGGCACTTGCGGGGTCTGCTGTTGAGGCGATCGGCAACGGCCTAGATCTCCTTGTCCGACAGCAGAGCAAGGTCGGTGTTGGAGGGGAGGAAGCGCTTGGGCTCGAGGGCGAAGTTTGCCTTCGTACACGCGACGATCGTCGTCGACCGTGCTGCTCGGTTCATACTGGAAGCTCAAGATTGCACGTCTGGCGCTTCCAATTAGCGAATTATTGACTTCCAATCAGCGGATCTGCATAGGCCAATCAGCCGGAGAATGAAGCACCTATGTTTGAGCGACTTGTAGAGGCACGGGCGAGGGAAGCGCTCGCAGATACGCCCGTGGTTCTGATCGTGGGACCACGCCGGGCAGGCAAGACAACGCTCGTCCGTAAAATGGGCGATGACGGCCGGTACTACGTCACACTCGACGACCAGACTGCGCTTGAAGCAGCTCGTTCGGATCCAGTCGGTTTCATTCGAGGGCTGGACCGGGCGATCATCGATGAAATCCAGCGCGCTCCCGATTTGCTGCTGGCGATCAAGAAGTCGGTCGATGAAGACTACAGGCCCGGACGGTTCCTGCTGACCGGATCGGCAAACGTGCTGACGTTGCCGCGGGTCGCCGACAGTCTGGCGGGGCGGATGGAAACGATCGCGATGCTCCCCCTGGCGCGCGCCGAGATCGCGGAGCAACCGTCTCATTTCCTGGAAATGATGTTCGAAGGAAAGCTGGTGAAACCGGCCGATGCTGTTCTGGGGGACGACCTGGTGCAGTTAGTCCTGCTTGGCGGCTTCCCCGAGGCGATCAGCCGGATAAGCGAGCGTCGGCGACAGGATTGGTTACGATCGTATCTAACGTCGATCCTCACGCGCGACCTGCGGGATATCGCCGATATCGAGAAGCTGACGGAACTGCCGAAATTTGTGCGATTGCTGGCCGAGCATTCAGGCCAGCTCGTCAATTACTCGCAGCTCGGCAGCGGGATAAACGTGAGTCACAAGACCGGCCAGCGCTATGTTGGCCTGCTTGAGCAGGTGTTTCTCATCTCGATGGTGCAACCGTGGTTCACCAACGCGCTCAAGCGTATGGTGAAGACGCCCAAGATTCATTTTCTTGATTCCGGTCTGCTAGCGACAACCCGCGGGCTGACTTTTGATCGGGTGAAGGCCGATCGTACGACATTCGGCCCATTGCTGGAAAGCTTCGTCTTCTCGGAAATCCTGAAACTCATGACCGCAACCGACCTGCGTCTATCGCCCTATCATTTCCGGCATCGTGACGGGCGCGAAGTGGATCTGATTCTGGAGCGCGACGACGGGATGATCGTCGGCATCGAGGTAAAGGCAAGTGCGACGGTCAAGCCCAGCGACTTTGGCGGGCTGCGAGCGCTGGCCGAGGCCTGCGGCGACCGCTTCGCCTGCGGCGTCGTTCTCTATGACAGCACGGATGTGGTGTCCTTTGGCGAAAAGCTGGTTGCAGCGCCGCTATCGAGCCTGTGGGGCTGACACACCGAGCCGCACGGGGGGGCACAGCTTCTGGTTACGTCCATCGGGTCCGTAGACCTCTTGATAGAGGGTCTCGTGGCACACCGCCTCGTTGAAACCCTGATGGCGGCGAAGGTAGTCCGCAATCTGCTCTGGCGATCAGGCTGCCGACAAACGGTTGGCGATGTAAGCGGCGAGCTCCGGACTACGAGCGATCTTGCCGCTGCGGACACGACGGCCGTTGACCATGATCTAAGTTGATAACTATCCCGGGGGTCGTCGAAACCCAGATGTTGATAGGCGTTCATATCGTGCCTTCCTGGAAAGGGGATCAAACCCCTATAAATCCTAGGATTTCGCACTTCGATCTAGAATCCACCCTTACATGGACAAAAGTGTGATAATATTAATTATGTTAAATTAATAAGATCCCCAGGAGCCGGCTTTGTGGAATTAATAACATATTGGGATAATTCTTTCAGGATCCCCAAGCGTGACACGGCGTGTGTTACCGCAATGGCGGTACTGAACGATCGAGCGCCTGCGCCCCGACGGATAGGCCCGTAAACCAACGCCGGGTAGCTCATGATCCCAGTAGAAGCCCGGCGTCAGGGCCGTCCTGCGTGCCAAATTCCCATCTGGAAGCAAATAGTCGTTTTGAGTGCTGATTCGCTGCGGCGAAGCGCATGAAATGACACTATTTTCTGTAAGCAAATGGCCATCGGACAGAGGTAAACTCCTCCCCGATTTTGCCGGTCGAATTGTTACTATATCATTGTTTTTATTATCTTTTATTTCTTCGAATTGCACATTCGTGCATACGTTGAGGCACCCGACCCGGACTTCATCTTGAGGCCATGACCTCGAAAGGACCGTGACCCCGGTACGGACCGCAAGCCAGGCTTGACGGAAACCCGCAATTAAGGGGCGATTGACACAATGCGTAATGGCTGCACGCCCTAATGATTGGTTGGAGCGACCGGATAAGGCTAAATCACAAAATGGCCTACGCATAGACCACATTAGTTTTATATGGATCATGGAAGGATCAAACAGCATATATGGCTATTGCGGTGTCAGCCTATCTGCTTTATGGAATGACCATATCGTCCCTATATGGCCTGCGGAGCGACCATATGCCTGCCACCACCAAGCGAATTTACGGCCGCTACACCCGCGAGGCCATAACCCTGCTGGGACGCCTGGTTCTCCTCGGGCGTCGGCAGAAGCGCATGACGGCGGAATTGCTTGCCGAACGGATCGGCGTTTCTCGGGGCACCTTGCGGCGCCTTGAAAATGGCGATCCCAAAGTCGAGATCGGCGTGTATTTCGAAGCCGCCGCCATTGTAGGGATCGAGCTTTTCGAAAGCGACCTCAAGGGCGTTACTGCGATGACCGAGCGCACCCGTGACCGGCTTGCGGTCCTTCCGAAATATGTCCGCGAAAATGATCGAGAGGTCGATGATGACTTCTAAGATCCCGCACCCGGACAGTGGCTTTGTCTGGACATGGCTGGCTGGCGAGACAAGGCCGGTGATTGCCGGGCGTCTCGACCGACGGCCAGAAGGTATCCGCTTCGCTTATGGCCGGAGCTATCTGGAAAGAAAAGACGCAGTCCCGCTCTACGAACCCGAATTGCCGCTGCGGTCCGGTCTATTGCCACTGCCCACCGGACTTTCCATGCCAAGTGCAATCCGGGACGCGGCGCCTGACGCGTGGGGGCGTCGAGTCATCCTGAACAGGAATTTCGGCGTGAAGGGCGATGACCTGGATGACCTGCAGCTGGATGAACTGACATTCCTCCTTCAGTCCGGGTCCGACCGGATCGGCGCGCTCGATTTCCAGACATCGGCGACCGACTATGCCGCGCGCGCATCCCAGGCCACCCTGAGCGAGTTGGTCGCCTCAGCGCAGAAGGTCGAGGACAATCTGCCGCTTTCGCCCGATCTCGATCAAGCTTTGCATCATGGCAGCTCGATTGGCGGCGCACGGCCCAAGGCCCTGATCACAGACGGCGATCGCAAACTGATCGCAAAATTCTCGTCGACCAGCGACGTTTACAGCGTGGTCAAGGTCGAGTTCGTCGCAATGCGTCTCGCGAGGCGCGCTGGTCTTCATGCCGCCCAAGTGCAACTCGTAAAAGCCTCCGGGCGCGATGTGCTGCTTGTGGAGCGCTTCGATCGTGTTCGGTGCGATGAGAGCTGGGTGAGACGGGCCATGGTGTCCGCCCTCACGCTTGTCGGCCTGGACGAAATGATGGCGCGTTATGCGAGCTATGAGGATCTGGCAGAGATTATCCGGCATCGCTTCACTGATCCCACGCGCACGCTCCATGAACTTTTCAGGCGCATCATGTTCAATATTCTGATTGGAAACACTGACGATCATGCGCGCAACCATGCTGCTTTCTGGGACGGAAGCGCACTGACGCTCACGCCCGCATATGACATCTGCCCGCAGGGACGAGCCGGACAAGAGGCAAGTCAGGCGATGTTGATCGTGGGGCAGGATCGCTCGAGCCGGATCGAGACAGCATTGGTGTCCGCACCCCATTTCCATCTCAGTGAAGCGCAAGCCATCGCCATCGCCGATGCGCAAATCCGCACGATCTGCGACCACTGGCGCGAAGAATGCAATGCCGCTGATCTGGGTGAAGTTGATCGCAATCTTCTATGGCGCAGGCAGTTTCTCAACCCTTACGCCTTTGTCGGCCTGCGAGAGAGCGCTGCCCTGCTCGCAAGGCTCGTCTAGAACAGCAGTCCAAGGCTGCGCCTTGCTGGCTGAACCGCATGGCTCGCCTACCCGAGTCCCGGCTGCACTTCCCATCAGTTACCCGGCCCATCGCGCAGGGCACCTTGCATACCGGAACGCAGTGGCGGAACTAGCACCGATCACGATCGTCCCGGATGAGCATTCATGCTGTCCATGCCGATAATGCCATCTACTACCTCGCAATGCGCAAGCTATCCTCCGGGCCGCTCACACCCTGATACCTTCACCACTATACGCGCCTTCAAGGTCCGAAGATGGCCGATCCCGAACTGGCGTGGAATATCCATGATAGCCTTGCCGGCACCCAGAAATAGGTCGATCCGATCCGTCATGATAGCAGAGCCTGTATCCATAGCGTACCAGCCTCCATCATGCATTGCGCCGCTGGGAAGAGGCATGCCGACGGTTTCGGGTATGAACAATCTGGTTCGCAGCGGGATCTTCGTGCGGTCCACAGCTGCGCTGCGGAACGGCACCAAAAGGCACCATACCGCGTCGAGCCGAAAATCGTTGGCGACAACGCGCCAGCGTGTCGCGCCTCCGACTACCCCATCAACATTGAGCATGCGGCCATCGGAGAGCTTGACTGCCCCTCGATCCTGGCCTTGGACAGGAACTGTTCTGATCCACGCGCGATGACGGCGCCCTCACGGGAGCGGAACATGCGGTCTGGTTGCCGATCGCGCAGCGCGCTTGATCGCTAATGGTCTGATCGATCTTGCAGAATTTGGTCCGCCTTTTATCTCGAACCTCGATCTGGCAGCGCGCCTGCGCAATGGCAGCCCACCCAGAAAAACTGCGTCAGCATTGCCATCATATAGGGGCGTATCGATTCCATCACTCCAACGCCAGCACCCGATTGCAATCAAAAGGTTGGCGGCAAAGGACCGAGCGGAACGGCAGTCGCGGCGGGCGTCGGTTCTCGCCGCAATCATTGGCGCTAATCACGACAATGGCCAGCATTATGACGATTATCCCTCCGACGCCGCATATGAGCGAGGCTTTCACGACGGCCGACAGGCATAGTATTCTGGTCGACTATCCCTCCAATGACTGTTCGCGCTGCGGAAACATAAGCAAAAATCATTGTCATCTCGGCGACTCTGGTGATGCTGCCGCTATGACCGAATGCCGCCCCGCTCAACCCTTCGACTTCACGCCCGTCCATGATGAAATGGCGCGGCTTAATTTCGTCGGCGCGCTCAAGAAATATGTCAATTTCACCGTCGAGGCCGCCTTTCAGGATCGGTTCGACAAGGAAATTGCACCGGCCCATGCCCGCGCGCATGGCCAGCCGCCAGCGAACCGGAAGGAAGCTGGTGCGGCGAGCGCGGCCGATCCCCTGTTCCAGCTCTGGGCGTCGCTGACCTGGCACAGCCAAAATATGATGTGGGACACCGTCCAGCAGACGACGGACCGCATCATCGACGATCGCGTCGCCACCTTCCGCACGATCCGCGATCAGCCCGCCAGCGGCGGCAGTCTGCACCTGAACGATCAACTGGTGGTCAAGGCGCCGGTCAAGACCACGGAAATCCATCGCCAGCCGGGGGGCTACTGGCGTGAACGGCGACCCGACGATATCGAGGCGGGGCTGGTCTATACCGGCACGGTCGAAATGTATCGCGCGGCCAAGGGCATGTCGGCTGGCAAGTCGGCGACCAAGGATACGCTGGGGCAGTTCGTGGCGCAGGTCGCGGCCCGGCGCGCGCCTGACCTTGTCCCCACTGCCGTCCTCGACATGGGCTGCGGCACGGCGGAACAAACGCACGCCTATAAACGGCTCTGGCCCGATGCCGATGTCCACGGGCTGGACTGCGCCCGCCCCTTCGTCCGCTACGCCCATGGCGCGGCGGAAAGCGCGGGCCTCGCCATTCATTTCCATGAACTGGATGCCGCCGAAACCGGCTTTCCCGGCGCAAGTTTCGACTTCATCACGTCGATCATCATGTTCCACGAAACGTCCGCCGCGCAGGTGCCCCGCATCCTCAAGGAATGCTGGCGGCTGCTGAAACCGGGCGGTCTGGTGCTGCACCTCGACGTGCCCTATCACGCCCACCGCATCCCGCTGGCCAAGCAGGTCACGAACGACTGGCAGGTGCGGCATAATGGCGAACCCTTCTGGACCGGCTTTGTCGATCTCGACATGAAGGCCGAACTGGAAAAGGCCGGTTTCGATCCGCAGACCGCCTTTGCCGATTATGAAGCAGTCGGGCCGGCCGCCTATTTCTTCTTCGGAGGGCGCAAGCCGTGATGACGACGCAAGACCCGCAAGCCGCCACCGACCTGCCGGCAGGCCCGGCGGCGGCCGATCGCCATGTCACCTTCCTGCCCGACCCGGTGGTCGACAACCTGCTGCGTGCCGTCGTCACGCTGACGATGGAATTGTCCGTCACCCGCGAGCGGCTGAAATCGCTGGAGCAGGTGCTGGACAATCAGGGGCTGAATGTGTCGTCCGGCATAGAGATGCTGGCGCCGGACGCCGAAGACGACAGCGCCCGCCGCGTGGAGCGGGAAAGGCTGATTCAGTCCATCCTCGCACCGATCGTCGGGGGGCTGACCGGCAAGGCGTGACGTCCGTTCTGCACTGAGATCAGGACCGGGGCCGGTGCGCGAGCACTGGCCCCTTTTGCCATGTGCGCCGCCGGCACTATCCGCCACACGAACATTCATCACCCGATATTTGCCACCCCCTGTCGCTTCGCGGAGCCATGGCTGACGAACTGAACGGCCCGCCGTCCAGCCTCTCGATCAACGCCAGCCAGGGATATTCCTCTTCATGCCCCTCACCCGCACTATCGGTTCCTATGTCACCTATCCTCTGGGCCATCCCGACCAGGCGATCGACTGGGAGGATTTTATCGTCACCCGCAACCCGGACGGATCGCGCACTGCGATGAGCCTGTCGCGCTTTCCCGGCTGCGCGATCGTGCGGCATGTGACCCAGACGGCGGACCGGGATTTCACGCCCCGCGACGGCTTCGTCCGCCTGTTTTCCGACAATGTCTATCTGGGCGCGCTGGTGCGGCATGTCAGCGGCGACACCGTCACGTCGATCGTCCTGCCGCCAGATGGCGGCCCTGTGGATCAATCCAGCTTCCCGATCGACCGGGCGCAGGAAGTGCTGGGCTATCATCCCACCACGGCCGAAGGGTGGAAGCTGATGAAGCTCGACCGCAGCGTCAGCGGCGTGCAGACTATCCGGCTGCTCACCACATCACTCACTTGGAATGGCGGCACTATCAGCCATGGCCGCAAGGTCGAGATGCCAGTCGAATATCTGGGAATGGAAGACATCAGCGTTGCCGGCAAGATCATGAATTGCCATCATTACATGTGGCGCACCGGGGATATTGACGGCGACCTAGAAATCTGGACGACTGGCGAGGATGAGATTGTCGCGCGCATGAATGGCTATCGCAAGGGCCACGCCTATGAACTGTCGCGCTATGACGTGACCGACTTTTCCGACGAACGCGAGTTCGGCTATTGACCGCCGCCATCGCCGCGCCGGCATCCGCCATGGCGGAGATGCGGCGCGGCTGGCGGCCGCTGGTCGCCAGCTGCGTTGGCCTGGCACTGGGTCTGTCGCCCCATAGCGGCTATACCATCGGCCTGATCGCCGGCCCGGTGGGGCAGGATCTGGGCTGGAGCCGCGCCAGCGTGCTGGGCGCGACCATTGCCGCGACGATCGCGGTGATCCTGCTGGGCGCGACGATGGGCCGTCTGGTCGATCGGCTGGGCGCGCGGCGGATCGCGCTCTGGTCGACGGTCGGGGTTGCCATCGGCCTGCTGCTGCTGTCCACCACGCCGCGCGGCAATGTCACCCTCTTCTACGGCTTGTGGGGCCTGCTGACCGTCCTGGGACTTGGCACGCTGCCCATGACCTATGCCAAGATCGTGACCCGCTGGTTCAATCGCGGGCGCGGGCTGGCGCTGGGGCTGATGCTGGCCAGCACCGGAATCGCCGGCGCCATCTATCCCTTCTATATCGATCGCTGGATCGATGCCGCCGGATGGCGCGGCGCCTTCATCGGGCTGGCACTGCTGCCGTTGCTGCTATCTCTGCCCCTGCAATATCGCTGGCTGACTGAAAGCGCGCCGAACGAGGAACAGGCAAGGGGCGGCGACGCGATTGGCTTCACCCTGAAACAAGCCGTCAGCCATTACCGCTTCTGGGCAGCGGCGCTGGGGGCGATGCTGCTCAATGCGGCCAGCGGCGGCCTGCTCACCAATTTCCTGCCGCTGCTGACCGAAGCGGGCCTGGCCCATGAACAGGCGTTGCAAGCGCTGTCGGTGCTGGCGCTCAGCATTACCGGCGGACGATTGCTGTGCGGTCTGCTGCTGGACCGGCTCTGGGCGCCGGTCGCCGCGCTGGCGCTGATCCTGCCAGCCATGGCGGGCGCGCTGCTGCTCACCACCGATGCGATCCATCCGGCCATGGCGATCGGCTGCGTCATCCTGGTAGGCCTGATCACCGGCGCGGAGTTCGACCTGATGGCCTTCATCACCGGCCGCTATTTTGGCCGTCGCCACTATAGCGAGATTTTCGGGCTACAATTCGCGATCTTCGCGATCGGTTCAGGTGTCGCGCCGATCCTGTTCGGCTATCTGCGCGCCCAGACCGGCAGCTATGATCTGCTGCTCTTCCTGTCGGCGGCGATGCTCGCCGGGGCGGCGATGCTGTTCTTCACGCTGGGGCGCTACCCCACCGAATTTACGCAGGACAAGTAACGAAAAAGCCTCCTCCCTCGATCAGAGGGAGGAGGCTTTTCGAAACCGGCCTGTCGCCTAATCAGGCGATCGCGCGAACCCATTGCGGCGCCTTTGGCGCGGGCAGGCCGGTTTCCTCCAGACAGTTGGCCCGCAACGTCTCCAGATCCGGGCCGAAATCGAACACCGACACATCGCCGCGCGCGCTGCGCATCTCGGCCCGCAACGCTTTGGTCGCGGCCTCGTCCACCACACCGTCGACCAGCACCACGCCATAGCGGCGCGCGCCCTGTGCGCTCACCAGCCCCTGCGTCAGTTCCTTGGCCAGCAGGGCCGGATCGCGGTCCAGCGGGTCGCCCCAGCCACCCCCGCCCCAGGTGATGAAGTGCAGCCTGTCGCCCGCCTCCACCGGATAATCCTCCAGCTTGTTGCCGACGACGATTTCCGTCCCGTCCGCCTTTACCAGCAGTTTGCGGGCGCGGGCGCCGGGCAGGCCGCCATTCACGCCCCAGGGCGGCACGAACCAGCGATCGTCATGAATGGCGATCACGCCCGGCTCCAGGAAGCGATAGACCATGTCGATGCCATTGCCACCGCGATGCAGACCCGGCCCGCCACTGTCGGCCACCGTCGCATAGCTTTCGATGATCAGCGGGAAATAGCGTTCCAGAAACTCGTTGGGGACGTTGGTGAAGCCGGGGAAGAGCGAATGGCCGTCCGGCCCGTCACCCAGCGGCCGGCCCGGAATGCCGCCAAAGCCGATCTGGAACAGCTGGAACCATTTCCCGTTCCGGTCGGTCCCGGCATAGAAAAGATGCGGCGAGGAAGAGAAGCCGGCGGCATTCAGGAATTGGGGCGTCTTCTGCCCCAGCAGCCCGCCAAGAATGTCGAACAGCCGGCCCAGAACATGGGTACGGCCCGACAGGGCGGCGGGGAATTTGGGCTTGAGCAGCGACCCTTCGGGAATGCGCACGTCGATCAGCGGATAATAGCCGTCGTTGAACAGGATCTGCGGATCGAACACCATGATCATGTAGATGCCGAAGAACATCCGCATCATGTTCTCGTTGAGGAACATGTTGATCGATGCTTTGGACTGCGGATCGGTGCCGTCGAAATCGAGCACCACCCGGCCATTTTCCCGCCACATGGTGCATTTGATCCGATAGGGGCCAAAGCCCATGCCATCGTCGCAAATATAATCCTCGAAGCTGACCTTCTCTTCGCCGATCGAGGTTTCGATCAGATGCTGCATCGCCCGGTAATTGCGATCGAGCAGCAATTCGGTGGCGGACACGAACACATCGTCGCCGAACCGCTGCGCCATCTCCACCACGCGATGGGCGGCGACGCGGCAGGAGGCGATCAGCGCGTTAAGGTCCGCCTTGCACCAGTCGGGCGTGCGTGACTGGTGCATGACCAGCCGGACCAGATCTTCATTATAGTCGCCCTTCTTCCAGATCTTGACCGGCGGAATCCGCACGCCTTCCTGAAAGATTTCGGTCGCGTGGATCGGCATCGATCCGGGCACCATGCCGCCAATGTCGGACTGATGCCCGAACATCGACGTATAAGCGATCAGGCGGCCATCCTTGAACACCGGCAGCAGCACCAGCCAGTCGTTGCAATGGCTGATCGCGCCGCCGACCGAATAGGGATCGGACAGGAAGATGAGGTCGCCATCCTCCACCGTGCCATCATAACCGTCGAGGAACGGGCCGATATAGCTGCCGAACTGACCCACGATCATGCGACCCTGATGGTCGGCGATCAGCGGGAAGGCATCGCCCTGTTCGCGGATGCCCGGCGACATGGCGGTGCGCACCAATGTCGCGTCCATTTCGATGCGGGCGTTGCGCAGGGCATTTTCGATGACTTCCAGCGTCACCGGATCGATGTCCCCGCTCTGGAAGGGGGTCTGGTTCGCCTGGATGATCTGTGCCGGCATGGGTCTTGCTCCTTCGCGCTCAGGCCAGGTTGATGAGGATGTTGCCGAATGCGTCCACCGTGCCGACGCAATCCGCTTCGATCAGGGTGGTCGAATCCATCTCGGTCACGATGGCCGGGCCGGGGATCACATCGCCCGCCCGCAATCTGGCCCGATCATAGATGACCGCGGGCGCCATGGCTCCATCGGCCCACAGTTGATGATCGCGCAACTTGGCGGCAATCGGATCGCCATTGCCCTGCGGCAGACGCTGCGCCTCCAGTTCCAGCACCGGCCCCAGCGCCACGGCGCGCAGGTTCACCAGTTCATGCGCGCTGTCCATGTTGAAGGTGAAGAGCCGTTTATGCTCCGTATCGAAGCGCGCGGCGACCCCGGTCAGGCCATCGCTGGCCAGCATGGCCGGATCAATCGCCAGCGGCACTTCGAACGCCTGCCCTTCATAGCGGACGTCCAGTTCGAACTGGACCGTGATGTCGGCGGGGGCGATGCCTTCCCCGGTCAGTTCGGCCGTGACCTGCGTCGCCATCTCGGCCAGCAGGGCCGTCACCTGCCCCTCGTCGGTTTCGTCGAACCGGCGGGAGAAGCTGCGTGCGGTTTCCGTCCGCATCCGCGTGGTCGCATCGCCCAGCGCACAGAGCACGCCGGGGCTGACCGGCGACACGGCGGGCCAGGCGCCCATCAGTTTCGAGATCGCATTGACATGCAGCGGCCCCGCGCCACCAAAGCCCATCACCGCAAAATGGCGCGGGTCATAGCCCTGCTGCACCGAAATCATCCGCAGCGCACCGAACATATTTTCGTTGACGATGTCGATGATGCCGCGCGCCGCCTCCATCAGGCCGATGCCCAGCCGGTCGGCGATGGTCTGGACCGCGCGGGTCGCCCCTTCTCGGTCCAGCTTGAAGGCGCCGCCCAGCAGATTTTCGGGTAGATAGCCCAGCACGACATTGGCGTCGGTCACGGTCGGCAACTGCCCGCCCTTGCCATAGGCAACCGGCCCCGGCACCGCGCCCGCCGATTGCGGGCCGACCCGAAGGGCGCCGGTCAGTTCGGGCACATAGGCGATGGAGCCGCCGCCCGCGCCGACCGTCTTGACGTCCAGTGCGGAGGCGCGCACCGCCAGATGCCCGACCTCGGTGGTGCGCACCCGGCGCGCCTCCAGATTTTCGATCAGCGCGACGTCGGTGGACGTGCCACCCACGTCCAGCGTCAATATGTTGCGGATGCCGGCATTCTTGCCCACCCACAGCGCGCCGGTGACACCGCCCGCCGGGCCGGACATCAGCAGCGCGACGGGATGCTCCTCCGACTTTTCCGACGACATGAGGCCGCCGTCGGAGCGTAATAGCGAAAGCGATCCCGCCATCCCGCCATCCCGCAGGCTGGCCCGCAGGTTGCGGACATATTTGCCGACGACCGGCCGCACGGCGGCATTGGCCACCGTCGTCAGCGTCCGCTCATATTCCTGCATTTCGGGCAGGACTTCATGGCTGAGCGACACCGGCACGCCGGGCAGCATTTCCGCGGCAATCTCGCCCACCCGCTTTTCATGCGCGCCGTTGAGGTAGCTGTTCATCAGGCTGACGGTCAGTGCCTCGAACCCAGTAAAACGGCTAAGCGCCGCGCGAATGCCATCCTCATCGATCGGGCGCAGTTCATTGCCCTGCGCGTCCATGCGCCCGGCAATCTCCACCGTATCTTCCAGCGCGGCGAGCGGTTCGGGCTTGGGCCATACGATCCAGCCGGCCAGACCGCCGGGGACGAAGGACCTGGCGATCTGCATCACCTGCCCATAGCCTTCCGACACGATCAGGCCGACGCGCGATCCCTTGCCTTCCAATATGGCGTTGGTCGCGACGGTGGTGCCATGCAGGAAATAGTCGATGGCGGCCGGCGTGATCCCTGCCTTCTCGCAGATCGCGGTCAGGCCGTTCAATATGCCTTGCGAGCTATCATGCGGGGTGGAAGGGGTCTTGTGCCGCCAGAAGGCGCCGGACACTTGGTTGAAAAGCAGCAGGTCGGTGAATGTGCCGCCGACATCGACGCCGAGACGATAGGTCATGGTCAGAACCCTCTTT
The DNA here is from genome assembly GCF_900109095.1 of Sphingobium sp. AP50. GTDB lineage: Bacteria > Pseudomonadota > Alphaproteobacteria > Sphingomonadales > Sphingomonadaceae > Sphingobium. Next base: position 43,583 of record NZ_FNYZ01000021.1, read on the forward strand.
CGATGGAGGATGGGATCAGGCGCGGAGCGCGGCCAGATAGGCGATCGTGTCGGCTTCGCTGACGACGTCGGCATATTTGGCGTTCATGTCGAACAGGTTGGCCCGGTGCGGATCGGGATGGCGGTCGCCACAGGCTTCCTCCACCACCAGCGTCCGAAAGCCATGCTGCATCGCATCGACACAGGTCGCCCGCACGCATCCGCTGGTGGTCAGGCCCGTCAGCAGCACGCTGTCCACACCCAGTGAGGTCAGCGTCGCGGCCAGCGACGTGCCGAAGAAGGCGCTGGCATATTGTTTCGACACGATCAGTTCGTCGTCGTCCGGCACCAGTCCCTTAGCCCAGTCGCCCATCGGATTGCCCCGGATGAAATAGCGCATGGGCTTGGACTTTTCGAAGAAGCGCCCGCCATCCATGCAATTGGGGTGCAGCACCACATTGGTCAGGATCACTGGAACGCCCGCCGCCTTTGCCGCTTCCCGCACCCGCAGCGCCGACGCCAGCGCATCGTCCACGCCCGCATAAAGATCGCAGGCCGGATCGAAATAGCCTTGCGCAAAATCGATGAGGATCAGTGCGGGCCGCTGGCCGAACCCCACGGAACGGCCATAGGCGCGCTGGTAATTGTCGTTCAGGTCGTCGCTCATATGCGGTCCTTCCGGGTCATGCGATCTTGTCCGCGTCGGCCAGGCTCTGGATCATCGCCTGCTTCAGCAGATAGTGGCGGCGTAGTGCCGGATCGGCGGCGATCGCCTCCATCTTATCCATGCGGCCCTGATGGCTTTCGCCCGCACCATGCTCCATGAACGCCTTGTTCTCGATCGACTGGGCCTGGATGAAGGCGGTGGTGATGCCGCGTCGCTGCCGGTCGAACCGCTCCAGCAACGCCGCGTCGCCATCCTTGCGCAAAATGCTCCACAGCTTGTCGGCCAGGTTCCACACATCATGGATGCCGCTGTTCATGCCGAACCCGCCCAGCGGATTGTTGAGATGGGCGGCATCGCCCACCAGCATCATCCGCCCCTTGTGGAAGGATCGCGCCACGCGCTGATGCACGCGATAGATTTTGCGGAATACCGTCTCGATGGGCACGCCCGGCACGATCCGGTCGAATATGGCAGCAACGCTTTCGTCGGACAGCAGGGCGTCATTGTCCGCATCGACGGCGGCAGGCACCAGAATGCGCCACAATTCGGGCACACGCAGCAGTACCAGCCATTCGTCCGGGTCGGCGATATAGTTCACATATTCGATGTCGGTCAGCGTCTGTTCGATCGGATGCGCGGTCGAAATGCTGACGAACTTTTCTTCATAGGTGAAACCGTCGAACGGCACGTCCATGATTGACCGCACCGTCGACCGCGCGCCATCCGCCCCGATCAGGAATTTGGTGCGTATCTCTTCCTCGCGCCCGTCGCGCATGACCGTGGCGACCACGCCCTCGCCATCCTCCCGCGCCGCGACCAGCGTCGTGCCGAAACGCATGTCGGCATTGGCCAGCGTAGGCAAATGATCGGTCAGCATCGCCGCCATATGATGCTGCGGGCATTGCAGGCGGAACGGGAAGCGGGTCGCGTCGGCAATCTCAGCCATGTCGAAATTGCGGAACTGGCCGCTGCGCCGGTCGCGCCATTGATAGACCGGCGCCTTCAGCCCGCGTTCGATCAACGGCGCCGCCGCGCCGACCTGATCCAGCATCTCGACCGTCACCGGATGAAAGGTGGATGCGCGCAGGTCGCTGGCGAAACTGTCGGTCTTTTCGCAGCAGATGACGTCCACGCCCATCGACGCCAGCCGCACCGCGCCGATCGCGCCGACCGGGCCAGCGCCCGCAATAAGAACTTCGGTCTGAAGCACTTGGCCCCCTTGTGGAAAGGCGACGCCCCTGTGCGTCGACAGGGCAAGGCTTGCGGAACGTGCGAACGCGAAACCAGCGCCGTCCCCGTCGATGTTCGTCTGATGAACAAATGTCTTTGCGCGGTGAAGGAAGTCAGGCTCTACTGGCACAGAGAAACGTGCCGCAGGCGGAAGAAAGACAGGGTCCGACTTGACCGAAGACGCATCAATCCGGGTGATCGGGCGCGCGCTCGACATATTGCGCGTGATCAACCTTCAGGGCGCACCCAGCATGACGCAGATCGCGCAGGCGGTTGACCTGCCCTATCCCACGGCGCTGCGCATCGTGCGCGCGCTGATCGAGGAAGGGGTGATCGAGCGGGAACCGAACCGCAAACGCTATCGCGCGACCGCGCTGGTGCAGGCGCTGGCCTATGGCTTCCAGAGCCATGACGCGCTCGTTACCCAGGCGCGTCCGCATATCGAAGCGCTGACCAAATCGGTGCACTGGCCGATCAGCGTGGTGACGCGCGTCGGCAATTTCATGGTGGTGCGCGATTCGACCAGCACCCAGACGCCGATGACCTTCAACCATTATTATCCCGGCTGGCAGGTGCCGTTGATCCAGTCCGCGTCCGGCCGCGCCTTTCTGGCCCATACCAGCAAGGAAATTCGCGACACGCTGATCGCGCATATCGAAGATTCGGGGACCGAGCATGAAATCCGCATGCTGCGCGCCTTTGAATCGAGCGGTGAGGCGGACAAGATCCGGCGCCAGGGCTATGCTGCGGTCGCCCGCACCGCCTATTCCGCCAATCCGGGGCGCACATCCTCCTTCGCGGTGCCGATCTTCTGCGAGGAAGAGGTGCTGGGCACGCTGACGCTGGTCTTCTTTGCAGCGGCGATGACGCTGGACGACGCCGTCACCCGCTACCTGCCGCATTTGCGGGCGACCGCCCGCAGCATCGGCACCGACATGATCGGGCGCGCCTGAACTCTATCAGGGCCTGAACCCTATCAGGGTTTGACGATCTGCCGGATCGCCCTGCCTGCCTGCATTTCATCGAGCAGATGGTTGATCGTGTCGAGCGGCCCGACCGACGTCAGCAGCCGTTCCACCGGCAACCGCCCAGCCTTCCACAGGGCGATGAAGCGGGGAATGTCGCGCGCGGGCACGCAGGAGCCCAGATAGCTGCCGATCAGCGTCTTGGCCTCCGCCACCAATGTCAGCGCGGGCAGGTCGATCATCTGGTCGGGATGAGGCAGGCCTACGGTCACGATCCGGCTGCCCCGGCGGCCCGATGCGATGGCGGCGCGCAGCACGGCGGCATGGCCAACCGTCTCGATCACCAGGTCCGCCCCGCCCTCCGCGAACAGCGAATTGGACAGGTGCGCAGCCTCCTCTGGCGCGCAGGCATGGGCGCCCAGTTCCTGCGCGATGGCGCGCTTCTCGGCCGACGGGTCGATCGCCAGGATCGTCGCCGCGCCGGCCGCCCTCGCCCCCAGCAACGCGGACAGGCCAACCCCGCCCAGACCATGGATGACGACGTTTTCGCCCGGACGCAGCACCCCAGCATTGACCACCGCCCCCACGCCGGTCAGCACCGCGCAACCGAACAAAGCGGCGATTTCAGCCGGAATGTCGCTGTCCACCTTCACCGCCGACCGGGCGTCGACCACGGCATGGCTGGCAAAGGCGGAAATGCCCAGATGATGATGGACCGGACCATGATCGTCATGCAGCCGGCACGCGCCCGATAGCAATGTGCCTCGCCCGTTGGCCGCCGTGCCGGGGCCGCACAACCACATTTCCCCGGCCAGACAGCGGGGGCAATGGCCGCAAGCGGGCAGAAAGGCCAGCACCACCCGGTCCCCCACCGTCAGCCCGTCGCACCCCTCGTCCAGCGATTCGACAATGCCGGTCGCCTCATGACCGATCACCATCGGCATCGGGCGCGGTCGATCGCCATTGATGACCGACAGGTCGGAATGGCACAGCCCCGCCGCATCGATGCGCACCAACAGTTCGCCCGGCCCCGGCGGATCTAGCGTCAGGTGCGGCAGAGTCAGCGGTTGCGATTGTTCATAGGGCAGCATGTGCCCCCCGCTTTGCGTCAGCATCGCCGCTCTGATCTTCATGGTCGCTCTCCCGCTCTGGCGCATCGTCTCAGCCGCTCTCGCATGAACGCGCCGCCATGGGGCTCGCTCCGCGCCATCTTGTTCGCGTGACGAACATTGATGTCTGTCCACTCGCGGGGATAGGCTGTCCTCGACAAGATGACGTCCTGTCCCGATCAGCCAAGCGGAGTAGCGAGTGAGCCAGACTTTCGATGTCATTGTGGTGGGTGCGGGAACCGCCGGGGTTCCGGCTGCGGTCGCTGCGGCCGAGCGCGGTCTGCGCGTCGCACTGGTGGAGGCGGCGCAGGATATTGGCGGTACGCTGGTCCTGTCGGGGGGGTCGATCAGCGCGGCGGGCACGCCGATGCAGCAGGCGGCCGGGGTGGAGGATAGCACCGACGCCCATTTCGCCGACGCGCTGCGGATCAACCATGGCACCGGCGACCATGTGCTGCTACGCGCCTGGATCGACCGCGCGGCCGACACCATCGACTGGCTGCTGGACAAGGGCTGGACCTGCACCCCGTTCGAGCCGGTCTTCGCCCCGGAACATGATCTCTACACCACGCCGCGCACCTATCGCAGCACGCAGCAGGGTTTCTCGCTGATCCACGCCTATCGCAACGCTCTGGCGCAACTGGCGGATACGGGCAATCTCACGCTGTTCCTGGGTACGCGGGTACGGGAGGTAATCGTGAACGACGGCGTCGCCAGCGGCGTGATCGCGACACGCGGCGAGGACGAAATACGCCTTGATGCGCGCGCCGTGATCCTGACCACCGGCGGCTTCAGCGGCAGCGCAGACCATTGGCAGAAAATCCATGGCATCACCCCGCTGCGCTATCATATCGACACGGTGGTCGGCGACGGCATCGATCTGGCGACAGCGGCGGGCGGCGACATCTGGTATCGCGACACGTTGCTCCCCTCCTTCGGCGGCACGCGCAATCTGGGCGCGCCGGCATCGGCATGGATGAACACCGTCATCAACCCGATCCTGCGCCCGCCGTGGGAAATCTACGTCAACGCCGATGGCGAACGCTTCATGCCGGAGGATGAAGAGATCATCGACGCGCGAGAACGGGCCATCATGCGACAGCCCGGCTGGACCTTCTGGGTCATCTATGACGAAAAGGCGCGGCGGGAATCGCCGCAGCTCTTCAAATTCGAGCCGGAGCAGCTTGCGCAATTGTTCGACGGCCCGGACGAGGATTATGTCCGCGCCGACAGCATTGCAGCACTGGCCGAAGGATGCGGCCTGCCCGCAGACAGGCTGACGGCGACGGTTGATCTCTACAATCGCGGACAGGCGGTGGGCAGCGACATGTTGCGGCGCCATCATATGCCGGCGCCGATCGCGGAAGGGCCGTTCTATGCCGTGCGCCATTATGGCTTTTCCATCTGCTGCTATCCCGGCATCCGCGTCGACCATGATCTGCGCGTGGTCGATCCGCAGGGCAAGCCGATCGCTGGCCTGTTCGCCGCCGGCGAAGCCATCGGCATCGGGTTCCTGGGCCATGGTTTCCTGAGCGGGGGCATCGTCTCTTCCGCCGTGACCTTCGGCCTGCGTCTGGGACGGGAGGTGCTGGCTTGACCGCCACCCCTGCCCTGCCAGCGACACCGCGCCGCGCCTATGTCGACGGGCCATGGGGCCAGATTCACTATCGCCGCATGGGCAGCGGCCGCCCGGTCCTGCTGCTGCATCAGGCGGGGATGGATGGACGACAGTTCGACGCCGTCCATCCGCTGCTGGCGGCCCGTGGTTATGATGTCGTCGCCATCGACATGCCGGGCTTTGGCGGGTCCGATTGCCCGCCCTTCCCGCCCAGCGTGGAGGATCTGGCGACCGGCGTCCTTGCTGCGCTGGACGCACTGAGGCTGAACAGCGTCAGCATCATCGGCCATCATACCGGGTCGATGGTCGGCACGGAAGTCGCCCTGTCCGGCGCCGTCACCGTCGACCGACTGATACTGAACGGCCCCATGCCGCTGACCGATGCGGAACGCGACGCCTTCTTCACCGAAAAGCTGCCGCGCGAAAAGCAATGGCTGCCCCAGCCGGGCGCGGGCCATTTCGTCGCTTTTGCGCAAGTGCGCGAACGGCTTGTCGCCGGTACCCTGCCGATCGAGCGGATCAACAGCTTCCTCATACAGGCGCTGGGCGCACAGGCCCCCTTCTGGTATGGCCATAATGCCGGCTTTGGCTATCGCCATGAAGACAGCCTGCCGCGTCTTGAGTGCCCGACCTTGATCCTGACCAACACCGGCGACCAGATTTACGACCATGCCCGCCGCGCCCATGCGCTGCGCCCGGACATGGCCTTCGTCGCACTGGAGGGCGGCGGCGTCGACATTGTCGACCAGCAGCCCGAAGCCTGGGTCGCGGCGGTCGCCGCCTTTCTCGCCTGATGCCGCGCGGCGGCGGCATTCCTTCCGATATCGACCGCCGCAGCTTCGTGGCCCTGTCGGCCGGCGGGCTGATGCTGGGCCTTGCGCCCGCAAAAGCTGACACCTCCGCCGTCGGCCTCGTCCGCCCCTTCCTGTCAATCGACGGCGACGGCATCGTCACCGTCTATGCCAAGCATCTGGACATGGGGCAGGGCATATGGAGCGGCCTTGCCTCCATCGTCGCGGAGGAACTGGATGCCGATTGGGACAAGGTGCGGGTGGAGGGCGCGCCGGCGCGCATGCCCGATTATGCCCACACCATGTTCGGCGCGCAGACGACCGGCGGCTCCACCTCCATCGCCAATAGCTGGGACCAGTTGCGCGAAGCTGGCGCTGTCGCCCGGCGGATGCTGGTGCAGGCCGCCGCAAGCGCATGGGCCGTGCCGGTCGACAGCATCGCGATAGACAAGGGCCTGCTCTCGTCAGGCGACCGGCAGGGGAGCTTTGGCGTCTTCGCCGCAGCCGCCGGCCGCCTGCCCGCACCCAAGGCCACACCCAAGCCGCGCAGCGCCTATCGCCTGCTCGGCAAACAGGCGCTGCGCCAGCTGGACGCCGCCGCCAAATCCACCGGCGCGCAGCGCTATGCGATCGATGGCGGCTGGCCCGACCTCAAGGTCGCACTGGTCGCCCGCGCTCCCCGCGTCGGCGCACGGCTGCAAAGTTTCGACGGGACGGCGGCCAGCGCCCTACCCGGCGTCCGCGCCGTCGTCGCCATCCCGACCGGCGTGGCGGTGGTGGCCGACACCACATGGCAGGCAATGAAGGCGCGCAAGGCACTGCACATCGTCTGGGACGAAAGCGCCGCCAGCATCACCGGGTCGGACCCGTTCATGCAGGGTCTGGCAGCCATGATGGCAGAGCGCGCGCCCGATCACCGCCAGCAGCGCGGCGACCCCGATCAGGCCTTCGCCAACGCCGCGCAGAGCGTGGAGGCCAGCTTCGAATTTCCCTATCTCGCCCATGCGCCGATGGAGCCGCTCTGCGTGATGGGGCGGATGGAGGGCGCGCGCTGCCTGTTGCGCGGCGGCTTCCAGTCGCAAACCGCCAATCAGGCGGCCGTCGCCAAGATACTCGATCTGCCCATCGAATCCGTCGCGCTGGACAGTATCGCGGCGGGCGGCAGCTTCGGTCGGCGCGCGGCGTCCGATTCCGACTGGGTGGTGGAAATCGCCCATCTGCTGCGCGCCACCGGCGGGCGCTGGGCGATCAAGCTGATGCGCACGCGCGAGGATGACATGGCCGGGCTGCGCTATCGCCCGCAGGTGCGCCATCATCTGCGCGGCGCGCTGGATGCGCAGGGGCGGCCGACCGCCATCGCTCATCATGCGGCGGGCGAAGGCGTGTTCGCCCATCTGATCGACGTCCTGCCCGATCTTCATAGGTCCAGCGTACTGCTGGGCAATGCCTTCGACCTGTATGGCTTTGCCGCCGGGGAACTGGCCTGGTGGCGGCCCAAGCTCGACATTCCGGTCGAAACCTTCCGCGGCATCAGCAACAATCATATGTGCGTGGCGAAGGAGATTTTCGTCGATCGCCTGGCCCGCGCCGCCGGGGCCGATCCGGTCGCCTTTCGCCTCGCCCTGTTGCAGGGCGACCCCCGGCAGGCGGCAGTGCTGGCGCGTGCAGCAGAGATGATCGGCTGGAACACACCGCCTGCCGACGGCCGGATGCGCGGTGTCGCCGTGCACAAAGCGGACGAAAGCTATGTCGCGCAGATTGTGGAAGTTTCCGGCTCGCCCGCCGATTTCCGGGTGGAGCGGGTAGCCTGCGCCGTCGATGTCGGCTTTGCCGTCAATCCCGACATCATCCGCTCGCAGGTCGAAGGCGGCATCGGCTTTGCCCTGTCCAACAGCTTTCACAGCGCGCTGACGATCGACAAGGGCGCGGTGGTCGAACGCAATTTCGACCGCTATCCGGTGCTGCGCATGGATGCCATGCCACGTCGGATCGATATCGCCATCCTCGACAGCGCGGCCGCCCCGACCGGCATCGGCGAACCCGGATCGGTGCTGGCCGGCGCGGCGGTCATCAACGCGCTGGAGCGCATGGGCGCCCCCCCGGCCGTCCGCTTCCCCTACCACCCTGTATAAACGCAAAAATGGCCGCGCAGGTCTTCACCCGCGCGGCCAGAATGCGACATATCCGGTCCGGGCGCCTTTGCAGCGACCGGACCGGTGCTCCCCGTCAGAAGTTGTAACCGACCCGCAGGCCCCAGGTGCGCAGCTGCGGCAGGCCCACATACATGGTCTTGTGCGCGCCAAAATCCTCCACCGGGTTGCTGATGTCCCAGTTGGGCTGAACGCTGGTATAGGTCTTGTTGTTGAAGGCATTGGTCACGAAACCTTCGACATTGATCGTCTTCGACCGCACGCCCAGCCGGAAGTTGACGTTGGTCGCCGCCTTCGTCTTGGCGTAGTTGCCTTCGCTTTCATACACGCCCGACTTCCAGGTGAATTCCGACCGGACATAGCCCTTGAACCCGTCCAGCGCGGCGATGTCGTGCGAATATTCGCCGCTTGCATCGACCGAATATTTGGACGTGAAGGGCAGGCGGTTGCCCCGGACATCGCTGTTGCCTGACAAGGTGGAGCAGGTCGAACAGACGCCGCTCTTGATTTCGCTGTCATTGATCGCGCCAGCGAGTGTCAGCGTCAGATCGTCCACCGGCCGCGCGGTCATGTCGAGTTCAAAGCCCTTGAGCGCGACCTTGCCCAGATTGGTAAAGACGGACACGAACAGTGGCGTGTCATTTTCACGTTGCAGCAGCAGCGTCTGCTCGACGATCTTGTCCTTCCAGATATCATAATAGATATCGGCCGAAATCGTCAGGCGATTGTCGAACAGGCTACCCTTCACGCCCGCCTCGAAATTGTCGAGAATTTCAGGCTTCACGCCATGGGTTACGCCCTGGGCTTCCAATGCGGACTGATATTCCGTCGGGACCGAAAGCAGCGGATCGATGCCAAGCCCCGGATTCACGCCACGCGAATAGGTGGCATAGAACATCATGTCGCGGTTGGGCTTATATTGCGCCGTGATGCGGGGCATAAAATCCTTGTAGGTCTTCTGATAGCCGACATCGCCAGCGGCCGTGTAGCTGATGATCTTGTCCGACTGGTAGCGACCGTCGAAGTTGATCGTGAACTGGTCCGACAGGTCGTAGGACAGGCCCACAAAGCCGCCCCATGTCTTATTCTCGTTGATCGAGGAGAAGGCGGAGGAAAGGCCGCTGAAGAAATAGAGCTGGGCATAGCTTTCATAGCCCTTGGCCCACAGATAGCTGCCGCCGAACATCCAGCGGAACGGCCCGTCCTGCGGTGAGGAGACGCGGAATTCCTGACTGAAATCCTTCTGCTCATGCTGGATCATCAAGGGCCAGTCGGTATATTCCAGCGCTTCCGGCCCGGTCGTATAGGTGTTGAGATAGGGCGACGCGCGGCCGTTGAGGTTGTAGAGCACGGTCCAGCTGGTGCGGTTGACGCCGGTCAGGCTGGAGAGAGTGACGCCGCCGTCGGTTTCATAGTCGACCGTGGCGCTGAAATGGTTGCTGTCGCGCTTCATGCCGAAATGATCGATATTCTCGTCCTTCGAGAATAGCGGCGAATATTCGTCGAACATTGCGGCAACGCCCGGTGTCACTTCCGTCCGCGCGCTGGGCTGGCCGGCAGCCAGGGCGGGCAACGTGCCGCAGAAATAGGGATTGCCGTTGATGACGCAGTTGGATTGCGACGGCAGGATCACGCCGGTCGCGCCCGCGCCGTCATCGTCGTTGGCAACCATGCCCAGCAGCTTGACGGTCAGATTGTCGGTCGGCGTGAATTTGAGTGCCAGCGTGCCGCTGCGCGTCGACTGGTCGCCCAGCGTGTTGCCTGGCTCGGCTGCGTTCTTCCACGATCCGTCGCGGCTGAAATAGCGGCCGGACGCGCGGAAGGACAGGATGCCCGGAATGATCGGGCCACCCACGGCGCCGCGCAGGTCGACATAGCTGCGCGATCCGCCCAGCGCGCTGAACGAGCCCTGCCATTCATCGGTGGGTTCGGCCGTCACGAAATTGATCGCACCGGCAAAGGTCTGGCGACCGAAATAGGCGCTCTGCGGACCTTTGAGGATTTCGGCGCTGGCAATGTCGAAAATGCCGGTGACGGTGCCGTCGGACACCGCGACGCCGTTGATGAAGGTAGAGCTGGTGCGGTTGCCGCGACTGGGCGCCATGCCGCGAATGATCAGCGCCGTCTGGCTGCGGTCCGACCGGGCGGAGCCGGTGATCGAATTGTTGAGGTTCATGCCCGGCGTGATCGCGGTCAGTTCCTCGACTGTCTGGACGTTGCGGGCGGTCAGCGTCTCGGCGGAATAGGCGTTGAGCGCGACCGGCACATCCAGCGCACTTTCCTTGCGCTTGCGCGCCGTCACCAGGATTTCGCCAACGGCGCCCTCCGTGCCGCTGGTCGCGCTCCCGGCCTGATCGGCCGCGGCGGGTGCACCCGCATCGGCGGCATGGGCCGTGGCGGGCATCATCGAAAGGATCGGCAACATCATTGCCGACCCCATGAATAGTGATTTACGCTGCCTGATAATCATCGCTTACCCCCAAATGAAATGAACTATATAATCCATTTCATGTCTCATAATTTCGATCCTGCCTGCGTCACTTCATTCTATTTTATTTTATAATATGATGATTTATTATCGACATGACGGTTTTTAATGCCCTTCATTCATGCCGTTATGCAATCGCACGACTTTCGCCGAACCGGTGCGATCGCAGGCTGCTGACAAAGCAGGCCATGGTCGATCCGATAGGTCGAAAATGTTCGCGCCACGAATTTTATCCTCCGGCTCATTGGTCAGCCCAGCGCTGTGAAGCGAAGGAAATGCACGGATTTCGCCGCTTTTCCTGTCCAGTCCGGGAAACTACGCAGCATTGGCGATGATCGGAAGAATCGGCATCGGCGCCGACTCGTGCAGCCTTGCCGGAACAATGGATGGATCAGGCCATCGGGCAGGCGGCCCCGCTGGCAACCCATGCCGCAATCAGACGACCAAAGCCTGCCTGTGTCCCCGGCGCGGGACTGCGCCCCGCCCCCGGACGCCATGCCCAGCCGACCAGATGATCGGTCGCCATGTGATCGACAATCTGCGCCAGCGATCGGCCGCCATTGCGCGCCGGATCGCGAATCTGGCGACAAATGGCACCCAGCGACTTCCCCTGCCAGCCCATCTCGACTGGCGCCAGATGCCAAGCCGGATCGCCCGGCACGCGCGAGGCCGCGAAATTCCCGCCCCGATGGCAGTTGGTGCAGCGCATCGCCACCGCCCCCATGCCGTCCGGCCCACGCGTCACGGCGGGCATGTGCGGGATCATCGCGTCGGTCTGGGTCGGGCGATCGCCGACCGGATGGCAATTGAGGCAACGCGGACTGCGGATCACCTTGCCCGCTTCCGCAAACAAGGCGAGCGAGCGCGCCTGCCGATCGCGGATGCCGGCAAAGTCTTCGGCCGTGCGCAGTCCATCCTGTTCGCGCGACTGGCCGCCGCCCGCCATGGCCAGTGCCAGACAGGCGGCGGCGGCGCCCAGCCACTTCATCGCACCTGTTCCGTGGGCAAGCCCTCCGCTGCGGCATGGATGGCGCCGCGAATGCGATAGTAGGTGGCACAGCGGCAGATATTGCCCGCCATCGCCGCATCGATCGCTGCGTCATCCGGGTGCGGCGTTTCGCGCAACAGGGCGACCGCCGTCATCACCTGTCCCGACTGGCAATAGCCGCATTGCGGGACATTATGCGCGATCCATGCGTCGCGCACCGCCTGCGCCTCGGCCCCGGCCACATGCTCGATCGTCACGATTTCCGCATCGCCCACATCCCCGGCCGCAATGGAGCAGGACCGCACGGGCTGGCCGTCCAGATGCACGGTGCAGGCCCCACACTGGGCGATGCCGCACCCATATTTGGTGCCCGTCAGCCCCAGATCGTCGCGCAGCACCCACAGCAACGGGCAATCCGCATCGGCATCGACCTGCCGGACCGCGCTATTGATATGCAGCGAAATGGACATGGTGACTCATTTTGTCAGCGGCTCCCTACCGATCCTAGAGACTTGACCGACGCTGCAAGAATGCCGGCTTCTTTCTTCGTTTCCCGAACAGGAAACGCGCGAAGGTGGTCCAGCCGCCATGTCGTCTCGCACTCTCATGCCAGATGCGCCTCCACCAGATCGCAGATAGTATCGGTTTCGATGGCAAACAGGCCATGGCCCGCACCGGGCAGTTCCACCATCCGCCCCTGTGGCACATAGGCTGCGGCACGATGCGTCTCGTGCCACAGATCATCTTCGGGGTTCAGGACCAGCGTAGGTTGCGCCAGCTGCGCCAGTCCGGCGAAGAAGTCATGCGCCGCAACCGCGCGATAGCCATCATAGAAACCCGCGCCGCTGCGCAGATTTTCGGTCAGCGAATCCTGCTTCCAGCGCAGCGACGCGCGCGGATCGGTAAAGCCGTCGATCATCCGCCACATCGCGATCAGATGCGATCCGTCGGCATGCAGAACAGGCTCCGGCGGCATCTTCGCCAGCCAGCCGGCTTTCTCCTCCAGCGTCAGCGCGCCCAGCGACACCAACACCAGCCGCCTTACCCGATCGACCGCCATGTTGGCCGTCGCCGTCGCGATCAGCGATCCGGTATGATAGCCGATCGCATCAAACGCCCCGCCCGCGATGACGCCCTGCTCCGCCAGCCGATCCATCAGGGCCAGCATCTCGGCCGCATAATCCTCGATGCTCACCGGCTCGCCCGGACCATCGGACGCGCCATAGCCCGGCGTATCCGGCGCGATCAGCGTGCGTCCCTGCGCCAGCCGCGCGAACAGCGGCTCCCAGATCCAACCGCTCTTGGGCGTCTGGTGCAGCATCAGCAGCGGTGGCACATCCTGCGGTCCCGGCGCCATCCGGACATGCACCTGCCCCCAGCGCCCGTCGACATAGGTGCGATGGAAAGTCATGCCCTTGCTCCTACCCATAAGATGCCCGGCCATCTTGCCATGCCGATCGCCTGTGCCCGCTGCGATCTCCAGCTTCGTCGCCTGACGGAAAAAGTCCGCCGCCCCATTGTTGCCGCGCCAGTCCGGGCGATGATCCGGTCATGGCTGAAGAAGGACCGGACAGGATGGAGATTGAACGCGGCTTCGTGCGCATCGCGGAAGGACAGATGCATCTGCGGCGAACCACCGGATCAGGAGATAGCCGGCCGCCACTGGTGCTGCTTCACCCTTCGCCCGGCTCCTCGATCCAGCTTGTCCCGCTGATGGAGGCCCTGGTTGCAGCGGGCGCATCGCCGCTAATCGCGCTCGACACGCTGGGCAATGGCGACAGCGCAGCGCCGGTTCCCGACACCCCGGACATCGCTTATTTCGCCGACGCCGCGCTGCGCGCACTCGATGCACTGGGAATCACCCGCTTCCACCTGTTCGGCGCGCTCACCGGCGCGCGCATGGCGTGCGAGATGGCGGTGATGGCGCCCGACCGGATCGGCCAGTTGATCCTGGAGGGGATGGGCGAATTTGATGCACAGCTACAGGCCCTGTTGCTCGACCGCTATGCGCCGGAAATGGCCCCGCATGATTATGGCTATCAACTGCTCTGGGCGTTCAACTTCGTGCGGGATCAGGCGACCCATTTCCCCTATTTCCTGCGCGATCCCGCCCATCGCACCATGAGCCGCGCGGTGCCCGACGCGGACGAACTGCATATGCGGGCGGTGGAAGTGCTCAAAGCGCTGCGCACCTATCATAAAAGCTATCGCGCCGCCTTCACCTATCCCGGACGCGCCCGGCTGGCCGCCGTCACCGTGCCCACATCTCTGCTGGCGGCGCAGGGCAATGCGGGCGCGATCGCCGACCAGCTTAGCTATGCCGATGGCATGGCGAACGGGCAGTTGGTCGAATGCAGCCCGGCGGTCGCTGACAAGGCGGCGACGATCTCGCGGCTTATTCGCTAACGCCGCTATCCGCCGGATAACGCCCCAGCGTCAGCAGCAGCGCCACAGCCCCCAGCAACAGCCCGACCGACAGGAACAGGGCGGGCAGATAACTGCCCGTCATGTCGCGAATGGTGCCGTACAGCGCCGGCGCGGTGCCCGATCCCAGGCCGAACACGGCATATTGAATGCCATAAAGTTCGCTGAAATGCCGCTGCCCGAAATAGCGGCCGGTGATATAGGCGATCAGGTCGAACTCGGCCCCGGCTACCAGCCCGATAATGCCCACCGCGATCATCGCGCTCGTCAGGCCCAGCCCTGGCATGGTCAGCGTCAGCACGCCGATCGCCGCCGGCACGACCAGCAGCACCGCCACCAGCGGCGCCCAGATCCGGTCAAGCATGAAGCCCGACAGCAACCGCCCGATGGTGACGCTGACCGCCAGCAACGCCAGCGCGCGCGCAGCGTCACCCGCGCTCAACCCGTTTTCGGTCAGCATCGGCATCAGATTGGGCATCAGCCCGCCGGTCCCCGCGCCCAGCGCCATCGCCGCCAGCGCGCTCGCCCAGAAACGATAGCGGCGCAGCGCAGCGCGCACCGTCAGCCCGTCCGTCGCTACCGCCGCCTCGGCGGTTGCGGCCTCGCCCGGCGCGGCGCATTCCCGCAGCCACAGCAGCAGGATCGGCAGTGCGATCAGCAGCGGCAACAGGCCCACGCCGACATAGGCGATGCGCCAGCCGAAACGGTCCATCAGAAAGTGGATATAGAAGGGATAAAGCGCCCCGGTCACGCCCGTACTGGCCAGCGCCAGCCCCAGCGCCACCCCCCGCGCCCGGTCGAACCAGCCGGTCACGACCTTGGCATAGGTGACGGGCAACGTGCCCAGCGCGAACACCGCCATCATCGCCCATACCGCGTAGAAACTCAGAATATTGGGGCCAACCGCACCCAGCGCCATCAGGCACAGGCCAAGGCAGATGGTCGACCCGATCGCCACGCGCCGCGCGCCCACCCGGTCGACCAGCCGCCCCACGCTCGATCCCAGCAGCACCAGCCCGATCGTCACCAGAATGATCGCGGCCAATATCTCGCCGCGCGGCCATCCGAACTGCGCGTTGAGCGCGGTCGCGAAGATGCCGGCGGTAAAGGGCGGGATCGGCGACAGGCCCAGGCCAATACCCACGCTGCACGCCACCAGCGGCTTCCACCCCCGCCGCAATTCCTGCCACGGGCTAAGCCCTTCTCCGAGCGACAATGGCGCGTGCAACCTGCATCTCCCGTACATCAAAACAAAAAGGGGAGCGAGGCGCCTGCCCCGCTCCCCCGAGGAAACGATCAATAGCTATATTTCACGCTAAGCCGGAATGTCTGCGGATCGCCTGGCGATCGCATCGCATAGGCCCCGCCGATGACGTTGCCGTACACATAATATTCTTCCTTCAGCAGATTCTCCGCCGACAGCTTCACTTCCAGCCGCGATCCTTCCGGCTGCCAACCGACAAAGGCGTTCACGACATGGCGCTTGTCCAGCAGCGTCATCGGCGCGTTGGTCCCGCCCAGATAGCGCGGGCTGATATAGCTGACATCGCCGCCGATCAGGAACGTGCCCATCGCGCCCGACGGGATATTGCCGTTGAAGCCGATATCATATTGCCATTTGGCGACGTTGGGGATGTACTTCGCCCCTGCCTTGGCCGGGTCCGAATTGGGATTGATAGCGGTATATTTGCCATGGCTATAAGCGCCCGACGCGAACAGGGTCAGTTCCGGGATTGGGCGGATATTGGCTTCCCATTCGATGCCCTCGACCCGCGCTTCGCCCGCATTCTGCGTCAGGCTGGAGCCGGTGGGCACGGTCATGCTGGTCAGGATATCGGAGAAATCATTGCGATAGGCCGCGAGGTTCAGATGGCCCTTCTTGTCCCAGAAGGACAGTTTCGCGCCGACTTCATAAGCCCACACCGTTTCGGGGTCGAAGCTGGTATTGAACGCCAGCGGCGCGGCCAGCGCCAGATAGTTGAACCCGCCGCCCTGGAAGCCGCGCGATGCACTGGCATAGAGGAACACATCGTCGCTGGCCCGGACATTGATCCCGGCCTTGGGCGTCCACGCCTTGGCCTTGAGCTTACCGCCCACTGGCACGAGCCGTATGTCGGTCAACGACGCCTGCGTCACGCCGGACACATTCTTGTCCTCCTTGGTATAGCGCAGGCCGCCCACCAGATCGATCGCGTCGGTAATCTTGTAGGTCA
Source organism: Sphingobium sp. AP50 (assembly GCF_900109095.1). Lineage (GTDB taxonomy): Bacteria > Pseudomonadota > Alphaproteobacteria > Sphingomonadales > Sphingomonadaceae > Sphingobium. Next base: position 60,204 of record NZ_FNYZ01000021.1, read on the forward strand.
GCTGGCCATAGGCGGCGTAGCTTTTGGTCGTGGGATAGACCATCTGCGGCAGCGTATCATAGGTGTAGAGGACATAGTCCTGCCGCATCTGCCAGCCGGACTCGCGGAAATAGTATAGGCCGCCAATATAGCTGAGCTTGCCGTCCATCGCATCGCCAATGGCCTGAAATTCCTGGCTGAAGGTGCGATATTTGGAATCCGACGTCAGTTCGTTGAACCCGATCAGATAGCCATTTTCAGCCGAATTGCCCGGCCGCCCGCCGGTCAGGTCGTTCACGAATTCCTGATGCCCGCGCAGATAGGCGGTGATCGATTTCAGTTCGACATTCTCGCCCTGCCAGCTGAGCGTCAGGTCGCCGCCATAGGTGAAATTCTTGCCAAAGCCGCGCGTCGGACTGAGATAGGTATAAATGTCCTCGCGTGCATTTTGCAGCGTCGTCGGGTTCACCGCTACGCCGATCGTGCCGGCATTTTCGGAATGCGAGAAGAACCCGGTCAGATAGACGCCAAACGGCCCGTCGCCGATATATTTGATCGCCGCCCGGCCGCCATATTCGTCGCGGTCGCCATATTTCTTGTCGCCCAGCGCCTCTGCGTTGAAGAAGCCGTCGCGGTGGAAATAATTGCCCGTGACCAGCGCCGCCCAATTATCGGACAGCGGCTGCGACACGGTGCCCTTCAGCCGCACCAGATTGTCGCTGCCATATTCGCCCAGAAAATCGCCAAAGGCGGTGTCGCTGGGCTTTTTGGTGACATATTTGATCGCGCCGACCAATGTGTTGCGGCCATAGAGCGTACCCTGCGGCCCGCGCAGCACCTCGACCCGCTCCAGATCGGCCAGGTCCAGATTGGCGCCGGTCAGGCGCGAGAAATAGGTGTCGTCCACATAGAGGCCGACCGCCGATTCAAAGCCCAGCCAGGTGCCGCCATTCTGCCCCGCGCCGCGCATGAAGATGGTCAGCGTCGTCGGGTCCACCGTACCGGACGCCACGACCAGACTGGGGACGACGCGCATCAGGTCTGCGGTACGGTTGATCTGCAATTGCTGGAGCGCCGTTTCGCCGAGCGCGCTGACCGAAATCGGCGTAGTCTGGAGCGATCCTTCGCGGCGTTCCGCGGTGACGACAATGTCGCTGCCGATGCCGCTATCCTGCGGCTGCGGCGCTTCCTGCGCGTGCGCCGCGAATGGAAGGATGCAACTGGCAAGAAGTCCAAACCTGTATGATTTGCGCATGACTACCCCTTTCCGGGCAATATGTTGCCCATCCAAAACAACAGCTTTTCGAATTTGTCCTGCGAACCTTTTTTATCTGTTGGAATCCGGGCCTTTTGACCCTGAATTCAGATGCCCAGCCGATTGAGCGTCAGCGGCTCGATCGGAATGCTCGTGGTCTTCATCTCGGTGAAGAAATCGGCGCTGGACCGGGCGCCGTCACGGCCGATGCCCGATTCCCGGAACCCGCCAAAGGGCGCACGCAATTCGCGCATCATCGGCGTGTTGATCCATATGGTGCCCGCGCGAATGCCCTTGCTGCACCGCATCGCCGTCGTCACACAGCCGGTCCATACATAGGCGACCAGACCAAAGGCGCTGTCATTGGCGATGCGGATGGCATCCTCCACCTCGTCAAAGATGACGAAGGTGGCGAAGGGACCGAACACCTCCTCCTGACAGATGCGCGCCGCATTGGACGGCGCCAGCACCGCGATCGGATCGATATAGAAGCCCTGGTCGAAACCATCCGGCCGGCCGCCACCGGTCAGCAGTTCCGCCCCATCCTGCGTCGCGACGTCCACGAAGGACAGCACCCGGTCGCGATGCGCGGCAAAGGCAAGCGGGCCGATCTGCGTGCTCGCCGCCATCGGATCGCCGATGCGGATCGCCTTCGCCCGCGCCACGAAATCGGCGATGAACCGGTCCGCGATCGACCGCTGCACCAGGATGCGCGACCCCGCCAGGCATTGCTGGCCATTGTTGGAATAGATGCCCAGCAACGCGCCATCGAGCGCCTGATCGAGATCGGCGTCGGCGCACACGATCGCCGCCGACTTGCCGCCCAGTTCCAGGATAGCCGGCTTCAGGTTGCGCCCCGCCGTCGCCATGATGCGCCGCCCCGTTTCCGATCCGCCGGTAAAGCCGATCATGTCGATGTCGGGATGCGACACCATCGCCTCGCCGCTCACATGCCCGCGGCCGTTGACCAGATTGACCACGCCGTCGGGCAGCCCCGCCTCATGCATCAGTTCGACCATGCGGAACATCGACAGCGGCGTATATTCGGACGGCTTGAGCACGCATGTATTGCCAAAGGCGATGCAGGTGGCGATCCGCATCGATCCCAGCGCCAGCGGTGCATTCCATGGCGCGATCAGCGCGCCAACGCCCTTCGGCTCGCGCGTCACATAGGTCATGTAATTTTCGGCCTGCGAATAGCTTTCGCCCGACAGGGTACTGGCCACTTCAGCAAAGGCGCGGAAATTATGCGCGGCACGGCGTGCCAGCGGACGCACGCCACTAATCGGCAGGCCGGTGGTGCGCACCTCCATCTCCGCCAGCTCATCGGCATGGGCGGTCAGCGTGTCGCAGATGGCATAGAGAATATCGTTGCGCCGGTCGGTGCCCATCGCCGCCCAGGACGGGAAGGCAGAACGCGCCGCAGCGACCGCATCGCCCACTTCCTGCACATCGGCCTCGCGCAACTGGCACACCAGTTCCTCGGTCGCGGGATTGATGACCGGCATCAGGTGACCGCCCGCATTCGCCACCGGCGAACCATTGATCAGACTCGTCACGACAATATCGGTCATTATGCGATCCCGTTTCCCCGTCTCTGCCCTGCTTGTGCCGGGCATTCTTATCGTCGTCCCGCCTTTTCCCGACGCCGGCTGCAAAAGCCGTCCGTCGCGCGAGCCGATCATTCCGTCTAAGGCCAGCCGGCTGTCTTCATCCTGACATGCCGGCCGTCCATTGCCGTGCACCATGGGTGCCGATTCGGCTTCGGGCGGGACAGGCAAATCCTGCATTTTTTTCACCAGGCGATGAAATCACCTGCCCGCATTTGCGCCACGCCGCACCCTGCCTAGCCCTGCCTCACCCCAGCAACGGTCCGTCGTTGCGCCAAGGAGGCTGCACCATGAGTCTGCCAACACCCCTGATGAACCGCGATCGCGCCGAAACCGTGATGGCAGCGGCCGGCGTCAGCGCCTTCGTCCTGACCGATCCGATCAACATCTATCACGCCACCGGCTTCTGGCCGCAAACCGTCGCCATGGGGCAATTGGGTACGGCGCTGGCGGTGGTGCCGGTCGATCGCAACAGCCCGGCGATCCTGATCACCTCGCAGTTCATCCATTATTTCTTCGACATGGACGCGGCCGATGCGGACGGTCCGCTGCGGATGTTCCTCTATACCGCGCCCGGCAGCGAGCCGGAGGGCGCGGCCGCCCCGCCCAGCTTCTTCCGCTCGGCCCCCGGCAGTGCGCCCGACCCGTTCGAACGGGCGACCCGCGCTTCGACCCTGGACCTGCTGGACCGAACCCCTGCTTATTCCGGCCAGCGGAACGCATTGGGCGATGCACTGGCCACCATCGCACCCGACAGCCTGATCGCGGTCGATGGTCCGCTGCCCCAAAGCCTGCTGGGCGACAATTTCGTCTGGCGCACCGCCGAATCGCTGCTGCGCCGGGTGCGGATGATCAAGTCTGCGCATGAAATCGCGCTGATGCGCCACGCCGCGCGCAACAATGCGGAAGCCGCCCGCGCCAGTGTCCTCTCGATGCGCGAAGGCGACAGCTATGAAGACCTCCGCCTCGCCTTCCACGCCGAAACCGGCCGACGTGGCGGCATGCCGCTGTTCCTGTCGGTCGACAATATCGCCTATCGCCAGCGCGACGGCCTGATCCGCGAAGGTCGCGCCTTTCAGGTCGATGCCGTTAGCCATTATGGCTTCTACCATGGCGATTATGGCCGCACCGTTTGTGTGGGCGAACCGGGACAGGCGCTCAGGGACGCGATGGAGGCCGCGCAGATCGCCAATGATGCGGTGGCGCGCACGCTGCGGCCAGGCATCCGCTATTCGGATGTCATGGCGGCGGGACGCGGTGCCATTGCCGCCGCCGGCTTCGACATGGCGACGCCCTCCTCGCCCCACAGCGTCGGCCTGTTCCATACCGACGAAGCCTATGAGGGCGATGCGCTCCATTTCGTGAAGGCCGACCATCTGATCGAACAGGATATGATCCTCAGCGTCGATTGCCCGATCATGCAGACCGACATGGGCGGGACCGTGCATCTGGAGGATCTCTGGCTCATTACCCAGGACGGGTGCGAACCGCTCAACGACACCGCCCATCCCTTCATCAGGATCTGACCCGATGGCTCTCTATCCCTCCCTACAGGGTCGCCGCATCCTCATCACCGGTGGCGGGCGTGGCTTCGGCCGGGAAATGGCGCTGGCCTTCGCGCAACAGGGCGCCCGGCTGCTACTCACCGCCGCTCGCAATGGCGACGAACTGGGCCAGACCGTGGCGGACGCCAATGCGATCGCGCCGGGATGCTGTATCGGGGAATTGGCCGATGTCGCGCTGGAGGCGGATTGCACCCGCATCGCCAGCATGGCGCGGGGCCGATTGGGCGGGATCGACGTGCTGCTCAACAATGCCGCGCGCAGTCCGGCCGAAGCGATGACCCGGTTCGATCGCGCCGACCCCACGCCCTTCTGGGAAGCGGACACGGCCGGCTATGAGCGGCTGATCGTTACCAACATCGTCGGGCCTTTCCTGATGGCGCAGTGTCTGGCCCCGGCCATGGTGCAGCAGGGCTTTGGCCGGATCATCAACATGCTGACATCCGGCCCGACCATGACCGTCAGCGGGCGGGGCCCCTATGGCGCCAGCAAGGCCGCGCTGGAGGCCAGCACGGCGATCTGGGCGCGCGACCTGGCCGGCAGCGGCGTCACCGTCAACGGCCTGCTACCCGGCGGCGCCAGCGACACGGCCCTGATCCCCGGCGACAATATCGGCCAGCGCGCCATCCCCGGCTTCCGCGCTGGAAAGAATAGCGGCGGCGGCAGCGAAGGCACGCTGGCCGGGCTGCTGCCCGCCGACATCATCGTACCGCCCGCCTTGTGGCTGGCCGCCGACGAATCCGTGGCATGGACCGGCCGTCGCTTCGTGGCCAAGGACTGGGACGACGGGCTGGGCTGGGAGAGCGCGGCGGCGCAAAGCGTCACCGAGATGGTCGACGTACCGCGCATCCTCTAGGTGGCGTGAAGATAGTCAGACGGTCTGGAAGCGACCCAGGCTGTGTAAAAACGGCGCGCGGTGATCGAAGGCATGTGGGGGAAGATGTGCAAGCCGGGTCGAGCAACACGCTCCCTTATGTGGCAATGGCGGCCAGCATTTTCCGGGTTCCCAGGATGCTGAGCACACGGGTGAGGTTATAGGCAAGAACATGGAGTGCCATCTCGGTTGAGACGTGTCGCTTGGTTTTCATGAGGAAGTGCGTGGCGCCCATTCGGGCTTTGAGGGTGCCGAAGGGATGCTCGACGGTTTGGCGCCGCACCCGCATGGCGTTCGGATCTGCATCCAGGCAGCACTGCATGGCCTCTAGTATGTGCTCATGCTCCCACCGCGTGACCCTGCGTTCCGGGGCCGGTGTGCAACGCGCCTTGATGGGGCATCTGGGGCAGGCGCTCGTCCAATATCGGCTTACCGTCAGACCTGCTTCCACGGTAGTGTAGCGGTATTTCAGCACCTCGCCGGCTGGGCAGCGATACGTGTCCTGATCGGGGATATAGACGAAGTCCTGCTTTCCAAAGCGGCCAGCGGCCTTGGCTTGTGAGGTCAACGGCTTTGGCAGTGTGACGGTTACCCCGGCCTGCTCGCTGGCCAGTATCTGTTCGCCGGAGAAGTAGCCGCGATCGGCCACCACATCGAGTTGCTCTGCGCCCAAAACGGCCTTGGCCTTCGTTGCCATGCCGCTGAGCTGAGCCCGATCGGTTCCGACGTTCGTCACCTCGTGCGTGACGATGATATGGTTGTCCGTATCGACCGCCACCTGGACATTGTAGCCGACCACGCCTGTCCCGCGCCCGCTCGACGACATGGATCGCGCATCGGGATCGGTCAGCGAGATTTGCTGGTCCGGCGAAGACAGCATCTGCGTTTCCAATGCGTCCAGACGCCTCATCTCGTCACCGAGCCTGGCTATCTTCTCTTTGAGCCGGTCGGTCTTGGCGGCCAGCACCTCGGTCGGCTCCTGGCGATCGGCCGTGTCGAACTGCGAGAGATACCGCGCGACACTTTCCTCGATCTGTTGCCGTCGGCGCTGGAGCTTGGCTTTGGTGAAGTTGCGGTCGCGATTATTGACCGCTTTGAATTTGCTGCCGTCGATGGCGACGCTCCGACCAGCGAGCAGGTCCATCTCCCGGCACAGCATGACGAAGCGGCTACAGACCTGTTTGATCGCAACGCCATTGTCGCGCCGGAAGTCCGCGATCGTCTTGTGATCGGGCGCAAGGCAACCCAACAGCCACATCAGTTCGACGTTGCGACCGGCCTCCCGCTCCAGGCGCCGGCTCGACTGGACGCGGTTCAGATACCCGTAAATGTAGAGCTTCAGCAGCACCGATGGATGATAGGACGGGCGGCCGGTCGATGCCGGTGCGACACCCTCAAATCCAAGCCCCGAAAGATCCAATGCGTCTACGAACGCATCGACCACCCGAACCGGATTTTCCTCGTCGATCCAATCGTCCATGCAAGGCGGAAACAGCGTCGTCTGGGTGCGATCCGCACCCGCAATGAAGCGACCCATGTGATCCTCCAAACCGTTGGATCATAGTACCACATCTGCCGCGTTTTCACACAGTCTGGACCAGATGCGGGCATATTCCCTCTCCCGTTTACGGGAGGGGGTTAGGGGGTGGGCTGGACGTAGCTACAGCCCACCCCGCTGCGACTAACGCGCTACGCGCGCAAGTCTCGCTGCCCCTCCCGCAGGCGGGAGGGGAATGGCGGCAATCCACCCTCTCTGTCCTATTCTCCCCGGCCATGAGACAAGAAGAACCATCTCAGCGGTCGAACGCGACTTTCCGATAGGATCAGGGCTTGGACAGAAAATGTCGCATCTGGCGGGACATATGCGAAGTTAAGCGCCGGTCCGGCTAATCCGCCGTCCATCCGCCATCGACCATGATGCTGGTCCCGGTGACAAGCGCAGAAGCCTCCGAAGCGAGGAAGACCACCGCGCCCATAATGTCCTCGACCCGGCCGATCCGGCCGAGTTTGATCCGCGCCAGCACGCGGTCACGGAACGCCGGATCCTCAAAAAAGGGCCGGGTCATCGGCGTTTCGATGAAGGTCGGCGCGATCGTGTTCGACCTTATGCCATGACCGGCCAGATCCAGCGCAAAGGATTTGGACATGCCTTCGATCGCCCATTTGGAGGCACAGTAGAGCGATCGGTTGACGCCGCCCACATGCCCCATTTGCGATCCGATATGGATCAGCGACCCCGGCCGCCTGGCGGCGATCAACCCGCGCGCCACCGCCTGCGCCACGAAGAAGGCGGCGCGGACATTCAGGTCCATCACCGCGTCATAATCCGCCGGTGTCGCCTGGTGCATCGGCATCGGCCGGTTGGTGCCGGCATTGTTGACGAGGATGTCGAATGGCCCTTCGGCCGCGATCGCGGCCTGCGCCGCATCGATATCGGCAACGTCCAGCCGCAAGGCCTGCGCCCGTCCACCCATGTCCCATATCGCCGCCGCCCCGGCTTCCACATCCGTTAGCGTGCGCGCAGCCAGCATCACCTCCGCCCCGGCCTGTGCCAACGCCGCCGCGCAGGCAAGGCCTATGCCCTTGCCCGCACCCGTCACCAGCGCGCGTCGCCCCTCCAGCCGGAAGGCTGGCGTGCGGGGCAGCGGGTCAGGCATCGACCGCCGTCAACGCCGATGGCGCAGCGGTCCCGGCATAGGGCACATCGACCCCGCCATAGCGGCGCACGCGGATATTGGCCTGCTCGCCATGACCGGCAAAGCCCTCCAGCCCGCACAGGCGCGAACAATATTCACCCACCAGGGCACTCGCTTCATCGGTCATCACCTTCTGATAGGTGCAGGTCTTCAGGAACTTGCCAACCCACAGCCCACCGGTATAGCGCGCGGCCTTGCCGGTCGGCAGCGTATGGTTGGTGCCGATCACCTTGTCCCCATAGCTGACATTGGTCCGCGCCCCCAGAAACAGCGCGCCATAGTTGGTCATGTTGTTCAGGAAATAATCGGGGTCGGCGGTCATCACCTGCACATGCTCCGACGCGATTTCGTCGGCGATCCGCACCATTTCCGCATCATCCTGCGCCACGATCACTTCGCCATAATCGGCCCAGGCACGCCCGGCATGGGCGGCGGTCGGCAATATGGTCAGCAATCGCTCGATCTGGCGCATCGTTTCACGCGCCAGCGCCTCCGACGTGGTCAGCAGGATCGCCGGGCTGTCCGGCCCATGTTCGGCCTGCCCCAGCAGGTCGGTGGCCGCCAGTTCGCCGTCGCAGCCAATCTCGTCCGCGATCACCAGCGTTTCGGTAGGACCGGCGAACAGATCGATGCCGACCTTGCCATAAAGCTGACGCTTGGCCTCCGCGACGAAGGCGTTGCCCGGCCCCACCAGCATGTCGACCGGCGCGATCGACGCAGTGCCCAGCGCCATCGCGCCGACCGCCTGAATGCCGCCCAGCACATAGATTTCATCCGCCCCGGCCAGCACCTGCGCCGCCACGATCGCAGGCGCAGGCTTGCCCTGGAAGGGCGGCGCACAGGTCACGACGCGGGGCACACCGGCGACCTTCGCTGTGATGACCGACATATGGGCGGAGGCCAGCAGCGGATATTTGCCGCCCGGCACATAGCATCCGGCCGCATTGACGGGCACGTTGCGATGGCCCAGCACGACGCCGGGCAGCGTCTCCACCTCGACATCCTTCATGCTGTCCCGCTGGATGCGGGCGAAGTTGCGCACCTGCGTCTGCGCAAATTCGATGTCCTTCAGGTCCTGCGCGGACAGTTGGTCAAGGCAATCCTGCTTCTCGCGGTCCGACAGCCGAAAGCTCTCCGGCGCCCAGCCGTCGAACTTGCCCGACATCTCCCGCACGGCATCATCGCCGCGCACCGATATGTCCGCCAACGCCCGCTCCACCGTTTCGCGCACCTGCGTCAGGACAGCGGGTTTCTCGTTGGTCTTGTCGCCGCGTTTCAGCCAGCGTGCCATGGTCATTCTCTCCGATGGAAGGGTCAGTTGGTTTCGGCGTCGGCCCATTTGCGTTCGAAGGCCCAGACATCCTCGAAGCCGATCAGCGAACAGAAACGCTTGAAGTCATAGACCGGCATGTCGCCGCCCGATCCATCCCCGGCCTGCCGCAATTGGCTCAGCGCCGCATGGACCGCAGCCGCCGACGCAAGGCTGGCGAGCGCAGGGAAAATCGCCATCGAAAAGCCGATCTGCTTGAGCGTGTCGACCGGCAGGATCGGGGTGACGCCGCCCGTCGCCATGTTCGCGACGAAGGGCCGGTCGATCGCCGCGCACTGGATGCGCATCTCTTCCTCGCTCGCCAGCGCTTCGGGGAACAATATGTCCGCCCCGGCCTGCGCATAGGCTTCCATCCGGCGCATCACGCCCGACAGCCCTTCGCTCTGCCGCGCGTCGGTGCGGGCGATGATCAGGAAATTCTCGTCCTGCCGCGCGTCCTGCGCCACCTTGATCTTCGCCACCATCTCTTCCAGCGGCACGATCCGCTTGAAGGGCGTATGGCCGCATTTCTTGGGGAATTGCTGATCCTCGATCTGGATCGCGGTCACGCCCGCCTCTTCATAGGCGCGCACGGTATGATGGACGTTGAGCAGCCCGCCATAGCCGGTATCGGCGTCGGCGATCACTGGCGCGGTGGACGATCGCACCAGCGTCGCCATGCGATCGGTCATCTGCGTGACCGACGCGATGCCGGCATCCGGCAGGCCATAGGCGGACGCGGTCAGCCAGTAGCCCGTGCCATAAACGGCGTCGAAGCCGACTTCATTGGCGATGACCGCCGTGATCATATCCTGAATGCCCGGCGCGACGATGAACTCGCCCGCCTGCAATTTTTCACGAAGAATGGGATTGGCCATATCTGCTCCGCCAGCCGCGCGGCCGCCGGGGCCGCAAGTCGATGAGAGGCAGGACTAATGACGCGGGCCAGGGTCACAATGGGGACGCATCGCCCGTTCGCCTGGCGAAGAAATCAGGCGGTCACGCCGCCATCTGGATCAGGTCGCGGCTGATGGCGGCCGCCGTGTCCCGCAACGGCGGTAGCAGGCGCTGGATCGCATCGGTCATCGACATGGCGCTGGCGAAGAAGATCAGCGCCAGCGATCCGACCAGCCTGTCCCCTTCGAACAGGGGGACGGCGATGGACGACGTCTTGCCCGGATTGGCGGAATAATGGTTGCGCGCGACCGCCGCATAGCCCTGTTCCCGGATCTTGCGCACTGCGTCCCCGCTTTCGAAATCGCGCAGGGTCAGCGAATCGATCCCCTGCCCGCTGGTGCGATATTGTTTCAGCAATTCGGCCTGCTCATCGGCCGGCGCATAGGCGAAATAGGCGCGCCCCGATGCCGATGGCAGCAAGGGCACCTGCCAGCCGGGGTAATAGTTGTTGAAGGTCAGCGATGTGATGGTGCTGGTCGAATCGCGCACGACCATGGCCTGCCCGACGCGTGTCGCCAGGCTGATCGGCCAGTCGAACTGCTGGGTCAGGCGCATGATATGCGGTCGGGCCGTTACGACCAGCCGGTCATGATTCTGGAAACCGCAGGACAGCGTCTGGACCAGAGCGGTAGGGCGATAGCGTTTGCGAGCCGGTTCCTGTTCGATCAGCCCTTCATCGATTAGCGTCTTGATGATGCGGGTGGCGGTGGGGTGCGGGATCGCCGCGCTATGGGCAATCTCGGTCAGGGTCAGGCCGCTGCCGCGATTGATCGCCTGCAAGACCGCGATGCAGCGGGCGATCGCCCTGATCGAGTGATCCTTTTCTTTCACGGGCATGGTATCGCTATTCATGCAGCGAAGATTTCGTCCAACGCTTCCTCCTGTCAAGCAGTCGGCGGCCCTGTTCGTTCGCCTGGCGATGATTTGGCGGCAGCGCGGTTCGCCCCCTGCCCGCCCTGATGCAATGCGGATGGGTCAGTTCTCCGAACAATGAGGAAGCAATGCGCAAAGTAGAGGCCCTCGTCGTGGGCGCCGGACCCGTGGGCACGATCGCGGCGTCGCGGCTCGCGGCGATGAACATCGATGTCATGCTGTGCGAAGCGCAATCCTCCTGCGCGCATGATCTGCGCGCCTCCACCTTCCATGCCTCGACGCTGGAGATGCTGGACGAAATCGACGCAGTGGCGCCCCTGATCGATCGGGGCCTGAAAGCACCCGTCTATCATATGCGCGACCGCCAGAGCGGCGCCGTGATCGATTTCGACCTTGCTGAAATTGCAGACCGGGCGCGCTTCCCCTTCCGCCTGCAATGCGAACAATTTCACATGGCGAATCTGCTGGCGCAGCGAATGATCGATGATCCCAAGATCGACATGCGGTTCAACGCGCGCCTGGTGGATGCCCGTGAAACCGCCGACGGCGTGATCGCGACGATCGAGGACAATGGCATCCTGACGGAAGTCTTCACCAAATTCCTGATAGGTGCCGATGGATCGCGATCGGTCGTGCGCGAGAAGATGGGCGTCGCATTCGAAGGCTTCACCTATGAGGAAAAGTTCGTCAGCCTGTCGACTGCGCTGCCGATCGAGGACCATGTCCCCAATCTGTCCTATGTGAACTATATCTCCGATCCCGACGAATGGCTGGTGCTGTTGCGCGTGCCGACGCTATGGCGCGTACTGGTTCCGGCTGATGGCGCCCTGACGAACGAGGAACTGATTTCCGACGCCAACGCGGCGAAGGTTTTCAGCCGGATCGTCGGCGACGTCCCCGTCGTCACCGAACATCGCACCATCTATCGCGTGCACCAGCGGGTGGCCGAGCGCTTCGTGAAGGGACGGATGCTGCTGATCGGCGACGCCGCCCACCTCAACAATCCGCTGGGCGGCTTCGGCATGAACAGCGGCATTCATGACGCCTGGAACCTGACCGAAAAGGTCTATGCTATCTTGCGGCAGGACGGGGACAAGGCGCTGCTCGACCGTTTCGACCGGCAGCGGCGCACCGTGACCCGCAACTTCATTCAGGCCCAGACGATCGAGAATATGGCTTTCATGGAGCAGGGCGCGGGCGAAGCCAGCCGGTTGCGGCGCGAGCGCATGGCGCAGATCCACGCCGACCCGGACCTGCGCCGCGATCATCTGCTCAAGCAGGCCATGTTCAAGAGTCTCGAAGAAGCGGAGAGCATCGCATGACCATCGAAACCCCTGTCCGTGAAGCGCCTGTCCGTCGCAGCGCCGATGCGCTTGGCCCGCGCATGAAGTTCGGCGTGCTTGGTCCGTCGACCAACACCATCGTCCAGCCCGATTTCGACGATCTGCGCCCCCATGGCGTTACCAATCATTATAGCCGCATCGTCGTCGACAATGCCAAAGCGGTGTCGAACGAGACCTTCATGGCCGGCGCGTGGGAAATCAGCCATAACACGATCGACGCCGTGCGCGGCGTGCTGACCTGTCAGCCCGATTATCTGGTCATGGGCATGTCCGCGGTCACCTTCTTCGGCGGGGCCGAAGGCGGCCGCAAATGGCGCGAGAATGTGGAAGAGGTGTCGGGCCTCAAAGTCTCGACCGGGTCAGAAGCCACGGCGGCCGCGCTGGCCGCCTATGGCGGGGTGAAGAAAATCGCCTTCCTCTCCCCCTATTTCCCGACCGCCAATGCCGAAGTGCGCAACTTCCTGTCCGACTATGGCTATGAAACGGTGCGCGACATTCCGCTGCAATGCCCGTCCTGGATTGCCATCGCCGAACAGACGCCGGAACGCATCCGCGACGCGATGAAGCAATTGGACGGCGATGATGTCGACGCGATCATTCAGGTCGGCACCAACCTGTCGGCGATCCGGCTGGCGGCCGCCGCTGAATTGTGGCTGGGCAAGCCGGTGATCGCGATCAACACCGCAACCTACTGGCATGCGCTGCGGGTCAATGGCATCCATGACAAGGTGCATGGCTATGGACGGCTGATGGCCGAATATTGACGGGAGAGGCGGCGTGAAAAGCATCGAACTGGTCGAGGTCGGCCCGCGCGACGGGCTTCAGAATGAAAGCCTGATCGTGTCGACCGCCGACAAGATCGTGCTGATCGAACGCGCCGTCGCCGCCGGCATCCGCCGGATCGAAGTGGCTAGCTTCGCCAATCCGCGCCGCGTGCCGCAAATGGCCGATGCCGAAGCCGTGATCACGGCCCTGCCCGACTGGAGCGACGTGATCACCATCGGGCTGGTGATGAACGTTCGCGGTGCCGAGCGCGCGCTGGCCACCAAGGTCGGCCAACTGGGGGCCGTCTGCATCACGACCGACAGTTTCGCGATGCGCAATCAGGGCCAAACCAGCGCCGAGTCCATGCAGGTCGCACAGCATATCCTTGCCCTTGCGCAGGAGGCAGGACGCAGCGCGCAGGTCACGATCGGAGCGGCCTTCGGCTGTCCGTTCGAAGGCCATGTTTCGCCCGACCGGGTCGTCGCGATGGCGATAGAACTTGCCAAGGCTGGCCCCTGCGAAATCGCACTAGCCGACACGATCGGGGTCGCCGTCCCGGCCGAAGTGACCGCGCTGGTCAGGCGGGTGCGGGACGCGGTTCCGGGCATGCCGATCCGCTGCCATTTCCACAATACGCGCAACACCGGCCTCGCCAATGTCTGGGCCGCGGTAGAGGCAGGCGCCACGACGATCGATGCCTCGCTGGGCGGTCTGGGCGGTTGCCCGTTCGCGCCGGGCGCCGCCGGCAATGTGCCGACCGAAGATGTGCAATATCTGCTGGAGCGTTCGGGCGTGGCGACCGGCGTCCAACTCGATGCACTGATCGCGGCGAACTGCTGGTTCACCGATGTCATGGGCAAGCCCCTACCATCGATGGTCAGCCGGGCCGGCCCCTTCCCCGCCGCTCAACAGAGGGATTGACAGGAGATGGACTTGGAAAACACCGGCGCGCTTGCGGGCATCCGCGTGATCGAACTGGGCCAGTTGATCGCCGGCCCCTTTTGCGGACAATTGCTGGGCGACATGGGTGCGGATGTCATCAAGGTCGAACCACCCAGACAGGGCGACCCGATGCGCAACTGGGGCCATGGCGACGCCAAGCTGTGGTGGGAGGTCGTCGCCCGCAACAAGAAATCGGTATCTGCCAATCTGCGCGTGCCGGAAGGTCAGGACATCGTCCGCAAATTGGCGGCGACGGCCGACATATTGATCGAGAATTTCAAGCCCGGCACGATGGAGAAATGGGGCCTTGGCCCGGACGATCTGCACGCGATCAATCCGCGTCTAATCATCGTGCGGGTGTCGGGCTATGGCCAGACCGGTCCCTATTCGTCACGCGCCGGCTTTGGCGGCATTGGCGAGGCGATGGGCGGATGGCGCTATATCGTGGGCGATCCCGACCGGGCGCCCAGCCGGATGGGCGTGTCGATTGGCGACAGTCTGGCCGCGACCTATGGCTGCATGGGCGCGCTGGCCGCGCTCCATGCCCGCGAACGCACAGGCCGGGGTCAGGTGGTCGACAGCGCGCTCTATGAAGCCGTATTGCAGGTGATGGAAAGCCTGGTTCCCGAATATGCGGTGCAGGGCCATGTCCGCACCCGATCCGGCTCCATCCTGGAAGGGATCGCGCCGTCCAACGTCTACCCCACCAGCGATGGCGAATATCTGATCGGCGCCAATCAGGATGCGATCTTCGGTCGGCTGTGCAAGGCGATGGGCCGCCCCGAACTGGCCGGCGACGAACGTTACGCCACGCATGTCGCGCGCGGCAGGCATCAGACCGAACTGGACGACCTGATCGCCGACTGGACCCGCACGCTGACCGTCGACGAACTGGAAACGCTGATGATCGAACACAGCATTCCCGCCGGCAAAATCTATCGCGCCGCCGACATGCTGGAAGACCCGCATTTCGCCGCGCGCGAGGCGCTGGTGGAAATGGATAGTCCGCGCTGGGGCAAGTTCAGGATGCAGAACAGCTTCCCCAAATTGTCCGACACGCCCGGCAGCATCCGCAGCCTCGCCCCGACTGAAATCGGCCAGCACAATGCCGAAATCTATGGCGCGCTGCTGGGTCTGGATCAGGCCGAAATCGACCGATTATCCGCCGCTGGCGTGATCTGACCCTCATTTTTCCGAAAGACCCGCAATGTCCGCACGCACGCTTTACGACAAGATCTGGGACGATCATGTCATCTCCGTTCAGGATGACGGCACCTGCCTGATCGGCATCGACCGCCACCTGATCCATGAAGTGTCCACGCCGCAAGCCTTTGAGGGATTGCGCGCCGCTGGTCGCAGGCTGCGCCGCCCGGACCTGACGTTGGCCATGCCCGACCATAATGTCCCCACCAGTGATCGCGATGCGCCGATCTCTGATCCGCAATCAGCGTTGCAATTGCAGGTGCTGGCGGAAAACTGCCGCGATTTCGGCATCGAATATTATCAGATGACCGCACCCGAACAGGGGATCGTCCATGTCGTCGGCCCCGAGCAGGGCTTCACCCTGCCGGGCGTAACGCTGGTCTGCGGCGACAGCCATACGTCAACCCATGGTGCGCTGGGCGCTCTGGCTTTCGGCATCGGCACGTCGGAGATCGAAACGGTCTTCGCGACCCAGGCGCTGCTGCTGCGTAAATCGCGCAACATGGCGGTGCGGGTGAACGGCGCGCTGGCGCTGGGCGTCACGTCGAAGGATGTGGCGCTCCACCTGATCGGCCGGATCGGAACCGCTGGCGGCACCGGCCATGTAATCGAATTCATGGGATCAACGATTGACGCCATGTCGATCGAGGCCCGCATGACGCTGTGCAACATGGCGATCGAAGCCGGCGCCCGCGCCGGACTGGTGGCGCCAGACGACAAGACATTCGCCTATGTGCAGGGCCGTCCCCGTGCACCGCAAGGCGCTGCATGGGATGACGCCATGGCATGGTGGCGGACGTTGAGGAGCGATGCCGACGCCCTTTTCGACAGGCTGGTGGAGATCGACGCGGCCGATATCGCGCCAACTGTGACATGGGGCACCAGTCCCGAAGACAGTGCGCCCATCGACGGCGCCGTGCCCGCCATCGACACCGATCCAGCCAAAGCCGCTGCGATGCGCAAGGCGCTCGACTATATGGCGCTGCAACCCGGCACGCCGATGCAGGAGATCGCCATCGATCAAGTCTTCATCGGTAGTTGCACCAACAGCCGGATCGAAGATCTGCGCGACGCCGCAGCCGTGCTGCGCGGCCGCAAGGTCGCGGCGCGTATCCGCCGGGCGATGGTGGTGCCGGGATCGGGACTGGTCAAGCGTCAGGCCGAAGCCGAAGGGCTGGACCGCATCTTCATCGACGCGGGCTTTGAATGGCGCGAGCCGGGCTGCTCCATGTGCCTTGGCATGAACCCGGACAAGGTGCCAGCGGGCGAGCGCTGCGCCTCCACCAGCAACCGCAATTTCGTGGGGCGGCAGGGGCCGGGCGCACGCACGCATCTGGTTTCGCCACCCATGGCCGCTGCGGCTGCCGTGACCGGCCATCTGACCGACATTCGCAGGATGGAGATCGCCTGATGCGCGCCTTTCGCTCTGTAACCGGCATCGCCATCCCCTTTGGCGCGAAGAATGTCGATACCGACATCATCATTCCGTCGCGCTGGCTGAAGGTCATCACCCGCTCTGGCCTTGGGCAGGGGGCGTTCGAGCAGTTGCGTCAGGACCCAGCCAATATTTTCGACCAGCCGCGCTACCGCGATGCACCGATCCTGATCGCGGGCGAGAATTTCGGCTGCGGCTCCAGTCGCGAACATGCCCCCTGGGCCTTACTCGACATGGGCATCCGCGCCGTGATTGCCCCCAGCTTCGCCGACATCTTCTCCGGCAACAGTGCGAAGAACGGCCTTGCACTCATCGTCCTGCCACAGGCGGCGATCGATCGGCTGATGGCTGTAGCGCAGGCCCGATCGGTGACGGTCGATCTGACGGGCAATGTCGTGACCTCCGACGCCGGCGATCGGTTCCCCTTCAGCATGGACCCGTTCCGCCGCGATTGCCTGCTGGAGGGGCTGGACGAAATCGGCCTGATCGAACGTCGCGAAGCGCACATCGCCGACTATGAGACACGCCTGCACAACGAACGCGCCTGGGTTGGCGCACGATAAAGGGACAAGAAAGCCATGACCGCGACCGGACAGGAGATAAGCGGCGCAGCGCTGCTGGCGAAGGCAATCCATGCCAGCGGCGCACGAACCCTGTTCGCGCTGGCAGGCGCCACCCACGCGCCCATGCTCATGGCGTTCGAGGATCTGGGCGGCCGTATCATCGGCGGTCGGCATGAAAGCGGCACGGTCGGCGCGGCGGACGGCTATGCCCGGCGAACCGGACGCATCGGCTTTGCCTGCATCATCGCCGAACAGGGGATGCAAAATGCGCTGACCGCCATCATGACCGCGGCCCAGTCGGAAAGTCCCGTCGTGATCCTGGCGACGCGCTTTCCCGACAGCTGGATCGAACCGGCGGTCGCCTATAGCGTCGACCGGCATGAACTGACGGCGCCTTTCATCAAGTTCAGCCGTACCGTGCCCTCCCCCGATCGGCTGGGCGAATATTTCGCCGCCGCGTGCAAGGCCGCGACGGAGGGCGTGCCCGGCCCGGCGCTGCTGGTGCTGCCGATGGACATGATGACGCAGGCTGTGCCGGATGCCCTCATGCCAGCACAGCCTCCATTGCCCCTCCCGCCCGCCCGTAATGCACAGGTTGCGGAGGTCGCAGAGCTGATCGGCAACGCGCAAAGGCCGATCATCGTTACGGACGTCGGCGCAGCGCGCGGCGGGTGCGAAACCGGGCTTAATCGGCTCGCTGCAATGGGCATTCCGGTGCTGGGGAATAGTCTGGGCCGGGGCATCGTGCCGGAGGTGGCTCCGCTAGGCTACCCCTGGCCCTATGCGCAGAAGGCCGCGCCGCTCGCCGATCTGGTGATCGTGGTCGGCGCGAAAATGTCGATGTGGTTTGGCTATGGCAAGCCGCCTCGGTTCGGCGAAACGGCGCGCTTCATCCACATTGACGACAATCCCGCCGCGATCGGACGCAATGTGGCGGTGGACCTGCCCATTGTCGCCCATATGGGCGATAGCCTGACCCTGATTGCCGACGCATTGGAACAGCAGGACTTCACACGCGACGCGCAGTGGATCGAAGATGCCTTGTCCGAACGCAAGGCAAGGATCGACGGCTTCTGCGTGGAAGATGGTTCCCCCGTGCATCAGATCGAAATCGGCGCAGCATTGGACGCGCTGTTTCCGCCAGATCGCATTCTGGTAGGCGACGGCGCGGACATATTGAACTTCACCTTCGCGCGCATGCGACTGCACGGGCCGCGCAGCTATGCCGATCACCTACCATTGGGGGCGATGGGATCGGGCTTTCCAATCGCCATCGGCATGGCTGCGGCCGAAGCCGAACGGGCGGAGGCATGCGGAGATATAGCTGCGCCGACCCTCCTCGTCACCGGTGACGGATCGATCGGTTTCTTTCTGGCCGAACTGGACACGATGCGCCGAGCCGCCCTCCCCCTGATCGTGCTCGTCAGCAATGATGGCAAATGGGGCACGGAATATCATGGGCAGGCCATAGCCTATGGCCGCACAGTCAATACCAACCTGGGCCTGTCCGACTATGCCGGGATTGCTCGCGCCTTCGACTGTTCTGCTTGGATGGCGGATGATCGGGACAGTCTGTATGCGGCCATCATTGCTGCGCGGGATAGCCACGGCCCTGGCCTGATCGATGTGCGGATCGATCCGATGGGCGGGAAGGTACGCAAGGAAGACCCACTCCTCGGCATGATCCTGTTCGAAGATATCGTCAAAAAGCATTGAGCAACGGACTGAAAGTCGGATTCGCCATGTCCAGCCTCTATCTTATTATCGACCTTATCAACGATCTGCTCGCCCATGAGCCGATGAAGGATCAGGTCGCCCGCCGCCATATCCTGGAAAATTCCGCGCATGTTCTGATGAAAGCGCGAGCGGCCGGGGTGCCGGTCGCTCATGTGCGCGTCGCGTTTAGCGGCGATTTCGCTGAAGCGCCTGCGGCTTCTCCGCTGTTCTCCAGTTTCAAGGGCAGCGGATTGTTGCAACTGGGATCATCGGGCGCCGCCGTACATCCTGCGCTTGCGCCCTGCCCTGCTGATATCGACATCGTCAAACATGGCGTGAGCCCATTCATTGGCACCAGCCTGGATGCACAAATCGCACGGCTGGGCGTGACGCAGCTTTATGTATCAGGAATATCCACCACGCTTGCCGTGAGCAGCGCCGTTCGGGAGGGCCATGACAGAGGGCTTGCCGTCACCCTGATCGAAGATACGTGCGCGGCGCATGACGATGCAGATCACGCATTGGAGATCAGGATGTTATCGCAACTCTGCACGATCATATCCGCGGCGGAAGCTACCTTCGACAGATCATAGCGGTGCGACCCGGATGTAGGGTCAGACCCCATTGATGTGAACGTTTGGATATGATTCAGTCTCCGCGAGGAGACAGGATTTGAGTGACCTGTACTGGCTGACGAGCGAGCAGATGGCGCGGCTGTAGCCGCATTTTCCGAAGAGCCAAGGCAAGCCCTGGGTTGACGACCTTGCAAATCTGCGCCTGTCGAACGGTGGTGGTGATTGGATGCTGGCAACGCTCCTTCCCTCAGGAAGTAAGGTGAGGCCCCTCGTCATAACTGACAGCGGCTTGCGGCCTTCCGGCGCTGCAGAGGACATACTGTTAATGTCGGGCGCTTGGACCGTCTTTGACTAGGTCGCAAAATCACGCGCTGGCATCTTCAGGGCGAAGATTGGCGGAATGGAGATCCAGTTGAATGGCGACAAGAGCTATGATGTGATGGGGGGACTTCTTCTATCGAAAGAACGGTGACGCAAGCTGACGCGGCAGCTTTTCAGTGGTGGTCATGCTGGAGAATGTGAGCCGAGAGGTAGATATCTACATAGCCAACAAAGATGGAAATGGCGCAGCGTCGACAAGATTCAGACCGTAGAAGGGGTCCACGGCGCACAAAGAGCAATAGTCCAGTTCGTGACGCTCGCGATAGTCGCCAGAATGACCGGCGTCGACCTCGCGAAATGTAGCGCTAATTTGTCCGAGCGTCTGCGCGAACTGACCGCACAGTATCGCGCGATGCAGCCCGTGCAGCGCAATCTGCAGATTCAACCCATGCTCGGTAAAATGGGATATTATACCGGTCCGGTTGACGGCCTTTGGGGTCGTTTGCCACAATATGCCCTTAACGCGTTTTTCCTGCGCAACGGGTACCCGCCGGCCGGTGAACATATGGGGGGCGTTATGTCAGGCTGGTGATCGCTACGCCACCTTGACAGCGGCCAGCCGGAACATGGGAGCGAGCCGGTGGTTGGATCAATGCCATTGACACCCTTTCGACTTTTTCGGCGCAGTTGACCTGCGAGACGGCATTTCGACACGAAAATGCTGACGAGTCGGTATCCTGTTATTTCATCGCGCTGAGCAATCGTCCCGCAGCGCCATGTTCAGCGGCCAGATTGCGGTTATATGCAAGAGCCATCTTCGGCGAACGCCAACGTAGCGCGTCCATAATACCTGCAAGATCCTCGCCGCTAGCGAAAAGGTCGTTAGTTATCCCTACACGGGTCGAGTGCGCGCTGATCCCCTTGTACCAACTGACATATTCATCAAGCGAGAGATCAGCCAGCAGCCCCTGCTCCCAGGCGTCGCTCAACCGCGCCTTGAATATCTGCGTTACCGCCTGAGGCCGCAGCGCCTGTACACCTGCCGTCACGACCGTCATAGAGTCGATACCTGTCCTGAATAGCTCGGGATCTCGATCTGATCCCAAATCGAGTCCCAGGTGCCGTTCCGCAGCTTGCCGCCTCTCAAGTCGCCGGAGCGCACGCGGCTCCTGCGGCTTGCGACGTTTCACGAACAACCGACGGAAGATCGGACCTGTCGTCACTTCAGGAACGCTTGCGAGTCCCGCGAGCGCGGAAAGCCAGGCCTGCAATGCAAGCACGCTCCGCTCTGACAGAAAGGCAGTTGCCCCCTCCCCTTCCTGGTCTCCCTTATGTCGCGGTATAGCCAGCAACCTTGTATGCGGATCACTGGAAGGCAGGATGTGCTCGACCTCAATGGCTACGAGCTCCGAAGCCCGCAGACCTGTGTCATAAGCGATCGAAAGCAGAGCAAAGTCCCTCGCCCCTTTTTCGTCGTCACCGCATGCCTTCAACAGTGCCTGAAGGCTCACGCCACGTGCAGTCTCCTTAACCGGGTCGCGCACTGCACCCTTGAACCGGAGCGGCCGCGCCTGTGTCTGCGCCACACCGAGGCGCCGACGCAACGCCTTCATTTCAAGTCGAACCAGATCGTCCTTGGTCGGATCATCAAGCTCGAACAGCCGGTGAAAAGTGCCGATCGCCCAGAGAATGCGCGAGAGGGTCGAAGGCTTGGCCCCTTTGCCCCCTTGCCCGTCTGCCCGCGCCCGCAAAAAGGCGATCACCGAGGCCGGCTGCGCTGGCAGTGCGCTAACCCCTCGCTGTCGGCATGCCTCTCCAAAGCCGCGCATGTCGGCCAATAGGCCCCGAACCGTATTGGCGGCGCTTGCCTCGAGCGTCGCCACCACAAGATCATAATCGACAGCCGGTCGGCCAGTTGTGGGCAAATATGCGAGTACCGTCTCGAACCGGTCGAGTGGCGCGCGAGCCCGCTCAGCATCGCGCGAGGCACGACGGGCTGCCATCTCTTGTTTACGCGCACCATAGCCCCATCGTTGGCCGGGTCCCGGCAACACAGACTGGGCTACGATCGGAAATGTCGTCGCAACGGGGTGAGAGATCTCAAGGAGCCTGGCTGCATACCCATCTCCAGCGTCGTTAGTCTCCACGAGCCCGTCGGATAGGTGCTCAGGGTGGGAACCAACCAACGTGTTATCAGAATCTTCGAACGAAACGCAATCGAGGCTGCCCTCACAATGGAGATTGGCATCGGAAGCAAAGGCTTCGGCATGCTCGGCCTTTTCCTGCTGGGTCTCGTCCTCCGGCAGCGCCAGAAAGGCGCGCAGCCCACGCAAGGGCCGTTTACTCCCGCT
Source organism: Sphingobium sp. AP50 (assembly GCF_900109095.1). GTDB lineage: Bacteria > Pseudomonadota > Alphaproteobacteria > Sphingomonadales > Sphingomonadaceae > Sphingobium. The sequence continues at coordinate 82,533 of NZ_FNYZ01000021.1, forward strand.
TTTCATCACTGCTTCCCGTCCAGATCCACCGATCATCTCATATAAGACATCACATTTTGGATCAATGATAATGGCCCTTGTCCCTTATCCAATTATTAGAGGATAAGTTCTTGCTTTCCAAAAGCTCGTTTTAGTTTAATTATCCTATTCAATATCCCACAAACGCGGGCCTTTTCTCGTCAACATGCCAGAGCCGGAAAATAGCATGGGTGAGCCGAATGGGCTGCTACTGGATGGCATTTTGCTGCCATATGCTCATGCGCAAGGCGCCCTAGAGCGACTTGACGATCGAATGCGATCGAGCCCTGTCCGCCGGCCCTGGACAAGTCGAATGGCCCTCCTCGAACGGCGCGCGCTCGCCTGGATCGACAACTTCGAACTTTCCGAAGATACACTTGCCGTCGACGGCCGCGGCCGGATTCAGACGAGCGACTATGACCTCACGCATTGGAAAGCGGCGATCGGCGCCCCGATCGGCCTCAAAACGATCCTCAATGATCCCGGCCTTCTCCTCGACTGGTTCGGTTCGAGTGATAGTGCCGAACTTTTGGGAAAACAGTCCGGCGTCCGCGACCGCTGGGACATGGTTGTGGCGGTCGAGGCCTGGGCACGTGCATGCCGGGCCTTGCCCCCCTCTCCTCCTCTTCTGGCAGGCGGGCGCATGGCTTCCCTCTGGCGTCGGCACGCGCCGCTGGGGCGTGGAGATACCGTCGCAAGCCTCCTGATCGGCGATCGCTGGAGCGCAGGGCGCTTCAACGGTACACAAGGCGGGCTTGTCGCGCTTGGCCTGAAGCTCAGCGGAGGTCCCTGGAAGATCGCTACTGGTGAAGCCGGCGACCGCCTCTGGCTTGACGCCATCACTGCCGGTGCTCGCGCGCATCTCGAACTGGAAAACCGTCTGCGGCTTTTTGCCGAGCGCGCACGCGACGCGCTTTCTCGTCGTCGGCGTGTTGGCCGACTGAGGGAAGTGCTGCTCCTCGCAATGGCGCGTCCTGCCGTCACCAGCGCTCTGGTCGCGCGCCAATTGAAGCTGACTTCAGCGGGCGCCATCAAGCTCCTGCTGACGGCGCAGGAAGAAGGCCTCCTCATCGAAAGAACCGGACAGGCGAGTTACCGAAGTTACGCTGTTCCAATGAGCGAGGCGTTTTTGACCGGCGCTGTGCAGGAGCGAATGCGCTTCGACATTTTCGAACCCGATTTCTGGTCCGACGAGGCGGAAAATGACGGCTCGCCAGAGCCTCGCTGAGGAGCAAAAGCCGCTCGAGATGACCTGCGGGTCATCCAGTCGACGAAGGCGCCTGACGGCCTGCTGAGCGCCTCCTAGCGGCATTTCTTCTTTTGTTCTCCTGACGGCGCTTATTTTGGGGCAGGAAGCGGCACCAGGCTCGGATCATGGCTGCTGAAACGTCTACCGGGGATGATTTTCCCGCTGCTGCATTTTTTACGCCTGAAACCCCTCCTATTTTTCTTTGGGATCGAGCGAATGCTCGGCGCATGAAGATTGATGCCGGAAAAATGCCGCGCCGGCCAATCAGCCGAACAAAATCCTGATGGCTTTTTAGGAACGTCGTTTTCGCTCACATCGTTTTTTTTCGCCTGCGCTTACCAAGACGCAGCTCAACTGACGAGGATAGTGCGACCTGCGATCCAGTCGTCAGATGTCCCCCCTGCCCTTCTCACTGCCGATCGCTATTTTGGCATTCAACTTTTATCGGCCGCGCTTTCGAGCAACATCTGGATGATGCGCCATAAGCTCAGGCTGCTATTTAGCAATGCTTGCCCGCGGACGTGGCCTACCGAAAAGAGCAGAATATCTTCAGCCTTCCGATCTCAGCACCATGCTGGGTAATGTGGCGTAATCACTCACCCCGTAAGATGCAGTTGCCTGGCGCCTGGGCGCTCGCAAACCGCGCGCCGCTCATGTTAAAGCGAAGTCGCCGCGTGGGGTCGATCGAGAACGCGAACCTGCCTCCCCATAATTGGCGCGACGTCCTGGCAGATGAAGCGAGGATCTGCTGATCGGCTCTTGAGCACCCATAATATCCGAGCCGCTGGGCATTGCCCCCCGGGCTTCGTCATATCTAATTTGTCGTGAATAGGCATGCGCAGCCGGCGGCTCGCTCACGGCGTGTAAGATGGCAAGAGGTCCATCTGTGACGCCAAGGCGAAGCACCTCCATGCCGATCATCCATCAAGGATGATGTGGGTCATTGCGGGGGAATCAACTGACATCTCTTGGATAATAGCGTGCCGAGGGTCTGGAACTCAGAGGAATAGGCTGTCGATTGGAGCGCTCAGGGTTGCAGAGCATATATATCGGTTGCTCCCCCTCCCCTACCCCCGCTGGTTCTTTGCAACCGGGCGTTGCAAACCCAGCCTTGGTGCGCTGCTTGATAAGGACTGTGGCGCAGAACGATGCGCCTATCCGGTTGGATGGGTAGACGTCCACAGCGTGGTGGTGCAGCGTCTCATCGCGTGCTGTCATATGCCGGCACGTCTTACAGCCTGAACTGTTGCCCTGGAATGGGGCTGCGCCTTTGAGGCGCGTTCGGCTCGCGTGAGGCTACTCGTTTGAACTGCGAAACTTTCCTCACCCCTTATGTCCTCCATACCAGTGCGTGGTGCATTCATCTAAGAGTCTGTTTGGAAAATGCGCTCTTCCGCGCATTTTCGATGCGGCACCGGCCCGCACCCCCACCCGACCACCCATCAGGGTACCATGTCTGGGCGGTCGGGTGGGGGTGCGGGCCGGTGCGGATGCGCCAAAGGCGCATTTCCAAACAGACTCTAAGCGGCCATCACAGTGGAAGTCGGTGCCGGACTTACCCGACCCTGGCTACATGCTTTCTGCCCTTGAGGAAGTTTCTGAGCTTTTGGTCGGATGTACCCCATCAACATATGGCTTCTAAAGGGTCCGTATTAGGTTCCGCCCAGTTGGATCGACCCGCGGATGGATTTCTCATTTCCAGAAGTTGTTGCGGCGCTTGCCGTCACGTCGGAAATTGGCGGGCTGACATCCTCTTGCGGCGCGCAGTGCGAACTTCGCTATCATCTTTTGATCCTTCGCGAGGCCCGTCATGAGAGCCGGACATCTAGATGTGATATGCGTAGACTGCTTCTCCTGAAGCTTGCTCCATTCTGACGATGGTGTCCTTATCGCTTTCCGTTTGGCGTATGCAGACATTCTGTGTCGCTCATTCCCCTAAAGGAGCGCGGGACGACGGGTTGCACTAACGAGGTTATCAGCTGGCTGCCAATATGTTTGGCATCTGTTGGATCAGCTATGCTGCCGGGCTGATTGGTGCCGAGCGAGCAGGTCACATGGAAGGGGCCCCTCTTTCGGCATGGGCCTCAGGCTCGTCGTTAAAAGGTGGCAGTCGAGAGGATTGGCCTCTCCCCATTCCTGGGATCGGTTTGAGACAAGGTGCTGGGTTCTCTTCAAATCTTCTCGGAAAATTTGATTCAGAAAGGCGCCGTCAGGCGCATCTTAGAACCTTTATAGAATCTATAAGAAGTTAGACCGTTTCGGGAGACGGTGCGAATCGCTGACTCTGCGCGAGTCGCGAGATATCGCCTGTTCCTGAAATCCCGCCGACCTGTTCCTGAAGTCCCGGAGCTAGCGTTCCCGATCTCCCGTGATTCGGTTCCTGAAGTCCCGATAGCCGTTCCTGATATCCCGTCTCGGGCTGGAGATCAGTTAGCGCGCGATAAGCGGTAAAACATGTTTTACTCACCAATTTATTGCAGTAATTTCAGCATGTTGACTAATATTTTCGCCATTTTTCATTTTAAAACCAGCGCCGGCTATCCGCATTCTGACCCGCGTTGAGGAATGAGCCAATCAACATGGTGGATTCGCTACACGGGATATCAGGAACAGAGGCCGCATAACGCCGTCTGCTACCTCATTTACGCGGCTCCAACCTCCTTGAGGCAGGCCTCGCTGGGCCTAGCGCCGTTCATCCCCACACCATGGCGCGGAACGGTATACGGGACTTCAGGAACGCTCCTCGTGATCGATAAGGCGGCCCGCTGTCGTATCCGGGATTTCAGGAACGCCCTCCCCTCTCCCCACATACGTGATTTTAGGAACGATGGAGTTTGGGTACTGCGGCGGTCGTAGGCGCTTAAGGCCGCTTCAGACCAACCTGGTCGGACAATTCGATCGGCATCTACGATACGCTTAAAAGGCTGAGCGAAAGTGGCTGATGCGACCCAGTTAAAGATCGTGAGCATGTGAGGAGCTAACGGCCGCTTACCGGGCGACCATCTGGCGGATAAGGGCTCCGTCGGACCAGACAGTGTGAGCTTCAATCGCCTTGATTTTGCTTCAGACACAGCGTTCCTGAAATCCCGGATATCGGCAGCTTCAAGGTTATACGGTTCAGGAGCAGGCCACTCCCATGTTTATCTGGGCGAGTGGCATGGCATTACTCCACTGCCCAACGTCACGCCGGCTCAGAGCTGATCCTGGCGGTGATGAAAAATCTGCCACTAGAGCATCGCGCTTGAAATAGGAATCGAGGGATTCCCATGAGGTCGGAAATGTGATTCACCGTTGTTGGAGGTGGATCATGGGGAAATTCTAT
>NZ_FNYZ01000012.1 GCF_900109095.1 Sphingobium sp. AP50
TTCTGGCGGCCCTGGCCGACCTGTTCATCGCGCGCGGTCCGCCCGCACATATACGGTCTGATAATGGCAGCGAATTTATCGCGACCGCCGTCCAGCATTGGCTGGGGCAGATCGGCGTGAAGACGCTCTATATCACGCCGGGATCACCATGGGAGAATGGCTATAACGAAAGCTTCAACGGGTCGCTTCGCGACGAACTGCTCAACGGCGAGATCTTCTACAGCCTCGCCGAAGCCAAGGTGCTGATCGAAGCTTGGCGACGGCATTACAACACCGTCCGCCCGCATAGCAGTCTGGGATACCGGCCACCGGCACCGGAAACGGCGACACCGCCATATCCGGCCTCCGGTTCCGCTTCGCTCCACCTCCGTCCGGATATGGCGGCGATGGGCTTAATCCATCTGTGGACGCCCCGATTAACGCAAGTGGTATTTGGAGGTAGGCACGTAGTCGGATGCTGCCATCTGTCCGGCCTCTCTGATGCAGCGATGATAGCTGCGGGCCCGTATGGGAGTTCGCGGACCGGAACCACATCACTAACGCGTGCTGATGAAGCACGGTGGATTAACCTGGTTCTTCCGATCCCGTCTCGCCGACTGTTGTGCCATACCCTCCTTCGACCGACTACGTTCCGACGACCTCTGGCCCGCCTTGGCTTACGCCGTGGCTGCGACCTGAGCTTTGTAAACTTCATCCTTCGTCAGCAGCGCCCAGACGATCCGTGCCGTCTTGTTCGCCAGCGCAACTGTCACAAGCATGCGTGGCTTGCGCGCCAGCATCTGCTCGAGCCACGATCCTTTCGCCGCCCCGCGCTTGCTCGCCTGTAGCACCACCGCACTACTGCCAATAATCAGCAACCTTCGCGGCGTGCGCTCGCCCATCTTCGAGATAGATCCCAGCTTCTGTTTCCCACCAGTTGAGTGCTGACGAGGGGTGAGGCCGACCCAAGCGGCGAAGTCACGCCCCTTGGCGAATGTTTCTGACGGCGGCGCAAGCGCGGTGATCGCCGTTGCCGTGATGGGTCCGATTCCTGGGATCGTCATCAGGCGGCGCGCGACTGCATCCTCGCGAGAGCGCCGGACTATCTCTTTGTCGAGTAGCGCGATCTGCCGGTCGAGCGTTGCCAGAGTATCAAGCAACACCATGCACACCGACCGCACCCCTTCGGGCACCGCTGACCGATCGGAGACCAGCGCCCTCAGCGCTTCCAGATGCGCCAAGCCCTTGGGCGCTATCCAACCATATTCTGTCATGTGCCCGCGCAGGGCATTGCTGATCTGGGTGCGCTGGCGGACCAGCAGATCACGCGCCCGGAACACCATCGCGGCTGCCTGCTGTTCCTCAGTTTTCACCGGCACGAACCGCATGCTGGGACGCTGTGCTGCCTCACAGATCGCCTCAGCATCAGCCGCATCGTTCTTTTGGCGCTTCACAAAGGGCTTCACATACGCCGGAGCGATCAACCGCACATCATGACCGAGCTTGAGCAACTCGCGCGCCCAATGATGGGCTCCGCCGCACGCCTCCAACACAACCAGGCAACGTGGATGAGCGGAAAAGAAGGGCAACAACTTCGAACGCGTGATCTTCTTGCGCAAAATCGCATGGCCCGCCGCATCTACCCCATGCGCCTGAAAAACATGCTTGGCGATATCCAACCCGATTATGCTAACTTCCGACACGGACGCCTCCCTCAAGTGGTGTTCAACACCTCCACTGTGGCACATCGATGCCGTCGGGGGGCGTCCACCCCATCACTAACCAACCAATCGGTCCACTCGGTGGGGGCAGATCACTTGATGATGACCGGAAACGGCCGAGAGCGCAGTGCCGTTCACAGCGCCCTCATTCCGTTACCAAGTCAATTCGTACCGAAGGGCCGCGATTTGTAGGTAAGAACGGTCCGGGTGAACTCGGGCTTGCCTTCCGGGCCCGGATGAAAACCAGTCATGCTGTCGGGCGCCTTCCCGTCAACCACCCATGTGTCGAGCGCAGTCAGCCAGTCGAACACGGATGCACCTTCGCCACCGCCGCAATGATCCATGCCGGGCACCATGAAGAGCCGGAAGAATTCCTGCGTATTCTTGAGACCGCCGGACACCCGTTCTGCCGCTTCATAATAGTCGATGACCGAACGGGAGCCACCAAATGCGTCATTCCATCCATAATAGGAAATGAGCTTGCCGCCATTCGCCTTGAACTGCCGCAGATCAGGATTCAAGGCAGCTGAAGTTCCTTCTATGACACCCATCCGCTTTGCATATTCAGCCAGTTTGGACGGATCAGGCTTCCAGTTCGGCCCCGGCGCTGGACTGAATGCGGAATAGCGGAAAAAATCGTTGGCATAGTCGATCGTCCAGCGCGGGGTGATAAACGACACCCAGCTGATCTCCGATCCAGGGAAGGCGCTCGACGGCGCGATCTGCTTGCCATCCTTGTCCCGTGGACCTTCATAAATCTTGCGCGCTATATCAACCTGATGCGGCGTCAAGCAATTTTCAGTCGGGCCTTGTTTACAGATGATCGGGGTGAAATCCACCTTGCATTCGCGCGGGCGCTCCATGATCTTGTCGATCTTGCCGTCCAGCTTGTCGCATTGCGCGATCACGCTGGAATGCAGCGTCTTGGCCGCAGCCATGTCAAAACCCGCTCGGCTCTGGTCGCGCATCAGCTCCGCGATCCAGTACATGTTCACAAATATATCGCGCACAGCGATTGATGGTGCTCCCGCTATGATCCCATCGAAATCATAGGGAAAGCGCTGCGCCATCATCATCGCTTCGCGGCCCCCATTGGAACAGCCGTCATAATATGTATGTTCCGCCGGCCTGCCGAAGAAATGTTTAACGATGGCCTTGGATGCCATAGTAACGGCATGAGGCCCGCGAAACCCGCTGTCGATCTGGGCATCGCCGTCATTATAGGACCATTGCGCGTCGGTTATGGTGGAATAATGCCCGCCATTGTGGCTGACGGACGCAAAGCCCCTGCGCAGGGGCTCAGCGCCCCGTCCCGTCGAACTGGTGTCATTGGGCAGGCCGCCCGCCTGCCCGCCAGTTCCCTGCACATAAATCTTGCCATTCCAGTTCTGAAGCGGAAAACGGAGCCGGAACCGGGTCTGGCGCCAGACATAGCCTTCTACCTCGCACACCGCAGGTACACCCTTTTCCGCGGCAATGGGCCGGGCCAGGGTTATCTGCGTGATGGCATCGTCGGTGCGGGAAAAATCCGTGTAGCGCAGTTCGGCGCAGTCTGCACCGGGCTTGCCAAATGCCGTAGTGTCCAGCGGGCGGGGCGGCTCCTGTGCGGCTGCCGGCGTCGGCAGCGTAAAAAGCGTCACGAGCGCGAGGGCGGGCGCCACATCCCGAAGGAGAGAGGAGGTGCGCTTGTAGGATATCCCCATTTCTTATTCCCTGACTAGACTGAGAGGCATGTGATGATCTGGAAAGATGGGCGGCTCAACGATTGCGCGGCAGAACTCCGTCCGCCATCGCGCTCTGGGCAAGGAATATCGCGAGAACGGTCGACACCTGCGCGATATCCTCGCGGGAAATCCGCTCCATCGTGTCGAGGTTGCTGTGCCGCGCGCGCGTGAAATATTCGAGCGGATCATGAAGAAACATGACGCCAGGCAAGCCGATTTCGGTGAAGGTGGACTGGTCCGCTGGATAGAAGGGTTCGTCGAACACCTGTGTCACGCCCAGATCCTTCAGCGGCTCGATCCAGCCCCGGAATATACTGGCAAGGCGTGGATTCCCGCCAGCATAGACGCCCCGTACCCGGCCAGATCCCGCGTCCATATTATAGATGATCGAGAAGTTCCGATAATCGGGCCGTGTCTTCAAAGGGCCGAGCTGGACCCGTCTCGTTTCGACCGGCAACGCCATCTGGTCTGGGGCGGCAGACCGCGGGATGACACCGAGATGATCCCGCACATAGGCCTGCGAGCCATAAAGACCCTGTTCCTCCGCACCAAACAGAACCAGACGGATCGTGCGGCGGGGACGCAACCCGATAGCTTTCAATATTCTGACAGCCTCGATCACCGACGCGACACCGCTGGCATTGTCCAACGCCCCTGTGCCCGATGCCCAGCTGTCCAGATGGGCGCCCGCAAGCACCATCTGCGCCGCCGCCTTGGGATCGGTTCCGGGTAGGTCGGCCACCACATTATAGGCAGGCTTGACTGGACCCTCCTGGATATCCAGATCCAGCGCCAGCTTGACATCTCGCCCCGCCTTAGCCAGCCGCCACGCCCTGCCGAAATTTTCGATAGCGACATAGGCGAAGGGGAAATGCGGCCGTTCGTCCGGATTCCAACTTCGCACGCTGAACGGACCTTCGTCTATCGAAAGGTTGCCGCTGCCACCGCCATGTTCCGATTCCCGGCTGGGCAGGATCACAGCACCCACACCCTCGGCTTCCAGGAATTTTCGCAGCTTTTCCTTGAACAGCCCCGCCTTGATCTGCTGAGGAATTCTCGCTTTGGCCGTACTAAGCGCCTGCCGCACCGGATGGTTCGGTATACCCTGCGCAACCTGTTCGTCAGTATAGCGCACTGCCATCGCCCGATCCATCATGGGGGTATCGCGCAAGGGGCCAAGCAGAACAATCTTGCCACGCAACGTGCCGCGCAGCCGCTCAAGGTCCGCCTCATCGTTTAGCTCGACGGCCGTAATATCACCTTCGATCGGGCCTTTTGTGGAGACCGACCAGGCTCCAGCCTGCGCCAGGAACACCATCTGGTCTGGCGTCGTCATCGCGACCCACGCCCTGTTCTGGCGCCACTGTATCGCCCGCATCCCGGTATCCTCGAGATGGACATTCTTGAGGCCAATGTCCCGAAGGGACTTCATCGCCCAATCATAAGCCCGGTCCATGTTTGCCGAACCCGACAGCCTCGCCCCGATCCCGTCGGCGAGTGCCGACACATAGCCATAGGCCCCGCTGCGTTTCAGCCCCTCCTCGCGAATCGCAGGCACCATCGCGCCTGCAACGTCTTGCGCGCGGACGGCTTGGGTCACCGAGAGCGAAAGCAGCGCACCACATAGGCCGGTCATGATGGTGCGCTTTTGGCCGTAAAACGGTTGAAGGTGATGCCGGCTTTTCTGGGTACGCGCTTTGTCGACCGAAACATAATTGCTGCTACAGGTCGCAAGCATGGCTCTTTACCCTTTCGAAACGTGCAGACGGCATTGTTCAACATCAATTTTGGGGCACACGTCAATATAACTGCCCGCCGCGAAGAATTTAGTCCGTTTGGCCGCCAATATGCGGCCCCGCCAACTTAATTATGCAGATATCGGCGGTAACAAGAATAAACTGGTTCGCCCTGCCGGCATGCCGTGACGCCGCTTCCTGCCACCGGAACGGTACGTACGAGCGCCCTATCGGTGAGTTAGGTGAATATTTTATGTTGTACTTGCACGAAACCATCATACTCCTGCCGCATCATTCGCAGGAGCAAGGCATGAGCGAAGGTCTCACAGCAGTCGATTTGAAAATCCTGGAGCAAGTGCAGAAGGATGCCTCCTTATCGACCACGGAACTGGCGGACAAGGTAGGCCTGTCGCAATCGCCTTGCTGGCGAAGGCTTCAAAAGTTGCGCGAAGACGGGTATATTCTGGGGGAAGTAACAATCCTTGATCGCAAGAAGTTCGGCGAAAGCCTCTACATCTTCGCCACGTTGAAAATGGCCTCACTATCGGAAGAAAAGAGAGATGATTTCAAACGTAAGATTGAACTGACACCGGAAATAATGGAATGCCACACAATCTTCGGTGAACGCGACATAATCCTGAAAATTATTGCGCAATCATTAGAATGGTATCAAAAATTCATATTTAACGTCATTCTCAAGCTGCCCGGTGTGCTTGACATACAGTCTTCGGTGACCCTGGCGCAGATCAAGCACACCAGCGCAATTCCAGTCCGGCGCTAGCCTTTCGGCGAGAACCACTTTTTTTCACCTGGCTCAGCGCATTGGCATGGCTGCCAGTCGTCGTCAGCGCTTGCATCGCTGACCTTGTCAGGGTTATCCTTGACCCCAGAGGGGCGGCTCGGCGCGAGCATGTTTCAGCCCGATGTCATCATTCAATGGCTCGGAACGCCCAGAAAATAAATCATGATTCCCATCCATCCTGGCTGGATTGCGCTCAAACGCAGCAGGCACAGACAGTGCCTGCTGCGCCAAGGACAGCTCGCGGGGAACCGATCGCCAGCTACCAAATCAGAAGGATCGCGCCAATGTCACGCCAATGGTGCGCGGCTGAATGAACAAAGCCGGGGGAATGCTCGTACCGTTACGGTCCTGCGCAACGGTAATACCGTTTTTATCGGCATATGGCTTAGAAAATCCCCCTGCCCAGGCGGCGCGGCTCAGCATCAGCTGTTCCAGGATGACGGCTGTGGTATCGAGCGCGACGTTATGGCTTTTCATGAGCCCCACCGTCTTTTGCACGCGCTGGGAGGACAGGTCGATAGCTCCAGCCCGCGCCAGCGCGGTCAGACGCAGCGGGGTTCGCGTGTCCTCTTTAGGATCGAGTGTCCAACCGAGCACAAGCTGATTAATATGCGCGATGGTGTCATATCCATCCTCGATGACGCGATCGGGCGAGGAGAAGGCGGGAACATGGCCCGTTACCCCCAGCCCGAGCCGATGCGCCGTCGCGGCGATCGGCTTTACCCAGTCGGGATTCATCGAGTTATAGATCTTGATCTCGAAATAATTGCGGTCGGCATACCACCGAACCGCCTTCAGTGCGTCCTCGAGCGTGCCGGGAATGAAACCGAAGCCCGCCGAATAGGGGCTGCGCCCCTCGATGAAGCCGGCCGGCACCATCCGCGGCCAAGCGATCTCACCGGCGTCGATCCGAGGTAACAGGTCTTGCAGGAAGCTGTTGTCATTACCCATGTCCCGCGTCGCGGTAACCCCCACCGCCAGAAAGAGCAGGCTCGACTGCAACGTCGTATGCGAGTGCATGTCGTTCAGGCCGGGATAAAGCGTTCCCCATTCCCCGTCGATCAGGGTCTGGTCCTCAGGCGCATCATCCCCGCCTGCAGGGATGATCTGCGAGATCGTGTCACGCATCACGACGACGGTGCTAAGCGGCGATAATTTGCCGTCCGCCGGATCGAATATGCGGACGTTGCGGATGCGAACCGGCATGGCGTAGCGGTGCGCCAGCTTCTGTTGAAGCTAGACGGCATGTTCGATATCCAACTCCGACGCCAGCGCGCGCACCCTCTCCAGCGAGCTTTCATAGCCCTCCCGCAACGCGGTTCCCTAATCCAGCCCGGCGCCGAACGTGGCGAACAGGCGTTGAGCGCGATCGAGCGCTACGTAGGAAGCCTGGAGCTGGACGCCGGAAAGCCGGTAGATAGTGACTGGCACGGCCGAGCGACCAGCCCCGATGCTGATGTCCCGCACCTTTTCAACCGACAGCCGCCCCCCCCCCCCCCCCCCCCCCCCCCCCCCCCCCCCCCCCCCCCCCCCCCCCCCCCCGCGGCGCGCACATAGACGCCCAGCGCCCAGGGGCTATCATCTTTAATGATGTAAAGTTCCGGGCGCGGAGACATATGCTAGCCGGCATCGGACTGGCTTTTCCAGCTCGCGCGGCCGTCCTTGCAGGAGAATATCTCCTGCACTGCCCCGACCATGTTCGACGTGCCCGCGATCGTCCACGACAGGGGCATCCCCGTCTTGTCGAGGACGATCTCTTCGCGGTGTTTGGGACCCCGCCCGTTATTGTCGACCCGATAATCGACCGACGTCCTTTCACCGTCGACCTACACGACGACGGACCCGATCTTTTCGCCATTGGACAGGATGGACAAGCGTTCGGTCGTGGCGGCTCTGGCCTGCGCAACGCTGCCGGACAGGACAACGAAGGCAAAGGCGGCAAGCGTCGACCGGACCATGATCATGATTCCGTTTCCCCAGTTGCACGGCTGTGCAGATAGGCCGTTGCGGCCAGATCCTGCACGATATTGCCCAGCGACTTGTATATCGTGATCTGATCGTCATGTTCGCGACCGGCCAGACTGCCCGAAAACACCTCGCCAATCTCTCCAACCACATGGGAATTATCGACAACGCCCGCGCGCCGGGCGACATCCAGCTCCGCCGCCTGCGCCAGCACGGACGGCTTGTAGTCCGCGATATAACGCCCTGCTGCGACCAGCGCGCTGTCGACTTCAACCGGCCCCAGGAAGCTCGATCCGACCAGATTGATATGCGTGCCCGGCCTTACCCAGCTGCCGAACAGGATGGGCTCCGCCGCCGAACTGACAGTGGTAATAACATCGGCTTCCGACGCAGCCTGCTCGCCGCACCCGACCGCGAGGACCGGGGCTGCAACCGCCGCAGTCATGCGGGCGGCGAACGCTGCCGACCTTTCACTGTCCCGGCCCCAGACCAGAATCCTGCTGAACCGCCGCACCTGCAGAAGGGCATGGATATGCGCTTCCGCCTGGGTCCCGAGTCCGAAAATGGCCAGGGTCGCAGCATCTGGACGTGCGAGAGCGTCCGTAGCCGCCGCTGATGCGCAGGCTGTCCGAATGCGCGTCACAGGTTCGGCATCGGCAATGCAGCGCACGGCGCCGGTCCGGCCGTCATAGTCGATGACTACGCCCTGATGACGCGACCGCCCCTTGCGGGCTGGATCCTCGAACACGCTGACCAGTTTCGCGCCGAAGGCATCATTGCCGCTAAGCTTGCCGGGCATCACGCCGAACAGATTGCCGTCGCCCAGACCAATAATTTGCCGGAGGGGCTGGTCCCGGTCGACCTGTGACAGCTGAACCATCGCCTGGCGCACGGCTGCGATGCAGCCCGGATAGTCCAGAAGCGCCTCGACCTGAAGTTCATCATAATAGGGTACGGACATGTGGGCACTCATCATAGCGAATCAGAAGATCGACGACGAAAAGCAGGCAATATCGAAACATGATGTGGCGCTGCCAGTCTTGATCGAAGAATACCACACCTCCCGCTCGACCGGAGGCTAAACCGCGGTTCCGGGAATGATTATGCAGACTTCGGGCAATGATGCCGTTCGCCCGGATAATTTTTCCGGGATAGCCAGCCCTATCCGCCGATGATCCGTGCAAGCTGCTCCTGATCAATATTGCCCCCAGACAGGATGGCGACGACGCGATTTCCTGCCCGTGCATTCCTTGCGGCGGCCAGAGCCGCACCGCCTGCACCTTCCACCACCAGATGGGCGTGGCGGGCAGCCATGCGGACGCCGTCCGCCGCCTCATCGGGCGTCACGACGATCACGTCGTCGACCAGTTCCCTAAGCAGCGGCCACATGTCATCCAGCACACGCGTCGATCCGATCCCGTCGACGAAGGAAGGACGCCGGTCCACGATCACCGGCTCGCCCTTGCGGAGGGCGGCTGACAAAGGCGCTGCGGTCTCCACTTCGCAGCCGATGATCCGCGCGCGGTGGCCAGCCGCTCGCAGCGCCAAGGCTATGCCGCACAGCAGCCCCCCACCTCCGACCGGCACGATCACCGCATCGAAATCGGCCCAACTGTCGAGCAACTCGCGGGCGATCGTTCCATTGCCGACGACGACTTCGGGCTCGCAGACCGGATGGATGAAGATGCCGTCGTCATGGCCCGTTACACGCGTGGACATGATCTGCCACCAGCTATCGAACGGGTGCACGACAACGCGCGCGCCCAGTTGCCTGATCTCTTCCAGCTTTACCCGGGCAGCATTGTCAGGAGCATGCACGGTCAGCTTCACGCCGCGCCGCGCCGCGACATAGGCAAGACCCTGTCCGAAATTCCCGGCGCTGGGGCAGGCAATGCCCTGCTCCAGTTCCTGCGAAGAAAATCGTGCCAGCACATTCGCGGCGGCACGAATCTTAAATGAACCGCGCGGCTGGAGGCACTCGGCTTTCAGCCGCACCTCCCGGCCCTCGATAAAATCGGCCGGCAGGAGCGGCGTTGTCACGGCCAGTCCGCTGATGGCCTGCCGGGCGATACGGAAACCCTCGCCATCGGAGCCGATGAGGGTCTTGATGTCGTTCTGGAGCATGCTGGGTCCTGCAATGGAGGCTATAAAGGGCAGTCAGCCAGGGAACACCGCGTCGATCCGCCGCGCCAGCGCAACATCCCGGACCGACACATTGCCAGCATCATGGGTCGTAAGCCAGATCTCAATCCTGTTATAGACATTGGCCCATTCAGGATGGTGATCCATTTTGTCCGCCTCGATCCCGATGCGGATCATCAGGCCCATAGCCTCCGCAAAGTCGCCAACCCTGATTTCGCGATACAGGGCACGGCGTTCGGCATCGTGGCTCCAGCGATGCAATTCTCCAAGCGCGGCGTTCAGTTCGTCGGTGGTAAGGGGGGATATCATGTGCGGTTTGGCCCTTGTGCCTGTGGAATGAAGTGCGCCCGTAGCCTGAACGCCGTTCATGCGGTGACGATCCAACCGTCGTCCGCCGTCACCGGCCAGGCGCTCAGCGACTGTCCTACACAGGGTGCGCCTACGTAATGGCCGTCCTCCTTGCGAAACAGCGCGTCATGCCAGCCACATGCGATGAAGCGGGCGTCGGCGGTCAAATAATCATCGAGCTTTTGCGCAAGGGGAAGCCCGGCAGCGGCCTGCCGTTCGAACAGCCGGTCCCACATCGCATGCTCCAGCGGCGTGTATGAGCCCCAGTCCTGCGCAATCGTCCAATCTTCCGCGGCGCCATCGGGGCGCTTCAATGCTGCATCTGCCATTGGCAACATATCGCACATAATATCTGCGATATTTTATCATATTTGCCGATTTTTCTCGCATCTTAGAAACAGATTGATCAATATCTGTCATTTCATGAAATGATTATTTAATCGGATCGGGTATCGATTCTGCGCCCCTCTCATCCCCATCAATCGCTCAGCAAACTCGCCTTCGAATTGTTCACCACTGCATTACTTATCCTTTTTGAAGGAAGAAAATCGAAAATTTTGTCGCATATCTGCGCATATGCCCATGATGGGAAATGCAATATTCCTGCAAGGCGATGAGGATAGGCTATCAAGCCAATTAAAGATCCGAGGGACAGATGTATTCGCGCCGATCCATACTCGCCACATTGGGAGCCGTTTGCATTTCGACCTCTGCCGTCGGCCAACTTCCCAACGATAGGCTGATGGTTACCAGACACAGTATCAGGGTGCGCGGATCGACATTGCATTATGACGCCTATGCTGGGCGCTTGCCCCTTACCGACGAAATGGCGAGGGTCCGGGGCCATATGTTTTTCACCGCCTATCGGATGATCGGAGGGAAGGCGCGACGTCCAGTGACGTTCCTTTGGAACGGCGGGCCGGGCGGTCCATCGGCTATTCTGCATTTCCACTCTTTCGGGCCGAAACGGTTGGAAGGCGGCCGCCTGGTCGACAATCCCGACACTCTGCTGACCTCCACCGACCTTGTCTTCGTCGATCCGATCGGCACCGGTTACAGCCGTCCCGAACGCGAAGAAGACGAGCCGCTGTTCTACAATACGCTGGGCGACGTGTCTTGGGCGACCCGTTTCGTTGAAGCCTGGCTTGACAGGTTCGACGCCCGGTCCAGCCCCGTCTATGCACTGGGCGAAAGCTTTGGCGTCCCCCGGGTTGCGGGTATAGCCGATGCGCTGAGCGCGCGTCATGTCCCGCTGGAGGGCATCATCCTGATCTCCGGCGGCAAGATCCTTATCGATGCAGCGCTGCCGCCCGCACGCAACGCCGCACTGAAATTACCCGGTCAGGCGGCTACCGCATTCCACCACGGCCGCCTGGCCCCGGCACGGGGAGGGGATATCGAAACGGTTCGGCGCCGTTCCCTGGATTGGGCGACATCAGTCTACGAACCGGCACTCACTCGCATTGGCCTATTGAGCGACAGCGATCGCAACCATCTCGCCAGTGAACTGGCAGGATGGGCTGGCGTCGATCCGTCCCTAGTCGACAGGTCGGCGCTCACGCTCGATATGCGGATGTTCCGGTCGGGCCTGATCAAGGGCAAAACCCTGTATGCTTACGACATGCGGCTGATCGGCTCCGGTCCCGACCGGCGCGCCGACGCCAGTCCAATTCTGCGCTATTTTGCCGATGACCTCGGCTATCGGACCGACCTGGCCTATTGGGGTATCGAACCCGGCCAGCCGCCCATCAACGCAGAATGGAAATATACGGGCGACTCGGCGGCCATCGCCGATGCGACCGCCGGAGGCGGACCGCCCGAACGTCAGCCATGGATTTCGCGCGCGATTGGACGCGATCCGGCGCTGCGCGTGCTGGTCGCCACGGGCCACTGGGATTCACAGAACAGCTGCGCGGCCAATCGCGCCTTACGCCTCCTTGGAACGGCCATGGAACGTAAGGCAATGATCGTCCGATGCTATGAAGGCGGCCATATGATCTATGAAGACGCGCCGGTGCGACAAAAGATGGCGCTCGACATCGCGCGCTTCATCAAGGCGGTCCGGCGTTGAATGCGGCGAATCCTGTGGCGCGCCATCGCTCACACCGCAACGGAAGGTTCATGGCACGAGTCCGAATGATCCTGCCGGACGATGCCAAGCGTGAGGACCCCTTGACTGATCTTCGCCGCGATCTGGTCGGCGGTACGCGGATCGAGATCGTCCACCTCGATCCGCACGTGCATGTCGCCCGCGTGAAGATCGGATGAAACCCGCGCTGGCACGAGCGAGCGCTGGGCGAACCAGCCCAGCAGCCGTGGCAGCGTCTGGGGATCTGCAATCGCGACGATGTCAAAATATTGTTTCATGTTTTTTCACTACCCCGGCCTGCATGATCTCCTCCGCCATCCGGTCCGCGACCAGGGCAGGAGACAACCCAGTATGGGCAGCTTCTCCCAACAATGCGGCGACGCGCGGACCGATCAGAGCGACGCGCTCGGAAACCGTTGCCTGGTCTTCGCCCAGATATTCAGCCGAAACACTAATGATGCCTCCGGCATTGGCAACATAATCGGGTACATAGGCAATTCCGCGATCAAGCAGGGCGCCTGCGACCTCCGGGGTCGCGAGCTGGTTGTTGGCGCCGCCACACACAAGCTTTGCCTTCATTGCCGCCACGCTGTCCAGCGTCAAGGACCCGCCCAATGCACATGGGGCAAAGATATCGCAATTGACGCTCGCTATGTCGGCGACGTCGACCACAAGGGCGTCCAGGATCTTTTCCAGCCTGTTCCGTCGCTCGGGCGCGACGTCGGCGATCACCAGTCTGGCACCGGCATCGGCTAGCCGGCGGCACAGGTTGGCGCCAACATTGCCCGTTCCCTGAACCGCGACGGTAAGACCCTTGAGATCGGTGCCCAGCGCGACTCGCGCGGCGGCCTGCATGGATTCGAACACGCCCAGTGCAGTCCAGGGCGACGGATCGCCGCCGGCGCGGCCGGTTGCGACACTCAGGCCCGCGACATGGCGCGTGACGCCTGACACCTCTTCCATGTCGGCGACGGTCGTGCCGACATCCTCCGCCGTCACATATTGCCCATCCAGAGCTTCCACGGCGCGACCGAAGGCGCGAAACAGCGCCGATCTCTCAAAAGATCCGGCGGGCTGAAGGATGACCGCTTTTGCCCCGCCAAAAGGGAGGCCCGCCATCGCATTTTTGAAGCTCATGCCTTCCGCCAGGCGGCTAGCATCGGCAAAGGCATGCTCGGCATCGGGATAGTGCCAGAAGCGGCATCCCCCGGCACCCGGCCCCAAAGCGGTGGAATGGATAACGATCACGCCGTCAAGGCCAGTTTCCCAATCATGCAGACGGATCGTCTGGCTTGCCGGAACAGTGCGTGCAACTTTAATAACCATGGGGAACTCCTTTCCGGCATCATAAGCGGAAAGCGGAGGAGAGTTTTGCTCCATTTTCCGGTCGGATTGGAAAAATTGAGTATGTTTATCCCCCTAATGGCCTAATATGGGTCATTATGTCCGACCTTGATCCCTATGAAATAAAAATCATCCGTGAGTTGCAGCGCGACGCCAGCCTGACCACGGCCCAGATCGCCGAACGGGTCGGGCTGTCTTCATCCCCCTGCTGGCGACGGATCGACCGACTGGAGCGCGAAGGATATATTCGTGGCCGCGTCGCCGTAATTGACCGGCGCAAGGTTGGGCTGAACGCGCATGTCTTTGCTCAGGTCAAGCTCAACGCCCACGGCCGGGCCAATCTGGACGAATTCAGCAAGGCGATCCGGGCCTTTCCCGAAGTTCTGGACGCCTATGTGCTGATGGGTACAATGGATTTCATGCTGCGGATCGTTGCCAAGGATATTGATGCCTATGAGCGATTCTTCTTCGAAAGCCTGAGCAAGTTACCCGGTGTGCAGGAGATCAATTCCACAGTTGCATTGTCGGAAATCAAGTCGACCAACGAACTTCCCATCGTCTGAGCGCGCTTCCCCTATGGAAACATGAATGCCGCTCGCAAGCGACTCAAGCATAAATCATGCTCAATCCGGGCGGTTCGGCACCTGGTTCGCAAGGAAATAGCGGAACGCAGCGTCTAGTCTGGCCCAATGGAGATAAGCGTGGCGCGGTATGGCGGCACCTGTCGCAGACTGACTGCGCGTATAACCGCGGCAGATGAAGGAAACTCAACTTGTTCCAACGCATTAAACCGCTGGACGCTATTATAGCGACCGCTGAAAAGAAATCGCTGCATCGCTCACTCGGCGCACTGCAACTCACTTTACTTGGTGTGGGTGCCATCATTGGCACCGGCATCTTCGTCCTCACTTCCGAAGCCGCGCAGAAGGCGGGGCCGGGCATGATATGGGCCTTCGTCATTGCAGCCGTGGTGTGCGGTGTGGCAGCCCTCTGTTATTCTGAAATCGCGTCCATGGTGCCGGTTTCGGGCTCGGCATACACCTATACCTATGCAGTCATGGGCGAATTGCTCGCGTGGATGGTCGGTTGGGCGTTGATCCTGGAATATGCCGTCGCGGCCAGCGCCGTGTCGGTCGGCTGGTCCGGCTACTTTGTCGGCCTGCTCGGCAGCTGGGGTATTTCGCTGCCCCAAGCGCTGGTGGTTGGTCCCTATGCGGGCGGCATCATAAACCTGCCGGCGCTTGTCGTCACGCTTGTCGTCACGCTTCTTCTCATGGTTGGCACTCGCGAAAGCGCGAGGGTCAATGCGGTTCTCGTCGTGGTCAAGGTCACTGCCCTTACGGTGTTCGTCGGTTTGACGCTTCCGGTGGTGAAGGGCGCAAATTTCCATCCTTTCATGCCGCATGGCTGGTTCGGCGATGGCCACGGCGCTGGGTTAGGCGCGGTCGGCGCGGCAGCCTCGATTTTCTTCGCCTATGTCGGTTTCGACGCGGTTTCGACGGCAGCCGAGGAAACCCGCAATCCGCAACGCAACGTTCCGATCGGCTTATTGGGCAGTCTGGCGATCTGCACGATTTTCTATGTGTTGGTGGCAGCCGGTGCGATCGGCACGATCGGCGCACAGCCCGTCGTGGGTGCTCACGGCGAACTGCTCATACCAGCATCGCCTGAACTGACCGCCCGCTGCAAGGAAATCGCCGCTGTCGCGATCGAGCCGCTGGGGTGCTCGCACGAAGCTCTCGCTCATGTGCTGCGCGCGATCGGCTGGGAAAGGGTTGGCGATCTTATCGGGCTGGCCGCGTTCCTCGCACTCCCATCCGTCATTCTGATCCTGGTCTTTGCGCAAACCCGCATCTTCTTCGTCATGGCCCGGGACGGCCTGCTGCCCGAACGACTGGCCACGATCCATCCCCGTTGGAAGACGCCCCACGAGGTCACAACCATCACCGGTTGCGTGGTGGCCTGCTTCGCAGCGTTCCTGCCCGTGGGGCAGTTGGCGGCGATCTCAAACTCCGGCACGCTTTTCGCCTTTTTCATGGTCGCTATAGCCGTCCTGATCCTGCGCGTAACGCAACCCGCACGTCCCCGGCCATTCCGCACTCCCTTCGTCTGGGCGCTCGCTCCAGTCGCTGCGGTGGGATGCCTCGGGCTTTATTTCAATCTGCCCTTCGAAGCGAAAATGGTGCTGCCAGTATGGGGCGGCATCGGGCTCGTCGCTTATTTCTCCTATGGCTATCACAACAGCCATCTAGGGCAAGCTGCCAAACTGGCGCAGAAGGGCTGAACTGCGAAGCTGGCCAGCCCCCCGCCGTCCGATCCTAACCCAGTTGTTCCTGTCATTTGCAGACAATCGAGTAGGGGGATTCTCACGGATCCCCCTCTCACACCGCCGGGCTTATGACACGGCAGCATGGCAGTTTCCGGTCTTGTTTAGCGCGTTGTGAAGGGCGGCGAGGCTGACAAGGCCCTGCAGATCGAACCATGCGGCGGTCATGGCTTCGGCGGCTTGGGGGCTGCTGCCATTCGCGACCATCCTTTGCCCTACAGCGCGAGAAGTCACACTAGCCACTCAGGGGTGCCTTCCCCTTACAAATGTGGCGAACCGGTGGCCCCGGCGTTCGAGCTCTCTGTCGAGTTCAGCATGCCGGGCACAAAAAAGGGGCTCGCCAGTGTTTGCTGGCGAGCCCCTTTTTGTTATCGTCGCCGTCAGAAGCGGAAGGCCAGAAGCGCACCGATCGTCTGCGGATTGATGAAGGTGACGTTCGTGGTCGTCACGGCACCCTGACGATCATCGACGCTCAGCACGCCACGCTCGCTGCCGAGATTGCGAACGTAGAAGGACAGATCCCACGGACCATAGCTCAGGTTGGCGCGCAGGTCGACCACATCGTAGGCCGGCGCAAAGAGCGAATTCCGACGGGCCATCGGTGCAGTCGAACTACGCAGCGGCGAATTGCGCTTGCCCACATGATTCCAGTTAGCACCCAGCGTCAGTTCGATACCGGAGCCGAGCGGGAGGCTCTTTTCAACGCCCAGATTGCTTGCGAACTTCGGCACGAACGGCAGGGACATGCCCTTCGTTCCGAGCAGCGCCGAGCCACCAGCCAGCGCAGGACCGGGCAGGTTTTCCGTCAATTCCGCATCGGTATATGTGCTGTTGGCGCTGATCGTCCAGCCGCTTCCCGGCGTGAACTGAACCGACGCTTCCGCCCCCCGGCTGCGCGCCTTGCCGCCATTGGTGAGGAACAGGATGTTCGACGGAGAAGTGTTCTGAAGCTGAATATCCTTCCATTCGATATCGAACAGCGAGGCATCCACAGTAAACTTGCGATCGAGCAGACGTCCTTTAAAGCCAAGCTCGTAATTAACCACGGTATCGGAACCAAAGGTCTTGGGCGCACCGGGTACGTTGTTGTTGGGACCGCCAGGGCGATAGCCGCTCGCGACCCGTGCATAAACCATCATGTCTTCGTTGAAGCGGTAGCGTGGTGTCACCAGCCAGGTGAAGGCATCATCCTCGGACGTTTGCACAACACCATTGCCGGTAACGCCGAAGAGCGCGTTGGCGACCGTGTTGGTCAGGATGACCTGGTTTTGCTGGAACGTCTGCTGGTTCTTGCTGTACCGGCCGCCCACTTGCAGGTCGAACTGTTCGGTGAAACGGTAGGTAATGTCTGCGAACACCGCCTTCTCCTCAAAGGATCCCGGCAGCGGGAAATGCGCCAACTCGCTCAGCAGGCTGCCCGAAGGATCGAACGCCTGCAGATTCTGGTCGGCTACACTACGCTCCTTGGTGTAGAACAGGCCGACTAGATACTGGACTTGGTCGTTGCCGTTCGAAGCCAAGCGAAGTTCCTCACTGAACTTGCGGAGTTGGCTACCATCGTTGAGCCGGACTGACGATCCCGCCGGCGAACCTGGAAGAATAGCCGGGAAACCCGGAATGACCGAGTTGAATACATAAGGGAAGGTCGTCGTCAGATCGCTGCTAGTAGCGGAATTGAAACGGCTCCACGCGCTGACGGAGGTCAGCGTGGCCGGGCCAAGATCATAGTTGATCCGTGCCTGATATAACTCGAGCTTTGTCTTCGTCACGGCCGGCCCTACGTCGGACACAAAATACCCCAGAACCGGCTTGTAATCGGTCGGGAAAGGCGTGACCCGCGTGGGCGCATTATTGTCGGTCTTCACCGTCTGGCGCAGATAGGACAGGTTGATCGTCAGTGGATCAACCGGATTGAACCAGAGCGCCGCGCGTCCGCCTTCGGTGACGGACTTGTTTGTGTCCTTCTCGTTCACCAACGGGTTGATATTGTCCATAAACGCCGGGTCTTCGCGATGGAAGCCGCTAACGCGTAATGCAAGTCGGTCCTTAAGGATCGGGACGTTGATGGCGCCGCGGAGCGACCAGCCTTCATCGCCATTCGAAATCGTGCTGCCGCCGACTTCCGCACGGCCCGACCATTTGGTCGAATCCGGGTCCAGCGTGACCAGCTTGATGAGGCCGCCCAAGCTCGCCGCGCCGTACAGCGTGCCCTGCGGGCCGCGCAACACTTCGATCCGCGACAGTTCCGACGGATCAATGTCTGGAAAGGGGAGCGACAGACGGCCGGACGATCCGACCGGGACATCGTCGATCGTGATGGCCGTCGTGGGGTTGGTGGCGCCGCCGGTATTCACGCCTCGGATCGATATTGCGCGGATGTTGTTTCCGGAAATGGATACACCAGGGATTCTCGTCGCAAAATCGGTAATCTTCACGAGATTCTGCTTCCGCAGATCATCCGATTGGATGGCCGTCACTGGCACTGGCACATCCAGCAGCCGCTCGCCGCGCTTTTGCGCTGTCACGATGATTTCGCCCGACTGAGACTGTTCCGTAGCCGCAACGTCCTGCGCATTCGCAAGTGGGCAGCCCGGTACCCACATGGCAACGCCCGCAAAAAGCGCAACCTGCTTGCTTCGAGTAAATTTGTCCACGACGAGCCCCTTTACATTGATTTTTAATTCAAAGCTGTTAAGCGCCCCCTGCGCGCACATGAGGTCAAACGAAAGCGCCGAGCTATGTTTGCTCGTTATGACCTCCGCCTCGACTTTATGACAATCGCAGTGGCGCCGTGAAAAGATTATGCAAAGACGCTGGCATTTGGTGCCTTTCCGAAAATTTTATTCCGCTTCGGACGCATTACCAACATCATCATCATCGACTTTGGCGCCGACGTAAATGAGCGTCGGAATTCAGAACGACAGAAGCGTTCCCGGCGCCTATTTGCAGCTTGGTTCCAAAACCGCGTGAAACTTGCGCCACCGCTCCAGTAGCGCACGACCCCAAGGCCCTATGCAAGGCGAGGATAGCCATTTGGATCTTTACTTTTGACAATGACCGCGGGCGAAATCCGAACGGACGCCAGAACCCTACTTTCGAAGGCTCCTACCTCGACGGTCCTGTGGTCGCCACTTCCCCGTTCATCCTGCCTGCGCGGCACTTTCATGGCGACGGGCCGCGCGGCGGCCGCAAGAGCTGCGACGTGTTTTTAATCGAGGAGCCTGTGAAGCGTGGCAATGCCCGGATGATCGAAGTTGTGACCGTTGTGCGACAGCGGATTTTCTGCTGCCGACATGGGCGTGAAGGATGCTGCGACGCTCACAACCGCTTCATCACGTCGAGCCTCGCCAGAATTCCTCGATTTCCTCAGTCCGTTGCATGACTGTTCGTCCTGAAAACCAGCCCGATACCATGTTTTTCAGGAAGGAAGGTTTTGCGGCGGGCTCACCGGATAGCCTCTCCCTGTTTCCGCCACCGCCACATCTGCGAAACCGGCAACCTCAGAACTGGCGCCTTCAAAATTTGCGCCGTGCTCGTTGTCGGCCTTTAGCGACGAGGCGCCATCACCGCGAAAAACAACCATCATGGGTTGAGCGACCCGCCCGTCAAATTCTATCTTCACCCCCCGTGTTACCTGGTCTTATTGCGCAAGCCACCAAGCTATTGAGCCTGCTGTTTTCCGTCTGAAAGATAGTCAATGGTCAAATGCGTGAGCGCCCTCACCCCCTGCAGCAGCCCGCTTTCGTCGATACGGAATAGCGGGGAATGGTTCGCTGCCGCGGTCGCGACTTCGGCGGGCGGTGTTATGCCCAGGAACAGAAAGAGGGCCGGTCCCTTCTTGCCGAATTCGGAAAAATCCTCACCGCCCGTGCTTTTGGCGATCTGGTCGTTCCATTTGTTGCCACCTGCCACGCGAATTAAAGTTGGCGTCATCTGCTTGGTCAGGTCAGGGTCGTTGACGGTCACATCATAATAGCGCGTCAGCTTCGCTTCGGCCGTCGCGCCCGATGCCGATGCGATCTGTTCGGAAGTGCGCTTGATACGTTCGTAAATGTCGGCTCGCATCCCTTCGTCAAAGGCTCGAATTGTGCCCTCGAACCAAACGGAATCGGGAATAATGTTGAACCTCACGCCCCCATGGACCTGGCCAACCGACAGAATGGCTGGCTCCTTGCTGATATCGATCTGCCGACTCACGATCGACTGAAGGCCATTGATGATCTGCGAAGTCGAAACGATCGGGTCGACCCCACGCCACGGCATGGCGCCATGCGTTTGCTGGCCGTGAACCGTGACCTTGAAGCTATCGGCCGAAGCCATGAGAGGACCAGACCGCCATGCCAGCATGCCAGTTGGCAATCCCGCTATCACGTGAAGGCCAAAAGTCACGTCGACCTTGGGATTATCGAAGGCGCCCTGCTCGATCATTGCCTTTGCGCCCCAGCTTGACCCGGTCCCCGGTTCGAACGTCGAGGGACCTTCCTCCGCCGGCTGGAACAAGAATACCACTTTACCAGTCAGTTCAGACCGCATCTTACTGAGCACTTCGGCGGTGGCCATCAGGATGGCGACGTGGGCATCATGTCCGCAAGCGTGCATAACCGGCACGGTTTCACCGCGGTATTGCCCGGTGGCTTTGCTCGCGAAAGCAAGGTCCACCTCCTCTTTGACAGGCAGACCATCCATGTCCGCGCGCAACGCCACCACAGGTCCCGGCCTGCCACTGTCGAGCACCGCAACTACGCCGGTCACGGCCACGCCGGTCCGAACCTGAAGACCCTGCCGCTTCAAATGCGCCGCCACTAGCCGAGATGTGCGTGTTTCGGCATTGCCCAGTTCGGGATGAGCATGAATGTCCCGCCGCCAGGAAATCATCTCGCGCTCGATCGCTTTAGCGATTTCGTCGGCGCTTTTATATTGCTGTTCACTCGCCTGCGCGGCAGATGCTGATGCCGCCGCCAGCGCCAAGAAGCCCAATTTAAACGTCAATTTCTGCATTGTGTCCATATCCCGAATAAATTCAAGGTTGTACTTAACTGGAACAGCGGTCGGAAATTGCCGCGCATTCGTAAGCCCCTTGCCTTAGGTGAATGCATCATAACTGGCGCAGCGATGAAAATTTGCCTTAATCTTGGTGAAATTCAAAATTTCATGTTCGATGCGCAGGCAATCTCACGCCTTCGGGATAAATTTTTCGCCGTGACCTTCGCCCAAGAGATCCCTTATTGTGATGTCAAGAATCAGTGCCGAAATTAAACGGCGTAGGAACAATGCCTCGCGATCCACCTGACGAAGAGCTGGATTGAGGCAACGAAGAAGCGGTCGCGGATGCGATGGTCTGTTCGAAATCTTTGGCGAGGCGGCGTTTCGATTGAGCCACACAAGGGTTCGCTTGCCGACCCGGCGCTTGGGCAGGACTTCGAAGCGCGCGTCGCGGCGGCCCGGCCCATGCAATTGAGCACGTGATCTTGTGAAGTTCGGTCGTCTTGGCAGTGTATCCTGTGGCCTTGTCGACGTCGTGCCCCGAAGATCAGTGGCCTCGTCTAGCCGTCAGCTCCTTATCCTTGAGAGGAATCGCGCTGCTACATTATCACGAACTGCCAGCGTCCGGCCCTAGAGTACGATCTTAGTGTCAGGACTCATAGCCAGAACAGGACCGTTGCAGCGAGAGCGACGGCGGACAGGAAGACGTTTGGACACCTGTCATAGCGTGTTGCGACGCGCCTCCAGTCCTTGAGGCGACCGAACATGATCTCGATGCGGTTGCGACTCTTATACCGGCGCTTATCGTATTTGACGGTCTTATTGCGGGATTTTCGTCCCGGGATGCAGGGGGTAATCCCTTTTTCCTGCAACGCATCGCCGAACCAGTCGGCATCATAGCCCCGATCGCCCAGCAGCCACTGCGCTTTGGGCAGGGCATCCAGCAAAGCCGCCGCTCCGGTATAGTCGCTGACTTGCCCCGCCGTCATGAAGAAGCTGATCGGGCGGCCCCTGGCATCCGTCACGGCGTGCAGCTTGGTATTCATACCGCCTTTCGTGCGACCGATCAGTCGTCCTGGATCCCCTTTTTAACCCGCAGACTCGATGCCGTGCGGTGCGCCTTGAGATAGGTCGCATCGATCATGATCGTCTTGCGTTCCGCCCCTTTGGCGGACAGCCCGTCCATCATCGCGACGAACACACCCTTTTCGCCCCAACGCTTCCAACGGTTGTAAAGCGTCTTAGCCGGGCCATACGCGCTGGGCGCATCACGCCACCGCAGCCCGTCGCGATTGACGAAGATGATACCGCTGAGCACCCGACGATCATCAACCCGGGGGCGACCATGGCTCTTGGGGAAAAAGGGCTGAAGCCGAGCCATCTGCTCATCCGTTAGCCAATACAGGTCACTCATCATCAGTCTCCTTACGGAGCCTGAATCAGATTACACCTCTAACATCAATGGGTCCTGACCCTAGCTGCCGCCAGCTGATTTCGACCCATCCCGGCCGTTCAGCACTCAATTTTACGCTCCCAGGTGCGGACCGGCAGCTTTTCCATTCTGGATGCCCAAGGCTGGCTGATTTGCCTGTCCGCTTTGCAGCCCTCATAAAGTAGGAGGTCCACTCAACGCAGGAGCATGATGCCATAATGGCAGAACGATTTCATATCATCACGGGCGGCCCAGGTTCTGGGAAGAGCAGTTTGATTGAAGCGCTCGGGTCCGAGGGCTTCGCTCAGATGCCGGAGGCCGGTCGTGCAATCATACAGGACCAGGTGAGCATAGGTGGCACGGCGTTACCATGGTCAGATCGCGAAGCCTTTGCAGCCTTGATGCTTTCATGGGAAATGCGATCGTATCGAGAGGCGACATCGTGTCCCGGATCTGTGTTGTTCGATCGAGGCATTCCCGATGTTATCGGTTATTTGCGGCTTTGTGGTCTACCGGTGCCAGCAACCACCATGCGCGCTGCGGAAATTCGACGTTATGCCAAACGGGTTTTTATCGCGCCTCATTGGCCGGCGATCTTCGCCCAAGATACGGAACGCAAGCAGTCACCCATCGAAG
Source organism: Sphingobium sp. AP50 (assembly GCF_900109095.1). Taxonomy (GTDB): domain Bacteria; phylum Pseudomonadota; class Alphaproteobacteria; order Sphingomonadales; family Sphingomonadaceae; genus Sphingobium. The sequence continues at coordinate 23,228 of NZ_FNYZ01000012.1, forward strand.
CCGAAGCGACCTATCGCGCGATGATCGATGCTTATTCCGGCCTCGGATACGAGATCATCCAACTTCCGCTCGCTTCCGTCACTGACCGTGTAAGCTTCGTCCGATCTCACATCGCATAGCGGGTTGCTGTCAACGGCGGGGCTTACCAGCTGACGTCGGACGATATTTTTCGTCATGCGGCCCAACCATTCTGAACGAATGATGGCTATCGATCGGTCGTTCAGAGCCGCAGGGCAGCGTTAAGGCGCGCGCGTGGCAGCCGTTTCCGCCCTCGACCCATTCAAGCCGTTCAGCACCCGATTTTCGCTTCCCAGCTGCGGACGTTCGTCTGTGGATGGCTCCCGCGTTGCAAGTGAAAAGTGATGATCTAACGTTCCGTCGGGTGCAGTCGTCTGTCCGGCCTGTTGATGCAGTCGGTGTAGACTGCTGGCCCTGATGGTGTCCGCGAACAAGGTCCTATCGGCTTTACAGGCTACTACGCCTAGGAACGTCCTTGGGTTGTCCTTGCTCCCGGTCCGACCGGTTTTGCCATCACATCCTTCGCTCTCACAACCTCGTGAAGCTGATCTCCTCAGCTAAGCTCTTGGTCCTATGCTGCCGCCAGCATTGGCGCATGCCCGCGTTCGAAGACGCCGCCGCGCGCCATGACCGCCCATGCGATCCGCGCCATCTTGTTGGCGATGGCGACCGAGGCGACGCGCGCGGGCTTTCTGGCAAGCAGAGCGACAAAGCGCGGATCGACCGTGCCAGGCTTCTCCTTGGCGTATCGGACCAGCGCGGTGGCGCCGATGACCAGAAGCTGGCGCAGATATCTGTCGCCCATCTTCGTAATGCGCCCCAAGCGTTCCTTGCCGCCACTCGAACTTTGCCGCGGGGTTAGCCCGAGCCAAGCGGCGAACTGGCGTCCTGACGAGAACTGGCTTGGATCGGTGACCGACGCGGCGAGCGCTGTTGCGCCGATCGGCCCGATACCGGGAATCGTCGCCAGGCGCCGGGCCCGCTCGTCGCTCCGCTGCAAAGCGGCGAGCCGCAGATCGAGCTTGCGCAACTGGGCGTGGAGCTGGAGCAGTTGCCCTGCGAGCATGGCAACGACGTTGGTCGCCTCGATTGGCAGATCGATCTTTGACTCGCCGTCGACGATCTCCCGCGCCACCTGCAGCGCCTTTACGATCCCGACTGGGATGGCGGTCCCCAGCTCGGCGAGCACGCTGCGCATCATGTTGACCAGCTGCGTGCGCTGTTTAATCAGCAGCTGGCGCACGCGGTGCAGCGACAACGCTGCCTGCTGCTCGCGCGACTTGACGGGCACGAACCGCATCGTCTGACGTGTGACCGCTTCGCATATCGCCTCGGCGTCGGCGGCATCGTTCTTACCGCGCTTCACATACGGCTTCACGTAAGCCGCCGGCATCAGCCGCACCTCATGACCCAGCTTCGTCAGTTCGCGTGCCCAGTGATGCGACGTCCCGCAGGCTTCGGCGCCGACAAGGCACGGCGGCAGCTTCTCGAAGAACGGCAACATCTGTGATCGCCGCAGCGCTTTGCGAATGACGACCTCTCCGGTCGCGCTGATACCGTGAACCTGAAAAACGTTCTTGGCCAAATCGAGGCCGATCGTGCTAATCTCCATGACGGGTGGCTCCTTCTCGGGTTTGCATGACAGCAACCCATCTTGGCACTTAGATGCCGTGAGCGGGAGCCATCCACATGGGGTAATCGCGGGAAGCGAGTCGCCCCGAAGCAACCGTGACATTGGAAGCTGGTGGCTGTTCCCCGATAAGATGAAAATACGGGCTCACGACCTAACGCCGGGCCCAAGCATCTGATGGAGAACAGCCATGGAAGAGTATATCGGGCTCGACGTGTCGATGAAAGAGACAGCCGTTTCTGTGCGGCGTGGTGGAAAGCGCATTTGGCGCGGAAAGTGCCTGTCAGATCCGAAGATTATTGCAGACCTGATACGCAAGCGTGCCCCATCAGCGGGTCGGATCGTCTTCGAAACTGGACCGCTTGCGGTGTGGTTCTATCATGCGCTGAGCGCAGAAGGGCTGCCGGCGATATGTATCGACGCGCGTCACGCCAAAGCGGCACTCGACATGGCGGCGAACAAGACCGACGCAAATGACGCGGATGGCCTGGCGCACTTGGCGGAGGTCGGCTTCTTCCGGGAAGTGCGCGTAAAGGGGTTCGATAGCATGTTGGCTCGCACGCTGGTGGCCGCCCGCACCCGGCTTGTCCATATTGCAACAGAGCTTTCAAACCAGATCCGGGGATTAATGAAGACATTCGGTCTGCTCGTACCTGCGGGCAAAGGGAGTAAGTTCGAGGAGAATGTCCGAAGCCTCCTCCTCGATCAAAGAGAGCTCGCCGCTATCATTCTACCGGTTTTGGAAGCCTGGCGTAGCATCCGCATCAGAGCAGCCGAGCTCGGGAGGCAGCTTGTTACCGGCGCACGCGAGAGCGAAGCGTGCCAAATCCTCATGTCCGTCCCAGGCGTTGGGGCGATCACTGCAACATCGTTTGCGACGGCGATCGAAGATCCAAACAATTTCAAGAAATCCAGCTCCGTGGGTGCATGGCTCGGGCTAACGACCCGTCGCTACCAGTCCGGTGAGGTAGACTATGGTGGCCACATCTCCCGGCGCGGCGACCATCACTTGCGCGGTCTTCTATACGAAGCGGCGACAGTTATCCTCACCCGTTCCTCAGCCGAAAGCGACCTTCGAACGTGGGGCCTTAAGCTCAGAGAAAGGGTCGGGTTCAAGCGCGCAGCCGTTGCCGTGGCGCGAAAGCTTGCGGTCCTAATGCATGCAATGCTGAAGTCCGGAGAGATGTTCAACCGATCGGCTGTTACCGCATAGAATAAGCATAGCGTTCGGTCCGAACGCATCGATACGTCCCTGCCGGGACGTGGGCAGAGTCATTCCGTCAGATGAGGTGCACAGCTGAATGCCAGCACAGTGCGTCATCCACATTGGAAGGCTCGATCCGCGAAGCCCCATCATGTGGCGGTCCGTGCCGACCACGAAGACGACCCTGCACCCGGCATACGATCAGTAAGAAAGGACTTGCGCTAATGCCCGCGATTAGACGACCTCATCCGCTTTTCCGGCAGTTCGCGACCAAAGCCGGCAACACCGTGAAAAGCTTCGTAGAATCCAACCTGAGTCTTTCATCGACTTGCAATTCATCGCCGAGCTCTGTCATAGCGGTGCTGGGGGTATTAGTGTCAAACGCAGACAATCAAGATCGCTCGATCAGCTTGCTTATGCCGCAGAATTTGGCAAAACTGCTTGGATGGGCCAATAGCCATGTCCGAAAGTTCGCTGAAAACGCAGCACACCAGAAGCTGGACGGGTGGGACGGGTCCTTTGGCAAGGATAGGAGCTACGCCGCTCTTGCTGGTCTGCTCGCCCTTCCGGGCGGTCGTGATGCTGCCGAAGCGATATGCCATAGGGCAAAAATCAAATGTGTAGCGGGCGCCATTGCAACACGAGCCAAGCAGATAATTTTCAGCTTCCGTGGTGGTGCAGAGCCGCCCGCCCGCGAGCAGTGGCCGCGCCTCCTAGCTGAAGCAGGTGCTCCGACGGAAGCCGCATGGGTGATTTGGTGGGATTACGGCCCCAACCCCAACGGAACGGAGTTTGATTGGCTTTCCGATCACCCTGCCGTGTCTGCGCTTCTTGAAAGTCTGGTCCAGCCTGTTCGCGAACCGACCTTCTCGGAAGTGGATGGCGACACCTCGCTCGAGATCGAGCCACGACTCGACACGCTCCAAGCAGTCCGAAATGATATATTGGCATGGATCGAAAGCATCGACATAGATGCCTCTGATCTCGCATTGAGGTTGCGCCAGGCAGCCGAGCGCCTCGATCAGGTTGCATCGCGGACTGCCGAAGCGTATCGACTCAAAGAACGTCGGCAGCAAATGAGGGCGGAGCTCCTGCAATTCCAGCAAGAGGTCGTGGCTGCGGATGGCAGCAGCGCGGCCCCTGTCGCGGCGAGGCTGTCGCAATTCATGGCAGATGGCGCAGGTTGGTCGCTGACAGCAGCCGATGATATTCTCGCGCGCAAAAAAGAATATCTAGAAGCGGCTTCTATTTGGCGCGACGCCATGGATCAGCTGTCTGAAACCCACGATTATAAAGGCGTAAGTGCCGCATATGACGCGGAGGAGCAGCTTGCGAAGGCCTTCATCGAACGTCTCGGTGACCTGTCCGCGGATGTTTTCGTTGAAGATTCACAGCAGCCGGCCGATCAATCGGAACCGGCGCCGGTTGCAGAGGATGCTCTCCAGCAATTCCCGATCGATAACCTCCTCCCTCAAGAGGATGATATCGGGACCGCACAGACAGACGATGTCGTGGCCGACGATAGTCCTGGAGAGCACGAAGGTGATGCTGTCGAACCTGACGATAGCGCGACCCACGACGCCATCCAGGAGAGCGATCTTCTTGAAGACGGTGACGATGCAGCAGAGGATATCGCTGCACGGCGGCAGCTATCTCTACAAGCATCGGCAACGGCCCTCGGCGAAGGACGCTACGGGCTGGCAGCTCACGTTGCCGTTGTAACCGAGTCCGAAGGCGTACATCCTGAATTTGGGTTCAGCAGCGCATTGATGGCGGCACTGACAGCGGGATTGACGGTCGGCGCACCTGGGCGGTTGCGAAGCATTGAGCAATTTTTAGTTGCCCGCCCGAGGGTCGAGGAGCAGCTGGCCGACGACCTCGATCCGGCGATCCGGCTGATGGCATTTGCCGCCGGCCTGCGGCCTTCGCTGTTCGCGATCTCGTCCGGCGCCGACCAGATATTGCGCAACATGTCGGGACTTCAAAGTATAGTTCCCGCTGTGTATGGCTTGGCAACCTTTGCAGCGAATAACGTCAGAAGCGGCGATATCATCCCGGCAGAGCTTGCTCTGGTCGGTAACAAAATTGCTCCGCGGGGCGAGCTTGAAGCCCTCCGGCAAGATACTGAGCGCTTCCTCACGATCGCGCACAGACGAACCATCAAATTTCAACCCGCGACAGCGATATGGGTGAACGTACTACGTAGCGGACCGGTCTATGATGCCCTCAACGCGATCATCGCAGACGCGGCCGATGCCGCGAAGTTGGTCGGTGAGGCGCTTGATACCACCTTGGCGGATATCGATCGGTTCATCACCGATCGTGATCGAGACGCTCTGGGAGGACGAAAGCGCGAACCTCTGACGGCAAAGCCACGCGCGACCCTGCGCGACTGGCTGGAGGATGTCGCAAATCGGCTCCAAAATTGGCGAAGGCTTCATGAAGCGTTGCAGAGATCGCCTCAGGATCGCTATAAGGTAGAACATCGCGAAGAATTGAAGACGCGCTTGGAAGCCGCCTCGGCTGAGCTCGACGACGTGGACGCGCATGGCAATCCGGCACTGGCTTTTGCCCGAGACGCAGCTTTGGTGGCGACTTGCGGCGTACTAGCACTGTTCGAAGGCGTGGGTCGGTCGCAGCTCCTTACGGCAGAAGACGAACTCCTCCTCTTCGAACCGCCCGTCACCATAGATGATGTCGAGCACTGGACCGATCAGGATAGGTCACGGTTTTACGCGGCAGCCAAAGATGTCGCATCGGGCAATCCCGATTTCGAAGCAGCCTTTAAGATCGCGCTGCAAAATGGCCGCTTCGAGCGAGTTGAATTGCTGCGCGACCGGATTCTCGCTCAGGACCCTGCACGCGATGAGGCGCTGGAGCGGATTATTCGAGGGGAATGGGATAGGCAGCTCACCCGAGCCCGTTCACGCCTTGGAAAGGCGCGCAGCCGACTCAACGATCTCCTCGGCGCTGACGATCGCCAGATTTTAAGTCGTGACCTGAGCCCGAGCCTTGATGAGCTTGAGTTTCAAATTGCCCAGAATGCAGGGCCGATCGATCTGGCGGAATGGTCTTCTGCGCTCGACGCAATCGATGCTGAGCTAGAAAGCGGTTTTCAATCGCTTCTTGGCCCATTGCTGTACGAGATCGATACGCTCGAAAGAGCCGGCCAGAATGTCTCTGACCTCCGGAAAATGGTCGAGCTCCGGGATCTCGGAACCCTGAGTGAGCATGTCGAGGCATATAAGCACGGCGCGACCCCGCCTCCTGTCGCCACCGATCTTCTCGATGGCTTCAATGCGTATCTGCAGTCGCCGAACAAGCGCATTGACCTGCCGTCGCTAGAACGGGCGATCGATATTCGCGGGACAGTGGATGGATCTGATTTCGCTCGATGGGAAGAAGCCGAGATCGATACAGCCAAGGCTTTGCTGAAGGCTTGGCGCGAGCTCAAGGAAAATGACGGTAATCATTCGCCTCCTCAGCTGCGATCGCTCTTCCAGGCCCTGTTAGCGACGAGCCCGATCGACGTAATCCTAAACAAGAATCCCGACGTACCCGGACACTATCAGTTGAGGACGCCCGTTTTCACAACGCGTGAAGAGTGCGTCGTTCCAGCGTTCGGCAGCGAGGCGAAGGGTCGATATGAAATCGTCCTGATCGATCGCCGCAACATTGGCTCCGGCGTCGAACTCGCCACGCTGAAAGGAAAGCTGAGCGCGCCGACATTCTTCGTCGTGCGGGGCGCAATGCCTGGCGTCGCCCGACGGGCGTTCATGCAGCGCGTGCGATCCGCCGGCGCCAATCCCGCGTGCGGTCTGATCGACGAAGCGACAATTCTGTTTCTCGCGATGCGCAGAGGATGGCAGCGATCCGACGCCTTCGGGCTCTCGTTCGCCTGCGGCGTGGTTCAACCATATTCTGACACGCCTCAGAAGACCTCTCCGGAAATGTTCTTCGGTCGAAGCGACGAGCTTCGAGAGCTCTGGGACCCGAACGGGTCCTGTCTGGTGTACGGCGGTCGGCAACTGGGTAAGACCGCGCTGCTCCGGCAAATCGAGCTTCGTCACGACCGGGCAAATCAGATTGTCGAATATGGTGACGACGAGGTCGAGGAGTTCACGCGGCAAGGCCTTCCGGGGTTTTGGCGGTGGATCGGCAATCGAGCGGAGGCTCGCGGAATACCGATGCCGAGCAAACGCATCGCTGCCGAAGTTCAGCAGGCGATACGGGAATGGCTCGCCGGGGATGTAACCCGGCGCCTTATCTTCCTAATCGACGAGTCCGATAAGTTTCTGAGCTCGGAGCTGCGCTCGAACTTCAAAATGCTTCTTCAGCTGCGTGAGTTGATGCGTGTCACTGATCGGCGGTGCAAATTCATCTTCGCGGGTTTGCATGACGTGCAACGGCTCGCGCGCACCCCCAACTCGCCCCTATTGCATTTCGGCACACCCATTCGCGTCGGTCCATTGATGGGAAAGGATCTGTTCGAAGCCCGCAACATGGTCGAGCAGCCGATGGCTGCCGCGGGGTACGCATTCGGGTCGAACGTCGAAGAGGGACGCGCGTTAATGGGCCGAGCGCTGTCCGAGGTTGGATATTATCCTTCATTGATGCAGACCTTCGGGATGGTGCTTGTCAACCGGATGAACTCCCGCGCAGTTTCGACCATCGTTGGCGACCCGCCGGCGCTGCCGATCCGCATAAGCGGCGAAGAGCTTAATGCCGCGCTTGATGACAGTGCCTTCCGGAACAATGTGCGCGACAAGTTCGATAAGACGCTCGATCTCGATCCCCGATATCGCCTGATTGCCTATCTGGTGCTGGTCGGAACCCAGAAGACTGCCAGTCGCGATGACATGCGCCCTGGTATGTCGATCGCCGAAATTCAGAAGGATGCAATGTTCTGGTGGCCGCAGGGATTTGTCGAAGACAGCTCAAACTCGGCGTTCGAGGGCTTACTGAAAGAAATGGAAGGACTTGGTGTTCTTGTCGGGCTCGCCGATGGCCGCTATGCTATCCGATCTGCTCGAATTGGCGCGATGCTGGGTTCCGTCACCGAGGTGGAAGACCGAATTCAGGAGTTGGCGGATCAACCCTACGAAGTGGTTGAGGATACGGGCAGCCTACGGCGAGCGTTGGGTAAAGCGCCTTCGCCTCTCACATTCCGCCAAGAGGCCGTGCTCATGGAGGCTCGAGGCACGCCTCCAGTGACCGTCGCCTTGACCTCCGTGGCTTTGGGTCTGAACCTACTGCCTGAAGCGATCGAGGAATTGACGCGGACCGATGAGGAATTGCTCGTCGTCCCCATAAGCGCCGTCGACACGGTACCAAAGCTGGAACGGGCCATTACGACTGTGGCAGCGCGGACGAAGGAAGCGGGTCGCCAAAAAGGATTGTTGATCGCATCGGGGCCATGGCTGGGCAAGGAAGCAGTGGCGGCGTCGCTGGAGCATCCGGAGGTAAGGCGCGCAAGTCGGCTGTCCAACCGAGGCAAGGAGCAAGGCGTCAGGGTAATTCTGGTTCCGAGCATGATTGACTGGCGAGAACTGGCCGAGGAGGATCAAGGTGACAGGCTTTGGGGAGCCATGCTTGTCTCACTGTCTCCGCTGCATGATACGAGCCTTCGCGAATGGCTGGAGCGTAGAACCGGAAGTCGGACTATCCATCCCGGAGCAATCGAGAAATTGCGTGTGGCGACAGGCGGTTTCCCGGAGGTCCTCGCCGCCCTTGGCGGTGGCAATGCCGAGCAGATTGTCGCGGCTGCGGAGGTCGCGCGCGCCAAAATGTTTGCGACCCCCGAAAAGGCCCTCGTAAATATTGGTCTTGGCGCAGGATGGCTGCTTCAGATCGCCGAATTCATCTTAAACGTATGTAACGGATCGATCGCAGTCGGCGATCAGGAATCGGTGATCGAATTGATGAAGGACGCCGGGCTGAGGGATGTCGGCTATGGGTTGAATGTGCTGGGGCGTCTTGGCCTCCTCGAACGCACGATAGATCGCGATCTCCTTTCGGGATGGAGGCTCAATCCCCTCGTAGCGCAGTTGTTTGCTAGTTGGTCGTCGAATTGAACCGGCACCATGATTTCTGGCGGCTATCCGGTGGCAAGCGCTTCGTTGAGACGGTGCGTGCCGGCTCGCGTGAGCGGCGATCGATACTCATCCATGAGCCATTCGATCCTCGGCCGCTCGCAGCTGCGATCGGCGACCTTACCCGTGACCAGGGATTGGATGGCCTCTGCGAGATCGACGGCTCGCAACCGTCGGCTTCCCTGTGCCATCACCTGCAGAGCAAGTTTGACCCCATCGCATCGACGATCGACGGCTTCGCATTCGGCCTCAATTACGCCGTAATATTGGCTTGGAACGTAGCAGCGACCTCGGTCTTGCTCGAAGAGCTTTCGAGTTTCGCAAGAAGCTGTGCGGTCCGCGGCGAAATGTCCGCGCCGGTAGTCATCATCGTGTCGAGGATACCGATCGACCATTGTACGCAGCCAGTCTGGGAAAAGTTGGAAGCCAGAGGTATTTTGGGGCCGCACGATGGGGTCGGTTTCGCCGCTGGCGCAGGACGGGGCATCCAGACCTTCGAGCATCGCTTGAAAACGAGCGTCGCGGTCGAAGTAGGGGCTTGGGATCTCGATATTATCGAGCGTATCCTGTCGATGTCGACCCATCGGGCCACACGGCCTGACGCGCACCTCGACGCTTGGTCCGATCCAAGGGCGGATGCTTGGCGCGACGACCGGCCCAGTTGGACCGCGGGCAGTCTTGATGAATGGGGAGGTGAGGCATGCGTCCACCCACTCTATCTTGCGGTAAACAAGCCAGCGCTACTCACCAAGCGGGTCTGGCGGGGCCAAGTTGCGGTATTGTTCCCTTGGCTCGAAGAGTTTCGTCAGACGGTCATCAGGACGTACCGCAGGCAATTGCGGCCCGACGATCTGTCCTACGGCGGCGACGTTGAATCTTTGGATTGGGGACCGGTGTGCTGGCAACTCGGGCGGGCGGGCGTAGATCGCTCGGCACTCGACGCCATCCATGCAGGACGAAAGATAAGAAATGATCTGGCCCATGGCCGTCCAGTCGATTGGTCGGCAGTTCAGAGCTTCGAGGCCGACATAAACAAGGTCGGTCTCTTGCGTTGAGCAAAGGTGCGATTCCCAGCCGCGCACAATGTTTATCGAGGCGCTGATGCAATCCAAGCGAAGAGGGGGGATGCCCCTCCGGTGTCAAAGCGTCCAATCAGCTTGCTCCAGCGCTTGCTTGGTTTCAGCACCATTCCGAAGTACGATATGCTGAGTGCGTGCTTCTTTATTTTCTGGCGAATCATTTAGACCAAGACGTTTGAGTACGTAGAATAACATCGCATAACGAACTTCGATGCTTTTCGTACCATCTGTGTCCATGCTGTAATCTTTGATGACCATCGCTTGCTGCTGCGGGCTCAGGTCAGGGTGCGGAGCAATGATGATCGCGAATTTTTCGTGCCAGAACCGATCCAGTTTACCGTTTTGACCAGGCTCGCCGAAATCGCGGGTCTCAAAGATGCGGGGGATCAGGAAATCCTTGTACAGTCCTGACTGATGGCAAAATGCGCGGACATGCCATCGGAAACCGTCGTACCCCATCGCATGGGGCGTAATACGCCGCCACACTGGAGTTGGACGCTCCTTGCCCATTGATTGGTAGAAGATGTCCAGCGACCGTTCTTCACGGATCGCTCGTAGGACGGTGTGGAGGCATTCCTCGTTGACTTCGCGTGTCGGACTTACAACGACGTCGATCTCCGGCGGCTTGCCGATCCAGCTTTCACCAGACTCGAGAAGTCCCTCACCCAGAGACCGCAGACGGCGCAGATAGTCCGTCGAGCCGGCCTTTAAAAACACGGGCTTGCAGCCTTCCGCCGCGACATAGCGCTTGGAGACCTTATCGTAGGTCGCGTTCTCGGGCGCCATCTCCTGATACAACGTCAGGTCCTTGGAAGCCTGTGGCTCGGACACGTTGAACATCTTCATGATGTCCGAACGTCGGATGCCATCCTCCCAGAGCAATCGGAATTCGATGAACTCGAGGCGGCGTTCGACACCCCATTTGATCTTCGACAGCTCTTCGGACATAAAACCTCACATGGGCGCAAAAAGTACGTGGACATAGTTTTGATGCCCATGTAGAAACTACTCGTATCGGCGAATCATGTCAATCGCATCTCCCCAAGAACCGCGATTCTGGGGCCCGGCCGCGCTTTGCCTTGAACGAACGATAACTCGATAACGTTTCACAAGGACTCTCCCAATGCCTCTCAGCAACACCCAGTTGCGCTATTACGATAGCAACGTGCTGCGGCTTCCCGCGGACAAGCGCACCGAATATCATCAGCAGGTCGATCGCCTGATCGAGAACCTGCGCAAGAACGTCCGTGATAAGACGAAGATTAAGATCACGAAGGTGGTGAAGGCTGGCTCGTTTGCCAAATACACCATCCTTCGCAAGTCCGCTGACAGCCCGGTCGACGTTGACGTTGTCTTTTATGTCAGCGGCAAGGACGCCGGTTCTGAAACGGGCGAGAGCCTGAGCAAGCAGATTTACGATCTGCTTCTTGATCAGTACCCCAACAAGTCGGTCGAGGACTTCACGATCCAGCGTAAGGCTGCGACCGTGCAGTTCGTGAAGAGCGGCCTCAACGTCGACATCGTCCCGGTCGTCCAGGATGAGAGCCGTGAGGATTATGGCTGGCAGTTCGATGTTCAGGACGGCACCAAGGTTCAGACCTGCGCCCCTTGTCAGATCAAGTTCGTCAAGGACCGTAAGGACAAGGACAGCGATTACCGGACGTTGGTTCGCCTGGCTAAGAAGTGGCGCAACCACACGGAGCTCAAGCCGCTGAAGTCCTTTGCCATTGAGTTGATCATGGCCTACCTTCTCGACAAGCAGGGGAAGGGCGGGAGCATCGAAGAGCGGTTCCGCCAGTTCCTGCTCTACATCGCGCAGTCCGGCCTGAAGGATGTGATCTCGTTCCCTGAGAACAGTGTCATCCGACCGACCTTCAACGACTCGGTCGTCATTCTCGACCCGGTGTGCAGCTCGAACAATGTGGCTAGCCGTATCACCGAGGACGAGCGCAAGCAGATCGTTGCCGCCGCTCACGATGCTTGGGAGACCGTCCACTTCGCGTCGACCGAGGATGACGTTTCGGTCTGGAAGGAAGTGTTCGGCCGCTCTTTCAAAACGGAGGCTTCGTGATGAACACGATGACGCGCACGGCTTCGGCCTCCCACACGACCACCGACGTCGAAAAGGTAGTTCTGCGCCTGAAGGCCGATTTTCGCATGATGGCTGAGAGCACTGGCGCTTGGTCCCTCGAAGAAGCTGATCGGTACGCTTACGACGTCGAGCAGCTCGCCAAGAAGGGCTATCTCGCCTGGGTGGATGTGACCCACCTTCACGGCACCACCGAGCTTCAGGCGGTCAAATACCATGTCGATACCGACGCGGGTAACCTGACCAGCAGCAGGCCGGGCGGCGTGCGCTGGGATAAGGTTTCTGGTGCTTGGCTCCGGGTCGTCCTGCGGTACACGGCGGATTACGACGCTGACGCCAAGGACGCCATGAAGAGCAAGCTCAAGGTCCCCTGGAGCCCCACGACCGACGATACTAACCACGCCTCCCTGAGCGGGGGTGATGGTCGCAACTACACCAGCAACAGCTTCGGGCTGCAGCGGAAGGATTGGAAAAAGTGAGCAAGCCCTCTATTTTCGACAGCGAGACGGTCGTCCCTGATGCCACGCTGGCGCGGCGGGAGGCTACGCTTCTCGGTTTCGAAGCGCGTTACGCGCGTGTCCATGACCAGATGCGCTTGCTGTTGAGCGGCGACAAGTTGCAGACGTGGAGCCGTCAGTTCCATGGCGAGCTGTTGGCTATCTGCGACCGGGTCTCGGACCAGTACCCGTTGGTCATTTTTCACGGCGACGTCGGCACGGGTAAGACGGCGATGGCGGAAACCATCGCTAACAAGCTCATGACCGAGGCGAGAGTGGAGGACAGTGTGCTGTTCCGGCTCTCGAACCGCGTGCGTGGGACTGGCATGGTGGGTGAAATGGGCACTTTGCTCACTGAAGCCTTCCGCCAGGTGATCGATGCTGCGGGCAAGAGCCGCCGCGCGGTCCTGGTTATCGACGAGGGCGATAGCCTTGCTGCGTCCCGTACTCAGGATCACAGCCACCATGAAGACAAGGTCGCGGTAAACACCTTGATTCAGGCGATCGATGATCTGCGCCGCTTCAATGGCCGCATCGCGGTCATCTTGTGCACGAACCGGCTGAGCGCCCTCGATCCGGCGCTGCGCCGGCGTGCGGCGGTGGTCGAGAAGTTCGAGCGTCCCACCGATCAGGAGCGTGAGCAGCTTCTCCAGATGGACTTGCAGGGGTTGAACCTCAACAGGTCGCAGCTCAGCGAGCTTGTTTCAGCCAGCGGGCCGCGCAAGGATGAGCCGGGCTGGACGTTCTCTGATTTCCGTACGCGTTTTTACCCGGCCGCAGTCGCGCGTGCTTTCCCGAACGGCCCGCTGACGTTTGATCATCTGAAGTCGGCGGCGCTGACCATCAGCGGCTCCAGTGTGATGGAGGACAAGTGATGCACAGGTCTCCTCTTTTTGGTCGTCGGATCCATATCTCCGGCAGCATCGACAAAGACCCGGCGGTGGCGAAGGCCACCGACGTGGAAGCAAGCCGAGAGTTTGTCGCTGCGCTTGTGAAGCGTCTGGGCAAGCTCGGCGCCAACTTCGTGGTGCCGGTTGACGGTGAGCCTCATCGGGAGGTGGACGGTCTGCCGATCTGCTTCGACTGGCTCATCTGGGAATCGATCCGTGATGCCCATACTCAGCGGCCTTCCGGGATTCCTGGGCCGATGGCTGTCGCCGTCCAGCATCACAAGACCAAGGATCAGATCCCGCCGGAGTATGTCGACCTTTGGGACGAGCTGTGCGCCGGATCGATGGTTCGTCTGGAGAACGCTTCGCACTGGAACATGGCGGCTAAGCGTATGGAAGCCCAGGCGCGCAACGGTGACATCTTGATCACGTTGGGCGGGACTGACGGGGTGCTGTATCTTGCCAACCTTTACCACGAGGTTGGGCGCCCGGTCGTTCCGCTCTGTCTTCCTCTGGTTGGTCATTCCGAGGGTAGCCGTCGCCTGTTCGACTTTGGGATGACTGGCGACAACAGCAGCCGACTTTTCCGAATCGCTGATGGGGGAAGTTCGCATGATGCGATGAACCGTATTTGGTGGGCGGAGCGAGACAGTCTTCAGAAGCGCGTCGACAGTTTGGTTGACTTGCTGGAAGCCTTGGAGAGGCCCCGGGCGTTCGGCGTGCGCCTGCTTGCCCCCAACGACCCTGACTTCGAAGACGTGCAGAATTTTTTCGATACGGTGGTCGAGCCGGTCATGACGGAAGAGCTGGGCTTTCAGTACGCGGTGATCGACGGCGTGCAGGGCTATGGCCACGCTCGTATCGATCAGGACATTTTCGAAAAGCTGCACCGCAGCAGTTTCGTGATCGCCGACACCACTGGCTCTCGCCCGAACTGCTATCTCGAGTTGGGGTATGCGCTCGGTCGTCGCATCCCGACCATGGTCACCGCTCGTGAGAATTCGGAAACGCCGTTTGACCTGAAGACCTACTCGGCTCACCACTGGAAGACTGGTGGCACGGTGAAGGAAAAGCAGCGCGCTTTCCTTGAGCACTGGACGGCTATCCAGAACCGTCCGCCGCTGGTCGATGCTGGAGGACTTATCCTGTGAGCGATGCAAAGACCGAGGTGTTCATCTCGATCGACGTCGAGACGGCTGGCCCGATCCCTGGTGAGTATAGCATGCTCACCTTGGGGGCCTGCTTGGCGTATCAGCCCGGCACCGCCTTCTCTTGCGAGATCAAGCCGACCAGCAACAAGTTCGTGCCGGCCGCCCTTGAGGTGTCCGGCTTGTCGCTGGAACGACTGCAGGAAACCGGCCTTACCCCGCAAGATGCCATGAGCCAGTTCGCAGCATGGATTGGCGAAGTCTGTGGCCCTGATGGCCAGCCGGTCTTCGTCGGTCTGAACGCGCCCTTCGATTGGGCGTTCGTGAACTACTATTTCCATAAGTTCACCGGCGCCAATCCGTTCGGTTTCACCGCTTTGGACATCAAGGCGCTATATATGGGCAAGACCGGCTGTTCGTGGGGCAATACGCGCTCCAGCCGCATCACAGAGCGCGTGTCTCCGACAACTGAAGGCGATCATGACGCATTGCATGATGCTTTGTTTCAGGCTGAACTGTTCCGACTGGTCATGGCTTTGGCGTAACGGACGAGATTGTAGACGGTGATTAGCCTCTAGCTTTCTTAACGCCTTCTGCTTTCAAGATCTGCTGTCGTTCGAATTGCGCGGTGGGGTGGCCGCGCAGCGACCGTCGCCTAATTCAGGGCGGTCGTCGGAAAAGCCGACAGACCGGAAATTCCCAAGGCAGGTCATCGCGCTGAGGTCGCGCAACTGATGAGCCAACGTCGGCTTTCTTGGGGTGGTTACCCCGAAGCCGACCGTCGCGAAAGTCCCACTCCTTGCCGTAAACCCGGCTGTCTTTTTTTTAGCCGATCAAACTCCCCGCCTGAAAATCAACATCAAGAAATCAACGTTTTCTCAGGCGCCATCCCCTCCCCCGCGATACTTCATGACCATCTGCGCAGCCAGTCTGAAATGCCGACAGACGCGCTCCTCGCTCATACGGAATATCCGGGCCACCTCCAACACACTCATCTTGCGTTCCACCACCAGAATCAAAATGCCACGTGTGAGCGGCTCCATCTGAGCGACCGCCCTTTTGATCCCCATATCCCGCGCCTCATGCGCGTCAGGACGCTGGGCAGCATCGGCCCGAGCGCTTCTCTCCAGAAAGCGCTCGATACGCCCAGCGCAGATTGCATCTGGAACCCTGTCGCGCATTCGCGCCACGAACCGCACCAGACATTCACTCACGATATGATGATGCGTCATTTGCGGCCGCTCCCTTCTGGATTTCAACAAGCCTTCCGGCCGCCGCTTTCCCACCCCCTCCCCTCCCTGCCGTTGAAATGCCGCCCGCGGTCGTCAGTGATCAAAACCATGATCACACCTCTTCCAAAGCGGCTTCGAGAACTCCTGACACGAAGACGGACATGCACGGACATGCGGCAGCGATCGCAGCCCGAAGGGCCGGGATCGGCGCAGCCGAGCCCGGTCGGTGCGGCGGCACGCCGCTCCGGCAAGAGCGCGGTGCCCGCGCAGCGGGCAGCCGCCCATCCCTTCCCTTCCCACCCCAGCTTCCCAAAAACGTCACAAAGTCCGTTCTTTAGGGTTGCGCTCTTCCATCAATCCGGCACATTGGGTTCACTTCCGCTGAAAGCGCGGAAGTGGGGCGTCGAAACTCCTTGGAAACCAGCTCGGTCACAGTTTCACTGGGGCCGGGTGGCATGCGCGCATGTCCAGCCGGCAACGGTAAAGGCGCATGCGCCTGCGGTTTCCACAGGTTTCGAACATCCGGCTTTGGCCGTCGCCCCGAGAGGACATAGGTGCGACAATGAGCCAGAGCAGAAGCGAGGATCGCCTGCGCGATCCTATCAGGCAAAATGATTCCGGCAGCGAACCGTTTCGCTTCCCGGAATTCTACCGAAGGGAGAAGCCCCGCCTCATGCGCTTCTTCACGCGCCAGCTCGGCAATCCGGCCGATGCCGACGAGCTTTCCCAGGAGACCTTCACCCGCTTCGTGCGCGCGGCGCCCGTCCAGGCCCTCGCCAGCCCGCAGGCCTATCTCACCCGCATCGCGACCAATTTGCTGCGCGATTTCATCGAACGCAGCTCAACCCTTCTTTCCAGACGCTCTAGCCTGATCGACGACGAACTAGACCTCATCGCGCCTTGCGATACGCACCGCGAGCTACAGGCACGGCAGGATCTTTCGCGCTGGACGCTGATCCTCAACCAGCTCCAGCCCGAAACCCTCGACATCTTCCTGCGCAACCGCGTCGAGGGACAAACCTATGTCGAGATTGCGCAAGAGCTTGGCGTCCCCCTCTGGGTGGTCCAGAAACAGATGCTCAAGGCCATGAAGCATGTGGTCGCCCATCGCGAGGCGAATGATGACTGACAGCAGCGCTGCTCAGGCAGAGCGGGACTGGCAGGAGGCCATGGAATGGGCGATGACCATCCTTGGCGATCCGAAGTCCATACCCGACCCACTGGCTCTCGACAGGCTTGGCCCACATCAGGCCGCCTTTTCCGCCTGGGCGGTGGACGATCCAGCACGCGCGGCGCGCTATGTCGGCATCGTTCAGGACATGCTGGAGGCTGGCGACGATGCGGCCCGGGACGGCCTGCGATCACGCAAGCCCCAGCCTCAGATGCAGCATCGGATGTCCCGATCACCCGCGCTACTTGCCGCCTCGCTCGCGCTGCTTCTCCTCACCGCCGCAGGCATCTGGTGGCGATCGGGGGACACATCCCCCTCGCTGATCGCGCAAAGCGAAGCCCGCACGCCCATCGAAACAAGGATCGGCGAGGTCCGGACCGAACGCCTTGAGGATGGCACATCCGTCCTCCTCGACACTGACACGCTGCTGCTTGTCACTATGACCGCCACGCAGCGCCGCGTCGAGGTGAAGCGCGGCCGCGCACGGTTCACCGTCGCCCAAGACGCCCGTCGCCCCTTCGTCGTCCATGGCGCCGGAACGGATGTCACAACCAAAAGCGGCAGTTTCGACGTGACCGTCCGTGAGGGGCTCCGCCTCAACCCGGTCGACACGCTGCTGGACCTATCCTTTGCTCGCGCGCTTGCCGACGGGCAGGCCAGAAGGCTTCAGCTGCGGCCTGGGCAACTCCTCACCCTCAAGGCTGGACAAGGCGCTCAGATCTCTGTCATTTCTGCCCCTCGTTCCGAGCAGCAGTGGGTGACCGGCGTAAAGAGCTTTGACAATGTCCCGATCAGTGATGTCATCGCAGAAGCCAACAGCTACAGCGAAACCAAGATCGAGCTGGCGACACCGGCGCTTGGCCCTCGCGAGATTTTCGCCGACATCGATATTCGTGACATCGAACGGGTCGCGCACGCCATCAGCGCCTTCCTCGACGTTGACATCGATCGATCTCATCCCGGCAAGCTGATCCTCTGCGCAAAGAAATAATATGTGCGACCAGCTTTAGAATAACGAGCCGCCGTCTCTCTCATTGAACCCCATAAAGGGGCAATGAAAGACAGGGGCAAATAATGGGCATCATGAAGATCGCGCTGTTGAGCAGCGCTGCACTATGTATGGGCGCTGTTACTGGGCAAGCGCATGCGCAGGAACCCGTCAGGACCTATGATCTTCCTGCGCAGGACCTTGCCACAGCGTTGCGCACGATCGCACGCGGCAGTGATTACCAACTCGTCGCCGATGCCAAAAGCCTCAAGGGCGCGCGCGCCCCCTCCCTCGCCGGCGCCTACACGGTCGAAGAAGCCGTGGCCGCCCTCCTCGCGCCGTCAGGCCTTACCGCCGAAATCAGGGATCGCACCATCACCCTGCGGGGGCGAGACGCGCCGTCGCGCGAGGAGGTAACCGGCGCGACGGACATCCAGCTCTCAGTCACTGGCTCGCGCATTCGCGGCGCAAAGCCAACGTCACCGGTCATCTCAGCATCACGCGAGAAAATCACCGAACTGGGTCATAGCGATCTTGGTTCATTCGCACGCAGCATCCCGCAAAATTACAATGGGGGGCAAAACCCCGGCGTGGTCTCCGGCAGCCAGAACGGCTCTGAAAACGTCACCTCCTCGTCCGCGCTCAATCTACGCGGGCTTGGCCCGGACGCCACGCTCACATTGCTCAACGGTCATCGCGTCGCTTATGACGCGGCCAGCCAAGGGATAGATATTTCGGCCATTCCCCTTGCCGCTGTCGAACGGATCGAGGTCGTCGCAGACGGCGCCTCGGCACTGTATGGCTCCGACGCGGTTGGTGGCGTGGCCAATATCATTTTGCGCCGCGACTTTGACGGACTGGAGACAAGCGTCAGACTGGGCGGCGCGACCGAAGGCGGCGCCTTCCAGCAGCAATATACCGCAGTGTCGGGCCGCCGGTGGAGTGGCGGCGGCTTCATGATTGCAGGCGACTTCAACAAGGCGACCGGCATCTCGGCCGGGCAGCGATCCTACACACGCGGGTCGGTGAACCCTGAACTGACCATTCTCCCGCCGAGCAGGCAGTGGAGCGCCGTTCTTGCGGGTCATCAGGCGTTGGGCGACGTCATGGAATTCAGCATAGATGCCCATTATAACCGGCACAAATCCAGCTTCTCGCTCCCCAACGGCAGCGGCACCAATCTCGCGTCCGGCGCTACCGCCACACCCGACGTCCGTAGCTGGTCGGTCAGCCCATCGCTCACCTTCCACCTGCCAGCCGACTGGGACGTGACCGCCCGTGCGACGCGCGCCATCAGCGACAGCGGTATCGCGGTTGAGGTCTTCTCTGCTGGCAGTCGCCTGTTCGTGAACGATGTCCGTTACAAGAATGATCTCTGGTCTGCCGAGTTCAGCGCAGAAGGCCCCCTCTTCTCGCTGCCCGGAGGCGATGCCCGTGCCGCGCTCGGCGGCGGCCTGCGGTCCAACGGCCTTCGCGCATTGGTTCAGCGGACGACCCCCACGGCATTCCTTACAATCCAGAATTACAGGGACTCGCAGACCGCGACTTTCGCCTTTGGCGAGCTGTTCCTGCCGCTCGTTGGTGGCGAGAGTGCCATGCCTCTCATTCATTCCCTGCAAATCACCGGTGCTGTCCGCTACGAACGCTACGAACGGATAGGAAGCCTTGCAACACCAAAGCTCGGCCTTTCCTACCAGCCAGTTCCCGACCTGACGCTCAAGGGTGCATGGGGGAAGTCCTTCAAGGCCCCCACGCTCAGCCAGATCAACGTCGCACCACAGGCGACGCTCTATGCGCCAACCCGCTATCTTCCCGCGCCTCCCACCAATGAAAATGTGCTGCAAATCAGCGGTGGCAGGCAGCCGCTCGAACCGGAGAAGGCAACGACTTTCACTTTGTCCGCTGAACTGCGACCAAATGCCATTCCAGGCCTGAAGGTCGAAGCCAGCTTTTTCGACGTCAAGTATAAGAACCGCGTCACAAACCCGATCGCATCCAGCTCGCAGGCGTTCAGAACGGAATATGCCGACCTTCTCATTCTCAATCCGACCCTGGAACAGGTGTTGGCAGCCACGTCCAACCTGCTGCTCCCCGTCCAGAATATGTCAGGTACTGCCTATGATCCAGCCAACCTCGCCGCAATCATCTACACCGGATATCAGAATGTGGCGCGTCAGCATATCAAGGGTGTGGATGGCTCGATCGCCTATGCCTTCTCCGAGGGAGGCAACCAGTTCAACATCGAGGCAAGCGCCAGCTATCTTGAGAGCGACCAGCAATTGAGCGCTGGGCAGCCCGTGTTTGAACAAGCCGGCAACATTTTCCGACCGCCTCATTGGCGTGGAACCGCAAGCGCCAGTTGGAAGCGCGGCGCAACAACGCTTGCGCTCGGCTATAATTACCTTGGCGGCACGAACGACACGCGTGCCACCACGAGCTACAAGGTCAAAGCGTTCCACTCGGTTGATGCCACTATCAGGTGGCAGCCCGAGGGCAGTGGCATCTGGGCGGGCTGGTCCTTCCTCATCGCGAGCCAGAACCTCTTAAACAGGAAGCCCTCCCTGATCCGCACGACCAGCGTCGCCCTGCCCAATTTCGACGCGACCAATTATCCTGCAATCGGGCGTACCGTCAGCCTCACCGTTTCCAAGGCCTGGTAATGCTCATTTCCCTCGCAATGAGCCTTGTTGGCGCAGGTACGGCCGCCCTGCCGGCCGTACCTGCGGATCGCGATTGCGCAAAAATCCTTCAACGCCGCGAGCCCGAAGCGACAGCGCGCCCGATCGAGGCAACGGACCTCATCGAGACGCTCGACATCGGGTCGAACGGTGGGATGGAGGAAGATCCCGTTTTCACCCTCTCCCCCGATCAGTCCCGATTTGCAGTCGCCGTGCGCCGCGCCAACACGGCGGCCAACAGCTATTGTACCGGCATTTACATCGCCAGCGCTGACGGGGAGGCGTCGCTCATAGATGCGGGCCCCGGCGCCGCGTTCTGGCGGTACGACAATTTCTTTAACACGCACGGCTTTCCGTCAGGCGTTGCCAAGGTCATTACGCCCCGCTGGTCTCCGGACGGGACGCAGCTCGCATTCCTCAAGCTGCTCAATGGCCGACTGCAACTATGGATCTGGGATGATCAACGGCATAGCCGACCTGCTGTCGCACCAGACGATGATATTGTCGATTTCCGCTTTAGCCCGGACGGTAAGAGCCTCATCTTTCAAAAGCGGGACGACGCCAAAGGACAAGCCGAACTGAACCGAGAAGCCTTGCGTGGCTACCACCTTGATGACCGCTTCTTTCCCTTTGCTTCAACCGCACCATTTCCTCGTGGTCCGGCCGCCTACGGCGTTCATACCGTCAATCTGCTTGATGGCACGGTCAAGGCGGCGACCCAGCAGGAGGCGGCATTCCTAGCGCGCACCACCCCTGCTACCGGGAGCGGCACGCGGACGGCAGATGTCAAACCAGACGCCAATGGCATCAGCAGGGTTCGAACGGCCGTTGGAACCCGAGAAATGATATGCGGCAATGAAAACTGCGCCGACATCGATGGACAGCCATGGATCACGCCAACTGGCCGGATCCGCTATGTTCGCCGTGAAGGCTGGGCACGCAGCATGAGCGCGATCTATGAATGGAAAGGCGGCGAGGATAAGCCTGTCCGTCTGTTTGCAACGCCGGATATTCTCATGGGGTGTGCCGCAATAGGCAACGACATCGCATGTGCGAGAGAAGCCTCGAGCCGTCCCCGGTTTATCGACCGGATCAATCCGGCCAAGGGCACGAGCCAGAGCATTTTCGATCCCAACCCTTCCTATCGATCTCTCAGGCTTGGCCGAGTTGAGCGGCTGCAATGGACAAATGCCATGGGTGTCGAGGGCTTCGGCGATCTCGTTTACCCTCCCAATTTCATACGCGGCCGTCGTTATCCGTTGATCGTGACGCAATATGCGACCCGAGGCTTCCTGCGTGGCGGCACGGGCGACGAGTTTCCCCTCCAAACATTTGCCAACGCCGGGTATCTGGTCCTGAGCATTGAGCGACCGCGATCTCCGTTCCCGGTAGCGGGTCTGAAACCGCTCGAATGGCAGAGGCGCGACAATGAGGATTTTGTCACAAGACGCAGCATATTATCGTTTATCGAGACCAAGGTTGCCGAGCTGATAGCGGTAGGCCTAGTAGATCCCGACAAGGTTGGTATCACCGGCCTCAGCGACGGGTCGACGACAACGCAATTTGCCGCCTTGCACAGCAAGATGTTCAAGGCTGCCTCAATCAGTGGCTGCTGTTGGGAACCCTCACAAACCTGGCTGTTGGGCGCGGCCATTCAGGAGCAGCATGAACGCGTGGGCTGGCCGGCTTCGCCGGACACGGGCTCGGCCATATGGTCTGAGATCTCCTACTCCCGCAATGCCGAGCGCGTTGCGTTTCCCATTCTCATTCAGTCTGCTGATGCCGAGCTCATTCCTGCTCTCGAAGCCGTCTATGCGCTGCGCTCTGCAAACAAGCCGGTCGACGTCTTCGTGTTTCCGGACGAGGAACATATCAAACGACAGCCAGCCCATCGGCTTAGCGTCTATCGGCGCAATCTGCGGTGGTTCGACTTCTGGCTTCTCGACAAAATGCCTGCCGATGGCGTGGAGCGGGAGGAAAGCCTCCGCTGGGCGGAAATGAAAAAAGCATGGAATAGGGAGCCGTGAGGCTTGAAACTCTTCCGCCCAATATGGGATCATCAACAAGGTCTGTTCAGCGACCTTGCCCACGCCAATGGCTAATCCACGCTTCCATATCCAGAAGGCCCAAAATCCTCACATAGCTCAGACCAATGCCCGGCTCGGCCGACAAAGCTGCGATCAGAGCAGCCTTGTCAATGAGCCCGCGCCGAACCAGTTCGCCGTCAAGCAATCGCTCGCGCGCGTCCTGGCGCTTGGCTCGAAGGACAGTGACCGCAAAAGAACTTGGACTTCCCTTACGCCGCCGGTCCCTGACGACCGGCGGCATCGCGCTATCATAGGCGGCGCGCGCAACTGCACGATCGCGGCCACCCCTAACCATATGCCAAGTTGGAATTGACAGGGCCAGCTCCACGATTGGTTGCGACATCAGCGGATTGACGAGCGGCATGTCAAAGGTGCGGAGATAGCCTTCAAGATGATTTTGCACGCGAAGCAGTAAGGCGATGTGGCCAACTTTACCGGGACGGGAGAGCTGCTGGTCATCGAGCCATGAATGAGACGGCGGATGAGCGGTAACGCTCTGTCTCGCCTCTTCGGACATCAGATCCAGATTGAGTTGCCAGGCATAGGGCCGTGTCAGCTGGCAATAGTGTCTTGCAGCTTCCCATAGGATTGCCCGTTTCGAAACCTCCAGCTTATCGGAAATATCGCGCAGGGTTCTAAAAGCCGCAAGCCCGACCCCGTTCGCACGCAGGCAATCAAGTAGTGGCCTCACTGAACTGCTGTTGTAGAAGACATTGTCGCCGCCGCTTCCTGTGTAGATGGCGTCTGCTTCCAATGCCTCCGCTACGCGCATCGCCGTGGCATGGTAAGCAGTTTCATGGATTTGGCCGATGGGCTTTGGAAAATGCCTGGCGGCCGACACAGACAGATCGATGTCCGCCAGATCATAGTCTTCCTCGACAATCCGAGCGCCAACGGCATCGGCCATTGCGCGGGCGTAATCTCTTTCGTTGCCTAGCCCGCCACTGGTACAGATCGTCAGGCAGCAAAAATGTTTTCTCGAACTTTGAAGGGCCGCCGCGACGACAGAG
This sequence comes from Sphingobium sp. AP50, assembly GCF_900109095.1. GTDB lineage: Bacteria > Pseudomonadota > Alphaproteobacteria > Sphingomonadales > Sphingomonadaceae > Sphingobium. The sequence continues at coordinate 47,041 of NZ_FNYZ01000012.1, forward strand.
GAATCAAAACCACCTGACAGTGTGAGGAGAGGCGTGCTAGTCGTCGAGGCCCAAGAGGCCACGCAATGGTCGACTGTCCGTCGCAGCTTCTCTTCCATCTGCTGGGTGCCAGGCCAATCTTTGTCGCTGACATAATTCCACGGCGACCAGAAACTACCAGACGTCCTCAAGCCAGCTTCGACACACACATATGTCCCCGGCAACAGCTCGCGCACTTGCTCGATGGCTGTCACCGTATCTGGCAGATCCCGGGCGGCTAAGTAACGCGGAATCTCACCCCATGCGATTTCAGGCTTAAACAATCCAGCCTGCACCAAGAGCGAGACGTCTGATGCAGCGGCCCAGCCGCCTGCTATCGGGATCATGTAGCAAGGCATGGCACCCGACGGATCGCGCAGGAGTGTCAGCACACTTCCATCGACCAGCAACGCCACATAGCCACCCCAAAATCGGTCACGCAAACATTCCATCCCGTTGGCCTGAACCAGTTCATCGAGCTCGTGCGGTTCAGCTTGAGATATGCTGCGAGCAGGACCGTGCCTGGAAAATAGCGTGCCCACGACAAAACCTTTGCCTGCCGGGATTTGAACTACAGCGTCGATAGACCGCGACAGGATCGCAAAACCCTCCCCTGCAGCGGCCTGGCTGATGCCAGTCACCCTGTGGATTTGCATCACCAACGCTTCGAGCATCGCCTGATCACAAGACGACAGGATGAGAAATTCGAGCCGCATCAGACGTAAAAAATAGGCTGGAACGGCGCGATGTTTTCGAGCCGATCATTGAGGACTGTTTCTCCAGACTGCACCCAGCAATGCGCCGAAAATGGCTGGGCGCATACCCCCATCACAAGCTTGGCATTCATGCCGAGCGTTCGGATCACATGGAAATAAGCGAGCGAACTGGAGAGGCAGTGGCGATGGCGGAGTCGCAATGGCGCCGTTGCAGCAAAGGCCCTGCTCAGCGCGATCATTTCCTGCTCGCGGCCGTCAGTCCCATTCCGATAGCGAGTTCCAAGGCTCCCAATGACGGCCTCAAAGTTGCGGAGCCGCAGCCACGCGATCGCCCGGAGTTGGGCGATCACGCACCTTGTCGAAAAACGGACGAAGGGCGACGCGGACTCGCAGTCAATTTCTCTAATTGCTTTGGTGACGCTGGCCGGCCGCAAAGGCTCGCTATCGCTATCGCTCCAGATAAGAATTTTCGCGCGCTCCAGTTCTCTGACCGCCGGCCCGGGCTCATGCCCCCTGGCAATATCCTGGAATGCAGCGTCCGCCGCGGGCTGAAGTGCAAAATATCGATCCCCAGGCACATCGAACAGGATCAACCGCCCCTCGGAAACGCAAAAATGAAGGCCATTTCGCAGCTTGTAGGCCATGTTCTCACCTATCTTTTCATGACACAAAGAAAGGCGCGTACCGCTCCGCGATACGCGCCTCCTTGTTCAGTCGTCGGCGATGCCCATCGACCGGATCTGGGTGCCCAGATTGTCTTCGAGGCCGACACCGGCGCCCTTGGTTTCGACCGAGGCAACGCCCAGATCGACGACCACTTCGTCATGTTCGATGATGTTCTTCATGTTCATCTCCATCACATCTCCGCAGGAAGTTGCGGCATCAGCGATGGTATGAAATGACCGACATATATCCGATCATATACGCTCTCATTTTGGTAGCATATATGTTTGCATGCCAAGACGACTCCAAGACGGTCATGCGCTGCAGCGAAAATTCACAGGTGTGCGGCGCTTTTCTGACTTACGCCAAACTGCCCGCGGCCAGAGAAATTTCGTCAGCCCGTAACAAACGTCGACGGTGATACTGCCACATCGCGACACGCGTCGCATTTCTGTTTCCCGATCGGGTTACATTCCATAGCGTCGCGAGCTCCTCTCCCTGCCTTCCGATAGGCCCTTCGTGCAATCGGAAAATAGCGAGTCGTTCGCCAACCTGCATGACAGCGTCCAGATGTTCCGGATTAGGTGAACAGGCAGCCGTCAGGGCGAAGAACTCTGCGGTTGCCCGAGCCAAAGTCAGGCTCTGGGCTGTCTTGTTTAGAAGACTTGCCGGGGGCGGCCCGAGTTCGTCAAAGCGAACCATCACCTTGATGATGGTTCGGACCAGATCGCCATGAAAACTGTAGAGATGATAGGCGCGGCGCTTGCTTATCTCAGCCAGCGCGAAACCACCGCCCCCTTGCATTTCTACAAGACGTTCGCCTACCAGCCTGTTCAGCGCGTCCCGCACCGGGGATGTACTCGTTCCAAATTCCTCAGCAAGGGACTGTACCGTCAGCGGTAATCCCGGCGTGAACCTGCCAGCCAGTATGAGCGCCTTGATCTCACGGTGGACACGAACGGCGGTTAGAGCCTCGGGCGACATAGCGCCGCCCTACCCTGCTGATCCGGCGCTATCCGGCCCTTTCGAGCCGTTGCCCGGGTGAAGAAATGTCTTGAGACTGAGATTGGAGATGAACTCGACGCACAGCGTTTCAAGCTGGTGCATATCATCCAGAAAGAAGTGGCGTGGAAAGTGCATGTTATGCTCCAGAAACAGCATTGGAATGATAAGATGCGCTGAAGAGAGGCCAAGGACATGCGCGCAGGCGATATGATCATCGACCCGGGCCTTCGGGTTGCCCGACTCGATTTCACGAAGCCACCGCACGCCGATCCCGACATCAGCGGCGAGCTGCTTTTGCGTAATGCGATGGCGCTTGCGCCGTTCTTCGATTCGGCGACCGGAGATCGACTTGACCTCGGCCAGTATCGACGCTTCCTCTTCGAGGGCGCCGCCTTGAGATGAGATCACCAGGGCCTCCCTGATCGCGTCTCAAAGCTCCCATGCACATTCCGACTCGGTCAAGTTCGTGTGAAATGCGCTGTCGGTCAAATTTTTTGACTCCCATTTTGAGAGTGTGGCCGAATTATTCCCTTTTTTATTACGTGAATTAGCGAGCAAACTACGCCGCTGCCTGCACTACCGCCTAGCAGGCCTTGTTGTTTCGACACCTCCAGGAGATAGAATAAAAATGCGGTCCATGTTCGCGCGGGCAGGAAGTCTGCTGGGAATGGGCGTCGTGAGCGCGGCGCGCCTTTCAGGCGGTAATTTGAGCTCGGTGTCACGCCTCACTCTTGCCGACGGCCGAACGGTGATAGCCAAACAGGGACCGCTGGTGGAAGAGGAAGCCACCATGGTCTTGGCTATCTGTAAAACAGATGTCCCGGTCCCTGCGATGTTGGCGGTCGAGAAGGGCCTGATGCTCCTTGAAGACATGCCCTCGACTGGTCCGATTGGACGTTCATGGGGTCAGTTGGCCGACGTTCTGGACCATCTGCACCGGCCTACCGGAGAGCGCCTGGGTTGGGACAAGCATTACGCTTTCGGGCCGGTCACCATCACAAATGGCAGGGCGGATGACTGGGTCGCATTCTGGGCGGAAAAGCGTCTGGCCTGCCACCTTGCGCATCTCGAGCCGCATCTGGCGCACCGGGTCAGCAAGCTTGCCGATCGCCTCGCCGACTATATCCCGAGGACGCCTGCGGCAGCGCTGCTCCATGGCGATCTGTGGGGCGGCAATATCCTCATCGACCAAGACCAGATATCCGGCCTCATCGACCCGGCCTGCTATTATGGGGATCGGGAGGTCGACCTCGCTATGCTCGGCCTGTTCGATCAACCTCCGAGCGCCTTCTACGAGGCATGTGGTCTTGAGCCGGGATGGCGGGAACGGCAGCCCGTCTACCGGCTCTGGCCGCTCCTGGTCCATGTTCGCCTCTTTGGAGGCGCCTATCACCAGCAGGCCGGCTCCTGTCTCGCAGCGCTCGGTTTCTAGGTAAAGGCCTGTCTATCCAGGCTTACCCGACAGGACCAGCCTGGCTGAGCGCAGATAATGCGCGAGTTCGATATCATCCTCCATAAGGCGATCGGCGAGGTCTTTCATGTCGGCAGCATCGGAATCAGGTCGGAACGGCCCTTCTGGTTGCTGCTCAATAACAGCAATGCCCAGGCACAACGCCTTTTTGACCAGATGGAGGTCTCGATCGGTGATTTGCGCCATGGCCAACTCTCTTACAAATTGTACCTGCTAGAATGCGCCTGAATGGCTGCTCACGCCATCGCAAAAAGCCTATGAGCTCTCACATATCCTGGGTCTGAAACCCGTTCCCAATCCGGCGATAGGCTCGGGCAATCTCGCTGTCTTCGCACGCGGACATCAGGGCGATTGCCGCCGTGAAAAGCCGCACCGCGGTGACGGCATGCCCACCATCGGGCGCAATCTCAACCTGATCGAGCATAGTTGCGGCGGCTTGTGCGAGATTGGGTGCCCCACCTACAAAATGTTCGATCCGCCCGCTCAGCCTGTTCACGGCCGGGCCGGAAAGCTCATCGGACAATTCCTGGCCATCCAGCGCCTCGATCAGCAGCATGGCAACAGTGAGCGTCGCTCCATAGGGGATGAAGCGCCTCGCAATGCGCGCCAGCCGATAATGGCATTCGAGAAACTTGTCGGTGCCCTCTTCTGAGAGTTGCAGCCGGTAGCTTCGGGACTTGGGCGTAGCCATCGATAGTTTCCCTGATTCGCAAAATCTGCACCTCTATTGACGGTCTAAATTCTGTTTGAAGCTGCTCTAGGCACAAAAAGCGGCACTGAAATGCCGATTTCGGCACTTCAGTGCCGCTTTCGGCATCTCAGTGCCCTCTCTATTGCGGGATCTGGCACTTTGGATGCATCGCTTGGAACACCCGATCGACGGTCGGGGCGCCGCTCCAAGTAAGCTCAGGCGCCTCGACTTAGAACGGCTACTCAAGGCCAGGCTGTTGATGCAACTGGCAACAGGGAGACTCTTTCGATGTCGGCATCACGCCTGGCCATCATGGCCGGATTGCTCACACTCGCCCTCGCTCCAGCTTCCGCGCCAGCTGCGCGTAAAGAGCGCATCATTGAAGCGACGACGCCTTTGCAGAAGCTCTCGATTGAACAGATCGGCGCGGAGTTCTTCATTGGCGCGCCTCACGCGGGGATGCCTGCCAACGAGATCATCGACCTCGGCAGCACGGTCCGCATCGATCAGCGCCTCCTCTCAAAGAGCGCTCACCTTCGTGCAGGAGACAAATGATGAAAAGCCTTCTCGACAGTGCCTGCCTGATCGGCGTGGTAGCGATGCTCGCGACAGCGGCGCCAGCTCTTAGTCAGCCCTCGGGCGAACCAGATCTTTCCGCGCTGGCAAAATCCGCAGAGGCCCAGCTCCATCAGAGCTTTGCCAATCTTGCGTTCGAGGATTTTGCGCCCTCCCCCGTGCACGGCCCACTCTTTCAGGCCAGCGCCGGAGGCCGCATCCTCTATTATGCGCCGGAAAGCGACCACCTCCTGTTCGCGACCATTTACGACAAAAATGGCGTCAACCTGACGGCCCTGTCCCAGGATGCCGCGGCTCGAAGCAAGCTCAAGTATCTTGATCCGAAGGACGCCCTTATGGTCGGCCCGCCCGGTGCGCCCCTTGTCATCGAGTTCACGGACCCCGACTGCCCCTATTGCCGCGCGCTCGATCGCTTCTGGGCTGCCAAGGCTGCCGAAGGTAAAGCGGTGCGGCGGCAGATTTACTTCGTATCCGGCATCCATCCAGAAGCGGCTTCGAAAGCGGAGCATATCCTCTGCGCCAAGGAACCGGAAGCCACGTTCCACGCGACCTACGCTGGTGAACCGGCAAAGCCGCTCAGCAAGTGCGCGGATGGCGCGGCCCGGGTTCAGGCCCACGCGCAGGCAGTCAAATCCATAGGCATATCGGGCACACCGACGCTCATTTTGGACGGGCAGCTCATATCCGGTTTCAGCCAGGCCGAGATCGAAGCCTGGCTCGCCAAGCAGCGGCCACAGGCCAAGCCGCCAAACTGATCCCTATTCTGGCGGGCCCTGGGCTGCATGGCGGCCGGGGCCTAAAGATGCCGACGACGGCGCCCCATTCCGAGGAGCCTCCCAGCCTGTCATCGGCCGACAGCGAACACCCAGTCGGTGCCGGCAGGCATGTCTTGGGGCGGCTCCTCTTGTGTCCGGAGACCTGTAAAATGATCAAACTTGCTACTCTTCCGCGCGTGCGCCGCCCGTCTTTTCGGTCGGCCGATGCGTCATGCACTTTCGTCGCCGCCCTCGCCCTCGCATCGGCCGCCCATGCCTTCCAGGCGCCGACCGCAGGCGATCTTGGCTACGATATCTACGACATCGTGGTGAACCAGGGCGTGAAGGGACCGCTCGGCTTTGTGGGCGGCGTCGCCGCTTTCCTGTTCGGCGTGTCCCGGCTCTTCTCGAACATCATGATCGGCATTCCCACGATCGTGGCCGCCGTCTGCCTCATTCGGGCGGACTCCATCCTCCAGACCTTCGGCATGATTGTCTGAAGAACGGGCCAACAGACCTGCGCGGGGTTTTATCGGCCCCGCGCCGGACGAAGAGCGAGCCTCGCTCTTCGTAACCCTCACATCTGTTCGGATGTGGGTGAAGCAAGGGAGAAGGGCGTGGACGAGAGACTTCCACAATTTCTGCATAAGCCGGTCCAGATCCTCTGGTTCGACGCGCAAGAGTTCATTGTCGTGGTCTCCACCATCTTCGTCGCCGTCATCGTCGGCGGGATGGTGGGCTGGTCGCTCCTCGGCGTCCTTCTCCTCTTCATACCCTGGAAGCGGACGAAACCGCGCGGTTTCATCCCCCATCTGGCCTGGCGCTGGGGACTGCTCACCCTCCCCCACTATCCCGGGCCAACCCAGACCCGCTTTTGCGAGTGAGGCACCTTTATGTTCCGTCAGAAATCGCACCAAGAGGGAGCCGATCCGTTGCGCGGCAAACCGGCAAGCTTTGGCATCCACCGCTATCTCCAGGGATCGTCCAACCTGTTCGAGGAGAACAGGCTGCTCAAATTCTCGATTGTCGGCCTGTTTGGCATCACTGCTGTGTTGGGCATGGCGCTCTACTCGACGTCCCAGAACCAGCGCACGATCGTCATTCCTTTTGGCGCCAGCGGCGACCTTTATGTGACGGGCGGCAAACCCTCATCGGCTTATCTGCGCGCCATGACGCGCAATATCGTCGCGCTGTCGGGCACCTATTCGGCGCTCTCGGCCGACCGGCAGTTCCAGGAGTTGCTCAGCATTGTCCACCCGACCGCTTATAATGGCCTTCGAGACGGGCTGAACGCGGTTCTCGACGAACTTGGCAACAATCCCACGCTCTCGATAGCCACCTATATCCGGCCCGATCAGCCCGTCACCTGGACCGATCGCCAGATCCTCGTGCCCGTCGAGAAGGTGCGCGTCATCGGCGGCGTCATCCGCAAATTCCGGGGCAATCTACGCATCCGATACATAATCGATGCCGGTCGCTTCTGGATCCTGTCCCTCACCGAGGAGAATTTCGATGCCGAACTTCGGTAAAAGAGGACGCGCGCCCAAAGCCTGGAAGGCTGCGGGGCTGGCGCTCCTGCCCCTCATCGCCATGGCCTCGCCGGGTCACGCGCAATCGATCCAGGCGCTGCCCGACCAGACCAGTATGATCCGGCTCTCGAATCGCGACGTCAATCATCTCGTCTGCCAGGGCGGGGAGATAGAGGATGTCAAATTCTCCGCCGAGAAGGGCCTCGCGGTCGAAAAAGGCGGCGGCGACGCCTGGGTCAAATTCCTCGTCCGCGAAAGCGACGACAGCGGCCAGATCACGCGTACCTATGTGACGAGCCCTTCGGAATTCTTCGTCACCTGCAATGGGGCCATCTACCCGCTCTACGCTGAGCCCTCCGATATGCCGGCCCAGACGATCACACTGGTGCCCGGCGCCCGCCAGCGCGCCCACGCCAATGAGGATCTTCTCGCCCCGCTTGCCGAGGAGGATCGCGCCGTCTCGATCACCCTTTCGCTGCTTCAGGACAGGGTGCCGACCAGCTTCTCCGAGATCGCAACAGTTAGTCGGCAGATGACCATCCCGGCCGCGCCCGCGCTGCGCATCACCGAACGCCGGCGCGTCACGATCGAGGGCGCAGACCTCAACGCATCGGAATATCGGATCGAGGCGGCGAGCGACAGTGAGATGGATGAGCGCCTCTTTCTGGACGCTGCCCTTGGCACCCGGATTTTCAGCGCAACGCTCGACCGGCTGTCGCTGCGCGCCGGGGAAACGGCCCGGCTTATCATCCTGCGCCGGGGAGACGGGCTATGAGCGATGAGCGACAGGATGTGCCACAAGGCGCTGACGAACCCGTATCGCCCGCGCAAGGCAGCGGCGCCAAGGGCCATTCCCGGCCAACACGCCCCGCATCTGCACCGACGGACAGGAACAACAGCGTCCTCCATCTGCGCGGTCCAGCCCTTCTGGATCTGAAGGCACGCTGGGCAACGCTCAGTCCACAGCAGCAATTGCGCGCGCGGCAGGCCGCCATCGCTGTCCTCGTCGCCCTGTTTGGCTACGGCCTCTATTCCGCCTCCAATAGTGAGGAGGAAGCCAGGCCCCAGGCGCCGGCAGCCTCGAAGCTCGACATGGGCGCGGGCCTTCGCGGCGACAGCCTCGAGACGAAGGTGCGCGGCGACCTCAAGAAGATCCTGGATGGACAAAATCTGCTAGGCGACCGGGTCACGGCCATCGAGGAAGGCAAGATCGGGATTGGCGGCACGGCATCGCACGAGGCTGCTGACGGCGACCTCCCCAATGCCATGCCGGGCGATATTCCGGCCTTTCCACCCAGTCCCAGTCCAAGCGACCTCGACCGCGCTGACGGCAGCCTGCCCGCGCCACCGATGCCGAGTGGGCCGGCTGCACCGCCAGCACCGCCGGTCGAACGCCAGATCGGCGCGATCGGCGCTGCCACCAGTGCAGTCGTAGCGGAGGGATCATCCACTCCAAATGGCGCTAAAAAAAAGACCAGGACGATCTATTTGCCACCTGGTTTCATGAAGGCGCGCCTTTTGACCGGGATCGACGCACTCGCCAGCCGGGACGCGACGAGCAACCCGGAGCCGCTCATCGCCCGCGTCCAGGCCCCCGCCGTGCTTCCCAATGATGTGAAGGCCAATCTTTCGGGTTGCTTCGTTATCGGCAACGCGACCGGCAGCCTTGCCAAAGAGCGGGTCGAGGTACAGCTCATCTCACTTTCCTGCGTCGATTTCGATGAGCGTTCGGTTATCGATCAACCGATCAAGGGCTTCTTCGTCGATACCGATGGCAAAAAGGGGCTTTCGGGCAAGGTCGTCACCCGCGCCGGCGCAGCGCTTGCCCGCAGCTTCATCGCCGGCACGATCGCGGGCGTCAGCCAGAGCGTCGAGAACACGTTCGGCAACACTTCCACCTCGGCGCTCGGCACCGTTCGGTCCCTGGACGCAGGCGATGCGCTGAAGACCGGCATAGCCGGCGGGCTTTCCAAATCCTCCGACAAGCTCACCGATTTCTATCTCGACCTCGCCCGCCAGGCGGGTCCCATCGTCGAAGTCGGCGCCGCCAAAGATGTGGTGGTCGTGATCCAGGAAGGTCTCGCGCTCGAGATCAAGCCCAGCACGACAAGCAAATTCTGATGTCCGCCAGCCAACGTCAGGGAGACGTTCCCATGCCCTACCAGCATTCCCGCATCACGGCCCGATGGGGCAGCTCTGCTCTGCTTCTCCTGCTTGGCGCCTTGCCCGGCTGCACGACGCTTGGCTCGGCCATGTCGCCCTATTCTGAGAAGTTCAGCTGCAAGAATAGCGATCACGGCCATTGCATCCACCCCGACAAGGCCTACGCCGACGCGGTCGCGGGCCGGGCATCCAGGTCCGATCCCAAGGTTACGAACGTCGGCAGGGGCGTTGAAGCTGCCGGGCGCACCGGCATGCGGCGGTTCGGCCTCAATACGGCGCCAGACAGCTATCTGGGCTATCGCAGCAGCGTCTATCGCGAGCTTCAGGGGCTGGTGGAAGCGCCCGTCACGCCGATGCTCCGACCCGGCCGCACCGTGCGTACCCTGATCCTGCCCTATGCCGATCGCGATCGGCCCGACCGGCTCTACATGCCGCGCTACGTCTATTCGATCCTCGACAAGCCGCAATGGGTGGTGGGTGATTATCTCGTCAATCCGACCGAACCGGCGGCGCGCGTTCCCATTCTTGAACAGACCAAAGCCAGGCCCGCGCTACCCGAAAGCGACATCCCCGCGCCGCCCCAGGATCAGGCCCGGGATCAGGCCCAGCATCAGGCCCAGCATCAGGCAGAGGAGCAGAACCCATGAAGGCGCCCGGCACACGCCACGGTGGCGGCATGACCACCAAGCGGCTGCAGCAAAGCGTCTCGCGCGACGCCTATTCCGACTTTCTGCCGATGGTGAGCTGGGTCGAGGACGAGGAAGCCTTCCTCACAATCGACGATGGCTGGGGACAAGCGTGGGAACTGGTGCCGTCGGCCTATCTTTTTGCCCATGTCCACCAGGCGCTTCTCGGGCTTTTCAACATCCAGTTCGCCGCTGGCACCGTGGTCCAGCTCCACTGCTTTGCCGACCCCCTGATCGACCAGGCACTAGAAGCCTATCTCGATCTCAAGACCCGCCCCGATCCGCTCATCCAGGCCTCGGCCCGGCGCACCGCGCATTATCTGCGCGACGGGACGCAAGGGCTTCCCGCTCTCCATGGCATCCCCATCCGCAACTTCCGCGTACTACTCGCCATCAAATCAAGAAAGCCACTGGGCGCAGACCTGCGCCGCCAGATCGAGGAGCAGCTCTCCAAACTCGGGATCATGCGCATGGCGCCGCAGGCGCTGGTCAGCTTCTATCGCCGCATCTTCAATGGCGCCTTCGAGTCCGCGCCCGGCGTGTTCGCCACGGGCAGTCCCGATCACCCCGCGCGCCCGGTTCGAAAGCAAATCATCGATGCAGGGCCCGACCTCCTGTTCGATGGTCCCGAACTCTATTTCGGGAACCAGGTAGCCCGCTGCCTGACGCCCAAGTCGCCTGCGCGCCGCGTGACGGCCGAGCGCTGCAATCGGCTGCTGGGCGGCATGCGGGGCGCCGCTGAAGACAGCGACCAGATTGGCGGACCCTTCCTCTACACATTGAACATCCTCTTCGATCACTCCGCGTTCGAGATCCACAAGCGCGCGCAAATCCTCTCCGCGCAGAAGGCCGCGGGCAGCTTCGCCGTCGAGGTCGGCAAGCAGATCGAGGAAATTGGCTGGGTGCTGGACGAGGCCGGCAACAGCCGCTTCGTCTCGGTGATCCCGACCGTCTGGGTCTTCGGGCGCGACAGCGCGCAGGCCCGCGAGATGGCCGCCCGCGCCAAACGCCTCTGGGAAAGCGAACCTCTCCCCTGGATGATGCAGGAGGAAAGCTATCTCAACCCGATATTACTGCCGATGAGCCTGCCCTTCGGCTTCTATCCCGAGCGCCGGACGCTGCGCATGCTCGAGCGCGATCTTCCCATGCCCGCCAAGGCGGCTGCGCTGCTGGCGCCCGTACAGACTGATTTTCGCGGCGGAGGCCGTCCCGCCCTGCTCTATGTCGGGCGCAAGGGCCAGCTCATCACGCTGGATCTCTTCGACCCGCGCATCAACAATTATAATTTCATCGTCTCGGCCGAAAGCGGGGCGGGCAAGAGCTTCCTCCTCAACAATCTCTGCCTCCAATATTATGCCCAAGGCGCGCTCATCCGCATCATCGATATTGGAGGGAGCTACCGGAAGCTCTGCACCCTTTGCTCCGGGCGCTATATCGACATTGGCGAGGAGGCGCTGGTCCTCAACCCCTTCGACATGGGCTTTGCGCTGGATGGCGACGATCGCCAATCCGCCATCTCCATGGCGGTCGCGATTGTCGCGGAAATGGCCAATGCCGCGACGCGCAAGGGCGTCACCACTTCGGAGTGGAACCTGCTCAAGTCCGCCGTCCAATGGACGATCGAGACAGGCCGCGCGGAATCCGGCATCGACGCGGTCCGGGACTGGCTTGGCGCCTATCCCGCCGACGCTGCCCAGGACCTCGACAGGGTCGATCATCTGGTCCCGGTCGCGCGCGAACTCGCCTTCAACCTGCGCGATTTCGGCAGTTCGGGGGCCTATGGCCATTTTTTCAATGGCCCCTCGACCTTCGACATCTCGGCCGACGAGTTCGTCGTGCTGGAACTCGAGCGATTGAAAGCCATGCCCGACCTCTTCAACGTCATCGTCATGGTGGTGGTGAATGCGGTGAGCCAGGAGCTTTATCTCTCCGCCCGCGACAAGCCCCGCTTTGTCCTGTGCGATGAGGCGGCCCAGTTCATGACGCGAACCGAGGGCCAGGATCTCTCGCGCCTCGCCGAGGTGTTCGGCCAGGGCTACAGGCGTGCGCGCAAATATCAGGGGAGCTTCGGCGTCGTCCTCCAGTCGATGAACGACCTGCTGCTGTTCGGCGGCACGGGCCAGGTGATCCTTGAAAATGCGGCCACCCGCTTCCTGCTCCAAGGCTCGACCTATGAACGAGCGGTCGAGAACAAGATTCTCGATTATTCAGGCTTCGTCCTCGATCTCCTGAAGTCGGTCAGGAACAACAAGCCGCATTATTCCGAGGTCTTCATCGACTCGCCCTTGGGCCTCGGCATCGCGCGCCTGGTCGTCGATCCCTTCTCCTACTGGATCAACACCTCGGCACCCCAGGAAGTAGCCGCCTTCGAAGCGCGCCTGCGCGCCGGCCTCTCGCCGCTCGAAGCCGTCTGCGATCTTGCCGGCGTCGATCCCGCGCAGCTGCTTGGGCAGTCGAGATCCCAATCGTCGAAGGAGCTCTCATGATGCGAAATCCTCCCGCCTCGCCCCCGCACGCCAAGTCTCCGAGTGCGCAGCTTGACCTCGACCTTGATCCGACCATCGAAGCGCTCATTGAGGCGCGCGCCGCAAGCCTTGCCCAGCATCAGGCCCTGTTCTGGCGCTTCCGGCTCGTGACGATCGAGACCTTGATGATGGGCGCGCTCGTCCTTTGCGCCGGCCTCGCGCTCCATCAGCCTGCCGTGATGGTGCTGCGCGCCGCTGTCATGGTGTCGGCGGGTTGCTTTGCGAGCGGCATGCTGCTCATCGGTCTTACCGGCGCATTCGATCGCGGCCTCGATCATTTCACTAGGTGGAGGCGGGGCCAATGACCGGCATCCTCGCTTGCGCCCCCGCGCGCGGCCCGATCCGCCTGCTTGTTGGCACGCAACTCCTGCTGCTCGTCCAGACCCTATTGGTGTGCCAGGCATCGGACCCGTTACCGACGTCCCTTCGCCTGTTTCTTGTCGTGTCGGGCATACTCGGCGTTACCGCGCTGATCGTTGCCGTCCGCGGCGAAGGACGGGATCAGGGCACGCCATGGTGGGCGAAGCGTCATGACCGCTGAAGCACACTTCCCCGACCGCGCGCGGCACGCGCTAGTCGGCGCCCTGATGCTGGGCCTCGCCTGCCAGCAGGCGCATGGCGCGACCTCGACTATCGGGCGTACTTGGCCGATCGCAGAGCCGGACGCGATGAGTGAGATCGAGGCGCGGATCGCCAATGCGCCCGACATGGCATCGAAGTTTGGCCCCCGCGCCACCTGGTCGGCGCTCAAAGCCACTTCACTTGGGATCACTCCAGCCGATCGGACACGGAGCCTCATACCCTTCTACACGGTCGATGAGGATATTCGTCTGCCCGACGGCCGCGTCCTTTATCCCAAGGGCTTTACCTTCAACCCCCTCGACTATGTCTCGTTGCCCCAGCGCCTTGTTATCGTTCATCCGCGCGATCTCGACTGGGCGCTGAAATCCGCGCGCTTTACCGACTTCATTCTCCTGACGGCAGGCGATGCCCTCGACCTTTCAGAACGGACTGGTCGCCCGCTCTTCATCCTGGAGGAGCGCGTCAAGGAAAGGCTGGGTCTTACCGTGGCGCCGGTCATCGTCGCGCAGGAGGGCAAGAAACTCGTGCTTAGTGAATATGCGCCCGAGCGTACCGCGGATCGGAGCGCCCGGCCATGAACCGCAAGGCTCTCCTGCGCGCCGCCGCTCTTTCCTTCGCGCTCGCCGTCGGCTCCGGCAGCGCGCCGGCGCAAGCCTCCAAATGCGAAACCGGCACCATCTTCAATCCGCTGACCAAAGTGCGGTGGAACTGCATCTTTCCGATCACCATCGGAGGGGTAAGAGTCGGAAGCTTCGACAAGCTGGACAAGGAACTCGACGCCCAGTCCGCCTCAAAACCCTTATGCGCCTGCCGCAAGGGCGCGACCTTCTGGTTCGGGGTGAAGGTCAGTTTCTGGTCGCCCAATCGCATGATCGACGTGGTGACCGAACCCGGCTGCATGATGGCGCTCGGCGCCGATCTGCTGCCGACCGACGGCAGGCTCCAGGGGAGCCAGTCTTCGATTGCCGACGGCACCAACAGCCAGAAGATGTTCGCGCAGATGCATTATTATATCTCGCCGGTCTGGAAGATGCTCGACATGTTCACCGACCTGCCCTGCATCGAGGACGACGGGTTCGACGTCGCGATGATCACCGAGATACTGCCGACCTGGCAGTCGGGCACCCTGGGCGCGATCATTCAGCCCGAGGGCATCCTCTTCGGCAATCCCGCTGCTGGCCTTGCCTGCATGGCCGACAGCGCGGCCGCCGCCGCCGGAAAGGTTCTTGATCCCCTCTTCTGGTGCATGGGGAGTTGGGGCGCTACTTATCCTGTCGCGGGCGACATCCATTTTGGCGACAGCGTTGAGGCCTGGGCGGGCCTGGCCGCACGCGGCACCTTCATGATGGGACGCCTTGGCGCGCTCACCATCAGTTCGGCTGACGGCTGCTCGTTCAAGGCCCAGCCCATCTGGACCAAGAGCCGCTACAAGCTCCAGATCATGGAGCCGGTCAAGGGCGGCAAATGCGTCAATATCGGACGTCCAGGCGCGCTCTGGTCCAGCGGCAAACATGCGCCCGGCAAGGACAATGCCCAGTTCATGTCCTTCGAAAAAGTGATCTGCTGCGCGGGAGTATCCACCCCGTGACCCTTCTTCCACCATCCCACGCGACGATCGACAGGCATGTCCGGAGGTCTGCCCGCCACAGTCTTCCTTACCCGTTCGATCGCTGCGAGGGCGGAGCGGCGCCGTCCCCCAACAGCGTCGCTCCAACCCCCATTTCTCTCGCGTGCCAGATAACCGCCAGATCGGGTCCACGCGAGGGAAAGGTCAGCACGGTCGGTCAAACCCCTGCTCGGATTGGGTGTCCCCCCTCTCTAGCGCCCGATCCGATATCGGCCGTGCTGACCACCTTCAAGGGCCGCGCCTGCTTTCTTGTCAAAACAAGCGGTCACGCCTTCCGTCTGGTCGCGGCCGCAGATCCTGTTCCGCCAGGACATGCCTTATGAAAGGGCGGACCCTCATCCTGGCTATCAGCAGTGTAGCTCTCGCCCCGCAAGGCGGACAGGCGCAGGAAATGGAGACACGTGCGCAGGCCGCGGCGGCGGCTTCGCGGGCAAAGTCCAGCGACAGCGATGCGATCATGAGCAACTACGTCAATCCGGGCCTTGCCGGCGAGGCCATCAGCACAACCGACAGCAGCACAACCTTCACCTCTCACCTTGCCTGTCAGAAGAGCGCGACGATGCTGGAGCTGCTGATCCAGCCCGGCGCGACCGGTGACATCACTCATATGCGCATAGCGCGCGACAGCAATCTTGACGGCATGTTCGATGAAAATCTGACCCTCCCTGTTCCCATATCCGGTATCTGTGCAAACGGGATCATCTCCTGCGACCCAGGAAGCTGGAACAACTGCAGGCCCTTCAAATGGGAGGTGGCGCCGGCCGGCAACCTCAAGCTTGGGGAGGTGCCGCAGACCGAGCTTTCCGCCTGCTATTGCGTGAATGGAAGCTGCGGCAGCAATCTCGTGCTCGGCAACCTCAATTCTGTCCTCAAGGATCTGGGCGGCGGCATTGTCGGGGCGCTCACCACCGCCGATCCGCGTATAGGCGTAGCGCAAGCGAGCATCGAGGGCCCGGTCATACGCTATGTCGGCGCTCAGACGACTGCTTGCACCGACAGCCCTTCAATAGGGGCAACGACATATACAGCCAATCCCACTGCCCTGGCGGGAGATGCAGCTGCAACTGCGCAGGCCAGCAGCATCTTTCAGGCCCTTGCAGCCTCATCTGCCGGCAGCGGCAAGGCGCAGGAAACGCGCGCCTGCACCATCACCCGCGAGATCACCGTCTCCGATCCGAGTTTCGACGCTGTCATTGCGCGATCGGGCGGACGTTCGACCGTCGCGATCAGCCCGACCGTGGCGCGCTTCCAGATGGGGTCGCCCGGCGAGAAGAGCCTCGCAGGGGGCCGCTGCACGATCTTCGAATTTCAGATGAGTTTGACCGTCGGCGATCTCGCTCGTCTGCGCGCCCTGCGCCTGGTTCGCTATTATGCCGATGACTGGGCGCAAATCTATGTGGACGGAACGCTCGTCGCGTCGGGACCCAATAGCTGGACCGGAACGGGCTTGCCGCCGGGCAATTGCGAGCAGGGCCGCATCTTCACGCGCACGCCTGGCACCGACCTCATGCCGTTCATGACCCCTGGCGCCCATGACATCCGCATGCGGGTCGCTGTGGCCGACGAAGGCGGCGCGCTTGCCGAGATCGAAGCTGAAATCGACGATAGCTGCAACGCCCAAGAGCGACTTGTGGATCTCTGCGCGCCCTATGCGTCCGACCAGGATTGTCGGCTCGTCGCAGAAGAGGTCGACGTCGTCGAGACGGTGCGCAATGGCGTCAATACTGGTCTTAAACCCTTGCCGCAAACCCGGCTGTTTGGCGCGGGCCAATGCACCTATCAATATAGTCGCGACTTCTTCGAGCGCTCGCGCCGCTACGCCTGCCTCACTGAACGCGCCGCGCTGACCGAGCCTGATCTCACGCGCAGCACCTATATTCTCGACAATAGCACGCAAAGCCTGATTGCCGACAGGACGAGGTCCGCAGATGGCAGCATCACAACATCGACCCGCCCATTTTCGATGCCGCAGCGGCAAGCCGTGCCAGCCTGCGAGCCAATCTGCAAAACGCGCGCGCCCAAGGCCAACAGCGATGTCGCCACGGACGGGGTCGTAGGCGCAAAGCAGAACAGCCCGACTGGCTGGGATATCTTCTACCATAGCTGCTCGGCCGATAATGTCTGTCCGCTTGGGGAACGTGAAGAACTGGTCTCAGCCTGCGGCTGCCTCGATGATTTTCCCGAAGCTGCCGTGATGATGCAGACCCTGCGCCTCGCCGGCTCCGATCTTGCCTGCACTGCGGGGACGCCATGAGGAAGCGTGACATTATAGGATTGCTGAGCGTCGCACTCATGGCGATGGCCTACCCAGGGCCGGCATGGGCAGCGCAGCTCTGCGCGGCAGATCTCAACGGCAATGGCGATGCAACTGATGAGGGCGAGCTGGCGAGGTGCCTCACTATGGCCGGTGGCGCCACCCAATGCCCGATCAGCCAGGTGCCTTGCGTGGCCGATGCCGCCGGCGCCTATCGCTGCCCAATGGGAGACCAGCATCAGTGCCTGGTGCCCGCAGCAGGCGGCACGCCGACCTGCTCGCCCGTCGCCTGCATCGACACTGCGCTCAGTCCGATCGAGGATGAAGTGCTCGTCGATGACGCCGGCCCGGACAATGACGGCCCGGTCGACGCCGAGGGCAATTGTCTTGGCACGATCGAGATATTCGGCGGCCGCGCGCTGCGCTGCCGACCACCGGGCGCGAGCAACACTTTCCAGAATTGCTGCAAGGACAGGGACAAGATCGTGAAGGACGGCATGGGCGGCTCGCTCAGCTCGCTCACCACCAAGATCGCGATCGCCAAGGGCGTGTTCACCGGCGCCAAGGCCGCCTATCTCGCCTTCAAGGCCGGCGCGAGCGCGGGCCAGGCGGCGAGTGCCGGCGCCAATGCCATCATCATCGGCCTTGATCCCACATCGATCGCAATCAGCCTCGCTATCAACTTCATGATGGAAGTGCTGCTCGCCGGCTGTGACCAGCAGGATATGGAAACCGGCATGCTGCGCGGCTCTGGCATGTGCCATGAAGTCGGGACTTATTGCTCCTCATCCATCCTTGGCGTCTGCATCCAGAAGGCGCGCGGCCATTGCTGCTTCAACACCAAGCTCGGCCGCATCATCCAGGAGCAGGGTCGCCCGCAGCTTAGCGCCTTCAATGGCATCGGTTGGGGCACGCCAAAGCAGCCCTATTGCCGCGGCTTTACCGCTGAGGAATTTCAGGCGCTCGACTTCAGCCGCATGGATCTGTCCGAATATTATGAGGAGATCGAGGCGCGCGCCCAGTCCGAAATTCAAATCGACATGGAGGAGAAGGTCGATGCCTATCTGCGCACCGTCAATCCCTGACGCCGCAATCGCGCCGCTCATCCTGGCGTTCGCCCTTCTCGCCCCGGGGTTCGGACAGGCAAGGGAGCCTCAACCGGGGGAAGAAGTATCCTCGGCCATGGAGCGGCTCCGCGGAGCAAAAGCCAGCGGGACTTCAACGACCCACGCCGGGCCCAGCGCTATTCCATCCCCCTCTCCTGCCCTCAAACGGCGCGCCTTCGAAGCGATGGGTAAACGCAAGACCGATCCAAGGATGGAGGTGCAGGCGCGCACTGCACAAGCGCAGGCCGCAAAAGCCCTTGGCGACGAGCAACAGGCCATGAATGCCCGGCTTCATCAGGCATTGGGCCTGGCGCCGCCCGACGGCGCGCCAACGCCCATGCCCGCCTCTGGCAATGTGCCAGCCAAGGCCTGGGTGCCGCTGCTATTCGCTTCCTCATCCATGCCGATCGAGACCCTGCGCAGCTATGCCGGACAGCTTGAACGCGTCGGCGGGGTGATCGCCTTTCGCGGCGTGCCTGGCGGCCTTAATAGGATCGGCCCGATGGCAGAGCTCACGGCGCGAATGTTGCGCGTCGATCCGGGCTGCGAAGGCCCGGCCTGCACGATGCGCAATGTCCAGGTGGTGATCGATCCGATCCTGTTCCGTCAGCACGGCATAGCGCGCGTGCCGGCGTTCGCCATGGTGCCGGGCGATCCGACCCAGCCCTATTGCGAACGGGAAGATGAGAGCGCGCCACGTGCCGCCCATCTGGTCCTGGGCGACGCGGCGCTTTCGGGCCTGCTCGATGAATATGGACGCCTGGGCGGCAAGGAGGAGGTGCGCGATGTTTCGGCTCGTCTGGCTGGCCGCTAAAAGGCTGTTCCTTGGGCTCATGCGGCTCCCGCGCGCGGCAGCCACCGCCTTGGGCGGCGCGGTCGGGAACCAGGGGGCTGACCCCAAGCGCTTCTGGCTCGCCCTTGGCATGATTGTTCCGCTGGCGACGATCACCTGGCAGGCGATCCCGGCTGTCACCATCGTCATGAGCCCCTCGATCGATGCCTGGGCGGTGCGCGCCGCGCCGGGCGCCATCCATAAGGGCGACCTCGTCATGTTTGCGCTTTCCCATCCCCTCGCCGGACCGCGCCCCGTCAGCGTGACCAAGCGGGCGATGTGCATGGCCGGCGAGCGCCTGCGCGAGGTGGAACGCCATTCGGTTTTCGACGGCAAGGTCACGAACAGCAGCTATTATTGCGGCGCCACATTGCTCGGCATCAGCCGCCCCATGGGCCGCAATGGCCAGCGCCTGGAGCGTCTGCACTGGGGCGATCATGTCATCCCAGCAGGCTTCATCTATGTGGGATCCGACCACCCACAGGGCTTTGACAGCCGATATTTCGGGCCGGTGCGGATTGAGCGTCTGACCCGCATGGAGCGTGTGCTGTGATGTGGGGCCTTGCCTCTGCTGCGTTCGCCCTTGCGGCCTCCACGTCGTCGCCTGCCGCTGTGCCCGATGGCGGCCCCAAACTCGGCTACTGGTGGTATCTGCCCAAAGTCGCGGACAGCAGCGAAGCGGACGAGGAACAGCTGCCTGCCGCGCCTGTCATCCCGCCAATGACCGAGCTCGCCAAATGGAGCCCACCCCGGATTGCGAAGCTCATTATCGAGCAGCGCGACTATGCCGCCACGGTTCTTACCGTTGATGCTGTTGCCGACTTCTGGCGGCTCCAGGACTTTGCGCGGCGCAAAGCCCGCGCCTTTGCCGGCGTCACGCAGCTCGCCATGCTGATCCACCCGGAACTGAGCGCCCGCTCGGCCTATCCGGTGGTCGGCGACGCGCGCGACGCCATGGGCGCGCAGAAGGACGCGACGCGCCGCGCCTATCTCCGATCCAAGGGCGGTGAGTTTGCGCTCATCATGTTCTCGCGGACAAGCTGCGGCTATTGCCGTGTCCAATGGCCGATCCTCCAGCGCTTTGCAGAAGAAATGGGCTGGCAGGTGAGCAGCCAGGACCTCGATCGCAAACCTGAGCTCTCCAGCCGCTTTGGCGTCGATGTAACGCCAACGACCATGGTGATCCGCCGCGGCTCTACCCAGCGCATGGTGATCGCCAATGGCGTGGAGGCCTATCCCAATCTCATCCAGACCGCCTATCAGGCCGTGAAACTCCTCTCCGGCGACATTCGGCCCGAGCAATTCCTGACTGGGGCTGGCGAGGAGAATGGCTTTTTCGACGCGCTGGCCAATGGACCAGTCGCGGCCAGCGATCCGGCAGTGACACAGGGCACGCAGCCGTGAAAGTGGCCCTCATGACTTGGGTTGTGGCAGCGACCGTGGGTGTCAGTCCACTAGGGGCTGCGGGACCGCCGAGCCGCGCCGACGCCGAGCGCGCAGCCGTGCATCCGGTCCGCACCGAACAGGCCATGAAAGCCTGGCTCGATCGGGTTCGACGCACCAACGTCTATCCGCCCGATTTCGAGGCGACGCTAAAAGGCCAGGGCGCAGCCTATGTGATCGAGATGAGCACAGCGCCAGGCTGCCTGCCTTGCGGCGACCTCTGGACCAAGCTTGGCGCGGTGAAGGCCCGCTATGGCTGGGGCATTCGGACAATTCCAGCGCAGGAGGCCATGATCCGCTCAGGCCGCCTCGGCCTCCCCTGGGTCGGGCACCCGGTCGCATGGGTCCGGCCGCTCTCTGATCCCAATCGCATCATTCCGGTGGCGATCGGTACCGATCATCCAGTCAATATCAGCCGCAATCTCTATCTCGCGGCCAAAATGCAGGCGGGCGTGCGCGTGGCCGTTGGGGTTCGCGCCATGTCGAAATTTACAGGGATCGTCGGCGCAGCCGCGCCCTCCCCATCCACCTATCGTCGGAAAGGCTGAGCAATGGCGGGCGCAGTCGATCTTTATCCTTCATCCTGTCGGAGGCCGCCATGCGCCCTACCCTCTCAGCCCGCCTCTCGCGCCTGAACACAAAGGCGCTGTTCCACCGGTTTGTCACCTTCCTTACGCTGTGCGCCGCTAGCTGCGGCATTACGCCTGCCCCCGCGCTCGCACAGAGCTGGGCGGAGCATTGGTTCGACAATGTCACCTATACGAGCCCTGGCAGTTTTGAGGACCAGACGCGCGGCTATGTGACCGCCGGCGGCATGTCGGGCCGGATCGATGTTCATAATGATTATCTGATGAGCCTGACGCTGCCCAAGGTGAAGGCAGGCTGCGGCGGCATCGACATGTTTCTGGGCGGCATGTCGTTCCTTGATCCCGACTATCTGGTCGAGAAGCTCGAAAGCATTCTTCAGGCCGCCCCAGCGGTCGCCTTCCAATATCTCCTCGAAACGCTCGACGAAAAAATGGGAAACATAATCAGCAAGATGGAGGCGGCTACCAATTATTTGAATAGCATTCAGGTGAACGACTGCCGGCTTGCCAATCGCATGGTCCAGATCGCCAAGGGTGACGACAATATGTCCGGCATCATCGAGGAGATGACCGGCTACAAATCCGTCAAAGAAGGTTACGCCAAAAGCTATCAGCAGAGCCGCGAGAAAATACAGTCCAACGGCAATAATCCAACCGAGGATCTGCGCGATGCGCTAGCCAACTGTCCGGCTGAGGTGACCGACATCTTCCGGACGGGGTCACTCCTCTCGCACGCCGCCGGCCGAGTGGGTGCGTCCGACTGGGCAGCCGTGATGCGGGCCCGCGTCGGCGACGTCTATATGCGCTGGGACGCGACCGACAAGGTGCCGCTCTTCTCTGCCATCCCGGCGTGCGCGGGCCAGGATAGCGAATCTTCCGACGATTTCCTGAGCGGCCGCGTCATGCGGCGCGCGCTCAACATACCCGCCACCAGCGCCGACTGCACGCGCGACGGCGCCAAGGGCGCGCTCACACTCACTCGCGAGCGCATGACAGCGATCGCCGAGAAAATCCGCACGCGCGCAGCGCTAACCGCAGAAGAACGGCAATTTGTGGCCAATGTCCGCACCCTCCCTGTCTATCGCATGCTCGAATGGGGCGTCCGGCAGGATGTAGTGGACTCTGTCATCGCCGATACGGACGAACTGGTGGCGCTGACCCTGGCCTATCAGATGCTCAATGACCTTACCCGCAGCATCGACTTTGCGCTCACCAACGCCGAGCGCGGCACTCATGCGGCGGGCGCTGCGGACAGCAGCAACGCCAATATCTGCCAGACGCGGATCCTCACCAAGGGGATCGAGCAGCTCGCCGACCTGCGCGAAGAGGTGCTGCGGCAGCGCGCGCAGATGCGCCAATCCTATCTGGCAGCGCTTGGGTCAGCCAACCTTTCGACCAACTATGCCGGGCTCATCCGCCAGCGCGATCGGGACGCCCGCGACGCCGCTGGCACCGCCACCAATCGCAACCGCTAAGAGGGAGATTGTCCCATGCGCCTTATCGCTCGCCTGGTGGCCGCTCTGGCCGGCATCGCCATCGCTCAGCCCGCTCATGCGCTGGAAGCCAGCTTCCACAGCTATGACGGCTTTGCCGAGACGGTCGATGCCTTTCGCCTGGTTTCCATGATCTTCGCCGATCCGCGCTACGAGACGCTGGTGCTGATCGTGGCGGTCGTGGGCATGGCGCTCGGCGCTGTCCTTGCCATGGTGCGGGGTACCGGCATGGGTCTTGTCGCCTTCGGTTTCCAGATGTTGGTGGGGATTGGCGTGTTCGTGGGTCTTATCGCCACCACCGGTACGGTCCATGTCTATGACCGCGTGCGCTACGCCTATCAGGCGGTGGGCGACGTCCCCAATCTTATCGTCCTGGTGGCGGGCGTCACCAACATGATGGAGCGCGCGCTGGCTGAAACGATCGACGACAATACGCTCGACCCGCATGCCAAGCTCGAATTTGGCATGGGCGGCCACGCCTTCGACCTGTTCCTGAACGCCGTCTCGCCCCGCGGCCCCATGACCGACAGCTTCCTTGATGCCACGGTCAAGGACTATGTCCGCCAATGCTATCCGGTCGCTCGCGTGTCGCCCGCCTATGGTGTCGATGATGACCAGCTTTTCCGTGCCAGCACCGACCTCCCCACCGCCTTTGCAGCAATGGCGGGGCCATCGACGTTCACCACGGTTTTTACGGCATCCGACAAGGGCGGGAAGACGGTGAGCTGCCAGGAGGCATGGACGCATATCGCCGATCGGCTGTCGGACCCTGTGATCTTCGAAAGCTATTCAGCGCAGGTCTGCGAACGGTCCGGCTATGACATCACAAAACCCGACCAGCTCGCGCGCTGCCGCACCAATCTTGGCCAGATGGGCGACATGATGATGGGTACGCCGCTCACCGCCCAGGCTTTCCTCACCAACATCCTGCTCGGTAACAGCGTGGGAGATGTCCTCTTCGAGGATAGTCCGGCAACCGCCTCGCGGGTGATGGCGAACCGGGCGGTCGTATCGAGCGGCCTTGCGACCATGTCGACGGCGAACGAATGGTTCCCGACGATCCGCGCCGTCGTCTTCGGGATCATGCTTTTCATGGTGCCGGTGGCGCTCCTCTTCATCCTGACGCCGATTAACCTCCGGGTCGCGAGCTTTGCCCTTGGCCTTTTCGTCTTCGTGGCCCTCTGGGGCGTGATCGATGCAGGCATCTACCAGCTGACACTTGGGCGGGCGACGGCGACGCTGGCAGAAATGCGCGCCAATCATCTGGCAGCGAATGCCTGGATGCTGGCGCCTTCAGCTGCCATGAAAGCGCTTGCCATTTTCGGCAGCTTCCGCACCGCCGGCGCAGGCCTCGCCGGCGCCTTCGTCTTCACCGTGTTCCGCTTCTCGGGCAATGTCTTCTCCTCCTTCACAGGCGGGTCGCTGGGCGTCACCGCCCAGGCGTCGTCTGCCGCGGCAGCGGTCTCGACATCGGAAGGCTATGCTTCGGCACTCGAAGCACAAGCGTCAGCCGCCGGAACCGGCACGCGCCGCGCTGCGGCGCCCTCGTTCGGGGACTTTGGCGAGCGGTCCAGCTTTGGAGCGACACGCAGCTTCGGCGCTGCCGGCGCGGTTGAAGGCGCGCATGGCGGCGTGCCAGGTCAGGCCGCACTTGGCCTGGGGGGGATCGATGCCGGCCGCGAACTGGGAGGTTTAGCCCCCGCCCTTGCCGGTCGCGATCTCGCCGAACCCTCGGTCAAAGGCGCGGTCCAGGCGGCCGCCGCCACTGGCGCAATCCACAATTTCGCGGAGAAGGATGCACTTCGGAAACTTGGGACAGATCACTTCGGCGCAGGTCAGGGCGGCGAGAAGGCTTTTGCCGCCTTCACCCAGAACCTTGTCCAGTGGCGCGCCTTTGGCGACACGCGTGCCTACGACATGATGATGCAGGGCGCGAGCCGGCATTTCGAGCGCGCGGGCTACGCTCCGCAAGATGCGGCGCTCAAGGCCAGTGGTGTGATTGCGCAGGCGCAAGCCGATCCCACCTTCGCCAAGCTCATCGCCAACAGCTTCTCCCAAGGTGAGATGCTCAAAAACGAACTCACCGCCGCGCAGACGCAGGTGGGGGCGATGGAAGGACGGCGCGACTATGCCGGCGATCGGATTGCTGCCGTCGAGCGCGGCAATGTCGCGACCGAACAGGCGCGGCGAACGGGCGGTAACGAGGGACAGCGGTTCGCAGCCAGGATGCTGGGCCTCCCGGTAGATGAAATGAACCGTCGCATCGCCTTCATCAACGCCCTTTCGGGCGAAGCGCGCTCTACCGCCATTAGCCAACTCTCCCGCGCCACCGGCCGCAGTGAAGCGCAGGTCATGCATGCGCTGGAGACCTACAGGGCTTCAAGCGAGGTCGGGACCGCCGATGGGGCAACCACGGAGGCGTCTCGGGAAGGGACAAGCGTCTATGGGCGAACCCGCGAAGCTGCCGGCTATGACTTTGCCGAGCGGTCAGGCAAGCTCGACGCGCAGCGTGAGGTCGGTCATGACGGGACACGCAGCGCCGCCAGGATCGGAGAGCAGCGCAGGCAGTCGGAGAATTTCGGCTTTGCAGAAGGCGCTGCGGCAGCCGGCATGTCGACGCGCGAGGCCGCCAAGCTCGACAGCTTCATACGGGCGCTGAGCGATGGCGCGGGCAACCAGCTTGATATGGCGGAGGGCGGCGCTGAAGGCGTGGCTGATCGGGCACGTAACGCGAGAATGACAGGCATCGTCGAGAAGGAGCGCCTGTCGCGCATGCAATCGCTCCTCAAGACGAACGGGATCGAGATGACAAAACGTCAGATCGCGATGGACCAGAATGGCGACTTCAGCCTGAACCTCACGCCCGCAACCGCAGCCCAGATGTGGAAAGCTGGTCTCATCAACGAGAGCCAGCTCGGCGCGGTCGCAAATGGTGGCCATGCCCGCTTCAGCCTCGCGCATAATGATCTCCTCGTTTCCAGCAGTGCGGGCTTCGAGAAATCGGCACGGAACGACACCAGCACACGGTTTGAAGCCGGCAAACAGGCCGGGCCCGACACGATCGAACATTTCATGGGCGGCGGCGCAGACGGCAAAGCAGCGATGGCGAACTGGTTGCGCGGCGGATTCGAAATGGATCGCAAGGGAAATTGGCGTTTGAAGCCGCAAATTGCTGACACTCTCCAACGTGATGTTCAAGCTATCGTGGCGCAAACTGGTTGGGAGCGAACCATCTCGCGTACTGCACAAGACCAGAACGGTTTCTCGCTATCTGTTAAGGGCGACCTTGGGGGAGGAACAAGCTCTACAACATCACGAGGATCAACTAAGAGCGCGCCCGTGGGCAGTGCTTTCGGACGCGCTGGCGGATCGCTTGGAATTTCGACCCAAGAAAGCGGGACGACCACCGAGACAGCCAGCGCTCAACTGAATATAGTCAATCACGACGTACGTCAGTTACTGGCTAATGCGGAACGGTCCGCCTCCCAATCTCCAAACCCGGCCCAAGCTTTTGCCGATCAACTGGCAATGGAAATACTGGGCCCCGAAGGGATTAGAAACCGGTATCTTGGAGATGCTGACAGTGGACGGGGAGTGGTAGACCCAACTGCGCCTCTTACATCTTTTGAACAAAAAGCGCTCCTTGACCATGGACGCTTTTCAACGGATTTCAGCGCTGGCCCGTTTGATGGTGATCCCTCATTTAAGAAGGGTGCCGATTGATATAGGCGCCATTAAGCGGATTGAGCGGGTTGCCGATCCACAATGCCCCGGACGTCGGATCGAGCGGATCAAATTCACGGAGCATTCCGGAAGGACCATATGCGCCATCTTGCCAATCGAAGCCAAGGTCAGTCTCCGGCGCTTCATCGAAATCGATCCTACCCAATCTGTCCCTAATGTAGCTGAACAGCAAAACGAGAATCATCAGCGGAGGAAAGAAGAGCACATTAGCGAATCCAGAAATTACAGAACTATAAAAATCAGACAGTGGTTCAAGATAAAGTGACGCAAACATGCCACCCCAATATAGGAACATTGTAGACCACCAGATTTTTGCATGCAGGGGCCACCAGAGCCAATCAAAGATCTTTTTCTCTGGGAGCGGTGCAACAGGCTCGATTGAGATTTCAGAGTTCGACATTCCAGCTTATCCTCTGGGCAAAGATATCACTCCGTCGCCTGACCGCAAGCCCCCTCCCCTTTCGTGATGCCAGGACCATCTGCCTGTTATTTTTGTTCACCTATACGCTTGCCCCACTGCCAGGCTCGGCGGTTAGATTTTTATCTGGTTACGAAATCAAGGCGAGCAGATCCCTCTCAGCTACATGGTCCACATACTTGCAGACTGCCGGAAAGTTGGCAAACTGGCTAACGCCGATATTTCCGACAGCGCTGGCAATCAAACGATTGTCGCGGCCATTCGCAAGAGATTGCCCTTGGCTGAAGCACTTGTTTACTGACGGCGCCAACGACCGCCCCCGCCTTATGGACGCCGCGACCTATCAGGACCTCATCCTCGAGATCATCCGCCGCTCTGGCAAGGAGCCAGGCTTCAAGGCGCTGCCGAGGCGCCGGGTAGTGGGAGCGAACTTCGGCTGGATGACGCGCTGGACAAGGCTCGTTCGCGATTACGAGCAGCGGACCGACTTCTCGGAGGCCATGATCCATGTCGCTCTCGGCAGCCTCATGCGCCGCAGAATTGTCCATCCATGAGCATTCTCAAACGGAGTCTCATGTCTCGTCATGTCTGACAGCGGCCGAATTAAGCCAATCAACAAAAAGCTGCGGCCAACCCGAGGCAGTTATGTACTTCCCAACGAAGCCATGGCCGCCAGTCGAAAACAGGTGAAGATCACAAGGAATGTTGAATCTCCTCAATGCTGACCACAAGACGAGACTGTTGTCTACCGAAACTGTCGTGTCATCTCGTGCATGGGCGAGGAACATGGGTGGATTTACTTCCTTCACGCGCTCCTCGACTGAGAACTCAGTCATCTTCTGTCCAATTGGTTGATCGCCGAGCAAGTGGCTGCGCGAGCCCGCATGGCCCAGTCCTGGCTTCATCGAGATCACGGGATAAATCAGTCCCGCGCTGGCAGGCCGTGCCGAAAGATTATCGGCGTCATCCACCGGCATGTAAACGGGCGCGTCACCAGCCGTGGCGAGTGATCCGCACAGATGCCCCCCGGCTGAAAAGCCCAGGATCGAAACCCTTTCGGGGTCGATACCATAGCGCCAAGATCGGTGTCGAATTAGGCGGATAGCTCTCATCGCATCGGCCAGAGGTACTGTCTCTTGGTTCGACCATCCCTCGCCTGGTAGCCTGTAAAGAAGGATGAAAGCCGTAAATCCAGCCGCCGCAAGCCATTTGGCTACCTCGAACCCCTCCTTGTCAATGTAGAGAAAGGCGTAACTCCCACCCGGAACAACCATCACCGCCGCACCATTGGGCTTCTGTGGCCGAACCACGATCAAACGCGGACGAGAAATAGCCGTGATAGCGCGACGGACCTTGCCCTCCTTGTTGCTTCTTTCGACCCAAAGTTCGGGCGATGAGGGCCCCTGCCCTTTGGGCAGGTACGCTTCTGGCCAGAGGGAAACTTCCGTAAAATCCGCAGTCGTTTGTGCCAACGCCGATCCTGAGCGCATGACGAGCGGCGAAATCGCCGCGGCCGCAGCGAACATTTCCCGCCGACTTACCCGAATTTGCATCCCCTACATCTCCACTTCGTTTATACCCGATTCCAACAACCGCTTGGTATCGACCAGCATGTGAGCGAAGCCTGTCGTTGTGGCTAGGCTTCTGAAGTTTGAGCTTCATCCAGATGCGCACGTGACAGCTTGGGACTGATCAACTGCACGGCTATCAAAGCTATAAAATAGGCCGATCCGGCCACTGCGAAGAGAGGGGCATAGCTATGCAGACTCTCAAGGACGTAGCCCGCATATTTCGCCATCACCATGCCGCCGATCGCACCTGCCGTACCACCGATGCCGATCACCGATCCCACCGCGGCCCGAGGAAAGATGTCAGGCACGATCGCATAGAGATTGGCCGAGAAGGCCTGGTGAGACGCCGTTGCAAGGCCGATGATAAGAACCGCAGTCCAAAGACTGTCCACTGACTGCACGCCCAGCACCGGCAGCACAACGACGGCGCAGACCAACATGGTCACCTTACGCGCAAAATTGACCGAGGCACCGCGGCTGATGAGCCGGGACGAGAACCAGCCGCCGGCCACGCTGCCAATGTCGGAAAGCAGGTAGATGGCCACGAGAGGAGGGCCGAAGCTCAGCAGATCGAGGCCATAGCGCTCACCAAGGTAGCCGGGCAGCCAGAACAGAAAGAACCACCAGATCGGATCAATGAAGAACTTGCCCAGTGCGAAGGCCCATGTCTCCCGCGTTCTGAGCACCTTCGACCAGGGTAAGGGTCTGCTTGACTGTTCGGGGTCTTGCTCGATCCATGCACGTTCGCCTGCTTTGAGCTTCTGGTCCTCGGCAGGGCTCCGGTAGATCATCAGCCATGCCACCAGCCACGCGAAGCTCAGCACGCCGGTGACGACGAAGGCTGCCCGCCACCCATAGGCGACCGCGATCACCGGCACGATGAGGGGTGTGAGGATCGCTCCGACGTTGGAGCCAGCGTTAAAAATGCCGATGGCGAACGCGCGCTCTCTGGCTGGAAACCATTCCGTTATCGCCTTGATTGCCGCTGGGAAGTTGCCTGCCTCCCCAATGCCGAGGGCGAAGCGCGCGACGGAGAATTGCAGGACGCTCGACGCGAGACCATGCGCGATGTGTGCGACCTGCCATATCACGAAGGAGAGCGCGTATCCCCGCCTTGTGCCGATGACATCCATAATCTTCCCGAAAGCGAGGAAGCCAACGCCGTAGGCCATTGTGAAGTAGAAGATGACATCGGCGAAGTTGCCCTCCGACCAGCCCAGATCCTGTGACAAGGTCGGCTTGAGCACGCCGATCATCTGGCGATCGATGTAGTTTATGACCGTCGCTGCGAAAAGCAGGGCCACGATCAGCCACCGGCGCCGTCCCGATGCGGACGTTGGCGCGGAGGCGCTATCAGTCTTCTTTTCCATGTGGCTACTCCCCAATCGTCAACGCATGATCCGCACAGCACCTGCTTCAGCAGCATGATGCCCCAAGTCAGTTGGTGCTCAACCGGATCCGCTGGCCCGCAATGCCGGGCGCGGAGACTTTCACGCTCACGGAACCTGCGGTCTTCTTCGATCGCACGATCGCCATCACGAACCCATCGTGCATACGCTTCGACTTGCCCCCGAATAGGGCGTCGCTCGTATGATCACCGTCGTCGATCGCCACGAGTTCACCGGCCCCCGCCACATCCACCGTCACCTCGTTGTCAGCAGTGGGGACCGGACGCCCCTTCGCATCGAGTGCGCGGATCTTGATGTACTGCAGGTCTCCCTCTCCCGCCTTCCAGTCGGACGGATTCTCCGCCTCGATCTGCAGCCGCTTTGCTGGACCGGTGGTCTCCAGCACATGCCGCGCGACCTCCTTGCCGCCGGTCCGGGCGATCGCGATCAGCCTGCCGCCCTTTTCATAGGGCACATCCTCCCACTGGATGATGTTGCGTCGTTCAGGATCGTTGCGCTGATTCTGCCTCACCCCCAGGGACTGCCCATCCAGCTGCAGCTCAACCTCGTCTGCGTTGGTGTAGGTGAACATGGCGTACTTGCGCCCCGGCACTCTGTTCCAGTGAGAGGACACCTCGGCACGTCCGACATCGATGTCGTTCCAGTTGATGGCCTCTCCGGCGCTGTCGACCACTGCGATCCGGATGAGCGGCTCGTCGCTGAACGCGCTCTTGATCAGATATGCCTGCGGATTGGGTTCGAGCGCATGGTTGAAGTACGAGAAGTTCCAGCCCTTCTTCGGCCAACCGCTGGACTCGCTCCAATATTCCACGGCGCCCCAATAGGCCAAGCCGACCATCTTCTGCAGATCCATGCCGAACCAGGAAGCCGTCAGGGTCGCGGTCGACGCCTCGCTCTGGTAGATGATCAGCTCAGGCGCCTGGCTAAGATACTGCTGATAGGCCTTGTACTGGTAGTTGAAGCTCGAGACGTCGGTCACGAGCGAAAGCTCAGGCGGTATGACCTTGGTATTGAAGTCGGGGTCGTGCCGCGTGATGGCGTTCGCTCTAGACGGATACATCGCGACCGTCGTCGCCCTTGTGGGATCGTGGCGTTCCACGAGCGTCTTGAGAATCTTGTACGACGTGACGCCCCAGTCCTTGGTGCCGGGGAAGCCCGTAAGGTCCTCTCGCATCTGCAGTTCGTTCCCAAGGCTCCACATCACGACCGAGGCGTGATTGCGGTCGCGCCTGATCCATTCCTGCGTGATGTCGTACCAGATCTGGGTAAAGGGCTTCGCGCCCGGCCAATATTCACCGTCGCTCCATTTGTCCGCAAGCTCATCCACCACCAGGATGCCGTACTTGTCAGCAAGGCGCATGAAGGCGCTGGAATAGGGGTTGTGGGACGTCCGGACATGGTTGAAGCCAAAAGCCTTCAGCCGCTTGAAGAGACGTTCGATCGAGCGATCGTAGACAGCGGTTCCCAGCGCGCCATAGTCCTCGTGATCAGCGGCCCCCTTCAGAAGCAGCTTCTCTCCATTCAGCTTCAGACCAGATTGCTTGGAGAACTCGATCGAGCGGATGCCGAACGTCTCGTTGATCTCGTCGACCTTCCTGCCATCCAGGACGAGCGCAACATTCGCCCGATAGAGGTTGGGCGAATCGGGAGACCAGAGACGGGGAGCCTCCAGATGCATCGACGGGAGCGGGATCTCGATACATGACATCTTCATGTTCTGCGGTGCCGCTACGCTCGATTGCGACACGCGCTTCCCATCGGGGCCGAATATCTCCGTGCGGACCTCAACATTCAGCGCCTTTCCGGAGATGCCTTCGACATCGACCTGCACTGCGACGTCGGCACTCTGCCGGGACACGTTGGGCGTCGTCACGAACACGCCGTTGCGAGCGATTGACACCTGATCCTTTACGATGAGGCTGACGTCGCGGAACAGCCCGCCCCCCGTATACCATCGTGACTGACGATTGGCGCCGGTCGAGGTACGCACCGCGACCACGTTGTTACCACCGAAGTTCAGGTGTGGGGAAAGGTCCACCTCTTTGCCGAGATAGCCGTAATCGACGTCGAGGATCTTATGCCCATTGAGCCAGACCTCGCCGAACAGCATCATCCCGTCAAAGTCGAGCAGGACCTTGCGGCCCTTCCAGCCCGCGTCCGCCTTGAAGGACTTGCGGTACCAGCCAATCCCCATCTCCTTGAACCCGCGTTGGCTGCTGGCCGACTTAACCCATGGCTGCTCCATCTGGAAATCGTGGGGCAAGCTGAGGCGACGCCAGGCGCCATCGTCGAGCATGGCTGATTCGCCGCTGGCGACCTCGCCGGCCTTGAACTTCCAGCCCTGGTTGAAACTTTCGGTCACGCGCACCGGTCCCTGTGCCCGTGCGGCCATCGGTAGCGTGCCGGCCGTCGCGAGCAGGAGCGCAAGGGTAAGAGCCATTGGTTTCATGCGGATGAGCCTCTCGTGAAATTGGATGCGGGCGTCAGTCACCCAACGGCCGCTGGACCGTGCGCACGGAGCTTGGCGGCAACGTGAACTCGTCTATCGGATCCGGCTGAGACGGATCGAAATGGAACCCGGGCCGGATCGACGCGGCCAACGCGAGATGGCTGTCCTGGATGCCAAGGGCCACCAGCTTTGCCACTTCCCAAGCGCCATATGCGCTATGGTGCGTGGCATCGATCTTCTCGCCAGCAACCTTCGGCTTGAACAGGGCCCAGGACTTTTCTGGTCCAAGCGCTTCGTAGAGCTCCGCGCTCGACACGTTCAGATCGATCAGCGTCGCTCCAGCCGCCTTGGCTGCCGCACGCGATCTTTCCGGATAGTCGAGAAACGAATTCGCGATCCTGCCGTCCTCGAAGCTGTGCCGGCTGACGGGGGTCAGAATGATGACTGTCGCCCCCTTCGCTCGCGCTTCGAGGGCGACATCGGTCATCTGCTTCTGGAACAGCGCCGGAGCGGTGGGATCGGTGGACGCCTTCTTCATGTCATTGTGGCCGAACTGAAGCATCAGCGTGTCTCCCGGCCTGATGAGGGACAGGACCTTGTCCACGCGCCGCTTCTCGAGGGCCCCGGATATCGACTCTCCCGATTCGCTGTGGTTGGCGAAGGCGATCTTCGGGAGAAAGAGCGCGGTGATCATCTGCCCCCAGCTCGTATAAGGCTCGGCAGGCTGATCGGTGACCGTCGAGTCCCCCAGCAGATATACGGTTGGTCGGTTGACCGGTTCGACGCTCACTTCACGCACGGCCGGCATTTTTCCCGTGAACTCCAAGGTGATCCGTCGATCCCAGGCGTCAGCCTCCGTGATGGTTTCGCGTGGCTGATTGAGGAAGACCCTTCCTCCATGGGGCAAATGAGGTGTACGGATATTGACAATGAAACTTAGTCGCCGCCGGTCACCAGCTGGCACCGCGATCTCCTTCAGCATTAGGCGCCGCAGTTCGGCACGAACCGTCGTCACACTTTTCTCGGGACCGCCAAGCGTGACCGAAACCCTATAATTTCCCTCTGCGGGCACATCCTGAATGTAGACGAACGGCTTGTCCGACTGCACCGCTCCACCCTTCGCAGTCGGCAAAGGCGCGTCAAACCCGCTTCCCCGCCTCTCGTCGAAAGCATTGACTACAGTAGGCCGGTCAAAGCGGGTCGCTCCAACGCCATCGCTGGCAAGCAGCGCAGCAGCAAACGCCACCTTCAGATGATTTCGTCCTATCATCGGCCATATCCATTCAGGAAATCTGGCCGTGCAAAACCCGACCTTCGTAACGAGTTTCTCGCACGGCCAATTGACGGTTTGAGCGCGAATGAATGTGAGGGGTGCTGCCGCAACGCCCTCCAATCAAAGTGCCCGAAGTTCATGACATCCTCCGGCCAAAGAAATGGCGTCGCGCTTGAACCGCGCGACGCCCAGTGGGGAGGATCTGTTCGTCACCAAATGGATCAGATTTTCGCTTTGACGCCAAAAAAGAACTCGGTCCCCAGCACGTCATGAATCGTCGGGTAGACCGTACCGTTCGTCCCGACCGGGATCCGCGGATTGAAGATGTTGTTGGCACCGCCGAAGAACTCGATCCCGTTATCGCGCGCACCGCCATCCTTGATGGTGTAGCTGAAAGAGAGGTCGATATAGTTGCGTGCAGGCATCTTCGGGTTGGTGATCGCCTCAAGCGGAGTCGGCGTCGCGCCCTGGCGGAGCGGAACCAGATAGCGGTCGGTTGTGGTGGGACCGACATAGCGGTGGCGCACCGACAGCGTGAGGTCGGCTACCGACCAGGTGATCCGGCTTATGCCGCGCCACCGTGGGAACGGCGCGCCGCAGGTCCCGCCGTAAGCGCCCACGCATTCGTTCCTGACCGCAGGAAGGTCCGCCACGGGCGTCACGGTGTAGTCGCGCAGCCAGTTGAAGTTGCTTTCGAAGCTCAAACGGCTTTCGCTCGCCACGAAGCCAGCAAGGTCGAGGCTGTATTGCAGGCCAAAGTCGAAGCCACGGGTCTTGAGCTGACCGGTGTTGGCGCTAAGGACATAGACGGCAGCTCCTTGCGTTCCGCCGGCTTCGCCTGTCAGCGGGTTGCGCACGATCGCCTTGCAGTATTCGCTGTTAGCCTCCTTGATGGTGTAATAGCAGAGATTGTAAACGTTCTGAGAGCCGCCGCCGAGACCTGCGATCGCACCATCTAGGCGGATGTTGTAATAGTCGATGGTCAGCGCCAGTCGCGGTATAAAGCTGGGTGTGATAACGGTGCCGAGCGTAAACGTGTCGGATTTTTCCTCGCTCAGGCTGGGGTTCCCACCAGTGATCGTGGAGATGTTTCCTGTCGGCTGAACGACAGCAGTGAAGACGTTTTCCGCCGGGACGCCGGTAGCGATGCAGAGAGCTCGAACATCCGCCGTTTGGCTGCCTACGGGCGCGCGGTTGGAACACGGGTCGATAGCAGTTACGGTCGGCGTCGCGCGCCCACCATAAAGTTCCTGGACATTCGGCGCTCTGATGGCGCGTTGGGTCTGGGCACGGAACGAGATGTCCCGCGATACGCGCCATTCCACGCCGCCAAGATAGGTCCAGGTCGTGCCGATGCCGCTGAGATTATAGTCGGACATCCGGAAGCCACCGTTGAGCGTCAGCCGCTCAATGAAAGGCGTATCATGGATCAGCGGGATCCGGATTTCACCGAAGATTTCCTTGGCCGAAACTGTGCCGCCTGTAGGCAGGCCGGGGTCGTAACCTGAGATATCGCCAGACGCGAGGCCTGCATCAGGTGTGAAAGTCGCGTGGGTCTTGCGATATTCAGCGCCAATCGAGAAGCCCACCGGCCCTGCTGGAAGCGGGAAGAGATTGCCTGCGATGTTGCCCTGCACGACCTGTTGGGTTGCGTCGTAGCGGCTGGACGCCGGGGCGATGATGGCATCTTCACAGTCTTGCGAATTGTTGCGACCAAAGATGTTGCAGACCGGTGCTGCGCCATTGACCGAGAGCAGACTACGCTGAAGCGCGCTCTTTGAATAGGCATTCTCCAGCACCAGCTTGTCCTTGGTGTTGGCGTAGCTGTAATAGAACTCGTACTTCAGATCCGTCAGGAAGTTCTCCGACGCGCTTCCGATCGAACCGCGAGCGCCCCAGACGCCGCGATAGCTGTCCCGCTTGTCGGTGCCAATCCGGGCGCCGATGTCGAGGAAGCGCTTCGACAGATTGACGATGACCCTGCCGTCATTTGGCGTGGTCGTGAGCGTCAGCGAGCCCGAAGTGGCGCTACGGGGCCCAGTCTCAGCTCTATCGAGCTGTCGGAACACCTCCTGCAGAGCAGGCGAAACATAAGGGTTGTTCACGTCGAGGATCGTGAGGCCGCCACCGCCGTTTGGCGCGAGGCGCGCAGTCACCTCGTTGCGGCTGAAATGCTGCTCGGTGAACAAGGTGATGGCATCACTCACATCATAGTGAGCGAAACCGTTGAACATGTAACGCTTCTGAGGCTGCGACAGATAGTTCTCCGGCGCGGTGTTGTAGAAATCCCCAGGATTGTTGACTAAGCGCCCGTCGGTGCCTGCATCGTTGAAAATGAATCCCAAGCCGCCAAGACCTGTCAAACCTGCCGCCGCATAGGCGGAGTTGAGAGCCGCGTTCGAGCCGCCGAAGTTGGGAATACCGCTGATGATGCCGTTGGGAACAGTGTTGGAGCCCGAGTTGATATAGCCTTGTTCACCACCCGCGCCCAGGCACGTTTGACCCGACGGTACAGTGAAAGGCGTACCGGGCGAGTTGCTTCCCCCGCTGCCAGGCACGATGCAGCCGTCAGCCAATGACCATTGCGAGTAATTGCCGCGCTCCGAGCGAAGAATTGGATCGCGCTTGAGATAGTTTCCTGACAGAGTGACATTACCGCGACCGCCACCAAAATTAAAGCCAGCCGTGAGGTCGACATTGTAGGTGTGCGAATCCGAAACGCTGTTCGCATTGATCTGCGGACGAATTTCGAAACCCTCGAAGTCATCCTTCAGGATGAAGTTGACTACGCCGGTAATCGCGTCTGAGCCATAGACCGCCGACGAACCGCCGGTCACGATCTCCGTGCGCTGGATTAAGGTGGTCGGGATCGTGTTGAGATCGGTGATCCCCGTCGCGTCGACGATGGTGTATCGGCGTCCGTTGACCAGCACGAGATTGCGCGTGGCGCCGAAACCGCGAAGATTGACGTCCGCGTAGCTTCCGCCCGGCACCTGATTGCCAAACTGGCTCCCGCGCGACCCGCTGTTGACCTGCGGCAACTGCTGTAGCGTGCGTTCCACGTTGGTGTTGCCAGCCAGCTTAAGGCTTTCTTCACCGACCACAGTCAATGGCGTGGCGGCATCGAGGGCCTGTCGCCCGATGCGCGATCCAGTGACAATGATGTCAGTCGCCTGCTTCGCGGCGGATTCCGCCTGCTCCTGAGGCGCCGCAATCGAAGGCGCAGCCTGCTGAGCCTGCGCCGACTGGGTCGCCAGGGCGATCACCGCTATGCTTGCGGTCAGTAGCCAGTTACGAGAACGCATATTCCCCTCCCTTTTGAGCCCGGACTGCGTTGCCGGGTGCAATAGGAGAGATGCAGTGGCGTCGCTCTTCCGTTCAGGACGCCCAAAAAATTTATCGGATGCCCGCTGTTGATCCCGGTTGAGGGAAGATTTCTTGATGCAGGCTAAAACTGCAACCGCGCACCCAGGAAGAATTCGGTACCAAGCACATCATGTATCGTGGGGTAGACGGCACCATTGGTTCCGATGGGTATGCGCGTGTTGAAGACATTGTTCGCGCCGCCGAATATGGCGATCCTCTTTATGATGCGGTAATCGAACGACAGGTCGATGTAGTGCCGAGCCGGCAGCTTCGGATTGGTGATCACGGCAAGTGGCGTCGGGGTGCCGCCCTGGCGCAAAGGCACCAGGTACCGATCGGTGATGGCCGAACCGACGAACCGGTGACCAAGCGATAGGCTGATATCCGACAGCGTCCAGGTAACGCGGCTTATGCCGCGCCATCGGGGGAAGGTAGAGCCGCAGGTGCTGCCATATGCACCTGCGCATTCATTCCTGATCGATGGGATGGCTGCCACTGGCGTTACAGTATATTCCTGCAGCCAGTTGAAGTTGCTCTCTAGGCTCAGACGGCTTCCGCCCGCCCCCAATCCCGCAAGGTCGATGCTGTACTTCAAGGCTAGATCGAAGCCGCGAGTCTTGAGCTGACCGGTATTAGCACTCAGCAGATAAGCGGCAGCCCCTTGCGTCCCCCCAGCCTCGCCCGTCGCAGGGTTGCGTATGATCGCTTTGCAATATGCGCCGCTGGCGTCCTTGAGCGTGTAATAGCAGAGATTGTAGAGGTTCTGCGCGCCACCGCCCAGGCTCGCGATCGCTCCATCCAAGCGAATGTTGTAATAGTCGACCGTCAGTGACAAGCCCGACGCGAAACGGGGCGTGATGACCGTACCGACCGTGAACGTGTCGGACACTTCCGCCGCCAGTCCGGCGTTCCCGCCCGTTATCGCCAAAAGGTTCCCAGTCGGCTGAACGACCGCGTTGAAAACGCTATCGGCCGGGACCCCGGTGGCGATGCACAAGGCGCGCACATCTTCGGTCTGACGTGAAGCGGGCGCTCGGCTCGAGCATGGATCAATGCCAGGGACTGCGCCAGCGCTCTGCCCCCCATATAGTTCCTGAATGTTCGGTGCTCTGATGGCGCGCTGGAACTGCGTTCTGAACGAAATGTCGCGCGACACCCGCCACTCCACGCCAGCCAGGTATGTCCATGCGGTGCCGATGCCCTTGAGGCTGTAGTCGGACACGCGAAAGCCGCCGTTGAGCGTCAGCTGCTCGATGAGAGGCACATCGCGCATCAGCGGAACGCGGATCTCGCCGAAGAATTCGCGTGCCGACACAGTGCCGCTGGTCGGCAGACCGGGGTCGTACCCTGAGATGTCGCCTGACGCGAGACCGGCGTCCGGTGTGAACGAAGCGCCGGTCCTGCGATACTCTACGCCGAGGGAGAAGCCAGCCGGCCCAGCCGGAAGTGACAGCAGATTGCCCGCGACGTTTCCTTGTACAACCTGCTGCGTGGCACTGTATCGGCTTGACGCTGGCACCGTGATTGAATCGAGGCATTCCCGCGAAGCGTTGCGACCAAAGATGTTGCAGACGGGTGCCGCGCCGCCGACCGAGAGCAGATTCCGCTGCAGCGCGCTTTTCGAATAGGCGTTCTGCAGCACCAGCCGATCCTTCGTGTTGGCGTAGCTGTAGTAAAACTCGTAGCGCAGATCGGTGAGGAAACGGTCAGTGGCGCTGTCCAGGCTGCCACGAGCGCCCCAGACGCCGCGGTAGCTGTGCCGCCGGTCCGTGCCGACCCGTGCGCCGATGTCCAGAAACCGCTTGGCCAGATTGACGATTACCCTGCCGTCGTTGGGCGTGGTCGTAGTGGTCAGCGATCCCGCAGTCGCGCTGCGCGGCCCGGTCTCGGCCATGTCGAGCTGCCTGAAAACTTCCCGGAGGGCGGGAGAGACGTAGGGATTGTCGACATCCAGCATGGTGAGCCCGCTGCCACCGTTGGGTGCAAGTCGCGCCGTGACTTCGTTGCGACTGAAGTGCTGCTCCGTGAAGAGGGTGATCGCGTCGCTCAGATCGTAATGAGCGAAGCCGTTGAACATGTAGCGCTTCTGAGGCTGCGACAGGTAGTTCTCCGGCGTGGTGTTGTAGAAGTCGCCGGGATTGTTCACCGGACGCCCGTCGGTGCCAGCGTCGTTGAAGATGAAGCCGAGGCTCCCAATGCCTGTCAGCCCTGCAGCTGCATAGGCGGCGTTGAGCTCAGCGTTGGAGCCGCCGAAGGATGGGATGCCGCTGATGATGCCGTTCGGCACCGTCGTGCTCCCAGAGTTGATGAAGCCCTGCTCGCCGCCCGCGCCCAGACACGTCTGCCCCGCTGGAACCGATAGCGGCGTACCGGGCCTATTCCTGCCCCCGCTCCCGGGGATGATGCAGCCATCGAACAGCGACCACACCGCATAGTCGCCACGCTGCGACCGCAGGACGGGATCGCGCTTGAGGTAGTTGCCTGACAAGGTCACGTTGCCGCGGCCGCTTGCGAAATTGAAGCCCGCCGTCAAGTCGACGCTGGAGGTATGCGAGTCGGAGATGCTGTTGAGGTTCATCTGAGGGCGGAGCTCGAAGCCCTCGAAGTCGTCCTTCAGAATGAAGTTTACCACGCCCGTGATCGCGTCGGATCCGTACACCGCAGAGGAACCGCCAGTGACGATCTCCGTGCGCTCTATCAGGCTTGTCGGCACCGTATTGAGGTCGGTGATGAGGGTAGCATCGACGATCGTGAAACGGCGTCCGTTCACAAGCACCAGGTTACGAGTGGCGCCGAAGCCACGCAGATTGACCTCCGCATAGCTCCCATTTGGAGTCTGGTTGCCGAACTGGCTGCCCCGCTGGGATCCCGTGACCTGAGGGAGCTGCGACAGCAGCCGTTCCATGTTCGGCGAACCTGAAAGCCGGACCCGATCGGTCCCGACGCTGACGGTCGGCGCAGTTCCTGGAGAGGATTCCGCTGGCCTTGCGATGCGAGATCCGGTCACAATTATTTCCGGATTCTGGTCGTAGGATTCGGAAGGACGGGTGGACGCCGTCTGCAGCCGATCGGCTGGGGTTACGATGTATGTCCTATGGTCCGCAGTTGTAAAGGTAAGCCCGGTATCACGCAACGCTGCGGTGATTGCCTGTTCGACCGTAAGATTGCCTCTGACAGCGTTGATCCGTCGCCCCTTCGTCGTCGCCTCCTGAGTAAGGATCTGAGTGTTTCCCTGCGCCGCAAGCTCCCGCAATCCCGTTATCACCGGTTGCGCAGCTATGTTGAAGGCCTTGCGCTGCGCAAAGGCTTCATCGGGACACACCATCGTACCGATGGCGAGCAAAAGCCCAACCGCCATCGGGTTCCGGTAGTCCATTCAGCATCCCCCTAAGCTCGCGACGAGCTTCCTTCTTCGAATGTTTTTCTGGGTCTTCTCAACACGCTACGGACGCGTCAGGATGATTTCACCGTTGCTCTCATATGTGCGGGCGCCAAGGAGTGCTGCAGCCGCCTTTGCGAAGGCTTCAGGCTCATTGGTTCGAAACGAACCGACGAAGCGACCTGAAGCCAGCGAACTATCTTCGATGCGGATCTGGGTCGCATTGTACCTGTTGAATTCGGCAACGGCGGATCCGAGCGTTTCGCCCTCGAACACGAGCTGGCCCGTTCTCCAGGAAAGGCTTCGATCAATGTCATGAACGGACTTGGTCGCGGCTCCAGGCCCCGCTCTGTTGCCGGCATACAAGCGGCTACCTGCACTCACCGACCTCCTGACGGCCGGATTGGCCACACTCCAGATCTGCACCGTTCCCTCGGTCACCTGAATGTCGGCGCCGTCCATCGTCTTGCGAACGGAGAAGGCCGTACCAACTGCTCGAACCCGCACGTCCCCGGCCGATACGACAAAGGGACGCTCCTTGTCCTTGGCTACCTGAAACCACGCCTCGCCGCGATCAAGGGCGACGTCCCTCCCGGTAGAGCGCAGCCTTACGTTGATGGAACTGTCGGTGTTGACGACGGCGAGCGAACCGTCGCTCAGCGGCATCCGACGCACCTCGCCTAGCGCGGTGACGATTTCTTTCGACGATGAACGCCACGAACTAAATCCGAGCACCACGCTGCCGAGAGCGAGGGCGAGCGCACCCGCCATCAGCGAGCGCCTGCCCAGTGACGCCCGATGCTTGACCGGGGGAGCTTCCACATCGTCATTGGACGAGGGCAGCACACGTGCACGATCCAGTCCCGCCCAGGCGGCGCTGGCACGAAAATATGCCCCCTCTCGACGTGGGTCTTGCGACTGCCACGCCTCCAGTGCCGCCAACGTCTCGGGATCGTCTGGGCTGGAATCAACGCGCGCGACCCAGGCTATTGCAGCCTCTTCGATCGCCTCTGCTGATTCTCTCTCGCTCATGACACTCCATATCGCATCGATCATCGATGGCCGTCGGCGGCTGTCTCACGCGGACGTGGTGCCTGAATCCGCCATCTAACAGCAACGCATCAAGCAAAAAAGCCGGAATCTGGATCACGCACGCAAGCGTGGTGAAGCAGACACATCGGGTTCTAGAAATTCCAACCGTTTGAACGGAAGGTGCATTCTGATGCATCTTGCATGGTGAGAGTGTCCCGGCCTGACGGCTAACGCCGCAAAAAGGGGCACTTTGTACACGGACCGAGGGGAGCCGCCTGTGAAGAGTCGCGATGCCGCATATGAAGGCCATGTTGGCAACGGTATCGCCTCCAAAGCTCCGGAAATTCCATCATCTCGCAAATACCATCACGCGTTGCTTACCGGCGCCCTGCTCGTTGCAGCTGCGGGCGCCCAGGCTGCAGATTCTCCCTCAAGTCTATGGTCGGGATTTCTCGATCCGTCAGCGGACGCGAGGCCCATGGTGCGATGGTGGTGGTTCGGACCTTCGGCAACAAACCAGGATATCGACCGCGACATCGAGCAAATTCGGAAGGCTGGATTTGGCGGTGTCGAGGTCCAGGCCGTCTATCCCCAGATTCCTGATGGCGGCCTTCCTGGACTGCGGAACTATAGCTACCTCTCACCGACTTTCCTGGACGCGCTTGGGCACGCAGGGCGAAAGGCTCGCGCCGAAGGTCTGCGCATCGACGTCACCGGAGGAAGCGGATGGCCGTTCGGCGGCCCTCACATCGGCGTCGACCAGGCGGCCGCCGAAATCCGGATGGCGAAGATCGCCGTTCCGTCGGGCCAGACTGCCGTTCGATTACCCGCGCTTGGACCAGGCGAGAAGATCGTTGCCGTGAAGATCGGCGGCAGCGCCAAGACGCAGATGGAGCGAATTGCCGATTTCGATGCGACAAGTGGCAGCGTCCTGCAGTTGCCCTCCGTCGAAGCCGGACGCGAGGTTCTCGTCTTCGTCGCCGGCAGGACCGGTCAGCAGGTCAAGCGCCCTGCAGTAGGCGCTGAAGGCTACGTTCTCGATCACATGAGCAAGGAAGCAGTTTCGCAGCATCTCAAGGTGGCGATCCAACCTCTCCTGACCGCCTTTCAGGACCAGTTGCCGCCCGATGCTATCTTCTCCGACAGTCTGGAAGCTTATGGCTCAAGCTGGACGGACGACCTGCCCGAGGAGTTTCGGAGGCGCCGCGGCTATGACCTGCTCGACCATGTGGAAGTGCTCTTCACCGACGCGCCGAAAGGTGTCGACGTCCGTTTCGACTGGGCGCGCACCTTGGCCGAGCTGGTCGACGAACGCTATCTAAGCGCCATCCAGTCATGGGCGTCTGCAAACGGCACCCGGTTCCGCGCCCAAGTATACGGGATTCCGCCCGTCAGCCTGTCGAGCGCATCGCGCGTCGCGTTGCCGGAAGGCGAGGGAGAGGACTGGCGCAGCTTCACGTCCACCCGCTGGGCGACCTCCGGCGCGCACCTATACGACAAGCCGGTCGTCTCG
Organism: Sphingobium sp. AP50; assembly: GCF_900109095.1. Taxonomy (GTDB): domain Bacteria; phylum Pseudomonadota; class Alphaproteobacteria; order Sphingomonadales; family Sphingomonadaceae; genus Sphingobium. Next base: position 89,917 of record NZ_FNYZ01000012.1, read on the forward strand.
TCAGAGGTCTGGACCTGGCTGCACTCACCCTCCTGGGCGGCGACGCCTCTCGATCTCAAGATGGAGGCAGACCGCCACTTCCTTCAGGGCGTCAATCAGCTCGTGGGGCACGGCTGGCCGCTCAGTCCGAACGAAGCCGGCAATCCGGGTTGGAGCCTCTACGCCGCCGCGGCCTTGAACCAGCATAACCCCTGGTCGATCTCCATGCCGGACGTCACCCGCTATCTCCAGCGTCTCTCCCACCTTCTCCGCCAGGGCAGCCCGGACAACTCCGTCGCGATCTACCTCCCTATCGAAGATTCATATGCCGACATGCGGCCAGCCCACGCATCTGCCAATGACGCGATGCCCAAGCATGTCTCGGCCGCCCTAGTGGGAGCCGTGCTGGATGCAGGATATGGCTTCGACTTCGTGGACGCCGAGGCGGTCAGCTCCAAGAGAATGAAGCACAAGCTGCTGATCCTGCCTCCAATCTCCAGGATCGATCCAAATGCCTACGCGGCCATCTCGCGCTGGGTAGAGGATGGCGGCAAGCTCGTCGTGATCGGAGATCTGCCGCAATCAGCTGGCGGACTGCAGGAGGGCAAAGCACGTGGCTCGGTCCTGGCTTTGTCGAGGAAGCTCGCCCGCCAGCACGCGTTCTCGAAAATTGGCATTGAGGCCCTCGGCACGCAGCTTCCCCTGCTGGCTCCACGCGACCTGCATCTGGCGAAATCGGATTCGTCCGTAGGTTTCATTCGGCGCGCCACCAGCGAAGGCAGCTTCGTCCTCATCGTCAACAGCAGCAACCAGCCGGTGTCCAACGCCGTCATCCTGAGGGATGGGCAGACCGGCGCGCAATGGTGGGATCCGATGACGGCATCCCGCTGGTCCGCCGGTACCGGTTCGATTCCCATCGCCCTGGCCCCCTACGAGTCCAGGGTTCTCTTCCTCCCCAAGACCTTAGAGCAGCTGCCCCCAGCCAGCGCGCTCGTGCGATCGACCGTGTTGAGGAGCGACTGGAGCCTTGAGTTCGACGGCCGCGGACGAAAGCCGGCCGCCCCTGGAAGCTGGACGGACACCCCCGCATTGCAGCACTATTCCGGGGTCGGCTCGTACCGGTTCATGATCGACGCGGACGTTCGCCCCAACCGCTGCTTCTCACTCGACTTCGGCGAAACTATTCCGAGAGCGGCGGTCAAGGAAGCCCGACATCTCGCTGCGGTCGATGCGCCGGTCCGGGAGGCGGCACGGGTCAAGGTCAACGGCCAGAATGTTGGAAGCGTCTGGGCTCCCCCCTACCGCATCGACGTCTCGAAGGCGCTGAAGACCGGACCGAACGAGATCGAAGTCGAGGTTGGAAACAGCGCGCTGAACAATCTGTCCGGACAGACGCAGCCGGATCGCCGCCTGCTTAATCTGCGATACGGAGAGCGCTTCGCTCCGCAGGACACGGAACTGATCGTACCGCAGCCGTCTGGCCTGATGAAGCCGGTGCAGCTCGTCGAGGGGACGGCCGGTGGCGGAGTCTGCGGCGCGGAAATCGCGGGCACACCTTCGGCTGGGCATCCCTGATGAGCAAGGACGTGGCACGGCAGGAAAGCAGCGGAGTTGGTGCAGATGAAGCATGATGTCCTAATGGCAAAGCGAGGGGTCTCCATACTGCGACGTCGTCTGGCTCTGAGTCTGATTGCGATGCCGTTCGCGCAAAGCGCGTTTGCAGGACAGGTCAGCATGGAGCGACGCGTGGACATCAAGACCTATGGCGCTCGAGGCGATGGCGCGTTCATCAACACCGCGGCTATCCAGTCCGCCATCGACGCCTTGTCTGCCAAGGGTGGCGGCACTGTGGTGATTCCAAAGGGCGTATTTGTGTCCGGGGCCCTCTTCATGAAGCCCTCGGTTCACCTGCACCTTCAGGCTGACGCGGTCCTGCGATGCACCACGGACATGCAGCATTTCCCTCGTCGGCGCACTCGCATCGAGGGCCATTTCGAAGATCGCTTCATTCCGGCCTTCATCAATGCCGACAGGTGCGATGGGCTTAGGGTGACCGGGCAGGGCACGCTCGACGGCGCCGGTCGACCGATCTGGGACAAGTTCTGGGCATTGCGCAAGGCAGCGCCCGATCCTGCGAACTTCCCCAACCTCAGCGTCGACCGCGCTCGGCTGATGCTCATCGAGAATTCGCGGAACGTCACGATCGAGGGGATCAGATTCAAGGATTCGCAGTTCTGGAACCTGCATCTGTATAGGTGCCAGGGCGTATCCATCCGGGGGGCGAGCTTCGTGGTGCCCGACGACTACAAGCAGGCTCCGAGCAGCGACGCGATAGACATCGACAGCTCCCAGAACGTCACCGTGGAGGACTGCTTCTTCTCCGTCACGGACGACTGCATCGCTGCCAAGGGATCGAAGGGCCCCTACGCCATGTCCGATCGGGAGAGCCCGCCGGTGGAGAACATCCGCATCCGTAATTGCCATTTCGCCAGAGGGCATCAGGCATTCACCTGTGGAAGCGAAGCGACCATCGTCCGCAACGTCGTGATGGAGAACTGTCGCGTGACCGGGGCCATGAACCTCCTCATGCTCAAGCTGCGCCCCGACACCCCACAATACTATGGGGACATCGAAGTCCGCGACATTCAGCTCGACAGCGATGGCGGAAGAATCCTGCTGGTCGAGCCCTGGTCGCAGTTTCGGGATCTCAAGGGCGCAGCGCCACCCCATTCCGTGGTGCGCAACATCCGTCTGCGCCGCATATCGGGCAAGTTCGGATCGTTCGGCGTCATCCGGCCGAACCCCGGACAGACGGAGATTGGAGAGATCGACGTCCGTCAGATCGCCCTGAACCTCGATCAGGAAGCAGAGCTTGCGGTGACGGGCAAAGCTACGGTCCTTTTCGAGGACGTGGTCATCAATGGCCGCTCCGTGAATGGGCCCGCGCGGAAGGAGGCGCCGGTCGCTCCAGACGGCTACCGGCTTTCAGGATGAAGTGGCCGGGATCATAGGCGGCGACAGGGCGCCGGCGTCCATGATCCATGTCCTTAACTGCGCTGACCGCCGTCCTTCGTGAGCGTCATCGGAGCAAGAACGCTCAACGCTTCCTCGGCAGCCTCTTCACCCGCTATCATGGAGCCAAGTATCAGCTTCAGCGCCTTCGCGACGTCGTTCTCGACCGTATATTCGGGCAGTCCCATCTCTTCAGCGACCTGTCGCTGGGGAAGGCCTTCGATCTTGCGCAACTCAAGTATCTTCCTGCAGCGCTCTGGAAGCCCCTGGATCAGCCGCCTCACCCTGTCGAGCTCGCGCTTCCCACCCGTGACCCGCTCCGGCGAAGGTGCATCCGTGCTGATCTGGAGAGCCTCGATGTCGGCAATCGCATCGATGTTCACGATCCGCGCGCGACGGATGCGCTCGAGCAGCAGCATCCGCGCAGTGGTGAAGAGATACGCCCGGCCCGAGCGGATCTCGCCCACGTCGGTCAGGCGTGAAATCCGAAAATAGGCTTCCTGAATGATGTCGTCGAGATCCTGATGCGGAACCGAGCGGCGCAGGCGCGTGCGCAAATCCTTCTCGTGAGGCAGCACTTCCGTCGCCACCCACTGCATGATTCGATTGCGGTCGCCAGTCATCCTCAATCCCCAGATTATCGCCTGACTTAGGTGCCAGGTCCCTATTCGTAGAAGCCACCCATCACTATAATCACGAAAAGCCTGCGATTTAATGTGCCAACGCTGGCATAGCGCCCCTTCTGCACATATGTCGACATTTTTTGTCTCTCGGAACGGAAATCAAGCTGCCAATCATCCAGTGTGGGAGGCCTTTAACGTCCGAAGGGCGGGAAGGAAGTCAGAAGGTTGTCCTGACCATTGGCTTTCATTCGTTGGCCGCTATCGTGGGAGGACACATGAGAATCACCAGGCGCGCGGCGCTCCAGACCGGCTTGGCTGCCGCTACTTTGCACGCTTTAGGGCCGGAAGCGAGAGCCGCCGACAAGTCGAAGGCGGAGCCCCTCAGACTAGGCGTGTGCTACTATCCCGAGCATTGGTCACCCGATCGTTGGAAACAGGATGCAACCGACATGGCGGCTCGCGGGATCAGCCGGGTGCGGATCGGCGAGTTCGCATGGACGTTGATGGAACCAGAGCCGGGGCGATACGACTGGGCATGGCTCGACCGCGCCATCGATACGCTGTCCGCGGCGAAACTCGGCGTAGTCCTTGGCACTCCAACGGCAAGCCCTCCTGAGTGGATGGTCGCGCGCCATCCTGAAATCCTTCCGGTGGGCAAGGATGGTAGGATCAAGTCTTTCGGCTCCCGTCGCTACTACAGCTTCTCCAGCACTTTCTATCGAGAGCAAGCGACTCGGATCGCGACAGCGATGGCCGAACGCTATGGGCGTCATGCCGGCGTGGTAGGATGGCAGATCGACAACGAGTATGGCTGTCATGACACCACCTATTCCTACGGGCCGGCAGACTTGACAGCTTTCCGCCTATGGCTACGCGCTCGCTACGGTTCCATCGAACGCCTGAACGAGGCATGGGGCACAGTGGTCTGGTCACAGCAACTGCCAAGTTTCGAAGCCGTGAACATGCCCATGTCCAGCCCCTACGATTTCCCGCCAGACATGCTGCTTGATTTTCGTCGCTTCTCGTCGATGCAGGTGCTCGCCTTTCACAAAGCTCAGGTTGCGGCAATCCGGCCGCTGTCCCCCGGTCGCTTCGTCACAACGAATTTCATGGCCAATTTCACAGAGTTCGATCATTTCCCAGTCGGGGCAGATACGGACTTTGCGTCGTGGGACAGCTATCCGCTTGGCGTGGCAGCTGGCGGAGACGACGCGCGATGGGACCGAACAGGCAATCCAGACCTGACGGGTTGGAACCACGACCTGATCCGCGGCCTCAGCGCCCAACCATTCTGGATCATGGAGCAGCAGCCAGGCGCGGTTAACTGGGCGCGCTATAATCCTGCCCCGCTGCCAGGTATGGTGCGCCTATGGGCCTGGGAGGCATTCGCCCATGGCGCTGGAGCGGTCAGCTGGTTTCGCTGGCGACAGGGTCAGGTTGGTCCGGAGCAGATGCATGCCGGGCTCAACCTTCCCGATGGTGAAATTTCCCCCGGCGGTGTCGAGGCCGCAAGGGTAGCCAAAGAGATTGTCAAACTGGGTCCGGTCCCATCCTGCGAACGTGCCGATGTCGCGCTGCTCTTCGACTACGAATCCACGTGGATGTCGGAAATTCAGCCCAACGGCATCGGCGGAAGCGATCTGGCCCATGCACAAAGCTGGTACGCGGCGCTTCGTGGACTGGGAATGGACGTGGACGTCCTGCGACCTGGTAGCAATATCGACGGATACCGGCTGATTGTAATTCCGTCGTTGTGGACCATCCACGATCGAACGCGTCAGGCACTGAAAGCTGCTTCCGGGCTGGTGCTGATTGGGCCTCGGAGCGGCTCAAAGACACAGAATTTCAGCATACCGGGCAATCTCCCTCCAGGTCCGCTGCAGGCACTCATACCTATGAAGGTCACGCAGGTAGCTTCGCTTCGACGGGGAACCACCGTGTCTGTGCAAGGCGATCAGATAGCGGGAAATGCGATGGAGTGGCGCGAATGGATCGACACCGAACTCCCTTCGCTTGCGGACTATGACGACGGTTTGCCAGCGGTCATTGATGGCGGCCGTGTCCGCTATGTAGGCTGCAAAGGGGACGCGACGTTCAACGCCGCGATCATGCGCGCCGCAGTGCTGAAGGCAGGCTTGCAGCCGGTCCCGCTTCCGGATGGGGTTCGACTGCGGCGCCGCGGACCTTACCGGTTCGCCTTCAACTATGGCGCGACGCCCTACCAACTTTCCGATCAGGCCAACGCGCGCTTCGTAGTCGGCGGGCCCGTCGTAGGTCCTCAAGACTGTGCAATCTGGATGGAGAGGTGATGGAGCGCGGAACATCCGTCGTACCCTGTCGCCGGGCGAACTACGCACGCTCTCCTTACGCGCCCTGGATGCCAGCGCATTCGCGATCTCGATTGTTTTTTGGAAGGGGCAAACGGGAATCGCTCTGCCATTCATCCTTTAATGGGGCACCTTGCCAGATCGATAATCAGAGGGGAACGGCATGTCGGAAAGTTGGCGCAAGGACGACCACGGGACGACTGAATTCTCTCGCAAAATAAATCAGCTGGGGCTGAGCCGTAGAACCTATCTGCTTTCCTCAGTCCTTTTTTCCGCTCATGGCATCCTTGGACGGGCCAGCCCCGCTGGTGCCACCGAAGCGGCCTCGTCGAAAGTCGTGCTCGAGCTGCGCGGCGACGCCCCAGGCGACAGGTTCGACGGCATCGGCGTGGTCAACGGCGGCGGTGCGACTTCGGTTCTGCTCAAGGACTATCCCGAACCGCAGCGGAGCCAGATTCTGGACCTCCTCTACAAGCCCAAGTTCGGCGCGTCGGTCAGCGCTCTGCTGGTCGAGATTCCTGGCGATGGAAATTCCACGCAAGGCTCAATGCCGAGCCACATGCACAGCCGCGAGGATCTCAACTTTCACCGGGGATACACCTGGTGGATCCTGTCCGAGGCGAAGGAGCGCAATCCGCGCCTGAGCCTGGACGCCACCGCATGGAGCGCGCCTGGCTGGCTGGGTACGGAGGGCAAGCTCTTTCCACGCATGGAGGGGCAGGGAGACGCCAAGTTCTTCTCCCCCGACACGATCGACTATTATGTCCATTGGCTCGATGGGCTCCGCCGCGAATATCGGCTCGAACTGGACGCCATCGGCGTTCGGAACGAGAAGGGCGTCTCGTACGAATTCGCCAAGGAGTTTCGCAGATCGCTGAATGAGCGCGGCTACTCCAAAGTGAAACTGCACGCCTTCGACAATTGGCCCGAATGGAAGCTCGACTTCGTCAAGGACATGGTAGCCGACAGGGAGCTTCGGGACTCGATCGACATCATCAGCGCACACACCTTTTACTCCAACTTCAAGGTATCGCCGGAGGTCAAGGCCGCCGCCAAGGCGATGGGGAAGCCCATCTGGAACAGCGAAGACCATGTCTACAAGAAGGGGTTCGACTGCGCGATCAGCATCGTGGAATGCTTTAACCGAAACTACATCGACAGCGGGGCGACCAAGGTCGTCAACTGGTACGACATCGCCGGCATCTACGCGCTCGAACCATATTCGGAGGACCCGGCCGCCCTGCTCGCCCATGAGCCTTGGAGCGGGCACTACAAGGTTCGCGAGGCCCTGTGGGGATACGCCCACTACGGGCAGTTCTCAGAGATTGGCTGGACCTACCCGGCTGGAGGCAGCGGGAGCCTGCCCATGGGAGGATCCTACGTGTCCCTGAAGTCCTCGGACGGCGAATTCAGCGTGATCATTGAGACCAAGGGCGCATCAGCCAGCCAGGAAATGTCGATCGAAGTCGGACCGGGCATGGCAAGAAGGCCTCTGTGCGTCTGGCGAAGCAACGCCTCGGAACAGTTCGTCCGCCTCGCCGACCTGACCTTGAAGAAGGGGATTTGCTCGGTCACGCTGGAGCCGGACTGCATCTATTCGCTGTCGTCCACGCGTGGGCAGCAGAAGGGTGGCTTCGCCGACATTCCACCATCGTCTAGCTTCCCCTTTCCCTACTCGGAGAATTTTGCCCCCTACGCGCGGCCAAAGGACTGGGGCTATCTGCCTCGCTTCACCGCGGACATCGCCGGTGCGTTCGAACTTTCGCGGCGGCCTGACGGCGATGGGCATTGCCTGCGGCAGGTCGTTCCCGTTCCGACCATCTCCTGGGCGCCGGACTGGCGACCCTACACCATCCTTGGAGACAGCGAGTGGACCGACTATGAGGTCAGCGCCTCCATCTGGCTCAATCCAGGCGATACTGCAGGCGTGATGGGCCGCATCAATCATGTGGGCACTGGGTATGGCTTCATTCCCAAGGGCTATTTTTTCGAGATCGCCGATGGAGGGGTTTGTCGGCTCGTCGCCATCCGAGGCAAGAAGAACCCCAAGGCGCCCGTGGGCGATGCCGAGCAGCAGGCGATGGTTCAGAAGGCCAAGCCCATCGAAGGCGGCGAACTCGTCCTCGCCAGTACCACGCATACTCCGCTCTCCAGCGGGCGCTGGCACAAGCTGACGCTTCGGTTCAAGGGTGAAGAGATCACAGGTCTGATAGACGGCGTAGCTATCCTGAAAGCCCTGGACAGTCTCTACGGCAACGGCATGGCGGGTCTGCTTGCAGGCCAGACGGCGGAAAAGGTCAGCACACCCTATTATGCGGATCTGACCGTGGGGCCCGAAGCCGCAAAGTCCGGGCAATCCAACACGCCCGCGGACTTCCGACCCATCTATGCACGATGACGCACTCTTCCGGCCGTTCGAGGATCCCATGCTGACGAAATCCATTTCCCGCCGAAGTCTCATCCTGACCGGCTGCGCACTCCCGGTCGTCGCCACGCCCGGCATGGCGGCCGTGGTCCGCCCACAGCTGAAGCACAACCAGCTTAGCGTTCCCGCGCCTTTCGATATGCCCTCGATCGGCGTGCCGGACTTCTCAGCCTCTAGGCAGTTCGTCATCACGGACTATGGCGCGGTGCCTGACGACAAGCGCCGTAACAAGATTGCGATCTCGAAGGCGATATCGGAGGCCCATTCCGTCGGCTCGGGCGTGGTCGTCGTGCCGCCCGGGACTTGGGAAGTCGGCAGCATCCATCTTAGGAGCAACGTCAACCTTCATCTGGCGAAGGGGGCGACGCTGCTGTTCTCGGATGATCCGAAGGACTATCTCCCCGCCGTGCAGACGTCCTGGGAAGGCATCGAGTGCTTCAACTACTCGCCGCTGATCTATGCCTTCAACTGCCGTAACGTAGCCATCACGGGCAGCGGCACTCTGCAGGCGCGGCTAGACCTATGGAAGATATGGTATGCACGTCCCAAGGCGCACATGGACGCGCTCGTCGAACTATACCAACTGGCTCGGCACAACGTAGCGGTTGCGAAGCGGCAGATGGCAACGGGAGAGAAGAACCTTCGCCCGCATTTCATCCAGTTCAACCGCTGCCAGAACGTGCTGGTGGAGGATGTGTCCATCGTGGGCAGCCCTTTCTGGACGCTGCACCCGCTTCTCTGCCGAGACGTGGTGATCCGTCGCCTCAACGTCTTCGCCCATGGCCACAACAACGACGGCGTCGATCCGGAGATGAGCCAGAATGTGCTGATCGAGGACTGCAAGTTCGACCAAGGCGACGATGCGGTCTCGGTCAAGTCCGGGCGAGACATGGACGCGTGGCGGCTGGGCGTGCCGGCGAAGAACGTCGTCATGCGCAACTGTCGCATCGTCAACGGTCACCAGATGATGGCGATAGGAAGCGAGCTCTCGGCCGGCATCGAGAATGTCCTGGTCGACGACTGCCACTTCGTCGGCAGCGGCAAGCTGCGCGAGGGCACGACCGTGCCTATGAACAATCTGCTTTTCGTGAAGACGAACGAGAGGCGCGGCGGATACGTGAAGAACATCCACATGTCCCACGTGACAGCGACGGCGCTGGAAGGCGGCGTTCTCGCCGTCGCCACTGACGTACTCTATCAGTGGAAGACCCTGCTTCCCACCTATGAGCGCAGGCTCACGCCGATACGGGACATCCATGTGAGCGATGTGAACGTGGGCACCGCACAGTTCCGCTGCTCGATCCTTGGCGAAGCCGACATGCCTGTACGCGACGTCACGCTCGAAAAGGTGAAGGTGAAAACTCTCCTCTCTGCACCTCTCACGCTGCAGCACGTCGAGAAGTTTGCTGAAACCGAGTGACGCAATGGCTGCGCCTGCGCTTCGAGCGGCGCAGGCGTCGAGGGCCTCCCCGACGCATCCAAGGGGGGAGCGGGAGCGCCGAAACTGCACGTTCGGCGTTCCCGCTTTTTTTCGGTCACCCCGGTGCACGACCGCTCCGCAGTTGCGCCGTCGTCTCGTCAACAACACGCTCCAGCAATCGAAACCGCATTCAAGGGGCCGACGCAGATGTTCTCCAGATTGATCCTCTCCGCAGTCGCGCTTGCGGCAGGTGTACTTCCTGCGGACGGGCAGGTGTCTGCGACCGCCCGCCAAGACCTGGAGGCCATCGCAATTCCTCGTTGAGAAGACGTGCTGGGCAACATCACCCCGCCCACCGCTGGTTCGGCCACCGGCACGCCGATCTCGCGTCGATCGAGCAACCCAGCCGTCGTGTCCGCTCAGCCAGATGCTGGAAAGCTGCGGGCGTCGTTATCAGACCGAGGGCCGAATCTTCGCCAGCTACTGTTACTCTGACGGCCAAGGCTGGTGAGTCCGAGAAACAATTCGCTCTTCAGGTCCAGCCTCGGCCGAAACCCCAAAAGCCGACCCGCTATCTCTTTGCCCTCTTCACCAACGGTCCTGTCCCGACAACCATCGAAGAGCAAATTTGAGCCAGTATCTAGCGGTAGCCAGATGGACCATGCCGAGGAAGCTGTTTGCCAGCTGATCATAGCGGGTGGCTATGGCGCGGTTGATCGTGAGGTGGCCGAGCATGCGCTCGATGCGGTTCCGCTGCTTGTAGAGTGCTCGATCATGTTGGATTTTTACGCGGCGGTTTGACCGTCCGGGAATGACAGCCTCGATCTTCCTTTCGGCAAGGTCGGCACGGATGACATCAGCGTCGTAGCCTTTGTCAGCAAGCAGGGCGACCGGTTCGCGCTCGGGCAGGCCGATCAGGGCGTCATATGCTTTGCGCTCTGCGGCCTCGCCGGCCGTCAAGAGGAAGGCAAGCGGTCGACCAAGGGCATCAGCCAGGCAGTGAAGCTTACTGGTGAACCTGCCCCGCGAGCGTCCGAGAGCGCGTCGATGAGTCCCCCTTTTCCGTCCGCTGCCGAGACGTGGGCGCGGATTGTGGTGCTGTCGATGCTGTAATGGCCGCTGTCCGCCATAATCTCGGCCAGCGTGACCGCCATGGTCTCCCAGACTCCGGCTTCGCTGCATCGCCGGAACCGGCGGTGAACGGTGTTCCAACTCCCATACCTGGATGGGACGTCGCGCCATGGCGCTCCGCACCGGAGCCGCCATAGAATGCCGTTAACGATGGAGCGACTTTGCTCGGGGCGCCTACCTTGTCCACGATTTTCAGGCTTGATCGGCAGCAGACCTTCCAGGATATGCCATTCCGCTTCGGTAAGGTCGCATTGGCTCAAGTTTGCCTCCAAAAGGCAGCCTTGAATCAATTGGCAAGGGGTGCGTCAACTGTCGCCCCTCAACCTCATCACGGTTTGTGCTGCTCTATGAAGGCCGTCGCCTCATCGAGCGCTTGCTGCGCCTCACGCAAGGGGCTCACTGGAAAGACGTGCATCATTTCCGGATAGCCCCTGTGCACCACGGAAGGATTACGAAGCTTGAGACGTAGGCCGTCCGAATGCAGGATCTCGCGATCCCCCGTGAAGATGATGGTGGGTGGGAGATTGTCCTGAATTGCGAACAGCGGACTCACGCGCGGGTCTTCGGGTGAAAGGCCCTTCAGCCACATCGGACCGATCTCCTTGAGCATCTTGAGCGAGAGGGCGGGGTCACGCCGTTCAAGCGCCGGTTGATCCGGCCCGCTACCGCTCAAATCAAGCGCCGGCGAAAATAGCACGAGCGCTCGGGGCTGGGGCAACCCCTCGTCACGCATCGCCTGTGCCAGAAGAAGCGCCAAACCTCCCCCCGCCGAGTCGCCGCAAACAATGATATTCTTAGGCCCGTATTCGGCAGCCCGAGAAAGGAAATGCCCTCTGATCGCCGCGGTTGTGACCTCCCAACTTGCTTCAGGTCCAAGCGGATAGATCGGGGCGATAACCTCCGCGTCGATGCGGCTCAGCAGACCCTCAATTAGGTTCCACTGGATCGCCTGGAGGTCGAGAACATATGCGCCTCCGTGCAGATAGAGCAGTTTCAGGGTCGTTGCCGGAGCCCCTTTCCGACGCACGCGAAAAACGCGCATGCCGTTTTCCGCGCTCTCACGCCAATCCAGCCCGCCCGCCAGTTTCCTAGGCGGTTTGCTCGGCCCCTGAGCCCGATCTTTCCTGATCGTATCGGCCAGAACCTTCGGGTCAGACAAGTTCGGTGTCAGAAGCTTCACAAAGTGGTAAAAGGCCCACCCGCGAAGATTGAACTTGAACTTGGGGTTGGGATCGATGGCGTCGAATTCGGACATGATCCCAGCATAGTCAGGGCCCGGCTTTTTGAAAGCGGAACCGTCGGCAGTTGAATTTGTCCACGCCGCCTATCAAAGTTGTGATATTGCTCGTGCGCTTTTGCTAAGAACGATTAACAGGGCAAAAATCAACATCTGCAAAATATAACAGGTCAGTTTTGGCATGGAAGTTTCTAAATTCATATAATCTTTAAGCAGCATTATTCGTAAGAATGATTTATATTTCATCGATTATTTTTGTCATGATAAAATACTAAAAGACTTGATGCGATATTTGATCGAATTCTCGTAGCTTTATGCGACTACGATACGCGCTTGTGCCTCCTCAACACAATCATACCCTTGATGACTGCCCGAACCATTCATCGTTGGGATCAACGCACCGGAAATCGCTCGCGCTGCGGGCGACGCAAGGAAAAGGATGACCGAAGCAATGGCTTGCGGCGTTACCCACTGGGTAAAATCGGCCGATGGCATGTCAGCGCGGTTGGTGGGCGTGTCGATGATGCTGGGCAGCACGGCATTAATCCTTATGTCCTGCCCTGCCAGTTCAGCGGCCAGGCTCTCGGTAAGGCGCGCGACCGCCGATTTGGCCGCGGCATAGGCACCCATGCCCGCATCAGCGCGAGCGGCTGCGCCTGCACCAATGTTGATGATCGCCGCCGACGGGGATTGTAACAGCCGCGGTACCGCAACCTTGCACATCGTCACTGCGGTCAATGCATTCATGCGGAACATCCGCGCCCAAGCATCCGCCCCCCCATCCTCTAGCGTCTGCCAGACGAAACCACCTGCGATATTGACCAGAACGGATGGAGCGCCAAGTCTGTCTTCCACTACGTCGAGCGCAACCTTTGCCTGCGCGACGTCTGCCAGGTCGACACCACCTATATCCCATGGCTTGGCATTCTGCGGCAGTGGTGCGAAATCGATCCGGGCGACACGGGCACCCGCCTCTTCAAAGGCGGCTGCAACGGCGCAACCCAAAATGCCAAAACCACCTGTGACTATGACGACCCGGTTCTGCACGCTATTTTCCTTAAAACTGTGTGAGCGCAATGAAGCTGGCGGCTTAGGCCGCCCGCGCGAAGAGGTCGATCCTTGTGGCCAGTGCGATATCGCGTACAGATACGCCATCGGCATCATGTGTGGTCAACCATATGTCGATGCGGTTATAGACGTTGAACCATTCAGGATGGTGGTTTGCCTTCTCCGCCTCGACGCCGACGCGGACCATCAGCGCCAGGGCTTCTGCAAAATCGGCGAGCGTCACCCGGCGGTAGAGCGCCCTGCGCGCCTCATCATAGGACCAACCAGGCAAGTTCACCAGATGCTGGTTCAGTTCGGGTAGGGATAGCGGAGCAATCATTATTTTCCTTGAAGTATGGATAGCCGCCGCGCCAATACGCGGCTTCAGGCCGTTATTATCCAGTCACCATCGATCTGCACCGGCCAGGTACCGAGCGACTGCCCCGTGCAAGGCCCGCCAACGCAAAGGCCGTCCTGCTTGCCAAACAGAGCGCCATGCCAGCTGCACGCGATCAGGCTGCCATCGGGCGTCAGATAGTCGTCCAGTTGCTGCGCGAGCGGCAGGCCCGCATGCGGACAACGGTCGATGTAGCCGAAAGCATCTGTCCCTTCGCGCACAACGAAGCCGTGGAAACGCCCTGCCCTCAACTGAAGCACGAAATTTCGGGCACCGCCGTCGGCAATATCTTCGGTCTTACACAGTTTCACTCCGGCGGGCGTGTGGCTCAGGCGCATATTGGCGTCCATCAGACGTCTGCATCCGGCTGGTGGTCGGGATGCGCAGCCACGACCGCGGGTAGCCGCGCAGCAGCTTCGCCGGCCGCGATGAGGTGCGGATAATCCTTCAGATCCACATCGAAACGACGCGCGCTGTAGAGCTGCGGAACCAGATAACAATCCGCCAATGTGGGGCTGTCGCCAAAAGCATAGAGCCCCCCGTGCGCCCCGATCAACGCCTCCAGCGCGGCAAAGCCGTCTAGGATCCACCGATGGATCCACGCGCGGACCTGCAACTCTTCGGCCTGGAAACGCGCTTTGATTTCGTTCAGCACACGCAGATTGTTGAGGGGATGAATGTCGCATCCGATCAACGCTGCCATCGCGCGGACAGTTGCCCGCTGGTCTGGGCCGTCAGGCAGCAGCGGGGGGGCCGGCCACCGTTCCTCAATCCATTCCAAGATGGCGGGGCTTTCAATCAGGACGGTTTCGTCATGCTGCAGCGCAGGTACCAGGCCGTGCGGCGCCAACGTCCGATAAGCCTGCGCCCGCTGGGCGCCTATACGCAGGTCGTGATTGACTTGGCTGTAGGCGACGCCTTTTAAATTGAGCGCGATCCGCACTCGATAAGCGGCGGAGGAACGCCAATAGCCGTGCAGGATCAGGTTGCGCATCAGGCAGGCTGAATCTTCGCCCGGCATTCGCCAAGGCCAATCGACACGAAACCGGGGGCCGACGCGGTGCCGCGCAGGATGATCTCGTCGCCATCCTCCAGAAAGCCACGGCTTTCGCCATTGGGCAGATGGATCGGCTCTTGACCGCCAGTCGACAGTTCGAGCAGACTTCCAAATCCGCTCCGTTCTGGTGCGGAAATAGTGCCGGTCCCCAGCAGATCTCCTGGATTTAGGTTGCAACCATTGGAAGCATGATGGGTGACGATCTGGTTGACGGTCCAGTACATGTTCGTCGCTGGTCCTTGGCTGACCCGGAACGGCGGAAGTCCCTGCTCGCGCATCGAGGCGGTAAGCAAGAAGACCTCCAATGTGATTTTAAGCGCGCCATGCTGTTGATCCAGCTCATCCGACAGGTAGGGGAGAGGCTGTGGGTCACCTTCTGGCCGGGGTGGTTGCGCTACTCGAAACGGGGCCATGGCGTCTGTCGTGACGACCCAGGGCGAAATGGTCGAGTGAAAGCTCTTGGACAAAAACGGCCCTAAAGGTTGATATTCCCAAGCCTGAAAGTCACGCGCTGACCAGTCGTTGAGGAGGCAAAAGCCGCCAATATGATCGGCCGCATCTTGGATCGAAATCGGGCTTCCCAGCGTATTGCCTTGTGCGATCCAGACGCCAATTTCCAGTTCGTAGTCAAGCCGGGTGCAGGGTCCAAAAACGGGAACATCTGCTTCCGGTGGTTTACGCTGACCGCTAGGCCGACGCACCGCTACGCCTGAAGGTCGGATGGAAGACGCACGCCCATGATAGCCGATCGGCACATATTTATAGTTCGGCAACAGCGGGGCGTCCGGCCGAAACTGCCGGCCAATATTTGTGGCGTGGTGAATGCCAACGTAAAAATCGGTATAATCACCGATCTGCGCAGGCACGAAGAGCGTGCATTCCGCAGCGTCGAACAAATATGGTTCAACGTGAGACCGATACGCTTCGTCCGTCAGCAATTCGCTGATCCGGCGGCGCAGAGCACGGCGCTGTTCTACAGGAAGCGATAGTAGAGCGTTTACGGAGCTGCTTGCTGCGACCTGCCGAAAGCCCTCATCCAGCAGATCGATCTGCGCTACAGCCCAAAGGTCGAGGATCAGGTCGCCGATTGCTACGCCGATCCTGGGTTCCTGCTCATGCGGCGCGAAAAGCCCATAGGGTAGGTTCTGCACCGGGAAGTCTGCATGCCCGACTGCGCTATCTACCCAGCTGATCCGGTCGGCTGCGTGGGTTTCGTCGACATTCCACCACTGCGTCACTTTAATTCCTCACCCTGTTGGGGCAGCTGCGCTTTGCGAAAGCCCTGCCAGCATTTGTCATAATCGGCCTGTAACAGCGGCGTGTTGATTGCCCATTGGGTCACGGCGAACGGGTACCGGCTCTCGAACATAAAGGCCATCGTCCCGTCGATCCGGTTGGGCGCCAGCTCCGCCATCACCGCCCTGTCATGGCTTTCCACATCAGGCCCATGGCCCGCCATGATATTATGCAGTGAGGCCCCGCCAGGCGCGAAACCGCCAGCCTTGGCGTCATATTCGCCATGGATCAGCCCCATATACTCGCTCATGATGTTGCGGTGGAACCAGGGCGGGCGGAAGCTATCCTCGGCCACCATCCAGCGCGGTGGAAAGATCACAAAGTCCATATTGGCTGTCCCGACCGTGTCGCTTGGACTGGTCAGGACCGTGAAAATAGACGGGTCGGGATGGTCGTAGCTGACCGTGTTGATGGTGTTGAAACGTCGCAGATCATAGCGATATGGCGCTGCATTGCCATGCCAGGCGACGACATCGAACGGGCTATGCGACAACTGCGTCGACCAAAGCGACCCCATGAACTTCTGCACCAACTCGACCGGGCGATCGACGTCCTCGAACGCGGCTACAGGCGCTTCAAAATCTCGCGGATTAGCAAGGCCGTTGGCGCCAATTGGTCCCAGATCAGGCAGGCGGAACAGAGCACCGTAATTTTCGCAAACATAGCCGCGCGCCGGTCCATCAACCAGTTCGACCCGGAAACGGATGCCGCGCGGGATCAAGGCGATCTGCAGCGGCGCGACCGTCAACACGCCCATTTCCGTAACCAGGCGCAGTCGCCCGGTCTGCGGCACGATCAGAAATTCACCGTCGGCGGAGAAAAAAGCGCGATCAACCATTGATAGCGTCGCTGCATAGAGATGGATGCCGCAACCAAAGCCGCCCGCTACATCCCCATTGCCAGCATAGGTCACCAGACCATCGACGAAGTCTAATCTTTCATCGGGGATATCGAGCGGGTTCCAGCGCAGCCGGTTGGGCGACAATTGCCCACCGGGGAAAGGCGACGCCTGGAGCCGGCTATTCCCGCCATAGGGCGCGAAGGGTGCATGGTTGGCGGTCGGCCGCATGCGGTAGAGCCAGCTGCGGTGATTGTCGTTACGGGGCGCGGTGAAAGCGGTTGCCGAAAACTGTTCCGCAAACAGGCCGTAGGGCACACGTTGCGGCGAGTTTCGCCCCACCGGCAGCGCCCCCGGAACTGCTTCAGTCGAATGGTGATTGCCCAAGCCGGGGAGTGTCGGCTCCCCAGCTTGGGATGCGTCGCCAACATGCGGCAAGGGACCGCCTGATGCCGATGCCGATGACTTCACGTTCATGGCTCAGCCCTCACGCGTCGACGGTGATGACACCGCGCCGGATCTGATCCAGTTCGATACTCTCGAACAGCGCCTGGAAATTCCCGTTGCCAAAGCCCTCATTGCCCTTGCGTTGGATAATCTCGAAGAAGATCGGGCCAAACATATTCTCGGTGAATATCTGGAGCAAAATGCCTTCATCGCCGACATTGCCGTCGATCAGAATACGGTTTTTGCGCAGCCGCTCGAGATCTTCGCCATGACCGGGCACGCGCTTGTCGACCAGTTCATAATAGGTTTCGATCGTGTCCTGAAGGCGAACACCCCGCGCGCGCAATTTCTCGACGGTGTCGAAGATATTGTCGGTGGTCAGCGCCAGATGCTGAATTCCTTCGCCCTTATATTGACGGATGAATTCTTCGATCTGACTCTTGTCGTCCTGGCTTTCGTTCAGAGGAATGCGGATCGCCTTGTCCGGTGCGATCATCGCCTGGCTGAACAGACCGGTCGCCTGCCCCTTGATATCGAAATATTTCTGCTCTTCGAAATTGAAGAGGGTCCGGTAGAATTCGCTCCATACGCGCATCTGGCCGCGACGGACATTGTGGGTCAGATGGTCCAGCAGGTCCAATCCGACATTGTTTTCAGCTTCTGCCTCGCGCCAGCCGGGAAGCTCTGCCCAATCAGCGTAGAGATCCGCGTCATCCTTTATGAAATAGAGGTAGGATCCTCCAATGCCCCGGATCACGGTATCGTCCTCATCGGTCGGCTTTGCGCCATGCTCCAGCGCCCAGCGCATCGCTTCTTTCGGATCCGCGACGCGAAACGCCATGGCGCTGGCCGAGGCGCCATGCTCCCCTCGAAACGCAGCGACCCGTCCGGCATCGTCCCTATTCAACATCAGATTGATCCGACCCTGCCTGTAGCGGGTGATGTTCTTGGTCGGGTGCCGATGCGTAGCTACAAAGCCCAATTGCTCGAACTGCGCGCCCATCGCCTGCGGATCAGGCGAGGTGAATTCTACAAATTCAAAGCCATTAAGGCCCAGGGGATTGCTGAGGGTGTCGGTCATGAAAAAATCCTCTCGATTTCTTACAGGTGCGGCGCGAGGCCAGCCACGAAGTTCGACATATTCTGTTTGCTGAGCCCCGCGATATTGATGCGGCCATTGCCCGCCATGTAGATGCCCTGCTCAGCGCGCAGCGATGTGACGGCGTTCTTGTCGATGGGCAGCATGGCAAACATGCCCCGCTGCGCCCCGATGAAGGCAAGGCCGGGATGCGATTGCGCCACCATCTGGCGCAGCATGTTGATGCGGTTACGCATCTCGGCGAGTTCGGCCATCCAGTCGTTGCGCAAATCATCCCGCTCCAAAATGGTGCGCACGATAGCCGCGCCATGATCGGGGGGCATCGACCAGATGCTGCGCGCCAGAGCGAGCATGTTGCCACGCACCGGCTCGCTTTGTTCAGCACAGGCCGATTGTACCCAAAGTGCGCCAACCCGCTCGCGATAGAGCCCGAAATTCTTGTCGCAACTATAGGCCAGTAGAGCGTTGGGCAGCGCCTCGAACAGAGCGCGAGAGGCCCAAGCATCTTCGTCGAGCCCATCCCCAAGGCCCTGATAGGCCAGATCGATGAAAGGAATGATGCCCTTTACGGCGCAGACGTCCGTAATCGACTGCCACTGCTCGGTCGATAAAGATGCGCCGGTGGGATTGTGGCAGCAACCATGAAGCAGAAGCACGTCGCCTTCTGCGGCGGCCTCCAGATCCTCCAGCATCGCGGCAAGGTCGATTTGGGCAGACGCTACATCATAGAAGCGATGCGCCCGTGCCTGTAACCCGGCCTCCTGGAAGATCGGGGCATGATTGGGCCAGGTTGGCGAACCAATCCAAATGCTGGCGCCCGGCAGAGCACGCCGCAGCAGTTCAGCACCCAAACGCAGCGCGCCTGTGCCGCCTGGCGTCTGAACGCCCACAATTCGAGGAGACCGGGCGAGCTCGCGCCCAAGCGCGACGTCCGCCAACAGTTCAGCGTAACCGATATCACCCTCAGGGCCCAGATAGGATTTGCTTTCCTGTTCCCTGAGCAGAATGGCTTCAGCGGCTTTGACCGCGCGCATCACCGGAGTGAGCCCAGCATCGTCACGAAAAACGCCAACGCCAAGGTCGATCTTTTCCGCGCGGCTATCGTCGCGATACAGGGCGATCAGACCAAGCAGAGCATCGGGGGCCTGCGGCGCCAGCGCGCCAAAGCCATCCAAGGCCGCTCGCCGGTCAACAGAAGCCAGATCTGTCATGCGATTTCCTTCGTCTTGGCGTAAGCTTGCGTACCGATATTGAAGACATGATCTTGGGGAAGCACGGTTGCGACCTCCAGCGCCTGTTGGCCCCGCAGCTCGTCATAAAGCGGAGCGAAATCCGTCTCGATCGTCTGTCTGAGCAAATCCTCGAAACTGTCGATTACGAAATAGCTCTGCTGAAAATCGTCGATCCGATATTGCGTGCGCATTAGCCGCTTGAGATCAAAGCCGAGCCGGTTGGGCGACGGATCGTCCAGCGCAAAAAGGGACTCGCCGTAGGATGACACGATCCCCGCGCCATAAAGCTTGAGATCGCTACCCTGCCGGATCAGACCGAATTCCACCGTGTACCAGTAGAGGCGTGCGAGATTTTCAATCGCCCCCAACCCGTCGGCGCGCAGCCCCCCTTCCCCATAGGCCTGCATATAGTCGGCAAATATCGGGTTGGCGAGCAGCGGGACATGACCAAAGACATCATGGAAGATGTCAGGCTCCTGAAGATAGTCGAGCTGCTCAGGGGTCCGAATAAACCGCCCTGCAACGAAGCGGCGGTTTGCAAGATGGTCGAAAAAAACCCGGTCGGGCACCAGGCCTGGGACGGCAACCACTTGCCAACCGGTTGCCCTCATTAGCCGTTCGGACAACTCGTCGAAATCCGGAATGCCCGGTTTGGTCATCCGCAGCATGTCCAGCCCGTCGATAAACTCCTGGACTACGCGCCCCGGCAGCATAGCTGCCTGACGTTCGAACAATTGGTCCCACATCGCATGTTCAGCAGGCGTGTAAGCACCCCAGTTCTGCGGGATCGTCCAATCCTCCGCCGCCCCTTCAGGCCGTTCGATATTTGCGTTTGCCATGCGCATCTTTTTGCACATTCCAGGCGAAAATAGCTTCCATTATCGCGCCAATACCAGCAAAGTTTGAAACCTAGTTTCATACATCAACAAGTTTGTGAAAAGTTCTATTCATATGGATAAAATCGACCGGCGAATCGTTGCGATACTTCAGGCTGACGCAACCGTCAGCCATGCTCAGCTCGCTACTCTGGTGGGCGCGTCCACAGCCTCCTGCTGGCGCAGGATCAAGGCTTTAGAAGCATTGGGAATCCTGACCGGGACCGTGCGGATGGTAGATCCCGCGAAAGTCGGTCGCGGCGTCAATGTTCTGTGCAACATCCGTATGAAGAGCCATGCCCGCGAAGCCAGACAATCGTTCGAAGATTTCGTCCTTACCCACCCGGAAATTATTGAGTGTTTTTCAATGTCGGGAGAATGGGACTATCTGCTGCGCATCGTCGTAGCCGATGTCTCGGACTATAATCTGTTCCTGATGCACACCCTGCTCGCGCATCCCAGCGTTCAGGGGGCAGCTTCGCATTTTGCTCTGTCTATGACGAAATACACAACGGCCATACCTGTCTGATGGCAGACAGATATGGCCGTTGGTCATCTCGTTAGAATATTATGGGATTGGTGCCTCGTCCCTAACGGTTAGCACCAACGCCCGATCGTCAGAAATCGCGGGCCAGTGTCAGGCCAAAGCTACGCGGCAGGATGTAGAGCGCGGTCGGAACACTCGTCCCGTTGCGATCATTCGCCAATGTCACGCCCCGTTCGTTGAAGAAGTTGCGGACATAGAAGCTCAGTGACCAGAGCTGGTCCATTTCCAATCCCGCGCGCAGGTCGAAGCTGGTATAGGCCGGGATGTCGAGACGAGGACGCGTGGCCAACGTCGTAGTCAAGGCGCCTGGCCGTTCGCCCACATGGGTCAGGGTCGCGCCGAAGCTAGCCTCTACACTGTCGTTGACTGGCAAGCGCTGATCTACCGAAATGCTCGAAGTGAAATCAGCCGTAAAGGGAAGCTTGTCGCCATCGCGCCCTACCAGACCGCCCGTTCCCAGATTAGGCAGGTCCGCCGTCAGTTTCGCGTCAGTGAGGGCGAAATTGCCCGCCACCGTCATGCCTGTCCACGGCGTCAGAGTGGTTGCGAATTCCCAGCCTCTGCTACGCGCCGTATCGCCATTGGTGACAAAGCTCAGCTGCGAGGCGGCTGTGCCCTGCAACTGCACCTTTTTCCAGTCGATCTGAAACAAGGCCGTATCGACAGTCAACAAGCCTGGAACGATGTTGCCCTTGAAACCAACTTCATAATTAGTCACGCGATCGGGGTCGAAGCTGGCCGTTACAGCGCTTTCCAGATTGGGGCCGCCTGGGCGATAACCTGTGGCCACCCGCGCATAGACCATCATATCCTTGCTGATATGATAGCTGGGCGAAACCAGCCATGTGAAAGCGCTGTCCTTCGATCCCACCATCTGTGTCCGCGTCGGCCCGAACAGCGGCGCCGCCTTACTGGTGGTCGTCACATTCGACGCCGAAGTCTGCTTGTTGCGAGCATAGCGGCCACCGAATTGAAGATCGAAACCCTCAGCCAGATGGAAGGTCAGGTCAGCAAAACCTGCATATTCACGATAGCTCGAGGGACCGGCAGCGATATAGGGCGTATCAGCCAGCGTGCCCGACCCATCATAGAGGTACAGCGACTGGTTAACGCCGGAATGTTCGATAGTATAGAAACCACCTGCGAGCCAATCGAACAAAGTCGTTTGTCCCGAAAGACGCAGTTCCTGCGAGAATTTATGCGTATAATCGGCATTGCCGATGCTGACCGAACCATTTGCGAAACTGGACCCATAGGATATGGGCAAGCTAAAGAGCGGTCGGAAGACAGATGTTACGTCATTCGACAGAATATTGTCCGATCGACTCCAGGCTGTGATCGAGTTGAGCTGCGCGCCCCCCAGATCCAATTCGCCCCGCGCCGTGTACATCTGATATTTGGACTTGTTCAGCGAGTCGAGCGCGTAAAGCGTCAGGTCGCCATAGGCAGGCTGATAGCTGATCGCCCCTGACGAATTCCGGCGGAGCGGCACCCCCCCTGACGTAACAGCAAGGTCGCTGTTGACCGCTTCCTGCTTCTGGTACAGCCCCGACAGGACGAACTTCAGATTGTCGATCGGTTGGATCAGGGCAGCGCCACGGAAACCCCAGACCTTGCGGCTGTTCGTGTCCTTGCTCTTGGCCGCTGCGGGGTTGGCATTGTCCAGCCAGGCCGCATCGTCACGGTAGAAACCGCTGGCATTTACCGCCAGCCAATCGGTCAACGGCAGGTTGATCGAGCCGCGCGTTACCCAGCCCTGGTCGCCGTCTGACATGTGGGTACCGCCCACTTCGACGCGACCTGATACCTTGTCGAGGCGGGGTTCCTTAAGCACATATTTGATGATGCCGCCCAGGCTCGACGCGCCGTACAACGTGCCTTGTGGGCCACGGAGCACCTCGATCCGCTCCAGCGTACTGGAATCAAAATCGGGGATCGGAGACTGGCCGCCACCGGTGGACGAACCAAACTGTACATCATCGACAAGTATTGCCAGCGTCGGACCGGTGCCGCCGCCCGTGGTTACGCCCCGCAGCGACAGGGCCGAGATGCGCTGACCGGAAAATTGCAGGCCAGGCACGCGGTCGAAATAGTCGGAAATGCGGTTGAGATTTTGCTTTGCCAATGCCTCGCCACCGATGGCGCTGATCGCAACAGGCACATCGAGCAGACGTTCCGCCCGCTTTTGCGCGGTCACGACAATTTCGGCGCCAGTGTTGGCCGACGTATCGGAGCCGGCAGCCTGCGGCGTCTGCGCATGAGCGGCCTGCGCCATGCCTATCGCAAGCGCGAAGATCGAACATTGAACGGTGCGGCGTGAAATCGTCATCTTTCCCTCTTCATCCCTCATCGGGTTCGACCGCTGGCTATCGCCGTTTGCGGCCGCACCCCCTGCCATCACGCTCCGGCCGTTAGACCGGAGGCCCACCTGGAACACAGCCCCTTTGTCGAGGCCTTCTTATTACAGTTCGAAGACTAGCCCAGTTGTCCGCGTCAATTTATGCGAAAGAGAGCCGCAACGGCGTTCTGCCGCATAAATTTTCTGATGAAATGGACAGGTGACGCAATTTTCTACCTTTGCCTGCCCTACTCCGGTATTAATTCGCGTCCTGCGCAAGCGGGGCACGAATTTTTACGTGCCGCCGGCCCCACGCGAACCAATATACGACGCCTACCGCGAACCAGCCGCCGACCAGCATGTAGGGTCGATGGTCAGCCTCTATGCCGAAGATGATGATGAGCATCGCAGCGACGATACCGATGCTTGAGACCAGCTGGATCGTGCGCTTGCCAAAGCGCAACGACGAGCGAGCATGAAGTTCGGGCCGACCGCGCGCGACCCGCATCGCCGAAATGGAACAGGCCATATATTTTAGCATCGTGGGTATGTTCACTGCCAGCAGGAGAAAAACCAAGCTATCAGGCAGCATCAGGCCTGCCATCGCGCAACCATAGCCTAGAAGGATAGCGACGTGGGGCGTCCCGAAACGGGGGTGGATCGCGGACAGGGCGCGGGGCAAGACGCCGTCTCGTCCCATGGCAAACAGACTACGGGAAAAGACCATGGCAGCCGCGTTCATCGACTTGAGGATCGATGCGACTGCCGCGCCCACCACCAGCGGCACAGCCCACCCGCCCAACGGCACCCGCGCAGCATCGAGCAAGGGTGCCTTGCTGCCTGCCAGTGCATCTGCGCCGATCAGTCCCAACGCGGTAAACGCCACAAGTCCATAGACGATGGCGCCCAATGCGCATGCCAGGGCAATGCCTAGCGGGATCGTCCGACCCGGATTGCGGACTTCCTCGCCAATCTCGACCGCGGATTCGATGCCAAGGAACAGACTGATCATCAGCGGGACGACAGCCAGTACCGGCCATATGCCGCCGCTCAGTGGATGGGCGACCTTCGCAATATCAATCTCGGGCAGACCGGTCGCCACGAAGATGGTCAGCACCACCAGCAACAGCGCCATCAGGAAGGACTGAACCTTCGCCGCTACCGAAATCCCGACCATATTAATCGCAAAGACCAACGTAATGGCGACCGCCATGGCAGGCTTGAGTGGTAAGGAGACTACCATCCCCAGATAGCTGACCATGACCTGCGCCAATATGGTCATTGCGCCGACGTTGGAGATAATCCGCAGCCAGGCGATGATGAAACCGACCCAGGGATGGATGAAGCGGCTGGGCCATTCGTAGGAGGCGCCCGATACCGGATCAACCGACCCCAGATAAGCGTAGGACACCGCGAAGAACAGCATCGGAAGCATTGCGATCGCGATTGCCAGCAACAGACCGGTCCCGGCGATCTGCGCGGTCGGTTGCAGGATGGAGAAGATGGAAACGCCAATGGCTGTACCTGCGCCGAGCGTCACCACCCCAATTAAGCCGACATTGCGATGCAGCGTGCCGCCCGATGCTTGCATTTCAAACTCCATCTTATGTCGGATCTACTGTAGCGATGAGGGGCAGGCGTCAGAATTCTTCTGCATGACCGCCGGCCGGGCCGGTCCCGTTGCCACTTGCGGCCCGAACGACCGGCGGCTTGGCGAAGGGCGTAATGCCCAGCGCTTCGTGAATTTCCGCCGGATAGTAAATTGTGCCGCCTCGCATCACCATCTGAGGCTTGTAGATTTCGCCAATGTCCTTGGTCGGGTCCCCCGCGACCAGCACCAGATCAGCCAGCTTGCCCCGTTCGATCGTGCCGACGTAGCTCGACTGGCCCATATATTCGACAGAATCCAGCGTGCCTGCGCGCAGCGCCTGCGCCGGGGTAAGACCTGCCTTGACATAGAGTTCCAGCTCACGAAGCAGGGTAAAGCCGGTGCCTTCGTCAGTACCTGGCAGGAGGCGGATGCCCTGGTCATGCATGAGCTTTGTCACTTCGAGCATCTTGGCCGCACCATCATCATAAGCTTTGCGGATGGCAGGGTCATTTTTGTCGACATAGCTACGCCGACGGAAGCGCTGCCAGCTGATCGGCATGTGCGAATAGAAATGCTCGGCAAAGCTCGGAATTTCTCCCGCATTGGACCGCATCAACATTTCCAGGATGACCAGCGTGGTGTCGAGAGCCGTGCCATGCGCCTTCATGAGATCGACCGTTCTGCGCACGCGCGGGGTATTGAGATCCAGCGCTCCGCCCCGCGCCATGGCAGTCAGGCGCAGCGGCGTACGGGTGTCTTCGCTCGGGTCGAGGATCCAGCCCAACATCAGCTGATTCATATGGGCAATGGCGTTATACCCGTCCTCAACGACACGATCGGGACTATCGAACGCCGGAACATGACCCGATACCCGCAGGCCCAACCGGTGCGCTTCCGCCGCGACCGGGCGGACCCAATCAGGGTTGAAGCTGTTGTAAATCTTGATTTCAGGATAGCCATGATCGGCGTACCAGTTCACGTCCTTGAGCGCATCTGGCAAGCTTTCAGGGATCACGCCGTAACGTGCGGAATAGGGACTGCGCCCTTCCATGAAGCCTGAAGGCGTGATGCGCGGCCAAGCCACCTTGCCTGCCTCAATTTCATCCAAGAGGGTTCGCATGAAGCCATTGTCATTGCCCATGTCGCGCGTTCCCGTCACGCCGACGGCCAGATAGAACAGACCCATGTCCAAAGTTGCGTGGGAATGCATGTCGTACAGGCCCGGATAGATGGTGCCGCCAGCCCCGTCGATGACCGTCTGGTCTGCCGGTGCCTGTGCGCTGCCCTGGGGTTCGACCCGCACGATCCGTTCACGCGAAACAACCACGGTCGATAGGCCAGACCGCTTGCCATCAACAGGATTGAAGACATGCACATTTGAGATTCGTACTGGCGTGTCGAAGTGATGCGCCAGCTTCTGTTGCAACTGACGGACGCGCTCGCCCTCCAGATCCTTCAGCAGGTCGTTCACAGCATCGTAATCGGCCTCCCGGCCGGTTCGGATCGCTCCGCCCCCACCCGCACCGACATCGTAGACGCCGAACAGCCCGCCATTGGAATCGAACAGAACATAGGTCGGCGCGAGTTGCACGCCGGTCAGGCGATAGATGCCGACCTTCACCATATTGGCGCCGGTGCCAACATTGGTGTCACGCACCTTTTCCACGCTGACCTTACCCCCGGGCAGGACCGAAAGGCTGTGACCTGGCGCGCTCAACGCCGCGCGGGCATAGACGGCCTTGGCGAACGGACTATCGTCATTGACAATGTAAAGCGCAGGCGCAGCCGATTTAACGGCGCCGGCATCAGCCTGACTCTTCCATTTGGCATTGCCATTGGTCCAGTTGAAGCTTTCTGCAACCGCCCCGCCCATCAGCGACGTCCCCGTGACCGTCCAACTGACCGGAATGCCGCCTGCACTCAGCCTGATGTCCTCCCGATGTTTGGGACCACGACCATTATTGTCGACCCGATAGTCGACCAGAATATGGTCGTCATCAATATCTGCCTTGACCGTGCCAATCACCTCCCCGGTGGCGAGGATCGACAAACTCTCCTGTGTCGCCGCATATGCCGTCAGCGTTGCCGCCGAACTGAGCAGTGCGAGCGCGAGAGCCGTGGCACGACCGATCACCTGTGTCGGGGCATAAACACGGTTAAGGCGCATCGTTCAGGATCCTTTTTCTCGGCGGACAGAACGATTGAAGCAACCGGCTGTGGCCATGACCACCCTTGGCTAGGCGAGGCGCATGGAAATGATTATTCAGATTTCGCTGCCCACGCTATTTCCGTGCATAAAAAATGCAAAGGGATGAGGAGGCTGGACGATGGCTATGAAGATAGAAAATTGCCAACCCAGGGCCATTATCTAGCGGATTTATGCCAATTATGCGTTACACAAGCATAGAAAAACAAGGATTGGCACGAAATGGCTGAAGAATTATCCGCGATAGATATTCGCATATTGGAGCAGATTCAGAAGGATGCCGGCCAATCCTCGGCCGAGCTTGCTGAGCGTGTCGGCCTCTCGCAGTCGCCCTGCTGGAGGCGGCTGCAACGGCTGCGCGAGGAAGGCTATATCAAGGGTCAAGTCGCGCTGCTTAACCGAAAGAGATTCGCCGACACGTTGCTGATTTTCGCCACGTTGAAAATGGGCTCGCTGACAGATGAAAAACGCGCGGAATTCTTTCGCAAGGTAGAGGTAACGCCAGAAATCATGGAATGCCATACCATCTTCGGCGAACGTGACATCATGTTGAAGATCGTGGCCCAATCGCTGGAATGGTATCAGCAATTTGTGTTTCGGGTGATCCTGAAACTCCCTGGCGTCCAGGATACTCATTCCCTCGTGACCATGATGCAAATCAAGGAGAGCACGGCCATCCCGGTTCGTCTGCGCAGCCCGGAATAAGAGGATGTGGGCGGGGGTGACGCACCCCCGCCCTAGCTGCTTTACCAGTCGCGCCGGATCATTGCCCGCACGTCATCGGCAAAGGCCTTTTGGCTCGCGTCGATAGTGTAGGAGATGTGTCCACCGCGGTAGGTGGCGGTCCGAACCCGATCCTTTGGCCATTGAGCCTCATTGACCAGCAGTTCCATCGCGCCGACGGTCGTCTGCGTGTCGGTCCATCCATTGCCTACCAAGAGGCGGAAGCGCGGGTTGCGCTCCATCAACGCGCTGATCGGCTTCTGATAAGGCCAATCGCCAAAGGGCGATTTGTTTACGCCCCAATCCCAGCCATTCAAGCCGCCGGGAAACTGGAAATAGGATAGATAATCGCCAATCGTACCCGCTTCTAAATCATTGGCTAGGTAGGTTTTGAAGTTAGTGACATAGGCGTTCATCACACTGTCGAACGGGTCGGCCCCGCCAACTGGCTTGGCGTAGCGCGCATCGTTGGTGTTAAGGACAAACCCCGGCCTTATTTTCTGCTGATAATCGACTTTGGATATTCGCAATCTGTTGGCCAGATACCAGTCGGCAGGAACGCCGGTAAACTCCGCCAACTTGGCCGCTACAACCCGTTGCCGGTCCATCGGCGCAGCCCCACCCAAGTAGAGGGTGGAGAGATAGTCCGCCGCAGCGAAATCACGAGCATCCGCCACAAAGGCGTCGAAGGTTCGACCGCGAACATCTGCTTTCCCCAGTTCCCAGGCGATCGCTGCCAGCGTCGGCAAGGATGCAGCATAGCTGATTAGGTTCGCCGGGCGCTGCGCATATTCAATGATGTTAACGGCCTGCCCCAGCAGGATTATCCCATCGACTGCTACGCCCTGCTCGAGCAACTGCCCCGCCGCTTCGGGCGCGCGCATTGTGCCATAACTTTCGCCAAGCAGGTAAATCGGCGCGCCTTCGCGTCCATGAGCTTTTCGCCATTGCAGAATCATTTGCGCCAATTGCCGTGAATCTGTGACGTTCGAAGCCTGGCTTTTGGGATCGACGCCTGGCGCGAACCGGCTGAAACCCGTTCCGGCCGGATCGAAGAAGACCAGGTCGGCCACGTCCAGCAGCGCGTTGGGGTTATCGACCATGCGGAAGGTAGAGGGTGATGCCTGGATATCATCTGGTACCGCCACACGCTTTGGACCCAGCGCGCCCACGTGGAGGGTTGAAGAGGATGAGATCGGTCCGCCATTAAAGGCGAACACCACCGGCCGGCTCGCCCCATCGACCTTTTTGCCCGCGGACCTCATGATATAGGATATGGCAACCAGCCTGGCTGCAGGGCCGCCGTCGGCCATCGTCGTGTCGAACCGCTCGACCACCGCCGAATAGTCGAGCTTGCGGCCGTTAAAAACGCCCTGATGACCCGTTATGATCGGAGCTGGCAGCTCAACCTGAGGCGGCGCCTTGAGCATGGTGCCGGCTGCCTCCGCAGCCTGAACGGGAGGCATGCTGATGGCGGACAAAGCAGCCATGGCCAGCGACAAGGCGGTCATCGCATTTAAAGGGGATTTCTTCACTTCTGTCGTCCTTTCGATGCGGTTCGGATGAATTCACGCAAGTCTTTTGCCATCTGCACACCGGCTTGGCCGACATAGGCCATATGGCCAGACCAATAGGCCTTGGCGATGACGCGGTCCTGCGGCAGCTGGCGCTGTGCGACGCCGAATTTAGCGCTGCCCACCGCACCGAACAGATCGAACCATCCCTCTATGGTCATCAGCTGCAAATCCGGGTTGCGACGCATAGCGGCAGCGATGTCCGCGCCTGGATCTGAGCCAGGTGCCGGGACCCCCGGCGCATACGGTGGGTTACGCCAAGGGAAATTGACGTTGAGGAAGTCGATATTCACATAATCATCGTCGATATCGATGCCCAGATCGTCGCGGATATAGTTATTAAAGGCACCGATAAAGGCTGCGCTATATTGCCCCATCGCCCCGTCATCTGCCACCGGATCGCCCAGCGACCCCGCCGTGGGTAGGACGTAGCGAGAATCATAATGGCCGATTGTCTTGCCCTGGTCCGCCAGCAGCGCGCTGCCAAAATCGCTGGGCATGATCCGCAGCCCCTTGGAAAGCAGATAATCGACCGAAAGGCCGGTGAAGCCGGCATGTTTCACCGCCAGCTGCGCCTTTTGCGTATCGGTCAGGCTGTCCCAACGGTTGAGCGCGGGCACCAGTTCATCCCGCGCGAAACGTTCTGCCTGGGCGATGAAGCTGTCGAACTCCCGGCCCTGCCGGTCGGCGCGAGCATGATACCAGGCGGTCGCCGCCATAGTGGTGAAGGTCGGCAGAAATTTGTCGTTGCCTTCAGGTCTGGCGAGGCCACCGTCGCCGCCGACCAGAATGACGCCATTCAGCGAGATACCTTTCAGCGTACCGTCCAGCACTCCGCCCATAAGACGACGCGAGAGCATGTTTGCACGATAGGTTCCATAGCTTTCGCCCAAAAGGAATTTTGGGCTGTTCCAACGATGATGGCGCCGTAGCCAAGATTGGATGAAGCGCGCGACGGATGCCGCATCTTCCTCCGCACCATAGAAATCCTCAGGCCGTCCTTCGCCCCAATAGCGGCTGAAACCCGTGCCGATGGGATCGATGAACACCAGGTCGGCTTCGCTGATCAGGCTGTTGGGATTATCAACCACATGGAAGGGCGGAACCTGCGATGGATTGACATCGGTAAAGTCGGCGCGGCGCGGGCCAATCACGCCCATATGCAGCCATGTCGATGCAGACCCTGGCCCGCCGTTGAAGATGAAGACAACCGGCCGCTGAGCGCCCGCCGGTGCTGGCGACTTGTAGGTAAATGAGAAGATCGAACCCTTGGGCGTGCCATTGGCATCGGAAATGACGATGTCTTCGGCCGTGACGCTATAGTGCATCTTTCGCCCATCAAAGACGCCGCTGCGCTCCACCACATAGCGGCGCGGCGCGATCGGCGCGCGACTGGCCTTGGATTCGATCTTCCATTGGCCAGCGCTGGGCGGCAATGGCGGGATAGCCATTACCGGGCTGTCTTTGGGCGGAGGGGGTCCGCTAGCCTCGACCGCGAGCGCGGGCAACGACGCCAACGTCACACCGGTCCATGCCGCCATCCATACCCGTTTCAACACGTTCACTTTCATTTCTTGTCACCCAATTGCGCCGTGCCTTCGCGGCCCGCCTTTACTTGTACAATCCAGCCTTTTACCGCCCTGCGCATTGCGACAGGTGGCATCGGGCCGGGACGCAGTATCGCATCGTGAAAGCCCCTTATGTCGAACTGCGGCCCCAGAATGCGCGACGCCTCGTCCCGCAAAGCCAATATCTCCAGATAGCCCCAATAATAGCCCAGCGCCTGTCCGGGCCAGTTCACGAAGCGGTTGACGGTCAAATCGGTAGTTAGATGCGCCTTCTGATAGGCGGCGCCCTGCTCATAAGACCAGCCTCTGTAATTGAGAGCGGTGTCAAGCACCAATCGAACGGCGCGCTCCAAACGGAACTGCATCCACGCCACCTTGCCATAATCATCGTTGGCATAGAGGCCCATCTCGTATGCAAGCTGCTCGGCATATAGCCCCCAGCCCTCAATATAGCTGGGGAGCAGGCCGCTTCCGGTCTTGTCGGGTCCGTCGCGCAATTCCTGCGCCGTAGCGAACTGGAGATGATGGCCCGGCAAAGCCTCATGGAAGGTGATGGACGATAGATTCCAGGAATCGATCCGGGCCGCACCTGCGAAACCCACGCTGTAGGTCGCGGGTCTGGAGCCGTCTGCAGCGGCCGGAATGTAGAACGCAGATGGCGTGGGAGGTCCGCCCAACGGCCCTTCCAGCCCACGCCTTATCGCCAAAGGACTTTTGGGAAGATAAAGAAAGTACTGCGGGAGCAGCGCTTCAACACGGGCTAGGTCATTCTTGGCCTTTGCCTCCACCAGGGCATAGCCGGCGTCGCTGTTGGGCACAGAGAGTCGGAGTTCGGAACGCAAATGCTGGCGTAGCGCCTCCAGATCGGCAAAGCCCATCCGGCTGGCCATCGCGCGCAATTCGCGTTCTACGCGTTCAATCTCCTGCTCGCCGCGAGCGAAAATAGCGTCGGGGGAAATACGCTCCGCCAGCGCTAACTCGATAAAGTCCTCATAGGCTTGTGCGCCCTTGGCCATTTGCCACATGCCGCTCGACCGGCCCTTGGGCGCAAGGCGCTCGATACGGGCGGCATAGCTACCATAGGCCGGGCAGACACAGCTCGATAGCAGCTGCGCCATGCGCGCAGAGAGCGCCTTGCGGGCCTCCTCGGTCATGGCCGCTGATGCGATTTTCTTGCGAAAGTCCGCCTCGATCGCATTTTCACCTTGCCCTGCGCAGGAGCCGCCTTCGCCCAGCGTCCGGCTCTGGGCGGCAGCGGCCTTGTAGCCTGCCTGTGTCAACACCACGCCGCGTGCTGCCCGCTCTTCCCCCTGCCCCGCAATACTGTCCAGAAGAGCAGGCAATGCCGCGATGCGTGCCAGATAATTTTCTGCGTCCCGCACGCTCGCAATCTTCTGGTTCCGTGCCATCAAGCGCGGCCCTTCGGTCACCGGCTCGAAGATGCTGCTGCCGATCGTGAAACCGTTGCGCATCACGCGCTCACGCAATATCCGGGTTTCCAGCGCGCGCTTGTAAATATCGCGACGGATCCGCATCGGCAGAGAAAGCTTAGCCGGATCAATAGTCTTCTCCAGCCGCTTGAGCGCAAAGCCCGCCTTGCGCGCATCCTGCGCCCGCCAGACATCCGTTACAGGCGTCCATTCGGCTTCCGAAGCGGACAGGGTCGCTTCCGTCCTTGCGGTGGGATCCACGGCCATGTCCGCCGTCCATCGCGCCTCGATAAGGGCGTTCAGTCGCAGATCCTCATGCGGCCGCGCCAACGCGGACGAGCCATGTGCAGCTGTTGCCAGCGTCATTGCCAGCGCGTTGGCCCGCCATGCCGTGCGGCTAAATTTAACGGCTCTCCTGATCAAAACCATGCCCCGTCTCTTTCCCCCAAACAGTCTGTTACAGCGCGCAGGTCTTGCGGTTGGAAGCGGGCAAAATCTCCCATTGCCAGGCGCTCACCGCTTCGCCCCTTGGCAGGTATGTCAAATCGCTTTCCTGCCCGTCCCGCCGGATGCGCAGCGTCAGCATCATGGTTTGATCACCTTGGAGCTGATCTTGGGGCACTGGCCGAACGATCTCGTCGCCATCGCGCAGGCCCGCCTGCGCCGCCGCCGATCCCGCTCGCAACCCACGCACGACGCGACGCGGTTCGGCCAAAACCGCCGTGTCGAAGCCCAGGTCGTAACGGCGCAGCGACTTGGAAATGCGCCGGAAACAGGGGCCAAAGGCATCGCTCGCCGGCAAGGGGGGCCGTCCATTCAGAAAGGCGTGAAAATCCTCGACAGCGCCGTGGCCCAACTCCGCTCCGAGCAGCATCTCCCAATCAGCATTGCCCAGTTTTTTGGATTTTCCCGCCACCAGCATAGCCAGCACCAGATCGTCCAGCGACCGCTCACCGCCGGATTTTTTGCGGACGCGGTCATCTAGATCGGCGAAATAGAGCATACCCCGGTCGTAGGGCAGAGTGCGGATACGCGTATCGGCCCAGAAGCGGCCTGGAACTTCGCTGTTGGGCACTTCACCAAGCGAACTGGTGTAATAGCGCCCGGCGTGAAAGTTCAAATCCTCCACAAATTGTTCCGGCCCGATCAGGCCGTAGCGCAGCGGCAGTCGACGCTGGTAGAATGTCGCCAATCCTTCCCCAAACCAGGAGGATTCAAGCCCGGCCGGCTGCTCGATAAAGGGCGAGAAAGTGTGGAACATCTCGTGCGCCAGTGTCATCTGGACCTGCGCAACATCGCTCCCCTGCCCGCCCGGCTGCCCAAAAGTTGTGACGAAACTGTGGTACAGGCCGACACCTCCGCCCGCATTGACCGGATTATAACGCAGAAACACGCCATAAGGCGGCGGTTTCTGCTGGCTGAAAAATCGCGCATACTGGCCGTAGAGTTTGCTGGTCCAGCCCATCACCGCCTGCGCATCGAAAGGTGGCTGGCCATGCCAGGCGGAGAAGAAGCCGCTTTTTGGCGCCGAATAGGGCCAGGCGGAAACCTTGCCGGCCATGTAGAAAGCCATACGCAACTGCGGGGCCTTTAGCGGTTCGGGCGCGGCGACATTGCCCGTACCATAGGAGCTGATGCCTCTCGCCCCCCGTGGAAGGTCGGAAAGATCCCACCGCACCTGCGTCCGCCAGGAGGTATCGCCAGGGGGCAGCATCAAAAAGATATTGCCCGCCGCCGATGTTCCCCCGCCGTCGTTGCTAAAAGCGAAGGGCGGCGCCGGCCCACGCGGCGGCAGCGAGGCCTGGGCTGGGACTGAGTAGCGCACGGTCAGCCCTCCTGATACCGGCCGGTCTGCGAACCACTGCCGCGTAGGGCCACCGATTTCCGCGTCTCGCGCGGCCTGAACCGGCAATTCGACATCGCGCGGCAAAAGCCTAAGCACACCGCGCGCGTCCCGCGCCTCCAGTCCTGATAGCACTGTTGCCACGCTGTCGACGTTACTCGACACCAGCGGCATCTGGAGCAGCGGCCCGATATTGTCCGCCTCCAGCCCCTCAAAGCTCAGTGTCACCGTGACCGACTGAACATCAACTTTCCCCGGCGCACTGCGCGGCGCCAGCGCAATCACTAGCGTCGCAGGGGGCGGTGTCGCGCTCGCTGCTGCCATAGACAATGCTAGGCCGGAGAAGATGAGCATTATATTTTCCCTTAATTCAATATTATGCCTGATCTTTCGCCAATTCCAAAAGGCAGCGTAGCGCCGCCAAATCCTGCACCACATGACCCAGCGACTTGTAGATGGTGACATCCCCACCATGCTCCCGCCCGGTCCGGATGCCTGCCAGCACCTGTCCTATCTCACCCCTGATATGCTGCTTATCGTCGATAAGGCCCGCCTTCGCAGCCTCCAGAAACTCTGCAGCGGCTACTCGAGCATAGGGCTCGCAATCGACATAATAGCGTGCCCGTGCCACCAGCGGCGGATCAGCCTCATAGGGACCGGCGTGGCTTGACCCGACCAGATTGATATGGGTCCCTGGCTTCACCCAGGCGTCCATCAGGATCGGCGTCGGTGATCCGGTGACAGTGGCGAGGATGTCCGCCTCCCCCACGGCCTGCTCGGCATCGGCTATCGCCACCACAGGCACAGCCAGGCGGGCGTCCAGTTCGGCAGCCACCTGCTGCGCCGTGGTAAAATCGCGACCCCAGATGGCGATCCGGTCGAGCGTCCGCAGTTCTGCAAGAACGCGGGCGTGCGATTGCGCCTGCGCGCCCGTGCCCATCACGGTCAGCCGAGCCGCATCCGGGCGAGCCAGTGCGTTAGTAGCGATGGCACTGGCCACCGCGGTGCGGATCAGCGTCACTTCATGCGCGTCGGCCATGCCGATCAACTCGCCACTCTCGCTGTCAAAGCCCAGCACCATGCCGCGATGGCGGGTGCGCTGTGAACCGGGTGATTGCGGGTAGGCGGTTATGACCTTCGCTCCGACCAACCCAAACAGCGGCAAAGAGCCGGGCATCAACGCGAACAGGCGTCCCGGCGCGACCGGGATGATGTTACGGAGGGGTTGATCACGCGCGTCGGTGGACAGGGCGATCATCGCCCGCGCCACCCAATGCGCGCATCTTGTCGGGGTCAGCTGCTGGGCAACATCTTGTTCATTGAAAATATGGGCCATGGTCTATCCTGCGATTGCTTCACGCTGACGAAGGGGAAGGTCGCGATAAGCGTTCAGTCCCTCAGTCAGGGCGTCCAGCGAGGAACGTAACTTTTCGACCGGCTTGGCGTGGCTCAACCGGACATGACCAGGCGTACCGAAATATTCGCCCGGCGCGACGATCACGCCGTTGCGCTGCGCCAGCCATAGCGAAAAAGCCTCTGTATCCTGCACGCCAACAAGCTTGGGAAAGGACACGCAGCCAAAGCGCGGATCAGGTCCTTCAACAAGCCCCGCCTCGCGCCACTGGTCGTAATAGCTCTTCACCACCGGCAACGCCGAAGCAATGACGCCCCGGCTATAGGCCACGAACGGCGCATCATTCTCCAACACCATCGCCGCGACAGCGTGCGAGAGGTTGGACACGGCATAGTCGAACTGGTTGCTGACCGCGCGAATGCGATCCATGATTTTGGGCTCTGCCACGATCCACCCACAGCGCAGGCTCGATAGCGAATAGAGTTTGGTCATCGAACTAATGGAGATAAACCGGTCCGATAGGGTGCAGCCCGCAACCGCTTTATCATCCGGGCCGTATCCCAGATATACCTCGTCCACCAAAGCGTGGATATTAGCCGTTTCCAACAACTGCGCCAACGACGCCATATCAGCTGCGTCGATCAGTGTGCCAGTCGGATTATGTAGGTTCGACAGGATCAGGAGCCGGGTGCGTGGCGTGATGCGCGCAGCAATATCATCCAGATCGATCCGGTAGTCGGGGGCGATCCGATCAAAGTATCGCACTCCCACACCTACCGTCCCGGCATGAAGCGCAAAAAGATCGAAACCGGGATTTTCCACCAGCACTTCGTCGCCCGCCTGCGTCAAGGCACGCAGAATCATGCCAATAGCGTTAGACGCCCCGGTAGTTGTTAAAATCTGTTCGCTGGAACAAGCATATCGCTGCTTGAGCTGAGCAATGACATAAGGATTGCCGCCGCTAAACGCACTGGTGTACCGATCTGTCAGCGATCCGCAGAAACCCGCGGCCACTATGTCGTGCACCAGTTTTACCGGCTCAGCGGGATGGCTGTCGAACATGGGGATAAGCAGGCCATCCGGCCGCGACCGCGCTTGCGCTAACGTCGCGCGCACCCACTCGCCATAATTGCTGAACTTCGCCAAAATAGTCTCCTGGTCGGTCCGATCCAGAACCGCATCTCCACTATTAGTTCATCCTCAGAGCAAATTTTTTGCCCGTGTTGCTCGCAGGATATCCTCCTGTGCATAAATTATGCGGATTTCGGCAGAGCCAGTTTGTGAGCGGTTCAATGCGGTGGGATATGCATGGCCCAGCCTCGGGCTGCAGACCCGAACGAAGCTTAACCAAAAAAGCTGCATCAACGGACCGATCAAAACGCCACCTGACGCGTCTGGCGAACAAATAATGGCTGCTAATTCAGCGCTATCTTCCGACAACTTGGATACGATCACTGCTTCTCAGCTGTGGTTGGGCGCGATCAGAGTCCAGCGTTCCCTAGACCGGCGATTTCGGCAAAGCATGTGCTCGGCTGTTGAAGAGAGTGACGATGGAGACCAAAGGAATGTGCCAGCTTTAACTGCTCCCGCTCGACAATGGCAACCTCTCTGGCGTGCTGTCGCTCTCGGGAGACGACGCGGAAGTTTCTTCGCCTCTCTGTGGAGAGAAGAGCGCCGACGCACTTTACAAGGAACTCTTTGCAAATACGAGCAAGTCTGAGACGCGCCTGCTCTACGTATTCGAGACGTGCGAAACTGGCTCAGATGTACACCTTCATTCCAAATGTGACTAGACGTTGAGCGACGGCAAACTGGTCACGTCTGAGTGCGTCGATTTCATTGATCTTACAAAGAATTGACAGTGCTTTCAGCACCTTAAGATCATCTACGACACCGGTGATTTCAAAGCCGACTTTCATGCAAGCAGGGCGTTCAACGGCGTAACGCCTTGGCAGAACTGCCGAAGAACAACCTCATCCAGCGTGTCGCATGTGGGGCGCATTCGCCCGCCTCTGGATAAAACCATGCTCTTGATAATGCGTGTTATCCCGAGCAAGGCGTTAGTCCCACATTAGACTTGGCTTCTTCGACGCCGCAAAGGCCGGAACGCCCCCGCTGCCGATAAGGCGCTAGAGCGGATCGCCAACCTTAAAAAGATCGAGGCTCATATCCGAAGTTCCAATCCCGAACACATGTTGACGATCCGCCAGGCTGAATTAGTTCGTCCACACCGACTGAACCGATCGGTTTGTTTGCGTACGTGACCTTAGCTTTACCCCGATTAGACCTTGGAATTTCCCTCCAATTCTAACAGAGGGCATTATCAGCTCAATCAACCACAGATTCACCGCGCTCAGGCGGCGACCGTAAGCATTTCCTCAACCTCGGCCTGCTCATGGGATGACAGCACCCAGCTTGCGGCGCGGGCGTTCGACACCACCTGTCTGGGCGAACTAACCCCCGCGATGACCGATGGAATGAAAGGGTGCGCCAGCAACCAGGCGAAAGCCAGCTCAAGCAGGCTATGCCCCCGCTCCTCGGCATAACGATTAAGTGCGACGACCGTTGCCAGATTGGCCGGCGAAAGAATTTCAGCCTGACTATCGACACTCTTATCACCGATCCGCGTGCCAGCAGGCAGCGGCGCGTCCGTCAGATACTTGCCAGTCAGCAGGCCATGATATAGCGGCCGAAACGGCAACAGACTGATCTCGAACTGCTTACAAGCGGTCAATACATCTGCGACCGGCTGGCGATGGAGCATGTTATATTCGGCTTGCGTCGATACGAAGCGCGGCAGACCATGTCTGCAAGCAATCTCGTTCATTTCGGCCAGTTGCGGCCCAGAAAGGTTCGAATTGCCAATCTCGCGAATCTTCCCTTCCGCGATCAGATCCTGAAGCTCGCCCAGCGTTTCCTCAACAGGGGTTGCAGGATCAGGGACATGCAACTGCATTAGGTCGATCCGGTCAGTCTGAAGCCGCCGCAACGAGGCTTCAGTGGCAGCACGGACATAGGATGCTCTTGCACCTTGCCGTTCATCATCGAGTACACGTCCAAATTTGGTGGCAATCACCACCTTGTCGCGACGCCCTTTAAGCGCCGCACCCAGCATCGTTTCACTGCTGGTTTTGGGTCGGCCATAGCTATCCGCCGTGTCGAAAAAAGTGATGCCTTCGTCCAAGGCTGCATGGACAATCTGTGTGGTCGCTGCGGCGTCAAGTTCACGACCGAAATTGTTACAGCCGATGCCAACGACCGTCACGTCCAGCGAACCGATGGATCGCGTGCGCATAGCGATATCCTCTCTGCGATGATTTTGCCTCTCCTCTCATGCCAAGCATGATGAAGCAAGAATATTGATAACATTTTTGTTCACATTTTTTCCTGAAAGGTTTGAGTATAATCAAATCTGAATGTCAGCTTCGGGATATATTGTTTTCGCGCGCCGAAAATCGGTGACAGATTATGGCGAACGGCCATTTGGACCAGACCCGGCGCCTGGAACAAGCGGACGGGATGGATAAACATGATAAATGGCGCGGCGACGAAGGCGGGCATCGGCCCGCCTTGCCGTCCCCACCGCGCGAAAACAGGTGAGGCGATGACAGGCTGGACTACGGACAGGCGCGATTTTGTACAGATGATGGTCGCAGGCGCGGCTACGCTTGCGGGACCGACGCTTAGCGCTTCCCCAATGCCCCTGCGCAACCGCAGGATGATCGTACGCGCAGACGATGTCGGCCAATCAAAAATCTGCAATCTTGGTACGTTTGAAGCGATCGAGCATGGCGTTGTCACCGCTGCCGACGTGATGCTCGATTCACCGGGCACCGAAGATGCGCTGGAGCGCCTCCGCGCCTATCCCTGGCTGTCGGTCGGCTGGCATATGCACATGTGGGGGGCGCCGGTGCTAGGCGCCAAGGAGGTGCCATCCCTGGTGGAAAAGGGCGGCGACTTCGACGGACGCTTCCGGCTTGACCTTCAGAAGGCTACTGATGTCGTCCATGAGGAAGCGGTGCGCGAGTTACGAGCGCAACTGCTGCGCTGCGCGAAGATACTGGGCCGGGTGCCCGATACTGGGGGCAAGGAGAATGTCTCGACCGTATGGGGACGTGCGGTCAAGCAGGTGGTGCAGGAATTTAGCATCGCTCATAATTTCACAGGCAGCGAACGTTTTGATCCCGGCTATTATGACAAGATCGGGCAAGCGCAGGCGCGTGGGGAGGAATGGGCCAAATATTATTCGGCCACGCCCCCCGCCCCGCTGACACCCGATCCGCAATGGGCCGACCGCAAGATCGTCGCGGCGGGCAGCGCACAGGCTTTTGGCGACTTGCTGACCGATTCGATCGGATCGGTGGAATCTAA
Source organism: Sphingobium sp. AP50 (assembly GCF_900109095.1). Lineage (GTDB taxonomy): Bacteria > Pseudomonadota > Alphaproteobacteria > Sphingomonadales > Sphingomonadaceae > Sphingobium. The sequence continues at coordinate 129,904 of NZ_FNYZ01000012.1, forward strand.
TTATGATCCGGTGCGCTTCTATACGGAGGATCGCGGCGGCATACTGCGCTACCCACCCGATGTTGTCACCTGGCAGGCTTGGCACCCGGGCTACATTGATTATTATGCCTATCGGCTGGGCGAACGTGCGAACCGTCCCCGCGCGCAGCAATTCGTGATCAGTCGGGTGCAGGATGTCGAGGCGCTCACAAGCCAGCGCCTGCGGGATTGGATCAAGACGAACCGGATCGAATTGATCAACTTTCGCGATGCGCTCTATGGGCGCGACGAATATCAAAATCACCTCAAGGCGATCGGCAGCGATCTGGCGATGATTTGAAACATGATCAGCGCAAAGATCGCCAACCCGTTGGGCATGAAGGAAAAGCGATGAAAGGCTTTTCGGTCATCATGATGGCAGCCATGACTATTGGCGCAACCGCACAAGCCTCCACGACTTTACCAGAAGCCATCCGTGTCGAAACCGGCATGATCAAAGGTGCAGTTGCGCGCGATCCTGCCGTGATGGCCTATCGTGGCCTGCCTTACGCCGCGCCTCCGGTCGGTGCGTTGCGTTGGCGCGCGCCCAGGCGCGCGTTGCCGTGGAAAGGCGTGCGCCCTGCCGGATTGCCCGGTACGACCTGCCCGCAACCCACATCGGAGGTCGTGGCGGGACTGCGGATAGGCGAAGATTGCCTTAACCTCGATGTCTGGACTGCCGCGCGGGGCGCGCGGGAACGCCGACCAGTCATGGTCTGGTTTCACGGGGGCGAACGCGGCTTCGGTTCAGGATCGCAGGCGCTCTTCGACGGCGCGGCGCTCGCCAGGAAAGGCGTTGTGCTGGTGACGGTGAATTATCGCGGCGGTCCGCTCGGCCTGCTGGCGACGCCCGACCTGTCGGCGGAAAACCCAGACCATGTGTCCGGAAATTATGCCTTGCTGGATAATATCGCGGCACTTCAATGGGTACAACGCAATATCGGGCAGTTCGGCGGCGATCCGCACAACGTTACCATCTTCGGCCAGTCCTTTGGCGCGGGAACCAGCCATTTCCTGTCGCTGTCGCCGCTGGCCAGAGGATTGTTCAAGCGCATGATCAATCAAAGTCACGCGCTCTATGCGCGCGACCCGAGCATGTTTCAGGCGGCAATGCGCTATCTGCCGCTGAAGGATGCCGAAGCCGATGGGCAGAAATATGTCGCTGCGACCGGTGCACACACACTTGCCGAGTTGCGCGCCATGCCTTGGCAGGCGCTGATCGCCGCCTATCAGAAGAGCAAGACCGATCTGCTCTGGTCCTACGCGCTGGACGGCAATGTCCTGCCGCGCGGATATGCGGAAACCTATGCGGCAGCCGCGCAGTCCGATGTCGATGAACTTGCCGGCGAGAATGCAGATGAAAGCGGCGCGGCGGCCGAAACCGCGTATGATCTGGTGACGGCGGGCAAAGCGCAGCGGCCCAACAACAATATCGCCCTGCTCGGCCGCACAGGATATCTGGATTATGTACGACGGAAGTTCGGTCCAATGACTGACGACTATCTGGCGCTCTATCCGGCCTCCGACGATCGGCAGGCCTTCACCTCGGCCAATGCGGCAATCCGCGAGAATGCACGGGTGTCGCAATGGATGTGGGCGGGCAGTTTCACCCACAGGCGCACCAAACCAGTCTATCTCTATTATTTCGACCATGCACCGCCGGGGCCGAAGCAGTCCGTGACGGGCGCTTATCACGGCGCGGAACTGGGCTATGTGTTCGCCAACGCCGACCCTGCCTGGGATGCACAGGACCGGCGAGTTGCCGACCTTCTTTCATCCTATTGGACCAACTTCGCGAAGACCGGCGATCCCAACGGTCCGGGCTTGCCATACTGGCCAGCCTATGATCCGCGAAAGCAGCAGACGATGGAGCTGGGCCAGCATTTCGCACCCATCCCCCTGGCCGATCCGCACAAGATCACTTTCTGGCAGCATTTCTATGCGACCCAGCCTGCCCGCTAGTTCCCTCTTACTCGCCGCAGCGGCGCTGCTTGTCGGAGCAGGGGCGCCCGAAGAGACCCCGCGCAACATCGTGGATGTTCGGGCCGTACTGGCCGGCGCGCCCATCACGACGCTGCATGCCGGCGATATGACGGTAACGATCGCGCTGCCGGATGCCGTGCACGGTTTCTATCGCGGCACGCGGTTCGATTGGGCGGGGATGATCGTCGAAGCGCGGCGACAGGGGCATCGCTTCTACGGCCCCTGGTTCGATGGCATCGCGCCCAATATTCGTGACTTCATCGACGATGGCCACCGGCTGATCGCCGGTCCACAGACCGCCGCGACAGGCCCTGCCGAAGAATTTATTGACCCGATACCCGGCTATAACGAAGCGCCGGTCGGTGGAACCTTTCTGAAGATCGGCGTCGGTCGTCTGCGCAAGACTGACGCTTTGCGCTATAGCCGCTTTCGCAGCTATGCCATCGTCGACAATGGTAGTTGGCGGGTGCGGCGTACAGCACAAACGGTGACGTTCCGGCAAATGATCGCGCCCGACGCAAGCGGCTACGGCTATATTTATGAGAAGATGGTGCGTGTGCGATCAGGTGGCCGGCTCGAGATCGGGCATCGGCTAGTGAACATCGGCAACAGGCCTATATCTACCCAGGTCTACAACCATAATTTCACGCGGTTCGACGATCGCGACATCGGGCCGGGCGTAAGCATAGATTTACCTTATCCCCTTCCGGAATCTACGGCGACGCCGCATCTTGCATCGGTAAAAGGTTCCACATTAAGCTACCTGGCACCGCTTGCGGCCGGTGATCATGTCACTTTGTCTCCAAATAGCGTCACTGCCGATCCAGGCACCAGCGGTTTCACCATCGCCGGCCCCGGTGGCATGAAGCTTCGTGCTGCATCTGACACGCCCATCATTCGCGCCCAAATCTGGTCGATCCGCCGCGTAGTTGCAGTGGAGCCGTTCATCGCGATCCAACTGCCTGCTGGCGTCGAAAAGCGTTGGGTCTGGCGCTACAATCTCTCCGCGAATGGACAACATCGATCGAAAAATCATAGCGAAAATTGATCGTCACGATCAACAAATATTGTTTTTAATAATATTAATTGAGAGTCATACCGTTAAAGATCCTGAACGAAATGGACAATAAGTTCCCTATATCGTTCTTCGATCAATATCAGATTGAAATAATAATCATTCGATAATTTCTGCCGTAAACAGAACAATAAAATGACGATTATAATATCGTGATTTGTTTAGAATTAGGAGGGGTTATAATGGACGATACCAATCGTCAGAGCGATCTCGTTATCAATACGGACCGCCCCAAAGCAGAAACATCATTTCGTTTAGCCAGTTTCCTCCGTAGGTCGGCCCTGGTTAGCGCCAGCAGTGCAGCCCTGGGTCTTTCGACCCTAGCGTTTGCCCAGAACGCTCCTTCCACCAGCGCTGAGGATACTGCCGCTCCCCCGGCCTCCACAATGACCGGAACGGTCAGTACCGACGCAACGTCGACTGGCGACATTATCGTCACCGGAACACGCTTGACCAGTGGCGGCTTTACCGCGCCAACCCCGGTGCAGGTACTCGACAGCAAGGCGTTGCAGGCTGTAGCAAGCCCCAACGTGTTTGATGCTGTCAAGCAACTACCTGCGCTGTCCGGCAGCCGGGGCAGCACCGTCGGCAATAGCAGCACCAGTTCAGGCGACAATGGCCTGTCGACGCTTGCGACGCGCGGCCTCGCTTCCATCCGGACGTTGACCTTGGTCAATGGCCAGCGCGTGACCCCAGCAAATATCAATGGCGTCGTAGATGTTAGCTTAATTCCCCAGCTGCTGATCGATCGCGTCGATGTAGTGACGGGCGGTGCATCAGCCTCCTATGGCTCGGATGCTGTCGGTGGCGTCGTGAATTTCATTTTGAAGGACAAGTTCACGGGCTTTGAGGCGAACGCCCAGGGCGGCATCACCAACTATAACGACGATCAGAATATCCTGGTGCAGGCCGCCTATGGCGCCAGCCTGATGGATGATCGCCTGCACCTGGTGGTGAGCGGCGAATATTATGATAATGAGGGGGTGCCGGCGCGCGATCCGGGCGTCAACGGCGGCCCCAATGGGCGCAAGGGTTATCCGCTGGCGCAGGTCGTGACACGCACCATCGCTGCCACGCCCGCTGGCCAGCCGGAATATTTCTTCTACAAGAATGCACAGGTGAACAATTATTCGAGTGGCGGCCTGATTACTGCAGGTCCCCTTGCTGGAACCGCCTTCGGGCCAGGAGGTACGCCTTACGCTTTCCAGCTTGGTACAGGCTGCATCGGTGCCTATTGTGACGGCGGCGACAATAGCGCCAACCTGCTGAACACCGCCAATTATGACTCGGCGCTTCGTCGCTTCACTGGCTATGGCCGGGTCGCCTTCGACCTTTCTCCCGATGTCGAGATTTTCACCTCGCTTGCCTATGCTGACGTGAAAGCATCGACCCAGACCGTTGCGGGCGCCGCGCAGCAGGGTAATCTCACCATACAGTGTGACAACGCCTTCCTGCCAGCTTCGATCAAGACAGCATGCGGCACTGCCGGCATCACCAATTTCAAATATGGCGTCGCCAACACCATCTTTCCTGACAATCTGACTGTCGACACCGGCCGCAAGCAACTGCGCATCACCGCCGGGCTGAACGCCAAGGATGTGTCTCTGTTTGGCAAGCCCTGGACCATCGCCGCCGGCTTCGAACATGGTGAAACCAAGATCGCCATCGACCTTAACAATGTTTTCCTGACCCCGCGCTATCTGGCAGCGATCGATGCAGTGCAATTGGGCAACGGCCAGATCGTGTGCCGCAACACCACCGCACGCGCAGCCGGCTGCGTCCCGCTCAACATCATCGGCATTAACCCAGTCAATCAGGCGGCGCTGGACTATGTGATGCCGGATGCCGGGCCGCGTTCGCGCAGCTCGATCAAGCAGGATGTGTTCAACTTCTCGATGAGCGGATCGCCTTTCTCCAACTGGGCTGGCGACGTTTCGCTGGCCTTTGGCGGGGAATATCGCAGACAGTCTTACAGCACGACCGCCGACTGGTATGGTGCTGGTCTTAGCGACGCTGCACCGATAAGCAAGATGTATCCGGCTGACCCCGTCCTGCTGACGACCGGTAACAATTGGTTCAATGGCAATTTCAACGGCGGCAAGGGCTCGTACAGTGTCTGGGAAGTATTCGGTGAACTGGGCTTGCCGATCTTCGACAGCGATACTGTGGGTAAGCTCGATTTCAACGCAGCAGGGCGTTACACCCATTATTCGACCGCCGGCGGCGCTTTCACCTGGAAGCTGGGCGGCGTGTGGGATACGCCTCTGGACGGACTGCGCCTGCGCGGTAATGTGTCGCGCGACATTCGCGCGCCCAATCTCAGCGAATTGTCGCCACCGCCGATCGCGCTCAGTTCCACAGTCACCAACCGACTCACTGGTGCGAGTGTCGGCGTCAACGCCTCGATCATCGGCAATCCAGACCTGAAGCCGGAGAAGTCGCTCAACTTCGAAATCGGCGGGGTGTATCGGCCCCATTGGTTGCCTGGCCTGAACCTGTCGGTGGACTATTATAATATCGACATCGAGGGTGCGATCCAAACGCTGACGGCGGTGCAGACGGTGGACCTGTGCCAGATCAGCGGCAATGCGGACGCCTGTTCGCAGATCAAGTTGACCGGTACGCTCGGTACGCCTGATGCGCCCTATGTCATCCGCAAGCCGATGAATCTTGCCTCCATCAAAACGGACGGCATAGACTTTTCGGCAAGCTATCGGATCGCCTTGGGCGGTGACACGTCGCTGGAACTGGCGGCGGACGCGACGCGCATACTGCACTTCGATCAGGATCTTGGCATTCCCAATGTTGCGGTGATCCATGCGGCCGGAGGCAACTCCAACCTTGGCAGCGGCTTTACCAATGGTGACATTGGCGTTGCGCCGAAATGGAAGGGCCTGCTGCGGCAGACCATCAACAGCGGCAAGCTCAGCCTCTCTCTCATTGAACGCTTCGTGAGCGCCGGCAAGATCAACCCCAGCTGGATCGAATGCGATCCTGGCTCCTGCCCCGTGCCTACGATCCAGAACCCGACCATCGACGACAACCACATCCCTGGCGCGGTCTATTTCGATATCGGTGGCAAATATGAGATCAACGACGCGATCAATGCCTATTTCAAGGTGGACAATGTCTTTGACAAGGATCCGCCGGCTTATGGCCATCCGTCGCTCTACGACTATCTGGGCCGGGTCTATCGCGTCGGCGTACGCGTGAAGTTTGGCCATTAAGGCGATGTCTGTCGTCCGCTGGATGATGGCATTGGGCATGGCGGCGGCGGCTTCGACCGCCGCCGCACAAGCGCTGTGGGACAGCGGCAATGTGCCGCAGCCCCATCTCGCCAAGGCCCGCGCGCTGGCGGCGCAATCGAAGGGCTGGCGCAATCCGGGGCTGGGCGTCTGCTATTGGGACGACGCCCAGCCCGCCGCCAACATGGCGCGCGAGGAGCCGGCGCGGAAGCTGTTCGACAATCTCTATTTCATCGGCAGCGGGCAGGACAGCGTGTGGGCAATCGATACGCCCGATGGCATCATCCTGCTCGATGCGATGAGCAATTCCAAAGATGTCGATACCTATGTCCTCCCGGGGCTGAAGGCAGTTGGGCTAGATCCCGCCCGACTGAAGATGCTGATCATTTCGCACGGCCACGCCGATCATTTCGGCGGCGCACAATATCTGAAGGATCGCTTCGGCGTTCGTATCATCATGTCGGCCATCGACTGGGATTTTTCGCAAACCCAAAAACTGCGGCCCAATCAGTCCCCGCCGCCCGCCCGCGACTTGACGGTATCAGACGGAGAGACAATCCGCTTCGGCGGCGTAGCGCTCAAGACCTTCATCTCGCCGGGGCACACTCCCGGATCACTGTCGATGCTGATCCCTGTCACCGACCAGGGCAAGCCGCGCACGCTGCTTTATGTCAGTGGAGTCAGCAACAAGAACCTGTCGCCGGAATTGCATGCGGCTTTCGACCAGTCCTATGCGCGGCTGATCGATATCGCCGCACGAACCAAGGTGGACGGCTATATCGCGCCGCACGCCAGTTTCGACGACGCAATCTACAAAATGGAATGGATGCGCGCCAATCCGATTGCACCAAACCCTTTCCTGAATGGCACGGCTGAAACGCTGCTGTTCCTGAAGGAAGTGCGCGAATGCAATCTCAATTCGGCCGATCTGCATCGGGCGATGCCGGGGCGGCGGACGCCGAGAGTGGGCGATTGAGCGGCGTTCACTCTTAAGAAATGCCGATAGTGACCATCGGATAATATTGCTTTTTTTTGGCCAGACCGAATGGCAAACGGACCTTAGATCAATGATTAAATTATTCAAATAACTATATATTTTTTCAACCAACAATATCGGCTTCATCCTTGATCCCATCTTTTTCCTATCGATGCCGGATCGGAAGATCGCCATTTTATGCTTAGGCGGAGTAGCCAATGTCATCGCAATTAAACAATAGAGACAGGAACAGCGCGCGCCGGATCGCTATTTTCAACAGTGTGGGCGATGTCGTGACGCGGTGGGATCTGGACGTGGAGGCTGCTACGCTGGAACAACGCGCGTCGCTCACCATGCCGTCAGTCGTACAATATGCCTGGGCGCATCCTTCGGGCCGCTATCTCTATGTAGCGACCACAGATTCTGAACGCGGCAGCATGACGATCACGGGCAGCAACCACCAGCTGGTTGCGCTAAAGGTTGATGAAGAAAGAGGTCTGGCCCTCCATGGCGAGGCGCAACCGCTGCGCCAGCGCCCTGTCCATAACAGCGTCGATCATACTGGTCGCTATGCTCTCACCTGTTATACCGCGCCTTCGCATGTGACGGTACATCCAATCCTCAAAGACGGCACACTGGGCGCGGAAATCGCGCAGCAGAATGATCTGGGCCTTGGCCATTTCTGCCACCAGATATTGCCGACACCGTCGAATGACAGCGTAGTGATGGCCTTTCGCGGCCACAATCCCTCTCCAGCCAAGCCGGACGGTGATCCGGGGGTGCTCAAGGTTCTGGATTTCGCCGACGGACAACTGACCTCACGGCAGAATGTGACAGCCTTCGGGCGGGAGGGCTATGGTTACGGCCCCCGCCATATCGCTTATCATCCGAACCAACGCTGGGTCTATGTCGTGGTGGAGTTGCAGAACCAGTTGCATATGCATTTGCTGGAGGATGACCGCCTATCCCCCGATCCACTTTTCATGACCTCGTTGACGCAGGAACCGGTGGTGCCGGGCATCGTGCAGGTGGGCGGCGCGGTGCATGTCCATCCACGCGGTCATGTCGTCTATGCCAGCAACCGGATCAGCGCCAAGACGCATCCTATCGGCGCCTTCCCATACGAAGTGGGCGACAATTCGATCGCCGTCTATGCAATCGATCAGAAGACAGGCGAACCACGCGCGATCCAGTTCGCCGATCCACACGGCTTTCATGTACGCTGTTTCACCATCGATCCCAGCGGCACGCTGCTGATCGCAGCCACGCTGACGGCAATGTCGGTCGGCGAAGGTGACGCGCAGGAGGTGACGCCGGCGGGCTTATGCCTGTTCCGGATCGAGGAGGATGGCCGACTGACCTTCCTGCGCCGCTATAATGTCGATCTGCCGCCCGGCGTGCAGCAGATGTGGGTGCGCGCGGTCGAACTCGCCGACGAACACTGAACCATATTCTGACGCTTGAAGGACGGCATAACCCGATGAGTGAATTTTCGCCCCATATCTCGCCGCTGCACAAGCGCTATCGTCAGGATCTCGCGATGCCCGAAAGCTGGAACGAGACGCTTGACATTATTCTGTCGCACCGGTCCGTGCGCGGCTATTTGCCCGATGCGCTGGCCCCCGACGTTCTGCCGGCGATCATCGCAGCCGCCTCTTCGGCCGCGACATCATCCAACCTGCAAAGCTGGAGCGTGATCGCGGTGGAGGATCCCGCGCGCAAGGCCCGGCTCTCAGCGATCGCCCATAATCAGAAACATGTCATTGATGCGCCGATATTCCTGGTCTGGTTGGTCGATCTAAACCGGTCGCACAAGATCGCCGAACTGCATGGCGAGGCGTCGGAAGGCCTGTCCTATCTGGAAACCTTTCTGGTGGGCGTGGTCGATGCTACTTTGGCGGCACAAAATGCGATGATCGCGGCTGAATCCTTTGGTCTTGGCAGCATCTTCATCGGCGGCATGCGCAACGATCCTCTGGCGGTCGCCGCCGAACTTGACCTGCCCCCGAACGTGTTTGCGCTGTTCGGGCAATGCATAGGCAAGCCAGACCCCGCGCGCCCGTCCGATGTAAAGCCGCGCCTGCCCAAAGAAGCAGTTTTATTCCGTGAACAATATGGCTTCGACGAAAAGGCCATGGCAGCGGTACAAGCCTATGATGCGCGCGCCCGAGAGTTTCAGCGCGAACAAGGCATGCGCGAACAGGACTGGACTCGCCAGATCAGCAAGCGCGTCAACAGCGAGGCTTCATTGGACGGCCGTCATGTCATGCGACAAGTGTTGATGCAGTTGGGGTTCGGACTGAAATAGACAGCTGGGGCTACAGGGTTCGGGGCTTCCCAACCAGAATAAAAGCATAGATAAAACTTATCGTGACAATCAAAAATTATTGCTTTCCATAATTTTGCGCGAACGGCATAATTTTGGAATGCTGCATGTCACAAGTAGCTAGCAGGCTAGTCAATGCCCGCTCAACAACCAAAAAATACCGACAAACGGAGAGAGCGCTATGAGTGGGAACGTGGACGTGACTACAACCGCATGGAGCCACTTGTGAGCACCGGCGGAACCTTCGTCTATGTCTCGCAGCACGCAAGTCGGCAGATCTCTGTCTTGCAGATGGAACCGGAAACTGGCGCGCTGACACATATTCAAGATGTGCCGACCGGTCGAGTTCAGCCGATGGCCGTCAGTCCTGACCAACGCTTCCTCTATGCCTCCTTGAGGGAGGAGCCCTTTTCCATAGCCAATTTCGCGATTGACCGGGCAACAGGCAGGCTCTCCCATCTTGGCGATACGCCCGGCTATGAGAGCATGGTCAATATTGCGCTTGATCGGACCGGACGCTATCTATTTGGTGCGAACAATCCATCCAAGGTTCTGCGCACCGGGATCATCAGCGTCGCGCCCGTCGGGCCACAAGGCTTTGTCCAGGCGAGCTATGATATCGTCCGCACGCCACCCAAGCTGCATTCGGTCCAGCCCGATCCGACTAACCGTTTCATCCTCGGAGCGAGTTGCGATGGAAATGCGATCGTACGTTACGCGTTCGATCCGATCACGGGGACCCTCGATCTCGACCCGTTGTCACCAATTCTGGTGGAGCCTGGTCGAGGGCCGCGCCACATGCGCTTTCACCCAAACAACAGATATCTGTATGTCGTAAACGAGTATGACGCATCGGTCTGCGCATTTCGCTACAATCCTCATTCGGGTATGCTCGCTGAAATCCAGGTGATCGACGCCAAACCCGAGGGCTATGAGCCGGGTGATCGCCGCGGAAAAGGCATATCGGCTGCGGGCGCCGACCTCCACTTAACGCCTGATGGCAGGTGGCTCTATGTCTCGGTGCGCGGATCGCTCACTATGGCGGTGTTTGCGGTTGACCATAGCTGTGGGTTGCTGAAGGCGGCAGGTCACTTCCCAATGCCCGCAGAGCCGCGCGGCTTCGGGATCGATCCATCCGGACGGTTCCTGTTCGCTGCCGGTGATGTTTCAAGCAACCTTATCGCACATCGCATCAATCCGGTGACCGGCGCTCTCACACAGATTGCAGAATATGCTCTGGGAGATGGGCCCAACTGGGTCGAATGTGTGCGACTGCCCTGACCGCGGAAGGGAAGCACGCAATGCTCACCCGTTTGATCGACGAGCAATGCGAAGATGGCCTTGCGACCTGTACGAAGGCACGAGACCATAGCGTGCTTGAATGCGCATTTGAGGTGTCGCTTACGCTTAACGTCGTGCGGCCACCTATCGCAAAAATGAGCAAGACCTTTCAAGTCACAGCTAACGCCGCGGCCGCAAGTCCGCGGTTGGATACTCACGTATTGGCCGAGATACCCGCAGTTGTCGAAGAACGGGTATAAATATGTTCGGCGCTGGCAATGTTTTCATCAGGAGCCGTAAATGTCCAATTTGATCGCCACGGGCGCTGAGCGCCCCCTCGATCCCGATCAGAGTATGTCGTCAGCCATACGCTGGACGATTATGCTGCTGCTGGGCGTTGGCGTGTTAATCAGCAACATTGATCGATCGACGATGTCATCGGCGATTGCTGCGGAAAGCTTCAGAGCATATTTTGCGCTGTCCAGCATCGATAAGGGCTGGCTGAACTCGGCGTTCTTCTGGTCATACGGCATATTCCAAATTCCCGCTGGCTATATTGTCGATCGCTATGGCGTCAAATGGCCCTATGCTATCTGCTTCGCACTTTGGTGCCTGGCCGCGGCCGCGACCGGCATGATGGAAACGCTCGTCGGACTGGTTGTCATGCGCTTCCTGATCGGCGTGGCTGAATCCATGGCTATTCCAGCCAGTTTCCGCTGGCTACGCAACAATTTCAGCGAGCAGCAGAGTGGGACTGCAACCGGCTTCATCACCGCAGGCAACAAATTTGGTCCGGCGATCGGAGCGCCGATCGCAATCTGGCTGATCGATAACTACAGCTGGCGCGACATGTTCATCGCGACCGGTCTGGTCGGCTTGCTGTGGTTGATTCCATGGCTGATGATGGTTCGGAACGACTTTCCTTCCGAAGGGGCGCGCGTGACCCAAAGGCGTATCACGGCCTCGGTTCCCTTCTCGAGCATTCTTTCAAGTCCGGTTGTATGGGGGTCGATGATCGTCAACTTCTGCTACAGCTATTTCACGTTCTTCTGCATGCAATGGATGCCCGACTATCTTCACAATCATCGCGGCCTGTCTTTGGAAGTGTCTGGCATTTATACCTTTTTCAGCTTCATTGGCATTGCCGTCGTCAGCGTGGCTTCGGGCTGGGTCGCCGACCGGCTGATCGCCAGCGGACGTGACGCCGTTCTCACGCGCAAGGCTTTCACAATTGCAGGATTTCTCGGCGCATGCTCCGTCCTGCTCGGCGTGCGGGCAGAGTCGCTCGACATGGCTCTGTTTTGGAATATTTTCTCACTGACGAGCCTGGGCCTCGCAACGGCTAACCATATAGCGTTGGGGAGGATCACGTTGATCCCCAAACCCGCAGTAGGCCGGGTAACCGGAGTGCAGCAATTCGCCACTAGCTTCGCGGGCGGCCTGGCCGGAGCACTCACTGGATGGCTCTTGCACATCAGCAATAACAATTATGAGTTGCCGATGCTGACTGTCTTGATTTTCCTGATCATCGGAGCAGCCGCAACATGGATACTCATGCGGCCGAAATGGTCGCCCAAGGTCTTGGACATCTGACGGATGGATGATCCCGACTAAGCATTAAGCGCCGCTGGCAAGGCTTGGAAGTTGTAACGTTGAGGAGGATTTGGGCTTCGCCGTAGCGACAAAGGTAGATCCCGATCCTCCCGTTTAAACTGACGCTAGCGGCTGATAGGCCGTTTCCGGTGACATCATGACGCCTTTAACATGTGCTGGCGAAAACGATCGCAGGGCTAGATTTGCATGGCCCGAGCCATGTTGCTTACATCACCATGCTCAAAGTCAACGGGTGATGAAGAGGTGTTGCGGCGCAGCTGAAAATCAAGCCTCTCTCCAGTGCCGCGATACGCTGATAGAAGTCATCCCTCAGGTCCAGACTCCTATCGGCTTGGAAAGACGAGATCACCTACGGCAGCGCCAGACGCTTCTGCCGACCTTCTGCGCCGTTAGGTCAGAAAGCAAAATGTGGGATGTCTTCAGTATCATTGGACGCTCGCTTGCCACACTCATCCTGCGGTCCCTGGACAGTGGCGTTGAAGCCGATAAAGATATCGCTGGTCATCAAACCGAGTGCTTACGGCGCCCTGCTCAGATTGTGGCCATTGACCGCCAAAATATGAGTCGTTGGTGGTGGCCGACACAGATTGGCCTACATTATGAAAAGCGGTATTTCTTGATCGCAACCATCATATTTGGCTATTAACATAATATGATAACCGAGCTCAAAACGTTCGTCGCGATTGCCCGCTATGGCACTTTTTCGCAGGCAGCCGACCGTGTCGGCCTGACCCAAGCGGCTGTGAGTGGGCAGATTAAGCGACTGGAAGAACATCTCGGCGTCTCGCTGTTTGACCGGACCGGGCGATCTGCCACACTCAATGCGGATGGCGCGCGCATCCTGCCACGCGCGCAGACCATTTTGAACCTGTTCGATGTGCTCGGCGATCCAGATACGGACGCGGAAACAGGCACGCTGCGGATCGGCGCGATCTCTTCGGTTCAGTCCTCAATGCTGGCGCGCGCGCTGCTGGACTTCCGCGAACGCTATCCCAAATATGGTGTGCATGTGCTGCCCGGGCTATCCATGCACATGATAGACCAGGTGGATTCGGGGGAGTTGGACATGGCGATCCTGATTCGTCCGTCGTTCAACCTGCCGCCGGAACTGGGCTGGCACACGCTGCGGCGCGAACCCTATGTGTTGATCGCGCCTGCCGCTTGCGAAGGGGACGACTGGCAGGAGTTGATTCAGACCCAGCCCTTCCTGCGCTATCACCGGCTGTCGGTTGGTGGGCGACAGGTTGATCGTTTTCTGCGGACCATGCCCTTTGCCGTACATCCCGTTATGGAGGCATCGTTGCAGGCGATGCTGACGATGGTCCAGAATGGCTTGGGCGTCGCGTTGATCCCGGTATCGGAAGCGCATTTCCCCCTGCCTGACAAGATCCGTGCGCTGTCCCTGGGCGACCATAAATTGTTCCGAGAGATCGGCTTTGTACGATCCCGTCTAGGACAGCCGCAGCCAGCGCTCGACCATCTGTCGGACTGCCTCTCCAATGCCGCCGAAGAAGCCCCCGCTACGGGCTGCGACTGAGCGCCCCTTCATCAAAATACAGCGCCCCGCCCTCCCCATGGGGCAGCGGGGCGCGCCATATTATTTCGGCTGGATCATCGCATCCCAGTCCGCCGGCAAGTCGATCTTCTTTGCCGTGGGATAGCCATGGCTCTGGTTCTGGACATAACCGCGGCTCTGGTTGCGACCAGGATCGCCGGCGAGCACGATGCCGATGCCCTCAGGCTTCACGAATACTGGCACCAGTCGCTCCAGATCATCCGATTCCACATAGGCGTCGGAAACCATGCCATCGGCATGCAATTCTTTCAGATCAAAGCTGGTATAACCCAATTCCCATGCGTGGCGGTACAGCGTGCTGACTTTAATTTTCGTATTGTCATATATATATTGCTGCACGTCAGCCTTTGACAGGCCTTCACGCGCGAGGATGCTGGCAACGCCGGGGCTCATCAGAAGAAGCGGGAAATTCTTCGCCTTCTTGATACCTGTATGTGCCCAGCCCGCACAGGTGCCGCCGAAAATCTCGACCAGCCGATCCAGATGCTCCTTGGCGGTTTCACCGGCGGTATAGATGGGAATGGTCGAGCACATCACGCTCTGCACGGTCACGACATTGTCCTCGCGGCTAAAACCGAAGCTCTGCGAGAAGGACTGCCAGCCGATGTCGCTCACTGCATCTTCATTCTCGGCCGCCGCGACATTCATGCCGAGCCCGATCGTCGCCTTGTCGGTCTCATCCGGCGAGAACCGCAGGCCGACCAGGTTCCGCAAGAACATACGCGCAAAGCGGCCGATGCTCGTGTTGGACTGGCGGCCGACGCGCATGACGGCAGTGCCAAAGTTGAAGTCGAGCTGCTTAACAATAGGGCCGCTGACGATCACCATAGGCTCCAGCCCCGGTGTCGCGCCGAAATCACGGGCGTAGAAATTGGGTTCCGACATGGCTTCGACGATGCCGATCAGGATCGGCATATATTCCGGGCGGCACCCCGACATGACGCCATTGACCGCCGTCGCCCAGACCGTAGCTTCACGATTGGCAGGCTGGATGACTCCCAGCACTTCGCCCGGATTGCGATCAGTGAAGCGCAGGAAGGCCTCCACCCGTTCAACGGTCGGCGGCGTCACCGGCAGGCCGTCGGTCCAGTGGTTCTGGAGATAATATTCCTGTACCTCGTCGAACGTGCCGGTGAACACGACGTCCCGCGCCTCAGGCTCCACCACCTCGTCCTCGACGACCACTGTCTTGGTCAGTTCGCGGATGATATTGGGCACCAGCGTATCGGCGACATTCTTCTTCAGTTCGTCCGCGCTCTGGGTCATGATGACGCCGGGAAATTCGGATACGCCAAGATCCGCCATGCCCTCGCCGCGAGCATTGGCCGCCGCCTGGCGGAGGAAAGAGGTGGCAACGATCGTCGTCGCAGGCACACCTGCCTTTTCTGCGACGAAACTCGCGCGGACCACGGCCGGGGTGCAGGTGCCGCAGCTACCGATGCCGGTTATGACTCCATCGACGCCATATTCGCGCAGCTTGTCCGGCAGCACCGGCAGCGCTTCTTTGCCATGCTTGGGGCCATGGATATTGCCGAATTCTTCAGGCCCAACAAACTTGATGCCCGGATAGCGCTCACTCATCTCCGCCTCAATCACGGGAATCATCTCGTCATGGCGGAAGCCGTAATGCGAGAGGTGTGCGATCGTCGCCTTCGACAGATCGGAAATGCGCGGCTTGGCGTCTATTTCCTTTACCGTCGAACGGCCAAGCGGCCAGAGAACTTGATAGACGGGTTCAGTCATTGTTTGTCTCGCTTCTGCTGAATGGAAAACGAAGTGTGCCCCTGGTCAGGCCACGGGTACGTCGGAAAGGATCGCGGCGACGACTGCATGGGCGTCGGCATCGGCATCGACTAACGCCCCGCCAAAGCCGGTGCGAACGGCGCCGATCGCCCAGGCGCCGGGCTGGCTCGTGCGCAGGCCGTCGGTGACGATAACGGCGCCTTGATCATCGCGTGCAAAGTCTGGCGGCAGAAAGTCAGCAACCGGCTCGAGCCCGACGAAAGCAAAGATGGCGCTGCTCGGCAGGTCGGAAACGCTACCCTGCCCGTCCACGGTCCGGACCGCCGTCATCCCTTCGGACGGGCTACCGACGATTTCAGAAACACGGACGCAGGAGATCACCTCGATGGCAGGATGCGCGACGACCGCCTCGACAAATTCGGCGCGAGCGCGAGGGCTTTCGCCACGCATCAGGATCGTGACATGGCCGGCATAGGCGGCAAGCGCGACCGCTTCCTGAAAGGCAGCGTCGCCACCTCCGACGATCACTGCCGGCTTCCCGTGGATCAGCGGGCCATCGCAATCAGCGCAGGAGGATACTCCGCGCCCTTCATAGTCTGCTTCGCCTGGCACACCGAGCTTGCGCAGTCGCGCGCCGCTGGCGATGATCAGGTGGCGACCAACCAGTGCCTCGCCATCGGCTTGCACCTCCCATCCGCCGTCTACTGCACGGACCGTGCCGACTTGGGCCGACACATTCTGTGCGCCGCTGTCCATGACGTCCATCGCCAGATTGCCTGTCAACTCGGGACCACAGGGCGGTTCGCCCTGTGGTACTGGATGGAGTTCGTTGATGCTCATGATAAGGCCACCGGGAAACATCGCCTCGACTGTGGCGACTTTCAGCCCTTGTTCGCCGGCCTTTTTGGCCGCCTTCAGACCGGCATAGCCCTGCCCGATGATGATGGCGTCATAAGTTGGCATCCTCTCTCTCCCGATCTTTTGGAACTGTGGATGCCGTCATATCAGCCATATACGGAAACGGCCTCTGCCGATCGCTGAACCCAAGATCGAAATTTGTGATATTTGATTTTTATAGCAAATCGGGAATTTGGCATCGCGCATCCAGAAATTCGTATATTTTCGGCAATATTCTGCCATATCGCGCTATCGAAAATAAGCGTTAGAGGCGTATTCCAATGATGGATCGCATGAACGAGCCGACCCTGACCGGCCCTGAGCTGGAAAACGCGGTGGTGCGGCAGTTGCACAATGTCCGCGTCTTCCTGATTATCATGACTGCTGGCAGCATTGTCGCCGCCGCCCGGCGGATGAATAAGGCGCCCTCCGCCGTGACGCGATCGCTCCAGGAACTGGAACGCTGCATTGGGCGAACATTGTGCGAGCGCAACGCGCAGGGCGTCGTCCCCACGCCGCACGGCCGACTGACGCTGACCCGTGCGGAACGCATCGCTGATGAACTAGGGCGCGCCGCCGCCGAACTGGCTCGCGACCGCAGCCGGAGCAGCTCCGCCTCACCCAGCGCCCTCACCGATTTCCTGTTCAACGGGCGAAAGCTGGCGCTGCTCGTCCAGATCGGCGACGCTGGCACGCTGTCCGCCGCGGCCGAGCAATCGGGCATCCGCCAGTCCGGCGCCAGCATGGCCCTGTCGCGCATGGAGGCGATGTTGGGCCTCATCCTGTTCCATCGCGGCAAACATGGCCTTTCGGCAACGCAAACGGCCAAGCGCCTGATGCTGCATGCCAGGCGCGTCTTTTCCGAGTCGCGCCACCTTGCCGCGGAACTTTCCGACGAGGCGGGCGTGCTACGCGGATCGATCGTACTTGGCACCTCGCCGCTGGGACGCACCCATATCCTGCCCATGGCAGTCGCCGCCAGTCTGCGCCGTCATCCCGACATTCGCATTACCATGATCGAATCGGCCATCGGACAATTGCTGGCTTCGCTGCGTGCCGGACAGATCGACGCAGTGGTCGGCGTTCCCCGCCGAGAGGAGGAGAATAGCGGATTGACGATAGAGCCGCTGTTCCGCGATTCCATGGCCGTCATCGCCCGCGCCGACCATCCCCTTGCGGCGCGTCAGCTGTCGCATGCCGATCTGCGGGATGCCAGCTGGCTTCTACCCTGGCCTCATTCCCCCAGCCGTCAGTTGTTCGACCACGGCATCCGTACCCTTGGGTTGGAACCACCTGCTGCATCGGTTGAATCCGCCGATCTCGCCACAATCCGCCAATTGCTGCTAGCGACGGATCTGCTCGCGCTGGTCTCTGCCCGACAGATGCGGTTCGAACTGCGTTCGGGTCTGGCCGTGGAACTGTCCACGCCGCTGCCTGTCATCGCACGCGATGTCGCCCTGATCACACGCAAGCAAGCGCTGCTTTCCCCCGCCGCCGATGCGGTAATGGCCGCGATCCGCGATCAAGTCCGCGACGAAGAGGATTGAAAAAGCGACATCACCATTATCAAAGATATTGATATCAATATTGTTAACATTTAAGCAGGTCTCGTGATCGACGCTCCAGCTTTGTCCGGCGAGTCCCAACATCTCTTAACCCCTACCTAAGGTGGCTTCGTGACCTGCTCCCATTATTCAATCGAAGACGGGATCGCCGTCCTCACTATCGACAATCCGCCCGTCAACGCGCTGTCACAAGCCATACGGCAGGCCATCATCGACGCGGTTGCGAGCACCGCCGCCGACCCGAAAGCCAGCGCCCTGCTGATCACTTGCGCAGGCAAGACCTTCTGCGCGGGGGCGGACATCCGCGAATTCGACCAGCCGCCGCTCGAACCGCATCTACCTGACGTGATCGAGGCGATGCTGGCCAGTCCCAAACCCGTCTGCTGCGCCCTGCACGGCACGGTTCTGGGTGGTGGTCTGGAAATCGCAATGGCCGCGCATGGCCGGGTGGCGGCACCGGAAACGAAGCTCGGCCTGCCCGAGGTCAAGCTGGGTCTGATGCCCGGCGCGCGCGGGACGCAGCTTCTGGCCCGGCTCGTCGGCGTCGAAAAGGCACTGGCCATGGCATGCAGCGGCGATCCGATCGATGCGACCGAAGCGCTTACCGCCGGACTTATCGATATATTGGCGACCGGCGATCCGATTGATGCAGCGAAGGACTGGCTGAACCAAAATGACGCCGCGCGGCCGACCAACGAACGGCCAATCCCACTGATCGATCCAGCCGTCATCGACGCCTATCTGACCGCCAATGCGCGCAAATTTCGCGGTCTCGACGCCCCCCCGGCGATTGCCCGCGCAATCCGCGCAGCGATGGATCTACCCTATCAGGAAGCCGCAGCGTTAGAGCGCGCGCTCTTTCTGAAACTGCGCGCCGGCCCACAGTCGCGGGCACTGCGTCACTTGTTCCAGGCCGAGCGCGCCACCGCAAAGCTGCCGGAACTCGAAGGCGTCACCCCGCGTCCCATCGATCGCGTAGGCGTGATCGGCGCTGGCACGATGGGCACAGGCATCGCCATCAACTTCCTGCTGGCCGGTATCCCGGTTACGCTGGTCGAGCAAAATGAAGCAGCGCTTGGACGGGGCGTGGCGACCATTGGCAAGACCATCGATGGCAATGTCGCCAGCGCTCGCACCAACCGCGACGCCGCCGATCAGGCGGGGGCGCTGCTGACCGCCAGCCTCGACTATGCCGCCCTTTCGGACGCGGACCTAATCATCGAAGCCGCGTTCGAGACGATGGACGTCAAGACCGCGATCTTTACACGTCTGGGTGATGTGGCGCGGCCCGGCGCAATCCTGGCGACCAACACTTCCTATCTCGACGTGGACGCCATCGCCGCCGCTGGCGGACGACCCGCCGACACGGTCGGCCTGCACTTTTTTTCCCCCGCCAATATCATGAAGCTGCTCGAAATCGTGCGCGGCGCGGAGACTGCCTCCGATGTTCTGGCGACGGCGCTGGCGCTGGCGAAGCGGATAGGCAAGGTGCCGGTCGTCGCGGGCAACGCCTATGGCTTCATCGGCAACCGCATGTTGGCGGTGCGGCGGCGCGAGGCGGAAGGGATGATCACGCAAGGCGCATCGCCTTACGTCATCGACCGCGTGCTGGAAGGCTTCGGCATGCCGATGGGGCCGTTCCGGATCGGTGATCTCGCCGGTCTCGACCTCGGCTGGTCGGCGGAAACCTCGACCGGGTCGACTATCCGGGAGCGTTTGTGCGAGGCCGGTCGGCATGGCCAAAAGACCAATGCGGGCTTCTACGACTATGACGAGAGGCGCCGCCCCAGTCCCTCGCCTGTGGCAGAGGACATCATCGCAAGCTTCGCCCGCGATAAGGGTATCGCCCAGCGCGCCTTCGGCGCGGATGAGATATTGGCGCGTCTGCTCTGGCCAATGGTGGATGAAGGCGCGGCGTTGCTCAGCGAAGGCATCGCCCGCAGCGCCAGCGATATCGATATGGTGTGGCTGACCGGCTATGGCTGGCCATCCTGGACCGGTGGGCCGATGTTCCATGCCGCCGAGACGGGCTATGCGAAGGTGGTCGGGGAGTTGGAGGCGCTGGGTTACGAGCCCAGCGCGAAACTGCGCGCACTTGCAGCAGAGCAGGGATGAAGGAAGGAGTCCTGCACCTGCGGGCAAGCGCCCGCAGGTGCAGGTAATCAGACCCGCTCTACCGCGAGCGCGATGCCCTGCCCGACGCCGATGCACATGGTGCAGAGCGCTCGCTTGCTGCCGCTGCGCGCCAGTTCCTCCACCGCTGTCATCACAAGGCGCGTGCCGGACATGCCCAGCGGATGGCCCAGCGCAATCGCGCCACCATTGGGGTTGACGTGCGCGGCATCGTCAGGAAGGCCGAGTAGGCGCAACACGGCCAGCCCCTGACTGGCGAAGGCCTCGTTCAACTCGATGATGTCGAACGCGCCGATCGAAAGACCCAGACGTTCCATCAGCTTGAAACCGGCCGGAGCAGGGCCGATCCCCATGATTCGGGGCGGGACGCCGGCGGTTGCTGTCCCCAGCACCCGCGCCCGGGGTGTCAGGCCATGGCGATCGACCGCCGCCGCGCTGGCTAGTATCAGCGCCGCCGCCCCATCGTTCACGCCCGAGGCATTGCCTGCCGTCACCGTGCCATCTGCCCGCACAACCGGTTTGAGCTTCGTCAGCGCATCGAGACTGGTTTCGCGCGGATGCTCGTCGCGCACGATCAGGACCGGATCGCCCTTACGCTGGCGGATTTGGACCGGCACGATTTCCGCGTCAAACCGCCCATCCGCCATCGCCCGCGCCGCGCGCCGCTGGCTTTCGCAAGCGAAGCGATCCTGGTCGGCACGACTGATGGCAAAGTCTGTCGCCACATTCTCCGCCGTTTCTGGCATCGAATCCACGCCAAACCGGTCTTTCATGACCTCGTTGACGAAACGCCAGCCGATCGTCGTGTCATGGATGGCATTGGCCCGGCTGAAGGGCGTTTGCGCCTTGGGCATGACGAAGGGCGCGCGGCTCATACTTTCGACGCCGCCTGCCACGATCAGTTGCGCTTCACCTGCCTTAATGGCGCGCGCGGCGATGCCTACAGCGTCCATTCCAGACCCACATAAGCGATTGATGGTGGTGCCGGGCGCCTGGTCGCCCAGCCCACTCAGAAGCGCCGCCATGCGCGCGACATTGCGATTATCCTCGCCTGCCTGATTGGCGCACCCCAGGATCACCTCGTCCAGCAGGCTCCAATCGACGCCTTGATTGCGTTCCCGCAGCGCAGCCAGCGTAATCGCCGCCAGATCGTCGGGCCTGACGCCCGACAGCGCACCGCCATAACGACCGATCGGCGTACGAATGGCATCGCAAATATAGGCTTGGGCATCCGCCATAGCTCTTCTCCCGGCTCGCTGTTCAGGCGTCGAGCGACGCTATTTCTGCGCCAAGAGTCTCGCCCTGCGCATCTAGATAGCGCTCGGCGTCAAGCGCAGCCTGACAGCCGCTCGCCGCGCTGGTCACGGCTTGGCGGTAGATATGGTCCTGCACATCGCCAGCGGCGAACACACCCGGAATGCTCGTTTGCGTCGCCATGCCGCTTCGGCCGCCCCGCGTCACGATATAGCCATTCTCCAGATCGAGCTGGCCGTCGAACATCTCCGTGTTGGGCTTGTGGCCAATGGCGATGAAAACCCCGGAGACCGGCAGTTCCTCATCCGGACCACCATCAGTGCTGACGATGCGCAACGCATTCACGCCTTGTGCGTCACCCAGCACTTCGTCCAGCCTGCTGCTCCAACGGATCGTCACGTTGCCGGTGGCCGCTCGCTCGAATAGCCGGTCCTGTAATATCTTCTCGCCCCGGAACCGGTCGCGTCGGTGGATGATCGTCACATGGCTGGCGATGTTGGAGAGATAGAGCGCTTCCTCCACCGCCGTATTGCCTCCGCCGACCACCGCGACCGGCTTGCCGCGATAGAAAAAGCCGTCGCACGTCGCGCAGGCGGACACGCCCTTGCCGGCAAAGGCTTCTTCGGATGGCAGGCCGAGATATTGCGCGGTCGCCCCGGTCGCGATGATCAGCGCGTCGCAGCTATAGGTGCCAGCATCGCCCGTGAGCAGGAAAGGCCGCTGCTTCAGGTCCACGCTGGCTATATGGTCATAGACGATCTCGGTGTTGAAGCGCTCAGCGTGGCGCTGAAAACGCTCCATCAGCTCCGGCCCCTGCACGCCGTCGGCGTCGGCTGGCCAGTTGTCGACCTCAGTCGTGGTGGTCAGTTGCCCACCCTGCCACAAGCCGGTGATCAGCACCGGTTTGAGATTGGCGCGGGCGGCATAGACGGCGGCGGTAAAACCGGCAGGGCCGGAACCCAGGATGAGTAATGGCACATGGCGAATGGTCATGGCTTCGGGCACTCCTCAATAGATGATCCGCGCCTCGACCAGCCGCGCGATCTCGTCGTCGGGCAGGTTCAGCAGGCTACGGAACACGGTGTCATTATGCTCGCCCAGCCGCGGCGCAGTGCCGCGAATACAGGTCGGTGTCTCCGACAGGCGATAGGGCGCGGTGATGGTCTTGCGGCGGCCAAGCACCGGATGATCGACCTCCTGCACCTGACCGCGCGCAACGATATGCGGGTCGGTAAACAGATCTTCCGCCTTGAAACTCGGGGTCGCTGCAACGCCTTCCGCCTGAAGCAGGCGCATCACTTCGACATAGGACTTGTCGACGGTCCAGCCCGCAATCAACGCGTTCAGTCGCTTCTCGCCTGCCCTGCGGCCCAGGGCAGTCGCGAAGTCTGGGTCGGAACCCCAATCCGGGTTGCCCATCGCACGAACCATCCCGTGCCATTCGGTGTCGGAACCGACTGCGATTGACACCCATTCATCCGAACCCGCACAGCGATAGACGCTATGCGGCGCCATGATGGTATGGCTGTTACCATGGCGATGAGGGGACCGGCCATTCATCGCATAGTCCATCATCTGGTCGCCGACCATCGAGTTGATGACCTCGCAGGAGGAGGAGTCGATATATTGGCCCTTGCCGGTTTCCTGCCGGAATTTGAGTGCCACAATCGCCGCGAACACCGCCGCTGTACCGGCCCGCGCGTCGCCACCCGAATTGGTCATGGTGTTGGGTTTTTTCTCGGCATAGCCGGTCAGGTGCGACACGCCGCCAACGCTGGTGAAGCAGGGGTTATAGGCCGCATAACGCCTGAGCGGCCCGGTGCCGCCGAAGCCAGACAGCGACAGCATGATGATATCCGGTTTCACCTTGACCAGTTCGGCATAGTCGAGACCCAGCTTCTTCATGACGCCAGGACGCATGTTCTCCAGCACTAGATCCGCAGTCGCGACCAGCTGCTTCGCCAGTTCCTGTCCCTCATCGGTGGACAGGTTGATGGACACGCTCTTCTTGCCCAGATTGATCTCGAAGAAATTGCTGTTGGCTTCAAGATTGTCGGCCGCGCCATGGCCGTGCTGGGCGCGTTGCTCATCGGGCCGGGCGCGGGTCTCGATCTTGATGACTTCAGCGCCAAGCGAAGCCAGTTGCATCGTACACCAGGGACCGGCCATGACGTGGCCGAAATCGATGACGCGGATGCCTTGCAGTGCGGATTGCATATCGTTTCCCTTCACGCCGCGCTGACCAGCGACAGGCCATCCAGCACTTCGCGCGTATGCTGACCAAGCAGTGGCGCGGATCGTTTAGGCGCCAATGTCACGTTGGACGGTCGGGTCGGCTGCGCGACATATTCCAGCGGCCCGGCGACCGGATGATCGATGGTGACGAAATGGCCGCGTTCGCGAAACTGTTCGAGCTTGAACACGCCTTCGGCGGTCAGAATGGGGGCTGCGGCAGATCCTTCACGCTGGATCGCATGGAACAGTTCATCCTGCGTGACGGTCCGGGACCAAGCGTTGATGCGCTGGCGCAACTCGGCATAATTGTCCGACCGGCCCCGCTGCGTATCGAAGGGCGGTTCCTTACCCCAGGCAGGGCTGCCCATCGCGCGCCACAACCCTTCCCACTGCTGCTGCGATGAAAGGATCACGACGGCGAACTCGCCGCCAGCGCATTCGACCAGACTCTCAAGCAGCCGCCCTTTGCCTGTACGATTGGGATTGACGCCATCGTCGGCCAGCCGGCGCAATTGCGAACGTTCCAGCGTCATCATCGCATGCTGGATGGAGACATCGACATGCTGTCCGGTCCCACCCGCGTCGCGCCAAAACAAGGCCGCCAGCGTCGCAGTCGCGCCCGCCATGCCGCCGTCATACAACCCCAGATAGCCCGGCCCCTGACAGGGGGGGACGTCAAGATTGATCGCCCACATCGGCAGCAGATAGCCCTGCCCCGAAGCATGATAGAGGTTGAGATGATAGGCCTTATAATCCCGATACGGACCGACCTGTCCGAAGGGCGTAATGGAGGTGACGATAAGATTGGGGTTCAGCGCGCTTAGTTCCTCGTAGCCAAGACCCAGCTTTTCGAGCTCACCCGGCATCCGGTCCTCGATAAGCACATCGGCGGTGCGCAATAATTCGCGCAGAGCCAGCCGGCCCTCTTCTGTCTCGATATCTAGTTCGACCGAGCGCTTGTTGGTGTTGAGATAAAGAAAAGTGCCGGATGCTTCGGGATTGGGCACATCATCCTTGAACGGACCGATATAGCGTGCATCATCGCCCCGGCCCGGCTTTTCGATCTTGATGACATCCGCGCCGAAATCCGCGAGCAGCTTGCCGCAATAAGGGCCAGCGACGAAATCGGCGAGTTCGATGATCCTGGCGTTCAGTCCGTCCATAGCGGCCTCATCCTTTCTGGCTGGCCCGCGCGGCGCGGGCGCGCTCGCGTGCGGCGAAAAATTCCCGCACCGATTCCTGGTGGTCGGCTGACGAGTAACAAAAGGCCTGCGCCTGACTGGCGATCATGTTGATCTCGTCAAAACCCAGATCGAGCGACCGGTTGAGGATCGACTTGGCCATCGCCTGCGCAGTGGCGGGATGATCGGTGAACATCGTCAGATAGGCGATGGCGTTCTTGATCAGGGCATCCGCCGGCACGACGCGATCGACCAGGCCGATCTCCAGCGCCTCCGCTGCATCCAGCGTTCGCCCGGAAAAGAGCAATTCCTTTGCCTTCGCTATGCCGACGCGGCGCGGGATGTGGAAGAAGCCGCCGCCGTCCGACACTAGCCCCCGCCGCACGAAGTTCGCCGCCACCTGCGCGCTTTCGGCTAGGAAGACGAAGTCGCACGTCAGCGCGACGTCGAGGCCCAGACCAAATGCCGGGCCGTTGACCGCCGCAAGCGTCGGCTTGCCGAGGTGGAAGAGTTTGGCGAGGCTTTCATGAAAGTCCTTCTGCCGCCACCAGCCCAGTTCTCCGGCACGAGCACCCTGATCAAGCCGATCCTGCATCCCTTTGATATCGCCGCCGGAGCAGAAGGCATCGCCCGCACCGGTCAGCACCAGACCGCGGATCGACTGATCTTCCGCAATCGCATCCATCGCGACCTTGAGATCGGTGCGCAACGCATCGTCGATTGCATTGCGCACCTTCGGACGGTTTAATGTCAGAATACCGATCGTACCGTCACGGCGGAAGGCCAGCGTCGCCAGTTCTGGAAAATCGGCCATCAGTCTTCCCTCGACGGCAGTTTGACGTGAACGGTGGAATTGGTGTGGATGTCGCCATCCTGATTTTCCGCCCAGACGAACAGCTCGACCAGTCGCTGTCCCTTGTCGTCGATAAATTTGCGCTGCACGCGCCCCTTCACCCAGGTCGAATCGCCGAAGAAGTTGAAGCGTCGATCCTGGCTGTCCATCGACACGACGAAACCGTCGTCGCCCATCCAGTCGGTGACGATATGGACCAGCGTCATCTCATTATGGATACCGCCGGCATTAGCGAGCGGCGAGCCGAACATCTGCGCGGCGCGATCCGAATAATGCCAGTCGCGACGGAAGCGATGCTCGCCGGTCAGATCGTCGATCGGATGGGTGGACAGATGGTTGCGCATCGCCGCCCATTTGATTGCGAAAGCATAGACATAGCAGCTTACGACCGTGCGGGCCGACGCATCGCAAACGTCATATATGCCCTTGGCCAGCGGCGCCAGTTCCTCACCCTCGACCACTTCCTCCCAATAGCGCACCTTGCTCCCGCGTCGCTTGACGCCGGCCAGTTGCGCATCGAAATCCTCGTGGATTTCCTTGAGTTCAGCTTCGGAATAACGCTGATAATCCTTGCCGGCATATTTGGTGCCGACCTTGCTCTCCTTGCCGCTATCCCCCTCTTTGGGCTTCCGCTTGGAAGGAGGCGTGGCCAGGTAGATATTCCTCCCGGTCGCTGTCGCGATATGCTCGCCACGCTGGTTGATGAAATAGCGCGGCACGCTCTCGATGAACATGCGATAGGGTTTGCCTTTTACCTTCTTCTCCACGAAGCCGGCATATTTGTCGTAGCAGTGGAACTCGTCACCGGGGCGGAAGGGGGCATGATATTCATGCAGATTACCCGCCGCCAGCCGCGCGACACCCGGCAGGCGCAGCCGCCCGCCAAAAGAAGACCCAAAAGAGATGCAGCTTTCATAGAGCGGCGGCGCAATGATGCCGCCCCAGCGCGAATTCTGCGCATAGGTCCGGTTGCGCCATATCGGATTAGGATCGCCGATCGCATCTGCAAAATGACGGATCAGATCCTCCGTCACCAGCGCGTTGAGAATGCCGCGCTCATACTCATTGTCCATGATGCTATGGATCGGAACGGGCAGCTTCAGCTCGCCCTTGCCGGCGTTGAATTCGGCGATTTTACGATCGAGCTTCTCATTCCACTCCTGGTCCGAGAGATGATCCCAGTCGTTCGCCACCGCTGCCTCGGCCATGCCGCGCTTCCTCTCTTGTCTTGCTCGCTTCTGTCATCTGCCCTATTGTTCGATAACAAGATTGTCAACAATATCTCTCTCAATCTTGCCGATGTTGAATTGGAAATTGAAGATGACCCTGTTGGAAGACGATGGACTCCCGCCCCACAAGGCATGGCCGTTACTGTTCGTGGGCACGCATCGCCGCGCGCATCGCGCCGATCCGGAAGACATAGCCTTCGGCATCTACGCTTTTCGCATCGATCCATCTGGAGGTGCAGATTCCATGATGCCTTGCGGGATGACGCACGCGGCCCAGCCCGGTTGGATCAGCGTGCATCCTGCCGGCAAGTTCCTTTATGTAGTGAACGAAGTGCGCACCCTCGATGGACGCGATGGCGGCGCAGTCAGCGCCTTCGCCATCGACCGCGAAAATGGCGCACTCTCCCTGCTGGTCAGCCGCCCGCTGCCGCCAATGCCTTGCCATTGCACGGTCGACGCCAGCGGCCGTTTCCTGATCGTAGCGACTTTCGGCGGCGGGTCGGTGCATCTGTTCCCGATCGAGCCGGATGGCGGCATCGGCCAGGAATGCGACCGGCACATCCATAGCGGATCGAGCCTGCACCCGCAGCGTCAGACGCATCCCCATGCCCACGCCGTCCTGCTCTCCCCGGACAACCGTTTCGTTCTCGTGCCGGATCTGGGCACCGACAGCCTGCTGATCTATGGACTGGACAGCGGCAACGGTCGACTAATCCCCCGCCCGGAAAAAGCTGTAAAACTCCCCCCGCTGTCGGGTCCGCGCCATGGCGTATTTGCGCCGGACGCGCGCCACTTCTACCTGATCAACGAGATGAGCGCGACGCTGACCGTATATGACTGGCAGGCCAAGGAGGGGCGCCTCGTCTCCATACAAGCGGTTGATCTGCTGCCGCCCGATTTTGACGGGCTGCGATCCGGCGCAGCCATCGAAATTCATCCGTCGGGCCGTTTCCTCTATGCGACAACACGCAGTCATGGGTCCAGCGGGATGCCGTCGAAGCCGGGTCAGGATCTACTGATCTGGCTCCACATCGATCTTTACAGCGGCCTGCTGACGCTTGGTGACAGACTGGATTCGGGTGGCGGCATTCCCCGTAGCATCGCCCTTTCGCCCGACACGCGCCAACTGCATGTCGCACATCAATGTTCGGGCAATCTCATCGCATTCAACCTGATAGACGGCGTCCCATCACCCACAGGTCAAGTGACAAAAACCCCCGTCCCTGTCTGCATGGCCTTCGCGCCATCCCCCGCTGACTAGGCATTGGCAACCGGAAAACAATATCGTAACCAAAATCGGACGAAAAACGAATGGACTGGCATTGAACAAGAAGCCAAAACAATTGTCCCGTGACGAAGTGGTCGAGGCGGTGCGGGAAAAGATTCTAAACGGCGAACTCGTGCCCGGACAAAGGCTCGTCGAAGCGGAACTGTGCGACTATCTGAACGCCAGTCGCGGCACGGTCCGCACTGCACTGATGGACCTCACCCATGATGGCCTTATCGAACGCATCGCCAATCGCGGCGCGCGCGTACGCATCATCAGCCTGGAGGAAGCGCTCCAGATCGTGCAGGTCCGTATGGTGGTGGAGGCGCTTTGCGTGTCACTCGCGGCGGAACGGATCACCGACAAGGAAGTCGGTGACATGCGTGCTCTGGCCGAAGGCCTGAAGGATTGCGCCGAAAAGTCCGACATCGAAGGTTTTGCCCGGCATACCCACGCCATCTTCGAAACCTATGTGCGAATCGCCAACCAGCCGGTCGCAGCCGACGTGCTGCTCCGATTGCGCGCGCAGAGCACACGCCACCGCTTCCGCCTCACCTATCGTGCCGGGCGATCGAAGATATCCCTACCCTTCTGGCTCGATATCGTGGAGGCGATCTGCAATCGCCAACCGCAGGCAGCTCACGATGCGCTATGCCGATTGGTGAGCAATATCGAGGATTCGATGAGAGCCGTCGCTGAAGAACCCGCACCCCTGGGTCGCCGCTAAAGCCTCAGCGCAACTCTTTTCCCTCATCGGGATGAAGTTGCGAAAAGGGAATTAGCGATACCGCCGACAGAAGCCCGATCGCGAAGAAGGTTGCAGAAAAGTCGCCCTGCGCCAGATGGACGGCATCGCCACCATGCCATCGGGAAAAGATGCCGAGAAGCGTCGCTGCGAACACCACGCCGATCGCCGACGCCGTTTGCTGCGCCATAGCCACCAACGCGGTGGCGTGGGCCATGCGCTCGGGCGGGACATCTACGAAGCCGATCGTATTGAGCGACACCAGACAGAGTGAACTGGTCAACCCGCCCACGAAGAATATTCCGAACATAATCGAATGCGGCATGGTCGGAACCAGCAATCCGTAGGCGCCAAGCATCAGCGCCGCCATCAGGTTGGCGCCCAGGAACAGGCTGCGAAAGCTGACCCGCCGCATCGCCCGCTTCATAAAGAGCCGCGTGCCCAGTGCCCCGGCTGCAACGCCGGAGGACATCAGGCCTGCATCAAGCGGTTTCATACCAAACCCCAGTTGCAGCATTAGCGGCACCAGAAAGGGCACAGCGGTGTTGGCCAGTCGCATCGGGAAAGCGCCAACGACGTTTATGCGGAACGTCTTGATCGTCAGAATGCGCAGATCGATGACGGGTGCAGCCACGCGCAGACTATAGCGGATATAGAGCAACAGCGACACAACGCCCGTCCCGATAAACGCATAGGAGGTCCAAGAGCTGACAAGGCCCCGACTGACTGCCTCGATTCCCCCAAGCGTTGCGCCAAGGCCGATGCCCATCAACGCAAAGCCCCTACTGTCGAAGGGGCGCCGTTTGGCTTCGCCGGTATCGGCATCGACGAACGCTATCGCAAGCAAGATGGCGATCAAGCCCAACGGAATATTCACCAGAAAGATCCAGCGCCACGACGCGATCGATATGATCGCACCGCCGATAAGGGGACCTAGCAGGCGGCCAATCGTCGGCGGCAACGTGAACCAGACCATCGCCGCCATCAGTTCAGATGCGGGCACCGTGCGTAAAAGGATCAATCGTCCGACTGGTACCATCAGTGCCGCGCCAAAGCCCTGCAACACGCGACAGATGATCAGCAACGTGGCTGATTGCGCCATCCCACATAGAGCCGATGCGCCGGAAAAGATCAGGATGGCGCTGCAGAACATGCGTTTGGCACCAAAGCGATCCACCAGCCAGGCGCTGATCGGCAGAAACACTGCAAGACTTACCGCATATGCAGCGATCACGAGATTGAGCTGAAGCGGGACCACGCCTAGCGACCTTGCCATGTCAGGCAGGGCCACACTGGTAGCCATCATGTCGACATTTTGGAGGAACATCGGCGCTGCGATGATGAGCGGGATAAATTTCCGTGTGGCTGCCATCAATTGGAGCCGTCGATTTTCAGGGCTGTCGATGCCCAATCTGCCCTATCGGTCATAACGCCCCAATTCAGCTCACATTTTTGTTACCATTCTTGTAAACGTTTTTATCCTCTATCGTGCGCGGCGCGCACTCGCAACAACTCTGTCGCGAATTTGAAATCGTAACTACCATCATTTCTGCCCGTCGCTGTGCTCGCAGGACCCTGAGCGCTGCGATTCACCGATAGTATGAGCCCAAAAAAGCCTCTTTTCTGACAACAACAAGACAAGAAGTGGATCAGCGCGGTACTGTGGGTCCTGATGGGATGAACAACCAAGCCAACCGCACGACAAACGATAGCGCCGTTGTTCTAGCTAAGAGCGGCGGGGGGGCCAGCAGTGCAATTCCGTTCCCCCACACCGTTCGGTCAGTCAGCCTAAAGTCATTGCTGCGCAATGTAGATTGCGGCATAATCAACTTCGGCGGGCAGACCTTCTGAACGAAGGTTCGCCATGAAGTCTGATATATCTGAATGCTCTTTTGACGCGACGATCGCTTCGGAAGCAAGCACGACCCACGGGAAAGATCGCCGGACAGACCGGCTCCTGCGGAAACCTGAGGTTACCGCAAAAACCGGGCTGTCCGTGTCGGCTGTATCGGTTGGAAACAGCCGGCCGCTTCCCTCGCCGCCGTCGCATCGGATTGCGCTCCGTCGCTTGGTATGAAAGCGACATCGAGGAGTTTATTGCTGATCCTCTAGGCTACCGTTCAGGTACCGGCTGACCACATCCTGCGCTGGGTCGAAACCACATGTTATGAGGTCCGCCCAAATCTGGATGAGCGTCCCCCGCGGTTTGCGATAGCGAGATCGGTTGTACGACCATTCCGATGCGGACACCCCTGGCGGAACATGGGCGAGGACCAGATCGATCACCATCCGGTCTCCGTCCCGCTCGAGCTCGGCCGCCCGCTCATTCATGATAGTCGAAAATGACGATCTCCAGCCGTGGGGCACCATCACATTCTTGTATCGCCCTCCTCCCATGCGTTTGTACATGGTGCTTAGAGCCGCATCGGACATCGGCTTTCGCCATGATTTCGAATTAGGAAAGAGGAGTGCGAAGCCGCCCGTCAGCGGCCGCAGTGCGCGGAGCACTTCAACGGCCTGATGTGGCAGTGGCACGTCATGTCCGAAAGCTGGATTGCCTTTGTCCTCGACGTCGAGCTTCATACGGCTTGCAGGGATACGCCAGATGGGTGCATTCGGTATTGCGTCGGGATTATCCCAATTAATACCTTCGAATTCGTTCCAGAGTGCGGTTCGCAACACCCCTACCCGGACCAGGGTCAGCGCCAGAAGACGGGAAGCAAGCTTGACGGTCAGGCTCGACGTAGATCGATCCACGGCCTTCTGAAATTCGAGGGTATCAGGCACTTCTGTAAGTGCCGGCTGCTTTGATCCTCGGCGCGCCGGCTTGAGCGCATCCTTTATCTCGTCGATCTCCAGCAGGATCGCATGTTCGACGAGCCCCTCTCCCTTCGCGCGCCGGAAGACACTTTTTATGTAGCCACGGACGCGTTTGGCGGTTTCGATGGAGCCCCTTGCCTCGATCTTCCGGAGTGCCCGCAGAATGGGCGCGCTCTCGATCTGGCCGATCGGAAGATTACCGAACAGGGGATAGAGGTCGCGTTCAAATCGGTTGCGGACCCGCTTGGCGTTCGAAGCCGACCAGATTGGCTCCTGGTCGGCCAGCCATTCTTCGGCAAGCTTCCTGAAGGTTATCTTCGCGGCCTCAATCCTGGCGATCTTGGCCTTCTGCTTCTCCATCGCCGGATCCTTACCTTCAGAGACGAGCTTGCGTGCCTCGTGATGGGCCTCCCGTGCCGCGACGAGTCCCATCTCGGGATAGCGGCCAAGGGTGAGCGTCTTTTCCTTGGGTCCGATGCGATATCGGTACCGCCAGAATTTTCCGCCGGCTGAGGTGACGTGGAGAAAAAGCCCTTGAGAATCGGCAAGGCGGTAATCGCTTGCCTGAGGCTTGGCATTCTTAATTTCGACGATGGTAAGCGACATGAGATTATACCCTCAAATCGGCCCGCCATGCCCGCAATTATGCCCACAGATTCGCTGAACTGTCCTGGTCTGTCCTGGTCTGTCCTGACCTGTCCTGACCTGTCCTGACCTGTCCTGAACAGCAAAAACGCTGAGAAACCCCAATATTTCAGAGGTTTATTATAGCATCAGAACTGTCTTGAAAGCAATATTTGGTGGGCCCGGCAGCACACGAACTCGCAACCTAGCTGAAACGACTGTTTGGTCGTCGGGAAGTCTCAGTTTTCTCATCGCAAATGGCCTGATCCTAAACTACCGCCCCCGCCTCTCCTTTTGAAATCGAATGCGCACCCCAATTCAGTAATGCTCCAACATCACAGAGCCTCCGGCGATCTGTCGGCGAGTGTGGCAAAACCGTCGTTCTCGGTTCGCCATAAAGGACGGCTTTTGGCCGATAGCGGTCTGTCCTCATTAAAATGGCTTACCGGACAAAGCCGACATTAGGATAGCGCTCGCAGAAATCGGCACTATCATCGACAGAATAACGCTTTGAACCCAGTTATTGGCACAGGCGCCAGAGCATCATCCGCACCCGTGCGTCGTAGCAGTCAAGCGCGAGAATATTGTTACAAAGTCACAGGGGTTCCGAACGCCGCGCAACGGATCGACGCCAGCATCTCGACAAAGCGATTGTCGGGTCTTATCGAGAGATATGCGGTGGGTAAAACGAACCATTTTGGTGGCAAATGTCCTTATGTTTGGACTTCTGCTATTACTGCTCGACCTTCAGGGCGCGTCGTTAATTCGGCCGGGGGATTGGGAATATAAGGACCTGATTGCGGTTCTCCTTACTGTTGTTTCATTGATAGTGACCTTTATTGGATTTATCGTCGCCGTTGCCGCTATCTGGGGCTTCCAGACGCTGCGCAATATAGCAGAGCAGATTTCGGTTGAGACATCGAAGACTGGGAGCGACAGCTATCTTAAATCGGAGAATTTTACCCAGCGAGTGGACGCCGCCATTACTGCAGCGATGGAAGCCCGCGCGCGGGATGCGGTTCAAGATGCCTTGGGTGCGTCGATCGTGAAATCCGACGCCGCCCCGGAACATCAAGTGCGAGATGAAGAATGGCGCGACTGAGCATCCCCCAACTGCCCCCCTATGCGGCGGAAGCTATCGCTCGACATCAGGTGGAAGCTCCGGTCAAACTGGGAGCCATTGCCAATGACCTGGGCGTTAAGGTGGTGATCAGCGATCTGCCTCTCGCTGTGTCGGGAATGCTTGTCCTCGATAAGGATGATCGCCAGACTTGGACCATCAAAGTCAATCGGCACGAGCATCGTAATCGGCAGCGTTTCACAATTGCCCATGAAATTGCACATTACGTTCTCCATCGAGATGTCATAGGCAATGAGTTGGTAGACGATACATTTTATCGGAGCGGCCTGTCAGAGCGGCGCGAATATGAGGCAAATGCCTTGGCAGCCGAGATCTTAATGCCGTGGCATCTAATCACCCAGCTTATGCGCAACGGCGAAAGGGATGTTGATAAACTTGCAGAAGCATTGCAGGTTTCTCCAGCGGCCATGAATATCCGCTTGGGCGTGCTTACCTGAAGCCGCGATCTGTTGGAGAGAGTTCATTTTGTCTACTGCAAAATACTTTCCGAGCCTGACTATTCGACAAAGCGAGGCCGAAGCGCTGCGCAGGTTGGCGGAACCGATTAAGGACTCGATCTTCCCGATTGCTCGCGTCCAAGCGTGGCCCCATCCGAAAAAAGGGGAAGGCGGTCCCATTCAAAGGTCGACCGATCATATGGCGGAAGCCTATGGAGAGCGTCGGATCGGTATGGACCTCGCACTACCAGCCCCGCCGTCTGACAAAATTTACAAAACCCAGGACCGTGCTGACTGGGCCGCACTGGGTCGTTCAGAGGTAGCTGCACTTCACAACCCGGCAAATGGATATGAGGCTTGGTGTTCGTTCATTCGAAGCGACGAGCGTCGTATCCCTGTGGTGCAATGGAACGACAACCCCGCTTTGTTAAAGGCCCAGGTTCAGCAGCTCGCTGCGCTGAACCGGGGGCTGATTTTTCGATTCCGTCGATCGCGAGGTTGGAATCTAACGCAAGCTGCCGCGCTTGCCGACCTTCCTTTGGGCCAGCATCATCTGTTGATGATTTACGACTACGAGCAGATTGGCTTATCCGACGATCTCACCTCCATCGGCGTTATGGCTCAAAGCGCGATCCTCGCTTCCAACTCACATATTTCGGGCGGGTCACGTGCTCATGTTTTTAAGGCTTCGAGTTTCCCAAGCGAATTCACTTCCACTGGCGCAGAATATGCTTGTCTGACGATTCGGGAGCGACAACTTTACAACATGCTGAAATCAAGCCCGCCTATCGTCGCGGCCGGGATTGATTTGCTATACGGCGATCATGCCGCCATTTTCGCGTCCGACAGGGACCCTGCGTTTCGCGGCGTTCCTCGCGTCGATTACCCGATGCCTGGTGAATGGATTTATCATCGTCGACGCGAAGGCTTTCACAACGCTGCAGTCCGAGTGCGAGAGGATCTGAAGTGGGATGATTCGAACTTGTGCTGGGGCGCGCAGCGGATCAGGGAAGCTGCCACCGGCAAAATGGAAGGCCTAAATGCGGCGGGTAGGTGGACTACAATTCGAATGAATATTCATATGCATGTTCAGGCGCAATCGGCGGGCGCCTCATTAACCACAGACGAGCCTTGGGTCGACTAGTCCGCCAGCAAAGCTCTCAATTCATCCGGCATCGGCCCAAAGCTCTTGCCAACGTGGCTATAGACTGCCGCGTCGGACCAGCCACGCGACGCTGGCGGCGAGACTTGAACTACATTGCCATCCTTGATGGCGTCCGCCTCTTGGCCCCAGCGCCTGAGAAAGGAAAGATCACTGGGTCGGATTTTACGCCGCCGAGCCGCTCGCCACAGTGCCCGACTATTCGGCCCGTAGCGCTCAGCAAAAAATGCGAGAACGGCCTGCTTCTTCTTCTCTACGGTCAACTCGGCTGCTTCGGCCACCACTTCGCATCGCCGGAGCCGACCATGTATTGCGAGCCGAGATTGAAGATCCTTCACGGGAACGAGTGAGAGCAATGCATTGGCGTCGAATGTAGGTGAGCGCGTTGCTTTTCGCACTACACGGAGCGGATTAGCGCAATCGAATCCGACCATTTCGAATATGCCAACATGGGGTTCCACTCGCGACATAATCGCGTTGATATGCCGCGTCGCCGCGACAACGGTCACAAAATCAGCATGGCGCGCATAAACCTCAAGCTGCCCGTCAAGTCGGACAAGCGTGTCGCGGTCGGTTTTGATCTCGTAGCAGTGCAGATCATTTCGATCGCACACGGCAACGTCCGCCCGAACCTTGTAATTGTCGAGAATGAGTTCAGCCGTCAATGATGATTGGCTGGACAGCTCCCCCGTCGAGCGCAGAAAATCGAGAAGCGCAGCTTTTGCCTTAGGCTCTGCGCGATCATCTCCCACACGTCTCGTCACGTCATTCCCCCAGCCACAGCGAACTAGTGCGATCTGGCCGCTAAAGTGCGGCGCATAAAGCGTAACCCAAGCGCCAGCAAGGAAGAACAGCTTTGTTTTTCAGGGGAAGCCGGCACAACCATCACTGAAAATTCTTGAGGGCAAACATCGTCCCTTGGGGCCGACGTTGACCCCATTGGGGAACGGCAGCTTAAAAAAAGCCGCTCGCCCGGCTGAACGACCGACATGAGGCGCAACTGATGGGCCGCTTTGCGCCTCCTTCCGGTCATAAACATCCCGCGATGCTCATCCTGAGACCGGCCAGTCAGCTTTATAGTCGCGCAAGCGCACCGCGAAAGGCCGTGACAGCAACAGTATGGTTCGGCATGACCGGTGAAAAGGGCGTGCAGTCAGAAATTTCGGAGTTGTAATGAACTGGCAGATGGCCATGCGACGTCAGGCGGTGGTTGCCTGGCGTGATGAGCAGATAATGACCGCCTACAGCCTGTTCAGCGCCAAGGTGCAGGAAGCGCGTGCCTCATTTGAACAAGCACTCGTCGAACATGCTCGCCTGTATGACACGGTTTGGGATCCGACCGGCTTCGCGGAGCCCCGTATCGATGCGCAGCTACGCAAGATCTTGCCTAAAGCATTAGCGGACTTTGTCGATGACGCGGCAACCGGGCTTGCCGACATCGCGCCTGAATTCGGGGAACTGGCTAAGGCACTGCGACACAGCCATACGCTTTCTCTGCCGCACGCCAAGCAGGTCGAACTTGCCGCAGCGCCCGCCACAGCCGTCCTCGTTCCCCGTCCTCCTTTGGTAAGCGACCAAGCTGCCTTGCCCGACGCTTCCGATGAGCGCTGGACGATCACGAAGCACATGGAAAGGCTTGCCGGTTCTGCTGGCCAAGTCGTGAAACGGGGAGCGGAGATCGTTCAAAAGCAGGCCGACGTCCTTGCCGATACCTTACAGGACAAGGCCGGCCTGCGTGAACGCGTAAGGATCGCCGCTCAAAAACGGATCGCGTCACATTGGATGAGCGAAGCCGGAGATCCCCTACCGGTTTTGGCACAGCTGATCCGCATCATCGATACTACCACTGAAACCGCAAGGATGAGCATGCTATGATCACCGCGTCGATCGGAGATGTCCTGCTGCGCGAGGTTCCCAAGCATCTTGTTTCCGGAGTCGACAGTGGCGCCCTTAAACTGTTTGGATCTGTAATACGCGACGCATCGACCGGCCAGATCGCCGGTTTCCTGCAAGAAGCAGCGCCGCTCGCAAAGCTCCTGTCGAATCCCTTATTGGGCGTGTCAGAGCTCGGGCTGAACGTCGGTCAGATTGTGCAAGGCGAATTCCTGCTGCAGGGGCTTGGCCGCGTAGAACGGGGCATGGCGACTTTGTCGCAGTTGAACTCCATCAATCTCGCGCTCAGCGCAGCAGGCATCGGGGTGTCCATAGCTGGTTTCGCAATTCTGGCCCACCGGATCGGCCGCGTGCAGAAGTCCGTCGATTGCCTCGCCGCGAAAATCGATCTGATCGGCACAAAGATAGATCAGGTCAGGCAGGACCTGATTGATGCAGATCTCGCGGAACTCAAGGCCCTCGCTAAATCGCTCGATGAGGGATGGTCGCTCGCGAGTAACGATCGGGCAGAGCGGCAATGGCACGATGTGGCCAAGGGGGCGCTCAGCCAGCAGGTACGATTTGAATTGCGTGCCGAGCATATCCTCCGCTTGAATCCTGATTATGCGCTAGCTGACGCGATGTTCGACGCTGTCGCCTTTGCCAACAGCCTGCGGGTGGCAGCTTTTGCCGCTTGCAACGAGAGCATTGCCGCTCATGAAGCGGCCGCCGACGGGGCGAGGACCATCGAACGCCTTACGGGGGGTATCGGTGCTGCAGATATTGTCCGATCAAGCCTTGCCGAAGCCAGCGTAGAGGTTGGTACGCCTGAATGGGACACGGCGTTCTTGGCCGCAAAGGATGATGCCGGACCCAAGGTGCGGCAAATCCGGCATCGTGAGGCCGCGATTGCGACCCGCACCGCACCCCTTCCCTTGTTGGAAGCGCGGGGCATCACCCCGCGTGACTGGCTTGCTGCCGCGCGCGAAGAAACCGAAGCTCCTATTCTCCTGCTGCTGCCCCCGGCTGGGGACTGACTTGGCCGGCTGGTTTAAGCCTCACACCCAATCGTGGAGGCCAAAGGCTGCGCATGGATAGGCTGCGCGCGGTAAACAACAATTTTTAGCAGCTTGATCCGAAAAATCGCCCGGCAAGGCTTCGTCCATGTCGGTCGTTCGTGAAGGTCTTATAGCAGACATAATTTCTCCCTTTTCCCGACCTTCTCGTTGGGCATGTAGCCTAAGGTGTGCCAATGTCGGTTCGACTGAATCTTCAAAAGTGGGAATTTACATGACACTGGCAAATGAAATCGAAAGAGCCAGGAAGAAAGTCGTTACTGACGGGTATGAGATGTCATTGGGTGAAGTCGTCAATCTCTACCGAGACAATGAACTCGTCATAGATCCGGTGTTCCAACGCTTATTTCGTTGGGATGATGGGCGAAAAACCAGATTTATAGAGTCGGTTATTCTTGGAATTCCAATTCCTCCTATTTTTGTTTATCAAAACAAAGATGGAATATGGGAATTAGTGGACGGTTTGCAGAGAGTTTCGACTATCCTGCAACTTACTGGAGATCTCCAGGGAGCGCGCGCTCAGGAACTCGGCGAATTGGTCCTCAATGGCACTCGATTTCTTCCTAGCCTTAACGGCAAACGTTGGATGGAATCCGCTCAGGATGCCGGAGATGGCTTGGGCCAAGCGCTTCAAATTGAAATCAAGCGTTCCAGAATTCGTGTTGAAATCCTCAAGTCTGAGAGCGATGTGTCAGCGAAGTTCGAACTATTTCAGAGGTTGAATACTGGCGGTGCCAAGCTGTCAGAGCAGGAAGTTCGAAATAGTATGGCTGTATCACTCAATAAATCATTTTACGATTGGATGATAATACAGTCAAATAATCCACATTTTAAAAACACCACGTCTCAGACGCCTGCGGCGCTAGATGCTCAAGAGGGTGTTGAGCTTGCTCTACGATTTTTGGCATTTAGAAATATTGCATATCAATCTGGACTTGATGTTCATGAGTACCTGGATGAAGCTCTCATCGAACTCGCCGGCAACCCCAATTTCGATATGGCATCGGAGGGCTTGGTCTTCGAGCGAACCTTCAAAATTCTTAATAACGCCCTTGGCTCATCAGCCTTCAAGAAATGGGATGGAAATGCCTTTAAGGGCATGTTCTTGATGTCGGTCTATGAAGTAATGTCGACCGGCGTATCGTACAATCTCGATGCGATCGAAGCAATGCAACCGCAGCAACAAGAATCTTTCATTCAAAGTAAAGCTCAGGGTTTGTGGGCAAACCAAGCTTTCACACAGAACTCTGGTGCGGGAGTCCGCGGTACTACGAGGCTATCTAAGTTGCTGCCCATCGCAGCTGATCTTTTGAAGCCCTAAAAGGCATGGCGGACGTAAGGACGTTAGATCAGTTTCAGGATGCCCTCGACAAAGAAATGAGTTGGAGGGTAAAGGAAATTGGCGTGTTTAACGTCGCTTCCCGGAAAAATGGTTCTGAGAATAAGTCTTTCATTCGAGCAGGTGTCGCACTGACCTATGCGCATTGGGAAGGGTTTATTAAAAAATCGTCTGAAATATATTTAAAGTACGTCGACTACAAAAGTCTTTCTTATCGGGATTTGAAAAGCTGCTTCGCCGTCTTCGGGCTGAAAAGCCGTTTAGCCACTCTCGTCGATTCGAAGAAATCGGTTACAAATATCGACGCTTTTGAATTTATCATCGGCGAACTCGACAGCATAGCAAAGCTGGACTTGGCCTCAGCAATAAATACCCAGTCAAACCTTTCTTCCAAGGTTTTTTGCAACATCGCGAACTCGTTGGCTATAGACACAGTGCCTTACGATACGCGCTTCAATTTGATCGACAAAAAGCTTGTAGACCAACGAAACGCGATTGCACATGGTGAGCACCTCACTCTTAGCGGGGCCGATTTTAGCATTCTGGTCACGGAAGTGCTCGATTTGATGCGGCTATACAAAACCGATCTTCAGAATGCAGCAAGCCTCGAGTCTTACAAGCGCTCTGCTTAAGCGGCAGACACCGCAGCCAGCCGCATCGTGGTCGTATCGCAATTGCCGGGACGCCAGCGCAGCAGGCGCAGCACCTATATATCGCGGCCAACCCGGCTATGGCGCGCACATGGATGGTGACAATGACGGTATAGCCTGCGAACCTTCCTAAAATGACTAGACCGGCCGCAAAGCGCCCCTTTTTGCCGTTTAGCGGTTCTTGTCCACCTTCCATAAGCGTACATCTGTTCAGGTTGCGCTGCCAACCCGGCAGAGTTACGATCGGATCGTAGAGTATCTAGTCTGGCCTTGCCTTAATGGGGGACTTTGTGAATAGCCGGGAGATTGCCGATCGGGCGGACCTAGCCCAGTTCATAGCCGCCTCTGGCGGCGGTCCCCATTATGTTTACGTGCTGCGTGTTCCGGATGGAGAGCCAAAACATGGTGGCTTAGGCACGCCCTTCTATGTCGGTATTGGGCAGGGCGCGCGATTGTTCGCTCACGAGGAAGAGGCTCGTGACCCGTTGCGTTATAGTGCCAAGGTCGAGACCATCCGGTCGATATGGGCCAAGGGCGGCGAGGTTGTCCGCACCATCGACAGCGTACACATAGTCGAGCCCTGGGACCGGGAGGAGGAGTTGATCAACTCGATTGGTCGTCTGGCGGAGGGCGCAGGGCCGCTGACAAACGCCCAGACCTATGCTCGCTCAGTCAAGCTCAATGGCATCGAGGTTCGCAAATATGCGGCAGATCATGCAGAGTCAGGTGACGCGAACGCGATTCCCGCAAAGTTTAAGCTCCGTCACACCCGTTTGATGGCAGGGCCTAGAGAGCCGCTGTCCCGTACTAGCGTTTTCGGAAAGATATACACGGTTGTCGAAGCCAACCCTGGCGTCACGGGTGAGGATCTGATTGGCTTGTTAAAAGCCGTCGATTTTTCGGGTAACAAGTCGGCATACACTCAAGGAGGACAAGTTTCCTCATCGTGGTTGGTGGGTTACATCGAAGGCGGATATTTTCGCGGTGATCGCCATCACCTTCAGGATTATAAGGCACAGTGACTGCGACCGCATGTATGGCGGCGCTGCGCGAGTACTTATCGGCCGATGTTGCGCTGGCCAACTCGCCGGGCAAGGTCCTGTATAGCTCGGCTGCGACTCTCGATCCGTTTCCGATATATTTTCTTGGGACAAATCCCGGTGGTGCGCTGCCCAGCACTCTGGCTCAGTCCCTCGACGACATTACAAACGGATCAAACGAGTATCTGGATTACTCCTGGGAATGCCGACCACTAGGCCAAGCCAAGCTCCAGAAGCAGGTTACTAGGTTCTTGTCAGGTCTCGGTTTTGAGTCTCGCAACGTTCCTGCCAGCAATATCGTGATGACCCGATCGCGCGGAATTACGTCGCACCACGACATGGACGGCGATGCGCGGCGATGCTGGCCGCTTCATCAAATCATATTGGAAAGCGTTCAGCCTCGAGCGATTCTTGCTTTTGGGAGCGGCCTTGAAAAGTCAGCGTTCGCCTATCTTCGTGCCTTCCTTAAGCCCGATGAGGTTGAGAGCATTCCCGCTGAACAGCCCGGCTTTACCTGCCATGCCTTCAAAGCCAGCTTGGGGACGAGAACCACCAACGTCGTTGTTGTGCCGCATCTGACGCGGTATTCGCCTTACAAGAAGCCGGCCATCATGGAATGGGTCAAGGCAAGGCTGGCCTGAACGAAACATCGTTATTAGCTATACTGTTAGCGGCTGCAAAAGCTTTTTTAGGCGCTTGCCGTCGATAAAATTGAGTTATTCAATGTCGGCTATCTCTCAGTCTATCATCGTAACCAGTCGTTCTCCTTACGGCCAAAAGGCGCCCTTCGGACGTTAGGCGCTTCGTGGAGAGCACCCCACCGGTCGCATGGGCAGAATAGGATGGAGCTTACCGGATATGTGTCTGAGAACGATCGTAGTGTATGGCCCCAGAATCGCTTGCAGACCGAGTGCTAATAGGTGATTATCCGTTTTGGCGGGCAGACCCGATTTGGGAACGCCCATGTTAAGACGATATCAACTACGCCTCCCGGGCATTGCAGCGCTGCCGCCGTATTTTGAGCCGGATTTTAGTTACGGCTTAAATGGCACCGTGCAATCACGAAATGTTCACGATTTACCCCTTGCCATCTGCTTGAAAGATGGCGACGATGGCTGACGCTGATCAGCCCAAGGGGCAGAGGCTATATTGCCGCAGACTGGGATATCGAACCGATAATCCTGCTCTGGATAGCCAT
This sequence comes from Sphingobium sp. AP50, assembly GCF_900109095.1. Taxonomy (GTDB): domain Bacteria; phylum Pseudomonadota; class Alphaproteobacteria; order Sphingomonadales; family Sphingomonadaceae; genus Sphingobium. The sequence goes on from NZ_FNYZ01000012.1 coordinate 172,459, forward strand.
GACCCACGTATGATCGCGCTGGTTCGGTTGCTCGCACGCCATGCTGCACGATGTGCGTATTCCGATTTTCTCAAGGAGTCCGAGGAAGGCTCCTGAAATGGAGAATGAGTGTGAGGGTTGCCTTATACGCGCGCTATTCGGGTGATAATCAGCGAGAAGCATCCATCTTCGATCAACTCCGGATTTGCCGGCTCCATGCGGAGAAAATGGGTTGGGATATCGTCGAAGAATATACGGATCCCAAAATTTCCGGGGCCTCGATGTTCCTGCGCCCTGGTATTCAAGCACTGATTTCTGACGCTGGTTGCCGGCGATTTGATGTCGTCCTAGCCGAAGCCATGGACCGGTTGTCGCGCGATCAGGAGGATATGGCCGGCATCTACAAGCGAATGACGTTTTCCGACATCAAGATCATCACTTTGTCGGAAGGTGAAGTCAGCCCCCTTCATGTCGGCCTTAAAGGAACAATGAATGCCCTGTTCCTGAAGGATCTGGCTGACAAGGTAAGACGAGGCCTCCGCGGACGCGTTGAGCTCGGAAAATCAGGCGGAGGCAATTCGTACGGATATGATGTCGTCCGGAGAATGAATGCAACTGGTGAGCTGGAGCGCGGTGACCGGACGATCAATGAGGTCCAGGCAAATGTGGTCCTTCGCATTTTCCGCGACTACATCGATGGCAAGTCTCCCAAGGCGATTGCATTCGAACTTAATCGCCAAGGTGTTGAGAGTCCGTCCGGCGTTCACTGGGGGGCGAGTACAATCAACGGCAATTGCCAACGGGGGACCGGCATTCTCAACAATGAGATGTATGTCGGTAAAATAGTCTGGAATCGACAGCGCTTCATCAAAGACCCGAGCAGCGGCAAGCGGCAAGCCCGCCTCAACCCTCAATCTGACTGGGTCATTCAGGACGTGCCCGAACTTCGGATCGTTCCGGAAGATTTGTGGCAGGAGGCAAAGCGGAAGCAAGCCTCGCTCATGCTGCCTCGCGGCGAGCAGAGAGCGAATGCAAGCTTTCGTGATCGCCGTCGACCAAAGCATCTTTTGACCGGACTGGTTCGCTGTGGCTGCTGCGGCGGCGTTTATACGTCTGTATCAGGAACGTTGCTGGGATGCTCTGCGGCCAAAGGTAAAGGCACTTGCGATAACAAGCATAGCATCAGGCGAGATGTTCTCGATCAGCTGGTACTCGGCGCCTTGAAGCGCGAACTCATGCAGCCCGACTTGTTTGCGGAATTCTGCCATGAGTTCACTCGTGAAGTGAACCGCCTCCGAGCGTCAGCGGGGAACTCTATCACGGCTGCAAAGGCCGAGATCAAAAAGATTGATCGCGATCTCGACATGCTCCTGAACGTCATTCTGAGAGGTGGGGCCGCGGAGAAGATCAATGCGAAGATGATTTCGCTGGAGGCTCGTAAAAAGGAACTGGAGCAGGAACTGCTGCAAAGTGAAGCTCCCGCTCCGATGCTCCATCCGAATATGGCTCTTCACTATCACCGTCAGATTGAAGCGCTTCACGTTGCGATATCAGGAATGGATGAAGCGTCGCGTCTGCAGGCCCGTGACATTCTGCATTCGATGCTATCAGCGATCTACATATCGCCTGACGGGGAGCAACATACCACGGTCGACATACGCGGTGACCTGGCAGGCATTATCGCAATCTGCAGACAACAAAAAGGCCGCCCAAAGGCGGCCGTAAACGGCGCTATCGCTTACTTTGATGCGGAGTTTGCGAGTTCAAACCACATTGCTTCCGATAAATGTAGTTTAAGTTGGTTGCGGGAGTAGGATTTGAACCTACGACCTTCAGGTTATGAGCCTGACGAGCTACCGGGCTGCTCCATCCCGCGCCAATATCATCCGCTTCAATTGAAGCGAAAAAGAAAATGAATGGGTTTTATGTATTTACAAAGCGCGAGCTATAATGCCTGGCGACGCCCTACTCTTCCGGGGCTTGAGCCACAGTACCATTGGCGCAGTCAGGTTTCACGTCCGAGTTCGG
>NZ_FNYZ01000019.1 GCF_900109095.1 Sphingobium sp. AP50
CCGAACTCGGACGTGAAACCTGACTGCGCCAATGGTACTGTGGCTCAAGCCCCGGAAGAGTAGGGCGTCGCCAGGCATTATAGCTCGCGCTTTGTTGAAAAACGCATAAAACCCATTCACATATCCCATACACAAAAAGGGCGCTCCTGTTAGGGAGCGCCCTTTTTGTTGTGTCCATAACCATCCCGAAATACCAGCGCAGCGGGGTCTCCAGCCAGCCCCGCCAGGTGACAAAATTGTAATCACACGCCCACCTCAGCCACATCGTAAGCGCTAAAACACCCCCACAGTGGAGCGCTTAGGCGGCTTGATCGATGACGGGGCTGGCGGTGGCGCGACTATTGCCAAGAAGACGAAGCGCTATCCCGGTGGTCCGACCGATGAAAAATGGGATCGCCTGGCGCCCCTGATGCCCAAACCGGGGCGCCGGGGCCGTTCGCGCGAAGTGGATTTCCGCGAGGTAATCAACGCCGTGCGCTACCTTGTTCGGTCGGGCTGTGGCTGGCGGATGCTGCCGATCCATTTTGGGGCATGGCAGACGGTCTATGGCTGGTTCCGGGAACTGGCTCGCAGGTTCCTGTTCCAGACAATCCATGACATCGAACTGATGCTCGATCGCGAGCGCCAAGGGCGGGAGGCCAGTCCGAGCGCAGCAGTGATCGACAGCCAGTGGGGCAAGGCGCCATCGGCAGAAAAGCGTGGGTTTGACGCAGGCAGGAAGGTTGTCGGGCGCAAGCGGCATATCGCCGTCGATACCGATGGACGGCTGCTGATGGTCAACCTGACCACTGCGGACATTTCGGACAGCGCGGGTGCCCAGTCCATCCTCGATGGCATCCGCAAACGCTGGCCCTGGATCAAGCATCTCTTCGCCGATGGCGCCTATGACCGCCTCAAGCTCATGGACAAGGCAAGCTATCTGGATTTCGTCGTCGAGGTCATTCGACGCAGCGATCAGTAGCAGGGCTTCAAGGTTCTGCCCCGACGATGGGTCGTTGAGCGGACCTTTGGCTGGATGATCCGATGGCGCCGATTGGTCCGCGATTACGAAAAGCGCATCGACGTCTCGCAGGCCATGATCCTCGTCGCCGTGGGCGGCAATCTGCTACGCCGAAACGTTCACCCCTGATTTTCCAAACCGCTCTAAGACGCGATGCCGCCAGTGACCGTGCGAAAAATTTCTTTCCGGTATCGACGCTACGGCATGGCAAATGCGTGGGCATTATGCCGCTTGCCCGCCCGATTTATGGCCTTCAGCGGCTAGGAGACAGGCTGGAAGATCAGTATGCACCTTGCAACCGCCTGGGATTCGCGTCCCTGACCGGCGCATAATGATAATCGTAAAGGAGCCTGATATCCCCATGTCCCTGCTGGATCGTTTCAAGGATCGGCTTGCGCTTCCCGCCATAGCATCGCCGATGTTCATCATATCCCAGCCCGATCTGGTGATGGCGCAATGCCGGGCTGGTGTGATCGGCGCTTTCCCGTCGCTCAACGCCCGTCCATCGGGGGTATTCGAACAATGGTTGCAACGGCTGACGACGGAACTGACAGACCGTGACGCGCCGTTTGCCGTCAACCTGATCGTGCACAGGTCCAATCCCCGATTGCAGGAGGATCTGGAACTGTGTTGCAAATATCGCGTGCCGATCATCATCACATCGCTCGGTGCCCAGGCAGAGGTCAATGCGGCGATCCACAGCTATGGCGGCATCGTCCTGCATGATGTGATCAACGACAGGTTCGCCAGGAAAGCGGTGGAAAAGGGTGCGGACGGGCTGATTGCCGTGGCGGCAGGTGCCGGCGGCCATGCCGGCACCCTGTCGCCCTTTGCTCTGGTGCAGGAAATTCGTAGCTGGTTTGATGGTCCGCTGGCCTTGTCTGGTTCGATCGCCAATGGCGCGGCGATCCTGTCGGCGCAGGCGATGGGCGCTGATCTGGCCTATATCGGGTCGGCCTTCATCGCGACGCAGGAAGCCAATGCTGATCCGGCCTATAAGCAGATGCTGGTCGATAGCAGCGCCAGCGACATCGTCTATTCGAACCTGTTTACCGGCGTGCACGGCAATTATCTGCGTGGATCGATCGTCCGTGCGGGACTGGACCCCGACAATCTCGCTTCGTCCGATCCATCGAAGATGGATTTCGCCAGCATGACCGATAGCAAGAAGGCCTGGCGCGACATATGGGGATGCGGGCAGGGGATCGGCGCCGTGGACGCTGTCGTTCCAGCGGCGGACCTCATCGGTCGGCTGAAAAACGAATATCAGACGGCGCGCGAACGGATTTGCGCCTTCCCCTGAACAAGGAAACCCCCGCCGGGGTGAACCGGCGGGGGCGCTGCGACGTGTCCAGGCGTCGAAGTCAGTAATCGAAGCCGAGCGTCACGCCATAGGTGCGCGGGGCGCCGGCATAGCCATTGTCGCCGCTGTTGGTGGCGCTGATCTGGCTGCGGTAGAAGGCGTCGGTCAGGTTCTTGCCCCACAGGCGGACATAGAATTTGTCGCCCGGCTCCTTCCACGTCACCGATGCATCGACCGTATTATAGCTGGGCTGCTTCACCCGTTCGTCGGCGGTCGCGACAAAGCCGTCATTATAATAATAATTGCCTGCCAACGTGAAGGTGCCTGCGCTGGTGGGGATATCCAGGCTGCCGCCCAGGCTGACGGTGAATTCGGGCGTATTTTGCAGCCGGTTGCCCGAAGCATCGCCGCGCAGCAGGCAGTTGCCGCCAAGCTGCGCCGACGGCGCCCCGAATGTCCCCAGACAACTGGTGTTGGCGACGGTCGCGCCCGTCTTGCTGTCGACATAGCTATAGGAAGAGGGGCTGAAGCCCGCTGCGACCGGATAGGGGATGGAGATGATCGCGTCGGTAAAGGACTTGTACCGGGCGTCGGTCCAGTTGAAGCCGCCGAACAGGCGCAGATTGTCGCTCACCTGCCAGGTCAGGTCGGCGTCGATGCCGTAGATACGGGCGCCCTTGCGCGCATTATAGACATTGTTGACGCCAGCGATCACCTGGATCACCTGCACCGCCGACTGGTCGTAATAATAGCCGGCGACGTTCAGTCGAACCTTGCGGTCGAACAGATCGGTTTTCAGCCCCACTTCATAGGCATCGACGACTTCGGGCTCCAGCACATTGAAGGGTGTCGCAATCTGCGGAACGAAGGTGCCGCTGCGGAAGCCGCGATTATAGCTGACATAAGCCATGACTTCGGGAGAGAAACGATGATCGACCGACAGGCGCCAGGTCAGCTTCTTGAACGTCCGTTCCGCCTGATCATAGTCGGTTGTCGTCGTCACACCGGTTGCGCCATTATAGGCGACGCGCTGGGCATCGATATCCCGCTGATCGTAGGTATAGCGAAGGCCCGCCGTGATCTTGGTACTCTCGCCCAGCTCATAGGTGCCGTCGGCGAAACCGGCGATCGATTCCAGCCCGATGTCGGTGAAATCGTCCGAATAGCCATTGTCGCCAAAGGTGGTCAGGCCCGTCGTGCGGCCGGGATACTGGCCCGCGCTGCTCTTCATGTAGAAGCCGCCGACGACCCAGTTGAACGGTCCGTCATTGTCGGAAATCAGGTCGATTTCCTGCGTGAACTGCTTGTCGCGATTATTATTGTCGATCCGCAGGCGCGGCTGCACCGTGCCGTCGGGATCGAAAAAGGTCCGCAAATGGGTCTTGCGATAGGCGGTGATGCTGCGCAGGTTCACGCCGCCCAGTTCCTGATCGATCGTCAGGCTGACGCCCTTCTGGCTACCGCGCAGCGTCGGATCGAAGTCGGAATAAATGTCGCGCTGCGGATCGCCACCCAGCGATTTGATGACGGCGGGCACATCCTGCCCGGCGCTGTTGCGGCTGAAGGTGACGAAGGCGGGGTCGGCAGCCCGCCGCCCGAAATAATCGCCCGACAGGACGATCGATGTCGTATCGCCCGGCTCCCAGAGCAATTTTCCGCGCAGCGAGTAGGTGCGGTCGGTCTGGATATCGTTGCCGGTATAGACATTCTTGCCATAGCCGTCGTCGCGATTTTCATATTGCCCGGCCAGACTGAAGGCGAGGCTAGGGGCAAGGCCCCCCGATACGAATGCCGCCGCGCTGACCGTATCATAGCTGCCGTAACCGAAACGGCCCGATGCGGTATAGTCGTAGCTGGGCTTGCGCGTGGTGATCTGGATCAGGCCACCCGTCGCGTTGCGACCGAATAATGTGCCCTGCGGCCCCTTCAGCACTGCGACCTGCTGCACGTCGAACAGGGACTGAAGCGCACCGATGGCAGAACCATAATAGACCCCGTCGACATACACTGCGACGGGATTTTCGATACCCGCGCCCTGACCGGTGGCGCCGACGCCGCGAATGCGCGGCAGGCCGAAACCGCCGGCGGCCGTGGTGACATTGAGCGCGGGAACCGCAGCCCGCAGATCCTCCGTGCTGGTAACGCCAGAAGCGGCAATGTCTGCCGTGCTCAGCGCGGTGATCGCAACAGCCACATTCTGCGCATTTTCGGCGCGCTTCTGGGCGGTCACGATGATTTCGGAGACACCGTCCGTGGCCGCGGGCGGTTCAGTGGTCTGGGCAAGGGCAGGCATTGTCAGGGCAACGGCCATGACTGATAGCCCGCCCCGTAAGGCGGTTATTGAAAAGTTGCAGCGGCGCATGATGTGTCCTCCCCATGGTGCGCTGTTATATTCAATTCCTTTTTTCGGAATTGCTTGTCTTTGTTATAATGGAAGCGGTTTTCTGACGTATAAGAAAGGCGGCGGAAGCCTATCGATTTCCGCCGCCTTGTTTCGGCTTTATTATCCGAGCGATCCGGTGGTTTCGTCGAACAGTTCGTCGACGTTGAGCTTGCGTGGGATGATCTTCTGTTCGAAGGCCCATTCGATGGCGAGTTGCAGGCCCTTGCGGTTCGCTTCGACGCCCATGGGTGGGAAGGGATTGGGCAGGCCGCCTTCGGTCAGGTTGCGGCTTTCCTCGACCATGCGATAGATTTCGCGCACCACGTCCGGCCGGTTCTTCGAAATGTCCTGATGGACGACGAAGATATGATTGATCGGCACGACGCCTTCGCGCGCGAACCAGTCCTTGGCGGCATTGAACGGATCGGGCACCAGCCGTTCCACACGTGGATCCTTGGGCAAATCGACGCCCTGAAGCGTGGCGGCCAGTTCGCCGTCCAGCATCATCTGGCCGATATTCGATCCCTTGGGGAGCGGCACGCAATTGTCGGGGTCGCTATATTCCTCCAGATGCCCTTCGCCCACGGTCATCCATGTGACCTTGTCCAGATCGACACCATATTCATGTTGCAGGATGCCGCGTATCCACAGGCCCGTGGTCTGGGCATAGGTGCGCACGCCGACCTGTTTGCCCTCGATATCCTTGGGGTCGATATGACCCAGCTCGCGGTTGAACCCGGCGCAATGATGCTGGAACCGGCCGGAAACCGGCGCAGGCAGCAGTATATAGGGCTTGTTATAGCATTTCGCCTGCAAATAGGTGACGATCGCCAGTTCACCGGCATCATACATGTTGCGACGGATCATGTCCTTGAACCCGTTCTGCGCCGGATCCGGCCCGCAACAGTCGAGCTTCACGATGTCGGACGTCACCCGGCCTTCATGAATAGCCCTGGTCATCGGCGACAAGGCCAGGTTGGTACGCAGAGTCAGCACGTCGTCGGCGGTGGTCGCCATATCCTCTACCCCTTATGCAAGAGACTATGTTTACAGTCTGACTTCGATCAGCGACGGCCCCGGCTCGCGCGCCGAATTCTGCATCGCTCTGGTGAAATCCTCGGCCGTTTCCACGGCCAGCGCGGGCACGCCCATGCTTTTCGCCATGGCGACCCAGTCGATGGTCGGACGGTCGATGTCGATCATCGCCATCGCCTGTGCGCCCGGCGTGCCCGCGCCCATATTGGCATATTCGGCCTTCAGGATGGCATAGGTGCGATTGGCGAAGATGACGGTAGTGATGTTCAGCCCCTCGCGGGCCTGGGTCCAGAGCGACTGGATCGTATACATGGCGCTGCCATCGCCCACCATGCAGAAGACCCGGCGATCCGGGCAGGCCAGCGCCGCGCCGGTGGCGACTGGCGTGCCATAGCCGATGGAGCCGCCCATATTGTTGATCAGGTCATGCGGCACCGCGCCCATGGTGTGGCCCATGGATTCGCGGCCGGTGGTCAGCGATTCATCGACCAGGATGCAGTTTTCCGGCAACGCCACCGCCAGCGCATGGGCGATGCTGAGCGGATTGAGCGCACCGGTCGGGGCAGGCGTTTCGATCCGCTGCTGGATGATCGGCGCGATATGGGTCGCGCTTAGCGCGTCGAGCAGCATCTCGAAGGCGGCTATGCTATCTTCATGATCCTCGACCAGCGGATGGACGATCGTGCCTTCCTTCTTCATCAGGCTGGGCTTGTCGGGATAAGCGAAGAAGGCGACCGGCTCGCGCGTTTCGACCGTGATGATATGTTTGAAGCCGTCGAGGAAGGCCATCGCCTGCGGCACGGCATAGGGGATGCGCTCGATCGGGGTGCGACCCGCGCCACGCTCGATCCGGGCGGTGAAGAATTGCGAGCCGAGGCGAGCGCCGGTGGCAGCAGCCACCTTGCCCGCCAACTCCAGCGCCCGCCCGCGCGTTGCCTTGTTGCCCAGAATGATCAGTGTGGGTTCGCCGGAATTGAGGATCTGCGCGATATGGTCGATCCGGGCGGCGGCAGGGGCCGGGCGCATCTTCACGATCTTCGGCAGTGTTACCGCGCTCTGCGCCTGCTGCCAGCTCGTGTCGCCGGGCAGGATCAGGGTCGCGATCTTGCCGGGATGTTCGGACGCGGTCGCCACGGCCTGCGCCGCGTCCCAGGCGATGGTCGATGCACTGTCGGCCCGGCGCACCCAATGGCTGAGTGGCCGCGCCAGCCCCTCAATGTCCGACTGGAGCGGCGGGTCGTAGCGCAGGTGCGATACCGAATGCTCGCCGATGATGTTGACCATGCCGGACGAGGCGCGCCTGGCATTGTGGATATTGGCAAGGCCATTCGCCAGCCCCGGCCCCAGATGGAGCAGGGTGGAGGCGGGGCGGTCCTTCATACGGTACCAGCCATCAGCCGCGCCGGTCGCAATCCCCTCGAACAGGCAGAGCACGCTCTTCATTCGGGGATTTTCCAGCGCCGCCAGAAAATGCATTTCCGACGTGCCGGGATTGGCGAAGCAGATGTCGACACCCTGATCGACCAGCGTGTTGACGAGGCTTTCGGCGCCGTTCATGTCAATAGCCCGCCAGTTCGCGGCCCTGACCGACCACGCCATAGCTGCGCGACGGGGCGGACATCAGGAAGCGATAGCCTTCGCCGATCAACCGCTCGACATTCTTCGCATTGGTGTGCGGGTTGCCGACGACGACATTGTGCTTCTTGCAGACCTCCACGATCTTGTTCATCGCGCTGACGACTTCGGGATGCTCATACTGACGCGGATAGCCCAGCGCCTGACTGAGATCGCCCTCGCCGATCAACACCAGCCCGATGCCCGGCACATTGGCCAGGATATCATCCAGATTTTCGATCGCTTCGGGGCTTTCGCACATCATGCCGACCAGAAGCTCGCCATGCGGCACCAGCGGCCAGACGTCTGCCCTGGCGTAATAATCCGCCTGGCTGAGGCCCCAGTAGCGCGCGGCGGTGGCAGGCCCGTCGCCGCGAATGCCCTTGGGCTCATAATAGGCCGCGCCCGTCGGCTTGGCATAGCGGCAGGAAGCCACCGCGTTCCACGCATGTTCGACGGTCGAGACATGGGGCGTGATCACGCCATAGACGCCGCGATCCAGCACCTGCTTGGCCTGGAACTGGTTCATCTCGCCGCCATTGGCGGGGATGCGCGCCAGCGGCGTCACCGACGGGGCGACCGACCCCGTTTCGGCGATCTTCTTGCGGTTGAGCATATATTGCAGCGCGTCGCCCAGCGCCGAAACATCATAGGGATTATGCTCCATTTCGAAGACCACACCGTCATAGGGGGCATCGGTCATTTCCTGCGCGATCAGTTTGTCCACCTTGGCGAAGCAGGTGAAGGCGGGCTTGCCGGCTTCGAAGGCGCGGATGACGCCATTGAGGCGCGTGTCGGTCATATCGGTCGTCCGTTCTTGTCTGAATGAAGGGGGAAGCGCGCCGTTTATTCGGGCGCGTTCCAGTACATGAAGCCCATGCCCTCGCCGGTGCCGGCCGCCGTGCGCCAGCAGGGGACATAGTCCACCAGGGTCATTTCCGCGCCGGTATGCTGGAGCGCCATCATGACGATCGAGTAGATCTTCACTTCCGATGTGCCGGACTGATAATAGCCGTCCGGGATCGCGGCGAGGCCCTCATAGTCATAGGCGGCCAGCTTCCCCATGACGTCGCGATCGAACGCCTCGTCATTGACGAAGTGCGACAGACCACCCGATGCGATCACCGCGACACGGACATCTTCCGGCCAGGCCTCGATCGCGTCGCGCAGCACGCGGCCGAATTCGATGCAGCGGCTCATGGACGGCTGGGTCGGCGGATAGAAGAGGTTGAACAGCACCGGCACATGCGGCGGCACATCGTCGCCCATGATCTGATGATAGACGAAGCTATAGGCATGCGGCACGACCGGATAGTCTGCCTTGCGTCCCTGATTCTTCTCCATCCAGACATTTTCGGGCCAGGCCTGAAGGTCGTTGAGGTCGAAGCCCTCTTTCTGGAAGGTCTTGATCAGATAGGTGGCAAGGTCAGGATAGGCCTGATGCACGACATGATGGTCGGGGGCATAGACCGGGCGCTGGGGCGGGCCGTTATGCACGTCCTGCCCGGTGTAGATGGTGATCGACGGGGACTGGTCGGGCCAGATTTCCTTCTGGTCCTTGCCCAGAATGATCGCGACATCGACCTTCGCCGCCTTGTAGGCTTCGGCCATCTCGTCCAGCGCCGCGCGGCATTTGGTGGCGCGCTCGGTGCGCTCCTCGATAGTCAGGAATGGCTCGAACGCCGCGCCGCGATGCGCCTCCAGTTCCGGATAGGTCCAGGTGCGGTTCTGGAACCAGAGTTCCGGATTATTGCGATCCCGGTCGCCATTATTGAGCCAGTCCTCCGGCTTTTGCCCCAGCATCCCGCTGTGCGGCACCGCCATCCCAAACACGATCTTTGCCATAAAATCCTCTGTCTATGGGCGCGCAGACTATGTGCTGCGCAGAAGCCGGACCAATCCAAAGCAGGTCCGGCGCGATAGCTTATTCCGATATTTTCGGTGCCCATTGCGGGCGGAGCAAAATCCAGGTCGCGGCTGCCCCGATGATCAGGAAGACAAAGATCACAAGCATCGGCAGGTCATATCCGCCGCTGACGTGCAGCAGCCATCCCGACAGGCTGGCCGCAACGCCCCCTGCGAGCGATGTCGCCACCTGCTGCACGCCCGTCACCAGCCCGATCGCTGGCTTGGGGATCAGCGTCAGGCGGCAGAGCGCCAGATTGTTCGCGGTCGCCAGGCCCAGGAAGGAGAGGGAGAAGACGTTCCAGAACAGCGCCATCGACAGGCTGGGGGCATAGGCGCCCAGCATGACGGTGCAGGCGCCGATGAAGCCGGCGATGACGAAGGCCTTGCGCACGAAGACCGGATCGCCGCCCCGCTCGATCATCTTGTCCGCGACCCAGCCCGCGATGACAGCGACGATGGCGATGCCGGCAAAGCTGAAAAAGGTGTAGAGGCCGGATTCCTTCAGCGACAGGCCGCGTTCCTCGACCAGATAGGCGGGCATCCAGGTCATGCAGTAGAAGGTGAAATAGCCGTAGCAGAAATTGACGATCATCGCGCCCCACACAAGCGGGCTTCTCAGGATCGCGCCCATAGTCACGGCCGATGCCTTCTTCTTCGCGCTTTCTCGTTCCTCGACCGTCGGCCAGTCGTTCCGCACCGTCAGAATCCAGGGGATCAGCCAGATGAAGCCCGCCACGCCGGTCAGGATGAACATCATCCGCCAGTCATAATTGACGATCAGCCAGGCCGCGACCGGCGCGCCGATTGCCGGGCCGAACTTGTTGCCCATGGCGAAGATGCCGACCGCCGTTCCATTCTGCCGTTCGCTGAAATTGTTTTTGATCCAGCGATAGCTGGCCGGCATGACGATCGCTTCAGCCGCGCCGATCAGCAGGCGCATGGTCAGCAGGGTCGCGAAAGCATCGACCAAACCGATGGCCGCCGTCGCCAAGCACCAGAGTACGAAACAGATCGTGTATGGCACCTTCACGCCGTAGCGATCAACCAGCCAGCCCATCGGAATCTGTACCAGCCCATAGGACCAGAAAAAGGCGGAGTTCAGCCAGCCACGGTCCAGATCGGACAGGCCGAAATGCTGGATGAAGGGTGGGTCCGCCAGCGCGGATGAGATGCTGGTCCTGTCAACGAAGGCAATCAGAACGCCGGTCGCCAACAGGAACAATATCAGCCAGCGCCCGGCAGGAGAGAGTTCCGGCACGCGCGCCGCCGATACGGCGGTTTCCTTCGATAATGGGGATGATGCCATGGACCCTCTCCTTATGGGCATTCGTTATTTTTCGGGACGCCAGAGCGTCGTCAGTCCGCCAGAGCGGGATAGAGTGTCTGCGCTGTCTTGCCGAAGATCCATTGCTGGTCTGCCTCGCTCAGCGAAGCGAGACCGGCCTTTGCGGTCGCGAGGATATCGGCCAGCGTGCCGGGCGATGTCGGGAAGTTCGAACCCCAAGCCATGCGATTTGCGCCGAAAGCAGCCGCGACCTTCGGGAAGAAAGTCTCAGCCGAGGCCTTCTCCTTCTTCACATCGCCAAAGATGCGGGGCGTGAGCTTGAGGTAGATGTTGGGAATGTCGGCCAGCGCGAACAGGCTGTCGGCATTGGCATAGGGCGGTCCATCCAGTACATCGGGGCGACCCAGATGATCGAGGATGATGTTGACCTTGGGGAAGCGCTTCGCCAGGTCCGTCACCTGCGGCAGTCCGATCGGACCGGTCTGGATGCACATCGGCACGCCCAGTTCGCCCAGCACCTCCCAGGCCGGGTATGCGGCCGGGTTTTCCAGTTCGGTCGGATCGAAATCCTTGGTCGATCCCCCGGTAAAGATGCGCAGGCCCTTGAGGCCCTTGTCCACCCAGCCCCGGATCACCGGTACCGCGTCGCCCGCAGCGACATCGACCGATCCGACCGCGATCAGCCGGTCGGGAAACAGGTTGCAGCCATCCACCACATAGCTGTTGTCGAAGCCATAGGTGGTGGAGGAGTGAACGACGGCCGCCTTGTCGACCCCGGCTTCGTCCATCGCGGCGATCAGCGCGTCGACGGTGCAGGGCCGCTCCTGCGACCAGTCGGACCGCTTGCCGAACAAAGGCGCGGGCGGATAGCGGGTCGCGTCGTCGGAAATGATATGCGGGTGAATGTCGATGATGCGCATGATCAGAGCCCCTTCGCCTTGAGATGCGCATCGAGTCGCGGATAGACGCGGCGGGCATTGCCTTCGAAGATGGCCTGGCGATCGGCGTCGCTGAGCGCGTCGCACTGGTCGACATAGCGCTTGGTATCGTCGAAATAATGGCCGGTGTTCGGGTCTTTGCCGCGCACCGCGCCGATCATTTCCGACCCGAACAGCACATTGCTGGTCGGCACCACCTTGGTCAGCAGTTCGACGCCGGGATGGTGATAGACGCAGGTGTCGAAGAAGATATTGTCAAGCAGCCCTTCGAGCGGGCGCTTGGCGATCTCCAGGCTCATGCCGCGATAGCGGCCCCAATGATAAGGCACCGCGCCGCCGCCATGCGGAATGATCAGGCGCAGGGTCGGAAAGTCCTTGAACAGGTCCGATTGCAGGATCTGCATGAAGACCGACGTGTCGGCATTCAGATAATGCGCGCCGGTGCCATGGAAGTTGGGATTACAGGATGCTGCGACATGCACCATCGCGGGCACGTCCAGTTCGCAGATCGCCTCGAACAGCGGATACCATTCTTTGTCTGTGAAAGGCTTGCCGGTCCAGTAACCGCCGGTCGGATCGGGGTTCACATTGACGCCGACGAAGCCCAGTTCGTTGACCATGCGCCGAAGTTCGGGGATCGAGTTTTTTGGGGGGGCCAGCGGCGATTGCGGCAGCATGCCCACCGGCACGAAATTGTCGGGATAGATATCGCACACCCGGCGGACCAGATCGTTGCTGATCGTCGCCCATTCCAGGCTGGTACGTTCATTGCCCAGATGATGGCTCATCAGGCCGGCGATCGGCGAGAAAAGGGTCAGGTCGCTACCGCGCTCCTGCTGGAGCTTGAGTTGCCCATTGCCCACGCCTTCGCGAATATCATCGTCGGTGACGATACAGTCCGAAACTTTGGGGGCATTTACAGGATCGTTGGCGGAATCCACCTGTCTGGCGCGCCAGTCGCGGAAGGACTGGGGCACGGTAGTAAAATGGCCGTGGCAATCGATAATCATGATCTCTCCGTCCGCTGGGCGGCTTTTGTCGTGTCTGGCTTAGGCCCGGACCGCGCAGCGGCGGCATTGAATCCGGGCATAGCGGGATAAGAGTTGTTCCGGGCGAACGGCATCTCTGCGTCCGCCCGGTAGCGGGATCAGGCGGTGAGCGCGGGCACCTGTTCGGGATCGACGAACAGTTCGTCCATGCTCATCCGGCGCGGCGTCAGCCCCTGGTCGAAGGCGGTCTTTTCTAGCGCTTCGATCGTCGCGCGGTTCGCTTCGATGCCATAAGGCAGCGGATCGGGGCCGACGATCGTCTGGAGCTTGCGATATTTGTCCGCGCCAGCGCCGGTGGCTTCGCCGCTGTTGAGCTTGGCGACCCAATCATCCTTGGCTTTGGTAAAGGCATCGTAGATGGAGCGGGCGACCCATGGGTGTTCTTCCAGCACGCTGTCCTTGACGACGATCGTGCCGTGCATCGGATAGACGCCGGTGCGGGCATAATAATCCGCTTCCAGTGCCTCGGCATTGGGGAAGAGGTCGGGATAATTGGCTTCGACCTCCTGCCAGCCGCCGGTCGGCGCGCCGGTGCGGCCGATGCCCGCCGCCGCATCGAAGCCCGCGACGATGTCGCCGCGCGCCATCATGTCGGCCAGGCTGTCGCCCGCCGCCACATGGCTGACATTGGCAGGAAGCTGCAATTCCTGCACATGCTCCTCGTCATCGACGAACCAGTTTATCTTGCTGTTGTCGACGCCATATTCGTCGATCAGCACCTGCCGGGTCCATACCCCCGTCGTCACTGAATAGGCGCGCACGCCGGCCTTCTTGCCTTCCAGATCTTTGGGGCTGACTATGCCCGCATCAGGACGGACCAGCAGGCCCGAATGGTGGAAGCGACGGACCACGAAGATTGGCAGCGCCTTGAACTTCTTCCCATAGGCGCGGGCGATGATGTAGGTCGTGGGCGCAATCTCGCACACGTCGAATTCCAGATCGCGGACCATCCGCCGAAACGCGCCAATCTGCGGCTTGACGGTGACGATCTCCGCATCGACCCCCTCGATTGGGATCGACCCGTCCCGAATGGCAGAGGTATGCGGATGATCCGCAACGGCGATCTTTAGATGAACCTTCGACACAGGGACTCTCCCGCTCATTTTTGACGCCCATGGTGAAGCGCTTGGCCGGCATATTAGTCAACGCACCCCGACATGTTACCAAAGAGCCGCGACCTGTTTTCAATCAGCTGGTTGCAGGCCTATTCCATGCTTCGGCCTTTCAATAGCTATAAATCTCATGCTATCGATGATGCTGGGATGAGGATCAGAAGCGGAGAAAAGCGTGTCGCAGGATATAGAAGCGATCAGTTTCCGTCAGCTCCGGCTGTTCGAATCGGTAGGACGTCTGAAGAGCGTGCGGCGCGCGTCGGAGGACTGTAACTTATCACAGCCGGCGGTCACCCAATCGCTCAGCAAGCTGGAGCAACTGGTCGACGCCCGCTTGGTGGAACGGCGGGCAAGCGGCTCCTATCTCAACGATAATGGCGAACTTTTCTACCGGCGCGTATCGCGCTTCATCACCCAGTTCGAACAGGCTCTGGCGCTGTTCGGGGTGGAAGGGGGGATGGTCGGCGCGAAGACGGTCGCCGCGCGGCTGCTGCGCTCGCAGGTCCGGGCGCTGATCGCCATCGTCGAACAGGGTTCCTTCCCGCTTGCGGCGCAAGCACTGGGTCTTTCGCCCGCCACGCTCCAGCGCGCTGCCCGCGATCTGGAAAGCAATGTCCGCAAGCCGCTCTTTTACCGCACGGCAGCCGGCACCATTCCGACGCCCGATGGCATCCAGCTTGGGCGGCGGCTCAAGCTATGCATACAGGAAATCGACTGGGGCGTTCAGGAACTGGCGGAAGCCCATGGTGGCACGACCGCCCCCCTGATCGTCGGCGCCATGCCCTTGGGCGGCAGCGTCTTGCTGGCATCAATGCTGGAAGATTTCATTCGCGCCGCGCCGCAGGCCCAGGTCGTCGTGCGCAATGAAAGCGCGGTGGAAATGGTCAAGAGCCTGCGAGCGGGCGATGTCGACTTCGTCGTAGGCTTGTTGCCGCAGGAAAATGCCGACGATCTGGATACGCTGCCGCTTGCGCGCACGCCCTATTCGATCGTGGCGCGGGAAGGGCATCCGTTGCTGCGGCAGTCCACCGTCACCCGCGACGATCTCGCCCGTTTCGACTGGCTTGTCGGTGCGCCGGGCTCCAGTCGCCGGGCCTGTTTCGATCGGCTGTTCGATGGTGATCCGGGTGTCCGCTCGCCCATTTCCACCTCTGCGCTGGCGGTGATCCGGCCGTTGCTCCTTGGCAGTGACCGTCTGACGCTGATGACCTCCTATGAATTGCAGCATGAAGGGCAGGGTATGGCGGCCATCGATTATGGTCCGATCAGCCCGGTGCCTGTCATTGCCGTGACGACCCGCGCCAACTGGTTGCCGACCAGATTGCATGCCCGTTTCGTCCAGATGATCCGCGATCATGTCGCTGCGACCATTCCGATCCGGACGGAATCTGCGGCGCTGGAACTGGCATAATAGACTGAATTAGCGCCGAACCGGGCGGCAATCGCCGCCCGGCTGATCAGAGCATCTTCCGGATCGACAGCATCACCGTCCGCCCGTCCGGGTCCAGATAGGCACCCTGATAGGCGGTCGGCGTCGCCCCGGTCCCATCGGTCACATTCTGCCGCGTGTTGAGGATATTCTTCACCGACAGGCTGACCCGCATACCCCGCGCCCAATTCTGATTGTGAATCCGGTTGGACAGGTTGGCGAAAAGGCGCAGGTCGAATGTCAGCAGCGATCCGAAATGCAGGTCGCTGCCTGCACTGTTCTGGTCCGCCGTGACGATTGCGCTGCTCTTCCAATTGCTGTCGAGCCGCAAACCGACGCCATTGTCGATGACACCGCTGCTGAACTGGACGCTATGGCGCGATTGCGCCGTGCCGCCCAATGTGCCGCCTTCCAGCAGGTCGATCCACGAAGTCCCTTCCCGCAACAAGATGGCGTCGCGCAGGATCACGCTGTGGTAGAGCGAAAATTGCAGCCGCGCGCCATTGTCGCTGCCGCCACCGCCCGGTCCGCCGGGGCCGCCCGGCGGTGGACCCATGCCACCCGGACCACCGCCCATGCCACCGGGCGGGCCACCACCGGGTGGCGGACCCATCCCGTCTGGCGGTGGTCCCGGTGGTGGTCCGCCGAAGCCGTCCGGCCCGCCAAAGCCACCGGACGGGCCCATCGGCGTCGCGTCGTCGCCGCGTTGTCCGGTGACCAGGATATCCGCGTCATCCTGCGGTCCATGCTCCTGATCGCTGCCTTCTGGCGCAGCGGTATCGGGGCCTGATCCGGGCGCGGCGCCGGCCTGTGGTGCAGCGCCATCCTCTGCCGACATTGCTGGCTGTGCCCGCTTTACCCAATTCGGCGGGACGAAGCCAGCCGGCGGCGCGGGCCGTTTGGGCGCGCGCAGGACGGTGGTGAAATTCATGCCCCAACGGAACTGGTCCACATCCTCCCGCGCGACATTGACCGGCTGGGTGTTGATGCGAACCAGATTGCCCTCATCATCCCGCTCGTAGCGGTCGGGAAAGGCTTCCTCCAATGCGACCGACGTGCCCGAAAGGCTGACGATGGCATTGCGCGTCCGGCTGCTGACATAATTGGCCGACAGGCTCAGATTCAGCTTCGACCAGGGTTTGATAGTCGCACCCAGCTTGAGTTGATGGCGATTGTCCGCTTTCAGGTCAGGATTGCCGCCGCTGACCTGGGTCACCGTGGCGGTATCCCCGGTGACATAGTCATAGATGCGCACATTGCTGGTGGTGATCGTGGGATCATTGCGATCCGACAATGTGGGCGCCGACCGATCATTGTTGATCGCCGCAATGAAGGTGATCCCGGTACGCGGCGTCCAGCTCAGCCCGTAACCCAGCGTCGCCAGCGCGCCATAATCGGAATATTGGGTGACGGACGCATTGGCATTGGCCGTCAATGTCCCAAGTGGCGACAGGAATCCGTTCCGTCGACTGGCGATCGGCAGGTCGATGCTGATCTGCGCGCCGCCGGTCGTACGGCGGGCAGTCCGCGTGGTGGTGACGCTGTCTTCCTCGCTGGTCGAGCGCAGCGAACTGGTGTCGCCGCTAAACCGCAGGCTGACCCCCATATTACCGGCAGGCAATTTCAACAATTTGCCGTTGATCAGCAGGCTGGCGCTGCCGCTGTCGGACAGGGCGCTGGACCGCCGGGTCTGCATCCGCCCGAGCAGGCTGGAAGGTAGGACGCCATTGGCATCGACATTCTCGCCGGCATCCAGCGCGGCCTGAAGCGCCGTCAGATCATAGCCGGTATCGCTGTCGGTCTCGACGTCCGAATGGCTGTAGCTGCCGATCAGGGACAGGCGCCAGGTCTTCGACAATTCAGCGTTCAGGCTGACGCCGGTGCTCAGCGACAGGGTGCGGCTGTCCTGCCGCAGCGGATCTGTCGACAGGATGCGATCGATCGTCTCGCTGCTGCCGTCGGACGTCGTGGTCAGGCTACCCGTTGGCAGGCCGTTGAGCGCCGCGCTGGTCGAATAATTGACCCGCCCGTTCCACGACATGTTCACCTTGTCGGCCAGTTGATGCGCGACATTGGCGTTGAGCATATAGGTGCGCGTGGAAGGCGACAGGGTGCGATAACGGCCGACATTGTCCACCTGCCCGGTCGGATCGGTGGACGTATCCGTGGATACGATGTCGCGCTCGCTTTCCAGCAGCGATGCGGTCGACTTTGCGCGTGCGGTGATGTTGACCCGGTCATTGTCGCGGATGCGGGTGTAGCCAAAGTCGCCGGCGGCATTTTCCCCCTGTCCTGCCGTATCGAAGCCGCCGGACAGGTTCGCGACCTGCGACCGGAAGCGACGGTGCAAGATGATGTTCACCACCTTGCGCTGCGCATCATAGCCATATTTCAGCGCGACCTCCTCGGGCAGGATATCGAGCCGCAATATGGCTTCTGTCGGCAGGTCGTTGACTTCGTTGACGCCGGAAATGCGCTTGCCGTTGACCAGCACGACCGGGCCGTCATCGCTGCGCCCCTGATTGCTTTGGGTCTGGGAGGCGATTTCGTCCAGCAATTCGCTGATCGTGCCGACGCCATAGGCGTCGATATCGGCGCGGTTGAGCTGGTTTTCCGCCGGGATATCGCCGATGACCGCGCCCGGCGGCGCCTGACCGGTGACGACGATATCGTCCGCAGCGGGCGTCGCGGCGGCACTCGTTGCTGCCAGCACGGGTGACAGTGCGAACGGGCTGCATCCGGACAGCAACAGGATGAGGCCCGCGCGATGGCGCGGGCCGGCAAGGCAGGACAGGTTCATGATAGTACCGGTTTCTTAGCGCGGTGGCCGACCATTGCCGCCCATGGGCGGTGGCCCGCCGCCGGGGCGATTGTCGCGCGGCATCAGGCGGCGCATCTCGTCCGGCGACAATTCGCCATCCTTGTCGATATCCGCTGCGTCGAAGCGCGCCCGCTCATGAGCCAGCAATTCGTCCAGAGACATGCCGGCATCATAATTGCTGTTGGCCTGGGCGATCAGGGTGACATCGATCGGCTGGATCAGATGTTCCAGGATGCCATCTTCCGGATCGTCGCCGACATGAGGGCGAATGACTTCGGCGATCGGCCCGTCGCGGTCACCGCGAGCACCCGCATCGGTCGATGACACCGATCCCATCTGGTTCTGCCAGGCCAGAAACTCGTCCGGGCTGATTGCGCCATTGCGATCCTTGTCGATGGCGGCAAAGCGCTTGCGGATGATGTCGTCTCGTCGCGCCTGAATGACGGCGCGCAATTCCTGAATCGTCACCATGCCATCGCCATTGACATCGGCCTCACGGAACATCGCGGTGACGGCCTTGTCCAGCGCCGCGCGCCTGATCGGCTTCATCTCGCGCGGTTTGGACGGGCGATCGCCACCGGGAGGGCCACCACCGGGCGGTCCGCCCATGCCACCGCCGCCGGGTGATCCACCGCCACCCTGCGCGAGCAAGGGAGCGGCGCACAGTATAAGGGCGGCGCCGAAGAAAATCTTGCGCATCTGGATATCCATCATGGAGGAGGATCAACACCGGCCGGCGCCGATCGCTACGGGTTTACAGCTTGCAGCGAACCTTCTTGCCCTTCAGCAGATAGGTGTCGGAACTGCTATTGTAGCTTTTGTAGCGGTTCATGCAGCTCTTCTGGTGAGCGGTATAGCTGTCCTTCTTCACCGCAGTCGTCTTTGCGGGCGTCTTCTGAGCCGTCTTGGTCTGCGCGCTATGCGAGCCCTGGCTATGGGGCGCCTGTGCCTGCGCGGAGGCGGCGGCACACAGCGCAGCAAGGGTTGCAAGGCTCAGATATGGGGTGCGGGACATGGATAACCTTTCTGGTCGAGGACATGGGAGGGGCGCGGCCATTGATGCGCTTCGCCCCTGTCCCTTCCTCTCTGGGTCATCCACTTTGCGCTGTTATTTCAGGGATATTTCAGAAGCCTGTGCGGCACCCGATCAGTCTGGTTGCACCTGATCGAAACGGCGGGCCTGCCGTAGTTCGGGAAATAGCCCTGCCCACAGGCCCGCGACCAAAATCGCGGCGATGCCACCCGTAATGACTGCGCCGACAGGCCCGATCAGCGATGCGACCAGCCCCGACTCCATTTCGCCCAGTTCATTCGATCCCGCGACGAACAGGCTGGAAATCGCCCCGACCCGTCCGCGCTTGTCATCGGGTGTTGCGATCTGGAGCAGCGATTGCCGGATATAGACCGAAACCATATCGACCGCGCCCATCAGCGCCAGACAGGCGAGCGACAGGGGCATGCTGCGCGACAGGCCGAAACCGACAGTCATGGCGCCGAACAGCGCGACACATGCCAGCATCTTCACCCCGACTTCACGGCTCAGCGGGCGCCAGGACAGCCAGACCGCCGTCGCCAGCGCGCCGACCGACGATGCCGCGCGCAACTGCCCCAGTCCATCCGGCCCGACATGCAGGACATCACGGGCAAAGATCGGCAGCAGCGCCGTCACTCCGCCCAGCAAGACCGCGAACAGGTCCAGGCTGATCGCCCCCAGCAACAGCCGGTTGCTCATGACGTACCGCAACCCTTCCAGCATCTGCTGAAGCGGGCGAGCCGCGGTCATAGGAGTCTGTTGCTGGAGCGGCCGGATGGCAAGGTGCAGCAGCAATCCTGCCAGCAGCAGGGTGGCGCACAGTCCGAACGCCCATTTCGCGCCGACCGCATAGGCAAAGCCACCCAGCACCGGTCCCAATATCCCGCCGATGCGCCCCGCCACCGCACTGATGGCAATCGCCTGCGGCAGCGTGGCACGCGGCACCAGAGCGGGCGGCAGGGCGTTCATGGCCGGCATGTAGAAAGCCCGCGATGCGGCAAAACAGGCCGCGATGGCATAGAGCGTATAGAGGCCCGCGCCCGGCCCGAAGGCCATCAGCGACAGGATCGCCGCGCAACTCAATTGCCCGACCAGCGCCAGCCGCACCACATTGCGCCGATCGAAACGGTCCGCCGCCAGTCCGGTAAAGGGGCTGAGCATCAGCATCGGCAGGAATTGCACCAGCCCGATCAGGCCCAGTCGCAGCGCCGCACCGCGCACCCCCATGGACAGTCGCGCCTCGTCATAAACCGCCCAGCCCAGCGCCACGACCAGCCCACTATGGGCCAGCATCGCGCAGATGCGTGCCGTCCAATAATAGCGGAAATCCCGATAGGCAAAGGGATGGCGAACGAGAGTCCCCTGTGTTTCCACGCGATAAACGGGATCGTTCGCCATCTTCATCCATCCCATTCAGCCAATGATCGACCGTGCCGCTATCAGCGACAGTCACGCAGGTCGAGCCGATCGCGCGCCCCTGAGGCGGGCGCGGACGACAATGAATGGCACAGGGAAGGATATTTATCGCGATCAGGCCAGCGTGCGCCGGAACAACTCCATCGTCCGTGCCCAGGCCAGATCGGCTGCGGCCTTGTTGAAGCGCGGCGTCGTGTCATTGTTGAAGCCATGCTCCGCGCCATCATAGATATAGGTATGATAGCGCGTGCCGGCCTGTTTCAGCGCGGCCTCATAATCGGGCCAGGCGGCGTTGGTGCGGGTGTCGTTGCCGCCATAATGGATCAGCAGTTCGGCCTTTATCTTCGGCACGTCGGCCAGCGCCGCCGGGCTGCCATAGAAAGGCACCGCCGCCCGCAAATCGGCGATCCGGGTGGCGAGCAGATTGGCGATGCCCCCGCCGAAACAGAAGCCGACCGTACCCAGCTTGCCATTGCTGCCGGCCATGTCGCGCGCATGGTTCGTGGCGGCGACGAAATCCTCGCCGATCTTGCCCCGGTCCAGCGTGGCGAAAGCGGCGCGCGCCTTGTCCTCATCGCCCGGATAGCCGCCCAAAGTGGTGAGCGCATCGGGCGCGACCGCCATGAAACCGTCAAGCGCCAGCCGCCGCGCAATATCCTCGATATGGGGATTAAGACCGCGATTCTCATGCGCGACGATGATGACCGGCAAGGGAGCGCCGGCCTTTGAGGCCGGCCGCGCGACAT
Organism: Sphingobium sp. AP50; assembly: GCF_900109095.1. GTDB lineage: Bacteria > Pseudomonadota > Alphaproteobacteria > Sphingomonadales > Sphingomonadaceae > Sphingobium. The sequence continues at coordinate 21,073 of NZ_FNYZ01000019.1, forward strand.
AGGCGCGGATCGTACCGTTGCCTGCGGGTGAGGCGATGTCGACCCGCGACAGGGCCAGTCGCTCGTCATCGGGCCGGATCACCTGTCCACGCGCGAAATCCGGACTGAGCGCAGTCAGCGTCGCGGTCGCCGCTGCTGCCCCTCCTACATATAATGCGCATTGCTGAAGGAATCCGCGCCGATCGATCGCACCATGAACATAGGCATCGAACAGGTCGAGCACTGCGCGTGGATAGTGGCTGCCCGTCTCGGGACGTTCGGTCATGTCGCGATCCTTTCCGATTTGCCTATCAGCTTATCGGCCTCCGCAACCCTCTGGCCAACATAATCGCACCGTCCGCGATAAATAACGCGCCGCGCCTCTTGGGCCGGGCACGATCCACCGGCAATGGTAGCGCACACATTGCCGGAACAGGGCAAAGACATGGGGGAGAGGCAGGATGCCGTTTCGTATCACGAGGCGCAGTTTGATGGCGGGATCGATGATCATGGCGGTGCCTGCACTCGCCCGGCCAGCCACCTTGCCCTATCGCGACGCCACCCTGCCGGTTGCCGATCGGGTTCGCGACCTGCTGTCACGGATGACGCTGGAGGAAAAGGCCGCGCAGATGCGTTGCATCTGGTTCGGCAAGGCCGGCTTTACGGACGCGACCGGCGCATTCTCCCCGGACAAGGCGATGCGCAGTCTGGCGAACGGAATCGGCCAGATCGCGCGGCCATCCGATACGGCGGGCACGCCCCGGTTCAAGACCGAACATTTCCGGACGCTCAATGACAGTATCGCCTTCATCAATGCGGTCCAGACATTCCTTGTCGAACGAACACGGCTCGGCATTCCCGCCCTGTTCCATGAAGAGACAGCCCATGGGCTGGCCGTGCCGGGCGCCACTGTCTTCCCGTCGCCTCCCGCCCTTGGCAGCAGTTGGGACCCAACGCTGGTCGAACAGATATTCACCGTCGTCGGTCGTGAAGCACGCTTGCGTGGCGCCACCGTCGCACTGGCCCCGGTGATCGATCTGGCTCGTGATCCCCGCTATGGCCGCGTCGAGGAGATGTTCGGCGAAGACCCCTTCCATGTCGGGCAGATGGGGCTGGCGGCGGTGCGCGGGCAGCAGGGGCGATCCCGCCCGCTTGGCCGTGATCGCGTCTTCGCCACGCTCAAACATTTCCTGCATGCCTCGCCTCAGGCCGGGATCAACCTGTCGCCCGCCGACATGCATGAACGCGGTCTGCGCGAAAGCTTCCTGCGTCCCTTCGAAATGGTCATTCGGCAGGCTGATCCAGCCATTGTCATGCCATCCTATAATGAAGTTCTGGGTATCCCCGCCCATGTCAACACTCCCTTGCTTCAGGGGGAGGGGCGTAAGCGGATGGGCTTCAAGGGCGCCTATTTCAGCGATTATAATGGCGTCACCAATCTGGTCGATCATCATCATGTCGCCGCCGATAATGACGATGCGGCGGTGCAGGCTATCGAAGCAGGCATCGATGCCGAACTACCCGATGGTCAGGCCTATGCCCGGCTGCCGCAACTGGTGCGCGACGGGTGCGTTGCCGAAGCGCTGGTCGATGCGGCGGTGGTCCGCATCCTGACGCTCAAGTTCGAGGCTGGCTTGTTCGAACGGCCCTATACCGATCTGCGCACGGCGCAGCGGGGCATCAACCGGCCGGATGATATCGCGCTGGCCCGGCTCGCCGCGCGCAAGGCGGCGGTGCTGCTCAAAAATGATGGCCTCCTGCCGCTCGATCCTCGCAAGCAGCGAACCATCGCGGTGATCGGTCCGGTCGCCGAGCCAGCCCTTTTTGGTGGCTATTCGGGGGAGAATGATCGCGCCGTCGGGTTGCTTGCCGGGATCAGGGCGGCGGTGGGGCCGGATGTCCGGGTCGAATATGCCCCCGGCGTCCGGATCGTCGCGCCGCTGAAGCCCGGTGAACGCGAGAATATGGCGCCGATCCGCCCTGCCGACGCGCAGGATAATCGTCGCCTGATCGCGGAGGCGGCAGCGCTCGCCAAAGGCGCCGATCTGGTCATTCTGGCCATCGGTGATGTGCCGCAGGTCACGCGCGAGGCGATCTTCGTGGACGGTTCGGGCGATCGCACCCGCCTTGGTCTGTTCGGCGATCAGGATGCGCTGGTTGATGCGGTGCTGGCGGCCGACAAGCCCGTGGTCGGCGTGCTGCTCAACGGTCGCCCCCTTGCCGTGGCGCGATTGGCCGATGGCGCCAATGCCCTGATCGAGGGATGGTATCTGGGGCAGGAAGGGGGGCATGGGCTGGCCGATATCCTGTTCGGCCTCGCCAATCCGGGCGGCAAGCTCGCCATCGGTCTGCCACGGACTCCGGAGTCAGCGCCCGCGCCCTATGACCGCCATCAAAGCGCGACTATCCATCGCGCCATCGAAGTGGACCGTGCGCCTCTCTTCCCCTTCGGCTTCGGCCTCAGCTACACGCGCTTTCAGCTATCCCCGCCTCGTCTGTCGCAGGCCCGTATCGCGCCGGGGCAGGGGGTGACGGTCGAAGTAGATGTCGCCAATGTCGGCGAGCGGACGGGAGATGAAGTGGTGCAGATATATCTGCGCGATGAAGTCAGTTCCGCCCCGCGCCCGCTGCTGGAACTCAAGGCGTTCGAACGGGTCACAGTGGCGCCGGGCGAGCGGCGCACGCTTCGCTTCCCGCTCGACGCGGATGCCTTCGCCTTCTGGGATCGGGCGATGCAATGGCGGGTGGAGCCGGGCCGCTTCACCCTGTTCGCCGGCAACAGCAGCGCCGAACTGCAAGGGGTTTCGTTGGAAATAGTCGCTGGCTGACCGGTTCAGAAAGACATGGTCCTCAGCTTGTCCCGCCGCTTGGCTGCGGGATGTCAGCGCGGCGCCATCCCGTTCATCACCACATCAACCAGCTTTCCGGCAACCTGTTCCGGCGTCAGGGCGCCATCGGGATCATGCCAGCGGGCAGGCCAGTTAAGCGCCCCCGCCAGCGCGAAGGAGGCGAAGCGCACATCGACCGGCGCGATCGATCCGTCGGCAATGCCTTCCGCAATCTGCGCCCGCACCACGGCGTCAATCTCCCGCTTGCGCGCGCGAAATCGGGTGGCGCTGTCCATCGACAGCACCTCGTCACTGGTCAGGATGACGCAACGGCCGAAATCGTCCATATTGATCTGCGCATAGCGGCACAGGAAGGCGCGCAGCCGGTCGAAGCCAGTGCCTGAAGCGCCTGCGGCCTCGTCCGCCGCCGTCCGCAGCATGGCCAGTCCGCGATTGACGCATTCGACCAGCACCTGCTCCTTATTGCCCAGATAATGATAGATGGTCGGCTTACTGATGCCCAGACTGGCGGCGACATCGTCCAGCGAGGTCGCATGATAGCCGCGCGCATTGAACATGCGCACTGCCGCCAGCAGCACCGCCTCGCGCTTTTCCTCCCGCTCCCTTTCCCGTTCCTCCCGCGTTCGAAAGGGGGATACTGCCAGTAGCTTGGTCAATCAAATCTCCTTCGCGGCCAGCATTGACAGAAACTGGACGATAATCAATATACTCGTGAGTATAATAGAGACTTGAGGGTTTATGCTGACCGAAATTCAGGTGGCTGTCCGCGATACGGTGCGGGATTTCGCGCAGGAGAGGATTCGCCCGCACAGCGCCGCTTTCGAGGCGGAGGGCGGCTATCCGCCCGTGCTGTTCGAAGAGATGGCTGGACTTGGTCTGTGGGGCATGACCGCGCCGGAGGTCTATGGCGGTGCGGAAGCAGACGCCGTCTCCTATGCGTTGGCGCTGATGGAGATTGCCGCCGCCGACGGCGCGCTCTCCACCATCGTTTCGATCCAGAACTCGATCCTCGTCTCCGGCCTGCTCAAGGACGGCAGTGAGGCGCAGAAAAGCCGTTTCCTTGTCGATCTGATCGGCGGCCGCACCATCGGCGCCTTCGCCCTGACCGAAGCCGATGCGGGTTCCGACGCCTCGGCCGTACGCACCCGCGCGGTCAAGGTCGATGGCGGCTGGCGGATCAGCGGATCCAAGCAGTTCATCACTTCGGGCAAGATCGCCGGCTTGGTCATGATCATCGCGGTGACTGATCCAGATGCTGGCAAGAAAGGCTTGTCCGCCTTCATCGTGCCGACTGACCGGCCCGGCTATGCCGTCGACAAGGTTGAGCATAAGATGGGGCAGGGCGCGTCGGATACCTGTGCGCTGCGCTTCGACGATATGTTCGTAGAGGATGATCTGCTGATCGGCCAGCCGGGTCAGGGCTATCGCATTGCGCTCGCGAACCTCGAAACCGGCCGCATCGGCATCGCCGCCCAATGCGTCGGCATGGCGCAGGCCGCGCTGGAGATCGCGGTCGCCTATGCCAAGGATCGCAAGAGCTTCGGCAAGGCGATCATTGATCATCAGGCAGTGGGCTTCCGTCTCGCCGACCTCGCCACTCGTCTGGAGGCGGCGCGGCAACTGGTATTGCACGCTGCCCGCACCAAGGATGCCGGCGCGCCTTGCCTGACGGAAGCGTCGATGGCCAAGCTATTCGCTTCCGAGGCGGCCGAAGCGATCGTTTCCGGAGCGATGCAGACGCTGGGCGGCTATGGCTATCTGGAGGAATATGGCGTCGCCAAAATCTATCGCGATGTGCGCGTCTGCCAGATTTACGAAGGCACATCCGACATCCAGCGCATGGTCATTGCGCGCAGCCTTTGAAACAGGAGAGAGAGATGCAGGACGATCCCGTCGTCATCGCCAGCTATGCCCGCACGCCGATGGGCGGGTTCCAGGGCATATTGTCGTCGCTCAAGACCACCGAACTGGGTGCCGCAGCCGTGAAGGCGGCGGTCGAGCGGGCAGGCGCGCCGAGCGACGCCATCGACCGCATCTATATGGGCTGCGTCCTGCCTGCCGGTCTGGGTCAGGCGCCTGCGCGTCAGGCTGCGCTTGGCGCAGGCCTTGGCCTCAACACCGAAGCGACCACCGTCAACAAGATGTGCGGCTCTGGCATGCAGGCCGCGATCATGGCGCATGAGGCGCTGGCGTCCGGCGCGGCCGACATCGTCATCGCGGGCGGCATGGAAAGCATGACCAACGCGCCTTATGCCCTGCCCAAGCATCGCTCCGGCGCGCGCATCGGCCATGACCGGATCGTCGACACGATGATGATGGACGGGCTGGAGGATGCCTATGAACCCGGCAAGGCGATGGGCGTCTTTGCCGAAGAAGCGGTGCGCGACTATCAGTTCACGCGCGAGGATCAGGATGCCTATGCTATCCGATCGCTGGAACGCGCCAATGCGGCGATCGGCAGCGGCGCCTTCACCCGTGAAATCACACCTGTCACGGTGAAAGGTCGAGGCGGCGACGCGATCGTCGATACCGACGAGCAGCCGGGCAAGGCCAGACCGGAAAAGATACCCTCGCTCAAACCCGCCTTCGTCAAGGATGGCACGATCACTGCCGCCAATGCCTCCTCCATTTCGGATGGCGCGGCGGCATTGGTCATGACACGCGCCAGCGTGGCGGCAAAGCTGGGCCTCAAGACCGTGGCGAAAGTCGTCGCGACTGCCGGGCATGCGCACGAACCGTCCAAATTCACCACCGCACCGGTGCCCGCCATGCGCAAGGCTTTGGACAAGGCTGGCTGGTCGGTCGCCGATGTCGACCTGTTCGAAGTCAACGAAGCCTTTGCCGTGGTCGCCATGATTGCCGCGAAGGAATTGGGCATTCCGGATGACAAGATCAACGTCAATGGCGGCGCGACCGCGCTGGGCCATCCGATCGGCGCATCGGGCGCGCGCATAGTGGCGACTTTGATCGCGGCACTGCAGACGCGCGGCCTGAAGCGCGGCGTCGCCAGCCTCTGTATCGGTGGTGGTGAAGCGACTGCCATGGCGATCGAACTGATCTGAAGGAGACAGCGAAGTGGACATTAACGGAGCAGCCGCGATCGTCACTGGCGGCGCGTCGGGCCTGGGCAAGGCGACGGCGACGATGCTGGCGCAGCAGGGCGCGAAGGTCGCGATCTTCGACCTGAATGAGGAGGCCGGACGGGTGACGGCGGAATCGCTCGGAGGTGTCTATGTCGCTGTCAACGTTGCCGACGATGCCAGCGTCGCGGCAGGACTGGACGCGGCGGAGGCGGCGCATGGCGTCGCCCGCATCCTCGTCAACTGCGCCGGTATCGCGCCGGCGGTGAAGACGGTGGGCAAGGAAAATGTACCGCACCCGCTCGATACCTTTGCGAAGACGGTGACGGTCAACCTGATCGGCACCTTCAATGTCATTTCGAAATTTTCCGCCCGGCTTGCTGCGGCGGATGAAGTCAATGGCGAACGTGGCGTCATCGTCAACACGGCCTCGGTCGCGGCATATGACGGGCAGATCGGTCAGGCGGCCTATAGCGCGTCCAAGGGCGGCGTGGTCGGCATGACCCTGCCGGTCGCGCGCGACCTTGCCCAACACAAGATCCGCGTGATGACCATCGCGCCGGGTATCTTCCTGACGCCCATGCTGGAGGGTTTCCCGCAACATGTACAGGACGCGCTGGGCGCGCAGGTGCCGCATCCCAGCCGGCTGGGCAAACCCGCCGAATATGCGCAACTGGTGGAGAGCATCGTTCGCAATCCGATGTTGAATGGGGAGGTGATCCGCCTCGACGGCGCCATCCGGATGGCGCCGCGCTGATCGAAGAAAAAGCCCCCGGCCCGGCGTGCAGTCCGGGCCGGGGGCGGGGAGACCGGCCTTCAAGGCCGGTTCGCTACTTACCGGGGGTCAGTTGCATGGCCGCGCCGCCGCCCGGCGCCAACCACAGGTCGTAGTGGTCGCCCTTGCGGAATGTTCGCGTTTCATAGGCGATCTTGTGGCGGGCGTCAGTCAGATAGGTCGCGCCTTCGCCATCCTTGTATATGGTGGCGGTGTAGCTTTTGCCTGGCTCCAGATAATCGAAATGGAGCGTCACCGTCCGGGCGGTCGCGTCGTTGACGCCGCCGACATACCAATTCTCGCTGTTACGATCCTTGCGCGCGAAGATGGCATAGTCGCCTACTTCGCCCGCGATCAGATGGCTTTCGCTCCAGTCGGACGGCACCTTGGAAATAAAGTCCAGTTCCCTGGGATATTTGGTGAGGGTTTCGACAAAGTCCGCCGCCATCTGGATCGGCGAATAGAGGGCAAGGTAGAGGCCGAGCTGCTTTGCCAGCGTGGACGCCAGCGGGGCATGGTCCGCACCCTCCAGGCTTAGTACGCCCGGTGTGAAGTCCATCGGGCCGGAGAGCATGCGGGTATAGACGAGCGTCGGTTCATGGTCCGGTCCGTTGGCGAAGGCACCCCAGGCATTATATTCCATGCCGCGCGCGCCCTCTCGCCCGACCCAGTTGGGGTAGGTGCGGCGCAGGCCCGTATCCTTGATCGGCTCATGCGCATTGACCGCGACATGATATTTCGCCGCCGTTTCCACGACGCGCAGATGATGTTGCGCCATGCGCTGGCCGTCATGAAACTCCATGCGGGTCTGGCCCGGCTGATCGCCGGGCGCGATGATGCCGCCCGCGTCGGCGACATAGCCGGTCTTGACGACATCGACGCCGAGGCCGCCATAGAGCTTCATCGCATCGTCCAGCTGCGCCTCATAATTGGCGATATTGCCGCCGGTTTCATGATGGCCGATCAGGTGGACGCCCTTCTTCTTCGCATAGGCAGCAAGGCCCGGCAGGTCGAAGTCGGGAGTCGACTGCGTGTAACTGAATTCGTCGCCATGGCCGAACCAGTCGCCATTCCAGCCCTTGTCCCAGCCTTCGACCAGGACGCCCCGGAAACCATGTTGGGCGGCAAAATCGATATATTGCTTCGTGCGGATGGTGGTGGCGCCATGCTTTGGCCCTTCCGCCCATGTCCAGTCGCCCCGGATCATACCCCACCAGATTCCGATATATTTGGCGGGCTGGAACCAACTGACGTCGCCCAGCTTGTTGGGTTCGTTGAGGTTCAACTCCAGATCATTTTCGACCAGCCCCGCCGCACTGTCGGCGATGCGGATGGTGCGCCAGGGCGTGTTGAAGGGCAGGTCACGGATCACCCGCGCACCCTGCGATGAGGGAGAGAGGGTGGTACGGAAGGTCTGGCCGGAGGCGCGCTTCAGCCAATAAGCCGAATAGTCAACCAGCGCGGCTTCGTGGAAGGAAAGATGCGTGCCGTCGTCCAGCCGCATGGTGATCGGGGTATGCGCGGTCGATACGGCGTCGATCGGCGTCTTCTGATAGACCTGCTCATAACGGTTCCATTCGCCGCCCGGAATCCACCAGGCCGTACCCTTGGACGCGACGTCGAACTCGGTCGTCTCGTCGGCGATCCGCATCGTCTTGAGGCTGGGCTGCTGCGGCAGTTCGTAGCGGAAGCCGACGCCGTCGTCGAACAGGCGGAAATGCACGTTCATCAGGCGCGCGCCCTGCACGTCCGACTGGCGGAAACGGACCGTCACTTCATTATAGCGGTCGGTGACGAAGCGGCGCTCGCCCCAGGGCTGTTCCCAGCGATCATTGCCTTGGCCCTTGTCCGACCCGGCGATCGAGAAACCGCGCACCATGTTGAGGCCGTCGGTCAGGATGAAGCCCAGCTTCGACGGCGCAATCAGCAGCTTGCCCTTGCGAGAGAGCGACCAGGTCGGGCGGCTGTCATTGTCGGTCGAGACGGTGAGGACGATCGAGCCATCGGGCGATGCAGCGGTGACGGCAGGGCGTGCCTCCTGCGCAATAGCCGGTGTCATGAGCGCAAACGGCAAGGCCAGCGCGCAAGCGCGCAGCGGCGGGTTCAGCATAGGGGCGTCTCCTTATTCTTCGATCATCAGCGCGCCGAAGGGCGGCAAGATGCCCGGCGCGGCACCATTCACGGCGCTGAGCAGCTTGTTGGTCGGCGCGATCTCTTCGGGCCATGCGGCCGGTTCGCCCGACAGGTTGAACAGGCAGAGCAGCGACTGGCCGTCGGCCTGACGGCGGAAGAGCAGGCGCTGATCGTCGGCAACCAGTATCTCTAGACTGCCATGGCGCAGTGCCGGATGCGCCTTGCGCAGGGCCAGCATGGCGCGGGTATGATTGAGGAGCGAGGCGGCGTCTGCCTCCTGCGCGTCGACGGCGCGGGCGACATTCTCGTCCCCGACCGGCAGCCATGGTTCGGCGGTGCTGAAACCCGCCTGCGCCACATCGGCGGCCCAGGGCAAAGGCGTGCGTGCGCCGTCACGCGACAGGGTGAGCGGCCAGTTGGCGATGGCTTCGGGGTCTTGCAACTTCTCGAATGGGATATCGACTTGCGTGACGCCCAGTTCCTCGCCCTGATAGAGGATGGCGTTGCCGCGCAGCGCGACCAGCAGCATTGCCTTCAGGCGGCCGAAGGCGGGGCGATCGTCGGGCGCACACCAGCGCGACACCGCGCGCGGGGCGTCATGATTTTCGAACGCCCAGCTTGGCCAGCCAAGGCCCGGTTCATCGGGCCAGCGATCGACCGTCTCAGCGACCAGCGCGGGCGTCAGAGCGTCGGCATAGAGGAAGTTAAAGCCATAGGCGCTGTTGAGATGGCTTTCGCCCGCCGTATAGGCCTTCATCTCCGTTTCGGAGAGGTCGCCGCCAACTTCGGCCACGGTGAAGATCGCGCCATATTCGTCGCACAACGTGCGGATACGCTTGATGAAGTCGACCACGCCGGGATGCGACTGGCTATATTTTTTGATCTGATAGTCGAAGGAGCGGGTGCGCGGCTTGCCGGTGTCTGGGGCGGGCGGATTGTCGCGCAGCAGCGGATCGTGCATCGAATGGTTGAGCGCATCGAGCCGGAAGCCATCGACGCCGCGATCCAGCCAGAAGCGCATGGCGCCCAGCAGCGCATCCTGCACCTCAAGGTTATGCACGTTAAGCTGCGGCTGGCTGCTCAGAAACTGGTGCATATAATATTGGCCGCGCCGCCCGTCCCAGGTCCAGGCCGGGCCGCCAAAGACCGACTGCCAGTTATTGGGCGGGGTGCCGTCTTCCTTCGGATCGACCCAGACGAACCAGTCCGCCTTGTCGCCCGTGCGGCTGGCGCGGCTCTGGGTGAACCAGTCATGCAGATCGGACGTGTGGGCGTAGACCTGATCGATCGTGACCTTGAGGCCCAGTTCATGCGCGCGGGCGACCAGCGCGTCGAAATCGGCGAGCGTGCCGAAGATCGGATCGACGTTGCAATAATCGGCAATGTCATAGCCGAAATCGCGCATCGGGGAGGTGAAGAAAGGTGAGATCCAGATGGCGTCTGCGCCCAGCCTTGCGACATGATCCAGCCGCTGGGTGATGCCGTTCAGATCGCCGATGCCGTCACCATTGCTGTCCTGAAAGCTGCGCGGATAGATCTGGTAGATCACCGCACCCTTCCACCAGGGCAGATCAGTCGATGTCGTCGCAAGCGTCATAAGGGCGTTCCGGCGGTTAGGGGTGAGCGGCGCAGACGGCGTAGCCGAAAGCGGGGAGGGAGAGGGCAAGGCTGCCCGGCGCGACTGGCGCGGCCGGGCAGGTGCCGGCCAGCGACGTGAAGCCGCCGCTGACTGGGTCGACCGCGATATGGCCCGACAGCGGAGCGGCCGATGTGTTGAAGGTGACCAGAACCTCGCGCCCCGTATCGGGATCGATACGGGAAACGGCGAAGAGGCCGGGCTTGTCTGAACTGGCGCGCAGGATCGTCGCGCCGCGCGACAGAGCGGGCGTGTCGCGGCGGATCTTCGCAAGTGTCGCGATCGCGCGGTAGAGCGGGTGGTCGGGGTTGAAATTGTCTGTCGCTGTGGTCGCGTTCGTGCCGACCAGTCGGTCCGCATTATATTCGGCCACTTTGGAGGCGAACATGTCCTGCCGGGCCTGCTGGTCGTTGCCGGTGCCGGCAAAGCCCTGCTCATCGCCATAATAGAGCGTCGGCACGCCCCGCAGCGTCAGCAGCATCGCATGGCCCAATATGGTGCGGGCCAGTTCCTCCTGCGCGCTCATGTCAGGCTTGGCCTGCCGCAGGAAATAAGCGAAGCGGCCGGCATCATGATTGCCGAGGAAGGTCGGCAGTTGCAGCGCCGCCGTCTTCCCGCCTTCATAGAGGACATCATCCTCGCCAAGGCGCGCAAGCATTTCCGTACCGGTCTTGCCGCTGGCCGCGTCAACGGCGGCGCGCATGAAGGCGAAATCGAGCACGGCGGGGAAGGCGGCGTTGCGGGTCCAGCTTGCCAGCAGCGCGGGATCATAGTCGCCAGTCGCGACCTCGCCGAAGATGTGGAAGTTCGGGATGCCCTTTGCTGCCGCATGGGCGCGGATGGCGGGGATGAAGGCACGCCAGAATTCGGCGTTTACATGGCGGGCGGTGTCGATGCGATAGCCGTCGATGCCGAAACGGTCGATCCAGCCCTTGTAGATATCGATGAAGCCGGCGACCACGCGCGGGTCTTCCGTGGCGAGATCGTCGAGGCCGACGAAATCGCCATATTGCGCACTCTCGCCCTTCCAGTCAGTGTCGCCGCGATTGTGATAATAGATCGGGTCGTTGAGCCAGGCGGGGGTCTTAGCCTTTGCCTCGCCTTTCGGAATGATGGGCGTGTAGGCGAAGGACGGATCGGTCAGCTTCGCCCAGTTGGCGGTGCTGCCATCCCGGTCGCCGGCGAAACCGTCGTTGACCGGCTTGCCCGCCGCTCCGCCTTGCCGCGACCAGGGATAGTCCGCCTTGCTGCGATAGGGCGCGGCGCTGCTGGTGCTTTCCCGATATTGGATCACATCGGCCGTATGGTTGGCGATGATGTCCATATATACCTTCATGCCGCGCTGGTGTGCCGCATCGACCAGCGCCTTGAAGTCGGCATCCGTGCCAAAATGCGGATCGACACTAGTGAAGTCCGTTACCCAATAGCCATGATAGCCGGCGCTTTCCTGCCCCGTCGCGCCCTGCACCGGCTTGTTCCTGAAGATCGGCGCCAGCCAGATGGCGGTCGCGCCAAGGCCCTGAATATAGTCCAGCTTTGCGGTCAGCCCTTGCAGGTCGCCGCCGTGATAGAAAGCCCGCGAGGTCGGATCATAGCCGGTCTGGAGCGGACCGCCCTTCAGGCCGCCCCGGTCATTCTTCGGATCACCATTGGCAAAGCGGTCAGGCAGGACGAAATAGACGATCTCCTGCTCCGGCGCGCGGGCGCGCAGATCGGACAGCGTATCCGCCCGCGCCTGTGTCGTGCCGATCAGGGCCGCAGCCATCCCGGCGGCCGTCACGAGAAAAGTCGTGGCCGTTCGACCCATGAGGGGCATCCCTTTGCTTGAACCTTGGAAAAGGCCCGGCGACGCAGCGGCCGCCGGACCAGTCTACACATCAGAAGCGGTAGTTGAAGCCCGCCATGAAGCGGCGGCCATAGGTTTGATAGTTGCGGATCTGGATCGACGCGCCGGTATCCACCGATACGAAAGGTTCGTCGGTCAGATTCTGCCCCTGGAGGAAGAGCGACAGCCCCTCCAGTGCGCTGCCCTTCTGGAAATCATAGCCGATCTGTCCGTCGACGATGGTTTCGCTGAGCGCCCGGCGCAGTTCCCGCTCGCCGCCAAAGCCCACGAACTGGCCGACGAAAGAGGAGCGGTAGCGGACGGAACCGCGCGCAGAGAAGCCCCACTTCTCGAAGAACAGCGTGCCGTTGGCGACCCAGCGCGAATAATCAGGCAGGTCTTCGGACGATGCGCCAATACCCGGCTTGATGCTGGTCTTGGTATAGCCGAGGCCACCGGTCAGGCCGAAGCCGTCCAGCGCCGGCGTCACCACTTCGAACGGCACGGTGCCGGCCAGTTCGAAGCCGTAGAGTTTGCCGCCCTTGCCATTGACCGGACGGGTCAGCGTGCCTTCCGGATCGGTGACGCCTGGCGGCAGGGTGATGGGCAGGCCCGTATAATCGAATGCCGCCGTTTCCCGATAGACATAGCTTTGCAGCTTCTTGGCGAACAACTGGACGCCCAGATAGCCCTTGGTGCCGAAATATTTCTCGAAATTGAGGTCCGCTGCCCAGGCGCGATAGGGGCGCAGCGTGGGATTGCCGCCGGTGCCGGTGATGACCCCGCTGGCGGTGTTATAGCCATAATCGAGGCTGACCTTCATATCCTCGAAGCGCGGGCGCTGGATTTCGCGGGCGGCCGACAGGCGGATCACGAAATCGCTCGGCATCCGCAACGACAGGTTCATGCTCGGCAGCACGTCCCAATAGTCGGCGCCGCGCGTGGTCGGCACCAGATCGGCGGCGGCCAGATTCAGGAAACCGCGCGACTTCTGCTCGGTATTCTGGGCAAGGACACCGATATTGCCGGTTAGTTCGGACGATCCGACGGGCTGGTTGATATTGGCCATCAGATAGGCGGACATGACCCGCTCCGTCACCGAATAGGCCTTGGCCGGCACGTCCTTGCTGGGGTTCAATATCTTCTGATAGACGCCATCTTCCAGCAGCTTGAACGGGTCGTAGCTCAGCACCGGACCAAGGCCGAGGAAGCTCAGGTCCGTGGCGGCCAGACGATATTGATCCGGCAGCACCAGCGAGGTCGCGCCGTTCGCGAGGTTCAGCACATATTCTTCCGGCGTCTTCGCCTTGGTGCGGTCGGTATAGCCAAGGCCGACGGTGATCTTCGACAGGAAGCTGCCCTCGATCTCCTTACCAAACTCGATCTGGTAGCTCTTGATCTCATCATCGATGATGCGGTTGTTATAATAGCCTTCCTGATGGCCGAGCGGCGCGCCGCCGCCCCAGCCGAGCGGATCGGTCAGCACCATGAGATTGGGGTCGCTATAGTCCAGCAAATGGCTGGTGAAATGCGTGCCCTTGCCGTCGCTGACGAAGTCCAGCGTGTCGGTCGCGCCATTGCCCGCGCCCGGCCCGGTACCGGCATTGGATTCCAGCGAGAGTTCGCTGCGGTCGGTGCGGGAATAGCCGAAATCGAAACTGGCCGACCAGCCATCATCACCGGTATATTTGGCGTTGAAGCCGCCGGAGAAGATGGTCGATTTGCGTTCATAGCCATGGTTGTTCACCACCGCTTCGACATTGGTGAAGGTACCGCTGTTGATGAAATTGCCGTCGGTCGTCTCGCTGCCCGCAACGGGGGTGGCGCTGCTCCAGAACAGCGGCACTTCCACGCCGCGCTTGATCTGCTTGTCCTTGAAGTCGCCATAGAAGCCGTCGAAGGTCAGCAGCAGCGTGTCGGTCGCCTGCATCTGGACGCTGCCCTGAACGCCGAGACGCTTCAATTGCGTCGACACGCCGAAGGGCTTCACCCCGCCGATCACCTTGCGGCCGTCGCCGGTGTCGGCATAGCCCCAGGCTTCGAACTCCTTCGACTGATAAGGTTCGTCGCTATAGGCGACCGACAGGGCGACACCGATCCGGTCCCCGGCGAACTGGTCGACATAGGTGCCGGTCAGGCGATAGCCCTTGTCCTTGCTGTCGGCATTGACCTTGCCAAGGTCGGCATAAACGCCGCGCGCGCCCACGGCGATCATCTGCTTGCCATAGTCGAGCGGGCGGATGGTGCGGATGTCTACGGTGCCGACCAGACCCTGATGGATCAGGTTGGCCTGCGGCGTCTTGTAAACGTCGACGCGGCTGACGACTTCGGCGGGATATTGGTCGAATTCGACATTGCGCTGTTCGCCGGTCGACGTCTGCGGCCGACCATTGAGCGTGGTCGAGGAGAGGTCGGCGCTGGCGCCGCGGATCGCGATCGAATTAGCGCGGCCGAACAGGCGCTGCGAGGTGAGGCCCGGCAGACGGGCGATGGATTCGCCGATGGAGGCGTCGGGCAGCTTGCCGATATCTTCGGCCGACACCGATTCCACGATCGTCTGTGCGTTCTTCTTGACGTTGACGGCGCTTTGCAGCGCGGCGCGGAAGCCGGTGACGACGATGGTGTCGTTCGCCTCACCTTGCGGTGCCGCATCGGCCTGCGGCACATCCTGCGCGAAGGCCGGGGCGGCGCTGCCTGCCATGATGATGGCAAAGATGGAAGCGCCCAGCAAATGGGCGCGGTTGAACTGATTGGCCACTATATCCTCTCCCCTATGACATCGGCGAACCCCTTCACCGATGCTGGACCCTGTCTGTGCGGGCGTGGTCCTGTGGCACCACTGTCCTCGCTATGGCGCCGTTCTACGCCTGTCCCGGTCGGTCCGACCATAAGGCATACGTATACGCATAATTATGGCCCCTCCCGACTGTGGCGGCGGCGCAACGGATCGTTCGGGGCGAAAGGACGTAATTGCCTTGCTTTCCGCGCCGTCCTACCATGGCTGTGGCGCGGGTACCGCGCAGAAGGAGAGAGATGGGACGCCAGCCCAGCAGCAAGCCGACCAGCTTCGACATCGCCTATCTGGCCGGCGTGTCGCAGCCCACGGTCAGCCGCGCCCTGCGCGGATCGCGATCGGTCAGCCTGGCCACCCGCCAGCGGATCGAGGCGATTGCCCGCGACCTTAACTATTCGGTCGACAAAAATGCATCCTCGCTGCGCTCACAGCGATCCAACACGATCGCCTTGCTGTTCTTCGAAGATCCGACGCCCGACGAATCCAATATCAACCCTTTCTTTCTGGCGATGCTGGGGTCGATCACGCGGCAATGCGGCGCGCGCGGGCTGGACCTGCTGATCTCCTTTCAGAAGATGGAGGATGACTGGCATGTCCGCTATCAGGACAGCCACCGGGCCGATGGCCTGATCCTGCTCGGTTATGGCGATTATACGCTGTACGAACGGCGTCTGACTGATCTGGTCGGTCATGGCACCCATTTCGTCCGCTGGGGATCGGTGGGGGAAGATACGATCGGCCCGACAGTGGGGTCGGACAATATCGGCGCGGGGCGACTGGCGGGCGATCATCTGCTGGGACTGGGGCGCCGTTCCATCGCCTTTCTGGGACATGCCGATCACCACTATCCCGAATTTGCCGATCGCTATGCCGGCCTGTGTCAGGCGATGATGGCACGGGGCGTGGCGCCCGATCCCGCACTTCAGGTCGATGCCCTGACCGCCGAGGATGCCGGACAGGCGGCCGCCCGAACGCTGATCGCGCGGGGCGTGCCGTTCGACGCCATCTTCGCCGCCAGCGATCTGATCGCGATCGGGGCGATGCGCGCGCTGGCCGAGGCTGGCCTGTCCGTGCCGGGCGACGTCGCGATTGTCGGCTTTGACGATATTCCCGCCGCCAGCCTGACCAATCCGCCGCTCACCACCGTCATGCAGGATATCAAGGGTGCGGGCGCCTTGCTGGTCGACACGCTGGTCGCGCGGATCGAGGACCGGCCGCCGCCGCCCGATATTCTGCAAGCACGGCTGGTGATCCGGCGCAGCACGGGCGGTTGACCCTTGCCTGTGGCCCGTCGTCATGCGACCGGCGATGGCTCCATCAGCCATCGCAGGAGCAGGGATGCATATCCTCATTTTGCCGGGAGACGGCATCGGTCCCGAAATCACCGCAGCGACCAGGCAGGTGCTGGAAGCGGCCGATAAAGCTTTTGCGCTCAACCTCACCTTTGAAGAAATGTCCATCGGCTTTGCGTCCCTGGCGGAGCAGGGCACCACTTGCCCGGATGCCGTGCTGGCGCGGGTGCCGCAGGTGGATGGCGTAATCCTGGGGCCGGTATCGCATTATGACTATCCCCCGCGCGATCAGGGCGGCATCAATCCTTCGGGGGAATTGCGCGTGCGCTTCAATCTGGGCGCGAACATCCGGCCGTGCCGGTCGCGCCCGGACCTCAGCGTCCTGCGCAAGCCGATGGACCTGATCATTGTGCGCGAATGTACCGAAGGCTTTTATTCCGACCGCAACATGTATGCGGGCATAGCCGAATTCATGCCCGATCCCGACACTGCCCTGTCGGTCCGCAAGATCAGCGCGCAGGCCTGCCGCCGGGTTGCTCATGCCGCTTTTTCTCTGGCACAGGGTCGCCGGCGGAAAGTGACGGCGGTCCACAAGGCCAATGTCGTCAAAATGTCCGACGGCCTGTTCCTGCGCGAAGTACGCGCGGTTGCCACCCACTATCCCGATGTCGAACTGGAAGAGTTGATCGTGGACGCGACCGCCGCGTTGCTCATCCGCACACCCGACCGATTCGATGTCATCGTCACCACCAACATGTTCGGCGATATCCTGTCGGACGAGGCATCGGAATTGTGTGGCAGTCTGGGGCTGGGCGGATCGATCAATGCGGGGGACGATATCTGCGTCGCGCAGGCCCAGCATGGCTCCGCACCGGATATCGCCGGTCGCAATGTCGCCAATCCGACATCGCTCATCCTGTCGGCTGCCATGCTGCTCGACTGGCGCGGCCGCCGGGACGACAATGTTGCGCTGATCGAAGCCGCCGCTGCGATCGAACGGGCGGTGGAGCAGGTGCTGGATGATCCGGCGCTTCGCACCGCCGATGTCGGCGGGCAGCAGGGTACGGACGCCTTCACCCGGTCGGTGATCGCCGCGCTCTAACCCTGTTCGGCAGCAAAGCGGACGGAGATGTGCGTGCCCGGTCCCTCCGGCGCGATCTCTACGCTGGCGCCCATGCGCGACGCGGCCGATTGCACGATCGCCAGGCCCAGTCCGGTGCCGTCCGGCCCGGTCAGGGCGCTCGCGCGGAAGAAGCGTTCGAAGACCTTGTCATGATGTTCGGGCGCGATGCCGGGGCCGTCATCGCCGACGGTCAGCAGGATGGCACCGGGCTGATGCGACAGGGTGACGGTAACTGTACCGCCGGGCTGGTTATAGCGGATGCCATTGTCGATCAGGTTGGCGATGATTTCGAACACCAATGTCCGATGCGCCTGCACGCGATAGGTGCGATCATCCTGCGATTCGAGATTGAGTTCGATCCCGGCATGGATCGCCTGATTGATCAGCCGGGCGATGACGGCGGTGCTGACTTCCTTCAGGTCGACCGATTCCAGTGGCGGCGCGGTGCCCGCCTCCTCAGCGCGGGCCAGTGCCAGCAATTGCGTCACCAGTCGTTCCAGTCGCTGCACGGCGTCGGCAATTTCATCGAGCGCGGCGACCGACCCCCGTCGCGCCAGTTCGATCTGCACCCGCAATACCGAAAGCGGCGTGCGCATCTGGTGAGAGGCGTCGGCCGTGAAGCGGCGCACGCCGCTGGTGGCGCGATCGAGCTGCGCCAGAAGATGGTCGAATGCCGTCGCCAGCGGCTCCAGTTCGTTGGGAAGCGGCCCGGCATCCAGTGGCGAGAAGTCGGGCCGCACCCCGGCGTCGCGCGCTTCCACCGACCGGCGCAACCGCGCCAGTGGACGCAGGCTCCACCCCAGCGCCGGACGCAGCAGCAGGACGGCAACACCGACCAGCGCCACTTCGCCCAGCATTAGAGCGACGATCAACTGCCCCGCCAGCGTCTTGCGATTGTCCAGCGTCTCGGCCACCTGCACGATGACCGGCTGTTCGATCCGGGGCAGCATCCGCTTCACCTCGGCAATACGGATGCCCTGATCGCGATAGGTCGAAAAGCGGAAGCGCGGCTGATCCACCAGCATCGTGCTGGGATCGGGTGCGGGCAGATCGGCATAGCCGGTCAGCAGGGCGGGTCCGACGGCGATCCGGTAATAGACATTGTCGCGCTCACCATTTTCCAGCATGCCGAAGGCGGCGGGCGGCAGGTCCAGCGTCACTTCGCCGCGCTCGACCTGCACCGTCTCCGCGATCGCACCCAATGCGCCGCCCAGAACCCGGTCGTTGGTCCGGCGCACCACGTCGGAAATCAGCGTGGCGCCGCCAACGCCGATAATGGCCGCCGCGCCCAGCAAAGGCCCCAGCATCGCCGCCAGCAGGCGGGTGCGCAGCGCAATGGCGCGCGCCTTACCCGGCATCAAGCATATAGCCCACGCCGCGTACCGTGCGGATGCCGGGGCCGTCGGGCGCCAGCTTGCCGCGCAGCCGCGTGACATGCACCTCGATGGCGTTGCCGCCGACCGGCTCGTCGAAACCGAACACCTCGCCGATCAGCAATTCGCGCGGCACCACCTGTCCTGCGCGAGTCGCCAGCGACTCGAGTACTGCCAGTTCGCGCCGGCGCAGGTCCAGCGGTCGCCCCGCCACGTCCACCGCGCCCGTCGATCGATTGATGGTGAGCGAGCCGACGCTGATTTCCGGTGTCGGATCGCCACCGCGCCGCCGCCCCAGCGCCCGCACCCGCGCTTCCAGTTCTTCGGGATCGAAGGGTTTGCGCAGATAATCGTCGGCGCCCAGATCCAGCCCCCGCACCCGATCGTCCAGCGCATCGCGTGCGGTCAGCATGAGCACCGGCACCTTCTCGCCCCGCCGTCGCAGTTCCGCCAGCACGGCGAATCCATCGATATCAGGCAAGCCCACGTCAAGAATCACCAGCGCATAGGGTTCGCTGCCCACGACTGACAGCGCATCTTCCCCTGTCGCGACATGGTCCACGGCGTGGCCACCCGCGCGGAGCAGGGCGGAAATGCTGCGCGCCAGCGCAGCGTCATCTTCGATCATCAAAATCCGAATGGGGCACCTGGTGCTGAAAGGTTGATGACAGCTTGGCTTCGTAACTGACCCTCACATCTTATCCGACGACAGAAACGGAAAGCAAAGGACAGGGTGATGCGAAGGGTTATTCAGATACTGGCAGCGTTGGCAAGTCTGGCCATACCGGCCGCTACAGCCGTAGCGGAACGGCCGACCGGCTATCCGCGCTCCTATGATCAGTTGATTGCGGCGGCACAGGCCGAACGGCAGGTCGTCGTTTACGCCAATGCCGATACGTCGGAAATGGCGCCGCTCATTCTCGCCTTCCAGCGTCGCTATCCGGGTGTCACCGTCCGCTATGCCGATCTCGGCTCCAACGAGATGTATCGCCGTTTCGTGGCGGAATCACGGGCGCGCAAGCCTTCGGCCGATCTCGTCTGGTCTTCGGCCATGGATCAGCAGGTAAAGCTGATCAATGACGGCTTTGCACAGGCCTATGCCAGCCCGGAAAAGCCCGCTCTGCCGGCATCGGCTGTCTGGAAGAATATGGGATTCGGCATCACCGCCGAACCGATCGCCTATGTCTATAACAAGAAGGCGATTCCCCGGCCGCCCCAGAGTCATGCTGCGCTGGAAGCGATGCTGCGCAAGGATCGCCGGGCGCTGACCGGCAAGGTCGCGACCTTCGATCCGGCCCGGTCCAACACCGGCTATCTCTATCTGACGCAGGACTTTGCCATCACCGGCGACACACGGTCGCTGGTGGAGGCGATCGCTGCGACGCGCCCGACCTTGTCGATCACGACCGAACCGATGCTGCGCGGCGTGGCCGAGGGAAAACTCAGCATCGCCTATAATGTCATCGGTTCCTATGCGGTGGAACGGGCACGGCGCGATCCGCGCATCGGTGTGATCTTTCCGCAGGATTACACCATCATCATGTCGCGCATCGCCTTCATCGCGCGGGAGGCGCGGCATCCCGCCGCCGCCAAGCTTTTCCTCGATTTCCTGCTGTCGCGTCAGGGCCAATCCCTGCTCGCCCAGCATAGCCTATGGCCGGTGCGTACCGACGCCCGCGGTCGCCGCCTGCCCGCCACGCAGGCGCGACCGATCCGCGTCGGTCCCCAGCTTCTCGTCAATCTCGACCGCCTGAAACAGCAGCGCTTCCTGCGCGACTGGAACGCGGCCCTTGCTTCCGGAGCCCAACAGAAATGAACGCCTTCCTTCTGCGTGGCGGTTGCGCCGCGCTGGCGCTGATCGCCGCTACCCCCGCCCTTGCCCAGACGCCCAGCGCGGATGAGCTGGCCGCCCTCGTCAAGGCGCAGGCGGCTGAAATTGCTGCGCTCAAGGCACGCCTCGACAAGATCGAGGGGCAGGCTGTCGCTCAAAATGCTGCGCCTGTTGCTGCACAGCAGATGGCGCAGCAACAGGCGAGCCAGCCTCTGGTCGTCACCCCCTTCGCGCCGCAGATCGTCCCGCCCGGCCCGGCCGATATCGACGTGGCACAGGCGCGCGCCGTGGCCGCCAATCCGTCCGGCGTGACGACCGAATGGGGCGCGGGGTTGCCCGTCTTCCGCTCTGCTGACGGCGTTTTCACCTACAAGCCGCGCGGTCGCATATTGGTGGACGTCAGTTCCACCATGGGGTCCGACTATGCGGGTCGCAACACGACCACCACCGGCATGCGCGCGCTGCGTCTGGGTCTGGAAGGCGGCGTCGGCCCGCATTTCTTCTACCAGTTCGAAACCGACTTTTCCGAAAATGAAGTCGACATCGTCACCGCTTTCATGGGCTGGCGCAATCGGCTGAGCAGCAAGGTCGACTATGACGTCCGCGTCGGCCACCTGTTCAACGACCGCGCCTTCGAAGGCAGCACCGGGTCGGACTCCACGCCCTTCCTGGAGCGCGGCGTCGTTTCCACCGCGATCATTCCGCAGCGCGGCTTTTACGGCATCGGCCTCATGGGCCGCATGTTCGGTTCCAACTGGCACGCATCGGTTAGCGTCACCGGCGACCGGGTGGATGGCGAACAGACGACCAATGACAGCCGCACCGCCGCTTTCCGCGCGCACTGGAATCCGATCAAGACGGACAAGTCTCTCCTGCATGTCGGCGCATGGGGCTTTGACGAGGCCCTGTCTTCGGCCGCCACCACGCTGACGCGCAGCACTGTCATCGGCGGCCGCTTCAACGGCGCGGTGCGCGTGTCGACCGGTGAACTGCTCGGCGGCAAGTCGACCACTGGCTATGGCGTCGAACTGGGCGGCTATACCGGCGGCCTGTGGGTCATGGGTGAGGCAGGCCGTCGCGTGGCGCGCCTGACCGGCGGCCGCCCTGATTTCGAAAGCAAGGCATGGAGCGTTTCGACCGGCTATTTCCTGACCGGCGAATTGCCGCCCTATAACCCGCGTCTCGGCAGCTTCGGCCAGCCCAATGTTCTCGATCCCGTCCTGAACGGCGGATCGGGCGCAATCGAACTCACCGCCCGCTATGAAAATCTGGACTATACCGACCTCGTCCTGGGTGGCGACGGCTGGGCCGCGACGCTGGGCGTGAATTGGTATCTCAACAGCTTCACCCGCATCCAGGTGAACGGCATCCACTGGCGCACCAACAACCGCGCCGGAAGCTATACCGGCAGCGACGACGGCCAGACCGTCAGCGCGCGTGTCGGCGTGACTTTCTGATCCTTCTTCCTCCCGCCTTTTCAAGGACGCAGCGATGAACCTTGCCCTGCTCGGCTTCCTGATGGTCGCCACCTTCATGACGCTGATCATGACCAAAAAGATGACGCCGCTGGTCGCGTTGATCATCATCCCCTCGCTGTTCGGCGTCATCGCCGGACAGGCGGCGGGCCTTGGCGACATGATGATCGACGGTATCAAGAATCTGGCGCCGACCGGCGTCATGCTGCTGTTCGCCATCCTCTTCTTCTCGACCATGACGGATACGGGCCTGTTCGATCCGCTCGTCGGCCGACTGGTTCGCCTCGTGCATGGAGATCCGCTGCTGATCCTGCTGGGATCGGTCGTGCTGTGCGCGATCGTCAGTCTGGATGGGGATGGGTCGACGACTTATATCATCACCTGCGCGGCCCTGCTGCCGCTGTACAAGCGGTTCGACATGAAGCGCATCTATCTCGTCTGCCTGCTGATGGTGACGAGCGGGATCATGAACCTGACGCCCTGGGGCGGCCCGACCGCCCGCGCGGCGAGCGCGCTGAAGCTGGACCCCGCTACCCTGTTCCTGCCGCTGATCCCCGGCATGATTGCGGGCCTTGCCTTCCTGCTCGGCCTCGCCTTCTGGTTCGGCATCAAGGAACGGCGTCGTCTGGGCCATGTCCATCTGCCGCAGCGTGAAGCGGTGGACATCGCCGATCTTGGCGTGTCGCAATATCCCGAAGCCCGTCGCCCGCATCTGCGCCTGTTTAACGCCGCGCTGGTGGTCGCGCTGCTCGGCCTTCTGGTCTGGGGTATCCTGCCCCTCTCGGTCCTGATGATGATCGCCTTCGCCATTGCCATGATCGTCAACTATCCCGGCGTCGCGCAGCAGAAGGAACGGATCGCCGCCCATGCCGGCAACGTGCTGTCGGTCGTGTCGCTGATCTTTGCTGCCGGCATCTTCACCGGCATCCTCGGCGGCACCGGCATGGTGGAAGCCATGAGCAAGGAAGTCGTGGGCGTCATTCCGCCTGCGCTTGGGCCCTATATGGCGCCGATCACGGCGTTGCTGTCCATGCCCTTCACCTTCTTCATCTCCAACGACGCTTTCTATTTCGGTATGCTGCCCATATTGGCGGAGGCCGGATCGCATTATGGCGTTGATCCAATGGCGATTGCGCGTGCTTCGCTGATGGGTCAGCCGGTTCATCTGCTCAGCCCGCTGGTGCCGTCCACCTATCTGCTGGTCAGCCTGGCCGGTATCGACCTGGCCGATCATCAGCGTTTCACCCTGCTGCCGGCGGCGGCGGTCTGCATCGTCATGACGCTGGTCGGCATGATCGCACTGGCCTTCCCCTTCGTTGCCTGACGGGTCGCAATCGGTCAAACACCGGGCAACGCAGAGCGCCCTCCGCTTCCTGGCAGCCATCGCTGTCGGGGCAGCGGGGGGCGCTCTGTTCCTGAAGATCGACGCGCCATTGCCATGGGTGCTGGGTTCCATGGCCGCCTGCGCCGTCGCCAGCGTTATCGGCCTGCCGATACAGGCATCCTCCGCTACCCGCCGCCCGATGGCGGCAGTGATCGGCGTCGTGCTGGGCAGCAGCTTTGGCCCGCACCTGTTGCCGCAGGCCCGCGACTGGATCATTCCGCTCCTCGCCTTGCCCTTCTTCCTCGCCAGCGCGGCGCTGCTATGCGTCACCTATTTTCGTAAGGTCGCCAAGTTCGATCCCGCCACCGCCTATTTCGCCGGCATGCCCGGTGGCATTGCCGAAATGGTGGTGATGGGCGCGGAGCGGGGCGCGGACGAACGCACGATCGGCCTCATTCACGGCGCGCGCATTTTCCTCGTCGTTTTCATCCTGCCCTTCCTCATCCGGCTGGATCATGGCCCGGTCGCCATCGCGTCGAGGGCGGCCGTCACCGGCGAGGTGGTGGCGGACTGGTCGCTCCTGCTATGGGCAGGGGGCTGCGTGGCGTTGGGCCTGTTTCTGGGGAAGCTGCTGCGCCTGCCTGCCTGGCATCTGGTCGGACCACTTGCCGTCAGCGCGGTCGTGCATATGAGCGGCCTTGCCGATTTCCGCATCCCCGGCTGGGCGCTCGCCGCCGCGCAGGTCGGCCTTGGCGCGACCATCGGCTGTCGCTTCGTCGGCCTGACATTGAAGGCTTTGCTGCGTACATTGGCGCTGGCGGCGGGATCGACCCTGATCCTGCTGGCCGTCACCTTTGCCTGGGCGGCGGCCATTGGTGCGTTGACCGGCCTTGATCCGGTGCTGCTGACGCTGGCCTATTCACCTGGCGGCCTTGCCGAAATGAGCATGGTGGCGCTCAGCCTGTCGCTGGAGCCGGGGGTGGTGATCATCCATCATCTGACCCGCGTGGTGCTGGTTCTGATCGCGGCGCCGCTGGGTTTCAGGACGATGGCTCGCCGGGACATCGACTGACACAAAAAAAGGGCGGCTGATCCGATCGAACCGGATCAGCCGCCCTTTCTATATCATGTTTAGAACAGCGTGATCAGGCCCGTCACCGGATCGATCGCGCCTTCATAGATCATCTTGCCCGCAACATAGAGGATCACCAGCAGGCCGAAATAGGCGATTGCGCGATAGCGTTCGATCACGCGGGCCAGCAGGTTCGCGGCAATACCCATCAGGGCGACCGACAGGACCAGCCCGACGATCAGGATGCCGGGATGTTCGCGCGCTGCGCCGGCTACCGCCAGCACATTGTCCAGGCTCATCGACACGTCGGCAATCGCCACCGCCCAAGCCGCTTGCGCAAAGCCCTTGGGCGCAGCCTTTCCGGCGATATCCTCGCCATCTTCGGCTTCACCGCCCGACCGCAATTCACGCCACATCTTCCATGCGACCCAGACCAGCAGCAGGCCACCGGCAAAGACCAGCCCGACCAGTTGCATCAGTTCCGTGACGACCAGAGCAAAAGCGATCCGCAGGATCAGCGCGGCGATGACGCCGATCGCGATCACCTTGCGCCGCGATGCGGCAGGCAGGCCAGCGGCCAGCGCACCGACGACGATGGCATTGTCCGCCGCCAGCATGATGTCGATCAGCACGACCTGACCGAAAGCGGCCAGCGCGGATGGAGAGCCGAGATTGGAAAAATCGGCCACGATATGGGTCCAGATGTCGTTCATAAATCCTCTCGCCGTTCGCAGGGCGGGTCTGGACGCTGCCGACGCATCGAACGGCCTGTGGCGCACGGGCGTCGCGGTCCCTGCGGCATCGACCACATGGATGACGGCCCGGTTAGAGAGGGAAGCTGTCATCAACCTTTCAGCCCGAAGAGGTGGCTGAACAGGGATGAGGGAAGGGCGGGCAGGCGGCATGGATATCCACGCCGCCTGCCGAATAATCAGAATGTAACGATTATTTCCGCTGCGCTTCACTCGCGTCGCGGGTGGCGCGGAATTCGCTGTCTGCCGACCAGTTGGGCCAGACATGGCTGTCGGCGACGCGGCGACCGACATTGTAGAGCAGGGTCATGTCACCCTGCCAGCTGCTGGTGTCCCAGCTGGCATCATATTCGTCGGCTGGCTGGTGATAGCGATCGCGGGTGTAGATATCGCCCAGTTCCTTGCCGCGCGCCGCGCCGCCATTCACCAGTTCGCGCCCCGGATTGAAGGAGATTGCGGGCACGCCGCGCTTGGCCATGGAAAAATGGTCCGAACGATAGAAGCTGCCCGCTTCCGGCCGCGCGTCAGGCGTATAATGGCGGCCCAGCTTCTCGCCTTCCTCGGTCAGCAGGTCCAGCATGCCCAGCTTGGCCGAACCCGAAATGCTGAAATTGGTGGTCTTTTCGATACCCAGCGGCCCATCCATATTGATGACGCCGGCCGTCGTCGCCAGCGGCCGCAACGGGCTGTCGGCATAATATTCGGACCCCAGAAGGCCTTTTTCCTCTGCCGTTACCGCCAGAAACAGCACGGTCCGTTCGGGCTTCGGCCCCTTGGCATAGGCGCGCGCCAGCTCCAGCAGCGCCGCCGTGCCCGACGCATTGTCGCGCGCGCCATTATAGATGGTGTCGCCCTTTGCATCGGGCGCGCCGATGCCCAGATGATCCCAATGCGCCGAATAGATCACGGTCTCGTTCGGATATTTGCTGCCCTGCACCAGCCCGGCCACATTGTGCGAGGTGATGATTTCCGACTTCACCGCATAGTCGGCGCTCATCGTCGCCTTCAGCGGGATGGGCTGGAAGTCCTTCTTCCGCGCCGCTGCCTTGGCAGCGTCGAAATCGATGCCCGAGGCTGCGAACAGCCTGGCGGCCAGATCCTTCTGCACCCATCCTTCCATCTGCGTGTGCGCGGACTTCGGATCGGTGCGGACGATGTCGAACATGGTGTTGGTGTTGCTGTTCTTGACCGTCGCCCAGCCATAGGAGGCCGGCTCGCTTTCATGCACCACCAGCACGCCGGCCGCGCCCTGTCGCGCGGCTTCCTCATATTTATAGGTCCAGCGGCCATAATAGGTCATCAGCTCGCCGCCGAAATCGCCTTCGCCGCCTTCGAAGTCGGGGTCGTTGACCAGCACGACCATGATCTTGCCCTTGAGGTCCACGCCCTTGAAATCGTCCCAGCCGCGCTCGGGCGCCTTCACGCCATAGCCGACGAAGACCAGCGGCAGATCGGCGAACTTGACCGAGGACTGGCCGGTTTCGGCTGCGCGGATCGCAACCTCACCGCCCTGCGTCAGCGCCTGTGCCGTGCCGCCGATCGTCATCGACAGGGTCGGGGTGCCGCTGATGTTCGACATGCGCAGCGGCACGTCCTGGAACCATGTGCCCTTCTGCCCCGCAGGCTTCAGGCCCGCCGCCTTCATCTGTCCGGCGACATAGTCGATGGTCTTGGTTTCGGCGCGGGTGGCCGGGCCGCGACCCTCAAATTCGTCGCTCGACAGCGTCTTTATGTCGTTGCTGATCCGCGCGACGTCGAAGGACGGTGCCGATCCCGCAGCGATGGCCATGGCGGACGTGGAAAGCAGCCCGGCAACCGCCAGGAACGACAGGGATTTGAAAGGGGGCAACATGGTCAGGATACTCCTCGGCCGCGGCGCGGCTGATGACGATAGGGGGATCAGTTCGATCCGCTGACGCGGATAATGCCGATCCCGCGCGCGATGTCGATATGCGTTCCAAAGGGTTGCGACAGGCGCTGCAACCGGGCGAGGATACGCGCGCCAACCGTTGCGTCCGCCAGATGCGGCACACCGCGTCCCGCGCCCGTCGCGTTGACGCCCAGATCCACGGGATAGAGGCGGATCTCGCTGAGCTTGCCATCCTTATACTGGCTGACCGCGATCACCGTTTCATAGAGGTTGGGATCGCCAAATTCCTTCGCCCCGCGCGCCTGAAGCAGTTCCGGCGCAGTCACGCTGCCCGGCGTGATGCCGAACTGGTCGTACATATCGGCCGGCAGGTCATCGAGGCTATTGTTCATCATCGCGAAGTTGCCGAGCGAATAGAAGATCGGCTTGCCCTTGTAGATTTCGATGCCGCGCAACTGGTGCGGACCATGGCCGACATAGACGTCCGCCCCGGCATCAATTGCCTGATGCGCCAGCGTCGGCGCGAAATTGGCGGGCGTCTGGAAGGCATTGCCCGGTTCATGATTGTGCAGCGAGAAGACGGTGAAATTGCCATTCTGATGGGCCTGACGCACGGCCAGCAGATTGGCGTTCACATCCTTGGCGTTCAGATCATATTCGATCGTCATCGGCGTGGCGGGGGTGGCGGTCGCGCGATATTCGCGGCCCTTCATCTTGACCGGCGCGCCGGCCTTGGTCCCGGCGAGACGGGCGATGGTCGCCAGATCGGCGTCGGACACCAGTCCGATTTCCGTGCTGCGGATTGCATTGGCGCCGCCGCGTCCCGGCACCTGACCCAACGGGTCGGAGGCGGGCGACATCGGCGTGAAGCTCGTGGTGGCGGAAATCAGCCCGACACGGCCATGCGGCCCATCGAAATAAGCGGGCGCCCGCGCCGCCGTCATGCTGCGGCCGGTGCCGGCATGGACCAGATGCGCATCATCCAGCAGGTCCAGCGTGTCATACAGACCCTCGACGCCCCAGTCGGTGGCGTGGTTGTTGGCATGGCCGACGATATCGACGCCCATCTTGGCGACGTCGCCCGGTACGGCGGGATCAGCCAGCATCCAGGTGCCGCCCGATTCCGCCTGCGGTGATCCCTTGAAGGTCTTGAGGTCGAGCGCGGTCGTCTCGAAATTGGCGAAGGTCACGTCCGCACCGCGCAGAATGGCCAGCATGTCGGGCGACTGCTTCTCGATCGTCGCCAGCATCGGGCGCAGATAGATGAGGTCGCCGACCGCTGCGAAGCTGAACTCACCCGCGATCGGGGTGCTCGGCACGGTTGCCGTAGTCAGCTTGCCACCGCTCTCCTCTTCCTCCGCATGGGACGGGAGGGCGGCGGTCATCATCAGGGCGGCGCCCGCGAGAGACAGGCTGCGCAGCGCCTTGCAGCGGAATGAAATGGGCAACGGCATGGAATTTCCCCTTGGCTCCGGCCGGGATCGGCTTTGCCATGGGGATAGCCGCCGCGGCTGACATGAACCTGTCACAGAGGCGATTGCCCGCCCGGTGGCGCGTCAGGCGATGTCGGACCTGAAACGGACGATAGCGCACAGCCCCTTGCCCGACCGCCCGTCCTCAAGGCTGATCGTCGCGCCCATCCGCTCGGCAATGGCGCGGGCGATCGGCAGGCCCAGCCCCGTTCCTGCAGGCGCCTTGCGATTGGGGATGCGATAGAAACGCTCCCACACCTTTTCCCGATCGGCTGCCGAAATGCCGGGGCCGTCATCGTCGATTGCGACGATGGCACCTTCTTCATCGCGATCGACATGGACGGACACGCTGCCACCCGGCCGATTATAGCGGATCGCATTGTCGAGCAGATTGCCGATCAGTTCGGCCGCCAGTGTTGGCTGGCCCACCGCCATGACCGGGCCTTCCACGCTCTTGTCATAGCCGATGTCGATGTCGGCCGGCGCCTGCGCCGCCCGCTCTCCGGTGACGGTGGCGGCCACTTCCGCCAGATCGAAGGGCCGCAATTGCGTGCCGATCTGATCCTCGCTGCGGGCGAGGGCAATCAACTGGCGCAACAATTGCTCCAGCGAATCGATGGCATGCGGAATGTCCTGCAAGGCCGCCTTGCCCTGCGGCGATGTCGGACCGTACCGGTCCAGCACGTCCAGTTGCACCCGCGCGACGGCCAGCGGCGTGCGCATCTGGTGCGATGCATTGGACGTAAACTGGCGCAGGGACTCGGTCGCCCTTTCCAACCGCGCCATCAACCCGTTGAAGGCCGCGACGAAAGGCTGCATCTCGACCGGCCCGGTTTCTGGTGTTTCCAGCCGGAACGTCGCTGGCGCATCACGTCGTGCCATATCGACCTGCTGGGTGAGATCCACCAGCGGGCGCAACCCCCATTCGATCGCCCACCAGAAGAGCATGCCGGTCAGGATCAGGGCGGCCAGCCCCGCCAGCACCACCTGTTGCAGGAAGGTGCGTTCATAGGCGGCACGATCGTCCATATAGTCGGCGACCTGAATCGCGATCAGCTCCGTGTCGCCCTGTGCCCGGCGAATTTCGGTGGCGATCCGCGCCGGTTTACCATGCAGCGTACCGCTGCGCAGATAAGCCGCCTGCGTTACCTGCCGGGCATCGGCCGGGTCCAGATAGCCGCGCACCATGCGGTTCTCGCGATAGGCGTTGACGAAAGTGGTGGGCTTGTGCCGGTCGAGCATGCCATCCCATGTCGCGCTATAATCAGCGGGTGGAAGCAGGGCAGGGTCGCCAGCGATCAGGGTCTGCCCGCGATAGACGCTGTAGAGCACGACTGGCCGCGCGCGCCGCCGCAGCAGGTGGATCACCAGCGGCACCAGCCGCTCCCGGTCGGCCGCCGGGTTGTTGTAAGCCAGACTCAATGTCCGTACCGATCCGATCAGCACCCGGTCGACCGTATTGGCTTCGGTATCATGCGTGACCAGCGCCGTGATGACGCAGAACAGCAGCACCAGCGCCGCCAGCGGCATCAACACCGCGCCGGTCAGGCGCAGCCGGAGAGAATGGGGAGACTGGCGCATTAAGGGATCGTCAGGCCGCTTCGATCATATAGCCAAGGCCACGGATCGTGCGGATCGCCGGGCCGGACGGCTGCAATTTCTTGCGCAGGCGGCCGACATAGACTTCCAGCGCATTGGGCGTCACCGCATCGTCGAAGTTGAAGATTTCGGCCGAAAGCCGTTCCTTGGCCACGACCTTGCCGGGCCGTCCCATCAACGTTTCCAGCACGGCCAGTTCGCGGCGGCGCAGGTCCAGTATCACATCGTCCAGATAGACCGTCCGGCTCGACCGGTCGAAGGTCAGCGCACCGATGCGCATCACCGGATCGGGCGATCCCTGACTGCGGCGGACCAGCGCACGGATGCGCGATTCCAGTTCGCGCGGGTCGAAGGGCTTGGCCATATAATCGTCCGCACCCCGGTCCAGCCCGTTGATCCGGTCGTCGATCATGTCGCGCGCCGTCAGGATCAGGATCGGCGTTGCCGCGCCGCGCGCGCGCAACTGGCTCAGCACGTCCAGCCCATCCATGTCCGGCAGGCCCAGGTCCAGCACGATCGCGCAATAGGGTTCCTGGCTGGCCAGCCGCAATGCATCCTCACCGCTGGTCAATATGTCGACGGCAAAGCCTGCCGCTTCCAGCGACGCGACCATGCCGCGCGCCAGCCGCTCATCATCTTCCACCAGCAACAACCGCATACCCGACTCCGTGACGCGGCATCCTCTCGAAAGCAGCAGGAAATTGCGCCGTGCATGACCCATTCCGACGCAAAAGGGAAGGTCGGGACTCGCTTGCTTGCCATAGATTGCGTGTAGTCGGCGTCTTTCCCGCTTGTGTCAGGTTCATGACAGCGACTCCGGTTAAGCCATGCTGCAACCGCGCCAAAGGCTGCGGACCGACAAGATCAGCGCTCGCCTTTCTTAGGCGCGCGCAAGGGGAATCAGACATGACGATCAAGCTGCCTTCGCTTGCGGGGGCGTTCCTGTCCTTTTGCGTCGCCGGTACGGCCAGCGCCGCCGCGCCCGCTCCGGCCAATCCGGCCAGCATCGCCCGCGTAGACGCCCTGTTCGCGCGCTGGGCCAAGCCCGATGCTCCCGGTTGCGCCGTCGCCGTTTCGCGCGAAGGACAGGCGATCGCCACCCGTACCTATGGCATGGCCAGCCTGGAGCTGGGTGTGCCGATCAGCACCGATTCCATCTTCGAAGCCGGTTCCGATTCCAAACAGTTCACTGCCGCCGCCACGCTGATGCTGGCACGTGCGGGCAAGCTGTCGCTGGACGATGATATTCGCAAGTTCGTGCCGGAAATGCCCGATTACGGCACGCCGGTCACGATCCGCCACCTGCTGCACCACACAAGCGGTCTGCGCGACTGGGGCTCGGTCGCTGCGATCGAAGGCTGGCCGCGCAACAGCCGCACCGCCGACAATCAGGATATGCTGAACATCGTCGCGCGCCAGAAGGAGCTGAACTTCGCGCCCGGCAGCCATTATCTGTACAGCAACACCAATTTCAATCTGCTGGCGATCATCGTCGCCCGCGTCAGCGGCCAGTCGCTCGCCGACTTCACTCAGGATCATATCTTCAAGCCACTGGGCATGACCCATACCCGCTGGCGCGATGATCATGCCGATGTCGTCGCGGGCCGCACCGGCGCCTATGAATTTGAAGATGGCGTCTATCGCAACGATCAGGTGATCGAGGATGCCTATGGCAATGGCGGCCTGCTGACCACGGTGGGCGATCTGGTGAAGTGGCAGGCGGCGCTCGATGCCGACACATTCGGCCCCGGCTTCACCGAGACGATGCAGACCCCCACCAAGCTGAATGATGGCACGCCGATCGCCTATGCGCTGGCGCTGGTGAACCTGGATCATCATGGCGTGCAGGAAGTCAGCCATTCGGGGTCGACCGGCGGCTATCGCGCATGGATGGCGCGCTATCCGCAGCAGAAGCTGGCCGTGTCGCTGCTCTGCAATACCGGCAATGCCGATACGCCGACGTTGGGTCGCGATGTCGCTGACATCTTCCTGCCGGCCTATAATGCCAAGCCCTATGCGCCCAAGGGCGCGCTGCCCTCGGGTGTCTATGCCGACGGCATGACCGGCTTCCCGGTCCGCTTCGACAGCGACGACAAGGGCAATCTGCGTGCCGATGGCAAGGTATTGAAGCCGGTCGGTCCGGGCCGCTGGGCCCAGCGCGAGGATATCTTCGCCTTCAGCAAGACCGGCCTGACGCTTGAACATCGGGAGGGCGAAAAGGTCGCCTATCGCAAGGTCGATGCCGTCACCGCTTTCGATCCCAAGCCCTATGTCGGCCGCTTCTGCGGGGTCGACACCTTCGCCTGCCTCAGCTTCCGGCAGGATGGCGACAAGCTGATCTATAGCGGCCCGCGCTGGTACAACCAGCCGCTGACGCCCGCTTATGCCGACGTCTTCACTGGCGAAGCGATGCCGCAATCCTCGCGCATCACGGTCAAGTTCGAACGCGATGCCAATGGCGCCGTCACTGGCCTGCGCTTTGGCGAAGGCCGCGCCTACGACGTCGCCTTCCGCCGCGTCGCGGACTGATTTTTCAGGACATTACACAAGAGCCGCTCGGGTCGCGGCCATAATCAAAGCAAGAGCATAAGGGGACTATCAAGATGCGTTACAATGAAGAAGGACTACGCCGCCTGCTGATGGCGGGGACTGCCGGCGCCGCTCTGGTGCTGTCGCTCGCCACTCCGTCTATCGCCATGGCGCAGGACGCCGCGCCTGCCGCCGCCGATGAAGCTGTCGAAGAAGCGGCCCCGGCCATTGTCGTCACCGGATCGCGCATTGACCGCAAGGGCTTCGAAGCGCCGACGCCGACCACCGTCATCGGTGAAACCGAACTGCGCCAGGGTGCTCGTCCCAGCATCGCGCAGGTTCTGAACGACCTGCCGCAGTTCCGCGCGACCCAGTCGCCGGCCAGCACCGTCGCCAACACCAATTCCTCCTCCTCGGCAATGGACCTTCGCGGTCTGGGCGTCACCCGCACGCTGACCCTGCTGAACAACCGCCGCTTCACCGGCTCGTCCGACCTTAACACCGTGCCGCAGGGTCTGGTGAAGCGGGTCGAAGTCGTCACCGGCGGCGCATCGGCGGCCTGGGGTTCGGGCGCGATCGGCGGCGTGGTCAACATCATCTTGGACGATGATCTGGAAGGCCTGACGCTGGGCGCCCAGAATGGCCTGTCCTCGCGCGGCGACGGCTATCGCTACAGCCTCGACGCCACCTTCGGCACCAAGTTCGCTGATGGCCGCGGTCACTTCATGATCGGCGGCGAATATCAGAAGGATGACGGCATTCTCGATCGCAATTCGCGCAAGAATGTCGGCAGCGCCAACCTCTTCTCACCGACCGATGGCGACCATGACTATATTCTGGTCCGCGACGTCAACGCTTCGACCACCAGCCTGGGTGGCCTGATCACCTCGGGCACGCTGAAGGGTCAGACCTTCAATTCGGACGGCACGCTGCGCGACTTCCAATATGGCAGCCAGATCAGCGGTTCGACCATGGTCGGCGGCGAAGGCGTCGCCACCAACGACGAATATTCGCTGACCAACCCCTATCAGCGCGTCAACAGCTATGCCCGCGCCAGCTTCGAAGTGGGCGACGCCACCTTCTGGGCGGACGGCAGCTACAGCCGCATCTGGGCGAAATATCCCTTCTATGCGGAAAGCGGCACCTACACCCTGTCGGCGACCAACCCCTATCTGTCGTCGGACATCCAGAGCCAGTTGGCCGCTGCCAAGGAAACCACCGTCAAGGTCGGCCGCGTGTTCGAGGATTATGGTTATCGGACCTTCGGCTATTATCGCCAGAATATCGAAGGCGCGATCGGCGTCGACGGCAGCTTCGCGGACGGCAAGTGGCGCTATTCGGCTTATTACAGCCATGGCGAAAACCGCAACATGCAGAGCTATGACAACCAGATCAACGGCACGAAGCTGAGCAACGCGCTTGACGCGGTGACGGATTCGAGCGGCAATATCGTTTGCCGTGTCACCCTGACCAACGCCAATTCGGGCTGCTCGCCGCTCAATATCCTGGGCACCGGCACTGCCAGCCAAGCCGCGATCGACTATGTCTTCGGCGACGTCGCCAAGGTCATCTACACGACCAAGCTCGACACCACCGGCGCCAGCCTTCGCGGTGATCCCTTCTCCACCTGGGCCGGCCCGGTTTCGGTCGCCTTTGGTGCCGAAGCACGCTGGGAAGAACAGGTCACCAACAGCCTCGACGCCACCTCGGCAGCCGGCGGGTTCAGCCGGTTCAACTTCTCGCCGCTTAATGGTGGGTTCAACGTGCAGGAAGGCTTCGCCGAAGTCGCCCTCCCGCTGCTGGATCAGCCCTTCAGCAAGCTTGATGTCAATGGCGCGGCCCGGTACAGCCGCTACAGCACCAGCGGTGGCATCTGGTCTTGGAAGCTGGGTCTGACCGACCGCATCTTCGACAACCTGCTGATCCGTGCGTCGCGTTCGCGTGACATTCGTTCGGGCAGCCTGGCCGAACTCTACACCACCAGCACGACCAGCTTCACCACGGTTGCCGAAATCGATGATGAGGGTAAGAGCCACACCTATTCCGTCACCCGCTATGGCGGCGGCAACGCGAACCTGAAGCCCGAAATCGGCAGCACGCTGACTCTGGGCGCGGTGTTCACGCCGACCTTCCTGCCGGGCTTCAATCTGTCGGTCGACTATTATAACATCAAGCTGAAGGACGCGATCACCTCGCTCGGCGCGCAGGATGTGATCACCGGTTGTGCCGGTGGGAACGACAATCTGTGCAGCCAGATCGTTCGCGACAGCGACGGTGCGCCCACGACCATCTACACCACCTATATCAACCTGGCCGAGTACAGGACCAGCGGTGTGGACGTCGAAGCCAGCTATACCCTGCCGCTCAGCAAGGTCAGCAGTGGTATGGGTGGCACGATGCGCTTCCGTGGCCTCGCCACCTATGTCGACAAGGTGCTGATCAACGATGGCAAGACCACCGTCGATCGGGCCGGCGACGTGGGTGACAATGTCAGCTTCGGCACGCCGCACTGGCGCGCCACGGGCTCGATCAACTACACCAATCAGGATGTGTCGATCGATGCCCGCGTTCGCTATGTCGGCGGCGGCAAGTTCAACCATGCGCTGGACATCGCCAACAATGACATCGCGGCTCGCGTCTATGTCGACCTGGGCGGTCAGGTGAACATCGACAAGTTCACCCTGTTCGCCAACGTCAACAACCTGTTCGATCGCGATCCGCCGCTGACCACTTATGGCGCGATCCACTATGACACGATCGGCCGTTACATGACTGTCGGCGCGAAGGTTCGCTTCTGATCCTGACTGTCGAATAAAAAAGGAAAGGGCGGCGTGTCGCAGGACGCGCCGCCCTTTGCGCTATCTGGCAGATTGGATTTGATAATTTCCCACCGGCACGCATTATGCGACCTCCAGCCGGAGCAGCATGACCTTGCCTGAACAGACTCTCTCGACGCTTTCCACCCCCGCCCTGATCCTCGACGCCGACCGGATGGACTGCAATATCGCGCGTCTGCGGGGTCGTCTGGACGGACTGGGCGTGAACCTGCGTCCGCACCTCAAAACCGCCAAGTCGGTCGACGTCGCGCATCGTCTGATGACCACGCCGCACGGACCGGCCACCGTATCGACGCTGCGTGAAGCGCAATTGTTCGCGCAGGCCGGGGTGCGCGACATCATCTACGCGGTCGGGATCAGCCCCGACAAGCTGCCCGCCATATTGGCGCTGAAAGCCGAAGGCGTCGACATTGCCGTCGTGCTCGATTCCGTGGAGCAAGCGCAGGCCGTGGCCCGTGCATCGCGGGATGCAGGCGTCGCTATCCCCGCCCTGATCGAAGTGGATTGCGACGGCCATCGATCGGGCGTCCGGCCGGATGATCATGACGCACAGCTTGCCATCGCGTCGGCTCTGGCGGACGGCGCGGAACTGCGCGGCGTGCTGACCCATGCCGGTGGCAGCTATGGCGCACGCAGCGATGAAGCCTTGCGCGCCTGCGCGGAGGAAGAAAGGCTGGCGGTCGTGTCCACGGCGGACTGGCTGCGGGCCAAAGGCTTTTCCTGCCCGGTCGTCAGCGTGGGATCGACGCCGACCGCCCATTTCGGCACCAGCTTCGACGGCGTGACGGAAGTCCGGGCCGGAGTATTCGTCTTCTTCGATCTGGTGATGGCCGGGATCGGCGTGTGCACGGTCGATGATATTGCCCTGTCGCTTCTGTCCACCGTCATCGGTCATCAGCGCGAAAAGGGATGGATATTGGTGGATGCCGGCTGGATGGCGCTGTCCCGCGATCGGGGTACGGCCCGGCAGGCGGTGGATCAGGGCTATGGTCTGGTCTGCGATCAACATGGTCGCCCCTTCGGCGATCTGATCGTGGCGGATGCCAATCAGGAACATGGCATATTGGCGCTGCGGCCCGGCTCCAGCGGGACGCTGCCCGATCTTGCGATTGGGGACAGGGTTCGCATCCTTCCCAATCACGCCTGCGCGACCGGCGCCCAGCATGATCGCTATCATGTCCTGTCGGGCGGGACTCAATCGATAGAGGCCGTCTGGCCAAGATTTGGAGGCTGGTGATGCAGGTCGAGACTATCTCAACAGCCGATGCGCCGCAGCCCGCCGGCCATTATGCGCAGGCGACCCGCGCCAATGGCTTCGTCTTCATATCCGGCCAGTTGCCCGTCGATCCGGCCGTCGGGATACGGGCGGACCTGAGCTTCGACGATCAGGCAAGGCTGGCGATCGGCAACATGCTGGCCATCCTGTCCGCCGCCGGCAGCGATCCCGGCCAGCTCGCGCGCGTGACCGCCTATATTGTCGGCGTCGAAAACTGGCCGGCCTTCAACGCTGTCTATGCCGCCATGCTGCCCGATGCGCGGCCGGCGCGGACCGTAGTGCCGGTCGCCGAACTCCACCATGGCTGTCTGGTCGAAATCGACGCAATCGCTTTGGCATCCGGCGACTGATCTTTCTGCCCGCGCGATGATGAGCCAGCCATTCATCATGGTTGCGCTTGCATCTGCCCTGCCATTGGGGAAAGTTGCCTTCCTGTCCAGGGAGATCGCCCCATGTCCGTCGCCATCACCCCGCCATCGACCGGCTCGACCAGCGTGATACTGTCCGCGCGGCCGGAACCGGTCCGGGTCGACCCGGCGAGCAGCGCCGTGATCGTCATCGACATGCAAAATGCCTACGCCTCGCCGGGCGGTTATGTCGATCTGGCGGGCTTTGACATTGGCGGCGCGGCCAACGTGATCGGCCGGATCGCGCAGGTGCTGGACGTGGCGCGGGGTGCTGGCATGCCGGTCGTCTATCTGCAAAATGGCTGGGACGGCGATTATGTCGAGGCGGGCGGTCCCGGATCGCCCAACTGGCACAAATCGAACGCGCTCAAGACCATGCGCGCCCGGCCGGAACTACAGGGGCAATTTCTGGCGCGCGGAGGCTGGGATTATGAACTGGTCGATGCGCTCACGCCCAAGCCCGGCGACATCCGCGTGCACAAGACCCGCTATAGCGCCTTCTTCAACAGCCAACTCGACAGCGTGCTGCGCGCGCGGGGCGTGCGCACCCTGATCTTCGTCGGCATCGCCAGCAATGTCTGCGTCGAATCGACGCTGCGCGACGCCTTCCACCTCGAATATTTCAGCGTCATGCTGGACGATGCCACCCATCATCTGGGGCCGGATTTCGTCCATCAGGCAACGCTCTACAATGTCGAGAAATTCTTTGGCTGGGTCAGCAGTGTCGCGGATTTCTGCGGCAGCATAGGCCAGTTGCCGCAAGGAGACGCCTGATGCCGTTCGAACCGATCAATCCGCCGCAATTCCCGACGCCGATCGCGCCTTATTCGGCCGGGGCGAAGGCGGGGAACACCGTCTATGTCTCCGGCGTGCTGGCCTTGGGGGAGGGCGGCGCGGTGCTGCATGTGGGCGACGCCGGCGCCCAGACCCGCCATGTGCTCGACGTGATCAAGGTAACGCTGGAAGCCGCCGGTGCCAGTCTGGAGGATGTGGCGATGAACCATATCTTCCTCAAGGATCTGGCCGATTATGCCGCGTTCAACAGCGTCTATGCCGACTATTTCCCTGGCGCAAAGCCCGCTCGCTACTGCATCCGCGCCGATCTGGTGAAGCCCGACTGTTTGGTCGAAATAGCTTCGGTCGCGCACATTGGCTGAGGCGGCAGGGCTCTATTATGAGGAACATGGCGCGCCCGACGCGCCGCCGCTGATCCTGTCGAGCGGGCTGGGCGGATCGGCAAGCTATTGGGCGCCCAATATAGCCGCGCTCAGCCAGCATTTTCGCGTCATCGCTTATGACCATCGCGGGACGGGTCGCAGCGACCGGGCCTTGCCCGATGTCGTGAGCGTCGATGATTTTGCAGACGATATTCTGGCGTTGATGGATGCACTCGGCATTGCACGCGCGCATATCATAGGTCATGCGGCGGGAGGCGTGGCGGGCCTCGCACTCGCGCTCAAGGCGCCGGAGCGGCTCGACCGATTGGTGGTGGTGAATGGCTGGGCCAAGGCCGATCCGCATTTTCTGCGATGTTTCGAAGCACGGCTCAACCTGCTGCGTCACTCTGGCGTGGAGGCGTTTCTGCGCGCCCAGCCGATCTTCCTCTATCCTGCCGGGTGGATCAGTACACATACGCAAGAACTTGATGCAGAACTGCCGCATCAATTGGCCAGCTTTCCCGGTGCGGCAACGATGGAAAAGCGGATTGCGGCGCTGGCGGTGTTCGACGTAACCGGGAAACTTCGGCACCTGACGAAACGGGTTCTTGTATTAGCGACGGCGGATGACATGCTCGTCCCCAGCGTGGCTGGCTGGGGCTTGTCTCGTGAGTTGGGCGGCGCGCCGTTGGTGACGATGGAGTGGGGCGGTCATGCCTGCAATGTAACAGACACAAAATGGTTTAATCACCATGTCCTCGATTTTCTCAGGAGCTGAAAACCATGCAGGTCGGCGTCTTCATCCCCATCAACAATAATGGCTGGCTGATTTCGGAGAATGCGCCCCAGTACAAACCCAGTTTCGACCTCAACAAGGAGATCGCGCTGCGGGCGGAGAAGCATGGGCTCGACTTCCTGCTGTCGATGATCAAGCTGCGCGGCTTTGGCGGGAAGACCGAATTCTGGGAATATGGCCTCGAAAGCTTCACCCTGATGGCGGGCATCGCTGCCGTTACCGAGAAGATTAAGATCTTCGCGACCTGCCCCACGCTCATCATCCCGCCGGCCTTCGCCGCGCGCATGTGCAATACCATCGACAGCATCAGCCATGGCCGTTTCGGCCTGAACCTCATCACCGGCTGGCAGCCGCCCGAATATACGCAGATGGGCCTGTGGCCGGGGGAAGAGCATTTCCGCAACCGCTACACGATGCTGGACGAATATGCCCAGATCCTGCGCGAATTGTGGGAAAGCGGAACGTCGGACTTCAAAGGCCAATATTACACGATGGACGATTGCCGCGTCTGGCCACAGCCGACCGGCGACATGAAGATCATCTGCGCGGGATCATCCGATGCGGGTCTCGCCTTCTCCGCCAAATGGGCCGACTATGCCTTCTGCCTTGGCAAGGGCGTCAACACGCCGACCGCTTTCGCCTTCAACAATGACCGGCTTGCCGCCGCCACGGCGAAGACGGGGCGCGACGTGCAGGTGTTCGTCCTCGTCATGGTGATCGCCGCCGAAACGGACGAGGAAGCGATGGCCAAGTGGAAAAGCTATAATGACGGCGTGGACATCGACGCCATCGCCTGGCTGGCGGAACAGGGCGCCAAGGATCAGGTCAACAGCGACACGAATGTCCGTCAGCTTGCCGCGCCCGAAGGGGCGGTGAACATCAATATGGGCACGCTGGTCGGCAGCTATGCCAGCATCGCCCGCATGCTGGACGAGATGGCGGAGGTACCCAATACCGGCGGCGTCCTGCTGACCTTCGACGATTTTCTGGAAGGGGTCGATGCCTTCGGCACCCATATCCAGCCCCTGATGAAGAGCCGGGCCCATATCGGCTGACGAAAAAGGGCCGATGCGGCATCATGCTGCACCGGCCCTTTTTGCATCCCGAAGGCGTCTTGCGTCAGGCGTCTTCGAGCGCGACGATATTGACGATATGCGCCTGCGTATATTCCAGCAGGCCTGCTTCGCCCAGTTCGCCGCCCAGCCCGGATTGCTTCACGCCGCGGAACGGTATGTTCGCGTCGATCGCCAGATGCTGGTTGACCCAGACGGTACCGGTGTCGATCTTCATCGCGATCTGGGTCGCACGCTCGACATCCTTGCCCCACACCGTCCCGGCCAGACCATAGTCGCTGTCATTGGCGCGTGCGATGACATCGTCAATATTGTCATATTTCAGCACCGGCAGCACCGGGCCGAACTGTTCCTCCTGCACCAGCGGCGCATCCTCGGGCAGGTCGCGCACGATGGTCGGCGCGATGAAATAGCCCGGCCGGTCCATCGGCTCGCCACCGGCCAGCACCGTGCCGCGCGTCTTGGCATCGGCGATCAGGGCGCTGACCTTGTCGAACTGCATCTTGTTCTGCACCGGGCCGATGGTCGTGCCCTGCTTGGCGCCATCGTCGACGATCGCTTCGTTCGCCAGCTTCGCCAGCTCGTCGCAGAAATCGTCATACATCGGGCTGGGCACATAGGCGCGCTTCACCGCCACGCAAATTTGCCCGGCGTTGGTCATCGCGCCCTGATAGACCTTCTTGGCGACCTGTCGCGCATCGACATCGTCCAGTACGATCGCCGCGTCATTGCCGCCCAGTTCGAGCGTCACGCGCTTCACCGTCCCGGCGGACGATGCCATCACCTTCTTGCCGGTCGCGGTCGATCCGGTGAAGGCGACCTTGGCGATATCCTTATGTCCGGTCAGCAGCGGCCCCAGCTCATTCTGGTCGCAGACGATGTTCAGCACGCCGGCCGGCAGGATGTCCTTCGCCAGTTCGCCGAACAGCAGGGTGGTCAGCGGCGTCGTCGGCGCAGGCTTCGACACCATCGTATTGCCCGTCACCAATGCCGGCCCCAGCTTGTTCATCAGCAGGATCAGCGGGAAGTTCCATGGCGTGATCGACGCCACGACGCCCAGCGGCGTGCGATGTTCGACCACCTTGTTGCCGCCTTCGTCCTTCAGTATCTTGGGCTCCACCCGCATCGCGGCGAAGGCGCGCAGGGTGAAGACGCTGCCCATGATTTCATAGGCGGCCTGATCCAGCGGCTTGCCCTGTTCGGCGGTCAGCAGGCTGGCAAACTCGCCGATCCGGGCTTCCAGTGCGTCGGCGAGTCTGTTGGTCAGCGCGGCGCGTTCCTCGACCGGAGTCGCGGCCCAGCCGGGCTGCGCCTTCTTCGCCGCCGCGATCGCGCGCTCTGCCAGCGCCTCATCCGCCTTGGGGCAGGATGCGAAGGGCTGCGCTGTCGCCGGGTTCACCACGTCGAACTGGCTGACGCCGGGCACCAACTCGCCGTCGATCAGCATCCGATAATCACGATCCATCTGTCGCTCTCCATTTATGCCGTGCACGTCATTGCCTATCGCAATTCCGCGTCGCTGGCTGTACCATATATTTGTGCGCCAGGGATACAATATTGGCAAGGGATTAAAGTGGGGATGAAACAGGGGACCGACCTTCAGTCGCTCGTCGGCTATCAGGTCCGGCGCGCCAATCTGCGCATGGATGAAGATGCGCGCGCCGCGCTGGCGGAGCATGATCTGTCGCCGGCCAAGATGACCGCCCTGATCCTGATCCGCGACAATCCGGGTTGCGATCAGACGGCGCTCGGCCGGGCGCTCAGCATCAACCGGTCCAGCGCGATGAAGCTGATCAACATCTTGGTCGACAAGGGGTTGGTGGAACGGCGGCCCGGCCGCGACCTGCGCACCAACGCTCTGGCGCTGTTGCCGCATGGCGAGGTTCAGGTGAAAGCGATGCTGGCGGCCGTGAAGGCTTCCGATGCCCGAACGACGGCGCGTCTCAGCGCCGATGAAGTGCATCTGTTGCGCGATCTGTTGAGCCGGCTCGGCCCGGCTGACGAGGGGGATGCCGTCGAATAGCGCTTGCGTGAATTGTATCATAGGCGCACAATCTGGGCCGTAACCGGAGACTGATTCGACGGACTGGAAGGGGATGCGCGTGACGGAAGAGCTTTGCCTGGATCAGCGGACCATAGCGGCGCCATCGCTCGATCGCCTGCTCCGACCCCGGTCGGTCGCGATCGTCGGCGCGTCCGACAAGCCCGGCTCGCTCGGTGCCTCGGTCCTGGCCAATCTGCTGCGGCAGGGGTTTGACGGGCCGATCCATCTGGTCAATCCGAAGCGCGCGGACATTGGCGGTCGCCCCTGTGTTGCATCCGTCGATGATCTGCCCGAAGCTGTCGACGTCGCTGTTCTCGCGATCCCGCGCATGGGCGTTCTGGACAGCATCCGGGGCCTCGCGCGCAAGGGTGTCGGCGCCGCCGTCATCTTCTCCGCCGGCTTTGCCGAGGATGGGCCGCAGGGTCTGGCCGATCAGCAGGAAATCGCCCGCATCGCCCGCGAAGCCGGCATGGTGGTGGAGGGGCCGAACTGCCTGGGTCTCGTCAATTTCCGCGACAATGTCTCGCTCACCTTCATCGAAATGCCGGAGGCGAAGGCACAGGGTGATCAGCGCGTCGGCATCGTCTCGCAATCGGGCGCCATGGCCGCCGTGCTGGCGACGACGATGATCCATCGCGATGTGCCTTTGAGTTGCTACATCTCCACCGGCAATGAGGCGGCGAGCGGGATTGAGGATTATCTCGCCTATCTGGTCGATCAACCGGACACCGCCGTCATTGCGCTGATCGCCGAACATGTCCGCGATCCAGCCCGCTTCCTCGCGGCCGCTCGTGCGGCCCGTGCCGCCGGCAAGTCGGTGGTGCTGCTGCACCCCGGTCGCAGCGCTGCAGGTGCGGCAAGCGCGGCCACTCATACGGGTGCGATGGCGGGCGATCATGCGGTCATGGCCGTCCATGTCCAGCGCGCCGGCGTGATCCTGGTCGACTCGCTGGAGGAACTGGGCGATGTCGTTGAAATCCTCACTCGTTCGCCCGAAGCTGGGGCAGGCGGCACCGGGGTCATCGCCGAATCCGGCGCGTTCAAGGCGATGATGCTCGACCTGGCCGAGACGGTCGATCTCAACCTTCCCAAGCTGACCGATGCGGACAGTCCGGCCCTGCGCGCCGCGCTGCCCGATTTCGTCCCCGTCACGAATCCCATGGACATCACCGCGCAGGGACTGGTCGATCCCGGCCTCTATGGCCGCACCCTCGCCGCGCTGGCGCAGGA
Organism: Sphingobium sp. AP50; assembly: GCF_900109095.1. Taxonomy (GTDB): domain Bacteria; phylum Pseudomonadota; class Alphaproteobacteria; order Sphingomonadales; family Sphingomonadaceae; genus Sphingobium. Next base: position 64,676 of record NZ_FNYZ01000019.1, read on the forward strand.
CAATCGGATCGGCACCATATTGCTGACTCTGATCCAGACCGACACCGGCACATCGCATATCAAGTTCGGTGCCGTGCTGGATGCCCTGAAGCAGATTGGCGCCACCAAGCCGGTCATCGTCGGTGGTGTGGATGAAGGCGGCGGCGTTTTCGCGGAAGACCTGACCGCCCTGCGGCAAGCGGGCGTCACCTATCTGCCGACCGCCGAACGGATGCTGCGTGCGCTTGCCCGCATCGCCGCGCATCGTCAGCGTGACACGGCGGTCGCCACGCTCGACGCCCAGCCGGTCGAGGGTCTGTCACAGGTTGGCAGTACCATCCCCGAACATCGATCGAAAGCGATCATGGGCGCGCAGGGCATCGCCTTCCCCGCCTTCGAACTGGCACAGAGCGCCGCCGAAGCCGTCGCCGCCGCCGATCGCCTCGGCTATCCGGTGGTGCTGAAGGCGCAATCGCCCGAACTGCCGCACAAGAGCGATGCTGGCGGCGTCATCATCAACCTGACCGACGCAGATGCGGTTGCGGCAGGTTGGGACCGGTTGATGGCCAATCTTGCCGCCTCGCGCCCCGGCCTGCTGCTGGACGGCGTACTGGTGGAGGGGATGGCGGCCAAGGGCGTCGAAATGATCGTCGGCGCGCGTAATGATCCGCATTGGGGACCGACCATCCTCGTCGGCTTCGGTGGTGTTGCGGCGGAACTGCTGCACGATGTCTGCCTGCTGCCGCCCGATCTGACACGCGACGCGATCATTGCACAAATCCGCAAGCTGCGCATGGCGCCGCTGCTCGACGGTTTCCGCGGCGCCCCGGCCATGGATATCGGCGCGGTCGCCGACATCGTTCAGCGTCTGGGCCAGATGGTTGCCGCCACCCCGGCGATCAGCGAAGTCGATCTCAACCCGGTGATCGTTTATCCGCAGGGACAGGGCGCGATTGCGCTGGACGCGCTGATCTCGCTCTAACAACCTCCGTCATTGCGAGCGCAGCGAAGCAATCCATTGGCGCACCATGGATTGCTTCGTTGCGCTCGCAATGACGACATGGTCAAGTCAGCGCATAATAGCGCAGCACGTTGCCGTCCGATCGCCGCTCGCCCACGCCGATGAAGACATGCTTCGTCAGCCAGTCATGCTTGCCGACCGGACATTCGAAACTGGGATTGCCGCGCAGATAATAATCCTGCTGCTCCACCGGTTCGCCCCCGGCAAAGGCCCAGTCGCGCAGGCGCTGCATCGTATCGGGCTTGCGCCCCCACAGAAAGCCGCGGTTGTTGAGCAGGATCAGCGTGCCATCCTCCTCTTCCAGCATGTAGCGGGCGTCGAACACGGCCACATCGTCTGGCCGGAAATAGGCATAGTCGCCGCCCGATCCCGGCACCGCCTTGCCTTTGATCCTTGGCCCCTCGAACGTGCCGCTCTCCACATAGACCGCACTGCGATTGCCGCCCCAGGGGGTGTTGGCGATCATCTGGACGCGGGGGAATTGCAGCCGCACCTCCATCGCGAACTCCAGCCGCGGATTGTCCAGCGTCGAAAACATATCCATCATCCCAACTCCCCAATCACCCTAATTCCAAAGTCCCGCCATCCACGAACAGATTGGCGGCGGTGATAAAGCTGGCCTCGTCCGAAGCCAGAAACAGCACGGCGCGCGCGACTTCCTCCGCACGGCCTATGCGCTTCATCGGCACGGCCGCGATCATCGCCTCGCGCAGATTGTCCACATCGGCCTCGCTCATGCCTGGATTGCGATGCAGTAAAGGCGTTTCAATCGGACCGGGACTGACAAGATTGACGCGAATGCCTTCACCTACCAGTTCGCCCGCAATCACTTTCAGCGCTGCATAAAGCCCGCCCTTGGCCGCCGCATAAGCGGTGTTGCCCGGCACAAAGGCATGGCCGCCGATCGACCCCGTCGCCACGATCGATCCACCTCGGCCCATCAGCCGCAATGCCTTCTGAATAGCGAACACGCAGCCGCGCAGATTGACGCCATGGACATGGTCCCAATCCGCCAGCGTCAGGTCGCGCAGCGGCGCGAACCCACCCACGCCCGCATTGACGAACAGCGTATCGATCCGCCCGTCCTGCGCCGCGATATCGGCGATCACCGCGTCCATCGCATCCAGATCAGCCATGTCTGCGCGATAGCCCCGCGCGCCCTCTATGTTCGCCACCGCCGCGTCGATCGTTGCCTGATCCCGCCCGGTCAGCCGCACGATCCCGCCCTCCGCTGCAAAGGCTTGCGCGCTGGCAAGCCCAATGCCGCTATTGCCGCCGACGACCAATATGATCTTGTCTTTGAACCGCATGCTCTTTCTCCGGCTCAGAAGGGCGAATGGGGATTGGGGCTGTCCGTCGGCACATCCTGCACCGTGTCCCAATGCTCGACGATCATGTCGCCCTCGATGCGGAAGATATCCATCACCGCAAAGCCCGGATCGCCCTCGAACCTTCGAACATGATAATGGACGATCACATGGTCGCCATCGGCAAAGCGCCGCTTGATGTCATGCACCGCATCGGGATTTTCGCCCCGCACCTTGCGCAGGAACGCTTTCAGAGGCTCCAGCCCCGTATCCACCCACTGATTATGCTGGATATAGTCGGGCGCAATGAACCGGTCCGCCGCCTCGCCATCCATCGGTATCAGCACATGGTCGAACATCGCCTGCACCAGATCCAGATTGCGCTGCTCCTGTGATGTATAGCCCATCATCCTCTCCCTCTATTTTCCGCTGGCGCAGGGCCATGCTTTCAGTATACGATAACGATCGTTATTAAAAGAACAAGAGCCAAGGAGAGGAAAGCGCCATGAACCGCGCCGACTATGATCGCTATGCGCAGGCTTTCAACAATCGCGACTATGACACGGTGTTCGATTTCTACGCGCCCGGCGCCAGCATCCGTTTCTTTGGCGTGGACCTCGGCACGCGCGACGCATTCAAGCGCTTTTACGGCTTCCTGCACGCCCATGTGATCGAGACGCTGACGATCGAGCGCTTTGCCGCCAGTGACGAACTGGTTGCCCTTGAAGGGATCATCCGGGTCGAGGCGACGCAGGATCTGGATGCGGCCACGCTCGCCGCGCAGGGCCTCGACCAGTTCATGCCGATCGCCAAGGGGCAAGTGCAGCAGATGCGCCAATATATCCATTATCATGTGGCGGACGGCAAATTTACCAGCGTGGGCTGCGCCATAGTCGGCTTGACTTGAGCGCCGGCAAATGCCCTATCGGAAGACCATGTCGAACAGCAGCCCGCCCAAGACGATATCGGCGCAGGCCGAAACCAGCCCAGCCGACACGCTGCATCGCGTCTTGCGACTGGCGAACAAGCTGATGGCGCCTTTCTCCACCTATCTGGAGCATCGCTACAAGATCAGCCTGAACGAATTCCGCCTGCTCATGCTGCTCGGCCGTTTTCCCAATTCGGCCAGCCACGAACTGGCGGAAATGACCGGCGTCAATCCGATGAGCGTGTCACGCGCCGTCGCCGCGCTCCAGAAACATGACCGCATCACCGTGGAGCGCGATCCCGCCAACAAGCGCCGCAAGATATTGGTCCTGACCGACGAAGGCCAGCGCCTCTACCGCCTGATGCGTCCGCAGACCGATAAGGTCTCAACCTATCTTGTCTCCGACCTGAAAGCCAAGGAGGTGGAGACGCTCAACCAGTATCTCGACACTTTGGTCGATACGCTCGAATCGACTGATACGGACGGCAACAGCCGCTTCCTGGAATTCACCCGGCCGGAAGGCGACGGGGATTCAGAGTGATGGCGCCAATGCGGCCGGCAATTGCTGCCGCAACAGGTCCAGCAACCCGCTGATCTTGGGCAACAGATGGCGCCGCTGGGGATAGACGGCCCAGATCGGCTCTTCCTCCGGCCGGAAGTCGGCCAGCACTTCCTGCAACGCGCCCGACGCCAGATGGGCCAGCACATAAAATTCGGGCAACTGGCATATGCCCATGCCCGCCAGCGCCGCCTCCGTTACCGCGCTGCCGCTGTTGCAACGCCAGCGCCCCTTGGGACGGATCGTCTCATCCCGGCCGCCACGCCTGAACCGCCAGAGCGGTGTCGTCCCGGCCAGACATTCATGCTGCGCCAGGTCCGCTGGCTTCACCGGCACGCCATGCTTCGCCAGATAGTCGGGTGAGGCGCAGCTATAGAGTCGGCGCGACGCGATGCGCGTGCCGATCAGCCGGGATTCCGCCAGCTGCCCGGTCCGGATGGCAAGGTCATAGCCTTCACCGACCAGATCGACGACCCGGTTGGTCAGGTCGATCGTCACCCGCAATTTCGCATGCTGCGCGGCGTAACGCTGCACGATCGGCGCGATGAACCGCTCGCCCATCGCCGTCGAGCAGGTGATGCGGATATCGCCCTGCGGCTCGCCGCCTTCGCTGATCATCGCGATCGCCTCGTCCCGCTCGGCAACGATGCGGCTGCAATGGTCGAAGAATAATCGCCCCGTATCGGTCAGGCGCACCGTGCGCGTCGTGCGATGGAACAGGGGCGCCTGTACCCGTGCCTCCAGCCCGGCGATGGCGCGGCTCATATGGGTGGTGGATACGCCCAGCGCCTCCGCCCCGGCCTTGAAACTGCCTGCCGCCGCGACCGCCACAAATTCATCTATACCTTCCCAGCGGCGCATGGATTATCCCGTCAATGTAATAATGAATTTCCCATATGCTTCCTTATCGCGCCAGTGGGATATTGCTAGAGCGGGGCCACGATGGGGGAAGGATCGTCCGGTCTTGCGACCGGGCGGCTCTTTCCGCCATATCCCACCATCCCTATCCTTGTCGGAGTTGCCCCATGAAAACCCGCGCCGCCGTCGCTTTCGAAGCGAAAAAGCCCCTCGAAATCGTCGAGCTGGATCTGGAAGGCCCCAAGGCCGGCGAAGTGCTGGTGGAAATCATGGCGACCGGCATCTGCCATACCGATGCCTACACGCTCGACGGCTTCGACAGCGAGGGCATCTTCCCGTCCGTGCTGGGCCATGAAGGCGCGGGCATCGTGCGCGAAGTCGGCGCCGGCGTGACCTCGGTCAAGCCCGGCGACCATGTCATCCCGCTCTACACCCCCGAATGCCGCCAGTGCAAAAGCTGCCTCAGCGGCAAGACCAACCTGTGCACCGCGATCCGCGCGACGCAGGGCAAGGGGCTCATGCCCGACGGCACGACCCGCTTCAGCTACAAGGGCCAGCCGATCTACCATTATATGGGCTGCTCGACCTTCTCCAACTTCACCGTCCTGCCCGAAATCGCGCTGGCCAAGATTCGCGAGGACGCGCCGTTCCAGTCGAGCTGCTATATCGGCTGCGGCGTGACGACGGGCGTGGGTGCGGTCATCAACACGGCCAAGGTGCAGGTGGGCGACAATGTCGTCATCTTTGGGCTTGGCGGCATCGGCCTCAACGTCATTCAGGGCGCGCGGTTGGCCGGCGCGAACAAGATCATCGGCGTCGACATCAATCCCGACCGCGAGGAATGGGGCCGCAAGTTCGGCATGACCGACTTCCTCAATTCGAAGGGCCTGTCGCGCGAAGACACCGTCGCGAAGATCGTCGAACTGACCGACGGCGGCGCCGACTATACGTTCGACGCGACCGGCAATACCGAAGTGATGCGCACCGCGCTGGAAGCCTGTCATCGCGGCTGGGGCACGTCGATCATCATCGGCGTGGCCGAAGCGGGCAAGACCATCGAGACACGGCCCTTCCAGCTCGTCACCGGCCGCAACTGGCGCGGCACCGCGTTCGGCGGGGCGAAGGGCCGGACCGACGTGCCCAAGATCGTAGACATGTACATGACCGGCAAGATCGAGATTGATCCGATGATCACCCACGTCATGGGTCTGGAGGAGATCAACACCGCCTTCGACCTGATGCATGCGGGCAAAAGCATCCGCTCGGTCGTCGTTTTCTGATGGAAACGGTCAGCACCAATCGCGCCTTTGGCGGCGTGCAGGGCGTGTACCGGCACGCCTCCGCCGCCACTGGAACGGACATGACCTTCTCCGTCTATGTTCCGCCGCATGCGGAAGGCGCGAGGTTGCCGGTTGTCTGGTATCTGTCGGGCCTGACCTGCACCCATGCCAACGTCACCGAAAAGGGCGAGTTTCGCGCATTGTGCGCAGAACTGGGTCTGATCTTCATCGCGCCCGATACATCGCCGCGCGGGGAAGGCGTGGCGGACGATCCCGATGGCGCCTATGATTTCGGCCTCGGCGCGGGCTTCTATGTCGATGCGACGCAAGAACCCTTCGCCGCCAATTATCGCATGTGGTCCTACGTCACGGACGAATTGCCCGCGCTGATCGCCGCGCAATTCCCGATGGCCGATATGGATCGCCAGTCGATCATGGGGCACTCCATGGGCGGTCATGGCGCACTGACCATCGGCCTCAGTTTCTCCGACCGGTTCAAGGCCGTGTCTGCCTTCGCTCCGATCGTGGCCCCGTCACAGGTGCCCTGGGGCCAGAAGGCGCTGGGCGGTTATCTGGGCGAGGACAAGGCGGCATGGCGCAAGCATGATGCTGTCGCGCTGATCGAAGATGGCGTGCGGGTATCGGCGCTGCTGGTGGATCAGGGTGCGGCTGACAATTTCCTGGAAAAGGAACTGCGTCCCGACCTGCTGCGCGCCGCCTGCGATGCGGCCGGTATCCCGCTGACGCTCACGCTGCGGGAAGGCTATGATCACAGCTATTATTTCATCTCGACCTTCATGGCCGATCATCTGCGCTGGCACGCCGATCGCCTGAAGGCAGGGGACAAGGCATGAGCAGCACCCTTTTGCAAAGCTATTATGATGCCTTCAATCGCGGCGATGCCGCCGCGATGCTGGCGTTGCTGACCGACGACGTGGTGCATGAACCCTCGCAAGGCGCGGTGCGCACCGGCAAGGCCGCCTTCGCCGATTTCCTCACCCATATGAACCGCTGCTATAGCGAGCAGGTGATCGATCCGGTCTTCCTGACGTCGGCCGATGGCACGCGCGGCGCGGCCGAGTTCATGCTGGAGGGCCGTTATCTGGAAACCGATAGCGATCTGCCGGCGGCGACGGGCCAGACCTATCGACTGCGCGTCGGCGCCTTCTTCGACATTGTCGATGGGCGTATCGCGCGGGTAAGCAACCATTATAATCTGGCCGACTGGCTGGCGCAGGTCGGCTAACCAGTCCGACGCTGGCCCAGCGTCAGCATCACTAGTGCCATCAGCGTGAAGCTGCCGCCCAGCAACAGCGTCAGCGGCAGCACCGCCATCGACGGCAACAGCGACACCGCGCCGCTCGCCAGCGCGGTGATCGCCAGTTGCAGCGTGCCGAGCAAACCGGCGGCCGCGCCCGCACCGCCCGCAGCAGCATCCAGTGCGGAAATCGCCGCCGGGGTCAGCACCAGCCCAGCCAGCGCGAAGAGCAGCATGGCGTAAAGCTGGAACGCGGCGATCGAGACAGCGAGTGAGACACTTGTCAGCGCCATCAACGCCGACGCCCCGATCGCAATAAGCGCAGCCACCGTCACCAGCCGCCGTGCGCCCAGCCGCCGCATCATCGTCGGCGCAAATTGGGTGGCGACGATCGACGTCCCGGCGTTGAGCGCCAGTAGCAGGCTATAGTGATGGGCGGTCAGGCCAAAGCCCTGCGTGTAGAGAAAGGGCGCGGCAGTCACGAAGGCGAAGGGAATGGTCGTCCCCAGACCCGCGACCATGGTCCAGCCAAGAAAGGCCGGACTGGTCAGCAACTGCCGATAGCTGGCCAGCATCGGCAATTGATGCAGGCGCCGCTCCGGTGGCAGCGATTCCGGCAGGAACAGCAACACCGCCAGCATCGCGATCCCGCCCCCGCCCGCCAGCAGCGTGAACAAGCCACGCCATGACATCATCTGGAGCAGGAAACTGCCGGCCAGCGGCGCAAGTACCGGCGAAATGCCGATGATCAGGAAGGTGAAGGCCATCAGCTTCGCCGCCCGATGACCGTTGAACCGATCGCGGATCATAGCCCGCACGCTGGATGTGCCCGCGCAGGCGCCCATGCCCTGAAGGAAACGGCAGAGGATCAGTTGATCGAGGCTGGTCGCCGCCGAACAGGCGATCGAGGCGAGGATGAACAGCGTCAGCCCGCCGAGCAAAGGCCGCCGCCGCCCATAATGATCCCCCAGCGTCCCAAGCGGGATCTGCGCCAGCGCCAGCCCCAGAAAGAAGGCGGACAGGGTGCGCTGTATCCCGCCCGTATCCACCGCGAAGCTGCGCGCCATGCCCGGCATCGCGGGCAGATAGAGATCGATCGCCAGTGGCCCCAGCGACGACAGGAAGCCAAAGGCGATGCCCAAAGCCAGACTGGGTTCCCCTTGCACCCCGGCTATCCTATCCTTGGTCGCCGCCATCCCTGTCTCTCCCTTTATTAATAACGATCGTTATATTTATTCCGTCGATCGCACAAGCCGGGATGCGGACGGCAATGGCATGATCGAAAGACGCGCATCGCCGGTTTACAACTGTGTCATAAGCATACAGTATCGGGCGCAAGAACGAACAGGAGAGGATCGCCGCCATGGCATCGACCCAGACCATTGCCTTGCCGGCGGACGATCCCCGCGCTATCTTGGCCGCCCGACCAATGGGGCCGCCCCAATGTCTTGCGATCGCCATCTGCTTTCTTCTGAGCGCGCTCGACGGCTTTGACATATTGGCCGTTACTTTCGCCGCACCGGGCATCGCGCGGCAATGGGATGTCGGGCCGGGGGCGATCGGGCTGGTCGTATCGGCAGGTCTCGCCGGCATGGTGGTCGGGTCGCTGACCCTGGGCCAACTGGCCGACCGGATCGGCCGACGTCCGCAGGTGCTGCTGTGCCTCGCCATCATGATAGTGGGCATGTTCGCCTCGGCCTTCGCGCCCAATGTCGTGCTGCTCTGCCTGTTGCGGGCCTTTACCGGCCTTGGCCTTGGCGCGGTGCTGGCGTCGATCAACGCGCTTTCGGCCGAATTCGCCAACCGGCGCCGCCGCGATCTGGCCGTCAGCATCATGGCAGCGGGCTATCCGGTGGGGGGCATCGTCGGCGGCTGGGCCGCGGCGCAACTGCTCAAACATCATGGCTGGGAATCGATCTTCCTGTTCGGGGCGGCGGCTACGGCGGCGATCGTACCGCTGGTGCTGCTGTTCCTGCCGGAATCGATCGGCTGGCTGGCGACGCGCGGCGGGCCGGATGCGCTGGCGCGGATCAATGCCATCCTTGGGCGGCTGGGCCAGCCCCATGCCGCGCGCATCGCCACTATCGACGCACCAAAGGCGGCGATGGCGACGCTCTTCACCCATCGCTATCGCGTCACGACGATCGCGCTGATCGCCATGTACGGCCTGCATATGATGACCTTCTATTATGCGCTGGGCTGGACGCCCTCGCTGGTCGTGGCGCTGGGCTTCGATCCGTCACAGGCGACGATCGTATCCGTGGTGATGAATATGGGCGGCGCGACCGGCGGGCTGGTGCTGGGCCTCCTCTCGCCGCGTCTGGGCCTGCGTCCGCTGGTGATCATCGGGCTTGTCGGCGCCACCATCGCGGTCGCCGCCTTCGGTGCGGTCCCCGCCGACATCATCCTGTTGCAGGCCGCTGCCTTCCTGCTCGGTTTCCTGTCCAATGGCGCGGTCGTGGGCCTCTATGCGCTGATCGCCAATATCTACCCCACCACGCTGCGCGCGACGGGCACGGGGGCGGTGATCGGCTTTGGTCGGTGCGGCGCGGCCCTGGGGCCGTTCATGGCGGGGCAGTTGCTGGCCTTCGGCGCGGGCCGGGGCGTGACCTCCCTGTTGCTGGCGCTGGGTTCAGGCCTGGCTGCACTGGTGCTGATCACCGCGCGGTTGCAGGTCGCGGACGAAGAGGATTGAGAGAAAAAGGGGCGTTCGACCATGGCCGAACGCCCCTTTGTCTTCATCGACCCATGCAGACTTCCACCCCGGCCAGTCCGCGCGTGATGGCGAAGGGCTTGTCGACGCTGATGCGCGCATGGATTACCCCCGGCATGGCCAGGCAACGATCGCCCAGCCGCTGGGCGAAGGTTTCGATCAGCGGGATATGCACCAGCGCCAGTTCCTCGGCCGCTTGCGCCACCCGGCGATAATCCACCGTCTCGCCAATCCCCTCGATCCGGCCCGCCTCCAGCGTCAGGTCGACCGAAATCACCAGCGGCTGTCGCCGCCCGATCTCGTCGGGATTGATGCCGATATCGGCCAGCAGCGGCAGGTCGCGGACCCGCACGATCGTCGTGCATCGTATTTCAGTCATGACGGGCCCTCTCTGCGGCCATTATCGTATTGCTCAGCAGGCAGGCGATGGTCATCGGCCCCACGCCGCCCGGCACCGGCGTCACCGCCCGTGCATGGTCCAGTTCATGGGTGGCGCAATCGCCCGTCAAACGGGTCGATCCGTCTGGCTGGGCAACCCGCGTGATGCCGACATCGATCACGATCGCGCCCGGCTTCACCCAATAGCCGCGCACCAGATGCGGCGCCCCGGCGGCGGCCACGATAATATCCGCCTTGCGTGCGATATCGGGCAGGTCGCGCGTTTCGATATGGGTGACGGTCACGGTCGCTTCCCGCTCCAGCAATAGCATGGCGACCGGCTTGCCCACGATATTGGACTTGCCGATCACCACCACGTCCAGCCCGCGATAATCCGTCACGACGCTGTCCAGCAGTTTCATGATGCCCAGCGGCGTGCAGGGGACGAGGCCCCCGGTCCCGGTGGAAAGCCGCCCGACATTGACCGGATGGAAGCCATCGACATCCTTGGCCGGATCGATCCGGTCCAGCACGCGGGCGGCATCGATCTGCGGCGGCAAGGGCAACTGGATCAATATCCCGTCGATGTCGCTATCGCCATTCAGTCGGTCGATCAGGTCGATCAGCGTTGCCTGCGCCGTATCGCCGGGCAGCCGATGTTCGACCGACCGGATGCCGGCCTTGCCGCATTCCGCCACCTTGCGCCCGACATAGACTATGCTCGCGGGATCGCTGCCGACCAATATCACCGCCAGCGCGGGGGCATGGCCGGTGCGGGCGTGCAAGGCGGCCACCCGCGTTGCCGTCTCTGCCGACAGGGCACGCGCCAAAGCGCGCCCGTCGATCCTTTTCGCCACGGCCTCAGGCCTTGAAGACGACAGTGCGTGCGCCATTCTGGAAGACCCGCCCCTGAAGATGATGCTGCACGGCGGTTGCCAGCACGCGCCGTTCGATGTCGCGACCCTTGCGGACCAGATCGTCGGGCGTATCGGCATGGTTGATCGCCTCGACATCCTGATGGATGATCGGCCCTTCGTCCAGGTCGGCGGTTACATAATGGGCCGTCGCGCCGATCATCTTCACGCCGCGCTCATGCGCCTGATGATAGGGTTTGGCCCCCTTGAAACCGGGCAGGAAACTGTGGTGGATGTTGATGCACCGGCCCGACAGGAATCCGGCTAGATCGTCGCTCAATATCTGCATATAGCGCGCCAGCACGATCAGATCGGCGCCGCTCTGGTCCACGATCGCCTTGATCTGCGCTTCCTGCTGCGGCTTGCTGTCCTTGGTGATCGGCAGATGGTGATAGGGCAGGTCGCCCATCAGCGACGTCGTCAGCACATGCTGCGGATGGTTGCTGACGATGCCGACCACGTCCATGTCCAGTTCGCCGATGCGCCAGCGATATAGAAGGTCGCCGAGGCAATGGTCGAACTTGCTGACCAGCAGCAGCACCTTCTGCCGCTCGCTGCGGCGGCGCAGCGTCCAGTCCATGCCGCGTTCCTGCGCCAGCGCTGTGAAGCCGCTCTCCAGCGCTGCGATATCGCCGTCGCCAATCTCGAATTCGACCCGCATGAAGAAGCGGTCGGTCAGCTTGTCATTATATTGCTGCGCGTCGGTAATGTTGCCGCCCTGCCGCGTCAGGAAGGTCGCGACATCGGCGACCAGCCCCGGCCGGTCGTCGCATTGCAGGGTGAGGGTGCAGATTTCGGTCACGTTCGTCTCTCTCCACTGATCGGCGCGCTCAGGGGCGGGCCGTATAATCGTTGATCCATTCGACCGTGCGGGTCAGGCCGCCAAACGGATAGAAATGCAGCCGCACCTTGCCATGCTGCGCGGCCAGGCCCTTGCCCAGCGCGTCGACCAGCTTGTCCGGGCCGGCGGTGCCGATCAGCTTGGTGATCGAAATGCCATATTTGGTGAGCACCGACGTCGATGCGCCCACGCCGCAGCGCGCGGCAAAGCGCATCAGCGTCTTGATGCCCGCCGGGCCGGGCACGCCGATCCGCACCGGCGCATCGATCCCGCGCGCGCGCAGTTCGACCAGCCATTGCAGGATCGGCGCGGCGTCGAAGCCGAACTGGGTGACGATCAGCGGCGCCATGTTGCGGCTGGCAATTTCGGCGCATTTGTCGATCAGCACTTCGAACGTCTGTTCGCGGCTCATATTGGGATGGCCTTCGGGATGGCCGCCGATGCCGATCGCCTTGATCCCGGCCCGCTCGAACGCGCCGGTGCGGATCAGCGCCATGCTGTCGCTATAGGGGCCAGCGGCCTCGGCCGGGTCGCCGGCGATGACGAAGCAGCGTCGCACCCCCGCCTCGCGCACGACGGCCGCCAGATAGGTCTCGAAATCGTCGCCTGACTCCAGCCTGCGCGCGGAAAAATGCGGCATCGGTTCAAAGCCCAGATCGCGCACCGCCTTCGTTGCGGCAATTCGCGCCTCCAGCGACTCGCCGGGAAGGAAGGTGACGGCGACCGGGGTTTCCGCCGCCATGGCGGGCGCGGCCTCGACCAGCGCTTCCATATCCTTGGCGGTCATCTCCAGAGAATAGCCGTCGGTCATGCCCTTCGGCGGCAAATCCCAGTTCGGATGGATCGACGGCAGGCTCATGATTCTCTCCCGATAGGACTGGTTCCGGGGGCAGGCTGGCGCATCGCGTGGCGCTCTTTGTATCCCCGGCGCATTTTCCCTCTAGGCCATCCGCAAAGATTCGTATAGATGAAATATTCATGAGTGCGAAATCATCGGAGAAGGGCGCAACGACGCCGCTGGTCATCCTTCCGGGGCTGATCTGCGATTCGCGCATGTTCGGTGAGACGCTGGCGGCCATCCCCGGCAGCATGGTGATCGACGGCTTTTATGGCGGCGCCGACCGGATCGAGGCGATGGCCGATTATGCGCTGGCGCGCATGCCTGAACGCTGCGCTTTGCTCGGCCACTCCATGGGCGCGCGCGTCGCGCTGGAGGTGATCCGCAAGGCGCCGGAGCGGGTCGAGCGGCTGGCGCTGGTCGATACCGGCACCCATCCGGTCAAGCCCGGCGAGCAGGACGGCCGTTACCGGCTGCGCGATCTGGGCCGTGTGCAGGGCATGGCGGCGCTGGTGAGCCAGTGGCTGCCGCCGATGATGGGTTTTGCCGGTCTGCGCGATGAAGCGCTGATGGACCGACTGTACGCCATGGCCGTTTCGGCCGGCATTTCGACGTTCGAAGCGCAGATCGAGGCGCTGCTCCACCGCCCGGTAGTGGATGCGCTGTTGCCGACTATCGTCTGCCCGACCCTCGTCGCGGTCGGTCGCCAGGACCAATGGTCCCCGGTCGCCCAGCATGAAGCGATTGCCGTCGCGCTCCCCGATGCCCGGCTGCGGGTGGTCGAGCATGCCGGCCATATGATGCCCTCAGAATCGCCGCAGGCCTTTAACCAGATCGTCCGGGAATGGCTTGGCCAACCCGCCCCGATACATGTCCAATATCAAGTCGAAGGAGAGGTTTGAATGACCGACAAGACCCTGCAACAGCTGCTCGATGAAAAGGGCGACATCGTTGAATTCCTGCGCAACCAGCAGGTCGGCCCCAACGCTTATCCGGGCGTGCCGGGCGAATATAGCAACTGGCGCGACGAACAGCGCAGCTGGGCGGAAAGCTCGGTCCTGTTCAACCAGAGCTTCCACATGGTCGACCTGCTCGTCACCGGCCCCGGCGCGTTCGACATGCTGGCCTATCTCGCCCCCAACAGTTTCAAGGGCTTCGTGCCGAACCGCGCCAAGCAATTCGCGCCCGTCACGCCCGAAGGCTATGTGATCGGCGACGTCATCCTCTTCTATCTGGAAGAAGAAAAGTTCGAACTGGTCGGCCGCGCGCCTTCGATCGAATGGGTCGAATATTGGGCCTCGACCGGCAAGTGGGACGTGAAGGTGGAACGCGACGAGCGCACCATCGCCCGCCCGCTCGACCAGCAGGGCTATCGTCGCAACTATCGTTTCCAGCTTCAGGGTCCGAACGCCATGCCGGTGCTGGAAAAGGCGATGGGCCAGACCCCGCCGGACCTGAAATTCTTCCACATGGCGCCGATCATGATCGCCGGCGTCGAAGTGCGCGCGCTGCGCCACGGCATGGCCGGCCAGCCCGGCTACGAACTGTTTGGTCCGTGGGAAGATTATGATACCGTCCGCAACGCGCTGATCGAAGCGGGCAAGGATTATGGCCTGACGCTGTGCGGCGGCCGCACCTATTCGTCGAACACGCTGGAATCCGGCTGGATCCCCTCGCCGCTGCCCGCCACCTACACCGGCGAAGGCTCGAAGGGCTTTCGCGAATGGATCGGCGAAAACAGCTATGAAGGCAAATGCTCGCTCGGCGGCAGCTTCGTCTCCGACAAGATCGAGGATTATTATCTGAACCCGTGGGAGCTGGGCTATGGCATCATGGTCAAGTTCGACCATGAGTTCGTCGGCCGCGAAGCACTGGAAAAGATCAAGGATCAGCCGCACCGCCAGAAGGTGACGCTGGCCCTGGATAACGAGGATATCGTCCGCGTCATGAGCTCCATGCTCCAGACCGGCGACAAGGCGAAGTTCCTCGAATTCCCCAGCGCGGTCTATTGCATGCACCCCTATGACGCGGTGCTGAAGGACGGCAAGACCGTCGGCCTCTCCACCTGGATTGGTTACACCATCAATGCCGGTCGTTTCCTGGCGCTGGCGATGGTCGACGCCGAGTTCGCCGCACCCGGCACCGAAGTGACGCTGCTGTGGGGCGAACCCAATGGCGGCACGAGCAAGCCGACCGTCGAACCGCATGTCCAGACCGAAATCAAGGCGATCGTCTCCTCGGTCCCCTATTCGGAAGCCGCGCGCGACAACTACGCCGACGGCTGGCGCACCAAGGCCGCTTGACGGATCCTATCCCGAGCGGGAGGAGCGGGGGATGCCGAAAGGCTTCCCCCGTTTTCGTTTTAGAGCAACGCGCTTTAAATCTGATCCGTTCGCCCTGAGTAGGGACTGAGCTTGTCGAAGGCCCGTATCGAAGGGGCTGGTATGTCCCATCCTTCGATACGCCGCTTCGACTTCGCTCAGCGGCTACTCAGGACGAACGGCGGGTGGTTCAGATTTAATGCTGTTCGCTCTGGGAGAGGGTCAGGGGGTGGGCATAGCGCAACATTAAATCCACCAAAACTTGCCCACCTCTTGCCCCAACCTCATATGAGGCTTATATAAACTCCAACTGAGGCAGGAGCGCATATGGCCACCCAACCCCATTCGATCGAAGCGCTGCTCGGCGTAAAGGCCGGCCTTCACGCCTCGCGCCTTGCGCTTCCGGCCTCGATCGAAAGCGGCCTGCCCGTCGCCGCGCTCGATCATCTGGCGGACACGGTCGCGCCCGGTGACGCGCGCTTCAAATTCCGCCTGATCCCCAAGGCGACACTGGAACGCCGCCGCAAATCCCCCTCAAAACGCCTGACCAGCGAGGAGGGCGACCGGCTCGCACGCCTCGCCAAGGTGTTCAGCTTCGCGCTCGACATCTATCAGGAGCCGGAGCGCGCCCGCGAATTTCTGAGCCGTCCACACCCCATGCTGGACGGCAAGGCGCCGCTCGACGTTGCGCTCGCCACCAGTCCCGGCGCCGATCTGGTCATCAACCTGCTCGGCCGCGCGGCCTATGGCGGGGGCGTGTGAAGGGTGGCGTCACGGATCGGGTGCTGACCGCCTACCGCATCGGCGATCCCGATGGCGTTCACCCGATCTACGACAGCGAAGGCGCGCGCCTCTATCCCGGCCGCTGGAACACGCCCGCCTGTCCGATCCTCTACACGTCGGAACATTATTCGACCGCGATGCTGGAAAAGCTGGTCCATGCGGGCAGCGTGCTGCCGCCCAACCAGCATTATATCCGCATCACCATTCCCAACGGCACAAGCTATGAAATCTTCCAGCCCGCCGCTCATTCCGGCTGGGACGGCAAGGATGAAAGCCTGTGCAGGGCCTTTGGCCTGCAATGGTATCGCGAACGTCGCAGCGCCATCCTACTCGTCCCCTCCATCCCCGCGCGGGTCGAACGCAACATCCTGATCAACCCGCAGCATCCGGACGCGGCCGGCATAACCCATGAATTGCCGGAACCGGTCTGGTGGGACGAACGGCTTTATGGGTGAGGGGAACTGGGCAATGGCTCCACCGGGGGGCGGTGGAAGCTGGAACAAGTTTAGCCTGACGGCAGGAAGAGGCTGTCAATGGCAGGCAATTGCGGTCGTTGCGAAAGGTCTTACGCCCCCTCCTAGTAAGCGCTGATTTGAGGGAGATGTAATGGATCACGATATTCCAATTGATTGGCGAACGATTCAGCGACCTGATTGGCCTTGTTGGGTGCAGGAGGGCACCTTCGCAGACGCTGAGGGAGCCAAAGGCGTCATTGGCTCTGACGTCGAGCTATTGCGATCTGTGCTGACTTTCGACGAGCGCGGATGCCAATCCGGCACGTTCATGTCCGGTCGGGTGTTTGAAGTCGGATACATTTCTAAGACGGAACCCGCTTTGTTATACGTTGAGGGTGCCGATGGGCGAGGCTGGTCATGTGCTTGGGTTGACCCTGCCGAGGTGCGACTCGTTTGAGGCTACAAGCGGCATCAAATGGGGCGATTGTTGCCGAAAGATTTTTAACGGACACCGGCAAATATTGCCGCTTATCTCTCAAGAAGCCGACCGTCCACTTCCCATTCAAATCCGTCATTCCCGCGAAAGCGGGAACCCATCTCCTGATCTCGCATCACATGCAGCGTCAGGGAAACGGAATGCAGCAGCCTCTCATTCCTCCACACGCATCCCCTCAATCCACCGGCCCTTCCGCCGCCGTAAACAGCGCCACCGCCTGTGCCAGTCGGGCGATCGCACGGGCCTCCAGTTCCGCGCTGAAACGCGGCATTGGTATCGCCACGGCGAAGGCGCCGATCGCGACGCCGCCTGCCATCACCGCCATGCCCAGCCCGCAAATGCCCGGCGTATATTCCTCGCGGGTGCGGCCGATGCCGGTGGCGCGCACTTCCGTCAGTTCGGCGCGCAGCCGCTCCGTGTCAGTGATGCTGCTGGGCGTGAAGGCGGGCAGGGCGGCCTGCGTAAAATAGCCGTCCAGTTCGGCGTCGGGCAGCGCGGCCAGCAGGGCCTTGCCCGCCGCCAGACAATGGATCGGGCTGCGCGTGCCGACGCTGATCGAATAGCGCAGCGACTGTTCGGCCGTCTCGGTGACGATCGCCTCCAGTTGCCAGCCGTCGCGCACGAAGAAGGAGGCCGTCTCGTTGAGTTGCAACCGCAGCGACTTCACCAGCGGCCGTACCTTGTCCGCCAGCGACAGGCCGATGCGCGGGGAGGCCAGTCGCTCCAGCGCGCCGCCGGGCAGGTAACGCCGCCCGTCCCGCGCCAGATAGTCCCGCTCCACCAGCGTCGCCAGCAGATAGGACAGGCTGCTGACCGGTATCGCCAGCCCCGCCGCAATTTCCTGCGCCACCACGCCGGTCGGGCGCGCGACGACATATTCGATGATGTCGATGGTACGCATCGCCGATTTGACGGTGGACGGCGTGGAGCCATTCATGTGCGGCTTATCCCTTTAAAATATCAGGCTGCCCCGCCTTTCGGCAAAGCGCCATTCCCCCTGTACCCGCACGAAACGGTCGTGAAAGCTGCCGACTTTAGGCGCTCCCTCGCCCGTGAACAACAGCATCGCGCTTTCGCCGCTGGCGTGGCTTTCGTCCAGCACATCGATCACGATATTGGAACAGACATGCCGGGTGGTGCGCGCGCGGCGACTGAGGAAGGCGGTCAGGATCGCGTCCCGCCCGACAATCCAGTCGTCGGGCGCGGTGGGCCGTGCCATCCGTCCATCTTCGGCATAGAGCGCGGCGACATCCTCCCAGCGCGCGGCATCGTTGAGATTGGCGTAGAGCGCCACCAGCCGAGCGCAATCCTGCTCGATCGCGCGACGATCGCCCTCGGTCACAGCCGCGCGTCCGCGATGTCGGCGCCCGCGCGCAGCGACCGCAGCTTCTTCCATGTCACGGCCGGGTCGATCTTGCCATAGCCCGCGAACGTGCCGAATCCGCAATCGGTGCTGGCGATCACCCGGTCCTTGCCCACGATCCCGGCAAAGCGTTCGATCCGCTGGGCGATCAGTTCGGGATGCTCGACATAGTTGGAGCAGGTGTCGATCAGGCCGGGCGCCAATATCTTGTCGCCGGGCAGCACGCCGCGATCGGCCGCATCGCGCCAGACCGTCCATTCATGCTCATGGCAGGGATTGGCCCCTTCGAACAGCACGGTCGCGGGGCGCGCGCGCAGGATGATGTCGATCACCCGTTCCAGCGGGATGTCATGATCGTGCGGCCCTTCATAATTGCCCCAGCAGATATGCATACGCATCCGGTCCGCCGGAATATTGGCGGTGGCGGCGTTCAGCGCCTCGACATTGGCGGCCGCGATCTTCAGGAATTCCTCTTCGCTCGCCTCCTGATAGCCGGTGTGGCGCGACATGGCGAGGTCCGGGCAGTCGAGTTGCAGGTCGAAGCCCGCCGCCACGATCGTCTCATATTCCTCCCGCATCGCATCGACCAGATCGGCCAGATAGGCTTCATGGCTGGGATAATGGCGGTTCACCTGAAAGGCGGTGATCAGGCCCGGCGACGCGGCATTCATGAAGGCCCGACCGCCATCATTTCCCGCCGCCAGCGCCGCCTTGAACCGGGCAATATCCTCATGCAGCGGATCGAGCGTCACCAGCTTCACCGGCCCGATGCAGGACGCGCGGGTGAACTCCTGGCTGCCCATGATCGCCGCCAGCTTCTGGCGCAGTTCGGGCAGCGGGGCGAGGTCGGCGGCGGGTTTGCGGTCGATATGCCCGCCAAAGCCCGACAGCCGTTCGATCATATAGGTGGAATAGCCGACCTTGCCCAATTCGCCGTCGCTGACGATATCGACCCCGGCCTCGCGCTGTTTCGCCACCGCATCGGTGACGGCGCTCTGCACCGCGGCGTCGAAGGCGGCGGTGTCATAGGCTTCGCCCTTGTCCCGTGCGAGCAGCAGGGGCGTCAGAGCGTCCCCGCGCGGCAGGCTGCCGACATGGGTGGTGGCGATGGGCATGGGGTGATCCTTCTCCTGATAGCGGATCACCCTGCCACAATTTCACAGATATGGATATATCATAGATATGAAAATCTATGCCGAAGTCTTGCCCTTTTCCAGATCATAGCTGCCAAGGCCGGGCTTATAGCTTTTTTCGTCGATGAACTGGCGGATGCCTTCCTTGCGGCCTTCGCTCTTGTCGTGGAAATTGGCAGCTTCTTGCATGCGCACCAGATAATCCTCCGCCTCGTCATAGGTCATGGTGCCCACGCGGCGGACGGCATCCTTGGCGAATTTCAGCGCGACCGGGTTCTTCTTCAGCAGCAGTTCGGCAACCTGCGTGGTCCGCGCCTTGAGCTGGTCCAGCGGCACGCTTTCATTGACCAGCCGCATCGCCGCCGCCGCCTTGCCATCGATCAGATCGCCGGTCAGCGTCAGCCACATGGCGTCGCGCATGGGCAGCAGGTCGACCACCACCTTGGTCACGCCGCCGCCGGGCAATATGCCCCAGTTGATTTCGGACAGGCCGAACTGCGCCTCGTCCGCGCAAATGGCGAGGTCGCAGGCGAAGAGCGGGCCGAAGCCGCCGCCAAAGCACCAGCCATTGACCATCGCGACCGTCGGCTTCTGAAACCAGCGCAGGCGACGGAACCAGCCATAGCTTTCCGCCTGCGACTTGCGCACGCCGCGCAGGCCCAGGGCTTCGGTTTCGCGGAAATATTCCTTCAGGTCCATGCCCGCCGACCAGGCCGCGCCTTCGCCGCCCAGCACCAGCACGCCGACATCGTCACGAAACTCCAGTTCGTCCAGAACCTCCATCATGCGCCGGTTGAGCGTGGGGCTCATCGCGTTGCGCTTGGCGGGGCGGGCGAAATTCACCCAGGCGATACGGTCTTCGACATGTACGGAAACGACGTCCTGCTCTTCCATCACCCTGACTCCTGTTTGCAATATGTATCCTAGGCATACAATCTATTCCCGGCGGGTGGCAAGGGGAATTTTGCGGATCGGTTACGACCCACAGCGCTTGACAAGCTGCCCCTGCATTTAGATAATAACGATCGTTATTAAATAAGAGGCCGGGGCGACCGGTCGAGCGAGGACAGGATGGACGGCATGGGCAACACAGCACAGGCAGGCGCCGTCGCGCCGGCCACCATCGCCGCTTTCGCCGCGATCGTCGGCAAAGATCATGTCTTCTTCGACGAACAGGATCAGGCGAGCTATCAGGACAAGTTCGCCATCGATGACATGCGCCATCATCCCGCTGGCGCGGTCGCGCCCGCCACGGTGGAAGAGATTCAGGCGATCGTTCGCATCGCGTCCGAACGCGGCGTCGCCCTCTGGCCGATCAGCCGGGGCAAGAATCTGGGCTATGGCGGCTCCGCGCCGCTACTGGCGGGATCGGTGATCCTCGACCTCAGCCGCATGAAGAAGATCGACTATGACGAGGCGAACGGCACCGTGCTGCTGGAGCCGGGCGTCGGCTTCTACGATCTCTACGATTTCCTGAAATCCAAGGACATGAAGCACTGGCTGTCGGTGCCCGGCAATAGCTGGGGATCGGTGGTCGGCAATGCGCTGGATCGCGGCATGGGCTATACGCCATATGGCGAACATGCGACGCGCATCTGCGGCATAGAGGCGGTCATGGCCGATGGCCTGGTCGTGCGCACCGGCATGGGCGCTCTGGACGGTGCGCCGACCTGGCAGCTGTATCGCTTCGGCTTTGGCCCCGGCTGGGACCAGATGTTCGTCCAGTCCAATTTCGGCATCGTCACCAAGATGGGGCTGTGGCTGATGCCAGCACCCGAATCGTTGATGGGCATGGATCTGGAGTTTGAACGGCCCGACGATCTCGGCCCGCTGATCGATGCGATCGCGCCGCTCCGTCGCGAAGGGCTGTTGCAGCAGTCGCCGACCATCGGCAACTGGCTGCGCGCTGCCGCCGTTGTCACGACGCGCGACCAATGGACCGACAAGCCCGGCGCGCTGCCCGACGATGTGATCGCCGCGATCCGCAAGAAATTCAACGTCGGCTGGTGGGGGGTGAGCCTGCGTCTCTATGGCCGGGAATCGGTCAACAAGGCGGCCTATGCGATCTTGGAGCAGGAACTGGGCAAGCTAAAACCCATGTCGCTGCGCCCTACGGTCTGGAAGACGGGCGAGCCGCTGGAGGCCACCGGCTGGACCGGTACGCCGCTCACGATGCCGATGCAGAATGCCAACTGGCATGGCGGGCGCGGCGGGCATATCGGTTTCTCGCCGATCCTGCCGCAATCGGGCGCGGCGGCGCAGGCGCAATTCCAGCGCACCTACGCTCGCTACAAGGAATATGGCATGGATTATCAGGCGAGCTTCGCCTTTGGCGAGCGCCACCTCATCAACGTCAACGCCGTGCTGATCAACAAGGATGATCCCGACCTGATGGGTCGGGTCGATCCCTTCCTCAAACATCTGATCGCGGACGCCAAGGCGCAGGGCTATGGCGAATATCGCACCCATCTCGACTATATGGATGCGGTCGCGGGCACCTATGATTTTAACAAGGGCGCACTGGGGCAGCTCAACCGCAAGGTGAAGGATGCGCTCGATCCCAAGGGGGTGATCGCACCGGGCAAGAGCGGCATCTGGCCCAGCAGCCATGCAGGGGGGCAGGGCTGATGCGTCGTGGCATGATCGCGCTGTCGGGGGCGGCACTGATATTGGCGGGCGCCGCCTGCGGCCGGGCGAGCGAGGCGCCGACAGAGGCGCCCAAAGGGCCGCCGCCCTTGCCCGCGCCTGAAACTCTGTCGTCGCGGCCGCAAGCTGCTCCGGGCGAAAAGCTATATCTCGAAAAATGCGCCATGTGCCACGGGCCGGGCGGCATGGGAACGGGGCTGCTGGCGCGCCGAACGGAGCAACCCTTGCTGGAGAAGCGCACCGACCTGACCGCCGACTATGTCGTGCAGGCCGCGCGCATGGGCATCGGCAATATGCCCGCCATCCCGCGCGGGGAGGTCAGCGACGCCGACCTGCAACTGATTGCGCAGCACTTGGCGAAGGGCGCCAAGCCATGAGCGACCTGTCCCGGCGGGGCTTTCTGGCAAGCGCGGTGGTTGCATCGGCGGCGCTGGCAAGCGGACGAGTGGAGGCGGCAACGGTGCCGCTCCTGTTGCACGATCCCGAACTGGCGGCCGGTCGCCGCTTTGCTGCCCGTGTGCAATGGCTCGGGGCACAGCCCGTGGCGCTGGCGGGCGATCGGGTGCGGCAGATGCAGGCTTTGCTCGTTTCCGCACCGGCTGCGATCTTCGCCGTGACACGGCGGAGCGACGAATTATTGGTCGGTGAAATTGCGGCCGAAGCGGGATATCGTCGCATGGCGCTGGTGCGCCATGATAAGGGGCGTATGACTGCAAACTGTGCATCTGACGGCGCTGTCGTTGCCAGATTGGCGTACCTTTCCGGCGCAGCATGGCCGGAAGCCTTTGCCGAATTGGCGCTGGACAAGGCCGGTCAGTGTGCTGCGGCGTCGGATAGCCGGACGATGCCAGCGTTCAGTTGGGTGATGGTAAAATAGCATATTCTTTCCTCCGTTCGGGCTAGCCTGTCGAAGCCCCGTTTTTCTTCAATCTTGGAAGAAAGAACAGTCCTTCGACAGGCTCAGGACGAGCGGCTCTTATGGAAAGCGTGATGCCCAATTACCGCTTGATAATCAGCGACTCCGGCCGTTTGCGCGGCACCCATTCGCCGCGACCGGGGAAATTCTTCAACACCTCGCCATCCCACAGCCGCACGGTACGGCGATGGAAGCGCCACTGGCCGTCGTCGCCCTTCACCGCATGATCGTCATACCAGCCGGCAAAGCGCAGCAGATAGGGCGGCTCCCCCTCGCACTCCGTCACGAAGGCGAAGGAGCGCATCGTGCAACTCCCATCCGCCTGCGCCGTATATTGGGTCTGGGTCACATGATGTTGGCGGCCCGGAAAGCCCGGCGCGTTGCGATAATGGTCTGCGATGCCGCGAATCCCATCATGCCCTTCCCAGATGTCGGGATCATCGAACACCTCCTCCACCATGCGCGCGTCCGGTGTGAAACAGGCGACCAGCCCGTCGACATCGCCGGTATCGAGCGCCCAGCTATAGGCGGCGATCAGGTCTTGCAGCGCGATCCTGTCCTCGATCGGAAGGGAAGGCATGATAGTCACTCTCCTGTGTTTCTATGACTTGACGCAATAATAACATTCGTTACGATTATCTGCAACAAGACGATAGATGATGCAAGCGAGAGGACGCATGGGGAAGATCATCATTTCAGGTGCTTCGGGGTCTTTCGGCCGGGCGGCGGCGGAATTGCTGCTGGAAACAGTGGCGCCACAGGATGCGATATTGCTGACCCGCACCCCGGCAAAGCTGGCCGATCTCGCCGCGCGCGGCGCCGACGTCCGCTTGGCCGATTTCGACGATCCCGCCAGCCTGCCCGCCGCCATGGCCGGCGGCGAAAAAATGCTGCTGATCAGTACTGCCCGGGTCGGCACCCGCGTCGGCCAGCATCGCAATGCCGTGGAGGCGGCGGTTGCGGCCGGCGTGAAGCATATCGTCTACACCTCGATCATCGCCGCCGACGCGCCCGGCAATCCCGCCATCGTCAAGAACGACCATCGCGCGACCGAGGAGATCATCGAAGCCTCCGGCGCATCCTGGACCCATTTGCGCGACAGCCAATATGCCGAAGCGATCGCCGGGCCGATGACGATCCCGGCGCTGATGTACGGCGGCAAGCCCGACAATTGCGGCGATGGCCCGGTGGCTTTCGTCAGCCGCGACGATTGTGTCGCGACCGCCGTGGGGGTGCTGACCCAATCGGGGCATGAGAACCGCGCCTATGTGTTGACCGGTCCGGATCTTCTCACCATTCCGCAGGCGATGGCGCTGGCGAGCGAACTGGCCGGCAAGCCGATCCTGGTCGAAGCGGTCGATGACGAGGCGATGTTCGCCTATTTCGATGCGCTCGGCGCGCCACGCCATGCCTCCGACATCATTCCCGATGGCCCGATTCCCTGGTCCAGCGACGATATGGTGACATTCGGTCAGTCTATCCGCGAAGGCTATTTCGCATTGAAGACGGACTGGGTGGAAAAGATCACCGGCCGCAAGCCCAAAAGTCTGCGCGACGTGATGCTGGCCCACAAGGAAAGCTGGCCGCTGTGAAAGGGGTTATTCTGTTATTGGCCGCAGCATTGGCGCTGACCGGTTGCGCGCGCGGTGGCAGCGATGCGGGGGCAGGCGACGACTGGCCCTATACCGGTGGCGATGTCTGGGGCAGCCATCATTCGCGCCTGACCGACATCGACAAGGGCAATGCCGGGAAACTCGGCCTCGCCTGGTCCTATGATCTCAACACCAACCGCGTGCAGGAAGCGACGCCGGTGGTCGTCGATGGCGTGATGTACACCAGCGGCAATCTCGGCCGCGTCTATGCGCTTGATGCGGCGACCGGCAAGCCGCTCTGGACCTTCGAGCCGGAGGTGGACATGCAGGCGAACCGGTCCGCCTGCTGCGATCAGGCCAATCGCGGCGTCGCCGTGGCCAACGGGAAGGTGATGGTCGGCGCCCTCGACGGTATGCTCTACGCCCTCGACGCGAAGAGCGGCAACGTCCTTTGGAAGGTCGACACGGTGGTCGATCACAGCCGGGGCTATACCAGCACCGGCGCGCCCGAAGTCGCGGGCGATCTCGTCATCCTCGGCAATGCCGGCGCGGAATATGACACCCGCGGCTATGTCACCGCCTATCGCATCGCCGACGGCACGCAGGCCTGGCGCTTCTATACCGTACCGCATGATCCGGCAAAGGGACCGCAGGAGGACAAGGCGCTCGACGCCGCGCTCAAGACCTGGGACGCCAAGAGCCGCTGGGATATCGGCGGTGGCGGCACCGTATGGGACGCGATCAACTATGATCCCAAGTTCGGCACCGTCTATATCGGCGTCGGCAATGGCGGCCCCTATTCGATCGCGACCCGCTCGCCCAAGGGCGGCACCAATCTCTATCTCTCCTCTATCGTCGCGCTGGATGCGAAGAGCGGCGCGGTGAAGTGGCATTATCAGGAAACGCCTGGCGACAGTTGGGACTTCACCGCCACCCAGCCGATGGTGCTGACGGAGATGGAGGTGGACGGGCAGGTTCGCCCGGTCATCCTCCATTCGCCCAAGAACGGCTATCTGTTCGTGCTGGACCGCGAAACCGGCAAGCCGCTGCGCGTCAATCCTCTGGTGCGGACCAACTGGACCAAGGGGTTCGACAAGAATGGCGTGCCGCAGATGACGCCGGACCGCACCGATTTCTGGAACGGTCCGCGCCTCATCTTCCCGGCCTCGGCGGGTGCGCGCAACTGGTATCCGGCGGCCTATGATGCGGAGCGCAAAAGCTATTATGCCTCGGTGCTGGACATGGGAAACCTGATGTTCACCGTGCCCCCCGGCACCCCGGCGGAAGCGCGCCGGCCCAAGGCGCTGAACGTCCAGACGACGCTCATCTTCACCCCGCAATTGCAGGCGGTGTTGCCTACCTTGCCACCCGCGATCCGGGAACAGGTGGAAAAGCTGCCCGAAATGCAGTGGGTGAAGGACAAGCCCTATAGCAGCGAGTTGCGCGCCATCGACCCGCTGACCGGCAAGGCCCGCTGGTCGGTCCCGACCGAGGGGTGGCAGGACCGGATGGGCATGCTCTCCACCGCGTCGGGCCTGATCGTCCATGGCACGATCGGTGGCAAGCTGATCGTCCGCGATGCCGATAACGGCAAGCTGATCAAGGAAATCGACACCGGCAGTTCGATCATGGCGGCGCCCATGACTTATCGCGTGAAGGGCGTGCAATATATCGCCGTCGCGACCGGTTTCGGCGGCGGTGGTTGGGGCTATGTGCCGCGCTATTCGGCGGCCTATCGCAACGGCAATGCCAACCGCATGTTGGTGTTCAAGGTGGACGGCGGCCCGGTGCCGCAGCCCACGCCCCTGCCGCCGCTGGAACCGGCCGAGGCACCGCCCGCGCAAAAGCCCGGCGTGACGCCCGCCATCATCGCGAAGGGGCAGGCGCTCTTCTTCCAGAATTGCGCCATCTGCCACAGCAACCAGCTACGCTCCACCGCGCCGGACCTGCGCCGGATGCAGCCGGGCACGCATGATGTCTTCAATCAGATCGTGCGCGATGGGCTGTTGCTCCCCAATGGCATGCCGCGCTGGGACGACCTGCTGAGCGTCGAGGATGTCGATGCCATCCACGCCTGGCTGATCGCCGAGCAGGGGCCGCTGCGGGAACGCGAGTTGAAGCTGAAAGCCGCCGGCAAGCCGATAGACGCGCCCAGCGCCGCCATCATGTCCAATTTCTAGGAACGACCATGGAAGACACCGACATCATCGTCGTGGGCGGCGGATCGGCCGGGTCCGCGATGACCGGGCGGCTGGCCGAAGCGGGCCTGTCCGTCACCCTGATCGAGGCGGGTGGGACCGATCGGCATATGCGCTCGCGCATCCCGGCGCTCACCAGCGCCATCGTCCAGAACCCCGCCTATGACTGGTGCCATCAGGTTGAGCCGGACCCGTCGCTGGGCGGCCGGGCGGATATCTGGCCTGCGGGCAAGATGCTGGGCGGTGGCAGCTCCCTCAATGGCATGATGTTCATCCGCGGTCATCGCTGGGACTATGACCAATGGGCGCGGCAGGGCGCGGCGGGATGGGATTATGAAGCGGTCCTGCCCTATTTCCGGCGGATGGAGGATAATGAGCGCGGCGCCGACACATGGCGCGGGACGGGCGGGCCGATCGCCGTGTCGGAAGGCCGCGCGCGCTATCCCATCACCGACCAGTGGATCGCGGCGGCGCAGGCGGCGGGCATCCCCCGATCGCTCGACCTCAACGGCGAAAGCGCCGAAGGCGTCGATTATGTGCAGGTGTCGCAACGCAAGGGCGAACGCTGCTCGGCAGCGCGCGGCTACCTGCACGACCGACGCGGTGGCAAGGTGCCCAACATCCTGCTGGAAGCGCAACTGCTGCGCATCCTGATCGAAGGTAATCGTGCCGTCGGCATCCTCTACCGACAGGATGGCATAGAGAAGGAACTGCGCGCCCGGCATGGTGTGGTTCTCAGCGCCGGATCGATGAACACGCCGCGCCTCCTGATGCTGTCCGGCATCGGCCCCGCCGATCATCTGCACGACCATGGTATCCCTGTCGTGCGCGACCTCCCCGGCGTCGGCGCCAACCTTCAGGATCATGTCGGCACCCATGTCGTCAACGAAGTCGATGTGCCCACGCTCAACAGCGATGCGCAGGGCCTTCGCGGCGCCTGGCAAGTCTTGCGCTATGCCCTCGCCCGACGCGGCGCGCTGACCACCGCGATCGGCCATGCCCAGGCCTTCGTGAAGAGCCGCGCCGATCTGCCCGCGCCCAATCTCCAGATCAGCTTCGCCGCCTTCGCTTTCGATTTCGACGAGCAGGGCCGGTTGATGCTGCGCAAGACGCCGTCCGTCTCCACCTTGGTCGGGCTGATGCGCCCCAGCCATCGCGGCCGCATCAGCCTGCGCTCCGCCGACCCCTTCGATCCCCCGAAGATCGAGCATCGCCAGCTCGGCAGCGACGACGACATCGACCAGATTGTCGAGGGCATCGGCATCGCCCGGGCCATCCTGAACGAAACACCGATCGCGACACATATAAAGAGCGAACTGCGCCCCGGCCCGGCGCTGACCGATCCTGCGCAATTGCGCGCCTATGTGCAGATGGCGTCGATCCCGCTCTATCATCCGGTGGGCACCGCGAAGATGGGCCGGGCGGATGATCCCCATGCCGTGGTCGATGCCGATCTGGCAGTGATCGGCATCGATGGTCTGTGGGTGGCCGATGCCTCGGTCATGCCGACCCTGCCCGCAGGCAACACCAATGCGACGGCGATCATGATCGGCGACAAGGGTGCCGACCATGTCCTCAAGCGCCTTGATCGCCCCCGCATAGTCCGATAGGGCCTGCCCTGCGTCCGGTTCCCCGCCAGGGGATCAAAAGGGAACGGGGTTCAAGACCCCGGCTGCCCCTGCAACTGTGAGCGGCGAGCCAGCGAGGCACAAGCCATTGGGATATCTGTCCCGAGAAGGCGCTTCGCCCCGGCATTGACCCGCAAGCCAGGAGACCTGCCGGCCGTGGTCGTTCTTCGTCCGGACAGGGTGTGCCGGCCGAACGGGGTTATCCCTCGCGCAACGACGAGTCGACCGTGCGGCAGCGCGGCGGGGATGTCGTGCGCCGTGCGCATGGCATCGTCGTTTCGTCTTCGCGCGGTCCTGTCACGGACCGGGGATCATGATGCGCGCGTCAATTACATATCGATTTTTCAGCCAGAGAGCGGCCTGAGCCATGTTGCGGCCGGTCGAAGATGTGCCTGCGGTGGTGGTGTGCAACAGTTGTCGCCATTCGCCCGATGCCCGCGAAGATGCGGAAGGGGTGCGCGGCGGCGCGCGACTGGTGGAGGCGCTGCACCGGGTGAAGGCCCAGTCGTCCCGCTATGATGGCGTTGCGGTACAGGACATGCCCTGCCTGTTCGCTTGCTCGGAGCATTGCACCGTCCACCTGCGCGCGCCGGGCAAGGTCGGTTATGTGCTGGGGCGCTTCACCCCGGATGAGGAAGCCGCCCGCGCGATCCTGGACTATGCCGCCCATTATGCGGCGAGCGAGCATGGTCGCGTGCCCTTTGCCGACTGGCCACAGGGGGTGAAGGGCCATTTCATCGTCCGCACCCCGCCCCCCGGCTTCGTCGCAGCATGAGCCTGTTTCCCACCATCGCCGCGTTCGAGGCGGCACTGGCATCCCTGCCCGCCGTCGATCAGGCCGCGCGCGATGCTGCCGCCGCCCGCCAGGCCCAACTGACCAAGCCTGCCGGATCGCTCGGCCGTCTGGAGGATATCGCCCTCTTCATGGCCGGCTGGCAGGGACGGGCGCGGCCCCGGATCGACCATGGTCTGGCGCTGATCTTCGCCGGCAATCATGGCGTGACCCGCCACGGCGTCAGCGCCTATCCGGCCGAAGTGACGGCGCAGATGGTCGCCAATTTCGCGTCCGGCGGTGCGGCGATCAATGCGCTGGCGGGGGCTGCGGGACTGGATCTGCGCGTCGTTCCGCTCGATCTGGACCGGCCGACGGCGGACTTCACGATCGAACCGGCGATGAGCGAAGCGGATTGCCTTGCCGCCCTCAATGCGGGCGCCGATGCGGTCGATCCGACACTGGACCTGCTGCTGCTGGGCGAGATGGGCATCGGCAACACGACGGCGGCGGCGGCTTTGTGCCTGCGCAGCTTCGGCGGTACGCCGGACGACTGGGTCGGCGCGGGTACGGGCGTTGACGCTCATGGCCAGATGGTGAAGCGACAGGTGCTTGATCTGGCCATGGCCTGCCACGCCGATGCACCCAGGACCGCCTTTGAAACGCTGCGCTGCGTTGGCGGGCGGGAAATCGCGGCAATGGCCGGCGCGATGCTGGCGGCGCGCCATCATCATATCCCCGTGGTACTGGACGGCTTCGTCTGCTCCGCCGCGCTGGGGGCGATGGCGGCGGGCACGCCCGACATCTGCAATCATGTCATCGCCGGGCATCGTTCGGCCGAAGCAGCGCATGGACGCCTGCTCAAACGACTGGTGCTGACCCCCTTGCTCGATCTCGACATGCGGCTGGGCGAAGGAAGCGGCGGCGCGGTGGCCGTGGCGGTGATCCGGTCCGCGCTGGCCATGCATGATCAGATGGCGACCTTCACCGATGCGGGCGTGTCGGCCGGCTGATGCAGGGTGTGCTGCTCCATCTGATGCGGCATGGGGCGCCGGTGGAAACGGGGCGCCTGCTGGGGCATGGCGACTGGCCATCGACCGATGCGGGTATCGCCGCCTGCCGGGCGCGGGCTACGGCGTTGGACGTAGCGGCGATCCATTGTTCCGACCTGTCCCGCGCTTCGCAAGCGGCAGCGGTAATCGCGCAGGATCGCGGCCTGACGCCCCGGATCGATGCGCGCTGGCGGGAACTGGATTTCGGGGCATGGGACGGCATCGATCCCGCCACCCTGGACGCGAGCGCGCTGGCCCAATTCCACGCCGATCCGGATGCCTGCCCGCCGCCCGGTGGCGAGCGCTGGTCGGCGCTGGTGGCGCGCGTTGGGGCGGCCATTGCAGCCTTGCCGTGCGAACCCGCTCTGGTCGTCACGCATGGCGGGGCGATGCGCGCCGCGCTGGCCAGCCTGTGCGGCTTCGGCCAGCGTCAGCTATGGGCGGTCGACCTGCCCTATGCCGCCTGCCTCACCCTGCGCGTCTGGCCGGGCGAACCGCGCTGGGGCCAGATTGTCGGGCTGGCGACATGAAGGGGCTGGTGCTGGCGATCCAGTTTCTCACCCGTCTGCCCATGCCGCGCGTGACGGCGGACGATCGCGATTTTGCGGCGTCGATCCGCTGGTTCCCGGCAGCGGGTCTGGCCGTGGGTGCGCTGGTCTGCGGGGCAGGGGGGATCGGTGCGCAGGTCGATCCCTGGACCGGCGCCTTGCTGGCGCTGGTCGGCTGGGTCTGGGTGACGGGGGCGCTGCATCTCGATGGCCTTGCCGATCTGGCCGATGCGTCTGGCGCGATTCACAAAGGCCCGGACCGGCTGCGCGCGGTACTGGCCGATCCGCATGTCGGCGCCATGGGTGTCGTGGCGGTCGCGGTGCAGGTGGCGGCCAAGCTGGTGCTTCTGCATGGCCTGCTCGAACAGCGCGCATGGGCGGCGTTGATCCTCATCCCCTGTGCCGCGCGGATCGGACCTTTGCTCTGGAGCCGCTGGCTACCGCCGCTGCATGACGGGCTGGGCGCGCGCTTCCAGCATGCGGTGCGACCGGTCGACCTGCTTTGCTGGGCGGTCCTGCTGCTGGCGGCGGGCTGGCTTGTCCCGGCGCTGCTGATGACGCCCTTGCTGATCCTTCTTTGGATGATGCGACTTCGCATCTTGCTGGGCGGCGTCTCCGGCGACGGCCATGGTGCAGGCATCGAACTGGTGGAAAGCGTCCTGTTGCTGGCGACCCTAATCGCGGGGCGGCTATGACCAGTCCATGGACCTATCATGGCGGCCGTCTGGATACGGCGCGTCTTCATTATGGCAGCGATTTGGACTGGATCGACCTGTCGACCGGGATCAATCCCACCCCCTGGCCAGTCGAGCGCGCCGGTCCGATCGATTGGGCCAGCCTGCCCGACGAAGCGGCACGGACCGATCTGGAGGCCCGCGCGAGCCGCTATTTCGGCGTGGAAGCGGCCCATGTCTGCGCGCTGCCGGGGACGGAAATCGGCTTGCGCATGCTCGCCGACATGCTGCCCGGCGCGGCGCGTTATGCCACGCCCTGCTATCGCACCCATGGTGATATCTATCCGGCTGGGCGGCCCGTCTCCCTTGGCGAAGGTGCGGCCGAAAAGGGCGAAATCCTGCTGCTCGCCAATCCCAATAATCCCGACGGCCGCCTGCTGACGCCGGCGCAACTGGATGCGATACTGGCACAGGCCGAGGCAGCCGATGGCTGGCTGGTGATCGATGAAGCCTTTGCCGATGTGCATCCGGGCTTCAGCCTGACGGATCGGATCGGGGAGGGCAGGCGGCTGCTGATTTTTCGCTCCTTCGGCAAATTTTTCGGCCTCGCCGGTGTGCGGCTCGGCTTCCTGCTGGGGCCATCGGAAATCGTCACACGGTTTCGCACCCGGCTGGGGAACTGGCCCGTGTCGGCGGCGGCGCTGGCGATCGGGCGGGCCGCTTATGCCGATGCGGCGTGGATCGATGCGGCCCGGACGACAATATATGCGCAAGCTGCGACGTTGGATGCTGTGTTGCGACGCCATGGTCTGGAACCGATCGGCGCCTGCCCGCTATTTCGCCTCGTCGCCTGCGCTGACGTGGCCGCGCTGTTCGACCGGCTGGCGCGAGCAGCGATCCTGACCCGGCCCTTTGCCGACCAGCCGCATTGGCTGCGCTTCGGCCTGCCGAAGGATGCGGCGGCACTGGATCGGCTCGACCGGGCGTTGGCCGATGGCTGAACCGGTCGCGCTGCTGGCCATGGCGCTGGAGGCGCCGATCGGCTGGCCGGATGCGGTGCAGCGCCGGATCGGCCACCCGGTCGGCCTGTTCGCTGCCATCATCGACGTGTGCGAACGGCGCTGGAACCGGCCGGACCGGTCGGATGCCGCGCGGCGGGCGAGCGGGATAGCCTGCGTGCTGATCCTGTTGGCCATGACGATCGGTGGCGGATTGTTGCTGGAATGGATGGCGCATCTGCTGCTGGGGCGCTGGGGCTGGATCATGGTCGCGCTGCTGGCGATGCCCGGCATGGCGGCGGGCAGCCTGCATCGCCATGTCCACGCCGTCGTTATCCCCCTGCGCGCGGGCGATCTGGAGCAGGCGCGCAAGGCGGTCGGCATGATCGTCGGCCGCGATACAGCCCATTTGGATTCCGCCGGAGTGGCGCGCGCCGCGATCGAAAGTCTGGCCGAAAGCTTTTGCGATGGCGTGGCGGCGCCGCTCTTCTGGCTGCTGATCGGCGGTCTGCCGGGCCTCTGGGCCTATAAGGCGATCAACACCGCCGACAGCCTGATCGGGCACAAGGAATCCCGCTGGCGCGCCTTTGGCTGGGCGGCGGCGCGGCTGGACGATGGGCTGAACCTCATTCCGGCACGGCTGTCGGGCCTGCTGCTCTGTCTGGCGGCCGGGCGGGGCTGGCGGATAATGTGGCGTGATGCGCATCGCCATGCCTCCCCCAATGCGGGCTGGCCGGAGGCGGCAATGGCGGGTGCACTCGACCTGTCGCTGGCCGGGCCGATCGCCTATGACGGCGTGCGCCATGACAAGGACTGGATCGGATCGGGCCGCCGCGATCTGAACGGGCAGGATATCGACAGGGCGTTGCGCCTCTACCGGCGGGCCTGCCTGCTGCTGGCGGCGCTGGCGGGAGGAGTGGCTTGGGCTTGGGGATGAATCATCTGTTCGTGCTGGGCGGCGCGCGGTCGGGCAAGAGCCGCCATGCGCAGATGCGCGCGGAGGCCATGCCCGGCGACCTGATCTATGTCGCGACCGCGCAGGCGCTCGACGCCGAAATGGCCGACCGTATCGATCGCCACCGCGCCGATCGCGGCCCGCGCTGGCGCACCATCGATGCGCCGTTCGATCTGGCGGCGGTCGTGCAGGCGCAGGCCCGGCCAGGCCAAACGCTGCTGATCGATTGTCTGACACTCTGGGCGTCCAACTTGCTGCTGGCGGAGCGGGACATGGACGCTGCGCTTGCCGCCCTCATCGATGCGCTCGACCATGCACAAGGGCCGGTCATTCTGGTCGCCAATGAAGTGGGGCTGGGCATCGTCCCCGACAATGCGCTGGCCCGCCGCTTTCGCGACATGGCGGGCACGATCAATCAGGTGGTCGCCGCCCATTGCCCCGAAGTGGTCTTCGTCGCAGCCGGCCTGCCGCTACGGCTGAAATAAGCGCCTCTCCACTCTCCCTCTTGGCAACAACAGTAACGATTGTTACTATGAGTCGAGATAAGAGAGGATCGAGAGGCCATGCCTGCCTACCCCCAGACCATCCATTTCATCGGCCTCAACACGCCGGTCGGCGTCGAATGGTCGGCGCGCAATCTGGACGTGATCGGAGACATCCCGGCCGAGATCGACGGCGCCTTCTTCCGCGCCGTGCCCGATCCCGCCCATGCGCCGATGTTCGCCGACGATATCGTCCTGTCGGGCGACGGCATGGTCGCGAAATTCGCGATTCAGGATGGCAAGGTCGACTATGCCATCCGCTATGTCGAAACCGAACGCTATGCACTGGAGAAGGACGCCCGCCGCGCCCTGTTCGGCCGTTATCGCAACCCCTTCACCGACGACCCGAGCGTCGGCGGCCGCGACCGCACCGTCGCCAATACGACGCCCGTCTGGCATGGCGGCCGCCTGTTCATGACCAAGGAGGACGGGTTGGGCTATGAGGTCGATCCCGACACGCTGGAGACGATCGGCCGCTGGGATTATCATGGCGCCTTCACCTCCCAGACCTTCACCGCCCATCCGCGGGTCGATCCGGACACGGGGGAAATGTTCTTCTTCGGCTATGAGGCGGACGGGCTCTGCTCCACGAAGATCGCCTATGCCATCGCTGATCGCGACGGCAATCTCGTGTCGGAACAATGGTTCGATCAGCCCTATTGCTCGACCATCCATGATTTCGCGATCACCCAAAATTACGCGATCTTCCCGATCTTCCCCACCACCGCCGATCTCGACCGGTTGAAGGCTGGCGGCGAACATTGGGCGCATCAGCAGGAACTGGAAAGCTGGGTCGGCATCATGCTACGCTATGGCAAGGTGGAGGAGATGCGCTGGTTCCGGGGGCGCCCCGGCATTTCCGCCTTCCACCTGCTCAACGCCTTCGAGGAGGATGGCCGCATCCATCTCGACCTCTGCCTGTCGGACACCAATGCCTTTGGCTTCATGCGCGAGGCTGGCGGCATCCAGCGCGACCAGCGCGAAATTCAGGGTGGCCTCACCCGCTGGACCTTCGACATGGAAAAGCCGGGCGATGGCTATGAAGAACGGGTCGTAGGCCCACCGGGCGACATGCCCCGCCTGCGCGACGCGGATCAGGGTCGCCCCTATCGATCGGCCTGGTATCTGTCGATGAATCCGCAGGGCGGTCCGCCGCTGCTCGGCGGCCCGGTCGGCTTTGCCTTCAACGCCCTGCTGCAGATCGAACCGGGCAATGGCCGGATCGACATGATGGGGCTGGAACCCGGCATGGCGATCAGCGAACCGGTACATGTGCCATCACCCCGGCCCGATCATGAAGGCTGGCTGCTGATGGTGGTGGACCGCCAGACCGGGGAGGCAGACTTCCGCTCCGAACTCTGGATCGTGGACGCCAATGCCATCGCCGCAGGCCCCATCGCCCGCGTGCCCATGCCCCTGCCGATGCGGGCGCAGGTCCATGGCGCCTGGGTATCGGCGGCGCAGCTTGCCACCGCAAAAAGTCGCCAACCGGCTTGACATAATAGTAACGATCGTTATTGATTGCAGGAGAGGGAAGGCGATGCGTCCTGCCCTCCAACAAGGACTGCAAAGCAGAACCGGCCAGCGGGGCGGGTGAGAGGATGACAGGGCAAGGCAGGCGCACAAGCGCCGCCCGCCCGGTGCCGTCGACAGGCGGCGCCGGTCCCTCTTTCCACGCCTGCGGCCATGAAAAGAGGGAGGACAAGCATGACATCCTTTGGAAAGTGCGCATTTCGGACCCATGGAGCAGCGCTGGCCCTGGTCGCGGCCATGACCGCTGCGCCGGCCTTTGCCCAGGAAACGGCGCAGCCAGACCAGGCGAGCGGGCAGGCAGGCGATCAGGCCAACAGCGCCGACATCATCGTCACCGCCCAGTTTCGCGCCCAGAATTTGCAGGACACGCCGATCGCGATCACCGCCGTCTCGGCCGATACGCTCGCCGCGCGCAGCCAGACCAGCGTCACCGATCTCGGCCAGTTCGCGCCCAACGTCGCGCTGGCCCCGGCAACCAGCATTCAGGGCAACAGCGTTGCCGCCTTCATCCGCGGCGTGGGCCAGCTCGACGCGAGCTTCGCGCTGGAACCGGGCGTGGGCATTTATGTCGATGATATCTATTATGGCACCACCTTCGGCGCGGTGATGGACCTCACCGATCTGGAACGGGTGGAGGTGCTGCGCGGGCCACAGGGCACGCTGGCCGGCAAGAACAGCGTCGGCGGCGCGGTCAAGCTGTTCAGCAAAAAGCCGGATTCCACCCCCGGCGGCTTTATCGAGGCGACCTATGGCCGGTTCGACCGGATCGAACTGCGCGGCAGCGCCAATATCCCGCTGACGAACGACCTGTTCCTGCGCGTATCCGGCGTGTCGAAAAATGTCGACGGCTATATGAGCCTGCTCGACTATGGCTGTGTCAATCCGACCTCTGGCATTCCGGCCAGCAGCGGCAATAAAAATTGCAAGATCGGCACCGAAGGCGGCATCGACGTGATGGGCCTGCGCGCAGCATTGCGCTACGCGCCCGCCGGATCGCCACTCGAAATCAACATCGTGGGCGATGTATCGCGCGACAATAGCGAAGTGGTCGCCACCAAATTGCTCTATGCCGATAATCCGTCGGTGCGCAGCTATGACGCCAGCGATGCGACGGCCGGCATCCCCTTCGACAGCCGCTTCCTGACCGGGGCGAAGAGCTACACCTCCTACGCCACCTATGCGACCGGCGGCAATTATACGACCGCCTTCGGCATCCCGACCCAGGTCGCACCGGGCGGCTTCACCGCCAGCCCGACCAGCACGGTCAAGGCATGGGGCCTGTCCGGCACGATCGATTATGACTTGTCTGACAGCCTGAAACTCAAATCCATCACCGGCTGGCGCGAAGCCCATGGCACCAGCGCGATCGACGTGGACGGATCGCCGCTCGCCATCCTGCTCCAGCAATTCACCTATGGCCATGAACAGTTCACGCAGGAACTGCGCCTCAGCGCCAATTTCAATGATCTGGTCGACCTGACCGTGGGCGGCTTCTATTATAGCGCGACCGACACGATCAAAGGGCGCAGCCAGATCCCGACCCTGTTGTTCGATTTCATGTCGGACGACGTGATCAAGAATCGCAGCGTGTCCGCCTTCGCCCATGGCGAATTTCATGTGACCGACGCCTTCAACATCATCGGCGGTCTGCGCTACACCGACGACAAGAAGACGTACCGCTATTCCCGTCGCAATGTGGACGGCAGCCTGCCGAGCGGCGCCTTCTTTACCCCCAATTTCCTGCTGGCGGGGCTGGATGGTCTGACCGGCACGTTCAAGGGCGATCGGCTCGATTATCGTCTGGGCGTCAATTATCGCTGGTCTGGCGACCTGATGACCTATGCCCAGATATCGACCGGGTTCAAGGGCGGCGGCATCAACCCGCGCCCGTCCGCCCCGGATCAGGTGCTGACTTTCGGCCCGGAAACGCTGACCACTTATGAAGCGGGCTTCAAGGCGGATCTGCTGGGCCGCATGCTGCGCCTGAACGGTGCGGTCTTCCTCAACAAATATAAGGATATGCAGCTTGTCCGCTATCAGTGCCCGGAAAGCGTGGTGCTGTCCTGCTCGGTGCCGTCCAATGCGGGCGATGCACAAGTGTTCGGCTGGGAAGCGGAAGCGCAATTCCATCCGGCCGATGGCCTGTCGATCGATGCGTCGGTCGGCTATCTCGATTTCGATTATACGAAGATCACCAATGCCGCGACGCTGGTGACGAAGGACATGATCGCGCCCTTCATCAGCAAATGGCAATTGTCGGCCGGCATCCAATATGAAGCGGATCTGGGCGGCAATGGCACGCTGACGCCGCGGATCGACTGGTCCTGGCGCTCCAACTTCTATTATAATTCGGTCAACAACGCCTATAATCTGATCGACCCGCCCAGCCTGGTGAATGCGCGGCTGACCTATCAGGCGGCGGACAAGGACTGGTCGCTCAGCGCCGGCGTCACCAATCTCTTCGACAAATTCTATTATAATGGCGTCGCGGAAAATGTCGGCACCTTCGGCGTCGTGACCGGCACCGTCGGCCGCCCGCGCGAATGGACCGTGACCGTGAAGAAGAATTTCTGATCCTTGTTTGACCGGAGACAGTCCCGGCGACCGGACAAGGATCGGTGATGCCGTAGGGAAGGGGAGGAAGGCCCGTCCGCTTTAAGCGGGCGGGCCTTTTTCATGGGGGCATGACCTCGGATTGCGGCGTGTGTTGAGATGCTTCTGGCGCAGGATGTGCGCAATTGGCGATAACCCAACCCCGTTCGGCCCTTCGACAAGCTCAGGAGCGCCTGAAGCCCTGGCGGGTAACGAAATGGCTGCTTGCGGATCGCTACAACCCGATAGCGGTCATTTCACCACCATCTCGAAACACCCC
The DNA here is from genome assembly GCF_900109095.1 of Sphingobium sp. AP50. Classification (GTDB taxonomy): domain Bacteria; phylum Pseudomonadota; class Alphaproteobacteria; order Sphingomonadales; family Sphingomonadaceae; genus Sphingobium. Next base: position 103,027 of record NZ_FNYZ01000019.1, read on the forward strand.
GCAAATGAGGTTGTCGGACACATCCTCAATCCGACAGTGGTTCTCGCACGGACGAGGGGCCAGCGCGACCACGCAATGCCTTCTCCGACGTGATTTCTTCAGAATTGGGTGACGAATGCGCGGCCACCATGTGTTTCCCGACAGGGCGCGCAAAAGCTGCAAGCCAACACGCGACCTATCGAGGAAATCAAAACCTTGATGCGTTCCAAGGTGGCAACCGCAAAGTTTCTCTTTGTAGCGCGATTGTCATTGCAACATCCTGCCTAAGCCTTGTCGCGTCTGGTAAGAGGCTCGACATGCGCTTAGTCTTTAGATGAAGCACGGACGTTTGATCCACTGGACTATGCAATACACTTCTGAACATCTCGGCTGCGTCATCAGTACGCCCGGCTAGCCCCGCCGTGACCCCGGCATTGTAGGCCATCCATCCGGGATGCGCCTGTGCCTGCCGTGCTTCGGTCCGCGCCTGTTCCAAGAGAACCTCGGTCGTATCGGCTATGGAAGAGAACATTGTCGCAAGTCGCTGCGCCTCTTCCGCCGCGCTATTGGCGAGGCCCGCTGCCACGACCGCGAACTGTTCATCGGATGCGTATTCCGCGAAGCCTTCCAAGCGTCCGCCGAAGTCGAAGCTGATTGTGCCTATGTCCATCCAGAGCCAGTGGGCAGCGACGTTGAGATAGCTGCCCTTGCTCCAGGAACTGGGCTGGAACTCCACAACAGCGAGCCACCAAGAATGATCGAAGAACCATAGGCGCGACTGTCCCTTACGCTGAAAGCCTAAGGGCCTGAGTATCGCTTTAGCAGCATTGGCAATTAGCTTTTCATGTGGACCCGGCATTTATCTTCCCCCGCGCAAACCTATTTTGCACTTACGTCCGTTCACTATTCTATCTTTGCCGTTCGCTGCACAACAATCAGCTGAAATCCGTCAGGTGAAGGTACGCAGCACGCGCTCAATTGTCTTCCCACGGGTTGAGTATGGGAACGCCCGTCGCCTCAAAGTCAGCGACATTGCGCGTCACTATGGTCAAGCCATGCGCTTGAGCGGTTGCGGCAATCCAGCCATCGCGCTCACTTACCGGATCGGGAACGTGCAGCGCAGCGCAAGCAACTGCGACTGTCGAGTCCATCGCCAGCACACGACCGGCAAAGCCGGGTTTGACGATATGGTCGAGCCAGTGCCGTAATCGCTCGCCCTGTGCGGGATCACGACGCTCGACACGAACCACGCCCAGTTCCAGTTCGAACAGCGACATAGCCGAAACGAAAGTTGTGCTGGGATCGGTTGCCTTGAGCCATGCTACGACCGCCGGCGCTGCGCGACCGGATCGGGCCTTGCGACTTTCGGAAATGACATTGGTGTCGATCAGGAACATCAATCCAGTTCCGCCGGCCGCGAAGCGAGACGGGCCTTGGGCGGCTCGAAATCGAAATCCTGATCATCGTCGGGCATCAGCACGTCCAGCAGCGACATGCCGCGCCCTGCCAAACGCTCATAGTCCTTGATCGCCATCACAACGAGCGAAGGCTTGTTGCGGTCGGTGATGAAGACGGGACCAGACAAAGCGGCACGCTTGATGCTGCCAGGGTCGCGATTGAACTCCCGACTGGTGAAAGTGGCTGTCATTGGCACCTCCATATGTCGTTACATACAGACACATGGAGGTGCGGCGGCAGAATGTCAATGTAGCAGCTATGCAATCGGATCGGCAGTCCGTCAGGTAAATGGCGACTCATTTTCCACCATCCCTAATATGTCCCACCACCTGCACGCCGATACACTCTTACAATGTAGGATTTCTTCTGATCTACCATGGAGGATGAAGCCATCCTCCTCCCTGAAATCGGTCGCCTCCGTCACGCGCGGGGCATGCGCGTTGCAGGTGCAAAGCTGGCGCGTTCCCGTCGCGTTGCAGCCGCCTGACAGGCGCGTCTCCGCAGGGGCAGGTGGCGCGTTGCAGGCGCTTGGGGGACGCTTCGCGAGTGCATTGCAGGTGCATTCTGCCCTTTTTAGCCCGACGACATTGTGAACTTCGGCGCTGTCCTACACGCCACCCCATCCTCGCCCCCTCCAGCCGCCCGATTGGCCGTTGCAATAATAATAACGTTCGTTATGATGGTTCCATCAGCTGGCCGACCGCCCGGATCAGGGGCGGCGGCGCACAGGCAGGAGAGGATTGATCATGTTGCCCGACGCCGTTCGCATTGCCCATCCCGACAGGCTGTTCATCGGCGGCGCATGGGTCGCATCGACCGGCGATGGCGTGATCGACATCGTCTCGCCCAATAGCGAGGATGTCGTCGCGCAGGTTGCGGAAGGCAATGCGGCGGACATGGATCGCGCCGTCGCCGCTGCGCGCAAGGCTTTCGACGAAGGACCATGGCCGACCATGGCCCCGGCGGAGCGCGGCGCGATTGTCCGGCGCATGGGCGCGGAACTGGAAAAGCGCGCGCCCGAACTGGCGGCCGCCTGGACCGCGCAGGTCGGCGGCCTCGCCAGTTTCGCCCCGATCATGACCGGCGGCGCCACTGCAACGATGATGGCGATCGCCGGCTATGCGGACAGCTATCCCTTCGTGGAGCGCCGCCCGTCGCATATGGTGGACACCGCCATTGTCGTGCAGGAACCGGCCGGCGTCGTCGCGGCGATCGCGCCGTGGAATGCGCCCTATGGCATCATGTCGGCCAAGGTCGCCTATGCACTGGTCGCGGGCTGCACCGTCATCATGAAGCCTTCGCCCGAAACCCCGCTGGAGGCCTATATCATGGCCGAAGCGGCGGAGGCGGCCGGGGTGCCCGCCGGGGTCGTCAATCTGGTCGCCGCCGGGCGCGATGCGTCCGATCATCTGGTCCGCAATTCGGGCATCGACAAGGTGACTTTCACCGGGTCGACGCTGGCGGGCAAGCGGATCGGCGAAGTCTGCGCCGGGCGGGTGGCGCGCTGCACGCTGGAACTGGGCGGCAAGTCGGCCGCGATCGTGCGCGACGACTTCCCGATCGAGGTGGCCGCCGCGATCCTGGGCAACACCATCACCATCATGAGCGGGCAGGTCTGCGCCATGCTGAGCCGCGCTATCGTGCCAAAGCATCGGCATGACGAACTGGCCGACGCCATCGCAAAGGTGATGCAGGGCATCCGCATCGGCCATAGCGACGCCCCCGATACCCAGCTTGGCCCGGTGGCGATGAAGCGGCAACTGGACCGGGTGGAGGAGTATATCGCGCTGGGCCGCGAAAGCGCCGACCTCGTCACCGGCGGCAATCGCCCGGCGCATATGAACAAGGGCTATTTCATCGAACCGACCCTGTTCGCCAATGTCGATAACGCCAGCCGCATCGCGCAGGAGGAGATTTTCGGTCCCGTCCTCTGCCTGATCCCGGCGGAGGATGAAGAGGATGCGATCCGCATCGCCAATGACAGCGCCTTCGGCCTCAACGGATCGGTGCTGACCAACGATGCCGACGCCGCCTATCGCATCGGTCGGCGCATCCGGGCCGGGGGCTTTGGCCAGAATGGCATGAAGCTCGAATTCGGTCTGCCCTTTGGCGGCTTCAAACAATCGGGCATCGGTCGCGAAGGCGGGGTGGAGGGGCTGCATCCCTATCTGGAAACCAAGACGATCCTGCTCGACACGGCGCCTGCGGGCTTCTGACCATGATCGCCCTCAATGCGCAGGGGCGGGGGAGCGGCGCGGCCTTCACCGCCGCCCGGATCATCTTCGGCGGCTGGTTCCTCTTTTCGGGGGTGGAATATTTCACCCCCTTCGACCTTCAGCCGCTGGGCAACACGCCGCTGGCGCAGGAATTTACCTTGGCGTTGATCCATTCGGGCCTGTTCGCCTGGATCAAGGTCATGGAAGTAGTCGCCGCCTTGCTCATATTGGCGAACCGCGCCGCGCTGCCCGCCGCGCTCGCCTGCGTGCCGCTCAACATCGTGATCGGCTACTGGAATTTCGTGCTTGATCCCGGCGTGGTCGAATATGCATTCGGCATCGTGACGCTGCTGCTCAATGCCATCCTGCTCTGGCCGTGGAAGGGGGAATTGATCGGGTTGCTGCGCTGGTAGCATGCCTTGACCTGTCCTTGCCTATCGGGGATGGCCGACAGGAAGCAGGGCAAGGACCGGCATTTGGAACCGAAGACGACCATGGAAAGCGCGCGCCCCGGCCTATTGCGGGCGACCCGTCTGGCCTTCGTCGTACCGGGCTATGCCATTTCCGCCTGGGCGCCGCTCATCCCGCATGTGCAGGCGCAGATCGGCCTCAACGCCGGGCAGCTCGGCATGGCGCTGCTGGCGCTGGGCGCCGGATCGATGACGACGATGCCGATCGCCGGGGGCCTTGTCGGCCGTTTCGGTTGCCGCCGCCTGTTTGCGGGCGCGGGCTATGCGGTGGCCCTCATCCTGCCGCTGCTGGCGCTCGCCCCCTCGGTCTGGTTGCTGGCGGCGGCGCTGTTTGCCCTCGGCATCTCGCTCGGCTTGCTCAGTTGTGCCCGCAATCTGCACGGCATCCACACCGAACGCACCCTTGGCCGCCGCCTGATGTCCGGCTTCCACGGCTTCTACAGTCTGGGCTGCATCTTCGGCGCCGGCACGATGAGCGTCCTGATGGGCTCCGGCGTCGCGCCCGCGATCGCGATCCTGCTCGTGTCCCTCGCCATCCTCATCGGCGTAACCCTCTCGACGCCTTACATCACGGATGAACGCAACGCCTCCGGCCCGGCCTTTGCGCGCCCGCGCGGTATCGTTCTGCTGATAGGCCTGCTCTGCTTCGTCATCTTCATGGCGGAGGGATCGGTACTGGACTGGAGCGCGCTCCTCCTGTCGGACCATTTTCATCTCGACGCGGCGCGCGCGGGCCTGGGCTATGTCGCCTTCGCCATCACCATGACCGCCGGTCGGCTTATGGGGGATCGTCTGGTCCGCCGCCTTGGCGACCGGATCATGCTGGGCCTTGGGCCGCTGATTGCAGTGCTGGGCTTCTGGATTGCGATCCTGCCCATCCACTGGACCCTGGCCGTTGCCGGCTTCGCTCTGGTGGGCGCGGGCTTGGCCAATATCGTGCCGCTTCTCTACAGCGCTGTCGGACGCCAGACCGTCATGCCGCAAAATCTCGCATTGGCCGCCGCCGGATCGATCGGCTTTGCCGGCGTTCTGACTGGGCCCGTGGCGATCGGCTTCATGGCTCAGTGGAGCAGCCTGTCCGCGGCCTTCGTCATATTGTCCGTTCTGGTCCTGCTGGCTGCCTATCAGGCGCCTCGGACGACACCCAGAGGGTGAGTTGATCGGACCATTGGTGTGAGTCGGGCGATAGAATCACCGGAGTTGGTTGATTCTGGCGTTAAATCAGGGGTTTGATTCTGGGTTTTGGTGGATTGGCGATTGATGCGCGGGGATGTGGGGTTTCTGCTATTTTGACGTAAATGTCTGTAAATAAACAATATTTATATCCCCTTCACGAAAGTTTCAAAAAGTGTGTTGACGGAATTAGCGGTCCTATCTAGAGGGCTTTTCACCGGACGGGGCGCTGCCGACAGGGAGCGTTTGGAACGGTCGCCAACATAGACGGGATGCACCTCCCCTGGACAAGGTTTCAGGGTGGGATTGCTGTCCCGCTAAGGTTGTCGGTTCTTTGACATTGTCGGTTAGATGAAGGGACATGTGGGCGGCGGCTCCGGTCTGCCACGGCTTTCAGGCGTGGTGTGATCGGTTAAATTAGGCCGTTCCTTATTGGAGCCTTTTCGAGCTTGCTCGGGGAGGTTGTCTATATGTCTCAGTATATTCCACTAGAATATATTGTGCAGGAATGGCTC
>NZ_FNYZ01000041.1 GCF_900109095.1 Sphingobium sp. AP50
CATACAAATGGGTGAAGTCAGCCGACGAGATCCTCGCCTCGGTCAAACGATTCTGCCAAAAAACAATGAACCGAACTTTGGATTCAGGTGACTAGGATAGAGAGGCATTTTACTGTCGTGCGGAATATCGCTTCGCTGATTACGAACTGCATCCATCGACGAAGGAAGCTCGAAGGGTAATCTCCCATGCGGCTTGATCACGCCACCCAATATATCTAACAGCGCGGCGTCGCTTGCTCCAAAATTTACAAATAGCGCTGCTGCTTTCGCGCGGATGTTAGTCAGGATCGCCGGCCTGTCCATATAGACATCGACGATTACAGGGACCGATTTGGCAGCGGCATCTATAGCGACCAAAGCAGCATTATTAGGTTTAAAATCCAGATCGCCCTCATGTTGAAACCGCCCAAAAAGGCTTTTTGGGTGTAGCATCTGTGATGGAGTCGCCGTCCTTACAATAGCAACGTCTGCCTTCGCAGGATCATCGACCACTTCATAGCCCCTACGACGTGCCTCATCCGGCTTCATGCCATAGAGATAGATGCGAGTTTTGCCGGGACGTAGCGGCAATATGCCACGCCGTTCTTCCAGACGCACGATTGACCGCCGTTGCGCGTCGAAGCCTGCGTGCCGCATCGCCGTCGCTCCCACCACAGATTCGGCAAGCCCAACATCGACAAAGGGATCCTCAAATAGGCCAAGTGCAAAGCTCTGGGCCATCACATGGCGCGCTGCATCATCAATCCTATCTTGACTAATCAACCCTTGTTGAACCGCCTCGACCAAAAGCGACCCGTCATCGATACCGCCTATCTGGTCAACGCCGGCATTTAACATTTTTGCCGCGCGTTGCGCACGGGGTAATTCTTCCACGCCCCACGGCATGCCAATGATTGGAGCCTCATTTGGGCCACTTCCTTCGGTGCACGCCCTGGGGCAATCTTCCGTGACGCCCCAATCGCTCAGTATAACCCCCTTAAAGCCATATCGTTTGCGCAAAAGCTCTGTCACCAGGAAGTGGTTGAAACCAGCGCCTACCTGCTCGACGTCTTTGCCTTCGACATTCAAGCCTTCAAGAATTGAATAGGTCGGCATGATGCTGCCAGCGTTCGATCGAAATGCATATTCAAATGGCCTGATGTGTTGCCAAAGTGCATCGCGCCTGATTGCGGCGAAACGGCCATAATAAGAATGGCTGTCAAAGCCATTTTTCGCCGCTCCATAGCCGACCCAGTGTTTAACTACGGCCACGACACTATCTTTCGTGACCCCCTTCGTCCCGTGTTGGAAGCCTTCGATGTAGGCAGAGACCTGTCGGCCCACGCGGTCGGGATCGTCACCGAATGTTCCATTGGCACGAGCCCAACGCGGTTCACTGGCAATATCTGCCTGCGGGGACAGCGCAACACGGATACCAACTGCTCTATATTCCTGCCGAGCGATATCAGCGAAATGCCGGGTTACCGAAGGATCCCCGATCGCAGCTAGCCCAGTGGCTTCTGGCCATTTGGAAAAGGCAAGCGCCGCGGTCGAGGCGCCAACCACACCTTGGAAATGATGCCGGGGATCGGTACTGATCGTGAGCGGAATCCCAAGCCTTCCTTCCTCGGCAATATCCTGGAGCCGGTTATGCTGCGCTGCAAGCTCGCCTGCCCGGCCATCCATCCGCGTCAGTGCGAAGGTAATGTTCCGACCAACGATCATTGCCCTCGCCCTGTCCAAGTCATATCGCGGGCCAATGCCGACCGAGCCCATCGGTCCGACCGATGGCAATGTTCCATGCAGCAAGCTCCCCAGCTTTTCCGCCAGATTCATTCGGTTGACAATGTCTTTCGCCCGGGCTTCCGGACTGAGGCGCCAATCCTCATAGGGCGTCAACTTCCCATCACGATCAAGGTCTCGGAACCGTATTCCGTCCGCTTCTAATATCGCGACAGAATGGCTTTGAATGTTAGGATTATGCTTGCGCTCAGCCAAGGAAGATGTCGCGGCTAACAGCGCGAGCGCGCCGGCGCAGCATAGGAGAACAATCTTCGTCCTTGACCGATACATATTGCAGTTCTCCTAATCATACTGCCCTATCGCCATGCGGCTTAGCGCAGGAATCGTTGTCGCAGCGAACCCATGGAATCCATCGTCTTCACGGGCAACCTTGAGACCGTGCCACTGGCGACGGAGATAGCCGCAAGGCATATGGCTGATAGATGCCGTGGCAACGAGACACTTTAATGGGCATTGGGGATGTAAAAGGGATGTGGTGAGCTATCGACGTCCCTAAACAGATCGATAGCTCACCGACTTGCAATCGCTCCTAGAAACGAAAGCCCATCTGCACACCATAAAGACGAGGTGCACCGTAGCTCGCCGCACGGCCAACTGGCAAGACCCGGCCGATCGACTGGACAATCAGCGTGTTGCCAATATTGCGGATATAGCCAGCAACATACACATTATTACCCGGGAGGTTATATGTCAGACGAGCGTTGGCCGTCGTATAGCTTCCCGTTTTGAGCGAAGCATCCTCGAAAGCGGTGAAGTATCTCGAAGATTGATGGAATACATCTGCATTAAACACAAGCGAGCTCTCGTCGCCAAGCGGCAGATTTGCTTCAAGAAAAAGGCTCCCGGAAAATTTGGGAGCCTGAAGCATCCGATAGCCATTTATGTCAATCAACGGGTTGCCGGCAACGCTGGTGTCAGCCTGAATGCTGCCCTTGCCGTAATGAGCGTCCAAATATCCGATATTGGCACCAACCGTGAAGATATCGGTAGGTCGGATAGTCGTTTCAACTTCTATGCCTTTGACGGTAGCCGATCCAGCATTTTGTACAAGCGGAATGATTTCCACTTGGCCGGTATTGGGATTAGTGGTTTGCCGTCCGCTAAAGACCTGCAAATCAGTATAGTCGTAATAGAATGCGTTGGCATTGAAAGTCGCTCGGCCGTCAAGAAAAGTCGCTTTAACGCCAGCTTCGTAGTTCCAAATCTTTTCGGGGTTACCCACGTTATTCAGATCCCGCGGATCGAAAACGCCGCTCTTGAAACCCTTGGTCGCACTGACATAGGCAAGGAGATCTGCTCGAGGACGAAACTCCAGCGAGAATTTAGGAGAAATATCTTCCCAGGTTACTTTTTTGCTCGACGCGCCGCTGCGGCCGGACCGTGTCTCGGACGTGTAGCGTAGTCCTGCCAGGACACGGAACATGCTCGACAGGTCGTAGCTCGCCTGCCCATAGACGGCATAGGCTTTATCGCTAGCGAACGAAGAAGGTTCGACTGGATCACCAAAAGGACCATATTGGGTAAGGAACGCGCCCCCGCCCTTAGTCTTTTCCTTGGTGTAGGTGCCCCCTACCATCCAGTTGAGCGGACCGGAACCCGGATTTGATGACAGGATGACATCCTGAAAATAATATTTCCCTTCGGAAAATCCTGGAAAATAGCCACGGATGAGCGCTTCTGAGTCATCAAGGTCTTGGAATGTCGGACCAATCTTATCAGCTTGATAGGAACTAGTCGACACCAAGTTGGCGCCGCCCAGGTCAAGATCGACTTTCAACAGCCCGCCGTACGTCTCGGTCGGCAAGTGATTGATGATGTCATTGTAAACTTCCCGAGGATTGCTCGAATAGCGCGACGCCAGCCACTGCGGTCCGAACGGCGGGAACGGAAAGGGGGGGCCATTGCTGAAGGCTGCTGAATTGGGCTCAAGCGGATAAGAGCTGCCTGGTGCGCCATTCTCGCGCGCATAATTGCCCTTGATAGTGACCGATATAGTCTCACTCGGATCGATGAGCAACGTACCGCGCACAGCCCAGTAATCCCGGGTGTCGATGCCATCACCCGTGCGCAGATTTGTGGTATAGCCATCATGAGTATATTTAAGTACTGCTATGCGAGCCTTGACAGTATCGCCTATGACGGGACCCGAAACAGCCGCACTAACTCTGACATTATTGTAATTGCCAAAATCGGAATCAAACTTCGCGCTAAGTGTATCAGTCGGATTCTCTGTAGAGAGCAATATTGCGCCGCCCGTCGCATTACGCCCATATAGTGTCGCCTGAGGACCGCGGAGGACCTCAACGCGCTGAACGTCGAAAAGCTCTTGCGTTGACAGTCCCTGGGACGCCGCATAGACACCATCCACATATGTAGCAACGCTATTTGAGCTAAATCCGCCAAATATGTTACTGCCAATACCACGTAAGTAGACAAAGCTACTCTGGCCGCTTGAACTAAATTGGAGGTTCGGGACGACGCGTTGCAGCTGCGACGTATCAGTCACCCCGCTTGCTGCCAATCTCTCTGCTGACACAACGTTAATGTTGAGCGCAGTGTCCTGCAGTGATGTCGCCTGTCGGGATGCGGTCACAACGATATCCGCGTTATTTGTAACCGTACCTTCGATGCGGTTCTCCTGCGCAAGGACGGGCACGCTCAGAATAGTGGTTATCAAAAGACCTGATTGAAGAGCAATCCTACGCATTTAAGCACCTCCCCTAATGTTATATTGTTGCCGAACACTTTAGCGCCACCAATCTATAAGTCAATATAGATAGGGTGGCGACCTATCTAAACACAGCACGTATCCAGTTTTTGTGAGACAGCTCCCGCCCTGCTTGAATCAACAAACTAGCATGGCCCTCTGAAGACCGAGCCACTCCAATGCCGTTGCTGCGCGTCGTCGTCTTGCTTAGTCAAAGACTGAATCAGCGCTCAAATATCCACTTTATCCATCGGCAGCAGTATAATCGACATATCCCCACTGCGGACGACCCGCAGCGTAGAAATTGACGATGCTAAGCGGCGTCAAATGAACAAGGCGATCCGATACATCAACGCAGTAGGCCGGATCGGCACTATATTTTTGCGCGAATGAACGACGAACCACTTCTACGGAACTTTCATCATCGACGAACGTCGCAAGCGCTTGAATCTGGACGGCACGCGCCTTGCGGCGCTCAAGCCAGCCTACCGCTAAATGCGCCTCAAATCCGACACGGGGATTGGCCAGCAGATGAGCCTCGGCAATCGATCCCCGCTCGACAATGACAAATGTCACCGGACGGTGTTCCTCATCCGCTATGGTCACAAAGCGCGCCGCGCTTGTAAAAGGCCATCCGCTCTCTGAAACGGTGCCAATGAAGGCCCATGGCAATCGCGACATGGTTTCAAGGATGCGATCGCCAAATGCCGCCCTCACCGCGTCTTTATATTTGGGTGGCGCCTGTTCCTCTCCGCGGCGATGATCGCCTGATTGCGCGAGATCGGACTGCAGAATATCTCGAGAAGTCGTCATGTTATGCCTCGATTGTAATGTAGATCAGACCCGAGGAGTTTGGAGATAGTCAATCGCGATCGACTGCAGATTTGTCGATGGATCGTTCCACAGGCCTCTCACGACGTCAATCCGTAGAGCTGGCTGCTTGTGCAACCCCAGGAGCCGGGAGAAACCGTATCCCACTTTTCCGAATTGGCACTCCATGGAATATTTATGTTCTATTTTGCTGTCGATGATCGTGCAGAGCCCCTGAAGCTGAAGGCTAGGGACTACTGAAGCGTCAGGCTCGTTGTGGGGAGCGTAGACCATTATTGAAACGCGTGGCTCTACCGCGACATTGACAAGCTTGCGCGTATCAGGCTTCGAAAACAGATATAGGACGGGTTGCCCCCGCTCCCCTATGACAGACCCGAAATGCATACAGGCTGTCAACGGCCAGCCACCTGCCGTCTTTGTACTCAGAATCGCGAGTTCACTTGTCGAGAGAAAATCCGCGATCCGCATCCTGAGCGCGGCGCTTTCGTCTACCCGCGGCAATAGGGCAGCATCTCCTGGCTCAACCCCTGCCGCGATCCGCGCCGTCACTTCCGGTGGGGGCGCAAATGCGAGTTCGTCCATAGCCATTCCTCTCTTTCACTATTCTTGCCGCGCAGTGTGCGCGCGCGTGAGTTGGTAATGTTAAATTAGTTCCACGGCCAAATTGACGAACGACTTTATGCACCAGAAGCCGAACCGGCTGGAGTTAGCAGTCACTGAAAATCAAGGATCAATGTTTTTGACAAAGATCGCGAGCAGCACATCGTGATCAGCTGATTTGAATTGCGCTCATCCTCGGTAAGGTAGTGATCGCGATGATCTGGTAACCCTTCCAAAACATCAGCTATGCAGGTCCCACAGATTCCTTGTTCACAGGATATCTCTATATCGTAGCCCGCATCGATAAGGCAGCTTGCGATGGACCTACCGCCGGGAACCTCAAAGCTTTTACCATCGGCAAGTTGGACCGTGAAAGGAGCGCCTGTCAGATCAGTTTCAGCTGTAAACTGTTCTGAATGGACCTGACTTTCGCCCCATCCGCTGGCGTATGCATCATCAATCACCTGTTCCATGAACCCTGTAGGACCACAGACGTAAAGATGAGTTTGGTTGTCCAATGGATGTCCGACATCATCGGCAAGACAGAAGCGTCGTTCCGCAGAGAAGTGGACACGTGCGTTAGCAGCAAATATGCTGTCAGCGATCTTCGTTTGAAACGCTGCCTTGCCTTGATCGCGGACGCAATAATGTAGTTCGAACGAACGCCCCAGAGCCGCCAGACGATGAGCCATGGCAATGAGCGGCGTGATACCGATGCCACCACCGATCAATATCGAATGAGCGGCGTCTTCCTTAAGGGGGAAAAGGTTGCGTGGGAAGGATGCTCTGACCGGCATCCCGACTCCCCACTGCGTGCAGATCAGGTCAGATCCTCCGCGCGATATAGGATCCTTGAGGATACCGAACTGATAGCGATGCCTTTCAGCCGGGCTGTTGCAGAGCGAATAGGGCCTCACCATTTCGGGCCCTATGAACAGGTCTACATGCGCTCCAGCCTCGAACTCAGGTAGAGCTGCACCATCATGCCGCTCCAAATCGATGATCCAGACGTCACCAGCCAGCGGCTCATATACTGTTACGATCATGTCAAGCTGAACGCTCATAGCTCACCCTCTGCCCTTTGAACGCGCGAGGTCATCTTATCCATCGCACTTGAACCCACCACCGGCTGAGACCGGGTCCGATATACATAGCCTACCTATCTAAATAAGTCTACTTAGTTTTGGCCAGTAGCTGAAGGGTGCACAGAATTTGGCAGGCCATAGATTTGATTTTATCCCATTGCGTGGTCGGCCGAGGCCTATTGCGGATGCTGTTGCCGCAGCATCCGACGGCGCATGCGAAATCCATCCCGCATGTTGAGAGAAAGAAGAGTTAGATTTGCCGCTCCAGCAAGCAGTTCTATCATCTGCACGATCGCGAAGTTCGTATCGAACTGCCTGGAGGTAGCCTTATAGGCCAAAAAGAAAGCAGCCGGGACCAAAATGAGCAGACCATTTGCAGCGACAAAGGGCATACGTTTCATCTTGATGCCGATGAGGCCTGACCTGCGGCCCTTGGCGAGTACCAGTCCTGATGCCCCGGTTGCCGCAAGTGCTGGAATGAGGAAAAGAAAGCCCCACGGTATCAGTGTTTTAACCGTGACAATCTGGGAATGTGTTCCAAAAAGCTCGACCACCGCTGTAGACAGCCAGAACCCTGAAATAAGCAGGATCGCAACTGCGCCAGCAACCGGATGCATTAACTTCAACATTCAAACTCTCCCGCAGATCACTTGTTCGCGTCTCTGCGCGTGTCAGCTAGCCCAATGCCGGACCCTGTTCGATCCTGCGTGCCTTGGTAGCTAATCTAATTGACAACATTATGTCAATGTAGTGTTATGGGTTCATGGAAGAGGTGGTTTTAACACGTGAGGGACAATACCCTCATTGTTCTGATTCTCGCGATATTCAGCACCAAAAGTCTTATCCTCGCTGGGAGGGATCGCGTGGCGCGGGGTTAGGTGCGACAAGTACTCGATGGTTCGGGTCGGGGCGTGATCTTGGCGGCGACCCTGGCATGAAGCCGAATTCGCCATGGGTCTCTCCGCAAGAGGGCAGAATGTTCAAAGGATCGTGAACGACTGGGAAAGTGATGATGATCTTCATCGCGAAGCAAAACCGCAGCGACAATGATCGGTACGTATTGATATTAATGCGAATGTTCATTTCGCATATTGGTCCAAGACATCTGCTGGTTGACGGAATTCTAAATCCAATTTTGCCACGGTTTTGGGCGAGGTAAAAAAAGTACGAAAGCCACGTGCTCGTTATAAGAGCAAATGGAGAGGTCTATGTTGAAGAGCGATAAGCAATATTATGGCAATGTACCGACAGCGATTCACTGGATAAGCGCGGTTATCATCTTTGCGCTTCTCGTGACCGGTTTTACCGCTGATGGCGCAGCGAGTTCACAAATGAAAATTGCGATTCTGCGCACCCACATCCCGTTTGGACTCGCACTGCTATTGCTTACGGCGGTACGTATTATTTGGTGGTGGTGCATCGACGCTAAGCCCGAACCTGTGCTTGGGGCACGCCCGATCATGACGCGTGCTGCCGCTGTATTACACATCCTGCTCTACGCCACGTTGCTGGGTATGATCGCCAGCGGCTTGGCGATGGTCGTGCTGAAAAATGCCTGGGGAGCTATTTTTCTATCGTACGGCCAGGCCGCTTTACCAGACTTCGATTCTGCTCCTCCTCGAGGGCCGCATGGTGCAGGCGCACTGGCCTTGATGGCGTTGTTAACACTCCATGTGGCAGCCGCGTTGTTTCACCAGTTTGTAAAGCGTGACCGCATATTTCGCCGCATGTGGTTTCGACGTAATATCGGCCAATGACCGCCAAGCGATCAAAGCGACAAGTCTCTTAGAGGATATGCCGTGAGGCTAGATTACATATTACGAATACTTTCAGTAATGTATGAAAGTTTTCTCGCCGGCATTAAGCGGTTACCGCGCCTTATCCGAGATCCTGGTAAGACGGTCAAAAAAAATTGCACTCCAAAGGCAATAAATTATCTTTACGATTGAAGGAAAACTGATGACGACCCGTATAAAGCGGCGCGCGCTTTTGATCGCCACAACACTCGTTACCTTTCCGGCACTGGCCAGAGAAAATTCTATCTCTGCCTCTGGTCCGGAGCCGACGCTTGAAGAGCAATTTCGTTCACCTCCAATAGCAGCCCGACCGCTTGTATGGTGGCATTGGATGAACGGTAACATCACAAAAGATGGTATTGCCAAAGATCTAGCGTGGATGAAGCGCGTGGGAATTGGCGGCCTGCAGAATTTCGATGCTAATATATCTACGCCCCAGATTGTCGACAAGCGGTTGGGCTACATGTCGCCGGAATGGAAAGATGCGTTCCGATTCGCCGTGACCGAGGCTGACCGGCTTGGACTTGAACTGGGGATTGCGGCTTCACCGGGCTGGTCGGAAACCGGAGGGCCTTGGGTCACTCCTGCAGACGGCATGAAGAAATTGACTTGGTCGACGACTGACGTTGTCGCGAGCAAGCGATCCGATCATTTATTAAATGCACCTCCATCGGTTACTGGCCCCTATCTTAGTGCGGCGAGGGAACATGCTGAAGGACCGATGTCGCCGAAGCAAGACCCCGGGAAGCAGGTGCCGACCTATTATCGTGACATCGCGGTACTTGGTATCCCAATTGGTCAAAATAATGATCTCCAGCCTGAAGCTGCTGCATCATTAAATGGTCCGCTGTCGTCATTCCCCCTGACCGATGGAGATCTGGGATCATTTGTTAATCTGTCTGCAACAGTTGCGGGGAAGCCAAATGAGTTGCGTTACAGCTATAAGTCCTTAGTGACAGTGCAATCGGTTACGCTATTCATTGCAGGGCAAGGAAACAACTATTTCGGTCCAGCTTTTGCACCACGGTTGGAATCGAGCCTTGACGGTGTCGCCTGGAATATCATCGGGAAAATTCCCGTCGGGAAAATTCCAAGTACCATCAGTTTTGCTCCAGTTGAGGCACGTCACTTTAGAGTGGTCTTTGCCAAGGCCCCCCAGTCCTTTGGCGGCATGAGTCTGCCGCCAGCAGGTGTGGACATGGCAGCATTTGGCCCATTGTTAGGGGGAGCATCAGGTCCTGCGGGATTGAAGATTTCAGACTGGCGGCTGTCAAGCGCCCCAGCAGTGGACCAATTTGAAGCCAAGGCCGGATTTGAAGTAAGACCGGATTACCACAGTTTGAGCGCAGGCATACCAGATATCACTGGCGTCGATCCGTCGAAAATCATCGATCTGACTCGATACATGACGCCCGATGGTAAGTTGACTTGGACGCCGCCAAAGGGACGATGGCGGATCTTGCGCCTAGGCTACTCGCTGACCGGCGCAACGAACACTCCAGCGACCCCGGAGGCAACCGGGCTTGAAGTCGACAAATATGACGCGGCGTCCGTTCGTCGTTACCTGGAACATTATCTTGGAAGTTATAAGAGCGCAGTAGGCGACGCCATGATTGGCAGGCATGGCGTTCGCTCGATTATCACGGATTCGATTGAAGCTGGTGATTCCAATTGGACGCCTATGATGATTGATCAGTTTAAACGGCTACGCGGCTATGATCCAACATCATGGCTTCCTGCTCTTACCGGGGTAATAATCGGATCACGGTCGTTAAGCGATAAATTCTTATATGATTATCGGCGCACACTTTCGGACCTGATAGCCTCGGAACATTATGGAACGATAGCAGCTGTCGCGCACGAACATGGCTTGAAGGTCTATGGCGAAGCATTGGAGAATGGCCGTCCCTCGCTTGGCGATGACATGGAAATGCGTCGATATGCAGATGTGCCGATGGCGGCAATGTGGACTTTCGGGCGGCGCGAAGCACCGCGCCCGTCTTTGCTAGGCGATATGCGGGGAGCCGCTTCGGTTGCCCATGTCTATGGGAAAAAGGTGGTTGCTGCAGAATCCCTTACTTCTGCATTAGCGCCTTGGGCATTTTCACCATCCGACCTTAAAAGGGTCATAGACCTGGAATTCGTCAGCGGGGTGAATCTTCCAGTCATCCATACCTCGGTCCATCAACCTCGCGATGACAAATTTCCGGGCCTTTCGCTTTTCTTCTTTGGCCAGTTCTTCAACCGTCACGAAAGTTGGGCGGAGCTTGCCAAACCTTGGATCGACTATATCGCTCGGAACGCCTTCCTCCTTCAACAAGGTCGCAACGTCGCCGATATCGCCTATTTTTATGGTGAAGATGCCCCTTTGTCGGCTCTATATGCAAACGGGCCGCTCAAAGACGTCCCTATTGCTCACGCTTGGGATTTTATTAATGCCGATGCCGTGGCAGGCGCTCTGGCTAATGCAGGGCGGGAGTTGGTCACTCCGGGCGGCGCAAGATACAGTGCTGTATATCTAGGCGGCTCATCTAGGCACATGACATTACCAACACTGCGCAAGCTGTCGGAATTGGTTAAAGATGGCGGAACGATTATTGGCCTAAAGCCTATCGCTGATCCCAGTATGGCGCCTGACGATGCCGAATTTGCCGCTATTGTCGGAAAATTATGGGCCGGCACAGAGATCACTACATTTGGCGAAGGCAAAGTGATTGCAACTGGCGATGTGAACGCAGCACTAGCACGGCTTGGGGTAGCGCCTGACTTTCAATTCTCAGGCGACAGTTCAAAAGCAGATATCCCCTTCGTTCATCGTCGCTTCGAAAGCGGAGACAGCTACTTCCTCGTCAACCGGAGCGGCAAAACTCAGGTTGGCAAAGCTCGTTTCCGCGTCGCCGGAATGGTGCCCGAACTGTGGTATCCCGAAACAGGGCTGACTGAGAAAGTAAGCTATACCACGGAAAATGGTCAGATTGTCATCCCATTGACGTTGCAAAGCGATGAAGCCGTTCATGTTCTTTTTCGAACTAAATCCCGCAACGATCATGCAAATATTGTAGCTGCAACTTTGTCGGCTGGCAGTGAGCTTTCTGGATCTTGGGACCTGTTGTTCGAAAAAGGGCGAGGCGCTCCACCTACAAAGACCCTCGATAAACTTGCCCCTTTGCATGAAAGCGTCGAACCAGGAGTACGATATTTTTCAGGCGTTGCAACGTACCAGAAAAAATTCCGTGCTCCTCGCGAATGGAAAGCTGGTGAAGCCCTTTATTTGGATTTGGGAACGGTCAATGACGTTGTCGAAGTTTGGGTCAATGGCAGCCTTGCTGGCAGCGCTTGGCATGCCCCTTATCGGATCGATATTGGGCGAGCGGCCAAAGCTGGAGAGAACAACCTAGAAATCCGGGTTGCCAACTTGTGGATCAATCGCCTCATTGGCGATGCGCAGGCAGGAGCCAAGAAGGTCGCTTGGACTTCAATTCCCACCTATGTCGCGTCCGCGCCGCTTCGCCCCTCCGGCCTTGTTGGCCCCGTCAAGCTGTTCCACGAGATACGTGCGACACCACCAAAATTACCCTGAGAATATCAATCCCACATAACTCACTATTTAATAAGGAGAGTATCAATGAAGAAATGTTCACTTTTGATCGGTATCGGTATCTTGCTCATCGGAGCTCCTTTGGCTGCCCAAGGCTTCGACGTGATGGCGATGGCGGATACGGATCAGGACGGGAAGGTTACTATCGAGGAATATGCCGCATTCCGAGAGAGTGGATGGGGATTTTTCGCAGCGGGCGAAGAGAGTGTGAAGCTTGCCGATCTGCCTGAAATGGCAAAGGGTAGTTTCAAAGGCATCACGCCCAATGCACAAGGTATGATCAGCCACGCGGATTATACCGCTGCAGCGCCAAGATTGTTCAAGGAAGCCGACAAGAACGGCGACGGAAGCTTGGATTCGGCTGAAATAAACGCTCCGAACTAAGAGTAAACTTGTATTCAAGCATCTGCCTTCTGTCGGTTGGTATGGAAGGCGGATGATGAATATAAATCAAATGAAGAATTGCTACTTGCCTATGGTGAACTGGCGCGATGGTGCTCCATCGCGCCAGTTCCCTTGGGCGCTGACGGCGAAATTTCGGCAACGGCTGACGTGACCCCCGGATTTCCTCCAGTCGGGATTAGAGCCGGGCAGCTTTGTTGCGCATGAGCGCGGATGAAGCAATGGCCTGTGGAGCGGAGCCCGTAGGGCGTAGCGGAGCAGGCCATTGCTTTTGCAGTTCGGCAGCAAAGGCCGCCGGGGTCTCGTATCCAAGGGATGAGTGGGGTCTCTCCTGGTTGTAATCCTCTGCCCAGGCGGAGATCACCACACGGGCGTGGTCCAGGCTCAGGAACAGGGTCTTGTTGAGTAGCTCGTCGCGCATGCGACCGTTGAAGCTGGAGACCCGCAAAAACCGATAGCGTTTGGACGGCGATAATGATTCATAGAGGGCGCGCGATCACGGAGGCCAGCTATGGATCCCAAGTCCCTGTTCAGTTTGAGCGATCACCTTGAGGCATTGAGCAAGGAGGGCGATCCGCTTGAGGTTTTGCAGGAGACGGTGGATTTCGAGTATTTCCGGGCGTGGCTGGTCGAAGGGCTTGGTTATGGCGATGGAGCCAAAGGCGGGCGCCCACCCTTCGATCCGGTGATGATGTTCAAGGCCCTGATCCTGCAGGGTATCGCTCCGGTGAGGGCCGCCTTGCGGTGATTGGCTGATATTTCGAGATGGCACCGGTGCAAGCGCTGGTGTTTGCACCGGTACTAGGGACGGTGCGATGAGTCAGATCACGGTAATTTCAGGCCCGGAGCGGCGGCGGGTGTGGACCGACCAGCAGAAGCGTGAGTTGGTCGCGGCTGTTTCGGCGCCCGGCGCGAACGTGGCGGAGATTGCCCGCCGTGCTGATCTTCGGCCGAACCAGATCTACAGATGGCGGCGGCAGATGGGTCAGGCAGCGCAGGGCTTTGCAAAGGTGCAGGTGCAGCCCGATCCAGTGCCGGTGATCGGATCGGCGATCATCGTGGAGTTCGAGCGGGCGATCGTACGCATCCCCGCTGGCGCATCGCCTGGGTTGGTGTCGGCAGTGTTGCGGTCGGTCAAGCCGTGATCCCAGTTCCCTCCGGCGTCCGGATATGGATCGCGACCGGACATACCGATATGAGGAAGGGCATGCGATCCTTGGCCCTGCAGGTGCAGCAGAGTTTCAGGCGGGATCCCCATGCCGGTGATCTCTATGTCTTCCGAGGGCGCCGTGGCGACCTGTGCAAGATCCTGTGGCATGATGGCGTTGGCATGTCGCTCTATGCCAAACGCCTGGAGCGGGGGAAGTATATCTGGCCATCGGCTGTAGATGGGGTAATTGCCATCTCCGCCTCCCAGTTGGCTTGCATGCTGGAGGCGATCGACTGGCGTAATCCGCAAGCAACCTGGCGGCCGACATTGGCCGGATAATCGATGCCGGAGAGCTAAAAAGCTAGGGATTTCGGTGCTTTTCTGCTATGCCTTTGGGCATGGGTGACGCGGCGCAAGCAGAGATCCAGAGCCTTCGCGCGCAGCTTGCCGCAGCCCAGGCTGTCGCCGCTGAAGTCGCCCGCATAAAGGCGATCAACGCGGACCTGGAAGCCCGCAACGCCCTTCTCCAACTGCAAAACGAGAAGATGCGCCGCACCCTTTTTGGCCAGCGCTCCGAGCGCACGCGCCATCTGCTCGACCAGATGGAACTGACCTTCGAGGAGTGCGAGACCGCTGCCAGCGAAGATGAGTTCCTGGCTGCTCTGGCAGCGGCGAAGACCAACGTCGCACCGTTCGAGCGCAAGCGGCCCGCCCGCAAGGCCTTGCCCGAGCATCTGCCGCGCGAGCGCGTCGTCATCGCCGCGCCCGATGCCTGCCCCTGCTGCGGCTCGGAACGGCTGTGCAAGCTGGGTGAGGATATCACCGAGACGCTCGAGGTTGTGCCGCGACAGTGGAAGGTGGTTCAGACCGTGCGGGAGAAGTTCTCCTGCCGGGATTGTGAGAAGATCGCACAACCGCCGGCGCCTTTCCATGTGACGCCCCGTGGGCTCTTCGGTCCCAGCTTCCTTGCGATGCTGCTGTTCGAGAAGTTCGGCGCGCATCAGCCGCTCAACCGCCAGCGTGATCGCTATGCCCGGGAAGGCGTGGACCTGAGCCTTTCCACTCTGGCCGATCAGGTCGGCACCTGCACCGCCGCGCTGATGCCGCTCTATCTCCTGATCGAAGCCCACGTCCTTGCCGCCGAGCGATTGCATGGAGACGATACGACGGTGCCAGTGCTGGCCAAGACCAAGACCGATATGGGCCGGATCTGGACCTATGTCCGGGATGATCGACCTTTTAGCGGACCGGCACCGCCCGCAGCGATCTTCCATTATTCCCGCGACCGGCGAGGCGAGCATCCTGTGAGCCATCTGCGCAGTTGGAGAGGTATTCTCCAGGCCGATGCCTATGCCGGCTATAATGCCCTGTTCCATGGCGACCGCCTGCCGGCGCCGCTGACCCGCGCCCTTTGCTGGAGCCACGCGCGCCGTTATTTCTTCGAGCTGGCCGATATCGCCGCGCAGCTCAAGAAGCGCCGCAAAAAGGCCGTCATCTCGCCGCTGGCAGTGGAGGCGGTCCGCCGTATCGACGCGATCTTTGACATTGAGCGCGCCATCAACGGCAGACCGGCCCAGGAGCGCCACGCCCTTCGACAGGAACTCAGCGCACCGCTGGTTGCCGATCTGGAAGAATGGATGCGCGACAACCGGTCAAAGCTGTCAAAGAACAGCGATGTGGCCGAGGCCATGGATTACATGCTCAACGCATGGCCCGCCTTCGCAGCCTTCCTCGACGATGGCCGCATCTGCCTGACGAACAACGCGGCAGAACGGGCGCTTCGAGGCATAGCCCTGGGCAGAAAATCATGGCTCTTCGCTGGCTCAGATCGTGGTGGCCAGCGCACCGCCTTCATGTTGAGCCTCATCGGCACGGCGAAGCTCAACGACATCGATCCCCAGGCCTGGCTCGCCGATGTTCTCACGCAGATCGCAGACATCCCACAGAGCCGTCTCCACGAACTGCTTCCCTGGAACTGGCGCGCCACAGACGATCAACGCCAAGCGGCCTGATCCGCGGTTCTCACCGGATGCATACCCTGCAGGCGCAGCATAATCTGTCAGACGCCCGGATGGATTTCATGATCCGCGATCGGCTGAGTTGGCTGCGGTTTCTGGGGCTGTCGCTTGGGG
>NZ_FNYZ01000016.1 GCF_900109095.1 Sphingobium sp. AP50
CATGATGGCTTCCAAGGTTGGTGTCGCAACCCCTCGGAATCATATCGAAACTCGGCCGTCCACCGTTGCGTTAGCGTTCCGACACAGCCTCTAAGGGCCAGTATGAGCCACAGCCGACCAGGGCGATCGGCAGCAAAGCGGTCGAAGCCCATATCGTAATGTCGCGAGGTTGCGACTGGAATTGCAGCTTCTGCACTGAGCGGCGGGATCAATCCGGCGGCGAGCGCAGGCGTGATTTGCACTCGGTCGAAATGGAACTTAAAGAATTGATGCTTCGGCATGAAGACCTCCGCATCCAATTCATTGATGACAATCTTCTGCCGCAAATCGGCGTTCTTGACGCCGCAGACCGCGTGGGGCACGCAACAGCTTTGTCATGGGCAGATGGATTTCTCTCTATGCTTCTGGAGATCAAGCGCGATAGAGAGGAGAAGTTCGGCTGGCGCGGCATTTTTCGTGTCGAAGATTTCTTCGCTTATGAGAGAGATTTGCCCAACTTCCTCGATAATCTGCAGGCAAGCGGTTGCCGCATGCTTGCCTTCGGCATCGAACATGGGAACGACGTCAAGCGCCGCAAAATGAAGGCCGGACCGTCGGCCTCTAATGCAAAATTTCAGGAACTGTTTGCGCGTCTTCGAAGTATCGGGATTCACAGCAAGGCTTATTTCATCCTAGGTGGTCAAAAGGAGACGACCGAAACAGCCGAGGAGACGATCCGATTCGCAATCGATTCAGGTGTGAGCCTTGCCTATTTCGCACTATACAAGGAATTCGTACCTGCGTTGAGAACACTTCAGCGGGCGCAGATAGATGGTAGCAATATTCATTCCAGCTATTCACATTATGATCAGTTAAAAATTAACTGGGATACCATCATGGATACTGCTGATGGGAATGTAGACGATCACGCGCTGAGCGCATTCATCGGGCGCATCGATCCGAATCGGGACCAAATCGACCCGAAAGCTTTGCTGACATGCTATGACCAATTGGCTCAGATCGGATTTCGGTTCGCTGATCTCGTCAAATATAGTGATCATCACTCGACAGAATCGCCCGCATCAAGCATATTGAACAAGGTTAACTTCAGCAACCAGGACGCGTATGAAGCCAAAGTCGCTGCTGCATATGTTCGCTTCTACATGCGGCCTGAATTCATCGCTACGTACAGAAGTCTCCTCGCCAGCGGTTACTAAAAAGCGGATTTATAAAAGAATATTGCTCCCCTCGGCGAGCATTGCTTTTCAAAATTTCTCCGGCTTGGCACGTCAGAAGTCGGTTTGCCGCATGATGTACCAGGCTGGCATCTCGTAGTCGCACGTCGCACGGCGCTGAAAACGATCAACAGTGCACGGGAGAAAGCCTGGATTACGATGAAATCGCGGGGGGCCTTGGAGTTTTGGACGTTGGTGAAAAGCCTGAAACCTTCGCGATTCATGTCATTACATATCATGCGGCCATTGAACTCGATATTGCGCTTAGCAAAATCATTCCGCGTACCGAAGATTTGTTCAGCGGCACCCAAACGTAGTTTGCTTCGCTCAAAACGCTGTCATTCTTCCTACAACTGTTGTTAGCGCTTCCGCACTCGTGCCTTCAGAAGACCAACCTTCAGCAAAAGAGATATCGTGTGAGTTTGGCAATTGATGACGGCTGAGGGTTCGCAACCTTATCCTAGAGGGAATCGCTGCCGCCTCGCCAACGAAAAGCGCCTCTTGCCTTGGCAGCGAGGAAAGCATTTTAGTCATACCCGCTAAGCTATCCGGCAGGATGCGGGAGACATGTTCTTGGTCAGTGCTATTGGCAAGGCGCAATACAATCCATGAGTTGCACTGAGATATGACCGTATCTTCAATGTCGGATGGACGTTGCGAAACAAGCATAAGACCAAGACCGTATTTGCGTCCTTCGCGCGCAAGTCTCCGCACGGCGGTTTGCGCCACTTCATACTCAGCGTCACCACGATTAGGGACGTATCGATGCGCCTCCTCGCAAACAAACAGAACTGGATCTCGCTCGCGCTCTTCTCGTGTCTGATGAAGCTTGTATTGAAACAGCAGGCGTGCGATTGCACCCGTGAGTGGTCCAGCCACTTCATTGGGCAATCCTGAAATGTCTATGATCTTCAAGCAGGCGTCGTCTGCTCCATCTACATTCAGGAATTGAGACAAAACGTCAGAAAGGCTCGGCGCATCTGGCCCATGCTCTTCCATGAGGAACCGAACGCGCGGGTCAGTCCTGAGCACGCGAAACTTGTTCAGTATCGACGCATAGTCTTTTTGGAAATCCGAAGCCGTCACGTCGGTCCAGTTCGGACCGTTACGCTTAGCCTGACGCTCCCTAATATGAGTTTCGAATTCAGAGAGAGTGAAGGGACGAGGCTTGTCCCGGTCAAACGAGACGAGTTGATCTTCGTTCACTCCAGCCATTGGCATAGGCTGTTCGGGATGTTGTCCAGCCGGAAGATCTGCAGGAATCCCGCCAGCTGCGCTCCGAGCAAGGCCAGCCCCTACCATTCGTGCGTGAGCAAGCGCCTTATAGACAGTGTTTGCCTGAGACGTTGCTTCGAACTCCGTTTTGCCGATCACAAGCGAGCGGAATTCATCGCTAGACATGAGCCAGTAAGGCAGTTTCAGCGTGGAAATATCATCTGCGTTATTCCCTAGCGCATCATATGCTCGAAAAACTTTGGCCCGGTTGCCAAACGCTGAGGCGTACTCCCCGTGCGGGTCGATCAGAATGATACAAGGTCGAGTGCCCTGCTCGGGTCGGCATCGATGCTCTAAAATAGAGTGGATGACGGCTGCGACAGCGCTCGATTTGCCAGATCCGGTAGAGCCAAGAATTGCGCAATGGTGACCGAAAAGCTTGTCCATGTTCGCGCGGCAAGGCACGCGAGTTGCACCTACATAAGAGCCGATGGGCACGAGGCGATCTGCTCCATCGTCCGAGGCCCTCTCCGCACTTGCAAAAAGCTTGTCGGTTTCTTCTTTAGTTATCAAATGTACTGCCTGAAGCGGCAGAGGGTATGTCGAAACCCCACGTTTAAAAGCCAATTCATTCTCTGCGGCATTAAACCAAGCTTCGCCAAGCATATCGGCTTCTATCACCCTGCGATCTTGATCGAAAGGCTTGCCCTGCGTTGCTGAGAGCGCCGCTGCTTCTTCATCGGATTGGAGCCGTAAGAGCCTTACGGTGGCGAACAGAATTCGGCGTCCAAGGTGCATTTTTACAATGCTGCCTATTTGGCCAACGTCATAAACGCGGCCGCTGTGGCTCCTCGTCAGTTCGGTTATATCGCGCTTGAGCGCGACTTTTATGGCGCTGCCAGCAACTTCGAAGACCGTACCAATCTCCAAATCGGAATCTAGGAGGAATGCGCTCATGCCATCGCCTCCTGGATGTCTTTTGGAAGTCCACTGGCAAGAAGGGTTGAGGCTCCATCGAACGTCCACCAGTCCCTCTTGCCGTCGTCAACGGAAAAGACTGGTCCGATTGATCCCTGGTAAATGCCCTTGGGGCTTGCCACGAAAAGCCGCTGGTTCCAAGCTTTAGTCTGCCAATCCTTGAGAGTTGGAGGTAATTCGCCGTTCGGCTCGTCATTGAAGGCAATGACAGTTAGCTGGCTCCTCGAAGAAGACATGGCAATTTCGATCTCGGCGTTAATGTGATCATCTCCGAACGAGTAGCCGCAAACGAGAAGGACGTGATCATTACCTTGAGATAGCCGCCGCCTGAATCTCTGAAAAATTTCGGCGAAAGGATCACGCTGCGTATTTAGATATTTTGTTGCTTGCGGATAAATCATGACTGAGCCGCCAGGGCCTGGATAGGTGTCACCATGCCTAACTCGCAGCAAGTTCGTTTTGCCGGAATGCGGTCTATACCAGTCGATCGAGCCATGCAGCTTGGAAACCACAGCGCGAGTCCCTATCTGGTTCGCGTAGTTCTGAACATTCCAGAACGCGACGCTACCTCCAATGAATCCATCTTGAAATTCTATCCCAGCCAACGCGAGGGCGTCCTCGAGCAGCGTATCGTAGTTGGTCGTGAAGAACTCCACTGGCGTCCGGACAAAGTCGAGACCGGCGCGGCTGGTGCCGAAAACGGCTTCGACGAATTTCTGATGCCCCGAGATGTCAACGATGGCCTTACTCTGGCTGCCTATTTGTGCCTCGGCGACAACCTCTCCCTGGCCGTTTTTGCGTGCTGCTCGGTATCCCCATCTTACAGTCGAGGCGATTTGTTCGATCAGGCCTGTATGAACTTCTTCGAGCTTCTCCCTCGAAACGCGCCCTCCGCCAATATCTACGCCGCCGGTCCGCGACCGCTCAGCAATGGATATGAGATCCCCAAGATGGGTTAGATGATGCTCGATGTGCGAGGTTTCAGCGCAATCGCCGATAACAAAATCCAGAACGCGAATGGCGTCGGCATCAGCCGCGAACAGGAAGTTTCGCGCCAGTTCCATAACTCGATCGGTCAACGGGTACATCAGGGGAATATTGGCTGGGTAGCTGACGCCTGCCCCGAGGAGCCAAGTCTGCTTCGGACTGTTCAGGTGCTTCTCGAACTGTTCGGCAATATCTGCGTCGTGCCCCATTATACTCCCCGTGGTCCAACGTTTTAATAGGGAAGCACAAATAGCGACACTTCACGTGTGCTTCCCACTGCATTTTACTATCGCTTGCACAACGTATTGTCATCTAAATCTGGAAAAGCCCTGAATATGAGCCATTCGCATAATCATTGATTCCAAGCGGACCGGGCGGACAGTCCCGATCTCCATTCCCGGAAGCGGTCATTCCGGATGGTGAAGCGGCAGCTTTTCGCAGTGATCCGCCACGGAGCGGACCGAGCACAATGTCCCCATTCTTGCCGTTGTGGAACCGGCCGACAGGTCCCCATCCTTGCCGTTGCGGGGCCGGATGAACGTCCCCAGAGGTGTCTCGGCTTGACGTTGGAAAAAATAGCAGCGCCGAGTTCCAGCGCGCAATTGTCCGATACCTTAACTCCATATTCCGCCGCCTCAGTGGGCAGCATTCTTGCGGAGGCTCGCGATATGAGCCGTGCATATCTGGTGGGTCATCTGCCCCAGAATTTCGATCCGCTCGGCGAGCCAGTTCAATTCCTCAGGTGTGATCCGGTAGTGCTTTGAATAGCGCGCCTTCACATAGGCGTCCTTGAGCTTCTGGAACATCGCCCGTTCCTTCCGCGTTCCGCGCGGCCAGACGTCGAAAAGGGAATGGTCCCGGCCTTCGGCCTGGAGGCGCAGGAACGCTATATTGTGATCGTATGGGGTGTAGAACGTCAACGTGAGAAGGATTGCCTGATAGAGGCCTTCAGTCACCTGATGCAGATCAAATGCCGCCTGTTTCAAGTAAGATTTCTCAATCGCAATCTTTGCGAGATCAAATCGCCGCATCGCGTCCGGGAAATATTCGTCAAAATATTCCTGTGCGGCCTCCAGCGCCTGGTTTGGCGTCTTGGGCTTGGGCTTGGCGAGTTCTCGACTGTCTCCGTCATAGAGGGCGATGCCTTGCTCCGCGATCTCCATGAAGAAGACCCGGCCATGGGCAAGGCCCTGGTTCACCTGCTGGAGCGAATGGACGATGAAATGCACCGGCGTGTTGATCCGCTTCTCGATGAGATAGGCGTCGATCAGCCTCTGCTCCGCCACCGACCAGTAGGCGGCGACGTCGGCCATTTCCTTCTGGTTGACGACGACCAGTATATCCATGTCGGACTTATACTGGTTGGCGTCGAACGGCGCATCGACCCAGTCGCCCCGTGCATAGGAGCCGAACAGGATGATCTTGAGGATGCGCGCCGATTTCCGCCGGCCCGTCGCATTTTCGGTCGCCTCGCGAAATTCCGCGAACAGAATGCGAACGACCTCCTCGAGCTCGCGCTGCTTGGCCGCGGGGAGATGGTCGAGGTCCGTGCGCATCATTGATGTCCGATGAGGTGAAGGGCTGCCTTGCCGCCGCTGACGGCCCTGGGCGAAAGCCGCCGGTCGAACGTGGCAAGCTTGCCATCATGCGCCACGGCAAGCGCGAGGAGATAGGTGTCGGTAACCTGCGCTGAGGTCAGAAGCTGGGTCTCGTCGACCCGCTCGTCGGCCAGCAGGCTGATATCGTCAGCCCAGAAGCTGTGCCCTGGCAACTGCCGCATCTGCCCGATGATGCGCGCCACCTCGGCTGGCGAACCGGGGGTCGAGGGATATTTGACGTTCCCCACAATGCGGACGACACCATTTTCCGTGATGGGGCAAGTCGCCCAGGCCCTGGCGCCGATGGACTCGAACCAGTGATGCGCGGCATCATGGCCGACATGATTGGGATCGATCAGAGCAACGAGCACATTGACGTCGAGAAGATAGGTCACGGCGCCTCGTCTCGCAGCGCGTTGACGATCTCTGGCGTTACCACAACACCGGGTTTCGCGGCGAGGAGGGCGATGCCGTTGCGGCTGCGTGCGGCTTCGGGCGCGCGCAGTGATCGCCGGGCCAGATCGGAAACGACCTGGCCGATCGAACGGTTCTGATGCTCCGCGATGGCGCGCGCGGCTTCCATCACATCATCATCTATGACCAGCGTCGTACGCATCGGCTCATTCCTGTCGCATCTGTCATCACGCATCATATGAGATGCGCGGCGGCGACGCAACTCCCGGCTCACCGGGCCCATCGTGCAAGCCCGTCCATGATACGGTCCAAAGCGTGCCGGGTGTCGTCCGTCATGGTGACGATAATCCGCCGCTTGTCCATATCGTCATGCCGGCGTGCGAACACCCCTCGGGCGGCAAGCTTTGCTGCCCAACGGTGCGCGCTGGAATCCGGTATGCCGGCCGAGAGGCAGAGCGCCGACTGATAGACGTCCCGTCCTTCGCTCTCCGCTTCATAAAGTTCAAGCAGCATGTCCCAATTGAAGTTGGCGCATAATTTCTGCCCAAAGGCCGCCTGCACCAGTCGCCGTTCCTCTATGAGGGCCCGGCAGATCCGCGCGCGATCCTGGCGGCGGGCCTTTTCCGATTCCTCCGGACCGATGGGCTCGCCTTTCCTTGTCATGTCCATGCTTGTCCGCCTTTCGTCAGGACGGAGAGACGGAAGACGACAGTCCTTCGCGGCGATAGGCCTCGATTAGCGCATGCTGCTCGTCGCCGAGCGCGTCGACGGCGCCGACCTTGGCATCGGGACTGCGCAGCATCGTCGAGGGACAGCGGCCCTCATAATTGCCGAGGTTCGGACGATGGATGCGATAGCCGACGAGGTCCGAAAGGTCCGGGTCGAATTGCCTCGCCACGTCAGGCGGATAAGCCAGCCATTGCAGCTCATAGGGCTTGAGCCAACCCAGCGCATAGCTGACGATCATGCCGCGACGGGGGCTACCGGTCCTGTTGGCGCCGCCCGCGTGAAGCGTCGATCCGAGAAACAGAAGGGCCGAGCCCGGCTCCATTTCAGCGACAATCGCCTCGTCGGGATCGAGGATCATCTCCTGCTGCCGCCGGTGGCTGCCCGGCCAGACCCGCGTGGCGCCATTGTCCCTGGTAAAGGATGTGAAGGGCCACATCACATTGACGAGGAATTCGACATGGAGGTCGGGATCAACCAAGCGGCTGCACGGCCACATGTCCTGATCGCGGTGCGGCACCTGCTCGATCGAGCCGGGCATGAGTTCGATCGCCTGGGTGAGGTTGAGCGCGACATGGTCGCACCAGGGGCCAAGGATCCTGCGGACTACCGCCAGTATGAGGTCATGCTGGACGAAGGCCTGGGCATGCGGAGAGCGATTGAGCAGGCTGCCGAACCTCTTCGTGTCATTGCCGTAGAAGGGACCGGTGGAGGCCGCAGCCCTCTCGAAATCCGCGGAGAGATCCTCGGCGAGGTCTCGGGCGGAGGCGGCGGGGAGGGCGGCAGGAATGATGCAATAGCCCTGGTCGAGCAGGGCGCTCGCGTGACGATCGGCGAGCGGGGCAATGTCGGGTAAATTTGCCATGGTCGCTTCTCCTCAGGCCGCCGCAGCAGCCGCGAAATGAACGGGTGTGTCCTGCCAGACGCCGGCTTCGGCCATGCGCGACGGGGTGTCCCTGTCGATGCTGATCTCCATGGCGCCCGTCATGCCGCAGGGAAGCATCTGCGGGAGACCGAGCGGGCGACATTTCCAACCGAAGGACAGGATCTGGCTGAACCAGGGCATGTCGGCGACGCAGCAATAGCGCTCGATGCCATTGTCGAGCGCGAAGCGCGCCGCCATTGTCACCAGCCGGTTGCGGACCTGCCGCCGCTGCGCGGCCCTCAGGTCGCGCGACAGGCAGAAGCGCGAGATTTCCCAGACTGCCTGGCTGGCCGGGGGACCGGCCTCGCACAGGAAATCGAAAATGTCGCCGAGCAGCGTCGGGCCGCTGGTGGGCAGCAGCCGCATGGAGCCCAGATGCGTGCCGTCCGGCTCGGCCGCGATCAGATAGAGGGTCTGCGGTCCGTCGAACTGGTCGATCTCATATTGGCCCTCGAGAACCGGGACATCCCAGCCCAGAAGATCGACGAAGACGCTCTTGCGCGCCGCGTACATCGATCGCAGCGCTGCATGTTCCTGCTCGCGACTGCCCTCAATGATGTGGGTCATTCTGGCTCCCTATCTGCTGTTGCCTGTTGCCGGTCGAGGTTTGCGCAGATGGGGGAGGGGAGCCATCCCGCGAAAAAGGGGGATGGCGGGCAGCGATGACCAGGGGCATCATCGGCCCACGGATGTGGGTCATTGGACGCCGTTATGGCGTGACAGGCGAGGGCGGCGCTCCGGGCGCATGTGGGCGCATTCGGTCAGACCTCATGTCTGCCGTTGCAAGGGGCCATTCAGGGGCGGCAGCGGCAAGGTCGTTACCGAACGCCCTGGCTTCTCCGCGTCAGCCTAGGAGCGGCAAAAGGATCTGTAGCAGATCTGCCCGTCGAAAAGGCATCGCGCTACAAGCTCCGTGCGCTTGAAGACATCGTAGCGCCGCATCGCATCCTCCACATAATCCCGCACCGTGTGGTGGGACAGGTCGAGGATGATGCCGATTTCCCTGTCCGTCTTGCCGCAGGCGACGAGCGCGATGCAGTCGAGCTGCCTGGGAGTGAGCGTCGGCACGCGATCGTCGCCGGTCGCAAGGCCCCAGCGCTTGCACTGGATCCGCCGCGCGGCTTCGAAGGCGAACATGCCGATGACCTGCACCGCGCCCAGCAGTTGCGCGGTCAGCTCGATCGGCCCGCGTCCTCCAAAGGAGCAGGTGCCGCGATATTCGCCGGGCGAATGCACGGGAACGGTGAGGCCTTCGACGAGGCCGAAGGGGCGGGCCTCGTCGAGGATGCGCAGCTGACGTTGGGTCAGGCTGATCATCGAGGGAATGAGGCTCCAAAGGAAGGCGGTGACCGTCCGCGTGCTGGCCGCGTGGACCGGATCGTCAATATAATAGTTGCTGAGCAGCGAGCGTTCGACCCATCCCTCATGATAGTTCATGATGATGGTCGCTTCGCGGGGCGGCCCGACCAGATCGACATGGCTGACGAGCGCGAACTGCTCGCAGCCGATGGATGGCGTGATATCGCAAAGCAGGGCCTTCAAGGCAAATTCGTCTTCCGCCATCCGGCAATTGCCAATGAATTCGCTAAGCTGTGGACCGATATACATGGGCGTTCTCCTCACTAGGGGCAGCGCCTTTGGGCAGTCTTCTCTCCAGGCAGGGTGGCGCGCATAGACGCGCCATCTGCGTTGCACGCGCCCGGGCATTCCGGTCGCGTGTCCCGCTCACCGCCTGGCTCTTGCCCTCAGCCGGCTTGTCCAACCGGCTGGAATCCTTCGCTCTACGGGACCGTTTGAGAGTATCTTACCTCACCACCGATGGTAGTGGGTTTTCGTCCGAAACGGGATTTTGTGACATTTTCATGAATTGCCGTTGCAGAAGCGCAACGATTTTTCCCAGACGATTTCCGGGATGATGAGCTTTCATCCACATCGACCCTCGTTCACTCCGACTTTCTGGAGTGTCGACCATTCGAAAGCATGCCGTGAACTGGGCGAATACCCCAGCGCGACCCCATCAAGGCATCGCTGTCTTGACGGGGGCGTCCCCGTGAAGCGGGCAAACGCTGTCGACGGGCAGCATTGCCCGGAAGCTGGAACCGTGGTTGGAGGGAAAGCGCGATCGAGACCGCCACTCGTGGCCGCGTCCTGGAGGCGAGGGTGTGGGACGATGGCGCTCCATAGAGAAGGCGCCGGACGATCGATCTGATCGGCCCGGCGCTGCTGCAGGAGTGCTGATCGAGGCGCGGCCTTAGTCGGCCGAGCCCGTCCGGTTCAGCCGTTCAGCCGATCCTTGAGGGCCTTGGCAGGGGTGAAGCCCAGTTTCCTGGAGGCCGCGATGCTGATCGTCTCGCCGGTGGAAGGGTTGCGACCGTCGCGTGCGGCGCTGTGCTTCACCTTGAACTTGCCGAAGCCGGGTACGGAAACCTCCTCATCCTTTTCGGCAGCTGCGGCAATCTGCGCGAAAAGCCCGTCGACGACCTTCTTGACGTCGGTCTTGGCGAGACCTTCATTGGCTGCGATCGTGGCGATGAGGTCGGAAAGCGACATGGGTACTCGTCCTTGTGATGCGAATCGTGGCTCCGTTTGTTGCCGAAGCGGTGGCGAGCCGTCGAGGGAACGACTCGGCGACTTTGCTGCTCGATGCGCATTGGTCAGCGCTTTTCAGATGCTGGTATCGACGAGGGCGGTGGCGGCGAGACGATCCGGGCGGGGGTCGGTTTCTGGCCTTGGGATGCGACCGCGGATATAGGCGCGGGGGACATTGGCTCCGGAGCGGGCGGCAGCGCTTTGAGCGCCTGAAGGGCGGCAGGGGCGCCGGCACGGATCGCGTGCTGAAGGATGTCCCGAAAATCCCGCTCGCCGACCGCCTCGATGGGAAGTTCGACAACGATCGCACCATATCTTGCGCGAAGCGCGCTGCGCGCCGCCGCAATCTCCTCCTGCAATCTGCACTGGCGCGCTTCGAGGTCGGCCAGGCGCTCACGGTCATTCTGTTTGGGCATGATCCATTTTTCCTTATGGGTCTGCCCGCCGATGTCGAATGTGGCACGATTTCATGCCGATGCAAGGTCGAGGGCAACGCGCGTTGGCAATCTTGGGGCAAACATGTCTTTCCTGATCCTGGCGTCGCCGGCTCGATGAAGCGGCGGTCCCACTGGCGCGCTGTGGAATTCAAAGCTAGGCCTCGCAGGCAGTGCGTGATGACCGCCCCGGCAGATCGGCATATATGAAGGGCTTACACCAATGGCGTCGCGCCGCTATCGGGGCGATATGAGCATCATAGCGACCATCATGAACTCGGCGACGGGTCAGCCCATCCAGAAGATGACTTTCGGACGCATGCCCAAGCCCTGGGTGACCTTCAATCTCGAGACGGGCGAGCGGGTGACCGCGGACCCTGCCCATGTCGGCCAGCCCGCTCCCGGCACGTTCGCCGCGCCTGTCGAGCTCTGGGTGACGCCCAAGGGATAAGAGCGCATGGAAGGGTAGAGGCGATGGCAGCGTGCGATCCTGACATGAGCGGGAGGCAGGGGTCCATGATTGCGGGCGCCGCGACTTCTGAAAGGAGGTGGGACGGTTTGAGGCGAGCTTTGTCCCTGTCATGCTGATACGCGCCTCTACCCTTCTGGGCCGCCAGGTGCGCGCGGTCAGTCGGCTCTCGGGTGGCGACCTTTCGAGCGTCTTCCGGCTCGATCTCGGCAATGGCGACACGGCCATCGCGAAACAGGCGCCAGATGTCGCGATCGAGGCGCGCATGTTGCGGCATTTGGCGCTTCGCAATGTGCCAGTGCCCGGCGTGATCGCACAGGATGGCGATCTCCTCATCATGGAGGATCTTCCCTCTTCGCGTGGCGGCGTCCGATCCTGGGCGGAGCTTGCCGAGATACTGGACAGTCTGCACGGCCGAAGCGGCACCCATTATGGCTGGGAGGAGGACTATGCCTTCGGACCTGTCGCGATCTGCAATCGCCCGACGTCGAGCTGGGTGACCTTCTGGGCCGATCAGCGCCTGCGCTGCCATCTGCCCTATGTCGGTTTCGTCGTCGGCGAACGGATTTCCGCGCTTTGCGATCGACTGGGCGATCTTATTCCCGACAAGCCGGTGCCCTCGCTCCTCCATGGCGATCTGTGGTCGGGGAATATCCTCTTCAACGGCGACCAGGTTGCCGGGCTGATCGACCCTGCCTGCTATTATGGCGATCGGGAAGTTGATTGTGCCATGCTCGGCCTGTTCGATAATCCGCCGGCCGCATTTTTCGAGGCCTGTGGCCTGGAAGCAGGCTGGGAGCAGCGCCAGCCTGTCTATCGGCTCTGGCCGCTTCTGGTCCATCTTCGCCTGTTCGGGGACGCCTATGCCCGGCAGGTGGGGACATGCCTTGGCGAACTGGGGTTCTGAACCCGTCTTTCTGGCGGATATTGATGTAGGTGTTTCGCCATCGGTCGCGGCTCGATCTCGCCTCAACCGCGCATGTTATTCCTTCTCGAGGATCGTCCCGAGCATGCGGTTCCAGGTCGAGCCCGCGACCTGCGCACCAATCTTGACGCCTTCGGTCGACATCTGCTCGCCGCCGGCCTCCAGCGCGGCAGGGCCAGGATCCCTGATGGCTTCAAGCGTCGCACGCGCCTGCGGCAGATAGCTTTGCCACATGGGCTTGCCTTCGAACTTGATGTTCTCGGCATGGCCATCGAAGCTGCAAAGTGCGCGGGCGGCGCGCTCCAGGGGAGATTTTGCCATGGCTGGATAATAGCCGGAATATTGGTCGATGGCCATCGGGATACCGGCGTGCGACATATTGGCCGATCTTGGGGGGATACTATTTTGATCGGAGATACGGAAATGCAGCGGTCATGCTGACGGACGAAGCAACTGGATCGACCGGGGCGCCGCAAACCCGCGACTATTTCGCTGAAATGTATGTTGCCGGCATACTCGCCGATGCCGGTTGGGACGTCTATTTCCCCCGCCGCGACAAGGGGTTCGACATGATCGTCAGCCGTCCCGTCGGCGCATCGACGATAGTCCGCCCGGTTCAGGTAAAGGGCAAATATTCAACCGACGAGAAGACCGACAAGGCGAGATACGGCTATGTCGGGCGCGTCACCGCCTTCCACAATGACATGATCCTGGCCATGCCCTATTTCACCTCGCAAAGCCTCGGTGCCCCGATGCTGATCGCGTGGATGCCGCGCGCAGAGATCAAGCAGCACAGCAAGGGCTGGCGGTGCGAACCTGCCAGATTTGTGGGTGGCGTTCCCGAGGCACGGCCCGGTTTCGCCCATTTTTTTGGGGCAGCGGGACTGAGCGCGTTCGAGGCGGAGGTCGGGGTTTCCATTATTTAGACCGCTTGGTCGTGGACGATTTCAAGGGGTATGAGCGTCTCCCCGTCGGGGACCGGGCTCTGCTCCGCGTGCCGCTCCATCGAGCCGTCTGCGCCGTCTCGCCCCTTCGGGCTGTGATCCCTGACGCACTGCGGGCATCGCGCTGCGCGCGCTGGTGCCGGTTTGAGCCGGCCAGTCCAAAGCGCTGTGGGCGCCGCTGCCCTCTAGGCCCGTCGCGGCGGGCTGCAAGCCGGCCTACGGCGCGGCTCCTCCACTTCGTTCCGGTCCTGACGGATGCCGCCCGCCTCTGGAGCCGGGCCTTGCCGGTTCGCTCTTGCCGCCCACCCCGCTTCGGCCGGGCCGGTGGTGTTAGTCAAGAGAAGGAACCACGTCATGGAACTCAAGCATATCGACATCGCCAATCTTGCCGTCTCGACCGCCAATATGCGGGGCGTGAAGAAGGCGCCCGACCTCGCCAATATCCTGCCCTCCGTCCGGGCGAGGGGGATTCTCGTGCCGCTGATCGTGCGGCAGAACGGCACGCCTGAAACCTATGAGATCGTCGCGGGCAAGCGGCGCTATCATGCCGCCCTTGTCGTCGCTGAGGAAAATGGTGGGATCGATCCGCTTCCCTGCGCCGTCATCGCGGCCGGGGACGACGCCGCCGCGCTCGAAGCCTCGCTCATTGAGAATATCGCGAGGTTGGACCCCGATGAGGTGACTCGCTGGGAAACCTTCACCCGTCTCGTCAAGCAAGGGCGGACGCCGGAGGATATTTCCAACACCTTTGGGCTTACGGCCTTGCAGGTGAAACGGACCCTCGCGCTCGGCAACCTTCTGCCGCGCATCCGGGGACTCTATCGCGCCGAGAAGATCGACGCGACCACGGTGCGGCATCTGACCCTTGCCTCGAAGCCGCAGCAGAAGGCATGGCTCGCCCTGCTCGATGATAAGGACGCCTATGTCCCTGTCGGTCACCGTCTCAAGGAATGGCTGTTCGGCGGAGCCAGCATTCCGACCAGCGCGGCGATCTTCCCGCTCGAAGCCTATAAGGGGGAGATCGTAGCGGACCTGTTCGGGGAGGATAGTTTCTTCGCCAGCGCCGACCAGTTCTGGGAAGCGCAGAACGCCGCGATCGAGGCCAGGGCGGACAGCTATCGGGACGTTGGCTGGGCCGATGTCATCACTCTTGAGCCGGGAGCCTATTTCCATGGCTGGGAACATGAGCATTGCCCCAAGAAGAAGGGCGGGCGGGTCTATATCAGCATCGACCATCGCGGCAGCGTCAGCTTCCATGAAGGCTATGTCACCACCAAGGAAGCGCGCAAGATCGAGAAAGGGGAGAGCATCGAGCGTCCGGCGCGTCCTGAACTCAGCGCCCCGCTCACCGAATATCTGAACCTCCATCGTCATGCGGCGGTGGCGGCGAAGGTCGCGGAAACTCCTGCCGTCGCGCTGCGGTTGATGGTCGCCCATGCGATCTGTGGTTCCACCCTGTGGCGGGTCGAGCGCCAGTCGCAAAAGAGCCGGAACGATGCGACCAGCGAAAGCGTCGAAAGCTGCCTCTCGGAAGGTTCGACCGATTTCTTCCGGCGCGAGGCGCTGGCGATGCTGGCGCTGGACGAGGACGAACCCACCCTTGTCGGCTGCGATGCGGACATTGTGCCTCTCTTCGCAAGGCTCATGACGCTGCCCGACAAGGACGTTCTTGCCGTGCTTGCGGTGGTGATGGCCGAGTCGCTCCAGTCGGGAACCATGCTGATCGAACTGCTGGGCAGTCAGCTGGAGGTCGATATGGCGCAGGTCTGGGAGGCCGACGACGCCTTTATCGAACTGCTGCGCGACAAGGCGCTTGTCGGTCATCTTCTTGCCGATGTGGCCGGGGCCGAGGTGGCGGCGTCGAACGCCAAGGAAAGCGGCAAGGGCCAGCGCGGGATCATGTTCAACTGCCTCCATGGCCAGATGGGTTGGGAGAAGCGCGAGGGCTGGGTGCCACGCTGGATGAGCTTCCCGCCGAGCGCTTATACCAGCCGGGGCGGGGTCGCGCCGGTCGATCAATGGGCGGCGCTGGAAGCGACTCTGGCCCCGGCACCCGAACAGCCCGACGAACCCGAAGGGCAGGCGACGCCCGATATCGTCGAACCCGCCGACGCGTCTGCTGAAGCGGCGAGCGATCCCGTGTCGGACGATGCCGCAGGGCCGGAGCAACTGGCCGCCTGATCACCACAGGGCAGGTGGCGGTCCGTTCCGCCGCCTGCCCTTTTTGCATGAAAGGAACCGTCTCATGGCTGCCCGCAGGCCCGAAGGCTGCATGGCCGACCGCTTCCGCATCGGCCTCGCCACCCTCAACTATCTCCCCCGCATCACCTATTATCTCCACGTGAAGGACGACTTCACCTTCCCCGAAATCGCCTTCCGTCTTGGCTGCTCGGTCTGGGACGTCGAGGAACATTTCGCTGCCGCGCTCGCCCATCTCGACGAAGCC
Organism: Sphingobium sp. AP50; assembly: GCF_900109095.1. Taxonomy (GTDB): domain Bacteria; phylum Pseudomonadota; class Alphaproteobacteria; order Sphingomonadales; family Sphingomonadaceae; genus Sphingobium. Next base: position 15,865 of record NZ_FNYZ01000016.1, read on the forward strand.
GTGCATCGCGGGGGTTGATGCAGGGAGGAAAGCGCGCCGGGCGGCTCGGCCGCCCGGCGGTGTTTGAGCAGGTGCATCCCGCGCCGGTTTTTCCCTGATGCGCCGCTTCGTCCATTCCAATGCATTGATCAGCGAATGCGGAGCGCTGCGGGTCGCAGCGCGAACAGGTCGGGCGGCCACCGCGCCCGGGCGCGGTGATGTTTGCCGGTTGGTTTGGTCGGCCTCCGGAGAGGCGGGGGTGGGCGTCGCTGCCCTATAGGCCCACCGCGGCGAGCCGCAAGTCGGGGCTTAAGCCCCAACTCCTCCACTGCGTTGCGGCCCTGCGGGTGCCGCCCGCCTCTGACGGCGGGCCTGTCGGTTCGCTCCTGCCGCCCACCCCCGCCGTTCCGGCGGCCGGTGCGATGCGAAGGGAGTAAGAACGATGAGTTATCAGGATCAGCCGCAGCGCTTTGGTTCCACCCTCTACGCCGAAGTGACGGAGCGCATCATTGCCGAACTGGAAGCGGGAACCCTGCCATGGGTCAAGCCTTGGGATGATGGCAAGGCAACGCTTGGCCTGCCGCGCAACGCCGGAACCGGACGGCGCTATTCAGGCATAAACATACTCATTCTCTGGAGCACCCTTTTCGAGCGGGGCTATCAGTCGCAGGGCTGGCTTACCTATCGGCAGGCGGTCGCGCTTGGCGGGCACGTCCGCAAGGGCGAGCAGGGCACGACCGTCTGCTATGCCGACAAATTCACGCCCAAGGCCAAGGACGGCGACCCGATTCGGGACGGCGACGAGGCCCGGCAGGTCGCTTTCCTGAAGCGCTTCACGGTCTTCAATCTGGACCAGATCGAGGGGGTGGATTTGGAACCCGCCCGGATCAGCACCACGCATAATGAGGCGGTCCTGATCCCCCGCGCGCAAGCGTTGATCGATGCGACCGGTGCGGAAATCCGCATCGGCGGGAGCGACGCCTATTATGCCCCGGCCACCGATCAAATCTGCGTTCCCCCGCCCGAAGTCTATGATGAACCCATCAACTGGTATCGGACGGTCCTCCATGAACTGACCCATTTTTCTGGTCATCGCTCGCGCCTCGACCGCCTGCCCAAGACCGGATTCGGCAGCCCCGATTATGCCCGCGAGGAACTGATCGCGGAAATGGGGAGCGCCTTCCTTTGCGCCGAATTGGGGATCGTGCCGACCGTCCGCCATAGCGACTATCTGGGATCGTGGCTTTCCGTCCTTCGCGAGGATGCCCGCGCCATTTTCCGCGCCGCCAGTCAGGCGAGCAAGGCCGCCGACTTTCTTCTGGGCTTCCTGCCCCCGGCGCAATCGGGCGAGGAAGCGATGACCATCGAAGGGAGGTCCTCCTCAGACGCGTGGCTGGGGAGGACGGCATGATCCTCCTTGAACCCCAGCATATCGCAGCCCTTCAGGCGAACACCGCAGCGCGCCGTGCCGCGCAGGAGAAGGGCGAAAGGGAGCCGAACCCGGTGCCAGTGGTCAAATTCTTCAATCCCGTCGGCGCGGCGACATGGCTTGTAACCGAGCTTTGCGAGGATGGCGACGCCATGTTTGGGCTCGCTGACCTTGGCTTTGGCTGTCCTGAACTGGGCTATTTCAGCCTCACGGAGATCACGGCCCTTCGCCTTCCCTTTGGGCTTCGGATCGAGCGGGACATCGGCTTTAGCGGACTTGTTCCGCTGTCCCTTTGGGCGGACGCGGCGCGGGTCGCAGGTTCCATCATCCAAGCCCAACCCCTCATCTGGGCCATCGCCGGGAATCTCCCCGACGAACCCGAAAACGGCAGGGCCATAGACTGAACACGGCAACGAGGCGGGATCGCACCGGGCAATCCCGCCGCCAACATAGGGGGATGACATGACCGACAGTTCCATCAGCACGGGGCACACTGACGGCAAAATGCTATCAGCAATAAGGGCGCGATTCGAGGAGGTCGCCGCCGCCGCGAATAGCCGCTGGGGCCAGTCCTATGAATTTTATCTCCGGCTTTTCAGCCGAACCGCTTCTTGCTGCGGTCGGTACCACGCTGCGGGATAAGGCGCTGCCGATCGCCGCCGAGTTCGGTTACGGCGATGGCGAGGAAGAGCCGGACTAGGAGCCGGGCGTCTGCACGCTGACCAGCATTGACGACTGTTGCTGTCCTTGTGGGTGACATCCCTGAGGGGGGAGCCTTTCCGCCTCGCTCGCATGTCATGCGGACCGGCCGGTCCGCACGGCGCTACGCCTCGGCGGGGGGAGTCCACACATAGATACTTCACAAAAGTCCCATCTTGGCAGGCCGCCTTCACCCGCCTCAAGGATCGGTGGCCCCTCCAATTTAGCCGCCGCCTCCGCCACGCTTCGCGCGGCAGCGGCGGCAACTAAATCGGTTCCTCCACCGCCCGCTGCGCGGTCGCCGGCTGCACCGGCGCTCCTTGACCCCGGCTTGTCGGCCCGCCGCCGGACCGCCCGTCTTTTCCAGATGAAGGAGGCTCCCATGCAGATGACGAATGCTTACAATCATAGCGCTTTTCTCGCCGCACTCCGCAACGCCGAACGCCGCGCCGCTTCGAGTTACTTCGACCAGCATGTCCTGGACGACGGCGAGCAGGGCTATGTCGCCATCGACGAGGGGGATTATTCGACGCTTCCCGAGACGCTCATCGAGCGGATCGTCCACACCGTACCGGGAAGGCTGGTCGACGAAATCTGAAGGTCAGGAGGGGTCGCGCGCCCCTCCGGCTTTTCGCTTGTTCAGGGGGGGACATTGAGCCCCCATGGCCGTTCTTCCAAGAGGCCCGCGCCTTCCGGCTCGAAGCCTGCGCAGCGCGCGAACGCTGCGAGGAGGGGACGCACGCCGGGGGCGTTTTGTAATGCACCGTACGCACGGGTGCTGCGGGCGCGAATCACCAGCATTTGCGCGGGTTTCCGGCCGAATACACGTCCTACGCTCTCGGCACTGATTGACGCCCCCCCGGCACGCTTTGGCTGTCGTTTCGGACGGCCAAGCAGGTAAGTCCTTGATCTGCCTTGGCACCGTTTGGCTGCCACTCTGAATACATGTAATCAATTGAGATCAGGCTGGAATCCGGTTATAAGGGCCGCGCTTCATCACGATTGGCCAGGCGACGAACAGGAGTTCGGCGCTTGCCCAGAATTACCATCAGGTTCAAGGACGCCCTCTTCGGGCGTCTCGTCGTCGGCGCTCAGGCGGCTGGCACGACCATCCCCGACTATGTCCGGGACATTCTCAACCGCTATGAAGGCATAGACGCGGCGGGCTATCATGGCCGCTTCGACGAAGTGCAGGCGATCCTCATCCAGGTCTTCGCCATCCTTGCCGCATCAGTTAGCGAGCTCCGGCCCGATATTCTCGAGAAGGGCATGGACGATGCGCGCGCCTTGCTTCTGGAGCGAGGCCTTCTCGATCCCGAGGAGGTACTCCAGTGAGCATCTTCAGGAACGACACGCTGGGCTCCTGGACGAGGGGCGGTCAGGCCATCGTCCACAATGTCCGCATGACCACGCAGGTCTTCTTCCAGACCCTGCTGGCGGGGATCGCCATCTGGGTCGGCGGCACCGTCTGGTATGTGCTGGAGAAGTCCACCGACTATCAGCGCTTTGTCGCCGTCAAAATCGCCGAGGCGACGCTCAAAAGCGACGTGCCTGGCGGCGCGCCGCTGCTCTTTCGGACCCCGTCGGGTCGCCAATATTGGACGACGTCCGATGCCTTGCTGGGCTCCCGCGTCGCCAGGAAGACCCTGCAGACGATGGAGCATCATCTGGTGTACGGCGCCGCTCTTGCCGGCGTCTTCGCTCTTCTGATGCTCGGCTGGGCCTGGTTCTACTTCACCCGAACGGGGAAGGGCCTTGGTTCCAATCAGTTCCTGCGCGGCGCGCGCTTTGGCACCGCGCGGCAACTGCGGCGGCAAATGTGGCGTAGCCGGAAGGGCAGCTTTGCGATCGGCGGCGTGCCCGTTCCCGACGCTTTCGAGCCTGAGCATATCCTCATCTGCGGTGCACCCGGCACAGGCAAGACCAACATCATCGTGAAGATGCTGGGTGGCATGCGAAAGCAAGGCAAGCGGGCGATCGTCTATGATACCGCCGGCACCTTCGTCGAGAAATTCTACCGGCCGGGGCACGACATTCTGCTCAATCCACTGGACGACCGCGCCGACTGCTGGTCGCCCTGGGTCGATGTGCCGCGCGACTATCATTATGACCAGATCGCGGAGTCGACTATCCCAGACAAAGGTGGCGATCCCTTCTGGGCGAAGGCGGCCCGCGGCACGCTGGTGGCGGTCCTGCGCAAGCTTGCCCGGCATGAGCGGACGCTGGTTTCGGCGCTGCTGGAGACGGTACTGCGGAGCCCTCTGAAGACGCTCGCGACATTCGCCGAAGGCACCGATGCTGCTGCCTTCATCTCGATGGAAGGCGACAGAACCTCGGCGGGTATCCGGGCTGAACTGGCCTCGGTGATGCGCAGCTTCTCCTATCTCCATGACACCGCCGACGGCTTCTCGATCCGGGACTGGGTCGCCAATGAGGAGGATGACAGCTGGCTTTTCATCACCGTGAAGGCGGATCAGCTTCCCTCCCTCCGGCCCCTTGTCACCGTCTGGCTTGACATCGCGATCAGCGCCATCATGAGCCTTCCGCCCGATCGCAAGCGGCGCCTCTACTGCGTCATCGACGAGTTGCCGACGCTGCAGAAACTGCCGTCGCTCAGCGACTTTCTCGCCCGCGCGCGCAAATATGGCGGCTGCGGCATATTGGGGTTTCAGTCCTACCCACAATTGGAGGCGACTTACGGTATTCAGGATGCCGCGGCGATTACCGGCTATTGCTCGACCTGGGTGGCGCTGCGCGCCAACGACACGCCCACGGCCAAGCATGTTTCCGAAAATCTGGGTCAGGTCGAACAGGTCGAGGCCAATGAGGGCATGTCCTATGGCGTCAACGACATGCGCGACGGGGTCAATCTCTCGCGGATGCAGGTGACCCGACCGCTGGTGATGCATACCGAAGTCACCAATCTTCCCAATCTCGCGGGCTTCTTGCGGTTCGGTCGGAACCTTCCGGTCGTGCGGTTCACCGATCGATATAACGCCTTGCCCAGTCCGCAGGCCGCATTCGTAGAGCGGCTCGTGCCACCCGTCCGCCTCGACCCGGATAGCGATGGGCCATCAGCTCCCCAGCCTCCGGCACCGCCATCCAGACGGCGACGGGCAATGATCGAAGCGCCCGAACTCCCTCTCGAAGCGGACGAGGGCAGCACGCCCGCGCATGACGAGATCAGCGTGCATGGGTCCTCATCCAATCCTGCGGAGGGCGAAAATGAAAACGCCGAAAGAGCGCTGCCGAGGCTCCTTGGAAGGACGAGCGGCTTCCGCCTTCGGCAACACGGGCGAGCATCGGGCGACCGTAGTGATGCGAGGCCGGCATGATGCATCCGCGCCGTCTTAAGGGGTCGCCCAGCAATATCGCCCGCTATTACGCGATCGGCGATTATTATACGAAAGGCAAGGCAGAGAGATCGTCCTGGGGTGGTGCCATGGCGTGCGAGCTCGACCTTTCGGGCGATGTCGATCCTGAAACTTTTCGGTCCCTGCTAGCTGGCAAGGTTGCAGGCCAGCAGCTCGGCCGACATCGCGCCGACGGCATCGAGCATCATCCCGGCTGGGACTTTGCGATCAGTGCGCCCAAATCCGTATCAGTGATGGCGCTCGTCTTGGGGGATGAGCGGATCGTCCAGCTCCATGAGCGATCGGTCGATGTGACGCTCGCCTATCTTGAAGAGCATGCCCAGCTGCGAAAACGGGAAGCGGGCAACATTGTCCACGAGACGACGGGCCGATTGCTGTGGGCGCGGTTCACCGAACATGCCAGCCGCGAACTTGATCCTCACCTCCACACCCATGTCGTCGTCCTCAACATGACCAACGGGCAATCGGGCGATCCCATGGCAAGCCTCGAAACCCGCGCCATGTATGCCGAGCAGATGACCAGCGGGCAGATCTACCGGAACGAACTCGCTCATGGCCTGCGCGAGCTCGGCTATGAGATAGACTTCGATCCGCGACGGGGTCTGTTCGAAATCAGGGGTGTTCCCAAGGCCCTCATCGAGGAGATGTCGCAGCGGGCCGAGCAGATCAATGAACATGCCCAGCAGCATGGTCTGGTCGGTCAGGCGTCGCGCCGCCAATCCTTTTATGCCACCCGCGGCGCCAAGGTGAAGACCGGGATCGATACGCTGCTCATCCAGTGGCGCGGGCGGCTGGGACCATATGAAAAGCCGCTTGAAGCGGTGAGAGCGGGCGCCGCCCGATCGGGCGAGCATCCCGTCCCGGTTGACCGCGCCGACGCCGCCCGCGCCGCTCTGTTCGGGATAAGGCAATCGGAGGGGAAGGAGGCCGTGAACCCGCTGGGCCGTCTCTATGCCACGGGGCTAGCCTCCCATGTCGGGGAGGTCCGGTTTCAGGATCTGCGGCGCCTGATCGATGCGCATGAAGAACGGCGCAAGCTCCTCGCTACCCGTGGCCAGACTGGGGATGAGATACTGACACGGGGCCGGACGACCCGGCGAACAGTGCGGCTCGAGCAGTCGCTCGCCATGCATCTGGCGCTTGCCGTCGGGGACGGTCGGCCCGTGGCGAGTGCCGATCGCTTGCTTCCCATATTGGAGCAGGCGGGGCTTTCTCCGGCGCAGGAACGGGCGCTGGTGGACATGGCGACCTCGCGTGACCGGGTCACCGGCCTTCACGGCGTCGCGGGTGCAGGAAAATCGACCCTCGTCCGCTCGCTGAAGGACGCCGCGCTGCCGGGTAAGACCTTGATCGCCCTGGCGCCGACATCTTCCGCTGCTGCCGAATTGGGGGAGAAGGCGCAAATCGAGTCGCGCACGGTCGCGAGCTTGCTTGCGGGCGGTGGCTATGGAATCAGCGGCGACCATGTGCTGGTTCTCGACGAGGCGGGGCAGCTGGGAAGCCGGCAGGCGTTGCGGGTGCTGGAGATCAGCCGGGCCACTGGCGCTCGCCTCATTCTTCTGGGCGACAACAAGCAGACCGGCGCAATCGAGCAGGGCAAGGCCTTCTGGCTCATGCAGAAACTGGGCATGGAAACGGCCGAACTGACCGAGTCGCGGCGGCAGGAAACCGAGGCGATGCGACAGGCTGTCGCGCATGCGCGGGCAGGGAATTACGCGGCTTCGATTGGCCGACTCGACAAGGTGGCGGGCGGTGAGGATGCCGCCACGCTGGCTGCGGGTGTGGTCGCGGAATGGACGCGCCTCAGCCCCAAGAGCCGCGCTGCGACCAACATTCTCGTTCTCGACAATGCGTCGCGCCTGATCGTGAACAGCAAAATCAGGGAGGTCCTGCAGCGCGAGGGCCTCGTTGCGGCGGAAGAGACCCGGCTTTCGGTCCTGACACCTGGTGGCTTGAGCGATCAGGAAAAGCGCTTGGCGCGCTTTTATTCAGGGGGACAGGTGGTGACATTCGGCCGCGATCAGCCGGGAGCGGGATTGGGGCGGACGAGCGAATACCGCGTCGCTGGGATGGTCCGGGACGGTCGAGGTCGGCAACTGGTCCGGTTGGTCGATGGGCAGGGCGGCGTCCATCTGTGGGATCCGCGCTCGACCAAAGCCTCGCAGGTCAACGTCTTCATGGAAGAGAAGAGAGACCTCAGCGAAGGCGACCGCATCCAGTGGCGCTTGGTTTCGAAGGAACTTCAGCTCAAAAATGCGGAGCGGGGGACGGTCGAGAAGCTCGATGGCTCGCTGGCAACGATCCGTTGGGATCGCGGCAAGCGGGTTCAGACGATCGACCTCTCCCTTCACAGGACCTGGGATCATGGCTATGCCGAGACCATCTATTCGGCACAGTCCAGGACCTATGACAGGGTCTATGTCCTGGCCCCTGCCGGGTCGCCGCTGGTGAACGCCCAGAATTTTTACACGGCCATTACCCGCGCCCGATTTGGGGTAAAGCTCTGGACCCAGGATCCCAAAAAACTGGTCGAGAGGCTCGAAGAACGATCGGGCGAGAAGACGTCAGGCCTTGAAGGCCTTGGGCGCCTGGAGCGTGATCATCGGGACCGAATGGCCGCCAGGCAAGGATCGCATCTTCAGCAACTGAAGGAAGATCAGGACAGGGAGCGACTCTTGCGCAGCGACCACCGGCTGGAGCGCGAGCTTTGGACCCGCAGCACGAGGTCCAAGGGCGTAGCCGATAAGCTCGCCGGACGGGCTCAACAGGTTTTCGAGGCGCTCGATCACCATCTTCATTCTTTACTGAGCGACCGTCACAGAAATCGGGACACGCCTGCTCCTGCGCGCGAGCAGCAGACCCGCGGCAATGAAAGGGAGGGCGGCCGTGGCCTGGATCGCTGATCGCCGCCGCGTCTGTGTGGTTCCGCTTCTCCTGACGCTGTTGTCATGGTGCGAAACGGCGTCAGCGGCACAGCCCGCAGAACCCGAGGTCGCGCGCTGCATCCGGCAAGCGGCGCGTGGGCAGATATGGCTTGAAAAAACGCTTTGGGGATTGCGCGATCAGGAAGCCGGCTGGATCGGTGCAGAGATCCTCAACAAGGATGGAAGCCATGACCTGGGACCGCTGCAGATCAACAGTTGGTGGGTGCCGAGGATCGCCGCGCTGCTGTCGCGGCGCGAGAATGAGGTTCGTCGCTGGCTGCAATTTGATCCCTGCTTCAACGCCGAGGTGGCACGCTGGATATTTCTCGATGCTTTGAGGACGAGCGGCAGCTATTGGAAGGCGGTGGGCATCTATCATAGCCCCAACGGCGCCCGCCAACGCCGCTATGCGGCCCTGGTCGCAGTTCATCTGCAAAAGCGGTTCGGGGCCGATGTCTTCAGCCGGCGGGCAATAGATGGGCTGCGGACATCCCGTTGATCGAGGCGGTCGCGGGCATGACCTGATTGCGGACCGGGCACAGGATGACCGCAACGCCGACTCAGTGTTTTTGGCCAGGACACTCCATTTGGAGCTGATCATATCGGCTCGCTATCGCGATCCATCGCTCGACGCCTGCTTCGTCGCCTGCGATGGCGAGGCTGGTCACGCGCGTGGCTATATGCTCGGCCGCTTTGTCGCCCCAGCGCTTCTCGACCCAGAGCGCCTCGGCCAAATGTTCCTGTTCAGCGGTCATAGGAGACCAGGTCTGGTCGATGACGACCGTGGTTTGTTCCATGCCTCGCTGGTCCGCTCCATGGCGATCAGATCGTCCGGGAAACATCGATTCTGAAATCCCACAATGTCTTCGAAGGTGCCATGGAGCCAGCGGTCATATTCATCCTCATGCAGGAGGACGGGCATGCGGTCATGCACCGGGCGGATGGCGTCATTGCAATCGGTCATGACGCCGGAATAAACCGGGCCCCATTCGGCGCTGTCCCGCCAAAGGCCCGCCCATGCAAAGATCGGGCGGTCGTGAAGCGAGAACCAGGTCCGAGTCTTGCCGCCTTTGGGGCCTTGCGCTTCTGCGAAATGGGTGAGTGGAATGAGGCAGCGCCATTCATTCTTGCGCGCGGCTCCCAGCCAGAAGGGTTTTCGCAGGTCGGCTATATTGTTCACTGGCTTGGGCCTGGAGTCGGGCTTCATGCCCTTGAGACGGACAGGCCAGCCCCAGACCATCGATTGCAAGGTGCGAACGCCTTGGTCTTCCCGCACCACCATCCCTGGATAGCCGGGATAAACCTCCTCAGGCGCATTGAACTGCGTGACAGGCGCCGCGACACCAAAATGCGCGGCGACCTCTGCGGCACTCTTCCTGATTGTATAAAGATTACACACAAAGGAAGGCTATCACTCCTCGCGCGCCGATAAAACCGGCGTGCTCGTTAGCTGCAATCGAACCAGGTCCGACTTCGCTTCAGACCGCTGGACAGCGGCCGCGACGCGCGCACCGGAACAGGAGCAACACACGGCGAGTAATAGTGGATGCCACCTGCAAAGGCATGGATCTGAGATTGCCCCCAGCTATGAAGATCGCCACCTATAATGTGAACGGCGTTAATGGCAGGCTGCCGGTGCTGCTTCGCTGGCTCCATGAAGCCGAACCCGACATCGTTTGCCTACAGGAATTGAAAGCCCCGCAGGAAAGTTTCCCCGAGAGCGCCCTCCGCGATGCCGGTTATGACGCGATCTGGCATGGTCAAAGTCGGTGGAACGGCGTCGCGATCCTCAGCCGCGCTGGCGAAATCCACGAGACGCGCCGCGGTTTACCCGGCGATCCGGACGACGAACAGAGCCGCTATATCGAGGCGGCGGTCGGCGGTGTGCTCATTGCCGGTCTCTATCTCCCCAATGGCAATCCGCGTCCCGGCCCCAAATATGACTTCAAGCTGCGCTGGTTCGATCGGCTGCACGAGCATCTCGCGTCGCTTGTCGATCTGGACGCGCCGGTGGTGGTCGCTGGAGACTATAATGTCATGCCTAACGATCTGGACGTCTATGCGCCTGATCGCTGGCGCGACGACGCGCTTTTCGCGCCCGAGGTCCGCGCTGCGTATCAGCGCATCCTCGATCAGGGGTGGACCGACGCACTCCGCCACCTGCATCCGCACGAGACCCTTTACACTTTCTGGAAATATTGGCGCGGCGCTTTCGAACGCAATGCGGGGTTGCGGATCGATCACCTGCTGCTGAACGCCAAGGCCAAAGCCCGGCTGATCGCCGCTGCGGTCGATACAGCGCCGCGTGGCTGGGAGAAGACAAGCGACCATGCGCCAGTCTGGATCGAGCTTGGCGAAAAAGCCCGGCGGCGTAGACCGACGAAGGTTAGCTGATGGACATTGCGGTTCTGCCGGAACGAAGCGGACGCCGCCCCGTTCGACGTTCAGCGCCTCTTTGAAACGGTAGGAGTGGACGATGGAAGAACCAAGGCCGGGCCAGAAGCCCGACGCAGAAAATGACCCTGCTAAGTCAATTATTCACGAACAGGGCGCGCCATACCCTCAGTCTGTCAGCGACAAGGAAAAGACGCAGATCGCAGAGGGTCAGGAAAGGGCACGGCGTGATCGTGATGACGCGCTCGCTTCGGGTCATGGCGATCATAAAGGTGAGGAAGGGAACTGAGGCTTAACGCCGGGGCAGCGAGCAAAAAAGAAGGTCGGTCCCGCGGGGCCGACCTTATTGAGTTTTAGGAGAGGATGCCTGAAAGGCAGGGACGCTATGGCGCCAGATCTGTGCGCCCGCAAATGCGAATTGAACGCCGGTCAATGCAGTTTTTGCAACCGGGTCATTCGTCCTCAAGACCGAGCGCTGCAAACCAGTGCGCATATGGCGTGTTGCGCGCAAGGTGCCGGTTATAGTCGGGTGCTCCATCGATCCACCAGACCGGCCCGCGCTCGCCAAGCCGCCGTTTGGCTGCATCGACGAGGTCGCGGGCGTGACGTTCCGCAGCGCCATCGCCTGCTCGCTTTGCCTCGCCGACATGTTGCCGGGCGTTCATCAATTCCTTGATCAGATGCGTGCGCTCACCTTCGGCAAGCGCGGGATTGCTCAGGCGCCAGAGGCGCCCGCGCACGACGAAATAGCGACCGTCAGGCGTGACAGGATATTTTGTCAGTGCCGGTTGGTTGGTCATCGACCGGGCTTGAGGCTGCGAAAGGTGATGGACCAGCGCGCCTCTTCCTGTTCTGCAATACTATGTTCCCACTCATGCCGCACTTCGCCGGCGAGATGATAGATAGAGCGCGGTTCCAGTGATACCGAGCGGCGGGCAAATCCTTGCTCATTCCGCCGCCGGAAGCGCATTGGTGCTGCTGCGCCAAGTGAAAGACCTATGACATCGGCGAAGACCGGCCGATCCTTGTGCCAGCCAATGCCTGCCCCGGGATCATAGCGGATGAGTAATGCCTGGACGAGCGTATCAGGAGACAGGCCCGCAAAATCCGCCGCGCGATCGCGGGCGGAAAGCAGCCAGCGGGGCAGGGGATCAGCGGCTTCAAACCTGCCCCGCTCGAAATCATAGCTCCAGCCATAGCTGTGGGTGAGCCGCTTGCCGGTCCAGCGCTGGAAGCGAAACGGGAGCAGCGGCGCCGTGGCGATCCGCTCGATCAACTCCGTCTCTTCAGCACGGCTCAAAAAATCGGGCGCGTAGCGAAGCCCCGGAATCTGGGACGGGGCGAAGAGATCAATCTGCTCAGCCGTGGTCACAGCAGCGCCAACTGGCCGTCAGCCGAAGGCGGGCGCTTGCCGCTCCGCCACACATCCTCGGTCGCCTCGACGCGGAAGCGCTCGGCCGAGAAGGGCGATCGGAACTGAAAGCCGATCACCTCCCGGATCGAGCCGTGAAGCCAGGCGTCATATTCATGGGGATCGAGCAGTACCGGCATGCGGTCATTGGTGGGTCGCACGGCCTCATTCGCCTCCATCGTCATGCCGGCATAGACCGGGCCTTGCTCGGGCATGTTCCGGCAAAAGCCCGCCCAGGCCATCAGGGGCTGGCGCTTCAACGAAAACCAGGTGCGGGTTCGTTCGCCCGGCACCCCGTCGGGATTGGCGAAATGGGTAAGGACGATGAGGCACCTATAGCGCGCATCCTCGACCAACTGATCCCACATCGGATTGGTGAGATCGGCGACCAGACCGATCCGGCCGGGTTCCTCTCCTCGTTCCCGCATCTCGCGGGTGAGGCGCCGAAAACCCCAGGTCACGCCGCGCATGATCCGTCGGCCTTTGTTTTCGAAGATCACCAGCCCAAGCGCGCCTTCGGTGGTTTCGGACGGGAGCTCAATCGCAGCCGGCATATCGGCGCTGAAATGCTCTGCGACCTCGCTTATTCCCGCCGCCATGCAATGCAATCTCGACATGGGAGCTAATCAGTTTGGTTTCTGGCCGTCGCCGGCAGCAAGGTTGAAACGGTCGAGCAGAGCATCGATCGGATGGATGCCGGTTTCTTCAAAGGCGGAGCGTAGATTCTGGGCATGCTGTCCCAGCATCTTGCCATAGGCCTCGGCGCCTTTGCGCAGGCTCTGCCGCGTCGGGAATTCTGGCGCCTGCTCCATGACGCAGGCGAGGCCCATCAAAATGCCTTCGACCGCCAGATCGGGATCGACTGTCTGATCGCTGTCCCGGACCGCTGATCCCAGGATCAGTTCCAACGTCTGCTGGGCAACGCGAAGTTGCGTCGCTTCGCTCTGCGGCAGGCTATCAATGCCTTCAATGGCGATGATGCGTGCGGTCATGCTGCTGCCTCCTTACCAGGGAATTTCATCGTCGGTGACAAGTTCGGGATCATGAGCGGGATGATAGCGCGGCGGCATCGAGTCGCGTTCCGATTCGTTGGCAGGCTGGACGACCGAAGGCTCTGCCGCAGCCTCCTCGCCAGGCTTGAGGCTCAATTTTCTTCGCTGCGAGGCCATTGGTTTTCCTGCCTTGTTTCAGAAGCGTTTCGCCCGACACGTCGTCTGTTCGACTCCGCCCCGTTGACTTGGCTTCAGTATAGAACAAAATAGGAACAAATCCAACCGCGAGCCAGAAGGAGGCCCTTCAATGAAGGAAAGAGGGGCGCGTCCCCGTGTTGCTGCCTTGCGCGCCCAGATTGCCGAGATCGAGGGTGCAGAACGTCGGCGCAAAGAGGTTTTGCCTTTCGGACTGGAGATAGTGGACGCCAAACTGCCTGGTGGCGGGCTGGCGCTCGGTGCGCTGCACGAAGTCGCAGGTGGTGCCCAGGGCGTGACCGACGGTGCGGCCGCTGCGCTGTTCACCGCCGGCATTCTCGCGCGGGTGAGTGGCAGCATCCTTTGGTGCATGACCGAGCCCGATCTGTTCGCACCCGCGATTGCGCAGGCGGGGCTCGATCCCGATCGCGTCATCTATGTGGAAGCCCGCGATGAGACGGCAGTGCTCGCCTGTTTCGAAGAAGGGCTGCGCCATGGCGGCCTTGGCGGGGTGGTGGCGGAACTCGCGCGGCTGTCGATGACATCTTCGCGGCGCCTCCAGCTGGCGGCCGAGAGCAGCGGCACCATCGGCATTGCGATCCGGCGCTGGCGGCGCCTGGCCGAAGCGTCGGACTTTGGCCAGCCCACGGCGGCCGCGACGCGATGGCGGGTGACGGCCGTTCCGTCTGAACCCTTGCCAGTGCCGGGGGTTGGTCGGCATCGCTGGTTTGTCGAGCTCATACGGTGCCGGGCAGGGGAGAGCGCCGATTTTCTGGTGGAGGCCTGCGATGCGACAGGTTGTCTCGCTCTTCCTGCCGACCTGGCCGACCGATCGGCTGCGTCGCAGGCTTGGGCAGGGCGCGCCGCCTCCTGACGCGCCGCTGATCCTTGCTGGCATGGACAGGCAACGCCGGGTGATCACCGCGGCGAACGCAGCCGCGCGCATGACCGGTCTGTATGCAGGCATGGCCGTTACCCAGGCGCAGGCGCTGGTGCCCGATCTTCTCATCATGGATGCCGAGCCGCAGGCGGACCGGGAAGGACTGGAGCGCCTCGCGGTCTGGTCGCTGCGCCGCTATGCGCCGATCATCGCGGTCGATCCGCCCGATGGGCTGATGCTCGACATCACCGGCGCAGCCCATGCCCATGGCGGCGTCATGGGCGTGCTCAAGGACGTGGTGACGCGACTTGCGCAGGTAGAGACGGCGGCGCGCGCAGTGTGCGCGCCCGCCTATGGCGCCGCACACGCGTTGGCGCGCTACGGTGTCGAGCCGCTACGCGCTATCGATCCGTTGCAACTGCCCGACGCCATCGCGGACCTGCCGATAGCGGCGCTTCGCCTCGACCAGCCTGTCGTCATTGCCTTGAGCAAGCTGGGCCTTGATACGATCGCCGATCTGGAAGCCATGCCGCGGGCCTCGCTCGCGCTGCGCTTCGGCTCGATGCCGGGCCTGCGGCTCGATCAGGCTTATGGCCGAGTTTCCGAGCCCTTCGAGCCGATGACGGCGCCCGAGCGCATCGAGGTCGAATGGCGATTTGCAGAACCGATCGGCGCACCCGAGACCCTTGCCCGCTACACGCACAAGCTGGTCGAGAGCCTCTGCCAGCAGCTGGAGGAAGCCGGCGTCGGCGCGCGGCGGCTGGATTTGCGCTTCTACCGTGTCGATAACCGGATCGAGGCGATCCGGGCAGGACTTGCCAAGCCGAGCCGGGACAGGAAGCAGATGGGAAGGTTGCTCTGTGATCGGATCGAGACGGTCGATCCTGGCTTTGGTGTCGAAAAGATGCTGCTCGCCGCGCCTCTGGTCGAGCCGCTTGGGCTTCGCTCCATCTCGCATCTGGGTGAGACGCCGATGCCCGATGTCGCGGCGCTCGTCGACATATTGGGGAACAGGGTGGGGGAGGAGCGGCTCTACCGGGTTGCTGCGCGGGAGAGCGATATTCCCGAACGCTCCGTCACCCGCATTCCGCCCATGTCTGACCCAACGCTGCTGCGCTGGCCCGAATGCTGGCCACGCCCGGCCCGGCTGTTCCGGCGGCCTGAGTCCATCGAGACCATAGCGCTTTTGCCTGATCATCCGCCGGTCCATTTCGTCTGGCGCGGCATGCGCCGGAAGGTGAAGCGCGCGGATGGGCCGGAGCGCATCTATGGCGAATGGCATGTGAGCGACGAGGAGTGGTTGAGCGTGCGGGATTATTTTCTCGTCGAGGATGAGACGGGCGCGCGTTACTGGGTGTTCCGTCAGGGCGATGGCGTGGACAGTGCCACGGGCGGGCAGGGCTGGTTCCTGCATGGCCTGTTCGGCTAAATGACAAAAAGCTGCGGTGCGTTCGGCGTCGTGCTGCCGGTCTCGATTGCAAGCGGGCCATCAGCCGCTATTGCGGATAGCGCGCCCGCTATGCCATTTTCCGCAACAAATCTACGGCATCGGTATATTTGCCATGTTGCCGCGCCAGCATCGCTAGACCATAGGCTCCTCAATGTCTGATGAAACAAACGCTATAATTTTACGGGTGGTTGAGCGCGCCCCGCAGTGGCTGCGCCACGATCTGGAATCGAAGGACGCAGCCGCGCGCCGCCGCGCGGAAGAAACATTGGCGGCGATGATCAGTGATGCGCTCGCCAATGGAACCGGCGCCGACCGGGAGGATTAAGCGCGACACTTCGTTGAAGGGCGAGGATAGCTAAGCGTCGTGGAGAATGCGGTGTCCGGATTTTCTCTCGTCCTTGCCGTGGTGTTGATCGGAGCGTCGATGGCGTCTGTCGCCGAGCCTCATGAAGCGCTGCACATCATGTGCGCACAGAGCCGCACCTTCGATGTCCGGATCAGCGCTAACCAGGCCCGCGTTCAACTGGCCGATGGCCAGTTGCTGCTCACCCGCAAGCCGTCATCGCTGGGCGATCATTTTCGTAATGACGATGCGACGCTGATCATTGACGAGGATTTTGTCGCCTTCGCTCAGCGAGGGGACTGGGATTGGCAGGATTGTCATGTCGATCCGTCTTTTGGTCCGAAACGGTGACGAAACCATCTTGAAAAGCCACCGCAAAAGCATAGCCTGAAACTGTCGCTCTTTTCCCCTTGAGCGGCACGTCCCTGACCTCACCCCGCCGTGAAGCTTGGCTCCGGCGGGGAGTCTTTGATTTAATAGCGTAGTGTCAGGCTGCCGCGGAGAGCGGAAGCATGGCGCTCAAATTGGGGGCATGGCCGCTGCGGGCCTGGATTTTTTCCGGATAGGTAAGGCT
Source organism: Sphingobium sp. AP50 (assembly GCF_900109095.1). Lineage (GTDB taxonomy): Bacteria > Pseudomonadota > Alphaproteobacteria > Sphingomonadales > Sphingomonadaceae > Sphingobium. Next base: position 32,509 of record NZ_FNYZ01000016.1, read on the forward strand.
GCTGACCGCAGCCTGATCGCCATCTTCAAACTCATTCCTGCTGGTTTCGAGGATCCCGCTGTGGTCGCGAACCTTGCGGTCGGTCGCCGTGCCGATGATGGCCTGTGCCCCTTCCGGGCCAGGGAGCGGCGCTGCAGCTTCACGTGACGGCTGGAACAAGCCGGTGGTTCTTGATGGACGGGCCGGTCAGTTATCTGCTCTCCACCGATCCAGCGCTGCGTCATATTTCTTGCGGGCGGCATTGATGGTCGCTTCGAGCCTGGCCTGATCCTTTTGTCCTGCGGCGCGGAGCCGCGAGATCTCGTCCTTCAGCCGGGCGCGCTGGTCTTCCAGTTCTGATACCTTGGCACTGAGCGCTTGTTGCTGGGCCTCCAGCTTTTGTTCGGCCGCGTCGAGCGCGGCCCGATTTGGCCGGGGGCGCGGCTTTCTGGGCCGAGGCGGCGCGGCGGATGAGACGTCCGGCGTCTCCTTGGCCGGGCGTGCCGGCGGCTTCGATTTGGCCAGCGACGCGAGATGCTGCGCAGCGCTGCCGCGGGGCACTTTGATTACCGTGCCGGGCTCGGCGAGTGGCGCCTTCATGAGCTTGGGATCGGTCACCTGCTCGGCAAGGCCGCTCGCGAAGAGATTAGTGTCGGCGCCCCATGCCTCCAGTGCCTTCTTCTGGCTGGGCGCGGCGACATAGGCGTCATGAAAGCCGATCGGGGTTCGAAACACCTTGAGTTTGGCGGCCATCGTCCCGTCTCCCAATCCCTCACCCTGGTCAGCGGGACTCCATCTCAACGCAGATGGGCGCAAATCGGCTGCACGCGCGATTGACTCTTTGGGCGTCGGAACAAATAGCGAACAATATGCGCTGTAATGTGAGAACCGGCAGGTGCCGCCATGCGATATGCTGAACTTCAGTGCGCCTCGCACTTTTCCTTCTTACGCGGCGCGTCGAGCTGCGAGGAGCTATTCGCCCAGGCGCAGGCCTGCGGTCTCGAGGCGCTCGCCATCACCGACCGCAACAGCTTGGCCGGGATCGTTCGCGCTCATGAGGCGGCGAAGGTCACCGGGGTCCGGTTGATCGTCGGCTGCCGCCTCGACCTTGCCGAAGGACAGTCTCTTTTGGTCTATCCCATGGACCGACCTGGCTATGCTCATCTCTGCCGCTTGCTCAGCCGCGGCAAGAAGCGGGGCGGGAAGGGCAAATGCATCATCGGTTGGGATGACGTCGCGGATTTTGCCGAAGGGCTTCTCGCCATCTTATTGCCGGCTGAGGTGGAGGAGGCGCAGGCCGTCATCGATCGCTTCGCCGGGATATTTGCTGGACGGGGCTATCTGGCGCTGACGCTGCGCCGTCGGCCGGGCGACCAGCTGCGCCTGCATAATCTCTCCAACTTGGCCGCGCGCCATGGCGTGCCGACCGTGATCACGGGCGACATCCTCTATCATCATCCGCATCGCCGTGTGCTCCAGGAGGTGATGACCTGCACCCGCTATCGCTGCACCATCGATGAGCTGGGCGCGCGGCGCGAGCTCTATGCCGACCGCTATCTGATGCCGGCGGCCGAAATGCACCGGCTCTATGGCCGCTATCCCCAGGCGCTTGCGCGGACGCTGGAAATCGCCGAGCGCTGCCGTTTCTCGCTCGACGCGCTCAAATATCAATATCCGCAGGAAGTGAGCGCTTCCGGGCAGACGCCGCAGGCGGCGCTGGAACAGATGAGCTGGGAGGCGGCCAAGGCCCGTTATCCTGACGGCGTGCCCGACAAGGTCGCGCGCCTGCTGCGCCATGAGCTGGGGCTGATCGCCGAGCTTGGCTATGCGCCCTATTTCCTGACGGTGAACTCGATCGTCCAATTCGCGCGGGGCGAGGACATATTGTGCCAAGGACGGGGATCGGCGGCCAACAGCGCGGTCTGCTATGTGCTGGGGATCACCTCAATCGACCCGGAACGCTCCGACCTGCTGTTCGAGCGGTTCATCAGCCAGGAGCGCAAGGAGCCGCCCGATATCGATGTCGACTTCGAGCATGAACGGCGCGAGATTGTCATGCAGTGGGTGTTCGACACCTATGGCCGCGATCATAGTGCGCTCTGCTCGACCGTTATCCGCTACCGCGCCAAGGGCGCGATCAGGGATGTCGGCAAGGCGCTGGGCCTCTCGGAAGATCTGATCAAGGCGCTCTCGGGTCAGGTCTGGGGCTGGAGCGAAGAGGGCGTGCAGGAGCGCCATGCCGAGCAGCTCAACCTCAATCTCTCCGACCGGCGGCTGCGGATGGCGCTGGATCTCGCGCGGGAACTAATCGGTACGCCGCGCCACCTCTCGCAACATCCCGGTGGGTTCGTGCTGACCCACGACCGGCTCGACGAACTGGTACCAATCGAGCCCGCCGCCATGGCGGACCGGCAGGTGATCGAGTGGGATAAAGACGATATCGACGCGCTTAAATTCATGAAGGTCGACTGCCTGGCACTAGGCATGCTGACCGCGATGAAACGTGGGTTCGATTTCCTGGAGCAGCATAAGGGCATCCGCATGGATCTGTCCTCTATCCCGCCCGAAGATCCCCGCACCTATGCGATGATTCGCGCCGCCGACACGCTGGGCGCCTTCCAGATCGAGAGCAGGGCGCAAATGGCGATGCTCCCGCATATCAAGCCGCGCACCTTCTATGATCTGGTGATCGAGGTGGCGATCGTGCGGCCGGGACCCATTCAGGGGGACATGGTCCATCCCTATCTGCGCCGCCGGGCGGGCAAGGAGAAGGTTGAATATCCCAAGCCGGAGCTGGAAAAAGTGTTGGGCAAGACGCTGGGCGTACCGCTGTTCCAGGAGCAGGCGATGCGAGTCGCGATCGAATGCGCTGGGTTTACCGCGTCTGAGGCGGATCAACTTCGACGCGCCATGGCGACGTTCAAGTTCACCGGCGGCGTGTCGAAGTTCAAGGAGAAGCTGGTGAGCGGCATGGTTGAGCGGGGTTACACCGCCGAGTTCGCAGAGAAGACCTTCGGCCAGCTGGAGGGCTTTGGCAGCTATGGGTTCCCCGAAAGCCATGCGGCCTCGTTCGCGCTGATCGCTTATGCGTCATGCTGGCTCAAATGCTGGCATCCCGAAATCTTCTGCACAAGCCTACTCAATGCTCAGCCCATGGGCTTCTACGCGCCCGCCCAGATCGTGGCCGATGCCAGGGCGCACCGGGTTGACGTGCGGCCAGTCTGCATTAACGCCTCGCACTGGGACTGCACGCTCGAGCCAAGCGCGGGCGACCGGTTCGCGGTGCGGCTCGGCATGCGGATGGTGACCGGGCTGAAGGAGGCGGACGCCGCCCGGATCATCGCGGCGAGGGCAGATGAGCCGTTCGTCAGCGTGGAGGAATTATGGCGTCGGGCCGGTGTGGGGGCAGGGGCACTCAATCGACTGGCGGAGGCCGATGCTTTTCGTGCGTCACTTCGGCTAGCGCGGCGCGAAGCGCTATGGGCGATCAAGGGGCTGCGTGACGAGCAACTACCACTGTTCGTCGCCGCCGACGCGCGGGAGAATGGGTTCGTTCAGGAGATTGTCGAACAGCCGGTGGCGTTGCGGCCGATGAGCGAGGGCAGAGAGGTGGTGGAGGATTATGGTCATGTCGGCCTCACCCTTCGCCAACATCCCGTGTCGTTCCTGCGCGAGGAATTGCTCCGACAGAAGATGGTACCATGCAGCGCGCTCGATACCACCAGGGATGGGCGCTATATCTGGCTGGCGGGGCTCGTTCTGGTGCGCCAGCGGCCGGGGTCAGCCAAGGGCGTGATGTTCATCACTATCGAGGATGAGAGCGGGATTGCCAATCTCATCATCTGGCCACGCATGTTTGAGCAGAATCGTCGGATCGTCATGGGTGCGCGGATGCTGGGGCTATACGGGCAGGTGCAGCGGGAGGGGGAGGTTGTCCATGTTATCGTGAGGAAATTGATCGACATGTCGCCGTTGCTCGGATCGCTAGGGCAGAAAGGAGAGGCATTTCCTCTTCCCTACGGACGGGGTGACGGGGCGCGGAGCGGTGGGGGACCCGACCCAAGGGAGAGTTCGGCAAGGCAGCCTGCCGCACGGGATATTCTCGTGCCGGATCTTCATATTGATCAGATGCGCGACAAGGCCTTGGTAAAGAGCCGGAATTTTCATTGACTCAGGCGTCGATCCGCTGGCGCCAAGCTTCACATTATACGCAACGTTGGAATGGATGGTTATGGAGTTCACAATTGGCATCGCACATCTAGCAGTCGGTATTTCAGCGGTTCTCTCACCGGGGCTCATAGCCTACCGGATCATCCTAGTTCGCCACTGAAGGGCCAGCGCCTGGAGAAAGGCAAAGACGTGCATCGCAGCGTTGCGGTTGACGTGAGAAATCGCGCATTGACTTGAACATCGTGAAGACAGAACCATATATCATTCAGGCGGGCAGACCGATCCTAAGGATTGGTACGCCATGAAAGATTTCGAAGAGCAGTTTTTGCGCATCGGCAAGGTCATCGAGAAGACTGGCAAGCCGAGGGCATCGATATACCGCGAGATGCAGGCCGGGACCTTTCCCCGACCCGAGCGCATCGGACCGCGCGCCGTCGCTTGGCGCCTTTCTGAGCTGTCCCGCTGGATGCAGGCTCCTCGAGACTACCATTTGGATTGAAACCACTGGAGCGGGGCGGTCGTCGCAGGATCTGCCAGCTCATGTTCAGCGGCAGGTTCTCGGCATTGCGCCTCCGCTGCGTCGAGATAGTCTCCCCACCAATTGAGCATCTTCCTCCGATGGTCCAGGTAGCGCGCCGAATTGTAAATGCCTCTGACCCCGCGGGGGACGTGAGCAAGCTGCAGCTCGATCCAGTCAGGCAGAAACAGACCGGACTCGTTGAGAACGGTGCTTGCAAGCGACCGAAAACCATGCACGGTGACCTTGCCTCTCAAGCCCATGCGGTAAAGGATATCCAGCATCCTGTTCTCGCTGATCGTATCCGAGCGCGAGCCGGCGACCGGGAACAGATATTTGCCGAACCGTTCGTTCCCTGCCAACCCATAAGGGTTTTCGTCTCTGATCTCGCGCAGTAGCGTGATCGCCTGCGGCGGCAGTGGCACGACATGCTCGGTCCGCATTTTCATGCGACCTGCGGGTATGCGCCAAACCGGTTCGTCTGTTCCGAGGCCCTCAAATTCGGACCAGGTCGCAAAGCGCGTCTCCTGCGTCCGGACCATGGTGAGCATCGTCCAGCGCAGCGCCAAGTGGCTCATGCGGGAGCCCTGATCAGCGTTGAGCTTGCGAAAGAAGGTGGGAAGGTCTTTAGCTTCGACCTTGGCCATGTGGCGGGTCGCGGGAAGCTTCACCATCGCCGAAATGAGATCCCGGCATGGATCGCTATCTACGCGTCCATCAGGGATGGCATATCGAAAAATCTCGCTGCATGTTCCCCTGAGCCGGTGAGCCATGCCGACCGACCCGCGCTGTTCCACCAGCCTTAACACTTCGAGGACATGACGCGGCAGAATTGAGCGAACCGACTTGCTGCCAAGATGAGGAAAGATATCAGCCTCAAGGCGTCGCTTGGTGATCCTGTAATATCTCGGTGACCAGGACGACTTCCGCGCCTTCAGCCATTCGATAGCTAGAGCCTCGAACGTAAGGGCATTGGCTCGCCGCTGAAACTTTCGCTCTTCCAGCAAGGAGGATGGGTCCGTGCCGCCGGCGATCAGTCTCTTGTTGCGGTCCCGCCAGGCTCGTGCCTGGGAAAGGCTGGTATCAGGATATATTCCGCCACTCAGCGTCTTCTGTTTGCCATCGAAACGGTAGGCGAGCTGCCAGATCTTCCGGCCAGATGGCTCGACCCGGATAAGCAGGCCGCCGCCATCGGATTTCTTTAGCGGCTTGTCGTGAGCGGTTGATCGAGTCAGCAAGTCGTCGGAAAGCATAGTCCTTCATCTCCGCGTTTCACGCGGCGAGACGAACAACATTTCCGCCAAGAATGTGTTGTTTCACCATTCCACCTCGAATCCTGGTGGCGTCCTATGATGACACATTCAAACCACTGAAAACAGTGGATTTTCACCCTGGACCTCATGGGTAAATTTGAGTTGTTTTGAGGCAAAGAGTGGTCGGGGAGACAGGATTCGAACCTGCGACATCCTGCTCCCAAAGCAGGCGCGCTACCAGACTGCGCTACTCCCCGACTGGCAGAAAACCGCCATTTTCCGTCGGTTTCGGCCTATTTTGAGGCCAAATCGAAATCCCCAGAATCCCCAGAATCTATCCACTTTCATCGGCCTTTTTCAGAAAATCCCCAGATTTTCCCCAGACTAATTCGGTGCTTTCGATCCGGGCAAACCGATGATTCGCCGGAAGTGCTGGCCTATAACGACGCAAAGCGGCCCCGTCTTCATCGAAATGAAAACAGGGCCGTTTTTTCTCCTACTCTGGGGATTCTGGGGATTTGCTATTTGGCCGCCTTCTCCATCGCGGCCAGCACGTCATCATGGAACGCATGGGCGTAGCGGGCGGTCTGGGCGATATCGCTATGACCCAACAAGGTCTGCGCGATTTTGAGATTACCGGTCTTGGCGACGATCCGGGTCGCTGCCGTATGCCGCAGGTCATGGAAGCGGAAATCCCGGACACCAGCATGCGCCAGCGCACGTTGCCAGTCCCGTGCCCAACCGCCCTGCGAGAACGGGTAGCGTTCGCCCTTGATGCGGGCAGGACGGTCGGCGCGGGCAGGGGCTGGACGACGGCAATAGTAAGTGAAGACACGGTCAGTTCCATCGACCTCCGGGAACTCTTTCAGGATTTCAATCGCGCGCGCCGTCAGGGGGAAGGTGTGGGGCTTGTCGGCTTCGCCCTTCGTTTTGAGCAGGATGGTAGCGCGCCGGGCTTCGAAATCGACCTTGTCGCGTTCCAACGTAACTACGGCCGATTTCCGCTGACCAGTGATCATGGCGAATTCCGCCACCAGCGCCAGATCGGGATTGATCGTCTTCAGCGTGTCCATCAGGCGCTTCTCCTCGCCATCGGTCAACGCACGGATGCGCTCGACCTCCGCGCCGGTGTCACGGGCCTTTGCCCAATTGGGTTCGCGCCCGCAATCATATCCAAGGTCGACAGCGTAGCGCCAGACCCGGCGCAGCAGTTCGATTTCCCTGTTGATCGTGGAGTTCTTCAACGGCTTCGAACGCTGGTTGGTCGCGTGGCGCTGACTGCGATACTCAATCAGCGAGGCAAGGTCGATTTCAGCCAGAGTGATCCCCAGCGGCATCAGCGCGACAAGGTAGTCTAACTGTCCCTTGTAGGTGACTGCGGCCTTCTGTTTACTCGATTTGTCATCCTCGTAACGGATGCAGGCATCAGAAAGGGTAATTTTCCCTTTCGTCTGCGGGACACCAGATGCCTTCGCTGCAATATCGGTTTTCAGCGCGACACGTCGTTCGGCGACAAATTCAGCAGCTTCTGTCGCTTTAATGCAGCCCGTTGAGCCACGTTCGCGCCTTCCTTTGATGACGATGTCATATTGCCAGTAGGGCGAGCCTTTGGCGGTGAAACAGTTTTTCGGCTGCTTGCCTGTCGGGCCGGTGGCTGCGGACATGGTTTGACTTCCTTTTGCGATTGCTGACCGGCTATAAATGCGTTCAGCGCGGTTCGGGTGATCCGCCATTTTGACATGACCTTGAAGGCGCGCAGCCTTCCGCGATCTATTTCACGGCGCACAGACTGAGGGCTGACCTTCAGGTCGGCCGCAACTTCGTCGATCGTCAGATTTTCGTCTTGTTGGGGTTGAGGTGTGATCATGTCCCAACGCTAGAAAACCGGTTTCGCAAAAGTCATTATTCATCGTGATGGCCTCCGCTGAATTCTGGGGATTCTAGCAGAGGCTCTATGAAGTCAATGAAAAAGAAGTGAAATCTGAATGTTTGTCGATGGTGGAGTTCAGGATGAGGGGCGACCCGAATTTTAACTTGAAGTGTTTTCGGTTCGGTATCGAAACTAAAAATCTGTCTGATTTGGATTAACGCCAGATGAATGCGACTTGCCATGGCGGCGAGGATAGTGCAGCGCGTCGATGCGACCGGAGGCTTGTTGTTGATCTATGATCCGACAAGTTTTTGAACTTGGCCCGATTCTTAAGGGAGGATCGGGCCAGTTTTTTAGGCCTGCGCCTCCATCAGGTAGTCCCAATACTCGGCCATCAAGTCGAGGTCGTACAGGCCCGTGCTGGCCCACAGAGGCCGTTCTGAGGCCCTCCGCACCCTATCCATAGGGAAGGCAATGACGTTGCTGGAGGAAGCTGTGTCGGGCGTGATGTCGGTGGTCTGCATGATGGTGGTCCCCCCGGTCTAGCTGCATCCTTGGCCAGACCGGACGGGGCGCAAGGAAGGGTTCCACGCGGCCCCCGCCGCGCAGATGGTTCGTTGAAGTGTCGATGTTGAGAGTGTGGGGAGGTCAGGGCCTCCCAGATAGGCTTACGCAGCCTTGGCGTAAGAGAGTCGTTCGTAGTTAGCTTTGCCGCCGCTATGGATGGTCACCGCAGCATACTTGGTCACAACGGCAGCGAACCGGAGTGCCTTTGCAAAATGGCTACGGAACGGTACTGCCTCAAAATACAAGCCGTGCACAGTTTCCGACTTGGTCAGACCGAAATTGCTGGCCACGGTATCGGCCATTTCAATGGCGGCGGCATCGACCACAGCAGCGAGCCAAACCGCCGCAATGCGATCATGAGTGTCCAGCGCGGCAATCTCCGCAGCAATGGCCTTTTCCCGACGCAGGAAGTCGGCACCGGTTTCGTTTTCAACGTGGATCAAGGTCTCGGTAGGGGTCATTTCGATGTCCTTTTGTTACAGGAGAGGGTTTCGGGAACCGCGTGGCCCCGGATGGTCGAATTCAAATTGTCAGGGTGGTGTTAGTTAGCCGTGGCGGCCAAATAGCTATCGATCACAGAAATGATTTCTGCGTGGGGTACCCGGTCGCGCCAGTCTAGTTCGGCGGCCGGAAAACAAACGACGCTCAGGATAGAGAAAACGTCCATGTCCTGCGCGCCATAGCAATTGAGGAGGTTAGAATAGTACAGGCTCAGGCCCGACCCGGTGATCGTGAAGGCCAGTGCGTGGGCGGACATCATCCGGCCTGCACGATACTCTATCCACTGGTTAGCGTTGCCATCTAGGTCGACCGCGACGACCACAAGGCCGTCCTCGACCGGAACCGGGGAGACGGCGTAGGAGCGAAGTGCGTAGTGATCGATGGTTACCTTGTCCCACATTACAGGGGCGCTACGTCGCGCCTGAAGTATAGGTCGTGGAAATTTATTGCTTGAACGCATTCGATCGAGTGTTCGCACACTAATACCCAACCGGGTCGCTACCTGTTCTTTAGTCAAAGTCGTCATGTCTCGGTGTCCGTTGTGTCCGTCATGGCGGCCATTATCGCGAATCAAAATAACGCCGTCAATTACCCCAATTAGGAGATGGAGCCGCAAAACTTATATTTGCCATCTGGTCCGGCGGTAATTTGAAATTCAGGAAGTTATTTCCAAAGTCAGATTTTGAGTTGGTAGATTTGACTTTTAAGATTTCCACCATTTCTGCGGGTTTGCGGACCGCCGACCAAGGTGAAAATATTTTCGCGCCGGTCGGCGACCCTTCAAGACTAGATTTCGGAAATCATTTCCGATGCGCGATCTTCGTTTCGGAAATGATTTCTGGGCTTATTCCGCCACGCATCAGGGCCGACCGCTATGCCATTCCGCTTCGCATCGGCCATATTCTCGACCGCATCGCCCCAGCGCAAGTTAACCGCCCTGTTGTCGTCTTTGATGTCATTCCAATGCAGAACTAATTTCTTGCCGACCGGTGCGGGACCATGGAAGGCCTCACAGGCGAGCCTGTGGACTAGATATGCATCGCCGTGATGTCGAACCCGGACGTAGCCGTCCGTTGCGATGTAAGGTTGATTGGTCGTTCCGCGCAGATTGCCTTCAGAACTAATTTCCACCCCGTTGAGGCCGGGGGCCGCCTTCCATGTTTCTACCATGGAAATACTTATCCGAAGGCACCCAACTGCCCTTGGAAAGCCCGAAAAACCAATAAAATGGGGCCACCGCTGGTAGAAACGGTGACCCCTAGTTTCATGTCTTAGCTGTCGGGACGGCAGCCAATTGATGGGAGACAACAGGCGGGGAGATTAAAGCCGCTGAACCACCGTCCGACAAAACTAATTATGCAACAACGCCAGATCGGCGCGCAATATGTTTCGACGTCGACAATAATAACGAAAATATTGCCCTACCGGCACCCCAATAGGTAATCTCTATTAAATAGACATGTCCGGGTGTAGTGGCTCTGGCACAGGCAGAATGATTTTGACTAAATAGGTCCGTGGTCCGTATGATTGGGTCATTACCTCAGTTCAAGTTTACGCCCGTGGGTCCACTACCCCACGGGCGTTTTCTTTTGAACGAGGTAAACGACGATGTTGATGTTGAAGATGGAAGGATACCGCGCCCAAATCGCGGAAATGGCTGAAGCGGCCAACGAAGATGAGATCATAAAGCAGGCGATCGTCGAGATGCTGGCCGAAGCTGGGATCATCGAACCGCCCAAAAAATGGGAGCCACCCAAACCTTGCCCGACCACCATCGCGGCGGCCGAATTGTCTATTTTTGACAATTGGAAAGGCAAGGCTACGGCGCAGAAGAGCAAGCCATATCGCTGGGCCGTTTCACTTAAAGTGTGGACCAAAAATCAAAAAATCGACTGGAGGAAGCCTTACTTCATAGCAACCGTCACCCTGTTCGATGCGAAATCAATTTACGAAAAGGCCACCGACCTGAAGCGCAAAAGCCTGCTGCACCCTATCAGCGAAGAGTACGCCGCGACCGTGACCGACCTGATTGCGCCGCTAATGGATGAGGCGGGCTATCGTGGCGGCCTCCTGTACACCAAGCAGCATGGCCGTGGCACCTTCTACCACGACCACCAGTTGCTCCTGATTGACGCGAAGGAACTGGAAAGTCGCAGCCCACGGGCCGCGACCCTGATCGTGGATGGGGAAACCCGGATAGCCATGGAGGGGTTCAGCAATCGGGATGCCAGCGGCAAAAAGCTGTCCGGCAACTGCATCGCACAATGTCGCTATATTGACCCGGATGATGCGGTCTTGAGCAAGTCGCTTGCGTCTTGGTCAACGCAGAATCTCTATTAATATAAGAGGAGAGTATACGTAGTATAATATTAATAGAGATTCTCCGAATTTCCCTTTGAATATAAGCACTTACGTGCACACCCCTTCGGGGGAATCTCTATTAAATAGAGACGCCTTCGACGGGGTCGAAGACCTCGAAATATTCGGCTGACGCCGTGGAATTTCAGGCGCTCTGCGCCCTCGTCAATAGCTATTACTTTGTTGCGGTCAGGGGCTACTGCCCCCTCCTCAAGAATTAAAAAGTGAAACTTAATGTGGTGGTCGCGCGCGGGGTGCGAATGCGGCCCGTGGAGGCGGATAGGAGCGGCGACGGAGGTGGCGCGGTAGGGATGGTGCGCAGCGGCTCAATCGCGCTGTAGGCGGCTGTAATCGCCTCTAAAACGGTCAGTTGCGCAGCCGCCTTGTTAGCCGCTTCCACCGATCTTCGCTGTCCATCCATTGCGGGTAGGTGGGAGGTTTGGCTGTGGGTCGGATCGACGCCGGACGGCCACCGCACCGGGTACAGCGCATCTTCTGCCCGACCAGCCGGATCGAATCTTTGTGGCGATGCAAATAGTACCAGCGCTGGATTTTCACGCGATCCAACACGGCTTCATGACCGCAGGCGCAGCTAACATGCAGGTTGGCGTCCCGCCTGACATAGTCGCTCAACGACTCCATTCTGATATTCGCGCCCATTTGGTGGAAAGAACAATACAAGAACAAATATTCAAGGCCGATGCGACGATCCGTTTGCGATCCTGTGGATAACTTTGTGGATAACAAAAACGCCCCCGCCTTTATGACGGGGGCGCTGGGGCTGCTGGTGGGTCGAGGGACGAAACACGCACCAACCTTGAGGACAGGCTATAGAAAAACACTTTAAGTGAAAGTGCTGAAACGAAAAATTAGATCGCGTCCGTCAATCCTGCATCGCTCTTCGCCTCATACGACAGGATGAAACCGGGTACTGCGCCGGTGGTTAGCTTGATCAGGACGCCATCTTTGTACCACTCATAATCGGTCATATGACGATCGATCCCCATGGATGGAGTGAAAGCCCGGTTTCCCGTCTGGGTGCGCTCTTCCTTGCGTCGTGGCTCTCCATACTTCTCCAGCAGGGCGGCCAGAACCATGCTGTAGTCATCGATGGTGTCCAGCGTGACCTTGCGCACATGCTGCGTTTTGGAGCCATCTGGATGCTTCCGCGTCTCTAAATCGACCTCGACATCGACGACGAATTTTGGGGCCAGCGGGTAGCTGAAATAGGTGCCCAGCGACGTGATTTTTGGAAATTGGGCGCGCACTTCACGGAAGTCCATCCCGGCGCGGATACCCTGCCACAGGATCGGGCCGGTCGACTGTTCGATAGGTGGAGGTGGGGCTTTTGCCGCCATCGCTCCAGTCGAAACCACCATCATCGCCATTGCCACAGCATACTTCATCATTCGACCATCTCCGCAACAATTCAAATGCCACGATGATATCCTAGGACTCAAAGTTGCGCAATTTACTTCTTTTAGAAGTCAAATGGGTAAGAAAATATCGACCCAGAGAATGGGCACCCGGCATAAGTAGGTGATGGATACGAACGATTATCGCGGTGAAATCATCCGCAAACACAAGGCTGGTCGGGACACATACGAGGTCAGCTATCTCGATTTGCGCGGCCTGCATCCGATGGATCGCAGGAAGTTGGAGTGGCTGGCATTCGCGCCGGGTCACGTTCAGCAGGCGGTAGCGGACACGCGGTTGGACCTGATGGTCAATGGGTGGTCGTGATGGCGTGGACCGAAGAATATTTCACCCGGCTGCGGTCCAACATCGATGCCTATCAGGATGCGCAAGCCACCGGCTCTGTCGTCGTGCTTGCCATTCTGACCGATGAGGAATTTGACCAACACATGGTCCAGCGCGAAGATGTGACCTATAGCCTGACCGGCCTTAATCGCGCCCGCACTATGCGGTTCTTTTCGACGACACCGATTGTAGAGTTTCCATGAAGTGCATGGACCTTCACGATTTCCTTGCCGACATCGACCGGCGCAAGGCTGAACTGGGCATCGTCGACCGCGATCCTGAAGAGGTGTGGGCGGAAGCCGTGGCGCGCAAGGTCCGCAAGCTGGAGCGTCTGGCCGAACTGGCTGAAGCTGGTGACTGCACCGATATCAGCGGACTGGATCGTTACGAGCGTCGATGGGTGTTATGGGGTCATCGCCAAGAGGGCTGATCTTCGATGACCAAATATTTTTCCGTCAATTTCAAAAATGTTTTGAATAATTCTTGTGCTTCTCTCGCTTCTTTAAGATCGATAGACATGCTTGGAAAGACTTTGTCACGAAATTCTCGCAGACCTACCTTTTCCTCTTCGATCTTGCGAGTTGCATAAGCGCAGATCAATTCATAAATTTTCCATGCTGCATCGTGAACTTCCTTATCGAATATAAACCGAGCAGCTTCAGCGGATGACAGAATTTCACGGGCAAGCTCGCGCTCGTTTGAATAATCAACGGCGTGGATCAGGGCATAATAGGCGCGAACATCTGCGACGATCTTGATCCTGCGATCGTAAAAGTCTCCGCGTAGCGCCATTCCCTGTAGCGCAGTCTGTTGCCGCATTATCTCAGTCTGACGTTCAGCAATTTCGGCTTGTTTCGACGTGATCTCCACTTGTCGCCCGCCGATCCACACCGCGCCGACAACCGCCGCCGCTCCGGTCGTCAACGTGGCAAAATCTCCCCATTCAAATGCCCACCGATCAATCCAGCCCAGCTTATCCATGCCCCAGACGCTAATGCCGGTCACAACTGCACCAACGCTGGTACCCAGCCCGATTTTTGTGACGTTCTTCAAAACCGGCTCCCGTGTCAAAGTATGAGCATGTCCAAGACAACACCCCCGCTTGACCCTAATACCGCCAAGCTGGTGGCTGCCCAGCGTGATCTTTCGGATCGTTCGGCCACCGCACTGTGGCAGATTGACGGCTACCGCAGTAAGCGGAATGATACGGAAACGGGGGTAGGGGTAATATGGACAGCCAAGCGAAGCTGAAGAAGCCTTGGAATTGGTGGAAGATCGGCTTTTTTGTAATATTGTTCATCTTTGAAGTGACCCGCGAAATCGCAGTCATTTCGTCGCACCAGACGCCGGTAGTGAATGAAAGCCTTTCGGTCATCAATGCCGATGGGTACGTCGTTGCTAGAGGAAAATGGCGTCGTACCGATTACGGAAGTCCGCTGATCCCGAAGGCTGTCAGTATAGAGTGTTGGCAGCACACTGGCCAATGCGTGGAGGCCCATTCCAACACGTCTGACGGCTACGTCTATGCGCCAAGGCTTGATTGGTTCGACGCCAAATTTACCTTTGACGGGGTCACTTATGAGAACAATCAACCGGAGTGTGCCACCTACTCGGTACGCATCGACCTAAAATTGGAACAAGTTTCTGCGACTAGGGTACGAAAAGACAATCCGACCAACAAGCTATGCAAGGAACTGGAGCCGCGTGTCGCAATGCAACTGGTCGAAGGGTTTGAGCCGAACAAGGAGCCGTTCAAAGGTCATTTCGTGCCGATATTGGATTTGGTCGGTTGGGTGATCAAAACATTATTCGACCGTGAACGTAGCTAGTGTAGGTGAGTTATGGAATGGGTCAATATCGGCTGGGCTGCGTTATTCCTATTCGTGATGATCAGCGTTCCAGTCTATTGGGTGGTCAAACTGGGCACGTATAGCAGGGGGCGCGCCGCCAAGGTCAGCGCTGCTGTCACCCTCATATGCTTCGCTATGGCGTCGTGTCAGGCCTATTTCGGTTTCCCTGACCGCGATCAGGAGCCGGTGCCGCACCAGCCCGCATACGAACGGTGAAATCCTACATGCCTTCTAGGGGGTCATGCGGGTGAACAACAGCTTCCGTTTTAGCGCATGATATTAAGCTGGGAATCATCTTTCGAATAATATTCGGGCTAAACGTGTAGATAATCTGATCCTGCGTAACCTCTCCCGATATATCGCCCCGTGCTAACCCGAACATCTCGGCCTTCTGAAGGTAACCCAGCACTTCGGCACCTTTCTTCGTGCTAAATCGCAGAGCGTTTGAATCGGATAGTGTAAGTCCGACTGCGGTTACTTCATATAGGTGTTGATCGTATTCACTGCCAATGGCAGCCTTCAGTTCGTATTTCTTTCCAAGGACGATCGACTTGAACCGTTTATCTCCAAGCGTGAACACAAGATGGTCGCGACTTTCATCGTAGGCTATGTGAAAAAACATAGCGAGATCGCTGCGCATGGTGATCAATGTGCATTCGCCAGTCTCGCGATACACATGCACGGTTCCATCGTTCGCATAGACCTGATCGCCAGCCCAAGCTGGTGTAGAAAACAGGATGCTGGCGGCGGCGATGA
Organism: Sphingobium sp. AP50; assembly: GCF_900109095.1. Classification (GTDB taxonomy): domain Bacteria; phylum Pseudomonadota; class Alphaproteobacteria; order Sphingomonadales; family Sphingomonadaceae; genus Sphingobium. The sequence goes on from NZ_FNYZ01000016.1 coordinate 48,091, forward strand.
GTTGCTTGACCTTCATTCCGTCAAAGTGCCGCATTACTCGTTAGCATTCGCCTAATTAGGGGAATGAACCTCTAAAAACATCGGCCAAGGGCCGCGCACTCATCACCACGTTCGAAGGCGAACGTCTTACCGCTTACCTTTGCCCTGCCAAGGTCTGGACGATCGGGGTCGGTCACACTGGTCCCGATGTCCGCAAGGGCCAGACCATCACCAAAGAGAAATCGCAGGAATTACTGGCCGCCGACCTTGCCCTCTTCGAAGGGGCGGTTAATCGTGGGGGCGGGAAGATGACCCAGAACCAGTTCGACGCCATGGTCAGCTTCGCCTTCAACGTTGGGACCAGCGCCTTCGTCACTTCGACCCTGCTGAAGAAGCATCTGGCCGGTGATTATGCTGGGGCGGCGAAGGAATTTAGCCGCTGGAACCGGGGCGGCGGTAAGGTGCTGGTTGGACTGACAAAGCGTCGGGCTGCGGAGGCGGCGCTTTACCTGACGTAATCTTGCGTCCAAGTCGCTTTTCGCACTCTTCGATGGACATGTGCGCCCTCGCGCAGCCGGTTTCTTCAATCCTGTCCATTGTTTCACTATAAGCTTTCCGGGCTTTCTTTGTGTCGATTTGCATCGTTGCACTCAGGAGCGTTTGAAGCGGTATCACTAATTGAACAGCCGTAAGGCCAAGCGTGATCGACGCCGTGGCGGCATACCGCTTTCTATGACTGGGACTCAGCGGCCTTTGGAGGCACTCCACATGCCACCGCGCAATCGGCAGCCCAAGGTAGATGCCAGCGAAGACCGACATCAATACGGTGACGAACAGACCGATAGTAGGTTCAACGACCTTTAGGGCAAAGCCTACGAGCGTCGACAGGATGATCATTTCTAGAAAGCGGAAGCTGCGATCAATTGCCTTGTCGACGTTGATCCGACCGAAATTGGCGGCCCAGCGGGCAAGAAACGATTTCAATCTGTCGATCATGTTCATAACGCCACCATAATAAAGTTAAGCGGCGTTTGCTATCAGCTAGGCCCGGCTTCCCATTCGAACCCGTTTTTCTCGCACCAGCCCGCATAGGTAGTCTTGGACCGTTTGCTGATCCGGGTGTCTGGACGCTGCAATACGATGATGATGCGCCACCCCGGATTGGCATCCCTGACGGCGCGCATCTTGCGCCGGTCCTCCGCAGGGAAATGACCCTTGGCCTCCCGAATGACCTTGGCGTCACGGTCGATGAAGTCAGGGGTGTACGTATGCTCTACTGTGTAGGTGAGGCGGATGGCCTCATATTCCCAGTTGGTGCCCAGTTGGGTGGCAACGGCGCTTTCGAAACGATTTCTCATCTCGAATTTATCCCGATCGCAACGGGCCACCCCTCACTTCATGTTAAACCCAGTCGGGTATTGCCAGCGCTCTGGTCCAAAGAGGTGTGGCATGTTCGAAGCGATTGATTTTCTGGCCCGGATGATCGGCTATGGCGTCTTGATCATCGGTCCCATGGCGGTTTGGGTAAACCATCGACGCGACATGGCTCGGCGTGAAATCGCGCGAACGGAACACGAAGGTATGATCCGGCAGATGGAATGGGCCAAGGAGAATGCACCGTACGATTATCCGCGCCTTGAACGCGAATATGAAGAGTACCTGCGCAAAAAGATGAATTTGGAAATTTGACGTTTTTCCCTCTATCAAGCCTCTGGTTCCCCAATCGTATAAGTAGAATGGGAGACGAAGAAGAATAATGACTTTGAATATCTCCCATCGCCAAAATGGCGCTACACAATTGGGAGATTACATTTTCAAATGCAAAAGTTCTGGAACATATTTTTCGCAGTCATCGCGATGATTATTATTGCACCCGACCTCTGGGCAGCATCGCATAGTCTTCCTCTGACCGGTTGGCCCGTTTGGTCGGTGGCCCTCAACAGCGCATGGGCTACGTTCTGCCTGACAGACCTCTTCCGTGTGGAGGGCCGCTGATCATGCGTATCGACAACGATTTCCTGACCCTGATCAAGCACGTCATTGTGCTGGACAGGCTCGAAGACCTCTTCGGTGATCACCCGTCTGGTGATGAGGCCATCACGGTGGTGCAACAGGCGGTTGATGCGCTGGTCGCCAAGATCAACGCGGCCCACGACGCTGCTACCAAGGCGATCTACTATCTGGCCAAGGATGCCGCCGATACCGCGATCACTATCAAGATGATCGATGAGGATGACCAGTCATGATGGAAATCGAACATCTGCTGGAATGTCTCTGGGCCGCACAGGCGGAGGCAGAATGGGATGAAAGCGCACTGGATCAGGTGGCTTGGTACGAAGCGTTGATCGAACAGGCAGGGGGGTGATCAATCATGACCTTCCTGACCCTTATCGGCCACACGGTCGAAGCCGCCAAGTCCATTGCCACAAGTCCAGACTTTGAAGCTGCATGTGGTGCCTTGTCTGTTTACCGCGATACCAACCCCAGTGAGATTGGCGCAACCTTCCGTGCGATCATCGTTGACCCTGCTGGTACTATAGTGGCCCGCATCATGGGTGGGGCGGGTGACGATGCTATCAGGACGCTGGCCGAAGCGTGGGGCGTACATCGCCGCAAACTGGCCGTGTCAGTGATGGTCAGCGCCGTCGACCCGGACGTCGAAGGGGATGTCGGTGTCGCTATTACGATGACCCAGTTGGCCGCTGATGTCGAAGACCTGCCCGATGGGGCTGGCGAAGACCCTGTGGACCAACCACAGCTTGAAGAAGAAATTCAGCCAGACCCGGTTGAACCCGATCAATCAACAGAGTAACGGCCAAATCGTGTCCTGATCGAGAGCGTAAGCGACCTGCCTGTCGGTCAGGACACTACCGATCGGGGGATAGTATGCGGTTTCTTTTGACTGCTTTTGTCGTAGTTGCGTTGACCGGATGCACTTCAAGTGAAGAAACGATGTGTAAGGCAAACATCACAAATGGCTTGATCAATCCAGAGACGGTTGAGTTTTACGATTTTCAACCGCTTGATGCGGATGCCGATCTAGATACCCTATGGAGGCGTGAAATCGTAGCCAGCCAAGGCATCCGGCTCCACTATAACAATGCCTCGGTGCGTAATCAGGTTCAGCCGGAGATCGATCGGTTGAAGGGTGAGGACAACAAGGTCAATGCCACCTACGCCACCTATCGGGTAAAAGCAGAAAGCCGTGTGGGTCTGAAGGTAACGCAGGAATACTTTTGCCGGATTGGTGCTGGTGAGTGCAAATGCGGGCCAATGGCTGAGTAGAAGGCTGTCTGACGGGCCGGTGGTCCCAATATCTAAATACAGATATGAAATCCTCGAAAGACCCCCCGTCCGTCCTCGACGGCACCCTCACAGTAGAAGAATTGTCCGCCATCAAGGCTGCGGATCAAGTATCGGTCATGGGCAAGCAGACCATCCGCGATATCGGCGCGCGCGCCCGGCAGATTGCGGGGTTGAAACCCGGCAGCAAGACGATCCGCACTCCAGAATTGATCGACGAGATTGTTGACCGCCTACGATATGGCGAAGCGTTGGCGTCGATAGCGTCAGACCCGACGATGCCTGCTTATACTACTATCTGGAATTGGCGTGAGGCCGACCCCGATTTGGACTCGTTGATCCGGCGATCGGAGGCGGTTGGCCAGCATTTCCTAGTCGACATTCAGCAGGACATTGCTTTGGCTGGCGTCTTCTCGACCGGTGATCGTCTGCGTGATGAATTCTTGAACCGGACCATTGATAAGAACGTCGGCCGTCGCAACCGCGCGGAATTCGGGGAGCGTGTACAGGTCGATCAGTCCCCGGTCGTCATCAACCTACCTGACTGGGCTATCCGTGTCAGCCAGTCCAAGCCCCGCCTAATCGAAGCGCTACCTCCCCCCGATCCAGATGCATAACGTTTGGTCAGACGCTCGTTTGACCTAATGATATGACTGCTATATCGTCGGAAACCACGCTTTTCCGGGGATGATGAAGTGGCCGACTATGTTGCCTATTATCGCGTTTCTACACGGCGGCAGGGATCGTCGGGGCTGGGGCTGGAGGCCCAGCGCAATGCCGTTGCTGAACACCTTCGAAGCCGGGATAACGTGATCGCCGAATATACGGAGGTTGAGAGTGGCAAGCGCAAGGATCGCCCGGCACTGCTTGAGGCCATAGAACGTGCCCAATTGACCGGGGCGCGGCTGATCGTGGCGAAGCTGGACCGTCTGGCCCGTAACCTGCACTTCATTACAACCCTCATGGAAACGAAGGTCAGATTCGTCGCTGCGGATTTGCCAGACGCTAATAACCTGACCGTGCATATCCTTGCCGCCGTCGCGGAAGCCGAAGCCAAGATGATCAGTGATCGTACAAAGGCCGCACTGGCGGCTGCCAAGGCCCGTGGTCAGCGTTTAGGTGACGATGGCAGCAATCTTCGCAACCAGAGCGTGGGCCTCAAACGTTCTTTAGAGGTCCGTCAGGAGGCTGCCCAGCTTCGGGCGGCCAGTGTGCGGAAGGTCATCGTGGAAGCGCAGGGGCAGGGGGCCGCGTCGCTGGCCCAGATCGCCCAGTTCCTGAATGAACGGTCGATCCGGGCTGCCAGAGGTGGAGCGTGGACATCTACGGCTGTCAGCCGCGTGATGCGAGAATGCTGATTGCCGGTGTCTACCCATCACCTTGCAGATGAGAGGAAACGCCAAGCCGCCAGCGAACCAGCGGATTAACGCTTCCGCGCCTCTTCGCGAAGTTCGTCGATTTCGTTGCGCAAGATTGTGAAATACAGGTCGAGAATATCGACCGCGATTTCCTTCGCGTCCATGTCGGGCAGTCCTGCAATACCGTTGCTCAGACGGACCCTGATTTCTTCGAAACGCTCCTGATCCTGCGGGTTATCGAACGTGTGGACCCTGATCGTGTGCATTGCCAACCATGCGTCTTCAACACGCTGCTGGATCGTCCCGATGCCGGTGGCAAGATTATGGATCGCGGTGCTCAGCGCGCGGCGCGCGTAATCATCAGACATTTTCTATCCTCTTTGTTTTGCAGACATAATGGTTATGCCTAAACCCTGTACCTGCGGCTAGGGTACTGATGAGACGAGGGCCGTCACCCTAAATAATGGGTGACCACCCTTACCCTCTACCCTGACCAGCATCGCATCGTCGAAGCGGTCCAAGATCATGAATCCGTTCTCGCCTATGGGTCATCCCGTGGCGGCAAGACCTACGTTTTCTTTGCCCTCATGGTGATGCGTGGCCTGCACTATGCCGGGTCGAACCACTGCGTCATCAGGCAGACCGCAGCGTCAATCCCCTCCACTGTCTGGCCCACGGCCATGGCTGTCCTCAAGGCGCTGGCACCGGGCTATCACGAACATATCGAAGCTAGCACCGGCACGCGGTGCATCACACTGCACAATGGGTCGACCATCTGGTTTTTCGGCTGTCAGGACGACAGTGCGGTCGAAAAGATCATGGGCGCAGAATTCGCCACCATCCTCCTGAACGAAGTCGTCCTCCTGTCCCATGAGACCTACGAAAAGGTCATCACCCGCCTTAACGCCAGCGATGTCGACAAGACTGGCGTTCGCATTGCCACCAAGCTGTTTGCAGATTGCAACCCCAAGTCCAAATCCCACTGGGTCTATCAGCAGTGGGTCGACCATAAAGTCCCCGGCACCGATCGCCCGATCGTCGATCCTGAAGAACATGCGTGGGTCGCGTTCGACAAGGATTCCAACCCCGATGTCGATCCGAATTATTACCGTCGAATGCTCAACTTCAATGATGAGCAGCGTACTCGATTTCTAGACGGTGAATGGTATGATGAACTGGAGGGCGCGCTGTTCAGCCGCGCCGACCTCAACGATAACCGATCATCGACCCCTGACGCCTTCGACCTGACCGTCGTCGCCATCGATCCAGCGATGACCAGTGGGCCGGAAGCGGACGAAACCGGCATCTTCGTTTGCGGGGCGGTGGGGCAGGAGCCTGACGCCCATTATTACCCTATCGAAGACCTCAGCGGCCGGTATCACCCGCAAGAGTGGGCCACCAAGGCGATCGAAGCCTACTGGCGGCATGGTGCCAAATGCATCGTGGTCGAGGTCAATCAGGGCGGCGACCAGAACGCCTATATCCTCCATTCGATCGATCCCCGCGTGAACATCGAGACGGTTCGTCCGGGGCAAGGACAAGGGAAGAATGAGCGGGCGAAGCCGATCGCCACGCTTATGAGATCGAGGCGCATCCACCACCCCTACGATGAAGGCGAGTTCAAGGAATTGGAACGCCAGATGCTGTCCATGACCGGCGACTATGACCGCAAAAAGGGCAAATCCCCCGATCGGTTCGACGCTTACGTCTATGCGATCAGTGAACTGCTGACCGGCAAGGGGCCAGTGCGCCCGGTCGTCATCAGCAAGATCAAGGGGTGGTTCAATTGAATACTAAAATGGTAGTTCGTCTACACTCAAAGACAGATCAAGATTCTCCGTGAATGTTCCTTCGGAGGTGTACACCTCAATAATAATATAGCCTGTCAAATCGTAAGAGTCCTTCAACTCATCTCCTTTCCACGTTGATGCCATTTGTCGCTTTCCTTTGACTTTAATCTGCCCCCACATGCCGGGAGATAATTTTGTGATCGGTGCTTTCACGAAATGCCGGATCACTTTTTTTACAAGTTCGGATTGTCCGTGGGCGCAATCCTCTCCAGACTGCGAAAACGTCCAACCCTTGGCTGTATGTATGTAAATTGCATCGATTTCCGGCGACTTTCTTTTCGACTTGTTCGCAATATATATTACAATATCTACTACGGCTGTTGCAGAATATTTTGTTTTCTCAAGAATTCCGTTAGCGCTTTTCAATTCTATGGAAAACGCATTAGTTTTCTGCTTCTCCCGCTCGGATTTCAGCCAATTAATTTCTGCTGTGAGTTTGGATTTTAGCGTTTGGATAGAGCCATTATAGATGACGTGGCGATGGTGCTTCATGTCAAAGGGGATATCATCCGCCGATTGCGTCAGCAGCGTGCATAGCTTGCCGTGAGCATGTGCGTATCCAACTTCATAAAATACGTTTGGGTTTCGGCCGGTCATATCAGCGATTACGAAATCGGCTGCGTCAATCTGCCGATAGATTCGTTCTAGTATCGTTTCAGAAAACGTCTGTTCATCGACGCGCTCGGCCACAACTCCGCATTCGGTGGCGACAGCCTGAATCCCAAGCTTGTAGATATCGTCGAATGTATCATCAAACGGCATCAAAACAAATGCGAACGGCTTGACGGTCAATGTGGCACTCCCAAAAAACACGTAGTTCCTGTTAAGGCGTAAGGAGCGGGCCAATACAAGTGTTTGGTTTTCCTAAATAGGATATGACCGAATACACCCCGCAGACCATCCACGTCATCGATCCTGTTATTGCTGAGTACCACGACGAATGGGCAGTAAACCGTGCGATGATCGCTGGAGCGCGCATGGTCCGCGCAGGTGGTGAGAAATTCCTACCCCGTCTGCCTTCCGTTGACGTTGCGCAGCACAAGGCCATCATCGAACGCACCGCGTTCTTTCCCGGCGCGTCTCGCACCCATGAAGGTCTGATGGGCCTGTTGTTCCGCAAGCCGCCCAAGGTCGACGCAGAAGAACGCTTCCTCACCCTCCTCAACACGATCAAGGCCGACGCTGGTCCGATCGAAGACCTTGCTGAAGATGTCGCTGACGAACTGCTGTCGGTCAATTTCGGCCTGCTGCTCACTGACCTGCCAGCCTCCAGTCAGGCCATGTCGGTTGCGGAGGAAGAGAAGCTGGGTATCCGACCCCGCATCCTCATCTACCGCGCTGAAGCCATCCTTGGGATCGATGTCGGGCTGGTCAATAACAGGCAGCAGGCGGTGAATATCCGGCTCCAGCAGGACGTCGACACCATTCGCGAACTTATGTTGGTCAACGGCGTCTATCAGGTCCGCCTGTGGACTCGCACGAAGGTGAAGGGCAACCGGCAGTCCCAGTGGTTACCCGGTCCAGCGATTACGCCCACTCGGCTAGGCCAAGCCATTGACGAAATTCCCGCCACCGTGATCACACTCGGACGTCGCCTTCGACCATCGACCGCGCCCTTGACCGACGTGTGCGATCTCAACCGCAGCCACTACCATGCCAGCGCCAATCTTGCGACGTGCGACTATTGGCTGTCCAACCCGATCCCGTGGACCACTGGCGCAAAGCCGCGTGATGACGTCGCCATCAGTCCCGGCACGATGTGGCAATTCGAGGAGGAAAACGCCAAGGTCGGGATGCTTGAGTATACGGGCGCGCAGGCCGCCCAGCTTGAAAGTCGCGCCAATAATCTGCGCGACTATATGGCGTCGGCGGGTGCGCGAATTCTGGCCCCTGAAAAGGCAGCCGTAGAATCAGGACAGGCATTGGAAATCCGTAACGCGGCGCAGACCGCATCGCTGGATCAGGTCCGCCGTACCACGAACCGCATCATTCTTGACCAGATACAGTGGGCGGCATGGTGGGCCGGTGCAGACGAAACGCAGGTTGTTTTTGAGATGAGCGGCGACTTTACCAGCGCCAAGCTGAGTTCGGAGGAGCGTAAGCAGATCGTGGCTGAATGGCAGGCAGGCCTCTATTCACACGAACAGGCGATCGAACGCATGGTCGCCGGTGGGGCGCTGCCAGAGGATTTCGACATTGAAGCGGACAAGGATCGGATGGCCATGGAAGCGGCTGACCGCCCTCCGGTCGACACGTTTTCGGATAATCAGTTTGCCGTAGGCGTGGCAGATTCCATGTAGCAATTGACCGTGTGATCCACGACGGCTTTCCGCTCCAATTCGTCGGCGATGTAGCCAGACTTTACGCCCTTCATGCACAGTTCGTAGGCGGATGGTTTGGCTGCTTCGTTTGCGAAGAAAGCAATACCTACGCAAATCACGAATGCGACGGTCAACCCGATGAAATTCTCGCGGGAATAGGATTTTGCGTCGGGATCATCGCTTGGCCAAATAAAGGTCATAGCCATTCGCGCGACTGACAAGCCCAAGCAAACAGCGAGAATAGCAGTCAGCCAAAATACGAACGTCATTGATCCACCCCCGCAATCAGATAGCTGGCGCTGTCATAAGTTTTTGCGTTTTGCAATGGCTTGCTGACCGGTCGGAGATTGCCCACGTCTAAATAAAGGGTGGATCAAGACCGCCTCAGAGACCTTACATATCGGCACCAGCTTGGTGCGTACGCCGTCGGTAATCAAATCGGCGACGACATCGTACGGCTCCTCAACCGCAACGACGATGACCTCACCGACCAACTGACAAAGCGATATGCGCGGATCGAAGCCGATGGCTTTGACAAGGGGCCGGCCACGACCAAGCGGTTGGAAGACATCCGTGAGATGTTTCGCAAGGTCAACAAGGAGTCCTATCAGGCGGTCCGTGATGGCTTGGTCGCCAGCCTGACCGACGTCGGACTGTTAGAGGCGGAATTCGCTGCCGGTGCGATGCTGGCCGTGGGCCTCAGCGTCGATCTTGGAACCGCGATCCCGCCGACAGCCGTCCTCAAAACTCTCGTCACCACGACCATGCTGCCCTTCAGCAAGGATGGTGTCACCCGGTTGATGCCTTGGCTGGATACGCAGGAGGCGGGACGCCTGCGGGCGCTGGAGGGGGCGCTTCAGCTTGGTATCTTGCAGGGACAGACTACGGGCCAGATGGTCCAGCGCATCCGTGGGACCAAAGCCAAGAATTACAGCGATGGCGTTCTGAACGCATCCCGCAACGGTGCCCAGACGATCGCCCGCACAGCGACCGCTGGTGTCCAGAACGCTTCGCGGCTCGAAACCTATCGCCGCATGAAGACGATCAAATTCGTCGAGTGGTCCAGTGTACTGGATAGTCGGACGTCCGATCCCTGTCAGAGCCTCAGCGGTAAAATCTACCCCATTGATGATGTGCCACAGGCTCCACCTATCCACCCCAACTGCCGGTCGACGCTGATCCCGCGCCGGGACAACGAAGGGACCAAGCATCGACCGTTCCCGGATTGGCTTCGCGATCAATCAGCCGATGTGCAGGACGGGATATTGGGCAAGGCGCGAGGGGAAATATTCCGCGCCAATCCAAAGATGAATTACGATGCGTTCTTCAAGGAAGTAGGCGGCCGACGCCGAACCTTGAAAGAGTTGCGCGAGTATGACGCCAGTCTGTTTGGCGAGAAGGCTGCACCGGCCCCGAAGGGGCCAGGCCTTCGGCCTGTCCCCGCTAGGTTCACCAGTCCAATCGACCCGGATGTCAGCGCTGCGACGATCGCAGTCTTGAAAAAGAAGGATGTGACCAAAGCGCTGAACGCGAGAATGGCGGCTAGCGCTGCTGATCCGCGCTATGATCCGCGCCCTGAATTCCGCGACGTTAACGTCAAAGATATCGGGAAGGCGGTCCTGAACGCCGATTTTACCGATGAGGCTGCCAGCATGATCGCAGCGCTGATGCCGGAACTGGAGAAGCTGGCTGACGCCTTCGCCATTCCCCGACTGCGGGCGATCAAGAGCGGCGGCGGCACCACGACTATGGGAACCATGGGCGACGGCGTGCTGCGCCTGAACCCAGTGTACATCAATGGTTTTGCTGCGGAGGTCGGCGGTGGTGCGGGCACCAAGGTTGCTGCCAAGGTCATCGCGGAACGGGATGCGCTGGCCATGCAGTTGCAGGCAGAACGGGATGCCATTGATGCGGTCAAGGTCGCGATCCAAGGCGCAACCGGTCAGGAAAAGGACGATATGATCCTTCGCTATCTCGACATGGCCGATGCCTTCAATGCAAAGCGCCAGCAGTGGTTGAAGCTGGACAAAAAGGTTCTGGCAGCAAGGCGCACTGATTCCGCTGCTGATCGACCGGTGTCCCAGTGGAAGCCCGGTGATGACGTGAAGGAGAAGCCCTTCAACGCCATAAATTATTTCGAGCGGCCTTTGGATCGTGCGCGCATGTTGTTCTACCATGAATTTGCGCACCATGTTCATCAGATGCGTGGGAAGCAGGGACGCCGTTCACAGGTCGGGACGCCACCGATTGAGAAGGCGCTGGCGGCCATGTTCCGCGACCTCACGAATTATGATAATCTGCCGTCCCGCTATTCCAGCGAGAATGGCCATGAATGGTGGGCCGAAAGTTTCGGCCTCTACTTCATGGGACGCAAGGATTTGGCTGATCCCAAGGTCGCTGAATTGATCGAAAGGCTTTTGGATGAGGTGACTAATGGCAATTGATGAAATAGTTGAACTGGTCCGGGATCGTGGTTCGAAGCTGAATCAGTATGACCTGAACCAGATTAAGATGATCGCGGTCGATGTGCCGCTGGAGGACAGCGAAGACCTTGCCATGGTTTTCGAAGGGATCGCGCTTGTCGTGAACGACCCGCTCTATGAGGGTGACATTCCGCCCATGGAATGATTTATGCTGCGCCCATGATCGCGTTGATGGGGCAAGCATTGGTGGCATACGGTATCTGGACGGCGCTCGGTGGCCTCTACTCTTTAGTGGACCATTGGCAAACGCTGATCACGGGGTTCATGGCGCTGGGGGCTGCCTATCTCACATATCGCCCGGTGCGCGAACAACTCAAGCTGACGCAGACGCAGTCGAACGCAGTTATGCGCGACATGCTTCTGAACCGTCAGAAAGAACTTCAGCAAGCACAAGAAGCCATTGAAGAAAAAGTATACAATGCAGTGACGAAATTGTCATTTGCGCTCGACATCTTTAGCACGGACAAAAAGCTAGATAATGATGATGCTTTTGAGTTCAGTCAGTCCCTGACTCGGGCGATGGCTTGGCTTCGTGTGCGGTATGTTTGGAGAAACTCGGTTTCAGTTGAAATGGCGCGCACGAAAGTCGACGAGTCTCTCGAAAAACTTGTCTCGCTCCTTGATGAAATTTGGGGGCCACATGCGGATCAGCAAAATGATGACATCCACAGATACACGAAAGCGGAATGGGCTAAAGTCCTGAGACGTTCCGATGAAGCAAAAGAAGAAATTCAAAATGCTAATTTTGATGTCATAAACGCTTTAAACGCGATGATGATGGAAATAAGCCGTGAAATTCGTGCCATTGATTCGAAATTGAGCAAGCTAGACGACGTGCTTCTGTCCGCTTGACAGTTCCTTTCGCCTCCTTCGTCTAAATAGATCGTCACGGGTGGCCCGTGATGCTCAACGCGGGAAGCCCGCAACCACGAAGGGGAAGCCCCAGAAAGGAACTATGACAGACAATACCACTGAAACAACCGACGACCTGTCGGGACTGAAAACGAACAATGCTGAACTCCGCGCCGCGCTGAAGAAGGCGAAGAATGACGCCAAGCAGTTCGAAGATCGGCTGACCGAACTTGAGGCAGAGCGCGAAGCCGCCGCCGATACGGGCGAGACCGAACTGGAACGCCAAGCCAACACCCACAGACGCGCTATCGAAGCCCTCAACGCCACGCTGAAGGAACGTGACGCGACCATTGCGACATTGGGCGCTGACCTCTCCACCTATAAGATCGATGCCGTCGTTACCCAGCTTATGGGCGAATATCGCGTTATGGGCGATCACCATGACATGGTCGCGGCGTTCCTGAAGGCGAATGTCCAGATGGTCGATGGCGAACCGATGGTAGGTGCAATTCCCTTCTCCGATCACGCCAAGTCCTTCCTGACCAGTGACCGGGCAAAACTCTACATCAGCGGGGGCCAGAACAGCGGCGCTGGTGCGACCGGCGCAACTGCGTCCGCGTCCAGCGTGGCGAACAAGCCTTGGAACCAGACCGAATATCAAATCCTCAAAAAGGACGATCCGGCTGCTGCTGCCCTATGGGCTGATGCTACCGGCAATGGCTTCCTCAATCCAAAGTAACACCGCCTGACCCAAAAGTAATGTCCCGAAAATCGGAAAACGCTCGCGTGAATAAATAATCGCGGGCGTAGACCGCAAATCTCGGAGCGCCATTACCTTTGGAGAATTCAAAACATGGCGTTTACGACGTTTGAACAAATTTACGATCCGGTCGATTTTGCGGCCGCAGTGCAGAACTACACACTTGAGAAATCCGCCTTTGTCCAGTCGGGCATTCTGGAACGTAGCGGCGAATATACAGCACGTCTGCTTTCCGGTGGTGAATTTGGCGAACTGCCGTTCATCGACGATCTGACCGGTGAGGAAAGCGTAGCGTCGGGTGTCGCGTCTGAACTGATTTCGCCCGATCCCGTCACCATGGGTAAGATGGTGTATCAGAAGGATTTCCGCACGAAGTCGTGGGGCGTTCCTGACCTCGTTGCCCGCATCGCAGGCGAAGACCTGATCGGCGCTGCCGTCAAGCTGGTAGGTGATTACCGCCTGCGCCAGCAGCAGAAGACCCTAATCGCCAAGTTTGCCGGTTTCGCAGCGAGCAACGTGGCGAACAACGCCGGGGACATGGTCAAGGATATCTCGATCGACACCACGGCTTCCCTGACTGATGCGCACAAGATCAGCTTCAACGCGATCCTTGACGCTACCCTGACGATGGGTGACCGCTTCGATGAAATCACCGCGATGGTGATGAATTCGGTGCAGTGGGGTCAGCTTATGCGCATCGACGCGGCCAACGTGGTCCGCAAGAGCGATATCGAGCCGTTCAACCGCTACTATGGCCGTATCGTCATCATCGACGATAGCATCGGCTATCATCAGGGAACCAACAAGCAGATTCATACCTGCTACCTGCTCGGTACCGGCTCGGTGGCGTTCGCCACCGGAAATGAGCGTTCTGTGATCGTCCGTGACGAGAAGGCTGGTATGGGCTACGGCGCGACCGAACTGGTCACCTCCTATGATCAGCTTATGCACATCAAGGGTTCGACCTCGAAGGCTGCACTGATCGGCAGCGGTAAGTCGCCGACCAACGACACTTACAAGCTGGCTGCTTCCCATGAGCGCGTCTTCGACCGCAAGGCCGTCAAGCTGGCGTTCCTCAAGACCAACGGCTGATTGAACAACCAACGACAGGAGAGGGGCGGGCAACCGCCCCTTTTTTGTGCCTGTCTAAATACGACATGAGCATCATCGTCGAAGACGGGAGCGGAATCCCTCAATCCAATAGTTTCGCATCGGTCGCTGAAGCCGACGCTTTCCACGCCTTGCGCCTGTACGCTGACTGGACCGATGCCGGTGAGCCGCAGAAGGTCAGCGCCCTTGTTCGCGCCACCGATTATGTTCGTTCCGCGTACCGGGTGACCGGGCTTCCCGAACCAGTGAAGGCGGCGACCATCATGCTGGCGCTATATGCGTTGGCTGGACCACTGTCCGGCCCGGCTGAACGCGGCATCAAGGGTCAGACCGAAAAGCTGGAGGGGACCGGCGAAATCTCCACCATCTATGACGACGCCCAACCCGGTGACCCTTATCCCGGCATCACTGCAATGCTGTCCGATGTCGCCGAACGCAAACGCCCTGATGCCCCGGCTGGTCTTGTCGTGGGGAGGCTGATCCGGTGAGCCTCAGCGATCGTTTCCGTGATCTTCGTGACCGACTGGGGGACCGCTTCGAACTGCCCAGCATTACCATATCCCACACGTCTACCGTCCGATCCGATGCCGACCGTGCCGCTGGCCGCAAGGGATCATCCTCGACGATCGCCATGACGGCGCGGGGCACCCTTGGATCGCGCAAGGTTTTTGTCTCCGAAGGCGTCTACCGGCAGGAAGCCACCGTGCGATTGGATAAGCCTGTCCTACCCGACGATGTGCTTACGATCGGCGCACGCACCGTGACGGTTCTGACTGTCGAGGAAACCAATCCATTCGGTGAGGATACGGCCATCATCTATCTGGCTGTCGTAAAATGACCTCCCGCCGCTACTCCGTCACGGTCGACCTGACCGGTGTCGTGGATGGTCTAATGGAAGCGGTTCAGGACATCATCGAAGAGAAGACGACCGATGTGTTCGTCATCCTGACAAGTGCGCCGCCGCAGGGCACCCCGATCGACACGCGGGCAGCATCGAATAACTGGCAGATGGATTTCTCTGATCCGATGAACCCGGCGCTGACGAACCATCTGCCCTACATCCTCAAACTGGACGATGGATCGTCATCGCAGTCACCGGCTGGCTTCATCGGCCGCGCCATTGATGAGGGCTGGTCAACCTAAATACGTTGTGACCACCGCTTTCGACGACATCGTTGCCTTACGCCTGCGCTTCCAATCTGTCTGGAACGCGACATTTTCCGGCGTCCCCTATATCTTCGATAACGAACCTCAGATCGACGGACATGAAGGCACTTGGGCGCGCTTTTCCGTCCAACCCGGTGAGCAGAAGCGCCGTCCCGGCGTGGCGCTGCGGACCTATGATCAGCGTGGCTGGGCCTATCTACAGGTCTTCATGCCGGAAGATGAAGCCGACCGCGATGGGTGGGCGATGGCTGAAGAAATCGGCAATGCGTTTCGCGACTGGCATTCGGAAGATTGGCGTGTTCGGACTGAAGCGCCTGCCTATAAGTCGATCGATCGTGAAGGTGAACCCTACACGATCCTCGTTACGATCAAATACAAGGCCGAACACAGAATCTGAAATCGACCAAAATTCCTAAATAGAGCGGGGCGCGTAGCTCCTCAAATCTAATAGGAGTTTTCCGAATGGCTGATACCGCCGATACAATTCTTTCTGTGATCCGCGAGGTTACCCCCGGCGTTACCCCGACGGCCGCCCCCGGTTTTCGTTACCTCGACACCACCGATGCTACCTTCAACACGTCTGCGGCTAATCAGATCACGTCTGATATCACCCGCGCCAACCGCGCACCCGGCGATATGGTCACGTCGGGCTTCTCCGTCGACGGCAGTCTGGCGGGCGAATGGCGTCGTGACACCACCCTAGAGTTGGTGCTGGAAAGCGCTCTCGGCAGCGCGAAGGCCTCGAACAAGATCGTGGGCGGCAGCGGCAATATCTACAACACGTTTGAGCAGCGCATGACGACCGGCACCGGCTCGTTCCTCTACTTTGCCAATGCGGGCTGCCGGACCTCTGAATTCGGCCTGACGCTGGACGCGCAGAGCAAGGCGACGTGGAGCGGCAGCATCATTGGTATGGCCCAGACGCAGCGCACCGCCATCATGACCGGTGCGACCTATACCGCAGCTACGCAGGGCAAGCTGATCGACGGTTCGGGCGCTGGGTCGATTACCATCGCTGGCCTGACGGCAACCGCCTATTCGATCGATTTGCGCGTGACGACCAACCTATCGCCGAAATTCGGCCTGTTTGCGCCTGATGCTTTCGGGATCGCCACGGGCGGTAACCGCGTCACCACGATCACCATTCAGGGCTACCGCGATGACCTCAACCCGGACACGGTCTTCGCGCGCAACACCCCAATCCCTGTTTCCTTCGCGCTGGGCGGTGGTGTTGGTAACGTGACGACTGTCGCTATGCCGCGCTGCTTTGCGATGCCGCTGGAGCGTCAGACCGCCGACAACAGCGAAATGTGGAGCGTCCAGCTTTACGCTGCCAACGATACCACGCTGAACAGCGAAGTATTCTTCACGTTCTCCTGATCCCTTCACTGCTACCGGATTGGAAGAACGGGGGCGGTTCCACCTTGTGGGGCCGCCCTTTCTCATGGCCGTATAAATACAAAAGCATATTGCATAGCAGGAGTATTATGGTTCAGTTCAAAAAGACCAAGTCGCGTTACGATTATAAAGCGGCAATGGCTGGTCGACGTTGCGAAATTGACGATGTTTTCACTGGCGTGACCTATGGCCCGTTCCTTTGCGGTCTTGTCGATGACGCGCTTCCCCGTGTCCGCGTGGCTTCGGAAAGAATTCAGCGCAAGTATCAGGGTTCGGACAACAGCAAGATTTCCGATCTCGAAAAGATGAAGCGCCTGATCGAAATTCTGGTCGAAGTCGGCGGCCTTCTGGGCTGGGAAAACATCCTTGATGCCAATGACAAGCCGGTCCCGTTCACGGTCGAAAATGCCATCAGCTTTTTCAGCCAGCATGACATTGACGAGGAGACTGGCAAGCCGATCATGACACATGAATGGCTCTACCATAAGGTCGCGAACTTCTGTTCCAACCTTATCAATTTCCAGCCTGTCGATCAGAAGGGCTTGCCTGAAAAAAACTGATCAGGCGCATCGTGCATGAAGTCGAGATGGGTGATCGCATCGCAAATTGGCGGGCGATTGCGCACCTCGACGGGCCGCAGGCGGAAAAGGCCCGCATTCAGTTGGCCAAGATTCCCGACCTATCGGATTATGAATTCGGCTTCTACCGCGCCTTTGGTGACCTTTCGACCGAACGGCCGATCGGTATGGCGGCAGGCCCGATCCCACGAAGCGCCATCGTCGCATATGCCGATGAGGCAGAAATGGACTGGACCGATTCCGCGATACTGTTGCGCGTGATCCGGGCCGTTGACACCGCCTACATGCAGGCCGTGGCAAAACAGCGTGGGGGCGGCGGAACCTAAATAGGGGATGAGTTCCGCCCCCGCTGCATCCCCGATTGTCAGGATTGTCGTCGATTCCAGTGCCGTCGTGCCTGCGGTCAACGCCGCTAACAACCATCTTGGTCGCCTTGGTCAAACCGGTAATGGCATCCAAGACATTTTTGATCGACTGGCCAATGCGTTCGGCGGCGCGGGGAGCGCAGCCGGTGGCGCTGCTACCCAGACCAGCGCCCTCCAGCGTATCATTAGCGGACTAGGTGCAAGTGCATCGGCTGCCGCCAACCATATCGGTGGACTGGGCGGCGCGTTCACGTCGATCGGCTTGGCTGGCGCTGCACTAGGGATCACTGCCGTCGTCGGCGGTATGGCAGCGCTGGGAATGGCTGCGGTCAAAACCAGCGCGCAATTCCAGTCGTACCGGGCCAGCCTGACCACGGTGCTGGGGGACACGGATAAAGCCGGACAAGCGTTCGACCGGCTGACCGAATTTGCTGCGAAGACTCCCTTCAGCCTCGATCAGTCGGTTGAGGGCTTCATCAAACTCAAGGCTCTGGGCCTCCAGCCTAGCGAAGCCGCTATGATATCCTATGGCAACACGGCCAGCGCTATGGGCAAAGACCTCAACCAGATGGTCGAAGCGGTCGCGGATGCCGCTACTGGTGAATTCGAGCGGTTGAAGGAATTTGGGATCAAGTCCGTCAACGAGGGGGACAAGGTCAGCTTCACATTCCAGAACGTAAAGACGACGGTCGCCAATAACTCGCAGGAAATCCAGAAATACCTGATGGCCATCGGCAACACGCAGTTTGCCGGGGCGATGGACCGTCAGATGGAAACCTTCGCCGGTGCTGCGGCCAATCTGTCCGACACATGGTCCCAGACGCTCGCCAAGATCGGTGATGGCGGCCTGTCCACGTCAATCGCACGTGTGATGAACATGATTACCAGCGGCATCGAAAGCGCCACACCGATCTTGGTCGGGCTGGGCAACGTGATGGCTGGGGTCGTGAATGGCGTGGCATCAATCGGGTCAGGCCTGTCGTCGCTGTTCTCCGGCATGGTGACTAACGGCGGTGTTGGCCTCACTTTCGTGGAAACCCTGACTCTTGCGCTAAATGTAGTCGGGCAGGGCGCACAGGTCGCGGGCAACCTCATCGGAGGCGCATTTTCACTGGCTGGCGGCGTGATAGGTGGCGTAGTTGGTACGGTGCGTACCCTATTTGCGGGGCTATGGGACTGGCTCGGACTCTCATCCAGCAAGTCCACCGGGGATATGGGAGTGTCGTTCGTCGGCGTCCTGCGGTCTGCCAAATATATGACCGAACAGCTTCCTAAGCTGTTCAGCATTGCGCTCGGCACGATCGGCGGCATGTTCAGCACGATCGGCAAACGGGTCGCAGATTTCTTCGGAGGGAACTGGTCGGCGTTCGACGGGATGGGTGATGCGCTAGCTGCCCAGTTCAATAAGGGCACCGCAGCGCTTGGCAAAATCTCTGATAAGGCAACTGCCATCGCCAAGGATAGCAAGGGTGCTGCCGATGCTTGGGACCGGATGCTTGGGCGTGAAAAGAAGAAGGGCGGCGCAACCCTCGACGAACTGGCTGGGCCGGTACCAACCGCGACGGCTGATCCAAAGAAGGACGATGGAAAGGCCAAGGCTGCGGCCGATGCGCTGAAAAAGCAGACAGAATTCTGGAAGGCTCGCGAAAACGAACTGGCGACGGCCAAGTTGCTGACCCTTGAGGCAGAAGTTTTCGGCAAGGAACTGGAGTTTCAGCGCAGCCTCGGCCGCGCCATGCTGGGGGACGAAAAGACCCGGCTGGCTTCCATCATGCAAGCCACACGAACAGAAAGCGCTCTGACGGCTCTCAAGCAGGCCCAGCGGGATGCGCAGAACGAATACACGGTTGAAAGTCAGCGGGCGCTGGGACTGACCAGCGAACAGCGTGCGGTAGAGGATCAGCTTTTCCAGCGTCGTAACGACGCCCTCAGCCGTGGCGTTGACATCAGTTCGGCTGCCTATCAGGCGGCAGAAACCGACCTGAAAACTCAGTTGGCGAAGCTTCAGGCGCTCAAGGAACAGAACGCTTTGCTGGCCAAGGCCGGTGACTTTGCACGCCGGTTCAGCGCAGCGTTCGATATGTCGGACCAGCTTCGTCAGATGGGCAAAGAGCGTGACGCATTCGTCAAGGCTTGGACCGATGGCGGCGGCATTATCGAAGGCCAGCAGGTTACCACAGAGGTCTTCGATTCCATTCTTGCGGGATATGATCAAGCGCGGGTTGCGCTGAAAAATCGTCCGCTGATGGATGCGCTCGACAACCTGTCTCGCGCTGGGAGTCTGACCGCACAGGCACAACTCGACCGCTATGACACCCAGTCCGATTATGATCGGGCCAAAGCCTCCATTACGGGATCGGGCCTATCGGCTGCCGATCAGGATCGGGCCATGAAGGAAGTCACCCGCGATTACACACAGCGGATGCGGGAGGCGAACCGACTGGTCGCGAATGATTTCGCCGACACGATGGCGGACGGCGTCCGTGCCATTGCGCGGATGTTCGGCGGCACCATGGGCAAGCTATTGGACAACTTCGGTCAAGCGATCGACAATATGTCGGCGAACGCAGATGGCACTAGCCCGATCGCCAAAGTGCTGACCCGGATCGATGGCACGCTCGGTAGCGGGTTCGCTGACGGCGCACGCAACATGACCGATTGGGGTAAGGGTCTGAAAGACCTGAGCAACCCGCTCCAGTCTCTCAAGGATGGGTTTAGCGGGCCGAACGGTTCCTTCATGAAGGGTATCGGTCAGGCCGTTGGCGGCGCAATGCAAGGCTACGAAATGGGCAGCGCGATCGGGGGCGGTATGGAAGCGATCGGCCTGAAGGGCAGCGGTACCGGCGCGCAAATTGGTGGGACCATCGGCGGTCTGACTGGCAATCCCCTGATCGCGGCGGGTGCGTCGATACTGGGCGGATTGGTCGGCAGCATCCTGCGCAAGCCGAAATATGGTAGCGCCGTTGTTACTGGTGGCACAGAAGCCGACGTCAACGTCACCGGCAACAAGTCCAAATATCGTAAGGCCGCATCGTCGGCGGCGGGATCGGTGCAGGAAGGTCTGGCGTCGATCGCTGAAGCCTTCGGTGGCGCAGTCGGCGCGTTCGATCTTGTGATCGGTACTTACGAAAAGAAATGGCGGGTGCGCGATACCTCGACCGGAATGGACAGCAGTCGCCTCAACTTCAAGGGATCGTCCGCCAACGGCCTCCACGATTTCGGCGACGATAGTGCGGCTGCCATCGCCTACGCGATCCAGAACGCGATTGAGGATGGCGCGATCACCGGGATCAGCGATCTTGCGAGCAAGGCACTGAAGCAGCTTGGTGCAGACGGGGCGCTTTCACTGGTCGAAGGCTTCAAAACGATCGAAAATGGGATCGACGAAATCCTTGATCCGATCGGCTATAGCCTGCGTTCGCTCAACAGCCCGTTGGATGACCTCAAGCGCCAGATGGAAGCGGTGGGCGCATCGTCGACCGATTTGGCCAAGATCGAACAGTATCGCCAACTCAAGATGGATGAACTGCGCAAACAGCAGCTTTCCACCGTCGACGATATCCTTGCTTCGATCCGGGGCGAAGCCGCAGGACGGACTGCGCTCGACATCCTGAACGAAAATCTGGCGACGTTCGACAGCTATCAGGATCGTATCGCTGCCGGTGACAATACCATCGACCAGTCGGCCTATGCTGCTTTGGTAGAAAAGATCATGGCTGGCAGCAATGAGGTCTGGGGTACCGCAACCAGTCAGAATCGTTCGATCCTCAAGGAAATCGAGGAAACCACGCTTGCGCTGCGCAAGAATATCGAAACCGGCTTTAATTCTGCGGCCGGAGCCGATGCCGTCACGGCGGCCAACGATGCCACCAACGCGGCGATCACGGCCCAGACCACTGCGATCGTCAACCAGCAGACAAACACCAATGTGGCGTTGGCGGAGAATAACCAGCTTCAGCGGGCCATCTTGGCGGCGCAGGAGGCGCAGGCGGCAGCGCTTCAGACACTGGTGAAGAACACGACTATCCTGTCGGACGGTCGCGGGACGACCTCGAACGGCCAGCGCTAAATAGGATCATGGCAACTCTAGACGCAGCCCGCGCTTCCTATGTGCAGACCGATTACCGTTTGATCGAAAAGAAGGATCAGGCGGTCCGAAGCAGCAATACCAACGCGATCACCTTCGAAAAACCGACCCAGCTATCGCAGTCTGCGGCACAAGCGATAGCGGACACCATCTTCGAAATCGTCCGGGTTCGCACAGGTGTCTATCAGGTCATCTGGCACGACATCCTGCGCCTTAGTCAGCTTGATGGCGGAGTGCCGACGTTCCGCCTCTATGATGATAGGCTGGGGCTGAACGGCCTGCTCACCCGACTAGAAAGTTTTGAACCCGACTTTCGCGCGAACAAGACCACGTTGACGGTGGTGGGCTAATGGTCGCGTTCGTCTGTTTCCCTGAAGCTTTCAACGTGGTGGAAGCGGCGGCAGTGGCAGCCAACCCGGCGACCAATATGGCCGTCGACACGCCAAGTCGGGTTTACCGATCCTCGACGGTAACGCCTTTTTTTGTGGTCCAGTCATCCTGTGTCACCCCGATCGACGTGGTCGCTATCGTTGGTACCAACCTGCGCAACCGGGACACCGTCCGCATCCGCGTCGGGTCCAGCGCGGCAGCGGTCAGCGGGGAGGGGACTGCCACCGCCGACTACACGATGCCTGCATACTCAGGTATGAAGGCAGATGAAAAATTGCCAATGACCGTGCTGCGTCTTCCCGTGCCAGTCTATGACAAGTTTGTTCGCGTGGATGTTACCGCGACTGGCCACACCGATGAATATGTACAGATTAGTCGATTGGTCATTGGCTCCGCCGTCGACAATGAGGGCATCGGTGGTGGATCAGAAATCGCCATCAACGACGTGTCTGTACCCTACACGGTCGCAGGGATGGCCTACTTTGACCAATTTCCACTGGGTCAGTCTTTCAAAGCGTCGATCCCCTACATCAGCGATCGCGAACGCCTCCAGAAATGGCAACCGATGCTGATCAAGGCCGGGATCACCAAGGCAGTCTTGTTCGTCCCCAATTACAAATTGAAGGCCAATCCAAACCTGCTGCGCGACAGCCAGACCTTTTCAGTTTGGAGCGTGACCGGTGCAGTTAGTTGGCTCAGAAATACCGATTATGCGCACGATGGATCATTGACAGCGGCCATCATGGAGGACGCCGATCCAACTGGGGCCGTTGGCAATTTCAATCAGACGATTACCATCCCGCCAGATGCAGCGACCTACACAGTTAGTGCCTTCGTAAGAAAATCGGACGGCCCTCCGGTTCGCGTTGCGATTGAGTTGACCGGCGGGGAAGGCGTGGCCGCTGTCTCGACCTTTGTTGCGGTCAATCCTGCCACTGGAGCGACTAACTTTGCGGGCAACTCTAACGTGCTCGACGCCGGTGACTATTGGCGCATCTGGCGACCATTGGGGAATAGTGTGGGCCACACCAGCGCGCGTATCCGAATCTATCCAGCCATCACGACGCCCGGCAGCCCGTTGACCGGTAGCAGCGCCGCAGGCGTCGGAAAGAATTCTATCAGCGGTCCCCAGATCGAGCGCGGCGGGGAACTGACTGATTGGGCACCGACTTCTGCGGCCTTGGCTAACGACACACATTATGCTGCGATGGAGCAAAATGACGCGGTGTTTGGTTTCATTACAAAATCGACACCGGTAAAGATGAACGCATATGATTATAACTCATTGGACCTGACCGTTACAAGCATCGTCCTATGATCGAAGGTTTCTAGTCACGACTAAATAGGTCTGTGACTAAAAACATCCTGATAGAGGCTTCGCCCTACAACCCCGCTACTTCAAGTAACATCACTATTCGCTGCGCGTGGATGCGCGCCACCGCAGCAGGCGTCAATGTCGGCGGTTACGAGTGGCTGCCCTGCATCGCGGTGTCTCCCGTCCCGACCATCGTCATCGGCAAAGACGCGATGGTCGCCGCCTATGATGCGAAATTCGGCAAGTTCGTCCTCCGGCTGGATCAAGCCGAATTCGGTAATCTCAACTGGCGTAACCTCATCTGGGATGGCGCGCTAGTCCGGCTGTTCAGCGGCGACGAGGGCGCGCCGTTTGCCTCCTACCGGCAGGAAATCGAAGGGTTCTGTGGCCCGGCAAGCGTCGCTGGCATCAATCTCGAAATGGAGATTTTCGGGCCGGAAGCATCGCTGGCCCAAGACCTTCTGACTCTGACCTATGCGGGTACTGGAGGCGCTGAAGGGCGCGCTGAATTGAAGGGCAAGCTGAAGCCGTTTTCGATCGGCGAGTGCATCAATGTCGAACCGATCCTGATCGATCCAGCGTATCGGGTCTATCAGTACCATGGCTATGGCGAGACGCAGGATGTGCTGGCAATCTATGAAAACGCGGTCAGGATCGATGGTTTGGTTCCGTCGATCGTGGAAACTTATGCGGCACTCACCGCGCCGAACCTGCTACCTGACCAATGGCTGAAATGTCCGAAATTGGGCATGTTTCGCATGGGGGGCAATGCTTCTGGTAAGCTGACCGCCGACGTCCGGGGCGCAAAGGACGGGACGACCTACGTCAACACGATTTCGGCGATCGTCCCCAGCCTTATCAAGCGGGCTGGGGTGCCTGCTGCCAAGATCAACCAGACCAGCCTGAACAAGTTCAGCGGGCGTAGCTGGTCCTATTATACGGCTGAACAGGCATCCATCGGCGATGTCGCGCGCGATGCTTTGTATCAGGCAAACGGCAATCTGTTCGCGGACGCGCAGGGCGTGTGGCGCGCGTGCGACCAGTCCCAGACCGCAACGGCGATCAACCTTACTCGTGGCGACAATGTCGAAGAGATCAGTCGCACCGGCGAAAACCCGCAGGTTTGGAACCTCAAGGTTGGATATGATCGCGTCTGGGCCAAGCATAGCAGCACTGAAATCAGTGGAGCGCTGAAGGAAGCACAGGAAGCGGCCGACGCAGCGCAGTTTGCCGCTGATACCGCGCAGGATGCAGCGGACGCGGCGCAGGCCGACGCCACGCTGGTGAAGAGCCGGGTAGCGACGATGTCCAGCGATGGTTGGCTCGACCGGAGCGAGAAACATCAACTGCTTCAGATGGTCCAGCAATTTACGCTGCAAAAGAACAAATGGGAGACAGAATCGGCGCGCACGGCGGTGCAGCCTCCGGTGACCTCCGAGCGCAATGCAGTGTTAGTGGCCTACAATTCGCTGATGTCATATCTGGCGGGCCTGTCGCCTGCCTATACGGATACAACGCAGGATACCCCGATCAATCCGGCGCAGTATAATGCGGCGTTAAATGCGTTTCCCGATGCGGTCGTGACTCTGACGGCGGCATTGGCCAAGCGTACCGAATATGTCGGCGGTGAACCTGCTGCCAACATCATCACGGCCTACAACAACTTCAACAACCGCAATGACCGGCTTGCGACGGCTGTTCCCGCGCCGACCTTCGCCACCGACGGCAGTGCGATCGAACATGCGCTCAATACTGACGGTTCGGCCAACATCACGGTCAAATGGTCGTGGGGCGGCAGCAACGACGATATAGACGGCTTCCGTCTGGTCATGCGGTCATCTTCGACATCGACGGCCTACACCTTCGGTGCGGCGGTGGGTGAGGAGCAGGCGGTCGAATTGCCTGCTGATCGCCGTACCTTCATCGCCAGCGGTGTCCCCGCTAATCTCTATTACACGTTCTTCGTGGAAGCCTATCGCACGGTCGACAAGGATGTCGCGACAAGCGGGGTCATCAAGTCGGCAGCAGTGAAGTCGACGCGATCGGACGAAAATCCCTATCGTCCGGCTGCGACCGTAAACTTCGCTGGTACCGTGACTGGCTCCATTGGCAACGATGTAACCATCGGCAACACGACGGCGGCGATCCTTGCTGGTCTGGCGCAGGGCGCTGTCCAGATCGACACCGTTGCCCCTGCGGCAGTTGCCGGGCTGACGGTCGGTTCTACCGCTTCGTTCGACGCCGTTGGCGGCCAGATCATCACCCTGAACATCGCTTGGACTGCATCGTCGGCAACCGATCTTGCGGGCTATTCGATTGAAATAGCGCAGGGTGCATCGTCAACAACCTTCATGCAGGTCGGTAGCGTCGGCAAGACAGCCACGACTTTTGCGTACAGCGCTGGGATTCTGGCAAACACGGTCTATCGTGTGCGGGTCAGCGCTTTCGACAATTCTGCGAATGTCGGCAACTGGTCGACCATCGTTAACATCACGACGGCGCGCGACACCGCAGCGCCAGCGGCACCGACAGGGCTGACGGCCGAAGCGCAGGCGTTGGACGCGATCCAGTTGAACTGGACCAACCCTACAGCGACCGACCTCGACCACATCGACATTTACGAAAACACCGGCAACGCCAGTGGTTCGGCGACCAAGATCGCCACGGTCAATGCGTCGGCTGGTCAGATTGGTGGCTATCGCCGGTCGGGTCTGCCTGCATCTGCGGTGCGGTACTACTGGCTGAAGGCTGTCGATACCTCGAACAATGCCAGCGGCTTCAGCAGCGTTGCAACGGCCACCGTCAGCAAGGGCGTCAACCTCACCGATTTTGATCCGACCCTTGGTCTGGTCGTGCCGCAGGAAGTCGCCAGCAACCCGACGCCTGCATCGTGGACCGGTTCAAAACTGATCCGCAATACCACCGATGGCGCGCTTTACGTTCTGGAGGCTGGAGTTTGGAAAAAGGCGATCGACATGACTGCGATCAGCGGTCAGGTGGTCGACACCCAGATCGCCACCGGCGCGGTCACGCAGACTAAAATCGGCGAAAATGCTGTCGGAACAGCGCAGATTGCGCCGCTGGCTGTGACGGCTGCGGAACTGGCCAACTTGACCGTCAGCACGGCTAAGATCGCCAATGACGCCATCAGCACTGCGAAAATTGCACCGCTGGCCGTAACCGTTGCTGAACTGGCAAATCTCACGATTTCCGATGCGAAAATCGCGCCCAACGCCATCATCGAGACAAAAATCGCCACTGGTGCGGTCACCAACAACAAGGTTGGTGAAAGGGCGATCACGGCCAGCAAGGTCTTCATCGGCGACACGTCTAATATGGTGCCCGATCCCGGCTTTAACGATCAGGCAAGCTGGACGGGTTCAGCCTACGCATTGTCGACCACGACTTCGATTTTCGCGAGCGATTACTATCTCCGCATTCTACCAACGGCGGCGGCCCCGCAGCAGGTCCGTTCGGCGGCGATCCCGGTAGAAAAGGGCACCGCCTACGCGATTTCAGGTATCCCGTTCGGGAGTGCTGCCAACTCATCGACTTCGACCATCTCCGTCGAATGGTATTCGGACATTGAGGCGACGACCCTGATTGGTTCAGCAGTGGAAATCGGGTCGTCGACCAGCACTAGCCAGACGCTTAAAACGGCGATCGTCACCGCTCCGGTAACTGCGCGCCGGGCCAAGATTGTACTGGCCCGATCGCCCGGCACTAGCGACACAGGCGAAGGCCGCTTTGCCAACATCGTCATGCGTCGCGCGGCCACCGGCGAACTGATCGTCGATGGGGCAATCATCGCTGACAAGCTTGCCGCCAATTCGGTCGATGCTACCAAGATCGTCGCGGGATCGATCACAGCCAGCAAGCTGCTGATCGGGGACACGTCCAATATCTTCGGCGACCCGCTGATGGTCGACCCGGCTTATTACGCGCTCAACATCTACACGCTGGTCCCAACGACCAACAGCGTGGCATCGACGAATCGACTGCAAAGCCCGTCCGGGACGACCCAGCAGGACGCATATTCCCTGTTTTTTCCAGTTGAGGGCGGGAAGGACTATTTCGCTAGTTGCGCCGCGTGGGTCATCTCCGGGGCCACGACCGGGACGGTCTACATCAATTGGTACACTGATACGACGGGAGGCACCTCCATCAGCAGCCCTGTCGTAGGCCAGACCAATTCGATTGATGTGAACACCCGCGTTTCTACCATCCTGACGGCCCCGGCTAATGCCCGATCGGCACGCTTTGGCTGGCGAAAAGCTGCATCGGCTGCGAATGCAATGGTCGGTTTTGCCGAGCCGGTCATGCGTCGTGCAACCAGCGGCGAATTGATTGTCGATGGTGCGATTGTCGCCAGCAAGATCGCAGCCGGTGCCGTCACCGCAAATAAGATGAGCGTGGTCGCGGGCGGTAACGTCGCGGATAATCAACTGCCTGCGGGCCTGTTCGTTGGATCGACTGGCGACACGATCGCGGCTGTCCAATCGAATGCGAACACGGCTCTGACCGGAACGGCACAGTATCGCACGACTGGGGTGCCGACCAATGCACCCACGCCGACCGGCTTGACATGGACAGATAATAGCAACGCCACCGCCAACATCCGTCTGGATTGGGCCGCCTACACGCAGGGCGCGCGTCGGGCCGACCTCATCATGATCTTTTGGAGAAAGGGCAACGCTGCGCCGACCGTCAACGATTCAGCAGTTAGCTTCCCCGTCAATTCGGCTGCGTCCTATTACATCTTCGAAGGCATCAGTGCTGCGGACACGTATAGCTTCGGCATCGCTGCTGCGCGGCGCACGGAAAACGGCCTAGAGGTCGGGGCCATCGTAGCGCCGACATCACCGAACTGGCGGAACCGTGGTGGCGGTACGCCAAACTTCACCGCGAACATCGACGGCACTGCCGCAACCACGATCAAGGCCTACGCGCTCGATCCGGCGACCGTGATCAATGCCGCATCGACCAATATCGATCCGGGTAAAATTACGATCGCTGGAGCGGTGACGCTGGACAACTGGCGCACCCCGAACACGACCACGATCAACGGCGGCATCATCACGACCAGCACGATCACGGCCAGCAAGATCGCGATCGGCGACACGTCGAACATGATTCCTGACCCGAACATGGTCGACATCGCGGCGTGGTCAGGGACGGTCACAACCGCAGTTGCGTCTGGCACCTATCTGTCGACCAATTTCCTTCAGTCACAGACGACGACGGCTGTGGCTGAGTTTGCAACGACGCCCATTCAGGTCGAGGCCGGGAAGGAATATTTCGTGGCCGGAGGCGTGCGGCCTTCGACAGCCGGAACCACTACCAGCCTGTACGTGAATTGGTTCACCAGCAGCAGCGGGTCGACTGGCCTTGTCGCGACCGACTTGGTCGGCAGTCAGTCGAACGCGAGTTTTTCGTCAATCTGGAGCAAAATCTTGGTCGCGCCAGCGTCGGCCCGGTCTGCAACGGTTGTGTGGCAAAAACCTGCTTCGGCTTCGGCTGTGCGTGTTGAAGGTATCTCCCCGACCTTCAGACGGGCCGCATCAGGCGAACTGATCGTCGACGGCGCGATCGTTGCCAGCAAGATTGCTGCTGGCGCGGTCACAGCGAACAAGATGTCGGTCGTCGCCGGGGGCAACGTCTCGGACAACCAGCTTCCGAACGGTCTATTTGTCGGTACCAGCGGGGACACCATTGGCACCGTCCAGACACAGGCAGCGGGTGCGTTCGACGGGACCAGCGGCTATCGGGTCACTGGCGTCCCGTCGAACAATCCGACCGCGTCCACCATCACGGTCACGGCGAACGCCAACGGCACCCGCAACATCCGCCTAGACTGGGCTGCATACACGCAGGGGACGCGCAAAGCCGACCTGTTGATGCTGTTCTGGCGGAAAGCGTCCACCACGCCCACAGTCAACGACAGCGCGGTGCCGGTCAACGTCAACACGTCGGCCGCGTCTTATTATATCTTCGAAGGCATCAATCCGACCGATGCAATGTCGTTCGGCATCGCTGCGGCACGTCGCACCGAAAATGGCATCGAAGTTGGTGCGATCCAGACCATTTCAGCGTGGACCAACGTGGCTACAGCCACCGCGAACTATACAGGAAATATCAACGGTACGGCAGCATCGACCATCCGCGCCAATGCGCTCAACCCAGCCAGCGTTATCAATGCGGCGGCGACCAACATCGACCCCGGCAAGATCACCATCATGGGTACGACCACGCTCGACAACTGGCGGACGCCCAACACCACCACCATCGAAGGTGGAGCGATCACGGCCAACACCATCACAGCAAACCAGATTGCCGCGAACACCATCACGGCCAATAAGCTGGTGATCGGCGACACGGCCAACATCGTCGACAATGGCTGGAGCAACGGCAAACTTGAAGGGTGGTCCACACAGAATGTGACCAATTTTTCCCCTGATAATGGCGCTGGGGCTGCTGCGGGCTGGCGTATCCAGTCGATCGGCCGCGATCAGGCGACGTCGGCTGCGGTCGCGGTGACGCCGGGCGAAACCTATTACATGCAGGCGTGGTGCTACAATCAGCACGGCGGCCGGGCGAACATCTATGCCTTTGGAAACGCCGACCAGACGGTCAGCGGGACGGTGACGATCACCCCGGTCGCCTTTACCGATGCCAAAAATGTTTGGACCAAGGTTAGCGGCATCTACACCGTTCCGACTGGCGTTGCGGCTCTGCGTATGTGTCTACAAAGCGAGCGCACCGCAGGTAGTGGTGATCCGACTTTTTGGTCAAAACCTGTGATGATCCGGGCGGCAAACTCCGAACTGATCGTCGACGGCGCGATTATCGGGTCGAAGATCAAAGCGGGCGAAATTATATCTGAGCACATCACGGTCGGGACGCTGTCCGGTGACCGAATCGCGGCGCGATCGATGGGTGCGGGCAGTCTGGTGGCTGGCAGCATCACCGTCGACGAAATGGGTGCAAACTCGATTTCGGCCAACCAGTTGCAGGCCAACGCAGTCACAGCCTCGAAGATCAAGGCGGGTGAAATCACCGGCGACAAGATCAACAGTGCGACCAGTCTGCCAGCGAGCCTGACGATCAGCGGAACCGGATTTGCGCTGGGCACGATCAACAACGCGCTGGCCAACGCGACCCCGCTCGCCACTTTCAACGCCTTGTTCGCCGCATGGGCGGGCACCACCCCAGTCGGTTGGAATACATGGGGTTCGCAGGGTACCCTGACAAAGGTGACCGGCGCAAAGTCAGCCAACGCAGTCCGCATCACAGCTACGGCCAACGGGCAAAATGGCATGGTCCAGACTGGCGACGGCGCGACCGGCGCGGGCAATTACGCGCTCTACAACTCGCGATGGATCGTCATCGAAGCAGATATCACCCTGAACGGCGGCAACCTGCAAGGCGCGGGTATCCTTGTGCGCGCCACCAGCGGTGGCGACACATATTTGAATTTCGCCAATGACCCGGATGTTGGCGGCTTCGTTTCCGGAAACGGCAACGTCGGCCAGTCTTATTCATTCAGAAAGCTGATCGCTACCAACGTCGGTAGTTCGACGCGGCCGGAAATGTATCTGATGAACCATTACGGCGGCATCGGCTCTATGGCGACGGCCAACGATATCACATGGCACTATGCGGGTTGGCGCTACGCCTCCGAAGCCGAAATCAACCCGGCCAAGCAGGTCAATCAGAATTCGACCCAGATTGATCCGGGTAAAATCCTGATCAGCGGCGGCACGTCTTTGGCCTCTTGGCGCAACGGCGGGGACAACACGAAGATCGAAGGTGGCTCGATCGCTGCCAACACGATCACAGCAAATAAGCTGACGCTAGGTAACCGCAACATCGGCTTTATCGGGTTCAACTTCGAATGGAACCCGGCGGCCAATCGGGTGGAATGGTCCAACGGCTATATCTATTGGCAGGATGACAACAACAATCTGGTCGCCACTCTAGTCAGCGCGGGCAACACGGCTAGCGCGCCTGCGCATCAATTCATCTACTGGACCAAGGGTTCGGCGACCTTCAGCTATACGCAAAATCAAGGCCTGATGATCACCGACAACACCGTGCAGGTTGCTGCTTGGTGGGGTGGGAACCAGTTAAACGTGAACTACGGTGGCACCATCATGCACGGTGACCGCATCACCACCGGCACCATCCAAGCGAACCGTCTGAGCGTCAACACTCTGTCGGCCATTTCGGCTGATATCGGGACGGTACAGGCCGGTATGATCCGCAACGCGGCAGGGACCAGCCAGTTCGATGTCACCAACGGTCGCATCATGTTCAACAACGGTAGCGTAATGAAGGTGTCGGGTTCCGGTTTCGGGACTAACAGCCAGTTCATCGAATGGTTTGGCCCGGCGCTCGGCAATATCAATCAGTGCAGCGAGTCAAACGCGACCAGCTACCTGCGCGCGGATGGCTCGGCTTATTTCGGTGGGGCACTGCTGGCTGGGACGTTGCGCAACTCAAATGCGACATCGCTGGTTACCGGCAACGCATCCACGTCGGTCGGTCCGTTCGGATCGAATGGCAATCAAATCGTCGTCGTAGCAAGCTGGTCTTGGAACAGTGTGGATTCGCAGATTTTCGCCGCCACTGCACAGGGGCGGTCCAACTATGTCGCTGCCATCGCATCGCTCCAGTCCAGCGGGTACACCATCACAACGCAGGACGGTGGTGCGTCCCATGATGGCTACAAAAACGATGGTCGCGATAGCAGCCAGTTCACGTTGTCGATCAGCAAAAGCGGGGCCGCTGTGGCAAACGAAGGCGGCGTGACCGGCTACGTTTCGATAATGGGCATCCGCCCAGAACCGGGCGACGGGCAGCAGGGCGAAATTCGCTACACGTACAGCTTCGCGAAATCGCTGACCTACACTGACCCCGAAAGATCGACGAACGCCCGGACCTTCGCGGCGACGATCGCGCGGAATTTCACGCCATCGGGTGGGGTGTCGATCCAACAGCGGGTCGGGATCAATACGGTCGAATGACAGGCTTGCATCTCCGATGTCGTTTCGTTTCAATGACGTGACGATATCGGAGGATAGCATGAGCGATTTCAGGCAGATGGTCGTTGACGCGGGAGTGAAGGAACTACGCCACCAGCTTGGCGACGATGAGGTCGACCAGCATGGCACCTACGTCCAAGTCGAAAGCGGCTTCAAGATGGCCCGTCTGGCGGAGCATATCCTGCGGACGGCTTTGGGGTCGGACAATGAGTATATTATTCAACAGATCGCGCAGGAGATTGCCGGGCCGGGCGAGGATTGGGAACCGCATCTGAGCAAGGCGGCTGACATCCTGACGGCGGTGTGGGGTGCGGTAGGTCACCTAATGGACCCGCTTCCCTAGCGCCCGACCGATCGACCGGGTCAGCATAATTAGATGTATGACCCGCGCTCTAAAATCTCGAATCAAATCAACCGCCAAGAAGCTTTGGCGCGCACCGCACTTTAAAAAACTGTTGGCGGCTGCTGTCGCGGGTGGCCTCACCTTTGCCGGGGTGGCGACCAACGGGGCGGACGTCGAACCGTATGTTCATTTCATCGCTATCATCGCTGGTAGCGTCCTGTGATCGACGATGTGAAGAATATCGGCGATGCACTCAGCCTGACCGTCACAGTGGCGACGGTGGGCCAGTTTCTGCCGCACCTA
Source organism: Sphingobium sp. AP50 (assembly GCF_900109095.1). Classification (GTDB taxonomy): domain Bacteria; phylum Pseudomonadota; class Alphaproteobacteria; order Sphingomonadales; family Sphingomonadaceae; genus Sphingobium. The sequence continues at coordinate 81,097 of NZ_FNYZ01000016.1, forward strand.
GCTGCCGTTTTGTCCATTGTCTGGACCCTGATCCGGCTGACCGAATGGTTTGTAGAAAAGTGGCAAAGTCGATCAAAAAGTTAGGTCTGATCGAAAGTCGCGATCACACCAGCCAGTGCATCAAGTTGGTCGTCAGTTAATTTTCGCCAATACGGCAGATACCGAACCGTCTGGCGGCGCTTCGTCTCTCCCTCCAATTTTCCATTGCGGGTGAGGTCGATCGATGTTCGCCATCTGCTAATGAGCAGCGTCTTTCGCTTCGTGGTCGTGGCAGCGTCATACTCGCGCTGAAATAGGTCTATCAGATACACGACATACTTATATGGGCGGGCCGATCGCATGGACCGGCCCTGAACCTGACGAAGCGCTCACCGCCACCTTGGTTGTTCCTCATGATAGCGGGGGAGGTGAGGCGGGTTCAATTTTAATCGAGATGGGACCAGTTTTTCCCCTGTTTGATGTGGGTGATGGCAGCAGGCGTTACGTCATATTCGAACGCCAATGATCGACCGGACTGGCCTTCGTCCAGTCGACTGCGGATCAGCCGCACCACGTCCGGTGTCAGTTTGCGCCGCTTGCTGACATATCTTGTCCCGTGAACGTGCATGTCCGCAAAATTGCCTGCCCGCGTATCATATCTGAGATTGGCGGCCTCGTTGTTCAGGCGATCGCCATCGTTGTGGCAGATGTCATGTTTATACGGGCGTGGACCAAGAAACGCTGCGGCCACCAGATGATGGACGTAAGCGCACTTCTGCGTTCCATCGCGACACAGCGTGATCGTCGAATAGCCTACGGCGCTAGGCGGCGTTGCAAGCACGTTGCCGCCTTTCAAGCCCCGACTGGTGAACCGCTCAAGCGACCGCACCCGACCCATATTTGAAACTTCGTAAAAGCCTTCGTAGCCGTTTACCGAGCGCCACTCCTCATGCTGAATTATACTCATGCATTATTTAGCATGATTACCCTGCTGACCCTCGACTAAGGGCTAAAAAACGAGGTTTTGCAGGTCGGCGATCAGAAGGTCGCCTTCCTCCATCATTGCCATCGCGCTGGCCTCCATGTGGAGCCTGCTGGCCTCCATTGCGTCCCCATCCAGTTCGGCGAACTGGGCTGCCTGACGATATCCCCGCGAAGCGAACCAGCGAACCCGATGGAAGTCGCTCAGGTGATCACGTCGGCCGGGATGATAGAGGTCACGGGCCTGCGGCTGGTACGCCGGACGACCACGGGGAGGCAGGCCGAATTCGGCGCGCTCTTGGTCGGCCAAGCTAGCGATGAAGTCGGCCTGCTCTTCGTCGGTCATGTCGACGGTGGACCAGTCAGCGCCGTCACCGGCCAGCATGTGGGGAAGATCATGGGTGTCCATGATCTTACTTATGCAGCGGGGCCGATTAGCGCCGGGCGCTATTCGTGCTTTCAAGTAGATTCATGGTGTTTGGACCGGAACCGGCTTTGAGGACGTCGGTTATCCCAACATCGGACTTAGTTTCACGCCCCCCCGCTTGACAGTCCGATAACCATTGCGACCCCGTCAGCATTCCCTGCTGGCGGGGTCTTTAGGTTCACGGGCTTTAATCTAGGAAACCGCCCCATAAAAAGAAGCCGAACGTCCAAACGACGATCCACGCGATCTTATTCCTCATCGTTCGAAGCTAGATATAGGCCGCACACAGGCAAAGCCAAAAATGCAAATCCCCAGATTATCCCCAGACCTATCTGGGGATTTACTCAAAAATGGCGGATTTACGAGTGTTTTTGGAGCAATGAATTTGCTCCCAAAGCAGGCGCGCTACCAGACTGCGCTACTCCCCGACGAGGGGCGGCCTTAGCGGGGAAGGTTGCGCGCCGTCAATCGCGATCATGCTGTTAGTGAAAGAAAAGCCACAACAACAGGATGATGGGGATCGGAACGCCCAGCAGCCACAATAATATGCCTTTGCCCATGATCCTTCTCCTTATCGAGGTTATGGCTGAAAAACCCTCAGAGCGGCATGGATGTTCCGCCTTTCTAGCGGACGAATTTGGCGCACATACGAAAAGGGCGGGCCGCAGGGAGCGGCCCGCCCTTCGAAATCTCGCTACAGCGAAGATTACTTCGCGTTCGCGGCGTTCTCAGCAACGTTAGCGGCGTTAGCAGCTTCGTTGGCAGCGTTCGCGGCGTTGTCAGCAGCGTTAGCGGCATTGTCGACAACGTTTTCGACGACAGCGTTCGAAGCGTTCGCGGTCTCGTTGGCCGGCTTCTCACCGCAAGCAGCGAGGGCCATCAGGCTGGCCGAAGCGAAAACAACAGCGATCTTCTTCATTGTGTAGGGCTCCCATAGCATTTTGCCGCGTCTGGCACGTTACAAATGTGACCCTACGCGAGCGACCCGCATTAACGTGTGCGTTGCACAAATCAATGATTTTTTGCGCCGGTGAAACGACGGAATCACACGACGGGATGTTGTCTACAATAAAAGTTCAGTTAGCGCCCAGACTTTCTGGCGCATTTGCGGCGAGGTGCAGCGTCACCGCCCAGGCCGCGACATTCTGTTGAAGCTGGGCCGGATCGATCTTGTCCAGCGTATCGTCAGGCGTGTGGTGGATGTCGAAATAGCGGGTGCCATCCTGCTGTAGATCGATGACGGGAACGCCTGCATCGACAAGCGGTTCGATATCCGATCCGCCATGCGCCTTGTCCCGACTTGGCACGACGCCCAGGGGGGCGAGGGCCGCGCCGATGCGCCCGGCCAGCGGCGCTGCCGCTTCAGGCAGGGTGAAATCAACCCGCCAGACCTTGTCCGCGCCAAAGTCCGATTCGAGGACGAGGGCGTGGGGTTCCTTGCCGTGAGCGGCAAAATAGGCGCGGCCGCCATCGCCACCGACCTCTTCTGCGCCTGCGAAGAGGACACGGATGGTGCGGCGGGGCGTGCCGGCCTTTGCGACCTGAAGCGCGGCGGCGGCGATGATGCCGCAGCCCGACGCATCGTCGATCGCGCCGGTGCCCTGATCCCAGCTGTCGAGGTGACAGGCGGCGACGATGACGCCCGCCTTGGGATCGCTGCCGGGGATTTCGCCGATGACATTGCCTGACGGCTGGTCCTTTAGCGTCTTCGATACGGCGGTCAGATGGATACGCACCGGATTGCCGCGCGCTGCGACGCGGGCAAGCTGGTCGGCATCGGGCACGGAAAGCGCCACCGCCGGGATCGGCGTGACGCCATCGGCCCACATCTGTACGCCGGTATGGGCGATACGATGATGATCGGTGCCGATGGATTTGACGAGGATGGCGATCGCACCCTTCTTCGCGGCGATGCTTGGCCCCTGGCGGCGTGCGGCACCATAATAGCCATAGCCCGATCCGTCCTGTGCCGCCTTCATCTCATGGCTGACAAAGGCGATCTTGCCCTTCAGGCTGCCGTCCGGCGCGGCCTGAAGATCGGCAATGGTCGGGAAATAGACGATTTCACCCTCGATCCCCTGTTCCGGGGTCGAGCCGCTATTGCCCAGCGCCGCGATCACCAGATTTTGCGGGAAGGGGCTGACGATGCGGGCTTCGTCATGCACCCGCTGCCATACCGGCATCTTATAGGGTTCGGCACGGACGTTGGAGAAGCCCAGCGCCTTCAGCTTCGTCACGGCCCAGTCGCGGGCGCGCGCTTCCTGCGGCGTGCCGGCGGGACGGGGGCCGACTTCGGTCGTCAGCCCTTCGGTGAAGGTCCAGGCGACATCATCCTTCAGCGCCGCTTCGCGAATCGCGCTACTGTCCGCCGGGGCGGCTTGAGCCAGGGAAGGAGCGAGGATGCTGCCAAGGAGGAGGGCGGCGAGCGGGCCCGATCGGATTTTCTGCATGAATGAAGGCGTAACGAGCCATCACCCATTTGCCAATATCATCCGCCTCCGCTAACTCGGCCCAAATTTCTAACTGATTTTTCTATCTGTCTTTTCCTACCTGTATTTTCGGAGCAGCCGCACCCATGTCCGCCTCCTCACAATATGCCTATGTCATGAAGAGCATGACGAAAACCTTCCCCGGCGCAGCCAAGCCGGTGTTGAACAATATCAACCTGCAATTTTACCGTGGTTCCAAGATCGGCATCGTCGGTCCGAACGGTGCGGGTAAATCGACGCTGATCAAGATCATGGCAGGCATCGATACCGATTTTTCGGGCGAAGCCTGGCCGGGCGAGAATGTCACCGTCGGCTATCTGCCGCAGGAGCCGCAACTCGACCCCAACAAGACGGTGCTGGAAAACGTCAAGGACGGCGCGCGCGAGATCGCCGACAAGATGGACCGTTTCAACGAGATCAGCATGATCATGGGCGACCCGCCGGAGGACGCCGATTTCGACGCCCTGATGGAGGAAATGGGTACGCTTCAGGAGCAGATCGACGCGGTCGACGGCTGGTCGCTCGACAGCCAGCTTGAACTGGCGATGGAAGCGCTGCGCTGCCCGCCGTCGGACTGGTCGGTGGAAAGCCTGTCGGGCGGTGAAAAGCGCCGGATCGCATTGACCCGCCTGCTGATCCAGAAGCCGGACATTCTGCTGCTCGACGAACCGACCAACCATCTTGACGCGGAAAGCGTCACTTGGCTGGAAAATCACCTGAAGGAATATGCCGGGTCGGTCCTGATGATCACCCATGACCGCTATTTCCTGGACAATGTGGTCGGCTGGATCCTGGAACTCGATCGCGGAAAATATTTCCCGTACGAAGGCAACTACTCCACCTATCTGGAGAAGAAGTCGAAGCGTCTGGAACAGGAAGATCGCGAAGCGACCGGCCGCCAGAAGGCGATCAATGACGAGCTGGAATGGATCCGTCAGGGCACGAAGGGCCGCCAGACCAAGTCCAAGGCGCGTATCAAGAAGTTCGAGGAACTGGTCGCGGGGCAGAACAGCCGTTCGCCTGGCAAGGCCCAGATCGTCATCCAGGTGCCGGAGCGTCTGGGCGGCAAGGTGATCGAGTTCAAGGGCATCACCAAGTCGTTCGGCGACAAGCTGCTGTTCGAGGATCTGTCCTTCCTGCTGCCGCCGGGCGGTATCGTGGGCGTCATCGGGCCGAACGGCGCGGGTAAATCGACCCTGTTCAAGATCATCACGGGTCAGGAAACGCCCGACAGTGGCGAAGTCGATATCGGGTCGACCGTCCGTCTGGGCTTTGTCGATCAGAGCCGCGACCATCTCGATGATTCGAAGAATGTCTGGGAAGAAGTGTCGGACGGCCTCGATTATGTGAAGGTCAATGGTCATGACATGTCGACCCGTGCCTATGTCGGCGCCTTCAACTTCAAGGGGCAGGACCAGCAGAAGAATGTCGGCAAGCTGTCGGGTGGTGAACGCAATCGCGTCCACATCGCCAAGATGCTGAAAAAGGGCGGCAACGTGCTGCTGCTCGACGAACCGACCAACGATCTTGACGTCGAAACGCTGGGCGCGCTGGAAGAAGCGATCGAGAATTTCGCCGGTTGCGCCGTGGTCATCAGCCATGACCGCTTCTTCCTTGACCGTCTGGCGACCCATATCCTCGCCTTCGAAGGCAACAGCCATGTCGAATGGTTCGAAGGCAATTTCGAGGCTTATGAAGAAGATAAGCGCCGTCGTCTGGGCGATGCGGCGGATCGTCCGACCGCGCTGGCCTATAAGAAGCTGACGCGCTGATCGAATAGCGTCCGCCGCTAAAGCGGCGGACGCTTCGGCAAAGTGCAGTTACCCAAAATCTCGGCGCGATGTGTCCATCCCGCTCGAAGCACTGCTGCGACGCAATCCAACTCATGATTATTGAGTTGTTCGTGGTTTCGACCGGGGTAGAGCCGATTTAGGGCAATTCCGACTGGTGAATCATGTCTCAGCGTCAGCGCTCTTATCTGGCACTGATTCAGATAAGCCGGCCGGTAAACGGCAAATCCCAGTTCGCTTAGGTGAAAGCATCCTTTGATGTCGTGACGTTTGCATATGCCACGATAGACTTCCCATTCTGCGTTTTCGAAAGATTGTATTTCTCGCAGTGATTTAGGATAGCCGCTGGGATGGCTGAACGGCCGATCACAAACCGGGCCGATCGCAGATAATTCTGTGCTTGCTGCATTCAGTACCGGACGGGCAGCAATCCACAGGCTTGCAAAGGCCAGCAATCCAATGCCGCCGACAGTTGCCGTTACGGTTAACGCTGTCCGGCGAAGCAATTTGATGATCGATCGATCTTTTTTGATGTTCAAGCAACACCTCGCTGGTTGAAGCCGTAGGGCTATGGATTTGCCTAATCGCCCCACGGTTGCAATCTTTGCAACCGTGGAAATCCATTTCGCACTTGCGATGGTGGCGCTAACATTTCATAGAGAGCGGGCCTTTCAGGCATCCTCTCCTAAAAACTTTCAGGCCGGTCCTTCTTGGATCGGTCTTTTTTTTGGTCAGATGCCGGTGGGGCAGGCGGCCGGTGGTGGACCGAAGGCGCTGTTTTCTAAAAAGTCGCGATCCGTCAGCGAATCGAGGAAAGCGAGCAGGGCGGGCATGTCCATGTCGGCCAGTTGCGGCGCGGCATGGCGGCGGATCGCCGATTCGATGCTGGGGCTCTGGCCGTCATGCAGCCATGGTCCCGTTACCGCGACATTGCGGAGCGATGGGGTGCGGAAGCGTTCGGGCGGCGGCTCGAAGCCGGGAGGCAGCGGCTTGCCGCCATAGAGGCTGGCGTCCATTTCGCTTGGCGCTGCCGTACCAACATAATGAACCTGTCCGTCGGTAAGGTCCGGGCCATTGTGGCAGGCGACGCAGCCGGATACGGCGAATTGCGCGGCGCCCTTGCGCGCCAGCGGCGTCTGGGCGCCCCGGTCATGGGCGCTGCCGAAGGAAATCAGGGTCCGCTGAAACGCGCCGAGCGCCGCCGTCACCATGGCATAGTCTATTCGCGATGCCGTGCCGGGGAAAGCCCGCGCGAACAGGCCGCGGTAGCAGGGATCTGCCGACAGCCGCTGCGCCAGTTCGCCGTCACCGTCGGCCATGCCCATTTCGACGGGCTTGCTGCCGGTCATCGGGACCATCGCCTGCGCCTCCAGCGTCGAAAGGCCGGCTTCGGTCCAGGTAAGGCCGGTGCGCCAGGCGACATTGGTCAGGCCCGGCACGTTGCGCACGCCCATCTCCCCGGTGACGCCGACATGGGTCGGCAGGCCATCGGTAAAGCCACGGGCCTGCTGATGGCAGTCGGCGCAGGCCATGCTTTTGTTCTGGGATAGCGCGCGATCGTAGAAGAGGCGGCGGCCCAGTTCCACCTTGGCGGCCGTCATGCTCATGCCTTCGGGCAGGGCGGGCGCGGCGACGCCATCAGGCAGCGTTGGCCAGTGCCACTCCGGCCGCACCGCGCCCGCCACGGAGGTCAGCAGCAGCGCCCCCAGCATCGTCATCATCGAACCGCGCATCGTTCCTCCACCCCTGTCGGACGGATGGAGGCTGCCTAATCCGCAGGCAGAGGTCAAAGCCGATCGATACGTGTCAGATCGACTTAGAAATCATAGGTCAGGGTCAGGCGGCTGAGCGTGTCGAAATCGCGCGCCGCCAGCACTGTTTCCGATTCATACTGGACATTATAGGAGAAGGCGGCCGACCAGCGGGTGCTGACCTTGGTTTCCACCGATGTCAGCGAATTGAGCGTATAGACATCGCTTTCGGCATAGCCCGATGCGGTCTGCTTGACCGTTAGCGTCGGGGTGGCGCGCCAGGCCAGCGCCATCGATCCACGAACGCCCAGCTTCGTTTCGCGTTCGCCGATGATATATTTGGCATGGCGGATGGACGGACCGATGTCCGCCGACAGATCGACCGGCTTGGACATGATCAGCTTGTAACCGACACCGACCGATCCGGTATAGCGTTCGTCATAGCCAATCGACGTGTCGCGCTCGAACTGGGCCAGGCCATAAGCGAAGCCGCGCGCGTCAAATTCATAACGGGGTTCGTAACTGCCGAAATAGCGTTCGCGCGAAGTGACGCCGTTGGCGCGGCGATAATCGGCGCTGGCGGTCAGCTTGTGTGTCCACTGGATGCCTGTGCGGGTCGCGGTAGCGGCGGCGCTGATTCCGATTTCGCTTGTCGAACCGGTGGAGCGGAAGCCGCCCGCCTCGATCCGGCCGGTCCACAATTCGTTGAAGCGCGCTTCGCGAATCACCGTGTCGTGGGTCGCTTTGGTCCGTTCCTTCCAGCTATTGACCATGCGCTGGATTTCATCGGCAGAAGCGGGATTGGTCTGCTTGGCGATCTTGGCAACAGTCGCGATTTCCGTTTCGTTGCCATTGGCGATCGCCGCTTCCATCATCTCGCGGACCGACGGCGGCAATAGCGCACCGTCGGCGGCTTGGGCCGCGACGGGCAGAGTGGCGATCAGCAGCGGAATGGGGATCAGACAGGCACGCATGCCCCCGTCATACCGCCGCGACCGCGAATTTTAAGCCCCCAAAACGTCTATCTGTTCAGATAAGCGTCCGGAACTCCTGCAATATGTCGCGATAGAGCTTGCGCTTGAACGGTACGATCAGCTCCGGCAGCGTTTCGGGCGCGGCCCATTTCCATTCCCGAAACTCCGGATCCTTGGTCTGGATATCGATATCGCTGTCGTCGCCGATGAAGCGGGCCAGGAACCAGAACTGGCGCTGGCCGCGATATTTGCCGCCCCACAGCTTGCCGACCAATTCCGGCGGCAGATCGTAGAAATGCTCATCCTTTGCCTTGGCGATGATCTCGACATGCTCGCGGCCGATGCCGGTTTCCTCGCGCAATTCGCGCAGAGCTGCGGTCTTCGCATCCTCGCCCTCGTCAATGCCGCCCTGTGGCATCTGCCAGGCTTCCACGACATTATCGAGTCGCTGGCCGACGAATACCTGGCCATTCATGTTCACGAGCATGATTCCGACACAGGGCCGGTATGCCAATTCCCGTTCATTCGGCGTCGAAGCCATTATGTCCCCTATAATCCTGATCCCGGCAGACCATACCCCTTGGCCTGCCTTCGGCGCCGAACATGGGCGCGCGCCGTCAGAATAGGCAGGCATACGCGCCACGTCCATTGGACGAATCGCGATTGCGGCGATTTGCGACGAGGTGATGCAGGCGCGCCGATGAAGGCAATATGCCCCAACGGCCGCTTGGAACCGGGACGGGGGCGGCGCATTGGCATGGCATGTCCGATCCCGTTCTGCTCTGGTTCCGCCAGGATATCCGCCTTTCCGATCAGGCCGCGCTTGCCGCGGCGGCGGCCGAGGGGCCGGTCATTCCCGTCTATGTGCTGGATGATGAGGCTCCGCGCCAATGGGCGATGGGCGGTGCGGCGCGCTGGTGGCTGCACCATAGCCTGTCCGAGTTGGACGCCAGTCTGCGGGCGAAGGGCTCCCGCCTGATCCTGCGGCGCGGCAATTGCGCCGAGGTGCTGGAGGGGTTGGCCAAGGAGGTGGGGGCATCGCGGGTCCATGGCCTGCACCATTATGAGCCCTGGTGGCGCAATGCAGAAAAGGCGGTCGGGCGGGTGCTGGACCTCACGCTGCATGATGGCGGCCTGCTGTTGCCGCCCGGTGCAGTGCGGACGGGCGCTGGCGGGCAATATCGTATCTATACGCCTTTCGCGCGGGCCGTGATGGAGCATATGCCGCCCGCGCAGCCCCATCCAGCGCCGCACCGGGTCGATGCGCCGGCGCATTGGCCCGCCAGCGATTCGCTGGAGGACTGGGCCTTGCTGCCGACCGCGCCGGACTGGGCGGCGGGTTTCAGCCGGGACTGGACGCCGGGCGAAGAGGGCGCGCGGCGGCATGTCACGGATTTCATTGATGAAGTGGGCGACTATCCCGAAGCGCGCAACCTGCCGTCGATTGAAGGCACGTCGCGTCTGTCGCCGCATCTGCATTTCGGGGAAGTGTCGCCTGCCACTGTCTGGCACCGCGTCACATCTTCGCAGAAAGATATAAATATCTTCCTCAAGGAATTGATCTGGCGGGATTATGCGCATGTACAGATATGCCAGTTGCCCACCTATGGATCGGCCAATGCGCGCGGCGAATTCGATGCACTGCGCTGGCGCGATCTGCGGGATGCCCGGTCCGATTTCACCGCCTGGAAGACGGGAAGAACCGGTTATCCCATCGTGGATGCAGGCATGCGGCAGCTTTGGGCGACCGGATGGATGCATAACCGGGTGCGCATGATCGCCGCCAGTTTCCTGATCAAGCATCTGCTGATCGACTGGCGCCATGGCGCGCGCTGGTTCTGGGATACGCTGGTCGACGCCGATTATGCCAATAACAGCGTCAACTGGCAGTGGGTGGCAGGCAGCGGCGTCGACGCCAATCTCTTCACCCGCATCATGGCGCCGCTCAGCCAGTCGGAAAAATTCGACGCGGCTGACTATATTCGCGAATGGGTGCCGGAACTGGCCGACCTGTCCGACGACGTGATCCATGATCCCGATGCACATGATGCGCGGCCCAAAAACTACCCCGCGAAGATCATTGGCCATCGGGAGGGACGGGAACGCGCGCTGGCCGCCTATCGCCATATGAAGGGATGATTGCAGCCGCGTTCACCTTGTTGCAGGATCGGCGCCATGAACGCCACCGATCCCCGGCGCGGCCGACGCGCCCTGTCCGTACACCAACCGCCGCTTAGCGGATCGCCGGGGCGACTGGCACGGTTGGTGGCCCCTGTCTTTCATCGCATGCTCGACCGGATCGATCTGGGGCTGGAACAGGGCGCGCTGGAGGCGGTCCTGCCGGACGGAACCCGACGGCTGCTCGGCGGCCGGGCGGATGGGCCCTCCTGCATCGTGGAAGTCCATGACTGGCGCGCGCTGCTTCGACTGGCGAGCGGCGGATCGGCCGGCTGGTATCGGGCATGGGCGGCGGGCGAATGGTCCAGCCCGGACCCGGTGCCGCTCTTTGCGCTGTTCATGCGCAATGCCGCAGCGCTGGGGCGGGCAGCGCGGCCGCGTGGTCCGGCACGCTGGATCGGCCGGATCGCGCATTGGGCGCGGCGGAACAACCGGGCCGGGTCGCGCCTTAACATCGCCTATCATTATGATCTGGGGAATGATTTCTACAGCCTGTGGCTGGACCCATATATGCATTATTCCAGTGGCTTGTTCCTTGACCCTGACAGCAGGATTGAAAGTCTGGAACAGGCGCAGCGGCGCAAGGTGGATGCGATCCTCAACCGGTTGGACCTGAAGGATGGCGACGCTCTGCTGGAAATTGGCTGCGGCTGGGGCGGGCTGGCCGAACAGGCGATGGAGCGGCAGGCGATTCGCTATACGGGCCTGACCCTGTCGACCGAGCAGGCGGACTATACGCGCGACCGGCTGGGATCAGGCGCGGACATCATGCTGACCGACTATCGCGATGCGCAGGGGCAATATGATGCAATCGCCAGCGTCGAGATGGTGGAGGCGGTCGGGGAGCATTATTGGCCCGCCTATCTGGCCGCGGTCCATCGCCTGTTGAAACCCGGCGGGAAGGCGGCGATCCAATATATCCTGATCGATGACGCCCTGTTCGAAAGCTATGCGCGCGGCGCCGACTTCATCCAGACCTATATCTTCCCCGGCGGCATGCTGATTTCGGAAAGCCGCTTTCGGGCGCTGGCGGCGGCGCAGGGGCTGGAATGGCGGGACGTCCACCGCTTCGGCCTCCATTATGCGGAGACGCTGCGACGTTGGCGCCAGCGCTTCGACCGGGCGATCGAGGAAGGTCAGTTGCCCGCCAGTTTCGACCAGCATTTCGTGGCCTTGTGGCGCTATTATCTGATGTATTGCGAAGGCGGTTTTCGCGGAGGCGGGATCGACGTGGCGCAGGTGACGCTGGTCAAATCCGGTAATTGATGTCTCGGCATTATATGTTCTGCGGTAATCCCATTTTGTGATAGATTGGGTAGGTAGGCTAAACGAAGCGTACCTTGTTGCTTCGCCTCGGCTTACCCTGAGTGGCGATGACAAGGCGTCAAGCAGGCAAGTGACAAACAGACAGCAATATTACTGATGTTGTTCTTCAGTGACACCAAATTGATGTCTGTTACCGTTGGACAGCGGTCTCTGAAGGAGGGAAGCAGCCCTTGTGCTGCTTCCCTCTATTCCACGCGCATCCTGTGCCCGGTCGGCGTATCGGCCGTGACCAGTTGCACGATGGCATCGGCCACCACTTCCGGCCCCTTCAGGCTTGCCGGATCTTCGCCGGGGAAGGCGCGGGCGCGCATCGCGGTGCGGGTGGCGCCGGGATCGACGATATGGGTGCGGATGGCGGAGATATTCTTCACTTCCTCGCCATAGGCGCCGACCAGCGTTTCCAGCGCCGCCTTCGACGCGCCATAGGCACCCCAATAGGCGCGGGGCGTTGCGACCGAGGAGGTCAGCGCGACGATGCGGGCGTCACCACTGGCGCGCAGCATGCCGTCGAATGCGGCGATCAGCGCCTGCGGCGCGGCGATGTTGAGCGTCAGCAGACGGGAAAATTCCTTGGCGTCAATGGCCTGCACCGCCGCCAGCGATCCCAGCGTGGCGGCGTTCAGCACCAATATGTCCAGCGCCTGCCAGCGTCCGCCGATTGCCTGCGCCAGTCGGCCGATGCTTTCGCCGTCGATCAGGTCGAGCGGGGCGATCGTCGCATGGCCGCCGGCCTGATGAATGCGATCCTCGACCTCTTCCAGTCCACCGCTCGTCCGTGCGGTCAGCACGACATGAGCGCCCGCCGCGCCCAGCGCCAAGGCCGTGGCGGCGCCTATGCCGCGACTTGCGCCCGTGACCAGAGCCAGTTTGCCGGAAAGGGGAAGGTCGGACATGGCACTCCCGTCGCTCCGGTCGACTGCCGGAGCCTGTTTGCGTCAGAAATGGAAAGGGCGGCCCGATCGGGCCGCCCAAAGAAGGATCAGACCACGCGCTCGGCGAGCAGTTCGAACTGGTTGGTGACGACTGCGTCGTCCTGATCGGTCAGCTTGGTAGGATAGTCGCCAGTGAAACAGGCATCGCAATATTGCGGACGGATGTCCGCGCGCTTGGCCTCACCCAGTGCCTTGTACAGGCCGTCGATCGAGATGAAGGACAGGCTGTCGGCGTGGATGAAATCCTGCATCCCGCCCACGTCCAGCTTGTGCGCCAGCAGCTTGGTGCGTTCGGGCGTGTCGACGCCATAGAAGCAGCTATGCTTGGTCGGCGGCGATGCGATGCGCATATGCACTTCGGCCGCGCCAGCCTCGCGCATCATCTGTACGATCTTGAGCGATGTGGTGCCGCGCACGATCGAATCGTCGATCAGCACGATCTTCTTGCCCTCGATCAGCGCGCGGTTGGCATTATGCTTCAGCTTCACACCCAGATGGCGGACCTTGTCGCCCGGCTGGATGAAGGTGCGGCCGATATAGTGCGACCGGATGATGCCCAGTTCGAACGGAATGCCCGATTGCTGGGCATAGCCGATGGCCGCAGGCACGCCGCTGTCCGGCACCGGGATGACATAGTCGGCATCGACCGGATTTTCGATCGCCAGTTGCGCGCCGATCGCCTTGCGGACCGAATAGACACTGGAATTGTCGATGATCGAATCGGGGCGGCTGAAATAGACATGTTCGAAGATGCATGGGCGCGCATGCGTCTCGCCGAAGGGACGGTGCGAGCGGATTTCACCGTCATTGGTGACGATGACCAGTTCGCCCGGATCGATCGAGCGGACATAGTCCGCGCCGACCACGTCGAAAGCCACGGTTTCCGATGCGAAAATATAGGCGTCGCCCAGCTTGCCCATGACGAGCGGGCGGATGCCCAGCGGATCGCGGCAGGCGATCATGCCTTCGGGAGTCATGACGATCAGGGAGTAGGCGCCCTCGATCTGCTTGAGCGCGTCGATGAACTTGTCGAGCAGGGTGCGGTAGCTGGAGGTCGCCACCAGATGGATGATGACTTCGGTATCCGACGTCGACTGGAAGATGGATCCGCGACGAATCAGTTCGCGGCGCACCTTCATCGCGTTGGAGATGTTGCCATTATGGGCAATGGCGAAACCGCCCGAATTCAGTTCCGCATAAAGCGGCTGAACGTTGCGCAGCGATGTTTCGCCGGTGGTCGAGTAACGGACATGGCCGCAGGCACTTTCACCCGGCAGGCCCCGAATCACTTCGTCCCGGTCGAAATTGCCCGCCACATGGCCCATGGCCCGGTGGGTATGAAAATCATGCCCGTCCCAGCTGGTGATGCCGGCGGCTTCCTGACCGCGATGTTGCAGCGCGTGAAGGCCGAGCGCGACGATGGCAGACGCCGTTTCCCCATTGGAAACGCCGAAAATGCCACATTCCTCGCGCAACTTGTCGTCGTCGAAGGGATTGGTCGTAATCATGGGTGTGAGCGGTTCCATAGCCGTTCCTGACAACCCTGTAAGGGTCATCCATGGGCGCGCATATAGTGCGTAAAGGTCGCTTTGTCGCCTCCCTGTCATAAAAAAGGCGATGAACGGCCCGGAAACCCAGTGTTTCCGGCCATTTACTGGAGAATGGGTCTGGTTATAGCGGCAAAAGGCAGCCCATTAGAGCCCCTGCGGCCATGATCGCAGGCGTCACCCAGGCGCCTTTCATCCGCCAGGCGACGATCAGCGCGACGGCAAAGATGGGCAAGGCGATCAGGACATTGTCTATATGGGCGCCGGTTGCGCAGGCCAGATCGACGAAGGTCGCCGCGATGATGCCGAGGACGGCGGCGGCCACGCCGGCCAGCGCGTGATGCAGGGCCGGGTGCTCGACCACCGCCTCCAGCCGTTCGAAGAAGAGCAGGGAGAAGGCGAAGGCCGGCAGGAACATGCCGACCGTGATCGCGATCGCCCCGACTGGCCCGCCCACGACATAGCCGACGAAGGTCGCGAAGATGACGAGCGGCGCGGGCAGCAGGCCCGCCAGCGCGACGCCATCCAGAAAAGTCGCGTCGCTGATCCATCCGCGTCCCACCGTGTCCGCCCGGACATAAGGTATAGCGGTATAGGCGCCGCCGAAGGTGAGGAGGCCGCCCTTCAGTCCGGCAAGGAACAGCATGGCCAGGGTGACGGGCGCGCCGCTGGTGGCGATCGGCGTTGTATGGGGTAGAGGCAGATGGGGAAGTACCAGCTTTGCCGCGACGGTCAGGCCGAGCATTATGGCGACGGCCAGCGCTGGTCGATCTGGCATCATATGCGCGATTGCCCCAGTGGCGAGCAGCAGCCAGAAGGGAACGCCCAGCAGGGTAGCGGCGAAGGCGATGGCGGCGATGAGCCCAAGCAGGCGGCTTTCGACGATATGCTGTCCGATTCGCACCACCGCCCGCAGGATGACCGCCAGCACCACGATCTGCACGCCCAGCAGCAGGCCGGCCAGCGACGGATTGCCCGCGACCCACCCTATATAGAGCCAGCCGGCCGCCAACATCAGCAGGAAGCCGGGCAGCATGAAGCCCAGACCCGCGAGCAGGCCGCCGATCCGGCCGCGCGCGACCATGCCCATATGGACGCAAAGTTCATGTGCTTCCGGGCCGGGCAATATCTGCAATATGGCCAGCAGGCGGTTGAAGCGGCGCGGCTCAATCCAGCCTTCCTCCTCGACCAGTGACTGGCGGATCATGGCGATCTGCGCGACCGGTCCGCCAAAGGCGAGCGCGCCGAAACGCAGGAATTTCAGGAACAGCGCCGTCAGGCTGAACTGGGAGGGTCGGGTCGGAAAGATGCCAGCGGCATCGGCGGTATCGGTCATGGCAACGCCCCTTTGCGCCGCGCATGCGGCGAATGGAGCGGACTTGGGCGGACACCGCCTCACCGGGCGTCCGCGTCGGCCCGATAGGGCAGGGTATCGATCGGGAAAGCGGCGATTGTCAAGCGGGTGCGTGGTCCATGGCTATCGGCAAAATGCCCTACTGGCGCAGCGCTTCACGCACCGCTACACACGCAGCCCTGATGCACCGTTTTGCCAATCCCGCCCGCTTCCTGAAGATCGCGCGTCCGCTGACCGGCTGGTTGTTCTGGCCGGGTCTGTTGCTGATCGTGATCGGCAGCGCATGCGGCCTGTTCGTGACGCCCGCCGACTATCTTCAGGGGGATACGGTGCGTATTCTCTATATCCATGTACCCGCCGCCTGGCTGGGCATGGGCGGATGGAGCGGCATCGCGATCGCGGCGCTGATGCAACTGGTCTGGCGCCATCCGCTGGCGGCCATTGCGGGCCGGGCGATCGCTGCGCCGGGCGCCTTGTTCACCGCGATCTGCCTGATGACCGGCTCCATCTGGGGGCGGCCGACCTGGGGCACTTGGTGGGAATGGGACGGACGCATGACGTCCATGCTGGTCCTGCTGTTCCTCTATCTGGGCTATATCGCGCTCGCCAATGCCAGCGCGCGTGACGGGCAGGGTGGCGTGAGCAATGTCACGGCCATTTTCGGGCTGGTTGGCGCGGTCAATATTCCGATCATCAATCGCTCCGTCGTCTGGTGGAACAGCCTGCATCAGGGCCCGAGCATCACCCTGCGCGGGTCCAGCATCGACGGATCGCTGCTCTGGCCGCTTGGGCTGACCCTGCTGGGCTTTTCGCTGTGGTTCGGGGCGATCGTGCTGATGCGGATGCGGGCGATACTGGCACAGAATAAAGTCGAGGCGCGCATGCAGCGTCTGGCCCGAGGGTAAGGGCAAGAGGGTAGAGATGAACCAATGGGCTTTCGTGATCGCCGCTTATGCGGTGACGGCTATAGGGACGGGGCTGGTCAGCCTGTTGAGTTGGCGTGCGATGCGGAGTGCTGAGCGCGGGGCCGAAAAGCTGTCGGACCGGTCATGAAGGCCAAACATCAACGGCTGATGCTGGCGCTGGCGGCGCTGGTGGCGATTATCGGCGCCGGATTGCTGGCGGTGTCGGCGCTCAAGGATGAGGCCGCCTATTTCTATACGCCCGGCGACGTGAAGACCAAGGGCGTCGAGCCGGGCAAGAATATCCGGCTGGGCGGCATGGTGGTGAAAGGCAGCCTGAAGCGGGCGGCCGATGGCGTCACCATCCATTTCGACGTGACCGATGGCAAGGCGACCGTGCCAGCCACCTTCAGCGGGATCGCGCCCGACCTGTTCAAGGAAGGTAGCGGAGTCGTGGCGGAAGGTTCGTTCGACGCGAAGGGCACATTCGTCGCGACCAACCTGCTCGCCAAGCATGACGAACGCTATATGCCCCGCGAGTTGGAGGGGATGACTTATAATGAGACAACCCACGAGATGAAGGCGGAGCGGTGATTCCAATTCTCCACCTCCGTCATCCCAGCGAAGGCTGGGATCTCACTTCTTCTTCAGCGCGAGGGCAAAAGAAGAGAGATGCCAGCTTTCGCTGGCATGACGATGATGTGAATGGGGGGCGGGCATGATCGCCGAAACCGGTCTGGCCGCTCTGTGGCTGGCGGCGGCGCTGGCTCTGCTGCAATTACTGCTGGCCTTCGCGGGATTGAAGGGTGGCAAGACTGAATTGCTGGCCGCCGTGCGCCCCGCTGCCGTGGCGCAGGGGCTGCTGACCGCCATTGCCTTCGCCCTGCTGATCACCCTGTTCCTGCGGTCGGACATGTCGGTGCTGCTGGTTGCGACCAACAGCCATTCGATGAAGCCCTGGCTTTACAAATTCGCCGGCACCTGGGGCAATCATGAAGGGTCTATGCTGCTGTGGGTGACGGTGATGGGCGTTGCGGGCGCAGCCGTCGCGCTGTTCGAGCGGGCGCTCAAGCGCGACGCGCATATGGCGACGCTGGGCGGGCAGGCGGCGATTTCGCTGGGCTTCTACGCCTTCCTGCTCTTTTCCTCCAATCCCTTCGCGCGGATCGATCCGCCGCCGGACGGGCAGGGGCTGAACCCGCTGCTGCAAGACCCCGGTTTGGCCTTCCATCCGCCGACGCTCTATCTGGGCTATGTCGGCCTGTCGGTCGCCTTCTCCTTTGCCATCGGTGCGTTGCTGACGCGGCAGGTCGATGCCGCCTTTGCGCGCGCCATGCGGCCATGGGTGCTGGCGGCATGGGTGCTGCTGACGCTGGGCATCACGGCGGGCAGCTATTGGGCCTATTATGAACTGGGCTGGGGCGGCTGGTGGTTCTGGGACCCGGTCGAAAATGCATCGCTGATGCCATGGCTGGCGGCGACGGCGCTGCTGCATAGTGTGACCGTGCTGGCGACGCGCGACGCGCTACGCGCCTGGACGATCATGCTGGCGGTGATCGCTTTCTCCATGTCGATGGTCGGCACCTTCCTTGTCCGATCGGGCATATTGACCAGCGTCCATGCCTTCGCCGTCGATCCTTCGCGGGGCAGCTTCATTCTGGCGCTGCTAGCCATCTATATTGGCGGGGCACTGGCGCTGTTCGGCTGGCGGATCGGATCGGTGCGTGAAGGCGCGCCGTTCGAACTGGTGAGCCGGGAAACCATGCTGGTGGCCAATAATCTGCTGCTGTCGGTGATTTTGGGGATCGTGCTGATCGGCACTCTCTATCCGCTGATGACCGAAGCCTTCGGCCATAAGGTGTCGGTGGGCGCGCCTTATTTCGACCGGATCGCCGGGCCGCTGGCGCTGGCGCTGATGGTCGTGCTGGCGGCCGGGCCGCTGACTCGCTGGCGGCGGGACAGCGCGAGCGCGGTGGGCAAGCGGCTGATCGTGCCTGCGCTGCTGCTTGTCGTGGCGGCGGGGGCGCTGGCGATCCTCGCATGGGGCCGGATCGGCATCCTGCCTTTCCTGGGCCTCGTCATCGCCATCGCGGTCGGCGCGGCGAGCATCGCGCCTTTGTGGAAGCGCAAGCTGCTGCGCACGCCGCTCTTCACCTGGGGCATGGTGATCGCGCATCTGGGCTGCGCCGTCAGTCTGGCCGGCATGGCCTGCGATTCGGCCTTCACGGTCGAGAAGCTGGTGGCGGCGCGCCCCGGTGACACGATCCAGACGGCCGGCTGGACGCTGCGCTTCGTGCAGATCATGCCGATCGCGGGGGACAACTGGACCGCGCTTCAGGCGGATATGCAGGTCGATCGGGGCGGTGCGCCGGTGCTGATCCGGCCACAATCGCGCTTCTTCGCCTCTCCGCCGACCACCACCAGCGAAGCGGCATTGCTGACCCGTTGGAACGGACAGCTTTATGTCGTGCTGGGTGAGGAAGTGGAGGGCGGCCGCTGGCAGATGCGTATCTGGTGGAAGCCGTTCGTCACCTTCATCTGGCTGGGCGGCATCATGATCGCGCTGGGCGGCGCGCTGGCGCTGGTCGGGCGGGAGCGGCGCGGCTGGCTGCTGAAATGGCGGGCGCGCAGGGAGGCTGAGGCATGAGGAAAGTCTGGATCTGGCTGCCGCTCATGCTGTTTCTGGCCTTTATCGGCCTGTTCGCCAGCGGGCTTTTCCAGCCCGACGACCGCATCATCCATTCGCGTCTTGTCGGTCAGCCGCTGCCGGCCTTCACCCTGCCGGCGGGGGCCAGTGACCGGCCGGCGCTGACCAGCGCTCAACTCGCTACCGGCAAGCCGCGCCTGCTCAATGTCTTCGCCAGCTGGTGCGTGCCCTGTGCTGCGGAGGCGCCGCAACTGATGGCGCTGAAACGGGCGGGGGTCGAGATTGACGCCATCGCCATTCGCGACGCCCGGCCTGATGTCGACGGCTTCCTGAAGCGCTATGGCAATCCCTATGCCCGGATCGGTCTGGATGCGCGCAGCGCCGTGCAGATGGCGCTGGGATCGTCCGGCGTGCCGGAAACCTTCGTGATCGATGGCAAGGGGCGGATCGCCTATCAGCATATCGGCGATATTCGCGCCGATGACGTGCCGATGATCCTCGACCGGCTGAAGGATGCGCAATGAAGCTGCTGCTTGTCTTGCTGATAGCGCTGGTCGCGGTACCGGCCGTGGCGCAGACGGCGCTGCCGCCCGCGCCCTGGGCTGATCGGCAAATTCCCGATGCGGCGCAGGAGCGCAAGGCCAAGGCGTTGATGGAAACCATCCGCTGCCTCACCTGTCAGAGTCAGTCGATCGCCGACTCGGGTGCCAGCATGGCCGGTGACATGCGATCGCAGATCCGCGAGCGGATCATGGCCGGGGAACAGCCCGAAGCGATCCGCACATGGTTGATCTCTCGCTATGGCGACTGGGTCAGCTATGAGCCGACCGCCGCGCCGATCCTGTGGCCGCTCTGGGGCGCGCCTTTGCTGTTTCTGGGACTGGGGCTGTTGCTGCTGCGCGGCCGGATCAAGCGGAGGAAAAGCCGATGACGGGATGGTTCATCGCCTTTGGCCTCGCGGCTTTCGTCTTCGTCGCCCTGCTGCTGATCGGGCGCATTCCCCGGTCGGCGCGGGAAATCAGTGCGGCGGCGCTGTTGCTGGGGCTGGCTGGCTATGCTTGGCAGGGGCATCCGGGACAGGCCGGGGCGCCGCGCCATGTGGCGCAGGGCAAAGGCGAGGCGTTCGACGAGAAGCAGGCGGAAAAGCGCCGTGGTCTGGCGGAACGCTTCGGCCCGGCGGCGCAATGGATGATGCTGTCCGATGGCCTCGCACGGCAGGGCAAGACCAAGGAGGCAGCCAATGTGCTGCTATCGGGCCTGCGCGCGACGCCCGATGACGCCAATTTGTGGTTGGGGTTGGGCAATGCGCTGGTCAATCATGCCGATGGCGTGCTCTCGCCCGGTGCTGAGTTCGCCTATCGCCGGGCGCTGGCGATCGATCCGGCGGGACCGGCACCGCGCTATTTCTATGGTCTGGCGCTGGCGCGGAACAACCAGTTGCAGGGCGCGCGGGATATGTGGGCGCCGCTGGCCGCCAGCGCGCCGGCCGGCAGTCAGGTGAAGGCGGAACTGGAAGCCTATATCGCGCGTATCGACGCGATGCTGGCCAATGGCGATACTGTCCCGCAATGATGCGCCGCAGCGCGGATGATTGCGCCCCGTCTGGAGGCGTGATAGGGCGCGGCGCTATGCAGGGTATGACATATCCTTTCCAATCCGCTATCCTTCGGCGCGGTATCCCTCAGCCCGGTGTGCGATGACCATCAGGTTTTCCTTTCATGGCTGATCTTCTTCCCAATACGGCGCCGGCCGATGACGAGCAGCATGGCCACGGCCATGGGCGGCAAAAGGCGACGGTAAAGCTGGTCGTCGGCGCCATCGGCATCGTCTTCGGCGACATCGGTACCAGCCCGCTCTACGCTTTCCGCGAAACCTTTGCGGGCCATCATCATCTTGCTCTGGACCCCGACCATATATTGGGCGTGATCAGCCTGATGTTCTGGTCGATGATGCTGGTCGTGACGCTGAAATATGTCAGCATCATCATGCGCGCCGATAACAAGGGCGAGGGCGGCAGCCTGGCGCTGCTGGCGCTGATCAACGGCCAGACCAAGACGCAGCGCTGGTCGCGCGGCATCGTGCTGTTGGGCGTGTTCGCGACGGCGCTTTTCTATGGCGACTCGATGATCACGCCGGCGGTGTCGGTGCTTTCGGCGGTCGAGGGTCTGACCGTCTATAATCCGGCGCTGGCCCCGGCGATCCTGCCGGTGGCGATTGTCATCCTGCTGGGTCTGTTCTGGATACAGGGGCTGGGCACCAACAAGGTCGCTGCCTTCTTCGGCCCGATCATGCTGACCTATTTCGTGACGATCGCGGCGCTGGGCGTCCTCTCGATCCTCAAGACGCCGGGTATCCTCTATGCGCTGAACCCCTATTGGGCGTTCATGTTCTTCGTCACCGATCCGCTGCCTGCCTTCCTGGCTTTGGGCGCGGTCGTGCTGGCGGTGACGGGGGCGGAGGCGCTTTATGCCGACATGGGGCATTTCGGGCGCAAGCCGATCAGGGTGTCCTGGCTGTTCTTCGTGCTGCCCGCGCTGATGCTCAACTATATGGGGCAGGGCGCTCTGCTGTTTCGCGAAGGCGCGGCGGCGCTGCACAGCCCCTTCTATAATCTCGCGCCACAATGGGGCCAGTTGCCGCTGATTGTGCTGGCGACGCTGGCCGCGATCATCGCGTCGCAGGCGGTGATTTCCGGGGCTTTCTCGGTCACGCAGCAGGCGATCCAGTTGGGCTTCATGCCGCGCCTGCGCATTTCCCACACCAGCGCGTCGACCGCGGGCCAGATCTATATCCCCCTGATCAACTGGGGGCTGATGGTGATGGTGATCCTGCTGGTGCTGGTGTTCCAGACATCGTCCAACCTGACCGCCGCCTATGGCATCGCGGTGACGGGTGCGATGTTTATCGACAATGTGCTGCTGACGGTGGTGCTTTATCGCTTGTGGCACTGGAAATGGTATTATGCGGCGCCGCTGCTGGCGGTATTCTATGTGGTCGATGGCGCCTATCTGGCTGCGAACCTGACCAAGGTGCCGGACGGCGGCTGGTTCCCGCTGCTGATCGGCTTCATCGTCTTCACCCTGTTGACCACATGGTCGCGCGGTCGCCGGCTGGTGCAGGATCGTTTGCGCGAAGCGGCGATGCCGATCCCGGTCTTCGTCGCCTCCGCCGCCAACAGCGCGGTGCGGGTGTCGGGAACGGCGGTGTTCATGACATCGACGCCCGATGGCGTGCCCCATGCGCTGCTCCATAACCTCAAGCATAACAAGGTGCTGCACGAGCGGGTCATCCTGTTGACAGTGAAGATCAAGGATGTGCCGGTCGTGGAGGATGATGGGCGGTGTAAGCTGGAGGATCTGGGCCGGGGCTTCTTCCGTCTGGTGCTGCAATATGGCTTCATGCAGGAACCCGACGTGCCGGCCGCGCTGAAGAATGTGACCGGTTGCGGGCAGGCGTTCAAGATGATGGACACCAGCTTCTTCCTGGCGCGCCAAACATTGTTGCCGTCCGCCAAGCCGGGGATGCCGCTGTGGCGGGAAAAGATCTTCGCCTGGATGCTGCGCAACGCGGAAAGCGCGATGGAGTTTTTCCGCCTGCCGACGAACCGGGTGGTCGAACTGGGTAGCCAGGTCGAGATATAATTCTTCCCCCGTAAGGGGAGGATTTTCAGGCATAAAAAAGGGCGCAGCCTTGCGGCACGCGCCCTTCGCTTATCTTGTTGAACGATGCCGGATCAGGCTGCGTCGCGGCCTTCGTTGATGTCGACGAGGTGGCCGCCATTGACGGCGATCTTCTTGGGCTTCATCGCTTCGGGCACTTCGCGCAGCAGTTCGATGCTCAGCAGGCCATCGGCCAGATCGGCCTTTTCCACCCGCACGAAATCGGCGAGTTCGAAGCGGCGCTCGAAGCTGCGGTTAGCGATGCCGACATGCAGGAATTTGGAGCGATCGGTCGAATTGTCATCCTTGCGGCCGATCACCTGAAGCAGGTTCTGCTGCGCGGTGATGTCGATTTCTTCCGGGCGGAAGCCGGCGACGGCAAGGGTCACGCGATAGCGGTCTTCGGACAGGCGTTCGATATTGAAGGGCGGGTAATTATCCCCCTGCGCCAGACGGGCATTATTTTCGATCAGGTCGAACAGACGATCGAAACCCACGGTCGAGCGGCGATAGGGGGTCAGGTCGAAACCACGCATTGTCATAATCTCCAAAAGAGCAAAATGAACCTGCCGGACCCGTATCTGGCATCCGGCGATAGTCTGTCCGGCCCCAATTGGCGACCGGACAGCGTTGATATGGTTGCGGCTTTGCGGCTTTCAAGAGCGAGCGCGATGTTGGCAATTTCACTCCAAAATTGAAGGAGATTTAGGCGTTGAACTGAATAGCCCCTAGTTTTCTAGACGCCTTCCATCCTAATTTTGAGGACAGGAGACGGCGATGGGGAAGTTCATTTTCAACGATGAGTTCAAGCGTGATGCAGTTGCCCAGATCACCGAACGTGGGTATCCGGTAGCCGAGGTTTAGGTGCGCTGGCCTTCGGCTCTGAGCGACTCGGCTTCAGTCAGCATTTTTCTGTACGCATTGAAGCGGCAATTGGCGCGGGCGGTGTCAGCAAGGATGCAGAGTTCCGTCAGTTTAAGCGCGAACTGGATCGGGTGACGGGGAGCGCGACGTCCTAAAAAAGCCACCGCGTATTTGACATGCGGTCACTTCGTTTCGCCAAGGACGCAAAGTGAGATACGCGTCCGTTACTTAGCATCGCTACCAGTTCCGGGTTCGGTCGATATGCAGGTGCCTGCGCATCCAGCCCAGCGGTTTCCATGCCTGTCAGAAGAGCCCCTTGAGTGCGAGGGCTTGGATGCTCGGCAGACAGAGTTGATCCGTCAAGCCTGAAGCGACAACGGCAAGGTTTATGGCTACTGCAAGCTGCATGCTGATCTGCTGGATCAAGGCGAGAGATATTAGTCCAAACCACATTGCCCGCCCGCCAAGGCTGGCGGGTGTGAAGGCGCAGATCGGCTACAAGCGCCGGCCGGAGAGCTATGGCGGCAAGCCATCCCTGACTGTCGATAACATTCTGATGTCGCTGCGCACGACAGGGCTTGGGTGACAGACATCACCTTCATCCGGCCTTTGAAGGCTTTGCCTATCTGGCCGTCGTGATCGATCTCTATTCCCGCCGCGCGGTGGGCTGGTTGAGGGAGGGCCGGTCGACCACCGATTTGATACTTTAGGCGCTGCACATGGCAGTATGGCGGCGCAAGCCAAAGCAGAGAATGCTGATCCATTCGGATTAAGGCTCGCAATTCACCAGCGTGGATTGGGCAGCCTTCATCCATGCTCAAAATCTTTGAGCATTCGATGAGTCGGCGCGGCAACTGTCATGGCGACGCGCTAGCCGAGAGTATCTTCTCGCCGCTCAAGCGCGAGCGCATCCGACGACGCACCTGCAAAACACGCGCGGAAGTCCGGCAGGACATGTTCGATTATATCGAGATCTTTTACAATCAGGAATGCAAGCCTGTCAGGAACTGGATGCTGTCTCCCACGCAGTTCGACCATCAGCAGATTCCGAAATCAGAAAAATAGGGGTTGCTCACATTGCTGGTTAGACTGGGTTTATTGCTGACCGATAAAATATGGCACTGATACTATAAGAAGTCCGATGGATGGCCGCAAAAATGGTTATTTCCTTGTTATTGATATTGCGCCGCAATAGCGTGATCCCCATATTCATTTCTGAATGAGGGAGTATGCGAGATCCGTCTGCACGGCATCGATCTGAACCTGCTTGTCATGCTGAACCAGCTTTTGCAGGTGGGCAGCGTGAGCGTGGTGGCTCGCCGGTTGCGGGTGAGCCAGCCGACCGTCAGTCGGGGGCTGGCGCGGCTGCGCGAGATTTTCGACGATCCGCTGTTCATTCGCACCAATCAGGGGTTGCAGCGCAGGCAGCGGGCCGAGGAGTTGCTGGAGCCGCTCAGCGAATGGCTGGGCAATGCCGATGCCCTGTTCGAACCCAAGATATTCGATCCCGGCGCGCTGGAAAAATCCTTCCGCATTTCGGCAACGGATTCCGGGCTTGCCGCGATCTTTTCTCTCGTGCACGCACGGCTGGCCGCGCTGGCACCCCATGCGCGCGTGGATATCCAGTTTTATAGTGACAATGTCGCAAACCGGCTGGCGTCGGGGCAGACGGATTTCGTGATATCGGGCTATTTGCCCGACGATCGCACGGCCTATAGCCGCCGGTTGATGGCGGAAACGTCCGTCTGCGTGATCCGGCGCGATCATCCCCTGCTGGCCTTGTCGGGCGGGATCGATCTGGGGGCCTATCTTGATTATCCGCATGTCAATGTGACGGTTGGCGATGAGGGCGTCGATCCGCTGAGCAGCCTTCTGGCCCTTCAGCAGGTCGAGCGGAAGATCGTTGCGACCATACCCTTTTTCTTCGGCGTCGGCGCCTTCCTGTATGATATGGATGCGATCGCCACGGTGCCGGGTCGGGTAGCCGATCAGCTATGCCTGGACCCGCGCCTGGCCCAATTGCCGGCCCCTGCGGAAATCCCCGGCTATGACTATTGGCTGCTATGGCATGAGCGCATCCGGCGCGACCCGTCGACCGCCTGGTTTGTCGATCTGGTCGCCGATATCTGCCGGTCGGGCCACGCATAATCGATATTCATTTCAGATTGTGGCCTTCCGCTAACCCCTGTGGCAACGGCGCTAATGCGAGCTAATCGCAAACATAAAGCGCTTCCGCGCCGTGATTTTTAAAGACGCTCTTGGATGACCGCCCCGGAACCCATGTGATTCCGCGGGGCGGCGTCCTGTGCCTATGCTCGAAGGGGGCTTATGAAACTGGATATCTTCACCCTGCTGTCCGCGACTGCGCTCAGCACCATAGTCTGCGCGACGGCGATCGCGCAGACGAGCGAAAGCAGCAATGCCGCGCAGCAGGAAGAACAGGCCGAGACGCAGATTCTGGATGAACTGCGCGTGCTGGATACGGCCGAGGCGCAGGCGCGTCAGGCGCTGGGTTCGTCCATCATCACGGCCGAGGATATTCAGAAGCGGCCACCGGTCAATGATCTGGCCGACATCATCCGTCGCCAGCCGGGCATCAACCTGACCAACAGCGGATCGGGCGGCACCTATGGCAATAATCGCCAGATCGACATTCGCGGCATGGGGCCGGAAAACACGCTGATCCTGATCGACGGCAAGCCGGTCCAGTCGCGCAATTCTACGCGCATGGGCCGCGACGGCGAGCGCAATTCGCGCGGCGACACCAATTGGGTGCCGGCCGAGGAAGTCGAGCGCGTCGAAATCCTGCGCGGCCCGGCGGCGGCGCGCTACGGTTCGGGCGCGGCCGGCGGTGTGATCAACATCATCACCAAGGGGCCTTCGCAGGACTTCCACGGATCGGTGACCGGCTATATCCAGCAGCCTGACGACACGTCAGAAAGCAACACGAAGCGCGCCAATTTCTCGCTGAGCGGGCCGATCGTGAAGGATATCGTCAGCTTCCGCCTCTATGGCAATTATAACAAGACGTCGGCCGATAATGCGCTGATCAACGCCGATGCATCGGGGACCGCCGAAGGTGAAAATCCGCCCGGTGCGCGCGAAGGTGTGACCAACAAGGATATCAACGCCATGCTGCGCTTCACGCCCGGCAGCGGCCAGCGCCTGGACATCGAAACCAGCTTCAGCCGTCAGGGCAATGAATATGCGGGCGAATATCGCCTGTCGGGCAGCGGCGCGACCAGCGAGAATGTGTCGGCGATGGTGGGCGAGGAGACCAATGTCATCAAGCGCCAGACCGCCAGCGCCAATTATCAGGGCGATTTCGATTTCGGTACGGCGAAGCTGATCGCGCAATATGAATATACCAAGAACCGCCGCCTGAACGAAGGTCTGGCCGGTGGTCCTGAAGGGACGTTCAATACGACGAGCGAATTTTCGACGTCGCGCATGAAGAACTGGTATGTGAACGGATCGCTGGACGTGCCGTTCCAGACCGGCAGCCTGATGCATGTCGTGACGGTCGGCGGCGAATTCCGATACGAATATCTGAACGATCCCTATGCCATGTCGCAGGTTCTTCAGAACACGCAGGAAATTCCCGGCGCAGAAGAGGGCACGCGCGATGCGACTTCGGATGCCGATACGTTCGCCGCGTTCATCGAGGATAATATCATCCTGGGGCCGGTGACGGTGACGCCGGGCATGCGTTTCGACCGGCATAGCCAGTTTGGCAGCAACTGGTCGCCCAGCCTGAACCTGTCCTTCGCGCCGATCGCCAATCTGACGCTGAAGGGCGGCATCGCCCGCGCGTTCAAGGCGCCGAACCTGTATCAGTCCAACCCCAATTATCTTTATTATACGCGCGGCAATGGCTGTCCCCTTGACTATTCGAACCTGGGCGGCGGCTGCTATGTGCAGGGTAATGCGGATCTGGATGCGGAGCGCAGCGTCAACAAGGAAATCGGCATCGCCTACGCCCCCAAGGGGTGGAATTTCAGCGTCACTTATTTCCGCAACGATTATGACAACAAGATCATCGCGGGCAATGTGCCGATCGGCAATACCACGGGCGGATCGACCATCGGTCGCATCTTCCAGTGGCAGAATGCGCCCAAGGCGGTTGTGGAAGGCATCGAAGGCAATATCCTGCTGCCGCTGCACAAGACGCTGAGTTTCAACACCAATGTCACCTATATGATCCAGAATGAGAATAAGACGACCGGCGAACGGCTGTCGGTCATTCCCGACTATACGATCAACTCGACGCTGGACTGGCAGGTGACGCCGCAATTCAACCTGCTGATGACCTTCACCCGTTACGGCAAGCAGGTGCCCAACAGCGTCTTCTATAGCGGGGCGACCCCGACCGAGGAGCAGTTGCGGCCGCGCCCGGCCTATAATCAGGTCGGCCTGAACGCCAATGTGAAGGTGAACGACAATTTCCGTATCGGTGCGGGCGTGTCCAACCTGTTTAACAAGCGCCTCTATCGCGAAAGCTCGAACAATGCGTCGGGTGCGAACAATTATAACGAGCCGGGTCGTGCTTATTTCGTGACGACGACGGCGTCCTTCTAATAGGCTTTGTTCCCATCCGGTGCTCTCGTGGGGTCGGATGGGGCCAAGCGATCAAAGGCGAACCTTGTCCCTCTCCCACCGGGAGGGGGAGGGAGCCGCGCAGCGGCGGAAGGGTGAGGGGGACAGGGTGCGAAAGTGGCTGCCCTCACCTTCCCACTCGGCTGCGCCGAGCGGGCCCCTTCCTCTCCCGATGGGAGAGGAGATGATGTCGGCACACTACCCAAACCTGCCTTTTCACCACGCTTGAAATGCACGGAAGTTTAACATCGTCGCAGCCTGAAAGTGCGAAATGGCGAAAGGGCCGCAACACCAGAGAGGTGCTGCGGTTCTTTTCGTTCGGTTTCAGAAGGTGAGGCCTACGGCCGCAATCCGACGGACAGGCGCAGGGCGGGCGGGATGGTGGCGTTGAACATCGGGCCGTGGGTGAGGCCGGGGAAATCCTGTCGCTGGACCTTCAGGCCTTTGATCGCCTTTAGCCGGTCATCGAAGGCCTGCCGCCCCTCTGCGCCGATCGCGCGGCGGCCTGCGCGGGCGGCGCGGGCCGGATCGACCTCCGTGGTGGAGCCTTCGCCGATGACCAGCGTGCAGCGGCATCGCAGGCCAGTCGTCGCGCCATGGGTGATCGCGCCGTCATTCCACCAGAGCGAGGGGCTGGCGGCATAATAGGCGCTGAACGCCTGTGGATGGACGAGCAGCACATGCAGCGTGAACAGGCCGCCGAGGCTGTGGCCCCATAGGGTCTGGCGCTTTGGATCGATCGGGGCGAGCGCGGCGACGCGGCTGCGCATGTCTCCGGTCATGAGGGCCAGTATCGCGTCCGCTTCGCCGCTCTTGCGACCGCGCGTATCCTGGCTTTGCGGGCCGGGCGTATAGTCCCGCGTCCGTTCCGTCGTATCCAGTCGCAGCGGACTATCATGGCCGACGGCGACGATCACTGGCGGCCCGGCGGCGTCCAGCGTGTCGAGCATCTTTTCGTCGATCGCCGCCATCGCGGCCTTGCCATCCAGCATCCAGATCGCCGGATAGCCGGTCTTTGGCGCTTTACGTTTCGGGATCGCGACCTTGAGCAGATAGCTGCGCGCGCCGTCGGGTGATGCGACCTTCAGCGTTTCGAAACGATAGAGGGGATGGCCCCGGTCTGCGATCGTCTGGGGCGCCGGAAGGCTGGTGTCGGGCTGCGCGAATAGAGGGGCTGCCGCCCCCGCGAAAAGGGCGAGGGGCAGGCCGACGGCCGCAGGAAAATGTTTCATTTTGTTCCGGGAAGATAAAAGCCGATGGGGACTTGCATGGGGATGGTGTCGCCGGCCACTTCGGGCGGCGGCGGTGGAAGGGGATCGGCGCGGCGGACCGTGTCGAGCGCTTCGGTGTCGAAGGGCTTGAAGCTGGCGCCGCGATTGACCTCTACCGACAGCACCTTGCCCCGGCGGTCGAGCGTCAGGCTGATCTGTACGCGGCCTTCGCGTTTCATCAGCTTGGCGGCCTGGGGATAGCGTTTATGCCGATCGAGATGGGCGAGAACCCGGCCGCGCCAGACGGCGGCTGCATTGCCCCCGCCACGTGCGCTTTCACCTGCTGACGATCCGGTCGAGGCGCCGGTTGCCGCGCCACTGGCCGTTCCGGTTGTACCTGCCTGGCTGCTGCCGGTGCCGGCCGCCGCGCTGGGGGCTGCCGCCGGAGCAGGAGACGGGCGGGCGGCGGGCAGGCTGACAGGGACGATGGGACGGGGCGTCTCTATGATGGGCGTCGGTTCGCTTTTTTGCACGACCGTCTGCTGCGGCACCGGCTTTGCCGCCGGGGCGGGTGCGGGGGCAGCGGCCGATGCCTGAGCCGACGGGGCGATTTCCTGCGCGATGGGCAGTGGCGCGAGATCGATCGCGATCGGCGGCGGTTCTGGCAGGCGCACCAGATGCGCGCCGCTCCAGCTTGCCGCGATCACCAGCGCGACGCCATGCGCCGCGGCGACCGCGCTGAGCGAGCGGCGCCATCGCTTCGTGTCACCGCGATCATCGAAGAGGTGCGCCGGGTTGAGGGCCACCGCGCTCAAGTGGCGCTCTCCGCGCCGACCAGCGCGATCTTCAGATAGCCTGCGCCGCGCAGCAGGTTCATGACCTGCATCAACCGGTCATAATCGACGCTCTTGTCGGCGCGCAGGAAGATGCGCTGTTCGGTATCGCCCCCGGTCGCCTGTGCGATACCGGCGGCCAGCGCATTTTCCGTGACCGCATCATTGCCGATCGAGAGGCTGCGGTCGGCCGAGATGGTGACATAGAGGGGCTTGTCCGGCTTGGGCGCAGGCAGGGCAGAGGCGGCGGGCAGGTCGACCTTCACATCCACGGTGGCGAGCGGGGCCGCCACCATGAAGATGATCAGCAGCACCAGCATGACGTCGATGAACGGCGTGACGTTGATCTCATGATTTTCGCTGAGATCATCGTCATGGCTGAGCTTTGCGGCCATGCGGTTTACTCCGCCGCCTGAAGCATTTTGGGCTTCACCTGACCCCGGCTGGCGTCGCGCGAGACGAGGCGCAACACGGCGGCGGAAGTGTCGCCGACCAGTGCCTTGTAACCGGCGATCTGGCGGGCGAAATGATTGTAGATGACGACGGCCGGAATGGCCGCGACCAGACCCAGGGCAGTCGCCAGCAGCGCTTCGGCGATGCCCGGCGCGACGACGGCCAGATTGGTGGTCTGGGTTTCGGCGATTCCCACGAAGCTGTTCATGATGCCCCAGACGGTGCCGAACAGGCCGACGAAGGGTGCGGTGGAGCCGATGGTCGCGAGGATGCTGGTGCCGCGCTGCATCCGGCGAACGGCGGCGGTTTCGGTGCGGTCGAGGCGCGAGACGATACGTTCCTTGAGGCCATCGACATCATCGAGCGCACCATCGGACTGCTGGATTTCCACGCGGGCGGCGCTGAGGAAGGCGGCGGCAGCGATGGCATCGGTACTGACTGCGCGGGATGCGTCGCCCAGGCCGCGCGCGTCATCGATCTGGGTGAAGGCGGTCCGGTGGAGGGCGACCAGCTTCTTGAGTTCCAGCGATTTGGCGACCAGCACGGTCCATGTCGCGACCGATGCGAGGGCGAGGCCGATCATCACCGACTTCACCACCCAGTCGGCCGCCATGAACATGCCCCAGGCCGTCAGGTTATGCGGCAGGGTGGGGGCTGCGGCGAGGGCGGGTTCGGCGGTTGCGGCCAGCGCCATGGCGGCAAGGAGGACGGTGCTGCGTGTCGTGGACGCGCGCGGACGGGACGGCAAAATCGATGCAAAAGCCATGTTGACCCCCAATATGATATTGGTTCGCATTAGTTAACTCGCTTCGACTCTGGCACCCCCTCCACATGAATAACCATTATGCCCACTGTGAAACTGGCAGGGCAGGCGTCAGGCGATGGCCGCCGAGAGCGATTCCCGGACCCGTGCTATCGCCAGTTCGAGCGGCTCCGTCTCCCCCAGCAACAGAAAGCTGCCGTTGAGGGCGAAGGTGCAATGGCCATGCACCGTTGCGATCAGAGACCGTGCCAGCCGGGGCGCCTGATCGCGGGTTTGGGGGGGCAATATCGCTGCGACTTCGCGCACCACTACATCGGTCAGGCCGCCGCGCCGGATGGCGAGCGTGTCGGGCATCGCCATGTCGGCGGGCAGGCGATGGTCGTAGATTGCCGTCCACAGATTGAGATTGTCGGCGGCGAAGCTGAAATAGCCCTGCACCAGCGCCGCGATCCGATCGGTCGAGGGCGATGCCAGCTGCTCTTCCAGATGCGCGGCCCATAGCTCAAAGGTGCGCGTGTTGATCGCGGCGAGCAGCAGATCGTAGCTGCCGAACACATTATAGAGCGTGCCCACGGCATAACCGATCCGCTTTGCCACTTCCCGCGCGGAAAAGCGCGCGAAGCCGACCTCCGCCATCAGGCGATGGCCTTCCTCCAGGATCAGCACCTCCAGTTCGGCGCGGCTATGGTCGGATCGTCTGCCCATGAGGGCCGGTTTAGAAATTTAATTGATCACTGTCTAATATTTTAATTGATCACTGTTCAATTTCGCTTTATCCAGCAGTCCTCCATGGCGAATGGAAGGTCTGTCATGCTGGTTGCGCTGCTTTTGATCCTGTTGGGTGCCGTGTTGTTCGATACGCGACGCCGCATGATGGCGCTGGAGGCGCGCATCGCCATGCTGGAGGCGGAGGCGCAGCCTGTGCGCGTATCAGTTGCGCCCGTACCGATCGTGCCGGAACCGGTGCGGGTGGTGCGCGAGAGGGTGGTGGTTCCGCCGCCGCCCACGCCCAGGGTGACTGCACGTCGGACGCCATGGGCAGAGACGGTTGTTCAGCCGGAGGCCGCGCCGGAGCCGGAAGTTTTTGCTGCCGAACCAATCGAAGAGATCGCGTCCGCACGCCCCGCCTTCGGGTTTGAAGAATTGTTCGGGCGACGCCTGCCGATCTGGGCGGGTGGTGTCACGCTGGCTGTGGCGGGCGTGCTGCTGGTCAAATATTCGATCGATTCCGGGCTGTTGTCGCCTGTCATTCGCGTGCTGCTGGGCCTGATCTTCGGCGGCGGGCTGATCGCTGGCGCGGAAGTCGCGCTGCGGCAGGAAGCGCGGGTGCGCGATGCCCGCGTGCGGCAGTCGCTGGCGGGTGCTGGCCTTGCCACCCTTTATGCCGTCATTTTGGCGGCGGCCAATCTCTATCATCTGGTCGGGCCGGGCACGGCCTTTGTCGGTCTGGCCGGAGTGACCGCGCTGGCCATGGGCCTGTCGCTGCGCTTTGGTGCGCCCAGTGCGATGCTGGGGCTGGTAGGCGGTCTGGCCGCGCCGGCGCTGGCAGGGGCGGACGAGCCCAATATTCCGCTGCTGTCCTGCTATCTGGCGCTCACCATCGGCGGCCTGTGCGCCTTGTCCCGGACGCAGCGCTGGATGTGGCTGGGCATGGGCGCGCTGATCGGTGGCGCGGGCTGGGGCAGCCTGCTGCTGCTGTCCGGTGCACTGGATCTGGCGTCTTCGCTGTCGGTTGGTCTGCTCATTCTGGCGATCGGCATCGCCTTTCCGCTGTTCGCTTTCTCGGGCAGCCGGGCCGCGCTGATCCGCGCGGTGTCGGCCGTGGTGGCATCGGCGCAGATGGCGGCGCTGATCGCGACCGGTGGTTTTGCGCTGCTGCACTGGGCGCTGTTCGGCCTGTTGTCGGTCGCCTTCCTCTGGCTGAGCGGTCGGGAGCCGGCGTTGCGCCGCCTGATGCCTGTCGGGCTGGCGGTGGGGCTGTTGCTGGCCGGGGCCTGGCCTGCGCCGGCGGCTTCCAGCTTCACGCTGGTCGTCCTGGGACTGGCCATGATCTATGGCGGCGGAGCGCTGTGGCGGCTCTGGCGCCCGGCGGGTGGTCTGATCGAGGCGGGGCAGGTTGCGGGCGTGGCGCTGGGTGGGCTGGCGGTGAGCGCGCTGCACTTTTATCGCGGGTCGGCGGCGGACGATCTGCGCTTTGCCCTGATCGCGCTCGTGGCCAGCGCCTTGCCCGCCGTCGCGGTGGCGATGGGGTGGCATAATCCGGCGCGGAGGGACGATGCACGGCTTGCCCTGCTGGCGACCAGCGCGGCGATCCTGCTGGTGCTTGCCGGTATTTTCGGCCTTGCCGGATGGACCCTGCCGCTGGTGGTGGGGATCGTCGCGGTCGCGCTATTGATGCTGGCGGCGCGGGCCGGGGACATGCGGATCGAATATAGCGGCTGGGCTTTTGTCTTCACGGCCGTCGCGTCGCTGGTGTCCGGGGACCGGGGGTTGGATGAGTTGGGCCGACTGGCCGGGGTGAGCGCGGATGCCGCGCCGGGGATCGCCCTGTTGCGCTGGAGCGGCGTGGGGCTGGCGCTGATGCTCTATGCCTGGCGGGCGCGACTGGCCGAAGGGCGGCTGGTGGCGCAGATCGTCGCCACGCTCTGCGCCTATGGCGCCCTTGTGCAGGTCGTGCCGGTGCTCTGGCTCGCCCCGATCGTTGCGCTGGCCTTGCCGTTGCTGGCCGAAGGCGCGCGCCGCCTGCCGCCGTTGCGCCTGTTGCCTGCGCTGGCGACTTTGTTCCTGCTGACGTTCCTCTGGGCAGCGGAACCGCTGCTGGCGTGGATCGACCCGGCGATGCTGTCGCTGCTGGGGCGGTCGATGCTGG
Source organism: Sphingobium sp. AP50 (assembly GCF_900109095.1). Taxonomy (GTDB): domain Bacteria; phylum Pseudomonadota; class Alphaproteobacteria; order Sphingomonadales; family Sphingomonadaceae; genus Sphingobium. The sequence goes on from NZ_FNYZ01000016.1 coordinate 115,622, forward strand.
TGAGCCTGTTGCCCGATAGGGCCGACATGCTGCTTCGCCTTGCCCTGCCGGCCGCGCTGATTGCGCTGGCGGTGGTCCGGGGGAAGCGGGCGATCGGGCCGATCGGACGGCAACTGGCGGTGATTGCGGCCGGTCTGTTCGGCATGATTGCCCTGCATATTCTGTACAAGCAGGTCTTCGCGATCGCGGGCCATGCCGCCTTCGTGCGGATGGGCCTTGCGGAGCGCACGCTTTGGGAGGGTCTGCTGATCATGGCGGGCTGGGCCGCATGGCGCCGGTTCACTCAGCGGGAGATCGCCCTGACGCTGGTGGCGGCCGGGATCGCGCATAATCTGCTCTATACACTGTTGCTGCATAACCCACTCTGGGCGGCGCAGGCAGTCGGTAGCGTGCCACTGTTCAACCTGCTGCTGCCTGCCTTTGCCATTCCGCTGGTCGGGCTGTGGCTGGTCGGGCGGATGGCGCCAGACCTGGCGGAGCGCTGCACGCGCTATCGCGACGGCGCCTATATGGTCCTGATCCTGCTGTTCGCCTTTACCATGCTGCGCCAGTTGTTCTGCGGGCCGATGCTCAACCTGCCCTATCTGTCGGCGGGCGAGGATATTGGCCGCTCTGTTCTGGCGATCGCGCTGGCCATCAGCTTCCTGCTATGGGGTATTCGCCGGGGTGGGCGTGACTGGCGGATTGCATCGCTGCTGTTGATGCTGGGGGCGGTGGCCAAGGTGTTCCTGCTCGATGCGTCGGGGCTGACCGGGTTGCTGCGCATCGCCTCCTTCCTGGCGCTGGGCTTCAGCCTGATCGGTATCGGCTGGCTCTATAGTCGCCATCTGCGCGCTGACACCGATTAACGTCTCGTCATTACTTCACGCTTATGGCCTTGATCATGAGGGGTATTGTTCATGTCCGCACCTGATCTGTCTTTGCTTGCCAAACGTCGGTTCGCACCTTTGTTCGTCGTCCAGTTTCTGGGGGCGTTCAATGATAATCTGCTGAAGTTCGCCCTGCTATTTCTGGCCAATTTCGTCCTGTTCCGGGCGGAACCGGGCAAGGCGGAGCTGCTGGCGACGATCGCGACGGGCCTGTTCATCCTGCCCTATTTCCTCTTTTCTGCGCTGGCCGGGCAGATTGCCGACGCCTGGGACAAGGCGAAGCTGGTGCGGGCGGTCAAGGCGGCGGAAATCGTCATCATGACGATGGCGCTGATCGGCTTCTGGCTGCAATCGGTGCCGCTGCTGCTGACCTGCCTGTTCCTGATGGGGTTGCATTCCACCATCTTCGGCCCCGTCAAATTCTCGATCCTGCCGCAGCACCTGCATCCTCAGGAGATGATGGGCGGCACCGGGCTGATCGAGGCGGGCACCTTCCTTGCGATCCTGAGCGGACAGTTGCTGGCCGGGGTGATTTCGGCGCAGACGGCGGGCCTTGTCGCGGTCGGCATTGCGTTGCTGGGGTTCCTCTCCAGCCTTGCCGTCCCGTCTGCGCCACCGGTGGCGAAGGGGCTGCGGATCGACCCCAATATATTCCGCAGCACCTGGCAGATATTGAAGGCGGCGCGCCATGGACGCGGGGTGTGGCTGTCCATCCTGGGGATCAGCTGGTTCTTCGGCATGGGCGCGGTGCTGCTGGCGCAATTCGCGCCATTGGTGAGCGGCGTGCTGCATGCGAAGCAGGAAGTCGCCACGCTGTTCCTGCTGGTCTTCTCGCTGAGCGTGGCGCTGGGATCGCTGCTGGTCAATCGCCTGCTGCGTGGTGAAGTGTCGGCCCGTTTCGTGCCGCTGTCCGCGCTGGCACTGGCCGGTTGCCTGATCGATCTGTGGCTGTCGACCAGCGCCTATGTGCCGCAGGCTGGTGAAGCGAGTATCGCCGCCTTCGTCGCGTCGGCGGGAAGCTGGCGCATCCTGTTCGATCTGTTCGGCATCGCCTTTGCCGGGGGCATGTTCATCGTGCCGCTCTATGCGATTCTTCAGACCCATGCCCCGCGCGAGGAGCGGTCGCGCACGATCGCGGCGAACAATATCGTCAATGCCGCCGTCAGCGTGGCCGTGGTGCTGGTGGTGACGCTGATGCTGGCGCGCGGCGAAAGCGTGCCCGGTGTGATCGGTACGCTGGGCTTTGCGACGCTGACCATTGCGCTGATTTCCTGCTGGCTGCTGCCCGAAACCGTTATCAAGTCGCTGTTCCGGGGGCTGTTGCGGCTGCTCTATCGGGTCGAGGTGTCGGGCGCGGAGAATATGCCGGCGGTGGGCACGCCCGCCGTGGTCGTGGTCAACCATGTGTCCTTTCTCGACGGGCTGCTGCTTGCCGCCTTCCTGCCGGGCAAGCCGACCTTTGCGGTGCATACCCGCATTGCCAAAGCCTGGTGGATCAAGCCGTTCCTGCCGCTGTTCGACGCTTTCCCGGTCGACCCGACCAATCCGATGGCGGCCAAGGCGATGGTGAAGGCAGTGCGCGAAGGGCGGACGCTGGTGATCTTCCCGGAAGGGCGCATCACCGTGACCGGCGCGCTGATGAAGATATTCGACGGTCCCGGCATGGTCGCCGACAAGGCCGACGCGCCGATCATCCCAGTGCGCATCGACGGCGCGCAATTTACGCCCTTCTCGCGTCTGCGCGGCAAGGTGCGGTTGCGCAGCTTCCCCAAGATCAAGCTGACCGTGCTGCCGCCGCGCCGCTTCAGCATAGATGGCGAGATGACGGCGCGGGCGCGCCGTGCGATCGCAGGTCGTCGCCTCTATGACGAAATGAGCGCGATGATCTTCGCCACGTCGCGGACGGAAGAAACGCTGTTTCAGGCGCTGCTGGAGGCGCGGCATATCCATGGGGCCAAGGCGCCCGTGGTGGAGGATATCAAGCGCGAGCAGATGAGCTATGGTCGGCTGGTCGTGGGCAGTCTGGCGCTGGGTCGCCCGCTGGCGGCGCCGACTCGGCAGGGGGAGGCGGTGGGTGTATTGCTGCCCAATGTGGCGGCGGTGGTCGCAACCTTCTTCGCGTTGCAGGCGCATGGCCGGGTGCCGGCAATGCTCAACTATACGGCGGGCCTCACCAATTTGAAGGCCGCCTGCACCGCCGCGCAGATCCGCACGATCGTCACCGCGCGCGCCTTTGTCGATCAGGCGAAGCTGGGGGAGATCGTTGCTGCGCTGGAGGCCGAGGGGCTGACCATCCTGTGGCTGGAGGATATCGGCGCGACCATCGGCACGGGAGCGAAGCTGCGTGCGCTGATCGCCAGCCGCTTTGCCGGGCGGGCGCATAAGCGGTTGCGCATCGCGCCTGACGCACCGGCGGTGATCCTGTTCACCAGCGGGTCGGAGGGGCTGCCCAAGGGCGTGGTGCTGAGCCACCGCAACCTGCTGTCCAATTGTCGCCAGCTTGCCGCGCGGATCGATTTCAACACGGCGGACATGGTGCTGAACGCGCTGCCGGTGTTCCACAGCTTCGGCCTGACCGGCGGCACATTGCTGCCGATCCTGCACGGGGTGAAGACATTGCTCTATCCCAGCCCGCTGCATTATCGGATCGTCCCCGCGCTGGCTTATGACAGCAATGCGACGATCCTGTTCGGCACCGACACCTTCCTGTCGGGCTATGCGCGGATGGCGCATGGTTATGATTTCTATTCGCTGCGCTACATCTTTGCCGGGGCCGAGCGGGTGCGGGACGAAACGCGCAAGGCCTATGCCGACAAGTTCGGCCTGCGCATATTGGAGGGCTATGGCGCGACCGAGGCGGGGCCGGTGATCGCGGTCAATACGCCGATGCATTTCCGCGCAGGGACCGTCGGCCGCCTGCTGCCGGGGATCGAGGCGAAACTGGACGATGTGCCGGGCACTATAGAGGGTGGCCGCCTGTCCATCCGGGGACCGAACATCATGACCGGCTATATGAAGGCCGATGCGCCGGGCGTGCTGCAACCGCCGGAGGAAGGCTGGCATGATAGCGGCGATATCGTCACCATCGATGGCGAAGGCTTCGTCACGATCCGGGGCCGCGCCAAGCGCTTTGCCAAGATTGGCGGTGAAATGGTATCGTTGCCGGCGGTGGAGGGCTATGCCGCCGCGCTCTGGCCGGATGCCGAACATGCCGTGGTCACCCGGCCGGACGCGCGTAAAGGCGAGCAACTGGTGCTGTTCACCACGAAGAAGGGTGCGAAGGCGGGCGATCTTCAGGCCTGGGGCCGCGCCAATGGCGTTACCGAACTCGCCATTCCGCGCGACATTCGGGAATTGGACGCACTGCCGGTGCTGGGCACGGGCAAGCTGGACTATGTCAGCATGAATGCGATGGCGGCGGGTTAGAACCTGTTTGGAAAATGCGCGAAAGAGCGCATTTTCGATGCCGCACCGGCCCATACCCCCACCCGACCACCCAACTGGAATACTATGTTTGGGCGGTCGGGTGGGGGTGTGGGCCGGTGCGGATGCGCCGGAGGCAAGACTCTGAATCGTCATCCGCTTGGCAAGCAGGTGATGCCGCGTTATGCCCGGCGCTGGCCGATGGGTTTACCTGTTGGCTGCCGATCGCGCCGGTGCCCCGTGAGGGGCTTTAAAAGGGAATGCGGTGCGGGGGGTGTTTCCTCCCAAATCCGCGGCTGTCCCTGCAACTGTAAGCGGTGAGTGCGACGCATAGGCCTTTCTGAAATAAGGAAGGCAGCCACTGGGCCGGACGCTAAATCCTGCGAGGCCCGGGAAGGCCATGCGTCAAGCGTCGACCCGCGAGCCAGGAGACCTGCCGGCGTCTGGTCGCTCTTGCCCTGGTCCAGGGGATGGCCATGGCACGGTATCACTCCGTCTGAGCGACGAAAGAGCGGCGGGGGCCGCCTTTGGAACCGTGCGTCGGTCGCTGATGGCGTCCGGTCGATGCGCGCTGGCCCCTGTCTTGTCGCATGATGCCGGGGTGTTTCCTTTTCCCATGACTGACATGTCCAAATCTTCGACGCCGCGCCTGCGGCATCGCGTGACCGGTTTGATGGCCGCGCTGATCGTGGCGAATATCGCTGTATGGCTATGGGCCTTCGGCCAGTTTCATGACCAGCCCCTGATGCTGGGGACGGCGCTGCTTGCCTGGGGGCTGGGGCTGCGCCATGCTGTCGATGCCGATCATATCGCCGCGATCGACAATGTGACGCGCAAGCTGATGCAGGATGGGCAGCGGCCGATCACCGTCGGCTTCTGGTTCGCGATCGGCCATTCGGCGATCATCGCCATCGCCTCCGTCACGATCGCGCTGACCGCCAGCGCGCTGAGCCGGTTCGAGAGTTTTCGCGAGGTTGGCGGCATCGTCGCGACCGGGGTGTCGGCGACCTTCCTGTTCGCGATCGCTGCGATGAACCTGATGATCCTGCGGTCGGTGTGGAAGAGCTTTGCCCATGTCCGGGCGGGCGGCACCTATGTCGAGGAGGATCTGGACCTGTTGCTGGGCAATCGCGGGCTGCTGGCGCGCCTGTTCCGGCCGATGTTCCGGCTGGTCAGCCGCAGCTGGCATATGGCGCCGCTGGGTTTCATCTTTGGTCTGGGCTTCGATACCGCGACCGAGGTGGCGATATTGGGTCTGTCGGCCAGTCAGGCGGCCGATGGCATGGCGATCGGCACGATTTTGGTGCTGCCCGCTCTGTTCGCCGCTGGCATGGCGCTGGTCGATACGGCCGACGGGGTGGTGATGCTGGGCGCCTATGAATGGGCGTTCGTGAAGCCGATCCGCAAACTCTATTACAACATCACCATCACCCTGATTTCAGCGCTGGTCGCGATCGTCATCGGCGGGATCGAGGCGATGGCGCTGATCGGCGACAAGCTGGGGCTGGAGGGCGCGCCCTGGCGGATCGCGGCGGAACTGGGCGAGAATTTCAACAGTCTGGGCTTTGCGATCATTGGGCTGTTCATCCTCTGCTGGCTGCTGAGCTTCGGCATTTATCGCTGGAAACGCTTTGACGAGATCGAAGTGCGGACGGCTGGCTGAACGTCGTTGGCTTGGGCGCTGAATTGGTCTAGGGCGACGGACATTGATCGCGTCGGTGCCCCGCAAGGGGCTTTAAATGGGAATGCGGTGAGGGGGACTTATCCCTCAATTCCGCGGCTGTCCCTGCAACTGTAAGCGGCGAGCGCGATGCGCATGCTCTCCTTGCGAGAGCAGCCACTGGACCCCAAAAGGTCTGGGAAGGCGCGCATCAAGCCTTGACCCGCGAGCCAGGAGACCTGCCGGCGTCTGGTCGCTCTTGCTCTGGTCCAGGGGATGGCCATGGCACGGTAGTTTCTTCCGTCTGAGCGACGAAATCGTGCGGCTGGGGCTGCACGGTGCGGGATGCCGGGCGCCCTGTCGCGTCCGCCCGTCGTCGCGCGTCGGCTGGCGTCCTGATGGGACACCGGCAAGCCCCGCCTGTCGTCGTTCGGCGCGCGGGAGAGATTTATGTCCGATCTGGCCAAGCTGCCGGTCACTATCGTCACCGGCTTTCTGGGCGCGGGCAAGACCACGCTGATCAGCCATCTGATCCGCAATGCGGGCGGGCGGCGGCTGGCGGTGGTCGTCAATGAATTCGGCACCTTGGGTGTCGATGGCGACATATTGAAAAGCTGCGCCATTCCCGATTGCCCGGCGGAAAATATCGTCGAGCTGGCCAATGGCTGCATCTGCTGCACCGTCGCCGATGATTTCATTCCCACGGTCGAGGCGCTGCTGGCGCTGGAGCCGAGCCCTGATCATATATTGATCGAAACCTCCGGGCTGGCGCTGCCCAAGCCGTTGCTCAAGGCATTCGACTGGCCGGCGATCCGGTCGCGCATCACCGTGGATGGCGTGATTGCGCTGGCCGATGCGGAGGCGGTTGCGGACGGGCGGTTTGCGCCCGATCTGGAAGCGCTGGAGGCGCAGCGTCTGGCCGATCCGGGCATCGACCATGAAACGCCTTTGTCCGAAGTGTTCGAGGATCAACTGGCCTGCGCCGACATGGTGCTGCTGACCAAGGTGGACCTTGCCGGGCCGGAAGGCGTCGCCGCCGCGCGAGCGGTGATTGCGGCCGAGACGCCGCGTCCCTTGCCGGTGATCGAACTGGTCGACGGGGTGATCGACCCGCGCGTGTTGCTGGGCCTGAACGCGGCGGCGGAGGATGATCTGGCGGCGCGTCCATCGCACCATGATGGCGAGGATGATCATGAGCATGAGGATTTCGACAGCATCGTCCTGACGTTGGGCGAGATTGCCGATCCGGCCGACCTGACCGCGCGGATCGAGCGGCTGGCGCGCGAGCAGCAGATTTTGCGGGTGAAGGGCTATGCGGCCGTCGCGGGCAAGCCGATGCGCCTGCTGGTGCAGGCGGTGGGCGCGCGGGTGCGGCACCAATATGACCGGCCCTGGCGCGACGGCGAAGCGCGCGTGACGGCGCTGGTTGTGATCGCCGAGCATGATCGCATCGATGAAGTTGCGATCCGGGCTGTGCTGGAAGGCTGAGCTACACCGATGCACGTCATCTTCCGCGAGACCCATGGGATCGAGGAAGCGGCTGTCCCGCAGGATCTGGGGCAGACGCCCGCCGATCTTGTCTTCCTGTCCTTTTCGGACAGCGATCTGGCCGCTTTTGCGGCGGGATGGCATGGCGCGCGCGGAGCGTTGCCGCCGCTGCGACTCGCCAATCTGGCGGCGCTGACGCATCCGCTGTCGGTCGACACCTATATCGAGCGGACGTTGAGCGGGGCCAAGGCGATCCTGATCCGGCTGATCGGTGGCGCATCCTATTGGAGCTATGGCTTGCAACAGGTCGAGGCGCTGGCGCGGACGCGGGGGATCGCGCTGGCAGTGCTGCCGGGGGACGGGCGGCCCGATACGCGGCTGGAGGCTGCCTCGACCGTGCCAACTGCTGCGTTGCGGGAACTGGTGCGGCTTTGTGACGAGGGCGGCGCGGTGGCGGCGCAGGCGGCGCTGGGGCTGCTGGCGGGCGCTGCCGGACTAAGCGGGGCGGAGGCGCCGGTTGCGCCTGTGCCGATGGTTGGGGCGTGGGATGGCGATCTGGCGGCTCCGGCGGTTTTCGAAAGCCGGACGGACCGGCCGCGTATCCTGCTGGTCTTCTATCGCTCCTATCTGACTGCGGCCGATACCCAGCCGTTCGAGGCGTTGCGGGATGCCTTTGCCGCGCGCGGTTTCGATATGGTCGGCATGTTCGCGCCGTCGCTCAAGCCGGTTGAGATACGGGATCAGATTGCCCGCTGGGTGACGGCCTATGCGCCCGCCGCGATCATCAATGCCACCGCCTTTTCCGCGCGGGGGGAGGATGGCACGACCCCGCTCGATGGGGCGGGCGTGCCGGTGTTCCAACTGGCGCTGGCGACATCGGGGCGGCAGGCTTGGCGGGAGTCGGCGCGGGGCCTGTCACCGGCCGATCTGGCCATGCATGTCGTGCTGCCCGAAGTGGATGGGCGGCTGTTTGCCGGTGTGGCCAGTTTCAAGGAAGCGCAGACGCGCGACCCGGCGCTGGAATTTGCGCGCGGCGCGCATCGGGCGGACCCGGCGAGGATTGCGGCCATTGTGGACCGGGTGGCAGCGTGGGTGTGTCTGCGCCAGCGTCCGGTGGTGGAGCGGACACTGGTGCTGATCCTGTCGACCTATCCCGGCAAGGCGCATCAAATGGCGCATGCGGTAGGGCTGGATGCGATCGCTTCGGCTGAGGCGATGCTCGGCGATCTGGCCGGGGCTGGCTATGCGGTCGAGGCGGCGGGCGATCTGGTCGCAGATATTCAGGGCGAATGTCTGACCTGGTCGCTGGGGGAGTATAGCCGCGCATTGGCATCTCTGCCTGCCGTGCTGCGCGATGATCTTCATGCGGCATGGGGAGAGCCTGAAGCCGATCCTGATGTGCGGGACGGGGCTTTCCATTTTCCGGCTGTGCGGCGCGGCGCGATGATTGTTGCGCTCCAGCCTGAACGCGGCTTCAATCATGATCGCGCTGACAGCTATCATGACCTGTCGCGCTGTCCGCGCCATGCCTATGTGGCTTTCTATCTGTGGCTGCGGGCGCAGGGGATCGATGCGCTGGTCCATATGGGTGCGCATGGCACGCTGGAATGGCTGCCGGGGAAGGCGGTTGCGCTGTCCGACGCCTGCTGGCCCGAAGCGCTGATCGGGCCGACGCCGGTCATCTATCCCTTCATCGTCAACGATCCGGGTGAGGCGGCGCAGGCCAAGCGGCGTATCGGCGCGGTGACAATCGGCCATGCGCCGCCGCCGCTCGCGCCAGCAGGACGCGGGGCCGGGCTGGGGCGCATTGAGGCGCTGCTCGATGAATTTTCCAATGCCGACGGGCTTGATCCGGCGCGGCGGCAACGGTTGCAGGCGGACATTAGCGAGGAAGCGCGCGCGCTGGGGCTGGAGGCGGAACTGGGCATCGACGCCAGTCTGTCCCCGGCCGAGGCGATCAGCCGGATCGATCGTTTCGTTTGCGACGTCAAGGAAAGCCAATATGGCGACGGCCTGCATATTTTCGGGCGGGGCGAGCAAGGCGTGGCTGAGCGCGATGGTCTGCTGGCGGCGCTGGATGGGCGGCGGGTCGCGCCGGGGCCATCGGGGTCGCCGCATCGGGGGCGGACCGATGTGCTGCCGACCGGCCGCAACCTGTTCATGGTCGATCCGCGCGCGGTGCCATCCCGCGCGGCCCATGCGCAGGGCATCCGCTTGGCCGAGGAACTGATCCGTCGTCATTTGCAGGATCATGGCGATTACCCCAAGGGGCTGGTGGTGGACCTGTGGGGATCGGCGACGATGCGCACGGCGGGTGAGGATTATGCCATGGCGCTGCATCTGCTCGGCGCCAAGCCGGTCTGGGATTTTGCGTCGGAACGGGTGACGGGGATCGAAATCCTGCCGCTGGCGATGCTCGATCGGCCGCGTATCGACGTGACCCTGCGCGTCTCCGGCCTGTTTCGCGATGCCTTTCCGACGCTGCCCGTGCTGTTCGGGCAGGCGGTGCACGCGCTGTGCGGCAGGGATGAGCCGACCGACTGGAATCCCTTTGCGGGAACGGCGCCCGCCTCGCGCGTCTATGGGCCGCAGCCCGGCCATTATGGGCTGAACATGGGCGATGCGGCGGAAACCTATACCGACGAAGCGCGCCGGGCTGCCGGGGAGGCATGGCTTGCTGCTTCCGCTCAGGCACTGGACGTGGATGCGCGGGATGACGATGGCCTGCGCGCGCGTGTCGCGGCGGCGGATGCCTTTGTGCATGCGCAGGATTTGCCGGAAACCGACCTTCTGCTTGCCGCCGACTATGCCGCGCATGAAGCGGGCTTTGCCGCCGCGCAGGCGGTGGTCGGGGGCAAGGCGGCGCTTTATCATCTCGACGCGCGTGATCCGGCGCGGCTGGCGGCGCGGCCGCTGACCGAGGAGATCGCCCGCGTGGTGCGCGCGCGGGCCGCCAATCCCGGCTGGGTGGACGGCATGATGCGCCATGGCTTTCGCGGCGGGGCGGAACTGGCGGCGACGCTCGATCATCTGGGCGCCTTTGCGCATCTGGCAGGCAGCGTGCCGGATCATCTGTTCGATCTCTATCATGACGCGACGCTGGGGCGGGCGGAGGTTCGCACCTTCCTGAGCGATGCAAATCCCGGCGCGTTGGCGGCAATGGAGGCGCGCTTTGCGGCGCTTCATGCGGCAGGTCTGTGGCGCACGCGGCGCAACTCGATCCTCGCCAGTCTGGGGGATGTGCCATGAGCCTGATCAAGGGCTGGTGTCCCGATGCATGGCATCCGATGGGGGCGGGCGATGGCCTGCTGGTGCGGGTGCGTCCGATTATGGGGCGGATCGATGGCGCGCAATTGGCGGGGCTGTGCGAAGCGGCTCTGGCCTATGGCAATGGGCTGATCGATCTGACCAGCCGCGCCAATCTCCAGATACGCGGTGTCAGCGAACAAGGCTGGGAGCTTCTGATTGGGCGGTTGATAGCCCTGCGGCTTGTCCATCCCGATCCGGTCATGGAAGCGCGCCGGGCGCTGTTGGTCGCGCCCGATTGGGAAGCGGGGGATGACACCGCTTGTATCGCTGCGCAATGGGCCGATCGGCTCGCGGAGTTTCCCGACCTGCCGGCCAAGGTGGGCTTTGCGATCGATGCCGGCCCCGCGCCACTGTTGACGGGCAAGGCAGGCGATTTCCGGATCGAGCCGGGTGCGCAGGGCGGATTGATCCTGCGCGCGGCCGGCCGACTGACGGGCGTGGCGGTGACGCGGAGCGATGCCGTCGATGCGCTGCTGGCTGTGGCGCACTGGTTCGTCGCCAGCGGTGGCCACGAAGCCGGACGCATGGTGCGGCACAAGGCGGCGCTGCCCGACTGGGCGCAGGGAGATGTCGCGGCGGCGACGCCTGTCCTGCCGCTGCGACCGGGGCGGCATGCGCTTGGCTTTATCTATGGCGTGCCGTTCGGGCAGATCGACGCAGCGACTTTGGCGGAACTGGCGCCGTATTCCGTCCGGCTGACGCCATGGCGGATGCTGATCGTTGAGGGGGCGGAGGGCAGGGCGATCGATGGCCTGCTGCATGATCCGGCCGATCCGCTGCTGCGCGTCGATGCCTGTCCCGGTCAGCCCTCCTGCCCGCAGGCCAGTGTCGAAACCCGCGCGCTGGCGCGGGAGGTCGCGCCCTATGTGACCGGACGCCTCCATGTTTCCGGCTGTGCCAAGGGTTGTGCGCGATCCGCGCCAGCGGCTCTCTGCCTGACAGGACGCGAGGGCCGCTACGACCTTGCCCGCCATGCCAAAGCCGGCGGGCCGCCGCAGCGGGTCGGCATGACCCATTCCGACATATTGGCCCATTTGGGAGTGACCGATGCCGCATGTCTATGAAACCGATGGCGCGGCCATCTATCGCCAGTCCTTCAGCATCATCCGGGCGGAGGCGGCGCTGGACCGCTTCTCGGCCGAAGAGGAGCCGGTCGCGGTTCGCATGATCCATGCCGCCGGAATGGTCGATCTCGCGCGGCATATCCGTTTTTCTCCCGGCTTTGCGGAAGCGGCGCGTCGCGCCTTGGCGCAGGGTGCGCCGATCCTGTGCGATGTGCGGATGGTGTCCGAAGGGGTGACGCGCGCGCGCCTGCCCGCCGACAATGACGTGATCTGCACGCTGGGCGATCCATCGGTGCCGGAGCGGGCGCGCGCCATGGGCAACACCCGCTCCGCCGCAGCGCTGGAGCTATGGCGGCCGCATCTGGCGGGTGCGGTGGTGGCGATCGGCAATGCGCCGACAGCACTCTTTCATCTGCTCGATATGCTGGCTGACCCGGCCTGTCCGCGCCCGGCGGCGATCATCGGTTGCCCGGTCGGCTTTGTCGGCGCGGCGGAATCCAAGGCGGCGCTGTGGGCGGAACAGCCCGTGCCCTGCTGCATCGTGGAAGGGCGGCTGGGCGGCAGCGCGATCACCGTGGCAGCGATCAACGCATTGGCGAGCTACGCGGAATGAGCAATATGCCCGGCACCATCCATGGCGTGGGCCTTGGCCCCGGCGCGCAGGATCTGATGAGCGTGCGCACCGACCGGCTGGTGCGTGGCGCGCGCCACATCGCCTATTTTCGCAAGGCGGGTCGACCCGGTCAGGCGCGCCGCATCGTTGAGGGGATGCTGCGCCCTGACGCGATCGAGATTGCGATGGAATATCCGGTGACGACGGAAATTCCGCTGAGCGACCCGCGCTATAATGAAAGCCTGTCTGCCTTTTACGCCGACTGCACCGACCGGCTGGCCGCGCTGGCGCAGGCGGGCGAGGATGTCGTCGTGCTGTGCGAAGGCGATCCCTTTTTCTATGGCTCCTTCATGCATCTGCACAGCCGCCTGACGGGCGTGGTTCCGGTGCGGATCGTGCCGGGGATCAGCGGCATGGCGGGGGCCTGGACCGCCAGCGGCGCGCCGATCACCTGGGGCGATGATGTGCTGACAGTCCTGATGGCGACCCTGCCGGAGGAGGATCTGGTTCGTCGCATAAGCGATACCGATGCGCTGGTGGTGATGAAGATCGGCCGCAACCTGCCCAAGCTGCGCCGCGCGGTGGCGGCGGCCGGGCGGGAGGCGGAGGCCTGGCTGGTCGAACATGCCGCCATGCCGGAGCAGAAAGTGACGCCTTTGCTGGAGGCGGACAGCGTTACCCCCTATTTCTCGATCCTGCTGATCCATGGACAGGGGCGGCGGCCATGAGCGGCTGGCTGATGGTTGCCGGGCTGGGGCCGGGCAGCGAGGCGCTGGTGACGCCCGAAGTCATAGCGGCGCTGGCGCAAGCGACCGACATTGTCGGCTATATTCCCTATGTCGCGCGGGTCGCGCCGCGCGAGGGGCTGACCCTGCACCCCACCGACAATCGGGTGGAGGGGGAGCGGGCGGCCCATGCGCTGGCGATGGCGGCGGCGGGGCGGCGCGTGGTGGTGGTGTCGTCCGGCGATCCGGGCGTCTTCGCCATGGCGGCGGCGGTGTTCGAAGCGCTGGAGGCGGGGCCGGAGGCATGGCGGGACATCGACATAAGGGTGCTGCCCGGCATTACCGCGATGCTGGCGGCCAGTGCGAGGGCGGGCGCGCCGCTGGGCCATGATTTTTGCGCGATCAACCTGTCGGATAATCTGAAGCCTTGGGATTTGATCGAACGGCGGTTGCGGCTGGCGGTCGAGGCGGACTTTGCCATTGCCTTGTATAATCCCCGGTCGAAGGCGCGGCCGGAGGGGTTTGTCCGCACGCTTGATTTGTTGCGCGAAACCTGTGGCGACGATCGGCCGATCCTGTTCGCCCGCGCCGTTTCTACGCCGGAGGAGGTGCTGACCATCGTGCCCCTGTCACAGGCGAAGCCGGAGATGGCGGACATGCGTACCATGGTCATCATCGGGTCGAGCCAGACGCGGCTCATCCCGCGGGCGGGTGCGCCGATCCTCTACACGCCTCGGTCGGTGGCATGATCCAGCCAGTGCAGCACGGCACGCGGATCATGGACCTCCAGCCGGTCGGCCAGGGCCGGTCGGTCGATCATCATCACAGGCAGGCCAAGGTGCCGGGCGGCGATCAGTTTCGCCTGTGCGCCGCTGCCCCCGGCATTTTTGCAGAGGATCAGGTCGATGCCATGATCCTGCATCAATCGCATGTCGCCATCGGCATCGAAGGGGCCGCGATCGATCAGCAGATGATGGTTGGGCAGGATCGGCGGCACAATCGGCGCATCGACGAAGCGCAGCAGATAGAAATGCTGCGGCTGGGCGGCGAAGGCATCGGCGTGCATCCGGCCGAGCGCCAGCATGATGCGCCGGGTGGGGCCATCCAGCGCGGCGATCGCGGCGGCGATGTCGGGCACATGGGTCCAGTGATCGCCCTCTTCCGCGCGCCACGCGGGCCGCGTCAGGGCGATGAGCGGGATGCCGGTCTGTCGTGCCGCCATGACGGCATTGCCGCTCATCATGGCGGCGAAGGGATGAGTGGCGTCGACCAGATGGGTGATGCCTTGCTGGCGCAGATAGGCGGCCAGTCCTTCCGCGCCGCCAAAGCCGCCGACGCGCACCGGCACCGGCTGCGGCCGGGGATTGTCGACCCGACCGGCATAGCTGAGCGTCGCCTGCTCGCCGCGTTCGGCCAGCAAGCGGGCGAGCGCGCTTGCCTCAGTCGTTCCGCCCAAAATCAGGATGTTGCGTATGGTTGAGGGTCCGGAAGAGCCATGGCTGACGATCGTCGGCGTGGGCGAGGATGGATGGGACGGGCTGGCATCACCGGCCCGCGCGGCGATCGAGGCGGCGAAACTGGTCATGGGACCGGCCCGGCATCTGGCGCTGCTGGGCGAGCATAAGGGGCAGGCGGTCGAATGGCCAGTCCCCTTTGCCGATGGCATAGCGCTGCTGTTGGCGCAGCGGGGTCGGCGCGTGGTGGTGCTGGCATCGGGCGATCCCTTCTGGTTCGGCGCGGGGAGCAGCCTGACCCGGCATCTGGCACCGCACGAGTGGGTGGCGCATCCCGCACCCTCGACCTTTGCCTTGGGGGCGGCGAGGCTGGGCTGGGCGGTGCAGGACATGGCGTGCGTGGCGCTTCATGCCGCGCCGGTGACTCGGTTGCGGCCGTATCTGGCGCCGGGCCAGCGGATCGTGGCGTTGCTGCGCGATGGTGCGGCGGTGGGCGAGGTGGCTGGCTATCTGTGCGATCATGGCTTTGGCGCAACGCCCTTGCATATCCTTGAGGCACTGGGCGGCCCGCGTGAACGGGTGCGGGTGGTTCGCGCCGATGCGCCTATCCCTGAGGATATCGTGCACCCCGTTGCCATCGGCATCGATACTGCGGGCGAAGGGCGGGTGCTGCCCTGCGCATCGGGGATCAGCGACGACTGGTTCGACCATGATGGCCAGATCAGCAAGCGTCCGGCGCGGGCGCTGACCCTGTCGGCGCTCGCGCCCCGGCCGGGCGAATTGCTGTGGGATATTGGCGCGGGGTCGGGATCGATCGGCATCGAATGGCTGCTCGCCCATCCCGCCAATCGGGCGGTCGCCGTGGAGTATGATCCGGTGCGTGCCACGCGGATCAGGGCCAATGCCGATGCGCTGGGCGTCGACCGGATCGCGATCCTGACCGGCCGTGCGCCGGAACGACTGCCCGAAGGCGTGCCGGACGCTGTGTTCATCGGTGGCGGGCTGTCGCAGGCGCTGCTTGAAACGCTCTGGGCGCGGTTGCCCGCCGGGCGGCGGCTGGTGGCCAATGCCGTGACGCTAGAGTCCGAAGCTCTGCTGGTGCGCTGGCAGGCGGAGAAGGGCGGCCATCTGCTGCGGATCGATCTGGCCGAAGTTGCGCCGATCGGGTCGCGGCGGGGCTGGCGGGCCAGTTATCCGCTGGTGCAATGGAGCGTTACGCTATGATCGTCGCCGGTTTCGGTTTTCGCACCGGAGCGACGGTGGAGTCGCTGCATCTGGCGCTGGAGGGCGCGCGGGATGGCCGACTGTCGATCACCCATCTGGCCGCGCCGCAGGACAAGCTGCCGTTGCTGGAGGCTTTGGCACAGGATTTGGGTCTGCCTGTCATCGGTGTTGGCCCCGGCGCGCTGACCGCCATTGAAACCCCGAGCCGGTTTGTCCCCAGTCTGGCGGAACGTGGGGTAGGTAGCGTCAGCGAAGCCGCTGCGCTGGCCGCCGTCGGTTCTGGTGCGCGGCTGATCGTCCATCGCAGCATCTCATCCGATCGCATGGCGACCTGTGCCATCGCTCAAGGACCAACCCTATGACCATTCATTTCATCGGCGCTGGCCCCGGCGCGCCCGACCTGCTGACCCTGCGTGGGCGCGATCTGATCACGGCCTCGCCGGTCTGCCTCTATGCCGGGTCGCTGGTGCCGGCGGCTCTGCTCGACCATTGCCCGCCTGGCGCGCGGATCGTGAACACGGCATCGCTCTCGCTGGACGATATCATCGCCGAAATGGCCGCCGCCCATGAAGATGGCCATGATGTGGCGCGGCTCCATTCAGGCGACCTGTCGATCTGGTCGGCGATGGGCGAGCAGTTGCGGCGCTTGCGGGCGCTAAACATCCCTTTCGACGTGACGCCCGGCGTACCGTCCTTTGCCGCTGCCGCCGCAGCGCTGGAGGCGGAGCTGACCCTGCCGGGCCTCGCACAGTCGCTGGTGTTGACCCGCACGCCTGGACGCGCCAGCGCCATGCCACCGGCCGAAAGCCTTGCCGCCTTTGGTGCGACCGGCGCGACGCTCGCCATTCATCTGTCGATCCATAATCTGGCGCAGACGGTGGCGGATTTGATCCCGCATCATGGCGCGGACTGCCCGGTGGCGGTGGTGTGGCGCGCAAGCTGGCCCGACCAGCGCATCGTCCGTGCCACGCTTTCCACCATCGAAGCGGCCGTCGCGGGCAGCATGGAGCGCACCGCCCTGATCCTCGTCGGGCAGGTGCTGGGATCGCCCGACTTCGGCGAAAGCAGCCTCTACGCCCCCGATTATGACCGCCGTTTCCGCCCGCAATCGGCGGATTCGCGCTTTGCGGAGTCCAACGAATGAGCGTCCCCGGCCTGATGATCGCCGCGCCTGCTTCGGGCACTGGCAAGACCACGGTGATGCTGGGGCTGCTTCGGGCGCTGTCCGAAGATGGCCTGACCGTCCAGCCCTACAAGAGCGGCCCGGACTATATCGATCCGGCCTTCCACCGTGCCGCCTGTGGCCGGGCGTCCTTCAACCTTGATAGCTGGGCGATGGCGCCCGGCCTGATCGATGCCATCGCGGGAGAGGCGGCAGGCGCAGACATCGTCATCGCCGAAGGATCGATGGGGCTCTATGATGGCGTTGCCAGCATCGGCGGGACCGGCCATGGCGCCAGCGCCGACATCGCCAAACGCATGGGCTGGCCGGTGGTGCTGGTGATCGATGTGTCGGGCCAGGCGCAGTCCGCCGCCGCCACTGCGCTGGGCTTTGCCAGTTTCGATCCCGACCTGCCCTTTGCCGGGGTGATCCTGAACCGGGTCGCCAGTCCGCGCCATGAGCGGCTGGCGCGAAGGGGCATGGAGGCAGCGGGGATCAGGGTGCTGGGCGCGCTGCCCCGGCGTGGCGACCTGACGCTGCCGGAGCGGCATCTGGGGTTGGTGCAGGCGGTCGAGCATCCCGATCTGGATCGCGCCATCGCCGATTATGCGGCCTTCCTTCGCGCCCATGCCGATCTGGAGGCTATCCGGCAGGCGGCGCAGGGCAGGGCGCTGGGGCAGGGCGATGGCCTGCCGTTGCCGCCCGCCCAGCGTATCGCGCTGGCGCGGGACGAGGCCTTTTCCTTCACCTACCCGCATCTGCTGGAAGGCTGGCAGCGGGCCGGGGCGGAGATACTGCCCTTCTCGCCATTGGCCGATGAAGCCCCTGCGGCCGATGCCGATCTGGTCTGGCTGCCCGGTGGCTATCCCGAACTCCATGCCGGGCGGATCGCGGCGGCATCGCATTTCCTCGCCGGGCTGTGTCGTCATGCGCAAAGCCGGCCGGTGCATGGCGAGTGCGGCGGCTATATGGTGCTGGGGGAAGCACTGATCGACAAGGCGGGCGAGAGACATGCGATGGCCGGGCTGCTCGGCCTCGTCACCAGCTACGCGCAGCGGCGGATGCATCTGGGCTATCGGCATGCGGCGCTGCTGGCCCCGGTCGCGGGGATGGCGGCCGGTACGGCTTTGCGGGGGCATGAATTTCATTATTCGACGATCATCGACCAGCCGGACGCCCCGCTGGCGCATGTCACGGATGCTGATGGCGTGGCCGTCCCCGAAACCGGGTCGCATCGCGACCAAGTAACCGGCACTTTCTTCCACATGATCGCGCCCGTCCGATGATCGACCTCACGCTGATCGGCATCGGCACCGGCGATCCGCAGCAACTAACGCTGGCGGCGATCAAGGCGATGAACGCCGCCGACCTGATCCTGCTGCCGCGCAAGGGCGAGGAGAAAAGCGACCTGATCGCGGTGCGGCGGCAGATATGTGCCGATGTGCTGACCGGCGCGACGAATGTGGTCGAATTCGACCTGCCGGTCCGACGCGCGCAGGGCGACTATCTGGGGGCGGTGAGCGACTGGCATGATGCCATTGCGCTATGCTGGCGTGCGCAGATCGCCGCGCATCTGCCCGATGGCGGCAGGCTGGCGCTGCTCGTCTGGGGCGATCCGTCGCTCTATGACAGCACATTGCGGATCGCTGACCGGCTGCGCGGGCAGGGCATGGACCTGCGCGTCCATGTGGTGCCGGGGATCAGCAGCCTTCAGGCGCTGACCGCTGCCCATGCCATCCCCCTGAACGCGCTGGCCGAGCCGGTCGTCATCACAACGGGGCGGCAGTTGCGCGATCATGGCTGGCCCGTTCAGGCGGACAGCGTCGCGGTGATGCTGGATGGCGGCGGGGCGTTTCAGGCGGTCGATCCGGCCGGCGTCACCATCTGGTGGGGTGCCTATCTGGGCATGGCGCAGCAGGCGCTGATCGCCGGGCCGCTTAACGAAGTCGGTCCCCGCATCATCGCCGAACGGGCGGCGCTGCGGGCGCGGCATGGCTGGATCATGGATGTCTATCTGATGCGGAAGGAAGCGAGATGAGCGAAGCGGACGAAGCCCGCCACGCCGAAAAGATGCGCAAGAAACAGGCGGCGCAGGCGAAGATCATGGCCAACAAGACCCAGGAAAAGGGGCTGCTGATCGTCCATACCGGCAAGGGCAAGGGCAAGACGAGCGCCGCGCTGGGCATGGTGGCGCGCGCCATCGGCCATGACATGAAGGTCGGCGTCGTCCAGTTCGTGAAGGGCGCGATGGCGACCGGCGAAAAGGCGGTGTTTGACGCTTTCCCCGACCATGTCGAATTCAAGCCGATGGGCGAGGGCTTTACCTGGAACACGCAGGATCGCAGCCGCGACATCGCCAATGCCCGCGCCGCCTGGGACGAGGTGAAGCGAATGATCGCCGATCCGTCCTACGCCATGGTGCTGGCGGACGAGCTGAATATCGTGCTGCGTTACGACTATCTGCCGGTCGAGGAGGTGCTGGCGGTGGTGAATGCCCGCGATCCGATGAAGCATGTCATCATAACCGGCCGAAATGCGCCCGATGCGCTGGTCGAGGCGGCGGACCTCGTCACCGACATGGTGATGGTGAAGCATCCCTTCCGGTCGGGGGTGAAGGCGCAGAAGGGCATCGAATTTTGACCGATGGCCCGCCGGATTTCGATGCGGCTTTCGGGAAGCAACTCGACGCGCTGATGCGCTGGCGGCGAGATGTGCGCCATTTTCGTAACGATCCGGTGCCGGAGGCGGAGATGCAGGCGGTGCTGGCCAGCGTCAGTCTGGCGCCCTCGGTCGGTCATGCCCAGCCCTGGCGGCTGGTGCGGGTGCGATCGGGCGAGCGGCGTGCGCGCCTTGCCAATCATGTCGATGCGCAGATAGTGGCGGCGGCGGAGCGCTATGCCGATCCGGTTCAGCGTGACCAGTATCGCAGGCTGAAATTGCATGGCCTGCGGGAGGCACCGGAAATCCTCGCCGTCTTTTCCGATGATCGGCCGGTCGCGGGCCATGGGCTGGGCATCGCCACCATGCCCGAAATGTTGCGCTATTCGACGGTGATGGCGATCCATGGCCTGTGGCTGGCGGCGCGGGCGCGAGGGATCGGCATGGGTTGGGTGTCGATCGTCGATCCGGCGGCGCTGGCGGCGATGCTCGACGTGCCGAGCGAATGGACGCTGATCGCTTTGCTGTGCATCGGCTATCCGGCGCAATCTTCCGATACGCCGGAACTGGAGCAACGCGGCTGGCAGGCGCGCGAGCCGCTGGCCGATCGCCTGTTCGAACGATAGGGACAGCCCGGATCACCGGGCCGTCCTTTCATCGGATCACACCAGCTTGTTGGTGCGCACCAGTTCGCGATACCAGTCGGCGGAGAGCTTGGGCGTGCGCTTCTGGGTCTTGAAGTCGACATGGTGAATGCCGAACAGCTTGGTATAGCCATCCTCCCACTCGAAATTGTCCATCAGGCTCCAGACGAAATAGCCCTTCACCGGGATGCCCTCGCGCGTGGCGCGCTGGAGGTGGGTGAGGTAGTTGCGCAGATACATGACGCGGTCGGTGTCATAGACCTTGCCGTCCGCCGCGACCGTATCGTCGGCCGAGCAGCCATTTTCGGAGATATAGAGGCCCTTGGGCTTCCAGTTCTCACTGATGGCGCGCATGCCCCAATAGATGACCTCCGGCGTGACATAGAGCCAGGGGGAGGGCATGCGCGGCGCCTGACCCGGATGGGGCAGGATTTTGTAGCCCGAGGGCGCAGTTTCGTCGGCGCGAACGGTGTTGCCGGTATAGACATTGACCGACAGGAAATCGAGCGGCGCGCCGATCAGTTTCATGTCGCCTTCCTTGACCACCGGCGCATCCTTGCCCTGCGCGGTCAGATAGCTGTCGATATAGCGGCCTTCCATGATCGCGGTCAGGAACATGGCGTTTTCTTCGCGCACGGCCTTCTTCACCGCCTCGATATGTTCGGGCGTCTCGATCGCGGGGACATAGATGTTGGGATTGTCGGCAATGCCGACCTGCGTGCCCGATTTGGTCGCCGCGCGGATCGCCTGCACGCCCAGACCATGGGCCAGCACGCCATGGTGGCGCACCTGGTTCACCTCCTTCATCGGCAGTTTCAGGCCCGGCGCCTTGCCGCCGGTCATGTAGCTGAGGTCGGTGAAGCAGCGCAGTTCGTTGAGCGTCATGAAGTGATTGACGCGATCACCCAGCTTGCCCGCGGTGTAGCCGGCATAATCGGCAAAGGCATAACTGGTGTCGCGATTCTGCCAGCCGCCCGGCAGCGCGTGCGGCAGATCCCAATGGAACATGGTGACATGGGGTGTGATGCCCGCCGCCAGCAGCCCGTCGACCAGACGGTTATAATAGTCCAGCCCCTTGGCATTGGGCTTGCCCCGGCCATTGGGGAAGATGCGCGACCAGGCGATCGAGAAGCGATAGGCCTTGACGCCCAGCGCCTTCAGCAGCGCGATATCGTCCTGATAGCGGTTATAGCTGTCGCAGGCGACGTCGCCGGTGTCGCCATTGGCGACCTTGCCGGGGGTGTGCGAAAACACATCCCAGTTGGTCTGGCCCCGGCCATCCGCGTTCACCGCGCCTTCGATCTGATAGGAGGCTGTCGCGCAGCCCCAGAGGAAGTCGGAAGGGAAGGCGAGATTGCCCTGCGGCGCGCCGGTGGCGGTCGCCTGCGCGGAAACGCCCGTCGATCCGGCCAGGCCCGCACCCAGCGCAGCGGCGCCAAGGCCCAGGCCCAGTTCGCGGCGATTGATACCCGTCATGTCTCTAGTCTCCTTATTGACCGACGATCTGCACCAGGCCGCCGATGGCCTGGCCGGTGGGCAGCTTCGTCTTGCTCGTCAGCGTCTTTGCCTTGTCGTCCCAGACCAGTTCGGCCTTCATGCCGCCCTTGCGATAGGCATTGGTCGTGCCGTCATCGTCATACAGGGTGAAGCGCGCATCGGCACCCGGATAAACGCGGATGCTTTCCAGAGCCTGCTTCTCGGCCGTGCTCTTCACCTGCACGCCCATCGGCACGATCGAACCGGCCTTCACGAACACGGGCAGGCGGTTGATCGGGGCGTCGACCTCGATCGTCTGGCCGCCCTCAAACTTCTGGTTGGTCCAGTAATCATACCAGCCGGTGCCGGCGGGCAGATAGACCGACCGCTTGGTCTGGCCCTGCTTCGTCACCGGGGCGACCAGGAAGGCGGGGCCGAACATATATTGGTCGCCGATATCCGACACCTTGGGATCGTTCGGGAAGTCCATGAACAGGCCGCGCATGAACGGCGCGCCAGTGTCATAGGTGTGACGGCCCAGCGCATAGATATAGGGCATCAGCGTGTAGCGCAGGCGCAGCCAGTCGGCCAGGATCGGCTCGGCCGCCTTGCCATATTCCCACAGCGCCGTGCCGGGGCGCTGGCCATGGATGCGCAGCGTCGGCGTGAACACGCTATACTGGAACCAGCGCACGAACAGTTCGGGATAGTCGGGATAATCCGCGCCCATCGCGGTAGCCCCGGCGGGATCGACCAGAATGGGATTTTCCGCCTTCGGGCCGCTCGGCCACTGCCAGCCGCCAATGTCGCTGCCCCAATAGGCCAGGCCCGACGCGGTGAAGTTGAGGCCGGCGGGCACCTGCCGCTCCAGCGCTTCCCAGGTCGACTTGACGTCCGACGACCAGAACAGGCCGCCATTGCGCTGCGACCCCAGATAGGCGGCGCGGGCCAGAATCATGTTGCGGAAATTGGGGCGGTCCCGCTCCGATCCTTCGGCGACACCGGTGGTGTGCACCAGCGGGAACAGGTTGTGATAGCGGTCGCCCGACCCGATCGAATATTGATAGCCGTCGGGGATCAGGTCCGGCTCGGTCTCGTCCAGCCAGAACCAGTCGAAGCCCTGGCTCGCGATATTGTCGCGGATCTTGCCCCAGAACCATTCGCGCGCCTGCGGATTGGTGCTGTCGATCAGCGCGCCAGCCCGGTCGGAGCGAGATGGCAGGCCGTCGATGGGATTGCCGTCCTTGTCATGCAGGAACCAGCCCTTGGCCTTCAAATATTCGAAATAGCGGCCCTCGCGCTCGAAACGGGGCCAGACGCTGACGATCGATCGCATGCCCATGGCATTGAGCGTGTCGTTCATCCCCTTGGGATCGGGATAATAGGTGTGGTCGATGTCGAGCTGGCCCATGCGGGTCCAGTAGAACCAGTCGAGCACCATGACGTCGAGCGGCAGATTGCGTTGACGATAGCCATTGGCGATGTCGAGCAGTTCCTTCTGGCTCTCGTAGCGCGCCTTGCTCTGGATCAGGCCGAAGCCGGCCTTGGGCGGCAGCGGCGTTGCGCCGGTCAGCTTGGCATAGCCGGCATAGAGTTCGTCGGTGGTCTTGCCGGTGATGACGAAGAAGGAAACGCGCTCGCCGACCTGGCTCTGGAAGCGGGTGCTGCTGTGCAGGCCCGGCCAGACCAAAGTGCGGGCTGGATTGTCCCAGACGATGCCATAGCCCTTGTTGGTGACGAGGAAGGGCACGCAGACGGTTTCACCCGCCGGCGCGTCATAGCTGTGCGAACAGTCGATCTGCTTACCGCGCAGATCCATATAGCCTTCCTGGTTCTGGCCCAGGCCATAATAATGTTCGTCCGCCGGGGAATCGAAGCTGGCGCCGACCTTGAAGGTCTTTTCGCCATTGACCGTCACGGGGGACATTTCCCAGCCGGTCATCTTGGTGAGGAGATTGCCGCTGGCATCCTTCACCGACAGGCTGACCGGCGGCAGGGCGGGCGCGAAATAGCGCTCCATCTGGGTCGGTGCCTTGGGCCATTCCTTGGCATCGATGGTCAGGCTGATGGCGGAGGAGGAGAAGATGTCGCCAGTCGCGTCGGTGCGGTGGGTCCAGCCCGATGCATCCGCCTTCGCGTTCGGCCCTTCGCCCGGCGCGGCGGAGGCAAGGTCAGGGTCGACCGCGATCGTCACGCGCACGATGTTGGGCGCATAGGGTTCGACTGCGACCCGGCTGCCATGGCGATCGAGCAGCGCCATCGGTTCGGCAAAGGCGGGCGCGGCCATGGCAAGGCAGGACGCGCCAAGCGCGAAGGCGGTGAGTTTTCTTGCGATCATCCCTGTAAATCCCTGTTCTTAAACGAGGCCATGGCCGTCGATGCGGACGGCCGGCACGAAATTGACGCCATGCGGCATGGTGAAATGAAGGCCCGCGCTATCCTGTCGGAAGGCAAGCGGGCCACCGCCGAGCAGTGTCACCCGTTCGATCTGACCGCCCGTGCGGCCGCGCGCCAGTGCGCTTATAGTCGTAGATCCCTGCGCCCGGCCGAGGAACAGAGCGTAAAGCGCGCCCTTGTTGGTGGTGAAGCGGATATCCTGCGCGGTGAAGGGCTTGGCCTTCTCCTCATTCTGCATGCCGGCGATGAGTTGGGTCGGCCCTTCGCCATAAATGCGCCAGGGCCGCGACCCGAAGATCGCTTCGCCACCATGGACCATCCATCCGGCCATGCCGTCCAGCACCTTCTCCGTCTCGCTGTCGATGGAGCCATCGCCGGGCTGCGGGATGGAGAGCATGAGGTTGCCGTTCTTTGACACGACATCGGCGAGGCGCTGGATGACCTCCTCGGCGCTCTTGTAGCTTTTGTCGTGCAGGCGCGCTTCATTGTAGAACCAGTCGCCGATGCAGGTGTCGGTCTGCCAGGGTTCGTCCCACAGATGGTCGGTGAAGCCGCGCTCCACATCCTGCACCATGCCGAAACGGGCATAGGGTTTGAGCTGCTTGCCGGTCAGCACCACATCGATGTTGCCGTGCCACTCGATCGAGCGGTTATAATAGTCCGCCGCCGCTTCCAGCCCTACGGGTCCGAAGGGCAGTTCATGATCGTCCATATAGACCATGTCGGGCTTGTACTTTGCGACCAGATCGGTCTGGCGCAGCAGCCAGCGGGTGACATAGGCCGGGTCGTCCTTCGGCCCGGTCTCGATCCACTGGCCGTTATTCGCGTCGTGCCACTTGTCCATCGCCTCGATCGTGTCGATGCCGTCGGGCAGCACGGCATGGCCGCCGGTATAGAGTTCGCGCGGGTCGAGACCGTCCCACCATTGGCCCTTGCCGTCTTCCTTGCGCAGCCGGTACGCGTCGTAGCGCACGCCCTTCTGCGGGCCGACCGGATCATAGCCATAAGCGGGCTGATACCAGTGCCAGGCATGGGCGGCATGGTTCGACACGCCGAATTTCAGGCCGGCCTTGCGCGCCGCCTTTTCCCAGATGCCGACGATGTCCTTCTTCGGCCCGACGCGCAGGCTGTTCCAGGCATGGTAGCGGCTGTCGTAACAGTCCAGATTGTCGTGATGGCAGGCCAGCGCCATGAAATATTTGGCGCCGGCCTTCTGATATTTGGCCATCAGCGCATCGGGATCCCATTTGTCGGCGGTCCACAGATTCTGGATGTCCTTCATCCCCGCGACCGACGGATGGCCGTAGGTCTTGAGGTGGTGCTCGTACATCGGGTGGCCCTGCATATATAGGAAGCGGCCATACCAGTCGCCCTGCGCCGGCACCGATTGCGGCCCCCAGTGCGACCACATCCCCAGCTTCGCGTCGCGGAACCAGTCGGGATAGCGGTAATTGTCGACCAGCGAGGGCCAGCTTGCCTGCACCGGGCCCTTGGCGGTGCCCATCGGGCTGGCCGCGCGGGCGGCATTGGCGAGGCCCAGCGCAGCCGCGCCCGCCAGGAAGGATCGGCGTCCGAAATCCTGCATCACTTCTTCCCCAAAGTCTGGGCGATCGCGGCTTCGGCCAGCGGGCGCATGATGGCATAGCCTTCCCTGGTCGGATGGACGCCGTCGCTGGACAGGCCCGGCTTCATCGCGCCATCGGGCTGCGCCATCGCGCTATGATAATCGACGAAGGTGAAGCCGTTGGCGCGGGCATAGTCGGCTAGCCACTTGTTGATCGCGGCGACCTGCGGCGCGGGCGTCATGCCGGGGCTCCAGGGGAAGGCTGCGGCGGGCGGCACGGAGGCGATGATGACCTTGATGCCGTGCGCACGGGCGAGGTCGGCCATGGTCTGGATATTGCCCAGCACCGTTTCCATCGTCGCCGCGCCGGTATTGCCGGCGATGTCGTTGGTCATCGCCATGATGTGGACCGCCTGCGGCTTCAGCGCGATCACGTCATTGCGGAAGCGCACCAGCATCTGCTGCGTCGTCTGGCCGCTGATGCCGCGATCGACCAGCCCGTTCTGGAACATGGCCGGGTCCAGGTTGATCCAGTTGTCGGTGATGGAATCACCCATGAAGACGACCCGCACCTTTTGCCCCTCAATCGCCTTGTTGGCGGCGGCATAGCGGCACAGCTGCCCGAAATCGCGGGTCAGCATGTGCAGGTTCCAAAATTTCCAGCCCGCCTCATCGGTCGGTTTAGGGTGGACCGGGCAGGGATCGGCGACGATGCCGACCGGATCGTCGGCATGGGGATCGCCCGGCACCTTGGTTTCCGCATGCGCGGCGCCGGCGAGTGCCAGCGCGCAAAGAGCAGCCGTCAGGCGAAACATCCTTATCTCTCCCTTTTTCATTTCTGTCGCAGCGCCCGGTCGATCGCCTGCTGCGCGATCGGCGCCATCACGGCATAGCCATTGTCGAGCGGATGCACGCCGTCCTGCGTATAGGCGGCGGTCATCAGGCCGTTCGGGTCGACCATCGCGCTATGATAGTCCGCGAACACATGGCCATGCTGCGCACAATAGGCGCGCAGCCACTGGTTGAGTGCGACCAGTTCGGCAGGCTTGCGTTCCGCAACGACATCTTTTGCCGCGTCGGTGTAGTTGTTGACCGGCAGGATCGATCCGAACACGACCCTGATATGATGAGCGGTGGCGATGTCGGCCATCGCTTCCCAATTGGCCTCGATTTGATCGGGTGTTTCCTGTTGCAGGAAGCCCTGCACGTCATTGATGCCGGACAGGATCACCACGACCTTGGGCTTCAGCGCCACCACATCCTGATGGAAGCGCAGCAGCATCTGCGCCGTCACCTGACTGCCGATGCCGCGATTGACATAGGGCTTGCCGGGGAAGCTGGCGGCCAGATTCCAGCGATCGGTGATGGAATCGCCCAGAAAGACTACGCGCTGCTCGCCAGGTTTCGGCGCGGGCAGGGCAGCATTGGCGGGGGCATAGAGATAACGTTCGCCGAAATCCTGCATCAGGCTGGGCACCAGCTTGGCACGGAAGGGGCCAAGCCATGGCCCCCAATCCTTCTCTGCCACAGTACGCCGTTCGGGCGAGCTTTGATAGTCGCCGGCCACGGCCTGCGCCGCACCTGCCGTCAGCAGAAACAGGACAGGCAGCATATATTTCATGCCGGGATCAGCCCGTGCTTTGCAGCGAAAGTCGCGAACAGGTCTGGCCATGCGGCGGCCTGCATCGTGCGGGGTAGGCGCGTACCGAAGCCATGGCCGCCATCCTCGAAGATGTGCAGCGCGACCGGATGCTTGGCCGCTTCCATCGCCTGAAACAGCGCAATGCTGTTGGCGGGCGGGACCAGCCCGTCGTCGCTCGCATGGACGAGGAAGACGGGGGGCGTGGCGGCATCGACCCGCAGTTCGACCGACCGGTTGCGGCGCGCCTGTGCATCGGCGCTTTCGCCCAGCAGCATGTCGCGCGACCCGCCATGGGTGAAGGGGGCGTCCAGACTGACCACAGGATAGATCAGGGCCGCCAGATCGGGCCGGGCCGTTTCGCGATCGGCGGCGTCGACGGGATCATAGACCGGCTCGCCATGGCGCGTCGCGAGCGATCCGGCCAGATGGCCGCCAGCGGAAAAGCCGAGTACGCCGATCCGGTCTTTTGCGACACCGAGCGAGACAGCTCTTGCGCGTATCAGGCGCATGGCGCGCTGGGCATCCTGAAGCGGGACATCCTCCCGCCGCTTCCAGCCTTCGCCGGGCAGGCGATAGAGCAGGATGAAGGCGGTGATGCCGCGCGCATTGAGCCATGCGGCCTGACGGGTGCCTTCATTGTCATAGGACAGGAAGCCATAGCCGCCGCCAGGCACCACCAGCATCGCCGCGCCATTGGGGCGGGCAGGGCGACGCACGACCAGAATGGGACGGTCGATGCCGGTCACAAAGCGATCGGGCTTGGACGGGTCTTTGGATTGATCGGCTATCTTGCGGACGATGCGCGCGTTGGTGCCGCCGGGCGGGGTGCCGGGCCACAGATCGATAATCTCGTCGGCGGCCATGATCTGCGCGCTGGCAAGGCTGGGCAGGGCGGCCAGTCCGGCAGCGGCGATCAGCGCGGCGCGGCGGTCGATGGCGGTCATTGTCCATTCTCCATGGGGCGCGGGGGGATCGCCATGAATGGCGACATGGCGGTGCCGATTGATGCGGCGGCGCTGCGCAACATGCTGTTGCAATCGTCCATGCTCACCCGGTTGGCCGCGCCATCGACAAAGGGCATGGTCAGCGCCGCGCGGGCGACATCGCCGACCAGGATCGGCGCGGACAGATCGGTAATGCCGGTCAGCATCGGGCTGGGCGAAACGGCGCCGCCCGTCGCCACGGCCGCATCCAGTCTGGCAATCAGTTCGGCTTCATCGAAGGGAGCGCCGGTTGCGCGGATATCCTCCAGCATGGCGGCCCGTACATCGGGCGACTGGAAGGCGAGGAGGATGCGACCCGAATTGGATCGGTAAAGCGGCCGACGATAGCCGACGCGCACGGCGAAGCCCGACAGGCCCGGCGCTTCGATCG
The DNA here is from genome assembly GCF_900109095.1 of Sphingobium sp. AP50. GTDB lineage: Bacteria > Pseudomonadota > Alphaproteobacteria > Sphingomonadales > Sphingomonadaceae > Sphingobium. The sequence continues at coordinate 144,368 of NZ_FNYZ01000016.1, forward strand.
CGATGATGACGACCATTTCCGCGCCGGATACGACACCCAGATGGCAACTCTGGCCGGCCTTGCGCGCCAGATCCTGCATCACCGGCAGGGCGGTGGATGCCAGGTCGCGAATGGGGGGCTGGCTCATGCCCAGCGCGAAGAGGCGGTTGGTCAGGCGATAGCCCTCTTCTGCCCGGGCGATATAGCCATGCTCTTCCAGCACTTGCAGCATGCGGAATATTTCACTGACAGACCGGCCAAGGGCGATGGATATGTCAGACATGATAAGCGGCTCACTCGCGGCGGCGAGAAGCTCCAATATTTCCAGGCCCTTCGTCAGCGCCGGGGCTTGATAGCGCGTCTTCCCGGTCATTTTCCTCCCCCGAATTTATGGGCCCTTGGCTGTCGCAATCGACTGCATGGACAGCGCTTCCTAAGCGTAATCCACATGTGAAATCAATTTTTATATTTCATAATCGAAAATGTGGGAGTAATAGGACCGCGTCTTGGTACCGCTCCCAAACGCGGCTCAGGACATGAAAGGGAAATATTTCGGCCAGTTTGCGGCCGCGAATCGATTGAGCGCTCCGATCGGGAGCCAGGGAGAGGAAGGGTTTCATGACCAAGATGATTTACACGCCGCGTCGCGCCGTGCTGCTGGCCGGCATTTCGATCGCCAGCCTGACGCTGGGCGTCAGCGCCCATGCGCAGGATGCGACCTCCCCTGATCAGGCCACGGCCGCAGTCGAAGATGGCGACATCGTCGTCACCGGCGTCCGCGCCAGCCTGTCCAGCGCGCAGTCGATCAAGCGCAACAGCGACGTGATCGTCGACTCCATCGTCGCGGAAGACATCGGCAAGCTGCCCGACCGCAACGTCGCCGAAGCCCTGCAACGCATCACCGGCATCCAGATTCAGCGCAGCTTTGGCGAAGGCTCCTCCGTCGCCATTCGCGGCCTCAGCCAGGTCCGTACCGAAATCAACGGCCGCGACGTCTTCACCGCCAATGGCGGCCGCAATCTGAGCCTGGAGGATGTGCCCTCCGAACTGCTCGCCGGCGTGGACGTGTATAAGAACCCGTCGGCCGACCTGATCGAAGGCGGCATTGGCGGCCTGATCAACCTGCGCACCCGCAAGCCGTTCGACTTTGACGGGTTCAAGGCATCGGCCAGCGTGTCGAACAACTATTATGACCTGTATGGCAAGTCGCAGCCGCAGGCGAACCTGCTGCTGTCGGATCGCTGGAACACGGGCATCGGTGAAATCGGCGTCATGGTCGACGTCGGCTATCAGAAGACCTCCTTCCGTCAGGACCAGGTTTCGAGCCAGCCCTTCTATCTGCTCGATCCCAGCGATGAAGCGGACGCCGCCGTTCTCAGCGGCCTTGGTCGCACCGGCCAGACGACCTATCTCGCGCATGGCGTGGGCATCGGTCAGTATCTGGGCGATCGCCGCCGCTTGGGCATCGACGCCGCCGTTCAGTGGCGGCCCAGCGACACGCTGGAACTGACTGCGGAATATGTCCGTTCGGATTATAAGTTCCGTTACGGTGACTACAGCTTCTTCGCCTATACCGGCGACAATGACATCACCCCCGATTATTCGGCGCCCTTCACCTATGACGAAGACGGCAATTTCCGCAGCGGTACCTTCGTCAATGTGCCGATCAATTCGAACACCAGCCTGGAAACGCGCCATTCGGTGACGAGTGATTATTCGTTCAACGCCAAGTGGAAGCCGACCGATCGCCTGTCCTTCACGGGCGACTTCCAGTATATCAAGGGTGTTACCGACGGCCAGCGCTCGATCGTGATCCTCTCCTCCACGGCCGAGCGTCTGTATCAGGAAGTCGGCAATGGCGTGCCGACGATGATCATCACGCCTGACAATGATGCCAGCAACGGCAATGGTCTGGTTACCGACCCTGCCAATTATGCATCGGGTGCAGGCTATCTCGACCATATCGAACATTCGGTCGGCACCGAATATGCCGGTCGTCTGGACGCGGAATATAAGTTCGACGACAGCTTCCTGCGGTCGATCAAGGTGGGCGCGCGCTACACGGATCGTTCGGCCGTCACCGACAGCAGCACCTACGCCTATTATGGCCTGAGCACGCTGCCAGCGAGCCTGCTGGAAGTGCATAGCTTCAGTGACCTGTATCGCGGCGCTGCGAATGTGCCTGCTGGCGCGGTCTTCTTCGATCGCGGCACAGTGCTGGATTATGATGCGACCCGTGCGGCGCTGGCGCCCTATACCGCCAATTCCGCTGCCCTGCTGCAAGGCGTGGGCTATCAGCCCAGCGATCGCAACACGCAGAGCGAAAAGACCTATACCGCCTATGCGCTGGCCAAGTTCGGGTCCGACGGTTTCGTCGTGCCGTTCGAAGGCAATATCGGCGTTCGCGTGGTGAAGACGAAGGTCGGCACTTCGGGCTTCCAGGGCTATTCGGAAGAGATCACTGACGACAATGGCCTGCCAACCAATGGTCCGATCAATTATCAGGCGATCAGTGTCAATTCGAGCTATACCAAGGCGCTGCCCAGCCTGAACCTGAACTTCCACCTGACCGACCGGCTGCAATTGCGTCTGGCGGCATCAGAAGCACTCAGCCGTCCGGACTTCACCCAGCTCAATCCGAACATCATCATCTATGAGCTGAACCCGACCGGTGCGCAGCGTACCGCTTCGTCGGGCAACCCCTATCTGAAGCCGCTGACGGCCAAGCAGCTTGATGCCAGCCTGGAATATTATTTCTCGCGCACATCGTCGGTCTATGCGGCGGCCTTCTACAAGAAGGTTGACGGCTTCATCGCCAATGTGACCACGCCGGAAACCTATACCTTCGGCGATAATAGCTACACCTATCAGGTGTCGCGTCCGGTGAATGGCGACAATGGCAAGATCAAGGGCTTCGAAGTCGGCGGCAACACCTTCTTCGACTTCCTGCCGGGTCTGTGGTCGGGCTTTGGCGTGCAGGCCAACTTCACTTATGTCGACAGCAAGGCACCCAGCCCCGGCGCGACGGACAATGAAGGCAACCAGTTGTTCGTGCCGCTGGAGCAGCTGTCCAAATACAGCTACAACCTGATCGGTTTCTACGACAAGGGTCCGTTATCGGCGCGTGTCGCCTATAACTGGCGTAGCAAATATGTCGTAACCACCAGCGGCAATGGCAGCGGCAACCTGCCGATCTTCAACGCGGCCCGTGGCCAGGTGGATGCATCGCTGACCTATACCGTCAACGATCATTTCGGCCTGACCGTGGATGGCGTGAACCTGACCAATACCGAGAACAAGACCTATTATGGCATTGCCAGCCGTCCGCAGTCTTCGGTGGTCAACGACCGTCGCGTCAGCATTACCGCTCGCATCACCTATTGATGCATGGTGCGGGCGTTCATAGCGTCCCTCCCCTGGCAGACCGGACCCATAAAGGGCCGGTCTGCCTTCTTGGGTAGAAGAGAGGAGAGCCTGATGCACATGCCTGGAGCCAGCGTCGAACGGAGCGACCACGAACGGAGCAGCCGCGCGGCGATGGTCCTGACTACGGGGCTGTTTTTCCTGTGGGGCATGGCGAATAATCTGAATGACGTGCTGATCGCGCATTTTCGGCACGTCTTTTCCCTGACGGATTTTCAGTCGGGGCTGGTCCAGTCGGCCTTTTATCTGGGCTATTTCTGCTTCGCCATTCCCGCCGCCCTGGTGGCGGAACGGCTGGGTTACAAGGCGACGGTGATCCTGGGCCTGCTGCTGTTCGGCGGCGGTGCCTTGCTGTTTCTGCCGGCCTCAAGCCAGCTCAGCTATGGCTTCTTTCTTTTTGCGCTGTTCGTGATTGCCAGTGGCCTCGCCTTTCTGGAGACGGCAGCCAATCCGATGGTCGCGGTGATGGGCGCGGCGGACAGGTCCGCGCAGCGGCTCAATCTGGCGCAGGCCTTCAACCCGCTGGGGTCGATCGCAGGCGTGGCGCTGGGCGCGACGCTGATCCTGTCCGACGCGCCACAGCAAGGCGCGGCCGGGGCGGCGGCGGTACGCTTGCCCTATCTTGCCATCGCGATCGTCGTGCTGGGCTGGGCGGCGGCGCTGGCCTTCACCCGTTTCCCGCGCGCCGCCACGCAGGGCGAGCCCCATGGCGGCCCGGCGCTGGCGGGCTATGGCGCGCTGCTGCGTCGACCCCGCTATCTGGCCGGGGTGGTCGCGCAATTTTTCTATGTCGGTGCGCAGGTCGGCATCTGGAGCTATCTGATCCGCTATGCCGAACAGGTGATGCCGGGCATCGGCGCGCAGAAGGCGGCCTGGCTGCTGACCCTGTCGCTGGCGCTGTTCATGGTCGGCCGTTTCGTTGGCGCCGCGCTGCTGGCGAAGGTCGAGGGCGCGCGGCTGATGGCTTTGTTTGCCGGGATCAATATCGCCCTGTCTCTGCTGGCGGTCGCTGGCGGGCTTGTCGGCCTTGTGGCGCTGGTCGCCACCAGCTTCTTCATGTCGATCATGTACCCCACCATCTTCGCGTTGTCGTTGCGTGACCTTGGCCCGCTGACCAAGGCGGGGGCATCGATGATCGTCATGGCCATTATCGGCGGCGCCGTGCTGACCATGGCGATGGGCCTGCTGTCCGACATCAGCGGCACGATCCGCATGGCGATGCTGGTGCCCGCTTTCTGTTTCGCCGTCGTCGCCCTCCATGCCCGCACCGCGTGCCGGGAAGGAACCGCATGATCCCCTTTCCGACCCTTGGCATGGGCACCGCGCCCATCGGCAATCTCTATCGCGTGGTGAGTGATACGGAGGCGCGCGCCACGCTGGACGCCGCCTGGGACGTGGGCATTCGCTATTATGACAGCGCGCCGCATTATGGCTTTGGCCTCGCCGAACGGCGGCTCGGCGCGATGCTGGCGGAGCGTGATCCGGCGGGCGAGGCTGTGGTGTCGACCAAGGTCGGGCGCCTGCTGGTGCCCACCGATGCGCAGGGCGAACGGCATGGCTTTGTCGATGCCGATCCGTTCGAGCCGGTGTTCGACTATGGCTATGATGCGATATTGCACGCTTTCGACGGCAGCCGGGCGCGGCTGGGGCGGGACCGGATCGACCTGTTGCTGGCGCATGATCTGGGTCGGGTGACGCATGGCGAGGCGCATGCCGATCATCTGCGCGCCTTTCTGAACGGCGGCTACCGGGCGATGCGCGATTTGCGCGATGCGGGGGCGGTCGGCGCGATCGGCATCGGCGTGAATGAAGTCGCGATCTGCGACGAACTGCTCGACCATGTGGAACTGGACATGATCCTGCTCGCCGGCCGCTACACGTTGCTGGACCGCAGCGCGGAACGGCTGCTGGCGCGTTGCGCGGAATTGGGCGTGCGGGTGATCGTCGGCGGCCCCTATAATAGCGGCATATTGGCCCGCGACCTCAAAGGCCCGCTGCATTTCGACTATGCCGTACCCAGCGCGGAGATATTGGGCAAGGCGCAGCGCCTGTCCGACACCTGCGGCCAATATGATGTCCCGCTGCCTGTCGCGGCACTGCAATTCCCGTTGCGCCATCCGGCGGTCGTCAGCGTCATCCCCGGTCTGGTCGGTGCCGATCAGGTGGCGGACACGATGGCGCGGATGGCCGTCCCGCTGCCCGATGCGCTCTGGCCCGCGCTCGACGCTTCCTTGAAAGAAAATGCGATGCTTCAGGATGATGCGCGGCTGATCCTGCTGCATCCCAATGACAATGTCCTCATCTGCGTCCGCGCGATTGAGGCTGGCGATATCCTGCCATCTTCGGGGGGCACTATCCCGGCGCGCGAAGGGATCGCTATCGGGCACAAGGTCGCCCGCACGGCGCTGTGCGCCGGGGACAAGATCATCAAATATGGCGCGCCGATCGGATCGATGACCGCCGACGCCGCTACCGGCGAATGGGTCCATATGCACAATATGAAGAGCGACTATATCAGCAGCCACACCCGCACAGCACTGGAGCAGGGGGCATGATCCGCGCCTGGCAGAGACAGGATGGGCGCAAGGGCATCCGCAATGTCGTGGCGGTCGCCTATCTGGTGGAATGCGCCCATCATGTCGCGCGGCGGATCGTGGACAAGGCGGATGATCCCGATGTCCAGTTGATCGGCTTTCCCGGCTGCTATCCCAACGCCTATGCGGCCAAGGTGATGGAGGCGATCGCCACCCATCCCAATGTCGGCGGGCTGGTGATCGTGTCGCTGGGCTGCGAGAGCTTCAACCGCGAGCGCCTGCTGGCGATGACGCGGGCGAGCGGGCGGCCGGCCGAACTGCTGGTGATCCAGGAGGTGGGTGGCACGGCGGCGACGATCGCGGCGGGGCTGGAGGCGGTGGCGCGCGTGCGCGCCGCCATCGCCGATGTGCCGCGCGTCGACATGGGTGTCGAGGAACTGGTCGTCGGCACCATCTGCGGCGGGTCGGACGGAACCAGCGGCATCACCGCCAATCCGGCGGTGGGGCGCGCGTTCGACCGGCTGGTCGCGGACGGCGCGGCCTGCATTTTCGAGGAGACAGGCGAACTGGTCGGCTGCGAAACGATCATGGCCGATCGCGCCCGCACGCCCGAACTGGCGGTCGCGATCGAGGAGTGCGTGCAGAAGGCGGAGCGCTATTACACCATCATGGGCTTTGGCAGCTTCGCGCCGGGCAATGCGGAAGGCGGGCTGACGACGCAGGAGGAAAAGTCGATGGGGGCTTATTCCAAATCCGGCTCCTCGACCATCGACGGCATATTGAAGCCGGGCGATGTGCCACCGACGGGTGGCCTCTATCTGCTGGATGTCGTGCCCGATGGCGAGCCGCGCTTCGGCTTCCCCAACATCTCCGACAATGCCGAGATCGTCGAACTGATCGCGTGCGGCGCGCATCTGACGTTGTTCACCACCGGGCGCGGATCGGTGGTGGGATCGGCCATTTCGCCAGTCATCAAGATCTGCGCCAATCCCGACACCGGCCGCCGTCTGGCCGCCGACATGGACGTCAATGCCGGCCGCATCCTGGAAGGCGAAGCGACGCTGGAACAGGTCGGCACGGAGATATACGACAAGGTGCTCGCCATCGCGGCGGGGACACGCAGCATTTCAGAATCCCTTGGCCATCAGGAGTTTATTTTGACCTACAAGGCTTTCGATCCCATCGGCCCCGAATGTCTCCCGACGAGTGTCCGCGCATGAGCGGCCGTCTGGAAGGCAAAGTCGCGCTGATCACGGCGGCGGCGCGCGGCATCGGCCGGGCAAGCGCACAGCGTTTCGTGGCGGAGGGCGCGCGGGTGATCGCGACCGACCGGGATTTCGATGCGCTGGAAGGTTTGGACGGCTGCGAATTGCGTGCGCTCGACGCGACCGATGGCGCAGCGGTGCGGGCGTTGGCGGCGGAAGTCGGCCCGGTCGACATTCTCGCCAATATCGCGGGCGTGGTGCATGCCGGTACTATCCTGGAATGCAGCCAAGAGGATTGGGATTTCGCCCTCTCGCTCAACATGACCGCCATGTATCACACGATCCGCGCCTTCCTGCCCGCCATGGTGGAAAAGGGCGCCGGGTCGATCGTCAACATGTCCTCGATCGCCAGTTCGGTGAAGGGCATCCCCAATCGCTTCGCCTATGGCGCGAGCAAGGCGGGCGTCATCGGCCTGACCAAGGCGGTGGCCGCCGATTTCGTGGGGCAGGGGGTGCGCTGCAACTGCATCTGCCCCGGCACGATCGACACGCCCTCGCTGCAACAGCGCCTGCATGACACCGGCGATTATGAAGCGGCGCAGGCCGCCTTCGTCGCGCGTCAGCCCATGGGTCGGCTCGGCCGGGCGGAGGAGATTGCCAATCTCGTCCTCTATCTCGCCAGTGACGAGGCTGCCTTCACTACCGGCGCGGTCCATGTGATCGACGGCGGCTGGGTCAATTGATGCGGCATGTCCTGCTGATCGATCTGGCCGACGATGCGGAGGCCATCGCCCATTATGAGGCGTGGCACGCATCGGGGGTGCTGCCACCGGCGATCGGCGCCAGTATCCGCAACGCCGATGTGACGGCGATGGATATCTATCGCAGCGGCAATCGCCTCGTCATGCTGATGGAAACCGGCCCCGCTTTCGATCCTGCGGTCAAGGCGGCGGCGGATGCGGCCGATCCGGCAGTACAAGCCTGGGAAGCGCAGATGGACGGTGTCCAGCGCCCGCTGCCCTGGGCCGTGCCCGGCGCCAAATGGACCGAAGCGACCCGCATCTTCTCCCTCGACGAACAGCCCTGAAAGGCCCTTTCATGACCCTTGCCCGGCTTCTGCTCGCCGCCACTCTTCTGACCGCCACGCCCGTTCTGGCGCAAAGTGACGTTCCGCATATCCAAACCAAGGCTGGCCGCCATGCCCTGATCGTGGACGGCGCGCCCTTCCTGATGCTGGGCGGACAGGTCAACAACAGCAGCAACTATGCCGCGCCGCTGGAAAAGGTCTGGGTAACGCTCGACCGGATCGGCGCCAACACGGTCGAAGTGCCGATCGCCTGGGAGCAACTGGAGCCGAAGGAGGGGACGTTCGACTATAGCTTCGTCCAGACCCTGCTCGAAGAAGCGCGCAAGCATGACAAGCGCATCGTGCTGCTGTGGTTCGGTGCGTGGAAGAATACGGGGCTGGCCTATACGCCCGACTGGGTGAAGCTCGACAATCGCCGCTTCCCGCGCATGAAGACCAAGGATGGCAAGGATCATGGCGTCCTGTCTCCCCATGGCGCGGCGACGCTGGAGGCGGACAAGCGCGCCTTCCTGAAGCTGATGACCTATATCCGCGATCATGATGCCCAGAATACGGTCATCATGGTGCAGCCGGAAAATGAGGTTGGCAGCTACAAGAACCCGCGCGACTATGCCCCGGCCGCGCAAAAGCTGTTCGACGGGCAGGTGCCCGCCACGCTGACCAAGGCGTTGAAGAAGCCGGGCGAGACATGGGCCGGCGTCTTTGGCGATCAGGCCGACCGCGCCTTCAACACATGGTATACCGCCCGCTATATCGAAGCGCTGGCGGCAGAGGGCAAGGCGATCAAGCCGCTGCCCATGTATGTGAACGCATCGCTGGGCGATCCCTTTGCCAAGCCCGATCCGATGGCGCTGTCCAGCGGCGGGCCGCAGGGCGATGTCATCGATATCTGGAAGGCGGCGGCCCCCTCCATCGATATCGCCGCGCCTGACATTTACGATCGCGCCAGCCGCAATGTGTTCAAGCATCTCGATCTCTACACACGGCCGGACAATGCGCTGATGGTGCCGGAAATCGGCAATGCGCGCGAATATGCCCGCTATTTCTGGGCGACGCTGGGGCGCGGGGCGATCGGCTTCTCGCCCTTCGGCATGGATGACACCGATTATTTCAACTATCCGCTGGGCGCCAAAAGCTTCGACGATGCGACGCTCCATGCCTTCGGCCAGAAATATCGCATCCTGGCTGCCGCCCCCTGGGCGAAGATCGCCTTCGACCATCCGGTCTGGGGCGCGGCCAAGCCCGATGACGGCACCCCGCTCAGCACGACGATGGGCGACTGGACGATCACCGCCAGCTTTGGTCAGTGGCAGTTCGGCCAGCGCGAATGGTTCCCCAAGGCGGACCTGCCCGCCTGGGCGACCGAGCCGACCGGCGGCATGGTGGTGGCGCAACTGTCCGCCAATGAATTCCTCTTCACCGGCGACCATGTCCGCGTGGACTTCGCCCCGAAGGAAGGCAGCGCGCCGGGCGGCATGATCGTCAAGGTGGAGGAAGGCCATTTCGACAAGGGCCAATGGGTGATGGACCGCATCTGGAATGGCGACCAGACCGATTACGGCCTGAACCTGATCGACAAGCCGGTCTGGATCAAGGTGACGATGGGTCGCTATCGGTGAATAGTGTCTGATGCTGCGGCGGATGTCCTCCGACATTGCGCCACTTAACATTGAGGTGGTGCCGGTTTTCTGGGCAGGATGCTAAGCTAATCCCGACGTGAGGAACGGACGGGAATGAAGACGACGAGAAAGCGGTATTTTGCAGACTTCAAGGCGAAGGTAGCGCTGGAGGCGATCCGTGGGGATCTGACGCTGGCGGAATTGGCAGCCAAGCATGGCGTGCATCATATGATGATCGCGGCGTGGAAGCGTCAGGCCATTGACGGGATGGCAAGCACGTTCTCCGGAGCCGGCGATGCGGTCAAGGCTGCCAGCGAGAGCGAGGTAGAGAAGTTGCACGCCAAGAT
>NZ_FNYZ01000006.1 GCF_900109095.1 Sphingobium sp. AP50
CCGCTCCACCACCAGTTGCCCGATCTTGGCGTGCAACTTCTCTACCTCGCTCTCGCTGGCAGCCTTGACCGCATCGCCGGCTCCGGAGAACGTGCTTGCCATCCCGTCAATGGCCTGCCGCTTCCACGCCGCGATCATCATGTGGTGGACGCCATGCTTGGCTGCCAACTCCGCCAGCGTCAGGTCACCCCGGATCGCTTCCAGCGCCACCTTGGCTTTGAAATCGGCGCTATAGCGCTTTCTCGTCGTCTTCATTCCCGTACCAATCCATCAGGTCGGGATTAACTTAGCATCCTGTCCAGAAAAGCGGGACCACCTCAGACCACCTCAATGGTGCGGCTGAAGGCGGAGGCCGATTGCCTACAGGTCCGCATGGATAAGCTGTATGTTGACCACCTCGAGGGGAGGATTCCTGTGGCCATGTACGACCGGCTAGCCTCTGAATGGCGGGACGAGCGTATGCAGAGCTTGGAGCGGCTGGAAGGATTTCGCGAGGTTGATGATGCCTTGATAGGCGATGGCATCGAACTGCTGGATTTGGCTCGAAAGGCCCATAGAACCTTCGTTTTGCAGTCTCCAAGTGACAAAATCAACGTTCTGAAACTGCTACTTTCGAACTGTACATGGGCCAACGGCGAACTCACCGTCGAGTTCCGTGAACCTTTTGCAATGCTTGAGAAAATTTCCCCTGGAGCATCGGCTTTCAGCGCCCCCACCGGGGGCTCTGAAGCTGGTTGTCCAAATTGGCTCCCCGAGTAGGATTCGAACCTACGGCCATTCGATTAACAGTCGAATGCTCTACCGCTGAGCTATCGGGGAGCGACCCGGCTTCCGCTGGGCAGGCCGCGCCTATAGCAGCGCTTTTCCGAAGATGGCAAGCGCCAATTGATGGAAATTTATGCGATGAACTGTTCGGCAGCGATGCGGTCGTCCAGCGTGTGTTCGGGATCGAACAACAGGGTCAGCGGGGTCGCGCGGTCGATGCCGACATCCACCTGCGCTACGTCGCGCACTTCGCGTTGGTCAGCTACGGCGCTGACCGGACGCTTGACCGGATCAAGCACGGTGAAGCGGATGGCGGTATTTTCAGGCAGGATCGCGCCGCGCCAGCGGCGCGGGCGGAAAGGACTGATCGGCGTCAGGGCGACCAGCGCTGATCCCAATGGCAGGATCGGCCCATGAGCGGACAAATTATAGGCGGTCGATCCGGCCGGAGTGGCGACCAGCACGCCGTCGCACACCAGTTCGGGCAGCACCGGGCGACCATTGACCTGTACTTCCAGCTTGGCGGTCTGGCGGGTTTCGCGCAGCAGCGACACTTCGTTGATCGCGGGGATGGAGAATCGCTCGCCGTCGACCGTGTCGACCGTCATGCGCAGCGGATTGACCTTGAAGCTCTTGGCCTTTTCCAGCCGTTGCTCCAGCCGCTCCAGCCGCCATTCGTTCATCAGGAAGCCGACGGTGCCCAGGTTCATGCCGAACACGGGAACGATCCGTCGTCCCTCCAGCATGGAGTGGAGCGTCTGAAGCATGAAGCCGTCGCCGCCCAGCGCTATGATCATGTCCGCCTGATCGACGGGCACGAAATCATAGGAGGCGCGCAGCCGCTCTTCCGCCGCCCGTGCGGCTTGGGTGGGGGACGCGACCAAGGCGCGCCGGGGTTCGTCATTCATCCGCCGGTGACACTCATATGACGATGGGTGGCAGCGCGGGCGCCCGCGCCGATGCGGAAATCATGGGCGGCGGGTTTCAGGCGCAGCGCTCGATCGATCAACGGTTGAACAGCGGCCAGGCCGCCATTGCGCAGCGCTTCCTTGAAATCGACATGATCCTCATGGCCCAGGCACATGAAGATCTTGCCCTCGCAGGTCATGCGGATGCGGTTGCAATCGGCGCAGAAATTGCGGGTGAGCGGCGTAATCAGACCCAGTTTAGCGGCCATGCCTTCCACCGCGAAATAGCGGGAAGGGCCGCCGGTGCGATAGTCGATCGGCGCCAGGGCATGGTGGGCGCCGATCTGGGCGGCGACGTCCGTCAGCGGCAGATAATGGTCGGTGCGATCCTCGCCGGTTTCGCCCAGTGGCATGGTTTCGATCAGGGTGAGGTCGAAACCCTGATCATTGCACCAGTGCAGCATGGGGATGATTTCATCCTCGTTCACACCTTTGAGCGCTACCATGTTGATCTTGACCGCGAGGCCTGCCTTTTGTGCGGCGTCGAGGCCACGGAGCACCTGATCGATCTGGCCGCCTCGAGTGATGTGCGCAAAGCGATCGGCATCGCGGCTGTCCAGGCTGACATTGATCCGGCGGACTCCGGCATCGACCAGCATCTCGGCATGCTCGGTCAGGCGTGTGCCGTTGGTGGTGAGCGTGAGTTCGCGCAGCCCGTTGCCCAGATGGCGACCGATCCGGTGAACCAGATCGCCGATATCACGTCGGACAAGCGGCTCGCCGCCGGTCAGGCGGATTTTGTCGATACCCCGTGCAATGAAGAGATCGGCTAGCAACGCGATCTCTTCCAGCGTCAGAACCTGATTCTTCGGCAGGAACTGCATCCGCTCGGCCATGCAATAGCGGCAACGCAGATCGCATCGGTCGGTGACCGATATGCGCAGATAGCTGATCCGGCGGCCCAGGCCGTCAGTCATCAGCATATGCTCAGGATCGGCCATGACCATGACGCTTAGCTAGGCGATGGACATGGCCTGTGCAAGCGCCCCCGTTGCAGCGAAGGCAAGAGGTCGGTAACGCCTTGTTGTTAAGGCGATGCAATGCGCCGCGCCGGGGAACGAAATTTGTGAGTGGGGATCAGAGCACCGATGGGCAGCGGAGCCTGTTCATCCTGTCGCCGGGGGACCGGGACGGGCTGCGTCAGGCTGCGCAGCGCGTGGGCTGGCGGGCCATCGGTGCGCGGCGCGCCAAGGATGCGCCGCAACGCTATCTGAACAGCGAGGCGCAGGTGGCGCTGGTGGATCTGCGCAAAGGCGGTGCGGCGGAATTGCTGGCGCCTTTGGTGCCGGCAATGGAGGCGGGTGGTGGCGCCTTGCTGGTGCTGATCGATCCGCAGGATGAAGCGCATATCCCCACGTTGATGACGGCGGGGGCAACCCATTATCTGGTCGCGCCGGTTAGTGACGCACGGCTGGGTGCGGCGCTGGCCTCCGCCTATCGACTGGTGGAGCGATTGGGCGGCGGCGCCCAGCATAGCCAGCGGGCGCAGCGCATCCGGCGCGGTGACGCGCTTTATTGGGATCTTGCGCGCGGTCATCGCCTGTTGCGGTTGAGTGACAATCTGGCGCGGCATCTGGGGCTTGCGAATGTCCAGGTTGCGCCATCGACGCTGCTGCGGCGTTTGCCCCGGTCCGAGCGGCGCAGCATATTGACCGCATTGAAGGCGATGCGCAGCACCGGGCATCCTGCCGCGCTGGCGCATAGTGTGCCGGGACGACCGGGCCAGCGACTCGTCCACCATTTGCGCGCGGGGACAGGGGCCATCGCCGCTGATGTGGAATGGCTGTCCGATGGGCATGAGCAGGAAGGCGCGAACCGGGATTATCTGACCGGCCTGCGATCGCGGCAGGCGGCGCTCGAATGGCTGGATCGGCGGGTGGGATTGCCGACTACGATCCTGCTGCTGTCGATCAGCCAGTTCGACCGGATGAATGCGGCCTATGGGCAGGTTGTGGGCGACGCGCTGCTGGGCCGGATCGCCCGGCGGATCGAGCGGATGGTCGACGATGTCGCGCCCGGCGCCATGGTCGCCCGCATCGCCGGGACGGAGTTTCTGATCGGCCTGACTGGCGAGACGGCGGGCAGCGACCGGGCGACCTTTCTGGCGCGACAATTGATCGGCGCGGTGGGGCAACCGTTCAGCGCCGGCGACCATCTGATTCGCCTGACCGCCCGTTGCGGCATTGCGCAGGCACGCACCGAGGATGACGCTACCCAATTGCTGCGGCGGGCCGGGACGGCTTTGTCCGATGCACGACAAGGTGGCGGGGAGGGCATCCGCATCCTTTCCGCCGAGCGACAGAGTCGGCAGGTCGATGGCGACCGGCTGGAAACCGACCTGCGCCTCGCGCTGGATCGGGGCGAGATCGGCATCGTGTTCCAGCCGCAATATCCGGTCGATAGCGACAAGATCAGCGGTGTCGAGGCGCTCGCCCGGTGGAATCACCCCCATTATGGGCCGCTGGGCGCGGGTATCTTGTTCGCTACGGCGGAACGGTCCGACTATATGTTGCCGCTGTCGGCGCATATTCAGGCGGAGGCCTTGCGACAGGCAGCTGCCTGGCCGGGTGCCTTGTCGGACCTGCGCCTGTCGATCAACGTTACAGCGGCGGACATTGCCCAGCCCGGTTTCATGGGCAATTTGCTGGGGCTGGTCGACGGCAGCGGCTTTCCCCGGTCACGCCTGACGGTGGAGATTACCGAGAGCGGGCTGATCGAAGATGTCGGCGCGGCCGGTGCGCTGTTGACGGCGCTGCGGGCCGAGGGGCTGGCGGTAGCGATCGACGATTTCGGCACGGGCTATTCCAGTCTCGCTTATCTGAAAAGCCTGCCGCTCGACTATCTCAAGATCGATAGCGGGCTGGCGCAGGATATTGCCGGAACGGCGCGGGACCGGATCATCGTGCGCGGCGTCATTCACATGGCCAAGTCGCTGGGCCTGAAGGTGATTGCCGAAGGCGTCGAGACGGAAGAGCAACTCGACCTGCTGGCGCGGGAAGGGTGCGATTATTATCAGGGCTTCCTGCGATCGGCAGGGGTCGCTTCCGCCGACCTGATCAATCTGGTGCTGCGGGGTTAGAAACCCAGCAGCGGCCAGAGCGCGATCAACAGACCGACGAGGCTGGCCATGAACATGATCGTGCGGACGACGGGCACGCCAGCGGCATAGAGCGGCAGATAGACGATCCGCGCGCCGAGCCAGATCCAGCCGCCGAGCGCCGTCCATTCGCTCGTCTTGCCGGCCAGCACCACGCCGATCAGCGCGACGATCGCGATGGGCAGGGTTTCCTTATAATTGGCTTCCGCACGCGAGAGGCGACCCGCTATGGGGTTCAGCGGCGGCAAATGCGCGTCGCGCGCGCCCATATTCCATTTCGCGCCATATTGCTTGGTCTTCACATGGGCGGCGGCAAAGATATGGACGAGGAGCAGGATCATGCCCCAGGCTAGGATTTTGATTTCGACGGGCATGATCATGTTCTCCCCTTTGACGGACTGATTAGCAAATCCGCATGGGATAGGACAGGGCTGCCTATAGGGTGAAGCCGACCCGCGCTATCAGGCTGGCACCGGCATGGGTGTTATCGGCCGCATCGATATCCGTGTCGGCGTAGCGCAGCCCAGCGGACCAGCGCCCGCGATACCAGTCGATCGCGACGCCATGGTCCCAATAGCTGCCGCCTGGACGCAGGCGCGCAGCCTGAACGGGATCGCTTACGTCGCCCGACGAATGACCGACATGGGCGGACAGGGTGAAGGGCGTGGCCGGTATGGCAAAGGCGCCGCTGGCCGAGAGATAGAGATTATCGCCGCCGATTGCGGACTGGCGCGGGGCATAGCGGGCGCCAAGATCGACATTGGCCGGGCCGAGGGCAAAACCGGCGATGGCGCCGACCTCTCCATAGCCCTGTCCGGCAGCGCCGGGGAACAGATGGTAGCGGCCCTCTGCGGTCAGGCGCCAGCCGCCCAGTTGCTTCGCATAGGTGGCGCCAAGGTCCAGCACGGCGTCTGCGCCGCCATGCCGATCGCTGCCCCAAAGCGTCGTGGCGGTGCCGTCAAGACTGAGGCCTTCCGTAAGGGGCACGGACAGACTGCCGCGCAGGACGGGATCGCCATCGCTCCAGCTAAGGCCACGGCGGCGTTCGTCGCTGGCGGCTTCGAGCGTGACGGTCGTGCCGGCGGCATATTGGGCGGTGGCCGGAACGGCATGGCCAGCGAGCAGCAATGCTCCCAGCCATGCCACGCGGCAGAGACGATCAGTTGGATGCAAGATTACGTACCGAGTCCAGTTCAGCGAGAAGGGGCGCACGATCGGCCTGTGCCACCGCGACCAGATGCGCTTCTATCTTTTTCTGATGCTGGGCAAGGTTGCGGGCGCCCGAATTGCGGCCGGGCGTGCAGGCACCGGCTTCGCTGCCCGAAAAACGCTTGTCGGTGGCGATGGTGCGAGCGAGCGCCGGACCATGGTCCAGCTTGCGGTCGACGACGACGGTCGCGGTCCACTGGCAACGCTGGCCATCCATGCGGTTGGGCGTCTTGGCGCCGATCGTCTTTGTGCGCATTTCGGCGCGGGCGGTGTAGGTGGCGCCGAGTTGCTGGCCGTGATGCTCGACAGTGACGCTGTGGGTCGCGGCGGCCGCCGCGAGGGCGATGATCAAACTCATTTGCATTCTCCTGCTTGTGACGCCGGACTTTGCTGCCCGGTCGTCTTCGCTGGATTTAGGTTTCCACTGTTGCTGCTTGTTTGCTGGTTGATGAGGAATGGCGACATGGAGGTCGGGTGGTAGGGTCACGCCAGCGCGTCTACGGCGAAGTTCACACCGTCGCTGGAGGCCAGTTTTCTGGATTTTTCGGGCATGATGCGCCTGTGACGCGTCAGCAAAGTTCCTGTGGCGAAACAGGGACGCGCTGATGGCGCACCGTCGGGTCATCCTGACGCGCCGCCCACGCGCCTTGCAGGTCATGGTCCGGTCACGGATTGGACGTGCTGGGCGGGCGAATGAGGGGCGGCGGAGCGGGGGCATCCAACAGGATAGATCAGACAAAGACGGAATAGGACAGCGGAAGTTCGCTGCGCTCGCTACCCACCCCTGACCCCTCCCGTAAAGGGAGGGGATAATGTGGCGTCATCCCGCCGCCTTCATCAGTCCCTTCGATAGTTGCAGCGCGCCGTTGAGGCGGGCCTGCGGGTCGGGCCAGGCGCGTTCGACCACGATCTTGCTGTCGGGGCGCAGGCGAGCGACGCCGTTGAGTTTCTGGACATAGGCGACGAGGCCGACGGGCTTGGGGAAGCGATCCTCGAAGAAGCTGACCAGCGCGCCCTTTGGCCCGACGTCGATTTTCGAAATGTTCGCGATCAGGCAGTTCTGCTTGATCTCGATGATCTTGAGCAGGTTTTGCGTGGGCAGGGGCAACTTGCCGAAACGGTCGATCAGTTCGGCGGCGAACGCCTCCAGACCCTGACGATCCTCAAGCTCGTTGATGCGGCGATAGAGGCCCATGCGCAGGTCAAGGTCCGGCACATAATCGTCGGGGATCAGGATCGGCGCGTCGACGGTGATCTGGGGCGAGAAGCTGTCGCTGCGCCGCTCGATGCCGACGCCGCCGGCCTTGGCGTCCATGATCGCGTCTTCCAGCATCGACTGGTAGAGTTCGAAGCCGACTTCCTTGATATGGCCCGATTGTTCGTCGCCGACAAGATTGCCTGCGCCGCGAATGTCGAGGTCGTGGCTGGCGAGTTGGAAGCCTGCGCCGAGCGTGTCGAGGTCGGACAGGACCTTCAGACGCTTTTCCGCCGTTTCGGTGATGATGCGATTGGCTGGCGTGGTGAAATAGGCATAGGCGCGCGTCTTGGAACGTCCCACGCGGCCGCGCAGCTGGTAGAGCTGGGCAAGGCCGAAGCGATCGGCGCGGTGGATGATCAGCGTGTTGGCGCTGGGGATGTCGAGACCGGATTCCACGATCGTCGTGGAGAGCAGCACATCGTAGCGTTTGTCGTAGAAGGCGGACATGCGTTCTTCGACATCGGTGGCCGACATCTGGCCATGGGCGACGATGGGTTTGATTTCGGGGACTTCGGTGCGCAGGAATTCCTCGACTTCGGTGAGGTCGGCGATGCGTGGCACGACGAAGAAGCTCTGGCCGCCGCGATAATGTTCGCGCAGCAGGGCTTCGCGGATGACGACGCCGTCCCATGGCATGATGTAGGTGCGCACGGCGAGGCGATCGACCGGCGGGGTCTGAATGACGGACAGTTCGCGCAGGCCCGACATCGCCATTTGCAGCGTCCGCGGGATGGGCGTGGCGGTGAGCGTCAGGACATGAACGTCGGTCTTTAGTGACTTCAAGCGTTCCTTGTGGGTGACGCCGAAACGCTGTTCTTCGTCGACGATGACCAGGCCGAGGCGCTTGAATTCCAGCCCCTTGGCCAGCAGCGCGTGGGTGCCCACGACGATATCGACGGTGCCGTCGGCAAGGCCGGCCTTGGTCGCCTTTGCTTCCTTGTCGGGGACGAGGCGGGAGAGGCGGCCGATATTGACCGGGAAGCCGCGGAAACGCTCCTCGAAATTCATGTGATGCTGGCGCGCGAGCAGCGTGGTGGGGCAGATGACCACGACCTGCATTCCCGCCATGGCGGCCACGAAGGCGGCGCGCAGGGCCACTTCGGTCTTGCCGAAGCCGACGTCGCCGCAGACGAGCCGGTCCATCGGTTTGCCCGCGCCCAGATCCTCCACCACGTCGCTGATGGCGCGGTCCTGATCCTCGGTTTCCTGATAGGGGAAGCGATCGACGAAGGCAGGATAGCCCGCCTGATCCGGCTCCGCCACGGTGGCGTTGCGCAGGGCGCGTTCAGCGGCGGTCTTGAGCAATTCACCCGCGATTTCGCGGATGCGCTCCTTCATTTTCGCCTTGCGCCGCTGCCAGGCTTCGCCGCCCAGCTTGTCGAGGCTTACGCCGTCGCTGTCGCTGCCATAGCGGGAGAGGACTTCGAGATTTTCGACCGGGACATAGAGCTTGTCGCCCCCGGCATAGGAGAGGGCGACGCAGTCATGCGGGGCTTTCGCCACCGGAATCTGCATCAGCCCTTCATAACGGCCGATGCCGTGATCCATATGGACGACAAGGTCGCCGGGCGAGAGGGTGGCCAGTTCCTGGAGGAAGGCGTCCGCGCTCTTCTTGCGCTTGGCGCGGCGGACGAGGCGGTCGCCCAGCATATCCTGTTCGGTGAGGACGGCGACGTCGGGCGCGGTGAAACCATGGTCGAGCGGCAGGACGGTGAGCGTGACGCTGCCGCCCGCCGCGATGCCAAGCGCTTCCTGCCAATTGTCCGCGGCGGCGAGACGGGACACGCCATGGTCAGCGAGCAGGCCCGACAGGCGTTCGCGCGCGCCGCCGGAATAGCTGGCGATGACTACCTTTTTCTTGTCGCGGCGGAGCGTGGCGATGTGCTTGCCGACGGCTTCGTAGATGTTCGTGTTCTGCGCGCGTTCGGGGGCGAAGTCGCGGGGGCCATCCACCGCGAAGTCGAGGACGGTCGCGCTGTCGGGTTCGTGGAAGGGCGTCGTGCCGTGCATGGGGAGCGTCGCGACGGCGGCGTCCCATTCGGCGGCGTTCAGGTAGAGCGCGTCGGGTTTCAACGGGCGATAGGAGCCGGGGTCGGACGACTTTGCCTGCACCCGGTTGGCGTGATAGTCGCGGATCGCCTCGAACCGGCTCTCCGCCGCGCCGGCGACGCCATGGTCGCGGATGAGGACGGTGCCTTCGCCGAGGTGATCGGTCAGGGGAACCAGCTTTTCCTCGAACAAGGGCAGCCAATGTTCCATGCCGGCCAGGCGGCGGCCATCGCTGACCGCCTGATAGAGCGGGTCGCCGGTCGCGGTCGCGCCGAATGTCTCACGATAGCGGCCACGGAAGCGCTTGATCGTGTCTTCGTCCAGCAGGGCTTCGGACGCGGGGAGGAGGGTGAAGCCGTCGACATTCTCGATCGTGCGCTGGTCGGACGGGTCGAAGCGGCGGACCGTCTCGATCTCGTCGCCGAAGAAGTCGAGGCGCAACGGCATCTCCTCGCCGCCGGGGAAGAGGTCCACGATGCCGCCGCGAATGGCGAACTCGCCCCGGTCATGTACCGTGTCGGTGCGGACATAGCCGTTCGCTTGCAGCATTTCGGCCAGCTTCTGGATGGCGATCCGTTCTTTGGGTGCGAGCTTCGCGACCAACTGGCGCACGCGGAAGGGCGTCAGGGTACGCTGGGTCATCGCCGCCAGCGTGGTGACGACCAGTTGCGGGCCTTTGGGCTTGGCCTGCAACGCGTGGAGGCCTGCGAGTCGGGCGGAGGCAGCGCGGAGCGAGGGGCTGGCCCGGTCATAGGGCAGGCAGTCCCAGGCGGGGATTTCGATGATCTCGATCTCCGGCGCGAAATAATGCGCGGTGTCCGCGACGGCACGCATCAACTGCTCGTCCGATGCGATGAAGACCGCGCGGCCACCCGCAGCGCCTGCCGCGCGGGCGATGTCTGCCAGCAGCCATGGCTGGAAACCGGCGGGCACGCCCGACAGGGTGAGCGGCGCCTTCGCCTTCAGGATTTTCTGGAGATCGGTCATCTTGCTACTCATCCCCCTCCCGCTTGCGGGAGGGGTTAGGGGTGGGCCTTATGCAACAGAGGTGGCGCAGGCCCACCCCCGGCCCCTCCCGCCTACGGGAGGGGGGATTTTGTCAGTTCTCGATCTTCACGAAATCGAGTTTCAGGAACTTGTCCATCATCGGGCCTTTCCACTCTTCGGGCACCGGGATGGTGCCGACTGCCCAGCCGATGATGTCGGCATCCTGTTCGTCCATGAATTTTTCGAACCAGGCGATTTCTTCGTCATTCCATTGCGCATGATAGCGTTCGAAGAAACCGCCGACCGTATAGTCCGCTTCCCGCGTGCCGCGATGCCAGGCCCGGAATTTGATGCGGCGCATCTGGGGATTGTCGTTGGTCGTCATCAAGAAAATCCGTTCGTCCTGAGTAGCCGTTGAGCCTGTCGAAACGGCGTATCGAAGGATCAGGCGAAGCGCGGATGCTTCGATACGGGCCTTCGACAAGCTCAGTCCCTACTCAGCACGAACGGTGAAAATGAGCATGGCCATTCAACCGATCAGGTGTTTGAACCACCGTCCCGGTTGGTCTAGATGCCGTCAGATAGCCATGCGACCCGATATTCTCAATCCGCTCTTTGCCGAAATATCCCTGTTCAAGGGGATCGGCCCCGCGCTTGCCCGTCCGCTGGAGCGGCTCGGGCTGGCGCGCGCGGTCGATGTGGCCTTCCATATCCCGCTCAGCTGGGTGGACCGGCACCTGACCGACGAACTGGATATGGCGGATGCGGGGCGGGTGATCGGCACGATGCTGACGCCGGTGGATTATCGCGCCAGCAGCAGCCCGCGCGCGCCCTTTCGGGTGCAGGCGATCGACGGGCGGGCGAACGTCGTCTCCCTCGTTTACTTCGGAAAGAATAGCGGCTGGCCGCGCAAGCTGCTGCCGCTCAACGAACCCAAATTCGTGTCGGGCAAGCTGGAGGCCTATGGCGACAATCTCCAGATGGTGCATCCCGACTATGTGCTGCCGCCCGAAGAAGCGGACACGGTGCCGGCGCGCGAATCGGTCTATGGATTGTCGGAAGGGCTGACCAACAACCGGATGCGCGATATTGCGGCGCAGGCTTTGGCGCGGGCGCCGGAACTGCCGGAGTGGATCGAGCCAAGCCTGCTGGCGCGCAAGCAATGGCCCGCGTGGCGTGAGGCGCTGGGGCGGGTGCATGCGGATCCGTCCGACGCAAAGGCGCGCGAGCGGCTGGCCTATGACGAGATTTTCGCAGGCCAATTGGCGCTGATGCTGGTGCGGCAATCATCGCGGCGGCGGCGGGGCGTGTCGATCCAGGGCGATGGGCGGCTGCGCGATATGCTCAAGCTGCCCTTCGCGCCGACGGGTGCGCAGCGGCGGTCGATCGGTGAGATCGAGGGGGACATGGCGCAGGCGACGCCGATGTTGCGCCTGCTTCAGGGCGATGTCGGGTCGGGCAAGACTTTGGTGGCGCTGATGGCGCTGCTGAACGCGGTCGAGGCGGGGATGCAGGGCGCGATGCTGGCGCCGACCGAAATCCTGGCGCGGCAACATTATGAGACGTTGCGGAAAATGGCGTCGGGCCTGCCAATCGAGATTGCGGTCCTGACGGGCCGCGAGAAGGGCAAGGTGCGCGAAGCGACGCTGATGGGGTTGGCGGACGGGAGCATCGACATTCTCGTCGGCACCCACGCCATTTTTCAGGAAGCGGTGCAATATAAGGCGCTTGGTCTGGCGGTGATCGACGAACAGCATCGCTTCGGCGTGGCGCAGCGCATGATGCTGGCGAGCAAGGCGGAGCGATCGCCGCATCTGCTGGTGATGACGGCGACGCCGATCCCGCGCACGCTGACGCTGACCTATTATGGCGAGATGGACGTCTCGCGGCTGGACGAGATGCCGCCGGGCCGTCAGCCGATCCAGACCTTGGTGATGGCCGCAAGCCGGCTGGACGAGGTGGTCGATGCGCTGGCCCGCCATGTCGAGGGCGGGGGGCAGGCCTATTGGGTGTGCCCGTTGGTCGAGGAGAGCGAAACCAGCGATCAGGCGGCGGCCGAGATGCGGGCCGAGACGCTGCGTCAACGCTTCGGCGACCGGGTCGGGCTGGTGCATGGCAAGATGAAGGGGACGGACAAGGATGCGGCGATGGAGGCCTTCGCCGCCAATCGCACGCAGATATTGGTCGCGACCACGGTGATCGAAGTGGGCGTGGACGTGCCCAACTCCAGCCTGATCATCATCGAGGGGGCGGACCGGTTCGGCCTCGCCCAGTTGCACCAGTTGCGCGGACGGGTGGGGCGCGGCGACAAGCCGTCGACCTGTTTGCTGCTGCGCGGCAATTCGCTGGGCGAGACATCGCGGGCGCGGCTGGCGCTGATGCGGGAGACGAATGATGGTTTCCGCATCGCCGAGGAGGATTTGAAGCTGCGCGGCGCGGGCGAAGTGCTGGGCACGCGCCAGTCCGGCGAGGCGGAACTGAAGGTCGCCACGCCGGAGCATGTCGCGGCTTTGGTGGACGCGGCGCGGGACGATGCGCATTTACTGATCGAGCGGGATGGCGGGCTGGACAGCGCGCGCGGGCAGGCGGCGCGGACCTGCCTCTATTTGTTCGAGAAGGATGCGGCGGTGGGGTTGCTAAGGGGGGGATGAGTGGTTGCGGTCAGATGGGGGCTTATGGCCTCGAATTTGCATCAGCCGACATCAGCCTCAGGCTGATGACTTTGTCGGCGATTATTTCATGGTCAAACGCCCCCATATGCCCGTATTTTCCTTTATGAACTGTTTGTTTGCCTACAAATTCAATTGCGTAAAGGCCGTCATCATTCCCCACGTAAACCGGAGCCTTTCCTGAGAGCCAGATACGATCGCCATCTGTTTCATAAGAGCAAGCAGAGGCCGGGGCAGGACAAAAGCGAGAAACTTCGAACGCCTTGCGCCATATCCCTTTCCACCTTTTTTCAGTGGTCATTTCAAAGCATTGATCCGTTTCGGGCATAGCTAGGATGCCTCCATATTTAATCGTCTCAAGACATTGCTCGCTAATGCCGGGCATCCCCAGCCTCAATTCTTGTATTAGATTGTCTGGTAGAGAGGCTGGTTGTCGTTGGCATGCCTGTGTCATAAGAAGTATGGCAGGAAAGAGTTTGATTAGGTGGTAGCGCATGATGCGATGATGGTCGCACGAGTGGCTGTCTGCAACGTCTACTTACCAACCTGTCCCACGGTGAGCAGGCCTTCCACTTCCCACCCTATGCCGTCATTCGTACAGAGAAGGGAGTCTATCTCCTGACCCAGCAGCAAGGGGAAATGTCGGGAGATGGGTCCCCGCCTTCGCGGGGATGACGGTGAGGATTGGGCGGCGTATGGCGTTTCTAGCCCTCCCCAAAAACATCTCGCACTTGCGAAACAAAACCGCGCTTGCCCGCGTTGCCCCCGCATGTCCGATATCAGCCTGACCCACATCACGCCGATGGCGGTGATGTCGATCGCCATTTCGGTGGCTGCCGCTTTCCTGATCCACTGGGCGCTCTACTGGATTGCGCTGCGGGTTGCGAAACATTCCCGGATCGAGCCTGTGCTGCTGCCCGCCATCTATCAGCCGACGCGATGGCTGGTGGTGTTGCTGGCGCTGGGCGCTGGCCTCAAGTCCATCGAACTGGGCGATCAGGTCGAGGATATCTGGTCGATCGGGGCGCGGATGGTCTTTGCGCTGCTGGTCGGCTGGCTGATCCTGCGGGTGATGCATGCGGGCAAGGCGATGATGGAGGCGCGGGCCGACATCAGTGTCGAGGATAATCTGAAGGCCCGGCGGCATCGCACCAGGATCAGCATCCTGTATCGCATCTGCCAATGTATCGTCGGCTTTCTGGTGATCGCGATGATGCTGATTGCCATTCCGGGTGTGCGGACGATCGGCGTGTCGCTGATGGCGTCGGCCGGCCTGGCGGCACTAGCGGTGGGTGCGGCGGCGCAGCCTGCGCTCAAAAATCTGATCGCGGGCATCCAGATGGCCTTTTCCGAACCGATCCGGCTGGACGATGTCGTCATCATCGAGGGCGAGTGGGGGCGGATCGAGGAGATCAAGCTGACCTATGTGATCGTGCGCATCTGGGACGATCGACGGATGGTGGTGCCGGTATCCTATTTTCTGGAAAAGCCGTTCCAGAACTGGACCACGAAGACGTCGGACCTGCTGGGCACAGTCTTCTTCCATGTCGATCCAGCCGCCGATGTGGCGCGTATCCGGGCCAAATTTGTCGAGGCGGTGCAGGCCAACAGCCGCTGGGACGGGCGGGTGGCGATATTGCAGGTGACGGAGCATCGGCCCGAGGCGCTGGAACTGCGCGGGCTGCTATCCGCGCGCAATGCGGGTATCGCCTTCGACCTGCGCTGCGAAGTGCGCGAGGTGGTGATGGATTTCCTGCGTACCGACATGCCCGATGCGCTGGTGCGCGTGCGGCAGCGTCTGGAGGCTGGGGAAGGCTTTACCAGGCTGTCCGACGCGGCGGAATGAGGGCCAGCATCGCATCATAGACATGGGGCGTGATGGGCTCGGCAAATTCCATGCCGATGCGGCCATCCTGCACCCAGCGGATATCGGCCGCATAGTCCTGCACGACCGGCAGCCAGATGCTGACCCGTGTGCCGGGCGTCAGCGGCGCGTCGCTGCGGCACATGAGGCCGAGGATGGAGATGTTGATGATCTGCGCGGCGTGGCTGCGATCCTGCGCGGTAATGTGGCTCACCATGTCGACCAGATCGCGGCGTGCGCGGCGCTGTTCGACCGAAGGATCGCGCGAGCGCAGAACATGGCCGAGATTGGCAAAGACCGAGGGGGACATGGCCCCGAGTCTAGAGCGCCGAAGATGGACGCTTTGTTAGGAGGGAGCGTTAATCGGTCGCTAACGCTCCCTTCTAAGGATCAGTCGATGACCAGACCGTGCTTCTTCGCGCCGAAGCTGAGCTTGTCGCCGGGCTTGAGCGTGACGTTGGGATCGGTGACGGTTTCGCCATTCACCTTGATCGCGCCTTCGGTCAGCTTGCGACGCACTTCCTTGTTGGAGGTGGCGAAGCCCAGGCCCGTGGTGGCCTGCACCACGGTCAGGCCTTCGGCGCCCAGACTGACGGTCGGCAGATTGGCGTCCGACGCGCCTTCCTCGAAGGTCAGCCTCGCGGTTTCGGCCGATGCCGTTGCAGCGTCGAGGCCACGGCAGAGCGCGGTGGCTTCATTGGCGAGGATCTTCTTGGCTTCGTTGATCTCCGCGCCTTCCAGCGCAGCGAGACGGGCAACTTCATCCATCGGCAGGTCGGTGAAGAGGCGCAGGCGATTGGCGACGTCGGCGTCGGCGGTGTTCCGCCAGAATTGCCAATAGTCGTAATGCGACAACTGGTCTTCGTTCAGCCAGACGGCGCCGCCCACGGTCTTGCCCATCTTCGTGCCGTCGGCATTGGTGAGCAGGGGCGTGGTGAGGCCGAAGACCTGCTGGCCGTCGACCCGGCGGGCGAGTTCGACGCCGTTGACGATATTGCCCCACTGATCCGATCCGCCCATCTGGAGACGGCAGGCCGAACGGCGCGACAGTTCCAGAAAGTCATAGGCCTGAAGGATCATATAGTTGAATTCGAGGAAGCTGAGCGACTGCTCGCGGTCGAGACGCAGCTTCACCGAATCGAAGCTGAGCATCCGATTGACCGAGAAATGCTGGCCGATGTCGCGCAGGAAGGGGATATATTCCAGCTTGTCGAGCCATTCGGCATTGTCGAGCATGATCGCGTCGCTGGGGCCGTCACCGAAGGTCAGAAAGCGTTCGAACACGCGCTTGATGCTCGCCACATTCTCCTGAATGAGGTCGTGGGTCAGCAGCTTGCGGGCTTCGTCCTTGAAGCTGGGATCGCCGATCTTGCCGGTGCCACCGCCCATCAGGACGATCGGCTTGTGCCCGGCCTTCTGCAACTGGCGCAGCATCATGATCGACACGAGATGACCGACATGCAGCGAGGGCGCCGTCGGATCGAAGCCGATATAGCCTGGCACCACCTGGCTTTTGGCGAGGGTATCGAGCCCTTCCGCATCGGTCAGCTGGTGGATGAAGCCGCGCGCTTCGAGCAGGCGCAGGAGATCGGACTGATAGTTGCTCATGGCGCGCGCCTGTAGCATTGGGACAGCCAGTGTAAAAGAGGTGGAGTTTTCGATCATGTTAGCAATCGGCCTGATGTCCGGCACATCGCGCGACGGGATCGACGCGGCCCTGATCGAGACGGATGGCGAGGGGCAGGTCGAGGCGGTCGCTTTCCATGCCATGGAATATGATGATGGCTTTCGCCTGCGGCTGGCCGAGGCGTGCCAGCGGGCGATGGCGATGGACAAGCCGGGGTTCGAGCCGCTGATCGCATCGGTCGAGGCGGAACTGACCGAACGGCATGTGCAGGCGGTGGCGGACCTGCTGGGGCGCAGCGGGCATATTGCCGAGGATGTGGGCGTGATCGGCTTCCATGGCCATACCGTCGCGCATCGGCCCGAATGGGGATGGACCTGGCAGATTGGCGATGGCGCGGGGCTGGCCGGGGCGTTCGGCATCGATGTGGTGGCGGACCTGCGCAGCGCGGATGTGGCGGCGGGCGGGCAGGGCGCACCGCTGATGCCGGTCTATCATCGCGCGCTGGCCGATGCGCTGGTGAAGCCGGCGGCGATACTCAATCTGGGCGGGGTGGCGAATATCACCTTCATCGGGGCGGACGGAACGCTGATTGCGTTCGACACCGGCATGGCGAGCGGGCTGATCGATAACTGGATGCAGACGCATGGGGATGCGGCCTATGATGCCGGGGGCGCCTGTGCTGCGCGGGGGCAGGTGGATGAAGCGCGGCTGGCGACGATGATGGCCGATCCCTGGTTTGCCGCGCCGCCGCCCAAGAGCATCGACCGCGAGCAGTTCAGTATCGAGGCGGTGCGAGGGCTGTCTCTGGAGGATGGCGCGGCGACGCTGACAGCCTTCACGGCGGCAGCGGTGGCGCGGGGCGTGGACCATTTGCCGGAGCGGCCTGCGCAAATCCATGTCGCGGGCGGCGGTCGGCATAATGGGACGCTGATGGCGATGCTGGCGCAGCGGACCGGCGCGGAAGTGCTGAGCGTCGATCGGCTGGGATGGGATGGCGATGCGCTGGAGGCGCAGGGTTTCGCCTATATGGCTGTGCGGCATCTCAAGGGGCTGCCGATCAGCTTTCCGGGGACGACCGGGGTGCCGGAGGCGATGATGGGCGGCGTGCTGTTCCGCGCTTAACTTCGCATATTTCCCGCAAGTTTCGACATTTTATTGCGCTGGCCTGATCCTATCGGAAAGGCACGAGCGCAGAATAGCAAGGCGGTCCGCCATAGGATAGCGGGCCGCCCTTTCGGCGTTACCAGCGGCGATGCTGGCCATCATGCTTCTGAACCTTAACCCGTGCGCTGAGCGCATCGAAGCGGCGGTCGAGATCGGCGCGTTCGCGGTAGCTGAGGCCACCCGACCGGCGATAGTCGGCTTCGCGGGCGGACAAAGCGCGGAAATCGGAGCGCAGGCGATAGGCCTCATTCCGGTTGAGCGCGCCGGAGCGGATGCCCTGATCGATGCGGGCGTCGATGCGCGCCTGACGGGCATTGATGGTCTGCCAGGGAGCGGCGCTGGCAGCCATCGGCGTGGCAACGGCCAGCGTGGCGGCGGCAGCGGCGACCAGGGTGGTGATCCGGTTCATGGCGACTTCTCCTTCTTACTCTTTCGATGGACCAAGGAGTAAAAGCCGCCTGTCGCAGGATTGTGCCACGGCGGGGGCGATTTTGTCGCGAAATGTATCCTGTTCGAATCAGGCGATATTCAGGGGACGCCGATCACCGCTTCGGGCTGTGCGGGATATTGGCGCAGCAGCGCATTGCACAGGTCGGCTGCGGTAGTGCCGGGGGTTGCGGCCGATCGGACGGTGAGGGCGGTGCCGTGCCAGACGATCTCTTCCGAGCCGCGCTTACGCAATGTCATGTCGAGTTGGGTGCGCTCCAGCGCGACGAGGCGGGATTTACCCGAGGGCATGGGAATGTTGAACGCCGATCCCACGGCACCGGACACGCCGCCCTTTGCGACCTTCGAACCGGAGGTCGCGACCTGTGCCTCTCCGGTTCCGGCTTCGGACGTGGAAACAGCCAGTTGCATCGTGAAGGCGGCATGACCGGCGCCTTCCAACAGGGTGAAGCCCTTGTCCGCCAGAGCGCTGGCGGCGGCGTCGCGGTAAATGTCGGGGGACGGTGCTGATCCGCCGTCGACCGTGGTGGCTTCGACCGACATGGTGCCTTCGACCGGAGGCGTGGCGGCCAGCGCGATAGTCGGCAGGATCAGGGTGATCGCCAGCGTCAGACGCGGGATGATCGTGCCGGCCTGTTTGGCCATAAGTGACAGGCGCGGGCCATGCGGCGCAGTTGTGCGGGAAGACGTGGCGATGCTCCTATGGGCTATGGTGCCAGCGAAGCTAGGCCATCGAGCGGCGTTCAGCCAGCCCCTTACTATCGCTTCCGCGTCAGTTCCCGCATGGCCGCGTCGATGCCTTCGATCGTCAGCGGGTACATGCGGTCGCTGATCAGGTCGCGGATCATCTTCGTCGACTGGCTATAGCCCCAATGGGCCTGGGATGCCGGATTGAGCCAGACGGCGGCAGGATAGGTCTGGAAGGCGCGCTGGAGCCAGACGGCGCCCGCCTCCTCATTCATATGTTCGACCGATCCACCGGGCTGGATGATTTCATAAGGGCTCATGGCGGCGTCGCCGACGAAGATCAGCTTATAGTCATGGCCATATTTGTGGAGGATATCCCAGGTGGGGATACGTTCGGAAAAGCGGCGGCGATTATCCTTCCACACGCCTTCATAAAGGCAGTTATGGAAGTAGAAAAATTCCATATTCTTGAATTCGCCGGTTGCGGCGGAGAAGAGTTCCTCGCACAGCCGGATATAGGGATCCATCGATCCGCCGACGTCGAGGAAAAGCAGCAGCTTGACCGCGTTATGCCGTTCGGGCCGCATGCGGATATCTAGCCAGCCCTGTCGCGCGGTGCCACGGATGGTTTCATCGAGGTCCAGTTCGTCGGCCGCGCCCTCCCGCGCGAAGCGGCGCAGGCGGCGCAGCGCGACCTTGATATTGCGGGTGCCCAGTTCCCGGCTGTTGTCCAGATTGGCGAATTCGCGCTTTTCCCAGACCTTGATCGCGCGCTTGTGACGGCTTTCCCCGCCGATACGGACGCCCTCGGGATTATAGCCGCCATGACCGAAGGGCGAGGTGCCGCCCGTGCCGATCCATTTGTTGCCGCCCTGATGCCGTTCCTTCTGTTCCTCCAGCCGCTTTTTCAGAGTCTCCATAATCTCGTCCCAGTCGCCCAGCGATTTGATCTTCTCCATCTCCTCGGCGCTGAGATATTTTTCGGCGACGAGGCGCAGCCATTCCTCCGGAATGTCCGCCTCCACCCCATCCTGACCGAG
Organism: Sphingobium sp. AP50; assembly: GCF_900109095.1. GTDB lineage: Bacteria > Pseudomonadota > Alphaproteobacteria > Sphingomonadales > Sphingomonadaceae > Sphingobium. The sequence goes on from NZ_FNYZ01000006.1 coordinate 19,832, forward strand.
TACGCCCTTGAAGACCTTCGCGAAAATCTGGTCGAAACGGTCTAGTAGGGCCTCATCCTTCACATAGGTCGCGCGGGCGAGATAATAGAAATCCTCCGGCCGGCGGGCGATGACGTCCCGGTCGAGCGCTTCGAGCAGCAGAAGATGCTCCTTGATGCTGGCGTTGATGCCGGCGGCGCGGAGCGCGTCGAGGAAGTTGAGCAGCATGGCCCCTTGTCGGACAGGACAGGGCACGGCGCAAGATCGGGTTATTGGCCGAATATTAAGTGTTGCAGTGCAAGGTTAATGCGTCACTATCCAGACATAATCGATTTTGCGGGGCGCAATTGGAAAACGGGGATTTGCTGGCCGATCTGGGAGAGAGGTCCAGCGACATAGCATTGCAGTGCAGCGAGACGGCCGGATTTCTGGGGGAACTTAATCGCCGCATTCAGGGCGATTCGTCGCGTCTGAGCAATTTGCAGAGCAATATGGACATGCTGGTCGCCAGCCAGAGCGAAAGCGTCGCGGCTGCGCAGGAACTGAGCCTGACGGCGCGGCGGGCCGGGCATATCATCGCGGATGGCCATGACGTGATCGGCCTGTCGCTGGGGGAAGTGGCGGGGCTGGTCGAGCATGTCACCGGGCTGGAAGGGCATTTGCGCCGCTTCCTGAAAGTGATCGAGGCGGTTGGCGATATTTCCGAGGATCTGGGCGCGATCGCGCGGCAGACGCGGTTGCTGGGCGTCAACGCTGCGATCGAGGCGGCACGGGGCGGCGCGGCGACCCAGGGCTTTGCGGTGGTGGCTGACGAAATCCGGCGGCTGGCGGGGCAGGCGGGGGAGTCCGCTGCGTCCGTGGGCGACAAGCTGGGGCAACTGGACCGCGATGCACGCGCGCTGATCGGCGGGGTGGAGGCGAATATCGTGCGGGGGCGCGACGTCGGCACGCATATCGACCGATTGCGGCTGAGCATGGCGGAAATCGCGTCGCTGGTGACGCAATTTGGCGAGCGATCCGATGCGATCGTGACCTGCACCGATGCGGCCGATGGCGATGTCTCGGCTCTACGGCAGGGACTGTTCCTGTTCAGCCGCTCCTCCAGCGAAAGCGCGGCGCGGGTGGATGTGGCGCGCGAACAGGTGGAAGGGCTGGAGGGGATGGCCAATGCCATGCTCAACAGTGCCGCCCATGGGCCGCAAAAGACGCGCAACAGCAAATATATCGCCCTGGCCGAAGAGGGCGCGGAGGAAATCGGCGCGCTGATCGAGGCGGCGGTAGCGGAGGGGCGGATCAGCCTGAGCGACCTGTTCGATACCGGCTATCGGCGGATCGACGGATCGGAGCCGGCGCAATATCTCAATGGCTTCACCCATTTTGCCGACGCCACGTTGCAGCCTTTGCTGGACCGGCATACGGCGCAGGACGGGGCGATCATCGGCTGTTGCCTGATCGACATGAATGGCTATCTGCCCACCCATGTCAGCGCGCGCAGCCAGCCGCAGCGGCCCGGCGCGCATGACTGGAACATGGAACATGCCCGCAACCGGCAGATTTTCATGGACGCCCAGACGCGGCGGGCGCTGGATGAGGAGGGGGACTTCTTCCTGTTCACCTATCGGCAGGATCTGGGCGAGGGGCGCTATCGCGCTCTGCGCAGCGTGTTCGTGCCCCTGGTCTTCGCGGGACGGCGCTGGGGGCTATATGAGGTGGGCTATCTGATCTAATCCTTGTCCGTGCGGATGCCGTGGATCAGCGACACGAGTACGAAGGAGATGATCATCAGCAGATACCAGCTTCCCAGCTTGGCGAGGCCGACCATGTGCCATGTGTGTCGCTGATCGGGATAGGTCCAGGCATTGGCGAAGGTGCCGATATTTTCGGCGAACCAGATGAACAGCGCAACGAGAAGGAAGCCGAGCAAGAGCGGCATCCGGCGTGGTTCGCGCCAGGGCGTGAAGGTGATCCAGCTTCGCCCCAGCAGCAGGATCGCCGCTGCGAAGAGCGCCAGGCGGATATCCGGCAGCCAGTGATGGGCGAAGAAATTCACATAGATGAGGCAGGCCAGCAGGACCGTCGTCCAGACCGGCGGATAATGGGTGAAGCGGAAGTCGAAGATGCGCCAGATGCGGGCGATGTAACTGCCAACTGCGGCGTACATGAAGCCGGAGAAGAGCGGTACGGGGCCGATATGGAGCAGGCTGGCCTCCGGATAAAGCCATGATCCGGCCTGTGTCTTGAAGAGTTCCATGATCGTGCCGATCAGGTGGAAGGCGAAGATCACCTTCGCCTCCGCCCAGCTTTCGAGGCGAAAGGCGAGCATGCCGGCCTGAATTGCGAGTGCCGCCAGCGTCAGGAAATCATAGCGATGGAGCGGCGCGCCGGGTGGATAGAAAAGGTGGGTGACGAGCAGCAGCGCCAGCATCAGGCCGCCGAACAGACAGGCCCAGCCCTGTTTGAAGCCGAAGAGCAGAAATTCGAAGGCCCAGGCCGTGGGGCCGGGCGGAATGCGGATAGCTTCGAGATCGGCGCGGATGCGCGCGAAGCGGGTCGCGCCCGGTAGTCGGATCATGGCTATGTCATAGCATCATAATAGCATCATATAAGACTGTGGCGACCTTGATCTTTGCAAGGTCTTGCTATTAACTCCGACAAATGACGAGGATGACATGGAAGGCAAGCCGCCGCGATATGATCGCGGGCGGTGTGGCGGGGCTTGCGGCTGCGGGAGCGGTGCGCGCCGGGGCAACATCGACGGAAGCGGGCAAGGCGCTGTTGGCGCCGCGTCCGCCGATGGGGTGGAATAGCTGGAACAGCTTTGCCACGACGATTACCGAGGCGCAGGCCCGCGAAACCGCCCGGATCATGGCGGATAAGCTGCTGCCCTTTGGCTATGACATCTTCACCGTGGACATTCAGTGGTATGAGCCCGAAGCGTCGAGCTATACCTATAATGCGAAACCCAAGCCCGCGATGGATGGCTATGGCCGGATGATTCCGGCGCCCAATCGCTTCCCCTCCAGCGCCGGCGGCAAGGGGTTCACCCAGTTGGCCAAAGAAGTGCATGCGTTGGGGATGAAATTCGGCATCCATGTGATGCGCGGCATCCCGCGCGCTGCGGTGGAGCAGAATCTTCCCATATTGGGCGCGAACTATCGGGCGGCGGACATTGCCGACCGGACAAGCATCTGTAGCTGGAATCCGGACATGTATGGCGTCGACATGACGCGGCCGGGTGCGCAGGCCTATTATGACAGCATCTTCCGCCTCTATGCCGAATGGGGCGTCGATTTCGTCAAGATGGACGATATGAGCCGGCCCTATGACGCGCATGCGCCGGAGATCGAGGCGGCGCACAAGGCGATCGTTGCGACGGGGCGGCCGATCATCCTGAGCCTGTCGCCGGGTGAAACGCCGGTGATCCGGGGCGATCATGTGCGCAAATATGCGCAGATGTGGCGCATCTCCGACGATTTCTGGGACGACTGGACGATGCTGGAGGCGCAGTTTACCCGGCTGGAGAATTGGACGCCCTATCGCGGGCCGGGATCATGGCCGGATGCGGATATGCTGCCATTGGGGCGGCTGGCGCTTGGCGAGCGGGATACGCGCTTCACGCCGGACGAACAGAAGACGCTGATGACATTGTGGGCGATTGCTCGGTCGCCGCTGATCATGGGGGGTGATTTGCGGCATCTGGACGCGGCGACTTTGGCGCTGCTGACCAATAGAGAGGTGTTGGCGGTCAATCAGGCGAGCCAGGGCAATTGCCCGCATTTCGTGGAAGACGGTGTGCGGATCTGGTCGGCCGTGCCGGAGGATGGGAAGGGGCGCTATATCGCTTTGTTCAACACCGGCGACAAGGCGCGGGAGGTTGGCGTGAAGCTGCGCGATCTGGGGATTGGCGGGTCGGTCGCCGTGCGGGATTTGTGGGAAGGCAAGGCGCTGGGGCCGCAGGCGGAGCGGGTGAGTGCGATGCTGCCGCCGCATGGGGCTGGGCTGTATCGGTTGAGCTAAACCGGGATAAAGCCCCTCCCTTAAAAGGGAGGGGAGTAGAAGGGATTACTTCCGTACCGCCGCGCTCTTGTCGCGGATGGCCTTGAATTCGGAGCCGGCCTTCCATTCGGGCCAGCGGGTCGAGAAGGCGAGGTCGCGGCCGATGTCGTACATCAGGTCCACGTCCTGCGCGGCACCGTCCAGTTTCCATGTGTCGTCGACCGCGTCGCAGGCCTGATGATAGCATTTTCCGGTATAGGCATCGATCCACGCCTGGCCGGCGGCGCGGCCGCCCTCGACCATGTCGGATGCGCCGGCAAGGCCCATCATGAGCAGCACGGGCACGCCGCGCTTGGCCATGGAGAAATGGTCGGCGCGGTAGAAGAGACCGCGTTCGGGCAGGCTTTCCTGCGTGATGACACGGTCCTGCTTTGCCGCGAACCTGGCGAGATCGTCCTCCAGCACATTCTGGCCCTTGCCGATCAGGATCACGTCCTTCGCCTTGCCGGCGGTCTGGAGCACGTCGATGGTGAGGTTGGCGACCGTCTTGTCGAGCGGATAGACCGGGCTCTGGGCATAAAATTCCGATCCTAGCAGGCCGCGTTCTTCGGCCGTCCAGGCGGCGAAGACGATCGAGCGGTCGGGGGCGGGGCCGGTCTTGAACCCGCGGGCGATTTCGAACAGGCCGGCCATGCCGAGCGCGTCGTCATTGGCGCCGGCGCGATAGATGCGGCCCTGCGCGTCGGGTGCGCCCTTGCCATAGGCGTCCCAATGGGCGCCATACATGACCGTTTCGTCCGGCCGCTTGGCGCCGGGGATGCGGGCGAGGACGTTGGCGCTCTTGACGACTTCCTGCGTCACCGGGAAAGCGGCGGAGAAGGTCGCGCCCTTGAGTTCGACCGGCTTGAATTTGGCGGAACGGGCCTGCTTGCGCAGCGCGGCCAGATCCTGACCGGCGCCGGTGAAGAGGGCCTTGGCCGCATCCCCCTCGACCCAGCCCTGTACTTGCAGGCTGGTCAGTTTGTCGGTGGGGCGAACGAGGTCGTAATTTTCGCCGCTCGGGCTGGTGACGACATTCCAGCCATAGCCCGCGCCCGGCGTGTCATGGATGATCAGCGCGCCGATCGCGCCGCGGCGGGCCGCTTCCTCGAACTTGTAGGTCCAGCGGCCATAATAGGTCATGGTCTTGCCGCCGAACTTGCCGAACGGGTCTTCGCCCTTCGCGGCTTCAAAGTCCGGGTCGTTGATCAGGAAGACGGCGATCTTGCCCTTCAGGTCCACGCCCTTGAAATCGTCCCAGCCGCGCTCGGGCGCGGAGACGCCATAGCCGACGAAGACCATGGGCGCGTTGGCGAGCGCGACCTTGTCCTTGGGCTGGAGGGTCGAGAGATAGACCTGCTTGCCGAAGGTCCAGGGGGTGGCAGTACCGTTCTGGGCGACCTGCAACCCTTCGGCCTGGCCGAGGCGGGTGTGGAGCAGCGGCACGGTCTGCACCCACTGGCCGTCCGGGCCGCCCGGCTCCAGCCCCAGTTGCTCGAAGCGGGCGACGAGATAGCCGATCGTGCGTTCTTCGCCGACGGTGCCGGGCGCGCGCCCTTCGAACAGGTCGGATGCCATGGTGCGGACGGACTGTTCAAGTCGCTTCGGATCGGTGGTCTGGGCATGAAGCGCGGGGGCGGTGAGGGCGGCGGTCAGGCCAAGGGCCAAAGCAAGGGTGCGGATTGTCATCCGAACGCCTTACGCCCGGCCCCGCGCAGGGGAAAGAGGGATCGGAGTCTGTTTGAAAAATGCGCGAAAGAGCGCATTTTCGACGGATGCGCCAGAGGCGCATTCCCGAACAAACGCTCAGAATTCGATTTCGAGTTCGGCCATCTCTTCCGGTTCGGCGCGCGCGGCATCGATCCATTCGCGCATCAGCGGCCAGTTGTTGATCGTCTGGCAATAGGCGGCCGAGGTCTGCGTCACCGGGACGGCATAGGTCAGGAAGCGCTGCGCCACCGGGGCGAACATGGCGTCCGCGACAGTTGGCGTATCGCCGAATAGCCAGGGGCCGCCATAGCTGTCCAGACATTCCAGCCAGATGGTTTCGATCCGCTCGATATCCGCTTTCGCACCGGAGAAGATCGGGAAGCGGGCGTGGCGCACCTTCAAATTCATCGGCAGGGCGGACCGCAGATTGGCGAAGCCCGAATGAATTTCGCCCGACACCGACCGGCAATGGGCGCGGGTGATACGGTCGGCCGGATACATGGCGGCCCGCGGATAAAGCTCATGCAGATATTCGGCGATCGCCAGCGTGTCCCAGACGCTCGCCCCTTCATGGGTGAGGCGCGGGACCAGTACGGAAGGGGAGAGGAGGAGCAGTTCGGCCCGGTTCTCGGGATCGTCGAGCGCGACCGGTTTTTCCTCCACCTTCAGCCCCGCAAGGCGGCACAAAAGCCATCCGCGCAGCGACCAGGACGAATAATTCTTACTGGATAGAGTGAGTTCCGCGACAGCCATGGCTACCCTCCCGCTTTAGTCCAACGTCCCATTAATGGTGATGCAGTGCAACACAAAAAGCCTGTATAGCGTTTCAGCAAAATACCGATTCGGTTCGCGCACACAGATCAAGGCTTTTTTGTTATCATGCGTATGCTTTACAGTGGTTATCAGGCCTGGAACGACATGCTGGCTCCCGCTCGTCTGGGCGCGCAATGGGCACTGGGCATGCGGGACAAGATGGGGCCGATGGCCGACTGGGCGATGCCGCGGCGCATGTTCGCGCTGATGGATGTGTTCGAGGGCGCCAAGCTGACCCACAAGCGGCCCGCCTACGCCATTCATACTGTGACCAGCGGCAATGCCGAGGTGTCGGTGCGCGAGGAGATTGCGCTCGACCTGCCGTTCGGCGACCTGCTGCACTTCGTTAAGGATGATGTGGAGGCGCACCAGCCCAAGGTGCTGGTGGTGGCGCCGATGTCCGGGCATTTTTCGACGCTGCTGCGTAGCACCGTGGCGACGCTGCTGCGCGACCATGATGTCTACATCACCGACTGGAAGAATGCGCGCGACGTGCCGCTGGAGGCCGGGCGCTTCGGCTTCGACGACTATGTCGACTATGTGATCCGCTTCCTGCAGGAACTGGGCGAAGGCGCCCATCTGGTGTCGGTATGCCAGCCCTGCGTCCCGGCGCTGGCGGCGGTGGCGCTGATGTCGGAGGACAAGGACAAGGCGACGCCCAAGTCGATGACGCTGATGGGGGGGCCGATCGATCCCAATGCGGCGCCGACCGTGGTTAATGATCTGGCCAATGAAAAATCGATCAAATGGTTCGAGGAGAACCTGATTTCCGTCGTGCCGTTCCGCTATGCCGGGCGCGGGCGCGAAGTCTATCCGGGCTTCCTGCAACTGTCGGCCTTCGTATCGATGAACATGGAGCGCCATGGCGCGACCCATCGCGAGCTTTACCAGTTGCTGGCCGATGGCAAGACGGTCGAGGCGGATCGGATCAAGACTTTCTACGAGGAATATTTCGCGGTTCTGGACATGACCAAGGAATTCTACCTCGAAACCGTGGACATGGTGTTCCAGCGCACCTTGCTGTCCAAGGGCGAACTGACCGTCCGAGGCCGCACGGTCAATCCGGGCGCGATCCGCAAGACGGCGCTGCTGACGGTCGAGGGCGAGAAGGACGATGTCTGCGCCGTTGGCCAGACCTCTGCCGCGCATGGCCTGTGCACTGGGCTGCGCCCGCATCTCAAGCGCCATCACCTTCAGCCGGGAGTCGGCCATTATGGCGTCTTTTCCGGTAGCAAATGGGAAAAGCAGGTCTATCCGCAGGTGCGGAACATGATCCTGGCGATGAACTGATCGGCGGCAATCCGCTGCCAATCAGATCAGGCGCGATAGGAAAGCTACGCCTTAACTTCGCATATTTCCCGCGAAACGTGACATTTTCTGGCGCGTGTAGGAAATCATGTTGCGTGGATAGATAGAGGTGGACGATGGGAAAGAGCCGTTAGGCATTGCCGCTTATCACCCTTTGTAGGACAGGATGGCCGCGGCCGCCCGGCAGGATGATCCGATGCGCATAGCGGTTCTTTCCGACATTCATGGCAATCTTATTGCGTTGAATGCCGTACTGGCGGACGTCGCCGCGCGCGGTGTCGAACGGATCGTCAATCTGGGCGATATCCTGTCGGGGCCGCTCTGGCCCTGCGAGACGGCGGATCGGCTGATGGCATGGGAACTGCCGACGATCCGGGGTAATCATGAGCGGCAATTGCTGACGCAGCATCGGGACAGAATGGGCCTGTCTGATGGCTATGCCGCGTCGGTGCTGGAACCCCGGCATTGCGACTGGATCGCCAGCCTGCCCGATAGCCTGTGGATCGCGCCGGACGTGCTGATGGTCCATGGCGCGCCGGGCGATGACCTGTGTTACTGGCTGGAAAGCCTGGAGGGCGGGCAGGTGTGCGCCGCGACGACGGAAGAGATCGAGGCGCGGGCAGGAGGCGTGGATGCGCCGTTGATCCTGTGCGGCCATACCCATATTCCGCGCGTCCACCGGCGGCCGGGTGGTGGCCTGATCGTCAATCCGGGCAGCGTCGGCCTGCCGGCCTATGGCGACGATCATCCCGTACCGCACAAGGTGGAGACGGGTTCGCCACATGCGCGCTATGCCATCGTCGAACGGATCGGCGATGAATGGCAGGCCGAGTTGATCGCCATCGACTATGATTGGGAGGCGGCGGCGCAGGCAGCGGAGCTGCGCGATCGGCTCGATTGGGCTGTCGCCCTGCGGACAGGCCGCGTCTAAGCGCATTGCGCCGCCGGTCTGGCCGTCTATATCGGCCCCATGGACAGCGCGACCCAGATTCCGCCCGAAGCGGCTCCGTCCCCTTTTTCCATTCCGGTTTTTCGCGGTATCTGGACCGCCAGCCTTGCCTCCAACTTCGGCGGCCTGATTCAGTCGGTCGGCGCGGCGTGGATGATGACGTCGCTGTCCGCTTCGCCGGTGCTGATCGCGCTGGTGCCGGCGGCGACCACATTGCCGATCATGCTGCTGTCGCTCTGGGCTGGCGCGGTGGCCGACAATCTGGACCGGCGCAAGGTGATGATCCTCTGCCAGTCGGCGATGCTGCTGACATCGGCTTTGCTGGCGGCGACGGCCTGGGCCGGGCTGATCACGCCCTGGCTGCTGCTGGGCTTCACCTTTGCATTGGGGTGCGCGACCGCGATTAACGGCCCTGCCTGGCAGGCTTCGGTGGGGGATATGGTGCCGCGCACGATCTTGCCCAGCGCGGTGGCGATGAATTCCATGGGCTTCAATCTGGCGCGCAGCGTCGGGCCGGCACTGGGCGGCGTGATCGTCGCGGCGGCAGGCGCGGCGGCGGCCTTTCTGGTCAATGCGATCAGCTATGTCGGCTTGTTGTTCGTGCTGGCGCGCTGGCGGCCGGACCTGCCGCCCAAGCTGCTGCCGCGCGAACGGCTGGGTGTGGCGATGGTGGCGGGCGTGGGCTATGTCGCTGCATCGCCCAAAATCAAGCTGGTGCTGCTGCGCGCAGGCGCCTTCGGTATTGGCGCTGCCGCCGTGTCGGCGCTGATGCCGCTGGTCGCGCGCGATGTGCTGGGCGGCGGGGCGCTGACATTCGGTGTGACCAGCGGTGCGTTCGGCATCGGGGCGGTGATGGGCGCGCTGTCCAGTCGGACGCTGCGCGCGCGTTTTTCGATCGAGACGATCGTGCGGTCCGCCGCGCTGACTTTGGCGCTAGGGACTGCGTTGACGGCGGCAAGTCCCTGGCTGGCGCTGGCGATCCTGGGCTATATGCTCGCCGGGGCCGGCTGGGTGCTGGCGCTGTCGACCTTCAACGTGTCGGTGCAGATGTCGGCGCCCCGCTGGGTGGTGGCGCGCGCGGTCGCGCTCTATCAGATGATCGCCTTTGGCGGGATGGCGGGCGGCGCCTGGCTGTTCGGCTGGATATCGGAACATCATGGTGTGGTCGTCGGCCTGTATGCGGCCGCGTCGACGCAATTTGTGGCGGCGATGCTGGGTTTCTGGCGGCCGCTGCCGCAGGTGGGCGACGATAATCTGGACCCGCGCGGCGACTGGCATGAGCCGGACACGATCATCCCGATCGAGCCGCGCAGCGGGCCGGTGGTCATCACCATCGAATATCATATTCCGCCCGGTTCTATCGTGCCGTTCCTGACGGCGATGAGCGAGCGTCGCCGCATCCGTCGGCGCGATGGCGCCCATGGCTGGCAATTGCTGCGCGATCTGGGCGAGCCCGACCTGTGGGTCGAGCGCTATCATGTGTCGACCTGGCTGGATTATGTGCGCCATAACCAGCGGCGCACCGTGGCCGACATCGCCAATAGTGAGGCGATTGCCGCCCTCCATGCCGGGCCCGACGCGCCGGTCGTGCATCGGCGGCTGGAACGGCAGACCGGATCGCTGCCGATCAGTCGCGCGCCGGATGCCCGCGAAATGAGCGATGCCATGACCGACCCCACCCGCTCAAGCTGATCAGTCGGGCGTTACCGATTTCCGGCCGGTCAGGTCTTCGGGCGTATCGATATCGTGCAGGATGGCGCCGGTCGTTTCGATCTGAAGCCCGTGGCTGAGCAAGGCGCGCGCACCCTGATCGCCCTTTAGCGCCAGCAATTCGGGGAAATGCTTACGCCCGATGAAGGCGGGGGGCGAGGAGGAGAAACTGTCGGTACTGGCGACGACGGAGCGTATGTCCTCAGCGGCCAGGCAGATGCGATTATAATGACTGGGCGGCACATCGGGCATGTCGGCCAAACAGATAAGGATGCCGCGTATCTTCTCGTCGGGCAGCACATGTTCGACCGCGCGGACGATGCTGCCCGATATGCCATCTTCGGGCCGGTCATTGACCAAAATCGTATAGCCGCGCCGGTCGAGCTTGCGATGGAGGACCGGCGCAAATTCGATCGGCCGCACCACGGCGACCAGTTCGGCAAAGGCCATGGAGGCGACGGTTTCCAGCGTATGCGCCGCCACCGGCTTTCCCCGCAGGTCGGCCATCAACTTGTCTTCCTCACCGAAACGGGATGAGGTGCCGGCTGCCAATAGGACGGCAGCGATTTTTTCTGTGCGCATGAATATCTTACGGCGTGACTTATAGTTGTGGCGATCCCTGTGGGAGCGATGTGCCACCGCAGCGATCTTGTGTCCAGTCACCCCGAAAGGGCTGGCCATCGCTGGGGCGAGACGCCATATGCGGACCAATTGATGGAAGGAGCGCCTGTTCATGGCATGTGAACTCGAAGCCGAAAGCGTCGGCGTAAGCAAGGAACCGGTCCCGGCGGAGGTCCAGGACGCGATCCGCACGCTGATCCGCTGGTCCGGCGATGCTCCCGAACGCGAAGGGCTGCTGGAAACGCCCGAGCGCGTCGCGCGGGCGTGGAAGGAATATTGCCGCGGCTATGGCGACGATCCGGCCTATCATCTGTCGCGCATCTTCCATGAGGTGGGCGGCTATGACGATGTCGTGCTGCTCAAGGATATTCCGTTTCAGTCGCATTGCGAACATCATATGGCGCCGATCGTGGGGAAGGCGCATATCGCCTATCTGCCGGGCCAATATGTGGTGGGCATTTCCAAGCTGGCCCGCGTTCTGCATGCCTTTGCCAACCGGTTGCAGGTGCAGGAGAGGCTGACGTCCGAAGTCGCCAACTGCATTCAGGAGCATCTGAAGCCGCAGGGCGTGGCTGTGGTGATCGAGGCGACCCATGGCTGCATGACCGGGCGCGGCGTGCGGACGCCCAATGTGATCATGAAGACCAGCCGGATGCTGGGCGTGTTCCGCGACGATGAAAAGTCGCGCGAGGAAGTGCTGAAGCTCATCGCTTCATGAGTGAAGCGGAAGAACCTGCCTATCGGCCGCTGGGCAAGGCGCGGAGCGATGCGGTGCCGGTCGGCGCGCCGCTGGCGCCCAAGCGGCTGGCGCTGGTCACGGGCGGGCACCGGCGGCTGGGCGGCATCATCGCCGCGACATTGGCGAAGGCGGGGCATTCGCTCGCCATTCACGGCAGCCATGACACGCGGCTCGATTCTCATCTGGCGCTGACGCTGGAAGAGGAAAAGACCGAGTGGGATGGCTTCGTCGTCGATTTCGCCGATCCCGAAGGAGCGGAGGAACTGATCGCCAAGGTGGCGGAACGCTTCGGTCGTCCGCCCGACATATTGGTGAACAGCGCCGCCATTTTCGGGCAGGATCGGCTGGAAACGGTGACGGCCGACGATCTGATGCGTCATTATGCCGTCAATTGCGCGGCGCCGACGATGCTGACCAAGGCCTTTGCGACGATCCCTGCTGGTGCAGGGGACCGGTGCATCGTCAACATCCTGGACCAGCGGATCGACCATCCCCATGCCGACCAGTTCGCCTATACCCTGTCCAAGCTGGCGCTGGCGGGGCTGACTCGGACCAGCGCCGCCAGTCTGGCGCCACGAGTGCGGGTCAATGCGGTCGCGCCGGGGCTGACGATCGCGACGCCGGATTATGACGAGGCGCAGATGGAACGACTGGGCGAGATGATGCCGCTCGCCCGTCTGCCGCAGGCGGAGGAGATTGCGCAGGCGGTGCTCTATCTGACCAATGCGACCGCTATGACCGGCCAGACCCTCTATGTCGATGGCGGCGCGCATCTCAAAAGCTATGATCGCGATTTCATGCATTTGTGCCGATAGGCGCGGCAGTTTTGCGCGCTGGATGGGGGCTGGCGCAGCGTCGCCGACGCCCATAGAGCGGTTGCCAACGGATAAAGGGAGATGGCTATGACCTATGAAACGATCCTGGTCGAACAGCGCGACGCGGTGACGCTGATCACGCTCAACCGGCCGCAGGCGTTGAACGCGCTCAACAGTCAGGTACTCAAGGATCTGAGCGCCGCCTTTGCCGCCTATGACGCCGATCCGGCCCAGCGCTGTGCGGTGCTGACGGGCAGCGGCGAAAAGGCGTTCGCGGCAGGCGCGGACATCAAGGAAATGGTGGAGAAGGACGCGGCCGACTTCTTCCTTCAGGATTTCTTTTCCGGCTGGCAGACGGGCGTGGTCGCGACCCGCAAGCCGTGGATCGCAGCGGTGCAGGGTTTTGCGCTGGGCGGCGGGTGCGAACTGGCGATGATGGCCGATTTCATTCTGGCGGGTGACACGGCGAAGTTCGGCCAGCCTGAAATCAAGCTGGGCGTGGCGCCGGGCATGGGCGGATCGCAGCGCCTGACCCGCGCGGTGGGCAAGGCCAAGGCGATGGAAATGTGCCTGACCGGCCGGATGATGGACGCGGCCGAAGCCGAGCGGGCTGGGCTGGTGAGCCGGGTGGTGCCGGCAGCGGAATTGCTGGACGAGGCGATCAAGACCGCCACCAGCATCGCCGCGATGCCGCCCATGGCCAGCATGATCAACAAGGAACTGGTCAATGTCGCGTTCGAGACGGGGCTGGCGCAGGGCATCCTCACCGAACGCCGCCTGTTCCAGATACTGACCGCGACGGAAGACAAGAAGGAAGGCATGACCGCCTTTGTCGAGAAGCGGCCGGGCGTCTGGAAAGGGCGCTAAGCCTTTCATAATATTTTGATTATCTCGCCACGGACTGAGAAATTCTCATTGGTCCGTGGTGGAGTTGCCCGGCACTCTCGTTTCACAAGAAAACGCGACAAGTCATGGGGAGAGGCGCACCGTCCGGTGCGACCTCTCTGCCATCGCGTTGTGAAACAGGGAGCCTTTGAATGTCCGTATCCTCGTCCATCCGTCTTTCCGCGCGCGCTGCGCTGCTATTGGCTTGCGCCTCTGGCGCGCTGAGCACCGCCCATGCGCAGGAGGCCGCTGGAGGCGATGAGAGCAGCATCACCGTGACCGGCCGCCGCATCTCGCAATCGGCGGAGGCGATCGGTCAGGACAAGGTGACGAATGTCGTCGCCGTGACGCGCGAGGCTTTGCTGTCCGCGCCGTCGGGTATCTCCGGCCTGAAGATGCTGGAGCAATTGCCGGGCTTCAACGTGCAGACCGATGGTGCACTGGGCCTTTATGAATTTGGCAACAGCGTGCAGACGCGCGCCTTCAATCTCGACCAGATCGGCTTCGTGGTCGATGGCATCCCGACCGGCCGCAGCGACGCCTTTGGCGGCAGCCCCGTCTTCCGCTATGTCGACAATGAAAATCTGGGCGTGGTGGAAGCGGCCGTGGGTGCGGGCGATGTTGGCCTGCCCAGCTATTCGACGCTGGGTCCGGTTGTGCAATATAACAGCATCAACCCGCAGGAAGAAATGGGGCTGTTCGTCTCCCAGAGCTTCGGCGACTTCAACATGAAGCGCACCTTCATCCGCGCCAGCACCGGGCAGGTTGGTCCGTTCCGCGCCTATGTCAGCCGTACCAAGCTGAACACCGATCTGTGGCGTGGGGACGGCACGGTGGATCGCGAACATTGGGAAGGCATGGTGCATGCGGACCTTGGCGGGGATAGCTGGGCGCGGTTCAAGTTCGTGTCGAACAAGTTCAACGACTTCGATTCCCCGACGCTGAGCCGCAGCCAATATCTGACCGGCACCGATGTCGGCGGGAAGAGCGGCCGGGATCGCGGCTATATTTCGGTCGTGCCGAACACCACGCCCGGCTTCGCCCCGATCGCCGGTGGCCCGGCCTATAGCAACGCCAACTATGCCTATACAAATACGCTGGCGATTAACGTGCGCGACGACAAGCTGTATGGCGGCACCGTCCATGCCGGTATCGCCGATGGCGTGTGGGCCGAAGCGACGGCCTATTATGAAGACAAGGGCGGCTATGGCGTGTCGCCGGATACCTATGCCAACAGCCTGCTCTATTACACGCGCGAGACGGCGGCCGGCATCGCGTTGACCGCGCCGAAGGGTACGCAATATGGCCTGTCGACCGTGGGTGGCGACCGTTATGGCCTGACCACCAAGCTGCACTGGGAGTTGGGCGCGCACACGCTGGAAACCGGCCTGTGGGCGGAGGTCGATACCTATAATCGCACGCAGGCGCGCTACAACACCACCGACGGGTCGCCCGCCAGCGCGCCGAACCTGAACGAACTGGTCTATGTTCGCCGCGACTATCAGTCGCAGCGCAACACGACGCAGGCCTTCGTCAAGGATCGCATCACCCTGCTGGACGACAGCCTGATCTTCGATCTGGGGATCAAGGCGCTGCACATCGACTATCGCTATAATGGCTATCGCGACTTCAACGATTATTACCGCAATGCGGGGACCACCGCTTCGCCGGTCTGGGTGGCGGGCTGGGGTCCGCAGACGCTGCGTACCAGCTATAGCGATGGCTTCCTGCCGCAGGCGGGCGTGCTCTACAAGCTGAACAACCAGAGCCAGGTCTTTGCGTCCTATTCGGAGAATATGGCGCTGCCCAAGGGGCTGGACGATATCTTCTCGGTCTCGCTCGCCAGCACGTCGGCCGGGGTGCCTGCGCCGGCGCCGGAACGCTCGCAGAATTTCGAGGCGGGCATCCGCACCAATCAGGGGCAGTTCTATGCCTCCTATGCGGTCTATTACACCAAGTTCAAGAACCGCATCCAGTCGATCGGGTCGATCCTGCCCGGCACGACCAACGTCATCGAAACCTTCTATCAGAATGTCGGCCGGGTGACGGCCTATGGCGCGGAATTCAGCGGCACCTACAAGCCGAGCTATCTGAACGGCCTCGCTTATTTCAACCTGAACGCCACCTATAATATCGCCAAGTTCAAGGACGATATCGTCACCGCGACGACCACCTATCAGACCGATGGCAAATATATCCCGGACAGCGCCAAGTGGATCGTCAATGGCGGCGTGACGATCGAGCCGGCGAGCTGGCTGGTCGGCAACATCTCCGGCAAATATACCAGCCGGCGCTGGTCGACCTTCGACAATTCGGCCGGTTCGAGCGTGAAGGGCTTCACCGTGTTCAGCGCCTATGTCGACATTGGCGATGGCTTCACCCTGGGGCCGGTGAAGGGCGTGAAGGCGCGGTTCAATATCGACAATATCTTCGACAAGGATACGCTGTCCTATATCTCGGCATCGGTGACGGGCGACGGCAATTTCCGTCCGCTCAGCCCGCGCACCTTCCAGTTCACCATTTCGGGCGAAATTTGATGCGGACTGTTTTGATGATGGGGGCAGCGGTCGTCGCGCTGCTCCCGCTGACCGCGCAAGCGGAGGCGCCGGTTGTCACCAAGCAGGTCTATCAGCTGCACCAGAAGCTGATCACGCTGGACAGCCATCTCGATACGCCCGCTTCGCTGGATCTGCCGGGCTGGTCGATCGAGGAGGAGCATGGCGTCCATAGCGACTTCACCCAGGTCGATCTGCCGCGGATGAAGAAGGGCGGTCTGGATGGCGGTTTCTGGGCCATCTATACGGGGCAGGGGCCGCTGACGATCGAAGGGTTCCGCAAGGCGCGCGACTTTGCGATCCTGCGCGGGCTTTCGATCCGCAACATGGTGGCGGCGGACCCGGCGAATTTCACGCTGGCGCTGGAAGCGAAGGACGCCGCGCCGATCGCGGCGTCGGGCAAACGTATCGTCTATATGTCGATCGAAAATGCCTATCCGCTGGGCGAGGACGTGTCGCTGATCAAGACCTTCTACGACATGGGCGTGCGGGTGTCGGGCTTTGCCCATTTCGCGCACAACCAGTTCGCCGACAGTTCGACCGATCCGTCGAAGAAGCCGCGCTATGGCGGGCTCAGTCCGCTGGGCAAGGAATTGCTGAAGGAAATGAATCGCCTCGGCATCGTGCCCGATGCGTCGCACAGCAGCGATCAGGTGCTGGACGATCTGCTGGCGCTTTCCACCACGCCTGTCCTGCTGACCCATTCGGGGTGCAAGGCGGTCTATAATCATCCCCGCAATATCGATGACGAGCATCTGAAGGCACTGGCGGCCAAGGGCGGGGTCATCCAGATGAACGCCTATGGCACTTACTTGCGGGCTTCCAAGCCCAATCCGGAGCGGCAGAAGGCGCTGATGGCGCTCTACGGCCAGATGCGGGAGGACGCCAAGCTGTCGCCGGAGAAGCGGGCCGAACTGCTGGCCCAGCGGCAGGAGATCGACAAGCTCTATCCCGATACCGACCGGCCGACCTTCGACGATTTCATGGCGCATATGCTGCATGCGCTGAAGGTCGTGGGGCCGGAGCATGTCGGCATTGGCCTCGACTGGGACGGCGGCGGTGGCGTGGTCGGCATGGAAGATGTGGTCGACCTGCCCAAGATCACCGCCGCGCTGCTGAAGGCGGGCTATACGCAGGCCGATCTGGAGAAGATCTGGTCCGGCAATGTGCTGCGCGTGCTGGCTGCGGCGGAGGCGGGCAAGGGGAAGTAACCTTTATCCGTTCGCTTCGAGCGAAGTCGGGAAGCTGCCAGCGCAGCGCTTGACGTTTCTCGACTGCGCTCGAAACGAACGGCGGTTGTGTTATTTTCCTTCCAGCATCTCGATCATCAGGGAGAAGTCGCGGGTGGCTTCGCCCTGATTGGCGAGGAGCTGGTAGAGGGCTTCGGCGGTATTGCCCATGGGGACGGAGGCGCCGACCAGTGCGGCGGCTTCGGTCGCGAGTTTCAGATCCTTGAGCATCAGGCCGACGGCAAAGCCGCCCTGATAGCCATTGTCGGACGGCGATTGCGGGCCGACGCCGGGGACGGGGCAATAGCTGGTCATCGACCAGCTCTGACCCGACGACACGCTGCTGATATCATAGAAGGTCTGCGGATCGAGGCCGAGTTTCTTGGCCATGGCGAAAGTTTCGCAGGTGGCGACCATGGTGGCGCCCAGCAGCATATTGTTGCAGATCTTGGCCGCCTGACCATTACCTGCGCCGCCGGCATGGATCACCGCCCGGCCCATGGCGCTGAGGATCGGCTTGGCGCTGGCGAAGGCGGCGTCGGTGCCGCCGACCATGAAAGTGAGCGTGCCGCCATTGGCCGCCGCGATGCCGCCCGAAACCGGGGCGTCGACCATCTCGAACCCCTTGGCGACGGCGGCTTCGATCACGCGGCGGGCGGTGGCGACGTCTATGGTGGAGCAGTCGAGGAAGAGGGCGCCGGGCTTTGCCGCGCCGAAGACTTCGGTGCCATAGACGCTTTCGACATGCTTGCCGGCGGGCAGCATCGTGACCACCGCGTCGGCCCCGGCGATCGCATCGGCGGCGCTGGTGGCGCGGACCGCGCCATGGCTTTGCGCCTTGGCCAGCGCCTCCTCCGACAGGTCGAAGGCGCGCACGGCATAGCCGTTCTTGAGCAGGTTGGCGGCCATGCCGCCACCCATATTGCCAAGGCCGATGAAGGCGATCGTCTGGGTCATGACTATATTCTCTCCCGCTTAGCTTCGCATATTTCCCGTGAATTTTGACATTTTATTGCGTGGGCCTGATCCTATCGGAAAGGCGGGGAAGTCGTGCCGAGCATAACCCTCACCCGCCAGATAGGACAGGTCAGCCCATCCCCGGCTCCACGCCCGATAGCGGGGTCCATTGCTTCTCCGGTGGCAGGGGCGCGAAGATGGCGTCGATCATAGCGTCGCTGGTGTCCTCCAGCGTCGCCGGGGACCAGAGGGGGGCATTATCCTTGTCGAAGATCACCGCGCGCACGCCCTCGACAAAATCGGGGCGGCGGATGATCGCGCAGGCAAGGCCATATTCCATCGCCATATTGTCGGCGAAACTGGCCTTGCTTCCGCCCTCGACCAGTTGGCGCAGCGCGACCTTGATCGTCTGGGGGGATTTGGTGGCGAGCACGGCCAGTTGCTTGGTTGCCCATTCGCCGCCATCGGCCTTCAGCGCGGCGACGATATCCTCCGCCCGGTCTGAAGCGAAGAGGCGATCGATCTCGGCGCGATGGGCTTCCAGCTTCGAGGGGGGCGGAACTTCGGCATTTTCGTCCAGTATCTCGCCCAGCCCCAGCGGATCGGCGAGGATACGGGCCTTGATCGCTTCCAGATTATCAGAGGCGATATAGTGGGTGGCGATGCCGATCGCCGCGCAATCCGATCCGTCGATGCGCGATCCGGTCGCCGCCAGCCAGGCGCCGACCCGGCCGGGCAGGCGCGGCAGAAACCAGCCGCCGCCCACATCGGGGAACAGGCCGATGCCGGTTTCGGGCATGGCGAAAGTCGTGCGCTCGGTAGCGACGCGGAAGCGGGCGGGGAGGGATATGCCGACGCCGCCGCCCATGACGATGCCGTCGATGAAGGCGACGATCGGCTTGGGGTAGACGAACAGCAGATGGTTCATGCGATATTCTTGCATGAAGAAGCGTTCCGCCTCGACACAATCGGCCTTCGCGCTGTTGGCGATCAGGGCGATGTCGCCGCCAGCGCAGAAGCCGCGCGAGAGTTTGGGATCGCCGTCGGCGGCGGGCAGATGATCGATCATGACCGCGACGACGCTGTCATCCAGCGCCCAGCCGAGCAGGGCTTCGTTGATCGCTTCGCACATGACCGGCGTGAGGGCGTGGATCGCCTTTGGTCGGTTGAGGCGGATGCGGCCGACACCGTTTTCGATTATGGTCAGGACTTGGTCGGTCATATCGGCTCCTTGTGCCGTTCGTCCTGAGTAGCCCCTTCGACTGCCTGCCAAGGCAGGCGCTCAGGACAGGCATTGAGCGAAGTCGAAATGGCGTATCGAAGGATCGGTGCTTCGATACGGGGCTTCGACTTCGCTCAGCCCCTACTCAGCACGAACGGATTTTCTTTCCTGCAAAATTACTGCCGCAACATGTCCCGCGCGACGATCATGCGCATGACCTGATTGGTGCCTTCCAATATGGAGTGCACGCGCAGGTCGCGCCAGAAGCGTTCGATGGGATAGTCCATCAGATAGCCATAGCCGCCATGCAATTGCAGCGCGCGGTCGACCACGGATGATCCGGTGTCGGTGGCGAAGCGCTTCGCCATGGCGGCGAAGCGGGTCTTGTCCGGCGCGTTTTCCGTCACCTTGACGGCGGCGGCATAGAGCAGGGTGCGGGCGGCCTCCAATTCGGTCTGCATGTCGGCCAGGGTGAACTGGGTGTTCTGGAAGTCCGCGATGGACTGGCCGAACTGTTTGCGATCCTTGGTATAGGTGACGCTTTCATCGATGCAGCGCTGTGCGCCGCCCAGCGAGCAGGCGCCGATATTGAGGCGGCCGCCGTCCAGCCCCATCATCGCGATGCGGAAGCCTTCGCCCTCCGCCCCCACCAGATTTTCGACCGGCACGCGGACGGCATCGAAATTGACCTGGGCGGTGGGTTGCGAATGCCAGCCCAGCTTGCGTTCCTGCGCGCCGAAGCTGACGCCCGGCATGTCCTTTTCGATGACGAGGCAGCTAATGCCTTTGGGACCATCCTCACCGGTGCGCAGCATGACGACATAGAGGTCATTTTCGCCGCCGCCGGAGATGAATTGCTTGGAGCCGGTGACGACATAATGGTCGCCGTCCCTGACCGCCTTCGTCTTCAGCGCAGCGGCATCCGACCCTGCGCCCGCTTCGGTCAGGCAGTAGCTGGCCATGCGGGTCATGGGGACGAGATCGGGGAGATATTTGTCCTTGAGCGCTTGGCTACCGAAACGGTCGATCATCCAGGCGCTCATATTATGGATCGAAATGAAGGCACTGGTCGAGGGGCAGCCATAGGCCATCGCCTCCATGATCAGCGCCGCTTCCAGCCGGCCAAGACCGATGCCGCCCGCTTCCTCCGACACATAGATGCCGCCAAAGCCCAGTTCCGCCGCCGCGCGGATCGTGTCGCGGGGGAAGATATGCTTTTCATCCCACTCGCCGGCATGCGGCGTGATCGCGTCGGCGGTGAAGCGCTGCGCCATTTCCTGGATCGCCCGCTGATCGTCGGTCAGGTCGAATTGGGTCATGCTCTCCTTCCGTCCTGCCGCGCGACAGGATCTGTCTCTTGCCTCTCTCTTAGCAATCTAGCGATATTGCCAGCAATGGGGAAGTTGTGCATGAACGCGCTGCAAATTTGCAGGGTGGGCCGATGTTCGACTGGGACGATCTGCGGGTATTTCTGGCGGTGGCGCGGGCCCGCAAGGTGGCGCCGGCAGCGCGAACGCTGGGGATCGACGCCACGACTATCGCGCGGCGGTTGGCGCGGCTGGAAAAGGCGCTGGAGGCTGACCTGTTCGAAATGGCCGGGGGCGAGCGGGCGCTGACGCCACGCGGGCAGGCGCTGCTGCGCCATGCAGAGGGCGTGGAAAGCGCGGCGCTGGCGGCGATGGAGGAAGTGCAGGGGCAGGGGCATCGCTTAAGCGGGCAGGTGCGGCTATCGGTGGCGGAGGGCTTTGGCGCCTGGGTACTTGCGCCGGGCATGGGCGATTTCAACCGGCGGCATCCGGGCATCAGGCTGGACCTGATCACCGCTTCAGGCTTCCTCAATCCGTCGAACCGGGAAGCGGACATGGCGGTGATGCTGGCGCGGCCGCAGCGTGGGCGGCTGACCGTGCGGCGGCTGGGGGATTATCGGCTGCATCTTTATGCCTCGCCCGCCTATCTGGAGCGGGTCGGGCGGCCGGGCAAGCCCGCCGATCTGCGCGATTGCACGCTGATCGGCTATGTGCCGGAATTCATCTTCTCGCCCGAACTGGATTATCTGGACGAGGTGGAGGCGGGGCTGGAGGCGCATCTGCGATCGACCAGCATCATCATGCAGCATCGGATGATCGTGCAGGGCGCGGGCATCGGCGTTTTGCCGGACTTTATCGGGCGGCGCGACCCCGGCCTGATGCCGCTGATGACCGACAAGGTGGAGATTATCCGCAGTTTCTGGCTGGTGATGCAGGATGATATGCGGCGGCTGGCGCGGATCGGCGCGGTGGCCGATTGGTTGCAGGAGAGGGTGGAGACGTTAAAGTCAATCGACGTGGCCCTTCCGTCTCGCTAAGGGAGTCGTAATGGATAGACGGTCGCATCTCGCACATGCAGCATAAGCCCAAGCGCAGCCGCGTGATCGCCTTGCAGAATGGCGAATTTCGCGCGCGCGCCACCGAATATCTCGATTTTCTGGCCGCCTGGGTGAAGAAGCCGCGCCAGACCGCATCCGTGGTGCCGTCGAGTCGGCATCTTGCGCGGTTGATGGTGGCGCAGATCGATCCGCAGGATGGCCGCGTGCTGGAACTGGGCGGCGGGACCGGGGTGTTCACCCGCGCGATCCTGGAAACCGGGCTGCCAGCCGAGAAGCTGGAAGTGGTGGAGATCAATCCGGCCTTCGCGCGCGGATTGCGCCGGCATTTCCCGCAGGTGGCGGTGCTGGAAACGCCTGCGCAGATCGTGTCGACCGCGACCGCCGGAGAGCCGGGCGACTATCAGATCGTGGTGAGCGGCTTGCCGTTGCTGGCGATGGACCGGGACATGCATCGCGACATATTGTCCGAATCCTTCCGCATGCTGAAGCCGGGCGGCAGTTTCGTGCAGTTCACTTATTCGATGCGCCCGCCGGTGAGCCGCGAGATTATCGACGCGCTGAACCTGGATGTGGAGCGGGTCGGCCAGACGGTGCGGAATTTCCCGCCCGCGACGGTTTTTCGCTTCTTCCGGCGTGGTGAGTAGGAACGGGCGAATAGGAACAGATGATCGAAAAGGGGCCGCATCGGGTGATGCGGCCCCTTTTTCGTTTCGGTCAGTAGAAGGCGCCGTAGATCACGTCGACCACCCGGCGCGTCCTGATCCGCACCAGCAGCAGGTCCGGGCCATAGCGCACCCAGCGATAGCCATAGGGCGGCGCGCCGATGCCGAGGCGGACATAATCGTCATAATAATAGCGCGACGACAGGAAGAGCGACGGCAGCAGCAGGCCGATCGACCAGCGGCGATAGCGATAGCCGTGCGGATAGCGGAAGACGGGGCCGGGCATCGGCCGGAAATTGGGCGGGCGTCCGGCGCCGGGGCGATGCGGCGGCTGCGGCTTGACCGGGCGCGGTGGCTGCGGGCGGCCGGGGCGAGGTGGCTGGATAGCCGGACCGCCTGTGCCGGGCCGGGGCGGCTGAATGGCGGGGCCGCCCGTGCCGGGACGGGGTGGTTGTGGTCTGGAAGGTTGGGGTCTGGAAGGTTGGGGTCTGGAAGGTTGGGGTCTGGGTGGCTGAACCGATGGCCCACCGGGGCGAGGCGGTTGGGGTTTCGGAGGCTGTGGAGCCGGGCGGGTGGTCGGCCGGGGCTGGTTGCCCTGATGCTGCTGTTGCTGGGCGAGGGCGATATCGGGAGCGATGACGAGCGCAATCGAGAGGAACAGCAACGGCTTTTTCATGATGCCTACTCCGCATGACGGGCGGCGATGCTAGACCCGCGCCGTTATGGCGGCAATGGGCTTTGCTTTTGATGGCGGCAGTGCGCGCGGCGGTTGCATAGCGGGGTTGCCGCCCTATCTTTGCCGCAACGCAAAAGGGGCAGAGCCATCCATGGCATCCATCATAGAAATTAAGGGCCTGACGAAACGCTATGCGTCGGGCTTCGAGGCGCTGAAGGGCGTCGACCTGAATATCGAGGAAGGCGAGATTTTCGCGCTGCTGGGGCCGAACGGCGCGGGCAAGACGACGATGATCTCCATCATCTGCGGCATTGCGCGGGCGAGTGGCGGCAGCGTGACCGTGGCCGGGCATGATATCGTGCGCGACTATCGCGGCGCGCGCACCGCGATCGGGCTGGTGCCGCAGGAATTGCATACCGACCAGTTCGAGCGGGTGATCGACACGGTGCGGCTGAGCCGGGGGCTGTTCGGCCTGCCGCGCAATGACGCCCATGTCGAGAAGGTGCTGCGCGACCTGTCGCTGTGGGACAAGCGCAACAACAGGATCATCGAATTGTCGGGCGGCATGAAGCGGCGCGTAATGATCGCCAAGGCGCTGAGCCATGAGCCGCGCGTGCTGTTTCTGGACGAGCCGACCGCCGGCGTCGACGTGGAATTGCGCCGCGACATGTGGAAGCTGATCGGCGGACTGCGCCAGACCGGCGTCACCATCATCCTGACCACCCATTATATCGAGGAGGCCGAGGAAATGGCCGACCGGGTGGGGGTGATCAATGGCGGCGAACTGATGCTGGTCGAGGAAAAGACCGCGCTGATGAAGAAGCTGGGCAAGAAGACGCTGACCGTCGTGCTGGCCGATCCGCTGGCGGCGGTGCCGGCCGAACTGGGCGAATGGCATGTCACGCTGGGCGCGGACGGGCATGAGATGGAATATATTTTCGATACGCAGGCGGAACGGACCGGCGTGTCGTCGCTGCTGCGCAGGCTGGGCGACCTGGGGATCGGCTATAAGGATCTGAACACAAGGCAGAGCAGCCTGGAAGATATTTTCGTGGAACTGGTGCATCAGGAGAAGGCGGCATGAGCCTCCAGAATTTTCGCGCCATCGCCGCGATCTACAAATTTGAGCTGCATCGCTTTCGCCGCACCCTGCTGACCGGATTGCTGGTGCCGGTGATCACCACGACGCTTTATTTCGTGGTGTTCGGCGGGGCGATCGGATCGCGCATGACGGAGGTGGACGGCATCGCCTATGGTGCGTTCATCGTGCCGGGCCTGATCATGATGTCGATGCTGACGGAGAGCATCTTCAACGCCAGTTTCGGCATCTATATGCCCAAATATAGCGGCACCATCTATGAACTGCTGTCGGCGCCGATCTCCGCGACGGAGACGGTGATCGCCTATGTCGGCGCGGCGGCGACCAAATCGCTGATCGTGGGGACGATCATCTTTGCGACGGCGCATCTGTTCGTCGATATCCATGTCGCCCATCCGGTCGCGATGGCCGGCTTCATGCTGCTGATCGCGATCAGTTTCTGCCTGTTCGGCTTCATCCTGGGCATCTGGTCGCAGGGATTCGAGCAGTTGCAGGTGATCCCGCTGCTGGTGGTGACGCCGCTGACCTTTCTGGGCGGCGCCTTTTATTCCGTGCATATGCTGGCGCAGCCGTGGCAGACGATGACCTTGTTCAACCCGATCGTCTATCTGATCTCCGGCTTCCGCTGGACCTTCTTTGGCCGGGGCGATGTGGCTATCGAATATAGCCTGTTGTTCGTCGCGGGGATGATAGCGCTGTGCCTGGGGATCATCGGCTGGATATTCCGCACCGGATACCGATTGAAGAAATGAAAAGGGCGGCCATTGGCCGCCCGCTTTTAACCACCGGTCAGGCTGTACCCTTTCAGGCGGCCTGGCTTTCGGGGGTGACGGCAAACAGGGTCACATTCTTATATTTGTCGTCGGTTTCATTATAGAGGCCGTACATCGCCTCGAAATTTTCATCGAGCACCTGAATGTCCGACAGCCCGACCAGCTTGAACGTGCCCAGCTTCAGCTCGCGCGGGGGCGTGCCGTTCCGGTCAGTGGTCACGGCGTCGATGAACAATTCATCGTGGCGCGTATAGAGGATGTGCGGCGCCAGCGTGACGACCATTTTATTATAGGTCACCTTCAGGCACTTCTGGAGCGCGATGGCTTCAAAAATCTCGGTCGGGGCTTGCATGATTGGCTTTCCCTGACCGATTTTGCTGATTCTTTCAATTGCTTTGTGCGCCGCACCATGTTCCTGTTGTGCAATCAATAGGATGAACCGTTCAGCCGGGCAGCAGGCCCAGCCGTTCGCGCAGACTCCAGCGGGTGATGAGCAGCAGGGCGACCGCGCCAAGGCCGCTGGCAAGGCCCAGCCAGATGCCGACTCCCTCCATATGCAGCGGAAAGGCGAGCAGGGTGCCCACGCCAATGCCCACGACCCAATAGCCGATCAGGGCGAAGATCATCGGTACGGTCGTATCCTGTACCCCGCGCAGCACGCCGGCCCCTACGGCCTGCGCCGCGTCGACAAGCTGGAACAGGGCGGCGATGGCGAGGAAGCTGACCGCCAGACCGGCGGTGCGGGCGTTCGCCGGATTGGACAGGTCGAGGAAGGCCGATACCAAAGTGCGCGGCATCAGGATCAGCAGCGCGGCGGCACAGCAGGCAAAGCCGGTCCCGATCATCAGCGCCAGCCAGCCGGCCCTGGCGATACCGGCATGATCGCGACGGCCATAGGCGATGCCGACGCGGATGGTCGCAGCCTGACCGATGCCCATCGGCACCATGAAGACCAGCGCCGCGATCTGGATCGCGACCGCATGGGCGGCGAGCGAGTCGCGGTTGATGAGGCCCATGAGGAACGCCGAGGCGTTGAACACGGTGGTTTCGAAGCCCAGCGTGATCGCGATCGGCAGGCCGAGCGCCCACACCTGCCGATGCCGTTCGCGATCGCGGGTCCAGAAGCGGCCCATCAGGCGATAGCGGCGGAAACGGCGATCGATCAGGATGACTGTCAGCAGGCCGAAGAAGAGGAAGCAGGAGGAGAGGGTGCTGGCAAGGCCCGCGCCGAACAGGCCGAGCGTCGGGAAGCCGAGATGGCCGAAGATCAGCGCCCAGCCCATCAGCACATTGACCGGGATCGCCGCCAGCATGATGATGAGGCCCCAGATCGGCCGTTCCAGCGCGGCGATGAAATTGCGCAGCGTGGTGAAGCCGAGGAAAGGGAGCAGCGCCCATTGCAGGCCGTGCATCAGATGCCCGGCCTCCCGCGCCAGATCGGCATCCTGACCCATGGCGAGCAGGATCGTTTCGCACTTCCAGAGCAGCACCCAGGCGGGGAGCACGAAGAAGAGGGCGGCGCGCAATGTCTGTTGCACGGTGCGGCGCACGTCGCGCACGCTGTGGCGGCGGCGGCCCCGTTCGCTGGCGATCAGCGGTGACGCGGCGGTGACGAGGCCCATGCCGAACAGCAGCAGCGCGTGGAACAGGTTGATGGCGAGCGCGCCGGCGGCCACGCTTTCTGCGCCCCGGCGGCCGAGCAGCAACAGGTCGCTGGCGGCGATGGCCGACCAGGCGATATTGCCCGCGATCATCGGCAAGGCGAGCGCGATCAGCGCGCTGGCCTCTATGCGCCAGGGGGAAGGGTGGGTCACGGTGCTGGTCCAGACATGTAATTCACACGTCATTGCGAGCGAAGCGAAGCAAGCCATGCTCGCGCGGGTGGATTGCTTCGCTTCGCTCGCAATGACGAATATTGGCGCGCCCTAGTAAAGGCGTCAGTGCTTCTTGAACAGATGCAGCGCGGCGACGATGATGCCGCCGACCACCAGTCCCACGATCGCGCCGCCGATGGCTGTCACCAGCCAGTGCAGGATGCTGCCGATTGCGGGCACGGCATGGGCCGCGCCCTGCGCGACATGCTCGATCGTGCCGGGGATCAGGTCGATATGGAATTCATGCAGGCCGTGGACGATGAGGCCGCCGCCGACCCAGAGCATGGCGGCGGTGCCGACCACGGCCAGTATCGACATGAGGACCGGCATCGCCTTAACCAGGCTGCGGCCGATCGCCTGTGTGCCTGCCCCATCCTTCTTGGCCAGATGCAGGCCGATATCGTCCATCTTCACGATCAGGCCGACGACGCCATAGACGCCCGCGGTGATCAGGATAGCGACGACGACGAGGATCAGCGCCTGTTCCCACACTGGCTCGCTGGCTACGGTGCCGAGCGAAATGGCCATGATCTCGCCCGACAGGATGAAGTCGGTGCGGATGGCGCTGGATACTTTCTGATTTTCCAGTTCGACCGAACTATGCGTCTGGGTCGCTTCCTCCGCGACGTCATGGCCGCCCTGAAAGGCTTCGAGCAGCTTTTCCGCCGCCTCGAAACAGAGGAAGGCGCCGCCCATCATGAGGAGCGGCGGCAGCAGCCATGGCGCGAAGGCGCTGAGCAGCAGGGCGGCGGGCAGCAGGAAGACCAGCTTGTTGCGGATCGATCCCTTCGCGATCTTCCAGATGATCGGCAGTTCGCGATCGGGGGTGAGGCCCATCACATATTTGGGCGTCACGGCGGCGTCATCGATCACCACGCCGGCGGCCTTCGACCCGGCGCGGCCAGCGGCGGCGGCGACATCGTCCAGCGAAGTTGCCGTCAGCTTGGCAATGCCCGCCACATCATCGAGCAGCGCGATCAGACCCGAAGGCATAAATTTCAATCCCCTGTTGCGGCCCCTGTTGCAGGTGATGAGGCCCCTGGCCCTGCCTCATAGATGGCGTGCATCGGGGGAGCAATGGATTGCGACGATTGGACAAATGTCAGTAGTTGCCGGGTGGATCGCTGGCGGGGAAGCTCTCGTCAGACTGTTCGTCGACCTTGTCCCACTGGCCCGGCCTGATACCCTGCTGCGGACCGGCGTCGCGGATATAGCCGCTGAAGCCTGCGGCCTCCATCTCATCCATATCCTTCGTTTCGCCTTCGCCCATCCATTCCCGCCAGCCCTTGAACGCCAATGCGCCAAGGCCGGTGACGATGGCCAGCTTTACCAGCCCTTTCATGACTTTCTCTCCTGCCCGTGATGGAGGTGGACCCAGTCGGCGCGATCATGGCCGACCGCTTCGGGGGAAAGGCTGATTTCGCCTTCCTCGTCGGCGCCGTCCGCCGCCGCTTCCGTTCCGGACGGCTGGGGAAGCGACCAGCGCTCGCGCAGCGCCGCGTCGATCATCGTCGCCCAGATGGCCGGATCGCCTGCCATGCGCATCGCGCTATCGGGTTCTTTCATGAGCGCAAGGATGCTGCCGGCATCCTCGACACGGGCGGGCCAGTTGTCCGGTTGCGACGCCGCGAGGTGGCGGGCCAGTCGCTCGATCAGGGAACGGTCTTCCATGCGGGTGAAACGCATGCCGGGGGCGGCCGTTCCCAGGCATCGTGACGATGGCGCATCGATATGAACATAGGTGAGGGCGAGGGGTTTTATAGGGGCATGATCAAAGGAGGCATGGGATGCCGCAGGGTGACAAGAGCCGCTATACCGACAAGCAGAAGCGCAAGGCTGCGCATATCGAGCAGAGTTATGAAGAGCGTGGCGTCGACCATGAAGAGGCGGTGGCGCGGGCCTGGGCCACGGTGAACAAGGATTCGGGCGGCGGCAACAAGTCCGGTTCCGGTCGTGGCAAGCCGGATAGCCATGCGTCTGCCCGGAAAGGTGGGCGCAAGGGTGGTGCGGCTTCGGCCCGCAGGAGCGCGGCGGATCGGTCGGCTGCGGCACGCAAGGGATGGGAAACCCGGCGGAAACGGGCGGCGGGATGAGCTGTGGCAATAAGGTGACTCTGCGTAGCTTTTGATATTGCGACGCTTGAAATTCTAAACCTAATATTGCGAAACATTATTATTAGCACTAATGCCGCGCCCGAAAGCGGGCTGGCCCCTTGCCACGGTATCTGACCGGCAGGGGATGAGGGCAGCCCGTTCGCCATCTTAGAACGGGGGTTGCAATGGTACGGAAATATTTCCTTCTCTTCGGTGCGTCGCTGGGCGCGATCACGGCCATGCCGGCAGCGGCGCAGACGCCGGCTGACGCCGCGCCGACGGAAGATGAGATCGTCGTCACCGGCACCTATACGCTGCCCAACAAGATCGACACGGCGACGGGCCTGGGCCTGACCGTGCAGGAAACGCCGCAGTCGGTCAGCATCATGACCGCGCAGCGCATCCTCGACCAGAATCTGATCAGCGTGAAGGACGTGATCGTCAACAGCGTGGGCGTGTCCGCCAACGAATATGACGATGTCCGCAACGGTTTTTATGCGCGCGGTTTCGAAATCCGCAACACGCAGGTCGATGGCGTTCCGGCGGCCTGGACGCTGGCGGGCGGCAATGGCGAAACCAGCATCGACGTGTCCATCTATGAACGTGTCGAGATCGTGCGCGGCGCGACCGGCCTGCTGTCGGGCGTGGGCGATCCGTCGGCTTCGGTCAATCTGGTGCGCAAGCATGCCGACGCCACGGACCTGACCGGCTATGTGAATGCCAGCATCGGTAGCTGGGATACCTGGCGCCTGTCGGCCGATGTCGGCGGTGCGCTGACGTCGGACGGCCGTATCCGCGCGCGGCTGGTGGGCCGCTATGAGGAAGGCGACAGCTTCATGGACGTCCAGCACAAGAAGAAGTGGGTTCTGTATGGCGTGGTCGACGCCGACCTGACCGACACGACGCTGGTGCGTGCGGGCATCAGCCATCAGGACACCAAGCCCAAGGGCGCTAGCTGGGGCGCGTTGCCGACCTTCTTCAGCGACGGCACGCGCACCAACCTGCCCCGGTCGCAGGCGACGGCGGCGGACTGGACCTATTGGAACTCCACCAACCAGAATATCTTTGCGTCGGTCCGTCAGGAATTTGGCGATCGCTGGAACCTGACCGTCAATTATAACCGTCTGAAGAACACCAGCAGCACGCAGTTGCTCTACCTCTATGGCACCGTCGACAAGGCGACCGGGACCATGGACGGCACCAACCCCTATAAGTCGGAGGGGATGAGCATCCAGAACAGCTTCGACGCGCAGTTGAAGGGTGACGTGTCGCTGTTCGGTCGCGATCATGAGGTTGTGCTGGGTGCGCTGCACAGCGTCCTGAAGCGTCATACCGACAATTATGTCGCGCCGCTGCCCTGGCTGACCGACCTGCCGGTGATCGGTCAGGAAGGCGTGCCCTATCCTGAGCCGGAATGGGGCACCACGCCGGTTCGCAACGAGCAGGAACGCATCAAGCAGACCGGCTATTATGGCGCCTTCCGCCTGAACGTCGCCGACCCGTTCAAGGTCATCATGGGCGGCCGTATCGCAAGCTGGAAGCAGAAGGGTTTCGCCTGGGGCACGACCAGCGACTATGGCGATGACAATGTGTTCATCCCCTATGTCGGCGCGCTTTATGACGTCACGCCGCACCATCGCGTCTATGCGAGCTTCACCAAGATCTTCCAGCCGCAGAACCTGTACACCAAGACCCGCGAACTGATCGACCCGCTCAAGGGCAATGCCTATGAAATCGGTCTGAAGAGCAGCTTCTTCGGCGATGCCTTGCAGACGTCGGTCGCGTTGTTCCGGATCGAGCAGGACAATGTCGGTCAGACCGATGGCGAGCAGATCGAGGTGAATGGCGTGATCTTCCAGCCCTATCGTGCGGCCCAGGGTGTGGTCAGCAAGGGCTTCGAAGTGGAAGCCACCGGCCAGCCGCTGCCGGGCTGGAACCTCAATGCCAGCTACAGCCAGTTCAAGGCCGAGGATTCGGATAATGTGATCGCGAACCCGGAACAGGCCCGCAAGCTGCTGAAGATCTTCACGACCTACACCTTGCCGGTGATGGGGCAGGACTTCACCTTTGGCGGTGGCATCAATTATCGCGGCAAGACCTATAAGGATGGCACCAATCCGGGCACGGGTCTGGCCGAGCGTTTCCAGCAGAATGGCTTTGCTCTCATCAGCCTGATGGCGCGCTATGCCGTGACCGAGCAGCTTCAGTTGCAGGGCAATATCGATAATCTGTTCGACAAGACATATTATAGCAATGTGGGCTCGTTCAGCCAGTATCGCTATGGCGCGCCGCGCAACTTCACGATCAGCGCGAATTATAAGTTCTGATCGCTGCGCGGTTGATCCGACGTTGAAGAGCGCCCTCCTCATGGGAGGGCGCTCTTTTGCGTTTTGGGTGTTGGCTGAGTGGTGCGGATATCCGCGCCCTTCAACGCCGCATAAAACGGATAGAGGAAGCGGAGAAGCCGAAGTCATCCCCGTTCAAGACCCTGTTCAGTTCCTTTGACGCATGGGTCGAGCGCGATGTGCTTCCCGGCATTAAGAGCGGGGCGCTGGACCGGCGGGATATGGTGGCGGTCGTCGCTGCGCTCCGTAGCTGGGAAGCGGACGGGACATGGGAGCAGGCACATGCTCACTGAATCAGCCCAGATATTTTCCGATCCATGATTTGGTAAAGTTATGAGCTTACAAACAGCGCATGTTCGGTTTTGTTATATTTGTTAGGATCATCTTGATCCTATTGACGCCAATCGCGCTCATCGGAGGCGCTCTCTTTCTGCTTCGCAAGAGGTGGCGGCGCACAAATCCCGAGCAGCGGATTAGGCGCGTCGCCATTGTTCTGGCTGGCCTACTGGTCGTCGCATCGCCCTATCTTCTATTTAAGGCCTACGAGCTTCGCTTTGTGCTAGCGAGAGTTCCAAGCCCGCTGCATGTTGCGTGGATTGAATATCGCCTCGAAGATTCCTTTGGCGGCATCGGTCTGCCGGGTGACAATGAAACCGGCCTTGTCGTTTATCGACTTACAGAGGCAAGTGCCCGATGGGCGCGCAGTATGGGGCCGCGACTAGGTGAAGCGTTGCCTGGCGGAGCAAGCCGTTGGCACGCAACGCCCGTTGATGAGAGTGGGGAGCACAACACTTGGCATCACTACGATAGCGAGGCGGACAAGCATGGCCATCCGGCCACCATCTCGGAATATCTCGATAAATATGGATTCTCGATCCCGATTGAAAAAGGTCGTGATGATGAAGCCAATCGCGCGATTCGAGCGCCGGGATCGTTCTATTCATATGGACGCGGGGGCAGCGTAACGATCGTCGATCCCGCGCGAGGGAAGGTATATTTCGCCTACGCGGGATAGATCGGATATTAAAGGCTGGCGGAAGAGGTGGGATTCGAACCCACGGACGGGTTGCCCCGTCGCCGGTTTTCAAGACCGGTTCCTTAAACCACTCGGACACTCTTCCACGCCGTTTCGGGGCTGGCAGCTTACGACAGGCTTATGGGTGAAACCGCCCGGCAAACTGAACTATACCAACCCCTTGTAACCACACTCCTAATTCCGCACTCAGGTCGGAAGCTCCGGTAGCTTTCAAGACCGCTGCCTTAAACCACTCGGCCACACTTCCGTTGCCCGCTTCCTAGCGTGCCGCGCTGGCTTGCCAAGTGTTAATTCACGTCCGCTCGGTTCATCGTCTTCCATGACCCGACGGCAAGAAGGGGTTTCATCTGTCACGCACCCTGTGCCACAACGGGCCTATGGGAGATTCTTTGCGTTCGTCTTTTCTGTCCTTGTTGCTCGGCATGGCCGCAGTCACGGGTGGCAGCCTGTTAGTGGGGCCTGCTCAGGCGCAGGATAGTGGTGATTTCCGGTCCTATCTGGAAAGTCTGCGGCCCAAGGCGCGGGCGATGGGGATCAGGGACGCGACGCTGGACGGCGTGTTCCCGACGCTGACCGCCAATCCGCGCGTGATCCAGCTTGATCAGAGCCAGCCGGGCGGCGGCGCCTATTCGCCGATCCCCAATTTCGAGCCCTATCGCCGCCAGCATGTCGATGCGGCGCGGATCAGTCGCGGACGTGTCGCCTATCAGGCGAACCGGGCGCGGCTCGCCCGGATCGAGGCGGAAACGGGCGTGCCCGAAGAGATCATGGTCGCCATCTATGGCCATGAAACCAATTATGGCAGCTATACCGGCGACTTCGATCTGATCCGGTCGCTGGCGACCCTGTCCTGGGAAGGGCGACGGCGCAGCCTGTTCGAGCCGGAATTGCTGGCGACGCTCAAGATGCTGGACAATGGCGTGCCGCGCAGTCGGCTGGTCGGCAGCTGGGCGGGGGCGACCGGCTATCCGCAATTTCTGCCCAGCGTCTATCTGCGCATCGCCAAGGATGGCGATGGAGATGGCAAGGCCGATATCTGGACCAGCGAGGCGGATGCACTGGCATCCATCGCCAATTATTTCGTGCAGTCGGGATGGCGCAAGGGCCAGCCCTGGGGTGTGGCGGTGAGCGTGCCGGCGAGTTTCAACCGGGCATCCGTTCTGGCCAAGACCGAGCCGGCCCGCTGTCCGCGCGTGTTCAACCGGCATAGCCGTTGGCTGTCCATGGCGGAGTGGCGCAAGCTGGGCCTGTTCCCCAATAGCGGCGTGTGGCCGGCGGACGGGGTGATGGCGACGCTGCTGGAGCCGGACGGACCGGGCAAGACCGCCTATCTGCTGACCAGCAACTATCGGGCGATCCTGGATTATAATTGTTCCAACTTCTATGCCTTGTCGGTGGGATTGCTGGCGGATGCTGTCAAACAATAAGGGGATGGCGGTGATCGCCATGCTGATGGCGATCGCGACTGGCGGACGATTGGCGGCGCAGCCTCAAGGGCGGGCGATGGTCGAGGATGGCACGCCGATATTGGGTGCGCCCTATGCCATTGCAGGCACGCGCTATACGCCTGTAGATCCGGTCTATTATGACGAGGTCGGCTATGCCGGGACGGTCGAGGGTGGCAGTCAGGGCGGCACGACCGCAACGGGCGAGGCTTTCATTCCGTCCGCCATCACCGCCGCGAGCAAGACCTTGCCCTTGCCAAGCTATGTCGAAGTGACGGCGCTGGATAGCGGGCGGACGATATTGGTGCGGGTGAATGATCGCGGGCCGATGCGTAATGACCAGTTGATCGCCCTGTCGCCGGGCGCTGCGGCGCAACTGGGCATCGCCGGGCAGGGCGCTGCGGCGGTGCGCGTGCGGCGGGTCAATCCGCCCGAACAGGAACGCGCAGCCCTGCGCAGCCATGGTCAGGCGGCAGAGCGGCTGGAAACGCCAGCGGCGTTGCTCAAGGTATTGCGGGGTAAGCTGGTGCCGGTTCGTGCTGCTGCGTCTTCGCCCTTGGCGCAGCCGACAAAGCCCAAGCCCGCGATAGCTCAGGCGAAACCGGCAATCGCAGGCCGACTGGGGGCGGATTTCGACAGGCCTGCCGCCGCGCCAAAGCCCGTAACACCACCTGCCAAGGCTCCGCCCAAAGCCGTGGCCACACCGGCCAAGGCGGTTCCCGCACCCAAGCCAGCGCCTGCACCGGCAACCGCGCCTGTAAAGGCGGGCGGCTATGTCGTACAGGTTGGCGCCTATTCCTCCCAATCGCGGGCTGATGCGCTGGCGAAGAGCCTTGGCGGGCGGGTCGAGGCAGCGGGCGGGGTATGGCGTGTAAGGCTTGGCCCCTATACCACGAAGCAGGCGGCCCAGGCCAGCGTGCGCACGGCAGCGGGCAAGGGCTTTGAGAATGCCACCATCATGGCTAATGACGCGCGATAGAGATCGCGGACTACGAGCGATTCCATTCCATTCGAAGGCAGTGTTCCGATGAAGAAAAGCGTTGCAGTCCTCCTCGCCGCCGGGCTGCTGGCCCAGCCGCTGATCGCGGCCGCGCCGCCCTACACCAGCGAAGCGCCGATCGCCTATATGAAGGATCTGTCGTCGGGCGCAGTGCTCTATGACAAGGGCGGTGAAACCCGGATGCCGCCGGCATCGCTGGCCAAGATGATGACCGTGCATGTCGCCTTCCGTCTGATCCAGAAGGGCGAACTGAAGCTCGACACCAAATTCACCGTGCGCCCGGAGACGTGGAAGCAGTGGCACGGTCCGCAGGCGGGATCGACCATGTTCCTGTCCGTGGGTGAGCAGGTGTCGGTCGAAAATCTGCTGCATGGCATTGTCACCCTGTCCGGCAATGACGCTTGTGTCGTGCTGGCCGAAGGTATTGCCGGGACCGAGCAGGCTTTCGTCGCGGCGATGAATGAGGAAGCCAAGCGGCTGGGCCTGAAGAATAGCCATTTCGGCACCAGCAACGGCTGGCCGGATGAAGGCGTTACCTATGTCACGGCCGAAGATCTGGCCAAGCTCGCCGAAGCGACGATTGTTGAGACGCCCGATCTCTACAAGCGCTTCTATGCTACGCGCGATTTCACCTGGGGCAAGACCATGGGTGGGTCCGCGATCAATCAGGCGAACCGCAATCCGATCCTGGGCAAGATCCCCGGCGCGGACGGCCTGAAGACCGGCCATACCGAGGAAGCCGGTTTCGGCTTTACCGGTTCGGCCGAACAGGATGGCCGCCGTCTGGTGATGGTGGTTGCCGGCCTGCCGACCTTCAACGGCCGCATCACCGAATCCGTGCGTTTCATGGATTGGGGCTTCAAGGCGTGGAAGGCCCAGCCGCTGTTCAAGAAGGGGCAGACGGTCGAGACGGCCGAAGTGCAGTTGGGCAGCGCGACGAGCGTGCCGCTGGTCGCGCCGCAGAATCTGGCGGTCACCCTGCCACGCACGGCGTCTGCCAATGTGCAGGTGAAGGTGGTCTATACCGGCCCGATCAAGGCGCCGATCGCCAAGGGGCAGCAGATCGCCCAGTTGATCGTCCAGACCCCAGGCACCCCGCCGCAGATCATGCCGCTGGTCGCGGGTGAAGATGTCGCCGAAGCGGGCATTTTCGGCCGGCTGTGGAATGGCCTGAAGTCGTTGTTCGCTTGACGCCCAAATCACCAGATAGCGGACGGTTCATCACGCTGGAAGGCGGCGAAGGGGCGGGTAAATCGACGCAACTTCGCGCGCTGGCGGCTGCGCTGCGCGCGCGCGGGCTGGATGTAGTCGAGACGCGCGAACCGGGTGGGAGCGAGGGTGCGGAGGCAATCCGCG
This sequence comes from Sphingobium sp. AP50, assembly GCF_900109095.1. Taxonomy (GTDB): domain Bacteria; phylum Pseudomonadota; class Alphaproteobacteria; order Sphingomonadales; family Sphingomonadaceae; genus Sphingobium. The sequence goes on from NZ_FNYZ01000006.1 coordinate 56,083, forward strand.
CCCTGCTGCTGACCGGTGGCGCCGATCGCTGGAGCCCGCGTGCCGAAGCGCTGCTGTTCGCGGCGGCGCGGGCGGATCATATCGAAAAGACGATCCGGCCAGCGCTAGAGCGCGGCGCTTGGGTGTTGTCGGATCGGTTCCTCGATTCGAGCCGGGCCTATCAGGGGCAGGGCACGCTCAGCGATGCGGATATATTGGCGCTGCACCGGATCGGCAGCGCGGACTTTCTGCCTGATCGCACCTTGTTGCTGACCCTGCCCGAAGCGGAAGCGACGGGGCGGGCCAAGGCGCGCGATGGCGATGCGGAGGACCGGATCGGCGGACGGGCCAGCGATTTCCATCGCGCTGTGGCAAATGCCTTTGCCCGTTTTGCCATTGAGGAGCCGGATCGGGTCCGTGCCGTGGATGCATCCGGTACGGCTGATATGGTGACGGCGCGCCTGATCGAAGCGATCGAAGACCTGCTGCCATGACGCTGCTGCTGGGCCATGATGCGCAGGCCCGAACCCTGATCGACGCCGCGCGGAGCGGGCGGATGCATCATGGCTGGATATTGTCCGGGCCGAAGGGCATCGGCAAAGGCAGCTTTGCGCGGGCGCTGGCGCTGCGGTTGCTGGCCGATGCGGCAGGTCCGCCGGTGGAGGGGGAGGGGCTTTCCGTGCCAGAAAGCCATCCCGTCCGTCGCCTGATCGAGGCGGCGGCCCATCCCGACTATGCCGAACTGGCGCCGCTGGAGAAGGAAACCGGCACCGCGCGCAATATCAGCGTGGATCAGGTGCGCGGGCTTGGACGGCTGATCCAGTCGGCGCCTTCGCTGTCGTCACGGCGGGTGGTCGTGATCGACAGTGCCGACGATCTGGAGCGCGGGGCGGCCAATGCGCTGCTCAAGACGCTGGAGGAGCCGCCGGCCGACATGATCTTCCTGCTGGTCAGCCATGCGCCGGGGCGATTGCTGCCGACGATCCGGTCGCGCTGTCGTCTGCTGCGTTTCGATCCGCTGGATAGAGCGACCATGCGCATGGCGCTGAAGGCGGCGGACGAGACGCTGTCACCGCAAGAGGTGGACGCGCTGGTGCGGGCAGGGGATGGATCGCCGGGGCAGGCACTGCGCTATGCGGGGCTGAACCTGTCGGAGATCGAACAGATATTGGGTAGTCTGGCGGCGCAGGGCGATCCCGGCAACCGCCAGCGACTGGCACTGGCCAAGGCGCTGGCGCTGAAATCTGCCAAGCCGCGCTATGAAGCCTTTCTGGAGCGCGCGCCCGCCTTCATCGCGCAGGCGGCGCGGACCCGGCACGGCCCTGCGCTGGGCACGGCGCTGACGCATTGGGAGAAGGCGCGGCATCTGGCCGGCGTCGCGGTAATCCTGTCGCTCGATCCGGCGGCGGTGGTGTTCGAACTGGCGGGGCATGTCGCGGCGCTGGCGCCGGACGCCTGATCCTCTCTGCGTTCTTCGTTTATGGGGAAATGCATCTGCTTCGAAAATGCGTTGGCTGAAAAGCGGCTTTGCGGCGGCGCGAGGAGAGGCTAGGGAAGCGCCATGTCCAAGCCCTTCACCATCACCACCGCCATTTCCTATCCCAATGGCCGTCCGCATATCGGCCATGCCTATGAGGTGATCGCCACCGATGCGGTCGCCCGTTTCCAGCGGATGATGGGCCGCGACGTCTTCTTTCAGACCGGCACCGACGAACATGGCCTTAAAATGGCCCAGACGGCGCGCGGCCGCGGTATCGAGCCGCGCGAACTGGCCGATGAAATGGCCGGCTATTTCAAGCAGATGAATGAGCGGCTGAATATCAGCCATGATCGTTTCATCCGCACCAGCGAAGCGGATCATCACGCCGCCAGTCAGGCGATCTGGAAGGCGATGGAGGCCAATGGCGACCTGTATCTGGGCCGTTATGAAGGCTGGTATTCGGTCCGCGACGAGGCCTTTTACGATGAGAAGGAAATCATCGAGGGGGAAGAGGGCGTCAAGCTGTCACCCCAGGGTACTCCGGTCGAATGGACGATCGAAGAAAGCTGGTTCTTCCGCCTGTCGGCCTATCAGGAGCGGTTGCTGGCGCTCTATGAAAGCCAGCCCGATTTCATCCAGCCTGACAGCCGCCGCAATGAAATCCTGCGCTTTGTCGAAGGCGGCCTGAGCGACCTGAGCATATCGCGCACCAGTTTCGACTGGGGTGTGAAGGTGCCGGGCACGGAAGGCCATGTCATGTATGTTTGGGTCGATGCGCTCACCAACTATCTGACCGGCTGCGGCTATCCCGACGATGCGGAGCGGATGGCGCGCTATTGGGCCGAAGGCGGCGATATCACCCACATCATCGGCAAGGATATCGTGCGGTTTCACACGGTCTACTGGCCGGCCTTCCTGATGAGTGCCAAGCTGCCTTTGCCCAAGCAGGTGTTCGGCCATGGCTTCCTGCTGAACCGGGGCGAGAAAATGTCGAAGTCGGTCGGCAATGTCGCCGATCCGATGGAACTGGCCGATCGTTTTGGTGTCGATCAGCTGCGTTATTTCCTGCTGTCTGAAGTCACCTTCGGCAATGACGGCAGCTATAGCGCGGAGGCGATCGTCCAGCGGGCGAACAGCGATCTGGGCAATGCGTTCGGCAATCTGGCGCAACGGACCCTGAGCTTCATCGCGAAAAATCTGGAAGGCCGCCTGCCCGCGATCCATGGTCATGATGCGGCCGATGACGAGTTGTTCGCGCTGCTGGACAAGACCATCCGTACCGACATGCCCGCCGCCTTCGCTGAACTGGCGCCGAGCGTGGCGATCGAGGCGTGGCTGCGCGCCTGTTTTGCGTGCAACCAGTATATCGATGCACAAGCGCCCTGGGCGCTGCGCAAGACCGATCCCCAGCGGATGGAAACGGTGCTCGCGACCCTGTACATCGCCATCGCCCAACTGGCGGTCGCCATATTGCCGGTCATTCCCGCGAGTGCGACCGCCCTGCTGGACCATATGGGCGTACCGGAAGACAAGCGCAGCTATGATGCGATCGGCGGCCATTGGTATTCACCGCTGGCTGAAAGCGATTTCGTGCTGGCCGCGCCCAAGCCGCTGTTCCCGCGCCTCGAACTGATCGAAGCGGACGCCTGAGCCCATGCTGATCGACAGCCATTGCCACCTGAATTACAAAGGCCTGATCGAAGATCAGGCCAATGTGCTGGACCGGGCGCGGGCGCGGGGCATCGATCTGATGCTCAACATCGCCACTCGCGAGAGCGAGTGGGACGCGGTGCTGGATACTGCCGTGCGCGAGGCGGACGTGTGGGCGACGGTCGGCATCCATCCGCATGAGGCGGACGAGCATCCCCATGTGGATACCGCCAAGCTGGTCGAGCGCGCGGCGCATCCGCGTGTCGTGGGCATCGGCGAAACCGGCCTCGATTATTATTATGACCATAGCGATCGCGAGCGGCAGCAGAAGAGCTTCCGATCGCATATCGCCGCCTGTCGCGAAACCGGACTGCCGCTGATCGTCCACACGCGCGAGGCGGAAGAGGATACGCTGGCGATCATGCGGGACGAGATGGAGAAGGGGCCTTATTCGGGCGTCATCCATTGCTTTACCGCCAGCGGCGCCTTTGCCGATGCGGCGATGGACCTGGGCTTCTATATCAGCATTTCGGGCATCGTGACCTTCAAGAGCGCGAAGGATTTGCAGGAGACGGCGGCGCGCCTGCCGATCGACCGACTGCTGGTGGAGACGGACTCGCCCTTTCTGGCGCCGGTGCCGCACCGGGGCAAAAGCTGCGAGCCGGCCTTCGTGGCGGACACGGCGCAGTTCCTGGCCAATCTACGCGGCGAGAGTGTTGAGGCGCTGGCGGCCGCGACCTCCGCCAATTTCCGCACTCTCTTCGCCAAGGTCGCATGAGCCTGAAGCTCACGATCCTGGGCAGCGGCACATCGTCCGGCGTGCCCCGGATCGGCAATGACTGGGGCGATTGCGATCCCGCCGAGCCGAAGAACCGGCGGACCCGCGTATCGATATTGGTGGAAAGCGCCACGACCCGCATCCTGGTCGATACTTCGCCGGATATGCGGGCGCAATTGCTGGCGGCGGACGTCATCCAGATCGATGCGATCCTGTGGACGCATGACCATGCCGATCACACCCATGGGCTGGACGATGTGCGCCAGCTTTATCATCATCGCCGCACGCCGGTTCCCGGCTATGCACGGGCGCAGACGCTGAAGCTGATGCAGCAGCGCTTCGCCTATGCCTTTGAGGGGCTGAACGGCTATCATCCGACGATCGAGGCGCATGTCCTGCCCGATGGCCTGCGGATCGGCGATATCGACATTGCCTGCGTCGACCAGCCGCATGGCGAGATTTATTCGACCGGTTTTCGCTTCAGTCATGGCGGCCGGTCGATCGGCTATGCGACCGATTTCCATGCGCTGACGCCGGATATGCTGGCGCTTTATGACGGGCTGGATGTCTGGGTTGTGGACGCGCTGCGGCACAAACCGCACCCGACCCATCCGCATCTGGCGCTGACGCTGGACGGGATCGCCGCGACTCGGCCGGGCCGTGCCATCCTGACCCATATGGACCAGAGCATGGATTATGCGACATTGTGCGATACGCTCCCCAAGGGGATAGAGCCGGGCTATGACGGCATGGTGGTGATATTGGACGCAAGCGAGCAGGGGGCCTGATGGACGGCGATCAGACGGCATCGACCATCTGGTATGTGCTGGCGATCGTCTTCGTCGCATCCTCGCTGATCGGCCGTCGACTGGCCTGGGGCAGTGTGCTGAAGATGGCGCTGCTGTGGGTCGCGATCTTTGCCGGGCTGCTCGGCATCTTCAAATTCGCCCAATCTCAAGGCTATCTGACCGGCCGCTGGGCGGAGGAGGGGGAGGCCGTATCGGCGGATGAGGCCCCTGCCTCGCTGCCCAGGGCGCGCGCCGAAGGGGACACGTTGCGGATACCCGTCGCCCCTGATGGCCATTATTGGGTCGAAGGCAGGATCAACGGGTCGCCCGCGCGCTTCCTGATCGATAGCGGGGCGACTTTCACGGCTTTGTCGGAAAATACGGCGCGTGCCGCCGGGCTCAACTATGATGTCGGTGCGCCGGGTGTCGTACTGTCGACCGCCAATGGCAAGGTCGAAGCGCGCCAATCGAGCATCGCCACGCTGGAAATCGGGCCGATACGGGCCAGCGACCTGCCCGTCGTGGTGTCGCCGGCCTTTGGCGAGGTCAATGTGATCGGCATGAACACGCTGTCGCGCCTGAAAAGCTGGGGCGTGCAAAATGGGGAAATGGTGCTGACGCCATGACGACATCAAAGGATGCGGGCGCGCCGACGCAGGCCCAGCGATTGAAGGCGATTATCGGCGGATCCACTGGTAATCTGGTCGAATGGTATGACTGGTATGCCTATGCCGCCTTCACCCTCTATTTCGCGCCGCATTTCTTCCCGAGTGAGGATCGCACGGCCCAATTGCTGAGCGCGGCGGGTATCTTTGCCGTCGGTTTCCTGATGCGACCGATCGGCGCCTGGCTCATGGGCGTCTATGCCGACCGGCATGGGCGCAAGAGCGGCCTGACGCTGTCGGTAGCGTTGATGTGTGCCGGGTCGCTGCTGATCGCGGTGACGCCGGGTTATGAAACGATCGGTGTCGGCGCGCCGCTGTTGCTGGTGCTGGCGCGACTGATGCAGGGCCTGTCGATCGGCGGCGAATATGGTGCGAGTGCGACCTATTTGTCGGAAATGGCGGGCAAGAGCCGGCGCGGTTTCTTCTCCAGTTTCCAATATGTCACGCTGATTGCCGGGCAGTTGGTGGCGATCTGTGTCCTGCTGTTGTTGCAGGCGACTTTGAGCGAGGCGCAACTGGACGCCTGGGGATGGCGCATTCCCTTTTTCATCGGCGGAGCGCTGGCCGTCATCGTCTTCTGGCTGCGGCGCGGGCTGGCGGAGACGCAGAGCTTTACGGTGGCCAAGGCGCAGGGAGCCCCCAAGTCAGGCTTCGTCGAACTGATCACAAACCATCCGCGCGAGACGCTGACGGTGATGCTGCTGACGGCGGGCGGGACCATCGCCTTCTATGCCTACAGTATCTACATGCAGAAATTCCTGGTGAATACGAGCGGCCTTAGCCGGGAGACGGCGTCGCAGATCAATGCGGTGACATTGTTCCTGTTCATGCTGTTGCAGCCGGTGGCGGGCGCGCTGTCCGACCGGATCGGGCGCAAGCCGTTGATGGTCGGCTTCGGTGTGCTGGGGATGCTTTGCACCTATCCGATCTTCGCGACGCTGGCGACGACCAAGAACCCGGTGATTGCCGGCATATTGGTGATGGTCGGGCTGGTGATCGTGACCGGCTATACGTCGATCAATGCTGTGGTGAAGGCCGAACTCTTTCCCGCGCATATCCGCGCGCTGGGCGTTGCGCTACCTTATGCGCTGGCCAATACCTTGTTCGGTGGGACGGCGGAGTTTGTCGCGTTGTGGTTCAAGCAGGCCGGGATGGAACAGGCCTTCTACATCTATGTCACGGTGATGATCGCGATTTCGCTGACGGTCTATGTGAAGATGCGCGATACGGCGAAAAACAGCCTGATTAGCGAGGATTGAGGCAGTTGCTGTGACAGGGAGTGAGACACATGTTTGCGATTGCGCGATGATGATTGATTTAACATAATCCTTATTATCGAACTTATTAATATGGTTGGCGATAGGGGCTGTTCAGCGTTTCGCGCAGCCCCTATCGGATTGGCATAGCTTTTCCTCTGTTCGGATTTTCCTATGTCCAAAGCCAGTCCCGCCGATATCATGCCGCTTGCCAATGTCATGGCGCGGTTGCGCGATTCGGATACAGGGTGCCCCTGGGATATCGAACAGGATTTCGCATCGATCGCGCCCTATACGATCGAGGAAGCCTATGAGGTTGCCGACGCGATCGAGCGTAACGATATTGCGGCGCTGCGCGACGAACTGGGTGATTTGCTGCTTCAGGTTGCCTTCCACAGCCGTATTGCTGAACAGGAAGGCCATTTCGCCTTGCAGGATGTAATCGACGCAATCACGCAGAAGATGATCCGTCGTCATCCCCATGTCTTTGGCGAAGGCGCACGGCGCGAGGATGGCCACGCCGAATGGGAGCACATCAAGGCGGCCGAGCGGGCTGAGAAGGAACCCGACCCGAGTGCGCTGGCCGGTGTCGCGGCAGCTTTGCCCGCGCTGCTGCGCGCGGAGAAGTTGCAGAAGCGCGCTGCGCGGACCGGGTTCGACTGGCCGGACACGGTCCGCGTGATCGACAAGATCGTCGAGGAACTGGACGAAGTGCGCGAGGCCGAAGGCCAGGAGCATCGCGAGGAAGAGATTGGCGACTTGCTCTTTGCCGTGGTTAACCTCTCACGCCATCTGAAGATCGATCCGGAAACGGCTTTGCGCAAGGGAAATGCCAAGTTCGAACGGCGCTTCCGGACGATGGAAGCCTTGGCTGGAGATGCTTTTGCCGGCTTGTCTCTCGATGCCCAGGAAGAGTTGTGGCAGGAAGCCAAGAGGCTGGAGAAGAAGGGCTGACCTACCCTGCCTCTTGGCTTCCTGCCCTTGGCACGGATACCGGATAGAGCGGCGCGCCATGCGCTTCAAAGGCGGCGATATTGGCGATGGTGGTTTCGGCGATCGCGGTCAGCGCTTCACGGGTGAAGAAGGCCTGATGCCCGGTGATCAGGACATTGGGGAAGGTCAGCAGCCGGGCGAAAAGGTCGTCGCGGATCGGCTGATCGGACATGTCGTTGAAGAACAGTCCCTCTTCTTCCTCATAGACGTCCAGCCCGACATAGCCGATGCGGCCAGCCTTCAAGCCTTCGACCAGGGCACGGGTATCGACCACGGCGCCGCGACTGGTGTTGATCAACATGACGTCGGACTTCATCCGTGCGATGGCATCGACATCGATCAGATGGCGCGTAGCGGGCGTCAGCGGGCAATGCAATGAGATGATGTCGGACCGTTCCAGCAATTCGGGCCAGTCGACATAGGTGCCGCCGATCGCGGTGAGGCCTGCCGGATCGGGAAAGGGATCATGCGCGATGACGCTACAGTCGAAGCCGCGCATGATGCGCGCGACGTTGAGGCCGATCTTGCCGGTGCCGACGATACCGACCGTGCGGCCGCGCAGGTCGAAACCCAGCAGACCGTCCAGCGCGAAATTGCCTTCGCGGACCCGGTTATAGGCTTTGTGGATCTTGCGGTTCAGGGTCAGGATCATCGCGACCGTATGTTCAGCGATCGCGTCCGGCGAATAAGCGGGCACCCGCGCGACGGACAGGTCCAGTTCCGCCGCGGCGGCCAGATCGACATGGTTGAAGCCCGCACTGCGCAGCGCCAGCAGGCGGACACCCTGCCCCGCCAATATCTCCAGCGTCGCCCGATCGAGCCGGTCGTTGACGAAGGCGCAAATCGACTGATGACCGGCAGCGAGCGGCGCGGAGACGCTATCCAGTCGGGCTTCCAGATAGGTCAGTTGCTGTTTCGGCTCCGTCCCTTCATTGGCGGCATCGAAGAAGCGGCGATCGAACGGATGCGTACTGAAAACAGCAACTTTCATGGCATGGCTCCCATGGACCGGGAGCCATGTTAGCCGCTGACGGCTGCGATTTATAGCCTAAGCGCGGCCGCGCTTGGAAAAGCGGGCGAAGGCGGCGTCCGACAGGCGGGCTTCGACGCGGGTTTCCTCATCCTCGACGATGGTCGACAGGACTTCGCCATGTTCGTGCAGCCAGGCGAGGGTCGCACCGTCCGATACCGGGATGCGCAGGCCATAGACTTTGGCACCACGGGTCATGCGGTCGCTGACGGTGCGCTGGAGCGTATCGACGCCCTCCCCGGTCAAAGCCGAAAGGATGACGACATCGTCGCGGCGCGCGGCCTGTTCACGGACGAGCGCTGCGTCTTCATCCTCCAGCAGGTCGAGCTTGTTCCACGCCTCGATGATCGGCGGCGCGTCTTCGTCCGCATTTTCGCCGACGACATTGAGTTCGCCCAGCACGTCGAGCACATCGTCGCGCTGCGCTTCCGTATCGGGATGGGCGATGTCGCGCACATGGACGATCAAGTCGGCCGACAGCACTTCTTCCAGCGTCGCACGGAAGGCCGCGATAAGCTGGGTCGGCAGGTCGGATACGAAGCCCACCGTGTCTGACAGGATTGCCTTGTCGAGGCCGGGGAGCGCGATCTGGCGCATGGTCGGGTCCAGCGTGGCGAACAGCAAATCTTCCGCCATGACGTCAGCGCCGGTCATCCGGTTGAAAAGCGTCGATTTTCCGGCGTTGGTATAGCCGACCAGTGCGATCACCGGCCATGGCGCGCGCTGGCGCCGGGCACGATGCAGCCCACGGGTGCGCGTTACCTGATCCAGTTCGCGACGGATTTTCGCCATGCGATCGCGGATCATGCGTCGGTCCGCCTCGATCTGGGTTTCGCCGGGGCCACCAAGGAAGCCGAAGCCGCCGCGTTGCCGCTCAAGATGGGTCCAACTGCGTACCAGCCGCCCGGCCTGATAATCCAGATGGGCGAGTTCGACCTGCAACCGACCTTCATTGGTGGCGGCGCGTTCGCCGAAGATTTCCAGGATCAGGCCGGTCCGATCAATGACTTTGGCCTCGCAGGATTTTTCCAGATTGCTTTGCTGCACCGGCGACAGGCTGTTGTCGACGATGATGAGTTCGGCCTCTTCCTGCCGGGCCAGCGTGGCGATCTGGTCCACCTGCCCGCTGCCGAACAGGGTGGCGGGCTTGCGGTCGCGCACACGAAAGGCCTGGGCTGCGCGCACGTCTATGTCGATGGCGAGGGCCAGGCCGCGCGCTTCCTCCAGCCGGGCATCACTGTCGCGACGGTCTGCATTATGGGTTTCGGCATGAACGACGACAGCGCGCGCGCCGCGCGCCACTTCGTCATCGGAGTCGCGGTTGAATATGGCCATGGCGGCTTAAAGCATTGGAGGGATGAGAGGTCCACATAATCCACACCTGCGTTCGCGCGCGTGCTTCGACAAGCTCAGCACGAACGGAGGTGGGATTGGCCTACTCCAACCGATCAGTCGTCCTGTTCGTTCTCGCCGGTCAGGTCGAGCGCATGGAGCGGCTGGACCGTGGAAATGGCGTGCTTGTAGACGAGTTGGACCATGCCATCGCGTTCGAGCAGCATGCAGAACAGGTCGAAGGCGGCGATTTCGCCCTGAAGCATCACGCCATTGACCAGAAACATGGTGACGGGGCTGCCCGATTTGCGGACGGCCGACAGGAAGATTTCCTGCAACAGCTTCGACTTGCTATTGCCGTCGCTGGCCTTGCGCAGGTCAGTGAGGTCCATCGGCTGGGCCGGCATTACCGTGGAAATGGCGTGCTTGTAGACGAGCTGCGACTGGCCATCGCGGCGCAGCAGCACGGAAAAATTGTCGAACCAGGTGATGATGCCCTGAAGCTTCACGCCCTTGACCAGGAACATGGTCACCGGGGTCTTGCTCTTGCGCAGGCTGTTCAGGAAGATGTCCTGAAGATTATTCGCTTTATCGGCCATGGATTACGCCGTCCTATATTCTTGGCGGGACGTTACCCGCTCGCGCGCCCTTAAGCAGGGTGTCTTGCCTGTTCCCGCGGACCGGGAACAGGGAAAGTCCTACCGCAATTGCGAAGAGGCGTCCATGGCCGAGAAAGGATTGGGCAAAATTCTGCAAACACCCGTTCGGAAAAGGCCAGTGGCACAATTCCGAACAGGCCGTAGCGGCTGCTATTCCTTGCCCTCGGTGATGCCGAGCAGCTTGAGCTTGCGATGCAGCGCCGATCGCTCCATGCCGATGAAGGTCGCCGTGCGCGAGATATTGCCGGAGAAGCGGCGGATCTGAATACGCAGATATTCGCGCTCGAAACTTTCCCGCGCTTCCCGCAACGGCGCGCCCATGATGGCGGACTGGCCGATCCCCTCCCCGCCGCCGCCGCTCGTCAGTTCGGATGGCAGCATGTCCAGTTCGATCCGACCAATCCTGTCGCCCGGCGCCAGGATCATGGTGCGCTCGATGACGTTGCGAAGCTGGCGCACATTGCCTGGCCATTCATTGGCCTGAAGCGCGGCCATCGCATCGCTCGCAATCTCGGGCGGCGCGACGCGGCGGTCGGCGGCGAAGCGGGCGAGATAATGTTCGACCAGCGGGGGAATATCATCGCGCCGTTCCGACAGCGGCGGGATGGCGAGCGGGACGACATTCAGGCGATAGAAGAGATCCTCGCGGAAACGGCGTTCCTCAATCTCACCCGACAGATCGAGCGCGGTGGAGGATATGACGCGCACATCGACTTTCACCTGCCGCTGGCCGCCCACGCGGGTAAAACTCTGGTCGGTCAGCACGCGCAGGATCTTGCCCTGCGTCGTCAACGGCATGTCGGCAATTTCGTCCAGATAGAGCGTGCCGCCATGCGACTGTTCCAGGAAGCCGGGGCGAACGAGGCCGCTGGGGTCCTCAACACCGAACAGCTCTTCCTCGACACGGTCGGGGTCCATGCGTGCAGCGGCAACGATGATGAAGGGCGAATCCGCGCGGCCGCTCCAGCTATGCAGCATGCGGGCGGCAATTTCTTTACCGACGCCCGCAGGCCCGGAAATGAGGACGCGGCTGCCGGTGCCGGCGACCTTCTTGATCGTGGCACGGACGCTGTTGATCGACGCAGAGGTGCCGGTCAGTTCGTCATCCTGCCCGAAGCGAGCGCGAAGCACCTGATTTTCGCGCCGCAGCCTTTCCGTTTCGGTCGCGCGGGATACGAGGTGGAGCAGTCGGTCGGCTTCGAACGGCTTTTCGATGAAGTCAGCCGCGCCCTTGCGGATGGCTGCAACGGCCGTGTCGATATTGCCATGGCCGGAAATCATCAGCACCGGGATGCTGGGATCACGTCGCTTGATTTCATCCAGCAACTCCAGCCCGTCCATCCGCGAGCCCTGGAGCCAGACGTCCAGCAGCACCAGCGATGGTCGTCGCGCATCCAGTGCATCGATCGCGCTGTCGCTGTTGGCGGCGGTGCGGGTGGTGAAGCCTTCATCCTCAAGAACACCCGCGACCAGATCACGAATATCCTCTTCATCGTCGACTATCAGAATATCAAGCGCCATTGGCCGTCACTTTTCCCGTCATTTTACCCTGGGGCATGGCGATTACCTGCCCCTCTTCCATTTTTTCCAGTGCCCCCGCCGCAAAGCGGAGGGTTACGCATGCGCCGCCACCCACGGCGTCGTCGAAGCGGATCTCTCCCAGATGCTCCTCGACAATCTTCTTGACGATGGCCAAGCCAAGACCCGTCCCCTTGGTCCGTGTCGTCATATAAGGTTCCAATATCCGGTCGCGTTCGGGCGGCAGGCCGATACCGTCGTCGCGCACGGTAATGATCAGGTCGTCAGCATTCTGCGCCATGGTCATGCTGACATGACCGCGAAGCGCGCCTTCCGATGGCGGCCCTTTTGGTTCAATGGCTTCCACCGCATTCTTGACGATGTTCGTCAACGCTTGCCCCAACTGGCGGCGGTCGCAGATCAGTTCCGCATCGGGCGTCTCGGTATGATATTCGAAACGGATATCGGGATGCGCGACTTCGTGTAGAAACAGCGCATGACGGGCGATGTCGCCGATCGCTTCCCGGCGGAAAACAGGCTTGGGCATTCGCGCGAAGGAGGAGAATTCATCGACGATACGACGCAGATCGCCGACCTGCCGGACGATGGTACCGGTCAGGCGGGTGAAGGTCGCCTTGTCGCTGGTGATTTCCTCGGCATAGCGGCGTTGCAGCCGTTCGGCCGCAAGCTGGATCGGGGTCAGCGGGTTTTTGATCTCATGCGCGATGCGGCGCGCGACATCGGACCAGGCAGCACGGCGTTGGTCGGACAGTTGCTGGGTGATGTCGTCGAAGGTCAGGATGTGGCGGGAAGCGTCCTGCGCCACCTTCACTGCCAGCGTGCGCAGGTCGCCATGAGCGCGGACCTGTACGATGCCGGAATCCTCTGCCGATGCCACGAATTCCGCCAGTTCGGGCGAAACTTCCGCGAGCGGACGACCGACCGGATCGTCCCCCTCCTCCACCAAAATTGCTGCCGCAGAGCTGTTGAGCAGCAAGATCATGCCCTGAAGGTCGACTGACAGCACGCCCGCGCTGACGCCGGACAGGATTGCTTCGATGAAGGCGCGGCGTTCGCCCAACTGGCTGTTGGCCGCGACCAGTGCTCCAGTCTGCGCTTCCAGCCGCTGGGTCATGCGGTTGAAGGCGGAAGCAAGCGTTCCGATTTCATCGCGCGATTGCGGGCTGGTGACGCGCGCGGACAGATCGCCAGCGGTGATCCTGCGCGCTGCGGTAACCAGTTCGTTGACCGGACGCACCATCCAGTCGGCGACGGCAAGCGCGATATAAACGGCAATGCCGACCAGCAGCAGCGACCCCAGGAACAGCGCGATATTGAACCGCAACTGGAGCGCGCGGGACTGGGCGGCGAACACGTCATAGTCGGCGATCACCTTCTGCGCGCGCGCGACATTGCTGAAGGAAGATGTGTCAGCGCTGCGGGTGACATAGAGATAGATTTTGCTGCTGGGGTAAAGCAGCGTCACCGCCTCGATCTGGTTCGGCCGTGCCTGTACGACGGCGGCTTCACCCCGGCCCAGGCGGCGGATGATTTCCGGCGTCAATATGTCCGATGCGGCCCGCTTGTCCGGTTCGACCGCGGCGGCGGTGCGAGCGATACCGTCCTTGCCCACCTCTATGATGGAGGAGCGGTTCAGCTTGCGAGTTACGACCTGATAGAGATAGCCCTCCGCGAATTTCGGGCTGGAGACGGGCGACTGGTTCAAATAGGCGCGCAGGTCGCCCGCCATGGTGATAGTTTCGTCCTGAACCTCACTCAAATTCTGCTCATAATAGCCGCGCGCCAGATCGCTGGCGTTCTGGAGCATGCCGCGCGCGCTGTCCGAGGCCCAAAACTGGACGCCATATTGAAACAGCAGGGACGCAAAGATCACGACCAGAAGCGTCGGCACGCTGGCGGCGATCGAGAAGATGGCAACCAGGCGCACATGCAACTGGCCGTCGCTGCCGATCGCTGACTGCGCCGCGCGTCGTTTGGCGACGCGCCGCCCGACCAGCATCAACAGCGCAATGGCGGGAACCAGATTCGCGACGAGCAACAGTGCGACGATCGGCGGCGTCAGCAGCGTGTCCGACTGTCTTCCGCCTGACAGCAGATGGTAGGTCAGGCCTGCCATCGCCAGCAATATGGCCAGTGTCACCGCTTCGACCAGCACCGCCAGCCGCCCCTTGCGCAGGAAAGCCGGCAGATGTCTCCGCCATGCCGATGCCCGCCTTGGGAGTGTCGTTGCGCCGCTCATAGTGGCTTTGTTACAACAACCCAGTGCCCGTTCAAACACAGTAATTGCAGATGTGTGATGCTGTTGGTCGACGCAGCCCGTCGGTTCGTCCTGAATTGCGACGGATCGCGATCAGTCATTCAGGCGCAGTTGCAAGGGGTCTAGGCCATAGTCGGTCAGCTTCTTGCGCAGCGTGTTGCGATTAATGCCCAAAAGGCCAGCCGCCCGGATCTGGTTCCCGTCGACGCTGGCCAGCACCTCCTGCAACAATATTGGTTCGACGACGGCCAGCAGATCGTCATGCAGACTGCGCTGCGGCTGGCCAAGGCCGATGCCGACCTGCCGCTTGGCCCAGTCGCGCACGGCATGGGCCAGATGATCGGCCGGCACGACATAGTCGGCGGGCACGGCGTCGATCGGCAGCATGTTCCGCAGCATGTCGGCGGTGATGACATTTTCGCGGCTGAGCACCGACAGGCGCTGCATCATATTCTGCAATTCGCGGACATTGCCGGGCCAGTGCCACACCATCAGCAGTTGGGCGGCATCATCGGCAAGCGCCTTGCGCGGCAGGCCTTCCTGCGCGGCACGCTCCAGGAAATGGCGGGCGAGCAGGATGACGTCCTCACGCCGTTCCCGCAGGGCAGGCAAGGCGATTGGCACGACATTCAGGCGATAATAGAGATCCTGCCGGAAGCGCCCTTCCTCGATGAGTTGGGGCAAATCCTTGTTGGTCGCCGCGATGATGCGGACGTTGACGCGGACCGGCTTGGAGCCGCCGACCGTCGTTACCTCGCCCGACTGGAGGACGCGCAACAGGCGGGTCTGCGCCTCCATCGGCATGTCGCCGATTTCGTCGAGGAAGAGCGTGCCGCCCTGCGCCTGTTCGAACTTGCCGGCGGTGCGGACATGAGCCCCCGTAAAGGCCCCCTTTTCATAGCCGAACAGCTCCGCCTCGATCAGTTCGCGCGGGATGGCAGCCATGTTGATCGGTACGAAGGGCTTGGTGCGGCGCTGGCCCAGGCTGTGGATTGCTTCGGCCACCAGTTCCTTGCCGGTGCCCGATTCGCCCAGCACCAGGATCGACAGGTCGTTGGACAGGACGCGAGCGATGGTGCGATAGACTTCCTGCATCGCCGGTGATCGGCCGACCAGAGGCAGGCCATCATGGGGCAGGCCCGCCTCCCCGCCCGCTTCTTCTGCGCTTTGGCGAGTGCCGAGCGCATCGGCGACGGCGCGGGTCAGTTCGTTAAGGTCGAAGGGCTTTGGCAGATATTCGAACGCGCCCTTTTCGGTCGCACGGATCGCAGTGTTGAGCGTGTTCTGTGCAGACAGGACGATGACGTTGAGGTCGGGCCGGGTCGCAAGGATATCGGCGACCCCGTCCAATCCGTCGCCATCAGGCAGCATGACATCGGTGATCAGCACGTCGGGCGTGAAACTGTCCATCAGCGAGGCACGCTCGCGGATCGACGCGGCGGTCTTCACCTTGTGCCCCTGTCGGCGGAGCGCTTCCCCCACCACCACGCAGATGGCCGGATCGTCATCGACGACCAATATTGTGCCGATCGCTGCCATTATATCGCTCCCATCGGCAGCAGGATGCGGAAGGTGGATTCGCCCGCTTCGACATCGCGCGAATATTGGACGAAGCCGCTCATATCGCGGACCAGCTTGTCCACCAGTGCCAGGCCCAGCCCCTGCCCGTCCCGCTTACCGGTGATGAAGGGATTGAACAGATGATCCAGAATATGTTCGGGCACACCGGGTCCATTATCGACGACGAGAATTTCGATCGGCAGCACGGCGCTGCCTTTGCCATCGCCGACCAACACGGAGACGCCATGGCGAAAGGCCGTTTCCACGCGGATGCGTGGTTTGTCCGTATGATCAAGGGCTTCTGCCGCATTCTTGAGAAGATTTATCATAACCTGCACCAGAGCATCATCATTGATGTTGGGAAATGGCAATGATGGATCATAATGTTTTGTAATTTTTATATTTCTTGCAAATCCAGCGGCGGCAATGCCTACTGCTCGGTCGATCAGTGGATAGATGTTGCCGGGATGGCATTCCAATGTGCGATCGGTGGTGAAATCCTGCATCCGGTCGATCAGCGCGGCGATCCGGTCGACCTCGTTGCAGATGAGCTGGGTCAGTGCAGCGTCACGGCCGCCGTGGCTGGATTCCAGAAGTTGCGCGGCGCCACGAATGCCCGACAGCGGGTTCTTGATTTCATGAGCCAAAATAGCGGCGGCGCCCATGGCTGAGCGAGCACCACCGGCGGAACCGCGATGGCCGATCTTGCGCGCCTGGCTTTGTGCGTGAAGCGACACCACGCGCCAGCCGTCATGATCCACAATCGGCGCAATCATCAGGTCGACTTCCATTTCGGCGGTGCGACCGGCATGGACCTTGATATCATAGGCGGCGATCGGCTTGTTATTGTGCCAGATATCGAAACGCGCCCCCGCCTCCGCGATGCGGATGGTACGGGAAACATCGCTGCCGATGATCGCCGACCGCGCCATGTTGAGCAGGGTTTCGGCCCGAACATTGGCATCTGCGATGCTGTTGTCCGGCTTCACGATCAGCGTTGCCACGGGCAGCGCCGTCATCTGTTCACCCAGCGATGGTCCATCCTGCTGCATACGGTGCGGCGGGATGGACGTCAGCATGCTGGTCATGCAGCCCTGCGCAGCTCCGCCGGCTGGAGGCCGGTAGCGATCAGCGGTTCATAGAAGCGGGCGAGCATGTCGAGCACTGTCGCCGCATCCGGCTCCTGATTGACGCTGTGGCGAAACTCGGCGGAACCGGGCAACCCCTTGGTATACCAGCCGATATGCTTGCGGGCCATATTGACGCCGGTATAGTTGTCATAATGTTCAAGCATTGCGTTATAATGCCCTATGATCGCCTGATATTGTTCCGCCAGCGTCGGATCCGGGAGGCGGGTACCGTCGGTCAGCCAGGCCATGACCTGACCGATCAGCCAGGGGCGGCCATAGGCGCCGCGACCGATCATCACGCCGTCCGCGCCGCTCTGTTCCAGCGCCGTGTCGGCATCCTCGATCGAGCAGATGTCGCCATTGACGATAACGGGCAGCTTGACCGCGTCCTTGACCGTGCGAACGAAGGCCCAGTCGGCCGACCCCTTGTACATCTGGTTGCGCGTGCGGCCATGGACGGTGATCAGCTTGGCACCCAGATCCTCGGCGATATGGGCGAGTTCCGGGGCGTTGAGGCTGCTATGGTCCCAGCCCATGCGCATCTTCACGGTGACGGGCACCTCGACCGCCTCCACCGTCGCCTTGATCAGCGAGGCGGCAAGCGGCAGGTCGCGCATCAGCGCGCTACCAGCGTCGCCATTGACGACCTTCTTCACCGGGCAGCCCATGTTGATGTCGATGATCGCCGCGCCGCGATCGGCATTCAGCTTGGCGGCTTCGGCCATTTCCGTGGGTGAGCAGCCGGCAAGCTGCATTGACACCGGCTCTTCCAGCGGATGCCAGGCGGCCTTTTGCAAGGACTGGCGGGTTTCCCGGATCATCGCAGCCGACGCGATCATTTCCGTCACATTGAGGCCGCAGCCATAGCGACGGACGAGCGTGCGGAACGGCATGTCGGTAACGCCTGTCATCGGGGCGAGGACAACCGGCATATCGATGGTGATCGGGCCGATGGAGATGGGAGCAAGTGTGCGCATGGTCTGAATAAAGATACTGCCTAAAAAACAGGCAGCCCTTAGCGGAAAATGGGCGGAACGGCAAGCGAGGGGCTGGCGGTGCCCGACGCCCTCGTCTATGCGGCGGCGCATGACATCGGCAAAGCCTCGCATCGTCGCGCTGATCGTCGCCGCAGGCCAGGGTAGCCGGGCGGGCGGCGAGATCCCCAAACAATTTCGAATGATCGCCGGTAAGGCCGTGCTGGCCCATGCTTATGATGCCTTGATGGCGCATGGCGCGATCGATGCGATCCATATTGTTCTGGCGGATGGGCAGGACGCCGTTGCGCGCAGCCTGCTGGGCGATCGGGCGGCGAGCCTCGTGACCGGCGCGGACAGCCGGCGCGGTTCGGTGCAGGCCGGATTGGAAGCGATCGCGGCTGCTGGCGGCGCGAATATTATATTGGTCCATGACGCGGCGCGGCCCTTTCTGCCGGGGTTGGTGGTCGACCGACTGCTGTTAGCGCTTGAAGGCGCTGAGGGCGCGATCCCTGCCCTGCCCGTTGCCGATACGCTGGTGCGGGGCACGGCGGATGTGATGAGCGGCGGCGTGGATCGCGCTGACCTCTACCGGGTGCAGACGCCGCAGGCTTTCCGTTTCGACACGATCCTGGCGGCGCATCGGGGCTGGGACGAGCGCCTTGAAGCGACCGACGATGCGCAGATTTTGCGGGCATGGGGCCATGACGTCATATTGGTGCAAGGCGATGAAAGGCTTGAGAAATTGACCTATCCGCAGGATTTTGCCCGCGCCGAAATGCAGCAGGCGACGCCGCGATCGACGCGGGTCGGCATGGGCTATGATGTGCATCGCCTCGCGCCCAATGAGGAATTGTGGCTGGCGGGCATATTGGTGCCGCATGATCGCGGCCTTGCCGGGCACAGCGATGCCGACGTGGCGCTGCATGCCATTGTCGATGCCATGCTCGGCGCGCTGGCGGAGGGGGATATCGGCAGTCATTTCCCGCCGTCCGACGCGCAATGGCGCGGCGCATCGTCCGATCGCTTTCTGGCCTATGCGCGGGATCGGGTGGTGGCGCGGGACGGCCGGATCGAGCATATCGACCTCACCATCATCTGCGAGGCGCCCAAGATCGGGCCGCATCGGGACGCCATGCGCACGCGGATTGCGGAGATATTGGCGGTGCCGGTCGACCGGGTGAGCGTGAAGGCCACAACTACCGAACGGCTGGGCTTTGCCGGACGGCGCGAAGGCATTGCCGCGCAGGCGGTTGCCACCCTGTCCCTCCCCGCGCTATCCTGATTCCATGCCCGATACCATTTTACCGGCCGAACTGGTCGAACTCGCCGAAAAGGTCATTATCGCCAACCGCCGTGCCGGCCGCACGATATCGGTTGCGGAAAGCTGCACCGGGGGATTGGTGTCGGCGGCGCTTACTGAGATTGCTGGATCATCCGACGTATTCGACGCCGGTTTCATCACCTATTCCAATGATATGAAGGCGGAACTTCTGAAAGTTTCGCATGATGTGCTGGATACGTTCGGGGCGGTGTCCATCGCCACCGCCTGGGCCATGGCGCAGGGCGCGCTCAAGAAAAGCCATTCCCATGTCGCGGTCGCCATCACCGGCATTGCCGGGCCGGGCGGCGGCAGCGAGCAGAAGCCGGTCGGCACCGTCGTCTTTGCCCGCGCCGAACGTGGTGCCAGCCCCGACAAGGTCGTGGCCGATATGCATCATTTCGAAAATAACGGCCGGGGCGGCGTACGCCTTCAGGCGGCGCTGTGCGCGCTGGAACTGCTGCTGCCGGACGGAGCGTAAAGCTGGGCGGCGCGGTTTTCGAACGCGCCGATCATCTTGCGCAGGGCCTTGTCGAAAAACTGACCGGCCAGCATTTCGAACAGCCGGTTCTTGAATTCGAACTCGACCTCGAAATCTACCAGCACGCCGCCCTGCCCGTCGTCGCGGAAGCCCCACTCATTGTGGAGATGTTTCAGCGGACCATCGAGATAGTCGACACGCACGCGGTCCGGCCGGTGCTTGTGGACACGCGAGGTGAAGCTTTCCGACACGCCCTTGAAACCGACGATCATGTCGGCGACCATTTCCGTATCGCTATCGGACCTTACCCGGATCGCGCTGACCCAGGGCAGGAATTCCGGATAGGCCGCGACGTTCGACACCAGGTCGAACATCTGGGCAGGCGTATAGGGCAGATGGCGCGTTTCGTTATGTCTGGGCATCGAGCAATCAGGCCTTCGCCGCCGCCTTGGCCAGCTTGGCTTCGCGCGCGGCACGCATTTCCGCGAAATCCTTGCCGGCATGATAGCTGGAACGGGTCAGTGGGCTGGACGCGACCTGAAGGAAGCCCTTGGCCCGTGCGATGCCCGCATAGGCGTTGAAAGCGGCCGGGGTGACGAATTCCATCACCTTCGCATGCTTGGGCGTGGGCTGGAGATACTGGCCCATGGTCAGGAAGTCGATGTCGGCCGAGCGCATGTCGTCCATCACCTGATGTACTTCCAGACGCTCTTCGCCCAGACCCAGCATGATGCCCGACTTGGTGAAGATCGACGGATCGAGTTTCTTTACCGATTCGAGCAGGCGCAGCGACGCATAATAGCGCGCGCCGGGACGAATGGTGGGATAGAGACGCGGCACGGTTTCGAGATTGTGATTATAGACGTCCGGCCGGGCAGCAACGATCATCTCGACCGCGCGCTCATGCTTGTTGCGGAAGTCGGGCGTCAGGATTTCGATCGTGGTCTTCGGCGTGGTGCGGCGCAGCGCCTCGATCACCTTGACGAATTGCGACGCGCCGCCATCGGGCAGGTCATCGCGGTCGACCGAGGTGATGACGATATGCTCCAGACCCATTTCCGCCGACGCATCGGCCAGATTCTGCGGTTCGTTGACATCGACCTTTCGCGGCATGCCGGTCTTGACGTTGCAGAAGGCGCAGGCGCGGGTGCACACATCGCCTAGGATCATGACGGTGGCGTGCTTCTTAGTCCAGCATTCGCCGATATTGGGACAGGCCGCTTCCTCGCATACCGTGTTGAGGCCCTTGTCACGCATCAGCTTGCGCGTCTCATGATAAGCGGGGCTCGTCGGCGCCTTGACGCGAATCCAGTCGGGCTTGCGGGCGCGTTCGGGCTTTTCGGGCGCGGGGATCGGAACGATATCGGTCATGCGCCCCAGATAGCGATGCGCGGCCACTCTTGCCAGCCCCCTATTTGTGCGGCACATCGCGAACCATGACTGATTTTGCCGACATGCTTCAGGGCTATCGCCGTTTCCGCAACACCGGCTGGAGCCAGCAGCGCGAGCGATGGGACGAACTGAACGAAGGTCAGAGCCCCGGCGTGATGGTGATCGCCTGCTCCGACAGCCGAGTCGATCCGGCGCAGATTTTCGATACCAGCCCCGGCGAGATTTTCGTCGTTCGTAACGTAGCGGCGCTGGTGCCGCCGTTCGAGACGACGCCCGGCCTGCATGGCGTGTCGGCGGCGCTGGAATTTGCGGTTCAGGTTCTGGGCGTCGGTGAAATCGTGGTGATGGGTCACGGCAAATGCGGCGGTTGCAAGGCGGCGCTCAGCCATGACCTGAAGGATGCGCCTCCGGGTGAAGGCGGGTTCGTGCATAATTGGATCAGCCTGCTGGACGGTGCGCGCGAAGTGGTGATCGATCGCCATGGTGATGATCGCAGCCGTGACGTGGAACGCGCGATGGAACAGGAAGGCGTGAAGGTCAGCCTGGCTAATCTGCGCAGTTTCCCCTGCGTGCGCACCAAGGAGAAGGCCGGCACGCTCAAGCTGGTCGGCGCTTTCTTTGCGATTTCCGACGGGCAACTGCATCTGCTGGATGAAGAAACGGGCGTCTTCGCGCCCGCTTAAAAATAGGAAAATAGCCGATGGCGACACGACAGGAAGGCCGCGGCAATATCGCCCTGCTGATCGATGCGGACAATGCGTCGGCAGCGCATTTCGACTCGGTGATGACTGTGCTGGCGGAATTAGGCACGGTGAATATTCGCCGTGCCTATGGCAATTGGAGCAAGGCTACGCTCAAGACCTGGGCGGCGCTCTCCATCGCGCAGGCGATCGAGCCGCAGCAGCAGTTCGACCTGACCAAAGGCAAGAACGCCACGGACATGAAGATGACGATCGACGCGATGGACCTGCTGGCCAGCGGTCGTGTCGACGGCTTCGGCCTCATGTCGAGCGACAGCGATTTTACGCCGCTGGTGACGCGGCTGCGGCAGGATGGCATTCCGGTCTATGGCTTTGGCTTGGCTAGTACGCCGGAAGGATTTCGCAGGGCGTGCACGCGCTTCATCGATGTGGCGGCTTTGAAAGCGGCTGAAGTTCCTGTGGTAAAGAAGCCGGCGGCAAGCGCCGGCAAGGCGAAGGCGCCAGCCGCCAAGGCGCCGACGGCCCCTGCCCCGGTGCCGCCAGCAGCACCGCAGGGCAAGGCGGTCGATCCCGAAGTCGTGCGCCTGCTGATCGACGCCTATGACGAAGCGAAGCGGGACGAGCGCGGTTTCGTGGCGCTGGGTCCGGTGGGACAGCGGGTGGGCAATCGCTCCAGCTTTGACGTGCGCAATTATGGCTTCAAGCGCCTGTCCGATCTGGTCGCCGCCATCCCCAATTTCATTACCGAAGTGCGCGAAGGCGGCCAGACCTGGATCAAGCGGATCAAGTGACCGTCGCCCGCCATCTGATGATCCATGGCCGGGTACAGGGCGTCTGGTATCGCGGCTGGACGGTGGCGACGGCGCGCGAACTGGGCTTGGTCGGCTGGGTCCGCAATCGCATGGATGGGCGTGTCGAGGCGCTGGTGCAGGGAGAAGGCGCCGCGATCGATCGCTTTTTGGCCCTGGCGCAGGATGGCCCGCCTGCGGCCCAGGTTGTGGGGATCGATATGCAGGATGCGCTGGTGGAGGATCTGCACGCCTTCGAACAGCGGGCGACCGCCTGATTGCCCCTCTCGCAGGGGGTGGAGGCGCGGGCCGGGCTCTGATAGACCCTTGGGATGACTCTCTTGTCCCCCGCCGAACACAGGATATTGGAAAACGCAGCCGCTGCGCCGATGTTGGATCAGGTGCAGGATTGGGCGGCGATCAACAGCGGATCGCGCAATCTGGATGGGCTGGCACGGATGGCTGATCGGCTGGCCGACGCCTTTTCCATCCTGCCTGGCACCCTACGCCTGATCGATGCCGCGCCGGTGGACAGTGTGTTGCCCGATGGCCGTATCCAGCCGATCGCCCATGGCCGTCACCTGCATCTGTCGGTGCGGCCCGATGCGCCGATCCGGCTGCTGCTGACGGGGCATATGGATACGGTCTTTCCAGTCGACCACCCTTTCCAAAAGCAGACATGGCTGGAGCCGGGCGTGCTGAACGGGCCGGGCGTAGCCGACATGAAAGGCGGGATCGCGGTCATGCTGGCTGCGTTGAATGCGATCGAGGCGTCGGGCGCGGCCACCCAGCTTGGCTATGATGTCGTGATCAACAGCGATGAGGAAGTTGGCAGCGCCTCCTCTGCCTTGTTGTTGCGGGAGATGGCAGCCGGCAAGATCGCCGCCTTCACTTATGAGCCTGCCTTGCCGGACGGTACGCTGGCGGGGGCACGGGCGGGCAGTGGCAATTTTTCGATCACCGTCACCGGGCGCAGTGCCCATGCCGGGCGAAACCCGGATGAAGGGCGCAATGCGCTGCTCGCCGCGGCCGATCTGGCGTTGCGGTTGAAAGCAGGGAGCGGCGTCGGCTTTTCCTGTAATCCGGCGAAGATCGACGGTGGCGGCCCGAACAATGTGGTGCCGGACCATGCGATATTGCGGGTCAATTTTCGGCCCCGCACGCCGGAAGATGAAATCATCGCCCGTGCGCTGATCGACCGCGAGATGGCAGACGTGGCGCGCCGTCATGACGTCAGCCTGCATCTACACGGTAGCTTCGGCCGTCCGCCCAAGCCGATGGATAAGAAGGCCGAGCGATTATTCGGGCTGGTCCGCCAATGTGGCGCGGATCTGGGCTTGTCGATCGGCTGGCGGGACACGGGTGGCGTGTGCGACGGCAATAATATTGCGGCCTGCGGCGTAGCCGTGGTGGACACGATGGGCGTGCGCGGCGGCAGCATCCATAGCGACGCCGAATTTCTGCTGGCCGACAGCCTGTCCGAACGGGCGCAATTGTCGGCGCTGGCGATCTGGCGGATCACGCAGGGGCAATTTCAACCAGAACAGAAACAGGTGGAAGGGAATATCGCTTGAGCTTCATCATGCGCATCGCGCGCGCGGACGATTTGCAGACGCTGTATGAAATGGCGAAGCTGACCGGGGGTGGGTTCACCAATTTGCCGCCCGATCGCACGGCGCTGGCGGCGAAGCTGGAGCGGACCGAAAAGGCGCTGGCGCGGCAGGGCGACGGTATTGAAGACGAACTGATCGTCATGGTGCTGGAAAATGTCGAGACGGGGCAGGTGCGCGGCACATGCCAGATATTCTCGACCGTGGGGCAAAGCTGGCCTTTCTATAGCTATCGGCTGGGCGTACTGACCCAGCATAGCCGGGAACTGGGCCGCACTTTCCGAGCGCAGATGCTCTCGCTCACCACCGATCTGGAAGGATCGGCTGAGGTTGGCGGGCTGTTCCTGCATCCGCGCGAACGGGCCGAGGGGTTGGGCCTGTTGCTGGCCCGCAGCCGCTATCTCTATATCCGCGCCCATCGCAGCCGCTTTGGTGACAAGGTGCTGGCCGAACTGCGCGGCGTGATCGACGAAGCGGGCGGATCGCCCTTCTGGGATGGTCTGGCCGGGCGTTTCTTCGGCATGAGTTTTCAGGAGGCGGACGAGTTTAATGCGGTGAACGGTAACCAGTTCATCGCCGATCTGATGCCCAAGACGCCGATCTATACCGCGATGCTGACCGACAGTGCGCGCGCCGTCATCGGCCTGCCCCACCCCAATGGTCGGGCGGCGATGCGGATGCTGGAGACGGAGGGCTTCGACAATGCCGGTTATGTCGATATTTTCGACGGCGGGCCGACGATGGTGGGCCAGATCGACCAGTTGAAGACGATCGCGGCGGCGCGTGACGTCACTCTGTCTGCAACGCATGACAAGGGGGGCGACCGGATGCTGATCGCGACGGGCACTTTGGCCGATTATCGCTGCACCTGGGGATTCGTGCAGGAGGGCGTTGATGGCGCGGTGTCGCTCGACGCGGCGAGCGCGGCGCGGCTGAAGATCGAAATCGGGGACAGCTTCACCATGGCGGGACGGGCATGAGCGTCAGGGAAATCAATTTCGACGGGATCATCGGTCCCAGCCATAATTATGCAGGGCTGAGCCTGGGCAATCTAGCCTCGGCGCGCAATGCCGGGGCGCTCTCCTATCCGCGTGCCGCCGCCTTGCAGGGCTTGGAGAAGATGCGGGGCAACGTCCGGCTGGGGCTGACGCAGGGTATTTTCCTGCCGCAATGGCGGCCGGACGTCGCCTGGCTCGGCAAGCTGGGCACCGATGTCGGCAATGCGGAGCCGCATATCCGCGCAGCGGCCATGTCCGCCTCCTCCATGTGGGCGGCCAATGCAGCGACCGTATCGCCTGCCAGCGATACGGTGGACGGGCGAACCCATCTGACTGTCGCCAATCTCGTCACCATGTCGCACCGTAGCCATGAATGGCCACAGACGCTGGCGCAACTCCGCATCGCCTTTTCCGACGAGAAGGCCTTTGTCGTGCATGATCCGATCCCCGCACCCTTTGGCGATGAAGGCGCGGCCAACCATATGCGGCTGACGCAGAGCCATGGCGAGGCCGGTGTAGAGGTGTTCGTCTATGGCCGGTCGGGCGGGGCCTTCCCGGCGCGCCAGCATGTCGAGGCAAGCAAGGCGATTGCGCGCATCCACGGCCTCGATCCGGCCCGCACCCTGTTTGTCGAGCAATCGGAAGAAGCGATCGCGGCAGGCGCTTTTCATAACGATGTTGTCGCGGTGGCGAACGAGCATGTGCTGTTCACCCATGAACTGGCCTTCGCCGACAAGGCGGCTTTCTATGCCGAATTGCGTGCCGCCCTGCCCTGCGTCGAGATCGTCGAAGTGCCGGCCAGTGCGGTCAGCCTGACCGATGCGATCAAATCCTATCTGTTCAACGCCCAGCTTGTGACGTTGCCGGACGGTGGCATGGCGCTGATCCTGCCGACGGAGGCGCGCGAGACGCCTTCCGTCTGGACATGGCTGGAGCAGATGATCGCGGGCAATGGCCCGATCCGGCAACTGGTGCCCGTTGACGTGCGCCAGTCCATGGCCAATGGTGGTGGCCCCGCCTGCCTTCGCCTCCGGGTCGTGGCCGATCCCAGAGACATCGACCCGCGTTTTCTGGTCGATGAGGCGCAATTGGATGCAATTGCACAAATTGTGTCCGATTACTGGCCAGAATCGATCGCACCGGATGATCTTGGCGACACCAGATTGATTGCACGTATCGAGCAATCATGGTTAACTCTTGTTGACCATTTGCAGCTTTCGGGCGACCTGCTTCCCTGACGTCGGGGATGCGCCAAACGGAATGACCATGAACCGGATCAAGAGCCTCTTCATTATCAAGACCAAGTTTGAGGCTTTCATGGTCATTTATGCGCTTGCGCTCGGCGCGACCGAGCGCGGCGCGGTATATATGCATCAATATCCCGGTGTTGGTGGCCAATTGCTGGCGCTGGCCTGTTCAGGCGCCGTCTTCATGGCGGGCGGCAAGATTCTCGACGCGCTGGAATATCAGCGCAGTTTCTGATTCTGTGCATCGGAGTCGCTTGGCTCCGCAATGGATGCAACCAAAGTTGTAGCTTAGGCGTTCAACAGCGATAGCTGTTGTCCGTCATGCGATGGGTTGACAGCGAATCTCTTTAAGATGTTAATATAGATCAAGAAACGAGAAGAGGATTCCGCATGCCGAACTCTCGAGGAGGTCGAAGCGTAACCGCCGCCGAACTGGTGCGCAATTTCGCGCACTGGCGGGAGGTTGGGGCCAAGGAGCCCGTACTCGTTACCCATCATGGCCGCGAAACCCATATTTTAATGGGTATCGAACCCTATAGCCGACTGACAGGGGCAAAGGGGGCAGCGGACCTTCCGGATCGCACACAGGAACTCGCAAACCATATTCATCAGGGACTTTTCCTGTGCCGGGGTGACCTCTGCCTCGATTTCGTCAACCCCGTCGCCCTGTCGATGACCAAGCGTTGGGATCGGCAACTGGAAGGCAAACCGCTGTTCGAGGCACTGCCCGAATTTGCGGGCGCAGTAACGGAAGCGCATATCCGGCATACACTCGCGTCGGGTGAAGCCAGCGCCGCCGACATCCCTTCTCCCTTCCGCAAGGATAGCTGGCTGCATTTCGAGACATTTCCCTTCGGTTCCGGGATCGCGATCCTGCTGCGCGATATTACGGACGATATGCAGCATCACCGACTCGCTGATATAAAATCAGCCATTCTCAAGGCAATGGGCCTGCATGATGGTATCAGTTATCTGCGTGTATCGATGCGGGGCTTCATCGAGGTCGTGGACGACAGCTTCTGCACCATGATGGGTCTGCCGTGCGAAAAACTGATCGGGGTGCCGCTGCACGACCTGATCGCCATGCCGGTGCGTCGGATACTGCGGGAGGATTTGGAGCAGGTGCTCAATGGGCAGGGCGATCGCCGAACAACCACCCAGTTCCTGAGCAATCGGGGCAATGTCGTCCCGGTCGATGTCAGTCTGGTAAGGCTGCACGGTACATATGGTACGGAGGGCGCGGTCATGGTGATTGCGCCAGAAGGACGGGGTCTGTCCGGTACAGCCGCCCAGCATTGAGTGGGCCGTAATTAATATGGCTATTTACACATAAAATATGTAGTCTGATGACAATATGGGGCGTCGACTGACAGATTTGCATGCAATGACGCGCTTTATTTCCAGCGATTAGCGGCGATAACTACATATATTGCGCAGCGCCTTTCGGTAGGTCGAACACCCTTTATTGGCCGGCGAGAAGTAATCTGGGGACATGGCAGATCATGTCCCTTTTCGCTTCAAGGCCCTTGTCCGCCGGCTTTCGCTATTGCCCGCTGATCGGCGTGGCAGTTCATTGATCGAGGCGGCCTTTGCCCTCCCAATCCTGATCACCATGCTTATGGGCATAATGGGTTTTGGCAGTTGGTTCATGACCGCGCACAGCCTGCAACAGGCGGCCAATGATGCAGCACGCGCGTCGGTCGCTGGCCTGAGCACCACGGAACGCCGATCTCTGGTGGATCAGAGTGTCACCGCCAGTCGCAGCGCTTTCCCGGTGCCGGGAGCGCAGTCGATCGTCACGGCTACCACCGAAAACGGCGGCTATTACACCGTGACGCTCAGCTATAATCTGTCGAATGCGCCGTTATTTTCTGCCATTCCGATCAAATTACCGGGCGGCGTTTTGCAGCGCAGTGCCGTCGTGCGGATTACCACCCAATGAGATTTTTCAGGCGCAAAAGGCTTGCCACCGATCGGCGTGGCGGCGCAACCGTGCTGCTGGCCGGCTCCCTGTTCATGCTGGCGGGTGCCGCAACGGTGGCTGTCGATCTGGGATCGGTTTATCTCGCCCGCCGCCAATTGCAGGGTATCGCCGATGCGGCAGCGCTTGCCGCCGCGCAGGGCGGGCGGTCCGCCGCCGAACAACTGGTTACACAAAGCGGAGTTAATGGTGTTACGCTGTCGACGCTGGAAAATGGCGCTTACACTGCGGATTCATCCGTCGCTGTGGCCGACCGCTTTCGGGTCGGCGATGCCAGTGGCGGCGCAACACGGGTTGTGGTGACGCGGCGCACCCCCCTCTTCTTCGGACGGCTGCTGGTGGGGCGTGATGGCGTCGATCTGGCGGCGCGGGCTGTTGCTGCTCGCAGCGATGCTGCCGCCTTTTCGCTCGGTACCGGCCTGGCCTCGCTAAGCGGCGGCCTGCCTAATATGCTGTTGTCCAGTCTGGCAGGGACCGAACTCAATCTGTCTGTCATGGACTATAACGGGCTGGTCAGTGCCAATGTCGACCTGCTGCGCTTTGCCGATGCGCTGAAGGTACGGACGGGACGCAATGATGATAGCTATGCCACGCTGTTCGACCGACAGATCCCGATATCCGACCTGCTGGGGGCGATGGGGGACAGTATCGCAGGCAGTCAGGCAGCGACGACGCTGCTGACGCTGGCGAGCCGTATACCTGGTCGATCGGTCCGGCTGAGCGACATCGTCGACCTGGGTCCGGCACGCAATGCCACCAACGCGACGGGGCAGCCCAACATTCTGCTGGATGCTTTTTCCATGTTACGCATGGTGCTGAGCCCTGCGTCGGGAACGTCGGTACCCATGGATTTGAAGGTCGCTGTCCCGGGCCTTACCAGCACACGGTTGATGGTCGTGACCGGCGAGGGGCAGACCCGAACGCCGCTCGTCAGTATTACTTCCAAGAAAGATGTCGTGTTGCGGACGGCGCAGACGCGCATCTATCTGGAAAGCACCGTGGCGTCAGTCCTGGCAGGCATCGCGACCATCAGGATACCCCTTTATATCGAACTGGCGGCGGCCGAAGCGCGCCTGTCCGATATCCAGTGCGGCGACAATGGCGGCGTCACGCTGGCGGTCACGCCATCGGTCGGTACGGCTGCGCTCGCCGATATCGATGTCGATGCGCTGACCAATTTCTCGACGCCTGCCAATCCTCGTTCTGCCCTGCTGGCGCAGACGCTGCTGGGAACCAAGATTAGTGCCTACACCAACATTTCGCTGGGCGGCACGCACGCGCAGAATGTCTTCTTCTCCCCCAGCGAAATCAGCGCGCAACAGGTCAAGACCGTCAGCACGCGCGATGTGACGCAGGGGATTGCCGCCAGCCTGACCAACCAGACGCAGGTGCAGGTGTCGGTGCTGGGCATCACCATCAGCAATAGCCCGCTCAGCCCGCTGGTCGGCGCGGTGCTGGGGACGACCGCGCCGCTGCTGGATGGCATATTGAACAGCGTCACCGCCACGCTGGGCGTGCGTATCGGCACGGCCGACGTGCGGGTGCATCAGCGGCGCTGCGGTATAGCCTCCGTCGTCGCCTGATCACCCTCCCCTCTTGCCTTGTGGCGCCTGCCCCGTCAGGAGCAGGGCATGGGCGCTATCATGTTGCAGGGAACCGGATCGGACGTTGGCAAATCGGTGCTGGTCGCCGGACTGTGCCGAGCGCTGGTACGCCGGGGCTACCGGGTCCGGCCGTTCAAGCCGCAGAATATGTCGAACAACGCCGCTGTCACCAGCGATGGCGGGGAGATCGGTCGGGCACAAGCGTTGCAGGCGATCGCCTGTGGCGTGGCCCCGCATACCGATATGAACCCCGTGCTGCTGAAACCCCAGGCCGACCGGACATCGCAATTGATCGTCCATGGCCGGGTGCGCGGTGCGTTGGGATCAGGCAATTTCCGGTCGGCGCGCGGGCAATTGCTGGGTGCGGTGGTCGAAAGCTATGAACGGTTAAGGGCTGACTGCGACATCGTCGTGGTGGAAGGCGCGGGGTCGCCTGCCGAGATCAACCTACGCGCCGGCGACATCGCCAATATGGGCTTTGCCCGCGTGGCCAATGTGCCGGTGATACTGGTCGGTGACATCGACCGGGGCGGCGTGATCGCGGCCGTGGTGGGAACGCGGGCGGTGATCGATCCCAACGATGCCGCGATGATCCGGGGCTTCCTGATCAACAAATTCCGGGGCGATCCGGCGCTGTTCGAGGATGGCTATCGCCAGATCGAGGCGCTGTCGGGCTGGCGCGGCTTTGGCGTGGTGCCTTGGCTGGATGCGGTCGCGCGACTGCCGAGCGAGGATGCGGTCGTGCTGGAGCGGCGTTCCTTTTCCGTCGAGGCGCCGCTGATCATCGCCTGTCCGGTGCTGCCGCGCATTTCCAATTTCGACGATCTTGATCCGTTGAAGCTGGAGCCGGGTGTCGACCTGCGCATGATCGGACCGGGGCAGCCGATCCCGGCGGATGCGGCGCTGGTGATCCTGCCCGGCTCCAAGGCGACGATTGCCGATATGCGGGCGATGGTGGCGCAGGGCTGGGATATCGACATTCGGGCGCATCATCGGCGTGGCGGCGCGGTGCTGGGCATTTGCGGCGGCTATCAGATGCTGGGGCGGACGATCGCCGACCCTGACGGACTGGAAGGCCCAGCAGGTGCGATCGACGGACTGGGGCTGTTGGAGGTCGATACGGTGCTGAGCGGCACCAAGACGCTGGAGGCCATTCGGGGACGCGCGCTTGAGGCGGATTTCGGCGGCTATGAGATGCATATGGGCCGAACGGCGGGGCCGGACTGCGCGCAACCTTTCGCGCTGTTGGATGGACGCCCGGATGGGGCAATCAGTCGCGATGGGCATGTGATGGGCAGCTATGTCCATGGTATGCTCGCCAGCACGGATTTGCGGGATGCGCTGTTGCGCCGGGTTGGCGGCGAATCGGCTGGGGCGGATTATGATCGCTCGGTCGAGGATGCGTTGGACGAGATTGCCGCGCTGCTGGAACAGCATATCGATATCGACGCCATGGTGGCGCTGGCGACTGGATGAAGGGCAAAGAAAAAGGCAGCCAAAGCTGCCCTGCCTTTTTGCTGTATTCAGGAGAAATGGTGCACCCGGAACGATTCGAACGTCCGACCCTCAGATTCGTAGTCTGATGCTCTATCCAGCTGAGCTACGGGTGCATATTTCTTGCTAGAAGCAAAGGCCTAAGCCCTGTTTTCCAACAATATTTTTAATGGTGCACCCGGAGCGATTCGAACGCCCGACCCTCAGATTCGTAGTCTGATGCTCTATCCAGCTGAGCTACGGGTGCATATTTTGTTCAAGAATAAAGGCTTTAAGCCTCATTCTCCAACAATGTTTCCAATGGTGCACCCGGAACGATTCGAACGTCCGACCCTCAGATTCGTAGTCTGATGCTCTATCCAGCTGAGCTACGGGTGCGTTGGAGACGCGCTGATAGAAGCGACCGGACGATTGGGCAAGCTCCTTTTTGCACTTTTTCGACACCGCAACTTTTATCGCCCTTTCAACGTTCAATCGGTCAGGAGGACGCGGAAAATGAGCTTCACCCTGAACCAACTGGCTCTGTTGCTGATCGCGCTAGCGGTTGGCTGGTTGCTGGGCCTGATAATGAGCGGACGCGGCAAATATCGGCGGCTGTGGCGCGACGAGCAGATCGCCCATCATGCGGCCATCAAGGAGCGCGATGCCCGGGTCGAAGCGGCCAATGCGCGAATCGCCGAACTAGAGCGGCAATCCGGGCCGATCGGTTCGGGCACCGCTACTGCCGTGGGTGGCGCCGTACATGGTCGTGATGACCTGAGCCGCATCAATGGCATAAGCCAGGCGCAGGAGGTTGCGCTGAACGAGGCAGGCTATCATCGCTATGGCCAGATCGCGGCGCTCAATGGCGAGCAGGAAGCGACGCTGGAGGCGCGGCTGGGCCTGAAACCCGGCACGATCACGCAGGAGGACTGGCGCGGTCAGGCAACCGAACTGGAGCGCGGCCACAAGCCAGGCCTGTTCAGTCGGCTTACCGGATCGGCCTGAACCAATAGTCCCCGAACGAAGAAGGGCGGGAGTTGCCTCCCGCCCTTTTCTGTTATTTCTTTGCCAGAGCGGCCTGTGCCGCCGCCAGACGGGCAATCGGCACGCGATAAGGCGAGGCCGAGACATAATCGAGGCCGGTCTGCTCGCAGAAGGCGATCGAGGCCGGATCACCACCATGTTCGCCACAGATGCCCAGCTTGATGCCAGGGCGGGTCGCACGGCCGCGTTCGGCCGCCAGTTCGATGAGTTCGCCAACGCCTTCCACATCGATGCTGACGAACGGATCGCGGGCGAAGATACCCTTGTCGACATATTGCGTCAGGAAACGGCCAGCGTCGTCACGGCTGATGCCGATCGTCGTCTGCGTCAGGTCGTTGGTGCCAAAGGAGAAGAATTCGCCGACTTCGGCGATCTCGCCAGCCTTCAACGCCGCGCGCGGCAGTTCGATCATCGTGCCGACCAGATAGTCGACCGAGGCGCCCTGCTCGGCGAAGACGTCCTTGGCGACCTGATCGACGATCGCCTTCATCAGTTCCAGTTCCTTGCGGGTCGCAACGAGCGGGATCATGACTTCGGGGATCGGCGCTTCACCGCTGCGCTGCTTCACGATCAGTGCGGCTTCGAAGATGGCGCGAGCCTGCATCTCATAGATTTCAGGATAGGTGACGCCAAGGCGGCACCCGCGATGGCCCAGCATCGGGTTGAATTCATGCAGTTCGGCGGCGCGACGCTTGAGGGTGTCGACGCTGACACCTGCGCCCTTGGCCACTTCCTCGAACTCCGCTTCACCATGCGGCAGGAATTCGTGAAGCGGCGGATCGAGCAGGCGGATGGTCACGGGCAGGCCGGCCATCACCATGAAGATCTGCGCGAAATCGTCCCGCTGTTCGGGTAGCAGCTTGTCGAGCGCAGCGCGCCGGCCCTTCTCGCTGTCGGCCAGGATCATCTCGCGGACCGCCGTGATGCGGGCCGCGTCGAAGAACATATGTTCGGTACGACACAGGCCCACGCCCTCGGCACCGAATTCGCGTGCGACCTTGCAGTCCTGTGGCGTTTCGGCGTTGGCGCGAACCTTGAGGCGACGGACCTTGTCGGCCCAGCCCATCAGGATGCCGAAATCGCCGGCCAGTTCGGGCTGCACGGTCGGCACTTCACCCGCCATGACTTCGCCGGTGGCGCCGTCGATGGTCAGGATATCGCCTTCCTTCAGTTCCCGGCTGCCGATGCGCAGGATTTTCGCCTTGTTGTCGATCGACAGGCTGCCCGCACCGGAGACGCAGGGGCGGCCCATGCCGCGTGCCACCACGGCCGCGTGCGACGTCATGCCGCCGCGCGCGGTCAGGATGCCCT
The DNA here is from genome assembly GCF_900109095.1 of Sphingobium sp. AP50. GTDB lineage: Bacteria > Pseudomonadota > Alphaproteobacteria > Sphingomonadales > Sphingomonadaceae > Sphingobium. The sequence continues at coordinate 90,107 of NZ_FNYZ01000006.1, forward strand.
TGGCCGCGTGCATGCCGTGAATGTCTTCCGGGCTGGTTTCGACACGGACGAGGATGACCGAATCGCCCAGTTCGTTGCGACGCTCGGCGGTGTCGGCATCGAACACGATCGCGCCACTGGCCGCACCCGGCGAGGCGGGCAGGCCCTTGGTCAGCACATCGCGCGGAGCCTTGGGATCGAGGGTCGGATGGAGCAACTGGTCGAGCGCGGCGGGATCGACGCGGGCGACGGCTTCCTCCTCGCTGATCAGGCCTTCATTCGCCATTTCGACCGCGATCTTCAATGCGGCCTTGGCGGTGCGCTTGCCAGAACGGGTCTGGAGCATCCAGAGCTTGCCCTGCTGCACCGTGAATTCGATGTCCTGCATGTCGCGATAATGGGTTTCGAGGATCTGGAACACCTTCGCCAGTTCGGCATAGGTTTCCGGCATCGCCTCTTCCATCGACAGCGGCTTGGCCCCTGCCCGCTCGCGCGCCTGAAGGGTCAGATATTGCGGCGTGCGGATGCCTGCCACAACGTCCTCACCCTGGGCGTTGATCAGATATTCGCCATAATAGGCATTTTCGCCGGTGGCCGGATCGCGGGTGAAGGCCACGCCGGTCGCCGACGTGTCGCCCATATTGCCGAACACCATCGCCTGCACATTGACGGCGGTGCCCCAGTCACCGGGGATCGAGTTCAGGCGGCGATAGACCTTCGCACGGTCGGCCTGCCAGGAACCGAACACGGCCGAAATCGCGCCCCAGAGCTGATCATGCACGTCCTGCGGGAAAGGCTTGTCCCACAGCTTGGCAACCAGCGCCTTATATTCGGTGACCAGCGCCTTCCAGTCGTCGGCGGTCATTTCGGTGTCGAGGGTATAGCCCTGATCTTCCTTGGCGATTTCGAGGGCTTCCTCGAACGCGCCATGATCGAGTTCGAGCACCACGTCGCAATACATCTGGATGAAGCGGCGATAGCTGTCCCAGGCGAAACGCTCGTCGCCCGACGCCGTGGCAAGGCCGAGCACGGTTTCGTCGTTGAGGCCGAGGTTGAGGACGGTGTCCATCATGCCGGGCATGGAGATGCGCGCGCCCGAACGGACCGACACCAGCAGCGGATCGGCCGCGTCGCCGAACTTCTTGCCGGTGATGCCCTCGATATGGGCGATGCCGTTGGCGACTTCCGCCTTCAGGCTGTCGGGATAGACGCCGCCATCGGTATAATAGCGGGTGCACATTTCGGTGGTGATGGTGAAGCCCGGCGGAACCGGCAGGCCGATGGCGGCCATGCCGTCCAGATTCGCGCCCTTGCCGCCCAGCAGGTTCTTGTCACCCTTGCCCCCATCATTCACGCCGCCGCCGAAACGATAGACATAGCGTGTCGAAGTGGTGCTCATCTGGGCCTCATCCGTCATTACCATAGTAGCGGCTCTCCCTGCACTGATTGCCGTGGTTGTGCGTTGCAATAATAATGCCGCAATTAGCGGCGTAAAGTCTTGGACGATAGGATTTATCGCGCTTAACTTCGCATATTTCCCGTAAATATCAGAATATTCTTACCTCACCCGGCAATTTTCGAAAAGTCTGCAACATTGTGCACTGCATCACGAACCCGCGCCAGCAATGCGAGGCGAGTCGTGCGCTTCGCCGGATCGGTGTCATTGACCATGACGGTATCGAAGAAGGCGTCGATCGGCGCCCGCAATGTCGCCAGTGCGGCCATGGCGCCTTCGAAGGCTTCGTCCGCCACCGCCTGCGCCGCGCGCGGTTCCGCCGCGTCCAGCGCCGCGATCAGGTCAGCTTCTGCTTTTTCGGGGGTGTAGGACAGTTCCGAAAAGCTCACCCCAGCATCCGCTGGCATGACGGAATTAGGTGCTTCCTTCTTCAGGATGTTCGCGGCGCGCTTGTAGCCGGCGAGCAGATTGGCGCCGTCGTCGGTCGCGACGAAGGACTGAAGCGCCTTCACGCGGGCGAGCAGGCGGACAAGATCATCCTCTCCGCCAAGCGCAAACACCGCGTCGATCAGGTCGTGACGAACACCGGCTTCCTTCTGCTGGACCTTGAGGCGGTCGGCGAAGAAATTGTTCAAATCAGCCGTTGCCTGCGACGAAAAGATAGGCCTTTCCGCCCAAAGTCGCAAAGTTTCGAGCGAAAATCGAAGATTGTTCCGAGTGATGAGCTGAATGACGCCCAGTACGGCACGACGAAGAGCAAACGGATCCTTGGAACCCGTGGGCTTTTCGTCGATGTCGAAAAAGCTCCAAATGCTATCAAGCTTGTCCGCAAGGCTTACCGCGACCGTTACCGGCGCAACCGGCACATCATCGCCTTGTCCGGCGGGCTTATAATGATCCCGGATGGCATCAGCGACGGCATCGGGAAGGCCTTCCGCGCGCGTATAATAGCCCCCCATAATTCCCTGCAACTCAGGAAATTCGCCAACCATTTCGGTAACGAGATCGGCTTTAGAGAGGCGAGCAGCGGTTGAGACGCTGTTGAAAAGCTCGGTTTCGGAGCCCCCAGATACTGGCTTCACTATTTTGGTATCAACCAACAAGCGAGCCAATTTGACGACCCGCTCCACCTTGTCGGCGACGGTACCCAGCTTTTCGTGGAAGGTGATGCGTTCCAGCTTCTGGGCATGTTCGGCCAGCGTCTTGCGGGTCGAGCGGCGGCGTGCGGCCCCCGTGCCCTCATGATGCCACTGATCCTCTTCCCAGAAATGGCGCGCGTCGCTGAGGCGGGCAGCCAGCACCTTGCGGTTGCCCTCCACGATCGCCACGCCGCCATCGATCGCGTCGATATTGGCGGTGCAGATGAAGGCGGGCGCCAGTTTCCCCGCTGCGTCGCGCAGCACGAAATATTTCTGGTTGATCCGCAGGGTTAGCTGAATGACTTCGGGCGGCACCTCAAGGAAGGCCGGGTCGAAATCGCCCAGCAGCGGCACCGGCCATTCGGTCAGACCCGCATTTTCCGCGACGAGCCCCTTGTCCTCGATCACGCTATAGCCCTGCGCGGCGGCGGCTTCACTGGCCTTTGCCTCGATGATCGCCTGCCGTTCCTGATGGCTGGCGATGACATAGGCGGCGCGCAGCTTTGCGGCATAATCGTCGGCGCCGTCGATGGTGACGGGGCCGGTCGAATGGAAGCGATGGCCCACGGTTTCGCGACCGGCGACGATGCCGTCAATCTCGATCGCGATCACCTCGCCACCCAGCAGCGCGACGATGCCCTGCAAGGGGCGGACCCAGCGCAGGCTTTCGGTGGTCTGGCTGGCGGTGCCCCAGCGCATCGACTTGGGCCAGGGGAAGGCGCGCACGACGGCGGGCACGGCCTGCGCCAGCACATCGGCGGTGGCGCGGCCGGGCTTGTTCACCACGGCGAACCAGACGCCGTCGCGATCCTCCAGTTGATCCTGGGTCAGGCCGGTCTTGCGCAGGAAGCCGTCCAGCGCCTGCGCGGGAGCGCTGGTGCGGGGGCCTTTGAATTCCTCGCTGACTGCCGCGGTTTCCAGCGGCAGGCCGCGCGCGATCAGCGCAAGGCGGCGGGGCGTGACGAAACTGTCGATCGCGGCGGGCTTCAGCCCGGCCTTCGCCAGTTCTTCGGCAAAGAGGCGGGCAAGATCGTCCGACGCCTTCAATTGCATGCGCGCGGGGATTTCTTCGCAGCGCAGTTCGAGGAGGAAATCGGTCATTAGGCAGTCCACCCCGGAAATTTCGCGGCCCATTCTTCGGCGTTGGTGGCGATCCATGCTTCGCAGCTGCCCTTGGCCATGTCGCGCACCTGGCCCATATAGCTGGCGCGTTCCTGCACGGAGATGACGCCGCGCGCCTGGAGCAGGTTGAACACATGGCTGGCCTTGATCGCCTGATCATAGGCGGCGAGCGGGACGCCATTGTCGATGCACTGGCGCCATTCGGACTGGCAATCCTTGAACCAGCGGAACAGCTTTTCGGTGTCGGCGACCTCGAAATTCCATTTCGACATCTGCTGTTCATTGGCCAGGAACACGTCGCCATAGGTGACGCCGGCATCATTGAACTTCAGGTCATAGACGCTGTCGACGCCCTGAATATACATGGCGAGGCGTTCGAGGCCATAGGTCAGTTCGCCCGCGACCGGCTTGCAGTCATAGCCGCCCATCTGCTGGAAATAGGTGAACTGGGTGACTTCCATCCCGTCGCACCAGACTTCCCAGCCAAGGCCCCAGGCGCCCAGCGTCGGGCTTTCCCAGTCATCCTCGACGAAACGGATGTCATGCACCAGCGGATCGATGCCGATTTCCTTCAGCGATCCCAGATAGAGATCCTGAAGGTTCGCCGGCGACGGCTTCATGATCACCTGATATTGGTAATAATGCTGGAGCCGGTTGGGGTTTTCGCCATAGCGGCCGTCGGTCGGGCGGCGGCTGGGCTGGACATAGGCGGCGTTCCAGGGCTGAGGCCCCAGCGCGCGCAGCGTGGTCGCCGGGTGGAAGGTGCCTGCGCCGACTTCCATGTCATAGGGTTGCAGGATGACGCAGCCCTGCTTCCCCCAATAGGCATGGAGGGTCAGGATCAGGTCCTGGAAGGAAAGCACTTTGCCTTCGGCCACGGATAGTCCTTTTATACGCTATATGCTGATTTTTGTGGCTCGCGCCTTGGCCCATGCCATTGTTACGGTCAAGGGAAAGCGGCGGCAAACAGGGTTAAGCCGCTTGCCGGAACGCAGCATGCACCCCATTGAAGGGGATATGAAGATATTCCCCACCCTGCTGCGCCTGATCGGCCCGGCCCTGCTGCTGGTCGGCGGCACGGCGCAGGCCCGTGCGCCAATCTCCAAAAGCGTCGTCGCCACCCCTGCCCTGTGGCAGGTGAAGGATGCCGATACGACCATCTGGCTGTTCGGCACCGTCCATGTGATGAAGCCGGATATCGACTGGTTCGGCGGCAGGGTGAAGAAGGCGTTCGACGGGTCCGACCAGCTGGTGCTGGAGATTATCGAGCCGGACGATCCGCAGGCGCTGAGCGCGACCATGGCGCAGATGGCGATCGCGAAGGACGGGGTGAAGCTGTCCGACCGGCTGACGCCGGAGGCGCGGACGACATATCAGGCGGCGATGGAGGCCAATGGCCTGCCCTGGCAGACATTCGACATGTTCAACCCGTGGATGAGCGGCATGGCTCTGTCCGTCGCGCCGCTGGAGAAGCTGGGATACAAGAGCGATATCGGCGCGGAGAAGATATTGCGCGCCGCCGCACAGGATGCGGGCAAGAAGGTCGACGCGCTGGAGACGGTGGAGCAGCAGGTTGGCTTCTTTGCGGGTCTGCCGATGGACCAGCAGGTGCAGTTCCTGAACGCCACGGTCGATGGCTTGCCGGAGATGGAGACGGAGTTCGCTAGCCTGCTGCGCTATTGGCAGGCAGGGCAGCCGGACAAGCTGGCCAAGTCCATGAACGAGTCGCTGGAGGCGACGCCGGAACTGGCGCAGGTGCTGCTGACCGGGCGCAACGCCAATTGGGCGAAATGGATCAAAGCGCGTCTGGACCAGCCGGGCACTGTGTTCGTCGCGGTGGGCGCGGGCCATCTGGCCGGCAAGGGCAGCGTGCAGGATCAGTTGAAGGCGCTCGGCATCGCCACGCGCCGCGTCAAGGAGTGACATAGATGCGCAGGATGAGCCGCCTTCTCGCCCTCTTCGCCCTGACGCTGGCCGCCGCTTGCAGCAAGGCGCCGGAAGCACCGCCACCGCAGGGTGGCCCGGCGCTGTGGCAGGTGCAGCGCGGCGCCTTCAAGGGCTGGCTGTTCGGGACCATCCATGTGCTGCCCCATGACGTGGCGTGGGATACGCCGACGATCAAGGAAGCGATGGCCGGCGCGGACCGTTTAATTCTGGAGGCGGCGGACCTTCAGGATGAACAGAAGACGCTGGGCCTGTTTGAGAAGATGGGGCGTAGCCCCGGCCTGCCACCGCTGGAGCAGCGTGTTCCGGCGGAGGAAAAGGCGGCGCTGGACAAGGCGATGCGCGATGGCGGCACCAACACGCAATTGCTGTCTGGTTATGAAAGCTGGGCGGCGGCGATGCTGTTGTCGGCCGCCAGCCAGCAGGATCTGGGCGTCAGCCAGAGTGACGGCGTCGAGCCGGTGCTGATCGACACGTTCAAGAAGGCGAAGAAGCCGATCGGCGGGCTGGAGACGGTGGAGCGGCAGTTCGGCGCCTTCGATACGCTGCCCGAAGCGGCGCAATCCCGGCTGCTGGTGCAGACCGTGCATGAGGCCAAGGGGATGAAGGCGCTCTATGACCGCATCCTCAAGGCCTGGCTGAAGGGCGATATGGAGGCGATCGCCAAGGAAGATGAAGTCGGCGAGCAACCCGACCCGATGGTCGAGGAAGCGATATTGGTGCAGCGCAACCGGGACTGGGTAAAGGCGATCGAGCCGATGACGGGCAAGCCGTTCATCGCGGTGGGCGCGGGGCATCTGACGGGTCGCGAAAATCTGATCGACCTGCTGGAGGCGCGGGGCTTTACCGTCACCCGTATCCAGTGATCAGGGCGCTGGCGGGCGGGCGGAGACTTCATCCAGCACTGCCCTCCAGCACTCCGCCACATGGCGGCGGCCATAATGGCGGTCCAGATGATCGCGGGCCTGCGCCAGCAACGGCTGTTCGCTCTCCCAGCCATGGGCATAGCGAGCGAGGCCCGCCTGCCAGTCATCCAGCGCGATGAAGGGGCGCAATTCCTCATAGGATTCGATCGAATCCGCGATCACGCCCAGCCCGGCCATGATCGCCGTCGCCGGGCGATTGATCGACTTGCCCAGCGTATAGTCGTTGCGCGCCACGGGGATGATCGCGACCCGATGCTGGCGCAGCGCCAACGGGAAGCTGGCGAGCGACCAGGGCATGAAGAAGCTGGGAATGCCCCAGCCGGGCGCAGCGGCGCGATAGCTTTTGGGCTGGTTGTTGATGATCGTCAGCGTGACCGGATGGTCCGCAGCAAAGGCGCGCAACTGCGCCATGGCATCGTCCAGCAGGCCGACGCCGGACACGCCCGCCATATTATTGCCGAACCACACGCAATGGAGCGTGCCGGGATGCGCCGCCAGAAAGGCGCGCAACCGCGACAGGCGGTGGCGTTCGATCAGCGACAGGCGCAGCGTACCGAGGCTGGACAGATCCTCCAGCATGTCGGGCACCACCCGCACCCGCCCCGCAATCTGCGGGGTGGAGGCCAGCAGCAACTGCCCCATCCGTTCGGTCGGCACCGTCACCAGATCGGCCTGCGACAACAGGCTGCTGGTGCGCTGGCCGTGGTGCGGCGCGTTCTTCACCCGGTTATTGGCGAAGCGATTGTCGCATATGTCGAAGATCAGCCCGCATCCGGCCTGCCGCGCGGCCTTGATCGCCTTGCGCGCGCCGCGGCCGAAAGCCTTGGAGATGATCACCGCGTCATAGCCGTCTGGGCTTTTGAGCCGGGGATAGCGACCGACATCCACCCCGGCTTCGCGCAGCGCCAGGATCGGCTCCAGCACGCGCAGGCGGATGCTGGCCTTCTTCTTCGAATAGCGCTTGGCGTAGAAGGCGAAACGGCGACCGTTTATGGCTGTCATGGGCTGGATATACTCGCGAAGTTGCCGTCTGATGCCACTGACGCCGACGGGGAGGCAAGGCCGTCCCCGTCAGGAGCGAACTAGGTGCTCCTCAGCGCATCCGTTCGCGACGGGCCATTACCGCTTCCCGGCCACGGAACCGAAGAACGCCAGATCAAACTGCCCCGCCTGATCATAATGCCAATAGTTGAGCGTATAGGCCATTTCCTGCCCTTGCGGCCCGAAAAAACCACCAGCCAGAGAGAGCGGCCCCAAGCCAGATTCAGGGTTATAGGCCGACCCGGTGAACCCAGCCGTTTCCTGGTCGATACCGCCGGTCCATATGAACGGGCCGATATGAACGGTAGTACCGGTTTCAGACCGCCCGTCCAGCGTCACCTCACCGCTGATCCTGCCCGTGAGCAGGCTGACACTCATGGTCGCGCTCACGGATTCGATATTGTAGCGCACCGCCTGAGCGCTCGATCGACGATCATAAATCACCCCGGTTGCAGCAAACTGGGTAAAGTTGACCGTCGTCTGGGTGGGCGCGTCGTTGAGCCGGGTCGGAACGCCCATGAAACAATGTTCCTGGAAGTTCGTAGTCGGCGTGCCATCGATCGATGTTTCAATGCGGAGCGCGGTCTGACGAACATAGTCCAGACTGAGCGGACGAATGATGCTCAAATAGGCGCGACGGCCAGATCCAATGTCCGCTTCGAAACTGCTGCTGACGTTCGTTTCCGAAACGCGCGAAGATGGCAAAAAGGATAGGTATGGCGGCAGCCCAAGAGCGCCGCTGGGTACAGCGCGATACTCCTGCGTAGCGGCCACGTAGCTTCTTGAGCCTTCGCGCTCGTAGATTGCACCGGCCTCAAGCGTTGGCATCCCGTTGGCCACCAGAACACCCAGTGAATTGCAGGCAGTCGCGAAACGATAATCCTCCGTCAGGCCGGCGATCTTGGGATAAGAGGATGTGGGAGTAGGCGTTGGGGTTGGGGTCGGCGTAGGTGTTGGTGTCGGAGCGGGGGTGATCGTACCGCCGGAATCGGAATCCCCACCGCCACAGGCCGCAAGTGCGCAAAATGCCACCATCATCAGATGGCTTCGGAAACGATGCATAAATCCCCCACATAGATGTTCGACCCGATGCGATTTCGGTTCCCCAACCAGGAATCGCATAATGGAAGTGCTTTTGAATTCATGTTGTTACCCAAGCAAGGCGTTTATTTACTTCGACCGGGTTGGCCCCGGACCGGAAATTGGATAATCGCGCAGACTATGGAAAAATCCCCCCTCGCTCCCGCCGCCTTCCCGTTCCTTCCCGCCATTGACGGCGTGACGCTGCGAACGGCGCGTGCGGGCTATAAGGCGTGGGAGCGGTGCGACCTGACCTATGTCGAACTGGACGCGGGAACGGCCGTCGCGGGCGTCACCACCCAGAGCAAATGCCCTTCTCCTGAAGTCGAATGGTGCCGGGATGCCATTCCGCTGGGGTCGGCGCGCGCGCTGGTGGTCAATGCGGGCAATGCCAATGCCTTTACTGGCCATCGTGGTCGCGCCGCCGTGGAGGCGATCGCTGCCAAGGTGGCCAATCACCTGTCCTGCTTGCCGTCGGACATCTTCGTCTCCTCGACCGGGGTGATCGGCGTGCCGCTGCCGGTCGACAAGGCCGAAGCGGGGCTGGAAGCCGCGTTCACCGCTACGCCCTGCGACTGGGAAGATGCCGCCGTCACCATCGGGACGACCGACACCTATCCCAAGGGCGCGTCAGCCTCCGCGATGATCGGTGGCGTTCGGGTCGAACTGGTGGGCATCATCAAGGGATCGGGCATGATCGCGCCGGATATGGCGACGATGCTCGGCTATATCTTCACCGATGCGGCGATCGATCCGGCGCTGTTGCAACAGATGCTGTCGGCCGCGAACAAGCGGACTTTTTCCTGCATCACGGTGGATAGCGACACGTCCACCAGCGACACGGTGCTGGCCTTCGCCACCGGCAAGGCGGGCAACGCGCCGCTGACATCGATGGACGATGCGGGAGCCGATGCCTTCCATGCGGCGCTGAGCGATCTGTGCCGTCAGCTTGCGCATCTGGTGGTGCGCGACGGCGAAGGCGCGACCAAGTTCGTCGAGATCACCGTCGAGGGCGCGGAAAGCGACGAGAGCGCCCATCGCATCGGCCTGTCGATCGCCAATTCGCCGCTGGTGAAGACCGCTATCGCTGGCGAGGATGCCAATTGGGGGCGCGTGGTCGCCGCCATCGGCAAGGCGGGAGAACCGGCCGACCGCGACAAGCTGTCCATCCGCTTCGGCGCCACGCAAGTCGCGACCGGCGGCCTGGCGGTCGAAGGCTATGACGAGGCGCCGGTGGCCGCGCACCTGAAAGGGCAGGATATCGTCATCGGTGTCGATCTGGGGCTGGGCAATGGCCGGGCGACGATCTGGACCTGCGATCTGACCCATGGCTATATCTCGATCAACGCGGATTATCGCAGTTAAGGGTCGGGGCTGATGCTGCTGGAACTCCATGATCCCGTCGTCGCGCTGATGCGGCAGGTGGGGCGCGATATCGTCATGCCGCGCTACCGCAACCTGTCCGCCGACGAGATCAGCGAGAAGGCGGCCAACGACTTCGTCACCATCGCCGACAAGGAAAGCGAGTTGCGGTTGTCCGAAGGGCTGGCCGATATCCTGCCCGAAGCCGGGGTGGTCGGCGAAGAGGCTTGCGCCGCCGATCCCAGTATCTTGGAGCGGGCTGGCGAAGGGTTGAACTGGATCATCGATCCGATCGACGGCACCGGCAATTTCGCGTCGGGCAACCCGCCCTTCGGCATCATGGTGGCGCTGGCCGATGGCGGCACGACGCTGGCGGGGTGGATACTCGATCCGCTGACCGGACGGCTGTGCCATGCGATGCTGGGCGGTGGCAGCCATATCGACGGAGAGCAGGTGACGGCGCGGGAAAGCGGCGGCGAATTGCCGATCGCGGCGCTGGCGGTCTACTTCATGGACCCGCAGGAGCGCGCGGACATTCAGCGCCGGTCGCAGGCCAGCTTTGCGCTGGTGGATATTCCCCGCTGTGCCGCCGAACAATATCCCCGGCTGGTACTGGGGCAGAATGACGTGTCGGTCTTCGCGCGCACTTTGCCCTGGGATCATGCGGCGGGCACTTTGTTCGTCAATGAGGCGGGCGGTTGCTGCCAGCGGATCGATGGCACGCCCTTCCGGGTGGGCGATACCCGCCGTGGATTGATGGGCGCCTCCTCCCCGCGTTTGTGGGACAGGGCGGCGGAGACGTTGTTCGGATAAGGAAATATCGATGCTGACGATCTGGGGCCGGCTCAACTCGCACAATGTGAAGAAGGTTGCCTGGTTCGCCGACGAAATCGGCCTGCCCTATATCCGCCATGATGTGGGCGGCAAGTTCGGCATGGATGACGCCTATCTGGCGAAGAACCCCAATGCGCTGATCCCCACGATCGAGGATGGTGACCTGATCCTGTGGGAATCCAACGCGATCCTGCGTTATCTGGCCGCGCGCTATGCGCCGCAGATGTGGCCCGCCGATCCGGCCGGGCGGGCGCAGGGCGACAAATGGATGGACTGGCAATTCGCCTTTGCCGATGCGCAGCGCGACGCCTTCCTGCAACTGGTGCGGACGGCGCCCGATCAGCGAAATGCACAGGTGATTGCGCAATCGGCCGAGGCGAGCGGCAAGGCCATGCTGATCCTGGACCGAGCACTAGCGAAACAGCCCTGGCTGTCAGGTGTCGATTTCGGTGTCGCGGATGTGCCGATGGGCGTCTATGCCCATACTTATTTCACGCTGGATATGGCGCGGCCCGATCTGCCGCATCTGCGCGGTTGGTATGACCGGCTGTGCGGACGGCCGGGCTATGCGAAATCGGTGATGATCCCGCTCACATAACCCGGCCGCTCCATCAGTTCACAGGACGCTTTCGATCCAGCCCTTGAGCGCGCTCTTGGGGGCGGCGCCGACCTTGGTCGCGGCGGCTTCGCCATTCTTGAACAGGATCATGGTCGGGATGCCGCGCACGCCATATTGACCCGGCGCATCGGGATTTTCGTCGATATTGATCTTGGCGATAACCAGCTTGTCGGCCAGTTCCTCGGAGATTTCCTCCAGAGCCGGGCCGATCATCTTGCACGGGCCGCACCATTCGGCCCAGAAATCGACAAGCACGGGCTTGTCGGAATCGATCACGTCTTCCTTGAAGCTGATATCGGTAACTGCCTTGGTGGCCATGAATGTCTCCTTTAGTTGAGGCGTATCTAGGGTGAGTGCACGTCCGGCTCAACGGGTCAGAGCGGCAAATTCTCCTGCGCGGGGACAAAGCCGGGCTTGTGCGCCGTCAGCAAGGCGGGCGGCAGGGTGATGAGGCGCGGCGCGCTGGTGTAGAGCAATCCCGCCTCGATCGCGCGATCGGGGAAGATCACCGCCAGCGCGGCGGCGTAGGCGGCCATCTGCCGGACATGCGCGCCCGGCACGTCGGCCAAAGTCAGTGGCGCGATCCGGCCGGTCTTGAAATCGGCGAACTGCACGCGGTCCGGGCCGATGCACAGGCGATCGACCGTGCCGGCGATCACCGCTTCACCGACCACTGCGGCGATCGGCGCTTCGGCGAGCGCGTCTGGCCCAAAGAGCGCGGCATAGTCGGGCGCTTCGATCACGCGAAGTGCCTGTTCGATGACGTCTTGACGTTGCGCGGCGTCCTCTGCCCCCTGCTGCACCAGCCAGCGATCGGCGGCGTCGCGCCGGCGATCGACCGGGACGGCGGGCAGGCGCTCGAACAATGCGTGGAGCCAGCGGCCGCGCTCGGCCGCCTGCCGCATCGCTGGAGTTGGCGGCGGATAGGGCACGTCATCCTCGACCTGCGCGGAAGGGGCAAGCGGGCGCGGCGGCCGGGCTTCGGCGGGCGCAGCCTGTCGCAGCCAGCCCGGCTCGGTCAGTGCGGTTCGTTCGGCGACCGTCTCCGGCTCGGCCTTTCTGGGCGGCAATATCTCGCTGCCCCGCCAGCGGCGGGTCGCGCCCCAAAGCGGATCGGCATCCCAGTCCGCGCCCAACGAAACCATCGCGCCTTCGACGGCGGCGAACCAGCTTTCGGGCTTCACTTCGCCCTTTGCGCGCGGCCCCAGCGATCCGGCGACGATCAGCCTCTCCTCTGCGCGGGTAAGGGCGACATAGAGCAGCCGCCAGTGCTCTTCGCGATCGACCTGTGCGGCGGCGGCGGCGACATCGCCGATCGGCCCCTGTTTCTCCGCCTTGCGCGGGGGCAGGATGGGCAGGCCGTTCCATTCCAGCGAATCCGACCGATTGCCGGCATCTGGATCGATACAGGCGTCGGCCAGTATGACGATCGGCGCCTGCAGGCCCTTTGCGCCGTGCACGGTCAGCAGCCGCAGCATGTCGCCGGCCGCCGCCGCATCGCGCACGATCTCCACTTCGCCCCGGTCGAACCAGTCGATGAAGCGCTGAAGCGAGGGATGATCGTCGTTTTCGAAGGCGAGCGCGGCGTTCAGCAATTCCTCGATCGGGTCGGCGGCTTCGGCGCCCAGCCGCGCGATCAGCCTGCGCCGTCCGTCCATCGGCCCGGACAGGATCGCCTCCAGATAGCGATAGGGGGTGGTGAAGTCCGCCACGCCCAGCAGGTCGCGCAGCGGCTGGAGCAGGGCGTCGGGCTGCGTCTGGTTGAGGTGGCGCCACAGGCCGGTCCTGCGCCCGATCAGCCGGGTCATCAATTCGTCCTGGGTCCAGCCGATCAGCGGCGACACCAGCAGCGCGGCAAGGTTCAGCTCATCCTCCGGCTGTACGGCGAAGCGCAGCGCGGCCAGCAGATCGCGCACGGCCAGCGGGGCGTTCAGGCGCAGCCGGTCGATCCCGGCGACGGCCACCTGCTCTTCATACAGGCGCGCGACGATCAGGCGGGCCAGTTCGCTGCGGCGGCGGACAAGGATCATGATGTCACCGGCGCGCACCGGGCGGCCCCGGCTTTCCAGCATCAGGCCATCGTCGATCCACTGCTTGATCTGTCGGGCGATCCGTTGGGCGAGAACACGTTCCTGATCCTCGGCCCAATCCTCCTCGCCCTCTGCTTCTTCGGACAGGTTGGCGACGACGGGCTTCCAAAGCAGCACTTCGCCGGGGTGGCGGTTGGCGCTGATATGATGGACTTCGCCGCTTTCCAGCCCCAGCCGTTCGCCGCGCAGCGTAGCAATGGTGCGGTCCACCACGTCCAGCACCGCCGGGGTCGAGCGGAAGCTGCGATCGAGCGAGAGATTGAAGAAGTCATGGCCGGACTGGTCTGCGTCGCGCTTGAACAGCAGACGGGCGGCTTCGAAATTGGCGGGGCTGGTGCCCTGAAAGCCGAAGATCGCCTGTTTGAAATCGCCCACGGTGAAGATGGTCCGGACTTTCTGTTCCGGCGACCATTCGACTGCGAAAAACTCCTCGGCCAGCGTGCGGACGATCCGCCATTGCGCGGCATTGGTGTCCTGCGCCTCATCGACCAGGATGTGGTCGATCCGCTGGTCCAGCTTGTAACGGATCCATTCGGCGATGCCCGGCTGTTCGAGCAGGCTGGCAGTGCGCGCGATCAGATCATCGAAATCCACCGCGCCGGCCAGTCGCTTGGCCTGCGCGTAGCCGCGTGCATAGGCGCGGCCGGCATGGAGCGCCTGCGCCAGCAGCGCTGCATAATCGGCGCGCAGCTTCATCGCGATCAGCGCGCCGCAGCGCTCATAGAGGCGCATCGCCATGTCGGCATAGCCATCGACCGCCGGGACGAAGCCCTTGCTCTCCAGAAAATCGCCATCCGCCTTCGCCCAGGCGCGATGCAGGTCGGTCAGCGTCGCCGCCCGGCCTGCGGGATCGAGCACGCGCCATGCGGCGATCCGATCGCATCGCTCCAATGCGCGGGTCTTGCCCCAGTTAACATTGGCCCGCACCACCCAGTCGAGCGCACGCATGTCGAAGATATCATCGGAACATTGGTCGGCAAGCCATTGATCGATATCGCCATCGGGCAGGCCGAGCTGCTCCGCCACATAGGGTGCGATCGCTTCGGGCAGGTCGCTCAGCGCATCGCTCCGCGCGGCGCAGCGCAGCAGGAATTGCTCCGCCCCGCCCTCGCCCAGCCGCAGGCTCAGCGACTGGAGCGCCTCCATCAGCGCGGCATCGCCCTGCTCCTGTGCCGTCACGACAAGGTCGGCCAGCGTCTGCCGCGCCAGGCTCGATTGTTCACGCTGGTCGAGCGGGCGGAAGCCCGGCGCAAGATCGGCCTCCAGCGGGAAGGCGGTCAGCAATTGCTGGCAGAAGCCATGGATGGTCTGGATTCGCAGGCCCCCGCCGGTGGACTCCAGCACTTCGGCAAAGAGGCGGCGGGCATGGTCCTGCATCGCCGGGCCGAAATCCTCGCCCAGCGCCATCAGGTCCGTCGCCAGCGCAGTCCTGTCCATCTGCACCCAGGCGGCGAGGCGATCATGGATACGATCGGCCATTTCCGCCGCGCCTGCCTTGGTAAAGGTGAGGCACAGGATATTTTCCGGCCGCACCCCCTGCAACAGCAGGCGGAAGACGCGCGCGGTCAGCACATGGGTCTTGCCCGTGCCGGCGGAGGCCGACAGCCAGACATGGGCATCGGGCGCGGCGGCGCGGGCCTGATCGCCCAGCAATTTCTGGAGCGCCTTAGCCATCGTCGCGGCCATACCATTCCTCCAGCCGCATCAGCTGGTCATAATCGCCATAATTAGCCACTTCGGGGTTGATCTCTGCCCGGAACGGCGCTGCCCCCAGCAGATAGTCGTTGGCGACCGCCTCGAAATGCTCATGGGCATGGGCGGTGAAACTGTCGGTGACGATCTTGTCGCGCTTGCCCATGGGGTCGACCGGCCGTTCGCGATAGCCGAACTGGTCGCCCTTCTTGGCGAGCGACCAATATTCGAAATCGCCCGCCTGCACGCGCGTTCCAAGACCTTCAAACCCGCCCAGTTCGGCGATCACGCCCAGCAGGCCGAGTTGCAGCGTATAGCCGGCCTTCACCTGCCGCGCGCTGGGTGGCTTGCCGGTCTTGTAATCGATGATGCCGATGCGGCCGTCCGCCAGCCGGTCAATCCGGTCGGCCTTGCCCATCAGGGTGACGCCGGCGATCTCCGCCCGCCCCTCCTGCTCGACCGCCAATATGGTGCGGCCTTCGGCCTTGTCCTTGGCCACTTCGGCCGCGATCCAGCGGATCGCCTCTATCAGGCGGGGTTGCCACAGGGCCTTGAGCAACGGATGCACTTCGGGCTGGTCGAACATGGCGCGGGCGCGCGCTTCCAGATCGGCGGGGTCGAGCGTGCCCGCTTCGGCCCAGCGTTGCAGCACGTCATGCACCGCCGTTCCGCGCCAGGCCGGACCAGCATCGGCATCGACCGGATCAAGCCGGGTGAGGCGCAACACGCGCTTGGCGTAGAAGGCGAAGGGATCGGCCTTCAGCCGGTCGACATCGGTGACGGGAATGACGGTCGGCCGCGCCACAATGGGCGGCACCGGCGCGGGGCGTTTGGCCGGGTGATAGGCGGCGGGCGCATCGATCGCGCGGGCGAAACCGGCATAGCGTTCCGCCGATTTCCATTGCGATCCGGCCATAGCCTTCAATCGCAGCCAGAAGCGAGAGGCGACCGCCGGGCCGCCGCTGCCGCGACGGGCACGGGTGATGAGGACATGCGGGGCACCAAGCGCGCTCGCGAAATCATGGGCGGCAAGGCCGATGCGCGTTTCCAGCCCCGGCAGGCCGAGTTCGCGCCGGATGCGCGGGGCGAGCCAGGGATCGGGCGCGGGCAAGCCCGGCCAGGTGCCTTCGTTGAGGCCGCCCAGAATCATCAGGTCGGCCTGCATCAGCCGCGCTTCGATCAGGCCCAATATGGCGATGCGCGGATGGCCGCCCTGTGGCGGGCGGACGGAAACGCCGCCCAGCATATGATCGAGCAGGGCGGGCAATGCGCGCGGATCGGCCTGACGCGGACCTTCGGGCGCGGCAGCCTCCATCTCCGCGAACAGATCGGCGGCGGCATGGCCCTGATGCCCGGCCCAGACGGTGTCGCCGGTCAGCATGCTCGCCTGTTCGCGCAGCACCGCCAGTTGGGCCGCCAGATCGGTGGCCGTGGCGAAGCCTGTCTCCAGCGGTTCCAATAGCGCGCGCGCCGTTGGCCACCAGTCGTTCACCTGCGCGCGCAACACCCGCTGACGATCATCGGCACGAGGATGCATCAGCAGGTCGATGCCTATCAGGCCCGCCTGCGGTCGTGGCCCGCGCAGCAGCAGGTCCAGCGCGCGGACGCCCTCCAGCCAGGACAGGCGCCCCTCCCCCTTCATCACCAGCGGATGTTTGAGCAGGGTCAGCAGCGAGACCGGGGCGAAGCGTTCCGATACCGCTTCGGCCATGGCGATCAGCAGTGTGCCGGGCAGCAGGCGGGAGAGCGGCGAACCGGCGCTGTCGTCCGCCTCTATCCCCCAGCGGCGCAGATGCGCGGACACGCGCGTCGCCAGTTGCCGGTCGGGCGTCACCAGCGCAGCGGTGCGTTCCGGTGTTTCCAGCGCCTCGCGCAGGGCGATGGCGATGGCTTGCGCCTCCTCGCCCGGTGTCGCCACCTCCAGCGCCTCGACCCCGGCCAGCGATCGATCTGCTGTCTTCAGGTCACGCCAGCGACTGGTGAGTTTGGGCGGCAGCATCGCGTTGGAGATATTGCGCCCGCGCACCGCCCGCGCATCATGCTCGCTGCCCCAGCGCCAGTTCGCGACATCCTCACGCGTGGCGCTCATGCCGTCCAGCAGGCGCTTCAACGCATATTGGGGATGGCTTTCATGGCCTGGCTTGCGCTGGCCGGTCAGCGGGTCGGCATCGAACGGGCCGATCGCGTCCCATGCCTCCGGGTCCATATGCTGGTCGAGGCCGGCGAACACCACCGAGCCGTCTGGCATCAGGCCGATCCGGCGCAGCAGCCGGGCAACGGCGGGGGCCGTGGTGGAGATGCCGGCCGCCACGACGAAGCCCGCAGGCGGATGCGCCGCCCAACGGGCCGCAAGCCGATCGAACAGCCGGTTGCGGCGGTCGGCCAGATCGATGCAGCCGGTCCGTGCCAGCTCATCGGGCCATCGGGCAATCAATATCTCGAATATTTTCAAGGAAGTCTGCCAATGTTTTGACAGTTCTTCCGAAAGCGTCAGATCGCGCAGCGCGGTCAGCGGCACGCGCTCCACCTGCATCTGGTCCAGCACCACGCCCAGCGCCTGCCCCAGCAGCAGCGCCTGCCCGGCATCGACCTCCGGCTTGGCCTGTTGCACCATGCGGGCCAGGATCATCTGCCGCCGCATCGGGGCGATGGCGGGCGGGATCGTCTCTTCTTCGCCCAGCGGGTCGAGCGCGCCGCCCACCTGTTCGCCAAGGTCGGGATCGCCGATCGCCACCAGTCGCGGCAAGAGCAACCCGCCGCCCGATTGCCGGACGAAGGCATCGCTGACCGCCCGGATCGCGCGGTTGTTGGGCAGCAGGACCATGCCCTGCGCCAGCGCCATCGGATCGCCGCGATGCTGGGCCAGCAGGCCCGCGACCAGCGCGTCGGCGAAAGCGCGGTGCGCCGGGATGGTGAACAGCGCCGGATGCGTCCGATCACCCATGGGCGATCATCGACTCCACGACCGGGATGGCCTTTGGCGTGCCGACGTCGAACCACAGCCCCTGGTGCGACACGCCGTAGAGGCGGCCCTTTTCGATCGCGCGGTTCCAGAAGATGTTGGTCGAAAACACGTCCGCCGGGGGATCGACCAGCAGATCGGACGAGATGATCTGGATACCGATATAGACGAAGGGCGCGACATGACCCTGCTTGCGGCGGGTCAGGCGACCATTGGCGTCCATATGGAAATCGCCCTGCCCGGAATGGCACATGGCGCGGGCCTGCGGGATGAGCAGCAGCAGCGCATCCATCTTTGCCGGGTCCCATATCCGCCGCATCATCGCGAATGTCTCACTGGGGCCGTCGACCCAATAATTGTCGCTGTTGACGCAAAAGATGGGGCCATCGCCCAATAGGGGCTTGGCCTTGATGAGGCCCCCCCCGGTTTCCAGCAGCTTGGCCCGCTCGTCCGAAACGGCGAATTCCAGCCCGCATTTGCGCGATTTGAGATGCGCTTCCACCGTGTCGGCCAGATAATGGACGTTGACGACCACTTTCCTGATGCCGCCCGCTTCCAGCCGGTCGAGCGCATGGTCCATCAGCGGCTTGCCCGCCACCTTGACCAGCGGCTTGGGCCGGGTCGCGGTGAGCGGACGCATCCGCTTGCCCAGCCCTGCGGCCATCAGCATGGCGGTGTCGATCATGCGGGGGCATACTCCTCTGGGGCATGATGGCGCTGATCGGCCGGGATATTCGCGTCGAACCAGGCGGCGACGGGCGCCAGCGCCGGATGCGCAAGGTCGCGTTCCAGCAGGCTCCACATGCGCGGCAGGAAGGACAAATAACGCGGCTTGCCATCGCGCTTCCACAGGCGGGTGAAGATGCCGATAATCTTGGCATTACGCTGCGCGCCGAGCACCGCATAGGCGGCGTCGAAATCGGCGGGCGGATTGGCGACGGCCTTATAATGGGCCAGCATCGCGGCCTCGACTTCGACCGGCACATCGCGCCGGGCATCCTGCAACAGGGACACCAGATCATAAGCGGGGTGGCCCGCCAGCGCGTCCTGAAAATCGAGCAGGCCAAGACCATGGGAGGCCGTCCGGTCGATCAGCATGATATTTTCGGCATGATAGTCGCGCAGCACCGTCACGGTCGGGCTGGCCGATCCTTCGACCAGCGGCAACACCGCGTCCCAGGCGGCGACATAGGCGTCGACATCCACCGGCAAGCCGATCGCCGGGCAATACCATTCGGTCAGCAGGCCGACTTCCCGCTGATAGACCGCCCGATCATAGGGCGGCAGGTCGGCGGGCGGCAGGCGATGCAGGTCGGCGATCAGGTCGACCGCGCGGGCGTAGAGCGAGAGTTCGTCGGCCGGATCGGCCTCCAGATGCTCCTTGATCCGCAGATCGCCGAAATCCTCGATCAGGACCAGACCTTCCTTCAGGTCGCGCGCCAATATGCGCGGCGCGGCGAAACCGTCGGCCAGCAGATGTTCGGCGATGGCGATGAAGGGGCGTGGGTCTTCATGCGGCGGCGGCGCGTCCATCAGCACGGCGCGGCGTCCGCCGTTCAGTACGCGGAAATAGCGACGGAAGGAGGCATCGCCGGCAAGCGGGACGATGGCGGCGCCATCCCAGCCAGCATCGGCAAGAAAGGCGGGCGCCGAAACGGGCGGGATCATATCTGTGACCATCGATCCGTCCAAGCGTCCGGCACGTCCGCTGTCAAGCGCCGCGCGTTATCTCCCGCGCCATCTTGGACAAAGTCGATGGTAAGCCGCAGGGCGTGGGACCATAGCCCGCTGCCCAACCGGTCGGGCCATTCGATGATCAGCAGGCTGTCCATCAGATAATCGCCCAGTGCCAGTTCCTCTACCTCGTCCGGGCCATCCAGCCGATAGAGATCGACAT
The DNA here is from genome assembly GCF_900109095.1 of Sphingobium sp. AP50. GTDB lineage: Bacteria > Pseudomonadota > Alphaproteobacteria > Sphingomonadales > Sphingomonadaceae > Sphingobium. The sequence goes on from NZ_FNYZ01000006.1 coordinate 110,250, forward strand.
GGGCCACCGGCAGGCGGACTTCGGGCACATCATAAGGCTGGACGATGGCGAAGCTGGGACTGGGCGCTTCGCCCTCCAGCCCCAGCGCTTCGAGCAGGCCGCGCGCCAGCGTCGTCTTGCCCGCGCCCAGTCCACCTTCGAGTGTGATCACATCGCCAATGCGGACATGGGTGGCGATGCGTCGGCCAAGATCCAGCATCGCCGCTTCACCATTCAGGTCCAGTACCGTCTCAGCCACGGGGCAGCTCAATCGTTGCCATCGTGCCCTGTCCGGGGCGCGACAGGAGGGTCAGGCTGCCGCCATGTGCCTCCGCCAACTGGCGGGCGAGCGGCAGGCCGATGCCGGCGCGACCGCCGTTGCGGGCCTGATCCGCGCGAGCGGCGGGATCGAAGATCGCCTTTTGCTGGGCAGCCGAAATGCCGGGGCCATTGTCCGACACGACGATCCGGGCCTTGTCCCCCGTGCCGTCGCCATGCAGCAGGATGCGGGCATCCTTGCCGCAATAGCGGATCGCATTTTCGAGCAGATGCTCGATCGCCTGCCCGATCCGGCGGGCATCGCCCTGCACCATGCCCAGGCTGCCCTGAAGCGAGGTGGCGAGTTCCATGCCCTTGGCTGTCGCCTGCCCCTTCAGCCGCTCGGCGCTCTCGCGCGCTACGACCGTCAGGTCGACCGGCGCGCGCTCGATCGGCAGGGTGCCGACCTCACCCTGGGTCAGGTCCAGCACATTGTCGATCAGCATCGACAGGCGGGCCGTGCTTTGCAGGATGCCGTCGACATAGCCCCGCGCAGATTCGCTCAATTCCCCGGCATAGCCAGCGCTCATCATCTCGGCGAAACCGGAGATAGTGGTGAGCGGGGTGCGCAACTCATAGCTCATATTGGTGACGAAGGCGGTCTTGACCTTATCCGCCTGTTCCAGCGCCTCGTTCCGATCGCGCAGCACCTGTTCGACCCGGCGGCTGTCGGTCACATCCAGCATGGTGAACAGCGCATTGCCGTCCGGCAGCGGCATGGCGGCAAATTCGAAGATGCGCCCATCGGCAAAGCCGACATGGCCGGCACGCTGCTTGCGTTCCACCGTGGCGGCGCGCACCAGTTCGCGGACCAGATTGCTCTGCTGCGGCTTGGCAAGCTGGGTCTGCACCGCGCGCATCAGATCATCGATGCGGGGATGGGAGGCAAGCAGATCCTCGCTGGCACCCCAGATGGTGCGGAAACGGCTGTTCCACATTTGCAGTCGGCCGTCGGAGGAGAAGACGCCGATCGATTCGAACAGATTGTCGAAGGTCGCGGTGCGCACCCGCAGCAGCGTGTCGCGCGCGCTGGAAAGCTGAACCTGCTCTGTGCGGTCCTCGAAGATCAGCAGCAGGCCGCCATCGGGGAGCGGCTGGGCATAGACACGCAAATGGGTGCCGTCCTGCAACAGCCAGTTTTCCTCCTGCGGGTCGGGAGAGAGGAACCAGTTGCGCCGTTCGGTGCGCCATGCCGGAAAATCGCGATGTTCGGGCAGGCGACGCGCGTCGCGCATCTGGTCCAGCACCCTTTCGAACAGGGGTGCGTCGTTGAGCGCATCCTGTCGCAGGCCGAACAGGCTGATGAAGGGCTGGTTCCAGAAGCGCAGCGCCCGGTCGGGGCCGAAGCGGGCCACACCGGCGGACAGGCGATCGAGCAGGTCGCGCTGCGCCGCTTCCAGCCGTCGCTGTTCGACCCGCGCGGTTTCCAGTTCATGCTGGTCGACGGCATAGCCCGCCACGCCTGCCGGGCCGAGCGGCACATCGACCACGCGCATGGTGCGGCGTTCGCCATCGATCGTCGCGGGGACCATGCGTTCGATCGGAGCATCCTGCGCCACGGCATCAGCGGCGGCGGCTTGAGGGCTGACGCCACCGGCCATTTCGACCAGTTCGATGCCGTTGGCGATCACTTCACCGGCATCGTCGCCATCGACCGCGCGGACATAGGCGCTGTTGACCAGGCTGAGACGCAGGTCGGGCGTGCGATGCCACATCGGGAAAGGCGCTGCCTCGACCAGTCCGGCCAGCGCCTCCAGCGCCTCCCGCAACTGTTCCACATGGCTCTTCAAATCCTGAATTTCGGCCTGACTGTCGGTCGCATCGAAAATCCACAGCACCACGCCGCCGCTTTCGGCAAGGCCCGGCCCGGCAGGCGCGCCGCGCACCAGCAACAGGCGAGAAGACCCTACGCCGCGCACCGGCAGAGCAAAGCTCTTGCCCGCGCGCTGGGCCGAGGCGATTTCGCGGGCCAGCGCGGCGCCATCATCCGGCTCCAGCCCGCTATCGGCATCGGTCAGTTCCGATACGAAGGTCGGCACCCGCGCCTTGCCCAGCCATTTGGCGAGGCGATCGGCGGCCTCCAGCCGGCCATCGGGATGGATGATGATCGGGGCAGCGGGGGCAGACGCCAGCAGCACCGCCAGCCGATCCAGTTTGCCCTGCGCTTGCGTACCTTCGCGCCGCATCCGCTGGCCACTGACCAGCGCCCACACGGCCGCGCCCAGCCAAGCAGCCAGCACCACGCCGAAGATGATTGCGGCATAGGGGGACAAGGTCGTCATGACCCCTGCCCTCCGACCCGCCGAACCTGCCTGTCCCTGTCCATAAGCCGACTGGGCCTAAACCAGTTCGGCGATGGCGGGAAGTAGCCGATGGGCAAAATTCCTGTCCGAAAGGCAGGGCATTGAAAATTATGGGGCCTCTCAATTTCCGTCATCCCCGCGCAGGCGGGGATCCATCTCCCGCCTTTTCACCTTGATGAAAGGTTGGGAGATGGGTTCCCGCCTACGCGGGAATGACGAGTGAATGATTTCGCAGCCCTGCCTTCAAGGGGAATAACTTATGTTTGCGCCAACAAAAAAGGGAGGCGTTTCCGCCTCCCTTCGATCCGCTTTGCGGTGTCGCTATCTTAGTAGCGGTAATGGTCCGGCTTGAACGGGCCTTCCACCGGCACGCCGATATAGTCGGCCTGACGCTGGCTGAGCTGGGTGAGCTTCACGCCCAGCTTTTCCAGGTGCAGCGCGGCGACCTTCTCGTCCAGATGCTTGGGCAGGACATAGACGTCGTTCTTGTACGTCTCGCTCTTGGTCCACAGTTCGATCTGCGCCAGCGTCTGGTTGGTGAAGCTGGCCGACATGACGAAGCTGGGGTGACCGGTGGCGTTGCCGAGGTTGACCAGACGGCCCTTCGACAGGACGATGATCTTCTTGCCGTCGGGGAATTCGACTTCATCGACCTGCGGCTTGATCTCGGTCCACTTCATGTTGGCGAGGCCCGCAATCTCGATCTCGCTGTCGAAATGGCCGATGTTCGACACGATCGCCATATTCTTCATGGCGCGCATGTGATCGACGGTCAGGACGCCTTCATTGCCGGTCGCGGTGACGAAGATGTCGGCGCGGGGCGCGGCTTCTTCCATCGTCACGACTTCATAGCCTTCCATCGCGGCCTGCAACGCGCAGATCGGATCGACTTCGGTCACAAGCACGCGGGCGCCGCCATTGCGCAGCGATGCGGCCGAACCCTTGCCGACGTCACCGAAGCCGGCGACGCAGGCGACCTTGCCGGCCAGCATGACGTCGGTGCCCCGGCGGATCGCGTCGACCAGCGATTCCTTGCAGCCATAGAGGTTGTCGAACTTCGACTTGGTGACGCTGTCGTTCACGTTGATCGCCGGGAAGGGCAGCTTGCCCTTCTTCGACAGTTCATACAGGCGATGAACGCCGGTGGTGGTTTCTTCCGACACGCCCTTGATCGACTGGACGGTCTTGGTCAGGAAACCGGGGCGTTCGGCCAGAACGCGCTTCAGCACCGAACAGAAGATTTCCTCTTCCTCGTTCGACGGCGTGAACAGTTCTTCACCGGCTTCGACGCGGGCGCCCCACAAGGCGAACATGGTGGCGTCGCCGCCATCGTCCAGGATCAGGTTGCAGACGCCGCTGTCGTCATTGTGCCAGTCGAAGATGCGTTCGACATAGTCCCAATATTCCTGAAGGCTCTCACCCTTGATCGCGAAGACCGGCACGCCCGACGCGGCGATCGCGGCGGCGGCATGGTCCTGCGTCGAATAGATGTTGCAAGTCGCCCAGCGCACCTGCGCGCCCAGCGCGGTCAGCGTTTCGATCAGCACGGCGGTCTGGATCGTCATGTGCAGCGAACCGGTGATGCGCGCGCCCTTGAGCGGCTGCGACGCACCGAATTCGGCGCGCAGGGCCATCAGGCCGGGCATTTCGGTTTCGGCAATCTCGATTTCCTTGCGGCCAAAGGCGGCAAGGGCGATATCGGCGATAACATAATCCTGCGCCTGGGTGGCGGGTGCGGTGGCCACGAGCGTATCTCCGTCAGCTAAGAATTGTGCCCTGACCGATACAGGCCGGACGGGGCGATATGCTGCGCCTTACCAACCGCCAGCGATGCTGACAACCCAATATAAAGATTTCTTTATGTAGCCGGTCGCAGGATCAGGCCGATCCGGCGCCGCTCACCAGATGGCTCGAATCGATGCCGGACGCGGCAAAAATGGTCGACCATTTGCCGCGCGTGGGCGTGTCGAACAGCAGATTTCCGGTGGCGGGCGCCAGGAACCAGCTTTCGCCGGTCATCTCCACTTCCAGCTGCCCCGCACCCCATCCGGCATAGCCCAGCGCGACCAGATAGCGGCTGGGGCCCCTCCCCTCCGCAATCGCCTTCAATATGTCGAGCGATCCGGACAGACCCCATTGCTTGTCGACCTGCACCATGTCCTGCCCCGCCCAGTCGAGCGAATGCAGCACGAATCCGCGGCGCGGCTCTACCGGCCCGCCACGCAGCACGGGGACATCGCCGACTTTGCTGCCATCGATATCGAAACTTTCGAGCAGGTCGCGCAGGCGCACGCCCTCCATCTCTTCATGCACGGCGATACCCAGCGCGCCCTGCGCATCATGCACGCACATGGCGATGACCGAATGATCGAAGCGCGTGTCCTGCATCCCCGGCAGGGCGAGCAGGAAATGGCCACCATAGAAGCGCGTCTGGTTCATGCTTCGAATATAGCCTCTCGCAGGCCCTTGCCAAGAACGGGTGACCTTAAGGGCAGGGCAGAATGACATATTCCTGCCAGCGTCTTGACAGGCGGGCCGCCAGCGCCGACCTCCGCCGCCGGTTCACAGGCCAGGAGAATAAGCATGACGATCACCAAGGGCGAACGCCTTCCCTCCACCACCTTCACCAAGATGACCGAAAACGGCCCCGAAGCCGTGGCGTCGGAAGAGTTTTTCGCTGGCAAGACGGTTGCCATCTTCTCCGTCCCCGGCGCCTTCACGCCGACCTGCTCGGCCAAGCATCTGCCCGGCTTCATCGACAAGGCCGAAGCGCTCAAGGCCAAGGGCGTCGATGAGATCGCCTGCACCGCCGTCAACGACGCCTTCGTCATGGGCGCCTGGGGCAAGTCCGCCGGCGCCGAGGGCAAGGTGACGCTGCTGGCCGACGGCAATGCCGATTTCGCCAAGGCCGTGGGCCTCACCATGGACGGCAGCAAGTTTGGCCTGGGCACGCGCGGCCAGCGTTTCTCGATGATCGTCAAGGACGGCGTGGTCGAGGAACTGAATGTCGAGGCACCGGGCGACTTCAAGGTGTCGTCGGCCGACTTCATGCTGGAACAGCTCTGATCTGATAGAATTTGCGCGCCGGATCGATTATCCGGCGCGCAATATTACAGCCGGTCTTCCTTCCGTCATGCAAAGGCGGTAACAGGAGGCGATGACACAAAGCATCGGCACCGCGACGGTCGCGCAACTCGACCAAATCTACCAGACGTCCATCGAAACCCTGCGCGAGGCGATGCGCGCCTACGCCCGCGATGGCAGCATCCCGCCAGCCGAGGCGCGGGCGGATCGGCGTTTCTGCTATCCCGAACTGCGGATCACCTATCGGGATGATAATCAGGCGCCGCCTCCCGGTCGCTCCTTCGCCCGGCTTTCCAAGCCCGGCCGCTATGTCACCACCATCACCCGCCCCGCCATGTTCGCCGATTATCTGGCCGAGCAGATCGACCTGCTGGTGCGCGATTATGGGGTCGAGGTGGAAGTTGGGCTGAGCGATCAGCAGATCCCCTTCCCCTATGTGCTGGACGGATTGGATATCAATGCCTTGGACGGCACGCCGCCGACGGAACTGGCGCGCTATTTCCCCGCGACAGAGCTGGCAGAGATTGGCGACGAGATTGCCGACGGCCTGTTCACGCCGGATATCGATGGCGATCGGCCGCTGGCCCTGTTCGACGGGTTGCGCACCGACTTTTCGCTGGCGCGGCTGAAACATTATACCGGCACGCCGGCCGAACATGTGCAGCGCTATATCCTGTTCACCAACTATCATCGCTATGTCGACGAATTCGTGGACTGGGCCTGCAAGGAATTGCAGCGTCCCGGCAGTCGCTTCACCGCCCTGTCCGGCGCCGGTGGTGTCTATGTGACGCCCGAGACGGCCGATCCGGCGCAGATGATTGCCGACAGCGCCTGGCGCAAGCATCAGATGCCGGCCTATCACCTGATCGCGCCCGACCGCAGCGGCATCACGCTGGTCAATATCGGCGTCGGCCCCTCCAACGCGAAGACGATCTGCGACCATCTGGCCGTCGTCCGTCCCGAAGCCTGGCTGATGATCGGCCATTGCGGCGGCCTGCGCCCCAGCCAGCGGATCGGCGACTATGTGCTAGCGCACGCCTATCTGCGCGACGACCATGTGCTGAACGAGATGCTGCCGCCCGAAATCCCGGTGCCGGCGATCGCCGAAGTGCAGGTGGCGATGGCCAGCGCGGCCGAGGCCGTGCTGGGCGGCGGCGATCCGGAAGATTTCAAGCGGCGGCTGCGCACCGGAACGGTAGTCACGACCGACGACCGCAACTGGGAATTGCGCTATTCCAGTTCGGCGCTGCGCTTCAGCCTGTCGCGCGCCGTGGGCATCGACATGGAATCGGCGACGATCGCGGCGCAGGGCTATCGCTTCCGTGTGCCCTACGGCACGCTGCTCTGCGTGTCGGACAAGCCCATTCATGGCGAGTTGAAGCTGCCGGGTCAGGCCAACCGCTTCTATGAGGAAGCAATTGCGGGCCATTTGCGTGTCGGCCTGATGACCTGCGAATTGCTGCGACAGGAAGGGGCGAAGCTGCACAGCCGCAAGCTGCGCGCCTTCAACGAACCGCCTTTCCGCTAAATTGCGCAGTGCCAAATCCGAAACACCCGCCGTTCGCCCAGAGTAGGGACTGAGCGAAGTCGAAGGCCCGTATCGAAGGGGCTGGCGTGCCCTATCCTTCGATACGCCGCTTCGACAAGCTCAGCGGCTACTCAGGACGAACGGATCAGATTTAGCGCACGCTGCTCTAAGCGGCTTCGGTCCAGATGGTGATGCGATCCTTACCGTCCTTCTTGGCGGAATAGAGGGCCGCATCCGCGCGGGCGAACATGTCTTCCAGGCACATGTCGGTGTCGGTCAGTTCGGTCACCCCGAAACTGGCGCGAAGTCCGGTGACGGGCACGTCCGCTAGTGCCAGATGGGTGACCTCGGCGCGTACCCGTTCCATGACTTCAGCGGCGCACACGGCTGCCGAGTCCAGCAGCAGCAGGCCAAATTCGTCGCCGCCCAGACGCCCAACTACGTCACCGCGACGCACCGCGCTGACCAGCAGGGCTGCAAAGCCCCGCAGCGCCTGATCCCCGGCAATATGGCCGTGACCGTCATTCAGCGCCTTGAACCCGTCCAGATCGCAAACGACCAGCGCCAGCCGCCGTTTGTGCCGCCGTGCCTGCGCAATCGCCTGCGCCGCTGCTTCGTCCAGCCCGCGCCGGTTGAGCACCTGCGTCAGGGGATCATGGCGGATCTGCTTGCGCAATTGCTGGGCCAGATCGCCAGCCACCACCAGCACGGCGGTAACGGCGGTGGCGACATAGATGGTCGGCATGAAGATGCTGAAGATCAGGCGGTAGAGATCCTTGCCGATCTCCGGCCCACGGATCAGCAACGCCGATCCCGCCAGGGCAAGCTGAACCAGCGCGAAGGCAAGCAGGGCGACGAAGAAGACCAGTTCGGGCGGGGTGAAGCGCCGATCCCTTGGCCAGAGAGAAATCGCGCTGACTGCCAGCAAGACGCCGACATAGGTCGGAATGATCAGGCCCTGCATGATCTGACTGCCGACCGGGCCAATGGCCAGTCCCATCCCAAGCGTTGCCAGTGCGGCGGGTATGACGAAGGCGGTCAGGCGCAGCGGCTTGCCGGATCGCTGTCGCACGCCGATGGCGAGCAGCGATCCGCTGATGATCAGCCCGACGCCGGTCACGATGAACCAGCCGGGGCTTTTCAGGAAATAGCCGCCGGCATTGGCCATCCACTGCAGCATCCCCACTGCATAGGAGGCCGTCCAGGTCAGGACGTGCCTTTGCCGACCGAAGTGAAGCCAGGCCACGGTCAGCGCCACCGTCATTACGGTGGCGGTACCAAAAAGCAGGGATAAAAGAATGGCTGCCGCGTTCATGCGGCAGCCGTTTACCAAGATTTACTCCGGCTTACCAGCCGCAGGACTTGCCTTTATTCTGCGCAATCAACCACTTCTGGAGTGGCGCGAAATAATTGACCAATGCCTTGCCCGACATTTCACGGCTGCCGGTGAAGGCTTGCAGCGCGTCGGGCCAGGGTTTTGATGCGCCCATTTCCAACATGGCGTTAAGTTTGGCCCCTACTTCCTTGTTTCCATAGAAGGAACAGCGATGCAGCGGGCCGGTCCAGCCGGCCTGCTTGCACGCCGCTTCATAGAATTGGAATTGCAGAACGCGGGCCAGGAAGTAACGCGCATAAGGCGTGTTGCCCGGAATATGGAACTTGCCGCCCGCGTCAAACTTCGTCTCGTCACGTGACACCGGTGGGACGATGCCCTGATATTGGGTGCGAAGGTCGGTCCAGGCCTTTTCATACTGGCTTTCGGGAATCGAACCGTCGAATACGCCCCAGCGCCATTTGTCGATCAACAGGCCGAAGGGCAGGAAGGCGACCTTGTCCATCGCCTGTCGCAGCAACAGGCCCAGATCCTTGTCGGCGCCCGGCACCTTGGCCGGATCGAGCAGGCCGATCTTCACCAGATAATCGGGCGTGATCGACAGCGCGATGAAGTCCCCGATGGCCTCATGGAAGCCGTCATTGGCGCCATCCAGATAGAGTGGCTTCTGGATCTGGTAGGCGCGCTGATAATAATTGTGACCGAGTTCGTGGTGAATGGTGACGAAATCGTCGCCATTGACCTTCGTGCACATCTTGATGCGAATATCATTCTTGTTGTCGAGATCCCAGGCCGAGGCATGGCACACGACTTCGCGGTCGCGCGGCTTCACGATCTGCGAACGATCCCAGAAGCTCTGCGGCAGCTTTTCAAAGCCAAGCGAACTGTAGAAGCCCTCGCCCGCCTTCACCATGCGGGTCTGGTCATAATCCTTGGCCGTCAGCAGATCGGTGACGTCATAGCCCAGATCACCCGCGCCTTCTGGTGCGACGATCTTGTAGATATTGCCCCATTCCTGCGCCCACATATTGCCCAGCAGGTCAGCTCTGATCGGCCCGGTCTTGGGCTGGACCGCATCGCCATATTTCTCGTTCAGCTTGGTGCGGGTATAGCAGTGAAGCTGATCATAGAGCGGCTTCACCTCGCCCCAGATCTTGTCCGTCAGCTTGGCGAAATCGGCGGCGGGCATGTCATATTTTGAGCGCCACATTGCGCCGGTGTCAGCAAAGCCCAGTTCCTTCGACCCGGCATTGGCGATGCTCACCAGCTTGGCATAGTCCTGCCGCATCGGTGCGCCGACATTGTCATGCCAACTGACCCACATTTCCTTGAGCTCTTCGGGATTGCGGTCCGTGCCCATCTTCTCTTCGATATCGCTGCCGTTGATCGGCTGGCCGTTCAGCGTACCCTTCCCCTTGCCATAGGCGGACTGGAGCCGGGTCGCGAGATCGTTCAGTTCCTCGGCAGCGCCCGGCGTCGTCGGAGCGGGCAGAGTGAGCGCGGTGCGCAGCAGCGTCAGCCGGCGCTTCGTCTCTTCGCTCAGCCCCGGCGCCGTCGCATATTTCGCCGCGTCCAGCGCATAGTCGACCCGCATCTTGGTATCGATCGCGCCGAAATAGGATGCCATCGCATCGGTATCGTCGGTGATATAGGTGGCGTTGATCCACGCGGCCCGACCACTGACGATCGACTGGTCGAACAATGTCTGTTCGGCTTTGGCCAGGAAGGCCTCCGCGTCGGCAGCGGTGGGCGTGGCCGACTGCGTAGCAGCGGGCGCTTGCTGCGCCAGTACCGGCGAAGCAACGAGGGCAGCCGCAAGCGCGGCCATGGAAATTGCGATTTTCACGGGGTTCCCCTTATCGGTTATAAAGGGAAGGTGGCTTGCCGCGGCGATACAGTCAAGCGGTCAGGAAATCGACCATCGCCTGCCCCAGTTCCTTGCGGGTGACGGCGTTCATATGATTGCCCGGCACCTCGACATAACGACCGTTCGGCAATATTTCGACCAGTTCCTGCGCAATGCCATTATCCTGATCGTCCGCGCCGCAAATCACCTCGGTCGGCTGTTGGAAGCCGGCGATGACCTGTTCGGGCGTGTCGACGAAGGTGTTCAGGATGTTGAGCATGGCTACCGGATCACCCTTGGTGGTCTTGAGAAATGCCTCGGTCATCCATTCGGAGGTGCCGCGTTCGAACGTGCCCAGATTGGTGAGGACATTCTTGTAATAGCCGCCCTTGTCCAGCGTCTTGACCAGACCGCGCAGCCCCATGCCGGCCAGGATCACGCGCCGCGGTGTCGCGCCACGAGCCAGCATGCGGACCGTCGTGCGCGCGCCCAGCGAATAGCCGCCAAGGTCATAGTCGGTCAGGCCCATCTGCTCGACCAGCGCCAGATTATCGTCGGTCAGTGCGTCGGGCGGATAGGCAGCGGCATCATGCGGCTTGGCGCTTTCGCCATGGCCGCGCAGGTCCGGCAGGATCAGCCGGAAACCCGCGTCCACCAGCTTTTGCGCATGACCATAGCGAATCCAGTTGGTCCAGGCGTTGGAGAAATAGCCGTGGATCAGCACCAGATCGCGCCCCTGCCCCACGACATGCACTGCGATCGGCAATCCATCCCGACCCTTGATATCATGGCGTTCGATCTGAAGGTCGGTCATCTGGGGCAATTCCTTGTAGCGGCAGGCTGACGGGCGGGGATTGCCCGCCGATATGGCGTCAGCCCCTGCGGCGCAAGAGGGCGATGACCGCGATGGTCGCGCCAATCTGTGCGGACGCCATATCTTTTTGCGCGTCCCAGACATCGCCTTGCTGGCCATTATAATAGTCGGCTGTGTCGTCAGCGGCGATGATGGTCAGCAACCATTCGAAAATTTCATATAGCGCGCTGCCAAGGCCGATGGCAGCAAAGGCAAAGATCAGGCTCCAGCGCCAGCGCAATGTGCCGTATCGATGCGCGACTTCGGCGATGGGGAGGGTCAGCAGAGCACCGAAGGCGAAATGCACCAGCCGGTCGTAACCATTACGTTTCATGCCGAAGAGACTGGAAATATCATGCCCGCTGATTGCCCGCGCCCAATCATCATAGGGAACGTAGGAGTAGATCCAGCGCGCGCCCAGAGTGTGGAGCAGCAGGAACAGCCAGATACAGGCGATTGCCGATGCAGGAAGAGGCCAGCGTCGCAACAGCCACGGCGCAGTCAGGATCAGGGCAACCGTGGGTCCGTGCTGGAGCGGCGCGAGATCGGGATAGGGTTGCGCAATATTGGCGAGGCCGATCGCGGCCATCAGAAGAAGGATCATCCGGCGCTGCGCGAGCGGAAGGGCTTTCCACATCGCGACAGCGCCGGAGATCATAAGGGAGCTTAGCCCTTCTTGAGGTGGCGACGGCCGAGCAGTTCGGCGATCTGGACCGCATTCAGCGCTGCGCCCTTGCGCAGGTTATCGCTGACGCACCATAGGTTGATGCCGTTCTCGATCGTCGAGTCTTCCCGCACGCGACTGATGAAAGTCGCGAAATCGCCGACGCATTCGATCGGGGTGATGTAGCCGCCGTCTTCGCGCTTATCGACCAGCATGATGCCCGGCGCTTCGCGCAGAATGTCCTGCGCTTCCTTGGCCGAAATCTCGTTTTCGAATTCGATGTTGATCGATTCCGAATGGCCGACGAACACGGGCACGCGCACGCAGGTCGCCGTGACCTTCACCTTGGGATCGAGGATCTTCTTGGTTTCCGCGACCATCTTCCATTCTTCCTTGGTCGAACCATCGTCCAGGAAAACGTCGATATGCGGGATCACGTTGAAGGCGATCTGCTTGGTGAACTTCTTGGCCTCCGCCGGATCGCCGACGAAGATGTTGCGGCTCTGTTCGAACAGCTCATCCATGCCCGCCTTGCCCGCGCCGGACACCGACTGATAGGTCGACACGACGACGCGCTTGATCTTCGCAGCGTCATGCAGGGGCTTCAAGGCCACGACCATCTGCGCGGTCGAGCAGTTCGGGTTCGCGATGATGTTCTTCTTGGTATAGCCGTCGATCGCGTCCGGGTTCACTTCGGGCACGATCAGCGGCACGTCCGGGTCCATGCGGTAGAGCGACGAGTTGTCGATCACGACGCAGCCGGCCGCCGCCGCCTTGGGCGCATACTCAGCCGTCGGGCCGGAACCTGCGGCGAACAGGGCGATATCCCAGCCGGTGAAATCGAAATGTTCAATATTTTTGCATTTGAGAATCTTGCCAGTGTCACCGAACTCGACGTCGGTGCCCTGCGACCGGGGCGATGCAACCGCCGCGATCTCGTCAATAGGGAACTCGCGTTCGGCGAGAATGGTCAGCATCTCGCGGCCCACATTACCGGTGGCACCCACGACGACGACCTTGTAACCCATGACTAAAGTCTCCACTCAATATGCATTATTGCAGCGGGGGCGGCATAGCGATACTGCGGCGTTTGTCCAGAAAGAAGGGCTTGGTCAGGAAAAAGCGCACGCATTGCCATTATGGCCCTGCGTCAGTACGAAAACCGCCCTCTCCCCCATGATACGGAAATATTCTTCTGATGCAGTCCGACTTGCTGCCGCCCCAGCCCGACCAATGGTTTCACAGTTTCGCCTTTCCCGATGGCGAACGGGTCAATGGCATCAAGCCGCTGGAATCGCTTCAGGAGGAAGCGGACCTGATCTTTCCCGCGCCGCTTGCGGGCAAGAGCGTGCTCGACATCGGGGCTTGGGATGGCTTCTTCTCCTTCCAGGCGGAACGGCGCGGCGCCGCCAGCGTACTGTCGACCGATCATTTCTGCTGGTCAGGCGAAGGCTGGGGCAACAAGCAGGGGTTCGATCATGCTCATGCCCGTTTCGGATCGAAAGTCCGGTCGCTGGATCTGGACGTGGCCGATCACCGGGTGGAGGAACTGGGCCAGTTCGACATGGTGCTGCTGCTGGGCGTGCTCTATCATGTTACCGATCCCTATCGCACGCTGGAGGCCGCCGCCGCGATGAGCCGCGATCATCTGGTGATCGAGACGGTGACGTCGCTGCGCCATGAGCCGGTGCCGGCGATGCGGCTGTTCACCGAACTGGAACTGGACCGCGATTCCACCAATTATTGGGCGCCCAACATATTGGCGCTGCGCGAGATGTGCCGGCGCTTCGGCTTTACCCGCTTTCAGGTCGTGCCCGAAGCGCTCGACAATCAGGGCTGGCGCAAATGGGCGATGCACTTCCGCAAGAAGGACCGTTATCGCCGGGCGATCTTCCACGCCTGGCGATAACCCTCATTCCGGTATCCGGCGAAAGGGCTGGCGCCGCCAGTAAGCGAGCGAGCGCCACGCCCATTCCATCGGCCCGCTGATGAAAAAGCGGGTCCAGATATTCGCCACCAGCAACAGCAGCAAGGCGATGCCGGTGGCCCAGACCCAGAGCGTCGCCCAGCCGAACACGCCCTTCAATCCCACAGCAGCGGGCGAGAAGAGGATGTTGATGCCGATGATCTGCTCCAGGAAATAGAGCGAGAAGGCAACCTGCCCGGCTGCCACGAACGGCTTCAATATCGCATGGCTGACGCGGAACCGCACCAGCAGGTTGACCAGCGCGACATGGCCCAGCGACACCGCGATCCGCGCATATTCGCCGGTGATCCAGATGGTCTTGGGAATGGGCTGGAACGCCAGCATCTCCATCACGCCCAGCGCGCGGGCGCCAAGGCCGAAGCCATAGGTCATCAGCGCCATGATCAGGTAGAAGCGGGTCGATCGCTGCCCCTGAATGATGCCCATCTTCCATAAGGCAATGCCGATCAGCATCGCGCAAAAGGCTTCGGCCACGCCAATATAGATGGCACCCTTGGCCGCGAAAGTCAGCCAGGCGCCCCAGAGATAGGTCGCATAGCCGACATAGCTGCCGCTGCGCGCCTTGCTTTCCGCCTCAGCCTTTTCTTTGGTTTCCTTGTCGATCCTGAAGCGGTCCAGTTTCTTCTTCCACGCCTCCAGCGCGGCCTTGTCCGCCTTGTCCAGCGGCTTGCCCTGCGCCTGATGCTGCTGCGCCGTCTGGACGCTGGCGACGAGTGATACGCGCTCGACATATTGGACGGTGGCAAAGATGCCGATGGCCGTGGCGAAGAGCAGGCCCAGCGGGATCAGCGACCGCGGCCGCAAATGGCGGAAAGGAAAGAGGAACAGCGCGGCCAGCGCATAGACATGCAAGATATCGCCCGGCCAGAGCAGCAGGAAGACGTCGATCAGTCCGAACAACAGCAGCCATAATGCCCGGCGGATATAGAGGTCGGCAACCGCGACCGGCCCGTCCGGCTTCATCGCCTTGGCCGCCAACACCATCAGCGCCGCGCCGAACAGGAATTCCAGCAGGCCGCGCTGTGTCCCTTCCCAGAATATCTGGATGATGCTCCAGGCGGTACGGTCGGCCGGCGCCCAGCCGATCTGGCGGAAATCGCGCAGCATCAATTCGCTGGGCCCCGCCATGAAGGGCAGGTTCATCGTGAAGATGCCCAGGATCGCAATGCCGCGTAATATGTCGAGAACCTCGATACGCGCCTTGCCGCGCACCGGATTGAGCAGGACTTCCCCCGTCGTCGTCGCCATGCATGCCTCCCCCCGGAAGATGGAGGGAGGCTATGCCTGTTGCGTCATGACGTCAATCGGCAGGACCACCGGCATGTTCGGCCAGGAAATGCTCGATCGTCTTCCACAGATGGACGCTGATGCCGGGGCCGCCGACGCGGTGGGTCTGGCCCGGATAGGCCATCATCTCGAACGGCACGGCCGCGCCCTGCATCTTCGCCATCAGCGCGGTGGCATTGTCGAACACGACATTGTCGTCGGACATGCCATGGATCAACAGCAGCGGATCGGCGATCTTCACCGCCTCATCCACCGCGCCCGACGCTGGGTAAGCGCTGGCCTTGTCCTGCGGCTGGCCCAGATAGCGTTCGGTATAATGGGTGTCGTACAACTGCCATTTCGTCACCGGTGCACCCGCGACGGCCGCGGCAAAGACGCCCGGCGCTTTTTCCAGCAGCTTGAGCGACATGTAACCGCCATAGGACCAGCCATAGGTGGCGATGCGCTTGGGATCGACAAAGGGCTGGGCCTTCAGCCATTCCACGCCCTTCAACTGGTCATCGACTTCCACCGTGCCCATGGCGTGATAGATGTGGTCCTCGAACGCCTTGCCGCGATCGGGCGTACCGCGATTATCGATCGCGAAGACGATCCAGCCGCGATCAACCAGATATTGGTTGAGCGCGCCCGACCATGTGTTCGTCACCTGCCGTCCGCCGCCGGGGCCGCCATAATGGATCATGAACACCGGATAGCGCTTCCCCGGTTCCATCTTCGGCGTCATGATCTTGGTATAGAGGGTCGTGCCGTCCGCCGCCTTCACCGTGCCGAACGTCGTCTTCACATGATCGGCGACATAGGGGGCATAGGGATGGCTGCCCGCCAGCGCATTTTGCGACAGCCATTGCAACTGCTTGCCGCCATTGTCCGCCAGATAGACCTGCTTGGGCTGGTCCACATTCTGGCGCGTCACCACGACGCGGGTCGCCGCGCCGTCCATCACGGCGTCATTCCACCAGCCCTGCTGCGTCAGCGCGCTGGCCTTGCCCGCTTTGCCAAGCGGCGCGACGTAGAGTTGCTGTTCCAGCGGTGTTTCGCGATTGCCGGTGAAGTAGACCAGCCCTTTGGCCTCATCCACGCCCACGACATCGCGCACTTCCCAATCGCCGCTGGTCAGCGCGGTCCATTGCGCGCCCTTGACGCGATAAAGATGGCCATGGCCGCTCTTTTCCGACCACCAGAGGAGGCTGCCGTCTTTCAGCGGATGGAAATTGTTCGACAGATTGATCCAGCTTTTCGCCGTTTCGGTCAGGGCGACGGTCGCCTTGCCCGTCGTCGGATCGACCGCCAGCAGATCGAGCTTTTTCTGGTCGCGGCTCTCGCGCTGGACATAGAGCGTCCGGCCATCCTTCGACCAGTCGACGCGGGCGAGGTAGATATCCTTGTCCGCGCCCAGATCGACCTGCACCTGTCCTGAGCCGTCCGGCTTCATGACATAAAGATCGACAATGGCATTGGGCGTACCGGCAGCGGGATAACGCTGCTGATAGACCTTGGTCCCCTCCCCGCCGATCGCGGTGCGGGTGACGATACCGACGGGGCTTTCATCGACGCGGGCGACGGCAATGCGCGCATCATCCGGCGACCACCAGTAGCCGGTGCGCCGGTCCATTTCTTCCTGCGCGACGAACTCGGCCGTGCCCCAGCTAACCGTGTCGCTGGCGCCCTGCGTCAGTTGCCGTTCAGCGCCGCCCATGGCCTGCACGAAAAGATTGCCGCCACGCACGAAGGAAACGAAGCCACCCTTCGGACTGACGACGCCATTGAGTTCGCCATCGGGCGTGTCGGTCAAGCGGGTGACCTTGCCATCCAGACCCGCCAGATAGAGATCACCATCCACCGGGACCAGGATGCTCTTGCCGTCAGGCGACCAGTCATAGCTGGTGATGCCGGTGCTGCCCGCGACGGAACGATCGCGCTCCCGCTGCATCTTTTCCGCTTCGCTGAGGTCCGCGCCGCTACCGGTTTTCTTCGAATCGACCAGCATCCGTTCCGCCCCGGTCTTGCTGTCGATCGCCCACAGGTCCAGCCGCTCCTTTTCGTCCGCGCGCGGCTTCAGCAGCGTCACCAGCGAACCGTCCGGCGACAATTTCAGCGCGCGGGGCTGCGGCCCGGCCAGATCGGGACTGGCGAAGACGCGCTCCAGCGTGAGCTTTTCCTGCGCATGGGCGGATATAGTGGGGGTCAGCAACAGCGCGCCAAGGGCTGCACCGGCTTTCAGATAGGGGGGCATGGTCGTCCTTTCCGGTCGGCGCGCGAACGCACCGCTTCATGGCGCAGGCTTAGCGCGTTGCAGAAGAAAAGATCAATGCCGGGAAATAATCTATCCTGCCATCCTCTCTGGAGGATGGTGGGCGC
This sequence comes from Sphingobium sp. AP50, assembly GCF_900109095.1. GTDB lineage: Bacteria > Pseudomonadota > Alphaproteobacteria > Sphingomonadales > Sphingomonadaceae > Sphingobium. Next base: position 127,790 of record NZ_FNYZ01000006.1, read on the forward strand.
GACAGGGATTGAACCTGTGACCCCACCCGTGTGAAGGGTGTGCTCTACCGCTGAGCTACGCGCCCCCTGTAAGGAGGAGGCGGCCTTTGGCATCGGCGGCGCAGCCTGTCAACATGCTCTTATCGATTTGATGCAAAATGCTTTCCCGTTTATCCGACCGGCGCCTATAAACGGGCATCAAATCTGGAAAGTGGAATCTCTATGCGTCAAATCCTTGCCCTGCTGATCGGTAGCCTGATGCTGACGGCGCTCGCCGCCTGCAATACGGTGCAGGGCGTTGGCCGCGATATCGAATCGGTGGGACGTGCCGGCAAAGATGCCATGCACTAAATAGCGACGCGTTACTGGAGGACGCGGCCGATGGCGGTCGCGTTCTTGCGCAGACGAACGCCGTCACATTCCGGTTCGCCACATTCGCAGGCCTCGATCGTGTAGCGGTTGCCGCACATGACCAATATGTCCTGATCGAAGGAATAGTTGGAAATCCCGGCGCGCTCCACCTTTTCCTGTGCTCTGGCCTTGAGAGACATATATGGGCGGCTCCTTCCGGAATTCGGTCAGTCATCATTGATATTGCAATGCACAATGTCAAACGAATAGCATTTGTTCCTGAACATATTGTAAGAATATTGTCGCCGAAATGACACGTTTGATCGCGCTTACCGGGGCGACTTGCACGCAGCGACACTGCGTCCCATATGCCGGCTCATGAACGACCAACGCAGCTCTTCCATGCCGGTCTGGCATGGCACCACTATCATGTCCGTCCGCAAGAATGGGAAAGTCGTCGTCGCCGGCGATGGCCAGGTTTCCATGGGCCAGACGGTGATGAAGCCCAATGCCCGCAAGGTGCGTCGCCTGCATGATGGCAGCGTCATCGGCGGTTTCGCCGGCGCCACCGCCGATGCCTTTACGCTGTTCGAGCGGCTGGAGGCCAAGCTGGAGCGCCATAATGGCCAGTTGATGCGGGCCGCCGTGGAATTGGCGAAGGACTGGCGCACCGACAAATATCTGCGCAATCTGGAAGCGATGATGATCGTCGCCGACAAGGATGTGACGCTGATCCTGACCGGCAATGGCGATGTGCTGGAGCCTTTGGGCGGCGTCGCGGCGATAGGTTCGGGCGGCAATTACGCCCTCGCCGCCGCCCGCGCGCTGGTGGAATATGAGGAGGACGCCGAAACCCTCGCCCGCAAGGCGATGGGCGTCGCGGCGGACATCTGCGTCTACACCAACGACCAGCTGACGATCGAAACGCTCGACAGCGCGAACTGAGATTTCAAGAGAAGATATGAACGACAACCTGACACCCAAAGCCATCGTTGCCGCGCTCGATGCGCATATCATCGGCCAGCATGACGCCAAGCGCGCCGTAGCCGTTGCGCTCCGCAACCGCTGGCGCCGCCAGCATCTCCCCGCTGATCTGCGCGACGAGGTGACGCCGAAGAATATCCTGATGATCGGGCCGACGGGCTGCGGCAAGACGGAGATCAGCCGTCGGCTCGCCAAGCTGGCCGACGCCCCCTTCGTCAAGGTCGAAGCCACGAAGTTCACCGAGGTCGGCTATGTCGGCCGCGACGTCGAACAGATCGTCCGCGATCTGGTGGAAGAAGCCGTGCGCCTGGAGAAGGACCGCCGCCGCGAGGCTGTGCGCGAAGCTGCCTCCGAAGCGGCCATGGCCCGCCTGCTCGACGCGTTGACCGGCAAGGAAGCGAGCGAGGCCACCCGCCTCTCCTTCCGCCAGAAGATCGAGAACGACCAGATGAACGATGTGGAGGTCGAGGTGGAAGTCGCCGACACCCCCTCCATGCCGATGGAAATCCCCGGCATGGGCGGTCAGGTTGGCATGATCAACCTGTCCGACATGATGTCCAAAGCGTTTGGCCAGCAGCAGAAGAAGCGCCGCAAGATGCGCGTCGCCGAAGCCTGGGACAAGCTGGTCGAGGAAGAGCAGGACAAGCGCCTGGATCAGGACGACGTCGCCCGCGTCGCCATCACCAGCGCCGAACAGAATGGCATCGTCTTCCTGGACGAGATCGACAAGATCGCCGTCAGCGACGTGCGCGGTGGTTCGGTCAGCCGCGAAGGCGTGCAGCGCGACCTGCTCCCGCTGATCGAGGGCACGACCGTCTCGACCAAATATGGCCCGCTCAAGACCGACCATATCCTGTTCATCGCGTCCGGTGCCTTCCATGTCGCCAAGCCAAGCGATCTGCTGCCGGAGTTGCAGGGGCGCCTGCCGATCCGTGTCGAACTCAAGGCGCTGACCGAGGAGGATTTCGTCGCGATCCTCTCCGACACTAAGGCCAGTCTCGTCGCGCAATATCGCGCCCTGCTGGCGACCGAGGAAGTGACGATCGACCTGACGCCCGAAGGCATCCGCGCCGTCGCCAAGATCGCGGCCGATGTGAACAGCGAGATCGAGAATATCGGCGCCCGCCGCCTCCAGACCGTCATGGAAAAGCTGCTGGAGGATGTCAGCTTCGAAGCGGAAGATCGCCGCGGCGAAACGCTGGTGATCGACCGCGCCTATGTCGACAAGCAATTGTCGGCGGTGGCGCATGACACAGACCTCAGCAAATATGTGCTGTAACTGACCGGATGACCTAAGTCCGGGCCTGCCGCTTCCTATGGCAGGCCCGGATTATCTTCCCCCCTGCCCGCCATCATGCCAGCCTCCCTTCAGCGATTCGCAGGGAGGAAATATGATCCGCACTTCGGCTTGGCTCTTCGCGGGCCTCGGTATGGCCGCACTGTCTGCCGGGCAGGCACAGGAAGCCCCCAAACCACCCGTCGCGGCGAAGAAGCCGCATGAAGTAAAGGCCCCCTTTGGGGTGACCCGACAGGACCCCTATTATTGGCTGCGCGACGATACGCGCAAAGACCCGGAGATGCTGGCCTATCTGGCGGCGGAAAATGCCTATGCCGATACGCTGCTGGCGCCGACCAAGCCGTTGCAGGACAAGCTCTACACCGAAATTACCGGCCGCATTAAGCAGGACGACAGCAGCGTCCCGTACAGGAAGGACGGCTATTATTATTACAGCCGCTTCGAAACCGGCGGCGACTATCCCATCGTCGCCCGGCGCAAGGGCAGCATGGACGCGCCCGAACAAATCCTTCTCGATCAGCCGAAAATGGGCGCAGGCAAGGGCTATTTTGCGATCAGCGGCAAGGAGGTCAGCCCCGACGACAGACTGCTCGCCTATGCCGAGGATCTGGTCGGCCGCCGCCAATATGTGATCCGCGTCAAGGGACTCGCCGACGGCAAGTTGCTGGCCGACGAAATTCCCAATGTCGAACCCGATTTCGCCTGGGCCGACGACAGCAAGACCATCTTTTATGTCGAAAAAGACCCGACCACCCTGCTCGGCAAGCGGGTGAAGGCGCATGTGCTGGGCACCCCCGTCAGCGCGGACCGGCTGGTCTATGAGGAGAAGGACGATACCTTCTACATGGGCCTCAGGAAGACGACGTCGGACAAATATATCTGCATTGTCCTGCAATCGACCGTCAGCAATGAGGAGCGTTGCGCGCCCTCTGCCAATCCGGTGACCTTTACGCCCCTCGCCCCGCGCGAGCGGGAGTTCCTCTACAGCAGCGACAATGTCGGCGGGCAATGGACGATCCGCACCAATTGGCAGGCGCCCAATTACCGGCTGATGACCGTGTCGGACACCGACGCCGTAAAAGGCCGCGCCGCGTGGAAGGATATCGTGCCGACCAGTGCCGATGTCTTCATCGAGAATTTCCAGCCCTTCGACAGCTTCCTCGCGATCGAGGAGCGGTCAGGCGGCAACAAGCGTCTGCGCCTGCTGACCAAGACCGGCAAGAGCAGTTTCGTGGAGGCGGACGAGCCGGCCTATGCCATGGCGCTCAACGTCAATGCCGAAAGCGGTACGCCCTGGGTCCGCTACACCTATGACAGCCTGCGCACGCCGCAGACCACCTATGAGGTGAATGTCGATACCGGTGAGCGCAAGGTGCTGAAGGTTCAGGAAGTGAAGGGCTATGATCCCGAAAAATATGTGACCGAGCGCGTCTGGGCGACTGCGCGCGACGGGACGAAGGTGCCGGTATCGCTCATCTATGCGAAGGGCTTCGGGAAGGACGGCAGCGCCCCGCTCTACCAATATGCCTATGGCAGCTATGGCTATTCGACCGATCCGGCCTTCACGCCGCTCCTGCCCAGCCTGCTGGATCGCGGCGTCGTCTATGCCATCGCCCATATTCGCGGCGGGCAGGAAATGGGCCGGAAATGGTACGATGATGGGCATCTCAAGAACAAGATGAACAGCTTCACCGACTTCATCGACGTGACCCGCGCACTGGTGGATCAGGGCTATGCGAAGAAGGGCCGTGTCGCGGCCATGGGGGGCAGCGCGGGCGGCCTGTTGATGGGCGCGGTCGCGAACATGGCGCCGCAGGATTATAAGCTGATCATCGCGCAGGTGCCGTTCGTGGACGTGGTGACGACCATGCTCGATCCCACCATCCCGCTCACCACCGGCGAATATGATGAATGGGGCAATCCTGAGCAGAAGCAGTGGTATGATGTGATGCTGGCCTATTCGCCCTACGACCATGTCGAGGCGAAAGCCTATCCCAGCCTGTTCGTTGGCACCGGCCTGTGGGACAGCCAGGTCCAATATTATGAGCCGACCAAATGGGTGGCCAAGCTGCGCGCGACCAAGACCGACAACAATCCGCTGGTCTTCCGCATCAATATGGAAGCCGGCCATGGCGGCAAATCCGGCCGCTTCCGTCGCTATCGCGATCAGGCCGAATATAGCGCCTTCGCGCTGGAGCAGTTGGGGGTGGCGCAATAGCCACCTAGACCGTTCGCTTCGAGCGAAGTCGAGAAGCCGAAAGCGCAGCGCTCGAGTTTCTCGACACGCTCGAAACGAACGGACAACTGATTAAAAGTCAGTAGGTCAGTAGCTGCGTCCCACCAGCACCCGCTCGACCGCCGCACTGCCGGTGAAGATGCATACCCCGTCGGCCGCTTCCGCGTCGGTGGGCACATTGCGCAGGGTTAGCTTCTCACCCTTCAGCCACTGCACAACCTTTTCCAGTGCCTCGCCGGTCGGCTTGGACCACTGGACCAGAGCCCAACCGGGAGTCTTGCCGGCCTTGAAATAGGCCTTGAGCGCATCGAGATCAGTGATCGACTTGTCGATATTGCCATCGAGCCGCGCCTTGGCATCGGCGAACAGCGATGCCTGGATATCTTCCAGCATTGCGATTGCGCCGACGACGAAATCGCCCTTGGCGACGATCTGGCTGTCGAGCTTGCCATCCTCGCGATAGAGGCGATCGCGGCGGATGACCGAGACATTGCCGCCGGCCACGTCGCGGCCGCCCACCTCGATCACGATCGGCGCGCCCTTCTTGACCCAGCCCCAGCGCTTGGTCGCGGCCTTGGACGGACGCTTGTCGAGCAGCGCGCGGACCGGCTCGCGGAACACGTCCAGACCATTGAGCTGGTTCACCAGATCGGTGCAATATTCGACGATCGCGGCGTCTTCCTCACTATCGCGCAGCATTGGCACAACCACGACCTGATAGGGCGCGACGCGCGGCGGGACGCGCAAGCCATCATCGTCGCCATGCACCATGATCAGGCCGCCGATCATCCGGGTCGACATGCCCCAGCTGGTGGTCTGGGCCAGTTCCTGCTGCCCTTCGGCATTCTGGAACTTGATATTCTGCGCCTGACTGAAGGTCGTGCCCAGGAAGTGCGAGGTGCCGGCCTGCAACGCCTTGCCATCCTGCATCATCGCCTCGATCGAATAGGTCGCGACGGCGCCGGGGAAACGCTCATTCTCCGGCTTCTCGCCCGCCACCACCGGCAGGCCGACGCAGTCCTCGGCGAAGCTGCGATAGACTTCGAGCATCTTCATCGTTTCTTCCATCGCCTCATCGACGGTGGCGTGCGCGGTATGACCTTCCTGCCACAGGAACTCGCTGGTGCGCAGGAACATGCGGGTGCGCATTTCCCAGCGGACAACATTGGCCCACTGGTTGATCAGCACCGGCAGGTCGCGCCAGCTCTGGACCCAGCGGCTGAAAGCAGCGCCGATCACGGTTTCCGATGTCGGGCGCACGACCAGCGGCTCTTCCAGCTTCGCTTCGGGATCGGGCACCAGCTTGCCGTCCTGCTGGATCAGGCGATGATGGGTGACGACCGCCATTTCCTTGGCGAAGCCGTCGACATGCTCGGCTTCCTTCTCGAAATAGCTGAGCGGAATGAAGAGCGGGAAATAGCAATTTTCATGGCCGGTCGCCTTGATGCGGGCATCGAGCAGGGTCTGGATGCGTTCCCAGATGCCATAGCCCCACGGCCGGATGACCATGCAGCCGCGCACGCCGCTTTCCTCGGCCATGTCGGCTTCGGTGATGACGGCCTGATACCAGGCGGCGAAATCCTTTTCGCGGGTGACGTTGAGAGCGTGCTTCACGGGATACGGACCTTGGCTAGCAAAGAAGAATGGCGCGCCATAGGACAAGCGCGCCGTTCCTGTCGACCCCCTGAACGATCAGGCTGAACGATCAGCCTGCGCAGCAATCAGGCGGCTGCGTCCATCCGCTCCAGCCAGGCTTTCGCCTGTTTCGGTTCGCCCACCGCATCGGCCGCCGCCGGGCCGCGCGCCGCCATGAAATCATGATGTAGTGCGAACGGCTCCAGACCCAGCGTATCGCGCATGGCGTCGATCTCGTCCGCCAGTTCGGACAGGGCCGCAATTACGGGTGCCGTGCGGGCCCTGGCAGCCTTGTCCTTCTGATGATCGAACAGGCCCCAGCGACCGGCAGCCGTATCCCGCAACGCCGCGATCAACGCCGCGCGATACTCTTCTTCCACTTCGCCCCGACGGGTGTCGAGGCGTTCCAGCCGGTCCGCCTTTGCCATGATTGTCAGCTCAGCTTGTCGATCTTCGCGTTGAGCGCCGCGAGTTGGGCCTTGAGATCGTTGATCTCTTCATCCTTGCTGCCTTCCGCCGATGGCGTGGCAGGCGGCGTAGCGCCCGGCACGCTGTTGCCGAACGCGCTGGTGGCGGCTTCGAACATTTGCATGTTCCGCTTGGCGATATCGGCCAGCGGGCCGCCGCCGAACGCACCCTTCATCGCTTCCTGAAACTGCTGCTGGTTCTTGCGAAAGGCGTCCATCGACGATTCCAGATATTGCGGAACCATCGACTGCATCGAATCGCCATACATGGAAATGAGCTGGCGCAGGAAGTTGACCGGCAGCATATTCTTGCCGCGCTGTTCCTCTTCCATGATGATCTGCGTCAGCACATTATGCGTGATATCCTCGCCCGTCTTGGCATCGACCACGACGAACTCGCGCCCATCCCGCGTCATCTGCGACAACAGGTCGAGCGTGATATAACTGGAAGTTTCGGTATTATAGAGTCGCCTGTTGGCGTACTTCTTGATGACGACCGGCTCCGATTCATTGACGGTCTTGGATTTGGTCATGGATTCCTCTCCCACACCTGAGCATATCGCATTAGCACAAGGCGTTGCCGCACCGCAACATGGCCCGCGCCCTTTACCCCTTTTTCTCAATATTTTATGGCGCGAAACGCAGGACGACCCGGAACTGCGCCGCCGGGCCTTCATCGGCCTGCGCAAATATCAGGAGGCAAAGCGGCCGCCGCCAGCGCCGCGCGGTCGATGCGTAGCGACCGCCGGCCCAGCCCGTCTGCTGCAATATGGCGCAGCAACGAGCCGTAATCCGGTGGTTTTCATGCCATCGCTGATCAATCCGCCGCAGGTGCTGGACCTGTCTGGAAGCCGATCCATGCTGCGCCACATGGCCGCAGCAGGACATGAAGCCTATCTGGTCGACTGGGGTGCGCCGTCAGCGCAGGATGCGGCGCTGGGGCTGGACGGCCATATCATGGACCGCCTGCTGCCGATGCTGGCCGCGTTGCCCCGGCCGCCGATATTGGTCGGCTATTGTTTGGGCGGAACACTGGCATTAGGCGCAGCGGCGATGCAGCGCTTTCCGGCGGTGGCGACGATCGCGGCGCCCTGGCGGTTCGATGCCTTCCCAGCCGCAGACCTCGACCTGATCGCCAATATGTGGGGCAATGCAAAAACGATGTGCGAACGGATCGGCTATGTGCCGATGGAGGTGCTGCAATCGGGTTTCTGGGCAATGGACCCCGCGCGGACCATCGCCAAATATGCGGCCTTTGCCGATGCACCGGCCGGATCGGACGCGGAGCGCGCCTTTCTGGCGGTGGAGGATTGGGCCAATGGCGGCGCGCCGCTCAGCTTCGCGGCCGGGCGCGACCTGTTTGAATCCCTCTATGCCGGTAATGCCAGTGGCGCGGGACGCTGGAGGATCGGGGGCCGCGCGGTCGACATCGCGGCGCTCGATTGCCCGACCCTGTCGATCGTCTCGACCAGCGACCGCATCGTTCCGGCCCTTGCCGGACCCCGCCTGAGCGAAGAGCACAGCCTGCATCTGGGCCATGTCGGCATGGTCGTGGGCGGCCGCGCGCGCGAAATATTGTGGGAGCCGCTTTCTGACTGGATTTCCGATCATGGCGGTTGAAGCCCGTTGATCGCTGATGCTATGTGCAGATGCGAAAAAATATTCACTACCAATGAGGATCAAGGCATTGTCAGACATCGTCATTACCGCCGCCAAGCGTACGCCTGTCGGCAGCTTCCTGGGGGCTTTCGGTTCGGTCCCCGCGCATGAACTGGGGCGTCAGGCAATTCTTGCCGCGCTTGCTCAGGCCGCCGTCGCACCCGAAGAAGTGGATGAAGTGATCCTGGGTCAGGTATTGGCTGCCGCGCAAGGCCAGAACCCTGCCCGTCAGGCTGCTGTCAATGCCGGCATCCCGGTCGAGCGGACCGCGATCGGCCTCAACCAGCTATGCGGATCAGGCCTGCGCGCCGTTGCGCTGGCGGCGCAGGCGATCCGGGCCGGCGACGCCGACATCATGGTCGCGGGTGGTCAGGAAAGCATGTCGATGGCGCCCCATGCCCAGTTGCTGCGCCCCGGCGCGAAAATGGGGCCGGTAACGCTGGTCGACACGATGGTTCATGACGGCCTGACCGACGCCTTCAACAATTATCATATGGGCATCACCGCCGAAAATCTGGCCGAGAAGTACCAGATCAGCCGTGAAGCGCAGGACGAATTCGCCGTCGCCAGCCAGAACAAGGCGGAAGCCGCGCGGGCATCCGGCCGCTTCGTTGATGAAATCGTGCCGGTGACGATCAAGGGGCGGAAGGGCGACGTCATCGTCGAGCATGACGAATATATCCGCGCTGGCGCGACGATCGAAGCGATGCAGGCGCTGCGTCCGGCCTTCAAGAAGGATGGCACCGTGACCGCCGGCAATGCCAGCGGCCTGAACGACGGCGCCGCCGCGCTGGTGCTGATGACCGCCGATGCCGCCGCCAAGCGTGGCGCGACGGTGCTGGGCCGCATCGCGGGCTTCGGCACCGCCGGCGTCGACCCGGCGATCATGGGCATCGGCCCGGCCCCGGCCAGCCGCAAGGCGCTGGCCAAGGCGGGCTGGTCGGTCGCCGACCTCGACCTGATCGAAGCCAATGAAGCCTTTGCCGCGCAGGCGCTGTCGGTCGGTCAGGAACTGGGCTTCGATCCCGAAAAGCTGAACGTCAATGGTGGCGCGATCGCCATCGGCCATCCGATCGGTGCGTCGGGCGCGCGCGTGCTGACGACGCTGCTCTATGAAATGGCCAAGCGCGACGCGAAGAAGGGCCTTGCCACCCTGTGCATCGGCGGCGGCATGGGCGTAGCCATGTGCATCGAGCGCTGAGTCGCTGCAAATGACGCAAAGGGTCGCCGGTCGAAAGATCGGCGGCCCTCTTCATTTTAGTCCCAATGCCGGTCGTAGCGCGCGCCAAGTCCGGTCAGCAGTTCATATTGCGACAGGCCCGACGCCGTGGATGCCACGCCCAGATCATAGGCGATGTCCAGCCAGTCGCCTTCCGCCAGATCGGGCTTTGCGCTGACATCGACCGCCAGCAGGTCCATCGATACGCGGCCCAGCACGGGCAGGCTTTCGCCATCGACAATCACTGCACCCCGCCCCGAAAAGCCGCGCAGATAGCCATCGGCATAGCCCAGGTTCAGCACCGCCACCTCATGATCGCGCTGCGCCGTGAAGGTGGTGTTGTAGCCGATGCTGTCGCCCGCGATCAGTCGGCGACGCTGCAATAGCTGCGCCTGCGGTTGTACCACGGGGCGGATATGGCCCGTCGCCCGATCGCTCGGGATGCCGCCATAGAGCGCCAGTCCCGGCCGGGTCAGATCGAATTGATAATCGCTGCCAAGGCAGATGCCCGCGCTGTTGGCTAGGCTGTAGCGCGGGGCCGACACCTGCCCGCGTAAAGCCATGAAGCGCTCCAACTGGGTCGGGTTGAACGGCGTTTCCTCGTCCGCCGAGGCGAGATGGCTGAGCAGCGTGACGATCTCCAGCCCCTCGACCGTCGCGGCGACATCGGCGCGCCAGTCCAGCCCCAGCCGGTTCATGCCGGTATCGACCATCACGTCGCAGGCGCCGCCGCCCGCCGTCCGCCAGCGGGCCACCTGCGCCGGCGTACACAGCACCGGTCGCGCGCGCGATGCCAGCGCCTGCGCCATATCCTCCGCGCGCACGCCATGCAGCACGGACAGGCTGATGCCATCCTCCAGCAACGGTTCCACTGCTGCCGCCTCGCCCCAGTTGGACACGAAGAAATCCCGGCAGCCCGCCTGCATCAGCCGCCGCATCACCTCGACCGAGCCGAGGCCATAGCCATTGGCCTTGATCGCCGCGCCGCAGGCCGCACTACCGCTCATGGCCGACAGCCAGCGCCAGTTAGAGACGAGCGCGTCACCATCAAGGCGCAGCCGCAGCGGGGCGATATAGCTTTGCATGGCTTTGCCGATAGCGCCCGGCGGCTCAGGCGTCGAGGGGGCGATCCTTCGTTTCGGGCAATCCGATCAGGCAGGTGACCAGCGCCAGCGCCACGACCGCCAGCGTGTACCACAGGCCCGCATAGGGATCGCCAGTCCGCGCCACGATATATTGGCTGACCAGCGGCAGGAACCCGCCGAAATAGCCGGTGCCGATATGATAGGGGATGGACAGCGAACTATAGCGGATGCGGGCCGGGAAATATTCCGACAATAGCGCTGCCACCGGCCCATAGGTCGCGCCGGAGAGCGTCCAGAGCAGCAGCAGCGCGCCGAACAGGGCCAGCGCGCGGGGCCAGTCCGGCGTCACCGTGCCGAAATCATAGCCCCCCGCCGTCAGCGCCGCGTCCAGCCCCTTCGAACTGAGATCGCCGACCGCCGTGCCGCCGATCGTCACCGCCGGGGCAGCGCCCTGTTGCTTGTCATAGGGGATGCCGCGCTTGGAAAAATGATCGAGCAGCTTACCGCAGGCGGTGGGCTGCACCTTCGCAAAGGGATCGAAGCGGCAGTCGGGGCCGCTCACCACCACGGGCGCGCGGGCGGCGGCTGTTTCCAGCGCCGGGTTCGCCGTGCGCCCCATGAATTGATAGAGCGGCAGCGCCAGTAGCAGCACCAGCGCATAGCCGATCAGGATCGGCTTGCGGCGCCCGATCCGGTCCGACAGCCAGCCGAAAAAGATGAAGCTCGCCACGCCGAAAAAGGCGCTGCCGCCCACCAGCAACTGCGCCAGCCCCGGCGCGACATGCAGGCCGCTTTGCAGGAAATAGAGCGCCTGAAACATCACCGTATAGGCGATGACGGTGAAGCCCGCCGCAATGCCGATCATGGCGACGAACATCCGCTTCTTGTTGCCCGGCGCGGTGAAGGCTTCCTTCAGCGGGTTCTTCGCCTGTGCGCCCGCCTTTTTCATCGCCAGAAACACCGGGCTTTCGCGCAGCATCAGCCGCATCCACAATGATATGCCCAGCAACGCCAGCGACAGGATGAAGGGGATGCGCCATCCCCATGCATCCCACACCGCCTTGCCCACGATCGCCTGCGTGCCGACAACCACGATGAGCGACAGGATGAAGCCACCTATCACCCCGGCCTGAATGAAGCTGGTGTAGAAGCCGCGCTTTCCGGGCGGCGCATGTTCCGCGACATAGATGGCCGCTCCGCCATATTCGCCGCCCAGCGCCAGTCCCTGCGCGATCCGCAGCGCGATCAGGATAACCGGCGCCGCCACGCCGATGCTGGCGGCGGAAGGGGTTAGGCCGACGCCCGCCGTTGCCAACCCCATCAGGATGATCGTGGCGAGGAAGGTATATTTGCGCCCCAGCCGGTCGCCCAGATAGCCGAACAGCATCGCCCCGATCGGCCGGAAGGCAAAGCCGATCGCGAAACCGGCCAGCGTGTAAAGCAATTCGACGGTCGGATTGTCGGTCGGGAAGAAGGTGCGCCCGATGATCGGCGCCAGCACGCCATAGATATAAAAATCATACCATTCGAACACAGTGCCCAGCGCCGACGCGGTGATGACCAACCGGTCCCGCCGCGCGTCCATGACATAATTTGTCCCCACCGACTCCGGCATCCATCCCCCTTAACTTCGCATATTTCCCGTGAGTTTTGGCATTTTAGAACAGAAGTTGGAAATGATCTTTCCTATTCCCGCCTTGCCAATTGCAGGACGATCCTATCACCCCGGTCCGCCAATAGGACAGGTGCGGAAACGGCAAAGCCGCGCTATTGTCGCGGCAAGGATTGGGGGAGGCAGCATGGAAAGCGAGCGGAGCGGCTGGAACGGGCATTGGCAACGCATCCTGTTTCTGGCCGGAATAGCTTTGTTGTTCTCCGCGCCCTTATGGCTCCTGCTCTGGATGACCGCCGTGCCGGGGCGATCCTATCAGGGGCCGTTGCCACGGATCACGCAGCAGCAGAGGGAGACGGCCGCACGGCTGAAGGCCGATGTCGCCATCATCGCGCGCAAGCCGCACAACAGCGTCCATCTGCGCGAGATGGAGAGTGTCGCCCGCCATATCGAGACGCAGCTTCGGCAGGTGGGCTATGTGCCGCGTCGTCAGCCCATTGCCGCCGTGCCCGGCGCCTTCAACATAGGGACAAGTCTGGAGCCGACCGATCCGGCCGCGCCGACGCTGGTGATCGGCGCCCATTATGACAGCTATGGCACGACGCCCGGCGCCAATGACAATGGATCGGGCACGGCGGCCACGCTGGAACTGGCGCGCAAACTGGCACCGCTGCGTGGACGGGCGAAGTTGCGGCTGCGCTTCGCCTTCTTTGCCAATGAAGAGCCGCCCTATTTCCAGACAGAGCATATGGGCAGTCTGGTCTATGCCAGGGCGCTGGCGGCGCGTGGCGAAAAGATGATCGGCATGCTGTCTCTGGAGACGCTGGGTTTCTACAGCGATGGGAAGGGCAGCCAGCATTATCCCTTTCCCCTGTCGCTGCTCTATCCCGACACCGGCAATTTCGTCGCCTTCGTGGGCATGACGTCTTCCCGTAGCTTCGTTCGATCGACGGTCGGCGCGTTTCGCCGTGAAGTCGCCTTCCCCAGCGTCGGCGGCAGCGCACCCGCCTTCGTGCAGGGGATCGACTGGTCGGATCATTGGGCGTTCGCGCAGATTGGCGTGCCGGCGCTGATGATTACCGACACCGCCCCTTTCCGCTACCGTTACTATCATAGCGAAGCCGATACGCCTGACCGGATCGACTATGATCGGCTGGCGCGGGTGGTGAGCGGGATGGAGCGGGTCGTGCGAGACTGGACGCTGGACGGGGCGCTATAGGCTCAGAACAGGCGCGATCCGTTCGGCACTGCCCGGTCCGGCGCGAACAGCATGACCGCGCCGTTCGCATCGGCGAAGCCCAGTGTCAGCACTTGCGACATGAATTTGCCGATCTGGCGCGGGGGGAAATTGACCACGGCGGCGACCTGTCGGCCGGGCAGGTCCGCCAGTGCGTGGTTCTCGGTGATCTGGGCGCTGGATGTCTTCCGGCCGATCGCCGGGCCGAAATCGATCAGCAGCTTGTAGGCGGGCTTGCGTGCCTCTGGATAGGGTTCCGCCGAGACGATCGTGCCGACGCGGATGTCGACCTTCAGGAAATCGTCGAAGCTGATCGGGTCGGCGGCGGGGGCGCTGGGGTCGTGGGTCAGGTGCATGACATATTCACACCATAACCGTCATCCCGGCGAAAGCCGGGATCCCGCTTTTCTTTTGCAACGGTCGCAAAGAAGCGGGATCTCGGATCAAGTCCGGGATGACAAAGGCTGATATCTTAGGCCAGTTCCAGGATCACCGCGTCCACCGGCAGGCTTTCGCCTTGTGCTGCCGACACGCTCTTGACCGTGCCTGCCTTGCCGGCGCGCAGGATATTTTCCATCTTCATCGCCTCGATCACGGCGAGCGGCTGGCCGATTTCGACCTTGTCGCCTTCCTTGACGTTGAGCGCGACCAGCAGGCCGGGCATCGGGCAGATCAGGAAGCGCGACAGATCGGGCGGGATCTTTTCAATCATGTGGGCGGCATAGGGCGCGGCGTGCGCGGGCAGAATGCGCAGCTTGTGGCTCGCCCCATGCGCTGTCAGCACGAAGCCCGACCGGACCGGCGTAATCCGCACCGCCAGTTGCTCCTCGCCAAATTCCGCCTCGATCAGGCGATCGCCGGGCGTATATTCCAGCGCCATGTCGAGGCTCTCGCCATCGACAGTCACTTCGTCGCCATCGATCACGACATCATGGATCGCGTCCCCGATCTTCACCTGCCAGCCGGTCGGCGGCGACAGGCGGCGGCCCAGTTGTCCGTCGATCCGGCGGGCGCGGTCGGCCTGCGCCATCGCGGCGAAGGCGCCGATCGCCGACAGGCGCTGGAGCAGTTGCGGCGACGCGGGCGCACCATGGAAGCCCTCGGGATATTCCTCGGCGATGAAGCCGGTGGTGATGTTGCCGGAGCGGAAGCGCTCATGCTGCATCAGCGCGGACACGAAATCGATATTATGGCCCGGCCCTTCGATCTCGAACTTGTCGAGCGCCTCGATCTGCTTGTCGATCGCCTCCAGACGGGTCGGCGCCCAGGTGATCAGCTTGGCGATCATCGGATCGTAGAAGATCGACACCTCGCCGCCTTCCTGCACGCCGTCATCCACGCGGATCAGCGCGCCGGTCTCATCCGTGCCGGTTTCGGGCGGGTTGTAGCGGATCAGGCGACCTGTCGACGGCAGGAAGCCGCGATAGGGGTCTTCGGCATAGACGCGGTTTTCGATCGACCAGCCGTTGATCTTCACGTCCGCCTGACCGAAGCTCAGCGCCTCGCCATTGGCGACGCGGATCATCTGTTCGACCAGGTCGACGCCGGTAATCTCTTCGGTGACGGGATGTTCCACCTGAAGGCGGGTGTTCATTTCGAGGAAGTAGAAGCCGTCGCCGGTCTTGTCCTCGCCGCTGACGATCAGTTCGACCGTACCGGCGCTGAAATAGCCGACCGCGCGGGCGAGCGCGACGCACTGCTCGCCCATCTTCCTGCGCATTTCGGGGCTGACGAACGGCGACGGCGCTTCCTCGACCACCTTCTGATGGCGGCGCTGGATCGAACATTCGCGTTCGTTGAGGTAGACGATATTGCCATGCTGGTCGCCCAGCACCTGAATTTCGATATGGCGCGGGCTTTCGATGAACTTCTCGATGAACACGCGATCGTCGCCGAAGCTGTTCAGCCCCTCGCGCTTGGTCGCTTCGAAGCCTTCGCGGACATCCTGTTCGGAGTAGGCGAGGCGCATGCCCTTGCCGCCGCCGCCGGCCGATGCCTTCATCATGACCGGATAGCCGATCTCGTTGGAAATCTTTACGGCATGTTCGGTGTCCTCGATCACGCCGACGAAGCCGGGAACGACGTTGACGCCCGCTTCCAGCGCCAGTTTCTTGGATTCGATCTTGTCGCCCATCGCCGCGATGGCATTGGCGGGCGGGCCGACGAAGATGATGCCCTCAGCATCGAGCGCCTTGCGGAAGCTCTCGCGCTCGGACAGGAAGCCATAGCCCGGATGCACGGCGTCGGCGCCGGTGGCCTTGCAGGCTTCGATGATCTTGTCCGCAATCAGATAGGACTGGGCGGCAGGCGACGGGCCGATATGCACGGCCTCGTCCGCCATCAGCACATGCGGCGCGCGCGCGTCGGCATCGGAATAGACCGCGACGGTCTTGATGCCCATCTTCTTCGCGGTCCGCATAACCCGGCACGCAATTTCGCCACGGTTCGCGATCAGGATCTTGGTGATTGCCATATTATTCCCTGTCCCAGTCCTACATTAACCGTTCGCCCTGAGTAGGGCCTGAGCGAAGTCGAAGACCCGTATCGAAGGGTCGGCGCTTAGCTCGATCCTTCGATACGCCACTTCGACAAGCTCAGTGGCTACTCAGGACGAACGGAGTGATTTCAATCGCCGTGCATGAACATGCCCAAATCGACCATCATCCAAAAAACCGCTGCCAGAACTGCGATGGCGACCGCCAAGCACCCCAAAAAGCGGATCATCCTTATTCAGCCGCCTCCATAGCAACCTTCACCTCAGCCTGCATCGGCACGAAGCCAAGCTTCGCGAACAACGCGGCATCCGCATTGTCGCCCGCGTTCGCCGTGGTCAGCAGCTTGTCGCCGGTAAAGATGCTGTTCGCCCCCGCCATAAAGCAAAGCGCCTGGCAGCTATCCGACATGCTCTCGCGGCCCGCAGACAGGCGCACCATGCTCTCCGGCATCACGATCCGCGCGACCGCAACCGTGCGCACAAACTCGATCTCATCGATCTTGGCGAGCGGGGTGTCGGCCAGCATATTGCCCAGCACCGTGCCCTTGACCGGCACCAGCGCGTTGATCGGCACGCTTTGCGGATGGACCGGCAGCACGGCCAGCGCGTGCAGGAAGCCGACGCGATCCTCGCGCGCCTCACCCATGCCCACGATCCCGCCGCTGCACACATTGATGCCCGAATTGCGGACATTTTCCAGCGTCACCAGACGATCGTCAAAGGTCCGGGTGGTGATGACCTTCTCATAATGTTCGGGCGAAGTGTCGATATTATGGTTGTAATAATCGAGGCCGGCTTCCGCGAGCATATCGGCCTGGCTTTCGCTCAGCATCCCCAGCGTCATGCAGGTTTCCATGCCCATCTGGCGCACGCCCTTCACCATCTCGACGATGGCGGGCATGTCGCGTTCCTTGGGGTTGCGCCAGGCTGCACCCATGCAGAAACGCGAAGACCCTGCGTCCTTCGCCTGCGCCGCCGCCTGCATCACCGCCTGCACGCTCATCAGCTTCTCGGCCTTCAGGCCGCTTTCCGCCGATGCCGACTGGTTGCAGTAACCGCAATCCTCCGGGCAACCGCCGGTCTTGATCGACAGCAAGGTGGACAGTTGCACTTCATTACGCGGGAAGTTCGCGCGGTGGATCGACTGCGCCTCAAACATCAGGTCGTTGAACGGCAGGTCGAACAGCGCGGCGATTTCCTCGCGCGTCCAGTCGTTGCGGGCGGTCAGGGTGCAGGGGGTATTCATCTACGCAGCTTCCTCTAGCCCCGCCGGGGGCATGTTGTGGCCGAGCAGGCGCAGCACATCGGCGGCGCACTCCACGACATTGGAACCCGGCCCATAAATGCCCTGAACCCCTGCGTCACGAAGATAGTCATAATCCTGCGGCGGGATGACCCCGCCGGCGATCACCTTGATGTCGCTACGGCCGTGGTCGCGCAGCCGGTTGATCAGTTCCGGGATCAGCGTCTTGTGCCCGGCGGCGAGCGACGACGCGCCGACCACATCGACCCCGGTATCGAGCGCCAGCAACACCGTTTCCTCCGGCGTCTGGAACAGCGGGCCGGACACCACGTCGAACCCCATGTCGCCAAAGGCGGATGCGATGATGTTGGCGCCCCGGTCGTGTCCATCCTGGCCCATCTTCGCAACAAGAAGCTTGGGTTTACGACCGAGGCGCCGTTCGACGGCCTGCACGCCGTCGAGAACCTGTTGCCAGCGGCTGTCCCCTGCATAGGGGGCGGCATAGACGCCCTTCACGGGCGTCGGCTGGGTGCCATAGCGGTTGAAGCTGTCCTCCATGGCGGCGGAGATTTCGCCCAGCGTGGCGCGGGCGCGGGCGGCTTCGACCGCATGGGCGAGGAGATTGTTCTCGATCGATTGCGGACCGGCGGCGGCGTCACGCAGCGATTGCAGCGCGGCCTGGCACTTGTCCTCGTCACGCTCGGCCTTCACCCGGTTGATGCGGGCGATCTGGCCTTCGCGGACCTTGGCATTGTCGACTTCCAGCGTTTCCAGAAGGTCTTCATTGGCGAGGCGATATTTGTTCACCCCCACGATCACGTCGTCGCCGCGATCGACGCGGGCCTGACGGGCGGCGGCAGCGGTTTCGATCATCGCCTTGGGCCAGCCAGCGCCAACCGCCTTCGCCATGCCGCCTTCGGCTTCCACGCGGTCGATGATCTCCTGCGCGGCGTCGACCAGTTGCTGGGTCAGCGCCTCGACATAGTAGCTGCCGCCCAGCGGATCGACGACATTGCACATGCCCGTCTCTTCCTGAATGACGATCTGCGTATTGCGGGCGATGCGGGCGGAAAAGTCCGTCGGCAGGGCGATCGCCTCGTCCAGCGCGTTGGTGTGGAGCGACTGGGTGCCGCCCAGCATCGCCGCCATCGCCTCGATCGTGGTGCGCATGACATTGTTATAGGGGTCTTGCTCGGTCAGCGACACGCCGCTGGTCTGGCAATGGGTGCGCAGCATCTTGCTGCGCTCATCCTGCGCCCCCAGCTTGGTCATGACGCGATGCCACAGCACGCGCGCGGCGCGCAGCTTGGCGATCTCCATGAAGAAATTCATGCCGATCGCGAAGAAGAAGCTCAGCCGCCCGGCAAACTTGTCGATGTCGAGGCCGCTCGCCACGCCATAGCGCACATATTCCGCGCCGTCGGCGATGGTGAAGGCCAGTTCCTGCACCTGCGTCGCGCCGGCTTCCTGCATGTGATAGCCGGAAATGGAGATGCTGTTGAACTTGGGCATTTCCCGCGACGTATAGCCGAAAATGTCGCTGATGATCCGCATCGAGGGTTCGGGCGGGTAGATATAGGTGTTGCGGACCATGAACTCCTTGAGAATGTCGTTCTGGATGGTCCCGTCGAGCAGCTTGCGCTCGACCCCCTGCTCCTCGCCCGCGACGATGAAGAAGGCCAGGATCGGGATAACCGCGCCGTTCATGGTCATCGACACGCTCATCTTGTCGAGCGGGATGCCATCGAACAGGATCTTCATATCCTCGATCGTGTCGATCGCCACGCCGGCCTTGCCGACATCGCCGGTCACGCGGGGATGATCGCTGTCATAGCCGCGATGGGTGGCGAGATCGAACGCGACGGACAGCCCCTTCTGCCCGGCGGCGAGGTTGCGGCGATAGAAGGCGTTGGATTCCTCGGCGGTGGAGAAGCCCGCATATTGGCGGATGGTCCAGGGGCGGCCCGCATACATGGAAGCGCGCACGCCGCGCGTGAATGGCGCGAAGCCGGGCAGGCCGGGATCGACGGTCACATCCTCGGCGGTGTAGAGCGGCTTCACCACGATACCTTCGGGGGTATCCCAGTTCAGATCCTTGCCCTTCACTTCCTTGGCGGCAGCGGCGGCCCACTGGTCCAGCGTCGGCTTCTCGGTCATTCGTTCCTACCCTTCACTCCTCTCCCGGAGGCGGGAGAGGATATGCAGGCTTAGCAGCTTGCTGCTTAGCCGGAGTTGGAGTGGGCTGTTCCGTGCCCACCCCGCTGCGACCAGGCGGCAGAGCCGCCAAGTCTCGCCACCCCTCCCGCTTGCAGGAGGGGGGATGTCAGTGCGCGCCGTCCTTCGGCGTCTCCATAATCTCGGTCAGCACCCCGTTCATATCCCTGGGATGCACGAAGAAGATCGGCGTGCCATGGGCGCCGATGCGCGGTTCACCCAGTATCTTCTTGCCCAGCCCCTCGAACCACGCCTTCGCCTCGTGAATATCGGCCACTTCATAGCACATATGATGCTGCCCCCCGGCCGGGTTCTTGGCGATGAAGCCGTGGATCGGGCTGTTCTCGCCCAGCGGCTCGATCAATTCGATCTGCGTGCCCACAGTTGGTCCATTCGGGCCATTCTCACCCGGCGTATCGACGAAACACACCTTCACCCCCTGCTCGGGCAGATCGAACGGCTCGTGCATCAGGGTGGCGCCCATGATGTCGCGATAATAAGCAAGGCTCGCCTCCAGCGAAGGCGTGGCGATGCCGATATGGTTGAGACGGCCGAGTTTCATTTCAACATTCCCAAACTTGCAATGAATATAAGGCCGGCAAAAACAGCCCCGAATATCAGTTGCACCACGACAACATTGAAGGCGCGTGGCGATATGCTTCGATCTGCGCCGTCATCAAAGAGATGGCTTCTGGCGACACCGGTTCGAAATGCGCTGACAAGCAGCCACAACGCACTGGCAAAGCCTACACCGACAATGCTCAGCCAAATGAAAATCAGCGTGTTTGCGGACTCCTGGTTCACAGCGGAATATTGTCATGCTTCTTCCACGGGTTCTCCAGCGCCTTGTTGCGCAGCTTGCGCAGGCCCAGCGCGATACGCCGCCGCGTCGAATGCGGCTGGATCACCTCGTCGATGAAGCCCTTGCTTGCTGCCACGAAGGGGTTGGCGAAGCGGTCTTCATATTCCTTGGTCTTCTGTGCAATCTCTTCGGGCGTCTTGCCGCGGAAGATGATCTCGACCGCGCCCTTGGCGCCCATCACCGCGATTTCGGCCGTCGGCCAGGCATAGTTCAAGTCGCCCCGCAGATGCTTGGAACTCATCACGTCATAGGCGCCACCATAGGCCTTGCGGGTGATGACGGTGATCTTCGGCACGGTCGCTTCGGCATAGGCGAACAGCAGCTTGGCGCCATGTTTGATGATGCCGCTATGTTCCTGCGCGGTGCCCGGCAGGAAGCCCGGCACGTCGACGAAGGTGACGATCGGGATTTCGAATGCATCGCAGAAGCGGACGAACCGCCCGGCCTTCTTGGATGAATTGATGTCCAGCACGCCCGCCAGCACCATAGGCTGGTTGGCGATGATGCCCACGGTCTTGCCCTCAATCCGGCCGAAGCCGCACAGGATATTGCCCGCATGGGCGGGCTGCACTTCGAAGAAGTCGCCCTCGTCCACCACCTTGCGAATGACTTCGTGCATGTCATAGGGCTGGTTGGCGTTGGCCGGGATGACCGTGTCGAGACTCTCCTCGATCCGGTCCCACGGGTCCGCGCTCGGCCGTTCCGGCACCGGCTCCTTGTTGGACGCAGGCAGGAAGTCGACGAAATCGCGCACCGCCAGCAGCGCCTCGATATCATTGTCGAACGCGACGTCCGCCACGCCGGACTTGGTCGTGTGCGTCACCGCGCCGCCCAGTTCCTCCTGCGTGACGACTTCGTTCGTCACCGTCTTGACCACGTCCGGCCCGGTCACGAACATGAAACTGCTGTCCTTCACCATGAAGATGAAGTCGGTCATCGCCGGCGAATAGACCGCGCCGCCCGCGCACGGCCCCATGATGACGCTGATCTGCGGCACCACGCCCGACGCCAGCACATTGCGCTGGAAAATCTCGGCATAGCCGCCCAGCGAGGCCACGCCTTCCTGAATGCGCGCGCCGCCGCTGTCGTTGAGGCCGATCACGGGCGCGCCGACCTTCAGCGCCATGTCCATGATCTTGCAGATTTTCATCGCGTGCCGTTCCGACACCGCGCCGCCATAGACGGTGAAATCCTGCGAGAAGACGAACACCAGCCGACCATTGATCGTGCCCGATCCGGTGACGACGCCGTCGCCCGGAATATGCTGCTCATCCATGCCGAAATCGATGCAATTATGCTCGACATACATGTCCAGCTCTTCAAAGCTGTCCTCGTCCAGCAGAACCTCCAGCCGCTCGCGTGCGGTCAGCTTGCCCTTGGCATGCTGGGCGTCGATGCGGCGCTGACCGCCGCCCATCCGCGCGGCCTCCCGCTTGGCTTCCAGCTGTTCGATGATGGCGAGCTTCGACATGTAAGGCTTCTCTCCGGTTCAGGCGAACGGTTGTTATGCCCTTCCCCTACCCAGCCTCAGGCAAAGTTCGCAAATGTAAATTTGCTAATTTGCAAATCGCGACTTCGCAATTAAGGTCCGCCTTTGCTGCATCATCACACTTTTAGCGAAGTGATGGGGGCATAGGGAAAGACTGGGTAGACAGATATGGCACGCGGCAACCGCATCTTCGCAGGTCCTCGCCTGCGCCAGCTTCGACTGGACCATCGGATGGACCAGGCGACGATGGCGCAGGCACTGGGCATATCCGTATCCTATCTTTCCCAGATGGAAAATGACGATCGCCCCCTGACTGCCAAGGTCAAGGCGGCGCTCGCCAGCGCCTTCCCCACCGACTGGGCCAGTTTCGACAGCCGGGAGGAGGAGCAACTCCTCGGCGCCTTCACCTATGCGCTGGGCCATCCCGAACTGCCCGGCACCCAGATGGAGCCGGAACGGATCGAGAAACTGCACCTGCAATTTCCCGAATTCGCGGCGCGCTATGTGGACCTGTACAACGCTCATATGCGTGCCAATGAACGGATCAACATGATCGAGGAGGCGATCGCCAACGATCATGAGGTGCAGGCCCGTCTGCCTTGGGAGGCTGCGCGCGACTGGTTCCACGAAAGCGGCAATTATGTCCACGCGCTCGATTGCCTGGCGGAGGAGATGGCGGAAAGCTTCACCCAGGGGCAGGTGCTGGACGAAGGGATGCTGGTCGAAGCACTCGCCCGCCGTCACGGCATCGAAACGCTGATCGCCGATACGCCTGACAGCGCGCTGCGGGCCTATCGCGCGGCCGAACGCAAGCTGTTCATCAATGCGGCTCTGCCGACCGAAAGCCGCAAGTTCATGCTCGCGCACCAGTTGATGATGCTGGAGGGGCAGGCGGTGATTGCCGACGTGGTGAAGAAGGCGGCCCTCCCCGTCCAGGGCGCGGACCGGCTGCTGATGATCGGCCTTGGCAATTATGCCGCCGGCGCGCTGCTGCTACCCTATGCCGCCTTTCGGGAAGCGGCGCGGGCGATGCGCCATGATATCGACCGGCTTGCCCGCACCTTCGGCGTCAGTTTCGAACAGGCCTGCCACCGGTTGTCGACGCTCCAGCGGCCGGGCCTGCGCGGCATCCCCTTCTTCTTTTGCCGGGTCGACATGGCCGGCAACATCACCAAACGGCACAGCGCCACCCGCCTGCAATTCGCCCGCTTTGGCGGCGCCTGCCCACTGTGGAATGTGCATGAGGCGGTGGCCGTGCCGGACCGGATCAATGTGCAGCTTGGCGAGACGCCGGACGGGGTGCGCTATGTTTCCATGGCCAAGGGGCTGGTGAAGCCATCGGGCAGCTACAAGCGGACCCCGCGCCGTTATGCGGTGGTACTGGGGTGCGAAACCGCCCATGCCGCCAATTTCGTCTATGCCGATGGCCTGCATCTGGCGGAGGAAGGTGCGGCCACGCCGATCGGCATCACCTGCCGCCTGTGCCCGCGCCAAAGTTGCGACCAGCGCGCCTTCCCGCCAGCCGACCGACCGATCCATGTCGATCCGGACAATCGCCAGATCGTACCCTATTGGATTGGATAAGCATTATAAATTTGGCTAATTTTTCATTTTTATTATTACTAATTGACTTATTCATCCTGAATTATTTCTAGTTATATTTTTATTATACTTCATTTGAAATGAAGTGAAATGTCTCGACATAACATTTCACTTTAATTTCGCGTGATTTTTAACAAAAATGTCATGCCCAGACCGCAGTTGCGTCGCCGCGGCTGTCACCGACAGCGCAGCGCCGCAAGACAACAGAACAGGCGCGTCGCAGGCACACTGGAAAAGGGAATTCGGGTCAATGAAGAGATTTTTGATGTGCAGCGCCGCCATGGCGGCGGTGGCTGCGCCGTCGATGGCGTTCGCCCAGTCGACCGGCTCACAGGATTTCGAGGACAGCATCGTCGTCACCGGCGCACGCACCGACCAGAGCGTCGGCGGCGTGAAGATCCCGGAGACACCGAAGGCAAAGGTGACGCTGGATCAGGAAATCATCGCCCGCCAGCGCCCCGGTCAGGCGATCAACGAAACGCTGAACCTGGTGCCGGGCGTCAGCTTCTCCAACCAAGACCCCTGGGGGTCGCTGGGCGGCAGCTTTACTGTGCGCGGCTTCAGCGCGGATCGCGTGTCGCAGACGATCGACGGCATTCCGCTGAATGATTCCGGCAATTACGCGCTCTACACCAACCAGCAGCTTGACCCGGAGATCATCGAATCCGCGACAGTCAGCCTGGGGTCGACCGATGTCGACAGCCCGACCGCGTCGGCCGCCGGCGGCACGATCAACATCCGCTCGCTGACCCCGTCGGACGAGATGGGCGCGATGATCAGCGCCAGCTATGGAAACATCGTCGCGCGCGGCAATGATGACGACCGCGCCTATCACCGCATCTTCGGCATGTTCCAGACCGGCGTCTTCACGCCCTTCGGCACCAAGGCCTGGTTCTCTGCCTCCAACGCGACCAACAAATCGACCTACACCAATTATGGCGGCGTCGATAAGCAGCAATATAATGGGAAGATCTATCAGCCGATCGGCAGCAGCGGCGACTTCATCTCGATCGCGGGCCATTACAATGAGAACCGCAATACGTTCAACGGCTCGACCTACACCACCGCGACCTTCCCCGGCACGACCGACAGCCGTTTCTACGACACCGCCACCTGTTCGGTGGATACGGCCGAAGCAGGCGTTACCGACTATGCCAATAGCTGCGGCTCCGCGTTCGAGCGCCGCTACAACCCGTCCAACACGGGCAATGTCCGCCTGAATTCGCGCTTCACGCTGGCGAGCGGCCTGACCCTGACGGTGGATCCCAGCTTCCAATATACCAAGGCCAATGGCGGCGGCACATCCTATGCCTATGAAGGCTCCAGCGCGGACGGCAATACGGGCGGCTCTTACACGAAGGACAGCCGCAACACCGCATCCAGCAGCACGACCCAATATTATTATGTCGGCGGCGTGGACCTGAATGGCGATGGCGATACGCAGGATTTCGTCCGCGTCCTTTCCCCAAGCCAGACGGTGACGAAGCGCTATGGTGTGATCGCCAACCTTTCCTATGAGGTCGATCCCAACAACCGCCTGCGCTTGTCCTATACCTATGACCGCGCGCGCCATCGCCAGACCGGCGAGGCGGGCTATCTGACACTGGACGGCAGCCCGGTCGACGTCTTCCCGTCCAACAACCCGATCGTCGATGCCGACGGCAATGTCGTGCAGAAGCGCAACCGCCTGTCCTATGCCACGCTGAACCAGATTTCGGGCGAGTATCGTGGCGCCTATCTGGACGATCAGGTCATCCTGTTGCTGGGCGCGCGCATGCCCTTCTTCAGCCGCGACCTGAACCAATATTGCGTGACCACCGATGCGTCGGGCAACGTCAACTGCCCCGCCACGCAGGCTGGGGTCGACACATTGCTGGCGTCGAACAGCGCCTATGCCGCGCCGCAATCGCGCAAGTTCGACTATAACAAGCTGCTGCCCAATCTTGGCGTCACCTACAAGCTGAATGGCAAGGCCAGCGTCTTCACCAGCTATGCCAAGAACCTGTCGGTGCCGGGTACCGATGCCCTTTATGGCGCGATCTACTTCGATGAAGGCTCCAGCTCGGGCAATCCCAAGCCAGAAACATCAGATGCCTTTGATCTGGGCTTCCGCTATCAGTCGGGCATCATTCAGGCGCAGCTTTCGACCTGGTACACCCGCTACAACAACCGTCTGGCCAGCGCCTATGACGCCGATTGCGATTGCACCGTCACCCGCAATCTGGGCCGGGTCGACAAATATGGCGTCGACGGCAGCTTTGCGGTGCGCCCGGTCAAGGATCTGATGGTCTATGTCTTCGGCTCTTACCTCAAGTCGAAGATCAAGGACGATATCCAGACCAGTGCGACCGCCTATGCCGCGACCGCCGGCAAGCGGGAGGCCGGCGCCCCGGTCTATACGCTGGGCAGCCGCATTCAGGGCACGCTCGGCCCTGTCGACCTTGGTCTTCAAATCAAACGGACCGGCGAACGCTATATCAACGACATCAACACGGTGAAGCTGCCCGGCTATACGCTGGTCGATCTGGATGCCCGCTTCTCGCTGGAGCAATGGGGCCTCAAGAAGACCTTCTTCCAGTTGAATGTCAGCAACCTGTTTGACAAGGTCTATATCGGCTATGCCGGCACGGGCCTGACCAGCACCGCCACCACCGCCTATCTCGGCTCGCCCCGCGCGATCAGCGGGTCGATGGTGGTCGCTTTCTGACCGGATGAAGGGGCGCCCTGCTGACGGGGCGCCCCTTCATCCCGTTACCCCGCCGCCGCGTGTATCCGCATCAGCGACAGGAAATCCTCGAAGGTCAGGCGAGCGTCCAGCATTTCATAGACGCGGATCATGCGCCCGTTGCCTACGGGATCGCCATAGCTGCCATCCGGCTTGATGCGCAGCGCCGGGCGGTCAACATATTGGCTGCTTTCGCCGGAAATGGCGCTCAGCAAGACCGTCGGGCTGTCGCCCAGCGGCCAGCTTCCGCCGACATCGACAAATTCGGGCGGCGTGGTGAATTTGTCATAGAGCCAGGCGCCAAAGTCCGAGATCGGCCGCATCCGATCCTGCAATTCCGCCACGGAAAACTGCATCTGCCGATAGGCGTTCTGCGGTATCTGCCAGATCGGGATCGCGGATTGCTCGATCACGATCCGCGCTGCCGCCAGATCGGCCGAGAGATTATATTCCCAGCCGCCCTGCGGATAGCGCCCGCCGCCGATCCAGATCAGCGTCATCCGCCCGGCAATTTCCGGCTTCAGACGGATCGCCGCCGCGACATTGGTCAGCGGGCCGCCGCAGGTGATGTAGAGCGGCAGTTTGTCGTTGCGCATCGCCTCCGCCACGATCGCCCTCGCCGCCGGGCTGGCTTCGGGGGCATCCAGATTGAGATGCTCGGACCCGGCCTCCACCGGTGGGGCAGCGACAATCTTCGCGCGGCGGATCAGGTCCAATGCGATATCCTTGCCGATCGCGGCCGAGCGGTCCGCCGGTACGTTGCCGACCAGTTTGCGATCCAGCGCCGAGGAGGTGCACAGAACCGTGCGCGTCTTGGGGGTTAGCAATTGATGCGCCAGCGCCACCAGGCCGTCGGGATCGCCGGAAAAGTCATTATCCACGATGACACGGGCGGAAGCGCGCTGCGGTATGGTGCGGAAGGGGGCGGCCCATGCCGGGCCGGACAGCAAAGCCGCCGATCCGCCCAACGCTTTCCCGAACTGGCGGCGCGTCAACATGCCACTCCCCTCCATAATAGAATAACTGTTCTGATATAACCGGATTTGACGATCAGACAATGGCGTCATGCCCACAGGAGTCCATGCGGTAAAATAAGATTATCATGCCCTGCCATAGCCCCTCACTATGGAAGGCCCACATCACCCTTCTATGACCATCGCCTCATCCAGGAAGTCGAGAAAGGCCCGCACCCGTGCCGCCGCCCGGTCTTCCGCTGCATAGAGGGCGTGGATATCCTCCCCATCCCCGGCATTATAGTCCGCCAATATCTCGACCAGCCGCCCTTCGCGCAGGTCGCTGGCCACATGGAAGCGGCCGTGCCGGGCTATGCCGCCGCCCGCGATCGCCATGCGCCGCACCACTTCGCCCGAATTGCCGAAGAAGCGCCCCTGCACCGGTCGCTGGACCGGCTTGCCGTTGATCCGGAAGGGCCAGCTATCCACCGACCGGCGGAAGCTGAAGCGCAGGCAATCATGCGTGGCCAGATCGTCAGGCGTCACCGGCGTCCCGCGTCGCGCCAGATAGCCGGGGCTGGCCACCAGGACCATGCGGCTATGCCCCAGCTTCTTTGCGCGCAGTCGCGTGTCGCGCAGCGGGCCGATGCGGATGGCGATGTCCGCCCGCTCCTCCACCAGATCGACGATCGCGTCGGTCAGGGTCAGGTCCACGACGATCGCGGGATGAAGTTCGGAGAAACGCGGCAGGATCGGGATCAGGCATTCGATCCCGAAGGAGGGCGAGGCGTTGATCCGCAGCAGCCCGCGCGGCCCCTGCCCGCTGTCGCTCAGGCTGTTTTCCACCTCGGCCATGTCGCTCAATATCGCCACCATCCGGTCGCGATAGGCCACCCCCTCCCGCGTCAGCGCCAGCGATCGCGTCGTCCGCCGGATCAGCGACACGCTAAGCCGCTGTTCCAGCCGGGCGATCGAGCGACTGACGGCCGAAGGGGTGAGCCGCAGGGATTTGGCCGCGGCCGCGAAACTGCCCTCGCTGGAGACCATCAGGAAATTTTCGACATCGGCGAAATGGTTATTCATGCGCTGGATTCACTTCTGAAGTGATGATGTTCCATCTAATCATCAATCAGCAAAAATCTATCTACTGTCTCATTCGCTGTATCAATCATGCTTGAGGGAGTAGCCCCATGGACCTGAAACTGACCAACAAGAGCGCCATCGTCACCGGATCGACCGCCGGCATCGGCCTTGCCATCGCCAAACGCCTTGCCGAAGAAGGCGTGGCCGTCACCATCACCGGCCGCAGCCAGGCCAAGCTGGACGCCGCCGCCGCCGAAATCGGCCTGCCGGTCAACGCCGTGCTCGCCGACCCCGCCACCGCGGAAGGCGCCGCCGCGCTGATCGCGGCCGTTCCCAGCACCGACATCCTCGTTAACAATCTGGGCATCTATGAGGCCAAGGACTTCGCCGACATCAGCGATGAAGACTGGCACCATCTGTTCGAGGTGAATGTGGTGAGCGGCGCGCGCCTGTCCCGCCATTATTTCCCCAGGATGCTGGAGCAGAATTGGGGGCGCGTGATCTTCATCGCCAGCGAAAGCGGCCTGCTGCCGCCTGCCGAGATGATCCATTATGGCATGACCAAATCGGCCCAGCTTTCCATCTCGCGTGGCCTGGCCGAACATACGCGCGGCACCGGCGTCACGGTCAACAGCGTGCTGCCCGGCCCGACCCGGTCGGAAGGCATTGTCGAGTTCATCCGCTCCGTCGTCGAGAACAAGGATGCGCCCGAAGCCGAGCGGGAAGCGGAATTCTTCACCAAACTGCGCCCGCTGTCGCTGATCAAGCGGCTGATCGAAGCGGATGAGGTTGGCGCGATGGTCGCCTATCTCGCCAGCCCGCTCGCCGCCGCGACCAACGGCGCCGCGCTGCGGGTGGAAGGCGGCATGGTGCCGACGATCGCGTAATTCACCCTACCGCCGTTCGCCCTGAGTAGCCATTGAGCTTGTCGAAATGGCGTATCGAAGGATCAGTGCTTCGATACGGGTCTTCGACTTTGCTCAGACCCTACTCAGCACGAACGGGGTCGTGACAATCCGCCTTGCGGAAACTGGCCCTGTCGCTCGTCTGTTGCCTCCACTAGAGGAATGAAGATGAGCGACACGGACAGCCTTTCCCCAATCGAAGACGCCCTGACAAAGGACGGCTATGCTCGCTTGTCCGGCGCGGCATTGTTCGATCAGCTTGGCATCGCCCCGCAGGACTGGGATCGTTTCGCCGCAAGCTGGAACGATCTTGGCCCCGATCTCTACATGGCCGATGGCGGGCGATATCGCCGCCGCCGCCATGCCGCCTTTGCTCTGGAAGCCGGGCATTATAGCCGCAAGCCGCACCAGCCCCATTATCAGAGCCGCGACTATAACCCGCTCAACGGCGACGTGCAGCGCTGGTTCGATCCGGTACAGCCGGAGACGGTGGACAGCCCCGTCCTGCAATCCATTTTCGCCTTCGCCGCCGAGAGTTTCGATCCAGCGCGCAAGGGCGACTGGCATGTCGAACTGCACCAGTTCCGGATCGAAGCGAAGCCGGGCGAGAATGGCCGTCCCACGCCCGAAGGCATGCACCGCGACGGCGTGGACCATGTGCTGGTGATGCTGGTGGAGCGCCGCAATGTGCGCGAAGGTGTCACCCGGATCGGCGCGCCGGACGGCACGGCGCTGGGCGAATTCACGCTTACTCAGGCCGGCGACACGATGCTGATCGACGATCACCGCATCCTCCACGGCGTGACGGAAATCCACGCGGTGGACCCTGCGCAACCGGCCTGGCGCGATGCGCTGGTAGTGACTTTCGCTGCCGTGTGAAACTGCTCCTGCGAAAGCAGGAGCCCAGGGTTTAACGCGAAGCGCCTGACCGCCCTGGGTTCCTGCTTTCGCAGGAACACCGTTGGCTTATTTCAGCAGTACCAGTTCCTCGGCCATGCTGGGGTGCAGCGCGACGGTGTCGTCGAAATCCTGCTTGGTCAGGCCCGCCTTCACCGCGATCGCGGCGGCTTGCAGGATTTCCGGCGCGTCCGGGCCGATCATGTGCAGGCCGACCACCTTGTTGGTCGTGGCGTCCACGATCATCTTGTAGAGCGCCCGTTCCTCACGCCCCGCCAGCACATTCTTCATCGGCCGGAAATCGGACGTGTAGACCTTCACCGTGCCATATTGGTTCTTAGCCTCCGCCTCTGTCAGGCCCACGCCCGCCAGCGGCGGATGGCTGAACACGGCGGAAGGGACGCAACTATAGTCGACCTTCCGCTTGTTATCGCCGAACACCGTGTCGGCAAAGGCATGGCCTTCGCGGATCGCCACCGGGGTCAGTTGCAGACGGTCGGTAACGTCGCCCACCGCATAGATGCTCTCGCATGTGGTCTGGCTATAATCGTCGACCTTGATCGCGCCCTTCTCGGTCAGGTCCACCCCGGCTGTCTCCAGCCCCAGCCCGCCGACATGTGGCTTGCGCCCGGTGGCAAACAGCACCACGTCCGCCGCGACCGGATCGCCATCCTTGAAATGGACGCACAGCGTGCCGTCGTCATTCTTCTCGATCCGCTCCATCTTCGCATTGAAGCGGAAATTGATCCCCTTCGTCATGCTGATCTGGAGGAGCCGGTCGCGAATCTGCGCATCATAGCCGCGCAGCAGGTCGCTGCCGCGATTGACCATCGTCACGTGGCTGCCGAACTGATGGAAGATGCCGGCAAATTCATTGGCGATATAGCCGCCGCCGACGATCACGATCCGCTTGGGGCATTCGTCCAGATGGAAGACTTCGTTGCTGGTGATGCCATGTTCGGCGCCCTCCACTTCCGGCACCACCGGCCAGGCGCCGGTCGCGACCAATATGACCTTGGCCGTCACCTCGCGCCCGCTCGCCAGCTTGATGCCATGCGGCCCGGTGATGGTCGCGCGCTCGCGGATCACCTCGACCTTGTGGCTGCTCAGCGTATTGCCATACAGCCCTTCCAGCCGGTCGACATCGGCCAGCACATTGTCGCGCAGCGTGGTCCATTCAAAGCCGCATTCCGGCACGTCCCAGCCGAAACGGCGGGCGTCCTTCAGATCCTCGGCGAAATGCGCACCATAGATGAGCAGCTTCTTGGGCACGCAGCCGCGAATGACGCAGGTGCCGCCGACCCGGAATTCCTCGGCCACGGCCACCTTCGCGCCATGCGCCGCCGCGACGCGGGAGGCGCGCACGCCGCCCGATCCGGCGCCAATGACGAAAAGGTCGAAATCAAACTCGCTCATGCATGGCCTCCGCTCGGCGCATCACGGGTTGGGCGACGCGCCATCAAACTTGGGGGCGGATATGGCGGCTGGGGCGCGGAGTTACAAATGGGAATCTTCTTGCTGGTAGACAAACCACCTCCGTTCGCTTCGAGCGAAGTCGAGAAGCGGGAAGCGCTGTGCCCGCGTTTCTCGACACGCTCGAAACGAACGGCTGTCGTGGTTACTCCCCGCCCAGCGCGAGGTCGATCAGCGCCATCGTCGACGGGTCGAAGCCGGTCGGCCCGTTGGCCTCGATCGACTTGGCGATTTCCTTGCCCAGTTCCACGCCGAACTGGTCGAACGGGTTGATGCCCATCAGCACCGCATTGGCGAAGGTGCGATGTTCGTAGAAGGCGATCAGTGCGCCCAGCGCTTCGGGCGTCACATCGTCCATCAGGATCGTGGTCGACGGCCGGTTGCCGGGATAGGCGCGCGCCGGATCGTCCGCATTCTCCTTGCCGCGCATCAGCGCCGCACCCTGTGCGAAGCAGTTGACCAGCAGCGCGCGATGATGCGCCGGGTCCAGCGCATGGCCTGGCTCGATCGAGGCGATGAACTCGACCGGCGAGACGATCGTGCCCTGATGCAGCAACTGAAACACGGCATGCTGCGCATCGGTGCCCACGCCGCCCCATGTGATCGGCGCGCTCGGTCCTTCGACCGGTTGCCCGTCGCGGGTCACGCTCTTGCCGTTGCTCTCCATCTCCAGTTGCTGGAGGTAGAAGGGCAGCAGCGCCAGCCGCTCGTCATAGGCAAACAGCGCGCGGGTCTGGAGGCCCAGCACGCGGGTATAATATTGGTCGACGAAGGCAGCGATCAGCGGGGCATTCTCGCTGGGGTCGGACAGGCGGAAATGACGGTCCATCGCCGCCGCGCCCTCCAGCAGGCTTTCGAATGCATCCCAGCCCAGCGCCAGCGCGGCGGGGAAACCGATCGACGACCAGAGCGAATAGCGGCCGCCCACCGACTCCGCGAAAGGCAGGATGCGGGTTTCATCGACACCCCATTCCATCGCCTTTTCCGGCGCGGCGGTCAGCGCGATCACCTTGCCATAGGGGTCTTCGACGCCGGCCTCGACCATCCAGTTGATCGCGCTCGCCGCGTTCAGCATGGTTTCGCTGGTGGTGAAGGTCTTGGAGGCGATGGCGATCAGCGTGGTGTGCGGATCGAACCCCTCGATCGCCCGCTCCAGCGCGGTGCCATCGACATTGGACACGATGCCCACATCATAGCGCACGCCGTCGCCATCCAGCGCATCGACGATCAGCTTGGGGCCAAGCGCCGACCCGCCGATGCCGATATGCAGGATATGGCGAACCTCACCCAGCGCGCCCGCCTCGATTGCGTCGATCAGCGCGCGCATGCGGTTGTGCAGCGCCTTCGCCATGGCGACGCTTTCCGCATTGCCCTCGCCCCGTTCGGCGGGATGCTCGGCCGCGCGGCCTTCACTGTTGTTGACCGCTTCACCCGCGAACAGCGCGTCGCGCCAGGCGGTGAAATCCTGTTCCTTGGCCAGCGCCTGAAAAGCGGCCAGCAGATCGTCGGTCAAATGGGTTTTCGACCAGTCGAACCGCAATCCTCCCTGCGTCAGCACCAGCTTGGACAAACGGTCGGGATCGGTCGTGAAAATGGACTTGAGTTCGGCTTGCGGCAGCGCGGCAATGGCCGCCAAGGAACCTGACAGTGCAGGGCTGGTCATGCAGTTGTCCTCTTATGATGTTGGTCGATATCGACGCTGCACCGGTCGATTCTGTCTCTGCTTAAACGGGTCCGGCGTGCAATGCACCATGTCGCGTGCTTGACGCGGCCTTTACGACGCCGCAAAAGCCGCGACGGCCCCTTTTCGGGCCAGAGCGAAGGAAAAGACGAACGTCCATGACTGCCAAATCCGAAACGCGGGATTTCCTCTGGTTTCTCGCCAAGCTGGGGCTGTTCGTCTTCATCCTGCGCAGCTTCATCATCTCGCCCTTCAACATCCCGTCGGAATCGATGCAGCCGCGCCTGCTGATCGGCGATTATCTGCTGGTCGCCAAATGGCCCTATGGCTATTCGCGCTATTCGCTGCCCTTCTCGGTCCCGCTGATCCCCGGCCGCATCCTGGCCTCCACGCCCCAGCGCGGCGACGTGGTCGTGTTCAAGGCGCCGCCAAACCAGAAGAACGACTATATCAAGCGCGTTATCGGCCTGCCCGGTGACATGATCGCGGTACGCGGCGGCACGGTCTATCTGAACGGTCAGGCCATCCCCAAGCAAAAGGTCGCCGACCTCGTTATCCCGGTGACGCCGAACATGGAGGACGCCGCTGCCAAGGAAGGCGCCGCTTCCCCCTGCTACCGCCCGGAATTCGAACAGGCCGCGCCCGGTGGCGGCAAGCAGTGCCGTTATCCGCAATTCCGCGAAACGCTGCCCGGTGGCAAGAGCTACAACGTCCTCGATCTGGTGCCCGATGGCGCGGCGGATGATCGCGATACGGTGCTGGTGCCCGAAGGCCATCTGTTCATGATGGGCGACAATCGCGATCGCAGCGCCGACAGCCGCTTCCCGGCGGTCGAAGGCGGCGGCATCGGTCTGGTCCCGGAAAAGAATCTGGTCGGCAAGGCGATGATCTCGATCTTTTCCACCGACGGCAGCGCCAACTGGCTGCTCCCCTGGACCTGGTTCACCGCCGCCCGCTGGAGCCGTATCGGGGAAGGCTTTTGAAAGTGAGTTCGCATGGGCCCGATACAGATAGCTGGCTGAAGGAACTGATCGGTCGCGCGCCCAAAAACCGGGCTGCGTTCGAACAGGCGTTGACTCATGGCAGCGCCAAGGCGGTCAATTATGAGCGGCTGGAATTTCTGGGCGACCGCATATTGGGCCTGCTGATCGGCGAATGGGTCTATGAGCGCTTTACCGAAGAGCCGGAGGGCAAGCTGTCGCGCCGCTATAATGCGCTGGTGTCGGGCGAAACCTGCGCCGAGATCGCGCGCGGGGCCGGCGTGCCCAAGCATCTGATCCTGGGCAAGCAGGCGCGCGACGATGGCGCGGCCGACAGTGACAATGTGCTGGGCGACGTGATGGAGGCGCTGATCGGCGCGCTCTATCTGGAGGCCGGGCTGGAGGAAGCGCGTGCGCTCGTCCGCCGCCTGTGGGGCAGCCGGGTCGACACCCAGACCAGCGCCCCGCGCCACCCCAAATCCTATCTTCAGGAATGGGCCGCCGCCAACAAGCGCAAGCCCCCCGAATATGTGATGACCGACCGGTCGGGACCGCAACATTCGCTGCGCTTCACCGTGACGGTGTCGATCAAGGGCGCGGGCGAAGCGAGCGCGACCGGCGCATCGAAGCAGGAAGCCGAAACGGCAGCCGCCAAGGCGCTGCTGGAGAAATTGGCGGGATAAGCGCAATCTGTGCTAAGCGAGTGCTCCTGCGAAAGCAGGAGCCCAGGGTCGTCGGACATGACCTGCATCCTGGGCTCCTGCTTTCGCAGGAGCACTGCCTATTTGAATGGATGGAATGAATTTGACGGCTGATATGGAATCCCAGCGCTGCGGCGTCGTTGCGATCGTGGGCGCGCCCAATGCGGGCAAGTCTACGCTGGTAAACGCGCTGGTGGGGCAGAAGGTAGCGATCACCAGCCCCAAGGCGCAGACTACCCGGACCCGCGTGATGGGCGTCGCGATCGAGGGCGACGCGCAGATCGTGCTGGTCGACACGCCCGGCATCTTTGCGCCCAAGCGCCGGCTGGACCGTGCGATGGTGCAGGCCGCCTGGGGCGGTGCGCAGGGATCGGACCTGATCGCGCTGGTCGTCGATGGCAAGGCCGGACTTGGTCCCAAGATGGAGCCGATCATCGAAGCGCTGGTCCATCGCCCGGAGCGCAAATGGCTGATCCTCAACAAGGTCGATATTTCCATCAAGGAAAAGCTGCTGGTCCATACCCAGAGGCTGTATGAGCGGGTCGGTTTCGAGGAAACCTTCTTCATTTCCGCGCAGACCGGCGACGGCCTGGCCGAACTCAAGACCGCGTTCGCCAACGCCATGCCCGAAGGCCCGTGGCATTTCCCCGAAGATCAGGTGTCGGACGCCACCGACCGGATGCTGGCGGCGGAAATCACGCGCGAGCAACTCTATCACCAGTTGCACGCCGAACTTCCCTATGCCGCTGCGGTCGACACCGAGCAGTATAAGGAACGCGACGACGGGTCGGTCGAAATCCACCAGCAAATCCTGGTCGCCCGCCCGACCCAGCGCGCCATCGTGCTGGGCAAGGGCGGCCAGCGCCTGAAGGAAATCGGGTCGAAGGCCCGCGCCGAACTGGCCAGCATGCTGGGTGTGAAGGTTCACCTCTACCTGCACGTCAAGGTGAAGGAAGACTGGGAGGATGATCGTTTCATCTATCGCGACATCGGCCTCGACTGGGTGGACTGAAGCGAGATATTCAGGCTAAATCGTCATTGCGAGCGCAGCGAAGCAATCCATTGTCGCACCATGGATTGCTTCGCTGCGCTCGCAATGACGGCATGAATCATGGCAAAGCCATCCAAGTCCAGAGCCACAAATTGCATCCACCACATCCGTTCGGTTCGAGCTTGTCGAGAACGCAAGCGCCGACTTTTCGACAAGCTCGAAGTGAACGGAGCAGATGATTGGCGTAAGCCTGTAAAATCTGGCCATTCGGGTAAATTCATCATTTACCTTATGCCGTTACGGCTCCGTTCCATGGGTCCGAAACAGAAAATCGCCTGTGCCGTGGGCATATCCGTGTTCGGGACGGTGGTCATTATGACCGTCGTTTCGCTGATACCCGGCATGTTCATTCCGCTGCGCTATTTCAGCGTCGGCATCTTCTGTTCCGGCAGCATTTCCACACCCGTCTGCGTCCTCCTCGTCCGACAGAGCGAGGAGAACCGGCGGCTGCGACAGGAACTGGAATTGCGGGTGGCCGAACTGGCGCGACTGGCACAGATCGATGGCCTGACCGGCCTGCTCAGCCGTAACGCCTTTTTCGATCGGGCCGAGCAGGTCCACCGCCAGCCGGGCAACTGGTATCTGCTGATCGATATCGATCATTTTAAACGCTTCAACGACGATCATGGGCATCAGACCGGCGACGCCGTGCTGCATGCCGTGGCGACGGCGATCGCGCAGGCGCTGCGCCCGGTCGATCTATGCGGCCGACTGGGCGGCGAGGAATTTGCCGTATGCCTGATCGATTGCGATGAAGATCAGGCTACACGCCGCGCCGAACATGTCCGCGCGTCGATCCAGGCTCTGCGGGTACGCGCAACGAACGGCCGCATGATGCGCGTCACCGCCAGCATCGGCCTGAGCCGTGGCGAACCGGCCCAACCGATCGAGGCGAGCCTCCATCGCGCCGACATCGCCATGTATGCGGCCAAGACCGGCGGCCGCAACCAGGTGCGGCGCGCCGCCTGACGGCCTTATGGGGTCGGCGCCTCGTTTTCGGCGATGATCGACTGCGCCAGTTCCGTGGCCCGGCTGAGCAGTGCCTTTACCGTCTCCGGACCCTGATAATTGTCATAGGCATAGGTGGACAGGACCTTCCCATCGACCGCCGTGACGCAACCGCCCAATCCAACATGCGTCGCGACAGTGCCGAGCTTGAACTGCATGGCGCCGCCAACAAGCCCACAATTGTCGTTGATCCCCATGGGAACGACCGTGCCCGTCGCCTCAGCACTCGTCCCGAATAGCGACGACATCCGCTTTTCCAGATCGGCGCTCAAGCTGTTACCCTCAAGAAACTGCTTTAATTCCGGCTTGTCGAACTCGGCGCCTATCATGGTCAGCAGTTGCTTGCGCGGTATGCTGGCGGCCAGTGCCGATACCGGCGCTTTCACCAATATATAGCGATCAATCTTCTCTGCGTCCGCATCGCAAGGGAACAGGGTGAGCAGCGTGAGATTTTGCTGATCCACCGAGGAAATCATCTGGGCGACGGTGGATAGCGTGCCTTTGGGCAGGCAATAGCCATCGGGCAAGGTCCAGGACAATTCCCGCTCACCTACCGAAAAGCGCGCCACCTGCCGCTCCGCCGCCATAACCGGGGCGGCGGACATCAGGCTAATGGTCATGATCCATCGTAAGATCATGGGCCTTACTCCGCCGCAGCCTTCTTCTTTACCGAGGCTTTCTTGGCGGCAGGCTTCTTCTCGCCCGCTTCCTTCTTTGCCGCCGGCTTTTTCGCCGCGGCCTTCTTGGCAGGCGCCTTCTTGCCCTTCTTCGCCGGGGCGGCCGCAGCGCGCGCGTCGATCAATTGCGCGGCTTCCTCCAGCGTCAACTGGTCCTTGTCCACCGTCTTGGGCAGCGTCGCATTGGTCGTGCCGTCGGTGACATAGGCGCCATAACGGCCTTCCATCAGCTTGATCTCGGCATCGGTACGTGGATGGGCGCCCAGAACCTTCAGCGGCTCGCGACCGCCGCTCGACCGGCCACCCCGGTTCGCGGCTTCCGCCAGCTTCACCACGGCGCTGTTCATGCCGACCTCGAAAATCTCGGCCGTATTTGCCAACCGCCCATATTTGCCGTCATGCAGCAGATAGGGACCAAAGCGGCCGATATTCGCCACGATCGGCTTGCCCGTTTCCGGGTGCAGGCCGACTTCGCGCGGCAGGCTGAGCAGCTTCACCGCCCAGTCCAGCGTCATCTCGCCATCGGGCAGATCCTTGGGGATCGATCCACGCTTGGCCTCCTTGCCCTCACCCATTTCGATATAGGGACCAAAGCGCCCGGATTTCTTGACGATATCCTGCCCGGTTTCGGGATGTTGGCCAAGGATTTCCGGTCCGGTATCCTCGCCATCCTTGCCGCCGGGCTGGCCGAACTTGCGGGTATATTTGCACTCGGGATAGTTGGAGCAGGCGATGAACGCGCCGAACCGGCCGCCCCGCAGCGATAATTGCCCGTCGCCGCACATCGGGCAGGCGCGTGGATTGCTGCCGTCCGCTCGTGGAGGGAACAGCATCGGCTCCAGAAACTTGTCCAGCTCCGCCGTGATGTCCGACGGCTTCTGTTCCATGACCTCGGCCGTCTTGGGCTTGAAGTCCCGCCAGAAGGCCTCCAGCACAGCCTGCCACTGGGCACGGCCGCCGCTGATGTCATCCAGTTCGTCTTCCAGCCCCGCGGTGAAGTCGTAGGATACGTACCGTTCGAAGAAGCGTTCGAGGAAGGCTGTCACCAGCCGCCCGCTCTCCTCGGCGAAGAAGCGGTTTTTCTCGATCCGCACATAGTCGCGGTCCTTGAGCACCTGAAGCGTGGAGGCATAAGTGGACGGACGACCGATCCCCAGTTCTTCCAGACGCTTCACCAGCGACGCTTCAGAATAGCGCGGCGGCGGCTGGGTGAAATGCTGTTCGGCCGTCACCTTCTTCTTGGCCGGAGCATCGCCCTGCGCCATGCGCGGCAGGATCTTGCTGTCGTCGTCGTCGCTGTCGTCCCGCCCCTCTTCATAGAGCGCAAGGAAGCCGGGGAAGATCACCACCTGCCCCGTGGCGCGCAGCGTGTGGCTGCCGCTGCCATCGACCAGATCGATCGTCGTGCGCTCCAGCCGTGCCGAGGCCATCTGGCTCGCCAGCGCGCGCTTGAAAATCAGGTCATAGAGGCGCGCATGATCGCCCGAACCCACCTTGTCGCGATGGAATTCGGTCGGGCGGATGGCTTCATGCGCTTCCTGCGCATTCTTCGCCTTGGTCTGATATTGGCGCGGCTTTTCGGGCAGGTAGCCGCCGTCATAGCGTTCCGCAATCGCCTTGCGCGCGGCGGAAATGGCGCTGCCGTCCATCTGCACGCCGTCGGTACGCATATAGGTGATCGCGCCGTCCTCGTAGAGTTGCTGCGCGATCCGCATCGTGTGGCTGGCCGAAAAGCCCAGCTTGCGCGCGGCTTCCTGTTGCAATGTCGAGGTGGTGAACGGCGCGGGAGGATTGCGGCTGAGCGGCTTCGTCTCGACCTTGTCGACGGTGAAGCGACCGGCCTCCACATCGGCTTTCGCGGCCATGGCGTCGCCTTCCTTGCCGATGGTCAGGCGGTCGATCTTCTCGCCCTTCCAGCGGACGAGGCGCGCGGTAAAGCCCTGCCCGCCCTGCTCCATCTCGGCCGCGACCGACCAATATTCCTGCGGCGTGAAGCTTTCGATCTCCCGCTCGCGCTCCACCACCAGACGCAGCGCGACCGACTGGACGCGGCCCGCCGACTTGGCGCCGGGCAGCTTGCGCCACAGCACCGGCGACAAAGTGAAGCCCACCAGATAGTCGAGCGCGCGGCGCGCCCGGTATGCGTCGATCAGATCCTCGTCCAGTGCGCGCGGCTTGGCCATCGCGTCCAGCACCGCCGCCTTGGTGATGGCGTTGAACGTCACCCGCTCTACCGTCTGCGGCAGCGCCTTCTTGGCGCGCAGCACTTCCTGCACATGCCAGCTGATCGCTTCCCCTTCGCGATCAGGGTCAGTCGCGAGGATCAATCGCGTCGCCTGCTTGGAAGCGTCGGCAATGGCCTTGAGCTGCTTGCCCTTGTCGCCATAATTTTCCCACGACATGGCAAAGCCGTCGTCAGGATCGACCGACCCATCCTTGGCCGGCAGGTCGCGGATATGGCCATAGCTGGCGAGGACGTGGAAATCGCCGCCCAGATATTTCTCGATGGTCTTCGCCTTGGCCGGCGATTCGACAATGACAAGCTGCATTCAGGCCCCGGTAGAAAAGTCTCTCACGTATACGCGCGAGTGTGGATGGTCGAAACGGACGGCGTCAAGCGGTGGCGTCAATCCCGCTGCAAAGATGGGTTGCCTGCCGCCGATACTCAAATCCTCTGCCGTCGTCAGCGGTTATGTGAAGCATATCGAGATTTCGCTCTTCATGGGTGTAATAGGCTTTATCTCCGGATCGCACGACGAATGGATAGTTTCGACCGGAACCGCCCGGTGTCTGCACAAATCTGTAGCCGCTGGCTGTGCGTTTTAAATTGATGGGATCATCAATGTTCAGGACAAT
This sequence comes from Sphingobium sp. AP50, assembly GCF_900109095.1. GTDB lineage: Bacteria > Pseudomonadota > Alphaproteobacteria > Sphingomonadales > Sphingomonadaceae > Sphingobium. The sequence goes on from NZ_FNYZ01000006.1 coordinate 168,445, forward strand.
TCCAATCTTCGCATTTTCCAGCCGAAATGGAGTCGGCGGCACTTCTGCTCCAAAAATCGCACCTTTGGCTGCAAGCCGAAAAGACGGCCCGTCGGGCGCTTTATAGCAACCAAACACCAGGTCGTTTTTCGGTGAGGGTTTGGGAGATGCGCCGAAAAATAGAAAGCCCAGAAATCCAGCTACCACCGCCAGACGCAGACCATGGAAAAACCAGCGAAACTCCTTGTCGGGATCAGAAATGCCATATGTCATGCCAAGCTGACTCGCCCTCCAGCCTGCCGCTCCAGTCCGCCCGCCAGCTCCAATTCCAGCAATATCGTCTGCACCACCGCCGGCGACAAGCCCGACTGGCGAATGACTTCATCCACTGCGACCGCCACTGGCCCCAGCAGCGCGATCACCGCCGTCCGCTCGCCCTCCGCCACATCGCTCGACACCGGCTCGCCGATGAAGTCGAAGCTGCCCTGACGGACCATCCGGGGGTCGAAGCCGCCGATCGCCTCCATAATGTCCGTGCCATTCTGGATCAGGATCGCGCCCTCGCGGATCAGCGAATTACAGCCCTGCGCGCGCGGATCGAGCGGCGATCCTGGCACCGCCATCACTTCGCGCCCCGCCTCACCCGCCAGTCGCGCGGTGATGAGCGATCCGGACTTTGGCGCGGCCTCGACCACCACCGTACCCAGCGCCAGGCCGGCGATGATCCGGTTGCGCGCGGGGAAATGGCGGGCGAGCGGCTGGACGCCCGGCGGATGCTCCGTCACCAGCAGACCTTGGCTTCCCACCTGCGCCTGCAAATCCCGGTTCTCCGGTGGGAAAGCGATGTCGATGCCGCTGGCGATCACACCGATCGTACCGCTGTCGATCGACCCGCGATGCGCCTCCGTATCGATGCCGCGCGCGAGGCCCGACACGACCACCGCGCCCCGTTGCCCCAAATCCTGCGCCAGGCTGCGCGCAAAGCGGCAAGCCGCTGCCGATGCGTTGCGCGCGCCGACCATCGCGACACAAGGTTTTGCCGCCAGCGTCACATCGCCCCGCACGATCAGCGCCGGCGGCGCGCCCTCCATCTGATCGAGCAGCACCGGATAATCCGCATCACCCATCAACAGGTATCGCGCGCCCAGCGCCCGCGTCGCGGCAATCTCCCGCTCTACGGTGCTCGCATCGGCGACGCTGGCCTTGCCCCCGCCACGCGCGGCAAGATCGGGAATGGCGCGCAGCGCTTCGCCCGCGGAACCGAACCGCGCGAGCAATTGCCGATAACTGACCGGACCGATCCGGGGGGAGCGGATGAGCCGCAGCCTCTCGAACCGGTCCCGCTCGCTCATTGCGGGGATGCGTCCTTGGATTTGCCGATTTTCGGCTCCTCGCCCTTCGTCAGCCGGGCGATATTGGCGCGGTGCCGCCATAGCACGATGAGGGCGAGCGCCAGCGCCACCGGCACCAGATCAAGCCGACCGAACGCCCACATGGCAACCGGCGCGCTGATCGCCGCCGCCATGCCGCCGACCGACGACCATTTCGTCCCGAACAGCGCCGCCAGCCATACCGCCGCGAAAATGCAGCCCGCCGGCCAGAACATCGCCGTCACCACGCCCATCATCGTCGCCACGCCCTTGCCCCCGGCAAAGCGCAGCCAGACCGGATAGCAATGGCCAATGAATGCCATCGCGCCTGCCATCGGCCCACCGCCATCGATCAGCCATGCGCCGATCAGCACCGCCGCCGCGCCCTTCAGCAGATCCAGCAGCAATGTCGCCGCCGCCAGCCCCTTGCGCCCGGTACGCAGCACATTGGTCGCGCCGATATTGCCCGACCCGATCTGCCGCAGGTCGCCCGCACCGGTAAAGCGCGTCAGCAACAGGCCAAAGGGGATGGAGCCGAGCAGATAGCCGAGCGCCAGAACGAAAGCAGGAAGAAGCCAGGGAGGTGTCATGAAAATCGCCAGTATAAGTTGCGCGCGACCATAGCGTGACAGGCGCGCGGGGCAATGGGGTTAGGATGCTCTTAACGTATCCGCGCAGGATTGCCGACCACGGTCGCGCCCGCCGGCACATCGCGCGTCACCACGCTCCCGGCCCCGATCAGCGCATCGTCGCCAATCTTTACGCCCGGCAGGATGATCGCCCCGGCGCCGATCCATACATTGCAGCCGATGCGGATCGGCCTGCCCCATTCGATGCCGGTTGCCCGTTCGGCCGGATCGCGCGGATGGTCGGCGGTCAATATCTGTACGCCCGTGCCGATCTGCGTCCCGTCCCCTATCGATACTTCTACCACGTCCAGGATCACGCAGTTGAAGTTCAGGAACACGCCGTCGCCCAGAAAGATGTTGAAGCCATAGTCGCAATGGAAGGGCGGCCGGATGGTTGATCCCGCACCCAAAGCGCCCAGCCTTTCGCGCAGCAAGGCCTCCCGCTCCGGCGGCAGGGTGGCGTTGAACCGCTGCATCCATTCCGCAGCTGCCAGCTGATCGGCGATGATTTCCGGATCATTGGCATGATAGGGTTCGCCCGCGATCATCTTCTGCTTCATGGTGCGGTCGGTCATCCTGATCTCCTTCTTGGCCCGGCGAGGTGGCAGCGGGCGGCCCGCTTTGCAAGCGCTGCCGTTGACAGCTTCGCCCCATGCCGCGACACAGGCGCGCATGACGGTCGCGCCAGATGCTCCCATCCTTTTCTTCGATTCCGGTGTGGGGGGCTTGTCCATCCTTGCCCCGGCGCGCGCCGCACTGCCGACGGCGCGCATCATCTATGCCGCCGACAGCGCCGGTTTCCCCTATGGCATCAAGAGCGAGGCGGAAATCGCCGCGCGCGTGCCTGCGTTGCTCGGCCGGCTGGTGGAGCGTTATCGCCCGCGCCTCGCTGTCATCGCCTGCAACACCGCGTCGACCATCGCGCTCCAGCATGTGCGCGCGGCGCTCGACATTCCGGTGGTCGGTACTGTCCCGGCGATCAAGCCCGCCGCTTTGCTCTCCAAAAGCCGCGTCTTCGGCGTGCTGGGCACCGACGCCACCGTGCGCCAGCCCTATGTCGATCGGCTGGCGGCGGAACATGGCGCGGACTGCACGGTGCTGCGACACGGATCGGCGGCGCTGGTCCAGCTTGCCGAAGCGAAGCTGCGAGGCGAGGCACTCGACCCGGCCATCGCCCGCGATGCTCTGGCCGGTCTGACCGATCAGCCGGGCGGCGACCGGATGGATATGGTCGTGCTTGCCTGCACCCATTTTCCGCTGGTGGAACAGGAGCTTGCTGCCGCCGCGCCGCATCCCATGGGCTTCGTCCATGGCGGCGATGGCATCGCCCGCCGCATCCTCTATCTGACGCAGGGTCAAGCCTGGCCAGACGCACCAGCGCCCGGCACCGCCGTCTTCACCCGCGTCGATGAAAAGGTGGAAGCCCTTCGCCCCGCACTGGCCTCCTATGGCCTCGACCACATCGAAGCGCTTTGAATGAGAGCTTTGAATGGCATGGGCCATTTGTCCTATGGCCAATTCTATCTATCAGTCTGATAGGTATTTCTCCCTAAAGTTGCGAGCGGTTATCGCTGGTAATGACACGGCGGCGCAGGTAAATGCCGCCTTGGGTAAGAGGATGGCGCAGCGAAGAAAATCAGCGCGCGAGGAAACGGGAAGACAGGCGTAGTGAACTACAAACATATCTTTTCGCAGGCGATCGACCGGCTCCACAGCGAAGGTCGTTACCGCGTTTTCATCGACATCCTGCGTAACAAGGGTGCGTTCCCCAACGCGCGCTGTTTCCACGGCCATAATGGTCCCAAGCCGATCACCGTCTGGTGCTCCAACGATTATCTCGCCATGGGCCAGCATCCCAAGGTGGTCGCCGCCATGGAGGAAGCGCTCCATGATGTCGGCGCTGGCTCTGGCGGCACCCGCAATATCGGCGGCAACACCCATTATCACGTCGATCTGGAAGGCGAACTGGCCGATCTGCATGGCAAGGAAGGCGCGCTGCTCTTCACTTCGGGCTATGTCTCTAACGAAGCGACCCTGTCGACGCTGGCCAAGCTGCTGCCGGGCTGCATCATCTTTTCCGACGAGCTGAACCATGCCTCTATGATTGCGGGCATCCGCAATTCGGGCTGCGAAAAGCGAGTCTTCCGCCATAATGACGTGGAGCATCTGCGCGAACTTCTAGCCGCCGAAGACCCCGAAGCGCCCAAACTGATCGCGTTCGAAAGCGTCTATTCGATGGACGGCGACATCGCGCCGATCGCGGAAATCTGCGATCTGGCCGACGAGTTTAACGCGCTGACCTATCTGGACGAAGTCCACGCGGTGGGCATGTATGGCGCGCGCGGCGGCGGCATTTCCGAACGGGACGATGTAGCCGGTCGCCTGACCATCATCGAAGGCACGCTGGGCAAGGCGTTTGGCGTGATGGGCGGCTATATCGCCGCTGACCAGATGATCATCGACGTGATCCGCAGCTATGCGCCCGGCTTCATCTTCACCACTTCGCTGTCACCCGTGCTGGTCGCCGGCGTGCTGGCGAGCGTGCGCCACTTGAAGGGGTCGAGCGAAGAGCGTGAGGGCCAGCAGGCGTCGGCCGCGCTGCTCAAGCATCTGATGGCGGAGGCCGGCCTGCCGGTCATGCCGTCGGTCACGCATATCGTGCCGCTGATGGTTGGCGATCCGGTCAAGGCCAAGCGGATCAGCGATATCCTGCTCGCCGAATATGGCGCCTATGTGCAGCCGATCAATTACCCCACCGTCCCGCGCGGCACGGAACGGCTGCGCTTCACCCCCGGCCCGGCCCATACCGAAGCGATGATGCGCGATCTGGTGTCGGCGCTGGTGGAAATCTGGGACCGGCTGGAACTGGAACTGCTGGAACGTCAGGCGGCCTGAACAGGCCAACTGGCCCTTTCGCCTGACCGTCAGGATGGTTAGGGCGTCGGCATGAGCAAGATGATTGTTGGCGCCCTGCAAATCGGTTCCGATTATGCGGGCAAGGCAGCTACGTTAGATAATATACTCGCGTTCGAGGATCGCATTGCATCCTCCGGCGCTTCTCTGATCGTCATGCCCGAAGCCTTGCTGGGCGGTTATCCCAAGGGGGAGGATTTCGGCACGCGGCTGGGCTATCGCATGCCCGCCGGGCGTGATGCCTTTGCCCGCTATCATGACAATGCGGTCGATCTGGACGGACCGGAACTGACGGAACTGGCGGCGCTCTCCACCCGCACCGGCGCGACATTGGTGCTGGGCGTCATCGAACGGTCCGGCGCGTCGCTCTTCTGCACGGCGCTGTTCATCGAACCGGAACGCGGCATCGTCGCCAAGCATCGCAAGCTGATGCCGACCGGCACGGAGCGGCTGATCTGGGCACAGGGCGACGGATCGACCATGCCGGTGGTCGACAGCCAGGCGGGCAGGCTGGGCGCGGCGATCTGCTGGGAAAATCACATGCCGCTGTTCCGCGCGGCCATGTATGCCAAGGGCGTGGACATCTGGTGTGCGCCCACGGTGGACGAGCGTGACGTCTGGCGCAGTTCGATGCGCCATATCGCGCATGAAGGCCGCTGCTTCGTGATCAGCGCCTGTCAGGTCCAGCCCTCGCCCGCCGCTCTGGGGAAGGCGGTGCCCGACTGGGAGGATGCCCGGCCGCTGATCGAGGGTGGCAGCATGATCGTGGGGCCGCTCGGCGACGTGCTGGCCGGACCGCTGGAGCGCGAGACGGGATTGCTGACGGCGGAGATCGATACCAGCGACCTCATTCGGGCGCGCTATGATCTGGACGTAGTCGGCCATTATTCCCGCCCGGACATTTTCAGCCTGCATGTGGATGAAAGGCCGCGTCCGGGCACGCTGTTCAGGGGAGATTGAGGGGGTGAGGGTGCGACCGCTTTTCGATGCATAGGCGCGACGCAAGGCTGACCAGTTGAAGAACCATCCTCCCAACCTCCGTTCGTCCTGAGCCTGTCGAGCCGCGGGCGACCGAAGGTCAACGACGCGCGATAACACCAGCCTCATCCCCCTTGCCGGTTACGCGACAGCAATTTCAACCGCTCCCAATCACCAACGATCAAGGCCTGCTTCTTCGCCCGGCTCTATCCTTTGATTCGGCGCTCGGCAGCCAACGCCTCTTCTCGCGTCCCGAAACTGTCGGTCCAGACCAGAGCCACCGGCCTGCGCACAGCTGTATATCCGCCGATCAAGCCTTGCTGATGCTGGGCGATACGGGTTTCCAAATCCTCCGCATGGCCCGCATAAAAAGACCCATCGCTGCACCGGAGGATATATGCATGGAAGACCATATCCTGTTCTACCATCAACGCGCGTCCTTCGACAGGCTCAGGACGAACGGAGGTGGGTTGTTCGTCAGCTAAACTGGGCGGGCCCTTACACCCGGATCAACCCACCCCGCACCGCATAACCGCGATAGAGTGTGCGGCTATGCGGGAAGCCACCCATATCCTGCGCCAGCCGTTCGATCGCTCCGCTCAGTTCGCGCCGGGGCGAGACATGGAACTGGTCCAACCAGCCGAACAGCGCGCGTTTCCACAGCGTCGGCAATTGCTCCTGCTGGCCGAAGTCGACAATCTCCAGCCGGCCGCCCGGCGCGACGCAGCGGGCCGCCTGATGCAACGCCATTTCCCATTCCGGGATCATCGACAGCGCATAGCTGATGAACACCCGTTCGAATTTAGCGCGACCGAACAGCGCCTCCGCGTCGAAGCCGCAGGCGTCCCCCTGCGCCAGCGTCACCCGATCGCCCATGCCCGCTTTCGTCACGCAGGCGCGCGCCGTTTCCAGCATCGCCTCGCTGATGTCGACGCCATAGAGACGTGCCTTTGGCCAGGCCTTGCCCACTGCGATCAGGTTGCGCCCGGTGCCGCAGCCGATTTCCAGCACCGCGCCGCCCTTCGGCACGTCCAGATCGGCGATCAGCCCGTCGCGCCCCAGCAGATAATATTTGCGGGTGAGGTCATAGATATGGCGCTGATAGCGATAGACGCCATCCATCAACTGGCGATGGCTCATCAGGCGCCCTTCAGCACATAGAGATGGACGCCGCCATAAATGGCCGACCGGTCGCGCGCGGTATAATCTAGCGATGCCTCGGCCTGATAGTCCCAGCGATCCAGCACGGCATCGGCCACCCGCCCCGGCAGGATGCTCGGCTCCCCGGCGGTACGGAACAGCACCCGCGCGCCGGGCTTGGCCGTCCGCGTGATCTGCGCCCAGAGTGCGTTCAACTGATCGTCATCCATCCAGTCCTGCGCGTCGAGCAGGATATAGCGGTCGCAGGATGCCATCTTCTGGCTGGCGAGGAAGTCGGTGAAATTGATGTGCCGCACATCGACCCGCTCGGCGCGCGCCCGCACAGCCTCATGGTTGGCGGCTTGCAGATAGGGCGGCAAAGGCCCTTCGCCGCCGGCATAACCGCGCCCGAAGGCCTGCACGGCGAAATAATTGTCCTTCAGGTCGAAATCGCAGGCCAGTTTCTTCAGCCGCGCCTTCAGCACAGTGTCCATCCGGTCATCGCCCGCCAGCGCTTCGAACTGCGCAGGCGGGATACCCAGGCCAAAGAGCGAGGCCGGCTGGCTGGTCAGCCAGCGCACGAAGCCCTTGTCGAAGATCGGCGCCAGTTCCCGCTCGAAGATTTCGCGCTGTTCCTCGCGGCTCTGCGCATCCAACATCCGCTTGGGGTTGATGCCGTGCAGCCGGGCCAGCAGATGCGCCGCGCCGATGAAGCGGCCAAGCAAGCCATGCTTGTAGATGCCCCGCGCAAAACCGCCGATCCGGCGGCGACCGATCAGGTCGCGCCCTTCCCAGTAACGCCGCGTCGCCTCGTCCAGATGCGGGGCGACATGACTGCGATAAACAGCGATATTCGCCTTGTCGTCGGCGCGGGCGAAGAAACGATGGAAAGCCGCATGATCGGGCAAGGTCTGCGCCGCCGTGCGCTTCAGCTTGTTGAGCGCGATATGCGCGGTGTTGAGATCGACCGCCGTGATCTTCGCCGGATCGGCGGTCAGATAGGACAGGACATTGCAGCCGCCCGACGCGATCGTCACCACATGGCAATCGGGCGTAATTGCCAGCGCCTCCATATCCACCGCCGGGTCTTCCCAGATCTGGGCATAGACCAGCCCCCGAAACGCGAAGGTGAAGGCGCGCTCCAGCAGGCCTTGCTTGGACAGATGGCGATGACGATGCACCGCATTGGTGATTTTCGTGTGGGCTGCTGCGGTCATGAGCGCACTCCTCGCTGACGGGTCGTTGGCGCGCCGATAGGGCAATGGCGTGTCACCGCCATGACCGGGCGATGACGGAGCGATGACTCTCCTTGCGGAACCGCGACCGCCTCTCCCATCTTCTACACCCATGGCCCATTGGATCGAACCGCACCCCACCGGCATCTATGTCCGCCCCGCCGATGCGTGGATCGACCCGTCGCTGCCGCAGGAGCGAGCGCTGGTGACGCATGGCCATGCCGATCATGCGCGTGGCGGCCATGGCCATGTCTGGGCCACGCGGGAAACGCTGGCCATCATGGGCCTCCGCTATGGCACAGCCAGCGGCACGGCGGTCGGCTATGGCGAGGAGGTCAGGCTGGGTGGCGTGAAGATCCGCTATGTCCCCGCCGGCCATGTGCTGGGATCGGCGCAGATCGTTCTGGAGCATGCCGGCGAGCGCGTGGTCGTGACCGGCGATTACAAGCGTCGGCCCGATCCAACATGCCTGCCGTTCGAACCGGTGCCGTGCGACATCTTCGTGACCGAAGCAACCTTCGGCCTGCCCGTCTTCCGCCATCCCGATACGGGGAGCGAAATGGACCGGCTGCTGACCGCGCTGCACGCCAATCCCGATCGCTGCATTTTGGTCGGCGCCTATGCGCTGGGCAAAGCGCAGCGGGTGATTTGCGAACTGCGCGCGCGCGGCCATCAGGCGCCCATCTATATCCATGGCGCGCTGGAACGCATGTGCGCCCTCTATCAGGATTTCGGCATCGACATGGGCGAGTTGTGCCCGGCAACCGGCGTGGTGGCGAAGGAAATGCGCGGCGCTATCGTCGTCTCGCCCCCATCCGCCCTCAACGACCGCTGGAGCCGCCGCCTGCCCGATCCAATCACGGCCATGGCATCGGGCTGGATGCGGGTGCGCCAGCGCGCGCGGCAGAAGAATGTCGAACTGCCGCTGGTGATATCCGACCATGCCGACTGGGACGAACTGACCGACACCATCCGGGAAGTCGCGCCCAGCGAAACATGGATCACCCATGGCCGCGAAGAAGCCCTGCTCCACTGGTGCATGACCCACCAGATCCGCGCCCGCGCGCTGGCGCTGGTGGGCCGCGAAGAGGAGGATGAGGGGTGATGTGGAAAAATACCGGACCTAAACACCGATGCAATATTGTAATTCAGGACCACCACCTGGACGAATCTGATGCATAACTTCCGCTACAACCTTAATATTATGCGGAGGTACTAACCTAATCCTATCTCCGACTTTGGGCGGCACTTCGCAGAGGATCGTCGCAAACATATTGCCGCCCACTACACTGTACACATCAACCTGCACACTCATGGATTATCCCCTATGATTGATAATGATGACTTACAAACCAACGATATTATTCGAAGAATTTCTACGATATTGCAAGCTGCAAAGACAGTGATGATCCGGACTGGAGCAATTTCGGTATCCGCGATACGGAGCCCAACGCATTTGGTCTGTAGTCAATGAGGCAATTCTCCCAATTGCTCGACGGCCTCGTCTACACCCGCTCGCGCAATGGCAAGCTGGCCCTCATCGCCGCCTATATGCGCGAAGCGCCAGATCCGGACCGGGGCTGGGCGCTTGCTGCATTGACCGGCAATCTCGACCTGAAGGCCGTCAAGGCCTCTGCCATCAGCGAGATGATCCGCGCCCGCACCGATCCCATCCTTTATGAAATGAGCCGCGACTATGTCGGCGACCTCGCCGAAACCGTCGCCCTGCTCTGGCCCAAGCGGGAGGAACAGCCCGCCGAACTGGACGACGGCTCGCTCAGCCTCTCCGCCGTCATCGATCGCCTGCACAATGTCAGCCGCGCCGCCGCGCCCGATGCGCTGGCGCAGATGATGGACCATCTCGACGCATCGGGCCGCTTCGCCCTGCTCAAACTTGCCACCGGGGGCCTGCGCGTCGGCATTTCCGCCCGGCTCGCCAAGACCGGATTCGCGCAGGCCTTCGGCCTCGATGTCGATGATGTGGAGCAGGTTTGGCACGCGCTCGCCCCGCCCTATGCCGCCCTGTTCGACTGGGCGGAGGGCCGCAGCGGCCGCCCCGATCCCGAAGGCACGCCCTATTTCCGTCCCTTCATGCTCGCCCATCCGCTGGAGGCGGACAGCGTCGACCTCACTGACTATGCCGCCGAATGGAAATGGGACGGCATCCGCATCCAGATCGTCGGCACGGGCAAGGAGACGCGCCTCTACAGCCGCGCAGGCGATGACATATCGGGCAGCTTCCCCGAAATCGCGCAGGCCTTCGCCGGCCATGCCGTTCTGGACGGCGAATTGCTGGTAAAGGGCGATGCGCAAGGGGGAGAGGCCGCCAGCTTCAACGCCCTGCAACAGCGGCTCGGCCGCAAGGCCGTCAGCGCGAAGATGATGGCCGACTATCCCGCCTTCGTCCGCCTCTACGACCTGCTGATCGAGGGCGACGCCGATCTGCGCGCCCTGCCCTGGACAGAACGCCGCGCCCGGCTCGAAGCCTATATGCCGTATCTCATGCCCGATCGTTTCGACCTGTCGGCATTGATCGACGCCCCCGATTTCGAAACCTTGGCCGACATTCGCGCCGGCGCCCGCGACGCCGCGATCGAGGGTGTGATGCTCAAGCGCCGCGACAGCCCCTATATCGCCGGTCGCAAGGCGGCGCTCTGGTATAAATGGAAACGCGATCCGCTGACCGCCGACTGCGTGATGATGTATGCCCAGCGCGGCCACGGCAAACGGTCGTCCTTCTATTCGGACTATACGTTCGGCTGCTGGACAGACGATGGCGAGTTGCTGCCCGTAGGCAAGGCCTATAGCGGCTTCACCGACGAGGAACTGAAATGGCTCGACCGCTTCGTCCGCCAGAACACGGTCAACCGCTTCGGCCCGGTGCGTGAGGTGGAAAAGACGCTGGTGCTGGAGGTCGCGTTCGATAGCATCCACGACAGCAAGCGCCACAAATCCGGCCTCGCCATGCGCTTTCCAAGGATCGCGCGGATCCGCAAGGACAAGCCAGCGGTGGAGGCCGATAGGGTCGAGGGATTGAAGCGGCTTGTGAGTTAACTATCACTCCACTGTCAGATGAAGATTGTCACGGAAGAAAAGGTTCGCCACATTCCGAAACCGTTGAAAGGCTGAGGCGATCAATGAGCTATGACCTGATGGTGTTTGAACCGGGGCATGCCCCGAAAAATCGAACCGACTTCATGATCTGGTACGAGCATTAGACGGAGTGGACCGAACCTCATGATTATAGTGATCCTACTGTCACAACCGACAAGCTGAGAAGATGGTATGAGGACATGGATCGGGTTTTCCCGAACATCCATGGCCCTACTATCACCGACGACGACCTCGAAGACGCGCGATTGACGGATTATTCCATTGGAAAATCAGTTATCTATGTCGGCTTCGCATGGTCGCAAGCCGAAGAAGCATATTATGCCGTTCGTGAACTCGCGCAGAAGCACAATCTCGGCTTCTTCGACGTGAGCGCTGATGAAGGTGAAATTCTGGACCCAAGCGTTGCCGCGAATGTCGAAAAAACGCCTTGGTGGAAAAAGCTCTTCCGCGCTTAGGCATTTTTAGGAGAACGATCATGCCCTATACCGGAAGCTGCCACTGCGGGGCCGTCACTTTCAGCGTCGCGGCCGCCTCGCCAACCGAAGGCATGATATGCAACTGCTCCCATTGCAGCCGCAAGGGCTTCGTCCTGACTTTCGTGCCCGTCGACCAGTTCACGCTGGAAAGCGGCGCGGAGAGCCTGACCGACTATCTCTTCTACAAGCACAATATCACGCATCAATTCTGCAAAACCTGCGGGACGGAGCCTTTCGCGCTCGGCAAATCGCCCCAGGGTGAGATGCGCGCGATCAACCTGCGCTGCGTGCCATCAATCGATATCGATGCGCTGACCATCACCAAGGTCGACGGCGCCAGCTTCTAACTCTGACTTTGCGCTGTCACGAGACGTCCCTATATGGGCGCTTTCGCGCGTCTGGCGCGACCATAGATATGGAGCAGTTGAATTGAGCAAGGTTCTGGTCATCGGCGCAGGCGGCGTCGGTTCCGTCGCGGTCCACAAGATGGCGATGAATCCCGATATTTTCAGCCATATCACGCTGGCCAGCCGTCGGATTGTGAGCTGTGAAAAGGTCGCCGAATCGGTGAAGGCGCTGACCGGCGTGACCATCGACGTGGCCCAGGTCGACGCCGACAATGTCGAGGAAACCGTCGCCCTCATCCAGAAGGTGCAGCCCAAGCTGGTCGTGAATCTGGCGCTCCCCTATCAGGATCTGGCGATCATGGACGCCTGCCTCGCGACCAAGACCGACTATCTCGACACCGCCAATTACGAACCGCGCGACACGCCCAAGTTCGAATATAGCTGGCAGTGGGCCTATCAGGAACGCTTCAAGGAAGCCGGCATCATGGCGCTGCTGGGCTCTGGCTTCGATCCCGGCGTGACCAGCGTGTTCGCCAGCTACATCAAGAAGCATCTGCTCGATACGATCGACACGCTCGACATTCTCGATTGCAATGGCGGCGACCATGGCCAGCATTTCGCCACCAACTTCAACCCGGAAATCAACATCCGCGAAGTGACCGCCCCGTCGCGTCACTGGGCGAACGGCGAATGGGTCGAAGGCCCGGCGCTCAGCCACAAGCAGAGCTTCGATTTCGATCAGGTTGGCCCCAAGAACATGTACCTCATGTATCATGAGGAACTGGAATCGCTCGCCAAATTCTATCCGGAAATCAAGCGTATCCGCTTCTGGATGACCTTCGGCGACGCTTACCTCAAGCATCTGGAGGTTCTCCAGAATGTCGGCATGACGCGGATCGATCCGGTCATCTATAATGGCCAGGAAATCATCCCGCTTCAGTTCCTGAAGGCCGTACTGCCCGAACCGTCGAGCCTGGGTTCCACCACCAAGGGCAAGACCAATATCGGCGACATCGCCACCGGCCAGAAGGATGGTCAGGAAAAGACCGTCTATATCTATCAGGTCTGCGATCATGAAGAAGCCTATGCCGAAACCGGCAATCAGGCGGTCAGCTACACCACCGGCGTCCCGGCGATGATCGGCGCGGCCATGATGCTCACGGGCGCCTGGAAGGGTGAAGGCGTGTTCAACATCGAACAGTTCGATCCCGATCCCTTCATGGACATGCTGAACAAGCACGGCCTGCCCTGGCAGGTGAAGGAACTGGACGCGCCGCTGTCGTTCTAAAATCAAGGTGCTCCTGCGAAAGCAGGAGCCCAGGGTTCCGGGCGCCGTTTTTGGCGCCCTAGGCTCCTGTTTTCGCAGGAGCACGGAGTACATTGTCATGGAAACCCGCGCCGGCGATCCCGCCGCTTTCGCTCATTTCGATCTGTACCGCGTCCCCTCGCCCGCCTTCGTGGTGGATGAGGCCGCGGTGCGGCGGAACCTGTCCATCCTGCGCGACATTGGCGACCGCGCCGGCATCAAGGTGCTGGGCGCGCTCAAGGCCTTCTCCATGTGGTCGCTTGGGGGCGTGCTGGGCGAATATCTGGACGGCGTCTGCGCATCGGGCATCTATGAAGCGCGCCTTGGCAGGGAGGAATATAAGGGTGAAGTCGCAACCTATTGCGCCGCCTATAAGCCTGCCGATCTGGCTGAAATCCTGAAGATTTCCGATCATGTGATCTTCAACAGCCCCGGCCAGATCGCCCGGATGAAGCCGGTGATCGACGCGGCGCGCGCGGAAGGCCGCGTCTTCGACATCGGCCTGCGCCTTAACCCCCTCCATCCGGAGGGCGAAGTGCCCAAATATGATCCGTCGCAGCCGCACAGCCGCCTCGGTTTCCCGGTGAACCAGCTTCGCCCCGAGCATCTGGAAGGCGTCGACGGCCTGCACGTCCATAATCTGTGCGAACAGGATTTCCTGCCGCTCGAACGCACCTGGGCCGCGATCGAGCCGTTCGTCATGCCCCATGTCGGCACCCTCAAATGGCTGAACTTCGGCGGTGGCCATCATGTCACCCGCGCCGATTACCAGATTGACGACCTCATCGCCTTCCTTCAACGGATCAAGGCGCAGACCGGCCTCGAACTCTATATCGAACCGGGCGAAGCGATGGCGCTCGACGCCGGCATATTGATCGGCGAAATCCTGGACGTGATCGACAATGGCATGCCCGTCGCCATTACCGACATCAGCGCCACATGCCACATGCCCGACGTGATCGAAGCCCCCTATCGCCCCGCCATGCTGCATGAGCCGGAGGAAGGCCCGGTCACGCGCCTTGGCGGCCCATCCTGCCTCGCGGGCGACATCATCGGCGATTATCGCATCCCCGGCGGGGCCGAACCGGGGGCGCGTATCGCCTTCCTCGATCAGGCCCATTATTCGATGGTGAAGACCAACACCTTCAACGGCGTGCCTCTGCCCGCCATCTGGCTGTGGAATTCCGAATCCGACCAACTCACGGAAATCCGATCCTTTTCATATGACGATTTCAAGACACGCCTGTCCTGATTTTGACCGCACAGGCGCATGATTGCCTGCGTTAATCGGGCGGAAAGCATCTTCCGCCCGATAGAAATTTCCTTTCTTTTCAACACCTCACCCACACTCCAGCACGGTTCATGGCAGGGTGCGCAACAAATTTGAGATGCGTGCTTTACAGGGGGGACCCCTCCGCATATATCGACCGTCCGCTGCCCCATGGGACTTCCACCGCAAGGCAGCTTTTTCGCCCTGAACTACACTGGAGGTCCCTTGAATTGCACAAGCATCCTAGCGCGCTGGGGGTAGCGACCACCCTCACACCGGCAGCACCGGTAACGCTGATTCGCCCCGAAGCCGCTGCTCGGGCCGCCCGCTTCTTTACGGAGAAGTTTCCGGGTCGCTCGCTCTATGCGGTGAAGGCCAATCCGTCTCCTGATCTGATCCGCACGCTGTACGCATCGGGCATCACGCATTTCGACGTGGCCTCGATCGCGGAAGTGCGTCTGGTCGCCGAGACGCTGGCGGGCGAAGACCATGTCAAGCTGTGCTTCATGCACCCGGTCAAGGCCGAGGAAGCGATTGCGCTGGCTTATCATGATTATGGCGTGCGCACCTTCTCGCTCGACACGATCGAGGAGTTGGAAAAGATCATGCGCGCCACCGGCGACGCGACCGATCTGGAGCTGTGCGTTCGTCTGCGCGTCTCGTCCGAACATTCGGAACTCAGCCTCGCGTCGAAGTTCGGCGCGGAACTGGGCGAAACCCGCGAACTGCTGATGGCCACCCGTCAGGCCGCCGATGCGCTGGGCATCTGCTTCCATGTCGGCAGCCAGGCCATGAGCCCCCAGGCCTATAGCGATGCGATCGAGCGCGTGCGCGCCGCGATCGTGGACGCAGCCGTCACGGTCGACATCATCGATGTCGGCGGCGGCTTCCCGTCCATCTATCCGGGCATGGAGCCCGTCGCGCTCGAAAATTATTTCGAAGCGATCCACCGTGGTTTCGAAAGCCTGCCGGTCAGCTATTCGTCGGAATTGTGGTGCGAACCTGGCCGCGCGCTGTCGGCGGAATATAGCTCGATCATCGTGCGCGTCGAACGTCGCCGCGGGACCGAACTCTACATCAACGACGGCGCCTATGGCGCGCTGTTCGACGCCGCGCATATCGGCTGGCGCTTCCCCGTGGCTCTGCTGCGCGAGGAAGAGAGCGAGGAGGAGATGACCGCCTTCTCCTTCTACGGTCCGACCTGCGACGATATGGACCATATGGTCGGCCCCTTCATGCTCCCTGATGACGTGAAGGTCGGCGACTATATCGAAATCGGCATGCTCGGCGCCTATGGCGCGGCGATGCGCACCGGCTTCAACGGCTTCACGTCGGAATCGACGATCGAAGTGGAAGATGAGCCGATGGCCAGCCTCTATGCCGAAACCGTCGCGCCGCGCCGTCGCGCAACTGTCATCAAGCTGGGCTAACCGCCCCGCAGGAGAGAATGCTATCCCTCGCCGCTCCCCCTTGGCGGCGAGGGATTTTCTTTGCCTGCGATCAATTCACTCCGTCGTTGCGAGCGCAGCGAAGCAATCCATCGGTGCTCCAGTGGATTGCTTCGCTGCGCTCGCAATGACGAAACTGGCAAGTTATCGCCGGAAAATGCCCACCAGTTCGACATGGGTGGTCCAGCGGAATTGCCCTACGGGCTTAACGCTTTCCAGCACATAGCCCGCCGCCACCAGATGCGCCGCATCGCGCGCAAAGCTGGCGGGATTGCAGGACACATAGGCGACCAGCGGCACCGCCGACGCTGCGATCTGCAACACCTGTTCCTTCGCGCCGGCGCGCGGCGGGTCCAGTATGATCGCGGCAAAGCGGTTCAGTTCCTCCGGCGTCAACGGCCGCCGGAACAGATCGCGATGATCCGCCACCAGCCGCCGCTGCGCCCGCGCCGCGCCCAGTTTCAGCGACAGGATCACGTCACGCGCGCCCTCCGCTGCATAGACCGGCCGCTTCGCGCCCAGCGCCAGCGCAAAGGTGCCAAGCCCGCAGAACAGGTCCGCGATCGCACCCGTTCCCGGCAGCGCATCGCGCACCGCGCCGACCAGCGCCGCCTCACCATCTGGCGTGGCCTGAAGGAAGGAGAAGGGCGGGAAACCTACCGCCGCGCCGCCAAAGCTGATCGTCGCCGCCTCCGGCTCCCAGCGCGTCTGCGGGCCATCGCCTTCATCGATCGTCAGCCGCGCCAGCCCGTGCGTTCGCGCGAAATCGCCCAGCCCTTCATCCGCTGCCAGCCCGGCGACCTTCACGCCCTCCAGCAACAGGTCGACACCCTGGTCGATCAGCGACATGCGCACATGCGCCGCCCGCTTGTCCGGCAGGATCAGGCCCAGCAGATCGCGCAGCGGCGCCAGCAGCGCGAACAGCCGGGGATCGAGCACCGCGCACATTTGCAGGTCGATCAGCTTGTGACTGCCCTCCTCCGCAAAGCCGATGGTAATCTTCCTGCCCGCCCGCGCCGCGCGCAACGACGCGCGCCGCCGCGTCATCGGCGGCGAAATATGGAGCGGCAGCACCGTTCCGGGTGTGATGCCCTGCCCGGCCAGCGCGCCGGTGACGCGCGCCGTCACGAAATCGGCATAGCTTTCCTCGTCCAGATGCTGGAGCTGGCACCCGCCGCAGGCCGGGAAATGGCTACAGGGCGGCACGGCATGGTGGACACCGAATGCGACACTTCCGTCCGGCCTGATCCAGTCGCCCGGCGCTGTCAGGGGAAAGTGGCGGCCGTCGGCCGTGACGCCATCGCCCTTGGCGGCGACGCGGATGATGCTGTCTATTTCGCTGTCTGTCACAATCGCGCGGCGATAGCCGCTGGCAGCATGCGAAGCAAATCATCCGCGACAAAAGCCGCACCGGCCCGCCGCGCCGCCTCTCCGTGCAGCCACACCGCCTCGCAAGCCGCGCGGAACGGATCGCCTGTCACCGCCAGCCGCCCGGCAGCGAGGCCCGCCAGCACATCGCCCGTGCCTGCGGTCGACAGCCATGGTGACGCGCCGCTCGCAACCGCCGCCCGCCCATCCGGCGCGGCGATCACGCTGTCCGCGCCCTTGTAGACAACGACGGAACCGCTTCGTGCCGCCGCCGCCAGTGCCCGGTCAATCTTGTTGCCGACATCGTCGCCGAACATATGGTCGAACTCACCTTCATGCGGCGTCACGATCGCGGGGGAGGGCAAGTCCCCGAACCCCATTTCCGCGAACAGCCATAAGGCATCCGCATCGGCCACAAAGGGGATATTCGCCCCAGTTGCCGCAGCCAGCCTTTCCCAGGCGGAAGGGTTCCGACCAAGTCCGGGTCCGATCAGGATGGCCTTGGCACGATTAAAGTCCAGGGATGCGCTTTGCACGATAGCACGGCTCAGGACGGGCACAGGCGTATCAGCGATCAACCTGACATAGCCAGCCCCCGACCGCGCGGCTGCTTCTGCTGACAGGCAAGCGGCGCCCGGCATCTCCCCGCCAACCACCGCGACCAATCCACGCGTATATTTATGCGCCTCTGCCCCCGGCGCCTCCAGCACCGGCGCACCCAGTTGATGCACCGCACTCGGCACAGCGATGCCGATATCCGCCAGCACCAGTCGCCCCATATGCCGCGCCGCCGGCTGCAACAGATGGGCGGGCTTCCATGCCCCCAAAGCGATAGTCGTCCCAAAACGCGGTACGGAGGACAGCAAAGCCCCGCTATCCGTCTCCACCCCGCTCGGCAGGTCGACGGCATGGCTGTACGCCGCAGCCTCGACCAGCGAACAAAGCCGCTCCGCCACTGCGCTATCCAGCCCGCGCGTCAGGCCGGTGCCGAACAGCGCATCGACCAGTTGCGTCGCAGGCGCCGCCGTCATCATATCCTCTACCGGCCCGCCCCATGCCACCCGCGCGCGCTGGCTCGATAGCGTGCGACTCTCGCCCAGCGTCGCCACCCGCACTGGCACGCCGCGATCGCGCAATATCCGCGCAATCACGAAGCCGTCGCCACCATTATTGCCCGGCCCACACAGGATCAGCGTGTCGCGTTTATGCCCCGCGCGCCAGATGATTTCCGCCGCCGCCGCGCCCGCCGTCTCCATCAGGCCATAGTCATCGACGCCTGCATCGAAGGCCGCCTGTTCCGCCGCGCGCATCTGCGCCGCCGTCAGGATCGGGCCGCCATGCATCAGCGCGATCCGGCAATCTGCGCGGGCAGGCGATAGCGGTCGTCCCCGGTCGCCACCTCGATCTGCTGCTTGCCGGTGATCTTGAGCTTTGCCGGTTCCGCGCCGTCCGCCGCCTCCAGCCCGCGCCCGTCGGCCAGCACGCGAAAGCGGCGGAAACCGCCGTCGGGGTGGCGGATCGTCAACTGGTCGCCCTGCCGCTCGATCAGGCAATCATGCGCCCACTCTTCAGACTGGCCGGTGATGCAATCCGCCTTGCCATCATCGACCGGCGCCTGCGCACCCGCCGCCTGATTGCCCGGCTTCGACGCCTGCTCGCCACAACCAGCCAGCAGCGCCAGTAGCAGCATCGGCGCCAGCCGCCTCATGCCAGCCGACTCCGGCATTCCAGCACGATCGGGCCAAGGATATCGGCAAAGCGTTTCTGCCCGGCCGCATCGCCCACCAGATCCTGCCGCATCTCGATCCCCAGATAGGGGATGCCATTGGCTTCGGCATGGCGGTTCATCGTCGCATTCAGCAATTGCCCGGAATAGGGCAGCTGGTCGCCAACCTTCAGCCCCGCCGCCTCCAGCAAGGGGATGGCGATCCGCGCCGCGCGATCATCCTGATTATAGAGAATGCCGATATCCCATGGCCGCTGCTGCGCCGGATCGCTCGCCAGACGCGGGGTGAAGCTGTGCACCGACAGGATGAAGGGTGACGTCATGCCGTCCAGCAGCGCCGCGACCTGATGATGATAGGGATGGTGGAAACGCAGCATCCGGTCGGCCAGATCGGCTTCGCGATTGCCGGGGATGGCATGGCCGTCGCTCATCACCGGCAACAGGCCCGTCGCATCCTCCTCCCGATTGAGGTCGATCACCAGCCGCGACACCCCGCCCAATATCGCCGTGCAGCCCAGTTGCGCGGCCAGCAACCCGCTCACTTCCGCCACCCCGATATCGATGGCGATATGCTCTCTGAGCAGCGCGGGATCGATGCCCAGATCGATGTCGGTCGGCACATGGGCCGACGCATGATCGGCGATGATCAGCAGGTTCAGGTCGCCGCCATCGATCCGGGTGAAAGCCTCGCTCATATACTCCTGATCCTCGTTTCCATCACCCACCAGCCCGGATGCGCCGCCGCAATGGCTGCCGCCGCCCGTGCCATCGCCGCCGCATCGGCGAATAGGGCGAAACAGGTCGCCCCCGATCCAGACATGCGCGCCAGCAACCGCCCCTCCGCGCCGTCCAGCGCGGTCAGCACTTCGGCAATCACCGGTTCAGCCAATATTGCCGGATTTTCCAGATCATTACGACCCATCTCTATCAGGGTATCGAGGCTCCCGGCATCCAGCGGCCCGCGATCCTGCCGGTCCCATCCGGCAAAGACGCGCGCCGTAGACACGCCCATGCCCGGATTGACCAGCAGCATCGGCAGCCCTTCCAGCCCGTCTACCGCATGCCGCACCAGATGCTCGCCCCGCCCGGTGACAAGCTGCGTCACGCTCGCGACGCAGGCCGGCACGTCCGATCCCAGATCCAGCGCCAGCGCGGTCAGTTCCTCCGGTTCGATCCGCACATCCCACAGCCGCACCAGCAGTCGCAGCGTCGCCGCTGCATCCGCCGATCCGCCCCCGATGCCCGATGCGACAGGCAGGTTCTTGGTCAGCCTGATCACGGCACCCCGCTGCTGCCCCAGATAGGATTGCAGCGCCCGCGCCGCCCGCATCACCAGATTGCCGGGGCCAGCCTCCAGCCCCGCGCCGAATGGTCCGTCGATCAGCAGGTCGATCGCGCCGTCATCACTCGCCTCGCCCGTCAAGCGGTCGCCATGCTCGGCAAATACGAACAGGCTTTCCAGCGCATGATAGCCATCGTCCCGCCGCGCCCGCACATGCAGCGCGACATTGACCTTGGCATAAGCGGTTTCGGCCAGCGTGGCCGCGTCGACAACGGGATCAGGGTGCGGCATATTCGGGCTTCAGCCCTTCCTTGCTCTTGGCCGCCAGTCGCGCGGCGACATCCCCCTCGGCATAGACGGAAGCCGCCGCCCAGGCATAGCGCGCCTCATATCGGCGCCCGGCAGTCCATAAGGCATCGCCCAGATGTTCGTTGATCGTGCTGTCGGACGGGGCGCCCGCCGCCGCACGCTCCAGCACCGGCACCGCCGCCGTCACGTCCCCGGTCACATATTGCGCCCAGCCCAGCGAATCCGTGATCGACGCATCCTGCGGCTTGAGGGCGCTTGCCTTCCTGATCAGTTCCAGCGCGGCATCGACATTCTGCCGCCGCTCGATCTGCGCATAGCCCAGATAATTGAGGATCAGCGGCTCATTGGGCGCCATCGCCGCTGCCTGTTCCAGCACGGCGCGCGCCTCGTCCCAGCGCTTGCCCTGATCCAGCGCCGTCCCTTCGAACAGCAACAGCGTCCAGGGCGCTTCGCCGGGGGCATAGCCGCCCTGCGCCACGCGGAACGCCGCCGCAGCACCGGTATAATCGCCACCATCCGCCAGCAACCGGCCCAGCCGCACCTGCCGCTCCGTCTCCGCACCGGGCGCCGCCGCCTGGGCGCGGGCCAGCGTCAGCGCCGTGTTCCTGTCGCCATTGGCCGCCAGCGCATCGATCAGTTCGGCCTGCGCCAATTGCGCATGCCAGCTTTTGGGCGGCACCTTGCCCGCCTCCGCAACCGCGCCCGCCGTATAGCCCTGCCCCGTCAGCAGCCGGGCCGCCACCATATGGGTTTCCGCCCCGGTCGGATCGGCAAAGGTCGCCATCCGCGCCAGTCGCAGCGCCAGCGTGCCCCCGGCCGTGTCCGACCCGACGTCCACCGCCAGCCGCGACAACAGCCGGGCAAAGCCCTGCGCGGGCGTTACCGGCGCGCCGATCGCCTTCAGCCCCTTGCCCTTCTCGATCGCCACCCGCGCCTGCGCGAAATTCGCGCTGCCGACCGGCAGCAGCATCAGCGCCTCGGCCTTCGCGCCCTGCGCCGCCAGTTGCGCAGCAAAGGTCAGGCGCAGCGCGCCGCCATCGCTGCTCCGCACCGACAGAGCGCGCCGGATCGCCGGCACCGCTGTGGTCAGGTCACGCCGCGCCAGCGCCTGCAACGCGATATGTTCGTCGGTATAGCGCAGCCCCAGCGAGGCGAAGCGATCTCTATTGTCGATCACCGGCGGCGCATAATCACCTTCCCCGATCGAAATCCAGCTGCGAATGATCGGCGCGATGAAGGCGAAATTGCCCTCCTCCGCCATCCGGTCGGTCAGCGTCCGGGCGCCGGCCCAATCCTTGCGGGACATCGCCTCGCCGATCATCAGCAGCGTGCCGTCGCGCGACAACATGCCCGCCTGATCCAGCAGCGCGGCGGACCGCAGCGCCAGCGCCCGGTCCCCGCTCTCCACGCCCTGGACATAGGATCGGCGGGCAATCTCGATCCGCGCCGGGTCCTGATCCAGCGCGTCGCGATAGCTAGTCACCGCCAGTCCCAGCGCCCCGTCACCATCGGCCAGCCGCGCCCGCGCATAAGCGTGCAGCGGGCCGGGCTGATCGACCGATGCCCCGGCCGCGACCGGCGCGGCCAGCAGGGCGACAAGGATCAGGCGCTTACATATTGGGATAATTCGGTCCTCCGCCGCCTTCGGGAACGACCCAGTTGATATTCTGGGTCGGGTCCTTGATGTCGCACGTCTTGCAATGGACGCAATTCTGCGCGTTGATCTGGAATTTGGGATCGCCCTCTTCCTGACCGACCACTTCATAGACGCCTGCGGGACAATAACGCTGCGCCGGCTCGTCATAAAGGGGCAGATTATAGGAAATCGGGACCGACGGGTCTTTCAGTTGCAGGTGGACCGGCTGGTCTTCCTCATGATTGGTGTTGCTCAGGAACACCGATGTCAGCCGGTCGAAGCTGATCACATTGTCGGGCTTGGGATAGGCGATCTTCTCGCACTGGTCCTTGCGCCAGATCTTCTCATTGTCGGGCTTGTGCTTCATCGTGAAGGGCAGGCCGATCTTGAGCGTGCGCATCCACATGTCGATGCCTGCCAGCAGCGTGCCGATCGTATTGCCGAACTTGGACAGCAGTGGTTCGGCATTCTTCACCAGTTGCAGTTCAGTCGCGATCCAGCTCGACCGCAGCGTCGCTTCATAATCGTCCAGCACATCGCCGGTGCGATCGGCCTGCACTGCTGCAAAGGCCGCTTCCGCCGCCAGCATGCCCGACTTCATGGCGGTATGCGTACCCTTGATCCGGGGCACGTTGACGAAGCCCGCCGAACAGCCGATCAGCGCGCCGCCGGGGAAGGCCAGCTTGGGGATCGACTGCCAGCCGCCCTCGTTGATCGCGCGCGCGCCATAGGAAACGCGGCGGCCGCCTTCGAGGAATTTGCGGATTTCCGGATGCCGCTTCCAGCGCTGGAATTCCTCGAACGGATAGAGATGCGGATTGCGATAACCCAGCCCCACCACAAAGCCCAAAGCCACCTGACCATCGGCCTGATGATAAAGGAAACCGCCGCCATATGCGTCGGTTAGCGGCCATCCCTGCGAGTGGATGACAAGACCCGGCTGATGCTTGGCGGGATCGATATCCCACAATTCCTTCATGCCCAGGCCATAGACCTGCGGCTCGCTGTCGGCGTCCAGCGCGAACTGGCGCTTCAATATCTTGGTCAGGTGGCCGCGCGCGCCCTCGGCAAAGAAGGTGTAGCGGGCATGGAGTTCCAGACCCGGCTGGTAATCGCCCTTATGCTCGCCATCGCGGGCGATGCCCATGTCGCCGGTGGCCACGCCCTTCACGCTGCCATCTTCATTATAGAGGATTTCCGCCGCCGCGAAGCCGGGGAAGATTTCCACGCCCAGTCCTTCGGCCTGCTCGCCCAGCCAACGGCAGAGGTTGCCCAGCGATCCGGTATAGGTGCCTTTATTGTGCATCCAGCCCGGCGTCATAATATGCGGCATGGCGATCTTGCCGGTCTTGGTCAGCATCCAATGCTGGTTATCCGTGACCGGAACCTGCGCAAGCGAACAGCCCATTTCGCGCCATTCGGGGAGTAATTCGTCCAGAGCCTTGGGATCGATCACCGCGCCTGACAGGATATGGGCACCGATTTCGGACCCCTTTTCCAGCACACACACCGCCAACTCGGTCCCGGCTTCATTCGCCAGTTGCTTCAACCGGATAGCAGCAGACAGTCCAGCCGGTCCCCCACCGACGATGACGATGTCATAGGGCATCGAATCCCGTTCGCTCATTCTTCCCTCCATATCGCGACCGGCGGGCTGCACCCCGTCTCATCCAATCGCCGCATTAGTACAACAGTTTACCATTTAGGGCGATGAAGCAGCTTGACCCCCTCGTCAACCTCTGGCCCAAGGAAATGCGATGCGGGGATCAATGCAGGACAATGCGGCGCTGGCCGCCGACGCCTATCTGGCGTGGTGGCAGCTTGCCGGCGTGGATAGCGCCGTAACGGAAGCACCGGTTGACTGGCTGCGCTCTGCGCCGACGGTGGTTTCCGGTGCATCCACCCCATCTGTTCAAGCCTCAGCGCCAGCATTGGTTCCGGCCAGACCAAAAGACCTTTCTGCCTTTCGCCTGTGGCTGGAAAGTGATTCGGCCCATCCCGAACGGCGATGGCCGGCGCGGGCAATTTATCCGTCCGGCGCGGCGGAAGCCCCGTTGATGATCATCACCGACATGCCAGACCCCGCCGATGTCGATGCCGGCGCTTTACTCGCCGATCGGGCCGGCGCGCTGTTCGATGCGATGCTCCGCGCGATCGGCCTCGATCGGGCGCAAGTCTATGTCGCATCGCTCTTTTTTGCGCGTCCACCCGGCGGCATGGTGGAGGCGAGCGACCTGACCAACGCCGCCGATCGGATGCGCACCCATGTTCAGCTTGCCCGGCCGCGCCGCCTGCTGCTGCTTGGCGACCGGACGATCCGTGCGCTGATGCCGACGGACGGTGGAACCCCGGCAAATAGTTTACGCGATTTTAATCATGAAGGCGGCATTGTGCCCGCCATCGCCACATTTCATCCGCGCCTGCTGCTCAGCCAGCCGGCGGCCAAGGCGGAATGCTGGCGTGCCCTTCAAAGCCTGATCGAGGAAGCCCGTCCGTGATTCGCGCCGCGACCAAAATTTCCCGCCCAATGTTTATGGCTACGGCCCTTATTAGCATGGGCCTGGCCGCGACTGCTCCGGCGCTGGCCGATACCGCCCCGGTCCTTCCGGCCCTCTCGACGGCCGAAGCTTCCCCCCTTCAGATCAGCGACGGCGACAAGGCCCGCTATCGTGCCATCTTCACCGCCATCTCCGCCCAGCAGTGGAACGATGCCAAGGCGATGATCGCCGCGCTCGACAGCCAGGACGCGGTCCGCCCGCTCGCCCTGTCCGAACTCTATCTGGCCAAGGGATCGCCGCGCGTCGAACTGTTCGACCTGCTCGACCTGATCAACAAGGCCGCCTGGCTGCCCAAGGCCGACCAGCTTTCCCGCCTCGCCCAGCGTCGCGGGGCCACCATCCTGCCGACCCTGCCGCAGATCCAGAAGATGGTCTGGCTGGGTTCCGCCCCCCGCCGCCAATATGTCGCTGCGGTCAAGACCGATGTCGCCGCGCAGGCACTGGCCGGACAAATCCAGAATTATATCAAGAATGACGATCCGATCGGCGCCGAAGGCTTGCTGGGCACCGGCGAAGCGGGCCTGACGCCCGAAGGCCTGACCGAAGTGCGCCAGCGTGTCGCCTGGGCCTATTATATCGAAAATGACGATGTAAACGCCCGCCGCATGGCCGCGCGCGCGCTCGAAATCCGCGCCGGCGGCGACTGGACTGTCCAGGCCTATTGGACCACCGGGCTGGCGGCTTGGCGCCAGAATGATTGCCGCGCCGCTGCCCCTGCCTTCGCCAATGTCGCCGCCATGGCGGGCGATGCGGACATGCGATCGGCCGGCGCCTATTGGGCCTCGCGCGCCTATATGGTCTGCGGTGAGGCGGAGAAGGTCGAAAATTACCTGAAGCAGGCGGCCCGCTCCGACGAAACCTTCTACGGCCTGCTGGCCAAGGAATCGCTGGGCATGACCTTCGCCGGTGGCCCCGTCGGCAGCCGCTTCGGCGCGCTGGAATGGCAGAAGCTCCGCAGCAGCCCCAATGCCCGCGCCGCCATTGCCCTGTCGGCGATCGGCGAAAATGGCCGGGCCGACGAACTGCTCCGCTATCAGGCGAAGATCGGCGGCACCGATCAATATGACGCCCTGCTGCGCCTCGCCAGCGCGCTCAATTTGCCCGCAACGCAGCTCTATCTCGCCCATAATGGCCCCGCCGGCACCCAGCCTGGCAGCTTCGCCCGCTTCCCCGCGCCCGACTGGCGCCCCGATGGCGGCTGGCGCGTCGATCCCTCGCTGATCTACGCCCACACGCTTCAGGAATCCGGTTTCCGCTCCGATGTCGTCAGCAGCGCCGGCGCGCGCGGCCTGATGCAGGTGCGCCCCGGCACGGCCGGCGATGTCGGCCTGTCCAACGCCGCCCAGCTTTTCGTGCCGTCGACCAATATGGAATATGGCCAGCGCTATCTGGAATCGCTGCGCGACATGAACGCGACCGGCGGCCTGCTGCCCAAGGTGATGGCCGCCTATAATGCCGGGCCGCAGCCGGTCGAACGCTGGAACACGCAGGTCCATGACAAGGGCGATCCGCTGCTCTTCATGGAATCGCTACCCTATTATGAAACCCGCGCCTATGTGAACATCGTCATGCGCAACTACTGGATGTACCAGTTGCAGGCGAAGGGCAGCGCCGATTGCCTGACCGGCATGGCGCAGGGTCTGTGGCCGACCTTCCCCAATGCCAAGGGTGCGAAGATGGTCCGCCTGAGCAAGGCCGACGGTCGCAGTTCCATGGGTGGCGGCTCCGACTGATGCCGATCGATGAGAGTCGGGCCTTCTTGCCCGTCCGCATCGCCGTTCTCACCGTGTCCGACACGCGCGGCCTTGCCGAAGATCGCTCCGGCGACGCGCTGGTGGAGCGGCTGGAAAGCGCCGGCCATATCCTCGCCGCCCGCTATATCGAACGGGACGACAAGAGCGCGATCGTCGCCCGTCTGCACGCCTGGATCGACGATCCCAACATCGACGTGATCCTGACGACCGGCGGCACCGGCGTCACCGGCCGCGATGTCACACCCGAAGCGCTGGCCCAGGTGCAGGACAAGGAAATCCCCGGCTTTGGCGAACTGTTCCGCTGGCTCAGCTATCAGAGCATCGGCACATCGACCATCCAGTCCCGCGCCACCGCCTGCGTCGCACGCGGCACCTATATCTTCGCGCTGCCCGGCTCGACCGGCGCGGTAAAGGACGCGTGGGACGGCATCCTCGTCACCCAACTCGACAGCCGCTTCCGCCCCTGCAATTTCGTGGAACTGATGCCGCGTCTGATGGAGAGATAGGGCAAGTCTGACCGATCGTTCGGGCCGGGCCTGCCGCACTTCGACTGGCGGAAAACGCCACTTTGGCGTTGCTGCTTGTCAAAACAATAACCGCCATGCAAATCGTCTTCGAATGAGAGCGGGCGGCGGCTGTGGAATTTATTTTTGAGATCATATTCCAATTTCTCGGAGAGATGCTCCTTCAGTTGACTTTCGAATGTCTGGCCGAACTGGGAATGCACAGCCTCGGCGACACGTTCAAAAGGCCCAGAAATTCTGTTCTATCCACCATCGGCTTCATCCTTTGGGGTGCGATTGCCGGCGGGATCAGCCTTTTGATCCTCCCGCATTCCGCCATTTCCAATCCCGATTATCGGTTGGCAAATCTCATCCTGACACCGACGATCGCTGGCTTGATCATGATGCTGATCGGACGGAAGAGGAGCAAGAAAGGCGCAACCATCGTCGCATTGGACCGGTTCGGCTATGCGTTCCTGTTCGCCCTCTCGATGGCAGTTGCGCGCTTTATCTGGGCGAAATGAACGGGGCCTAGTTGACGCTGCCGATTGTAAAGCAACAGGCCCCCTATTGCAATTTTGTTCTATATATGTTCTTTTTCGTCAATGCCCCATCACAGCGGTCGCGGCGCGACGCAGAACCTGACCAGTAACCGCTTCAACCTCAACCAGAGTGAGGTCGATGGCGACTGGCTCGATGCGATGGAACAGATCGATGGCCCGGCACCCAAGCTGCGCACCACCGTCCTGACGCTCACACCCAGGACGATCATTTCCCGCAACGCATCGCCGGACATCGGCTTTTCGCAATCCATCAATGCCTATGCGGGTTGTGAACATGGCTGCATCTATTGTTTTGCCCGGCCCAGCCACGCCTATCATGACCTGTCGCCCGGTCTGGATTTCGAGACGAAGCTGTTCGCCAAACCCGATGCCGCAAAGCTGCTCCGCGCCGAACTGTCGAAGCGCAACTATGCCGTCGCGCCGATCGCGATGGGGACCAATACAGATCCCTATCAGCCGATCGAAAAGGACTGGCGCATCACCCGGTCGATCCTGGAACTTCTGGTCGAAACCCGCCATCCGACCTTCATCACCACCAAGTCGGACCGCATCCTGCACGATATCGACCTGCTCGCCGATCTGGCGCGCGACCGGCTGGTGGCGGTGATGCTGTCGGTGACATCGCTAGACCCGAAAGTCGCCCGCACGCTGGAGCCGCGCGCGCCGCATCCGCTGCGGCGACTGGAGGCGATCCGCAAGCTGGCAGACGCCGGCATCCCCGTCACCGCCAGCATATCGCCCGTCATCCCGGCGATCACCGATCATGAGATTGAGGCGCTGGTCGCCCGCGCCGCGCAGGCCGGCGCGCGGGAGGTCAGCTATATCCCCGTCCGCCTGCCGCATGAAGTGGCGCCTTTGTTCCGCGCCTGGCTCGACACCCATTATCCCGACCGCGCGGGCAAGGTGATGGCCATCATCCGCGACATGCGCGGCGGGCGTGACAATGATCCGGATTTCGGCACGCGCATGCGCGGGCAAGGCGTCTGGGCCGACCTCATCCGCACCCGCTTCAGCAAAGCCCGCAAACGCGCCGGGCTGGGCGCGGAAAAGCTGGTCCTGCGCACCGACCTGTTCCGCCCGCCCGAAGGCGCGCAGATGCGGTTGTTTTAGCTTTTTACGGATGTTTATCTGGCATTTGCGAGCAGCAGTTTCGCTTCTCTCAAGGCATCGTCCATTGTCTCAAAGACGCCGATCCGGGGTTCAGCCTGTATCTGCCAGAAGGGCTCCCAATTTGTATCACACGGAAAGGGCACATCATCAGGATGCCACTCATCGTTTGCCTCATAGCTTCGCACACGCTCTTCTACGATCTGATATCGCAAATCGGCACGGTCATAAATTGCAAGGCGCATCATTGCGTCGCCGGAAAGCAGTTCAGCGTGACGATATCTTAGCTCCATCAACCCATGATGCTACGCAATGACCATGCCCGCAACGGCTCGTTTTACGCTAACGTCGCATATTATATTCGCGCAGAGGCGCGGAGAACGCAGAGCAAGAATGGCAACCGTCTCGGCGCTCTCTGCGCCTCTGCGCGAAATTTTCTTCATTTTATCACGCGAAGACGCGGAGGGCGCGCGCATCTGCTCCGAGTCTTCGCGCCTCCGCGTGAACTATATGCACTGCCTACGGCGCTACACTTGCAGGCGATAGCTACGCAATCCGCACAACCAGCCCCGTCAACGGCTCAGCCGATCATCCTCATAATGGCTGAAACGCTTGCCCCGACGTCGATAGTGCCGCGCCTGCCATCGAGATAGCAGAAACATCCCGATCACCGGCACCAGAAGCAACGGCCAAAAACGGAGCGGCACGTCCCACACTTCAAAGGCTGTGATCATCGCCGAGGCTATCGCCGCCATCCCACCCCATTCATAGCGCCATTGATGCAGGTCGTTATCGGATCGAAACGCCGGCGCTTCCACTCGCCCGGCGTCATCCGATACCGCACGGGATCGTCTGCGATAGGCCCAGCCCTTGCGCGGCTCGTCCATCACCCCACCAGCCGCATGCCCGATCGCCGCGTCCGCGTCTTGTAGCCATCAGCCTTCACGTCCATCCGCTCGAACTGGTGGATACTCAGCCCCTTGATGGTGGCGATCGCGTCCACCTGATCCGCGCCCAGGCTATAATTGTCGCCCAGAAAGACCCGCGCCGCCTGCCCGTCGCCGAGCGGCGCGCGCAGGAAGACCTCGCTGCGTCCAGCTTCCGCACCGGCCAGCAAGGCCGCCAGCGCCTTGACAGCCTCGACCGTCTCCACATCGACCACCAGTTCCATGCGCGATGCGCTGGCGATCGTCCGGAAGGCTTCCACCCCGCGCACGGTGACGCGCGGCGTTTCTTCACCCGGCAAGCGGTCCAGTTCCACCACCAGCAACGCGCAATCGCCATCCGCCGCCAGCAGTTCGATCGCCTTACACGCCTCCTCGTCGAAGCAGCTCGCCTGAAACTGGCCGCTCTGGTCGGAGAAGGTCGCATTGGCATAGCGCGCCCCGCGCTTCGTCTCGCGCCAGCGCACATCCTCCACCATGGCCGCCATGATCGTCATCGCCCGCCCTTCGGCATTGGGCGCGGGCATGGGCGACTGGCAGACCAGGCCATAGCTTTTCGCGCCCCGCGCATCGGCCAGATGCTTGTAGCGATCGACCGGATGGGCCGAGAAATAGAAGCCGAACGCCTCCTTTTCCTGCGCCATGCGGTCCGCCACGGTCCATGCCTGATGCGGCGGGATGCGCACATCGGCATAGGTCGTCTCTACGTCGCCGAACAGGCCGCCCTGCCCGCTCTCGCGCGCTGCCGCATTGCTGGACGCCACCGACAGGATCGTTTCCGCCGCCGCATGTACGCCCGCCCGATCGGCATGGATGCCATCGAAGGCACCCGCCGCCGCAAGGCTTTCCAGCTGCCGCCGGTTCAGCATCCGCGGCTCGATCCGGTCGGCGAAGTCGTCCAGCGACTTGAACGGCCCGCCCTTGTCGCGTTCCTCGACAAGCTGCTCCATCGCCTTTTCGCCCACGCCCTTAAGCCCGCCGAGCGCATAGCGCACGGCAAAGCCCAGCCGGGCGTCCTCGCCCTCATAGGGCACCGCTTCGACGGTAAAGTCCGCCTCGCTGCGGTTGAGGTCGGTCGGCAGGCATGTCATCCCCATGCGCCGCATATCGTCGACGAAGACGGTCAGCTTTTCGGTCAGATGGATATCGAAGGCCATCGACCCGGCATAAAATTCTGCCGGATAATGGGCCTTCAGCCACGCCGTCTGATAGGCGAGCAGCGCATAGGCCGCCGCGTGCGATTTATTGAAACCATAGCCCGCAAACTTGTCGATCAAGTCGAACAGTTCGTTCGCCTTGGCCGGCTTGATGTCGCTCTTCGCGCAGCCCTCCACGAAGCGGGAGCGCTGCGCGTCCATCTCCGCCTTCACCTTCTTGCCCATGGCGCGGCGCAGAAGGTCGGCGTCACCCAGCGAATAGCCCGCCAGGATCTGCGCGGCCTGCATCACCTGTTCCTGATAGACGAAGATGCCATAGGTTTCTTCAAGGATCGGTTTCAGGAGAATATGAGGATATTCAATCTCTTCCTGCCCGTTCTTACGACGGCCGAACATCGGGATATTGTCCATCGGGCCGGGGCGATAGAGGGACACCAGCGCGATGATGTCGCCGAAATTGGTCGGACGCACAGCGGCCAGCGTCTTGCGCATGCCTTCCGATTCCAGCTGGAACACGCCCACCGTGTCGCCGCGCTGGAGAAGCTCGTAGACCGCGCTGTCGTCCCATGCCAGCGTGTCGAGGTCCACGGTCACCCCACGTCCTGCCAGCAACTGCACCGCCTTCTGCAAGACGGACAGCGTCTTCAGACCCAGAAAGTCGAACTTCACCAGCCCCGCGCCTTCGACATATTTCATGTCGAACTGCGTCACCGGCATGTCGGATCGCGGATCGCGATAGAGCGGCACCAGTTGCTGCAACGGCCGGTCGCCGATCACCACACCCGCCGCGTGGGTGGAACTGTGGCGCGGGAAGCCTTCCAGCTTCATCGCATAGTCGATCAGGCGCTTGACCTGATTGTCATTGTCATATTCCGCCTTGAACTCCGACACGCCGTTCAGCGATCGCTCCAGCGTCCAGGGATCGGTCGGATGGTTCGGCACTAGCTTGGCGAGCCGGTCGACCTGCCCATAGCTCATCTGGAGCACGCGTCCGGTGTCCTTCAGCACCGCGCGCGCCTTCAGCTTACCAAAGGTGATGATCTGCGCCACATGGTCCGCGCCATATTTTTGCTGGACGTAGCGGATCACCTCGCCGCGCCGCGTTTCGCAAAAGTCGATGTCGAAGTCGGGCATCGACACACGTTCCGGGTTCAGGAAGCGTTCGAACAGCAGCCCCAACTGCAACGGATCAAGGTCCGTGATGGTCAGCGCCCAGGCGACCAGCGACCCCGCGCCCGATCCACGGCCCGGCCCGACCGGAATATCATGATCCTTGGCCCATTTGATGAAGTCGGCCACGATCAGGAAGTAGCCGGGGAACCCCATCTGGATGATGATGTCCGTCTCGAACTTCAGCCGGTCGAAATAGGGTGCGCGCGCCTCCGCCCCGATGATCCCGGCCTTTTCCAGCCGCATTTCCAGCCCTGCCGTCGCCTGATCGCGCAGCATCGTCGCCTCGCCCTCGATATCGCCGGCCAGGCTCGGCAGGATCGGCTTGCGCTTGGGCGCCATCACCGCGCAGCGCTGTGCGACGACCAGCGTATTGGCCAGCGCCTCGGGCAGATCCTCGAACAGCCGCTTCATTTCTGCGGCCGGCTTCATCCAGGCGTCGGGCGAGCTGGTACGGCGGTCCGGCGTCTCGACATAGGCGCTGTCGGCGATGCACAGCATCACGTCATGCGCCGCATGGAAATCCGGTTCGGCAAAGCAGGTCGGGTTGGTCGCCACCAGCGGCAGACCCCGGTCATAAGCCATGTCCAGCAGTTGCGGCTCCGCCTTGCCCTCCACCGCGTCCAGCCGCCGACAGATTTCGATATAGAGCCGATCGGGGAACAGCGCCTCCAGCCGCTCGACATAGGCGACGGCCGCGTCCGGCTGATCCTCGGCGAAGAGCCGTGCCAGCGCGCCTTCGCCACCCGCCGTCAGCGCGATGACGCCATCGGTCCGCCCCTCCAGTGCCTCGATCGTGACATGGGGGACTTCCTCGACCGGCCGGTCCAGATGCGCCATGGAAACGAGCGCGCAGATATTGTCATAGCCCGCCGCATCCTGCGCATAGAGGGCGATCCAGTCATGCACCGGCGGCGCATTGGCGGGGCGACCGGGCCGCAACAGGCCCAGCATCGCGCCGACGACCGGCTGCACACCTTCATCCTTGCACCCGTCGGAAAAGGCCATGGAGCCATAAAGCCCGTTGCGGTCGGTGATCGCCACCGCCGGGAAGCCCAGCGCCTTGGCCTGTTTCGCGATCTTCTTGGGATCGATCGCCCCTTCCAGCATGGTGAAGGAGGAAAAAACACGAAGCGGAACGAAGGCAGTATGAGGCATCATGACAATCTAGGGACGCCTCGCGATTCGGCCCAGCCCCAGTCCCAAGAAATCTGTGGGTAAGGTGCGGAAAGCGGACCAGTCGCATTTTAAGCAATTGCCAACCAGTTTCAGGCTAAGGTCTGCTGTCATGCGTTTGTCCACCATCACCAACTGGGCCTATGGCGCCACCGTCATCCTGACCCTCGCTTCGGGCGCCACCATGTTGATGGCATCCGGCGCGGAGGAAACGGAGCGTGCCGCCGTGGCCCAGCGCGCCAGCTTCGACCAACTGACCGCCAGCCTTGAAGAGGACGTCTATCGCCTCACCGAACAGGCGCGTGGCTATGTCATCAGCGGCGATCCCAGCCATTTGATCGTCTATCGCCGTGAGCGGGAAGCGCTTCGTTCAGTCGAGCAGCGCATCGCCCATCTGCGCGACGCCGGCGCCAATGAAAGCGAACTGGCCGCCTTGCGTCAGGGGCTGCACTGGGCCGACGCGCTGACCGACGAACAGGACGCCGCCATCCGCGCCGCGCAGGCAGGCGACGACAAGACCGGCCGCACGATCCTGTTCGGCGACGAATATGGTCGGGAGCTGGATCGGGTCGCGGCGCAGGTCGGCCAGTTCCAATATATGCTCGACCAGCGGACCGAGCAGGCGGTCATCCGCGCCACCGACACCGCCCGCCAATGGCGCAGCGTGTCGGAAGTGATGCTGGGCATCACCGCCCTCCTGTTCCTGTGCGTCCTCTATTTCGTCCTCAAACAGCGCATCCTGCATCCGGTGGTGCGCCTCAGCGACGTCGTGACCCGCCTCGCCGCGCAGGATTTCGAGGCTATTCCGCCCGAATTCCATCAGGTCGACGAAATCGGCGACATGGCACAGGCGATCCGCATCTTCCGCGAAAACGGGCTGGAACGGCAAAGGCTGGAACAGGAACGGGATGCCGACCGCATGATGCGCGACCTGCTCTCGCGCCTGACCCAGCGGCTTCAGGGCTGCGACAGCAGCGCCGATCTGGTCGACGTCGTGCGTCGTTTCGCCCCGGAAATCGCCCCCGATTTCCCCGGCCGCCTCTACATCCACGACATACGCCGCAACGCCATGGTGCAGGCCTGCGACTGGCTCTCGCCCGCTTATTCCCGCATCGAATTTCCGCCCTCGGCCTGCTGGGCGCTGCGACGCGGCCAGACCCATCGGCCGGCCGGTGAGATGGTCGACATTCCCTGCGAGCATCTGGGCGCATCCTCGGCCGTCAGCACCATCTGCATCCCGCTCGCGGCGCAGGGGGAAAGCATCGGCATGCTCTATTATGAGGAGCCGACCGGCGCCCGCGCCGATCATCTGGAACGCACCGGCAAATATCTGGAAATGCTGGCGGAAAATATCGGGCTGGCGCTCGCCAATCTGCGTCTGCGCGATGTCCTGCGCGACATGGCGATGGCCGATGCGCTGACCGGCCTGCCCAATCGCCGCCAGTTCGACGCGATGCTCCAGACGCTGGTGGGCGAAGCGGAACGCAATCTGACGCCGCTTGCCTGCCTGATGGTCGACATCGATCATTTCAAGCGGTTCAATGACGATTATGGCCATGATGCCGGGGACGCCGTGCTGCGCGGTGTCGGCAATGTGCTGGCCGATGCGCTGCGCGAAAACGGCCATGCCTTCCGTCTGGGCGGCGAGGAATTCGTGGTGCTGATGCCCGGTTTCAGCCTGGATCAGGCGCTGGGCCGCGCGGCGCAGATCCAGCGCCGCATTCAGGATTTGCGGATCGAACATCGCGGCAAGGAACTGGGGACCATTACCGCCAGCTTTGGCCTGGCCGCCTATCCCGATCATGGCCGCGCCGACCGCCTGCTCCAGACCGCCGACGCCGCCCTCCTGCGCGCCAAGACCGAAGGCCGCGACCGGATACTGGTCGCCTCCGTTCGGGATGGCGCTTCGGCGGTCGCCTGACCCCTTGGCCTTTCACTTCGTCTTTGCGAGCGCAGCGAAGCAATCCACTGGTACGCCATGGATTGCTTCGCTGCGCTCGCAATGACGACGAAGGTTCAAGCTGTCTCCAGCACCCCTTCGTGCAGGCGGACCACCCGATCCATTTTCTGCGCCAGCCGCTCATTATGGGTCGCGACCAGTGCCGCCGATCCTTCATGCCGCACCAGCCGCAGAAACTCGGCCAGCACGATATCCGCCGTGCGTTCGTCCAGATTGCCGGTCGGTTCGTCCGCCAGCACCAGCGCGGGCCGGTTGGCCAGCGCACGGGCGACTGCGACTCGCTGCTGCTCGCCGCCCGACAACTGGCTCGGTCGATGGTCCAGCCGATGCCCCAGCCCCAGCGACGTCAGCAGCGATTCCGCCCGCGTCCGCGCCGTCGCCATGTCGATGTCGCGGATCACCTGCGGCAGAACGACATTCTCGGTCGCGTTGAAATCGGGCAGCAGATGGTGGAACTGATAAACGAAGCCCAGCGCATCGCGGCGCAACCGCGTTCGCCCATCATTGTCCAGCTTCGCCGCTTCCTCGCCGCTGATGCGGATCGATCCGTCAAACCCGCCTTCCAGCAAGCCGACCGCCTGCAACAGGGTCGACTTGCCGGACCCTGATGGCCCCAGCAGCGCCACGATCTCGCCCGGCCCGACACGCAGGTCCACGCCGCGCAGCACGTCGATTGTAACCTCACCCTGGGTGAAGCTGCGGGACAGGCCGCTGACCTTCAAAATATCATTCATAGCGCAGCACCTGAACCGGATCGGTATTGGCAGCCTTGAAGGCCGGATAGAGGGTCGCGAGGAAGCTGAACAGCAGCGCCATCACACAGATCACGGTGATTTCCACCGGATCGGGCTTGGACGGCAATTCGCTGAGGAACCGCACGGACGGGTCCCACAAATTCTGCCCCGTCACGAACTGAATGACGTTCACGATACCCTGCCGGAAGAACAGGAAGGCG
This sequence comes from Sphingobium sp. AP50, assembly GCF_900109095.1. Taxonomy (GTDB): domain Bacteria; phylum Pseudomonadota; class Alphaproteobacteria; order Sphingomonadales; family Sphingomonadaceae; genus Sphingobium. The sequence goes on from NZ_FNYZ01000006.1 coordinate 204,818, forward strand.
AAGCCCAGCACCAGCCCGGCCCCGATGCCCAGCGTGCCGATCGTCACGCCCACGGTCATGAATATCTTCACCAGCCCGCCGCGACTCGCCCCCATCGTCCGCAGGATCGCAATGTCGCGCGTCTTGGCGCGCACCAGCATGATCAGTGACGACAATATGTTGAACACCGCCACCAGCACGATGATGGACAGCACGACGAACATCGCCACCCGCTCCACTGCCAGCGCCTCGAACAGCGAACTGTTCATCTGCCGCCAGTCGGTGATGACCGCCCGGCCCGCCACCTTGGCCGCCAGCGGCTCCAATATCTGCCCGACCTTGTCGGCATTGACCGTCTCGACCTCGATCATGCTGACCATGTCGCCCATCAGCAGCAGGGTCTGCGCATCCTCGATCGGCATGACGACCAGCGCCTTGTCATAATCATAGATGCCGACTTCGAAGATGCAGGCGACCTGATAGCCAACCTCGCGCGGGACCGTGCCGAACGGCGTCGCCCGGCCCGCCGGGTTATAGACGGTGAAGGTATCACCGATCTGCAAGCCCATATTCTCGGCCAGCCGCGACCCGATCGCCACCTTGCCGCCATTGGGCGTCAGCGCGTTCAGGCTGCCTCCGATGATCTTGGCCTTCATCGTCTGGTTGTTGCGAATGTCGGCCACGGTCATGCCGCGGATCAGGGCCGGTTCGAACCGGCCCTGAAAAATCGCGCCCAGCGGCTGCTCGATCATCGGCGTGGCGCTGGTGACGCCGGCTGTCGCCTTCGTCTGCTTCAGCACCGACTGCCAGTCGGGCAGGCGGCCGCCATAGCCCTGCACCACGGCATGGCCGTTCAGGCCGACAATCTTGTCGAACAGCTCCGCGCGGAAACCATTCATGACGCTCATGACGATGATGAGCGCGGCGACACCCAGCATGACCGCGACCAGACTGATACCGGCGACGAGGAAGATAAAACCCTCCCCCTTGCCCGGCAGCAGGTAGCGCTTGGCGATCATGCGTTCGTAACGGGATAGAATCATGTGGCGCGAACGGCCCTTCGATAAGGATGTTGGAGAGGGTCTAGAGCATTCTGGCGGTGGCTGGAACAGTCGGCGACTCGCAATGGGCGGAAAACAGGGCAAGGCGATGGGCTTGCATGAACGCCAGCATTGCCAGATTGTTGCATCACCGCCACAGGGGCGGACGGAAAATCACAGCGGCCTGATTTAGCCCGTGACACCGGCCTGCGCCGGTCATAGCAAGACACTCGAAGCACAGGTAAAAGGCCGTGGTTCAGGGATACTGCTTCCCACTTCGAGCTTAGGGGGCTGAGAAGTGGTTGAGGCAGGCCAAGGGGGAGACGAGCAATCGTCCATTAAGCACCCGGATCGTGAAACACGGTCCGGGTGCTTTTTTGTTAGCCTGTCCTACCCCGCGCTTTTCTTGCCTTATTCTGCGGCGCATGGGCGCGCAAACCATCCGTCAACTCTGGCGCACTCCTGACCTCCTGCTCTCCAGTGGAATGCTGGGGCGCCATAAAGGCCGCAGAATAGGCGTCAGATTAAACGCTGGATGCTCCAAGTGCCCGGCAATGGGTGAGCGGCAAGCGATCCTCGACGCCTTTTCTGAGGCCTTGCCGACGACATCCCTGATTTCAAAATGGGGATCGTCAGGCGTAACGCCCCGGTTCGATCTGATGCAGCGTAATGGTCGGCCGTTCCTCAGACCGTCCACCGGCTTTTCCGATGATCGCCAGCGGATCGACTTCGCTGCTCAGCAGCAAGCCGCATCGGTCCGCTGCTTCCCAGATCACGGTGCCCCACACTTCCAGGCCTTCAGCGATCAGCGTCACGCGCTGGCCTACCGGGGGGAGCCAACCCCCCAGGATCAGCGCGCCGTAGATGGAAATATTGCGGATGACGACCGGCTGGCTGACGCCGTCCCAGCACAGGATGGCGTCGATATCCGCAGCGAAACGGCTTTCCCGTCGCTGCTCCACCCTCGCCTGATATGAAAAGCTATCCATCGTCCGCTCCGGTTTGCCCCCGGGAACGATGCCACCCTCCGCGCTGTTCCTTGCTGAAAGGCTAAGCGACTCGGTTAATCGGATATTGACGGTGCGCCGACCGAGGCGGCGCACCGGAGCATGTCAGGCCAGCGCACCGTGACAATGTTTATACTTCTGGCCCGAACCGCAGGGGCAGAGCGCGTTGCGGCTGATGTCCAGATTGGCGAACTCACCCGCCGGCGCGTTGCCGACCGGGGTACGAGGGATGGTGGTGGTGACGCCGCCGAAGCTGCCGGCATCGATATCCGCGCTATTATCTTCGCCCGAAAAGGGATCGATATGCGTGGTGATGAAGTCGGGCAGCACCGGCAGGCCATAATCTTCGAGCGGCGGCTGTTCCATGCGGAACTGCACCCGTGCGATCGATCCGGTCACATCCTCACGGATATTCTCCAGCATCCGCTCGAACAGGGCGAAGGCTTCCTGCTTATATTCGTTGATCGGCGTCTTCTGCGCATAGGCGCGCAGATGCACGACCTGACGCAGGGCGTCGAGCGTCGACAGATGCTCCTTCCAGTGATGGTCGAGGCTCTGGAGCAGGATCGACTTCTCGATCATGTGCCAGTCGGTCGCTTCGACCTCCTTGGTCTTTTCCTCCACGGATGCATCAGCCAGCGCCGACAGCCGCTCCTCGATCATTTCGGGATCGACGGCATCCTCGGCCAGCCAGGCGTCGAAGTCCGGTTCCAGACCCAGAATTTCAGCGGTGCGCAGCTTCAGGCGCTCCATGTCCCACTGTTCGGGATAGCTACCCGGAGGGCAGGAGGCGCCGACCAGATCATTGACCGTCTCATGACGCATGTCGGCGACGACATCGTCCACCGTGTCGGCATCCATGATGTCGCTGCGTTGTTCGTAGATGACCTTGCGCTGATCATTCATCACGTCATCATATTCGACAACCTGCTTGCGAATGTCGTAATTGCGCGCTTCGACCTTCTTCTGCGCCGTCTCGATCGCCTTGCTCAGCCACTTGGACGGGGGCAGCGCCTCGCCATCTTCCAGGTTCGACCGGATCATCTTGGCGAACATCGTGTCCGGGCCAAAGATGCGCATCAGATCATCATCAAGGCTGAGGTAGAAGCGCGACAGGCCGGGATCGCCCTGACGACCCGAACGGCCACGCAACTGATTGTCGATACGGCGGCTTTCGTGGCGCTCGGTCGCGAGGACGAACAGACCACCGGCGGCCAGCACTTCCTGCTTTTCGACTTCGATTTCAGCCTCAATCCGGGCAATCGCGGTGTCACGCTCCGGCCCTTCGGGCATGTCGCGCAGTTCGTCCTCGACCCGCATCTCCAGATTGCCGCCCAGCTTGATGTCGGTGCCACGGCCCGCCATGTTGGTGGCGATCGTCACTGCGCCCTTGCGGCCCGCCTGCGCAACGATATGCGCTTCGCTGTCATGGAAGCGGGCGTTCAGCACTGCGTGCGGCACACCTTCCTGCGTCAGGAATTCGGACAGCATTTCCGACTTTTCGATCGACACAGTGCCGACCAGCACCGGCTGGCCCTTTTCGGCATGGACCTTGATAGTCTTGGCAATGCCACGGAACTTGTCGTCCAGGCTCTTGTAGAAGCTATCTTCTTCGTCGATGCGCTGCACCGCCCGATTGGTCGGGATGGTGACGACGTTCATCTTGTAGATTTCGTAGAATTCAGCCGCTTCGGTCGCGGCGGTACCGGTCATGCCACCCAGCTTGGGATACATGCGGAAATAATTCTGGAAGGTGATGGAGGCCAGCGTCTGGTTCTCCGGCTCGATATTCACGCCTTCCTTGGCTTCCACCGCCTGATGCAGACCATCGGACCAGCGACGACCGTCCATCATGCGGCCGGTAAATTCGTCGATGATGACGACCTTGCCGTCCTTGACGATATAATCGATGTCGCGGCGGAACATCACGACCGCGCGAAGCGCCTGATTGACGTGATGGACGACCTGCGTGTTCTCGAAGTCGTAGAGATTGTCGCCCTGAAGCAGACCGGCAGCCTCCAGCAGACGCTCAATCCGCTCGGTGCCGTCCTCGGTCAGCGTGACGCTGCGCTGCTTCTCGTCCTTCTCATAATCCGCTTCGGTGATCTGCTTCACGATCGCGTCGACCGCGACATACAGCTCCGACTTGTCGTCGGTTGGGCCGGAAATGATCAGCGGCGTGCGCGCTTCGTCGATCAGGATCGAATCGACTTCGTCGACGATGGCATAGTTGAAAGGCCGCTGGACCATCGATCCGCGATCATATTTCATATTGTCGCGCAGATAGTCGAAGCCGAGTTCGTTGTTCGTCGCATAGGTGACGTCAGCGGCGTAGGCTTCGCGACGCTGATCCTCGCTGATGTTCGGCACGATGACGCCGGTGGTCAGACCCAGGAAACGATAGACCTGGCCCATCCATTCGCAGTCGCGCGTGGCCAGATAGTCGTTCACAGTGACGACGTGAACGCCCTTGCCCTCCAGCGCGTTGAGATAAGTCGCGACGGTGGCGACCAGCGTCTTGCCCTCACCCGTGCGCATTTCGGCGATCTCGCCGCGATGCAGGACGATGCCGCCCACCATCTGCACATCGAAATGGCGCATGCCCAGCACGCGGACCGATGCTTCGCGCACAGTCGCGAAGGCTTCGGGCAGCAGATCGTCCAGCGTCTCGCCCGCGGCCAGCCGTTCCCGAAAACGAACGGTCTGTGCGACCAGATCCTCGTCGGTCAGCGCCTGAACGGTCGGCTCGAACGAAGCGATCTTGTCGACGATCTTGCCCAGCGACTTCACATAGCGTTCGTTGGACGATCCGAAAATGGACTTGGCAAGTGCGCCGAACATGAGCTCTCCCTGAGCGAAAAACTGACGGCGCAAGCACTGACGCCGGATAAAGATTGAGCGGCAAATAGGGATCGGTCAGCCGCACGTCAATTCGGCGTTCGCCTACCCCCACAGCAATAATGCCCGCCGAACACGGTTGCAGTGCCCGATTTTGCCCGCCAAAAGCCGCCACCCACCCTTGCCTTTCCGCCTTTTTCTGCTAAAGGGCCGCCTTCCCGTGATGGTCATCCCTGGAGGCGTGGCGGGAAACTTGTATCAATTAGCTTTTGGAGACACGCAATGAGCGAGCAGCTTACGCTGTCGGCCGAGGCACGCGATCGGGCAGGCAAGGGAGCCTCCCGCGCCCTCCGCCGTGAGGGCCGCGTACCCGCCGTCATCTATGGAATGAACGAAGAACCCCAGTCGATCCACGTTGAGGAAAAGCTCCTCAACAAGCAGCTCGGCACGGGTCACTTCTTCAATTCGGTCATCATGGTCGAAATCGGCGGCAAGTCCGTCCGTACCCTCGCCAAGGACGTGGCTTTCCACCCCGTCACCGATCGTCCGCTGCACGCCGATTTCCTGCGCGTTTCGGAACATGCCACTGTCCACGTCCATGTGCCGGTGCGCTTCGCGAATGAAGACGCTTCGCCGGGCCTGAAGAAGGGTGGCGTGCTGAACATCGTGGCGCATGACATCGAACTGATCGTCGACGCCGCCAACATTCCTGACGAGGTCATTGTCGACCTGACCGGTCTGGAAGTCGGCGAATCGCTGCACATCAGCGCCGTGACCCTGCCCAAGGGCACCAAGGCCCTGCATGCGGACACCGATTTCTCGATCGCGACCGTCGTTGCTCCTTCGGCTCTGAAGAGCGCCGAGGGTGAAGCGGAAGCCGAAGCCGAATAAGCCTTTCTCGGCTAAGCCCCTTGGGGCTGGAAATTACGATCCCGTCCGCCTACCCGGCGGGCGGGATTTTTCTTTGGAGCGATCGACATGCAAATCTGGGCCGGCCTGGGCAATCCGGGGCAGCAATATGCGATGCACCGGCACAATGTCGGCTTCATGGTCGCGGACCTGATTGCGGACATGTATCGCTTCTCCCCACCCAAGAAGCAGTTTCAGGGCTGGGTACAGGAAGGGCGCATCGGCACCGAGAAAATCCTGCTGCTCAAGCCCGCCACCTTCATGAACGAAAGCGGCCGCTCCATCGGTGAAGCGATGCGCTTCTACAAGCTCACGCCGCAGGACGTGACCGTCTTCCATGACGAACTCGATCTGGCGCCGATGAAGGTCAAGGTGAAACGCGGCGGCGGCAATGCCGGGCATAACGGCCTGCGATCGACGGACGCCCATATCGGCGCAGAATTTCGCCGGGTGCGGATCGGCATCGGCCATCCGGGCCATAAAGACAAAGTCCATGGCTATGTGCTGGGCAATTACGCCAAGAGCGAGATGGACGCCCTGACCGACATGCTGGCAGCCATCAGCGCCGAAGCCGAATGGCTGGCGAAGAATGACGACGTCCGCTTCATGAACGAGGTCGCCCGCCGACTGGCGGACTGATCGCTCAGTTCGCCAAAGCCGCCTGCGTCAACGGCCCGGCCTGCATCGCGGGCGGCAACATCGGATTGGTGCTGTGCCAGGTCGGCACCCATTCGTCCGGCTGGTTGCCCCACATATTAAGCTGGCCCAGCGCGTCGAACAGCCCCAGATATTGGTGGAACTTCACGCCTTCAACATTCTCCGCGATCGGGCAGCCCAGCGTCACCACATCCAAGCCATGGACCCGATCCGCCGGCAGCGACTGGATCGCATTGCCGATCTGAAGCGCGCCCTTGCTATGGCCGATCAGCAGCTTCAGCGGCCGATCCCGATGCTCCAATATCGCATGCAGCACATCCGCCGATCCCGATCCGTGGCGGAAGACCGGCCCGCCATGCACCGTCTTGGCATCGGGCGTCGACGCGGCCAGTTCGCGACCGATCCCGGCCGTCTGCGGCATGACATTGGCCAGGCCATTCTGCACCAGGCTCTTGGCCTGCAACCAGTCATACATGCCATAGCCGAACCATCCGCCCAGCGACTGGAGCAGCACGTCCGCCACGCCATAGCCCGGCACGATCGCCAGCACCGGTTGCTGCAAGGCCACCGAAATGTCCCAGGCCAGCGCCGCACTGCCCAGCGCGGAACTGCCGACGCCGGTGATGGTGGCGATCATCACCTGCCGCGTTTCCTCATAGGGAGAGGAAAGGAACAGGCCGACATCCTTATATTTATGGACATAGGGGGCGGTCCCCGCATCGATCAGCAGCAATGATCCTTCCGGATCGGTCAACGCATCGAAATCCACGATGCGAGACGGCGCCTTTTCTCCAAGGCTTCTGGTAACCTGGTCTTTTTCGGCCAGTTCGGATTGCAGGCCGGGCACATCGTAGAAAATGCCATCCAGCATCGTGTTGAACAGGCGACAGGCGCGCACCGATGGCCGGACCAGCCATTCGGGCATTTCGAAGATATTGAGCGGCAACGTGTCGGAAGATGAGGGCAGATTGTCTCCGGTCGGCATGACGAATCTCCTGATCGATACGTCATCATAACAACATGGCACCGCAATGCAGCATAGAAGAAATGGCTGTTAAGACTGCATTTACCGATAAAAATTGCGCAATTTCGAAAATATTACGCAACTGCAAGAAGATGGCCGTCGCGATTGCGGTTGATCATAAGCCGACTGGTTGTCTGAGCGCGACCAGTTGAAACTCACGCATTGCCCCGCGTCGCATTGCCGGGGCATAGAGGCGCGGGCGTTCTTGCCAAAGAGGGGAAATATCGGGTGATCCAGACCGTTGCGACGCAACCCTTTACCGACCAGAAGCCGGGCACGTCAGGCCTGCGCAAGAAAGTCCGTGTCTTTCAGCAGCCCCATTATGCCGAAAATTTCATCCAGTCGGTGTTCTACAGCCTTGAAGGCTATGAGGGGCAGACGCTGGTCGTGGGCGGCGATGGCCGTTACCTGAACCGCGAAGTCATCCAGACCGTGCTGAAAATGGCCGCCGCCAACGGCTTTGGCCGCGTACTCGTCGGTCGCGGCGGTATCCTCTCCACCCCCGCCGCCTCGCATCTGATCCGCTCGTCCGGCGCATTCGGTGGCCTCGTCCTGTCCGCCAGCCACAATCCCGGCGGTCCGGACGAAGATTTCGGCATCAAATATAATATCGGCAATGGTGGCCCTGCCCCTGAAAAAGTGACCGACGCCATCGCCGCCCGGTCGCTGGTGATCGACAGCTACAAGCTGCTGGACGCGACCGATGTCGACATCGACACGCTGGGCAGCAGCCTGCTGGGCGACATGACGGTCGACGTGGTCGATCCGGTTGCCGCCTATGCCGACCTGATGGAAAGCCTGTTCGATTTCTCGGCCATCGGCGCGATGATCGCCAACGGTTTCACCCTGGCCTTCGACAGCATGAGCGCCGTCACCGGCCCCTATGCCGTCGAGATTTTCGAAAAGCGTCTGGGCGCCCCGGCCGGCACGGTGATGAACGGCACCCCCCTCCCCGATTTCGGCCACCATCATCCCGATCCCAATCTGGTCCATGCCAAGGAACTCTACGACCGGATGATGGCCCCGGACGCGCCCGATTTCGGCGCGGCATCGGACGGTGACGGCGACCGCAACCTCATCATCGGTCGTCACTGCTATGTGACGCCTTCGGACTCGCTCGCCGTGCTGGCAGCCAACGCGCATCTGGCGCCCGGCTATGCAGCGGGCCTCAAGGGCATTGCCCGTTCGATGCCGACCAGCGGCGCCGCCGATCGCGTGGCGGAAAAGCTCGGCCTGCCGCTCTACGAAACCCCCACCGGTTGGAAATTCTTCGGCAACCTGCTGGACGCCGGCATGGCCACCATCTGCGGTGAGGAAAGCGCCGGCACCGGCTCCGATCATGTCCGCGAGAAGGACGGCATCTGGGCGGTATTGCTCTGGCTCAACATATTGGCCGCCCGCAAGCAAAGCGTCGCCACCATCATGGCCGATCATTGGGCCACCTATGGCCGGAATTACTATGCCCGCCATGACTATGAAGCGATCGCCAAGGACAAGGCCGATGCGCTGATGGCTGCGCTGCGGGCCAGCCTGAGCAGCCTGCCCGGCACGATCAACAGCGGCGGCACGGTGAAGAGCGCCGACGATTTCGCCTATACCGATCCCACGGACCAGTTGGTCAGCAGCAATCAGGGCGTGCGCATCCTGTTCGCGGACGGATCGCGCGTCGTGTTCCGCCTGTCCGGCACCGGCACCGAAGGCGCCACCCTGCGCGTCTATATCGAACGCTATGTCGGATCGGACGGCGATCTGGGTCTGGAAACGGCCGACGCCCTCGCCCCGCTGATCGCCGCCGCGCAGGAAGTCGCCGACATCAACGGCTATACCGGCATGGACAAGCCCAGCGTCATCACCTGACGCAAGCCTTGCTTGCCCTGTGCACAAACTCACAGGCCGGCAACAAGGTGGAAATACACTGACGATAGAGAGGACAGGCAGCCGCATCGAACGGCCGCCTGTCCTTTTCTGTTTTCGGGAACCTCATGCGTCGCCTCGCCCTCAGCCTGTCCGCCTGCCTTGCCCTCTTCGCAACGCCTGCACAGGCCGCCACCAGCGAGGATGAGCAATTCTGGCTGAACCTGACGGCGATGGGATCGATAAAGGACGAAATCGTCTATTTCGCCGAAGTCCAGCCGCGCGTCGGCGATGGCATGTCGCGCATTGATCAGGCGCTGTTCCGCGGCGCGCTGGGCTGGAAATTCTCGCCATCGCTCACCCTTTATCAGGGGTTCGCCCATGTCGTCGTGCCGGTCGAAGGCGGCAAGGACGTCAATGAGGAACGCAGCTTCCAGCAAGTCAGTTGGGTAATGGGCAAGCCCTGGGACGGCGAATTGTCATCCCGCACGCGACTGGAACAACGCTGGCGCTCCAATGGCGACGATATGGGATGGCGCCTGCGCGAAATGCTCCGCTACGAAAAGCCGCTCAAGGCGAACAGCGACGCAGTGAATGCCCTGGTCTATGCCGAAGGCTTCGTCGCTCTCAACGACACCGACTGGGGCGCCCGCAGCGGCTTCGACCAGTTGCGCAGCTTCGTCGGCGCCGAACTCGGCCTGCCCGGCGCCTCCACGCTGGAAGTGGGCTATCTCAACCAACTCATCAACCAGCGCGCCGGCGACACCCGCGTCAATCATGTGGCGTCGGTAACGCTCTTCTTCCGGCATTGAGGGTACGGGCGGCCTGTCCTAGGACAAGGCATGTCGTGGCGATCAAGAATCCTGTCGGCGTTGGCCTTTATCGGCGTCTTTTCCGCTTTTCACATCGCCACCGGGCCGTGGGAAAGTGAGGATCAGCGGGCCTATCGCGCATTGGTGGTGGCCAGCACGCAAGTCGTGATGCGGCGTGCATCCACCGCCAAACCCGATGCGATCAGGGACTGCATGCTGGCCATTCCACCCAGCCTGCTCAACCTTCACGAGTTGCAGGCGGGTGACGGGATCATAGTGGCCAATTCCGTCCAGCGCCTGTTGATCACGATCATGCCGGAAGGAAGCGGCGCACAGGTGACGGTGCGGCGTCCGCCCGATCGCGAACTGCGCCGATTGCACAGGGCGGCACTGCTGCGATGTATCGGGTGAGGTCTATTTGTCGTGCAGCTTCGCCCATAGCGCACTCGTTCCCGCTTCCTGTGCCCGCGTGGTGAATTGCGCGGCGACCAGCCAGCCCTTGATCGGGCGCATCGGCAATACGGTGGTCAGGATCAGCACCGGCACGCCCACGGCCAGATGCACCCATAAAGGCGGCCGTGCCATGATCTCCAGCATCAGGATGAAGATCACACCGGGCACACAGGCGAAGAGTTGCACGAATACCGCCGGACCATCCGCAGGATCGGCAAAGCTGTAATCGAGCCCGCACACCTCGCAATGATCGCGCAGCGTCAGGAAGCCGGTGAAGATATGCCCTTCGTTGCAGCGGGGACAGCGGCCAAAGACACCGGTTTCATGCGCCGGGCGCTTTGGCCAGCGCCGGCCGCTCTGATCGGTCCAGACGGCGTCATTTTGTTCTGTCATATCGGCTCCTCTCCTGCTCTCTGCGACCTTTTCCGCCGTCTTGTCGATTGCGCCTTTTGTCCAAGGCTGGCCTTTGCGCGCACAAAGCGCTATCGGGCGCGCCAATCAATCATTCGATCTTGTAAGGCAGTCAGATGGGTTTTCGTTGCGGTATCGTCGGTCTTCCCAATGTGGGCAAGTCCACCCTGTTCAATGCGCTCACCGAAACGCAGGCGGCGCAGGCGGCCAATTATCCCTTCTGCACGATCGAGCCGAATGAAGGCCGCGTCGCCGTGCCCGACGACCGGCTCCAGACCATCGCCAAGATCGGCGGATCGGCCAAGATTATCGAAACGCAGCTCAGCTTCGTCGACATTGCGGGCCTCGTCCGTGGCGCGTCGAAGGGCGAAGGGTTGGGCAACCAGTTCCTCGCCAATATTCGCGAGACGGACGCTATCGTCCATGTCCTGCGCTGCTTCGAGGATGGCGACATCACCCATGTCGAAGGCAAGGTCGATCCCATCGCCGACGCCGAGACGGTCGAAACCGAACTGATGCTCGCCGACCTGGAAAGCCTGGAAAAGCGCGTCCCCAACCTCGCCAAGAAGGCGGCGCAGGGCGACAAGGAAGCCAAGGCTGCCGCCGCCGTGCTGGGTCAGGCGCTGGACCTGCTGCGCGACGGCAAGCCCGCCCGCCTCACCGTGCCGCGCGACGTGGAGGAAGAACGCCTGTTCGCGCAGGCGCAGTTGCTGACGGCCAAGCCAGTCCTCTATGTCTGCAATGTCGAGGAAGACGCCGCTTCGGAAGGCAATGCCCATTCGGCCCGCGTGTTCGAAAAGGCCGCCGCCGAAAATGCCAAGGCGGTGATCGTGTCCGCCGCGATCGAGGCAGAACTGGTGACGATGCCGATCGAGGAACGCGCCGAATATCTCGAAGCGTTGGGCCTGACCGAAGCCGGCCTCGCCCGCATCATCCGCGCCGGGTACGAACTGCTGGGCCTCATCACCTTCTTCACCGTCGGGCCGAAGGAAGCGCGCGCCTGGACCGTGCACAAGGGCAGCAAGGCGCCGCAGGCCGCCGGCGCGATCCACACCGATTTCGAGAAGGGCTTCATCCGCGCCGAAACCATGGCCTATGCCGACTTCGTCCAGTTCAACGGCGAAGCCGGGGCCAAGGAGGCAGGCAAATGGCGGTCCGAAGGCAAGGACTATGTCACGCAGGACGGCGACATCATGCTGTTCCGCTTCAACGTCTGATCCAATCGAACGGGGCGGGGTTCATCACCCCGCCCCGCCTTTCTATCAGTCTTTCGAAAGTTTCGGCCTGCTGTCTTCTTCCGCAGGCACTTCCGGCACGGTTTCAGCGTCACTTTCGACCGGCGCCTCATAGGCATAGGCCTCTTCTTGCGCCGCCTTGTTTCCGCCGAACTTCCCCTTGATCCAGCGCCAGGCCACGCCGAAGAACAGGATGATCGGGATCAGCAGCTTCTTGCCGAACGCCAGCATCAGCGCCAGCACGCCCAACTTCTTCGCCGCGAGCAGGCCAGCGCCAGCCGCCACCAGACCGCCAATGCCATATTCCGCCACCTTGTCGACATCGGGCACGAAATCGGCATAGCGCGCGCCCTGATCGAAGGTCACCGATCCGCCAAACTTGGCCGCCGCCGCCTTCACTTCGGGCAGGTGCGACATGGTGGAAATCATGTTGAGGCTGAGCACGCCGAACCGCCCCAGCAGCCGCACATCATAGTTGAGCGTCCCTTCCGCCGCATCGCCGAAGCGAATGTCGCGCGCCCAGATGACGCTATGATGCGCACGGTCATAGGCCGGGCGCTCTGCCCAGCCGACCAGATGCACCGGCGGATAGCCAGCCTCCGACCGTTCCTTGTTCCGCTCTTCCTCACCCGATTTCATGTCGCTCATCAGCGCGTCGAAATCGGTGGAGGCGGCGTCATCATCCTTCACATAGCCGCTCTGGTCATAGGTGATGACCGCACCCCAGGCATCATCATCCAAAAACGTCTTGCCGGCCGGGAACACCAGCCCCAGCACACCGTCCGCCTGCGCCGCGGGATTGCCCCAGGCGTCGACGATCACTTCCCGCGCTGCCTTGGCATCCAGATAATAATAATCCTTGCCCAGATGCAGCGTCGCCTTCGCCTCCGGCAGAGCGATGTCGCCGGTCTGCGGCTGTTGCCGTTGCAACATATCCTTGACCTTCGCCTCATAGGCGCGTTGTTCCGCCGTCGGCGCGGGCTGCTGGGCCGGAACGGCAGTCGCCGTTACACCAAGCAGCAGGACCGCACCCACGGCGCTCCAATATCTTTTCATGAACATTCCCCCGTTGGACGGGCAAGACTTTAGAAACAAAAGGATAGAAGGCAATGGCGGAAAGACCGGTGATGCGCGCGGCCAGAAAGATCGCCTTTCCGCCCAGTGTCGACGCGCATACGAAGCTGCTGATCCTTGGCAGCCTGCCCGGCGACGCATCCATCAAGCAGGGCGAATATTATGCGCATCGCGGCAATGCCTTCTGGGACTTGCTGGGCGATGTTCTGGGGGAGACCCTGCGCGGCCAGCCCTATGCGATGCGGCTGAAGCGGCTGCGCGCGCTGGGCATCGGCCTGTGGGACGTGATCGAAAGCGCGGAGCGCCCCGGCAGCCTGGACAGCAGCATCCGGGGCGCGGAACTGCGCGACCTTGGCCTGTTCGTGGAGCGACTGCCGACGCTGCGGGCGATCGCCTTCAACGGCAAGACGGCGGCCACCCATGGGCGGCGGCAACTGGGCGATCAACCGGCGCTGACGCTGATCGACCTGCCCTCCTCCAGCGGCGCCTATGCCAGCCTGTCGCGGGAGGCCAAGCGGCAGGCGTGGATGGCGCTGCGCGACGCTCTGGCATGAAAGCCTACCAAAACGTCACTTTACCGTCATGGCATCACTGCTAAGCGGATTTTATTGCACAGATTGAAAACAAGAGTCGCCATGCTGATCCGATCCCTTGCCGCCGTCCTGCTCACCGTCACCGCGCTCAGCGGCTGCGTGTCCGTCCAGACCGTCCGCTCCGCACCCGCCACCACCACGGCGCAGGCAGAGCAACGCGCGCCCGTCACCATCCTCGTGTCGATCGACGGTTTCCGTCCGGATTATCTGAAGCGTGGCGTCTCTCCCAACCTCAATGCCCTCGCCAGCAGCGGCGTCGGAACATCGATGCGCCCCTCCTTCCCGACCAAGACTTTCCCCAATCACTGGGCGATCGTCACCGGCGACCGGCCCGACCGCAGCGGCATCGTCGCCAATAATATGGAGGATGGCAGCCGGCCCAAGGACAAGTTCACCATGGCCAGCGACGATCCTTACTGGTGGAATGAGGCTGAGCCGATCTGGATCACCGCCGAAAAACAGGGCGTGCGCACCGCCACCATGTTCTGGCCCGGTTCCAACGTCGCCTGGGGCGGCACCAAGGCGTCCGAATGGCCCTATATCATCAACGGCGGATCGCGACCCAGCGACTGGGCCCAGTTCAATGAGGCAATCAGCCCGACCCAGCGGGTGAATGGCGTGCTGGACGTGCTGCGCCGCCCCGCCGACATTCGCCCCCGCTTCGTCACCCTCTATTTCGATGAGGTCGACACCGCTGGCCATGTCAATGGCCCCGATGCGCAGCAGACCACACAGGCCGTAGCCGATGTCGACGCGCATATCGGCGATCTGGTCGCGGGCCTCAAGGCGCTGGGCCAGCCAGCCAATATCGTCATCGTCTCCGACCATGGCATGGCCGCCAAGGCGAATGACCGGATGATCGTGTTGGACAAGATCGCCGACCCGGCCGACTATCGCAGCGTCGAAACCGGCCCCTATGCCAGCCTGGCCGCCATTCCCGGCCATGAAAAGGCGCTGGAGACGGCGCTGTTCAAGCCACGCGACCATATGCAATGCTGGCGCAAGAGCGAGATCCCGGCCCGCTTCCATTATGGTACGCACCGCCGCATCCCACCCTATTTCTGCCTCGCCGAGACCGGCTGGGTGTTCCAGAACACGACGCCATCCAAGCCGATCACTGGCGGCGACCATGGCTGGGACGATCGTGCGCCGGAAATGCAGGCGCTGTTCATCGCCAATGGCCCGGCCTTCAACACCAGCTTCCGCCCGTCGCCGGACTTCACCAATGTCGATGTCTATCCGCTGCTCGCCCGCCTGCTGGGCGTGACACCTGTCGCGTCGGACGGCAATGCGGCGGTCTTGCAGGGATTGGTCAAGCCTTGACATTGACGTAAACGGAAAGCCTCCTTACATCCTCATCCAACGCAAAAATCGGAGTTGGATGAGGATGGAAGAGATTGTCTATTTCGAGGATATCGCGATCGGCGATGGCTTCGACTTCGGTCCGCTCACCATAACCCGCGACGAGACGGTCGCCTTCGCGGCGGAATTCGATCCCCAGCCCTTCCATCTGTCGGATGAGGCGGCAGCGACCACCCATTTCGGTACGATTTCCGCCAGCGGATGGCACACGACCGCCCTTTTCATGAAGATGTTCGTCGCGGAAATGCAGGCCCATCCGGGGCGGCAGGCGGCCAGCCTTGGCGCGATGGGCGTGGACGAACTGCGCTGGCTGCGCCCGGTGCGCCCCGGCGACACGCTGCGCGGACGCAGCGAGGTGATCGACAAGAAGGCATCGCAAAGCCGCCCGGAAATGGGGATCGTCCGCAACAAGGTGACGATCCTCAATCAGAACGACAAGCCGGTCCTCACCATGATCCCGATCGCCATGTGGCGCACGCGACCCGTATAATCCGGGCCAAATGCTGCATAGTGGCTCTGCGCAGCCCCCTTCGTTGGCGGTAGGGAAGCGCACGCCACCATCAGGGAAAGCCGCCCATGCCCAGCACCGCCCATCTCCTCGCCTTCGCGCTGATATCGCTGGGCATGGTGCTGACCCCCGGCCCGAACATGATCTACCTGATCTCCCGCTCCATTTCACAGGGACGCACGGCAGGCATGATCTCCCTGCTCGGCGTGGCCTGCGGCTTCCTCTTCTACATGATCAGCGCAGCCTTCGGCATCACCGCGCTGCTGATGGCGGTGCCCTTCGCTTATGATGTGCTGCGGATCGGCGGTGCGCTCTATCTGCTCTGGCTGGCCTGGAATGCCGTGCGGCCCGGCGGCCGATCGCCCTTTCAGGTCCGCACACTGCCGCAGGATGGTCCGCGTCGGCTCTTCACCATGGGGCTGGTCACGAACCTGCTCAATCCCAAGGTCGCGATGATCTATCTGTCGCTGCTGCCGCAATTCGTCGATCCGGCGCGCGGCCATATATTGGGCCAGTCGCTGGTGCTGGGGGCGACGCAGATCGTGATCAGCCTGTCGGTCAACGCCGTCATCGCCTGCCTCGCCGGATCAATCGCCGGCTTCCTGCACGGCCGCCCGCGCTGGCTGACGATCCAGCGCTGGTTCATGGGCACGGTGCTGGGCGGACTGGCCGTGCGCATGGCGGTGGAACGGTAGGAATTACGTCAGGCTTCGCCGTTACAAAAAATTGAAACTACACGATCCGATAGAACGTCATAGGTCAATGAAATGACGCTGCACCCACCGTCCATAATTTGTGGCGCTTCATCGACTTCAACCCACCATCGCCCCGGTTTCCGATCCATAGAAAGCACGCCATAAACCTTGCGATGGTCGGTATCTGACGCCCAATAATAATAGCGGCTATAGTCCTTCAGCGGCCAAGCCCTTTGCGGCATGGCAATTTTCGTTTCTATTTTCGCCATCAACTCTTCGCTTTCTCGCTTCGAGCTTTCAGTGCAGCCCGGCAACGCGATGATGGCTGACAACAAAAACAGAATTGCCGATCTACACATCACTTCCGCCCAAACAGCTTCTCGATATCGCCATGCCCCAGCTTCACCCAGGTCGGCCGCCCGTGATTGCACTGGCCTGAGCGCGGCGTGACTTCCATCTCTCGCAGCAGCGCGTTCATTTCCGCGACGCTCAGCACGCGGCCGGCGCGGACCGATCCGTGGCAGGCCATGGTTGCGGCGACGAGGTCCAGCCGCTCCTTGAGCGACAGCGCACTGTCATAGGCGGCGAGATCGTCGGCCAGATCCGTGACCAGTCCCTGCACATCCGACTGCCCCAGCATGGCTGGGACCGCGCGCACTAGCATCGCGGACGGACCAAAGCGCTCCAGATCGAGACCGAAATCTTTAAGTTCGGCGATCCGTGCCTCCAGCCGGTCGCAGGCCGGCTCATCCAGTTCCACCACTTCGGGCAGCAGCAGCGCCTGAGACGCCACGCCCTGACCCTCCATCGCCCGGCGCATCCGTTCCAGCGTCAGCCGCTCATGCGCGGCATGCTGGTCGACGATGACAAGGCCATCCTCCGCCTCCGCGACGATATAGGTGCGCGCCACCTGCCCACGGGCGACACCCAGCGGGAAGCTGTGCGCTTCCGGCGCGGGCGCAGCGGCCGGTTCGGCGCGGGCCTGCGGCGGCGGGGTCAGGAAGGAGGCGCGACGATCCGCAAAGCCGGAGGGCGCGAACTGGCTGTAACTGGCGGGCACGCTCCCCGACAAGCCGGCCGCCGCCTCGAAGATCGGCATGGAACCGATCGGCGTCGGCGACAGCGGCTCCGGTTTCCAGGCGGCGAGGCCCGCCGCATCCGCCTGCTGCACCGACCGGAAGCCTTCGGCATCCAGCGCGCGGCGCAGGCCGGACACGATCATGCCCCGGATCAGCGCCGGATCACGGAAGCGCACTTCGGTCTTGGCGGGATGGACATTCACATCCACCTCATGCGCCGGTACGTCCAAAAACAGCGCCACCACAGGATGCCGGTCCCGCGCCAGCATATCGGCATAGGCGCCGCGCAACGCCCCGATCAGCAGCCGGTCCTTCACCGGGCGGCCATTGACGAACAGATATTGATGATCGCCCACGCCGCGATTGTAGGTCGGCAGGGAAGCCACGCCCGACAACTGCACCCCGTCCCGCTCCAGCGACACGATCACATGATTATCCGCCAGTTGCCGGTCGGTGAGCGAAGCGACCCGATCCTCCCGCGCTTCGCCGCCCTGCACGCCCAGCACCCGCCGGCCATCATGTTCCACCGAAAAAGCGACGGCCGGATGTGCCATTGCGAGACGTCGCACGACATCGAGGCAGGCGGCATATTCCGCCTTGGGCGAGCGCAGGAACTTACGCCGCGCGGGCACCTTGCCGAACAGTTGCTCCACGGTGACGCGGGTGCCCGGCGGCAGAGCAGCAGGCCCCTCCGCCACCAGCTGGCCATTGTCGACCGTGCGGTTCCATCCGTCGGCCCCGCGTGGACGGCTGTCGATGGAGAGGCGAGCGACACTGGCGATCGAAGGAAGCGCCTCCCCCCTAAAACCCAAAGTCGCCACATTTTCAATGGCATCGTCGGGCATCTTGGACGTGGCATGCCGCTCCAGCGCCAGCGCCATGTCCGCCGAATCCATGCCGCTGCCATCGTCGCTGACCTCGATCCGGTCGAGCCCCCCATTCGACAGGCGAACGGCGACGCGAGTCGCCCCCGCATCCAAAGCGTTTTCAACGATCTCTTTCAGCGCGCTGGCGGGTCTTTCGACCACTTCACCGGCAGCGATACGATTGACCAGATGTTCGGGCAGACGGCGTATTGACATTGATTAGGGACTAGCCCAAGCGAGCGCTTTCCGCGACCCGCGAAGCTGATTTTTTTGCACTGCACAGCGCAAAAACAGCTATTAGCGGTTGAGCGAACCAGCTTTCCGACCGTTCCCTGTCGCGTCGCGGGGACGGCTGGCGAAACAGGATAAGGCATGTCGATCTTCTCGCGTTTCTTCAAATTCTCGTCCCAGGACATGGCCATCGACCTGGGCACCGCCAATACGGTGGTTTATGTACGGGGCCGGGGCATCGTCCTCAACGAACCGTCGGTCGTCGCGATGGAGACGCTGAACGGTATCAAGCGGGTCAAGGCCGTCGGCGTGGACGCCAAGCTGATGATGGGCAAAACGCCTGATTCGGTGGAAGCCATCCGGCCACTGCGCGATGGCGTGATCGCCGACATCGATGTCGCGGAAGAAATGATCAAGCATTTCATCCGGAAGGTGCATGGCGGCAAGCATAGCCCCTGGCGCGCACCGGAAATCGTGATTTGCGTGCCCAGCGGCTCCACCAGTGTTGAGCGCCGCGCGATCCGCGACGCCGCCAGCAATGCCGGCGCGTCGCAGGTGTTCCTGATCGAAGAACCGATGGCTGCCGCGATCGGCGCCGACATGCCCGTGACTGAGCCGATCGGTTCGATGGTTGTCGACATCGGCGGCGGCACGACCGAAGTCGCGGTACTCTCGCTGCGGGGCCTGGCCTACACCACTTCCGTCCGCGTCGGCGGCGACAAGATGGACGAAGCGATCGTCAGCTTCGTGCGTCGTCATCATAATCTGCTGATCGGCGAAGCCACGGCAGAGCGGATCAAGAAGCAGTTCGGCGTCGCCCAGCCGCCCGAAGATGGCGTGGGCGAAACGATCCACATCAAGGGTCGCGACCTCGTCAACGGCGTGCCCAAGGAAATCTCGATCAATCAGGGTCAGATTGCCGACGCGCTGGCCGAACCGATCAGCACCATCGTTGAAGGCGTGCGGATCGCGCTGGAAAATACCGCGCCTGAACTGGCGGCCGACATTGTCGATCAGGGCATCGTGCTCACCGGCGGCGGCGCGCTGCTCAAGGGGCTGGATGACGAACTCCGCGACGAAACTGGCCTGCCGGTCACGATCGCTGAAGATCCGTTGACATGCGTTGCCATCGGCACCGGTCGGGCCATGGAGGATCCGATCTTCCGGGGTGTTCTGCAAAACGCCTGAACGAGGGGGACGGCTTAGATGGCGCGGCCACCCAGCCGACGCCCCGGTATCAACCGGAGGGCGCAATATAGTCTGTTCGCCAGCTATGTGGTGGCGCTCGTTGGCGCCGCCATTGGCTTGCTGCTTGTGGTGGTCGCCATCTTCGATCCTACCGGCTTTGCCGCGCTGCGTGTCGCTGCGGCAGAAGTGAGCCGTCCGGCATCGGTGACGATGAAGGGCATGGTAAGCGGCGTCAGTTCGATCGACGAAGTTCTGGCAGCCTATTGGCAAGCCGGGTCGCAAAATGTCGGACTGCGCCGTCAGGTAGAAGCGGATCGCAATCGCATCATCGAATCCAAGGCGATCGCCCAGGAAAATCTGCGCCTCAAGAAGCTGCTTAAGCTGGTGGATGAGGATAGCAGCGACCTGCTGACCGCTCGGCTGATCGCCTCCTCGGCCAGCAGCGCCCGTCGCTTCGCTCGGTTGAACGCCGGCGCATGGCAGGGTGTCCGCCCCGGCATGCCGGTGCGCGCGCCCGAAGGTCTGATCGGCCGCATCCACATCACCACACCCAACAGCGCCGACGTGCTGCTGCTGACCGACACCAGCAATATCGTGCCGGTACGCCGCGCCAGCGACAATATTCCCGCCATTTCCACCGGACTTGGCGACGGATCGGTGGAAATTCGGGCGCTTACGGCCGGGCGCAACCCCTTCAAGCCCGGCGACCTGCTGGTGACGTCCGGCATTGGCGGCGTCTATCAGCCCAATATACCTCTCGCAGTCGTTGTTCGTGCGGAGGGTGAAATCGCCTATGGCGTGCCGCTCGCCAACCCCGCGCGCGTGGATGCCGTCGTGGTCGAGCGCGTGTTCGAAGAAGCCGTGACACGTCCCGGCCCGGCCGCCCCTGCGGTCGCAGCGGGCGCTGAAGCGGAGACATCTGGCGGTAACGCTGCGGCGCCATGATCGACCCGCATCTTCACCATGTCCCTCGGCTGGGTCGTTATCCTTCGCGCTTCCGGCTGGCAGGAACACCGATCATCACCGTGATGATCGGTTCTTTTCTGACGGCTCTGCCGATCATTGCCCAGTCGGCGATATTGCCCCCTTTCGGATTGTTGATCCTGCTGTCCTGGCGGCTGTTGCGCCCTGAACTCTGGCGGACATGGATCGGCATACCGCTCGGCCTGTTCGATGATATGATGAGCGGCCAGCCAATCGGATCGGCCATATTCCTGTGGACGATCGCCCTGATCGGCATCGACTGGGTCGAACATCGCATGGTGTGGCGCAGTTACCGGCAGGACTGGCTTATCGCGGCCGTTGCGATTATCTTCTGTATTTCCGGTGGTTGGTTCTTCGCGCGCATCACCGGCGGAGGTTCCGTGAGCTTTTCCCTGGTCGCCCCCCAGATGGTCTGGACGATTTTGCTGTTTCCCTTCGTCGTCCGCCAGTGTGCGCGGATCGACCGCTGGCGCGTGATGGCATGAAGTTTCTGACGCCCAAGCGCAAGATCGTCACCGAAGCCGCCCAATCCTTCACCTTCTCGCGTCGCGCGATGGTTGTCGGCGGGTTGCAGGGCGCTGTCGGCGCGGTTCTGATCGGCCGCATGGCGTGGATCAGCGTCGTCCAGAACGAAAAATACAGCCTGTTGTCGGAAAGCAATCGCGTCAACATGACGCTGATCCCGCCGCGCCGGGGCTGGATACTCGATCGCAGCGGCAAGCCGCTTGCCAACAACCGCACAGATTTTCGCGTCGACCTGATCCCGCAGCGCATGGTCGATCCCGAAGCGACGATCACCCATCTCGCCCAGTTGCTGAAACTGCAGCCGGATGAGGTCGATCGTATTCGCGAAGATCTGGAAAAGTCCGCAGGTTTCCGCCCGGTGCAGGTCGCCGACAAGCTGACCTATGATCAATATGCCGCGATCAGCGTGCGCTTGCCCGACCTGCCCGGCGTTGCGCCGAGCCAGGGCTTTTCGCGCAACTATCCCGCCGGCGCGACCGTCGGCCATCTGCTCGGCTATGTCGGAGCGGCGACGGCAGAGGATTATAAGGCGCGCAAAGACCCGCTGCTCATCACGCCGGGCTTCAAGATCGGCAAGGATGGGCTGGAAAAGGCGTTCGACCGGCATCTGACCGGCAAACCCGGTGCCAAGCGCGTGGAAGTCACCGCGCGCGGCAAGATCATGCAGGAACTGACGACCCGGCAAGATACGCCCGGCCGGTCGATCCAACTCACGATCGATGCGGGTCTTCAAGAATATGCCGGGCGGCGACTGGCCACGCAAAGCGGATCGATCGTCGTCATCGATTGCCAGAATGGCGACGTACTGGCGCTGGCCTCCATGCCCAGCTTCGATCCGAACAGCTTTTCCGATGGCATCAGCCATCTGGAATATGAAATGCTGTCCAAGGACGATCATGTCCCGCTGCGCAACAAGACCTTGCAGGGGCTCTATCCGCCCGGCTCCACGGTCAAGCCGATGGTGGCGCTGGCGCTGCTGGAGGCAGGCGTAGGACCGCAGGAAACGGTAAACTGCCCCGGCGCGATCCGCGTCGGCAACACGCTGTTCCATTGCCACAAGAAGCGCGGCCACGGCCCGCTCAACATGCGCGGGGCGATCGCCCAAAGCTGCGACATCTATTTTTATCAGATGGCCCAGCGCATCGGCATGGATCGCATCGCCAGCATGGCGCATCGCGTCGGCATGGGCCAGAAATTCGACCTGCCCTTCCCCAGCCAAAGCTATGGCACAGTGCCAGACCCGGCGTGGAAGGAACGGAAATATAACCAGAAATGGCAGGTTTATGACACGGTGAATGCCACCATCGGTCAGGGCTATATGCTGATCAATCCGCTCCAAATGGCGGTGATGGCGGCACGCCTCGCGACCGGCAAGCAGTTGATGCCCAATTTCATCCATGGCGCCCCACGCAAGGAGCCAACACCGGTCGGATCGACCGAAGAGCATCTGGTCGTCATCCGCGACGCCATGAACGCGGTGGTCAATGGCGGCGGCACCGGCGGCGCGGCGCGCAGTTCCATTCCCGGCGTCATGATCGCGGGCAAGACCGGCACGGCGCAGGTCCGTCGCATCACCATGGCCGAACGCGCCGGCGGCGTGCGCGGCAATGCGGGCCTGCCCTTCAAATTACGCGACCATGCCCTGTTTCAGGGCTTCGCGCCGTTCGACAATCCCCGCTATGCCATCGCCTGCATCATCGAACATGGCGGTCACACGATCCGCAATGAAGACGCGCCGATGATCGCCAGCGATACCCTGTCCTATCTGTTCGATCCGGCCAAGGCGCTGGAGAAGCTGGAAACATTGGAAAAGGGCTGGGGTGGCACCCCGGCCGAGAGACAGGCACGCCAGATGGCGGCTTTCCGCCTGGCCAAGGCGATCGAAAAGGGCGAGGCTCCGCCACTGGCGGATAATGCTGCGGAAAACGCCACGGCCGCCAATAGCGCCGCGCCCGCCGCTACACCGGCACCCGCTCCGCCAGCGCCGTTGGCCGACGAAGAAGATGTTCCGCCGCCGCCCGGCGCCAATGGTGGAACCACACCATGAGCATCGTACCGAAGCCCATCACCGACTTCCCCTGGCGCATCTTGGCATTGCTGCTGGCGATCGCCCTGTTCGGCACGGTCGTTCTTTACAGCGCAGCGAGCGGCAACCTCTTCCCGTGGGCAGTCAATCAGGGCGTGCGCTTCTGCGTTTTCTCCGCCATGGCGCTGGTCCTCAGCCGCATTCCGGTAACGACCTTCGCCCGCTTCGCCTTTCCGGCCTATGGCGCAGTGCTCGCCGCGTTGGTGCTGGTGGAACTGATCGGCGGCGTCGCCGGTGGCAGCCAGCGCTGGATCAACCTCGGCTTCATGCAGCTTCAACCATCGGAGTTCATGAAGCCGATCATCGTTCTAACCATTGCGCGATTCTACGCCATGCTGCCGGTGGGTGAGATACGACGCTGGAATGCGATATGGCCGGCCTTGATCCTGATCGGCTTCCCATGGGCGCTTGTGCTCATCCAGCCTGACCTTGGCACCGCAACCATGATCCTGGCGGGCGGCATCACGGTCATGTTCCTGGCTGGCCTGCCGTTGCGCCTGTTCATCGGGTCCGGGCTGACGGTCGCGGCGCTCATCCCGATCGCCTTCAGCTTCCTGCATGATTATCAGAAGAACCGCGTTCTGATCTTCCTCGATCCGGAAAGCGACCCGCTGGGGGCCGGCTATCATATCAGCCAGTCGAAGATCGCGATCGGATCAGGCGGCATCTGGGGCAAGGGCTTCCTGCAGGGCACGCAGAGCCATCTCCAATATCTGCCCGAAGGCCACACCGACTTCGCCTTCGCCACCATGGCGGAGGAATGGGGCCTGATAGGCGGTACCTTGCTGATCCTGGCCTTCATGCTGCTGTTCCGCTGGGGCATTCGCGTGGCGATGCGGACCGAGGATAAATTCGCGCGGATGACCGCCGCAGGCCTCACCACGACCATCTTCTTCTATGTCGCCATCAACCTGATGATGGTGATGGGTCTGGCGCCGGTCGTGGGCATCCCCCTGCCCTTCATGTCCTATGGCGGTTCGTCGATGCTGACGGTGATGCTGTGCGTAGGCATCATCATGGCGATCGACCGTGCCGGCAAGCGCCGGTCAGGTTCGCGAAACTGGGCGTAAAATCTGATACTTGCGAAAAAAATCGCACTTTTGACGATTTCCTGTTTGCAAAGTTCCAAGTGGCTGCTAACAGCCCGCCCACACCAGAGCGGTTAGCCGCCCCGGTACGGACGCATAGCTCAGTTGGTAGAGCAGCTGACTCTTAATCAGCGGGTCCTAGGTTCGAGCCCTAGTGCGTCCACCATTACTTCATCAGGCCGGATGAAGCTTATTACCAAAGGCCAGGTGTGGACGCATAGCTCAGTTGGTAGAGCAGCTGACTCTTAATCAGCGGGTCCTAGGTTCGAGCCCTAGTGCGTCCACCAAAACTTTCCAAAACTTCCTTTGATACCGACTGGCCATTCTGCCGGAATGCCCATCGCAGCAAATGCGCGATGCCATAGGCGCCGCCGCGTATCAGCGGGCGGGTTGCGCGTGATCTCCCAAATCCATGTTGCGCCTTGGCCCAGTCCGGCAGGATATCCACCGCCGCCCGCATTACCGTCTTCTGCACCGGTCGCATGGCGATCGACTGGGCCGGCTGGGTCAGGATCATCCGGGCCACCGCCCTTGTCCGCTCATCCAGGACCAATTCCGATCGAAAGTCCTGCATCAGAGCCTCTGCCTGCGCGCGCGTTTCCGGCACCGGATCGGCGCCAAGCGCGCGAGCCACCTGCCCCGTCTGCGCGAAATAGCGATCCTGATCGACCCGCGTCATCCACGGATCGCCAAAGGCAATCCAGGCGTCGAGGAAACCCACCGCCTCGCACACATGCACCCAAGCGAGCAGCCTGGGATCGCTGGCAGCATAGGGCGTACCATCGGGCAACACGCCCCGAACATGCATATGCACCTGCGCGACCCGCGCGATCGCCGCTTGTGCGTCATCCCGATCCCCAAAGGTCGTCAGGGCGATGAAGCGCGCTGTCCGCCGCAGCCGCCCCAGCATATCGCCCCGAAAACTACTATGGTCCCATATGCCCGCCAGCGCGGCCGGATGCAGCATCTGAAGCAGCAGCGCCGAAACGCCACCGATCATCATCGTGGTCACATCGCCATGAACCCGCCAGATCACCGAACCACGCGGATATAGCGCATTATCCGACCGGACCACCGGCCTCTCCCCCCCGACCCGGTCGTTGAAGACATCCTGTACGCGCCGGACAAGCATATTTCGGGTAAGATCGGCAGGCGACAGGGAAGCTATATTTCTCATGGTCAGTGGCTCGCTTGCAGGATGGAATGGCGAATGGGCGGCGCTTCCTCTGCCCTACGATCCGCGCCGGTAATCGCTGCCAGAGCGCCATCGATATATGGGTGACGGAAGCGGAAGCCGCTCGCCAGGGCGGCTTCGGGCAGCACCTTCTGCCCGCTGAGCAGCAGTTCCTGCGCAAAGTCGCCAAGCAAAAGTCGCAACGGCCAGGCCGGGATCGGCACAATCGCCGGGCGATGCAGCGCTTTCCCCAGCGCGGCGGTGAAGGCCCGATTGGTGACAGGCTCCGGCGCGGTCCCGTTCACGGGGCCACGGATCGTCGGCGTGGCGATGCAATGGACGATCAGCCGGATCAAGTCATCGCGATGAATCCAGCTCATCCAGTGCTGCCCGTCACCAAAACGCCCGCCAACACCATATTCGAATGGCGCCAGCATCCGGGCCAGCATCCCGCCCGCCGCATCCAGCACCAGCCCGGTGCGCAGATAGACCGTCCTGACACCCAGCGCTTCCATGGGCCGCGCAGCACGCTCCCAGCCAAGGCACACCCGCCGGGAAAAGCAGGCCGTACCGCCATCCCCTTCCCGCAGTGCTTCATCGCCCCGCAGGCCATAAATGCCAACGGCCGATCCACTGATCATCACCGCAGGCCGATGCTCCAGCCGCTGGGTCAGCCGAACCAGTCCGTGGGTCATGGCAAGGCGCGACCGCAGGATGCGGATACGTTTGCCGCGGGTCCATGGCCGGTCGGAAATCGCTTCGCCCGCCAAATTCACGATGGCGTCGATCCGCTCCGCCGCTTCGATCTGGTCGAGCGTGGTGATGATCCGCACATGTCCGGCTTGCAGCAAGGGGATCGCTTTGCTCCGGTCGCGGGTCAGGACCAGAACATCATGCCCTGCCATCGCCAGCGCCTCCACCAGTCGGCTGCCGACGAAGCCGGTGCCGCCGGTCACCAGTACCACCTTGCGGCCATCCAAAACGCCTGCCAGCGGCGCGGCGGGCGCCGGAACGATATGCAGACAGCGCCGCGCCGCCGCCAGATCTCGCAGCCCGGACAGGATCACGCCCACAGCAGCAATGGCGCAAAACCAACTCATCATGCCATAATGAACCAGCGGCAGGCCCGTTGGCTCCTTTGCCCAACCAATCAGGATGGGCAGCAGCAGCGCAAGGATGACGCCATAATTCAACGTCAACAGCGTGTGCGCCACCCGCTCCGTCCATGGCAGATGCCGGGTGCGGTCCTCCTCCACGAAATCCCACAGCGTAATGATCAGTTCGCCGATCATCAGCAGGATCAGCGCCACGGCCCATCCGCCCCGTGGTATCGTCCATCCCAGCGCCGTGAACAGCAGCGCATAGGCGAGATTGCGCACGCCATGCAGCCGCAACTCTATCTGCTGCCCCGGTCGCCAGGCCAGCCTTTCCGTGCCTTCATGATGATAAAAGGTGTCGAACGCCCCCATCCCCATCTGCACCGCGACGATGATCCAAAGCAGGTCGGTCATGCCAATGGCTCCTTTTGTGCGGCGGGCTGGTCATGGAAATGACCGACCTGTCGAATGAGTTCGCCCAGCAACGGATGCCGCAGCGCCAATGTGAAGGCGAAGCACCCTTCGCCCTGATCTTCATGATCGATGCTGAGCGCGCCGGGGCCAATCCATGCCGGCAACCGCAGGCGCAACTTGCCCAGCGCCAGGAAATAATGATCGCTCAGAAAGCGGATGCCGCGCGGGCCAGCCTCCAGCTTCAGGGCGATGCCAAATCCAGCGCCCAGATATTCCTCCAGCCCCGTCGGACCAGCGAAGCGCTTGGCGCTGTGGATCACCTGCGGAAAGCCGCGTGCCTGTGCATAGACACGGGTCCATATCTGCCCGCCGCTGGCGCCATCCTCCGTCACGGTGACGATCGCCGCGACGCCCAGATCTCGCCCCAGCGGCAGCGGCGCGCCGATCAGCCGACAAGCCTGCGCCAGCACCCAGCCGAGCGGGCGCATGGTGCAAGTCGTAACCTGCCCGGCATAGCTGACCGACCGACCGGGCAGCAGACGCTTGGAAAAACGGGTCCGCACGGTGGCGGGCAACTGATCCCAGCCCTGCGCCCCCAGCAAAGCGCGAAAGCGCATATCGGGAAGATGCCCGTCCGGGCGATCGACGGGCAATTCACCCGTCCTTTCGCCCTTTATCGCCAAACATGCCATATACCCTTCCTCCAGTAATTTTTGATATTTCTGTATAAAGAGAAATTAAGGATCAAAAAATAAGCGGATCAGTCCGGCTCTGCCTTGCTGTTCCGGCCGCCGACGAACTTCAGCAGGCCCACGACCTTGGACCCCATACGGATCAGCGTCATGATCTGTGACGGGGGCACATCCAGCATCTGCCGATACCAACCCTCTACCGTATTCATGAAGTCGTGCATGCTGTGCAGGCGCTGACGCACCACCGGACTGATGCGCGGATCGTCCACCCCGGCCATAGCGACACGGATAGCAGCGACCATCGGATCGATCTCCCGCTCCTTACGTCCCTGCGCCACCTTGTTCGCCATCTGCCACAGGTCGGTTTCGGCGACATAATGATCGCGCCGGTCCCCCAGCATCGGCGCTTTCCACGCCAGCTTCCAGGCCAGCAATTCTTTCAAACTATTGGACACGTTAGAGCGCGCCATATCCAGTTTGTCGGCAATATCTTCCGCCGTCAGCGGCCGGTCGGACAGGAAGAGCAAAGCATGGATCTGCGCGACCGAGCGATTGACGCCCCACTGCCCGCCCATGTCTCCCCAGCGAAGGACGAATTCCTCCACGGCCTGGGGCAGCTTGCTCGACTCGTTAGATATTTCTGTCATGACAGAAATATCTAACGATAGCGTATCTGTGTCAAGCCTGATCCCGTCGGCAATTATGAGTTGCCCGCCAACTTTCATAAAGCCTAAATAGCGGCTCTTTCATCGCGTGAAGCTGATACTGACCGGCTTTGGTGAGGTCGCAGCATGCCCGGTATCGCGCAACCGGCCCGTCGCGCGATCCACGGCAAAGGTCGATAGCCGATCCGATTTCTCATTGGCGACCAGCAACCATCGCCCACTCGGATCGAGGCTGAAACTCCAGGGCGTGTCCCCGCCCGAACCGATCCGCTGAATAAGCGAAAGATGCCCGGTCAACGGATCGACCGCATAAACCAGCAGGCTGTTTTCACCACGATTGCCGGCATAGACGAAACGACCGTCGCGACTGACGAGGATCTCCGAAGCGCTGGACTGAGCGTTATCCGCCTTTTCATTGGTCGATTGCGATTGCAGCAAACTGAAGCGCCCGGCCGTCGCATCCCAGCCAAGCATCTGGATATCCGCCGTCAACTCGGTGACCAGATAAAGGAAGCGCCCATTGGGATGGAAGGCGAAATGCCGCGGACCGCTGCCGGGCGCCGCGACATAGTCCCGCGCCCGCCCAGCCGCGTCCGCATCCAGCGTGCGTTTCTTGCCGTCGAAGGGATAGACGAACAGCCGATCCGCCCCCAGATCGGCGACCACGACATAATGGCCCGACGGATCGACCTGCGCGCTATGCGCATGGGGCTTGGCCTGTCGCCGGTGCGGGCCTGATCCGCTGGCGGCGACAACCGACACCGCCTTGCCCAAATTCCCGTCGCGCAGGATGGGAATAGTGGCCACCGATCCACCGCCATAATTGGATGCGACCAGGGTCATCGATCGCGAATCGAGCGCCAGATGGGTCGTTCCGCCGCCGCCCGCGTCTGCCTCGCCGATCTTGGTCAGCGCGCCACTCTTCCGATCGATCCGGAAGGCATAGACGCTGCCATTTTTGGTACCGTCATTCCCGTCCTCATTGGCGACATAGAGGATGGGCAGGCGCGGATGCTTCACACTCCATGTCGGACACGGCACCGATGCGACCGGCCCGATCATCGTCAGGCTGCCCGTCTTGGTATCGAACCGCCCTGCCCGCACTTCCGTCCCGTGCATCCCGACATAGACCAGTTCGCTCGGCCCGGCCTGAACCGGCACCGCTGCCGTTGTCGCGACCAGAGCCATGACCATGCCGACGATACCGACCTTCATCCATTCTCTCCCTGCGCACGCTTCACGCATTGTCGTTAGCCATAAGGCCCGTCTGATAGCGATATTTCCCCCGTCCTATCATTGGGATGTGTGCGCCTGCGATTGAAAGCCGTATGGGACTTTGGGCGCCTACGGCGCATCCGCACCGGCCCACACCCCCACCCGACCGCCCATCAGGGTACCATGTCTGGGCGGTCGGGTGGGGGTGTGGGCCGGTGCGGCATCGAAAATGCGCTCTTTCGCGCATTTTCCAAACAAATTCTCAGCAACAATGCATAGCAACGCATATTGACGTCCCCCTGCTTCAAGCCCCATTCATGCGGTACGCCATAAAGGCACATCTCCGGCAAAGACCGGAAACAATGCTGTCGCATTACCAAGGGGAAATCATCAATGTCGCTTGTGCCTGTTGCCAGAACGCTCGTCCTGTTCGCTCTTTGCGCAGCCAGCGCACCCGCTTTGGCCCAGGCCGGGGATGCCGCCAAGGGCAAGACCGTATTCGCCCGTTGTGCGCTTTGCCACGATGTGAAGCCCGGCCCGAAGAAGATGGGGCCGAACCTTTCCGGTGTTTTCAGCCGCACTTCGGGTACGCTGGCCGGATTTGCTTATTCCCCGGCGATGCAGAAGGCGAAAATCCGCTGGGATGCCAAGAGCATCGACACCTTCATCACCAAGCCAAGCGCACTGGTCCCCGGTAACAAGATGGCCTTTGCCGGCGTGCCCAATCCAGCCGATCGCGCCAACCTGATCGCCTATCTGAAGGCCGAGGCCAAGTAAGGCAGATCAGATACCGCCCGCCGTCACGGCCCAGCCGCCGCGTTCCAGCGCGGCGCTGAGGTCGGCGACGCAGGCGCCCAGCACGACCGCTTCCGTGGCGCGAATCACGAAATTCGCGCCGGTCCGTCCTTCGCGGAAGAAGGGATAGCTGCCGATCTGGCAGCCTATATGCGCCTTTTCCGTTGCCGCCAGCAGATCGGCAATCTCGCTTTCGGCCACCCAGCAACCTATGGTGGACGACAGGACCGGCAGACCGCCTTCCAACGTGCCGGTCAAGCCATCCAGCATCCCGGCCGTGATCGACGGCACTCCCGCCATGATGAAGATATTGCCGTTCCGGATGCCCGGCGCACCGGACATGCGGTTTTCGATCAACTCGGCGCCTGCTGGCACGCGCGCCATGCGCAAGCGCGCCTCCGTCAGGCCGCCACGCGTTTCATAATAGGCCGACAGGATAGCCCGCGCGCCCTCATGAATTTCCACGCCGACGCCCAGCGCCGCCGCAATCGCATCGACGGTGATGTCGTCATGGGTCGGGCCGATGCCGCCAGTCGTGAACAGATAATCATTGCGCACCCGCAGCGTGTTGACGGCTTCGACAATGGCAGGCTCGTCATCGGGGACCACCCGCACCTCGCGCAGGCGAATGCCCTGCACGTTCAGCCAAGTCGCGATCTGCGCGACATTTCTGTCCTGGGTGCGGCCGGAGAGAATCTCGTCGCCGATCACGATCAGCGCTGCGGTCCAGATGCGGGTCGGATCGGCCATGGCAAAGCCCATAGCCTGCGCCGTGCCCTATGCCTAGCCGCCCTCTCGCATTATCCGTCCTCTGCGCCTATAATCAGCGTCATGACCGAATATATGACGATGACGGCCGATGCGCCGGTTTCACGCTCCGCCGCGATCAAGCTCTATGACGAAGCGGGCTTTGCCGGCATGCGCAAGGCCGGACGGCTGGCGGCCGAGATACTGGATGCGCTGGTGCCGCATGTGGTGCCCGGCGTCACCACCGGCGAACTGGACGATATCGTTCGTCGCATGACGCTGGACGGCGGCGGCGTGCCGGCGACATTGGGCTATCGCGGCTATACCCATAGTTGCTGCACATCGATCAACAATGTGATCTGCCACGGCATTCCGGGCGATTACCGGCTGAAGGACGGCGATATCGTCAATATCGACGTCACCCCGCTGGTCGATGGCTGGCATGGCGACACCAGTCGCATGTATATTGCCGGCGAAGCGTCCATCAAGGCGCGCCGTCTGGTCGAAGTCACCTATGAATGCCTGATGCTGGGCATCGAACAGGCCAAGCCCGGCAACCATCTGGGCGATATCGGCCATGTCATTCAGAAACATGCCGAAAAGCATCGCTATGGTGTGGTCCGCGATTTTTGCGGCCATGGTCTGGGCCGGGTCTTCCACGACAGCCCGGAGGTCGTCCATATCGGCCGTCCCGGCACTGGCCCAGAATTGCGGCCCGGCATGTTCTTCACGATCGAACCGATGATCAACATCGGTAAGCCCGGCGTGAAGATGATGGACGACGGCTGGACCGCCGTGACCCGTGACAGGACCCTGTCCGCTCAGTTCGAACATAGCATCGGAATCACCGAAAGCGGCTGCGAGATTTTCACCAGCAGCCCCACCGGCCTCAACTGCCCGCCTTATAAGCTCTGATCATCGCAAGCCTGCCCAAAAAACAGGCATGACGTCATGATATTGCCCGGAATCCGGGCAATATGGACAAATATTGCTGCATCGCCGAAAGCATTCCTAGCGATTCGCCATTTGGCACGGTAATTGATTGCCAAGAGAGACGACGCCAGCCTTGGGGGGCATGTCGTTCGTCGCTCGAAGGAGAGAAAGGTGCGGGTCGCTCCCGCACTCTCGCGTGCGTCATGGGTTGGGATTACGAGTGATGAAAAAGATCGAAGCCATCATCAAGCCGTTCAAGCTGGACGAGGTCAAGGAAGCGCTGCACGAAGTGGGCGTTTCGGGCATCACCGTCACCGAAGCAAAAGGCTTCGGCCGCCAGAAGGGCCATACCGAACTGTATCGCGGCGCCGAATATGTCGTCGATTTCCTCCCCAAGGTGAAGCTGGAAGTCGTCGTCGACGATGCCCTGGCCGACCGGGTGGTGGAAGCGATCTGCTCGGCTGCCCAGACCGGTCGCATCGGCGACGGCAAGATCTTCATTTCCAATATCGAGGGTGCGGTCCGCATCCGTACCGGCGAACGCGACAGCGACGCCATCTGACCGGGTTTTCGCCGGCTGACAGGGGGCGGCGAAGAGTGACTTCAACAACCCCTTCGGGGGGGTATTTCAACAGAAGGGCAACTGCACATGGCCAACACGCCAAAAGACATCCTGAAGATGATCGAAGAAAAGGAGATCGAATGGGTCGATGTCCGCTTCACCGATCCCAAGGGCAAGTGGCAGCACCTGACCATGGTGTCGAGCGTCATTGGCGAAGATGAGCTGACGCAGGGCCTGATGTTCGACGGTTCGTCGATCGAAGGCTGGAAGGCGATCAACGAATCGGACATGATCCTGAAGCCCGACCTGGACGCCGTCTATGTCGATCCGTTCAGCGCCACGCCGATGCTGATCCTCTTCTGCGACATCGTGGAGCCCGACACCGGCGAACTCTATGCCCGCGACCCGCGCTCCTGCGCGAAGCGCGCTGAAGCCTTCGTCAAGTCGGCTGGTTTCGGCGACACCATCTATGTCGGCCCGGAAGCCGAATTCTTCATGTTCGACGATGTGCGTTTCGAAAACGACTATTCGCAGAGCTATTACAAGATCGACGACATCGAACTGCCGACCAACACCGGCAAGGAATATGAAGGCGGCAACCTGGGCCACCGCCCGCGCGCCAAGGGCGGCTATTTCCCCGTCGCGCCGGTCGATCCCTGCACCGACATCCGCGCCGAAATGGTCAGCACGATGCTCGAAATGGGCCTGCCCTGCGACAAGCATCACCATGAAGTCGCTGCTGCCCAGCACGAACTGGGCCTGACCTTCGGTACGCTGGTTCAGACCGCCGACCGCATGCAGATTTACAAGTATGTCGTGCAGATGGTCGCCCAGGCCTATGGCAAGACCGCGACCTTCATGCCCAAGCCGATCGCGCAGGATAATGGTTCGGGCATGCACACCCACATGTCGATCTGGGACGGTGGCAAGCCGCTGTTCGCGGGCGAAGGCTATGCCGGCCTGTCCGACATGTGCCTCTACTTCATCGGCGGTGTCGTCAAGCATGCCAAGGCCCTGAACGCCTTCACCAACCCGACCACCAACAGCTACAAGCGTCTGGTGCCGGGCTTCGAAGCCCCGGTTCTGCTGGCCTACTCGGCGCGCAACCGTTCGGCGTCCTGCCGTATTCCCTACGGCGCCGGCGCCAAGGCAAAGCGCGTGGAATTCCGCTTCCCCGACGCGATGGCCAACCCCTATCTGTGCTACGCCGCGCTGCTGATGGCCGGCCTCGATGGCATCGAGAACAAGATCCATCCGGGACCCGCGATGGACAAGAATCTCTACGATCTGCCGCCCGAAGAGCTTAGCCAGGTGCCGACCGTCTGCGGTTCGCTCCGCGAAGCGCTGAACAGCCTGGAAGCCGACTATGAGTTCCTGCTGAAGGGCGACGTCTTCACCAAGGATCAGATCGATGCCTATATCGAACTGAAGTGGCCTGAAGTCTATCGCTGGGAAATGGCGCCGTCGCCGGTCGAATTCGACATGTACTACAGCGCCTGATCTCTCATCAGGACTGAAATTCGGGGAAG
This sequence comes from Sphingobium sp. AP50, assembly GCF_900109095.1. Lineage (GTDB taxonomy): Bacteria > Pseudomonadota > Alphaproteobacteria > Sphingomonadales > Sphingomonadaceae > Sphingobium. The sequence goes on from NZ_FNYZ01000006.1 coordinate 239,139, forward strand.
GCCCGGTCGCACATCGCGACCGGGCCTTTTCCTTTGTACTATAGATGCCCACATGCGGGGCATGACCGCGCTCGATTCCCTCCGCCTATCCGTTCCGATCATTCAGGCACCGATGGCGGGCGTCTCTACGCCCGAAATGGCAGCGGCCGTCAGCAATGCCGGCGCATTGGGATCGATCGGGATCGGCGCCGTCGATGCGTCTGCGGCCCGTGCCATGATCGATGCCGTGCGCGCCCGAACCGGTCGCCCCTTCAACGTCAACCTCTTCACGCATCAGCCAGCGCAATCGAAACCCGATGTGGAGCAAGGCTGGATCGCCGCCCTCGCGCCGCTCTTCGCACAATATGGTGCGACCCCGCCGCCATCCCTGCGGGAAATCTATCGCAGTTTCACCGTGGACGATGCCATGCTGGCAATGCTGGTGGAGGCCAGTCCTGCCGTTGTCAGCTTCCATTTCGGCCTGCCTGACGCGCGCCGCATTGCGGCCCTCAAGGACGCCGGGTGCCTCCTTCTCGCCACCGCCACCAATCTGGACGAAGCACAGGCGATCAAGGCGGCGGGCATCGATGCGATAGTCGCACAGGGCTATGAAGCCGGTGGCCATCGCGGCGTTTTCGATCCGCAGGCACCGGACGCCCGCCTTGGCACCATCGCCCTGACGCGCCTGCTGGTCGAACATTGCGACCTCCCCGTCATCGCAGCGGGCGGTATTATGGATGGGCACGGCGTCCGGGCCGCACTCAATCTTGGCGCGATCGCCGCGCAACTCGGCACCGCCTTCATCGGTTGCCCGGAAAGCAGCGCCGATGCCGCCTATCGCGCTGCCCTGTCCAGTCCCGCCGCCCACCATACGCTGATGACCAGCGCCATTTCTGGCCGCCCCGCCCGATGTCTGGCCAATCGCTTCACACATTGGACCGCGACCAGCGATGCGCAGATCCCGGACTATCCCATCGCCTATGACGCCGGAAAAGCCCTCAACCAAGCAGCCAGGGCCAGCGGCGAAGGCGGCTATGGCGCGCAATGGGCTGGTCAGGGCGCACCCCTCGCCCGCAGCCTTCCCGCCGCTGACCTGATAGCCGAACTGGTAAAGGAAATGCAGGCGGCATGACCCGCATAACCTATGGCGAGGCACTGGCCCGCAGCGGCATCATGGCGAAACTCGCCGCATTCGATCCGCATGTCGCCGGAACGCCGCCGCTGGGCATAGATGTGCCGACCAGCGACATCGACATTCTGTGCGAAGCCAATGACTTGCAGGCCTTTGCTGCATATCTGCGCGAAGTGATCGGCACTCTGCCCGATTTTTCGCTACATCACCGCGCCGACCTGCCCGCCGTCATCGGGCGCTTCTCCGCCGATGGCTGGCCCTTCGAGATTTTCGGCCAGTCCATGCCGGTGTCCCGGCAGCATGGCTGGCGCCATTTCCTGATCGAACGCCGCCTGCTCGCCCTTGGCGGGCCATCGCTGAGGGATGCCGTCCTCCGCAAAAGACAGGATGGATTGAAAACCGAACCCGCCTTCGCCGCACTGGTCGGCTTATTGGGCGATCCTTATGCCGCCCTTCTCGCCATGGAGGACGAAAGCGACGACGCTCTCGAAAAGCGCCTGTCAGCCTGCGGCTTCAGCGCCGTTCAGGAATAGAAGCCCCGAACAATAACACCGGCTCGCCCGGCGGCGACAGCGCAATCTCGCCCTTCGCCTCGATCACCAGTTGCCGCGTCATCCACGCCGCCGCCGTCCGCGAAGCCAGCCCCTCGATCGGCAGCGTCCCGGCCAGCGCCCCGCGCAAATCGGGATCGAGCACCACTTTCGGCCCTTCGGCCCGCACAACGATCTCCGTCACGCCCGGCCGCGTTTCCGCACCAATGTCAAGCTGCCCACCCCGCACCAGCGCATCGCCGGCAATCAGCGCCAGATTGAGCAAAATCTTGGCCGCCAGCTTGTCGAGCAACTGCTCCTCGACCATCCAGCCGATCTTGACCCGGCCGGTGCCGGCAAACATGCCCTCGATCGCGACCCGCGCTTCATGCGGCGGCACCGCATCGCCGAAGCCACCGGCCGAACCGAAGGCCAGACGAAAGAATTTCAGCTTGTTGGCCGACGTCCGCGCACTTTCGCCCAGCAGGTCCAGGCAACGCTCGCGCATATCCGGATCGGTTTCGTCCGCCATCAGTTCCAGGCCATTGTTCAGCGCACCCACAGGGCTGAGCAGGTCATGGCACAAGCGCGAGCAGAGCAGGCTGGCAAATTCGATACTGTCGGTCGGATTGGTCATGCGGATGAAGATCGCTGGATAAGAGGGCAGAAAAGGCGCGTTAATTGGCTAATGCGCTGCCCTGCCGCACGATGCAAGCCCGGCCTGCCGCCTTTCCATCACCGACTGTCGAGGGAAATTTCGGTAAAATCGACATTAACCACCACATCCGGCCCTGCGCGCCATAAAGTAGCCTCCCCACCCCCAACGATCAGCCAAAAACTCCCATCCGGTGCGGCACAGGCGCGGTCGGTTTCCGATGGCGCGGCGACACCAGACGGGTGCGAATGATAATGACCCATCACCGCCGGGCCACCCGCGCGCGCCGCGCGATGCGCCGCGATCAGCACCGCCGGCTCCAGTTCGAAATGCCTTGCGGGATCGGGGGCCACATTGGCGGCAGGCAAAATCGCCTCGATCGCATCGTCCCGCCCCAGCAACAGGCCGCAAATCTCGTCCCGGCTCGCCGCTGCCAGGGCCATGATTTGTTCCAACAATGATCTTGATATTGCGACCGTCATTCCTACATCCCTACGCAATGCAATCGGGGGTTTCCATCATTGAAACGGCGATCGGTGAGGCGCAGCACGGGCTGCGGCTAGATCGCGCACTGGCAGATCTTCTGCCCGACCTGTCGCGCGAGCGGCTGAAGACGCTGATCGGCGAAGGTCAGGTACAAAGCCCGCAGGCGAACAAGATCAATGCGTCAATGAAGGTTTCGGCCGGTCAGCTTTACAGCATCACACTGCCCCCGCCCGTCCCGCTCGATACGGTGGCGCAGGACATCCCGCTCGTCATCGTGCATGAGGATGACCACCTGATCGTGGTGGACAAGCCCGCCGGCCTCGTCGTCCATCCTGCCGCCGGCAATCTGGACGGCACCTTGGTTAACGCCTTGCTGCATCATTGTGCCGGTCGATTGTCCGGCATTGGCGGCGTGGCGCGTCCGGGCATCGTTCATCGCATCGACAAGGATACTTCCGGCCTGTTGGTCGTTGCAAAGACGGACAAGGCCCATGAAGGCCTCGCCCGCCAGTTCAAGGATCACAGCATCGACCGGCTCTATGCCGCCATCGTTTATGGCGTGCCGGTGCCGGGCAACGGAACGGTCGATACATGGATCGGCCGGTCCGACGCTGATCGAAAGAAGATGGCGGTTCATCGGGAAGGGCGCGGCAAACATGCCGTTACCCATTACCGCATGATAGACCGGCTGCGCGGCGCGGCGATGGTGGAATGTCGGCTGGAAACCGGCCGAACCCATCAGGTCCGCGTCCATATGGCGCATCTCGGGCACCCCTTGATCGGGGACCCGGTTTACGGTAGAGAAAGAAAAGGTTTCAAATCAATACTGGAAACGCTGGGTTTCAAAAGGCAGGCATTGCACGCCAAAACACTGGGGTTCATACATCCTGCAACGGACAAGCCCCTATTGTTTCAAAGTGTGTTGCCAGCCGACATGCAGGAACTGTTAAGCGAGCTTCACGTATAGGTTTAGACAAGTTTGCGACGGCGCCTGTGACGCCTCTTCTGGGTCCCGCCGCGCAATGAAAGGGAAAGGTGACGACATGGCCAAGAGCAATGTCCCCGCGGTTCCGGCGCTGGGCGGTGAAGCCAGCCTCAACCGCTATCTGTCGGAAATTCGCAAATTTCCGCTGCTTACGCCTGAGCAGGAATATATGCTGGCGAAGCGCTACGAGGAACATCAGGACCCCGAAGCCGCTGCCCAGCTTGTAACCTCGCATCTGCGCCTCGTGGCGAAGATCGCCATGGGCTATCGCGGCTACGGCCTGCCGGTCAGTGAACTGATCAGCGAAGGCAATATCGGCCTGATGCAGGGCGTGAAGAAGTTCGAGGCTGATCGTGGCTTCCGTCTGGCGACCTACGCCATGTGGTGGATCCGTGCCTCGATCCAGGAATTCATCCTGCGCAGCTGGTCGCTCGTCAAAATGGGCACCACCGCCTCGCAGAAGAAGCTCTTCTTCAACCTGCGCCGGATGAAGAACAGCATCAATGCGTTCGAGGATGGCGATCTGAAGCCGGCCGACGTGAACAAGATCGCGACCGATCTTGGCGTCTCGGAAGACGATGTCGTGTCCATGAATCGTCGCATGGCGATGGGCGGGGATACTTCGCTCAACGTCTCGATGCGCGAGGACGGCGACGGTCAATGGCAGGATTGGCTCCAGGATACGGACCCGCTTCAGGACGAGCGCGTCGGTGACGAGCAGGAGCGCGTGATGCGCCACGACATGCTGGTCGAGGCGATGGACGACCTCAATGACCGCGAAAAGCATATCCTGGCCGAACGCCGCCTGGCCGAAGAGCCCAAGACGCTGGAAGAACTGAGCCAGGTTTATGGCGTATCACGCGAGCGCGTCCGCCAGATCGAGGTCCGCGCTTTCGAAAAGCTGCAAAAGGCGATGATGCGCATTGCCGGCGGCAAGCTGGAGAAGATGGCGCGCCTGGCCGCCGCCTGATCATCGATCAGGAGCAAACAGAAAAAAGCCCCGGAGCGATCCGGGGCTTTTTTGTTGCCTGTTGATGAAAGGGCGTACCGGCCAATCAGGCCGGGACCGCCGCCAGCGCAGCCTTGACCGCGTCGATCGCAGCCTGTGCCTTGTCGCCGTCAGGGCCGCCGCCCTGCGCCATATCGGGACGGCCACCGCCGCCCTTGCCGCCCAGCGCTTCCACGCCGGCGCGGACCAGATCGACGGCGCTGAACGTGCCCGTCAGATCGTCGGTGACGCCCACGGCAATGGTGGCGCGACCATCGACCACGGCCAGCACGGCGGACACGCCGCTGCCCAAAGTCTTCTTGTTGCCGTCCACGATGCCGCGCAATTCCTTGGGGTCGAGGCCGTCGATGACCTGACCGAGGAAATCGATAGCGCCGATCTTTTCCGGCCCAGCCGCCTGTGCGGAGCCGCCGCCGCCAAGGGCCAGCGCCTTCTTGGCATCCGCCAGTTCGCGTTCCAGCTTGCGGCTCTGCTCGACCAGCGCGGCGATGCGCGCAGGCACGTCGTCGGGCGAGGTCTTGAGCGCGGCAGCGGTCTGGCGCAGCTTGTCGTCGCGGTCGATCAGCCACAGGCGCGCGGCTTCGCCGGTCAGTGCCTCGATCCGGCGGACGCCGCTAGACACGGCGCTTTCCGACACGATCTTGAACAGGGCGATATCGCCAGTCGCGCGGACATGGGTGCCGCCGCACAGTTCGACCGAATAGCTGTTGCCACCCGGCTCGCCCGGCACGCCCATGGAAAGGACGCGGACTTCATCGCCATATTTCTCACCGAACAGCGCCATGGCGCCGGCCGCGATGGCATCGTCCGGGGTCATGAGGCGGGTCGTGACCTCCTCATTATGACGGATCTGCGCGTTCACATCGGCTTCGATCTTCGCGATCTGGGCGTGGGTCAGCGCTTCGGGATGGCTGAAGTCGAAGCGCAGGCGCTCTGCTGCGACCATGCTGCCCTTCTGCGTAACATGCCCGCCCAGTTCCTTGCGGAGCGCGGCGTGCAGCAGATGGGTGGCGCTATGGTTGGCGCGGATACGATCGCGGCGCTCGACGTCCACGACCAGATTGACGGTATCGCCGACCTTGACGCTGCCCGCGTCGATCACGGCCTGATGAGCGTGCAGACGGCCGAGCGGCTTGGACGTATCCGCCACATCTGCGGACAGGCCGCCCAGCGAACCGATCGTGCCGGCATCGCCATTCTGGCCGCCGCTTTCGCCATAAAAGGGAGTCTGGTTGGTGATGATCGCCACGCTGTCACCGACGGTGGCGCTATCCACACGCACGCCGTCCTTGACGATGGCCAGCACTTCGCCTTCACCCTTGGTGGAGGCATAACCAACGAACTCGGTGCTGCCGAGCGTTTCGGCGATGTCGTACCAGATTTCGTCCGACGCCTTTTCGCCCGACCCCTTCCATGCGGCGCGAGCAGCAGCCTTCTGTTCCGCCATGGCGGCGTCGAAACCGGCGCGATCGACGCTCAGACCCTGCGTGCGCAGCGCATCCTCGGTCAGGTCATAGGGGAAGCCATAGGTGTCGTAGAGCTTGAACGCGGTTTCGCCCGGCAGGGTCGCGCCCTCGCCCAAATCGGCGGTCGCTTCGTCCAGCAAGCGCAGGCCGTTTTCCAGCGTCTTGCGGAAACGGGTTTCCTCGCGCAGCAGCGTTTCCTCGATCAGCGGCTGGGCGCGGACCAATTCGGGGAAGGCCCCGCCCATTTCCGACACGAGGCTCGATACCAGACGATACATCAGCGGGTCTTTCGCGCCGATGATATGCGCATGGCGCATGGCGCGGCGCATGATGCGGCGCAGCACATAGCCGCGGCCTTCATTCGCCGGCAGCACGCCGTCGGCGATCAGGAAGCTGGTCGAACGGAGATGATCGGCGATGACGCGGTGGCTCGCCTGAAATTCGCCATCGGTCGCCGTCTTCGTCAGCGCGGCGGAATCCGCGATCAGCGCTTTGAACGTGTCAGTGTCATAATTGTTATGGACGCCCTGCATCACCGCCGCGATGCGCTCCAGCCCCATGCCGGTGTCGATCGAGGGCCTGGGCAGTTCCGAAACGATCTCGTTGGCTTCCTGCTCATATTGCATGAAGACGAGGTTCCAGATCTCGACGAAGCGGTCGCCATCCTCCTCCGGCGATCCCGGAGGGCCGCCCCAGATATGGTCGCCATGGTCGTAGAAGATTTCCGAACAGGGACCGCACGGGCCGCTGTCGCCCATCGCCCAGAAATTATCCTTGGTCGGGATGCGGATGATCTTATGATCGGGAAGCCCGGCGATCTTCTTCCACAGGTCGAACGCCTCATCGTCCGTGTGGTAGACGGTCGCGGTCAGCTTTTCGGCAGGCAGGCCCCATTCCTTGGTCAGCAGGGTCCAGGCATGATGGATCGCTTGTTCCTTGAAATAGTCGCCGAAGCTGAAATTCCCCAGCATTTCGAAGAAAGTATGGTGGCGCGCGGTATAGCCGACATTGTCGAGGTCATTATGCTTGCCGCCGGCACGGACCGACTTCTGGCTCGACGTCGCGGTCTTGTAGGGGCGCGTTTCCAGACCCGTGAAGACATTCTTGAACGGCACCATGCCGGCGTTCACGAACATCAGCGTCGGATCGTTGTGCGGCACCAGCGGCGCGGACGGAACGATGGTGTGGCCGTTGGCCCCGAAATAGTCGAGGAAAGAGCGGCGAATGTCGTTGGTCGAGGTCATGGGGGCGATTTAGTGGGAAGCGGCCCGCCGCACAAGCGGGGGATTTGGTCGCCAAAGCGATCCTTAGTGCGCCAAGGGAATCGTTATCGAAAGATAAGCCGCTCGATGAGCGATGCCTCTTGGCCTGCATGCCACAAATATGCGAACTGCCCGAGACATCTCAGCGACTTCGGCACCAAACAAATAGCTACATATAAAATGGGAACAGAAATGACACCTTTGAAAGGCTTGATAGCTTCCGCAGCATTTCTCACGGCTAGCACCGCTCTGGCACAACAGCAAAGCGGCGAAAATTGGCGCAAGGCAGCTTGGGCGATGAAGGTTCTCCCAACCAACGCCCTCACGACAGAAGATGTAGACTTCGGCAAGGGCGTATTTCTACAACCCGTGCTGGCGGCGGAAGCTGTTCACCTAAACACGACATCAGCGGCCGAATTGTTCATAATGCCGATGGCAAAAAAACTGTGCCAGTCAGTTTTTCAGCAAGCACGCCCTATTTCAGGGTACTAACTTCCGAAACCCATAGAAAAATCTATTGCAGCCCTGACAGTGAATACAGCGCATCATCAGGCATGTTCAAAATACAGGCACGCATTTGCGTATCTGATGACAATAACGATGGCATTCTTGATCACGGGATGAATGCCACCATAACCAGGCCGGTAAATGATCAAGCACCGTTGCCGGTTTATCTGCTGGGCCTAGACAACCCCTCTTACCAGCCAATCACCATTCACGAGGACAGTAGAAATAAAATTTCTATTCCATATACCGTCGAAAAATCCGACACTCAGCAATTTTATATTGGCCCGGCCATTATGCGCGACGGGAACAGATTTTCCGTTGGATTGATTTTAGCCGATCAAAAAGGATCGGGCACCATGACAACCGAGTTCGATCCGGAAGTCCATGGTACCATTAGCAATCAGCCCCTTACATCTTTAGCAAAGCGACCACAATTCAAGCACATGCGAGAAATAGATCTTTCAAAACTCCCGGCAACTATCGAAATCGAAGGTGCAAAGTTCGTTGTTCACAGCGTCACGGCATCTTCAGCCAAAGTTGAAATCATAAAGGAGTTTCCAACGGATAAATTCACCGCCGTTGCATATTCAGGACTACTCGCGAAATAGCTCCCTCTAAGAGCCTGTCTTGAATCTCATGCGTAACGAGCGATACGCCTGATGAGGATGATTGCAGCGGCGGCATAAAGCAGGGCATTTGCGGATTTGATG
>NZ_FNYZ01000018.1 GCF_900109095.1 Sphingobium sp. AP50
CCACATGATGGCTTCCAAGGTTGGTGTCGCAACCCCTCGGAATCATATCGAAACCCGATCGTCCACCATTACGAGACCGTTCTGACACAGCCTCTTAGCTGGACTTTGTACGTTTTGCGTCAGGTCCAGGTCCAGAAGATGCTGTTGTTGGCGATGTGGTCCAGGGCCTGATCGAGGGGTAAGACGCATCCGCCCATGTCGTCTATGTCTTCCCATTGTCGCCGGTATGACCAGTAGCCGAGCCTGACTTCGTCGCGCGTGCCGACAGGCTTCAGGCGGGCGATCGGCGCCTCGGTTTCCAGCAGATAGAGATGGTAGGCGCCTTTGTCCTCGTACCAACCCACGCCGCCGCCGTTAGCGGCGTCGAACGTTTCGATACGCAGAATGATTTCGTCGTCTTTCATGGTGCATCCATAGCTGCCGTCAGGTCACAGCGTATCCGATTCACCTCGCCGCATGGCAACCGCCCAGGCGTTGCAACGTGCTTCAGTTAGGATTCGAAGCATGGGATGTTGGACCAGAACAAGGCCGTTATCGGCGATCCCGTTCCCCAGATTCTGCGCCAATGGCTGCAGACGTGGCGTCCCTGCTTTACTGCACCCAGTTGGGAGCATGTGCTTGTTCTCGTCATGGGCGGCCTGCTGGCCACGGGCAAGCGCACTGTTACTTCTTGCCTGCGTGTGACCGGCAGGGCCCAAGCCGTCAACTTCGCATCCTACCACCAGATCCTGAGCCGCGCCCGCTGGAGCTCCCGTGCCGTTGCCAGGCGACTGCTTGGCATCATCGTCGAACGGCTCGTGCCCGATGGCCCTGTTGTCATTGGCATGGACGACACTATCGAGCGGCGATGGGGGCGCCGGATCAACGCTCGCGGTATTTATCGCGACCCGGTTCGCTCCAGTCACGGCCATTTCGTTAAGGCCAGTGGGCTGCGATGGCTCAGCTTCATGGTCCTCACCCCGGTGTCATGGACCAGCCTGATCAAGGCGCTGCCGATCCTGACGCTGCTTGCTCCTTCGGAACGATCCAACCTTCGACGCGGCTGTCGTCACAAGTTGCTGACGGACTGGGCACGCCAGGGCGCACTGCAACTGTCTCGCTGGCTACCAGATCGTCGGATCATCTTCGTCGGCGACAGTAGTTTTGCCGTCCACGAATTGGCCCATGCCATTACGCCTCGGGCAACGCTCATCAGCCGGCTACGGTTGGATGCCAGCCTGTTTGCGCCGCCTGCGAGGCGAACAAAACGCACGATGGGACGGCCGGCGCAAAAAGGGCCAGCGTTGCCAAAACTCAAGACCCTACTCGCCAACCCGGCGACGCGCTGGACAAAGATCATCGTCTCTGCGTGGTATGGCCATGTCAACGGCAAGGCGCTCGATATCACATCCGATATCGCCTTGTGGTACAGACCCGGCACCCCGGTATTGCCGGTCCGATGGGTACTGGTCCGCGATCCCGGCGGAAAGCGCGATCCGCAAGCCTTCTTCAGTACCGACATCACCCTCGAGCCCGCCGACATCATCGCCCTCTACGTCCGCCGATGGCAGATCGAGGTCACATTCGCCGAAACGCGCGCCCACCTGGGTGTCGAAACGCAGCGCCAGTGGACCGACAACGCCATAGCGCGAACCACTCCGGCGCTGCTGGGACTCTACAGCCTCATATCTCTATGGGCCTGCGATCTGCTTGCCACTACCAACATCCCCTACGCTGCTGCCTGGTATCGAAAAACCAGTCTCACGTTCAGTGACGCTATCGCTGCCGTCCGCCTTCAGCTCTGGGTCGGCGACATTAATCAACGCTCCCCGCCGCACCGAGAACCGCACTATATTCCCACATCCCGCCTGGAACGTATGGCTCAAGCTCTATGCTTCGCTACCTGATCGTACAAAGTCGAGCTTAGACCGCTTGTACCACCCGGAAGCGAGCCTCGCGGTTCGCGTACTCTCCATCTGTTCACGCCGGAAACCGAGAACTCGACACATTATTTTTTTGTAAGCGGGATGGACCGGCAAGCAACAACGCCCGACGTAGCTGAAAAATTCCGCGCCGCTCTGGAGGCGGTCTTTTTAAATGAGGATAAACCGATGATTGATGCCCAGCAGCGTCGGATCGGCACAAACACCGATATTATGGATCGTCGCCCAGCTTTGCTACCAATTGATCGAGCACCTGCCCTGGCTCGCCGATGCCTCCAACGCCTCATAGAAAAAGAGGGTGGCGTTCGACGCGGCGCGCCAGCGCATATATCAGGGTGCGTCAATTGAGGACATACAAAGCTATTGCGGGAAAACACTTATGTGCTGGGTGGGTTGCAGGCGGCTTGCCCGACGTGAGAATGGGCTCATTCAAATTGACTCGCTTTTCATTCTACGCCGATGAGTTGGAGATGGCCTTGAAAAGGTCCGTTGCCATTCTACGAAGGGGAGAAAAAATGAGTCAAGAACTTACGGCCACTGACATGATCTGGGAGGATTGAAGCGGAGCTGCGACTTCAAGGTGCGAATTTCGGTGCCAACTCACGCTTCTGCTGATCGGCATATATCGCCTGCCGTCCCAATCCTGAGATGACAACGATCTAACTCATCGTACCGTCCATGAAAGATTAATCTGGTACCTCCGCCAACGATGTAGGCTCCGCCGGGGCGGCATTGTTGCAGTCGCGCCTGTAGGCGGTCGTATGTTTGTAGGCGTCCATCCGCGCCCTCATTATCGACCCGAGCGGGCGGTGAGCCTCCAGCGCATGTGCCGGGTTGAATGCCAGCCGATCATCAAAATATGCCTGACGCGCTACCGAGAAGGCCTGCTGACGCGGCAGGATCAATGTCGCGACTTTCCTATAGGGACTCTCGGCTTCAGACCAAGCAACGCTGGCATCTTCGATTGGCATATTGGAAAGATTTGTACAAAGCTGCACCTTCACATCATAAACCGCCTCAAAGGTCTGAAAATAGCTCTCGGTAACATGGCGGAATGTCTCGTCATCCTTTACATCAACATTCTGCTCACCAGCATTCTCCAAGGTGTCGTTCGAGGGGAATACCGCCAGTTTGACGATGTAGTCTCCGTATCGGATCGGCGCTTGGCTGTAGTAAGGGTCGCTGACCGGGTGGCGCGGAGGACGTCCAATAAATTTAAGGTTAGCGCTTTCCAGACCCACCGCTTCAAGAGCCGCTTCGATACCTCTCGCGATCCGCGAACCTGCGATGATCCCGCCTTCAGAGACGCGGGGCGATTGGGCACCTGTCAATCGGAACAACTTTAGGAAGCTCTTCGCGTCCGCTGCATTAAACACCGGGTCGACCGCCAGAACAAAGTCTTGCGTGCTTTTCTCGTCGCTTTCTTCGACATGCGCGCCTTCAACGCCAAGCAGCTTGATTGACATGCCTCGCTGCCCGGAGGCCTTGTCGGACAATTTTTCTGGGGGGCCCGGGGCGTAGCGGACTAGCGCTTCGTAGGTTGAGCCTCTAGCGAATAGGCCTTGAGCGAGCTCGACAGGAAGTTCACGCTCGACGATCAATCGCCCTTTCACTAAGCCGACCGCCTTGGCATGCGTACCTTTCATGGCCATACCGTGCTTTGCTCGAACGAGCGCGGACAAATCCAGCATCACGCGACGTATTTCGCTGATCGTATGGGCTTCATCTTCAGCAATCGTTTCGATATCGGGACGGTAGCGTACAAACGTCATGCAATATTCCTTGAACGCGGCCGCGGGAGAGGTCGGGTGACGCGCGGCTTGGTGATATGATTCCGCCAGCAATCTTCTAAGCCAGCTCCGATATCCAACGCTTTGCGCGGCCATAATATCCTGTGTTTGATGGACGCCTATCTTATTTGTGCGGGGGATCAACAGCATGTGGCGCGTGTGATCGGTATCGCTCCGGTGAGGCTTGCGATTACCCATAAGTTTCGAGCCCCACGCCGATTTGAATGTCGGCAAGTCGACGTAGGCCGCGCCAGACGACAGTGTTACCTGGGGGCGGGTCTGAAGATCTTGCGAGATAACCGCCGAGACGGGCCAGTTTGGTGAGATAGAGCTGGATCGTGCCCCTCTTTGCTCGGCGATTTCCGCTATCGCCAACAAGACGATCAAGGATGTTGATTTCCGATGTGGTGAACGCGATTGCCGGACTGGCGTCTGGTGCGGCGCGAGCCATCATGGTCATCCATAATACACGCCAGCTGACGATGCAGAAGAGCGCCACTAGGTTGGCAAGCCGATCGGCCGTGCGCAGCCTGGCGTCTTCGGCACGGCATCCAGACTTCAGGACCTTGTGGAAGACTTCGATCTTCCAGCGCATGGGGTACCAGCGGATTTTCTCGATCGCCTCTTCCAGACTGCTAACCTCCAGATCGGTAACCAGCTTCCACAGGACTGGCTTTCGACCCGGCGGAGCGCCGACTTCCGAAGCATGGATCACCGTCAGATCGAGTGCCGGGTACCGCTTCTGCTTCCCGATCGGCGGGCGGACGAGGATCCGTTTATACTGGATGTCGAGGGTTACCTGCTCGACGGTATCGTTGTCGCCCCGGACTTCGATGCTGTGCGTACCGGCGCTCGGTTCTTCGCGCATTTCGCTCTTTACGGTGTGATCGCCGTTGCCTGCCAATCGGTCAACGACGGTGCGGACGACGAAGTGCGTTCCTAGGTCCTTGGCGAGGCAGTAGAGTTCGTAGATGTCGCTTTCCCGATCACCCACGTGGACACAGCGGTCGGGCTGTCCCAGCAAAGTCATCGATTGACGCAGATTGTCCAGCCAGCGCACGCTCTCTTTTGCTTCTATCGGAACCCGGGTCGGATTGATCTTACGCTTGAGTTGACCAGTGCCCTTGAACTTGTCGCGGTTCCAAAACTTTACCGCAGCAAGCCCCAAAGGTAGACCGTCCTCAGTCACGACCAGGCTCGAATGCATCAGTATTCCACAAACCGTGTGGTGACGGAGTCGGCCAGCCTTATCGCGACCGCTGTTGACGCTCTTGGTAAAACCGACAGCATGTGAATTGCGGCGCTGATATGTGAACTCCGTCGTATCCTGGAGCACCAAGATGGGACCATCCGTCACCGCGAAACGCTGTCTGGTCGCATCAAAGTGGCCGGCCAGGATATCCCCTTCTTCAACCTTGGGGTTGGAAAAGAACCGATATGCTGCCTTGGTGCTTGCCCAGTCCTGACATGCCAGGGGAATCGTTCCTCCCATTCGGTCACTCAGTCGACAAAGCAGATCTCCGCACCGGCGCCCAAGACGCGCGTCACTGAACGCACTCTCATCGATCTCGCAGTGGGACCAATGCTCTTCCAGAGAGGGCAGTTTTTCGCCTTTGGTCTGCACAGGGCACCTCACGAACACACCATGGTGCTCGTGAATGAATCATAAGCGACTCATCCGATTCAACAATTTTCAACAACGACTTGATAAGTGATTCAAATACTTATGGGTAATCGTAAGCTTCACCGAATGCTTACTGTGATCGCAACGGCGAAAGCCGCCTAGACGCTCAGCTTCGAAAGTGCGCGGCGAGACAGATGATCATTGTCGATACTCCTGTCGAGCGGACAAATCTGAAATAGGTAGCAGGCGCTATTTCGAAGCTGCACTACATTTCGAAGCTGCGCTACGCCCGAGATGTATGTCGATCCTAAAGATCATCCGTCAGGACGAAGCTTCAGGCGACAGCTTTACGATCAGCCAGCGCTTCAAGAGATTTACCTTCATGACGGGGCGCCCATATCGCTCCGATGACGCCACTTGCCGCGAGAAACGCCACCAATATCCATGCAAGAGTATGAAAGTCGTAGGAACTCAACATCGGGACGAAGAAACTCCACACGCCCAACACGATGCGTACCACGGCAAAACAGAAGCCTTGGGCCGTGCTTCTCACCAAGGTCGGGAAAAACTCAGCGCTCCACAGTTGGAAAAAGCTTTGTGCCCCGAAACCAGAAGCGGACGAAATGAGGAGCAGATATGTTGTCGCGCTAGCAAGATTGAAAGGAAGTACCGCCAAAATGAGCATGGCTGCGACATGCATGAGTGCGGCGATGGAGAATAAAAGACGCTGGTTCATCACGTCCGCGTAGCGCATGAAAACGAGGTAGATGGAGAGTATGCCCGTAAAGGATCCGGCGGTCTGGACAGCGACGCTGACAAATTGGGTCTGATCGCCGACCGTCCGAAGAATGTAAGGAAAGAAAAAGCCGTTGGTTCCAGCCCAGAGGTTCCAGAATCCATACACCCCTATCAGAAAAATCATGGACGAGAGATAGGGTGGTTTAAACAGATCCTTACACCCGACCCCAGCCCCGCTCACTCGGGCGGCTCTCGCCTCCTCCCACCTACTCGACTCTCGCATCCTTGAACGAAGAAATGTCAAAGCAAGGGCAATGATCGCTAGATGGGCAAATACGATCCGAACGCCTACAACACCCAGCGGTGCTAGAGCCAACGAACTGACCAAAACAATGGTCGAACCCAGGAACCAGAGGATCTGAGCCAGGCCGCAATGCTTTCCTCTAGCGCGATCAGGCGCCAGTTCGGCGATGAGCGACCATGAGGCTGGAACATCGGCCCCCACAGCTAAACCTACTATGATAAAGCCAACAATGAGCATCCAGGGAGCGGCGGCGAAAACCAAAAGAAGCATGCCGAACGCATAGAACAACATATCGAACTGATAGATCGTCTTACGACCGTAGCGATCACAGAGAATACCACCTATGATCGCTCCGATGCCTGCGGAGATCGCATTTGCGCTAAATGCTGCAATGAGTCCGACAGCGACGTGAGAAAGCCCGAACTCTTCTTTCCAGAGGGCAAGAGCCGTAGCGCCTGCGACGATGCTCCCGGCGTCTATGTAGTTGGCGAGGCCAGCAAGAATGGTATCTCGCCAGTTATCCCTGGACTCCAAAGTCATACCCCTTCCTGTAACCTTCAAGGTTCAACCTTGCTGATCGAGGAAGATCGTGTGGGTTCCTGAGTCAAGCAATACCGATGAAGGCTCGAGCATTTCGTAGCCGGGCGGTGTGATGAACGAGCCCGTGGCACCTGGAGGAACATCGATATGAACAACACACTGCTTGGCGGTCTTTTTCCATTCGATCCGCGTTAATCCATAAGGGCTTTGGACAGAAGCGCGAGCGGACATCAGCGCCCCCCCCAATTGTGGAGCAAAGATGGTGTGCCCGTAGGCTGGCACCATTTCGTCCGCCGCAATCCCCGCAACGGAATTGTAAAGCCATGCGCTCACGGCGCCGTAAGCATAGTGATTGTAGGAAATCATCGTGGCACCCTGAGCCGTGCTCATATCGCCACGATGGAGGGACCCGTCCTCCCGAACCGCGTCCCACCGTTCCCACATCGTAGTTGCGCCACGGTCGACTTGATAGAGCCAACCTGGACAGTCGCGATTTAGGAGCAAGGCAAAAGCAGCTTCAGTCTGTGACGTCCGTGTAAGCGCAGGCAGTATAAGCGGTGTCCCAAGAAAGCCGGTAGCGACCCTGTTCCCATTTTGTTCGACTAGCTCGGCAAGCTTGGTCCCAATTGACAGGTGCAGCTTCTCTGGCGCTATGTTGAACATTATCGAGATGGCGCAACCGGTCTGCGAATTTAAAACCTGCTCCGACCAGCGGGTCCAAGCCGCCTGAGAGACTTGCTTGCTTCGAAGTGCATAAACCTTTGCATCTTCATCAAATCCAATAAGCGCAGCTACTTGAGCCAGTCGGCCAGCGCTGAAGGAGAGAAAAGCGGTGGCAATGAAGTCGCTATCGGTTGTCGCCTTGTGGGGCTGATCCGATGGGGCGCCCGGATCAAGCCAATCGCCGAGTTGAAAATCTCCAGTCCAACAGCCTGTTAGATCCCGTCTGCTTAACCCATAATCAACCCAGCGTTTCATACTGCCATATTGGCGGCGCAACACGGACATATCACCGTATGCAGTGTAGAGCATCCACGGGACCAGCGTCGCGGCGTCGCCCCATCCTACGCCGCCATATTCGAAATGGTGACCCTGGATCACATTAGGAACTGTCGCGGGCACACAGCCGTCATGCCGCTGCTCAAGCTCGAGATCCTTCAACCAGCTGGCAAGAAAGGTGCGACAGTTTGCGTTGAGACATGCCGTCTCGGCGAAAACCTGAATGTCTCCTGTCCACCCTAGCCGTTCATCGCGCTGTGGACAGTCAGTAGGCAGCGCGAGAAAATTGCCTCGTTGGGACCAGACTGTATTGTGGAAGAGTTTATTGACAGCTGGATCTGAGCATTCAAAATCACCACGATAATCTAACGCAGTCCCTGCGACGATAACTTCGATCGCAACGATCTTAACCCCTGGAGAGATCTCAAGCTCGGCGTGACGAAAGCCGTGAAATGTGAACAGCGGAAACAGCGTGGCTTCTCCTGTCCCATTGAGAATAAAATGATCCGTCGCCTTGGCATTTCGAAGAGGTGCGGTGTGCAGACGCCCTTCATCATCGAGCAGCTCGGCATGGCGGACAGTGATTGTTGCGTCAGCAGGTCCATCAACGCGGATCGATAGAAAGCCAGATAGATTCTGCCCTGCATCGATGCGGATTAGGTCGCCGTCGTGAACGACTGTAGCTGGCGGAAAGCGCTTTACAATTTGAACGCCGGGAAAGGTCCGCGCCTCAAGGACCATCGGTAAGTCCAAGGTGGCGACCTCTTCCCAGTCGCTGTCGTCGAATTTAGGCATTCGCCAGCCACGCGGTTCCGCGCGAAGATCAAGCTTGCACCCATCATACAGCTCTGCCTGCTTCAATCCTCCGTAACCACCACGCCAGCTTCTGTCTGTGGCGATAGTAAGCCGCCTGCCAGCGACTGTTTCGATCTCGAGCTGAGCGAGTAATGCGGTCGTATCGCCATATATAGCCCGACGCTTCATCCAGGCCAGTTCCCCTCGCCACCACCCGTCGCCGACTGCACTTGAGATAGCATTATCTCCCTGTGCGATGAGAGCTGTAACGTCATAAGATGAGAACAGATGTCGACCAGGATAAACTGTCCAGCCTGGCTCAAGCAAATCTTCGCTTACAGATCTGCCGTTGATATGAATGTCGTGGATACCAAGTGCTGTGACGTACAGGCGCGCCTTCACGCATTCTTCGTCGAGCGTAAATTCGCGGCGCAGGTACGGAACGGATGAGCGCTCCACTCTCCGCTGGTTGGACAGGGGCGTGATCGGTTGAGCCACCCAGTCTTCATGCGTCAATAAACTGGCTTCCACCCGGGCCGGATTGCTCCAGCTTGTCCAGCCAAGATCTGTATGCACTCGCACCCGCCACCAGCGAATTTCGCGGCTCCTGAGGGCCTTAGCAGGCCATGGGGCGAGATAGGGCATTCCGGTTTCGACGAAGCCGGATTCCTCAACTGACCGCGTGAACATGACATCCTTGGCCACCTGCAATTCGTAGCCGCTTTGCAAGGCTCCAGGGCGTTGACTTATTAAGCGCCACGACAAGCGAGGCTCTGCAAGGCCACACCCAATAAGGCCTGAATCGTCTTCGGTTGCAAGATCAGAGAGCCGGACGCTTGGGTCTCGCGGGCCGTCAACCTCAACCAAAGCGTGAGCCCGCCGCAGAGCCTTGGTTGCGCCGGTAAAGGTTTCCCCAAGGGATGGTTTCGAGGCGTTCATTTCTTGCCGATCAGTTCGACCGGGCCAAGAAGGCCAGAAGGGAGCAAGGGGGAGTCAGCTTTATAAGGATTGAAAGTCGCAAAAGCAGGCCGCCCCGAGAACCCAGGCTGTGCGTCGCCAATCAATCGATTGGGCCACAGATTTGCGACCCTCACTTCAAGCACATTACGACCAGCGCGGGCGCATTTGCTGATATCAATGGAGAAGGGCGCCTTCCAGACTGTCCCAGCGATGCAGCCGTTGATCCTAATTTCGGCAAGGTTTTTTACCGAGCCAAGTTCAAGGATCCATCTCGTTGCTCGCCTCTTCCAATCGAAGGGAAGCATGAAACTGTTTTGGTAGCGCGCCGTTCCACTGAAATAACGAATAGCCGGGTCGTTGCTAACGCTCCAGGAGTTCAGCGCCTTTGATGTGATGCTACGCGCGCCATTTCCAAAGGCAGCTGGGAATTCAATTTTCCAAGGCGTCGCCAGGGCGATCCTAGAAACGTCGCGCATGGGAGCGACTATGCGAGACGCCTCGTTTGATTGACCTTTGAAAACTACGAAAACTGCGTCATGGGGTTGCAGGCTCAACGGCACCATGGTCCGTCCATCCGCCATCTGATAGGATAAGGGTTCGGCCGAACCGTCTTCGGCTCGCCAAAGTTCGGCGGCCTTTCCTTCAACGCGGAACGATATTTTTGTTTCTATAGCCTCTCCGCCCGGGTTTGAAATGAAGTAGATATCTTCATTTGCTGCTGAGCGATGTACAAATGCAAGCTGGCTGGCATTCCGCTCGAAAATGACGTCAGGCGTGATGCCATGTGCGATAGCCGCCAACTCAATCGTTGGGTATATCGACCTTGATGACCAGATGGATTTTACGAGTCCGTCGAACTCGTCGCGATTGTCGACCATGGTAGGTGAGGTCTTCGGTGCAACACCAACAAGAGCCCCACCCCCTGCAACGAACGATGCTATCTTGCGGAGCACAGGCACGGTGATCTGCTGAACCGCCGGATCGATGACCAATATTTGGTATTGCGCGCCTGAAGGGGCAGAAAGTACACCGTCTTTGGTCGAAAGCAGGGACCGCAACGCATCGCCGTTCACGAAATCGAACGCGAACCCAGAAGGAATGATTGGCTGACGCCCATTGAAAGCGGCAGTGATGTTGTCGTCTTCGCCATAAAAATAGGCAATATCACCAGCAAAACGGCCCTGCTGAAGCAGGAAGCCGGAACGACCAAGATATTCAACCCATGGCCGCGCCATGGCTGCCCAAGTCTCCTTCCGTGTAAACCATTGTCCAAACGGCCCCAGACCAATGCCAGGCCCTGCACGATCGATCGGTTGATGAACCGACGTATGAATAACAAAGCGATTAACACCGTTCGCCATCATGCTGTCGGCTGTCGATTTCAATACTTCCGGCGGAAAGGCGTAGGCAGGCATGACGGCCGTAAAGGATTCGGCCGCAACGATATTTTGCCCATAAAGATGGGCAACTGAGGCGCTTTCAAGGATATCTGGCAGATATCTGGACTGTGGGCCGTGGTCCCCTGCCCATGTCGCGCCCATCGGCACGTCGGCGGTTTTCTTTACTTCCATCCCGTCACCGACGAAGGCCCGTGATCCCTCGTGGGACTCTCCATAGCGGATCATGCCCAGCGCGTGTACCGCGTTGGTCAGCGTTCCGTAATGGGCGTCAGCAATCAGGTCCGACAGCGTGCGGCGGAAATCCCAAAGGAACGCGTCGCTCTTCTGACTGTTAGTGACCACATATCCCGCCAGAACGGGGAGCCATGGATGCGGATCATAGCCACGCCGCGTCTGAAACTGATCGAGAATATCGTCGGTCCAGTTGGCCGAGAGAGCTTCATAGCTATCATTCAGCATCGCGGCGATGCCAGCCTCACCCAGTTTTTCCTGACCTAGCGCACGCTGATAATTGGAAAGATAAGTCTTGGTATATTCGGAAACATGACGCGCGTTGAGCTTGTCAACCTCAAGTCCGGTTCCTTCCGGTGAGGCAGGGTTATTCATCTTACCCGTCAACGACCATCCAAAGCGAACGATCCGCCATCGACCCTTCGGCGCAACCCAGTCCAACGTGCCGTCCGGCCGCAGCTTGTCCGAAACATTGACCACGTCGTGAGGCGAAATAACCTCAGCGGCCGCATAATCAGGAGTCGCGAAATCCTGAAGACCTGACGCCGGCGAAAATCCTGCCTTATCCTCAAACCGGTTGACGCGGGCCCCTGAGATGAATTTAAATTCCATGACCTTGAGGGAAGCTGGCGGCTCTTGCGGACGGTCGAACGTCGCTATAGCTACGGGTCCAAATCGGCGCTCGAGAACTAGGCGGAAGTGTTTTGCGGTTGTAGACGGAAATGCGATTGTTTGCTGTATATTTCCCCGGGGCGGTAGCGCCGCAATCGTCCGGTAAGACTTCCCATCGTCGCTCGCCTCGATGTGCCCGATCGGCCATGGTGGAAGCAAGGGACCGACACGGGCTCCTGGCTCGAGGGCAATTTGCAACGCACGCAGCGTCTGCGGCCGCTCGAAACTCGCTTCGATCCAGACATTGTCCTTGTCCTCGAAAGGCAATTCGACCGCGTCGGTAAGATCGCCATCGTCTAACGCTGCAGCATCGATTGCGCTTGATGCAGTGATCGCCATCGCGCCTTCTTGCTCGGCGGCAGGAATGCGGTACGCAACCACCGCAGCGTCACGATAAAGGCTGGGAAGGACCGGTCGATGGTCGCTTGAAGGTTCGGTTCCTCCACCAGGAACATTTTGAAAAAGGCCTGTTACTGATGGCGGCATGGGCAGCGGCTGCTCGATGCGACCGCGTTCCACGATCGTCTCGCTCCAGACCATCTTCTTCATAGCCTGCTCGGGACGTACCCAAGGCCCCCCCGTTTCGCTCCAGCCAGACGAACTCGCGATCGTGAACTCAAGCTTGTCGGCCTTCGCGCGTGCAACCGCGTGCCGGAACGCATCCTGCCAAATCGAACTCATATAGGGCAGGCGCTGGTCCACCACCGCTGGTGTATCAAGCGACCCATCAAAATTCTGGACCCCGCCAACACCGGCACCTTTGAGCCAAGAAAGATCCTTGTCGATCCCATCCTTGGTCACATTTCCGTTCATCCAATGCCACCACACACGCGGTCTGGCGCTCGAAGGCGGATTTTGGAAATCACTAAGGAGGGCATCGGGCCCTGCTTTTACCGTCTCCGCAGACTGGGCGGGAACGTCGCGCGCATTGCCAGGGCTCGCAATCAGCGCGATTGCACCGACGAAACCCAGTTTTCTCGTACCTTTGCGCATGCGATTATCCTCGATCCTCCATCGCTTCATGCCTAACAGTGAATGGTCGGCACCTTATCAGGTCACATTGATCTTGAAGCGACCCGGACCATGCAGGACTTTCTTTCCGCTCTCCGCCACAATGCCTTTAGGCAAGATAAGCGTGCCCTGGCTGCCTTTCCAAGAAATCTCAATCGGCCCCGCAGGCGTCGGAATGCAACCTTCCACATTTTGCAGTCCGCATCGCTGCGGGGCCACTCGGCACCGAGCGTAGCCCGGTGACAGAGGTTCAACACCTAGAATGCCCTGCGACAGGGCCATCACAGGCGCAGCGCCAGCCCAGGCGTGGCACAGGCTGGCCGCATATTTACGGTCGTACATGCCAAGTTGCTGGTCGGCCGATTTCTTGGCGTCAATGTCCTCGAAAAATCTCCGATATCCCGCCTTGATAAGCGGCAACCAGGCAGCCTTAAGCCGACCTACCGCGTCCGCTGCGCGGCCTGCTTTGGCATAGGCGCTCAGCTCGACGACCTGACTTAAACTGTATCTCGTTGGTCGCTTCGACCCGTCATTGAGAAAGTCAATCAACCGATCATATTCATCGGGTTCTGCGATATCGAATGCGATCGCAAAACATTGCGCAAAAGAGGTGAATCCAGTGTCGAGTTTACCGTCGCGATCATATCCATTGCAAAACAGCCCCTCGACCGGACGATAGAACTCCCGCCGGATCGTGATCTTTAGCTTCTTTGCGATAGTGTCATAGCGTTGGTGAGCGGCCTGATCGCCCCATGCCTCCGCAAGACGCGCACCCGCTGCGAATGCCCCCACCAGAAGCATCTGGGCATAGGCAGGAGCACCATGCGCATCGGGGCCTCCGTCCTTGGGTGCTGACCAGTCCGGAAAGAAGCCATAGGGTTCGACGCGCCGCGCATTTACAATGCCATGCTCGTCTTGAAGACTGATCAGGAAGGCGAGCATGTCCTCAATACGAGGCCGAAACAGGCGAGCAAAGCTATTATCTCCACGTACCATCCATTCCCGCTCGAAACCCACTAGGCTATACATCGGCGAATCAAGGATACCAACATCGCCAGCGTCCGGGTGCTCAGGCAGCGTCTCGGCAACGAGAGTTTGCCTCGACAGATCCTTGTCGAAGAAAACTCGTTCGAACGCCTCCAGTGTCAGCGGACCGTCATGCCAAATAAGGCCATCGCGACGTATGCCATCGAGATAAAAATCGTGCATGTTCGACCGGAGCGTCGCGACCGCGACGCTCCAGATTGCGTTCAGGTCGGTATCGTTAGATTGGAACCGGCCCTTTTCTTCCACCGGAGCCCGCCGTGCGTCGAAACGAAGCCGTGATATAGAGGCCTTGCCTGTGGTAGAAAATCGAACATAGCGTAGCGCACGTTCCGGAAAAGCTATAGCTTGACGTGTCTGACCAAGGGATATCGCTTCAAGAGCATATTGTTCGAACCAGCGGAGATCTGGATCGCTCACTTCGTCAACCGACTCCCCTACCTGGACGCACAGAGAACCTTCACCGGTCACATCGAAGCGCAGAGAGCCTAGTTCGGTTTCCTGGAAGTCCACGATAAGGTCATTGCTGGTCTCAACCGCATAAGCAGATTGAGCGGGTCCCTCTGGCTTTATTACTCGGACGACTGGCAGGGTAATTGTTTCGTCGCGATCAGTGTCTGGCAGCACAGCTGGATCGCTGTAATCAAAGGTCTCGGCAGGAACCCAATTTTCACCATCCAGGCTTGCCTCCCAGCCCATATTAGTCGAGAATTGTTCGCCTGCCAGGAAGAAGCAAGGCATAGTTTGGGAAAAATCGATATGCACGATGATGTCGGCCTTTCCCGACGCGAGTGTCCCCCGCCTGCCCGTCACGTCGCCTGTCTGCCCGCCGACATTGACCCGGATCCGAGCAACTGGCCCAGTCCAGCGCAATTGCAGGTCGCGATTTGCCGTACCGATCTTGCGAAAATAAGCTTCCGTTTGCGGTTGACGAAAATTCGCCGGATAGCCGACATTCGTACACCGCTCCATGGCAAGCTTCATGCGACGCAGGTGCCGCCAAGCCGCTAATTGTCCGGGATAGGCGATCCATCGAGGTGCCTGTTCGTCTGGATGCATCGCATTAGACGTTGCCATAGCCGAAGCGGATGAGGAGAGGCCTAAGATCGCAGCTCCGCTCTTGATTGCCTGCCGACGATCTAATTTCATGTTAGCACTTTCTAAAACTGAAGATCCGTCATCTTCAACAATACGTTTCAGGCCTCGACAGGAAGCCCACTCAAGTTAAACCGGAGTGGCTTGATCGAAGCGGGGCCAGGCGGACAATGAGAAAAAGGGGGCATGCCTCGCATGCCCCCCCAGTTTGCCCGTGATCAATATTTCACGCGAACTCCAAGCTGAAGCAATCGACCCAAGGGAGAGGCGTAGGTCGGCTGATTCTGTACGGTCAGACCGTTGCTTGAAATGAGTTGCGGGGGATCACGGTCGAAAAGGTTAATAGCTGACAACTGAAGCTCGATTCCGCTGTCGGCACGACCGAGCTTAACCAGTTCATAATTCAACGTCGCATCAACAGTCGTCCATCCCTTGACCCGCTGAACCGGCGTCGCAGATGGGTTGTTGTACGGGCCTATATAGTTGATGAAAAGGTTGCCGTTGAATGGTCCCGCTTGAGCACCGAGGTTGCCCCGCAAACGCCAGCGCGGATTGGCGAGCTTCAGATTATCGACGAACACGCCGCCAGGAGCCGCCTGGGTCTCGTTATTCAGATAATAGCTGCCATTAATGCCAATCCGGCCTTCGACAGAGCCAAGCCGCTTGTCATAGTTCATCTGGAAATCGAGACCCGACACATTTTGGGCGCCCAGATTGTTACGACGCAGATCAATGAGCACGTTGGTGGTGCCGGGCGCGTAAAGGGTACCCTCCACCCGCATGCTGCCAATGGCCGAGGCAATTTGGGTGTCAGTCGGATTGAGGACATAGAATTGGGATAGCGCGGAATTGGTGAACGCACCCGACGCGATCGTGATAAGATTTTTATACTTGATGTTGAAGTATGTGACGCTGGCACGGAAGCCGGGCAAAGCGGCTGGCTTCAAGTCAGCACCCAGAGAATAGGTCGTTGCCTTTTCGGCCTGCAGGTTGGGGTTGCCACCAGCAAGATATACTACGTTATACTGCTGAACCGGCGACACTGGCGTGAAGAAATTGGGCGAGTAACCTGTAAAGGTCTGAGCACGGCTATCAACAGCCTGCAGGTCGGCCAGGCTGGGCGCATGGAACGACTTGCTGAAGTTACCGCGGAAGGTCAGGCCCTCGACCGGTTCCCACTCAGCGCCAACCTTAGGATTGGTCGAACTACCAAAATCATTATAACTGTCGTGACGCAACGAAGCGGTGAGAACCAGGCGCCGAAGACCGGTGGTCGCATTGTCATCACCAAAGATCGGTACAAAGATTTCGCCATAGGCTGACTTTACTGTACGATCTGCTTGAGCAGTAATCACCGTCGGCGCCGAAGCACGCCCGACCAGATTAATGCCATCGTACGTCTCGCCCCGGATTTCTGCACCTAATGCTACTCGCAGATCACCGCCTGGCAGCGTGAATAGCTTGCCATCGACAGTGCCGACGACCTGGTAGAGCTCCTGCTTGGACCCTGGGTTGTTGATATAGTCGAAGATCGACGCGAGTGTTGCCGCGCTGGTTTGACCGGTAAATGGATCAAAGGCTGTACTGGTCGTAGTCCCGGCTGCGGCGGCCGATAGCGCGGTCTCATTAATGCCTTCCTGCCGGACTTTCGTATCGCTATAACCCCAGTTGGCAAAGACACGAGCGTGCCAATTGTCAGTGAGATTGATGTCTGCGCCACCACTGACGCCGAAATATTCGACCTTCTGATAGTCGTGGCGGAAGCGCCCAAGCTCGTTACGAAACGAATATAGCACCGTTTCCGAGGTAGAACCAGCCACCGGGCTGCGAAAGAAGGGATTGGACGATGTGATCGTGAACGCGGAAGGCGTTACCTGCTGCGCACGGAGATCGGTCTCGATGTGACCATAATTTGCGTCGATAAATAGATCGACATCGTCAGTGACACGGTGATGGAAATTCGCAATTCCCGACCAGCGCTTGGACTTAGGAATGATGTCTGTATCGTCGGTGTTGTCGTAGAGTGATGGACCAGTCGTGAACCCAGTGCCGTTCCATGCATAGGGCTGGCCGGCCACATTGACCGTTGGGGGATTGTTGTTTTGCGACCGGGCATCGACCCCGCCGAACGGGCGGAAGTCGTTTGTAACAAAATCGCGCTCGTCACCCAGAAGCGCGTTGTTTTCGGTATACTGCACGCCGAATAGGAGCGAGCCGCCTTCCCATGTTTTGCCGGCTACCACACTGGCTGTCTTTTGGTCATAACCATCTGCAAACGCGTAATTGGCGGTAGCATCAATGCCATCCAGGTCGCGACGCAGAATGAAATTCAACACGCCTGCGACTGCATCAGAACCATAGGTCGATGACGCGCCATCCGTCAGGACTTCCACGCGCGAAAGAGCAGCGAAGGGAATGGCGGACGGGTCTGCAACTGTGCCGATCGTACCCACGCCAACGAGACGGTGACCATTAACAAGACTAAGCGTAGCGCTCGAGGGCAAACCGCGCAGCGATGGGGCTGTCGTGGGATTGGAGCCGCCCGCCGTATTGACCGGCACCGAGGAGAAGCTGTTCAACTGAGGTATGGTTGCAAGGAGCGATGAAGTCGACTGCGCGCCAGTTGCGCGGATCTGCTCTTCATTCAATTGCAC
This sequence comes from Sphingobium sp. AP50, assembly GCF_900109095.1. GTDB lineage: Bacteria > Pseudomonadota > Alphaproteobacteria > Sphingomonadales > Sphingomonadaceae > Sphingobium. Next base: position 17,780 of record NZ_FNYZ01000018.1, read on the forward strand.
AAGCTGCGAACCAACGGGCGCTACGCCGCGGATGCTGGTGCCCGTAACGACGATTTCCTCAATCGGCTGGTCATCAGGCTGCGGCGTAGCATCTTGCGCCATAGCGATGCATGATACTGAACACGTCATCACTGCAGCAACAGCAAGTGTCGCGCGACTGACGGATACCGACAAAATATTAGAACGCGGAATCATGAACCTCTCTCCCAACCAATCAGCCTGATTAATGCACAGGTCCAAAGGCGTGCCGACTGATCGGCAAAACCTAATCCCTTTGGCCACAGCCATTGCTGCGGCCGATCCTGCACATTTGCAGCTCAGTGCCGAGGTGAACCGTGCGATGGCTATGCCGTATCGCCGGTTCTTGTGTCTGCCTGTTCGAATTAGCGGAGAATAAAGCTGTTCCGCTACAAGGCTTTTTCCGACCGACTAGCAGTTTTTTTCCGACGCTTCTAAGCCGCGAATCGCGAAGCCCAGTCATCTGCTTCCCGAGCGCCGATATGGCCGAGAGTTCTCATTTTACGGCGATATTCAGTCGGGGACAAACCCTTCATCTCCATGAAATGGCGGTCGAAGTGCGAGGAATGCTGGTAGCCGCAGTCGAGCCCGACATTTGTGATAGTGGCATCAGTATGCACGAGAAGTCGACAGGCCTCCGTGATCCGGGCTAACTTCACCATGCTTCCGAAAGTACGTCCAGTGTTTGCACGGATGAACTTGCTGAAAGCTACCGCAGTCATCCCAATCTTCTGGGCTATTTCAGCTTGAGAGACAACGCCACGGAAGCGCGTATCGATATAGTGCTGGACTTGATTCAGCCGCTCGATAAGTCGCTGATCGACGACGACATTACGGCGATATTCAGGCGTGATAAGCTTCGTACGCGGCAGATGCGTCAAAGCTTCAAGTATCTCGGCAAGCTTGAGCAAGCGCGCCATTCCTGAAAGAGCGAGAAGCCTTCTCATATGATCACCCACCAAGTCGTGGGCCGCTGGGGCAAAGATCACTGCCATCCGAGCGTCTTCGATCAGAGACTTGATGTCAGCCGCCTCAGGGATCTCGAGAAACCCTTCTCCAAGGCATTGGAGATCAAACTGGACGGTGATATGCTCTGCACCAATACCATCGGGACCAGCTGTGTCATTGCGCGAACAATGCGGCAGATCAGGTCCGTAAAGGACGACCTCATTAGGTACGTAGGGCTGGATGCAATCGCCGACATAGCGTGTTCCTCGACTGCGCATGACCCAACTCAGTTCAAACTGAGGATGGAAATGCCAAGGATGTTGTGTGGAGAGGTCATCGCAGATCCGGTGCACGCAACGGAATGAGCTTCCGTCATCGGCAACAACCCGTTCATATTGTGGATCCTGCATAACCTCTCCCTCCATTTCCCCTTTTGTTATTGAGGGGATTTACACGTCCACGCCTAGCGACACTAGTGTCGCCTCCTGCGCAAGGAAGCCTTTGCGCCACGCTGCGACCAAAATATCACAGCGCGTCCAAACCGCTTTCGTCACTGCAAATTTACATACATCCCGCCATCGACCAGCAGTGCAGCACCCGTAACGTAAGCAGCCATGTCCGAAGCGAGGAAGACAATTGGACCGGCAAGATCCTCTGGCTGACCAAGTCGGCCAAGAGGTGTGCGCGCCTCCATATATTCCCGCTTCTCGGCATCTTTTAGGTCATCCTTATTAATCTCAGTCAGGATGGTGCCCGGCAAAACGCTGTTGCATCGAATTCCAAACTTGCCGAGCGCAATAGCTGTTGATTGCATCAGAGAATGCACGCCCGCTTTTGTCGGCGTATAATGCGTCTGATACTCTCCGCCGACTAGGGCGGAAATGGAGGAAACAGCGACGATCGACCCGCCATGCCCCTGTTTGACCATTTGCTGGGCGGCCGCCTGAACCATGAAATAGGCACCATGCAAGTTCACCTGAAACGTTTGCTCCACTACCTCAAGCGGAATGTCGAGAAAAGCATGGAATGGGCAGATGCCCGCATTGCTGATCATCACGTCGACCTTGCCAAAGGTTTCCACCGCTTTTGCAACGAACTCTTGTGCAGTCTGCGGATCGGATACGTCGCCTTTTACCGCAATCGCCGTCCGGCCAAGCTCCTTTATGGCCTCGGTACAACTGTGCGCTGCATCATCTGCATGGAGATAGTTAATAGCCACGTCAGCGCCATGCCGAGCGGCACCTATGGCTGCGGCTCTACCAATCCCCGTAGAAGCGCCTGTTACCAAGACTGTCTTACCCTCAAGCAATTTCATCGAATTTATGTCCTCCCGCCTGCCCAAGCAGGTCACCGTAATGCGCGCGGCCAAACATGAACGCCGCTGTTGATATGGAAGCCGTACTGAAAGCGAGAACGGGTGAATGGACCTCAATCATTAGGTCGAACTGCCGCAACAGCTTTTCAGCAAGTACAAAATAGGTGGGATCAACCATCCCCTCAAATCAGCATTTGACGTTACAAATCTCATCTAATAACACTCTATCCCACAAAATGAGAAAAACAAGGGTGAAGGAGAGGGACAGCACGATTCTTCCGATCATGCCACCGCCCACGCCACCCCGACGTTATCGCCATTTTGGCCATATTTTGAAAGTTTCCGCCGTACGTTCCCACATATTGGACGTCGGCGCCATTCAGGGAGTGTGTGCGTGCCGATCGTGACCTTGCCGAAAATCAAGCATGTGCGGGCCTTCACCGTGCGCGGTGGCGGTGCTGACTATCATGACCAGGGCGAAGGCCACTGGATCGACGATCATATCGCGACCCCGATGTCGAAATATCCGGAATATCGTCAGTCGCGCCAGAGCTTCGGCATCAACGTGCTGGGCACCCTGGTGGTGGAGATCGAGGCGGAGGACGGCACCGTCGGATTCGCGGTCACAACCGGCGGCGAACCGGCCGCCTATATCGTGGAAAAGCATCTGGCCCGCTTCCTCGAAGGGCGCGCGCCGACCGATTATGAGAAGATCTGGGACCAGATGTATTTCTCGACCCAATATTATGGGCGCAAGGGGCTGGTCATAAACGCGATTTCCGGCGTCGATCTGGCGCTCTGGGACTTGCTGGGCAAATTACGGCAGGAACCGGTCTATCATCTGCTGGGCGGCGCGGTGCGCGACGAACTGCAATTCTACGCCACTGGCGCACGTCCGGATAAGGCCAGGGAATTCGGCTTCATCGGCGGCAAGATGGCGCTGCACCATGGCCCGGCCGAAGGTGTCGAGGGCCTCAAGAAGAACATCGCCGAACTGGCCGACATGCGCTCGAAGGTGGGCGATGATTTCTGGCTGATGTGGGATTGCTGGATGGGGCTTGACGTCGACAATGCCACCCGTCTCGCCATCGCCGCGCATGAGCTTGGCCTCAAATGGATCGAGGAGGCGATCAGCCCGGACGATTATTGGGGCTATCAACAGCTCAAGCGCAACGTGCCCAAGGGCATGCTCGTCACTACCGGCGAGCATGAAGCCACCCGCTGGGGCTTCCGCATGCTGCTGGAAATGGACTGCTGCGACATCATCCAGCCCGACGTCGGCTGGTGCGGCGGCGTCACCGAACTCCTGAAGATCAGCGCGCTGGCCGACGCCCATGGCAAGATGGTCGTGCCGCATGGCTCGTCCGTTTACAGCTATCATTTCGTCATCACCCGCCACAATTCGCCCTTCGCCGAATTCCTGATGATGCATCCGGGTCCAACGGAGGTGGTGCCGATGTTCCATCCGCAATTGCTGGGCGAGCCGGTGCCGGAAAATGGCCGGATGAAGGTGACCGCGCTCGACAAGCCGGGCTTCGGCGTGGACCTCAACCCCGACATCACGATGCACCGCCCCTATACCCATTGATCTGACAGAGAGACTGACCCCATGAAATTCGTTCGTTTCGGCCAGCGTGGCCAGGAAAAGCCCGGCGTCATCGACAGCGACGGCAACATCCGTGACCTGTCGGCTGTGATCCCAGAACTGACCGTCGCCACTCTCGCCACCGCGCAGGCGGCCGACATCGCTTCGCTTCCGATCGTGGAAGGCGAACCGCGTTACGGCGTGCCGGTCAAGGGCATCGGCAAGATCGTCGCCATCGGCCTCAATTATGAGGATCATGCGATCGAATCGAACTTGCCCATCCCGACAGAACCGATGATGTTCATGAAGGCGCTGTCCTCGCTGAACGGCCCGAACGACGAAGTCGTGCTGCCGAAAAACAGCACCCATGGCGACTGGGAAGTCGAACTGGGCGTTATCATCGGGCAAACCTGCCGCTTCGTCAGTGAAGAGGACGCCCTGTCGAAGGTCGCGGGCTATACCCTCGTCAACGACGTGTCCGAACGTTTCAACCAGAAGCAGCGCGGCACCCAATGGAGCAAGGGCAAGGGGCATGACACCTTCTGCCCGGTCGGCCCGTGGCTGGTGACGCCCGATGAAGTCGGCGATCCGCACAATCTTAACATGTATCTGAACGTCAATGGCGAACGGATGCAGACCGGCAACACGAAGACGATGATCTTCAACGTCGCCCAGCTCATCTCCTATGTCAGCGAATATATCACCCTCTATCCGGGCGACCTGATGATCACCGGCACGCCGCCGGGCGTGGGGGAAGGCAAGAAGCCCAGCGCCATCTACCTCAAGGCCGGTGACGTCATGGAACTGGGCATCGAAAAGCTGGGCGTCCAGACGCAGGCCGTGTCGCAATGGCGTCATTTGGGTGATGAGGTGCTGGGATGAGCGTCTATGCCGGCCGTTTCGCGGGCCGTAACGCGATCATCACCGGCGGCGCGTCGGGCCTTGGCAAGCAGGTCGCCGCGCGCATCGTCGCCGAAGGCGGTCAGGTGGCGCTGTGGGATCTCAATCCCGATGCGCTCGCCGCCACCAGGAATGAAGTCGGCGCGGCCCATGTCGTCGCGCTAGACGTGTCGGACTATGCAGCCGTCGCCGCCGCCGCGAAGGAAACGGCCGCAGCCCTTGGCAAGGTCGATATCCTGATCTGCTCCGCGGGCATCACCGGTGCCACGGCCACGGTGTGGGACTATCCGGTGGACAGCTTCCAGCGGGTTATCGACATCAACCTCAACGGCCTCTTCTACTGCAACCGCGAAGTCGCGCCCTTCCTGCTTGAAAATGGTTATGGCCGGATCGTCAACCTGGCCTCTGTCGCAGGCAAGGAAGGCAATCCCAACGCCAGCGCCTATAGCGCGAGCAAGGCTGGCGTGATCGGTTTCACCAAGAGCCTTGGCAAGGAACTGGCCGGCAAGGGCGTCATCGCCAACGCGCTGACCCCCGCGACCTTCGAAAGCCCGATCCTGGCGCAACTTCCGCAGAGCCAGGTCGATTATATGCGCTCGAAAATCCCGATGGGCCGCCTTGGCCTCATTGAGGAATCGGCCGCCATGGTCTGCTTCATGGCCAGCGAGGAATGCAGCTTCACCACCGCCTCCACCTTCGACACGTCGGGCGGACGCACCACCTTCTGATCAAAGTTGCGCGGCGCGACCGGCCAGCAAGAGCCGGAGCGCCGCATTTTTCCCGGAGAGCGATGTCCTTGACGCCCACCCATGATCGCCGCGCGCTGCTGACCGGATTGCTCGGTTCGGCCTGCGCCATGGGCATGGGGGGCATCGCTCCGGCCAATAATATGAAGTCGCGCCCTCAGCGCCTTTCACCGGAGAGGTCCATGATCCCCTTTGTCGATGCCCATATCCATCTGTGGGATCTGAACCACATCCGCTACGACTGGCTCAGCCCGCCATTCTCGGACGATGGCCCCAATGGCAGCGTCGAATCCATCGCCCATGATTATGGCGTCGCGCAGTATCGCGCCGACCTGGCCCGCTGGAATGTCGTGGGTGCGGTCCATGTCGATGCCGGCGCGGCCGCCGACAGCGCGCTGCGCGAAACCCAGTGGCTCGATGGCCTCGCCGCCATTGACGGCCTGCCCACCGGCCTCGTCGCCTTCGCCGCGCTCAATGACCCCGACATCGACACGCTGCTGGCGGCGCAGGCCGCACATCCCCGCGTCAAGGGCATCCGCCATATCGTCAACTGGCATCCCGAACCGAAGCGTACCTATGGCCCGGTCGACCTGACGCTCGACCCGCAATGGCAGGCCGGCTATGCCCTGCTCGCCAGACACGGCCTCTCTTTCGACCTGCAATGCTATCCGGGCCAGATGCCGGGCCTCGCTCCCTTGATAGAGCGTCACCCTGATATTCCGGTCATCCTCAATCACATGGGCATGCCGGTCCTAACCGACGCAGATGGTCTAAACGACTGGCGCAGGGGCATGAAGGCGCTTGCCGCCCTGCCCCATGTCGCGGTCAAGCTGTCGGGCATGGGCTTTATCCGTCGCGACTGGACGCTGGACAGCATCGCACCGCTGGTCCGCGAAACTATCGACCTGTTCGGCGCCGACCGCTGCGCCTTTGCCAGCGACACGCCGACCGACAAGCTGTTCGCCACGATCGATCAATACATGGAATCTTACCACGCCATCGTCGCGGATTTCGCACAAAGCGATCGCCGCGCCCTGTTCGGCGGCAACGCCAATCGCCTCTATCGTCTGGGACTTGACCTATGATCGGAAACCCCCTACTCGGCGTCCTCTTCCACTGGTTGGGTGGCCTCGCATCGGCCAGCTTCTATGTTCCGTTTCGTGGCGTAAAGCGCTGGAATTGGGAGATTTACTGGCTGACCGGCGGTATCTTCTCCTGGGTCATCGCGCCCTGGTTCTTCGCCTCGGTCCAGACCAACGATCTGATGGGCGTCATGGCACAGGTGCCGTCTTCCGTCATCGGCTGGTGCGTCTTCTTCGGCATCCTCTGGGGCTTTGGTGGCCTCACTTATGGCCTCACCATGCGCTATCTGGGCCTGTCGCTCGGCATGGCGGTGGTGCTTGGCCTGTGCACCGTGTTCGGCACGCTGATCCCGCCCATCGTCGACGGTACGTTCGTAACGGAGATCGCCGGCACGCTCCACGGCCAGATCGTCCTGTTGGGGCTAGCCATTACGGTGCTGGGCATCGTCGTCGTCGCCATGGCAGGCGCGCGCAAGGATGAGGCGCTGTCTTCCGAACAAAAGGCCGCCGCCGTCGCCGAATTCGATTTCAACAAGGGCATCGCGGTCGCCATCTTTTCGGGCATCATGTCCTCCTGCTTCGCCTTCGGCTTGGCCGCCGGACAGCAGGTCAATGAACTCAGCCGCGCAGCAGGCACCGGTCCGCTCTGGGTCGGCCTGCCGACCTTGTGCATCGTCATGTTTGGCGGCCTCGTCACCAATGCGCTCTGGTGCGCGTGGCTGATCGTGAAGAACAGGTCGGCGGGCCAGTGGTTTGGCGCACGCGACGCATCGGGTCAGCGCCCCGCGTTGCTCCCCAACATCCTGCTCTGCGCGCTGGCGGGGACCGCTTGGTATTTCCAGTTCTTCTTCTACACCATGGGTGAAAGCCAGATGGGCCGCTTCGGCTTTTCCAGCTGGACGCTCCACATGGCCTCGATCATCATCTTCGGCACCTGCTGGGGCTTCGCCTTCCGCGAGTGGAAGGATGCCGCCCCTGCCGTCCGCCGCATGGTGTGCAGCGGTATCGCGCTTCTCATCTTGGCGACTTTGATTATTGGATACGGAAATAAACTGGCAGCCTAGCGGCCTGGTTATGACACATCAGTAAGAATGCCAATGCGGATCACGCGTGACGTTTTGCCTGATGAGGTTCGTCATCGCGCAAATACATCCTCAAGCCCTGACCACACCTCCTGCAAGAGCTGAAATTGTGCGTTCTACTGAGCCTAGCGAAACGCTACGGCATCAATGACCAGACTGTCCACAAATGGCGCACGCGTCAGAACAGGCGCTTCTGTCGGCCTTTTCACCTAGGCTGGCATCTAAATTAGGAAGAACGCGCGATCATCTGCGCTGGGCGAAGGACGACAGGTGTTGCTCTGGATGACCTGACCTTCATTTGCTGACGCTGCCTGCCAAATCTCAGTTGTGACAGTATTGCAGTGTGCTCTAGGCCGAAGGACTCAAACGACGAACGCCAATACCACGCCAGGACAGAGGCGCTTCCAGGACTTTGACCCGGGCTTTGTCCACGTCGACATCAAATATATGCCCAAGCATCGCATCCGGATGGCTAGACCCGCAAGCGCTTCCTTGATGTCGCCATCGGTTACTGCTCACGCTTCGTCCATCTCGAGGCTTACGACACTCAGAAATGTCGGCAACGCCATCACCTCCCTCAAGGCTGCCAGAAAGGTCTTTCCTGTCCCATTCCCCACGTCTTGAAGGACCGGGAGCACCGCTTTACCGTTGACGATTCCGAACGCACATGTGCGAAAATCGAGGTCATTCACCGGACTACTCAACCCTGTACCCGGCAAACTTGTGCCGTGATCCAATGCTTCAACGGACGCATCGGCAGCGACGTTGTGGGCATCAACGTCGCCGGCCATGATGTCCTCGAAATTGTACTCATCTACTTGATCACGCCTACAGCCGGAACCGAACGCGCCTGCTGAACGGCACCTCACGGTGAGGGAAATTAGAGAAAGGGGTCGGCCTTATCGCACCCTTGCCACTCCTCGTTCAGGCCGACAGCATCGGAAGATTTTATGACTCTAGTCGATGACGTTCTAATTTACGCCAATGATGTGACGCTACCAAACAGCGAATCAAGCGCTACTGACGTGACCCCCGGATTTCCTCCAGTCGGGATTAGAGCCGGGCAGCTTTGTTGCGCATGAGCGCGGGTTTGAAAGATGTCGCCGAGCCGGTGACATAAAACATTAAAGGCACAAGATATCTACGTAAGAGCAAATTGGGAGGCCGTAGGGACCAGCAAGGGTGACCGTTGGCATGTGAGAAGGCCGCACTTCCGTCGCCTGTGTCTCGGTGTAGCCGCTCGGAACGATGATTGCCTGATACTACAACGGCGGTCGTTCCCGCTCGAACTTTTAGACGATAGTGATCGGCAGGGCGCGTTGGTGGAGCCGTAAATCACGTTTGGTGCGACGAATGTGAGATGTTCAGCGACCGCCACGATCGCGTCCGCGCAACCAGAGGGCAACCTTGATGCGAGGATATTTTCCCTATTACCTTTGCGTCTATCGCTTTAACGGTGGGTAGGTTCGCTACCTAATTGTATTGAGTATCGCGTAATGGATGATAAAAATCCAAAAAATAATGGTTGGGGAGGAGCCGTTCATGTTCCTATGCACTATGTGCTTCGACAATTGCGCTTCGCATACCGTTAAGGGCCGGGGAAACATGGAGTATAATTTGATGAGAACTCTTTGTGTTGTCATGGCCGCTGCACTTGGAGCCGTAACAGTCCAGGCAACTGAACAAAAGAGTAATCGGATATCTAAAGAAGGCAGCCGCCCGACCTATATGCAGGCTAATGCTCCAATTGAGGAACGCGTCAAGGACCTCTTGGCTCGCATGACGCTCGAAGAGAAGACGGCACAGTTGCAGAGCAGCAGCCCAATACCCCAGATACCAAGCATGCCGATAGGCCCAACTTCGTCATTCGGGATTTTCAAGGACGGGAAAGTGAACGATGCCGTGGCTCAACGCGCCTTAGGAAACGGGATCGGCGTCTACACTAATTTGTCGTTCGCCGGAACGGCAATATCGGCGGTAGCTGGGGTTCAGCAGCAAAACGCTATTCAGCAGTGGGTTATGACGAATACTCGGCTAAAGATACCAGTCATGTTTCGGGCGGAGGCGCTGCACGGTGCGGTAGTGACTGGTGCGACGAGCTTTCCGCAAGCAGTGGGGCTTGGTAGTACCTGGGATCGAGAGCTGATCCGCGAAATGTTCGAAGTCGTTGGCCGGGAAGCACGCGCGGGCGGCATGTCGGCGGTGCTGGCCCCAGTCTTCGATCTTGCGCGTGATCCTCGCTTTGGCCGGGTAGAAGAAATGTACTCTGAGGATCCGTACCTTGTAGGCGAGCTAGGTGTCGCGGCGGTTCAAGGACTTCAGGGTATCGATTCCGACAGGTCGGCAATTGACCGGAACCACGTCATGGCGACTGCAAAGCACTTTGTTCATGGCCAGCCAGAGAGCGGGACCAATACAGCGCCCAATGATTTCAGCGAACGGACAATGCGAAGCATTTTCTTTCTGCCATTTGAAAAGGCCGTTAAGATCGGGAAAGTCGGCGCAGTGATGCCCTCATATAATGAGAATGATGGCGGCATCCCAAGCCACGCTAACAGATGGATGTTGAAGGACGTGCTGCGTGGTGAATGGGGTTTCAATGGTATTGTCGACTCCGACTGGTTCGCGGTAAGTCAGCTCGCTCGGTCGCATCATGTGGCAAAGGACCTTCCCGCAGCCGGTGTACTGGCGTTCAATTCGGGCACCGACATCGAGTCACCGACATCTGCCAGCTTCGCGACGTTAAAAGACGCAATAAGCGCTGGTTCAGTCCGAGAAGAAGACATTAACGTCGCAGTCTCTCGCGTTCTGACTATGAAGTTTCGACTTGGCTTATTTGAGCATCCTTACACAGACCCCAAGCGACCGGCAGCTGAAGTTGGTGCACCTGCAAATAACGCTCTTGCCCGAAAAGTAGATGACGAATCGATCATTCTGCTCAAGAACGCGGATAAATTGTTGCCAATAGACGCGGCGAAGATAGGAAGTATTGCGGTCATTGGGCCAAACGCAAACAAAGTGCGGATTGGCGGATATTCTGCAATGCCACCGTATTTCGCATCTGTTCTCGACGGTATTCGCGAGCGCGTTAGCATCGAATGCTCCTAGCAGGCTGTTGAAGAAGTCAGTGGCTTGCGGGTACAGGTGTGATTCACTCTGAGACGGTTGTAATCTGAGGTTGCGGGATGCGCGGAACGGACCGGCGTACGGGGCAATTGTTTTCCTATATCAATCTGGAGGCAAGGGTACTGGCTGACCATCCGCTTCGAACCATTCGCGTGATCGCGGACGACGCGCTTGGTGCGCTGTCGCAGGATTTCGCGGCGCTCTATTCAGGGATGGGGCCCCCATCGATCGCTCCGGAGATACTGCTTCGCGCGATGCTGCTGCAGGCCTTCTAATCGGTTCGCTCGGAGCGGCAACTGATGGAGAGGCTGGAGTTTGATCTGTTGTTCCGCTGGTTCGTGGGCCTGGACGTCGATGAGCCAGTATGGGATCACTCGACCTTTTCCAAGAACCGCGACCGACAGCTGGCTGGTGAGATCGCCGCCAAATTTCTGACCGCGATATTGGATCACCCGCGCGTTCGTCGGCTGCTCTCGAGTGATCATTTCAGCGTCGATGGCACACTGATCGAAGCTTGGGCGTCGATGAAGAGTTTCCGACCGCACGATGGTGGTGACCGCGAGGGCGGCAATGGCGGCGGCCGAGACGGCTTTGCCGACTTTCGGGGCGAGAATCGATCAAACGACACGCATACAAGCACCACCGATCCCGACGCGATGCTCTACAAGAAGGGCCCAGGCATGGAGGCAAAACTCTGCTTTATCGGTCATGGGCTTATAGAAAACCGGTCGGGGCTTTTGCTCAATGCCCGGCTCACTCGTGTCTCGGGCCACCCTGAGCGGCTTGCCGCGCTGGAGATGATCGAGCCCTTTGCCGAGCGGCCGCAGGGCATCACGCTGGGCGCCGATCGCGGCTATGACGCGGCGGATTTTGTCGATGAACTGCGCACGCTCAATGTCAGACCACATGTCGCTCAAAATGTCAGCAGGCGACGGTCTGCGATCAATGGACGCACGACCCGGCATGCGAGGTATGCGGCCAGCATTCGGGCGCGCAAACGCATCGAGGAAGCATTTGGCTGGATCAAAACCATAGCAGGCCTGCGCAAAGCCAAGCTACGTGGCCTTGCCAAGGTCGACTGGGCTTTCACCTTCGCAGCTGCGGCTTACAATCTGATTCGGCTGCCAAAGCTGTTGGGAGTACCGGCTTGAGCCTCGAGGGCAAATGGCGCATAGTCGAGATGCCTGGTTTCCCGGCTGACTATCCGGATCTTGTCGAGGCAGCCTATATCCTGTTCGAGAAACTGGGTGGTGGCGAGTTCGCCTTCGGCGCCTGCACCGGGCATATCTGGGAAGCCAGCACCGCCGAAGCCACCAGTATCGACTTCTCTTGGGATGGCAGTGACGAGATGGACGAGGTCTGCGGAGATGGAGACGCTGAACTCCAGCCCGATGGATCACTCCATGGCGAAATTCGGTACCAACATGGCGACCAGCTTCCCTTCATCGCCCGAAAATGGACTTCTTCAACAGCCTGCTAGGGAGACACGAAAGACATCCGCATATTGGAACATAGAACTATATTGTCAGTCGCCGATGGCCGGAAAGCGCCTTGGCCAGACGCTTCCCGGCAAATCTTTAGCCGTTCAGCTTGTCCTTAACCGCCTTGGCGGGCGTAAAGCCGAGCTTCTTAGCGGCTGCAATCTGGATAGTGGCGCCAGTGGAAGGGTTGCGGCCTTCTCGAGCCGGCGTGTCCTTGACTTTGAACTTGCCAAAGCCGTTCAGGGAAATTTCTTCGCCCGCTGCTGCGGCATCGGCGATCGCAGCGAAGACCGCGTCGACCAGCTTGCGGGCATCCGCCTTAGAAAGGCCGTTGTCGCCGGCGATCTTCTCCGCGAGATCCATATTGTTCATGGCTATATATCCTGTGTCGTTTGGACGGCGGACATAGACGAGAGTGCAAGCCCACGTCCACAAGAGACCTGATCCGCCCAAGACTGGATCTCCGTGCATCCCCAGCACGGCCAGCCCATTCCTGCGATACTGGCTTTTGCGAAGCAGGATACAATCTTTGGCAACTACGATGATGCCATCAACGGCGCATGATGAGACCAAAATGGCTACGACGCCCAATGATATCCTGATCGTCATATGTCCGGTCTGCGCAACGGCTCATCGGTTACCACGCCAAAGGCTGGCCGCAGGCGGAACCTGCGGCCGATGTCCGCGACCTCTATTCGCCGGCGAACCTGTCATTCTGACGACCGCCAATTTCGACGCGCATGCATCGTGGTCCGATATTTCGCTGCTCGCCGATTTTTGGGCGATCTGGTGTAGCCCCTGTGGTCAAATGGCCCCCGCGTTCAACGCTGCGGCCGGACAACTCGATCCCACATGTGGCTGGAGAAACCCGACATCGAGGCGCATCAGGCGATCGCGGGTCGCTATGCCATCCGGTCCAATAGCCAAGCGTGAAGTGCATACGGCGGTAGACATTGCCAAATGCGGCCTTGGTGATCGTGGCTGTGTCTGGTGGACCGACGGCGCAGCTTATTATAACCGCCCTTTGGCGCGCAATACGCCCTATGCCGATTGGTGCCGCTTTTGACAGACGGGCTTTACGCACCGGATTGTCGGCCCGCTCGATCCAAGCCAGGCCATGGTTACTTGTCTTTCCCATCCGCACGGCGTTGTATCGACCTGACAAGTCATGCTGGTCGAGGGATCTTTGTGATCAAACTGGAGCGTCAAGATCGAGAAGATCCTGCTCCTCTGCATGCCGATCAAAATAGTCGGAGACAAATTCGCACAGTTGCACGACCTTGGGCCCCTTCTCCCGAACATCCGCCAGCAATCAGCTTGCTGGCAATGCCCTGCCCTGCGAGGGCCTCAGGTACCTGGGTGAGCCAATGCGCCATAACGTCGTTCATAGGCCGCGATTGCCATCCTTCATGCGCTCATATCAGATGCCGCGCCACCAAGCATTGACCAAAAAGACCGAGCTGCAGCGCCCATGAACAGAGGCTTCACCTGTCATTCATCGGAACCTACTATTCCGTGACGATTGCTTTCCCCTTTTCAAGCGGCACTTCTCTGCAACTTCGGCCCCACCGCGGACCTTGCTCCGGCGTGGCATTTTTATGTCCTCGGCTTTGATCACAATAGCCCTTGGGACATTCCCTTGATGATTGCTTGTCTGCACGCGACCACCCATAGGGGCCGCATGGACCAAGAAACTTCCGAACTGATCTCCCGTATCATTGCGCGCGCGCCGCAGTGGCTTCGCCACGACCTGTCGTCGAAAGACCTCAATGTTCGTGGACGGGCCGAAGAAACGCTTGCCGCTATGATCGTTGATGCGCTGTCACACGGAACGCCACAGGGGCAGGAAGGTTAAAAGCCGCATGGGAGCCTCTCGTGGAGTATCTGTCTTGTTCAGACGCCTTTTCCTCCCTGCCCTTCTTCTTGTTGCTTGCTCCAACGCAGCCTGTGCTTCGGACAGCGAGCAGCTGACCATATATTGTGACGGCGGTCGAACCTTCCTTGCTGACATTAGCGCGGAAAGCGCGTTCGTGACGATCGGAACCCGCACAGTCGCGCTTCAGCGCCGGGACTCGTCGCTAGGGCGGCGGTTTGATGCGACGGGCGCTGCACTGATCGTAGATGGCGAGATGGTCGCTTTGGTACTCGACGACGATATCAATTTTCAAAACTGTCGATCAAATGGAGCCGACTACCAGGTTCGGAACACCAGATGAACTCGCGACCGGATTGGTTCGGCCATCGGTGAGGAGCAGAACTTTCCTCGATCGTTTCGACGTTATCCGTCCACTCAGGTCGCTCGCATTGAAGCGCTGCGGCGGAAGTATATTGATCCGCAAAAATTATCTGCGTTCTTCCGCTCGTCAGTACTTTTGTCGTTGAGGCCCAAAGCGGCCCCGACGGTCGCTTGCCATGATCATTGCAATGCCCTTTGCATATTGCATCTGTCGCCAGCGAGTGGGGCTGTGATACATGCCGATGGCCCGCCAGAAATCTTTCCCTTCATGGAGCGCCGAGAGGAATATCCATCTTGCTGCGTCCACATTGAAGCAGGCATCATGTCGGAGCCAGGATCGGACCTGTGTTTCATTGCGACCGATCTGCCGAGAGATGCGAGGCACCCACCAGCTGTTGACCTGCATCGGGCCTAGGTCGACGGAGCCGTCCGAGTTCCTCATTTCGGCGCCGATCCATCCCCCCTCCTTCCTCCTTAAGGCCCACAGGGTTTGATCGAGCCATCGCCGCCCGGACGCCGCCCGACGGATGCATTGACGGATCACCCTTTCCTCCCCTAGCACGTCCCGGCTCTTCCCCTGGCCATGGACGGGCTCGGCTTGTGCGATCAGAGTGCAAGCTACGCCGCCGACCAAAAGTATTGCACGAGCCTGCCCAATCATCGATCCCGCCCTCGGTTCCACCGTACCTCAGTCGTCCGACCTGGCTCTCTGGGCCGCGAGATCTTCGGCTGCGGGTTGTTTCGAAGCATGCTTTCAATGAGCGCCGTGAGAGTTTCCGTCGCGCGAAGCCCGGCACCGGCCAGACCCTCCCGGTCACGCCCTCGATCACGGCCTCTTTGCTCGGAGCGCAGAAGGGCCAGCTCACGCCGCTGCATTTCAAAGAGGTCGCGTTCTTGCTGGATACGGGTAGCTTCCCTTTTAAGCCGTGCATCAGTACCGCTTCGCTTGATGAGATCCAGCCCTTCCAGCGACGACGTCTTCTGGCCGGAGTTGCGCTTCAATTTCTCCACGAGGTCCGCTCGGTTCTCGGTCCAGAGCGTCACGCTGGATTCGGCACGGGTGATCGCAGTGTAAAAATTTTGCCCCGTCACCAAGGGAGAGTCGACGGGAGCGAGGACAAAAACGCGCGGGTAAGTTTTCGATTGCGAGGAATATACGGTCTCCGCATAGCCATGATCCCACGTTTTGTATCTCGAGAGGTCGACCTCCTGTCGTTTGCCGGTTCGATCCCATCTGATCGTGGCTAGGTGGCTATCCAGGCGCTCGACCGTGCCTCGCTCGGCATTTTTCACACCCAAGTTCTTCGTCGCCAAGCGCCATTGTATTCGGTCGCCCAGCGCGAGGCCGCGATCCTGTACGTTAAAAACGTTGACCATGGAGGCGCGCGTGCGCCGAGGGTCCCATAGGATAATGCGCCCCTGCTGATCCTGCAGCTCGACAAGTTCGCGCCCATTCCCTTCAAGCCTGCGGCCGATGACCGCGTATTCGATCTGCCGGACAACCCCAAGCTGATTAACGTCACGGCTGAACATGACGGCCTGGCCTTCATAATAGAGGCGAGCCATTCGGCGCTCCTCACTCGTCATGCCGGCCGGCGCGAGGATTTTCAGCGACACTTCGTCAAGACCGATGACGCCTTCCTTCTGGAGCCCGCGCCGGACATTGGCGTTCACTGTGATCCGGGTCGCATTGTCGAGAACAAGAATGTTCGTTGCTGCGCGTGTTTCGGTGGGCAGATGCATCCATTGATCGACAAGCTTTGTCGCAAGCTTGCTCGCTTGGTCCCCGCTCACGACCCCTTCCAGGAATCCAATCGCTCGTGCATATTCTCCAAGGCGTGCCTCCTTGACCGCCTTCATCATCTTGTCACTGTTCCGCTGCCGCAAAGATACAGCGAGCTCTGCTTTGGGCAGTCCGAGCTGTTGAAGAAGCCAGAATGCCTTCCCTTGTTCGATCGCACCAGTTTGCTTGTTGTCGCCAAGAAATAGAATTCGGGCACCCGTATCTCGACTGACTTCCAGGAGACGCAGGGCCTGTCGATTGCTGAGCTGCCCGGCTTCATCGACCACTAGGAGATCGCGAGCGTCCAGTTTCTGTCCGCCCGAGACAATTAGATTCATGACTGTCTGCGAGGGAATATTCGCCTTCTTCCCAAGCTCAGCTGCGGCTGATGACGTCGGGGCGAGCGCTTGCACTCGAACATCTGCATCCGCCGCTGCGACTAACGCCCTCACAAGGGTCGACTTGCCTGAGCCTGCTACACCGTGGATTCCGATCAGGCGGTCGCGGGATGTCGCGAGCATGGCAAGCGCCCGCTCTTGTTGAGACGATAGCGCCTCCCCCTCGAGGACCGACAGTAGGCGATCGGTTGATGCCAGAGGTCGGGTGTCGTCCAATGCCATGGCTAGGTGCTTCGACAAAGTAATCTCAAGTCGGGCAGTTGCACGGCTCGTGCGCCCGCGCGTCAGGATAGCATCTCCGGTCTGGGTCCGCGTGGCAAGAAGCTTTTCCCGTTCCTCGTGCTCTTTCACGAAAGGAAGGACGTCGCGGAGGCTCACTTCTCCCACATGGACGGCAAGTCCGGACCGGATCAGCTGTCCCCGACTATTCACCGCTTCGCGCGTTTCCATATTCCGGATACCAAATAATGCAGCGCGCCCCGCAACGGCGCGACTGCCCTCATGGTCGATCACTCCGTCCAGGTCGGCAGCGGCCTTCACATCATGAAGCATGTCCAGGATGGGCCCCGCCTCTTTGTCCCAGCGCTCCTGCAGCCCTTCCACAGACGTTTTCTGTTTGGCCTTGCGGGTTTGATAGAAGGAAGCGACGCGAGCGGCTTGGCCCTTGCGACCATGTTCCTCCGCGTGGCCGTTAATCTGCTCGGCGCGCTTAGACCATTCTGCGATAAGGCTCTTGGGCACACCCTTGATTTCGAACAGCCCCCGATGCGGATCGATTTCGAGTTTGAAACCATGGGCACGCAGCTTTTGGGCAAGCCCATTCCGATATATTTGCCCGGCAACCATCTGCTCGGCGAACATCGCCCGGGTTTCCATGCTGGTCATCGCCGCGCCGTCCTCGCGGTCAGTTATGTTCATCACAACGACATGGGTATGGAGGTGAGGATCGAGTTCGCGGCTGGCATGTTCAGTGAAACGCGCCGCGATGATCCGTCCAGTCGTCTCGTGAACGATCTCTCCTTGTCGCCGAAAGCGATAAGCTGCATGTTCTTCCAGCCAGGATATCGCCTCACCAACGGCCTGCTCGTGCGCTTCGAGCACGCGTTGATCCTGCGCCACCAAGGCCATGATCGAGACGGACTTGGGGGCGTTGACCGCAAAGTCCCATCCCGGGTGGTGCTGGATCGTGCCATCGGCGCCCCGTCGGCCAAGTTGGCGTCCGGCAACCCTACCCGCCAACAGTTCCTTGAATGTGGCAGGATCGACAGTTCCCTCAAGGCCCAGCTCGGCAGCGACCTTGCCCGCCCATTCGCTGTGCTCCTGGGACCCCTTCGTATAATAGTCGCCCACCGTGTAATAGCGGGCGATGTTGCCGGCCGAACCGGACAGGCGCCGGGGATGAATCATGCCGGATCAGCCTCTCCCGGAGCCTCGTCGACCCGGCCATGCCGCAACAGCGGAACCGTTCGTGCGCCGGCTCGCGCGCCGAGCATGGATGGACTGGGTGATACAGCTTTCTCCCGCTTGCGGTCCGGATTGGATGTCTCCGGGGTTTGCCCCAAGGGCAGCTCAGGCGTAGGTAGATCGGACCGGGAAGCGGTCGGTGGTGGTGGCGATGCACTTTTGCGTGCTGTTTTCGAGCGACTGCGCCCCCGCGCCTGAACGCTTTGCGCTGCCTGTTCTTCTGCCGCGGCACGGGCGTCCTGGATGATTTCATCGGCCAACGGGAGCCGAATGGGCAACCTGGTGCGCTCGACGAATGCAGGCACGACATTCGTGATCGGATTGAAGCGATCAGCGAAGCGGATAACAGGGAGGTCGCGACCAAAGCGTAGGAATCCCGACAGATTGGGAAGGTTCGTGACCTCCGTATGCATCACAAGCGGGCGAGTTACCTGCATGCGCGAGAGGTTGACCCCATCACGCATATCATTGACGCCGTAGGACATGCCCTCGTTCGCTTCGATCTGCTCTACCAGACCTAGATTTTCCGAGACATGCTTTGCTGTTGGCGTATCGTTGGCGCGCAGCGCTATCCAGGTTGAGCAGTAGCCAGTGATCGCCGCAGCATCCTGAATGCCATAGGTGGCTTCAAGCTGGGGATAGGACTGAAAGCCAAGGATGCCGCAGCCACCATATTTGCGTGCGCGTGCGAGAAAGTCACTAAGCGAGGGAAGTCGCTGGAGCGTTGGTAGCTCATCGATAATGCAGTAGAGTCGCCGTTCGGGGTCGGGCTTCATGCTCATGATCGCCCCGATGGCGATGTCGATCCAGACTGTGATGAGCGGCCGCAGCGATGGAAGCTGATCCGCCTTCACAGTGATGAAAAGCCAGCTGTCATCCGTCTCGTTCTCCACCCAACTGCGGATCGAAAATCCGTTGGTGGTGTCATCAAGATAGGCAAAGCTGCGCATGACCGAAGCAAGCTCTGCCTGGATGCCGGCAGAGGTCCTGTCTCCCTCCATGCTGATGAAAGCAGCAGCCTCGGTTCCCTCTGCAAAGGCAACAAGATCCTTCAGGCCCGAACGAAGAAGGCGATCGAGCAGGATGGATACTAACGTGTGTTTCTGCCTAGCGAGCTTACGCAGAACCCCGACCAGCGTTCCGCGCGCAGCCTTCGCCCAAAACGGATCGCCCGCCTTGTCGGGAATTGTTGACTGAGCGATTTGATCATAATGATACTCTCGAGGGACATCGACCCAGGGCGACCAATGGTCGGTCCGTTCGTCTAGGGGATTGAGGAGTATATCTTTCCCCGGCCGGTAGAATTTCTCCACGAAAGAGCCGGCGGTATCGTACACGATTGCTCGCTTTCCGTTTTTCCTTATACCCTCTAGCATCGTGGTGATGATGTTGGTCTTGCCGGTCCCAGGCGCTCCGCAGAGCACAATATGCTCCGGCTCGAACGCGTGCGGCATTGCAACGCCGCCGATCGTGAAACTGCCCTTCCGGTGTCTACGCAAAAGCTGCCGGATTGATCTGGCGGTCCCGAACCGGGCTCCCCGGAGAAACTGGTTCGAGCCGAGCCCCCGACCCGTTCGCGTGAAATAATACCAGGCCCATCCAAGCGCGAGTGCAGCGCCGATCCCCCCTATAAGGGAGCCGGTTATGAGCGCAGATTCGCCCGCTTCCAGCGTTTTTCGCGCCACCCCGGAGTTCAGCAAGGCATCCGCTGTCGTCCAATATTTGTGACCGCCGGGCGTCTGAAACTGAACCGGGTCGGCCGCACCCCGTGTCGCATCTTTGCGAAATTCCGCGAGCGCCAGTTGAACCAGCACATATCGCTGATAGGCGGTCAGTGTCTCAAAACAGTACCACAGAATACCCATGATCCAGAGCACCAGACAGGCGGACATTGTCTGGAAAAAGACCTGGGTCGTCATGCGGACGTTGTGCACGATTGCCTGTCCGCCGCGGGTCCAGGAGCCCAGCGTATCGTTGCGGAAAATACTCATCGTCCCGCCGCCCGCGTGCCCGAAATAGGCTCCAGTTCTGGATCGAGTAGGCCGCGCTCACCAAGCAGAGCACGGGCTTCGGCCATCCCTTGTTCGAGAACTTCTGGCGAGCGTTGCCCTACAGCGACGACGAGGATGGATAGGATCTGGATGCTGGTGGCGAGAATCTCATCGTTGGACGAGAAGATATAGCCGCGATTGGGTTCAGCAGCCTGCGCCAGAACCAGCCTGACAAACTCCGAGAGGCTAAGGTCGGCCGCGGCGGCACGACGAATGAGGCGCTCATGGAGCCCCTCCTCGATCCTGAAATTAACTTTGACCACAGAGTAGCTCCAATAGCTGGAGCCCTGCGGATGTCGTGAAGCGCCGCTCTTATAGCCTTGATTGATCTTCGGTTCAAACCCATCGGATGGAATACATGTATTCCACTCAAAAATGGCAGATTGCTGTGATTTATGATCCTGTCGATCCCTGCATGTGGGCCATGGGCCACAGATACTCGAATTTGGTAAACACCCGTATTCAATCAAAGATCATTGATTTTATGTCGAATTTCACCGCAGCACCCCGTGCGTAGGGTGCATTACACTCGGCCTTGGCCGTGCGTCTGCCCCTCGCAGCGCCCCGCCGCTGCGCCTGCCATCAGACGGCCTTGGCGGACCTTCCCCATCGTGGCAGATGTCGCCCTCGGGCATGACCGCTCTGGCGACACTGTTGCAAGCGCCTGTGCTTTGCGGAATAGTTGCAGATGGCGGGCAGACCCTTGGAATGAGGAGTCGATACATGCCCAAATTGACGGAACGCGAGCGGCTCGCAAAGATAGAAGCCGATCAGCACAATCTTGCTCGCGAGGCGGAGACGGTGCGCCGGGCTTTGCGCGCGCAATATGGAAAAGCGGCGACGGACCTTGCCGTTGAAAAGCTGAGCGAGCGCGAATTTCGCGATGTGCTGTCGCAGGCCATTCGGGTGGGTGGCGGCGCTGCGATAGCAGCGCTCAGGCAATTGCCGGCGTTAACCGCGCCCCCTGCCCCGCCGCCACGCGGGAAGCCTGTGGAGGCGCAACGCAAGCCGCAAAGCGCTGCGACGCATGGCGAGGCCAAGCCCCTGTCTGCAGACCAGCCCTAGCGCAAAAGGACGCGCCTGCGCACGACTAAAGGACCGCCCCGCATATGCGGGACGGTCCCGTTTTCTGTCGCCATCCCATCTATGCCGCGATCACATGCCGCTTGCGTTTGATCGGAATATCGGGTGCCTGATCGCTCGAAAGGAAGACATGAGTGGGCACCCGATGCCCGCTCTGGGGGTTGAACAGTTCATAGAGGCTTGCCTGTATCCCCGACCCTTCGCACAGGATCGCCTCGACCGGCATCAGCGCGGCGATATCGCGATTGCGCTTGAAGCCCGCGCCTTTGCCGCGGCCATAAATGCCAAAGCTGACGCATGGTATGCCCCGTTGCGCGGCCCATGCCGCAGCTGCGGCATCCACCCCCAAGCGCTGGCCGGTGGTGACAAGCACCATATGCGGGATGCGCGTCCTGATCTGGTCGAGCCGATTCCAGATGATGCGGCCATCATGCCAGCTTTGCGGGCCTGAGACCACGACGATAGGGCCTTGGGGTTCGTAGCGTTCCCGTCGCTTTTCGGCCCGCACGCGCAGAAAATCGAGTGCGGATATCTGGCTTGCGGTGGTGACATGGGACGCGCGCGACCCGCGCGCGGGGGACCATGGTCGCCCTGCGCAGGTGCGGAACATGGCGGCGGCATAATCCCGCATGGCCTCGATAGCGGCGCGTTGCTCGGCTGTGGACTGGCATTCCAGCTGAGTTTCTTCCAGTTCCTTGTTGAACACTTCGCCCGGCTCTGTCCGCCGCGCCATGTCGCGGATCGTGTCGGCCAGTTGATCCTCGCGCCGCTCCAGTTTTCCGGCCACGAAATGGAGTGAATTGACGATGCCCCATGCAATTTCCGGGGCCAAGGGTTCCAGCCGGGTGTCGGTGAACAGGTCGAAAACAGACGCGATGATGCCGCCGCATTCGGCTTGCGCGGCGATGGGTTCGGGCATGTTGAGTTCGGCGGGCTCGTCGCCACGTTCCATGATCGTCAGCGGGACAGGGTCACCGAACGACGCCAGAAAATCGGAGGTGGCGATGAGGTCTGCATAGAGTTCCGGAAGGTCGGCAAAGCTGCTAACGGTCCGGTAAGTCGTTGGCTTGCTCATGGGATTTGCTCCTGTTGCAGGGATGGCGGCCAGGGCCGGGCTAGCGTGACGACACTGTCCCGGCCCGCCTCATTGAGGGGTCAGAACGGCACCTCGTCATCGAGGTCGCGTGCGCCCCCGCCGGTATATTCGCCGCCCACGCCTGCGGTGCTGCCGCCTGAGAAGCCGCCGCCCTGCTGTCCACCATAACCGCCCTGCCGTTGGCTACCCCCGGACCGTCCGCCAAAGCCACCGCCCTGCGGCTCGCGCTCCCGCTCCCGCCGCCACTGGACGTCAAAGCCATCACGCTCGCTTCCAAAAAGAGCAATCGGCAGCGGCTCGCGGAAACTGGGATCGTCAATCATGCCGGACAGAAATTTCTCTTCGCTACGCGTCATCTTGCGTTCCCAGACAACGCCTATCTGGATCTCGTCGCCTGCACGGTTCGTTTCGAAAAGCTCGTAAAGCGGTGCAGTATCGCTTTGCCGATCTGTCACCTTGCGCATGATGAGGTTAGGAAAATGCAGCTCGCGCGTGGCGATCTTGCCGACGATGTCATTCATGCGTTCGTCAAATTTGAAGCTACCGATCTTCATGACTTCATCCTTTCATCCAAAATGCGGGCCTGGGCCTTCTTGTCCATCCGCATTTTTAACTTACCCTCTCCGCTCCATAACGGCTATCATATTGATTTCTTGACAGAATTCTCATCGTACCTGGTGAGCCCGAGCACGAAACTGTCGCGTAGCGGCCAAAATGACGCACCGGTCGCCTGCGGCCGGTTCCTCATCGACGGAGAGGGAGCGTGGACCGGCCGACAAGTCATCGCACCCGGAGCCGCCCTCGCAGGTCCCAAGGCGCAGGACCGGGCTCTTGGCCACAACAGGCACGGGAGGGGCTTAGCGTAGCCTGGTGAAAAGGGGCCGGCGCCGCCGCTGAAAAGGACAAACGCCGCCGGCCACTTTTCGCCTGGCGAAGCTTGGCGCCGACGCAACTCGTTGTGGCCGAAACCGGGTCTGCAACGCAGTGGACCCTGCGAGGGCGGCGAAGGGGGGATGGATTGTCCGCCGGCTCCACGAACCATATCGCGCACCGCGCGATTCCATAGGCGAAGCCTGAACAGGCGCAGCCCGCGCTCCGGACACTGCCCTCAGCGGATCAATGCCCCTGCCCCACCACGCCTGCGGAAGGGATCGTTACGGCAAAGCCGCCAAGACCCCAAAGGGGCTTGGTCGGAGCGCAGCGGAGATAGAGCCCGGTGCCCGGCGCAGACGGGCATCCGCCCGCGCACGATCCCCGGCCCGACTGACCACAAAAGGCCTCAACCACCCAGGCGATCAGCCTGCCACAGAACCGATCCAGAGCAGTTCGAGATGACTGGCGCCGCGCTGCCACCCTTCGATCTGGACAGGCCGATCCGCGTAGTCGGCCAAATCCTCGCCAGCTTCAATCCGCCATACAGTGCCGTCCGCCTCTTCAAGCCATGGCCCCCGCTCGCCCAGCCGCATCACCCCGCGCAGTCGCAGCGGCGCCTTGCCCCCACTCACCGGAGGATGTTCTCATATCCCGCCAGGAACGGATCAACCCTCAAAGTAGCACTGGAACCAGGCGCAAAGATGAAAAGGCACATAGGCCGCTCATGCCATAGGCACGGGAAGCATTGCAATCCTGTTCATTCTATGTTCCTTTCCCCACAAAGGACAAACCCATGATCCGCGACTATCTGGCCAGCTATGATTTCAACCTGCCGCTCGATGACGCGATACGCGATCCCGACCTGCCGCTGGTGCGCCGCAGGCTTGCAAGCCTGGCGCAAAGCGAGGGTCTGGACGGCGGCTATTATGAAGCACAGGAACTGGCCGAGGCCTTTCTTGACGCCGCCTATGAGGCCAATGCACAGATCATGGACGGGGATAGCCCGGCCCGCCTGAGGCTAAACGACATTCTCGCCCGCGACCTTGCCTACCAGCACGAACTGTTCGAAGAACTCTGCCATCTCCCCCTTGCCGACGCCGCCGCCCATTTATGCTGGCTCGCTGATCTCATGAAGACGCGCGCCGACATGGCAAGGCCGGTCGCAGAGATTCTCCGACAATAAAGCCAGCCAGACTGCCAAACGATCAGCCATTCCCCGCCGGAGAAATTGTCCTGCTGGCACAGGGGCCATAGCCTGCAAAAAACTGCTGCTCGAAAGCATCGACCTCCTCCGCCTCAGCAAATGCCTCGATTGTATAGCTTCCGCGTGCCAGATAATCGTTCGGCACCGGCACCATCCTGGTATAGGCCAATGGCCAGCAGCACAGCACGAGCCACGGCCAGCCCGCCGCAGGTGGCGCATAACGCGCAAGGGTCAAGTCTCCCACAAGGAAGGCAGATGGGCGGCGATCCAGCAGAGAGGGCGCAATCAGAACCTGGCGATCCTCACACAGGAACGCCTCGAGCTCGGACGCCTCGGCCACCGTTTCGAGGATCACGGGATAATAGCGATCAAGCGCCAATCCCTGTCCCGCAAAGCGCGATGGAATATCGACCAGAAGAATATCGGGAAGCGCCGGCAAGGACCGCCTGTAACAGACCCGCCGCGCAGCAATGTCGTCTATAAGCCGCATAAGGGTCAATTGAGAAAAACGACAGCTTCCGGTCAAGCAGAGTCCTCGCCAGATTGGCGAGAGACCATGAGACCGAGACCGTCAAAGCCGCATCACAGCGCCGAACGCGACATGCCTGCATCTCGAAGACCGGACATTTCACAATGTTCGTGCATGCCGCTCATCAGTCCTGTTGCGTCGTTGACGACCACCTGACTATATGAGGTGCAAGGACAATCCATCCTACCCGAGATGCCTGACTTTCGACACCTTCAATGATTTTCGAAATCGTTGAAGCGGGCTTTCAACGTCAGGGTCGCGTAAA
This sequence comes from Sphingobium sp. AP50, assembly GCF_900109095.1. Lineage (GTDB taxonomy): Bacteria > Pseudomonadota > Alphaproteobacteria > Sphingomonadales > Sphingomonadaceae > Sphingobium. Next base: position 43,045 of record NZ_FNYZ01000018.1, read on the forward strand.
TCTCGAAGAGGCATTGCTCATTGGCGTCTGTCACCTCAACCCAGCGAAAAGCCATCGACTTGACCCGCTCCTTGGCCTTCTGGAACGCGTCGCTGAAATCCAGATCGTCCTGAAGGGCCAGCCTGGTGCGTCCGCCCTTCTCTTTCAAATTCCCCGTTTCATGGCGGCTGAGTTTGAAGGCGAAAGGCGCATCATTGTGCTTGCCCCGACAATGTTCGAGGTAGCGCTGGCGAAGGCGGTTGGTGCGACCGACATATAGATAATCATCGCCCTCACTAAACAGATAGACCGCGCGGGCAGGCACAGAGGTCGCCAGGGCTAGCCCACCTGAATGAGCAAGGCAGGCCAGTAATTTCTCGAGGGAGGCCGGGAGGTTATCGACAAGTGCGGCAAAACTGGGATCCATGCGAGGCCACCTATTCGATCTTGTCAGAAAGGAAAATGACTCGGCCTATCATTGATGATCGGAGCCTTTGCCCGGAAGGTCTCCGGGACGGGTCGCATATCCCCGCCTTGTGCCACCACCCTGCCACCGCGTAGGATCCCGCCATGAATCGTCCTCTCAATTCCGACGAACTCGGTGCCAAAGGTGAGCAGAAATTCGGTGAGCTCTGCCTTGATGCGCGCCTCAAGCCCAATCAGTCCGATCGTGATCGCGTCGGCTGGGACTATGTCGTCACCTGGCCGCTTCTTGAAGCCGCTCCCCTCGATTGCCGTCCCGCCCCTCTTGCCTGTCATGTGCAGGTCAAGACTGTCTGGCAAGGCAATGGGAGCATTTCCCTCAACATCGGTACGTTCGAGCATATCGTAAAGGATGCACGTCCCGCCTTCATCGTCATCTTCGAGGTCGAAGACCAGAGTCTGGCCTTCGTCGGCGCCCGCATCATCCATATCGCGGATGATTTCCTGTCCGAAATCCTCAAGCGGCTGCGGCAGGCACAGGTCGACGGGAAAGCGCCGAACAAGATCAGCTTCACGGTCAAAACGACCAAATGGGGCATCGACCTTCCTGCCGTCACCGGCGCCGCTCTCAAAGCGGCCTTCGAAGAGGCGATGCCAGAGGGAATGGCCTCCTATGGCCGCGAGAAAAACCGGCAGCTCGCGCAGCTCGGCTTCGAGAAGGGGTTCATGACGCTCGAAACGAGCGTCCAGGCATCCTCTGCCGATGAAATCATCGACGGTTTTCTTGGCCTGACGTCACTGCCGGTCATCGATGCGAAGCATTTTCTCACCCGGTTCGGCATTCCTGTCGAGGTGCCGGTTCCCTGGGACGATGGGCTCGAGACCGTTGACGCCAGTCTGACGATGAAGATGGGCCGGACCGAAGCCTGCACCGTGACGGTGACGCGCGCAGGTGATGGAGCCGTCACAACCTTCACCGGAGATCTCTATGTCGTTCCTGCGGCGATATCGGGGGAAGGCCGAATGATATTGGAAGCGCGGAGTAAGCTATTGAGAATCAGACTTGACCTCTCGCTTCGTTCAGGCAGCCATGGCAGCTCCGTCATATTTGCAGGCCTGCCGGACCTGGAGACCATATCTGCCCGCGCATCGGATTGGGCGACCTATTATCGCATTGCCGGCTGGGCCGTTTCAGAGCCGCTCACGGTCCAGATCAAAGGTCGTCGCATCAATACGCCGCCGGCGATCACAGGGGAACTGTCCCCATGCCCCGACCATGAGGAAGCACACAAGGCGGACAATGCGGCAAAGAGCGCAGAAATAGTGGAATGGGCTATGCTCAAAGCGCAGGCACCAGGCACGAAGCTTACGTCCCGACAATTATTTGATGCGGCGCCCGGGCTTGCTGTCCTGCGCGCCATGGAACAGTCTCCGCAGACTGTTTCTCCGTTAAGCTTCACCACGATCGGAGGTGAGAAGAGCAACCTGCAACCGGACTATGAGATGCTCTACCTCAACAGCGTGCCCGTGGGCGAACACGAGATCGCCTATGCCGCGCGTGTGCGCATGCGCACGTCCGAGGCGGGCGATGTCATCTCCTGGGTGTCGGACCATCCTCGGCTCGCGCATGTGCGCAAAATCAAGCCGAGAGAGAAGGCTCTCCGGAAATTCGCACGGGAAGCGCGCCGCATAACTGGCATCACGAGCTGGTTCGGACCGGGCGAGCTGGGAGACTGAAGTCGCACGACCCGCGCCGACTATTTCCCACTGAACAATGGGACAGCGACGGCAAGCGCCGCCTGCAATCGCGCTTTCTGGCAGCACATTCATCGATCAGGCGCACAGCCATCCGATTGAAGGCCGCTGTGCCCGCCAAGTTGCGTTGACGCCATATTGACGCAAAGCCAGCAGGCTATGCCCTATCCGGACACGAACACAAATGCGATCCATGATGACGAAAAGACCCTGCCTTCAGCCGCCATAAAAGGGTTCGCACGCCACTCCGTCGTCGTCACCATCCATCTCGGCCCGATAGCCAGGCTCGCCTTTATAGATAGGCGCGCTCCCCGCCGCGCGTGCACTATCGCATCCCGCCCAATAGTCACCGGCCTGCGGCGCCCGCGCACGCGCAAGGCCAAGCCGAATCCCGACAGAATGAACCAGCCCCGCGATCCGGGCCCGACCCTCGGCGGTTACAACAACGCTCGTTACCCCGCCCAGAAGACCGACGGCCCCCGCGATCAAACCCAGGCGCACCATGCGCGCCCTCTCTCGCGCCCGCTGCTTCTTCATAAACCGCGGGGATGGCTTGATCGGGACGGCCCGGAAAGGCTTGCGAACGGTCATCGAGCCGCCCTAAACGCAAATCGCTACGAAATATGAAATATGGGGACACAGGCTCAAGTAGCGCGAAGTAGAGAGCCATAAGAAGGGCCCGGTCCAGGAGCATACAGAAGCAAGATTTTTCAGTCGCTTCGAGACGCTGATCCGCTATGGTCGCCGCAATGCGTAGGGGGAAAAAAATAGTGGGGCAGATAGGGAGTAGAGACGTGCGCAAGCGTCTGAACGCCAGAGGCTCTTGCCTCTCTGTCCGCGCGAAAAATGGGGGATGCCGTTGAGCGCACCAAATGTGACATATGGGGATCGCGCGACAACGATAGCCATCGACATGTCACTGCTCCATCAGGGCAAGCTCGATATCTGCCTTGTGCAGACTGCGCTTGATACCGCGCCGATAGCAGGAGATCAGTCGCGCGCGTCGTCTATCCCGCCTCTTCGTCATCTCCTCGTCGGCGGCGACGGGCATAACAGACCTGCGCTCACCGAAATGCTGCCGGGAGGCCATATGGTGCTGATGGTGGCACCGGAATTTGCATTCGGGTCTGCTGACTGGGACGCCCTGGATGCGCTGGTGCGCGGCGCTGGTCGCCCGGTCATTCTGTTTACAGGCTTTGGCGCTACGCCAGGGCAGGCGCTGTTCGACTGGTCTGCGCTCCCCCATGAGGAGGGGCAGACCCATCGGCATCTGGGCTGGGATGACGCGGCGAAGGGAATGAGCGGTGTCAGGCTGGTCAATGCGGGCTGGTGCTGGATTCACCAACCCGGCGAGCGGACCGACTGCTTCGTCCTCCTGAAAACCCATGCCGAGCAAAATGCAGAGGCCGTGGCGCTTTCGACCATACAATATGGGTCGACGGTAACGCATCTGCTTTTCAACGATGTCGATATTTTTCCGTTGATCTGCGCCGATCTCATCCCCTTGGCTGCTCAGCATCAGGATTGCGCGCAGGCGAAGGTGCGAGAGATAGTTCAGGCCAGCGCCCCAGATCGACCGGCCCTCGTCGTCGGCGCCCTGCTTCAAAAAGGCTATAATGCCAACTGGGTCGCTGCGATCCGATCGCTTCTGACAGATGTGATGGCAAACCGGCGCGGCCTGGTTGCCCTGTGCAATATTGCCTATGACAAGCCCCATCATGATGAGCAGCAGGATCAGTGGCGCAGCCTGACAGGCGTTTACGGCGCATTCGATTCCCTGCCAAAGGGGCAACATCAACTGCCGGTGGCAAGAGCGCTGACATCGGACATGCTCGCAGGAGCGGTGCTGCGGCAGACCTGTCCCATGGTTGTTTCAGGCGAGATATATTGGGGACCATATGTACCCAATGGCGTGAAATTCCTCTGGCACGGCGACATGGCCTGCCCGATCAAGGCCCATGGACTGGATGCGCCAATAACGCCGCCCGCCACGCAGCATGGGTGCGAACTGGTGCGTTTCATGCGCAGGCATCCGGCTCGCGATGATTGGTCTCCCAGGGTCAGGCAGGGGGTGGCGGCGATCGCGGACCATGTTTCGACCCATGGTCAGCCCCGACCCGAGCGCATCCTCAGTCTGCTTCTGACCGGCGTATGCGCGGAAGCTGTGGACGCAGATTTGCTGCACACGGAAGACACAAGAATGGCCGCGAAACTCGCACTCAATGCGCTTGCGACCATGTCCACCTTCGATGGCGTGTCCTGGAACGCAATGGAAACGGATTTTGGGCAATTGCATCTGGAAGAGACTGCCCGCAGCGTGCTGATCTGGCATGACCCGTCGAGAAGCGTTGGACAGATGCAACGCGAGCTGGGCGCCTGGATGAACGACACCGCCCCACATCCAGACCTGCTTGTCATCGGAAAGTCGCCGCTGGGCGAACTGCCGGACGGACCCATCAGGCCCGAGCGGCGCGATGACATCACGACCGCCCCCCCAACGCATGTTGCCGTCGGCGCCACGGGTGCCCTGGCCCTCATGAGGGATGATATTGGCAGTCCTAAATTACGGCGTCGGGCAGCATCCGTCAGCCTGCAGCGCCTAGCTGCTATCTACGGCGATTACGAACAGAATAATGAGGACGAAAAGATCCAGTCGTTCCTCGCGTATCTCACCGACTGCCTGAAGGACGAAGCTGCATGACGCACCCGGCTACCAACGGATCGGCCAGTGATGCCCTGGCACCGCTGTGCGCACGCGTAGCGCTGGAACCTGCTCCGTTGCCGACGGGGGATCCGGTCGCTTTTCCAGAGGGCGCCGGCCTATGGCAGAGCAGCTACGCCAGGTTGCTGCTTTGGCCCGTTACGTCGCTAGAAACCAGTATGTTCCGCAAAGAGGCGATCATTGCCGAGGGCGTTCTTGACAGACTTCTTGAAGCGGAAAGCCATAAGGAGCGCAGACCCACTGTCGATGGGTATCTTGTGCTGGCCCTGCCTCAGGCTCCGAGCGAGGATGACCGCGAACTGGTGACCGCTCTGGAGCTGTCTCCGCGAATTTGTCGCAAGCACTGCATTTGGCCTGCCGTCATTAAGGATGATGCCAACCAGAATTCAGGTTGGCATCGAATAGCAGATGTGACGGTCGTTGGTCTGCCTGATGGAAAGACCGCTGCGGAAGGCGCATTCTGGCCGACCCTTGATGAGGAATCCACAGCGTTTTGGAAGGAGATTAATCCGGTTGACCAGAATCCTGTACCAACCGAGGCGGGAGGCGCTGCATGACCCAGGCAATTCGTATCTCCAAAATGATGGTCAAAGCGGTTAGAGGCATAACCGATCCGATCACATTCGACTTCTCTGCGCCCATTACCGTCGTCTACGCACCTAACGGAACAGGCAAGACGACCATGTGCGAGGCAGCCGAATGGCTGCTCACAGGCGTGGTCCACAGGCTTCGCGATGGCAAGGGCTTCGATACAGAGCTGCTGCGGTCACGCTTCTGCGAGGATATCGATCCGTCGGTAGAAGCGGCTATGTATCTGGGCGATGCCCCGCTTCATCTGGAACGAAAGGCTGACTTGAACGGGCAATCGGCTAAATTCGGCGAAAAACATGATGAACCAAAGGCAATCCGGCCAGGCGAACTGCTTGCGAAGATCGCGCCGGTCGCTGCGGCGCAAGAGAGCCACCCGGTCCGCGCCATAAATTTGCGCCAGCAATGGCTGAGGGGCACGCGGTTCCTATCCTCCGACAAGCTCTCGGCGCTCGTTGATTCCGACGACGACACAGTCGATGTCCGCAAACAGGTCTTTGCCGACCTGCTTGGCATTCGTCATTTGCTGGACGCCGAGACCAGGTGCAACAAATTCATCGCCGACCATGCCGCCCAGCTGCGGACGTTAGGCGCTGAAATTGACCGCCGGACCGATCAGATCGAGAGACTTCAGGCAGAAATGGAGGCGAGAAAAGCGCAAGGTCCGCATTTTTCACTCGATGCAATCATGGCGCACATTCTGCAACATCTAGGCCCGGCTTATGACGGCATCGCTTATGCCGATCCGGGACATGCGATCCCGGCCCTGACGGCGCATCTCGAAGAGCGAAAGAGCCAGCTCCTGCGCAAGGGCCAGACACTGCGCGCGCTCGAGGCCCGATGGGATGCGGCCCAGCATGATAAGGTTTTGATCAGCGAACTCACCGGACGGGAGCGCGCTCTTAGCGATCAGACCATAGCGCTCGCCGAAAAGGTGGCCAGGCTCGAAGAGGCGTATACGACCTCTACAACAAGGCGTCGGGCCCTTGGAAAGACCTTGCGTGTGCTTGCAGGTACGCGCGACGATCTCATCTTACTGGCCAACAGCATCACACAGGATTTACCGTCCCTCCCGACGGCGCGCGCAAAAAATCTCAGCTTCGTGCAGCTATTGGACGCAGTGCCGGAATGCGCGTGGTCAGAGGAAACCATAAATGGGCGTCACGCGCGTCTCGCCGAGGCGAGGGAGGCACGTACAGCCTATCTCCGGAGCATCCGCCACCGCACGACCCTGGAAGCAGAGTTGTCGATCATCGAGGCTGGCCTCGCGACCGAAAGCGAGAGTCTGGAACTGAAGGCCAAAGCCGATCAGCTTGCCCGGATAGCGGACCAGGCAAGCGATCGCCTAAAGGCGACCCAGGGGCCTGTCGCGCAGCTCCAGGCTACCGCACGCCAGCTTCTGCTCCAGGAACACCCGCTGGAAACGGACGAATGCCCTTTATGCAGACATGAGTGGGGCAGCGTCATGCAGTTGCGCGCAGCCATTGAGGATGCGCTCGGTTCAGCGCCCGCTCTGGTGAAGGCCGCCCAGGCAGAGGCTGTCGCAACATCGCAAGCCGCAGATGATGCCAGAGCCCGCGTTGCGTCAGCCGACAAGCGGGCAGATCGTGCGCAAAGCGTCAAAGCCCACATAGCCGATCTGGGCCTGGTCGCCGACAGGTTCGTCCGCGTGATGAACGATCTTGGTCTCAGCCCGCATGTCGACCAGGCGATTGAGGACGAAGATCAACGCCTGGCGGTCGCAGCCAGACTTGCCAAGCTCACCGATGGCTTTGAGGCTGCACAGATTTTTCAGCCCCAGACAGATGACCTGAAAGCCGTACTGGATTTTCCGGCATCTGAACTCACGACGCGTGTCGAAGCCAGGATCTGGGAAGCAACCCAGGAAGCCCGCATCCAACTCGAATCCGTAGTTCTGGAGATAAGCAGGATCGAAAACGATCGAAGCGAAGCGCGCGCATATTATGCAGGTCAGATGGAGCGACTGAAAGAAGCACAAACATTGCTCGTAAGCGCCCGAGAAAATGTCGCCGAATTCGATATGCTATGGACGGATATCTTGCCCGAAGCGGAACCCACGCTCAACATCCTGAGCGAAGCGCTCAAGGGGATGAGCCACGAACGGTTGGAGCTCAACGAAGTCGAGGGGCAACTTTCTGCGGCAAACGCTGTTTGGGATATCGAAAAGCAGCACGTTCAACTCTCGGCGCTGAGTGAGGGTCTCAATCCGATCCGGAAGGAGCATGAAACGCTCGATCGCCAGATCAAGGCGGCACGCCGTGCAGCGGCAACCTTCAGCACCAGCTATCAGGAGGTAAGTTCCCAGCAATTCAGGGAACTGGAACAGGTCGTCAATCCGCTGTTTGCCCGCATGCATGCAAATCATGTCTTCGACAATGTCACACTGGGTAGCGCGGCCCAACCGATGCACTGGAGCGCCAGTGCCCAGGGCAAGGGCTTTGAGCCAGGCACGGATTTCAGCCAGGGACAGCGACAGGATTTCGCCCTCGCGCTCTTCCTTGCTCGCGCCCGCGGGATTGGAGGCACCTTCTTTCTCGATGAGCCCATGACGCATCTGGATGATCTCAACAGGGTGGGGCTGCTGGACATTTTCCGGGCAACCGTGATGGAAAGCAGCAACCGGCTCAATATAGTCCTCACCACGGCAAGCCGGTCGCTGGCTCGGCACCTGATCGAGAAATTTGCGGCCATAAAAGAGGTGCCGACGCCAGAAGGGGTCTCGCCACCCCTGAGAGTTATTGAACTTGGAGGCAATGGCAGATCCGGGGTGACGATGACGCAGGTCTATCCAGCCCAAGCAGCGTGAGCGGGGTTCAGCGTCAAAGGCGCCTCACTATACGAGCGGCACAATATCTGGATAGATTACCGATATGATATTGGTGGGTAGATTTGAGGAGACGAAGAGGCTTGCCTAAAGGGCAGTCACAGACGGCGCGATCGCATAGAAGCACGGCCAGGGCGAACGCCCCCAGCCTTACCGAACAAAATTTGAGGGATCATAGTTGCGCTTGAGGTTAGCCCAAACTCGCAGGGGTGAGTTGAGATCATTTGCCTTTATATGCGCGATACCAATCATAAAAGGATCGCAGATGGAAACGACCAATATCGATGACGCAGGCGAATTGCTTGTAACATTGACAGCAGATATCGTTGCAGCTCATGTTTCCAACAACAGCGTGGCGGTAGGTGATGTCGCCACTCTGATCGCTAACATTCATAGCGCTCTTACCGGACTTTCCAAGCCCGCTCAGCCTCATGTGGAAAAGCCGGAACCCGCTGTCTCAATTCGTGCGTCGATAAAGCCCGATTTCATCGTCTGCCTAGAAGATGGCAAGAAACTTAAGATGCTCAAGCGGCACCTTATGACGCATTATCAGATGACTCCTGACGATTACCGCGCCAAATGGGGCCTGCCCGCTGATTATCCAATGGTTGCCCCGAACTACGCGCAGCAGCGCAAGGAACTGGCCCATAAAATCGGCCTGGGTCGCAAGCCCGTACAGAATGGCAAGGCTGCCGCGCCAAAGGCAACGAAAAAGACTGCCAAAGCGCCTGCCGACTAACAAGCAAACTGGCCGGCGTGATCGAGATGGTCCCGTCCGCTACGATCACGCCGATGCCGCCCCACGATATAGACAGGCAAATGAGAGGTTCACACTCAAGCGCGTATGAACGTCCACTGCCTGCTAAAACGCCACATGGGCGCATGGTGTAAAGCCGCGCGCGACCATGATGTTGATGATGATGCCAGCAGCATTGCGACGCATCCGGGTGAAATCGTGGTCATAAAAAACTTCAACGCGGTCGATCTACGTCAATATATTGCGAGTGCCGCATAGGTCGGGCACCCAATGACATCGGCTATCATGCCTGTCTGCGATGGCTCGCCCTATTCCATGGCGGCACATGGCGTAAACTTCAAAAAAATTCATTCTTATCTACTGACATATCTGGAACGTGCATAATATCCAATATCGTTATTTTTCTGGAATAACGCCCATTGACGAATCAATAACTGTTGATATCCTTAAATCGAAACACGAATAAAATTCGGTCGCGCGAATTCTTTTAGATAATGATTATATCCGAAATGTTACGCGGACCATCTCTCGATAGCAGTATTTCTTGAGGCGCTTCCGCAGACATTCGCGCAAGAGCGTCCTGGAGGAAAGCATGGCCAAGGGAATTTCGCTTCATATCGGTTTAAATCTCGTAGACCCGGCCCATTATGATGGATGGTCTGGACCACTCAATGCCTGCGAGGCCGATGCCCATGCAATGGCGGACCTCTGCAGCCGCCAGGGATTTACCGCGCGCAAGTTGCTGACACAGGCGGCGACGCGCGAAGCGGTTCTTGCCCAGTTTGATACACTGGCGAGCGAGCTTGCCAATGGCGACACCCTGATCATCAGCTATTCGGGCCATGGCGGACAGCTTCCAGACCGCAACAAGGATGAGGCAGACGGTCTGGATGAAACCTGGTGTCTCTATAACGGCCAACTCATTGACGATGAGATATACAGCGCCTGGGCGAAATTTACCTCAGGAGTCAGGATCGCCGTCTTCTCCGACAGCTGCCACAGCGGCACTATCCTGAAATATTGGCGGACTCCACGCTTCTCACTGGGATCGCTTGAAACACCTGCCTGGGCGGCAGCAAGGCTCATGCCAGCTGAGATCGTACCACGCACCTATTATAAGAATCGCGAATTTTATGACGCGCTTCTCTCAAAAGCTGCGCCAGGGGAGCCGGCATGCTCGGTCATCCTCGTCTCAGGCTGTCAGGACAATCAGCTTTCGATGGATGGTCCTTTCAATGGCGCCTTCACCGGCGCCCTGCTCTCCACATGGAGCGATGACAGCTTTACCGGGAGCTATAAGGCACTTGCAAAGGCGGTGCGGGCAAAACTGCCGTCTGATCAGTCGCCAAACTACATGACGGTGGGCTCTACAAACGCCGCCTTCGAACAGGGCCGCGCCTTCAGTCTCTAAACGCTGCAGCGCCTTTTGCCGCGCTGCGCAGCTCTCAAGGACAACAACATGCTATTAAAGCTTATTGCAGCGACGCTCCTGCTCGCGGCCGCGACGCAGGTCGGCGCACAGGAAGTCACATATCAACTGCCACGTTCGACGGTCATTGCCGGGTGGCAGGCGCGCCTCATCCGCTGCCCCACCCTCGATGCCCCCAAGCCCGATTATGTGACCCAGGCTGTCGTAGCATCGACCGCGAAGCCCGGCGAACTTGTGCGCCTCAATCCCAACAGTCCATTTCTGGGCAGCCGAAAACTCGCGCTTACCTATTATGAAAATGGCATGCTCAAGACGATCAATGCCGAAGGTGAAGGCAAAGGGGGAGCCGTCCTGGCTACCCTGGCCAAAACGGCGGCGGGTTTTGCCAGCTTCGGCGTCACCGGCACGCTCACGACCATGCTAGCGGCTAATGTTCCTCTCGGATCAAAGGGGGTCGTTTCGCCCATCTTCGAGCACAAGCTCAAGGTCGCATGCAAATCCGATATCCTCAAAAAGGTTGCGCGCTGGCAGGACGTCTCCGACAGAATCGAGACGATAGAAGCCGCAGTCGCCAACGGGGTCGCGTTGGGCTCTATCCGCGCCGAAGTCCTGGAACAGCTGAAAACCGAACAAGCCGAACTTGAAGATGCGCTGACTCTCTCGACAAGCGTCACGCTCACGCAAAGCCGGGCAAAAGCCAAGGCCATTGGCGCGGCACGCCCTGACGGCAGTTACAGGGAGGCGTTCGATCTGCCCCCGATCAATCCCACATTATGGTTTGACACCGCCGAACGCGAACAGATACCCGATATGAACGTCGGAAAAGGGGGCTTTTGCGCGCGTTTCATTGTATCGAAAGCAGCGTTCGCACGATCCGAACCGATCGAAACGCCAAGCTTGAAGGCGTGGCGTGCAGCCTATCTTAAGGACGGTGAATTAACGGCAACGAAGCGCCTGAACCACTTCGTCTACTTCAACCCCGCTTCCGTCGTTGTCGAACTGTGGGACAATCCAACCAAAGCCCCCTGCTCGCTCGATAGCGTCATAGACGATACGCTCACGAGGAAGACTGTTTCAGTCGCGCAATTCTCCGATTATTTTATCCTCCCGCTCGGCAGCGGCATGTTTGAAACCAAAGGCTCGTCAGCAGAATTCACGGCAGAAGGTAAGATGGTCGCAATGGGCACCAATGCGGTGGGTGGCGGAAGTCAGTTTGCCGAAGCGCTTGCCGGAGGCCTGGCTGCGGCCGAGACCATGCGCGATGCCAAAACAGGTGCGATCCAGCGCAAGATCGATCGCCTTAAGGTAGAGAAGGAGTTGCGAGAATTGCAGGAGGAGAGCAGCAAGAATGCGGTCAAATCTGAAGGCGACCTCAAAGACGCCAATTGACCAGATGTTGGCTTTGGCTTGGAACAAAAGGAGCGCGATAATCGACCGACGTGACGAAGCGCAGCATCACGAAGCAATTAAAATCTTATGATATCCTGTGTCGCTGATTGTCTCTTGGGGCCTCTATTGATAGGCTCAGGCCGGCTTGTTGGGGGATAGCATGCGCAGTAAAATCACGCTTCTTGCTTGTGCGTCTCTGACATTGGCTTCAGAGACGGTGCAGGCAGCGCCGCGATGCCCCGATTGCGATGTCAGCGTGATAGTAGCGCGCAGCGATATCGGGTGCATCAGCCAAAGACTTCGGCGTCTGATCAGGGATGGACGCGATCCCATTCTTTTGCCCCTGTCTTGCCAGGCAGCCAAGGAAAAGGTCAGGATCGAGCCGGTGCCAGACCTCCGCAAAGCTCAGGAGACGGGCGCCGGCGGGTCTAAAGCCTATGCGCTTCTTACCAAGGATAGCGCCAGATGCCTGATGAAAAAGTTGAACGTGCGTCAGAGCATAGCGAATTCGTTGCAGATCGATCTGAAGAGCTGCCGATGAACCCGCCATGGCTACCGCGCACACTCATCGAACAGATAGAAGTGCTGGCCAAGCTTGCGTTGATGATCGGTGCTGTGATCGCAGCGCGTGAATATTTCGATCAACGCAACGATATGCGTGTCACAAGGACACTTGAATTTGCCAGCCGGTTTGATGGTTCGGAATATCTTGGGGTGCGCCAAGCAGTGGGCAAGGCGCTGGCGGAAAAGGCCCGCGCTCTGCGGACAGAAGCAGAGGCTGGCACAGACCGGCCAAAGGACCCAGAGCTGATTGCCGCCAGGGCGGACAAGGCAGCCTTGGCACTTGTGTTTGGAAGCGAGGGCAACAAGGGGCTCGAAAATGAGATTGGCCAGATAGCCGGCTTCTTCTCGAGCTTGCAGGTCTGTGTCGATCGCAACATCTGCGACGCAGAGACGGCGCACGCTGTGTTTGACGCCTATGCGAAATCTTTCTGGAGTAATTTCGAACCCTATTTCCGCGATTTGCAGCGAATCACCCCAGAAGCCGGTGCGGGCCTGGAGAAATTTGCAGGTACAAACGCATGATAGTCCGGGCGCGCATCTTATGCGGCCTCATGCTGGCCATATCGTTGGTTGCAACACCAGTGCGCGCGGCCGACCAGCCATTCAAAGCATCGCCGATCATCGAAACCTCAGCACCTGCTGAGGTCAAAGATATAATGGTACCGATCATAGCAGCTGGCCTCGGCGCCGACCTGCGCAATAGGGTCGCAGCGCTGCGCAAGATTCAGGAGACATGGCTGGCCGACTGGCAGTCTGGAAAATTGACATCGGCCACACTGCGCGAGCATCGGTATTTTTCCGATCGCATGCTGATTGACGCGGTGGTGCAACTGCCGGCCTCCGACAGGGAAGGTATTGAGCCTATCTATTTGCCTTTTCTTGCCGAGGCGATCGACTGGTGCGACGGATTTAACGACCCCTCGATCGGTTTCAACTTATTCAGTCGCAGTTTGGGCATCATTGGCGGCGACACAAGTATCGCGCAGCCGCAATTTCTAGGAATCCTGCGCAAGATATCGACTATGATCGAAGCATTGCCACAGCTTGCTGTGCGACAACGGACCCTTGCCAATATGGCAGTGGCGATGGGAATGGTGAGTGCATTCACCAGTCTGAATGCGGAAACTATCGCTCTAACCGCAAGAGCAGCGCGTAACACATTGGCCTTAGACGACAAAGCTCAAGACCCGCTCTTGTCGCCAAATGACAAGAAGACGATGGCCAGCCTTCTCCTAATGGCGACCGTTTTCATGCCTGGGACAGAACGGATCGAACTGAACCACTTTGCAAAGGACCATGGTGGCGTAATCTTGACCAGCCAGAACAAGTCGGCTGGGTATTTTGGCGCCGTCGATGCAGCGCTCTCTGGCGACTGGATCGAAGCAGATCGGCTGATGGAAACAGCCATTGATAATCCACAGGTTATGAAAGAGACCTTGCCAGGTAGCAGCCCGGCTCAGGCGCCTATCATATCTATCATGTTCAGCAAACAGATGCTCATGAGCGAGGCTGCGGCCGTCAAGGTCAAGACAGGTCATTCCGAAGCAGCAATGCATCTCTTCGAGCGCAGTCGCTCGACAGCGCTTCAGATACGTCCTCAGGCTGATGCGCTGGCGTCAGAGCTGCGCATTATCCTTGGGGGCGAGACTATCGTCCAGGTCGCAGCAGGTTGGATGGGGACCTTTGCGGTGGTATCGAGGCCCAAGGACGGCAAAGTGGCGCGAACCAGCCTTTACACGGCTAACTCAGGCGGGCTGGCCCTCATCAGCAACTATGTGCATTTCGATCCCGGTCAGCGATATGTCCCAGGCGGCATTTTGGCGGCTTATTATCTGATCCGCACGGTACCGCGCCGCGGACCATCCCCGGCGCTGGACATGTTTGTCGATGATCTCAATCGCCGCACGGAAAGTCTGGTCGGGGACGCTATTCGCCAGGCACTGTCCAAAGCGGGCGCAAAACCAAATGAGCGGATCGTCCTTATCCTGCCGGCAACTCTGGCAATGCTCCCGGTTGCAGGCTCACGCGGTGCCGACAACATAAGCCTCGGCGAACGCTATGAGCTGCGTTTTGCGCAGTCACTTGCTCATGCCGCAGGCACGATTTCCAGCACCAAGGGCACTCCGGGGGCCGGCATAGGTTTTCTCGCGTCGTCGAGTTCCAACCTTGATGCGGTGTCTTTCGAACAGGCTGCGATCAAGCCGACACGCGCAATCCTTGGGGCAGCAACAGCAGATGAGGTGTTCAAGGGCCTGGACGGGACAGATTACTGGCACATTGCCAGTCATGGCAGTTCCGACTGGGGTAAGGCTAAGGCCAATGGCATCTATCTTGATGGCAAGGCCTTGCTGAACGACGCAGATATCCGTGGCGCTCGGATCCATCATCCGCCTCGACTCGTCTTCTTATCGGCCTGCGAAACCGCCATCCTGGATATCACGCAGGATATTCATCGTTATGCCAGCCTCCAGACCGCCTTTGCCGCCATGGGGGCACAAGGCGTGGTCGGAACATTATGGCCCATCGGCGATGGTGCAGCTGCATTGCTCTCCGTCCGATTCCGCGACTATCTGATCGACGACCATATTCGGCCCGCTTCTGCCCTGCGCAGGGCGCAGTTATGGCTGCGCGACTCAGACGCGCGAACCCTGCGCAATTTCGTGACGAACAAGATCGCGCTGGGCAAGGTTACTGCGACTCAGGCACAGGGTATAATGGCCAGCCTTGCAGATTTTGAAGCGGGTAGCAGGCCGTTCGCCCATCCCTTCTACTGGACCGCATTTGAGCTGCTTGGCGGCTAGGTGCCAATCAGCACCGCAAGGATTTGCGGATTGGGGTTTGTACGTTCGGCCTGGAAGGCCATTTTAAGGTCATCCAACGTATCGATCGCACATCCATCATTCTGGGCGCATTTGGGCGCGACCAGGATATAGCCACGTCGGCTGAGTGTCTGTTCGACAGCCAGAACGTAGACATAGCGCCCGCGCTCGAACGTCCGGTCGACCAGATCCTGCCGGAACATAATGGCCACCACCCCAGGCTGCACTTCGATAGCAGCCATAGCAGCTACAGCATCGATATTGTCCTTGAGCGTGACGCCGTTCACGGCGTCAAGCACCAGAGATTTGAACCAGCATCCGCCCTTCGTGGGCTGAAGGATCCAACGCGCGCCTTGGACGGGGTGCCCGTCCTTATCCTGGATTAGGGACCAGTTACCTGCCAGCGGTCCGCAACTTGACGCGGCCTGCATCGAAAAGAGAGGCTCGTCTGACACATAGGCGCAGTGCGTAAGAGCAGGCATCAAGAGCCCTGCAGCAGCAATGCGCAAGCACCTCGATGCCGACCATCGGATACCGCAGGATGGCGCTCTCTTCCCTGTCACCATATCGCTTACAGTCCCCCTACAGCTTCTGCCACGATCCTTGCATTGACGGTCCATCTCGCAAACTGGTCAATAATCACTTTTCTGTGCACCTAAAAGATTACATGCTGGTCTGAATATCGATGCAGGTACGGCCGCTCACTCAACACCGAGGTTATCAACGGTCATGTCTTCGATCGTATCAGCGAATTGGCCTGCGAGTCCTCCACGACGAGCGATAACGAGAATGATGTCCAATGCGTCACCCAAAGCATTATAATCGCTAGCGCAAGCCATCGCTTGTGCCATCGCGTGATCAATCATCTGATCAAGGGCGTGACCCATCGTCACCATGGTTGCTCTCCGCCGTAAAGTGGTTGCTGCTACAGCTTTCTAGTGTCCTCCCACGAGCATGGCCAGGCCGAGGCCTAGATCGTCGAGAACATAACAGCGGACCTGACGGCCGATATCGTGCCTGTCCATCACGCGCGCAAAGATCGCAGCCGATCCCTCGTTTCTTTCTGCGCTCGCTGGTGTCAGCTCTCGACACCAGCGAGCGCGCCACTCACGACGTTACCGGGCAGTCAGTGCCCCCCAAGTCCGTCAGGCAAGATAGATCGTACTACACATCCTCGTAATTGATGGAGAGGCCATCTGCGATCTTCTGAATCTGCGAATGGCATAAAGGATCAGCCACAGCGCGCGTCGACACCGGTTCGAGTATATCTGCAGGAACGCGGTCGCCAAAGAGCAATACCGCGAACTCGGGGCCATATTGATAGGAGATATAATAGAGGCCCTACGCAGAGGTGCAGTGGACATGAATATGCGCCGCCCAGTTGCGGGTGACCGGGTAAGTGCTTCTCGGCCCCGCCAAAAGGCCATTGCCTGGCAGTCCGATCTTACGCTGGGCCGTCGCGGTGAGGCTGACCAGATTCAGGTCATGCATCGTGCGCAGATGGCTATGGGCGTGCTGCCGATAATCTGAAGGATGGACGATGTCAGGCGGCGCCATTGTCATGCGGGCGCGCGGCGGCGTGTCCGGGCAGCGTAGGATGATCTCGCAGGTTGCGCATTCGAAGGATTGGGCGGCATAGAGGGTCGGAATTACAGCGCCGCTCCCATCGCGGATCGGTGAGAAACGGGCATGGCCTTTCTCGCTATCATTGAACTGGCTCGATCCAAACAGCTGGGCGTGGATGCGGTGCAGATCGGTGCCGGCCTTCAGAAGATGATAGTCCTCCTTCCCAACCCTCATTGTGACGGGCTCGGGAATCTGGATGCTGAAGCGCATCAGCCGTGAACTTCAGGCTCGGCTTCGCGCTCGAATGCCGCGATGACGGCTTCCGGCTCGCCGGCAAGTGCCGCGCCTGGGGTGTCGTCGAAATCCAGATGCGGCCGGGTCAGCCAGTGCAGCAGCCGAAAATCGCTCCATTCATCGGGCTTCGCCCGAATGATGTGGCGCATCGCCGGATAGACGCGGCGGCCTTCCACGTCGAATTGCAGCAGGGGATAGACGGCGCGCCCGTCGACCGTGAAGCGCAGCAGTTCCTGTCGATCTTCCTTACGCTTCATCGTCGCGGACGGGTTCGCGCCCGAAAGCCCCAGCAGCTCGCAGGCCTCAGCCTGATCGGCCATCTGGGTGGTCGTGAGTATCCGCTCCTGCAGGCGGGCGCGGTTGAGCGCCGCCTTGAGCTGGAGATCGTCGCCCTTGACCAGATTTTCCCGCAGCATGACCCGATATTCCGACACCATCTTGTCAAACTCGCCGGAAAAAGCGTCGCTTAGATACCGCTCGGCCACCTTTTCAAAGGTCATAGCCAACATGCTGGCTGCGTCGGTAATCGTCTTGCCACTGACACCC
This sequence comes from Sphingobium sp. AP50, assembly GCF_900109095.1. GTDB lineage: Bacteria > Pseudomonadota > Alphaproteobacteria > Sphingomonadales > Sphingomonadaceae > Sphingobium. Next base: position 60,721 of record NZ_FNYZ01000018.1, read on the forward strand.
GCCTGCGCAACCGACGCGGCCAAGGCGTCATGGAGCGCCTGAAGCGCCGCTGGATCACTGCCGATGGACAAGTCGACATGAACCCGGACGCTGGCATGTGTAGAGACTGTCAGTGCCTTCGACGCGTAAAGCGCACGCCCAATGCCCCGACGCCCCGAGCCGGAGGCCGCTCGTTTACCAATCGCGGGAGCAGCAACCATGAGTCGTCTCCTAGTTTCACTACCAGATGAACACGATATAGCACTTATAGCGAAAAATGCCATATGAACATAAAAGCGGTGCACTGGGGTGGGCCTGGATAACCTGTGACCCTCACTCCGACAGCAATACTGCGGTCATGGTGGTGCCGCTTATCGTCAGCGTGAGGCACTGAGCCTGTCAATGAAACTCTGATGCTCAGGAACGCTAGCCATGAGCCTGCTGCGCGCGCGGCCGAGCAAGGCGGCGAAATCATGGCTGGTGGTAGACCTCATCCTGGTCTCCTGTTCCTCGAAAAACAGTTGCATCGAACTGTGCCCGGGGAATGGCGAAACATGCTGCATCGCTATCACCGGGCAAAGCTGGAGATCACGTAGGCGCTCGGGCGATCACTGACCCTCAATGTCAGCGCACGATGACCCGCCGTGTGAGATCAGGAATACGGACATTGTCGTAAGGGCTGCCAATCGAGAATTCGAGCGCCTCGCGCTCGGCGCGATACCAGCTGGGTGCATCAATATTATAGCTTTCGGTGGCATAGGGCTCGCCTCCGCTGGAAAATTCGACAGCAAGACTGAACGTATGAAGTTCGACACGGGAAGATGCGGGTATGATGATGTCCTTTCTATAAGAGAAAGGCGGCTCCGACTGATCGGAGCCGCCAGTTTAGCATTGGAAAATCGCGCTCGAGGCAGCGGCTTCAGTGCGCCTTGGCAAACAGCTTGCGCGCCTTGCCTTCGACCTCGAGCCGCGCGTCTTGGTTGGACCGTGCACGTGCATGCGCGGTGATCCCCTGCACGAAATCGAAGAGGCTGGCTGGGGGATGACCTTCTTCGGCGAGAACCGATTGTATGATTTTGGCCGTATCGGCCTTGGAGAAGCCGTTCTTGCGAAGAAAAGTGTCGCGATCCTCATCGGTACGAGCGACGATCCGGTGCCTGGCCGTCTTGATACCTTCGACAAAGCTCATCGCTGAAGAGTCCGCAAAATTTTCGAGCGCAGGCGCTGCTTCATGGGCAAATCGATTGGCGGCAAATTTCGAATGCCGGATCGATATCTCTTCGAAACCCTCGACGCCCCAGAGATTGCGATTCATGCATACGGCGCGAAGATAGAATGTCGCGATCCCCAATGCCTTCGATCCGACTTCAGAATTCCAGCAGTAAAAGCCTCGAAAGAAAAGATCGGGATCGCCGTTAGGCAGTTTGCCAGCCTCAATCGGGTGCGTATCATCGACGAGGAACAGGAAGACGTCGCGATCGGACGCATAAAGGGTCGTTGTATCGCGGGTGACATCGACATAGGGGTTGTACCGCATCGACCCCCAGTCGAGGACGCCGGGCACCTTCCACCGCGTGTCGGAGACCCCGTTACCCGCGATCTTCATCACCGCCGCCACAAGTTCATGATCCCAGATGCGACCATAGTCGGGTCCGGTCACGGCCCGCAGTTCGGTCCTGCCCTCATTGGTCTTGAGGAGTTTCACCTGCTCGGCGCGGTGCCGCAGGAGCCCATGCTGCAGATTGATCCCGGCGAGCGCCGCTGGCAGGTTACGCAAATAGGAGGCTGGCGCGCCCACGAGGCTCGCAAGCTGCCCGAACGACCAGTTGGTCGGTGCAATAGGTTCCTCCTCGCCCGGAATGAACAGGCTGAGGCGTTCGGCATTGTCGGCCCTCGCGTCCACGCGCACCGCACGACTTTCCACGATACAGGTCTGGGCCTGGGCCGCACGGTGGCGCACGCTGTTGTACAGGGCATCGAGCGAAAGGAACTTCTCATCGTCGGGTCGCGAGAACCATTCGGACGAAACCCGCCCGACATTGCGGCCGCGGCTGATGTCGACGCCATAGGCACCGGAGATTCGGCTTGGGATAGAAGATTGAAGAAGCGTAGCCATGAGGAAGTCTCCTTGATGGAACGGCCCGATCCATTCTGGACAGGCCAAACCATCCCCTCCCCCTTCCCTCCTACCCGAGCACGGCGGGGACGCCCCGCCTGAGCATCATGCCAGATCCCGGGCATCAACCCACAGCGCGCCATGCCGGCCTTGGTCAGCCAGAATCTGGTGCAAACCATTCGTAGAGGAGATGCGCGTCGGGATCATATGCCGGCCCGATTGCAATGCGCACCAGACGACCGTCGCAAGCAAAAGCACCGGCGCGGGGAAAATTAAGATAAGAGCCTCCCTCAAGGATGATATCCCCTGAGCGGACTTTGATGACCCTTCGCGTTGTGCCAAGTGATCGATGGCCCTGCGGCGCGTCGACGAGTTTGACGGCGTGACCTGCTCTGAACCCTTTCTTGAATTTAGCTAGCGACATACGAGATACGACAGGATTTTTCGCGCCTCGACGCCTCGCCAGGGTGGACCAATAGCTCTGTCCAATCCTCGCCTCACAAAAAAAGGCACAGCTGTGATAATCCTGGAGGATGTTCGAGTGGGTGAAGCCAAACCGTTCCATCTGATCGCGGACCGCTTCGATGACGGCATTTTGCGCCGCGCGCGCGGTGAGGTCGGACGGCGCGTCGAGGATATTGGCCGTAATTTTGCGACCGCCGGCGAACGTCTGGGTTGTGACTGCGAATTTGAAATCGGCAAAATGGCGTGCCAGATGGCGCTCGATCCGGCCACCGATCGCGGTCAACGCTTCCCCAGGCTTATGCGGGTCACCTTGATAGTAGAAATTTCCCAGCTCATCGAACGGGGTCTGGCTATAGAGGCGCAACGCAACGCCCGGCGTCAGGGCGTCGGTCAGACACGTGTTGGACATGGGATATCCTTTCATACACAAGGCGCAGGCCATTTACCTCGTCGGTTTGTCTCCCTCCTCCTCCTCTCCATGCGACAGCGACGCGATCACACTCCTGGCCGGTCAGGCGCGCATGGCGACAAGCGCCTCCACTTTGCCTCGTGCTTTGTGGGTGGGCAGGAACAGGCGCGTGCGATACTGGATCGCTTCGGAAAAGGCTCCAGCGGCTTTGATCTGGTCCCGATCGTCGGCACGATAGTTGCGGACCCGTCGCATCGGATGCCAAAAAGGCCTCTTCCATCAGATGTTTGAGATGTTGCCGTTTTACCACCTGTCCCGCTCTTAGATATTGGGCGATCTTGGTGGCAACACCCTGGAGGCAGGCGATCTTCATAGTCTCCGGCGCGTCGGACTGCGCTCGCGCAGATAGCGGAAGGGACATGGCAAATCTCCGATATGCGATAGGACCATGGCGGCCCGCCCCTTTGCTTCCTCCTTCCCTCCCGGCGTGCAGCACCATGAGGGGCGGGGCCACGGCACATGGCCGCGACCCCGCAAGGTGACAAGGAAACCGCTCAGGCTGCCTTGGCGAGAAGGACCTCGGCGCCCCCGGCCTGGAGATCATCCGCAGCCGCAGCGCCGCCCTCGATCGCTGGAGGGCCAAAGCGCATCGCGTCGGGTATCCAGGCAAGCGCAGCGTCCCGGATGTCGGCTTCAACAGGCACGCTTGCGCTGAAGATCTTTTCGGCCGAGGCTGAAAGATCATGTTTCTTGGACGCGCCATATCGGCTCGACAGCTCCTTGCCGCCGACCTCTTCGAGATGAAGAAGGATCGTCGCCTTGGAGAGGCGATCGAAATAATTGGTCGCTGTCGGCCGCCACCACGCAGCGACCTCGATACCAAGTGTCTGCCCCAGATGATCGATAAAGGCTGCGCCCTCCTTGTCCGACGTCACCGCGTGGAGCGTTCGCGCGATCGCCCAGGCAAGCCAGCCAGCGCGCGCGTCATCGGTGAGGCGGCGAAACGCATCGAAACGCTCGCACGCATTGCCGGCCTCCATCCAGCTACGGTCCAGCGCATCGTCGATGTTACGCCACTCCTTCGCTGCGGCCGTTTCGCTTTTATAGTCCGTCAAGGGCGACCAGGGCTTGTCGGCCCTAAGCTCGCTTGCCAGTGCTTCGAAACCGAAATGGCGGGTCGCCCGGTCCGCCATCCAGAAGGTGCCAAGGTCGAGGGCGAAACTCGGATCGCTGGCAATGTGGACGCGGACCAGTTCGCTTTTCATTTCGGCCAGTTCCTGGGCAAGCCGCTGACTGTAGATCGGGCGGGCGGGCACGTCCTTTGCCACCAGGACCTCGCGCGCTTCATCGACGCTATTTTCTCCGTCCTCCTCGTCGTTAGTTGCTTCTTCGACGGGCGCAACGTAGAGTTGCTGATGGAGTGAGGGCCGGCCATCATGGCCGATAACCACATAGGCAAGAGCGTTCGCCTTCTGGTCATCCGACAGGATCGGGACTGGATTTTGGATGGCGCGCGCTTCGGCTTCAAGCATTTCCGCCCGGTTGGCTTGCTCATCACGTTCATCCGCGTCGCCATCTTCATAGGCGGCATTGATGGCGTCGAGCTCCTCCTCTATCGCTTCGAGACGGCTTTCCTGCTCGGGTGTGAGCGGCGGCATCTCGCCGTTAAGCGGCTGCAAATCCCAGGTGTCATTATAGCCGATGTGGGTGGTCGCCACGACACGCACCTGCCCGAACCCTTCCCGTTCCCGGATGGCTTCTGCCGCCGTGGCGAGTTTTTGGGCCGCGAGCCTGGCGAGAAGATCACCGTCGATCCAGCGCTCGGTGGTCGCATCGCTAAAAAGATCGAGATCTACCCTGCCGCCCGCTTCGATATAAGCCTCGCGTCCGACAAGCAGCGCCTTGGGATCGTTCCCGAGATAAGTGTCTTCGGCCAGTTGGCGTCGTATTTCATTGATGTTGGTGCGGTAATAGCCGTCCTTGAGTAACTCAAACACCTCGGCCTGTTTGGTCCTGTCGCAATTGCTCGTATAGGCTACAGCAATATCGAGGGTGATCTCGCCGTTACGCAGCGCTTCGAATATGGGCTCGGCCAGGTCCGCAAGGCGCAGCCGACTGCGGACGAACCGCTCGGTAAGGCCAAAACGCTTGGCTACGTCCTCGGCTGTTTTTCCCTCGGTCTCGATGACGTCCTGGAAAGCCCGGCAGGTATCGGCAGGGTTCATCGTCAAGGTGAAGAAATTTTCCTCCAGGCTGGTTTCGACCTCCTCACTGGCGTTGCCCAATACCAATACGGCAAGCTGGTAGTCCGGCGCGAAGATACCCTTTTCGATCAGGCGATGGACAGCATCGAGCCGGCGGCCGCCAGCAACAATCCGATAATGCCCCTTCTTGCGGGCAACAGGCACACCGATCAGATTCTTGCGCACGCCTTTGGCCGCGATATTCGCTTCAAGCTGCGCGTCCGCGACCGCATCGCTCACGGTCCTGACATTTTTGGGCGACTTGGTCAGGTTCGCCGCCGGTACGAGAATGGGAAGTTGAGTCATAAGACGTATCTCCTGGCGGGCGCAACCTGACGATCAGGCCACTTGCCGCCACCAATCCCCCACTCCCTCCCCTCCAGCCCGCAGCACGTCGTTCCAGTCATTGAAAGCGATCGGCGGAAACGCGATCTCGATTTTGCGGCCGAACATCATGTAGGAGGCCATCGCCTTGCCTGCGCCAATTTCGCCGGCGAGATCATTATCTGGGAACAGGACAAGGTGGGTGACGCTGTCTGGGATCGCGGTCTGGTGCAGCCGCTCGGCCCCAAGCGTTGCCCAGACAGGGATGTCGAAAAGGGTCATGACGGAGAGCGCTGTTTCAATGCCTTCGGCGAGCCCAAGAACATGAGTGGGCTCACCCAGCATCACCGCGCCGCGATACGGTCGTCCGAGCATCATCCTGGCGTCGGCCAGATCACGTGCCCGGCGCGGCTGACCCGATTCGAGAAATGTCCGCTGAATGGCTACGAACCGTCCCGCCACGTGCACAGCGGCGATCATCGCAGGCCGGAATTTCAGATCTTTGCCCTGCCTCAGTGGCGTGCGGGGGTGGAAGCGAAGGGCTGAAGGCATGATCTTGATAAGGCGCCTGCGCAGATAGATTTCGGCCGGTGTCCCGCGCAAAATTCTCGACTCGTCCCAGATTGCAATCGCCCGCTGGCGTGTGAGCAGGTCATAGGTAAATGTGGAAGCAGACCCTATGGCCGCCGCTTCGTTTCGCTCAAGCGCCTGACCGTCGAGACGCAAAATCTCGCGAATAACATCGCCCGTGTCGCAGCCGGCCCAGCATTTATAGAGCAGGGCGTTGGCCCCGACCCGCACCGAGAGGCTTGGCCTGCGGTCGGCGTGGGCGGGACAACGGCACATGCCCTTTCCACGGCTCCAATGCCCGCCAAGGCGCCGAACCAGGCTTTCGCCGATCTTTTCAAGATATGCGGTCATGTTTGCTAATCCTAATGTCTTGGGCCGGGCGCTGGTAAGCGAATGCCAAGTGAGGACGCGGCCGAATGGGATGCTGTCAGATGCGTTGATCCCGCATCAAGGGCCGTCGTCACATGGACAGACGCATTCAACGCCACCTGACCGACCTATCTCCTTCTTCCCTGTGGCGTGGGGCTTGTCGCCACAGCAGACAAGAATGCTTGGCTTTGCGCCATTTTCGATTATGGAATGCCTGTCCGCCAGCAGGCGGGCCGAGGCGTCGAAACCTCGTTCCAGTAGAGCCGGTCGATTGCTCCTTCGACCGGGTGGCGGGCGCGTATGTCCAGGCCATCCGGCTAAAGGCGCTCGCGCTCGTCTACTGGCGAGTTTCGAACATCCGGTTCTCAGGGGCCGCACGCCTTGATCCTTCACGAACAAGGCGTGCCGCCGGCTGAGCGGACGGGAGATGTAAGATGGCCACACCCCACATATTGGACGCGAGACGATCTGCGGCGGTCAGGCTGATGGAAGAAGCTCTGATCGAACTTGAAGCGGTCCATGAAGTTCTTGGCGCGATGCGGCTGCAGCATGCTATAGACGTCGTCAAAGGTAAGCCTGTTCCAAAGAAGGAAGATTGAGCCCATCACGGTTGTCAGATAGTGTTGTCCAGGGCGTGACCGACCCGAGCGCGTGATTTATCGCGGATCCGATCTAAAATCACGGCGTGATGCGACTTTTGGGCCTTTACTTCATTATCATCAGGTCCGATTGAGAATGTTGATGGTGGCATGGACGATGCCGCGCAGATGGAGAGCCTTGTAATGGCCGATACCGACAAAGCCGATCTTACCCAGCTCACGGTGCAGTTGCTAAGTGCCTATGTAGCCAACAACAGTGTTGCCAGCGAGGATCTCGCTACACTTATCAAGACAACACGAACGGCCCTTCTGGATGAACAGACACTCAGTCAAGCGCTGAAGCCTGACTATGTACCGGCAGTCACTATTCGCAAGAGCCTGGGCTCGCCCGATCATATCCTCAGCCTGATCGACGGCAAACCATATAAGATGTTGAAACGCCATCTGGCGCAACATGGTCTGACCCCGGATCAATATCGGGAACGCTATGGCCTCTCGCGCGATTATCCCATGACGGCCAAGAGCTATTCCGAGGCACGTCGTGCAACTGCTGCCCGCATTGGCCTGGGCTCGCGCCAGGTGAAAAAAGCAGAATCCACCTCGACACCTGCTGAAGAGGGTGCTGGTTCAATTTTAGTCACCGAGGAAAAGCCTTCCACGCTGGTGGCAGCGTCACCCCGTAAATCCAAAGAAAAGGGTGCAGTGGCAACCAGGGCCAAAAGAGCGAACGCGACGGGACAGTCTCAAGAGCCAAAGGCCAACAGCTCTGCGCCCGTGGAGCAAGACAGTGCCACCGGCCCCAATCAGACGTTGGCAGGGCCTGTGAAAGCGGAGAACGCCGCGGCTGAGGAGGCTTTGACATCGCCAACCCAAAAAGCGCAGCGAAAGTCATCTGCAAAAGCGAATACATCTGACGCACTGACGTCCGCTTCTGTCGCGCCGCCTGCGCAAGATGTTCGAGATACGTCGCCTGTCACGGCCGACGGGCAGCCTGCCGCGGTCACAAAGCGGACTTCAGGAACGCGCAAGAAGGATGCGCCCATAGCTAAGTCTGCTTCACCTTCCAGCAGGAAACGTAACGCAAAGGCCAAGCCGGAAAATGCGTCGTCATCAGAGCTCGGATCTGAAGTCAAAGGCGACGAACCAACAGGAGACCAGGCTCAGGCGGCATCACGCCCACCGACACTCTCGGCTACTGATAGGTCAGCTGAAGGGCCAACGGGCCATGCTCCTGGCAAGGACATCGCCCATGAAAATGTGACCTCGACCAAGGAGGTCAAGCCTGCAAAACGCGCCAGGAACACTTTAAGAATCAAGACGCAAGCCTAAGGACATATGCAGGATCAGGCAGATGGTTGCCTGATCCTGTGCTTTTGACCCCAGATATATAGTGCCTGATGGCTTGGCGAATGGACGGTCTGCAGACAATGTTGCTGCGTTGCCCGATCATGCTGCTGCTTTGTTAATCCTCGACATCGGCCGGTCTGGCCTTCTCGACATGCAGCGCGATGCCGGACAGGGCCTGCGCAAGCAATTGTTCGCAGGTACGAACATCACAAGCTAGTCGCCCAGCGACCTCATCAAGCTCCAATCCACCCATTCGGTGGAGCAGGAAGACGCTACGCTCCAGAAAAGGTCGTTCCGCAATGGCAGCGGCATAGCGCGCGTTCATAAAGCGCGGCAGGAGAGGAAGGATGAGATCCCAGTCGACCAGATATTTTGCCCGAAGCCAGACGCCCTGCGCAGTTGGTGCGACCGGCCTGTCTCCAGCGTCCATAATTACAGCGTCGGGGAGGTCGATATGTTGAGCCGCTGCGGCGGTCGCCAATCCCAACGCTGTTGACGCACGTCGCTGGAAATATTGTTCAATGGCCTGTGCCAGCACGCCATATTTGCGCCGCCTGCTCGGCAAGAATTGCCATATCGACGAGACGCGCAAGACTTCCCCTGCGTCTCGAAGCAGCGTTTCCATTTCGGTCTCGCCGAAGCAATCGGCCTGGCCTAACCTGTCTGGATCATTATCATGCGCGATGGTATGAGCTATGGGCGATGACATGGCGAACTCCTGTTTTTGGACTCGCTATGCTCCTCTCCCTCCTCTCCGCGCAGGTGAGCTTGCTAAGCGGCGCTGCCCGAACGGTTGATGACCCCCTCAAAGATCGCTTCCAAGGCGGCATGCGCCTTCTTGGTCAGGCGGATATAGATACGCCGTCCGTCGACAGGATCGCGCTGGCGATAGACCCAGCCCAGGTCTCGCATGGTCCTAATGGAGGCCCGCGCCGTGGTTGGAGGGACATTGGCAGCACTGGCGAGGCTTGAGATCGCAATGTCGCGCCCCCGATGCTCCCAGATATAGAGGTCCAGCAGCATGTCCCAGACCGGATCGGCGGACAGCTCAAACCCTATATGGGTGCCAACAAGCTGACGATTGGCAATCAAATCCAGGCATAGTGCGACATACCGGGGATCACTGCGGTTGGGCGCGCCTTCTTCCACCGGATCAACCACTATGTCCGGCAAAGAATGCGCCCGAGCCAGTGGTCGAAAAGCAGGCCGCATTGCTCCTAGACGACAGGACGATAGGAGCAGTCGAGAACCCTCTAACTATCGCCGATATGGCGAAAAATTCCTTCGCTTCTACCCTGCACATCTATGTTCACCCCTTTGCAAAACTGTCACAAATATTTCACGAGGCCGCGCTCCCGCCCATTCCCCGAAAGGGGGTGAATGGATGCAGCAGCCTTTTGAATGGAGCGGTGTCGGAGGGTGCTTACTCATGCTCAGGCAATAGGGAACTTACCAATGCTCATGTCACCAAAGATGGTTGAATTCATGGACGCCTGCCGCGCGATTTCGGACGAGTCCGGACTGCGCGATGTGTTGCGCGATATGACGGAAAAACTCGGCTTCAATCAATATGCGCTTCTTCATCACGTCGACCTGGCACATCCGCCCGCCCATTCGATCACATTGATAAGCTATGAAGATAGCTGGATGGAGCGGATCATCAAAAACCGCTATTTCAAGGATGATCCTATATTGGCTGCAAGCAATCGCCGCCTTACCGGTTTTGGATGGCGCGAGGTGCCCGAGATCATCCGGCTGAGCCGTCGGCAGCGGCGCATCCTGCACGAGGCACGCGCGCATGGATTGCGCGACGGCTTTACCGTGCCGGCTCAACTGGCGGGCGAATATCGTGGAACATGCTCCTTTGCCGCTGATCGAACAATTGAACTGACCCCGGATGTCGTCGGCTGTGCCCAACTGGTCGGCATGTTCTGTTTCGAGGTCGCGCGCAGGATCACTAATCAAGCCAGCGCCGCACCTGCAGAAATCCCTGAACTCACCCAGCGGCAACTCGACTGTCTGGTCCATGTCGGCTCGGGCAAGACCAATTGGGAGACGAGCGTGATATTGGGCGTGTCGGAAGATACGGTCGACAAACATGTCCTGGGCGCCATGCGGCGCTATGGCGTGGGCAAAAGGACTTTGCTGATTGTCCGTGCATTGTTCGACGGACAACTCAGCTATCGGGACATGTTGCGCATGCACTAAATTACCCCCTTTCGGGGAATAGCGCGGAATCACCATCCTTCGCATCCTGCCTGTCTTACACATAGGAGGAAGTCGATGCTGTCATTTGAACAGGGTGTATCTGCGCGTGTACCCGACGCGCTTATGGCGGACATGTATCGGGATCGAAAGCGGGTCTTCATCGACTTGTTGGGCTGGGATTTGCCGACCCTCGACGACAAGTATGAGATCGACCAGTTTGATGGTCCGAATACAATTTACCTCATCGTCGGTCGGCCCGATGGCACGCATCTGGGATCGATGCGGCTGCTGCCTACAAACCGGCCGACGATAATCGGAGATTTTTTTCACCATCTGTGTGATGTCGGAGCCCCCCGTTCGCCCGCGGTCTGGGAACTGTCCCGGCTGTGCCTGAGCCCGCGCATCCGCGCGGCAGAACGACGCGGCGTCCGCAACCGCCTGCTGACATCAGCTGTCCAGTTTGCGCTGCAAAACACGATCAGCGCGTTTTGCTGCGTGACCCACGCCTGGTATATGCCTGAGGTTATGGCCTATGGCTGGCAATGTAAGGCCATGGGGCTTCCGCAGATGGACCCAGGCGGCATGGTCGGCGCTCTTGAGATCGCGATCAACGAAGAGACGCCCCTCCTAATGGCGCAGGCGGGAACCTGGGATGAAACGCCCGTCCAGACCTCGTTCGATCCCGCGCTTCGTCGGGGAGACGTGCAATGAAACAGCAACATATAGGCCATGCCGTCGCGCCGCATCTCGATGCTCTGGAAAGCCACGGTTTTTGCCTCGTCGAGAACATAATCCCGACCGCGATGGTGGAAGGCCTCGCTTCTGACCTGGGCGACAGTTTTGCAGCAACGCCAGTGTCGCAAGGCCCCTTCTATGGGGCCGACACCGTACGCTTTGGCGGTTTGCTCAATCGATCGCCTTTCGCTGCCCTTTTCATCCAACATCCCCTCATCCTCGAAATCGTCGGGAATATTCTTGGAGCATGGTGCGACACTATTCAACTCAACCTCACGCAGGCGATCGAAATTCGTCCAGGCGCCGAACAGCAGGTACCCCACCGCGATCAGGATATGTGGCCGGTCAGCCGCATGCTGCCCAGCGACCATGCGGCGGAATATCTGGTGAACGTGATGTGGCCATTCACGCCCTACCGGCCAGAAAATGGATCCACCATATTATGGCCCGGCAGCCATCGTCGGCAGGCCGAAGATCTCATCGATGCTGAGGAGGCGGTGTCATTGGAGATCATGCCAGGCTCTGCGCTCCTATTCCTCGGATCGACGCTGCATTGTGGCGGCGCGAACCGGACCATGGCGGCGCGGCGCGGGATGATCGTCAGCTATTCTCTGGGATGGCTCAAACCCTATGAAATCCAGACACTCGTATACCCGCCCGAAATAGCCAAAAGTCTTTCACCGGACCTGGCCCGCCTGATCGGCTATCAGGTTCACAGACCCAATCTTGGTAATGTTGAGGGGCGATGCCCCTCTGTGTTACTTGGGGACGAGCTTGCGGCTGGCGCAATCGATGCGCTCGCGCCAGAACAGATTGCCCTGATCGAGGCTTTTCACGCCCAGTTGCAAGCCACAAACTCGCAAGTTTCACTATAGTAGCCATGACTGCTGTGCCCGGACTGAATTTCGCGTCAAGGGATTGCCTTCGCCGTCGAAGAGAGGGTCGATATCGTAGATTGTTCGATACGGCTGCACCCTCGCCGGGCCGGAGGATCACATAGCGGCCGCGTCATTCACGCTCTACTTCAGACCTGCTGTGGGCATCAAAGGCCAGCTGAACTGTCACCGCCATTTTCTGGACCTGTTAAGCCAGAGTCAGGGCTGAGGCCTGGGGTTGATTCTTGCAGATGGCAATGGCGTTACTGCCGCGATGGCACGAACATAGCGCGCAAAATATTTAAGCCGACCAATATGGGCAATTATCCACAGGTTTAACCGTCATCCCAACTATAAGCGACGAAGGGCTTGCGAACCGCGCCATGCCCTTCTAGCCGTTCAGAATGGAAATAATCACTCCGCAAGTGGCAATACTGGTCCACGAAAAAGATTTCGCAGCCGGTGAGGCCCTTGTTCACGCGATGAACGAAACCCATCGCGGGTTGACGCTGCAGCTGGCCGATTTTCGTGCTCCGCGAGATCCAGCTGCCGACTGTGATGTCCTGATCGTATTTCTCACAAAAAATCTACGCAGCGCAGAGGATTTCCCTGCTTTTCAACGGACCATTGCCAATATTTCGGGTGAGGGACGGACGATTATCGTCACACAAGACGCCGATATGTCAGGCATTTTCGTTGATGCCAAGTTCATAGCGTGGCCGCGCGATGCACGGATTGTTCCTGATCGGGTCATTCATGAGCTGGTGAATGACATTGTGAGGCTGGGTCCGCGCCGACCTCATCCCTACCCGTCTTTCCAGGTCGAACCCGCGATGCTCAAGAAGCTCGCCGAATTTCCCCTTTCCACACGAACGGCGACGAATCTCAGACAGCAGAATATCTTCTATGTCGGTGACCTTGTCCAACATACTGAAGCCGAAATCTTACGGATACCTAATTTCGGCAGAAAGTCCCTGAAGGAAGTCAAGGCTATGCTCGCTGATCTCAACCTGCGCCTCGGAATGGATTTGATCGACTGGCCGCCAGCTGATTTCGAAAGGTTCGAACTTCAATTCGAGACGGCACGAAAGGTCGCGCTGCTGGAACAGTCGCATGGCGGTGCCACTTTTGAGCCGACAGACGATCATTTCACGATGATCGTGGAAAAGGATCAGGATGATCTGACAGCTGCTTTAAAGCCAATGACCCGGCAAATGCAGTCAGCCTTGCGCGAAAAGGCGCTGGCTTTTGCTGGCCTAGCGGCTCGATTGGACAATCAGCCCGGATGGACCGGCATCGTGCGATCCGCCTCTACACTAGCCGACTTGCTCGACCGCCCTCCTGAGGATATTCCAGACATACTTGGGTTCCTCTACCCTACTGCGCTGGAACTTGGCTCTTTTGTCGAGCTCGATGAGCAATTGTCTGCGGGCAGCGCTTCCTATGCAGCGCCCCTCGATCCAGAAATGCGCAGACCGCTTAGGGATCTGGTTCGAAGTTTTGCGCCTTGGCTGCGCGCTTTTCCCAGCATTCGCGACGCAGATGACGAGGCGAGCAGGTTCCTGGTCAAAATAGCCGAACTCAAACCTGTAACGGATGTGGTCCAGTCGGCCCGCGCTCATGATCTTCTTGCCGAAAGGGATTTACATCTCTTTGAGCAATTAAAGGCGGCATCGGCGCGAGGAAGCTTCCAGGGAGAAAAGGCGGCGGGCCGGGCGAAGCGATCAGCGTCCAATCTTGTCATTGGCGTCGCAGCTTTTGCAGGCTCGATTTTCACCGGCGCTGTAGCGTCTGATTATTCGACGACATCGCCGCTGATCCACAAGGTCGGACAGTTTCTTGTCCATACCGAAGTGGCAATCAGCGCATTGATCGCGGACCTCCCGGCAGATCTCCAGTTTGCGATCGCGGATTTCGTCAAGGAAATCGGCGACAACACGCAACTGCCCCCATCCGGGCGGCCCTTAGAACCTATAGGATCCCAAGGCATCTCTACCGACCGATCGCGCATCCGACGCAGAGACTAGCTGTCGCCACATTTGAAAGACCGTTCGTCAAACCCGAACGGGCGCGGTTATCGCTGAGACGTGGCCCTTGCTGTTGACACCATAGCCAGCCTGTGCAGACTGGATGAAGCGAGTTGGATTGCCGACGGCCACTCGTGATTTTTTTCGTCAGGCATCAAAGACGCTCGTCCATGACGGCCGAGCGGCCGTACCGGACGATAGTCCAGCGTCACAAGGCGATGGATGAACGGCGGCATTAGCATGATCGGATAGCTCCGGTTCTCCGGATGATCCTTGTCGGCCGGTAGCGGTCGTTTTGCATGTTCCAGTTTTCAGTATCTCTGGACTTAGATCGAAATTTTCCGTCCGGAAGGCATCCGGAATATGAGTGATGGGGTCCAGGATACCACCTGCCCAAAGGCAGAGGTGTCGCACGCCTTGATTGAAGAGCTTTATCGGCATGAGTCGCCTCGGTTGACGCGGTTCTTCTCGCGCCGGCTCCGTCAGCGATCCGAGGCGCAGGACTTGACCCAGGACGCATTTGTCAGGCTTGCGCGGGCAAGGATCGAGGGCGATCCCCTCCCCTATCTGCTCAGGATCGCGCGAAATCTACTGATCAGTCGGCTCCGTCAGGATGCGCGGTGGACCCGCCTCCTCTCTGACTCACCCTATGATGAGGATACTCAACTCGCATCGGCACCACAGCAGGCGCAGGAAATCGAGGCAGATGACGTGAGACGACAATATCAGCGGGTAATTGACAAATTACCTGAAAAAACGCGGCGCATCTACATCATGCATCGGCGGGATGGTCGAACCTATGGCGAGATAGCCAAGGAACTGGACGTTCACGTCAAGACTGTTGAATATCACATCGCCTCGGCGCTTAAAGCACTCCTGCGTGGAGTTGACCAGATATGAACGGATCAAGACCGCCAGAAGGGCAGGGCATGGGCAACCAGCTATACGATGAAGCAGCCGAATGGTTCGCGCGGATGCGCGGTCCCCAAGCAGCGTCGCAACAGGCCGCATTCGATGCCTGGCTGGCAAGAGGTGCGCTCCATAGAGCCGCCTATAATCGCGTCGCGGAAATCTTTACCGACAGTGGCCGCCTGGACAATCCGTCCGCGACGCCGATCCGGCACCTTTGGGAGAGGTCCGGCAAGGCCGTGCTGGCTACCATTGCGCTTCTGGTCGGAGCCTTTACCACATTAGCTGTCCTTTACCTTCATTTGGACGCCAAGGCTCCCGACGGCGCTTTGCGGGACGATCGGTTCGCCTCGAAAGTGTCGCCGGCACCGATCGCATCCATTTCAAGCGGCCCAGGCGAATATTATCGCACAACCTTGGCCGACGGATCGTCTGTGCTGCTAGACACTGACAGTCTCGTGACCATAGCCTATACCCCGCAGGAGCGACGGCTTCGCCTGATCCGCGGACGGGCGCGATTTGAGGTCGTCCATGAAGCGCGCCCGTTCAAGGTCGCTGCCGGCTCGGGTTTGGTTTCGGCACGCGGCACGATCTTTGATGTCCGTTTGACAGCAGCCGGTGCTGCCAAGGTGGATCTCATCCAGGGTGCAGTCGATGTGTCGGCCAGCATGGCCCGCACAGCCCCCGTCCGACGATTGCGAGCAGGCCAATCGACGATCATCGCGCAAAATGCCGCCCTGATGCAAATATCAACGACGCAGAGCGATACGAGCTGGCCTGATGATTTGAAGGAATTTCAAGACATCCGGGTAGACCAACTGATGCAGGAGGCCAACAGATATCATGCCGTGCCACTTGTGACAGGCGATCCGACCATTGCAAAGCTGCGTGTATCAGGCGTTTTCGAACTGAGGGATAGCAGAAAGCTTTGCAAGCGCCTCGCTCGCCTTTTCGACATCGCGTGCGACGTGGAGGCCAATCAGGTCTCGTTGCGGCGCAAAAATGTCGACCCGGAAAAATTTTCGGGCTGATTTAGGGGAGAAGCAAAGTCGGGCGTGAAAGCCCCCGAACCCGCGCATCAACGTCGGCGGGCATAAGGGGGCTTTCATGAGACTTCACCACGCGCTTGCTTCAACCATCCTAGCCGCGTCTACAATATATGTGTGTGTCACCCCTCTAGTCGCCCAAACGCGAACCGTTGTCGCGATCGACATTCCCTCGCAACCGCTGGACGGCGCCTTGCGCGCTGTTTCTCGTGCTGCCGGCGTCCAGATATTATTCAGTGCGGAGGATGTTGCCGGGATCGTTGCGCCCGCCATCCATGGCGAAATGGAGCCGGGCGAGGCCCTCAATCGACTGATCGGTGGACGCGGCCTCATTCTGGATTATGCAGACGGTGCCTATCTTGTGAAGCGACATGCGTCGCCCGCTCATTCAGGCGGCGCCAGGGATAATGGCGCACCTATCGTCGTAACTGGAAGCCGTATCGCAGGTGCCGCAGCAAGCTCTGGCGTCATCAGCGTGAGCGCACAGGAGATGCGCGATGCGGGCCAGTATCAACTGGGCGATGTAGCGCGTTCCATTCCGCAAAATTTCAATGGCGGCCAAAATCCTGGCGTTCTTTTCGGCAGTCCGAACGCCAATGATCTGAACGTCAATTCAGCGACCGCCGTGAATCTTCGGGGGCTTGGCGTGGATGCTACCCTCACGCTCCTCAACGGAAAGCGCCTTGCTTACGACAGCGCAATCGAGGCGATCGATATCTCTGCCATTCCCGTGGCCGCAGTCGATCGCATGGAGGTGCTGACCGAAGGTGCTTCGGCCGTCTATGGATCCGATGCGGTCGCTGGCGTCGTGAACATTGTGCTGAAGAAGGATTTTGAGGGTTTGAATGCCGTCGCCCGTCTAGGTGCGGCGACAGACGGAGGCGACTTCGAAAAGCAATTTTCACTCACGGGCGGCCAGCGTTGGGATGAGGGCGGTTTTCTGATCGCTGGTGACTATGGCCGCAATAGCGCCGTTTACGCTGATGACCGAAGCGTAGCGAACAATATGAACGAGAGTTCCACT
The DNA here is from genome assembly GCF_900109095.1 of Sphingobium sp. AP50. Classification (GTDB taxonomy): domain Bacteria; phylum Pseudomonadota; class Alphaproteobacteria; order Sphingomonadales; family Sphingomonadaceae; genus Sphingobium. Next base: position 77,966 of record NZ_FNYZ01000018.1, read on the forward strand.
CTCTATCCGCAGCAAACCCATTATGGCATTGTAGCGACCGCATATCAGCGCCTGAGCGACACTCTCAGCTTCGACATCGATGCCTTCTACAACCGGCGAAATTCTTTCTTCACGACTGCGCTGACTAAGGCGGCCGACTATCGCACGTCCGGACAGGATGCTGACACGAGAATCAACAGCTTCGTGGTCTCGCCAAGGCTGAACTGGGACGTCAATCCCGATTGGGCGCTGACGCTACAGGGCACATATGGCCAGGACAAAACGCGTGTTGCGGTGACCAATTATCGCAGCGGATCCTATAGTTCGACTGGCTACAGCCGATACAAGAACGACGTCGTTGTCGCCGATATCAGCGCTGTAGGCAAGCTCTTCACTCTTCCAGGCGGCGAGGCGAAGCTTGCCACAGGCGGGGGCTATCGGCGCAACACTCTTGATTCCAATCAATCGACCGCCACGGCGACAGCGACAATTCCGGGCACGCATACTGCTGCATCGCGCAGCTCCTTCTACCTCTACGCGGAAACAGACCTGCCCTTGGTCTCGCCAGGCAACGATATTGCAGGCATCCATCAACTCTCCTTCACAGGCGCCGTCCGCTACGAGAAATATCGCGACATTGGCGACATCGCGACGCCCAAATTGGGGATTGTCTATGCGCCGATCGCGGGACTGGTGCTGCGCGGCAGCTGGGGCAAATCCTTCAAGGCGCCAACCATGCGTCAGCTTTACCTGACCCAGCGCGCCTATCTGGATCTCGCGAGCTATTACAGCGCGACCGGCCTTTCCGACAATGCAAGCGTGCTGCAACTGAGCGGCGGCAATCCGGATCTTAAACCCGAACGAGCTACAAGCTGGTCGGTCGGCGCCATTATCGCACCCCGGCAACTCCCTGACCTGCGCCTGGAACTGAGCTATTTCCAGACCGACTATAAAAACAGGGTGGTCACGCCGCTACAGGCGGTAGCCGGTGCCTTGACCAACCCAATCTATCAGTCGCTCATCACCGCTGATCCGACCGAAACGGAAATTGACGCAGCGATCGCACAAGCGGCCGAGGGCCTTCAGAATTACACTGGCCTTGCCTATGATCCCACCACGGTCGCCTATATCATCGACAACCGGAACCAAAACGCCGCAAATCAGAAGATCAAAGGCATTGATGCCACAATTGCATACCGGCTCGTAACCGCCGGGGCAGGGAACTTCAACCTGACCGGCAATGTCGCCTATCTCAAGAGCAGCCAGCAACTTCTTCCGGGAGATGCTTCGGTTCAGTTGGCAGGAACCGTCTATCGCCCACCACACTGGCGCGGACGCGGCGGCGTGGTCTGGAACAGATCTGATGTCACGGCGGCTAGTTTCGTCAACTATATCGGTGGCGTCGAAGATCACCGGTTTGCAATAGTTGAGACCGTGGAACCGATGACCACGGTCGATCTCACCCTGCGCTATGACGATAAGCGTGCCGGCGGTAAGGGTGCTTCGGTGTCGCTCAATGTGAGCAATTTGTTCAACGCTAAACCTGACAGGATTCGAAGCATCGCCGCCTATATCCCCGCCTATGACTCCACCAATTATTCGGTCATCGGCCGCTATATTGGGATAGTGCTGGAGAAAGGGATATGATCCTTGCATCCTTGGTTGCCCTTGCTGCGATGCCACCGATCTTCGATCCAGCCTGCGCCGGCAGAAGTTCCGCATCCCTGCCCACGCACGGCCGGCACATTACGACGCGCGATCTGGCCCAACTACGCGACATCGGCATAGCTTCTCCATATCAAGATAGCGTTGCGCTCGATATTTCTCCGGACGGACGCCGCGTGGCGTTCCAGATGCGAGAGTCCAGTCCTGACGCAAACCGCTATTGCCTCTCCATCGTCGTCGCCTCACTTGACGGTAAGTCGGCGCCAATCGTTGTTGATCGCGGTGGCGACCTCATTCGGCAGTCCGGACCCCAGCTGGGGCTCGGGCCCTACCCTTCAGGCGTGCCGGAAGTCATCCGGTCAGTCTGGTCGCCAGACGGTCGCCATGTTGCATTTTTGAAGAAAGGCGAAGGGGAAAATCAAGTTCGCGTGTGGATCGCAGCGTCCAACGGGCTGGGCTCATTTCCCCTTGATCATGGCACGGGTGACGCGGTCGAATTTCACTGGTCGGAAGACTCCAAGCACATCAGCATCCTGTCTCGTCAACTGGATGATATGATCGCAGGCAGAAACAGGGAAGCCTTGTCTGGCTTTCATATGGATGGGCGTTTGATCCCTGTGTCGAGTGCCAAGCCCTATTTCAAGGCCCCCTTCCCACTACGTACTGATGTGATGTCGTTGCCGGCTGGTCCGACGCCTTCGAGCCAGACTAGATTCTCCGCCATTGCTGGCTGGCATGAGTTGCCGATCGCCGATCCTGCTCATTCTCACAACATCACAGAACTCCTCCCTAAAAACCTGCTCACCCGTGCGTGCCTGGCGGAAGCCTGTACGGGGCTGATCATCAAAGCATGGCAATCCGCCGATGGACGATCGCTCAGCTTCCTCCGTCGCGTGGGGCCCGCAGATGATGCAATGGCGCTCTATCACTGGGAGGTTGCTTCAGGACAGCCAAGACAGAGCTATCGCACCAGCGGCGTGCTGTTGGGATGCCAGTCCGCAGGTCCTCGCCTGGTATGCGCGCAAGAGTTGGCCACCAAACCGCGCAGCATCGTCACGCTTGACCCAAAAACTGGCAGAATTACGTCTGTTTTCGATCCCAATCCCGAATTCGAGTCCTTTGCACTGTCCACGCCCAAGCGCCTTTATTGGCGCAACGATAAAGGGATTTTAACCTTCGGCGAGCTCGTCCTTCCGCCAGACCACAAACCGAATGAGAAACATCCCCTAATCGTCGTTGGATACCGAACCCGTGGCTTTCTGCGCGGAGGCGTGGGAGATGAATATCCTATCTACGCCTTGGCCGCACGTGGATATGCGGTGCTCAGCTTCGACAATCCACCAGATATATCCTCATTCGCCGGCACGAAGTCGTCGGCCGAGGCCAAGCGACTTGACCGGAAGGACTGGGCCAACCGGAAAAGTATTTTATCCTCGATTGAGAATGGCGTTCGAATGGTGGAAGCGCTTGGCGTTAGCGATCCCTCCCGCCGAGCCATCACGGGGCTCAGCGATGGATCATCGTCTCTTTTCTTCGCCCTCATCAATGACCATTTCTTTCATACTGCCATCGCCAGCACCTGCTGCGAGGAGCCAATAAGTTCGATGGCTCTGATAGGCGAGGTCGGCGCAAGCTATTTTGAAGAGAATGGATATCCACTCCTGTCTCAGGATGACACCGTGTTCTGGCGTGCCATGTCTGTCACTCGAAATGCAGCCAGGATCGACGTCCCGCTGCTGCTCAATCTTGCCGAAGACGAGTATCTCTATGCGCTGGAATCCATCCGCGCATTACGGTTCCATCAAAAGTCAGTTGATGCCTATCTCTATCCAAATGAATTTCACGTAAAATGGCAGCCAGCGCATCGGCTCGCCATTTATGATCGTAACATCGCTTGGTTCGATTTCTGGCTTCGCGGGATTGATCCGACGGACGAAGACCAACGGCTCAGGTGGACGGCGCTCAGGACGTCTGATGGAAAAAAGACGGCCGGATCGCAATGAGCAGCTTTCGGGCCGGATGATCGATAATCGGCTGTGAGATCATCAACGACCGATGCTAGCCGTTTTCTTTAGGCCTATCAGATGGCGAATATGCGATCTTGCGACCCGACCAGTGACGGCACCACGATTCAGCGTCGGCCAGTTGGAGCAGCCGCCGCCCTTGGGTGCCGTCCAACGTCGCAATCGCGCCGCAAGCCGCCTCGACTTTACCCCGATCTATGATGCCCTGTTCCGCCAGGATGCCGTCCAGCAGCATTTGTTTAAGACGGCTCTCAAACGATTTGAGTATCTCAAAGGAAAATCGCGCCGGCCCAGGCTTTCCTCGCCGATCGGCGATTTTTTGCGGCAGCCGGCGCCGGAAGGCGTCGCGGGCAATCGAGCGATTTCTTCCACCTGATATCCATTTCCAGCTGGGTATCGTTAGGCAAGTTTCCATCACGGGCTGCGCCATCAGCGGGGTAACCATCGGCGGGCCGTCCAACGGAAAGGGTGCCTCCATATCTTCCTGCATTCGGGCGAGCATGGCGATATGAAAGGCCTTTCCAGGCAGTGCGTCCTCTGGACAGTCCAACCAAGGATGCGTTGCATCCTGTGTAATCTGCTCAGCATAGAGCAGATCATCGGTCAACGGCCAGCTGTAGCGAACCGGCCGACGGCTGCGCCGCCATAAGCTGCCAAGCGCCTCTCCCAGCGAGCAGCCGGTCAGGAGCGCGATATTCTCGTAGGCCGCCAACACCTCAAGCAACGGGCGCCCGGCGCGTAGGCAATCCAAAATCGGCGTCGCCGACTGCAAGAAGCAAAAAACATGGTCGCCCCCGTTCCCGCTAAAGAACGCATCTGCCCCGGTTGCGTCTGCAACATCTGTCGCAAGATGCGCCATGCTTTGATAAAGCGGGCGCCTCTTGGGGTGGGGAAGATGGGGTGCTGCACATCTGGCAGGATCGACATGTGCTGTATCATAGAAGCCTTCGTGCAGCGGAAAGCCGAAATGCTCAGCCACCATTCTCGCGTAGATCCGTTCATCGCCTGACGGATCTTTGGTCGCCATCGTCAGACATTGTGCCGCTTTGCCTGCCTTGGATAGACCCGCTAGCACGATCGAGGAATCCAACCCGCCCGACATCAATGCTAACGGACGTTCGAACGGCGACGCGAGGCAGGTGACAGCATGGTCAATTACCGCCTCCAGCTCGTCGGCGTTCGGCGCATGATCATGACGATCGAGGGACGCGAAAGTCCATGGCGACCAGAATGACTGTGTCGATGGTGGATCGCAGGATCCGTCTAAAAGCGTGGCGGGCCGCAGTTCGAATATGTCGGCAAGGCAGGTCCGATCTCCATGATAGCCTTCAGCTGTCATATTGAGCCGCAGCATGGCCCAGTCGATTGCATATGTGCCACCGAACAGCGCAACATCATTGCTACAAAGGATTATACCATCCTCGTGCCTGTAATAGGTCGGAACAGCGCCGGACGGATCTCTGGCGATAAGCGGTGGGCCGTCGACCAACGCAACATAGCTACCCCAACAATTTCGACGAAGATATTGAAGCCAGTCAGTCGGCTGCGTTTCAAGACCGTATCCAAGATCAGCTTTGGTCGCATGGCGCCCGTAGAGAGACCCCAGCACGACCCCTCCGTTCCGCGGTATAAGGGTAAAGGGCATAAGCCCATCTGTCCCAACTAGCAGCCGCTCTCCTCGAAAAACGATCTTGAACCCGCGCCTTGAGCAAATCTCGTCGCTCCACGCATCAGGTTGCGCTCCAGCGACAGCTAGAAAGCTTCCCGCGCTCATGCCGCAAGTACCGGCGTGTACTGAGCCACATGCTCATGATGATCATTGAGCACGGTTACGCCGCGCTGTAGCCAGCAATGCGCCTGGAACGGGAACAAACGTACGCCAAACACCAAAGCCGCTCCATGGCCCTCCCGCTCAAGGCGCCAGCGCAAAGCAATGGAGTGCGCAAGACAACGGTCGCGATTACTAAGGATGCGCCCCTGGGCCTGGAAATGTCGCACAAGAGATATCAAATCCTGGGCGACGAAACGGTCGCGCTCGTAAAGCAGCCCCGCTTTGCTCGGATCGAGAAACGACCTTAGCGGCCTATGCTTGAGATGACAGCGGGCCCTGAGACATTCCAGCGCTGTGATTGCAGAAAAGCTGGCCAAAGTCATCCCGATGGGATCCTCAGAAAGGGTCGAAGTCGCCGCCGGGATGGAGGCTGGCGACAGATCGTCTTGCCCAGCTACCACCCTGATGACCCCTGCCGCCTGGAGCGCCCCGACGAGTTCGTTATCCTCGCTGATCTGGCGCGTCTGCAACGACAAAAACGCGTCGTTAAGCGCGGGAGACAGGCAAAAATAGCGATTTTCCTCGTAATCGAGGAATACAGCGCGCCCTGCGCATGTCCCAAAGATGATATGCTCTTTTAGCGCAAGTCCCATGTCTGTGCCCCCACGGAAAAAGGGGAACCGTGCCTGTGGCGCGGCCCCCCCCACATGTCAGTCTTCGTCGGTCAGGCCCATGCTTCCGCGCGTCTGCGGATTGAGGACATCGTCAGCGCCTGCGCTGATGCCGCGGGTCACTTCGGTCACGGCGCCCAGTTCGATGATATCGGACTGGCCCATGGATGCTTCCTTGGTCATCGTCTTACTCCTTGACTATACCGGCTGAAATGCCGGCGAAGACAGGATAATTTAGCCAGGAGCATATTTCGCAGTTCATAAATCGCCGATCTGGCGCCATGCGGAATGTCCAAAGGCATGTTCATCCCGAGCATCGTCAAACCAGCGTAAAGCCGCCGGCGGCCCAGAGATTAAAACGTCGCAAGTAGCCTGAAGAGCCGGCGGTGATGAGTAAGTATCCGTCGTCCAAGACGTGTTCGATCGCGCTCCAGAGCATGATTGAAGATCGTTCTGCATTCGAGGCGTGCCCGCCGATGCGCCTCGCAATCGGCGATTCGCAAGCTGTGGAGGCGGTCATTGGCAGCCTTGCCCCAGCTTGATATCGCCTGATTGCCGGTCCCGTCGAAAAGATGCTGAAACACATTTTCCACCAGGCGCACGCAATCGGCCGGGCAAAGATCATCGACCAGCATAGGTGTCGATGCTGGCAGCGTTTCGTCGTTCCACCGATTGAGGCCGATCACCAGCAGCTTCTGGCTAAGATCTAGAATATCAGCCAGCATCCCAGGATCAAAAGGTGTCGCATAGAAGCCGCCTTCCTTCATAGTTACCACGCCTTCTCCGACAAGCCGGTATATCGCTTCACGGACAGGTGTCATGCTCGCTTGGTAATTCCGCGCGATCTGCGCGGCGGCGAGCCTGCCAGGAGGCGCGATCCGCCCAGATAGGATGTCTTGCTTGAGAGCACGATAGACGCGGTCATGCGTCAATGGATCCAGCGGCGCCATCTCAATCAGGCCAGATCATTACGCTTTTTGGACCACCAGCGTGGCGTCAACTTTGCCTGAAGCCTAGTGATATTCTTGCGCACGATGAGATCGATGCACTCGCGCTCGAGCTCATGAAAGTCGCCATAAGTCAGCTCACGCGGAAACTCCATCTGGTGCGCGCAAAATAAGAGTGGCAGGAAGATATGACCGGTCGATAATTTGAGATATTCCGCGCAGGTAACATGATGGTCGAGGCGGGAACTGGGATTCCCGGACTCGATTTCCTGCAACCATCGTCGACTGATCCCGATCTCGCGCGCGAACGCTATCTGCGTGATGCCATGTCGCTTGCGCGCCTGTTCGATCCGCCGCCCGGAAAGCTCCTTAACGAAGGTCAATAGCGGACTGGTCGTTAGCGCAGTCCCCCGATCTGGTGACATGTGCTCCCCTTCTTGGAGAATGAGCCCGCCACGGCATCCCTGATAATCGACAATAGGGAAAGAACATTGCCGTGCAACCACAACAATCGCCGATCTGGCTAGTCTTTTCTCGATATATCAGGGGGTTGGTGACGGCAGAGTTAGTCTGTGCGCTTTGCACATGGCTATGAGCATCCGCTATTACGCTGAAAATACGCATTTTTCTCCGGCATGCGAACTGTAGTGCGCATTGGGAAGTGTAATGCGCAATGCGCACTTGAGTGCTCCTGAGGTTGCGGTCAGCAGTGCTTTCAATCATCACCATAGCATCGAGTTAAATCATGACGCAGAGCCATGCTTTTTCAATCAAGTGGGAATGCGCGGTAGTATTTCGCAAAAAAAATCGGAGAATTTTAGTGACGTCTTCTTTAATCAGTCTTACTTTACTGGGCTTTTTGGCGCAGGAAAATGCGGCACGACAATCCTCCGCAACCAGCATCCGGACGGCGCCTGTACAGGAGGTCGTTCATGACGGCGTCGGCTTTGCCATTCGGGTAAGGGACAGCGCTGAAGCGCTCGAGCACGACGACGATAAGCGCACCGTTAAGCTTGGCGCGCGCGTGGTTCTTCCGCGCTTTTTACGGTCGGCGCGCAAAGGCCAGGAGGCTAGTCATGGCGTACGCTAAACGCCTTGGCAGATTGCTGATGCTCGTACCTCTCCTGGCTGCCGAGCAGGCCATGTCGCAGGAGAGAAGTGAAGCCGTGGTCGCAAGCGCGGCAGCGCAGGCAGAGCGGCAGCTCAAGCAAAATTTCACCAACCTCACATTTGAGGATTTTGGTCCCTCACCGATCAAGGGGCCAATCTATCAGGCAGATGCCGGCGGCAGGATGGTCTATTATGCCCCCGAGAGCGAGCATATCCTCTTCGCGGCTATTTATGATCGTAGCGGCGTGAATGTAACCGCACTCGCGCAAGACGCTGCAGCCCGAAAACGTCTCGTAGGTCTCGACCGCTCAGCAGCCTTCATAATCGGTCCTGTCAATGCGCCGGAGGTGATTGAGTTTACCGATCCGGACTGTCCCTATTGCCGCGCGCTCGACCGCTTTTGGGCGACTAAGGCCGCCGAGGGAAAGCCGGTTCGCCGCCTCCTCTTCTTTGTTAGCGGCATTCATCCTGGCGCCGCGCGCAAGGCCGAGCATATCCTTTGCGCCAAAGACAGCGAAGCAACGTTCCGAGCTCTCTATGGCGGCGCGACGCCGGACAAGCTGGACGCTTGCCAGCAGGGCCATGCGAGACTTGCCGCGCACGATGCGGCGGTCAAAGCTGTCGGTCTCTCTGGCACACCCACGATCATCCTTGGCAGCAAGCTCGTCTCGGGTTTCCAGCAGGGCGAGATCGAGGCCTGGCTTGAGCACAAGCAAGGGTCGGACCATGCAACCAAATAAGTCGACCGGCTAAGCCCGGCGCTTTCCCAATATCATGGCGGCCTTCTCAAGCGGTCCAGCAGCTGTCTACAGGATTGCAGCCCACCCGATGAGACGGACCGGAATGCCGATGGCGCCGCCCCTGATGGGCCGTCCAGCAGCGTCATTGGCCGACAGCGATTTCGATCGATGCCGGCAGGCACATCCAGGGACGGTCTGGTTCAACGGAGGTAAGTTCATGAATATGCTATTGGGAAAACGGTTTGCGTCGGCGGCGGACTATGGTGTGGCCCTCGCCCTGCTGGCCGTTATCGGCAGCGCGGCCCATGCCTTCTCGGCACCGGCGCAAGGCGATCTTGGCTACGACATCTACGACATCGTGGTCAATCAGGGGGTCAAGGGACCTCTGGGATTTGTTGGAGGCGTCGCGGCCTTTCTCTTCGGCGTCTCGCGCCTCTTTTCCAACATCATGATCGGCATTCCGACGATCGTGGCGGCGGTCTGCCTCATCAAGGCCGATTCGATCCTCCAGACCTTCGGCATGACGATCTGACACACATCTAAAGCGCTCGCGCGGCTCTCATATCCGCGCCGGCACTACCCTACCGGAGCCGATAGTCGGCTCCCGGAACGATGCCCTGCGGGGTGTCGTGAAGCAGGAGGAGAAGGGACATGGACGAGCGTCTTCCCCAATATCTTCACCGCCCCGTCCAGATCCTCTGGTTCGGCGCCGATGAATTCATATTGGTCATGGCCACCATCTTCGTCGCGGTCATCGTGGGCGGCGTGATCGGCTGGGCGCTCCTCTGTTCCCTTCTCCTTTTCATCCCCTGGAAACGGACCAAGCCGCGGGGGTTCATCCCCCATCTGGCCTGGCGCTGGGGGCTTCTGCGCTTTTCCCATTATCCGGGTCCAACCCAGACCCGCTTCTTTGAGTGAGGGACCTAAACCCATGCTCTCGTCCACACAAAAAGCCGCCAAAACGACAGATCCGCTCATGGGCAAGCCGTCGAGCTGGGGAATCCACCGTTACCTTCAGGGTTCCTCCAATCTCTTCGAAGAGAACCGCCTGCTGAAATTTGCGGTGGTGGGTCTGTTCGGCGTGACCAGCGTGCTAGGTATTGTCATCTATAGCTCCAGCCAGAGCCAGCGCACGATCGTCATTCCCTTCGGCGCGTCAGGCGACCTCTATGTGACGGGCAGCAAGCCGTCCGCTGCCTATCTGCGCACCATCACCCGGAACATCGTCGCTCTGTCGGGCACCTATTCGGCTTATTCGGCGGACCGGCAGTTTCAGGAATTGCTCACCCTCGCCCATCCGACCGCCTATAATGGGCTGCGGGATAGTCTGAACGGCATTTTGGACGAGCTGGCCAACAATCCGACACTTTCGATCGCCACCTATATTCGGGCCGATCAACCGGTCGTCTACACCGACCGCGATATCCAGGTTCCGGTCGAAAAGGTCCGCGTCATCGGCGGCGTCATCCGCAAGTTTCGAGGCACGCTGCGCGTCCGCTTCGCCATCGACAATGGCCGCTTCTGGCTGACCGCTCTTACCGAGGAAAATTTCAATGCTGAACGCTGAAGCCTTTGGTGCGCTCGCGGTCATTCTGGGCCTGTCGGGCATGCACATGGTCGCCAACGCCCAGTCCCAGCCTGTTTCCGCGCTGCCCGAGCAAACCAACACGCTGCGCCTCTCCAACCGCGACATTAATCATCTGATCTGCGTCGGCGGAGAGATAGAGGATGTCAAATTCTCTGCTGAGAAAGCGATTGCCGTTGAACGCGCAGGCGCCGACGCTTGGATTAAATTCCTGGTCAAGGAAACGGACGATCAGGGCCAGGTCACGCGCAGTTATGTGACCGCCCCGTCGGAATTCTTCGTCTCCTGCAACGGCGCCATCTATCCGCTCTATGCCGAACCAGCAGATATTCCCGCGCAAACCGTCACCCTCATCTCTGGGACCCATCAGCGGGCAACGGCGAACATGGAGCTTCTTGGTCCCCTCGTCGAAGAAGAGCGCGCGGTCTCGATCACCCTTTCGCTCCTTGCAGATCGGCTGCCGGCCAGTTTCGCCGAGACGGCGCCACAGGCCGGACCGATCAAGATCACCGCCTTCCCCGATCTCACCATTGCCGAACGAAAGGCGGTGCAGATCGATGGCGCAAGCCTATCGGCGTCCGAATATAGTATCACGGCAAAACAGCCCGTCCATCTCGATGAGCGGTCCTTCCTGCGCTCTGAATTGGGCTCGACAATCTTCGCCCTCACACTCGACCGGTCCGACCTCAAGGCCGGCGAGAGTGCGCGCCTCATTGTCGTGCGGCGGGGAGAGCGACCATGATCGACAAAGGAAGGGCGGGCTATGAGGATTTGACCGCCAAACCCGGCGACGACCGCAACTCGAAGCCCCAGAGCGACGCCGACAGTTCACAGGACGGAGTAAGAACCCGCGGCGCGCCGCTGCTTGATTTCAAAACCCATTGGGCTGCGCTCAGCGCGACCCAGAAGCTACGCTGCAAGCAGGCCGGCGTCGCCGCCGGGATCGCGATCCTGGGCTATGGGCTTTACGAGGCAAGCAGTAGCTCCAACATGCCGGCGGAACTGCCCCCTAGCGCCTCCAAGCTCGACATGGGCGCTGGGCTCCGCGGCGACAGTCTCGAACTCAAGATGCGGGGTGACCTCAAGAAGATCCTCGATGGCCAGTCGCTCCTTGGCGACCGGATAAGTGCAATTGAGGAGGGCAAGATATCCCCCGTCGATCCGACCGCGCGCGAAGATGTGGAATCGGGCGACCTGCCCTCTGCCTTCCCCGGCGGCGATATACCGGCCTATCCGCCGACCGGCGGACAGAACGCGCCATCCGGGCCCGAGCAGAACGACATTGCGCCCCCGCCCATGGCGCCCGCTGCGCCACCTGCCCCACCGCAGGAGAAAGTGGTCGGCTCGATCGGCAGTGCGACCAGCGCCGGGGCCATTACGGCAACCGATGCGGCTGAGGCTCGCCCACCCAAAAAAAAAGCCCGCACGATCTATTTACCGCCTGGTTTCATGAAGGCGCGGCTTCTGACCGGGATTGACGCTTTGGCGAGCCGGGATGCGACCAGTAATCCCGAACCGCTGATCGCGCGGGTTCAGGCGCCCGCGGTTCTGCCCAACGACGTCAAGGCAAACCTCGCCGGTTGCTTTGTCGTCGGTAACGCCACGGGCAGTCTGGCCAAGGAACGGGTCGAGGTTCAATTGGTCTCGCTTTCCTGTGTCGACTTTGACGAGCGCTCAGTGGTTGACCAGCCCATCAAGGGCTTTTTCGTCGACACCGATGGGAAGAAAGGTCTCTCGGGCAAGGTCGTCACCAGGGCCGGCGCCGCGCTCGCCCGCTCCTTCATTGCCGGCACCGTCAGCGGCTTTTCACAGTCGGTGGAATCCACCTTTGGCGATGTTTCGACTTCGGCACTCGGCAATGTCCGTTCGCTCGATGCAGGCGAGGCCGCCAAGTCCGGAATCGCCGGTGGCCTTGGCAAATCCTCGGAGAAACTGACCGACTTCTATCTCGATCTGGCCCGGCAGGCTGGTCCCATCGTCGAGGTCGGCGCGGCCAAAGACGTTGTCGTGGTCATCCAGGAAGGCGTCTCCCTCGAAATCAAGCCAAGCGCGGGCTCGAAATTTTGAAATCCCATGCGACCATTCAGGAGCGAAAGTCCATGCTGCCTCCAAGCCAACTCCTTTCCATAACTGTCACGACATGGATTATCCCTCCATTCGTCGCGCTTTCAGGCTGCGCGAGCATCGGCTCGCTCATGTCGCCCTATTCGGAGAAATTCTCCTGCAAGAATAATGATCATGGTCAATGCATTCACCCCGACCAAGCCTATGCCGATGCTGTTGCCGGGCGCCTCTCGCACTCAGACCCCACCGTCACTGCCGACAGCAGGCTTTTAAAGAAGCAGGTAACGGCCGATCGTGCAGGCATGCAAGCAGGCAAAAGCTCGGTTCGAGCGCGCCCAGCGGCCTATCAAGGCTATCGTGACAGCGTCTATCGAGAATTGCAGGGTTTGATTGAAGCGCCGGTGACACCGATGCTTCGGCCTTCTCGCGCGGTTCGCACGCTGATCCTGCCTTATGCCGACCGAGCGCGGCCTGACCGGCTCTATATGCCGCGCTATGTCTATTCGCTGCTCGACAAGCCGCAGTGGGTCATTGGCGACTATCTGGTCGATCCGATCTCGGCAGCGGCCAAGGCTCCAATCCTCGACCAAATGCGCGAGCGTCCGTCGGATGGGATTGAGGCGCCCGAAGGTGCACGCCCATGAAGACGCCCGGTTCCCGTACTGGCGGCGGCATGACCTTTTCGCGGTTGCGCCAGAGCGTCGCGCGCGATGCCTATTCTGACTATCTGCCAATGGTCGCCTGGGATGAGGGCGAGGAAGGCTTCCTTTGCATAGACGATGGCTGGGGCTATGCCTGGGAACTGGTGCCTTGCGCCTATATGTTCGCAAACGTCCATGGCGCGCTCCAGGGCCTGCTCAATATCCATTTCCCGCCTGACACTGTCGTCCAGCTTCATACCTTCGCCGATCCCCTGATAGACGATGCGCTCGACGCATTTCTCGACATGAAGACGCGCGAAGACCCACTGATCCAGGCGTCGGCCCAGCAGACCTATGACTATCTACACCAGGGGCGTCACGGTCTGGGCGCACTCCACGGTATTCCAATCCGCAACTTCCGAAGCTTCCTTTCTATCAAGACCCGCACGGCCATGGGCCACGATATGCGGCGCCAAATCGAGGAACAACTGGCTAAGCTCGGCATCGAGAGGATGGCGCCAGAGCAGCTGGTCGCCTTCTATCGCCGGATCTTCAACGGGGTCCATGTGCGTGCCCCCGGCGTCTTTGCTTGCGGCGAGGATGGGATTGCGGCGCAGCCGGTCCGCAAGCAGATAATCGATGCCGGACCCGACCTGGTGTTCGAAGGACCCGAGGTCTTTCTTGGCAATCAGGTGGCACGTTGCCTTACGCCAAAGTCGCCCGCCCGCAGGGTGACGGCCGAGCGCGCCAACCGATTGACAGGCGGCATGCGCGGATCGTCGGAAGACAGCGACCAGATCGGCGGTCCTTTCCTCTACACCCTCAATATCCTTTTCGATCACAGCGCTTTTGAAATCCACAAGCGCGCCCAAATCCTTTCTGCGCAAAAAGCGGCCGGCTCCTTCGCCGTCGAGGTCGGCAAGCAGATCGAAGAGATTGGCTGGGTTCTGGATGAAGCAGGCAACAGCAAGTTCGTGTCGGTCATCCCAACGGTTTGGCTGTTCGGGGAAACCCGCGCCCAGGCCCGCGAGATGGCAGCCCGCGCCAAGCGGCTTTGGGAAAGCGAGCCTCTCCCCTTCATGATGCAGGAGGAAAGCTATCTCAATCCCGTCCTGCTGGCGATGAGCCTCCCCTTTGGCCTTTATCCTGAAAGGCGGACCATGAAGCTTCTCGAGCGCGACTTCCGCATGCCGGTCAAGGCCGCTGTATTGATGGCTCCTGTTCAGACCGACTTTCGTGGCGGTGGCAGACCCGCGCTGCTCTATACCGGCCGCAAGGGACAGCTCGTCACGCTTGATCTCTTCGACAGCCGCATCAACAATTATAATTTCATCGTCTCGGCTGAAAGCGGCGCGGGCAAGAGTTTTCTCCTTAATAATCTGTGCCAGCAATATTATGCGAGCCGGGCGCTCATCCGGATCATCGATATCGGTGGCAGCTACCGCAAGCTTTGCACCCTATGCTCTGGCCGCTACATCGATATCGGCGAAGAGCATCTCGTCCTTAATCCTTTCGATATGGGCCTGGCTATCGATGGCGACGACCGACAGTCGGCGATCGCCATGGCGGTCGCAATCGTCGCAGAAATGGCTAACGCCGCGACCCGCAGGGGCGTCTCGACCTCGCAGTGGAACCTTATAAAGTCCGCCGTCCAGTGGACGATCGACACAGGGCGCGCGAGCGCAGGCATTGACGCGGTTCGCGACTGGCTGGGCGCCTATCCTGCCCATGTAATGACCGATCTCGACCGGGTCGACCATCTCGTGCCTGTCGCGCGCGAATTGGCTTTCAACCTGCGCGATTTCGCGAGCGACGGCGCCTATGGCCATTATTTCAATGGTCCATCGACGCTCGACATATCGAACGACGAATTCGTCGTGCTTGAGCTCGAACGGCTCAAAAATATGCCTGAACTCTTCAATGTCATCGTCATGGTGGTGGTGAATGCAGTCACGCAGGAACTCTATCTCTCGGGCCGCGATAGGCCGCGCTTTGTCCTGTGCGACGAGGCCGCGCAGTTCATGAGCAAAAGCGAGGGCCAGGATTTGTCCCGTCTCGCCGAAGCGTTCGGCCAGGGTTACAGGCGCGCACGCAAATATCAGGGCAGTTTCGGCATCGTCCTTCAGTCGATGAACGATCTGCTGCTGTTCGGCGGCACGGGACAGGTGATCCTGGAAAATGCGGCGACGCGCTTTCTCCTGCAAGGCTCGACCTATGATAAGGCAGTGGAGAACAAGATCCTGGACTATTCAGGCTTCGTTCTCGATCTATTGAAATCGGTTCGAAACAACAAGCCCAACTATAGCGAAGTCTTTATCGACTCTCCCCTAGGCCTTGGCATCGCGCGCCTCGTCGTCGACCCCTTCTCCTATTGGATCAATACCAGCGCGCCCCAAGAGGTCGCTGCCTTCGAGCACCTGCTGGCGCGCGGTGCCTCGCCGCTGGAGGCTGTGTGCGAACTGGCTGGTGTCGATCCCGCCCAGCTTCTGGGCAAGGGTCCAGGACAAAGGGAGGCAGCGCTGTGAAAGACGGGGCCAAAAACGGCAACCAATTCTTGCTGCCTCTTGATCAGCGCGAAGCGGTGGAAAGGGAGGTCGAGACGCGCGTAGCCTACCGCCTTCGTCAAGAGGCCTGGATTTGGCGCTTCCGTCTCATCACAGTTGAAACGATCATGATGGCAACGCTGATCGCTGCAGCCGGCATCATCCTTGGCAAAACGCCCTTCGCGATATTTCGGGCGACGGTGTTGGTCGCTGCCGCCTGCTTTGGCAGCGGCATGCTCCTGCTCGGGCTATCGGCAGGTGCCAGTCGCAGCTGGGAGGCTCTGCTCGCGCGATACAGGCGGTGGTGGTCATGAACGGCATCTTCTCGTCAAGCCCATCGACCGGGCCTGCCCGCCTCATGATCGGCGGCTTTCTCCAGGCGATCCTGGCCTGCGTCCTGTTGCTGGCGGCTCCAGATCCGTCCTTCGCCATGCTGCGGGTCCTGGCAGGTACGATGCTATTGACTGCAATTGGCGCATTTGCGTGCGCCACGCGGGCCCAGAGCACCAACCTTCCGCCGTACGGGAGGCAGTATGATGGCTAAGAAATTCTGGTCTTCCAGGCAAATTTGGCGGAGCTTGGCCATTGCAGCGGTGTCTTCGGCGTCCCTGGCGCATGCCGCTACGGCCACGATCGGTCGCACCTGGCCCATCGCCGAACCCGACGCCATGGCTGAAATAGAGGCTCGAGCGGCACGGCAGCCGGCAAATATAGCCGCACATTTTGGACCGCGAGCCAAGTGGACCGCGATGCGGGCTGCAACGCTCGGCACCGCGACACAGGCCCGAACGCGCAGCGTCGTGCCCTTTTACACCCTGGATTTCGACATCGCTCTGCCCGACGGTACGATGCTGTACCCCAAGGGCTACACATTCAATCCCCTGACCTATGTGTCGTTGCCCCAGCGCCTGGTGATCGTGCACCCACAAGACCTTGCCTGGGCGATCCGCAGCGCCGACCCGAGCGACTTCATCCTTCTGACTGCCGGCGATGCACTCAGCCTTGGCGAAAAGGTCGGACGCCCGCTGTTCATTCTTGAAGAGCGTGTGAAAGACAGGCTCGGCCTCACCGTCGCGCCGGTCATCGTTACCCAGGCCGGGCAGCGTTTGCTGTTGACCGAAGTTCCGCCCGCCCGCGCGTTGCGGAAGGTAACGCGATGAAAAGCTGGGTTATCGTCTTGCGCGGAGCGGCAGCTGCCATGTCTATGACGGTCGTCGCCCCCGTCTCGACCGCTCACGCGTCGAAATGTGAGGCTGGCACGATCTTCAACCCTATCACGAAGGTCCGCTGGACCTGTATCTTCCCGATCACCATCGGCGGGGTGAAGGTCGGCAGCTTCGACAAGCTCGACAAGGAACTGGATGCTCAATCAGCGAGCAAGCCGCTCTGCGCGTGCCGAAAAGGTGTAAGCTTCTGGTTCGGCGTCAAGGTCAGCTTCTGGTCGCCCAACCGCATGGTGGATGTCGTGACTGAACCAGGATGCATGATGGCGCTGGGCGCTGATCTCATGCCGACAGGGGGAAAACTGCAGGGCAGCCAAAGCGGGATTTCGGACGGGACGAACAGCCAGAAGATGTTCGCACAGATGCATTATTATGTCGCACCGGTCTGGAAGATGCTCGACATATTTACCGATCTTCCCTGCATCGGGGATGACGGGTTCGACGTCGCGATGATCACCGAAGTGCTGCCAACCTGGCAGTCGGGTACGCTGGGCGCTATCATCCAGCCTGAAGGCATTCTCTTTGGTAATCCTGCGGCCGGTCTTGCCTGCATGGCCGACAGCGCAGCCGCCGCCGCGGGAAAGGTCATCGATCCGCTTTTCTGGTGCATGGGAAGCTGGGGCGCCACCTATCCGATTGCGGGCGACATCCATTATGGAGACAGCGTCGAGGCCTGGGCCGGCCTGGCCGCACGCGGCACCTTCATGATGGGACGCCTTGGCGCGCTCACTATCTCTTCGTCTGACGGCTGCTCGTCCAAGGCGCAACCGATCTGGACCAAGAGTCGGTACAAATTCCAGATCATGGAGCCGGCCAAGGGTGGCAAGTGCGTCAACATTGGCCGCCCCGGGGCTCTGTGGTCATCGGGCAAGCATGCCCCTGGAAAAGACAACGCCCAGTTCATGCTATTTGAAAAGGTGATCTGCTGCGCCGGGATTGCGGCGCCATGAGCCGATCGTCCACCAGATGCACCGCGAGCGGCCGAAAGGCCTCCCGATCTGCCCGCCACAGCCCCCGAGGCCAGCTGGACGCGCGTGGTGCAGGAGCGACGTCGGCGCCCCCAGACGGCGTCGCTCCACCTCTTCCAAAGCACGACGTCAGCCCGCCTGCGATCCCATGCTGCCAGCTTGAATGTGGTCCCAGGGTGCGCGCAAGGCCGCTCACCATCCTTGGCGCCCGGGCCGCCTATCAGCGCACATCCGGTATCTTGTTGCGATTTCGGTGGAAAGACGTAGCCGCTTGCGGCGGCGCGATGCACATCATGTCACGTGTCGCTCTCTGCGCGCTAGGCGCCCCGCTCCTCTTTCAAATTGCGGCGATGGCTCAAAAGACCGAGCCCAGTGTCAAGGATCGGGCCCGGTCCGCAGCCGCGGCATCACGCACCCGCACGGGGTCAAGCGAGGCCCTGCAATCCAACTTTGTAACGCCAGGCCTTAGTGGACAGTCCATCACGACCATCGACGGCAAGACCGGGTTCGCCCCGAACGTGAACTGCCAAAAGACGTCGACACTGCTGGAAGTGCTGGTTCAGCCTGGCAGCACCGGGGATCTTACCCAGGTCCGCATCTTACATGATCGTGATCTTAACGGCGCATATGACAGTCTGACCCAGCTACCGGTTCCGGTTTCCGGCCTGTGCGGCAATGGCATCATAAGCTGCAATCCTGGCACATGGGAGGGCTGCCGCTCTTATGGCTGGTCTGTGGACAGCACTCTCAAGATCGATCTTAAGCAGACGCCAATGACCAGTCTTTCGGGCTGCTATTGTATCAACAGCAGCTGCGGGACGAGCCTAGCCTGGGCTAATATGGCCGATATTCTCAAAGATCTTGGCGGAGGGATCGTTGGCGCGCTCACCACCGCCGATCCTCGCATCGGCATTGCCCAGGCGCAGGTCGAGGGAACTGCGATCCGATATAGTGGGGCCCAGACAACCGCATGCCTGTCGAACCCGAAGGTTGAGCAGACAAGATATCGCGCTACCCCCGAGATCCTGGCCGGCGATGCGCAAGACGTGGCGCAAAGCAGCAGTATTTTCCAGGCGGTGAAGGCTTCCCCGGCGGCAACTGGAAAGGCCGAGCAGATATCCGCCTGCACGATCACCCGCGAAATTTCGTCAAGCCAGGCCGACCTAGAGTCCATCATTAGGCGCACGTCGGGCGGCTATGCGACGAACCAGACCGGCGGCGCACAGGTCAGCTTCCTGATGGGATCACCGAGCGACAACAGCCTCAAGGGCGGTGCGTGCACGCTTTTCGACTATCGGATGACGATTGATGTAGCGGACGCCGACCGGCTGAAGGCAGTTCGCCTCGCGCGCTATTTCGCAGACGACTGGGCGCAGGTGCGGGTCGATGGCCAGCTTATTGCGGCGGGGCCCTCGACATGGAGTGGTATGGGACTGCCGCCTGGCAAATGTGATCGCAAGGCTACCTATGACGCTCGGCCTGCGCTCGACATCACCGCCGCGATGACGCCGGGCACACATGAAATCTGGCTACGCGTCGCCGTTGGCGACGAAGGCGAGGCCTATGCACAGATCGAGGCCGACCTCGATCTTTCCTGTCGAACGACCGAACGGCTCGTGGATCGTTGCAACAGCCTCGTTAGCCAACGCCAGTGTACGCTGCGCGACGAGACCGTAGATGATGTGACGACTTTTAGAAATGGTATCGGCACCGGCCTCTCGCCGCTGCCTCAAACCCGTATGATCGGGACCGGCGCGTGCGCCATCACGATTACCCGCGACTTCTTTGCGCGCAACCGGCGCTATGCCTGCATCGTCGATACAGGAAGCCAGGAAGCCCCTGATCTCACCCGCGCCGCTCATATCATCGACCGCTCCACCGAGACGATGCTGAGCGATCGGATCAAGACTGCGGACGGCGGCTATCAGGAGACGCAGCGCGCTTTCTCATTGCCTGCCCAGGATCCTGTCGCGACATGCGAGCCGATCTGCAAGACGCGCAAAGCGCGGACCAACAGCGATGCAGCGCTCGATGGCGTGGTGGGGCATCTGCAAATCTCTGATCAGGGATGGGACAGCTATTACCATCTCTGCTCTGCTGACAATGTCTGCCCTGCAGGCGCCGGCGAGGACATCGTGTCGGCCTGTGGCTGCCTTGACGATTTTCCCGAGGCCGTCACCATGATGCAGACGGTGCGCCTTGCAGGCGCAGACCTTGTCTGCACGGCGCGCGGCCAATGAAGAAACGCACGGTCCTGCTTTGGCTGACGCTGCTATTGGCAACTTGTGGCCAACCGCAGCTTGTCCATGCCCAGCAATGGCTTTGCGCGGCAGATCTCAACGGCAACGGCGATGCCGCCGATGATGGTGAGATTGCAGGTTGCACTATGACGGCAAGCGGAGACCATCTGTGCCCGATCGAGCAGATGACGTGCATGTCGGACGCCTCTGGCGGCTATGCCTGTCCGCTGGGCAACCAATATGCCTGCCTCTCACCCGACGGCGTCTCAGCCCCGATCTGCTCACCCCATAGCTGCATCGAGACCAGCGCCAGCCAGGTCGAAGAAGAGGTGGTGATCGAGGATCCGGGTACAGCGGCAGATGGCGCAGTCGACGCCGACGGCAACTGCCTCGGCACTGTCGAAATCTTCGGTGGACGAAAGCTGCGCTGCCGCCCGCCGGGCCTGAGCGTCACCTTCCAAAATTGCTGCAAGGACAAAGACAAGATCGTTAAAGACGGCATGGGCTCGTCGATCAGCTCCATAGGCACCAAGATCGCCATCGCCAAGGGCGTGTTCACTGGCATGAAGGCCGCCTATACCGCGTTCAAGGCCGGTGCGACGGCGAGCCAGGCTGCAAGCGCGGGCGCCAATGCGCTTATCGTCGGCATCGATCCGACGTCCATCGCCATCAGTCTTGCGATCAATTTCATGGTCGAGGTGCTGCTCCAGGGCTGCGACCAACAAGATATGGAAGCTGGAATGCTCCGCGGATCAGGCATGTGCCATGAAGTCGGCACTTATTGCTCATCGAAAGTCCTGGGGCTGTGCGTCCAGAAGGCCAAAAGCCAATGCTGCTTCAACAGTAAGCTCGGCCGCATCATCCAAGAGCAGGGGCGCCCGCAATTGAAGGCGTTCGCCAATGGTTGGGGCGAGGTCAGGTCTCCGAACTGCCGTGGATTTACGGCGCAGGAATTCCAGGCCCTCGACTTCAGCAAGATGAATCTGTCCGAATATTATGACGAGATCGAGACCAGATCGGCCGATCTCATCGGTTCCGACATGGAGAAGAAGGTCGATGCCTATCTCAACGCCGTCCAATATTAGGCGGGCTACTGCCCTCATGGTGGTGAGCTGCTGGCCGATTGACACGCTCGCAGCTGCGCCGGACACCATGTCACCGCCAGCCACAGCAGCCTCGCCCTCTGAGGGTGAAAAGGCCATGGGAAAACTGGCAAAAGCCAAGGCGCGAGTGCGTAACGCCAAAGGGAAGGACGCAGCAATATCTTCTCCCATCATTCCCGCGCCATCCCCGCAATTACGCAAACGCGCCTTCGATGCGATGCGCGCCCACACATCAAATTCTCGCCTTGAGGAAAGGGCACGCGCAGCCCGGCTGGCCGGTGAAGCACAACTCGCGCGCGATTCTGAGGACATGGGCAAGCGATTGGCGCAAGCTCTTGGCCTGGAGGCCCCAACGCCGTTGGCTGCGGCAAAGGCGGTAACGCCAGCGCCACCCAATAGTTGGGTACCGGTCCTGTTCGTCTCCTCCTCCATGCCCATTGCCACGTTACGGACCTATGCCGGACAGCTTGAACGCACGCGGGGGGTCCTCGCGTTCCGGGGATTGCCCGGCGGCCTTACCAAGATGGGTCCGATGGCCAAGCTTTCCGCGCAAATCCTGCGGCGAGAACCGGGCTGTGAAGGGCCTGCCTGCGCAATGCGCGATGTTCAGCTCATTGTCGATCCGATACTGTTCCGCCAGCATGGCGTTGCGCGCGTGCCCGCGCTCGGGCTCCTGCCCGGCGACCCGACCAAACCCTATTGCGAACGCGAAGAGGAAGCTGCCACGGCAGCCAAGGCCAGCCAGCTCGTCTACGGCGACGCAGCACTGTCGGGAATGCTCGAAACCTATGCACGCCTTGGCGGCGAAAAGGAGGTCCACGATGCTCAGACTCGCCTGGAACACCGGTAAGTTCGTCTGGTCCAAACTCCGCGACCTCTCCCGCGCGGCTGCGGACGCGCTGCAAACGCCGGATAAAAGCCAACTGTTCCTGCAGCGCCGGTTGGCTAAAGCCCTTATCATCGTCAGCGCCGTCGCGCTTTTTGTCTGGTGGACGCTGCCCCAGTTCGTCTGGGTGCGCAGTCCCTCTATTGACGCCTGGGCAGTGCGAAAGGTCGGCGGCTTCATTGGACGCAATGACCTCGTTATGTTCGAGCTGCGCCACCCACTCGCTGGACCTGTTCCGGTCAACGTCACCAAATATGCCCTTTGCCTGCCTGGTGATTATCTTGGCTCCTACACCATGCATGCCGATCGCTATCCCACCCGGCTCGAAGCTGCTTTTTTCTGCAATGGGCGTCTGATCGGCGTCAGCAAGGCTTATGGCAAAAAAGGGCAGCGGCTTGATTTTTTCAAGTGGAAGGATGGACCGATCCCGAAAGGCCAAGCCTATATCGGCTCCTCTTATAAGGACGGTTTCGACAGCCGCTATTTTGGGCTAGTGCCGATCTCCGGCCTCATCCGCATGGAACGCGTGCTGTGATGCGGCAGCGGCTTGCCAGGCTGGCAATCGCCACGATCTTCATGGCACCAGCTACTGGCCTGTGCGCCGATCCGGCGACCCAGCCAGCCAAGGTTCGGCAGGGTTATTGGTGGTATGAGGCGCCGCCCGCCGCCGTAGACACCAAGGAGCAGCAGGAGGCGGTGGAGAAGCCCGTCATTCCGCCAATGGCGGAACTCGCCAGATGGTCGCCACCGCGTATTCGCAAACTCATCGAGGCGCAGCGCGACTATGCGGCTACCGCCTTGACGGTGGATGCCGTTTCCGATTTCTGGCGGCTCCAGGATTTCGCGCGGCGCAAGGCCCGCGCATTTGCCGGCGTCACCCAGATTGCGATGCTGGCCCATCCGGAACTCAGTGCCAAATCCGCCAACCCCATGGTCGGCGATGCGCGCGCGGCACTAGGCGCGCACAAGGAGGCCGCGCGCCGAACCTATTTACGTGCCAACGCGCACACCTATGCCCTTGTCATGTTCAGCCGCAGAAGCTGCGGCTATTGCCAGGTGCAGTGGCCGATCGCCCAGCGCTTCCAGGAGGAATTTGGCTGGCAGGTGATCCGTCAGGACCTCGACGTCCATCCAGAACTCAGCCAAAGGTTCGGTGTCGAGGTGACGCCCACGACCATGGTCATCAAGCGCGACAGCCAGCAGCGCATGGCCATCGCAAGCGGCGTCGAGGCCTACCCCAATCTCTCGGCGATGGCCTATCAGGCGGTGCGCCTTCTGAACGGCGACATCCGGCCCGAGCAGTTTATGACCGGCGCAGGCGAAGAAGGCGGTTTTTTTGATGCCCTTGCCAATGGACCGGTATCGACCAGCTCTGCCGATGCGTGGTCAGAACCCTTGGCATTGCAGGACGAGGACTGATGATGACGCCCTCATCAAACCGGCGTAAGGGCGGCACGGCCGCGCCGCTCGGCAATTTTTACAGCCTGAACATCGAAGCTGACGAAGGTTTCGCCTCCCAGCCACTGGCCTTCATGGGTAATGACCCCATCGGCAAAATCACCACCAGCATCAAGAAATGCGAGGCCCGCTTCAACCGCGGCGCGATCGACTTCGACATTATCCGCTGCAATCAATGTGCGGAGCATCTCGACGAACGCCGCGCGGCTGACCTTGTAGCCTTTGATCAGGACCCACGCGAGTTCACACAAGGTCGGCAGGGTCAGGGCAACAAGCTTTGCGCCGTCGAGCTGCGCTCGGGCCAAAGGGCTTTGAACTTCGTCATCGTCCGCAATGGCACGAACCAGGATGTTGGTGTCAGCGATGATTTTCACAGTTCGCCAGCCCAGCCCTTTCCGATGATCTCGTTCATCTCCTCGATGCTTATTGGCTTGCGTCCCTCTCGTTTGAAAATGCCAAAGACATCTGAGATCTTTCCGGTCGGCTTGATGGCATGGATTTCGATGCGACCATCGGGCAGCTTATCGACTGCAACCCGATCGCCGGGCTGTAGACCAAGATGTTTGAGCAAATCCTTCTTGAGGGTGATCTGGCCCTTGGTTGTGATGGTTAACGCGTTCATCGAAGCGATCCTTTCGCCGCTCAATGTAAGGCATAATCACCTTACACTCAAGCATGGCATGATGATCCTGATAATGGCTATGATGCCGGGACCTGCCGCGAGCGCGTCCGCCACTTCCCAAGGTGACAAAGAGAAGGCGAGGCAAGCTGCGATCCACCCGATTGTAACCTCTCGTGAATTGAGCATCTGGCTCGCACGTGTCCCGAAGACCCGGGAGTTTCCATCCCATTTCGACGAGACCCTGCGATCGGAGGGCAGGATGTTCGTAGTCGAGATGAGTTCAGCCCCCGATTGCATACCATGCGGCGATCTTTGGGCGAAGCTGCTTCGCTTCGGCCGTGCCTATGGCTGGCAGGTCCGGACAATCTCGCCGGCAGAAGCACTCATTCGATCCGGACGCCTCGGTCTCCCCTGGGTTGGCCATCCTGTTTTGTGGGTGCGGCCGGCATCCGATCAGGCGCGGTTGGTGCCCGCTGCCGTCGGTACCGATCATGACCCGAATTTGCGGCGCAACATTTACCTCGCAACCAAGCTTCTGACCGGCGTCCGACCTGAAGTCGGCCTTCGGGCCATGTCGAAATATACCGGCATCGTGGCCCCGACGGCTGCCGGTCGCACCCACTTCAAACGCAAAGGGAGCTGACCATGGCGGGTCTCAGCCCTCTTCCTCTTCAGAAAGGACTTCTCCCGCCATGGCCCCCTTACCGAAATATGTGCTGACCAGCTTCGCAGCGCTCGGCGCCGCCACAGTGACACCCGCCGCGCAAGCGCAAGGCTGGGCCGAGAGCTGGTTCGACAATGTGACCTACATCAGTCCTGGCAGCTTCGAGGACCAGACCCGCGGTTATGTGACGGCGGGCGGCATGTCGGGTCGGGTCAACGTCCATAATGATTATCTGATGAGCCTCACTCTTCCCAAAGTAAAGGCTGGTTGCGGCGGCATCGACATGTTCCTTGGCGGCATGTCGTTTCTCGATCCCGACTATCTCGTTCAGAAGCTTGAAAGCATTCTTCAGGCCGCCCCAGCGGTTGCCTTCCAATATCTGCTCGAAACGCTCGACGAAAAAATGGGTAATATTATCAGCAAGATGGAGGCAGCAACCAATTATCTCAATTCTATTCAGGTGAACGACTGCCGCTTGTCGAACCGGATGGTCCAGATTGCGAAGGGCGACGACAATATGTCAGGCATCATCGAGGAGATGACGGGCTATCGGTCGGTCAAACAAGGCTTTGCCAAAAGCTATCAGCAGAGCCGCGAAAAAATAGAGTCCAATGCGAACAACCCAACCGAGGATCTGAAGGACGCGCTCTCCAACTGCCCGGCCGAGGTCAGCGACATTTTTCGAACCGGCTCCCTTCTTTCCCACGCTGCCGCCCGCGTTGGCGCGAGCAGCTGGGCGAGCGTGATGCGGGCGCGGGTCGGCGACGTCTATATGCGCTGGGACAATATGGACAAGGTTCCGCTCTTCTCCGCAATCCCGGCCTGCCCCGCCCAGGATACCGACTCTCCCGATGATTTCCTGGCCGGAAAGGTCCAGACCCGCGCGCTGAACATTCCCGCGACGTCATCCGATTGCTCGCAGGACGCGGGTAAAGGCGCCCTGGCCCTATCGCGCGAACGGCTGGAAGCAATAGCGATCAAGATCAGGACGAAGGCGGCTCTGACGACCGAAGAGCGCCAGTTCATCGCCAATGTCCGCACGCTGCCTGTCTACCGAATGCTGGAATGGGGCGTCCGGCAGGGCGTCGTCGATTCAGTCATTGCCGACACCGAAGAACTGGTCGCGCTCACGCTCGCCTATCAAATGCTCAATGACCTTACCCGCACGATAGACTTTACGTTGACCAATGCCGAGCGCGGCGCGACGTCCGCCGGCGCTGCCGACAGCAGCAGTTCCAACATCTGCCAGACCCGTATTCTCGCCAAAGGCATCGAACAGCTAGGCGATCTGCGCGAGGAGGTTTTGCGCCAGCGTGCGCAGATGCGGCAATCCTATCTCGCCGCTCTGAACCAGGCGAACCTCTCAGCCAACTATGCGGGCCTGCTACGCCAGCGCGATCAGGATGCCCGAAACGCTGCCGGCGTTGCTGCAAGCCGAAATCGTTGAAGAGGCGCCGACTCATGCTCAAATCAACACATAGCCCTTTTGCCTACCATCTCGGGATAATGCTGGCTGCAGCCTTTCTCGCCCTGCCCTCGCCTGCCTGTGCGCTCGAAGCCAGCTATCATAGCTATGACGGATTTGAGGAAACGGTCGATGCCTTCAGGCTCGTCTCGATGATCTTTTCCGATCCACGCTATGAGACACTCGTGCTCATCATGGCGATTGCTGGCGTTGCGCTGGGCGCTGTGATCGCCAGTATCCGCGGCCAAGGCATGGGCCTTGTGGCATTTGGTTTCCAGATCCTGATGGGCGTCGGCCTCTTCGTCGGGTTCGTGGCAACGACCGGCACGGTTCATGTCTATGACCGTGTGCGCAATGCCTATCAGGCCGTAGGCGATGTTCCCAATCTCCTCGTGTTGGTTGCCGGAACAACAAACATGATCGAGCGCTCGATGGCTGAAACGATCGACGACAATACGCTCGATCCTGCCGCCAAGCTGGAGTTTGGTGCAGGCGGCCACGCCTTCAATCTCTTCTTCAACGCAGCGTCGCCCCGCGGCCCCATGACCGACACCTTCCTTGACGCTACGCTCAAGGACTATGTCCGCCAATGCTATCCGGTCGCACGGGTGTCCCCCGCTTATGGCGTTGATGACGACATGCTGTTTCGGACCACAACGGATCTCCCGGCAGCGTTCGCGGCAATGGCAGGGCCAGCCACCTTCTCGACGGTCTATACGGCGGCGAACAAGGGCGGCGAGACCATGAGTTGCGCGGACGCATGGTCTCATATCGCAAGCCGTCTGTCCGAGCCGACGCTTTTCGATGACTATGTGAAGCAAAGTTGCGTCCGCACCGGATTCAACGTCGACGATGCGAGCCAACTCGCCCGCTGCAAAAGCCAGATTGGCGAGATGGGAGATATGATGATGGGCACGCCCCTCTCGCTTGCAGCCTTCATGACCGACGTGATGCTCGGTTCCACCGTCGGCGACGTTCTGTTTGAAGATTCCCCTGCAACCGCAGCCAGGGTCATGGCGAACCGGGCTGTGATCTCCAACGGTCTTTCGACCATGTCGGCGGCCAATGAATGGATGCCAACGATCCGCGCAACCATATTCGGGATCATGCTGTTCATGGTGCCGGTTGCGTTGCTGTTCGTGCTGACACCGATCAACCTTCGCGTCCTGAGCTACGCGCTGGGTCTCTTCGTGTTTGTAGCGCTCTGGGGCGTCATTGATGCCGGCATCTATCAACTGACCCTGGGCCGCGCGATGGACGTGTTGGCAGATATGCGCGCCAATCATGTGGCGGCCAACGCCTGGATGCTCGCTCCCTCCTCCGCCATGAAGGCTCTGGCGATCTTTGGTACCTTCAGAACCGCCGCGGCTGGCCTTGCCGGCGCATTTGTGTTCACCATATTCCGTTTCTCGGGCAATATGTTCAGTTCGCTGACCGGCGCTTCACAAAGCGTTCATACGCAGGCCGCCGGCGCGGCGGCGCCGATGATGACGAGCGAAGGCTATACCTCCGCGCTTGAAGCCCAAGGCGCGGCCATGGGCACGAACCACCGGAAGGGTGCTGCCACCAGTTTCGGCGATTTTGGCGAACGAACCTCCTTTGCGGCCTCCAGATCTTTTGGTGAGGCAAGCACGATCATCGGCGAAGGCAGTCCAACCACGCCGGGCCAGAGCGCACTCAGCCTGGGCGGTCTTGACGCCCAGCGCCATTTGGGAGGTCTGGCGCCGGCGCTTGCCAAAGGCGACCTCACAAGCCCTGACGTGGCGAAGGCCGTGCGCGCCAACGCCACCACATCAGCGATCCATCAATTTGCCGAGAAAGATGCGCTACGCGAATTGGGAAACCGCTATTTCGGGAAGGGCCAAGCGGGCGAACGCGCGTTTGCTGCCTTTGCCCAGACCATGGTTCAGTGGAAAGCTTTCGGCGACGAGCGCGCCTATGGGATGATGCATCAGGCAGCCTCGCGCCATTATCAGCGCAGCGGATACAGCCAGGCTGACGCGCAGCTCAAGGCCTCGAGCGTCATTGCTGAAGCATCGAGCGATCCGACATTCGGCAAAATTATCGCAAACGCGTACGATCAGGAGGCCATGTTGCGCAATGACCTGACCGGCGCGCAGGTGCAGGTGGGCGCTATGGAGGGCCGGCGCGATTTCGCAGGCGCTGATGTCTCAAGCACTGAACGCACAAATGTAGCCACCGAGCAGGCCCATCGCACTGGCACCAACCAGGGTCAGCGCGACGCATCCGCAATGCTGGGGCTCCCCGTTCAGGAAACCAGCCGCCGCATTGGCTTCATCAACGCGCTCTCGGGCGAAGCCCGCTCGTCCGCCGTCACGCAGCTCGCTCGCGCCACCGGCCGCAACGAAGCCCAGGTCGAGAGGGCCCTCGCCACCTACTCCACGGCCAGTCAGCTCGGAACCGCCGATGGCGCGACTGCCGAGGCGGCGCGCGAAGCCACCAGCGTCTATGGCCGCACCAGGGAAGCGGCCGGCTACGACTTTGCCGAACGGTCCGGCAAGCTCGATGCCCAGCGCGAGGTTGGCCCCGACGGCACACGCAGCGCTGCCCGGATCGGCGAGCAGAGGCGGCAGTCGGAGAATTTCGGCTTCGCCCAGGGCGCGGCGGCCGCCGGGGCCTCGGTGCGCCAGGCAGCCCATCTCGACAACTTTATCAGAACCCTTAGCCAGACTGCCGGTAATCAGGTCGATATGGCCGAGGGTGGCGCGGAAGCTATTGCTGACCGGGCGAGGAACGATCGATTGACCCATATTGTCGATGCGGAACGCCTCACGCGTATGCAAGGAATCCTCAAGGCCAGTGGCATCGCAATGACCAAGCGGCAAATCGCGATGGACCAGAATGGCGATCTCAGCCTCAACCTCTCCCCCGATGCGGCAGCACAGATGTGGAAAGCCGGCCTCCTGAACGAGAGCCAACTGGGCGCCGTTGCCAATGGCGGTCACGCGCGTTTCAGCTTTGCCGACAACGACCTTCTTGTCTCATCAAGCGCTGGGTTCGAGAAGAGCTCCCGCAATGACACCAGCACACGCTTTGAAGCCGGGAAGCAGGCGGGACCTGACACGATCGAACATTTCCTGGGCGGCGGCGCGGAAGGTCGCGCGATGATGGAAAACTGGCTCAAGGGCGGGTTCGAGATGGACAGGCACGGCAACTGGCGCCTCAAGCCTCAGGTCGCTGATACCCTGCAGCGTGACGTCCAGGCGGTAATGACGCAGACCGGGTGGACACGGTCGCTCAGTCGCAGTGCTTCACATGAGATTTCGAACAGCCTAACGGTAGGCGCTGAAACAGGAGGTCGTTCGGTGTCCTTCGGGGATAAACCAAGTCCGAAAAGAGGCGGGACTGGACGGTCGGCATCAGGCCAAGCCGAATTTAGACTCGCCGGCAGCACCACCGACACGGGCACCGGCGCATCAAATGCCTCTTCAGCCATTGATATCGTTAATTACGATGTCCGGTCGTCTATCGCCAACGCCGAGCGGTCGGCAGTTCGGTCGAGCCGGCCTGAACAAGCCTTTGTCAACGAACTGCAGGCCCAAATTCTTGGAAGCGAAGGACTGAGAAATCGTTATCTGGGGGAAGCGGACGCAGGGCGAGGGATATGGGATGCGACCGCTCCAGTTACATCCTCGGAGCAATCACAGATTCTGTCGAAAGGTAGATTTTCTGGTGATGTTGCAGGCAGTCCAATCGACGGAGACCCGACCTTCAAGAAGCGTTAGCGCTTGCCGAACATACGTTCCATGCGCAGTTGCCGCTGATGAAAACTCATCGGATTTGCAGGGTGCCAATGCCAAGAGCAGTCAGCTGGATCAGTGGGATCATTCCCATGCCGGAGGCCCTGCCGCTCACTGTAGCTCTCCCAAACCTCCTCGTCGCTGGGTGCGATCGATGGACCATATTTGTATTTCCACGCCGCCCTGAAATATCCAAAGCCAAGCCCAAGGATGACAAGGTACGGATTGAGAACCGAAACCATGACAAACCACATAACTCTTTCATGGGCCAGCAGCATATCGCGAGGCAATGTCCAACCTAAGAGAAGCGATAAAATGATGAGAGCCCACCAGAGTTTCGCATACCAAGGCCGCCAGAACCAATCTTGGGCTCTTGGGCTCTCGAACGGCTGAAAGTCAGAAGCGGTACCTGTCTCGTTCATTTTTCCATACCTCGCGCGGAATATAGCCCACTTCGGCTGCCCCACACAAAGAGATGTCGCCAAATTGGCGTATGCTCCTTGCAAATGATAGCATAAAAGGTAAATTGATAGCAATGCGCTCATACGCATCCGGAGGATTACATGGCATCAGTAACCGTCAGAAATTTGCCCGACGAGGTGCATCGGGCCATTCGCGCGCGCGCAGCATCCAATGGACGTAGCGCAGAAGCGGAAATTCGAGACATTCTGGAGAAGGCGGTGAAGCCGTCTGACCGCCTCCGTATGGGTGATGCTCTCGCTCAGATCGGTCGAGAGGCGGGCTTTACGGACGATGACGCTGACTGGCTTGGTAAAAAGCGTGAGCCTGCCGCCCCTTTAAGCTTCGATTGATGATCGTTCTGGATACAAATGTAGTTTCGGAGGCCATGAGGCCGTCGGCAGATACCTCGGTTACTGACTGGCTCAATCGGCAGCCGGCAGAGACACTTTTCCTGACAAGCGTGACCCTCGCTGAACTGCTGTTCGGGATTACGGCGCTGCCTGAAGGCAAGCGCAAAGACAAGCTGGCCTCCACATTAGACGGCCTTCTCAAATTATTCGGCGATCGCATCTTACCATTTGAGACCAAGGCAGCGCAAAGTTATGCCACCCTGGCCACCCGTGCGCGTGCTGTTGGTAAAGGCTTTCCAACGCCAGACGGCTACATTGCCGCCATCGCAGCAGCGACTGGCTTCTCTGTCGCGACCCGCGATACCGGTCCATTTGATGCGGTTGGGATTGCTGTCATCAACCCTTGGACTTCGCACTGACGGCCTGAAATCATGCGAACAGACATCTCCCACCTCCCTCCCCCCAAGCAGCGCGAACTTGAACGCGTGGTGCAGATCATCTTCGAAGAATTCGGGGACGCCAACAACCTTGCGACCGGCAAGCGCAAGGTGGGGCGCATCCACAAGATCATTCTCTATGGCAGCTATGCGCGTGGTGGATGGGTGGACGAGCCGCATACCGCTAAAGGCTACAAATCCGATTACGACCTGCTCATCATCGTCAACCAGAAGGACCTTACAGACCGGGTGCAATTTTGGGAAAAGACAGACGAACGGCTGATACGTGAACTAGCTATCACTCAGACGCTTAAGACCCCGGTGAACTTTATCGTCCACACTTTGCAGGAGGTGAATGATGGGCTGGCCCATGGCCGGTATTTCTTCATGGACGTCGCGAACGAGGGCATTGCGCTCTACCAAGCCGATGAAAGCGCGCTCCACCAGCCGAAACCAAAAACACCAGCGCAAGCGCTGACGATGGCAAAAGAGTATTTTGAAGAATGGATCCCTGCCGCCACAGACTTCGCAGAGAGTGCAAAATTCCTGATATCAAAAGGGCGGACCAAACGCGCAGCATTTATGCTCCACCAAGCTACAGAAAGTCTCTATCATTGCGTCCTTCTCGTTTCGACATTCTACACTCCACACGTTCATAATCTGGGGTTCTTGCGGACGCAGGCCGAGCGTCTGGACTTCCGCCTATTCAATGTTTGGCCGCGCAACACGCGGGCCGAACGGACAATGTTCGAGAAGCTCAAGGACGCCTACGTGAAGGCGCGCTATTCCAAACATTACACAATCAGCGAGGAGAATCTGACATGGCTCGCCACTCAAGTCGAGGAATTGGGTCGCGTCGTCCATATTGTGTGCAGCGAGAAGATCGCCGCGCTCGACGCTGCTAGAACTGGATGACAATTTCGAATGGCTGACGATGGAACTTGTACGAACCCGCTGCGCGGGAGTGGCTCCTGACCCTAGGTCTTTCATCGCTCTGGTGCAGCGCCATGATTGAGCCCTGCTCAGGGTAGGCAGACCATTTTGACTCCTTTCAACCAAGGAGTCGAACGATGATCGACGAGATGAACATGCGCCGGTTCGCGCGTAAGACCCAGATCGACTATATTCGCCACGTAGAGCGCTTTGCCTATTATCTCGGACTGAACCGCACCGAGATTGCCGGAGGCCTTAACTCCTGAGAGTGAGGGTCTACGATGAGCAAGACGACGAACAAGTTCGCCCCTGAGGTTCGGCAGCGAGCGATCCGGATGGTACTGGATCATGAGGGCGATTACCCCTCACGCTGGGCTGCGATCACATCGGTTGCCGAGAAGATCGGGTGTTCCGGGCACACGCTGCTGGAATGGGTGAAGAAAGCGGAGGTGGACAGCGGCAAGCGCGGAGGCGTGCCGACGGAGACCGCCGAGA
Source organism: Sphingobium sp. AP50 (assembly GCF_900109095.1). Taxonomy (GTDB): domain Bacteria; phylum Pseudomonadota; class Alphaproteobacteria; order Sphingomonadales; family Sphingomonadaceae; genus Sphingobium. The sequence goes on from NZ_FNYZ01000018.1 coordinate 110,773, forward strand.
AACTCAAAGCATTGGAGCGTGAAGTCCGCGAACTGCGGCAAGCCAATGAGATCCTGCGCAAGGCGTCGGCATATTTTGATGATGTGGACGGCCTCACCCCCGCGAGTCATTCTTAAGCTTCCAGGAGAAAACTGCCCACGGAGGAGAACCGTCATGAAGAGCT
>NZ_FNYZ01000013.1 GCF_900109095.1 Sphingobium sp. AP50
AATAGAATTTCCCCATGATCCACCTCCAACAACGGTGAATCACATTTCCGACCTCATGGGAATCCCTCGATTCCTATTTCAAGCGCGATGCTCTAAACCACCTCCGTTCGCTTCGAGCGCAGTCGAGAAGCGGCTAGAACTGCCCTTCTCGTTTCTCGACTTCGCTCGAAACGAACGGCTCTTGGTAGATCAGGATAGACTCAGGCCGCAGCCCAGCCCTTCTTGAGATGCCGACCCAGAAAATCGAGGCAGGATCGCACCTTCGCCATCTCCCCCTGTCCCGGCATATAGAGCGCTACGATCGAAGAAGCAGGAAGCTCGACCTGCGGCAACACGGGCTGCAATCGTCCTGCTTCCAGATCGTCGGATACCTCCCATAGCGACTTGAGCACGATGCCCGCGCCATCCAGCGCCCAGGCGCGCGCCAGTTCACCGTCATTGGTGCTCAGCGTCACGCGCGGCCCGGCCGCGTCGCCCAGCAGCGCCCGCCACAAGTCCTGCTGCACCTGTCCCGCCACGATATTGTCATGGCTGGCGAGGTCATGGACGCCGGCGGGGTGGCCGCGCCGGTTGAGATAATCGGGCGCCGCGCACAACAGGCGCGGATTGTCGCTCAGTCGTTTCATCGTCAGCCCGCTATCGGGCGGAGGATCGAAGCAGAGCGCGATATCATGCCCGCTTTCAACGATGTTCATCGCCTGCTCCGCCGTCTCCAGATGCACGGTTACGTCGGGATGCAGCATGGCATATTGGCGAAAGAGCGGCGCAAGGCGCATCCGTGCAGCGCCGATCGTCGTCACCACGCGCAGCGGCCCGGCCGCTTCGGTCGCGCGCCGCATCACATCGGTTTCGACATCGTCAATCGCCGTCAGGGCCTGTCCCGCCCGCTCGTAAAGAATATTGCCTTCGTCGGTCAGCGACAGGTGTCGGCTGTTGCGGCGGATCAGCATTACGCCCAGCCGCTGCTCCAGTTGCGACAGCCGCCGGCTGGTCGCGGCCAGTGAAAGGCCCAGCCTTTTCGCCGCTTCGGACAGGGTGCCCGATTCGGCGATCTTCACGAAGGATTCGATCTCTGCAAAACGGTCAGCCATGCTTCAAAAGCTAGGGGCATGATGCTGCGGTGCAATAGGAAGGCTGTTGCACGCGCGCATGTTTTTGTTGCTGCATCTCTCAAAAACGACGCTTTTGTAAGCTTTTCTTTCGCGCTTCCGCAGAACGCAACCTTGGCTTGCATTCTGTGCATTGCGTTGACGGCCCGTTTCGCAACGCATCATTTTCACGGGAAATCCCCTGATCCCCCGTCCGGAGTTTTCCCTGATGCCGATGCTGAACCCACCCCGTGCCAAGGCTGATCCGCCCATCGCCTGGAATGATATCGAAGCGCTGCCGGTCTATGCGGCGATGCTGCTCTGCCTCATTTGCCTGGGCTTCGCCCTGGCCGACAGCACCCCGACGCTGCATGCCACCCTGCTCAAGATCGTGGGCATCGTCGGTGGCCTCGCGCTGCGCCACGCCTGGCTGAAGCTGGACGAAGAGGGCGGCGACGCCCTCTGAGCCTCCAATAGATTCCTGTCATGATCGTCGGTCGATCCCCGCGCATCCGGCAGAGTTTCCAGAAAGCGTGGAGCGCGCTGATCGCGCTCTTCTTCTGGGATCTGGCGGTCACCATCTTCTATTATATGTCGCCGTTCAAGGCGCCTGCGCTGCCGCTCACCATCTTCGGCACCGCTCTGGCGCTGGTGCTGGGCTTCCGCGTCAACAGCGCCTATTCGCGCTGGTGGGAAGGCCGCATCCTCTGGGGCGCGATGGTCAATGTCTCGCGTAGCTTCGCACGGACCGTGCTGGCCTATCTGCCCGATACCCCCGAAGCGCGCGCCATGGGCGTGACATTGGTCAAGCGCCATGTCGCCTATGTTCATGCCCTGCGCTGCCAGTTGCGGCGGCAGGACCCGGCGCCCGACGTGCGGCGCGTGCTGGAAACCGAGGAACCGCTGGAGGCGCTGGAACGGCGCAATCCCGCCAATGGACTGCTCGACGGGTCGGACCGGATGCTGATGGATGCGGTCCATCGCGGCTGGATCGACACCATCCAGCAAAGTCGGGTCGAAGGGCTGCTCGTGGACATGTCCAATGCGCAAGGCGGCATGGAGCGGATCAAGAACACGCCGCTGCCCGCCCAATATCGCGCCTTCCCCAAATATTTCACCCGGCTTTTCTGCATCCTGCTGCCGGTCGGACTGGTGGAAACGCTGGGCATGGCGACCCCGGTCGGGTCGGCTGCGGCGGGCTTCATGTTCCTGGCGGTCCTGCAAATCGGCGACGATCTGGTCGATCCGTTCGGCAATGACGTCCACGACCTGCCGCTCAACGCCATCACCACCACGATCGAGGGCGATCTCAATCAGGCGATCGGCCTGCCCGCACCGCGGCCGGTCGAACCGGTCGACGGCGTGCTCTGGTAGGATAGGCGAGGGGGGAGGGTGCCTGTCCTACATTCCGCCTCCTCCTGTAAAATCCGCTCCCAAAATCGTCATGGGATAAGCCTGAATCGTCATTGCGAGCGGAGCGAAGCAATCCACGGCGCATCCATGGATTGCTTTGCTCCGCTCGCAATGACGTAGTTGATCAAAGCAAAGCCATTTCACTTTGTAAGATAATTTCCGTCTTTTGTACGGAAATGTCAAAACTTGCGGGAAATGTGCGAAGTTAAGGCGGTGATTTCCAACACCGCCCTGTCTTCTATCAGTGCTTACCGGGCTTGCTTGACGTACCGGGCGCCGTCGGATTGACCAGTTGTGCGCCGTTGGGCAGGCCGGTGCCGCCCATGTCCAGCTTTTGCGCCTGCGTCTGGGCAACACGGGCGGGATCGTCCCGCTCCTTGATCGCGGCCTTGGTTTCTTCGTCCATGTCGTCGTCCGTATCGCCATTGCCGCCGCCACGGGTCCAGCCCAGGATGATCGACATGCGCCGGTTGCGCGGATCATAGACGTCGGTCTTGATGAACGGCTCGCGGTCGGCGACCCCTTCGATCCGGGCAAAGCGGTCATTGGGAATACCAGTCTGGCTCAGCGCCTGTCGCGTCGATTCGGCGCGGGCGGACGACAGCATCCAGTTGTTCATGGTCCGGCCCGATGCATAGGGCAGGCCATCGGTATGGCCGCGCACGATCAGCGGGTTGGGCATGGTCTGCAACGCCTGCGACACTTCGCCGATCAGCGCGCGGGCTTCAGGCACCAACTGGTCGGTGCCGGACCGGAACATGGCAAAGTCCGCCTCGTCGATCAGGTCGATGCGCAGCCCTTCACGGGTTTCGGTGAAGCGCACATTCTTGCGCAGCTTCGCCAGCCCCTTGCGGTTCATCCGCTCTTCCAGCTGCTTCTTGATACCTTCGAACTTCTGCCGGTCGGCAGCGCGCATCGCCTTGCCGCCCTGATCCTTGGTGCCAGTGGCGTCGCGGGGAATGGTGATCGACAAATTGCCGACGCCGCCCGTGGTCGGGTAGTTTTCCTTGCCCGTCATGCTGTCGCCGCCCAGCAGCCCGGTCGAACCGGCCGACGCCATCTTCAGTTCGACCAGGGTGGGCGTGAAATAGTCGGCCAGCGCCTTGCGCTGCTTTTCCGTCGTCGCGCCCAACAGCCACATCAGCAGGAAGAACGCCATCATCGCCGTCACGAAGTCGGCATAGGCGACCTTCCAGGCGCCGCCATGATGGCCGCCATGCCCTTCGACGATGATTTTCTTGACGATGATCGGCCTTGGTTCAGGCTCGTTCGCGCCGCGCTTCTTCTCCGCCATGGCTTATTTGTTCCGCATGCCGTCGAACACCTCGGCAAAGCCGGGCTGGTTGGCATGGATCAGGCTGGAGCGGGCCGCTTCGATAACGAGCGGCTGCGGATGGCCGTGCAGCGACGCGATGATGATCTGCTTGACCACATGATAGATGGCCCCGTCCTGCTCGATCACCGCGCGGCAGCGATTGGCGAAGGGATTGACCATGCCATAGGCCAGCAACACGCCCAGGAAGGTGCCGACCAGCGCCGAACCGATCATCGCACCCAGCACCGAAGGCGGCTGGTCGATCGACCCCATGGTCTTCACCACGCCCAGCACCGCCGCGACGATACCCAGCGCGGGCAGCGCGTCGGCCAGCCCCTGAAGATTGTCGGCGGGTTTCAGCGCTTCGTGGTGATGGGTCTTCAGGCTGTTGTCCATCACGTCCTCGACCGCATGCGGATCGAGCGTGCCGGACGATACGACGACAAGGCGCAGCGTGTCGCTGATCAGGTGGATCAGCGTCTTGTCCTTCATCAGCTTGGGATATTCGCCGAAGATGGGCGATGTGCCCGGATCTTCGATATGCGGTTCCAGCGCCACCGGGCCTTCGACCCGCAGCGTCTTCATCAGCTTGCTGACCAGGAAGATGCAGTCGAGGAAATCCTGCTTCTTATACTGCGGCCCCTTGAACACCTTGCCCAGACCGCCGCCCAGCGCCTTCAGGTCCGCGCCCGAATTGCCGATGATCAGCGCGCCGACAGCGGCACCGCCGATGATCAGCATTTCATGGGGCAGGGCGTGAAGGACGGGGCCGATGTCGCCGCCGGTGAAGACGAAGCCGCCGAACACCATGCCGAGCAGGACGACCAGGCCGATGATTGGAAACATGCTTATCCCCGAAATAATGACCCGCAGGTCCAGGCCGATGCCGCATCACAAAGGATGCGTGTCTGATGGTTAATACGGCCTGGTTAGCATCCGGTTTAGGATGCCCTGCCTTTTTCCCGCTTATTTGATCAGGTCGAACAGTGACTGCTGGTTGATCCGCGCATAGGTCGTCTGTGCTGCTTCCAACTGGAGCAGTTGCGACTGCACGCGCGAGATCACGTCGGCCAGATTGGTCGACTCCAGATCCGCCCGCCGCTCGGTCAGGTCGGTATCCACCACGGTCAGGCGATTGCCGATAGTTTCCAGCCGGTCGCTGCGTACACCCTGCTTGGCCTGCTCGACGGTGATATGGCTCTGCGCGGCCTGCACACCCTCCAGCGACGTGGCAATGGTGCTATCGTCCCCGCTTTCGATCGCGGCAATGCTCTGCGCCAATATGTCGTCGAGCGACATGTCGGTGCCGTTGACGTCGATGCCCTCCGACACTTCCTGCTTGGTGCCGACGACGGCCAGATTGAGGCCCCGGCTGACTGGCACCAAGACGCTCTGCTTGTCGTCGAACACCGACACGCCCTGATAATCCGTCTGGTTCAGCAATTCGCCGACCGTGGTGCGGATGGTCGACATTTCCTCGACGATCGCGGCGCGACTGGTGTCGTTCAGCGATCCGTTACGGGCCGACGTCACCAGTTCCTGCGCGCGGATCAGCAGATTGTTGATTTCCGACAGATTGGCTTCGGCATTGCCGGCGCGGGTAGTGCCATAGCTGACATTGGTCTGCCAGGCGGCCTGCTGCGCCTGCGCCCGGCCGACGTCCGACACCTGCACCCAGGCGAGCGCATTGTCCGACGCCTTGTTCAGCGTAATGCCGGTGGAGATGGCGGTCTGGCCCTCGGCGATGCTTTTCGACAGCTGCTGCTGGCGACGAATTTCGGCGAAGAGCGTCTTGGTGGTGATGGCTACCATGGATCAGTCCCTTCGCGTCACATGATGTCCAGGATGGACTGGATGGTTTCCTTGGCTACCTGCAAAATCTTGGCGCAGCCCGAATAGGCCTGCTGCACACGCAACAGGTCGGCCGCCTCGGTATCCAGATCGACGCCGCTCACCGCCTCGCGCGCGGCGACGGCCTGATCGTTGCGGCTGGTCGCCGTTTCATATTCGGCCTTGGTCGACGATATCAAAGCGGCGTTGCCGGCGATCAGCGCCGTCCAGCCATTTTCCACGCTGCCGCTTCCGCGCAGTACCGAGTTCACCGTCAGCAGATTGCCGTTCAGCGTGCCGTCCGACGATTTGGTGGCGAGCTGGGTGGGGTCGGTCATGACCGCGCTGATGGTCGCGGCGGTCGTGCCCGACAGCAGCGCGCCGCCGGCCACGTCCGAATCCGTCAGGCCCTGTGCGTGCCAGTCGTTGAGGTCGGTCACGAACTGCGCGGCCAGATCGTCCAGTTCCGAACGGCGATCGGCCACGGTGCTGGCGGCCGAAGCGAGGCCCCCCAGCGTACCGCTGGCGGGCGTGGCGATGGCCGTGCCGTCCGCCAGACTGAACGCCAGCGTCCCGTCCTCATTGGCAGCAACCGCCAGGCTAGTCGCGGTCGTGCCGCTCAGCAGCGTCTGTCCGCCCAGGCTGATTTCCGCGCTGTCATGCGCGCCGAAGCTGATCGTGACGTTAACGTTGGAGGAAATAGTGTCCAGCGCGGCGTCGCGGCTGTCGAGCAACTGCGCATAAGCCGACGTGCCCGGCTGCGCGCGCAGCAGGCTGTTGTTGATGTCCGCCAGCGATTTCAGCGCCTGATTGACCGTATCGACCGAGGATTGGGCTTCGGTCGCGATCCCGCTCGATACGTTGTTCAGGTCGGCGGCGGTCTGGTTGAACGATTGCGCGACGCGGCTGATGCTGTCCAACGTGGTGACGCGCAGCGACGTGTCGCTGGGGCTGGCGGCCAGCTTGTCGATATTCTGGTACATCGTCGTCATCAGCTGGCCGACGCCGGTGCTGGTGTCGTTCAGCGCGGTTTCGCTATCGGCCAGCCAGCGCTGGCGCGCGGCTGCGCTGCCCAATGCCGTGGCGGTCGATCGCACGCTGGCGTCCAGATAGGGATCGGTCGCGCGATTGACGCTCGATACATAGGTACCGCCGAAATTGCCGACCGCGCTATAGGTCGCCATGGTCGCAGTGGACGAACCGGATTCGGTGGTCGTCACCGTGCGGCGGGCATAGCCGGCGGTGCTGGAATTGGCGATATTTTCGGAAATCGCCGCCATCGCCGTGCGATAGGCCTTGGTGCCTGAAGCGCCGATGGTGAAGAGATCGCTCATGCGCCTGCCGCCGTGGTCGAACCGTCAGTCGTGCTGATTGCGGACGTGTCCTTCACGCGGGCGCCAAATTGCTTCATCAGCAATTCGGCGATGCCCATCGCGCCCTTGGTGGCCATGGCGTCGGCCGTGCGGGCGTCGGCCATGTCGCGAAACTGCTGGGTGGCGCTCGATTCGTCGATCCCTTCGGCCAGGCTGGCAGACCGCATTGCGCCGATCATCTGGCGCAGGAACACCGCCTCGAACTGCTGCGCCGCCTTTTGCAGCGATGCCTTCGTTTCGGCGGTGGCGGGCTGGCTGCCCGTTGCGGAAATATTCGATAGCTGCATCACAATACCACCAGTTCCGCTTTCATCGCGCCCGCCTGTTTCAGCGCTTCCAGGATCGCGACCATGTCCGCCGGGGAGGCCCCGATCGCGTTGACCGCCTTCACAATATCGGCCAGCGACGCCCCACCTTTAAAATTAACCATAGGTTTCTTTTCCTGGTCGATGCTGATGCTGCTCGATTGCTCGGTCGCGGTCTGGCCCTGACTGAAGGGGGCGGGCTGCACGACGCGGGGGCTTTCATTGACGCTGACGGTCAATTTGCCATGGGCGACGGCGGCCGGATGGATGCGCACCGCGCCGTTGATGACGACAGTGCCGGTACGGGCGTTGACGATGACGCGGGCGGGCGCATCGGCCGGCGTAACCTCGATATTCTCGATCATGCCCATCATCATGATGCGGTCTTCCGCGCCGGGGGCAGCGTCGATCGCGACCGACACGGCATCGACCGCGCGGGCGCGGCGATCACCGAAGGTCTTGTTGATGCCATCGGCAACACGCAGCGCGGTGGTCAGGTCTGCTTCGGCCAGGTTGAAGGTCAGGGTCGGAGCGGTATCGAAACCGGTGGCGACCGCGCGTTCGACTGTCGCGCCTTCGGGAATGCGACCGGCCGAGGGAATGTTGACCGACACCTGGCTGCCATCGGCGCCGGAGACGCCCAGACCGCCCACGGCCAGATTACCCTGCGACATGGCATAGATTTCATTATCCGCGCCGCGCAGCGGGGTCATGATCAGCGTACCGCCGCGCAGCGACTTGGCCTTGCCCAGCGCCGACACGGTCACGTCCAGCCGCTGGCCGGGCTTGGCGAAGGCGGGCAGGTCGGCCGTGACCAGCACGGCTGCCGCATTCTTCAGCGCGGGGTTGATGTTGTTCGGCAGCGTCAGGCCGAAGCGCGATACCACGCCCTTCATGCCCTGCGTCGCATATTCAATGCTGTCGTCGCCGGTGCCGGCCAGACCCACGACGATGCCGTAACCGGTCAGCTGGTTGGGGCGGACGCCCTGAAAGGTGCCGAGATCCTTGACCCGTTCGGCATGGGCGGCCGGTGCGGCGGCGAGCGCCAGCACGGGCAGGAGGAAGCGGAACAGGCGGATCATGGCGGTCCGGATCTCCATCAGAAGGGGCTGATCGCCGAGAAGAAGCGCTGGAGCCAGCCCTGACGGCTGGCATTGGCGATCTCGCCCTTGCCCTTGTAGATGATCTTGGCGTCGGCGACGCGGGTGGAGGCGATGCGATTGTCCGGGCTGATATCGGCCTGACGCACCAGACCGCTGATCTGGATGAATTCGTCGCCGCGATTGAGCGTCAGCGCCTTTTCGCCGCGCACCAGCATGGTGCCATTGGGATAGACCTGTGCGATCGTCACGGTGATTTCGCCGGTCAGCGCGTTGGACTGGGTCGCGGCGCCCTTGCCGGCGAAGGTGTTGGCGCCGCCCATCGACACGTCGCTCGCCGAAAACAGCTTCGACATGATGCCGGTCGTCGGCGGGGTCAGGCCCACCGATCCGCTGCGATTGGTGTCGGCGCTGTTGCTCTTGGTCGCCTGCGTCCGTTCGACCAGGATGATGGTGATGATGTCGCCAACGCTGGTCGCACGCGCGCCGCTGGTCAACGGTGTATAGCCCACCGACGTCTGGAAGATCGATCCATTGGCCGACGGCGCAGCTGGCTGCGCGACAACGGTCGGCGCGTAGAGTTCGCGCTCGATGTCGCGCTTCTTCTGCTTGGCGGCTTCGACGGGCGAAGCGGCAAGCGCGATGAACGACACGGCGGCGATGAGGGCGAGGGAGAGACGCATCAATCCGATCACATATTCTGGTTGGCGTATTGCAGCATTTCGTCGGTCGCCTTGATCATCTTGCTGTTGACCTCATAGGCGCGCTGGGTTTCGATCATGTCGACCAGCTCTTCGACGATGTTGACGTTCGACGTTTCCAGATTGCCCGACCGGATGAGGCCGCGCCCTTCAAGACCGGCGGTGCCGACCTGCGGCGTGCCGCTGGCCGCGGTTTCGACCAGCAGATTGCCACCGACCGATTGAAGCCCGGCCGGGTTCATGAAGCTCGCCAGTTCGATCTGACCCAATTGAGAGGCTTCGCTTTCGCCCTGCAAGGTTGCCGACACGGTGCCATCATTGCCCACGGTGACTGCGGTCGCACCCTGCGGCACGGTGATTTGCGGAATGAGTTGCAGGCCGTCGCTGGTGACGACGGTGCCTTCGGCCGTTACGCTGAAATTGCCGGCGCGGGTGTAGGCGATGGTGCCATCGGCCTGCTGCACCTGGAAATAGCCCGATCCCTCGATCGCCATGTCCAGCGCATTGCCGGTTTCCTGCAAGGTGCCCTGCGTGTTCATCTTGCTGGTGCCCTGCAAGGTCACGCCCGACCCCAAGTTCAGGCCGGTGGCGAACTTGTTCTGGCTGTCGGAATTGGCGCCGGCCTGCACGATCTGCTGATAGGCCAGCGTCTCGAAATCGGCCCGGTCCTTCTTGAACCCGGTCGTGTTGACGTTCGCCAGGTTGTTGGCGATCACGCGCATCTTCGTGTTCTGCGCGTCAAGGCCGGTGCGGGCGACATGAAGGGCGGCGTTGGTCATCGTTCAATCTCCGTGCGGCGTCCCGAAGGATGCTTATGCGTCAGACACAGCAAGATGCGTGCCAATATTAACCATCTGCCTCAGCTGTCGAGGCGCATCAGCGAAGCGCCGCCATCGTCCAGCTGCTTGGCGGTATCGATCATCTTGATCTGCGTTTCCCACGCCCGGCTGGCTTCGATCATCTGGACCAGCGCCTGGGTGGAATTGACGTTCGATCCTTCGATCGATTCCGCTGTCACGGTGGCCAGCGGATCGCCTGGCAGGGCGCCGCCATTCACTTCGCGGAACAGGCCGTCCGTGCCCTTGGCGATGCTGGAGCCGGCCGCATTGACCAGCTTCAGCTTGTCGACCTGTTGCGGATTGGCGGGGTCGCCGCCGAGCGGCACGCCCCAGATGCTGCCGTCCGCCGCGATCGACACGCTGTCCATCTGCGGCAGTGTGATGGGGCCGCCTTCGCCGAGTACCGGCAGGCCGTCTCCGGTGGTCAACAGTCCGCTGTCGGACACTTTCAGGTCGCCGCGGCGCGTATAGGCTTCGCTGCCGTCCGCGGCCTGAACGCCGAGCAAGGCATCGCCATTCAGGGCCACGTCCAGCGGGTTGCCGGTTTCGGTGACCGCCCCCTGCGCCATGTCGGCGGCGATCACCTGTTCCGAAGCCTGCGCCCGGGTGTCGAACGTGTCGCCCTTGATCCAGCGCGTCTCGGCATTGGCGATTTCGGCGCGAAAGCCGACGGTATTGGCGTTGGCGAGATTGTTCGAAATCGACGCCTGCCGCGCCATCGCGCCGCGCATTGCCGTAAGTGCCGTATTGACGAGCCGGTCCATGGGCTGACTATCCTATCCCGTGGCTATGCTTAGGTGCGCAGGTTGACGATGGTCGTGGTCAGCGTGTTCGCTGCCTCGATCGCCTTGCTGTTCGCCTGGAAATTGCGCTGGGCAGAGATCAGCGCCACCAGTTCCTCGGTGATGTCGACGTTGGAATGTTCCAGCGAACCCGAACTGATCGCGCCATACATGCCTTGATTGGCAGTGCCCAAAATGGGGGTGCCGCTGTCAGCGGTCGAACTCCAATGGGCGTCGCCCTCCTGCCGCAGGCCTTCCTGGTTGTTGAAGGACGCCATGGCGACCTGACCCAGATAGACGGTGCTGCCGTCGGCATAGACGGCCGAAACCAGACCATCCTTGCCCACGCCGACGCTGGTCAGCTGAGCGCCCTCGGCCTCACCCTTGTAGGTGGTGGGGATCTGAAGGTCGACCAGATCGGCGGTCGAACTGGCGGTCGTGGTCTGCGCGCCGGTGTCGGCATCGACCGCAAAGACCTGAATGCGCGATCCGGTGGTGTCGACGACATAGCGGTCGTCATCCACCGCCATCGCGCCGTTGCGGGTATAGCTGATGGTGCCATCCTCACCCTTGACGGTGAAATAGCCTTCGCCAGTGATCGCCAAATCCAGCGTCTTGTCGGTGGTTTCGATCGTACCCTGGGTGAACTGCTGGTTCACGCCCTGCACGCGCACGCCCTGACCGGCGGTCTTGTTGGTGGTCTGCATCGGCGCGGCGGCGAAGATATCGCCGAATGCGACCGTGCTCTTCTTGAAGCCGGTCGAACCGACGTTGGCGACGTTGTTGGAGATGGCGGAAAGGTCGGTCTGCGCGGCCTTGAGGCCCGATAGAGAAGTATAGAAGGACATGGCGTTGCTCCTTGGGTGAAAAGGATATTTGGGTAGGTGAAAATTATATCAGGCTGATCGCGTCGGACGGGCTGTAGCTGCCGAGCGCTGTGATGAGTTTGGAGGAGGAACCGTCGGCGGGTGACTGGACGGCGGCGATCGTGGCCCAGGTCGCGACCTGGCTGGTCGTGCCGCCATTCACCTTCACCTGCAGCGAGGATGTCGACGCGGTTTCGCCCGTGTCATCCTTGCCATCCCAGTAGAAGCTGACGTCGCCGGCACTCTGCGCGCCCAGATCGATCGTCTTGACGACATTGCCGTCGCCATCGACCAGATCAACGCTTACGGCGTCGCTGGCGGACGACAGGGTGATCTGCCCGGCATAATAGCCGCTGCTGTCGGGTACGGCGACATTGCTCTGGACCAGCATCGACTTGCCGATCCAGCTTGCCGCATCGCCCAGGCGCGTGCCGGTGAGTTCCGACGCCAGCGACTTGAGCGTGGAGTTCATCTCCGCGATGCCGCTCGAATTGGTAATGGTCGCCATCTGCGACACCATCTCGCTATTATCGACCGGCTCGAACGGGTCCTGATATTGCATCTGCGCTGTCAGCAGCGTCAGGAAATCGGACTGGCCCATTTCCGACTTGCCGGTGCCGGTCGTCGCGGTGGGATTATAGACCGAAAGGCCCGCGCTGTCGGTGACGGTGGAGGTCGTCGTCATTTGCCGATCCTTATGGTTTCCAGCATCAGGGATTTGGCGGTGTTGAGCACCTGCACGTTATTTTGATACATGCGGGCAGTCTCGATCATGTCGACCATCTCCGCATTGCTATCGACGGCGGATTCCCAGACATCGCCATTGGCATCGGCCAGCGGGTGGTTGGGGTCGTGCCGCTTGGTGGGTTCCGCGCTGCTGGTCACGACATTCTTGACCTTCACGGTGGAGACGCCGGGGCTGTCGGTCACGGATTCGAAGACCGGCTTGATCGCGCGATAGGCTTCCGCCGCGCTGCCGGTGACATTGCCGGCATTGGCCATGTTGGAAGCGGTGGTGTTCAGACGCACGAGCTGCGCGCTCATGGCGCGCCCGGCAATGTCGAAAATGTTCATGGGACTGGAGCCGCTCATGCTCATTCTCCCTTCAGCGCGCGGTTGATGGTGTTGATACGGCCCTCCAGAAAGGAGAGGGTGGTGCGATATTTGACCGCATTTTCGGCGAACAGCGTCTGTTCGGTGCTCAGCTCGACAGTGTTGCCGTCCAGACTGGGTTGCAGCGGCACGCGATAGCCCATGGCATCATCGGCCGCCTGCGATACGTCGGTCGCCGACTTGCCGGTCTGGCTGGTCGCTTCCTTCAGCGCCGCCTCGAAATCGATGTCGCGGGCCTTGTAATTGGGCGTGGAGGCGTTGGCGATGTTCGACGCGAGCAGGGACAGGCGCTGCGAACGAAGCGCCAGCGCCTTTCCATGTATCCCGAACAGATTGTCTTCGACCGACATGCTCATCTTTGCCCTAAAGGTTTCGATCCCCCCGCCGTTCTGAAGCCTGATGGCGTCTCCTGCGGGTGATCCAGCCTGATATCAGCAAGAGCCGTGCCATTTTGCGTGGGTGACGCAGGATGGTGGTGAAATCTCCCGGAAACAGGGGGCTTGCAGGGAGAGGCGGCAAGGGCGGCAATTTTTTGCCGGTCGGCGGCAGGGCGTTGCCGCCGGGCGACGAGACGACAGAAGAGACGGCAAGGGACCAGGCTTTCATGATCGCGATTTTCGGCCATTTGTTCGATCCGCTGACCTTGCTGGCCATGCTGGCAGGGATCGCGCTGGTGGCCCTTTTTCAGAATGGCGCCGGGTCGATGGGCAGGGCCATATCGGCATTGCGGCCACTATTTACTGCCGATCCCACGCGGGATCGCGATGCGGCGCGGGCTGCGATGCTCAAGATCGATCAGGTGGCGCAATTGCGGGGGCTGGCCTGCACCGACCGGGTGAAGACCGCCAGCCCGTTCCTGACCGACGCAGCGCGCAAGCTGGCCAATTGCGACCGTACCGACATGTTCGAACTTTGGGCGGTCCAGACCCTGACCGACCGGGCGCTGCGGCATGGCGCCGTGCACAAGGTATGGCTGTCGATCGCCGACGCCGCGCCCGCGCTGGGCATGGCCGGCACGATCATCGGGCTGGTCGGCATGTTCGCCGCGATGGACGATCCTGCCGCGCTTGGGCCGTCCATGGCGCTGGCGCTGCTCACCACCTTCTATGGTGTGGTCATCGCCAATATCATCGCCGCGCCGATTGCCGCGCGCCTGGCCGACCTGTCCGAACGGGAACTGGCCTGGCAACGGGAAGCGGCGGACCGGATGCTGGCAATCGCTCGGCGGGAAAATGCCCCGCTGCGCCGCGCATCCATCCGCGAGGTCGCATGACCATCGCTGTCACCTCTGCGGGGCGGCGCAATCGCTGGGCGGTGAGTTTCGCCGACCTGTTGTTGCTGTTGCTCGCTTTCTTTGTGCTGCTTCAGGCCAGCGGATCGCGCCGTGACGCCATGCTGGCGCAGGTCAGCCAGCAATTTGGCGGCCGGGCGATGGCGCAGGGTGTAGAGTTGCCCGCTGCCCAATTATTTGCGCCGGGCGAGGCCCTGCTGACGGAGGCGGGCCGGGCGCGATTATCCGCGGTCGCGCGCGGTTTTGACAAAGATGCTGGTGGCGTGGAAATTCGCAGCCATGGTACTGATCCATCGCGCCAGCGCTTTGACGAATGGGATCTGGCCGCCGCCCGTCTGGGTGCCGTCGCGCGGGCGTTGCGAGCGGATGGTATCGCGCAGGGGCGGCTTTCGATTCGGGGGCTGGATCAGGCCGATGGCAAGAGCGGGCAGGGGCAGGTGATCCGCATCGCGCCTGCACCAATGAAAGCCGCCTGACCCCGGTTGGCACGGATATTGCTGAAATCACGGGATAGACTGTCCGCCTCATCAGGAGACAAGCCGTGTTTCGAGTATCGTCCATCCTTCTCGCCGCCGCCGCGCTGACGATCGTCCAGCCCGCAGCAGCGCAGCAGAAATTCGAAAATCTCGACCGTATCGACAGCCTGGTGGCGATGACCGTGGGTGCCAATCTGGGCGAACCGGGCGGCCCCGCTGCGCCGGTCGATCGTCGTTTGCGGCTGGCGGCCTGTCCGACCACGCCGACCGTCGAAGGTCCGGTATTCGGGGCCGCGATGGTGCAATGTGCGGCGCTGGGCTGGCGTATTCGCGTGCCGCTGGTGGCGGGCGCGTCCG
The DNA here is from genome assembly GCF_900109095.1 of Sphingobium sp. AP50. Lineage (GTDB taxonomy): Bacteria > Pseudomonadota > Alphaproteobacteria > Sphingomonadales > Sphingomonadaceae > Sphingobium. The sequence goes on from NZ_FNYZ01000013.1 coordinate 14,850, forward strand.
CTGCCGCGTCGGGTCCATTGCCGGGCCATGCTGCCGCCAATCGCTTCACCCGTGCTGCGCCCGTCGCGCCGAAGGACAATGTCGTGCGCAAGGGCGATCCGGTTCAACTCTTGGCCGGAAATTCGGCTTTCAGCGTCTCGCGAATGATGGTCGCTGACGAGGATGGCGCCATGGGAGAGACGATTCGGGTGCGCGAAGACAAGAAAAGTGCGCCTATTTTCGCGCAAGTCGTGGAAATGGGGGTTGTGCGCATTCCGGGATTTAATAGTTTTTGAACTTGTCCGTTATAGGGTTTGAGGGACGAGTGAAGGATTTTACCCAATGATCAACTCTGTGGGCCAGAGCATGAGCAGCGCCATCGGCGCGACCAGCCTGCGAGAAGGTGGCAAGACCCGCGCGTCTACGGCAACCGGTTCCGCCACGACTGCGTCCGCGTCGGCTTCGGCCAGCCCTGCTGCCCGTATGGCCGCCGAAGGTGCGCCGGTCGACATGGACCGTATCGCCGCGATCAAGTCCGCCATCGCTTCGGGCAACTACCCGGTCGATGCCAATGCCATTGCCGATCGCATGGTCGAACTCGACCTGCCATCCGCCGGATAAGGAATAGCCATAATGCCGCTCGGTCTTGCTGCGCTGGATGATCTGTTCGATGCGTTCGAGGATCTCCGCGATGTTCTGGGCAGCAGCGATGCGGTGGCCATCGAAACGGCCAGTGATCGTGTCAGCCGTGCGGCTTCCGCCGTGCGGGCTATCGGCGCCTGGCGATCCGAACCGGCGGTGGTCGAACGGCTGAGCGCGATGATGCCGCTGCTGGAAAGCGCGCGGATACGGGTCAGCCTGCTGGCCGATCATAGCAGCCAGCGCCTGTCCATCCTGGCAGCGCACGGTGCGCGAGCTGCGCCATTGACCTACGGCCGCTGAAAATTTTCTTCGGTTAATCCTAAAGCGGCGCCTTCGGGCGCCGTTTTTCGTCGTGCCGAATCCATTTTCTTGCGGCCACGTTAACCAAATATTGGCACAAGCCTTGCTCTAATGTCCTCGCTAGCAAAGTGAGGATTTGGGTTCAGTGTCGGCTTTCGCAGACATATCGGCAACGTCGGGATCGACCGGCAATCGCGTGACCAACGCGATTGCGATGGCGAGCCGTCGTACCGGCGTGGACTTCAGCTATCTGCTGGGGCAGGCGAAGATCGAATCCAGCCTCAATCCCACGGCGCGCGCGGCAACATCGTCCGCCACCGGCCTTTATCAGTTCATCGACCAGAGCTGGCTCGCCGTCGTCGACAAGCATGGCGCCGAATATGGCCTGGGTTGGGCCGCCGATGCGATCAGCCGGGGCAGCAATGGCCGCTATACCGTGTCCGACCCCGAATTGCGCCAGCAGATACTCGACCTGCGCAAGCATCCTGAAACCGCGTCGGTCATGGCGGCCGAACATGCCGCCGACAACAAGGCCTATCTGGAATCGAAGCTGGGCCGTGAAGCGGAGCCGGTCGACCTCTATCTCGCTCATTTTCTGGGCGTGGGCGGGGCATCCAAATTCCTGTCTGTGCATGATCGCGCGCCGGACGCCACGGCCGCATCGCTGTTCCCGGCGGCGGCGCGCGCCAACCGTTCGATCTTCTACGACAAGCAGGGCAATGCCCGCAGCTTCTCCGAAATTCGCGATCGCTTCGCTGCCAAGCTCCAGAAGAGCTCGGACAGCCTTGGCGGTCCCGCCCAATATGCCGATGCCTCTTTGCCCAGCGGGTCGAAGACGGTGCAGCCCGCCGATTATGTGCGGATCGAAACCCAGCGCCTGAGCGAGCAGCCTGACATCATGGTCAAGCCGCAACCGCAGACGGCGCGTCTCGCCTATCTCATGCTTGCCACCCTCGGAAGGTAACGGCCAGAATGTCCCCTGCCCAAGTCAAAGCGAAAATCTGGATGAGCGCCGTCAAGGGCGCCGTGCTGCCGTTCGCGACATTGATGGTCGTTGTGTTCATGATGGTGCCGGTGCCGGCGGTCATGCTGGATATCGGTTTCATCACCAATATCATGATCAGCCTTGCCGTGCTGATGGTGGCGCTCAATGCCGCCAAGCCGCTCGACTTTTCCAGCTTCCCGACGGTGCTGCTGTTCGCGACCCTGCTGCGGCTGGCGCTGAACGTCGCATCGACCCGCGTCGTGCTGGTACAGGGGCATGAGGGCGCGGATGCAGCAGGCCAGGTGATCGAGGCCTTCGGTCACTTCCTGATCGGTGGCGACTATGTCGTCGGTATCTTCGTCTTCGCGATCCTGATGATCATCAACCTGGTCGTCATCACCAAGGGGGCGGGTCGCGTGTCCGAAGTGTCGGCGCGCTTCACCCTGGACGCCTTGCCGGGCAAGCAGATGGCGATCGACGCCGATCTCAATGCCGGCCTGATGACGCCCGAAGAAGCCAAGATCCGCCGGCAGGAAGTCGCGACCGAGGCGGACTTCTATGGCTCGATGGACGGTGCCAGCAAGTTCGTGAAGGGTGACGCGGTTGCGGGCATCCTGATTCTGGTGATCAACATCATCGGCGGCATCATCCTGGGCGTGGTCAGCCATGGGCTGGCGATCGGTGAAGCGGCCCAGACCTATATCATCCTGGCGATCGGTGACGCGCTGGTGGCGCAAATTCCTGCGCTGCTGCTGTCGATTGCAGCGGCCTCGATCGTCACCCGCGTCAAGAGCGAAGGCGATCTGTCCGGCCAGATCGCCGGTCAGTTCGGCACGGGCAAGGCGTGGATTCCGGTCGCTGCCATTCTGGGTTTCCTGGGCATCCTGCCCGGCATGCCGCACATGATCATCCTGCCGGCCGCGGCGGTTGCGGGTGGCATCGCCTGGCAATTGCGGGCCGCCAAGCAGAAGAAGGCCGCCGAGCCGGTGCCGCCGCCGCCCGCGCCCAACCCGGCGCTGATCGAGTGGGACGATGTTTCTGATGGCGCGGTGCTGGGTCTGGAGATCGGCTATGGCCTGATCGGGCTGGTGGATGAGCGTAAGGGCGCGCCGCTGATGGCACGTATCACCGGCATCCGCCGTCAGCTTTCCAAGGAACTGGGCTTTGTCGTGCCGATGGTCCGCGTGAAGGATAATCTGGCGCTGGAGCCGAACCAGTATCGCATCACCATTGCCGGTGTCGTGGTGGGTGAAGATGAAATCTGGCCCGACGATCTGCTCGCGCTCGACAGCGGCGCGCTGGAGGGGACGGTGCAGGGGCGCGCGGCGAAAGATCCAACCTTCGGGCTGGATGCGGTGTGGATTTCGCAGGCGAAGCGCAGCGAAGCGGTGGTCGCGGGCTATACGGTGGTCGATCCGCCGACGGTGGTCGCGACTCATCTCAACCAGCTGATCGCGATGAATGCGGCCGAAATGTTCGGTCTGGACGAAGCTCGCAAGCTGCTCGACAATCTGAAGGACGCCGCGCCGCAGCTGGTGGAAGGGCTGACGCCCGGCCTGCTGAGCCTCACCCAGATCAGCGCGCTGTGCCGCGCGCTCCTGTCCGAGGGCATTGCGCTCAAGGATTTCCGTCGCATCTGCGAGGCGATGGTCGATGGCGCACGGCCCGACATGAACATCGAACAGCTGGTGGAAGCCGTGCGTCAGCGCATCGGCGCCCTGATCATTCAGGGTCTGGTGCCGGTGAAGATGCCGCTGCCGGTCATCACGCTGGACGGCGATCTGGAAGCGATGCTGGCGCAGGCCATGCGGGTCGCGGGCGACGCCAAGCATCCGATCGAACCCAGCCTTGCCAACCGCATCGTCGAATCGGTGGTCCATGCCGCACGGCCGATGCTGGGGCAGGCGCGCAATTTCGCCATCGTCACGTCGCCGGTCGCGCGTCGGGCGCTGGCCCGTCTGTTCAAGCCGCATCTGCCCGAAACGCCGGTGCTGTCCTTCCTGGAAATCCCCGACGGTAAGGGAGTGGAAGTAGTTGCGGTGGTAGGAAGCGAATCCCGACCTGCGCCGCGCCATGACCCGCTGCCGCAGCGCGAACGAGTGGCCTGAGGAAAGGCTGAGTCATGTATATGAACAAGATCACGGTTGGCGCCCATACCTATGCCAAGCCCGGCGCGAACAGCCCGGAACGGCTGGCCCGGCAATATATGCCGCTGGTCCGCAAGATCGCCTGGCACGTCCATGGTCGCGTATCGAGCGCGATCGAGGTCGAAGACCTGCTTCAGATCGGCATGGTCGCGCTGGTCGAGGCCGCCAATAGTTTCGAGGATCGCGGGCTGGGCTTTGCCGCCTACGCTCAGTTGCGGGTGCGCGGCGCGATGATCGATCATCTGCGCAGGCAGGCGACCTTGTGCCGGTCCGCCATGACCAGGCGCAAGCAATTGGGCAAGGTGCGGAACGCGCTGGAGCAGAAGCTTGGTCGCCTGCCGACCGAAGCGGAAATGTCGGTGGAGATGGGGCTGGAGCCCGCAGCCTATCGCGAGGTCGCCGACAGTGTCGAGATGGTGCAGCACACCAGCATGGACGAGGTCTATTCGGACCAGTCCATGTGGTTCGCCGATGTCGAGGATCGCGCCGACGATGTGATGGAGCGCGAATCGCTGAAGAAGGCGCTGGCCGCCTGTATCGGCGAACTGCCCCAGCGGGAGGCGATGGTGCTGCAACTCTATTTCGTCGAGGAACTCAATCTGGAAGAAATCGGCCAGACGCTGGATATCGGTGCGGCGCGGGTCTGCCAGATCAAGAAGGCCGCGCTCGACAAGCTGCGGGAAAAGCTGCGCGACTGGAACGATTGATCGCCTAACAGGCGGTCACCAATAGGATATCCGGCGCTTAACTTCGCATGTTTCCCGCAAGTTTCGACATTTTCGGACAAATGTTGGAAATTTAATGTCGTGGGATAGGTGGCGTCAGTCGGCGTTTGCAATGTAGTCGGGGTGCGGTTGGTAGGACAGGGATGGTCCGTCCCTCATTCGTCGTTGGCGGGCAGGCGTCCCTTGCGTCGGCCGGCGCCCGTGGGCCAGCGGAAACGCAGCGGGCGATAGCCCTGCGTGCGCCACCACGGATCGGCGACCTGAAACAGGCCGCTTTCCTCCGCCTTGCGGCCCAGATCCTTGCGCGCGGTGATCGCCGCAAGCACGGGCGCAGCGAACAGGCCCACAACCACCGGCAGAGTCCAGCCCAATGCGCCGGCGCGGATCGCCAGCAGCGTCAGCCCGGCACCCAGCAACAAATGCCATTTGAACAGCCAGATCGCGCTGGTGATGGCCATGCCGTCGCGGTCGCGGGTCTGGCCGTTCCAACTGCTCTTGCGGCCCATCAGGATGCCGAACAGGTTGATCGTCTGGGTCAGCATCGCGACCGGCGCCATCAGGATCGACAGCAGCACGTCGGCGATCACGCCGCGCGTCATGCGCGCTGCGCCGCCAAAGCCGATGCGCCGTGCCGGGTCTGCCATAGCCCAGAGGATCGACAGGATCTTCGGCCCGAACAGCAGCACCGCCGTTACCGCCAGCAGGGCGCCCGACGGCAGGATGGCGGCGGGCGGCCAGAAGCCGCTGGCCGCGCCACCAAGCACCACCAATATCAGTGCCAGCCACATGGGCGACGTGCAATAGGCGCTGGCACCGACCAGCAACTGAAAACGGCTGACCGGGTGCAGGCCGGCGATCTTCACAAGCAGGGGGACATGCTGGATATTGCCCTGACACCAGCGGCGATCGCGGGTGAAGACGTCGGGCATGGAGGGCGGGAATTCCTCGAAACTATCTTCGGCCGTGACCATATGCACGTCCCAGCCGCGACGGCGCAGCAGGGCGGCCTCCAGCATGTCATGGCTCATGATATGGCCGCCAAAGGGCGCGCGGCCGGGCAGTTCGGGCAGGCCGCAGCTTTGTGCGAAGGCGCGCACGCGCACGATGGCGTTATGGCCCCAGAACATGCCTTCGGACCCCGCCCACCAGATCATGCCGGCCGCCGAGATCGGGCCGAACAGGCGGCTGGCAAATTGCTGCCAGCGGGCGAAGAGGGTGGCTGCGCCCATGACGGTCGGGACGGTCTGGATCAGGCCGACATGGGGATGCCGCTCCATATCGGCGGCAAGGCGGGCCATGGTCTGGCCGCTCATCACGCTGTCTGCGTCCAGCACGACCATATAGTCGTAGCCGCCGCCAAAGCGTTGTACCCATTCGGCGATATTGCCCGGCTTGCGCCCGATATTGAGCGCGCGGCGGCGATAATGGACCGGCCGGGAGAAAGAGCCGCGCATTTCCAGATAGGCGCCGCGTTCATGCTCGCCATTTTCCGGGTTGGAATCGGACAGGATGAAAAATTCGAACCTTTCGCCGCCCATGACCTGCGCCAGAGAGCGCTCCATGATCGACAGGCGGCCCAGTACGCCCAGAAAATCCTCGTTACAGACCGGCAGCAGGATGGCGGTCTTGCCGCGCAGCGGTTCGGATGCGCGCAGCGGGCGCGGCGTGACGCTGCGGCCCTTGCCCACGGTCAGCAGCAGGAAGCCGATGGTGGCGGTCGCAAAGCCGAAGGCGATCCAGGCGAACAGTGAAATGAAGAGGGTGAGATAGACGCCCTCCAGCGGATCAATGCCATCGAGGCCGATCGACCGGCGCATTTCATGCGCGGCCATCGCGGCAGGGATCAGCGCCAGCAGCACGACCAGCAGGCGCCTTGCCCACAGGTCGATATTGAAGCGCCGCCGTGCGACCGGCGGCGGGGCGGTGGAAAAGTCCTGCTCCGGCATGGCGAGCGGGCTTTCGGGCGGAACCCGTTCAAAGGCCCGTTTCAATGGCTCATCTTCGCCACCCGGCCCGGCAGGCCGTGCGCTTCCCTGTTCCATGCTGATCAGACCCGCTTTCTACTGTCCCAAGGTGCCAGAACCCTTCTTTGCCCAGAGGGTTCCCTTCACGCACCGAGCGGGTAATGCACATATTCGCTGAATGCACGATTGCCGCTGCGCAATTGCAGGCGAATATCGGCCGTTTTCCCCTGATTTCGGGATATGTCGAGTATGACGCGGAACAGCCGGTCCTGCCCCAGCACGGGATAACCGGCCTGTTTGAGGAGCGTGCCGCCGCTGACATCGGCCCAGATATCCGGTTTGTTGTCAGCCGATACGCCCGCGAAATCGATGACCAGCCGCTCGGCATCGGGCTTGTCGCCGCGCCCGCGCCAGACATTTTCGACAATGGCGAGGCCGGAGGAGGCAGGGGCACGCGCCGCTGTCCAGTCGAGCCGATAGCCGATATCGATCCGCGCGCCGGGGCGGGGCGGGGCCTCCGGGGTCCAGTAGCCCGCGACATTATCGGTATATTCGCTGTCGGTGGGGAAGGCGTAGAGCCGCACCTGCCCGGCGCCCAGCGGGCTGGTCGGTGTCGCCCAGAGCGAGGGGCGACGGTCGTAGAAGACGCCATCATCCTGATAATGATCGAAATTGCGGTCGCGTTGCAGCAGGCCGAACCCCTTGGGACTGACTTCCTTGAAGGCGCTGAAATGCGGGGCGGACGGGTTCACGATGGGGCGGGCGTGGACATTGCCGTCGGCACTGGCGATCGACAGCAGATCGCTGTCATGGATTTCCGGCCGCCAGTCCGTGCCCTGCGTGCGATTGGCCTGATCATACCAGAACATGCTGGTCATCGGCATCAGTCCCAGTTCCTCGATCGGACGACGCGGGAAGAGGGCGGCGGTGACATCCTGCCGCACACCATCCGGCCCCAGGCTGCTGACGAAGCGATAGGCGCCGGTGATCGATGCGCCGTCCATCAGGGCATAGACGGTGACGCTGCTGGCGCCGGCGCGCTCCAGCCAGAAATGGGTGAAACGGGGAAATTCTTCCTTGCCCGGCAGGCTGGTGTTGATGGCGATGGCGCGGGCGGACAGGCCGAACTGTTTCTGCGGGCTGGGCGCGCGGAAATAGCTGGCGCCCAGGAAGGACAGCCAGTCGCCATCCCGCTTGGCGTTCATGATACGGAAGCCGGCAAAGCCTGCGTCCGGCCCCAGCGCGGCGACGGCATTGCCTGCGGGCGCATCGAACATATTGGGATCATAGCGCAGCGGGGTGGCGCGGCCTTTCTCCACGATCGCGATCGACACGGGCTGTGCGGCATTGGCCGACAAGGGGAAGAAACGGATGCCGGTGTCGCCCGGCAGATCACCCCACAAGGTGCGATCGTCGCGGAAGCGCGCGCCATGCAGCGCGTCATAATCCACCTTCGCCGCACCGGGATGGTGGGGCGTTTCCCGATAGGGTGTGCGTGCCTGCCCCTGTGCCAACGCGACCAGCCTTTCCCAGGAGAAGGCGGTGGCCTTCGTCTGGGCCAATAGCATGTCGGGGAAGAGCAGGGCTGCGCCGGTGGCGGCGATCATCGCGCGCCGGTCTATCTGGGTCATGGACGTCATCATGGACGGCGTGAACGGTCGAGCCAAGCCTTGTATCCATCAGGACGCAAAGAAGCCTCCGCCCGGGGGGACGGAGGCTTCGATATGGTTGGTCGTTCGATCGAAGGTGTGAACCCCCGGCGCGGTGGGGACTGTTGATGCGCCGGGGGTCACATTGGCGGACTGTCAGGTGACCAGGACCTCAGCCCGCCAATCTTGTTGGGGCTTAGCCGATCAGCTTCAGCACGCCCTGCTGGCTCTGGTTGGCCTGGGCCAGCATCGCGGTCGACGCCTGGCTCAGGATCTGCTGCTTGGCCAGAGCGGTCGTTTCGGCCGAGAAGTCGGCGTCTTCGATGCGGCTCTTGGCGTCCGTCAGGTTGGTGATGTTGTTGGTCAGGTTGTTGACGGTCGATTCGAGGCGGTTCTGCACCGCACCGAGATCGGCACGCGCCGTGGCGATCGACTGCAGCGCATCGTCGAAGGTGGTGAGGTCAGCGTCGGCCGGTGCGGTGGCGTCGACGGCCAGAGCGTCAGCCATGCCGGTCAGCACGTCGGTCAGTTCGATGTCGACCTTGTCGGTGGCATTGGCGCCGGCCTGGATCGAGATGGTCTGGTCCGAAGCGAACAGCTTGGTGCCGTTGAATTCGGTGTTGGTCAGCGTGTCGGTGATCTGCGTCTGGAGCTGGGCAACTTCCGCCTGGATGTTCGCCTTGGCGTCGTCATCGTTGGTGCCGTTCAGCGCCTGGACGGTCAGTTCACGCATACGCTGCAGCATGTTGCTGACTTCGCCGAGCGCACCTTCCGCCGTCTGCGCCAGCGAGATGCCGTCATTGGCGTTGCGGACGCCCTGGGTCATGCCCTTGATCTGGGCGGTCATGCTCGAAGCGATGGCGAGGCCGGCGGCGTCGTCCTTGGCGCTGTTGATGCGCTTGCCGGTCGACAGGCGCTCCATGGCGGTGCTGAGAGCCTTGGTCGCCGAAGACGAAGCATTGGCCGAGCGCAGCGCCGCAGTGTTGGTTCCGATAACAGTCATGATATTCCCTTTCCGTTCATCAGGTCGCTGTCATCAGACGCTTGCGGCCTCGAAAGGGGATAACGGCGGGGTGCCGCAGGCTTTTAGTGCCCGGCATCATTTTTTCGAAAAATAGCGTTTTGCCAGCCTCTTACGCGCGCGCGTAAGACAGGAGCCGATGATTTTGCCGGATTGTGCGGAAAAAAATTGCCGGTCTGCGGCAAGCGGCAACCGGCATTAACCATCTGATAACCACATCGGCGGTAAATATTAACCATCGAAGGGGGCTGGGGCGTACGGGGGTACAAGCCGGCCATATTGTGGGGTTTTGTTCATGTCATCACTTGACGTGAGCCGTGGCGTCTGCGCGCTCGTTCCCGGGTTGCAGCACTGGCTCGAGAATGCGCTTTATGCGGTACGGATCGTGGATGCCGCAAGCCCGCGCGAAAAGGATAGTCGCCGGGTTCTCCTGGCGACGGAGATCGGCCATGCCACCCATCGCGACATTTTGATCAACCTGATCGACGGTGCCCCGTCTCTGGTTGTGGCCGCCAATGGCCTGCCTGCTCGCGTTGCCTTCGGGATCGCAGACATGGGCTTTGCCTTTGCCCTGATTGCTGAACTCGCGCGTCCCGCTTCGGTTCCCGCCGTCGGCGACAGCAGCAGCGCCCGTCTGATGACGCTGGCCGGTCGCGTTGCCCGCAGCGATGCGACGGTCCTGATCCAGGGCGACACCGGCACCGGCAAGGAAGGCATGGCGCGCTTCCTGCACGCCCAGTCGGGCCGCAACGGGCATGACTTCATTGCCGTCAATTGCGCGGCCCTGCCCGAAACCATGATGGAAGCGATGCTGTTCGGCCACAAGAAGGGCAGCTTCACCGGCGCGTCCAATGCGTCGGAAGGCCTGTTTCAGGCGGCGCATGGTGGCACGCTGCTGCTCGACGAAATCGCCGAACTGCCGCTGGCGCTTCAGGCCAAGCTGCTGCGCGCCCTGCAGGAAGGCGAAGTGCTGCCGGTCGGCGCGACTCACCCGGTGCCGGTCAATGTGCGCGTCATCGCCGCCTGCAACCGCAACCTGGCCGAGGAAGTTGCCGCTGGCCGCTTCCGCGAAGATCTCTACTGGCGCCTGAACGTCATGCCGCTGGAACTGCGCCCGCTGGCCGAGCGCCGTGGCGACATCAGCGCCATCGCCGCCGCCATGCTGCTGCGCTTGCAGGATATGGGCAAGGGTGGGTTCGTGTGGCCGACCGCCGCTGCGCTGGACAAGATGAGTGCGCATGGCTGGCCGGGCAATGCTCGCGAACTGGGCAATGTGCTTCAGCGCGCGCTTGTGCTGCGCGACGGCGACCGGATCGAGGCGGACGACCTGCATCTGGGTTCGGCACCGCAGATCGTGGTGCTGCCGGTTCAGGCACCCGCGCAGCCGATCGTCGCGCCGGTCGAACTGATCGCGCCCGTCGAGCCGATCCGCCTGCGCGATGTCGCCCGCCACTCCAAGCTGGAAGCGATCCGCACTGCCCTGCGCGAAACGGACGGTCATCGCGCCGCCGCCGCCCGCAAGCTGGGCATTTCCGAACGTACGCTGCGCTATCGGCTCGCCGAGATGCGCGAGCTGGCTGCGGCTTGAGGGGAAGATAGGGCATGACCGGAATTTCTCCCACCGACAGCGTGATGGCGATCCGCAACGCCATCCTGCAAAAAAATGCAGCGCTGCGCGACGTTTCCTCGACCGGCAATGTCGGCGGGGCGAATGGCGCCGCCGCCACGCAGGGCACGCAGCCCGGCGGTTTTACCGAAGCGCTCAACAGCGCGCTCAATCAAGTCAACGGCCTGCAAAATCAGGCCGGCGAAGCTGCCGCCGCGTTCGAGCGCGGGGAAACCACGGATATCGCCGCCGTCATGCTGGCCAAGCAGCAGGCGTCGGTCAGTTTCGAGGCGACCCTGCAAGTCCGCAATAAACTCCTGTCCGCCTATAAGGACATTATGAGCATGCCGGTCTAAACCATGAGCGAGAACGCACTCAGCACCAATGTCGGCGCCGCAGCGCCTGCTCTGCCCGCCGGCTCGTCCTTCGGAGGCGGCGCCAAGGGATTCGACGCGCTCAAGGCGCGCTTCACCGGCTTCATCAAGCAACCGGCGGTCGCCAAGAGCCTGCCGCTGCTGGGCCTGCTCGGCACCGTCGCGGTTGCCGGCATGGCCTGGATGGCGCTGCGCGAACCGCCACAGCGCGACCTGTTCCGTGCCCTGCCGGATGCCGACAAGTCAGCCGTCGCGCAGGTGCTGGACCAGAGCGGCATCAAATATGATTTCGACAGCAGCGGTGCGATGACCGTTGGCGAAGGCGATTATTTCAAGGCGAAGATGATGCTCGCCGCCCAAGGCCTGCCCAAGAGCGCGCCCGACGGCAACAGCATGATCGATAGCCTGCCGATGGGCGCCAGCCGCGCGGTCGAGAATGAAAAGCTGCGTTCGGCCCGCGAAACCGATCTGGCCCGCACGATCGAGGCGATCGACAGCGTCGAAACCGCCAAGGTCCATCTGGCGGTGGAAGCGCCCAGCGTGTTCCTGCGCGACCGGACCAAGCCTTCGGCATCGGTGATGCTGCGCCTGTCGCAGGGTCGCAGCCTGACGGATGCGCAGGTCAGCGCGATCGTCCACCTCGTCGCCTCGTCCATTCCGGAGCTTAATCCGGAGGATATTTCGGTGGTCGACCAGAATGGCCGGCTGCTCAGCAATAATGATGGCAATGCCGCCGACGACCGCCAACTCGCCATTCAGGGCAAGATGGAGGATCGCTATCGCCAGTCGGTGATCGCGCTGCTGACGCCGATTTTGGGCGACGGCAATTTTTCCACCGAAGTCCATGCCGAACTGAACTTTGCCGAACGTCAGGCCACCCGCGAAACCTATCCGCAGGATGAAGCCCGGCTGCGCACCGAACAGGGCACCTGGGCATCGGACCCGCGTGGTCAGGGCACGGGTGAAGCCAGCGGCATTCCCGGCGCGATCAGCAATCAGGCGCCGGTCAACCCCACCGTCACCCAGACCAATCCCAATGGTCAGGCGGTGCAGCAGGGTCAGACCGCGCAGCAGCAGCCCGGCACGCCGCCCAACCCGCTGATGAAGACCGAAGAAACTTTCAACCGCAGCTTCGAACTGGGCCGGGAAGTGTCCGTTACCAAGGATGCGATCGGCACCGTCAAGCGCCTGTCGGTCGCGGTTGCGCTCGACAATGGCGCGGATGGCAAGCCGCGCTCGGCACAGGAAATCGCCGCTCTGGAAGCGCTGGTGAAGGGCGCGGTCGGTTTCGACCAGACGCGCGGCGACGTGGTGGCGCTTTCGTCGCGTAGCTTCGTCAAGCCGCAGGAAGCGGTCGCCCCCTGGTATGAAGCGGACTGGATGTCGCCGCTGGTGCGCAATGTGTCCGCGCTGCTGGTCGTCCTGCTGCTGGTCTTCGGCATTGGCCGCCCGCTGCTCAAGCGCCGCGCTGCGCCGCAGGTGCCTGCCGCGCTGACGGACGCTGCTGCCGGGGCCAATGGCGCCAATGGCGAACGCATCGGTCTGGAGATTTCGGGCGAACTGAACAAGCAGGCAGTCGTTGCAGGCCCGGCCGATCCGGACGCCCCGGTCACGCTCGACATGATTTCTTCCACCTATGACTATGTCCAGCGCGCCGACCTGATCCGCAATTTCGTAAAGCAGGACCCTGATCGTGCCGCGCTGGTCGTCCGCGACCTGCTGCGCGACGCAAAGAAGGAAAAGGAAAATGCCTGAGATCGTCCCCGGCCGTCCCGAGGCGCTCAAGGGCAGCGCCGCCGCCGCCGTCCTGCTGATGCTGTTCAACGAGGATGAGGCCGCCCAGATCCTGTCGCGACTGGAGCCGGAAGAAGTCCGCCAGCTTGGCTATGCCATGTATGACGTGCAGGATGTCGACCCGGAAGAAGTGAACGAGGCGCTCGATCATTTCGTGACCAAGGCGAAGAAGCGCACCACCATCGGCTATGGCGCGACCCGCCATATTCGTGGGGCCATGACCAAGGCGCTGGGCGAGGAACGCGCGGAAACCATCCTGGCGCGCATCACGCCGCCGACCCGCTCCACCCAGCTGGAAATGCTGAAGTGGATGGATGCCAAGGAAATCGCGGTCCTGATCGAATCGGAGCATCCGCAGATCATGGCGATCGTCCTGGCGCATCTGGAAGCGCCGGTCGCCGCCGACGTGCTGCAATTGCTGCCGTCCGAATATCAGGAAGAGATCGTCTATCGCATCGCCACGCTCGGCCCGGTGTCGAATGAGGCGCTGGAGGATCTGGAGCAGTTGCTGTTGCGCGGTCCGGTCAGCAAGCAGGGTGCGGCGTCGCAGCGCGGCGGCACGGTCGAAGCAGCTGCGATCATGAACAATGTCCGCAAGGATAATGAGCAGCGGATCATGAAGGCCGTCGCCAAGCGCGACAAGATGATCGCCCAGACCATCGAAGAGGAAATGTTCGTCTTCGATAACCTGATCGACATGGACGACAAGAATCTGGGCACGCTGATGCGCACGGTCGACAGTCAGGTGCTGGTGGTGGCGCTCAAGGGCACGACCGACATGCTGAAGGGCAAGATCTTCAGCTGCATGTCCGCCCGCGCCGCGCAGGCGATTGCCGACGAGATCGAGGAACGCGGGCCGATCCGCCTGGCCGAAGTGATCGACGCGCAGAAGCTGATCATCGCCACCGCGCGTCGCATGGCCGACGCCGGCACCATCATGCTCGGCGGGAAGGGCAACGACTTTGTCTAAGATTTGGGGTGCCGAAGCGGTTCAGGATTTTGCGCCGGTTGCGGTCGCCGGATTTCGCCCGGCCGAAAGCAGCGGTTTTCGTAGCCTCTACACCGCGCTGCCCGCGCAGCAGACCGCCACGGTCCGCGCCGCGATGGAAGCGGCGATGGAGGAAGAAGACCCCAATGCCGGCATCGACCTGATGGAGGAGGCACGCATGGAGGCCTTCACCCAGGGGTTTGACGAAGGATCGCGGGTCACGGCGCAGGCCTATGCCGCCGACGCTGAAACGCGCAATCGCCTGACCGAGGCGCTGGAACTGCTGGCACCCGCGCCCAGCGGCATGCTGTCCACCATGCTCTCCGCTACTGTGGTTCGGCTGGTCGAACAGATTGTCGGTGAAGTCGAAATCGATATGGAGCGGCTGCTACAGCGCTGCGACACCGTCGCCGCCTTCATCGAGAGCAATCAGGACAAGAGCGCCCTGCATCTGCATCCCGATGATGCGGATTTGCTGAAGAATGAAGCGATCGGTGTGCCGATGATTGCGGACAAGAGCATGCAGCGTGGCTGCGTGCGGCTGGAAACCGCCGACGGCTGGGTCGAGGATGGTCCGGATGTGCGGCTGTCGCGCCTGCGGTCGTTGATGGACGACATGGAGGGCAAGGCATGATCCGCGCTGCGCTGGCGCAGGCGGAAACGCTGTTCGATCATCTTCAGGTGCAGAACCGCCAGCCGCGCCATGTGGGTCGGCTGGTCAGCCATGATGCGGGCATGCTGGAAGTCACCGGCTTCCGCCGTCCGATCGGTTCGGGCGCGCGTGTGCTGGCAAGTGATGGATCGGTCTGCCGCGCCGAAGTTGTCGGTTTTCGCGGTGATCGCACCCTGCTGGTGCCGCTGGACGCCGACGCGCCGCTGGAAAATGGCATTCGTGTGGAGCCGGACAGTCAGGCGAACATGGTGCAAGTTGGCGACGGGCTGATCGGCCGGGTGGTCGACGCCATGGGCCAGCCGCTCGATCGCAAGGGGCCGATCATCGCTGGCGGCACCTGGCCGCTCAATGGCGTGAAGGGCAATGTGCTCGATCGTGGCCGCGTCACCGAGCCCTTCGATCTGGGGGTGCGCGCGGTCAACGCGCTGCTCACCGCCGGGCGCGGGCAGCGTATTGCCATCATCGCGGGCTCGGGCGTCGGCAAGTCCGTGCTGATGGGCCAGATGATTGCGGGCGCCGAAGCGGACATCGTCGTCGTCGGCCTGATCGGCGAACGTGGCCGCGAAGTGAGCGATTTTCTGGAAACCAAGCTGAAGCATGCGATGCACAAGAGCATCGTCGTTGCGGTGCCGGCCGATCATCCGCCGGTGCTGCGCCTGCGCGCCGCCGCGCGCGCGACCGCCATCGCCGAATATTATCGTGCCCGTGGCAAGAAGGTGCTGCTGCTGATCGACAGCCTGACCCGTTGCGCCCATGCGCAGCGCGAAATCGGGCTGGCACTGGGTGAGCCGCCGGCGATGAAGGGCTATCCGCCCTCGGCGCTGGCGCTGATCCCGCGTCTGGTGGAGCGCGCCGGTGTCGATTCGCGTAGCGGCGGATCGATCACCGCGCTCTATACCGTGCTGGCCGATGGCGACGATACCGACGATCCGATCGTCGACGCCGCCCGCGCCATTGTCGACGGGCATTTCGTGCTCTCGCGCAGCCTGTCTGAACAGGCGATCTTCCCGGCGATCGATATCGGCAAGTC
The DNA here is from genome assembly GCF_900109095.1 of Sphingobium sp. AP50. GTDB lineage: Bacteria > Pseudomonadota > Alphaproteobacteria > Sphingomonadales > Sphingomonadaceae > Sphingobium. Next base: position 30,727 of record NZ_FNYZ01000013.1, read on the forward strand.
GCTCTCGCGCGTCATGGCGGACGTGGTGCCGGACGACCATCGTATTGCCGCAGCGGGCTATCGCCGCCTGTGGGCCGCCTATGAGGAAAATCGCGACCTGATCCTGATGGGCGCCTATCGCCCCGGCAATGATCCGGTGATCGATGAGGCCGTCCGTCGTCGGCAGGAGATTCTGGATTTCATCCGGCAGGATCAGAAGAGCCGCATCGACCTTGACACCAGCGCCGCTGCGCTGATTGCCGGGTTCGGCGCATGAAGGGGCTGGTCGGACGCCGCCAGCGCGTATTGCGCGTGCGCCATGTCCAGCACGCCATGGCCGTGGCCGAAACGGCGCGCGCACGGGACGAGGCCAATGGCATCGCCTATAATATCGAACGCCTCGGCAAGGTTCGCAAGGAACTGTTCGAGACGGAAGGGCTGGCGAACGGCGCATCCTTCGCGGCGATGCAGGAACTGGCGACCCGGCTGGAACAGGCCGGACGGCAGCTGGATGGTGCATTGTATGACGCGAAGAAGAAGGTCGAGGCGCATGAAGGCCTGACCATCGCCGCCAATCGCGAGAAGGAAATCGCCAGCCGCCTGAAGGAACGCGCCCGCGCGGAACTGGAGGAATGGCGCGAGAACAAGCTGGCGGCGCTGCCACGCTATCGCCGGATGCAAAGGTCGCAGGACAACGGATAATGACCTTATTGACCAGCCTGCGGGCGAAACTCTTTCCTGCCGCGACGCGGACGGGGGCGGCCGGTGCCACCGGCGCACCTACGTCGGCCTCAAGCGATTTTGCCGGGATGATGCGCAAGGCAGATACGCGATCGAGTGACGCCGAAACGCAGCCGAAGTCTTCCGCCCCGACCGTCGCGAGCGAGGCTAAGCCGACGCAGGATGTGGCGGTTGCGCTGGCATCCCGGCCCGGTGCGATCGTTGCGCCTGCCGAAGAGATGCCGGTTCCTACAACGGCAAAGCCGGTCGTCGCAAAAGAGGCGGCGGCTTTGCCTGACATGGCGGCTGCTCTGCCGGTGGAAGCAGACGAGGATGTTGCGCCGACGGATGACGATGCTGAGGTCGCGACGACGGATGCGGCTGCGGATGATGATGCGCAGGCGCCGGTAGCGCCTGCCCCGACGCCGCCCACCCAACCGGCGATGGTGGCAAATATCCCGCAGGGGGTGGTGGCATCTGCATCACCCGCTGAAACTGCGCAAGGGCGAGAGGCGAACGCCGCACCCGTCGCAGCACAACCGCCGATCCCGGCCCAGACGCCGATCCCAGCCCAGACGGCTGAAGCCAAGGAACCGGCCAAGGCGGGCAAGTTCGAGCCGCTGTCGCTGTTGCAGATGGTGCGCGATCACATGACCGTTCGGTCGCCGCGCGCGAAGGAGAGCGCTGCGAACGATATAGTGGCAGCGAGCGGATCGGCCGATCCTGATGCTTCCGCCGCTGCCATACTCTCCGTCCCGACCCAGGGCGGCACGGCTGCACCGGTCGCGACTGCCGCGCCACAAGCGACGTTGGCCCAGCCCACGGCCACCATGCCGACCGTCGACCTGTCCGCCAGCCTTGGCGCGCAGGTGGTCGACATGGGCGTATCGGGCCAGTGGATCGATGGGCTGGCGCGCGACATTGCCGGGCTGTCGGCCAATGGCGCGCAGGGGCGCTTCCAGATCAACGCCCATCAGTTGGGGCCTGTTCAGGTCGATATCCGTCAGGGCAGTGACGGCGCCGCCGTCAGCCTGACAGTCGCGACCGAAGTGGCGGAACTGGCGCTGCGGCAGGATAGCGACCGGCTGAAACTGGACGCAGGCCTGTCTGCCGTGCGGATCAGCGAAGTGAAGGTGGAGCGTGCGCCGCATGTCGCGGAGACTGCGCGGGCTGACTCCACCGGCAACCAGACATCGTCCCAGCAACAGCAGGGCCAGCAACAGGGGCAGACGGCTGGTTGGCAAGGTCAGGGCCAAGGTCAGGGGATGGGGCAATCCTCCGCCCAGTCGCATATGCAGGGCAGGGGACAATCGCGCGAAAATATTGCGTCCGATCATAAAGGAAGCAGCGACGCGGTCGTTCTTAACCATGAACAGGCCGCCGACATGTCCGGCGACTTGCCGCGCGCACGCTTTGCGTGACGGACGCTTTCCTGGGGGAACCATGCAATGAGCGATGAGCCGAAGGCCAAGAAGAAAAAAGGCGGGGGCATGAAGATGATCCTGCTGCTGGTCGCCGGTGTCGTTCTGGGCGGTGCGGGCGCAGCAGGTGGCCTTTATGCTGCCGGCTTCTTCAGCCCGAAGGCCGAAGGCCCGAAGGAAGATCCCAACAAGCCCGTGCTGGTTCTGGCCGGTGAGGATGCGCAGGCGATCGCCACCGCCCATGGCTGGGCCGGTGAAGGTGGCGGCGGTGGTGGCGAAGGCGGCGGCCATGCTGCTGGCGGCGATCATGTCGTGTCTGCGGGCCATGCGCCCGGCAAGGGCATCGACCTGCCCACGCCTGCCAATCCGTCCGCCTATCAGGCGACCTATTTCCAGCTTCAGGCGCCCTTCACGTCCAACATGTCGGACACGGACGCCTTCGCCCAGATCACCGTCGCAGTATCGACCTATTATGACTATCGGGTGATTGCCGCGATCAAGCAGCATGAAATGCCGATCCGCAGCCAGGTGCTGATGATGCTGGCGCAGCAGCCGCAGGAAGTGCTCGACACGCCGCAGGGCAAGCAGATGCTCCAGAAGAAAATTCGCGATATCGTAAACGCGGTTCTGAAGGAAAAGACCGGCTATGGCGGCGTCGATAACGTCTATTTCACGAACTTCGTGATCCAGTAAGCCAGCCCGCAACCGGGGGCTATTAACCTGAATTTTACCATTTTCGTTATTTATGGTCCTGCCTGAACAGGGTCGGGATATCCCCTGACCCTGCGCGGCAGGGGACCAAGATGACGGATGTAAAGGCCTACGCCTTCGGGCGCGGGGAAACGCAGGCGCCGATCATGCTGTCGGGACTGGACCGGCTGGGCGAAAAGCTCGGCCGGCGTATCCGTGCGCTGATCGAACCGATCGCCGGCGTGCGCCCGCTCGTGACGGCGCAGGATACGCGCGTGCTCGAATTCGGGGCTTGGACGGCGGAAGTCCCCGCCTTTTGCAGCCTGTCCATCTATCGCCTGCTGCCGCTGAAGGGGCAGATGCTGCTGCGCATGGACGCGGCGATGATCTCCACGCTTGTCGACTGTTTCTATGGGGGCATCGGCAACCGTCCGCTGCCCATGCGCGGCGAATTCACGCCGACCGAAGACCGGCTGATCGCCCGGCTGGCCGACACCATCACCGCCCGGATGGTCGAAACCTGGACCGACATATTGCCGCTGGAACAGGGGCTGATCCTGCGCGAAAGCGCGGTCGGCTATGCGGCCGCTGCCCAGCCCGGCGACCAGATGGTGTTGCAGCGTTTCATCGTGTCCATCACCCGCGATCAGGAATGGCCGATCGACCTGCTATTCCCTCTGTCCGCGCTACGCGTGATCGAGGCGCTGACCGGCACCAACATGCCGACCGACGAGGAGCATCGCGATCCCGTCTGGCAGGCACGCATCGCCCGCCGGATGCGCGATATCCGCATGCCTGCCCGCACCGTGCTGGCGCGGCCCAATCTCTCCCTTGCCGACCTGATGGAATTGAAGGTCGGGGACGTCATTCCGGTGACCATCGGCCGATCGCTGCCGCTGATCGTCGGCAACCGCATCGTCGCACATGGTACGATCGGCGAACAGGATGGGCGCGCCGCCTTCCAGATTGAAAAGCTTGCACAGGAACCCGATCAATGAGCGACATGAGCGAAGCCCCCCGGATGGACCGGATCGAAGACCCGGTCAGCCGGATGAACAATAATCGCCAGTTCAAGCTGCTGGCCGACATTCCGGTGCGCATGTCGGTGGAAGTCGGGTCGACATCGCTGCGGCTGGCGGAGGTCATGGACCTGGCCGAAGGCAGCATCGTGGAACTGGACCGTCAGGCCGACGATCTGCTCGATATCATGGTCAATGGCGCGCTGATCGCTAAGGGCGAAGTGGTGACGGTCAACGGCCGCTATGGCATCCGCATCGTGGATATTGCCGCGACCGAGAATCGTCTGGCCGGCATCGAGCGGCGCGGCTGATTTTTGCGCTTGCGTTCAGGCTGGAAACGGCGGAACGCAGGCGGATATTAACCATAGTTGCGGGCAGCCATCCATGTTCTGGTATTTCGTCAAACTGCTGATCCTGCTGCCGCTGGTGGGCGGCATGGCCTTTGGCGCGCTGTGGCTGTGGCGCAAATATCAGCCCGGCATGATGGCCGGGCAGGGGGATCGCTCGCTCAAGCTGCTCGAAGCGCTACCGATGGGCGCCTTCGGCAAGCTGGCCGTGGTGGAATTTGAGGGCAAGAAGATATTGGTCGCTGTTACCCGCGGCCGGATCGAGAAGATCGCGGAAGGCGACCCCTATCGTGCGCGGTAAGATGCTGCTGATCGGCGGCGTGCTGATCGCGGCCGGATTTGCACTGGTGGAACCGGCGCTGGCGCAGGCCGTGCCCACGGCCCCCGTCGACAATGGCGGTGCGCTGAGCCGGGCGATGGGCCAGATTTCGGGCGACGGCCGTTCGATGTCGCTGTCGCTGCAAATCCTGATCCTGATGAGCCTGCTGACGGTGCTGCCGTCGCTGGTGCTCATGATGACCAGCTTTACCCGCATCATCATCGTCCTGTCGCTGTTGCGGCAGGCGCTGGGCCTGCAGCAGACGCCGCCCAATCAGGTGCTGGTGGGGCTGGCCCTGTTCCTGTCGCTGTTCGTGATGCGCCCGGCGATCGACACGATCAATGCGCAGGCCTTCGACCCCTATGGCAAGGGGCAGATCAGCATCGAGGAAGCGGTCGGCCGGTCGGGCAAGGTGCTGCATGGCTTCATGACCAAGCAGACCCGGCAGAGCGACCTGAAGCTGTTTCAGGGGCTGGCCGAGGCGCCTGCCTTCCGCTCGCCTGCTGACATTCCCTTTTCGATCCTGTTGCCGGCCTTCGTGACCAGCGAACTCAAGACGGCGTTTCAGATCGGTTTCATGATCTTCCTGCCGTTTCTGATCATCGATCTTGTCGTTGCGTCGACATTGATGGCGCTGGGCATGATGATGCTCTCTCCCACCATCATCTCCATGCCGTTCAAGCTGCTACTGTTCGTGCTGGTGGATGGATGGGCGCTGACCATGGGGTCGCTGGCGGGGTCATTCGCGACATGAGTCTTTCAATCCTTTTCTCCCGTTCGGTTCGAGCCTGTCGAGAACTGTTCTCGACAGGCTCGAACCGAACGGTTTGAGGTAAGAGCGCGTGGAAAACGCCGATTTCTTCATGGGGCTGGCCCAGCAGGCGCTGTGGATCACGGCGCTGGCGGCTGCGCCCATCCTGATCCCGGCGCTGATCGCGGGCCTGATCATCGGCATGGTGCAGGCGGCGACGTCGATCAATGAGCAGACGTTGAGCTTCATTCCCAAGATCTTGGTCGTGGGCGCGATGCTGACGCTGTTCGGCGGGTCGATCATGGTGTTGATCGCTGACTTTACCCGCGAAATCTTCGAGCGGATTCCGGACCTGTTGCAATGATCGCGCCCGGTTTCACCGGCGTCGAAACGCAATTGTGGATCTGGCTGATCGCGATGATCCGGCCGGGTGCGGCCTTCATTGCTGCGCCGGTCTTCGGTGCGCCCGGCGTGCCGCTGCAACTGCGCCTGATCCTGTCCCTGGCGCTTGGCCTTGCCGCGCTCAACAGCGTGACGATCCAGTTGCCCCATGATGGCGTCGCCAGCTTCGAAGGTGTGATGCTGGTCGCGGGCGAAGTGTTGGCGGGCATGGCGATGGGGTTCGCCGTGCAGATCGGCTATGCCGCCGCCTTTGTCGCGGGGGAGACGATCGGCACGGCCATGGGCCTCAATTTCGCGGCGATGGTCGATCCCGCTTCGGGCCAGTCGACGCAGGTGCTCGGCACCTTCCTGTCGATCCTTGCCACCTTCCTGCTGCTCGGCATGGACGGGCATCTGCTGCTGATCAGCTTTCTGGTGCAAAGCTATGTCGCCATTCCGCCGGGTGCGGGCCTGATCTCCAACGACACGATCTGGCATCTGATCGAATTTGGCGGATCGCTGCTGGGCGCGGGGGTCACTGTCGCCCTGCCGGTCGCCTTTGCGCTGGTGCTGGTGCAGATCGTGATGGGGATGCTGTCGCGCGCGGCGCCGGCGCTCAACCTGTTTGCCGTCGGCATGCCTGTGGCGATGATGGCGGGACTGATGCTGCTCGCCGTCGCCGTGCCGATCTTGGCGGAGGGTCTGACCGCGTCGCTCAAGGCCGGGCTGGAACAGGCCCGCTCCATTTCGGAGGGCCGCTGATATGGCCGGCGGCAATGAGGGCGGCGAAAAGACCGAAAAGCCGACACAGAAGAAATTGCAGGATGCCGCCAAGAAGGGCGATATCCTTCAGTCGCGCGAATTGGGCACGGCGCTGGTCGTCATGGCGGGCATCGGCTGCATCGCCGTCATCGGGCCATCGCTGATCGACGCGCTGTCGGACATGCTGATCGAAGGGCTGCGGTTCAAGCGCGACGATATCGTCGATTTTTCGCCGGTCGATCGGGGCTTCGAACTGCTCAAGGGCATTGCTCTGCCGGTCGCCGGCGTCATGCTGGCGACCTTCCTCGCCGCGATCGCGGCGCCGGCCCTGCTCGGATCGCTGGGGTTCCGCCCCGGCGCTTTCGCGCCCAAGCCGGAGAAGCTCAATCCGTTGGCAGGCCTGAAGCGTATCTTCGGCATGCAGGGGCTGATCGAATTGGTGAAGTCTATCGCCAAGGTCGGCCTGCTCGGCAGCATCGGCGCCTGGCTGATCTGGGACCGGCTGACCGAGATTGTCGGGCTGGGGAAGGCCGGGATCGCGCCGGCCATGGCCGATCTGGGCAACATCTTCATCTTCACCTGCCTGGTCATGGCGGGCGGCCTGTTCCTGATTGCTGGTATCGACGTGCCGGCGCAGATGTTCCAGCGCGCCAAGCGGCTGGGCATGAGCAAGCAGGATATCAAGGACGAGCATAAGGAAAGCGAAGGTTCACCCGAGCTGAAAGGCCATATCCGCCGGAAGCAGTTCGAGGTGTTGAGCGGATCGACGCGCAAGGCGGTGGCGGAAGCGACCGTCATCATCACCAATCCGACCCATTTCGCCGTCGCGCTGCGCTATCGGCCGGGGCAGGATGCGGCGCCGCTGGTGGTGGCGCGCGGATGCGATGCGATCGCGGCGGCAATCCGCGAACTGGCGGATACGAATGGCGTCACGGTGCTGCAATATCCCGATCTGGCCCGTGCCATCTATTTCACGTCGCGCGCCGGGCAGATCGTCAATGAAGGCCTCTATATGGCGGTGGCGACGGTGCTGGCCTTCGTCTTCCGCGTGGAAAACCGGATGGCGAGCGAACTGGACCGGCCGTTCATTACCGTGCCCGAAGACCTGCGTTTCGACGCCGATGGTAAAAAAATGTAAGGCGCGACAAGGCCTTACAAAAAAATCAAATAGTGAATTAAAGTTTAGGCCCACCCATCCGTAATTGGTTCATGGGGACGCATTTAAGGTATGCGTCATGGATGAATATATATCCCGTGCGGAGTTATCGCCGGTCGACCGGACGGTCGTTCGCGCGTCTGCACCGGCGCAGGCCGTTCAACCTGTCACGGCGAGTCGCGCAAGCAACGCGCCCAATGCGGATTCGCGCGCGGCGGCAGAGCAGAATGTCGCCGATGTGGATCAGGATCTGGCCAGCATCGCCGAATATGTGGAGGTGCATGCCCGCATCGCCGACATATTGTCCGGCCTGAATGCCGGCAGCACGGGCGTCACCGATGCGGCCAATGCTATTCAGACCATGATCCCCAAACCGATCGTGATCGTTCCGCTGCTGCCCGCCAGCAAGGAGGCGGTGGAACATGCCGAAGCGGTGGCCAAGCGGATCGTCGAGCGCGCATCCTACAGCCATGCGGCGCAGGCCCATGTGTCGCGGGCCATGGTCGATCAGATCGCCTCTCTGTCCTGATTTTCGCCTGATTTTCCAAGCTGAAAATCTTTCCTAAAGGTCTTCTCGCTACCGCCGTTCTACCTCTTGAAAGGACGGCCCATGACTTCGATAGGCAGCAGCATCTTGACCAGCCTGGGCGCAGGGTCCGGCATCGATACGTCGGCGCTCGTCTCCAGCCTGGTGAGTGCGACGCGTGAGCCGAAGCAATCGGCGATCACCAGCAACCAGACTCTGAATACGTCGCGTATTTCGGCGCTGGCTTCGGCGATCAGTTCGCTCGATACCTTTGCTGACGCCTTGAGCGAAGTCCTGTCCGGCACCGAATATACCGGTTCGCCCAGTTCGAACGACACCAGCATCGCGTCGGTCAGCCTGCTCAGCGGCGGCACGCCGTCCGGCCTGCCCGCGCAGCTGACCGTCGATCAGCTTGCCACTGCGCGCGTCCTGTCTTCCAGCAGCACGTCGGGCGCCACCAGCAGCACCGCGATCGGCACCGGCAGCTTCACGATCACCACGGCTTCGGGTGAAACGACCACGATCACCATCGATTCCACCAACAACAGCTATTCGGGGCTGGCCTCCGCCATCAACGCTTCGAATAGCGGCGTGACCGCCCGTGTCGTCACAGATGCCAACGGCACCCGTCTCGTCTTCAAGGGCGAAACCGGCGCGGCCAATGATTTCAGCATCTCCACCACGGCCACCGATAGCGGTAGCGTACTCGCCAATCTGGGCTGGGGCGGCACCGACAGCAGCACGATGAGCAGCACGTCGGCGCCGCAAAATGCGAAGATCACGCTGGACGGCGTGGCCTATGAATATGCCAGCAACACCATCGACGATGCGATCGACTATCTGCGGATCGACCTGAACAAGGTTTCGAGCGGATCGACCGTCACCCTGTCGATGACGCAGCCGACTGCCGGTCTTGCCGACCTGCTCAAGGAATATGTCAGCGCCTACAACACGCTGATGAGCGCGCTGAATACCGCCACGGCGACCGGTGCGGACTCGTCCAGCGCCGGCGTGCTGAACGGCGTGTCGAGCGTGCGTGACATGAAGCGCCAGCTTGCGGCGCTGACCTCGACGCAGCTTAGCGCGACCGGCACCTACAAGACGCTGGCCGACATCGGCGTGAGCACCAATCGTGATGGCACGCTGACGCTGGATACGGACCGTCTGGCCGCCGCTCTGGAGGCTGACCCGGAAGGCGTGACCAACATGGTCAATCCCAAGACGTCGACCACGGCAAGTCCGGGTCTGGCCAAGCTGATGGATAGCGTCCGCGACAATATCGAAAAAGATGATGGTCCAATGAAGCTGGCGCAGGAGCGCTACGACAAGCTGGCCACCCAATATACCGAACAGCTTGAAAAGCTGGACGAACAGATGACCAATTATGAGGAGCATCTGACGGCCATCTATTCGGCGATGGAAACGCGCTTGACCGCGCTCAAGGCAACCCAGAGCTATCTCGATCAGCAGATCGAAGCCTGGAACAATAGCGACAGTTAATCAGGGACTTTGCAGACAATGTTCTACAATCAGGGTTATGCAGGTGGCGCGGCGGCGCGGCGTTATGCAGCGGTCCATTCGGGCAGCCGTACCGAAAGCGCCACGCCCCACGGGCTGGTCAAGATCTTGTTCGACGAATTGCTGCTGTCGCTGGAAGCGGCGGCGCTGGCCGAGCGTCAGGGCGATCGCATGAAGGTGTCGGACAAGCAGGCACGCGCCATGTCGATCCTGTTCGCGCTGGAATCCAGCCTGGATTATGACAAGGGCGGCGATGTCGCTGTCGGTCTGTCCCAGATCTATCGCGAAGCGCGTCGTCTGTTGCTGGTGGGCGCGAAGGAACGGTCGGCCGCGCCGGTCGATCAGGCGCGCGCCATGATCGAGGAAATCGCCGACGCATGGGGTCAGATCGGACGCTGATTCCAACAGCATCCCGCCTGTCGGGCGGGGTTGCGCGACCATAAGGCCGTCTGTATAGGCGGTGCTCGCAAAAGGGCGGCCCGGCGGGGGTCGCCTTTTTGCGTTATATCCAATGCGCATCGGACGCGCATCATCAGCCCAGAAAGGGAAGGCCCATGTCGATTTCGCCGCTCATGCCCGTTTACCCCCGGTGTGATGTTCGCCCGGTACGAGGCGAGGGCTGCTATCTGATCGGAGAGCGCGGAGAACGCTATCTCGATTTCGCGGCCGGTATTGCCGTCAATCTGCTCGGCCATGGCCACCCCAAGCTGGTCAAGACGATCGCCGATCAGGCCGCAACGCTGATGCACGTGTCGAACCTGTATGGCATGCCGCTGGGTGAGCAGTTCGCGCAGAAGCTGGTCGACAATACGTTCGCCGACACCGTCTTCTTCACCAATTCAGGTGCCGAAGCGGTCGAATGCGCGATCAAGACGGCGCGTCGCTATCATTATGCCAATGGGCAGGCGCATCGGCACAAGCTGATCAGCTTCGACAACGCCTTCCACGGCCGGACGCTGGGCGCGATTTCCGCGACCAGCCAGCCCAAGATGCGTGACGGTTTCGAGCCGCTGCTGCCGGGCTTCTCGGTCGTGCCTTTCAATGATCTGGACGCCGCATTGGCGCAGATCGATGACAATACCGCCGGCTTCCTGCTGGAGCCGGTGCAGGGCGAGGGCGGCGTGACGCCTGCGACGCAGGAATTCATGGCGGGGCTGCGCAAGGCGTGCGACGAGCATGGGCTGCTGCTGGTGCTGGACGAAGTGCAGTGCGGCTATGCCCGTACCGGCACTTTCTTTGCTCATGAACAATATGGCGTGAAGCCGGACATCATCGCGGTGGCCAAAGGCATTGGCGCCGGCTTCCCGCTGGGTGCCTGCCTTGCCACCGAAGAAGCGGCAAAGGGCATGGTCTTCGGCACGCACGGCACCACCTATGGCGGCAATCCGCTGGCGATGGCGGTCGGCCTGACCGTGATCGAAGAAGTGCTGGCCGACGGCTTCCTGGACCATGTGAAGGCGATGGGCGCACGTCTGCGCGCCGCGCTGGAGCAACTCATCCCCAATCATGACGAGATGTTCGAGGATGTGCGCGGCATGGGCCTGATGCTGGGCGTCAAGATGAAGGAGGGCTTCGATGCCCGCACCTTCGTTGGGCATCTGCGCGATCATCATGGCCTGCTGACGGTGTCGGCGGGGCAGAATGTGCTGCGCGTGCTGCCGCCGCTCGTCATCGACGAAAGCCATATCGCCGAATGCATCGAGAAGATTTCCGCCGGCGCGCGGAGCTTCTCGGCAGCGCAGGCGGCCTAAGACTAACCTCCGGTCGCCCCGAGCTTGTCGAAGGGCCGCACTTTTCTTTTGGAGAAGTGTAGGGCTTCGACAGGCTCAGGCCGAACGGTTGAGGGGTGGTTATCATGACCAAGCATTTCCTGAATCTTTCCGACGCGGGTGGCGATGCGATCGCCGCCATGATTGCCGATGCCATCGACCGGAAGGCCGCACGGGCAGGCAAGCCCAAGGGTTGGGTGGACGCCGATGCGCCGCTCGCCGGCCATACATTGGCGATGATTTTCGAGAAGAATTCGACGCGCACCCGTGTCAGCTTCGACATGGCGATCCGCCAGCTTGGCGGCACGTCGCTGATCCTGGACGGGGCGACCAGCCAGTTGGGCCGGGGCGAAACGATTGCCGACACGGCGCGGGTGCTCAGCCGCATGGCGGACGTCATCATGATCCGCACCGACGATCATGCCAAGATTGAGGAAATGGCGCATTATGCCACCGTTCCGGTGATCAACGGCCTGACCGACCTGTCGCATCCCTGCCAGATTGTCGCCGACCTGCTGACCGTGGTCGAACATGGTCTGGCCTTGCCCGGCAGCCAGTGGGCCTGGCTGGGCGATGGCAATAATGTGCTGCATTCGATCGTCGAGGCGGCTGGCCTGATGAAGTTCGATGTGCGCATGGGCATTCCCGAAGGCTATGATCCCGATCCGACCTTTGCCGATGCGGCGCGTGCCGCCGGTTCGACCGTCACCCTGACCCGCGATGCCGCGCAGGCGGCCGCTGGTGCGGACGTGGTCGTGACCGACACCTGGATTTCGATGGGCCAGTCCCATGCGGAAGAAAAGCTGGCGGCGATGATGCCCTATCAGGTGACGCCCGCGCTGATGGCAGGGGCCAAGGCGGACGCCAAATTCCTGCACTGCCTGCCCGCGCATCGCGGTGAGGAAGTGGTGGAAGCGGTGATCGACGGCCCGCAATCGCTGATCTGGGACGAAGCGGAAAACCGCATCCATGCGCAGAAATCCGTGCTGCTCTGGGCGCTGGGGCGGCTTGGTTGAGTTTTCGGGCGGGCTTCCTATCTAGGCGGCCCGTCCATATTGCTGGATGCCCAATCTTGGTCTGGCGCTGTGCGTGCCGGACGACCGGAGCTGTGAATTGACGTCTGCCGCCGATCTTGACCTGGCCCTTGGCTTCACCATCCCGTCGCGCCACGCGCGCGGCCGCCTCGTGCGGCTGGGCCCGGTGCTGGATCAGGTGCTGGCCGCCCATGCTTATCCGCCGCCAGTGGAGCGATTGCTGGCGTCGGCGCTGGTACTGGCCGCCTTGCTGGGCAGCACGCTCAAGCAGGCGGACGGGCAACTGACGCTTCAGGCGCAGACCGAACATGGCGTCGTCAGCCTGCTGGTGGCTGATTACAAGGATGGCGACTTGCGCGGCTATGCCAAATTCGATGCCGATCGGCTGGCGGAGATGGGCCCCGATCCGTCGCTGTTCGGCCTGTTCGGCAAGGGCTATCTGGCGATCACCTTCGATCAGGCGGTCACCGGTGAACGCTATCAGGGCATCGTGCCGCTGGAAGGCCAGTCGCTGGCCGATGCTGCCGAACATTATTTCTTCCAGTCCGAACAGATCCCCAGCGTGATCCGCATCGCCACCCGCCATGATGCGGGGGAGGGCTGCATTGCGGCCGGTCTGCTGCTCCAGCATCTGCCGGAGGGAGAGGTCGGGCGTGAGCGGCTGCATGTGCGGCATGACCATCCCGAATGGGAGCATGTGCAGGTGCTGGCGGAAACGCTCAAGCACGACGAGTTGACCGATCCTGCGCTGCCGCTGACGGACATATTGTGGCGCCTGTTCCATGAGGAAGAGGAAGTGCGCGTGACCGAATCGGTCGCGATGGCCAAGGGATGCCGGTGCGATCTGGCCCATATCCGCGATGTGATCGGCCGTTTTTCGGTCGAGGATCGCGCCGAGATGGCCGATGATCAGGGCGTGATCGGCGTGGATTGCGCCTTTTGCTCGCGCATTTTCCCGCTCGCTCTAGACAGTTTCGCGACCCACTGATTGCCCGCCCGCCGTTAACGATATTTGTAATTGAGGCGGATCGCAGCTTTTAGGTTATGAAATCGCCGTAATTGGCTGGCAGGCGAGACTTGAACAGTCGCGGCCGCAGGGGCGGCGGCTTTTGGCGAATGAGCTGGATATGAGCAGGACCAAACTGCGGCAGCTATGTGCCGCGGCAGCATTGACGATGGCGACGACTGTTGCGGCAGCGGTTCCGGGCGCGGCGAATGCGCCGGGGCCTGCGGCCCTGCGCACGCTGGAGCCGGGCGAATGGGAATTGCGTGACCGGGGCGACGGTGCGGAGACCCGCAAGCTGTGCGTCACCGACCTGCGGCAGTTGCTACAGGTTCGCCACGGCCCCGCGCTTTGCCGCAGCTTCACGGTCGCGGACGCACCCAATGCGGTATCGGTCACCTATGATTGCGCCGCTGCGGGCAACGGCCGTACCGATCTGCGCATCGAAACGACCCATCTGGTGCAGATTCGGTCGCAGGGTATCGCCGAGGGTGCGCCCTTCGCCTTTGCCGCCGAAGGGCGTCGCGTGGGCGCCTGTGGCTGATTGCGCCGATCCGCGCAGCGACTTGCGCTAGAGCGTTGCGAGGGGTAGCGCGGTCCCATGGTTGCCAATGTTGGAAAATTCGCTGTCGTGCTGCTTTCGGGCGGCCTCGATTCACTGGTCGCAGGCGGACTCGCGCGTGAGGCCGGCTATCATGTGCTGGCCCTGTCGATCGATTATAATCAGCGGCATCGTGTCGAACTGCGCGCGGCGGCGCGCGTGGCCGAATCGCTCAATGCGATCCGGCATATCGTCCTGCCGCTCGACCTGACGGCCTTCGGTGGGTCGGCCCTGACGGCGGATATCGCCGTGCCCAAGGATGGTGTCGGTCCGGACATTCCCATCACCTATGTCCCGGCGCGCAACACCATCTTCCTGTCGCTGACGCTGGGGCTGGCCGAAGTGGCCGGGGCCAGCGACATCTTCATCGGCGTCAACGCGCTGGACTATTCGGGTTATCCCGATTGCCGGCCGGAATTTATCGATGCCTTCCAGAAGATGGCGACGCTGGCGACCAAGGCCGGGGTGGAAGGCCATCCGATCCGCATCAACACGCCGCTGCAATATATGAGCAAGGCCGATATCGTGCGCGAAGCCTATCGGCTGGGGCTGGATACGGGGCTGAGCTGGTCCTGTTATGATCCGACGCCTGACGCCAAGCATTGTGGCCTGTGCGACAGTTGCCGCCTGCGGTCGAAGGGTTATGAGGAAGCCGGGCTTCCCGATCCCACCGTCTACGCGGCACGGCCCTGAGCAGGCGATTGTCATGAGCTATGCGGTCAAGGAAATGTTCCTGACCCTTCAGGGGGAAGGGGTTCAGGCGGGGCGACGCGCCGTCTTCCTGCGCTTTGCCGGCTGCAATTTGTGGACCGGGCGGGAGCAGGATCGGGAAAAGGCGATCTGCCAGTTTTGCGACACCGATTTCGTCGGCACCGATGGGCTCGGCGGCGGCAAATTCGCGGATGCGGCGGCATTGGCGGATGCGGCGCTGGGTTTTTGGGGCGATAGGGCGGATGGCCGCTATATCGTGCTGACCGGCGGCGAGCCGATGTTGCAGATTGACGATGCGCTGGTCGATGCGCTGCATGAACGCGATTTCACCATCGCGATCGAAAGCAATGGCACCCTGCCGGCGCATCCGAAGATAGACTGGATCTGTATCAGTCCCAAGGCGGGCAGCGATGTGGTGCAGCGGTCGGGGCATGAACTCAAGCTGGTCTGGCCGCAGCCGGGCAAGGGCCATAGTCTGGCGGATGTCGACGGGATGGCCGACTGGGCCTTCGACCATCATCTGATCCAGCCGCTGGATGATGCCCATGCAAAAGACAATGCCCGCGCGTCGATCGCGCTGGTCATGGACCGGCCGCAATGGCGCCTGACCGTGCAGGCGCATAAATATCTGGGATTGCGCTGACATTTCCGGCGGTCGGGTGACGATCCGCCTGAAATACATGTCATATCAGGGCTTCACACCGACCTTGTTATTCCATGCCTGATGACAGGCGGGTTCCAGCACGCCCTTCTTCCAGCATTTCGGATCGAAGGAGGGCATGGCGAGGCTGTAATCATAGCCGGGCGTGCCGTAAAATTGTTCGCCGGCCGCGATGGTCGACTTCTTGATCGACCCCAGCCCCTTGCGCGCCACATCGGCCAGCGTGCCGCGATCGGCAAAGATCGCGTCCCGCCCGACCTGCGCGGCGGTCTGGCAAAAGCCCTTTTGTGCCTGCACCGTCGAATAGCTGGAATAGATGCGGGTATTATACATGTCCCATGCGGACTGACCGGGCTTGCCCTTGCCAACCGTGCGCTGGAAATAGCCGAGCATCGTCACCTGCGCCGCATCCAGTTCGGCGTCATGGTGGGCGATCACTTCATTATAATTGCCGGTCGTCAGCAGGGTGCGTTCGAAATCGCATTGCAGCGCGGCGACATTCAGCGCGGCGCGCAGGTTCCAGGCGAGGCCCGCCTTGACCTCTCCCGCCGTCGCACCAGGCAATCCCATGGCGGTCGCCGCAGCGGCATCTGTCAGCGGCGGCGTGCTGAAGTCGGGCGGCGACCAGAAAAATTGCGCGGCGGCAGGCTGGGCGGCCATAGGCAGGGTCGCCAATGCCAAAGCCGCCATCATGGGGCGCAGGGGGGAACGGAACATCATCACTATCGCCTCTCTGGAAATATCACGCGCGGCGCGCGATCTTCCAACGCCGTCTTTTCCTGTTTGACGGCTGTATCGCCGCTGAACATTCTTACTGGTCGGCCAGCACTTCGGCATCTTCACCGGCCGGCTTTTCGGCGGTCGGCTTCTCGCTCGCCGACTTGGCCGTGCTATTACCGGTGGCGGCATTGTCGCTGGGCAGGGCGACGGTAGTGCCTTCGCTCTGCACGCCATCCAGATCGGTCATGGCGTCGGTCGCGGTGCCATCCACCACTTCCATATCCTTCATCTGCACCTTGTTGCCGCCCTCATCCTTTTGGCTACAGGCGGCGAGGCTGGCGGCGAGCAACACGACGGCAAAGATATGACGCATCCGGGTCTCCTTGAAAGCGGTCATGCCCGGCAGCCCCCGCCCGGCGAAAAGAAGGCGCGACCCTAGCCGCCTGTTCCGCATTGCTCAACCCCCGTGCCGCAACGGGCCAAGCGACTGAGAAAGGCAGGAAAATGTGTCTTGAGCGCGGCATCCAGCGTCGCCATGGACGTGTCACCGCCCAGCGCCGCGATGCTGGTGACCGGAAACTCGCTGATCCCGCACGGCACGATGCCCCCGAAATGGGACAGGTCGGGGTCGACATTGATCGCAAAGCCATGGAGCGTGACCCAGCGCCGCACCCGGATGCCGAGCGCGCCGATCTTCGCCTCCCGCCCCTGCCGATCGTCGGTCCAGATGCCGATCCGTCCTTCGGCGCGGCGGGCGGCGATGCCCAGATCGCCCAGCGCCGCGATCATCCAGCCTTCCAGATGATGGACGAAATTGCGGACGTCCTTGCCCCGTTCGCGCAGGTCGATGTTGAGATAGCCGATCCGCTGGCCCGGCCCATGATAGGTATAACGACCGCCACGCCCGGCCGCATGGACCGGGAAGCGTGGATCGAGCAGTTCGGCCGGGTCGGCGCTGGTGCCCGCGGTGTAGAGCGGCGGATGTTCGATCAGCCATACCCGTTCCTGCGCCTGCCCGTCATGAACGGCGCTGGCGCGCGCCTCCATGTCGGCAAGGGCGATGGGATAGTCGACGGGGGCGGCGTCCACCCGCCATTCGACGGAAGCGGGGAAGGGCTGAAGGGGCGTATCGGGCATGGACGCTTCCTTGACTTGGACTGGGCGAGCGATCAAGGCTCGGCCTGCATTTTCCGGACAGAGATCAGGCGAAAGATATGACGACAATGTCGATCGGCAAGGCATGGGAAGAAAGCCTGGCCTTCATCAAGCGGGAAGGGCATCTGCTCTTTCCGGTGGCGCTGCTGTTCCTGTCGGTTCCTCTGGCCATCGTCCAGCAGATGATTCCAGCCAATTATATGCAGTTGCAGCCGGGCCAGACGCTGGAGTCGCTGCCACCGCTGCCCGCATCGGTCAGTCTGGGCGTGATCGTTGGCGCGGTCGTCATGCTGATCGGTTCCCTGTCCGTCTATGCCCTGGCGCTGCGGCCGGGGATCAGCGTGGGGGAGGCGATCCGTCTCGCCCTGTCGCGCCTCGGCATCCTTATTGGGGCATCGGCGATCGTCGGGCTTGCACTGGTGCTGGCCATTTTTCTGGCGGCGATGGTGGGTGGATTGCTGGCCGTCGCGCTGGGCAAGGGCGCGGGTGTCCAGTTGACCATCCTGCTGATGACCGGCCTGATCCTTTATGCCAGCGCGCGACTGGTGCCGCTGAGCGCAGTTGTGATCGATCGTCGTTCCGGCGTCATCGCCTCGCTGCGGGAATCGCTGGCGCTGACGCGGGGGCAGGTCGGGCGGATGATCCTGTTCCTCGTGATTTCGATGGTGCTGATTTTCATCATCCAGTTTGCCGTTCAGGCCGCCGTTGGCGTGGTGGGCACGCTGTTGCTGGGCAAGGATAGCGGCCGGGCAGTCACCGATCTGGTGGTCGCGCTGGCTTCGGGTATTCTCAACGTCTATCTGATGGTGCTGACGGCGCGCATCTATCGCCAACTGGAAGGCGTGAAACCCTAATCCAGCAATGGCACATGCGGGGCGGCGTCGCGCGGCAGGACGCCGGCCAATCGCGGGTCGGCGAACGTCTCGATCTCCCGGCCATAGGGCGTGAATCCGGATTTCTGGTAAAAGCCCAGTGCGGCCGGGCCATCCAACGTGCAGGTGTGGACCCAGAAACGCTCCACGCCCTTGCGCCAGGCGAGGGATTTCGCCTGTGACATCAGCCAGCGACCCAGCCCCTTGCCGTTGAGTTCAGGCACAAGGCCGAAGAAGCTCAGTTCGCAGTTCGGCAGCGACCGGAAATCCAGTTCCAGCAGGCCGACTTCGGTGCCACGCGGATCGGTGACGGCATAGACCTCGACCGCCGGGTCATGAAGAATGGCCTGAAGGTCCGCATCGCTCATGACGAGGCGGGAAAACCAGAGCCAGGGTTCCCCGACGCGCCGGAACAGGGTGCGATAGGCGGCAAGATCGGGCCTCTTCCACGGCACCAGCCGCAAGGGCGCGGGCGGGATGGGCGCTGGCCGTGGCTTGTCGCGCATCTCCAGATGGGTGACGACCGTCGCCACCATGCCGGGTTCTACGGGGATGAAGGGCATCAGCTCCAACTCGCCATCGGTGGCAGGCTCATCAGGATCGCGTCGATATTGCCGCCTGTCTTGAGGCCGAACAAGGTTCCGCGATCATGCACCAGATTGAATTCGGCATAGCGGCCGCGCCATTCCAGCATCGTGCGATAGTCTGCGTCCGTCCATGCCTCCTCCATGCGGCGCCGCACGATGGGCGGGAAGGCGGCGAGGAAGGCGTCGCCCACAGCGCGGGTGAAGGCGAAATTCGCGTCGAACGCGGCATCGTCCGTGCATTCGAGATGATCGTAGAAGATGCCGCCCACGCCGCGATGTACATGGCGATGGGGGATGAAGAAATAGTCGTCCGCCCATTTCTTGAAGCGCGGATAATAGTCCGCATCATGCCCGTCGCAGGCGGCCTTCAGCACATCATGGAAATGCGCCGTATCCTCGTCGCGCGGCAGTGGCGGATTGAGATCCGCGCCGCCGCCGAACCAGCTTTTGGTCGTCACCAGATAGCGGGTGTTCATGTGGACAGCCGGGACATGCGGATTGGCCATATGGGCGACCAGACTGATGCCGGTCGCGAAAAAGGCGGGATTGTCCGCCGCGCCATGAATCGTCTGGGCAAAGCCGGGGGCGAATTCGCCGCCCACGGTCGACACGTTAACACCGACCTTCTCGAAAACCTTGCCCTTCATCACACCGCGCACGCCGCCACCGCCTTCACCGGGGGCTTGGCCGTCCGCCTCCCGGTCCCAGGCGGTGAAGTCGAAACGGGCGTCGCTGCCGGCCTCCCGCTCGATCGCCTCGAATTCGGCACAGATCCGGTCCCGCAGCGATTCGAACCATGTCCGTGCCGCCTGCTGCCGGGCGTCCAGAGCGAAGGGCACGGTGGGGACGGGGTTGGTCATGCGGGAAACTTTCCGGTCTGGCGCAGGGCTTCGGCGACGGCGATGCCAGTGGACACGGCGATGTTCAAGGAGCGGAAGCCCGGCGCCATCGGAATGCGCACGCGAATGTCGGCCAGATCGCGCACGTCATCCGGCACGCCGGCGCTCTCCGACCCCATCAGCAGGATATCGTCGTCGCGAAACTGCACATCGGGCAGGCGTTGCGAGGCATGGGCGCTCATCAGCAACAGGCGGCGGCCTTCGGCGCGGCGCTGGGCGTCGAAAGCCGCGAAATTGGCATGGCGGGTCACGTCGGCCGACTCTCCATAATCCATCGCTGCGCGCTTGAGGCGGGCGTCCGAAAAGGCGAACCCGGTCGGCATGATGATGTCGACGGGCACAGACAAACAGGCCGCGAGGCGCAAGATGGCGCCGACATTGCCCGCGATTTCCGGTTGATAAAGGGCGATACGCATGGCGCAGCGCCATAGTCCATTAGGAGCATTTGCAACAGGCTAGGTAATATTGCGACTGGCAAAGGCGGCGCAGTCCGGTTATCACCCCTCCGAACACGCCGGGGGGAAGGCGGGAGCAGTCACAGGCTGAAATCCCAAATCCCTAGATAAACAGGGCCGTTAAGGGCGTCCCGGCGTGCACAGGGAAGTCTTGCAAGGGTAGAGGTGCATGGCGAGCGTAGAGCATTCTGACGGCCAAAGTCTATCCGGCGGAGAAGGGGTACGCCGCCGCGATTTCATCAACATCGCTGCGGTGAGCTTTGCAGGGGTCGGCGCTGTCGTCGTCGCCCTGCCGCTGATCGACCAGATGAACCCCAGCGCCGATGTGCTGGCACAAGCCTCGACCGAAGTGGATTTGTCCGCGATCCAGCCGGGTCAGGCGATCAAGACCACATTCCGGTCCCAGCCGCTGTTCGTGCGGCAATTGACCCCCGCCGAAATTGCCGAAGCCGACAAGGTCGATCCATCCACGCTGCGCGATCCGCAGACGCTGGAGGAACGCACGGTCGACGGCAAGAAGCAGTGGTTGATCACCATGGGCGTGTGCACCCATCTGGGCTGCGTTCCGCTCGGCGCCGGCGAAGGCGAGAATCGCGGTGAATTCGGCGGCTATTTCTGCCCTTGCCATGGATCGTCCTACGACACGGCGGCCCGCATCCGTAAGGGGCCT
The DNA here is from genome assembly GCF_900109095.1 of Sphingobium sp. AP50. Classification (GTDB taxonomy): domain Bacteria; phylum Pseudomonadota; class Alphaproteobacteria; order Sphingomonadales; family Sphingomonadaceae; genus Sphingobium. Next base: position 51,453 of record NZ_FNYZ01000013.1, read on the forward strand.
GCCCCCAAGAACCTGGAAGTGCCGAAGTTCAGCTTCACTTCCGACACTGCCATTCTTGTGGGTTGAGGGGGACGAACATGAGCTTTCCATGGGCCGAACATTATACCCCCAAGCATCCGCTGATGCAGTGGGTCGACGAGAAGCTGCCGCTGCCGCGCCTCGTCTATAACGCGATCGGCGCGGGCTATCCGGTGCCGCGCAACCTCAATTATTTCTGGAATTTCGGCGTGCTCGCTGGCGTGGCGCTGGTGATCCAGATTGTCACCGGCGTCATCATGGCGATGCATTATGGCGCCAATGATCTGGTCGCCTTCAGCACCGTCGAACAGACGATGCGTGACGTGAACGCGGGCTGGCTGATGCGCTATGCGCACGCTAACGGCGCGAGTTTCTTCTTCATCGTGGTCTATCTCCACATTTTCCGCGGCCTCTATTTCGGTAGCTACAAGGCGCCGCGCGAAATGGTGTGGTTGCTGGGCCTTGTCATCTTCCTCCTGATGATGGCGACCGCCTTCATGGGCTATGTGCTCCCCTGGGGGCAGATGAGCTATTGGGGTGCGAAGGTGATCACCGGCCTGTTCGGTGCGATCCCGGTGGTGGGTGAGCCGATCCAGACCTGGCTGCTGGGTGGCTTTGCTCCCGGCAACGCCTCGCTGAACCGCTTCTTCTCGCTGCACTTCCTGCTGCCCTTCGTGATTGCGGGTGTCATCATCCTGCATATCTGGGCGCTGCATATTCCCGGCTCTTCCAATCCGACGGGCGTGGAAGTGCAGGGGCCGCAGGACACTGTGCCTTTCCACCCTTATTATACGGCGAAGGACGGGTTCGGCGTTGGCGTTTTCCTGATCCTGTTCACGGCCGTTTTGTTCTTTGCGCCCAATTATCTGGGCCATCCGGACAATTATATCGAAGCGAATCCGCTTTCGACGCCTGCGCATATCGTGCCCGAATGGTATTTCTGGCCCTTCTACGCGATCCTGCGGGCCTTCACCGTCGACTTCTTCTTCGTGCCGGCCAAGCTGCTGGGCGTGCTGGCGATGTTCGCATCGATCCTGCTGCTCTTCTTCCTGCCCTGGCTCGACACGTCGCCGGTGCGGTCTGGCCATTATCGCCCGATGTTCCGGAAATTCTTCTGGATCCTGATCGTCGACGTGCTGGTTCTGGGCTATTGCGGCGGTGCTCCGGCGGAAGAACCCTATGTGATGATCTCGCAGCTTTTCGCGGGTTATTATTTCGCGCATTTCCTGATCATCCTGCCGCTGATCGCGCGTTTCGAAAAGCCGCTGCCGCTGCCCGGATCGATCACCGAATCGGTGCTGGCGAAATATGCCAAGGCTGACGGCGAAACCGCCGCGGTCCCGGCCGAATAAAGGGGTAGACAGCTATGGTTCGCATCGGCGCATTTCTCGTCGGCCTCTTCTTCGCCGGCTGGCTGTTCGTCTCCTTCCTCGTAGGTGCCTATTCCTACGTGACGGAGCCGCCGGCCAAGACGGTGGAGCATGAATTCCACCTGGCCCCCAAACATGTGTCCTTCTCGTTCGACGGACCTTTCGGCAAATATGACCAGCGGCAGCTCCAGCGCGGCTTCCAGGTGTTCAAGGAAGTCTGCTCGGCCTGCCACAGCCTGAAGTTCGTCGCTTTCCGCGATCTGGAAGCGCTCGGCTATAATGAGGCGGAAGTGAAGGCGATCGCCAAGCAATGGGCGATCAAGACGCCGTCGGTCGACCCGGCGACGGGCGAGCCGGCGACCCGCGATCCGGTTCCGGCCGATCATTTCCCCAAGCCCTTCGCGAACAATGTCGCGGCGGCGGCGGCGAACAATAATGCGATCCCGCCAGACCTGTCGCTGATGACCAAGGCGCGCCACCATGGCACCGCCTATGTCTATTCACTGCTGACGGGCTTCCAGGAACAGCCGGCCGAACTGCTCAAGAAGTTCCCGGACTCCAAGACGCCGGAGGGGCTGCATTATAACCCCTATTTCGCCAACCTGAATCTGGCGATGGCGCCGCCGCTGTCGGCGGACGGGCAGGTGACCTATACGGACGGCACCAATCCGACCGTGGACCAGATGGCGCAGGACGTGTCGGCCTTCCTGACATGGACGGCCGAACCGAAGCTGGAGAATCGCCGCGCTGCGGGCCTGGCGACGATCATCTTCCTGCTGATCGCCACGGGTCTGGCCTATATGTCCTATAAGAATATCTGGGCGGACAAGAAGAAGGCGGCCTGACCTCCTTCTTATCGACGAGATGAAGGGCGCGGTTTCTTGAGGAAGCCGCGCCCTTTCTCTATGGAGGCGCGCATGAGCAGCGATCTGACCGACCTCGTCCGCACCATCCCCGACTTTCCCAAGCCGGGTATCCAGTTTCGCGACATCACCACCCTGCTTGCCGATGGCGATGGGCTGCGCGACCTGACGGCGCAACTGGCCGATATCGCCCGGCCGCTCGATCCCGACCTGATCGTGGGGATCGAGGCGCGCGGCTTCATTCTGGGCGCGGCGCTGGCGATCGCGCTGGGTAAGGGGTTCGTGCCCGTGCGCAAGGCGGGCAAGCTGCCCGGCAAGACGGTCGGCATCGATTATTGCCTGGAATATGGCACCGACAGGCTGGAAATGCATGAAGGGCAGGTGCCGCAGGGGCGCCGGGTCATTCTGGTCGACGATCTGATCGCCACGGGCGGCACGGCGGTCGCGGCGGCGCAGTTGCTGCGTGAACAGGGGGCGAGCGTGCTGTTGGCCTTGTTCGCGATAGACCTGCCGGATTTGGGCGGTATGGCCGCGCTGAAGGCCGAAGGCATTGCGGCGCGGGCGATCATGGCGTTCGAGGGCGAATAGCGCGAAAAGAAGAGGGGAGGGCTATGCCGACGATTGTCCCTTTGCCAGCCGCCGCCGCAATGGCGCTCACGCTGCTGGCGACAGGCTGCGCCACCCCCCTGCCATTGCGATCGGCCAGTTGCGATGTGGTGCATCCGCCGTCCTTGTCCGCCAGCCCCGATACGGACCGGGTCACAACCAGACTGACGGTGCTGACCTATAATATCGAGGGTCTGGGATGGCCCGCCCGGTCAGGGCGCGAGGCATCGCTGCGCGCGATCGGCGATCGCCTGTCTGCCCTGCGTGTGGTGGGACAGGCGCCTGACATCATCCTGTTTCAGGAGATGTTCAGCGGCGCCGCCAAGAAGGCGGTGGCCGCCACCGGCTATCCGGCGATCGTGACCGGGCCACGCCGCACGACTCGCGCCAAGGGCGTGACGCGGGAGACGCTGCCGGGCAAATCGCATATCAAGCGGGGCGAGATCGGCCTGCATTTTACCGGCAGCGGCCTCGCCATCGCGTCCCGCTATCCGATCGTCGAGGTCGACATGCATGCCTATGGCCGCCGGTCCTGTGCGGGGATCGATTGCCTCGCCAATAAGGGGATAGTCCTCGCCCGGATCGCGGTGCCGGGCGTGCCGACGCCGATCGATATCTACGACACCCATATGAACAGCCGGGGCGCTTCGCGCGCGCCCGGCCCGCGCAATCTGGCCGCGCATGATCGCCAGTCGCTGGAGGCATCGGCCTTTATCGATCGCACCCATGATGATGCCTATCCCGTCATCTTCGGTGGCGATTTCAACATGCGCCATTCCGAACCGCGCTGGGAGAATTTCTCCCGCTACCAGTCGCTCAATCTGGTGCACCGGGTCTGCGCCGACCCGGCATCAGCCTGCGATGTCCGCATGTCCTGGGACGGGGATGAACCGTGGATGGATACGCAGGATCTGCAATTTTTCTGGCCCGGCGACAGGGTCGCGGTTCGGCCGATCCGGGTGGAGGCGATGTTCGACGGCGGGCCAAGTGGACCCGAACTGTCGGATCATGACGGCTTTCTGGTCACTTACCAGCTATCCTGGCCCAAAGGCACCGTGTCACAGCCGGGCGGCTGCTGAGGATCAGGCTGCGCTGGCGATGCTGCCCAGTGCGTCCGGCAACAGGTCCACGGCCGTCGCCAGTCGCTCGTCCAGCAGGCCCAGCAGGGCGGTCCAGCTATCGATATGGTCCAGTTCGCCCGGTCCGTCCGATACGCCGCGCAGGCCCATCAGGGGGACGTCGAATCGCGAACAGGCCCGCGCGACCGCGAATGTCTCCATATCGACCATGTCCGCGTCGATCGCCGTATATTCCTCCCCGCCCACGATATTCGCTCCGGTGGAAAGCCGTGCCAGTGGCAGGGCGAGCGGCGTCGCCAGCGGCAGGTCGACCGGATGGTCGATGAAGGGCGTCACTCCCTTGGTGAAACCCAGCCGGGACGCATCCATGTCGCGCCAGGATACGCTGGATATCTGGAATATGTCGCCCAGCGGGCAAAGTCGCGACCCGGCCGACCCGAGACAGGCGACAAGGTCGGGCAGTCCATCCTGTCGCGCCAGTTCCTGTAGCGCCATGCCGGTAACCAGGGCGGCTTCCACTGGCCCGACGCCGGTCAGCAGGGGCGAGAAGCGTGCGCGCAGGTGAGGCCCATATTCGGCCTCCACGGCCATGACGAAGAGGACGCGCCTGCCTCCGATCCGCTCGCACGTCGCCGTCATCGCCTGTTCCTTGGGTTCCATTGCCTGTCTGTAATGTCGAGGACATGCTCCTGACACGCCACCGCGCTATAGTCGAGGCCCCTCCAAGTCCCAAGAGTTGACCATGCGTGCTCCCACTGTCCATCCTCTCCATATCCGTTCGACCGATGAGGAATGCATCACCGCAGCCGACATAGAGGCCTGGGCCAAGGTGGAGCGGGCATTGTCGGGCAAGCGTGAAGCCTGCCGCAAGCTGCGCGTCATCACGGGCCGTATTGCTAACGGATAGCGCTTCGAGTGTGGCGGGCGAGAGAAGGGAAAAGGAAGTTGGCGTTGAAGATTGCGCCGGCTCTCATAGCCCCGTTTTGCTCCATTTTCCCGATTAAGAAACGCGCCGACTGTCCGGTCTCTAAGATAAGGCAAGTTAGCGAGACATGCCGATCCCACCGCTTGATCTGAAATATACAGCGGCTATGAATAGATAAATTGTGGGTGTGGCTGAATTCTGAATGTCTAATTTTATAACGATTCGTGACGCTTCTCTCTTTCCCGTGCGTGTGCGGAAAGAAGGGCCGCTGGGTGCCATGGTCGGCGGAGTGTACGACCATCAAGGGCAGTTCGTAGAGGAGTCTACCTTCTCGCGGGGAGGGCTGAAGCTGATCTATCCCCTTTCACAGCAGCCTGAAGCAGTGTCTAAGAGGATCGAGACACCTGCTATTTTCGGTGGCTATCTTTACAATCATTTTGGGCACTTCCTTCTGGAATCGATCGCGCGCGTTCATGTCGCCAAGAAATTTCCGGAACTGCCCATCTTATGGCTCAGAAATTCTGAAGTTAAGCCATGGCAGAAGCATGTGTTTCGCACACTCGGCTTGCAGAATAAGCATGTTTGCCTGACAAAGCCGAAGATTGTTCCTGATCTGATATTGGGCGAATGCGGTTTTTCCATCCGTACCTTTTTCAAGGATTATCACGCTGATTTTCTCGGCCAATACCCCGGTGAGATGGTGCCAGGGCGGAAAATCTGGCTATCGCGCTCGAAGTTGGCGGATAAGCATGGAGGCGTCGACAATGAGACTGTTGTCGAGGCTCTGCTGGTCGAACAGGGATGGACCATTTTTCATTCGCAGGAGCATAGTCTGGCCCGGCAGATGAATGTTCTTGCTACCGCAGAGCGCATTGCTGGCTTCGAAGGTTCGGCATTTCATCTTCTTATCTTGCTCAAGGCAGTGCGGGCGCGTGTCGACATCTTCGCGCGTGGTCACAGCATTAACAAGAATTTTGATTTGATCGCCGAGTCCAAGAATTTCGAGCAGAATGTGCACAATGTTGAAATGGAGAAGGTGGGCGGTCTTCGTTCCAGTTCCAGATATGATGTTCGCGATCCCCAAGAGCTTATCAGTTGCCTCGCATCTTAGCGGTGTGGATGGCCTCTAGGACAGCATGATGGTGGTTTGAGGCGTCCAGGGCTTTCGGGTTTGGCGCAGATCGCCATATCGGGGGTAAGGGCGGTATAGCAACTCGCGGCCACTTCGACGGCCGAACTGAGGTTGTTGGGGCAAACAGGGGCTGATTATTGCGCCAGTTCGCTAGTCCCCCGATGGTCTTCTCTGCTGCTGAGGCACGGGGTCGATGGACTGGCTTGAGATGATCTCCTTTTAAAAGGGCGCTGATCGTCTTGATCAATGCATTGTCGTGTGAGGGGCGGTGCTGCCGACCAGAATCACGATATTGTCGTCGAGCGACTGGCAATCCCGTCAAGCTGGACATGCATAAGATCGGCTGTCGCCAAGATATCAGATGGCGAGGTGCGAAACTCCCGATCGACCTTTTCGAGCGGTTACGGCGCCTTGGAATAGGGACTGGTTCCGTTGCGCCGGAACAAGTCCGCAGGCGCAAAATCAAAAACCCCGGTAGGTCGTTGACCTACCGGGGTTTTCAATGGTGGGCGTGGCAAGGATTGAACTTGCGACCCCTGCGATGTCAACACAGTGCTCTACCACTGAGCTACACGCCCGCCGTGGAGGGGGGCAATAACGGGGGTCGGTGACTCGCGCAAGCAGGAAATTGAATCTTGTCGATATTCTTCTGGACAGGGCATGGGTCGGCCATATGCTGCGGCGCAAACAGGGGACGCCGACATCCATGCTGCCATTGCCATCTTCGCCGGTTCAAACGGCGCCACGATTGCCTTTCTACCGCCAGCTCTATGTTCAGGTTCTCGTGGCGATCGCCCTGGGTGTCTTCATCGGTCATTTCTGGCCGGATGCCGGCAAGCAACTGAAACCGCTGGGTGAAGCCTTCATCAAGCTGGTGAAGATGATCATTGCGCCGGTCATCTTCCTGACGATCGTCACCGGTATTGCCGGCATGAAGGAACTGGGCGCGATCGGGCGCGTGGCGGCCAAGGCGTTCGGCTATTTCCTGACCTTCTCCACGTTGGCGCTGATCGTCGGCCTGATCGTCGCCAATGTCGTTCAGCCGGGATCGGGCCTCAATATCGACCCTTCAACGCTGGATGCCGGCAAGGTCGCGGATTACGCCCATCAGGCGCATGAGCGGACGCTGACCGGGTTCCTGATGGGAATCATTCCGTCGACCATGATTTCGGCGGTGGCGGACGGCAATATCCTGCAGGTGCTGTTCGTGGCGATCCTGTTCGGCATCGCGGTCAGCATGGTGGGGGAAAAGGCCGATCCGCTGATGGCGGTGCTCGAATCGGCGAGCCATGCGGTGTTCAAACTGGTGGCTTTCCTGATGAAGGCGGCGCCGATCGGCGCTTTTGGCGCCATGGCCTTCACCATCGGCGAATATGGCGTCGGTACGCTTGCCAATCTCGCCGGGCTGGTTGCGACCTTCTACCTCACAGCGCTTTTGTTCGTGCTGGTGGTGTTGGGGACGGTGGGCTGGTTCGCGGGTTTCAATATCCTGCACCTTATCCGCTATCTGAAAGCGGAATTGCTGCTGGTGCTGGGCACATCCTCGTCCGAGGCGGCGCTGCCCAGCCTGATCGAGAAGATGGAGCGGGCGGGTTGCCGCAAGTCTGTGGTCGGGCTGGTCGTACCGACCGGCTACAGCTTCAACCTTGATGGCACCAATATCTACATGACGCTGGCGGCGCTGTTCATCGCGCAGGCGTGCAATGTGCATCTGAGCCTGGAGCAGCAGATCTTGCTGCTGCTGGTGGCGATGATCTCGTCCAAGGGGGCGGCTGGCGTGACCGGCGCGGGCTTCATCACGCTGGCGGCGACATTGTCGATCGTGCCGTCGGTGCCGGTGGCAGGGATGACGCTGATTCTGGGCGTCGACCGCTTCATGAGCGAAGTGCGGGCGCTGACCAATTTCATCGGCAATGCGGTGGCGACGATCGTGGTGTCGGCCTGGGAAAATGGTCTGGATCGCGAACGGCTCAACGCCGCGATGGCGGGCGTCGCGCTCGATCCGACACCGGATATGGAAGAAGTGGTGCCAGACTGAGGATCCGCCCGTTCGGGCCTGTCAGCTCAGGCCCGACACGCTTTCGCTGCCGAACATGCGTTCGACCTCCAGCACCAGATCACGCAGGTGGAAGGGTTTTGACAGCACCTTCGCCTGCGGCACCGCCTTGCCGGCTTTCAGCGTCACGGCGGCAAAGCCGGTGATGAACATGATGCGCATGTCGGGCGCAACCTGCGCGGCGTGCTGCGCCAGTTCGATGCCGTCCATTTCCGGCATCACGATGTCAGTCAGCAGCAGATCGAACCGATCGCTGTTGATATGCGGCAAGGCTTCCATGCCGGTTGCGGCCGACACCACTTCATAACCCGATCGTTCGAGCGCGCGGGCAAGATAGACCCGCATGCTCTCATCATCTTCCGCCAATAATATGCGAACCATTGCCCCTACACAGTCCCATACGGCTGATTCGCCGACTTGCGCGCCGCCAACGGGGTGGCGCGTGGCCCGCTTATATGCGACAAGGTGTAAATATTATCCAGCCGAGCAAGGCTTTTTTGCGCGCCGGTGAAAGGAGCCGCATTGGACCATCCCGCGCCGCGTTCCCCGACCCTGACCGAGACTGTTTTCGATCTTTATGGCCCGGTTGTGCCCGACCGGCCGGTGATAGTGTCCGTGCCCCATGCCGGGCGGGACTATCCCGACGATCTCTTCGCGGCAGCGCGGGTGCAACCGCAGATGCTTAGGCGGCTGGAAGATCGCTGGGTCGATTTGCTGGCGCATCCCCTGATTGCGGACGGATTTCCGGTTCTGGTCGCGCGGTCGCCGCGCGCGATGATCGACCTCAACCGGCATGAGCGGGAGATCGATCCCGCCATGATCGCCGATCTGCCGCGCAATGTGCCCTTGCAGACCAGTGCCAAGCTGCGTGGCGGGCTGGGGCTGTTCCCGCGTCGCATGCCGGGAGCCCATGAATTATGGCAACGGCCCATGCTCTGGGCGGAGGCGGTGCGTAGGGTCGAGGATCTGCATCGGCCCTATCATGCCGCGGTCGCGCGCCTGATGACCGCAGCACGGCAGGCGCATGGTCATGCGATCCTGATCGACCTGCATTCCATGCCGCCCTTGCCGCCGCCTGCCGCTGGGCAATCGGCGCCGGCGCTGGTGCTGGGCGATCGGTTCGGCCGCAGCGCGTCGACCCGACTGATGATGTTGGCGACCGATATTGCCGAAAGCCATGGCTTCAGCGTGGCGCAGAACAGTCCCTATGCCGGCGATCATATGGTGGATCGCCATGGCCGGCCGGAGCAGGGCATGCATGCGATCCAGATCGAGATCGACCGCAGCCTCTATCTGGACGTGGCACTGGAGCGGCCGGGGCCGGGCGTGGCGAGGATGCAGGCGCTGGTCAGCAATATCGCGCAGGCGCTGGCGGCGGAATTGCCGCGCGCCGATTATGCGCTGGCGGCTGAATAAGGGTCAGTCGTCCCGCGCGGCCACCAGCGTCGCGCCCGCTACGCTCAGATGATGGGAATCGAAATAGAGCGGCTTGCCGTTGCGTTCGATCGCGCAGTGCTGCGTATCGCATAGCGCCGCGAGCGTGTCGATCAGGGGAACGCCCAGCCTCCGCCAACGGGCGAAGGCGGCGCGCAGATGCGTCGTGCGCTGCTCCACGAAGGCGCGTGCCACGCCCTGCGCCTGATCCATTCGTCCGGCTTGTGCCAGATGAGCGAGATGGCGCGGCACGTCGAAGGGCTGGGGCGGCACCGGGCCGATCAGCACGACCTGTCGTCCCTGTGCACGTAGCGCGGCAATGGTGCTGTCGAGTTGCGCGACGAAGTCGGGGCGATCGAAATCGCCATTGGCCCAGAAGGCGGCCAGATAGACGCGCCTGATGCCGGGATCGGCGCGGATCGCGTCGAAGGCGGCACGGTTGGCGGCGGCGCAGCGCGGGTCTTTTGCCTCATAGCCCAGCACCGGGGGGCAGCTTGATGTGGTGCGTTCGATCAGGGAGCGGCCCTGCGTTCTCGCCCGCACGGACAGGGCATAGGCCAGTTCCACGCCATGGCTGTCGCCCCACAGCATCGCGTCGGGGCGGACATCGGCGCCCAATATGCAGGGCGTCGCGCCGCGCATGAAATTGTCATGGCATTGCTTGCGGGTCGGGGCAAAATCCGTCTGCCCTGCCATCTGCGCCAGCACCTGCGGCGCGAAACGGGCAGGCCAGCCGCCCATCGCCATCAGCGCAAGCGATAGGATGCAGAGCAGCGCCATGGCTGCGCCAGTGAAACGGAAGATGGCCCGTGCCGGCAGTCGCCGGGAATCGCGGAAGGGGCGCTCCACGAACCGCCAGGAGAGGATCGCGGCGGCCAGGGCGGCGCCGATCACCAGGATTCGCGTTGCTCCGGAGAGCGGCACATCGGTCGCATATTCAGTAAAGACGATCAGCGGCCAGTGCCACAGATAGAGGGAGTAGGAAATGAGGCCGATGCCGACCAGCGGCGGCAGCGAGAGCAGGCGGGCCATGCTGGTGCCCGGCGCGGCGTGGATCAGCGCGGCCGCGCCCAATACCGGGGGCAGGGCGGTGAGGCCGGGGAAGAGGGTGTTGCGATCATAGAGGGCGACAGAACAGGCGATGGCCAGCGCGCCGCCCCAGGCGATCAGTTCGCGCAACCAGCGGGGCCGGATCTGCGGCACGGCGCCCAATGCCAGCAGCGCGCCGGCGAATAATTCCCATGCGCGGGTCGGCAGCAGGTAGAAGGTGAAGCCGCTGGTGTCGCGCTGCATCGCGATGGCAAGGACCAGCGATCCGGCGGCGATCCCTGCCACCGCCACCTTGCGCCAATGCGGGGCGAAGCGGGCCAGCAGCATCAGCAGGATCGGGAAGCCGATATAATATTGCTCCTCTACCGCCAGCGACCATGTGTGGAGCAGCGGCTTCACGTCGGCGCCGCCGGAGAAATAGCCGGTGTCGGTGAAGAACCAGAGGTTGGAGGCGAACAGCGTGGCCGCCAGTGCGGATCGTGGCACGCCCTCCAGATCGCCGGGAAGGTAGAGGAAGGCTGCGGCGGCCAGCACGATCAGGATCATCAGCGCCAGCGCCGGCATGATCCGGCGGAAGCGGCGTTCGTAGAAGCGGGCCAGAGAGAAACGGCGCTCATCCACTTCGCGGGCGATGATGCCGGTGATCAGATAGCCCGATATGACGAAGAAGATATCGACCCCGACATAGCCACCCGAAAAGCCCGGCACATGGGCATGGAAGAGCAGCACCGGCAGGATAGCGAGCGCGCGCAGCCCATCAATGTCGCGCCGATAGCGAATCTGACTGGTGCTGGGGGTGGCCGGTCCGTGCATGTCGCTGGCCTAACGCCAAAGCCCTGACATTTGCTTTATCCCCGCGACTCGAATCAGGCCGTCGTCACATTGACCCTGCGGACCGTTGGAAGGGTGGTTGCATCTTGTGCAACCATGGTTTCGCCCTTCGCATTTGCGAAAATCCAGCCGGCGAGACAAAAGGGCTGTGCCTTTCAGGCATCCTCTCCTAAAAACTTTCAGGCTGGTCTTCGGATCAGCCTTTTTTTTGTCGTTTCGATGCGCTAGAAAATACGCGCTGATATCCCGCCAATAAAAAAGTTTCTGGAGAGGAGCCGCCGGTAAGACCGGCAGGTGGGATATGGCTGGGGGATGGAGCGCTTTTATCGGCGCTCTCCCCCAACTTCTTCTCCAATCAGTTCACCAGCGCTTCCATCTCACGGCCATAGGCGACGACCGCCTCGACTTCGGCCGTGTCGCCCAGCACCACGCCGACGCGCTGGTGCAGTCCCTTGGCCTGTACATCCATGATCGGCATGAAGCCGTCGCTCGATGCACCGCCGGCCTGTTCGATCAGATAGCTCATCGGATTGGCTTCATACATCAGGCGCAGCTTGGCCTTGCCCGGCGTGCGGTGATCATAGGGATAGAGGAAGATGCCACCGCGCTTCAGGATGCGGTGGACGTCCGCCACCATGGAGGCGGTCCAGCGCATATTATAATCCTTGCCGCACGGCCCGGCGGCTCCGGTTACGCGCTCTTCGACATAGCGGGTGATCGCTGGCGACCATTGGCGGCGGTTGGACATGTTGATGGCGAATTCGCACTTGCCCTGCGGCATCTTCATGTCCGGATCGGTCATGACCCAGCTGCCGACTTCGCGGTCCAGCGTGAATTCATAGACGCCGGTGCCGACGCTGAGCACCAGGATCGTCTGCGGGCCATAGATAGCATAGCCTGCGGCCACCTGCTGGCGCCCGTCCTGAAGGAAATCCTCCTCCGTCACGTCGCGTCCGGCGCAGGCTTCGGGGGCTTTCAGCACCGAGAAAATGGTGCCGACCGAGAGGTCGACATCGATATTGCTGGACCCGTCGATCGGATCGAACAGCATCAGATACTCGCCCTTGGGATAGCGGTTGGGGATGGGATAGAGCGTCTCCATCTCTTCCGACGCCATCGCCGCCAGATGCCCGCCCCATTCATTGGCGTCGAGCAGCAATTCATTGGCGATCACGTCCAGCTTCTTCTGCACTTCGCCCTGCACATTCTCACTGGTCAGGCTGCCGAGAACCTCGCCCAGTGCACCCTTGCCGACGGCATGGCTGATCGTCTTGCAGGCGCGGGCGACGGTTTCGATCAGCAGGCGCAGTTCGCCGGGCAGGGCATTATGTTCGCGCTGCTGTTCGATCAGGAAGCGGGTGAGGGTGGTTCGAGCCATGAAACGCCTTTCGCGAAAGGATCGGGGATCGCGGCCGGGCGGCCGGATCGGAAAAAGAGGATGCCGCATCTTCGCTAAGGGACTGGAAAGCCCTAGTCCAGCCGGACGCGACGTCCCGCTGTCTCTTGTTAGCGTTGTCATGTTACAAAGCATGTATGGTGGAACCCGGCGGCCTGCTTCCCGTTGCGCAGCCGTGCCGAACGGCGGCATAAGAGGAGCATCATGGACAGTCTGATTACCGCTTTCACCGACCCTACAGCCCTTGCCGCGCTGATCGCGCTGGTGGTGATGGAGGTGGTACTGGGCATCGACAATCTCGTCTTCATCTCCATCTTGACCAACAAGCTGCCCGAGGCGCAGCGGCCCAAGGCGCGCAAGATCGGCATCGGCCTCGCGTTGGCGATGCGGCTGGTGCTGCTGTCGATGATCGCGTGGATCGTGGGGCTGACCCAACCGGTGTTCGACCTCGGCTTTTCCGGCCCGCTCGATGCGCATGGGGCGCCGACCTTCGAAACGCAATTTTCCTGGCGTGACATGATCCTGATCGGTGGCGGCCTGTTCCTGATCTGGAAGGCGACCAAGGAAATTCATCACAGCGTCGATCCGGCGCCGGGTGACGGCGTGCTGGGCAAGAAGGGCGTCGCGACGATCGGCTTCGGCGCGGCGATCGTGCAGATCATCCTGCTCGACATGATCTTTTCGCTCGATTCGATCCTGACGGCGGTGGGCATGACGGACAATCTGGCAGTCATGTATATCGCCGTGATCGTGGCCGTGACGGTGATGCTGATCGCCGCCGACCCGCTCGCCAATTTCATCGCCCGCAATCCGACCGTGGTGATGCTGGCGCTGGGCTTCCTGCTGATGATCGGCGCGGTGCTGATCGCCGATGGCTTTGGCGTGCATGTACCCAAGGGCTATATCTACGCGGCGATGGCGTTCTCGACGCTGGTGGAGTGCCTCAACATCTTCGCGCGCCGGGCGCAGGCGCGCAAGGGCGCGGAATAGGGCGGTAGGCTGGCGCGGGGCGCGCGGCAGGGTCACGGCCCGAAGTTCACAATGTCGTCGGCTGTTTTGGGCGCGAAGCGTCCCCGAAGCGCTCGCAACGCGCCTGTGAAGCGTCTCGGATGCGTCACCGGGGGCAGGATCGGGTTCACGACTGCGCGCCTGCCGCGCGTCTGTGGCGCGTTGCCTTTCGAGGTGGGTGGGCGTGCAGGGTGGCGGTTGTTCCATCCATCAGGATAGATCAGAGATTATCCAACATGGAAAGCATGTTGGATCTGGGATGAGGAGCGGGTGGCAGACGGTCTGGAGGCGACCATTTTATGCCGGTTCTGCGCTACCAACATCTTCTCGAAACCTGACATTCACCAAGCTATGGGAAATGAGGGGTAATGAACGGTAGTCGATGGAGTTGACTATGGATCGTGGTATCATTGATGCGACCAACGAACAGATCATCGGATATATCGATGATTGCTCACCCGTCGAACCTCACCCCATTGAGGTAAATCTGCACTTCGAAAATGCTGAAGAAGCTATCGCAATGGTCGAAGCCCTTGCTCAATTGCTACGCGACACAAAAAAGCAGTTCATAACGGACATTCAGCAGGCTTTATCTACCACGGCTTTGGATAGAGCATATGTTTTCAAGCATTCTTTATCTCTTCAGGACGCGTTGATGGTATCCATTGAAAAACATGATTTGGGCCGCTGGGGCAAAATGCGCCAGTTCGATCACTACACCAGTCAGGCGTGATTACCGGCGGCTACGCTGCTAACCCGCCAGTCCGCAATCCACCCATTTTCGTCATTCCCGCGACCCGAAGGGCGGCCGCAGGCCAACGCGGGAACCCATCTCCCAACCTCTCAACAAGGTGAAAGGGCGAGAGATGGATCCCCGCCTGCGCGGGGATGACGGTGTAGGGATGATGCGTTTGCTAACCACCCATCCTGGTAGTCATGGAAATGTGGTTGATTGCACCCTGTCCCGGAAGATGCGACAGGCCGGCGCGACCATCAACGCAGGACCATCATCTATGTCGGCACCGATCCAGCCCACCGCCAGTTTCAAGGAAAATCTCTCGCTCTTGCCGTCGATCGACGGGGTGCAGCGCATCGACCTGATCGACGCTGCCGGGATGATCGTCGCCACGATCGAGAACCAGCCGGGCAAGCAGGGATCGCTGGCGCTCTATCATTATCTGGCGCAGCAGTTCGGCGCGCTGGACAAGGCGGCGGCTGTGCATGGGCTGGAGGTGTTTGCCGAACATGTGCCCGATGCCCGCAACCGTCCGGGTGCGCATCCCAATGTCGACCGGCTGATCGCAATCGCGGATGGCGGCGAAGCGCTGACTATCGCAGTTATTGCCGCCTGATCTGGCGGGTCCGAAACGAAAAGGGGGCGGGATCATGCGATCCCGCCCCCTTTTCTAAGTTCTGACGCGCCGGTCAGGCCGCGGCGCGGCGTTCCTTCAATTCCTCGTTCAGCATTTCGGCCAGCAGGAAAGCCAGCTCCAGGCTCTGCGCCGCGTTGAGGCGCGGATCGCAATGGGTGTGGTAGCGATCGGCGAGGCCCTCGTCGGTGATGGCGATGGCGCCGCCGGTGCATTCCGTGACGTTCTGCCCGGTCATCTCCGCATGGATGCCGCCGCCGAAGCTGCCTTCCGCGCGATGCACGGCGAAGAAGCCGCGCACTTCAGCCAGGATGCGGTCGAACGGGCGGGTCTTGTAGCCATTGGCCGCCTTGATGACATTGCCGTGCATCGGGTCGCAGGACCAGATGACCGGATGACCTTCCCGCATCACCGCGCGCACCAGCTTGGGCAGGCCGGCCTCGATCTTGTCATGGCCGTAACGGGTGATGAGCGTGATGCGCCCGGCTTCCCGCTTCGGGTTCAGCGTGTCGAGCAGGCGCAGCAGGGCGTCCGGCTCCAGCGACGGACCGCACTTCAGGCCGATCGGGTTACCGATGCCGCGCAGATATTCGACATGGGCCGACCCTTCGAACCGGGTGCGGTCGCCGATCCACAGCATGTGGGCCGAGGTGTCGTACCAGTCGCCGGTCAGGCTGTCCTGACGGGTCAGCGCCTGTTCGAACGGCAGCAGCAGCGCTTCATGGCTGGTGTAGAAGCTTGTCCCGCCAAGCTGCGGTACGCTTTCCGCGTCCAGGCCGCAGGCGCGCATGAAGTCGAGCGCCTGACCGATCTGGTCGGCCATCGCTTCAAACTTTGCTGCCCAAGGGCTACGGCCCATGAAATCGAGCATCCAGCCATGGACGCGATCGAGCGATGCATAGCCGCCGGTCGAGAAGGCGCGCACCAGATTGAGCGTCGCCGCCGACTGGTTATAGGCCTGCACCATGCGCTGCGGGTTCGGTTCGCGGGCTTCGGGCGTGAAGGCGATGTCGTTGACATTGTCGCCGCGATAGCTGGGCAGTTCCACGCCGCCGATCGTCTCGGTATCGGCCGAGCGGGGCTTGGCGAACTGACCCGCCATGCGGCCGACCTTCACCACCGGCAGTTTCGACGCGAAGGTGAGCACCACCGCCATCTGGAGCAGCACGCGGAACGTGTCGCGGATATTGTTGGGATGGAACTCCGCGAAGCTCTCGGCGCAGTCGCCGCCTTGCAGCAGGAAAGCCTCGCCGGTCACGACCTTGGCGAGATCCGCCTTCAGATTCCGTGCCTCGCCCGCAAAGACGAGGGGCGGAAACTGGCCAAGCTGGGCCTCTACCGACGCCAGAGCGTCTGCATCCCGATAAAAGGGCATCTGGATGCCCTTATGCTCCCGCCAGCTTTCCGGCGTCCACTTCGCCGCCACGTCGAGTCTCCTTCGCATCTGATAAAATAGGGGGCGCACCTACGCTTTCGCAGTGGCCAAGGCAAGTTTATAGCGGTCTGACTGCTGCTTCGCGCAATGATTTGTCCCGATCAGCCTGATCGATCTGCTCTATTTCCGGCGCTTACTTCTGACAGGGCCAGCGTTCGTTGAGCGAGACGCTGACGAGGACGGAGGCGGGGGCGCTGCGCTGATCGGGCCAGCGTTCCAGATAGGCGATTACGGTGCGCCGGGCGTCGTCGGCGCTCATGCGGTCGGGCCAGCAGACCGGGCGGGCGCGGCCGATGAACATGTCCTTGCGGATGCCGTCCACCACGCCGACGATATAAGCGGTGCAGGCGAGCGCATATTCAGGCGCCTTGTTGCGGCATTTGGCCAGCAGGGTGGCGCCGGTTTCGAACATATAGGCCTGCGCCGCGACCGGGGCGGGGCTGGTGGCGATGACCAGAGCGGCGGAGAGGAGGATAAGGCGCATGAGATATTGCTACATCAAGCCGTTCGTCCTGAGTAGCCGCTGAGCGAAGTCGAAGCGGCGTATCGAAGGATGGGTCACGCCAGACCCTTCGATACGGGCCTTCGACAAGCTCAGTCCCTACTCAGGGCGAACGGATCAGGTTTAATGCACGATGCTCGAACAGGGGTTTTAGTTCTCAATCCTTCCGCTTCGCCGTGAAGCTGAAGGTGACGGCGACCTGCGGGGTGAGGCCGGTGCTGCTGTCGCCATTGCCCACGCCAAAGGCGCTGCGGGCGACGGTGGCGCTGCCCGTCACCGTGCGGGCGGCATCCTTGCCGGACAGGGTGAAGCGGATCGTCTGCGGCTTCGACACGCCCTTGAGCGTCAGGGTGCCACGGGCGCGATAGCTGTTCGGGCCGGTCGCTTCCGCACCGCTGGCGGTGAAGGTGGCGGTGGGGTGGGCGGCGCTGCCGAAAAATTCGTCGCCGGGCAGCATGCCATCCTTATAGGCGTCACCCACGCTGGCCGATGCCATGTCGATCGTCACCTTGATCATAGCGCTGGCGGGATGCTCCGGGTCCATGGCGATCTGTGCGGTCCATTTGGAAAAGCTGCCGCTGATCGTATCGCCATCATTGCCGACCGAAAAGCCGATGCGGCCGCCGGGCTGCACGGTCCAGGCGGGTGGTGGGCCGACGGGTTCCTCTTCGGCGACGGCCGCCTGCGTTGCGTTGGTGGCCGCGTTGTCGACCGGGGCAGCGGCGTTGACTGCTTCCGCGACATTCGCGGCTTCGGTTTCGTTGTCTACCTCTGTGGCTACTGGCGCCGGAGCGGCGGGTGCCTGTGGCGCGGGCAGGATCGCGCGGCCGGCGACGAAGCCCAGCAGGATGAGCGCGGGCAGGGCGACCAGCAATATAGGCGAGCGACCCGGCACCATTCGCCAGATCAGCCCATCACCCATCATGACATGGTGGCGCAGCGCCCCCGCGACATGGAGCAGGAACAAGGCGATGCCCAGCCAGGCGATCAGGCCATGGCCATTTTCCGCCAGCGCGTGGACGGCGGCGGGCAGCGGCAGATGGGGCAAAGGCAGCAGGCCGAAGAGCAGGGTCGGCACCTTGACCTTAGCGGTCGATACCAGCGCCCATCCGGTCAGCGGCGCGCCCAGCATGAAGGCATAGAGGCCGACATGCACGGCGGAGGCCAGCGCACCCTGCCAGCCGCCTTCCAGCTTGGCCGGGCGGGGCTTCCAGTAGCGGATGGCGATGCGGGCGATGGTCAGCGCCAGGATCAGCATGCCGACCGACTTGTGCCATTGATAGAGGTGGAAGCCATGCGCGCCCAGCCCCTCCAGCGCCCAACCGACGGCGATCTGGAAGGCGAGCAGGGCGGCGATCGCCCAGTGCAAGGTGATGGCGGCAAGGCTGTAACGCTGCGGCATGGGATATCCTTGGGTCATGTCGCGGGCGAAATTAAGTCTGGCGCGCGATGCTGTCCATGATCACAAGTCGAAACGCATTGTTGCCCATGTGTCCAAAAGGCCGCAGTTTCGTCATTTTTCTGCGACCAATTGCATCGCTGGCCATGATGGCTATGGCAATATGACAGAAAATTCCAAAGGAAAACAGGACATGGCCAAACCCGAATCCTGGCGTCTGAACCCCGAAGCCTATCGCTTCGTGACCAGCATCGACACGCGGTTCCAGGATCTGGATACCATGGGCCACATTAATAATGTGGCGATTTCCGGCATTTTCGAAACCGCGCGCATCCGCTTCCACCATCATATGGGCCGCCATCCGCAGGAACAGGGCGTGCGCTGGCTGGTGGCCAATGTGAACCTGAACTTCGTGGAGGAATCGCATTTCCCCTATCCGTTCGAGGTCCATTGCGCGATCGGCCATATCGGTCGCACCAGCTGGACGATCAGCTCGGCCGGTTTCCAGAAGGGCGTGTGCGTCGCCACCTGCGACACCACTGTCGTCACGCACGGGGCCGAAGGGCGCCGCGTTATTGACGAGACGCTGCGCGAGGCGATGGAACTGAATTTCCTGCGGATGCCTGAGACAGCCTAACGGAAACCAGCCATCCTTCGGCTCCACTGAAAGGCGATGACCCCGCCCTTGACCGGCTGGATCAGCGTGGCGGCCAGCAGGATCGCCAGGGATGGCCAGATCACCGCCTGCCATCCCATCGGAATGGACAGTGCGGCATTCACCTCTATCATCAAGGGCAAGAGAATATGCCCCAGGAGCAGGATCACGATATAAGCGGGGAAGTCGTCCGCCTGATGCCCGTCCAGTGGCTGGCCGCAATGCGGGCAGGCGGATGCGGTTTTCAGGAAGCGCGCGAACATCCGCCCTTCGCCACAGGCCGGGCAGCGGCCGCGCAGCCCATGGGCGATGGCCGGGCCGATCGGGCGGTCTGGATGCGGGGCGGGATCGGTCATGGGATCGGGGCTAAGGGGTCGGCTGCCCGCGCGCAACAGAGCATCGCGCGCCTATTTCCTTTCGCTGATCGTAAAGATTGTTAAGAAGCGCCATGCGCCTGCCCGGTCCCGACGAAATCTTCTGCCTGTTCGACGATGCGCGTGCGCAGGGCGCGGCGCTGGCGCGGCTCTATCGCGATCCGGTGGGGATCGTCGCGGCGCAGACCATGGCGGAGGTACAGCCTGCGCTCGACCGGCTGGCCGAAGCGCGCGAGGATGGCCTGCATGTGGCGGGCTATATGGCCTATGAGGCGGGGCTGGCGCTGGAAGAGCGGCTGGCGCCGATCGCGCAGCGGCGCGGCGGCAATGGGCAGCCGCTGCTGTGGTTCGGCCTTTATGAAGGGGTCCGGCTGATCGCACCGGACGATTTGCCCGCGATGCTGCCCGATCCCTCCGGCGCCTCTGTCGGTCCGTTGCGGCCGCTGGTGGATGAGGCGGCCTATCATGCGGCCTTTGACCAGGTGCAGGATTATATCCGGGCGGGCGACATTTATCAGGTCAACCTGACCTTCCCCTGCGATGTCGATATCGCAGGCGATCCGATGGCGCTCTATGCCGCGATCCGTCCGCGTGCGGCGGCGGGCTATGGCGGGATCATGCGCACCGGCGCGCAGACCATCCTGTCCTTTTCGCCCGAGCTGTTCTTTACGCAGGTGCGTGGCCAGCTGACCGCGCGGCCGATGAAGGGCACGGCGACCCGCGCGGCCGACGCTGCGCAGGATGAGGCGCAGGCGCGCTGGCTGGAAAGCGACGCCAAGCAGCGGGCGGAAAATCTGATGATCGTCGATCTGTTGCGCAACGACCTGTCGCGCGTGTCCTGCGCGGGGAGCGTCATCGTGCCGGATTTGTTCAAGGTCGAAACCTATCCGACCGTGCATCAACTGGTGTCGACGGTGCGCGCGCGCATCCTGCCCGGCCTGTCGCCGGTGGATGTGCTGCGCATACTCTTCCCCTGCGGATCGATCACCGGCGCGCCCAAGGTGCGGGCGATGGAGATTATCGACGCGGTCGAGCCGCATGCGCGCGGCGTCTACACCGGGGCGATGGGCTGGATCGATCCGGAAGGCGACGCCGCCTTCAATGTTGCCATTCGTACCATTTGCGTCGAAGAGGGGGCAGGGACCGGGCGGCTTGGCCTGGGTTCGGGCGTGGTCGCGGATTCGGAAGGTGATTCCGAATGGGCCGAATGTCTGGCGAAAGGCCGCTTCCTGTCCGTTGTTGACGCATCGCACGCTGGAGCTTGAAGTTTTCCATGGCATTGGCTGACGGACGGTTCGACCTGCTGGAAACCATGGCTTTCGATCCGCTCGAAGGCGTTCGCTTGCTGGACCTGCATCTGACCCGGATGAAGGCGAGTGCGCAGGCGCTGGGCTTCAGCTTCGATCGGCATGATGTCCGTAACGAATTGCAGGCCGCGACCTTCCGTCTGCGCGAACGCAGCCGGGTGCGGCTGATGGTGTCGCGCCGGGGATCGGTAGCGATCGAGGTGCGCGATCATCTGGCCTGGCCCGACGCGATCATGAAGGTCGCTGCGGTGCCGCGCCATGCGCCCGCACAGGACCCGCGCCTGCTGCACAAGACCACCGACCGCAGCCTGTACAAGGATGCGCTGCGGCGTGGCGGCACCTATGAGGTGTTGCTGATCGACGCGCAGGGCTATCTGACCGAGGGATGTTTTTCGTCCCTGTTCGTCGAGCGGGGGGACAAGCTGGTGACGCCGCCGCTTTCGCGCGGGATTTTGCCCGGCATATTGCGCCAGAGCCTGATCGACATGGGCGAGGCGGTGGAGGGCGACCTGCGCCCCTATGATCTGGAGAACGGCTTCTTCATCGGCAATGCCGCGCGGGGCATGGTCGCCGCCACGCTGGCGCGATAGCCACGCTATTCTGTCGTAAAGCCAATAAGCGCCATCTGGCCGGTTGCCCCTTTCTCCGTTGCGCACTAAGGGACGCCGCGTCCGCTTCTATTGCGGGCCTCGGGGATTCTTTCGAAAGATTATTACCATGAGCCAGACTTCCGCTGCCCTCGGTCGCATCCAGCCGTCCGCCACGCTCGCCATGAGCGCCCGCGTGAACGCGCTCAAAGCCGAAGGTGTGGACGTTATTGGCCTGTCGGCCGGCGAACCCGATTTCGACACACCCGACTTTGTCAAAGAGGCGGGTATTGAGGCCATTCGCAAGAATCTGACCCGTTATACCGACGTGGACGGCACCGCCGACGTCAAGGAAGCGGTCGCCTTCAAGTTCAAGCGCGACAATGGCCTGATCTACAAGCGCAGCCAGATCAGCGTCAATTCGGGCGGCAAGCACACTTTGTTCAACGCGCTGGTCGCGACCGTCGATGCGGGCGATGAAGTCATCATCCCGGCGCCTTACTGGGTCAGCTATCCCGACATCGTGAACTTCGCGGGCGGCAAGCCGGTCTTCATCGAAGGCCCGGCGTCGCAGGGCTACAAGATCACTGCTGCTCAGTTGGAAGCTGCGATCACGCCGCGCACCAAGTGGGTGATGCTCAATTCGCCGTCCAACCCCTCGGGCGCGGCCTATTCGGCGGACGAGCTGAAGGCGCTGGCCGATGTGCTGCTGCGTCACCCGCATGTGCTGGTGATGACCGACGACATGTATGAGCATGTCTGGTACGCATCGACCCCGTTCGCGACCATCGCGCAGGTCTGCCCGGAGCTGTATGACCGCACGCTGACGGTCAATGGCTGCTCCAAGGCTTTCTCGATGACCGGCTGGCGCATCGGCTTTGCCGGTGGCCCGGAATGGATCATCAAGGCGATGAGCAAGCTGCAATCGCAGTCGACCAGCAATCCCTGCTCGATCAGCCAGGCCGCTGCTGTCGCCGCGCTGACCGGCCCGCAGGATTTTCTGGAGGAGCGCAACAGCGTGTTCAAGAAGCGTCGCGACATGGTGGTTGCCATGCTGAACGACGCGCCGGGCCTCGACTGCCCGACGCCCGAAGGCGCCTTCTACGTCTATCCCGACGCCAGCGGCGTGATCGGCAAGACCACGCCCAAGGGCGTGCTGATCGACAGCGACGAAACGCTGATCGGTTACTTCCTGGACGAAGCCAAGGTTGCCGCTGTGCATGGCGCTGCCTTCGGTCTGTCGCCAGCCTTCCGCATCAGCTACGCCACCTCGGATGAGGTGCTGAAGAAGGCGTGCACGCGCATTCAGGAAGCCTGCGCCGCGCTGAAATAAGCCGTCGCGACTTCGCAGTTGCGACATAGGGAAGACCGGTGTGAAAGCGCCGGTTTTTCTGTCAGATCAAAAAATGGAAACGGTCTTTTTCGCGCCGCACCGTCTTGCGATTGTCGCCGGGCGCTCTATATGCCCGTTGCACAAAGAAACTGAATAAGAGGCTGCGTTCGTCGTTCTCTTGCCCACATTGGTCGAAACCCGCTCATGCAGGGCCGGCCGTTCAGTCAGGGGCAAGGCGCATGGATATAGCCGGACAGCCGGTAGAACCGGCAATAGAAGGTAGAAAGGCGTTTGCCATGATGGCGTTTCTGAAATCCGACCTGTTCCTGCGCTTTCTGGGCGGGTTTGCGATCGGCGCTGTCGGCATGGTCATGCTCCAGCCCGAAGAGCCGCCGATGTTCGGCTCCACCGCTGTTGCGGCGACCCAGAGCCATGGTGCGGCGCTCTAAGGCCCTTTCTCTATTCTTTCTCGCGGCGTTTGCCGCCGCTTTGCCTGCACATGCCCAATCGCCCCAACTGGCGCCGGTCCCCGCGATAGACGCCGCGCTGACCCGCAAGCTGGAAACCGCCATTTTCGCGGGCGGCTGCTATTGGGGCGTGGAGGGCGTCTTCTCCCATGTCAAAGGTGTCCATCTCGCCGTCTCCGGCTTTGCCGGTGGTCCGCGCGATCGCCGGGTCGATTATGAGGCGGTGAGCGAGGGCGATACCGGCTTTGCCGAGTCGGTCCGGGTGACTTATGATCCCGCGCAGGTCAGCTATGGCACATTGCTGCGCATCTTCTTCTCGGTCGTCGCCGATCCGACCACGCTCAACTATCAGCGGCCCGATAGCGGCACCCAATATCGCAGCGCGCTGTTCCCACTGAATGCGGAGCAGGACCGGGCGGCCCGTGCCTATCTGGTGCAACTGGGCAAGTCCGGCCTGTGGCGCGACCCGATCGTGACGCGGGTGGAGGTTTTCACCGGCTTTCAGGATGCGGCGGCCGACCATCAGGATTTCGCGCGCAAAAATCCCTGGCACCCCTATATCCTGCGCTGGGACAAGCCGAAGATCGCGGCGCTCAAGACGATGTTCCCGGCGCTTTACCGGGAAAAGCCGTCGGCCTGATCCGCCGCGCTTGCCATTGGCGCCAGCGTGCCTACCTCCTGTCCGCGACAGGATAAGGAGCATTGCCATGGGCGAAACGCGCGGCCTCAAGATCATGACCACATTGGCGCAGGACGGCCGGTTAACCGTGGAACTGGTCGAGGAAAGCCTGCCGCCGCCCACCGGCCATGAGATGCTGATCCGGGTCGAGGCGGCGCCGATCAATCCGTCCGATCTGGGACTGTTGTTCGGCCCGGCCGATGTCGCCAATGCCGACTATAGCGATGGCCGGATCGTGGCGCAGATGCCCGACGCGGCGGTGCGGGCCATGGCGGCGCGAATCGGCGAGGCGATGCCGGTCGGCAATGAAGGCGCGGGGACGGTGATCGCTGCGGGTGACGCGGCCGAGGCGCAGGCGCTGCTGGGCCAGCGGGTCGCCTGCGTACCGGGCGGAATGTTCGCGCAATATCGGTTGGTGGATGCCCGGTCCGTGCTGCCCTTGCCGGACGGGGCGAGCGCCGAAGAAGGGGCGTCCGCCTTCGTCAATCCGCTGACGGCACTGGGCTTTGTCGAAACCGCGCGGGCGCAGGGGCATAAGGCGATCGTCCACACCGCCGCCGCCTCCAATCTGGGGCAGATGCTGGTGCGTATTTGCCAGGAGGATGGCGTGCCGCTGGTCAACATCGTCCGCAGTCCGGCGCAGGCGGAAACGCTTCGGGCGCTGGAGGCGGAATATGTGCTGGACAGTTCGCAGGCGGATTTTGCCGACGCGTTGCGCGATGCGATCGAGGCGACGGGGGCGACCATTGCTTTCGACGCGATTGGCGGCGGCACGCTGGTCGGGCAGATATTGGACGCCATGGAACGCGCTGCCAGCAAGGGCGCGGCCTATAGCCGCTATGGCTCCGACGTACTGAAGCAGGCCTATATCTATGGCGCGCTCGACACGGCGCCCACGGTCATCACCCGCAGTTTCGGTTTCGGCTGGAGCGTGGGCGGTTGGCTGCTCTTCCCCTTCCTCCAGCGTGCCGGGGCGGAGACGGTGGCACGGATGCGCCAGCGGGTGCGCGACAATCTGACCACCACCTTCGCCAGTTCCTACAAGGCGCGCATTTCGCTCAAGGAGGCGCTGAGCCGCGATGCGGTGATGGCCTATAATGCCCGGCGCACGGGGGAGAAATATCTGATCCTGCCCAACGGGTGAGGGGAGAGAGCGTAATGCCCCCTCCCGCTAACTTATTTGGTGGTGTAGCCGCCATTGACCAGGATGGTCTGGCCGGTCATCCACCAGCCGTCCGATACCAGCATCCTGATCCAGGGTACGATATCCTTGATGTCGGTGAGGCCGGTCTTGGAGAAGGGCGAGAGCGCGGCGGCCGAGCGATGATAGGCGACGGCCTCCTCACCCTCCGTCGGATAGAAAAAGGACGTGTCCATCGGGCCGGGGCCGATCGCGGTGACGGAAATGCCGCGTGCGCCAAATTCCTTGGAGGCGGCGCGGGTGAAATGTTCGACCGGCGCCTTGGTGCCGGCATAGGCGGCGTAGAAGGGCGTGTAGGCCCCCAGCAGTGACGTCACCAGCGTACAGATTTTGCCATTATCCTGCACATGCTTGCCCGCTTCGCGCAGGAAGAAGAAGGCGCTCTTGGCGTTCACCGCGCTCATTTCGTCATATTCGCCTTCGCTGATCTCGGTGAAGGGCTTTTTCAGCACCTTGCCCACGGTGTTGATGGCGATATGCGGATTACCGAAGGCGGCGGCGGTATCGGCGAACAATTTCTCTACAGCTGCGGCGGAGGTCAGATCTGCTTGAAAGGCTTCCGCCTGCGCGCCGGTGGCCCGGACGGCCGCGACCGTTTCTTCGGTTTCGGCAGCGGAGGCGGGGCTGTTATAGTGGATGGCGACGGCAGCGGCGCCCTGGGCCGCGAGATCGCGAGCGATCAGGCCGCCCAGATTCTTGCCGCCGCCCGCGATCAGCACCGTTTTTCCCGCGATTTGATGGTCCGTCATGGCAGCTCCGTCCTTCTGTCTGGATGATGTGCTGTCAGTTTATCGGTCGTAAAACATGCCCGCTTCCGCATTTCGGCAAATTTGCTTAATCTGGCGCAAACTCTTTGCGCAGGAGAGTCGATGAACGATAACGAGCTTCGCGTCTGGGATGGGAAACGACCCTTGCTGCGCCGCGCGATCGTGGAAAGGCGACAGATGGAAGTCGGAGCGCTGGGCATCGTGTCCGCGACCGAGACGCTGGCGCAGGCGACCGACTGGTGTTTCGAGGAAGCGCATCACAGCATCGTCGTGCATCTGGGCGGCCGACTCGATCGGATGGAGTGCGAATTTTCGCAAGGGCCTTCTGGCCGGACACTGCCGGCGGCTGGCGACATATGGATGATCCCGGCGCAATGCCGCTATGCCGCGCTGGCGCAGGGCGATCATGCCCGCTTCGTGGAATTTCGCCTGCCGACCTCATGGCTGAAGGATGCGCCATTGACGGCGCGGGTCGGGCATCGCGATCCCTTCATCCATGCCGCCGCGACGCGCATGGCCGACCTGATGGCGCGACCGGACGATGATCTGGCGGTCATGGCGCTGCATGCCATGGCCGAAGCGCTGAAGCTGCACATGATGGACCTTTATGGTCGTCAGGGGCGACGGGGTGGCGATAGGACATTGTCGCAGGCGGATCGCGCACGGCTGACGGCGGCGATCCGGGATCGGCTGGATGGGCGGCATAGTCTGGCGTCGCTGGCGGCCCTGGTCGACATGGACGTGCGCCGCTTCACCGATGCCTTCCGGCAGGTCTTTGGCACCACACCCTGGCATTATGTGCTGACCATGCGGCTGGAGGAAGCCGCGCGGCAGATGCTGGCGACCACGCGCCCGGTGACGGATATCGCGCTGCAACTGGGCTTTTCTACGCCCAGCCATTTCTCCACGGCCTTCACGCGCCATTTCGGCGTGCCGCCCTCCCGCTATCGCGCGATTGGTGGAAGGACCGTCTGAAGCAGGAGGGTTTCATATGGAATTGTCATTGCGAGCGCAGCGAGGCAATCCAATGGCGCGACATGGATTGCTTCGCTGCGCTCGCAATGACGGTAGCTAAAGGAGGGGCAGGTTCGCCCATGTTTCGGCGAGGAAAACAAAAAGGGCGGCGCCTGATGGCACCGCCCCTTTAGAAAATTCATCCGGTGTTGCAGCCCTATTTCGGCGCGAGCACCATCAGCATCTGGCGGCCTTCCATGCGGGGATAGGCTTCGACCTTGGCGATTTCCTGGACATTCTCGGCCACGCGCTGGAGCAGGTTCATGCCCAGCTGTTGGTGGCTGAGCTCGCGGCCACGGAAGCGCAGGGTGATCTTCACCTTGTCGCCATCGCCAATGAAATCATGGACCTTCTTCATCTTCGTATCATAGTCATGATCGTCGATGTTCGGACGCATCTTGATCTCTTTGAGTTCTTGCGTCCGCTGGGTCTTGCGAGCGATATTCGCCTTTTTCTGGGCTTCGTACTTGAACTTGCCGATGTCCAGAAACTTGCAGACTGGCGGATCAGCGTTCGGAGAGACTTCGACCAGGTCGAGGCCGACGTCGGCTGCCTGCTCGATCGCCTCCTGCGTAAACATCACACCGAGATTTTCGCCCTCATCATCGATCACGCGCACCTTGGGCACGTTGATGAATTCATTATAGCGGGGGCCGGACTTCGGCGGCGGCGCCAGCGGGCGGCGCATCATCGGGGGACGTATAGCGATATCTCCTATGGTCGCTTCAAAAACGAACGGCTCTTAGCGGCTTTTGTGGAAAGCCGAAAGGGGTGCGTGGTTCCGCAGCAACGGAATCACGCACCCTTGCGGCATTTCTGCCTCAACGCATGTCGGCATTGCTGGCTTAGATGTCAAGGAAGAGGGACATCAGAAGCAATAGAAAAGGGGCGGCGGCGATCGCAGTTGCGAGGATGAGCGCCGTTTTGGGCCATCGCTTGCGTAACAGAGTGAGCGCGACCATCAGGGCGATGCCGCCGAAGAAAAAATAGAATGTAGGTGGTGCGCCGGAGCGATGATGATGGCCAACGGTGACACCGACCGACCATATTATAGTTTCAAAAGCGATCAGGCATAGTGCAGCGATGAACGCTGCACTGCCCGACCGATCTTGATTATATACCACGTAAATCCGGTGCTTGCGCCTCTTCCTTGAGACGCAGAATCACATCATCCAGCACAAGGAAGCTCTGCCCTTCCTTGCCGAGTTCGCGCAGGGCGACTGTGCCTTCTTCCGCTTCGCGGCGGCCGACGACCAGCAAATTCGGCACTTTCCCGAGGCTATGCTCGCGTACCTTATAGTTGATCTTCTCGTTACGGACGTCGATTTCGGCGCGAATACCGGCAGCCCGCAGCTTCTCTACGGCGGCCTTGGCATAATCGTCGGCGTCGGAAACGATGGTCGCGACGACGGCCTGCACCGGGGCGAGCCACAGCGGGAATTTGCCCGCATAATGTTCGATCAGGATGCCGATGAAGCGTTCATAGCTGCCGAAAATGGCGCGATGGAGCATGACCGGCCGGTGCCGCTCGCCATCTTCGCCGACATAGCTGGCGTCGAGTCGTTCGGGCAGCACGCGGTCCGACTGGATGGTGCCGACCTGCCAGGTGCGGCCGATCGCGTCGGTCAGATGCCATTCCAGCTTGGGCGCATAGAAGGCGCCTTCGCCCGGCAATTCTTCCCAGCCATATTCCGGCGTGTTGAGACCGGCGGCGGCGACCGCGTTGCGCAGCTCATTTTCCGCCATGTCCCACATCTCCTCGGTGCCGAAGCGCTTTTCCGGGCGCAGCGCCAGCTTGATCGAGTAGGTGAAGCCGAAATCCTTGTAGATGCGGTCGGCCAGCGCACAGAATGCGCGGACTTCCTCGACGATCTGGTCTTCGCGGCAGAAGATATGGGCGTCATCCTGCGTGAACTGGCGCACGCGCATCAGGCCATGCAGCGCGCCATGCGGCTCGTTGCGGTGGCAGCAGCCATTTTCATAGAAGCGTAAGGGGAGGTCGCGATAGCTTTTGATGCCCTGACGGAAGATCAGGACATGCGCGGGGCAGTTCATGGGCTTCAAGGCCATCCAGTCGGCATCGTCCGACACCAGCGGGCCTTCATCGTCCACATTGGGCACTTCGTCGGGGATGACGAACATATTTTCGCGATACTTCCCCCAGTGACCGGACGTTTCCCACTGGCGGGCATCCATCACCTGCGGCGTCTTCACTTCGCGATAGCCCGCCGCGTCGATGGCGCGGCGCATATAGGCCTCCAACTCGCGCCAGATGAGATAGCCCTTGGGATGCCAGAAGACGCTGCCATGTGCTTCCTGCTGAAGATGGAACAGGTCCATCTCCGCGCCCAGCTTGCGATGGTCGCGCTTGCCCGCTTCTTCGAGGCGCGTCAGATGCTCGGCCAGTTGCTTCTTGTTGAGCCAGCCGGTGCCGTAGATGCGGGACAGCATCGCGTTCTTCTGATCGCCGCGCCAGTAAGCGCCCGACACGCGGGTCAGCTTGAAGGCGGCGGGGTCCAGCTTGCCGGTGGAGGCCAGATGCGGGCCACGGCACATGTCGTACCAGCCGTCACCGCTATGATAGACGGTCAGTTCCTCGCCCTGCGGCAGTTCGGCGGCCCATTGCGCCTTGAACGTCTCGCCGGCCGCTTCCCACTGCGCGATCAGCGTGTCGCGGGCGATGACTTCGCGCACCAGCGGCTTGTTGGCGGCGATGATCTTGCGCATCTCCGCCTCGATCGCGGGCAGGTCTTCCTCGGTAAAGGGGCGCTCTGCCGGGGCGAAATCATAATAGAAGCCGTCGTCCGTCGCCGGGCCGAAGGTGATCTGCGTGCCGGGGAACAGCGACTGCACCGCTTCGGCGAGGACGTGGG
This sequence comes from Sphingobium sp. AP50, assembly GCF_900109095.1. Lineage (GTDB taxonomy): Bacteria > Pseudomonadota > Alphaproteobacteria > Sphingomonadales > Sphingomonadaceae > Sphingobium. Next base: position 81,184 of record NZ_FNYZ01000013.1, read on the forward strand.
CGAAGTCGTGGCGCGCCAGTTCCAGCGCGTCGGCCTCATCCTTGGCCGTCACCAGCGCAAGCTGCGAATCCTGTTCCAGCGGGCGACCGATATCGCGCAGTTCCCCGTCGACGCGCGCAGCAATGGCGGCTTTCGCCAGACCCGGCCCGATCGCCGCTGCAATATCCGCCGGAGTAGTGCCGGGCGCGACTTCACGCACGGAACCATCGGGCAGGGTGATCTTGAGCATGGCGGACACGGGGGGAGTCTTTCTGTGAAATTGTCAGGTAGTGCGGCCCTGAAAAGCCGCGCCTTCCCCATAAATGGGCCGCCCGCACTGTCAATAGAAGGTCCCTTGCCAAGTTTGCGCATATGATGCAGCATTCATGTGCTGATATATCATATTTCAGCATCAGGAGGGACGTATGGCTTTGAGCTTTGCAACACCCCAATCGGGCGATCAGGGGACGCCCATTTCCGATCTGAACACGACACCGCTGATCGACGTGATGCTGGTGCTGCTGATCATGTTCATCATCACCATTCCGATCCAGACGCACAGCGTGGCGGTCGACCTGCCGGGGCAGGCGCAGGAACTGCCGATCCGGATGGACCCGGTGAAGAATAAGGTGACGATTGGCGCGGATGGCGTGATCCGCTGGAACGGGGCGGCCGTCGACCGGCTGACCCTTCGCCAATATCTGGCCGCCTCGATGCAGACTCCGGTCGAGCCGGCACTCCAGTTCGAGCCGGATGCGGCGGCCCGCTATGTCACGGTCGATGAAGTGCTGGCCGACATCAAGCGGTCGGGGGTCACCAATATGGGTTTCGTCGGGAATGAGCGATACGGCGCATTCTGATCGGGAAGGTTAAGCTCGCTTGCCCATATGTAAAGTTGGCTTGACTCTCCACTTATGGCGAAGGTAAAGCGTCCTTGACATCATCAGGGAAGGACGCCGCCCATGGCCACCGACGACATGACATATCCCGCTCCCTGGCGGCTTGGCTTGGCGGTAGCGCTTTTCTGTCTGCTGATGTTTGGGGCGGGGCCGGTGGCGACGGCCCTGCAACTGACCGGCAATGCCAAGCTGCCCTTGCTCATTCCCGGTTTCGCCGCATTGCTGTGGATGGGGTGGGAATCGCGCCGCTACATCAGGCTGACGGGTAACGCCACGCCGGCCATGATGCGCTATATGCGGCGGCTGATTCCGCTCTGGATCATCTATGCGCTGTTGCTGATCGCCGCGATCAACCTGCAACGCGCACTGGCCCCACAAGGCGCGCTGGCCGTGGCGATCGCGATCCTGCCCGCGCTGCCGCTGATCGGCTTCATCTGGGCGATGGGGCGGCTGTTCGTGGAGGAAAGCGACGAATATCAGCGGATGCTGCATGTCCGGCGGGCGCTGATCGCGACCGGATTTCTGCTGGTGGTGTCGACGGTCTGGGGCTTTCTGGAAAGTTCCGGCCTTGCGCCGCATGCACCGGCCTGGTGGGCCTTCATCCTGTGGAATATCGGCTTGATCGTGGCCGGTATCCTGCCATGGGGGCGGCGATGAAGAACCGGTTGAAGGTGCTGCGCGCGGAACGCGACTGGAGCCAGGGCGATCTGGCGGCGCAACTGGGCATCTCGCGCCAGAGCGTCAATGCGATCGAGACGGGCAAATATGATCCCTCCTTGCCGCTGGCCTTCCGCATCGCCGACCTGTTCGGCCTGACGATCGAGGCCATTTTCCTGCGCGATTGATCCTGTTCGGGCGTGGCCCTTGCCCGGCGGGGGCATTACGGATAATTTCCCCGGCGGAAAGGGAGGCAGGCAGGATGAAGGCGATGCGTTATGCGCTGAGCGCGCTGCTATGCTATGCCGCCTTCTGGGGCGCGGCCCATATCGGCCTGTTGCCCATATTGCGCACCGACAGCTTGCCCGATGCCGTGGCGCGGGCGACGCCCGGTACCGATGCGCCGCGCCAGATATGGCATTATCTGCCGATCATTCGCTAAGCTTCAGGCGAATAGCAGCCGGGCATCGTCGCCGGTCTGCTGAAGGAAAGCGACCGGGCCGCCCGTCTCGATCCCCGCAGGCAGCATGTCGGCCGACAGATCGGCCAGCGCCATCCCGCTCTGGCAGGCGATAATCGCGACCCCCAGCGCCAGTGCGTCCTCGATCAGGGCCGCCATGGAGGGCAATCCGGCCGCCTGATGCGCTTCATCGCGGGGGGCGATAATGGGCGCGCGCAGCAGGGCGACGGCATCGAGTTGCAGGAACAGCGTCGCGTCTCCGCCCAGCGCCGCCTGCGCCGCCGCCAGCACCAGTGCGCCGCGCAGTCGTTCCGCATCCGCCGTGGCGATCATGATCCTTAAGGGGCGCATAGTTCCGCAGCACAACCAATGCAGCCGGGATCCTTCGCCACGTCGATCGTGCGGAAGCGCATGGAGAGCAGGTCGGCGATCAGCAGCCGCCCGGCCATGTCGGCGCCGAACGGCACCAGCGCGCGGATCACCTCCAGCGCGGCGAGGCTGCCGATCGTGCCGGTCAGCGCGCCGATCACGCCGGTTTCGGCGCAATTGCGCTCCGGCGCATCCTGCGGCGCGCCGACCAGGCAGCGATAACAGGGCTTGTCCTGTTCCCAACCGCGATAGGTGGATAGCTGTCCTTCGAACGGTCCGACCGCCGCCGACACCAGCGGAATGCGCAGCCGTTGCGCGGCATCCGCCACGACCAGACGGGTGTCGAAATTGTCGCAGCCATCCAGCACGATATCGGCTTCGCGCAGGATCAGGTCGGCATTGTCGGCATCGATCCGGGCGTTGATCGGGATCAGCTTGATATCGGGGTTCAGCCGCGCCACCGCCGCCATCGCGGCTTCTGCTTTGGGTGCACCGATATCCGTCGTGCCGAACAGAACCTGTCGCTGAAGGTTGGACAGGGCAACCGCGTCATCGTCGATCACGCGGATCGTGCCGACGCCGGCAGCGGCGAGATAGAGGATCGCCGGGCTGCCGATGCCGCCCGCGCCGATCACCGCGACATCGGCCGACAGCAACCGCGCCTGACCCGCGCCGCCAATCTCCTTGAGGACGATATGCCGGGCGTAGCGCTCAAGCTGATCGTCGCTCAGCATCGTCATCGCGTCACACTCCTGTCGAACCGAAACCGCCCTGTCCCCGGGCGGTATCGTCGAGACTATCGACTTCCACGAAGCTGGCAAGCTGCACCGGGGCCACGACCAGCTGGGCGATGCGATCGCCACGCTTGATCGGGAAAGGCTGATCGCCATGGTTGATCAGCAGCACCTTGAGTTCGCCGCGATAGTCGGCATCGATGGTACCGGGCGTGTTGGGCAGGGTGATGCCATGTTTGAGCGCCAGACCGGACCGGGGGCGGACCTGAATTTCATAGCCTTCGGGGATTGCCAGTGCAAAGCCGGTCGCGACCGGATGGCGCCCGCCCGGATGCAGCACCATGTCCTCCGCCGACACCACATCCATGCCCGCCGCATGGGCGGTGGCATAAGCGGGGACCGGCAGTCCCTCGCCATGGGGCAGGCGCTTGAGCTGGATATCAATCGGGGCGAGCGGAGAGGGCATTGGCAACCTTTTCGATGAGTTTGTCGGCGACTTCCCCCTTGGGCAGGGTCGGCCATGTTTCGATTCCGGCGGTGGTGACGATCTGTACGGTGTTGGCGTCGCCTCCCATCACGTCTCCGGATACGTCATTGGCGACGATCCAGTCCGCGCCTTTCCTTGCCAGCTTGGCGCGGGCATGGTCGGCGATCTGCTGCGTTTCGGCGGCGAAGCCGACCAGCAGGGCCGGGCGCTGCGCGTGATGGCCGAGCGTCGCGAGGATATCGGGATTTTCGACCAGCGTCAGCGGGGCGGGCTGGCCCGATCCGTCCTTCTTCAGCTTCTGGTCGGCGGCGTCGGCGGTGCGCCAGTCGGCCACGGCGGCGACCATGATCGCCGCGTCGGCGGGCAGGGCGTTTTCGACGGCGGCCAGCATCTGGCGCGCGGTTTCCACGTCGACGCGATCGACCCCGGCAGGCGTGGGCAGATGGACCGGCCCGGCGACCAAAGTCACCCGCGCGCCGGCCCGCGCGGCGGCGGCGGCAATGGCAAAGCCCTGTTTGCCCGACGATCGGTTGGCGATGTAGCGCACCGGGTCGATCGGCTCATGCGTCGGCCCGGCGGTGATCAGGATATGCCTGCCCGCCAGCGGCCGGGCATCTCCGGCGAAATCGGGCTGGCCCGCCAGCATATCGGCCAGGAGAGGGAAGGCGAGCAGGCGCGCGATTTCCGCGGCAATGGCTTCGGGTTCGGGCAGGCGGCCCTTGCCGAATTCCCCGCAGGCCATGGCACCGTCATCCGGCTCCATCACATGCACGCCATCGGCCCGCAGTTGGTGCAGGTTCCGCTGGGTCGCCTTGTGATGCCACATGCGCACATTCATGGCGGGGACGGCCAGCACCGGCTTGTCGGTGGCGAGCAGCAATGTGGTGGCGAGATCATCGGCAATACCGTTCGCCATCTTGGCAAGGATATTGGCGGTCGCGGGTGCGACGACCACCAGATCGGCCTGACGGCTAAGCTGGATATGCCCGATCTCGCGCTCGGCCTTCAGGTCGAACAGATCCTCATAGACCTGATCCTCGGTCAGCACGCCCAGCGACAGCGGCGTCACGAACTGCGCTGCGCTTTCCGTCAGCACCGCTCGCACGGCAATACCGCGCTTGCGTAGCAGCCGCACCAGTTCGAGCGATTTATAGGCAGCAATGCCGCCGGAAATGATGAGGAGGACGCGCTGGGTCATGGTCGACTGCACATTTGGTCGTGCGGTGGTGGCTTGTCCAGACTATTGATCGTCACATGAAGCGGAACTGCGGGATGTGGAAATGGTTTACGCCTTTGGCGGCGTTGTTTTTGACGGGATGCTCGCTGCCACCGCCTGTCGTGGTTGCCATGATGGAAGCGGACGGATTGACCTTCCATGTGCGCCATCGCGGTTTCGTAGAGCGGATATTTGGCTGGGATGACGAAGGTGAAACCGTTGACCGGGTTTCCATTGTGGACGGTAATTCGGCGATCCTGCGTTTCGAACGAGATCGGGGGACTGATTCATCATCCTGCCGGTCTTCAACGACATTTCCGGTAAGATTAGGCGAAATACGCTGCGGCTATCGATGGATTGGCAAAGCCAGCCTGCTGCGCGCCCATATCGTTTACCACATCTATCTCGATTCCTGTTCTGGATTGGGACAGAGCTGTGACAGCGGCGCGGCACAATATTGGTCGGATACGCCGGTCGGGCGCTTCCAACTCTCGCAGGATGGATCAGTCCGCAACCTCCGGCCCGATTAGGGCGCGACACAAGGTTGCGCATAATGCGCCGCAGATCATGCCGGTGAGGATCAGGTTGCCCAAGAGTGTCTGCCCCAGTCCCAGCGGATAGGAATAGGCAAACAGGGCGGGCGGCCCGAGAATCACCCCAGCGATGATCCAGAATGGCCAGTTGAGGCGGGCCGCGATGACAGGTTCGATACGGAACATGGCCTGCACGACCAGCAGTACGAGCGGCCACACGGCAAATAGGGCAAACAGCCCGGCGGGCAGGACAAAGAAAAATCCGCTCACCAGCAATTGCGCAGGGTTACGGATCATTTCCCAATCCGGGCCGAAAGGTGCTCCGGGATAAATGTCCAGCACGAAGCAGAACAGGCTTAGCCAGCAAGTGAGCGTCGATGCAAGCAGCAGGCGGTAATAGGGATGATCCCGCCTGCTAACCATCACAGGAACTGCATGCCCCACATCGCGCCAGCCCCTGCCACCGCTGCGATCACCGCGACCGCGCCATAGCGCCAGCCGCCGCCGATCCGCATCAGCTTTACCTCGCTCAGCGGGGGCGGGGGCGGGGCGCCGCCCTTTTCGGGGAAGGCATCCTCGATCCGCTTGACCAGGCCGGGCAGCCGCTGGAGCGTGCGCCAATTTTCGATCAGCGCGTCGGCGACCTTTGCCTCCGGCCCCAATTCGTCGCGCAGCCAGTTCTTCACATAGGGGCCGCTCGTTTCCCACAGGTTGATGTCGGGGTCGAGCGCGGTGGCCACGCCCTCCACCATCACCATCGTCTTCTGGAGCAGCAGCAGATGCGGCTGGGTCTGCATGTCGAAATCGCGGGTGATGGCGAACAGCCCATCCAGCATTCCGCCGACCGAGAGTTCGCGCACCGGCTTGCCGCGCATCGGTTCGCCCACGGCGCGAAGGGCGGTCGCGAATTCGTCGACATTATGGTGGCCGGGCACATATTGCGCCTCGAAGTGGATTTCCGCGACGCGCTTATAATTGCCGGTGATGAGGCCGTAGAGAATTTCCGCCAGCCACATGCGCGCGCGCCGGTCGATCCGGCCCATGATGCCGAAATCGATCGCGACGATATCGCCATTGGCCTTCACGAACAGGTTCCCCTGATGCATGTCGGCGTGGAAGAAGCCTTCCGCAATCGCCTGCCGCAGGAAGGCGTTGACGAGCCGGGCGGCCAGATCCTTCACATCATGGCCCGCCGCGATGAGAGCGTCGCGATCGGAAATCTTGATCCCGTCGATCCACTCCATCGTCATAACCTTGCCGGTCGTACGGTCCCAGTCGATGGCGGGGATGCAATAGCCGGGCATCGCCTCCATGGCTTCGCTGAGTTCGGAGGCGGATGCGGCTTCGCGGCGCAGGTCCAGTTCGCGCACGGTCCAGCGCTTGAAGTTCGCGATGACCAAGCGCGGGCGCAGCCGGGCAATCTCCCCGCCCAGCATCTCGACATGGGCGGCGGCCCATTCATAGGTCTGGATGTCGCGATTGAACTTGTCGATCACGCCGGGGCGGATCACCTTGACCGCGACGTCGCGCCCGTCGGTCGTGACCGCGCGATGTACCTGCGCGATGGAGGCGGCGCCGACGGGCACTTCATCAAAGCGGCTATAGACCTGCTCCAGCGGACGGCCGAAGCTGGTTTCGATCTGCGCCCGGATCGTGTCGAACGGCACGGGGGGCAGGGCGTCCTGCAAGCGGAGCAGATCATTCGCGGCATGATCGCCGACCAGATCGGGCCGGGTCGCCAGCGTCTGGCCCAGCTTGATCGCGGCCGGGCCGATCGACTGGAAAGCGTCGGCATAGCGGGGCTGCTTGGGCACGCGCGCGCCGAAGCGGGCGATGCGGATGAGGCGACGGACCGGGCCGGGGGTGAGCGGATCGCGCTCGATCCCCGTCAGCGCGCCATGCCGCGCCAGGGTGCGGCCCCATTTCAGGAGGCGCCAGATATGCGTGATGTGGGCGGTCATGCGAGCTTCAGATCTTCCAGCCCGAATGGATCGCAACCAGTCCGCCCAGGATCGGTTCCACCTTCGTATTCACGAATCCCGCCTCGCGGATCATGCTTTCGAACTTGGGCATGGGCGGGAAGCGGCGGATCGATTCGATCAGATAACGATAGCTGTCCGCGTCATTGGCGAAGAGCTTGCCCAGATGTGGGACCAGCTTGTGCGAATAGACGTCATAGACGTCGGAAAAGCCCGGCCAGGTCGTGGTCGAAAATTCCAGGCAGAAGAAACGCCCGCCGAACTTCAGCACGCGATTGGCCTCGCGCAGCGCCTGGTCGATATGCGTGACGTTACGAATGCCGAAGGCGATCGTATAGGCGTCGAATTCCCGATCGCCGAAGGTCAGCGTCTCGGCATTCTGTTCCGACCAGATGAGGCCATCCAGCCCCTTCTTCTGCGCCCGCTCGACACCCACGCCCAGCATTTCGGGATTGATGTCCGACACGGTGACATGTGCGCCATGCTTGTGCATGCGAAAGGCGATGTCGCCGGTACCGCCCGCCATGTCGAGAATCTGCTCGCCGGCGCGCGGCTTTACCCGGCGCACGAACTGGTCCTTCCACAACCGATGCGCGCCGCCCGACATGGCGTCGTTCATCAGGTCATATTTGGCCGCCACGTTGGAGAAGACTTCGCGGACCATGCCCGCCTTTTCAGCGGCATCGACGTCGCGATACCCGAAGGATGCTGTTTCGCTCATGATAGCCCTCTAGACACAGATGCAGCGCTGTTCCAGCCATGAAGCTGGTTATTATGTCCCCTCATAACTAGATGCGGATCATGCCTGAGCTTCCCGAAGTTGAAACCACCGTCGCGGGCCTGCGGTCCGTGTTGCAGGATAGCGTGCTGACGCGGGTCGAACCGCGCCGTGCGGACCTGCGCTGGCCGATTCCGGTGGACCTGCGCCAGCGGATGACCGGCGCGCGGGTGACGGGCCTGTCCCGCCGCGCCAAATATGGCCTCATCGAAACCGATCGCGGCGATATGATGATCTTTCACCTCGGCATGTCGGGGCGCTGGCGAATCGATCCGCCGGAAATCGGGGCGCATGACCATCTGCTGATCGAGACGGGCAGCGGCCATCTTCTTTCGCTCAACGATCCGCGCCGGTTCGGATCGATCGATCTGGTGCGGTCGGATGCTTGGGCGGCCTATTCGCCCTTCACCCGCATGGGGCCGGAACCGCTGGGGCCGGATTTCGGTGTCGCGATGCTGGCCGCCGCGCTCAAGGGCAAGGGGACGTCGATCAAGGCGGCGCTGCTGGACCAGCGGATCGTCGCGGGGCTGGGCAACATCTATGTCTGCGAAGCGCTCAACATGGCGGGCATCGCGCCGACTCGGGCGGCGGGCAAGATCAGCCGACCGCGACTCACCCTGCTGGTGGAGGCGATTCGGGAGGTGCTGACCGCCGCGATCGTCGCGGGCGGCTCCACCCTGCGCGATTATGCGCGGCCGGATGGCGAACTGGGCTATTTTTCCAAACAATGGCGCGTCTATGGCCGCGAAGGCCAGCCTTGCCTGTGCGGCGGCACGGTCCAGCGCCGAGTCGATGGGGGCAGGTCCACCTTCTTCTGTCCGAAATGCCAGAAATAGCGCGGGTCCGGGCGGTTGACGCCCGCCCGGATACTCTGTAAGGGGCGCTCCTTCACGAGGCAGATCGAACAGTCGATTGGCCTCTTCCCGAGATTTGACGAGAACCGAGGAATAGAATGGCCAATACGCCGCAAGCCAAGAAGCGCATCCGCCGCAACGAGCGTCGCGCCGCAATCAATGGCGCCCGCATCAGCCGGATCCGCACCCTGGTGAAGAAGGTGGAAGCCGCCATCACCGCTGGTGACAAGGATGTCGCCGCAACCGCCCTTCAGGCCGTTCAGCCCGAACTGGCCCGTGGCGTCGCTCGCGGCGTGCTGCACAAGAACACTGCCGCTCGCAAGTTCGGCCGTCTGACGAAGGCTGTCGGCGCTATCGCCTGATCCTTTGACGCCTGACAGCGTACAAGGCCCGCTCCGGATTACCGGAGCGGGCCTTTTGTCGTTTGTTCACGAATCGGTAATTATTACGTAACGACGGATTTCCCGCGATTCGACGCACTGCGGCATAAACGCATGCAAATAATCCGTTGTTTTTACACGATAATTTGCTTTTCCCTCGATTCCCGTGGGTTTGCCGAGTCAACGGCTTTATTTCACTTTTTTGAACCGGGCTGCCCTTGATCCCGTCGCGCAGCCCCGTCTATTTTTGAAATCCGGTCGCCGTCGAATCACCTCAGCGGCCGTCATGTGAGATCATTTGTCGCAAGGAACTCGGGAAACGGGGGCGTTTCCGGGGAAGGTTCCTTGCGTCGAGTTTTCCTGCCCGAAAACGGGGGGCATAGCTTTAGTGGGTCGGCAAGAATGAAGGATAATGTGCGCGTGGTTGGTTGGCAGGATGGACAGGTGAGCCAGGCTGATATGGGCCTGGAATCCGCCTGGACGGCCATCCGTGCGGGCCTGCGCCGCGACATCGGTGCCCGCATGTTCGACCAGTGGCTCAAGCCCGTGCGGCTGGGCGACTATTGCGCCGATTCGCAGACGCTGGACCTGCTGGTCGCCAGTGACTTCAGCGCCAATTTCGTGTCCGGCCAGTTTGGCGACCGCCTGCGCATGGCATGGCGCAGTGCGTCGGTCGGCGTGCGCGAAGTGCGCCTGCGCCGGGCGCCCGACGCCACTGGCCCGCGCCTGCTGGAAGTCGTGCATGTCGAGGCGGCATCGCCCGCCGAAGCGGCCCCCACGGTCATCGCGTCCAACTTCCTGCCGCGCCATGGCTTTGCCGACTTCATCGTCGGCGACACCAACCGTCTGGCCTTCTCCGCTGCGCAGGCGATGGCGGGCGAGGCGCAGCCGCGCTTCACCCCGCTGTTCATCCATGGCGGCACGGGGCAGGGCAAGACGCATCTGCTGCATTCGATCGCGGCGGCCTTCTCCGGCCATTCGCCCTCGGAGCCTGTGCTCTACATGTCGGCCGAACGCTTCATGATGGAGTTCGTGAATGCGATGCGCGCCAATGAGACGATGGCGTTCAAGGCGCGCCTGCGCGCGGCTCGCCTGCTGCTGATCGACGATATTCAGTTCATCGCGGGCAAGGGATCGACGCAGGAAGAGTTTCTCCACACGATCAACGACCTGATCGATGCCGGTGCGCGCATCGTCGTCACCGCCGACCGGGCGCCGCAACTGCTCGAATCGATCGACGCGCGTATCCTGTCGCGTCTGGCCGGTGGTCTGGTGGCCGATATCCAGCCGGCTGGTCTGGACCTGCGCCTCGCCATTCTCGAATCGAAGCGGCTGGTTGCGGGCGATCCGCCCGTGCCCGATGCGGTCATCGATTTCCTGGCCCGGTCGATCCGTTCGAACGTGCGCGAACTGGAAGGCGCCTTCAACAAGCTGGTCGCTTACGGCCAGTTGACCGGCCGCTCGATCGATCTCGACTTCGCGCAGCAGATGCTGGCCGATACGGTCCGCGCCAATGCTCGTCGCCTGACTGTCGATGAAATCCAGAAGGCCTGCGCTGCCCATTTCAAGATCGATCCGTCCGAAATGCGGTCCAAGCGTCGTGCGCGCGCCGTGGCCCGGCCGCGTCAGGTCGCCATGTATCTCGCCAAGAAAATGACGCCGCGCTCGCTGCCGGAAATCGGCCGCATCTTCGGTGGGCGCGATCACAGCACGGTGATCCATGCCGTGAAAACGATCGAGGCGCTGCGCGAGAGCAATCCCGACATGGACGCCGACGTCCGCGCCCTCCAGCGTCTGCTGGAAGGCTGAACGCCGCCTCTGGCGTTGACGGCAGGAGCGGCTAATGGTCCGATTCTGACATTCGATACCGCTTGAAGCCATGTGGCACACGAATGTCAGAATCTATTCGGACCATTAGCAATATTTACTCCTAGTGGATTTTGCGATTTTGACATTTGCAGACCCATCCCAGCCGACAGGGGATGCAAATGTCAAAATCAATCCACTAGGCTGGCGGCATGATTCGCCAGATTGCCTTCGCGCTCCTCGCCATGCTCGCCCTTTCGCCCGCTGCGGCTCAGTCCCCGGCGGCGCCTCCACCGCCCGGCGATGTGCGGGTGACGCTGGAAACGGACAGGGGACGGATCGTGATCGCGGTCCATGCCGACAAGGCGCCGATCACGGGCGGCAATTTCCTCAAATATGTCGATCAGAAGCGGCTGGACGGCACCCAATTCTATCGTGGCGTCGGCGCGCCGGACTATGGCTTCGTCCAGGGCGGGGCACAGAATGACCCCAAGCGCATCCTGCCGCCGATCAAGCATGAACCCACGAATCAGACGGGCCTTGCCCATGATGATGGCGCGCTGTCGATGGCCCGTTATGCGCCGGGTAGTGCGACCGGCGACTTCTTCATCGTGCTGGGCAAGATGCCCGCGATGGATGCGCATCCTGATGCACCGGGCGACAATGTCGGCTTTGCCGTCTTCGCTCATGTGGTGGAGGGGCTGGACGTGGTGAAGGCGATCCTCGTCGCGCCCAAATCGGCAACGGCGGGGGAGGGCGTGATGAAGGGGCAGATGCTGGAGACGCCGGTGAAGATTATCACCGCGCGGCGGGTGCCTTGAACTTCTGATGACGGCCCCTGCCCTGAGCCTGTCGAAGCCCGGTCTTGTTCTTAAAGAAGTGCAACCGCCTGCGGCTGCCGCTCAGCAACCCTATTGAGTGTTGAGCGGGCTAGCCCATGGTTTATCCCGCTAAACGATAGTGTCAGCGATTATGAGGAGTTTTCTGGCGCATGCAGTGAGGGCCTGTTTGTGGTTTTTGCCGGCGTCTGTAGGTGTCGACCAGAGTCATGTTCCATCGGAAGCTGGCCGGGAGGGCGGCAGCGTAGAGGTCGCGGCTGACGCGATGGCGGCCACCGGCGATATGTCTTTGACCGCGATAATGGCCGCTGTCCCGGTCGAAAGTCGCCAGACCGGAGAGGCTTGCGGCCTGGGTGCGGGAGAGACGGCTCAGTTCGGGCACTAGGACGAGCAGGGTCAGGGCGGTACGCCGCCCGATGCCCGGACCGCTCTGGATGAGAGCAAGCCGACGAGCCAGATCATGCAAGCCGGCGATGGCCTTGCCCAGCAGCAACAGCTCCGCCTTGATCCGCCGGGCCAGCCGTTCGGCCTCACGGGCAACCGTCCGTTGCAGGCGCGGCGTGCGATAGGCCTTGCGGCGCGTCTTCGTGCGGGCATGGTGGCCTCGAGTTGCTCGATCAGACGCAGATGCTCGGCCAGCTTTTCAAGGCGCGGATCGGGGGGGCATCGCGCGCCGTATCGACCTCGGCCGTGCAACGGGCAATCGGCGCGCATCAAGTCGGTCATTCTTGGCCAGTTTCAAACGGAACAGGGCAAAGGCACGCACCTGCCGGGGCTGGAACAACACAACTTCCATGCCGGCCTCCCGCAGAGCACCCGCCACGCCCTGCTCATACCCGCCTGACGCCTCCAGCCCGACCGTTCGGCAGGCCAGGCCAGCAGCCGTTCATACCTTCCAGGATCATTGGCTATCCGCAATGCCCCGACAGAGGGTGGCAGGCAATGTCCAGCCAGTTCTTGCCGATATCGATCCCGGCCACATGCATGCCATCAGGCACCATCTTCATTGATCCCCCGCCTTCGCGGGGGCAGGCTCTTCCTCGTCCAGGAGCCCATAACTCCAGCAACCATGCGGATCCGATGAAGTGGCCGACTGCGATCCTGCTGAGCCGCGTTCCTTCAAGAACCGGACGAACCCGATCCGACAGCCTATCGCAGGGTTGGGAGGAGGAGCGCCAACCCTGCTCCACCATCAACGTGGAAATCGAAGGATATCCCAACCGCCTAAGACGAACGGAGCTGGTATAAGAGTGCGCGGCGAAAGGTGGGGATAAGTCGCGCCTTGGCGCTTGGCATCACGGGCAAATCCCGCCAAAAGGGCGCCCGTGAGCCTGAGCCAGTCCCTTTCCCGCCCCGCAGCCGTCCTGCGCCTGCTCTCGCGGCCCGTCCAGATCCTTATCGCCATCGCGATCGGCCTCGCCGCTGCGGCGCTGTTCGCGCAGATGGAGGGGGAGCGCGGCGTGCCGCCGATCGCCAGTGGCGGCGATTTCGAGGTGCGCGGGGTGAAGGTCGACGTCTATGCCAAGGATGCCGACAGCGCCCGCTATGCCGGCTGGCGCATGGCGCAGCGACAGGCCTGGCGAATGCTGTGGACCCGCACCCATGGCGGCGGCGGTGCCCCGGCCCTGTCCGATTCGCAGCTGGAAGCGATGATCTCCGGCATTGAGGTCGAATATGAGCAGAATGGCCCCAATCGCTATGTCGCGACGCTGGGCATATTGTTCGATCGCGCGCGGACCGGCCAGTTGCTGGGCGTGTCCGGCAATGTGATGCGGTCGCCGCCCTTGCTGGTGATCCCGGTGCTATGGGATGGCGGATCGGCCGTATCCTATGAGCGGGTCAATGAGTGGCAGAAGGCCTGGGCGCGATATCGCACCGGCGACAGCGCGATCGATTATGTGCGCGTGGCCGGATCGATCGCCGATCCGATCCTGCTGAATGCGGGCCAGACCGGGCGGCGCGGGCGGCTGTGGTGGCGCGTGCTGCTCGACCAATATGGCGCGGCTGACGTGGTGATCCCGATCGCGCGGCTGGACCGGGCCTATCCGGGCGGTCCCGTCACCGGCACCTTCACCGCGCGCTATGGCCCGGACAATAGCCTGATCGGCAGCGTGACGCTGCGTGCGTCCAATGACAGCGGCATCGCCCAGATGATGGACGAGGGCGCGCGCCGCATCGACGAGCTTTATATCCGTGCGCTCAATGATGGCCGCCTGCGCCCCGACCCGTCGCTGATAATCGAGGAGCCGGTCGATCCCGACGCGCTGGCGATCGAGAATGCGGCTGACGCGCCGATCGAGGCGCTGGATGCGCCCATCGCGACTCCGGCGGCCGGGGCGACCAGCTTCACCATCCAGTTCGACACGCCCGATGTCGGATCGGTGGGGGCTGGCGAATCGACGCTGCGCTCCATCCCCGGCGTCCGGTCGGCCGCCACCAGCAGCCTGGCGCTGGGCGGTACGTCGGTCATGCAGGTCAGCTTCGATGGCACGGTGGAGATGCTGCGCGCCGGGTTGCAGGCACGCGGCTATACGGTGGCCGCATCCGGCACGACGCTGCGCATCACGCGGCGGCAGGCATCCCCGCCGCCGCAATGAGCCAGATCAGCCTGCCTTTCGACTGGCATGGTGGGGCCGGGGCAGGGGATTTCCTGGTCAGCGACGCCAACCGCCTTGCCGTCGCGCATCTGGAGCGCTGGCGCGACTGGCCGCTGTCGGTCAGCGTGCTGACCGGGCCGCCGCTATCGGGCCGGTCGACGCTGGCCGGACATTTCGCGCAGATGAGTGGCGGCGAGATTATCGACGATGCGCAGGGGCAGGACGAACATCGCCTGTTCCACGCCTGGAACGAGGCGCAGACCGAACGGCGCCCGCTGCTGATGATCGGCCGCACCGCGCCGGTGAACTGGACCGTGGCGCTGCCCGACCTGCGATCGCGTCTGGCCGCCGCGCCGCATGTCGCGATCGAGGAGCCGGACGAGTTGCTGGCCCGCGCGCTGATTTGCCGCGCTTTCGACCTGGCCGGGGCCAATTATGCGCCCGATGTGCCCGACTGGCTGCTGCGCCGGGTCGAGCATCGTTATGGTGCCATCGCAGAGGTGACGCAGTTGCTGGACCGGGCGGCGCTGTCATCTGGTCGTAAGATTTCGGTCGCAATGGCGAAAGAGTCCCTGCAATCCGCAGGCTTTTTGCCTATAGTCCCGCCCGATCCTTCCACCGACCAGCGCGAGTAATCCGTGGCCGAAGCCGATCCCATCGCCAGCCTGGCCACCGCCAGCGACCGCTATTTCAACCGCGAACTGTCCTGGCTGGCGTTCAACCAGCGGGTGCTGGAAGAGGCGATGAACCGCGCCCATCCGCTGCTGGAGCGGTTGCGATTCCTGTCGATTTCGGGCGCGAACCTCGACGAATTCTTCTCCGTGCGCGTGGCGGGGCTGAAGGGGCAGCAGTTGCAGGATGTCGACCTGCGCTCCGCCGACGGCCTGACCCCGGCGCAGCAATTGGGCGCGATCACCGACACCACGGCCGCGTTGATGCGCGCGCAGCAGAAGGTGTGGGGCGCGCTGCACGGCGAACTGACGCAGGTGGGGATAGAGGTGATCGGCCCGGCGGCGGAGATGGACTATCCCTGCGCCAACTGGCTGCGCGACCATTTCCTGACGCAGATTTTCCCGATTCTGACGCCGCAGGCGCTGGACCCGGCGCATCCCTTCCCCTTCATCCCCAATCAGGGGCTGTCGATCGTCTTCGATCTGGAGCGGCTGTCGGATAAGCAGCCGATCCGCGAGTTGGTGATGATCCCGTCCTCGCTCGCCCGCTTCGTGCGCATTCCCGGAGAGCCGGCGCGCTATATGGCGCTGGAGGCGGTGATCCGGCGCTTTTCGGCCGATCTCTTCCCCGGTTATCGGGTGCGCAACAGCGGCGTCTTCCGCATCATCCGCGACAGCGATATCGAAATCGAGGAAGAGGCGGAGGATCTGGTCCGCTATTTCCGCAGCGCCATCAAGCGCCGCCGCCGTGGCCGCGTGATCCGCATGGAGATAGAGGAGCGCATCCCCGAGCCGGTCGAAGAAATGTTGCAGGACATGCTCCAGGGCCATGAGGCGATCGTGGTCGAGGTGGAGGGCTTCATCGGCATCGGCGACCTGTCCGGCATCGTCGACGCCGATCGGCCCGATCTGAAGTTCGAACCCTATGTTCCCCGCTTCCCCGAGCGCATCCGCGAATATGGCGAAGACTGTTTCGCCGCGATCCGGGCCAAGGACATCGTCGTCCATCACCCTTATGAGGCGTTCGACGTCGTCGTTTCCTTCCTGAAGCAGGCGGCGTCCGACCCGGACGTGGTGGCGATCAAGCAGACGCTCTATCGCGCGGGCAAGCAGTCGGCGATCATTCGCGCCCTCATCGACGCGGCCGAGGCGGGCAAGTCGGTCACGGCGGTGGTCGAGTTGAAGGCGCGCTTCGACGAGGAGCAGAACATGCTCTGGGCCGACGCGCTGGAGCGGGCTGGCGTGCAGGTCGTCTATGGCTTCATCGACTGGAAGACCCATGCCAAGGTGTCGATGGTGGTGCGGCGCGAGGGCGAGCAGTTCCGCACTTACTGCCATTTCGGCACCGGCAATTATCATCCGATCACCGCCCGCATCTATACCGACCTCAGCTTCTTCACCGCCGATCCGGCCTATGGGCGGGACGCCGCGGCGCTGTTCAACTATATCACCGGCTATGTTGAACCGCAGAAGCTGGACCGGCTGGTGATCAGTCCGCGCAACCTGCGCGATACGTTGTGCGCGTGCATCGACGCGGAAATCGACCATGTCCGTGCGGGACGTCCCGGAACCATCTGGGCCAAGATGAATAGTCTGGTCGACCCGGCGATCATCGAGAAACTCTATGCGGCCAGCAATGCAGGCGTTCAGATCGACCTTATCATCCGTGGCATTTGCTGCCTGCGGCCCGGCGTGCCTGGCATGTCGGAAAATATCCGGGTGAAGTCGGTCGTCGGCCGCTTTCTGGAACATAGCCGTATCGCCGTGTTCGGAAATGGCAAGGCGCTGCCGAACAATGGCGCGAAAGTCTATATCAGTTCGGCCGACTGGATGCCGCGCAACTTCGACCGGCGCGTCGAATTCCTCGCCCCGGTGGAAAATGAGACGGTGCATGACCAGATCCTGGATCAGGTGATGGTCGCCAATCTGATCGACACCGAGCAAAGCTGGTCGCTGGACAGCGACGGCCTGTACACAAGGCTGGAGCCGGGCGACAAACCGTTCAACCTGCATCGTTATTTCATGACCAACCCGTCGCTGTCCGGGCGCGGCGCGGCCTTCGACAATGAGGCGGTGCCCACGCTCCGCCTGCGCGGAAAGGTCTGACCGGCGATGAATTCGATGCTGAGCCGTGTCCGCGCCGTCGCTGAAACCATGGTGACGTCGCCTGAACCGGCGCATGCGCGGACGGCCATCATCGACATTGGTTCCAACAGCGTGCGTCTGGTCGTCTATGACGGGCCGCGCCGCATCCCTTTCATCCTCTTCAATGAAAAGGTGATGGCCGGGCTGGGCGCGTCGCTGGCGAAGACGGGCGCGATCGAGCCGGAAGCCATGGAGCGCGGCCTGCGCGCCGTTGGCCGCTTCGTGCATCTGTGCCGCGCGATGAAGGTGACGGACATTCGCTGCGTTGCCACGGCGGCGGTGCGGGACGCGACCAACGGGCCGGACTTCATCGCCCGCGCCAAGGCGCTGGGCCTGACCGTCGAACTGCTGACCGGCGCGCAGGAAGCGATCGGTGCGTCGATGGGCGTGCTGTCCGGCATTCCCGATGCGGATGGCATTGTCGGCGATCTGGGCGGTGGCAGTCTGGAACTGGCGCGCATCCGCAATGGCCGGGTGGAACAGACGATCTCGCTGCCGCTGGGCGTGCTGCGCCTGCCGCAGATCCGCGCGAAAGGGCCGCGCATATTGGAGCGCACCGTTGCCCGGATGCTGGAAAAGGCTGGCTGGAAGTCCGAGCCGGACCTGCCCTTCTATCTGGTCGGCGGATCGTGGCGTGCGCTCGCCCGCTTCGACATGCAGTTGACCAGCTTTCCGCTGCCGGTCGTCCATCAATATGAAATGACCGCCGCGCGCGCGGAACAACTCACCCGCATCGTTTCCCATGTCGACCGCACCCGGTTGAAGCAGATCCCGGCGATGACAGGATCGCGTGTCCCGACGCTGCCCGATGCGACGGCTTTGCTGTCGGTCGTGGTGCGGCAGTTGAAATCCAGCCGCATGGTCGTGTCGGCCTATGGTCTGCGCGAAGGACTGCTGTACGAAGCCTTGCCGCCCGATATCCGCGCGCATGATCCGCTGCTGGTCGCGGCCGAGGCGGAAGGGGAGGCGCAGGCGCGCTTCCGGGGTCATGGCGACCGCATCGACCGCTGGATCGCGCCGCTCTTCCCGGATGATGACGCCGCCGCACGCCGCATCCGCCGCGCTGCCTGTCTGCTGGCAGATGTCAGTTGGCGCGCCAACCCGGATTTCCGCGCCGAACGCGGTGTGGAGATCGCGCTGCACAGCAATTGGGTCGGCATCACGGCGGCCGAACGGGCCATGCTGGCGCAGGCGCTGCATACGCATTTCGGCGGCGGACTCGCGGCACCGCTTGACCTTGATCGCATCGCTTCCCCCGAAACGCTGCGCCGCGCCGCGCTCTGGGGCCTCGCCATCCGTCTGGCCCAGCGCCTGTCGGGCGGGGTCGAAGGGCCGCTGTCCGTATCGCACCTGAAACGGGAGGAGGAACGCATCATCCTCAACCTGCGTGGTGAGGATGCCGACCTCTATGGCGAAGCGGTGGAGCGCCGGTTGCGCAATCTGGCACAGGCGATGGGCGTGAAATATCAATTGCTGGGCAGATAGGGCGGGAACGTCCTGCGAACGGCTATATCTACGAGTTCGTCATGCTGAACTTGGTTCAGCATCCATTTCTCCATTCGCGCTGGAACTGGCGGAGGCGCGGTAGGCGGAATAGTCGCCATGATCGCACCTCCGCAAAGGCGGAGGATGCTGCACGATGGATGCTGAAACAAGTTCAGCATGACGGTGGAGGATGTTGGCGCCGCGACGCCAGTCCCTATCTTCCCCCGCCGCGTAAATGCCGGTAAAGGCGGCCGATGACTTCCACGCCCGCGCCCATCAGCCGTTCGCTTTTCTTCTTTTCCATCTTCTATGGCGGCATGGTCTGCATTGCCGGCGTGCTGGGGAACAAGCAGGTGGCATTGGGGCCGCTTTCCGCGATCGGACCGATGGTGGGGCTGGGGCCGCTAGCGGTGGAGGCGGGCATCTTCGCCTTCCTGCTGCTCGTCACCATTTCCAGCGCGGTCGCTGAACTGCATGGCCGCGCTGTCGCCAACCGGCTGGTGCAGATCGGTTTCCTGCCGTTGATTGCGTCGATCCTGCTGTCGATCGTGGTGCTGGCTGCACCACCAGCCGGGGATATGGACCCGGAAAGGGCCAAGGCTTTCGCGATGATGATGGGCGGCACGCCGCGCATCTGGCTGGGCGGGATCATCGCCTATGGCATTTCGCAGACGCTGAACGTCACCCTGTTCGCCGCGCTCAAGGGGCGGGAGGGCAGCCGCCTGCTGTGGATGCGCGCGGCGCTGGCCAGCATCCTTTCGCAGATTGTCGACACGTTGCTGTTCGTGACCATCGCCTTCTATGGCGTCTTCCCGATCGGCGAACTGCTGATGGGCCAGATGATGGCCAAGGTGTTGCTGTCGGCCATTCTCGTGCCGCCGGTCATCTATCTGCTGGTTGGCCTGGGGCGACGACTGGATCGGTAATATTGGTTCGCGCAGAGGCGCAGAGTGCGCAGAGAAGACCGCGCCGAAGGCCTGTTTACAGCCTGCTGGTTACATCAGGCGCATGTTGAAAAGAGCGGCTTTGCCGCTCGTGCATATCCTTCGCGCGCTCTGCGCCTCTGCGCGAACAATTTCTTCCAAACTTGCCCCCACGGCCCTTTGGTCTTATGCGCGCGCGCATGAACAATAAGCACGCCCCTGATCCCGCGCTCCTCGCGAAGGCCGAAACCCTTGTCGAGGCGCTGCCCTATATGCAGCGATATGCCGGCAAGACCTTCGTCGTGAAATATGGCGGCCATGCCATGGGCGATCCGGAAGCGGCGCGCGATTTCGCCGAAGACGTCGTCCTGATGAAGGCGGTGGGCATTAATGTGGTCGTCGTTCATGGCGGCGGGCCGCAGATCGGCGCGATGCTCAAGAAGCTGGGCGTCGAATCGCAATTCATCGGCGGCCTGCGCGTGACCGACGCGGAAACCGCCAAGATCGCCGAAATGGTGCTGGCCGGATCGATCAACAAGGAAATCGTCGGCTGGATCGCCGGTGCGGGCGGCCGGGCGGTCGGCATTTCCGGCAAGGATGGCGGTCTGGTCCTGTGCGAAAAGGTGCTGGGCAAGCGCGAGGCGGACCCCAATTCCGGGATCGAACGCAATGTCGACCTGGGCTTCGTGGGCGAACCCGTCTCGGTCGACCGCCGCATTCTCGACACGCTGGCGCAGGACGGCATCATTCCGGTCGTCGCGCCGGTCGGCATCGGCACCGATGGCCATACCTATAATGTCAATGCCGACACCATGGCCGGGGCGATCGCCGCGGAACTGAAAGCCTCGCGCTTCTTCCTGCTGACCGATGTCGCGGGCGTGCTGGACAAGGACAAGAATCTGCTGACCGATCTCGATCCGGCGGCGATCGAATTGTTGCAGGCGGACGGCACGATCAGCGGCGGTATGATCCCGAAGCTGGAAACCTGCGTCCGCGCGGTCGAGAGCGGAGTGGACGCCGCCGTCATCCTCGACGGCCGGGTGCCGCATGCGATGCTGCTGGAAATCTTCACCGATCGGGGTGCGGGTACGTTGGTGCGGAAGTAAGGCCTGCTTGTTCCCCCTACCGCTTGCGGGAGGGATTGATGGGAGGGACGTGACTCCCATCAAGGGGGTGGGCATGCGCAAGGTTGCGTTGGCCCACCCCGCTGCGACTAAACTCGCTTCGCTCGTTAAGTCTCGCTACCCCTCCCGTTTACGGGAGGGGATGTAAGCACGCCCGGATCGGCCCACGCAATCCGCTTTTCCGGCAGCGTTCGGCCGTCGGGGCCGGGCTTGTTCCAGTCCTCGACCTCCACGCCGCCGCGCGCCGCATAAAAGCCCCGCGCCGCGACATTGTCGCTGTAGCACCACAGGAACAGGCCCGCGTCCGGCCAGCCCGCCAGCGCCCAGCGCGCCGCCTGATCCAGCAGGGCCGTGCCGATGCCGCCGCCCTTCGCGCTCGGCAGGGCATGGAGATTGTCGACCAGCGTGCCCCAGACCGGATCGGACCCGCCTATCACGCAGGTAAAGCCGACCGCTTCGCCATCCCGCTCTGCAATAATGACCCGCTGGCCCGGCGCCGGCGACTCCAGCCGCTGCGTCCATGTCGCCAGCCGTTCCGCCTCTATCCCGTCGGCCAGCCAGGCCGGGTCCATGATATGGGCATAGGCGACGCGCCAGCTTGCCACATGGATGGCGGCGATCAGCGGGGCGTCGGCGGGGCATGCATCTCGAAAGTCCATGCCGCCCTATAGCCGCCTTCCCAGGGCTTTGGCAGAATTTGCGCGGCCGTTGGTGGATTTTGCGTCGCACCATAGTTGTCGCGATGGGTGCGCTTCGGCTAGAGCAGATCCCGACCCGATTACATCGGCTGGGCTGCTCTAGTTTTTTGGTTTGTCGCGTTTTCCGAGTCAGCAGACGATTCCGTCTGCTTCGAAAACGCTCTAGAGCGGCCTTCAAGCATATTTGGAGACATCCGTGGCCTACGCGCTCTATCAGATCATCGACATCCTGCTGACCGTGCTGCTGTGGATCGTTATCGCCCATGGTGTCATGAGCTGGCTGGTCGGTTTCAACATCGTCAACCTGTCCAATGATTTCGTGCGCGCCATCTGGGTCGCGCTCGACCGGATCACCGCGCCCATCTATGCGCCGATCCGCCGGATCATGCCGGATCTGGGCGCGCTGGACCTGTCGCCCATGGTCGTGCTGATCGGCATCGTCATCATCCGCCGCGCGATCCTGCCGCCGCTCTTCCTGATGTGAGCGTCTGGACGCAGGCGTGTGACGACCTGTTGCTGAGCGTCCGGCTGACGCCCGGATCGGCGAAGGAAGACATAGGCGGCGGCTGGACCGATGCGCATGGCGCGCACTGGCTGTCCGCCCGCGTCCGCGCCGTGCCGGAAAAGGGGCGGGCCAATGATGCGCTGATCGCGCTACTGTCGAAACGGCTGGATTGGCCCAAAGGCGCGATTTTGCTGGAATCGGGTGACACCAACCGGCTAAAGCGGCTGCGGATCATCGGCGGTGGCGGCGCTCTGGCGCGCCTGACCGCCCTCCTCGAAAATTGGGTAGAAGTGACATGACCATCGGCAAGCTCATCGACGGCAAGGCGTTCGCGGCAGGGCTGCGCGACAAGATTGCGATGGGAGTCACCGGCTTCGTGGAACGGGCGGGGCGCAAGCCGGGTCTGGCCGTGGTGCTGGTGGGCGAAGACCCGGCCAGCAGCGTCTATGTCCGCTCCAAGGGCAAGATGACCGTCGCGGTCGGCATGGAGAGCTTCGAATTCAAGCGGCCCGACAGCATCGGCGAGGATGATCTGCTCGACCTGATCGATGAGCTGAACCATGACGAGCGGGTTGACGGCATCCTGGTGCAGTTGCCGCTGCCCAAACATATTGACGAAGCCGCCGTGATCGCCGCGATCGATCCGTCCAAGGATGTGGACGGCTTCCATGTCGTCAATGCCGGCCGCCTTGCCACGGGGCAGGAGGCGCTGGTGCCCTGCACGCCGATGGGCTGCATCATGCTGCTGAAGGATGAACTGGGCGACCTGTCGGGCATGGAGGCGGTCGTCGTCGGCCGCTCCAACATCGTCGGCAAGCCGATGGCGCAACTGCTGCTGGCCGAAAACGCGACCGTCACGATCGCGCACAGCCGCACCCATGATCTGGCGAGCGTCGTCCACCGTGCCGACATTGTCGTCGCCGCCGTGGGCCGCGCCGAAATGGTCAAGGGCGAATGGATCAAGCCGGGCGCGACCGTGATCGACGTCGGCATCAACCGCGTCGCCGATGTGGAGGATGAGGGCAAGAGCCGTATCGTCGGCGACGTGGCCACGGCCGAGGCGCTAGCCCATGTCCGCGCCATCACCCCGGTCCCCGGCGGCGTCGGGCCGATGACGATCGCGGTGCTGCTGCGCAATACGCTGGTTGCTGCCCATGCCCGCGCGGGCTTTGCAAAGCCCGAAGGACTGTGAAGGCGCGGCTGGCCCTGCTGACATTGGCGGCGGTGGCGCTTGTCGCCGCGAAGCCGCCGCTGCGGTTCCAGCCCGATCCCAGCAGCGTGATCGCGGCAGAAATCGCCTTCAACCGGCTGGCGCAGCAAAAGGGGCAATGGACCGCCTTCCGCGAAACCGCCGCCGATGATGCGGTGATGTTCGTGCCGCAGAAGGTGCTGGCACAGGACTGGTTGCGCAAACAGGCCGATCCGCCTGCGTCGGTGACATGGTCGCCCTCGATCGTCTATGTGTCCTGCGACGGCAATCTGGCCGCCAGCACCGGCAACTGGAAGCGGCCGGACGGATCGGTCGGCTATTTCACCACCCTGTGGCGCCGCGACAAGAAGGGGCGCTGGCACTGGATTCTCGACCATGGCGACACGCTCGCCACCGCGCGGGAAGCCCCTGAATTCCTGACCGGCAAGGTCGCCACCTGCAAGGGCGGCCCACGTCCCGAAGGTCCGCCGGTAAAGGGCGCTCTGCCGCCGCCCGACGAAAGTCTGGTCTGGAGCGCCAATGTCGCCCCCGACAATAGCCGCCGCGTCACCGTGAACATGTGGACCGGCACCACCTATGAAACCGTGATCGATGATGAGGTGAAGGCCGGATCATGACAGCCCTGTTCCTTTCCGCCTTCATCACCCTGTTCGTGGTGATCGACCCGCCGGGCTGCGCGCCCATCTATGCCAGTCTGACGTCCGGGGCGAGCCAGGCGCAGCGCCGGGCGATGGCGATCCGCGCGGTCGGCATCGCGGCGGCGATCCTGCTGGTCTTCGCCCTGTGGGGCAAGCAGTTGCTGGGCGTGCTGGGCATCGCGCTCGACAGTTTCCGTATCGCGGGCGGCATCATGCTGTTCATGATCGCGATGGACATGGTGTTCGAAAAGCGCACCCAGCGCCGTGAGGACCGGGCCAACAAGATCAGCACCGAAGAACCGCATGTCGAGGATGTGTCGGTCTTCCCCATGGCGATGCCGATGATCGCCGGGCCGGGATCGATCGCCACGGTCATGCTGCTGATGTCGCGCGCCAATGGCATGGCGGAGCGCGCCGTGGTGCTGGGCGCGGTGGTGCTGACGCTGGCGCTGATGCTGGGATCGTTGCTGGCGGCCGGGCCGCTGATGGCGCTGCTGGGCCGAAAGATAGAGGCGGTCATCACCCGCCTGCTGGGCGTGCTGCTCGCCGCGCTGGCCGCGCAGTTCGTGATCGACGGGATCAAGGCGAGTTTCTAGGGGCGTCGCCCTCGATCTGGATCACCCCGTTCGTCCTGAGTAGCCCCTTCGACTGCCTGCCAAGGCAGGCGCTCAGGACAGGCATTGAGCGAAGTCGAAATGGCGTATCGAAGGATCAGCGCTGCGCTGGATGCTTCGATACGGGTCTTCGACTTCGCTCAGCCCCTACTCAGCACGAACGGTTTACATCTACGCTGGCGCCGTCGTCCCCGTTCCACGCACCCCCACCGAATCGGATTGAAAGCCCCTGTCTTTCGGATAGCATCCGGGGAAGGGGGCGCATTATTTGGACGACGAACTGGGCATTGCCGAGATGTTCTGGCGCGCGGCCTATGGGCAGGAGTCCTGGGAATGCGCGGTCGACAGTCTGGCCCTGCCGCTTCAGGCCCGGACCGGCCAGATCGCGATGGTCGCGCCGGACGCCAGCATCAGTTTCTCGCTCATGTCGCGCGTTTCCGCTGCCGATATCGCCGGTTTCATCGGCCACAACGCCCATCTGGCGTCGGTCAATCCCCGGCTCGGCACATTGCTTCACGGGCGGACGGGGCAATGCGTGGATGACCATGATTTTCTGGACGTGGCGACGAAATCCCGGATGAGCGTCTATCGGGACTTCTTCCATCCCACCGGCACGTCCAACGCCCTGACCGTCCGGTTGCAGGCTACGACCCCGATGGCGGGGGCTTTGGGCTTTACCGCGTTGCGACCGGATTCGGTCGGGACGGCCAGTCATCAGGAAAGGCGATTGATGGAAGCGGTGGTTCCTGCGATTTCCGGCGCCGTCGAACTGGCGCTGCGCTTTGGCCGGATGGAAACCGAAGCCATGACGGCGGCGCTGCAAGGGGTGGGGAAGGCCTGTATCGCCCTGGGGCTGAGCCGGAATATCGTCGCTTTGTCCGAAGATGCCGATCGGCTGTTGCGGGAGGGGCGCTATCTGTCCGTCCGCAACGGGCGGCTGCATGCGCTGGATGGCAAGAGCGCCGATCGTCTGGAGGCTGCCTTTGTGGATGTCACGGCGCGCGGGGCGCTCCATCGCAGCCGGCGCTTCGCGGCCCTGCGCGCCGATCAGGACCGGGGCGCGCCGATCATCGCGGAGTTGAGCCCGGTACCCGCCCGCGATACCGGGCCTTTCGCTTCTGCCGCCGTCCTGCTGACGATGGTGGTGCAGCCGGTGCCGGACAGTTTCGGCGCGGCCTTTGGCGACGCCTATGGGCTGACCCCGGCGGAGGCGGGCATCGCCTTGTCGATCGCCCAGGGGCTGGACGTGGACATGATAGCGCGGGCGCGCGGTGTGTCGCCCGATACGGTGCGAACGCAACTGAAATCGATTCTGTCGAAGACCGGCACGCATCGCCAGTCGGAACTGGCGTCTTTGCTGCTGTCGCTGTCGCGTTAGGGCTGCCTGAAATTAGCTCTAGTCCGTTCGTGCTGAGTAGGGTCTGAGCCCTTCGACTGCCTGCTTGCAGCAGACGCTCAGGATAAACTTCACCAAAGGTGAAGTCGAAGACCCGTATCGAAGCATCCAGCGCAGCGCTGATCCTTCGATACGCCATTTCGACTTCGCTCAATGGCTACTCAGGACGAACGGATGATATAGGTGTAAAAGGCAGAGCCCGTCCGGAATATCGCTCCGGACAGGCCCAACCCTTTCACTTACCCGCGCACATCGCCTTCCGTCACCGGCGCGATCTTGATTTCGACGCGGCGGTTGGCGGCCTTGCCTTCTTCGGTCGCGTTCGATGCGATCGGCTGGCTTTCGCCATAGCCGCGCGTGGCGAGTCGGGCCGACTGCACGCCCTTGCTCACCAGATAATCGGCGACCGACTGGGCGCGGCGCTCGGACAAAGTCTGGTTATAGGCGTCGGACCCGTCACTGTCGGTGTGGCCCAGAACGTCGATATAGGTTTTGGGATATTGCGCCAGAACCGATGCGACTTCGTTCAGGGTCGGCTGGAACTGGGGCTGCACGTCCGCCTTGTTATAGGCGAAGGTGATGCCCGACGGCATGCGCAGCAGCAGATTGTCGCCATCGCGAATCACGTCCACGCCGGTGCCGGCGGTCTGTTCGCGCAGCTTGCGTTCCTGTGCGTCCATATAGGCGCCGATGCCCGCGCCCGCGACTGCGCCGATGCCCGCGCCCAATATCTTTTCGGTGCGGTCACGCCGCCCGCCGACCAGATCGCCCAGCAGATAGCCGCCCAGCGCGCCGCCGATGCCGCCGATCGCGGCCTTGGAAATGCTGCGCTGACCCGTCTGCGGGTCGGTGGTGCAGGCGGTCGTCGCAAGCATCGCGGCCAGACCGGCTGCGCCCATGATGCGGGTAGAAATCCTCATTGTCCTGTTCCCTTGTCTTCTCGTCCGCCGGGGCGGATGCCCCCTCAATGGCCGAGTTGAAGCGTTTGTTCCACAACCGAACTGAACTCATGATGATGGCGATGTTGTGAAATTGAAAGATTCGGGGTTATAGGTGGGAACTGACCACCATGGCCACGAACCTCCCCCATAATCCGACGCCCTTTCCCTGGGTCGACCTCATCATCATTCTGGCGCTCGTCGCCGTGAATGGCGTATTCGCGATGTCCGAACTGGCGATCGTGTCCGCGCGCCGGCCCCGGCTTCAGGCGCTGGAAAAAGCGGGGCGCAGCGGCGCCCGCACCGCGCTGGAACTGGCGGCCGATCCGGGCAAGTTCCTGTCGACCGTCCAGATCGGCATCACGCTGATCGGCATCATATCGGGCGCCTATTCGGGCGCCAGCCTGGGCGGACCGACCGGCGAGCGGCTGGAAATGCTGGGACTGTCGCCCAATATGGCGGAAAATGCCGGTTTTGCGCTGGTCATTGGCCTGACCACCTATGCCTCGCTGATCGTGGGCGAACTGGTGCCCAAGCAGTTCGCGCTGCGCAAGCCGGAGCCGATCGCGCTGCTGGTGGCGACGCCGATGCTGTGGCTGTCGAAAATCACCGCCCCGGTCGTCTGGGTGCTGGACGCATCGAGCAGCCTGATCTTCAAGCTGCTGGGGCTGGCCCGCGAATCGGAAAGCCATGTCACGGCCGAGGAACTGCACCTGATCGTCGCGGAGGCGAGCAAGTCCGGCGTGATCGAGGAAAGCGAACGCGCGATCATTTCAGGCGTGGTGCGGCTGGCCGACCGGCCGGTGCGCGAGGTGATGACCCAGCGCATGGATGTCGACTGGATCGATATCGGCGCGGACGAGGCGACGATTCGCGCCCGCCTGCTCGATACGCCGCACACCCGCCTGCCGGTGGGGCGCGGATCGGTCGAGGACATCATCGGCATCGTGCAGGCGCGCGACATCATGACCGCGCTGTTCCGGGGCGAGGCGCTCAACCTGGAGGCGCTGATGCGCCGGGCGGAAGTGGTCCCCGATCAGGTCGATGCGATGGACGCGCTGGAAGTGCTGCGCCGGTCCGACGTGCCGATGGTGATGGTCCATGACGAATATGGTCATTTCGAAGGGATCGTGACCCCGGCCGACCTGCTGTCCGCCATCGCCGGCCATTTCGCGTCGGACCGCGACGCCTATGACGAACCGGACATGGTGGAGCGCGAGGATGGCAGCCTGCTGGTGTCGGGCCAGATGCCGATCGACCAGCTGGCCGAGCGGATCGACATCAACCTGTCCGAAGACCGCGACTATGCCACCGTCGCTGGCCATGCCTTGTGGCTGCTCAAGCGCCTGCCGGAAGTGGGCGACTATGCCGAGGATCAGGGCTGGCGTTTCGAGATCGTCGACATGGACGGCCGCAAGATCGACAAGCTGCTGGTGGCGGCGCGCTGAGGGGCGGATATTATTCCCCCTCCCGCACGCGGGAGGGGTTGATGGGAGGCACGTGACTCCCATCAAGGGGTGGGCTAACGCAATGTTGCAAATGCCCACCCCGCTGCGACTAGGTCCGGCTGCGCCGAACCAAGTCTCGCTGCCCCTCCCGCCTGCGGGAGGGGCATGTTGGTTTTTCTACCCACAAAAAAAGGCGGCCCGGAATCCCGGACCGCCCTCTATATTCTCAACCCGAAGCGGATCAGTTCGCGGCGGCGATGCCCTGATCGGCCATCAGCTGGCTCAATTCGCCCGCTTCATACATTTCCATCATGATGTCGCTGCCGCCGACAAACTCACCCTTCACATAGAGCTGGGGGATGGTCGGCCAGTCGGAAAAGGCCTTGATACCCTGACGGA
The DNA here is from genome assembly GCF_900109095.1 of Sphingobium sp. AP50. Lineage (GTDB taxonomy): Bacteria > Pseudomonadota > Alphaproteobacteria > Sphingomonadales > Sphingomonadaceae > Sphingobium. The sequence goes on from NZ_FNYZ01000013.1 coordinate 109,945, forward strand.
TCGCCTGATCCTGCAGCACGTCGACCGTTTCATAGGTCACGCCCAGATGCTCCAGGATCGCGATGGCGCGGCTGGAAAAGCCGCACTGGGGGAAAAGCGGGGTGCCCTTCATGAAAAGCAGCACGTCGCTGCCCTTGACGATCTCGGCGATCCGCTGCTGCACGGCGTCGGTCATGTGAAAATTTCCATTCCTGTCTGGCGCCCCGCATGGCCGGACGCGAATCTCTGGGCCGTTAGTTGGGAACGGCGGTGGTCAGTTGCAAGGCGTGAAGCACGCCGCCCATGCGGCCGCCCAGCGCGGCATAGACCGCCCGCTGCTGCGCGACGCGGCTGAGGCCGCGAAAGCTCTCCGCCACGACCTTCGCCGCATAATGATCGCCATCGCCGGCCAGGTCGGTAATCTCGACCTGCGCATCGGGGATAGCGGCCTTGATCATGTCCGCAATATCGTCAGCAGCCATTGGCATCGTTCGGGCTGCCTTACTGCGCTTCGATGAACATGCGGCGGGCGATCACCGCCTGCTCTTCGAGCGCGGCGCGCACGCCGGGCTCATCGATGTCGATGCCGGCCGAGGTCATGTCGCCCACCAGCTTGCGGATGACGTCTTCGTCGCCCGCTTCCTCGAAATCGGCCTGCACCACCGCCTTGGCATAGGCGTCGGTCTCTTCCGGGGTCAGGCCCATCTTCGCAGCGGCCCATTCGCCCAGCAGCCGGTTGCGGCGCGCCTGGATGCGGAATTCCATTTCCTGATCATGGGCGAACATGTTTTCGAACGCCTTTTCGCGATCGTCGAAGGTGGTCATGCGTCAAAAGCCCTGTTGCAAATCGGTTCTGGACCAAGAGATAGGCAGAAGCGGGGAATTACGCAACGGCGGCGGGGACGATCCACGGGCGATCCTGCGCGACTTTCGCCTCATAGCTGTCGATCACATCGACGTCGTCCAGCGTCAGGCCGATTTCATCCAGCCCGCCCAGCAGGCAATGTTTGCGGAACGGATCGATTTCGAAGCCGAAGCGATCCTGAAATTGCGTGGTGACGGTCTGCGCTTCCAGATCGACATGGATCGGATCGGTCTTCGCCACTTCCAGCAGCCGGTCGACCGCGTCCTGCGGCAGCACCACGGTCAAAATGCCGTTCTTGAAGGCGTTGCCGGAAAAGATGTCGGAAAAGCTGGGTGCGATCACCACCTTGATGCCCAGGTCGCCCAGCGCCCATGCGGCATGCTCGCGGCTCGACCCGCAGCCGAAATTGTCGCCTGCGATCAGGATCGGGCTGCCGGCATAGGCGGGGTCGTCAAAGACATTGCCCGGTTCCTTGCGCAGCACCTCAAATGCGCCGCGGCCAAGGCCGTTACGCGAAATGGTCTTGAGCCAATGCGCCGGGATGACGATGTCGGTATCGACATTCTTCATCCCGAACGGATAGGCGCCGCCTTCAACGGTGGTCAGCTTTTCCATCAATTCGCCTTCTTCACCTGCGGCGCAGGCGTGTCTTCGGCGCGACCCAGCGTTGCCGCCATCGCCGCGCTGGCCAGTGCGCCCAGCGTCAGCAGCCAGAAAATCTTCTTCATGCGACCAGACCCTCTTTGTTATTCAGCAGTTCCCGAACGTCGGTGAGCCGACCAGTGATGGCCGCCGCCGCCGCCATTTCGGGCGACACCAGATGGGTGCGCGATCCCGGCCCCTGACGGCCCATGAAATTGCGGTTGCTGGTCGATGCGCAGCGCTCGCCCGCAGGCACCTTGTCCGGGTTCATGCCCAGGCATGCCGAACAGCCCGGCTCGCGCCATTCGAAACCGGCGTCCAGGAAGATGCGATCCAGCCCTTCGGATTCGGCCATTTCCTTGACGAGGCCGGAGCCCGGCACGACCATGGCATGCTTGATGCCCGACGCGATATGGCGCCCCTTCAGCAGGGCGGCGGCGGCGCGCAGATCCTCGATCCGGCTGTTGGTGCAGCTGCCGATGAAGATATGTTCGATCGCCACGTCGGCCATCTTCTGTCCGGCGGTCAGGCCCATATAGTCGAGCGACTTTTGCGCGGCCGCCTGCTTGGACGGATCGGCGAAGCTCTGCGGATCGGGGACCACGCCGGTCACGGCCACCACGTCTTCCGGGCTGGTGCCCCAGGTGACGGTGGGAACGATATCGGCCGCATCGATCACCACGGTCTTGTCGAAGACGGCGCCTTCATCGGTGGCGAGCGTCTTCCACCAGCCGACGGCGGCGTCGAAATCCGCGCCCTTGGGCGCCATCGGGCGACCCTTTATGTAGGCGAAGGTCTTTTCATCGGGGGCGAACAGGCCCGAGCGCGCGCCCGCCTCGATCGACATATTGGCGACGGTCAGGCGACCCTCGATCGACATGTCGCGGAACACGGAACCGCGATATTCCATGACATAGCCGGTGCCGCCCGCCGTGCCGATATGGCCGCAGATCGCCAGCGCCACATCCTTGGGCGTGACGCCGGGCGCCAGTTCGCCATCGACCACGACAGCCATGGTCTTGGACTGCTTGAGCAGCAAAGTCTGGGTGGCCAGCACATGCTCGACTTCGGACGTGCCGATGCCGAAGGCCAGCGCGCCCAGCGCCCCGTGCGAACTGGTGTGGCTGTCGCCGCAGACCAGAGTCGTGCCGGGCAGGGTGAAGCCCTGTTCTGGCCCCACGACATGGACGATGCCCTGTTCCCGGTCCGCGTCGCCGATCAGGCGCACACCGAATTCGGGCGCATTGCGTTCCAGCGCGGCAAGCTGCTGCGCGCTTTCCGGGTCGGCGATGGGAATGCGATGGCCATCCGCGTCGCGGCGCGGTGTGGTTGGCAGGTTGTGATCGGGCACCGCAAGGGTCAGATCGGGCCGGCGCACCTTGCGGCCGGCAATGCGTAGCCCCTCGAACGCCTGCGGGCTCGTCACTTCATGGACAAGATGGCGGTCGATATAGATGAGGCAGGTGCCGTCAGGACGCCGTTCGACAACGTGTGCGTCCCAGATCTTTTCATACAGGGTGCGTGGCTTGACCATAATGTCCTCCCCCTAGACCCGTCGGGCAGATCGGGAAAGGGGGTGAACGACCGATTTAACCTGTTTTTCCTATCAGGCAGGCAAGAATGTTACACTGCCCGATAGTCCTCGATGATGCGCCCAGCCGCGCCGATCTCCGCCTCATGGCTCTCTTCTCGCCATGTTTCGGCCAGTGCTTCGGCTTCCCACTGCTGCATGGCGGGGTGGGCCAGCATATGATCGACCCAGACCTGTGCCTGCGGACCGACATCGAGGCCATAGGTGCGCACGCGAAAGGCGACGGGCGCATAGAAGGCGTCGATCGCGGTAAAGACCCGGCCCGCCAGAAACGGCCCGCCAAAGCGGTCCAGCCCCTGTTCCCACAGTTCGCGCAGGCGGGCGATGTCCCGGTTGAGCGCGGGGGAGTGGATATGCGGCTCCACCCGCACGCCGACATTCATGGTGCAATCATTGCGCAGCGTGCTGAAACCGCTGTGCATTTCCGCCACCGCGCACTGGGCAAAGGCGCGCGCAGCCTCATCCGCCGGCCAGACGCCGGGATGGCGATCGGCCAGATAGAGGGTGATGCCCAGCGAATCCCAGACGGTGCGATCCCCGTCGACCAAAGCAGGCACCTGTCCGGTCGGGGAAAAGCTGCGAAAGGCGGCATAGTTGGTGGCCGACGCGAACGGTTCGATCCGGTCCTCGAAGGGAATGGCCAGCGCCTTCATCAGCACCCATGGGCGCAGCGACCAGCTGCTGTAATTGCGGTTGGCGGTGATGAGCGTGTAGGACATCGGCTTTCCCCTTTCTGTAAGGCGCGCGCGTCGTATCGCAGGAGGAAACGGCGGGACAGTCGCAACGATCCACATAACTGACAAGCTGGGCTTATCAAAGCAGATGGAGTGGATGGCTCCCGCTCACGGCATCTGAGTGCCAAGATGGTGGAAGTTGTCGAGACGACCACGCTTGAGAGGAGCCACCCACCATGGAGATTACCACTGTAGGCATTGATCTGGCCAAGAGCATTTTTCAGATTCACGCGGTTGATGAAGCCGGCAAGACCCTCATAGGCAAAGCGTTGCGACGCGCGCAGGTGCTGCCGTTTTTTGCCAAGCTGCCGCCGTGTCTCATCGGGATGGAGGCGTGTGGCACCTCACATCATTGGGCACGTGAACTGACAAAACTCGGCCACGAGGTGCGGTTGATGCCGCCGGCCTACGTCAAACCGTACGTAAAGCGCGGTAAGACCGACGCGAACGATGCCGCAGCGATCTGCGAGGCGGTGACGCGTCCAAACATGCGCTTTGTGCCGGTGAAATCGACCGATCAGCAGGCAGCGTTGGCGTTGCATCGAACGCGCGATCTGCTGGTCAAGCAGCGCACTCAGCTAGTGAACATGATCCGGGGGTTGCTGGCGGAGTTCGGTATCGAGATGGCGCGTGGCCTACGGCATGCGCTGGAGCTAGCGACCCGGTTATCAGCCGGTGAAGCAGCGGAAGTGCCATCGGTCGCGCAGCGCGTCGTGACATCGCTTGCCGATCAGATAGGTGCTTTGCAGGTGCAACTCGTCAAGCTGGAGAAAGAGCTTCTCGCGTGGCATCGATCGAGCGAGCTGTCGCAGCGCTTGGCGACCATTCCCGGCGTTGGCGTGATTTCGGCGACCGCACTGGCCGCCTCGGTGACAGAACCGGAGCGTTTCCGTTCCGGGCGCCAGTTCGCTGCCTCACTAGGTTTGACACCGCTTCAGAATTGTAGCGGTGGCAAGGAGCGGATGGGGCGGATCTCGCGCATGGGCGATCGCTACCTGCGTCGATTGCTGGTGGTTGGTATGACCTCGCTGATCCGGCGCGCACGATCAGCGCCGGCCTCTGTCGATCCACGTCTGCCCGCGATGCTTCACCGAAAGCCAGCACGGGTGGTTACCGTGGCGGCCGCAAACCGGACGGCGCGGGTCGCCTGGGCGATCATGACGCATGGCGGCACCTACCGCGCACCACTGGTCGCTGCCGCATAACGACAACCAAGGAGACAAGCTTCACCAGGTTGTGAGGACGATGAGAAGTGATGGCGAACCGGTCAGACCGGGAGCCGGGACACCCCGTCGAACGTCGTGGGCATCACAGCCCGCAAAGCAGAGTGGGACCTGGTTCGCGGATACCATCAGGGCCAGCGGTTAACTGAACGACCGCATCAAAGGCCGGACACAAGACTGCACCCGACCAATGCGCCAAATCATCAAATCGCCCCTTGCAACGCGGGAGCCATCCACACAGGACGGTCGGTGCGGCTGGGCTAGCCAAGCTGTTGAACAGCCGTCAAAAGAGCGCGTCGCGGGCGGCACCCCCTTGCCGCCTCTCAATCCCATAATGGAGCCCCCAGTCGTGAACCGACGCCAATTTCTTGCCACCAGCGGCGCCACCGCGCTTGTCGCCGCTACCCCCAACGCCTTTGCGCAAACAGGCGCCGCCGATGCGCGCTTCCGCGCGATGCTGGACGATTTCTTCTATGGCCGCCTCGCTGAATCCCCGGAAAGCGCGACCCGCCTTGGCCTCGACACCGGCGCGCGGGCGGCGTTGCGCGGCAAGCTGTCCGACACCAGCGCGGCCGGGGCTGCGCGCGATCTGGCCCGGACCAAGGTGCAGGTGAAGCAACTCGCCAGCGTCGACCGCGCCAAACTCAGCCCTGCCAGCCAGCTCGACTATGATGTCGTCGCCTATCAGTTGGACCGCGCCGTGGGTGGCGAGCGCTTCGGCTATGGCGAGACGGCGGGCCGCTATGCGCCCTATATCCTCAGCCAGCTGACCGGCAGCTATCGCGAAGTGCCAGACTTCCTCGATTCGCAGCATCGCGTGAAGGATGCGGCGGACGCCGACGCCTATCTCTCCCGCCTTGAAGCCTTCCCCGCCGCCATGGACGGCGAACTGGCCCGGCAGAAGGCGGATGCGGCCAAGGGCGTGTTCGCGCCCGACTATATTCTCGACACCACCATGAAGATGCAGGCGGCGCTGCGCGACCAGCCCGCCGCGCAGACCGTGCTGGTTGCGTCCTTCGTGAAGAAGCTGGCCGCCGCCGGCCTGCCGCCCGAACGCGCCGCGCAGGCCGAGAAGATCGTCGCCGAGAAGATCTTCCCCGCCGTCGATCGCCAGCGTGAACTGGTGGCGCAGTTGCGCGCGAAGGCCAGCCATGATGCCGGCTGCTGGCGCCTGCCCGATGGCGAGGCCTTCTATGCCGCCGCCGCCGAAGCTGCGACCACGACCCGGCTGACCGGCGATGAAATCCACCAGATGGGTCTGGATCAGGTCGCCAGCATCTCGTCGCGGATCGACGCGATCCTGAAGGGCGAGGGCATGAGTCAGGGCAGCGTGGGCGACCGTCTGGTCGAACTCAACAAGCGCCCCGACCAGCTTTACCCCAATACCGATCCGGGTCGCGAGGCGCTGCTGGCGCAGCTCAACAGCCAAATCATCGCCATGCAGAAGCGACTGGGCGAGAGCTTCAACACCGTGCCCAAGGCCCCGGTGGAGGTCCGCCGCGTGCCGGTGACGATCCAGGCGGGCGCGCCGGGCGGCTATTATCAGAATGCCTCGCTCGACGGATCGCGCCCGGCCATCTACTTCATCAATCTGCGCGACACGTTCGACCGGCCGAAATTCGGGCTGGCGACGCTCAGCTATCATGAGGCGGTGCCGGGGCATCATCTTCAGGTGTCGGTCGCGCTGGAATCGGATTCGATCCCGATGATCCGCCGCCGCGGCTTCTACAGCGGCTATTCGGAGGGCTGGGCGCTCTATTCGGAGCAGCTGGCCGACGAAATGGGCATGTATGAAGGCGATCCGCTGGGGCAGGTCGGCTATCTGCAATCCTTGCTGTTCCGCGCCACCCGTCTGGTGGTGGACAGCGGCATGCACGCCAAACGGTGGAGCCGGGAGAAGGCGACCGATTATCTGATCGGCACCACCGGTATCGCGCGCGGTCGCAGCCAGGGTGAGATCGACCGCTACACCGTCTGGCCGGGTCAGGCATGCAGCTACAAGATCGGTCACACCGTCTGGACCCAGCTGCGCGACGAGGTGAAGGCGAAGCAGGGCGATAAGTTCGACCTCAAGCAGTTCCATGATGTGCTGACGCTGGGTGCAATGCCGCTCGACATATTGAAGCAGACGGTGCGCCAGCGCGCGGGGATTGCCTGAAGCCTCCGTCGTCATTGCGAGCGGAGCGAAGCAATCCACTTCAGCGCTACATGGATTGCTTCGCTACGCTCGCAATGATGGCTCAGCGTTCAATGAAAAAACGACCCGGCGGTGCGCCCGCCGGGTCGTCCAGTTCCTTCCACCCAAATCCGCGAAGGGCCAAATCCTCTAAAGATGTCGAGGTCCCCGCGGGTTGGTTCTGTTTCGCGACGCGGTCCGCGAAATTCCTGATGCATCCACCTACCCGGCGGTATCGGGGGATCGCCGGGGAGATGGAGCGCTTGCGGCCTGCACGCCGCAAAGTTGGTTCCTTCATCCCCGCAAAGGCGAGGAGGAGGCTATTGGTCTTTGGGCCGGGTTAAGCCGCAAACTGGTTCATCGTATTGTGCGCGCCGCCGGCCTTGAGCGCGGCTTCACCGGCGAAATAATCCTTGTGATCGTCGCCAATGTCGCTTCCGCTCATATTCTGGTGCTTCACGCATGCGATGCCCTGACGGATTTCCTTGCGCTGCACGCCCTCGACATAGCCCAGCATGCCCGCCGCGCCGAAATAGTCCTTGGCGAGGTTATCGGTGCTGAGCGCCGCCGTATGATAGGTCGGCAGGGTGATCAGGTGATGGAAGATGCCGGCCCGCGCCGCCGCATCCTTCTGGAAGGTGCGGATCTTCTCGTCAGCCTCCAGGCCAAGATCGGTCGCGTCATAATCCGCGCTCATCAGCTTCGCCCGGTCATAGGCGCTGACATCCTTGCCGGCTTCGACCCAGGCGTCATACACCTGCTGGCGGAAGTTCAGCGTCCAGTTGAAGCTGGGCGAATTATTATAGACCAGCTTGGCGTTGGGGATGACTTCGCGAATGCGGTCGACCATCGACGCGATCTGCTCGATATGTGGCTTTTCCGTCTCGATCCACAGCAGGTCCGCGCCATTCTGGAGCGAGGTGATGCAATCGAGGACGCAGCGGTCCGCGCCCGTGCCTTCGCGGAACTGGAACAGGTTGCTGGGCAACCGCTTGGGCTTCAGCAGCTTGCCGCCGCGATTGATGATGACGTCGCCATTGGCCTGCGTAATGTCGCTAATCTCTTCGCAGTCGAGGAAGCTGTTATACTGGTCGCCAATGTCGCCCGGTTCCTTGCTATAGGCGATCTGCTTGGTCAGGCCCGCGCCCAGCGAATCCGTCCGCGTGACGATGATGCCATCATCGACGCCCAGTTCCAGAAAGGCGTAGCGGCAGGCGCGGACCTTCGCGAGAAAGTCCTCATGCGGCACCGTGACCTTGCCGTCCTGATGGCCGCACTGCTTTTCGTCCGAAACCTGATTTTCGATCTGGAGCGCGCAGGCGCCCGCCTCGATCATCTTCTTGGCCAGCAGATAGGTCGCTTCCGCATTGCCGAAGCCCGCGTCGATATCCGCGATGATCGGGACGACATGGGTTTCATAATTGTCGATCGCGTGAGTCAGGCGCTGGGCCTCGACTTCGTTGCCGGTTTCGCGCGCCTTGTCGAGATCGCGGAACATCATCCCCAGTTCGCGGGCGTCGGCCTGCTTCAGGAAGGTGTAGAGTTCCTCGATCAGCGCGGCGACGCTGGTCTTTTCGTGCATCGACTGGTCGGGCAGCGGGCCGAAATCGCTGCGCAGCGCGGCGACCATCCAGCCGGACAGGTACAGATATTTCTGCTTCGTGGTGCCGAAATGCTTCTTGATCGCGATCAGCTTCTGCTGGCCGATGAAGCCGTGCCAGCAGCCCAGCGACTGGGTGTAATTGGCTGGGTCCAGATCATAAGCGGCCATGTCGCGGCGCATGATGCCGGCCGTGTATTTGGCGATGTCGAGGCCGGTGTTGAAGCGGTTCTGGAGCTTCATGCGGGCGACGGATTCGGCGTTGATGCCATCCCAGGTGCCGGGGTGGCTGCCGATGAGGCTCTGGGCCTTTGCGATACTGTCCTGATAGGTCATGGCCGTTTTCCTTGCGTCCGGTGAGCTGTTGCCCCCGACCTAATCGCCTCTTTTGCAGTGCGGCAGTCCTCCTGAAGTTCAGTTGTCGATCTTTACAAAATTCTGCTGTAAAGTTGTAAAGCCTGCACAGGAGCATGAGTCATGGCCAAGGATCGTCCCGTCTATATGGGGCCGCGCTTGCGGCGGCTGCGGCGTGAACTGGGCCTGACCCAGGCCGACATGGCCGCCGATCTGGAAATCAGCGCCTCCTATGTCGCCCTGCTGGAGCGCAACCAGCGGCCCTTGACCGCCGACATGCTGCTGCGGCTGGCGCGCACCTATAAACTCGATATGGCCGAAGTGGCGGGGGATGGCGGCGCGGAACAGACGGCGCGGTTGCAGGCGGTGCTGAAAGACCCGATGTTTGCCGATATCGATCTGCCGCAACTCGCGACCGGCGATGTCGCGGTCAATTATCCCGGCATCACCGAAGCGCTGCTGCGCCTCTACACCAGCTATCGCGAGGAACATCTGGCGCTGGCGGACCGGGGTGCGGGGCCGGAGCGGCAAGAGGATGTCGCCGATCCCGTCGCCGAATCCCGCCGTTTCCTGGCCGCGCGGCGCAACAGTTTCCCGTTGCTCGACGATGCGGCGGAGAAGCTGGCCATCGAAGCGGAGGCGGAGGGCAGCCTGTCCGGCTGGCTGAAGGCCCGGCATAATCTGCGCGTGCGGCGGCTGCCGACCGATGTGATGGCGGGATCGATGCGGCGGCTGGACCGGCATCGCGATGCGGTGCTGCTGGATGATACGCTGGACAGCGCCAGTTCGCAATTTCAGCTGGCGCTCCAGATTGCCTATCTGGAAATGCGCAAACCCTTCGACGCATTGCTGAAGGACGGGCAGTTCAGCGGGGAAAGCGGCCGACGTCTCGCCCGGCGGGCGCTGGCCAGCTATGGTGCGGCGGCGATCCTGATGCCTTATACCGCCTTTGCCAAGGCGGTGGAGGCGAAACGCTATGATGTCGAGGCGCTGGCCCGCCAGTTCGGTGCCAGTTTCGAACAGACTGCGCATCGGCTGACCACGCTGCAAAAGCCGGGGCAGGAGCGGGTGCCTTTCTTCTTCCTGCGGGTCGATCCGGCGGGCAATGTCAGCAAGCGGCTGGACGGTGCGGGCTTCCCCTTTGCGCGCCATGGCGGGTCGTGTCCGCTCTGGTCGGTGCATCGGGTGTTCGAAACGCCGCGTGAAGTGGTGACGCAATGGCTGGAGCTGCCCGATGGTCAGCGCTATTTTTCGATCGCGCGCACGGTGACGGCGGGCGGCGGGGGATGGGGCGCGCCACGGGTGGAGCGCGCCATTGCGCTATGCTGTGCCGCCGAACATGCCCATCGGCTGATCTACACGCAGGATGCGCCGCCCGTGGAGCCGACGCCGATCGGCGTCACCTGCCGCCTGTGCCACCGCGCCCAGTGCATGGCCCGGTCCGCCCCGCCGATCGGGCGCGACATGTTACCCGACGATTATCGCCGGACCCGCGCGCCCTTCGGCTTTGCCGATGGATGATCAGCCGGCGGGCGTGGCCTGCATCTGGGCGGCGACTTTTTCGGCCGTCGCCATCACGCGCAGCACATTTTCGCCCGCCAGCTTGGCGATATCCTTGTCGCTCCAGCCGCGGCGCATCAATTCGGCCAGCAGCGCCGGATAGGTCTGCACGCCCGACAGGCCCTGCGGCAGAGAGCCGACACCGTCGAAATCGCTGCCCAGCCCGACATGGTCGACGCCCGCCACCTTGGCGATATGGTCGATATGGTCGGCTACCTCACTCAGGGTCACGACAGGTTCGGGATTGGCTTTCTCCCACTCGGCGAGTGCCTTCTTCGCGCCTTCCGGATCGCCGATATAGAGGCCGCCAAAGGGCGGAGCGTTGTAGCGGGCCATTTCCGCGCTGCGGTTGGCGCTCCAGATACGGCGTGCTTCGGACACATATTGCGGCGCGTAGTTGACCATCACCACGCCGCCATTGGCCGCGACCTGCTTGAGCACCGCGTCCGACACGTTGCGCGGCGTGTTGCAGATCGCCCGCGCGCTGGAGTGGGAGAAAATGACCGGCGCCTTGCTCACCCGCAGCGCGTCCAGCATCGTGCCTTCGCTGACATGGCTGAGGTCGACCAGCATGCCCAGCCGGTTCAGCTCCGTCACGACGCTTCCGCCGAACGGGGTCAGCCCGTCATGCTGGGGATTGTCGGTCGCACTGTCCGCCCAGGCGATGGTGCGGCTGTGCGTCAGCGTCAGATAGGAGGCGCCAAGGTCTTTATAGGCGCGCAGCACGGCCAGGCTGCCGTCGATCTGGCCGCCGCCCTCGACCCCGATCATCGACGCGATCCGCCCGGCCTTGTGCGCCGCGCGGGCCTGCGCGGCGGTGGTGACGAAAGCGAAGTCATTGGGATAGCGGCGCGCGAAACTGTGGGCGAGGTCGATCTGTTCCAGCGTATCCTGCACCTGTTGCAGTTCGGGCAGGTCGGCCGACACCCAGACCGACCAGAATTGCCCGCCGACCTGCCCGGCGCGCAGCCGTTCGATATCGGTGTGGAACTGGGCGGGGTTCAGATGGCGCAGGTCCATGGTCCAGCGCGCGTCCTTCATCTTGTCGGTCAGCGCTTCGGGCCAGTCATTATGCCCGTCGATCAGCGGCGTGGCCTTGAGGACCTTCGCGATCCGGGCGGTATAAGGATCAGCGTCGGCGGCATGAGCGGACGGGACGGCGAGGAGGAGCGGCAGCAGCGCCAGAGGGAGAGTCTTCATGGGCCGGGAGGCTAGGGCGGCGCCCGGTCAAGTCAATCTGTCGACAGGCTTTTCTCCCGCCGATAACCTGCTGTGCGATACCCCAGGTTATGGCCGGCGCAAGAAAGGGCGGCGGCCTGACCTTGCCCCGACCCGCGCCGTGCGATTTTTTGCAAAAACCGGTTCCCGTTTTCCCCTGCCATGCTCTACTCCTGAGCATCGAATGATGATCGATCCGCTCGTCCTGCTTCAGGCCTATTCCATCGGGGTCTTCCCCATGGCCGACGATCGCGATGCGGAAGAGGTCTATTGGGTCGAGCCGAAACGCCGGGCGATCCTGCCGCTCGATGGTTTTCACCTGTCGCATTCGCTGTCCAAGGTGATCCGCCGCGATCGCTTCCGCGTCACCGCCAACCGCGCCTTCGCCAGCATCCTGGCCATGTGCGCCGAATCGGCGGACGATCGCCCGTCGACCTGGATCAACCATGCGATCGAGCAGGCCTATCGCCATCTCCACGAAACCGGCTTCGCCCATTCGGTCGAGGTGTGGGACGGGGAGGAACTGGTCGGCGGCCTCTATGGCGTGGCGCTGGGCCGGGCCTTTTTCGGCGAATCGATGGTGTCGCGCCGGACCGATGCGTCAAAGGTGGCGCTGGCCTGGCTGGTGGCGCGGATGCGCTTTGGCGGCTTCACCCTGCTCGATTGCCAGTTCATGACGGATCATCTGCGCAGCATGGGCGCGGTGGAGATCAGCCAGCGCGACTATCTTCAGTTGCTGGGCGGGGCCGTGGGCGGCGTGGCGCTGGGCGCGGGGGCCGTGCTGTCCGGCTCCGGCGCGGCGGCGGAGCTGGCATTCGCGCCGCTGGCCGGGGCCGCCGCATCGCCCTTGCCGCCGATCTTGACCGTGTCCGGGCCGGTTTCGGGCCATTCCATCGCACAGCTTCTGACCCACACGTCATAGACCGGGTGCTGCACGACATTGCGGTCGGGCCGTTCGCGGAAGATCCAGCCGGAGAAAGCGCGCCGCCACTTGCCGTCCGCGCTGGAGCGCACGTCCAGCTGCACGAAGGCGCCGGTATCCTGCACATTTTCCCAGGGGGCGGTGGTTTCGCAGGCCTGAAGACGGACGATCGCATCGCCCACGCGCAGCGCTTCGCCCGGCTTCATCGTCAGGTCGCGGGTCAGGCCGTTGCGCTTGTTGAGCAGGCCGATCACGGCGGTCCGCTGCGCCATCGGCGTGCCGGGCAGGGCGTCCTTGCCTGCGGTCTGGATCGGGCTGCCCTCGACCTTCACCGGGCCGGACTGATTCGCGGCCGGTGCCTCGCTCTTTCCGCACCCCGCCAGCGCCAGCGCGCAGGACAGGGCGGGAATCGCCTTATGCAGGATCGGCGGGAAAACCCCCGCCGGACGCCGGGTCATGCCGCGTCGGGGCTCCAGGCTTCATAGTCGCCGGTCGCCTTCTGGCGCTGGCCGCCCTTTTCGAGCGCACCCGACGGACGATAGGCGTTGGTCGTGCCGGTCAGGTTGACGCTCGATTCCTTTTCCCAGATGCGCGGCGGCGGCAGGAAGCTTTCGGGCGCACCCTCGATCGAGTGATGCAGCCAGCCATGCCATTCGGCCGGCACGCGGCTGGCATCGTTAGAGCCATTATACATCACCCAGCGGCGCGTCAGTCCATTGGGGTCGGTGCCGCCCTCATAATAGACATTGCCTTGATGGTCCTCGCCCACTTTCTTGCCCTTGCGGGCCGTGAAGAGCCAGGTGCCGAAGGTGGCGCCATTCCACCAGGTGAAGACGTTAGCCAGGATTCCCATGCGCCAGCGCTTAGCCGCTGTGACGGGCGCGGGCAAGGAGGATATGGCGTCAGTTCGCCTTGTCGGGACAGAAATTGAGGTCGGTCGCTTCCTTGCCACCCGGCACGGCGCAACCACCCCACTGGACGCGGTCGCCTTCCGCGATGCCCAGTTCCGCAGCGCGCCCGCCGCGCAGTTCCAGCACGGCGGTCACCGGCACCCCGGCCGACACGGGGACACGCGAATAGGGTTCGGCGCTGGCCTTCAGAAAGGCGATCGTCCCGTCGGTGTGGATGAAGAGCATGTCGAGCGGGATCAGCGTGTCCTTCATCCAGAAACTGGCGGTACGCGGCGGCTCCATCGGAAACAGCATCCCGCCATCCGCGCCCAGTTCCTTGCGGAACATCAGGCCCTTTTCCTGTTCCAGCGGGGTCCGGGCAACCTCCACGTCGAAGCGGTGGGTGCCGTTGGCGGCGCGGATGACGGCCGGTAGAGTCAAGGCCTCGGCCTGCGCCGGTGCGCCATTCTCGGCGGCGGAAGGCGGGCTTGAGCAGGCGGCGAGGAGGCCGAGCGCGAGGAGGGCGGGGAAGCGGATCATGAAGCGATGCCTAATGCGATTCGCGGGCGATGGCGAGGCAGGGTTGGGGAAGGGCCGTGATCGTTCCCCGTGCGTTGCCTTTCCTCCTTCCGTCACCCCAGCGGAAGCTGGGGTCTCCGGCGATAGCGCGAAAGGCTTGAACAAGCGCCACGCTCAACTGTTTTGCGCTATCGCCTGAGATGCCAGCATTCGCTGGCATGACGGGTTGCGACCGAGGCTGTGTAAAAACATCTCGTCGCAAACGAAATGAGCACTATCTGAATCCGGGCGGTTGCCTTGCCGCACGAAAAGAATCCGGCGCGGGCAATCCCTGAATCAATCATGCGCCGTTGGGCCGCGCGTTCGCGTTTTTACACAGCCTCGACCAGTTTTTGCCGTTCCCGGCCTCTATCCCACTTCTGAGTTGCGGACGTTCAGGCAGCATGAGACCATACCCTATGCAGATTAGGATATATGAAGGTGAGATGCTCATTGGAACCGCCGTTCTAGAGCATTTGGACCCGCCTATGGGCGTGGCTTCCGGACCATTCTCGCCTTCTGAGCACTACAACCGCGATGCTCACGCGAATATGATTGAGGAAGAATATGTAGGAGACCGGGGCCAATCACTGGCTGCCATTCTCGTTCAGCATAACATGCCAGCAGTGGCTTCAATTGCTATCGAAGACTGGTCTGCCTCGAACCTCGGTGTGCAGTTGACCCTATTCTTCAAAGACGGTGAGACCTTCGCGGCCCTTTTTGCCAAGCATCCGGATTACAGAGCGTATTACCCGCACCTAGATAGCGGCAGCTAATCGCCATTCCGGCACCAGAAGCTGCCATTCCGTAAATCACCCTTTGTCGTCATTCCCGCGTAGGCGGGATGACGTTGCGGGAATGATGCGGCTATCGTCTCCCCACAACGCCCTTTCCTAATAGGATTTCCTTTGATCTATCCTGATGGATGGAACAGTCCTTCTCCCCCAATCCGCCCGCGCCCGGCGCGACCCTCCCGGCTGACCGAAACCGCTGGACGCCGGAGCGGCAACGGCTTTTTCTCGCCAGCCTGCTTGCCACCGGCAATGTCACCCATGCGGCGCGCGCTGTCGGCATGTCGGCGGCCAGTGCGCATCGCCTGCGCCGTCGGCTGGACGGCACGCCATTTGACCGGGCATGGGGGCGGGCGCTGGCGCTCTATGCGCAAAGTCTGGCCGATCCCTTCGCCAACTCTCCGAAACCAGCGCCCCGAAAATAGGGACCCAACAGGCGCGTCGCTGATGCGAAGGCGGCGCGTCATTCTGATCCGACAGGATGCTTTTGTGACCCGACTGTCGCTTCGATGGCGCCTGGCCGACGCATGGAGGCCGCATCTGGCCCGAAAAATTCGGCCAGCGACGGTGTGAACTTCGCAACTATGACCCTGATGTGACCCTTTGCCGCATGGTGCCGCCCCTATTCTTCCGTCAATTCCTCTCCCGGCGCGGCATCCACCCATCGCCGCGCGATCGCATAGCCATGGCCCGCCCGCAGGAAGGCGGCGATCGCTTTTTCGCGCTGCTTGGGGTCGAGCGGGGCGGTCGCATAGGGGCCGATCCGTTTGCGCCGGGCGAAGCGCTCGGCCGCCGTCCAGGCTTCGGACGCGGTTTGCGCATCGGCCTGTTCCCGGTCGCTTTCCGCTATGCCTGCCGCCCGCAGCGTCTCGTCGATCCGCCGTGCGCCATAGCCGCGCCGGGCCAGCGCCGCGCTCTTCATCACGGCATAGCCGGCATCGTCGATATAGCCGAGGTCCACGAAGCGTTCGGCCAGTCCTTCCGGATCAGCGGGCTGTTCGCCGCCCCAGCCGCGTTCGCGGATCTTGCGCGTCAGATAGGCCAGCAGCTTGCCCCGGCTGGTGGCGAAGCGGGCGACGTGACGCAGCGCCATGTCGCGCAATATGGCTTCATCCAGCGGCGGGGGGAGGCGTTTGCCGGTCATATTGCCTCTTAATGGCGGACGCGCCATCTTTATGCCACAGTCGGGCCGGAATTTTACCGCGCCTTGTCGGCTAATAAGCGAAACTGGAATGGAATAGGCGGTGCAACTGGCGCTTAAAGCTGCTAGCGGCCGCGGTTTCACGATTTTGAAGACATTGGGTCAACCAATATGACGGGTTCGCAAGAGATGATGGCACCAACGCCGACGACCGATAATCTGCCACGCCGCTTCTCGGATTTCGAGACGCTGGGCGAAGCGCTGGACTATGCGGCGCAGGGCAGAAGGGGCCTTAATTTCCATGACGCGCGCGGCAATCTGGCGCGGCCCTATCCGTTCAGCGAGTTGCGCGACGATGCCGTCGCCTGCGCCCACCGCCTGATCGCCCATGGCGTCAAGCCGCAGGATCGCGTGGCGCTGGTCGCCGAAACCGGCCCGGACTTTGCGACCTTGTTCTTCGGCATCGTCTATGCCGGCGCCTGGCCGGTGCCGCTGCCGCTGCCGACCAGCTTTGGCGGCAAGGAAAGCTATATCGATCAGCTCAATGTCCAGCTTTCCAGCTGCGACCCGATGCTGTTCCTCTTCCCCAAGGAACTGGAAGAGATGGCGGGCGAATCGGGCCGGCAGAAGGCGGTCGAAAGCATCGCGTTCGAGGATTTTCTGGCGCGTGAGGCAGTCCCCGTGGACCTGCCGCAGGCCCAGCCGCACGAAATCGCCTATCTGCAATATAGCAGCGGTTCGACCCGCTTCCCTCATGGCGTCGCGGTGACGCATCATGCGCTGCTCAGCAACCTGTCGGCGCACAGCCATGGCATGGAAGTGGTGGAAAGCGATCGCTGCATCAGCTGGCTGCCCTGGTATCATGATATGGGTCTGGTCGGCTGCTTCCTGTCGCCCGTCGCCAATCAGGTGTCGGCCGACTATATGAAGACCGAGGATTTCGCCCGCCGTCCGCTGGCCTGGCTGGACCTGATCAGCCGGAATGAGGGCACCTCGATCAGCTATTCGCCGACCTTCGGTTACGACATTTGCGCGCGCCGCATGTCGAGCCAGACCAAGGCGGCGGACCGGTTCGACCTGTCGCGCTGGCGCCTCGCGGGCAATGGCGCGGACATGATCCGCCCCGACGTGATGCAGAGCTTCGTCGACGCCTTTGCCGACGCGGGTTTCAGCCCCAAGGCGTTCCTGCCCTCTTATGGTCTGGCCGAAGCGACTCTGGCCGTTACCATCATGCCGCCGGGCGAGGGCATCATCGTCGAACTGGTCGAGGAAACCGACCTGTCCGGCGGCGCAGCGCCCGAAGGCCGTCCGCAGCGTTTCCGCTCGATCGTCAATTGCGGCAAGCCCGCCAAGGACATGATCGTTGAAATCCGCGACGAGGATGGCGGCCTGATGAACGAGCGTCAGATCGGCAAGGTGTGGACCACCGGCCCGTCGCTGATGGTCGGCTATTTCCGCGATCAGGAAGCGACCGACGCCTGCATGGCTGACGGTTGGCTGGACACCGGCGACATGGGCTATCTGTCCGACGGCTATCTCTACATTGTCGGCCGCGCCAAGGACATGATCATCATCAACGGCAAGAATCACTGGCCGCAGGATATCGAATGGGCGGTGGAGCAGCTTCCCGGCTTCAAGCAGGGCGACATCGCCGCCTTCGCGATCACGACGCCCGGTGGCGAGGAGGCCCCCGCCGTGCTGGTGCATTGCCGCACCTCCGACAATGAAGAGCGCTCGCGCCTGCGCGACCAGATTCGCGAGCGGGTTCGCGCCATCACCGGCATGAACTGCGTCGTGGAACTGGTGCCGCCGCGCACCCTGCCGCGCACCTCTTCGGGCAAATTGAGCCGGTCGAAGGCGCGCAATCTCTATCTGACCGGCGAAATTCGTCCCTACGACATCGCCGCCTGACGGGCTGGCGAAACGAAAAAGCGTTTCGCCGCCTTCAAGTTACTGATTGATAACCCGTGGCTGTTACCGCAGTCGCGTGATTAGCAAAGGGAAACAGGTCGCCGATCAGGATCGTCAGGCGCGCACGTCGTTGCGGGCCATGATGGGCCTGTCGCCCGTTTCCGGCCCGGTCGGCAGCCGCGTGCTGAAGGCGCAACTCCACTCCGCCGACAGCGTGGCGGTGCTGCGCTATGGCATGAGCCTGTGCGGCCTGCTGTTCCTGTGGCAGTTTTTCTCCCGCTGCTGCCCGCCGATGGTGCTGCTTGGTTGGACTGCCGCTCTGGTTGGCGCCATCGTCATCGGCGCGCTGCTGGATCGTCAGCGCCGCCGGGCGGACAATATCGGCCTGACCGCCGTCGACTTGCGCCGTCATGCTCTGGGCGCGCTGTTGCAAGGGCTGGTCTGGGCTGCCTGCATAGCATTGTTGTCGCAATCCGGGCATACCGAGCAACTGGTGGCGCTGTGGACGCTGGTCAGTTGCGTCATGGTGTGCGGCGCGATCAGCTATGCGGCGACCCCGCTGGCGGCCGCGGCTTTCCTACTGCCCTGCATTGTCGGATTGTTCGGCATGTTCCATGATGGCGGTCAGCTCCCGCTGCGGGCGCTGGCGACCAGCTATGCCCTGTCGCTGCTGGTCGGCTGTTTCATCTACGCCCGCACCTTCGCGCGCCAGCATGGCACCACCGCCCAGCTTGCGGAAAAGAGCGAAGTGGTCAGCCTGCTGCTGCGCGAATATGAGGCAGGTGGCTCCGACTGGCTTTGGCAGATCGATGCCATGCGCCGGATCAATGGCGTGTCGACGCGCTTTGCCGAAATGCTGGGCATGGCGCCGGACAAACTGGAAGGCGCGCCGCTGGTGCAGATATTGGCCGGCAGCGGCTGGGACAGCGGGCGCTTCGCCGCCGGGCTGCACAGTCTGGCCGATCATTTCAAACATCGTGAGAGTTTCAGCAATCTGGTCCTGCCCGTCGAGGTGCAGGGGCGCTGGCGCTGGTGGGAATTGTCCGCGTCGCCCCGTTATGATGAAAATGGCGTCTTCATGGGTTTCCGCGGCGTGGGGTCCGATGTCACGGCGCAGCGCGAATCGGCCGACAAGATCGCCCAGCTGGCGCGATTCGATCCGCTGACGGGGCTGCCCAATCGCAGCCATCTGCGCGAAGCACTCGACAAGGCGCTGGAGGCGGCGCGGGGACGATCGCCCGGTTGTGGGTTCCTGATGGTCGATCTCGACCGGTTCAAGGCGATCAACGATACGCTGGGGCATCAGACGGGCGACAAGCTGTTAAGCCAGGTGGCCCGGCGCCTGTTGCAGGTGTGCGGCGAGAATGAGGTTTGCGGGCGGATCGGCGGGGACGAATTTGCCGTCGTGCTCCCGCATATTCGCGACAGCGCCACGATCCCGCGGCTGGCCTCGGCGATCATCGGGGCGCTGTCGGCCCCTTATCAGGTCGACGAACATATGCTCTATGTCGGGGCGTCGGTAGGCTCTGCTATGTCGCCGTTGGACGGGGGGGAGGCCGAAGCGCTGACGCGCAGTGCCGATCTGGCGCTCTATCGTGCGAAGGGTGAGGGCGGCGGGTTGCATTGCGCCTATGAGCCGCAGCTTCATGCGCAGGCCGAGGAGCGTCGGCAACTGGAGCAGGCGTTGCGCGTGGCACTGGAGAAAGACCAGCTTCATGTCCTGTATCAGCCCGTGGTCGACGCCACGCAGGGGGCGGTCGTCGGCTTCGAAGCGCTGGCACGCTGGACCCATCCTGAACTGGGCCCGATCTCTCCGGCCAAGTTCGTGCCGGTGGCGGAGGAAGCGCGGCTGATTGCGCCGATCGGCGAATGGGTGTTGCGGACGGCCTGTCTGGAGGCCGCGAATTGGCCGGAAGATGTGCGCATCGCCGTCAATGTCTCGCCGGAACAGCTGACCCATTCCAGCTTCGTCACGGCGGTTATTTCGGCGCTGGCGCAAAGCGGGCTGGATGCCCGCCGGCTGGAGCTGGAAGTGACCGAGAGCGTCTTCATGAACGAGGATGCCGGTGCGTTGAAGGTGCTGGATCAATTGCTGGGGCTGGGTATCCAGTTGTCGCTGGACGATTTCGGCACCGGCTATAGTTCGCTTGGCTATCTCAGCCGCACGCGCTTCAACACGATCAAGATCGACCGCAGCTTCGTGGTCGGCGCGTCGAAGAATACCGCCGAGAGTCTGGCGATCATACGCGCGGTGGTTACGCTGGCAGATAGCCTGGGCATGGCGACCACAGCCGAGGGTGTGGAGACGGAGGCCGAGTTGCAGATGGTGCGGCGGCTCGGCTGCAAGAAGGTGCAGGGCTATTATTTCGGCCGGCCTATGCAGGCGCGGGATGCGGCGCGGCTGTTTCCGGCGACGCCGCAGCGGGCCATCGGGCGGTAGTCTTATCCGGACTGAAGCTGGCGCTCGACCAGGGTCCAGAGTGTGGCGAAGGCCTGGGCTGGAGGCGATGCCGGAGCGAAGGCGCCCAGCGGTTTGCGGCGCACGGTCATCTGTTCGATCGTGCTGGCCATGGGAATGGCATGCCAGCCGGACTGGCTCTCCAATGCCGTGCGGTGCAGGCTGCGGCGGCGATCGACCATCGAATAGACCGGCATGATCGGCGCATGGCTGCCGCCGCGCTGGACGAGATAGCGGGCGACCTCCCCCATGGCGCGTTGCGACAGGGGGGAGGGGATGACCGGGATGACGATCAGGTCGGCGGCGCGCAGCACTTGCTCGCTGGTTTCGGTGAGGCCGGGCGGGCAATCGAGGATGATCCGGTCATAATCCTTGCCCAGGCTGTCGATCAGCTTGGCGAGCCGCTTCTTCTTGTCCATTTCGCGGAACAGATGGTCGAGCCCGCGCAGCGAAGTGTCGGCGGCGATCAGGTCCAGCCTCGGCACGGTCGATGGCTGGATCAGCTTGCGGATGTCGACATCCTTGCTGAAGATCGCCTGCGCGGCGTCGCGGCTGGTCTGGTCGGTCTGGATCAGCCAGCTCGACGCGCCCTGCGGATCGAGATCCCAGAGCAGGGTGCGGCGTTTCGATATGGAGGCCGACGCCCAGGCCAGATTGATCGCGAAGGTGGTTTTGCCCACGCCGCCCTTGAGGCTGTAGACGGCGATGGTCGCCAATGCCGGTTCCTTTGCCATGAAGAGGAAGCTACGGCTTCCCGCCGTCAAAGCAAGGGCTCAAATCAGCCTCTTGTTACGTTGCCGTGACAAGAGGCTGGATAATCACAGGATTTCAAGAACCTTGTCCTGCGGGCGGCAGAAGCGGACGCCCTTTTCGGTCTCGACGAAGGGGCGGTTTACATAGGCCGGGTTGGCCGCCATTTCGTCCAGGATCGCGTCCGCCGGCATGTCCGGCAGGCCGCGTTCCTCGGCATCGGTGCCCATCTTGCGGATCGCTTGCGCCGGGGTCATTCCGGCGTCGGCCAACAACTGGACCAGCTTGTCGCGGGTGAAGGGGGTCTTCAGATATTCGACCACCTCCACATCGACGCCGGGCGTCTCCTCAAGGATCGCCAGCGTCTTGCGCGAAGTCCCGCATTTGGGATTATGCCAGATGGTGGCTTTCACTGGCCGTCCTGCTTCGCAAGCCATTCCTCAAGCCACTTGATGGTGTAGTCGCCATTGAGGAATTCGGGATCGCGCAACAACGCCTGATGCAGCGGGATGGTGGTCTTCATCCCTTCGATCACATATTCCTCCAGCGCGCGCTTCAGGCGCATGATCGCACCTTCGCGGGTGCGGCCATAGACGATCAGCTTGCCGATCATGGAGTCATAATAAGGCGGCACCTTATAGCCCTGATACAGGCCGCTATCGACGCGGACGTGCATGCCGCCGGGGACGTGATAGCTGGTGACAGTGCCGGGCGAGGGCGCAAAGGTCTTGGGATCTTCGGCGTTGATACGGCATTCGATCGCGTGGCCGGTGAAGCGGATATCTTCCTGAGACACCGACAGCGGCTTGCCTTCGGCAACGCGAATCTGTTCGCGGACGAGATCGAGGCCGGTGATCATCTCCGTCACGGGATGTTCCACCTGAAGCCGGGTGTTCATCTCGATGAAGTAGAATTCGCCATTTTCCCACAGGAACTCGATCGTGCCAGCACCGCGATAGCCCATGTCGGCCATCGCCTTGGCGCAGACACCACCGATCCGTTCCCGCTCGGCCTGCGACAGGACGGGCGAGGGGGCTTCTTCCAGCACCTTCTGGTGGCGGCGCTGGAGCGAGCAGTCGCGTTCGCCAAGGTGGATGGCGTTGCCATTACCGTCGCCGAACACCTGGATTTCGATATGGCGCGGATTGCCGAGATACTTCTCGATATAGACGGTCGCGTCGCCGAACGCGGCCTTCGCTTCCGAACCCGCCTGCTGCATCAGCGTTTCGAGCTGGTCGGGCGAGGTGCAGACCTTCATACCACGACCGCCGCCGCCCGAAGCGGCCTTGATGATCACCGGATAGCCGGCGGCTTGCGCGATGATCTTGGCTTCCTCGACATCGCTGACCGCGCCGTCCGAACCGGGGACGAGCGGCAGGCCGAGCGCGCCAGCGGTGCGCTTGGCTTCGATCTTGTCGCCCATGGTGCGGATATGTTCGGGCTTGGGGCCGACGAAGGCCAGCCCGTGCGCTTCCACGATTTCGGCGAACTTGGCATTTTCCGACAGGAAGCCGTAACCGGGATGGATCGCATCCGCGCCGCTGATTTCCGCCGCCGAGATGATCGCGGCGATGTTCAGATAGCTGTCCTTGGCTGCGGGCGGCCCGATGCAGATCGCTTCGTCAGCGAGGCGCACATGCATGGCGTCGGCATCGGCGGTGGAGTGCACCGCGACGGTCTTGATGCCCATTTCATGGCAGGCACGATGGATGCGAAGTGCGATCTCGCCGCGATTGGCGATCAGCAGTTTCTCGATGGCCATAAGCGGTCCGGGCCTTATTCGATGACGATCAGCGGCTGGTCATACTCGACCGGCTGACCGTTATCGACCAGCACGGCCTTGACCGTGCCGGCGACGGGGGCGGTGATCGCGTTCATGACCTTCATGGCTTCGACGATCAGGATGGTTTCGCCGGCGGCAACCTGCGACCCGACGCGGGCGAAGGGGGCGGAGCCGGGTTCGGCCGACAGATAGGCGGTGCCCACGATCGGCGATTTGACCACCGTGCCCGAAGGCAGGGCGGAATCGGCGGTCGGCGCAACAGGCGCTGCGGCGGCCACGGGGGCAGCAGCGACGGGTGCGGCAGCAGGCGCGGCGGCGTAGACGGGCGCGGCGGCGGACGCAGCCTTGCGCGCGACGCGGATCTTCCGGTCGCCGTCCTCAACCTCGATTTCGGTGAGGTTGGTGTCGTCCAGCAGCGCAGCGAGATCGCGCACCAGCTGTACGTCCACCTGCATTGCGCCCTTTTCTTGTTTGTCGGTCATGTGAAGTCCCTGGCCGGTGAATATCGTTTCTGGTGCCCGCGCCTATGCGCATTTACGGCAAAGCGCAACTTTCGTGCGCCCAAATGCGATGCGCTACAGTTCCAGCGCGGCCTCCAGCGCCAGCATGTAGGACATGGGGCCAAAGCCCGCGATCGTGCCCTTGGCCGCCATGCCGACATAGCTTTTATGGCGGAAAGCCTCGCGCTTGTGCGGGTTGGACAGGTGGATTTCGATCACCGGCACGGTGATGCTCTTGATCGCGTCATGCAGGGCGATCGACGTGTGGGTGTAGGCGCCGGGATTGATGATGACGGCATGGGCACCCTCCACATGCGCTTCCTGCAACCAGTCGACCAGATAGCCTTCATGGTTGGACTGGCGGAAGACGATCTCCACATGGGCGCGGCCGGCGACATCCTCCATGCGTTCGGCAATGTCGTCCAGCGTGTCATAGCCATAGATTTCCGGCTCGCGGGTGCCCAGCATGTTGAGGTTCGGGCCGTTGAGAACATAGATTTTGCGTGTGTCGGCCATGGCGAACCCTTCTGATGTTGCTTGGCGGGCAAGGCCGCCTCTATATGCGCCAAGATCCTTAGCCCTTCCCGTCTCGCCTAGTCGAGACTCCTTCTTGTCCGGGACAGCGCAGTGAGCATAGACGGCACCATCTCCATCCACATCAATGGCGAGCATCGCCGCATCCGCGACGGCCTGACGCTGGCCGAACTGGCGAGCGAACTGGGTTTCGTGCCGGAGAAGGTGGCGGTGGAGCGCAATCTGGAGGTCGTGCCGCGATCGACACTTGCTCATGTGAAGGTCGAGGATGGCGACGATCTGGAGATCGTGCATTTTGTGGGCGGTGGCGACGTGTCGTCTGTGGATGACGATAGCTGGAGCGTGGCGGGCAAGATTTTCCGGTCGCGCCTGATCGTGGGCACCGGCAAATATAAGAGTTTCGAGCAGAATGCGGCGGCGGTTGCCGCTTCGGGCGCGGAAATCGTGACCGTGGCGGTGCGCCGGGTCAATGTGAGCGACCCCAAGGCGCCGATGCTGACTGACTTTATCGATCCCAAGAAGATCACCTATCTGCCCAATACGGCCGGTTGCTTCACAGGCGAGGATGCGATCCGCACCCTGCGACTGGCGCGGGAAGCGGGCGGATGGGATCTGGTGAAGCTGGAAGTGCTGGGCGAGGCGCGGACGCTGTATCCGGATATGGTCGAGACGTTGCGGGCTACAGAAGTCCTCGCCAAGGAAGGCTTCAAGCCGATGGTCTATTGCGTCGATGATCCGATCGCGGCCAAGCGGCTGGAGGATGCGGGCGCGGTGGCGATCATGCCGCTGGGCGCGCCGATCGGGTCGGGCCTGGGCATCCAGAACAAGGTGACGATCCGCCTGATCGTGGAGGGCACGAAGCTGCCGGTGCTGGTCGATGCGGGTGTGGGTACCGCGTCCGAAGCGACTGTGGCGATGGAACTGGGCTGTACCGGCGTATTGATGAACACCGCGATTGCCGAGGCGAAAGACCCGGTGCTGATGGCCGCCGCGATGAAGGCGGGTGTCGAGGCGGGGCGCATGGCCTATCGCGCGGGGCGCATGGGCAAGCGCATGTATGCTGATCCCTCGAGTCCGCTGGCCGGACTGATCTGAAGCCGGGGTGCCGTTGCCGTTAGGGTGAAGGGGCGGCGGCGGGATTCTCCTACGAAGTTCACAGTGTCGTCGGGCTTTTTTGGCCAAACGCGCCTGCGAAGCGCTCGCGACGCGCCTGCTTCGCCTCACTGACGCGCCGGTGG
The DNA here is from genome assembly GCF_900109095.1 of Sphingobium sp. AP50. Taxonomy (GTDB): domain Bacteria; phylum Pseudomonadota; class Alphaproteobacteria; order Sphingomonadales; family Sphingomonadaceae; genus Sphingobium. Next base: position 135,363 of record NZ_FNYZ01000013.1, read on the forward strand.
GGTGGGAGGTCGCGCGTCTGTGACGCGGTTGTTGCGCGCCTGTTGGGGCATGGCCACGCGCCGGGTGGGCGGGCGTTACGCGCCTGTCGCGCGTTCGTTTCGCACCGGGGTCGGATGAGGGTGAGAGGTGCTGATCGGGGGCCATCGCCCGAGTAGATCAGAGCCGGGGCGAGTAGGACAGGTGGGGTGCTCATCACCGGTCGGGAGCGGCCTTTTTCTCCCCTCCCATTTAGGGAGGGGGCGGGGGTGGGTACGCCGCGCAGCGGCGCTCTTCCGTCGAAAGGTCGGAAGCTCGCTTCGCTCGCACCCACCCCAACCCCTCCCTTGAAAGGGAGGGGCTTATATTTTGTAGTGCCTCACTCTCCCCTCTCACCCCGCAACTCCAGACGGCTCGCCCGGTCGAAAATCGCCAGGACCAGCGGGTCGGCTTCGGCGGCGCGGATGGCGGCGTGGAAATCGATGGAGGGCATGGCGGGGGCGCCGGGGACCGGGAGGAGTGTGCCGTCCGCCAGTTGCTGGCGCGCCATGGGACGGGGGAAGATGCCGATGCCGCCGCCTTCCTGCACGATGTCGATCATGGTGCGGACATTGTTGCACAGGTTGAGCGGACAATCGGCCAGGTCCGATGCGGCGATCGCGTCCTTCATGATGCGGTAGAGCGGGGACAGGTTGGTGAGCGACCAGATTGGCGGGCGAGTGGCGCCCATCGTCGCGACGGTGGTGGGGCTGGCGAGCCAGAGCAGGTCGACGCTGCCGATCGGGGCGGTGCGCAGCATCGGATGGGCGATGCGGCCGGCGGCGAAGGCGATGTCGGCGTGGCCGGAGGCGAGTTGCTGGATCAGGTCTGCGGTCAGGGCGATGTCCACTTCCAGACTGACCTGCGGCAGGTCGCGGCCCAATTGCGCGACGAAGCCGGGCAGGCAACTGGCCGCCGCAATCTCCCCTGCGCCGATGCGGATGATGCCGGTGGCGCCTGCAATGTCGCTGCACCCCAGCAACACGCCCTGAAAACGTGCCCAGAGCGGCTCGCTTTCGCGCACCAGTTCGCGCCCGGCGGGGGTGAGTGCCATCGTCCGTCCATCACGCCGGAAGAGGGCTGTGCCGAGATGATTTTCCAGTTCGCGCACACGGGCGGAAATGGCGGGCTGGGTCGTGTTGAGGCGCGCCGCCGCCGCCGCGAACGTGCCCAGCCGGGCGATCCAGAGCAGCGTTTCCAAGTGATAGAAGGCGATGCGATTGATAGACATTGTTTGTGCTTAACCGAAAAAACAAATCATTGGTATTGATTGGTCGGCCTGCATAGGGTGGCGCGAAATTTCAGGAAGGATGGATGCCGATGGCCAGGAAGCTCTACCCCGATGCCGCGTCTGCGCTGGACGGATTACTGTTCGACGGGATGCATCTGTGCGCGGGGGGCTTTGGCCTGTGCGGCATTCCCGAACGGCTGATCGACGCAATCCGCGATTCGGGCGTCAAGGATCTGACCATCGCCAGCAACAATGCCGGGATCGATGGCGAGGGGCTGGGCAAGCTGCTGCGCACGCGGCAGGTGAAGAAGATGATCTCCTCCTATGTCGGCGAGAATAAGGAGTTTGAGCGGCAGTTTCTGGCCGGCGAACTGGAGGTGGAATTTTGTCCGCAGGGGACTCTGGCCGAACGATGCCGCGCGGGCGGGGCGGGGATTCCCGGCTTCTACACCAAGACCGGCGTTGGCACGCAGGTGGCCGAGGGCAAGGAAGTGAAGAGCTTCGACGGGCAGGATTATATATTGGAGCGGGGCATCTTTGCCGATGTGGCGATCATCAAGGGGTGGAAGGCCGATGAGAGCGGCAACCTGATCTTCCGCAAGACCGCGCGCAATTTCAACGCGCCGATGGCGACGGCGGCGAAGATCTGCATCGCCGAGGTCGAGGAAGTGGTGCCGACGGGTACGCTCGATCCCGATGCGATCCACCTGCCGGGCATTTATGTGAAGCGCATGATCATCGGCGCGCCCTATGACAAGAAGATCGAGTTTCGCACGACGCGGGCGCGGGAAGCGGCCTGATGGTCATGACGAAGCGCGCTTTTTCGGCGTTGCTGCTCGCCCCGCTGGCGGCTTGCGCCACGGTGCCGGCTGCGCCGGTCGCGCCTGCCAATCCGCCGGCGGGGATGCAATATCTCTACGGGTCGGGTGAGGGCGCGGCGATTTCGGTGCAGGCGTGGAATGCGTTGCTGACCTATGCGGCGGTGACGGTGAAGGCGCGCCCGGTGAATAGCGTGGTGTTGGCGGAGGGGGCCAGTCTGGCCGCGCCTTCATACGTGCCTTGTGGCGACAAGCCGTTCGCGGCGGTGTTCGACGTTGATGAGACGGTGATGCTGAACACCGGCTTCGAATATCATGATGCCAGGACCGGCAAGGGCTATAATCCGGCCGATTGGGATGCGTGGGAAAAGACCGGCGAAGGCGCGGTCGGGCCGGTGCCGGGTGCGGACCATGGGGTCGCGGCGCTGCGGGCGCTGGGCGTGACGGTGATCTTCAACACCAACCGGTCCGCCGCCAATGCCGATGCGACCGCGCGCGCGATCAGGGCGGCGGGGCTGGGTGAGGCGGTGCATGGCCAGACGCTGTATCTGAGTGGTGACGACGCCATGGGATCGCGCAAGGATGGTCGCCGCGCGACGATCGCCACCAAATATTGCGTCATCGCCATGGGCGGCGATCAGCTGGGCGATTTTTCCGACCTGTTCAACCTGAACAAACCGGCCCCCGGCCCGCGCCGCGCCATGACCATGCAGGCGCCGGTTGCGGGGCTGTGGGGCAATGGCTGGTTCGTGCTGCCCAACCCCGTTTATGGCAGCGGGCTGGTCGGCGGCTATGACGATCTGTTTCCGATGGACAAAAGGTGGGAATTGCCCGCCAAAGCGGAGAAATAAGGATGCCCTGGACTCGTGACGAGATGGCCGCGCGGGCGGCGAAGGAATTGCAGGACGGTTTCTATGTGAATCTGGGCATCGGCATCCCGACGCTGGTGGCGAACCATATTCCCGATGGCGTGGAAGTAACGCTCCAGTCCGAAAATGGCATGCTGGGCATCGGCCCTTTTCCCTATGAGGGTGAGGAGGATGCGGACCTGATCAATGCAGGCAAGCAGACGATCAGCGAATTGCCGCAGACCGCCTATTTCTCCAGCGCGGACAGTTTCGCGATGATCCGTGGCGGGCATATCGACCTGACCGTGCTGGGCGCGATGGAAGTCGCGGAAAATGGCGACATCGCCAACTGGATGATCCCCGGCAAGATGATCAAGGGCATGGGCGGCGCGATGGATCTGGTCGCGGGCGTCAAGAAGATCATCGTGGTGATGGAGCATACGTCGAAAAATGGCGAGGCGAAGTTCATTCCCGAATGCACCCTGCCGCTGACGGGCAAGAATGTGGTCGACATGATCGTCACCGACCTGTGCGTATTCCAGCGTCCGGATCATGACAGCCCATTCAAGCTGGTGGAACTGGCACCGGGCGTGACGGCGGAGGAAGTCGCTGCTAAGACGACCGCCCATTATAGCAGCTAAGGGCAATCCATGAGCCTCGACGGCACGTATGACGACGCCAATATCTTTGCCCTGATCCTTCAGGGCAAAATCCCGTCGACGAAGCTCTATGAGGATGACACGACCTTCGCCTTCCTCGACATCATGCCGCAGACGCGGGGGCATGCGCTGGTCATTTCCAAATGGTCCAAGGCGCGCAACCTGCTGGAGATGGAAGACGAAGCGCTGGGCCAGGTGATGGCGACCACCAAGAAGGTCGCCACCGCCATTCGCAAGGCGCTGAACCCCGACGGCATCCAGATCGCCCAGTTCAACGGGGCGCCGGCCGGGCAGACGATTTTCCACCTGCATGTCCATATCCTGCCGCGCTGGGAGGGGGACCCCAAGGGATTCGCCGCCCATGGCGCGGGGGCACAAGCGGACAAGGATGATTTACAGGCGCTGGCCGACGAGATTCGCGCGCAATTCTGATGGCGCTTTCCTTCGAAAACAGCCTGTCGGCCAACAGTCTATTGGACAGGCGCTGACATGGCTTTGCGTCCCTTCCAGGCGCCCGGCGCCCGGCTGGCCCTGCTGTCCAAGCGCGCCAGCACGCACTTCGTTGGCGCGCGCGGCGAGAGCGAGGTCATATTGGATGTGTCGCGCCTGTTGTCGCGCGCCTTCCATCCCGCGCCGACCGGGATCGACCGGGTCGAATATGTTTATGCCCGCGAGTTGCTGGAGCGGATTCCCGACCGGCTGGCCTTTGCGGCGGTGCATCCGGCCGGGGGCTATTATGGGCGGTTGAGCAGCGCGGCGATGCGGCAATTTCTGGCCTTCACGGCGGCGAAATGGCGCAATGCGCGGTCGACCGATGCGGGGGAGGGCAAGGCGGCGGTGATCCGCCATATGTTCGCCACGCGGCCGCGCCCGGTGCCGCGCGCGACGGGGCCGCGCATCTATCTGCAGGTGTCGCCGCATCATCTGGATGATGAGGCGCAGGTTGGTGCGATCCTGCGGGCCGAGGGCGCGAAGCTGGTGACGCTGGTACATGACGTCATTCCGCTGAGCCACCCCGAATTCGCCCGGCCGCAAGGGGCGGACGAGCATCTGAAGCGGGTGCGCACGATCGACCGCTATGCCAGCGGGATCATCGGCAACAGTCAGGCGACGATCGACGCGCTGGCGCCGCATATGCGGCGCGGGCTGGACGGGCGGGCGATTCGTGTCGCCCATTTCGGCGCGGACCCGGCCGATATCTTTTCCAACCGGCATGATGATGTGCCGGAGCGGCCCTACTTCATCTATATTTCCACGATCGAGCCGCGGAAGAATCATCTGTTGCTGCTCAACATCTGGCGGCGGCTGGTCGACCGGCTGGGCGATGCGGCGCCGGTGCTTGTGCTGGTGGGGCGGCGCGGCTGGGAAAATGAGAATGTCATCGACATGCTGGAGCGCGGCGAGGCGCTGCGTGGCCATGTGATAGAGGCGGGCGAAGTGTCCGATAATCGGATGCAGGCGCTGGTGGCGCAGGCGCGGGCGATGCTGATGCCGTCCTTCATCGAAGGATTCGGCATGCCGGTGGTCGAGGCCCTGACGGCGGGCGTGCCGGTGATATGCAGCGATATCATCGCCCATCGCGAGGTGGGAGGCGATGCGCCCGATTATCTCGATCCGCTCGACGGCATCGGCTGGATGCGCGCAATCGAGGCCTATAGTTGCGCGGATTCACCGGAGCGGGTGGCGCAACTGGGCCGGATCGCGGCCTGGCGCGCGCCGACATGGCGGGACTATTTCGATATTATCGGTGAACTGATCGAAGAAGTAACAGCCTCTGTTTCTTGATTTTCCTGTGAGACACTCACATGGATAGGCGACGATGGAGGACAAGGCCATGGCCCGTGCAGGGGCTGCATCCGGCACCATGATCGACGCCGCGCGATGCGGACGGACAGCGCTGTCGGCATGCGTCGGTCAGCCATGACGGCTGCGCCCTTCCTGCGATCGCCGCCTTTTGCCGGTATCGCGCCGTCGGTGGCGGCGATCAGCGTTTCGGATAGTGATGTCGCGGCAGAGCCGGTCGACGATGCGCTGATCGCGCGAATCGCGCAGGCGCGGGTTGGTGGCGACTTTTGGGGCGATCGGCCGACGGGTGTGCGATTGCTGTTGCGCGCGGGCGTGCCGGTTTCGGGCCATGCGCTGGAAGGGTTGCTGCCGCAGGAAATCGGTATCCTACCCGGTGGTGGCGCTAGCGCGGTGCAGGGGCGGATGCTGCCGGCTGGTTGCGATCCCTGGGCGCTGGTGGCGCAGGCGCGTGCGGTTCATGCAGCGCCTGACGACGAACTGGCGCTGATCGCCGGGCTGCTGGACGTGCCGGTATTCGGCGCGGATGGCGAGCCGGTCGATCCCGCGAGGCTGCGTGCGGAGCTGCGGACGCGGATCGGCGCTGTCCGCTATCGCGATTGCTTTACCGGTGCGCCGGTCGATGCGGCGCAGGCGGTCGAGCAGCTGGCCGACTGGCGACGGCATATGGAAGGCAATCGCGGCATCGTGGCGGCCAGCGGCATGGCCTTCTGGAAGCGCGAAGCGATTCGCCATTTTCTGTGGGATGGGCGAAGTGCGCCACCCTTCCTGTCGGCCGTTCGGGGCATGCGGCGGGCGCGACAGCAGGGCGGGGCGCTGGCGATCTGGCCATCGCGCGTGCCGCCGACCTTGCCGCAGGATGCCGCCGCGCAGGGGGTGACGGTCGCGCGGGTCGAGGATGGTTTCCTGCGGTCGCGAGGTCTGGGCGCGGCGCTGCATCCGCCCGGTTCGGTCGTCGTCGATCGCAGTGGCATCTATTATAATGCGCGGCGGCCGAGCGATCTGGAAAGTCTGCTGGCCAATCATGAGTTTCCGCCGGCGCTGGTCGACCGGGCGCGGCGGTTGCGCACCCGCATCTGCGCGGCGGGCATGACCAAATATGGGCCGGAGGCGGGCGAGATGATCGGCCTGCCCAAGGGGCGGCGCACGGTGCTGGCCGTGGGGCAGGTGGATGATGACCTGTCGGTGCGGCTGGGCGGTGGCGGCGTCGATGGCAATCTGGATTTTCTGGCGCGGGTGCGCCGGGCCGAGCCGGACGCCTGGATCGTCTATCGCCCGCATCCCGACGTGCAGGCCGGGCATCGCAAGGGACATCTGCCAGACGCGGCGGTGCTGGCCCATGCCGATGCGATCGACACCGGCGCGCCGCTGATGGAGCTGGTGCAAACGGTGGACGAAGTGCATGTCCTGTCGTCCCTGACCGGGTTCGAGGCGCTGATGCGGGGCCGTTCCGTAACGGTGCATGGCATGCCATTTTATGCAGGATGGGGGCTGACCCGCGACCTGGCGAAATCGACTGGTCGCCGTGGCCGTCAACTCACCGTGGATCAGCTTGTGGCGGCGGCACTCATTCTCTATCCTCGCTATATCGATCCCGTTACGCGATTGCCCTGTGGTCCTGAAATCATGGTGGACCGGTTGGCGAACGGATCGATGCCGCCGGTGACGTTTCTGATCCGGCTACGGATGCTACAGGGGAAGTTGCGCCGATTTATGACTTTGTCCGCCGAGTTCCTTCATGGCTGAAATGCCATCCAAGACATTCCTGTTTCTGCAAGGGCCGCACGGCCCCTATTTCGCGATGCTGGCACAGGCGCTGCGCGACCGGGGCCATCAGGCGCTGCGCATCAACATCAATGGCGGCGACAAGATCGACTGGCCGGGCGAGGCGACCGACTATCGCGGCACCTTTCGCAACTGGCCGCTCTTCTTCGACGATTTCGTCGTCAATCAGGGTGTGACCGATCTGGTCCTCTATGGTGACTGTCGACCCTATCATGCATCGGCGCATGGCATGGCGCGGTTGCGCGATGTGCGCGTGCATGTGGTGGAGGAAGGCTATATCCGGCCGGACTTCCTGACATTGCAGGATGACGGGGTGAACGGCAATTCGACCCTGCCGCTGGATGCCCAATGGTATCGGGATCAGGCGCAGGATCTGTCGGACGGCGGCGAAGAGGCGCTGCCGCGCGTGCCCTCCACCTTCCGCAATCGTGCGCGCAACACCATGCGCAACGGATTGGCATCGGCGCTGATGCGGCCTTATTTCCCTTTCTACACCACGCATCGGCCGCACAGTTTCCTGATGGAATCGGTGGCCTGGTGCTGGAAGCTGGTGCGGCGCAAAAGCTATGACCGGCGGTCGCGCGAGGAATGGGAGAAGGTCAAGGACCAGCCCTATTTCACGCTGCCGTTGCAGCTCAATTCCGATTATCAGATCCGCATCCATTCGCCCTTCGGCAATATGCGGGCGGCATTGCGCTTCGTGATCAAGAGCTTCGCCCGGCACGCGCCCGAGGGCGTGTCGCTGGTGGTGAAGCGCCATCCGCTCGATCCGGGGCTGGTCGGCTGGAACGGGCTGACGCGGCGACTGGCCCGCCATTATGGCGTGGCGGACCGGGTCATCTATCTGGCGGACTGGGACATTGCCGAAGTGGTGGACAAGTCGCTGGGCGTCGTGACGGTCAACAGCACGGTCGGGACGCTGGCGCTGAACAGCGGCAAGTCCGTGATGGTGCTGGGCCATGCGGTCTACAAGATTCCCGGCGTGGTCCATGGCACGGGGCTGGACGATTTCTGGAGTGCGCCGCATCAACCGGACATGGGGCTTTATGCCGCGTTCAAGCGGGTGCTGATCGACCGTTGCCTGATCCGTGGTGGTCTGTTGAGCGATGAAGGATTGGAATTGCTGGTGGCCAATGCGGTCGAGCGGCTGACCCGCCCTGATCGCATCGGGCAGGGGGTAATGGAATTTCCGCTCCGTTCCGCCAGCAATGGTCGGCTGAGCCTGCTGGCCAGCTGATCCCCGCGCCGCATCCGGCAATATTCACCGCGAAATATTTACGTCTTCGCTTTAAGGGCTGTTCATGCTCATCTATCCCGTAATTCTTGTCGGCGGCTCCGGAACCCGGCTGTGGCCTTTGTCCACCGCCGATCGGCCCAAGCAATTTCTGCCGCTGACGTCTGACCGAACGATGATGGAAGAAACGCTGAGGCGGGTGTCCGATCGTCCCGGTTTTGCAGCTCCTATTTTGGTGACGGGCGAGCGTCATGTAGGGATATTGGGCGATCTGCTGGGCGCGACGGGGCTGGCGGCGTCCGCGATATTGGTGGAGCCGGAAGGGCGCAACACCGCGCCGGCCTGCGCCATGGCGGCGCAATGGATTGCGGCGCGCGATCCCGATGCGATGATGCTGGTCATGCCGTCCGACCATGTGATCGGCGATCTGGCTGCCTTCCATCAGCGTATCGCCGATGCCCTGCCGGTGGCGCAGGCGGGGCGGCTGGTGACGTTCGGCGTACAGCCCGATCATCCCGCGACCGGCTATGGCTATATCGCCAAGGGCGAGAAGCTGGCGGGCGACGCGGACATCTACGAGATAAGCGAGTTCGTCGAAAAGCCATCGCTGCCGGTGGCGCAGGCCTATCTGGACGGCGGGCGGCATAGCTGGAATGCGGGCATCTTCCTGTTCACTGCCTCGGCCTTTCTGGCGGAACTGGAGGCGCTGGCTCCCGATGTGGCGGAACCGATTGCGCAGGCGATGGCAGAGGCGGCCTGCGATGGCGGGCTGACCCGGCCCGATGCCGCCAGCTTTGGCCGGGCAACCAATTTGTCGATCGACTATGCGGTGATGGAAAAGACCCGGCGCGCGGTGGTGGTGCCGGTGGATATCGGCTGGTCCGACGTCGGCTCCTGGGATGCTTTATGGGCCATCCGGGGGCAGGACGAGCATGGCAACAGCGTCACCGGGCCGGCGGCGATCGAGGATGGATCGGGCAATCTGATCTTCGTTGACGGCGGGCCGCCGGTCGGCGCGCTGGGCATTTCCAATTCGGTGATCATCTCCACGGCGGAAGCGGTTCTGATCCTGCCGCGCAGCCGGTCGCAGGAGGTCAAGGCGATCATGGAGGCGCACCGGGCGCTGCATGTGGAGCGTGGAGACGCAAAGGTCTGAAGCCGTAGCGCTCCACTGGTCGACGCCGCCCGTCAACCTGCGGCGAGCGTCGGGATTTTGAATTGACACGCCCGGCGTTATCGGCTGAACGTCCGGTAATCTAAAGACCATTTGCGGGGTTTGGGACTTGCTGCTGTGGAAAGGCTTGATTGTCCGCGACCCTGAGGGCAGCGCGACGCCATTTCTGCCCATTGCCGCTTCCAGCGCATCGACAGAGCGACCATCCGGCTTGGCCGGGCCTGTGTCGGCTTGGGCATGCGCACGCATGTCCGGCAATCTGTGAACCGACGATATCGGACCCGAGCCGCCATCAAGGCAGTCGGGTAGGGGGAAGACATATCAATGGTGGGTTTCCTGAACTTGAAGAAGCAGGGCGGGCAGCGTGCCGCGCACGGAGACGTGCAGGATGCACTGTTGCCTGGCGCACCGCCGATCATGGTGGAGGAGGGCGGCCTGATGGCGTCGGGCATCACGCTCGACACGATCTTGCTGCTCAATCGCGGCCTGACGCTGAAGGGCTGGCTGGTCGGCAGCGACCAGATCGAGATACTGCGCGATGGCGAGCGGGTGCGCGCCCGGGTGTCGCGCCAGCCGCGGCCCGACGTGCAGGCCGCGCATAGCCATCTGACCGATGAAAATTGCGGTTTCGACATATTGGTGCAGGATGCGCGGCCCGGCCAATATCATGTGCGCTGCCATAATTTTGGAGGAACCGGCCTGGTACGCGATTTCCTGTTGGCGATCGAATTCGGATCGTCGGATGCCACGCCCACGCTGGCAGCTCTGCCCCGCTATTTCGAGGATTCGCAGTCGATCGTCTGTGCGATCGACAAGGCGTTCCATATGGGCGAAGGTGGCCTGATCGTCTTTGGCTGGATGGCGGACCTGCATGCGTCGGTCCAGTCGATCAGCTTCCATAGCGAACGCGGCGGGGCGGTCGACGTGACCGACAAGTTCTTCCGTCTCGCGCGTATGGACGTTGCCGCCAACCTTAAGACCCGTTTCCCGCAGGTCACGGAAATGACGGGCTTCGTCCTGCGCGTCGATGGCGAGGTGAACCCCAATGAAGTTCACGCCCTGTGCTTCGACTGCGGCGATCGCGGCAAGGCCTGGCTGCTGGTCGATGTGGATGCGGAGGCGGGATCGCCGCTGCAACTGGTGAAGGACGTGCTGACCTTCGTCCCGGCGCCCGATCGTATTCGCTATTCGCTGTTCGACCTGTTCGACAAGATATTGGGCGAACCGATCAGCGCGATCTCCCCAGAGATCAGCCGGTTTCGGCCGCAGGCGCAGGTCAAGCAGTTCGGCTCCTTGCCACCGGTGGCCGACGTGACCGTCATCGTGCCGCTCTATGGCCGGTACGACTTCCTGAAATATCAGATGGCGAAGTTCAAGGACGACCCGGATTTCGCCCGCACCGACCTGATCTACGTCGTCGACGATCCGGATATATTGAGCCCGACGCTGGAAATGGCAGCGGCGCAATATGACCTGTATGGCCTGCCGTTCCGCGTGGTCTGGTATAATCGCAATATGGGTTTTGCCGGCGCCAATAATATGGGCGCGCTGTTTGCCGTAGCGCCCAAGCTGTTGCTGCTCAATTCGGACGTCATCCCGCAGAAGCCGGGCTGGCTGACCGACATGATGCAGACGCTGGACGAACCGGGCGTCGGCGCGGTCGGCCCGTTGCTCCAGTTTTTCGACGGATCCGTGCAGCATGCCGGCATGCGGCCGAAGGAAGATCTCTATTTCCCTGGTTTCGTGCTGAACGTGCATCCCGGCAAGGGTGCGCCCTGGTGGGGATCGGAAGACAGCTATGACGTGCCGCTGCTGACGGCGGCCTGCCTGATGCTGCGCACCGCGACCTATCGCGAACTGGGCGGCCTGGACGAAGGCTATATCATCGGCGATTTCGAGGACAGCGACCTGTGCCTGAAGCTGCGTAAGCGCAAGCTGAAGCTGGTGCTGAACGCCAAGCCCAAGCTGTGGCATCTGGAACGCCAGTCCCAGAATTTGCAGAGCATCACGTCCTATCGACACTTGCTGACGCTCTATAATGGCTGGCGGTACAAGAAGAAGATCGACAGCACCGAACTCGCGGACCCGTGGGAGAATTAATCCAGATGCGTATCGCGATATTCAGTCACGCTCACCCCAATTTCAGCAAGGGCGGCGGCGAAATTGCCGCTTACTCCCTGTTCGAGGGTATCAATGCCTTACCGGGTCATGAGGCCTGGTTCATCGGCCGTGCGGAGCAGCAGATGCTGCATCTGGGCAGTCCGGTCGCGTCGCTCAACGCGCGGGAATATCTGATCGGCGGCAATGCCGATATTCCCCGCCTGACGGCAACTATCGCGCTGGGCGAAGACAGCGACTTTGCCGATATGCTGCGCACGATCGACCCGGACGTGATCCATTTTCATCACTATGTCTTCCTGGGGCTGGAGATGATCCATGCTGCCAAGCGTATTTGTCCGCGCGCGAAGATCGTTCTGACGCTGCACGAGTTTATCGGCATCTGCCTGAACAGTGGCCAGATGATCAAGACCGATGGGCGGCTATGCTATCGGTCCAGCCCGCGTGACTGCCATGGCTGTTTCCCGCAGACGTCGATGGAGGATATCTTCCTGCGCGAAGTCTATGTGAAATCCTTCTTCGACTTGGTCGATACCTTCGTGTCGCCCAGCGACTTTCTGAAGGATCGCTATGTCACCTGGGGTCTGCCGGCGGACAAGATCATCGTCATCGAAAATGGTCTGGAGGACGGGCATCGCCTGCCGCCGCGCCGCCTGCCCGAGGGCAAGCAGCGGGGACGCTTTGCCTATTTCGGGCAGATCAACCATTTCAAGGGCATCGACCTGATCCTGGAAGCGTTTCTGGGCCTGCCCAAGGCGGTGCGCAAGCAGGTGTCGCTTGATATCTATGGTTCCGGTCTGGAATATCAGCAGGAAGATTTCCGCAACAAGGTGCAAGATCTGCTGAAACAGGCGGACAAGCAGGCCGAGCGCATGGTGCGTTTCCATGGCGCCTATGAACGCGAGGAACTGGGCGGCCTGATGGAAGGGGTCGACTGGGTGGTCATGGGATCGAAATGGTGGGAAAATTCCCCCGTCGTGATCCAGGAGGCCTTCAAATTCGGCCGTCCGGTCATCTGCCCCGACATTGGCGGCATGGCCGAGAAGGTGCAGCCGGGCCGTGGCGGCCTGAATTTCCGTGCGCGCGACAGCCTGAGCCTTCAAAATCTGATCGTGGATATCACCGAAGGGCAGGTTGACTATGACGCGCTCGTCAGGGACATGCCTTCCTTCCTCCGTCAATCCGACTGTGCAGAAGCCCATTTGAAATTGTATAATTGATGAGCAAAATCGTAATACGTGGCGAGCCTTCACGGCTCGGAATTACCAGTCACAAGTCGACGCAAAAGCTGGCGCAGGAAGTCGGGATCAATCCCGGCAACCTGGCCTTCTCCTACGCCTCTGCATTGATCTGTGGCTTTCCGCGGAACGTGACGCTGATCGAGGCGCCGTCCAAGGATGAGAAGATCGGCGTGTTCACGCTCGCCAATTATCTGGGCGAACATTATAATCCGTCGCATTTCCAGGCCTTTCTGGAACGCGCGCCGGACGATTGGCGCGCCGTGGTGCTGGGGCTGGGCGCGCAGGGTTTGCTCGATCGGTTGACGCTTGATCCCGGTGACGTGACTCTGTCCGAAGGACACCTGAGTTGGATGCGCGCGTTGCGCGATCGGTCCGGCGGGCGCGTTAACGTGTCGGTTCGCGGTGACCTGACCTACAAACTGCTCGATCGCTACGGTCTGGCGGACAATGTCGTGGTGACGGGCTGTCCATCGCTGATGCTGTCGCCCGCGCGCGATCTGGGGCATGTGGTGGCTCGGAAATTCGCGGCGCTGGGATCTGACGTGCCGTTGCTGAACGGCACATTGGGCAATCCGTGGGACCCGCGATCGCAGCCGTTCGAGCAGGCGCTGATCCGGCAGGTGGCTGCATCGGGCGGCCTGATGCATGTGCAGATGCAACTGGATCATCTGCGGCTGGCGCGGGGTGACGCGCTGGACGAGCAGACGATGCGCATGTTGAACCGGCAATTGATGCCGCATCTGTCGCTGGAGGAATTCCAGCGCACGGGGCGTCGCCATTTCCATGTCTGGTGGGATGTGCCTGCATGGATGGAGCATCTGACCCGCGCGGATTTCGTGATCGGCACGCGTATTCATGGCACCGCACTGGCGCTTCAGGCCGGCACGCCGGCGCTGTGTGTCGCCTGGGATTCGCGGACCTATGAACTGTGCCGCAGCATGAACATTCCCTATGTTTCGATCTATGACGAGCCATGGCGATCGGGGCAGTTCGACTGGGCGCTGATGCGGGAAAGCTTTGCGGCGCAGTTCGATGCCGACACCTTCGATCGGAACCGTCTGCATCGGGCGCAACAGTTCGTGGAGCTGCTGAAGTCCAACGAGGTGCCGCCGTCGCCGCATCTGGTGAATCTGGCGACGCCGGTAACGGTTGCCTGAGTCATGGGAGATGCTGCCGGCAAGATCGTCTTGACATAAGTTGTAATGCGGGGGCCTTTTAAGGCCTCCGCATTTTTCATGTGGGTTAATTGTTTAATGAGGAGGTAATGCCGTGGAGAAGTCGAGAGCGACACAAGGCATTCTGGATGTCCATGAAAATACCCGCTATTATGACGATGCGGCACAGGCGGAGGCTGTGGCTCTGTTCTGGAACGGGGATTCCGCGTTCCTGAAGATGTTCCGCAAGCTGAAATGTGATGCCATCGTCGAACTGGCGGTAGGCAAGGGGCGGCACGTACCGATGTATATGGATCGGGCGTCCAAGGTGGTGATGGTCGATGCGCTGGCCCAGAATGTGGCGGCGTGCCACGAATTTCTGGGAGATTCGCCGAAGCTCCAATATTATGTGAATAATGGCGTCGATCTGTCGGAACTGCCCGATGCCAGTTTCGATTCCCTCTTTTCCTACGACGCGGTCGTGCATTTCGAGATGCTCGACGTCTGGAGTTATCTCAAGGAAACGGCCCGTATCCTGAAGCCGGGTGGTCGTGCGCTATATCACCACAGCAATTATAGCGAGCATCCGACCCATGTGTGGACGCAAAATCCGCATAATCGCAATTTCATGTCGAATGCGATTTTCCAGCATCTGGCGGATCGTGCCGGTCTGATCGTGCTGGAGCAGGAGCCGATCCATTGGGGGCATGTCGAAAATCTCGACAGCCTGACCTTGCTGGAAAAGCCGGCCGGCTGATCCCGTCGTATTGTTCGATCTGGATCTTTGCAGGGCGCGCTTCCGCAGGGAAGTGCGCCCTGTTGCAATACAGCCTTTGTGGTCATGCGAGGCTGGATTTTGCGGCGGCGGAAATCACCGCTGCGGATTGTCGCTTTGGGCGGGCGGTTGATCGACAGACAATTGTTACCGCATCGCAATAGGTTTCAGTTGCTTTTTGTTGTGCGGTGCACTCAGATGAGTCGTCGGAAATGAGTTTTCGGCGTTTTTCGATGGCGCCCTGCGCAACGTTTCCGTTTCCCTTTGCAAGAAGGGGCAGACGTTTCTGGTTTCGATTATGGCAGGGATGGCCCACGGGCATTCTGGCTAAAACGGATAATGGATTATTGACGGGCTATTCCGAAGACTTGGCGGGTGGAAGCTGATTGCCTTTTAGACAGGCTCCTTCAATATGGACTTGTGGGGTTTTGACGTCATTTAGTTTGATTCGTGGCTATATTTCATTTGGATGTCAGCGGGGGTTAATAGTTTGAACATGGCGCTGCGGGATTGGGACCGTCACTGGCGGCGAGTCGGTCACGGGGACGGGGAATATTCGACGGTCGAAGGCTTTGTCGAATTGGTGGACGTTCAACTCGTGGCTGGCTGGGTCTGGCGTGCCAATATTCCCGATGTCCCCCTGCGCGTCGAAGCCGTTCTGAATGACGAGATTGTGGGTGTGGCACTGGCAGATGTGGCGCGGACCGACCTTGCTGCCGCTGGCAAGGGCATGGGCCGCCATGGCTTCGTCTTGGAATTGCTGCGACCGCTAACGGAAGGAGAGGAGCCGCTGATCCGCCTGGCCGACCAGCGGTCGATAGCGATTGGTGCAACCGGTGTGTTCGTGCTGGCACCTGAGTCTGAAACGGCTGTGGTGGAAGCGGTACCCGCAACGGCTTTCGTGCCGGATCATGTCGAAGGGTTCATTGAATATACGAGCCATGAAGGCGCGACCGGATGGGTATGGAGCGCCGATGCGCCCGACCAGCCGCTGGCTGTCGAAGCGGTGCTCGATGGTGAAGTGATCGGCATGACGCTTGCCGATATCCCTCGCGAAGACCTTGCCGTGGCGGGCAAGGGGGCGGGGCGCCATGGCTTCATCCTGCCTTATGACGATTTCATCGGTGAGGATTCTGACCCCATCGTCCGGTTGATGGTTCGTCCTTCGCTTACCCTGACCGCGCAGGGCGTGGTTGATATGGCGGCTGACGAAGCCCCCGCGCCGCTGCCGGTCGAGGGCTATGTCGAACTTCTGACCCGAGACGGCGTGAGCGGCTGGGTCTGGCAGTCGGATGCACCCGATCTCGCCCTGCGAGTGGAAGCGGTGCTGGACGGTGCCGTGATCGGTTCGGCTTCTGCCGACATGCTGCGCGAAGATGTCGCGGCGGCCGGTATGGGAAGTGGCCGTTATGGTTTTTCCCTGTTGTTCGATGCGCCGATTTCCGGCGATGTGATCCCGACCATTCGTGTTGTCGAATATCCGGACATCATTCTGGGCGGTGCGGCAGGCGAGGTGCATCTGGTCGAAGGCAGCCTGCCTGTTCCGTCGGTGGGTGAGAAGCCGATCGATCCGGCGCTGGTCGAGGGCTATATCGAATTGCTGACGCGCCATGGTGCGACGGGTTGGGTATGGCGGTCGGATGCGCCGGAAGCCGCATTGACGATCGAAGCGGTGCTGAATGGGGAAGTGATCAGCACGGCGACGGCCGACCTGCGGCGTGACGATCTGCTGGCGTCTGGCCTTGGCACGGGCAGCTATGGTTTCGTGCTGAAATTCCCGGCGCCGCTGGGTGGCGATATCATGCCGCAAATTCGCCTGTCGGCAGAGCCCGGCGTGGTGCTGGGCGGTGCGAGCGGTACGTTGGAGATGCGCGACCTGGAGCGCGAGCGGGCCGGAGGACCGGCACCGTCTGCGCAGCCCGACCCATCAGTGGTCGAAGGCTATATCGAAGAAGTGACCCGGCGCGGCGTGACCGGCTGGGCATGGCGTTCCGACGCGCCCGATGTGCCGGTGAAAGTCGAAGCGGAACTGGATGGAGAAATCATCGGTTCGGTTGTTGCGGATGTCGCCCGCGAGGATCTGGCTGCGGCAGGCAAGGGTCGCGGCAACCATGGTTTCATTCTGCGTTTCGATCGGCCGCTTGTTGGCCGCGGCATTCCGCAGGTGCGCATCGCGGATCAGCCCGCGATTGTTCTGGGCGGTGCGGCAGGGACCATCCTGCTGACGGAAACGCCAGGTTCGCCCGCGGCCGATCTGGCATGGAAGAAGCCGGTGCAGGCCGAGCCTGTCCAGTCCAAGCCGGCGGCCGCAGCGAACGAGATTCCCCGTTCGCCGATGCTGACGGTCGATCCGGAACGCGGGCCGAAGCTGAACTTCAAGCAGTTTCATGGCCATGCAGCGTTCGATCCGGCCAAGCCCAATGTGATGGTGGTGGCCCATGCCGCCGCGCCTCATCTGTTCGGTAGCGAGCGTAGCTTCATCGACATGGTGCGGGGCATCGCGTCGTTGGGCTATAATGTCTATGTCGTCCTGCCGCGCAATGCCCCGGACTATACCAACATGTTGCGGCGCTATGCCGTTCATGTGTCGACCTTCACCTATGGCTGGTGGAAGAAGGACGAGGTGATCAGTCCTGATGCGGTCGAGCAATTCTGCCAGATGATCCGCGCGATGAACATCAAGGTGGTGCACAGCAACACGATCATGCTGCGCGAATGTCTGCGTGCCGCGCGGCAGTGCGATGTGCAGAGCATGGTCCATGTCCGCGAACTGATCGATCATGATGCGGCGCTGGTCGATGTCATCGGATCGTCCTGCGACAAGATCATCGACGAAGTCCGGTCCGGCGCCAACTGGGTGATCGGCAATTCGGAAATCACGTCCGAGGTCTTCCGGAAGAAAGGGCGGACCTTCACCGTCTACAATACGGTCGACCTGAAAGAACTGGAGATGGAAAATCCGGTTAGGGACGGCAAGATTTCCTTCGGACTGGTCAGCAGCAACATCCCCAAAAAGGGGCTGGCCGATATCGTCGAAGTCGCCCGCCTGTGCGAGAAGCGTTGCCCCAAGGCCGAATTCGTCATCATAGGTCCCGAGAGCGAAGCGGTAAAGGCGCTGAAGGCGGGGCAGGTTGAGGGCACTGTGCCCAAGAATGTGGTCTTCCCCGGCTATGCCGCCAGCCCCGCTGAGGCGATGGCGCAGGTCAATGTGATCATGAGCCTGTCGCACTTTGCTGAATCCTTCGGCCGGACCGTGCTGGAAGCGATGGCGGCGCGCCGTCCGGTGATCGCCTATGAATGGGGCGCCATCCCCGAACTGGTCGAAGATGGCGTGACCGGGCATCTGATCCCCTATCTGACGCCTGCTGCGGCCGTCGAGCATGTCGAGCGTTTCTGCAACGATCCTTCGCTCGTTCAGTCGATGGGCGAGGCGGGGCGGACCCGGGCGCATGCCAAGTTCGGCCTGGGCAAATATGCCGAGCAGATGCGGGTCGCCTATGACACCGTGTTCGAACAGATCAACCGCCATGCGACGATGACCGGGCCGGTGGTGAAGCCGGCCAAGCTGCCGACGCTCAAGACGGTCAATGACGCTCCGAAGATCGCCTATTTCTGCTGGCACTTCCCGGTACCGTCGGAAACCTTCGTCCTGTCGGAAGTGAAGGAACTGATCGATCGCGGCTATGACGTGATGGTCTTCTGTCGCCAGAGCCCGCACAAGGATTTCGATCCGGGCTTCAAGGTGCGGTACGAGCGTGTCGCCTCCATGGAGGATCTGGCGCAGAAGCTGATCGATACCGGGCGGACGATCGTGCATGCGCATTTCGTCTATCCGACCGTGACCGACATGGTGTGGCCGGCTTGCGAGAAGGCGAACATTCCCTTCACCTTCATGGCGCATGCGCAGGACATCTTCAAATATTCGAACGATGAGAAAAACCGTCTGGCAGAGATTGGCCAGTCGCCGCTCTGTGTGCGGATGTTCACCCTGTCGCAATTCCATCTGGACTTCGTGATCAGCCGTGGCTTCCCGCGCGAGAAGGTGGTGATCAACCCCAATGCGGTCGACACCAGCCGTTTCACCAAGGCATTCCAGCCCGGCAAGGAAGCGCGCACGCAGCGCCGCATAATCGCGGTGCATCGGTTCGTGCCCAAGAAGGGGCTGGACCTGCTGATCAAGGCGGCGCCGGCGATTCGTGACCTGGGCCTGCGGATCGAGCTATATGGCTATGGCGACAGCGAGGCGGAATATCGCGCGCTGATCGACGAACTCAAGCTCGACAATGTCTTTATCTGCGGCAAGCTCAGCCATGATGAAATCCCGGCCGTGATGCAGCGTGCAGACCTGTTCGCCTGTCCCTCCGTGCGGACGGCCGAGGGCGATATGGACGGGATTCCGACCTCCATCGTCGAAAGCATGGCGGCTGGCGTGCCGATCCTGACGACCAATATTGCGGGTATCCCCGATCTGGTGGTGGACGGGATCACCGGCATCATGGCCGATCCCGACCCGCATTCGGTGGCTGACGCGATCCGTCGCTATTATGCGATGCCCGACAATCAGGTCGCGGCGATGATCAAGGCGGCGCAGAAGAAGGCGTTGCAGAAGCATGATGTCGGTCGCGCGGTCGATGTGCTGACGCGCGTCTGGGAAAACCGGACGGTCGATATCGTCATCGTCAGTTGGAACGGGCTGACCGAACTGGAAGGCGTGATCGCGCGCATCCAGCAGAATACGTCGCTGCCCTATCACCTGATCATCTGCGACAATAAGTCGAGCCGCGAGGCGGTGGCCGATCATCTGGACGCGGTATGGGATCGCAGCGAGAATGTGACGATCATCCATAATGACTCCAACGCGATGGTCGGTCCCGGCACCAACGCCGCGGTCGACCAGGGCGTGAGCGATGTCGTGATCTATGTCTGCGGCAAGGAAGGCTTCAGCTTCTCGCAGGGCTGGGAAATTCCATTCGTCCATGCTTTCAAGCATGACGACAAGGTCGGGCTGGCGGGGACGGTCGAGAAATCGCCTACCTATCTGACCGGCGCCGACTATCCCAAGGGCATCCGGCTGTTCGACAAGTTCCGTAACAAAAACTTCGCAACCGACAATCCCGACCGGCCGTTCGGTCATGTACAGGGCGGCCTGTTCGGCATGCGGCGCAGCATGTATGATGAGATTGGCGGTTTTTCCTACACCGTGCCGCACGATTATACCGACGTCGAATATAGCTATTATGTCGAAAGCCGCGGCTGGAAGATGGGGCCGGTCGAGAATATCGTCGCCCTGTTCAACAAGACGCGGCCCAGCCTGTCGCAGCGGTTCGACGAAACGGTCGTGGTTGCGCATCCATGCATGCTGGACGAACTGGAGACGTTCGACGCTGTTCGTGCCGGCAAGCTGTTCCATTGCAATATCTGCGACTGGTTCGGCGAGGCGTTCAAGAATGAGGCGGCCGAATGTCCCAGTTGCGGCAGCGGGCGTAATGACCGGACGCTGTATCGCTGGCTGGGTGAATCGGCCTATATGTTCCGCCGCTTGCCCTGTCTGTCGGTTGGCATCGAAGGGCAGATGGACGCCGTATGGGCCAAGCAGTTCCAGGGGCCGCGCCTGACGATGGATGGCTTGCTGTCCGAACTCTACGCGAAAGGGCGGATGCCGAACAAGGATGGTGGTCTGAACCTGGCGCTGGTGCGGATGGAAGCCGGGGATGCCGGCGACGTCGGCCTGATGGCGCGGGAGTTCAAGCGCCTGCTGAAGCCTCAGACCGGCGCGGCTATCTTTCAGTTGAAGGATGAGCGGGCGAGTTGGGGAGAGTTGGGCGATATCGTCCAGCGGGCGATGGTGCGCAGCGGCTTTAATGGCGGGGTCGAATATCTGTCGACCAGTCGCGCCGTGCAGCATGCCTATTCGCCCATGCTGGTCTTCACGCCGGCAAGTTGACTGTGGCAGTCGTGGACCCGGCCGTAACGGGCCGGGCCCATGCTGGTCAGTCGATATGGACCTTCACCGCGACAAGGTCTTTGCGATCAGGCCCTCTGCCTTGTGAAGGGGAATGATCGGTGTAGATCAGCAGGGCATCCGCATGATCGATCGTATCGAAATTGCGTGACTTGCTGTCCGGATCGAGGATCACGGGATAAATCCAGCGCCTCTGGCGGTTGCCGGGGCCGCCGGAGATGGATGCCCTGGCAATCAGCCGGAGGCCGCTCCAGCGCCGGAGATCGGGGCTTTCGGAGAAATAGAAGCCTGCGCCATTGCCGGGCTGGCTGGCGGCCAACACGGCAATCCAGCGCTTTTTGGCCGGTATCCATGCAATCGAACGGACCGGCTGGTCCAGATTGTTGAGCGTTGCGCAGCGTTGCGCGCTTTGTGCTGTACCCATGGCCAGCGTGAAAGCCTGACCATCCCATCCCCGCCAACTTGCAGGATCGAGCGGATCGTCGCTACGAAGCAGGCAGTTGCCCCGCACCACCCCTTTCGATTCGAGGAAGGCGAGCGTGTAGAAGCCGTCCGCACCGCGCGCGATGTTGCTGGTGGTGAAAGCGCCGTACCGACTGCCATTGGGTGTCCGTTTGTCGCCAAGACTCGCCACAACTGGCCCCTTGCTATAGCTTTGTCCCATGTCGCCGGAGCGTGCGGCGATGATGTCGCCCAGCCAGCAGCTATTGCCGGCAGCGGGGATGCAGTTGCCGGGGCGTTTGTCGTCGGCGATCTCTCGGCTGAGCAGGGCGCCTACCGTGCGGCCATCGGGCGTATAAGTGGCTTCGATCCATGCCTGATCGCCGGCGCCGGCATCGTCGGGCCCAAAGACGGATCGGCAATCTGTCTTGAGCGTGTCGAAGCTGGGGCCAGTCATGGTCCAGTTGACATAGGAGGCCGCGATCAGGCTGATCTGGCCATCGGCACGGCGAAAGGCGCGGACCGGGGCGTCGGGCAGCATGCGCTTGTCCGGGCAGCGCTGGCTGGGCCAGGAGAAGAGAATGCGCTGGTCAGCAGGGGCCATCGTGATGGCGAGCGGCGCGGTTGGCTGGGGAAGGGGGCGGGATGGTGGGGCGCCCATGGGCAGGAGCATGTTCATCAGAATGGCGATCATGGTTAAACTCCGTTGATCATCATATTTTTTGTTATCGTAGATGAATTCCAGCCGAACAAATTTGCCCGTATGAAATTACTCCGGAGATTGAAAGGCTTGGTCTTTGTTGGAGACTTCATGCCAATTTTCCGGCAGGTAGGCGAAAAACCGCGCTGTTCTCGCTATGCGCGCGCGCCGGTGGCGGACATGTGGCATCTTTCCGCTGCACTGCAAAATGAACGCAACTCAGCATCGCGGTTGCAAGCGGTAAAACGCTCGGTTAGAGGACATGCTATCAGGGTACTGATACCGCTCCTCCCACTCAACGATTGTGGATAGTAATGAAAAATCCCTATTTTTCCTCGCGTCCTGGTTCAGTTGAAAATGCAGCGGATAAAACGGTCGATGAAATTCTGACCGAAACGGGGCTGAATACCGGTAACCTCATGTTCTTTTCCGCGGCGCGTCGCGTTGTGAAGCATGAGAAGCCTTCGGGCAGCATGGGTTTTGATCCGAACTACGTTCGGGAGAATCATGACGGGATCATCATTCCGGCCGCCAATTGGCTGACCGGTCGCCGCGATCTGGGTGGACTGGCTGCCCTGATCGAGCGCGCCAACTTGCCGACGGTCATATTGGGTCTGGGCGCGCAGTCTTTTGACAGCGCTATCCCCGAATTGCTGCCCGGTACCCAGCGTTTCCTGAAAGTGGTTTCTGAGCGCTGCAAGAATTTGTCGGTTCGCGGTGCGTTTACCGCAGACGTGGTTGCCAGCGCGGGCGTGACCAATGTCACGGTTACGGGTTGTCCGTCGCTGCTGTGGCGCATTGATGGTCCGCCCAAGATCGAGAAGAAGGCCGGTCCCATCTCCAAGGTCAGCATCAGCGGTACTCGCTATGATGACGAAACCAATATGTTCAATCCCAAGTCGAAGTCGCTTATCGGCCTTGTGATGATGCGTCTGGCGATGGCCAAGGGCTATGATTATGTCGCCCAGACGGAGCGACTGGACATGCAGTTTGCTCGTGGCGAATTGACGGCTGAAACGGCGTCGGATGAACTGGACTATCTGGCACAGGTCTATGGCAGTGAGGACAAGGGGGCGGTCGTCGACTATCTCAAGTCCAACCTGAAGATTTTTACCGATGTCGGCACTTGGACCGACTATGCTTCCACGATGGATTTCGCGATTGGGACTCGTCTGCACGGCGTGATCGCCACTTTGCTTGGCGGTACCCCTGCCATGCTGGTGACGCATGATACGCGCACGGTCGAAATGGCCAATCAGGCTGGCATCCCCAATGTTTCGGCGCGCAAGTTGCTGAAGGAAGGCGTGGATGTTCAGCAGCTCTACGATGAAGCGTCGTTCGACAACTTTAATCGCAAGCAGGTTCATTATTATAACCGCTTCGTGCGCTTCTTTAAGGGCAACAATGTTGAAACCAATCTGGGGGAGGAAATCCCTGTGGATTGATGAATCGTGCGTGCGGTTTTTGCGCGTCTCGTTTTGATCTTGTGAAAAAAAGGGCGATTGTTGCATCTGCAACAGTCGCCCTTTTCTATAGGTCGGTTGCTAGGCGGGTAAGGTTTGTGCCGTTGAAAGCCCACTTTGCTGCGGTGAGTCGCAGCGATTGGATGCTGGACTTTGTTGCAGCGCACGCTTACCACCCTGCGAAACAACTCGGCTTGCTGGGGCTTGATGAGCAATATAACCGAAAAATTAGCGGGCCTGAAAAGTCCTCTGTTTCTGGCCACGGTGGCTGTGCCCACCTTTATTTCCATCCTTTATTTCGGCTTGTTCGCTTCGAACGTCTATATGTCCGAATCGCGCTTCATGGTGCAGAGTTCGGACAAGGGCAGCAGCGGTCCGGGCCTGGGCATGTTGTTGAAAGCCAGTGGCTTTTCTACCAACAGCGGCGAAGCCTATGTGACGCGCGACTATATTTTGTCGCGTGATGCGCTGAAGGCGGTGAACAGCGACGGTCTGGTGGCGCGTGCCTATACCACGGGTGGCGATGCATCGATCTTCAATCGCTTCAATCCGTTAGGACAACAGGGTGTCAACGAGCGCCTGTATCGCTTCTATGTCAACAAGCTGGAAATCGTCAATGACAGCGCGTCGGCGATTACCACGTTGCGTGTGCGGGCCTTCACGCCCCAGGATGCGAAGGCGATCAACGAGCGTTTGTTGCAGCGTGCCGAAGAGGTGGTGAATCGCCTGAATCAACGCGGGCGTGGCGATCTGATCGATTATGCGAACAAGGAATTGGGCGAGGCGAAGGTGGTCGCGCGCGATGCGGCCGTTGCGCTGTCCAACTATCGCAATCGCAGCGGCGTCGTCGATCCGCAGAGTCAGGCCACCGTTCAATTGCAAATGATCTCGAAGTTGCAGGACGAACTGATCGCGACGAAGACCGAACTGGTCCAGTTGCGCGCTTTCACCCCGCAGAACCCGCAGATCCCGGTGCTTACGTCGCGCATTGCCCAACTGGGGCGCGAGATTGACTCGCAGATGGGGCAGATTGCCGGTGACCGTACGTCACTGGCGGCCACCGCCGCCGAATATCAGCGGTTGCAACTGGAAAGCGAAGTCGCCGACAAGCAACTGGGTGCTGCCATTGCCTCCTATCAGGAGGCGCGTAATGAGGCGCGCCGCAAGCGTGCCTATATCGAGCGTATCGCCGAGCCGAGCCTGCCGGACTCTTCCGACGAACCCAAGCGGTTGCGTGGCATATTGAGCACTTTGGTGATCGGTCTGGTCGCTTGGGGTATTCTGACCATGTTGACCGCGGGCATTCGCGAGCATCGCGACTGATGTCGATGCAGGACGAAACGGACAATCACGGTGTGCGTGAGGGCTGGGCCGTCCAGCGACGGGTGATCGGGGCGCTGCTGCGTCGTGAAATGATCACCCGTTATGGACGCCACAATATCGGCTTCCTGTGGCTGTTTGTGGAGCCGATGGTATTCACTATCGGCATTGTTACGCTCTGGAATTTGACCAAGAGCGTACATGGTTCTGATCTTCCGATCACAGCCTTTGCCGTTACCGGCTATTCCAGCGTGCTTGTCTGGCGCAACATGCCTTCGCGGCTTATTGGCTCGATCGAGCCGAACCTGTCTTTGATGTATCACCGCAACGTGAAGATTATCGATATCTTCCTGTCACGGCTGGTGCTGGAGATGTCCGGCGTTGCGACGTCGTTCGTGGTGCTGACCCTTTTCTTTGCGACCATGGGTTGGCTGTCGATGCCAGAGGACGTGATCAAAGTGGTCGAGGGCTGGGGCATGCTGGCATGGTTCGGTTCGTCCATGGCGATGTTCCTGGGCGCTGTGTCGCATCGGCACGAACTGATCGACAAGTTCTGGCATCCCTGCTCCTATCTTCTTTTCCCCTTGTCCGGGGCGGCCTATCTTGTGGATTCCCTTCCGCAAAGCATGCAGTCCATCGTGCTGTGGTTGCCGATGGTCCATGGCGTGGAATGCGTGCGCGATGGCTTTTTCGGATCGCATTTCACGCCCCATTATGACCTGGGCTATATGGCGCTGGTTTGCATCACTTTGATGGGGTTGGCCCTGATCCAGATCCGCGCTGTGGAAAGAGAATTGGTGCCGCAATGATCATTCTGGACGATGTTTGGAAGAGCTATCCGACGCGCCACGGCCGGCATCAGGTTTTCAGTGAGGTAAATCTGCAGATCGCCAAAGGCGAGAAAGTGGGTATCCTTGGTCGCAACGGTGCGGGCAAGTCCACTCTCGTTCGGATTATCGGAGGAGCGGAGCAGCCGACGCGCGGCAAGGTGATCCGGAATATGACTGTGTCATGGCCGCTCGCCTTTTCCGGTGCATTCCAATATTCGCTTACCGGCTACGATAATCTGCGTTTCATCTGCCGCGTCTATGGTGTCGATCCGGAAGAGAAGGTCGATGCTGTGCAGTCCTTTTCGGAACTGGGCAAGTTCCTGTGGGAGCCGTTGCGGACCTATTCTTCCGGGATGCGGGCGCGACTGGGGTTTGCCGTGTCCATGGCGATCGAGTTCGACTGCTTTCTGATCGATGAGGTCACGGCGGTTGGTGACGCTCGCTTCCGCGACCGCTGTTATGAAGAATTGAACGTCAAGCGTGCGGACCGCGCAATGATCATGGTTTCGCACAATGCCGGTTATGTGCGCGAAAATTGTACCAAGGCCGGCGTTCTTACCGGCGGGCGCCTGACCATGTTCGATGATGTGGACGAGGCTTACGAATTCTACATGGCGCATGCCGGGGACGATTAATCCCTTGCGGTGGGTGTGTGGCCTTCTCGGCAAGCGCACCCACCGCCAAGCGGATGACCTGCAATGCCGGCAACTGCTGGTCGATGTGTCCACGATCATCCAGCATGATGCCAGAACGGGCATCCAGCGAGTGGTGCGGGCGATCTGGCTGCAATTGCTGGCGACCGATCTGTCCGGTGTGCGGCTGGTGCCGGTATTCGCTACTGTCAAGCGCGGCTATTGCGAGGCGTCGCCGGATTTTCTGACAACAGGCATGCCCGATCGTCCGGTGTCGGTGCGCGTTGCGGCGGGCGATATCTTTTTGGGCCTCGACCTTGCTGCGCATCGCCTCTGGCGACACCGGCGGCAGATTGCCGGATGGAAGCGCCGGGGAGTGGGTGTTCACATCATCGTTTATGACATGTTGCCGCTGACCCATCCGCACTGGTTTCCCGACAGTACCGGCCGGCATTTCCGGCGCTGGATGAAGATATTGCTGCGCCACGCCGATCAGTTGATCGGCATATCGGCCCATGTCGCCGATGAGATGCGCGACTGGCTGGGCGCGCATGGCGGGCGCAGGGCCAGCGAGATCGGCATCGCGCGGATCATGCTGAGCGGCGATCTGTCCGCCAGTGCGCCAAGCAAGGGCATTGCGGAGCGGGACCGTGCCCTGCTGGATCATATGGCTACGGTTCCGACTGTGCTGATGGTCGGTACGATCGAGCCGCGCAAGGCGCATGACAAGGCGCTGGACGCGATGGAGTGGCTTTGGGCGCAGGATGGCGATGCGCCGATGCTGGTGATCGCCGGTCGTCCCGGCTGGCGGACCGAGGCCTTGCAGCAGAGGTTGCTCGATCACCCCTTGAGGGGAGAACAGTTATATTGGCTGAGCGACGTGTCCGACGAATTGTTGACGGAGTTGTACCGCCGGGCCGCGCTGGTCCTGGTGCCGTCCCATGGCGAGGGTTTTGGTCTGCCGATCATCGAGGCGCTGGATCAGGGGTGCAAGGTGCTGGCGCGGGACCTGCCGGTTTTCCGCGAACTGGAGCGGCCCGGCCTGCATTTCTTCCCGTCGGATGCGCCGGCGGATCTGGCCGCGACATTGATGGCGGCCTTGCCCTGTCCGCAACCACAGACTCCGACGGAGCGGCGGGGATGGGACGAGGCGACGGCGGATTTGTTGGACGCGCTGAAGCTCGTCAGTCGATGAACAGGCAGGGCTGGCCGGTGCGTTTCCGGTAGAGGCGGATGTCGTCCCTATAGCATTTGCTGACCAGCCGGATGGTTTCATCCGTGTAGAGCGACTGGGTCGACGGGCATTGCCCATCCCGTTTGAGCAGGGCGATGTCGAGCGCGGGCATATCCGCATAATCGCCGTCCAATTTGGTCAGGCTGCCGCGGCCATGGCCGGTCATCGATCGGGCGTCGAGAATGTCGAGGTCCAGCACGGCCTTGAGGTCGCGGGCCATCGCGGGAATGTCAGCGAAAGCATAATAGCGATCATAATCGGCGTAGAGAATGAAGTCACTTTGCGGGCGCCAGTGGATATTCTGCCGCTTGCTCTTGTGACTGGTGATGGTGCGGACGAAATCGGTGAAGGAAGCGTCCATGGCGGTGCCGCTGGCATGACCTTCCTCCCGAAAGTCCCAGGCGTCGCGATGCATGCCGACGATCTTGTCGAGATAGGCGCTGGCAAGGCGATCGAACGGGCAGCGCAATATGGTGAAGGTAAAATCGGCCGTGACCAGATCCGGCTGGGTCGCGATGAAGGCGCCATTATTGGCGTGAATCCACTGGATCGAATCCGTCGCGCGCAGGAAGCCATTATCTACCGCCAGGGTGAAGCGCATCGTCGAGCAGGCGTTTTTGGGAATGAAGGAATAGATGGCGCGGCGCCGGTAGAGAGCAAGTGCGAACTTTGCCGCAAAGCCATGGCCTTCATTGACCATGACCGATCCGTTGCTGAGCCTGCTGTGCAGCAGTTCACGTCTTTTCATCAATCATGGTCTCCGATCGGGAACGGGATGGGACATCCTAGGGGCAAAGCCGTTCATAGGGGAAGGGGCGGGTGGGTTTTACGCCTATGGCACCGGCATGCGACCAAGCGTCGTGTTGCGTCGCCGAAATGAATGTGGACCCCTCCGGATTGTTTTTGCATGTGCGAAATCCATCCGCTATGCCCTAGCTCGATGAATTCGGGGGCTTAGTTTCCACACATTCGGATTGGCTCTAGAGATCGCTTGATTCGGGAGGGCATAGATTGCGCAAAGGTATAATATTGGCGGGTGGGTCTGGTACCCGGCTCTATCCGCTGACGAA
This sequence comes from Sphingobium sp. AP50, assembly GCF_900109095.1. Lineage (GTDB taxonomy): Bacteria > Pseudomonadota > Alphaproteobacteria > Sphingomonadales > Sphingomonadaceae > Sphingobium. The sequence continues at coordinate 163,871 of NZ_FNYZ01000013.1, forward strand.
GGGTGTGTCGAAGCAGCTTATGCCTGTTTATGACAAGCCCATGATCTATTATCCTTTGTCGACGCTGATGCTGTCGGGCATTCGTGAAATATTGATCATCACGACGCCGCATGACGCCGCCGCCTTCAAGGCGTTGCTAGGTACGGGTGAGGAATGGGGCCTGTCCCTGTCCTATGCGGTGCAGCCTGATCCGGGCGGTCTGGCGCAGGCCTATCTGATCGGCGCGGATTTCGTGGGCGACAGCCCGTCGACCCTCGTTCTGGGCGACAATATCTTCTACGGTCATGGTCTGGGCGATCTTTTGAGCAAGGCTGACCAGCGAACGAACGGTGCGTCGGTGTTCGGCTATTATGTCAACGATCCCAAGGCCTATGGCGTGGTATCGTTCGATGCGGATGGCCGGGCCGAGACGATCGAGGAAAAGCCCGAAGAGCCCAAGTCCAACTATGCGGTGACGGGCCTGTATTTCTATGACGGTCGCGCGGTCGAACTGGCACGCTCGCTCAAGCCCTCGCCGCGTGGCGAACTGGAAATTACCGACCTCAACCGCCTCTATCTGGAAGAAGGCAGTCTGAACGTCGAGATCATGGGCCGTGGCTATGCCTGGCTCGATACCGGCACGCATGGCTCGCTGCTGGATGCGTCGCTCTATGTCCGCGTGACCGAAGAACGGCAGGGCCTGAAGATTTGCTGCCCCGAGGAAATCGCCTGGCGTCAGGGCTTCATCGATGACGCCCAGCTCGAAGCGCTGGCCGCGCCGCTGCGCAAGAGCGGTTATGGCAATTATCTGGTCAAGCTGCTGGAAGGCAAGGGCGCGTTCGCATGAACATCATCGAGACGGGCATTGAAGGCCTGCTGATCATCGAGCCGCGTGTGTTCGGTGACGATCGGGGCTTCTTCATGGAAAGCTGGAATGCGGCGGGCTTTGCCGAGGCGGGGCTGGATCTGAATTTCGTGCAGGACAATCACAGCCGTTCGGCCAAGGGCGTGCTGCGTGGACTGCATTTCCAGAACCCCAATCCGCAGGGCAAGCTGGTACGGGTCGTGTCCGGCCGGGTGTGGGACGTGGCGGTCGATCTGCGTCGCTCCAGCCCGACTTTCGGCAAGTGGGCGGGCGTGGAATTGTCGGCTGCCAACAAGCGCATGTTCTGGGTGCCGCCGGGCTTCGCCCATGGCTTTGTCAGCCTGGAGGACGGCACCGACTTCCTCTACAAGTGCACGGCGCCCTATGATCCGTCGGCTGAACATTCGCTGATGTGGAATGATCCGGCGGTCGGCATCGAATGGCCGCTGGAGGGCCTGGAGCCGCAACTGTCGGGCAAGGACCAGCAGGGCAAGGCGCTGGCCGAGATCGAGGCCTTCGCATGAAGGCGCTGATTACCGGTTGTAACGGGCAGTTGGGGCGGGGATTGCAGGCCACGGCGCCGGAAGGCGTGACCCTCGTCTGTGTCGGATCGGCCGAACTGGACCTGTCGCAGCCTGACCTGATCGCGCCCTTCGTTGAATCCGTCCGGCCGAATGTCATCATCAACGCTGCTGCCTATACGGCGGTGGACAAGGCGGAGAGCGATGCGGACCGGGCGATGGCGGTCAATGGCACGGCCGTTGGCGCGCTGGCGGATGCGGCGCGCAGCGTGGGCGCGCGGTTCGTCCATGTCTCGACCGATTTCGTGTTCGATGGCACGGCCGGTACGCCTTACGCGCCGGATGCGCCGACCAGCCCGCTCGGCGTCTATGGCGAAACCAAGCTCGCAGGCGAGAGCCTGGCCGGTGAGGATGCGCTGATCGTGCGCACCGCCTGGGTCTATGCGCCGGTTGGCGGCAATTTTGTGCATACCATGTTGCGCCTGATGAAGGAGCGGCCGGAAATCCGCGTTGTTGCGGACCAGATCGGCACGCCCAGCTATGCGCCGGCGCTGGCCGCGGCGATCTGGAAGCTGATCGATGTGGGTGCCACGGGCATCCACCATTATACCGATAGCGGGGCGGCGAGCTGGTACGACTTCGCCGTCGCCATCTATGAGGAAGGGCGCGCGGCAGGCCTGCTGGACAAGGATGTGGCCATCCTGCCGATCGCCACCGCCGACTATCCGACGCCCGCCCGGCGACCCAGCTATTCTGTGCTGGACAAGGGCAAGACCTTCGCGGCGCTGGGCGGCCCCGCGCCGCACTGGCGCACCCATTTGCGGGCCATGATCGCCGGGGTGCAAGCCGCTTCACAATGATGCGGCGCTCTGTTAGCCGTCGCAACCACCGTCATTCACCTCCTGCAAGGACGCGGACCTACACATGAAAATCACGATGATCGGCACGGGTTATGTTGGACTTGTGTCCGGGGCCTGTTTTGCGGACTTTGGCCATGACGTGGTGTGCGTAGACAAGG
>NZ_FNYZ01000017.1 GCF_900109095.1 Sphingobium sp. AP50
CCATCGGCAATATCTGCGACCTCTACACCCCAGACGAATGCCGAAACTTCCTCAAAGCCGCTGGATATGCGTCCGATTAAAGGCTCGATGCTCTAAGTAAATCATATATCGAAGGAGCCATGCTTCGATACGGGGCTTCGACTTCGCTCAGCCCCTACTCAGCACGAACGGTTCATGTTCGATTTGAGTCAGGTCAGACTGAGTCAGGTAAATCGCTTTGCGATAATGCAGCTGGCGACGACTAGGCCGGTGATCGCCCAGCCCTCCCAGGTGCGGGGGCTGTAGCCCCAGCCGATACGCTTTGGACCGAACCAGAGACGGGGAGGATTCATGAGACGATGCTCCGGGGCTGACGCTTAACTTCGCATATTTCCCGCAGATTTTGACATTTTATTGCGCGGCACTGATCCTATTCGCGCCTCTGCGGGATGATCACCGATATAGCATGAAGGGCCGGGAATAGGATAGGAATCTCCCTTGGCCATAAACCTGTCGTCATTGCGAGCGGAGCGAAGCAATCCAAGGGCACACCGTGGATTGCTTCGCTCCGCTCGCAATGACGATGAGCTTAAAAAGGCTTCACGATCACGGCGATGACGATCACCGCCGCGGCGACACCGGGAATCTCGTTCAGCATCCGCAACTGCCGGTCACCCAGCGGACGCTCTCCACGCGCCAGCTTCTTCGCATAACTGGCTATCCAGCCATGATAGCCTGACAGGCCCAGCACGAAGAGCAGTTTCAGGTGGAACCAGCCGAAATGCCAGGCGCCGATTTCCACCATCAGCATCAGGCCGAAGACCCAGACGAGGATCAGCGAGGGGTTGAGGATGATCTTGAGCAGCCGCCCTTCCCGCTCGATCCAGCGCTTGTCCTCCGGCGATCCGGGCACGGTCTCCTGATGATAGACGAAGAAGCGCGGCATCATGAACAGCCCCGCCATCAGGAAGATGACGAAGATGACATGGGCGGCCTTCACCCAGAGATAGGCGGCACCAAGATAGGCCATCAGGCGAGCACTCCTTCCTTTCGGACATAGCTAATGAGTGCTTCGACATGTGCAATGGGTGTGTCGGGCAATATGCCATGACCAAGATTGAAGATATGCGGGCGATCGGCAAAGGCGGCGCGGATGTTGTCGACCGCCTCCTCCACCGCACGGCCGCCAGCGATGAGGGCCAGCGGATCGAGATTGCCCTGCACCGGCATACCAGCGGGCAGCGCCTGATTGGCCCAGTGCGGATCGATCGTTTCATCGACACCGACGGCATCGACGCCGGTCTGCGCCGCATAATCGGCCAGCTTCGCGCCTGCGCCCTTGGGGAAGCCGATGATAGGGATGGTTGGGTGCAGCACCTTCAGCCGGGCGACGATGCGCTTGTTGGGCTCGATCACCCAGCGCTGGAACTGGAGCGGCGACAGGCTGCCCGCCCAGCTGTCGAACAATTGCACGGCCTCGACGCCGGCCTCGATCTGGCCGCTGAGGTAAATGACGGTTGCTTCGACGATGGCGTCGATCAGGACGGCGAAGCGTTCCGGCTCGTTATAGGCCATGCGACGAGCCAGCCCATGATCCTTGCTGCCCTGCCCCGCCACCATATAGGTCGAAATGGTCCAGGGGCTGCCTGCAAAGCCCAGGAAGGTGACGTCGGGGCCTAGGGCCGCCTTCACCTGCCGCACCGTCTCGTAGACCGCATCGAAGCGGCTGAAATCGGGTGTCAGCGCCGACAGGTCGGTTTCGCTGAGGATGGGAGCGAGACGCGGGCCTTCGCCAGCCTCGAACCAGAGATCCTGCCCCATGGCGTAGGGGACGATAAGAATGTCGGAAAAGAGGATCGCGCCGTCGAAGCCGAAGCGCCGGATCGGTTGGAGAGTCACTTCTGCCGCGGCTGGACTGTCATAGACGAGTTCGAGAAAGCCGCCCTTTTCCGCCCGCAGCGCCCGATATTCGGGGAGATAGCGGCCGGCCTGGCGCATCAACCAGATTGGCGGTGAGTGGGGCGGCACGGCGGGACGATCCCCTTTCAGAACGGCGAGGAGCGGTTTCTCGATCGGACTCGCCGGGGCGTCTTCGCGCATCACATTCTCTCTTATTATTTAGATTCAAAGATAGGGGGAGATAGTAGGTCCGTTGGCAGCGGGGTTTATGCGCTGTGCCCGCTTTTGCCAACAACTTGACTCAGGAGAGTCACGGAGGGGCATGGCGAGTCATCGACTCTATCCCCGTTATCCACAGGCTGTTGATGGAATTCCGGGCCTGTTGGGGGCTTGTGGATAAGATTCCGGTCAGTGGGGACGGGAGAAAGGCGGGATTCTATCCCCAGATTCATCCCTTGATTTATCCACAGGCACCCCACAGAGATATGTCCATGGCGCGCATCCACCTTCATCTCCTGTCGGACTCCACCGGTGAAACGCTGGAGAATATCGCCAAGGCGGCGATCGGCCTGTTCGAAAATGTCGAGGCGATCCGCCATTTCTGGCCAATGGTGCGGTCCGACGTGCATCTGGACCGGATCATGGAGGAGATCAGCGCCAATCCGGGGCTGGTGCTGTTCACTCTGACCAATCATGTGCTGCGCCGGCGGCTGGAGACGCGCTGTCGCGCGCTGGGCCTGCCGCATGTCGCGGCGCTGGATAGCGTGGCGGACGCGCTGTCGAATATATTGGGGCAGGAGACGCGGACCCGGCCGGGGCGCAAGCATATCCTGGACGAGGCCTATTTCGCCCGGATCGAGGCGATCCAGTTCACCATCGCCCATGATGATGGCGTGGGGCATGAAAATTGGGAGGAGGCCGACATCGTGCTGGCGGGTGTGTCGCGTGCGTCCAAGACGCCGACGTCGATCTATCTCGCCAATCGCGGCTACAAGACCGCCAACATCCCGCTGGTGCCGGAATCGCCGCCGCCGCGCAGCCTTTATGGGCTGAAGCATCCGATGGTCGTGGGCCTGACGGTCAGCCCCGAACGGCTGATCCAGATCCGCCGCAACCGGTTGCTGTCGTTGAATCAGGCGCCAGAGACAGCCTATGTCGACAATGACAAGGTGCAGGAGGAACTGGCCTTTGCCCGGCGCATGTTCGCCGACAATGGCTGGCCGGTGATCGATATGACGCGCCGGTCGATCGAGGAGGCCGCCGCCGCCATCATCAACCTGTTCAATGACCGCGAACTGGCCGAAGGGGCGCCGCTATGATCGTTCTGGCTTCGCAGAGCGCGAGCCGCCGGGCCTTGCTGGCCGCCGCGCAGGTGCCGTTCGAGGCGCTGTCGCCCGGCGTGGACGAGGAGGCGGCCAAGGAGGCGCTGCGCGCCGACGGGCTGGATGCGCGGGCGCTGGCCGATGCGCTGGCGGAATTGAAGGCGCTCAAGGTGTCGCGCCGGGTGCCGGGCGGGCTGGTGTTGGGATGCGACCAGACTCTGAGTATCGGGGATGGCGAAGAACGGGGCGAGATGATCGACAAGGCGGTCGATCGGGCGGATGCGGAACGCATCCTGCGTCTGCTGTCGGGCCGGGTGCATCATCTGCACAGCGCGGCGGTCGTGGCGCTGAATGGTGAGGCGATCTGGCGCCATGTCGAGCGGGTGCGGATGACGGTGCGGCCGCTGTCCGACGCCTTCATCGCCTCCTATCTCGACGCCGACTGGGAGGAATTGCGCTGGTGCGTGGGTTGCTACCGGATCGAGGGACCAGGGGTACAGATTTTCAGCAAGGTCGAGGGCAGCCAGTTCGCGATTCAAGGCCTGCCGCTGCTGCCTTTGCTTGACTTTCTGCGCGTGCGGGGCGTTTTGGCGGCATGACCGACAAGCTGCCCTATGCCGAAGTGATCGGCGACCCTATTGCGCACAGCAAATCGCCGCTGATCCATAATTTCTGGCTGAACGCGCTGGATATCGAGGCGGAATATAAGAAGACCCATGTGACGCCGCAGGGGCTGGCCGCCTATTTCCTGATGCGGCGGGCCGATCCCGACTGGTTGGGCTGCAATGTCACCATTCCGCACAAGATAGCGGTGATGGACTATGTCGACGATCCGGGAGGGGTGCGCGAACGGATCGGCGCGGTGAACACCATCGCCAGCGAGACGGGCGGGCCTCTGATCGGCACGAATACCGATGCGGGCGGGTTCCTCCAGCCGCTGTTGCGCGACAAGTGGAAGGGACAGAGCGCCGTCATCGTCGGGGCCGGTGGCGCGGCGCGGGCGATATTGTTCGCGCTGACCAGCCTGGGCGTGCCGAATATCACGGTCATGGCGCGCGATCCGGCCAAGGGGCAGGCGCTGCTCGACCGGGCTGGGGTCAAGGGGCAGGCGATCGGCATAAGCGACGCGCTGCCGAAGGCGGACCTGCTGGTCAATGCGACGTCGCTCGGCATGGTGGGCCAGCCGCTGCTGGAACTGGATCTGGCGCCGCTGGCCGATTGCGCGACGGTCTATGACATCGTCTATGCGCCGCTGGAGACGGGATTGCTCAAGGCGGCGAGCGCGCGGGGTCTCAAGACGCTGGATGGCCTCGAAATGCTGATCGGGCAGGCGGCGCTGGCGTTCGATATCTTCTTCGACGCGGAAGCGCCGCGCGACCTGGACGAGGAATTGCGCGCGTTGCTGCTCGCTGCGGACTACTGAGGGCGGCTGATGAAGGTCTACGGCCTGACAGGGTCGATCGGCATGGGCAAGTCGGCGGTGGCGGCGATGTTCCGCAAGGCCGGCGTGCCGCTGTTCGACGCGGACGCCGAGGTGCATCGGCTGCAGGGGCCGGGCGGCGCTTTGCTCCCGGCGATCGAGGCGCGCTTTCCCGGCACGACGGGCCCCAAGGGTGTCGATCGGGCGAAGCTGGGCGCGGCGGTGTTTGGTCATCCGGGCGAGCGCAGGGCGCTGGAGGCGATCGTCCATCCGGCGGTGCGGGAGTCGCGCAGGCGATTCCTGCAACGTCATCGGTCCCGGCCGTTCGTGATTTTGGACATTCCCCTGCTGTTTGAGGGGAAGGGGCAGAGACGCGGGCTGGCGGGCATCATCGTGGTCAGCGCGCCGGCGTGGAAACAGCGCCGCCGAGTCCTGGCGCGGCCGGGAATGAGCGCCAAAAAATTCCGCCAGATTGTCCATCTGCAAACAGCCGATGCTGAAAAACGCGCGCGGGCCGACTATATCATCCAGACGGGTACGACATTTGCCGCAACCCGCGCACAGGTCAGGCGTCTGGTCGCTTGCCTTGGACGCAAGACAGGCAGATAAGGGTTGGCCCATAGAGTCGAATGAAGAGGGCGATGCGAGAAGTCATTTTCGATACCGAAACGACAGGATTCGATCCTGTATCGGGCGACCGGCTGGTCGAGATCGGCTGCATCGAACTCGTCAATCGCGTACCCAGCGGCCGGACCTTCCACGCTTATTATAATCCGCAGCGCGACATGCCGACGGCCGCCTTCAATGTGCATGGCCTGTCGGAGGAGTTTCTGCGCGACAAGCCGCTCTTTTCGAGCGGCGCGGCAGAGCTGCTCGCATTTCTGGAGGACAGCCCGCTGGTCGCGCATAATGCGCGCTTCGACTTCGGCTTCCTCAATCACGAACTCAAATTGTGTGGCCTGCCCGACGTGTCGATGGATCGGATGATCGACACCGTCGCCATCGCCCGCACGCTGCATCCCGGCGCCAAACATAGTCTGGACGCGCTCTGCACCCGCTACGGCATCGACCGCAGTCATCGCGTCAAGCATGGCGCACTGCTCGACGCTGAATTGCTGGCGCAACTCTATATCGAACTGACCGGTGGCCGTCAGATCGGCCTGGGTCTGGCACAGGAGGAAGCAAAAGAGATCGTCAGGGTGGAACTGACGGAAAATCCCGTGGTTCGCCCTGTTCGTCCCGCGCGCGTCTTTACGGCGAGCGCGGCGGAACTGGAACGGCATGCAGCGTTCGTCGCGACGCTGAAAGAGCCGCTCTGGTTGCAGGAGGCATAGACCGCAACTGGCCTATGCCCTCCACGCCCACCGGGCCGCTTTCCTGGCGGCCTGGCAAGAATAAGGAGAAGGCATATGGATATTCGTGTTTCCGGGCATCAGGTCGAAACGGGCGAAGCGCTCAAGCAGCATGTCTACGACCGTTTGGAGGCTGTGGCCGAGAAATATTTCTCTCGCACGATTTCCGCCCAGGTGACCTTTCGCAAGGCACCGCATGGAGCCTTTCATTGCGACATCGTCTGTCATGTGATGACGGGACTGATCCTGAAGGGCGCGGGCGAGGCGCAGGAAGCGCATCCCGCCTTCGATCAGGCATCCGACCGCATCGAAAAGCAGCTTCGCCGCTATATGCGCCGGTTGAAGGATCGCAGCGTCCAGGCCGCCGCTGCCGAGGCGCAGCGCGCCAATGGCTATAGTGTCGATGATATAGATGGCGCGGGCTACACCATTTTTGCCGCAAATGCCGATGAAGAGGAAGAACCGGCCGACGCGCCCCTGATCGTTGCGGAAACCCGGGTCGACATTCCGCAGGCGAGCGTATCCGACGCGGTAATGATGCTGGACCTGCGCAATACCAACGCGCTGTTGTTCATGAATGCCGGTACGTCCGCCTATAATATGGTCTATCGTCGACATGACGGGACCATTGGTTGGGTAGAACCGCGCGCCTGATGCGTTGAATTGTGGAGGGGCTGTCCTGTAGGGCACCCCTTGCTGGCCCGGCCCCTTGCCTTGACCTGTGGTTGCAGGCGGCTTATGGGGCCGGGCTTTCATTGTCCGAGCACAAGCGCGATGACTTGGCCTGCGCGGCTCGGCCGTTTCGGATACACCATGGTTAATCTCAACGACATCGTTTCGCCCGACGCTCTGGCGACGGGGCTAGCGGCGAACGGCAAGAAGGCGCTGTTCCAGAAGATCGCTGCCCTCGCCGCCTGCGCCTATGATCTGGAAGCCGACGAAGTGGGCGACGCGCTGTTCGAGCGCGAGCGACTGGGATCGACCGGTTTCGGCGGCGGTGTCGCCATTCCCCATGCGAAGATTCCGGGTCTGGACAAGATGTGCGGTGTCGTCGTGCTGCTCGATCCAGCGGTGCCGTTCGATGCGGTGGACGAGGCGCCGGTCGATATCGTCTTTGCCCTGCTGTCGCCGGTCGACAGCGGCGCCGAGCATCTGAAGACTCTGGCGCGCGTGTCCCGCTATCTGCGTGACGACAATAATGTGGCGCGGTTGCGTGGTGCGAAGTCGACCGAGGCGCTGCATGCGCTGCTGGCTGGCGGCGGGGCGCGTGACGCAGCCTGACGGCCCCGGTGGCCCCGATAGCCGTGGCCCGGACAGCCCCAGTGGCGAAGCCGCGCATTTCCGCGCGCTCGAACAGCTTTATCGTTCCGCGCCGATCAACCGGTTGTTCCGGTCGGATCTGACGATCCCGGAAGCGGGACGATCAATCATCGATTTCGATGTCGATGAGAATCAGTTTCACGCCGCCGGGGCGGTGCATGGCACCGTCTATTTCAAGATGCTGGATGATGCGGCCTTCTATGCCGCCAACAGCCTGGTCAGCGATCGTTTCCTGCTGACGACCGCCTTCAACCTGCTCTTCACCCGGCCGATCGGGCCGGGGCGTATTCGTGCCGAAGGCCGCTGGATCAGCGGCAAGCGCCGCGTCTTCGTGGCGGAGGCGAGCCTTATCGATTCCGATGGTGAGGAAGTCGGGCGCGGGACCGGTACTTTCATGCGGTCGCAATTCGCGCTGTCTTCGCTGCCCGGCTATGGCGGCTGACGCCCGGCTGACCAGTGCGATGCTGGTCGGTGCCCTGCGGCGGCGGGTCGCGGCTGCCGGTGGATTTGCCACGATCCTGATCAAAGGGGACGAGATCAGCGGCGTAATATTGGTTCAGACGATGGACCGGGGCGTGGAATCGGGACTTTTTGAAAGGGTGGCGAACCTTCAGGGCGGTTATGCGTTGATGCGCTGTGGACCCACCCCAGAGGAGGGTTCTGAGGCGCTAGATCACTATATAGCGCGTCGCCGCAGGTCGGACCCCGACCTGTGGATAATCGAACTCGACATCCCGGAAGCGGAACGGTTCGCCGCTGAAACGATCTGCTGATCGTTGACTCATCGTTTCGACCCGGGCAAAGGCGCCCAACGCCAACGCGCAGGTTGCCACATTCGCCCAAGGGGGCGGGCGCGGTAAACACGCAGACGGGGGGCGGCCGGTCGTCGCGGTGAATATGGGTTAAAAAGAGACGACGCCCCGGCCAAGAACCGCATGTTTTTGAGCTATAATGAGTTTTCGTCTGAAAGCTGCGATCGCCGCAGCCTTTGCCTTGTCAGCCGCAGCAGCGATGACGGCTTCCGACATGTCGATCGCAAGTGAAGCGATCTCGTCGGCTTCTACCCTTCCTGCCGCGCTTTCCGTAGCGCCGATGGCTGGCTCTCAGGCCGCTGTCATCTATGCCACGCCGCGCGAAGTTTCGCAGCCGCTGGCCTCCGCCCCCAAGGGCGATACCGTGATTTCTCCCGATTCCGATGTGCAGGCAACCAGCCTCGCTGCTCTGGTCGACGCCCAAGGCGCGCCCGAGGAGCTGGACGGCGACATGAAGTGCCTGGCCGGAGCGGTCTATTTCGAATCCAAGGGCGAAAGCCTGGAAGGCCAGCTGGCCGTTGCCCGTGTGATCATCAACCGCGCCAAGTCCGGCCGTTTCGCCGACAGCCTGTGTGGCGTCGTCTATCAGCCGAGCCAGTTCAGCTTCGTGCGCGGCCATGCCATGCCCCCCATTCGTGAGGAAAGCCGCAGCTGGCGTGAAGCGGTTGCGATCGCCCAGATCGCCACCGACGACAGCTGGGACAGCCTGGCCGAAGGCGCGCTGTTCTTCCACGCTCGCCGCGTCGCGCCGGGCTGGGGTAAGGCCAAGCTGGCGTCGATCGACAATCATATTTTCTATCGCTGATTTGGTCCCGCGCGCTGCGCGCCTGGCGTGAATCATGAAGGCCGGTTCGGATGTCCGAATCGGCCTTTTCTTTTGTTCCTGACTTGTTCTAATGTCGGCGTATGAACGACATGTCTGCCCAAAGCTGTACGCCCCTGACGGACGGGACAGCGCTTGCCGTGGCGCGGGGCACGCTGCGCCTTTTCTTCCGCCATGACATGAGCGGCATATTGGAAGTGCCGCTGCCCAATGGCCGGCGGGCCGATATCATGGCGATCGACAGCGCCGGGCGGCTGACCATCGTCGAGATCAAATGCAGCAAGGCCGATTTGCTGGGCGACATGAAATGGCCCGATTATTTCGACTATTGCGACCGCTATTTCTGGGCGGTGCCGGCCGGGTTCGACATCAGCCTGTTCGACAGCGAGGCGCTGTGGCCGACCCGCACTGGCCTGATCGTGGCGGACCAATATGATGCCGAACTGGTCCGCCCTGCCCCGGTCGAGCCGCTGGCGGCGGCGCGGCGCAAGGCGGAGACGCTGCGCTTCGCCCGGCGTGCGGCCCGGCGATTGACGGCGCTGAGCGATCCGGACCATGCTGCGGAGCTGGGCTGGTGACGGGTAGAGGCGCGATGCGGTCGCATCTGGAATTTCGATCGGGCGCGTTGCGCGACGGGCCGAAGGTGCAGCCCGGCGGTGAGATGCTGGCGCGATTGCTGGCGGCGGGGCTACCTTCGCACGGCTATCGGATTAAGAAGACCGTTGCGGAGGATTGGGGCTGGTGCGTGATGATTGCGCATGACCGCTTTCCGCTCTGGATCGGCTGTGGCGCCTATCTCGAATATCCCGACGGGCATCTCTGTTTCATTGAGCCATCGAAACCGCGACTCTGGCGCTGGTTTCGTCCGGTTGACACCAGCGAGACGGTGGAGCGGCTGGCTGGTGCGCTGGAGGCCTGTGTCCGGCAGAGCGGCGTGGCGCATCATCTGCGCTGGTGGAGTGAGGAGGAAGTGCGGGCGGGGTGATCGAGCCCGCAGACGTGGCGCGTTTACCCCTCCACCACTCGCTTCGCGAGCGGTCCCCCTCCCCTTTCAGGGGCGGATTTATTCTTTAAAATACCGGTCCCTGAACCGGGCCGTTGGGTTTGGTCGCGGGCTTTGCGGCGTCCAGCGCCTCGACCAGGCCGGGGGTGCGGCCGTCGCGTTCGGCATAATCCTTGGCGGACATGCCGGCGATGGTGTCGCGCTTGTCGGGATTGGCGCCCTGCGCCACCAGCAGGCGGACGAGGCCGACGTCGCGCAACTGTACCGCGCGGATCAGCGGGGTTTCGCCGCTGCCATTCACCTTGTCCACCTGCGCATTATAGGTGAGCAGCGTGCGCGCGCCTTCCTCGAACCGGCCCTGTACGGCATCCATCAGCGGCGTGTTGCCATCATTGTCGGTCAGATTGGGGTTGGCGCCCTTTGACAGCAGGAAGGCCAGCCAGCTTGCATCGCGGCGCGCGACGATGATGTGCAGCGCATTTTCGCCGGTGGACAGGTCGCGGCTGTTGATGACGGTGGAGCCGGGTTTCTGGAGCAGATCGGTGACTTTCTGCCCGTCCTTGTCCTTCACCGCCTTCAGGAAATTATAATTATCCGAGAATTGCGCCTGCGCAGCGGACGGCACGAGCAGCGCGAGCGCCATGGAGCCGAGGATCGTGGAAAGGAACTTGGTCTTCATCTGGGCGCCCCGTTGCATTGCAAAACATGTCCTAGCAGGGCATGGCTGGCCATGCCATGAACAAAGACGCCGTCGCCTCCGCTCTGCCTTATCTGGTCCTGCCTCTTCTGGCCCTGCTGGCTGCCTGCAATATGGGGTCTGGAGGCAATGCATCAAGCGGGGATAGCGAACCGGGCGAACTGGTCGGCGCGCGGATCGGTGCGCCCTTCACCCTGACCAATCAGGATGGCAAGCCGACGAAATGGGACGATTATAAGGGCCAGTATCGCCTCGTCTATTTCGGCTATACCTATTGCCCGGATGTGTGCCCGGTCGACCTGCAACGGATCATGCAGGCATTTTCCAAATTCGAGAAGGAAAAGCCCGCCCTCGCCGCGAAGGTGCAGCCGATGCTGATCAGCGTCGACCCGGAACGCGATACGCCCGCCGTGCTGAAAACCTATGTCGCGGCCTTCCATCCGCGCCTGATCGGGCTGACCGGTACGAAGGCGCAGATCGCGAAGGTCGCCAAGGATTTCGTGGTGATCTATAATCCCGAGCAATCGGCGGGTTCGACCGACTATCTGGTCAGCCATAGCCGGACGCCCTATCTGTTCGACCGGGACGGTAAGCCGGTGGCGCTGGTGCCGGTGGATGATCCCGGTACGCCGGATGTGGATGAGGGCGCGCCGGACAAGGTGCTGGCTTTCTTTGAAAAATGGATCAAGTGACGCATTTCTGGGAAAAACCCCTCGACAAGCTCGATCGTGCCGAGTGGGAAGCACTGTGCGACGGGTGCGGCAAATGCTGTCTGCACAAGGCCGAGGATGAGGATACGGGGCGTATCTATCCTACCAATGTCGCCTGCCGCCTGCTCGACCGGCAGAGCGGGCAATGCTGCAATTACAAGGACCGGCGCAAATTCGTGCCCGATTGCGTGCGGCTGACGCCGGCCAAGGTGAAGCAGATAAGCTGGCTGCCGCGCACCTGCGCCTATCGCCTGCGCGAGGAAGGGCTGCCGCTGCCGGCATGGCATTATCTGGTCTGCGGCGACCGGGAAGCGGTACATCGCGCCGGGGAGTCGGTGCGTGGCTGGACCGTGGCGGAAGCGGATGCGGGCGACTGGGAAAATCATCTTGTCGACCGGGAACTGTGACGCAGCGATCCTGATCGACGGCGTGGCGATGCCGGTGCGGGTGCGCCGGTCGGCACGGGCGCGGGCCTATCGGCTGACGATCGACAGTGTACGGGGCGAATTGCGCCTGTCGCTGCCGATGCGGGCGAATCTGAAGAAGGCGCTGGGCTGGGCGCAGGACCATGAAGGCTGGGTGCGGGCGCAGATGGCCAAGCAGCCGACCATAACTCCACTGGAGCATGGCGCGTTGTTTCCGCTGGAGGGGCGTGAGGTGACGATCCATTGGGTCGAGGGCGCGACGCGCACGATAAGGCTGGAGGGAGACCGGCTGATGCTGGGCGGTGCCGCGGAATCGGTGGGCGCGCGGGTGCAGCGCTGGCTGATCAGTCGGGCACGCGCGGTGCTGGAGACGGAGAGTCACGAACTGGCGCGTGAACATGGGCTGATCGTCGCGTCGGTGGGCGTGGGCGACACGCGCAGCCGCTGGGGCAGTTGCGCTTCGTCCGGGGCGATCCGCTACAGCTGGCGCCTGATCCTGGCCCCGCCGGAGGTGCGCAGGGCGACGGTGGCGCATGAACTGGCCCATCTGCTGCATATGGACCATAGCCCTGCCTTTCACGCCGCGCATCGCCGCATCCATGGCGCCGACCCCCGCCCCGCGCGCGAATGGCTGCGCGTTCATGGCGCGGGCCTGCACCGCTACCGGGGATAAGGCGATGGCGCGCGGCAGGAAACGCTATCTGGTGGCCACCATGCCCGATGGCTATGTGAAGCGGATCGGCCCGACGGCGGACCCGCTGACCCATTATTGGCGGATCGTCGCCGTGCTGGAAAATGGCAAGACCGAGGTCTTCTGGGGCCATACGCGGTCGCTGGCCGAAGCGAAGAAGCTGAAGGGGCCAGCCGTGGATGGCGCGAAGATGCGGGGGTGGAAAAGCTATCAGTTCGAGATTGCGGAACTGGTGGAAGAGCCGGTTTGAGCCGTTCGCTTAGCTGTCCTCCAGTCCCGGCGGTCCGCCATCGTCACTGACCGCCCTTATGATGGATCGGTCGGTGACCCTTGCAAAATGGCCGCAATCTGTTCCTCAGCCTTGGTCGCTTCGGCGATGAGCAGGCGCAATGCCTTGGCGGTATCTTCCAGCAGCCCGTCGCCAATAGGACGCTCGCCATTGATGAAGCGGCGGATGGCCCGTTCGTCTATGCCGAGGCGTCGCGAGAAAGTCGTGGTCCCGCCAAAGAGCTGAACATAATAGGCAAAATGCTCATGGCGCTCGTCAGTTGAAATTGGCCGGGTCATCATTTTCTCTTTTCTGTTCGCTGTCAGTGGTCATGAACTATCGCGCGCTTACGGCGTATTAGCCCCGATGCGGCCAGGCGCCGCTTTCGTCGCCGGGACAGTCATGGTCGGCGCCTTGCGGATGGGGCAGGCCGCAGGTGCGGCAGGTGATATAGTCGCCGGGCTTGAGGCCGTGGCCCACCGTCACCCGCTCGTCAAAGACATAGCATTCGCCCTGCCAGCGGCTGTCGGCTTCCGGCATTTCCTCCAGATAGCGCAATATGCCGCCCTTGAGATGATAGACATCGTCAAAGCCGCGCGCCTTCACCAGTGCGGTGGACTTTTCACAGCGTATGCCGCCGGTGCAGAACATCGCGATCTTCGGGCTGCGGCCCTGCGTCTTGAGGTCGGCGGCGAAGGCGTCGAACCAGTCGGGGAAATCGCGGAAGGCGCGGGTCGCGGGATCGATCGCATTTTCGAAGGTGCCGCAGGCGACTTCATAGGCGTTGCGCGTGTCGATCAGGATCGTGTCGGGATCGGCGATCAGCGCGTTCCATTCCGCCGGGTCGAGATGGGTGCCCGCCTGATTGGCCGGGTCGAGATCGCCCGCGCCCAGAGTCACGATTTCGGCCTTCACCTTCACCTTCATCCGGGCGAAGGGCGCTTGCGTAGCCTGCGCATATTTGACGTCCGTGTCCGCGCAGCCGGGCAGCGCGCGGATATGGGCGATCAGGGCCGTAATGGCATCCGCATCGCCCGCGACCGTGCCGTTTATCCCCTCCCCCGCGATGATCAGCGTGCCGCAGGTGCCAAAATTGGCGCAGACGGTCTTAAGATCGGCGGCGATCGCCTGCGGATCGGCGAAACGGGTGAAATGATAAAGGGCGGCTACGGTGTAGGACATGGCGGCCCCTATAGGCGCTGCGCGCGCCTCTTGAAAGCCGGGGCGTAGAGGCGCATAGCCGGGCCATGGTTCCCCTTTCGTTCGCAGGTCATGCGTTTCTGGCGCTGCCGGAGGCCGCGCTTTTCTGGCCCGATCAGCATGCGCTGCTGGTGGCGGACCTGCATTTCGAGAAAGCGAGCTGGTATGCCCGGTTCGGCCAGTTCCTGCCCCCGCATGATAGTCAGGCGACGCTGGACGTGATCGAGGCGCTGGTGGCGCGCACCGGGGCGCGGGCGGTCTGGTCGCTGGGGGATAGTTTCCATGATGCCGATGGCGCCGCGCGGCTGGACCCGAAGGCCCGCGACCGGCTGACTGCCCTTACGGAAAGGCTGGACTGGACCTGGATTACCGGCAATCATGACGTCGGGGTTGCGGCCATGCCCGGTGGACGGCGCGTGGCGGAGGCGGAACTGGGGGGCATCTGGTTGCGGCATGAAGCCGATCCGGAGGACAAGCGGCCGGAGATTTCGGGCCATTTCCATCCCAAGCTGCGCCTGTCGCTGCGCGGACG
This sequence comes from Sphingobium sp. AP50, assembly GCF_900109095.1. Lineage (GTDB taxonomy): Bacteria > Pseudomonadota > Alphaproteobacteria > Sphingomonadales > Sphingomonadaceae > Sphingobium. Next base: position 14,454 of record NZ_FNYZ01000017.1, read on the forward strand.
GCATGTGTCGCGGCGTTGCTTTGTGGGATCGGCGACCAAGCTGATCTTGCCGGCGCTGGGCGCGCTGACGGGGGGACTGGATGCGGGTCATGGGGAGATTCGCCGCGCGGTGGGGCCGGGTGCGGCTGCGTTGGTGCCGGTCGCGGACCGGTTGCTGCGCTTTCCCTTATCGTAAAGGGACGCTACGGAAATCAGACGCGCATTTGTTGCTATATAGCAACATAGGGCGAATGCGCGCTTCCGCACCTGCGGAAAAATCCCCCGAAATCTGCCGAGTCTTGCCAACATCGCGCTGTGGCAGCATAATCACCCTCATCCCGACGCGGCGGAAAGTCGTGCGGGCCAGGAGAGGATTGCCATCATGACAGCCAAGAGTCCCTTGCTGACGTCCGTAGGCGCGTTGGCGCTGTGCCTGTTTGCCCCCGCCGCCCTGGCGCAGGAGGATGCTGCACCGCAGGCCGCCGCCGATCAGGGTGACGCCCAGATTATCGTCACCGCCACCCGGCGTGCCAGCCCCCTGTCCGACGTGCCGATCGCGGTGTCGGCGGTGGGTGCGCAGGCGATGCTCAATAGCGGCGCGAGCGACATCCGCACGCTGAACCAGCTTGCCCCGTCCCTGCTCGTGTCCTCCACCGGGTCCGAAGCCAATGCCTCCGCCCGTATCCGGGGCATCGGCACGGTGGGCGACAATCCGGGTCTGGAAAGCTCCGTCGCGGTATTCATCGACGGCGTCTATCGATCGCGCACCGGCGCGGGACTCAACGAACTGGGCGAGATCGAACGGGTGGAGGTGCTGCGCGGGCCGCAGGGCACTTTGTTCGGCCGCAATGCCTCCGCCGGTCTGATCAACATCATCAGCAAGGCGCCAGAGAACACGTTCAATGCCAAGGGTGAGATCAGCTATGGCAATTATGATTATTGGCGGCTGTCTGGCCGTGTCACCGGGCCGGTGGCGGATGGCATCGCCCTGTCGCTGGACGGGGTGTGGAGCAAGCGCGACGGATTCTACAAGCTGGTCGACGGCAGCGGTGCGAAAGTAGGCGATACCAACGACCGCAACCGCTATTTCCTGCGCGGACAGGCGCTGATCGAGCCGAATGACGCGCTGTCGATCCGGCTGATCGGCGATTATACCAATCGCGACGAAAGCTGCTGCGGCGCGGCCTATATCGAGACGCGCGAACGGCTGCCGGTTGCGGGCGGCGGTTATGGCACGGCACCGTTCAACCGGATCGCCGCGATCCTGGCGGGGCAAGGCAGCGTCATCGCCGCCAATCCCTATGACCGGGAACTCAGCATCACGCCGGGCCGGGACTATGTCAGCAAGCTGCGCGACTGGGGCCTGTCGGGCGAGATCAATTATGATTTCGGGGGCGCCAAGCTGACCAGCATCACTGCCTATCGCGACTATAAATCCCGCGACTATGGCGATTATGACTATAATGCCGCCGACCTTCTCTATCGCGACCCCAACACCTATCGCCAGTTCAAGACCTTCACGCAGGAATTGCGGTTGCAGGGATCGGCCTTCGCCGACAAGCTCGACTGGCTGGTGGGCGGCTATTACGCCAATGAACGGCTGACCTTGCAGGATAATATCCGCTTCGGCGCCGATTATGGCCGGTTCGCCGCCTGTCGCCTGATGGCGGGCGCGGGTGCCACCAGCAACTTCACGGCGGCGCAACTGGCGGCCTGTGGCAGTGGCCTTGCCACGTCTGCGCTGATCAACGGAACGCAGGCGCAATTGAATGCCGGGTTGACCGCCGCGCTGATCGCGCGCGGCTTGCCGGCGGCGACCGCAGCGGCGCAGGCCGGGGCGATTTCCACCGGCCTTGGCAACGGGCTGCGCGCACTGGCGGCGATTCCGTCAGGCACGGGTGACGTGGCGTCGCTCTATCGGCAGAAGAGCGAGAATTGGGCGATCTTCACCCATAATATCGTCCATATCACCAACCGGCTCGATCTGACTCTGGGCCTGCGCTACACCCATGAAAGCAAGCGCTTCTCGTCCGACTTCAACAATAATAACGCGACCTGCGCGGCGTTGCAGTCGTCGGCCCTGCCATCGCTGGCGACCAATGCGGCGCTGGGCAGCGCGGCGGCGCTGGCGGGCGGCATCCTGACGCTGGGATGTCTGGGCAATGGATCGACCAGTCTGAATGCGCTGAACCTGAACGACAAGATCAGCGACGGGGAATTTTCGGGGACGGCGGTGCTGTCCTGGAAGCCGATCGACGACCTGCTGCTCTATGGCAGCTATAGCAAGGGCTATAAGGCGGGCGGCTATAATCTGGATCGCTTCCAGCTGGGATCGACCGGGCTGAATGCCATCCCTGCCGTGTTCGCGCCGCGCACCAATGCCGATGTCACCAGCCTGCGCTTCGCTGCGGAAAAGGTGGATTCGTTCGAGGTGGGCCTGAAATATGCCCAGCCCAAATGGAGCGCGAACATCGCGGCCTTCCGGCAGGAGTTCAAGAATTTCCAGCTGAACACCTTCAACGGCACCAGCTTCGTCGTGCAGAATATCAATGGCTGCGACAGCGCGCTGAGCGCCACGCGGACCTGCGACAGCGGCGATGTGGGACCGGGCCTGATCAGCCAGGGCGTGGAACTGGAACTGACGGCGACCCCCGTGCGCGATTTCCGTGTGTCGGGTGGCCTGACCTATGCCCGCGCGAAATTCGCCAACCGGCTGGTGGGTAGCGGCGATGGCAGCGTGCCGCTGGACTCGGCGCTGTTCCTGTTGCCGGGATCGATCAATTCCAACGCGCCGCAGCTCGTCACCACCGCCAGCCTCGCCTGGACCCCGGCGATCGGATCATCGGGCCTGTCCGCCCTTTTCTATGTCGATGGCCGCCTGACCAGCGACTATAATACCGGGTCGGACCTGTTCCCCGAAAAGCGGCAGGATGGCTATGCGATTGTCAATGCCCGCATCGGCCTGCGCGGGAAGGACCAGCGCTGGGCGATCGAGCTGTGGGGGCAGAATATCTTCAACCAGGATTATACCCAGGTTGCCTTCTCCAGCCCGCTCCAGTCCAGCAGCCCGGCGACGTCGACCACCGGCCAGTTCGCAACGGGTGCGCCGATGGCGAACCAGTTGATCTCCGCCTATCTGGCAGAACCGCGCACTTACGGCATCACTTTGCGCGGGAGTTTCTGAGCATCCCCCTCCCGCTTGCCGGTACGGGGCGGGCGGGAGAGGGCCTTTCCCCGAACAGGGCGGTGCCGACGCGAATGTCGGTCGCGCCCAGCATGATCGCGGTTTCATAATCGCCCGACATGCCCATGGACAGGCGCGCGAGGCCTTCCTCGCGCGCCATTTTTGCGAGCAGGGCGAAGAAGGGCGCGGCCTCTATATCCGCCGGCGGCACGCACATCAGGCCCAGCAGCGGAATGTCGGCATCGCGCGCGGCGGCGATCAGCGCCGACGTGTCGGCAATGGCGCAGCCCCCTTTTTGTTCTTCCCCACCGATATTGACCTGAAGGAAACAGGGGATGCGCTTACCCGCGGCATCCATCGCCTTGGTGAGGGCGGTCAGCAGCGAGGGCCGGTCGAGGCCGTGGATCACATCGAACAGGGCCACCGCTTCGGCTGCCTTGTTGGATTGGAGCTGGCCGACCAGATGCAGTTCGATATCGGCATATTCCTCCCGCAGGGCAGGCCATTTTTCCTGGCTTTCCTGCACGCGATTTTCGCCGAAGACGCGCTGGCCGACCGCGATCAGCGGGCGGATGGCGTCGGCGCCATGGGTCTTGGACACGGCGATCAGGTTGATGTCGTCAGCGGTGCGGCGAGTCAGGCGGGCGGCGCGATCGATGGAGTCGCGCAGATCGGCCAGGCGCTGGGCCGCTTCTTGGGTGTCGGTGGTCATGGGCGCTGCTATAGGCGAAGGCTATGCAGCGCCGCCACCGCAAAAAACTGCCCGCCCTGTGGCTGATGACGGACGAGCGGGTGGCCGATGCGGCACTGCTGGTGGCGGCGGCGCGACTGCCCAAGGGGGCGGCGGGGATCGTCTTTCGCCATTATGGCACGGGGCCGGTGGAGCGGCGGGCGCTGTTCGAGGCGCTGCGGCAGATTGCGCGGCGGCGGCGGCTGGTGTTGCTGCTGGCAGGGAACGTGAAGGACGCGGCGGCATGGCGGGCGAATGGGGTGCATGGTCGCGACCGGCGGCGGATGATGAGTCCTCTGCTGCGCAGTTGCCCGGTGCATGATGTGCGGGAGGCTGTCGCGGCGGGCGGCGCGGATCTGTGCTTTGTCTCCCCCCTGTTCCCGACCCGATCGCATCCGGGCGCGAAGACGCTGGGGCGGGTGCGCTTTGCGGCGCTGGCGCGACAGGTCGAGGCGCCGGTCATGGCGCTGGGCGGGGTGCAGGCAGCGCGTCGCCGGATGTTGGCGGGAATCGGCGCGGATGGATGGGCGGCGATCGATGGACTGACCCAATAGATGGCGGAATTGGACTCCTGCTTTCGCAGGAGCACGTTGCATTGGATCAGGCCCAGTCGACCCGCGTCCAGCCGCGTTCCGCTGCCAGTTTGGCCAGCGGCTTGTGCGGGTTGGAGGCGAAGGGGATGTCGGCATATTCGAGCATCGGCGCGTCCGACACATGGTCGGAATAAGCACGGATATGCGCCTGGCTGCGGTCGATCGCCTGCGCGGCCATCCATGCCTTGATCATCCGCAGCTTGCCGGTGTCGTAGCAATTTTCGCCGGCAATTTTCGCCCGGACATAGCGCAAATCCTGGCTGAGATGATCGGTGGCGATCACCGCGTCGAAACCCAGCCGCCGCGCGATCGGTTCGACATAGAGGCGGTAGGAGGCGGTGGCGAGCACCAGCATATAGCCGTCGGCCCGATCCTGCGCGATCTGCGTCACCGCACCGGCGCGCAGGTTGGTCGCCACGACCCGGTCCGCATAGCTTTCGATATGCGGCATCAGTTTCGCGCGTTCGACATTAGAACCGATCATCAGCGCCTGATTCAGTTCCTTCAGCCGCTGGCGGCTGATCAGCTTGAGCACATAGGCCAACATCAGCAGCACCACGCAGGGCAGCAGCAGTAGCCGCCAGGGCGCCATTCGCCGCGCCACATGGATCAGGAATCCCGTATAGGTGCCGCTGAAGGTCACCGTGCGGTCCATGTCGTAGATCGCCAGCCTGTGCTTCATACCGTGTCCGAAACTTTTGCCCTTGCCCTTCGTTATGGCTTGCGGATGGGCCGTTTCGGCTTGCCGTGCAACCGATAATGGACCACTAATCCCGTCGCATGAACAAAGCCGCTGATCTTGCCGAAGACAGACATGACGGCAGCAGCGTAATCCGGCTTTCCGGATCGCTGGCCATCGCCTGCCTTGCTGACCTGCCCGACCGGCTGGAGGCTGTGCAAGGCCCCGTCGCCGCTATCGACCTGAGCGATGTCGATCATATGGATACGATCGGCGCCTGGACGGTGCATCGCACCGCCAAACGTCTCGATTGCCAGATTACTGGCGGAACGGACGATGCGCGCCGCCTGATCGATGCGGTCGGCAATCTGGACGAGCCGGTGCCGATTCGTCCGGACTATGTGCATCCCGTGTCACGAGTGGTGGGCCAGATTGGTGAGGCGGTCACGGCCGCCGGATCGACTTTGGTCGGCCTGCTTGGTTTCTTTGGCGGCACGCTGGTCGCCAGTTGGAATATCATTCGCCATCCCAGTCGTTTCCGGCTGAATGCGGTGGTGCAGCGGTTCGAGGTGGTGGGCGTTTCCGCGCTGGGCATCATCGGGCTGATGAGTTTCCTGATCGGCATCGTCATCGCCCAGCAGGGATCGGTGCAGTTGCGCCAGTTCGGTATGGAGATGCTGACGATCAATCTGGTCGGCCGCCTCACCTTCCGCGAACTGGGCGTGCTGATGACTGCGATCATGGTTGCGGGCCGGTCTGGCTCCGCTTTCGCTGCCCAGCTTGGCACGATGAAGCTGACCGAGGAGGTCGACGCCATGCGCACCATCGGCGTGTCGCCGATGGAGGCGCTGGTGCTGCCGCGCACGCTGGCGGTGGTCGTCATGATGCCGTTGCTCGGTTTCTATGCATCGATCATGTCGGTGATTGGTGGCGGATTCCTGTGCGCGGTTGCGCTGGAAATCCCGCCCATCACCTTCATCCAGCGGCTGCGCGAAGTGGTGCCGATCACCGATCTGTGGGTCGGCCTGATCAAGGCGCCGGTCTTCGGCATCATCATCGGCCTGTCGGGCTGTTTTCAGGGGATGCAGGTCAAGGCGAACGCAGAGGAAGTCGGGTTGCGCACCACCGCTGCGGTGGTGCAGGCGATCTTCCTGGTCATCGTGATCGACGCCTTCTTCGCCGTCTTCTTCACCTGGGTCGGGTGGAATTGATGAGCGAGGAAGATATCCAGCGAGCCGAGGAGCAGCGGGTCGACGCGGCGGTCGCATCCAGCGACATCGCGATCAAGGTATGCGGGCTGAAGAATAGTTTCGGCGATCAGGTCGTGCATGAAGGGCTGGACCTGGACGTCTATCGTGGCGAGATCATCGGCGTGGTCGGCGGATCGGGCACCGGCAAGTCGGTGCTGATGCGCTCCATCATCGGCCTCCAGACGCCGGACGAGGGCGAAATCCACGTCTTCGGCGAGAATATGGTCGGCCGCCTGGATGACGAAGCCCTGGCGATCCGCAAGCGCTGGGGCGTGTTGTTTCAGGGCGGTGCGCTCTTCTCTACGCTGACGGTGGCCGAGAATGTCGAAGTGCCGCTGCGCGAATATTATCCTAATATTGGCGGAACGTTGCGGGATGAGATCGCCGCCTACAAGATCAGGATGACGGGACTGCCGACCGAGGCTGGCCCCAAATATCCGTCCGAACTGTCGGGCGGGATGAAGAAGCGAGCGGGCCTGGCCCGGGCGCTGGCGCTGGACCCCGACCTGCTGTTCCTGGACGAGCCGACAGCGGGTCTGGACCCGATCGGCGCCGCCGCCTTTGACGAGATGACGCGCAAGTTGCAGCAGACGCTGGGCCTGACCGTCTTCCTCATCACGCATGATCTCGATACGCTCTATTCGATCTGTGACCGGGTGGCGGTGCTGGCGGACAAGAAGGTGACGGCGGTCGGCACGATTCCCGAATTGCTGGCCACGGACCATCCGTGGATACAGGAATATTTCAACGGTCCGCGCGGCCGGGCCGCCACGGCGGCGGTCGAGCGTGAGAAGAACAGGGCGGCAGAGAGTCCGCCGGACGGAAGGCGATAGGATATGGAAACCCGCTCCAACCATGTGCTGGTGGGCACGGTCACGCTGTTGCTGCTGGCCGCGATCATGGCTGCCGCCTTCTGGTTTTCGCGCATCTCCGATGGCGAGAACAAGGAGTTCGACATCTTCTTCAAACAGTCGGTCAACGGTCTGGCGAAGGGATCGTCGGTCAATTATTCCGGCGTGCCGTCGGGCAAGGTCGAGAAGATCGAACTGTGGAAGCGTGATCCCAGCTTCGTGAAGGTGCGCATTTCCGTGAAGGAAGGGACGCCCGTGCTGCAAGGCACGACGGCGACCATTTCCGGCGTGGGTTTTACCGGCGTCAGCGAAATCGTGCTGGACGGCGCGGTCAAGGGCGCGCCGCCGATCGAATGCCCGGCAGAAAATACGCTGGCTGTGTGTCCCGATGGCGTGGCGGTGATCCCGACCAAGCCGGGCGCACTGGGCGAATTGCTGAACAATGCGCCGCAACTGCTGGAGCGGCTGTCGACCCTGACCGAGCGGCTGACCGAGTTGCTGAACGACAAGAATCAGCAGTCGATCGCCGGCATCCTGGCCAATGTCGAGCGGGTATCGGGCGCTTTGGCTGACCGCAGCCCCGAAATTGCCGGCACGCTGGCCGAAGCGCGGATCGCGGTGCAGCGGACCGGCGTGGCGGTCGAGCAGATCGGCAAGCTGGCCGCGACCACCGATGCGCTGCTGAACGATGAGGGCAAGCCGCTGATGGCGGACCTGCGCAAAACCGTGCAGTCGGCGACGCGCAGCATCGATACCCTCGACAAGACGATCGGTGAGGCACAGCCGGGCGTAAAGACGTTCAGCACCCAGACCATGCCGGAAGTGAACCAGCTGGTTCGCGACCTGCGTGAAATGTCGCGGTCCTTCCGCGGGGTTGCCGAAAAGCTCGACCAGCAGGGTGCCGGATCACTGGTCGGATCGCCCAAGCTGCCGGATTACAAGCCATGATGAGAGAGATGCGGACGATGTTTCCCATGAAGACCCGTGGCGCGATGAGCGCGCTCCTAGCCGCCACCTTGCTATCGGGTTGCGTGTCGATCGGCGCCAAACCGCCGATGCAGTTGTTGACGCTGGATGCGGCGCAGAAGGTGCCGGCCGGGGCTGCGCGGGTGGCGGGTGACGGGCGCACGCTGATCGTCGCCGATCCCGAGGCGCCGCGCATGCTCGATACGGTACGGGTGCCGGTGCAGACGTCGCCCACCGCCGTCGCCTATGTGACCAAGATCCAGTGGGCCGATACGCCGCGCCATCTGTTCCGCCGCCTGCTGGCGGAGACGATTTCCGCCACGACCGATCGGGTGGTGCTGGATGCCGGGCAGTTTTCGGGGGACGGTGGCCAGCGCCTGTCGGGCGAACTCGTCGCCTTCACCGTGGACGCGGCCAGCCATAGCGCGATCGTGACCTATGATGCGGTGCTGACGACGCCGGCTGGCGTAGCGCTGGCCCGCCAGCGTTTTACCGCCAGCGCGCCGATCGGCGGCAAGATCGATTCCTCGACCGTTGGCGCGCCGCTGAATGCCGCGGCAAACAAGGTGGCGGCTGATGTCGCTGCATGGGTGGCGGCGGTCAAGGACTGACCCCCTGCCCTGTTCGGGCCCTGTTCCGGGCGCTGACGGCAGCGCCCGGATTATCTCACTTATTCCAGACTCTTGCTGGCCTGTTCGGTCACATCCTTCGACAGGCCGGGTTCCGCCAATATGCGTTGCAGTTCGGCGCGCATCAGGGTGGCGCGCGCTTCGTCGAAACGCTTCCAGCGGCCGAGCGGCGGCACCAGTCTCGCCGCCGTCTGTGGGTTCAGCTTGTCGAGCGCGATGATGCAGTCTGCGACCAGCCGATAGCCCTTGCCCGACTTGTGGTGGAAGGCCCACTGATTGCCCGCAAAGGCGCCGTAGAGCGACCTGACCCGGTTGGGATTTGCGAGAGTGAAGTCCTTGTGCCGTCCCAGTTCCTCAACCTGTTCCACCGCGTCCGGATGCAGGGCGAAGGCCTGCGTCTGGAACCATTTGTCGAGCGTCAGCGCGTCGGCCGAATAGCGGTTGTAGAAGATGTCGAGCGCGGCTTCGCGTTCGGGGCTGCTGCCATTGGCCAGCGAGCCCAGCGCGGCTTGTCGCTCGGTCATATTGTCGGCCTCGCTAAACTGGGCGAAGGCGATGGCGGGGCCATCCTGTGCGCCTGCCGCCACCAGATAATGCAGCGCGGCGTTGCGTAGCTTGCGGGCGCCCTTGGCGGCCGGGGAAATGGAGAAGGCATTGGCCTTCGTCTTTGCATGAACGTCGCGCCAGAGCGTCTCCAGTTCGGTGCCGATCTTCGTCTGGATCGCGTCACGCGCGGCGTGGATCGCATCCGGGTCCACCTGCTTCATCTGGTCGCCCAGATAGGCTTCGCTCGGCAGGCGGATTGTTTCGGCGATGAAGGCCGGATCGAGCATCGGATCGGTCAGCGTGTTGCGGATGGCGTCGATCACCGCGCCATCATCCACTGCCTGCCCGGCGATGCGGCCGATCAGCACATTGACCATCAGTTGCTGCATCGCCTCATAACGGGCGAAGGGATCGTCATCATGCGCCGACAGGAAGGCGAGATCGGCCTGGCTGCGGTTGGTTTCCACGATCACCGGGGCGGAGAAGCCGCGATTGATCGACAGGATCGGCGCGCTGGCGAAGCCGGGGAAGGTGAAGCTCTGCTGTGGCTGGGTGAGCATCAGCAGTTCGTGGCCATGATGCTGGCCGGTGGCGGAATCGAACAGGGCGGTGCGCAGCGGAATGGCCATGGGCTGCTTGTCGGGCTGACCGGGCGTGGGCGGGACCGTCTGTTCCAGCGTGAGCGTCACGGTCTGGCTCGCGGCATCATGGGCCATCTGGGCGCGGACATGGGGGGTGCCGGCCTGCTCATACCAGCGGCGGAACTGGCCAAGGTCGATCTGGCCGCCCTCCTCCATCGCCAGCACGAAATCCTCGCAGGTGGCAGCTTGGCCGTCATGCCGTTCGAAATAGAGATCGCTGCCCGCCCGGAAGCGCTCGGCGCCCAGCATCAGGGCCATCATACGGATGACCTCCGCGCCCTTATTATAGATGGTGGAGGTATAGAAGTTGCTGATTTCCATATAGGATTCAGGGCGGATCGGGTGAGCGAGCGGGCCGCTATCCTCCTGGAACTGCGCCGCGCGCAGGATGCGGACATCCTCGATCCGCTTGACCGCATGGCTACCCATGTCGGCGGAGAAATTCTGGTCGCGAAAGACGGTGAAGCCTTCCTTCAGCGAGAGCTGGAACCAGTCGCGACAGGTGACGCGATTGCCCGACCAGTTATGGAAATATTCATGGGCAACGACCCCCTCCACCCCGTCATAATCGATGTCGGTGGCGGTTTCCGGGTCCGCCAATATGTAGCGGCTGTTGAAGATGTTGAGGCCCTTATTCTCCATCGCGCCAAAATTGAAATCGGCGACAGCGACGATGTTGAACACGTCCAGATCATATTCGCGGCCATAGATACGCTCATCCCAGGCCATGCTGTCCTTGAGCGCCTTCATCGCATGGGCGGTGCGGGGCAGGTCAGCTTCCTTGACCCAGATGCCAAGTTGCACTGCGCGACCGCTCATGGTGGTGAAGCTGTCGGCATTGCAGGCGAGGTCGGCGGCGACCAGCGCGAAGAGATAGCAGGGCTTGGGGAAGGGATCGTTCCAGAGCGCCCAATGGCGGCCATCGGCGGCGTCGCCCTGATCGATCGGATCGCCATTGGCCAGCAGGATCGGGAAGCGTGCTTTGTCGGCGATCATGCGCACGCTGTAGCGGGACAATATGTCGGGCCGGTCGGGGAAGAAGGTGATGCGGCGGAAGCCCTCCGCCTCGCACTGGGTGCAGAGCAGGCCGCCGCTGGCGTAGAGGCCCATCAGCTTGCTGTTCCGTTCCGGCGCCAGTTCGACCAGCGTTTCGACGCTATGCGCTTCGCCGGTCAGCGGGATGATGAGGGCGCCGGCCTCCAGATGCCATTCTGTTTGTTCGAGCGGGCGGCCGTCGACGGTGACTTCGAGTGGCACCAAGCCATCGCCATCCAGACGCAGCGGGCGATCATGTGCGCCGTTTCGGGTGACGGACAGGGTCGCGCGGACCTTCGTCAATGCCGGATCGAGATCGAAGTCGAGCGCGATATCGGGGATCAGCCAGTCGGGCACCTGATAGTCGGTGCGGCGAATGACAGCAGGAGCGGCGGTGGTGGTGGAGAGCATGTCGGCCATGACCCCAACCTAGGCAGCGGATGGGGAAAAGGCCAGTGGGCTTGGATGTGCCAGCGCACAAGATTGCGCAAACTGCGTCCGGTTCGGGCCGCTTTTGAGAGGCCCAAGCCGGACGGAAAGGTCTAGATTCGTTCGCCAGACAGGCGCTGACAGAGCATGTCGAGCTGATCGAGATTGGAATAGCGCATCGACAGGATGCCGCCGGTCGACGGACCATCATGCGCGATTTCGACCTTCAGACCCAATATGTCGGCCAGATGCTGTTCCAGCGCGGCGATATCGGGGTCCTTGTCCTTGCTATCCTTGCTCATGGTGCGGGCGGCAGGCGCTTCCGATCCGGTCTTGACCCGGCGGACAAGCTGTTCCGTATCGCGAACGGAAAGGCCTTTTTCTTCAACCTGTTGGGCCAATTTTTCGCAATTGGGCACGCCGATCAGGGCACGGGCATGGCCCATGCTGATCTTGCTATGCATCACCTGCTGCTGCACCACCTGGGGCAGTTCCAGCAGGCGCATCAGATTAGCGACATGGCTGCGCGACTTCCCGACGATCCGGCCCAGCGCTTCCTGGCTATGGTGAAATTCGGCGATCAGCTTGCGATAGGCCTCCGCCTCCTCGATCGGGTTGAGATCCTCGCGCTGGATATTTTCGATGAGCGCGATTTCCAGCGTTTCCTGCTCGTCGAAATCGCGGACGATCGCCGGGATGCGATGCATCTGGGCACGCTGGGCGGCGCGCCAGCGGCGTTCGCCAGCGATGATCTGGAAGCCGCCGCCATGGGGACGGACGATAATCGGCTGGATGATGCCACGCTTGGCGATGCTGTCGGCCAGTTCCTGCAACGCGCCCTCGTCGAAATGGCGACGCGGCTGTTCGGGATGCGGATGAATCAACGCAACCTCGATGCTCTGCACCGCTTTGCCGTTCGCGGCTGGCGCGGCACTGGCGTTGACCGGTTCTTCGCGGGAGACATCGCCCAACAGGGCGGAAAGGCCCCGGCCCAGACCCTGGGGACGCTTGGCAATCTTGGGCTTGTCGGTCGTTTCGTCGCTCAAGCGGCAACCTCCTGTCGGGGCAGGCGCGCGATCAGTTCGCGCGCGAGACGCATATAGGCTTCCGATCCCGAGCAGCGGAAGTCGTAGATGAGGGCGGGCACGCCATGGCTGGGTGCTTCGGAGAGGCGCACATTGCGCGGAATGACGGTGGTGAAGACCAGGTCGCCCAGACAAGCGCGGACATCGTCGGCCACCTGATCGGTCAGGCGGTTGCGGCGATCATACATGGTCAGCGCCACGCCCATGATCGACAGGCCGGGATTGAAGCGACCGCGAATCCGCTCGACCGTCTGGAGTAGTTGCGACAGGCCTTCCAATGCGAAAAATTCGCACTGGAGCGGCACCAGCAGATATTGCGCGCCGACCATGGCGTTGATCGTCAGCAGGCCAAGAGAGGGTGGGCAGTCGATCAGGCAGATGTCCCAGCGGCCGGGTTGCGCTTCGGCCAGCACGCGCTCCAGCCGATGGGTGCGCTGTTCATAGTCGATCAGCTCGATTTCCGCGCCGGACAGATCCTGCGTTGCGGGGACGAGGTCGAGCTTGGGCACGCGGGTCGTGACGATAGTATCGTCCAGTGCGCAATTGCCGACCAGCAGGTCATAGCTGGACTGGGCACGTTCCGCCTGACCGACGCCAAGGCCGGTCGACGCATTGCCCTGCGGATCGAGATCGACCAGCAGCACCCGAAGGCCGGTGGCGGCAAGACCGGTCGCGAGATTGATCGCGGTCGTGGTCTTGCCCACCCCACCCTTCTGGTTCGCGATGGCGATGCGGATCATGGGCGCCCTTTCTTCTTGCCAGCAGGTGTGACGGAACGCGCGACGATGATGGCGCTATCTGCGTCCGTTACGCTCGGTTCCACGTGAAACACACCTTGCCATGTAGGACGCACGGCCTCCAGTTCATTTTGCGCATTTCGTCCCTTGGGCAGCACCCAGACGGTCTTTTTATCGGACAGGTGCAGCGCGGACTCGAGCAATTTTGGCAGCGGTGCATAGGCGCGGGCGCTGATGATCGCGGCCTTGGTCGGCGGGACGCTTTCGACCCGACCGCCGAACACGCGGGCATTGCCAAGGCCGAGATCGGCGATGACGTCGTTCAGGAAATCGATCCGCTTGCGACGGGATTCGACCATCATCAGCGGGCGATCGACCAAGCAGGCGATGACGATGCCGGGCAAGCCTGCACCCGATCCCAGGTCGATCCAGTCGCGGCCATCATCGTTGCCGGCATGGGTCAGGAGCTGGGCGGAATCGACGATATGGCGCACCCAGATATGCGGGCGGGTCGATTCTGCGATCAGATTCTGCTCGTCCATCGCCGACAGGAGAATGGCGACATAGCGCTCCAACTGATCCCATGTTTCACGTGAAACATCGAATTGCGCCTGGAGCCAGGCGCGGGCTTCATCTTCGGTCACGCGGCCTCCCGCCGGACATGGACAAGAATGGCGGCAAGGGCCGCCGGTGTGATTCCCCGGATGCGTCCGGCAGCAGCGAGGGTGTCGGGACGAGCGGCATCTAGCCGCTCGATCATCTCGGTCGAAAGGCCGCCGATCGCGCGGTAATCGAAATCGGCCGGGATATGGACGCGCTCATTGCGGCGCAGTTCGGCGATCTCGCTATCCTGTCGCTGGAGATAGGGCGCGTAATGCGCATCCTCCAAAATCTCGGCGCGCAGGTCGGCGGGGGCGTTGCGCAGGCTCGGCGTGAGATCGAGCAGCAACGCCTTATCTACTTCGGGGAAGCGGGCCCAGTCGAACAGGCTGCGACGCGCGCCGTCCTGTCGGACCGAAGCGCCGGCCTTTGCCATTTCGCTGGCGGTCATGGGACGGGCCAATTCAGCTTCGATCGTTGTGCGCAGGGTTGCCCGTTCTGCCAATCGTGCTGCGCGAGTCTCGCCGATGATCCCATGGGCCAGACCGATCGGACCCAGCCGAGTTTCGGCATTGTCGGCGCGCAGGCGCAGGCGATATTCGGCGCGGGCGGTGAGCATGCGATAGGGTTCGGTCACGCCCTGCAAGACGAGGTCGTCGATCATCACGCCGATATAGGAGCTGGCGCGGTCGAGGATCATCGGCGCTTCGCCGCGGGCGCGAGCAGCAGCGTTGACGCCGGCGATCAGGCCTTGAGCGGCCGCTTCCTCATAGCCGGTCGTGCCGTTAATCTGTCCGGCGCAGAATAGGCCGGGCACGGTGCGCACTTCCAGCGAGGCGTCTAGCGCGCGCGGATCGACATGATCATATTCGACAGCATAGCCCGGCACGGCAATCTCGACCTTCTCCAGACCGGGCATCGAGCGGACCATGTCGATCTGCACGTCAGTCGGGAGCGAGGTGCTGATGCCGTTGGGATAGACCAGCGCGTCTTCAAGACCCTCGGGTTCGAGGAAAATCTGATGTCCGTCGCGATCGCCGAAACGCAGCACCTTATCCTCGATCGAGGGGCAGTAGCGCGGCCCCCTCCCTTCGATCGCGCCGCTGAACAGAGGCGAGCGGCCGAGGCCGTCCCGGATGATCTGATGGGTGCGATCATTGGTGCGGGTGATGGCGCAATCCAGCTGCGGCAGGATGCGCCGGTCGGAGAGCGGCGACATGGTCCAGCCCTCCCCGTCCGATGGCTGGGTTTCCAGCGCGGCCCAATCGATGGTGCGACCGTCGAGACGCGGCGGCGTGCCGGTCTTGAGGCGCGCGATTGGCAGGCCGAGGTCGCGGAGTTGGAGGCCCAGCGTGGTGGCCGCGCGTTCGCCGACGCGCCCGCCGGTTTCGCGCTCGTCTCCACGGAAGAGTTTACCGCCCAGGAAGGTGCCGGTCGCGAGGACGATAGAAGGCGCGCTCAGGCTGCGGCCATCGGCGAGGGCGATCCCGGCAATGGTGTTGCCGTCCAATATCAGTGCGCTGGCTTCGCCTTCGACAATGTCGAGATTGGGCTGGGCGTCCAGCATCGTATGAATGGCGGCGCGATAGCGTTTGCGGTCGGCCTGGATGCGCGGGCCTTGGACAGCGGCGCCCTTGCTGCTGTTGAGCATGCGATAATGAATCGCGGCGGCATCGGCTGCGCGGGCGATCAGTCCGTCGAGCGCGTCGACTTCGCGGACGAGGTGCCCCTTGCCCAGCCCGCCGATCGCGGGGTTGCAGGACATGGCGCCGACCGTCGCCTTTTCGAAAGTGAGCAGCGCCACGGCCGCGCCCTTGCGCGCCGCCGCTGCAGCCGCCTCGCAGCCGGCATGGCCGCCGCCGACCACGATCACATCATAGCTTGTTCGCATGGGCTGCCCTTATCAGATATGGGCAGGGTCGGTCAAAAGCGTTCCACGTGAAACATCATCATTTGCCGATGCAGAATCCCGAAAAGAGCCGGTCGAGCATATCCTCGGTCCCGGCCTGTCCGGTCAGGGCGTCAATAGCAGCGCGGGCCAGGCGCAGTTCCTCTGCCGCGACCAGCAAATCAGGCGTGCTTCGGGCGGCATCGAGATGGTCGTGCAACTGTCTCACTCGCTGTCTCTGGCGGGTGTGCAGGGCATAGTCGCCCTCCCCCGGCAGCAGCGCTGCGGCGCGTTCCAGCAAGGTGGCGATCAGCTTTGTCATCCCTTCGCCTGTCCGCGCGGAGAGCGAGAGGCCGGGGCGATCCGTCTCCGCGCAGTCGCTTTGCGCCGCGATCAGGATCGCATCGTCGCGGGGCAGTTCGTTTGCCTCGCCAAGCCAGAGAATGATGTCCGCGGCCTTCAGCGCGGCGCGGGCGCGATCGATGCCGATCGCCTCGATCGCATCCGCCGTCTCGCCGCGCAGACCGGCCGTATCGGTAAAGAGGAAGGCAGTGCCGCCGATCGCGGCGGGCACCTCGATCCGGTCGCGCGTGGTGCCGGCGATATCGGACACGATCGCCGCCTCGCGCCCGACCAGAGCATTGAGCAGGGTCGACTTGCCGGCATTGGGTGGACCGGCCAGAACAACGCGCACGCCGTCGCGAAGACGTTCGGCAGAGGGTGCGGCAAGGATGGTGGCGACGTCCTGCGCCAGTATGGCAATCCCCTCCCCTATCCGCGCTTCGATCGCGGCATCGGGTACGTCATCTTCGTCGGAGAAATCGAGCGCGGCTTCGGCCATGGCGGACAGGTCCAGCAGGGTCCGGCGCCAGCCGTCGATGCGGCGGGAAAAATGTCCTTCTGCCATCAGCAAGGCAGCGCGGCGCTGGCCCTGGGTTTCGGCGGCGAGCAGATCGGACAAGCCCTCCACCGCGTTGAGGTCCATGCGTCCATGGGCGAAGGCGCGGCGGGTGAATTCGCCTGCTTCGGCGCGACGCAGGCCGGGCATGACACCCAGCGCATCCTCGACCGCCGCGACGACGGCGCGACCGCCATGGCAATGGAGTTCGACCATATCCTCGCCCGTGACCGTCGCCGGGCCGGGCAGCCATAGCAACAGCGCCTGATCGAGCAGGCCGCCGTCGCGCGGGTCTTTCAACAAGGCGAGGCTGGCAGTGCGGGGGTGCGGCACGCGCCGGGCCAGAGCCTCCAGCGCGGTGTGGGCCTGATCGCCGCTGATGCGGATGACCGCGATGCCTGCCGGTGGCGCCCCGCTCGACAGGGCAAAGATGGTGTCGTCCTGAGCTTGGGGCACGCTGCTTATTTCTTGTCGTCCTTGCCGCCTGTCATGCCCGACAGACCGACATTCATCATCTGCTGAAACAGGCGCATGCCCGCGTCGCCGAGCGGCGAGAAGCTCTTGAACAGCGTTTCCATCTGTTCGACGCTGCCCACGCCATCGAAACTGTCGAGCATCGTCTTGATATATTTGTCGTGAATGGGCGTCACGTCAGGCAGGCCCAGAAAGGCGCGGGCCTCGGCAGGCGTGCAATCCACGTCGACGGTTACCTTCATGTCGCTGCTCTTCCCTGATGGCGCTGTAATTGCGTTGCGCCGTCATGCCGCAAGTCGGCGTATCAACGCAAATTTTTAAAAGCGGCAGGTGGTTGCGCGCCCGTCCGGAACGGCCAATATGCGCTTCAAATCTTGCGGATGAAGGAGAATCTCATGGGCGACTTTACCCCGATCACTACGCTGGAAGGCGATGCGCAATTCGACGCTTATGTCGCTAGCCCCGAAGGCGAAGCGACCGCGGCGATCATCGTCATCCAGGAAATTTTCGGGGTGAATGAAGGCATTCGCCGCAAGTGCGACAGTTGGGCGAAGGCGGGCTATCTGACCTATGCCCCGGACCTGTTCTGGCGGATCGAGCCGCATATCGAACTGGATGCGGACGTGCCCGAAGAGATGCAGCAGGCGCTGGCCTATATTCCCAAATATAATCAGGATCAGGGCATTCGCGATATTGAGGCGACGATCAAAGCGGCCCGCGCGGCGCTGGGCGGCACCGGCAAGGTGGGCGTCGTGGGCTACTGCCTGGGCGGGCGGGTCGCCTTCATGTCGGCCTGCCGTACCGATGGCGATGCCTTTGTCGGCTATTATGGCGTGGGGATCGACGGCCTGCTCGGCGAACAGCATGGCATCGGCAAGCCGACCATGCTGCATATCCCGACCAAGGATGGCTTCGTCCCGCCGGAAACGCAGCAGGCTATGCATGACGGGTTGAAGGATAATCGTCACGTGACGCTGCATGACTATGAAGGGCTGGACCATGGCTTTGCCGCCGAAATGGGCAATCGCCGGGTCGAGGATGCCGCACAACTGGCTGACAAGCGTACCGCCGATTTCTTTGCCGAAAGCCTCGCCTGATGTCGGCGGCATGGCGCATGGTGGCCAGTGCGCATGGCGGGCCGGAGGTGATTGCGAAGGAAGCGTTTGATCCGGGCGCGCCGGGCGAAGGCGAACTGTTGATCGAACAGGAAGCGGTCGGCCTCAACTTCATCGACACCTATTATCGCACGGGGCTTTACCCTGCCCCCCTCCCCACCCCGCTGGGGTCGGAAGGCGCGGGCAAGGTGGTTGCGGTGGGGGCCGGCGTTACCGGCTTTGCCGTGGGCGATCGGGTGGGTTGCGCCAGTGGTCTGGGCGCCTATGCCACGCATCGCATCATACCGGCGGACCGGGCGGTGCGCATTCCCGATGGCGTATCGAGTGAAGATGCTGCCGCGATGATGCTGAAGGGCATGACCGCCTGCTATCTGGCGGAGGATAGTATCGCGCTGAAAGCCGGACAGGTGGCGCTGGTCCATGCGGCGGCGGGCGGGGTCGGATCGATCCTGGTCCCCTGGTTGCGGGACAAGGGCGTGATCGTCATCGCCCATTGCGGGTCGGCGGCCAAGGCGGCGCTCGTCGATGCCGATCATAGCCTGCACGGCCCTTTTGACGATCTGGCCGCGACAGTACGCGAACTGACCGGCGGTAAGGGCGTCGATGTCGTCTATGACGGGGTCGGCAAGGATAGCTGGAGGGCTTCGCTCGCCAGCCTCAAGCGGCGCGGCCTGCTGGTCAGCTATGGCAATGCGTCCGGGGCGGTGCCGCCGGTCAGCCTGCTGGACCTGAGCCGGGGCGGATCGCTCTATGTCACCCGCCCGACCTTGTTCGACTATATCGCCACGGCAGAGGAACTGGCCCATACGGCCGACCGGTTGTTCGACCGGATGCAGCGCGGCGTGATCAAGGCGCAGATCGGGCAGCGCTTCGCGCTGGCGGACGCGGCCGACGCGCACCGTGCGCTGGAGGCGCGGCAGACGATCGGTGCGACCATATTGGTGACGAACTAAATCTTTGCTAAATAAGGGAAAATATTCATTTTCAATGGAGTCAGGCATGGGATGCGGGGAGGCATGAGGCTCTTCGCGCCCTTGCTAACACCGGTCTGGGCGGCACAATTGTTGACGGGAGCGAAATCCTTCGTCGACAATCCGTTGATCGGATCGGCGCGTCTCAATGCCATGGGGCTGCACGTCGCGCGTGTGCGTCTGGCCCATGCCATGACGGCGCGGCGGCGGGCTGCTCTGGCGGGGATGGTGCATCCGGAGGATCGTGTGCGGTTCGATCGCGACGGCGTGGTCGAGATTCGCGATTTCCTGCCCGCGTCGCTGTTCGCCGACTTGCGGCAGCAGATTGCGGACTATCGGAACGAGGCGCGCGAAGCGGTGCAGGGTGATACGATTACCCGGCGCCTCGCGCTCGATCCCACGGCGCGGCGGGCCATCCCGGCCTTTGCCGCCTTTCACAACAATGCGCGGTGGCGGGCCCTCACCCGCTATGTTGCCAGCTTCGACATTGAGCCGTTGCTCTATATCCAGTCGATCCTGCCCAACCGTCATGTCGCGCCGCCCGACCCCCAGATCCAGTTCCATGCCGACACTTTCTATCCGGCGATGAAGGCCTGGCTGTTTCTGGAGGATGTGCCGGTCGAAAACGGACCCTTTACCTATGTGAAGGGATCGCATCGCCTGACGCCCGAGCGGATCGCCTGGGAACGGCAGAAGAGCCTGACCGTGCGCGACGGTGATTGTCGGCTGTCGGCGCGCGGTTCCTTCCGCATCATGCCGGAGGAACTGGCAGGGCTTGGTCTGCCTGCGCCGACCCGCTTTGCCGTGCCCGCCAATACATTGGTGGTGGCGGACACGTTCGGATTCCATGCTCGCACGCAGGCCAGCGTATCGGCCACCCGGATCGAGCTATGGGCTTATGGCAGGCGCAATCCCTTCCGACCGATCAAGGGGCTGGATATCTGGAGTCTGCCGGGCATAGCGGAGCGACGGATCGGGCTGCGCTGGTGGCTGGCGGATCGGGCAGCGGGGCTGGTGTCGCATCCGTGGAAGGCGGTCGGGATCAAGGGAGCGGCCGACGAATGACGCCGGGTCAGGTGAACAGCGTCAGGATGCCGACATGCCGGTCGACAAAGCCTTCATAGACCATTTCGACCGCGACATAGACGATCACGGCAAGGCCGACATAGGCAATCCAGCGGAAGCGATCGATATAATAAGCGATGATATTGGCGGCAGCGCCCATCAGTGCCACGGACAGAAGCAGGCCCAGGATCAGGATGCCCGGATGTTCGCGGGCGGCGCCGGCGACGCCCAGCACATTGTCCAGGCTCATCGATATATCGGCGACGGCCACGGCGCCTGCGGCACGGGCGAAGCTCTTGGCCGGGCGTAGGCCGGACTGATCGTCATCGCTGCGATCGTCTGGCGTATTTGCGCCGTGAGGCGGATGCAGTTCCCGCCACATTTTCCAACTGACCCACAGCAGCAGCAAGCCGCCGGCCAGTATCAGCCCGACAATTTGCAGCAACTGGCTGACGATCAGGGCAAAGAGGATGCGCAGCAACAGCGCGGCGGCGATGCCGATCAGGATGACCTTGCGCCGTTGTGCGGCGGGCAGGCCGGCGGCCAGCGCGCCGACGACGATGGCATTGTCGCCCGCCAGTAGCAGATCAATCATCAGCACCTTGGCAAAGGTCGCCATGGCATCGGCCGAGCCGATCATGCTGAAATCATGAAGGATGTGCCGCCAGATATCGGCGAAGGAGCCTATCGCGGGGACGGCGGATGCAGCGGCGGCGGTGAAGAGGAACATGATGCCTCAACGCCGCCGGGCTGGATCGGATGCAGGCTGATCCCGATAACAGGCCAGCGATCGCGAGAGAGAAAGACAGGGGCCAGTCGACGAAGGACCGGCCACGCCTTTACTGGTTCATCGTCGCGAAGAAATCTTCGTTGGTCTTGGAATCCTTCATCTTGTCGAGCAGGAATTCCATCGCATCGACCGTGCCCATCTGCATGAGGATGCGGCGCAGCACCCACATCTTGCTGAGGATCGGCTTTTCGACCAGCAATTCTTCCTTGCGGGTGCCCGACTTGCCGACGTCCAGTGCCGGGAAGATGCGCTTGTCCGCAACCTTGCGGTCCAGCACGATTTCCGAGTTGCCGGTGCCCTTGAACTCTTCGAAGATGACTTCGTCCATGCGGCTGCCGGTGTCGATCAGCGCGGTGGCGATGATGGAAAGCGAACCGCCTTCCTCGATGTTACGCGCGGCGCCGAAGAAGCGCTTGGGGCGCTGGAGTGCGTTCGCATCGACACCACCGGTCAGCACCTTGCCCGACGAGGGGACGACAGTGTTGTAGGCGCGGCCAAGGCGGGTGATCGAGTCGAGCAGGATCACCACATCCTTCTTGTGCTCCACCAGACGCTTGGCCTTTTCGATCACCATTTCGGCCACCTGGACGTGGCGGGTGGCGGGCTCGTCGAAGGTGGAGGAGACGACCTCACCCTTCACGCTGCGCTGCATGTCGGTAACTTCTTCCGGGCGCTCGTCGATCAACAGGACGATCAGGAAGACTTCGGGATGATTGTCGGTGATCGCCTTGGCGATGTTCTGGAGCATCACCGTCTTGCCGACACGGGGCGGCGCGACGATCAGCGTGCGCTGGCCCTTGCCCTGCGGGCTGACGATGTCGATGACGCGGGCCGACTTGTCCTTGACCGTGGGGTCCAGCGTGTCGAGGCGCAGCTTCTGTTCGGGATAGAGCGGCGTCAGATTATCGAAATTGACGCGGTGACGGACGACATCGGGATCGTCGAAATTGACCGAGAGCAGCTTGGTCAGCGCGAAATAGCGTTCGCCATCCTTGGGCGCGCGGATTTCGCCTTCCACCGTATCGCCGGTGCGCAGGCCGAATTTGCGGACCTGATTGGGCGAGACATAGATATCGTCGGGACCGGCCAGGAAATTCGCTTCGGGGCTGCGCAGGAAGCCGAAGCCGTCCGGCAGCACCTCGATCGTGCCCTCGCCCATGATCTGCTCGCCATTTTCCGCCTCGGCCTTGAGGATCGCGAACATCAGGTCCTGCTTGCGCAGCGTGGATGCGCTTTCCACGCCCAGTTCCTCAGCCATGGTGACGAGGTCTGCGGGAACGGTCTTCTTGAGGTCCTTGAGATGCATTTGCGAGTCGGTCCGATGCGGTGGATGAGAAATGGGCCGGAAAGGAAGGAGATAGCCGGACAGGAAGGCCGGAAACCCTCGCTCCGGACGGGCGAGGATGGATATATTGGCGTTTAGCGATCCGTCGCCGGTTTCGTCAAGGCAGGATAGATGCTGATCGCCAAGGAAAATCGCGCTTTCAGGCGGAGCGGCGGCGAATGGTGGCGCTGGCGCGATGACCGGCCTTCATGATATAAGAAGCGAATAAGATAATGGAAGGACGAGGATATGGGACGGCTCCCAGTCTCGACGAAGGCCCTGCTCGGTATCGCGCTGGCGATCGGTGGGCCGCCATTGGCCGCGCAGGATGGGCCGGCCCTTGATCCAGATGCGCCGCCATCCTTGGTGCGGACGGTGGACGACAGCGACCAGCGGGTCACTATCCCGATCTCGATCGACGGCAAAGGGCCGTGGAACTTCATCATCGATACCGGATCGCAGCGCACGGTGATCGCACGCGATCTGGCGCAGCAACTGGCGCTGCCCCCGCGCGCCAATGTGACGATCCTGAGCATGACCGGCCGGGCGGAAACCCATACGGTGGCGCTGCCGCGTCTGGGCTTTGGCGGCAACCGGGTCGACGATATCGAGGCGCCGGTGCTGGATGGCGCCAATCTGGGCGCGCCGGGCCTGCTGGGGTTGGACAGCCTGCATGCCAAGCGGGTGACTCTGAATTTCCGGACGGGGCGGATGGAGATTGCCAGCAGTGGTGCGCGCCGACCGTTGCGGGGCGATCCCGATACCATCGTGGTGGAGGCGAAGCGCAAGCGCGGCCAGCTGATCCTGCTCGATTCCGACGTCAACGGGATGCGGGTCGATATCATGCTCGACACCGGCACCAATTTCAGCATCGGCAATCTGGCCCTGCGCGACCGGCTGATCGCGAAGAAACGCGCGCCCGCAATGCTGGAGGCGAGTCTGGTCAGTGTGACGGGCGGCTTGCTGACCGGGCAGGTCGGGCGGATCAAGTCGGTGCGCATGGGGCGCGTCAACATGATCGAGGTGCCGGTGCTGTTCGCCGATGCCAGCCCGTTCAAGGAACTGGGGATGGAGGACAAGCCGGCCCTGCTGCTGGGCATCAGCGCGTTGCGCATCTTCGATCGGGTGGCGATCGATTTCGGTCGGGGGAAGGTGGACTTCCTGATGCCGGACGCCAGTGCGATCGACAGGACGCGCTTTGCGGCGAACGATCAGGGCAAGGGGTGATATAGAAAATCGGGCCCCTGCTTTCGCAGGAGCCCGTGGCATTTACTGTCCCGGCGTTGGCCGTGTTGTCAGTGGCTGTTGCTGGCGCTGGCGATCGCGGCCCAGCACATTGTCGATCCATTGCTGGTCCAGCTTGGGCGGCTGCGGCCGGTCTTGCGGATCGACCTCCATCTGCTGCTGGTCCGAATCATCCTGCGCATCCGACGGCTCCGAACGCGGGCGCTCGACCGGCAGACCGTTTTCGTCGACCATCATGCCGTTGTCCGGGCTGCCATAATAGGCTTCCTCATCGGGTTCGAGCTGCCATTCGGGCAGGGTGACTTCGGTGTCGAAGGGTTCGACCGGCCGCTTGGCGACGGCGACCTTCATATAGTCGGCAAAGGCGCGGGCGGGCGCGCGGCCGCCCTGCAATCCGCCGACCGTCTTGGCATCGTCGCGGCCCATCCAGACGCCAGTCGTGATGCCGCTGGAAAAGCCGAGGAAATAGCCATCCTTGTTGCTCGTCGTGGTGCCGGTCTTGCCCGCCACCGGGCGACCGATCTGCGCCGCCTTGCCAGTGCCGGTGCTGACCGCCGTCTGCATCAGGTCGGTCATGCCCGCCGCCACCCAGGGGGCGACCAGCACGCGGCTGGTATCGTCCTGATGCTGGTAGAGCAGGCGACCGTCCGCCGTCGTGACCTTGGTGATGCCATAGGGGGTCACGGCAATGCCCTTGCGCGCGATCGAGGCTGCGGCGCGGGTCATGTCGATCAGGCGAACGTCGGAGGTACCCAGCACCATGGAGGGATGGGTATTGACCGGCGTGGTGATGCCAAAGCGGCGCGCCATGTCGGCAACGGTCGGGAAGCCGACTTCCACGCCCAGTTTTGCCGCGATCGTGTTGATCGAATAGGCAAAGGCGGTGCGCACGTCGATATCGCCGGCAAAGCGGCCATTGGCGTTGCGCGGGCTCCAGCCGTTGATCGTCACCGGTTCGTCGGTGACGGCCGTGTCGGGGGTGTAGCCCGCCTCCAGCGCCGCCATATAGACGAAGAGCTTCCAGGCGGACCCCGGCTGACGGGTGGCGGTGGTGGCGCGATTATAGTTGGACGTCACATAATCGAGGCCGCCAACCATCGCCCGCACCGCGCCGTCACGGTCCAGACTGACCATCGCGCCCTGCGTGCCGGCCGGGACATTGGCCTTGATCGCGGCCGTCGCGGCATTCTGCATGCCCAAATCGATGGTGGTGTAGACTTCCAGCGGTTCGTTCGGTTCGTCGATCAGCAGGTCGAGTTGCGGCAGCGCCCAGTCGGTGAAATAGCGCACGCTATTCTGCGGCGGCTCGGGCGCCATGCGGACGCCGGCCAGATTGGCATTGGCATGATCGCTGGCCGAAATCGCGCCATTTTCCTGCATCAGGTCCAGCACCACGCCCGCACGGCCAACGGCGGCTTCTGCATCGGCAGTGGGAGAGTAGCTGGACGGCGCCTTGACCAGACCGGCGATGATCGCCGCTTCGGGCAGATCCAGACCGGTGGCGGGATGGCCGAAGAATTTGCGGCTGGCCGCATCGATGCCATAGGCGCCGCCGCCGAAATAGACCTTGTTCAGGTAAAGTTCGAGGATCTGTCGCTTGGAGAATTTGCGCTCCAGCGCCAGCGCCAGCACCATTTCGCGGATCTTGCGGCCGAAACTATAGCTGTTGTTGAGGAAGATGTTGCGCGTCACCTGCTGGGTGATGGTCGATGCGCCCTGCCAGCGGCGGCCGGTGCCGCGCCGTTCCACCGCGACCCATGCCGCGCGGGCCATGCCGATCGGATCGACGCCGGGATGCAGGTAGAAACGCTTGTCCTCGGTCGAGACCATCGCATCGACCATGACCTGCGGAATCTGGTCATAGCTCAGCCACTGGCCAAAGCTCGGCCCGAGTGAGACGATGACGCTGCCGTCGGCCGCATGGACGCGGATCATCTGGCCGTTGGGGGAGGATTTTAGGCTGTTATAGTCGGGCAGCGACTGCATCGCGATGACCACCGCGATGACCACTGCCAACAACCCAGCCACTGCCGCCGCGATGCCGATCTTCAGCCCGCGCAGCATCCATGTCTTCGCGCGGCCACGTGGCGCGCCCTTGCTCTTGCTTGATCCTGCCATTTGTGCCGCCCCGGATACGCGCTAATCCCGGTCCCGGCCAGCGCAAATCCTGCAACCGGCGCGGAAAAAGACCGTCGCGCCGTCCATGGCGAACGGCGCTTTACCGGGGATGAACGGCCGATGTGCAGTTATCGTCAAGGTGCAGTGGAATCGACGTTGAACGGTCGACGGAAGTGGCTTTCTATTCCGCCTCGTCGCGCGGTTTGAAGGCCAGACCGGCGCTGTTCATGCAATAGCGCAGGCCATTGACGCCCGGTCCATCGGGGAAGACATGGCCCAGATGGCCTTCGCATTTGGCGCAGCGGACTTCGGTGCGGATCATGCCATGGCTGGCGTCGCGAATTTCCTCGACCGCGTCGATGTCCACCGGTGCGGTGAAGCTGGGCCAGCCCGATCCGCTGTCATATTTTTCGTCGGCATCGAACAGCTCTGCGCCGCAACCGGCGCAATAATAGACGCCTTCGGCCTTGTTGCTATTATATTTGCCGGTGAAGGCCCGTTCGGTTCCGGCCTCCCGCAGCACATGATATTGTTCGGGGGAAAGGCGGGCGCGCCATTCGGCGTCGGTCAGGTTCAGCTTCTCCATGGGCACAATATGGCCCCGCGCCCCTGTTCGATCAAGCCCGCTCGCGCGCGGCCTGTCGTGCAATCGCCAGCAGTTCGTGGCGCACCATCAGGTCGCCCAGCCCCCTGCCCCCGCGGCTCGATCGCTCGGCCTCCAGCAGGCGCTGGATCACGCGGGCGATGCCGGGCGCGTTCCAGGTCTGCACCTGTCGCGACACCAGCCCCTTCTCCTTCCAGAAGACCGCTTTGCCCGCCGATTCGACCGCCGATTCCAGTCGACCGCTGCTGTCGAAGGCGGTGCGGATATTGGCGACCAGCATGGCGCGGCTCAACAAGGGGCGTATCACCGATGCCATGGCCGTGCCGGTTTCGGCCAGACTGGCCAGTTCGCGATGCATGGCCTTCAGGTCGCCGCCCAGCACGGCATTGACCAAAGGCGCGACTTCCGTGTCGGGATTGTCGGCGGACAAAGCATCGAGCGCTTCGGCCGTGGCCTCACGCGGATGCTCCGGCGCGGCGTCGAGATAGAGGATGAGCTTTTCCACCTCCCCCGCCATCAGCGCTCGGTCGCCATTGGCCAGCGCCACGATCCGGCGTGCGAGGTCGGATGACAGGCGCAGCCCGCTTTCGCGCGCGATGCCGATGGCGATCTGCTCCGCCTCCCGCGCGTCGGGCTGGTAAGAGATAAAGGCCAGCGCGCCCTTATGGTCCAGCGCCAGCTTGAGCAGCTTCGATGTGGGTTTCAGCGCGCCGGCCATCGCGATCACCGGATTGCCGGCCGCCTCCCCTTCCAGCAGGGCCGTCAGCGCGGGCAGCGATTCATCGCCCATGCTGCTGACACGAATCCAGCGCCGGTCGCCGAACATGGAGAAGGAAGCTGCCTCGTCGGACAGACGAGCCGGATCATCCTTGAGCGTCGAACCGTCCAGATCGATCCGTTCGGCCTGTGGCCCCATGGCGCGCTCCAGCCGGCGGGCCAGCGCCTGGCTGCCCGCTTCATCGGGACCATAGAGCAGGAAGAAACGAATATCCTGTGGTGGCGCATCCAACGCCTTTTCGATCTGGCCCCGATTGGCCTTCAAGGCGTGGCCGCCTTGCGCGAGAAGAGCGCCAGCCGGGTCACGATCTGGTCGGCCACCGTCTGCGACAAGCGTTCGAGCGCCGTGTCTTCGGCCGCGATCGTGGCATATTCGCTGGAGGTGACGTCGATACCGGCATCGGAACCGGCGGTATCGTCCAATATCTGCGCGCCGGTGGCCTGATCGACCAGTTGATAGCGCGCGCGCAGGGTGCGGCGTTCGCGGGTGACGGCGGCGTCGGCACGCAGACCGAAGCCGCTGATATTATCGTCCAGCTTGACCACCAGCTTATAATGGGGGCCATCGCCACCGCGCATCGCCGACAGCCGGTCGTTGAGCGCATTGCGCACCAGCCAGCCGCCCTTGCCCTCGATCGGTTCGACTTCGACATTGCCGAGCGTCTGTGCGACCACGCCATGCCCACCCCCACCATAGACGGGGCGCAGCCCGCAGCCGGTGAGGAGCAAGGGAAGGGCGAGGAGGGGGAGAATGCGCTTCATGGACATTCCTTAGCATTGTCCGCGGCAAATTGAACCGTGCTCCTGCGGCCGCCCTTCGGGTCGCAGGAGCAAATTATTCGGATCAGACGACCAGATTGACCAGACGATCGGGCACCACGATCACCTTCTTGGGTGTCGCGCCGTCCAGCGTGCGGATGACGTTGGGTGCGGCCAGAGCCAGCTTTTCCAGTTCGTCCTTCGGCGTCCCCTTGGGCACGGTGATGGTGTCGCGCAGCTTGCCCATCACCTGACAGGCGATGGTGACTTCATCGTCCACCAGCAGCGCCGGATCTACCGTCGGCCATGCGGCGTCGGCGATCAGGCCTTCGCCCTTCATCTCCGCCCAGCCCTCTTCGGCCAGATGCGGCGTCATGGGAGCAACGAGCAGGGCGAGGCCACGGATCGCGGCGGTGCGAGATGCCGATGGCTTGGCCTTCTCGATGGCGTTGGTGAGTTCGTAAATCTTGGCAACCGCCTTGTTGAAGCCCAGCGCCTCGATATCCTTGGCGATGCCGTCGATGGTCTGGTGCAGCTTGCGATCCAGCGCCTTGTCCTGACCTTCGGCCGACGCGTCGGCTTCACCGAACAGGCGCCAGACGCGGTTGACGAAGCGCCACGATCCTTCGATCCCGGCTTCGGTCCAGGGCAGATCGCGTTCCGGCGGGCTGTCCGACAGCATGAACCAGCGCACCGCGTCCGCGCCATATTGGGCGATGATATCGTCGGGATCGACGACATTTTTCTTGGACTTGGACATTTTGATGACCCGGCCGACCTCGACCGGTGCATTGTCCGCGACCAGCGTGGCGCCATCGGCCGTGCGGCTGATTTCGCCGGGCGCGAAATAGACGGGGGGCAGCCCCTCGCCCTGTTCGCGGCTGTAAGTTTCATGCGTCACCATACCCTGTGTGAACAGGCCGGTGAAGGGTTCGGCAAAGCCCAGCTGCCCCATATGCTGAAGCGCGCGGGTCCAGAAACGGGCGTAGAGCAGGTGCAGGATCGCATGTTCCACGCCGCCAATATATTGGCCGACCGGTAGCCATTGCTCGACCGTGGCGCGATCGAACGGCTTGTCCTTGGGCTGGCTGGCGAAGCGGATGAAATACCAGCTTGAGTCGGCGAAGGTGTCGAGCGTATCGGTTTCGCGCACCGCCGGCTTGCCGCAGGACGGGCAGTCGACATGCTTCCAGGTCGCATGGCGATCCAGCGGATTACCGGGAATGTCGAAGCTGACATCTTCGGGCAGCACGACCGGCAACTGCGCCTTGGGCACCGGCACTACGCCACAGCCCTCGCAATGGATAACCGGGATCGGCGTGCCCCAGTAACGCTGGCGCGAGACGCCCCAGTCGCGCAGGCGGAACACGGTCTTGCCCGCGCCCCAGCCTTCCGACTCGGCGCGCGCGATGACGGCGGCCTTGGCCTCTTCCACGGCCATGCCGTCCAGGAAGCGCGAGTTTACCAGTGCGCCGGGGCCGGTATAGGCCTCGTTATGGATCGGCTTGTCGGCCTCACCTTCCAGCGCAACGACACGTTCCACGGGGAGCATGTACTTGCGCGCGAAGTCGAGGTCGCGCTGGTCATGCGCGGGCACGCCCATGACGGCGCCGGTGCCATAGTCCATCAGCACGAAATTGGCGATGAAGACCGGCAGATGCCAGTCGGGATCGAACGGGTGTGCGACGGTCAGGCCGGTGTCGAAGCCCAGCTTCTCCGCCGTTTCCAACTCGGCTGCGGTGGTGCCGCCTTCCTTGCACTTTTCGATGAAGGCAACGGCATCCGGATTGTTCGCAGCGACAGCCTGCGCGACCGGATGGTCCGCCGCGATCGCGACGAAGCTGGCGCCGAAGATGGTGTCCGGACGGGTCGAATAGACTTCGATTTCCGTGTCGAAGGGCGCAAGCGGCTTGAAGCTGAATTGCAAACCGACCGACTTGCCGATCCAGTTTTCCTGCATGGTCCGAACCTTGTCGGGCCATTGGTCGAGCGTCTTCAGCCCCTCCAGCAGGTCGTCGGCGAACTGGGTGATCTTCAGGAACCACTGGGACAGCTTGCGCTTTTCGACCAGCGCGCCCGAACGCCAGCCGCGTCCATCGATCACCTGCTCGTTCGCCAGCACGGTCATGTCGACCGGATCCCAGTTTACCGCTGATTCCTTGCGATAGACCAGCCCGGCTTCCAGCATGTCCAGAAACAGCGCCTGTTCCTGACCATAATAGTCCGGCTCGCAGGTCGCGAGTTCGCGACTCCAGTCGATTGCGAAGCCCAGCTTCTTCAGCTGCGCGCGCATGTTGGCGATATTGTCGCGGGTCCAGCTGCCGGGATGGACCTTCTTTTCCATCGCCGCATTTTCGGCCGGCATGCCAAAGGCGTCCCAGCCCATCGGATGCAGCACTTCATGGCCGGTCATCCGGCGGAAGCGCGCCAGCACGTCGCCCATGGAGTAATTGCGGACATGACCGATATGGATGCGCCCCGACGGATAGGGGAACATCTCCAGCACATAGCTACGCGGCTTGGTCGAGGCGTCGTCCGCCTTGAAACTCTGCTGTTCGTCCCAGGTCGCCTGCCAGCGGGCGTCGGCCTCCATCGGGTTGAAGCGCCTTTGCATGTCATGTCCTTACAAATGCAAGCGGGCTGGGCTCGTATAAAAGCCCAGCCCAGATAGTGTGAAAACAGGGCGTTATATCAGCGCCCATCCAAGCCTTGGGTCAGCCGATCGCCGTGCGGCGCAGGTCGCGCGCTTTGGTGAGGATGATTTCTTCCAGCTTCTGCACGGTCGCGGCGGCGACGGGGGCATCGACCCACTGGCCATTCTGGTTCACCTGACGGCTGGCGGCGACACGCACCGCGTCGGCGCGCAGATCCTGATCCAGAATCGACACGGTCAGCTTCATCCGCTCATTGGGCGTGTTCGGATTGGCATACCAGTCGGTGACGATCACGCCGCCGTTCGAATCGGTCTGCACCATCGGCATGAAGGACAGCGTGTCGAGCGTCGCGCGCCACAGATAGGCGTTGACGCCGATCGTCGTAACCTTCGACGCGGCGAGGTCCGCCTTGGGACGCTCCTTCGAGCCGCCACCGCAAGCCGCGAGCGGCAGGAGGGCGGCCAGCAGCAGGCCGGAGGAAAGAGAGGCGGGAAGGCGCACCATCAGGGCATGTCCTAGCTAGGAAAACGAGAAACTGCCCGCTTCTATAGTGGCCGTGCAGCGCGGGGCAAGGGGGCGCTATGGAGCCGGCACATTGGACAGACGGCGCCGGACACCTTCCACCCTGTGTATTCGATGCAACAGCTCAGACAAAAAGCGGCCCGGCCCCTAGCCAGTGGCGGCTTTATCGGTGTAATGCGTTATCACATATCAGTCGGCGGGGACGGACACAGGATCATGCGTGTGAACAGGGGATATTTGGCATTGGCGGGCTCGGCGGTTGCCGTAGCTGGCTTCATGCTGTCTCCCGCGATCGGCGCAGCGACCGCCCTTGTTCAGCTCCGTGCGGAAGCGCCGGTATCGCTGGGCGCACTGGGCAGCATTTCTTCCTTCACGCCGACGATCAAGGATCCGCGACTTGCCGCTGCCTATGCGCGAATCGCGGCCAAGGCAAACAGTCAGGGCTTCCGTTTCACGCCGACCAGCGGGTCGCTGAGCGGGCAGCGTTCGGTCACCGTGATGGTCCGCGCAGCCGACGATCAGGGCACGATCAATCGCACCCTGGCGCCGATCGACATCAAGCCGGTCGCCTTCAGCCTGAACGGTGCGCATAACTGGCGCAAGTTTGCCCTGCCCGACTCGGTCGGCCGCAAGGCGCTGGACCCGGTTCCGGTCGAAACCATGGTCGACACCAAGAATTTCTCGCTGGAAGACGGCAAGAAGAATCGTTTCAGCACCAAGGTACTGATCGAAACGCATCGCGATGCGAGCGCGACTGTGCGCAATCCCTCGGCGGACAAGGATTATACGCTGGATCTGGCCAGCTCCTATTCGCTGACGCGCAACCTGAACGTCACGGCTGGGGTGCGCTATAATAATAGCGTTGCGGGTCGCCTGACGCCGATGACCGACGAGCGGCAGGACAGCCAGGCCGTCTATCTGGGCACCGTCTTCAAATTCTGATCGCCTGATGATGTGATGGCCGGGTGTTTCACGTGAAGCATCGACGGGCGTTCTATTTCTTCAGCTAGATACCGGTGAAAGCAGGGCCTCTCCGCTGAAATAGGCGCGCAGATTGGCGCGCAGCATTTGGGCCATATGCGCCACCGCCGCGTCGGTGGCGCCGCCGGTATGCGGGGTCAATATGCAGTTCGGCACATCGCTCCAGCGCGCAGCATCGGTCGGTTCCTGCGCGAACACGTCCAGCGCTGCGCCGCCCAGCCGCCCATCGCGCAAGGCGGCGATCAGCGCACCCTCATCCACTAACTGGCCGCGCGCGACATTGACCAGCAATCCGCCCGGTCCCAGCGCGTCGATGATCGCCGTGTCGATCATCCGGCGATTCGTCTCATCCGCTCTGGCCGCCACCAGCAGGATGTCGCTCCGTTGTGCGAGCGCCATCAGGCTGTCGTCGCGGGGCCAGGGCAGGTCGGGCTTGGCCCGCGGTCCCCACCAGCCGACCCGCATGCGCATCACTTCCGCCCGCCGGGCCGTGGCGATGCCGATCGCGCCCATGCCGACGATGCCCAGCCGCGCCTCCGCGAGCGACCGGGTGATGGTCTTGGCGCCCGCCACCCATTGGCCAGCCCGCAATTGCCGGTCGCCCGTCACGATCTGGCGGTGATGCGCCAGGATGAGGCCGATTCCATGATCGGCCACATCCTCTGCATTGGCATCTCCCGCATGGGTGACGGCAATGCCGCGCGCGCGCGCCCAGTCCAGATCGACCCCGTCATAGCCGACGGTGAAGCAGGCAATCAGGCCCAGTTTCGGCATGGTCTCCAGCAAGGCCGGATTGAGTCGAAACTCGCCGGCCGTCACCAAGGCCTGCGCCTCGCCGATGTGGGCGCGCCCGGCCTCCTCCCAGAGCGGCTGGACGTTATAATCCGCCGCCAGCAGCCCCAGCAGAGGCGCCAGATGTGGCTGGGCAATCAGGATGACCGGGCGCGCCGCACTCATCCGATGTGCCGCAGGGCTTGGGCGAAGTCGGCGATCAGATCATCGGCATCCTCGCAGCCGATCGAGATGCGCACCATATTGTCGCCGATCGCCAGCGCCTTCTTGCGCTCTGCCGGGACCGACAGATGCGTCATGGCGGCGGGATGGCTGGCCAGAGTCTCGGTGCCGCCGAGGCTCACCGCCAGCTTGGCGATCTTGAGCGCGTCGAGGAAAGCGAAGGCTTCCGCTTCCCCGCCTTTCAGATAGAGCGAGAAGGTCGATCCCGCGCCGGTGCAATGGCGTTGGTAGATATCGGCCTGCCGCTCCGTCTCCGGAAAGCCCAGATAGACGACCTTCTCCACCTGCGACTGATCCTTCAGCCAGGCGCAGATCTTCGCGGCGCTCTCCCCGGCCCGGCTCATCCGCAGTTCCAGCGTCTCCAGCGACCGTAGCAGCATCCAGGCGCTGTGCGGGTCGAGGATCGTGCCGATCGTGTTGCGCATCAGGCGGATGCTGTTGATCAGCGCATTGCTGCCCAGCACGCCGCCTGCGACCAGATCGCTATGCCCGCCGGCATATTTGGTGAGGCTGTAGATGACGAGATCCGCGCCATGGGCGATGGGCTTGTGCCACAGTGGCCCCAGGAAGGTGTTGTCGATCGCGATCGGCGGCACATGCGCTTCGCCCGCAAACAGCGAGTCGCGCCGCGCGACAACCGCCTCCAGATCGACCAGCACATTGGTCGGGTTGGCCGGGCTTTCCAGATAGAGCAGAGCGACGCGGCCCAGTCCCTTCGCCTTCTCGATCACCGCGCCGATTTCCTCCTCGGTCGCGCCGGCGGGGAAATCCAGCCATTGCACGCCGAATTTGCCGAGGATGCGGCCGATCAGCGATTCGGTCGCGGCATAGAGCGGCGCCGAATGGACGATGACGTCGCCCGGTTGGACGAGGGCCAGCAAGGTGGTGGCAATCGCCGACATGCCGCTGGAAAAGAGCAGGGCATCCTCCGCCTCCTCCCAGACAGACAGACGATCTTCGCAAATCTCCTGATTGGGGCCGTTGAAGCGCGAATAGACGAGGCCTTCCGCACCGCCAGGGCGAATGCCGGTCACGCCCTCGAAATGGCGTTTGCCTGCGGCCGCGCTTTCGAAGGCGAAGGTAGAGGTGAGGAAGATGGGGGGCTTGAGCGAGCCTTCCGACAGGGTCGGATCATAGCCATGGCCCATCATCAATGTGGCGGGCTTCAGCTTGCGGCCGTCAATCTCCATGATCGGGGCCTTGGGGCGGCGGCGGTTGCCGGTTGGTTCGACGCCGGTCAGCTCGGCTTCGGTGAAGGGGGGCGGGGTTTCGCCGGTCATGTCATTCTCCTGCTCGGGGGCGGCGTCTGGTGCGCCGCTCTCATGCGAGGGAATGTAGTGCAGGGCACCGGCAAAGAGCCAGAGGGGGCGTAAGATTATTTCTTACGGCTATATTATTATTCCGAAAGGGATGGCCGACCCGCTCAGGCGACCAGCCCTTCCTCATTCTCGATATGCGCCGGTATCGCCTCTTCGCCGGTGTCGCTCGCAGGATGCGGATGCTGCTGCGCGACATGCAGCGCTTCCTCGCACAGGCTGAACCAGTTGGCCCAGAAAGTGACCGGCATCAGCCAGGCGTCGAACAGGGTGGTCGGCACGGTGCCGAACATGAAGGGGCTATGGTCTTGATCGGTCATGCGCCCATTTCCTCTCTCGATAGTGCGCGCCCTGTGGCATCGGCGCGAAGCGGGCGCCACTATAGCATGCTATCTGCCCCGCCTCCATCGGCAGCGACCGTGGAGGTAGAACAGGTGGACCGTGACAGAGGGGATGGGCGCCCCTACATCCATGCCATGTCCGCCGACCTTCCCGTCCCTGTCGAAAGCTGGTTTGCCGCGCGCGGATGGCGGCCGCGACGGCATCAGATGGAAATGCTGGCGGCGGCGCGGCACGGCGAACATGCCCTGCTGGTGGCGCCGACCGGGGCGGGCAAGACGCTGGCGGGCTTCCTGCCGACGTTGGTCGAGCTGATCGATGATCCGGTCGATGGGCTGCATACCCTCTATGTCTCGCCATTGAAGGCGCTGGCGGTGGATGTGCGGCGCAACCTGCTGACCCCGATCGAGGAAATGGGCCTGCCGATCCGGGTGGAGACGCGCACCGGCGACACGCCGTCCGACCGCAAGGTACGCCAGCGCGCCCGGCCGCCGCAAATCCTGCTGACCACGCCCGAATCGCTGTCGCTGTTGCTCAGCTATCCCGACGCGGCGCTAATGTTCGCGGATTTGCGCACCGTGATCGTGGATGAAGTCCACGCCTTCGCGACGCAGAAGCGCGGCGACCTGCTCAACCTGTCGATGGCGCGCTTGCAGACGATCAACCCCGCCCTGCGCCGCATCGCCCTGTCTGCCACCGTCGCTGACGTAGACGCCTATCGCGCCTGGCTGGCGCCCGATGGCGATATCGACGCCGTGACGCCAGTTTTGGGAGAAGCGGGAGCGGAGCCGAATGTCGCCATCCTGATTCCCGAAGGGCGGGTGCCCTGGTCCGGCCATTCGGGCAAATATGCGGCCAGTCAGGTGATGGCCGAGATCGAGTCGCGCCAGACGACTTTGGTCTTCTGTAACACACGCGGGCTTGCAGAACTGATCTTTCAGGAACTCTGGTCGGCCAATGACGCCAATCTGCCGATCGCCATCCATCATGGCAGCCTGTCGATCGAGGCGCGGCGCAAGGTGGAATCGGCGATGGCGGCGGGCAAATTGCGGGCGCTGGTGGCGACTGCTTCGCTGGATCTGGGTGTCGACTGGGGCAATGTCGATTGCGTGATTCAGATGGGGGCGCCCAAGGGATCGTCGCGTCTGTTGCAGCGGATCGGCCGGGCCAATCATCGGCTCGACATGGCGTCGGAAGCGATTCTGATTCCCGGCAATCGCTTCGAATATCTGGAGGCGCGCGCGGCGCTGGATGCGGTGGAAGCGGGCGAGCGCGACGCCGATGATTTCCGGCCCGGCAGTTTGGACGTGCTGGCCCAGCATATCATGGGACTCGCCTGTGCCGGGCCGTTTCGCGCGGAGGAATTGCTGGAAGAGGTGCGGTCGGCAACGCCCTATAGCGCGCTGACGGCCGAGGCGTTCGAGAATGTCCTCCATTTCATCGAGGGCGGCGGCTATGCCCTGCGCGCCTATGACCGGTTCAAGCGGCTGACGCAGGAGGCGGACGGTAGTTGGCGGGTATCTCACCCCCGTTTCATCCAGCAGCATCGGTTGAATGCCGGTATCATCGTCGATCAGCCCGCGCTGGCCGTTCGCTTCGCCAATGGCCGGAAGCTGGGGACGGTGGAGGAAGGTTTCGCCGCCACGCTGCGGCCGGGTGACAGTTTCTTCTTTTCCGGCATGGCGCTGGAGGTGGTGCGGATGGACACCAGCGATCTGGTCGTGCGTGCGACGTCCAAACAGGCGCGCATTCCCAGTTGGGGCGGCACGCGCATGGCGATGTCCACCCGGCTGGCCGACCGGGTCCGCCACTTTCTCGCCGAGCCGGAGGAATGGCATCGCTTCCCGCCCGATGTGCGCGAATGGCTGGAAATGCAGAAGCTTCGCTCCGCCCTGCCCCAACCCGGCCAACTCCTGATCGAAACTTTCCCGCATGAGGGGCGCCATTATCTGGTCTGCTACAGTTTCGAAGGCTGGAATGCGCATCAGTCGCTGGGCATGCTGCTGACCCGGCGGATGGAGAGTCAGGGCCTGATGCCGCTGGGCTTCGTCTCCAATGATTATGCGCTGGCTGTTTATGGCATGAAGCCCGTCACCGATCCGGCCAGCCTCTTTTCCGCCGACATATTGGACCATGAATTTGTCGACTGGGTCGAACAGTCGAGCCTTTTGAAGCGCGCATTCCGTGACGTGGCGGTGATTTCCGGGCTGATCGAGCGGCAGCATCCGGGCAAGCGCAAGACCGGGCGGCAGGTCACTTTCTCGACCGACCTCATTTATGACGTGCTGCGCAAATATCAGCCCGATCATCTGCTGCTGAAGGCCGCTTGGGCCGATGCGCGCGCCCGCATGACCGATGTCGGCCGTCTGGGCGACCTGATCGACCGGGCGAGTCAGACCATGCTGCATGTGACGCTCGACCGGGTCAGCCCCCTCGCCGTACCGGTGCTGATCCTGATCGGCCGCGAACATGTCGCGCAAAGCGCGGCCGAAGATGCTCTGCTGATGGAAGCGGAAGCGCTGGTGGCAGAGGCGATGCGGGCGGACTGAGCCCTATTTCGTCAGCCCGTTCATTGCGGCAAAGGGATCGTCGGCGGCATCCTCGTTCCAGCGATATTCGGTGCGATGGGCGACCCAATGGGCCATGTCCTTGCCATAGAGTTTCGCGATCAGGCCCAGCGCCATGTCCGTCCCCGCCGAAATGCCGGAGGAGGAGATATATTTGCCATCCTCCACCCAGCGCGCCTGCGGCACCCAGGCCACCTTTGCGCCCTGCGCCGTCGCCCATTTCCAGGCCATCTTGTTGCTGGTCGCCTTTACCCCGTCGATCAGGCCTGTCTTCGCCAGCAGGCCCGATCCGGTGCAGATGGTCGCCACCCGCGGCGTGGCATCGGCGATGGAGCGGATGGAGTCCATGAAGACCGCATTGCCGACCTCCCGCCTCGTGCCGATCCCGCCGGGGATCATGACGATGTCCAGTTTGGGCGCGTCGGCGAAACCATAGTCGGCGATGGTCTGCGGCCCTGCGCCGCTCCTGACCGGCCCGGCCTTGTCCGCGATCATCACTATGTCGACCCGGTCCTTCAGCATCCCGAACATTTCGAGGGGACCGAACACGTCGAGCAGTTCGAACCCGTCGAACAGGACCATGCCCAGCTTTTTCTTCGGCCCGCTGGGCGGCACGGGTGGCTGGATGCTGACTTGCGCAGCGGCTTCGCTGGACAAGGCCAGCGTCGACAGGGCAGCAGCGGCGATCAGCAGGTCACGGCGAGAGGCATCGGCGGTCATGGCATCTTCCTCCGAATCAAAAGGTTCAACCGGCTTAACGATCAGGGGCCGTCTTCCCGCATGCCACCGCAACCCTTGAGCGTGCCGTCCGCGAAGGCGATCTGCACCCGGTCGGACCAGATGGCTTCGCTCATGCCGTCGCTGCACGGCCCTTCGGTCGCGGTCAGGGTGAAGCCGTCGCCGACAAGGCGGATGGCGCGATCGTCGCTCTGGTCATGGACGGAAAAGCGCAGTGGCGGGTGATCGGGCCGTTCCAGCAGGACCGTCGATCCGCGCAGCGTC
This sequence comes from Sphingobium sp. AP50, assembly GCF_900109095.1. Classification (GTDB taxonomy): domain Bacteria; phylum Pseudomonadota; class Alphaproteobacteria; order Sphingomonadales; family Sphingomonadaceae; genus Sphingobium. The sequence goes on from NZ_FNYZ01000017.1 coordinate 52,811, forward strand.
ACGCCCCAAAAGGGTTCGGTGCCGATGGCGCGATAGTCTGGCGGGGAGGGAAGCGTCTTCGATGTTTCACGTGAAACCAAAGGCTTGGCTTTGGCCACCGGCTGGGGCGCGGGTGGAGCATCGTCGGCTGCGTTGGCCGGAATGCTGCTATTGATCGGCGCGATGACATTGGCCACTGCCTTGGGCTTGGCTTGATTAGTGGCCGGATCGCCCTTCCCGCACCCGCCCAGCAGCGTTGCGAGCAGGAGGGCGGCAATCGCCCTCATGGCCGCAGGGGCTCGCGGCGGAAGCAATCGACGGCATGGTCATTCACCATGCCGATCGCCTGCATCCAGGCATAGACGATAGTCGGGCCGACGAATTTGAAGCCGCGTTTCTTCAAATCCTGGGAAATGACCTCGGATAGATCCGTCTTGGCTGGAAAATGGACGCCGTCATTCTGAATCGGCGTGCCGTCCACAAAGGCCCAGACATAGGCCGCGAAATCCTCGCCCCGGTCCCGCATGTCGCAGAAAATCTGCGCGCCCCGGATCGTCGCCTCGATCTTCGCCCGTGCCCGCACAATGCCAGGATCACCCATCAGCCGCTCGATATCATCAGGGCCGAAGGCGGCCACCCGGTCCGGATCGAAGCCGGCAAAGGCCGCACGAAACCCTTCGCGCTTGCGCAATATGGTGATCCAGGACAGCCCCGCCTGAAACCCCTCCAGCATCAGCATTTCCCAGAGCATCCGCGAATCGCGCTCCGGGACGCCCCATTCAGCGTCATGATAGGCGCAATACAGCGCGTCGGCGGCGCTGACCCAGCTGCAGCGTGGCAGTGCCATATCTTGGCGGGCTTCGCTCAGGGTGGGAAATGTCATCGTTGAACTGCCAGGATATTTGTCATGAACCAGCCTTCCGGTGGACCCTCGTTGCAAGGCAGATGATAGCGAAAATGCTTTCGCTCTGCATCATGAGGCTGTCCGGACAAGGTCCGGGTTATTCAGGCGCCGTGTGGCAGGGCGGCTGCCGGATGACGCACGCAGATGAGCGTCCCCAGCAGGACGACGCCGCCAGCGACCAGCAGGGGCAGAGCAAGGCCCATATGCGTGACCATCAGCGCGCCAGCTGCCGCGCCAGCGAAGATCGCGACGATAGCGCCGATACGGCGGCCGAGATTGGGATTGTTGCCTCCGGCCAGGCTTGAGTCAGCGGCGATTCCTGTGACTGTCAGGGTCAGGACGGTCGTCGTGAGATCAGGCACTTTCAACTGACGGATGGTGGCATTGCGGAAACCCATCGCGATGGCGGTCAGGGTGATTATCGCAAAGAGCGCGATGGTGGGCTTGAGCGAGGGGATGTCGAAGCCGAGCGCGACGATGGCCGCAATCCACAGAAGCGCTGTTTCGATCAGAGCGGCGACCGTGAGCCAGTGGCGCAGGGGACGCTTGCCAAAGCCCTGCCCGACCCGGCCTGCGATCAGGGCACCGAGGAAGAAGGTGGCCAGCGCCACCAGATAGGGCGCTACCTTGAAGCCGGGCGTCCCGGCGGCGGCGAAGCCCAGGAACACCACATTGCCGGTCATGTTGGCGGTGAACACCTTGCCAAGACCAAGCACGCTGACCGCGTCGACCAGGCCGGTCGTAACCGAGAGCAGCAGAAGCAGTCCGGGTAGCGGAGAAGATTTTGATGCTGGCGTTGAAGGTGCTTGGGGCATGAGGATACTCCTGAAATCTAGAATCGGAAATTGGCTTCGAAGCCGGTCATGGCGATGGTCCTGGCCGGGCCGGTCTCGCGGATGAAGGCGCCCGGCGCGAAGAGAGACAGGGATGTGGACAGTTCCAGTTCCGGCGTCGCCTGCCAGGCCAGCGTCGCTTCGGCTTCCTTGCCGATGAAGCGGGCGCGGCTGTCGCCGGGGCCACGGATCAGATTGCCCGGTATGTCGTAAATGCCGTCCTTGCGGGCGTAGCGCCAATAGGCCATCGCAGCGAGACTGGCGGAAAAGCCGTTGCCCAACGGGGCGCTGAGGCGGGGATTGAGGCTGACGATATTGGTCGGGCCGACGGGTGAGAGTTCGCCGAAATATTTGCCCTTTGGGAACAGCGCGTTGAACGTGCCCAACCTGTCATCTTCGCTGTTACGATCGCCGCTGACGATGTTGAAGCGCAGGGTGGCATCGGGGGACAGCGGCAGGCTGCGCAGCGTACGGCCGACTTCGGTGCCGATCGTCCAGGCGGAAATGCGCTGCCCTTCATAATGGCCAAACTGATAGACGCCCTCGACATTCCAGTGCCAGTCGTCTCGCGCGCCATGGAAGCGCGCGCCGACGCTGTGACGCAACTCCCGCCCGGTCAGCCCGCCGAAGCGCGCGGCGCGGTTGCGATAGCCTAGATAATAGAGGTCGAGTTCGGGCAGGGTTGCGTAGGCACCCCACAGCTTGCGCGTGTCGGAGGTGCGATCGTCGAAGCTGGCGGGACCGGGCTGCACCGGGTTCAGCAGGAACAGGTCGAGCTTGCGTCCTTCGCCCAGCAATACGCTGCCGCGCACGCCGTCGAAGGCCAGCGGCGTATTGGGGCCATAGCGGGTGCCGACCAGCCTTTCGGTGCCGAGCGAGAGCATCTGCCGCCCGCCACGCAGGGTGACGGGGCCGACGCCGATTTCCGCGAAGCTCTGGAGCATATCCACGCGGCTCTGGTCGATCGGGCTGCCGGCAGGGGCGACGCCGATGGCATAGCTGATGATGGGCTGGACAAAGGCACGGGCATGGAGTGCGTCGGGCGCGCCGACATGCAGGTCGGCATAGGGCATGGCCCGCGCCCAGAGATAGGAGTCGTCGGGGGCGTCGGCCCCGCCCCACAGGTTGTTGCGGTAATTCTCGTTGCGCACCCGCAGTTCCACGCCGGTCGACAGCCACGTCGCATCATCGATCGGGATATATTTGAACTGCCCCGTCCAGTGATGGGCGCGCTTTTCCACGTCGGCCAGGTCGGACCAATCCTCGTCGTAGCGGGTGATCGACAGGGTCGGCGCCTGCCAAGCCTCGGTCGTCTGCGCGGCCAGCGGCTGGCAAGCGCAGAGCGAGAGGGTGAGGCAGGCGGTTTTCTTAAGCACGGCGCTGCGCCTGTTCGGCGACGAGGGCCGCAAGGATGAAGCCGCCGATCAGGCCGAGATGCTCGAAGAAGGCATTGGTGGCCATGAAACGGTCCTGTCCTATCGGCATCGTCCAGAAGGCGTTGGCGGTAAAGGCGGCGAGCAGGGTGAAGACCCCCAGCATGCCCGCGCCCAGCCAGATCAGCCGGCCGGAAAGGATCAGCAGCGGGCCGATCAGTTCGAGCGCGATGGTGAGCGCCGCCCAGAGCGCGGGCGGGCTCATGCCGAAATGCGCCTGTTCCGCGACCGCCGCCGACCAGTCGGACAGCTTGACGATGCCCCCCAGCAGATAGGCGCCGACCAGCAGCAGCCGGGCGATGAACCATGTCGGCTTCCAGTCGAGGATCGCGTCAACGAAGCGCGGGTCGCGGTCGGGCCGCATCTTATTTTGCCACCGGAGCATGAACTTCGGCGATGTAGCCGCCGGGGAAGCGCAGGATCGCGCTCTGGCGACCCGCGACCGTCTGTGGCGCGACCAGCGTTTCGACGCCAGCCGCCGACGCCTTGGCCAAGGTGGCGTCAAGGTCGGCGATTGCATAGCCGGTCATGTCGCGGCCATAGGGCCAGGGCAGTTGGCCGTCCGACACGAAGACGGTCATCTTGCCATAGCCGCTGTCGATGGCGACGCGGCGGATGGTCTTGCCGGGCTGGCCGATTTCCTCGCCTTTTGCGGCGCTGTCGTCGGAGACGATCTTGCCATGGGCAAAGCCGGTCCAGTCCTTGATGAACCTGTCGGCGACGTCAGCGGTCAGGTAGATGCGATTTTCCGGAACGGTGGTGAGCGCGGGATAGTTGGGTTTTGCGGTGTGCCAGTAGAGTTGCATGTTCACGCCGCCGGCCCATTGCACCACCACGTCGCGGCCGATGGGATCGGGGAAGGTGGTGATGCGGCGCACCGCACCATGCTTCACCGCAGAGGCGACGGCGGCGTCCATGTCGCTGACCAGATAGCCGGTGCGTTCGTCGCCGAAGGGATAAGGGATCGGCGTCTTGAAGCCGAAGACGGAGACGGTGCCGGCCGGGGTCAGTGCCAGCTGCGATTTGGTCAGGCTGGGGGTGGGCGTCACCTGAAATTCGCCCTGCTTCGACGTAGTGCCGCCGAAGGTCGCGACGAAGCTGGCGACGAAGGCGTCGAACTGGCCTTCGGGCACATAGACATGGGTGGTGTCATATTGAGCGCCGACGGAATAATCGGCGGTGACGGCCGGTTTTGCCATCACAGGGGCGGCGACCGGGGTGGTGGCGACCATCAGGGTCGCGAGGATCATGGTGAAGCGGGTCATGTCTGTGGCTCCGGTTGGTCGGGGGACAAGACGGGTTTTAGGCAGCAAAGATCAATCGATCGATCCGAATAAAATCGACCGTCATGTTCTAAATATTGGAATAGACGCAGGCCAGCCCCTTCGGTGAGGAAGGGGCCGGAACCCGATCAGACAGCCCAGCAGCCGCAGCCGAGCGAACCCCAGAAACTCTGGACGTCGGCGGCCGGGACGTCGGCGCCCAGCGCAGCGGCATGGTCATGGCCATGGACGCCGCAAGCACTGGCACATCCACAGGCCGACGCCAGTTGCGCGCGGGCTTCGCGGGTCTTGTGATAGCCGCCGAAGGTGGCGACCGGCGACCAGTCGGGCATGGGCTTGGGCAAATCGGGTGCGAGCGGGGCATAATCCCCCTCGCCATGGACCACCTTGCCGCCCAGCAGGGTCAGGACAGAGCGGATATGAACGATCTGGTCCTCCGGCACCGAAAAATAGTCGGCCGACAGCAGGGCAAGATCGGCCAACTGGCCTTCCTTGATCTGGCCCTTCTTGCCGATCTCGTTCGAGAACCAGGTATTCTCATGCGTCCACATCGCCAGCGCTTTCTCGCGGCTGACGCGATTGTCGCCGCGATAGAGGGCGAAGCCGCCAACGGTGCGGCCGGTGACGAGCCAACTGAGCGACACCCAGGGATTATAGCTGGCGACGCGGGTCGCGTCGGTGCCTGCTCCCACCGGAATGCCCGCCGCGATCATGCGGGAAATGGGCGGGGTACGCTCCGCTGCCTTGGCGCCATAGCGTCCGACGAAATATTCGCCCTGATAGGCCATGCGATGCTGCACCGCGATGCCGCCGCCCAGCGCGGCGATCCGGTCGATATTGCGATCGCTGATCGTTTCGGCATGGTCGAAGAACCAGTTGATGCCCTGCAAGGGGATGTCCCGGTTCACCTTTTCATAAACGTCGAGCGCGCGGCCGATCGTCTCGTCATAGGTGGCGTGCAGGCGCCAGGGCCAGCGATGCTCGGCGAGCAGGCGGATGACCGGTTCCAGATCGCCCTCCATGCTGGGCGCCATGTCGGGCCGGGGCTGGCGGAAGTCCTCGAAATCCGCCGCCGAATAGACCAGCATTTCGCCTGCGCCATTGTGGCGATAGGTGTCGTCGCCCTGCCCCGGCGAAACCTGCTTCACCCAGCCGGAGAAATCGGCCAGCTCTTCCTTGGGCTTCTGGGTGAAGAGATTATAGCTGATGCGGACGGTCAGCTGATCGTCCTGATGCAGTTTCTCGATAATCTCATAATCGTCGGGATAATTCTGGAAGCCGCCGCCCGCGTCGATCACGCCGGTCACGCCCAGCGCATTGACGTCGCGCATGAAGTGGCGGGTGGAATTGAGCTGATAGTCCTGCGGCAGCTTCGGCCCCTTGGCCAGCGTCGAATAGAGGATCGTCGCATTGGGCTGGGCCAGCAGCAGGCCGGTCGGGTTGCCGGCGGCGTCGCGGACGATCTCACCACCCGGCGGGTTGGGCGTGTCCTTGGTATAGCCCACGACGCGCAGCGCAGCGGCGTTCAGCAGCGCGCGGTCATAAAGGTGCAGGATGAAGACCGGCGTGTCGGGCGCGACGGCGTTCAGTTCGGCGATGGTCGGCAGGCGCTTCTCGGCGAACTGATGTTCGGTGAAGCCGCCGACAACACGAACCCATTGCGGGGCGGGCGTGTTGTCGACCTGGCGCTTCAGCATGTCCATCGCCTCGGCGAGTGTCGGCACGCCGTCCCAGCGCAGCTCCATGTTGAAGTTCAGGCCGCCGCGGATGATGTGCATGTGGCTGTCGATCAGGCCGGGGATCAGGCGATGCCCCTTGGCGTCGATGATGGTCGCGCCGGGGGCGGCAGCGCGGACTTCGGCTTCGCTGCCGACGGCAAGGAACTTGCCGTTCCGGATGGCGACGGCCTCAGCCTGGGGATTGGAGCGGTCGAGAGTCGTGACCTTGGCGTTGACGATGATCGTGTCTGTCATAGGGGTATCCTTGGCAATGGCCCGAACGCTGGCGAAAAGCGGGGGCACGAGAGCAGAGGCGGCAACGCCTGCCAGGGCGTGACGCCGGGTGATCATGCGTCACCCTTTCGATTGTCTGGGAGCGGGCCGAGGACATGATCGCGGCACTCGTTACGCACGAAGCGCGCGAGTTCATGCGAGTCAGCCCAGCGCTTGGCCACCGGTATGATCTGTTCGCCCACCAATATGCCGAGCAAGCCGATCAGAGCGATCGCCGGGGGAGCAGGTGAACGCACACCGAGCAGCGAATAGACGACGCCGACCAGCAGACCGGCACCGAGAGAGAGAAGGTAGACTTTCATCGCCGGTCTCCTGTTCAATGCGTGGATTGTGGGCGATTAGGCCCGGGCGAAGGCGAGGATGTCGGCGTTCAGCACGTCCGCATTCACGGTCAGCATGCCGTGCGAATAGTCCTCGTAAATTTTGAGCGTGGCGTTTGGCAGGAGCTGCGCCTGCAACACGCCGGCATTCTTGTAGGGGACGACCTGATCGTCATCGCCATGTAGAACCAGCGTAGGCACCGTGATGGCGGCGAGGTCGTCGGTCTGGTCGGTTTCGGAGAAAGCCTTGATGCCGTCATAATGGGCCTTCGCGCTGCCCATCATGCCCTGACGCCACCAATTGTCGATGACGGCCGACTTCACATCTGCGCCTTCCCGGTTGAAACCATAGAAGGGACCGGCGGCCACATCGCGGAAGAATTGCGAGCGGTTGGCGGCAAGCCCCGCGCGCAGGCCGTCGAACACATTCATCGGCAGGCCGCCAGGGTAGCGCTCGGTCGCCAGCATGATCGGCGGCACGGCGCTGACCAATACGACCTTGGCGACGCGGCCCTCGGGCAGACCGAAGCGGGCGACATAGGCGGCGACTTCGCCACCGCCGGTCGAATGGCCGATATGAATGGCGTTCTTCAGATCAAGGTGGCGGGCGACCGCAGCGGCGTCGGCGGCATAATGGGCCATGTCATGCCCGTCGCTGACCTGAGCCGACCGGCCATGGCCGCGACGGTCATGGGCGATGACGCGATAGCCCTTGGAAAGGAAAAACAGCATCTGCGCGTCCCAGTCGTCGGACGAGAGCGGCCAGCCATGGTGGAACATGATGGGCTGGGCGTCTTTCGAACCCCAGTCCTTGAAGAAGATATCGACGCCGTCGTCGGTGGTCACGAAGCTCATGGTGGCGGCCCTCGGGTTCAGAGTGGAAAGGAAAATGGGCCGGCGGCGGTGGGGAGGGGGTTGCCGCCGGCCCGGCGGCGTCAGTGGCCGCCTTCGGAGGCGCCGAACATGGTCTTGGCGTACTTGATGCCCAGGCCATAAGCGCCGCCCCAGACCTTCGCGATGCCGGTGGTCGAGTCGTAAGTTTCGGTGCGCGCCCAGTCGCGCTGCAGTTCGAGCATATACTGGAGCGAGGTCATCGGCTTGGCGCCCAGCTGGATCATGCGCTGCACGGCGCGTTCATGGGCTTCTTCGCTGATGTCGCCACAGGCATCCGCGATGAAATAGGCGTCGAAACCCTGATCGATGGCGGAGGCGACCGGGCCGACGATGCAGACGCTGGTCCACAGGCCCGCAAAGACGATCCTTTCCTTGCCGATCCGGTTGACTTCTTCGATCACGGCAGCATCTTCCCAGGTGTTCATCGACGTACGGTCGAGCAGCGGCTGGCCGGGGAATGCGTCGGTGATCTCGTCGAACATCGGGCCGGAGAAGCTCTTTTCCGCGACGGTCGTCAGGATGGTCGATACGCCGAACGACTTGGCGGCACGGCTGATGAGGGCGGCGTTGTTACGCAGCAATTCGGGGGCGATCGACTTGGTCGCAAAGCTCATCTGCGACTGGAAATCGATCAGGATGAGGGTGTGGTCGGTCGGCGAGATCAGGGACTTGCCAGGGGTCGGGGTGGCGGTGATCGTCATGGGTCGGCTCCTTGGGTGAGGCAGCATCTCGCTGCGGCAAGCATTGGATAGCTCGCAAGTTTGATTTGAAATACTCGGATAAAATTATCCGATATGTTACAATTATTAGAAATGTTGGATGGAGTGACAATCCGGCGATACATGTCTCGTCGCCGTCCCGCCTCCCGATATCCAACGCGCGCGATGATGGCTCCGGTGATGCCGAATGGTATTGGATCAAGCTGCGGCGATAGAGAGGATTACGACAAAAACGGTGTCGGAATGCGTCACGGTTCAGACCTCGAGGAGGCCCCGTTGGATCGCGATCGTGACGGCATGGGTGCGATCGCGGGCACCCAGTTTGGAGAAGATCGACTTCATGTGCCCCTTCACCGTCTCTTCGGTGATATCGAGCTGTGATCCCGCCAGCTTGTTCGAATGCCCCGATGCGGCAAGCGACAGGATCGCGATCTCTCGATCGGTCAGCGGATCTTCCAGCACATGCAGGGCGATAGCGGTCGCGACCGTCGCATCCAGATGCTTGCCGCCCAGATGCACGGATCGAATGGCGTCGAGAAGCTGTTTCCGCAGGCTGGCTTTGAGCAGATACCCCATCGCGCCAGACCTCAACGCTCTCAATGCCCGCCCGTCGCCCGAATAGGTCGTCAGCACGATGATGCGTGCATCCGGATGACTGGCCCGAATAGCCTGGATGGCCTCAAGACCGGAACCGTCCGCCATCTGAAGGTCCATAAGGACGATGTCGGGAAGCAGCCTTTCATAGGCTTCGACGGCTCGGAGACCATTGTCCGCCTCACCTACGATCTGCATGTCGGACTGGGTCGACAGCATTGCGCGAACGCCTTCCCTCAGCAGGGCATGGTCGTCCACTACCAGAATCGAAATCGGCGACGCTGGGAGACGCATATCCAGACTGAGACTCGGATGCGGCTGCATAGCGCTAAATATGATGCCCGTGGCGAATATGTCCACGCACCTGTCTGCCGCCATGGTGACCTATAGGTGCCATTGACCCAGCACCATTTTGAGTTCGTCGGCGACGACGTCAATGTGGGGTGTGCGGAGATCGAAGACCAAGTCCATGTGCTCAGGCTTCGTCTGATTTCCATACTCGTCGATGGCTTCCAAAGCCCCAGCCATCATTGCCGATGCCGCGTTCCCAACATCGTCGGGGGTCGTATCGGCAGTGAGGAGGTTTAAGAGGCACGCTGCAGAGCGGGTGTCGAGTTGAATTGCCGCCCGCATTGCAATGGCGACCAGACGGCCGAGCTTCGGGGCGTCGACATGATCGGCGTCCCCCATCCCAACGATCAGAAGGGCGCTTGATCGGACTGGCGATGGCGGGCTGGAGAGAATCAATGTCTCACCGAAACGCCCATCGAACACACTGCCGGCACGCAAATGGGACAGGGTGCCGGACAGGGCTGCGTCGAGTTCGCAAGCGATGCCCCCGATCTGTGCCGCGCGAGATATTTCCGGCATGCCGACAATGAGCAGGTCAAACCGGTCACCGACCGGATCGACTGCGCCAGTTTGGAAATGCACGGAGCGATAGTTGCCCAGATTCTGTGCCGCGATGCCAGCCAATGCCTCAAGTTCTCCTATGTGCCGCATACGGCCGCTGGTCAGCCTATGGGCGGAGCAGCGTTCCGTCGCGGCCAGGACAAACAGCTTTTGTAGATTACTGCTGGATTCAACTGGCCGAGGATCACTGGCCCAGCCTTCCGAGTGCGAAACTCATATGTCGCTCATTCCGTCTGGCTCGCGATCGTTCGTACCGAGCGCGACAAACTGATCGAGCAGCCAGGATGCGGCGGGGCCAGGTGGGGTGTCGCGACGCCAGATGCCGCTGAACCGATAGGTACCGCCCGGATGATCCGGAATGGCAAGCTGGACCAAAGTGCCCGCCACCAGATCGGCTTCGATCATCGGCAACGGCATGTTGCCCCATCCGATTCCCTCCCGCAGCAGGGAATGCTTGGCGCCAAGATCGGCCAGACGCCAAGTTTTTGGGCTGCTCACCGAAAAGTCACGTCCCTCTGTGAAGCGCGACCGGTCGGTTAGGACTAGCTGGATGTGCTCGCGCGATGCTCCCGGCGCGATGGTGTCCATCCGGCCGAGCGGATGGTCGGGAGCAGCAACAGGCACCATCGAGACAAGCCCCGCCGCCCTGCTTTCAATTCCCAAGACACCAGCAGAAAGCGGGCCGGAGATGCCTATAACCGCAACTCGGTCCAGAACCATGGCGGTGACCGCGCCCAAGGCTTCTGCATGCAGGCGCAACTGCACGGTCGGAAACTCTCGCGAGAAGGCGCGCAGCACCTTCCCCAGCCGTTCGGCGGGCAGCATCACGTCGACGGCAAGGTTGACCTCGGCCTCCAGGCCATCGAGTAGGCCCTTTGCCTTGGCACGTAAGCTATCGATGCCATCTGAGATCCCCCGAATTTCCGCCAGCATTGCGCGGCCGGCGACGGTCAGTTGCGGCTTCTTTGTCCCTTCGCGGTCAAAGAGCATCAGCCCCAACTGGGCCTCCAAGTTGGCAATGCCGTAGCTGATGACCGACACTGCCCTGTTGAGCTTGCGACCCGCTGAGGCGAAGCTGCCTGTTTCGACGATCGTGAGAAAGATTTGTAACTGGTCAAATGTCGGCGTGCCGGGATTATTCATTGTTCGACTTTCTGGAACGTTGCCATTCATTTTATCCCGCTGAATAGGAAAGTGTGCAAGCGCTAAACGGATTTCCAACAGGGCGGTCCCATGGTGGACACACCGCCCGAAGGAGACACATGATGATCGAACTTCGTCCCTTTGACGGCCTTGGTGGCGCCAATCATGGCTGGCTCGATGCCAAGCATCATTTCTCGTTTGCGGGCTATCACGATCCTGCCCGCGTGCACTGGGGCAATTTGCGGGTCTGGAACGATGATACCATCGCGCCGGGCACCGGCTTCCCGCCGCATCCGCACCGCGACATGGAAATCATCACCTATGTTCGCGAGGGTGCGATCACCCATCAGGACAATCTGGGCAATCAGGGTCGCACCGAAGCGGGTGATGTGCAGGTCATGTCTGCGGGCACGGGCGTCAAGCATTCGGAATATAACCGCGAAGACGTGACGACGAAGATCTTCCAGATCTGGATTATCCCGACCCGCGACGGTGAAGCGCCAAGCTGGGGTGCCCGTCCCTTCCCCAAGGGCGACCGTGCCGGCCATTTCGTGACGCTGGCGTCGGGTTATGAGAATGACAACGACGCACTGCCGATCCGGACCGACGCCCGCGTGGTTGCCGCGACACTCAAGGCTGGTGAGAGCGCCGAGTATCCGATCGGAAAGGATCGCAAGGGCTATCTGGTGCCGGCAACCGGGGCGATCCAGATCGACGACGTTCGTGCCAATGCCCGTGACGGCGTGGCGATCCAGGATCTCGATGTGATCCGGGTGACCGCGATCGAGGATAGCGAGATTGTTCTGGTCGACGCTGCCTGAATCAGTCTGGGGCGCGGCACTGCTGCGCCCCATTCTCTTCGTTGCTCCGGTGTCGCCAGAGATTTTCTGACTGGTCTCGGGTAACTGGGAAAGGCGGAGTTCGCTCCTGCCGACTGGCTCACTCAGACATCACGCCCCGTCAGCAACAATTAATAACGCTTTATGCCTGTATTTTGCGACGAGCTCGCAATAACGATCCGCGAAACGGGTCAGCCCCGAATTTGAGGAGCGGGGCAATAGCTTGATTTCGTGACGATCCGTTCCGCTTCTCGGTATTCCCGTGCAGGGAGTTATCAGATGAAGCTGTTCATTCCGTCGCTTGTCGTTTCTCGCATTTTCGCTGGGCAAGTTCATGCATAGGCGGAAAGTGATGCAGGCAGCGATATCGTCGTAACCGCCCGAGCCCAGAAACTATATCGGGTGACGGATACCGAGATCGGGCGGGTCGATGCGGATCCGATGAATGTCCCGCAGTCATTCCAGGTCATCACCGCCGATTTGATCCAGGATCAAGGCGCGCGGGACATTACCGACCTCTATCGCAATGTCGCCGGTGTCAGTGAAAACCAATATGCCACCGTCACCTATCGCGGCTTCCGACAGGACGGCATTTTCTACGATGGCCTGCGGGGTGACCCGTTCCAGAGCTTTTCCGTGCCGAGCCTGTTCGGCGTCGAGCGCGTGGAGTTTCTGAAAGGACCGATCGGCATGCTCTATGGCGCGAGCGCCCCGGGCGGCATGATCAACTATGTAACGAAGAAGCCATCGAACCAGTTTCAGGCATCCTTCCGCGCGATCGCGGGCAATTACGACAGGCTCGGCGCATCGGGAGAGATTACCGGCCCGCTTGACCGCAAAGGCGTAATCGCCGCGCGCGTGGGGGGCTTTTACGAGACATACGACACGATCCAGCGCTTCACGAAGAAGGAGGCGACGATGCTGGACGGCGGCATCACGCTGCACCTCGCACCCGATGCCAAGCTGGTCACGCAGGTCACGCACTTCCGCCAGAACCTGCCGGGCAACCGCCTGCGCGGCATTCCGACGACCTCCAGCGGCGAATTCCTCGCACCGCGCGACTGGAACCACAATGAAGCGACCGACTTCACCAAACTCAATGGCACGGTCGTCCAGTCGCGCTTTGACGGCAAGCTGAGCGAAGCGGTTTCGTTATGCGGAGGGTCAGGATTTCCACGACCCCGGTCGGCCGGATCGACACGAATGCCGATGGCGTGGCGGACACGGTGTCGCGCGAGTTCCGCCGCCAGCATCGCGATATCAAGGGGCTCACTTTCTCGGGCAATGCGACAGCCCGTTTTTCGACCGGTGCGATCGAGCACCGCGTGACCGCCGGCGGTGACTGGTATCGCCAGACTTTGTGGTCGTTGGGGCAGCGCACCCGCGTGGGTGTGGCGCCGGTATCATTCCTGAACCCGGTCTATGGCGTCAATCCGGTGTCCAGCTATGATCTGAGTGCTGGCCGCCGCGATCTCGCCGACACGACGGCACATCGCTATGGTATGTTCGTGCAGGAGCAGGCGACGCTGGGGCGCTTCATTCTGGTGGGCGGCCTTCGGCAGGACTGGTTCGACGATCGTGACGAGGGCGACCCCAAGACCTCCGGCAATCGCCTGAGCTGGCGCGTCGGCGGCATCGTAAAACCGATTGATCCCGTGTCGCTTTACGTCAATTATTCGCAAAGCTTCGAGCCGCAGGATCCCGGCTCTCAAAGTGCGAGCGTCGGCGACCCCTTCGCGCCCATCGCCAACTGCCAGATCGAAGTCGGCGCAAAAGGCTCGCTGCTCGGCGGCCGGTTGCAGCCGACCGTTGCGCTCTACCGCATCGTGCAGAACAACATTCTCCAGGAAGACCCCAATATTCCGCCGGTCGGCGGCTTCGACCAGCTTCGCCCGCTTGGCGAAGTGACGAGCAAGGGCGTCGAGTTCACGCTGGCTGCCGACGTGACGCCGGACTGGGTCGTTACCGCGAACTATGCCTATAACGACGCGCAAATCACGCAGGGCGTCCCCGGCGTCGTCATCGACAGTTCGTTCGGCACGCGCTTCCCCAACGCCCCGCAACATCAGGCCGGGCTGTGGTCGCGCTATCAGTTTCCGCGCTGGGATTTGGGCCTGGCGCTTGGGGGGCATTATGTCTCGAAGCAGTCCGATCGTCGCGGCAATCAGATCCCCGGCTACACCATTTTCGACGGCAGCATCACCAAGGGGCTGGGCTTCATGGACGTGATGCTGCGCGTTGAGAATATCTTCGACAAGACATACGCCCTGTCCGCGCTGGACGAGATTCGCGGTTCGTTCCTGGGAAGGCCGCGCAGCGTGTTCGTCGAACTGCGCAAGACGATCTGATTGAAAGGTCGTGACTGGGTGATCTAAAATGCCTTGCTCCGACACTAGCAGGGAAGCTGACATGGTTCTGCAGTCGTACTACAAGCGTGGTGCCGAGACCGCCTTGTGCCGTTGAGGGATTAAAGGCTGGCCCCCGCTCGGATAGGCGATGACTTGTCATGGGACGTTCTTGCCGTTCAAAAGCGATGAGCCGAACGGCAGCTCTTGCCTGGAGCCGACATTCGGCGTCCACCTGAGCTGCATCGCAGAAAGAGGCTGGCCGTAAGGAGAGTGTCGGCTCCGAGCGGCTGGCACAGGGTAGCCGATATTCTCGGCCACATGCTGGTGTTTCCTCACGCCCCTTCCAAGGCTTTCAGTGCGAAATTTCGACTGACAGGAGCGGACGTTCGTACATCATATCGCTCCGACGCTGCCCACTCCAAGCAGGCCGGTCGCCAGAGGGATATTGGCTTTTTATCGCAGTGAATGAGTGTCCTGTCCCTATTCGACAAGGCAATCCCCGCGACCCGCTTGCAAACCAGCTTTTTATACCGGCGAATGCTCCGGCCCATCATATTGTTGGTGCGGTTAGGTCCGGCATAAACGGAACTGCCTGAGCGCTCATTGGAGAAGCATCACGACGGGAAATAGCCGCCTCATTGATGCACTGCAAAACCCCTATGCTGAGATGGAGCAGGTGCCTGGGTCCATATCTCGAAGCGATCCCGGCCGATATTCTTCGCCCGGTACAACGCCTCGTCCGCATACATCAGCGGCTTTTCGAGGGTGCTATCCATGTGCTCAACGTAAATGCCGATACTCACCGTCACCTGGACGGCTTCTCCATTCTCCAGCGTTGCGACCGTCGAACGCAACGTTCGATTGATCCGTTCGGCCACGCTGGCGGCATTGATCGAACAGCAATCCGGCAAGACGACCGCAAACTCCTCACCGCCAATGCGGCCGACAACGTCTTTGGACCGGACAGCACCCTGCAAGATGGACGCAAAGACAGTAAGCACCTGATCTCCTCCCTTGTGCCCATAACGATCATTGACGGATTTGAAATGATCGATGTCCAGCATCATGACGGCCGTTGGCTCACCCCTGCGCGCCGCCTTCCGGAGGGCGTCAGTGCCGGCTTCAATAAATGCGCGGCGACTATACAGGCCCGTCATGGCATCCCGATCCGCGAGCATGCGCAGCCTTTGGAGCAGTTCGTCCCGCGCCGCCGCCATGCTGCCCAAGACGATCGGGGTGAAGGCGACAAGGCTCACGCCCAGGCGTATGGAGATGAGATCCGCGCGCGAGGCAAAGTCAGCGCCTGACCACAATATACCCATGCGGCCCGCGAAGATTGTCCAGATCGCGAAGATGAAGCTGATACAGGCCGTAGAGAAGAGATTATAGGCAAGTCCACACCAGAGCAGGGCTGGCAAGGGAAACAGGCCTGCGCCTGGCCCGCCTATCGCTATGCTTGCAGCGACAGAAGCAACAAGAGCGATCAACGGCAGCGCGCTGCCAGCGCTGAATTGGTCAAGACGGTCGCGCATGGCTGAGAAAGTCCATGCCCTTGCCTCCGGCAATGTCAGCAGCAGGGGCAGGAAGGTGACATAATTGACCAGCTCCGTGACGGTCCAGAAAAGAAACCCCTCGCCACTCGTGCCACCGAACAGCAGCGGGTTGGCGACGATGCCGAACAGGCCCGCGACAAAGCTGCCCGCGAGGATGGCCTTTAGAATATGGAAGGTTGAGTTCTGCCCCTTCAATCTGCGATCCCGCTGTGAAACCGCACGCAGGAGCCTGTGCGCAGCTCCGATCGCCGCAAGATTTCCGCCATTGAGCGCCATGTTACGCGCGAGACTGGCGCCGGTTATCAAGTCCGCCATGACGAAGCCGATGGCGCATAGGATCCAGGCCGAAGACGTGTTGAGTCTGGGAAAGCGCACAAGCATGCCCAGCATATAGGCGTTTGCGGGCCAGAAGGACGCCAGGCCAAGATGAGGCTGTGCCTTGATACCGATCAGGCAGACGGCAAACAGGCTGATGGCAAAGGCGGTGTCGATCCGTACATGTTCATAGGCACCATCGGCGTGGCGTGCAGCGCTCGCCAATTCTTCTCTCCCGTCATGTTTTCTCGATCCGATCATAATGAATGTCCGTTAACGAAATGGTTCCTGCTGGAGCGATTTTGGCGCTGTGGCCCAGAGAAAGGGTTTGGGGGGCAGACAGCAATGTCCGCCCCCCGACACGATCAAGCCCTGTCGCCTCCATCGCGGCAAAGGCTGAAGTGGCGCGGCCCCTCAGGCGGTTTCCGGCGTGGTCATCTCCGGCTAACGTTGTCCGACCGGGCGCTGCCCGAACCGGGCATAAAGTGTCGGCAGCACGAACAATGTCAGCAGCGTGGCGGAAATCAGTCCGCCGATGACGACCGTCGCCAACGGCTTTTGCACTTCCGCGCCCGCGCCGCTTGCAAAGGCCATCGGCACGAAGCCGAGGCTGGCCACCAGCGCCGTCATCGCCACCGGGCGCAGGCGTTGCATCGCGCCCGTCCGCGCCGCGTCCGCCCTGGCCATGCCGGATCGGACCAGGTCCTGAATGGAACTGACCATGACCAGCCCATTGAGCACCGCGATACCCGACAGCGCGATGAAGCCGACCGCCGCCGACACAGAAAAATCCATGCCGCGTACAAACAGCAGCAACACGCCGCCGACCAGCGCGAACGGGACACCGGTGAAGACGATCGCCGCATCGCGCATATTGCCCAGCGCACCATGGAGCAGCAGCAGGATGAGCAGGAAGCAGGCCGGCACGACCAGCTTCAACCTCTCGCTCGCGGAACGCAGATTTTCGAACTGCCCGCCCCATTCCAGATAGCTGCCGGCCGGCAGGCGCACCTGCTGCCCGATGGCCGATTGTGCATCCGCGACGACACTGCCGACATCGCGGCCGCGCACATTGGCCTGGACGACGACGCGCCTTTTGCCATTTTCCCGACTGATCTGGTTGGGCCCGTCCACAATGCGAATGTCGGCGACGCTGGACAAGGGTACATAGGCACCGCCCGTCACCGGCACCTGCGTCCGGCCGATCAGGCTCAGGTCCGATCGCTGCGTATCCGACAGACGGATGACCACCGGAAAGCGGCGATCCCCTTCGAAGATCATGCCCGATGGACGCCCGCCGATGGTGGCGGTGACAACATCCTGCACATCCTGCGCCGTGACGCCCAGACGCGCCATGGCATCGCGATTGGGCCGTATGTCGAGCATGGGCAGGCCGCTCGTCTGCTCGACCTTCACATCGGTTGCACCCTCCGTCCGGCGCAACGCGCCGGCAATCTGCTCGGCGGTGCGGTTCATGGCATCGAAATCGTCGCCGAACACCTTGACCGCGATATCGCCGCGCACGCCCGCTATCAGTTCATTGAACCGCATCTGGATGGGTTGGGTGATTTCATAGGCATTGCCGGGGAAGCGCCCCAATTCCTTCTCAAGTCGTTCGACCAGTTCGTCCTTGGGCAAGCTCGGATTCGGCCAGTCCTTGCGGGGTTTCAGGATCACGAACATATCGGTGGCGTTGGGCGGCATCGGATCGGACGCCAATTCGGCGGTGCCGGTCTTGGAAAAGACGAACTTCACCTCCGGCTGTTTCGACACCATCTGTTCGATCGGTCCCTGCATCGCCTGGCTTTGTTGCACCGATGTTGCAGGAATGCGGAGCGCCTGGATCAACAGGTCTCCCTCGTCCAGTTGCGGCAGGAACACCTGCCCCAGCGACAGGAACGCCAGCGCGGCAACGACCAAACTGCCAAGGGCAGCGCCGATCGTCAGCGTGGGACGCCGCATCGCCTTGTCGAGGCCCGGCTCATAGCGCTGCTTGAGCCAGCGGACGATGCGGCCATCCTCTTCCTCGATCCGCTTAGAGAGCAGCAGCGCGATCATCGCGGGCACGAAGGTGATCGACAGGATGAAGGCGAAGGCGAGCGCGATGATGACCGTCAGCGCCATCGGCACAAAGGTCTTGCCCTCCACCCCGGTCAGGGTGAGCAACGGCACATAGACGAGGATGATGATGGCCTGTCCATAGACTGAGGGGCGGATCATTTCCCGCGCGGCGGCCGCCACCGTGGCCAGCCGTTCCGGCAGGGTGAGCAGCCGCCCTTCACGATGCTGCTGCGTGGCTAGGCGGCTCAGCGCATTTTCGACGATGATGACCGCGCCGTCGACGATGAGGCCGAAGTCCAGCGCGCCAAGGCTCATCAGGTTCGCCGACACCCCCATGCGCAGCATGCCGAAGCCGGTCAGCATCATGGAAATCGGGATCACCAGCGCCGCGATCAGCGCCGCCCGGAAATTGCCGAGCAGCAGGAACAGCACGACGATGACAAGCAGCGCGCCTTCGCCCAGATTCTTCGCCACCGTCTTCACGGTCGCATTCACCAGCGCCGTGCGGTCCAGCACCGGCTGCACCACCACGTCCGGCGGCAGCGAAGCATTGATCGTTTTCAGCCGATCGGCCACCGCCGTCGCGACCGTCCGGCTATTCTCGCCGATCCGCATGATTGCGGTGCCGACCACGACCTCCGTGCCGTTTTCCGATGCCGATCCCATGCGCACCGCCTGGCCTGTGCGCACGCTCGCCACCTGATCGAGCGTGATCGGCACGCCCTCTCGCGTCGCGACGACCGTGCGTGCCAGTTCCGCAGCGTTGCGGATCAATGCGTCGGAGCGGACGGCCAGGCCTTCGCCATTGCGCTCCACAAAGCCGCCGCCGACACTGCTGTTGTTGCGTTCCAGCGCGGTGCCCAGATCGGTCAGCGTCAGGCCGATCGCGGCCATTTTCTGGACGTCGGGCACGACCAGATATTGCTTGGCATAGCCGCCGATCGAATCCACGCCGGCAAGTCCCGGGGTATTCTTCAGCAGCGGAGTCACGATCCAGTCCTGCGCGGTGCGAAGATAGGTTGCCTTGTCCGCCGGGCTGGTCAGCCGGTCGCCTTCGGGCGTGATATAGCTGCCATCGGGCTGCTCGCCCGGCTCGCCGGGACGATGGGCGTCGTCATCGCGATGCTGGAGGCGTACCGTCCACATATAGACTTCGCCAAGACCCGTGGCGATCGGCCCCATTTCCGGGCTCACGCCGCTGGGCAGATTCTCGGACACGCCCGCAAGTCGTTCGCCAACCTGCTGCCGCGCGAAATAGATGTCGGTCTTGTCGGAAAATACCGCCGTGACCTGCGCAAAGCCGTTGCGGCTGAGCGAGCGGGTATATTCAAGACCCGGTATGCCGGCGAGCGCGGTTTCGATCGGAAAGGAAACCTGCTTTTCGACCAGTTCGGGCGACAGGGCGGAGGCGCGAATATTGATCTGCACCTGATTGTTGGTGATGTCCGGCACGGCGTCGATCGGCAGGCGGGACAGCGAAAAGGCACCGATAACGGCGGCGATGGCGGTGAGCAGCAGGACGAGCCAGCGCTTCTCGACCGCCCATGTAACGATGGTTGCGATCATGGCTCAGTCCTCATGGCTCGCTTCGCCCTTGCCGAGTTCGGCCTTGAGCGTGAAGCTGTTGACGGTGGCGATCTGTTCGTTGCCCTTCAGGCCCGACCGGATCATGACGCTGTCGCCGGATGTGTCGCCGATCGCGACCGGCATGGCCCGGAACCCGGTTGCGCTGCGCACGAACAGGACGGACTTGCCCTCATAGGTCTGCACCGCCGTCAGCGGCACGCGGATCGCGCCGTTCCCGCCATCACCGGACAGGCTGACCGACGCCGTCACCGCTTCCCCCACGCGCCATTGTCCATCGCGGTTTTCCAGCGTGGCGATCGCCGGCACCAGCCGCGTGTTGGCATCGAGCGCGGGTGACACGAAGCTGATCCGCGCGCTGCCCCTGCGTCCCGGCGCTTCCACCGTCACGTTCGCACCGGGCCTTACGCGCCCCGCATCCTGTGGTTGCAGGTTGAGCGAGAGCGATATGGTCGAAAGGTCGGCGACACGAAACAGCTCGGCATCGGCTGCCACGGTCTGACCCAGCACGATGCTGCGCCCGATGACCTGCCCCGACAGCGGCGCCGTGACCGACACGCGATTGAAGCTGCCACCGCCGCGGCCTGCCGCCGTCATCTGGCCCTGCGCGAGCCTCAGGGCGATGCGCGCCTCCGCCGCAGCGGTTCGCGCCGCGATCAGATCCTGTTCGGGCGAGACGCGCTGTGCGAACAGGCGTTGTTCGCGGGCGAGAGTGCTGTTCGCCAGCCCCAGCCGCGCCTGCGCCGCCTCGATTTCCGCGTTCAGCGATGCGGCCTCACGGCTTTCGATCACGGCCAGCGTCTGGCCACGCCCCACCGACTGGCCCAGATTGCGCGTCAGCGACACCACGCGCCCGCCGATCGCGGCCGACACGACCTGCGTACCCTGTGGATCGCCGTCGATGGTCGCGGGCAGTTCGATCGTGCCGGCCCCGCCGATGAGCGGGCGGCCAATCTGGATGCCGGCGGACCGGATCTGATCCTCGGTCATGACGATCTCGCCGCTATCGGCGTGGATTTCCGCCTTGGCAGCAGCCGGTTGCGCTTCGTTCGTCGGGCTATCGCCACAGGCGGCGAGCGCAAGGACGAGCGGCAGAGAAAGGGCGATAGTGTTGAATTGCATGTTTCTCATGGAATCAATTTCCCCTCTGGGGTGCAGGCGCGGTCAGCCGTTCCAGCTGCGCGCGGGCATTGTGATAGGCGGCCAGCGCATCGATCGCGGCGATACGGGTATCGGCAAGCGTGCGTTCGGCATCGAGCAGGTCGATCTGGCCGAACTTGCCCTCCCGATAGCCGATCCGGGCGATCCGGGCGGCTTCCTGCGCCGCAGCAAGCGCCGGGCCGGATGCCATGCGTGCCGTGATCGCAGCATTTTCGGCTTCGGCCTGCGCATCGGTGATCGCCTGCTCGACGTCGAGCGCCGTCATCTTGCGCTGCGCCTCCGCCTGGGTCCGCTGCGCCCGCGCCTGCGCGACGGCCGCGCGGCCGTTGTTAAACAGCGGTATGGGCAGCGAAACGGTGAAGACCGCGGCCACGTCGTTGGTCGCCGACAGGCGGCGCAAGGATGGCCCCACATCGAGATTGGGTATGCGATTGGCTTGCGCGACGCGTATCCCCGCATCGGTGATCGCCAGATCGGCATCGGCGGCGGCCATGGCCAATGTTCCATCAATCATGGCGGGCCTTTGTGGCCCGTAGCTCGCCATGGCCGGCAGGCGATCGAGCATCGTCCGGTCAAGCATAGCATCGTTAGGGCCGCCTACACGGCGGCTCAGATTGGAGCGTGCGGCCAGCGCCAGACGCTCTTGTCGCTCGACATTGGCCAACGCCGCGACCTTCGCCACCTCCGCCCGCTGCTGTTCGAGCGGGGAGGCCCGGCCCGCCTGCAACCGCACATTGGCGGCGCGCAGGCCTTCCTGGGCAAGGCGCGCCTGATCGCGCGCAGTCTCTACTTTTCGATCGGCTGCGACCGCTGCGATATACAGGACCGTCACCTGCCACCGCACGTCGGCGGCGGTGATGGCGGCCTGCAATTGCGCGCGTAATAACTGCGCATCGGCCACGCCGATACGCGCTTGTCGCTTGCCGCCCAGTTCCAGCGTCTGCGTGAAACCCACCGTCGTCTCGGCGCTTTCTACACCGCGATATGGACCGGTGCCGGCGATATTCTCGACCTGGGCCTGCGCTACGGGGTTGGGACGCAGGCCTGCGACGATGCGATTAGCATCCGCTGCGTCGATCCCGGATCGGACCACATCCAGAGCCGGCGCGGCGCCGCCAGCGGCGGCTATGGCATCTTCAAGGGAGCGCGCGGGAGCAGCCGGACTTTCGGCCTCCATACGCCCCTGTTGCGCCTGCGCCACGGAGGCGCAGGACGCTGCGGCGAGGAACGCCGCAAGCAATTTCTGCATGTGTAATCATCCTGACAAAAAGTCTCGGGCCGGTGCGAACACCGGTCGGCGGGACAGGTCAGGCCTGGGGAGGTCGAAGGGCGACGTTCTCGTCGGCAGCCAGAAGCGCACGGCTTTGAGAGCCTGTGTGCAGGGTCAGCACGCTGGCGTGCAGTTGTGCGTCCGCCGGAACGATGGACGCGCCAAGGTCGTGCCCGTGACAACTGACATGATGGTGGGGCACGCCGCTATCATTGTCGGCAGGCCTCTCATCGCCATCGCCCGGCGCATGAAGGACCAAATCTACGTCCGCCAGCTTTCCGCCATGCTCCTCTACGACGTGCGCCATGGCAGACCAGCCCGTGAGGACGAGCATGATCAGGGCAAAGAGGGGCAGCAACCTGCGCATGACTGGCCCTTATCACCCCACTGGCCAATTTGTCACCCCCGGTGGACTTACCATTCTGGTCCCTTAAACAAAAGACGGGACGTGCGTTGCTCCTTGGCAATGTAAAAACAAAAAAATTGGCACCATCGGACTTGATAAGCTTCTGAGAAACGGTGAATTCTGGCTGCGTTGCGTGAAAGTGATAAGAGAGGATTAAAGTATCTTGATCATGCAAACGCGCTTGGCGCGCGCAAAGATCGCATCGGGCCAACATGACGCTATCGTCCGATCGCTCCGTCGGGAATGCATCGCTGCCGTGCAACGAGCAGCCAAGGTACAGATATTCCTCCCGCCCCCCGCAAAAAAGGAAACCGCTTCGTGATGGCTGGACTACCGGCACTCAGCCCGGCAATGCTCAGCACGGCTATTCTGCTGGCAACTCTGGTTCTGTTCGCGTCGGAACGGGTTCGACACGATCTTGTCGCCCTGATTGCCCTGTTCGCGAGCATTGTTGCGGGCCTAGTAAAGCCGGGCGAGGCTTTTGCGGGATTTTCCGATCCAGCAGTGCTGGCCGTGGCCGGCGTGCTGGTCGTGGGCCGGGCAGTAGAGCTGTCGGGTGCGGCTTCATGGATCGCCAAGGTGGCGATTCCCGCGAAGGTCAGCTTTCCCTTCAGACTCGCCGGCCTGCTGGTCATAGCGGCCCTTCTGTCCGCCTTCATGAACAACATCGCGGCCTTGGTGGTGACCATGCCGATCGCGACCGAAATAGCGCGCGATGCCCGGCGCCCGGCTGCTACCACTCTCATGCCGCTGGCCTTCGCGACGATCTTGGGCGGCATGACGACGCTGATCGGAACACCTGCGAACCTCATCCTGTCATCGGTGCGAGAGCAGGAGCTTGGCGAGCCGTTCGGGTTCTTCACCATGACGCCGGTTGGCGTAGCGGTCACACTGGCGGGACTTATCTACCTTGGGATGGTCGGGTGGCGCCTGCTGCCTATCCGGGGCCGAGCGGCTCGGCAAACACGGCCACCCTGGCGCGTATTCGAGATGGCGGTTCCGGCCGATGGCGACATGCCAGCGGCTGCCACCCTGCGTGCCGCCGGCGCGCGCGTCCTCGCCGCCTTCAGGTCGACGGAGCGGATTGCAGTCGATCAGGCACAACATTCTGGCGATCGCCTGCTCGTCCTGTCGCGCTCCAGCCCATGGGACGTTGCGCAGGCCGTGAATCTGGAAGCCGTCGCGCAACGTAACGAAACAGACGATGCTGTGACCGCCCGTGTCGCCGTCGCGCACGGATCACCCCTGATCGGTGCCGGATATGACGAGGTTCGCACGCGCAGTCAGGAACAGCTTGAAGTGGTGGCGGTGGGGCCACGGGTCGCGCGCGAACGCAAACCCCTGATCCGCATACGAATAAGGGCTGGAGACCAGCTCTATCTGCGTGGCCGCAAGGACGCGATTGCGCATTTCATTGCCGGCGCACGCCTGCTGGAGATCGACCGCCTTGACCCCATGCCCGTCAACCGCAGGCGCGCTGCGGCCATCGTCGCTGTCTTTGCCGTCGCGATCATTGGTATAGTCGCATTCCGCCTATCTCCTGCCCTCGCTTTCGTGGGTGCGGCTGCCGTGCTTGCGGGTGCGCGCCTCATACCGCCTGACGATATCTACCGCTCGATCGACTGGTCCGTCATCATCCTTCTGGGCGCCATGATCCCCGTGGGGCAAAGCTTTGAGCATAGCGGCGCTGCCGGTCTTGCGGCCCTGTGGTTAAGCGGGGTCCTGGCGGCGCAACCATTTTTTCTGGTCCTGGTTGCACTTTGTTGCGTGACATTGCTGCTGTCGATCTTCCTCAACAATGTTGCGACAGCCATCATCATGGGGCCCATGGCGATTGCGGTGGCGCGACTGCTCGGCGTTGATCCCGACGCTGCGCTTCTGGCTGTCCTAATCGGTGCGTCATCGGATTTTCTGACGCCGATCGGGCATCAGAACAATCTGCTGGTCATGGGGCCGGGGGGATATCGGTTCACCGACTATGCGCGCATGGGAGCGCCGCTGGTTGTCATCGTGGTTGTGATCGCAGCAGCCGTCCTGGCATTTTCTGGATAACAGGCGATCAGTCAGGACTGTCGGCTTTGCCTTTAGTGTCGCTCTTACTTGGCTCTTTATCCTTTGCTCGCCCGCGTAGATGCATGTTCAGCATGGGATGAATATGGTCCCGGTTGGATAAGGCCCGCAACCCATGTCCGGTTGCTGCAATGTCCATGCTGGACGCGGATTGACTGGAAGGTCGCCGAGCCAGTCTTTAGGCGCGCCATATTCAGAAATCCGAGAATAGCAGTTTTTTGAGTACGACCTTTGAACGGCAGAACAACCGGGAGTGGACGCGTTGCCGGCCCGCCGCCGCCCAGCTTGATTGGCAGCTTTCGGCTTGAGCTGACATACCGGGCGCTGGGTTGGAACGACGTATTTTGGCCGATAGGCGACCGTCCGGTTCGGAGCTGGGTTGCGACGATAGCTGACGCTTATGCGGCATCGGCTGCCGACCAATGCAAGTCATTCCTCGATAAGCGCCCAAACTCGTCTCCTGGCAGAACCTGGCGTTCGCTCGCCGACTACGATGGCTATACATGTTGTTGCGGGTCAGCGATGCTCACCACAGGGTGCAATCGGCACAACGATCCGACCACGGACCGAACCAGCCAAGAAGCTGGAGGCCGTCTCAATCACATCCTCGAATGCCACCTCGACCGTCAGGGTATCGAGCGTTTGAAGATCCAGTTCCTTTGCCAACTGCTGCCACGCCTCAAGACGCTCCTCCCGCGGGCACATCACGCTGTCGATGCCGACCAGCGTCACGCCGCGCAGGATGAACGGCGCTACTGACGCGGGAAGGTCCATGCCGGCAGCCAGCCCACAAGCCGCGACGACACCGCGATAGCGTATCGACGCGAGGAGGTTAGCCAGCACCGTTCCGCCCGCCACGTCGATGGCTCCCGCCCAACGCTCCTTGGCGAGCGGTCGCACCTTGCCGGTCAGTTCGGCGCGATCGACGATCGTCCTGGCACCCAGGCTTTTCAGATAGTCCGCCTCGCCGGCGCGCCCGGTGATCGCCGTGACATCGTAACCCCGTCCGGCCAGCAACGTCGTCGCCACGCTGCCGACGCCCCCTGCGGCACCAGTGATTGCGACCTCGCCCTTGTCGGGCGTGATGCCGTTCCGTTCAAGCGCCAGCACGCACAGCATCGCCGTATAGCCAGCGGTGCCGATCGCCATCGCGCGTCTCATGTCGATCGCGTCGGGAAGAGGGATCAGCCAATCGCCGCTGACGCGCGCGCGTCGCGCCAGGCCACCCCAATGCTTCTCGCCGACACCCCAGCCGTTCAGCACAACGCGATCACCCGGTTTAAAGTCGGGGTGCGCGCTTTCGGCAACCACACCAGCAAAGTCTATGCCCGGCACCATCGGAAAGCTGCGCACCACCGGACCCGCGCCCGTGATTGCCAGAGCGTCCTTGTAGTTGAGCGTCGAGTAAGCAACATCGACCAGCACATCGCCTTCGGGGATCTCACCGTCCGCCACATGGCGCAAGGATACGATCTGCTGGTCGTCGCTCTTGTCGATCACGATTGCGTCAAACATTCGGGGGTTACTCCGTCACCGTTTCGATCAATTCGAAGAAATGTGTCGCGAACAGGGCCAGCGGCCCGGCATTTCGCTCCAGCTTGGCGCGCAAGACAGCGCCTTCCCAGCCGATCCAGAAGAATACCGCTAGCGCGTCTGGATCATGATGAGTGGCCATGGCCCCGGTTGCCTGTGCCGCGCGCAGCACCTTGGCCGTGCGGCGCTGCCATCCCTGCAGGACAGAGGTGAGGCGGACCCGGAATGGCTCGGGTAATGCGCCCATCTCCTGGCCCAGATTGCCCACGAGACATCCGCGCCGGAAGTCATGCCGCGCCATTCCAGCCTCGGCCTCCCGCGTGAAGTGCCGCAATCGATCGATCGGCGCCAAAGCGCTGTCTTCGAATGATCGCGACAACAATCCCACGAAAAAGGCGTCATAGGCGTCGATCAGCGCGAGACCGAAGTCGGCCTTGTCACGGAAATAATGATAGAAACTGCCCTTGGGCACGTCCGCTGCGGACAGGATCGAGTCGACACTTGCCGATGAATATCCGCGCTCGGTCAAATGCTCGATCCCAACCCGCAAAAGTCGCTGGCGCGCCTGGGCGTCTTGCGGTGCCTTCGGTGGTCGGCCGCGACGCGGAAGGGAAGGATTCGATGTCACAGCGATTTATTAGACCATTACGTCTAATAAATCTACCCTCCTGCATCTCGCCCAGGTCCAGGCTTGTCAAAGCCCTTGGCCGTTTCGAGTAATGATGATTGTTACCAGATCAATCATCGCCCCTTCCAGGTGGGTTACGGATCGCTGAAAAATGGACGTCGGTCAGAACTTACCGTTGCCATTCTTCCATTCAGTCTGTGGTGGGATCGTCTGAAGCACGTCCCAATGTTCGACGATGCGTCCGTCGGAAAGACGGGACAGATCATAATAAACGGTGGGCACATCTGCTACCAAACCCTCGCTGGCGACCAGGATGAAGTTCCCTTCGTCCAGCAGTATAGGGGTGCACAGATAGCGGTGCGGTGTGCCTGCCGCGTCGAGCTTGCGGAAGGCAGCCACCATCGCGGCCGACCCGTCGCCTATGCGCGGGTTATGCTGGATGTATGTGACGGGGTCGTTGTAGCGCGACACGCGGTCCAGCCCGCGCCTATCTCACGAAGAAATCACAGGAAAACACTGAGGTTCAAATATGCGTTGAAGCTCGTGCCGAACCTCGGACTGTAGACCGGATGAACCACTGCACCAACGCCGGGTTGGGCATACAGGCCAGGCGCCAATCGGTAGGCATATCCCGCAATCACGGAGAAAGTTGCTTTATAATTGTCAGCTGTAGCAGGGGTTCTGGCGAGCAGTCCGTCCCCACTGTAGACGTTGCTGTTGACGATGACCGAAGCAAGATCGAAGGGCCGCGACGGCAGAAGGCCCACGCCATAGACCCGCGCTTCATAGTATTGCGTGATGAAATTCTGCGCCGGCGGCGCATAGTTGACCGTCCCGCCCACGTAGAGACCGCGCCCAGGTTGGGTTGCGCTGATCTGCGTCAGCTGCCTGTCCACCGCGAGGTAACCGGCCCAATTGGACTTGCTGACTCCACCATCGAATTTTGGGAAGTCCGTCGTATTGAACATGCCGCCGGCCCTGATCCACATGGCTTTGGTCCCCGCAGAAGCGGGGCGATCCATGCCAACCTCGTCGATCAGCAGCGCGCCAGTACCCGGAACGGAAAAACGCAGGCCGTCATGATTATAGCGCGCCTCTGCAGGAGCGGCACCTGGTGGAAAGCTGCGCTGGATTCCGACCTTGGTGTAAACGTGATTGGCGAAGTTCACGCGCACATTCGCCGATGGCGAAGCAAAGCCCATGTAGGACATACCCACCTGATTGGGGATGCTGGCCTGCGGCCCTAGTGCGCCGCCGGCAAAGCTGCCGCCGACTTGCGTGCCCATGAACTCGAAGCCGTTATCGAAAATGCCAATCTTGAACTGAACCTTCTTGTCGAAGAGCGATTGAAAATAGGCCAGCCGCGCGACGCGCGTGGAATTTGGCCCATTCACTCGATTAAAGCCGTTCGACATGTTGATGCCGGAAAAAATGAGCTGACCACCATCAAGGCCGACCTTTCCCAGGTCGTAGGTCACGAACAGAGTCTGGCTCGTATTCGTCCGAGTGAACTTTTGCGCATTGTAGATTTGAGGGCCGCTATAGCCACGGGTGCCGTCCGCCAGATGCGTCTGGAACCCCGCTGTCAGCAAACCCTGCACACCGATGCCGGCATCGGCCAGCGTATCGCGAACGCCGAACCGATCGCCCAGAACGGTGTCGGCAGTGCTGGGAAGCGGCCGCTCCCAACCTTTCATCGCCAGTGCATCGTAGCGCTTGTAGGGCGCCGACAGCGGCTGAACGACTTTCGCAGGGGGAGTAGGGCTTGGCTGATTTGCCTCATCTCCCTCGATAGTCTTGCCGTCGGGTTGCGTCTGTGCCCACGCCGGAAGCGCCATGGCGGCAGTCAGAACGGTCGCGCAAAACACTGCAATCTTCATACTAATCCTCTCCCATAGCCTGGCTCCTCCGTTTCAGACGAAGCTCCAGCTGTTCAGTTTTCCCGAGTTGGCGGGTGATTTTCATTTGCGCGCACTTCCCTTGCGCGTTTCGGGTTTCAGTCGGCGTCGGGCTGGCGTGACGGGTGCGCCTTCTCAAAGGCAGGGAGCCTCGATGCGGCCTCGGTCGCGGCGAGAATCCGCGGATATGCCGATACGTCGACTTCGAACCGTTCGGCCGAATAGAGCTGCGGCACGAGACAGCAGTCGGCCATGGTGGGCATGTCCCCGAAGGCGTAAGTTCCGCCGTGCTTCTCGATCAGGGCCTCGATCGCCGTGAATCCGGATTGGATCCAATGAGAGATCCAGGCCGACGTCTGGGTGGCATTCGCGCCCAGATCATTCTTGATGGCATTCAGTACACGCACGTTGTTCAGTGGATGGATGTCGCAGGCGACAATATCGGACATGGCTCGGACCGCCGCCCGGTCGTGCGGCGCTTCGGGCAGCAGCCGAGGTTCTGGATACTGCTCTTCCAGCCATTCGATGATCGCGATGCTCTGCGTCAGCAACACATCTCCGGTGTCGAGGGTCGGCACCAGACGCTGGGGGTTGAGCGCCACGTAGTCAGGAGCGGCCTGTTCGCCGGTACGCAGATCATGTGTGACCTGGTCGTATTCGATGCCCTTGAGATTGAGGGCGATACGAACGCGATAGGACGACGTTGATCGCCAATATCCATGGAGCACCATCATGCCGACGGCCTCTCCTCGACCGTGCCCACGCACGACCCAAATCCGATCGACGCATAACCCTCTGCGCTCGCAGTCGCCCGGATGGTGATACGGTCGCCAGCCTCCAGGAATGTGCGCGTCTCGCCGGTCTCGAGCGTGAACGCATGCTTTCCTGCCTGGGAGATTTCCATAAGGCTTCCGAAGCTGGCATTGTCGGGACCGGAGATCGTCCCGGTCCCCAGCAGGTCGCCCGGTCGCATGTTGCAGCCGTTGCTCGTGTGGTGCGCGACCATCTGCGCCACGGTCCAGTACATGCTGGTCGCAGGGCCGCTGCTCAGCTTGTGCGGGGCGATGCCCTTTTCGCGCATCTGGGCCGTCTCAATGAAGACCTCCAGCGTCAGCGCGAAAGCTCCATGCGCCTGATCGGCTTCGTCCCAGAGATAATCGAGGGGCTTGGGGTCGCCTTCGGGACGCGGCGGCTGCGCGACACGATAAGGAGCCAGCGCTTCTGCCGTCACAATCCAGGGCGTCACCGTGCTGATGAAGCTCTTCGAGAGGAACGGCCCGAGCGGCTGATACTCCCACGCCTGGAGATCGCGTGCGGACCAGTCGTTGAAGATCGAAAGGCCCGCGACGTGCTTGCCCGCCCGCCCGATCGGAATCGGCTCGCCGAGAGCATTACCCTCACCAACCCAGACGCCAAGTTCGAGCTCATAATCGAGCCGGCGGCTTGGCCCGACACTCGGCTCCGCGTCGTCCGGTCCCTTGCGCTGCCCCGTAGGACGGATAACCCGCGCACCCGAAGGGCAAACCGAGGAGGCACGGCCGTGATAGCCGATGGGCACATATTTGTAGTTGGGCGCCAGCGGATTATCCGGACGCAGCAACTTACCGATATTGGTCGCGTGATTGATGCCGACGTAGAAGTCCGTGTAGTCGCCGATCGTGACCGGTAGGTGCATCGTGGCGTCAGCCTGAGCGACAAGCACTGGCTCGACCGAGGCGCGCTGGTCCGCGTCGGAGAGAAGCGCCGACAAAGCGAACCGCAAGGCAGCCCGTGGTTCAGGACCCATGGCCAGGAGCGCATTCAGCGTGCCTGTCGATGCGGTGACAGCAGCCTCCTGCGCGAGACCTTCGAGAACGCCAAGCGCGGACAGCGCCGCCAGGTCTACGATCTGGTCGCCGATCGCCACGCCGCCGCGCGGCTGGTCGCCGCCGACCGAAAAGACCCCGAGCGGAAGGTTCTGGATCGGGAAGTCCGCATGACCCTGAGCGCTGTCCACCCAGCTCGTACGGGCGGCATCGTGCGTTTCGTTGATGTCGGAAATAGTCATTTCGGGAGAACTGCCTTTTCAAAACCGGACCAGACATGG
The DNA here is from genome assembly GCF_900109095.1 of Sphingobium sp. AP50. Classification (GTDB taxonomy): domain Bacteria; phylum Pseudomonadota; class Alphaproteobacteria; order Sphingomonadales; family Sphingomonadaceae; genus Sphingobium. The sequence continues at coordinate 83,589 of NZ_FNYZ01000017.1, forward strand.
TCGTAATCGTGCTGGCACGACGGCGCCTCGAGCGCCCAAGCCGTTGGACGAATCACGCTGCGGCTCTCGAACATGAAGGCCATCGTGTTCTCGTACTTGTGCGGTGCGAGGTCGGCCGCGATGGCCTTTTCGTAGGTGGCCTGATCGGGTCCATGCCCGTTCATCGTGTTGTGGAGCGAAATGCCGCCAGGCGCGAAGCCGCCGAGCTTGGCGTCGTAGACGCCGTTGATGAGCCCCATGAACTCGCCCATCACGTTGCGGTGGAACCAGGGCGGGCGGAAGGTATGCTCGGCCACCAGCCAGCGCGGCGGAAAGATTACGAAGTCGACATTCGCCGTGCCCGCGCGATCGCTCGGCGAGGTCAGGACCGTGAAGATCGACGGATCAGGATGGTCGTAGCTGACCGTGTTGATCGCGTTGAAGCGGCGTAAATCGTAGCGATAAGGCGCAAGGTTGCCGTGCCACGCGACCACGTCCAGCGGCGAATGATCGAGTTCCGTGGACCAGAAATGTCCTTGGAATTTCTGGATCAGCTCGAACTTTTCATCGATGTCCTCGTACCAGGCGACTGGCGTTTCGAAGTCGCGGTCGTTCGCAAGGCCGTTTGATCCGATGGGACCAAGATCCGGCAGGCGCAACAGCGCACCATAATTTTCGCAGACATAACCCGAGGCATGACCATCTGGCAGGATGACTCGGAAACGGACGCCGCGCGGCACGACCGCGATCTGCTCAGGCTCGATCTCTATGACACCGAGTTCGGTCTCGATACGCATCCGACCCAGATACGGTACGATCAGCAGCTCTCCGTCGGCTGAGAAGAGCACTCGGCGCTCCATCGAAGCCGTCGTCGCAAAAAGGTGAATGCCGATGCCAACACCGGCGCCAGGATCGCCGTTGCCGGCAATCGTCACCAGGCTATCGACGAAATCAACCTTACCGCTCGGAAGCTCGAGCGCGTTCCAGCGCAGGCGATTCGGCGTGCAGGGATCGGCAAAGGATCCGGCAGTTACGCGTTCGTTGCCGACATAGCGATGAAAGGCCCCATGATTGGCGGCGGGTCGAATACGATACAGCCAGGACCGCTTGTTCTCCGCGCGCGGTGCCGTGAAAGCGGTGCCGGAAAGCTGCTCGGCGTAAAGGCCAAACGGCACTTTCTGGGGCGAGTTCTGGCCGATAGGCAGAGCACCAGGAACGGCCTCCGTCGCTACGTGATTGCCAAAACCAGGTACATAGTCAGCCACGATCGTCTCCCGATATCCGAAGCGTCGCCACTCCGATTGGAGGGGGCGCCTTTTCCAAGTCCAGTCGAGCTGCGCTGTCCGGGCCTGTCGTCGAGACAGATTAGTTTTGACCGTTACGATGATAATCGCTGCAAAAGCGGGACACTCCGTCGCACGGGGATGCAATCGGCTGTGACGATGCCTGATGGTCCGTTTTCATGGGATTTGCTGCCAGTATCAGCCCCGTAAGCCGCATTGGCGACAGAATGTATACTCTGTTTCCAGATTGGCGGCATTGAACGCAGCAAATTCGTCGATAACTCAACGAGAGCGACAGCCCTTTTCGTTGAGTTTCACTGTATGTCCAACGTAGCACCACCAACTATCGAAGCCAGTGACCGGCCATCAACGGTCATTTTTTCCTTTCTGTCGCGAGCGGACTCTGTGCCGCTTTCAGAGCGCCGCCGCGGCGAGGGGCACATTCTGGATGAAGGGGGGAGGCCCGTAGACGATCCGACCGCGCAGCCTGAAGCGAATATCTTCGGGCGCGATCCAAACACGTCGTTCGAACAGTGGGCCGAATACTGGCGCAAGGTACATGGGGTTCGCTTTACTCATGCCGAGGATCCCGAGGACAACAGTCTCGACCATTTGCTGCGCTATGACCAAATTCATCGCATGGCGGCCGGTCCCTCGAGCCAGTTTCCTCAGCCATACTCCCCGCCTCTTGATGAGAATGGGCAGCTCTTTCCTACCGTTGTCGGCCATATCCCACGGCACGTCCGCCCACGCTGGGACGGTGTGGCCTATCTCACCTTCGATACGGTTGACTCGATTGCGCAGGTCTTCGGCTCGCCGCGAGTCCAGAAGAAGATTTTGCCGGAAGATATGGCCATGTTTCGCGACATCGCGCCAATCTTGGCGCGCCAGCACGTCCGGATTCCGGCACAGGGCGTCGGCGCAATTTCGCTTGTCCGTCTCCATGTTCGTGACAAGGCGCTCGACCGTGCAGAATTCCAGAAGCGCTGGCTGACCGATCACGCCGATGTCGTGCTCGAGCACGAGGAGACTGCCTGGCTCGTCCATCGCTACGTCCAGTTGGAGAATGCTGGTGGGACGAGCGAAGGTGAACCTTTCTATCACCCCGAAACGAGCCTGATCGACGGGGTTACCCTCATGTCGTTCGCGTCGATGAACGACGTCGAGGCTTATCTGCAATCGCCGGCCTGGCAGGTCATCCTCCAACACGAGGCGACCTTCTCGGATGTCACTGCGGCCGAATATTGGACGGCGGTGAACTTCGGGATCGTGAACCGCGTCGTCGGCGAGCGTGTTACCCTACGCTGAGCGATAGCTGCATCGATTCCCATAGCTGGAAGGAATAGCCCATGCCGACAGTAGCCGATCAAATGGTCAACACCCTCAAGGCCGCAGGGGTGAAGCGGATCTACGGCATTGTCGGCGACAGTCTGAACGGTTTCACCGATTCAATCCGGCGTAAGGGCGGGATCGATTGGCTCCATGTTCGCCACGAAGAGGTGGCTGCCTTCGCGGCCGCCGGTGAAGCACATGCCACCGGCGAACTCGCGGTATGTGCCGGCAGTTGCGGCCCGGGCAATCTGCATCTCATCAACGGCCTCTTCGACGCGCATCGCTCGCGGGTGCCGGTGGTCGCTATCGCGGCGCATATTCCTTCGGCCGAGATCGGCTCCGGCTATTTCCAGGAAACCCACCCGGAAGAACTGTTCCGCGAATGCTCGTCCTACTGTGAACTCGTATCCAGCTCCGCCCAGATGCCGCGGGCGATGGAGATCGCGATCCGGCGTGCCGTGACCGAGCGGTGTGTGTCGGTCATTATTATTCCTGGGGACGTTGCTCTCAAGGAAATCGTCGGTCCGGCATCGTCGCCCCCAGGATCGCTTCTCCCTGCGGCGCCGATCGTTGTTCCGCCGCCCAAGGCAGTCGCACAACTCGCGGAAATCCTGAACGCGTCCAACCGCGTGACGCTGCTCTGTGGCGGCGGGGTTGAGGGCGCGCATGACGAGGTCGTGGCGCTTGCAGGCGCTTTGAAGGCGCCAATCGTCCATGCTCTGCGCGGTAAGGAGCATATCGAATGGGACAATCCCTTCGATGTCGGAATGACCGGGCTGATCGGCTTCTCATCCGGCTATCACGCCATGGGTTCGTGCGACACGCTGCTGATGCTGGGCACCGACTTCCCCTATCGCCAATTCTATCCAACCGAGGCGCGCGTTGCGCAGATCGACATCCGGCCGGAAGCGATCGGGCGAAGGACCTCTGTAGAACTCGGCCTCATCGGCGATGTGAAGCACACGCTTGAGGCGTTGATGCCGCAGCTCGTCGAAAAGCAGGACGACAAGCATCTTCGCTCGGCGCTTTCCCATTACAAGGACGCGCGCGCCTCCCTCGACAAGCTGGCGCAGGGCCGAGCAGGTGGCCGGCTTCATCCCCAGCATGTCGTTCGGGTCATCAGCGAGCACGCGGCAGACGACGCCGTGTTTACCGCAGATGTCGGCCTTCCCACGGTCTGGAGCGCCCGCTACCTCGGCATGAACGGAAAGCGTCGCCTGATCGGATCCTTCTGGCACGGCTCCATGGCGAACGCGATGCCACAGGCGATCGGCATCCAGGCGGCGTATCCTGGGCGGCAGGTCGTCTCGCTCTCGGGGGATGGCGGGTTCACGATGTTGATGGGCGATCTGCTTTCGCTTCGTCAGCTCAAGCTGCCGGTCAAGATCGTCGTGTTCAACAACGGCTCGCTCGGCTTCATCGAGCTTGAGCAGAAGTCATCTGGCTTCGTCGATTTTGGCACCGAGTTCGACAATCCCGACTTCGCCGCGCTTGCCGAGGCGGTCGGCATCAAAGGCATACGGATCGAGGATCCGGCCGACCTAGAGCGCGGCATAGCGGAAGCATTTGCCCATGACGGCCCGGTGTTGATCGACGCTGTCGTCGAGCGAATGGAAATGGCGATGCCGCCCAAGATCACAACCGAGATGGCCAAGGGCTTCACGCTCTACATGCTCAAGGCCGTGCTCAATGGGCGCGGTGATGAAGTGGTGGAACTGGCAAAAGCCAATCTGCTCCGCTGATCCGCGCCCTTCCGACCGACAAGACCGAATCTCCCGCCGTCGGGGCCTCCCGCCGGAAGCGACCACTCACGCGAGGTGCATATGAACGCCCCCAAGACCGCTGACGGCTATGCCATCCTACGCAATCCGCGCACGAACAAAGGCACGGCCTTCACCCTCGAAGAGCGTCGTGCGCTCGGGGTGGAGGGACTGTTGCCGCCAATGCCCAGTTCGCTCGAACATCAGGTGGCGCGAATCCTGGGCGAGCTCGATCAGGTCGAGGGCGATCTCAACAAATATCTCATCCTCTCAGACTTGCAGGCGCGCAACGAGCGGCTCTTCTACGCCGTCATCATGTCCGATCCGGCGACCTACATGCCGATCGTCTATACGCCCACCGTGGGCGAAGCCTGCCAGAAGTTCGACCACATTTTCCGCGCCGCGCGGGGCATTTACCTGCCGATCACCGCCAAGGGACGGGTAAAGGAGCTGCTGTCCAACTGGCCGGTCGAGGATGTGCGCTTCATCGTAGTGACCGACGGCGAGCGCATATTGGGTCTGGGCGATCTTGGCGTCGGAGGCATGGGAATCCCGATCGGCAAGTTGGCGCTTTACACCGCTTGCGCGGGCGTGCCGCCTGAGGTCTGCCTTCCAGTCACCATCGATGTCGGCACTGAAAACGAGGAGTTGCTCGACGACCCCCTCTACCTTGGCCTTCGCCAGCGCCGTGTTCGGGATGAGGAATATCACGCCTTCATCGACGAGTTCGTCCGAGCGGCGCAGGACCTATTTCCGCGTTCCTGCATCCAATGGGAGGACTTTGCCAACCGCAACGCGGTGCCGATCCTGGAACGGTACCGCGACGCGATCTGCACTTACAATGACGATATTCAAGGCACCGCAGCGATCGCTCTTGCCGGCATGTATGGCGCACTCAGGATCACCGGGGGCAAGCTCGTCGACCAGCGTTTCCTTTTCCTCGGCGCCGGCTCGGCCGCGACCGGCATTGCCGAGCTGATCGCCCAAGCGATGGTGCTGGAGGGACTGGACATCGATGAAGCTCGGCAGCGCACGATCCTCTTCGATGTTAATGGACTTGTGACCGCCAATCGTGACGATATCGCGCCGTTTCAGCGGCCGTTCGCCATCCAACATGAACCGATTGGAACCTTCGTCGAGGCGATCAGGTCGCTACGACCGACCGGCATCATCGGCGTGTCGACCGTACCTAAGCTGTTCGACCAGACAGTTATCGAAACGATGTCTGAGCTCAACGAGCGACCGATCATCTTCCCTTACTCCAATCCGACCTCGCGCTCTGAATGCACGGCCGAGGAGGTTTATCGCTGGTCGAAGGGTAAAGCCGTCTTCGCGAGCGGCAGCCCCTTCGGTCCGGTCGAGATCGAGGGCGAACGCTTCGTCCCCGGCCAAGGGAACAACGTCTACATCTTCCCCGCGATGGGCATGGCGATCTACGCAACGGAAGCCCGGCGCGTGACGCAGGAGATGTTCATCGTGGCGGCGCAGGCAGTCGCCGAGCAAGTTCGCGAGGACCATCTCGCCGAAGGGCTGATCTATCCTCCGCAAAGCGAAATCCTCGATGCGTCGCTGCATGTCGCCCGTCGCGTAGCCGAACGGATTTATGACGATGGGCTCGCCAGCGTGCCCCGACCAGACGACATCGCCACGCAAATCAAAGCGAAAGCCTATCAACCCTCATATCAGCGCTGATCGAGTGCGTTCTGGATCGGCCACCGCGGGCGGTCGTTGACCGGGACAGGCCATCAAACCGTCATTGCCGATTCCATCAGCAGTTTGGCATTACGTGAGAGATGGCCGTCCCGCCAGACGAAGTGGATCTCGGTGCGGCCATGCTCACCGAGGGAATGCGCCTTCACCTGATGATGGCCCGGCAATGTCTTGAGAATGGAGCGCAGCATCCAAGCGGCGCCCATTCCTGCGCTGACGCAGGCCAGCATGGTGTGGTAGGATTCGATCTCGATGACCGGCATGTCCAGGCGATCGCCGGCCGACAGCCAGCGATCCATGCGGAACCGGAACGAGCAGTCGTGGCGGAAGCCGTATAGTTCGCCGCATTCGAGATCGGCCGGCTGATGCACATCCCTGTGGCTCAGCTCGGTCACCAGCAGCATCTCGTCGACGAAGGCGACCTTGCTCCTGAGCGCCTTGGAACTGATTGGCCCCTCGGTCAGCGCAATGTCCAGGCTGCCATCGGCGACATGTGCGACCAAATCCTCTGAAGCCTGATGGCGCACGGTGAGATTGATACCGCGATGGCGCTGCCGCATCATGCCGATCAGATGCGGCATATAGTCGACGAGGACGACGTCGAGCGCGCCGACCAGCAGTGGCCCGCTGGTCTCCTCGTCACGCATCAGGGCGCGTGTCCCGTCGGTGAGGTCGAGGATCTGTTGGGCATGATCCAGCAACTGCCGTCCGGCCGGTGACAGCGACATGCGTTTGTTCTCTCGCAGAAAGAGTTCCCGGCCGAGATCTTCTTCGAGCTGGCGGATGCGCACGGTGATGCTCGAGGGCACCTTGTTGAGCACGCGCGCAGCCGTGGTGATCGAACCGGTTTGCGCGACGGCACAAAAGGCGCGGAGTTGAGATATCTGCATCGATCATTCTGCTTTTGAGAAAACCAAGTTTAATTCTTTTCATTTTCTCGAATGAATGACCAGCGTTAGATCGACACTAACGCGGCCGTTGCATGACGCCGCCCCTCGCGGAGATCATGATGGATTATCGCCTTCTCGGCCGCTCCGGCCTTAAGCTTTCGACGCTCACACTCGGGACGATGACCTTCGGCGGATCGGGCGCCTTCGCCAAGACGGGCAATACCGACGTCGCAGGCGCGCAGCGGCAGATCGACATGTGTATCGATGCCGGCGTCAACAGCATCGACACGGCCGATATCTATTCGTCCGGCATGTCCGAGGAGATCATCGGCGAGGCGCTGACCGGCGGTCGTCGCGAGAAGCTGATCCTCGGCACCAAGGTCCGCTTCCCGACTGGGACCAAGGGGCCCAATGAGCGCGGCCTCTCGCGCCATCACATCGTGCGCGCCTGCGAGGACAGCCTGCGGCGTCTGCGCACCGATCACATCGATATCTACTGGTGCCACGAATGGGATGGCATGACCCCGGTGGAAGAGATGCTCTCCGCGTTCGACATGCTGACCCGCGCGGGCAAGATCGGCTATCTTGGCGTGTCCAACTTCTCCGGCTGGCACATCATGAAGATGGTCGCAGCGGCGGAGCGTGCGGGGCTGATCCGTCCCGTCGCCCAGCAGATCCACTACACGCTGCAGGCGCGCGAAGCGGAATATGAGTTGCTGCCGATCGGTGTCGATCAGGGCGTCGGCGGCGTCATCTGGTCGCCGCTGGCCGGCGGTCTCCTCTCCGGCAAATATCGGCGCGGCAAGCCCGAGCCGGAGGGTACGCGCAAGGCGGCGAACTGGAACGAACCCCCGGTGCGAGATGTCGAGGCGCTCTACGACATTGTCGAAGTGCTGGTCGATGTGGCGGAGGCCCGTGGCGGCGATGTGACGCCGGCGCAGGTCGCGCTGGCCTGGCTGCTCGCGCGGCCGAGCGTGACGAGCCTCGTCATCGGCGCACGAACCGATGCGCAACTGGCTGACAATCTCAAGGCGGCCGACCTGACACTCAGCGATGACGAGTTCGCGCGGCTGGAGGCGGTAAGCCGGCCGCCCTTGCTCTACCCTTACTGGCATCAGTTGGATTCAGCATCCGATCGGCTGTCGCCTGCCGATCTGGCGCTGATCGGACCTCATCGCGCGGTTTGATCGCGCAATACTCCCACAACCAACAACAGCTCGCTTGCGAAGTGGGCCGCCGTGGCGGCGCAGGAGCGATTGCCTGCCCGCTGTCGTTCGGCTGACAGCCAATACCGATTGGGGGCCAAAGTCTCCGAATCGACCGTGACTGCAACAAAGCAACCGCGATGAAGTCAGTGGGCATCGGCTAATGCGTTTTGAAGGCCTGGGAAGCGCGGGTCAGCGGGCTGTGCGGCCTGCTCTGGCCCTAAAAAGGGCCCTGCGCCCTCGCATCGGACCAAATCGGACTGCTTCGCAAGCATACTGCGTTTTCGCAGCCGGCCAATTGTGGCCGCCATTCTGGACGCCTGGGATGGAATGACCGTCTCGCTGGACGGGTTATCGCTGTGACGTGTCAGCCTAAATTCGATGGCGAGAGGCATGACCATGAACGCCAACAGCGAATCAATTCTGGATAGCGGGACGAGGTGCGTCGATGCGTCTCGGCATCCAGGCTTTATGCGGCTGTTTGCTCGTGACCAACTTACCATCGGCCTCATAATGCCGCTCGAGACCTATCCCGACGGTCCCGGTCCTACGATGAGACACCATCTCGACATGGCCATTGCCGCAGATGAGGCTGGCTTCGGCGCACTCTGGATGCGCGACATTCCTTTTTTCGACCCGAACTATGGCGACCTCGGTCAGGTCTTTGAGCCGCTGGTTTATATCGCCGCGCTCGCAACGGTTACGCGATCTATCACGATTGGCACTGCCGGTATCGTTCTGCCCCTTCGCGAACCGAAGCTTCTGGCGAAGCAGGTAACGTCGCTGGACCATCTCTCGGCGGGGCGCATGCTCTTGGGCCTGTCGTCAGGCGACCGACCATCCGAGTATCCGCTGTTCGATGTCGATTTCGACACACGGGGCGAACGGTTCCGCGACGCCTTCCAAGTGTATCGCACCGTCGCCGAGCAAAACTTCCCAACCTTCGAGTCTTCAAGTTTCGGACGCAGTTTGGGCGGTTTGGATATGCTGCCCAAACCACTCTTCGGACACGTGCCGGTCTTGGGCATCGGCCGTGCGCAGCAATCTCCGCAATGGGTCGCGTCAAACATGGACGGCATGATCGGATCTACGCCGCCGCTCGACAAAATCCCCGATCGAGTGGCGGACTGGCGCCGCACCGTCGACGAGGTCGGCCTTGGCGATACGTTCAGGCCGTTCGGTATCGCGGGTTATCTAGACCTGACCAAGGATCGCGACCACCCCTTCGAAAGGCTAGCTTCCGGGATCCGTAGCGGCAGTCGGTCACTGGCAAGGTTTCTTGAATCGGCGCGCAGCGCTGGCGTGAATCATGCAGCACTCAATCCGAAGATCACCAGACGTCCATACTCGGAAATCCTGGCAGATCTCCAAGAAGACGTGCTGCCCCTTTTCCCGTCGATAGGCTGTCAGGCGAGCTCGCCCGCCCGCGCGAATGACACACTTTCCCCCACCCAAAACCAAAGACCAGCGGCTTCTACCGCCGCCTGACGTGAAAGGACCTGTACATGGCTAAACCATTCGCATCCGCCGGCGATCTCGCCGAGAAAAAAGAGACTCTCGAGATTCTGGCCGATGGCGTCTACGCGCTCACGGCCGAAGGCGATCCGAACGTCGGCGCGATCGAAGGTGAGGACTTCCTCGTTTGTTTCGAGGCGCGAGCCACACCTGCCGCCGCCCGCGACTGGTTGACGAAACTGCGCGAGCACACCGACAAGCCCATCAAATATCTCGTCCTCACCCATTATCACGCGGTTCGCGTGCTGGGCGCCAGCGCCTTCGAGGCGGAGCATATCATCACGAGCGACACGACCCGCAAGCTCATCGAGGAGCGCGGGAAGCAGGACTGGGACAGCGAGTTCGGCCGCATGCCCCGCCTGTTCAAGAAGCCCGAGGAAATCCCCGGCCTGACGTGGCCAACCGAAACCTTCGCCGACGAATACACGATCGAGCTCGGCGGCGATCGAGGCACGGTAGAGCTGAAGTTCTGCGGCCGTGGTCACACCGCTGGCGACATCGTGGCATGGCACGAGAAGAGTAAGACGTTGTTCGCTGGTGACCTCGTCGAGGCAGAGGCCGCGCTTTATACCGGCGATGCATTTCACTTCGACTGGTCGTCCACGACCCTGGATACGGTCAAGGCTTACCGCTCCGAGAACCTGATCGGCGGTCGTGGCGCGGTGGCAAAGGGCGTCGAGGCAACCGACGCAGCGATCGAACAGACCCGTCACTTCCTCAAGGTCATGATCGAAGAGGTCGGCAAGGTTCACAAGGCGGGCGGTAGTTTGAAGGAAGCCTTCGAAGGCACGCATGCCGCGCTCAGCCCGCAGTTCGGCAAGTGGCCGATCTTCGAGCATTGCCTGCCCTTCGATGTGCAGCGCGTCTGGGACGAATTCGATAACATCGATTGGCCGCGCATCTGGACGATGGAGCGCGACAAGGAGGTCTGGGACCTTCTGCAGGGCTAAGCCTAACAACCGGAACGGCAGGCCTTCAGGCGCCTGCCGTTTCGCCATGTCCGGCTTAAGAGCCGGAGCCTGACAATAAAGCCGGCGCACATAGTCGCCGAGGCGGCCAATTGTTGGCCGCCGGTCGAGAAATGTCTTGGGAGAGTATATGCAACAAGCCGCCGGCACAAACAGGCCAAGAGCCGCCCTGATTTTGATGACGCTCATCTACGGCGCGAATTTCATGGACCGGCAGGTCCTCTCGGTGCTCGCAGAACCGATCAAGCATGATCTTTTGCTGAGTGACACGCAGATAGGCCTGCTGGGCGGCTTTGTTTTCGCGCTCTTTTACAGCGTTTTCGGGGTGCCTGTGGCCTATCTGGCCGACCGGGCTTCGCGCGTCCGCATTCTGACTGCTGCATGCACGGTCTGGAGTGTCTGCTGTGCTGCCTGTGGCCTCGCCACGAACTTCGCTCATCTCGCGATGGCCCGTATCGGGGTCGGACTCGGAGAAGCGGGCGGCGTGCCGCCATCCTATTCACTTATCTCCGACATGTTTCCCGCCGAGCGCCGAACCCGGGCGCTCGCGATATTCTCGCTCGGCATTCCGATCGGATTGGGTCTCGGGTCGGCCCTGGCGGGATGGAGTTCTTCAATCCTAGGCTGGCGCGCAAGCATGCTGATCGTCGGTCTACCCGGCCTAGTGCTCGCGGCAGCGTTCTTTCTCCTCGTGAAGGAACCGGTTCGTGGCGGGTTCGACACCGGCAGAGCGGCCGATAGGCCATCCTTATGGTCGTGCGTAAAGACCTTCTACGGTACGCCACGCATCGCAGTGCCAGCATTGGCCTGCGCGTTCGGCGCGTTCGCCAATCTCTCGATCATGGGCTGGTTCTCAGCCTATCTCATCCGAGTCCTCGGCATGCGTCTAGATCAGATCGGCACCTATCTTAGCATTACGATCGTCATCGGTATGGGCCTTGGTAATCTGGCGAGTGGTTGGCTGATCGACCGCTTGGCCAAACGCGATCCTCGCGCCTACGTCCTTGTCCCGGCTGGAGCCTTTGCACTGGCGATTCCCTTCTTTATCGCAGGATTGGAAGCACAGCACTGGCAGACGGCGCTGCCGCTGATCGGCATCGCACTTGGGATTTCTCAGGGCTATCTCGCCGCGGCAGCTGCGCTGGTTCAAAATGAACTCCCGTCGACGCAGCGGAGCACGGGAGGCGCGCTCCTTCTCCTAGTTGTCAACCTGATCGGCCTGGGAGGTGGACCCGTCTTTGTCGGTATGATCAGTGACTGGGCAGCGCCAGTCTATGGAACGGGAGCCCTCCGCATCGGGCTTTATGGACTCGTTCCATTCATGGTTCTTGCCGTCGTCTTCAATTTGATTTCGGCCCGTCTTATTCGTCGTTCGAAGTCTCGCTCAAGAACCGAAGCTGTCGCGGTCGCATCGTAAGTGGCACAATCTCAATGATGGGCACATTCTGGCGTAATCAGACATAATTTCTTGAAACGGAGTGACATTGCATCGTATGATTTTGCAATGTCACTCCCTTCATCGCGCTTTCAGGGTCTCGCCGAGTTTGTAGAGACTGCCCGATCAGGTAGCTTTACCGCAGCGGCGGCAACGCTCGGTATGACTGGATCGGCGGCGGGTAAAAGCGTTACAAAGTTGGAGGAGCGGCTCGGCATAAAGCTGCTTCACCGGACCACCCGTAAGCTGACATTGACTGCGGATGGCGAAGCATATCTCGCAACTTGTCTGACGATCCTGGAGCAACTCGACGGTGCTGAGAGCGGTCTGGCTTCTGGATTGGCAGTTCCTGTCGGAAGATTAAGGCTCGACCTGCCCGCAGCCTTTGGTCGGCGGCACATCATGCCAGTCCTGACCGAGCTTTCCACTCGACATAGCCAACTCGATTTTTCGGTTATGTTCACTGAACGCACGTCGGATATCATCGGCGAAGGGATCGACCTGGCGGTCAGGATTGGAAAGCTGAATGACGAAACCGACCTCGTCGCGCGACGCCTGGGCACCCAGCGCGTAGTCGTCTGCGCCTCTCCTGATTACGTTGCTCGCGAAGGCCTGCCCACCTCTGCTGAAGAGCTTGGCACGCGCGACGGCATCATTGGCTGGCGTCGAGTGTCTCGACCGGCTTGGTTGATGCGAAGCGCGGACGGGCAGTCGCGAACCCAAGAGATTCGCGTCCGTCACGAACTGAGCGACGGCGAATCCATGCTGCAAGCGGTCCTGGCGGGGTGCGGCCTATGCCAGCTACCAACTTGGCTGATCGCCGAGCACCTGCGTGCAGGACGGCTCGTGACCGTGCTTGATGAGATCATGGGCGGTGAGATGCCCATCCACGCGGTATGGCCGCGCTCAAAATATATGCAGCCCAAGTTACGCGTCCTCATTGACGCGCTGTCCCGGGCTGCATTGCTCGATCGACTGGGATTTCATTCGGATGAAGTTGAAATCTCGGCCAGTTAGTCGTCGAGCACCTAGCCATATAGCAAGTCAGCAGAGTGCGATTATCGGGTGGTAAGGCCCTCATTACGGCGCTTCGCTCCAGAATCGCCCCGCGCCGTTTGGCTAGCCATTACACAGAGACTCGCCCCGCACTGCTCCACGGTGGTGCCGGCTGAAATCGCCCAACAAGCTCATCGACGACAGCGCGAACTCTCGGAGACACCTGTCTGGTCTGTGGCCAGATGGCGTGGATAGAAAACCCGCGAGACTCGATATTGGGAAGCACTCGGACCAGTCGGCCAGTTCGAAGATCGTCAGCGATCAGCCAGGTTGCCAGGAGACCCAATCCATGACCGGCCCGCACCGCCTCGTGAATGGCGGCATGGTCATTGAAGGAGAGCCGGCCTCTTATCGGCTTCGACACCCAGGCTCCGTCGATGAGGAAGTCCCAGGGAACAGACCGACCATGCCGCCCGAACGCGATACATGCGTGATCGCCGAGATCATCGAGGGTACGGGGAGCGCCGCGCTCCGCGACATAGTCAGGACTCGCGCAGACGACCGAGTCCTGGATGCCGAGCTTGCGGCCCATCAGCGTGGCGCTGTCGTCGAGCTCACCGATCCGCACCATGAGGTCGATGCCCTCTTCGATGGGATCAACAAAGCGATCGGAGAGTGTGATTTCGAGTTCCAGCAGCGGATGCCGAGCGCTGAGATCGAGGAGGACAGGAACGACCCAGCGTCGACCAAAAACGACAGGTATATCGATCCGCATGCGACCGCGTGGCGAGATACTGTCCGAATTGAGAGCCGCCTCCGCGCTCTCAAGCTCCGCCAATGCCCGGACACAGCTCTCATAGAAGCGTTGGCCTTCCGGAGTGAGCGCAAAGCTTCTCGTCGTTCGATTGACCAGGCGGACGCCCAATCGCTCTTCAAGACGGGACACATTTTTGGCCACGCCTGACTTTGAGGCGTTCAGCCTGACGGCGGCAAGCGTGAAGCTGCCGGCTTCGGCAGCCTGGACGAACGCGGTCAGCCCCTTGAGGTGATCAGCGGAAATCATGATGGTTGATTTGCGACATTTGGTCCACTCTGTTTCGAAATATCACCATATTGTGCAGACATTTTTCGTCAATTAAATTGAGGCATCATTCAGGCTGAACTGTTCGCCTGATCGGAGTTCTCACATGACCACGACCTCAAACGCATTGGCTGCGCGTAAGGCCGCGCCAGCGCAACGTCTCGATGGCGTCGTATTCCTCCTCGCGCTCGCCTCGGGCGCGGGCGTCGCCAATGTCTATTACGTCCAACCGATCCTGCCGCTCGTGCAGGATGCGTTCGGTGCCACGTCCTATCAAGCGGGCCTGGCACCGACGCTCACGCAGGTCGGCTATGCGCTAGGAATGCTTTTCCTCGCGCCCTTGGGAGACCTCGTCGAGCGCAAGCGTCTCATTCTCGTGAAATCGGCACTCATGGTGCTGGCGCTGGTGCTGGCGGCGATCACGCCGACTCTCTCGCTTCTGATCGTCGCTGGCGTTGCAATCGGTGTCTTGGGCAGCCTTGGGCAGGACTTCATACCGGTAGCGGCTCATATCGCACCTGAAGCCAGCCGGGGAAAGGTCGTGGGCATCGTCACCACCGGCCTGCTCACCGGCATATTGCTGTCCCGCACGCTGAGCGGCTTCGTCGGTGAAGCCTTCGGCTGGCGCGCAGTGTACTGGATGGCGGCGGGCCTTGTGGCAGCAACAGCAGTAGCGCTCTGGCGGGTTCTGCCGACCTACGCACCCGCCGCGAAGGGCAGTTATGTGTCGCTGATCCGCAGTCTGGGCACCCTCATGCTGGAGCATCCCCGTCTGCGTAAGGCAGCCCTCACGCAAGCGCTTCTCGCGTTGCCGCTCGGCGCCTTCTGGTCAACGCTCGCCTTCCTTCTCGCCGCACCGCCGTTCAACATGGGCGCCGCCGCTGCCGGCGCTTTCGGTTTCGTCGGCGCAGCTGGCGCAATGGGCGCCTCAGTTTTCGGTCATCTGGCTGACAAGCGGAACCCGGACGTCTTCGTTCGTGTGGCGGCCGTGTTGGTACTGGTGGCATTCGTTGGGATGCTAATTCTCCCAGTGACCATTCCCGTCCTTATCGTCGGTGCGCTGGTGTTCGATCTCGGCGTCATGGCGGGGCTGGTGTCGCACCAAGCCATCATCGCAAACCTCGATCACAGCGCACGCAGCCGCCTCAACGGATTGCTGATGACCTCAGCAATGATTGGCGTCGCCGTGGGCGCTGCGGTCGGGAACTGGGCTTGGGGAACATATGGATGGGTTGGCGTCTGCGGCGTCGGCGTAATTTCCGCCGTGCTCGCGCTGCTGCGTTCGACAGTCCGCTCGCCTGAATAATAGCTGCCGGAAGCAGAGCGCTCAAACGGCTGTAAAATGGAGTTCTCTATGTCCGCCTGGGCACCCCGTATCCTCAGCGCTCTGCGCATCATCTCCGCTCTGCTCTTCATGGAGCATGGTCTGATGAAGCTCTTCCATTTTCCCGTGCCACAGCCCGGCCTCGAGGGATCGCTTCCTCCACTGCTTTTCGTCGCCGCCCTTATTGAGGTGCTCGGAGGGGCCCTGCTTACGCTCGGATTATTCACCCGTGTCGCAGCATTCATCTGCTCAGGCCAGATGGCGATCGGCTATTTCATCAGCCACGCCTCCAAAGGATTTTGGCCAGGAGCAAATGGTGGAAGCGAGGCGATCCTCTACTGCTTCGTGTTCCTCTACCTCGTATTCGCCGGTGCCGGATCATTCAGCGTCGACGCGGTGCGATCGCGATTGCGGAGCCTGCGGACGTAAACCTCGTCCTCGGCGCGACTTATACAGCGCGCACCTGCGCTTACTTAAAGGCGCAAACCAACATGGCCGAAATGCCCCGCTGACAATCAAGGACAGACGTTGAGCGCACTTTTCGAATCCTACAACCTTGCCGGCACCACCCTCTCCAACCGCGTCGTGATGGCACCGATGACCCGCTCGCGCGCGCCGGACGATATCGCTGACGTCTCGACGGCACTATATTATGCGCAACGGGCGACGGCGGGCCTGATCGTCACAGAAGGCACGCCCATCTCGCGCGAAGGCCAAGGATACCTCTTCAATCCTGGCATCTTCTCTGGGGAACAGATCGCCGGCTGGCGGCTAACTACTCAGTCGGTTCACGCCGTTGGCGGACGCATTTTCGCCCAGCTTTGGCATGTCGGCCGGGTCTCCCATCCATCCATTCAGGCCGATGGCCGTGATCCGGTCAGCGCCAGCTCGAAGATTGCCGAGGGCGCGACCGCTTACGGCTATGACGAGGACGGTAAGGCCGGTCCCATCGCCACGACCGCGCCGCGTCAACTGACAACCGAGGAAGTCGCTCGCGTCGTCGAGGATTTTGCACAGGCAGCGCGCAATGCTGTCGAAGCGGGTTTTGACGGCGTCGAAATTCACGGCGCGAACGGCTATTTGCTGGAGCAGTTTCTAAATCCCGGTGTGAACGATCGCAAAGATCGCTACGCCGCTGACACGCTGGAAAACCGGCTCCGCTTCGTTCTAGAAGTAGTCGATGCTGTCACCAACGCTATCGGTCGCAAGCGCACGGGCATTCGCATTTCACCCTTTGGGCAGCTATTCGACATGCCCCTCTATGACGACATCGCCGAGACCTATGGTGCCCTATTGGCAGCGCTCGGCGAACGGCGGATCGCCTATGTTCATGTGATGGACCAGTCGGGCTTTTCCGACATTCGTGGCGACACAAAAGTCACGACCTCGGATAAGATCCACTCGCTTCTCCGCACCGCGAAACCGGACCTGAAAGACACTGCGGTGATCCTCGCCGGCGGCCTCAATCGCCAACGTGCCGAGAGCCTGATCGCCGATGGGACCATCGACCTTGCCGGTTTTGGGAAGCCGTTCATCTCCAATCCCGACCTCGTCGCGCGCATGCGCCGCGACTGGCCACTCGCGTCGGCAGATGCGGACACTTTCTACGGTGGGACCATGGTCGGATATATCGACTATCCCGCCTATGACGCGCGTTAGAGGTACTCGTAAGTGCCCTCAGGATGGCCACAGCCGACGCGTTGCTTACCTCGACTTTTTGCAAAGTTCGGTACGCTAACGCAGCGTAGCGGTGATGCCAGCGGGAGCCTTATGTCCTTTCAAAGCCGACCAAGTGAAAAGAGCTATGCCGATTATCCGATTTGGTCCGAAACCACCGCGACCGAGGCCGTAGCGTGAACGGCGTTGCAAAGGGAGACATGAACGCGCGTTTAGCCACGCTGCTCGATGTGGAAGAAATCCGCCAACTGCGCGTCCATTACTCGCACTGCCTCGACAGCGGTGACTTCGAGGCTTTCGACAGCGTCTTCGCCGCTGATGCGCGGGTCATCGTCACGGTCGGGGAGATGCGAGGGCTCGACGCGATCAAGGCTGGATTGGCCGACGCCTATCGGCAGTTCGATCGCGACGGTCGCGGATACTATCCCTTCATGCACGTCGTCGCCAATCACCAAATCGAGCTGACCGGTGAAGATATCGCTGAAGGGCGCTGCTATCTGATTGATTTCGAAACGGCCTCTAAGCCCGATCCTAACCCGCTCCTGCTTCTCGGCCTCTATCGTGATCACTATCGCCGGATCGATGGCGCGTGGCGGATCGTTGAGACACGGCTAGAGGTGTTGTGGACTGGCAACATGCGCCAACCACAGCCCGAGCGTACAAGATAGCGCACGGCGTTGATCACCTCGCGAAAGTCGATCTCACGCGGGCGCCCTCGACGCCCAGGCTTGGGCATCAACGGCGCCAGGCGATCCCACTCCTCGTCGGTCAGATCGCTCGGATAGCGCTTCGTTTTTCTGGCAATCTGGGCCATTCGCTCTCGGCTTTGCTGCGTTCACATGCAAAGCCTGAATCAGCCGCATGCCAGTTGCGCAACCCCCTCAGCTGATTTTCCAAACAGCTCTAAGGCAGTAAATGCAGACTATCCCCACGCTCTGGAAATGTCTCGCGGACCACCTATCTCAAACCCATGTTTCAATAATCGAAGCGGCATGCACATGCTGCTGACGATCTGCTCCATCGTATCCTCCAGCGCATCCGGGAAGGACTCGCCGAACGCGGCCTCATCGGTTCCATGATGGCGCATCAGGATGTTGAGGAACATGAGACTGATGCTGATCAGCCGCCGTTGCGCAACATACGGGGGAAGATAATCGACGCGTTCTCGCATCAATCTTAGCGCCTCGGTTAGATGCGGCGGTTCTGATCCGCTAAAATCGCCGAACTCCGGCGAGCGGCTTTGCAGAAGATATTGGCTCAGGAAGCTCGCATAGGAATGGTTGCCGTCGGCGTCATGAAGGTCGAGCTGAGGTAGCAGGATGATGTCCAAGATAGTTCTTGCATCCTTCAGACGATCCATCGCCCGGGCGCGCTCCAGCATGGCGCCACGCTCCGCTTCCATCTGCTCCATGCGATAGTCGAAAATGGCACGAACCAGGCCTTCACGAGAACCGAAATGATATTGCACGGCAGCATGATTTCCCTGGCCGGCTTTCGTCGCAATCTCCCGCATGGATGCGCCGTTGATGCCATTTTCCGCAAAGAGCTGCTCCCCCGCCAGAATCAGGCGTGTTTTTCCGTCGGTAGGTTCGGTCGCCGGCAGCGCCTCCAGATCGATTTCAATGCTCGCCACCGCAACATCCTAAAACAAGTGTAATATTTCTACTGCGTAATACGCAGTCGAGTTGCAATCGCAACGCACCAAAAATTGCCGACTGCTATGGCCAGCTTGCCTTATCCATCAGGAAATTTCAAGTTTTCACGTATTCTTGATCGATATTGGCGGCCATTGCGATGCCACCTCGCCCCTGACGGCTCCCTCTCGGATTTACACTTGACTTAAAGTCTGTGGAAAGATTATTCCCTAATCGTCATTAGACAGCGCCGAGCTGACACCGCACCAAGACGGTGAAACGGCGCGATGCAGCAGACGCTTAAGGAGAGACTTTCATGGCGATGGAAACCGGCCTTATCTTTCACCCCTATATGCGTCCCGGACGCACAGCGAGGCAGACTTTCGAGTGGGGTGTCCAGAATAGCGTTGCCTGCGACAAGGCAGGCTTCACCTCTATGATGATCTCCGAACATGCATCGCAGATCTGGGAAAACATTCCCAATCCCGAACTGATCATGGCCGCCGCGGCATTGCAGACGAGCCAGATCAAGTTCGCACCAATGGCGCATATTCTACCGCACCAGCATCCAGCGAAGCTGGCCATCATGGTCGGCTGGCTCTCGCAGATTCTGGAGGGCCGCTACTTTCTGGGCATTGGCGCGGGCGCTTATCCACAAGCATCCTATATCCATGGCATCAAGGATGCCGAACCGCAGATGCTGAACGATATGGTTCGCGAGTCGCTGAGCATCATGGAGAAGATCTGGAAGCGCGAGCCCTTCTTCTTCGAAGGCAAATATTGGGACGCCGGATATCCAGAAGAGGCCCCTGCGGAGACCGAGGACGATGAGCAGCACATGCTCGCGAATTTCGCACCCTATGACGGCGCGTTTCCGGAAATCGCCGTCACCGGGTTCAGCGCCAACTCCCCATCGATGAAACTTGCCGGCGAGAAGAACTTCAAGCCGGTCTCCATCTATTCCGGCCTCGATGCGCTCAAGCGCCATTGGGAGATTTACGCGGAGGCCAACATCAAGGCAGGCTTCACTCCCATCCGCCAGCGCCATGCAGTATCGCAGACCGTATTCTGCGCCGATACCGACGCAGAAGCCAAGCGCCTCGTGATGGAAGGGCCGATCGGCTATTGCTTCAACAAATATCTGATCCCGATCTGGCATCGTTTTGGCATGATGGACGGCTTTGCCAAAGACGCCGGCATCAATCCGGCGGATGCCGATCTGGAATTCCTGGTCGATAACGTCTTTGTCGTCGGATCGCCCGATACGGTCGTCGACAAGCTCAGCACGCTGTTCGAAGCGACCGGCGGCTGGGGCACGCTACAGGTGGAATCGCATGACTATTATGATGATCCCACACCCTGGTGGAACTCGTTGGAATTGATCGCCAAGGAAGTAGCTCCGCGGGTCAAGCTGCCCGGTGCAAAAGCCGCCGCCGCAGAAACGGTCGCCGCCTGACAAGCAGAATATGGAAGGGGGCACTCATCCCCCTTCCATGCACTTGTCCTAGACCGGGCTGCTGGCAAATCCATGCAGCAACAAATCCGCCGCCTGCTCTGCGATCTGCGCTGGTCCCAACTTTCCCGGTCGATACCAGGATGAACTGGAATCGAGCATGGCGATCAAAAATTTCCTGACCACGGTCGGGTCCAGCGCGGCACTGGCACTGCCGTCCGCCTGCGCGGCGACGATGAGGTCGCGCCAATAATTGTCGAAGCTGGAGTAGGCGGCCAGAACCCGCCGCCGCATCTCATCCGGCAGATCGTCGAACACCCGCGCCACGGCGGACGAATAATCGTCGCCCGACAACAGGAAGTCGATATGGGCCACGATCGCGGCGCGCAGGCGCACCAACGGTGCCGCGCCTGGCCCCAATACCTCGACGCGTGCCACGATATGGCGACTGTTGCGATAAATGCCTTCCATCATCACATCTTCGACCAGATGATCCTTGGACGGAAAATGATGATAGATGCTGGGCGCCAGCATGCCGGCGCCCTTGGCGATCTCACTGAGTTTCGCGCCTGCCAGCCCCTTTTGGCGAAGGACTGTCGCGGCCGAGTCTAAAATGCGCGTTCGGCCATTATCTGCGTGTGCCATGCCGTCCCTTAGCAAAACTATAAAGGAAAGACAGCCTCATCGGGAGCGGTTTCTGACTACCCGGCATAAAGGGAATTAGGGACCCCCGGCGCGGGTGGATCGAGTATTTCGAACAGCCCGCCGGCGAGCGGCTGTTCGGAAAATGTCGCGGCTGAAAAGCCTTGCGATCCGGTGATGAGGAAGAGGCGCTTATGGTCGCTTCCTCCAAAAGCGGGACGAAGCCCGCGCCGCACCGGCAAGCGTCGTTCTTCGAGCAAGGTCGCGTCCGGCGCAAACCGACGCAACATCCAGCTTTCGTAGAACGCCATCCAGATGCAGCCATCGACATCGACCGCCATGCCGTCAGGATATCCATCTTCCGGCTTGAAGTTCAGAAAGTCACGACGGTTCGACAATGTGCCATCGTCCGATACGTCATAGACCCAACTAACCAGCGGCATGGAGTCGTTCACATAGGCGGTCCGACCGTCCGGGCTGAATGCTGGCCCATTGGCGGTCACGATATTGCGTTCCTGCGTGCTCACGCCGCCATTGGCATCCAGGCGATAGAGTTCGCCGGTGTTGCGCACATCCAAATTGCCGAGCGTGCTTTCCTTGTCGTCCGCGGTCGTGCTTTCGTCCCACTGGCTGGAATCGCACGAACCGGACCAGTAACGTCCTTTGCGATCGGTCACGCCATCGTTGAGCCGCGCGATTTTGGGATTGGCTATCGGGTGGATGATCGGCGCGTAGATTTGCCGGTGGGGATCGACATGGGCAAAGCCATCGGCGCACGAAGCGATGAAGCCGCCGCTGGCGCGCGGTGCGATCGCACTGATCCACGCTGGCGCGTCCCAGCGCCCCGTCCGGCCGCTATCGAGATGATACCAGTTGATACTGGGCGCTTCGATATCGACCCAGTAAATGCAGCCATCCCGCGCATCCCACACCGTGCTTTCGCCCAATATGGCTTTGGCGTCCCAGAGACACCGCCAGCCTTCGCCTTCCATCATTGCCTCATCCTATCTGCTGTTATAGTTTGATCACCGGGTCGCCAAAGGGTTCGTCGCGCTGACGCACTGCCTCCTTCAATCCTTCGGTGCGCACGGTTTCGTTGAACCGCGTGCGACTGGCGGCCAAATGACCACGTGCGTCCATTTCTGCAGCCATCCGCTGCATAGTGCGCGCGCCCATCAGTTCCAGGCCGAGGTTCACGATCCGCTTGTTGGCGCTCAGCAGATCCGCGTCGATTAGGGCAAAACGCGCGGCGAGCGCCGCGACCTCCGCATCAAGCTGGTCGGCAGGCACCGCCTTGAGCGCCAGCCCGATCTGCGCAGCATCGTCGCCACGGATGGAATCGCCCGTCAGCAGCAACCGCTTGGCCCATTGCGGACCCACCAGATAAAGCCACATATGACTGGGAAGCGAGCCTTGCGATCGCGCCGGCGGAAAACCGAACAGCGCGTCTTCGGCGCAGATCACCATGTCACACAGCAGCGCCAGATCGGTTCCGCCCGCCAGGCACCGGCCATGGACCTGGGCGATGACCGGCTTGTGCATGTCGAAGAGCGCCATGCGCAGCCGCTGCGCCTTTTCCTGGTGCCAACTGTCGTCGTCGAACTTTGCCCGACCGCGTTTGTGATCGACCTGCCCCGGGATGGGCTGATCGTATTTCTGCAGGTCGTAGCCAGAGCAGAAATCCGGCCCGGCCGCCTTGAGGACGACCGCGTGAACGCGATTATCTTCGTCTGCTTCCCATAACAGCGCGCTTAGCTGCTCCTGCAACGGCTCGCTTAGCGCATTGCGCTTTTCGGGACGATTGAGGGTTATCCACGCCGTCCCGTCCCGGATTTCGTACAGCACCGGTTGCGCAGCATCTGTCATGTTCATCCTCTCCTCCCCCCGCTGCGACGTCTTGCGCGCCGCAGTGAAGGATAACAGTTCAGGCTATGGATTGCAGCGAACTGACAACTGACGCAGCCGGGGTGGAAACGTCAATGTCCTTGAGATGCGGCAGAACCTTGCGGGCAAAAAGCTCGTAATTGTCGCGGCCGACCTCGAAGGGCATGTCACCAAACTGAGTATAGATGATGAAGCTGCCGACATCGAAGCGATCGACCATCGCTTTCAGCTTTTCCACGACCTCTTCCGGACGGCCCCAGATCTGGAGGTCGGCGAGGAAGTTGTTGAATTTTTCGATGCCATGCTTCTCGACACTGCTGGCCAGGGCGCCATAATATTCATAGCCCTCAATCTTCTCGAATTCCTTGTTCCCGAACTGGTAGAAGGATGATGTGGACCGGGCATATTCGACCAGATATTTGTCGCGCATCTCCTGCGCTTTGGCGGCATCTTCGTTCACTGCGACGAAAGCGACCACCACGGGCTTTGGCGCGGGGCGCCCCTGCATAGCAAAGAAGCGGTCGCGATAGCTTGTCACATCTTCGGCAACCCGGTCCCAGGGTTTCTGGGCGATGATCATCAGGCCGACATCGAGGTTGGCCATCAGCTTGACCGATTCCGGCGAGACCGCCGATGCAAATACCCGACCGCGATAGCTTGCATAGGGGCGCGGGCGCAGTTCGACGCGCGGTTGCTGAAGATATTTACCGTCATATTCCATGACGCCCGTTTCCAGGGCGCTAAGCAACGCTTCTGCATATTCGCGGAACCGGTGGCGCGCTTCGCCCATCGGCACCTGAAAGCCGTCGAACTCGCCCTTGCCCAGGCCCCGCCCGATGCCCAGGATCGCGCGCCCCTCCGACAATTGGTCGAGCAGGAGGAAGCTCTCGGCGATGCGGACCGGGTTCTGCCACGGCAGCACGGTGACGGTGGTACCCAACTTGATCTTCTTTGTCTTGGCCGCGACCCAGGACAGGAACTGGGGGACATTGGGCGTCATCATGTAACCGGTGAAATGATGCTCCGGGGTCCATACGGAGTCGAAGCCGCGATCTTCGGCCTCGGCTGCGAAGGCCAGTTCGTGCCGAAAAACATCGATATCGCTGACCTGGTCCTTCAGATTCTGGAACGTCAGCCCCAAACCTACATCCATATGTGCCTCCAAAATATCCCGTTGAAAGTAAACTAATCAAAATTAGGCTGCTTTGGCAAGCCCAAGATCGGACCTTTGCGGTCGCCCCATGGCATCGTCGTTGTAAAATGCGCGGCTTGAAGGGACGGAGACTTGTTTAAAATCGAATATAATCAAAGATAAACGTCAGCCTATGCTCGCTGACAAAGCGCTTGGCGGTTGGCCCGCCTACCTTGCCATGCAGGACAGCGCTTGACGCAAATTACCAATGGAGGCATATTAATTTCTATTAGGTAGAGGAGGAGAGCCGCGTTGATCGAGGCCATAGAGGAGCGGCGGCAAGCGATATCGGACCGACACCCTGTCTGGGAGGAAATGACGCTGGATGCCTATCTGGCGCGCGCGCAGCGTCATTTTGCGGCAAGGCCGCTGGTCATCACGGACGCCGAAACGCTCGATTATGCTGCGGTCCACGCGCAATCGGAGCGCTTCGCCGCGGCGCTTTCAGGGCTTGGCATCGCGCGGGGTGACCGCGTCGGGCTGCTGCTGGCCAACTACCCGATCACGGTGTCTTTGATGTTTGCTATCTGGCGTGTCGGCGGCGTCGCTGTAGCGATCAACACCCTCTATGCCCCAAAGGATCTGGAATATGTGATCCGGGAGGCGGGCTGCAATTTTCTGATCGGCATGGCTCGCTTCGGTTCGCGCCGCTATGATCTGGAGCTTGACGCCCAAGCGGCTGGATGGCGGACCGGCACCTGCGCCGCCCTGCCGGAACTGCGCGGCGGTCTGGTCTATGACGCGGAGGCGCCGGACGACTTTCTCGCTTCCCTCCCGGACGGCGCTTTGCCGGCCCAGAGCGCAGGGCCGCATGATCCCGCGGTCATCATGTTCACGTCGGGTACGACCGGATCGCCAAAAGGGGTCGTGCTGACCCATGATAATCTGTTGCGGGCCGCTTATGCGGGGGCTTATCATCAGGCGTTCGATGAAGGGCGACGCGCGGTATTCTCGCTCCCGCTCTATCATGGCTTCGGTCTGGTCGTGGGCTTGCTGTCGGGCATGATCGTGGGCGGGTCGATCGTCCCCCTGCTCCGGTTCGATGCCGATGCGCTGCTCACCGCGACCGAACGACATCGCGCCACTTATCTGATGGGCGTGCCCACAATGACGATCGCAATGATGGAGCGGGCGAAGGTCAAAACCTATGACCTGCGTTCGCTCACGGCGGTCCATAGCGCTGCGGCGCCCACGCCCAGTTGGGTCTGGCGCGGCATTCAGGAGACGCTGGGATGCAGCGAGATTTTTACCAGCTACGGCCAGACCGAAGCGACCGCGACGATCATCTGCACCCAGCCGGGTGATCCGATCGACATCGTCGCGGAGACGCAGGGCTGCATCGTGCAGGCGGGCGTGGCCGGCATCGCAGGGCAGGACGGCCGGATCTGCGAATTCAAGACGATCGATCCCGTGACCGGAGCTGATCTTCCGGCAGGCGCTGCCGGCGAACTCTGCACACGCGGGCCGATGAACAGCCTGGGCTATTTTCGCCGACCGAAGGAAACGGAAAAGCTGTTTCTGGCGGACGGGTGGCTGCGGACGGGCGATCTGGGGCAATTCCGGCCTGACGGAAACCTGTTCCTGACGGGGCGGTCGAAGGAGTTATATAAGAGCCGGGGCGAACTGGTGTCGCCAAAAGAGTTGGAGCAACTCGTCACCACGCATCCGGCAATCGGCCAAGCCTTCTTCATCGGGATGCCCGACGATCGCTGGGGCGAATGCGGCTGCGCATGGATCGTGCGCACCGATGGGCATATCCTGTCCGGCGACGACATCCTGGCCTGGTTGAAGCCGCAAGTGGCCGGATACAAGCTGCCGCGCGACATCTGGTTCATCGCGGAAGCAGACCTGCCGAAGACCGGCACGGGCAAGGTCCAGAAAAACATATTGAAAGAGATGGCGCTGGCCCACCTCGCCGCACAACGCGGCGCGGCCTGAACGAGACGCCAGTATATGGAAAGACGGATCGATGAGTAGCGAAGGCATTTCGTCCATAGAGGACATCATTCACGACGCGATAAACGGGCTGCCCTATATTCTGGTCGATGCCGACGATCGCGAAAATGAAGGCGACGTCATCATACCCGCCCAGTTCGCGACGCCGGGCCAGATCAACTTCATGGCCAAACATGCGCGCGGATTGATTTGCCTCGCAATGACCAAGGCGCGCGCCGAACAGCTCAAGTTACCGCCCATGGCAGCCAACAACCAGTCCGGTCACGGCACCGCCTTCACCATATCGATCGAAGCGCGCGAAGGTGTCACGACCGGGATTTCGGCGCAGGATCGTGCGCATACCATTGCCGTGGCGGTCGATCCGACCAAGACATCGTCGGACATCGTGTCGCCAGGACATGTGTTTCCGCTGACGGCGCGCGACGGCGGCGTTCTGGTTCGGGCCGGGCATACCGAGGCGGCCGTGGATATCTCCCGCCTTGCCGGCCTGACGCCCGCCGGCGTCATCTGCGAAGTCATGAACGATGATGGCAGCATGGCGCGTCTGCCCGAACTGCTGGTCTTTGCCAAGGAGCATGGGTTGAAGGTCGGCACGATCGCCGACCTCATCGCCTATCGGCGGCGTTTCGAAAAGCTGGTCGAGCGGGTCGCGAGCGCGCCTTTCCACAGTTTCTATGGCGGCGATCTGACCATCCATGTCTATCGCAACCTGGTCGACGGCGGTGAGCATGTCGCCCTGATCAAAGGCGAAATCCGCCCGGATCGCGACACGCTGGTCCGCGTGCATCAGGTCGACATTGCGACCGACATGCTCGGCTGGTCGCAAGCGCATCCCGACTATGTGCCGCAGGCGCTCAAGGCAATCGCCGCGCATGAGGGGCAGGCCGTAGCGGTGTTCGTGCGCGATCCCAGCCCGGACTCAATCTCCAAGCGGATCGAAGGTGGGCGCAAAACCTATCATGATACAAACGCGACCCGTGACTATGGCATAGGCGCCCAGATATTGCTGGACCTTGGCGTGCGGCAGATGACCCTGCTGACATCAAGCAAGGCGAAGCTGGCTGCGCTCGAAGGATTTGGCCTCACGGTGATCAATCGGTTGCCGATGCGCGATGCCGTAGCCAATGCAGAGCCGATCCTGACCGAGTAGAACCAGAAAAGGGCGGCGTCGTGACGACACCGCCCTCAACCATGCACAGACCGCTTCAGTCTTCCGGTGCTATGGCCAGTCTGATGGAGCCTGCTTTACCATCCATAACCAATTGGCATGACAGACGGCTGGTCGTCTTCCGATGATCGGAGCTGTCCAGCAGGTCGTTCTCATCGTCGGTCATGGGGCCAAATCGATGCTCATCGCCCGGTTCGACATAGACATGGCACGTCGCGCACGAACAGCAGCCACCGCAAAGCGCCAGCAATTCGTCCAGGCCATTGTCGCGAATGGCCTCCATCACCGACAGGCCTTCGGTGGCCGATAGGCTATGTTCCTGTCCTGAACGATCGATGACGATCAGATTGCCCATTGGACGGCCTTCTCCAAATGCTGATGGTTATTGCTTCAAAGAAGCGGGACGACCTTGCCGTAGCGTCCCTTATGGAACAGCAAGGGCGCGCCGGGATGATGGATGTCGAGGGCATGCACCTCACCGATGGCGATATAATGGTCGCCTGCCTCATGAATGGCATGGAAGGAACAGTCGATCCACGCCAGCGCGCCGTCCAATATCGGTGCGCCACGCGCCGACAGATGGTGCGGCACCCCGTCGAACTTGGCTGGATCCTTGGACGCCAGCGTGCGGCACAGGCCTTCCTGATCGTCCGCCAGTATATTGACGCAGAATCCGTCGCAGGCTTCGATCTTGGGCCAGCTTGATGAGGCCTTGTCCGGGAAGAAGGCGACCAGCGGGGGATCGAGCGACACGGAGGTGAAAGACCCCACGATCATGGCGACAGGCGCACCGTCCTTCTGCATGCCGGTAATGGCGCAAACGCCGGTCGGATAATGACCCAATATCTGCCGGAAGGCGGCGGAATCAGCGACTATGGACATGCTTTCTTCAAGCCTTCCAGACCAGGGGAATATCCTCGACGGCAGACACGATGCCGGCGTGATAGATGGGTGCTGCGCCTTCCTTCAGGGCAAAGCGGGGAATGCGGGCGATCCATTCCTGCAAGGTGACGAGCACTTCCATGCGCGCCAGATGCATCCCGGCGCAACGATGCGGCCCTTGTGCAAAGGTCGAGTGGGCGACGTTCCGACGCGACAGATCGACCTTCATGGGGTCGGCATGCTGTGTGTTGTCCAGGCCATGCAATGCCGTCGGCAGCAGAATAAGATCGCCCGCCTTGAGCTGCGTGCCGTAATATTCCATGTCCGCCACCACATAGCGCGCGTCGGACACGACGGCGAAGCGACGGAACATCTCCTCGACGCCGCGTTGCAGCTTCATCGGGTCGGCCGCCATCTCCTCCACCGTCTCTGGATGGCGCGCGAGATAGATCATCATAAAGCTCAGGAAATTGACTACGGTGTCAAGGCCGCCCAGCAGCAGGAGCGAGACAAGGCCCAGCATCTTGTCATCGGGCATCGGCGCGCCGTTGATTTCGCTGTTCACCATCTGTGTGATGAGGTCGGTGCCGCTGCCCCCGCGCCTCTCCGCGATGATGGGCGCGACATAGGCGAAGAAGCCTGCGTTCGCCTCTCTTAAAGATCGGCCCTGTTCCTCAGGCGTGTGGCCTGACGGACGGGTCATTTCCTTGGCCAGCGCATTGAGCTCCGCCGCATCTTCCATCGGCAAGCCCGCAAGCGCCAGAAAGACCTTGACCGGAAAGATGTTCGCGAAATCCCTGGCAAAGTCGCAATGGCCCTGCCCTGCAAAACCTTCGATCAGGTCGATCGCAACCGCCCGCACATCGCTTTCGACCTTGCGAATCTGGGCGAGGTTGAGACCCTTGTCGATAACCTTACGGTAGGGCGTATGTTCGGGTGGGTCCATCTTGGTGGGCACCATTTCATAGGCCTCACCGGCTTCACGCGGCACCCATATCACCCGGCTCGAAAAGCGATCGGGGTTACGATAAATCTCATCGATCAGAGCGCCACGCGTCGCGATCCAGTGTCCGCCGGTAAAGGGCGTCCAGACCAGGGGCGGCGTGTCGGGCTGCTGCACCTTTTTCCACGCCTCATGCACGCCTTCCTCAATCCCATCGAGATCGTAAATATCGATTTCCCGCACCAGGTTGGCTGGCACATAATCCGGAATCGGCATGCGGTGTTTGGCAGATGACGGAGCGATCGTATCGACGTTCATACCTGCATCCTCTCAGTTCATGGTGGGATCGATGACGGCCTTGGTGGCGACGCCGTTCTTGGTGACGGTCAGCGCCTCGGCCGCCTGGCTGATACTGAACCGATGACTGACCAGCGCGGCGAGTGGCACCTGGTTCTGCACCCGCGCCGCAAACTGCATCCCTTGATAATAGTTTTTGGGGGCCGGGAAGGACGCGCCGCCAATCGTCAGGTTCTTCAGTGTCAGGTCGCGCGGTGAAATCGGCTGGGTACCGATCGCGCCCCACAGGCCCAATATGATGTAGCGGCTATGGATGCCGCTGATATCCACGCCCTCGGGAAAGGCGGGCAGAGCGCCCGCCGCCTCGATGACGATATCCGGCCCCTGCTTGCCGATCAGATCGTAGATCATGCGCTTGCGTTCTTCGGGTGGCAGGCTGAGCGACACGGTCGCTGTCGCGCCCAATGTCATGGCGGCGTCCAGCCGCGCCTGCGCACCATCGATGACGATAATCTCCCGCGCGCCAGCCTGCGCCGCGACCAGGATGGCGGACAAGCCTACTGGTCCAGCGCCCTGCACAACCACGCAATCGCCAAAACGAACCGGGCCGCAGCGGTCGAAGCCGCGCAGGACGGTCGGCAGGGCGCAGCCGAGCGCCGCGATCGCTTCAGGCTGCGCACCGTCAGGCAGACGATAGAAGGGCATGTTGTTGGGCAGCCAGGCATAGTCGGAATAGCTGCCCCAGTTGGGCTTTGCCGCATCCTCGAAATATTGGCTGTTCTCGCATGGCGTCTGTTCCAGCACGGTGCAGGAATAGCAGCGATGGCACAACGCGATCGGCGACCAGATCACCAGATCG
Source organism: Sphingobium sp. AP50 (assembly GCF_900109095.1). Classification (GTDB taxonomy): domain Bacteria; phylum Pseudomonadota; class Alphaproteobacteria; order Sphingomonadales; family Sphingomonadaceae; genus Sphingobium. The sequence goes on from NZ_FNYZ01000017.1 coordinate 113,654, forward strand.
CCAGCCTTGACCGGCGTTCCGGCATAGTCGGTGGAAACGCCGGCACCCAACTGGGTGATTTCGCCGACGCCTTCATGCCCCAATATGATCGGAAAGGGCATCTCACCTGCTTCACCGGTCAGGATATGGACGTCGCTGCCGCACACGCCACCCAATATCGTGCGGACGAGTGCCCCGCCCGGCTCAGGCGCATGGACCTCGACGTCCCATGTTTCCAGGCGGTTCTTATCCACGAGCACTGCGGCTTTACCGTACATGGCCATCCTCTCGATAAGGACGCGATCTGGCTCTGCCATTTCGCCATCATAATGTTCGCGCCAGTTTAATCCGACGTCAACCTAATCAAGCTAATCTTAATTAGATAAAATATGCAATAGCTAATGCCGTCACGCCTTCCATTCGATCGAAAAGGCGGCGTGGGATAATAGCTAAAATCCTATAACTCATTGTATTATATAGATTATTTTTGGTATAAGCGAATCTGAAATACTGGCAGCAAGCGAAGATTCCAGGCCGTTCTTGACATTCCACTCAAGCAAAGCTTTTAATAATAGAAATTAGGCTAGTGAATGCCGAACGGGCAGATATAGGAGAGATTATGGGCCGCCTCACAGGAAAAACCGCCATCATCACGGGCGCGGCGCGTGGCATGGGGGCATCACACGCCCGCCTGTTCGTACAGGAAGGCGCCAACGTCATCCTTACCGATCGCAATGTCGAAGGCGGACAAGCGTTGGCGGCCGAACTTGGCAAGCAGGCAAGCTTCGTTGCTCATGATGTGACCTCGCCGGAATCCTGGGCCCATGTCATCGCGGCGGCTGTCGACGCCTTTGGGACGATCGATATTCTGGTCAACAACGCGGGCATATTGGGTCCGATGGCCACGACCGCCGATCTGACCGAAGAGGGCTATGACCAGGTTTGCGCGATCAACCAGCATAGCGTCTTTTACGGCATGAAGGCAGTCCTGCCCGTCATGGTGAAGGCCGGACGCGGGTCCATCGTCAACATCTCGTCGATCGCTGGCATAGCCGCGAATTACGGTTTCCCCAGTCTGGCCTATGTCGCGAGCAAATTTGCCGTGCGCGGGATGACGAAGGCGACGGCGATGGAATATGGCAAGCATAATATCCGCGTCAATTCCGTCCATCCCGGCTTCATCCAAACGCCGATGATGGTCGAGGCGACCGATGAAGTGGGCGGCGATGCGCTGGCCCAGATTCCGCTTGGGCGGATCGCCGAACCGATCGAGGTGTCGAACCTCGTCCTGTTCCTGGCATCCGATGAATCCTCCTACATCACCGGGTCTGAACATCTCGTCGATGCCGGCATGCTGGCGCATTAAACGCCGGATGGAACCAGCACCCATGCCATTGATCGATTTTGCGGTTCGGGGAAACCTGGCCGAGGTCCGACTCAATCGGCCTGCGACGCTCAACGCCATCAATGCGGAGATGGACCGGGCGTTGGCGCAGGCATGGGCGCGAATAGACAGCGATCCTGATATTCGCGTCGCGCTTCTTACCGGCGCAGGAGATCGCGCCTTTTGCGCCGGGGCGGATATCTCTGATCCGCCCATCGCGCAGGACGGATTGTCGTTCGGTGGCGGACTGACGGGAATTGGCGGTCGCCTTGTGCCGCTTCAAAAGCCATTGATCGCCGTGGTGCATGGCCATGTCCTTGGCCTTGGTTTCGAACTGGCGATGTGTGCCGACATCCTGATCGCAGCCGACAACACGCAATTCCGCCTGCCAGAAGCTCGGGCAGGATTTATCGACCATTGCGGCGTCGTGCATCGCGCTATTCGTCAACTGCCGCATCATGTGGCGATGGCGATGATCATCGCGAGTGAACCGCTTGACGCTGCCCGCGCCTTGCACTTTGGCTTGGTCAATGAGACCGCGGCCATGACGGATCTTGCCGCGACCACAGAACGGTGGGTCCAGAAGATCCTCGCCTGCGCGCCTCTGGTCTCCCAGGCCGGCAAACAAGCAGCGTTGCTGGGCCTGGACCATGGACTGAAGGCTGCGCTCGATCGCCGCTATCCGCTCGTCGATGCCCACGCAAAGACGGCAGACTGCCGCGAAGCCGCGTCTGCGTGGAAGGAAAAGCGCGTGCCGAAATGGCAAGGCCGGTGAAAACCAGAAATCCATGCGGCGCGCGAGACATGATCCCGGCAGACAATCAGGTGCAGCCTTGGCTGCGTATAGAAAGATATTACTATCATGGACCTGCAAGGCAAAAAGATCATCGTAACCGGCGCGGCCCAAGGCATAGGGGCATCTGCCCTGCGCGCCTATGTGGCAGCAGGCGCGCATGTGGCCGCGATGGATATCGACGCGGCGCAGGGAGAAGCGATCGCAGCCGCAGCGACCGTCAATGGATCGGGTTCGGCCTTCTTTATCCCATGCGACGTGGGCGATCGCGCGCAAGTGGATGCAGCTTTCGATGCGGCGGCGGCACGATTGGGCGGCCTGGACGTGCTGGCTCATATTGCCGGCGTCCATCGTCACGCCCCTACCCACGATGTCCCTGATGAGACGCTGACCTGGCTTTTCAACGTCAATGTGAATGGCACCATCTATACCAACGGCGCCGCCTATCGGCACATGCCCGACGGCGGCTCGATCATCAATTTCGGGTCCGAATCCGGACTGACCGCAGAGATCAACAATGCCGTCTATGGCGCATCGAAGGCGGCAGTTCACGCCTGGACACGTAGCGTCGCACGCGAGTGGGGCAAGCGAAACATCCGCATGAATGCGGTGCTGCCCTATATAGTAACGCCGATGTATGCGCGCTTTCGCGAGGCCCTGTCGCCAGAAGATCTGGCGGCCCATGATCAGGCGACCGCAGAGCAAATCCCGCTGGGCGGAAAGTTCGGCGATGCAGACACCGATCTTGCGCCGGTGCTTCTATTCCTGGCCAGTGACGGCTCCCGCTTCATCACTGGCCAACTCATCCCCGTCGATGGTGGACTGATCTCCGTCCGTTGATCTGGACGGGCATCGGCAGGCACCGTCGGCGGATATACTATTGCATCCGCTCGATGATCATGGCGATGCCCTGTCCGCCTCCGATACACATGGTGATCAATCCATAGCGTCCACCAGTCCGCTCCAGTTCGTAGATCGTCTTGACGGTCAGTATCGCGCCGGTCGCGCCGACCGGATGGCCCAGAGCCACGCCGGACCCATTCGGATTAACCTTCTGCGGATCGAAGCCCAAGACTTTGGCGACGGCACAGGCCTGCGCGGCGAAGGCCTCGTTCGATTCGATGACGTCCATCTGGTCAAGCGCAAGGCCCGCGCGCGCAAGGGCGATGGGAACCGCCTTGACCGGGCCTATACCCATTCGATCGGGCTGTACGCCAGCATGACCCCAACTGAGAATTCGAGCCAGTGGTTTCAGATTGCCGCCATCCACGGCCGCCTGGGATGCAAGGACCACGGCAGCTGCGCCGTCGTTGATGCCCGATGCGTTCCCCGCGGTTACGGTACCGTCTTTCTTGAAGGCTGGCCGAAGCCCGGCAAGCTGCTCTATGCTGGCTTCGGCACGCACATGCTCGTCAGCATCGAACAGCCGTGTCCCCTTCCGGTCCTTGACTTCGATCGGCAGGATTTGGGATGCAAAACGCCCTTCGCGTTGGGCATGGGCGGCCCGTCTATGACTCTCGACGGCAAGACGGTCCTGATCGTCGCGCGAAATGTCGTGATCGGCGGCCACATTCTCGGCGGTCACGCCCATGTGGATGCCCTCGAAAGGATCGCTCAATACCGCAATGAGCGCATCGACCATTTTGACGTCGCCCATCTTCTGTCCGAACCGCGCCGCAGCGATATGGTGCGGCGAACGCGTCATGGACTCAGCGCCACCGGCGACGGCGAAATCGCATTCGCCCAGCGCCAACATCTGCGCGGCCGAGATTATCGCCTGGACACCCGAACCGCATAGCCGGTTCAGCGTAAGGGCGGGCACTTCGACAGGTATGCCGGCTTCGACCGCTGCCACCCTAGCCAGATAGGCGTCCTTGGGTTCACTGGGAATGACATTGCCCATGACGACATGGCCGATCTGATCGGCAGCGACACCCGCCCGCGCGATCGCTTCTGCGATGACGGCTGCGCCCAGTGTCGCTGGCGGATAATCTTTCAGACTACCGCCAAAATCGCCGATCGCCGTGCGAACGCCTGCCAGAATATATATAGGGATCATGTCTGGTCCTCAGATTTGGGAACGAGATGCGGCAGTTGGGAGCTGGTTGACCCGTCGCATGCGCCATGGCCCGACATGAGGGCTAGTGACGGCACAATTATGAAAGTTCAAAACCGGCATAGTCACTATAGGCGACCTCCTCGCACCGTTTGCGATATTCCGGGCCGCCGCCGACATAAACGAGTGTGCGGCGAACAACCGTTCCGTCAGGTCGGTGTGTGACCTTGATCCACCAGGCATTGGTGTCTGCCATCAGGGTCCGTGCAAAGTCGGCATAAACCGAATTTGTCCATTCATCCTCGGCGGCCTGTTCCGGTTGGGCAAAAGTCAGCGCGCGCACTTTCATATAGCCCAGCATCCTTGAGACCCATTCGGCTTGAAGCGCCCCGCAAACGCCAACATTGCAGAAGGCGGATCCATTATGCGGTCCTACGAGCGTGAAGAAATTAGGGAATCCGCGGGCCTGGAGACCAAGAAAGGTCGAGGGGCCTTCGGCCCACGCATCGATAAGCCGCTGCCCCCCCTGCCCCCTGATGTCGATCCTGTCGAGCGATCCGGTCACACCGTCAAAGCCTGTTGCAAAGATGATGACGTCCAACGCATGGATCTGATCGCCTATCTTCGCGCCGTTCTGCACAAATTCGTCGATCGGCGTTTCCTTGATGTCGACAAGGTGGACATTGTCCTTATTATAGGCCTCGTAATAGTTGGTTTCCATCGGAACGCGCTTGGCGCCGAAGGGATGATCGACGGGAATGAGTTTCTCCGCGACCTTAGGATCATGAACACGCTGCCTGATTTTGCCGGCCACGAAGTCAGCCAGGAACTGGTTCGATTCCTTGCTGAGCAGCAAATCCCGGAACCCGCTCAACCATATACCGTAACCAGGCCGATCATATAAATCCTCGAAAAATTCGGTTCGCTCCCGTTCCGATACCTGGCTCGCCTTGCGATTGTCGCGATGATAGGGAAAGGCAGTCGGCGTAGTCTTCACATATTCCAGTATCGTCGGATAGCGAGTGCGGATAAGGTCCATTTCCTCGTCGCTCAGGGCTGAATTGCCAAGTGGCGTGCACCAATTGGGCGTGCGCTGGAACACGAACAAATTCTGCGCCGTCTCCGCGACGATGGGAATGATCTGAACGCCCGTGGCACCAGTGCCGATCACCCCCACCCGCTTGCCGGTAAAGTCGATATTCCTGGGCTTTCCCTCCGCATCCGTCGGCCAGCGTGACGAATGGAAGGCCTCGCCCTTGAACAGGTCCAACCCTTTGTAATCGGGCATGCTGGACGCCGAAAGGGGACCGGTGGCCGATATCAGATAACGGCAGGTCAGTTCGGTTCCATCGTCCAGCCTGATATCCCAGACATTGCCTTCGTCATTATAATGGGCCGATACGACCTTCGTGTTGAACTTGTAAAATCGCCGGATATCCATTTTGTCGGCGGCCGCATTGACGTACCGCAGCATTTCAGGCTGCCCGGCGAAATTCTCACTCCACCGCCATTCGGGGAGGATGCCTTTCAACGCGAAATAGCCATAGGCGTAACTTTCCGTATCCAGCCGGCAGCCTGGATAGCGGTTCCAATACCATGTGCCACCGACATCATCGGCCGCGTCAACGCCCAGAACGCGCATTCCGTTCTGGGCGAGCAGATAGGTTTGATAGATGCCGGTGACGCCTGCACCGATCACGACCGCGTCATAATCGGGGTTGATAATTGTCGACATATCTTGCGTCTTTCTTGACCCGACAGACCTATCCCAAGGGGGAATAGGCTATATTTCCGGCAATCGGCTGCTTTGGAGGCCGAGGGGCAGGGACAAAGCGTACCTGCCCCCTCTCAAATTGTGCGTCAGAAGCGGTAGGTAACTTCCGCGCCGAAGGTCTGGGGCTCGCCCCAGATCGCGGTGTTGAAGCCGCCGCTGCCGCCTTCGACGTAGCCCGAATTATAGTAGAATTCATCGAGCAGGTTCTTGGCGTAAGCCGCGACCGAGAATTTGCTGCCCATGACATCGTTCCAGCTCAGTCGAACGTCGACTGTTGCATATCCTGGCAATTTGGTACGCGGCGTTATCGATCCCTCATTATTGGAAAAATGGGTCGACGTCTGGCCGAACACATCAGTGCGAAGCTTTACCTTACCCACATCGTCCGACAGCGGCATGGTTATTTCAGCAAAGACCGAGCCCGCCCATTTGGGCGCATCGGAATAAGTATCGAAGGGAATGATCGGTCCGCCCAGCGGGGCAAGATCGACGATATTCTTGGTGAATTTCGCGTCGGTATAGGCGCCTGAAATGCCCAGTTCCAACCAGTCGCTGGGCTTCACATTGGCATCGAACTCGACACCCTGGATGCGCTTTTCAGGCACGTTTACCGTGAACGCCGACGGGCCGGCCCCCAGATCAACGAACAGCGAATGCTGGGCATGCTTCACGATCTGACGATAGACTGCCAGATTGATCCGCGTGGGCATGGAGCCGATATAGTCGTTGAACTTGTATCCCAGTTCAAAATCATACGTATTTTCGTTGTCGAAGAAATTGGCGTTGTTGAATGGCCCTACAGCGCCGTTGAAGCCGCCGGCACGGAAACTGCCGCGCTGCGCAAAATAGACCATGTTGCCCGAATTAATCTGATACTGAATATTGAACGTCCAGCTCGGATCATGGAGTTTGGCCTCCTGCTTGAGTGGCGTGGTGCCGCTCAAATTGAAGAGGCTACCTGCCTTTTGGCGAAGGCTTACAGTCTCCCAGCTATAGCGTCCGCCAGCGGTCACGCTCAGCTTGTCGGTCACGGCATAGGTTAGCTGGCCGAACACCGCCTTCGATTCGTTTCCGACTTCATAATTATACGCGATGTCGGCCAGTGGAGTCGGCAGTTCTGCGCCCACGATAACGGGAATATACTCCTGCTTCGTCGTATCGGAATAGAAGACACCCAGAATATATTCGAGGCCGCCCGTTTTCCCTTGCAGTTGCAGTTCGTTCGAAAGCCGCTCCGTGCTGAATTCCTCGCCCCCCGGAGGACCGTTGCCCAGGCCGGATCGATTGTACAGGCTCAATGAGCCGAAGGGCGAACCGGTCAGTATCCCTGGGGTACGGGCAAAAGCATCGGCATAGTTGAAGATGTTTTTGAGGACGACGTCGTCACCGATTTCCGCCTCGACAGTGTTGGTGATGAACGCGGTGTGGGCCTTGTGGGGCAGGTCGTAGCTTAGCCAGACCTTGTAGGGATTGGCCTGCTGCCAGGCCAGATAGCCCGCCACGGCGCCGGGCCAAGTGCCGTCGCCACGCGGCCCATCGCCGATCAGCGGGGCAAAGGGGCTGTTCATGCCATAAAGAGTGTCGAGGGTGCTATTGAGGACATAGCCGTTATTGACCTCACCCGCCTGATGATAGGAGTAAAGGCCGCCCGCACCTTCTGACCCGCCGAAATCGCTATACTGGGCAACGGTCGTCATCTTGAAGCCGTCCCGTGGCTCCAAGACGACCGTGATACGACCAGACAGAGAATCCGTGTCGCCGAGCGTATTGCCGGTCTTGATATTACGGATATAGCCATCCTGCTTGTTATAATCGCCGGCGACACGAACCTTGATGATATCGGAAACCGGAATGTCCAGAGCGCCCTGAACCTGGATATAGTTGCGCTGGCCGCCCTTGACGGTCAGGAAGCCGCCGAAATCGTCTCCCGGCTTCGTGGTTTCATACAGGATGGCGCCACCGGTCGCATTGCGGCCGAACAAGGTGCCCTGCGGTCCTTTCAGAACCTGCACCGAACTGAAGTCAAAAAAGGCCGTCGATGTGTTGCCTTCGGTAGCCGGCGCTTCGTTGATATAGGTTAGCACGGCGGGACTTGAGCCGGAAAATGGGTCGAGTGTCTGGCCACGTAGCGTGAAGTTGAGCTGATTGGAGTTCTGACCGCTCTTGACTACCAGACCGGGGACCAACGCCGCCAGATCCTGCTCGCTGGCCACATTGCGCGACTGAAGCGTGTCAGCATTGAAAGCCGAGACGGCTACCGGGACTTTGGAAAGGGATTGTTCTCGCCTTTGGGCGGTGACGACGATGTCGGCCGGCGACGCAATTTTTTCATTGGCTTGCGGGTCTGCTGGCGCCTGAGTGGCATCCTGACCAAATGCAGGCAAGGTAGCCAAAAGCCCAACGACAGCAATGCCGCAAGCCAATCGTTGCTTCACTCTCATAAAACTCTCCCATGTCGGCGTGCCCTACTGGCATCTTGCATTCTTCAAGCTAACTCCGATTAGGTAAATGTCAATCGGTTACGGAAGGTGCGACGGTGCCTCATTTGGGAACGAGCGCTGGAGTAGAATTGGCGAGAACTAAATAGCCATTTTTATCATTTAAATCAATTATATACATGTTTTTCTTCAATCATTCGCTATCCTTTGAATTTGAGAAATATCTCCCCGCCCCGCGGTTAACTAATCATATAAAAACAAATTTAAATTAGGCTTGCCTTGCGACGCTGTGACAGGTGGTAATGAGAATGCCTCCCTGAAACTGATTTACGAGGGCGGCCAATGGCGATCGACTCATGCGATGGGGCAGACTGGATACGTGAGACATCGAGGCAAGCAGCACCCCGACGATGGTCGGCCTCCTTACTGAAGCCGCCACTAGGCGGCCCGAGCGTCAACAATCGTTAAGTCCCAGGTTCAGTCAGATTTGGATGTCCGCTTCGGCGCGAAGGGAAATCGCTATCGAAAGGCAAAGATGGGCGCCTTGTAGCCGGACGGTCCTGCGCTCAGCGAATGGCCGGTTTTAGCGGAATCTGTCGTTCGAAGCTCAACCGTCGAACGACGCATTCTGGTCGAGGCTGTGTAAAAGCGCGGTTTCATGGTAGAGTTATCCGGGATTTCGGGAGGCTTTCTGATGGGCCGTTTCGTGGAAGAACAAGACCGGCGGGAGGATTTTCTGCTGCCGGAATCTCTCGATGATTATGTAGCTGAAGATAACCTGGTTCGGGTCGACGAGGCGTTTATCGACGAGTTGAATCTGGTGGCAATGGGCTTTGCCGGTGCGACACCAGCGCATACCGGGCGCCCGGCATATCACCTTTCGACGATGCTGAAGATCTATCTCTACGGCTATCTGAACCGGATTCAGTCAAGCCGACGCCTGGAGCGTGAAGCCCAGCGCAATGTCGAGCTGATGTGGCTGACCGGTCGATTGGCACCGGACTTCAAGACGATCGCCAACTTTCGACGGGACAATGGTACAGCAATCCGGGCGGTCTGCAGCCAGTTTGTGGTTCTGTGCCGACAGTTGAGTCTGTTCGGACAGGCGACCGTCGCGATCGACGGCAGCAAGTTCAAGGCGGTGAACAATCGGGATCGCAACTATACAGAGCACAAGGCGGCCAAGCGGATCGAGCAGGTGGAGGCCAGCATCGAGCGCTACCTTGCGGCCCTCGATCGTGCCGATCGCGAGGCCAGCGACGTTCCGAAAGCGCGGGTCGAACATATCCGCGAGAAGATCGCGGGCTTGCGGGGCCAGATGCGGTTCCTGAAGGAAATGGCCGCACAAGTCGAAGCGGCGCGATCATCAGGTATCCCAGACCGATCCGGATGCAAGGTCCATGAACAGCAGCGGTCGCGGCACTGGCATTGTCGGCTATAACCTGCAGGCAGCGGTGGATACCGAACACCATCTCATTGTCGCGCAGGAGGTGGTGAACGAAGGCAATGACCGGGTGCAACTCGCGCCGATGGGCCGGCAAGCGCAAGCGGCCATCGCCGCACCCGAAATCACCGTCCTGGCGGATCGCGGCTATATGAACGGCGAACAGGTGCTGGAATGCGAAGGCACCGGCATTTTACCCTGCGTGCCTAGAACCGATACCTCCGGCAAGGCCCAGCGCGGTTTATTCACCAAGGCCGACTTCGTGTACGACGCCGACCACGACCATTACACCTGCCCGGCAGGGGAGCATCTGACCAAGGCGCTTACGCGGTCCGATCACCATGGCGACATTGACCATTACCGCAACCTGAGCGCCTGCCACGGCTGCGCACTGCGACCACGATGCACGACTGAGAAAGTGAAACGCGTCAAACGATGAAGGCATGAGGCGGTGATCGATGCCATGCAAAAGCGGCTGGACCTGTTACCCAATGCCATGGGCATCCGTCGCCGGACCGTCGAGCATGTCTTCGGGACCCTCAAATTCTGGATGGGCAGCACCCATTTTCTGACCAAGACACTCAAAAACGTCAGAACCGAGATGAGCTTGTCCGTGCGTCTTGACGTTGCAGCGTGTAAACGCATTCACAATTGGCGACGAGGTGATCCGTGCCTCGCGTTCAAAAGGCCAACTCCTTCTAGATTGCCATCTAGAGCATCGCGCTTGAAATAGGAATCGAGGGATTCCCATGAGGTCGGAAATGTGATTCACCGTTGTTGGAGGTGGATCATGGGGAAATTCTATT
>NZ_FNYZ01000040.1 GCF_900109095.1 Sphingobium sp. AP50
ATCGGCAATATCTGCGACCTCTACACCCCAGACGAATGCCGAAACTTCCTCAAAGCCGCTGGATATGCGTCCGATTAAAGGCTCGATGCTCTAGAGCCCCAACGGGGAGGATTTCTGAAATCGAAGAGAATATCCCTCGACGATCTCACCCTTAACACCGGGCGCTCAGTGTATTTGCAGGACCGTCGGACTGAAGCACTCAAAGCGTTCTGTAAATCGGGAAGGGTGAAATGGGCGAACGCCTTCAAGCGAGCGCCTGCCACGACATCAAACAATCCTTTTTCAGAACCGATTTATCATTCGGCCTGGGACAGCGCCCGCATGTTTGTGCCGGAGCTCTCGCTTTGGAAGCAGCGATACTGGCAGACCCACGGAGGGTCGGGCAGGCAACTGCTGTACGAGTTGATCGCTATCCTATTCTCGATTGCTCATAGTGGAACGGGAGTAAGGCGATCGCCTTTATCTCACGCGATTTCAAGGCACGGAAGCGCTCCTGCAGATGCTCAACGCCAAGCTCACGGGACGATCGATCATGCCTTACGCTGACCTGATCGAAACTTTCCTCCGCGCAACTGCCCGAGCCCAGCTGCTACAACGTGATTCGCTCGCGGCGGCCATAAGCCAAGCCAAGATTTCATACCCACAGATCGGTCCGGGAGATCCGGTCTGGCAGGCTGCGCGTAGAATCTTTCCCGAAGCACTCGATGGGATCAGGCGTCAGGAACTCGTTGACGTGGGAGGACTGCCGCGTTGGGCTGGTGGAAGTGTATCCAATCAATGAACGATCTTGTTGGGTGTAAACTGGGCGTCGATTTCTCAATCTACTCAGTTTTTTTCCATTCTAGTCCGACAGTTTCTCAAACTTGTCCGCTGCCGCCAGAAATATGGCTTACACGTCCAGATTGGCGACGTTCAGCGCATTGTCCTGAATGAATTCGCGGCGCGGTTCGACCACGTCGCCCATCAGACGGGTGAAGATTTCGTCGGCGACGTCCGCCTGCTCCACCTCGACGCGCAGCATAGAACGATTGTCCGGGTCTAGCGTGGTTTCCCACAGCTGTTCCGCGTTCATCTCGCCCAACCCCTTGTAGCGCTGGATCGCCAGCCCCTTGCGCCCGGCGGCCAGCAGCGCGTCCAGCAATTCGCTCGGCCGGGTGACGACAGCGCCCTTGGTCGGCGCGGCAGGCAGGTCGTCGTCATTCGCTTCGGCGGCCAGCGCCTTGACCGTAATCAGACGGCTGCTGGTGCGATAGCTGTCGGCATCCTCACCGGCGATGGCGTGCAGCTTGCGCGCCTCTGCCGATCCGATGAAGCCGCCCTCGATCACATGATGATCGGTGACGCCGCGCCACAGGCGCTGGAAGTGGAAGCCGCCCTCTTCGGCGACGATGCCGGTCCAGCGCCCTTCGACATCCTGCGCGTCCATCCAGGCGACGGTCGCGGCCAGCCGCTCGGCCTGTGCGTCGGCAGACAATTCGGGGTCCAACGCGCCGTTGAGGCTCAGCGCCTCGATAATTGCGGGATTATAGCGGCGCGGGACATAGCGCATCACCGCGCGCATGCGGCGGCTATGTTCGATCAGGCTGCGCAGATCCTCGCCGGTGCGCGCGCCGTTGTTCGTTTCCAGCGCCATCGATTCGACGCCATTGTCGACCAGATATTGCTCCAGCGCGGCTTCGTTCTTGAGATATACTTCGGACCGGCCACGCGTCGCCTTATACAGCGGCGGCTGGGCGATGTAGAGATGGCCCGCCTCAATGATCTGCGGCATCTGGCGATAGAAGAAGGTCAGCAGCAGCGTGCGGATATGCGCGCCGTCGACGTCAGCGTCGGTCATGATGACGATCTTGTGGTAGCGCAGCTTTTCCAGATTGAAATCGTCGCGAATGCCGGTGCCCATCGCCTGGATGAGCGTGCCGACTTCCTTGGACGACAGCATCTTGTCGAACCGCGCGCGCTCGACGTTCAGGATCTTGCCCTTCAGCGGCAGGATCGCCTGATTGTGGCGGTTGCGGCCCTGCTTGGCCGAACCGCCTGCCGAATCGCCTTCGACCAGGAAGAGTTCGGACTTGGCGGGGTCGCGTTCCTGACAGTCGGCCAGCTTGCCGGGCAGGCTCGCGATATCCAGCACGCCCTTGCGCCGCGTCAGTTCGCGCGCCTTCTTGGCGGCTTCACGCGCGGCGGCAGCGTCGATCACCTTCTGCACGATCATCTTGCCGTGGGCCGGGTTCTCCTCCAGCCATTCGGCCATCTTGTCGGCCATCAGGCTTTCGAGCGGCTGGCGCACTTCGGAACTGACCAGCTTGTCCTTGGTCTGCGAACTGAATTTGGGATCGGGCAGCTTGACCGAGACGATCGCGGTCAGGCCCTCGCGCATATCCTCGCCGGTGAGGGAGACTTTCTCCTTCTTCAGCGCGCCGGACTTTTCCGCATAATTGTTGAGCGTGCGGGTCAGCGCCGCGCGGAAGGCTGCGAGGTGGGTGCCGCCGTCGCGCTGCGGGATGTTGTTGGTGAAGCAGAGGACATTCTCATAATAAGAATCGTTCCACTCCAGCGCGACGTCGATGGTCACGTCGTCGCGGGTACCCGAAATCGCGATCGGATCGGGCATCAGCGCATTCTTGTTCCGGTCGAGATATTTCACAAAGGCTGCGATGCCGCCTTCATAGAACAGCTCGATCTCCTTCTTTTCCTCATGGCGTGCATCGACCAGGAACAGGCGCACGCCGCTGTTGAGGAAAGCCAGTTCGCGATAGCGATGCTCCAGCTTTTCGAAATCATATTCGGTATGGTTCTTGAAGGTTGCGCCGTCGCCGGGCGCCTTTTCCAGCGACGCGAGGAAGGTGACGCGCGTCCCCTTCTTGCCCTCGGGAGCATCGCCAATCACCGCGAGCGGGGCGGTCGCGTCGCCATAGGCGAAGCGCATCCAATGCTCCTTGCCGTCACGCCAGATATTGAGGTCCAGCCATTCGGACAGGGCGTTCACCACGGACACGCCCACGCCGTGCAGGCCGCCCGACACCTTATAGGCATTGTCGTCACTGGTATTTTCGAACTTACCGCCCGCGTGCAGCTGGGTCATGATGACCTCGGCCGCCGACACGCCCTCTTCCTTATGGATGCCGGTCGGAATGCCGCGGCCATTATCCTCTACGCTGACGGAGCCATCCGGGTTCAGCGTGATGGTGATCAGGTCGCAATGCCCCGCCAGAGCCTCGTCGATAGCATTGTCGCTGACCTCGAACACCATGTGGTGCAGGCCGCTGCCATCGTCGGTATCGCCGATATACATGCCGGGCCGCTTGCGCACGGCATCCAGCCCTTTCAGCACCTTGATGCTGTCGGCGCCATATTCATTGCTGTTGGGGGTGTTGACGGGTTCTTCGCTCATGGTCGAGCATATAGGGAAAGGCGCCATGAAACTAAAGCGAAACATGGCGGCTTCCGTGTCGGGCCGGGGCGGTCTATCACGCTTTCCATGCATGCCGTCTTCCCCCTGATCCTCCTCCCGCTCATCGTGCTTTCCGGCTGCTCGAAAAGCGACGATCTGTATGAGGCTTTGCCCAACTCATCGTTGGCCGGCGCGGCGCGCGATGATGTCAGCGAAACCCGGCTGGAGGCTGGCATCGTCCGACCGGTCACGATCGGCGAGGATGGACCGCAACTCGATGCCTGTGGCGGCATGGGGCAGGTCATGCGCGCGGGCACGAAGGGGCTGGCGGTGCGGGCCGCGCCGTTCGCGCAGGCGAAGGAGCAGGGCATGCTGGCAGAGGGCGCGCGCGTCTATGTCTGCACGCGCAGCCTCGACCAGAAATGGCTGGGCGTGGTGGTGCCCCCTGGCCCGGCCGCCGACAACGCAGCCGAACCCGTCGACTGCGATGTCACGTCCCCCGTGGACCGCAAGCAGGCCTATGACGGACCCTGCGTCAGCGGCTGGGTTGCCAGCGCTTATGTGCGATTGATCGCGGGATAATTTCTGGTTCGCGCGGAGGCGCGGCGAGAGAAAGCGGCAAAATCGCTTATCATCATTCCGGCGGCAACAGTCGGCGGCTGGAAGGGAAGAGTTGGCGCCCATCCCCCTCCGCGTCCTCGCGCTTCCGCGTGAACCCGTTAAATCCCGCCCAGAAAATCCAGCTTGCCGACCGGCACGCCCGCCTGCCGCAACAGCGCATAGGCCATGCTGAGGTGGAAATAGAAATTCGGTAGCGAGAAGGTCAGCACATGGCTGGCCCCGGTGAAGGGAATTTCACCGCCCGGCACCTTCAGGGTCACGATCACCTCTTCCCGCCCGTCGATCTTCTCACGCGGCACGGCCTCCAGCAGGGCGA
This sequence comes from Sphingobium sp. AP50, assembly GCF_900109095.1. Taxonomy (GTDB): domain Bacteria; phylum Pseudomonadota; class Alphaproteobacteria; order Sphingomonadales; family Sphingomonadaceae; genus Sphingobium. Next base: position 4,329 of record NZ_FNYZ01000040.1, read on the forward strand.
TGGTCTTCGCGATCCGGGCCTGCAATTGCGCGAAACTCTGTTCGGTGTCCGGCATCGCCACCGGTTCCAGTTCGCCCAGCCGCGTCACCGTGCCCTTGGCCGTGTCGCAGGCGAACTGGACCTGTGCGGTCAGGGGCTTCATGTCGTCGATCAACTGGGCGCTGGTTAGCGTCAGCGGATCGATGCCCTTTTCGGTGGCGAAGGCTGCGCCCTTGTCCAGCAGGGTGGACAGGTTCCGCAGGCCACGGATGAAGACGGGTATGGTCAGGTCGTATAATTCGGTCGCCACGCAGCGTTCCTTCTACTCAATGCCAGTGAAAACCAGCTTCTGCACGCGGCGGCCGGTATTCACCTCGGTCGCATAGATATTGCCGTCGCTGTCGGTATCAATGCTGTGCAGCCAGGTGAATTGCCCGGCCTGTCGCCCGACCCGGCCGAATGCGCCCAGCACGGCGTGGGTCTTGCGCTCCAATATCCAGATGCGGCTGTTCATCATGTCCGCGACATACATGTATGTCTGGTCGGGATCGGGCGAAAAGGCGATGTCGGTCACGGTGTGGGTACCGCCCGTTTCCGGTGCGATCACCAGATCACGCACGAAGGTCAGGCCGCCATTCTTCTCCCGTTTGAACAGTTGCGCGCGATTATTGTTGCGGTCGCAGACATAGAGATGGCCGTCCTTCGTCGGCACCACGCAATGAACGATGCTGTTGAAGATGGCGGATTTGGGATCGGCGACCCGGCTGGGATCGACGGCATGGCTCTGGTCGAACGCGCCCTGCAAAACCGGACCGCTGGGCGGCTTGCCATAGGCGCCCCAGCGGCCCTTATAGCCATTGCTCTGCGCATCGAAGCCGATCACGCGCCGGTTCACATAACCGTCGGAAATCAGTACCATGCCGTCCGAATGATTGACGTCGGACGGATTGCCCAACTGGTCGGTCGCGTCATTGCCGCCGGTCTTGTCGCGCCGACCGAAGCTGCGGATATATTGGCCCTGCGGCGTATAGTTCATGACGACATGGTCGCCCTTCCCATTGCCGCCGAACCAGACACTGCCGGCCTTGTCGATGTAGATGCCGTGCAGGCTGGATGGCCATTGATTGACCCCGTCGACGCTGGGCGCGCTCGCCGCGCCGCCCCAGCCGCCCAGAAAGCGGCCATCCTTGGCGAAGCGCACCACCGGCGGCGCGGGCTTGCAGCAGGCGGCGATCGGCGGGGTTTGGGCAAGGCCGGTGTCGGTCGCGGTCAGGCTGTGCGGGCGATGCACGACCCAGACCGAATCGTCTGGCCCCACCGCCACGCCGCTGACCTGCCCCAGCAGCAGATCGTCGGGCATCGCGGGCCAGGCCGCATCGACCTTGAAGCGCGGCATCTTCGTGCCGTCGGGCGCGATCCGTTCGAAGGTCAGCGGGGCCAGAGCCGGTTGCGGCGCCTGCTGGGCCGGGGCGGCGGTGGTCAGCGGCAAAAGAAGAATGGCGGCGAGGAAGGGGCGCATGGGACTTTGGCTCCTTGATCCGGTTATGGTGATTGGGATTGGAGCGAACCATGCCCGACTGCCGGCTCCGGTCAATGGTCAAGCGACGCATTCTTAACAGAAAAAAGAACCGGCCGACGCGATGGGGCGTCGACCGGTCAGGGGGCACCGGAAAAGGGGGAAATCAGGCGCTGGCCTGGCGATCGGTGTCGGCGATGCGGAAGAAGGGCAGGGCATGGTGCACGATCCAGCCGATGGTCGCGGCATAGAGCAGGGTGCCGATGCCGACCGTTCCACCCAGCATCCAGCCGATCGCCAGCACGCCAATCTCTATGCCCGTGCGCACCCATTTGACCGGCCAGCCGGTGCGGCGGCACAGGCCGGTCATCAGCCCGTCGCGCGGCCCCGGCCCCATGCCCGCGCCGATATAGGCGCCACCGGCAATGCCGTTCAGGATGATTCCCGCGACCAGCCATGTCGCGCGCATGGCATAGCCCTCGGGCGTCGGCAGGATCATGAGCGACAGGTCCACCACGGTCCCGATCACCAGGATATTGGCCACCGTGCCGATGCCCGGTCGCTGCCGCAGCGGCCACCAGAGCAACAGCACGATCGCGCCGATCAGGTTGACCGTCATGCCGAAGCTAAGGCCCATCTTCGGCGCCAGCCCCTGATGCAGCACGTCCCACGGGTCCAGCCCCAGATTGGCGCGCAGCATCAGTGCCATGGCAAAGCCGTAAAGGGCGAGGCCCCAGATAAGTTGGAAAAGGCGGCGTTGCATCATCATGGGCAGGCTTATTCCTGCCAACTGGCCTTTTCCAAAACAGCCAATCTGGCGTAAATGGCCTGTAACGATTGCCGCCATGGAACGAATCTCATGTCCACTTCGCTGTTGCGTCCCCCATCCCTCCTCCGCCTGCTGGGCGCCTGGCGTGCGCAGGACAGCGCGGAGCCTGCTTATCGCCAGTTGGCGCAGGCGCTACGGATGCTGGTGCTGGACGGGCGCGTGGGTCTGAACGTCCGCTTGCCGGGCGAGCGGGAACTGGCGGCTGCGCTGGGCCTGTCGCGCACTACGGTCGCCGCCGCCTTCGACCGGTTGCGGGATGAGGGCTTTCTGGAAAGTCGGCAGGGATCGGGCAGCGTCACCCGCCTGCCCGTCGGCCATGCGCAGGCGCCGGAGGAAGAACGCGACCTGACCAGTGGCGGCAATCTGCTCAACTGGACCCATGCTGCGCTGCCCGCCGCGCCCGGTGTCGCGCGCGCCTATGCCCATGCGGTGGAGGCCTTGCCCGCCTATCTGGGTGATCTGGGTTATGATCCGCTTGGCCTGATGGTGCTGCGCCGGGCGATCGCCGCCCATTATGAGCGGCGCGGCTGTCCCACCTCGCCTGACCAGATCATGGTGACGAACGGTGCGCAGCAGGGTTTCTCGCTGTTGCTCAAATGGCTGGCCGGGCCGGGCGACCGGGTGGTGATCGACCATCCCACCTATCATAATGCGATTCAGGCGTTGCAGCGTGCCCATGTCGTGCCGGTGCCGGTCGGCCTGCCGGCGCAGGGCTGGGACATTGACGCGATGGAGGCGGCGTTCCGCCAGACATCCCCCCGTTTCGCCTATGTCATTGCCGATTTCCACAATCCCACCGGGCGCAGCATGGACCCGGCCACCCGTCGCGCACTGGTGGCCGCCGCCGCGCGCAGCCATACGCCGCTGATCATCGATGAAACGATGGTGGCGATGGGCCTTGACTTCGCGCCGCCGCCGCCGGTGGCGATGCATGATCCGTCGGGGCGGCAGGTCATCACGCTGGGATCGGCCAGCAAGATTTTCTGGGGCGGTCTGCGGGTCGGCTGGATTCGCGCCGACGCCCAAACAGTCGCCGCGCTTGGCCGCTTGCGCACGACGATGGACATGGCCAGTCCGGTGGTGGAGCAGATCGCCGTCGCGCAACTGGTCGACGCCGATGTCGGACTGGGCGAGCGGGCCGGGATGCTGCGCGGTCGGCGCGACCATCTCATGGGCCTGATCGAGCGGCGTCTGCCGCACTGGCGGGTGGAATCGCCCGCCGGCGGCCTGTCGCTCTGGGCCGAACTGCCCCGCGCCGAAGCGACCGCGCTGGCCGCCTTGGCCGAAAGTCTGGGGGTGCGTGTCGCGGCGGGGCCGCGCTTCGGCGTCGGCGGCGCGTTCGAGCGCTTCCTGCGCCTGCCTTTCACGCTGGACGAGGCGCAACTGGAGGCCGGTGTCGAACGACTAGTCGAAGCGGATGCCCGGCTCCATGCGCGGATGCCCAAGGTGCGGGATTCGCTGGCGATGGCGCTGGAAGCGGACCGGTTGATTTGAGTTTTCTGGTGCCGAACCCAACAAAAAAGGCCGCCCGGAGCGATCCGGGCGGCCTTTTCCAATGTCGTCGGCAAGCTGGCCTTACGCCGTCTTGCTGTCCTTGTAGCGCTGGATCGCTTCCAGGGTGATCTGCTTGGCGTCTTCCGCCCCGCCCCAGGTGCCGATCCGCACCCACTTGGTCTTTTCCAGATCCTTATAGTGGGTGAAGAAATGCTCGATCTGCTCCATCACGATGCCGGGCAGATCGTCCTTCTCACCCACCGCCTTGTAATAAGGGAAGGTCTTGTCGTCCGGCACGCAGACCAGCTTTTCGTCGCCGCCGGCTTCATCTTCCAGATTGAGCACGGCGATCGGGCGGGCGCGCACGACCGAACCGGGGACGAAGGGCGAGCGGGCGATGACCAGCGCGTCCAGCGGATCGCCATCGGGCGACAGGGTGTGCGGCACGAAGCCATAATTGGCCGGATAGCGCATCGGCGTGTGCAGGATGCGATCGACGAACAGCGCGCCCGACGCCTTGTCGAACTCATATTTCACCGGTTCGCCGCCAACGGGCACTTCGATGATGACGTTCAGGCTGTTCGGCGGATCGTCGCCGACCGGGATCAATTCGATATTCATGGAATTGCCTTCTGCTTCGCGTTGAAGTGCGGGTGAATCATGTTCTCGGTTTCAGCAGCTTGTCGAGGCTGCCTTCACCCTCTCCTGTCTTTTCGAGGCGCGGATAGCGCAGCCCGCCCGAATAATCGAGTGACAATGTGCGGTAATATTTATCCTGCTTTAGGATGATCTGGATCGGCGTCTTGGCCTTGATCGCGGCTTTCCACACGTCGCCGGAATATTCGTCGCCATTGACCGCGATGATCTTGGCGCCGGTGACAAGACCGGCCTTGAACGCCGCACTGTCCCAGATGACGCTGCTGATCTCGCCATCATTCTTGACGATCGCGCCGATGCCGAAACTCTGGTCGACCACCTTCTGCGCGCCTTCGACCGCCTTGGTGATCGCGCCCGGTTCCTCGCCATAGACCAGCTTGTAGCCGCCCAGGATGAAGCCGCCCTTGGGCGTTTCCTTGGTCGTGCTGTCGACATATTTCTGGAAGAAACCGGCCCAGTCATAGGGCGCGATGTCATTGAGCGTCTTGATCACGTCGCCGCGATTATAGACGACCTGACCCCAGTCGCCCGGATTGATCCCGAAGAACGCCTTGGCGAAATCGTCCAGCCCCCTCTTGCCGCGCGTCGCCTTGGCGATGATCGCGTCGGCCTCCAGCCAGATCATCAGGCCTTCATTATAATAGTCTTCTGATCGCTGCCAGCTGGTCCAACCCTTGGGGCGGCGGGCGGAGATGATGGGATCATGGGTGGTGTCCTCCATCGGGCGCCACTGGCGGCCAACCGCCGTGTCCAGCTTGGCGGCGATCTGAGCATAGGCGTCCAGCGTCTCCTGCTTGGTGAACATGCCGGAGCGCGCGCCCAGCACATAGCCCCAAAATTGCGTCTGCCCTTCATAGACCCACAGCAGATTATCCTGCATCGGCACGTTGAAATCGGGCGTCCAGAGCAGGTCGGGGCGGCGGAATTTGCCGTCCCAGCTATGGGTGAATTCATGCGGCAACAGGTTGCGGTCCAGCAGCGCCTCGCCTTTGTCCCAGCTCTTGAAATAGCCCGGCTCGACCTGATTCTCGGAAGACCGATGATGCTCCAGGCCGATGCCGCCCATCTCGTCGGTGATGGCGAGCAGGAAATCATAATGGTTGAAATGATAGGTGCCGAACAGGGCGCCCGCTTCGGCCACCAGCTTCTTGTGCTTGGCCATCTGTTCCGGCTTGAAATCCAGCTCGTCGGCGTCGTCAGCGACGATGTTCAGCGTGACGTTGCTGCCAAGGTCGACCGGCTTGAAATAGCGCCCGGCGAAAACTGGCGAATCCTGCAACGCTTCATAGTCGATCGTCTCATAAGCGACGCGGTCGCCCGTCTTCGTGCCGCGCAGCGCGGTCGCCGCCTGCCAGCCGGCCGGATAGGTGACGGTCGGCTGGATCGGGATCTGGCGGGTATAATAGCCGGCCGGGTAGAGCGACACGCTCTCCCACTGGATGTTCAGCATCTTGGACGTCACGACGACGCGGCCCTGCGCGGGCTGGGTGGCGGACAGGAACTGGAACTGCGCGACGACTTCGGTCGCGCCCTGCGGCACGTCGATCTGGAAGGCATAGACGTTCAGCGGATCGCGCTTCCACGTGACCGGCTGGCCATTGGCGGTGAAGGTCAGGCCGGTCAGTTTCTCGATCTGCCCGCGCGGCGCATGATTGCCCGGCAGCCAGGCCGGCATCATCAGCGTCAGCGGACCGGCGGCGGCGACGGGGATCGTCTCCTTCACGCGGAAGATGCGCTGGGTCGTGTCGGTCGCATCGACCTCCAGCCGGATGGTGCCGCCCGGATAGGCTATGTCCTTTGGTGCAGGTGCGGTATTGTCGACGGGCAGCGCGGTCGGCTTGGAACGGATTACGTCCTGCGCGAAAAGCGGGCTGGCGATGGCCGTGGAAAGGTAAAGCGCGGCAGCAAGGCTGCGGATCATGAAGGTCTCCAGAAATTTGGCGGGGCAGAAAAGCCCGGATGGCGCAAGCATGGCGGCTTGGGCGGCCTGCGTCCACCCCCCTGAACCCAGCCTTAAAAAGCGCGTTTCCAAGGGCATGAATTACGGTTAAAGGCGCTGCCCCATGGCAAAGATCGAAACGCCGCGCCCCGTGCGCGGCACGCAGGACATGTTGGGCGGCACCAGCGAGGCGTTTCAGGAGCGCTTTGCTCATGTGGTCGCGACCTTCGACCGGGTGCGTAAACTCTACGGTTTTCAGCGGGTCGAAGTGCCGGTGTTCGAATCCACCGCCGTCTTCGCCCGGTCGCTGGGCGAAAGCACGGATGTCGTCTCCAAGGAGATGTACACGTTCGAGGATCGCGGTGGCGATAGCATCACCCTGCGCCCGGAATTTACCGCCGGGATCAGCCGGGCCTATATCACCGAAGGCTGGCAGCAATATGCGCCGCTGAAAGTGGCGACCCACGGCCCGCTGTTCCGCTACGAACGCCCGCAAAAGGGCCGCTTCCGCCAGTTCCACCAGCTCGACGCCGAAATCCTCGGCGCGGGCGAGCCCGGTGCGGACGTGGAACTGCTGGTGCTGGCCGATCAGTTGCTCAAGGAACTGGGCGTATCGGACGGCGTGACGCTCAACCTCAACACTTTGGGCGATGGGCCGAGCCGCGACGCCTGGCGCGCTGCGCTGATCGCGCATTTCGAGGCGCATAAGGATCAGTTGTCGGAGGACAGTCTCGACCGGCTTCAGCGTAACCCGCTGCGCATTCTAGACAGTAAGGACCCGCGCGACCGCCCGGTCGCCGACAGCGCGCCGGATATCGACGCTTACCTCACCGACGAAGCGCGCAGCTTTTTCGAGAAGGTGACGAGCGGTCTGGATGCGGCGGGTGTGGCGTGGGAACGCAACGCCCGGCTGGTGCGCGGCTTGGATTATTATCGTCACACCGCGTTCGAATTCATCACCGACCGGCTGGGTGCGCAGGGCACCGTGCTGGGCGGCGGCCGCTATGACGGGTTGATCGAGAATCTGGGCGGCCCCTCGACCCCGGCGGTCGGCTGGGCAGCGGGGATCGAGCGGCTGGCGATGCTGGTGGACATGCCTGAGCGCGAACGTCTCGGCGTCATCATGGCGGTTGAAGATGATTTGGTTTTGCCGGATGCACAAGGGCTGATCGCGAAGTTCAGAAGAAGCCAAATCTCGGCCGATATGATTGCCAGTGGTTCGCCGAAAAAGCGCTACGACAAGGCCATGAAGGTCGATGCACTTGTTCTAGTGGTAGTTCAGCTGCGGGACGGAAAGCTATACGTTAAGCCGCCAATTTCGTCGGTAGGAGATCCTCAGCCGGAGAAGGTCGAAGAAGTATACGGTAAAGTTATTACTATTCTGACTGAGGCGGGTCTTCTCACCTGATGCATATTTCCGCCGAACGCATCGCGCAGATCGAGGCGCGCCGGGACGAGGTGCAGGCGTCGATGACGCGCGCCGACCTCGCGCCCGAAGCGTTCGTGAAACTATCCAAGGAATATGCGGAGATCGAGCCGGTTGCCAATGCCGCGCATGAACTGCGCCGCTTGCGACAGGAACTGGCGGCGCTGGAAGCCATGACCGGCGGCGAGGAAGCCGATCCCCTGATGCGCGAAATGGCGCAGGAGGAAATGCAGCTCCTCAAAAGCCAGTTGCCCGGCGCCGAACGCGCGCTGGCGCTGCAATTGCTGCCCAAGGACGCGGCCGACGCCCGGCCCGCCATGCTGGAAATCCGCGCCGGGACAGGCGGCGATGAAGCGGCGCTCTTCGCCGGCGACCTGTTCCGCATGTATCAGCGCTATGCCGATACGCAGGGCTGGAAGATGGAATTGCTCTCAGCCAACACGTCCGAACAGGGCGGGTTCAAGGAAGTGGTGGCCAGCGTCAACGGCGCGGGCGTCTTTGCCAAGCTGAAGTTCGAAAGCGGCGTCCATCGCGTCCAGCGCGTGCCCGCGACCGAAAGCGGCGGGCGCATCCACACCAGCGCCGCGACCGTCGCAATCCTGCCCGAGCCGGAGGAAGTCGACGTTCAGATCGCCGATGGTGATCTCAAGATCGATATCTATCGTGCATCGGGTGCGGGTGGCCAGCATGTCAACACCACCGATTCGGCCGTGCGTATCACCCACCTTCCCACCGGCATCGTCGTCACCCAGCAGGATGAACGCTCGCAGCATAAGAATAAGGCCAAGGCGATGCAGGTGCTCCGCGCCCGCATCTATGAGGCGGAACGCGAGCGTACCCACAGCGAACAGGCCGGTGCCCGAAAGGCCATGGTCGGATCGGGCGACCGGTCTGAACGCATCCGCACCTATAATTTCCCGCAAGGGCGCGTCACTGATCATCGCATCAACCTGACCTTGCATCGCCTGCCCGAAATCCTGGAAGGCCCCGGCCTGTCCGAAGTGGTCGACGCCCTGATCGCCGAGGATGAGGCCGCCCGACTGGCGCAGTTGGACGGGGTTTCTTGATCCCTTCTCTTTCCATTTTCTCGTCATCCCCGCGGATGCGGGGATCCATCTCCCAACGGCTGCTTCTGGATGCACCCGCCGGAGATGGATTCCCGCCTGCGCGGGAATGACGAGCGGGGGTGTCACCGACGCCCTCCGAGCCGCAACTGTCGCACTCGCTGTCTCCAGCGACACCGCGCGTCTCGACGCCGAACTGCTGATGGCGCATGCGCTGGGCCTGTCGCGCGGCGACATGCTGCTGCGCCAGCGCGATCTGAGCGTGCCCGCCACCTTCGCCGCGTTGATCGAACGCCGCCTGTCCGGCGAACCGGTCGCCCATATTGTCGGCACGCGCGATTTCTGGACGATCCGCCTGCGCGTCACGCCCGACACGCTGATTCCTCGCCCCGACAGCGAAACGTTGATCGAGGCGGCGGTCGATCATTTCCGCGATCGAGCGCCCGCAACCATCCTCGACCTTGGCACCGGATCGGGCGCGCTGCTGCTGGCGGCGCTCAGCGAATGGCCGCAGGCGCAGGGCCTTGGTGTCGACGCTTCTCCTGCCGCGCTCGCCGTTGCGCAGGATAATGCGGCGCAACTCGGCCTTGCCGCTCGGGCCGATTTCCGGCTTGGCGACTGGGCCGATGGCGTCGATGGTCCCTTCGACCTCCTGCTGATCAACCCGCCCTATATCGGCACCGATGAGCCGCTGTCCGGCGATGTGCTGCACGATCCGCCCAGCGCCCTGTTCGCCGGCGCCGATGGCCTCACCGACTATCGCCGCATTGCGCCCGATCTGCCGCGCCTGATTGCGCCGGGCGGTATGGCCGCGATCGAGATCGGCTATGCACAGGCGGACAGCGTCTCCGCCCTGCTGGTCGCGCAGGGGCTGGCGGTATCGGTCCGGCGCGATCTGGCCGGCCATGATCGCTGCCTGATCGCGCCCCATTCCCGCTGAGCAACGCCCGATTTACCGGGGGGCAAGCGAAAATTGCTTGGTTTATGCTGTGAAAGCCACTACATCGGGGCAGGAAACGGCTTCCTCTTGTGACATGGTCGCATAGGCCATTGATAGAAAAGGCCGTTTTCTAAGCTCCTAAAAGTCATGACGGCGCTCGCTGCGCAGGCGCTGCTGGCAATGGGTTCATGGTCCCGGACAAGGACCATGCCTGGCGGAGCCGTATCCGATCCGATTATTCGGATCATTTGGGGATGGCGACTGAACAGTGTTTTCAGTGAGTTTTGTCATAGCGAACGCAAGGATCATGTCTTGATCAACAACCGGCAGGCCGGCCGCCGCAATCGCGGCCGGAACAACAATAATGGTCGTCCCAGTGGCAATAATAATCGGGGCGGTGGTGACAATGGTAACCGCATCGATAACCGCTCTCGCGGTAATGCCACCCAGCTTCTTGAGAAATACAAGAATATGGCCCGTGACGCGCAGATGGTCGGCGATCGTGTGAACGCCGAATATTATCTGCAATTTGCCGATCATTATTTCCGCGTGCTCGCCGACAATCGTGCGCGTCAGGAAGAACAGCAGCAGCGCTATCGTCCCCGTGATGAGAATTTCGACGAGGATGGCGACGATTTCGACAATGGCTATGACGGCGGCGATGATTTCCGCACGGAACAGCCGGTCTATGATCGTGCCCCGCGCGAACAGGCCCCCCGTGATCAAGTTTCGCGTGAACAGGCCTCTCGTGACCAGGATCGCCGTTCGGATGAAGGTCGCGACAACCGCGATACGCGCGGCGAAGGCCGTGGCGATCGCGAAGCGCGTGACTATCGCGGCGATAATCGCGATGCCCGCGATGGCAACCGCAACAATGCGCGCCGTGATCGCCCCCGTCGGGATCGCTTCGTTGCGCAGGAAATGGGCGTAGAGGGACCGACCGGCAATCCGGCGCAGGAACTGACGCCCGCGCCGCAGATCCAGCCTGAACCGATCGCCGCTCAGGCCGCGCCCGAAGCGGAAGCCGAAGCGCCCCGTCCGCGCCGTGGCCGTCCGCGCAAGGTTGCGGCTCCTGCCGAAACGGCCGAAGCCTTCGATGCGGCGGTCCTGCCGCCCTCGATCGCCCGCGCCGACAATGACGCTGAACCGGCAGCCGAGGACGCGCCCAAGAAGCGCACCCGTCGCCCCCGCGCGACCGCAACGACCGAAGCCGCCGAATAAGCGCTTCGGATCGGAAGGAAAAAAGGGACGGTGCCAATGCACCGTCCCTTTTTTCATGCCCGCTTTCCAAGTCGAACACGATCCGGCACAAGGTCTGCAAATCGCTGGAGAGTTATCGATGAAAGCCGTGCGCCTGCTGCCCCTGCTGCTGACCGCCCTGCCCCTTTCGACCCCCGGTCCCCTTCTCGCCCAATCCCAGAATGCGGCTGATCCGACTGGCGCGACGGCGCAGGGCGATGTCGCCGTCACCATCTACAATAACGGCCAGTCGCTGGTGCAGGACGACCGGCAACTGCCGGTAAAGCAGGGCCGCAATCGCATCGAATTTCCCGATGTGTCGGCCCGCATCCGGCCGGAGACGGTCAACCTCTCCGGCCCCGGCCTGTCGATCATCGAACAGAATTTCGATTATGACCTCCTCTCCCCCGACAAGCTGATGGACAAGGCGGTCGGGCAGGAAGTCACTCTGGTCCGCACCAATCCCGCCACCGGCGTCGAAACCCGCGAACGGGCGAAGATATTGGCGGCCAATGGCGGCATCGTGCTTCAGATCGGCGCCCGGATAGAGGTGCTGCGCGACGATGGCCTGCCGGTTCGCGTCATCTTCGATCGCGTACCGCCCAATTTGCGCGCCCGCCCCACTCTGTCAGTCACGGTCGAGGCGGGGCAGGGCGGCACGGTGTCGGCGCGCCTGTCTTACCTGACCCCCAATCTGGGCTGGACCGCTGATTATGTCGCCCTGTTCGATGCTGCCAAGGGGGCGATGGACATGCAGGGCTGGGTCACGCTCACCAACAATACGGGTACCAGCTTCACCGACGCAAAGACGATCCTGGTCGCCGGCAATCCCGCCATGGGCGGAGGACGCAATGGTCGGAGCGGCGGCAGTTGGTGGCAATATTCGGGCCGGGGCGGCAGCGGCGCGATCGATCAGGCCGGTACCGAAAGCGGCCCGCGCGAACGGCTGGGCGACTATTATCTCTATCCCCTGCCCCAGCGCACGACGATCGCCAATGCCCAGCAGAAGCAGGTCAGCTTCCTCGACGTGAAGGGCGCACCGGCCCGGTCCACCTATGAATATGTCAATGGCTGGCTGGGCAGTTCAGCCGAACCGCAGAGCGCGTCGAGCGTGCTCAAATTCTCCACCAGCAAGCAGGGCGGCCTGGGCGATCAACTCCCGGCCGGGACGATTCGCGTCTATATGCGCGATGCGCGGGGCGACCCGCAGTTTATCGGCGAAAACAGCATCGATCATACGCCCATGGGGTCCTCCATGGCGCTGCGCACCGGCGATGCCTTTGACGTGAAGGTCCGCCCGACTGTGGAACAGCGGACGAAGAAGGGCGGTTCGCGCTGGGAAACGAAGATGCGCTACACCCTCACCAATGCCCGGCCTGAAGCGGTGACGGTCGATCTGGCGCAACAGGGATTGTGGGGCGACACCCGCGTCACCGCACAGACGGTCGGCGGCCAGCCGCTGGAGGGCAAGCGGATCTCTGCCGATCGGATCGAATGGAGCGTGCCGGTTCCGGCCAACGGATCGGTCGATCTCAACGTCACCTTCGATTCGCGCTATTGATCGGTCGGGCCCGGTGCCGCGTTTTCTAGCCCTGCTGCTCCTGCTTTGCGCCTGCCTCGTCCCGGCGCAGGCGGGTACGGTCATCTCGACCAAAGCCGATTCGGTGTCCGTCACCGTCTATCGCCAGCCGGGCCGCGCCAAGGGGGCGATCGATCGCAACTGGCCGGGCGGATACGCGCTCATCACCGAAAGCCGCACGGTCGATCTGCCACAGGGGCAATCTACCGTCCGATTCGAAGGCGTCGCCGAAGGGCTGATGCCCGAAACGGCAGTGCTATCGGGCATGCCCCATGGCGTGCGGGAAAAGAATCGCGATGCGCGCCTCCTCTCCCCCGCCGGTCTGGTCGACGCCTATCTGAAGCGCAGCGTCACTCTGCATCGCACCGACCGCAAGACCGGCAAGGTGACGGAGCAGGATGCGATCATCAGCGCCGGGCCGAATGGCGGCGTCATCGTCCAGACGGCGCAGGGCTATGAGGCGCTGGGATGCAGCGGCCTGCCCGAACGGATGCTCTATCCGCAGGCGCCCGCTGATCTGTCCCCTCGCCCGACCCTGTCGGTGATCGCGACCAGCGACCGGCCGACCCGCGCGACCCTGCAACTCACTTATCTGGCCGAAGGATTCGACTGGGCCGCCAATTATGTCGCGGACATGCATGATGACGGCAAGGTGATCGACCTGATGGCCTGGCTGACCGTCGCCAATGGCGGCGTCACAGGCTTTCCCGATGCGCGCCTGTCGGTGATCGCGGGGCAACCCAACAAACAACAGCGTGGCCCGCAGGCTCGCCCGACCGGTGGCCCGCTGCGCCTGCAATGCTGGCCGATGGACATTACCAGCACCCATCCCAGTTGGGCGCTGTTCCCGGTGGAGGGGCCGCCTCCGCCCGCTATGTATGCGCCGGCTGCGGCAGAAGACATCGTCGTCACCTCCCAACGGCGTACGGAGCGTGCCATGATAATGGCCGCTCCTCCCCCGCCACCGCCGCCCCCTCCCCCGCCGCCGCCCGAGGATGTCGGGGACCTCAAACTCTACCGCGTGCCCGTCAGCGTTGATGTCGCCGCCAATGGCCAGAAACAGGTCGCCTTGCTGCGCCAGCCCGATGTGAAGGTGGAGCGCATCTATGCGGCGTCCATTTACGGACCCACAGGCGAGTCGCAGCCGATGATTTTGCGCCTGCGCCTCCAGAATCGAAAGGGAGACGGGCTCGGCTTGCCCATGCCATCGGGCCGGGTGGCAGTGTTCGAGCAGGTCGGTGCCATGCGCTTGCTCGCGGGCGAAGCCGATATCGGTGACAAGGCCGAGGGAGAAAGGGTCGATTATGACATTGCGTCCAGTGCCGACGTCCGCATCAACGCCCGCTTCATAAGCAAGTCGGACAAGACGCGCGAATGGACGCTCACGCTCAGCAACGCCCGTCCCTTCGCGATCACCGCCGAAGTGACCATCCCCCACACTATCGACCCGCGCCCCACCGACATGGAACGGCGCGGCGATAGCTGGATTTGGCGCGTCACCGTGCCAGCCAATGAGTCGATCGACTATGCCTATGTGGAAAGGTGGCGGCGTTAGATTACCGGCAACGGCCGTGGCCGGTGATTCGCATCCAGCGCCACGAATGTATAGACGCCGTTGGTCAGCTCCACTTCCTCACAATCGCGGCCACGCGTCGCCACTACTTCGATCCGGATCGACACCGATGTCCGGCCGCGTCGCTCTTCGGTCGCATAGACGGACACGATATCGCCCAGCAGGATTGGCGTGATGAACTTCATGCTCTCGATCGCTACCGTCGCCACCGCGCCCTGCGCGATTCGATAGGCGACGATACCGCCGGCAATATCCATCTGGCTCAGCACCCAGCCGCCAAAAATATGGCCATTGGCGTTGATATCCGACAGTTGCGGCATCACCCGCAAAATCACTTCGCCCCGTTCAGTCATCCAGTGGCACCTCGTCCTTCAATCGGTCCATCACCTGCTCGTCATGCCCGGTCCCGCTCGACAGGAAGGCAAGCGCCATCAGCCCCGTCCCCAGCATGAAGGTCAGCCATACGCCCAGCACCGTGGCAATCACCATGTGAATCGGCAGCGAGCCCACCCGCCAATAGAGGTAGGTCAGTGCCAGCCCGACACAGGACGCCCCGCCCAGCGCCATCCACGCCATGATCCGCCGAAACCGCCCCCAGGCGGTGGCGGCAATCTGTGGATCATCCAGGGCCTGCTTGCGCGTCATCTCTTTTCATTGGGCTGCGAAAGTGGGATCATCAAGCGCCCGGACAAAAAATGATTTACGGCGAAAAAAGGAGAGAGCAGCCATGAGCATCGCAGCGATTTTGCAGAGCAAGGGAAGCGACGTCATCCAGGTGCAGCCCACCGACAGCCTGCTCTCCGTCGTCAAATTGCTGGCGGGGCAGCGAATTGGGTGCGTGCCCGTGGTCGAGGATGGCCGGGTGGTCGGCATATTTTCCGAACGCGATCTTGTTCATCGCGTGGCACTCGATGGGGCGTCGGCGCTGGAGCATAGTGTCGGCGACGTGATGACCGCGCCCGCGATCACCATCGATCAGGATACGCCGGTGATCCATAGCCTGTCGCTGATGACGAAGCGGCGCATTCGCCATTTGCCCGTCGTGGTCGATGGCACGCTGGTCGGCATGATCTCGATCGGCGATCTCGTCAAATTTCGCATCGACAGTATCGAATCGGAAGCCGCCTCGTTGCGCGACTATATCCAGACGGCCTGATGCCCGATCCGCCGTCGGTTCAGGCGGAAGCCTGGGCCGGCGGCGTGCGGCGGATCACCAGCGCAATCAATTCCTTCAGCGTCTCCCGCGCGCACAGCAGCAGCGCGCCGAGGAAGGCGATGCCCCCCACCGGCACCAGCACGCCCAGCCGGATCGGTGCGGCGAGCGGTGGCAGCAGTCGGTCGACCGCCATCACCACCCCGGCCATCAACAGGGAACAGCCCAGCCCCGGCGCCGCCGCGCGAATCAGGTCCAAGGCACGCAATCCCATCGGCCCGCCGGCGAGTCGCGCCGTCACCGCGGTCAGGATCGGAAAGGCGATCAGCCAGGCCCAGGCCAGCCCGATCGCGCCGACCTGAATCCCGATCAGGAAGGCGCCGGGCATCAGCACCGCGCCGACCGCCGCAACTCGGGCCGTGGTGCCGGGGCGCCCCAGCGCATTGCTGACCGGTGCGAACATCACCTGCAATGTCATGAACGGCATGGCGAGCGCGAGGATGGCGACAAACGGTGCCATCTCCAGCCATTTTTGCCCAAACAATGTCTCGACCAGTGGCTCGGCCGTCACCGCCATCCCCAGATAGATGGGGCAGGTCAGCAGCAGCAGCAGCTTGACCGCCTTGCAGAAGGACCAGGCCACCCGACTCACATCCTGTTGCATCCGGGCATAAGCGGGGAAGGCGACATCGTTGAGCGGCGGCACGAATTTGCTGACGAAAATCTGGGTCAGGAACAGCGCTTCGGCGTAGAGGCCAAGTTCATGGGGATGCAGCACGCGGCCGCCGATGAAGATGTCGGCCTGGCTCTGCACGATCCAGAACAACTGCCCGCCCAGCAGCGAAGCGCCGTAGGCGACCATCGCACCGGTCCCGCGAAAGTCGAAAGTGGGAATCGGCCGGAACCCGGTCGCCAGCACATAACCGGTTGCCTTGACCCAGAAACCTGTGATCGGCGCCCATACCAGAGTCCATACGCCCCAGCCTGATAGCGCGCCGGTCAGCGCGACCCCGGCGGAAGCCAGAGCGGCGATCAGATTGACCAGCGCTGGCCGTTTGAAGTCCAGCGCCCGCCCCATGATGGCTTCGGGTACGGAGAGGAAAGGCGTGGACAAATAGAGCAGCGCCTGCACGCGCAGCAGTTGCGCGACCATCGGCTGGTCATAATAGTCCGCTGCCAATGGGGCGATGGCCAGTTGCAGTAAGGCCAGGCCGCCATTGAGCAACAGCATGATGGTGAAGGCCTGCCGCAACCGATGCGGCTCCACCTTGTCGGACTGCACCAGCGCGCTCACCAGCCCATAGCCATTGAGGAAGGTGGCGAAGTTCAATATCACCTGGGTCATGGCGAACAGGCCATAATCTTTGGGATCGAGCAGGCGGATGACGGCCAGCGTCACCACCCAGCTCATCATCTGCGACAGGATCTGGCTACCAGACCGCCAGAAGATTGCACTCCTTATGCGCGCGCCAAAACCCGCATCATTCGCGTCGGCATCCTGCAATCCCATTCGATTCCCATTCTCTGTGCGTCAAAGCGCTGCGGGAGCGGTTGTAGCGGCTAACCCCCAAAAAAATGTGAAACAAAATTGCAAAAAGGGTTTGACGGTTCTGGCTGACGCATCTAGAGGGCTTTTCACCGGACGGGACGACGCCACTGCGGCGCTGGACTGGATGGTCGCCAACATAGACGGACACTGTTCCCCCGGACGCAAGGAAGGGGTGGGATGGTTGTCCGCCAATCATTGTCTGGTGGTTCTTTGACATTGTCGGTTAGATGAAGGGACATGTGGGCGGCGGCTCCGGTCTGCCACGGCTTTCAGGCGTGGTGTGATCGGTTAAATTAGGC
>NZ_FNYZ01000063.1 GCF_900109095.1 Sphingobium sp. AP50
GGGTCGTGCCCCTGGTGGTGGTGTAGGTTTTGAAGGTTAGCGAAGCTGACCGGACGCGCGCTCATCGATAAAGCGCTGTAGCGGCCGGTCAGTTTCGCGGGTGGTCACCGGCGGACTTCGGATAAGTTGGAGTTGCGAAGCTCAACTTACGGAGACCACCGATGATCTCTGACAAGATGGACCTGCACGCCCTGGTTGGGAAGACAGCCGACGGCGATTTTCTACGCGACATGATCGGCTTTGCCGCGCAGCGGCTGATGGAACTGGAGGTGGGCAGTGTGACCGGCGCTGCCTATGGTGAGAAAGATCCTGAGCGCTTGGCACAGCGCAACGGCTATCGGGATCGGGACTGGGAGACGCGAGCAGGCACGGTCGAGCTGCGGATCCCCAAGCTGCGCAAGGGAACATATTTTCCCGGGTTCCTGGAGCCCCGTCGTTTGGCGGAGAAAGCGCTGACGGCCGTCATTCAGGAAGCCTATATCCAAGGCATTTCAACCCGCTCGGTCGATGATTTGGTGAAGGCCATGGGGATGAGCGGTATCTCAAAGAGCCAGGTTAGCCGGCTGTGCGTGGAGATCGATGAACGCGTGAAGGCTTTCCTCGATCTTCCGATTGAAGGCGACTGGCCCTACCTGTGGATGGACGCGACCTATATCAAAGTGCGGCGGGCCGGTCGCATTGTCTCGGTCGCCGTCATCATCGCCGTCGGCGTCAACAGCGATGGCCGGCGCGAAGTGCTCGGCATGGCGATCGGTCATTCGGAAGCTGAGGTCTTCTGGACCGATTTTCTACGCAGCCTTGCCCGTCGCGGTCTGCGCGGCGTGAAGCTGGTGATCTCCGATTCCCATGAAGGCATAAAAGCTTCCGTCGCCAAAGTGTTCAGCGCCACCTGGCAGCGATGCCGGGTTCATTTCATGCGCAATGCGCTGGCCCATGCCGGCAAGAGCGGACGCCGGGTCGTGTCGGCATTCATCGCCACCGCTTTCGCCCAGGAAACTCCAGAGGCCGCAAAGGCCCAATGGCGTAGTGTGGCCGATCAATTGCGCCCTACCGTGCCAAAACTCGCTGCCCTGATGGACAGCGCCGAGGAGGATGTGCTGGCCTACATGACCTTCCCAGCCCAACATCGCACGAAGTTGCACAGCAACAATCCGATCGAGCGGCTAAATGGCGAGATCAAGCGGCGCACCGATGTTGTCGGTATCTTCCCCAACGAAGAGGCGATCACCCGTCTTGTTGGTGCTATCCTCTTGGAACAGAATGATGAATGGGCCGTGCAGCGATGCCGTTACATGACGCTTGAGAGCGTCTCAGGTTTAAGCGATAATCCCATCATCACGTTGCCTGCCATGGCAGCTTAATCAGCCCGGCTTAGCCGGAGGTCGCTGTGACTACCGCAGGCGAACCTACACCA
>NZ_FNYZ01000001.1 GCF_900109095.1 Sphingobium sp. AP50
CAACACCCAGCGTCCGCACTCAGGCCTGGCCGGAAAAACCCCGGTCGAGGCCTATCGGCGGATCGCGCAATCAGATCATGGGGGGCATGCCCCCCATGATCTGATGATCAAACAGGCGGCGTGAACGACAACCGGGATTAGCTTAACTTAGCCGCCAAACTGTCCAAGAAGGCGGGACCACCTCACCGCAAGTCATCCCAATCACAGCTAGCATAGGCCTAAAGATGCTCATGCCCAATTCCTAGAACAAAGGAAAAGGGTCGTAAATGCCGTGGTGTTAAATCCCTGATCCGACGACCGCATATTGTGTGGCACGGATCGCAGGACATAATGACACAGACGGGCAACTGGCTCGACTGGGCGTTGCGATCCGCAGCAAACGCAAGTCGGTAGGGCTATCGCAAGAAGCGTTGGCGGATGCTGCTGGCATAGACCGCTCACACATGGGCAAGATTGAGCGCGGCGAGCGGAATGTCACGTTCCTGAACCTAAGTCGCATCGCCGCCGCTATCCAGCTACGCCCTTCCGAACTTTTGGTGGAAGCGGACCTGTAACCGACTTTCTCGACAGAAGGCGTCATTCCGACCGCTTGATGCGTGCTACCCTTGCGGCATCGGCAATTTCAGGCCGGGAATGCGGAAGGATGCGATGGCATCGACAAGGACACGCATGGATGGAGCCGCACCGTATTTGTCGGCAGCATCCTTGCCCTCATGTCCTTGGAATTGGCGGCAGACCCGTTCCGGCATACCGGCATCAACGGCATGGGTTTTCCATGTGTGCCGGAAGGAGTGAAAGACCTTCGCCTTGTCATCAATACCGCAGGCCCGCTTATACCGGCTGAACCACTGGCCCCACTTGTCAGTCAGCTTCATGCCGATACCGATAGGCTGTAGGGCAGGAAAGACCCGTCCCGACTGATCGGGCAGCTTGGTCACATAATCGACAAATCCCATTTCAATCAGCTTGGGATGCAGCGGCACTAAGCGGCTGCTCGCCTCATTCTTGATTTGATTGGGTAAGGCGTCATCGTCGCCTATGTCGGTAATGTCGATGCACCATGCCTCTTGCCGCTGTTCGGCAGCGTCTATGTAGGCAACGCGCTTCACATCACTGACCCGAAGCTGGCCGATTTCTTCCCGTCGCGCCCCCATGAACAGGGCAATGAGCGGCATCCAATATGCAGCCTCCCCATAGCCAGCCTTCGACCGCTTATCAGCCGTATAGACCGGGCCAGAGAACAGCGCATTGAGGTCATCAATGCTGAAATCCTTGCGCTTCTCGCCCCGCTCACTGACGGCCATCTTCACATCACGGGCCACGTTGACCGGAACATTATCCTCTTGCGCTGCCCACTCTAGCAGGGTGCGGAGATAGGTCAGCCGGTCCCGCACATTGATTTGCGACCGTTTAGGATCGGCAATCAACAACCGTTTATAGGTCATCACATCGGCCTTGGTGATTTGCTCAACGGACTTCCGGCCTATCATGCTGTTGAACAGCTTTGCGTCTCGTCAATAGGCATCCTTGCCACGGGGAGACGGCTTGCGCTCCGCAGCCCAGCCATCGACAATATCAGTGTCGAGATAGACGCCCTTGCCCTTCCCGGCAGGCGTGTCGCCTTGGTACTCTACGGCCTGATGCTGCATTGCCGATCCGCGCTTGAGCATCCGGCCAATGAGCCGTTCTTGCTCAATGTCGGCCATTTCCCGCTCATGCTGGACTAGCAGTTGCCCAGCCCGAAGAATGTCGGCTGGAGAGGCTTCAATGCTCCTGCCTTCTGCCATCGCATCCATGATCGGCTCCAGCGCCTCAATCTCAAAGTCTCTGTCATCGGTTGCGGGATCGCTTTCCCATATGACCGACTCGACCTTGGGAATGGGCGGCTTAGATGCAGGCTTGTCAGCAGCGGCCTTATCCCGGCGCGCTTGATCCAGCAGCTTATGAGCGGCCTTGGTATGATCGGGGATGATTAGCTTCGCGGCGTCCCGGTCCTTTAGGCTCAGAGACATTTTGATTTCCCGCTTGCCACCCATGAACGGGCGCAAGTCCGCAGGGATGCTCATTCGGAAATAATATACGCCGTTGGGTGTTTTGTGCAGATAGGAAGACACGGCTTCGTCCTTCGTACGTTTGTACTAGACGCTTGTGAAAAAGCCTGCAATTCCAATGTTTTCTAGGGATTTCAAGCCCCTAGAAAAAGTGGTGCCAGAAGAGCTTTCGGCCGGGCGACCTAAGCGATTGATTTCGCAGTAAAATCATAGACTTGCGAAGTCGCCGGGAGCAACTTTAGCATGCTTTCGATTTGTGGAAAAGGCTGGACGTAGATGGACGGGTCGCCTCTGGTCGCTGCGTTCTTTGATGCGCGTCCGGGCCTGGGACAAAACCGTCGTTCGGGGCTACCTTGAGGAACGGCAGGTTTCGGAAAAACCAGACCCAAAATCGCCGAAATGATATCGAGGCGCTCGTGCCCGCCGCTTCTGATAGCTGGGATCACATCGGGCAATTAGCCGCGCCTGCTTCGGTCCTTTAGAAACTCCCACTCCTCGCCGGTGGGTTCCCTGGAAAGAGCATCGTTGCGATATGGGAACCGACCGAAGCGTGAAATCTCGTCAGAATGGGTTTGCGCAAATGCAAGCAGATCGTCGGCAAACTGCCTCAGCGCCGTGAAGCGTTCGACGCTCTTTTCTTGAAGAACCGGGTCCTCAGCGTGCATCAGTGGCATGTAGAAGAAATGGCGATGGGCGAAGGAAAGCGTCTCATCAGCGCCGGTTGCAATCCCCTCCAGCGTCAGCTTCTGAGCTTTGCGATCCTGTGCGAAAGCGCGCGCAGTACCGCGGTAGATGTGCCGGGAAAACTGGTCGAGTACGAGTATTAGAGCGAGGCGGCCCAGAGGGGTAGCCTGCCAATCATCCAGTATTCCAGCAGATGCTTCATCGTGCAGATGGCCGAACTGGTTACGCACGACCGGGTCGAGCTTTCGGCCGCCTGCGAACCAGTTCTCCGGGGTCAACTCGCGGAACCAGAAATCCAGAACTTCGGTCTGCCGTTCATCCATCTCTGTTCTTCTCCTTCGCGCCGCTTACAACGTCCGGCACCCGATCTGGTGTTCGAAGTATGCAGAAAGGCCGGATCACCGCCTGCTTGAAGCTGATCCGGCCTGCATGGGAGGCGTCAGGCGATGCCCGCGCCGAGCGCCGGGAACACGTCGCTGAACAGAAGGCCGATCAGTTGCTGGCCGTCCGGCGTGGACCAGTCCTGCGCGATTTCGGCCATCAAGGTATTGGTCGCGGTGAGTACGACGCCGGCGTCGTGCATGCGCTGGCGGGCCAGTTCCTCGGACAGGTCGCTCGGCGAACCCGAGGCATCAAGCACGGCCTGAACCGAAAAGCCTTCGAGGACGGCGTCGATCGCCGGGAAGATCAGGCACACGTCGGTGGTGACACCGGCCATGATGAGGTTCTTGCGGCCCGTGGCAAGTACGGCGTCGCGAAAATCGGGATAGGCCCAGGCGTTGACGACGCCCGGACGCTTCACGCGTGCTTCGTAGGCCTCGGGCAGAATCTCAGCGATCTCGGGCAGGATCGGCCCCTGTGCGTTCTCTTCCTGGCTAGAGGTAATGACCGTCGGCAGGTTCAGGATCTTTGCCATCTTGGCGAGCGCAATCGACTGCTTGGCGGCAAACCCTGCATCAATGTTCTTGATCAACTGCATGGTGCCGACCTGATGGTCGATCAGCAGCAGCGCGGTGTCTTGCGCGGTGAAGCGGTCGGGAATGGACGAGGTGGTCATTGTAGGTTCCTTTCTTGTCGATGTTCCGGGAATGGCCCCGGGGCCTTTGCTTGGGTCAGATAGAGAGGTGCGATACGCGCCGCATGGCGTCATCCAGAGCCGCAGGCGTTGCGGTCATGAGGGGACCATGGGCGTAGATTGGTTGCTTGAGCTGCGCGCCGGAGATCAGGACGACTCGAGCCGCTATATCCTGCGTTTCGATCCGAATGCGGTCGCCCTCGTCAGATGCGAAGCCTATGGCCTGGGTCTGCGAGAGGGCGGTCGCGCTGATTATTGCTGCGCCTTCAAGCACGATGAGGATGCCGCCCCAGCCGGCCGGTACGTCGAAGTCATGGGCGACACCCGCTTCCAGCGCGAATTCGGCGATCCGGACCGGCGAGGGCAATGCATCTTCAGCTGCGCCCAGCGTTGTCCCATCCACGGCTGTCCTGCTTGTCCAACCTTCGCCTGAAGCGTCCTGGACCATTGCGGCAGGAACTGCGAAGGCAGCTTCTGGATCGGCTTGGCTGGCGGCGGGAAGGTTTACGAAGATCTGCAGCCCCCGCGCCGGCCCGCCGCCCTCGATCGGCGTCTCCTCGTGCATCATCCCGCGCGAGGCCCGGCTCCAGTGCAGGCCGCCGGGAAGGATATTCTGGACATCGCCCAGACTGTCTCGATTGACGAAGCCGTTAGGCGAGTCTGCGAAAACGTAAGTCACCGCAGAGAAACCGGCGTGGGGATGCGGCGGAAAGGTCGGCCCGTTCATCTCGAACCAGTCGATGTTGATGACCGGGTCGATCAGGTTGCCGAAGGCCTGGCGCGGATACTGCCGCGCCGAAAAGACGTTGCCGTGACGCATCAGCGTCGGAGAATGGATGGAGGAGAACTGGATCATGGCGGTTACTCTCGCTTTCGTTGAAACCTATATGCGCCTGTTCGTGCGCTCCGATAATCCTTGCAGTTGGGAAGGCATTGTTCCATTTTCGGGACGATGAAACCTTCCCTCGACGATCTGGCGTTGCTCGTAGCCATTACCGACCAAGGCGGGTTCACGGCTGCGGCGAAGGAACTCGGCATTCCCAAATCGACGGTCAGCCGCCGTCTTTCGGACCTCGAAGCCTTGCTGGGCACGTCGCTGTTCCGTCGTTCGACGCGCGCACTTTCCCTCACGGACGAAGGGAAGCGGATCTACGAAATGGCCAAGCCTGCTATCCTGGCGGCCGACGAAGCGGCGCGGGCCATCGCGACACGCGGGCGTGTGGTTGGAGGCCGGGTGACGCTGACGACGACCGCCGCACTGGGACAGTATCTTGTCGCGCCGCATCTGGTCGCGCTGTCCGAGACCTACTCCGATCTCCAGGTCGAACTGCGCCTGACCGAACGGCGAGTGAACATCGTGAGCGACGGCATCGATCTGGCGGTGCGTATGGGCGCGCTGGAGGACAGTGATCTGGTTGCCCGTCGCCTTTGCCAGGTAACGCGCCGCCTCGTCGCTTCACGCTCCTATCTCGAACGGGCGGACCTGCCTGCAGAGCCGGCAGACCTGGGTGCTCACAAGGCAATCCTGACCAGCGCGGCGCTGGATACCTGGCGTTTCGAAGGCGGATGGGACTGCTCAATGCGTTGGTCGATCGCGGCAGGCAACATGCTGGTTGCGCACCAGCTGGCGCTGATGGGCAACGGGATCGCGCTGTTGCCCGACTTCATGATCGAAGCGGATATCGCCCGGGGCGATCTGACGGTCGTGCTGAACGAGTTTCCGATGCCGGCAGCCGATGCCTGGATCGTCAGCACGTCGAAGCGATACAAGTCGTTGGCAGTCCAGACTGTCCTCAACGGTCTGGTGGATGCCGTCGGATCGTACCGCTGAATGCGCAGTTTAACTCATGAGCTGCCGGCTTGCCCTTTCGATGGCGCCGATTACGCCAATGCAGGCCATAACGGCAAGTTCGAAGGCATCCAGAAGGCGATGGATACGGCGCGGTCGCAGCAGGAGACGCCGTCCGGCACCTTGCGCATCAATGCGTTCGCGACGGCCGCGCGCGAGATCATGGTGCCGCTGATTTTGGGCTATATGGAGCGCTACCCGCAGGTTCATATCGACCTCGTCACCGAAGGACGGCTGGTCGACGTCGTGGCGGCAGGTTTTGATCTGGGACATCGCGGAAGATTCTATCGCTTAAACAACAAACGGCGCGTGTTGGTCGCGACCGATCTCCCCCGAGATCGCGGAGAGATGGGGCTTTTCCGCCGTTCCCGAATGAGCCGCTGAGCGGCAGGTTCTTATGGAACCTGCCGCTCACAGTGCCGATGACAGCTAATCAACCATCAGGAGCGCGCTTCATCTGATTGAGCAAAGCGCTGGAGGAGGGAACGAAGTTCGGCGCTTTCAACCATTTCGGGGATTTGCGCTGCTGAAACCCATTGCCTCTGCCGGAAATTCATTTCCGGCCAGGTTGGTAATTCCACCGTCACCCGCATCGGAAATGCGTGAACCGGAACCTCTATCGCCGCCCCATAGCCGACCTTCTTCCGCAGATGATATTTGGCGAACGGCGTCTCTGCGATTGAGCCGATCACACCGGCTTCCTCAAAGGCCTCCCGCGCTGCCGAAGCGTGTGGCAACATGCCGCTTACAGTTCCCTTTGGCAGAACCCAGCGGCCCTTCCTGCGAGAAGTGACGAGCAAAAGGGAAAGCTGATCCGTCTCATCGAGGCGATAGGGAATGGCTGCAGACTGAACCTTCTTCATTTGGGCGAGTTTAGCCAGGCCATGTGGGTTCGCTAGCCATATCATACGTGGGTCATCTTTGCCTTGACCCTGTAGTTGCTACAGGCCCTATGAGGCGCCCCTTGATCGTAAGTCTGATCGAACAGGGGTTGGCATTGAAGTCTGTTTCTCGAACGCGCCGACCGGCGAACTACGTCCTCCACTTGCTGCTCTTGGGGGCTGCATGGCCCGCGACGGCCTATGCGCAGGCAGATACCGACGCAGACGGGGAAGAAGAGCCCGAGATCGTCGTGCAGGCGACGCGGACGGGCCGGCGCGTGCAGGACGAACCGATCCGTGTGGATGTTGTGAACAGGGAAGAGATCGAGGAGAAGCTCCTCATGCGGCCGGGCAACATCGCCATGCTGGTCAGCGAGACCCCTGGCGTCAGGGTTCAGACCACGTCGCCTGCGTTGGGGGGGGGCGAATGTACGCATCCAGGGCCTAAAGGGCCGATACACCCAAATCCTTGCCGACGGCCTGCCGCTCTATGGCGGGCAGACCCCGTCCATCGGTCTGCTCCAGATTCCCCCTACAGATCTCGGTCAGGTGGAAATCATCAAGGGCGCCGCATCGGCTCTCTACGGACCTTCGGCCCTTGGCGGCGTCATCAACCTTGTGTCGCGCCGGCCGGCGAGCGAACCGCAGGGTGAGTTACTGCTGAACGCGACAAGCCGGAACGGTCAAGACGTCACGGGCTATGTTGCCTCGCCGATCAGCGAGACGTTGAGCGCATCGGTCACGGCAGGCTATGATCGGCAGAGCCGCCAAGACCTCAACGACGATGGTTGGGCGGATATGCCCGGCTTTGAGCGCTTCACCGTTCGACCCCGGCTTTTCTGGGATGGCGCTGACGGATCGAAGGCCTTGCTGACCTTCGGCGCAATGGCCGAACAGCGTGACGGGGGCACGATGCCGGGCGCGGCGGCACCGGATGGGCAGCCTTTCGTGCAGGCGCAACGCAGCCGCCGATATGATCTGGGTCTGACTGCCGAGACGCCGCTGGAGGGCATTGGCACGCTTCACCTACGTGCGTCCGGCGTGACCCAGTCTCATCGCCATCGCTTCGGTGAGACACAAGAGAATGACCGGCACAGGACCGGTCTGGCCGAGGCATCGATCGGCGGAGAGGCCGGTGCGACCACTTGGTTGGCGGGCGTGGCCATCCAGGCGGATGATTATCGCTCCAAGGCCTATTCTGCCTTCGACTATAGCTACACCGTGCCATCGCTCTTCTTTCAGGGGGAGCAGAAGGTGGCAGACAGGCTGACCCTTGCGGGCAGCGCGCGGTGGGATGGTCATAGCGACTATGGTTCGCGTGTCAGCCCGCGCCTCTCGGCGCTCTATAAGCCCGGACCGTGGACAATCCGCGCGTCGCTCGGGCGCGGATTTTATGCACCGACGCCGTTTGTCGAGGAGATCGAGGCGAACGGCTTTTCGCGCCTCGTGCCCTATGCGAAGTTGAAGGCCGAGGTGGCGGACAGCGCCTCCATCGACTTCGGCTACGTCCATGGCCCGTTGGAAGCCAATGTCAGCCTGTTCGCATCCAACATCGACAATGCCGTGCAACTGCAAACGGTCGATTCCAGCCATGTGACGCTTATCAACGCTGCTGGCCTGACGAAGACGCGCGGTGCGGAAGTGCTGATTCGCTACCGTTGGGATGCAGTCACCCTGACGGGCAGCTATGTTCATGTCGATGCGCGCGAGCCCGACCCTGACGCCGCTGGTCGACGCACGGTCCCCCTGACACCCCGCGACAGCGCCGGACTGGTCGCCATGTGGGAAAAGCATGGGCGCGGACGTATTGGGATCGAAGCCTACTACACCGGTCGCCAGTCGCTGGATGACAATCCCTATCGCACCCGCAGCCGACCTTATGTCCAGCTTGGCGCCATGGGCGAACTCGTACTGGGCAAGGTCAGCCTGTTCGTGAACGCCGAGAACCTGCTCAATGTCCGGCAGACCAAATTCGACCCGTTGCTCCTCCGCAGTCGCGCGCCGACAGGTGCGTGGACGGTCGACGCCTGGGCGCCGACCGATGGCTTCGTCCTCAATGGGGGTGTGCGGTTCCGGTTTGGCGGGGAATAGCATGGCCGTGGTCGAGGCTCTTCAACTCTAACCATGCCTGGCAAATGATCTGCCAACCGCCCGAGACACCAAGACCGGCCAGCACCGCTGCGACAGCAATGTCAGGCCAAGCCGTTCCGGTGCCGAAGACGCCCAATGCTGCCGCGACCACGGCGATGTTCCCGATCGCGTCGTTGCGTGAGCAGATCCAGACCGATCTGCGGTTCGCATCGCCCTCCCGATGCCGCCACAGCATCACGGCGCAGATCAGGTTGGCGACCAGCGCGAGCACGCCGATGATGCCCATGGTCTCGGCTGTGGGGAGCGTGCCCTTGGCCGCCATCCACGCCGTGCTGCCGATCACCCAAACGCCCAGGAGCAGAAGCGATATGCCTTTGGCGAGGGCAGCGCGGGCGCGCCAGCGCAGCGCGAGTCCGGCAACACCCAGGCTGATGGCATAGTTGGCCGCGTCGCCCAGAAAATCGAGCGCGTCAGCCTTGAGCGATGCTGATCCTGCCGTGACGCCGGCGACGATTTCGACGCCGAACATCCCGGCGTTGATGATCAGCGCGATCCAGAGCGCGCGGCGCCAGACGCGATCGTTTGTCTTTCCGCCAGGGTCGGGTGTTCCGCTGCAGCAACCGCCAGCCATGTGCCATCTCCTTTTCGCATTGATGGCAGCCTATATAGGGGCTGTAGCAACTACAGGGTCAAGAGCATGGCATTGACGATCGGGGAAATGGGAAAGGCCACAAGCACGAAGATCGAGACGATCCGCTATTATGAGCGGATCGGTCTGCTTCCAAAGCCCGCGCGCACGTCGAGCAACTACCGGAACTATGGGCAAGCTGAGCTTGGCCGCCTGTCTTTCATCCGGCGGTCCCGTGATCTGGGCTTCTCGCTGGATCAGGTGCGCGCGCTACTCGGCCTTTCCGACGACCGAAGCTGCGACTGTGCCGGGATCGATCGGATCGCCAACCAGCACCTCGTGGAGGTGGATCGCAAGATCGCTGATCTCCAAGCCTTGAGACGAGAACTGAAGGCAGTGATCGACTCCTGCGATGGCGGGACTGTCGCAGAATGCCGCATTGTCGAAGCCTTGGGACCGGTAGCATCCGAATGATCGTCGGCTTTTTGGCCGGAAGCTGACGCTACCGGTGTGGATGGCTACGTCCTGAGTTGGTCGCCTGCTGTCAGTGTTATGTAGCCAAAGGGTCAGGCGTTTATTTAGGCGCGACGCTATCAGCCTGAGCGCAATGCACTTCGAAGCCACGCGCCAGTTCGGCGAGGCTGACCACGCCCAGCCGCGCGACCAGTAGCGCTTCAGCGTCTCGCAACGCATCCTCCACCGCAGCGTTGACGACCTTCTCGACCGCGCAGTTTGGATTACTATGCTCGTTACCGATTGCGAATATGCGCGAACCACCTACCGCCCGGTGGACATCGAGTAGCGAAACCGTCTCCAGATCCGCGGCGATGCCCCATCCGCCGCCATGCCCCTTCTCCGATCTGACATATCCCGCATCGCGCAGGCCTGCCATCGTGCGGCGGACGACTACTGGGTTCGTCCCGAGCATCCGCGCGATGGCGTCGGACGTCATCGGGCCATCATGGCGTGCCAT
Organism: Sphingobium sp. AP50; assembly: GCF_900109095.1. Classification (GTDB taxonomy): domain Bacteria; phylum Pseudomonadota; class Alphaproteobacteria; order Sphingomonadales; family Sphingomonadaceae; genus Sphingobium. The sequence continues at coordinate 10,233 of NZ_FNYZ01000001.1, forward strand.
GTGAAGAAGCACATGGAGCATTCTCGAAAGGCGGCTGTCGTTTCGCACGGCAAGATCTTTCCCGGACGTCGAGGGATTGGCAAGCGCATCTCATCACGATACTTATATTGTTACATGATTCGTGGAGCGTTCGCCATGCCGGAGTTCGAGAGCCCAGACCATTGGGACACCGCCGCCCAGCATTATGAGAAGACGGCGCATCCCTTCACTATGCGCTATGCCAAGGCGGCGCTGGCGCGCGTTACGCTGACACCGGAAAGCCGCGTCCTGGATGTCGCGGCCGGCACCGGTGCGCTGGCGCTGACGGCAGCACGAAGCGGCGCGCAGGTGCTCGCAACTGATTTCTCCCCCGGCATGGTGGCACGCATCGCGGCGGCGAAGATGCCCAATGTCGAAACACGGGTGATGGATGGACAGGCGCTGGCGCTAGACGATGGCAGTTTCGATGCGGTGTTCTCGATCTTTGGCGTCATCATGTTTCCCGACTGGCGCAAGGGCCTTGCCGAAATGGCAAGGGTAACGCGCATCGGCGGGACAGGCGTTGTTGCGACATGGCAGGACCGGGGTGCCGCCACCTTCCTGCTGCTCGGCCAGATCCGTCGCAAGCTATTTCCTGATCGTGAAGGCATGACCATGCCGGACGCGGTCAAGGCGCTGAGCGACCCGACCGATTTCGCGCGCGAGCTGGTTCTTGCGGGATATCACGACCCACGGATCGAAGAGGTCACCTACGACTACCCGGTGGATATGACCTTGCTTGTCGAGCCCGATACCCTGTTCGGCATGTCGCCCGACTGGACCAGTCTAAGCGATGCGGAGAAAGTCGCAGTCATCGCCGAAGTGCGGGCTATGGCTGGTGATCGCGCGATCCTCCCTATCCCTTCGACCGCGCTCATCGCGGTGGCCCGGCGGTGAACCAGACCATTTGCTGCTGAGGGCTTGGCGGCAATGTTCTGCCTCGAAGCGGGAATGGCGAGTTTCGGCAAGATCAGCCGGCCAGACGCGGGTCGGGGAGCGGCTCGAGTTGGTCGCGTGCTGCCGGAAGCAGAACGCCGCGTCGTGGGACTTATTTGCCATTCCCAGCAGCGACGGCGAACGACATCTTTCGGCAGAAGCGGCCCCTCCCTCCTTTGGCTTGGCCTGAAGAGCGGACGCCCCAACAGCCATGACGATTGGGTCAAACGCAGGGTCGGCGGCCCTTTGTCCGGCAGGTCCTCAATCGTGAAGGCGGGGCCGTCCCAGTCGATCACGTCGCACAGTCGGCCAGCGACACCATTTCGGGTGTTTTCTCCGCCAGACTTCGGGCGATCATTGGCCTAGATCACACCACAGCATTCTCCGTCGCGGACATGAAAAGGATTGCCATGACCTCCAATCTGCCGGCCATGCGGGGCCTCGCCATCGGACGCAGCACAGGTTTCAGTTACGACGAGATACCCACAGCCGAACGTCAAGCACGCGCTGAAGCCAATCTCTTGCACCGGGTCGTCTCGGCGTATCGCCGGCTGGGATATATCGTCCACCAGGGCGTGGTGCTGAACGGCATTCAGCTCGATCTCCTGATCGAGGACGGTCCGAAGAAAACTCCCGTCGAGATTTCCGGCGAAGTGGGTTCCGGCCAGATCGACAAGCTACGGCGCGAAGTTCTTCGTCTGGTGACCCTGCGTGGACGCGACGCCTGGACCGACACGCCGGTCATCATCGTCACAGGCTTCGCAACGCCGGTCACCGCCCATTGGGCGCGACATCAGACCGAGGTCCGGATCATCCGGCTTGATGACCTCGAGGCGGAGGCGGATGCACAGGCACCACCAAACCCGGACTTTGCCCCCCTATCTGCCGAAGACCTTGAGCAACAGCGCGCGCAGGCGCGGCTCGCGGAACGGGAAACTCTTATCGCGCGACTGCGCGCGCACGATGCAGACGCAGGCGTGCTCACACCCACAGACTATGAGGGTCTTTGCAAGGAGGTCTTCAGGTTCCTGTTCGATCCCAGCCTGTTCGGCTTCGAGTCACAGACAGGGACAAGCGACGGCGCAAACCGCTACGACTTCATCTGCCGCATCGCCACGGATCGCGCGTTCTGGAGCGCGCTCAAAACCGACTTCCGCACCCGCGCGATACTCTTCGAGTGCAAGAATTACACAGATCCGATCACAGCCGATCAGATCTACTCGACCGAGCGCTACCTCTTCTCGAGCGCGCTACGCACGGTCTGCTTCCTGATCGCCCGCAAAGGCGGCGACGATAGCTGCCAGCGCGCAGCGCAAGGGGCGATGCGGGAAAGCGGCAAGCTGATCCTCGTCCTCTCGAACCTCGACCTGATCGAAATGCTCGAATTCGGCGACGACATCGACAGCGCGGAAAACCATCTCGACGTGCTGATCTGGCGCTTCATCATCAGCCTGCCACGCTGACGCTGGCAGTGGCGACGCTGCAATCGGTCACCCCAGTCCGCGACTCCCTAACTCCGCTTGAACGCTTCATAGCCAGTCAACGGCGCGAGCGGACATCGCGGTAATGGTTGATCGAGCAGCTAGAATTGGGGCGGCAACTGCCCGTCGGCTTTCGGATGGTTGATCGCGATACACTGAGATCGTCCCGATTTCCCGTTCCAGTTATCCACTGCCCTTCCACCAACAAACGTGCTCCAGCGCTTCCTTAATATGTCGCGGCGACGGCTGTGACAATTCCGATTGTTCTTCTTCCGTTCGAATCTCTCAAGCGCTATTCTGACGTCATGGTTACTGCGATACAGATTGCCGATTGGGCGGGCACGACACCCGCTGCGACAGAACTGCCTCGGCTGCTGCGCCGACTCATTCACAGCGTCGCGACCACGACGCAGATAACGATGCCAGCCGGCGAGTCCGTGTCCCTGCCAGGTTTTGATGGTGAGCTGCACAGCGAGATCGGCAATGCCTGGGTGCCGGCCGGTCATTCGTTCTGGGAATTGAGCTGCCGCGCAGACGCTACCACCAAGGCGAATGAGGATTTTAGCAAACGGGCCCTAGCGACGCCTGCCGAGGTCAAGGCTGACCGAATTTACGTGGCCTGCACGGCACGGCGCTGGGCGGGAAAGACGCGTTGGCGCGATGAGAAGATCGCCGAGGGCAGCTGGAAGGACGTTCGTGCCTATGATGCCGACGATCTGGAACAATGGCTCGAGCAATGTCCGGCGGTCGCGTTGGCATTTGGCGAGGAGCTGGGCATCGCCGGTCCGGGCGTCGAGAGCTTGGCGGCGTATCTGGAAAAATGGGGCGCGCAGTGCAAACCTAAAATCATGCCGGACGCGCTGCTTACTGGCAGAGTCGATCAAATGGCCAAACTGGCCGGGCGGATAGATCAGATCCACAGCGGAACGGCGCGTGACCCACTCGCTATCAAGGCCGACAGCGTCGAGGAGGCAGTCGCGTTCGCCGCAGCTGCGCTGATCGCGCATGAACAATTGTCCAGTCAGGCGGTGATCGTGACCAGCGCAGATGGCTGGCGCTATGTCGAGAAGAACATCGGCATCACCATTGCCGTTGCGGCGACGCCAGCCGTCGCCGAGGCACCCGCGACCCGCGAGCGGCTGGCCCTGCTCGTACCCTATGCGTCGGGCGATATGGCCCGCCAGTTCAGAGGCGTCGCGGGACGGCTGAACGATGCCGAGATGGTGCTCGAGCGGGCGCTGCCCGAGGAATTCGAGAAAGCGCTGCAAGCGATCGGGCTCGACGAGAATGACACGCGGCGCCTTTCAACCCTTTGTGGCCGATCCTGGTCGGTATTTCGGCGTCAGCACGCGATCAACCCCGCTATCCGGCGGCCCGCCTGGCTCGACAGCCCTGCGGCCGATGCGCTTGCCGCGGTGTGCCTCATCGGGGGCTGGTCGACCGGGAAACCCGGAGATGCCGAAATCGTCGCTAGGATCGCTGGCAGATCCTATGACGACCTTGAAGCCGATCTGCTTGCCCTCGAGCGGCTCGACGATTCCCCGCTGCTACACATCGGCAGCGTTTGGAAAGCAAAGTCTGCGCTCGAACTGCTCGCTATATTCGGGGAGCGCCTCACTCCAACTCAGCTGGACCGCTATTTCACAGAGCTAGAGGCCATCCTTTCCACGCCCGATCCGGAACTGGAACTTGCGGAAGAAGACCGGTTCGCCGCCGCCATTCACGGCAAGGTGCGGCCAATCAGCGGCCTGTTGCTCGATTCGCTTTGCGACACCCTGATCAAGCTGGCGGTCCGGGGGCCTGACATCCCGGCGCTCGTGGCGATCGACATCCAAGGCCGAATCGGCCGCCTCGTCCACAATCTGCTGCGTGATTGTGATCGGGTGCGTTGGCTTTCGCTGGCGAGCCTGCTGCCCGCACTGGCTGAGGCAAGCCCGCACGAATTTCTTGGCGCGGTCGAGCGCGGCCTCGATGTACCCGGAAGCGGCCCGCTGGCGGTCTTCGCAGAGACTAGGAGCGCGGGCATCGGCAGCCGCTGCTGGCATGCCGGGATACTTTGGGCGCTCGAGACGCTGGCTTGGGCGCCCAATCGATTGCGGCGCGTTTCGCTGATCCTGGCCAGGCTAACTGCCGTCACGATCGAAGGCAATTGGGGCAATACGCCGCAAAGCTCGTTGCAGGACCTCTACCGTAGCTGGTTCCCGCAAACCGCCGCGACCGTCGAGCAGCGCATCGCAGCGATCGATTTCCTGATCGAGCAGGTCCCGGAGGCAGCTTATCGGCTGCTCAACAGTCTGACCGGCCCAGGCCCCGATTCCGCATCCCATATCGCTCGCCCCAAATGGCGGGATGACGATGCGGGTGCAGGCTATGGCGCGACCCATCTCGAACGCCATACGATGCTGGTCGCGGCTATCGACCGGCAGATCGAGATGTCACGCGGCAATGCCGCCCGCATCGCGAAACTCGTTTCCAAATATACGACGCTCGACGCGCCGCGCCAGGAGCGTCTCATGGCGCTGATCCGGGAGTGCCGAACCGTGGGCGACCAGGACAAGGAACTGATCCGTTCTGCGCTCCGTCACAAACTCTACTGGCACCATAATTATGACGACAAGCGCGACGACCCGACCTTTGCTGAGTTCCTCGCGCCGCTGGAGGCCGCCTATGCTGACCTCGAACCCGACGATCTTCTGATCCGCCACGCCTGGCTGTTCCAGAGCGGTTGGGTTGAGCTGCCCACCCGGACACGCGGGACCGAGCTGGACGCCGAAGGCAAGCAGAGCGCACAGGCCGCTCGGGCCGCGCTTGGGGAGATATTCGAAGTCTTGGGCTGGGAGGGTGTTCTCGAACTGGCCACCCGGCACGGCGAAGCATGGCCGCTCGGTGCCCATCTGCGCCATCTCGGCATAGCGGAACAGGAACTCGAACGCTGGATCGTGGAAGATGCGGGCCAACTGCATCGCGGCGAGATTCGGACAAGTCTTGCCACGAGCATTTTGTGCAGTGTGTCGCCGGAGCAGCGTCATCTGGCGCTGGACAGGATTTTTGAGCGCGCGCGCATCGCCGAGCATGGCTCGGAGTGGCTGGTTCGCCTGCTGCTGCTGTGCCCACACGATCCGCAGATCTGGGCACGCGCCGACAGCATCGGCGAGACCGAGCATTTCTGGTCACATTGCATCGGCAATCTATGGCTCGACGACCCTGCCGAGATGGAAACCGCTCTGCGCAAGCTGGTCGCGCACCGGCGCCCAGTCTCGGCGCTCAAAGCCTGTCACATCAAATTCTCGGGCCATGACCCCGAACTGGTGATGGAGATGCTCGAAGGCGTCATGAAAGGGTTCGAGCTTGACGAAGCCCAGGTGCCGCAGAGCTATGTGTTCCAGCATGCGATCGACTATCTGGAAGAGACCGGCGCGATTGACGAGATGCAACTGGTTCAACTTGAATTCGCGCTTATCCGCGCGCTGGGCTTTGAGGAGGAGCAGCACGCCAAGTCGCTGTACCGGGTTCTAATGTCACGACCTGAAGTGTTCCTCGAACTCCTCTGCCTGATCTACAAGCCGCGCAATGGGCCGCCGCGGGATGCCGACGACCAGCAAAAAGGCGCAGCCGAGAATGCCTGGCACATCCTGCATGCATGCGAGCGCCAGCCGGGCACGAATCCGGACGGGTCGATCGACGGCGATCTGGCGATCCAGTTTGTCGAAGATGCCCGGCGACTTGCCACCGAACAGGACCGGCTCGAGGTGTGCGATATCACGCTCGGACAGATTCTCGCGCACGCACCCAATGGCGCTGACGGCTTTTGGCCGGGCGACTCCGCAAGGGTACTGCTGGAACGCGCACCCTCCGAGGATATGCTTCGAGGCTTCTACACCGGCAGCATGAACAAGCGCGGCGTACATTCACGAGCCGCCTATGAGGGCGGCGACCAAGAACGGGAGCTCGCGGCGCATTATCGCCATCATGCTAACGGGCTGGAGGAAACCCATCCGCAAGTCGGCAAGGCTTTGCATGAACTGGCGCGCTCCTATGACCGACACGGGGCAATTGAGGATCTCGACGCGAAACTGCGGATCGAAGGGCGGTAACGCGGCAATGGGCCAGATCGGGCGCGAAGTATATCGCTGCAAGCTGGCGAGATACTTATCGCAAAGCATTGATGAGGATATGATTTCGCTCATATCCGCCGTCGTCGCCGTGCAGTCCGGCCATGCCAGCGGTTTCCAGGCGGTTCATGATCTCCCGGGTGAGGCGCTCGGCGCGGAGCTTGGATCTCCGTACCATATTCCACCCTGGTCCCTGGAAACCCTAGTCAACGAACTGCTCGCGATCCCGAAGCCCAAGGGGTTTGGTGTTGGCCAGACCAGGCTCCTCAACGCGCAGCGGTTCCAGACATTGCGCGTTTTGCAGGGCATCCTGATCAAGCTCGAAAATGCCGAAGACGGCGTCTTCCTCAAAAATCACGATGTTTCCTATGAGATGGCGCGGATCGCCCAGCGACAGTTTCCGTGGCAACGGGGCGTTGCGAATGCACCGCATCTCTACCGATCGATACTACTCTACGGAACCGGCAGCGCGCGCGACTTTTTCGAGGATGACGCTGGCCTTGCCATTCCCGACTTTGTCAAAGTGGGCGCCTGTTTTTCGGGAGCGCTTGCCGGAAGAGACTATACCGAGCGAACAAAAGACCTGACGATGATCGGGATCACGCCCAAAGTTCGTGAAGCGGCACTTGCCAGGCTGGCGATCTCCCATGGTGAAGCCCGCGTCCGTGCGGCCCGGATGCGCAAAAATCAGCGTCATACGGGATACAGTCCCAGCATATTGCGCGACTTTCCGATCATAGCGTTTGGCTCTCGAGGCGAGCGACTTCGGGCACCAATCCCGGAATTGATCATGTATCGCTATACCACCGGGCTGTATCTCGATGTGGTTCGTGGCGGCGCAGCAGTATGGACCGAAATCGGCAAGCGGTTCGAGACCTACGTGCTCGGCTATCTCGATGCCATGATGGCACCCTATACTGTGTCAGGCGAGGTCACATACGGGCCGAAAAAGGCGCAGTATCGTACCCCGGACATCCTCGTGACTGGCCCCGCTGGGATCGTTGGGCTGATTGAATGCAAGGCGAAGCGCATGAGTTTTGCCGCACGATATGCCGATGACCCTATAAGCGAGGCGGCGATCGGTTTCGACGAACTCGCCAAAGGGATATTTCAACTCTGGCGCTTTTTCGCGCATGCACGATGCGGGTGGACTGGAACGCTGACACTTGCCCCGGACTGCCAGCCAGTCATTGTGACGGCCGACAGCTGGCTCGCAATGGCGAGCAATCAGGCCGAGAACGTCCTTGCAACGGCGCATCGACTTGCGGACGCGGAAGGTGGCATTGACACGGAGGATCGTCGCGAGATTGCATTCTGCCAGATCGACGATGTCGAGTTTGCGCTCCAGAACGGCACCGCAGATAGCTTTCTCTCGGCTGCCAGGACGATCGCCTCGGGCGAGAAGAAGGGCTTCATGCTGTCAGTCGCGCATGCCGCAAATATAGGCGTGCAACGGAGTTATCCGTTCAAGGACAGGATCGGGGAGCTTTTGCCGTGGATGGGTGATTTCCGGGAAGAGCCGACGGTCTGAAGGGCAGCGGCTTGGGTTCCATATATCACCAACTATTACCCGGCTAACGCAAACCTTGCAAAAACGCGCATGGCGCAGGCCGTAGCCTGCCGCTAGATGAACGGACGGAGGATTCTAGGGTTTGGGCCAACCTCAGCGGAATGGCTGAAAAGGGACGATCGCTGCCCGGCAGTTGCCGAACTCGCGAATGACCGGTTCCGGCATGAGCAGACCTTCCCGGGGAAGCATCGGAACGGCACGTTCTGGTCGGACATAGCCACGAAGCGCCGATCACCGATGGCCCCTGCGGTGACGAATGAGATGCCTCAGAAGGTCATCGTTGGACCGTGCCATTCCATTCAAATCATTGGGTATCTGGACGCCGGTAAACCAGCTCGCACCTGAATGACGGGATGGTTCGAGTCCTTTTGGCATTCGGCTGCTCATGTCCGAAATACACCCACAAATTTCGGACAATGAGCGATGCCCTAGGTGGTAATCATGCAGCCGGTTCGTTCAACGAGCGCTGGAGCGTTTCGACGGTTGCGAGAACGTCATCGAAGTCGGGCACATCGCCGAAGATCATGCCGGCCATGGCACCATAGTCGCGGCGAAGGTCAGCGATCATCGCATCGGTCGGCATCAGGGAGAAGCTACCGGGCTCAGCATGGGCAAGATCAAGGTCGCGGCTGTTGAAGAACATCCGGGCGTGTGCGACGCAATCCCTGCCGAGCGCGGGGTTAGCCATCGCTGAAGCGCCCGTTCCGGCGATCATCAGTTGGTGCACGTCGTAGTAATGGCGCGAGACGCGCTGGCCACCCGCACGCAGAACCTGCCGGGCGTCGAACCAGCGGCGCAGGCCATGGAGTATGACGACCTTGTCCCAGAAGGTGCGTTCCGCATCGACGATGGTCACGTTGGCAACCGTCAGATCGAGGGCGGGCAGATCGTTAGCGAGATAGGGAATGACGCTGTGGCGGGCATGAGGGTCGAGAGCGGATTTGGCCCCGGATTCGATTTTGACGGCTTTGCGGATGTAGCCATCGGACTCGGCGGTCACGCTTGGATACCAAAGGAGAATGCTCTGGGCGCTTTCATCGTCCCGATCGAGCTCGACCTTCGCGCCTGCCATGCCCTCGCCAACTGCATCGGCTAGGGTCTTCGAAAGCTGGGCGAGCAGGTCTCCGCCTATGAAGGCCTGGCATGCCGCCTTGATGGCGTCGAGCTTTGCCTGTCGCTTCTTACCGGACATCTCCTCCAGCGCCTCGACGCTTGCATCTTGGCCGATGTCTTCACGAAACACTGTGATGTCGATGTCTTCGGAGAAACGTTGAATCAGGCCGAAGCCCTTCGACAGCGACGTGCCCCCTTTGAACAGGAAGCGCGGGCCGTGGGACGCCGGACCATTGAAAAGCGCATCGAGCGTCCAGCAGACCCAGAAATCCTTCTCGATATTCTGGGGCGCAGTGCCGAGCCGCTGCCCGGCGCCGATAAACACATCCCGTCGATCCGTCGGGTCGGCCGCGAGGAACTGGGCGTAAGCGGGATTCATTGTCATGCTCGCTTGGTCTTCGGACGGTTGGCTGACGCGGTAGCCGGCATCGTATCGCGCAGGAGATTCTGCATCCAGAGCGGGAGCGTCAGCATATCGGTCTGAAGGTCGTTGACGATGTCGGCGCCGTGACCGGGGTGGGCGAAGATGTTGCGCAGACGCTTGGCAACATCCGGATCGGTATCGCCCCCGGCGTCGTGCAACCAATGCAGGGCCTGCACGACCCGCATCGCTGGTCGCCCAGCCCAATGAAGCCGACTTGGCGCAGTGGTTTTGAAATCGATCTTGAGGTTGCCGAGCGTGATGGGCTTCAACCTCGCGTCCGTGTGGACGACGATACGAGCAGGGACGGCATCGGAGAGTCCTAGATCGTTGGCTGCGGTTACGCCATCGACGAGGATACGGGCTTGGTCCCGGCGAGCCAGCGCATCGATGACAGTGCGCGGATCGGGATTCGTGGGCTTGCCCGTGAGGGAGTTGAGTTTCGGCTTGTCATAAAGCCCGCGGGCAATCCTGCGGACTTCGCCGTTGCGGGTCAGTCGATGGAGCACTTGGTCGACGGCATCGCGAGAACCGAGGTCGAGAAAGTCCTGCGGCGTCCAGACCGAAGGCACGCCGCCGGAGACCATCCGGCTCGTTATGGCACTTTTGAGATCGAGACCCGGCCCGCGCATGGCAATTCCTTTGTCAGAAGCGTGTATACGCAATTCTGACAAACCACAATTAGTTTGTCAGATACATGACGCGAATTTCTGACAAATCACAAGAGGGGCTGGCGGCGTCGGAACGCAGCGCCATGTCGGAAATAGCTGGACGAACGTGGACGTTGATAGACGAACACGGACTCAGAAGAGCTTTCTGGGACGCCGCTTAAGCGGTTGATTTCTCAGTCAAATCAGTGACATGAGAAGTCGCCAAGGACATCATTAGCACGATCTGGATTCGTGGAAAAGGCTGGATGTGTATGGACGAGGCGGTTCGAGTCCTGCTGGGCATGGGTTGGTTGGAGCTTTGTCCGAATTACATCTACAAATTTTGGACGGGTAAGCGGGTACGCAAACTTTGCCAGCGACTTTTCCAGCGCGCCGAGACTCTGCCAATATGGAGCGAAAAACGCGGTCGAGGGGGAGAATGCGGTCGATTAGACGGATATTTGGTTAGCAGGATTCGGGCCGTTCGACACAAAACCTAAAAGTTCGACAGCATAAAAACCTAAAAACCGCGCGACACGAAAACCTAACGGTTGCGCATTATTGAGGCGAACGCGGCGGTAACTCCCCTCTGCGGTACCGTCGGTCTTCCAGTGCAGCCCGGCAAGTGTCTTGATATCGAACGGCGTGTCGGAGCCCTCACGCGCCGTGACGATCGTTGGGATGGAACTCCGGTCCGTTTTGAATTGTCCGCATCCGCCTTACTATCTCAGATGGAACAGATAGGGAGCATTCCGAGCTATCGACCTACATGGCGTTACCTGTCCTTCCAGGGACCGCCAATGGGCCAGTCGCTGGCCAAGGCGGTGCCTTGGCCGAGCGCCAGCACCGGCGGCATCACGAGCGACGCGATTTGCCCCTGGATTGCCGCGAACGGTTCGGGCGCCAACGCGATTTCGGTCCGCCTCAGAAACGCTGTCCATTGGCCCTGCTTTTCGTCGGCGAAGGCGGGCTTGAGCGCGGGGGGCGTCTCGACGGGCAACGGGGTTTGGCGGCGATCGAAGGTCGCCTGGATGGCGCGCGACAACACAGCGCCATCGAACGCAAACGATCCCGCGATCGCCCAGATGTCGTAGAAATCCTTCAGGCGCGTGTTCAGCATGCCGAGTGCGACCATTGCCTGGAATTTCTCAGCCACGACCGTTTCAGGCGGATAAGCCCGAAGATACGCGGTGGGTTGGCCTAGCAGCGACGGATACTCGATCTCGATCGCGGCCGGCGTGATCGCGTCACCATAGCCGATATCGACATGCATCGGCAGGCGCGCGCCCGCGAGTTCGGCAACGAAGTCGATACGGACGCCGGCATATTCATCCTCGGCACGGGCTGCGGCAGCGCGCAGGGTTTCGGGCCGGAACACGATGCCGTCGTCATCGACTGCGACGCCAAGAATTTCCTGAAACACCGCCTCGAGCTGCTCGGGCGCGTTCTCGCCGATGCCGAGCAGATCGAGGTCGCCGGTGGCGCGATAGGGGGCTTCTGCCCACAGGCTGAACAGCATCGCGCCCTTTAGCACGAACCGCTCGCGATGGGGCGACAGGCTCAAGCGGAACAGCAGGCGTTCGATGACGTAGCGGGTCATAAGCAGCTGTGCGTTTTCCCGGCGCTCGCGGGCGCGCCCCGCCAGCCGGTCGCGCACCGAGATCGCCATGTTCTTCGGCGGTCGGCTCATGTCATGGCTTCGAGATAGGGCCGGATCACCGATTGGACCCGATCGAGCTGGGCATAACGGTAGATCGCATTGAGGTCCGGCCGGGGTGGAGACTTCATGAAATCACGCAGCGCCTCGACCGCGACGTCGATACCGATCTTGTTGCGGTGCTTGAAGCAGTCGGCGACGGTTTTGGCCGGTACGGTGATGGGCACGGGAACGCCGTCGATGACATGTGTCTCCACGCCCGCTGTCAGAGCTTCGCCGCTCGCGCGAACAATCTTCAGCGCCACCGACGGATTGACCGGTGCCCACTCTTTTTGGCCGAGCATCATCCACACCGCGCGGGGGGTCTGCGTGGTCAGCTCGTGAAATTGCAGTGCCGAGAGCAGGCAGATGACGCCGCGCGGCTGGATACGCACGGCCTCGGCCAGGCTCGTCGCGCTGTCGACATCAGCATCGGCCAACTTGTAGAGGCCGCGGCCGACCTGCTGGAGGACGCCTTCGTTACGCAGCCTTTGCAGGGTCGCCCGCGTGACGCCGGCCGCGTCGAAATCACGCCCCCGCGCGATGCCGCAGTGTCGGACGACCTCCAGGGCCCGCTCTCGATGAGTCGTCAGTTTCATACAGCATGATATAATTCCTTGGTATTTACATGCAATGACCAAGCTTTTGTATCGTTGCCCTCGCGATGCGCAGTTCCGCCGATGCAATAAGATCGTGGGGAAAGCGTTCCCCTGATGGGCCAACCTCAGTTTGGCCATACCACTCCACCGAAATGTTCCTGGTATCGCAGGCATATCCACCACCGGCGCCGGAACCCTGACAGGCGACGCTCGCGCTCTGATCGTCGACGGCAGTGCCGACTATCATAACCGACTTGTCCCGGCGAAGCTGGCAGCATTCCTGGAACGCGACCGCAACTTCATGCGCGCCCGCGAGGAAGGCAAGGGCATGATCAAGCGAGAATGGGAAAAGAAGCTCGAGCCGTTGACCGTCGGGATTTCGACGGCAGTGCGCATCACTGGCTTGAGCCGATCGCGCATATACGAGATCATCCAGTCGGGCGACTTGGAAACCGCGAAGGTGGGCCGGGCCACCCTGATCCAGTATCAAAGTCTAAAGAAGCTCACAAGGCAACATCTGGGACTTTCGCGACAGTCGGCTTAGGAGAAATCCCTAGGCTATTGCTGCCGCTGAGGGGCTGAAGTCGAGCTCTGGCTTCGCGCTAATCCAAAACACCAAGTGCCAATGCCGACATGCTGCGTAGCTAAGCGATAAGAAATATCGCAGCACCTCAGGAAAAAATAGCAAACTGGGGCGTTGGAAACCGCCTGAACATTTTTTCAACATGTTTTCCGGTCGCAACGGACGCCGATGAATTCGATCCGTTCGCGCGCGAGATCGCAAGCCTTGGCCACCGTACGTTCCACCTTGTCCTTGTCAGCACCCTGATAGCGTAGGGTGGTAAGGCCGGCGAGATCGGAGGCAAGCTTCACCTTCGAGTCAGCCTCGACGAGAAGAAACGAACGCTCCCTGCCGATCCGCCCCACGGATATGCCATACTCGAAATGCACATTGTCGCGCGGCACCTTGTGGCTCTCGTTTCGGGTGACGAGAACGTCATCGGCTTTTGCCACCGCGATGGTGAAGTCCGCCCGCTCGATGGCATCTTCGAGCGAGCTCACAGGATAGTCGGAGATGGCGAAGGTGCCTTGATCCCAGAGATATACATGCATGTCGTCGGCATCGAGATTCTTCCGTACCGCGCGTGCCACCTCGATGGCCTCACTGGAGGAGATCACGAAGACGCGAGGATGTTCGTTCACGGCCCCCACCTCGCGGTTGCGATGATCCAGCTGATCCGCGACGGCATCGGCGGTCGCCTTCCAGAACTCCACGTCGGATCCGACGATGTCCTGGAGTTCGGAGTTGCCGATGGCCAGAACGAAGCTCGGCTTCGTAGCCTTCAATGTAGCCGTCCGGGGCCGGGACGGACTGAGGCCTGCCAGTTCGCCAACCGCCTCGCCCGCCGTGCGCAACTGCTTACGTTGGCCGCCCACCAAAGCCTCGAACTCACCAGCAAGCACGAAGAAGAGGTCATTTGCCCAATCGCCTTGTTCGACAAGGACTTCGCCGACCGCCAGTTCCTTGGGACGCCCAACAACCGCGAACTTCTCTGCCAACGCCCGATCGCGACGGATAAGAGGCTGGCGGAGCAGCGCGTCGATAATGCCCGCCCGGTCGAACCGGTCACTCAATCCCGTCATCTGCGAAACCTCCACAATCAACAATCATCCGTTATATCTCACGCCGCACGTCACGAGGCCTTGGCCAGAGGGCAGCTGTCCATCGAACCGCAGCAGGACGAACCCTTCACGGCCTTCCAAAAGCGCTTTTCCGCGACCGCCATTGCATTGAGTTCCACCGCGAGGTCGGCCGCCGCCAGCGCGTGATCACCGCAGGATTTCAGTACGCTCGGACGCGTGCCTGAACCCGCCGGACAAAGGCAACGGCCGCGCTGGTTCACCGCGCGGCGACTGCGTTCCCACACGGCGAATAGTCGCTTTCGTCCATTCATGACTCTGAGGGCGGTCCCCTCGGCGCTCCCTGTCTTCCTGATCACGGTCAGGGCGCCCTCTGCCATATCTGTCGCGAATGGCTCGCCCAGCCGGGCCGCAGCCGCTTCCGCACGATTCTGGTGGAGGACTGCGGAGCCATGCGCGCGCGCTTTCCTGTCAGGCCAGCGGCGTAGACGTGCCGCGCGAAACTGGAGCTGGAGAAAACGAACCAGCGTCTCCAACCATGCGCGCGCCGCCTCCGGACAGTCGATCTCGATGCCGTCGATCGCCCGCCAGTACAGGCAGAAACTACCGTCGTCGTTGATATGACGGTCTGGACAGAAAGCAGGCAGATGCGTTGGCTTCGTCTCGCAGGCCGTCGCGGACGTGCCTGAGACCGACAAATCCAGGATAAAAACAGGTTGGCGCCCATCACTCAGAGGAATCGGGATGGAGATACGGATTATCCCTGTCTCGCGCAGGAGTTCGGTGGCTCCGAACTCCGTTAATCGGCCAGCCAGAAGGGCTATGGAATCCGTTGTCGCCACGGCGGTTACTTACCCTCCGCATAGGGACGTACGATGCGGTCGGAAGCCGCCGCGATAGCCGGAGCCGCTGCCGCGAAGGCTGCGGCCTTGACGGCCTTGGCAGTTCCGTCACCCTTTTCGGACAAGGCTTCCACGGCCTCGTTGTAATCGAGCCCGCTGACCTTGCGCCTGGAGCCAAAGATATCGCGGACCGCTTGGGTCGCTGCGTCATAGGCCAGTGGCCCGATGGCGGTCTCGTCACCGGCGCAACGAGTTTGCTCGTGCTCGGATGCAAGGACACCGCGACTGACGGAGCAACGCACACGATCGCCCCGCATGCCGAGGCGGGTGACGGTCATCGGGCCAAACTCGAAGCCAATGGCTAGTCCCAGCCCCGCCGTGTCGACGCCCTCGTCGTCCAGCTTCTCCAAACAGAGTTCAAAGCTTGATCGCAAGGCTCCAGCGCACAACGTCGCTGTGCTGATCGTCTCCGGATCATCGGTGATATGGACGGTCCCGTCGCACAGCAATCCGTGCAGGCAATCCCCGATAAACCGGATCCGTCGACCATCGAAGTCGCAGGTGAGGACGCGGTCCAGCTCTGCGCGGATGACATGGAAGACACGCACAACGTCCTCCGCTTCATCATCGATGTGTTCCGCAACATAGGCGGTGAAGCCGTCGATGTCAGCGTAAACCGAAGCTGCCTCCTGCCGACGTGAGTTGCCGGGTGTTAACTTGGTGATGTCGAGGGTGCACAGCGGCGGGGTGTGACGGGAAAATTCAAATGCGCCAACCGGGTTCGTTTCAAGATCGTCCTCCCATTCCTCTACGATCTGGTCCTTCGATACACCGAGCGCGGCCTTCTTCTCGCAATCCTTGATTTCCTCGGCGGTGAGTGCAGTCGCAGCTGGCTTGTCCACGCTGTCGAGACCGATGGCCTCACGGGCCTCGTTGGTGAGGAAGATCCCCGCCTTCGTTCCACCGCCGGACATCTTGGCCGCGTGATTGGCGGGCAGACCCAGGAACAGCGGTTCACGTCCGCCCCGCCGACCGTTGTTTACCGCCAGCGCGGTACCAGTATCAATGCCGACGCGCACCTTCGCGCTGGCGATCTTCTCGTCCGCATCGCCGGTTTCCTGCAAGACGTCGATGATCAGCTGAGCCGTGGCGACTGCTCGACGCACGCGCTTGGCTTCCGCGTCGGTCTCGGTGTTGTAGGGTTTCGTCAGGATAGAGTGGAGCCGCTGGTTGTGAAAATCCACCCGGCGCGCGTCGCAGCGGTCGAGAATGCGATGCACCGCGCGATAGTGAAGGTTGAGGAAACGAAGCGTACGGCGATGGCATGTGACGCCTTCCTCCGACGTTACGTTGAGCATCTCCGAAAGGTTTAGGATGTCTGCGTACAAATGGACGCCATCGACGCGATAGGCTTTGTTCGTGGGGATGCTCTCCAGCGACATGTCGCGTCGATAATCGACGATGGAGACGGTCTCGACATCCTTGATCTTCTTCTTGATGTGGTCCGCCGCTCGGTCGTGTTTCCAGCTCTTCGTCATTGCCATTAGCTCCAATTTCGGCCGGCTCCTCATTTCAGGCTTGCCAGCACCGCGACTCCGTCTTCCAATGACTGAAGGCGGACTGGTCTGCGAATTCGGACAATGTTTTTCTCGTGTCCGAGTTTTCAGGTTGCCCCGCCTATGCCGTTGAAGGGGGACTGAGCCGGTGCATACGAATGCCGAAGTGATCGATGACGATGAACCGACATATCTGTCGGTGGATGAGGTACGGGCGATGATCCGCCAGCTCACCGCGATCGACGCCACGCGCATATTCCAGGCCGCCCGCTGGTTCTCGGCACGCTGCGGGATGCCCGCTGACGATTTACAGCAAGAGGCATTGACGCGCCTTCTATCCGGCGATCGCCACGCTCGACGGAATGCGTGTTTCGCTCGCGAGGTCGCCGGCATAATCAAGAGCCTGGCTTCGAGTGAGTGCGACGCGGCCAAGAGCGGGTTACGGGAGGTTCGACCGCCACCGGACGGCGTGACTTCGCCCGATTTGATGGACCCTGCGCCGTCTCCTGAGGCGCTCGTCATCTCGTTGCATGACGACGGGCCGATGCTGGCCGAAATCAGCAAGGTCATAGAAGATGACGTGCAACTCCAGCTCCTTGTCGAAGGGATATGCGACAAGATGCGGGGTGAGGAGTTGGAGGAACTGCTGGGCACGGATACCAAGGGTCTGGCTGCGGCACGCAGGAAATTGAAGCGGCGGCTCCAAAGCGCCTTTCCGAAGGGATCGGGACTATGAACGGCAATGATGCGGATCGCATGTCGTTGATCGATGACTTCATGCTCGACGAAATCTTCGCCGACGATGTTCAGGAGGAAGCCGGCGCGCTGGAATCCCTGCTGAAAAGCCTCGATGGTGCTGAACTCGCGCTGCGAAAGAGCCGGTTGGCCGCGATCAGGGCGCAGATCGATAGCGAGCGTCGGAATCCGATCGCGCTTCATGTCGATACAGACCGAATGCGTGCGAAGCTCCGGGCGGCCGCGAATGATCCGGACGTGAAGATGACTCTAGCAGCGCGCAACGCCGTGGAGGGCGGCGATGACGAGGAAGAAGGGCTGCTAGAGGATCTGGCAGAGTTGGAACGGGACAGGACGTCCGAAAAGGAATGAGCGCCTCAGTCAATGCCGCAGAGAAGGCACTCCAGGCGCTGGGGATCACCGAACCAGAAGAGATCGATGTGGAGGTCGTCGCCCACTCGCTGGGAGCGAAGGTGAGGTATCGTCCCCTGAAGTCTTGCGAAGCACGGATCGTAGGGCAGGACGGGCGGGCGATCATCACTGTGGACGCAGCGACAAAGCTCCGGCGCCGGCGCTTCTCGATTGGGCATGAACTCGGACATTGGCACCGGCACAGAGGTTTGTGCCTGAAGTGCCGCAGCGCAGATATCGGGAGGCAGACTAGCGACGGAAGGCGGACGCCTCCCACCGCAGAACTCCAGGCGGATGCCTACGCTTCCGACTTGCTCCTTCCAGGATACATTTTCAGGCCACTCGCGGGCGATTTCGATCGGCTGACCCTGGAATCTGTGAAGATGCTGGCCGACAGATTTCAGACAAGCATGACGGCAACGGCGATAAAGGCGCTTGGTACGAATCGTTTCCCTTCTTTGCTGGTCTGCCATTCGCACGAGGGTATGCGCTGGTTCCGCCGTCCGCCTATCGTACCAGATCGCTGGTTCCCGCGATCGGATCTCCTGCCAGAAAGTCCCGCCTTTAGGACGCTCTTCAACGGCGGTCAGGAAAGCCGAAAGCCTGTCGTCGTGAAGGCGTCTTGCTGGTTCGACACTCCGGTGGCCGAGCGTTTCACGGTAACCGAGCAAACCTTCATTCTGCCAAATAACAGGGTGGCTACGCTTGTCGGGCTGACCGATCGCCGCATGTTGGAGGTCTAGGCAACTAGGATATCTTGGTTGCTGCGCAGACGGCTCTCGAGCATGTGGGCGAGTGAGGCCTTGGTATGTTCATCGCAGAAAGCTGCCGCGATCGCGTTCGTCGATACCGCTTCTATTCCTAGACGTGGGTCGGCTGCGATGGCGAGGGCGTGTTCTTTGGCCAGATTGGTTCCGAAGAAACCCGGATCGTCGGTGCCGAGCACAATGGTGCAGCCGGCATCGACCATTCTCCCAACGGGATGGTCAGCGATCGATCGGTAGAGCCCGAGGGCTAAGTTGCTGCCGAGGCAAACCTCGAGCGGCATCCGGGCTTCAGCCAGCTGCCTCATGACGTCTGGCGACTCCACGGCCCTGATGCCATGTCCAACGCGGTCGAGGCCAAGAAGCTCGATTGCCTCTATTATCGTGTCGGCGGGGCGATGTTCGCCGGCGTGCGCCGTGGCACGCAGGCCCTCACCCCGCGCGATGTTGAACGCCTCGGCGAACTCGCCCACTTCATGCTTATGCTCGTCGCCGGTGAGCCCGAAACCCACCAGCATGTCCGACTGAATTGACGTAGCCATACGTGCTGCCTCTACAGCGGCCTTTGGCCCGAGATGGCGAACGGCAGTAGCGATGAGGCGCGAACGGACGCCCCACTCTTCGGCAGCCCGGTCACCTGCGGCGGCAAGAGCCTTCAACTGATCGGGAAACGGAACGCCAGTGCGAGCAAGGTCTGGTGGCGACAGCATAAATTCCACATAGCCGCCGCCCAGCTCCGCGCACCGTTTAAGGTAGGAGGTTGTGATCACCTCTAGATCAGCGGCGGATTTCACCACAGAGGTGACGAGATCGTAGGCCTTCAGAAAGGTCGCGAAGTCGTGCCAGCCATAGCGCGCATCGGCGAGAATAGCCTCAGGGATCGAAACAGCGTTGCGCTCCGCAAGGAAGAGTACGGTCTCCCGGACCAGCGTCCCCCTAAGATGTACGTGAAGGTCGACTAACATAAGATGTGACGATAAACGCTGCCGTAACGAAGTGGAAGGCGGGATGCGAATTAGATTTCTTTCGAAGAACGGGCACAAGATCAATGAGGCCAGAAATATCCTTGAGCCGCTCGGCGCCGAGGTAATTCCGATCAGCGTCGCGATTGACGAGATCCAGACCCGGGACGTGAAGGCAATCGTGCGAGACAAGGTACTCCGTGCCTTTGAACGCATCGGCCACAGACTCTTTGTCGAGCAGACATGCCTCTATATCGATGCGTTAAACGGCTTTCCTGGTGGCCTAACGCAACCGTTCTGGGATTCGCTAGAGGCCGATCGGTTCTGCGAACTGTTCGGCAATGGGGAAAAGCGCGGCCTCACAGCTAAAACTTGGATCGGCTACTGCGACGGAAGGCGTATCCATCACTTCGAAGGCGAGATTCGTGGAACCGTTGCATCGGCGCCACGTGGTGATCGCTCCTTTCAGTGGGACTGCGTATTCATTCCGGATGGACATGAGCTGACCTTCGCGGAGATGGGAGACGGAAAGAACGAAATATCGATGCGCAGGATCGCCCTAAACGCGTTTGCTGATCATCTACGGGTGAAGACCGATGCTTGATATGCTTGCGCGCGAAATCCGGGATCGCAAGGTGATCCTTTTCGTAGGGGCTGGCTTGTCTCGGCCGCTCGGTCTTCCATCATGGGGAGAGTTGATCGAACACATGGCTGCAGAGCTGGATTTCGATCCTGCTATTCTGGTCGGACCGGGCGCCGACTACCTACAGGTGGCAGAATTCTACAAGCTACGGAAGGGAAGTATCGGGGACCTACGCAGTTGGATGGACAAGAGTTGGAACGTAACCGACGAGAAACTGCTCGCCTCGAAGGTCCACAGCCAGATCGTCGATCTCGGATTTCCCCTCGTCTACACGACGAACTACGACGCCAATCTCGAACGCGCATTCCGGCTACGCGGACGCGACGTATCGAAGATCGCTTCGGTGGTCGATATCGCGGATGCAAAGCCGGACCATACCCATGTCGTCAAATTTCATGGTGATTTTTCGGATGACAACTCGCTCGTCCTGACCGAATCGGACTATTTCGAACGTCTGGAATTTGAATCACCTCTCGACCTGAAGCTTCGGTCGGACGTGCTTGGTCGCACAATCCTGTTCGTTGGGTACAGCCTCAAGGATCTGAACCTTCGCCTTCTCCTCTATAAGCTCAAGCGTACGTGGGACGGCACTGCTTACGCGAAGCGGCGGCCGGGATCGTTCATCTTTTTGGTCCGGCCGGACGTCGTTCAGGAGGAAGTGCTGGAGAGCCGTGGTGTTTCGCCGATCGTCTCTGACTCCCTGGATCCCGACGAAGCGCTGCCGGAGTTTTTTGATCGTCTGCTTGAAAAGGTCCGCGGGGCCGGGTGAAACAGACGCAGGTAGTCATCTGCGCCACGCCAAGCGCTGAACGTTATACAGCTTCCGATGATCGATTTTGGTTGTGAACGGCGGCCACGTCCGCAGCATCCCCCGTTGGCGGCTCGTGCGAGGCGAAGGTAGCCAATCTAGGTAGCCGAAGTAGATCGGCCTCTTGTCTCCCACCCGTGGCCCTGAAAAATGAGAAAGCGGTCGGACCGGTCCCCTGAACGAAAAATTCGCTACCGAGCGTCTGCAAAGGGTCGACTTTGCCAAGCGCGCTTTGCCGGGTCGTGGGACAAACCCGTCGTCCGAATTTCAGGTGGCGAAGTTCAGCTTTCGGCGACAGCTTCGCTGCTGTTGCCTTGCGCCTCAAGGTTCCCTCTTCCATTCTAGTGGCGGACGATGTGGGCGAGGTGAAACGATGTGGGACTGGAGGAAGTGCGTTGGGTGAGAGCAATCAACGGCCGACCAGCCGGTATCGCGAGTTCGAGTTTCTTGATCTGGTTGCTAGGGTTTTCAGGGCGCAAGGCTTTGACGTTCAACAGGAGGTGAGGCATGTACACGACAGGCGCCACGTCGAGGCGGATCTGCTCCTTACCGCGGATAACGGCGTAAAGACAGTTGTTGAGGTCAAGCTCTATCGCAGTCGCTCACGCTACATACCTGATGGGAGCAAGGCGATCGCACAGGTCCGCAATGTGCAGGTAGTCTTCCAAGCCGATCATGCGATGCTGGTTACCAACCTCTATCGCGACTGGATCCGGCCCTCCGGCGCTATCGACGATGGCGTGATCCTAGTCGGCATCGACGATCTGGCCGAGCTCGCAATCACCCCGGAGTTGAAGGAAGAGATCGGCCGGGTCGACGAGGAGTTGTCTTCAGCGCTCCGCGATTTCGATAGCGCCGGTCTCGCCCGACCGAAAGTGCCGTTTATCCCATCTACTCTACATATGAAGGTGACCCCGCCGGCACCGACGTCGGACACGCCAGTGCCAGCTCGCGGCGCGGTGCTGGTAACCGAACTTAGTGAGATCAAGCCAGGGAAAGCGTTGAAGCAGAAACTGCCGTCCACGGGGCGGGAGGGGGTGAACTGGCGACTGTTCGAGGACGTCTGCTACGAGGCTCTGCAATATGTGTTCGAAGGCGTGCTGGGGAACTGGGGCACCCAAGAGGCCGTGGCTGGTGACGACAGCCGACTTGATGCACGCGCGAAGATCGAGGGTAGCGACGTGTTTTGCCGCACCCTTATCGAGCATTTCGGCACACGCCACATCCTGTTCGAGTTCAAGAACTACAAGGACAAGATCGGGGCGAACCTAATACACATCACCGAGAAATATCTTTACGCTAAGGCGTTGCGCGGCGCTGCAGTGATCATTTCCCCTAAAGGTTTCAGTGACCCGGCCAAGAGGGCGGCCCATGGCGCGCTACGCGATGTCGGCAAACTAATGCTCGACCTAGATGTGCCGCTGCTGTGCAAGTTGCTTGAAGCCAAAGATCTCGCACAACCGCCTGGCGCCGAGATGGAGCGCCTCATGGACGCCTTCTTGTTGGAGGTCGGCCGATAGGCGAGACTTAAGGGTGGACCGAAATGCGGAAGGCGCAACTGTATCCAAATCACGGCGCTGCATGACTTCCAGCGTGGTTTCCTATATTCGCTGGCAGATTAACGATTTCGGAGATTGAACTTGGCTTGTGCTCGCGGTGCTGCCTCACCGGACACCAATACTCAACGGCGGCTGTTCGCCGCATCAGGCGGGTATTGTCAAAATCCGAACTGCGTGCGGGAGCTGTTTATCGACGCGGACGGCCAAGCCGTGAACGTCGCCGAAATGGCCCATGTGTTCGCAGCAAATGACGATGGACCGCGCGCCAAGCCGGAACTGACTAAGGAAGAACGGGGAGCCTTCGAGAACCTGATCCTGCTTTGCGCGATCTGCCATACCATGATCGACAAGGCGCCGGACGCCTTTCCCGACACGCGCATCCTTGAATGGAAACGCGAGCACACCAAGAAGCTGGCGGCGGTGTTCGGTGTTACGAATTTCCCCGATCGTGCCGCTGCCCGCGAAGCAATAGCTCCGCTGCTGGCCAAGAACCATGCGATCTTCAGTCAGTATGGTCCTCACATTGAGGCTGCGCGCGATCCGGAGAGCGGAGCAGCCGAAACGTGGCGCCGCAAGATGCTCACCGGGATCCTACCCAACAACAACCGCGTGCTGGCCCAGCTCGACGCGAACCGGCACCTGCTCTCCGGAGAGGAACTCAAAACCGTCGAGGTGTTCCGCCAGCACGTCGACGACCTCGAAGCCGTCCACATCGGCGGTGCAAATGAAGATGCAAGCTGCTTCCCGGCTGGCATGCAGACTATTTTGGAGAAATGATCGTGGCCGGCAGCGTTACAGATTGGGTCGAAGCCCACGTCGATGATCAATCGGGCTACAAAGTAGTCGGGCGGACGGCAGAGGATTTCCTGAAAATCGATGATGGCAAGGGCAATACCGGTACCGTTGCCGTAATCGGCGCCAAACCGATGGTCGAAGCGGCGGACGTTGCTCCCGTCCTAGCGATGGCGACGAAGCCGGATTTCATCATCAACGTGCCCTCGAGCTCGATCTGGACCGGTGATGCTATCGCTCTGGCGCAAGGCGTGCCGGCGGGCTTCGGAACGTTCGGTGACCTCGGGAAGGCGGTACGAAAAGGGAACCTGACCGGCTACCGAAACAAGGAGTTCGCCTTCTTCGAGGACGCGATCGGCCAGCACACCAATGTCAGGCAAGTCTCGCGGCCGTACGAGTCGGTATTCGTCGCCCACCGCAGAAGAGGCGACGACCTTACGATCGCTCTCATCGATGCCTATAACCTCAGTGCGGAAGACGTCCGCAACGCACGCAAGAAGATCGGCGCCTTCGACATCGCGTTGAAGATGTCGAGCTACGGCAAGGTGACCGATGCGGCACGCAACGCAGCAGACTCGATCGGGGCCGAGGCAATGATGTTCGGCGACCTCATGCGACGCCTCGCGAAGTGACCCGCGCCCACAACGTAGATGCACTCACAGCTCTGGCCGGACAGCTCGGATCGGTCGCGGCAGACACGGAATGGTACCTGTTCGGCTCGATGGATCGCGAAGAGGAGTTCAGCTCCGATGTTGACCTGCTGATTTTGTGCGAGACCGCGGCGCAGGCAGATGCCTTGCGTGCAGCGATCGATCTTGATCAACTTGGCCGCCCGATCGATCTATCCTTGATGACATTTGAGGAGGAGCGCGAAATCGGTGCCGTCGTGCTTCAGGCAGCACGAAAAATCTACCCATGAGCGAGCTGGTGCGCTCTGTCAGACTTAGGGCAACGCCACCATCCTCGCCATGATGTGCCAACCTCGCGATCCGGCCGGCGACTTCGGATGGCGCTTTATCGCCATGCTGCCGCAGCATCATAAGGGCCATGCCCCAAAGCTCTTCGTCTCGCGTTATGCGGGTTCGATTTTCTGCACAGCGAGCAAATCGAAGCCATCGCGGACGCCGACAACTCTCACGCGTGTGCCGAAAAGATGTTTGTGGCGCTTGGTGACGTCTAACCGCCATTCGCTACCGCCTGGCATACGCAGGATGGGGTAGAATCCGTTTTCGAGCAGGATCCCAGTCAGATCATGTTCGCTTCCCCGTGGCATCGACCGTGATCATAATCCTGTTCGGCGCCGGAGGTCCATATCACTATGACCATTCCCTGTGCTCAACTGCCATAAGCAACCGGACTAGGGCTGGCATTTGGCTGGGCTGCATTGTAGTTCGCTTTGGAATGAGGTGCGGGCAATGAGACTGTGAAGGGTGTCTTCGAGATCAGCGGGGCGTCGCGCTATGACGATCTCATTGCTGAGCGTTATCACTTCCCACGCATTTACCTGCGGGCCGCGCAAGCCTGTATCGGCGACTGGATCATTTACCGCGAGACGGGATCAGGTGGTGGTCGCAAAGCCTATGTCGCAGCAGGTCATGTCGACCGAATTGACGCCGACCCGGCCGCACCTGGCCTCTATTATGCGCGGATCAGCCAGTTCGTCGAATTTGACCGCCCGGTTGCCTATCGCGACGCGACAGGTCGGTTCGCTGAACAGATGCTGCGGGATCTCTCGAATCCAGCTGAGGCAGGGCGTGCACTGCGCGGGCGGTCGGTGAGAGCATTGAGCGGCAGCGATTTCACTGCGATCGTCAGTGATGGGCTGACCGACACGCTTTCGGAGCGGCTTGCTATTCGCCTGGAATTGGACGCCGCGCATCTTGATCCGATGACGCAGGCCTTGCTGCACGAGCCCCCATCTGAGCGCCGGATCGAACAGATTCTTATCAATAAGAAGATCCGGAGCGCAGCCTTTCGGGGGCATGTGCTCGACGCGTATGACAATCGCTGTGCGGTGACAGGGCTCAGAATGATCAATGGCGGCGGCAAGGCAGAAGCGCAGGCAGCGCATATCTGGTCGGTCGCCGACGGGGGACCTGATGAGGTGCAGAATGGGATAGCCTTGTCGGCAACGGCTCATTGGCTGTTCGACCGGCATCTCATCAGCCTGGATGAGCAGTTTGGTCTACTCGTGTCGCATAATAAGGTGCCGTCCGAGCTCAGCCGCCTCTTCCCGCCTTCCGGCATGCCTATTCACTTGCCTACCAATCCTAAATTCCGGCCTCGGCCTGAATATGTCGCGCGGCACCGGGCCCGCTTCATGGGTGACCTGCACTGACCTCTTACGCCCGCACGATCGCAGCTTATGATGCGGCAGCGGCAGATCTGGCTGCGCGATATGAGGCGTTGCCAGGCGGCGCTGCCTTTGTGCAGGCCCATGGCCTGTTGCCCAAAAAGGGATTGGCGCTCGATGTAGGGGCCGGATCTGGGCGGGATGCTGCCTGGCTTCACGCGCAGGGATATGATGTCGTCGCTGTAGAGCCTGCTGACGGATTTCGCCTGGAGGGCCGCGCGCGTCATAGCCCAGACATTCGTTGGCTCGACGACCAGCTGCCCAGTCTGGACCAGGTGCATCGGCTCGGCTTGGCGTTCGATCTGATCGTGCTGTCAGCCGTTTGGCAGCATGTCGTGCCAACAGACCGGGCGCGCGCCTTTCGAAAATTGGTCACCCTGCTCCGTGCGGGTGGCGTTATGGTCCTCACTTTACGGTCCGGGCCGGCGCCTGAAGACCGGCCGATGTTCTCTACCTCGAGTGGCGAGATCGAAGGCCTGGCACGAACCTATGGCATGGAGATCCTCAAGGTCCATGCGTCTCACGATCTACAAGGACGCGAAGGCGTCAGCTGGACCACTGTCTGTCTGCGTCTGCCTGATGATGGCACCAGTGCGCTGCCTCTGATCCGCGGCATTGTGCTGGGCGACGAAAAGTCATCCACCTACAAGCTCGGCCTATTGCGGGCAGTGGCTCGGATCGCAGAGCAGACGCCAGCGGCCGCCACGCCTTCGCGGGAACTGGATGATGCTGTCGACCTTCCTCTTGGCCTCGTGGCACTGACTTGGGTTCGCCTCTATTTGCCTCTGATCCGCCTGGGCATGCCCCAGGCTCCGCGCAACAGCGGTCCTGACGGGTTGAGCTTTGCCAAAGCGGGGTTCCGGGCGCTTCTCGCGGATGGCACGGAGGCTTACGATCTGCGTGTGGGCTCGGTCTTTGAAACAGAGCGCGGCGCTGCGATCGCGGCAGCGATTACCGAGGCAGCGCGCACGATCGCTGCAATGCCCGCCCATTTTACGCGCTTTCCCAATTCAGAGCAGCCCGTTTTCGCTGTGCAGCGTGGGCGATACGGGCGCCAACAGGGTCTGGAACTTGGTGTGGATCAGCTGCGATCATGGGGAACCCTCACCGTCCCTGGCAATATGTGGCGTGCGCTTTCTCGCTTTGGCCCATGGATCGAGCCGATGCTCGTGACGGAATGGGCAAGGCTCATTCGCCGATATGCTGATCATATCGGGTTCGCGGTCCCAGCCGGCAGTGCCGAGGCTGCACTCGAATGGCGCGAACCCGTGCGCAGCACGGCAACCGCTCGGTTTGCGGCGCAGAAGCTCGTGGCTGGAGGGCCTGGGCTATCCTGTGTCTGGACCGCCCGGAGACTGAGCGAGGCCAAATTGGATGTGGATCACTGCCTGCCTTGGTCGGCATGGCCATGTGGCGATCTTTGGAATCTTGCGCCCTGCGATTCTCGGATAAACCGCCACGAAAAGCGGGATCGGTTGCCCTCTGCTGCCATGTTCGCCGAGAGCCGCGAGCGGATTATCACATGGTGGCATGATGCCTACCTCGACGATGCGGCCCTGCGCCACCGATTCCTGCGCGAAGCAGCAGCCGCACTGCCTGTCCTCCAAGGGGAGGATCTGGGCGACATTTTCACTGCCTTTGATTGGCGGCGCCTGAGGCTCTTGCAGGACCAGCGCGTGCCGGAATGGCATTGGTCCGCCTGATTGCTGCCTCAAGGCCTTTGGCGAATTGACCAGATGAGACCCGACAAGTACATCCTCATGCTTCAGGAGATGGTCGCCCCCGCTCGACCGCGCCCGAATTGCCAACTGATCCCATCCGTGCGCATGATGCCCGAAGCGGCCTTGCCGATGTTGCGTTCAAGCACGTCGCGCCACGGCACCAACGTGAAGTCCCGCGATCGCTCGACAACAGCGAAACTTCCACTTTCCAGATCGACCCGACGGGCGATCTTTCCCTCGATCCGTTCGCCGAGCCGCGCCGGTTCGAACCGTTTCCCGATATCGTCGCCGAGCCGCTCGCCGGCGTGCTGCAATTCACGCTGGCGCAGCGTGTCCAGCGCACCGTCCCGATATCGGAACCCGGGCCGCTCGTCGTCCGCCAATTGCTGCTCGATCAGCCACTGCCGCCGCGCCGCGAGCGCGGTCCGTACCTCCCGCCCATATCCCACATCGCGCACAGCAACATGACTGCCCTCGGCAAGCTTCCGATCGAGCCAGGTCGGCGCATCCTTCCCGGCCAGGTCGTCGATCGGAGACCGCGACAGTAATTCCAACGTGACTGGCCGGTCGCGCTGCTGGGCTCTCGCATAGGCATCGGCGCGGGCAAGATGATCGTCGGGGATCGTCCAGCTTCCGTCCGCCAGGCGCTCGGGTCCAGTGCCCGCGCGCCGCATCGCCTCGAGCCGCCGGACATGACTGGTTACGAACGCTTCGCTGGCGCCCGGATCGTGCGCCAAGTGCAGGTCGATCGAGTAGCGCCCACCATTGGCGCGGGCGATCGCATCGACGGTGCGATCAGCCTGGGTTGCCTCGATCCGCGACGGCGCGACCCGTACCGCCGATCCTTCGGGAACCGATGGTGTGGCATCGCCTCGGCCGATATCGACATAATGGACCCGGCCATCGACTCCGTCGACCATCAGGTAATGCCGGTCGCGATGCTCATCGGAAAAGCCACGTTGAATCACCCGTCCGATGATCGGTTCTCGAAGGTCATTTGCCACGACCTGCTCGACGCCGGCACGGTCAAGCCTGCGGGCGGTCAGTTCACGCTGCATGAGGCGGATGATGTCGCCGCGCTCACCCATTCGGCGAAGCGTGTCCTCCAGCCCCTCGGCGAGCCTGTAGCGTCCGCCACCAACATCGTCGGCCAGGCCCATCGCCTTAAGCTTGCGCAGCCGTCCCGCCGCGACCGACTGTTGGAAGGGATCGTTGTCCGCCGGTGACACCGTTCGGTCGAAGTCCATGCGGCGGACCAGCCGGCGGTCGATCGCGGTCAGCCGTTCCTGGTCAACATCATGGCGCAGGCGCGCTTCGATCTCATGATCGGTACGAGGGCCGAGGTCGAGCGTCACAAGCTCGCACGCGCGCTCGCGAAGCCCGTGCGAAATATACTCCCGCGCGATGACCAGATTGTCGCCCTGATCATCCACCCCGCGCAGCACGATGTGCGTATGCGGACGCTCGGTGTTGAAGTGGTCGACCGCGACCCAGTCCAGCTTCGTGCCAAGGTCCTGCTCGACCTGGGTCATCAGTCGCCGGACATAGGGCTTGAGATCGGGATATTCCGCGCCGTCTTCGGCGGAGACGATGAAGCGAAACTGATGGCGATCGCCGGCGGTCCGCTTCAGGAAATCACCGCCATCTGCACGGTCGGTTTCGGGACCGTAGAGTTCGCCCGGCAAGCCCTCGCGGGTCACCCCGTCGCGCTGGATGTAGCGCATGTGCGCGCGGGCGGCCTGGCCGCCCTTGCCAGCCAAGCGGATCAGGCTCGCCTTCACCACGGCACGGCGCCCGCGAAAACCCGCGAGCCGGTCGCGGCTCGACAGTAATCGCCCCATGCTGGCGCCGCGCCCGATCCGACTGCCGTCGAACCGTCGCGAGCGGACTCCGGTCTTCGTGCCCGCGAGGCGTGCAGCAGCGCGGATGCGTCCGCCATATTTGACGACCTTCTTGCCGTCCTTGCCGCGCTGGCTGCCGAGCCTGGGGGTAAAATCGTCGTCAGACATCACAAGGTGCCTCAGTCTCGCGATTTCGAGCAGAAAATGTCTGATTTCCGTCACTCTTGCCTTGACTGTCTCGCGGTCGCGATTGCCTGTCTCCTGAAAAAAGGAAGTGCAGACAAAGACTTGGCAGGGGTCGAGAGACACTGCCTTTATCTTGTTTCCCCTCCCTTCCCTCCCACTCACCCCCAAGGCTCAAAAAAAGGGGAGAGACGAGCGCCTTCTGACGCCGCCTCTCCCCGCGAATTGCGCTGCGATCAGTGCGCATGGAGCATCGCGTCCCTTGCCCTGACCCGTGACGTGAACTGGCGACATCCCACCATCCCGTGGGCCTGGCCATCGCCATCCACGATCATGGTGGCACAGAACCATTTCCCGTCGAGCCGCCCGCAAATCGCGATCCGGTCGAGTTCGAATTCCTCGCCATCGGTGCGTTCGTAAGCGCCGATCCAGCGCTCCTCGATCCGAGCATCCCAGCAAAAGTCCGCTTCCTCAGCCTCCAGAAACCGGTGCGCCAAGGCTTCGCCAGCACCCCGACCGAATTCCAGTTCAAGGCCAGAAACCAGCGCTGTCATCGCGCGATCAACGGCATTGCCCGACGCCGTTCCGATGCTTTGATACATGCCCATTGAAACCTCCAAGCTTCGCGTTCCCATCATCGAGAACGGCGTTCGAAGGACGGATGGCGGAGCGGCTGTCAGGGCCGCGGAGCGAAGCGCAGCGCCGCGAAGCGGACGTGGGGGGAACCGATTTGCGCAGCAAATTGGGGGGCACCTGCGGGCCTTGATAGCCGCTCCGCCAGCCGTCATCATAGGTCTATCGAGACGAGCTTCCTCCCTCTCGTGGGCACACGACCTCACGTCATTGCCCCTGCGACAGGGTGACAAAAAGTGACCCGTGGGACGTCGCATCAGGGCTATCGGAAGGCGGCGATGCCGGGATCCTTCGTACGGCAAAAAGCCCCTCCACCGGCCGCGCTGCTGCCGAGGCCCGGCCACTCCCTTTTGCTTCCGGCGCGACACTAGCGAGATAGCCGATGGTCTCGCGCGGCAGCCTCGTGCGACCGGCCAGATAGTCGGCATAGCGCGCCGGACCGGCATTATAGGCCGCGAAAAGACCAGGATAGCCGAAGCGATCGTACATCAGGCGCAGGTAGAATGTGCCCGCGAGGATGTTGTCGCGCGGGTCATCCGGATCGGCGCCAAGGCCAAGCCGCGCGCGCATGTCCGACCAGGTCGCGGGCATGACCTGCATGAGTCCGATCGCGCCCGACGATGACCGGATCGGCCGTCCGCCCTGGGAGGTGCGGCCTCGGCTTTCGGCTTGCATGACGCGCTCGATCCAGGCCGCCGGGACGCCGAAACGCAGCGACGCCTCGCGGATGTACGGCCGCCATGTCGCAACCGTTGATCCACGTTGTTGGGCCGATGGCTGGCTCGCTGCCGGGACCGGCGCGGCGAACGCCAGAAGGGCCACGGCCCATCTCAGCGGCGCCACAGCAACTGTGCCTTCCCGATGAGCTCGTTGCCTTCGGTCACCCCGAAATAGCGGCCGTCGAACGAGTCCGGACTGTCCATCAGCAGCAACAGTTGCTGCCCCCGCAGCGTGCGACAGCCGTGCCACGTGGGCATGGCTCGCCCTGCGCCATCGGCCACCCGTCGCCTCGCCGCCGGCCGGCCATTTACGAAGACCTGGTCGCCAAGCGCACAGATTTCATCGCCCGCCTCGGCTACGACGCGCTTAACGAGCGGGACATTGCCAGGGAGATAACGCCGGGCGGCGGCGAGCGTCCGGACAGGTTCGGGCAAGCGTGCCACCACCATGTCGCCGGGAGCCACGGTCGCATGCGGATTGATCCAGTAGAGCCCGACCGGAGCACTGGCGCTGGCGTTCCAGACGAGGCGCGGCGTTGGCGGAAGCATGGCCGAGCCAAGGACCATGCCGAGCCCCAGTCCGACGGCGAAGAAGCGCCGGCTGCGGCGACGCTGCACCTCCTTGCGCAGGCGAAGCGCCTCACCCCAGGCGAGAAGCGGCGCATCGCGCCCACTGTCGCGACGGCCGCTCACTTCGACAGCCCACGCGCACTATGCTCGCGCGACCAGGCATCGAGATCATCGATATGATATTGGACGAAGCGGCTGTGGCGGCGGAAGATTGGTCCCGTGCCGCCGCGCCGCATGCGCCGCAGCAGCAGACCGGAAATCTTCAGGTAGGCTGCCGCCTGCTCGGTGTTGAGGAAGGGCGAGCCGCGCTTGGCGCGGGTCGCCCGGGCGATCTGGTCGTCGTCGTCCATGATGAGCCATCCTTCGAATAGAGCGACCCGCGACAATGCGGTCGCGACATCGAGGATGGCTGGCGGGATACCGGGCCGGGAGTGTCGGAACCGCTAGGCGCGTTTTCGACACAGCAGGGCCAGGCCCCGCGCCGGTTTCGACGCGGGGCTCGTGCTCCTCAGCGGGACCAGATGAGCTTGTGCTCGCCATTGTCGCCCTGGGTCAGCGTTGCGTAGATCGGTGCGGGGAGCGAGGGATCGTCCAGCTTGAGGCTGAGATATTCGGCGCCGGTCTCCCGAGCCGCCTTGGTCCAGCCCGCGCCGAACTCCACGCCGCCGGCGCTGACGCGATGGTCCGGGGCCTTGTCGTGCTCACGTTCGACGGGCCGGATGGTGGCCTTGACGCGAAGCGTGAGGGTGCGGATTTCCCCGTTGTAGACGCCGTCCTCGTTGCGGGTGAAGCTGCCGATCTGTGCCATAATATGTCTCCTTCTCGATTGCCCGAATGCCGCCCGATGCGGCCTCGATGGCGGTCGATCGGGCGGTGTCGCGCCGCCGTGCACCGGGACGGCCGCAGCGCCAGCGAAGGACGGCGGAAGCGCCTGTTTCTTGATCCGCGAGGAGCCCGTCAGGGCGGGGAAGAAAGAGGCGCGAAGCCGTTGCATGGACTAGGCGCGCACGCCGCCAGACCAGCCTTCGAAAGAGGCCAAGGTCGGCATGAGCGATCCAAAGGTGGAGACGTTTGTTCCCACGATATGGCTACGATACCGTGGAAAAAAACCGGCTACGGGGAAGCCGCAACGCTAGGGTGTGCGCACAACGCCCCCCGCGTCCTAGCGCTCGAGAAGCTCCCGGCGCAACGCGAGGACCGTGGCGCAGGCGGGGCTGCCGTCCTTGCCGGCACCGCTGACCGTAGTGACGATAATTCCTCCTCTGGCCGCACGCTCCAACAGCACAGGGTCGATATCATGGATATCGACCTTCATCCGGCGGGACCAGGGTGAGCCGGGATCACCGGCCGCTTGACCGACGCGAACATAGACGAACTGGCGGATGGGGCCCTCGGAGCGGACGTGGTCGCCGTAGAATTTCGGGCCGGGTCCGATACGAACGGCGAAATCGAAAGCAAGTGGTTCGCCGTCGCGGGAGCGCTGCGGATCGAGTGGCTTGCCGTCCTTGGATTGCAGGCTGTGGAGCACACCAGGAACGGGCCGATCGATGACGATCCGCATCCTGATGTCGGTCGTGTCTGCGCGCTTCATCACCGCTCCTGCATTTCCCGCCCGGGTTCCATGAGCAGTCTGGCGATCATAATGGGCCGTGCTTGTCTGTTCCAGCACCCATCCAGGCACGACAAAGCCGCGCGGCCGAGCCCATAGGGCGAGGCCGCGCGGCGCGATTTTCCCAGCAGGCCGAAGGCGGGCGGGATCGCTCCCGCCCACGCTAATTCACGCCGCCTGCGGCAGCAGCCGATCCTCTTCTTTCTCCAGTTCAGCAGTGCCTCTGCCACTGGCCGTCTGCCGCGCAGCCATGACCTCGGCATGGGCAGCCACGGTGCCGACACCGCCCCTTTCGGTGTACACAGAAGGCGGCAATTGCATCCAGCGGGGCACCCAGCGCTCGACCTTGTCCCTCCCTTCGGCGCCGCCGAGATGGTTGGCGATGATCCGCTTCAAGGTTTTGCTCTTCTCCCCCGCATTGGCATTGGCGACCGTTTCGCCCGCCACTTCGGCCGTCATCCGGCCCAGCACTTCGCGGTCGCGCAGTAACGCGAAGAGGGCTTCATCGGCCTGCCACCAGTCCGCCATGGCGATCCCGACCTCCTCACCGACGCCTCGACGGCAGCCGAGCCTGCCGCCAAGGTCTCGCCGATGACGACGGTGATCGCCCGCATCACGGCCTCGTCAGGAAGCGCGACAAGACGCAGGAACAGCCCTGCTACGCCATGGTCGTCGCCGCTTCCACCGGTGACGGTCGGCTCTTCGGCGGCGAAGCCGAGAGTATCGAGGACCAAGCGGCGTTCCGCGTCGAAGACCGCCTCGCCCCGGCATGTTTCGACGCTTTCGCGCACCTCGTCATTGCGGCTCGCCTGCGGCTCGACACGCACGGTCCAAAGGGACGAGCCGACGATGGCGTGCGCGAGCATGAGACGCAGGGCGAGCGCCGGATGGCCTATGAGCGCGGCGCGCACAGCCGCATGGCGGTGAAGGTCCACATAGGTCTGGAGCGTGGACGTCAGTTCGCCACGCTGCACCCTGGGCGCGCAGGCGGCTTCGCCGCGTTCGATCCGGCGCGCCTCGGCGCGCGTGACATAGCCTTCGTGAAATATGACCTCGCCGGTGCCGCGCACATCGATATAGACGCGCCCGCCTTTGCGCTTCGCGGCCTTTTCGAATTCCCAAGACTGGAAGTGCTCGGCAGGCGGGACCACGACGACATCGCTCCAGCCTTGCTCGAGATAGGCGGCACGCGCCGTCTCGATCGCTGCGTTCTGCGCCGTCTAGAAGGCGTCGGGATCAGCGAAATAGCGGTCTTCGCCGAACAAATCGGCGATGGTTGCGCCCCCGAAACCATCGATGTCGAAGAGGGCGAAGCGGGCCGGGATCGACTGGCCGCCAAAGAGCCACGCCTTCAACTGGTGGCCTGTCGGGACATAGGCGTCGGGATCGTCGAAGAGCGCCAGCCATGCCTTTTGCTGGCTCTTGCTCGCCAGCGTCAGGTGACGAACCGTGGCCCGGTCGATCCGTTCGGCACGATAGAGATCGCGGATGCGCGGCAGCAGGTTGCCTAGCGCGAGGACGCGCCGGATGGATAGCTCGGGAAGTCCGAAGGTCATGGCGATGTCGTCCAGCCCTCGTCCTTCTCGCACCAGCCGGGTGAAGCTCTCCCATTGCCGCACTTCATCGGCGTCAAGCCGGGCCATGTTCTCGATCATCGAGGCCTCGATGGCGGCGGCATCATCGCCTTCCTCCATGATGGCGCAGGGCAGGAGCAGTGTTTCGGGATCAATGTCGCCCGCCTCCCGGCGTTCGTCGGCGACAACGCGGCTGGCATGGAAGCGGCGGCTTCCCGCGACGATCCCGAATCGCCCCTCGGCATCGGGAGAACGGACCAGCAGCGTCTGGATGACGCCGCGCGCGCGGACGGTCGGCAGGATGTCGGACACGTCCGGGGCCTTGCGGCCAAAGCGCATGTTTGTCTTGTCGACATAGAGCCTGTCGAGGGGAATATGATCGAGTTTCATGGGTCATCACCTTTCTTCAAAAGGTGCCGGCCGCGCTGGTTGCGGTGTTCGTGGCTTGACCGGCACTTACATGGCGGCGTGACGCGCCGCCTCGCGTCATCCGCCGTCAGGACGGTGGAATGTCAGGGTCCACAGGCGCGTCGGGGGAAGCCGGACCGTGTCGGCGGAGCATCGTCTGCGCCCAGAGGATCGAGCCGGAACGGCGCGACCATGCGGCCCAGACGGAAAGCGGATGAGCCGTTTCGAAGGCCAGATCGCGCTCGATCCCCATGCCATAGGGCAGCCGGACAGCGCTGATTTCCGAGAGGCTGAACGTGCCCATTTCCGGGCATCCAAAGCCAAGATCGGCAAGACCGAACAGGGTATCGCCATCCTCGGCAAGCTCGGTCGCCAGCCATGTGGCCGCGCCCAGCGGATTGAAGAGCTTGAGGAGGGGCACGAAGTCCGGTTCGGCAAGGCCGCTGCGCATGGCGATGCCATGGCGGATCGCATTCGCGCGCAGGGTCTCGCGCAGGTCATCGGGAAGCAGGATCATGCTGCGATCCTTTCCTCGGCTCGGGCATTCTCAACCTCGCGATGGCGGGCAAGCAGCCAGTCAGCGGCCTTCGAAGCCGCGCTGGCGGCACGGAAGATCGCGCGGTTATCCTCGCGCAGCACGTCGAGCCATGCGCCGAGATAATCCGCATGACGGACGGTCGGGACGATGCCGAGCGCGGCACACAGGAAGGCGGAGCCCATCTCCGCGACGAGTTCTTCGCGGGCATAGTCCTTGCTGCCGAAAGGATTGGTCATGTCCCGGTTCAGCCGCTTGGGGTGGCCGGTCGCATGACAAAGTTCGTGAAATGCCGTCCTGTGCCAGTTCACCGGATCGAAGAAGGCGGCCTGCGGCGGCACGGCGACGAAGTCGGCACCGGGCGCATAGAAAGCCTTCTCCCCGCCCACGCGAAACTC
The DNA here is from genome assembly GCF_900109095.1 of Sphingobium sp. AP50. GTDB lineage: Bacteria > Pseudomonadota > Alphaproteobacteria > Sphingomonadales > Sphingomonadaceae > Sphingobium. The sequence goes on from NZ_FNYZ01000001.1 coordinate 46,086, forward strand.
GACGCCCGAGGCAGCGATCACCTCCCCGGCGATTGGCGCGATCTCGCTCTCGGCCAACGGCACCGGATCACCGCCAAGGTCTGCGGGCAGCCCATCACATTGAGCGACATTGAAGACGGTAAAGCGCTTAAGGAAGGGAACGGGGCGTGCCTCGTCGCCGTCGCGTGTGGCCCGCTCGGCCTCGCCCTTGGGTGTGAAGCGATCGGCATAGACCACGGTCACGCCGCGCTCGCCCTTGCGGACGCATCCCCCGGCTTCGCGAGCCTGCCGAAAGGTCAGCCAGCCTTGCGACGGCCAGCCGTTTTCGATGACGGCGCACCACAGAATCAGAATGTTGACGCCCGAATAAGGCCGGGCCGTCACCGCGTTGCGCGGCAGGCCGGGCGCTGCATTGGTGCCCAGCCCCTCGACCTTTCCCCATGGCTGGACCCACGGGAAGCGACCCGCCTCCAGTTCCGCGACGATGCGCGTGCTCACCTCGTCATAGAGGCTCGCCCGTTCGCCGTTCCTGTCCTTTCCGACCTCACAGGTGGCTCTGCGGCTTGAAGATTTCGGCATGGCCTGTCCTTTCCGCCACCCTAAAAAGGCACAAAGCCTCCCCGCAAAGGCGGGGGTGGGCGGCGAAACGCGACCAAAAGGCCCGGCTCCAGCGGACAAGGGCACCGCAAGGGCGAAACGCACGTGGAGCACCCCGCAGGAGCGCAGCGAGCGGGGTTGTCCCTGGCCGCGACGGGCCTAGCCGGGAGCGCCGGCCACACCCGCCACGCCGGGAGAGGCAAACAGAAAACGCCGCCGCGCGCACTGCGCGGCGACCACCCATGCGCAAGCGATCGTTGCCGGCAGGCCGAGACCTGTAGGGGCTCGGGGGTGAGTGCAGCGAACCCTAGAGCGCGGTCGCGGCTATGCCGCGGTGCGCCTCAATCCCAGCGATTACGTTTTCTTAGAAAATGCGATTAGCGCTGACTGAAGACCTTTGCCGACTATCCAGCGCGCGCGCTGTAAGTGTCGTTCATAGAGATCAAATGAAATGATATCATACTCGTCGAGACGCAGAATTTGGCGCGCAGACTCCTGCCATGAAAGGCCGGCATCGGCGGCATCCATTAGGGCCGCGTAAAGCGCCAGATTGTTGAGGTCATAATCGCAGACCTCACCTTCTTCCGATGGAACATCAATAAGATTTGTCATCATCGTCTCGCGTCCAGTGACGCAAGCATACCGTTTAGGAACTATCGTTCCTAGAACTTTCGTTCCGGCTCCCGGATCGCTGGAGTATGGACTTGAAGCATGCCTTGGCGACCAACCTGCGTCTGCTTCGCCATAAGCGTGACCTCACTCAAGAAGATGTAGCGGGCCTGACCGGCCTCAGCTCACGTTACATCGGATCAATCGAGCGGGCTCGAGTATCGGCCAGCGTCACCGTTATTGGTAAAATCGCCGACGCTCTCCACGTCGATCCATGCGCGCTTATCAGCGATCCCGGCAGAGAGGGCTAACGCCGGACTGATTATCGGCAATCATGAGAGCCTTTTCGCACGCGACGTTGACGCGCTCTGCAGTTTTATGAATCTTACGAAAAGATCCCGGCAACCCCGCCCGCCAGCAAACGACCGCCCGCCTCGATCAGCCGGCGCACCTGAGACTTGCGATGATCGCCGTCACCGGGCCAGTCGCCAGGCCCCAGCACAAGATTGGCGGTTTCCCGAAGGCTGGCGCCGTCCGTATGCGCGTCGAGAGCGAGCAGGGAAAGATGCTGGCGCATAAGCCGGCGAGGATCTGGCCTGACTCCGCCTCCGCTAAATAGCCGGTGAACGGCCGCAAGCTGATGGATCAGCCGACCGTCCGCCAGGACCTCGAATTGCAGCAGCAAGCGTGCCGCAGGCGCGGCAGTACCCTCAAGATCGATCCGGGCGATTTCCCCGGCGCAGGCGAAGGCAAGGTGCGTCGTATCCGCACCCACGACGCATTGGCAATGCCGGCCCGCTATTTCGAGCCACAAAGTCGGCGACGGCGAGCCGGGCCGCACCGCCTGCGCGCGCAGGACGCACGGATCCAACCCCGCCGCCCAGATCGGCAGGACGCGGGCGCAATCCAACGCCGGATCTTCAGCGAAAGTGAAGCCCCCAGATAGCGGTAAAGTCTTGGGAGGCGGCCTTGCCGGGGCACATGGCCCCGGCAAGGTCTCGGACCGCCGAGCGGTAGGCCGGATTGCGTCGCAACACCTCCCAGGCAAGGCCCGCACGCCCGCAGCGGGCCAGCGCATCAAGCCGGCCGAGAAGCGCGCGAGCAACCATCGCTTTCAGCCCATCTCGCCCATCTGCGACCGGACGAACAGATCGGCTGCCTCGGCCTGGTCGGGCCGCAGGGCATCGATCGCCGGCAGATAGCGGGGAACATCCTCGCCAAGCAGAATGGATGGACATTGGCCCTCGACGTTGCCGAGGTTCGGGCGATGCTGGGCGTAGCCCACGAGCGCTGCAACCTCGGGCGGGAAGTTCCTGGCGACCGCAGGCGGGTAGACCAGCCATTGCAGCTCGAACGGCTTCAGCCAGCCAAGGCAATAGCTGACCACGATGCCGCGACGGGGCGCAGCGGAAGCATTGCCGCCCCCACCGTGGAGCGTCGAGCCCAGGAAGACCAGGGCGTCCCCGCGAGAGAGATGCGGGACGATCGTGTCCTCATCGGGCAGCACCGGGATGTCCTGGTCGAACTGGCTCCCGGTCCACAGCCGCGTGCCGCCATTTTCCCGGGTGAAAGTGGTGAGCGGCCACATGACGTTGACGAGATATTCGACACTGCCCTTTGGCCCATGCCACATGTCCTGGTCGCGATGGGGAAGCTGCGGCAAGGCGCCGGGCATGATCTCGATCGCCTGGGTGAGATTGAGGGCGATGCGCTCGCACCAGGGGTGCAGCAGCGCCTCGACGACCTTAAGGATCGTGGGATGCATGACCAGCTTCTGGGCATGGATAGAGCGGCCAAGAAGCCCGCCAAAGCGACGTGTCCGCTCGCCATAAAATGGTCCCTGGCAAAGCGGCGTCGCGCCGAAACTGGGTGACAGGTCCTGCTCGAGATCGTCGAGCACCGTAGCCGACAGGGCTTTCTCCAGGACGCACCAGCCATCGCGGTCGAGCGTCGCGGCGAGACGATCGGCGTTCATGCCGCAGCTGCCTTGCCGGCCTGGACATAAGTCTGGGTCCAGCACAGCCGCCTGGGCGTCTCGGGCTCGATGTGGACGAGGAAGGCGCCGACCGGGCCGCCGGGCATGCGAACGACGGGGCCGAGCGGCTCCGCTTTCCAGCCCATCGCCAGAACGTCCTTGCGGAAGCTTTCGGGAAGGACGCCGGTATAGCGATCGATCCCGCGCTCCAGCGCCACGTCGACCATGGCCGAGATAAGCTGGTTGCGCAAGTCCCGGCGCCGGGCAGCGCCGTGGCGGCGGGGCAAGCACAGCCTGGTGCTTTCCCAGGTCCGTGCGTCGGCAATGACGCCGAGCGGGCACAGGTCAGAAAAGATCGTGCCCAGCATGTGGGGGCGTTCGGTCGGCAGGAGCCGCAGCGACGCCGCATGGGCGCCGGTCTCCTCGGCAATGATGATGTAGAGCGCCTCGGGCGTATCGAACTGGTCGATTTCGAAGCGGCCGTCGATGACCGGCACGTCCCAGCCGAAAAAGTCGACGAAGAGCTGCTTGCGATCGGCGAACATGGACTGGACGAGATCGCGCCTTGGATGGGCGGGATGATTGGCGATGAGGTGGATCATGCGATGGCTCCGCTTGGCTGGATTGCATTGCCAAGGAAGCAGTGCGGCGCGCGCCCAGATAGACCGAGCAATTACCCGGGTTGACCGCGCCGAAGCTCGTGCAGTCCGACCTCGCCGGCAAGGATTGCGCTCACGACCAGCTCGGTCCGGTCGTGGGCATCGAAGAGGCGGCGGGCCTCGGTGAGATAGCCATCGACGGTCCGCGGTGCGAGGCCGAGCGCCCGGGCAATCTCCTTGTTGGAATAGCCGCGCCCGGCCAGCGCCACGCAATCGCGCGGACGTGGATGCAGGCGCGGCCTGGCGCGCGGCGCACCAGGGGCGCCATGGAGCCGCCGTGCGGCCTGGAAGGCGAAAATGCCGATCATCTGCACGAGCCCCAGGAGGGACGGCGCGGTCTCGGGCCGGCGCATGCCAGCGAAGGTGCACGAGCCGATGCAATCGCCGAGCAGGCAGCTCGGCACGGATATGCCTTCGTTGAGGCCCCAGCGAGCGCCGAAGGCGAGCGCGGCCTCATCGGATCGATCGAGCGCGATGATGGAGGGCAAATCCGACCAGACGAAGGCACTGTCGGCAAAGAGGCAGCCCCGGATCACAGGATCGCGCCGCATGTGCCGGTCGCGGACCAGCCGGCGAACGACGGCGGCGGGATAATGCTTGAGATTGACGAGGCCGTCGCGGGGCACCGCGAGATCGTCATGGTGGACGAGCGCCCAGAAGCGGCAGCCGATCTCATTGGCGACCGCTTCCATCAGGCCCTTCAGTTCATGGATTTCCTTCACCGCGCGCAGGGCCGTGATGATGCCCTGCGCAAGATGCCCATGTGGCTCCATCGCACCTCACCATCCGGGCGTCGCTATCCCGATAGACTATCCATGCTTCCCCCCTGTCCGCTCGATATTCCCCGTCCGCGCCCGGAAAAGGCACGGCACTTGCTCAATCCCGTCCTGCGACGACGACGCGCTGGTCGATCGCGCCGAAAAGCGATCCCCGCCGCTGGCGCACCTCGATGCGCACGGCTTCCCCGCTCTGCATGAACGGTGTGTGCGGCGCGCCGCGCTCGATCTTCTCGATCGCCCGCCGTTCGGCGATGCAGCTTGAGCCCACGACATTGTAGGCGGGATTGGAAATCGTGCCGGAGCCGATGATCGTCCCCGCGCACAGCGCGCGCGTCCGGGCGGCATGGGCGATCAGCTCGTGGAACCCAAAGTCCATGCAGCCGGCGTCGGCCTCCCCGAACCGGCCGCCCTGGTAATGCACCATCACGGGCAGGTGGACCCGGCCGTCCTTCCAGCGGTCGCCAAGTTCATCCGGCGTGACGGCGACGGGCGCCGCGCTGCAGGCAGGCTTTGCCTGCACCCAGCCGAAGCCGGTGCGCATCTCGGCGGCACCAAGGACACGCAGGCTCCAGTCGTTCACCAGCATGACGAGACGGATGTGGCCAAGCGCCTCCTCGGGCGACACGCCCTGGGGGACGTCGTCGACGATGACGGCCAGCTCTGCCTCGAAATCGATGCCGTCGGCTGCGCTCGGGAAGACCATGTCCTCGTGGCCTGCGGCAAAGCGGTGCGAAAGCCCTTGGTACATCAAGGGAATGTCGCTCGGCACCGGCGGCAGGTCGTAGGCCAGTTGCATGAGCTGGCCATGGGTGGAGAAAGCGGAGCCGTCGAGCCATTGCCAGGCGCGGGGCAAAGGCGCCTTCATCGCGCCGGCATCGAACGGACGGGCACCCGCCGCACCGCCATGGTCGAGCCTCTCGGCCATGGCCGCCAGCAGCCGGCTCACCCGATCCCAATCCTCGAGCGCTTCCTGCAATGTCCCAGCCACGTCGTCGCAGGCAAGGATCGCGCCGAGGTCGCGGGAAACAAGGACGAGGCATCCGTCGCGGGTTCCATCGTCGAGAGTGGCAAGCTTCATGGTCTTCGTTCCGTCCTCAATTTCCATCCGAGATGAGCGTGCCGCCGTCTGCCACGAGGCAGTGCCCGGTGATGAAGCCGGCGCCGGGGCCCGCGAGGAAGAGCGCGGCGGCGGCGATCTCCTCGGGCGTGCCGACCCGCCGCAACGGGGTCAGCGACAGACGGCGCTCGCGGGCCTGTGCATCGGCCAGGATGGCGCCTGCCCAGCCCGTCTCGACAAGGCCGGGCGCGAGGGCGTTGGCCCGGACACCCGCGGGCCCCCATTCCACCGCGAGGTTGCGGGCGAGCTGGATGAGGCCGGCCTTGGCGATGCCATAGAGCCCGACAGCCTTGTTGCCGCGCAGCCCGGCAAGCGAGGCGGTCAGCACGATGCTGCCGCCGCGCTCCTGGGCCATGAGCGGGGCAACGCGATTGGCAAGGTGAAGCGGATGGTCGAGGTTGATGCGCAGCAGGCTTGCCCATTCGGCTTCCCTGGCCGAACCCATCGTCCCATGCGGACCAGCGATACCCGCGTTGCAGACGAGGATGGCCGGCGGGCCGAACCGGCGGCAGGTGGCTTCCAGCAGCCCATCGAGCGTCCCGCGGTCCGCGACATCGCATGGATGGAAAAGCACCTCATGCCCCGCATCGCCGAGGGCGCGTGCGAGCAGGCTGCCGGTCGCCTCGTCGTCACCGGAGAAGACCAGCCTTGCGCCCGCGCCGGCAAAGGCACGGCTCATGGCCGTCCCAATCCCGCCGGTCCCGCCGGTCAGCAGGACGGTGCGGCCTTCAAGACCGAACCAGCGGCGAAGGACGTCGCTCACCCGTGGTCCAAGACATCGGCAAGGACGGTGTCGGCCAGCGCGGCAAGATCGCCGTCATGACGGAAGCCGAGGGCCTCGGCCGCCGGGGTCGACAGCGGAGGATAGGATCCGAACGCGGTCTCCAGCGCCGCATCGGGCTCGAAACGGACGTCGGGCGATCGCTCGCCGAAGAGGAGGTCGGCAAGATCGCCCATGCGAACCCGCACCGCAGGGAGGGTCAAGGCCTGGCCGGAGACGTCGCCGAGCGTCGCTGCATAAAGGAGATTGCCGGCGGCGCAGTTGCCCGACATCATCCAGGCTGTCGCCGCGCGGCTGACGGGCAGCACACAGGCATCGCCGTTGGCCGCAGCGTGAAAGATCTCGCTCATGAAGGCCGATTTGAGGCCCGAGGCGCCAGATGGGCGGGCGACGACGCCTGGCAGCCGCAAGGCGATGCCCCGGACGCGCCCGCGCCGATGGAAGTCGGCCAGCGCCAGTTCCATCATTCGCTTCTGCGCACCATAGACCATCGCCGGGAGTGCCGCCGTCGCATCATCGACATGGCCCGGCAGGCTGCCGAATACCGCGATCGAACTGGCATAGACGAACCGGACGGGGCGCTTGCCCGCATCGATCTGCTCAAGAAGGCCCAGGGTAGCGTCGATATTGACACGGCGCGCCAGCAAAGGGTCCGCCTCGGCCGCGGCGCCGGGAACCGAGGCAAGATGAATGACGGTGTCGACGCCCGCGAGGGCCGCGGTAACGACCGGCGGGTCGAGGAGGTCGCCGGCGAGCGCGGTGAAGCGCTCGTCATCGATGCGCGGCGGCTCGACCCGGTCGAGCAGGCGCACTGGCTCGCGGCAGGAGCGCGCGCGCAGGCGGGCAACCAGCGCCTGTCCGACGAACCCGGTGGCGCCGGTGACGAGGATCGTCATGCAAGCCCGTCCTCGAAGACGCCGTCGACAAGGATGAAGGCGATCCGGCAGGGCCGGTCACTGCGGTTGACCCAGCCATGGTTGGTGCCGCGCTGCACGACGATGTCGCCGGCGCGCACCACGGTTTCGCCGATGTCGAGCAGCAAGGTGATCTCGCCCGACAGGACGATGCCATAGTCGATCGAGCGCGTACGGTGGAAGCTGGCGTGACGCTTGGAAGCCTCCCCGACATGGGCATCCTTGCCACCGATATTCTCGAAGACCGCGTCGAAGTCGGCCTCGGGCTTGTCGGGCGGGATATCGAGGATGCGAATCCGCGTGCCGTGCGGCGGCGGTGCAAGGACGAGGCGATCTTCCGCCGGCTCTTCATCGTTCCGGTCGATCCGGGCCGGCGTGCCCTGCGTGTTCCAGATCTCGTAGAAGACGAGCCCTTCCTCTCCCAATTGGTCGAAAACCCGGGTGGGAGGCCCGTCAGAAGCGATGATCGCCTTGTCCTGGCCGTCGTGACCGGTGACGATCCGGCGGATCGGCGTGCCTGGCTCGGTGCTCATGCGGTCCGCTCCCCAAAGGTTTCGGCGACCCAGTCGGCAATGAAGTCGCGGCCATAGGACATGTTGTCGAGGCTCACATGCTCGACGCCGCCGGTCCGCTTGTCGAAGATCTTGAACTCGCGCTTGGGTGAATTGACCAGTTGGTCATAGGTTCGCTGGGCATAGGCGAGAGGGATCTGGCGGTCGTTCTCGCCATGCGTGACGAGGAAGGGCACCTTGATGCGGTCGAGGACCCCGTCCAGCGTCACCTTGTTGGCGATCTCCATGAAGCTATCCATGTCCGCCGCGCCCCAGACCCAGCGGACATGCTCCCAATAATGGGGCACTGGGTTCTCGCCCTCGCGCTTGAGGCGGGCATGCTGCACCGCGCCCCAGTCATGATTGGCCCCCCAGACCGCGCAGAGTGCGAAGCGGGGTTCGAAGGCTGCCGCGCGCGGCGCATAATAGCCGCCGAGCGACAGGCCCATGATGCCGATGCGGTCTTCGTCCACGTCGCGCCGGGTTTCCAGGTAGTCGAACACCTTCGAGGCCCAGCGCTCGCTATCCGGCACGGCGACAAGGCCATGGGTGCGCAGGGCTTCGCCGGTACCGGGCTGGTCGATATGGAGCGTCGAGACGCCGCGCCGCGCGAGCTCTGCACCGAGACGGGTCCAGACCAGCATTTCCTTCGAGCTGTCGAGGCCGTTCACGAACACCAGCGTCGGACGCTCGCCCTCGCCATGGGTCGCGCCCATGAAGTAGCCGGGGATGATCCCGCCCTCATAGGGTATTTCCACCCGCTCGAGATTGTCGCGCCCAAGCAGGATGGCGCGGCGGAACGCATCCTGGCCCTTCTCGAAGACCGCCATCCGCGATGGGGCGCCGTGCGCCTGCATGCGCTCGGCCGTCTGGTAGTAGAGGGCCGCGCGGTGCAGCTTGGTCCCGGCCGAGAAATTGCGGCCCAGCGCCGCATCCTCATGGGCCAGGGCGTCGAGCCTGTCGGCCATCGCCACCCAGCTGGCCATGAAGGCGGCCGTGCCCGCATCGGCCCCGCGCTTCGCCGCGTCCCGCAGGGGCGCGCACATCTCTTCGATCTCGCCGATCTGGGCACCGCTTTCGATGGCGATGTCGACGGAGAGGTTCCAGACATAATTGTCCGGGAAATAGCTGAACATCGTCGATTTCCTTTAGAGGGCGTGCTCGTCCTGCGCGGTGATCGCGTCCAGGCCGGAGGGAAGCGCCGGCCTGGCGTCCTTGCGGAACGGCTCGAGCGACGTGCCCTCGGGATCGAAGCGCATGTCCCAATTATCGTTGTCCGTCCGGAAGAAGGACGGCGTATTGTGAGCCCAGAGCAAGGATCCGAACTTCCAGTCCCACGCGCGAGGAACCCAATTGTCGTCGAGATAATCGGTGTCGCAGTGATATTCCGCTTCGCCGCCGTTGGGATTGTCGAGATAGTAGTAGATAGCGGAAGTGATGCGGTGCCGGGACAGTCCGCCCGAGCTGTTGGGCGAGGTGTTCGTCCAGCCGCGTTCCGCCATGATGTTCGCGCCCAGCATGACCTCGTCGATATCCTCGAGGCCGAAGGCGAGATGCATGAAGCCCTGCGCGTCGGGTGCGACCGGCAGGGCGGTGTTCACCCAGAAGATCGAGTGATGCTCGTAGGTTCCATTGGCGCGGGCGAAGACGCCGAGGCCTTCGCTGTGATCGGTGAGCCGGAAGCCGAGGCGATCGCGGTAGAATTCAAAGGATTTCACATAGTCGTGTGAGAAGAAGACGACGTGATTGAGCGTCTTGGGACGCGCCCGGCTGCGCCACTTGCGATGCTGGTTGAGCCGCTGGATGCAGCCGGGCGCGTTGACGGCATCGGGCTGCGAGACCACTGGGCGCTTGGCCCATAGCCTCAGTGCAAAAGGCATCCCGTCGTCGCCGAAGGCGTAGGCGGTGCCATCCTCGTCGCGGCGTACGTCGCGGTCCCGCGAAAGATCGCGCACCAACGCCTCCAGTGCTTCGGGCGTGTCGACACCCCAGGTGACGAGCTTCACGCCGGGCCAGTCGAACCAGTCGGCGAGCCCGGTATCGTCGCGCCGTCGCACGATGACGCGCGAACCGCTGGCGACCTCGAAGATGCTCTCGCGTGCGTCGCGCGAAACCGGCTCGAGGCCGAAGTCGTCCCAGAAGCGCGTGCAGGCCTCGAGGTCGTCGACCCCGTAGATAACGCTTTCAATGCCAAGGATTGCCATGGGTGGTCTCCGATCAGATTTTTTGGTTGAGCGCCTGCTGGGCGGCGTGCATGAGGTGGTTGAGCTTGTCGGGGGAGCCGCCGGCCTGCTGCATGGCGCCGATCTCGACCGAGCTTTCCACCACCAGGCGGCAGCGTTCCCAGCGCCGGTCGGCAAAGCGGGTGAAGATTGCTGCGGGATCGCCGCCGAGAGCCAGCGCCTCGCCGAGCGCCAGCGCGTCCTCGATCGCGATGCCGGCGCCGGATGCCAGGTGCGGCGTCGTTGCATGCACCGCATCACCGATCAGGACGGTACGCCCCTTGTGCCACGGACGCGGCAGCAAGAGGGCATCGAGTGGCCGGCTGATGACTTCGGTCGTGCCATCGATCGTATCGCGCAGGCGCCCGAGTGCCCCGCCGAACGGGGCCAACAGCGCCCGCAGTCCTTCGGCGGCGGTGGCGTCGTCGATCCGACGCCGCGCGGGCGCGTTCTCGAGCACCCACAGGTACATCTGGTCGTTCGAGCATGGCATGAGCCCCGCCGTGATGTCGGGGGCCATGAAGAAGAATGGCCGGTCGATCTCGGATGGTCGGTCGGCCAGCATCCGCCAGCAATATTGCCCGGTATAGCGAGGCTCCGGCGCGTCGGGGAAGAGCAGGTCCCTGGTCGTAGAGAAGGCGCCGTCCGCGCCGACGGCGAATTGATAATGGCCGTTCGAGCCGTCCGAGAAGCGGGCGAGAAGCCCTTCTCCGCCTTCCTCAAGGCTCGAAACGGTGATCCCAAGCCGGACCTCGACGCCCAGCTGCCGCACGCGCTCGGAAAGAATGCGGTGAAGGCGCGGCCGCAGGATCCCGCCCGCCGTGGGCAAGTCGGGTTCGAGCCGCTCCATCGGCAGTTCCGCGACGACCCTGCCATCGGGCGCGCAGATATAGCTGCCCGTGCCAATATAGAAGCCTTCCGCCATCACCGCCTGAAGCAGGCCAAGGCGCTTGAGGGCCCGGTAGGTCGGGCCGGTGATGCTGATCCCGGCACCGGCCACGCGCCAGTCCGGATCGGCCTCGACGAGGTGCACCGCATGCCCCGCCTCGCGCGCGCGGATCGCGAAGGACATGCCCGCAATGCCGCCGCCGATCACGAGGAGCGGGAGCGATCTCCCGGTGTCATTATCGTTCATAGTCGTGCCTCTCGTGCGGCCCCGCGCCCAAGGCCGAGGCCTGTTCATTGCTTCGTCCTATCCGGCCTCGGTCAGGCGATCCGGTTCGCCTCGTCGAACGCCAGGCGTGGAAGCCGCTCGAACATCCCTTCGCCGTTCCCGAATCCCATCGAGCAGATGAAATCAGCCTCGAGATCCTCGTCGGCAAAGAAGGCGTCCTTGACCTTGACCGGATCGAACCCCGACATCGGCCCGCAATCGAGGCCGAGCGCCCGCGCCGCCAGCAGCAGGTAAGCGCCTTGCAGCGTGGTATTGCGCACGGCGGTCGGTACCCCGAACCGGGGGTCTGCCATCATGTCGTGCATATGCGGGGCGTGGGGGAAGAGGACCGGCATGTTGCGCACGAAACCGAGGTCGCGCGCGACGATGACGGTCACCGGCGCGCTCAGGATCTTGGCGGCATTGGGGCCCATCGCGCAGGCGGCGAGGCGCAGCCGCGCCTCGTTGCCGCGGACCCAGATGAAGCGTGCGGGACTGGTGTTGGCGGATGTCGGGCCCAGCCGCGCGAGATCATAGACCTCGCGGATCAGTTCGTCCCCGACGTCCCGGTCGCTCCATCCATTATGGCTCCGGGCCGTGCGGAACAGAAGGTCGAGGCCCTTGTCGTCGATGCGTGTCATCCTGCGTCGCCCTCAGAACCGGAAGAGCTTCTGGGCATTTTCGTCGAGGATCATCCGCTTCTCCTCGGCGGTGAGATAAGGGTTGGTCTCGATGTAACTGACCACCTCGACGAGGCTGGCGAAGATCTCGTCCGAGCCCAGGAGCAGGCGATCCACGCCGTAGCTGCTCTTCACGCATTTCATGGCCTCGGGAATGTCCTGGACGCTGGTATCGTACCAGAAGCGTCGGAACGGCTTCATCGGATCGTCGATGGTGATCGGCGTATCCTTGATCCAGGAGAAGAAGCCACCGCCCACCGCATCCTTGGCGCTCAGCGTCAGGGCACGGTCGAGGTTTCGGCGGATGCGCTCCCAGGTATAGGGCAGATAACCCCCGCAGACCGCAAAGATGAACTCGATGTCGGGATAGCGGGCGCTGAGACCCGAATAGACGATGCGCTGGGCGGCCATTTGCACCTGCGCCATCGAGCCGATCGCGGTGTGGAGGCCGAAGTCACCCATGCCATGATGGCACATGCTGTGGCTGCCCACCGGATGCACGTAGGCCTTGGCCTTGCGGCGGTTCATCTCCGCCCAGAAGGGGTCGAACGCCTTGTCGTCGAGCGGCCGCTCGTGGAAGAGCGTCGGGAAGCAGATGCCGGCGAAACCGAGCTGGTCGAGGCAGCGCTGCATCTCGCTGATGGCCTCGTCGACATAGGGCAGCGGTACCCAGCCGAAGGCACGAAAGCGGCCGCCATGCTGCTGGCTTGTCTCGGCATAGAGGTCGTTGACGAGCCGGGCGGCCTCCACCGCCCCTTCGACGTTGCGAACCTGCGTGTCGAGCGCGGCGGACGAGAGGATCTGCACCTCGGTACAGGTGTCATCCATCGCCTTGAGACGGGAAGACAGGTCCGGGGACTGGCCGGCCCCGCGGGCCTGGTTGAGGCCGAGATCGACCAGCCGGTCGGTGTAGCGCTCCGGATAGTAATGAGCGTGGACGTCGATGCGCACTGAACCCCTCCATTCTTGTTCCGGACGGGCTTATGGTTGCGGCAACGGGCTGGCCAATCACTAAGGACTATCCGCTCATGTCGTTTATTTATCCCACTTTCGATGGTGAAGGGCTAGGATAGCCGCAAGGGTGCGGCCGCGGGGACCGCACGGGAAACGCGGGTCGAGGACACGATGAACGGGTGCCGGCGCTCCGCGGGACGACGGACGCAAGGCCTGACATGAAACGGTTCAACTTCAATTTGTTCTTCGCGCTCGATGCGATCCTCCATGCACGGACGTTGACCGAGGCGGCCAACAACCTGCACGTCACGCAGCCAGCGATGAGCGTGTCCCTCAAGAAGCTGCGCGCCTATTTCGAGGATGAGCTGGTCGTCTACTCTGCGACCGAGACCCGCTACACGGAACTTGCGATCGCGCTGCGGCCACGGATCCGCGCCACGCTGCAATCCGCACGCGACGCCCTCGGCCTCTCACTGGACTTCGATCCGCTCACCGATGGGCGGACGTTGACGGTGACGGCACCCGACATCGTCGAATATGTCTTCCTGAACGAAGTGTTCGGGGCCGTCCAGCGCGAGGCACCGCATCTCTCCCTGGTGTCGAAGCCATTTCCTACGAGCCGGTCGACCTCCTGTTTCGTGAACCGCTGGACGTCGCCATCGTCTCGGAGGCGTTCTCCTTGCCCGACTATCCTTCCATGGAGCTGTTCAGCGACGAACTGTGCTGTCTCATATGGGAGGGCAACAGCAAGGTCGGCGAGACGATGACGGAAGCGGAGTATTTCAGCCTGCGGCACGCCGCCATCGAGCATACGCCCAATGCGATGCGGCATCCCGTGGGAGCGGCCTTGCACCACCTGCACGGCCGGCGGGACATCGCCGTCAAGACGGGCGCCTATTCGACGCTCCCCCGCCTCGTGGTGGGAGGAGACCTCGTCATCACCACGCTGCGTCGCTTCGCGGACATGTGCGCCAGCACGATGCCACTGCGCGTCGTGCCCTGCCCGGTCGAAACGCCTCGCCTGACCTTCGTCGCGCAATGGCAGTCCTACCGGGATCGGGAGCCGATCATCCTTTGGCTGGTCGAATTGATGAAGCGGGTTTCCATGCAAATGGCCCCGGCATCCGTTCCGGAGCCGGGGCTAGCAGCCTGAACTATGGTGAAATCCGGGACGCTGTTGCTAGGCGCGCGCTTCGGCAGGACGGTCGCCGATGCGGCGATAGGCGAGCACCAGGCCGATCCAGCCAAGGACCACGAAGGCTGGGGCCGCGAGCATGGCGTAGCGAAGCGCGTCGAGGCCCAGCCTGGGCGCCAGGGCATCGCTGAGCAGCCCGACCAGCGTCGGTCCGAAGCCGAAGCCGATGAGGGTCTGGCCCAGGACAAGGAAGGATGACGCAACGCCCCGGTTCTGGGGCCCGACGAGGCCGATGGCCACGGCGATGACCGGCCCCGTATGGGCAGCGACAAGAAATGCTCCAAGGCCGCCCCCCACGAGCACGAATGGCAAGGTCGGGCCAAAGCAGAACAGCACAAGCGCGATCGGTGCGAACAGGACGGTACAGATCGGCACGAGGAGACCAGCGCGTAAAGTGCCTTGCCGGCGCGTCAGGTAGCTGGCGGCGAGACCGCCCAGCACCGTACCGGCCACGCCGCCAAGGCCTACCACCGGACCAGCAATCAATCCGACGTCCCCTTGGCTCACATGGTAAAGGCGCATGAGCAGGGCCGAGCCCCAGCTTGCGGCGATCGCCTGCGTGGAGGAGAGCGCCGTCGCGGTGAAGACGACCATCACGAAGTCGCGCTGGGCAAAAAGTTCACGGAATGCGCCGAGCAGGCCGGTCGTGGTGGATGGAAGCGGCGGCGCGACTTCAGAGGCACCGCGAACAGGCTCGCGCACCGTCAGCCAGACGATCACAGCCAGGACGAGGCCAGGCAGGCCAATGATGTGGAAAGCGGCGCGCCAGCCGTGCGCCTCGGCGACCTTGCCCGCGATCACCGCGCCGAGCACGATGCCGATGAACGCGCCCGCCTGGAACAGCGCGAAAGCCTTGGGGCGCCTCGCCGGAGAGAAATAGTCGCCGATCAGCGGATAAGCGGTCGGATAGCAGGTCGCCTCTCCGACGCCGACGCCGATGCGGGCGGCGAGCATGGTGGCAAAGCCGGTCGCATAGCCCGTCAGGGCGGTCATGCCTGACCAGAGCGCGACGCCCACGGCCAGGATGTTGCGACGGTTGGTCCGGTCCGCGAGGCGCGCGACCGGAACGCCGAACAGGGCATAGAAGATGGCAAAGCCGAGCCCCGCGAGCAGGCCGATCTGGCCGTCCGAGAAGCCGAATTCGAGCCTGATCGGCTCGACCAGGATACTGATGATGGCCCGGTCCACCGCATTGAAGCTGTGGACGAGAACGAGAAGCATGAGGACGTACCAGGCATAGATGCCTGTTCGGGTCGGTTCGACCTCCAGGCGGTTGCCTGGAGGCGTGGCAAGATCGGCGGGGCTTGAAGCGTTCATCTGTCAGGCAGCCCTTCTAGAACCGGTAGGCAAGGTTGACGCCATAGGTACGCGGCGCGTTGAGCGTGTTGAGCGTGAGGCCGGTCTGCGCGTCGGGCGGCGTGCCCTGCTGGAGGGTGGCCTTGTCTTCGAGATTGCGCACGAAGGCGCTGATGTTCCAGCGGTTGTCAGGCGCTTCATAGCCCAGCGTCAGGTCGGTGCGGGTATAGGCCTTCTGGAAGTTGCCGGCATCGTGGATATACCACATCCAGGTGTCGTTCTTGAACTGCGTGCGCGCTTCGGCCACCACGGTCCCGCCGTTCGCAAGCGGGAAGCGATGCTGGTAACCGGCCGAGACCGTCCATTTGGAGGCAGCCGGCAGAGATACGCCGCCATAGTCGGTGATCGCCCCGGTGAAGGTGTCGGCAAGCAGGAATTTACGGAAATAGGCGTCGTTGTAGAGGATGTTCGCGCTGAGAGTGCCGTTGGCGCCGACCTGGAGCAGAATGTCCGCCTCGATGCCGCGGCTGCGCGCAGCAGCGGCGTTCTCGGTCCGGACCGTCAGCGGACAGGAAGGCAGGATCGCCAACTGGCTGCAGGCGACCGAACCGTCGTTGATCCGCCCGAGGCGCTGGGTCTGGTAGTCGTCATAATCCACCCAGAAGCCCTCGATGTTGAACTGCAGGCGGTTAGCGAACAGCCGCGTCTTCAGGCCCACGGTATAGCTTTTCACCGTTTCAGGCTTGTAGGGATAGAAGTTAGGGCCTTCCTCGACGCCAAGGTTGAAGCCACCTGCGTGGAAGCCGGTCGCGAACTGCGCGTAGAACATCGCGCGTGGCGCGATGTCGTATTCGACGCCGAGGCGGTAGCTCGTATTGTTGAAGCTGACCCGCCCTTCGCTTGGGAAGCTGGTCACGAGCCCTGCCGGCGCGGTGTAGTAGGACTGGATGATGCCGCCATCCGATTGCTTGCGCTCATGCGTGTAGCGGATTCCTGCCGTCAGGCGCAGGCTATCCAGCAGGGAATAGGTCGCCTGGCCGAAGGCCGCGTAATTCTCGTCGACGAGGGCGGGCTGGGAGATCAGGATCGCGTTCTGGATGATCGATGCCTGCGCCAGGCAGAGGCCGGAGACCGCAGGCTGCGGACCAGGGCCATCGGGGTCAAGGGGGCCGGCGCACACGGTTCCAGGCAAAGGTGACCCGGATGCAGGCAGCGGGTTGGACAAGGCCAGGTTGCCGGTGGGCACGTAAAGCGTCGAGAACTGCTTTTCGTAGGAATAATATCCCCCAACGATCCAGCGCAGCGGCCCTGCGCCATTCGAGGCAAGCCGCAATTCCCCGGTATATTGGTCCACGTCCTGATATTGGGACTGACGGGTCAGCGTCGCATAGCCAACCGAATCGACCTTGGTCTTGCGATAGCCTCCGATCGCGGAGAGCGTCCCGAAGCCCAGGTCAGCGTCCACGGTCAGGTTCGCCCCGCCGAACTTGTTGTCGAGCCGGCCATCGCTGCCGACCGCTGACGCGCCGAATGGATAGGAGCAGGTCAGGATGGCCGGCGTCCCGGCAACCGGCTGGGCCTGGCCCACGGGATAAGGCAGACCCGCGCAGTAGGTCCCTGCCAGGGGCACAGGAATGGCGCTGGCCGGTGCCGCCGCCTGCAAGGCGGCCGTAACCTTGAGATCGCTCGGGCCCAGCCACGGATTGGATGGATCGACGAAGCGGGTTGCGAGCCCCTTGGCGGCTTTCGGCCCGGTGGGCGTGAACGCGCTACCCTTGCCGCCCTGATGGGCATAGTCGCCCGACAGATAGACCTTGATCGTGGACGTTGGCTCCCATGCCAGGCTCACGCGACCGGCCTGGCTGACCTCGTCATTATAACCGTCGCTCAGATAGCCATCGCGATGCACCACCTGTCCCGCTAGCCGGATCGCAAGGTTGTCCGTCAGCGGCAGGTTCACCGCCTGCGCGGTGCGAATGCTGTCATAGTTGCCCACTTCGAGGCTGCCTTCGAGGCTGCGCACGCCGAGCTTGGGCTTGTTCGTGATGATATTCATCGCGCCGCCGGTCGCATTGCGCCCATAGAGCGTGCCCTGGGGCCCCTTGACCACCTCGACGCGCGCGATGTCAAAGAAGCCGGAATTGAGGCCGGATGCGCGGGAGAAATAGACACCATCGACGCTGAAGGCGACGGCGGGGTCGGCGTTGGCGGTCAGAACTCGTGATCCGATGCCACGGATGTAGATCGATGCCGCGCCTCCGGCATTCGCCTCGACCTGGAGCCCCGGCACGAGCTTGGAGACGTCCTGGGCCTGGCTGACGCCACGCCTCACGAGGTCGCTGCCATCGATGGTCGAGATCGCGACCGGCAATTTCTGCACGTTCGCCGAGATCTTGCTGGCGGTCACCACGATGTCAGCGAGGCCCTCGCTCGTTTGCGTACCTGCGCCATCAGTCGCTGCGGATGCACTGCCCTGCGACCCTGTAGCGGAACCGGCCGCGGTCTGCTGGGCCAAGGCTACAGCAGGCGCTACCGCTAGTCCTGCAGCCAGCACCATCGGCGAAATGCCGGATTTGAAACGTCCCTTCATGTCTTCTCCCCTCGTGCCGCCTTCTCGTCTGCGGCTTTTGAACATTGGTAATCGAAAGGCCGGGCCGCGCTCGGAACGCAGCCCGTGGCTTCCTTGTCAGGCCGCCACCGGGGGCCGCGCGCGTTCCAGAAAATGCATGATCTGGCCGGCCATGGCGCGAATCTGCTCGTCCACCTGGGTCGCCACCAACTGGCCTTCGGCATCGAACAAGGGTTGGCGCGAGTTGAGCGCGACCGCCAGGGGCGTCGGCCAGCCGCGAAGAGCATGGACGATCGAGCGCAATGCGGCGACCGTCGTGTTGGCGCCCTGCCAACCCGACCCAGCGGCGATCAGGCCCACCGGCAAACCATCGAAATAGGGGCGGGAATCCTCCGCCATCTCTTCGGTATAATCGAGCGCGTTCTTGATAAGGCCCGATATCGAGCCATGATAGCCGGGCGAGGACAGGATGATCGCATCGGCCTCGCGCATAGCTGCGACCAATGTGGAGGCCGCCGAACTCGCCAGTTCCCTGCCTGGCGCGTAGAAGGGAAGCTCGAGCGCATTGGCGGTGAAGAGGCGAGTCTGCGCTCCCGCCTCTTCGCATATGTCCAAGGCATGCTTGAGCAGTCTTGCCGTCGAACTGTTCTGCGCCAGCGTACCGCCTATGCCGACGATGAGCGGCTGTTTCCGCGCCATCTCAGTTCTCCGCGGTCTGCAGCCGGAACTTACGAGGATCCTGCGCGGCATATTCCGCATTCGCCTGGAATGGCGCGGGTCCGGCCGAAACAGCGGGATGGACATCATCCCCGCTCGGTGCCGTGAAGTGCTGCGGTTCCAGGCTGGGGAGGCATTGCTCTACGAACAGCTTGTAGGAGGCGTCCCATAGCGGCGGGTTGTAAACCCCCACCGTGAAGCGGGTAAGAACCTGCTCGATACCGGCATGTTGATGCGCTAGGAGCTGCTCGGTGACGCGGTCCGGATTGCCGACAATGAACCACGAGCGCACGAACTTGCTGTTCGCAGCTTCCTGCTGGGTCATGTCGGTGCGACCGGCCTCGCCATCCTCGAACATCTGGCGCAGCGATCGCTTGTCCAGGTCCCGGCGCAGCATCGGGTTGTTGCCGACCATCACCTGCGCATCTTCCCACGCCTGCTCGTCGCTCGTTGCGACGACGACCTGATGGTGGACCAGCGATTTCGCCAGTCGTTCCGCCTTGTAGGCCTCACTGTAGCCACCTTCGTCCAGACCCGTGCGAAACAGCGCATATTTGTGCGCGGCCTCCTCGAGCGTGCACGGCCCGAGCGAGAGGATATTTCCCTCCCGGCCGACCTTCTCGCAGGTCTCGTCGGTGTTCGTGCCAATCATGAACTGGGGATGCGGCCCCCGGTAGGAGACCGGCATCACGCGGCCGTGCATGCCGCCCTTGACCCATTTTCCCTCGAAGGTGAGCGGGCCGTCTTCCAGCTTGTGCCGCCACAGCATCATCAGGGCATGGAACTTCTCGGCGTAGATCGCTCGCTGTTCCTTCGGGTCGAGCCCGAAATTCTCGAAGTCAGGGGAGAAACCGACACGACCGGCGGAAAAGCCCACGATCAGCTTTCCATCGAGCAACTGGTCTAGGAGATTGATGTTCTCCGCCATCAGGATGGGATTGTGATAGGGAAGCGGGCACATCGACGTGCCGAAATAAGCGTCCCCCAGGAAGGGCGCCAAACGCGCTCCCATCATCAGCGGATTGCAGTAGGGTTCGTAGTTGTTGAAGTGCTGCTCGCCGAACGTCACGAGGCTGAAGCCATCGGCAGCAGCCTTGATCGCGCCTTCCGTACAATAGTGGATCAGTGCGCGATCATCGCGAGGCCCGCGCCCGAAGGGCCCCATGAAAACGGCGATATACATGGCATCACTCCCTAAAACTGGGGCGAGCCTAGGGAGGGCATGCGGTCGTGAGAAATCTCAAAGGATTATGCCGTCATAAACAACGCATATCCGGGGCACGACCGACCTCCGACTGGTCAAGGCTGCCAATCCCATCCGAGTCCACTGAAAGGCGCGGCTCCCAACCTGCGCACCGCAGAGGGCCAAGCGCACAGGCCGATGCCGGATGTGAATGACGGCATGGACTCGTCAAGAAGCCGACGATCCCCATGCCCGACTCGTGCCTCCGCCATGATGGTGTTCCAGACGCGGTCGCGAAAGACCGCGAAGAGATACCTGGCGATATCAGCGGCACCCTGACGCCTCAGCCGCGCATCTGAGACCATGTGCCCGAACCCGCAGTCATCTTCCAGACTTCGGCGGAGGCCCGCATGACCCCGACAAAGCTGCTTATAGGACAGATCCTCGTTGTGCTCGCAATCATCCTCGCGGGCATATGGACTGCGACGCAGTGGGCAGCGGCGCAACTCGCGTACCAGCCCGAACTCGGCCGCCCCTGGTTCGTATTGCTGGGCCAGCCGATCTACCATCCCTGGTCGATCTTTCCCTGGTGGTTTTCCTTCGACGCCTATGCGCCGCTAGTATTCGACAAGGCTGGAGCCATCGCAGCCGCCGGCGGTTTCGTCGGCTGCGGCACCGCGATCTTTGGCTCGGTATGGCGCGCGCGCCAGTCGAACAATCTGACGACCTATGGCTCAGCCCGCTGGGCGACGCACCGGGACATCAAGGGTGCCCGTCTCCTTGACCAGCGCGGCGTCGTTCTGGGCCGGATTGGTCGCGATGACTTGCGCCACGACGGCCCCGAACACGTCATGGCATTTGCCCCCACTCGGTCGGGCAAGGGCGTCGGGCTGGTCGTTCCAACGCTGCTTTCCTGGACAGGCTCGACGGTCGTACACGACATCAAGGGCGAGAACTGGCAACTAACCGCCGGCTGGCGCGCGCGCTTTTCGCACTGCCTTCTGTTCAACCCGACCGACGCCCGCTCGGCGCGCTACAATCCGGTGCTCGAAGTCCGGCGCGGGGTGAACGAAGTCCGCGACGTCCAGAATATTGCCGACATCCTCGTCGATCCCGAGGGCGCGCTCGAACGTCGAAACCACTGGGAAAAGACCAGCCATTCGCTGCTGGTTGGCGCGATCCTCCATGTCCTCTATGCCGAGGAAGAGAAGACGCTCGCCCGCGTGGCAACCTTCCTGTCTGACCCGCAACGCAGCTTCGCAGCGACCCTGCGAAGAATGATGGCCACCAACCATCTCGGAACGGCCGATGTCCCACTCGTCCACCCCGTGGTCGCCTCGGCCGCCCGCGAACTGCTGAACAAGAGCGAGAACGAACGCTCCGGCGTGCTGTCGACCGCGATGTCGTTCCTGGGGCTCTACCGCGACCCGACCGTCGCAGCAGTGACGGCAGCATCCGACTGGCGCATCGTCGATCTTGTCGAAGCGGCGCATCCAATCTCGCTCTACCTCGTCGTGCCGCCGTCCGACATCAGTCGCACCAAGCCGCTGGTTCGCCTTATCCTCAACCAGATCGGCCGCCGGCTGACCGAGGAATTGCACGGCGTCGGCAAGGACGGCGAGGCAGCCAAGGGCCGTCACCGCCTCCTGCTGATGCTTGACGAGTTTCCGGCGCTGGGGCGGCTCGACTTCTTCGAGACGAGCCTTGCCTTTCTGGCCGGCTACGGCGTGCGCGTCTTCCTGATCGCGCAGAGCCTCAACCAGATCGAAAAGGCCTATGGCGAGCACAACGCCATCCTCGACAATTGCCATGTCCGCGTCGCCTTTGCGACCAACGACGAGCGGACCGCCAAGCGGATCTCGGACGCGCTCGGCACGGCGACCGAACAGCGCGCGATGCGTAACTATGCGGGGCACCGACTGGCGCCCTGGCTGGCGCACGTCATGGTCAGCCGCCAGGAGACTGCGCGGGCTCTGCTGACGCCGGGCGAAGTGATGCAGCTTGCGCCGACGGACGGGCTGGTCCTGATCTCGGGACACCCCCCGATCCGCGTGAAGAAGCTGCGCTATTACGAGGATCGCCGGTTCACCGAACGCCTGTCGCCTGCACCGATATTGGATAGCGCCGGCTATCGTGACCTTCCGGCGGCTCGCCCGGATGACTGGGCTGGTCAGGTTCGCGGTGCAGACATGCGCCTGTCCACCGGCAGCGATGCCGATGAAGGAGCTGACGCCGGCGGCCTCGAGCAGGCCCGTCACCCCGCGCACGAGATCGAACCCGCAATCGTCATCGAACCAGAGATCGCTGACCCCCTGGGCCTTGGCGAGGACGATGGAGACCATGCTGCCGAGCGCCGGGCGATGGACCGGATCCAGCAGCTCGGCGCCGCGCGCACGGTCTATGGCCTCGATGCCGCCTCCGGCCGTCCTGACGATTTGCAGCTGGGATTCTGACCATGGAGAAGGTCCGCCATCAGCTGTTCCTGCCCAAGCCGTTGTCCGATCGGCTGGAAGCGCTCGCCGCCAGGCCCGGTGCCAGCAAGTCGGCGATCCTGGTCGATGCGGTCACCGCCTGGCTCAATCGCCGCGGCGTATCGGAGCTGGAAGATCGGTTTGCGATCCGCCTTGATCGGCTCACGCAAGCGATCGGCCGGGTCGATCGCGACGCCTATGTGATCCTCGAAACGCTCGCCCTCTTCATCCGGTTCGAACTCGCGATCCAGACGCCGCTCGCCGAGAACGACCAGGCGGGCCGAGCACTCGGCGCCAAAAGGTTCGAAGCCTTTGTGACCCAGGTCGGACGGCAAGTCTCGACCGGGCGGCGCACGCTGGTTGCCTCGTCGGAAGATGGCAAATGAGCGCCCAGCCAGCCCCCGCAGGGCCGACAACCTCGGCTGAGCGCCGTCGTCGCATGCTGATCACAGCCCTTGGCGGCGAAATTGCCGCCGCGATGCGCGACAGCCAAGTCACCGAGATCATGGTGAACCCTGACGGGGCGCTGCGGCTTGATCGTCTTGGCGAAGGTCGTACCGATACCGAGGTCCGCATCGAACCCGAACAGGTCGAGCGGATCATCCGGCTGGTGGCGAGCCATGTCCGTGCCGAAGTCCATGCCGAGCACCCGATCATATCGGCCGAGCTCCCGCCGCATATCGAGGGCCGCGCGGGCGAGCGCTTCGAAGGCGTGCTGCCTCCCGTGTCTTCGGCGCCCTGCTTCTCGATCCGCAAGCCTGCCACAAGGCTGCACATGCTCGACGACTATGTCGCCGATGGGCTGATGTCGGAGGTCCAGGCAGACGCCCTGCGCGCCGCTGTCACGCAGCGCTACAACATCCTCGTCGCCGGAGGCACCAGCTCGGGCAAGACGACGCTCGCCAACGCGCTGCTCGCCGAGATGGCATGGGTGGATAGCCGCGTGATCGTCATCGAGGACACGCGCGAGCTGCAATGCCCGCTGCCAGACACCGTCGCGCTCCGGACCCGCCCGCCGCACGTGTCGATGACCGACCTGGTGCGATCGACCATGCGCCTGCGTCCCGATCGCATCGTGGTCGGCGAGGTCCGCGGCCCCGAAGCACTCGACATGCTCAAGGCCTGGAACACCGGCCACCCCGGCGGGATCGCGACCGTCCACGCCAACAGCGCCATCGCTGCGCTCTACCGCATCGAACAGTTGGTGCAGGAGGCGGTCGTCACTGTGCCGCGCCAGCTGATCGCCGAGGCCATCGACATGATCGTCTTCATCTCCGGGCGCGGCATCGGCCGCCGCGTCTCGACGATCGCGCGTGTTGCCGGACTCGACCCCGACACCGGCGCCTACGTGCTCGCCGATCTTCCCAAGCTCAATCCCCCCAAGTCCAGCCCGAAGGAGACCTGACCCATGACCCTTGCCCGCAATCCCCGCCGCATCGCCAACCGCCTGTCGCTTATCGGTGTTGCGGTTGGTATCGCGCTGACGCTCGCCACCCAGGTCCAGGCGGCCGGCTCCGGTATGCCCTGGGAAGAACCATTGCAGCAGGTGCTGGAATCCGTGCAGGGCCCGGTTGCCAAGATCGTCGCGGTGATCATCATTATCGTGACCGGCCTGACGCTCGCTTTCGGCGAGAGTTCGGGCGGTTTCCGGCGACTGATCCAGATCGTATTCGGCCTCTCCATCGCCTTTGCCGCGTCAAGCTTCTTCCTGTCCTTCTTCAGCTTCGGCGGCGGGGCATTGATCTCGTGACCGGCGCCATGTCCTTCGGGGCACAGCATATCGACGGGTACGAAGTGCCGATCCACGGCTCGCTGGGTTCGCCGCTCCTGCTCGGCGGCGCACCGCGGGGCCTTGCGATCGTCAACGGGACGTTGGCCGCAGCGGTCGGGCTCGGCCTCCAGCAATGGCTCGCCGGGATACTGCTCTGGGCCGTCGGCCAAAGCGTCGCCGTGATGGCCGCCCACCGCGACCCGAGCTTCGCGCCGGTGCTCCTTCGCCACATTCGCCAGAAGGGATATTTCGCATGCTGAGGCACCTGAAATGATGTTCTTAGGCGAATATCGCGCGTCCGCCGAGCGGCTTGCCGATCACCTGCCCTGGGCAGCGCTGGTGGCGCCCGGCGTGGTGCTCAACAAGGACGGCAGCTTTCTGCGCGTGCTGGCCTTTCGCGGTCCCGACTTGGAGTCCGCGACCGAGCCCGAGCTGGTCGCCGCCTGCTCGCGAGCGAACAACGTGCTTAAACGGCTCGGCAGCGGCTGGGCGCTGTTCTTCGACGCGGAGCGGCGCGAGGCGCAGGCTTATCCCGATAGCGCTTTTCCCGATGCGGCGAGTTGGCTCGTCGATGGCGAGCGACAAGCGGCATTCGAGGCGGCAGGCACGCATTTCGAAAGTCGCTATCACCTGACCCTGACCTGGCTGCCGCCGGCAGATGCGAGCGACCGAGCGGGTCGGAGCCTTGTGCAGCGGCCCGATGGCGAGAACGCACGCGACTGGCGCGGCGCACTGGAAAGTTTCGTTGCCGAGACCGACCGCGTGCTCGACCTGCTCTCCGGCTTCATGCCGCAGGTGCGCCCGCTCGACGATGGCGAGACGCTGACATTCCTGCACGGCGCGATCTCCGACCGGCACCATCGGGTCGCGGCGCCCGAGACGCCGATGTATCTCGATGGGTTGCTCGCCGATACGCCGCTGGTCGGCGGGCTTGAACCGCGCCTTGGCGACCTTTATGTGCGGACGCTGACGATCCTCGGCTTCCCGAGCCTCAGCCGTCCCGGCATCCTCGATGCGCTCAACCACCAGGATTTTGGCTATCGCTGGGTCACGCGCTTCATCGCGCTCGACAAGACGCTGGCGACCAAGACGCTCACCTCGCTCCGGCGCCAATGGTTCAACAAGCGCAAGTCGATCACCGCGCTGCTGCGCGAGGTCCTCTATAATTCGCCCGCGCAATTGCTCGACAGCGATGCCGACAACAAGGTGGCCGATGCCGACCAGGCGCTCCAGGTGCTTGGCGGCGACCATGTCGCGTTTGGCTACCTCACCACGACGATCACGGTCACGGACCGGAACCGGGCGTCGGTCGAGGACAAGGTCCGCGCCGTCGAGAGGATCGTCAACGGGCTTGGCTTCACCTGCGTCCGCGAGACCGTCAATGCGGTCGAGGCCTGGCTCTCTTCGCTGCCTGGCCAGACCTACGCCAATGTCCGGCAGCCGCTGGTGCATACGCTCAACCTCGCTCACCTGATGCCGCTTTCGTCGGTGTGGGCCGGGCCGGTGCGCAATGGCCACCTCGACGGACCGCCGCTGCTGGTTGCAAAGACCGCCGGCTCGACGCCGTTCCGGCTTTCCACGCATGTCGGGGATGTCGGGCACATGATGGTGGTCGGGCCAACGGGTGCCGGCAAGTCGGTGCTGCTGAGCCTCATCGCGCTTCAGTTCCGCAGATACCCAGGCGCGCAGGTCTACATCTTCGACAAGGGCAACAGCGCGCGGGCAGCCGTGCTGGCGATGGGCGGCGCCCACCACGCGCTGGGATCGGCGGAAGCGGACGGCGAGACGTTGGCCTTCCAGCCGCTGGCGAACATCGACGATGCCGGCGAGCGCAGCTGGGCTGCGGATTGGATCGCGGCGCTGCTCATGCACGAGAGCTTGGTCGTAACGCCGGAAATAAAGGACGCGATCTGGACCGCGCTCGGCAGCCTTGCTTCCGCGCCGCGCGAGGAGCGAACCTTGACCGGGCTCGCACTGCTGCTCCAGTCGAACGCGCTGCGCATCGCGCTACAGCCCTATACGCTCGAAGGCCCGCATGGCCGGCTGCTCGATGCCTCCGAGCAGCAGCTTAGCCTGGCCGACGTGCAATGCTTCGAAACCGAGGCGCTGATGGGCCAGACCGGCGCGGTCGCGCCTGTGCTGACCTATCTGTTTCACAGGCTGGAAGAGCGGTTCGATGGCCGCCCAACCTTGCTGATCCTCGATGAGGCCTGGATTTTCCTCGATCATCCGCTTTTCGCCGCCCGCATCCGGGAATGGCTGAAGGTGCTGCGCAAAAAGAACGTAGCGGTGCTGTTCGCGACGCAAAGCCTCGCCGACATAGCGGGCTCCGCGATCGCGCCGGCCATCATCGAAAGCTGCCCGCAGCGGATCCTGCTGCCTAACGATCGGGCGATCGAGCCACAGGGCCATGACATCTATGCACGATTCGGCCTCAATGACCGGCAGATCGAGCTGATCGCGCGGGCCACGCCCAAGCGCCACTATTACCTCCAGTCCGCACGCGGCAACCGGCTGTTCGAACTGGGCTTGGGCCCGATCGCGCTGGCTTTGTGCGGCTCGTCGGATCCCGCAGCGCAGGCGCGGATCGATGCGGTCCTGGCCGAGCATGGACGCGATCGGTTCGCCGAAGCCTTGCTGCGCGACGCCGGCCTCGACTGGGCGGCCGACCTCGCCGCCGATTTCCCCCCTCCCGGCGCCCAAGCCCTCACGAAGGAGAGTAATAATGCGTAGTCCCAATCGAAAGCACATGATCGCCGCCGTGCTCGGCCTCGGCGCGTGCGGCGCTCTCGGCATCGGCGCGATGACGATGACGGCGAGCCCAGCACATGCCCAGTTCAGCGGCATCGTATTCGATCCGAGCAACTATGCGCAGAACATCCTGACCGCCGCCCGCACGCTGCAGACCGTCAACCAGCAGATTCAGCAACTTCAGAACGAAGCGCGGATGCTGGTCAACATGGGCAAGAACCTGACGCGCATCGACTTCCCGCAGCTCGATGCCCTCAAACAGAAGCTTGCCGAGATCGACCGGCTGATGGGCCGCGCGCAGGCCATCGACTTCCGGGTCGACCAGCTCGACGACAAGTTCCAGTCGCTGTTCCCCCCGGACTTCAGCTCTGCCCTGCGCACCGATGCCCGCGTGCGCGACGCGCGAGGGCGCCTCGACGCCAGCATGGGCGCGTTCCGCCAGACGATGACCGTGCAGGCCCAGGTGGTCGAGAACATCCAGTCGGACACCGAGGCGCTGGCCGACATCGTCGCGCGCAGCCAGGGTGCCGAGGGCTCGCTTGCAGCGCAGCAGGCGACGAACCAGCTTCTCGCGCTCACGGCCAAGCAGCAGCTCCAGCTCCAGCACATGATGGCCGCGCAGTTCCGCAGCGAGGCCGTCGAGCGGGCCCGTCAAACCACGCAGGCGGCGGAAGCCCGCGCGGCGACGAAGAAGTTCCTCGGTTCCGGATCGGCCTACACGCCTGAATAGCCCCCGGGCCGCAGGTCCGATCCGGCCCGCGATCGGCGGTGACCCTTCTCATGCCGTCGATCGCCGTCGCGGGGCGTGGCCCGCTCCCCCGCCGCGCCCCGCGACACCTCTTCGCTCCATCAGGAAGGCAGTCATTTGAACGACCTCAATGTCATCGACCGCTTCCTTCAGGCGTTCATCACCTACATCGACAGTGGGTTCGGACTGCTTGGGCCCGATGTCGGATTCCTGACCGCGACGCTGATCGGCATCGACATCACGCTTGCCGGCCTGTTCTGGGCGATGGGCGGCGAGGACAATGTCATCGGCCGGTTCCTGCGCAAGATCCTTTACGTCGGCGCGTTCGCCTTCATCCTGAACAGCTTCTCGACGCTGGCCGACATCATCTTCCGCTCGTTTGCGCAGGCTGGCCTGACGGCGGGTGGCGGCACCCTCTCGGCCAATGACCTGCTCAAGCCCGGGCGGCTTGCGGGAACGGGCTTCTCTGCAGCGTGGCCCCTGCTCGAACAGGCCAGCGAGATGGTCGGGTTCACGACATTCTTCGACAATTTCCTGACGATCATGGTCCTGCTGTTCGCGTGGGCGCTGGTGATCGTCGCCTTCTTCATCCTCGCGGTGCAGATGTTCGTCTGCATCCTCGAGTTCAAGCTGACCACGCTGGCCGGCTTCATCCTCGTGCCCTTCGCGCTCTGGAACCGGACGAGTTTCCTTGCCGAGCGCGTGCTGGGCAACGTCGTCTCTTCGGGCATCAAGGTGATGGTGCTCGCCGTCATCGTCGGCATCGGTTCCAACTTCTTCACCGAGTTCACCGACGCGCTGCAAGGCCAGGAGCCGGACATCGGCCAGGCCATGAGCGTCGTGCTCGCGAGCCTTTCCCTGTTCGGCCTGGGCATATTCGGACCGACGATCGCTTCTGGCCTGGTGTCCGGCGCGCCGCAATTGGGCGCTGGCGCAGCCCTCGGCACCGCCGTCGGCGCTGCCGGGGTGACGATGCTGGCTGGCGGCGCCGCCGTGGGCGGAGCGCGCGCCTTGGGTGGTGCTGCACTGGGCGCTGTCCGCTCGGGCACGGCAATGGGGTCGGCCGCATCGACCGCCTACCAGCTTGGCCGCGAGACCGCCGCCACCCCATCGGTCGGCACGGGCCTCGGCGGTGTGGCCCGTGCAGCAGGAAATGCCGCGCGGTCGCGCGTGGGCGGCGCTCTTGGTCTCGGCGAAGCCGCGGCCGGCGGTCGTCAGGCTGCCTGGAATGCGCTCAACCAAAGCTCTCGGTCATCCAACCCGAGTGGTCCGGGCGGCGGCGGGGATGCCGGCGGGACGCCCGCCTGGGCACGCGCAATGCGCGACCAGCAAACGAGCCGCCATCGCCAGAGCCAGGCGATCCACACGCTCCAGCAGGGCGATCGCGGCGGTGGATCCGCCACCCCGGACATCAACGAAAGGAACGACTGAGCCATGTTCTTTAAGCGAAGCGCGCAGCGCTACGGGCGCACACCACCTCCTGAGACGCCGTACCAGCGCGCAGGACAATTGTGGGATGAGCGGATTGGCTCAGCACGGGTGCAGGCGCGAAACTGGCGGTTGATGGCATTTGGTTGCCTCGCGCTGACCGCCGGCACCTCGGCGGGCCTCGCCTGGCAATCCTTGCAGAGCCGGGTGACGCCCTATGTCGTCGAGGTGGATCGGCTGGGCGAGGCGCGCGCCGTGCTGGCAGCCGATGTCGCGTATCAGCCGACCGACGCTCAGGTTGCCTGGCACCTCTCGCACTTCATCACCAACGTCCGGTCGGTATCGCTCGACCCGGTGCTGATGCGCCGCGACTGGCTCGAGGCCTATGATTTCGCGACCAAGCGAGGCGCGCAGTTCCTCGGCGAGTATGCCCGCTCGGCGTCGCCGTTCGCCAGCGTCGGCGAGCATACCGTGTCGGTGCAGGTTACCAGCGTCGTGCGTGCGTCGGACAAGTCGTTCCAGGTAAAGTGGACGGAGACGGCGTTCGAGCGCGGGTCACAGGCGGGCAGCAGCCGATGGACAGCCATTCTTACCACCGTCACGCGCCCGCCAGCATCGACCGACGTCCTGCGCAAGAACCCTCTGGGCATCTACATCGATGCGATCGACTGGAGCCGCGAACTCGACACCACGCCCGCTTCCTCGCCCATGGCGCAACCCGCACAACAACCTGCCGCGCACGTGCCCATGGGATCGCCGCTCGATCCCGACCTCGGGGCCCAGACCGTGATGCCGGTTTCCCCCTCTCCCCAGGAGAAGAATCCATGAAGCTCGTCTTTCTGCCGGCGATCGCCGGAATGCTCCTCGCTTGCCCGGCGCTAGCGCAGGAACGCTCCGCATCAACACTCAAGACGGTCCGGTCGGCGACGCGCAGCGCCACCGTGGAACCGGTCGCCCTCGGCTTCATCGCCGGGGCACAGGTCTATCCTTTCAGCGAGGGCACGATCTTCGCGGGTTATGCCGCGCCGGGGCTGGTGACTGACATCATCCTGCAGTCTGGCGAAAACCTCGTTGCGGTCGCCAGCGGCGACACCGCCCGCTGGGTGATCGGAGACACGACCAGCGGCTCGGGGGATGGCAAGCAGACGCATGTCCTGGTGAAACCATTCTCGGCGGGCCTGCTGACGAACCTTGTCATCACCACCGATCGCCGCGCGTACCATGTCCGGCTGGTAAGCACCTCGGCGACCGCCCTGTCGTCAATGCGGTGGACCTATCCCCAGGACGAGTTGCTGGCGGTCCAACGCAAGGCGGAGGCCGCCCAGGTCGCAGCGCCGGTGGCCGCCGGCGTCGCCATCGATCAGT
This sequence comes from Sphingobium sp. AP50, assembly GCF_900109095.1. Lineage (GTDB taxonomy): Bacteria > Pseudomonadota > Alphaproteobacteria > Sphingomonadales > Sphingomonadaceae > Sphingobium. Next base: position 76,550 of record NZ_FNYZ01000001.1, read on the forward strand.
TGCACTTCCACTATGCGGTCAGCGGCGACCGTCCTGCATGGCGTCCGCTCCGCGCGTTCGACGACGGGACGAAGACCTATATCGAGTTCCCCGCATCGCTTGGCGTCGGCGAGGCGCCACCTCTGTTCGTCCTTGGTGCAGACGGGAAGGCTGAACTGGTCAACTATCGGCAGCGCGACCGCTTCTACGTCGTCGACCGGATCTTCGACGCCGCCGAGCTTCGCCTCGGCCTGAAGAAGAGCGAGGTCGTGCGCATCGACCGCGTGTCGCGCCCTTCCAAGCGGAGGGGCGCATGACTGACACGCTCGCCACCGAGCAGCCGACCATACCGGCGGCGAAGCTCGATCCCGAAACGCTGAGCATTCGCTCGCGACCGGCGCGGGCGCTACGCTTTCGCCGGGGCGCGATCATCGGCGCAGCCGCGCTCGGCTCGGTCAGCCTCGTAGGCGTCGCTTGGATGGCGCTGAAGCCGCAGGTATTCCGGCACGTCGTCCAGGACAGCGAACTGTCGCAGCCGATGGCGAAGTCGGCCTCGGACGCACTGTCCGAATTGCCGACCAGTTATGGCGATACGCCTAAACTCGGTCCGCCATTGCCTGGCGACCTGGGTCGGCCGATCCTTCGTGCGCAGGAACGGGCGGAAGCCGCGACCGCGTCCACGCCGGTCGATACCGCTGCGGCGGCACGCCAGCAGCGGCTAGCGGATCTCAAGGCTGCAAGAGAGTCCGGGCTCATGGCGCAGACTACCAGCGGCCGCGGCGCGGCGGCCCCGGCAAGCGCAAGTGCCACAACGCTCGATAGCCAGCCGGCCAATCCGACCGCCACCGGAACCCGCAAGGAACAGTTCGCGTCTGCCCAGGACGATGGTGGCGATGTCAATTCAGGAGTGTTGGTGGCGCCGATGTCCCCCAACAGCCTGCTTGCCGGCAGCGTGATTGCAGCGAGCCTGATCACCGGGCTCAACTCCGACTTGCCTGGCATGGTCACTGCGCAGGTCACGCAGAACGTGTTCGATACGGTCACGGGCAACATCCTGCTCGTGCCGCAGGGTGCGCGCCTTATCGGCAAGTATGACTCCGTCGTCGCCTTTGGACAGCGCCGGGCACTGGTCATATGGCAGCGCCTGATCTTGCCGAATGGCAGTTCGGTATGGCTCGACAACATGCCGGCGACTGACGCGGCGGGTTATGCCGGGCTTGTCGACAAGGTGGATTTTCACACCTGGACCCTGCTCAAGGGCGTCGCCATCGCCACGATGCTGGGAGTCGGATCGGAGCTGTCGATTTCTGGCGAGAGCGATCTCCTGGAGGCGATCCGCGAGTCTGCTCAGTCGAGCACCGCGAGGGCCGGCGACCAGATCACACAGCGCAATCTCGACATCCAGCCGACGATCACCATCCGGCCGGGCGCGCCCGTCCGCGTGCTGGTGACCCGCGATCTCATACTGGCGCCATGGCGCAAAAATGCAGGGAGCTGACACATGGTCGATATCAAACTTGCAAGGTTGCCCGATCGCACGCCGGTCAAGCTCGCCATTACCATCACCCCGGATTTACAGGCTGCTCTCAACGACTATGCCGCGATCTACGCCCAAGCCTACGGGCGTGAGGAGCCGGTTACCGAATTGATCCCGGCGATGTTGGCCTCGTTTCTTGAAAGCGACCGCAACTTTGCACGGGCGCGCGATGATGCGCGAAAGGGGCGGCCATGATCGAGCGGGCTTGGGAGCAGAAGATCGAGCCCCTCACGGTTCGTATCTCAACCGCCGTCCGCATCACGGGCCTCAGTCGATCGCGCATATACGAACTTATTCAGTCCGGCGATCTCGACACTGTGAAGGTCGGACGGGCGACGTTGGTGCAATATGCGAGCCTCAAGGTCCTGACAGCCTGCCGCGCGACTACTGACTGATAAGAGGCGGGAGGGAACTAAGCCGCTGACACCCTCGTTCCTTGTGACAATCAAGTTTTTGAATCGAAGGAGAATAGCATGAGCATCGAAGGCAAGGCCAAGGAAGCCGCAGGCTATGTCAAGGAAGAGCTGAACGAGCACGGTAAGTCCCCAGAGGCCCAAAAGAAAGCTCAGGAAGGACGCGACCTTCGCAACGAAGGCCGGGTCGAAGATGGCAAGGCACCCAAGACCACCCCGGTCGGTACCGAAGCCAAGTAATTCCGCCCCCCAGTGCACAAAGGGCGCCGTCTATCGTGACGGCGTCCCTTTCTCTTTTAAAGGCCCTGAATTGGGACTAAGCGGCCGATCTGTGCTGGCAGCTCGAACGTCTGCTCCTCCCAGAACCTGACGTTCGCTGGCGGAGCCACTCGCGGTCCTGAAGGAGCAGAGGTGGCCGGTTGCTGACTGGCAGCAATTGGCTTGCTAGTGGCTGAAACAGACATCGCCAGTGTCGGCTCCTGCCTTAGAGGACTGATGGGTCCTCAGCGCGAGCTGACGGCGCGAAGCTCTTTGCCTTCCCGCGTCACGCGCAATCCAAGCCGCCCGGCCAGCGGTTCGAGCGCGTCGAGGACCGCTCCCTTAAGGTGACCGTCCTCGAGCCGACCGAAGGCGCTTATGAGGGAGTCGGCTGCCTCTCTGGTTCCCCGCCCAGCGATCACGCTCGCTGCTGAAGACGACATGTTGTAGTCCTCCTCGGCCAGCAGTTCGAGGAGACGCGGGAGAGTGAGCCGGTTGGGCCCCTTTTCCAGCTCCTCGATGGCCCGCCCGGCGGTAGACGCGTCCGCCGCGTGGCTGTCGGCGGGTTCCTTCAACGCATCCTCCAGGAGAACCGACAGCTCCGACCCTGAGGACGCCCCGATCCGGATCGCTTCCAGCGCGAGACTTAGCCGCTCTCGTGCCGTGTAGCCGCCGAGCGAGAGCCACCGCCTGATGAGATCGAGGGGAACCGCCCGTCCGGGGTGTGGCGGGATCGGATGAAGCGTGCCCGACCGGAACGAGAACATCTCCATTCGGTAGGTCAGGCCCGTGATCAATGAATGCGCGATCGTCAACCGATCGGCGGGGGACCAGTTCCGGGCCTCGATCAGTTCGACAGCGCGCTCGACCGGCCCGCGCCGCAGCACATGCCCGAACATGATTGCCACGGCGGCCACCATCTGTGCGTCCATGGCCGACATACGCTCGACGAGCGGGTCGATCAGTTCCACCGCGCCGGCGGCCAGGGCGAAGAGTTCCGCGCGATCGCGCAGAGCGCTGGGCAACGACTTGTCGCGGGCCAGCTCCTCAATGCGGCCGCGCTCCTTCGAGCGGAGCCAGTCCGCCAGCAGGTAGTCCAGCGCCTTCTCGCGCGTTTCATCCTCCAGATTGGGGTCCAGGAGTGGCCGGAGCGTCGCCTCCGTGCTCATCGCTGGGACGCTCAGCGCCCGCGCCGCGGAACTACGGTGCTCATAGTCGTCGACGCGGAGCGCCTCCGAGATCAGGCCTTCGATCACGTCGTCGACCGGCGCGTCCGTATGCACCCAGGCTGCCAGCCTGACCCCGATCGGAAGTTCCTCATTCGAGAAGGCGTCGTGGGCGTCGACTTCGAGGACCGACCCGCGGCCCATGTGCGAGATAAGAGCCGTGATAACCCCGGATGCGCCGTCTGACGGGTTGGTGAGCGCCGCGCCGACATACATCGCAAAGACCGGTCCTCCGATGCGGTTCACCTCTCCCTGCAACTCGCCGATGTTCAGCATGTGCTCGATGTCGCCGGCCAGCAGCCGCGCCATGACATCCAACGTTAGAGCCTGGTCTCGGTGCCGCGCCAGGATCGCGTCCGAGCCGTGATGGATGAGGTGCCGGTCGCCAAGTCGCTCGCGAACTGCCGGGTGGAGGGGCTGCGAGAACGCGTCGATGATGATGCCCGCCACGAGCTCGGCGGTCCGCCAAGAGGTCCGGCCCCAGATCGCCACGAGACGGTCGCCCACCTCGTCTCGGAGCCATGCCGGCAGCCGCATCCCGTTCGAGACGCAGCGTCCTGTCAGGCGGAGCGCGGTGTGGAAGGCGTCGTCAGTCGTCGAGAGCAGATGCCGCACTAGCGGTTCGGGATCGGGATGCCGCTCGAGCGCAAATTGGATCGCCTGGGCCCACGGACGGTGCGCAATCATCGCAAGGCGCGCCTCCAGCTCCGGCGCGTGGTTCCGCAGCAGCTCGGTCGATGCCAGGAACTCCTGCACGATCGGGAACGGGAAGTCGAAGCGCACCGCGTTGACCCTCCGTATCACGCCTCGGCTGAGCAGGGAGCGGCGGACGACGTCAGGTCCGACTTCCGGTGCCAGGTGGTGGGTGCACCCATCGAGGGCCTGCGCGCCCATGCCCACATCGTCATCCTCCAGTGCCTCGAACGCGGCGCGCTCAGCGATCTTGCGCAGGGCGGTCGGATCGACGGCCTCGTCCTGCGACGACTTGTAGTCCTTGGGGTTGAACAGGACTTCGAGATAGGTCTCGAGCAGGTCGCCCCTGCTGATGTTCCTCTCCTCCTGCCGGAGCACCAGCATCAGCGCGAGGAATATCGGGATGCGCACCAGGCGATTCAGGTCGGGCCGCCCGCGCAGGCGTTCGCGTATCAGCGCCGGCAGTGCGGGTTCACCCGGCCGATAGAATTCGACGTAGCGGTCTATCTCCTCGTCGCTCAGCGGTGCCAGCTCAAGGACGCGCGCACCTTCGGGCATGGCGAGGGCAGCGGGATCCCGCACCGTCATGAGCCATCGCACCTGAGGCGAGCTGGCGCGGTAGTCGGACAGCTTCTGCAGCACCGCCGTTCGCCGGGATCCTGAGACCTCGTCGAGGCCGTCGAGTAGCAGGACGAGCGTGCCCGCGCCGCCGGCGGCGGCCCAGTCTATGCCGACCCCGAACGCCGAGTTGACCTCGTTCGCAAGGAACTCGGCGATGCCGGAGCCAGCGTCTGCCAGCTCGGGAATCCGTATGATGGCTGGAAGGAGCCCATCGTTTGCGAGCCTCGCCGCGGTCGCCTGGACCAGGGTGGACTTCCCGAATCCAGGGCCGGCGATGAGGACGACCGAATCCAGATCGGCGCTAGGGAAGTCCCGGAGTGTCTCCGCGGCCGAGTCCCCCGCTTTCCGCCACCGCGGCGCGTCGTCGTCGAAGTCCGACTTGCGGCCGCGGTCGTAGGGTAGGCAGCGCGGCCACAGGAAGTCATCGCCTATCGGTCGGCTGAAGCCGGTGCCCGGCAGCGTCACGACGGCGGACCTCGCAATCGCTCCGCGATAGCGTGCCGCTCCCCACGACTCAGGCGAATCGATGCGAATGTCCCAGTCCGCGCGCAGGCGGTCGTAGAGTTCGGCAGGCGCGAATCGCTGGCGGGTGGCGGCGCCCTCGAGCGCGATCCCGGTAAGGACGGCGTGGAGCTGGTCCGGCGACTGGTCGCACGCCGGCATCCAGAGCGGCGCGTAGTCGCGCGCCAGCCCTTCCGCAGGCCAGATGTCGACGTCGAGCTGCCGACATACGTACAGTGCTAGAGCGTCGTCGCCGCCGAGCGCAACCGCTATCGCGGCAGCGAGGCGGCGCTGTGGCTCGCTGAGCCTCTGATGCCACTCCACGACGTCGGGCTCGTTCGAGCGCGTGCAGATTTCCCTGAGGCGGGTTGCCAGAGTCGTGGTCTCGCCGATCGCGAGGGAGAGCGAGTCGCCAGGGCGAAAGTCTGTTGTCGCCTGGTTGGCGAAGGCCTTCCACATGCCCGTCCAAGCCGCGCCGCTGGTGGCGAGCGCGCGCTTTGCCTGGATGAAGAGGCGGCGGCCGTCTGCCATCTCGACGAGCGCGTCGTCGACTGCTGACGTCGCCTCGACCCTGACCGATTCAGGCCGGTCCTTCGGCGGCCGGGGCCGCTGGTCGAGCATGCGCCCCATGTACAGCGCCGCGACCTGGTCCTGGTAGCCGACCCCGCCCTGAGTCGCCGCGCCCCCGCCCTCCATCAACGCGCGTTCAGGCCGTCCGACCGTCCCTTGCGCTCCAGGATGCGCGTCTTCGACCCGGCCTTGGTGTCGTCGATCACTTCACTTACCTCGTCGATGTTGCTCAGGCAGATTCGCGTGCTGGCCGGCGGCAGGTCCAGGTTTATCCGCGTGATGAAGTAGTAGGCCAGGGATAGGCGGACATCAATCTCGCGGCGACCGTCCTTCATTGCGTAGTCGCGCTGCATGGCGAGGCTCTGCTCCTCGGTCATCGCGGACCTTTGCCGGCGGGGACTGTTGGAGCTCCTCACCTCGGCCGAACTGCAGGAAGAGCAGTTCCGGCAACCCTCGGGCCGGTCTCGCCGCCATGCTGGCACCGCGCCGTCCTCGCGATATTGGCTGTCGCCGGCGCACTGATCGCGACATTCGCTTTTTCCAACGTGATTCAGACGGATGTTGGGGCATGCCTCTCGGGGTAACGGGAGCTTGGGCCGCGGAAAGGTAAGCGGCGTTTGACCATGCCGATCAAGCCTTCGCCGCCTCCTCCACCGCGAGAATTTGGATAGCTTTGGACACTAGCACCAGGTCAGCCTTGCCGGAACTCTCCATCAGCAGAGACGAGCCCTCGTGATCGAGAAGGGTCTCGATGAGCTTGCTCTTCGGCAGCGTGAAACCGGGATAATTATCCTTCACGCCGTCTTGAGCCCAGCGCGCCATTTTCTTTCCATGGCTTGCATCGTGCGCGGACCCATCACGATTGATCGCGTAGAGCTTGGCGCCATTCTGGTAGAAATGCAGATGATCTTGGCCGGGCGTCACATGCGCGGTGTGAAAATAAATCATACGACCCTGGCCGAGATCGACCTGCTTACGGTCCTCGGTCAGCATGTTGGAGAGGATGAACTGCGCGAGCACGTCGTCAGCGGCGAAGTGATAGAAGGCCATCACCTCGAGCGTGCGATCGCCGTCCTCCACTTCGGCCAGATATCCTCGAAAACCCTTGAACGGCATGGCCGTCAGTCTCCTGTTGGCGGCAGCACGCCGCCCGGTGGGAAAATGCGTGGTGCGGGCGAATTCGGCATCACTCCAGGCGATGATGCAGCAGGCATCAGAAGATGCGGTGCAGTCGGTGATGGCCGATACGCTCTTGTCCCAAGGCTCCAAAGCGAATCGATGTTCGCCAGATAAAGCCTTACGCGATGTTCATTGTCGCTGATGATCGCCTCTGGGAAGGTCTGATGCGGACTGCCTGGCTGGCGATCGAAACTGCCAATTTCAACCGTCCACGGATCGTCGAGATCGTCCGCAATGGCTTCGATGGCGCGACGATATGCCTGGAGCTGCTCCTCACTTCCATAGAAGTAAAAGCGCGCGGCGACAATCACGGTCAGGAAGCCCTTCCGTTCACCGATGAACTGCACGGGCGACAAGAGGCCAGCCATGTATATCCGCTCGATCGCTTCAACGACACGCGTGTCATGGTCTTCGTCCCAGACGACAGCGAAATCGTGGATTTGAGGGACCTGTAAGGGCCGGCGTGCAACGTCGAGCCATTCGACGCATCTGAAGATGGAGTAATGCGTCCCACGGCCAAGTGCCCCCACGGGTTCCGGCTCGTCATGCAGACAAGTGAATAGGTTCGAGTATTGCGGAACGGCCATATTCCAACTCCTGTTTCGCAGGTTGTCTATGTGGGTTCCCCCACGGCAATCCAGCTTTCGGCCAGATCAGTTTGCAAGCGCAGCGTAGTCGTTCGGGGTCATGGACGAAAGCCCCTTCTTCGGGATGCTCCAGGACTTGTTTTCCTGCGCTAGAGTACGACGCGCCTCATCTCGGCCGTGTGTTGGCGCGCTTTCTGACAACGCAGTTGAAGGGAGGAGCGCTGATGTCCGCGACCAAAATCCATTGGGGCCAGCTATTCGCGGTCTTGCTGATCGCCTTCAGTTGCGTCTGGGCGGCGACGCAAAATGGACAGCACACGCCCTCGCGTATCAGCCTGAGTCGGGCCGACCTTGGTGCTGAATCGCCGACCATCGGGTGTGTCAGCCCTTCGCCTTCTTCTTCTGGTGTTCGACTTCGACGCCTATGCGCCTAAGATCTTCGAGATTGGTGCGGCGATCGCAGCATCTGGTGATCTCCTGTCGGTTGCCGTGGCGATCGCGATGTCCGTCTGGCGGGCGCGGGAAGCTACTAGCGGGGGATTTGTATATGGGTCTGGTCCAGCATTCCAAAGAGCGCAGAACCGCCGCTGCCAGAAAGTGGACGGGTGGGCGACCTTCAATCCAGCAGCCTCGCCGATCCGGCTGAGTGCCGAAATCAGCGCGGCCTCGCCATCGGCTGCCTGTGCCGCCCGCGCCGATCCGATGACGATCGGCATCGGTCCATTGGTCAGGCCCGCGAGATGGCGCGCCGCGTCCAGCGCCTCCCAGGTCTTGCCCGTCCCCTCGATCCCGAGAAGCACACCAGCCTGGGCGGATCCGTCCCACCAGCCCGAGACCATCGCGCGCAGTCCAGCGCGTTCAATCGGCGGCGCCTGGGCAAGCAGCGCGGGCGATGGGCCGGCGATTGCGCGCGCCGCCTCAGCGTCCGCAAAGATACGCTCAATCTCGGCAAGGCCCGCAGCTCTTGCGGAAGCAAACCCGGTGTCAGCGCCCTTGAGCTCGATGATAAGCTTGTCGCGGGCGGCTTCGAACCCCGGTGTCGCCGCCAGTGCGTCGAGCGACGCCCGCAGCTTCGCGACAGGCGCCCAGCCACAGGCAATGTCGATATAGGCTGCGCACAGCGTCGCCAGCCGCGGAAAGCTTGGCGCGATCTCGCTCCAGTCGAGCGCCACCAGACCCCATCCCAATTGCTCGGCGAAGGCATGCACGGCCTTGGCAGTGGTGCCCTGCAGTTCACGGGTGGAAGCGATCACCCAGCAGTCGATGCCGGGCCATGCACTGTTGGCAGCAGCCATCTTGCCAAGAAGTCAGGTCCGATCGAGCGAGGTCGTCGGCTTGTAGCGTTTCGACTGCATCGCTCGCCGCGGTCCCGCGCCATGAGGATCGGCGATCCCGTCGACTCCCAGCTGATCGCCGGATGCCAGCAGTCGCAATGCTCCGCCGGTGGCGGCGTCGATCAATTGCGCCGTCAGGCCCTCGAACCCTTCACGGGTCGCCGGCAAGGTGAGCAGGGCGGCTCGCAGATCGGAAGCCGGTGCCGGTCGCTTCACGCCCGTTTTGGCTGGCTTCGTTGCAGGAGGGGAGGCATTGTTCGACATTCGAAAAGATATATGCGCTCACGCGTCGTTTTTCACGGTTTCGATATCGAACCAAACTGAACCAAATCCTGCTCCTCGATGCGCCGGCGCGGACGTGGCGCCATGACCCGAAAGCTCCTATCTGAACTTGATGCGAGACCTCAGCGCCCCCCGCACCACCCTGTACGACGTCCGGAACCAGCTGCGCATGCGTTTGCGTCCCCTGGAACGGGAGAGACCGCTCTATGCGTCGGCGCAGGAGGAAACGGTCGAAGATGCCGACATGCTCGCGCTGCTGGAGCATGTCCGCCTCGAATACGCCGCCGATGAAGCCGACTCGCGCAGACGCTATGCCACGGCGTGCGCCGGCTCGACCGCCCTGACCTTCGATGACCTGATCCGCGATGGCTGGTTCCAGGTTCTGTTCGGGCGGGTCGTGACCCCGTTGACGGTGTCGGTGGCGTCATCCCGTGCCCCGACCCTGTCGCCCGTACTGCGCCCCCTTCTGGGGGACCGCTTCGGGATCGCAAAGGATTTCTCCAAGGTGCCGCCGATCAGCCAGGCGCTGGCCGCCCTGATCGGCGCGATCGAGGCGGGTGAACGCGACATCGAGAAGCTCGAGTGCCGGACTCCGGCCTGGGTCGCTGCGCGCCTTTGGGAAAATCGTCCCGACGTTTCGGATCCGCTGCGCTGGTGGCTGGATCGCTGGGCCCTGCTTCATCATGTCCCCCTCGCGCCTTTCGAAGTCTGGGAGGCCTCGGTGGCCCAGCATTTCACGAACCTGGTCCTCGATCGGCTTGAAACCGAACCGGCCCTGATCCCCTGGTGTGACATCCCGCTGGCAACCGCCAACCAAATGATGCGCGCCTCTGCGCGGGAAGAAGCCGCGACGCTGGAGCGCATCCCGCACCTGCCTTCAACCCTGATTGGCCGCGCACGGTGGCTGGGCGATCCAGTCCTGGGCGAACTTCCGCGGATGCGCACCGATGCGTTCGAGGAAGCACGGAACCTGGTCTTCCTCATCTCGGCGGACATCGAGCGGCGCCAGCACGGTATGGTCCCGGATCCGCACTTTGCCCGTCTGGTCGATCTCGCGATCGAGCGGCCCGACCTGCTCGGCGCGATACTGGAACGCACCCAGCTCTACCCTCTGGCGATCGCGGACCTGTTGGCTCGGCCGGCGACATGCGCGCTGGGCATATGGCTGCTGTCGGTCCGCACCGCAGGTCCAGCCTGGGCAGGAGAGGACGAGACCGCCGCCCAGTTTGCGATCCCCGCGCTCGAGGACGGCCTCGCGCTTCTGCTACGCTTCCTCAAGGCAGATGAGACGGGCGCGCTTGCGCTTGAGGCCGCTTCGCTCCTGGCGGCGGTGTATGACACCGACGGTCGGCCGCGTCGCCTCGCAACCGCCAACGCGACTGCCACGATGGTTCTCAACACGCTCCAGGCGCTCGAAGGCGCCGCAGCGCCGATCGCCGCCGCTCTTGCGGCGACGGCGCAGTTGGAGACGCTCGACGCGCCAATATTCCTGGCGGCGCTCGACCTGATCGCTGCGGCCGGGCTCGTCGAGGCGGTCGATCCCGATCCGCTTCCAGCGCTGTTCGCCGCGACCGTACGAAAGGGACATCACCAGCTCTCCGCTAACCGCCTCTCCGAAGCAGCGGCGTCCACGCTGGTCCGGCTAGCGCGGCGGTGCGGCAGGCCCAGCTTCTCCCGTTTTTTCTATCCCATCGACTGGAGGGACAAGCTCGAGGGCGTCGCCGATACCGATCTTGAAACCCAGTGGCAGGTGGGTCGGTCGATCGAGGCAGTCACCCGAACTTTCGCCCGCGCTGCCGCAAGTGAGGCAGGTGACGCACCCGATGACTTGATTATCGCGTTGGCCGACCATGTCCGCGCTGGTTCCGAGGATGATCTCACCGCCTTGAGGGTATCGGCGTTCCGACCGCGATTCTCCGCGCTGCCCTGGGCACACCCTGCCGAGATCAGCATCGGGACCTTGCTGGGAACGGCGCTATCCGCCTTGCACCGGGACGACCGTGAGGAGCTGCTTGCGGCGTGCCTCGAATTGCGTGACCCGGCGCTGCTCGCCGATCTGCACCAGACGGCGCCGGAAGAAGACCGCAAGCGCATCGAGGAACGGATCGAGGCTCTGCCACCCGATCAGGCGATCCCGACCTACAGCATCACTGCCTTGCACTTGCGGATCGACGCACTGCTCGACGCTGGCCTGCTCGGCCCAGCCGAGCTGCTGATGGAGTCGGCCAAGGACGCCACCACAATGGGCGCAGCGCGCGACCGCGCTCGCACCGAATTGGCGCACAGGCTGCGCTTGAGCTTTCGCAAGGGCGACTGGGCGGCGATCGCCGCGGCGCAGATTCCGGATGCTCTGCCGCCAGACGAGCGAGTGTTGTGCGAACGAATACTCGACAGCTTTCGAGGCCTTGCACTGCTCCGGCAGGAAGGCGGCGATCCCGAAGCAGCGGTCGCGATCTTCGAGCGGCTGGTAAGGGACAATCCCGGCGAGGCAGGCTATCAGGTGAACCTCTTCGCCGCGAGAGCCGTAGCACTCCTCGGCAACGATGCGTTCCCACAATGCGCGCGAGCGGAACAGCGGCCAGCCCGCCAGCTGATGGGCGAGATCGAACAATGGATGGCCGGCGCCGACGAAAAGGACCGGGACACCTGTTCGGCCAATCTGGCAGTCCTCGATCTGGCGGTGGGCGATGCGGGACGCGCCCTCTCCCGCCTGCTGGCGCTTCCCGAAAAATCGGACTCTGCGTCACGCGCCGCCAATCTGGCGATCGGCTATGGGCGCCTCGGCCGCGTTAAGGAGGCGCATCTGGCGCTAACTCGGGCGATCGACAAGTTCGGCACCAGCCCGCTCATCGACGCAGCGCGAGCGCATTTGGTGGGCGAGCCGTCCACCGGCGGCTTGGGCGCTGCTAGTCAGGCGCTGTTCGCCCTCGATGTCGAGGATCTGCACCGGCTTCGCGCAGCGATGACCAGCTTTGGTCGCCGCAGTGCCAATGACAAGGCGAGCATCCTGCGAGACGGCGATAATGCCCTGGCAGCGCTCGTTACCGAGGATTTCGACAGCGTGCTGTCGGCTGTGTCAAACCTCGCGCCGCTCCTCAACTCGGGCGTGATCGGGGACAATGAGGACGACATCACCGCGATCGTGAAGCAGCTGCTCAATGCGCGCTTCGCCCATCTCGGCTGGTCGGTACCGGACCAGACCAAGGGCGGCTACACCGCCGCTTTCAATTACGGCGAGCGGGATCTCGTCCTCGTGGACGGCCTGACCACGCTCGCGGTCATTGAGGCGATCGTTCAGAGCAACGGCGTCGGGAAGGAGAACCTGACCCACCACTTCCGCAAGATGCTCGGCTATGAGGACTGCGCGCTCTACTATCACCTGACCTATGCCTGGTTCTCGGACTTCACCCGGCTGATGACGGTGTTGAAGGAGATCGCCCGCGAGGAGGCCCCGGACGGCTATCATCTCGAGGCGCTTGATGAGGTTCTGCGCGTCGGCAATGGCCCGCGGGGACTGAATGTCCGGTACCGGGTCGATGGCCGCCCGATCAATGTCTTCTTTCGCGTCCTGGACCTTGGGCAACAGCGACTGCGGGATTCGGCAACCGCCTCGGCAACCAAGCCAAACAAACCCAGCCGGGCCTCAAGGAAGAACAAGACCCAAGCTTAACAACCCACGAGTGCTTGTCAGGCGCCGAGAGGGGGAGCCATCCCCTCTCGGCGAGCCCCCAGCGTCGCGTCGCCGAGCAGCCACGTGGACGAGCGGCAGCTTTCAGGATCATCTACCGGCGGATCGAACGGCAGAGTTTAGGGCGCTTTGCTGACCTTCCGCTGTCCTCTCAGCGATCGACCGCTTCCGGCTAGATACGACGTTCAAGGCAGGCAACCTGAGTGACCGGGTCTGGTCGACTGCCGCTCAAGCCCCCTCACGACGTGTCGGATGCCGCTGTCGGAAAATGCAGCTCGACCGCTCCCTGAAGGTAACGGAGCCATGCCAACGTTCAAAAGCGGCCACTCGAGCGGATTATTATCTCCATCGCGGATCCTTGCAATTATTGCTATCTGAGAAGGTGGCCTCGATACGCTCGTCTCCCCAAATTCGCTTGCCAGCCCGCTTGGGGTGCTCGCGAAAGTGCTTGTTGCGCTCGGCGAAATAGCTGTTGATGGCTGCGCGTGCTTCGTCGACCGAGACATAATTGCTGTTGTGGATGATCGCCCGGGCCATCCCACTGAAAATTGACTCTATGACGTTCAAGAATTGAGCGCCGGCTGGCAGTGGAGCCGTTTCGACGCGCGGCCTTCCAGCCACCCTGGCGATCGCATTGTGATCCAGGATCCGCTGGCGCAGCTTTTTCGACATGTGCCAGGACGCGGCGTCCCATGACAGATAGAGAGTGCGTCGATCGGCATATTGCTCGATCAACACTTCCATCATGCGGATCATTTCGGCTGTATTCTTTCGCTCGCTGTAGAAGTGCGTGACTTGGTTTCCGCTCAGCTCCAGCGCCGCCGTCATGATCATGCAGCCCTTTGATCGCTGCCATTGTGGGACCACACGGTGCGGGCCTGGGGGATCGAGCTTGACTCCTGGCTTCATTTTGACTGCGAAGGGGCCGAACTCGTCAATCGAGAAGAAGGCCTCATCTGGCGCCAGCTTGCCTAATATGGTCTGCACGGCCGCCAGCTTCTCCCGGTAGGCGGGGTCTTGGGATGTCAGCACGATCCTCGCCTTGCGCCATTTCCAGCCGGCATCCTTGATGATCTGCCGTACAACGTGATGGCACGCCGGATGCCCCGCCGAGGTTAACACCGCCCGGAGATCGCGCATGGTCCACGACGTACGATTGATGCCATGATCTTTTGGCGGCTCATGGAGAATGCGGAATACGGCGGCCTTCAAATCCTCTTGCTCAGCCTTCAGCACTCCCCTGCTCATTGGGGCAAGCAATTGCTCGACCCCGCCGGCTTGGAACGCGCGAATATGGCGTCGGCAGCTATTCCGGCTCAGCCCGAGGCACGCAGAGATGCGGCGGATCGGGAAGCCCTGCGCATAGGCTAAGACGCTGATGGCCCGATTGCGCCGCCGGCTGCTGGGATCATGGACGCAAGGCAGAAGCTTTGAAGCGACATCGGCTGATACACGCAATTGGGTTCCAAGGCGGTCTCCCCGAAGCTTATTGATCCAATGCGCAACCTCAAGCCCCTGCTCGGCACGGCGGTCGCGCTCCAGGCTGAGAACGATGCTCGAACCCGCAGCCGTTGCGTCAACTTTGAGCTGAAAAGCCCGCGCCCCTCGAGCGAAAGTCAAGCTCGTGCCTGACGCGTCAATCTCTGGCGCTCGGACGGCGATCTTCATATAAGAAGACTGGGCTTTCCGGCATTGCCTGCGGACGGCATCATAACCGCCAAGGTAGCCGTGCTGATCTCGCAGCGACTCGTAAACCGCCTTCATCGTGCGGCGCTCCCGCTGCGGCTTCGCTTCATCCTCGGTCAGCATTGAACTGATAGCGGGCACATACGGCGCGATTGCTGGCGGGCGGCTCGGCCGCCGATATTTGGCGGGCTGCTCCCGTGTGAGCATCTTGCGGACCACGGCTCGACTAAGCCGTTGCGATCGGGCAACTCCTCTGATCGATTGCCCGTCGATCAAGACGAGTTTACGAATGCGGGACCATTGGACAGGATCTGTGTGCATCGCCGGGACCTCCCAGCTAACATCATACCGGATATGTGTTAAAGGCTGTAGCACTCCGGCTGTGGTCGATCCCCCAGCGGCCATTCTGCACTGACAATTCGGCGTGACCGGACATTCATGTCGCTGCGTAGGAAGGGTGAGATCTGGTCGCGATCTGCCGGGATAGCGGACGGACCGGAGTTGGGCATTGGAATCTGGAGGCTGATAGTCCGAGACGGGTCAGTTCCCCCGGAGCGCCAAAAGCCGCGTAGTGGGACTTTCCCGCCTTTTCGGTCGAATGCGTGCGTGAAATGTCGGCTTACGATCTGTACCCGCCATTCGCGGACGCGGCCCCAGCACCGATCTTCGCTACGTTTACGAACGGGTGTCCGGTGACAAGGGGATTTCTCGCTGGTCCTTGACTCGCTGCATGGGGATGTCCGTCTTGATACTCTGAACGCCTTTGATGCGCGCAAGACGCTGACTCTGAAACCGCCGCACCCCTTCCAGATCTTCGGCCACGATACGAAGCAGGAAATCGCAATCGCCGGCCATTAGATAACATTCCACGATCTGGTTCAGCTTGCCGACCTCTTGAATGAATCGGTCGACCTGATCCTCATCCTGCCCTGTAAGCCAGACGCGGGCGAAAACCGTCATTCCGAACCCGACCTTCGCTGGATTGATCACGGTCGTGTAGCGTTCGATCACACCATTCTCCTCCAGCAGGCGAACTCGTCGCAAGCACGGTGAAGGAGAGAGGCCGACCCGTTTGGCCAGCTCGTTATTAGGAAGACGTCCGTCCTGCTGGAGCGTCCGGAGGATGCGATGATCAATGGGGTCTAGATTAGTTGGCATAATATGCCTCACATAATTAAATATCGATAAGATTATGCCAGATTTCTGAGCCAAGAGCGACAATATCGCAAGCACATAGCGCGATTTATCAGCTAAAGATTGCTTGCAACGAACAGACCGCCGGAACCTCGGCGGGAGCGAGGAATCTGTTGATGTCGAAGCAATCAGTCTCTCAGCGGGTCACTGCTCCATCCTTGCGGGTTCGCAAGCAACGTGGCGAGAAGATCGTATGCCTAACTGCTTACACAGCGCCGATGGCGCAACTCCTCGACCCGCATTGCGATTTGCTTCTGGTCGGCGACAGCCTCGGCATGGTGGTGCACGGGCTGCCGACCACCGTCGGCGTGACAGTGGAGATGATGATCCTGCACGGCCAGGCCGTAGTCCGGGGCAGCTCGCACGCCTTTGTGGCGATTGATCTGCCGTTCGGCTCCTATGAGCGATCGTGCGAACAGGCCTTCGATACAGCGTCCCGTATTTTGTGCGAAACAGGTGCTCAGGCCGTCAAGGTCGAAGCGGCAAGCGGTGTTGCTGACAGCATCGCATTTCTCACCGGACGCGGAATTCCTGTCATCGGTCATGTTGGTCTGAGACCTCAGGCCGTTCACCTCGACGGCGGCTTTAAAGCCCGTGGGCGCAGCAAGGAAGAATGCGCGCGTGTACTGGAAGAGGCACGGGCGACGGACGCTGCTGGTGCCATCGCAATGGTGGTCGAGGGTGTGACGCCGGAACTCGCGGCGGAGATCACGCAGTCGGTATCCTGCCCCACGATCGGCATCGGTGCATCCGCTGCATGCGACGGGCAAATCCTTGTGACCGAGGACATGCTGGGTATGTTCGATTGGACTCCGAAATTCGTCAGGCGCTACGCCGATCTCAGATCAACCGTCTCGGACGCGATCGAGACCTTCGCTCAAGACGTCAGATCGGCAATATTCCCGGCAGAGGCGGAAGAATATCGTCTGGCGGCGCGCAAATGAGCAATGCTTCTTGAAGTGACCGAGGCGCGACTGTGCGCCATTCCTGACCACTTGGCAGATTATATTTCTTCCCCTGCCTTCGCTGCAGGCACATTGGGACCACGCTGTGAACTTGGTACTGCTCGCCGCCTTTTGGGCGGTATCGATGATGTTCGTCCTCACTCCCGGCGCGGACTGGGCCTACGCCATTTCGGCAGGCTTGCGCCATCGCGCTGTGATACCCGCGGTAGGAGGGCTCCTGTTAGGCCACCTGTTGGCGACCTTGATCGTCGCTGCCGGTATCGCCGGCCTCATTGCGGCGATCCCCTTCGCGCTGACAGGGCTGACCCTGATCGGTGCGGCCTACCTGCTCTGGCTGGGTATCGGACTTCTCACAAATCCACCCGTTCCCCAGAGTGCCGCGATCGCGCCAGATAAAGGCTGGCGCCATTGGGCCGTGAAAGGCTTCGGAGTGAGCGGCCTTAACCCCAAGGTTATCCTGCTGTTCCTGGCGCTTCTGCCGCAATTTACCGACGTCCATGCGGCCTGGCCAGTTCCGGCGCAGCTTGTCGGCCTGGGCGGCATTCACATCCTCAACTGTGGGATCGTCTATCTGGTGGTGGGTTACGGGTCCAAGGCTGTCCTGCGAACGCGCCCCGAGGCAGCGAAAGCTGTGGGCCGCATATCTGGTGCGATCATGATCGGCCTCGCTCTCGTCCTGGCAATCGAAACTCTCTCCCTCAGATAAGGCCGCCACGTGTACCGTACTGACGCTACCGGCAGGGAGCGGATGACAGCTTACTGGTTTGTCTGAACGGCGGGACGCGTCGAGACCTGGCCTTAGAAGCAGACCGCTTCAATGTCGCAATTTGGTCAAAAATCCGCCAGTAGCGCCAATCAGTCAGACCGCCTGAAGTCCTATCAAATTTGCGTCGATGCGCTGGATCGTTAGGCCCGCTCGTTTGATACCCCACAGGGGAATAAGCAGAACTTATCCCCCTGTGGGGTATACGCGTTAGCTCCTGAGCCGCTTCGCTCCGAATTCTGGGCGGAGAACCTTTCCACCGTCTCGGAGTTCGTCGAGATAGTCCGACCAACGCTGCATCATCGCAACGCGTTCGTCCCAATATTCACCGCGCGCGTAGGCGCGTCGCACCTGATTGGTGTCGACATGCGCGAGTTGCCGCTCGATAGCGTCGGGGTTCCATTCGCCCATCTCGTTGAGAAGTGTTGCCGCCATCGCCCGGAAGCCGTGTGCCGTCATCTCGTTCGTAGTGTAGCCAAGCCGGCGCAGTCCCTGGTTCACCGCATTTTCCGACATGGCCTTGCGCGGCCGGCCAAGAGCAGGAAAAAGATATTGCCACCAATGGGTGTGCTCATGCAGTTCCTTAAGCATCGCGATCACCTGACGGGACAGCGGCACCCGGTGCGGCCGCCGCATCTTCATACGTTCGGCAGGAATGAACCAGATGGCTTCGTCGAAGTCTATGTCGGTCCATTCGGCTTGCCTAAGCTCGCCAGGGCGGAGCAGTACATGCGGTGACAGCCGCATGGCCATCACCGTCACCTTATGGCCTGTATACCCGTCGATGGCGCGAAGCAGCTTCCCAACTTCGGAGGGCTTCGTGATGGCGGCGAAATGCTTCACCTTTGGCGCCGCGATTGCACCGCGCAGATCGGCAGCGACGTCCTTGTCGCATCGCACGGTCGCGACACCGTAGCGAAAGACGCGACTCAGAACGCTTCGCATGCGCCGCGCGCTTTCATAGGCGCCGGTGGCTTCGACCTTGCGCAGGACTGCAAGAGCTTCGTGCGGGGTGATCTGCGCGATCGGGATGGTGCCGATCACCGGATAGGCCTTGGCGAGGAGCCAGCGGATCTTGTCGACGGTCACCGGTGCCAGCCCGTCCCGTTCGCATTTAATGAGCCATTCCTTGGCGACTTCCTCAAACGTGTTTGCTGCCGCGTATTTTGCAGCAATCCTTGCACGTTTTTTCTCCAGCGCTGGATCGACCCCTTCCGCAATCTTCTTCTTCGCCTCGTCACGCCGCACCCGGGCATCGGCAAGGCTCACCTGCGGCCATCCGCCGAGGTGAAGGGTCTTCTGCTTGTCGAGGAACCGATACTTGAAGCGCCACAGCTTCGAGCCATTGGGTTGGATAAAAAGGTGAAGGCCTTGTGAATCTACAAGGCTCCAAGCCTTCTCTCTCGGCTTGGCGGCATTGATCTGGATGTAGGTCAGCATGGTCGTTTCCCAGCAAAGCCGGGTCAATCCGAGACCACCAATAAGAGCAACATTTAGGGGTCGCTGCTGGTGGTCCTAGCCGGATTTCGCCGGACGGTGTCTGGCGATTCTCTGTCGGAAAATGCTGTTAAACCAGCCGCTTACCGGACGCCTCTGGACGAATCCAGAGGCGTCAGTGGTGCCCAGAAGAGGACTCGAACCTCCACGACCTTGCGATCGCCAGCACCTGAAGCTGGTGCGTCTACCAATTCCGCCATCTGGGCACGGGGTAGGAGTGCGCCTCTAACGGCGACCTCAAATGCTGTCAACGCATTGTCTGTATTATTTTTTGGGTTTCGCAAAAAAGCCAATTTTGGGGCAAAGCATGGCGTCTAAAACAGGATGACCCGATCGATGACCGCCGCCGATGCCCCGCCGCTCCAGTTCCTTGCCCGGCCCGATGGCCTGCACCTGGCCTATCGCCTCAGCGCCGGCGATGGCCCGACCCTGATTTTCCTGCCGGGCTATATGTCCGATATGGAAGGCGGGAAGGCGGTGGCGCTGCATCAATGGGCGCTGGGGCAGGGGCGGGCCATGTTGCGGCTCGATTATGCCGGTAATGGCGCCAGCGAGGGGCGCTTTGCCGATGGCACGCTGGCAAGCTGGCGTGACGATGTGCTGCTTCTGCTCGATCAACTGATACAGGGGCCGGTGGTGCTGGTCGGATCGTCGATGGGCGGCTGGCTGGCCCTGCTGGTTGCGCTGGCGCGGCCGGAGCGGGTCGTGGCCATCGTCGGCATCGCTGCCGCGCCCGACTTCACCCAATGGGGCTTTACCGATGCGGACAAGGCGCTGCTGGCGACCGAGGGACGGATCGAGGAGCCGACACCCTATGGTGACCAGCCCTATGTGACCACATTGGGCTTCTGGGAATCGGGGCAGGCGCTGCGGTTGCTGGAGGACGAGATCGCCTTCGAAGGTCCGGTGCGGCTGCTCCATGGTCAGGCCGATCCCGATGTGCCGTGGGACATCGCCCTGCGCACCGCTGCCCGCTTGCGTTCATCCGACGTGCAGACGCTGTTGATTAAGGACGGCGACCATCGCCTGTCGCGCGACGGCGACATCGCGCTGTTGATCGATACCGTCGCCAGCCTGTTGGACAGCCTCTGATGCCCTTTTTTCTGCCGATCCTGCTCCAGACCCTCGATCCCGAGATTGGGGCGGTGATGCGCAACAGCCGCCGGCGCAAGCAGGAAGAACGCGCCGCTGCGGCCGACAATGCCGCGGCGACGGAAACAGCCAAGGCCAAGGCGGCGGCCGGCTCGCCCGAACGGGATGATGGCCGGATACCGGTACCCGCCAAATTCGCCGGTCCTTTCCAGGCGTGCCTCGACGCCGCGATCCAGTCGCCGGACGAGGGCGTCAGTTTCGCGCAGAAATGGCGGATCGACGGCGGCAGCTTCTATGCGCGCCATTGCATGGGCTTTGCCTATGCCCGCGCCGAACGCTGGACCCCGGCCGTCGTCGCGTTCGAACAGGCGGCGGAGGAAGCTGAGCGCGGCAATGAGATGGCGCAAAGCGCGCGCCTCTGGGCACAGGCGGGCAATGCGGCGCTGGCCGGCGGCGATGTCGCCAAGGCGCGGACCGATTTCGATGCCGCGCTGGCACGCGGCCTGCCCGATGGGCTGGAAAAGGGCGAGGTGCATCTGGACCGGGCGCGGGCGCTGGTGGCGCTGGGCGAAGTCGATGCAGCGCGCGATTCGCTCGACGTCGCGCTGGTGCAGGCGCCCAAAGACCCCTTGGGCTGGTTGCTGTCGGCCACGCTGGCGCGCCGGTCGGGCGATCTGAAGCTGGCACAGGCGCATATCGCACGGGCCGTGCAACTGTCGCCCGACGACGCCTCCGTCGCGCTGGAGGAGGGCAATGTCGCGGTGCTCAGCGATCATGCGGATATTGCCCGATCGGCCTGGCAGCGGGCCGTTCGCCTATCGCCGGATTCGCCGTCGGGCAAGGCGGCCAGCGATAACCTGTCGCGGTTGCCGGCGGACAAACCGGCGGGCTAGCGATCCGCCAGCAAGACTTTGTCACGGAACGCCCTTTCCTCTGGCCCGTTCGTCGAATGCGGCGGGTCGGATGAAGGAGACGGCGAGATGGACAGCAAGATCAAAAATATAGTGGCGATCGGACTATTGGTCACGGGCGCGATGGCCACCAGTGCCTGTTCGCGCGGTGCAACGCGCGGTGGATTGATTGGCGGTGCGGGCGGCGCGGTGGTCGGCAGCGCGACCGGCCTTGGCACCACCGAAGGCGCGATCATCGGCGGCACGGCGGGTGCGATCATCGGCGACAAGAGCGATTGTTCGCGCAAGGATCGGCGCCGGGGCCGCTGCTGACCCCGCGCCGACTTCCTATTTCAGGTAGAAGTCGACGGTCGTGACGACGCGCACCTTCTTGTAGGGCGTGTCGCTGCCGCCGTCGCCGCCTTCACCATCGCGCGCGTCGATGGAGAAATAGCCCTGGGTCGCGCTTTTGATGCCACCCACATCCGCGCCCGAATCCTTGGCAAATTGTTCGGCGGCGGCGCGTGCATCCTTGGTGGCGGCGGCCACCATCTGCGGCTTGACGTCGTTCAGCTTGGTGAAGCTGTACCGCATCCCCGATCCTTCCTGCAAAGTCACGCCACGCCGGACCAGGTCGAACTGCTGGGCGACGGCCTTTTGCGCGCGGGCGATGTCCGTCGTGCGCAGCAGCATCCGCTGGGTGATGGTAATCGTGTTGACGCCATTATTGAGATATTGGTTCACCCCCGCGCCGACGGGCTTCAGATCGTCGGGCCGGAAACCGAGGCTTTTGAAATAGGCCTGCAATTCCCTGGTATTATTGTCGATTTCCGCGCGCACGCCGGGCAGGTCGAAGCCGGTCGCCGAATAGCTGATCGACCAGGTGGCGAGGTCCGCCGTCACATCCTTTTCCGAAAGGCCCCGCACCGTGACCGACCTGTCCGCTGCCTTGGCCCGCTTCAGCCCGTCCCCCAGCAGATAGCCGCCGCTGATCACGCCCAGAGCGAGCAATGCCGCTGCCCCCAGAAAAACCTTGTCCCGCCCATCCAACGCCATGCTGCTTTCCTCTTCCGTCCGGTGATGTGCGACCTTATCTTGGGGGCATATCTGCCAATCTATAGATGAACCGTTGCTTTATGGCGACGAACGGAGAATCAGACTTGCCCAAATTTCTGCACAGCATGATCCGCGTGACCGACGTGGACAAGACCAAGCATTTCTTCGAATTGCTGGGCCTGAAGGAAGTAAAGCGGTTCGACAGCGAACAGGGCCGTTTCACGCTGGTCTATCTGGCGGCGCCGGGCGATGAGGATGCGCAGGTCGAACTGACCTATAACTGGCCGTCGGCAGATGGCAGCCCGGCCGAAATTTATGATGGCGGGCGCAATTTCGGCCATATCGCCTATCAGGTCGAAAATATCTACGACACCTGCCAGACGCTGATGGATGCAGGCGTGACGATCAACCGGCCGCCGCGCGACGGGCATATGGCCTTCGTTCGCACCCCCGACAATATCTCGATCGAATTGTTGCAGGACGGGCGACTGGAACCAGCCGAACCCTGGGTATCGATGCCCAATATCGGTAGCTGGTAAGCCATGCTGGAGGTCGTCCGCATCCCCGTTCTCAACGACAATTATGTCTGGCTGCTGCATGATGATGCCAGCGGCCAGACGGTCGTGGTCGATCCGGCGGTGGCAGAGCCGGTGCTGGAGGCCGCTGCCGCGCGCGGCTGGACGATCGACCAGATCTGGAACACCCACTGGCATGGCGATCATGTCGGCGGCAATGCGGCGATCAAGGCCGCGACGGGCTGCATCATCACCGGCCCGGCTGCCGAGGCCGGGAAGATCGGCACGCTCGACCGGACGGTGGGGGAGGGGGACCATGTTCGCATCGGCGATCATGTCGCCACCGTGATGGCGGTGCCGGCCCATACCGCTGGGCATGTCGCCTATCATCTGGCGGGGGATCATATCATCTTCATCGGCGATACGCTGTTCGCCATGGGCTGTGGGCGCCTGTTTGAAGGGACGGCGGCGCAGATGTTCGCCAATATGGCGCGTCTGGCCGCCCTGCCGGACGATACGATCGTCTATTGCGCGCATGAATATACGCTCTCCAATGGCCGCTTCGCGCTGGGTATCGAGCCGGACAATGTCGCGCTGGCGCAGCGGGTCGCCGCGGTGGAAGCGGCGCGGGCGCGGGGCGAAGCGACCGTGCCGACCAGCATCGGGCAGGAGCGGGCGACCAACATCTTCATGCGCGCGACCGATGTGACGCAACTTGCCGCCCGTCGCGCCGCGAAGGATGCGGCCTGACGGTTTTTATTCTATACTGCCGTCCTGTCGGCATGATGAAGCGGAGAGTCGCAATGCGCGCGTGGATGATGATGGCACCGCTGCTGGCAGCGGCCGGCACTTTGGGGGCTTGCACCGGCAGCTATGAACCCAAACCCCTGACACCCAAGCAGACGGCGGACCTGGACAAGGCGCTGGCCGGCAAGGTGGCCGGCGAGAAGGTCAGCTGCATCAACCGGGAGCCGCAGACCAACCTGACGGTGATCAGCAATAATGTGCTGCTCTACCGGGTCAGCAAGAAACTGGTGTACAGGAACGACCTGATCGGCAGCTGCAACGGCCTGACCTTCGGTGACACGATGATCGTGCGCAGCTTCGGTTCGCAACTGTGCCGTGGCGATTTCACCACCACGGCCAATCTGCAAACCGGCATGACATCAGGCGCCTGCGCGCTGGGGGACTTCACCCCCTATCGCACGCCCAAGCCTTAGACCATCATAGTTTAAACCTGACCCGTTCGCCCTGAGTAGGGACTGAGCTTGTCGAAGGCCCGTATCGAAGGGGTTGGCGTACCCTGTCCTTCGATACGCCGCTTCGACAAGCTCAGCGGCTACTCAGGATGAACGGGGGAAGGGGCAGAAGATTTAGGGGGACTACGCTCTGATGGGCTACGCCTTGTACAGCGCGTCCAGACGGTCCGCATAGAGTTTGCGGATCACATGGCGCCGGATCTTCATGGAGGGCGTCATCTGCTCATTCTCGATCGAGAAGGCTTCATCCGCCAGAATGAAGCGGCGGACCCGTTCGATCACCGACAGATCGTCATTCACCCGGTCCACCGCCGCACGCAACGCTGCCTGATAGGCCGGGCTGGCGGCCACGCTATCCAGCGCGACGCCTTGTTCGATCGCCCATTCGCGGGTCCATTCGGCGTCCGGCACGATCAGGCCGACCAGATAGGGCCGCCGGTCGCCATGGACCATCGCCTGGCCGATTTCGGCCTGAAGCGTCAGCATCCCCTCGACCTTCTGCGGGGAGACATTGTCGCCCTTGTCGTTGACGATCAGGTCTTTCTTGCGGTCGGTGATGCGGATGCGGCCGCGCGCGTCGATCTCGCCAATGTCGCCCGTGTGCAGCCAGCCATCCTTCAGCGCCTTTTCCGTCTCGGCCGGATTGCGCCAATAGCCATGCATGACCAGTTCGCCCCGGACGAGGATTTCGCCATCCTCGGCGATCCGCACTTCCACGCCGTCGAGCGGCGGGCCGACCGTATCCATGGCGATGCCGGCGGCGGGGCGGTTGCAACTGACCACCGGCCCCGCCTCGGTCTGGCCATAGCCCTGAAGCAGGGTCAGGCCCATCGCATGGAAGAACAGGCCGACATCGGGATTGAGCGGTGCGCCACCCGACACCAGCGCCTTCATCCGACCGCCGAACCGCGCGCGCACCTTGGGGATCAGGGTGCGGGCGAGCAGCGCCTTCATCGGCAGGTCCAGGATCGATCCCTTGCCCGCCTGCTCCTTCGCCGCGATGCGTAGCGCCTGATTGAGCAGATAGGTCGGGAACTTGCCCTGCTTCTCGATCGACTTGATGATGCGGGTCCGCAGCACTTCGAACAGGCGGGGGACGACGACCATGATCGTCGGCCGCGTCTCCTCGATATTGGAGGCCAGCTTCTCCAGCCCTTCCGAATAATAGATTTGTCCGCCCAGCAGCATCGGCAGGAACTGGCCGCCGCTATGTTCATAGGCGTGGGACAGCGGCAGGAAGGACAGGAAGACTTCGTCGTCCCAGCCGAAATCTTCCGCCACGACCTTCCCCGCGCCCTCCACATTGGCCAGGATCGCGCCATGATGCTGCATCACCCCGCGAGGGGCGCCGCCGGTGCCGCTGGTGTAGATGATGCAGGCCTGATCGTTACGGGTCGCGCTCTGGCTGGCGGCCATGCTGTCTACATCGGCCGCCGGATCGCTGGCATGGGCGGCGATCAGGTCGCTCCACAAATGGCAGGCGCATGTGCCCTGCGCCCCGCGCAGCGGCTCCATGCCGATGACGAAGGCGGCCTGCGAACGCACGACGGCGGGCATCAGCGCCTGCGCCAGCTTGGCGGTCGACACAATGACGGCGCGCGCCCCGCTGTCGGTCAATATATGCTGGTGATCGCGCGTGGTGTTGGTGGTGTAGGTTGGCACGGTAATGCAGCCCGCCGCCATGATGGCGAGGTCCGCGATGCAGAATTCCGGGCGATTCTCGCTGACCAGCATCACCGGGTCGCCGGGCTTCAACCCCTGCGCCTTCAGCGCGGCGGCCAGCGCGGCAACCTGCTGCGCAACCTCGGTCCAGCTCAGCGGTTGCCATTCTCCGCCGCTCTTGCGCCACAGGAAGGGCGCATCGCCCTGCTCCTGCGCGCGGACGAAGAACATGGTGACGAGGTTGGGAAATTTCTCGATGGCCCTCAAGGCTCGACTCCTGCGGTTTTCCGGCGCCTCTGACGTGCGCCTGCATGATGGGCAAGGCTATAATAGCGCCTTGCCGTAACGACCATGCTTTTCCGATGGTTTCCTTTAATCGAAAAGACCGTCCTGCGCGCCGGCGGGCGGATTGAGGCCCAGATGTTTCCAGCCCGGCCCATTCAGGCAGCGTCCGCGCGCGGTGCGGGCGATCAGGCCAAGCTGGATGAGGTAAGGTTCGATCACTTCCTCGATCGTGTCGCGCGCTTCGGACAAGCCCGCCGCCAGCGTCTCGACGCCCACCGGACCGCCGCGATAAATATCGGCGATCATCATCAGATAGCGCCGGTCCATCAGGTCGAGGCCAAGCTGGTCGACCTCCAGCCTGCGCAGCGAAGCATCGGCAACCTTCGCGTCGACCGTGGGCGCGCCGGCGACATTGGCGAAGTCGCGCACCCGGCGCAGCAGCCGCCCGGCGATGCGCGGCGTACCGCGCGAGCGGCGGGCGATCTCGATCGCGCCGTCGGGCGTGATGGGCAGGTCCAGCAACCGGGCGGCGCGGCGCACCACCAGTTCCAGTTCCTCGACCGTGTAGAATTGCAGCCGCACCGGAATGCCGAAGCGATCGCGCAGCGGCGTGGTGAGCAGGCCCTGCCGTGTCGTCGCGCCCACCAGCGTGAAGCGCGGCAGATCGATCCGCACCGACCGGGCGGACGGCCCCTCCCCGATCATCAGGTCGAGCGCGCGATCCTCCATCGCGGGATAGAGAACTTCCTCGACCGCCGGATTGAGGCGATGGATTTCATCCACGAACAGCACGTCGCCCTCATCCAGATTGGTGAGCAGCGCGGCCAGATCGCCCGACTTGGCGATGACCGGGCCGGATGTGGCGCGGAACCCCACGCCCATTTCCTTGGCCACGATCTGCGCCAGCGTGGTCTTGCCCAGCCCCGGCGGGCCAAAGAACAGCACATGGTCCAGCGCATCGCCCCGCGACTTCGCGGCCTGAATGAAGATGCGCAAATTCTCGCGCGCGGCCTGCTGGCCGACGAACTCGTCGAGCGACTTGGGCCGCAACGCCGCGTCGACATCTTCCGGGCGACGGGCAGGGGTGAGAAGGCGGTCGTCAGTCATGGATGCAGAATCTCTCTTGCATTTCGTGCATGATGCAGAATGCGCAAGACAATGATTGCGTCATCACTCACCCTGTAAAATATCCGATGTCGGCGATGTGTCAGGCAACGCAACCCATGATCAAAGTCTCTCTGGATTGCACCGATCAGAGGATGCTCCTGTAACCGTGCGAAGGCATGGTTGAAGCCATTGAAATATATATCGGCAATATCGCCGCCAAACTCGGCCACTGAATATTTGCGTATTTCTACGAGGTCGGAACGTGCCGCTCTGGCGAGCTTCAACTCACGCATCGCGTGCCGGATACTCGGCGATGATCTGCGCGATGATATCCTCGGGCTTGTCGTCCAGTATCCCTGACGCTTCACCTTCCGCGATCATGGCCTTCAACCACTCGCGGTCCTCTTCCGCTTGCTCCTGATCGCGGCGAACCAGATCGCGCAGATAGTCTGCGGCGTCCGCGTAACGGCCCTGTGACAGTCGGATGTCGACCCATTGTTCGAGCGCCGGTGGCATGGAGATGTTCAGATTGGCCATGGCTACAGCATAAACCTTTCGATCGCAGGCGCCAAGGATGTCACTTCGCCGCCTTCCGCAGCGCCAGCCGCACGAGCGCGTCGAGGCTGGCGCCGTCGCCCAACTCTTCCTCGGCTGCCGCCACGGCAAGGCTGGCTTCATGAGGCTTGAAGCCCAGATTCTGGAGCGCCGACAGCGCGTCTGCCGCGAAGCTGCCCGTAGGCATCGCCACCGCGCCGCCCATGCTTGCCGGCCCGCCGACCGCGATCGCGCCGATCTTGTCCTTGAGTTCATTGACGATGCGCTGGGCGAGTTTCGGACCAACCCCGTTCGCTCGCGCCACCATCGCCTTGTCGCCCGCCGCGATCGCCCGGTGCAGGTCGTGCGGTTCCAGCGCGGACAGGATCGCCAGCGCCACGCGCGATCCCACGCCCTGCACATGGGTCAACAGCCGATACCAGTCGCGTTCCTCGGCACGGGCGAAGCCGACCAGGCGGATGGCGTCGTCCGACACCAGCATTTCGGTGTGGATCGTCACCGCCTCCCCCACCGGCCCCAGCGCGGCCAGCGTGCGTGAGGACGCGCCGACCAGATAGCCGACGCCGCCCACATCGATGATCGCATGATCGATGCCGGTGCTGTCGAGCAGCCCCTTGAGTTTCGCGATCATCTGCCTTGCCCCTTGGCACGCTGCGCTTTGGTCATGATCTGTTCTTTACAGCCTGACGCGCGGCGCGCCAGTCAAAAGCGCGGCACCTTTTCCCCTCCCATGCGTAATGCAGCGCGACTTCGCCAAACAAGAGGATGGCCGCATGTTGATGACTGCCCCTGTGCTTTCGCCCAAGGATTTCGAATTCCCCTCGATCATGCTGTCGGGCGTGGTCGACCACGGCATGTATCTGCATTTCAAAAACTGCCTGTCCACCGCGCCGCAAACCGGGCTGGTCGTGGTGGAACTATCCACGCTGGGCGGTGACCCGGAAGTCGCCCGGTTGATGGGCGAGGATATCCGCTTTCATTCGGAACTCTACCCCGAACGGCGGCTGGTGTTCATGGGCCGCACCGCCGTCTATTCCGCCGGCGCGACCTTCATGAGCTTCTTTGCGACCGAAAATCGCTACCTGACGCGCGGCACACGGCTGATGATTCACGAGCGGATCATCACCAAGTCGATCCAGCTGGCCGGCCCGCTTTCCACCTGTATCGCGACGCTGAAAGCGACGCTGAACGAGATCGAATCCTCGATCACCATCCAGAATGAAGGGTTTGAAAATCTGATTCTGGGATCGCAGGTGACGATGGAGGAACTGCTGCAAAAGGCCCCGGAAAACTGGTATCTGGAAGCCAATGAGGCGCAGGCACTCGGCCTGATCGCGGGCGTATTGTAACATCCCACATGCCTTCGTCATTGCGAGCGGAGCGAAGCAATCCACTGTCGCGCCATGGATTGCTTCGCTCCGCTCCCAATGACGAGCAATTAGCCCCTTGCGACATTCCTCCTTCGGGCCTTTGATAGCCGCCATGCGCTCCCCCACGCTCTTCCCCTGGCGCTATGGCATGTTCCTGGCGCTGCTCGTCCTGATCGTCCCGCTGTTACTGATCCTGCCCTGGCACGAAGCGGTAATGGCGGGCTTTGATGGCGCGGCAATCGCCTTCATGCTCTCGGTGATCCCGCTGATCGACGCGGATGCCGCATCGATGCGGCGCAAGGCGCTGGCGAACGATGCAAATCGGGGCCTCATGCTGCTGCTGACCGGAATCGTCAGTCTGGTGATCCTGGTCGCGGTGGGTGTGGCCACCAGCCAGCATGGCGGGCCGGACGCGATCAGCATCGCGCTACTGCTGGCGACTTTGCTGATCGCCTGGCTCTTTTCCAACCTCGTCTACGCCATGCATTATGCCCATATCTTCTACCTGCCGGGGTCAGCCGGGAAGGACAGGGGTGGGCTGGATTTCCCGGATACGGACGAACCGGGCTATTGGGATTTCCTCTATTTCGCCTTCACGCTGGGCATGACCTTCCAGACGTCGGACGTCTCGATCGGGTCGACGGTGATGCGCCAGACGGTGCTGTTTCAGTGCCTCGCCGCCTTCCTGTTCAACCTCGGCATCCTGGCCTTCACCATCAACGTGCTGGGCGGATCAGGCGGCTGATTCCCATTGGCCCGGCTCATCACGGCCTCTATCGTCACATAATATGGCGATGGCTTCCCACCATGCTTCCTCGGGTTGGCGGAGGGCGGTCAGATGGCCATGGCGTAGCCGCGCGCGCCAGATCCGGCCCTTGCGATAAAAATGCCAGCGCGAATCGCAGTTGAGCGGAATCTGCTCGAAGGAAGGCTGCCCATTGGCGGGATCGTCGACCTGCCACAATTGCCCGGGAACCTCACGGACGCTGCCATCGGGAAACTGCACGGCGATGGACATCGACTTTTTCCTCTTATCAGGCCCGCTCGGCTTCCATAACGATCTGAAATCGCTTCGGTTCACCGGGCGTCATCGCTTTTGCGACGAATCGCCAGCATCAGGCCCTCTCCTGCCTTCATGGCTTGATTACGAATCTTTGCTAAAGGCTGATGACAATGAGCAAGGCCGATCCCTGTCCCAAGTCCGCCGTCAGCCATGGCGTCGGCATCGCTGGCCTGATGGGCCTTGCCGTATGGACGCTGGTGGCGCGCCATTATGGCATGAACGGCCCCAATGCCGGGCTGGCCGCCGTGGTCGCCTGTGGCCTGCCGATGGTGCTCTGGTCGCTGATCGTCGACAAGGTGCATCGCAACGCTTCGACGGGGATCGACTGGCGGGCCGCGCCGCGCCCCTTGCGGGAGGTATTCGACACCAGCATCGTCAAGATCGCCGGGCTGTGGGCGACATGGCTGGCCATCGCTATCTTCTACTGCATCGCCCGCTGGTACTGGAGCGGCAGCTATCGTTTCTCGATGGATCTGTTCATGACCGCCGCACCCTGGCTGCTGGTGGCGTCCGTGCCCTATATCCTCTGGATCGACCGGCGGCTGACCACCCCGAAGGACGCCTGCTACAGCTTTGGCCAATGGGTGATCGGCGGCGCGGCGGGAGCGCCCGACATGGCGCAGGTCGCCCACCATGCCCGCGCCTGGGCGGTGAAGGGCTTCTTCCTCGCCTTCATGGTGTCGATCGTGCCGGGCAATTTCGCCAGCGTGGTGGAATGGCGGATCGACCATGCGCTGTCCCATCCGGTGGCGTTGGTAGGCTTCCTGATCGCGGTCATGTTCATGATCGACGTCTGTCTGGCGACGGTCGGCTATATCCTGACCTTCAAGCCGCTCGATTCCCACATCCGCACTGCCAACCCTTTATTGGGCGGCTGGCTGGCGGCGCTGATCTGCTACCCGCCCTTCGTGCTGATGGGCGGCGGCGGCCCGCTTGATTATCATGCGGGCGGCGCGGAATGGGATTATTGGACGCAGGGGTCGAGCGCGCTGCAATGGCTGCTGGGCGGCTGGCTGGTCCTGCTGACGGGCATTTACGCCTGGGCGACGGTGGCGTTCGGCATCCGCTTTTCCAACCTCACCCATCGCGGCATATTGACCCATGGTCCCTATCGCTGGACGCGCCACCCGGCTTACCTCTCGAAAAACCTCTTCTGGTGGTTTTCCGCGCTGCCCTTCCTGACGGTCAGTGGATCGCTGACGGACATGGTGCGCAATTGCGCGATGCTGACCCTGACCAACGCGGTCTATTATTGGCGCGCGAAGACCGAGGAACAGCATCTGGGCGCCGACCCCGATTATCGCGCCTATAGCGACTGGATGGAGCGCAACGCGCCCGTCCCGCGCTTCTTCGCCTGGATGACGGGGAAGAAGCGCGAAACGATGGCGGTCACGGCACAGCCAGCGGAATAGAGGTCAGAAGCTCTCTTCGCTGTAGACCTTGCTCAGGTCGCCACCCCATTCGCCATGATAGCGTTCCAGCAGCCGTTCGGCGTTGGTCTTGCCCGATGAAACCACTTCGTCGAGGAAGGACAGATAGCCCGTCTCATTGTCGCCCGCGCCGTTGAGGCGATTGCGTGCGGCAAGGCCCGAGCGCGCAATGTCGACCACTTCCTTGGCAATGTCGCGCAGCTTGGCGCCACCGCCGATCGGCGCGTCGAGGCCCAGCTTGGGCACGCTATCGCGCAGCACCTGCCGTTCTTCCATGCTCCAGTCCTTGACCACGTCCCACGCTGCATCGAGCGCGCCCTGATCATAGAGCAGACCGACCCACAAGGCGGGCAGCGCACAGATTCGGTTCCATGGCCCGCCATCGGCGCCGCGCATTTCCAGGAAGCTCTTCATCCGCACTTCGGGGAAGGCGGTGGAGAGATGATCTTCCCAGTCCTTCTCGGTCGGCTTCTCGCCCGGCAGGACGGACAGCTTGCCGTCAAGGAAGTCGCGGAAGGAGAGGCCCGCCGCATCGATATAGCCGCCGTCGCGATAGACGAAATACATCGGCACATCGAGCGCATAGTCGGCATAACGCTCGTACCCGAAACCGTCCTCGAACACGAAGGGCAGCATGCCGGTGCGGTGCGGGTCGGTGTCCGACCAGATATGGCTGCGATAGGACAGGAAGCCGTTAGGCTTGCCGTCGGTGAAGGGCGAATTGGCGAACAGCGCCGTCGCCAGCGGCTGAAGCGCCAGCGAAACGCGGAACTTCTGCGCCATGTCCGCCTCGCTGCCATAGTCGAGGTTGGTCTGGATGGTGCAGGTGCGCAGCATCATGTCCAGGCCCATCGACCCCACGCGCGGCATGTGCCGCAGCATGATGTCATAACGGCCCTTGGGCATGATGGGCAGCTCTTCGCGGCTCTTGTCCGGCCACATGCCCAGGCCCAGGAATCCCAGGCCCAGCATATCGCCGACATATTTCACCTGCTCCAGATGGCGGCCGGTTTCGGCGCAGGTCTGGTGCAGATTGTCGAGCGGCGCGCCAGACAGTTCCAACTGCCCCGCCGGCTCCAGACTGATGGTGCCGTCGGCGCCGGAAAGGGCGATGATATTCTCGCCCTCGAACACCGGGTTCCAGCCATAGCGGGTCAGGCCGATCAGCAGGGTGTGGATGCCGCCCTTTTCCTCATAGGCCGGGGCGTGATGGTCCTTGCGGCTATAGACGAATTTCTCATGCTCGGTCCCGATGCGCCAGCGTTCCTTGGGCTTTTCGCCCTTGGAAAAGGCCGCGATCAACTGGTCGCGGCTTTCGATGACGGGATCATGATCCCCGGAGTCGGTTCTAGTGCTCATGCCCCGCCCTTAGTGCTTCCCCAACGCGCGTCAAACAAGAGCGCGCGGCCGACAGATAAGTTGCCCCTATGCGAACTGCAATAAGATGGCGGAATGAAACTATTTCCAATCGCCATTCACGGTCATCCAGGCCGCCGTCGCGGCGATCGCAGCCGTCTCCGCGCGCAGGATGCGCGGGCCGAGCGACACCGGCACCGCGCCCGGCGTGGCGCGGATCGCCTCGCGCTCGGCCGGGTCGAAACCGCCCTCCGGCCCGACCAGAAAGGCCGCCGGGCCGGGATGACTGCGCAGCGTCGCCTCCAGCGGCGCGCCGCCAGTTTCGTCGGCGAAGAAGAGGTGCCGGTCGGTCGGCCAGCCTTTGAGCAGTGCGTCCAGCTTCACCATCTCGGAAAGTTCCGGCAGCGCGGTGCGCCCGCACTGCTCCGCCGCCTCAACCAGATGGGCGTGCAGCCGATCGAGGTTCAACTTATCCACAACCGCCCGACGGGTCAGCACCGGCTGGAGCCGGGCGACGCCCAGTTCGCACGCCTTCTCCGCGATCAGGTCGATCCGCCCCTTCTTGATCGGGGCGCAGCAGAGCCAGAAATCGGGAACGATTTCGGGCGGCTTGGTCTGGCTGATACATTCCAGCACCAGATCGCGCTTGCGGATATCGCGGACCCGCGCCGCCCATTCGCCGGACCGGCCGTCGAACAGCAGCACGATATCATCGGCCTTCACCCGCATGACGCTGATCAGATAATGGGCCGGGTTGCCGTCCACCGGCACGGCGACGCCTTCGCCCAACTGGGTTTCGACATGCAGGCGCGGCGCGCTTTGCGGGGGCCAGGCGGGGGTTGCGGTCACATGCGTCTCTTGTCTTGCCGGATACATGTTCTTCCCTAAAGAGAAGCATGGCCCTTCGACAAGCGTTAGGGCGAACGGAGTCGCAGTTGAATCAGACCATCGTTCCCGACAGTGAAGCGCGCGGCCTGCTCGCGCGGTTGCCGGATACCCCCCGCACGCTGGCGCAACTGGCGCGATTCGACCGGCCGATCGGCTGGTGGCTGCTCTTCTGGCCCGGCGCATGGGCAGTCGCACTGGCGGGCGGCGGCTTTGCGCGCTGGCCGCTGATCGGCTGGCTGCTGCTGGGCAGCATCGCCATGCGCGGCGCGGGCTGCGTCTTCAACGACATTGTCGACCGTGATCTCGACCGGAAGGTCGCGCGCACCGCTGCGCGTCCGCTCGCCAGCGGTGCGATGGCGGTCAGGACGGCATGGCTGTGGCTGCTGGCCCTGTGCCTCATCGGTCTGATCGTACTGCTGCAACTCACTTTTTATGCGCAGATCGTGGCGTTGGGCAGCCTGGCGCTGGTCGCCGCCTATCCGTTCATGAAGCGAATCACCGGCTGGCCGCAGGTCTGGCTGGGCCTCGTCTTTTCCTGGGCGGCGCTGGTGGGTTGGAGCGAAGTCGCGGGCGCGCTGACGCTGCCGGGTCTGCTCCTTTATGCCGGGTCGATCTTCTGGGTGGTGGGCTATGATACCATCTATGCCCTGCAGGACAGGGAGGATGACGCGCTGATCGGTATCGGGTCCAGCGCGCTGTCGATGGGGCGGCATGTGCGCGGCGGGGTGACGCTCTGCTACGCACTGGCGCTGACGCTCTGGGCCTGTGCGATATGGCAAATACGCCCCCAATCGTTAGCCTTGGCAGCCCTGCTGCCCATGGCCGTTCATCTGCTGTGGCAGGTGGGCACATTGAAAGAAGATGGAGTCGATCCGCTGCGTAAATTCCGGTCCAACCGTTTCTCCGGCTTCCTGATGTTCCTGGGCTGCCTTGTCGTGGGGAGCGCTTCACTTTGACGCCGCAGCCGGGCACGGACTGCTGGCGCGTCGCCCGCGCCGAAAAGGCCAGCGTCATCATCGACGCTGACAATTATTTCCGGCAGGCCCGCGCCGCCATGCTGAAGGCGACGCGCCGCATCATGCTGATCGGCTGGGATTTCGACCCGGCGATCAGCCTGCTTCGCGAAGATGAGGCAAAGGATGGCGCCCCGGTCGTGATCGGCGATTTCATCACCTGGCTGGTGGAGCGCACGCCCGAACTGGAAATCTTCCTGCTGCGCTGGGACGTGGGTGCGATGAAATCGATGGTGCGCCCGTCGCATCTGGTGACGACTTTGCGCTGGATGGCGCATCCGCGCATCACCGTGAAGCTGGACGGCCATCATCCCCCGGCCGCATCCCATCACCAGAAGATCGTGGTGATCGACGATTGCTTCGCCTTTTGTGGCGGCATCGACATGACCGGCGATCGATGGGACACGCGCCACCATCGCGATGAAGAGCCGGGGCGGCTCCATCCCGATGGCACACCTTATGGCCCCTGGCATGACGCGACGACGGCACTGATGGGGCCGGTCGCTGCCGCGCTGGGGGAACATGCGCGCAATCGCTGGGTGGGCGCGGGCGGCGATCCGCTGGAGCCGGTCGACGGCGTGCAGGATTGCTGGCCGGACCATCTGCCCGTGCAATTCGAAGGCGTCGATGTCGCCATCGCCCGCACCGCGCCCAAGATGGACGATCAGGAAGAACTGATCGAGATCGAGCAGCTCTACCTGCACCAGATCGCGACGGCGAAGCATCGCATCTATGCCGAAAGCCAATATTTTGCCTCCCGCCGCATTGCCGAGGCGATCGCCAGGCGGCTGGGCGAACCGGATGGCCCGGAAATCGTCATCGTCAATCCCGAGCAGGCCGATGGCTGGCTGGAACAGCAGGCGATGGACTCCGCCCGCGCCCGCCTGTTTGAGGCATTGAAGGCGCGCGACACGCATGGCCGCTTCCGCATCTATCATCCCTTCACCAGTCGCGGCGTGCCCATCTATGTCCATGCCAAGATATTGATCGTGGATGACCGGCTGATCCGCGTCGGCTCCTCGAACATGAACAACCGGTCGATGCGGCTGGACACCGAATGCGACGTCTGCATCGATACGGCGCTGCCCGGCAATGACGGGCGGCAGGCGACGATCCTCAAGATTCGCGACGACCTGATCGCCGAACATCTCGACCTGCCGGCCGAGCGTGTGTCGGCCGTCATCGCCGAACGCGGCCTGATCGCCGCCATCGAGGAATTGCGCCAGAAGCCGGGCCGCACCCTGCGTCCCTATGTGACGCCCGACCTCAACGATGTGCAGCAATGGATCGCCGACCATGAGGTGCTGGACCCCGAAGGGCCGGAGGAAATGTTCGAACCCGTCAGCGAACGCGGCCTGTTCCGCCGGATGAAGGGCTGGTTCGGGCGGAGCTAGAGAGTCGCCAGCGCTTCGGCGATCCGCCCCACTGCGACGTCGAAGCCCTCCGCCTGCTGTGCGAAGCCCAGCCGCATATGG
The DNA here is from genome assembly GCF_900109095.1 of Sphingobium sp. AP50. Classification (GTDB taxonomy): domain Bacteria; phylum Pseudomonadota; class Alphaproteobacteria; order Sphingomonadales; family Sphingomonadaceae; genus Sphingobium. The sequence continues at coordinate 112,539 of NZ_FNYZ01000001.1, forward strand.
GCGGGATGGCCGAAACAGTCGCCCGGTGCGAGCAATATGCCCTGCGCCGCGAGACTCTGGCAAAGGGGGCGGCTGTCCCGGCCGTCCACCAGCCAGGGGAAGGCTGTCGTCCCGCCATCCGGCCGCACCCAGTCAAGCCGACCGCCCGATTCCGACACCAGCCTGTCGAGCATCGCGATATTCTTCTGCGCCACCGAGCGCAGCCGGGTGAGGATGGCATCGCTATGCTGCAAGGCCTGCGTTGCCAGCCGTTCCAGCAAAGGCGAACTGCTGATCGTGAAATAGCTGCGGGCGTCGATGATGCGCGCGCGCCGGTCGGCATCCGCATCGATCAGCCAGCCCGTGCGCAGGCCCGGCAGCGACAGCGCCTTGGACAGGTCGCTGGTGACGATGACATTGGGAATGCCCGCAGCCGAAGGCTGCGGCGCGGCGAAATAGAGCGGGTGATAGACTTCGTCCACCAGCAACGGCACGCCGCGTTCGGCCAGAGTTGCAGCCAGCGCCTCGATGTCGGCGCGTGGCATGACGGTGCCGGTCGGATTATGCGGCGTGTTGAGGATGACCAGCGCCGTGTCGGCATCGACCTGCGCCAGGATCGCGTCGGTGCGCTGCGCGAACCTGTCCGACCTTTCCAGCCGATAGCTGCGTGTTGAGAGTCCCCAGGCCTGCGCCACCGCCGCATAGGCAGGATAGCCCGGATCGGGCAGGACGATATTCGCGCCCGGCTGTGCGCTCAGGCAGAAGAGGATCGACAGCGCTTCCGACGATCCGGTGGTGGCAATCACCGCATCCGCTTCCACACCATGAAAGGCGCCGATCGCTTCGCGCAACGGTCGGCTGCCTTCGGGCGGGGCGTAGCTCAGCACCGTATCATCGATAACCAACGGTGCCGCACTCAGCGCGCACAGGTCCGCAACGCTCCAGCGCGGGCCTGTACTCGATGCCAGATTATAGGCGATCGGCGGGGTCGCAAAATCATAGCTCGACAGCCAGTGATCGAGGGCGAAGGGGGGCAGGTCCATGAGACTACTCCATGATCGGTGCGCCAGCTTCGTCAGTCAGTGCGCGGCGGCAAGGACCGGTTCCGCATTGCTGGCCTGAACAAATCTACTTGCGCTTGTTTCGCGCAGGTACGGCATGTTCTTCGAGCCGCGCCAGTAAATCGGCGGCGCAATCCGGCGGCAGACAGCGTTTGGGGATCACCCAATAAAGTTGCCGAGATAGGTAAAGTTGCATGACGTTCTCTGCGTCATGATATGCATGGAACTGCGTCCAAAGCATGTTGGCGTGGCTCGTCTTCGTTTCCAGTCTAATATGCTGTTCATCCCAGCTATAGTGCATGCTTCCCTGAAGCCCGGCTTGCTCCTCGAACTGCCGACGCGCGGCGCGTGGGATGAAAATTGCATAATTGCCCCAGAAGGAAGCTATTCCCACCGTAAGAGCGGTGATCAGCACGATGTTGTCCGACCAGCCTCCCATAACCTGCGGTCCGACCACAATGACGAGAGCGACGATAAGCACAATCAAGATGCCCAATATCGGTATGGCCCAACGCAAGAATCGTAAGTTACCAAGATAATGATGACGCGCAGCGGCAGCGACATCTTCGCCGGTCAGTTGGACTGTTGCTTCAAATTGCCTCATTCCGCCGCCAGCAACGCTTCTGCGCCGTGCAAATTGACTGATACCAAGCGACTGACCCCGCGTTCGACCATGGTGACGCCGAACAGCCGGTGCATGCGCGCCATGCTGACGGCATTATGGGTGACGATCAGATAGCGGGTGTTGGTCTGCGCCACCATCGCGTCCAGCAGGTCGCAGAAACGCTCGACATTGGCGTCGTCCAGCGGCGCGTCGACTTCGTCCAGCACACAGATCGGCGCGGGATTGGTCAGGAACAGGCCAAAGATCAGCGCCACCGCCGTCAGCGCCTGTTCGCCGCCCGACAACAGGGTCAGCGCCGCCAGTTTCTTGCCCGGCGGCTGGGCCATGATCTCCAGCCCGGCCTCCAGCGGATCGTCGCTGTCGATCAACTCAAGGTGGGCCTGCCCGCCATTGAACAATGTGGTGAACAGACGCCGGAAATGGCCGTCCACGGCCTCGAACGCGGCCAGCAACCGCTGTCGCCCTTCACGATTGAGGCTGCCGATCGATCCGCGCAACTGGTTGATTGCCTGCGTCAGTTCCGCGCTTTCTGCACGACTGGTCGCCTGCGTGGCTTCCAGTTCCTCCAGTTCCTGCGCCGCGACCAGATTGACCGGGCCGATCCGCTCGCGTTCGACCACGAACCGGTCATGCTCGGCCTGTTCGGTCTGCGCCAGCCGCACGTCCGCGCTGGAAAAGCCGAGTTTCTCCGGCAGCACCGGCGGCGGGCATTCGAACCGCTCGCCCGACAGGCGGTTGGTTTCGATCCGCCGTTCATCGGCCGCTTCGGCGCGGGCGACGGCGGTGGCGCGGGCTTCGCGCGCCGCGGCCAGCGTTTCGCCTGCCTGCGCGGCCCGCCCTTCGGCACTGCGCAGCGTGCCTTCCGATTCCATTTCGGCGCGGCGGGCCTGATCGGCGGCGTCGGTCAGGGCGCTGCCCCGGTCGCTCAGGTCGGTGATCGCCTGCGCCAGCGCATCGGGCTGGGCTTCCATCGCGGTGCGCTCGGTCGCAATCTCTTCCGCCCGATCGACCATGGCGGCGATGCGCTTGGCGGCCTCCCCGGCGCGGGCGCGCCATCCCTTCGTCTCGGCATCGGCGGCGGCCTGCCGCTCGCGATCGCTGGACAAGGCGCGGTCGGCCAGCGCCTGATCGGCCTGCAACTGGCTGACGGCGGCGCGGGCCTTCTCGCTGGCCTGAACCAGCGCAGCGACCAGCGTCCGGGTTTCAGCGCCGTCGGGCACGGCGGCGCGCGCCGTCCCGGCCTTGTCATGCTCGGCCAGAGCCGCAGTCTGATCCCGCCGGGCTTCGGCCAGTCGTTCCTCTATGCCTTCGCGCCGCCCGGCCAGCCGTTCCAGCGCGGTCGTTGCTTCGTCAGCGGCGCGCAGCGCGGTACGCAGCCGCTGATCGGCCTGCGACAGCGCCGTCCGACCCGCCGCCAAAGCCTGCGCCGCCGCCTGTTCGCGCGCCTTGGCGTCCTCCTGCGCCGCGGCGGCACTTTCGACCTCGGCCTGCGCCTCAGGACGGGCAGCAGCGATCGCCTCCAGCCGGTTGAGACGGATCAGCCGCTCGGCCGCCGCCGCCCCGCCTTCCAGCGCGACATAGCCGTCCCAGCGGCGCAACCGCCCGTCCAGCGTGACGATCCGCTGGCCGACCGCCAGCGGCTGGCCGTCATCTTCCTGCGCAACCGCGACCTGCGCCAGACGCCGGGCGAGTTCAGCTGGCGCGCTGACATGGGCGGCAAGCGCAGTCGTCCCGGCAGGCAGTGCCGGATCGGCGGGCAGCGAATCGGCCCCGGCCCAGCGCCTTTTGCCCTCGGCCCCGACCGGCGCTTCCAGATCGTCGCCCAGCGCCGCCGCCAGCGCGCGTTCATAGCCGGGCGCCGCCTTCAACTGATCGAGCGCGCGGCTGCGATGGCCGCTGCCGCTGTCGACGGCCCGCTTCAGCGCAGCCGCCTCGCTATCCAGTGCCGCCAGTCCCGCGCGGGCGGCGGCCAGCGCGGCTTCGGCGGTGGCGCGCGCTTCGGCGGCGGCTTGCCGGTCCCTGTCGGCGGTCTGAATGGTGGCCTCGGCCGCATCGCGATCGGCACCAGCCTGCGCCTGCCAGTCGATGGCGGCCGCGCGCTGCGCTTCCAGCGGCGCAGCGTCGGGCAGGGCGCCCGCTTCAGCGGCCAGTCGCGCCACATCCCGCTCCGCCCGGTCCAGCCGGCTGCGCGCTGCCACCAGCGCCGCTTCCGCGACCCGCAATTCTGCCTGTTCCGCGGCCTGTTTCGCCATCGCCTTGGCCAGATCCAGTTCGGTATCGCGTGCAGCCGCTTCGGCTGCTGCGATGCGCACGGCAAAATCGGGGCGTAGTTTTTCGGTTTCCGCGATCCGGCTCTTCAGCGTCGCGATCTCGGCGGTCAGCCGGGCGATGGCGTCCGCCGCATCATTGGCCAGCGTCCCTTCGCGCGCCCGGTCTTCCTCCAGCCGCTTCGCCTGCTGGGCGAGGTCAGACAGGCGGCGCACCACCGAGTCCCGCTCGGTCCGCAGCGCCGCGAGCCGATGGCCCGCCTCATTGGCGGCATCGCGTGCCTCCTGCGCGGCGGCGCGCCGTTCGGCCAGCGCGGCGACGGCGGCCTGCGCATGGGCGGCGGCCGCCATCTGTCCCTCCTGCGCGGCCGATACCGCGGCGTCGGCCTGCTTGGCCTCGGCCCGTGCGGCCTCGGCACTGGCATTGGCCTCCCGCCACCGGGCAAACAGCACGCGTCCTTCGGCGATCCGAATCTGATCGGACAGCCGGATATAGCGTTCGGCTGCCTTGGCCTGTCGCCGCAGGCTGGCCGCCCGCGCGTCCATATCGATCAATATTTCGTCCAGCCGCGCCAGATTGGCCTCGGCAGCACGTAATTTCTGCTCGGCATCCTTGCGCCGGACATGCAGGCCGGCGATCCCGGCTGCTTCCTCCAGCATGGCGCGCCGCTCCTGCGGCTTGGCGGCGATGACGGCGGCGATGCGCCCCTGGCTGACCAGCGCCGGGCTATGCGGACCGGTTGCGGCATCGGCAAAGACCAGCGCCACATCCTTGGCGCGCACGTCGCGCCCATTGGCGCGATAGGCGCTGCCCGCGCCGCGCTCTATCCGGCGCGTGACTTCCAGTTCACCGTCAGCGCCCACCTCGACCGCGTTGAACAGTTCGCCCTGTTCCTGCACGGTCAGCAGCGACACTTCTGCAAAGTCGCGCTGCGGCCGGCTGGTGGTGCCGGCGAAGATCACATCCTCCATGCCGCCGCCGCGCATGGATTTGGCGCTGGATTCGCCCATGACCCAGCGGATGGCTTCCAGCAGGTTGGATTTACCGCAGCCATTGGGGCCGACAATGCCGGTCAGGCCCGGTTCGATCCGCAGCTCCGTCGCATCGACGAAGCTTTTGAAGCCGGAGAGCTTGAGGCGCTTTATCTGCACGGGATCGCGCCGGGGCAGCGTTCCGCCCCGGCCTTCCTATGCGCGCGCGCCGATATCAGCCCCCCCTGCGCCAATCAGAGACCCGCTTCCTTGAGCCGGGGCTGGAGCGTCGCCCAGGTGGCGGTGTTCGGCACCACCACGCCGTTCAGGACGAAGGTCGGCGTGCCTTCGATATTATATTGGCTGTTGGCCGCTTCCACGCCCTTGGCCAGCTTGGTCGCGGCCGCCGTGTCGGCCAGACACTGCTTGGCCTGATCGGCAGAAATGCCGCGCTGCTGGGCGAATTCGACCAGCCCGGCAATCTGGGCGATGGCACCAGGGCGCTGCGCGGCGGGCATTTGCTCCACCGCCTTGAACGCGGCGTCGTTGCCCTGCACCTTGTCGAACATCGCGCTCTGGTTGGCGAAAAACTGCTCGGACAGCGGATAGAAGATGTCCTTGCCACCGCAGCGGGCGAGCAGCGCGCTGGACAGGTCGATCGGATCGCGCAGATAGGGCCGGAATTCGAAGCTCATCTTGCCGGTATCGACGATCTTCTTGATCTCCTCCGACCCTTCCTTGGCGAAAGCCGCGCAATGGCTACAGGTGTAGGAACCGAACTCGACCAGCTTCACCTTCGCATTGGGATTGCCCATCACATAATAGCCGTCGGGCGTGTCCGCGACCGTTTCCGACCAGCTTGTGCCCGCAGGCGCGGCGACGGCGGCGATCGGCTCCCCAGTCGGCTTGGCGCCTTCCTCGCTCTTGTTGCAGGCAGCAAGGGTCAGGCTGAGGGCGAGGATGGCGATACCGGAAAAGGCTTTCACGACGGGCAAGGCTCCGATGATTGGCGTAGGAGGCGGGGTGTAGATCAGCGCGCGGCGGCGGGCAATGCGGCCTGAAGAATGGCCCAGGTCGATCCCTGCACCAGCGTACCGTTGACGACGAAGCCGGGCGTACCGGTGATCTTCACCTTGTTCCACGCCTCGTCGGTCATCGCCAGTATCTGCTTCATCGATTGCGGGCTGGCGATGCAGGCGTTGAGTTGCGCATTGGTAAAGCCGCGCTTGTTCATCAGCGCATAAAGGCCGGTCTTCTGGCCGATATCCTGCAATGCGGGAACCTGCTCGGTCGGCTTGGTCGCATCGCGGTCATAGGTTTCCAGCTGCTCCATCCAGACGGTCTGGTTGGCGAACAGCGCCTCATGATTGCCCATGAAACGGGCGGGGCCGCCGCAGCGGGCGAGCAGGGCGGCGGTCAGGTCATATTTGTCGCGCACGGCATTGCGCACCTCGACCGCGACCTTGCCGCCCTTCACATAGTCCGCCTTCAGCGGCGCGCTCGCCTCACCGACGAAATGGGCGCAGTGCGAACAGGTATAGCTCACATATTCGACCAGCTTGGTCGGCGCCGCCGGATTGCCCATATAATGGCCGCCGATCGGCGTGATGGTTACACGGCTGACCCAGTTGACCGCGGGCGCGGCGACCAGAGCGGCGGGAACGGCGAGCAGGGCAAGCGACAGGAATTTTTTCATGGGGCGGGTCCGTAACAAGAGCCGGCTGAACCACAGCCGAACTGATATCAGTTGATCTTGGGCAAGCCGCTGCTGTTGGCAAGCCCCTGCGCCAGCGATTCGAGCACCGCGCGCAATTCCGGGTCGCCAATGTCGCGCAGCGAATCGCCCAGTTCGACCGGTATGGGCTTCAGGTTGCGCGGCGGCGGACGGCGCTCCGCGGTGGCGGGACGAATATCGCCCTGCCGCATCGCTACCTTGGCGACGGCGGCATAGCCGAAGAAGCGGTTTACCCGATCGACAATGTCGGGCAGCACATGCTGCACCATCGGCGCATGGCCGCTCATCACGGTGAGCTGCAACGTACCGCCGGCTTTCTGGCCGACGGGGAATCGGATCGATTCGGGCGCGCTGATGCTGGCATAATGGGGGCCGACAATCTCTGCCCAGCGGGTGACGATGCTGGACTGGACGAAACCGAACTTGCGGAAGGCGGCCCGGCCGATGTCGGGCATCAGGTCGGAAATCTGGCGCGGCGCGCCGATGCGTGGCCGTTCTTCGGCCGACACTTTGCGACTCTTCATTTTCGGTGGGACCGGGCGTTCCGTCATGGCGCGCTTAATGGCATAGGGCCGCCATGCGCGTCGAGGGTAGAGACATAAAAATCGCGAGCGACCTGCTTGCCCATTATGACGTCCATGCGCGCCGCCTGCCCTGGCGTGCGCCGCCGGGCGCCAATGCAACCGATCCCTATCGGGTCTGGTTGTCGGAAGTCATGCTGCAACAGACGACCGTGGCGGCGGTCGGCCCCTATTTCGCGAAGTTCACCCAGCGCTGGCCGACGGTCGGCGATCTCGCCGCGAGCGAGGATGCCGATCTGATGGCCGCCTGGGCCGGGCTTGGCTATTATGCCCGTGCCCGCAACCTGCTGGAATGTGCCCGCGCGGTCGTGCGCGACCATGGCGGGGACTTTCCCGATACGGAGGATGGCCTGCGTGCGTTGCCGGGGGTGGGGACCTATACCGCCGCCGCTGTCGCCGCGATCGCCTTTGGCCGGCGGGCGGTGGTGGTCGACGCCAATGTCGAGCGGGTGGTGGCCCGGCTCTTCGCCATCGAGACGCCGCTACCCGCCGCCCGGCCGGAGATTCGCGAAGCCGCCGACCGGATCACGCCCGATGCCCGCGCCGGGGATTTCGCGCAGGCGATGATGGATCTGGGCGCGACCATCTGTACGGCACGCAATCCGGCTTGTGGCATCTGTCCGCTGCGGGAGGATTGCGATGCCGTCCTGACCGCCGATCCCGCCGCCTATCCGGTCAAGGCGCCCAAGAAGGTGAAGCCCCATCGCCTCGGCCATGCCTGGTGGATGGAACGCGACGACCATGTCTGGCTGATCCGGCGACCGGACAAGGGATTGCTGGGCGGGATGCGCGCGCTGCCCAGTTCCGACTGGAGCGCCGCGCCTGATGGCACGCCGCCGATCGCCGCACGCTGGAGCGCGATTGCAGAACCGGTCGTCCATGTCTTCACCCATTTCTCGCTGGCGCTCAGCGTCCACCATGCCCATGTGAAGGACGCGCCCGCCGGGGAAGGCGAATGGTGGCCGATCGCGCGGATCGAGGAGGCGGGGCTGCCCACCCTGTTCGCCCGCGCCGTCGCGGCGGTAAGAAAGGAATGAGATGCACGGAACTGATATACACAGGCCGCTGCCGGGCTTTGTCGGCGGCACGCTGGACCGGGTAGATCATATCCGCACCAATGCCGCGCTGCTGGCGGAGACATTTGCCGATCCTGCCGCCCGCCTGCTCCTGCTGGATGGGTTGGAGCCGGTCGAGGCGGACGGCCATCTCGTGCTGGAGCCTTTGGCACCCGATGCGCAGCTTGAGGATCATGTGTTGCTGGGCGTGGACCCGACCGGTCGCCCGATCTTCGCACGTCTGATCGCCGATCTTGGCCCCGGCCTCAGCCCGACACCGCGCAGCCGCGCCATCGCCGATCAGGTTCCGGCCGAGGAAGTCGCGCTCTACGGCACGGCGCGCAGTCTGGTGCACTGGCATGCCCGGCATCGCTTCTGTTCGGTCTGCGGCGGCGGTACCGATCCGGTCAAGGCCGGCTGGTCGCGCAAATGCAGCGGCTGCGGATCGGAACATTTCCCGCGCACCGACCCGGTCGTCATCATGCTGGCCGAACATGACGGGCGAGTGTTGCTCGGCCGTCAGCATAGCTGGCCGCAGGGCCGCTATTCGGCGCTGGCGGGCTTTGTCGAACCGGGCGAGACGATCGAGGAAGCGGTCGCGCGCGAATTGTTCGAGGAAGCCGGCATCCGCGTGCGCGATGTCCGCTATGTGATGAGTCAGCCCTGGCCCTTCCCATCGTCCCTGATGATCGCCTGCATCGCGCAGGCCGATGATCCGGCGCTGACGCTCGACCAGACCGAGATTGAAGACGCCTTCTGGTGCGATCTGGCGGGCATCCGCGCGGCGATGGCCGGGGAAGCAGACGCGCCCTTCCTTGCCCCCCCGCGCATGGCCGTCGCTTGGCATCTGCTCGATCATTGGCTGGCGGGCACTGGACCCGCGTCCGTCCCGCCGCCAGTGCCCCCGCTTGTCCCCTCCGCAGCAAGCGCGTAAGGCCCTGCTCTTATCTACGCCCAAATAAGGACTATCTCTCCTCCATGCTCAGCCTAGAAGAAGCCCAGTCGCGTGCGCAGGATCTGGTCAGCGCCGCGCGCAAGGCGGGCGCGGATGCGGCCGACGCCATCTATGCCTGCAATGCGTCGACCAATGTGTCGGTCCGGCTGGGCGCGCTGGAGGATGTCGAGCGGTCCGAGGGCGAAGAGATCGGCCTGCGCGTTTTCGTGGGCCAGCGTTCCGCCAGCATCTCCGCTTCGGACATGAATCCCGCGACGCTGGCCACTCTGGTCGATCGCTGCATCGCCATGGCGCGCGAAGCGCCCGAAGATCCCTATGCCGGGCTGGCGCCGGAGGATCGGCTGCTCAAGAAGCGCCCGCCTTCGCTCGATCTGGCCGATGCGGAAGAGCCCGAACCCGCTGCCCTGCGCGAACGCGCGCTGATCGCGGAGGAAGCGGCGCGGGGCGTGCCGGGCATCACCAACAGCGAAGGCGGCGGCGCATCGAGCGGCCGCAGTCAGGTGGCGCTGGCCACCAGCCATGGCTTTGCCGGCGCCTATGCCGGCACCAGCCACGCGACCTGGGCCAGCGTGCTGGCGGGCGCAGGCGCCGATATGCAGCGCGACCATGCCAGCCACAGCGTCCGCCACCTCGAAGATCTGGACGATGCCGAGGCGATCGGCATCCGCGCTGGCCAGCGTGCGGTGGCGCGTCTCAATCCGGTGAAGGTCGAAAGCGGCGTGATGCCGGTGATCTTCGACCCGCGCATCGGCTCCAGCATGATGGGCCATCTGATCGGCGGCATGGTCGGCCCGGCGATCGCGCGCCGGTCCAGCTTCCTGCTCGACATGCTGGGCGAAGCGATCTTCGACAGCAGCGTCACCATCATCGACGATCCGCTGTTGCAGCGCGGTCTGCGCTCGCGCCCCTTCGATGGCGAGGGGCTGCCGGTCGAGCGACGCGCACTGATCGACAAGGGCGTGCTGACCGGCTGGCTGATGGACAGCGCTTCAGCGCGTCAACTGGGTCTTGAGCCCACCGGCCATGCCAGTCGCGGTGGCGCCGGTGCGCCGGGCGCCAGCATCACCAATGTCCATATGGAGGCCGGCAGCATTTCGCCCGGCGATCTGATGGCGGATGTGAAACGCGGCCTCTATGTCACCGAACTGATCGGCATGGGCGTCAATGGCGTCACCGGCGACTATAGCCGCGGCGCAGCGGGCTTCCTGATCGAAAATGGCGCGGTGGCCCATGCCGTGTCGGAAATCACCATCGCCGGCAATCTGAAGGACATGTTCCGGACGCTGGTCCCTGCCAATGACCTGCTGTTCCGTTACGCCATGAACGTGCCGACGCTGCGTATCGACGGGATGACCGTTGCCGGGGGATGACGCCCGATTACGCGCCGTCGTGTCCGCCGTGGCGGATGCGGCCGATCATGCGCTGACCCTCTGGGCGGGCGGGGAAACCCGCGTGCGCCAGTGGGAAAAAGTGCCCGGCCATCCGGTGTGCGAAGCCGATCTGGCGGTCGACGCCATGCTGCGCGAAAGACTGGCGGCGATCGATCCGGAAGCGGGCTGGCTGTCGGAGGAAACGGCGGATACCGTCCACCGGCTCGGCGTGCCGCGCGTCTGGGTGGTCGACCCGATCGACGGCACGCGCGACTATCTGCGTGGCCGCCCCGGCTGGTCGGTATCGGTGGCGCTGGTGGAAAATGGCGCGGTCAGCATCGGCATTCTCGCCGCGCCCGCCCGCAACGAATTGTGGGTGGCACAGGCGGGCGCAGGCGCGATCCGCAATGGTCTGGCCTTGCGGGCGGGCGACCGCAGCATCCTGCCCGGCGCGCGCGTGCCTGCCGACCAGTTGCCCAAGGCCGATCGTGATCTGGTGGCGGTGGACAAGCCCAACAGCATTGCCCTGCGCATGGCCATGGTCGCCGCGGACGAGGCCGATCTGGTCGCCACCGTGCGCTGGGGCAATGAATGGGACGTCGCCGCATCCGCACTGATCTGCACGGAAGCAGGCGCGACCGTCACCGATGCGCTGGGCGATCCGCTGCGGTTTAACCGCCCCCAACCCGTCGCCTTCGGCCTGCTCTGCGCCGCGCCGGGCATCCATGCCGCAGCGGTCGACCGTCTGGCGCCCCGTGCGAAAGAGATATTGGCCAAGCCCGCCGGATAATAGGGGGGTGAGCAAATATGAACCGTTCGTGCTGAGTAGGGTCTGAGGTTGTCGAAGACCCGTATCGAAGCACCTGTCCTTCGATACGCCATTTCGGCTTCGCTCAATGCCTGTCCTGAGCGTCCAAAGCAGTCACGTGCCTGCTTTGGACCTTGGCAGGCAGTCGAAGGGGCTACTCAGGACGAACGGGCTAACTCAAGAAGTTCTATCAACAGCTTGCAAACTGCCGACAATGGCCCTCGCGGCGCGGGTGACATCGTCCCAGGTCACGGCAAAGCCGGCTTCGTCGCCATAATAGGGATCGGTCACGCCGTTGCCCTCCCGCCCCGGCACCATGTCCATCAGCAGTCGCAGCTCGGCCGTCCCATCCGACGGGCGGATGCGCCGCAAATTGCGCAGATTGTCGGCATCCAGCGCATAAACATAAGTGAAGCGGCGGAAATCCTGCGCCGTCACCTGTCGCCCGCGATAATGGGAAATGTCGATGCCATGGGACAATGCCTGTCGCTGCGCCCGCGCATCAGGCGGGCAATCGACATGCCAGTCGCCGGTCCCGGCCGAATCGACGATGATAGCCAGCCCGGCCTTCTCCGCTTCCGCCCGCAAGGCCGCTTCCGCCAGCGGCGACCGGCAGATATTGCCCAGACACACGAACAGGACGGACGGCTGGCTCATCCCTCGGCCGCCGCCGTCGACAGGCCCAGCCCCGGTAGGCCGATCGATCGCTTGCCCGAAAAATCGGTGCGGGCGACGATAACGCCCAACTTCTCCATATAGTCGATCAGGCGGCGCACCCGGCCCGGCGAACTGGTGCCATAGGCGCGGGCCAGCGCGCTGTCGTCAGGGCAGGGCTGTCCATCCAGCGCCGCCCGCGCGATCAGCAGGAAGGGCGCGAGCATATCCTCCGGCACCGGTTCCGCCGCCCGGATCGCATCCTGCCAGCGCGGATCATCGGCATCGGCCATGCCCGCTTGCGCCATGGCGAAGCGCTTGCGGAAGGCGGGCAGGTCCAGCGGCGATCGCTTCAGCCCCTTCATCCGGCAGCGGACGCCGAAATCCTGATACATCGCCGCCACACTGGGCGCGGCATCGCCCAGATCGGCGACGATATCCTCCAGCACGGCAATGACGACCGGTTCATTCTCTCCGAAATCCAGCTCCGGCGCGGCGGGCTTGGCCGATGGCGTGTCGGCCAGCGCGCGCATGATTTCCTCGGCCGGGCGTGCGGTCGGTTCGGCGCGCGGCGGGGGCGGCGGCAGCGCCTCCTCCTCGACCCGCGCGAACAGCATCTCCTGAAAATCCCCGCCCGTCGTCACCGGCGGCGGCATCAGCTTGTGCGTCCCGCCGCGCGTGCCGGTCTTGACCGTGCCGATCTTCACGCCCACCGGCCGCCGCGCGATGGCGGGACCAAGGCCCAGAAAGCGCCCGCGCTCCAGATCGCGAATCTGCTCGGCCTGCCGCCGCTCCATGCCCAGCAGGTCGGCCGCGCGCGCCATGTCGATGTCCAGGAAGGTCCGGCCCATCAGGAAGTTGGAGGCTTCTGCCGCCACATTCTTGGCCAGCTTGGCGAGGCGCTGGGTCGCGATCACGCCTGCCAGGCCGCGTTTACGGCCGCGACACATCAGGTTGGTCATGGCGGCCAGTGAAAGCCTCCGCGCTTCGTCCGACACATCACCGGCGGAAACGGGCGCGAACATCTGCGCCTCGTCCACCACCACCAGCGCCGGATACCAATGGTCGCGTGGCGCATCGAACAGGGTCGACAGGAAGGTCGCGGCGCATTTCATCTGCGCCTCCAGTTCCAGCGATTCGAGACTGAGCACCACCGACGCGCGATGTTCGCGGATGCGCGTCGCCATCTTGATGATCTCGCGCTCATTATAGTCGCCCGCGTCGATCACCACATGGCCATATTCGTCGGCCAGCGTCACGAAATCGCCTTCGGGATCGATCACCACCTGCTGCACCATCGGCGCGCTTTCTTCCAGCAGGCGGCGCAACAGATGCGATTTGCCCGACCCCGAATTGCCCTGAACGAGCAGCCGGGTGGCGAGCAATTCCTCGACATCGACCAGCACGTCCTTGCCGTGGCTGTCGGTTCCTATGCTGATGCTGGCGGTCACTGATGCCCTTTGGCCCAAGCGGGCAGGGGAGCGCAAGGGCATGTTGGGACAAACGGTCCGCTGTCCCCGGCCCGTGTTGATCCGCTAGGGGCGAGGCAGAAGGAGTCTTCATTTGCGGTTTTCCATTGCGGCGGCGCTGATCCTGCTGTCCCTTTCAGCCTGTGGCGATGATCGGCGGGAGGAACGGCTGCGCGCGGCCGGCCCCAACCCCTCGCTTGACGCGCTGTTGAAGGTTGCGAATGCCGATGCGGGCGCGCGCAAATTCGGCGTCTGTGCCGGTTGCCACAAGGCGAGCAAGGATGCCCCCGACTTTGGCGGCCCCAATCTCTATGGCGTCTATGGTCAGGTGATGGGCCAGCATAGCGGCCGGTTCGGCTATACGCAGGCGATGATCGACAAGGGCGGCCGTTGGGATGCGCCGACGCTGGACGCCTGGATTGCCAACCCCCGGCAGGTCGTGCCCGGCACCAACATGCAATTTGCCGGCATCCCCGATCCGCTCGACCGGGCGGATATCATCGCTTATCTGCGCCGCCAGTCCGATCAGGAGCCCTGAAACAGCGGTGTAGGATGGTCATCTACGAATATACGATCGGGTGCCTTGACCACTGCCATGCCGCAGTGCAGCATCACGTGTTATGGAGAGTCACGCAACCGCCCAATCCGCGCCTGCGATCACGCAGAATCCCGACATCCGCTATCTCGGGCGGCTGCTCGGTGACGTCATACGCGCCTATGGCGGCGACAAGCTCTACAAACAGACCGAATATATCCGGTCTGCTTCGGTCGACCGGGCGCGCGGCTTGCAGGGCGCGGACCTGACCGACACGGGGCTGGAGGCGCTCAGCCTTGACGACACGCTGAATTTCACCCGTGGTTTCATGCTCTTCTCGATGCTCGCCAATCTGGCCGAAGATCGGCAAGGGGTCGCAGCGGAGCCGGGCGCGGACGTCGCTTCCGCGCTGGCCCGGCTGGAGGGCGAAGGCGTCGGCCGCGACGCCGTCCTCGATCTCCTGTCCCATGCGCTGATCGTTCCGGTCCTCACCGCCCACCCGACCGAGGTGCGGCGCAAGAGCATGATCGATCACAAGAATCGCATCGCCGACCTGATGCTGCTCAAGGATGCGGGGCGGGCCGAGACCGACGAGGGCGAAAATCTGGACGAAGCGATCTTCCGCCAGATCGCCCTGCTGTGGCAGACGCGCCCGCTGCGCCGCGAGAAATTGTTCGTCGCCGACGAGATCGAAAATGTCCTCGCCTATTTCCGCGACACTTTCCTGCCCGTGCTGCCCGCCCTCTATGCCCGGTGGGAGCGGGTATTGGGCGCCCGCCCGCAAAGTTTCCTGCGAGTCGGCAGCTGGATCGGTGGCGATCGTGACGGCAATCCCTTCGTACAGGCGCCGCAGCTCGAATTCGCGCTGAAACGCGGCTGTCAGGCGGCCATCGCTTATTATCTTGATGCGCTGCATGCGCTGGGCGCCGAACTGTCGCTGTCGACCGAACTTGCCCATGTGCCGCAGGCCGTGCTGGACCTGGCCGAAGCCAGCGGTGACGCATCGCCCAGCCGCAAGGACGAGCCTTATCGCCGCGCCATTTCCGGCATCTACGCCCGACTTGCCGCCACCTGCGTCGCCCTGACCGGCGGGCAGCCGGCCCGGCCGTCGGCGCTCAAGGGCGAAGCCTATGCCACGCCGCAGGATTTCCGCCGCGATCTCGTCACCGTGGCGCAGGGGCTGGCGAGCGAGGGTGATGGTGCCCTGTCGACCGGCGGTGCGCTTGGTCGGCTGATTCGCGCGGTCGAAACCTTCGGCTTCCACCTCGCCACGCTCGACATGCGGCAGAATAGCGCCGTCCACGAACGGGTCGTGGGTGAACTCCTCAAAGTCGCGGGGGTCGAGGCGGATTATCTCTCGCTCGACGAATATGCCCGCATCGCTTTGTTGCGGAAAGAACTGGCGAACAACCGGCCGCTGGGATCGCGCTTTTCCGACTATTCGGAGGAAACCGCGTCCGAACTGGCGATTGTCCATGCCGCCGCGACCGCACACCAGCGATACGGTTCGCCCTGCATCACCCATTATATCATTTCCAAGGCGGAGAGCGTCTCCGACCTGCTGGAAGTGAATATCCTGCTGAAGGAAGCGGGCCTGTGGCGCGCAGGCGTGGATGGCGCCGCACCGCAGGCGGCGATCATGGCGATCCCGCTGTTCGAAACCATCGCCGATCTTGAGGCCGCGCCCAGCATCATGACCGCCTATTTCGGCCTGCCCGAAATCGCCGGCGTGGTGAAAGCGCGGGGCCATCAGGAAGTGATGATCGGCTATTCGGACAGCAACAAGGATGGCGGCTACATCACCTCCACCTGGAGCCTGTACAAGGCCAGTCAGGCGCTGGAGCCGGTCTTTGCCGATGCCGGTGCGGCGATGCAGTTGTTCCACGGCCGCGGCGGCGCGGTGGGGCGTGGCGGCGGATCGGCGTTCAAGGCCATACAGGCGCAGCCGCGCGGCAGCGTGCAGGGGCGCATCCGCATCACCGAACAGGGCGAGGTGATCGCCGCCAAATTCGGCACGCGCGATGTCGCCATGACCAATTTGGAAGCGATGACCAGCGCGACCCTGCTCGCCAGTCTGGAGCCGGAGGGGATTTCGGCGCGGGACGCGGCGCGCTTCTCCGGCGCGATGGACGAACTGTCGAAAAACGCCTTCGCCGCCTATCGCGACCTCGTCTACGGCACCGACGGCTTCAAGGAATTTTTCCGCCAGCTTACCCCGATACAGGAGATTTCCGGCCTCAAGATCGGCTCCCGTCCGGCCAGCCGGACCAAGAGCAATGCGATCGAGGATCTGCGCGCCATCCCCTGGGTGTTCAGCTGGGCGCAGGCGCGCGTCATGCTGCCCGGCTGGTATGGCGTGGGCCATGCGCTGACCCAGTTTGAGGACAAGGCGCTGCTGGCCGACATGGCGCAGCATTGGGCTTTCCTGAAATCGGCGCTGGCCAATCTGGAGATGGTGCTGGCTAAATCCGATCTGGGCATCGCCGCACGCTATCTGCCGCTGGTCGAGGATCAGGCCAAGGCGGACGAGCTTTTCGGCCGCATCAAAGATGGCTGGGGACAGGCGCATGACGGGTTGCTGGCAGCCACCGGCCAGTCGCGCCTGCTGGAAAAGAGCCCGGCGCTCGAAACCTCGATCCGCCTGCGCCTGCCCTATATCGAGCCGCTGAACCTGCTTCAGGTCGAACTGCTCAAGCGTCACCGCGCGGGTGAGGATGATGCGCGGATCAAGGAAGGCATCGAACTGTCGATCAACGCCATTGCTACCGCGCTCCGGAACAGCGGCTAGAGCGGAATGCTATCACTTTGAATCGTCATTGCGAGCGCAGCGAAGCAATCCATGGTGCATCGGTGGATTGCTTCGCTGCGCTCGCAATGACGGAATGGATCAAAGTGGGATCACCACAGCCTAGCGACGAACATTATCCCGCCAATCGACCCCGTCGACTTTTGCAACAAACCGGACATTCCCCGGACGCACATCGCGCCTATCTCTTTCCTTGTCAGCGGCGCCTCTAGACAGACCCCCCTCTGTCGCCGCTGGCACTCCCCCTGAACCTCGACCCCCGGCCTGTGCCGGGGGTTTTTTCCTGGCCCGTCAGGTGGCGGGCGGCAGATAGGCCAGGCTGTTTTCGACCGGTGGCAGCAGCGTCTGCATCGCACGCAACATGTGCTGCACCTGCCGCGCTCCGTCTCCGTCACATCCGGACTGGAAAATGAAAGAGCCGCCGGCAGACCCCTTGTCGAAATTCACGCCGGCCACCGCACCGCCATCGAAAATATAGGTGCAGCCCTTCGGCAGGACGAAAGGCAGGTCGGCCGTCAGCTTTTCCGGCCGCAGCCGTCCGAACATGCGGCGCAACTGCATGGCCCTGCCTTGGGGCAGGCTATACACTTTCCGACTATCGATGAAATGGCCGTCAACCCCGCCAAAGCAGCAGACATGATGGTCGGCGCCACGCTCGACCGTCATCTGTCCATCGGGCGCCAATGTGTAGGACAGGGTTCGGCTGAGGTCGCCATCGCCATATTTGCGGAACTGCAAGGTAATGCTCTCGCCCGCCAGCGTCGCATCGCTCGCAACCGGCCAGTCGCCGACAAGGCTCTCTGTGCGGGGCCTGTCGCTGCACCCGGTGATCATGGCGGTCAGGGCCAGCAGGCTGATCAGTTGTTTCATGGCTACAGGCTTATGGCGGCCTGTTGTCACGGGCAATATTGGATCAGGGGGAATGCGGAACGGCTGCAGTCCAAAGGCCGCCCCGCACCCCAACTCCCGCCAGAGGGAGGTGATCCGTGCGTATCGTCGGGGTGGATCGACGATGCGCGATGTCAAAGCGCGCGGGCGAACCTTTCAGCCCGCCCGCGCATCCATTCAGAATTTGGCGACAACACCTGCCATCGGGCGGATCGAGTGGAAGTTGCCGGTCGTATCGGCCTGTACGCGCAGGCGGACACTGCTGCTTTGCGCGGAACCGCCCATGTCGGCCGGGGACAGTTCGACGCCCGCGCCATAGGTCATGCCATGATAGTCGCGGCTATCCTTGCCCAGCGCATCGAAATTGGTCCACTGATAGCCGACCTTGGTGAAGATCAGGCTGTCCTTGCCCGCCTTCACACCAACTCGGCCAGCGGCGCCATATTCCCAGTCGATATCGCCGCTCACGCCCTTCGACGCGGTGCCTTCGACACCGACGACGACCGGCCCGGCGACATTATAGTTCACGCCGGCGACGCCTTCGACCATGCGGCCTTTATAGCCGACCGGCGGAATGCCTTCCTTGCTGGTTTCGCTATCATAATTATGCACGCCGGCCATGACGCCGACATAGGGCTCAAGGCGCTTGGTGGAGCCGGCATCGTCCTGTGCAAAGGCGGCGGCGGGGAGCAGGCACGCAGCAGCGGCGGCCGTGAAAACCAGTGTCTTCATGGGTGTGACCCTTTTATTCGTTGATGATTGGAATGCGGCGGTGTGGACCCGCCGGGCCGAAGGGAGCGCTCAAAGCGGCTCGGTGTCGGCAGGGGAGAAATGGATGAGCGGGCCGGAAGGTTTCCTGAACGAAATCGAAAAATCGGGCAAAAGCCGATTATGTGACGGAAAGAACACGCTTTCTGTCATTCCCATGAACAGAAGGCGGCTTTTCTGAACCTGCGATAAATGCTGGCATGGAAAGGATAATCCATTCACAACCAATTCAAGCTGGCCGCGTTACGCAGGGCATAGGATGATTTGAGGAGACAGGCGATGACGGGCATCCGACATCGGTTTCTGGCGGCCATGGGCCTTGCGGGCACATTGATGCTCGGTGGCTGCTATGATGATGGTTATGGCTATGGCGGCGTCAGCGTCGGCAGCGGCTATTATGGGAACGGCTATTACGATCCCTATTATAGTCCGGGCTATTATCCCGGTGGCTATGGCTGGTATGACGGCTTCTATTATCCGGGTAACGGCTATTATGTCTATGATCGGGGCGGTCGTCGTCATCGTTGGAACGATGGCCAGCGTCGCTATTGGGAAGGCCGCAGGGGCGATCATCCCGGTGCAGGACGGCCGGGAGACGGTCGTCCGGGTGTTGGGCGCCCCGGCGATGGTCGCCCCGGCTATGGACGACCCGGTGATGGTCGTCCGGGCGATGGACGTGGCCCCGGTCGGGATGGCAACTGGGGCAATCGCGATCCCAATCGTCCGCCGGGCAATGGCAATTGGAACGGGCAACGCCCACCACAGGGCGGCGATCGTGGGCCGGGCCGCTGGCGTGGCAATGATGGCGCCCGCCCGCAACCCCAGCCCGGTCTTCGTCCCCCGCAGCAGGCGCGTCCGCAACCGCAGCCACGCCCGCAGATGAGCCAGCCACGGGCCGATCGTCCGATGCGTGGGCCCAGCCGCAATGCGGCATCTCCCCGGACCCGCAACAACTGATGCGGGCAGGGATCAGGACCGCCATATTGCTCCCACTCCTGCTCGTCGCCGCGTGCGACGGGCGGGAAGAGAGCGCGATCGACAATCTGGCCAACGGCGCCAACAGCACACAGGTCGAAAATAACGTCCGCGCCGAAGCGATGGCGTTGATGGAGCCGCTCAATCCGCCAGCCCCCGGCACGCCCGGCGGCCTGCCTGTCGATCCCGCGCCGCTGGCGGAAGGATCGATCGATCCCGACAGCGCAGAGGGCGCGGCGCAGGTGGTGCAGGGCTATTATGGCCTGCTGGAAGAAAAGCGGTTCGAGGATGCGCAGGATCTTTGGGATCCGGAGGGGGCAATCGGCGCGCAGGATGACGCCCATTTCGAGGCGCGCTTCCGCGGCTTCGGTGAAATCCACGCCAATATCGGCGCACCGTCCGACCCCGAAGGTGCGGCCGGTTCCTCCTATGTCACCGTGCCGGTGCAGGTCTATGGCCGGATCAAGACCAATGGAAAGCCCTTCTACACGCTGCGGCAGGTCCTGCTTCGCCGGGTCAACGACGTGCCCGGATCGACCGAGACGCAGCGGCGCTGGCATATCGAATCGATTGCCGCCTATGTGCCGCCCAAAGTGCCGGCGGGGGACAATGCAGCCGAACCGCCCAAAGCCATCTCGATGACAGACGGCATGGCCGACAAGCCCTGAAAAAAAATATGCCCAGCCTTTCTGAAAAGGCCGGGCATATTTTTTTATCCATCAATCCAGCCGGTTGGCGCTCAGGCCACGGTCGCCTTGATGATCTTGCCGGGGGTGCGCGGCGGCTCACCCTTGGGCAGCGCGTCGACATAGTCCATGCCCGACGTCACTTCGCCCCAGACGGTGTACTGGCCGTCGAGGAAGGTGGCATCGTCGAAGCAGATGAAGAACTGGCTGTTCGCGCTGTTCGGGTTGGACGAACGGGCCATCGAGCAGACGCCGCGGACATGCGGTTCGCGGCTGAATTCGGCCTTGATGTCGGGCAGCTTCGATCCGCCCATGCCGGTGCCGGTCGGATCGCCGCCCTGTGCCATGAAGCCGGGGATGACGCGGTGGAACACGACACCGTCGTAAAAGCCGTCCTTGGCGAGCGTGGTGATGCGCTCGACATGGCCGGGCGCCAGGTCGGGACGCAGCTTGATCACGACGTCGCCGCCGCTGTCGAGGGTGAAGGTCAGGGTTTCGTCGGCCATGGGAATCCTCTCTTGCCGGGGAAGGGTATGGGGAGCCCATATAAAGGCTAATGAGGCGGATGGAAGCGCTGTCCCCCCATTGCAATTCTTTTGTGCATCGGCGAAAGCGACAGAATGTTACAGGAACCGGACAGTAGGGGGCGCTATGAGCGAGCGCGGCGATACAGCCGAACCCCTTGTGCATGGGGAAGAATTTGACGACATTCTGATCGATCAGGCCGAAACCGGCCTGGACGAGGATGACCGGCTGAAACCTGAATTCCTGACCGCCGTGCTCGACGCGGTGGAGGATGGCGACAGCGAAGCGGCGCGCGACCTCGTTTCGCCACTGCACCCGGCAGATATCGCCGACCTTCTGGAACTGACCCCTTCGGAACGGCGTGGTGCCGTGGCGGCGGCGCTCGGCGATCTGGTCGGCGCGGAGGTTCTGTCCGAACTGAACGACTATGTTCGCGACGACCTGATCGGCGCACTGGCGCCCGAACAGGTCGCCGAATTTGCCGCCGAACTCGACACCGACGACGCCGTCGCCATCATCGAGGATATGGAGGAGGCCGACCAGCAGGCCGTCCTCGACGCGATGGAGCCGGAAGACCGCGCCGCGATCCAGAGCGCGCTGTCCTACCCGGAGGAATCTGCCGGCCGTCTGATGCAGCGCGATCTGGTCGCGGTGCCCGAACATATGACGGTCGGTCAGGTGATCGACTATCTGCGCGACAATCAGGATCTGACCCGCGACTTCTGGGAAATCTTCGTCGTCGACGCCGCGCACAAACCGATCGGCACCTGCCAGCTCAGCTGGGTACTGACCTGCCCGCGCGGCATCGCCATGGCGGACCTGATGAAGCGGGAACAGACGCTGATCCCGGTCGACATGGATCAGGAAGAGGTCGCGCTGCGCTTCCAGAAATATGCACTGATCTCCGCCGCTGTAGTGGATGGCAGCGGCCGTCTGGTCGGCATGATCACGGTCGATGACGTCGTTCACATCATTTCCGAGGAAGCGGGCGAGGATATCCTCCGCCTGTCGGGTGCGGGCGAAGGCGACATCAACCAGCCGATCCTGATGACGGTGCGCACGCGCCTTGTCTGGCTGGTGGTCAATCTGGGCACCGCGATGATCGCCGCTTCGGTCGTCGGCCTGTTCGAAAAGACGATCGAGCATCTGGCGCTGCTGGCGGCGCTGATGGGCATTGTGTCGGGCATGGGCGGCAATGCGGGCACGCAGACGCTGGCGGTGATGGTGCGCGCCATCGCCACCAATCAGGTGACGAGTTCGAACACCATGCGCATGATCGGGCGCGAATTCCGCATCGCCGCGACCAACGGATCGGTGCTGGGCGTGCTGATCGGCATCGGTTCCTATCTGGTCTATGGCCAATTGGGACTCTCGTTGGTGTTCGCCGCCGCGATCCTGATCAACAATATGGTGGCGGGGCTGGCCGGTGTGCTGATCCCGGTGACGCTGGACCGCTCCAATATCGATCCGGCGGTATCCTCGGCCGTGTTCGTCACGATGATGACCGATTCGCTGGGTTTCTTCACCTTCCTCGGGCTGGCGACGATCTTCCTCACCTGACGCATTGATCCGCAACCGCCCCGCGCCCATCTAGACCCGCTCATGCCGCTGCACATCACCAAGATCGCCTTTCAGAGCGAAAGCCCCGCTACCCTGCGCGCCTGGCTGGAAAGCCATGCCGGGGAGGCGCGGATCACCACCCGCTATCTGCCCAAGCGGGTGGAGGAAATGGCCGGCGGATCGCTCTACTGGATTCACGGCCATATGCTGGTCGGCCGCAGCCCGATCCTGGGTTTCGAGGAGACGGGGCAGGGCCGCTATTGGGTCCGGCTGGAACCGCGCCTGATCCCCGTGCGCAGCCAGCCCAAGCGCGCGCATCAGGGCTGGCGCTATCTGGAGGGGAAGGACGCTCCGGCCGACCTCAATGATGGCGAGATGGACGACCGGGACGCCATGCCGCCCGCGCTGCTGGGCGAACTGACGCGGCTGGGGCTGGTCTGACCGCAATCGCGGCGGGCTGTCAGATCCCGCCTTCCCCTGTCTGATACATGCGCTTGCAGTCGCAGTAGGATTTCACCGCAAAACCATGGGATGAAACCGTCTATGTAAGGCATGTCGCGGCCAGGGAGGCGCATATGGCGGGTGTCATCACAGACGCATGCATCAAATGCAAATATATGGATTGCGTCGAGGTTTGCCCTGTCGACGCCTTCTATGAAGGCGAGAATATGCTCGTCATCAATCCGCTGGAATGCGTCGATTGCGGTTGTTGCATTGAGGAATGCCCGGTGGACGCCATCGTCTTCGACACCGAACTGCGTGCCGAGCCGTGGATCGAATTGAACGCGAAATATTCGCTGCTCTGGCCGAACATCGTCGCCAAGAGCAAACAAGGCTTTCCCGACGCAGACCAGTTCCGATCGGAAACCGGGAAATTCGATCGCTATTTTTCGTCTGAACCCGGAGCGGGTGAGCCTCCGCCGCCTATCAGATCAACGCACGCCGGTTCCTGCGCCAAATGCAGGCAGAAGCCCTCCCTGTTGCGAAGGGCGATGCTGGTGATCGGCGGCCTGGTCCTGTTTCTTGCTCTTTCCGCTGGCGCCTTGATCTTGCTGGGCATGCTGCTCTTTTCGTTCAATCCCGGTCATTAGAGCAAGCAGGGTGCAACGGGGGCAGCCTCACCCCTTTCGCCCGATCCCCCGTTCGATCAGCGCGTTGGCGATGGCGGCGATCTCCTCGGCCGGGCGGCTGTCGTCCCACACGCCATAGCGCAGGCCCAGAAACACGTTCATGCCCATGATCGCCCAGGCATGGACTTCCTCCACATCGGCGCGCACGTCGCCGCGCTCCGCTGCCTTGGTCAGGCGGGATGCCATGCGGCTGGCGGTGTTCTCATAATGGGCGCGATAGGCGGCAGAATCGACGAACTCCGCCTCGTCGATGATACGATAGATTTCCTTGTGCGCGCGGGCGAACTCCAGAAAGCTGAGCAGCCCGACCCGTTCGGCATCGATGCCGTCCCGCGCATCGGCAATGCGTGGGGATACATAGTCGCGCACCTGCCCGGACATGTCGTTTACCAGCGCACGGAAAATATCGTCCTTGCTGTCGAAATAGGTGTAGAAACTGCCCAGCGCACAGCCCGCCCGGCGGGTGATGCCGCTGATAGATCCTTCATGAAATCCCTTCTCGCCAAATTCGGCCGCAGCGGCGGATAGCAGCGCGCGACGAGTGCGCTCGCCCCGCGCGGTACGCGGCGTCTTGTCGTCCTTTGCGGCGGCACTTTCCGTCATGTCCACTCCTGAAACTCTGTGTTCTTTTTGCCGCAGCATCACGCTCTCGTCCCCCGCCTCTTATTTCAAGTTGAAAGCTGGTTCAACTTTCATTATCGAGTCGATCAAGGCAAAGCGACCCGGCAGACCGGGCGCGCCAATTTCAGGAGAGGACCGACCCGATGAAGGCCCATCAGACATTACGCGCGTTCGCGCTCGCTTCCGCCGCCTGGGGTGGCGTGATCGCCCTGCCGGTACTGGCGCAGGATAATGGTCCGGCGGTGGACGATACCGGCACCGATATCGTCGTCACCGCCCGCCGCCGCGAAGAAAGCCTGCTGAGCGTGCCGATCGCCGTCAGCGCCTTTTCCGGCGAGGCGCTGGAGCGCAGCGGCGCGCTGGACATCACCGATATTTCCAACGTCACCCCCAACACCACGCTGGAAAATTCGCGCGGCACCAATTCGACGCTGACCGCCTTCATTCGTGGCGTGGGTCAGCAGGATCCGGTGCCGGGGTTCGAAGCGGGCATCGGCATCTATCTGGACGACGTCTATCTCAACCGGCCGCAGGCGTCGGTGCTGGATATCTATGATGTGGAGCGGATCGAAGTGCTGCGCGGGCCGCAGGGCACGCTCTATGGCCGCAACACCATCGGCGGGGCGGTCAAATATGTGACCAAGTCGCTGCCCGACGAATTTTCGCTCAAGCTGCGCGGCACCTATGGCAGCTATGATCAGGCGGACGGCGTGCTGACCGTCAGCACGCCGATCAGCGATCTGATTCGCGTCGGCGGGTCGGTGGCGCGCTTGTCGCGCGGCGGCTTTGGCGAAAATCTGACGCTGGGTATCGACAATTATAACAAGGACGTCTGGGCCGGGCGCGGCACGGTGGAGATTGGCGGCAATGGCCAGCCGGTGCTGATCCGCATTTCGGGCGACTATACCCGCGACAAGTCCAATGCCCGCAACGGCCATCGCCTGATCCCCGGCCTGGTATCGGGCGCGCCGGTGCTGGACGATGTGTTCGATACTCGCGCGGGCCTCAACAATCCGAGACAGGATGTGAAGGCCTATGGTCTGGCGATGAACATCACCGCCGAACTGTCCGATCATTTCACGCTGCGGTCGATCAGCGCCTGGCGCAAGGATACCAGCTACACCCCGATCGATTTCGATGCGCTCCCCGCGGTAGATGTCGACGTCCCCGCCGTCTATCGCAACGAGCAGTTGAGCCAGGAATGGCAGCTTCTCTATGAAAGCGACCGGGTGAAGGGGCTGCTGGGCTTCTATTATCTCGATGCGAAAGCGGCGACCTCCTTCGACGTGCTGCTAGGCCTCACCGGCGCGGCGATCGGCTTTCCCGGCCTCAACGGCTATACGGCGGGTGATGTGCGGACCGACACATGGTCGGTGTTCGGCGACTTCACCTTCGACTTCACCGATCAGATCAGCCTGTCGGTCGGTGGGCGCTACACCAATGACAAGCGGTCGGCCTATATCCTCAAGCAAAACCGGATCAGCGGCACCTCGCCCGAATTTGGCGGCGCCGATCCGATCGTGATCGCCACCGCGACCAATTTCCGCGGCACCCGCACCTTCAAGGAATTCACGCCGCGCGCATCGCTCAGCTACAAGCCGGCGCAGGACCACATGGTCTATGCCTCCTACAGCAAGGGGTTCAAGGGTGGCGGCTTTGACCCGCGCGGGTCGGGCACCTCGGCGCCCGACAGCAATGGTGACGGAGTACGCAGCTATCAGGAAATCTACGACTTTCTGTCCTTCGACCCGGAAAAGGTCGACAGCTATGAAGTCGGCTACAAGGCTTCCCTGTTCGATCGCCGCCTGAGCCTCAGCCTGGCGGGCTTCTTCTCCAACTATAAAGACGTCCAGATCCCCGGATCGGTCGGCTGTCTGGTCGGCGGCGTACAGAGCTTCTGCGGCATCACCACCAACGCGGCCAAGGCGGATATCAAGGGTATCGAGGCGGAAGCCAACGCCCTGCTGGCGCGCGATTTCGCGGGCGACGGATCAAGTCTGCGCTTCGTTGGCGCGCTGGGTTATGTCGACGCCAAATATAAGCGCTTCATCGGCCCGACCGGGGTAGACGTGTCGGACATCCGCACCTTCCAGAATACGCCCAAATGGACCGTGTCTGGCACGCTCAATGCCGGCGTGGCGATGGCGGGCGGATCGCTCGACCTGTCCACGACCCTGTCCTATCGCAGCCTGACCCATCAGTTCGAAG
The DNA here is from genome assembly GCF_900109095.1 of Sphingobium sp. AP50. Lineage (GTDB taxonomy): Bacteria > Pseudomonadota > Alphaproteobacteria > Sphingomonadales > Sphingomonadaceae > Sphingobium. The sequence goes on from NZ_FNYZ01000001.1 coordinate 138,772, forward strand.
TGCCGATCCCGGCGCTCGACCAGCCGGGCTATGCGCTGCTGGATGCCAGCATCGTGTGGACCTCCGCCGACGATCATTATTCGCTGGGCCTGCATGGCAAGAACCTGACCGACAAACATTATATCACGTCGGGCTATAATTATCAGTCGGCCACCGGCGTTTCCACGCTGGGCCGGGAAGGCGTGCTGACCGCCTTCTACGGCAATCCGCGACAGGTCTTCCTGACCGGTACGGTGAAATTCTGATCTTCGTCCAACTCCTCCCGTTCGGTTCGAGCTTGTCGAGAACCCGCGCACAACGGTTCTCGACAAGCTCGAACCGAACGAAGATGGGTAAGTGCCTATGACCGACCGAACCTCTTCCCCCGCCTATCGCGGTGTCGTGCTGGCGATGCTGCTGCTGGTCTATACGTTCAACTTCCTCGACCGGCAGATTCTCGGCATCCTCGCCGGGCCGATCAAGGCGGAGTTGCAGCTGACCGACACCCAACTCGGCGCGCTGGGCGGCATCGCCTTCGCGCTGCTCTATTCGACCTTGGCGATCCCGCTGGCGCTGCTGGCGGACCGGACGAGCCGGACCTGGGTGATCACCGTCAGCCTCGCCATCTGGAGCGGCTTTACCGCCCTGTGCGGCGTGGCGGGCAATTTCACCCAGATGTTCCTGTTCCGCATCGGCGTGGGCGTGGGGGAGGCGGGCGGCGTCGCACCCTCCTATGCCGTCATCAGCGACTATTTCCCCCAGCATCAGCGGGCACGGGCGCTGTCCATCTATTCGCTCGGCATTCCGCTGGGGTCGGCGGGCGGCGTGCTGCTGGGCGGCTATATCGCGCAGACGGTCGAATGGCGCACCGCCTTCATCGCGGTCGGCATCATGGGCATCCTGATCGCGCCACTTTTCCGGCTAGTGGTGCGCGAACCCGCACGGCCAGTGCAGGCTGGCGATGCCGTGCCGGTCAGCGCCGTGTTCGGCATCCTCGCCGCCAAGCGCAGCTTCTGGATGCTGGCGCTGGGAGCGGCGTGCAGTTCGATGTGCGGCTATGGCGTCGCCTTCTGGCTGCCCAGCCTGCTGATGCGCAGCTTTGGTCTGGACCTGATCGGCGCGGGGCAATTTCTGGGCGGACTGCTGCTGATCGGCGGCGTGGCGGGCGTGCTGCTGGGCGGCTTTCTGGGCGATCGCATGGGCGGCCGGGACAAGGCCTATTATGCCTGGGTGCCGGCGGTCAGCTATATCGTCGGCATGCCCCTGTTCGTGGTGGGCGTATTGTCGTCCAGCGTCACTTTCGCCTTCGCCCTGTTCCTGATCCCGCAGGCTCTGGTCTATGTCTGGCTCGGCCCGGTGCTGACCGCCGTGCAGCATCTGGTGCCGCCGCAGATGCGGGCCAGCGCCTCGGCGACCTTCCTGCTGATCAACAACCTCGTCGGGCTGGGGCTGGGAAGCTGGGCGGTCGGCAGCCTGTCCGACGCGCTGACGCCGACTTATGGCAATGAGGCGCTGCGTTATGCGATCGTCGCGGCGCTGGGATTTTACTTGCTTGCCGGGCTATTCATGGCGCTGGCGGGCAAGGCGCTGCGCAAGGACTGGGTCGCGGCGTGACGCCACGACCCACCCTATTTACCGTTCCTTGGTCGCGCTGAACTTCACCTTGGGGTGGCGCTCCTGCTGATAGCCGATGTCCCAGGCGCTGCGGGCCATGAAGACCAGATTGCCATCGCGATCCTTGGCCATGTTGGCGCCATTATAGCTGACCAGATCCTTGATCGCAGCATCATCGCCACTGATCCAGCGCGCGGTGTCGAAGGGGGAGGGTTCCAGCCCCGCCGCAACCTTATATTCGGCTTCCAGCCGGCTGATCAGCACTTCGAGCTGAAGCTGGCCGACCACGCCGACGATCCAGTTGCTGCCGATTTCCGGATAGAAGACCTGAATCACGCCCTCTTCGGACAGGTCGTCCAGCGCCTTGCGCAGTTGCTTGGTCTTGGTCGGGTCTTTCAACTGCACCCGGCGCAGGATTTCCGGCGCGAAGTTCGGCAGGCCGGTGAAGCGCAGGCCCGGCTTTTCGCTCAGCGTATCGCCTACGCGCAGCGCGCCATGATTGGGGATGCCGATGATGTCGCCGGGGAAAGCCTCGTCCGCCAGCTCGCGATCCTGCGCGAAGAAGAGGATGGGCGAATGCACCGCCAGCGCCTTGCCGCTGCCGCTGGGCGTCAGCTTCATGCCGCGTTTGAACTTGCCCGACACCAGCCGCATGAAGGCGATGCGGTCGCGGTGCATCGGGTCCATATTCGCCTGCACCTTGAAGATGAAGCCGGTGACTTCGCTCTGGTCGGGTTCGACGGCGGCGGGTTCGGCCGGCTGCGATCGGGGCGCGGGGGCATGGGCGGACAGGGCATCGATCAGTTCGGTGATGCCGAACAGTTTGAGCGCTGACCCGAAATAGACCGGGGTCAGGTCGCCCGCCCGATACCGGTCATGGTCGAACTCAGCATAGCCGCCCTGCGCCAGTTCCGCCTCTTCGCGCAGCCTGTCCAGCGCGCGGTCGGACAGATGATCGGCCAGCTTCGGATCGTCCAGGCCGCTGAACTGATGACGGGTGCCGTCAAATTCACGGCTGGGGCCGACGGGCTGCATCAGCCGGTTGGTGGCGAAATCGTAAATGCCCTCGAACTCGCCGCCCATGCCAGCGGGCCAGCTCATCGGGCAGACGTCGAGCTGCAACTGATCGGCCACTTCATCCAGCAGGCCAAAGACTTCGCGGCCTTCCCGGTCGACCTTGTTGACGAAGGTGATGATCGGCAGGTTGCGCAATCGGCACACTTCGAACAGCTTGCGCGTCTGCGGCTCGATACCCTTGGCCGCGTCGATCACCATCACGGCGGAGTCCACGGCGGTCAGCGTGCGATAGGTGTCCTCGCTGAAATCCTCATGCCCCGGCGTGTCGAGCAGGTTGAAGGTGATCGTCTCGCCGTCGCGCGTCCGCTCGAACGTCATGACCGAGGAGGTGACGGAGATGCCGCGCTGCTGCTCGATCTTCATCCAGTCGGACCGGGCGCGCCGATTGGCACCGCGCGCCTTGACCTCGCCCGCCAGATGGATCGCGCCACCTTCCAGCAGCAGCTTTTCGGTCAGCGTGGTCTTACCGGCGTCCGGGTGGGAAATGATCGCAAAGGTGCGGCGGGATGGGATGGTCATATCTGGCGGCTCTTGAAAACAGCCGTTCGCTCTGAGCTTGTCGAAGGGCAGTCCTCATTCTTTTGAAGAAGAACAGGGGTTAGCCTTATGGCTGCCTTCGGCTCGACAGGCTCAGTCCGAACGGAATTCTTTAAACGCGCCCGTTACACGTCCACAAGGCTGACGTCCATGCGGAAGCTGCGGCTATCCCCGGGCAGCAGCGCCATGATGCCCTGCTTGCCCCACACATCGCCGTCAAACCCCTCCAGATCGGCCATCCCGGCCCAGGGTTCGACACACAGATAATGCGCGCCCGGCTTTTGCCACAGGCCCAGCCAGGGCGTGTCGGGGAAATCGATCTTCAGATGCGGCCGGCCCGGCACGCCCCAGGTCAGCGACCGGCTGGCCAGATCGTCCCAGATCAGCGCGTCGCCCTCGAACATGGCCTGGGTCGGGATCAACGTGTCGCCCTCGACCGGCGAGGGGATGATTTCGCGCGCGATCAGGCCCGGTTCCTCACCGACCTTGCGGATCGGCGCGGGTTCGGGCTGTTCGAAAGTCACGCGATGCGCCTCCGCTGCGCCGCCATAGGGCAGCGGCCAGGCGAAGGCGGGATGATAGCCGAAGGAAAAGGGCATCGGCGCCTCGCCCCGGTTGCTGACGGTGGCGGTCATGCGCAGGCTGGCGTCCTCCAGCACGAAGCCCATGTCGAGCCGGAAGTCGAACGGATAGGCGGCGCGCGTCTCCTCATCCGCCTCCAGCCGCAGCAGCAGGCTGCTCTCGCCCTGCTCCACCACCGCAAAGGACTTTCGCCGGGCGAAGCCATGCTGCGCCATCGGATAATCCTGCCCGTCGAGCCGATAGATATCGCCGCGCGACCGGCCGACAAAGGGAAAGAGCAGCGGCGCATGGCCGGTCCACCAGCGCGGATCGGCATCGGTCATCAGCTCATGCCCCTGCGCATCGGTCAACGACCAGAGTTCGGCTCCCAGCGGATCGATGCTGGCGGACAGAGCGGAGGATGAAATGGCGAAACGGGTGTCGGACAAGGCTATCGGCTCCTGCGGGAACGGTATTTTCGCATAGCCCGGCTGGGCGGCCCTGTCTCCTTTGCTGTCTCCCATCCTGATCGTTTCGCAAGGGAACCGACAGGCCCCGTCGCTGGTTTGGCGAGGCGGAGGATCTGTCATGAAATCATTTGCCATCGCCATCGTCCTGGTGGGGCTGACGCCCTGCGCGGCGATCGCCCAGAATCAAGATAAGCCCAAACAGGAAGAGGCCGACCAGAAGAAGGACGGCAATCTGGACAAGGCGGGCAAGATCGCCACCCAGCCGGCCCGCGACGTGGGGCTGGACAAGGAGGAAATTCCGCCCGTTTTGCTCAAGGCGGTGGAAAATCCCTATGCCGCGCCGCCCTCGCGCACCTGCAAGGGGCTGAAGGCGTCGCTGGGCGAACTGAACGCCGTATTGGGCGAGGATTTCACCGTCGGCGCCAAGGCGAACGAGAATCGCACCGGCAAGATCGCAGAGGCAGTCGGCAAGACGATCGTCAATTCGCTCATCCCATTCCGCGGGCTGGTACGCGAGATCAGCGGCGCGGCCCCGGCAGAACGGCGCTTGCAGGCGGCGGTAACGGCTGGGATCGCACGCCGCGGCTATCTGCGCGGCATGGCGGCGGCCAAGGGGTGCAAGGTGGTCAGCTAGGACCATATCGTCATTGCGAGCGCAGCGAAGCAATCCATGGTGCACCCGTGGATTGCTTCGCTGCGCTCGCAATGACGAATTTCCGTAGTGACTGACGCTATTATAAAACACGCTTCCGCCCACGCCATTTGGCCTTATATGGCGGCCATGACCGACATGCCCAATCTTGCCGATCTTCAGGAAGAATATGAATTTCTGGACGCGGACGATCGCTATCGCCTGCTGATCGATCTGGGACGCGGGCTGGAGCCTATGCCCGACGCGCTCAAGACCGACGCGACGCTGGTGCGCGGCTGTTCGGCGGCGGTATGGGTCTATCCCACGGTGCTGGATGACGGGCGGCTGCATTTCCTGGCGGACAGCAATGCCGCCATTACCAAGGGCATCATCGCGCTGGTTCTGCTGACCGTGCAGGATCGCAGCCCGGCGAAAATCGGCGCGACCGATATCGAAGGCGCGCTGGCGCCCTTCGACCTCAAGAACCAGCTCAGCTCCAACCGCACCCAGGGCATCCCCAACATGATCGCCCTGATCCGCGAAACGGCCGGGCGTTATACGGGATAGGGTGACCGGAGCAGCAGACGATAAGATCTGGCATCTTTAGCCCCTCCCCTTCAGGGGAGGGGTTGGGGTGGGGGCTATCCTCTGGCGCTGCGCGTGGGGCGATCCCCCACCCCCGCTCCCTCCATTCCCTCCCCACGCAACTTTCCCCGCCGCCGAAACATTATCCTTCCGTAACTGTATGGAAGGAGAGTGGCGATGCGCGCCATCCTGATGATCGCGGCCGTGGCTACGCTGGCCGCCTGTGCCGAAAAACCCAAAGAGCCGACCCAGCGCGAGCAGATCGGCCAGTCGTGGAAATATGAGGGCGGCGAAGGCAAGGCCGCCAAGGTCGCCTATATCGGCAGTACCAACAGCGTGGTGACGATGACCGCGCCCGACACATTTTCGGTGCTGCTGGTCCAGCCGCTCAAGGAAGGCGGCGCGGACGTCACGGTGAAGCTGGTGGGCGCCCCCTTCACCTGCGACCTGTCCGATTGCCGGGTGAAGGCCACCACGGACGATGGCAAAGAGCATGAGTGGAAGGGGCGGATGGCGACCAATGACGACGGGATCGCCATCGCGCCCTCGCAGGGGGCTTATGACGCGATCCGGGACGCGAAGAGTGTGAAGGTCGATCTGGTGGTCGACGGCAAGGAAAAGACCGCGCCCTTCCAGTTCAACGTCGAAGGGCTGAATTTGAAAGGCTGATACCGCATTGCGAGCGGGGGTTGGCCATCCAGCCTCCGCTCGCAAACATGTCCCTTATTCCTGCAACGACACGCCCGGACTGCGCGGATCGGCCGCACCGACCCAGCGACCGTCCGGCATGCGCTCGGCGGCATTGGCCTTCAGCCCCAGCTTGCTGACACTGACGCGATGGCCCAGCTTCTCCAGCGGCGCCTTCATCGCTTCCAGCGACGTGCCCTGCTCCAGCACCAGCCCGTTCCCGTTGAAGAATTCCAGCCCGTGCGCGATCGATTCCTGCGCGGACAGGCCCCAGTCGAAATGCGCGATCAGCGCCTTGGCCACCTGCATGATGATGGTCTTGCCGCCCGCCGCGCCGACAGTGAAGATGGGCGTGCCCTTCTCATCATAGACGATGGTCGGCGACATGGAGGAGAGCGGCCGCTTGCCCGCCTCCACCCGGTTGGCGACCGGCTTGCCGTCCTTTTCCGGGGTGAAGCTGAAATCGGTCAGCTCATTGTTCAGGATCACGCCATTGGCGATCAGCTGGCTGCCGAAGAAGCTCTCGATCGTGGAGGTCCAGCCGACAATGTCGCCATCATGGTCCACCGCGACGAAATGGCTGGTGCCGCTTTCGGGCTGGGGCAGCGATGCCGTGCGCGGCTGCGCGCCGGGCGGCGTGCCGGGCTTATAGACATTGAGCGCCTTGTTCAGCCGGATCAGCGAAGAGCGTTGCTTGAGATAAGCGGGATCGATCATGCCGCTGATCGGCACGGAGACAAAGGCGGGATCGCCCAGCCAGGTGTCGCGATCGGCATAGGCCAACTGCATCGCCTCCCCGATGACATGCCAGGACCGGGGATCATCCTTGCCCCATTGCGCCAGCGGGAAGCGTTCCACCATGCCCAGGATTTCGAGCACGGTAATGCCTCCGGCCGACACCGGCCCCATGCCGCATACGGTATAGACGCGATAATGGCCGCAGACCGGTTTGCGCGGTTCCGCCTTATAGGCGGCGATATCCGCTTCCGTCATCGGCACCGGATTTTTCGGCGCGTTGGTGACGGCCTGACTGATCAGCCGGGCATTTTCGCCCGTATAGAAAGCATCCGGCCCTTCCGCAGCAATCCGCTTGTAGAGCGCCGCGAGCGGCGGATTCTTCAGCAGCGTGCCGACCGGTGGCGGGGCGCCATTGACCCAGAAATATTTCTGGATTTCCGGGAAGTCGGCCCAGATATTTTGCGTCGCACGCAGCGCCGTGGCCGTGCGCTCGCCCAGTTGATAGCCATCCTGCGCATAGCGGATCGCCGGCTGGAACAGGTCGGCCCAGGGCAGCTTGCCCCATTTCTTGTGCGCGTCCCACGCCATGCGCAGATTGCCCGGCACGCCGGCCGAATAGCCGCCCGGCCAGGCCTGTATGAAGGGCAGGGGCTTGCCGTCCGGTCCCATGAAGCGATCCGGCCGGGCGGCGGCGGGCGCGGTTTCGCGGCCGTCGATCGAGTCGAGCACGCCGGTCTTGCCGTCATGATGCATCAGGAAGCCGCCGCCGCCGATGCCGCTATTATGCGGTTCGACCACGCCCAGTGTCAGCATCATGGCGATCGCGGCGTCGGTGGCGCTGCCGCCCTTGCGCAATATCTCCTGCCCCGCCTGCGCCGCACGCGGATCGGCGGCGGAGACGGTGGCATTGGTCGACACCGGCTCCCGCGCGGCGGCAGGCAGGGGTGACAGGGCAAGAAGGGCGACGGAGGCCAGCAGGCCGGCCATTGGATTAAAAAGCGTTCGAAGGATCATGGCCGCCACCCTAGTCATAAGGTTGCCTGCCGCAACCCTTTCAATCGACTTGGCCCTTCAGGCATTTTGGCCCGTCGCAGGGGATTTTCGCTTGCGGAGCGGGCACCCTTGCCGTTGATGGTCGGCCATGCATCTGTCCAGTCGAACCATCATCATCGGGCTGACCCTATTGCTGGTCGCATCCCTTGCCACTCTTACCTTTCTCTATCCTGCGGCAAATCTGCCGCTTGTCCGGCGCGACGACGCAGCTTGGGTGGAAAAAGCCCGAAAGGACGCGCGCGCAATCTTTCCTGAAACGGTGCAGGAACGGAAGACTTTTCCGATCGTCATGCGCCTGTCGGATCGAATCTGCATCGAATTGCGATCGACCGCCGCAGATGGGACTGGATCTTATCTGGTCTGCTATGAAGCCCGCACCGGCAAGAAGGTCGAGGAGCGCAGCGTGGTCGGCTTCTGAGCCGCCAACGCTGGCCTAATTGGATCAGGCGTCGACGCCCACCAGTTCCGTTATCGTCTTCACCCCGTCGCGCGTCATCAGCGCCTTGAGGCCCTTGTTGATCCGCCGCGCCAGATACGGCCCCTCATAGACCAGCGCGCTGTACAGTTGGACGAGCGATGCGCCGGCGCGGATGCGGGCATAGGCCTGCTCCGCATTGGCGATGCCGCCCACCCCGATCAGCGGCAGGCGATCACCCAGCAGACGGCGGAAATCCTTTAGCCTTGCGTGCGACAGGTCGGTCAGCGGCGCGCCGGACAGGCCGCCCGTCTCCCCGGCATGGACCGATCGCAGCGCCGGGCGGGTGATGGTGGTGTTGGAAACGATCAGCGCATCGACCCGATGGTCGATACAGGCGGCGGCGATATCCTCGACATCGGCTGGCTCCAGATCGGGCGCGACTTTCAAGAAGATCGGCGTCCTGCCTTCGCCGCGCGCGGCCATCACCGCCGACAGCAGATCGTCCAGCGCCGCCCGGCCCTGCAAGGCGCGCAGGCCCGGCGTGTTGGGGGAGGAGATGTTGACGGTCAGATAATCGGCCAGCGGCGCCATGCAGGTGACGCCGGTCGCATAGTCGGCGACGCCGCGTCCTTCCGCCGTCGCCTCCTTGTTCGCGCCGATATTGATGCCGATCACCGGGCCGTCGCCTACCGCACGACGATAGCGGGCGATGCGGTCGGCCGCCGCGCCCTGTCCGCCATTGTTGAATCCGAAGCGGTTGATGACGGCGCGGTCCTCGACCAGACGGAACAGGCGCGGCTGCACATTGCCCGGCTGGGCCAGCGGGGTCAGCGTGCCCAGTTCGGCAAAGCCGAAACCCAGCCCATGCATCTTGTGCGCAACCCGGCCATCCTTGTCATAACCTGCCGCCAGCCCGACCGGGTTGGGAAAGCGGATGCCCGCCACCACCGATTCCAGCACCGGATCGGGCGCCAGCGGCGCGGCGGTGGGCATCATCCGCAGGGCGGCGATCGACAGATTATGGGCGCGCTCGGCATCCAGGGTGAAGAGCAGCGGGCGAAGCAGGCGATAGGACATGGCGCCGCCTATGCCAGCGATGCGTCGGGGCGTCGAGTCGCTGTTGCCAATGAGACACTATAGCTGGCCCGCGTTATTTCATGACAGAAAACGTCATGATTGAGACCGTTAGCAACCGCAAAATGTCCGATCCATCCAATAATATTTCACCAATTCCGGCGTAAAGCCGTCTTGCGACCCGAAGGCTCTTAGGCCCATGGCCGATGAGACCTTTTCCTGACCCGGCGATGAAAATCGCCGGGTCATTTTTTTCCGACACGATCCTCGCGGCTCAAAAGTGACAGTCCGGCGGCCATTACGCTTGCCTAGCCATGCCGTTGGCGCATAGTGTTTTTCCTTGGGGTGAAGAACATGGGGTTGCATCATATCGACAGGGTCGGTGGCGCGGTCGCGCTACCCGATGACCGTGGGCCGCTATCCTACACGGTGGCAGCGGCGCAGGGCCCTGTCCGGCTGAGCTACTTCGCGCCGCCGCCGCATCTGCGGCCCTATTTCGGATCGCTTTATTTCTTCACTGTTTCTGCCGATCGTTTCGCGGACGCAACACGAGCCGATGTGCCGCAACTGCGCTTCATGCTGGACGGGGCCGGCCATTATCATTTTCAGGACGGTGTCGTCATGCCGACGCCCGACGTCTGCCTGTTGGGGCCGACCACGGCGGCGACTCGCTTTCAGCTGGACCGGCCGGCGCGCGTGCTGGGCATTTCAGTCCTGCCGGCGGGCTGGATGACGCTGCATGGCGGAGACGCGAGCTTGCTGGCGGACCGGCTATGCGATCTGGCGGCGGAAAAGGGCGATCTGTATCGCCTGTTGCTGGACCGGTTGCGCGCGGCAGGCGACGATGTGGAGGCGATGGCGGCCCTGTGCTGGGCGGAACTGGGCAAGCTGCTGCGGCCGCCGCGCCCGGCGATCTGGGAATTGCTGGCCGTGGTCGATGCCTGGCTGATGGGGGAAGGGTCGCCGCGGATCGAGACGCTGGCGGAAATCACCGACCTGTCCCCGCGCCAGCTCGCGCGCCTGACCAACAAATATTATGGTGCCCCGCCCAAATTGCTGGCGCGCAAATATCGGGCGCTGCGCTGTTCGGCGCGGATCGCGCTGGACGGGGAAAGCTGGCAGCAATTGTGTGAGGAGGCCGGTTTCTACGACCAGTCGCACTTCATCCGCGAGATCAAGCATTTCATCGGCCTGACCCCGCATCAGTTGCAAACCGAGCCTTCTGCGGTCGCGCAATTGACGCTGTTGCGCCGTTCGCTGGGCGGCGACGTGGCCGTTCTCAACCGCCTGAGTTGACCGCGCCCAAGCAAAAATTCCTTGATTAAACGCCCCTGTGCGACCACATGCGCCCAATCGGATGGAATCAGTCCGATTTGAGAATGGTTCGCAACTTACGAAGGGCGCGTGACGCGACATGAAACTGTCGAGCTTCGCTGACTATGCCGTTGTGCTGATGTCTGCCGCCGCGCGCCACTGTGGCGCCGCGAAGATGAACGCGACCACGCTGAGCGCCGAAACCGGCATTCCGCTGCCCACCGCGCAAAAGCTGGTGAGCCGCCTGTCGGCCGCCGGCCTGCTCGAATCGAGCCGGGGCACCGGCGGCGGCGTGCGCCTGTCGCGCCCGCCGGCCACCATCACGCTGGCCGATGTGGTGGAGGCGGTCGAAGGACCGATCGCCATGACCGCCTGCAGCGAACAAGGGGCGCATGATTGCAATCTGGAACAGGATTGCCGCATCCGACCGCACATGAATGTGGCGAACAATGCCATCCGCGAAGCGCTCGCGGGGGTGACGATCGCCAGTCTGACACGAGAAATGGCATGACTGAACAAGCAACCTCCGTTCGCAACCAGGAAGCGCAGGACGCCGCCGATCGCGCGTCGACCTACGAACATGGCTGGTCGTCCGCCATCGAGCAGGATTTCGCGCCCAAGGGGCTGAACGAGGATACGGTCCGCTTCATCTCGGCCAAGAAGAATGAGCCGCAATGGCTGCTCGACTGGCGGCTGAAGGCCTTCGCCATGTGGCAGAAGATGGAAGCGCCGGACTGGGCCAAGCTCAACGTCCCGCCGATCGACTATCAGGACGCCTATTATTACGCCGAGCCCAAGAAGAAGATCGAACTGGATTCGCTGGATCAGGTCGATCCCGAAATCCTGGCGACCTATCAGAAGCTGGGCATCCCCATCGCCGAGCAGGAAATGCTCGCCGGGGTGAAGGGCAGCCGCAAGATTGCCGTCGACGCCGTGTTCGACAGCGTCTCGGTCGCCACCACCTTCCGCAAGGAGCTGGAGGAAGCGGGCGTCATCTTCCGCTCGATCAGCGAAGCCGTGCGCGAATTTCCGGACCTCGTGAAGAAGTGGCTGGGCAAGGTCGTGCCGATGCATGACAACTACTTTGCCACGCTCAACTGCGCGGTCTTTTCCGACGGCACTTTCGTCTACATTCCCAAGGGCGTGCGCTGCCCGATGGAACTCAGCACCTATTTCCGCATCAACGCGGAAAATACCGGCCAGTTCGAACGCACGCTGATCGTCGCGGACGATGGCGCCTATGTCTCCTATCTCGAAGGCTGCACCGCGCCGATGCGCGACGAGAATCAGCTCCACGCCGCCGTGGTGGAACTGGTTGCGCTCGACGATGCCGAGATCAAGTACAGCACCGTCCAGAACTGGTACCCCGGTGACGAGAATGGCAAGGGCGGCATCTATAATTTCGTGACTAAGCGCGCGCTCTGCCAGGGCCGCAACAGCAAGGTTTCGTGGACGCAGGTGGAAACCGGGTCGGCGATCACCTGGAAATATCCGTCCTGCGTGCTGAACGGCGAGAATAGCGTCGGGGAGTTCTACTCCGTCGCGCTGACCAACAATCTGCAACAGGCCGATACCGGCACCAAGATGATCCACAATGGCAAGGGCAGCCGCTCGACCATCGTGTCGAAGGGGATTTCGGCCGGCCGGTCCAACAACACCTATCGCGGCCTGGTCCGCGTGAGCCCAAGCGCCGAAGGCGTGCGCAATTTCACCCAGTGCGACAGCCTGCTGCTGGGCGACCAGTGCGGCGCCCACACCGTGCCCTATATCGAGGTGCGCAATCCCTCGGCCCAGATCGAGCATGAGGCGACCACCAGCAAGATCAGCGACGATCAACTCTTCTACGCGATGCAGCGCGGCCTGGATCAGGAAAGCGCGGTCAGCCTGATCGTCAACGGCTTCGCCAAGGAAGTGCTGCAGCAACTGCCGATGGAATTCGCGGTGGAAGCGCAGAAGCTGCTCGGCATCAGCCTTGAGGGTTCGGTCGGATGATGACTGAAGGGGACTTCATTGGAGTTTGGCAGCACGCTTACGATAATCACAATGAGATCAGGCGCAGCAACTCATGTCGATGCTTGGGGTGCCGGGAGCGGTTTGCTCCTTCTGAAATTTGTCGATGGATTGTGACTAGCAAAGGCGATCGGAAAATATTCGAAGGAAACCCTGTCGGAAAGCGCGATCTTGCTAAGCATGCTTCCGCGTTTTGCCCATATTGCGATGAGCAATACGTCATTGGGGATGCCAGCGGCTATCCGCTCAATGATGCGGCATTTATCGCGCAAGTTTTCTCCGTTGGCCCACGTATTTTCTTCGATGGCTCGCATCATTGAAATGGTGCCATTGAGGCAAAAAAAAGGACGAAATGAATTGAGCGACGAAGACGATATCCAGGATGCCCTCGCCGATTTCGCGGAGGATGTCGGCAATGGTCAGGCATGGACCGCCGCGATCCGCATCCTGACCGAGGATTATGAGCTGGAAGAGGGCGAGCTTGCCGCCCGCGCCGTCAAGGATTTCGGCGATCTCGACGCCTATCAGGCCGAATGCCGCGATGCGCTGGAAAAGGGCGATGTCGCCATGACCGAGAAGCTGCGCACCGACAAGGCCTTCCACAAGGCGAAGGCGCCCAACCTCGCCCGCATGGGACCGGTCAGCGAATTCGTCGTCGCGCTGCTGGAAAAGGGCGCGCCGGAACCCGACGCCGACTGGTGGCCCTATATGCCGATCAAGCGCCATATCGACACGCTCTTCCCCGCGCCGGGCGACGTGCGCGACATGGCCTTCTGGACCGCGCGGACGCTCCAGCGCGCGCACAAGGACTAAGGGCGATGGGTGTTCTTCTCATCCTCCCCTGCAAGGGGAGGGGGACCGGCGAAGCCGGTGGAGGGGTGTTGCCCCTCTCGATAGCGGGACACCCCTCCGTCAGGCCTTTGGCCTGCCACCTCCCCTTCCAGGGGAGGATTGAAATCCAAGCCGCTTTGCCGGGACAAAATCATGCTTAATATCGACAATCTCACCAATGAAATCGACGGCAAGGCGATCCTCAAGGGCCTGTCGCTGCAGATCAATGCGGGCGAAATCCACGCGATCATGGGGCCGAACGGCGCCGGCAAGTCGACCCTCGCTTACACGCTGGGCGGCCGCCCCAACTATGACGTGACCGGCGGCACCGCGACCTTCGAGGGCGAAGACCTGTTCGCCATGGACCCGCATGAGCGCGCCGCTGCCGGGCTCTTTCTGGGCTTCCAATATCCGGTCGAGATCCCTGGCGTCTCCAACCTGCAATTCCTGCGCGAAAGCCTCAATTCGCAGCGCCGCGCGCGCGGCGAGAAGGAATTGAACGGCGGCGAATTCATCAAGCTCGCCAAGGAAAAGGCCGGTCTGCTCGGCCTCGACATGGAAATGCTGAAGCGTCCGGTGAATGTCGGTTTTTCGGGCGGCGAAAAGAAGCGCGCCGAAATGGTCCAGATGGGCATTCTCGATCCCAAGCTGGCGATCCTCGACGAAACCGACTCGGGTCTCGACATCGACGCGCTCAAGATCGTGGGTGCGGGCATCAACGCCATCATGCGCAAGCCCGACAAGGCCGTGCTGCTGATCACCCATTATCAGCGGCTGCTCGACTATGTGAAGCCGGACTTCGTCCATGTCCTGGCCGCCGGCCGGATCGTCAAGTCGGGCGGCCCCGAACTGGCGCTGGAGCTTGAACGTGAGGGTTATGCCGAGGTGGTGGCCGCGTGAACGCTCTCACCCTGCCGACCCGCAAGGCGGAAGAATGGCGCTATAGCGACCTTGAGGCGCTGGCGACCGTGTGGCCCGTGCCCGCGCCGACTCGCATCGACGTGGCGGCGGGGGAGGCCGTGCGCCATCATCTGTTGCAGGATGCGGCCGACGGCGCGGCAGCGGTGCATGATTATGTCATCACTATTGCCGATGGCGCCCGGTGCGATTTCCATGTGCTCAACATCGGCGGCAAGCTGGGCCGCGTGACCTTCACCGTCACGATCGCCAGCAACGCGCATTTCGAACTGAACGGCGCCATCATCGGCGGCGGCGACCAGACGCTGGAAATCATCACCAGCGTCACCCATGAAAAGCCGGATTCGACCAGCGGCCAGACCATCCGGTCCATCCTGGGCCAGCGCGCCACCGGCAGCTATCTGGGCAGCATCAATGTCGCCCGCGACGCGCAGCGTACCGATGCCTTCCAGTCGATCAAGGCGATGCTGCTCGATCGTACCGCCACGGCCAATGCCAAGCCGGAGCTGGAAATCTTCGCCGACGACGTCAAATGCGCCCATGGCGCCACCGTGGGCGAACTGGACAAGCAGGCGCTTTTCTACATGGCCTCGCGCGGCATGGACCCGGCGACCGCCAAGACGCTGCTGCTGCGCTCCTTCGTCGCAGGCGTGTTCGATGATGTTGCGGACGAAGCGGTGAAGGACGCGCTGGAAGCCGCCGCGCTCGCCAAGCTGGAGACGCTGGTATGACCGATCTCGCCCAAGGCCTGCGCCTGCGGGACGATTTCCCCGGTGTCGGCAACTGGCATTATCTCGACAGCGCCGCCACCGCGCAGAAGCCGACCGCCGTGATCGACGCGATCGCCCGCGCCTATGGCCCCGACTATGCCACCGTGCATCGCGGCGTCTATGAACGCTCGGCCAATATGACGCTCGCCTATGAGGCCGCCCGGCGCAAGGTCGCCGGCTTCATCGGCGCGCAGTCGGACAGCGAGATCGTCTATGTCCGCGGCGCGACCGAGGGCATCAACCTCGTCGCCCAATGCTGGGCCGGCACGCAGTTGAAGGCGGGCGACCGCATCCTGCTGTCGACCCTCGAACATCACAGCAATATCGTCCCCTGGCAGATCGTCGCCGAAAAGGTCGGCGCCCAGATCGACGTCGTGCCGCTGACGCAGGATGGCCGGATCGATCTTGACGCGATGCGCGCGATGATCACGCCGCAGCACCGCATGGTGGCGCTTGCCCATGTGTCGAACGTGCTCGGCAGCGTGCTCGATTGCCGCCGCGCCGCCGACATCGCCCATATGGTCGGCGCCAAGATCCTGATCGACGGTTGCCAGGCGGTCCCCCGCCTCGCTGTCGATGTTCAGGCGCTCGACTGCGACTTCTACGTCTTCTCCGCGCACAAGCTCTATGGCCCGACCGGCATCGGCGTGCTGTGGGGGCGCAAGGAATTGCTCGACGCCATGCCGCCCTATCAGGGTGGCGGGTCGATGATCGACAAGGTGACGTTCGAAAAGACCACCTACGCCCCCGCGCCGACCCGGTTCGAGGCGGGGACGCCGCATATCGTCGGCGTCGTCGGCCTGTCCGCCGCGATCGATTATGTGCAGGGCATCGGCCTCGACGCGATCCACGCCCATGAATGCGCCATGGTGGCCAAGGCCCGCACCGCGATCGGCCAGATCAACAGCGTGCGCGTCTTTGGTCCCGAAGATTCGGCCGGCATCCTTTCTTTCGAGGTGGAGGGGGTGCATCCGCACGATGTCGGCACCATATTGGACGAAACGGGTGTCGCGATCCGCGCCGGCCATCATTGCGCCCAGCCGCTGATGCGGCATCTGGGCGTCGAGGCGACCGCACGGGCCAGTTTCGGCATCTATAGCGACGACAGCGATGTGGATGCGCTGGTCAAGGGCATCGAACGAGTGAGGAAGATCTTCGGATGACCGAGGAACGTAAGATCATGGTGGAAGAAGTGGACGCGGTGGAAACCCCGCCCAAGGCGCGCGTCGAGGAGGCAGAGGCCGCGCCGCGCCAGCGCGACTATCTGGACGGCTTCCTGACACAGGCGCCCAGCACCGTGCCTGCGGGCGAACCGGGTGGCGATCTCTATGACGGCATCATCGATGCGCTGAAGGAGATTTTCGACCCGGAAATCCCGGTCAACATCTATGATCTGGGCCTCATCTACGGCGTCGACGTCACGGCGGATGGCCATGCCGTCGTCACCATGACGCTGACCACGCCCCATTGTCCGGTCGCCGAATCCATGCCCGGCGAAGTCGAACTGCGCGTCGGCGCGGTGCCCGGCGTCGGCGATGTCGAAGTGAATCTGGTCTGGGACCCGCCATGGGATCCGGGCAAGATGTCGGACGAAGCGAAGCTCGAACTGGGGATGCTCTGATGACCGTGGAAACCAAGACCCGCGCCCGCCCCGCCGCCGTCCTCCTGACGCCCAGCGCGGAGCAGCGCATCGCCGATCTGATGGCACAAGCGCCCGAAGGCACGATCGGCGTCAAGCTGTCGACCCCCAAGCGCGGCTGTTCGGGCCTTGCCTATTCGGTCGACTATGTGACGCAGGAAGCCAAGTTCGACGAGAAGATCGAGACCCCCGGCGGCGTCCTTTACATTGACGGTGCTTCGGTCCTCTATCTCATCGGATCGACCATGAACTGGGTCGAGGATGATTTCACCGCCGGCTTCGTCTTCGCCAACCCCAATGCCAAGGGCAGCTGCGGCTGCGGCGAGAGCTTCACGGTCTGACACCGACTAAAGGGGGAGGGCGCTGATGCCCCACATGCTGATCCTCGGCATGGGCTATACCGCCTCCCGCCTCGCCACCCGCCTGCGCGCCGAAGGCTGGCGTATCACCGGCATTCGCCGCAGCGCCGACGCCGAAACCCTCGCCTTCGATGACGATAGCGCCGTCCGTGCCGCCATCGCGCAGGCCAGCCACATCCTCTCCTCCGTCCCGCCCGAAGCGGAGGCTGATCCCGTCCTCACCCGCTATGGTGCTGCCATCGCCGCTGCGCCCGCCATCTGGACCGGCTATCTGTCCTCCACCGGCGTCTATGGCGATGCGGCGGGGGCATGGGTGGATGAAAGTAGCGCCACAGGTTCCGGCCGCCGCGCCGCCCGCGCACAGGCCGACGCAGACTGGGGCGCACTTCGCCCCGATGTACGCCGTTTCCGCCTGCCCGGCATCTATGGCCCCGGCCGCAGCGCGCTCGACCGCGTGCGGGAGGGGCGGGCGCATCGCATCGACCTGCCTGACCAGATTTTCAGCCGCGCCCATGTGGATGACATCGTCGCCGGGGTCATCGCGTCGATCCATGCCGGGCCACCGGGCACCTATAATCTGTCGGATGATCTGCCCTGCGCGCAGAACCGGCTGATCGAGGAAGCCTGCGCCATCCTGTGCCAGCCCGTGCCCCCGCTCCTCACGCTGGAAGAGGCGCAACTGTCGCCGATGGCGCGGAGCTTCTATGCCGAAAACCGTCGGGTCGCCAATGGCCGCGCGAAGCGGTTGCTGGGCTGGGCGCCGCTCTATCCCACCTATCGCGAAGGGCTTCGCGCCTGCCTCTGATGCATCCAATGCGATGGTTTACGCCTTGTTAACCGAACTGGTCGACAAGCGGCTTATCGCTTCATAAAGGGATGCCGCATGACCCGTATCGATAAGGCTTTCACGACCCTCAGCCACAAGATGTGCGAACTGGGCACGTCGGGCCGCTCGCCATCGCAGCCCCAATCGATCGCCAGCCTGCTCGACAAGGTCAACGCCGCCAAGCTACGCTACCAGCCCGGCGCGATGCGTTAACGCGCCTTGGATCGCAGCGCGATGGCCATGCCGGCAACTGCCAGCAGGGCGCCGATAATGGACAGCGCCGACCAGCGATAGCCCTCCACCAGCGTAGAGATCAGCATCGCGATCACCGGGATCAGCACGCTGGTATAGGCGGCCCGCCCCGCGCCCATGCGCTGGATCAGGGTGAAATAAAGCGGGAAGGTCACGACCGATCCGGCCAGCCCCAGCCAGCCGACCCCCAATATATAGCCGCTGCGCGGATCGAATGCCGGCGGCCCGACCGTCGCCCAGGCATAGAGCGCATCCACGCCCGCGCCGATCAGCATCGCCCAGGCCAGCACCGCCACCATCGGCAGCCGCCGGGCAATCTCCATCCCCTGCATCACATTGGCGGTGGACGCGCTCATCAGCCCCGCGCAGGAGAAGGCCGCGCCCAGCAGCACCATGTCCGGCCGTACCGTGGCACCATGATACTCATGCAGCAGCATCAGCAATATCCCCGTCACCGCCACCACCGATCCGCCGATGAAGGCGCGGCTGACCGGCTGACAAAAGATCAGGAAGGCGAGGATCGAATTGGGGATGAGCAGCATCGCATAGACGACCGCGACCAGCCCCGATGTCAGATAATGTTCCGCCCGATAGACGAAGTTGAAATTCAGCACGAACTGGGCGACGCCCAGCAGCGCGGCATAGAGCAGGCCGCTGCGCCCGATATTCAGGGGAATGCCGCGCCACCGGGCGAAGGCCGCCATGGCGACGCCGGCCATCAGGAAGCGATAGCAGACCGACCAGCTAGCGGGCACCGACCCGATCTGGTCGCGGATCACGATCCAGGTCGAACTCCAGATCAGCGTGACCAGGATGAAGGGGATGGCGACGCCGCCGGTCCGGCCTTCAGCCACCGGTCAGGGCTTTCAGCGCCTGCGCCAGCGGCGCGACACTGGCCGCGTCCTGCGCCCAGTTGGTGACGAGCCGGGCAGCGCCTTCGCCCCAGTCGTAAAAGTCGAAGCCCTGCGCGCGCAAAGTCGCTGCTTCTTCCGTGCTCAGCCGCACGAACAATTCATTGGCCTGCACCGGGTGCATCAACCGCCCGGCCGCCCCGTCCGCCAGCGCCTGCGCCGCGCCATTGGCGGCGTGGGCGTTGCGCAGCCACAGATCGTCCTCGATCATCGCCAATATCTGCGCGGCCAGATAGCGCCCTTTGGAAAAGAGATGGCCCGACCGCTTGCGCCAGCGCTGCGCTTCGGCGGTGCGCGCATCGGCCGCCTCGCCAAAGAAGAGCAGCGCCTCACCGACCATCCCGCCATTCTTCACGCAACCGAACGACAGCGCGTCCACGCCCGCGCGCCATGTGACGTCGGCGGGCGTGCAGCCCAGATGCGCCACCGCATTGGCAAAGCGCGCGCCGTCCATATGGAAGCCCAGACCATGGGCCTTGGCGACCTCGCCCAGCGCGGCGACTTCGGCAGGCGCATAGACCAGCCCATATTCGGTGGCGTTGGTAATGCTGATCGCGCGGGCCGGTGCCTGATGCACATCGGGGCGGATCATCTTCAGCCGGTCGATCACGATTTCGGGCGTCAGCTTCGCACCCTCGCCCGGCAGCGGCATCAGCGTCGCGCCATGGGTGAAAAAAACCGGCGCGCCGCATTCGTCGGCGATGATATGCGCTTCCTCATGGCACAATATGCCGCCATAGGGCGGGCACAGCGTCGCCAGCGCGATGCAGTTCGCCGCCGTCCCGGTCGACACCCACAAGGCCCTTACCGGCGTTTCGAAGAGGTCGGAAAAGGCCCCGTCCAGCCGCGCGCTCCAGGCGTCGCCATCATAGCCATGGTCGGCATGATCGGCGGCGGCGATCGCGGCCATGACGTCGGGGCAGATCGGGGTGACATTGTCGGAGAAGAAATGCATCGCGCAGCGATAGCGGGGCCGCCGCAGCGCGGGAAGAGGCCAGCGCCACCCGGCTGGCCCTTTCGCCAAAAAATGGGTCAGTATATATGACCAATTGTTTCGGGCCGCGCTCTGTGACATAGGCGGCCCCTTCCGAGCCATTATAAGGAGACTCACCATGGCCGCCGAGCAGACGTCGCGCTTCACCGTCACCCGCAACAGCCAGGCTGTGACGGCAGACCAGCGCGCTGTATTGCTCGAAGATCCCGGTTTCGGCCGGCTCTTCACCGACCATATGGTGACCATTCGTTATACCGAAGGGCAGGGCTGGCACAGCCACAAGGTAGAGCCGCGCGCGCCGTTCCAGCTCGATCCGGCCTGCGCCGTGCTGCATTATGCGCAGGAAATCTTCGAAGGCATGAAGGCCTACCGACTGGAAGATGGCAGCGTCGCCATGTTCCGCCCGGAAGAAAATGCGCGTCGCTTCGCCGAATCGGCCGAGCGCATGGCGATGCCGGCGATCCCGCAGGATCTGTTCCTGGAAGCGGTCGAGCAATTGGTGAAGATCGATGCCGACTGGATTCCGACCGGCGAAGGCAGCCTCTATCTGCGCCCCTTCCTGTTCGCCAGTGAGGCGTTCTTGGGCGTGCGCCCGTCGAACGAATATATCTTCTGCGTCATCGCCTCGCCCGCCGGCGCCTATTTCAAGGGCGGGAAGAAGGCCGTGACCCTGTGGGTGTCGGAACATTTCACCCGCGCCGCCCGCGGTGGCACCGGTGCGGCCAAGTGCGGCGGCAACTATGCCGCCTCGCTGGTCGCGCAGAAGGAAGCGATCAAGCATGGCTGCGATCAGGTCGTCTTCCTCGACGCCGCCGAAAATAAGTGGGTCGAGGAACTGGGCGGCATGAACGTCTTCTTCGTGATGGATGACGGCTCGATCGTCACGCCGCCGCTGACCGGCACCATCCTGCCCGGCATCACCCGCAATTCGATCATCTCGCTGGCCCGCGCCAAGGGCCATGATGTGCGCGAGGAACCCTACAGCTTCGCCCAGTGGCGCGCCGACGCCGCCAGCGGCAAGCTGCGCGAAGCCTTCGCCTGCGGCACGGCCGCGGTCGTGACGGCAATCGGCACGGTCAAGAGCACGGATGGCGATTTCACCATCGGCAATGGCGATGGCGGGCTGGTGACGGAAACGCTGCGCGCCGAACTGACCGGCATCCAGCGCGGCGTGGTCGCCGATCCGGCCAACTGGGTCCGCACACTGTAATTTTCGCTTAGTTGTTCGTCATTGCGAGCGCAGTGAAGCAATCCACTGGCGCACGCATGGATTGCTTCGCTGCGCTCGCAATGACGACCTGACAAGTTCAGGGGAAGCTCTTACTTCCCAATCCCTTCCCAAGCGCCTAGACACGCCTCCATGGAACGCTTCGATGTCGTGATTTTGGGGGGCGGGCTGGTTGGCCTGACCCTGGCTATCGCTCTTTCCGGCCATGGCGTGCGCTGCGCCGTGATCGACCCGGCCGATCCGGTCGCGACCACCGCCGCCGGTTTCGATGGTCGCGTGTCGGCGATCAGTTCGACCAGCTTCGCCATGATGAACGCGATCGGCGTCGGCAAGCATCTGGCGGGCAAGGGCTGCCCCATCGATCGCATCTGGGTCAGCGACGGGCTGGAGCCGGGCGCGCTCGACTTCGTGCCGGATGAGGATGATGGCGTCATGGGGACGATGTTCCCCAATCGCGACCTGCGCATCGCGTTGGCGCAGACGGCGGCGGAGGCAAAGAACCTCACATTCTTCCAGCCCGACCGCGCGGTGCAGGTGGACCGCAATGCCGATGGCGTATCGTTGACGCTGGCGAGCGGCGCGACGATCGAAGGCGCGCTGCTGGTCGCGGCGGAAGGACGCAACAGCCCCACGCGCGAAGCAGCGGGCATCAACACGACGCGCTGGCAATATAAGCACACCGCCATGGTGACGGCGATCGACCATGAGGTGCCGCACGCCAACACCGCCTATGAAATCTTCTATGTCGGCGGCCCCTTCGCGCTGCTGCCGATGCTGCCGGGCACCCGCTCCGCCGTCGTGTGGACCGTGCCCACCGAGCAGGCACCGGCGATGATGAAGCTGTCCGAACGCGCCTGGCTGGCCGAGGCGCAGAAGCGGATCGGCGGCTTTCTGGGCGATATCGCGCTGGCCGGACCGCGCTCCTCCTATCCGCTGGGTTTCCACCATGCCGCGCGCATCACCGACACGCGCCTCGCGCTGGTGGGGGATAGCGCGCATGCCATCCATCCGATCGCGGGGCAGGGCGTGAACCTTGGCTTCCGCGATGTCGCCGCGCTGGTCGAAGTGCTGGTGGAAGGCATGCGCCTCGGCCTCGATCCGGGCGATGCGCAACTGCTCGCCCGCTATCAGCGCTGGCGCGGCCTCGACACGATGATGACCAGCGTCGCGATGGACGGCCTCGTCCGCCTGTTCGACGTGCCGGGCAAGATCCCGTCACTGGTCCGCCGCGCGGGACTGGCAGCGGTGCAGCGCAGCGGCATGCTCAAGAACCGATTCATGGCCGAAGCGCGCGGCCAGTCCGGCGCGCTGCCTAGGCTGCTGACGGGCGAGATGATCTAAAGTATAAACTCTTCGCCGGTCGCGTTATTCCATAGTATTTCTTTCTGCTTCTGATAGCTTCCTCCTTGGGTCGAGAGGGGGTGTTATGAAGAAGCATTTTCTATTCGTTTCCGGCTGGCTGGTTGCAGCGTCGCTGACTGGCAGCGCGTTGGCAGCGGACAAGGCAACCGGCTGGAAAAACTGGGCGGACCATGCCGAACGGATTTCCGCAGCCGCCGATACCGGTGATCTGGGCGCTGTCTCGCAGGCCTGCCAGGGATCGACCTCGACCATCATCTCGCAGGGGTTCCAGTTCCCCTATTGGGCGCAGATGCTCCCGCAATTCTGCAATGTTTACAAGGCGGAGAGCCGCAAGCGCCTCGTCACGATGAAAAGCTGGCGCGCGGAATGCAAATCGCTTCGCAGCCGCATGTCCAGCCTGTCCAAGGCCGAACCGGTGGCGGAAGAACCGCGCGCCGAACCATTGGCGAAACATATGGCGGCGACATTGCAGGCGCTGGACGTTCGGGAATGTTCGCACAAGCCCGAACGGGAAAGATAGGACGAGGCAGGCAGCCGGGGCGACGGGCTAGTTGCCCCGGCAAGCCGTCACAGCATCCGCCGCAGCACATCATCCTTCAGCAGGACATGATGGCGCAGCGCCGCGCCCACATGCAGGATGATCAGCGCGACCCACAGCCAGGGCAGCAATTCATGCGCGCCGCGCGACAGGCCGACGATCGCGTCGCCCTTCGCCACGCCGAATTTCGGCACGTCGAACAGGAAGAACCAGTTGAGCGGGCGCGGCCCGGCCGATGACATGATCCAGCCCGACAGCGGCAGGATCAGCATCAGCGCATAGAAAATGAAATGCGTCGCATGCGCGGCCCCTTTCTCCCACAGCGGCATCGCGGCGGGCAGCGCCGGGGCGCGATGGGTCAGCCGCCAGATGATCCGCAACAGGGTCAGCGCCAATACGGTCAGGCCGATCGATTTATGCACGGGCATCACCGCCCAGTCCTTGGGCAGCGCCTCATGCGCGAAGCCGAAGAAGAGATTGCCCACTATCAGGACGGCGATGATCCAGTGCAGGGCACGGGCGACGGAGGTATAACGGGCCATGGGCTGCTCCTTTTGGGATGTCGGCCAAAGCCATGGCCATCCTACCCGATGCCCATGGCCTCACTCTGTTATGGGCCGCCCGCTGGGACGGCCCATCAACCCTGACGATTGGCGACCAGATTGTCCACCACCGACGGGTCGGCCAAAGTGCTGGTGTCGCCCAGCGCCTGTGCCGACACCTCGCCCTCGGCGATCTTGCGCAGGATGCGGCGCATGATTTTGCCCGATCGTGTCTTGGGCAGGCCCGGCGCGAACTGGATAGCGTCCGGCGTGGCGATCGGCCCGATTTCGGTCCGCACCCATTGCACCAAAGTCTTGCGCAGCGCGTCGTTCGCCTCTTCGCCGCTGTTCAGCGTGACATAGGCATAGATGCCCTGTCCCTTGATATCATGGGGGAAGCCGACCACCGCTGCCTCGGCGACGCTTTCATGCAGCACCAGCGCGCTTTCGACCTCGGCCGTGCCCATGCGGTGGCCCGACACGTTGATCACGTCATCGACCCGGCCGGTGATCCAGTAATAGCCGTCCGCGTCGCGGCGTGCGCCGTCTCCGGTCGTATATTTGCCGGGGAAGGTGCTGAAATAGGTCTGGAAAAAGCGTTCATGATCGCCCCACACGGTGCGCATCTGCCCCGGCCAGCTCCCCGCGATGACCAGATTGCCCTCGGTCGCGCCCTCCAGCACCTTGCCCTCGCCATCCAGTATCTGCGGCACCACGCCGGGCATGGGGAAGGTCGCCGAACCCGGCTTCAGGTCGGTGGCGCCCGGCGTCGGCGCGATCATTGCGCCGCCCGTCTCGGTCTGCCACCAGGTGTCGATGATCGGGCAGCGATCCTCGCCCACGACATGATGATACCAGCGCCAGGCCTCCGGATTGATCGGCTCGCCCACCGTGCCCAGCACCCGTAACGACTTGCGGCTGGTGGAATGGACGAAATCGTCGCCCTCCTTCATCAGCGCGCGCAGCGCCGTGGGGGCGGTGAAGATGGTCTGCACCTGATGCCGGTCGACCACCTGCCAGATGCGCGCGGGCGTGGGATAATTGGGCACGCCCTCATAGATCAGCGTGGTCGCGCCATTGGCCAGCGGGCCATAGACGATATAGCTATGGCCCGTGACCCAGCCGATATCGGCCGCGCACCAGTAGATGTCGCCGGGCCGATAATCGAAGCACATTTCATGGGTCAGGCTGGCCCACAGCAGATAGCCGCCGGTGGTGTGCAGCACGCCCTTGGGCTTGCCGGTCGAACCGGACGTATAGAGGATGAACAGCGGATCTTCCGCCTGCATCGGTTCGGGCGGGCAGTCGGCGGACACGGCTGCCGCTTCCTCATGCAGCCACAGGTCGCGGCCATCCTGCATCAGGATCGCGCCGCCCGTGGCCTTGACCACGATGACCTTCCTGACGCTGGGGCATTCCTTCAGCGCGGCGTCGACATTGGCCTTCAGCGGCACGCTCTTGCCCGCGCGGCGGCCTTCGTCGGCGGTGATGACGATGTTGGAATCGCAATCGATGATGCGGCCCGCCAGCGCTTCGGGCGAAAAGCCACCGAAGACGACGCTGTGGATCGCGCCGATCCGCGCGCAGGCCAGCAGGGCAAAGGCCGCTTCCGGGATCATTGGCAGATAGAGGGTGATGCGGTCGCCCTTCTTGGCGCCCGCTTCCTTCAGCACATTGGCAAAGCGGCACACTTCTTCATGCAGTTGCGCATAGCTGTAGCGGCGCGGCTCCGCATCGGGCGAATCGGGTTCCCACAGGATTGCCGTCTGGTCGGCCCGCTCCGCCAGATGCCGGTCGACGCAATTGGCGCTGACGTTCAATATGCCGTCGGCAAACCATTTCACGCCGAAATCGGCTTCGTGAAAGCTGCTTTCATTGGCTTTCGTCGGCGCGCTGATCCAGTCCAGCCGCTGCGCCTTCTCCAGCCAATAGGCATCGGCATCGTCGATGGAGCGCGCATAATCGGCCTCGCGCGCGGCCCGGTCCATCAATGCTCCCTTGGCCCAGCTTTCGGGCACCGGGAAGAAATCGTCAGACATCAAGCATCCTTTCCATCGCGAAACCATTATTGCGGTCACTTCTATCGCCTTGATAGCAGGATCGAAAGGCCGGACCATGATCTTTGCCGCCATCCTTTTGGCCAATATTGCCATGCAGCATGATCATCGTCGGGACATTTTGCCGCTTCCCCCAATGCGCGGGCGCGCCTAACAGGGATCGCCTATGTGGTTGCTTTACCAATTCCCGCTCTGCCCCTTTTCGCGCAAGGTCCGGCTTCTCCTTGGGGAGAAGGGGATCGGCTATGATCTGGTGCGCGAATCGCCCTGGGCGATGCGCGACGAATTTCTCGATCTCAATCCCGCCGGGCTGACCCCGGTGATGGTGGATGAGGAACGCGGCGTGACCCTGCTCGACAGTCAGGCGATCTGCGAATATTTCGAGGAGACGGTGGAGAAAGTCCCGCTCATCTCCGGCACGGCGGCGGGCCGGGCGGAGGTGCGACGGCTGACCGCCTTTTTCGACCAGAGCTTCTATGGTGATGTGGTCGGCCCGTTGCTGCACGAACGGATGAAGAAGCGACTGATCGAACGGGCGCCGCCGGATGCGCGCGTGCTGCGGGAGGCGATGAAGCGCGCCAATGTCCATATGGATTATATGGATTATCTGCTCGACCATCGCAGCTGGATGGCGGGAGGGACGCTCAGTCTGGCCGATATCGCGGCGGCGGCGCATCTGTCGGTGGCGGATTATCTGGGCGGGATCGACTGGGCCGGGCATGAACCGGTCAAGCGCTGGTATGCCGGCTTCAAGTCGCGGCCATCCTTCCGGCCGCTCCTGTCGGAACGGATGGAAATCATCACCCCGCCGCCCCATTATGAAAAACCCGATTTCTAAGAGCGCTGGGCGTTAAATTGGGATCACCTAATCTCTGTTCGTCCTGAGCCTGTCGAAGGACGTGCGAAACGTCCTTCGACAGGCTCAGGACGAACGGCCCATATTAGAAGCGCGCTGCTATAAACACGCGAGCGAAGGCCGTCAGTCGGACTCCGCCGCCAGATAGACGCGATTGCGACCATGTTCCTTGGCGAGATATAGCGCACGATCCGCCGCCTTTAGCGCGGCGCGCGGGTCTTCATAGGCCAGCACATTGGCGACGCCGGCGGAAAAGCTCACCCGCTCCATTCGTTCGCCATTGGTGCGGTTCACCAGGCTGCGATTGGCCAGATCCTCACGCACGCCGTCCACCGCCTCGCAAGTCTCGGCCGCGGTCTTGCCCCGGAACAGCATCACGAATTCCTCGCCGCCATGCCGCGCGACATGGCAGCGGTCGTTGGAAATCTTGGCCAGCAGGCCCGCGACGAACTTCAGCACCCGGTCGCCGGTGTCATGACCGTGCGTGTCGTTGATATTCTTGAAATGGTCGATATCGCAGAAGGCGACCGACAGGGTTTCATGCTGTTCCTGCGCCAGCGCCAGTTCTTCACGCAGCACGCCTTCAAAGGCGCGACGGTTGGGCAGGCCAGTTAGATGGTCATGCTCGGCCGCGCGGCGGGCCGTCTCCAGGCTCGATTTCAGCGCTTGCGTCTGCTTCTGATTTTCGCGCAGCTGGCTTTCCACCTGCCGCGTCTTTTCCACCATCGACCGGGTCAGGCCGACCAGTCGTGACAGAACCGGCTCGCTATCGCCACCGGCGGCCAGATCCTTGGCCTGCTCTTGCAGCGCGGCGCCATAATCCTTCGCCGAATTGCGCGATTCATGCATCAGCCCGGTGAACTGGCCCAGATTTTCCTCGACCTTGTCCAGCATCGATGCGAGCGATTCGGGCGTGATTTCATCGGCGCGCTGTTCGGCGGCGACCGATTCGATCCAGCTGTTGGTGATCTTGCCTCGTTCCATCATGACCGCGCGGATCGCCTTCTCGACGCCGATATTAGCCCCGGTCAGATAATCGAGCGCGACGCTGAAGTTGATCGGCGTCAGGTCAAGGTCATGAGCGAACAGGAAATCGCCGATATCCCCATAAAGCTGGCGACGGCGGTTGATTTCCCGATTGGAGGCGGTGCCGGTTCGCGGCCGCTGCTCTTCTTCCTCGTCCGACTCCTCGACCTTGCCGGAAAGCCCTCTGGCCCAGCGCGCCAGACGGTCGGTTAGCCCATGTTGCGGACTAGCGGATGAAGATGGTGCCCCAGTCATGATGGCAATAACGGCTGCGGCCAAACAAGGTTAAGGGGCTGGCCACAAAGAATCACGGCGGCATCTTGGAAATGTGCGAAAGCGCGCATTTCGGGAGCCGCACCGGCAGCGCGTTTCCCAAAAAAATCAGATGTCCGCGGCAATCAGCCAGTCGCGGAAGATGCGCACGGCCCGCGTCTGCAACGCCCGCGGGCGGCAGACGAAGAAGTAGCGATAGGGGCTGTCGACATGGATCGGGAACAGCCGCATCAGCCGTGGATCGCCTGATTGCTCATAATGGCTGGCATGCATCACCGCCACGCCCAGCCCCTGCGCCGCCGCCTCCAGCATCAGCTGGCCCGAATCATAATTGTCGATCGCCAGCGGTTGCAGGTCGGGCAGGCCCGCCGCTTCCTTCCAGGCATCGAACGACAATGCCATGTCGCGGTGAAGCAGCACGGTCTGCTGCGCCAGTTCTTCGGGCGATTTCAGCGCCTGCGGTCCTTCGCCCAGCTGCCGCCGCCCGATCAGATAGACTTCTTCATGGTCCAGTTCATGGGCATAGAGCGCCGGATCGATATCCTTGGCCATCAGCACGATCGCCGCGTCCAGCCCTTCGCCAAGACGCGCCACGGCGTGGGGCGTCGTTTCGATATCGATATGCAATTGGGGATGCTGCTGGCGCAACCGGCCCAGATGCGGGAACAGGCGCTGCGTCGCGAACAGCGGCATAACCGCCAGCCGCAATCGCAGCTGGTTGCCGCCGCTCTGGATATTTTCCAGCGCCTGGCTCAGCGAATCGAGCGCGGGGGCGATATCGTCCAGCAGGCGCTGCCCGTCGACATTGATCTCCAGCGCCTGATGCTTCCGGTCGAACAGCGGGCGGCCGATGAATCGCTCCAGCGCCTGCACCCGGCGGCTCAGCGCCGGAGTCGACAGGGCGAGTTCTTCGGCGGCCGCCTTGACGGAACCAAGGCGGGCAACCTGAACAAAGGCCTCCAGGGCCGTTAGGGGCGGCAATCTGCGCATAATCTGTAAAAGTCCGAAGCCGATCCGCTGCGCCGCGTCAATTCTATTTATCGAACGGCGCGCATCCCGGTTCCAAGCATCCTGCACATAGAGAGCAGGAAAATGGGAGAAATGGCAAGATGCAATTTTTGCAACTCATCGGATTATTTCGCACTCGCAAAAAATCATGCCGCACTGCACATAGAGCAGGCCTTTTAGGCATCCTCTCCTAAAAACTTTCAGGGCTGGCTTTCGGGCTGGCCCTTTTTTTGTCTTTCGCGGTCGCGAGCGCGGGGTCTTTCCGATCGCCGCTGCGTTTCCTATCTTCTTGGCGAACCATAAGCGGGGACGATGCGTGGCCGATCAGGAACAGACAGGACGCCGGATTCAGGTCGCCAATGCGCGGCCGGAGGATGCAGGACGCGGATTGGCGCGGATGCCGCTGGCCGTCATGGCCGAACTGCATCTGGCCGAAGGCGATGTGATCGAGATTATCGGCAAGCGGCCGACCTCCGCCCGGGTGGTGCGCCCCTATAAGGAAGATGAGGGGCTGGACGTGCTCCGGCTCGACGGTCTGCAACGCGCCAATGCCGGTGTCGGATCGGGCGATTTCGTCCAGATCGCGAAAATTGAGCCTCGTCAGGCCCAGCGCGTCGTGTTCGCGCCTGCACAAAATAACCTCCGACTTCAGGGCAATCCCGAAGCGCTCAAGCGCGTTTTCTTTCAGCGGCCGCTGGCGGCGGGCGATGTCGTCGCGACCGCTGGTCAGCAACAGGTGCCGCCCGGCGACATGCCGCCCCAGTTGCGCCAGATGCTGGCCGCACCGGCCTACGCCCTTCAGGAAATCCGCCTGGTCGTGGTGTCGACCGTGCCCAAGGGCGTTGTTCATATCGATGCGGAAACCGAAGTCGAACTGCGCGCCGAATATGAGGAGCCGCGCGAATCGCGCCGTGCCGACGTCACTTATGACGATGTCGGCGGCATGGCCGAAACGATCGACCAGTTGCGCGAAATGGTCGAACTGCCGCTGCGCTATCCCGAATTGTTCGAGCGGCTGGGCGTCGATCCGCCCAAGGGCGTCTTGCTGCACGGCCCGCCGGGCACCGGCAAGACCCGGCTCGCCCGCGCCGTCGCCAATGAATCGGAAGCGGAATTCTTCCTGATCAACGGGCCGGAGATCATGGGGTCGGCCTATGGCGAATCGGAAAAGCAACTGCGCGAGATATTCGAGGCGGCGGCCAAGTCCGCGCCCTCGATCCTGTTCATAGACGAGATCGATTCGATCGCGCCCAAGCGCGGCAATGTGACCGGCGAGACGGAAAAGCGCCTCGTCGCCCAGTTGCTGACTCTGATGGACGGCCTGGAACCGCGCACCAACCTCGTCGTCATCGCCGCGACCAATCGGCCCGAAGCGATTGACGAGGCGCTGCGCCGTCCCGGCCGCTTCGACCGGGAAATCGTGGTCGGCGTTCCCGATGAGCGGGGGCGGCGCGAAATCCTGGGTATCCACACGCGCGGCATGCCGCTGGGGGACAAGGTCGACCTCGCGGAACTGGCGCGCATGACCTACGGCTTCGTCGGTGCGGACCTCGCGGCGCTCAGCCGGGAGGCGGCGATCGAAACCGTGCGCCGCTTCATGCCCCGGCTCAATCTGGAGGAAGGGACGATCCCCGCCGACGTGCTGGAGGAACTCTCCGTCACGCGCGAGGACTTCATGGCCGCGATCAAGCGGGTCCAGCCGTCCGCCATGCGCGAAGTGATGGTGCAGGCGCCCAATATCGGCTGGTCCGATATCGGCGGGCTGGACGACGCACAGATGCGCCTGAAGGAAGGGGTGGAGCTGCCGCTCAAGGACCCCGACGCCTTCCGCCGGATCGGCATTCGCCCGGCCAAGGGCTTTCTGCTCTACGGCCCGCCCGGCACCGGCAAGACCCTGCTGGCCAAGGCGGTCGCGCGGGAGGCGCAGGCCAACTTCATCGCCACCAAGTCGAGCGACCTCCTGTCCAAATGGTATGGCGAGAGCGAACAGCAGATCGCCCGCCTGTTCGCCCGTGCGCGGCAGGTGGCGCCCACCGTCATCTTCATCGACGAACTGGACAGTCTGGTCCCCGCGCGCGGCGGTGGGCTTGGCGAACCGGCGGTGACGGAACGGGTGGTCAACACCATCCTGGCTGAAATGGACGGGCTGGAGGAGTTGCAGTCGGTGGTCGTCATCGGCGCGACCAACCGGCCGACGCTGATCGATCCGGCGCTGCTGCGGCCTGGCCGGTTCGATGAACTGATCTATGTGCCGGTGCCCGATCAGGCCGGGCGACGGCGCATATTGGGCATCCATACCGGCAAGATGCCGCTGGCCGATGATGTCGATCTGGATGCGCTGGCGGCACAGACCGAACGCTTCACCGGCGCCGATCTGGAAGATCTGGTCCGGCGCGCCGGTCTGGTGGCGCTGCGCCAGTCGCTCAGCGTGGCATCTGTGACGCAGGCGCATTTCGAAGCCGCGCTGGAAGAGACGCGCGCCTCGGTCACGCCAGAGATGGAGCGCGAATATGAGCAGATCCGCTCGCAACTGAAGCAGCGCGCGATGCAGGTCGATCCGATCGGCTTCGTCTCGCCCGGCATGTTGCGGCCGCGCGATCACACCGACTGACCATGGTTGATGCAAGGAGGGCGGATTGAACCAGTCCGCCCTCCTTGCGTTTTATGACGGGCTTATTGCAAAGCCGCTTGCCAGTCGGCTTCGGATTTGCAAGGCCGTGACCATGGTACAGACAGGCGAGCGTTGATGGCCTCCACTCCGTTGAAGAAGAAAAAGAACAAGGTTGGCGCCGGGTCTACCGGATCATTTTTCCGCCAGTGGGGCATGTTCTTCCGCCAGTTCATGAAGCATCCCGGCATGATCGGATCGGTCATTCCGTCCTCCTCCGTGGTGGTGAACCGGATGCTGGATCAGGTCGACTGGCGTAATACCCGGCTGTTCGTGGAATATGGGCCGGGCGTGGGCACCTTCACCCGCTCCATTCTTGATCGGCTGCCGGCCGACGCGACCTTGCTGACGATCGACCTCAATCTGGATTTCGTCGCCTATCTGGAAGCGGAGATTGACGATCCTCGCTTGCGCGTCGTCCATGGATCGGCCGCCGATGTACGCCGTTTCATCAAGGAAGCCGGCCATTATCAGGCCGACTATGTCCTGTCCGGCATCCCCTTTTCCACCTTGCCGGACGGCGTTGGCACGGCCATTTGCGCCGAAACGCGCGCCGCGCTGCGTCCGGGCGGCGCTTTCCTGATCTATCAATATTCGCGCTATGTGTGCGATATGCTGACGCCACTGTTCGACGATGTCAGCGACTCGCTGGAATGGCGCAACATCCCGCCCTGCCGCATGATTCGTGCAGTGAAGCAGGATCTGATGGCGCAAGCCGCCTAATTCTTGACCTTAATCAAGAATAGCAACGGATAAGGTCCAGAAACGACATCTTGTTTGACTCCACCTGTCCTTCGGATAACGCCGATCCGGGGCTTGGGGACATTTAGAGATGGCGACATCCGCCAGCAACAATGGGGACTGGGCCGACATTTTCCTGTCGGCCGCGCTGGAACCGGAAAAATGGGGGCAGGCCATCCATGCGATGGCGCAAGCGACGGGATCGCGTCATGGCCAGTTGATCGGCTTTGGCGCGGGGGCGTCCGCCTTCAACTGGATCAGCGCGGTCGACGACAGCATCCTCGCCAAAAGCGCGTCGATCGACCAGAGCGCGCCGGACCTCAATTTCCGCGTCGGTGCCGATCGCCTGCCCGATCGGCCCGCCATCGTCCATGAAGCCCATTATGACATCGCCCGCCAGTCGCTGCGCGCGGACGATTATCTTGATCTCTGTTCGGACTTCGACATTTTCGACGGTTGTCAGGCCAAGCTGGTGGCGAGCGACAATCAGATGATCGGCCTGGCCCTGCTGCGCGGCGGCAAGGATGGCCGGACGACCGAAGAACAGCGCGCCCTGTTCGCCGATATTGCCGGCCACGCCCGCACCGCCGTCCGCCTGCAACAGGCGATCGAGCAGCAGGGTTTCGCCCTGCTGGCCGGCACGTTCGAGGCGATGGACCGCGCCTGCTGGCTGCTCGACGCAACCGGGCGGGTCGGCGGCATGACGCCCCGTGCGGACGCGCTGCTGTCGACCAGCCGTATCCGGGTCAGCGATGGCTGGCTGGCCAGCGACCGGGCGGAGGAGACACGCGCCATCCTGCGCTCCGTGCGCGCGGTCATCGAACCGCCCGGCCGCGCCGCCGATCCGGTGGCGCTCGCGGATGCGGATGGCGGGGTCGCGATCATGCTGGAATTTTATCCGCTGCCGGTGCGGCCCTGGGCCTTGCCCTTCGCGCCGCGCGCCATCGCCATCGCGCGGGTCGGTGCGCCCAGCGACCGCCATGTGCAGTTGCTGACGCGCACCTTCCGCCTGACGCCTGCCGAAGCGGACATCGCGATCCGTCTGGCTGCCGGCCAGTCGCGACCGGACATCGCCGCCGCGCGGGGCGTCTCCGCCGCCACGCTGAAGGTTCAGTTGCGCAGCATCTATGACAAGACCGGATGCCAGCGGGAATCCCAGCTTGTCCGCATCGTCGGCCTGATCAGTCACTGAGATTTTCACCGCTTTTCTATAGCTCTACCCCTTATGGGGTATGTGGTGCAGCTGCGAAGCGGATAGGAAGGATGGCGAGGCAGGGTTCTTCTGCCCGCCGATGGCCGGACCATATGCGACCCATGGTTCGGCCGTCGGCACCACCCCCTCGACATCCGTCATCATCGACCTGACAGGCTTTTGCCGGACGGCGCTTTCATGCTACAGGCGCGGCCGATCTTCCGGCGAGAGCTTTGCATGAACGACCTGACCCAGACCCCCGAAATGCTGATCGCGATGCTCGGCGCGCGCGCGCGCGCGGCCGCCGCCGTGATCGCGCAGGCGAGCGACGCGCAGAAGGCGGATGCCCTGCGCCGTGCTGCCCAGGCGTTGCGGGATCAGGCGCCAGCGATTCTCGCCGCCAACGCCCGCGACATGGAAAATGCCGCCGCCAACGGCCTGTCGCCCGCAATGCTGGACCGGCTGCGGCTGGACGAAGGCCGGATCGAGGGCGCCGCCGCTGGCGTGGAGCAGGTCGCCGGGCTGCCCAATCCGCTCGGCAGCGTGATCGACAAGGTGGTGCGCCCCAACGGGCTGGAGCTTTCCCGCGTGCGCGTGCCGCTGGGCGTGATCGGCATCATCTATGAAAGCCGCCCCAATGTGACGGCGGACGCCGCTGCCCTCTGCCTGCGCGCCGGCAATGCCGTCATCCTGCGCGGCGGCAGCGAGGCGAAGGAAAGCAACCGCGCCATCCACGCTGCGATGGTGGAAGGGATCGTCGCCGCCGGCCTGCCCGCCGAAGCCGTGCAACTGGTCCCCACCACCGATCGCGCGGCGGTCGGCGCGCTTCTCAGGGCCTCGGAATTTGTCGACCTGATCGTGCCGCGCGGTGGCAAGAGCCTGGTCGCGCGCGTGCAGGAGGAAGCGCGCGTGCCCGTGCTGGCTCATCTGGATGGCATCAACCACAGCTATGTCGACGGTGCGGCCGATCCCGCCATGGCCCGCAATCTGGTGGTCAATGCCAAGATGCGCCGCACAGGCATTTGTGGATCGACCGAAACGGTGCTGATCGACCGTGCCTATGGGCAGGCGCCTGCGCTGGTTCAGGCGCTGCTCGATGCGAAATGCGAAGTGCGCGGCGATGAGGCGGTACAGGCGATGGACGCCCGCGTGATCGCGGCGTCGGAGGCGGACTGGGATACCGAATATCTCGACGCGATCGTGTCGATCCGGCTGGTCGACGGCGTTGCGGAGGCGATCGCCCATATCGCCGCCCATGCCAGCCATCATACCGATGCGATCATCACCGAAGATGCGGTGGTGGCCGAATATTTCCTCAATGCCGTCGACAGCGCGATCGTGATGTGGAATGTCTCTACCCAGTTCGCCGATGGCGCCGAATTCGGTCTGGGCGCGGAAATCGGCATTTCGACCGGCCGCCTCCATGCACGCGGCCCGGTGGCTCTGGAAGGGCTGACCACCTATAAGTGGATCGTACGCGGCACCGGCCAGGCACGCCCCTGAAATACGCGTCCCTGAAATATCTGTCCTATCCCGCCCGGTCTTGCGAAGATCGGGCGGTAAGGGACGTGGGGCTGGGACTTTCCGATAGGATCAGCGCCGCGTAACGATATGTCACGATTTGCGGGAAATATGCGAAGTTAAGCCCGCGCGATCCTATTGCGCCTTCACCACCTGATCGATCGCGCGCAGCGTTTTGAGCATCGGCGCGACCCAGCCCAGCGGCAGCATCACCGGCCCGTCAGACGGCGCAGTGTCGGGGTCTTCATGCGCTTCGGCAAAGATCGCCGCCACACCCGCCGCCACCGCGCTGCGCGCCAGCAGCGGCGCGAATTCACGCTGGCCGCCCGACGCCGTGCCAAGCCCGCCGGGCTGCTGCACCGAATGGGTGGCGTCGAACACCACCGGATAGCCGGTCTGCGCCATCGTCGGCAGCGCCCGCATGTCGCTGACCAGCGTGTTATAGCCGAAACTCGCCCCGCGCTCGGTCAGCAGGATGCGCTCATTGCCGGTCGACGCGACCTTCTGCGCCACCGCCGCCATGTCCCAGGGGGCCAGAAACTGGCCCTTCTTGACGTTGATCACCGCGCCCGTCTTGCCCGCCGCGACCAGCAGGTCGGTCTGGCGACAGAGAAAGGCGGGGATTTGCAGGATATCCACAGCCTGCGCCGCCGCCTCCACCTGTTCCGGCCCGTGAATGTCGGTCAGCACCGGGCAACCCAGCACCGCCTTCACGTCAGCCAATATGCGCAACCCCGCGTCGATCCCGACACCGCGCCGGCCCGATACCGACGTGCGATTCGCCTTGTCGAAGCTGCTCTTGAAGATGAAGGGCACGCCCGCATCCTCCGCCGCCTTCGCCAGCGCTTCTGCCATGAACAGGGCATGGTCGCGGCTTTCGATCTGGCAGGGGCCGGAAATCAGGACGAAGGGCAGGTCGTTGCCGAAGGTGACGGCGCCGACCTTCACATGCTTGGGATCGCTCATGCCGCTCACTTGGGCGCTTTGGCGAAGCGGCGCAACAATTGTCCGCGCCAAAGCCCCTTGCCCGGATGATAGTTCCAGCAGAACCAGCCGAAAGTCAGGCAGGCGAGCAGGGCGGGCAAGGCCATTGGATCGCCATTGGATTTCATATGGCGATAAAATGTCATGTCGGCGCGCCACCGGTCCCGCTCGCTACCGCCGCCATTGATGCCGTACATATTGTCATGCTTCCGGCAGCCAAGATTGCGGTTGTACTTACGGTGGTCGATGAAATAGCAGTAATCGCGTTCGGGCGTGGTCATGTCCCGATTAGGACCGGGGCAGTGCAGAAATTCAAGCGTAAAGTCTTCTACCTTGGCGGTTTCGATCCACGCGGCGTTCGTTTCTATCATCAGCTCTACCGCGATCAGGCGGCGCGCCATGCCGCGCTGACCGGCGATCCCATCGCCGTGGGCGGGCGACAGGCGGGCGCAGCAGGCTCGGCCGTGTCCGCGCGCTGGGCTGTGGATAACTTGGCCGCCGCTGTCGAAACCGACTATGAATATCTCCGCTGGGAAGATCTGATCGGCAAGGTGTGGATTCGCAATCCCATGAGCCTCGCCCTGCGCGCCGCCCGCGCCTATGCGGGCCATGCGCGGCTGATGGACTTCGCCCGCATGCGCCGCCTGCGCAAGGGGCCGGTGATCACCATCCTCTATCCCCCGGTGCTGGCGGTGCTGATCCCGCTGCTGCTGGCGCTGGTGCCCGCTCTGTTGCTGTCGCTGCTGCTACCCTTTTGGGCCGGCGCGATCATCGGCATGGCTTTCAGCGCCTTCCTGTCCGGCCGCATCCTCGCCAAGCTGGTGGTGCCATGGCTGCTGCGCTTCATGACCTATCATGGCGCGCTGGCGGCCGACGGGCCGGGCGATGCGCTGGACGAACGGCTCGATCAGTTCGCCGCCCGCATCGCGCAGGAACTGGACGGCGATTGGGATGAGGTGCAACTCGTCACCCACAGCGCCGGCACGATCCTTGGCATGCGGCTGATGCGCCGCCTGATCGCCCTGCGCGGCGGCACGCTGCCCGATCATTTCGTGATGCTGGGGCTGGGGCAGGTGGTGCCGGTCATCGGCCTGCGCCGTGATGCCGCTTGGTATCATGACGATCTGCGCGCCTTGGCCGACACGCGCTTCCGCTATGTCGACATCAGCTCCCCGCCCGATGGCGCCGCCTATTATAACGTCAATCCATTTCGCCTTGTCGCGGATCAATTTGCCGCCCGCGTCGACATGCTATCGCCGCGCTTCCATCTCTTCTACGAGCCGGAAAATTATCACGGGGGCTGGTCGAACAAATATGAGGCGCATTTCGATTATCTGCGGGTGGGCGACCGCCTGTCCCCGATCGACTTTATCAGCCTGACCGCCGGACGCGCTACCGTGGACGAAGCCGTCGCCGCCTTCAGGACGATCCCGTGACCGATCTCTTCACGCCGCCCTATCCGCAGCCGCCCAAAAGCAAGCGCGGCCTCATAAAGCGCTTCCTGCGCGGCTGGCACAGCTGGATTCATGTGCTCTTCGACAAGAGCTATACGATGAAGATGGGCGAAATCCGCACGCCCGGCCGCACCATGTATATCGCCAACGAACTGCCGCTGGTGGACCAGATATTGCGCGGCGGCACCGCCTATCCCAAGCATAGCGAACTGGTCCGCAATCTCGATCCGCTGATCGGCAATTCGGTCTTCTCCGCCAATGGCGAGGATTGGGAAAGCCAGCGGGCAATGGTGAACCCGGCCTTCGCCCATACCGCGCTCGGCCGGTCGATGCCGCTGATGGTCGCGGCGGCCGATGCCCTGCTGGCCCGGCTCGATGCAGCGGATCGTGCCAAACCGGTCGATATCGATCCGATGATGACCCATGTCGCGGCCGACATCATCTTCCGCACGCTGTTCAGCCAGACGCTGGATGAACCCCGCTCCAACATCATCCACACCGCTTTCGGCAAGTTCCAGCGGCTGGCCCACAGCGCGTCGATGCTGCGGCTTTACGGCTTGCCTGCGGGCTGGTTCGAAAAGCGATCGCGCAAACCCGCCCGCGCCATCCACGACGTGTTCCGCCCGATCGTGGAAGCCCGCTACGAGGCCTTCCACACCCGCGGGGAAACGCTGGAACGCGATATCCTCCAGTCCCTGATCGAGGTGAAGCATCCCGAAACCGGTATCCATTTCACCTGCGATCAGGTGATGGAACAGGTATCGACCATCTTCCTCGCGGGGCATGAAACCTCGGCCAGCACCATGACCTGGGCGCTCTATATGCTGGCGGAATGCGCCCATATTCAGGACCGGGTCCGCGCCGAAGTGGCGGATGTAGCGGGGGACGCCCCCTTCACCGGCGCGATGCTCAAGGACATGGGACAGGTCCGCAACATCTTCAAGGAAACGCTGCGCCTCTATCCGCCCGTCTCCTTCCTGCCGCGCGAAGTCACCTGCCCCATGCCGATGCGCGACAAGCAGTTGGAACAGGGGGCGATGCTGGTGGTCGCGCCCTGGCTGACCCAGCGGAACAAGGATAACTGGGCCTGTCCCCACGCCTTCGATCCCGACCGGTTCGACGATCCGGCCAATGCCGACATGGCAAAACAGGCCTGGTTCCCCTTCGGCCGGGGACCGCGCGTCTGCGTCGGCGCGGGCTTTGCCCAGCAGGAGGTGATGACCGTAATCGCCTCGGTCATCCGCCGCTATCGCCTGACCGTGCCCGCCGGCTTCAAGCCCGAACCGATCAGCCGCCTCACCATCCGCCCCCGGACCGGGATGCCGCTTTTGTTCGAGCGGATATCGCCTACCGGGTAGCGCTGCCTGCTGGTAACGCGACCTGCACCTCTGTCGGGATCGGCGCGGCCATGATCCCGATTCCCGCCACGATGCCCAGCGCCCCCCAGACCCAGCGCTTCGCACGCAGGTCCATGACGCCGCGCGCCAGACAATAAAGGCCGGCCAGGACCAGGATGATGGCGGCAATCATGCAACTTCCTCTTCTTCGGGGGCCACGTCGACCATGACGGACAGGCTCTGGCCCGTGCCGCCGATGAACAGCCCGTCCATCGGCGCAACATCGGCATAGTCGCGGCCCATGGCGACGAACAGATGCCCGTCGCCGGTAATGCAGCCATTGGTGGGATCGAAGCCGATCCATCCGCGCGTCGGCCCGCACCATAGCATGACCCAGGCATGCATCGCGTCCGCCCCCACCAGCCGGGGCATGCCCGGCGGCGGATCGGTGCGCAGATAGCCGCTGACATAGGCGGCGGGCAGTCCCGCCAGCCGCAGCGCGACCACCATCACATGGGCAAAATCCTGGCACACGCCATGGCGCGCGGCAAAGGCGTCGGCGACCGGCGTACCGGCATCGGTCACGCCCGGCTGATAGGCGAATTCCGACTGGATGCGCAGCGCCAGCGCCAGCGCGGCGGCGACGATCGGCTGGTCGGGCGACAATGTCTCGCCCGCCCATATGCCGATATCCGACAGCAATGGCGCGCGCGGCGAGGCATAGAGATAGTTGGCGGGGGCGGACGGCCCCATGCCGCGATCGACCAGCGCCGCCTGCGCGACTGTGCCGATGTCGGGATCGTCAGGCTGGGCGGTGATTGCGCCGCCCTGAACCCCCGCGCGAAAGCTGCTTTCGATCACCAGTTCCCGGATCGATCCTTCGATGACCAGCCGGGACACCTGCACCGGCCAGGCGGCCGGGCGCGATTCGATCACCGACGGGGCGGGGTTGACCGACAGCGCATGATCGGATGTCCATTGCCCCGGCCAGGGCGCGGGCTTGAGCCGCAGGTTGAAGCGGGCGACCTGTACGGGCGCGGCGTAGCGCAATATGGTGCGATGGCGGACATGGTAGATCATGACAGAAGGTCCGCATTTTCCGTCTTGTGGAGTTGCAGGAAGTAACGCTGGCCGATCGCATCGGACAGGCCCAGCAAGCGGCTTTCGGCGTCGGCAATATCCGCCATGGACAGCATGTCCCCGGTTAGCGGGGACAGCCGCGCGACCAGCGCATCGGCCAGCCGCCGGGGCTCTTCCGGCATGCCATCGGCGCGCAATGTCGGCAGCGCGGCGACATGTTCGGCCATGCGCAGCGCCTGATAGGCGATGGCGCGCGGATTATAGGGTTCCAGCGCCAGCAGATCGCGCACCGGCGGCAGCGCCGGATCGGTCAGGTATCGGGTGCGATAGCTGATCTGGCTGTCCATCAGGTCCAGCAGCACGGTCAGGTCATCCGCCGAAGCACCGTCGCCGCCGAACAGGGCGATCAGGCGACAGCCATTGACCGCGCGTTCCATGCGGCGGCCCATGTCGTGGAAGCGCCAGCCCTCCGTGCGGCCCATATTTTCCGCCGCCAGCCCTGCCAGCGCGCAAATCCGTTCGATCATGCGGGAGGAGGCGTCGAGCAGGGTTTCCGTCACCGCCCCGTCGAAGCTGGGCAATGGCAGGCGCACCAGCCGCCAGAAATCGCTCGCCAGCCGGTCGCGCAGGCCCTCGCCGATATTGGCGACCACGGCCATCAGCGCCCGCACGCTGCCGGGGCGGCGCGCATCGCCCAGAGCGGTGGCGCAAAGCGGACCGATCGCCGTTTCGCTGGCCGACACCGCGCCCCATTGCACCAGAAGCCCGACCAGCCGGGCCATGGCCGGCGAATCGAGCGACGGACCCAGATCGGCCTCGATCGATCCGCCCGCGATCGCGCGGATCAGCCGCAGCGTCATTTCGGTGCGCTCGATATAACGGCCCAGCCAGAAGAGATTGTCCGCCGCCTTGGCTGGCAACATGCCACCGACCCGGCGGATCGCGGGGGCGCCCGACCCCAGCAGCGTGTCGGGCGGCACCGGCTTCGCGTCGATGACGCACATGTCGGCCGACATGTCGGCCTGTCCCATCAGCGCCGCGCGAATATCGCCATGGCCAGCCAGTCGGCCAAAGGCGCCGGGCATCACCCGCCACTGGCCCGCCCCGTCGCGGGCCACGAACACGCGCAGGGTGAAGGGCAGGGGGGCGATCCGGCCATCGATCACCGCCGGGGTTGTGGATAACTTCACCACCTCCTGCCCGACATAGTCCATCGGCCGCCGCGCCATCGCCGCCAGCAGCGCTTCACGCTGCGCCGCGTCGAGCGAAGCGCCCGGCGTGAAATGCGCGTCGGGCAGGCCCGCCACATCCTGATCGAAGGCGGAACCAACCACCAGATTGTCGAGCCGGGTGCGGACATGCTCGCGCTCGCGCGTCTGGCCGCACCACCAGGTGGCGATATTGGGCAGGATCAGGTCCTGCCCCAGCATCGCCTTGGCCAGTTGCGGCAGGAAAGCGGCGAAGGCACGCGATTCGATCACACCGGCGCCCGGCCAGTTACCGACCATCAGACCGCCGCGTGCGCAGGCGTCATACAGGTCCGCCACACCGATCCGCGATTTACTGTCAAAGGCCAGCGGATCGAGGAACCGGCTGTCCATCCAGCGCCACAGGCCATCAATGCGCTTCAGCCCCTGAATCGTGCGGATGAACAATCGTCCGTCCGATACGATCAGATCGTCGCCCTCGACCAGCAACAGGCCCAGATAACGGGCCAAATGCGCCTGCTCGGCATAGCTCTGGTTGAAACGACCGGGCGTCAGCAGGCCGATGCGCGGATCGGCGCGGGCGCAGTCGGCGGCAAGGCCCCGGCGCAGGTCAGCGAAGAAAGGCGCAAGCCGCCGCGCATGCATCGCGCCCAGCAGGTCGCCGGTCGCGCGGGAGAGGGCCAGCCGGTTTTCCAGTGCATAGCCCACGCCAACGGGCGTGCGCACCCGGTCCGCCAGCACCCGCCATTCGCCCGCCGGGCCGCGCCCGATATCGGCGGCATAGAAATGGAGATGATGGCCGCGCGGCGGCGGCGTGCCAGTCATCACCCGCCAATAATGCGGGCTGCCGGTGACGATACTGGCCGGCAGCTTGCCATCGCGCACCAGCGACTGGGTGGAATAAATGTCGGCAATCACCCGTTCGAGCAGTTCGGCCCGCTGGGTCAGGCCCCGCTCGATATGCGTCCATTCCTCCGCGCCGATCAGCAAGGGCACTGGCCCCAGCGGCCAGGGGCGTTCCTGTTCGTCGCCGGTCAGGCGGAATGCCATGCCCAGATCGCTTGCCTGCCGCCCGACATGGTCCGCCAGCCGTGCGGGATCAGCCTGCGCCTGCGCCGACAGCTTGCCCAGCATCGTGCGCCAGTGCGCCGCCATATCGGGCGATGCATCGGCGAACAGGTCGCCCTTCGGCGCGGCAGCCAGATAGGTGGCTGCCCAGTCTAGTTGAAGGTCACTATCCACAAGATCACCCGACAAATTTCCCTCTCCCGATGGGAGAGGGAAGGGGCCCGCTCGGAGCAGCCGAGTGGGAAGGGTGAGGGCGAAAATCCAAATCCATCACACGCCCGGATGTTTGAAGCGCAGGTCGAGCGTCATGGGAAATTCGCCGGGCAGTTCGGCGGCCGGCATGTCGACCGGGCCGGGGGTATGGCCATAATCCTGGAAGCGCGCCTTGCGCCGCGCTTCCGCTTCATAGCCGTTGATCGGCAGCGTGTCGTAATTGCGCCCGCCCGGATGCGCGACATGATAGACGCAGCCACCCAGCGATCGGCCGCTCCAGCTATCCAGCACGTCGAAGGTCAGCGGCGCATTGGACGGCAGATTGGGGTGCAGGCAATTGGCGGGCGTCCACGCCTTGTAGCGGACACCGCCGACGCCTTCGCCCGGTACGGCGGTGGCGGTCATGGGCACCTGACGCCCGTTGCAGGCAATGATGTGCCTCCCGGCGACCAGACCGGTGGCGCGCACCTGCAACCGTTCGGTCGAGGAGTCGACATAGCGCACCGTGCCGCCGATCGCGCCGGTTTCGCCCAGTACATTCCACGGCTCCAGCGCATGGGTGATTTCCAGCGCTACGCCGCCGGCCTCGACCTCGCCATGAATCGGGAAGCGGAACTGACGCTGCGCCTCGAACCAGTTGGGGTCGAAGTCATAACCCGCGCCGCGCAGGTCGTTCAGCACCTCCAGGAAATCGGCCCAGACGAAATGGGGCAGCATGAAGCGATCATGCAGCGTCGTGCCCCAACGCACCAGCCCGCCCTGTTGCGGCTGACGCCAGAACCAGGCGGCGAGCGCCCGGATCAGCAATTGCTGGGCCAGGCTCATCTTCGCTTCGGGCGGCATTTCGAAGCCGCGAAACTCCAGCAGGCCAAGGCGGCCGGTGGGGCCATCGGGCGAGAACATCTTGTCGATGCAGATTTCGGTGCGGTGCGTATTGCCGGTGACGTCGACCAGCAGGTTGCGGAACAGACGGTCGACCAGCCAGGGCGGGGGCAAACTGTCCACGCCGTCCTTCACCGGATCGGGCACCTGCGCCAGTGCGATTTCCAGCTCATACAGGCCGTCATGCCGGGCTTCGTCGATGCGCGGAGCCTGACTCGTCGGGCCGATGCACAGCCCCGAGAAGAGGTAGGAGAGCGAAGGGTGGCGCTGCCAGTAAAGCACGAAGCTTTTCAGCAGGTCTGGGCGGCGGATGAAGGGGGAATCGTTCAGGCTCGCCCCGCCCAGCACGATATGATTGCCGCCACCGGTGCCGACCGACCGGCCATCCACCATGAATTTGTCGGCGGTCAGATCGCATTCGCGGGCCAGCGTGTAGAGCCGTTCGGTGATGGCCACCGTCTCGTCCCAGCTGCCTGCGGGATGGACATTGACCTCGATCACGCCGGGATCAGGCGTGGCCTTCAGCACGTCGAGGCGCGGGTCGGGCGGCGGGGTATAGCCTTCGATCCGCACGGGGATGCGCGTGGCTTCCGCGACCAGCTCGACCTGCGCGATCAGTTCCAGATAATCCTCCAGCATCTGCACCGGCGGCAGGAAGACGGACAGGCAATGGCCGTTGGGTTCGACCGTGATGGCGG
Organism: Sphingobium sp. AP50; assembly: GCF_900109095.1. Classification (GTDB taxonomy): domain Bacteria; phylum Pseudomonadota; class Alphaproteobacteria; order Sphingomonadales; family Sphingomonadaceae; genus Sphingobium. The sequence continues at coordinate 182,956 of NZ_FNYZ01000001.1, forward strand.
TGCGGACGGCGCCTTCGATGATGACCTGTTCGACGCGGGTCTGGGCCGCCATGCCGCCTTCCGCTTCGGCTACGCGCTGGACCGGCTGGGCTAGCGCTTCCTCGCGGGTTGCCGCCTCGCTCACCTGCACGCGATAGTCGGCCAGCGGCCCGCGCGGTTCGCTGGTGTCGCGGGGGTGGATATAGGGATAGCTGGACGGCGGCACATAGGGCAGCGACCCCAGCGGCAGGCGATAGCCCAATGCCGAATCGCCCGGCACGGCGAACAGCTTACCGCGGCGCAACTGCCAGATTTCGCTCTGCCAGCGCGGCGTCGCCACCGCGCTTTGCCAGCGCTGCACCGGCAACACATAGCCGACCGGCTGGTCGAGGCCGCGACTGAATGCCTTCACCATCCGCGCGCGCGCTTCGGGATCGGCGATTTCGGGCGCTTCGGGTGAGGTGTTGACCGGCAGGTCGGCTTCCTTGACCGCCCAGACCGCCGGATCTTCATAGACCGGGTGGGTATAGTCGGCCGAAAAGCCCATATTGCTGGCGAGCGCCGTCAGAAAGGCCTGCGCATCCGCCGCCGTCACCGTCCGCGCGCCTTCCGGCGCATCATCGGTGGCGATCAGGTCGGCGTCGCGCCAGACCGGCACGCCATCCTTGCGCCAATAGACGGCATAGGCCCAGCGCGGCAGGCTTTCGCCCGGATACCATTTGCCCTGCCCATGGTGCAGCAGGCCCCCGGGGGCGAATTCGCTGCGCAGCTTGCGGATCAGCTTGTCGGCATAGGCCGCCTTGGTCGGGCCGACAGCATCGCCATTCCATTCGCCCGCATCGCCGCCATTTTCCGCGACGAAGGTCGGCTCGCCCCCGGTGGTCAGCCGCACATCCTGCGCCTGCAGGTCGGCATCCACCTTGGCCCCCAGCGCCATCACCGCGTCCCATCGGGCATCGGTGAAGGGCTTGGTGATCCGCACAGCCTCGGCAATGCGGGACACGCTCATGGCGAATTCGAAATCGACTTCGGCGGGTTCGGCCATGCCGCTGATCGGCGCGGCCGAGCGATAATGGGGCGTAGCGCACAGCGGGATATGGCCTTCGCCCGCAAACATGCCGCTGGTCGCGTCCAGCGCCACCCAGCCGGCACCGGGCACATAGGCCTCCGCCCAGGCATGCAGGTCGACCACGTCTTGGCGGACGCCCTTGGGGCCGTCCAGCGGCTCGACATCGGCAACCAGCTGGATCGAATAGCCCGACACGAAGCGCGCGGCGAAGCCCAGCCGCCGCAGCAACTGCACCAGCAACCAGGCCGAATCGCGGCAGGATCCGGTGCCAACGTCCAGCGTCTCTTCCGGCGTCTGCACGCCCGCTTCCATGCGGATGACATAGCCGACCCGCTGTTGCAGGCGGCTATTTACCTCGACCAGAAAATCGACCGTGCGGGACGTCTGTCCGTCATATTCGGCGACCAGCGCGTCGAACAACGGCCCCTGATCCTCCAGATCGAAATAGGCGGCGAGATCGGTCTTCAATTGATCGTCATAGGCGAAGGGATATTCCTCCGCATAAGGCTCCACGAAGAAATCGAACGGGTTGATGATGTCCAGATCGGCGAGCAGGTCGACCTCGATCCTGAAATGATCGATCGGGTCGGGAAAGACGATCCGCGCCAGCCAGTTGCCATGCGGGTCCTGCTGCCAGTTCAGGAAATGGTTCGCCGGTTCGATCTTCAGCGCATAATTGGGCACCTTGGTCCGGCTATGCGGCGCCGGGCGCAGCCTGATCACCTGTGGGCCCAATCGGATCGGGCGGTTGTAGCGGTAGGATGTCAGGTGGTGGAGTGCGGCCTTGAGCATGGCCGGATCAAACGCCAGCCCCTGTTGCAATGCAACAGCCAATCGTTTCGCGGGTAAAGATTCTGCCGGGTAAGGCCCCGGAGCAGGGTGATGGTGCGGTCAAGAAGACTCGAACTTCCACGGCCTTTCGGCCACAACGACCTCAACGTTGCGCGTCTACCAATTCCGCCATGACCGCACAATCAAACAGGAAACCGGCGGGGCCGGTGACTTGGTAGGAGGCGGCCCTTAGCAAAGGCTTTTGGGTCATGCAACATATGATCTGCATCCGCGTTGTGATTGATCGGGAATGAGGATGCCGGCGTCGCGAGAGGAGGCGACCGGCGCAGGAGCAGGCGACGATGGCAATGCATTTCTGGATGTCGGCGGGCGGGACCGTTGTGGCCGCGTCGCTGATGGGATTGGGTCTGGGCGGCTATGTCACCAGTCCGCAGGGCCGGTCGCCCGCCGATGCGCCGGTTGCCGAATCCACCTACGACAGTCAGTCGCTGGCCGATGCCGCCGTCGCCGCAGCGGATCGCCCGGTCGCGATCCATTGCACTGGATGCGGGCCGACCTTGGCCGAGCGACGCTGGAAAGCGGATATGGCAGGTCTGAATCTGGACGCGATGTCGACCGACGACAGCGATAGGGTGGAACAGGATTATCAGGCGGCGGAAGCACCGGAAAATCTCCTGCCCGATGTTCCCGCCTCGCCGGTCCATCCCTTGCCACCGCAGGTCCCGCGATTCGCGGCAGGGGAAGCGCTGCAACCTGCGGCCATGACGCAGGTCGCGATAGAGGATGCCCCGATACCGCCGCCTGTCGTGGCGACGATACCGGGGCAACCCAGATAGGAGACAGCCTTATTCGGCCGCCACGGTTTCGGCGGGCGCATCGCTCAGCGGATGAGCGAGGCGATTGACCATTTCCTTCGGGCAGACCTGCCAGATGTAACGGCGCCAGCGGTCCCAGTCGTCCAGGATGGTGTTCGACCATTTACTGTCGGTGGCAACCGCATGTTCGGCGATCAGTGCCTTGGCCTGCGCTTCCCAATGGGCGCTTTCCAGCCGCTGCCAGACGATGCTTTCCGGGTTGGCCTGCGTCGGGAAGCTGCCATCCTCGTCCAGAATGAAGGCCATGCCGCCGGTCATGCCCGCACCGAAATTGGCGCCGGTCTTGCCCAGAATGACCGCCGTACCGCCGGTCATATATTCACAGCCATTGGCACCGCAGCCTTCGACCACGACCTGCGCGCCCGAATTGCGGACCGCGAAGCGCTCCCCGGCCTGACCTGCCGCGAACAGCTTGCCGCTGGTCGCACCGTAAAGGACGGTGTTGCCGATGATCGTATTGTCCTTCGACGACAGCGGCGAGGAAACGGTCGTGCGCACCTTGATGATGCCGCCCGACAGCCCCTTGCCCACATAGTCGTTGGCGTCACCGAATACTTCCAGCGTGATGCCCTTGCACAGGAAGGCGCCCAGCGACTGGCCGGCCGATCCGCGCAGGCGCACGGTCAGATGTCCGTCGGCCAGCGTCGACATGCCGAACTTCTCGGTCACGGCGGAAGACAGGCGCGTGCCCACGGCACGATGCGTGTTGCGCACCGTATAGGTGAGCTGCATCTTCTCGCCGCGTTCGAACACGGCGCGCGCGTCCTTCATCATCTGCGCGTCCAGGCTGTCGGGCACCGGATTGCGGCCGTCCAGGCTGAAACGACGCTGATCGTCGGGGGCATCCACCTTCGCCAGGATCGGGTTAAGGTCGAGATCGTCCAGATGCTCGGCACCACGATTGACCTGCTTCAGCAATTCGGTGCGACCGATCACCTCATCCAGACTGCGGAAACCCAGACGCGCCAGGATTTCGCGCACTTCCTCGGCGATGAAGGTCATCAGGTTGATGACCTTCTCCGGCGTGCCGGTGAACTTCGCCCGCAGCTTTTCATCCTGCACGCACACGCCCACCGGGCAGGTGTTGCTATGGCACTGACGCACCATGATGCAGCCCATGGCGACCAGCGACAGCGTGCCGATGCCATATTCCTCGGCGCCCAGGATCGCCGCGATCACGATATCGCGACCGGTCTTCAGGCCGCCGTCGGTGCGCAGCTTCACGCGATGACGCAGGCCATTGAGGGTCAGCACCTGATTGGTTTCCGACAGGCCCATTTCCCACGGCGTACCGGCATATTTGATGCTGGTCTGCGGGCTGGCGCCGGTGCCGCCGACATGGCCGGCGACCAGAATGACGTCGGCATGCGCCTTGGCCACACCAGCAGCAACCGTGCCGATGCCGGCCTGGCTGACCAGCTTCACGCACACCTTGGCGCGCGGGTTGATCATCTTGCAGTCGTAAATGAGCTGCGCCAGATCCTCGATCGAATAGATGTCATGGTGCGGCGGCGGGCTGATCAGCATCACGCCCGGCGTCGAATGGCGCAGGCGGGCGATGAATTCGGTCACCTTGAAACCGGGCAGCTGGCCGCCTTCGCCGGGCTTGGCGCCCTGTGCGACCTTGATCTCGATTTCCTCGGCGGAGCCCAGATATTCGGCATGGACGCCGAAGCGGCCCGACGCGATCTGCTTGATCACCGAATTGGCATTGTCGCCATTTTCATAGGGCTTGAAGCGGTTCGCATCCTCGCCGCCTTCGCCCGACACGGCCTTGGCGCCGATGCGGTTCATCGCGATCGCCAGCGTCTCATGCGCTTCGGGGCTAAGTGCACCCAGCGACATGCCCGGCGTTACGAAGCGCTTGCGGATTTCCGTGGTGGCTTCCACCTCGTCGATCGGCACGGCTTCGCGGGCGAAGTTGAACTCCATCAGGTCGCGCAGATAGACCGCCGGCAGATCGCGCACGCCGCGCGAAAATTGCAGATAGGTCGAATAGCTGTCGGTCGCGACCGACGTCTGGAGCAGGTGCATCAACTGCGCCGAATAGGCATGCGCTTCGCCGCCCTGACGCTGGCGATAGAAACCGCCGATCGGCAGGCGCACGGCCGCCGTGTCGAACGCCTTTTCATGGCGCAGCATCGCGCTGTAGTGGAGCGAGGCATAGCCTTCGCCCGAAATCTTCGCCGGCATGCCGGGAAACAGATCGTTCACCAGCGCGCGCGACAGGCCGACCGCTTCGAAATTATAGCCGCCGCGATAGCTGCTGACGACCGCGATGCCCATCTTGGACATGATCTTCAGCAGGCCTTCGTTGATGGCGACCCGATAGCGTTCGATGCAGGCGTCCAGCGACAGGTCGCCGAACAGGCCGCGGCTGTGGCGATCGGCGATGCTGGCTTCGGCCAGATAGGCGTTCACCGTGGTTGCGCCCACGCCGATCAGCACCGCGAAATAATGGGTGTCGAGCGCTTCGGAGGAGCGCACGTTGATCGACGCATAGCTGCGCAGCCCTTTGCGCACCAGATGGGTGTGGACGGCCGCTGCCGCCAGCACGCCAGCAATGGCGGCGCGATCGGTATCGACGCCCTCGTCCGTCAGGAAGATTTCGGTACGGCCTTCGCGCACCGCCTGTTCGGCTTCCTCCCGGATGCGGGCGATGGCCGCACGCAGTTGCTCCTGCCCGCCGGTCGCGGGGAAGGTGCAGTCGATTTCGGCCACTGAAGGACCGAAATAGGCCTTCAGCCGCGCCCATTCATGACTCGTCACCACCGGCGATTCCAGCACCAGAACATGGCTGTTCTGCGCGTCTTCCTCCAGGATGTTGTGGAGGTTGGAGAAGCGCGTCTTCAGGCTCATCACATGCCGTTCGCGCAACGGATCGATCGGCGGGTTCGTGACCTGGCTGAAATTCTGGCGGAAGAAATGGCTGATCGTGCGCGGCTTGTCAGAAATGACGGCCAGCGGCGTATCGTCGCCCATGGAGCCGATCGCTTCCTTGGCATCCTCCACCATCGGGCTGAGGATCAGTTCCATATCCTCCAGCGTCAGGTTGGCGGCGACCTGACGACGGGTCAGTTCGGCCTTGTCCCAGCCGGGCAGGGCGGTCGGCGCATCGGCCAGATCGTCGATGGCCAGAAAGTCCTTGATCAGTTCGCCATATGGGCGCTCGCCGGCGATCTGGTCCTTGATCTGTCGGTCGTCATAGAGTTCGCCTTCCTGAAGATCGATGGCGATCATCTGGCCGGGGCCCATGCGGCCCTTCTTGACGATGGTGGTTTCGGGCACCACGACCATGCCGGTTTCGGAACCCACGATCAGCAGATTGTCGCCGGTCAGCGTGTAGCGCAGCGGGCGCAGCGCGTTGCGGTCGACACCGGCCACGACCCAGCGGCCGTCCGTCATGGCGAGCGCGGCCGGGCCATCCCACGGCTCCATCACGGAGGCGAGATAGTCGTACATGTCGGCATGCGACTGGGGCAGGTCGGCGCTGGCCGATTGCCAGGCTTCCGGCACCAGCATCAGCTTGGCGGTCGGCGCATCGCGGCCCGAGCGGCAGATCGCCTCGAACACGGCGTCCAGCGCGGCGGTGTCGGATGCACCGGCCGGGATCACCGGCTTGATATCTTCCGACTGCTCGCCAAAGGCCAGCGAGGCCATCTTGATCTCGTGGCTCTTCATCCAGTTCTTGTTGCCGCGGATCGTGTTGATCTCGCCATTATGGGCGAGCGTGCGGAACGGCTGGGCCAGCCACCATTGCGGGAAGGTGTTGGTCGAATAGCGCTGGTGGAAGATCGCGACGCGGCTCTCGAACCGTTCGTCCTGAAGGTCCGGGTAAAAGACCGACAGCGATTCGGCGAGGAACAGCCCCTTATAGATGATCGAGCGGCAGGACAGCGAACAGACATAGAAGTCGTTGATCTGGTTCGCGATCACCTTCTTCTCGATCCTGCGGCGGATGAGGTAGAGATCCTTTTCGAACTCGGCCTGATCGCGCTCTTCCGGCATCGGGCCGGCGATCATGATCTGCTCGATTTCCGGACGGGTCGCCTGCGCCTTCTGGCCGATCACCGACACGTCGACCGGCACCTGGCGCCAGCCATAGATGGTGTAGCCCGCGTCGATGATCTCGCTTTCGACGATGGTGCGGCAGGCTTCCTGCGCCGAAAGGTCCGTGCGCGGCAGGAAGATCATGCCGACGGCGAGGCGATTGGGCAGCGGCTTGTGGCCGGAGTCCGCGATCGCATCGTCAAAGAAGCGCACCGGCAGGTCCACATGGATGCCCGCGCCGTCGCCGGTCTTGCCATCCGCGTCGACAGCGCCACGGTGCCACACGGCCTTCAGCGCATCGATCGCGCTGGCGACAACGCGGCGGCTGGCGCGACCGTCCGTTGCGGCGACGAGGCCCACGCCACAGGCGTCGCCCTCCAGTTCAGGATGATACATGCCCTCGGCAGCGATACGTGCGCGCTCTTCGGGGCTGGCCATGAAATTGGTGTCGGTCATGATGACTTACCCTTGCTTGTGGCCATCCGTTTTCCGGTCATGGCCGCTGTCAACTTGCTGGAACCGGATGATGCCGGTTCCGATTGTCAGTTCGCCTTCTTGGCATCCGCGCCGAGCAAGGCGGTCAGGCGATCGCGTTCGGCCTTGCTCAAATCATTATAGGTGCGCGGTTTCGGCAATTTCGCGAGTTCGGCTTCGGACGATTTCAGAATGTCCGGCATGGCCCGCATCATATCGGGCATGATCTTCTGCATGCGGCCGATATAGTGCGGATCGGTCGCCAGCTCCATGAAACCCGCACCGAACTTGCCGCCGGTCGGCGTTTTCAGAAAGGCTGCGATCTGGTCCAGTTCGGCCGCATCATAGCGGTGGGCGAAGGCTTCCGCCATGCCTTCCCGCATATCCGGTTCGTACCGGCCCATGAAGCGACCCATTGCCGGCATCATGGTGTTGACGATCACGTCCATCCGCTTGCGGAAATTGGGATCGATGATCGCCATCATCTGCTCGATCGTGGCCTCGCCCAGACCGTCCGCCTGTTCCGGGTCCATCCCGCCGACCTTCAGGAATTCGCGGATCGGCATCTTGGTCATGCCGTCCATCATCGGGCCGATCATCTTTTGCATCATCGGCCCCATCATCCGTTCCATGGTGCCGTTCGGCAGGATGACGGAGGCGATGGGCTGCGCCTTGGCCAGCAGCGCCGGATCGACCGGTGCCGTGGCTTCAGCCTGTGCGCTGGCCGGCTGTGCTTGTGCAGCGACCGGTGCCGACAGCAGAAACAGGCTGAGAAGAAGGGAGCGCATCACGCAGCAACCTTTTCGCCAGCCTTTGCCTTGGCCTTCAGATAGCGGTGCATATGCTCGGTCACGTCGCGGCCGTCGCGGATCGCCCAGACGACCAGAGACGCGCCGCGCACGATGTCGCCTGCCGCGAACACGCCGTCCATGCTGGTCATCATCGTTTTGTGATCGACGCGCAGCGTGCCCCAGCGGGTGACGGACAGGTCTTCCGCGCCGAACAGCCGGGGCAGTTCTTCGGGATCATAGCCCAGCGCCTTGATGACCAGATCGGCTTCCAGCGTATGTTCGCTGCCCGGATCGGGTTCGGGTGCGCGGCGGCCGGAGGCGTCGGGCTGGCCCAGACGCATCTTCGTCACCTTGACGCCGGTGACATGCTCCGTGCCTTCAAAGGCGATCGGTGCGGTCAGCCAGACGAACTCGACGCCTTCTTCCTCGGCATTGGCGACTTCGCGCTGCGATCCGGGCATATTTTCCCGGTCGCGGCGATAGAGACACTTCACCGACTTGGCGCCCTGGCGGATCGCGGTGCGGACGCAGTCCATCGCGGTATCGCCGCCGCCGATGACGACGACATTCTTGCCCGTGGCGAGCAGCGTGCCATCCTCATGCTCCGGCACGGCGTCGCCAAAGCCCGCCTTGTTGGAGGCGGTCAGATAGTCGAGCGCCTTCACCACGCCCGGCGCGCCGACGCCCGGCGCCTTGATATCGCGCGGCTTGTAGACGCCCGTCGCGATCAGGATCGCGTCATGCTTGTCGCGCAGCTGCTCCATGGTGGCGTCGCGGCCGACCTCGAAGCTCTCATGGAAGATGATGCCGCCGTCCTTCAGGCGCTGGACGCGGCGCATGACGACATCCTTCTCCAGCTTGAAGCCGGGGATGCCATAGGTCAGCAGGCCGCCGGCGCGGTCATGCCGATCATAGACATGCACGTCATAACCCGCGACGCGCAGATATTCTGCGGTGGTCAGGCCCGCCGGGCCTGCGCCGATCACACCGATCGACTGGCCGCGCGGCTTGCCGGGGACCAGCGGTTCGACCCAGCCTTCCTTCCAGGCGGTGTCAGTGATGTATTTCTCGACGCTGCCGATGGTGACGGAGCCATGGCCGGAAAATTCGATGACGCAATTGCCTTCGCACAGTCGGTCCTGCGGGCAGATGCGGCCGCAGATTTCCGGCATGGTGCTGGTCAGGTTGCTCAGTTCATAGGCTTCGCGCAGCCGCCCTTCGGCGGTCAGGCGCAGCCAGTCGGGAATATGATTGTGCAGCGGACAATGGGTCGAGCAATAGGGCACGCCGCATTGCGAGCAGCGCGATGCCTGTTCCTCCGCCTTGTCCAGAATGAAGGACTTGCTGATTTCCAGAAAGTCATCGGCGCGATCATCGGCCGCGCGCTTTTCCGGGTAGGCCTGTGCCTTGCCCACAAATTTCAGCATCGGATTGTCGCCCATTACCCTGTCCCTGCCTATGTTGCTGAAGCGCGCATAGCAGAAAAACCCACGGAGTCACGTGGATTCTGGCATGTAGGACAGGATTAATGACCTATTATCTAGCTGTTTTTGCCTTTTTTGAGAATAGGTCGCAAATTCCGCCGGTTTATTAGGACCGTATCGGAACTATCTGGCTGTGAGCCAGATGAGCGCAGCGATGCCTGCGATGATTCGATACCAGGCGAAGGGGGCGAAGCCATGTTTCGACACCAGACCGACGAACCATTTGATGACCAGCAGCGCCACGACGAAGGCGACGACAAAGCCCAGCGCGATGCTGTCCCAGCCCACGGCCGCGCTGGTGATCTGGTCGCCCTTTTTGAGCAGTTCCAGCGTCGTCGCGCCCAGCATGGTCGGGATGGCGAGGAAGAAGCTGAATTCGGCCGCCGTCCGCCGTTCGACGCCCAGCGTCAGCGCACCCATGATCGTCGCGCCGGACCGGCTGACGCCGGGGATCATCGCGATGCATTGGATCAGGCCGATGCCGATCACGCGCAGAACGGGAATATCGGCAATGCCGTGAAAGCGCTGCGCCTTTACCGCCCGTTCGACCAGCAAAATGGCGATGCCGCCGGCGATCAGCGCCCAGGCGACGACCTTGGGCGCGCCCAGTAGCATCTCGACATAGTCATGCACCGCAAGCCCGATGACGGCCGCGGGAATGAAGGCGATGATCAGGTTGCGCAGGAAGCGCCAGCTTGTCGGCTCGCGCCGCAACAGGCCCATGCCGACCGCCCAGAAGGTGCGCCAGTAGAGCACCACAACCGCCAGGATGGCGCCAAGCTGGATCACGACGTTGAACATCGCCCAGGTGGCGGCGTCATAGCCCAGCAATTCGCTCGCCAGGATCAGATGGCCGGTCGAGGAGACGGGCAGAAATTCGGTCAGCCCCTCGACAATGCCCAGCAGGATGACGGTCAGATAATGGAGGTCCATGGATGGTCCCTAATGTCCTGGCATAAAAAACCTCCCCGGTTTGCGGGGAGGGGCATGAAAAGCGGGGCAGCGTGATGCGTGCCCCGCCCTGTCATTTGCGGTGGCGGCTCAGGCGCTCGCCCGGCCGGCAAAGCGGCCGTGGCGGCGATAGCGCACCATCCATTTGTCGGCGACCGCGCCCAGCGGCGTCGGGGCGACGCCCAGCGCTTCCAGTCCCTGCGAGCCTGCGGCCGCGACATTGTCCTGACCCAGCATGGCGAGCTGATCGCGGGTGATGGGGCCGCCGGGCAGCAGCGCCAGCAGCGTCGCGAAGCCATTGGGCACGTCCACCAAAGGCTTGTCACGACCGATCGCCTTGGCGATCCAGGCGTTGATCTCCTTCATGCTCAGCACCTGCGGGCCGGCGACTTCATAAGTCTTGCCGCCGAACACGCCCGGCCGCTCGGCCGCATTGGCGATCGCCTGCGCCACGTCGGCGACATAGACGGGCTGGAACTTGGTGGCCGCGCCGATCACCGGGATCACCGGCGCGGAGCCGATGATCTGGGCGAAGCGGTTGAGGAACTGGTCTTCCGCGCCGAAGATGATCGACGGGCGCAGGATGGTCGCGGTCGGGAAGGCAGCCTTGACCGCCGCTTCGCCAGCAGCCTTCGACCGGCCATAGGCCGACGGGCTGTTCGCGTCCGCGCCGATCGCCGACACATGGACCAGCGCCTTCACGCCGGCGGCCGCTGCGGCCTGCGCCACATTGGCGGCGCCTTCATGCTGGACCGCGTCGAAATCGCCCGACAGGATGCCGACCAGATTGATGACGATGTCGCTGCCGGCGATGGCGCGGGCGACGGTCGCGGGCTTGCGGATGTCGGCGCCCACGAACTGGCTCTGGCCCAGATTGCCGAGCGACTTCACCTTGACCGCGACGGCCAGGTCGCGCTGGGCGATCCGCACCCGCGCGCCGCGCGCCATCAGCGCCTGCGCAACCTGCCGGCCCAGAAAGCCGCCGCCGCCGAAGATCGTAACCAGACTGTCCTTCATCACGTGCGTCCCATGTTCATCGATAAGGGGAATGACTCTGCCAATCCCCTTGCAACTTCCGCCGCGCGCTGACAACCGCCCGCGCGCGGCCCGGTCCCCTTTTTAGCCGATCCAGCCCTGCAAGTCAGCGAGCATCCACAGGCCCAGCCCCAGGAAAAGCAGCGCCGCGCCGACCTGCAAGGCGCGCATCGGCACCTTGCGCGCCAGCGCTTCGCCGAACAGCACGGCCGGCACATTGGCCAGCATCATGCCCAGCGTCGTACCGGCGGTGACGGCGATCAGATTGTCGAAGCGGGCGCCCAGCGCCACGGTTGCGACCTGCGTCTTGTCGCCCATCTCCACCAGGAAGAAGGCGATCAGTGTGGTCATGAACACGCCGGCCTTCGACGGCGCCTTGAGCGGAGCATCCTCGTCGATCTTGTCGGGCACCAGCGTCCAGGCGGCCATGGCGATGAAGGAGGCGGCCACCGCATAGCGGAACCAGCCCTGCGTCAGGACGCCCGCGATCGAATGGCCGACCAGCGCGGCGAGGAAATGATTGGCAAGCGTCGCGAACAATATGCCCAGGATGATCGGCACCGGCTTCCTGAAGCGGGTGGCGAGCAGCATGGCGAGCAACTGCGTCTTGTCGCCCATTTCGGCGAGCGCGACCAAAGCGGCGGAGGTAAGAAGAGCTTCCATCTGACTGTTCCGGGGCCGGGCGAAGATTGACAGACACAATGCCACCGTGGCTTCCCGCCCGGCCGGACAGAAAAGCGCCGATGCCATTGGTCTCGCCCGATGCAGCCTTTGGCTGCTTCCCATACGCCATGACCTCTCGGCCAAATATGTTGACGCATGGCCCGCTCCTGCAATCGGAACGGCTGGCTACTCCCCAGATGACTCGCTAGCCTCTAGTCGAGGCAGGCGGGGAAGGCAAGCCATGGCGCAGGCGAACAAGACGGTCGAGACGGACGCAGCGGTCGAGGATTTTCTGGCGCGGGTCGAACCGGCAGAGCGGCAGGCGGATGGCCGGACGGTGACGGCGCTGATGGCGCGCCTGTCTGGCGAACCGGCGGCGATGTGGGGGCCGAGCATCATCGGTTTTGGTCGCTATCATTATCGCTATGACAGCGGACGGGAAGGCGACATGTGCCGGATCGGCTTTTCGCCGCGCAAGGCGGAACTGGTCTTCTATCTGGCGGGGCTGGAAGATGATGATTTCGCGCCGCTCGGTCAATATCGGCGCGGGAAAGGCTGCCTCTATGTCAAGCGGCTGGCGGGCGTGGACATGGCGGTATTGGAAGCGCTGATCGTCAGGAGCATCGCCCATATGGATAAGGTCTATCCGCGATGAAGAAGTTGCTGCCGATCCTTGCCCTGCTGCTGATCGCAGCGCCAGTACAGGCGCAGCTGGAGGAAACGACGATCGCCTCTCTGTCCGCCGATCTGGCCAGCGGACGGACGAGCAGCGAAAGGGTGGTGCGCGCCTATCTCAAACGCATCGCCGCGATGGACCGCAAGGGGCCAAGGCTCAACAGCATCATCACGCTCAACCCGCAGGCGATTGAACAGGCGCGCGCGCTGGATGCGGAACGGCGTGCGGGCAGGCTGCGTGGGCCGCTGCATGGCGTGCCGATCCTGCTCAAGGATAATATCGAGGTGGCGGGGATGCCGACGACCGCCGGATCGCTGGCGCTCGTCCGCAACGATCCGGGGCGGGATTCGCCGGTGGCCGCTGCGCTGAAAGCGAAGGGCGCGATCATTCTGGGCAAGACGAACCTGTCTGAATGGGCCAATTTCCGGTCGGAGCGGTCGATGAGCGGGTGGAGCGCGGTCGGCGGGCTGACCCGCAATCCCTATGCGCTCGATCGCACCACCTGCGGGTCGTCCAGCGGATCGGGCGCAGCGGTGGCGGCCGGCTTCGCGCCCGGCGCCATCGGCAGCGAGACGAACGGGTCGGTCATCTGCCCGTCATCGATGATGGGCCTTGTGGGGCTGAAGCCTACGGTCGGCTTGATCCCGCGCACCCATATCGTGCCGATCAGCCATAGTCAGGATACCGCCGGGCCGATGGCGCGCAACGTGCGCGACGTCGCGATCCTGCTGTCGGCGCTGATCGCCAGCGATCCCGCCGATCCGGCCACCGCTGATGCCATGGCGCATGCGCAGGATTATGCGGCCGCGCTCGACCCGGCGAAGATCAGGGGCATGCGAATCGGCGTGCTGCGTGGCGGCGCGCAGCCGGAATTGCTGGCCCGCTATGACGTGGCGCTGGGCGTGCTCAAGGGATTGGGCGCGACGCTGGTCGAAGTGAAGAAGCCCGCAATGGAAGGCATGTCCGCCGCCAGCTACGACGTGCTGCAATATGAGTTCAAGGCGGACCTGAACGCCTATCTGGCGACCACCCGCGCCGATCAGGTGCCGGTTCGCACGCTAAGCGATCTGATTGCCTTCGATGTCGCCCATGCCGATCGGGAAATGCCACTGTTCGGGCAGGATATCTTCGCAATGGCGCAGGCCAAGGCGGGGCTGGACGATGCTGCGTACAAGGCGGCGCGGGAAAAATCGCTGCGGCTGGCCGGACGGGAGGGGATCGACGCGATGCTGGCCGAAAACCGCGTCGATCTGCTGGTGACGATCAGCTACGGTCCGGCCTGGCCATCCGATACGGTCTGGGGCGATCAATATGAAGGGCCGGGCGGATCGACCGGCCCGGCGGCGATCGCGGGCTATCCGCATCTGACCGTGCCGATGGGGCTGGTGCGCGGGCTGCCCGTGGGGCTCAGCTTCATCGGCACCGCCTATGCCGAACAGACCTTGCTGGATGCGGGGCTGGCTTATGAGCAGGCGTCGGGCATCCATGTCAGGCCGACCTTCCGCCCGACCGCCGATACCGGGCCGGAACTGGAAGGCAATCGTCCCTGAGCTGCAGAGAACCGAGCCTTAAATATGACCCGTTCGCACTGACTAGGGACTGAGCTTGTCGAAGGCCCGTATCGAAGGGGCTGGCGCATTCCATCCTTCGATACGCCGCTTCGACAAGCTCAGCGGCTACTCAGGACGAACGGCGGTGGTTTCGACCCTACACACTCTATGGCTCGCCCTTGCTTTCCTGCATCCGCCGTTCGGCGAACCATTGTTGCAGCATCTGGGCGGTACAGCCGGTAAAGCCGTTGCTGCCGATGACCGAACAACTATTGGGCAGGGTCTGGCGCTGTGTCTGTTCCATCGTCGCGACTTGGCTGCCCCAGCCCGGACCGCCGACGGGTTCGGGCTTTTCGCGCAGCTTCTTGGGGATGCGATAGCGTTCGGACTCGGGCTTGCGCGCGCACACCACGATTTCGTCCCCCTTGCTTTCAGGGCAAGGATCGTCGCCATAGACCAGCAAGTTGATGATGCGATCGGGCGGCGGCTCGGCCTGCGCGAGCGCGGTCGAGGGGAGCATCGGGATCAGCAAGGTGCCGATCAGGGGAAGCACGACAGAGCGCCGCATAGAAATATCCTTCATATCCCCTGTCGAATGCCGGGTGCGCCCCGCGCCCGGCGATTCAAGGCGAAGACGCCACCGGCGTCTCCGAACCGTCATGGCTGGGGCGGCGTGCCCTTCTGTTCCTGCTCGGCCTTTTCTTCCGCCTTCACCCGTTCCTCGATCGCCTTGCTGTCGGCATCGATGGTGGACAGGCGCTTGGCGCGTTCGGCCTCGACCAGATCCTTCCAGCTGGCATTGTCCGCCGCCTGCCGTTCCGCCTTGGCGAGGCGGGCGAGCTGGGTGAAGCAGCCGGTGGTGCCGCCTGCGCCCACGGGAGAGCAGCTTTCCGTGCCGCTGGCGCCGACATATTCCATCGACCGCACCCGTTCGCCCCAGGCCTGATGGCTGGGCATGTTGGGGTCGCCACGCAGCGGTTCGGGGATGCGATAGCGTTCTTCCTCACCCTTGCGAGCGCACACGACGATATCGTCGCCCTTGCTCTGCGGGCAGGCATCTTCGCCATAGACGATGACGATATTGACCTTTTCGGTCGTGCTGCTGGCCGGCTGCGCAAAGGCGGGGACGGACGCGCCCAGCATCAACCCAAAGGTCAGGCTGCTGGCGATCATCGGAATCCTGTTCATATAACCGTCCTTATCAGATGCGCTTCGACAGTGCGATGGCGGCGCGACAGCCCAGCCGGATCGCCCCATAGAGCAAGGGGTAGGCCGGTACCTGCTCCGCCCCATGGGCGATGGCGGCTTCGCGATGCTCGACCTCCTCCGCCTGGAAATCCGCGATGGCGGTGGAGAGTTCCGGATCGTCCGATCCCAGCTGTTCCAGCTGGTCGGCATAATGCTGGTCGATTTCGGTTTCGATGGCGGCGGTGCAGGCCATGGCGGCCCTTGGCCCCAACGCCGCGGTGACCGCGCCCAGCGCAAAGCCGGCGACATTCCAGATCGGCGCCAGCAGCGTCGGGCGCACGCCGCGTCGGGCGATCATCGCGTCGAAGGCGGCGCGATGCCGTTCCTCCTGCGCCGCCATGCCAGCGATCAGCCGGCCATAGGGATGGCGATCGCCCATCACCGCCAGTTGCCCGCCATAGATGCGCACCGCCCCGAATTCGCCCGCCTGATCGACGCGCACCATGGATGCGCGGTCGGCTGGGGTGGACCGCTTGCCGGGACGCGGAAAATCCTTTGCGGCGCTCATGCTTTCCTCGCTTTCAGCAGCAGGGCCAAGATGGCGAGTGCGACGGCGCTGGACAAGAGGCCGTTATAGCCCGCCATCGAAATGCCGAACAGGTGCCAGGGGGCGACATCGCACCGGATCAAAGGGGTTGCCCATATCTGGTCCAGCAATTGGGCAGCATTGCCGCTGGCGCTGGTGGAACAACTGGTCAGCCCTTCCCACCAGCCATATTCGACCCCGGCATGGAACAGGCCGATGAGGCCGCTCAGCCCCACGGCAATGCCCGCGAACCCGGCGAACAGGCCGCTGATGCATGCGCGATCACGCGCGGCATAGGCGATCAGCGCCAGCGGGATCGCCGCGAAATGGGCATAACGCTGCCACCAGCACATTTCGCACGGATGCAGGCCGCCAATATATTGGAAGGCATAGGCGCCAGCGAGCATGGCGATTGGCGCAAGCAGGGCCAGAGCGCGGGCCTTGGCAAGGGAGGGAGACAGGCTGTTCATGATGCCCGCTTAAACCCTCGTCCGCCTTTCGTCATGCTGAACTTGTTGAAGATAATGATGTCCTTCGGTTCGAGCCGATCCCGAACCGAAGGACATCGGATCATTTCGCCGCCGGCTTGCGGGCCTGCGCCTGCGCGATGGTCGCTCCCGGCGTGCTGGCGAGGCGCGAGATGGTCTTCAAGGCATAGTCGAGCTGGAAATCCTCCACGCCCTTCTTCTTCAGATCCTCGGCCGACATGGCGAAGCGCGGATCGTCCTTCGTATCCTCTTCCAGCGCCTTGTCGTCGGTCTTGATCTCGTTGATCAGGTGACGGCGCAGGTCGCTTTCGCGGAACTTCGGCCGGTTCTTGTAATCGGGATCGGACAGTTGCGGCACGCGGATATCGGGCTGGATGCCGCCTTCCTGCACGCTGCGGCCCGATGGTGTGTAATAGCGCGCGGTGGTCAGTTTCAGCGCGGTGGTACTGCTGAGCGGCAGCATGGTCTGCACGCTGCCCTTGCCGAAGCTGCGCTCACCCATCACCAGCGCGCGATGCTGGTCCTGCAAGGCACCGGCCACGATTTCGGAAGCCGAAGCGGAGCCCGCATCGACCAGCACGATCACCGGCAGGCCCTTCGCATCGTCGCCGGGCTTGGCATAGTAACGCTCGACATCGCCCTTGGCCCGGCCACGCTGCGACACGATCTCGCCGCGCTCCAGGAAGGTGTCGCTGACGCTCACCGCCTCATCCAGCAGGCCGCCGGGGTTGGAGCGCAGGTCTAGAATATAGCCGGTCGGCTTGTGGCCCAGCGACTTGTCGATGCTGCGGATCGCCGACCGCACGTCCGCCCCGGTATTGGCCGAGAAGCTGACGATGTTGATGACGCCAATATTGTTCTTCACTTCCCATTTGACGGGCTTCAACTGAATGATCTCGCGCGTCAGGGTCAGTTCGATCGGCTTGTCGCGGCCGGCGCGGACGAGGGTCAGCTTGAGCGACGTGCCCGGCGCGCCGCGCATCTTGTCCACCGCTTCGTCCAGCGTGCCACCATAGATCAGCTGCCCGTCGATATGGGTGATATAGTCGCCCGCCTTGATGCCCGCGCGCCAGGCCGGGGTATCCTGCGTCGGCGCGATAACCTTGACCGCGCCATCCTCCTGCGTAACCGACAGGCCCAGGCCGCCATAGCTGCCCTCGGTCTGGGTGCGCAGATTCTGGAAGTCGCGCGCGTCGAGGAAGCTGCTGTGCGGATCGAGGCTGGCCAGCATGCCGTCGATCGCGCCCTTGATCAGCTTTTCATCGTCGACCTTCTCGACATAGTCGCTGCGGACCTTTTGAAACACATCCATGAATTCATCGAGCGCCTTGTAACTCGACGCTTCTCCGTCAGCGAGAGCGGCAGTCGTAGCAGGGATGAGCGCAAGCGCCCCGAGCGCAACCGCGCCCTGGAGGAAGGTGGATTTCATGGCTGTCCTAGATTCCGGCATCTGATCCCCGATATAGGCCGATTCGCGTGCCAACGCAAAAGCGCGCTTCGATGGAGTGTCGTGCAGGGTCGATGAGCGTCGGGTTAATGGGGTTGAAGCTGGCATGATCCAATGCCTTATTCTAGAATTTCGTGTTGCAATGTGAGGATGCGGGTATTGCGATATTTTGTTCCCCAACTGGATTTGGCTGAAACGGAGGATGCAGCATCGGCCCATGCTGAGCACCTTGGCGGTCTTCCCTTCGGGTTGCCGATAAGTCTGTGGCCGATATGCAAGGAATGTGGTGGGTCGCAATCATTGCTTGCCCAGTTTGCTCACGATTCGGATCGCTTAAATCTGGGGCGAGAGGGAAGGGTTTTATACGTCTTCCAATGCAATCACGATCCGGGGATGTGTGCCACTTGGGAAGCATTTTCCGGTGCAAATCACTGCCTTGTTCTTGAACCGGAAACACTGATGCGTGCAGTCACGCAAATCCCAACAGATAATCCTCCTCTCGATAATGCCGCTATTATCAATGGCTGGGTCGAGCGAGTTTCTCCCCTCCCTGAATCGATCAAGTCGGCATTTTTCTCGGACGAAACATTCTTCGCATTGGGTGATGATGATTTGGCGGATATCACTTGGTCAACCCGCCTCGGCGGCGCGCCGCGTTGGCTACAAGGCGCAGAAGAAGGGCCTGCGGGCTGGCGGTTCCTTGGGCAACTAGACTCTGTGTACAGTTTTCTTTCAGCACCCACCCGTCACACCAGCTGGATCACACCTGATGGTGAGGGGTTTGAGGGGCGAACCCATGTCGGTGAGGGGCCGAACTTTGGCGGGGGCATCGCCTATCTGTTCGCATCAGATGAGAGTGATGTGCCGCAAGTCGTCATGCTTTGGCAGCGATAATAGGCCTCACCCCCGCCCCACCAGCGGCACGATATCCACCGGGCGTCCGTTGCGGCGCAGTTCTACGGTGATGTTGGGGCGTTCAGCGCCGGTGATGCCGACGGGGTCGCCCTGGCGTACGCTGTCCCCGACCTGGGCGGTCACGCGGTGGAGGCCGGTGATGAGCGTGGTCCAGCCCTGCCCATGGTCGATGATCAATATCTGGCCATAATCGCGATAGGGGCCGGCAAAGGCGACACGGCCGGCCGTGGGGGCGATCGCCTGTGCGCCCGGTTGCGTGACGAGAGTCAGGCCGCGCGAGCGGACGCCGCCGTCATTCACTTCGCCCATGCCGGTGACGAGCTGGCCGATCACCGGCAGGCGATAGGGCGGCGGGCCATCGGCGGCGCTTTCGCGTTCGGGTGCGGGGGCGGCGGCCTGATCGGGGCGGGCGGGGCGCAGCAGCGGGCCGGACAGAGCGGCCAGCCGGTCGCGCAAATCGCCCGCTTCCTCCAGCCGGTCCATCAGGTCGACAATGTCGCGCGCCCGTTCGCCCAGCGCCAGCGCGCGTTCGCTCTCCAGCCCCGCATTGGCGCGATAGTCGCGGGCGGCGACGCGCTTCTGCGCCTCCAGCGCGGCGAGCGCGGTCTGCCGGTCCTTGCGATCGGCCTGCGCCTTGCCCAGCGCATCGGCGGCCTGCTGGGCGGTGGCGCGCAGGCCGCGGCTCTTGTCCAGCTCCTGCCGCAGACCGGCGGTGCGTTGCTGGATCACGGGCAGGATCTGGCCCAGCACCGCGCGCATATGGACGGCATCGGCCACCGATCCGGGCTGGACGAGTGCGAGCGCCAGCGGGCGGCGGGCCATCATCTGGAGCGCGGCGGTCAGGCGGACGACGGGTTCCTGCTTGGCCGCAAGGCGCGCGGCCTGCGCGCGCTGCAACCGGGCGATGATGGCGATGCGGGCCTGCGCCGCCTGAATATCCGCCTCCGCCTGCTGGATACGGGCGGCGACGGCGGCGGCGCGGCGACGCGCCTGTTCGGCTTCGTCGCGGGCGGCGCCGGCCTGTTGTTCGAGGCGGGCGGAGCGATCGCGCGCTTCGTCCGACTGGCGGCGCGCATTTTTGAGCGCCTGCTGCTCCTGCGCCAACGTGGTGCCGGCTGTACCGGACAGGATGATCGCGCTGTCGTCCGCAGCGGAGAGGCGCGCGGCGGCAAGGGCCATAAGGCCCGTCAGTCCGCCGGTAATGAGGATAGTGCGCTTCACCCGATGCCCTGCCTTATTTCGCCCTGACTAGGCGGAAAATGGCCGGGCTTCTAGCCTTCGCGATGATAGGGATGGTTTGCGAGAATGGAGCAGGCGCGCCAGAGCTGTTCGGCCAGCATCGCGCGGGCCATCATGTGCGGCCAGGTCATCGCGCCAAAGGCGATCAGCAGGTCGGCGTTCGCCCGGTCGGCATCATCGAAGCCGTCAGCCGCGCCGATCAGGAAGCGGCATTCGCGCGTCCCCGCGTCGCGCCAGCCCTCGATTCGGCGGGCAAAGTCCATGGAGCCGAGCTGCTTGCCCTTTTCGTCCAGCATGACTGTGACGGTGCCGGGGGCGACGGGGGGCAGCTTGCCACCCCGGTCGGGCATTTCGGTGATCTTGTGCGGCATGGTCAGCCGCTTGACATAGCGGTCGACCAGATCGGCCTCGGGCGAACGCCCGATCTTGCCGCGCGCGATGATGTGGAGGAGCATGGCCCCTCCCTTAGACTGTCATGGCCCGTCTGTCGAAGGGGGCTGGCCCCTTCGAAATTAAATCAGGCGTTGCCCGCGACCGGCGCGTCGACGAAGCCCCACATCCGTTCCAGATTGTAGAAGCTGCGCACTTCCGGCTTGAACAGGTGGACGATCACGTCGCCGGCATCGATCAGCACCCAGTCGGCGACCGGCAGGCCTTCGACGCGGGCGGAGCGGCCCGTTTCCTTCTTGATGCGTTCGGCCAGATGCTGGGCCATGGCCGCGACCTGACGCGACGAACGGCCGCTCGCGATCACCATATGATCGGCGATGCTGCTCTTGCCTTCCAGCGGGATGGAGATGGTTTCCTGTGCCTGATCGTCGTCGAGCGATTGCATGACAAGGGCGTGCAGGGCGGCCACGGATTCTGCGCCAAGCGCGGTATCGTTGGCAGGGGCGAGGTTAGTCAATTAAACTCCAATCTAGACGATCAACCGGCGCGTGAGCGGATCGCGCACACACGTTGCTTCATATTCGCGATGCCAGAGGGGGTCCGCCTGCCGCAGCAGGGTCGCCGATCTTGGATCAGGGCGAAAGCGCAATAGCACGAGCGCCGGTGGTCTCCAATTCGTCCAGTCTGCACTCTGGCGCGCGGACCGGACGAAGCGCCGCAGCCAGCTCATGGCCACAGAGCCACGGGCAGCCTCATTATAGCCCGGACGCGCGATTACGGCAATGGGCATTTGTCGGGCAATGCCACGCCAGTCGCGCCACTGGCCAAATTGCGCCAGATTGTCCGCGCCCATCAGCCAGATGAAGCGGTGGCGGGGATAGCGGCCGGTCAGCGCGCGGAGCGTGTCAACGGTGTAGCGGGTGCGCAAATGCCGCTCGATCGCGGTGGCGCGAATCGGGGCGCGGCGGGCGACTTTGCGGGCATGAGCGAGGCGGGCGGGCAGCGGGGCCATGCCCTTTGCGGGTTTCAGCGGATTACCGGGGGACACGAGCCACCAGATTTCATCGAGATCGAGGGCGTCTTTGGCAAAGAGCGAAATGGCGCGATGCCCGCCATGGGCCGGATTGAAGGAGCCGCCGAGCAGGCCGATGCGTTTCATGATGCTGCCATGCCAGTGGCGGGGCGAGGCGGCAATGGGCTGCAGAAGCACGCAGGGACAGGGTAGGGGTGGCGGGGAATAGGAAAACACACGCTTAACTTCGCATATGTCCCGCAAATTTCGACATTATGAAACAAGAGTTGGAAATTATATTACGCAGGGCATGATCCGCCACATCGTCCGTCACCTATAGGTCGGACAGCCGGAATAGGACAGGTTTCAGCAGCCCATCCCGGCCTTGCGGCGGCGCTGATAGGGGATTTTGTTCAGTTGCGCGATCAGGTCAGCAAAGGGATCGTCGCGCAGGACGCGGTCTTTTTCGATCGGGGGCCGATCGGGGATCGGGACGGTGCGCCGCCGCAGCGGACGGCGCCCCAGCAGGGCCTTCCACATGATACTCTCCTGTCCGCGACCATGGGGATTTCCGGTCGCTTATAGAGAAGATACGCGGGGCGGGCTGGCTTGTTCCTGCGTTATTTACGGTGTGGTGGGGTTGCGCAGGCCCACCCCCTGACCCCCTTCCGCTTGCGGGAGGGGGAAAGTTTCTATTCGGCGGCGGGCAGGGCCTTTGCTTCGTCGGCCTGCGCGTCGCGGGCGATCACGTCCAGCGGCTCGACCGTCTCGATTTCCTTGCCGCCGGTTTCGATGTCGAGATCGCGGAACTTGCGGCCGGTGGACAGGACGCGGCTTTCGAAGCTGCCGATGAAGCTGTTATAGTTGGACACGGCGCTGTTGAGGCCGGAGCCGAGCTTGCGCAAATGGCCAGCCGCGACCGCAAGCCGCTCATACAATTCCTTGCCCAGATGGCCGACCTGCTGTGCCTGTTCCTGCATCTTGGCCTGCCGCCAATGGCCCGCCAGCGTGCGGGCGAGGGGGAGGAAGGTGGCGGGGCCGCAGATGATGACGCGATTCTTGGCGGCGCGTTCCCACAGATCCATGTCCGCTTCCAGCGCGGCGGTGACGAAATTGTCGCCGGGCACATACATGATGACGAAGTCGGGCGCCTTGTCGAACTGTTCCCAATAGGCCTTGCGCCCCAGCGCGTCGGCATGGGTGCGCATGGCGCGGGCATGGTCGAGCATATGGGCGTCGCGCAGCGCCGGATCGACCTGATCGACGGCGTTCAGATAGGCGACGAGCGAGCATTTGACGTCCACCACCATCTGCTGGTCGCCCGGCAGGTTGATGATGAAGTCCGGCCGCATCCGGCCATCTTCGACCGCGACCGACACTTCCTCCTGAAAGTCCACGAAGGGGGAAAGGCCGGCCGTCTCGATCAGATTCTTGAACTGCTGTTCGCCCCAGCGGCCGCGCGTCTTGGGCGCGGCGCGCAGCGCATTGACCAGCTTGGCCGTCTCCTCGCGCACCTGCCCCTGCCCCAGATGCACCTGCTGCACTGCCTCACGCAGTTCGGCATAGCTGCCGACGCGATCCTTTTCGACGCGGGCGAGCCCTTCCTCATAGCGTTTGAGCGTGGTTTCGACCGGATTGAGCAAGGATTTGAGCTGCGCCTCGCTCTTCTCATTGGCCTGGGCGAACCGCTGGTCGGCGCGGGTCAGGAACTGGGTCTGGGCCTGGTCGAGCAATTTGCCGCCAATCTCGCTGAATTGGGCGGAAAGCTGTTCCTTGGCGTCCTTCAGCGCGGCGATCTGCTGTTCGAACGCGCGGGTGCGCGCTTCGATATCGGATTTCAGGCTGGCGAGTTCCCGCAGGGCGGCTTCGCGTTCGGTCTGGATCGCCTCGATCCGTTGGGCGGCGGCGGCCTGTAGCGCGTCGATCTTCTGACTGGCAGCAAGCTGGGCCGATTCCAGCCGCTGGTCGGCCGCGTGCAGCGCCGATTCGACACGGGCGATCTGGGCATTGGCCTGCGTCACCCGCTCCTGCTCCACCGCCAGTTCGGCGATGGCGGCGTTGCGCTGGGTGGCGGCGAGGTCGAGTTTCGTGGCCAGATCGGCCTTCTCGGCGGCGAGCGGCGCCAGCGCCTTGCCCTTGAGCAGCCAGCCCACGGCAAGGCCGATCAGCAGCGCGATGACGATCAGAAGGGCGGCCAGGCTGTCCATATAATATCCTTGCTGGGAACGAAACGGGAACTTAGCGAGGGGAGGCCGTGGCCGCAAGCGCGACGTGCTCCTGCGAAAGCAGGAGCCAAGTTACAAGGGCGGGACTGGATTCCTACCGCTCCCCGCCGTCATTGCGAGCGAAGCGAAGCAATCCAATGGCGCGCCCGTAGATTGCTTCGCTTCGCTCGCAATGACGATTCAATACAAAGTCATCCCGCTCTACGCCGCCTGCGCAGTCGGCGCGGCGAAGCGGCTGCGATAGTCGCCCGGCGACAGGCCGACGAGGCGGTGGAACAGTTTGCGGAAGGCGGCGGCATCCTCATAGCCGACGCTCCAGGCGATCTGGTCCACGGTGCGTCTGGTGAATTCCAGATGCTCGCGCGCCTTGGTAATGCGCAGATGCTGGACATATTCGATCGGCGTCATGGCGGTCGCGGCCTTGAACCGGCGCTGGAAGGTGCGCTCTTCCATGCTGACCTGTGCCGCCATTTCGCCGACGCTGATCGCCTTGCCTTCCCGCGCGGCGAGCCAGTGCTGGACCTTCAATATCGCTTCGTCGCCATGGGTCAGGCGCGGCATGAAGCGGGCGAAATGCTTCTGTTCGCGCCCGGCGCTGTCGATCAGCAGGAATTTGGCGGTGTCGAGCATGACCGTCGGCCCCAGCAACCGGTCGACCAGCCGCAGGCCCAGATCGGTCCAGGCCATCAGCCCGCCGGCGGTGATGATGTCGCCATCGTCGATGACGATGCGGTCGCAATCCAGTTTCACATCGGGAAAGCGGGTGCGGAACTGGTCGGCGAACCACCAGTGGGTGGTGGCGGGCCGGCCGGATAACAGGCCGGTCGCCGCCAGCAGGAAAGCGCCGCCGCAATTGGAGGCGAGCGTGGCGCCCTGCGCATGGCGGTCCACCAGCCAGCGGGCATAGGGCGCGGCCTCCTGCGCATCGGGGATGCCGGTCAGGCGGCCGGGCACCAGCCAGATTTCCGGTCGGGTCGCGTCCCCCAGTTCCGGATGCGTGTCATGGCTGCGGGCGAAGCCGCCATCGGGCTGATGCTCCCAGCGGCTGACGCGCAGGGGCTGGCCGCCATGGTCGATCGAAAATTGCCCGGCGATCGCGATCATGTCTGTCAGCCCATAGGCCATCGACAATTGGCAGCGGGGATAGAAGAGAATGCCGATTTCGGCTTTGGGCAGGGGCGTTGCGGGCATGGTATCGCGCCTTTGTCGGAATCGGCCCGCTTAATGTCGGAACCGCCAATCCCGAACCTCCGCGATTCCCCCTAATTCTGCAAGCACAGGGCGTGAGACGCTCTTCCAGATAGGGAAAGGGACTTTCATCATGAGCAATGTCATCACCACCAAGGACGGCACCCGCATCTTCTACAAGGATTGGGGGCCGCGCGATGGACAGTCGATTGTCTTTTCCCATGGCTGGCCGCTGAGCGCCGACGCCTGGGACGCGCAGATGGTGTTTTTCGCCCAACAAGGCTTCCGCACCATCGCCCATGACCGGCGCAGCCATGGCCGGTCGGATCAGGTGTGGGACAATAATAATATGGACCAATATGCCGACGATCTGGCGGAACTGATCGTAGCGCTGGACCTGAAGGATGTGGTGCTGGTCGGCCATTCGACCGGCGGTGGCGAAGTCACCCGCTATGTCGGCCGCCATGGCACCAGCCGGGTCGCCAAGCTGGCGCTGATCGGCGCGGTGCCCCCGCTGATGCTCAAGACGGAGGCCAATCCGGGCGGGCTGCCGATCGATGTGTTCGACGGCATTCGCAAGGGGACGTTCGACAATCGCAGCCAGTTTTTCCGCGATCTGACCATCCCCTTCTATGGCTATAATCGCGACGGCGCGGTGATCTCCGAAGGTATCGCGCAAGAATTCTGGCGGCAGGGGATGATGGGCGGCCTCAAGGGACAGCTCGACTCGATCCGCGCCTTTTCGGAAAGCGATTTCCATGCCGATCTGGCGAAGGTCGATGTGCCCACGCTCGTCCTGCATGGCGATGACGACCAGATCGTGCCGATCGGTGCGGCGGCCCTCTCGACCGTGAAGATCGTTACGGATGCGGTGCTGATCGTGTATGAAGGCGCCGACCATGGGCTGACGCAGACTCATCAGGACCGGTTCAACGCCGACCTGCTCGATTTCATCAACGGCTGACATTTCCGATCTCGTTCGGATTTCGGCAGACCCGGGACCGGACGGGATCGTTTCCAAGGAGACATCCCATGACCAAAGACACCATCCTCATCACCGGCGCGTCGGACGGTATCGGCGCGGTCTATGCCGATCGTTTTGCGAAGCGCGGCGCCAATCTGATCCTGGTCGCCCGGCGGGCCGAGAAACTGGAGGCGCTGGCCGCAGAGCTGCGTGGCACTGGCGTCGCTGTCGAAGTGATTGCGGCGGACCTGTCCAAGGCGGACGACCTCGCCCGGATCGAGGCGCGGCTGCGCGATGATGATGCCATCACCGGCCTCATCAACAATGCCGGGATCGCCGGGGAACAGGCCTTTACGCAGACGGACCCGGCCTATCTGACCGGCCTCATCGACCTCAACATCCTGGCGGTGACGCGGCTATCCCGCGCTGTCGCGCCCCGCTTTGCCGAGAAAGGCGCGGGGACGCTGATCAACATCACGTCGGTCACGGCGCTGATGCCCGATGGCTTCACCGCGGTCTATCCGGCGAGCAAGGCCTATGTGCTGGCCTTTACCGAAGCGTTGCAGGTCGAACTGGGCGGCAAGGGGGTAAAGGTGCAGGCCGTGCTGCCGGGCATCACCCGCACCGCCATCTGGACGCCGGAGCAGATCGCCAACATTCCCGCCGCCATGGTGATGGATGTGGAGGTGATGGTCGACGCGGCGCTGGCCGGGCTGGACATGGGCGAACCGATCACCATTCCCGCGCTGCCCGATAATGCCGGCCTCGACGCCTATATGGCGGCGCGCGCGGCGTTGCGGCCCAACCTGTCGCTCAAGGATGCGGCGGCCCGCTATCGGGCCTGACCTTCCCTCTGGAAATCAAGGAGAAACATCATGATCCTCGGTCTTTCCATTCCCGCCTTCATCGCGCTGCATGTCGCGATCAGTCTGATCGGCATCTTTGCGGGCCTTGTCGCCCTCCCGGCGCAGGCGCGGGGGCATTTCCTGCCGCGCACGCAGGCGATCTTCCTCGTCACCACCCTGCTCACCAGCCTGACCGGCTTCCTCTTTCCCTTTCGCGGCTTCACCCCCGCGATCGGGGTAGGGATAATTTCGACGCTGGTGCTGATCCTTGCCTTCGTCGCGCTCTACGGCCTCAAGCTGCGCGGCCGGGCGCGGGCCGTCTATGCGGTGACTGCGACCATCGCCCTGTGGATGAACCTGTTCGTGCTGGTGGTGCAGAGCTTCCTGAAGGTACCGGCGCTCAACGCCTTCGCACCGACCGGCAAGGAGCCGCCCTTCCTCGCCGCGCAGGGGCTGCTGCTGATCGTCATGCTGATCCTGGGCGCGGCGATCCTGCGTCAGCCCAGCGCTGCGCGAAAGGCGGCCAGCCTCCCGATCGCCTGATCCAGCGTCTCGTCCGTCTTGGAAAAGCACAGGCGGACGAGATGCGTCACCGGGTCTTGCGGATAGAAGGCGCTGATCGGGATCGCCGCCACCCCGGCTTCCTCGATGATGCGGTTGCAGAAGGTCACGTCATCCAGCGCGATGCCCGATGCAGGCAGGTCGATC
Organism: Sphingobium sp. AP50; assembly: GCF_900109095.1. GTDB lineage: Bacteria > Pseudomonadota > Alphaproteobacteria > Sphingomonadales > Sphingomonadaceae > Sphingobium. Next base: position 210,540 of record NZ_FNYZ01000001.1, read on the forward strand.
GACAGGAACCAGGTCGCGCCGCTGGGCTGCACGACATAGCCTGCCTGCTCCAGCCCTGCCGCCAGCCGGTCGCGCGACGCCTGATAGGCGGCGCGCTGGTCGTTCAGCCAGTCTTCGGCCCAGCCCAGCCCCTCCGCCACCGCCCATTGCAGATTGGGCGGGGTGGTGAAGGTCAGGAACTGATGCGCGCGGGCGAGCAGGGTGGCGATCGGCGGGGCGGCGCACATCCAGCCGACCTTCCAGCCGGTGACGGAGAAGATCTTGCCGGCCGACCCGATCTTGACGGTGCGGTCGCGCATGCCCGGAAAGCCGATCAGCGGCCGGTGGGGCAGCCCGTCATAGACGGTTTCCTCCCACACCTCGTCGCAGATGGCGATCAGGTCATGGGTGACGCATAGGTCGGCGAGTAGCGCCAGTTCCTCGTCGCGCAGCACGATGCCGGTGGGGTTCACCGGATTGTTCATCAGCAGGATGCGGGTGCGGGGCGTGATCGCCGCCTCAAGCGCCTCGCGGGTAATACGCCAGTCGGGCGGGGTCAGCTTCACGATCCTGGCCACGCCGCCGACCCGCTCCACCAGCGGCAGATAGGCGTCATAGAGCGGGGCGAGCATCAGCACTTCGTCGCCCGGCTGCACCAGCGCCAGCAGGCTGGCGGCAATCGCCTCGGTCGCGCCGGAGGTGACGATGATCTCCTGCGGGGTCAGGTCGATCTGCTGGCTGCGGGCATAATGGGCGGCGATCGCCATGCGCAATTCCAGCAGGCCGGGCATCGGCGGATATTGGCTGGATTGCGTCAGTAGCGCGTCGGCGGCGGCCTGCAACACCGCTTGCGGCCCCGGCCCTTCGGGAAAGCCCTGCCCCAGATTGATCGCGCCCGTCTCCCGCGCGCGGGCCGACATATGTTCGAAAATGGTGGTGGGCATGTCCCGGTAGACGGGATGTCCAAGGGACGTGGCGGCTGTCATACGGGCCAGTATAGCGCGTTGGGGCGGGGCGTCCATCAAGGCATGCTGTGGATCGCTACCGGCGGCAGATCGAATCGACTGCAACGGGGCGAGTCACGAAAATGAGAGGGGCCGCCGGGTCAGTGCCCGACGGCCCATCATTGACATGGTCAGCGGCCGGAAGCACCGCCAGAAGGAAACGGTTGGTCGCGCTATCGATCACCCGCAGACACGGCCTGTTTGTCGGCGCTCAGATATATCTGACGGATGACGGATCGACGCTAAAGGCGTCGCTCAGCGGCGCGTTTCCCGAATGGACTGAACCGACCCCATTGCTGAACCATGAGACATCGGATCACCTCCTTTCGCTATGTTGAAGCCCGTAGTGGCCGACTTCGATCTACCCTTGGCCGGTCCACGAGAGGAAATGTGAATCAGACGCAGGCTATGATCAAGACTTGTAATTTTCTTTTTTGGAATCATAATTTCGCGTCCTTCGAGCCAGCCCGAACCGCGTCGTTCCGCTATCCCCGGCAATCCTCGATCACCCGCGATATTTCGGCCCAGGCCGGGACGATAAGCGCCTCCTGCCCCGCAACATCGACCGCGAACTTGCCCCGGCTATAGGCGAGCTGATCCAGCACCGTGTCGGAGGCCGCACGAAAGGCGACGAGTTGGGGCGTCGCGCCGCCAGATGAAGTGGCTGGCCAGCTGGTCGCGCCATAGCTGGTGCGCACGATCATCGCGCCTTGGCCGACGCCGGCGCGAGCCAGACTGATGCGCCGACTCGCCCGGTCGCAGCGCAGGGTCAGCCGCGCGTCGCTGGCGGACAGGCCGAAGACAGCGACGCTGCCCGCCGCTTCAGGGCGATAAGTCCAGTTGCCCGGACTGGCGGGCCGATATTGCCATTCGGTCGCCACGGGGGTGGGCTGGGCCGGGGCGATCGGCGCCGGGCGGGGCTGTGCGACGGGGCGCGTCGCAGGCGGAGGCGTGGGTGCGGGCCGTTGCGGCGCAGGTCCGACACAGGAAGCCAGCAGGACCAGCGAGGGCGCAAAGGCGGCGAAGGACGGGATGAGGCGCATCCCCCCTCCATGCCGGAGCCATCCGCCCCGCTCAACCCGAAAAGGGGCCGAAAGGGTCGAGCCGCCGACCCGATGCGTCCGGCCGCACGGCAATTGACTATTTCGGGGCGAATCGCTACAGGCCCCCTTCCCCTAAACGCGGCGAGCGGCGGTGCTTTTGGCACTGGCCGTCTTTTGTGCGTCTTGGGGCCTTGTAATTGGCCGCTTTTCCTCGCCAGGGAAATCCGGCTTGACGCTTTGAGATAGGGACGGCGAAAGCTGGCCCTGTGGAGCAGGAGAAACTAATACCATGGCACGTATTGCGGGTGTTAACATCCCGACCAACAAGCGCGTAATCATCGCGCTCACCTACATCCACGGCATCGGTCGCAAGACGGCCGTCGACATCGCCACCAAGCTGGGCATCGACCAGAGCCGCCGGGTCCAGGACCTGAGCGACGCCGAAGTCCTCCAGATCCGTGAAGCGATCGACGCCGACCTGACCGTCGAAGGCGATCTGCGTCGCGAAACCGCGATGAACATCAAGCGCCTGATGGATCTGGCCTGCTATCGCGGCCTGCGTCATCGCAAGGGCCTGCCGGTCCGCGGTCAGCGCACGCACACCAATGCGCGCACCCGCAAGGGCAAGGCCAAGGCGATCGCCGGTAAGAAGAAGTAAGAAACAGTCCGGGGGACTGTTTCGTCTTCTTCTCCGCCGGAGGCAGCTCTCCCCAAGGAAGACGCCTCCAGCAACACAAGATTTCAGTAGGATTAGAGCAAAATGGCACGCGAACCCCAGCGCATTAAGCGCCGCGAACGCAAGAACATCTCGGCCGGCGTCGCGCACGTCAACGCCAGCTTCAACAACACCATGGTGACCATCACCGACGCCCAGGGCAACGCGATTTCGTGGTCCTCGGCCGGCATGATGGGCTTCAAGGGCAGCCGCAAGTCGACCCCGTACGCCGCTCAGGTGTGCGCCGAAGACGCCGGCCGCAAGGCTGCGGAACATGGCGTCCGTACCCTCGAAGTGGAAGTCAAGGGCCCCGGTTCGGGCCGTGAATCGGCCCTGCGCGCGCTGCAGGCCGTCGGCTTCCACATCACGTCGATCCGCGACGTGACGCCGATCCCGCACAATGGCGTGCGTCCCTCCAAGCGTCGCCGCGTCTAAACGCAGCGTTGCATGACATGCGGGCGGCGGACGCGTCGCCCGTTTTCCCGTTTGCATCGCCGGAACGTCCTGTCGGGTTCAGGATTTCATAAGCGTTCCGGCCCATCCCCAGGGGAAATACATGACTGTCAACATGAAGAACTGGCAGGAATTGAAGAAGCCCAACAGCCTTGAGATCAAGGTTTCGGGTGACGGCAAGCGCAAGGCGACGTTCGTCGCCGAGCCGCTGGAGCGCGGTTTCGGCCTGACGCTTGGCAACGCGCTGCGTCGGGTTCTTCTGTCCTCGCTTCAGGGCGCGGCGGTCACCTCGATCAAGATCGAGAACGTCCTGCACGAATTCTCGTCGCTTGCCGGCGTGCGTGAAGACGTCACCGACATCGTCCTGAACATCAAACAGGTCGCGCTGAAGATGGAAGGCGAAGGCCCCAAGCGTCTTCAGCTGTCCGCCACCGGCCCGGCCGTGGTGAAAGCTGGCGACATCAGCGTCGTGGGCGACATCGAAGTGATGAACCCCGATCTGGTGATCTGTCACCTGGACCAGGGCGCCACGCTGAACATGGAACTGACTGCCGACATCGGCAAGGGCTATGTTCCGGCTGTCGCCAACCGTCCGGCAGACGCCCCGATCGGTCTGATCCCGGTCGATGCGCTCTACTCGCCGGTTCGCCAGGTCGCCTACAAGGTGGATAACACCCGCGTCGGCCAGGAACTGGACTATGACAAGCTGTCGCTGACGCTGGAAACCGACGGCACCGTGACGCCGGAAGATGCAGTGGCCTATGCCGCCCGCATCCTTCAGGACCAGTTGCAGCTGTTCGTCCATTTCGAAGACGCACTGCCTGCCGCGGCGCCCGCCGCCGGTCATGCTGCTGCCGCCACTTCGGAAGGCGAAAGCGACACCAACCAGATCAACCGCTATCTTCTCAAGAAGGTGGACGAACTGGAATTGTCGGTCCGCTCGGCCAACTGCCTCAAGAACGACAACATCATCTATATCGGCGATCTGGTCCAGAAGACCGAAGCCGAGATGCTGCGCACCCCGAATTTCGGCCGCAAGTCGCTGAACGAAATCAAGGAAGTGCTGTCGTCCATGGGCCTGCGCCTGGGCATGGACATCCCCGGCTGGCCGCCGGAAAATATCGAGGAAATGGCCAAGAAGCTCGAACAGGAGCTGCTTGGTTAAGCGGACAGGGCCGGAGCGTATGCTCCGGCCCGGTTCCTTATGGGCAAAAGGCGGTGGCCCTTAACACTGCCTGGTCTGGGGTACCTGAAACGGCCCCTTAACGAACGAAGGAAGATATCATGCGTCATAAGGTTGGTCATCGTAAGCTGCAGCGCAGCGCCGGTCACCGCAACTCGCTGCTGCGTAACCTCGCAGCCTCGCTCATCAAGCATGAGCAGATCCTGACCGGCACTGCCAAGGCCAAGGAACTGCGTCCTTACGTCGAAAAGCTGATCACCCTCGCCAAGAAGGGTGGCCTGTCCAACCGTCGCCTGGCCCACGCCCGTCTTCAGGATGACGTGCAGCTGATCAAGCTGTTCGACATTCTGGCCGAGCGTTACAAGGATCGTGACGGCGGCTATACCCGCGTGATCAAGGCTGGCTTCCGTGCTTCGGATGCCGCGCCGATGGCGATCATCGAACTGGTCGACCGTGACGTTTCCGCCAAGGGTCAGGACTCCGGTCCGGTCCAGGGCGCCGACGCGGACGAGCTGGAAGAAGCTTGATCTGACCGGTCTGACCCAAGCTTTTTCTAGGCCGATGGAAACACCGGCTGACTCGGAAAAGGCGTAAAGTCGACTTCCGGACTGGATGCTTTACGGACAGGCCGCGCTTCCCTAGGGAAACGCGGCCTGTTCTGTTTGGAAAAGAGTGAAAAAAGAGAGGATGCGCCTCGCTGCCCTGATCCTGCCGCTGCTATTGCTGGCGGCGGCGCCCGCGCCCGCCACCCCCGATGGCGCGGCGATCGAGGCGGGCAACCCGGACGCCCTGCATTATCCTTTCGCCAGGCGGCTGGATCTGGTGGAGGATCATTTCGGCGTGAAGGTCGCCGATCCCTATCGCTGGCTGGAAAATGATCTGCGCGCCGATCCGGCGGTCAGTGACTGGGTGGCGCAGGAAAACAGCCTTACCCGCCGCTATATCGACGATCTGCCGGGGCGCGACGCGCTCAAGAAGCGGATGCAGGCGCTCTTCTCGCATGGCCGCTACACCATCCCGCGCAAAGCCGGTGGACGGTATTTCTATGGCTATAACAAGGGGCTGGAGAACCAGACCCCGCTCTATGTCCGTGAAGGGCTGGAGGGGAAGCAGAGGCTGCTGCTCGACCCCAATGACTGGGCGAAGGATGGCGCCAGCGCGCTCGCCGAATGGGCGCCATCGCCGGACGGCAAATATCTGGCCTATGCGGTGCAGGATGCCGGCAGCGACTGGCGCACGCTCCGGCTGATCGATGTGGACAGCGGCAAGGCGCTGGACGATGCCGTCCGTTGGGTCAAATTCTCGCAGATCGCCTGGGACGGCCGGGGGGAGGGCTTTTTCTACTCCCGCTTCGCCGCGCCGCAGAGCGGGCAGGCCTTCCAGTCTTCCAGCGAGGGGCAGCAGCTCTTCTATCACCGCGTCGGCACCGATCAGGCTCAGGACCAGTTGATCTATGCCACGCCTGATCGTCCCGCGCTCAGCCATCAGGCGCAGGTGACGGGGGACGGCCGCTGGCTGGTCATCAACAGCTTTCAGGGGATCGATCCGCGCCGCGAAGTCCATGTCGCGATGCTGGACGGCAGCCCGGTCAGGCCGCGCCTGCTGGTCAAGGGGCCGGCCCACGACTGGCGGCTGATCGGTAGCCGGGGATCGACCCTGTTCTTCCTGACCGACGATCGCGCCGCCCATATGCGCGTGGTGACGCTCGACGCCGCCCGCCCGGGTCGCCGCGCGCAGGAGATTGTCGCGGAAAGATCCGAGACGTTGGCGGGCGGATCGCTGGTCGGCAACCGCATGATTCTGGCCTATATGAGCGACGCGCAGACGGTCGCCGAACTGGTCGAACTAGACGGGCGCAAGGTGGTCGACGTGCCCCTGCCCGGATTCGGCACGGCGGCGGGCTTTGGCGGGCGGGCGGGCGACCCGGAAACCTTCTTCAGCTTCTCCGGTTTCGTCACCCCGTCCAGCATCTATCGCTTCGACACGGCGACCCTGCAAAGCCAGATTTTCGCGCAGCCCGACCTGCCCTTCGACCCCGATGATTTCGGCGTGGAGCAGCGGCTCTATCCGTCGAAGGACGGGACGATGATCCCGATCACCATATTGCGCAAGAAGCGGCTGGCCGATCAGGCGATCGCCGCGCCGACCATCCTCTATGGCTATGGCGGCTTCAACATCAGCCTGACGCCAGGCTATTCGGCGGTGCGCATGGCCTGGCTGGAACAGGGCGGCGCCTATGCCATCGCCAATCTGCGGGGCGGCGGGGAATATGGCAAGGCGTGGCATGATGCCGGGCGCGGCGCCAACAAGCAGAATGTGTTCGACGATTTCATCGCGGCGGGCGAATGGCTCAAGGCCAATGGCTACACGCCAAAGGACGGGCTGGCGATCGAGGGGCGCTCCAATGGCGGGTTGCTGGTCGGCGCGGTGGTGAACCAGCGGCCCGACCTGTTCGCCGCCGCGCTGCCGGCGGTGGGGGTGATGGACATGCTCCGCTTCGACCGCTTCACCGCCGGGCGCTATTGGGTGGACGATTATGGATCGCCGGAAAAGGCCGCGGATTTTCCGCTGCTCTACGGCTATTCACCCTATCACAACATCCTGTCGGGCAAGGATTATCCCGCGATCCTGGTGACGACGGCCGATACCGACGACCGGGTGGTCCCCGCCCACAGCTTCAAATATGCCGCCGCCCTGCAGGCCGCCGATCTGGGCACCCGCCCCCGCCTGCTGCGGGTCGAAAGCCGCGCCGGCCATGGATCGGGCAAGCCGGTCGACAAGCTGATCGACGAATATGCCGACAGCTATGCCTTCCTCGCCCGCTTCACCGGCCTGACGATCAGCGCGAAGCCGGAATAAAAATCCTCCCCTGCAAGGGGAGGGGGACCGCGCCCGAAGGGCGTGGTGGAGGGGGGCGCAACCTCCATCGTTCCTCCAGCCTCCTCCGTCACGCGCTTCGCGCGTGCCACCTCTCCTGAAAAGGGGAGGATTACCATCTGCGTCCCCGTTCAGCCTTGCGACAGCCTGCCTCGCCTATGCCTCTATCCATCGCAGGAGACAGGCAGATGATCGGGACCAAGGCACGCTGGATGACCGGAGCGCTGGTAAGCGCGGGGCTGATGCTGGGTAGCATCGGCACGGCGCAGGCGCAGCCCGGATGGGGCGGCGGCTATGGCGGTCGCGGCGGTTGGGACCATCATCATCGCCATCGCGGCAATGGTTTCGGTTTCGGCGATGCGGTGGGTGTCGCGGCGCTCGTCGGCGCGGTGGCGATCGTTGCCTCCTCCCTGAACAAGGACAAGCAGGCGCAGACCGCCCGCAACGACAGCGACGACTATGACGCGCCACCGCCCAGCAGCGGCACCGACTATGGCGCCGACGTCCATAGCGCCCCCAGCCGCGACGATGCCGACTTTTCCGATGTCGCCGCCGGGGATGACGCCCTGACCGACGCCTGCGCGCTCGCCGCGCGGGACGAAGCACAGGGCCAGAGCGGCTATGCCGAAATCCGCCATATGGAGGCACCCCGCGCCGGACAGGGCGGTACGACCAACATCGATGGCGAGGTGGAAACCCGCGCCAGCTATCGCGCCGCCAGCGGCACCACCCGCCGCTTCACCTGCGCGATGAAGGATGGCCGCGTGGCGCAGGTCTATCTCAGCCGCGACGTGGTGATGCAGTAAAATAATACAGTCGAGTCGCTTTATCCTGTCTTTGCCTCCATTCGTCGGTTAGCATCGCTGGCGAATCAGGAGGTTAGGAGTGGAGGCCTTTCTTTTCGCGCCGGAAAATATCGTCTTCGTGTCGGCGCTTGTGCTGATGCTGCTGATCGGCGCCGTGCAGGCGCTGGGCTTTGCCGGCGACGCCGGTCTGGATCTGGATACGGACGCCGATCTGCTCGGCTGGCTGGGTCTGGGTCGTCTTCCGCTGCTGGCGCTGGTCGCCCTGTTCCTCACCCTGTTCGCGATCATCGGCCTGCTGGGGCAGCAGGCGGCGCATGATCTGTTCGGCGGCATGATCACGCCGTGGATAGCCGTCCCCGGCGCGGCGGTCACCGCCCTGCCCGCCACCGGCGTTGCGGCGCGGATCGTCGCCCCCTTCCTGCCACAGGATCACACTACCGCCATTTCGCTCGACCATCTGGTCGGCAGCCGCGCGACGATCGTCACCGGCCGCGCCGCCAGCGGATCGCCCGCCCGCGCCCGGGTCGAGGACCATCATGGTCAGGCCCATTATGTCATGGTCGAACCCGACAATGGCAATCAGACACTGGAAGAAGGAGAAACCATCCTGCTCGTCCGCCGGGAAGAGCATCTGTTTCGCGCCATTTCCCATGGCGACCATTATCTGCCGAGAATTTAAATCCCCACAAAGTCCAGGAGACAGACATGAACCTGCCTGCCGTCCAGCAAAGCTTTTCCATCCTTCCCTATGTCGTCCTGCCGGGTGTTGGCGTTATCGCCCTGCTCGTCATCGGCATCATCATAGCCCGCCTCTACAAACGGGCATCGAAGGAAATCGGCTTTGTCCGCACCGGCTTTGGCGGGGAGAAGGTCGTGATGAACGGCGGTGCGCTGGTGCTGCCGATCTTCCATGAAACGATGCCGGTCAACATGAACACCGTGCGCCTGGCGGTGGAGCGCAAGAATAGCGACGCGCTGATCACGCTCGATCGATTGCGCATCGACGTGAAGGCCGAATTTTACGTCCGCGTCCGCCCCGATGCCCAGTCGATCGCCACCGCCGCGCAGACGCTGGGCATGCGCACCATGAACCCGGAAGCGCTGAAGGAGCTGGTCGAGGGCAAGTTCGTCGACGCGCTGCGATCGGTCGCGGCCGGCATGACCATGAACCAGCTGCACGAACAGCGCGGCGATTTCGTGCAGAAGGTGCAGCAGGTGTCGTCGGTCGACCTCGCTATGAACGGTCTGGAACTGGAAAGCGTCTCGCTCACCGGTCTCGACCAGACGTCGATCGAACATTTCAACGCCAACAACGCTTTCGATGCCGAGGGCCTGACCAAGCTGACCGAGCAGATCGAACTGCGCAAGAAGACCCGCAACGACATCGAACAGGATACCCGCGTTCAGATCGAGACGAAGAATCTGGAGGCCGAGCGCCAGTCGATGCTGATCGCGCGCGACACCGAATTTGCCCGGCTGGAGCAGCAGCGCGAAGTGGAGATGCGCCGCGCCGTGCAATCGGCCGAAGTCGCCCGCGAACAGTCGCTGCGCCAGCAGGAGGCGGATCAGGCGCGGATTGAGGCGAAGAAGCTGGTCGACAGCCAGCAGATCGAGGCTGACCGCGCCGTGCAGCAGGCCAAGATCCAGCAGGCCCAGTCGCTCGAACTCGCCCGGCAGGAACAGCAGATCGCGGTGCAGAATAAGAGCCGCGAGGAAAGTCAGGCCAAGGCGCAGGCCGACGAGGCCCGTGCCAAGGCGGTCGCCGCCGAGGAGCAGGTGCAGACCAGCCGCGCCACCGAAATCGCCGAGCGCGCCAAGCGGATCGAGCTGATCGACGCCTCCCGCGAGGCCGAGCGCGCCGCGATTTCGATTCGCGTCGAGGCGGAAGCCGAAAAGCAGGTCGCCGCCGACCGCGCCGAAGCGTTGCGCGTCGCGGCCGAGGGTGAAGCCGAAGCCGCCAAGCTGCGCGCGGATGCCGATCGGGTCCGCTTCGAAGTGGAAGCCGCAGGCCAGCGCGCCGTCAACGAGGCCGCGAACCTGCTGTCGTCCGACCAGATGTCGCTCCAGACCAAGCTGGCGCTGCTGAAAGTCCTGCCCGACCTGATCCGCGAGGCCGCCAAGCCGATGGAATCCATCGACTCGATCAAGATCGTGCAGGTCGATGGCATCACCGGCGGTCATGGCGGTGGCGACGGCGCGATCCTCGGCACCGGCGGCGAGCAGAATCTCGCCAGCGCCGCCGTCTCCGCCGCCCTGCGCTACCGCGCGCAGGCCCCGGTGATCGACGGGCTGATGAAGGAACTGGGCCTCGATGGCTCCAGCCTCGACACGCTGGTCAAGAGCGCCGTCGATCCGGTGCCGGTCGCCCCGGTGATCGTGGAGAGGATAGACAAAGCGGAAGCATAAGGCCGCTTCCACGCGAAAAGGCGGGCCTGCGTGTGCGCTCGCAGGCCCGCCGGGCATGATGCGGGATGGGCTGGCGGAGGGGCCACCAGCCCTGTCTCCTACCCCCGCATCGTGCCTGTCTCGATATAGCGCTGGTGCCAGGCGAGCGCTTCGCCCGGCAGCATCGGCGATTGCAGGCCGAAGCTGCCCTTCTGCGCCCGCGCATAATAGTCCGCCAGCATCGGCCGGAAATCGGGATGGGCGCACCTTGCGATGATCAGTTCCGCGCGCTGGCGCGGGGCCAAGCCGCGCAGGTCGGCCAGCCCCTGTTCGGTCACGATCACCTGCACGTCCTGATTGATATGATCGACATGGCTGCAATGCGGCACGATCGCGGAAATCGCGCCGCCCTTGGCCGTGGAGGGCGTCATGAACACCGACAGATAGGCGTTGCGCGCAAAGTCGCCCGATCCGCCGATGCCATTCTGAATGCGCGATCCCATCAGATGGGTCGAATTGACATTGCCATAAATGTCCGCCTCAATGAGGCCGTTCATCGCGATGCAACCCAGCCGCCGGATCAGTTCGGGATGGTTGCTGATCTCCTGCGGGCGCAGCAGCATCTTGTCGCGGAAACGATGCATGTCGCTGTTGAGCCGCGCCGCGGCTTCCGGCGAAAGCGAGAAGGCGGTGGCGCTCGCCATGCGCAGCTTGCCCGATTCCAGCAGGTCGAGCATGCCGTCCTGAATCACCTCGGTATAGGCGACCATATTGTCGAACGGCGCGTCGATCAGGCCGCTGAGCACGGCATTGGCGATATTGCCCACGCCCGATTGGAGCGGCAGCAGCGAGGCGGGCAGGCGGCCCTGCCGCACTTCATGGCCCAGGAAATCGAGCAGATGGCCCGCAATCGCATGGGCGGCGGCGTCCGGCGGGGAGAAGGGGGCGTTGCGATCGGGCGCGTCGGTTTCCACCACCGCGATCACCTTGTCGGGATCGCAGCGGAAGGTCGGCTGGCCGATGCGCTGGTCGGCGCGGACCAGCGGGATGGGGATGCGGTGCGGCGGCAGGGCGGTGCCGTAATAAATGTCGTGCATCCCCTCCAGCGCGGGGTTCTGCCAGCGATTGACCTCCAGGATCACGCCCTTGGCGCGATCGATCCAGGTCTTGTTGTTGCCGACCGACGCGGAGGGGATCAGGTCGCCATCCGGGGTAATGCCGGTCACTTCGACCACGGCAACGTCCAGATCACCCAGGAAGCCCTGCCACGCCATCGGCGCGACCTGGCTCAAATGCATGTCGAAATAATGCATTTCGCCGCGATTGATGCGCTCGCGGGCGATGGGATCGCTGTTGTAGGGCAGGCGGAATTCGACGCCATCGGCCTTGGCCAGTGCGCCGTCCAGTTCCGGGCCGGTCGATGCGCCGGTCCAGATCTTCACGCGGAACCGATCGCCTGCCTGATGCGCGGCGGTCATGCGGTCGGCCAGTGCCAGCGGCACTGCCTTGGGATAGCCCGACCCGGTAAAGCCGCTCATGCCCACGGTCATGCCGTCATGGATCAGCGCGGCGGCATCCTGCGCGGAACGGCTTTTCGACGCCAGCCCCGCATGGGCGATACGATTGGTCATCATCCTCTACCTCCTGCGGTCAATCGGGCCGCTTTCAGATGTTCCGTTCTGGCTTTTCCGGCAGGAAGACAATAAGGATTCACCGCACAAAGATTGTGCGGATTACGTTCATATGTCTGATCTGTTGGTCGCCCTACGGACATTCGTCCGACTGCATGAACTGCCCAGTTTCTCCCGCGTCGCGCAGGAGATGCACGCCAGCCATACCACGGTCGCCCGGCGGCTGGATCAGGTAGAGGCGCATTTCGGCGTGCCGCTGTTCCACCGCACCACGCGGCGGCTGGTGCCCACGGCGGAGGCTGACCGGCTGCTGGTGCATGCGCGCATGATGCTGGACGCGCTCGACAGTGCGGAGGCGGATTTCGGCCCGGCGCGCGATCAGCCGCGCGGACTGGTGCGGGTCGGGCTGACGACTGCGCTGGGGCTGCATTATGTCGAGCGGCTGGGCGAACTGACGGCGCGGCATCCCGGCCTTCAGATCGAATGTGCCATGACCGACTGGCAGCGGGATGTGGTGGAAGAGAGGCTGGACCTGGCGCTGCGGGTCGGGCCGATTGGCGACGAAAGTCTGGTTGTGCATCATCTGGGCGCGCTGGCCCGGCGGCTGGTGGCGCATCCCGACTATCTGGCGCGCCATGGCGTGCCCGCGCGGGTCGACGATCTGGCCGATCACCAGTGCATCGCCTATGCCTATGGTGACCGGCGCGCGCGCTGGACGATCGACGGGCGCGAACGGGTGGTGACGGGCGTCTTCCGGTCGGACAATAGCGAAGCCGTGCATCGCGCGGCGCGCAGCGGCCTTGGCATCGCGCTGTTGCCCGCGATTCGCGTGGCGGGGGATATGGCTGCGGGGCGACTGGCGCCGGTCCTGCCCGACAGCGCCATCGCCCCGCTCGACATTTTCGCGGTCCACCCGTCCCACCGACGCCTGCCCCCGCGCGTGCGGCTGGTGCTGGACTTCATGAAGGCGCATTTCCCGGCGGAGGGATAAGAGACGCAGCGACTGTCGTCATGCGCCGGTCGCGCTTTGATGCCATAATCGGCGGGTCATGCCCTCTTGTCCCGGAGTCGGATATGCGTTTGTCGGTCGGAGTCTCTCTCGCCTTACCCCTGTGCTTTGCCGTAGCCGCCATGGCGCAGGAGCCGTCGGATGTCGCCGATCTGGTCGGTGCGAAGGGGGCGGGCGGCGAAACCCAGTTGCAGGCGCGCGGCTATCGCTTCGTACGGGTGGAGGCGGGCGACGATCGCAAATGGAGCTATTGGTGGCATCCGCAGCGGCATCAATGCCTGAGCGTCGCCACTTATGACGGTCGCTATCAGGCGATCACCGCTACTCCCGCGCCCGATTGCGGCGAACGGGCGCAGCAAGGCGATGCGCGCGGATCGGGCTATCATCCCGATATCGGCTATGCCCGACCACAGGCGGCGCGCGAAGCGCCCAGCTATGCGGCGCCGGATCGCGAACCGGTGATGGTGGATGGGCAAGCGGTGGACCTTGGCCTCGTCTGCTTTGGCGACGGGCAGCGGCCGGGCGTCGCCAACAGCTATGGCTGGACCTGGGATCATGATCGCAAACGCTATGTCTATGGCAATCGCATCGACATGACGGCGCAGCAGTTCGATGCATCGGTCATGCTGCAATTCTGGGCAGGCGGCGGGCGGATCAAGCTGCCCAGGAAGCTCGTCCCGCCGATCCATTCGCGCGGCACAGACGATGGCTGGTGGGACGTCTATAATGTCTCGATGCAGCCCGACCGGATCAGCGGCGAATATCGGCTGAACGGCCTCAACAAGCCGCGCATCCTGGTCAACCGGGTGAGCGGACAGATCAGCATCATCGGCACCGCTGATTATGCTTTTCACGGCACGTGCGACACGGTGGATGCGGCCGCGCATCGGCGATTCTGACAGGCAATCCGGGCGGGACGACAGGCGCCCCGCCCGCAGGATCAGCGCTCCACCCCCTTCGCCTTGCCCCATGCGCGGGCGGCGGTGTAGCCCAGATAGCCGGTGCCGAAGAGCGCATAGAGCGGTTCGGGCAGGGCGTTGAGATAGGCGCGCATGCCGGTGATGATCGCCGCCGCAACCTGTGGCTGGACGCCCGCGATCAGGCCCATCGGCACGGACCAGAGCAGCAGGGCATACATGACATAGAGGAAGGCGGGCCGGGCGCGCGCGATCCATGGATCAATGCTGTCGTCCAGGGAGGCGGGAGCGCCGCTGTTGGGGATAGGCTCCATCCTAGCCGATCCGGTTCGCGAGCCAGCCATAAAGGAAGGCTTCGTTGGCGGGACGGTTTTCGGCCAGTTCGATATAGCGTTCGCCCTGCAACGCCTGAAGCGCTTGCAACAGCACGAATCCGCCGGATGAACCGCGCAGCGCCTGATAGGCGCGCAGCGCGGCGATCGTGCGCGCGCCGATGACGCGATCGACCTTCAGGTCCGGATAATCCTTCTGGTTGCGGTTGAGCGCATTGAGCGCGCGCTGGAGAAAGCCGGTCGCGGTGCCGACGCCCATATTGACCGCCGTGTCGAACAACTCGGCGGCAATGATCCAGTTGATTGTCGCGACGAAATGATAGCCCGGCTGTTCCCAGTAAAGCCGGCGATAGATCGTCTCCGCCAGACTGCGCGGCAGCGCCCGCATATCGCCGAAATAGCCGTTGGCGCGCGCCACGGCCGCAGTGATGCCCATATTGGTCTGGCCGCCGCGATCGGACGGATGATCGCTGAAGCCACCTTCGCGCGCGATCACGCCCTCGATCAGGTCGTCAACATCCATGATTCGCCTCCTGTGGTTAAAGGAAGCGGATCATTTATCCCATATGGTTATCTGTAGGACAGTGCGAAAGGCGGGCCGACACGCGATCGCCCGCGCCCATGGGGCGGTCCGCCGGATAATCGCGCGGCAGAGCGCCTAGTTACGCTGCCGCCGCCTGCGCCGACGGACCGTCACAAAGCCCGTCAGGATCGCCGCCATCGCGGCCAGATGCATAAAAAAGTCGAACAGATTCTGAGTCATATCCGGTCCCCACCGTGATCCTTCCGCTATGCGGGCCAATGATTGACAATTGGTAAGGGGAGGGGGAGGTGTCTCCATCTATGTCTCTGCGGCATCGTGTTAAGCGGATCGAGGAAGCGGAGAAGTCGACATCATTGCCGTTCGCGCCCCCTTTCGGCTGGTTAGACGCTTGGGGTGAGTGCGAGGTGCCGTCTGGCATTGAGGGCGAGAGTTGGATCGGCGGGATATGGTGGCGGTTGTCGCTGCCTTCCGTGCATGGGAAGTTAACTGGACATAGAACTGCGCAAATACAGGCTGATGGCGATCCCGCATGGCTGGTAGCGTGGCGGGAGCGCAACCGTCAGTGCGGCACACAGGGTTCGTGCAGCTTTGGTCGATTGTTCATCAGTGTTGCGGTGTTCAAACTGAATCCATTTCCTTGATCCGGACTCAGGACCACAAGAAAATCTCTGTCACCCCTTATCTGCCCGTGTGTGATGCTACTGGCTGGAACGATAGGCCTGCGCTCAATGCCTCGGACGACACGCTTGATGTGAACTTGAAGGTCAAACTCGCTTAGCCAGCCGGGAAGTGGGTCTTGAGGGTCTGCACCGGCGTGTTCACCAATACTCGTCGTGGCTATTCGACCAACGACGACCAAATCACCGCAAGCATATTGTAGTTCGTGATCTTCCTCCCGGCCTCGCGTGGTTACGCATCCGGCTAGAAGGAATAGGAGAAGGGGTGTCAAACGACAGAGCATTCTACACCGTAGTTCGAACTGGAACTGCTTGCTAGCGTTCTGCTCGCCTGACGCTAGCAGCACCCCGCACCTAGGCGACGTGGGGCACAGGTTGAGCAGTGGCGATTAAGTGGGGCAACTTACGGTCTGCTTATGCGCCGCACATGCCAAAACGGGCAGCTTTCGTTGCCCGATATATCGCCAGACTGGCTGAATTATTTTGGTCGGGACGAGAGGATTCGAACCTCCGACCCCCACACCCCCAGTGTGATGCGCTACCAGGCTGCGCTACGTCCCGACCGGAGGGCGCCCTTTAGAAGGGCAAACCGGAAAGCGCAAGCGTTCAATCGTCACTCTTTTGACGACCGGCCAGAATTCCTAATCATATTGCCTCTGCGCCCTTATCTGTGTTAGCCGCGCGCCCTTGATGCGTGGGTGCTTTCGGGTGTCCCGCGACCGACAGAAAATAAGGCAGTCCCTCCCATGTTCATTACCCCAGCCCTTGCCCAGACCGCTGGCGGGCAAGCGTCCGGCGCCGGCATCGTGATGCAGATGGCGCCGCTGGTCCTGATCTTCGTCGTCTTCTATTTCCTGCTGATCCGTCCGCAGCAAAAGAAGATGAAGGAGCATAAGGCCAAGATCGACGCCGTGAAGAAGGGCGATCAGGTCGTCACCGGTGGCGGTCTGGTCGGCAAGGTCGTGCGCGTCGACGAGATTTATGCCGATATCGAGTTGGCCCCGAACATGAAGGTCAAGGCGGTCAAGTCGACCCTGACCGAAGTGATCGACCCGACCGCCGCCAAGCCTGCGAACGACTGAGCGCACCGATGCTGAACTTTTCGCGCTGGGCGGTCGCCGCGATCCTCCTGCCGCTGGTCCTTGGCGCCCTGTGCGCCATACCGACCTTCCTGCCCGAAGCGACCGTGGCAAAGCTGCCCCGCGTCATGCAGACGCGCGTCAATCTGGGCCTCGACCTTGCGGGCGGCAGCCATCTGCTGCTCGAAGCGTCGACGCAGGATGTCGCCAAGCAGCGGCTCGCCAATATGGAGGAGCAGGTCCGCACGGAACTGCGCCGGGGCGAGCCCAAGATCGCGATCGGCGACATCAGCAGTCGCGACGGCAAGCTCAGCTTCATGGTCCGCGAACCCAGTCAGGTCGATGCCGCCGTCGAGCGCATCCGGCCGCTGACGCAGGGTGCGGGGCTGACCGGCCAGCGCGACTTCAATGTCGAGGTGGTGAACAGCTCCACCATCACGATCACGCCGACCGACGCGGGCATCAAGAATGCGATCAAGAGCGCGATGGAGGTTTCGACCGAAGTCATCCGCCGCCGTATCGACGAAATGGGCACGCGCGAACCGACCATCCAGCAGCAGGGCGACAATCGTATCGTCGTGCAGGTGCCGGGTCTGCAGGATCCCAAGGCGCTGAAGGCGCTGCTGGGCCAGACCGCGAAACTTGAATTCAAGCTGGTCGACGTCAATGCCAACCCGTCCGAAGTGGCGCAGGGCCGCGCCCCGGTGGGCAGCGAAGTCCTGCCCTATCCGACCAACCCGGCCGGCGTCCCTTATATCGCCGTAAAGCGGCAGGTGATGGTGTCGGGTGAAGACCTGAGCGACGCCACGCAGGGCTATGGCCAGAGCAACGAAGCGATCGTCAATATCCGCTTCAACGGGTCGGGCGGGCGCAAGTTCGGCCAGGTGACGTCGCAGAATGTCAATCGCCCCTTCGCCATCATTCTGGATGGCAAGGTGCTGTCGGCGCCGAACATCAACGAACCGATTCTGGGCGGCAGCGCGCAGATCGCCGGCAGCTTTACCGTCGAAAGCGCCAACCAGCTCGCCATCGCCCTGCGATCGGGCAAGCTGCCCGTGAACTTTGCCGTGGTGGAAGAACGCACGGTCGGGCCGGGCCTTGGCGCCGACTCGATCCGCGCGGGCCTGATCGCATCAATCGTCGCGGTGGTCGCGGTCGCCGCCTTCATGTTCTTCAGCTATGGCCGTTTCGGCGTCTATGCGAACATCGCGGTCGCCATCAACGTGTTGGTGATCCTGGGCGTGATGGGAATCCTGGGCGCGACACTGACGCTCCCCGGCATCGCCGGTTTCGTGCTGACCATCGGTACGGCGGTCGACGCCAACGTGCTGATCTATGAGCGCATCCGCGAAGAGCGGCGGCGCGGGCGCGGCGTGGTGCAGGCGATCGAATTCGGCTATAAGGAAGCCAGCCGCACTATTTTCGAGGCGAACGTGACCCACGCCATTGCCGGCGGCATCATGCTCGCGCTGGGCTCCGGCCCGGTCAAGGGCTTCGCGATCGTGCTGCTGATCGGTATCGCGACCAGCGTGTTCACCGCCGTAACCTTCACGCGCGTTCTGGCGGCCCATTGGGTCCGCACCAAGCGCCCGACCGAAATCAACATCTGACGGGGCGAGAGAGAAAAAATGAAACTGCTCAAGCTTGTCCCCGACAATACCAACATCGGCTTCGTCGCCATACGGAAGTGGGCCTTCGCCCTGACCGCGCTGCTGACGGTGCTGGCGGTCGGCGCGACCTTCCACAAGGGCCTCAATCTGGGCGTCGACTTTGTCGGCGGCCTGATGATCGAGGCGAAATTCCCGCAGGCGGTGGAAACCGACAAGGTCCGTGCCACCATCGACCGGCTGGGCGTGGGCGAAAGCTCGCTCCAGCAGTTCGGTGACGCGGATACGGTGCAGATTCGCCTGCCGCTGCCCGAACAGGGCGGTGCCGGCGCCGCGAATGCTGTCGTGGAAAAGACCCGCAAGGCGATGACCACGGAATTCCCCGGCGTCACATTCTCCCGTTACGACACGGTGTCGGGCAAGGTGTCGGGCGAACTGATCCAGAATGGCGTGCTGGCGGTGGTGCTGGCGATCGTGGGCATCGCGATCTTCAGCTGGTTCCGCTACGAATGGCAGTTCGGTGTGTCGACCTTCGTCGCGATCGTGCATGACGTGCTGATGACGCTGGGCTTCTTTGCGATCACCCAGCTCGAATTCGACCTCAACATCATCGCCGCCGTGCTGACGATCGTGGGCTACTCCATCAACGACAAGATGGTGATCGACGATCGTATCCGCGAAAATATGCGCAAATATCGCAAGATGGACATGAAGGCGCTGATCGACCTGTCCGTCAACGAAACCCTGCCGCGCACGGTGATGACCTCCGTCACCATTCTGCTGGCGCTGGGTGCGCTGCTGCTGCTGGGCGGCCATGTGCTGCGCGGCTTCACCGCCGCCATGATGCTGGGCATCATCGTCGGCACCTATTCGTCGGTCTATGTGTCCTCCTCGCTGCTGATCTCGCTGGGCCTCAGCCCGCAGACGGCGGAGAAGAAGAGCACCAAGAAGAGCGGCTATACCGGTACGGCCGAGCGCGTCGGGCCGCGCGACGATGGGGCGCGACCCTGACCGACGCCGGCATAAAGCTGCGCCGCGATGACAGCGGTCAGGGGCCGATCGTCACCGGCTTCCAGGGGCGCGGCTTTCGCGTGCGCGACGATGTGTTCCCCGATGGCCTGCTGCTCAGCCCGGTGCGGGCGCTGGCCTGGGCGAATGCGCCGGCGGGGGTCGAGGCGCTGACGCTGGACGCGCTGGGCGACCTGTTCGACACTGATCCGCGTCCCGAATTCCTGTTGCTGGGCACCGGCGCAGGGCTGCGCCAGCCGCCGCGCCCCTTCGTCCGCGCGGTCGAGGCGCTGGGCATCGGCGTTGAGGCGATGGACAGCCGCGCGGCGGCCCGCGCCTGGGGCGTGCTGCGCGCCGAGGAACGGCAGATCGTGGCGGCGCTGCTGCCGCTGTAACCCCTCCATCGTCATTGCGAGCGCAGCGAAGCAATCCATCTGCGCACCAGTGGATTGCTTCGCTGCGCTCGCAATGACGGGTGATGGCTTGCCCTCCTCCTGCGCTTTGGCCAATGTCGCCCCCTCATTGAATCGAGGGGGCTTTTTCATGTCATTCCGCCGTCCCGCCGCTGCCTTTCTGGCGGCGCTGCTCGTCTCCACCAGCGCCCATGCCGCCACGCCGGATGGGCAGGCGCGGGGCGATGAGCCCGCCTTCCGCGCTCTCTACAAGGAACTGGTCGAAACCGATTCGAGTTGGCCGGACGGCAGTTGCACGGTCGCGGCCGAACGGATGGGCGCGCGCCTCAAGGCGGCGGGCTATGCCGACAGCGACGTGTCGATCATCGTCGATCCGGCACACCCGAAGGAAGGCAACCTCTCTGCCATCCTGCGCGGCAGCGACGCGAAGCTGCCTGCGATCCTGCTGCTCGCCCATATCGACGTGGTCGCGGCCAAGCGCGCCGACTGGGAGCGTGATCCCTTCACCCTGATCGAGGAAGGCGGCTATTTCTACGGGCGCGGCACCTCCGATGACAAGGCGATGGCGGCGGCCTTCACCGACCAGATGGTCCGCTACAAGACGGAGGGCTATAAGCCCAAGCGCACGATCAAGCTGGCGCTGACCTGTGGCGAGGAAACGGAAAAGGCGCTGAACGGTGTCGAATATCTGCTCAAGAACCATCCCGATGCGCTGAAAGCGGGTTGGGCGCTCAATGAAGGCGGCGGTGGTTCGCTGGACGAAGCGGGCAAGCCGGTCAGTCAGGGCGTGCAGGCGGGGGAGAAAGTCTATCAGGACTTCACCTTCGCCGCGACCGCGCCGGGCGGGCACAGTTCGCGCCAGACGCCGCGCTTCAATGCGATCGGCTGGATGGCGGCGGCGCTGGCACGGGTGAATGATTATGATTTCCCGGTCGATCTGACCCCGGCGGCCAAGGCCTATTTCGGAGCGTCGGCCCCACTCTATCCGGGCAAGGTGTCGGCCGCGATGGCGGCGATCGGCGCGGGCAAGGCGACCGATGCGGACTATGCTGCCGTGTCGGCCGAAAGCGGAAGCTGGAACGCGACGCTGCGTACCACCTGCATCCCGACGCTGATCTCCGGCGGGCATGCCCCCAATGCCCAGCCGCAATCGGTAACCGCCAACGTCAATTGCCGGATCATTCCGGGCGAAAGCGTCGAATCGATCCTGGCCCGGCTTCAGGAGGTGGCCGGCGATAGCAAGGTCAAGGTGACGCTGGCCGATCCGCCCCAGCCCAAATCCTCCGCGCCGGAGCTGACGCCCCAGATCATGGGGCCGATCACTGCGCTGACCAAGGAGATGTGGCCGGGCGTGCCGGTGATCCCGCGTCTGGCGACCGGGGCGACCGACGGGCGCTTCACCAATGCGGCGGGCATTCCGACCTATGGTGTGTCGGGCATGTTCGCCGATCCGGACGGGCAGGGCGTCCACGGCCTGAACGAGCGCATTCGCGTCAAATCGCTGATGGATGGGCGCGCGTTCCTCTATCGTCTGGTGAAACTCTATACCCAGTAAGTGTTTGTCCTGAAATGCGCGAAAGGTGCGACCCGTGCGGCGCAGCCGCACCCGATAAGCCCAATGGGGAGCCGTCTGCGACAGGCGACTCCCCCTGCCTTGCGTATCGCCCATTATCCGCTTAAGCATGAGGGCAAGTTCCGGCCCCGTATTTGGGGCTGGCGATAAGCAGAAGTGAGTTACGGCATGGTGCAGCAGAGCCGCCCATCGCCGCAGAGTTCCGGCCCGACCGGCCGTTATGCGGGCAAGCGCGCCCGTTCCGGTTCGGGCGATGGGAGCCAGGCTGCGGCCATTCCTCCGCCCTCCACACAGCGGGGCTTCGCCCCTTATGGCGGGCGCGATCGCCGATCCTATGCCGCGATCGACCTTGGCACCAATAATTGCCGGCTGCTGATCGCCAAGCCGTCCGCCGATGGCTTCATCGTCGTCGATGCCTTTTCGCGGATCGTGCGGCTGGGCGAGGGGCTGGCCGCGACCGGGCGGATCAGCGACGCTGCGATCGACCGGGCCATCGCCGCCCTGTCCGTCTGCGCCGACAAGCTGCGCCGTCGCCATGTCACGCTGGCGCGATCGGTCGCGACCGAAGCCTGTCGCCGCGCGTCCAACGGCGAGGAATTCATCCGCCGGGTCTATAAGGAAACCGGCATCGCCCTCGACATCATCAGCGCGCAGGAAGAGGCGCGGCTGGCGGTGCTGGGGTGCCATGCGCTGCTGGAGCCGGGCGATGGCCCGGCGCTGATCTTCGACATCGGTGGCGGATCGACCGAGCTGGTGCTGGTCGACGCGCATGGCGACGGCACGCCGCACATTGTCGATTGGGTGAGCGCGCCCTGGGGCGTGGTGTCGCTGACGGAGAGCGAGGCCTTCGACCATGGTGATGCGATCGAGCGGGCCGCCGCCTATGGCCGGATGCGCGCGCGCGTGTCCGAAGCTTTCTCGCCACTCGCCCGCCGTTTGCCCAAGGATGCGCAGGATATTCGCCTGCTCGGCACGTCCGGCACGGTGACGACGCTCGCCAGCCTGCATCTGGGCCTGCCACGCTATGATCGGCAGGCGATCGACGGGCTGATCGTGCCCTGCGAATCGATGCGCGCCATTTCCGACCGATTGTCCGGCATGGCGCTGGCGGAACGGCAGAAGCTGCCCTGCATCGGCACGGAGCGGGCCGATCTGGTTGTGGCGGGTTGCGCTATTTTGGAATCGATCCTCGACATCTGGCCTGCGGAGCGACTGGGTGTCGCCGACCGCGGCATCCGGGAGGGGATATTGCGCGGGCTGATGGACCGCGGCGGGAGAGTGATGTGAGAGGCTCTGGTGTTGGCAAGGTGCGGGTCAAAACCGCCAAGGGGCGCACGGCGCAGTCGGTGCGCTGGCTGGAGCGCCATCTGAACGACCCCTATGTCCGCAAGGCAAAGGCAGAGGGCTGGCGCAGCCGCGCTGCCTTCAAGCTCATTGAACTGGACGAGAAATTCCATTTCGTGAAGGGATCGAAGGCGGTCGTCGACCTGGGCGTCGCACCGGGCGGCTGGGCGCAGGTGGTGCGCAAGATGGCGCCCAAGGCGGCCGTGGTCGGCATCGACCTGCTGCCGGTCGATCCGATTCAGGGCGTCACCCTGTTCGAAATGGATTTCATGGACGACAAGGCGCCGGGCCTGTTGCGCGACGCGCTGGGGCAGGAACCGGACCTCATCATTTCCGACATGGCGGCCAATACGGTCGGCCATGCCGCGACCGACCATCTGCGTACCATGGGGCTGGTCGAAGCAGCGGCCTGGTTTGCGGTGGAAAATCTGCGCAAGGGCGGCACCTTCGTCGCCAAGGTGTTCGCGGGCGGCACGGACGGCGAATTGCTGGTGCTGCTGAAGAAGAATTTCACGACGATCAAGCACGCCAAGCCACCGGCCAGCCGCAAGGGCAGCGTCGAATGGTATGTCGTGGCTCAGGGGTTCAAGGGGCGGCCGGACGAAGGAAGCGATCCGACCGAATAGGATAGATTTGGGGGGCATTTGGTCGCAACGGTTTCGACGGTCGCCTATCTGGGGCTGGAGGCGCGCGCCGTGGAGGTGCAGTGCCAGCTGGTCCCCGGCCTCCCCAATTTCATCATGGTCGGCCTGCCCGACAAGGCCGTGGCGGAAAGCCGCGAGCGGGTGCGCAATGCCATCGCCGCGATCGGCCTGTCGTTGCCGCCCAAGCGGATCACGGTGAACCTGTCCCCGGCCGACCTGCCCAAGGAAGGATCGCATTTCGATTTGCCCGTAGCCATTGCCCTGCTGGGGGCGATGGGCGTGATCGATGCCGAAACGCTGGCGGGCTATGTCGTGGTCGGCGAACTGGGGCTGGACGGGCGGACCGCGCCGTCGCCCGGCGTGCTGCTGGCGGCGCTCCATGCGGGTAGCCAGGACAAGGGGCTGGTCTGCCCGGCGGCGCAGGGCGCGGAAGCGGCCTGGGCGGGCGAGGTGGAAGTGGTCGCGGCGCCGGACCTGCTCAGCCTGCTCAACCATTTCAAGGGCACTGCCGCCCTCTCGCCACCGCAGCCGGGCATAGTCGATGCGCCGGTGCGCGGCGCGGACCTCAAACAGGTGAAGGGGCAGGAAGTCGCCAAGCGCGCGCTGGAGATTGCGGCGGCGGGCGGACATAATCTGCTGATGGTCGGGCCGCCGGGCGCGGGCAAATCGCTGATGGCCAGCTGCCTGCCCGGCATCCTGCCCGACATGACCCCGTCCGAAGCGCTGGAAAGCTCTATGGTGGCCAGTGTCGCCGGCACGCTGGAAGGCGGCCGGATCAGCCGGGCGCGCCCCTTCCGCAACCCGCATCACAGCGCGTCGATGGCGGCGCTGGTCGGCGGGGGCCTGAAGGCGCGGCCGGGGGAGGTCAGCATGGCCCATCTGGGCGTGCTGTTCCTGGACGAACTGCCGGAATTTCAGCGGACCGTGCTCGATTCGCTGCGCCAGCCGCTGGAGACGGGCGAGGTGACGGTGGCGCGCGCCAATGCGCATGTGACCTTCCCGGCCAGAGTGCAACTGATCGCGGCAATGAACCCGTGCCGCTGCGGCCATCTGAGCGATCCGGCGCTCGCCTGTTCGCGCGCGCCCCGTTGCGCCGCGGATTATCAGGCGAAGGTGTCGGGGCCGCTGCTCGATCGCATCGACCTGCATGTCGAGGTGCAGGCGGTGACGGCCGCCGATCTGGTCCTGCCCCCGCCTGCCGAAGGATCGGCCGAGGTCGCGGCACGGGTCGCGGCGGCGCGGGCAGTGCAGACCGCGCGCTACAATGGCAGCGGCATACGCACCAATGCGGAGGTGGATGGCGAGCGGCTGGAGGATGTCGCCGGGCCGGACGAGGCGGGTCGGCAATTGCTGGCCCAGGCCGCCGCCGCGATGAAATTGTCAGCACGCGGCTATACCCGCGTGCTGCGCGTGGCCCGCACCATCGCCGATCTGGCTGGCGCCGAGCGTGTCGGCCGGGTGCATGTAGCGGAAGCGCTGAGCTACAGGCGAAGAGCGCCGGTGAATTGAACAGGTAGGCCGTCAGACAGCTATGTCAGGGATTAGATGATGGAGGCAGCCATGATTGGGCATTCAGTTTCACTCGCCAGCCTATATGATTTTTGTAGGGCTGATCCCGAGTGCTCAGC
This sequence comes from Sphingobium sp. AP50, assembly GCF_900109095.1. Classification (GTDB taxonomy): domain Bacteria; phylum Pseudomonadota; class Alphaproteobacteria; order Sphingomonadales; family Sphingomonadaceae; genus Sphingobium. The sequence continues at coordinate 235,391 of NZ_FNYZ01000001.1, forward strand.
GTTTTTGGGCAAGAGCCCGCTTGGTCGAGCATATGGCAAGTTGGCCGCCGAAATTGCCCGAGCATTCCCTATCGAGAAGGGCTTTTACTTATGGGGCTTCTTTGATGAAAAGCAGCAGTGGCGGTCTGTCTATGTCGGTAAAGCCCATCTTGGCAAAACTAATTCTATCCGTGCGCGGATTGAGAAAGAGCTGAAGAACGAAAGATCGTTTGTCTGGCTCGGTTTGCGTCCAGACGGATATGCGTATTTTGTAGATCGCTGGCTTTCGGCCTACCAAGAATGGGATGGCAGCTCAAAATCGGAACAGCACGTCAAGAAAGCGCTATTGAAGTCTCGCACGACACACATTGTAGCCGTGTCTACCCCCGGTCTTTCTGATGAGCATGTCAGAGGTGTTGAGGCGCATTTGATCGCTCAATTCAAGCCCACCGCTAATGGGCAGCGGCCTCCTGTCGTACCTGAACTGGAAGTCGAAGCTACGAAGGTCATGAAAATCAAATATGATGAAATTTCTAGGCTTTCCGGGAGCGAGCCGTATTTAGTTGGAGCATAGCAGAAGCTTGGCATGCGCCCTCAAGGCACCGGTCGAACGCTGATCAGCGTGTAGATGCCGATGGCGATGCCGCTGCCGGTGAAGCCGATCAGGAAACGGCGAATGTCGGGCCAGAAGTCGGGACGTTCCATGGCGCACCTCTTCCCCTTGGGATGATGGCGCGGGGATTAGGAGCGCGGCGGCCGCCTTTCCAGTGACAAATATGGTTAGGGCGAGGACATCACCATCGTCCGTTCGTGCTGAGTAGGGGCTGAGCTTGTCGAAGACCCGTATCGAAGTACATGTCCTTCGATACGCCATTTCGACTTCGCTCAATGCCTGTCCTGAGCGTCCAAAGCAGTCACGTGCCTGCTTTGGACCTTGGCAGGCAGTCGAAGGGGCTACTCAGGGCGAACGGAAGTTTTGGTTCAACCCACGCTATCGCTGGTGATCAGCTTGAGTTCGGCCGCCGGGGTGGCACCATCCTTGTGGGTGAAGCGGCCGTCGATCCGGCTGCCCGGCTCGATCGTGATGGTGGCATAGGTGACGTCGCCGGTGATCCGGGCGCTGCTTTCCACCACCAGTTCGTCGGCGCTGATCGATCCGTCGACCAGTCCCGCCAGACGGGCGCTCTGCGCGGTGACATGGCCGGTGATCCGGCTGTCCGGTCCCTGCACCAGCGACGCGCAGCTAATGTCGCCCTCGATCGCGCCGTCGATATGCAGGTCGACCGATGCGGCGACATTCCCGGTGATGGTGACGTCGCCGCCGATCAGCGAGAAGGGAATGGACTTACCCCCGGTTGCGGACATCGGCGAAACGGGCCGTGGCGACTTGCTGGACTTGGAGAACATCTTTGCGGGCCTCCAGGAAGGGGCGGGGGTTGACGGCCTGGCCGTTCAGCCGGACCTCGAAATGCAGATGCGTGCCGGTCGATCGGCCGGTCGAGCCCATGCGGCCGATCGTGTCGCCGCGCGCGACCTTCTGCCCTACGCGGGCGGCAAAGCCGGACAGATGGGCATAGCGGGTCATGATGCCATTGCCATGCTCCACCTCGACGACATTGCCATAGCCCTGCCGCTGGCCGACATAGCTGACCTTGCCATTGGCGGCGGCGTTGATCGACTGGCCGTAGCGGCCGGGGAAATCGAGCCCGGCATGGAAGGCGGCATGGCCGTTGAAGGGATCGCGGCGATATCCGTAGCTGCTGGTCAGCATCGGCGCGGCGGTCGGCTGGCCGGACGGGATCGCCAGAAGGCTGCGTTCCAGAAATTCCATCCGCGACATCGCGTCGGCCAGATGTTCCAACTCGTCGGTCATCGCGCCCTTTTCGCCCTTCCAGGGCACGAAGGGGCCACCCTGTGCGCGGGCAGCGTTGCGGGCGAGGGCGTCGGGATTGAGGCCGAAGCTGCGGATCGCGCTGGCGGCCTTGTCGGCGCGGCGTTCGATCGCATGGGTCAGAAGCAAAGCGAAGCGGCGCTGGCGCTGTTCCAGCCGGACCAGCGGCGCCGCTTCCGGCGCGCTGCTGATCTTGGTGGACAGGCTGTCCTTCTTGCCGTCCTTCTCCGGCCCGACCAGATCGGCGCCGGCGGCATTGCCGTCCTCGGAACCGAAATGCGTCTTGTAGAGATCGTCCATGAAGTCCTGCCGGGCTTCCAGATCCTGGGCGAGATCCTCGACGGACTTGCGATAATTGGCGACCTTGCTCGCGGCGCTGGCGACGGAGCGGCCCTGCTGGTCGAGGGCGGCCTGTTGCTGGGCGACGGCGGCGCTGCCGGCCATCATCGAGACGGTGATACCGGCCCAGCCGATAAGTGCTGCGGACAGCAGCCCAGCCGCGCCGATCTGAAGACGGCGGGAGATGCGGATGAATTTCACCTGCCCACCAGAACGCAGGAAAATCTCCCGCTCAGGGCACAGGGCGTTCAGCCGGTCCCGGAGGCCGGCTACCCCCTTTTTCTTCTGATGCGACAATGCGACCCCGCGACTCTTCTTTTGCGAGTCGGGCCGCTACCAAAGCTACACCGCGCGCGCGAATCCGTGTGGACGGACTCGTGACGAGTCGAAGGGTGAATGCGGTGAAATGAGCCTCGGGCGAATTGGTTCCGTCCGGATGACAATATTTTTCACTTTGTGGCGGACCTGCTTAGCGCCGGGCCAGCATGGCGTCGCGCAGCAAATCTTCCACCGCCGCGCGCGGCATGGCGGCGCCGAAATGGAAACCCTGACCATAATGGCATCCGCCCGCGCGCAGATAATCGAGTTGCTGCTGATTTTCCACGCCTTCCGCCACGGTGCGGATGCCCAGGCTGTAGGCGAGATTCAGCACCGTGCGCACGATCGCGGCATCGTCCGGATCGCTTTCCAGATCGCGCACGAAGCGCTGGTCGATCTTGATGATGTCGATCGGAAACTGCTTGAGATGCGACAGCGAGGCATAGCCGGTGCCGAAATCGTCCAGAGCGATGGCGATGCCCGCGTCGCTGAGTTGCTGGAGCGACCGACCCACCCGGTCGGCGTTGCGGCCCAGAAACACCGATTCGGTGACTTCCAGTTCGATCGCCGACGACGGCAGGCCTGCCCGCTCCAGACTATGGAGCAGCCGATCGCCAAAAGCGTCGTCGTCCAGATCGGCGCCCGATATATTGACGGCGACATGGCCGAAGGGCAGGCCCACCGCGCGCCAGCGGACGCAATCGGTGACGATACCGTCGATCATCTGCGCGGTGATGGCCGGGCCGAGTTCGGGATGTTCGAAGGCGGCGGCAATATCGCCGGGCATGATTATCGCGCCGCTGGCGGTCGGGCAGCGGAACAGCGCTTCGAACCCGATCAGTTCGCCGGTGTCGAGCGCGATCTTGGGCTGATACCAGGGGCTGGGCCGTTCCTGCGCCAGCAGATGGCGCGCCCGGTCCAGCATCGCGGCCTCCCGCTCCCAGTCTTCGAGCAGGCCGGGGCAGAAGAGGGTGGCCCGCCCGCGCCCGTTATTCTTGGCGTGGTATAGCGCAATGTCTGCATGTTTGATCAGCGCCGCGCCATCATCGCCATGGTCGGGGAACAGGGCGACCCCGATGCTGGCCCGGCTCTCGATCGGCCGACCGCGATAGTTCAAAGGCGCATGCAGATGCTCGGCGATGCGGGCGAGGATCGAGTGCAGCGCGTCCGTATCGGGCAGGTCGGTCAGCAGCACGGCAAATTCGTCGCCGCCCATACGCGCGACAAGATCGCCGGGCCGCAGCGCATGGTGCAGCCGTTCGGCAACGGCGCAGAGCAGGGCGTCCCCAGCGTCATGACCCGCCGTGTCATTGACCCGCTTGAATTCGTCCAGATCGACCAGCAGTATGGCTGACTGGGCAACGCCGCCCGTCTTATTCGCGGTTGCCTGCGCGACGGCAGCCATAAAATGGGCGCGATTGGCAAGGCCGGTCAGTGCGTCCGACATGGCCAGCCGCTCCAGCCTCTGTTCGGCTTCCTTGCGTTCGGTGATGTCCACGACGCTGGTCACGAAACAGGGCTGTCCGTCGATGACGATCGGCCGGGACGACAGCAATGTGTCGCGAATCTCGCCATCGCCCCGGCGCAGGCGACATTCGAAATTGTCGATCGCCTCGCCCCGCTGAAGCAGGTCGAACAGCCTGTCACGCGTGGCCGGGTCGACATAGCTGTGATTGACGTTGGTCAGCGTCACGTCGCGCCCCATGGCATAGCCTTCGGCCGCGGCGCGGTTCTGGCGCAGGACATTGCCGTCGCGGCAGGTGACGAGCAGGGGCAGGGGCACCGCCATGAACATCCGTTCCAGCGTGTCCCGGCTGTCGGCCAGCGCTGCCTGCGCCTCGCGCGCCATGCGGCCTGCGGTCCATTCCTGCCGCTGAAGCCGATTGCGCCGCGCGATCGCCAGCCACATGCCGCAATGCAGGATCAGCATGGCGAGGACCATACCCAGCATGGTGGAGGAAGCCGGCGCCGGGGCCAGATAGCCGATCAGCAGAACGGCGCCACAGCCCAGCCCGCCGCCGACATTGCCGCGAAAACTGGTCGGCACGACGAGGTAGAAGACCAGCGGCAGCATCACCAGCACGAAGATGGCGATGTCGCTGCGCGAACTGACGAGCAGGGCGACGCCGATCGCGGTGACGACCTGCCAGGCGAAGCAGATGCGTTCGACCGCACGGAAGCTGGTCATCCGGCCACACAGCGACAGGCAATAAAGCGACCAGAGCACGACCACGACCCGCGCGGGCACGGCGACCCAGAAATGGGGCGTGCCGGCAAAGCGCCAGTCGCTGATCAGGAACAGGCCGTTGAGCAGCGCGGACAGCAGGAAGAGCAGGCGGGCATTGCGTCGGGACTCGGGCAGGCGCTCCGCCTGAAAGGCCGATTCTCGCGACGCTCTGAAGAATTCGCCGGTAAATGTGGATAATGTCGTCACGTCTTGCCCATTCTGTGCGAGGCAAAAGGATAGGTTGGCGTGGTTACCAATTACCTAACCCTTTGAAATCCGGATGCTGCCCGGATGGTCGGGGGCTTTGCTTGACCCTTTGCCCTCACATCGCTATAGGCCCGCCCTGCCCAGAGGTCTGCCGTGCGAAGACTCGTCTCCTCGCGATATATGGCTGGGCGCCAACAGAGCTGAACATTACCGGGTGCTCTCGTGGCTCCAGGGGGTTTTTGCCCCCGGGGCCTTTGCTGTTTGGAGGTTATGCCTTCAGGCGGCAGGACACTGGAATGCCGGTAAAGTAACTGAAAAGGTGAAGGGCTTCATGCCAACAATCAACCAGCTGGTCCGCAAGGGCCGCGAACTGCAGAAGACCAAGTCCAAGGTCCCTGCGATGGATGCGAACCCGCAGAAGCGCGGCGTTTGCACCCGCGTCTACACGACGACCCCGAAGAAGCCGAACTCGGCTCTCCGTAAGGTGGCGAAGGTGCGTCTGGTCAACCAGCGCGAAGTCATCACCTACATTCCGGGTGAAGGCCACAACCTCCAGGAACACAGCGTCGTGCTGATCCGTGGCGGCCGTGTGCGAGATCTTCCGGGCGTGCGTTACCACGTTCTTCGCGGCGTTCTGGATACCCAGGGCGTCAAGGATCGCAAGCAGAGCCGTTCGAAGTACGGCGCGAAGCGTCCGAAGTAAGGGGAGAACAGGAATATGTCACGTCGTCGTCGCCCCGAAAAGCGCGTTATCCTGCCGGATCCCAAGTTCGGTGATATCGTGCTGTCGAAGTTCATGAACAGCATCATGCAGGACGGTAAGAAGGCCGTTGCCGAATCGATCGTCTATGGCGCTCTCGACACTGTCGAGACCCGCGCCAAGAAGGACCCGATCGGTCTGTTCCATGACGCCCTCAACAATGTGAAGCCCGGAATCGAAGTTCGCAGCCGCCGTGTCGGTGGTGCGACCTATCAGGTCCCTGTCGAAGTTCGTCCCGAACGTTCGCAGGCTCTGGCGATCCGCTGGCTGATCACCGCCGCGCGCAACCGCAGCGAAACCACCATGGCAGCCCGTCTGTCGGGTGAGTTGCTGGATGCCGCCAACAACCGCGGCAATGCCGTGAAGAAGCGCGAAGACACGCACCGCATGGCGGAAGCGAACCGCGCCTTCTCGCATTACCGCTGGTAAAAAGAGGCAGGCGGGCGCCGCAAGACGCCTGTTGTGTCATCTGGTTTCCAAAATCGGTCCGTTCGTCATGGGTGGCTACCCATGGCGAACGGATTGGTTTAGGGGCCACGCGCAGATTTAACGAATCCCCTCACCGCCGGTGCGCCGGCAACGGAGAAGCATCATGGCCCGCAGCCATCCGCTCGAACATTATCGTAACTTCGGTATCATGGCGCACATTGACGCCGGCAAGACCACCACGACCGAGCGTATCCTTTATTACACCGGCAAGTCCTACAAGATCGGCGAAGTCCATGACGGCGCCGCGACCATGGACTGGATGGAGCAGGAGCAGGAACGTGGTATCACCATCACGTCGGCTGCGACGACTTGCGTGTGGAAGGCGGCTGAGGGCAAGGGCCCCGAGCATCGCCTGAACATCATCGACACCCCCGGCCACGTCGACTTCACCATCGAAGTCGAACGTTCGCTGCGCGTGCTCGACGGTGCGGTTGCCGCGTTCGACGGCGTTGCCGGCGTTGAGCCGCAGTCGGAAACCGTGTGGCGCCAGGCGGACAAGTACAAGGTTCCGCGGATGTGCTTCATCAACAAGCTCGACCGCACCGGCGCCAACTTCTATTATTGCGTGCAGACGATCATCGACCGTCTGGGCGCCGTCCCTGCCGTCCTCTATCTGCCCATCGGCGCGGAAGCGGACTTCAAGGGTCTGGTCGATCTGGTCGAAAACCGTGCGATCATCTGGAAGGATGAAAGCCTGGGCGCCGAATTCTCCTATGAAGAGATTCCGGCCGACCTGGCTGACAAGGCTGCCGAATATCGCGAAAAGCTGATCGAACTCGCCGTCGAACAGGACGACGAGGCGATGGAAGCCTATCTGGAAGGCAATGAGCCCGACACCGCGACCCTCAAGAAGCTGATCCGCAAGGGTACGCTGGGTCAGGCCTTCGTGCCGGTGCTGTGTGGTTCGGCCTTCAAGAACAAGGGCGTTCAGCCGCTGCTCGACGCGGTTGTCGACTATCTGCCTTCGCCGCTGGACATCGAAGACGTGCAGGGTATCAACCCCGACACTGACGAGCCTGACAGCCGTGCGACTGCGGACGACGCGCCCTTCTCGGGCCTGGCGTTCAAGATCATGAACGATCCCTTCGTCGGTTCGCTCACCTTCCTGCGCGTCTATTCGGGTACCCTGACCAAGGGCACGTACCTGAACTCGGTCAAGGACAAGAAGGAAAAGATCGGTCGTATGCTGCTGATGCATGCGAACAGCCGTGAAGATATCGATGCGGCCTATGCCGGCGACATCGTTGCGCTGGCTGGCATGAAGGAAACCACCACCGGTGATACGCTGTGCGCCGAGCGCAAGCCGATCATTCTGGAGCGGATGGAATTCCCCGAGCCGGTCATCGAACTGTCGGTGGAACCCAAGACCAAGGCCGACCAGGAAAAGATGGGCGTCGCGCTCAACCGCCTGGCTGCCGAAGATCCGTCCTTCCGCGTTTCGACCGATCACGAATCGGGCCAGACCATCATCAAGGGCATGGGCGAACTTCACCTCGAAATCCTGGTCGACCGCATGAAGCGCGAGTTCAAGGTCGAGGCGAATGTCGGTGCGCCGCAGGTGGCCTATCGCGAATATCTCAAGAAGGCCGTCGACGTCGACTACACCCACAAGAAGCAGTCGGGCGGCACCGGCCAGTTCGGACGCATCAAGGTGAAGCTGACGCCGGGCGAACGCGGCGCCGGCATCATCTTCAAGGATGAAATCAAGGGCGGTAATATTCCCAAAGAATATATCCCCGCCATTGAAAAGGGTATGCGCGAAACGGCGGCCACCGGCTCGCTGATCGGCTTCCCGATCATCGATTTCGAAATCAACCTCTATGACGGCGCCTATCATGACGTCGACTCGTCGGCGCTGGCTTTCGAAATCACCGGTCGCGCAGCGATGCGTGAAGCGGCGCAGAAGGCGGGCATCACCCTGCTGGAGCCGGTCATGAAGGTCGAAGTCGTCACCCCGGAAGAATATCTGGGCGACGTCATCGGCGACATGAACAGCCGTCGCGGTCAGATCCAGGGCACCGACACCCGCGGCAACGCGCAGATCGTCGAGGCCATGGTGCCGCTGGCCAACATGTTCGGTTATGTGAACTCGCTGCGTTCCTTCACCCAGGGCCGCGCGAACTACTCGATGACCTTCTCGCATTATGACGAAGTGCCGCAGAATGTGGCGGATGAAGTCAAGGCGAAGATGGCCTGATGACTTTCCCGCGCCGAGCCGTGCAAACGGCTCGGTTAGGGGCTGGTAATCTGTAAATTTGCTGCTATGGACGCGCCTTCGCGAGGCGCGGCCGAGCGGTCAGACCCAAGCTGATTTTGATTAGAAGGTAGGATAAAATGGCTAAGGCTAAGTTTGAGCGGAACAAGCCGCACTGCAACATCGGCACCATCGGTCACGTCGACCATGGCAAGACCTCGCTGACCGCAGCGATCACCAAGGTTCTGGCCGAAACCGGCGGCGCGACCTTCACCTCGTACGATAACATCGACAAGGCTCCCGAAGAGCGCGAGCGCGGCATCACCATTTCGACCGCTCACGTCGAATATGAAACCGAAGCCCGTCACTATGCGCACGTCGACTGCCCGGGTCACGCTGACTATGTGAAGAACATGATCACCGGTGCTGCCCAGATGGACGGCGCGATCCTCGTCGTTTCGGCTACCGACGGCCCGATGCCCCAGACCCGTGAGCACATCCTGCTCGCCCGTCAGGTCGGCGTGCCGCAGCTCGTCGTGTTCATGAACAAGGTCGACCTGGTCGACGACGCCGAAATCCTCGAGCTGGTCGAGCTGGAAATCCGTGAACTGCTCAGCAGCTACGATTTCGACGGCGACAACATCCCCGTCATTCCCGGTTCGGCCGTTGCCGCTCTCCAGGACAAGACCCCGGAAATCGGCCACGACGCCGTTCTGAAGCTGATGGCCGCTGTCGATAGCTGGATCCCGCAGCCCGAGCGTCCGATCGACAAGCCCTTCCTGATGCCGATCGAAGACGTGTTCTCGATCTCGGGTCGTGGTACGGTTGTGACCGGCCGCGTCGAAACCGGCATCATCAAGGTTGGTGAAGAAGTCGAAATCGTCGGCCTGAAGAACACCGCCAAGACCACCGTCACCGGCGTGGAAATGTTCCGCAAGCTGCTCGACGAAGGTCGTGCAGGCGACAACATCGGCGCCCTGGTGCGTGGCACGAAGCGTGAAGAAGTTGAGCGTGGTCAGGTTCTGGCGAAGCCCGGCACCATCACCCCGCACACCGAATTCGACGCGGAAGTGTACGTCCTGTCGAAGGAAGAAGGCGGCCGTCACACCCCGTTCTTCGCGAACTATCGTCCGCAGTTCTACTTCCGTACCACGGACGTCACCGGCGAAGTCATCCTGCCGGAAGGCACCGAGATGGTTATGCCTGGCGACAACGTGAAGCTCGGCGTGAAGCTGATCGCTCCGATCGCCATGGACGCTGGTCTGCGCTTCGCAATCCGTGAAGGCGGTCGTACCGTCGGCGCAGGGGTTGTCGGCACGATCTCGAAGTAATATAGGACCGCAGCGGCGCGAATCGCCTGATTCGCGCCGCTGAAGTTTTTAACCGCCCCGGATCGCCTTTCTCCGGCTCGAATGAGCTAGAAGGGCAGTTTGCGGGGCGGATATTTTTTGTGGCGCATTTTCACAAGTCATTGGCTGCTCCGGCTGATTTCTGAAAATGCTCCGGTTTTTGGCTCTTTCGCATCGGTACAGGAACTATGGACAGCAACATCCGCATTCGCCTCAAGGCGTTCGATCATCGCGTGCTCGATCAGGCGACCGGCGACATCGCCGACACCGCCCGCCGCACTGGCGCCCTCATTCGCGGTCCGATTCCTCTTCCGACGCGCATCGAAAAGTTCACGGTCAACCGTGGTCCGCACATCGACAAAAAGTCGCGCGAGCAGTTCGAGGTCCGCACTTACAAGCGTATGCTTGACATTGTGCAGCCGACGCCGCAGACGGTCGACGCGCTGATGAAGCTGGACCTGGCTGCCGGCGTGAACGTCGAGATCAAGCTGGCCTAAGCCGGCAAGTCCCTGCTCTCCGAAAGGTGGGCAGGGTATCGGGCATTCTGGCTCCCTACCTGGGAGCGGAAGCTCAAACGACACAAGGGATACCGCACGGCCTCCCCGGTAAACCGGGCAGGCGCGTGGTCCTGGTCCCCCGTCGCCTTTCCCGAGAGGGATCGGCATCTAACCCGGACGGGGTGATCTGTAATTTGGGTTGGGCCGCGAAGCAGAGATGCTGAGCGGTTTTTTCGTTGGATACGCCCGCTGCTAAGGCGGGCCTCTATGGGAGTAATCAGTGATGCGCACAGGCGTGATCGCTAAGAAAGTCGGGATGACCCGTCTGTTCCAAGAGGACGGACGTCATATTCCTGTTACGGTTCTTGCCCTTGAGGGCAATCAGGTCGTGGCTCGCAAGGAAGTTGATCGTGACGGCTACGTCGCGGTTCAGCTCGGTGCGGGCGTCGCGAAGGTCAAGAATGTCGCCAAGCCGCAGCGCGGTCACTTCGCCAAGGCGGAAGTGGAGCCGAAGGCGCGTCTGGTCGAATTCCGTGTCGCCGAGGACGCGCTCCTCGATGTCGGCGTTGAAATCGCGGCCGATCACTTCATCGCCGGTCAGCTGGTCGATGTCGCCGGTCACACCCAGGGTAAGGGCTTTGCCGGCGCCATGAAGCGTTGGGGCTTCGGCGGTATGCGCGCCACCCACGGTGTGTCGATCAGCCATCGTGCCCATGGTTCGACGGGTAACCGCCAGGATCCGGGTCGCGTCTTCAAGAACAAGAAGATGGCCGGCCATATGGGTGACCGTGAGCGGACCCAGCAGAACCTCGAAATCGTCCGCACGGACGTCGAGCGTGGCCTGCTGTTCGTCAAGGGTTCGGTTCCGGGCGCCAAGGGCACCTGGCTGACCGTCAGCGACGCCGTCAAGGTGAAGCGTCCTGCCGACGTGCCGTATCCCGCCAGCCTCAAGGCTGCCGCTAACAGCAACACCGCTGCGGAAACGCCTGCTGAAGCAGCCGCTCCCGAAGCGACCGAAGGCCAGGAGGGCTAAACCATGAAGGTCAATGTACAGACCCTCGACGCGCAGGCCGCCGGCGAACTGGAGCTGAATGACGACGTGTTCGGTCTTGAACCGCGCGCCGACATTCTGCACCGCGTCGTCACCTGGCAGCTCGAGAAGCGTCGCGGTACCGCCCGCGGCACCCGTGAGCGTAGCGATGTCGCTCGCACCGGCAAGAAGTTCGGTCGCCAGAAGGGCGGCGGTACCGCCCGTCACGGCGATCGCCGCGCGCCGGTGTTCATCGGTGGTGGTAAGGCCCACGGTGCCCGCGTTCGTGACTTCAACCCCTCGCTGAACAAGAAGGTTCGCGCGCTGGGTCTGAAGATGGCGCTGTCGTCGAAGGTCAAGGCGGGAACGCTGACGATCATCGACAGCCTGGATGTTGCCGAAGGCAAGACCAAGGCTCTGGTTGCCAACCTGGCCAAGCTGAACTTGACCAAGGTGCTGTTCATCGACGGCGACGCCGTGAACATCAGCTTCGCAAAGGCTTCGGCGAACATCATCGGTGTGGACCTGCTCCCTGCCGTTGGCGCCAATGTCTATGACATCCTGAAGGCCGACTCGCTGGTGCTCACCCGCGCCGCGGTCGAAAAGCTGGAGGCCCGTTTCAATGGCTAAGAAAGAAGCCGCGGCCGTCGCCAACCGTCATTATGACGTCGTTGTCGCCCCGCACATCACCGAGAAGTCGACCCTTCTCTCCGAGAACAACGCCGTGGTCTTCAAGGTCGCTGGCGATGCCACGAAGCCGGAGATCAAGGCCGCTGTCGAGGCGATCTGGGGCGTCGAAGTCAAGAGCGTCAACACGCTGGTGACCAAGGGCAAGACGAAGCGCTGGAAGGGCAAGCCCTACACGCGTTCGGACGTGAAGAAGGCGATCGTCCGCCTGGCCGAAGGCCAGTCGATCGATATCACCGAGGGAGTCCGTTAAGATGGCTCTTAAGCATTATAACCCGACCAGCCCGGCCCGTCGTGGCCTGATCCTGGTCGACAAGTCCAGCCTGCACAAGGGTAAGCCCGTCAAGGCGCTGACCGAAGGCAAGCACAAGACTGGTGGCCGTAACAACAAGGGTCATGTGACCTCGCGCGGCATCGGTGGCGGTCATAAGCAGCGCTATCGTATCATCGACTTCAAGCGTCGCTTGTGGGATGTCGAAGGTACGGTCGAGCGTCTGGAATATGACCCCAACCGCACCGCCTTCATTGCGCTGGTCAACTATCCCGACGGCACGCAGAACTATGTTCTGGCGCCGCAGCGTCTGGCTCCCGGTGACAAGATCATCGCGGGCAAGAAGACCGACGTGAAGCCGGGCAACGCGATGGAACTGGGTCAGATGCCGGTCGGCACGATCATCCACAACATCGAAATGAAGCCGGGCAAGGGCGGTCAGCTCTGCCGTTCGGCGGGCACCTATGCTCAGCTGGTCGGTCGTGATCGCGGCATGGTGATGGTGCGTCTGTCTTCGGGCGAACAGCGCTATATCCGTTCGGACTGCATGGGCACCATCGGCGCCGTCAGCAACCCGGACAATGGCAACACCAACCTTGCCAAGGCAGGCCGCAACCGTTGGAACGGCATTCGCCCTCTGACCCGCGGTGTTGCCAAGAACCCGGTCGATCACCCGCATGGCGGTGGTGAAGGCCGGACCTCGGGCGGCCGTCATCCGGTTACGCCTTGGGGCAAGCCGACCAAGGGTGCACGCACCCGCCACAACAAGGCGACGGACAAGTTCATCATCCGTAGCCGCCACGCGAAGAAGAAGAGGTAAGCGAGATGGCTCGTTCCGTCTGGAAAGGTCCTTTCGTGGACCTCAGCCTTCTGAAGAAGGCGGAAACGGCGCAGGACGCCAATGGCCGTACCGGTCCGATCAAGACCTGGTCGCGCCGTTCGACGATCCTGCCGCAGTTCGTTGGCCTGACGTTCAACGTCTATAATGGCCGCAAGCATGTTCCGGTTGTCGTGAACGAGGAAATGGTGGGTCACAAGCTGGGCGAATTCGCCCCGACCCGCTACTTCCCTGGTCACGCTGCCGACAAGAAGGGCAAGCGCTAATGAGCAAGGAAAAGGCTCCCCGTCGCGTCGCCGACAATGAGGCGCTGGCCGTTGGCACGCAGATCCGTGGTTCGGCCCAGAAGCTGAACCTGGTCGCCACGCTCATCCGCGGCCGCAAGGTCGAGGACGCGCTGAACATCCTCGCCTTCTCGAAGAAGGCGATGGCCGTCGACGTGCGCAAGGTGCTGGCTTCGGCCATCGCCAATGCGGAAAACAACCACAATCTGGACGTCGACGCTCTGGTCGTCGCGGAAGCATCGGTGGGCAAGAGCTTCACCCTGAAGCGCTTCCACGCTCGCGGCCGCGGCAAGTCGACCCGGATCCTGAAGCCCTTCAGCCGCGTACGCATTGTCGTGCGTGAAGCTGGCGAAGAGGCGGAGGCGTAAGCACATGGGTCACAAGAGCAATCCGATCGGTCTGCGTCTGCAGATCAACCGCACCTGGGACAGCCGCTGGTTTGCGGAAGGCCAGGATTATGGTCGTCTGCTGCTGGAAGATCTCAAGATCCGCCAGTTCATCATGAAGACCCTGCCGCAGGCCGCGATCTCCAAGGTCGTGATCGAGCGTCCGGCCAAGCTGTGCCGCGTGTCGATTTACGCTGCCCGTCCCGGTGTCATCATCGGCAAGAAGGGTGCGGACATTGAAAAGCTGCGCAAGAAGCTGGGCAGCCTGACGTCTTCGGACGTGTCGCTGAACATCGTCGAAATCCGCAAGCCGGAAATCGATTCGAAGCTCGTCGCACAGGGCATCGCCGATCAGCTGGAACGCCGCGTTGCTTTCCGTCGCGCCATGAAGCGTGCGGTGCAGTCGGCTCTCCGTCTGGGCGCCGAAGGCATCAAGATCACCTGCGGCGGCCGTCTGGGCGGCGCAGAGATCGCGCGCGTCGAATGGTATCGCGAAGGCCGCGTTCCGCTGCACACGCTGCGTGCGAACGTCGACTATGCCGAAGCCACGGCGCACACCGCCTATGGCGTTTGCGGCATCAAGGTCTGGATCTTCAAGGGCGAGATTCTCGGCCATGATCCGTTCGCCACCGACCGGCTGATGCTGGAGGCTCAGACCTCCGGCGTGCGCCCGGCGCGCTGAGAATAAGAAGGTAATAGCGTCATGCTGCAACCGAAGAAAATGAAGTTCCGCAAGGCCTTCAAGGGCCGGATCAAGGGCGACGCCAAGGGCGGTTCGGCTTTGAATTTCGGCGCCTACGGCCTCAAGGCCATGGAACCCGAGCGCGTCACCGCACGTCAGATCGAAGCGGCTCGCCGCGCGATCCAGCGTCACCTTCGCCGTCAGGGTCGTCTGTGGATCCGCGTATTCCCCGACGTGCCGGTTTCCAAGAAGCCTGCCGAAGTCCGTCAGGGTAAGGGTAAGGGTTCGGTCGAATATTGGGCTGCTCGCGTCAAGCCGGGCCGCATCCTGTTCGAACTGGACGGCGTGCCCGGTCCGCTCGCAGCAGAGGCCTTCTCGCGCGCCGCGATGAAGCTGCCCATCAAGACGAAGGTCGTTGCCCGCCTCGGCGACACCTCGCACCTGGAGGGTTAAGCTGTGGCCAACGTTGCAGACCTCAAGACCAAGACGGACGACGAACTGTCGACCGAACTCAACAACCTGAAGCGTGAGCAGTTCAATCTGCGCTTCCAGGCGGCTACCAACCAGCTGGAAAAGCCCAGCCGCGTGAAGGAAGTCCGTCGGTCGATCGCTCAGATCAAGACCCTGCAGACGGAGCGTAACAGCTCCGCTGCCAAGTAAAGGAACCACACGATGCCCAAGCGCGTGCTGACGGGAACTGTGGTTTCCGACAAGACCGACAAGACGGTGGTCGTTCGCGTGGAGCGCAAGGTAAAGCATGCGCTCTACGGCAAGATCATCCGTATGTCGAAGAAGTACCATGCCCATGACGAGGGCAACGTCTACAAGGAAGGCGAAACGGTCCGTATCGAAGAGACCGCTCCGATTTCCAAGCTCAAGACCTGGAAGGTCATCGAGCGCGTAGACACCCACAAGTCGCCGGAGACGGCCGCTTAAGGGTAGCTCGTTCGGGCCTTTGAAGAAAAACGCTGCGCGGGGCTGGCCTTTTCCTTTCGGAAAGGGTACAGGCCCGCGCTTCGCGTAGAGTCAAAGGCTCTAGGCACGAAATTCGGAACCGCCGGGAATTGCCCCGGTAGGCCAAATAAGAAGGAACCGGATCTATGATCCAGATGCAATCCAATCTTGACGTCGCTGACAACAGCGGCGCCAAGCGCGTCCAGTGCATCAAGGTGCTGGGCGGCTCGAAGCGTCGCTTCGCTGGCGTGGGCGACATCATCGTCGTCTCGATCAAGGAAGCTGCGCCTCGTGGTAAGGTGAAGAAGGGTGACGTGCATCGTGCCGTCATCGTGCGCACCGCCAAGGACGTGCGTCGCGCTGATGGCAGCGTGATTCGCTTCGACGGCAATGCCGCTGTGCTGATCAACAAGAACGAGGAGCCGATCGGCACCCGTATCTTTGGCCCCGTGGTTCGTGAACTGCGCGCCAAGAAGCACATGAAGATCATCTCGCTCGCTCCCGAGGTGCTGTAATGAGCGCTGCAAAGATCAAGAAGGGCGACAAGATCGTCGTCCTGGCCGGCAAGGACAAGGGCCGTACCGGCGCCGTCCTCCAGGTCATGCCGAAGGAGGACAAGGTCCTCGTCGAAGGCATCAACGTGCATGCGCGTCATCGCAAGCCCGATCAGGCCAACCCGCAGGGTGGCATCGATCGCAAGCCTGCGCCGCTGCACATTTCGAACGTTGCTGTCGCCGACAAGGATGGCAAGCCGACCCGCGTCCGTTTCGAGGATCGCGACGGCAAGAAGGTCCGTGTCGCCGTCAAGTCCGGTGAGGTGCTGTAATGAGCGACAAGTATATCCCGCGCTCTAAGGCTGTCTACGACGCCGAAATCGTCAAGGCGATGACCGAGAAGTTCGGTTACACGAACGTCATGCAGATCCCCAAGATCGAAAAGATCGTGCTCAACATGGGCGTGGGCGAAGCGACGCAGGACAAGAAGAAGGTCACGCAGGCCGCCGAGGAAATGGAGCTGATCGCCGGTCAGAAGCCGGTCATCACCAAGGCTCGCAAGTCGATCGCGCAGTTCAAGCTGCGTGAAGGCATGCCGATCGGTGCCAAGGTCACGCTGCGCCGCGAGCGCATGTATGAATTCCTGGACCGCCTGATCAACATCGCTCTGCCGCGCGTTCGCGACTTTCGTGGTCTGAACCCCAAGAGCTTCGATGGTCGTGGCAACTACGCCTTTGGCATCAAGGAACAGCTGATTTTCCCGGAAATCAGCTATGACAAGATCGACAAGGTGCGTGGCATGGACATCATCGTGACCACCACGGCGAAGACGGACGATGAAGCGCGCGAACTGCTGCGCCTCTTCGGCTTCCCCTTCCCGATCGAAGAGAAGCAGGCGGCCTGAAGCCCTTTTTAGGGAATTCTGGCCCCGCTTCTCTCCCAACCGCTTAAGCTAAGGAAGAGAACTTAAGTCATGGCGAAACTGAGTTCGATCAACAAGAACGAGCGCCGCAAGAAGCTGGTGAAGAAATATGCCGGCCGTTATGCGAAGCTCAAGGCGATCGCGAATGATACCGCGGCTGAAGATGGCGATCGTCTGATCGCGCGTCTGAAGATGGCGGAGATCCCCCGCAACGGCAACCCGACCCGCGTTCGGAACCGCTGCGAACTGACGGGGCGTCCCCGCGCTTATTACCGCAAATTCCGCCTCTGCCGCGTGCAGCTGCGTGATCTGGCCAACAAGGGCCTGATCCCCGGCGTCACCAAGTCGAGCTGGTAAGGATCATTTGAGATGGCATTGACCGATCCCCTGGGTGATATGCTCACCCGCATCCGCAACGGGCAGCAGGCGAAGAAGGACAGCGTTATGTCCCCCGCTTCCAAGCTGCGCGCCCGCGTGCTCGACGTGCTCCAGCGTGAAGGCTACATCCGTGGCTATTCCGAAGAGCTGCTTGGCCAGCATCCTGGCCTGCGCATCGAGCTGAAATATTTCGAAGGCGCACCGGCGATCAAGCATGTCGCCCGCGTTTCGAAGCCTGGCCGCCGCGTCTATTCGGGTTCCAAGGAACTGCCGGTAGTGCGCAATGGCCTGGGCATCACCATTGTCTCGACGCCCCGTGGCGTTCTGTCCGACGCCGAAGCGCGTGAACAGAATGTTGGTGGCGAAGTGCTGGCGGAGGTGTTCTGATGAGCCGTACTGGCAAAAAGCCGGTCACCGTGCCTTCGGGCGTGACCGCGTCCATCGCTGACGGTCAGCTGTCGGTGAAGGGGCCCAAGGGCACCCTCGCCATGCCGCTGGCCAACGAAGTCACCTACAGCATCGAAGATGGTGTGATTGCGGTGAAGCCTGCCAATGACAGCAAGCGCGCTCGCGCTTTCTGGGGCATGCAGCGCACGCTGGTCGCCAACCTGATCACCGGTGTGACCGAAGGTTACAGCAAGAAGCTGCTGATCACCGGCGTCGGTTATCGTGCGGATTCGAAGGGCAAGGTTCTGAACCTGAAGCTCGGCTATTCGCATGACGTCGATTTCGAGATCCCGGAAGGTATCGAGATCAAGACCCCGGATAACACCACGGTCGAGATCATTGGTATCGACAAGCAGAAGGTCGGTCAGGTCGCTGCTGAGATCCGCCGCTGGCGCAAGCCCGAACCCTATAAGGGCAAGGGTATCAAGTACGCTGGCGAATTCATCTTCCGCAAGGAAGGGAAGAAGAAGTAAGATGGCAAAGCTTTCCCTCTTCGCGCGGCGTCGTCGCCGCGTTCGCACCGCGCTCAAGGCTGTTTCGGGCACTCGCCCGCGCCTCAGCATCCATCGTTCGGGCCGTCACATCTACGCCCAGGTCATTGATGACGCCGCCGGCAAGACCGTCGCTGCTGCATCGACCCTGGACAAGGAAATCGGTTCGAAGGCTCTGGGCAAGACCGGCGCTTCCTCCGAAGCCGCTGCCGATGTCGGCAAGCGCGTCGCCGCTGCGGCGACCGCCGCTGGCGTCACCAAGGTCGTGTTCGACCGCGGTGGCTTCCTGTTCCATGGCCGCGTCAAGGCGCTGGCCGATGCGGCCCGTGAAGCCGGGCTGGAGTTCTGATCATGGCTGACGAAAACACCAACGAAGTCGTCGCACCCGTCGAGGGCGCCGAAGCGACTGCACCGACCGAAGGTCGTGGTCCCGGCCGTGGCCGTGGCAACCGTGGCGGTGGCGATCGCAACCGTGGCGATCGTGGCGGCCGTGGCCGTCGCGATGACCGCCGTGGCGGCAACCGCGACGAGGAGCAGGGCGAAGAACTGATCGAGAAGCTGGTTCACATCAACCGCGTCTCGAAGACCGTCAAGGGCGGTAAGCGCTTCGGTTTCGCAGCTCTCGTCGTCGTGGGCGATGGCAAGGGCCGTGCAGGCTTCGGCCATGGCAAGGCGCGCGAAGTGCCTGAAGCCATCAGCAAGGCGACTGCCGCTGCCAAGAAGGCAATGGTTCGCGTTCCGCTGAAGGAAGGCCGCACCCTGCATCATGACGGTCTCGGCCACTTCGGCGCCGGCAAGGTGACTGTCCGTTCGGCCCCGGCCGGTACGGGTATCATCGCCGGTGGTCCGATGCGCGCCGTGTTCGAAAGCCTCGGCGTCGCTGACGTCGTGACCAAGTCGAACGGCACGTCGAACCCCTACAACATGATCCGTGCGACCTTCGCGGCTCTGGTCGAACAGACCAGCCCGAAGTCGGTGGCCCAGCGTCGTGGCAAGAAGGTCGCTGACCTTCTGCGTCGCGGTGGTGCCTCCGCCGACGTCGCGCAGGCTGATGCCGAAGCGATTGCGGAGTAACTGATATGGCGAAGATCAAGATCAAGCAGATCGGTTCGCCGATCCGCCGCCCCGAAGCCCAGAAGAAGATTCTGATCGGCCTGGGCCTTGGCAAGATGAACCGCGTGGTGGAACTGGAAGACACGGCGGAAGTCCGCGGTGCGATCCAGAAGCTGCCCCACATGGTGGCTGTGGTCGAAGGCTAAGCCTTCCGATCACCGGAAAATAGAAAGGGCCGATTCGCGCAGGCGAATCGGCCCTTTCTGCGTTTGGGGCCCCGGCGCCATTTTCCTATGTCCGGCCGCCATGCCATTCTGGCGCCGCTGATGCCCTGTCTTCGGGGCTGGACGGCGTGACAGGGAAGCTAAGGCGGGGAGGGCAGGGCCGATCATGGGCAAAGCCATGGTATGGAAAGATAATTTCCAACATTGGACAGGAAATGTCGTAATGCGCGGGACATATGCGAAGTTAAGCCCGCGCTTTCCAACAGGGCCTGTCGCGCTACGCCCGGTCAGCCGCCGCATTCCGGCGCATTAGGGGGTGACAATGGGGCCGCATCCCGCTATGGGCGCCGCTTCCATTTCAGCGCGAACCAAGCGAAAGCGAGTGCAAATTATGAAGCTCAACGAAATCAATGACAATGCCGGCGCCCGCAAGGGCCGGATGCGTGTCGGCCGTGGTATCGGCTCGGGCAAGGGCAAGACCGCCGGTCGCGGCCAGAAGGGTGCGAAGGCGCGTTCGGGCGTCAGCATCAACGGCTTCGAGGGTGGCCAGATGCCGCTCCACATGCGCATTCCGAAGCGCGGCTTCAACAACATCTTCGCCAAGGATTACGCGATCGTAAACCTGGGCGCCGTGCAGAAGGCGATCGACGAAGGCAAGCTGGACGCCAGCGCCACCATCGATCAGGCTGCCCTGAACGCTGCCAGCCTGACCCGCGGTGGCAAGGACGGCGTGCGCCTGCTGGCCAAGGGTGAACTGACCGCCAAGGTCAGCTTCCTGGTTGCCGGTGCCTCGCAGAGCGCCATCGACGCCGTCGAAAAGACCGGCGGCAAGGTCGAAGTGATCGTCGTCGTTCCGGCCGCCGAAAAGGCGAAGGCCAAGAAGGGCACCACCCTGGCTGCCAAGAAGGCCGCCAAGCAGGGCTGATTTTTCGCCTGAGACTTGCATGCATGACCCCGCTGCCCGATATGGGTTGGCGGGGTCATGTGCATCGGGGGACGCTATTTTGTCGCATAAGTGACAAATCCCGGTTCGACAGCGCCCCACAGCCCCGTTAAGGGGATTCCCGATTCCGGCCCATATTGTATCCGGGCACGAGTGATTTGAAGGGCAGCCACCATGGCATCGAGAGCCGACCAGCTCGCATCCAATCTCAGCCTCGCAAAGTTCAGCCAGGCGACCGACCTCAAGAAGCGCCTGTGGTTCACGCTGGGGGCGCTGATCGTCTTCCGCTTCCTGAGCTTCGTGCCGCTGCCCGGCGTCGATCCGACTGCCCTGTCGCAGCTTTACAGCCAGACCAATGGCGGCATCCTCGACATCTTCAACACCTTCTCGGGTGGGTCGCTGTCGCGCATGAGCCTGATCGCGCTGGGCGTGATGCCTTATATCACGGCGTCGATCGTGGTGCAGCTTGGCGCCTCCCTCTCGCCGCAGCTTGCGGCGATCAAGAAGGAAGGCGAAAGCGGCCGCAAGAAGCTGAACCAATATACCCGCTATGGCACCGTCGGCCTGACCGCCGTGCAGGGCTATTTCATCGCTGTCGGCCTGGAGGGCTTTGGCGCCCAGTCGGGCGTGCAGGCGGTGATCGAGCCAGGCCTGCTGTTCCGCCTGACCGCCGTCGTCTCGCTGATCGGCGGCACGATGTTCCTGATGTGGCTGGGTGAACAGATCACCTCGCGCGGCATTGGTAACGGCACCTCGCTGATCATCATGGCGGGCATCGTCGCCCAGCTTCCCGTGACGCTCAGCAACCTGTTCAAGTCGGGCAGCGAAGGGTCGATTTCCGGCCTGCTGATCTTCGTGATCGTGGTGGCCCTGATGGGGCTGGTGCTGCTGATCTGCTATATGGAGCGGGCGCAGCGCCGGGTGCTGATCCAATATCCCAAGCGCCAGACGCGCCAGGGCCTGATGCAGGCCGACCGCAGCCATCTCCCGCTGAAGGTCAACACCGCCGGCGTCATCCCGCCGATCTTCGCCTCGTCGCTGCTGCTGATGCCGCTGACCATTTCGCAGTTCGCGGGCCAGACCGTTGCCGGGGAAAGCAAGTGGGGCGACTTCGTTCTCTCGCTCAACCAGTATCTGGCCCATGGCACGCCGCTCTATATGGCGCTCTATGGTCTGGGCATCGTCTTCTTCTGCTTCTTCTACACCGCAGTCGTGTTCAATCCGGAAGAGACGGCCGACAATCTGAAGCGCAATGGCGGCTTCATTCCGGGCATCCGTCCGGGCAAGAACACCGAAAATTATCTGGACTATGTGCTGACGCGCATCACCGTCATCGGCGCGGCCTATCTGGCCTTCATCTGCCTTGTGCCGGAATTCGCGATCGCACGGGCGGGCATTCCCTTCTACCTTGGTGGGACTAGCCTGTTGATCGTGGTCAATGTTACGGTGGACACCGTGACCCAGATTCAGAGCCATCTGCTCGCCCATCAATATGGCGATCTGATCAAGAAGGCGAAGCTCAAGGGTCGCATGCGCTGAGGGGCGTTTCGGCACTTTAATCAGCGCACGAACAGGGGAGAATGCGCGCAATGAATATCATTCTGCTTGGCCCTCCGGGGGCCGGCAAGGGCACCCAGGCGACTCGGCTGGTTGACGATCGTGGCATGGTGCAGCTGTCGACAGGGG
Organism: Sphingobium sp. AP50; assembly: GCF_900109095.1. Classification (GTDB taxonomy): domain Bacteria; phylum Pseudomonadota; class Alphaproteobacteria; order Sphingomonadales; family Sphingomonadaceae; genus Sphingobium. The sequence continues at coordinate 257,411 of NZ_FNYZ01000001.1, forward strand.
ACATGCTGCGCGCGGCGGTGAAGGCGGGAACGCCGGTAGGACTTCAGGCCAAGGCGCTGATGGAATCGGGTGCGCTGGTTCCGGACGAAGTCGTGTCGGGCATCATCGGCGAAGCGCTCGATGCGCTGTCGCCCGATACCGGCGTGATCTTCGATGGCTATCCGCGGACGGAGGCGCAGGCCCATTCGCTCGACACGATCCTGAGCGACCGCAGCCGCACGCTCGACCATGTGATCGAACTGGAAGTGGACGAAGACGCGCTGGTCGAGCGCATCACCGGCCGCTTCACCTGCGCCACCTGTGGTGCGGGCTATCATGACAGCTTCAAGCAGCCCAAGGTCGAGGGCGAGTGCGACAAGTGCCATGGGCATGAGTTCAAGCGCCGTCCGGACGATAATGAGGAAACCGTGCGTACCCGCATGGCCGAATATCGCGCCAAGACCGCGCCGATCCTGCCGATTTACGAAGCGCGCGGCATCGTCTCGCGGGTGGACGGCATGGCTGACATGAATGACGTGACCGTCGCGATCGCTGCGATCTTGGACGGCGGCGCGGCCTGAGCTATCCTGCTTCCCTGCATGGCAGGGGAGGCAGATATGCGGATTATAGGGTTACTGGCATGGGCTGGTGCGGCGATGGCCGCGCCGGCCCATGCTGCTGTTACGGGCAGCAGCGCGATCGGCTTTGCGACCGAAAGCAGCGTGGAAATCGCGGCCGATGCGGCGGACGTCTATGCTCTGCTGATAACGCCGGGCCGCTGGTGGAGCGACGCGCATAGCTATAGCGGCGATTCGGCCAATATGACGATCGATCCCCGCGCAGGCGGATGCTTCTGCGAGACGATCCCGTCGAAGGACGGCGCCTCCGGTACGATCGAACATGCCCGCATCCTCTATGCCATGCCGGGTCAGAGGCTGCGTTTCTCAGGCGGCTTCGGCCCGTTGCAGAGCGAAGGCGTGGCCGGAACGCTGGATATCGCCATCACCCCCGCGGGGAAGGGCGTCAAAGTGACGATGGCCTATGTGGTCGGCGGCTATCTGCGCGCCGGCCCGGACAAGATCGCGCCGCTGGTCGATCAGGTTCTGGGCGAGCAACTGGTCGGCCTCAAGCGCGCGGCCGAGTCGGCGCAATGAGGCGGACAGGGCGGTCTGGCTGACGGAAAAGCGGTGCTGACGGCGTTTCGGTACCGAAACCGGCAAAGAAACCGGTGAATCGTGCGTAGGTTAACTACGATCTTAACGGATTCGTTGCTGCGCTGTTGCTATAAGGCTGCATGATGGGAACGCCGCTTCATCATGGCCGCTTGACGGAACTGGACGCGCTGCGCGGTGTCGGGGCGCTGTGCGTGCTGCTGTTCCATTATTCGACGCGCTTCCACGAACTCTTCCCGCAAGCCGCGCATGTGCCGTTCAGCTTCATCGGCGGCAATTATCGCGTGCTGCTGTTCTTCACCATTTCCGGCTTCGCGATCTTCTTCACGCTGGACCGTATCCGCACCGTGGCCGATTTCGTGGTGAACCGGTTCGCCCGTCTCTATCCGGCCTATCTGGTCGCGATGCTGCTGACCCTGTCGATCGAATATCTGGCGCAGGCGACGCAATTGCTGATCGGGCCGGTCGCGATTCTGGCGAACTTCACCATGTTGCAGGGCTTCGCCTTCCTGCCGGAGGTGGACGGCGCCTATTGGACGCTGACGGTCGAGATCGCCTTTTATTTCTGCATGATCGCGATCTGGAAATTCATCGGCCTCCGCCGGTTGGAACCGGTGCTGGCGGTCTGGTTGCTGCTACGCTGGCTCTACTGGTTCTGGCCCGATATGCCCGAACGGCTGATCATGCTGCTGGTGCTGCGCTATACGCCCTTCTTCGTAATCGGCATGCTCGCCTATCGGCTGTGGAAGGGGCAGCGTAGCCTGAAGCAGCAGGCGCCCTATGCGCTGCTGGCGCTGGCGTCGATCGCGACCATGGAGACATGGGACGTGACGGTGATGGGCTGCGTGCTGGTCGCCCTCTATGTCGCGCTGATCCATGGCTATCTGCGCTTCATCAGCATCCGGCCGCTCGTCTGGCTCGGCGGGATCAGCTACAGCTTCTATCTGATCCACCAGCATGTCGGCTTCGTCATCATGCTGGAATGCGCCAAGGCGGGCTACAGCCCGTGGATCGGCTTTGCCACGGCCTTTACCGTCGCGCTGACGCTGGGAACGACCATCCATTATCTGGTCGAACGGCCAGTAGGGGAGGCGATACTGCGCTGGTGGAAACGGCGTCGCGAAGGCCGCGCTCCTCTCGACAAGGCTGCTGCCAGCCGGACATGAAAAAGGCGCGCCAGCAATGGCCGGCGCGCCTCTTCCTCACATCGCGATGCGCTTACTGCGCGACGGGCGCTGCCGCTGCCGCATTGGTGGGCAGGCCGCCCAACTGGGTCACCAGCTTGGTATAGGCGTCCAGATAGGCGAGCACGATCACCTGGCCGATTTCGGTATTCTGGTAGCCACCACCACCAGCCGCCGCAAAGCCGCCCCACCAGCCGGCCCCGCCGCCACCGCCAAAGCCGATGTCGGTCTTGCGCGCATAGCCTTCGGTCAGCGCCTCTTCCTCGGTCGTGCGGGCGTTGACGATCGACAGGGTGACATTGGCTTCCTTCTTCTTGATGTTCAGGCCACCGGCGATCGCGCCGAAAGTGCCGCCCAGCATGCCGCCCAGCGCGCCGCCAATGCCGCCGCCGCCGCTGTTGCGGTTGGACGAAACGATATCGGGCTCCAGATAATAGTCGGCCGTCTTGACCTGACCCTTACCCAGATTCGATCCCGCCTGAAGTTCACCGGAATCCGCCATGGCGCGTTCCATCGCGCGGCTCTGCATGGAGCGGCCACGATTGACGATGGTGAAACAGCCGGATTGCTGGATGAAGACCTTCAAAATGGCTTCCGGGCTGCCTAGATTCAGTTCACGCCACCATTGATTGTCGGGTTCGACGATCGCGACCGTGCCGATGCGGCGGGTGCAGTGGGGGATTTCCTGTGTTGCGCGCTCCTGCGAGCGGCGGCCGGAGGAGGCGCCCTTGGTGGTGCCATCCTTGTACGTCTTGCCCGACGAACTCGTGCTCGTCTGTGCACTTGCAGCCAGTGGCGTTGCGATCAGCGCTACCGACGCGGCGAGCGCGGGAACCGTCTTCAACATGCCCCAATTCCTCTGATGTGGTTGATATGATAGCATTTTGTTTATGATGCGACCCACAAAGGACGGGACGGCATAGCATAGCGTCCTGGCCTTGCCTACATGGCGTGCGGTGACTTGCTGACAGCGCGAAGAATCGCTGCTATCGGGCGCCGATGACCGATCTCAGCCATATCCGTAATTTCTCCATCATCGCGCATATCGACCATGGCAAGTCCACGCTGGCCGACCGGCTGATCCAGCGGACGGGCGGCCTGACCGACCGTGAGATGAGCGCACAAGTGCTCGATAATATGGATATCGAGAAAGAGCGCGGCATCACCATCAAGGCGCAGACCGTGCGCCTCGACTATACCGCCAAAGACGGCCAGACCTATGAGCTGAACCTCATGGACACGCCGGGCCATGTCGACTTCGCCTATGAAGTGTCGCGTTCGCTCGCAGCCTGCGAAGGCGCGTTGCTGGTGGTGGACGCCGCCCAGGGCGTGGAAGCGCAGACGCTGGCGAACGTCTATCAGTCGATCGAACATGATCATGAGATCGTGCCGGTCCTGAACAAAATCGACCTGCCCGCCGCCGAGCCGGAAAAGGTGCGCAAGGAAATCGAGGATGTGATCGGCCTCGATGCGTCGGAAGCGGTGCTGGCCAGCGCCAAGTCCGGCATCGGCATCGACGATATCCTGGAAGCCGTGGTCAAGAAGATCCCGCCGCCCAAAGGCGACCGCAACGCCCCGCTGGAAGCGATGCTGGTCGATAGCTGGTATGACCCCTATCTGGGCGTCGTCATTCTGGTGCGCGTCGTCAACGGCGTCATCAAGAAGGGGCAGGCGATCAAGTTCATGATCGGCGGCACCGAACATCTGATCGACCGCGTCGGTTGCATGCGACCCAAGATCGAAGCGCTGCCCGAACTGGCGGCCGGTGAAATCGGCTTCATCACCGCGCAGATCAAGGAAATCGCCCAGACCCGCGTCGGCGATACCATCACCACGGTGAAGAATGGTGCGACGACGCCGCTGCCGGGCTTCAAGGAAGTGCAGCCGGTGGTGTTCTGCGGCCTGTTCCCGGTCGACGCCAACGACTTCGACAAGCTGCGCGATTCGATTTCGAAGCTGCGCCTGAACGACGCCAGCTTCTCCTTCGAGATGGAGAGCAGCGCGGCACTGGGCTTCGGCTTCCGTTGCGGCTTCCTGGGCCTCCTCCATCTGGAGATCATTCAGGAGCGTCTGACCCGCGAATATGATCTGGACCTGATCACCACCGCGCCGTCGGTGGTGTACAAGATTCAGCTCACCTATGGCGCGGGTGAAATCGAACTGCACAACCCGGCCGACATGCCCGACCCCACCAAGATCGACGAGATCGAGGAGCCGTGGATCGAGGCGATCATCTACTGCCCCGATGAATATCTCGGCTCCATCCTGAAGCTGTGCCAGGACCGGCGCGGTATCCAGAAGAACCTGACCTATGTCGGCGGTCGCGCGCAGGTGACCTATGAACTGCCGCTCAACGAAGTGGTGTTCGATTTCTACGATCGCCTGAAGTCGATCAGCCGCGGCTATGCCAGCTTCGACTATCATCAGATCGGCTATCGCGAGGGTGACCTCGTCAAGATGAGCATCATGGTCAATAGCGAGCCGGTCGATGCGCTGAGCATGATCGTCCATCGTGGCACCGCCGAATCGCGCGGACGCGGCATGTGCGAGCGGCTGAAGGACCTGATCCCCCGCCATCTGTTCAAGATTCCGATTCAGGCGGCGATCGGCGGCAAGGTGATCGCGCGCGAAACCATCGCCGCGATGCGCAAGGACGTGACCGCCAAATGCTATGGCGGCGACATCAGCCGCAAGAAGAAACTGCTCGACAAGCAGAAGGAAGGCAAGAAGCGTATGCGCGAATATGGCAGCGTCCAGATTCCGCAGGAAGCCTTCATCGCCGCGCTGCGGATGGGCGACGAGAACTGATCCGATGAGCGGCCGCTGCGCACCGATTGCGGGGCAGGTCGCAAGGATCGAGCGGGCCGCCGCCTTCCTGGCCAACGGCATGTCGCTTTGCTCCTGCCCGGATGCGGCAGGGCGGCGACGCAGCGCCATGCCCGCCAAGCTGATCGGCAACGGGCTACGCGAACTGGACCTGTTCCTGACCGACCTTATCGTGGAGGCCGGGCGCATCGACCGGCTTGGCATGGCGGCAGGGCGCGACCCCGGCATCCATCCGGGCCGCCGCATCTATAGCGCGGCAGAAGCCTGGCGGCGCACCGGGCCACGATTGGGGCTGGCCGCCGAAGCGCGTGGCCGCCTGCGCCAGATGCGCGCGGGACAGAATCGGCAATGTTTCGGACAAGTACGGGGCGATGACGCCGAAATTCTCATGCAACAGGCCTGCGCCGATTATGCCCGCCTCGCCGGGGATGTTCTGGTGGCATTACGGGGGCGGATGACGGCCGATCCGGCCCGCGCGAACGACGGGCGGTTGCGATAGCGCGACGAATGATCGCCAACCGCTTTTCTGCGCAGCTAAGGTTCATGAAAGGCAAAAAACGTCTGTTTTCCGTGGGTTGTGGATAGCCGAATCAGGCTGAAAACCGCTCCGTCGGTTCACCTGACAGGATGCACAGCCGGTCAGAATCGCATTGTCGAATGCATCCGCCGTGCGCTTCACGCGTTACGCTTTTGTAACGGTAAGGAGATTTTGATGCCCCTCATGAGCAAGATTGTCCCGCTCTCTGCGATCCTGATCGGGTCGCTCGGCTTGCAGGGCTGCGCCACCAAGGGTTTCGTGCGCGAACAGGTCGCGACCGTGAACCAGCGCGTCGACGCGCTCGATTCCAGGTTGCAGGCGACGGACGGCACCGCGAAGCAGGCGCTGGCGGAAGCGCAGTCGGCATCCGGCCAGGCTCAGAATAACGGCCAGCGCATCGATCAACTCAACGCCCGCGTCGACGGCGTCGAGCAGCGGTTGCAGGAAGCGCAGAAGAAGCGCGCCCGCAATTGATCCGGCAGGGCGGCGCAAGCTGACCGACCACACGGCCTTTCGGGCCGGCGCTTCCCCTTGGCGCCGGCCCGATTTTTTGCCCTCTCTTTCGAGTGTCCCTCTAGATGATCCCCATTTTGCTGGCGCTGGCCAGTGTCGCCCCGCATGTCGCCGTCGCCGCGTCCCACGGCGCGAAGAAACCGGTCGCTGCTGCTGCCAAGAAAAAGGTGAAGAGCGCGCCCAAAAAACCGGCGCAGAAAATTCCTGATCCACAGGCTTCCGTCGATGCCACCCGCATGATCGACTGGATCGCTTCCTCCCGCAACAATGCCGGCTATCCCTATGCCATCGTCGACAAGAAGGCGGCGGCCATCTTCCTGTTCGATGCGAAGGGCAAGGCGCTGGGGTCGGCGCCGGTGCTGATCGGCATCGCGACTGGCGATGATGCGACGCCGGGCATCGGCAGCAAAAATCTGGCTGAGATCGGCCCGGCGGAAAAGACGACGCCGGCTGGGCGCTTCCTCGCGAAATTCGGCTGGGCGGCGGGCAAGCAAAGAATATTGTGGGTCGATTATGCGACCTCGGTCGCCCTGCACACGATCCCGCCGGGCAATCCCAAGGAACGCAGGGTCGAACGGATGCTCTCGCCCACCAGCGATGATAATCGCATCACCTTTGGCTGCATCAACCTGCCCAGGGCCTTTTACGGGGCGAAGGTGCGCCCGATCTTCCAGAAGAAGGGCGGCTATGTCTATGTGATGCCCGACACCAAATCGCTGGAAGAGGTTTTCCCGCCTATTCGCGTGCAACCCTTCCTCAACGCTTCGGCATCCTGAATCGGCGGCGGATCAGGCGCTGCACCAGTCGACAGGCTGGGAGGACGACTCTTTTGCCTGCCCTTTCAGGATCATCAGCGTTCCCAGCGACACGCCATCGCGCATCAGCAGGCGTGCGTCCGGATCGCTGTCGGCAGGGTCGGGCCGGGCATCGAAGCTGCCGCCATTCATCATCGCGGCGAGCGTGGCGCGGGACCGGCGAGCAAGGTCGGCCTCCCGCGCGCAGCGGGCGCCGGTCAGGCTGGGCACGCTGATTCCGGTCAGATGATAAAGATGACCCCGCCAGGCATAGCTGTCGGCGGTCAGGACGCAGGCCTGTCCCTTCGGATCGTCGCATAGCGCGAACTGGTCCGCGATCATCGTTGGCCCATCCTGCGCGCTGGCGCTCCCCGGAGAGGGCAGAACCGTCCTGATCAGCATCGCCCCCAGAGCCGCCACGACCAGAGCTGCCAATATCATGCCTGCGGGCACGACGCGGGCGGATTTCTCCTGCCTGTCATTCAGCCAGCTATTGTCCCGGTCGGGGTTGCGATCCCCCACATCATATAGGCTGCGTGCCATTATTTGCCCCCGAAAGTCGGGCCTTTCATGACAAACTATCGCGAATTTTCCGTTAATCTGGATCAGCTATGGCTGCCTTGACGCTGGCCGGGCGGCGTGATCAAAGACCGGTGAAGGAGGCCGCATGAGCGAAACCTGGCTGTATGACGAGCACCCCGCGATGTTCCGCGCGCATCCCCTGTTGTTCATCCTGCTGCTGGTGTCGGTCGTCGGCATCCTCGCGATCGGGATCTGGTGGGTGATGCACAAGGGCGAGCGGCTGGCGCTGAGCGAGCGCGAGGTGCTGATGGAGCGGGGGCTGCTGTCCAAGCAGCGGACCGAGATAGCGCTCACCTCCATCCGGTCGGTGCGGATCACCCAGAGTCTGGGCCAGCGGATGTTCGGCGTGGGCCATGTCGAACTGTTCAGCGCCGGCGACATTGCCGAAATCGCGATCAAGAATATGCCGCGTCCCGACCGCATCCGGGCGATTGCGGCGGCCCGCAATCTCGACCTGCTGCCGCAGCGATAGGACGTGCAGCCGAGCGAAGAGTCATCGTCTTCGCTATCAGTTTTAAAAAACAACGGCCTGAGTCGGTGTTTTTGCTGCATTTTTTCGCGCTCATTGTAAGACAATTGCGCCAGCCCCTTGACTTGGGCCGATTTATTTCAACGATAGAGTAACCAAGGGGGCCGGCCGAGCAACCATCGCTAGAGGACGCCATGTCAGGAACGACCGTCCACAAAGGTGTGGACGGCGCGCGAAGGGGTGTCGCCATGGTTGGCTTGCGAGTGATGCCGTCTCTGCCGGATTTGACGGCCGAGAAGCGGGCGGAAATCCGTCAGGCTTGTGGCTTTGCCTGTGTGCGCTGCGGCGTCACGATTTACCGCTATCTGGGGCTGCCCGACGGGCCGGGGGCGACGCTGCTATGCCCGACCTGCCATGGACTGGTCGAGGAAGGCCGGCTGACCGCGACGCAGGTCCACAGTTTCCACGCCAATCCGGTGGTGCGCCAGCGGCATTTCGCCCGTGACCGCCTGCCCTTTTCGGCGGAATTGCCGCAACTGATCGTCGGCGGATCGCGACTGCTGCGCGACACGCCGATCCCGATCACGCTGGAAGGCGAACCGATCCTGATGTTCGCGCCGCCCCGGCGGACCAATGGCGCGACCCGCATCAGCGTGCGCCTGGGCGCGCCGGATGGCGAAGCGATGCAGGTGATCGACGGCAATGAATGGAAGCCCAGCGACGGCGGCTGGCACTTCCTGCTGCGCGGCGATCGCTATTCGATGATGGCCGCGCGCGGGGATGGCCTGTGCGTGCTGCGGATCGTGGCGCGCAATCGCATCGCGGTCGAACATCTGCGCACCACAATCAAGGGCCGCCGGCTGGAAATCACACCCGACTGGCTGGAGATTGACGGCAAACGCTATGTCGATCGCATCGGCAGCGGCACGCTGATCGGGCTGGAGCTTTGACAGGAATTCACTCTGCCCATGAACCGTTCGTGCTGAGTAGGGTCTGAGCTTGTCGAAGACCCGTATCGAAGCACCGATCCTTCGATACGCCATTTCGACAAGCTCAATGGCTACTCAGGACGAACGGGTTAACGCATCTCACTCTAACCGCCGACCTTGATCTCGAACAGTTTCGACCAGTTCTTGCCGGTGATGAAGACACGGTCGGCCTTCGCATCATAGGCGATGCCGTTGGCCACCGCTTCGCTGTCGGTTGCCCCGGCCGCCTTACGCAGGGCGGCGACGTCGATCCAGTCGATGATCGTGCCGGTCGCGGGATCGATCCGGGCGATCTTCGTATCATACCAGATATTGGCCCAGATCTCGCCCTTCACATATTCCAGTTCGTTGAGCCGATCGACCGGCCGACCGTTCCAGCGGACGGTGATGCGGCGCTCCTCGGCCAGACTGTCGGGGTCGAGGAAGCGGATTTGCGCGGTACCGTCGCTCATGATCAGGCTGTGCCCGTCCTGCGTCATGCCCCAGCCCTCGCCATCATAGCGAAAACCCGAAACCGGCGTAAAATCCGCTAGCTTCCAGACGAAGCCCTGCCCGTGGCGCCAGGTCAGGCTGACCAGCCGGTCCTTCCAGTTGACGATGCCCTCGCCGAAATAGGGGCGTTCGATGACGCGGCGTTGCAGCACCTTGCCAGTCCGCAGCGCGACCTTGCGGATTTCCGACTGGCCCTCCAGCCCGGTGCTCTCATAAAGCGCGCCGTCGAGATAGAAGAGCCCCTCGGTAAAGGCGGACGTGTCGTGCGGATAGCTGCGCACCAGTTTCCACGGCGTGTCGGCCTGCGCCGGCGAAATAAGGACGAGCGCGCTGACAAGCGCGAGAGCAAGACGCTTCATTCCGCCGCCTGGCTTTCGATCGCGGCGGCCAGCCAGCCGGGCAGGGTGGCGGGATCGATGCTTTCGACCCGGCGCAGTTCGATCGACAGGCCGACATCTTCCAGTGCAGCGCGCTGGCGTTTCTCATCGGCGGCCGCCAGCGGCACGGCGACCAGACGGCGGCTCACCTTGTTGCGGTAATGCATGCGCGCAGTATTCTCCTGGCCGACATAGCAGCCCTTGTCATAATCGACGCCGTTCAGCTCTTCCGCATTGGTTTCGAGCCACAATATCTGGTCCTGCCCCAGTTCGGCCACCCCTTCGAAAATGCCAAGCGACAGCCGATGGGCACGAAGGGGCGCGGACGCATCCCCCTCACCGGCCGGCGCGATCCAGCGATGGCCAAGCGCGGGCAGGCGTGGATCATGCGGCTGGTCGGCCGCATCCAGCGACCAGTGCACCGCCAGCGATTCGTCGCGCGCGATCACCACCTTGCGGCGCAGGCGATACAGGGTCAGGCGCTTGGCCAGCATATCCGCCTGCTCAGCCTCGCAATCGATCAGCACATCGTCGCCGTCGCTCCACAGGATGAAGTCGAACAGCGCCTTGCCCTGCGGCGTCAGCAGCCCCGTCCAGCGCGGTTCGCCTTGCGCCAGCTTCACCACGTCGCGGGTCAGCAGGCCCTGAAGGAAGGGGCGGGCTTCCTCGCCCGAAATTCGTAAGAGCGCGCGGTTGCGCAGGGTGGTGCCGGTCATCGGCTTTAGGTAGGACACTCCCGCACAACATCCAAGCCGTCCCGGCCGAGAAGAGAGTCGAAAGCCATGACCCAGACCTATGACCTGATCCTCAAGAACGGCACCGTCCATACGCCGGGCGGCGCGGAGAGCGTGGATGTGGGCGTGCGCGACGGCAAGATCGTAGCGATCGGCACCAGTCTGGGCGATGCTGGCGAAGTGATCGACTGCGCCGGGCTGGACGTGCTGCCCGGCTGCATCGACAGTCAGGTCCATTTCCGCGAGCCGGGTCTGGAATATAAGGAAGATCTCGAATCGGGCAGCCGCGCGGCGGTGCTGGGCGGCGTCACCGCCGTCTTCGAAATGCCCAACACCAATCCCAATACCGACACCGCCGACCGGGTGCATGACAAGCTGAAGCGCGCGCATCATCGCATGTGGTGCGACCATGCCTTCTATGTCGGCGCGACGGCGGAAAATGCCGAGCAACTCAAGGAACTGGAGCGCATTCCCGGCACGTCGGGGGTGAAAATCTTCATGGGCGCCTCGACCGGCAGCCTGCTGGTGGATGATGACAATGCGCTGGCCCGCGTGCTGGCAAGCGGCACCCGCCGCGTCGCCATCCATGCCGAGGATGAGACGCGCATGAACGCGCGCAAGGATTATCGCGTGGAGGGCGACCCGTCCTCCCACCCGGTCTGGCGCGACGATGAAAGCGCGCTGATCGCGACCAAGCGCATCATCGCGCTCGCCCGCAAGGCGCGCCGCCGCATCCATATCCTGCACATCACCACGCCGGCCGAACTGGACTATATCGGCCAGAACAAGGATATCGCCACCTGCGAAGTGACGCCCCAGCATCTGACGCTGGCGGGCGAAGATGCCTATCCGCGCCTTGGCACCTATGCGCAGATGAACCCGCCGATCCGGTCGGGCGCGCATCGCGACGGGCTGTGGCATTTCCTCAATCAGGGCGTGCCTGACGTGCTGGGCAGCGACCATGCACCCCACACGATCGAGGAAAAGGCGAAGGCCTATCCCGCCTCGCCCAGCGGCATGCCCGGCGTGCAGACTTTGGTGCCGCTGCTGCTCAACCATGTGGCGGAAGGGCGGCTGACGCTACGCCGCTTCATCGAACTGACCAGCTCCGGGCCGCAGCGCGTGTTCGGCCTGACCGGCAAGGGGCGGATCGCGCTCGGCTATGACGCCGACTTCACCGTGGTCGACCTCAAGAAGCGCTGGACCGTGGGCAGCGAATGGCTCGCCTCGCGCTGCAACTGGTCGCCCTTCGAAGGCATGGACCTGACCGGCAAGGCGATCGGCACCATCATCCGCGGTCACCGCGTGATGTGGGAAGACACGCTCGCCAATGCCGCAGTGGGCGAACCGGTGCGTTTCGAAGCGACGCAGTTCGCCTGACGCCTGTTTACTCGAAGAAAGCGACGGCGCGGACCTCGATACTGGATCGGGTCCGCGTGTCGGGCAGGCTGCTGTCGTGGAAAGCGGTATGCGGACAGCGCCATGTCACATCATGGTCGCTGTCCTGAAATTTGAACAGCAGCACATCGTCCGCCGCCATGTTCGAAAAATACCACCAGCGATGCCGGTCGCGATGGCGGAAGATGGAGGCGGCGATCATCTGATCCTCGCCATCGACCGGCACGGTCAGCGCCTCGCCGGTCGGCAATTCGTCCACCACGAACAAAGTGTTGGACGTCGCTTCCTCATCCGACACGGTGCGCCCGTCGCACACCGCCAGCGGCCAGTCCTGCGGGCCGGGTGAGAAGGTTCGCCAGAAACTGAAGCAGACAGACCGTCTATAGCCCGGACCATCGGGGAAAGCGGCGGCATAGGCCCGCTCGGCCGCGCGCCGTCCGGTAATCTCATTATAATCGACATGTGCTTCGCCGGCCGGCGGCTGGATGCCGCCTTCATGGCGATAATTTTCCACCTTCTCCTGCGCCCGCGCGGTCAGGTCGGCCGAGGTGCGGATCATCCACCCGCCCGCCGACACGCAGGAGGCGCCGGTCAGCGCCTGTATCGCCGCCTCGCATTCGCGCAGATAGAGGCGATCGACCTCTTCCTTGTCGAAGAAATCGCGGATCGCGCTGCGATGTCGACCCAGCATGAAGCCATGGGTGTCGAATTCGAAATGATCGCGGATCGGCATCCCGTCGCGCACCATCATGCGATGGTCGCTATAGGTGCCGGTGTTGATTTCCACCCCTTGCGACACATAGCGCCGCGTGACGAAATCGCCCTCGTCCAGATAGCGGATCAGCGCGGGTGCCTGCCGCGCGCTGTCCTCAATATCCTCGGTTCTGGCCAGCGTCGCCATCACGCCACCTCTTCGGGCAGCGCGCCGATCACCGACTTGACCTCCAGAAACTCTTCCAGCCCGAACTTGCCGAATTCCCGGCCATTGCCCGATTGCTTGTAGCCGCCAAAGGGCATGTCGAAGGCAAGCCCGCCCGCATTCACGAACACCGCGCCCGCCCGAATCCGGCTGACGAATTTGCGGGCACGGGCCGGGTCGCCGGCAACATAGGCGCCCAGACCATAGGGGGTGTCATTGGCGATGCGGATCGCATCCTCGTCATCCTCATAGGGCATCAGGACCAACACGGGACCGAAAATCTCTTCCTTCGCGATCGTCATGTCCGGCGTCACATTGGCGAAGACGGTCGGCTGCACATAGCTGCCGGCTTCCAGCCCCTCGGGCCGCCCGGTGCCGCCGGTGATCAGCGTGGCGCCTTCGTCGATGCCGGTCTGGATCAGGCCCTGAATCCGGTCCCATTGCCGCTGGCTGACGACCGGGCCGATATGATCGCCCTCCGCCTGCGGATCGCCGACCTTCTTGGCGGCGAACAGCGCGCCGACCTTCTGTGCCGCTTCGTCATGTTGCGACCGGTGGACCAGCATGCGGGTAGGGGCCACGCAACTCTGGCCGCTATTGAGCAGCACGCCGCCCACGCCGCCCGGCAGCGCCACGTCCAGCGGCGTCCCTTCCAGGATGATGTTGGGCGACTTGCCGCCCAGTTCCTGTGCGACACGCTTCACCGTATCGGCGGCATTTTTCGCCACCATGATGCCCGCGCGGGTCGATCCGGTGAAGCTCACCATGTCGATATCGGGATGTTTCGCGAGCGCGGTGCCCACGCCTTCGCCATCGCCTTGCACCAGATTGAAGACGCCGGCCGGCACGCCCGCCGCCTCCAGTATTTCGGCGAAGATCGCGGCGCAGCTTGGCGCCTCTTCGGATGGCTTCAGGATCATGGTGCAACCCGCCGCCAGCGCCGGGCCAACCTTGGCCACGATCTGGTTCATCGGCCAGTTCCACGGCGTGATCAGCGCCACCACGCCGATCGGCTCGCGCACCACGCGATTGTCGCCGATCTTCTCGCTGAATTCGTAATTTTTGAGCGCCGCCAGCGCCTGCCCCAGATGGCCAAGGCCCGATCCCGCCTGCGCCGTCTGGGCGATGGAGATGGGACAGCCCATTTCGGTCGCGATGGCGCGGGCGATATCGGGCACGCGCTTCTGATATTCAGCGATGATGCGTTCCAGCAGCGCGACGCGCTCCTCCCGGCCGGTCAGCGAAAATGTCTCGAACGCGCGGCGGGCGGCGATCACGGCTGCGTCCACATCGGCGGCCGTGCCCAATATCAGGTCGGCGGCGCTCTGGTCGGTGGCGGGATTGATGACGGCGATGGTACGACCGCCCTGGCTGTCGACCCACTGGCCATCGATATAATGCTGGAGCGTATTGGGCATGATGAATGTCCTTATGCGGGAAGAAGGCCGAGTTCGGCGTCGGTGGCGGGCGTGCCCCATTTGTCGCGCGGCGGCAGGGGGCGGCTGTCCCAGGGCGGATCGAGCGTGAAGCTGGAGATGGTGCGGCCTTCGGGCAGGCGTCCGTTGCCGCCACCCTGGCTATAATCATAATAAAGCGTCATCAGTTCGCGATGGCCGTGATGTCGCTGCGCCACCGGATGGGCCAGACAGGCATCGCGCCAGCGCAGCAGCCGGGTCAGATGCTGCGGGATCTGATAGGCTTCATAATAATCGAGGAACCACAGCCGCTTGAACATCGGCGTGAAGGCGACCTCCGCCCAGCCGAACCGGTCGAACAGAAAATCCCCGTCCGGCGCATAATGGCGCAGAAATTCGTCCAGCCGCGCATATTGGGCGTCGATCTCGGCCTTGTGCTCATCGCGCTTCGCCGGGTCGCGGTTCAGGATCATGCGATATCCTGCCCCGGTATATTGCCCGTCGGTCGCGCACAGCATCGCCTCGACCGCATGTTCATAGGGGTCTTGCCGCGCCACCGGCGGATCGGGAAAGCGATCCTCGAAATAGCGCATGATGACCATGCTTTCCTTCAGCGTCTCGCCATTTTCCAGTTCCAGCGCGGGCAGCGAAGTGGTCCCGCGCGTCTTGGCGAGCAGCCAGTCGGGCCGGGGTTGCGATATGTCGATCTCATGATCGGCCATGATGCCGTGCAGCCCCTTCAGATCGAGCAGCAGCTCGATCCGCTCCGAAAAAGGGCAACCGGGGATATGATACATGCGCAATTGCCCGGCGGGCGGTTCGTCCTGCCAGCCCATGGATCAGGCCGCCGTCGCGGTGGGGCGGGCTGGCATTTCGCTCTTTGATTTGGCGAACATGGCCTGCGTGGCCGGCCGGGCATTGATCCGCTCGATCCAGGCGACCAGATGCGGCGTCATGTCCTTGTTGACGATGTCGGCATAGCCAAACTGCATCCCGTTCGCGATCGCGAAGTTGCAGATATCGGCCAGCGTATAGTCCTCGCCCGCCAGCCACAGGCTTTGCGACAGGCGCTGCTCCAGCCGGTCGATCGATACGCGGATCTTGCGCATTTCCTCGTCCAGCACCGCCTGCGGGAATCCGGCGCGGGCGCTGCGCCATTTGGCCTGCTGCTCCGGGACCGGGATATGCTTCAGCTTCTCCTCGAATTCGGCGTCGGACAATTTGCGCGCCATCGGGCCGATCATCCGTTCCCAGCCGATCGTCGACACGCACCAGCAGAAATATTCGTCCACCCATTTGGTCCAGACGCGCATCTCCGCAATCTGCACCGGATCGGCCGGGCGCAGGCGCGGCGCATCCGGGAAGGCATCTTCCAGATATTCGCAGATCACGGTCGATTCGGTGATGATATGCCCGTCATGGTCCAGCGCGGGCACTTGCCCCCGCGGATTGATCGCCTTGAACCAGTCCTCATGATGTTCGAACCGGGTCGGGTCGACGAAGCGGGGGGTGAATTCCAGCCCCTTTTCATACAAAGCCAGCAGGGGTTTCAACGAATTGGCGGCCGGACCGAAGCTGTAGAGCGTCAACATGCGCTGGTTCATCCTCACCTTGTGGTTATGGCGTCTTTGGCGCCTTCGAGTGGGAAAGTGGCTGGCGTTCCGGCGGGTCGCAAGGCCTCTGTCGATACTATCAGCGCCACTACCCGGCACCTTAACCTGTCAGTTTCAATGATAGCGCCGCCACTCGTCTTGCAGCGGCGGCAAGCCTTTGCTCTGCATGGGGAAAGACATTTGGAGAGGAAGATGCTGGAACTGCTGACGTCGGAAACACCCAATGGCTGGAAAGTCGCGATCCTGCTGGAGGAACTGGGTGTGCCCTATCAGGTGACGCCGATATCGCTGACCGACCGGGTGCAGAAGCAGGACTGGTATGTCGCGCTCAATCCCAATGGCCGCATCCCGACGCTGGTCGATCATGATGCAGGCGACTTTGCCATCTTCGAATCCGGCGCGATCCTGCTCTATCTGGCGGAGAAGTTCGGGCGGTTCATCCCCACGGAAGCGCAGGATCGCAGCCGGGTGATCCAATGGGTGATGTGGCAGATGTCCGGCCTTGGCCCGATGATGGGGCAGGCGACCGTCTTCACCCGCTATTTCGACGAAAAATTGCCTTCGGTGATCGATCGCTATGTCCGCGAAAGCCAGCGCCTGTTCGGCGTCATGGACGCGCGCCTTGCCGATAATGATTATCTGGTCGGCGATTATTCGATCGCCGATATCGCCTGCTTCCCCTGGATACGCGGCCATGACTGGGCCGGTGTGGACATGGGCGGCTTTCCCCACCTTCAGCGCTGGTTCGAAAGAATTTCAGCGCGGCCCGCGGTGCAGCGCGGGCTCCTTATCCCCACGCCGCCAACGCCCGAAGAGATGGCGGAAAAGACCACCAAGCAAGGAAAGACCATTCTCGCGTGAGCGCCTTCCTCCAGCGGATCGTCCGCATCGAATGGGGGCATTGCGACCCCGCCGGCATCGTCCATGCGCCCCGCTATTTCGACATTTTCGGCGAAAGCACGATGCTGTTGTTCGAACAGGCCGGCCTGCCCAAGAAGCGGCAGATGCTGGCGACCATGCCCTTTGCCGGCTTCCCCATGGTCGATGTGTCGGCCCGCTTCTTCATCCCCACCGCCTATGGTGACGATGTGCTGGTGGAGGCGGATGCGCCGTCCTTCGGCAATAGCAGCTTCACCGTCGCCCATCGCCTGTCGCTGGATGGCAAGCTGTGCGTGGAATGCACCGAAAAACGGGTCTGGACCGTGCCGGATGCCAGCCGCCCAGGCGGACTGCGGGCGGAACGGGTGCCGGATTCGGTCCGGATCCTGTTCGCTTGAACTTTCGTCATTGCGAGCGGAGCGAAGCAATCCACCGGCGTACCCATGGATTGCTTCGCTCCGCTCGCAATGACGGGATGGCGTTCACCGTCCGGCAAGCCTCGCCGCGCCATAGCATCCCCGGTAAAAAGGGAGATGCGTCATGGAACACTCATTCGGCCTTTCCGACCGGCGCAGCCTGATCGCGACGCTGGCGCTGCTGCCGCTGGCGGCCTGCGCCACGCCGATGGGCCGCTATACGGTGGAGGATGCGGTGCGCCGCCTGCTCGAACTGTCGAGCCAGCGCGCCTTTGCCCGGCTGACCGAACCGGGCGGTTTCTACGACGACCAGTTGACCCGCATCGTCCCTCCCGATCTGGGCGGCGGGAAGGGAGGCGCCGTGCTCGCCGCCCTGCTGCGCACCAACACCGTGCGTAATCAGGTGTCGCGCGCGCTCAATGATGTGGCGGTCGATCTGGCCGACAATGCGACGCCGGTGGTGATGGATGCGGTGCATCGGATGACTCTGGTCGATGCGGTGTCGGTGCTGCGCGGCGGCCCGACGGCGGCGACCGATCTGCTGGCGCGCGAAGCCCGCGGCTCCGTGGTCGAGGCGCTGCTGCCCGGCGCGTCGCGCGCGCTGCGATCGGACCTGTTCGACATGTTGTCGGTCGCGCTGGCGGCGGCCGGGAACAAGGATATCGTCGCGATGGCGGACAATGTGTCGGGCCAGATAGGCGATGCGATCTTCCATGCAATCGGCCGGGAAGAAGCGGAAATCCGCCGCGATCCCGCCGCCACGCGCGACCCGATCCTGATGGCACTCCTTCGATAAGTCTTGATTTCCATGGCGCGGCATGGTGTCCCCGCGCCATGGAACAGAAATATCCCGGTGTCGCCGGCATCCCCTGGGAACAGCCCGCGACCATGATCGACCTGGACGGTAAGCCGCCGCTGATCGGCACGATTCGCGACTGCGCCGTCCATTTCGGCCTCTACAAGGACCATGCAAAGGCACAGGCTCGCGTCCTGCTGACCCAGCCGGTCCATCGCGAAGGCCGCAAGACCCGCACCTGGCTGCTGGAACCCGAAGAGATCGGCGCACTGGCCGAACGGCTGAAGCGCGAGACGAATTAATCCCCAAATTCCGTTCGTGCTGAGTAGGGGGCTGAGCGAAGTCGAAGCCCCGTATCGAAGCATCCTGCACCGCGCTGATCCTTCGATACGCCACTTCGGCAGGCTCAGTGGCTACTCAGGACGAACGGTCTGAAGAAAATTCAGGCCAGCGCCGGCGCCTCCGCATCGGCCACCAGCCGGGCGAGGCGCGCGGCGCTGACATCGTCCAGCGGCGCGAACAGCAACAGCCGCTGGCCCGGTGCCTCCTCGATCGCATAGCTGGTGTGGCGGAACATGATTTCGCCCACGCCCGGCATGTCGGCGATATTCGTATCCTCGAAATGGGCCATGATCTCCGAATCCTGCCAGTATCGCTGGAAGAATTCGGACTGTTCCATCATGTCCGCGATGATGCCTTCGAACACGTCGGGCTGGGCGGTGCGGCTATAATCCCATTTGAACCGCGCGATCAGCCGTCGGCACATATCCTGAAACTTGTCCGGATCGGCGCGATAGCGCGGATGCAGCATCAGGATGCGGAACAGATTGCGCTCCTCGCGCGGCAACAGGCTGTAATCGCGAAAGGCCTGCCCCACGAATCGGTTCCAGCCGATCACCGTCCAGTCCTCCACGATCACCAGCGCGGGGAAGGACAGCGCGTCCATCAGATGCTGGGTGCCGGCATGAATCGTCTCGTCCGCGCGGCGGGCCAGTGGCGGCGGCCGGTGCTGGGCCAGCGCAAACAGAAATTCCCGCTCATTGGGGCTGAGGCGCAGGGTGCGGCTCAACCGCTCCAGCATCGGCGCGGACAATTGCACTTCCCGGCCCTGTTCGAACCAGGTGTACCAGGTCACGCTCATCCCCGCGAGCGTCGCCACTTCCTCCCGCCGCAGGCCGCGCGTGCGGCGACGCTCGCCCGCCGGCAGCCCGACTTCGGACGGCGCCAGCTTCGCGCGTGCGGCTTTCAGAAACCGCGTCAATTCTTCCCTTTGTGCCATGCCTTATCCAGTTACTCGCAATAATGGGACATCCACCGGCCTTCTTGCGGGCCATCTCCTCTGCAAGACCTTCTGGTCTGCGGTCGGCAGCATAGCCGAGATGACACAGGAGAGCGATATTGGCTGGCAAGCTATTTGTGACATGCGCGGTGACGGGAAGTTCGCCCATGCCGTCACACCCCAATTTCCCCTTCCGCCCCAATCATGTCGCGGCGGAAGCACTGGCAGCGGCGGAAGCCGGAGCGTCGATCATCCATCTGCATGTCCGCGACCGGGAAACAGGCGCGCCGTCACAGGCGCTGGAAGATTATCGCGAGGTTGTCGGCCTCATTCGCGCAAAGAATAGCGAAGTCATATTGAACGTGACCACCGGGCCGGGCTGCACCTGGATGCAGGGCGATGAAGACCCGGCGGTCTGCGGTCCCGGCACCTTGATGTTCACGGCCGAACGGCGGCTGGAACATATTCTCGACCTCAAGCCCGACATGTGCACGCTCGACATCTGCACCATGCAACTCTGGGGCGGGGTGGCGATCAATCTGGACCCGATGATCACGAAAATGGGCCATATGATTCAGGATGCCGGGGTGCTGCCGGAAATCGAATGTTTCGAGGCGGGCGATTTCGTCTTCGCCGACGATCTGATGGCCAAGGGCGCGATTCCCAGAAATGTGCCCTTCACCTTCGTTCTGGGCACCAAATATGGCTTGCCCGCCACGCCGGAGGCGATGCTCTATGCAAAGAACCAGATTCCGCGCGGCGCCCAATTTACCGGTTTCGGCGTCAGCCGCCATAGCTTCCCCATGGCGGCGCAATCGGCGCTGCTGGGCGGGCATATCCGGGTGGGCTTTGAAGATACCATCTATCTGCGGCGTGGCCGTCTGGCGGCGGATAATGCGGAACTGGTGCGCTGGGGCGTCGACATCATTGAAAAGATCGGCGGCGACCTGGCAAGTGCGGGCGAAACACGGGCCATGCTGGGCCTGAAGCAATAAGGGAGAGGATGGGATGACACAGGTAAAGGCGCCGATGGGCGATGTGCGGGGCAGGACGGCCTTCATCACCGGCGGAGCGAATGGCATAGGCCTTGGCATCGCCCGCGCGCTGGTGCGGGCGGGGGGCAATGTGGTGATCGCCGATATTCGCGAGGAATCCCTGGCGGAAGCGAAGGCCGCTCTTGGCGCCGACGCACAGGTGGAAATAGTGCAACTGGACGTGACCGACCGCGCCGGTTTCGCCCGCGCCGCCGACGCGGCGGAGGCACGCTTCGGCAAGATCCACATGCTGATCGGCAATGCCGGCATCGGCGTGATGGGGCCAGTGCTGGACGCGCGGTTCGATGACTGGGATTGGGGCATGGGCGTCAATCTGGGCGGCGTCATCAACGGCCTCGTCACCATATTGCCGCGCATCAAGGCACATGGGGAAGGAGGGCAGATCGTCACCACATCGTCGCAATCGGCGCTGATCCCGATCAGCTATTCGGCCATCTACACGGCGGCCAAGGCGGCGGTGCTGGGCATTTCCGAAGCGATCCGGGGCGAGCTGGCTGCGGAAAATATCGGCGTCTCCGCCTTCATGCCGGGGCCGGTGCAGAGCAATATCGCCCATAGCGGCGAATTGCGCCCCGCCGAAAATCGCAACGACAGCGGCTATCGCCAGCGCGAGGAGGATCTGGAGAAGCGCCCGATATCGCCTTTATGGATGAGCGCGGATGAAGTGGGCGAACGGGTCTTGGCGGGGATATGCGCCAATGACCTTTATATCCTGACCCACCCCGAATTTGCCGACGGCATGCGCACGCGCTTCGACGCGATATTGGCGTCGATGCCGGACGAAATGGTCAATCAGGACCGGGCGAAGGAAATCAGCTTCCTGCTGGGCAATCCGGTGTTCGACGACCAGCTTGCCCGGCGGCGCACCGGGCAACTCCTGCCATCCTGATGCAAAGGCACCGGTCCCGTTGAAAGCGGGACCAGTATTTTAGAGCATAGCGCCTTTAATCTGAACCGTTCGTCCTGAGTAGCCATTTCGACAAGCTCAATGGCTACTCAGGACGAACGGATGTGGGTAAAGGTGCGATGCTCTAAGCCGTCGCCAGCCGGTTTCGCCGCGCAGTGATAAAACTGTCGCTGGCGAACAGGATCAGGCCCAGCCAGATCAGCCCGAAACTGGCAATCTGCCCGCCGCTCAATGTCTCGCCAAAGATGATGATGCCGCACAGAAATTGCAGCGTCGGCGCCAGATATTGCAGCAGGCCCAGCGTCGCCATCGGCAGTCGCTGCGCCGCCATCGCGAACAGTACCAGCGGCACCGTCGTCACCGCACCCGAAATGATCAGCAGCGCGGTGGTCGGCGCATCCTGCCCGAAGCCGACACTGCCATGGCTCGCTTCCCACAGCAGATAGGCGATGGCCGGCGGGGTGAGCAGCAGCGTTTCCACTCCCAGACCCGTCATTGGGGCTACCGGTGTCAGCTTACGCAACAGGCCATAAAAGGCGAAGCTGAAGGCCAGCGCCAGACTTATCCACAGGGTCGTCAGCGCCGATGCCGCCAGAATAGCGACCCCGATCGCCGCGACGCCAATGGCCAGCATCTGCGACCGGCGCAGCTTTTCCTTCAACACCAGCACGCCCAGCGTGACGACGACCAGCGGGTTGAGGAAATAGCCAAGGCTGGCCGCAACCACGTGCCCGTCATTGACCGCCCAGACATAGGTCAGCCAGTTGATGCCGATCATCAGCGCCGAACCGGCCAGCGGCAGCAGCAAGCGCGGCGTCCGTAACGCCGCCAGAAAGGGCGGCAGGCCGCTCCGCAGGGCCAGCAGCGCCAGAATCAGCAACAGCGACCACAGCACGCGCTGCGTCACGATCTCCACCGGGTCGACATGGTGCAGCAGGCGGAAGAAGAGCGGCAACAGCCCCCACAGCCCATAGGCGCCGGCTGCGGCCAGCAGGCCGCGCCGCATCTCTGCATGGGCGTCGGTCAGAAAATGCCTCCGCCCAGGAACAGGCGCAGCGCGCCGAAGGCCGCGACGATCAGGCAGAAATTGCGCCCGCCATTCCGCGATGAAATCATGCCGATAAACGCCCCGAACAGCGCAAGCGGCACGAACAGCCAGTTGAGCGCGCCCAGCAGCGGTAGCACCGCAGGGATCATCAGGATGAGGGCGACAAGGCCGATGAAGCCGGACAGGATGTTGAGCATCGTCAACACATGGCCTTCAACCTGTCCCAGAGCAAGACATGCCCGTGGCGCCAGTCAGACGAAACTGGCATTTTACAGGAAAATCGGCCAATTCCGTCCAATCCTAATCGAAGATCAACGCTTCCTGTTCATGGCCCGGTGGCGAAGGAGTAGAATATGACGCTTGTCCGGTCCGCCGCTATCTTGTCGCTCGTGCTGGCGCTCGCCGCCTGTGGCAAGGGCGACAAGGATGCGAATCTTGCCGCGCTCGACGCGCAATTGACCAACAATGTCGCCGATCCCGCGCTCAAGGGCGCGCTGGCCGATCCGATCGTGGTCGACCCGCAGCTCGTAGGCCAGTCCAACCGCAACGCCGTGCGGCCGGCCGACAAGCCCGCCAATGGCGCGGTGCCGGTGCTAGCGGGCGATGCCGGAGCGGCGCAGGCGCAGGCGGTGAAGCAGGCCGGCGGCAAGCTGCTGACCGCGCCGACCGCGAGCGAGGGGGAAGCGATGGCCTCCGCCGTCACACTGGGCGCGGTTGCGCGCGAGCAGGCGACCCGGCGCGGCGGCAACGGCAATTGCGCGAAGAAGCTGAACTACGGCATGGAATGGGCGCAGCGCCTGCCCGAACCCTTCGCCCTCTATCCCGGCGCCCAACTGACCGAAGCGGCGGGCACGCAGGTCGATGGCTGCACCCTGCGCGCGGCCAGTTTCGTGACGCCGGTCCCGCGTCAGGGCGTGATGGACTATTATTACACCCTCGCGCGCCGCGCGGGCTATGACGGCGAACATCGCATCCTGGGCGGCGACCATGTACTGGGCGGCACCCGCGGCGCGGACGGCAGCGCCTATTTCATCCTCTTCACCGACGCGCCGGGCGGCAAGACCAGCGTCGACATCATCGCGGATAATGGGCGGTAGAGGTGAAGGCTGGCACCCGTTCGGTTGCGGGCGCACCTTGTTTGCAATTATATCAGGAACCTCAAGGAGGTGACGATGCTCGCGTTGCATAAAGTGGCGAAATATTTGCTGCTGCTTTCTTATGTCGGCCTATTGGCAAGCCTTGGGCTTCAAAGCCTTGATGGCCCGCTTATGGGTAACTGGTCGCTTGTGCTACTGAGCACCTCAGTCTTCAGCCTGGCGTTCATATGTGAAGGTTATGTTGGCCGTCAGAAGAAGTGACGGATCGCTTCTGATTCGTTGAAAGTGTGCAGACATAGTTCCCCCTACCGCTTGCGGGAGGGGGTTAGGGGGTGGGCCTGCGCAACGTTGCAAATGCCCACCCCGCTGCCCCTTACCCCGCCGATCCCGTCAGCGCATCGACCGAAGGGCGGTTGGCCGCATCGATGCTGCCGTCGGCGATCATTTCCTTGCCCAGGTTGATCGCTTCGTCGCGCATCCCTTCCACCATCGATGTCTGGCAGGCGCCGATCAGCACCGCCAGCAACTGGTTGCGCGCCGCCGGATCGCCCGGCTTTTCTTCCACGCCCTGCCGCGCCAGCGGCAGCGCTTCGCTATAATAGGGGTCGGCCCCGGCGACATCGGCATCGGCCAGCTTCTGATTGCCGATCTGGACCAATATGCCGGTCAGGATCGTGCGGGTCGTCGCATCCTCCGGCTTCGCCTCGGCCAGCTTGCGCCAATAGGGCAGCGATTCTTCATGTAGCGGGATCACCTTGTCCATCTGCCCCAGCGCGCCATAGGCGGCCGCATCGGCATAGAGGGCGTTGGCGAGGAAATTGACATTGTCCATCTTCGCCGCATCGGCCTCCACCGCGACACGGATGGCCGGCAGCGCGGCGTCATATTTGGCGACCGCGCCCTGATTGTCGCCCTGCTGCTGGGCTGTCTGGCCTGCGGTGAAGTCGGTCACAGCCTGATTGAAGGCAGCGATTTCGGCGGAGGTCAACTCGCGCGCGACCGGGGCCGCTTCCTCCACCGGTGCGGCTTCCTCTGGCGGCGCCTCGGGCGGGGGCGCTGGCGGAAGCTGCGCCAGAGCCGGGGTCGCAAAAGCGAAAAGGGCGGTCAGCACGGACCTGGTCAGCATCTGCGCCAAGCTCTGGATCTCCTCATGGCGTAAAGTCGGTCGGGGCCTAAGGTCAGTCGGGGTCTAGGGCCCGCATCATCGATCGGCAGAATGACCGAAAGGGCGCGCGGGTTCCAGCCTTTCAGGCGCGGGCCAGCACGCAAAAAGCTGCGGCGGTGGCGAAATCGGCTGTGCGCCGCGCACTGCGGGCGCTGGCTTCGGCATCCTCGCCCCATTGTTCGACCTGCCAGGCCTCGTCAATCTCCGCCGCCTGCCAGATCGCATCACGATCCTGCCCGCCCTCGACCAGCGCCAGACCGCATACCAGCGATCCGCTGAGTGTCACCAAAGTCGACAGGCCCGTCAATATGAAGGGATCGAGCGCGACGACGGCCGCCTCCAGCCGGGCCAGCGTCTCGTCCGGCTGGGGCACGGGGATGATGCCCTGGGTCACGGCGAAGGCAACGTCATAGCGTGCCCGCGCCCAGTCGAGCAGCGGCTCCCACGCCGCCGCCTGCCGCGCGACCAAAGTATCGGGGCCATCGGCACGGTAACAGAGCAGGTCGCTCTGCGCATAGCGTGCCACCCCGGCGGCAAAATCCGCCTTGTTCGCCGCGACATGGTCGATTGCCGCATTGGCCAGCCCGGTCATCGGCATGGAGGCCGGTTCGATCGTCTCGCCCTGCGCCCGCCATTCCTCCGCAACCGCTTGCGCCAGCGCCTGCGTCGGCAGCGCCAGCCGCGCGCGCGCCGGGGTGCGGACCGGGCGGCCATCCAGCTGGATCGCGAAACCGCCCTCGGCCTCGACGATCGTCACATCCGTATAAAAACGCTTCATTGCGGCGGCCTCTGGCGGAACAGCACCAGCAGCAGGCGCGGGACGATGACGAACTGGAACAGGCCGGTGACGACCATGATCGCGCCGAACGCCTTGGCCCGGTTGCCCTGTACCCAGTCGAACCGCTGCATGATGGCAAGAAAGCCGAACATCACGATGAAGGCGCCCGACAGGCGAAAGATGCCGATGGCGAAGTGGCGCTGGCGCGCGATCTTTTCGGGATCGACAGGCGGCGGCGGGGTAGGGGGAAGGTCGGTCATGGCGCGCCGATATGGCCGCGTAGGGCCGCGCTGTCCATCGCTACGGCATGGGCACCGGCCGCGACCAGTTCATCGGGCAGATGATAACCCCAGCCGACCCCGATCGTGCGCGCGCCCGCCGCCAGCCCCATGTCGATGTCGAAACTGGTGTCGCCAATCATCACCGTGGTTTCGGGCGCCGCGCCCGCTTCCGCCATGGCGGTCAGCAGCATGGAGGGATGCGGCTTGGACGGGTGGCGATCGGCGGTCTGGAGCGTCACGAACCGGTCGATGATGCCATGATGGGTCAGGCAGAGGTTGAGGCCACGATCGGACTTGCCGGTCGCCACGCCCAGCAGCCATCCCGCCGCATCCAGTTCCCGCACCAGATCGCCGATGCCGGGATAGAGCGGTTCCGACACGGCATTTTCGCGCCGCAGCGCGTGAAAGGCCTGTTTATAGCGCTCCGTCAGATGATCGTGGAAATCGCTCTCCGCCTCTGGCAACAGTCGCGCCATCGCCGCCGGCAGCGACAGGCCGACCACCGACAGGATCGCCGGGCGCTCCGGCGGGGCCAGTTTTACATCCTCGAACGCGCGGGCCATCGCCGTGCAGATGCTATGCTGGCTGTCGACCAGCGTGCCATCGCAATCGAAGACGACCAGGGGATTGCTCATGCCATGTCCGCCCCGATGTCCACCCCGGGCGCAACCGCATCCGTCATCGTCGCCCGCATCAGCGCCGCCAATTCCCCGTTACCGCCGGCGTCCAGCGCCTCTGCCACGCCCGCGCGCGCAGCTTCCGGCTTGTCCTGTCCCAGCTTGGCGGTGCCGTGCACCGTCTCCACCTGCATGGAAAAGCCGATCAGGCCGCCCAGCAGCCGATCGAAACTACCCGGCGCCATCTTGTCGCGCGTCCACACCGGCTTGGGCGCCAGCCGCGCTTCCTGATCATGGCTCAGCGCGTCGATCTGCGCGACGGTGGCGTCCGCGTCCAGCCGCGCCATCGGCCCGCGCAGTTCGGCGGACAGATAGTTCCAGGTCGGCACCTTGTCGGGCAGGCCATACCAGTCCGGGCTGACATAGCCATGCGGACCGGTGACGACGATCAGCGCGTCCTGCCCCTCCAGATGCCGGACGATCGGATTGGCGCGATGGATATGCACCCCGATCCGCCGGTCATCCAGCCACAGGAGCGGCAGATGCACGACATGCACCTTGTCCGGCCCCGCGACGCAGAGCAGGCCGAAGCCCGCTTGCGCCACGAAGGCCCGGATTGCCGCCTCGTCACGCCAGCGATAGGGCGCGCCCGGCGTCATCCCTTATTCGGGCCGCCCCGTGAGCGACGCTCGCCCTTGCGATCCTTGCGGACCTGCTTGGCATGCTGCCGGGCGAACCGCTTTTCATCCTCGCGGGTCGGCGTGCGGTCGATCTCGTCGTCCAGCGGCATGTCGCCGAGGGAAAGATCGAAGCCCAGTTCTTGCAAGCTGTTGGCGAAATGCGTCGGCAGATCGGCCATCACGTCGACCCGGCCGCCATCAGGATGGTCGACGCGGATGCGCCGGGCGTGCAGGTGCATCTTGCGGCTGATCGTGCCGGACAGGAAGGCGTCCTTGCCGCCATATTTGCCGTCGCCCACGATCGGGAAGCCGATCGCGGCCAGATGCACGCGCAACTGGTGGGTGCGGCCGGTATAGGGTTGCAGTTCCACCCAGGCGGCGCGGTTGCCGGCACGTTCGATCACGCGATAGCGGGTGCGGGCGGGCAGCCCTTCCTCCTGATCGACATGCATCTTCTCGCCGCCGGTGCCCGGCTGCTTGGCGAGCGGCAGTTCGATCATACCGTCGCCGATCGACGGCACGCCGATCACCAGCGCCCAATAGACTTTGCGCGCCGTGCGGCTGGAGAAAGCCTTGGCGAAATGGGCGGCGGAGCGGCTGGAGCGGGCCAGCAGCAGCGCGCCTGACGTATCCTTGTCCAGCCGATGCACCAGCTTGGGGCGCGATTCCGCGTCGAACAGCAGGCCGTCGAGCAGCTTGTCGACATGCTCGTCGGTCTTGGTGCCGCCCTGCGTGGCGAGGCCGGGAGGCTTGTTGATGACGATCGCCTGCTCGTCGCGATGGATCACCATCTCCTGCGCAAAGGCGATCTCGTCGGGGGTCAGGTCGATCACGCGCACGCGCTTGGGCTTTTCCGCCGCTTCGGGCTTCGCTTCGGCGGGGGGCACGCGGATCATCTGGCCTTCGACGATGCGATCGCCCGGCGCCGCGCGCGCGCCATCGACGCGGAGTTGGCCGGTACGCGACCAGCGCGACACCAGATTGAAGCCGACATCGGGCAGATGGCGCTGGAACCAGCGGTCGAGGCGGATGCCGTCATCGTCCGCCTTCACCCGGAACTGCCGCACGTCGAGCGAAACGCCCTTGGCCGGATTGGGCTTTGCGGGGGCCGATGCCGCCTTTGCGGGCGCGGGCTTGGCAGCGGCCGATTTGGCGGCGGCGGGCGCCTTGGGCCGGAAAGCGGGCTTGTCGCCGTCGCTCTTGCGCGGGCTGGATGGCTTGCCGCGACCCAGCGCACCACCTGTTTTGCGATCGGCGGGCTTGCGATCACCCGCCTTGCGATCCGAAGGACGGCCGCCGGACGGCTTGCCGCCACGCGGGCCAGCGCTGCGCGTATCATTGCCGCGCGAACCCGCGCCGCTCTTGCTGGGAGGACGCCCCTTCATGCCACGGCACTCCGCATCAGGTTGAGGCCCAGCGCCAGTGCGCCGACCGCTCCGATCACCGAAGCGACCGCATAGGCCAGCGCCATCGCAATCTGCCCGCGCTCGATCATCAGCATGGTTTCCAGGCTGAAGGCGGAAAAGGTGGTGAAGCCGCCCAATACGCCCACGCCCAGCAGCAGGCGGATCGGTTCGCCAGATGTGGCACTGCCGCGCGCCAGCCATCCGGCGAGCAGGCCCATGGCAAGGCCACCGATCAGATTGGCGGCAAAAGTACCCCAGGGCCAGATGGCACCGGGGGTCATGGGGGCGACGAAGCGGCCCAGTTGATAGCGCAGCGCCGCGCCGATCGCGCCGCCGCCCATCACAAGAAACATGTTGGTCATGAAAATCGCCCTATAGCGATTCTGTCAAAGGGGAAAGGACGCAATCAGGCTGCCATCGTGGCTTCTGCCGCAACCGGCCGCCGATGCGCGGCGATGCAGGTGATGACGCTGCCGATCACCAGCAGGAAGGCGGTGCCCTCCAGCGGTGTCGGAAGCCTGCGTTCCCACAGAAAGCCATAGAGCAGTGCGAAGCCGGTTTCGAACAGGATCATCTGGCCGACCATGGTCAGCGGCAGCAACCGGCTCATGCGGTTCCACAGCATGTTGCCGACGATCGACGCGAGCAGCGCGACAGCGAAGGAGACAGAAGCGAACTTCGTCCAGGCGGCTGCATCATGATCGCCCAGGCCAAACAGGAACACGACCGGCAGGAACAGCAGGGCCTGCGCCCCGGTGGCCAGACCGATCAGCAGGTTCCAGTCCTGCGCCGGCATATCCGGCTGACGCCGCAGCCAATGATTATTACCGATGGCGAAGGTGGTCCAGGAGGCAAGCGCCCCCACCGCGCAGAGAAAGCCCGTCAGGCGCGTGGCGACCGGCCCGGTCCCCGGCATCACCACCGCCTGCCAGCCGATGCAGAGTGCGCCAGCGATGCACAGCAGCAGCGAGGGCGCCAGTTGCCGCAGCGACAGCGCTCCAGCTTCCCGGCTGCCGATGATCGTCACCGCCACCGGCAGGAAGCCGACGACGAGCGATGTCATGGCGATGCCGCCCATCTGCACCGCGCTCGCCAGCAGCACATAATAAAAGAGATTGCCCGCCAGCGCGAGCCAGGCCAGCGCCCAGAGCAGGCGCGGCGTCAGACGCGCGGCAAGGCTGCGCCAGCGCGGCGCGATCAGGATCAGTGACAGCGCACCATAGGCCAGATAGCGGCCGACCGCCTGCTGCAACGGGCTGAATCCGCTGATCACCTCAGGTGCCAGAAACACCAGGCCCCACAATGCGCCGGCGCCCATGCCGCAGGCGAGGCCCGCATAGATATTGCTATTGGCTGTCCTGTTCATGCCGCGCCTGTCCTGCCCATCGTGCAGAGCGGGTTTTATCATCATTGCAGCGGGAAAAATGCTCTTGATCGGGCAGTCAAATGCAACAATTACGCATATATGCCTGCTATCCGCCCTTCCTATCGCCCGCTGGACGCCTTCGACCGGGCGATCCTGCGACTCGTCCAGCGCGACAATCGCATGCCGCAACGTGCCATTGCCGAAGCGGTGAATCTGTCCACCGCCGCCGTGCAGCGCCGCATCGCTGCGATGGAAAAGCATGGCGTGATTGCCGCCAATGCCGCGATCGTCGATCCGGACGCGGTGGGGCTTGGCGTCACATCGATCGTGGAGGTCAATCTGGTCGATGAGAAGGCGGCACGGGTCGATCAGGCGAAGGCATTATTTCGCGCCGATCCGGACGTGCAGCAATGCTATTATGTCACCGGCGGCCGCAGCTTCATCATGCTGATCGTCGCGCCGGACATGCGCAGTTATGAAGCGACCACCCGCCGCCTCTTCGCCGAGAATGACTCAGTCGCCAGCTATCACAGCTATGTCGCGCTTGACCGGGTGAAGGCCGGGATGGAACTGGTCATACCCTAAAGGTTCGGCAACCCAATGAGGCTAAAGGCTGTTTGAAAAATGCGCGAAAGAGCGCATTTTTGTTGCCGCGCCAGCGGCGCATTTTCCAAACAAATGCTCAGGCCGTGCCCAGCCTGTCCGCATAGAGCATCCGCCCCGGCCCCAGCAGCGCCAGCACCTGTGGCACCAGATGCGGCGCCACCGCGAAACAGCCTTCGCTGCGGCCGCATTTGCCCCAGGCCGCGACATGGTCCTCGCTCACATAATCGGCGCCATGGACGACGATCGCGCGCGATTCGGCATTGTTGTTCTGTGCGTCCAGGCCGATCAGTCGCATCGACCGGCCATGCTGGCCGACATAGATATCGCCGGTCTTGAACGCGCCCTGGCTGCTGGCCAGCGAATTGGGTTCGTTGGAAAAGCTGTGCAGCCAGCCTGAATGGGCCGGATCGGACCCGCGCCCGTGCGACACCAGATAGCTGCTGGTCTGCCCGCCGATCAGGTCGACGATATGCATCCGCATATCCTTTGACGGGGCGTCGAAATCGACGATCGCCACCCGATCGCGCAATTCGAAATGATGGGCATGATTGTCGAGCGCCGCCTTGGCCCGCTCCAGCAGCGGGGCATAAGGTTTTTCTGCGACGGCGCGCGGCGTCGCCGGAACCGGAGCGAGACTCGTGGGTTCAGGCGCCAGAGCTTTCGATCCAAGCGTTTCAGATGCTGTCGGCAGAGCGGCGCGACCCATGCTGTCCGACAGAAACGAAAAGGCGAGTCCGCTTAAAGCGAACTTCGTAAAATTGCGGCGATCCATGGCCGCAATATAGCAAAGCCGTCGCCCCGGTTGAAGACCGGGGCGGGCGGTTTCAGTTGCCTGTCGTGCTCGATCTGTCCGCTGGCTGGCTCTGTTCGCCGCCTTCTGGCAGGCGTGACGTCATGCCGGTGGCTTCGGCATCATCCTGAATCTGTTGCTGTTCCGATACGGAGGGCGGCGGCGCGACCGGAGTCGCGACGGCATTATTCTGCACTTCGGGCAGCGGCGCTTCGGGTTCGTCGACGATCACATTTTCGACCGGCGGCTCGACCAGATTGTTGGTCACAGGGGCTTCTTCTTCCTTCTTGCCGCAGGCGGCAAGGGCCAGAGCACCGGCGAGGGCGATAAGGGCAATTTTGCGCATGGGGTGTCAGTCCTTCGATGCGATAGCAGGGGATGGGGCGGCAGTGGGATCGACCCGGCGGCTCGATGCCTCGATCTTCTGGGCCAGCAGCTTGTCCCAGCCATAAGGGTCGGCGCGGAAGCTGACCGTGCCATTATTGCCGGCAAAGGCAGTCCAGTAGAGCAGATAGACCGCGACCTGGCTGGGCAGCGACACGCGCTGCGTCTTGCCCTCGTCGATCAGCGTCTGGATCTGGCCATTCAGATTGGGGTCGGCGGCGACCATCCGTTCGGCCAGCGCCACCGGCTTTTCCAGACGGATGCAACCATGGCTGGCCAGACGGTCATAGCTGGAAAATTTCCCGCGCGACGGCGTGTCGTGCAGATAGACGGCGAAGGGATTGTTGAAATCGAACTTCAACCGGCCCAGCGCGCTGCCGGGACCGGCCGGCTGGACGATGCGTTCGCCGCCTTCGGGCGTCTTGATGATCTTGTAACCCTGCTTGATCAGCGTCGCGCGTCCCTTGGGGAACAATTCGCGCTTGGCGATCGACATCGGCACGTTCCAGGGCGGATTGACCACGATCGAATGGATGCTGGACGACAGCATCGGCGTCTGGTTGGTCGGGCTGCCGGTGACGGCGCGCATCGACGTGACCGGCTGGTCGCCTTCGAACACGGTCAGCACGGCAGCGGCGATATTCACCTGCACACGGTTGACCGGCAGGCTGCGCGGCATCCAGCGCCACCGTTCCATATTCGCCATGATCGCGGCGATCCGGTCGTCCACGCTGACATTGAGCGCTTCGAGCGTGCGGGCGCCCAGCGCGCCGGTCGGCTCCAGCCCATAGCGGCGCTGGGCGCGCTGGATCACATCGACCAGATTTTCATTCTGCGTGACGGCGGGGTCTTCCAGCGCGATGCGGGCGCGCACCACGTCGGGCGAGGTGCCGGCGGTCAGGGTCGGCCAGCCGCCCTTGTCGCGGATCGCCTCATATTTGATAAGGCCCTTGCGCAGCGTGTCATAGCCCGACCAGGGCGGCGTCAGGCCATTGGCCCATTGTTGCAGCCGATCTTCGCTGACCGCCTTGGCCAGCGCAGGGCGCGGATCGATGGTGGCGGGGCGCAGCGCCCAGACTTCCAGAAAATCGGCGCTGTCGACGCGGCCGGTGCCCAGTGCCTTCGCGCGATCGAGCAGGGCGCTCACCAGCGCCTCGCCCTTCAGCGGGCCGCTCGCCTTCTGCCGCGCCATCAAACCCTGCGCCGCGCCGGTCTGCAACCAGCCATTGGCCCAGTCTTCCTGCGCCGGCGACAGGGCCGGAATCGGGATCGGAGGCGGTGGCACGGGCAGCGGCTGCACGGTCTGCGGGGTCAGCGTCGGCGCGACCACAGGGGGCTGGGTTTGCGCTGCAAGCGGAGATGTGCCGATGCCAAGCAGCGCCAGCAGCGAAAAACGGATCAAATCGGGACGGTTCATGCTGGACCAGATAGCGCAAAGCCGCCACGGTTCAAATCGCGATAGCGGGAAAAGATCATGCTGCACGTTATTCACCATCCCGCCTATGTCTCCCCTGCAACGGATGGGAACGTATTTCGTTTCGACAAATATGGTCTGGTGATGGATGCGCTGGCGGAAAGCGGCGTGGCTTTTCAGTGCCATACCCCACAGCCCATGCCCCGCATATGGATAGAGGTGGTGCATGATCCCGCCTATGTAGACCAGGTGCTGACTCTGTCGGTGCCGCCGGAAAAGGAACGGCGGATCGGCTTTCCCGTGACCGATCGGGTGATGCGCCGTTCGCTGCTGTCGCCCGGCGGCACCTGGCTGGCGGCGAAACTGGCGCTGACCCATGGCTATGCCGCCAATGCGGCAGGCGGCAGCCACCATGCGCTGGCCGATACGGGCGCGGGCTATTGCGTGTTCAACGACCTTGCCATCGCCGCCAACCGGCTGATTGCGGAGGGGGATGCGGCGCGCATCCTGATCCTCGACCTCGACGTGCATCAGGGCGACGGCACCGCATCGCTGCTGGCGGGGCGCGGCGACATCTTCACTTTGTCGATCCACGCGGAAAAGAATTTCCCGGTGCGAAAGGCGCGCTCGACGCTCGACATCGGGCTGGAAGACGGGACCGGAGACGACGCCTATCTGGCAGTGCTGACGGACATATTGCCGCGCGTGCTGGACGATTTCCGCCCCGACCTCATCCTCTATCAGGCCGGGATCGATCCGCATGCTGACGATCGGCTGGGGCGACTGGCGCTGAGCGATGTCGGTCTGGACGCCCGCGATCGCTTCGTCATGCGACAGGCGCGGGCGCGCAGTCTGCCCGTCGCCAGCACCATGGGCGGCGGCTATGGCGCGGACCGCATGGCCATTGCCCGCCGCCACGCCGCCTGCATGATCCGCATGGCGCAGGAAATGGCTTAGTGAACGGTGCCGACTGATGCGACTTTCGTCTCCATCAGCTTCGCGGCGATCAGGCCGGCCAGCGCCAGCGCCACGAAATCGCTGAAGGCGAGGTAGAGGATATAGCCCCAGGGCGCATGGTTGAACACGGCCTGCCCGATATGCAGCCACAGCACCGCCGCCAGCGCGAACAGGATGCTGACCCGCACCCGGCTGGCGAAATCGCTGAGCGCAAAGCGCAGCGCCAGCGCAATCAGCACGCCAACGATCAGCGACAGGATCAGTCCGCCGATCAGCGCGCTGCCATCCATCACCGGAAAACCGCTGCTATTGTAGAAGACCTGCGCCACCGGGCCACGGCCATAGAGGATCGTGCCCTGCGCCGTCGCCGGATCGGGAATGATATAGACGCCGGTGCCGGTCTGGGTGAGCGCCTGTGCCATGGCGGCTTGCAGATTGGCGCTGGCCTCATCGCCCGCCCGGCTGAACGCCAGCGCGGACAGCGGCGTCCCCCAGAAAATAAATCCGGTGATGAACATGGCGATCCCGCCAAGCAATCCGCCGATGACTGTCCGGACCATGATGTCTTCCCCCTGCGTCTGATGCCAAACTGCATCAACGCAAAGCGGGCCACATCTTTCCGTTCAATCCTTCGGGCGCGCGGCTTTCTCCGCGATGCCCGACATGCCCTCGCGCCGGTCCAGTTCGTCCAGCACCGCGTCGAACGGCACGTCCAGATCGGCCAGCAACATCATCAGGTGAAAAATCAGGTCTGCGCTCTCGCCGATCAGTTCCTGTCGATCGTCCGCCATGGCGGCGATGACGGCTTCCACCGCTTCCTCGCCGACCTTCTGCGCAATCTTGGCGCGGCCCCTGGCGGCGAGCTTGGCGACATAGGAGGCTGACGGGTCGGCCTTCCGTCGCTGGAGGATGGTCTGTTCCAGGGTTTGAAGGGTCGCGCGCATGGGCCTGCATCAAGCGCCGCGCGCGCGACCCGTCAACTATATTATTTGCGCTTGCGGTTCGCGATGAACAGGCGGCCGACCAGTACGGCCGCCCCCATGCCGAACAGCGCCATCTGTTCCGGTTCGGGCACCGGGGTCGGCGTGCCGCCCGAAGAGCCACCCGAGCTAGTCGTGCCACCGGAACTGGTCGTACCGCCCGACGAAGAGCCGCCGCACTTGCCGAACCAGCACCACCAGGTGGCCTGCGCCGGTGCGGGCACAGCGGTGCCCATCAGTCCTGCGGCCCCGACCGCGAGGAGAGTTTTGCTGATTTTCATACTATTCACCCCTGTCTCAAGAAGAAATAATCGCTTCGAAACGACCCTGATCTTCCCTTCGCAGGTTGCGTGCCAATTTTGTGAGATGACGCTTTTCCGGGGCCGGCCGGCTGGCTCGGGACTCCGGAAATATGGTTACTGTAAATTAACCCGACATAAGCCGGCTTTTCCGGGGCTTAGTGGTGGCGGACCGGAATGCCTGCCGCTGCCAGAGCCTGATGCGCTTCGGCAATAGTGTGTTGACCGAAATGAAATATGGAGGCGGCCAGCACCGCGCTGGCATGGCCTTCGACCACGCCTTCGACCAGATGGTCGAGCGTGCCGACGCCGCCGCTGGCGATCACCGGCACCGATACCGCGTCGGCAATGGCGCGGGTCAGGGCCAGGTCATAGCCCTGCTTCGTGCCGTCCCCGTCCATCGACGTGACGAGCAGTTCGCCCGCGCCCAGTTCGGCCAGCTTCAGCGCATGCTCCAGCGCATCGATGCCGGTCGGTTTGCGACCGCCATGGGTGAAGATTTCCCACTTGTTGTCGCCCACCCGCCGGGCGTCGACCGATCCGACGATGCACTGGCTGCCGAAACGGTCGGCAATGTCGGCGACCAGTTCGGGCCGCACGACCGCCGCGCTGTTGACCGCCACCTTGTCCGCGCCGGCCAGTAGCAACGCGCGCGCATCCTCGGCGCTGCGCACGCCGCCGCCCACGGTCACGGGCATGAAGCAGACTTCGGCGGTGCGGCGCACCACGTCCAATATGGTCCCGCGCGCCTCATGCGTGGCGGTGATGTCGAGGAAACAGAGTTCATCCGCCCCCGCCGCGTCATAGAGCTTGGCCTGTTCCACCGGATCGCCGGCGTCCTTCAGGTCGACGAAATTGACGCCCTTCACCACGCGCCCATTGGCAACGTCGAGACAGGGAATGACACGGGTGCGGACGGTCAATTTTCTACTCCATTATCACCGTTCGTGCTGAGTAGGGGCTGAGCCTGTCGAAGCCCCGTATCGAAGCATCCTTTGATACGCCATTTCGACTTCGCTCAATGGCTACTCAGGACGAGCGGAAACTTGCTTCACGCCGCCGCCTGCGCAACCGCCAGCGCGGCCTTGAGGTCGAGGCGCCCGTCATACAGCGCGCGGCCGGTTATGACCCCTTCGATCCCGTCATCGGCATGCAGGCTAAGGATGCGGATATCCGCGATCCCCGCCACGCCGCCGCTGGCGATCACCGGCATGTCGGTGGCACGGGCGAGGTCGACGGTCGCGTCGATATTCACGCCCTTCAGCAACCCGTCGCGGCCGACATCGGTGAAGAGCAGGCTGGCAACGCCTGCATCCTCGAACCGGCGGGCCAGGTCGATGACCGGCATGTCGCTCTTTTCCGCCCAGCCGTCGGTCGCGACGAAGCCGTCGCGCGCATCGACCGCCACGACGATCCCGCCGGGGAAGTCGCGTGCCGCTGCCTTGACGAAGGCCGGGTCTTTCAGCGCCGCCGTGCCGATCACGATGCGCGATACGCCCAGGTCGAACCAGCGCTCCACCGCTTCCCGATTGCGGATGCCGCCACCCAGTTGCACATGGCCGGGAAAGGCTTCCACGATCGCCTCGACCGCTGCGGCATTGACCGCATGGCCCGCAAAGCTGCCGTCCAGATCGACCACATGCAGATGCTGCGCGCCGCTTTCCGCGAACAGCAGGGCCTGCGCGGCTGGATTGTCACCATAGACGGTGGCGCGATCCATATCGCCCTCGGCCAGGCGGACGACCTGGCCGCCTTTAAGGTCGATGGCGGGAAAGACGATCAGGGACATGGGATCAACCTTTGCGCGAACGGAGGCTCAGGGCCGCCAGTCGAGAAAACGGGACAGGAAAGACAGGCCGTAGCGCTGGCTCTTTTCCGGGTGGAACTGGCAGCCGATGATGGTGTCGCGCGCCACGGCGGCGACCAGCGGTCCGCCATGGTTGGTCACGGCGGCGACATGCGCCGGATCGGCGGCTTCATAATGATAGCTGTGCAGGAAATAGGCCTCGCCCGCCTCGATCAGCGGGGGCTGTCCATTCAGCACCACATCGTTCCAGCCCATATGCGGCACTTTCACGGCTGCGTCAGTCGGCTCGATCAGCCGCACCGTGCCGGGAATCCAGCCCAGGCCTTCATGCCGGCCGAATTCTTCGCCCGCATCGGCTAGCAACTGCATCCCCACGCACACGCCAAGGAACGGAATGCCGCGTGCGTTCACGGCCTCGTTCATCGCGTCCACCATGCCGGGGATCGCGACCAGTGCATCGCGGCATGCGCGAAAGGCGCCCACGCCGGGCAGCACGATACGATCCGCCTTAGCCACCACATCGGCATCGGCGGTGATGATCACATCGGTCGCGCCCGCTTTGCGCAGGGCATTATGCACCGAATGGAGATTGCCCGCGCCATAATCGATCAGGGCGATGGTCATGGCAGCAGCGTCTCCAGATTGACGCTGGCGGCCCGCGCCGGCAGGAATTCGATCAGTTCGAACGATGCCGCGCCGTTCACCACGAAGGGATCGGTCGCCGCCTTCTCCTGAATATCCGCTTTTGTACCCCGCGCCAGCAAGATGCCGCCAGTGCGCGGTTCGCGCCGCCCGGCCAGCAACAGCCAGCCATCGGCAATCCCCTGATCCAGCCATGCCCGATGATCCGCCAGATGCCCGTCCAGCACTTCGATCGAAGCGGTATAGGTGAGCGCAATGACGAACATGGAATGACCCTTCGGTAAGATTTACAGGATGCCCTTGGTCGACGGGATCGCATCCGCCTTGCGCGGGTCGATTTCCACCGCCTGCCGCAGCGCGCGGGCCAGGCCCTTGAACGCGCTTTCGACGATATGGTGATTGTTGCTGCCATAGAGCAGCTCGATATGCAGCGTGATGCCGGCCGCCTGCGCGAAGCTGTGGAAGAAATGCTCCACCATCTCCGTATCCCATTCGCCGATCTTGGTGACGGTGAAGGGCAGTTTGCACACCAGCCAGGGGCGGCCCGAAATATCGAGCGCCACGCGGCTCAGCGTCTCGTCCATCGGCGAATAGACGCTGCCATAGCGGCTGATGCCGCGCTTGTCGGCCAGCGCCTTGGCCACCGCTTCGCCGATGGCGATCGCGGTATCCTCGGTCGTGTGATGCTGGTCGACATGCAGGTCGCCGACCGTCTTGACGTTCATGTCGATCAGCGAATGGCGCGACAGCTGTTCGATCATATGATCGAAAAAGCCGATGCCCGTCGACACCGTATAGAGGCCAGTCCCGTCGAGGTTGACGGTGACGTCGATCTGGGTTTCCGCCGTGTTGCGGTGAATCTCGGCCGTGCGCATGGCCGCCCTATAGCGCGTGTCGCCATTCATGCAATCTGTCAGGACGGGGTTGACCGTCGGTTTCGTGCCGTTAGGACATTGCGCCATGAGTGAAGACCTGCCCGACAGCCTGATTCCCTATGACGAAATCGTGCAGGAGGCCCTGCGCGCAGTCGTCGGCCGCGTGCTGGGCGAAGTGCAGCAGTCGGGCGGCCTGCCCGGCGCGCATCATTTCTACATCACGTTCAAGACGCAGGCGCCCGGTGTCGACATCCCCAAGCATTTGATCGAGCGCTTCCCGGACGAAATGACCATCGTCCTCCAGAATAAATATTGGGATTTGAAGGTCAGCGATCGCCATTTCGAGGTCAGCCTGACCTTCAATCAGGTCGCGGCCCACCTCTATATCCCCTTCAGCGCGATCACCGCCTTCGTCGATCCGGCAGTCAATTTCGCCCTCCAGTTCCAGGTCGCGGCAGACGAACTGCCCGAACCCCATGACGCCGCCGAAAATGACGCGCCGGCGGTAACGAGCGAGGACGGCTCCAACGTCGTGACGGTGGACTTCGGGAAGAAGAAGTAGGGGGCTTTCGCTTCTCTTCGCTCTAATTCGACCTGCGCCAAACCGGGAAGATCGCATTCCCGGTCGATCCCATCGCGGCAGTCATTTGCGCATGGTCGAAGCCTTCCAGCGCCATCAGTGCCTTCAGCACAGCGGCCTCTCCTGTAGCGCCTTGGGGATAGGCGCAGGCGATATGATCGTCCGCGCCAAAGAACAGCCACCAGACATCGGCACCCCACGGACCGCTATCGTTGGTTTCTATCAGGATGCCGGACAATTCGGCCCTGTTGACCATTTTGACCTCACCGGACGCATCCCGCACTATGATGCATGTCGCGTCGATGCTGACTTCCCAGCGCGCTTCCGGCTCCAGTCGCTGCGATCGCTTTTTGAACCATCCGAACATGTCAGCTTGCCTCCCGATTCCTGATGCCGCTCGTCTGGACTATTCTACGCTTTTCCGAGGCAATTAACGCTTGGATTTTCCGCGTCTCTCCCTACATCGAACCCAGTTTTGCGACTGATTCTTAACTGGGAGTAATGCATGTCCGCTACCCGCACCGAAACCGACAGCATTGGCGCGATCGAAGTTCCTGCCGACGCCTATTGGGGCGCGCAGACGCAGCGCAGTATCGAAAATTTCCCCTTTGGCCTTACCGAACGCATGCCGATCGGCATCGTCCATGCGCAGGCGATCGTGAAGCAGGCGGCGGCGCGGGTGAATGCCAAACATGGCCTGGACGCCGGGATCGTCGCGGGGATCGAGAATGCCGCGCAGCAGATCGTCTCCGGCGCGCTGGACGACCAGTTCCCGCTCGTCATCTGGCAGACGGGTAGCGGCACCCAGACCAATATGAACGTCAATGAAGTGATTGCCGGCTATGCCAATGAGCAACTGGCCGGCACGCGCGGTGGCAAGAGCCCGGTCCATCCCAACGACCATGTGAATATGAGCCAGTCGTCCAACGACAGCTTTCCGACCGCGCTGCACGTCGCGACGGTGATCGCCACGCGCGACCTGCTGATCCCGGCGCTGGAAAAGCTGACCGCTTCGCTCACGGAGAAGGCGCAGGGTTGGGGCCATATCGTCAAGATCGGCCGCACCCACACGCAGGATGCCACGCCGCTGACGCTGGGGCAGGAATTTTCCGGCTATGCCGCCCAGCTTGTCAGCGCGAAGGCGCGGGTCGAGGGGGCGCTCAACGGCAATATCCGCAAGCTGGCGATCGGCGGCACCGCGGTCGGCACCGGCCTCAACGCGCCCGAAGGCTGGGCGGAGGATATGACGGCGGCGATCAGCGACATTGCCGGGACCGCCTTCGAAAGCGCGCCCAACAAGTTCGAACAGCTCGCCGCCAAGGATGGCCTCGTCTTCTTCTCCGGCGCATTGAGCACGCTGGCGGTGGCCCTGACCAAGATCGCCAACGACATCCGCTTCCTAGGCTCCGGCCCCCGCTCTGGTCTGGGCGAGTTGGACCTGCCCGCCAATGAACCGGGCAGTTCGATCATGCCGGGCAAGGTCAACCCGACCCAGTGCGAATCGCTGACCATGGTGGCCGCGCAGGTGATTGGCAATCATCAGGCCGTCACCGTCGGCGGCATGCAGGGGCATTTCGAACTCAATGTCTTCATGCCGCTGATCGGCGCCAATGTGCTGCGCTCCATCCATCTGCTCAGCGTCGGCATGGAAAGTTTCGCCGAACGCTGCGTCGACGGCTTGCAGGCCAATGAAGCGCGGATCGCCGATCTGGTGAACCGGTCGCTGATGCTGGTGACGGCGCTGGCGCCCGAAATCGGCTATGACAATGCCGCCACCATCGCCAAGCATGCGCACAAGAAGGGGCTGACGCTCAAGGAAGCCGGGCTGGAACTGGGTCTTGTCGATGAAGCGACGTTCGATCGCCTTGTGCGGCCCGAAAATATGGTCTGATCCAGATCAACTGGCGGAACCGGCGGGGCTGCGGTACATTAACCCTCTATGAAGAGGAAGACGCCCAACCCCGTCCTTGGCCCAGCCGCACCGCTGGTGACGATCCGCCCGCCGAAAAAGGCCGGGCTGCTGCGAAAGGCGGCCCGTGTCGGCGCAACGATCGTCGCGGCCCGGGTCGCGGCGGCGACGGGCAAGAAGGGCGTGGTCGGTCTGCTCGCCGGGGCCGGGGCCAAGCGGCTCATCATGCGCTATCCCGCCGGCGCGCTGTTCGTGACCGGCGCCTATATGGCGGGCCGGGTATATGAGGCGAATCGGGAGTTGAAGCGCAAGAAGGCGCAAAAGCTGCTGCCCGATCAGAGCGGCGGCGCCATCCCGATCGAAAGCGCGCGCAAGGCGCTCAAGGGGCAGTAAGAGTCTGTTTGGAAATGCGC
This sequence comes from Sphingobium sp. AP50, assembly GCF_900109095.1. Taxonomy (GTDB): domain Bacteria; phylum Pseudomonadota; class Alphaproteobacteria; order Sphingomonadales; family Sphingomonadaceae; genus Sphingobium. The sequence goes on from NZ_FNYZ01000001.1 coordinate 298,831, forward strand.
CTCTGGCGCATCCGCACCAGCCCTCACCCCCACCCGACCGCCCAAATATGGTATCCTGATGGGCGGCCGGGTGGGGGTGAGGGCTGGTGCGGTTCTCGAAATGCGCTTTTTTGCGCATTTCCAAACAGCCTCTAAGCCCGCACGCCGCCTCTTGCAAAAAAGGCGCTCTGGCGTCACTAGCGGCCATGGCCGACACGAACCCTTCCGAGACTCCCGATTTCAAGCGCCGCGGCGTGCTGTTCGTCCTGTCCTCGCCCTCGGGCGCGGGCAAATCGACGATTGCGCGCAAATTGCTGGCGGCCGAGCCGGATTTGTCCATGTCCATTTCCGCCACCACCCGGTCGATCCGGCCGGGCGAAGTCGACGGCAAGGACTATCATTTCGTCGATCTGGAAGAATTTCGCCGGATGACGGGCGAGCAGGAATTTCTGGAATGGGCGCATGTTTTCGGCCAGCGCTACGGCACGCCGCGCGCGCCGGTCGAGGAAATGCTCAAGTCCGGCAAGGACGTGCTGTTCGATATCGACTGGCAGGGCGCGCAGCAGCTGCACCAGATTGCCGGTGGCGATGTTGTCCGCATCTTCATCCTGCCGCCCTCGATGGAGGAGCTGGAACGCCGCCTGCGCGGCCGCGCGACCGACAGCAATGAAGTGATCGAAGGCCGCATGGCCCGCGCCGCGAACGAAATCGCGCACTGGGACGGCTATGATTATGTCCTGTGCAACGTCGATGCGGAAGATTGCTTCCAGCGAGTGCAAACCATCCTGCACGCCGAACGCATGAAGCGCAGCCGCCAGACCGGCCTCATCGGCTTCATCCGCCGCCTCAGCCGCTATTATCAGGAAGACTAAGTCTTTCTCCAAAAGTTAGGCTTGGAGTTCGGGGATACCCAACCGCCGTTCGTCCTGAGTAGCCATTGAGCGAAGTCCCTGCTCAGCACGAACGGTTCTTAACTCGTCCTGCTCCGAACTTGACGCTCTACCGCGCAAATCCCGCCGGATCGGCCCAGTCCGGATGCGTCCAGGCCATCGCCTTGAACAGCGTGCCCATTTCCTGCTCTCCGGTCAGGCGGCGACGGGCCGCCTCCACTTCGGCAGCCCGTTCCGGCGCGGTGCGGGCCAGCTGGTCGGCGCGCCCGTCAATGCCCAGCTGGCGCAGAAATTCGCCCTGACCCACCGGGCCATGCACGCGCAGCCCCGCCTGCCGCGCCATATTGCCCAATACGGTGAAGTCGACATGGGTGGTCAGGTCCACTTCGCCCGGATCGGCGAAGGGATCGGCAAACTGGTGCGCCTTCACCGCCTGCAACGTGTCGCCTAGCGCCGGCCCTTCATAGCCATAGTCGATGATGATCGCCGCGCCGCCCTGCTTGGCGATGCGATGGGCCAGCGCATAGGCGATGCTGGCCCCCGCGATCGGGCTTTCGATGATTGCGCCATCGGGCGCTTCGTTGGCGATCGGCGGCAGGCCCGATTCGATCCGGCGATAGCCGGCCACGGGGATGAACCGCCCTTCCTCCTCGCGCCGGATGACGACGCGCTCGCGCCATTCGTCCCCCACGCGGATGCACTGGCGCACGGGCAGGGCGTCGAAAAATTCATTGGCGACGATCAGCAACGGTCCCTGATCGGGCAGGCTTTCGATGCTGTCATGATGGACGGCATGGGGCAGCAAAGCGCGCTGGCGGCCGCGCAGCGTAGGGCTGGTTTCCACCAGATGCACTTTGGGCGCCAGCGCCGTGCGCTCCATCGCCCGGATCGCGTCCGACGCCAGCGTGCCGCGCCCCGGCCCCAGTTCGGCATAGACAGGATCGGCGCGCCGCCCCGACCGCATCCACACGTCAGCCAGCGCCAGCCCCACCAGTTCGCCGAACATCTGGCTGATTTCAGGTGCGGTGGTGAAATCGCCCTCTGCGCCCAGCGGGTCGCGGGTGGCATAATAATGCTGGTTCGCCTCGCCCATATAATGCGCGACGGAGATCGGCCCGCCCGAATCGATCTGCCGCGCCAGCCGTTCGGCCAGCGGGATCGATACGGGCGAAAAGGGATCAGGCGACACTGCTGGTCCCGGCCACTGGCTCCACGCGCAGGCGTCGGCCCTTGGCGGTGACGATCAGGTACAGGCCGCCGACGATCATCGGGATGCACAGCCATTGGCCCATATGCAGGCCGGTGCGGGCGGCGAATTCCATCAACTGGGCGTCTGCCTCACGGAAATATTCGATCGCGAAGCGGAAGCAGCCATAGCCAAAGACGAAGATGCCGACCAGCATGCCGGGCTTGTAGCGCGCGCGGGTCTTCCAGAAGGCGAAGGCGAGGATCAGGAACAGCACGACCCCTTCCAGCGCGGCTTCATAAAGCTGGCTGGGGTGGCGGGGGAAGGGGCCACCGGTCGGGAAGATGATGGCCCAGGGCACGTCGGTTTCCTTGCCCCACAATTCGCCGTTCACGAAATTGGCGAGTCGCCCGAAGAACAGGCCGAACGGTACGACGCAGGCGACATAGTCATGGATGCGCAGCCAGCTCAGCTTCTCCTTCCACGCCATGTACAATATGCCCAGCGACACGCCCAGCGCCCCGCCATGGAAGGACATGCCGCCATTCCACAGCTTGAAGATGTCGATCGGGTTGCGCAGGATTTCCGGCTGGTAGAAGATCACATAGGCCAGCCGCCCGCCGATGATGATGCCCAGCGTCGCATAGAAGATCATGTCGTCCGCATGGCGCCGCGCCATCGGCGATCCGGGCTGCTCCACCAGCTTCAGCAGATACCAATAGCCGATCAGGATGCCCGCCAGATAGGCGAGGCTGTACCATTTCAGGGTGAAGAAGCCCAGATTGAGCGCGACCGGGTCCAGACCCAGATCTTTGAATTGAATGGCGCCCGAAGCGGCGGCGGCAAGGTCCAGGATCAAAATGGCGTCCTTCTGGAATGAGGATTGCGGCCATAGAACAAGCGGACGGCAAGATGAAGGGGGATGAATGCGGGAAGGTGTGAGAGGCTTTTAAGGATAGGGCAAAGCCCCTCCTCTTAAGGGGAGGGGTTGGGGTGGGGGGCGGCCAGTCGCCAACGCACTCGCCGTACAAAAAAACCACACACGCAAAAAAGCGGCCCGGTGAGGGGCCGCTTCTCATGCCGAAACGAATCGAGGCGAATCAGGCTGCGACGGCAGCCTTCTTCTTGACGATATCGCGCTTCAGGCGACGGGCCTTCAACGACAGCTTGTCGTCGCTGGTCTTGACCAGCCAGTTGTCCAGGCCGCCATTATGTTCGACCGAACGCAGGCCATGGGTCGACACGCGCAGCTTCACGCTGGTTTCCAGCGTTTCGGAGAGCAGCGATACGTTCTGCAGGTTCGGCAGGAACACACGCTTGGTCTTGTTATTGGCATGGGAAACATTGTGACCCACCTGGCGACCCTTACCGGTCAGCTCGCAAATGCGCGACATAGTCAATCAACCTTTGAAAATCGGGTTCGTTCGGAAAGCCGCGCCACTACTCGGATTCGGGTGGCACGTCAACCCGGCGCGCCGGGAAACCCTTTGGCCGATCGGTGCGTTGAGCCGCCATTAACCCATAGGAGGCCGAAATGCGATTCATTGGTGGCTTGCTGATCATCGTTCTGATCGTTCTGGCTGGCGGCATCGCCACTGGCTTCATCGACCTGCAAAAGACGCAGGACGGGCGCCTGCCCGAAATTGCCGTGAAGGAAGGCGCGCTTCCCAAATATGAGGCGAATGTCGCCAAGGTGGAGGTCGGCTCCCGCAACGAAACCGTGGCCGTGCCCACGGTGGACGTGAAGAAGCCCTGATCCTTTCGCCCCGGCGCATCATGGGGTAACGGGCGGGACATGACCCCGCCCTTTCCTCTGCCAGCGCCCATGCGTCGCGCTCTTGATCTTGCCCATGCGGCGCAGGCGGCGGGCGAAGTGCCGATCGGCGCCGTCGTCACGAAGGACGGCGTTGTCATCGGCGAGGGCGAGAATCGCAACCGGCGCGACAATGATCCCACCGCCCATGCCGAAATCGTCGCCATGCGGGCGGCGGCGGCGCATCTGCGCGATTATCGGCTGACCGGCTGCGACCTGTGGGTCACGCTGGAACCCTGCCCCATGTGCGCGGGCGCCATTTCCCATGCCCGCATCGCCCGGCTCTATTATGCCGTGGGTGATGCGAAGGGTGGCGCGATCGAACAGGGACCGCGCCTCTTCGCCCAGCCGCAATGCCTGCACCGGCCTGACGTCTATGGCGGGCTGGCCGAAGCGGAGGCCTCAGCGCTGCTGCGCGACTTTTTTGCCGTCCGGCGCTGAATAATCGATGCGATAGAGTTGGTAGGGCAGCGTCATCGCCGTCTCCAGCTTCACCGGAATCAGCCAGTCGGGCCGCTTGTCCCGCATCAGATCGGCATAGAAGCCACCCGGACTGCGCGACTGATAGATGGTGCCTTCGGGGAACCAGGGACAGACCAGCAGATAGGTGGCATGATGCTTCGCCGCGATCGCACGGAAATCGCGCGTCGGCCCGTCAAAGGCATGGTGAATATCCAGAATCGTCGCGCCATTGCGATGATAGGGACCAGCCAGCGCACTATGATGCGTCGTGGCGATCAGGCGCGGCCCCAGATCGACCAAAGTGAAGATGGTGGCCGGCGGCAACTGATCCAGCACCGCCAGCGCCGGCAATGTGCGGCACCGGCCATTGGCCTTCTTGATATTGTCGGTGCGGGCGATGGCCGACGGGCGCCACGGTTTGGGCTTCGTGCCCGTCGCCGCCTGCCACAGCGTCACGATCTGCGGATAGAGCGGATAGGCAAAGGCGATGGCCGCCAGCAGCGCCACCCCGGCCCCCGCAGCGATCTTCACCCGACGCTTGCCGGTCAGGATCGCGGCGACCAGTCGATGCGCGGCCCAGGCTGCGGGCGGGATCGCCAGCAACTGCGCCGCCGGCCCCGCCCGCAATTGCCAGAAAAGCAGGGCGGTGGAAAAGACCATCATCAGCCCCACCGTCGCCCAGGCCCACAGCCGCTCCGTATCGCGCCGGGCATCCCACAGCGCCCAGAACAGGCCGATCAGCCCCGCCACCGGCACCGCCATCAGCGGCACGACCATGCTCTGCGCCTGCACCGTGATCGGCTTGGCCTCACGAATATTGGCGAGCCACAGGCGCTGGAGTTCGGGCGAAATCTGATAGGGGGTCAGGCATTGCGGCCAGTTGAGCCAGAAGAACACGGCGACCGCACCGCCCACGACTGCGCCCGCCGCCATCCGCACCGGCCAGCCGCGCAGGGGCGCGATCGACAGGATCACCATGCCCGCGCCCGCCGCGCCGAACACCGCCACCCAGATGGGCGAGAGGGCGTCGCACACCATGGCCCGATTGGCGTAGCTGGCGAACAGCAGATACAGGATCGAGGTCGCCCCCGCGAGGCTGAGGCCATAGGGCAGCATCCGCCGCTCCGCGCCCGGCCGGAACACCCAGCGCAGCGCGATCAGCGCGCCACCGGCCGCCAGATAGACGATCATCTCCATGCCGATGGCGATCGACAGCGCGCTGCTGATCCCCGCGATCAGGCCGCCGCGCACCCGGTTGGTGTCGATCACCCCCGCCAGCGTCGTCACCGCCAGCGCCAGTTGCCAGCCATGATGGTCGATCCGCATCGGCGCATACATGCCCAGCGCCATCTGCGCGGCCAGCGGCCCCAACACCGCCAGGAACCAGCCATTCGGCCCGGCCAGCCGCCGCCCGATGAAGCCGAGCGAGAGCATCAGCAGCAACAGCGGCAGCAGCGGCGCGATGCCGCAGGCCAGCCGGTCGGCCAGCCCCTGATCGACGAAGGCGCGGAAGAACAGGATCAGCCCCGCGATCGGGATATCCACCAGCCGCGACCAGTGGATATTCGCGCCGCCCGGCGGATCGAGCCGATATTGGCGCAGATCGTACCATCCCTGCCCGGCCAGCCAGTCCTTCACCTGCACATAGCGGATATTGTCGTCGGTATCGCTCAGCACCAGCCAATGGATCGCCGCCCAGCGCGTCACCACCATCGACACGGCGATGATGACCCAGATCAGGAAGGTCAGCCATTTCCAATGCCGCTGGGCATAAGCGGTCAGGATCGGCATCCAATGGCGGATGCGGGCGCGCAGGGTATCACCGCTAGGCAAGGTCATGCCTGTCGATTAGAGGCTGCGGATCAAAGCGCAACCGGGGCCGTCATGAAATATCTGTCACGACTTTATGCAGAGCATGGCGCGCTCTTCTGGCAGATCGTCCGCTATGGCGTGACCGGCCTGTTCGTCACCGCCTGTCAGGCGGCGATCTACTGGGCATTGGCCGCGCCGGTCGGGCTGCATCCCCAACTGGCCAATTTCATCGGCTATGTCGCGGCGGTCGCGATCGGCTATGCCAGCCACAGCGCCTTCACCTTTCGCGGCCATGGCACCGGCGGCAGCCATGCGACACGCGGCGTCCGCTTCGTCGCCGTCTCGCTGATCAGCTATGCGATCAATGCCCTGTGGGTCTATCTGTGCGTCACCCATATGCACTGGCCCGAATGGTCGCCGATCCCGGCGATGATCTTCGTGACCCCGCTCATCGTCTTCGGCCTCAACCGCCAATGGGTGTTCCGCTGAGCGACGTGCGCAGGGCGCCGGGGATAGGCGCTTTCCTCCGTCCCCGCTCCTCGCTACAGCGGGCGCGATGATCGGCCGCCTGACCCTGAGCGATTTCCGCAATCATGCGGATGCGCTGATCCTGCCCGATCATGCCTTCATCCTGCTGACCGGTGACAATGGCGCGGGCAAGACCAACATATTGGAAGCCGTGTCGATGCTGGCGCCCGGCCGGGGCCTGCGCGGCGCGTCGCTTTCCGCCATGGCGCGGCAGGATGGGCCGGGCGGTTTCGGCATCGCGGCGGAAGTGGATGGCGTGGTGCTGGGCACCGGCGTCACCGCCGCCAGCCCGGATCGGCGACAGGTGCGGATCGGTGGCGTTGCCTCGTCCGCCAATGCGCTGGCCGATCATCTCTCGATCGTCTGGCTGACCCCGGCGATGGACCGCCTGTTCCTCGATAGCCCCGGCGGCCGCCGACGCTTCCTCGACCGGCTCACGCTGGCGCTGCATCCCGGCCACGCGGCCCACAGCGCGCGCTATGATGCGGCGATGCGGGCGCGCAACCGGCTGCTGACCGATCCGCGCCGCGCCGATCCGGCCTGGCTCACCGCGCTGGAAGCGCAGATGGGCGAGCATGGCGCGGCGCTGGCTGGCGCGCGGACCGATCTCGTCGCGCGACTCAATGACGCGCTGGTCGATCAGCCCGACGAACCTTTCGCCCGTCCGCTGATAGCCATCGATGGCGGCGGCGAGGCAAGCGACGAATCGCTGGCGCAACGTCTGGGCCGGGAACGGCGGCGCGATGCGGCGGCCGGGCGCACTTTGTCCGGCCCGCATCGCCACGACCTGTCCGTCACGCATATTGCCAAGGGGCAGGCCGCTGCCCTCTGTTCCACCGGGGAGCAGAAGGCGCTTCTGCTCTCGATTCTGCTGGCCCATGCCGCGCTGGTTGCCGCCGATCGCGGCCAGCCGCCAGTGTTGCTGCTCGATGAAGTGGCGGCCCATCTCGACCCGTCTCGCCGCAGCGCATTGTTCCAGCGCCTGCGCGACAGCCGGGGGCAGGTGTGGATGACGGGGACGGAATCCAGTCTTTTCAACGATCTGGATGATGCGACGCGGCTCACTGTAACGGCCGGCCATGTTTTTCGTTCCGCAACATAACGCATCGGCGAAACGACTCGTCGCCCGGCGCTTGTCGGTTCGTCCGGCGTCTGCCCTAAAGCGGTCATCGGGGTTCAAGCCTACACAATAAGTCGGGGTCGCAATCGAATGTTCGCTGGTTTTCGCGCGTTTATCGCGACGTCTATTCTTGCGCTCTCTGCATTGATCGCTGTCCCCGCCATCGCTGGTACGCTGCAATGCGCCCCCTTCGCCCGTCAGGTTTCGGGCATCGATCTTCACGGCAATGCCAACACCTGGTGGGGTCAGGCCGAAGGTCGCTATGACCGTGGTCATGAACCCCGCGTCGGTGCCGTCCTCGCTTTCGCCGCCAGCCGCTCGATGCCGGTCGGCCATGTCGCGATGGTCAGCAAGGTGCTGGGCGATCGCGAAGTGCTGCTGACCCATGCCAACTGGTCCTATCGCGGCGGTGTCGAGCGCAATGTCCGCGCCATCGACGTGTCGGCCAACAATGACTGGACCGATGTTCGGGTATGGTATGGCCCGATCGGCGATCTGGGCCTGCGTTCGAACCCGGCCAAGGGCTTCATCTACGCCGACGCGCCCAAGGCTGTCGATCAGGCTCCGGTGCGCATTGCATCGGCCGAGCCGACCGGCGGCGCAGCGATGCGCGCTGCTTTCTAAGCCTTTAACCTTTCCCAAAGAATCCAGCGTTTAGGGTCGTCCTTGGTGGGGCGATTCTCAACGTTTCGGGATCGCGGAATGAAACGAAAGATGTGCTGGGCGGCGGCTGTGCTGCTGTCCGGTTTGATGGCTGCGCCCGGTTTCGGCGCGGCGGTGTTGCAATGCGTGCCTTATGCCCGGACCGTGTCCGGCGTGGCGATTCGCGGTGATGCGCTCAACTGGTGGGACCAGGCCGACGGGCAATATAAGCGCGGGCACAAGCCCAAAAAGGGCGCCGTGCTGGCCTTCCGCCCCTATGGGCCGATGATGCTGGGCCATGTCGCGGTAGTCAGCAAGATATTGGGCGATCGCCGCGTGCTGATCCGCCATGCCAACTGGTCGGTCCCCGGATCGATCGAGGAAGATGTGCTGGCGATCGACGTGTCGGAGGAGGGCGACTGGAGCCAGGTGCGCGTCTGGCACAGTCCGACCGGGCAGATGGGCGCGCGCACCAACCCGACCTATGGCTTCATCTATCCGGCCAAGGCGAAATTGCATGATTTCGTACCGGACGCATCGCTGGGAGCCAGCGTGCGCTTTGCGAAGGTCGATCCGGACATGTGGGATGACCAGCGCGCGCCGGTGATGGCGGCCGCGCCCCGTCCCGCGCCGGTGTCGCCACGCGGCCTGATGCTGGCGCAGGCGCGCCCTGCGGAGCCCAAGCTGATCCGGGCGAAGGCGGTGCGCAGACCGGTGCCCAGGCTGGAGACCGATCCCTTCATCGTCGAATATGCCGACAGCACACCGGCGGAGCGATCGCTCGGTGCGATCATCGCCGATGTGAAGCGGGATGCCGCGATGAACTGACAAAAAAATGGGGCGCCTCGGCACCCCATTTTCAGTCATTCCGCGTCGGCGGCCTTGTCTTCGCTGCCTTCGGCCGGCGTTTCGAACCAGGCCTCGACTTCGCCGCTCAGCTTGATCGTCAGCGGATTGCCATAACGGTCGCGGCTCTTGCCCGCGGCGACGCGAATCCAGCCTTCCGAAATATTATATTCCTCCACATCCTTGCGCTCGCGGCCCTTGAAACGGATGCCGATGCCGCGCTGGAGCACCTCCATGTCGAAATGGGGGCTTTTGGGATTGGTGGACAGATGGTCGGGGGGCGTATCGCTCATGGTCGGATTCCTCGAAAATGCTGCCCCGCGCCTAGCGTCTGGCCCCGCCCTCCGTCAACATGCGACCCGTCCTCTGGCCATGGCCGGGCCGCACGGGATAAGCAAAGGGATCAGCGACAGATGCGCACGCGCACGTCGCGGTCGCGATAATAGTCATACCGCCATTCGGTCCAGCAGCGCTGGCGATAGCGATAATTTGGGCGGTTATAGCCGCGATAGCCCCGCCAGTCGCGCCGGTCACCGCGCCAGTGGCGGCGATCGTCCCACCGGCGACCATTATCCCAGCGCCGATTGTCCCAGCGGACATCGCGCCCGTCGCGCCAGCCATTACCGCCATAATATTGGGCCTGTGCCGGCGCACTCACCGCACCCAGCCCGGCTACGGCCAGGCTCAACGCCGCCGCGCCCTTCCAAAACAGAGTCATGCCATGTCTCTCCTCATATGCCCGCCCGGCATGGGCAGGGGCATGAAGGGGAGAATGCGCGTCCCCGACTGAACCGTCCGGGAACGCGCCTGTCAGCCTCTATTCAGGCAATTTTGCGGGCGATCAGCGGCCCCGCAGCGCCGCCTCCGCCTCCTGCATATAGTCGCGGGTGATGGGCAAAGTGCGGCGGTCGCGCACATATTGGACCTGATAATTCACCATGCCGCCATGTTCGAACACCGTCGCCGCACCGGCGAGGTAGAAGGTCCACAGACGGAAGAATCGCTCGTCATACAAAGCGACGATGTCCGCCTTCGCCGCCATCGTGCGCTTATACCATTCGCGGATGGTCAGCCCATAATGGATGCGCAGCACCTCCACATCCGTCACCATCAGGCGCGTGCCCTCGCTGCCCTGGATCATTTCCGACAGGGCCGGGATATAGCCGCCGGGGAAGATATATTTCTGGGTGAAGGCATCGGTGATGCCCGGTCCTTCGACCCGGCCGATCGTGTGGATCAGCATCACCCCCTCGGGCGACAGCAATTCGCGGCACTTGTTGTAGAAGGTGCGGAAATGCGCCGTGCCGACATGTTCGAACATGCCGACCGACACGATCCGGTCGAACGGTCCCTGCATGTCGCGATAATCGATCAGCTCGAACCGGACATGGTCGGCCACGCCCGCATCCTGCGCCCGCTGGCGCGCGACCTTCAACTGTTCTTCCGACAAGGTGATGCCGGTTACGTCCACGCCGCAGGTGCGATGCAAATACAGCGCCATGCCGCCCCAGCCGCAGCCGATATCCAGCACCTTCATACCCGGCTTCAGATGCAGCTTGGCGGCGATATGCGCCTTCTTGTCCTCCTGGCTCTGCTCCAGGCTGATCCCGGCCTCATTGTCGGCATCGGGGAAATAGGCGCAGCTATATTGGCGGTCGCGGTCGAGGAACAGGCTGTAGAGCGCGCCCGACAGGTCATAATGATGGGCGACATTGGCCTTGGACCGGCCCTTGTGGTTGAGGCGCCAGAATTTCTGACGGGCACTCTTGAAACTGCGGCTGAGGAAGCTCTTGGCGTCGATCGACTTGCCCTGTTCCCAGGGATTGTTGGCCCGGATCATGGAGATGAATTCCATGATGCCGCCGCCCTCAATGCCGACGCGCCCGTCGATCCAGGCTTCGGCCATGCCCAGCCGCGGGTCCTTGATGATGTCGAAGGGCACGCGCTTGTCCGCAAAGCGCAGCGCCAGATTGGGGAAGGCCGGATCGGGCTGACCGACGGTGAAGCTGCCTCCTCCAAAATAGTGGACGGTAAGCTGGCCACGTGTGACCAACCGCTTGAGAACACGTTCAAACAGTTTCATGCAGCTACCTTGTCATGTCGTTTCGCAGGCGTCAAATACCGGCATACCAATCATAATTGGCGTGGTCTTCCCAATAGCCGCCCTTGCCCGCGCCTATGGCGGACAAATGTTGCACCGCTTCGATCCGCATCAGATATTTCGCCTGCTTATAGCCCAGTTGCCGCTCCACCCGCAGCCGCAGCGGTGCGCCATTGGCCACGCTCAGCGGCCGGTCGTTCAGCGCAAAGGCCAATAGGGTCTGGGGGTGGAAGGCGTCGGTCAGGTCGATGCTCTCATAATAGGGGCGCCCCGTGCCCATCCTGTCGGCGCAATGAAAGACGATGTAGCGCGCCTGCCCCCGTAGCCCCGCGCCGTCGAGAATCGTCTTCAGCGGCACGCCGCGCCACTGGCCGATCGCGCTCCACCCCTCGACACAATCATGGCGGGTAATCTGCTGGCGATGGGGCAGGCTGTGCAGTTGCGCCAGCGACAGCGACAGGGGCCGCGCGACCAGCCCATCGACGCGCAGCCGCCAGTCGGCGAAATTGCCTCGCCACAGCGCCTTATATTCCGGCGTATTGGGATTGGCGGTGCCATTGGCGCGAAAGATCGGGGAAATCTGGTCCGGCCGGAACTCCCGCGCCATCGCATCGCGCGCCATCAGGCTGCGCTGCGCCCATTTGTGAAAATTCTCGGCGGAAAACAGCGCCTCGCGGAAACGCGCATTGCTGCCGATACGGTCGCACCCCGCCAGCGTCGCGGTTGCGCCGATCAGCATCGCGCGGCGGGTCAGGATCATGGCCGGTCCTTGGGGATACGATAGCGGCCGCTGATCATCGATCGCACTTCGTTCAGTGGCCCGGCCAGCAGCACCATCATAATATGCACCAGAAAGAAGGCGACCAGCGCAAAGGCGGTAAGGAAATGGATCGACCGCGCCGATTGCCGCCCGCCGAACAGGTCGACCAGCCAGGGCCAGGCCGCATTCATGCCGGGCGACATGGTCAGGCCGGTCAGGATGATCAGCGGCAAGGCGACGAAGATGACGCCGATATAGCTCGCCTTCTGCAGAACATTATAGCGCAATGCCGCCGCACCGGTGGGGAAGCGCAGCCGGGCATGATCCTTGATATCCTGCCAGATATGGCGCGGGCGAATCTCGTCGCGACGAAAGGCCAGATCGCGCGCGATATGCCGGTTGGCCAGGCTCCAGAGCATGTAGAAAAGCAGCGCAAAGGCAAAGATCGGCGCGGCGGCCAGATGCCAGTGCCGCGACATCGACAGATTATAACGGGCGGGCAGGGTGATCCAGCCGCCGAAACGCTCCAGCACCAGCCAGGCATGGTCGGGATTGGCGCCATATTGCCCCCAATAGAGGCGAGGATGCGCATTGAAGATGCCAAGGCCGCTGGTCAGCAGCACATAGAGCAGCAGCGCATTCAGCCAGTGCCAGAGCCGCGTGGAAAGACGGTGCCGCCTGACCACCATGCCCGCATTGTCGGTCCGGCTGTCCATGGTCGCGATCCTATCTCTTTTTTGCCGCGCGTCCATACGGGATCATGTCGTTGGCGGCGTCTTTGATGTCGTTAGTCGAACGACAATGGAACTGCCGGATGAAATTCATCAACGGCGATCCCGCAAGGGAAAAACCAAGTCGATACGCAAGAAATCATATTTACAGCATAATCATAACAATATTCCTTATTCGATAAGGGGTTAATAATCAGGTCGCCTGTCAATTATTTTGATGCTTCGACGCATGAAGATAGATGGGTAAAATGAATAATATTACGATTTTTCTGGCCGCTTCGGTCCTGTGTTTCATTTCCGCTCCCGCTTTTGCGCGCGAACCGGGTTCCTTTACCGGCGCCCATGCCGAAATCATCACCGGCTATGACCGGGTCGATGCCGACGCCGTCAGTTCGTCCAATGGCCTGCTCTATGGCGTCAATGCCGGCTATGATGTCGCTGCCGGCGGCGTGATCCTGGGGCTGGAGGCGGAAATTTCCGATTCCACCGCGAAAAAACGCTATGCGGGCGGGCGCACCGTTACGGATCGCGATCTCTATGTTGGCGGCCGCATCGGCGTGCCGCTGGGCGATGGCGCGCTGGCCTATGCCAAGCTCGGCTATACCAATGCCCGGTTCGAATATAGCGGCGACGCGGGAGAGGGTGGCACGGTCAGCGGCGGCGACAATGCCGACGGGCTGCGTCTGGGCGCGGGGCTGGAATATCAACTGAGCGACAGCCTCTTCCTGAAGGGCGAATATCGCTATTCCAACTATGAAGCCGGCCTGTCCCGGCATCAGGTCGTGACCGGCATCGGCTTCCGTTTCTGACGGGACGCCCTCCTGCGATCGGAAGGGGTGGCTGGCGACAGCCGCCCCTTTCGCATGGCGCATGCCCGCAAAAGATGGGGGGAGGGGCATTGTCACCGTTTTGCAACACAAGCCCCGAAATTGATTGAAATAAACGTCTGACCCCTTTGCAACTCAATCTGGCGATCCTAGATGGCCTCTGCGTGATCCTGATGCAGGTCACGCTCTTCTCTCTCTGATAATGGAGAGAAAAGACGCAGGAGGTTTCGTGAGTAAAAATTCATGATTGCTTTGCATCGAACCTGAACGCCGGATTAATATTTAAGTCGCGGCGAATAGATAAATATCGAGGACTTTATGAAGACTGTGATTTTCGCAGCTATTGCTGCTGCCACCGTTGTTTCGGCCCCTGCCTTCGCTCAGGACGCTGCGCCCTTCACCGGGCCGCGCGCTGGCGTCACGGCTGGCTTTGACAAGGCGCAGGGCGAAGAAGGCTTCGCTTACGGCGTGACCGCCGGTTACGACATCGCTGTGACCCCGCGCATCACCTTCGGCCCCGAACTGTCGTTCGGTGACTCGACTGTTGACGGCAACGGCATCGACGCCAGCCGCGAAATCGCCGGCTCGATCCGCGCCGGTTATGTCGTGACCCCGCAGATCCTGGCCTTCGGCAAGGTCGGCTACACCAGCGCTCGCATCGAAGCGGCTGGCGCCCACACCTCGCTGGAAGGCGTGCGTTATGGCGGCGGTCTGGAATATTCGGTGACCCCGAACACCTACATCTCGGCCGAATATCAGCGCACCGAATATGAAGATAATTTCGGTGGTCGTGACGCTGGCCTGGTCGGCATCGGCTTCCGTTTCTGATCCCTCTCAACCGATCAGAATCCGCGCATCGCCAGTCGGTGTAAGGATAGAGAAGGGCGGTTCCGCAAGGGGCCGCCCTTTTTCTATGCCGGTAGCGCGCGCAGGTCCGGCGCCACCCACGCCCGCCGGGCTGCGGATGCCATCAGCACGTCGCGGGTCCAGTAGGTGAAGAGCCAGTCCTTGTCCCCCAGCGGCGATGCCATCAGCGCGGCATGGGCGGCGGCCGGCGTCACATCAGCGGGCAGCGTGGCGAGCAGCCGTCGCGCCATATGCAGCGACGCCTGCGTGATCGTCTCATGATAGCCGCTGCTGTCGCTATTCACTCCGCCCACGCTTTCATTATAGCGGCGGATCATGCCGGGCATGTCGCGTTCGGGCTGCACGTGCGGGCGGCGGAGCATCAGCCACAGCGCGCCCGCGAAATGCGCGCTATGCGTCCACTCTTCCTTGGGCAGGGTGCAGTCCAGAAAACCGGCAACCAGCCTGTCCATTTCCTCATCGGTCATCGTCATTCCCCCAAAAGAAAACCCCGCCGTTTCGGGCGGGGTTCCTGTTCTCGCGCTGTACGCGCGCATCCTGTCAGCCCCGGTTTATCCGAGCGCGGCTTGCTTTTCTTCGGCCAGACGCTTCATTTCCGCCTTGCTCTTCTTCTCGCTCGCGGACTTCAACTGGCCGCAGGCCGCCATGATGTCGCGCCCGCGCGGCGTGCGCACCGGCGCGCTGATGCCGCCTTCGAACACGATGGAGCTGAACGCGCGCACCCGTTCGGGCGTCGAACATTCATAATCGGTACCCGGCCAGGGGTTGAACGGGATCAGATTGACCTTGGCTGGCAGCTTATATTTGCGGATCAGCCGGACCAGTTCGCGCGCGTCCTCGTCGCTGTCATTCTTGTCCTTGATCATCACATATTCAAACGTGATGCGCCGGGCGTTGCTGGCCTTGGGATAGTCGGCGCAGGCCTGAAGCAGTTCCTCGATCCCATATTTGCGGTTCAGCGGCACCAGTTCGTCACGGATTTCCTTGGTCACGCCATGGAGCGAGACGGCCAGATTGACGCCAATCTCTTCGCTGGCCCGCGCCATCATCGGGATGACGCCGCTGGTCGACAGGGTGATGCGCCGCCGCGACAGCGCCAGCCCGTCACCATCCATCACGACCTTCAGCGCGTCGCGCACATGCTCGAAATTATAGAGCGGCTCACCCATGCCCATCATCACGATGTTGGTCAGCATCCGCCCGTCCGGCGAATATTGCGGCGCATCCTCGTCTTCGTCGGCATCGACATCGTTGACCGCCGCCATATTGCCCTTGGGCCATTCGCCCAGCGCATCGCGCGCCAGCATCACCTGCCCAACAATCTCGCCCGGCGTCAGGTTGCGCACCAGCCGCATCGTGCCGGTATGGCAGAAGCTGCAATTCAACGTGCAACCGACCTGGCTGGACACGCAGAGCGTGCCCCGGTCCGCATCGGGGATGAAGACCATTTCATAATCCTGCCCGTCGTCCGACCGCAGCAGCCATTTGCGCGTGCCATCGCTCGACACTTGCGCTTCCACCACCTGCGGGCGGCCGACGACGAAACGTTCGGCCATCCAGCCGCGCATCGGCTTGGCCAGGTCGGTCATCGCCTCGAAATCGGTAGTGCCGCGATGATAGAGCCAGTGGAACAATTGCTTGGACCGCAGCTTGGCCGCCTTCACATCCAGCCCCGCTTCCTCCAGCGCACCCTTTATCTGCGGGCGCGACAGCCCCATCAGGTCGACACGCCCATCCTCACGCGGCGTCACCGCACGCGGCACGGGCACAGGGTCGATATGGCCGGGAATCGGCATGAGCGGGCTGGCGGCTGATTGCATGGCCGCGCACATAGTCGATTTGCGCCGATTTTTAAAGATCAGTTACATCAGCGCAGTTTTGCGCAGCCCAGCGCGGCCGCGTCGATCGCCGTCGCGGCGCCGCGAAGCGCATAATTGTCGGCGAATCCGCGACCGTCTGCGCCGATGCTGGCGATGCTCATGCTGGTGGCGGAACGCATCGCTGCGATGATCTGGGCGTCGCCGCGCGCGTCGGCGGCCCATGCGTCCATCTGCCCGGCGACCAGCGAAAAGCGCCGCTCGCCCAGGACCAGCGTCACAGGCGCCTTGGCCGCCCGCGCGCGGCTCAGGCGGATATGCACCTGCCCCCGCACCCGCTGGCGCGGCCAGTTGCCGACCGATGCAAAGCCCTTCGCGCTCTGGCCCTGCCGCGCCACCGGCTGGGCGATGGCGTAGCAGCGCGGTGTCGCTGCGTCGCGAAAGGCCCCCCAGCTTTCGAATATCCCCAGCGAATCGCGCGCCCGTGCGGGAGTCGCCAGCATCAGCGGCAGGATCAGAAGGGCGGGGATGCGGCGCATCTGGCTGGCAAAGCCCAACCTGTCCCCATTTGCAACCCCGCCATGATGCGAAAGGACGAAGCCGACGCTTGCCCAAGCCGTCACAGCGGTTATGAAGAAGCATCCATCATTGTCGCCGGGATTCGACCGAATCCCCGGCTATCGGCTTAAAAAGAAACGGACAGAACAGGGACATGAAGGCCACCATCGAACGCGCAACGCTCCTCAAGAGCCTGAGCCACGTCCAGTCGGTGGTGGAGCGCAGGAACACGATTCCCATCCTGTCCAACGTGCTGATCGAAGCGTCGGCCGACGGCGCGATCAAGCTGATGGCGACCGATCTCGACCTTCAGGTGGTCGAAAGCGTGTCGGCGCAGGTCGAACAGGCCGGCTCCACCACCATTTCCGCCCACACCCTGTTCGACATCGCCCGCAAACTGCCGGAAGGCAGCCAGGTGTCGCTCCAGGCGGCCGAGGGCAAGATGCTGATTCAGGCCGGCCGCGCCCGCTTCAACCTGTCGACCCTGCCGCGCGACGACTTCCCCGTCATCGCCGAAGGCGACCTGCCCACGCAGTTCGAACTGCCGGCCGAAACGCTCAAGCAGATCATCGACAAGACCCGCTTCGCCATCTCGACCGAAGAGACGCGCTATTATCTGAACGGCATCTATTTCCATGTGTCGGATGAGGATCAGCCGGTGCTCAAGGCTGCGGCGACCGACGGTCATCGCCTCGCCCGCGTCACGGTCGTGCGTCCGGACGGCGCCGAAGGCATGCCCGGCATCATCATCCCGCGCAAATGCATCGGCGAACTGCGCAAGCTGCTCGACGAGGTCGAGGGCTCAGTGCAGATCAGCCTGTCGGCTACCAAGATCCGCTTCAATCTGGGCAGCGCGATCCTGACCAGCAAGCTGATCGACGGCACCTTCCCCGATTACAGCCGCGTCATCCCGACCGCGAACGACAAGCTGCTCAAGATCGATCCGCGCAGCTTCGAAGATGGTGTCGATCGCGTCGCCACCATCGCCACCGAAAAGACCCGTGCGGTCAAGATGACGCTGGACAAGGATCGCATCACCCTGTCCGTCACCAGCCCCGAAAATGGCACCGCGGCCGAAGAAGTGCCCGGCGCATTTCAGGGCGAGGGTTTCGACATCGGTTTCAACGCGCGCTACCTGCTCGACATTCTTGGCCAGATCGACAGCGACCTTGTCGAACTGCATCTGGCGGATGCCGCCGCGCCCACGCTGATCCGGGAAAATGACGATAGTCCAGCGCTTTACGTGCTGATGCCGATGCGCGTCTGAACCGCGCATCGATAGGGCGGATCAAGCCTCAATAAAGATGGTCCAAAGGGAAGTGATTATCCGCCCCGCACAGTAATTCTCTGGCAAGGACTATGCGCTATGCACGGGCGCATGTCCTTGCTGCGTGCGTCCCTTTCCGACAATCCTTCCCGATCCATGACTCTGATGGTCGCGCTCGGCCTGTCCGAAAGCGGGACCGAAGTGTCGGCCTCCTGGATTTCCGGCACTTTCGTCCATATCGCGCGTCTCTGGCCCCTGATTTTGCTGGCCAAGATCTGCGTCGTCGCGCTGCTCAAATTGCCCTTCTATTCCGGCAACATGATGCAGGCCTGCATCATGATCGCGATGCTGGCGATCGACGGCATGCTGATGCTGCTGCCGCGCCGAAGCTGGTTCCAGCGGCGCATGCCCCATGTCCAGAACTGGCTGATGCTGCCGATGGTGTTCCTGTCGGGCCTCAGCTTCAGCCTGTGGCTGGGCCATGAGCCAAAGGCGGCGACCGACGCCCTGTTTCTGGCCGCCGTGCCGGAACTGTCGGTGGCGCTGCTCGCGGTCTGCATTTTCGGCGATCGTCGCCTGCTGGGGATCAGCTATTTCCTCGGCGCGCTGCTGGTGTCGGTGTTGGAGCGCGCCGGCATGATGCAGATCGGCCTGTTGTGCAGTTGCGTCCTCGTCATGCTGATCGCGACGGTGCGGCAGGCAACGGCGGATCGCGATTCTGCCATCACCCGCCACCGGCAGGATTTGCGCGCGCAGCGGTCCGACCGTCTGCTTCAGGAACATGAACGCAGCGGGCGCGGCTGGTTCTGGGAAACCGACCGGCAGGGGCTGCTCACCTATATGTCCGATACGCTGGTGCAGACGCTGGATGCGCCGGCCACCGGGCTGATCGGCCGACCGATCACGGAAATCATCCGTCCGGGCGACAAGAAACAGGGGGAGGGCGAACGGACGCTCGGCTTCCACCTGTCGGCCCGCACCGGCTTTTCCGAACTGGCCGTCTGCGCCGCCCTGTCGAAGGAAGAGCGCTGGTGGTCGATTTCCGGCCAGCCGGTCTTCAACGAATATGGCCAGTTTCACGGCTTCCGCGGGTCGGGCACAGACCTGACCGAAATGCGTCGCAGCCAGGCGGAGGTCACGCGCCTCGCCCAGTTCGATTCGCTCACCGGCCTCGCCAACCGTATCCAGATGCTCCGCTCGCTGGAACAGGCTGTGGCCGATCGTCATGGCAAGCCGGGCGAATGTTCGCTGATGCTGCTGGATCTCGACCGGTTCAAGACCGTCAACGACACGCTCGGCCATCCCGCCGGCGACGCCCTGCTGCGGCAGGTCAGCCAGCGCTTGCAGCGCGTGGTCGGTGACAAGGGGCTGGTCGGTCGTCAGGGCGGTGACGAATTCAAGATATTGCTGCCCGGCCGCCATGCCCAGACGGCGCTCGCGCATCTGGCCCAGTCGATCATCAGCGCCGTGTCGCAACCCTATACGGTGGAGGGGACGAGCGTCGTCATCGGCGTGTCGATCGGCCTGTCCATTTGTCCGCAGGATGGCGTCACCGCTGATGCGATGACCCGCAATGCCGATCTTGCCCTTTATGCGGCGAAGGGCAATGGCCGCGGCGTCCACCGCTTCTATTCGTCGGACATGCATACCGATGCGGAGGATCGCCGCCAGTTGGAGGAGGATCTGCGCCGCGCGCTAGCGGCCGATGGCCTGCACCTCGTCTATCAGCCTGTCGTGTCGTCGAAGACCGAACATATTGTCGGCTATGAAGCGCTGCTGCGCTGGACCCATCCGGTGCGCGGGCCGATTTCCCCGGCCCTGTTCGTGCCCATTGCCGAAGATACCGGCCTGATCGGGCAGATCGGCGAATGGGTGATGCGCACCGCCTGTCGCGATGCCGCGCAATGGCAGGAAGGGGTGCGCGTCGCGGTCAACGTCTCGCCCAGCCAGTTCGCCAATCCCGGCTTCCCCTCGACGGTGATGAACGCGCTCGCCGCCGCTCAGCTTTCGCCCGAACGGCTGGAGCTGGAAATCACCGAAAGCGTCTTCCTGAACGACGATGACGGCACCGATTCGATGTTCGCCCGGCTAAAGGCGATCGGCGTGCGGCTGGCGCTCGACGATTTCGGCACCGGCTACAGCTCGCTCGGCTATCTGAAGAAGGCGCCGTTCGACAAGATCAAGATCGACCAGAGCTTCGTGCGCGGCGCCGCGATCAAGGGCAGCCGCAACAGCGCGATCGTGAAGGCGATCGTCAGCCTGGCCGAAGCGCTGGGCATGGACACCACGGCCGAAGGCGCGGAAACGCAGGACGAACTGGACCTGATCCGCCAACTGGGATGCAGCCATATTCAGGGCTATATCTACGGCCGGCCGATGCCGGTGGAAGATGTGCTGATCGCCCAGCGCAGCACCGGCACCGTGGCCAATGCCAAGGGGCATCGTTCCAGCCGACCCGAACGCAAGACGATGCTGCGCACCATCACCGTGCATCATGATGGCCATGCCTATACCGGTCGCATCCGCAACATATCGGCCACCGGCGCGCTGATCGAAGGGCTATGGAACGTGCCGCCCGGCACGCCATTCACGATCGAACTGGGCGAAAATCAGATGATCAGCGCCATCAGCCGCTGGTCGAAGGACGACCGCACCGGCATCGAATTCGCCAGCGCGGTCGATATCAGCGGCCTGCGCCATCCGCCCCGCACGATGGCAGGGTAAAGCAGCGACCGAGCAAGGACGGGATGCCATCGGCCTTGTCCCGATGGCTCCAGCATCCATAGGTTATGCGAACATAAAAAGGGGAGCGGCAGTCACCTGCCGCTCCCCTTTTTATGTTCGCATGGCTAGAGTGAGATGAGATTGGTTTGATCCACGCCGTCATTACGAGCGGAGCGAAGCAATCCAATGGCGCGACCATGGATTGCTTCGCTCCGCTCGCAATGACGATTCAATGTGAAGTCATCCCGCTCTGGCTGATCAGGCGGCGATCGCGACCTGATCTTCTGGCATCTCCGGCACCAGTCCGCGGCCGACTTCCCGGATCAGGCTGACGAAGCGCTTGGCTTCGCGCACGATCATCGCCTTGTTGAAACAGGCGGCGGCCCCCCGGTCCATCGCCTCGGCGGCGATCGGCGCGCCATCGCGCATCAGGCTGGACAGCATGATGACGGGACAGGGGTCGATCGCCATGATTTCGTCCAATATCGCCATGCCATCCTTGCCGGGCATGGCGATGTCCAACGTCACGACGTCGGGCTTTTCCAGCCGGATCATGTCCATCGCTTCCTCGCCATTGCGGGCGATGCCGACCACCTCGATCCGGCGGTCGCGCTCCAGCAATGTTTCGATCATCGCGCGGATGGTGAGCGAATCATCGACCACCACGATTCTGACAGGCTTCATCTTCATCTTCCCCAACCGTTACGCATCCTCATAACGGGCGGGGAACGACAGGCTTTAGCTGTGCCTAATCAGAATTTAACTACGCGGCCCATTGCCCGCGCCGGGCATGCCGAAGAACAGCTTGCGGAAGCTGATCGACACGGTCCGGCCCAGCGGGTCCAGATAGCCCGGCTGATAGCGCAGCGGCGTCGCCCCGGTGGCGTCCGTCACCTCGCGCCTCTCGTTGAAGATATTGTCGATGCCGATCGACAGCCGCGATCCGCGCAGGAAGGGCACATTCTTCACCAGACTGGGCATCTGCCCCAGATTGGCGAAGATGCGCAGGTTCGCGGTCGCCAGACTGCCGAAATTCAGGCGCGAACTGCCGCTGCTCGTGCCGGTGAGCGCGCCGTCGACATGGGTGCCGCTTTCCCAGTCCACGCCCAGCCGCGCGCCGATGCCATTATTCATATAGCCTACCCGTGCCTCCACCTCATGCCGGGGCTGGCCACCCGACGATCCGGTGGCGTCGCCATCCAGCAGATTAAGAGGCGCCACGCCCGGCGCGATCAGGATATTCTCGGTGAAATGCCAGGTATGATAGACGCTGAAGCTCAGCCGCCCGCCGCCCTGTCCACCGGGACCGCTGCGGAACCCGCCGCCGCCCGGCCCGCGCTGGCCACCACCGCCGGGGCCACCGGGGCCTGCATTATTGCCGCCACCACCCGGCGCCCCACCCGGAGGCGGACCGCCTTCCTGCCCCGGCTGCCGGTTGCGCTGGAAGGCGGCGCGCAGATCGTTCAGTTCCTTGGGCCGGTCCTCCGGCTTGGCTCCGGCCGCGCGCC
This sequence comes from Sphingobium sp. AP50, assembly GCF_900109095.1. GTDB lineage: Bacteria > Pseudomonadota > Alphaproteobacteria > Sphingomonadales > Sphingomonadaceae > Sphingobium. Next base: position 321,269 of record NZ_FNYZ01000001.1, read on the forward strand.
ACGCCTCGATCACCTTCTGGATATGCGATTTCAGCTGGAAGGACAGGTCGAAGCCCCAGCGCAGCTGTTCGCTCTGCGACCGCAGGAAGTTGATCGGCCGCGCGTCGATCTGGAGCAGATTGCCATCCTCGTCGCGCGCGAAGCGCTGCGGGAAGGCCGCCTCGATCGCGGGGGTGGGCGATGGGAAGGCGGAAATGGGATTGCTGGTTCGGCTATTGAGATAGGTGGCGGTCAGCGTCAGGTTCGGCTTTTCGAACGGCTTGACCGTGGCGCTCAGGCGGAACTGGTCGCGCACGCTTTCCTTCAGCGTCGCATTGCCGCCCGACAATTGGGTGACGAACACGCTCTGCCCGGTCGCATAGTCGAACACGGAGACATTGGGCGTGGAAATCAGCGGATCGGTCAGCTGCGTGCCGGTCGGCGCGGCGCGATCCTGATTGGCGGACACCAATATCTGCACCGCCTTCACCGGCTGCCAGCGCAGGCCATAGCCCAGCGTCGAGAGCGTGCCGAAATCCGAATAGCGCTGCGCGGCGGCGTTCAGGTTGACGCCGATGTCGCCGACCGCGCCCAGCACATCCTTCGACCGGCTGGTCAGCGGCACGTCCAGGCTGATCTGGCCGCTGCCGATCTGGCGATCATAATCATTGCTGCTTTCGACGCCCGACCGCACCGACCGGCTGCTGAAATCATTGGCCGACGCGCCGAGGCGGATCGACGTCATCACCTTGCCCGCCGGCAATTCGAACAGCGCACCGCTGATCAACAGGTCGCCCTGCACCGCCTGGCTCTTCGCCCGCGCGCTGTCGGTCAGCCGCGTGGAGAGCAGCCCGGACGAGAAGCTGCCATAGGGATTGACGCTGGCGTCGCCCGCATCCAGCGCCGCCTGAATAGCGCCGCTATCCACACCGCGATCGGTGCGGGTGCGGGTGATCGACAGGTCGCCATTGCCGGTGAAGGACCATTGCCAGCTTCCACCCAGCCGTCCGTTCAGCGTCAGCCCCATATGCCCGGTGGTGCCACGGATGCTCTGCCCCAGCGCGCCGCCCTGCGCCAGATAGCGATAGAGGGTCACGTCATTGGCGAAGGGCGAGAAGGGATTGCCCGTCGGCAGCGTCAGCGCCGCCTGCGACAGGCCCTGCAACGAATCGCTGTCCGACAATTCCAGCCGCCCGTTGATCGTCGCGGAAACCCCGCCCAGCGCGCGGGCCAGCGTGGCGTTGGCGGAAAAATTCTCGGTCGACGGGCTGAGCGTGCGATAGCGGGTGATGTCGCTGACGTCGGTCACATTCGCGCCCGCGGTGAAATCGGCCAGCGTCGGCGCTGCTGTGGCGGCGCTGCCCGGCACGCTGGCGACCGTCACCGTCTGCCCGGCCAGCGCCGACAAAGCGGGGTCGATCTCGCCGCCCTGGCTGGTCGCGGTCACATTGCCACCCAGCGAATAGGGGCGGCTGGCGGCGGTGGAGGTGATGCCGCGCTGGCTCTCCAGCAGATGCGCGGCGCGGCTATATTCCAGATTCAGCGTGAAGCGATTATCGCCCTGAATGCGCAATATCCCTGCTTCCAACTCGCCATTTTCGCGGCCGCCCTGCGTGGTCGTGCCCAGCTTCGCCTGCCCCGTTTCCGCGCGGAACCGTTCGCGCAGCACGATATTCACCACCTTCTGCGTGGGCGCATAGCCATAGGATAGCGCCACCTGTTCGGGCAATATGTCGACCCGCTGGATCGCCTCGGTCGGCAAATCCTGAATTTCCGAGAAGCTGGAAATCCGCTTGCCGTTCAGCAGAATGACCGGCGTGCCATTGGTTTGCGGCGACAATTCGGTGATCAGTTCGGAAATGGAGGCGACGCCCAGAGCGCGCACATCGGCGGGCGACAATTGCTGTTCGGGCTGGATATCGCCGATCACCGACCCGCGCTGCACCTGTCCGGTGACGACGATCTCCTCGCCCTCATTCTCGTCCATATGCTGGACGGCGCCGCCGCGCTGCGGTTGCTCCTGCGCCATCAATGCGCCGGGCGCCACGCCCAGCAAAAACGGCAGCAGAATGACAGATGCGGATCGACGCACGAAAATACCCCCACAGAACAGACCGGAACCCCTATTTGTCTAGCTGCCACTTGTCGCAAGATTCTGGCATTTGCCGGACAAATTTGTCGCAAAATGTAATGTGCCGGCTGAACAGGGGCTGGCTGATTGTTATAATTCCGCACCGGCCCGCACCGTCACCCGACCGCCCAGACATAGTATCCTAGATGGGCGGTCGGGTGGGGGTGTGGGCCGGTGCGGGCCAAAATGCGCCCTTTCGCGCATTTTCAAAGACTCATGCAGCGTCGTGAAAAATCAGGCCCAACGTATAGCGCACGCCCGACAGCAACCGACTGACGCCATGGCGCATCTGCACCCTGTGCACGCCGCGCGTGCCTATGACCGGCCGGTCGCGCACCGGGAAGACCACGGCGTCGCCCCGTGCCAGCGGAACGACTTCCGGGCGGGACTGCATCCGGGGCCGCTGCTCGGTCAGGACGAAGGCGCCGCCGCTGAAATCCCGGTCCGGCTGCGACAGTAGCACCGCCGCCTGCAAGGGGAAGATATGCGGGCCATAGACATCCTGATGCAACGCATTCCAGTCGCCCGCTTCGTACCGCAGCAACAATGGCGTCGCCTTGTCCTGCCCGCCCAGCGCACAGCGATTGAGGAAATCGGCATGACGCGGCGGATAGATATCGCTGCTCCCCAGCATCGCCGCCCAGCGATTGGCTTGCGCCGCCAGCGCGGGCCACAGGGCTTCCCGCAACGTGGCAACCGGCTCCGGCAGCGGATAGGCGAAGTAACGATAGCGCCCCCGGCCATAGCCATGCCGCGCCATCACCACCTCCTTGCGAAAGGCGGCGGGATCATCCCACAGCGCGATAATTGCGGCGCACTGGTCAGGCGACAGGAGAGCAGGCACGCGCGCGGCGCCATGGCGGTCGAGATCGGTGAGGTCCATGGGAAGCGGCATGGCGGAGGAGGGCGCTACCGTCATCCCACGCCTTGCGCTCAAATCCTCCCCGGCACGGGGAGGATTATCGCGGCTTCCTGAACCGGAACAGGAAGCGGTCCGTCTTCCCCCGCACCGCCGGATCGAACACCAGCTTGCCATGATCGTCCGCCGGATTGGCCAGCAACGCGCTTTGTGCCTCCAGCACGAAACCGGCGCTTTCGAAATCCGCCTTCACCACCGCCGGATCGATCCGGTGCAGCGCGTCGACGATCGCCCGCGTGTCGCCCGGCGCACCCACATGGTCGATGATCCCGACAATCCCGCCCGGTTTCGTCGCGGCATAGAGCGTCTTCACGAACGCGGCCGGATCGGTGCGCGGGATGCCATATTTGTCCGACTGCCAGTAAAGGTCGTGATAGCTCATATTGATGATGGTGAAGTCGAAACTGTCGGCCGGCGCTGCGAACGCCTCGAACGGATAGCGCACCCACGCCACCTCCGGCCGCCGGGCGACCAGCGCCGCCCATTTAGGCTTTTCCTCTTCGCTGGCATAAAATTGGCTGGGTTCGAACCCCGTGACCTTGCCCTTCGGCCCGACCAGATCGGCCATGATCTCCGCCCAATAGCCCGAACCGGTCATGATATCCGCTGCCTTCATGCCGGGCTTCAGGCCCAGAAATTGCAGCGTCTCGGCCGGTTTGCGGCTGGCATCCAGGGCCCGCGCCTCGGCCGGGCGTCTGGGGTCGGCGATCGCGGCGGCATAATCCGCCCTGGCGAGAGCGGCGATCGGGTTGGCGATGGCCAGTCCCGTAACGGCAAGTGCAACGATCAGGCGCATGATACCCCTCCTGCAAGGAAGCGCGACCATGCGCCCGTCGCGCGCCCGGTTCAACGGCGCGCTTTGGCGCGGGTCGATATCTTTCCGCCGTTGGTCGAAGCGCCCACCGGTCGCCTGTACAGCGCCGTCATCGCCGCCTCCATCTTCGCCCGGTCGACCGACAGGATCACCCGCTGCGCCTGTTCGCCCAGATGCGGGCGATAGGCCTCACCCCAGGACAGCGTATCGCCATAGGCCGCCGTCTGGCTGGTCTCGAAATCGATCCACAAAGTCTCGTCCTTCGTCACGATCTCCGGGTTCAGCCATGCCATCGCGACAATCTCGTCCCACATCGGAAAGCCCGGCTGCGGGCCATTTTGCAGCGCATCGGTCAGCGCCGTCCCCGCCGGTTTCAGCCCGTCCAGAAAAGCCCGCGTCCATTGCGTGCCGGTGGACGGATCGACCGGGATCATGCTGATCTTCCGCCAGGGCGCATGGGCGAAGATCTTCGCCGCTTCCGGGTCCCAGCGGATATTGAACTCGCGCCGCGGCGAATTGACGAATTCGCGCGCAAACTGCTCGGCCGACGCGCCCTGCAACGCCTGATGCGGCGCCAGGCTGCCGCCCATATACAGGATTTCCTTCACATTGGCGGCAAAGCTGGGGTCCATGCTCTGGGCGATGGCGATATTGGTCATCGGCCCGGTCGCGAACAGAGTGATTTCGCCCGGATGCGCCTTCACCATGCGCAGCAGAAAGGCGGCGGCGATTTCCGTGCTAGGCTTGGTCACCGGATTGCCGATCGGCAGGTCCGCTACCTTGGTCGGGTCGCTCGATCCGGGATGATCCTGGATCGTGTCGCCCGGCCAGTAATCGGTCCACGGCCCCTTGAATATCAGCCGGCCATATTGTCCCTCCCAGCGCTTGGTCGCCTCCGCACTGTTGATCAGCGGGAAGGTCGCGCCCGGCACCACCGGCACATCGGTCCGCCCGATGATCTCCAGCGTGCGCAGCGCATAGGCGGTTGCCGTGTCGCGCCACACCGATCCGCTGGTGGTGGTGATGCCCAGCACCTCCACATCCGGGCTTTGCAGCAACAACAGCGGCACGCCATTCAGGCCGATCACATCATCGTCGATGATCACCAGCCGCTTTCCGGACAAGGACGCGCCCGGCTTCGCGTCTGCTGCCTGCACGCTCATCGCCCATGCCAGCACGCCCAGCATCACCGTCCTCATCCGCATCGCGCCACACCCCCATTTCGCTTGCGCGCGCCGCCTGTTAGGACGGAGCCATGCACAGTCTCTATCCCCCCATCACCCCCTATGCCACCGGTCATCTGGATGTCGGGGATGGCCACAGCATTTACTGGGAACGCGCCGGCACGCCGGGCGCGAAACCGGCCGTCTTCCTGCATGGCGGGCCGGGCGGGGGCATTTCGCCCGATCATCGCCGGCTGTTCGATCCGGCCCGCTATGATGTGCTGCTGTTCGACCAGCGCGGCTGCGGCCGGTCGACCCCGCACGCCCATCTGGAGGCCAATACGACCTGGCATCTGGTCGCCGACATAGAGCGGCTGCGCGAGATGATGGCTGTGGACAAGTGGCTGGTCTTCGGCGGCAGCTGGGGATCGACACTGGCGCTGGCCTATGCCCAGACCCATGTCGATCGCGTGACCGAACTGGTGCTGCGCGGCATCTTCACCATCCGCCAAAGCGAGATCGACTGGTATTATCAGCATGGCGCCAGCCGCATCTATCCCGACAAATGGGAACGCTTCGTGGCCCCGATCCCGGAAAGCGATCGCGGCGACATGGTCGGCACCTATCGCCGCATCCTGACGGGCGACGATCGTGCCGCCCGGATCGCCGCCGCCCGGGCCTGGAGCGTGTGGGAAGGGGAAACGATCCGCCTGCTGCCCGATCCGGCGCTGTCGGCCACCCATGATGCGGATGATTTCGCGCTCGCCTTCGCTAGAATCGAAAATCATTATTTCGTCCATGGCGGCTGGATGGAGGATGGCCAGCTGATCCGTGACGCGGGCAAGCTGGCCGGCATTCCCGGCGTCATTGTGCAGGGCCGCTACGACATGGCCTGCCCCGCCGAAACGGCCTGGGCGCTGCATCGTGCATGGCCACAGGCACGCTTCGAGATGATCGAGGGCGCGGGCCACGCCTATAATGAACCGGGCATATTGGACGCGCTCATCCGCGCGACGGATGGATTTGCCGACTGAACAACGGGGGGAGAGCTGAAGCATGCGCATAACCGGAACCGGGATGCTGGGGATCATCCTGCTCTTCGCCCTGACATTGTCGGGGGTGCTCTGGTGCTGCCCGACCTATAAAGTCTACAGCAAGGAGCAGGATGGCCGCGCCGCACTGGCGGAGGCGCAATCGTCCCGCCAGATCGCCGTGCTGGAGGCGAAGGCGCGCCTCGAAAGCGCCAAGATGCTGGCCGACGCCGAAGTCGTCCGGGCAGAAGGCGCTGCGCGCGCCAACCGCATCCTTCAGGACAGCCTGGGCGGTCCCGACGGCTATCTGCGCTATCTTCAGATTCAGGCGATCGATTCGAAGGAAGCCAGCCTCATCTATGTGCCGACCGAAGGCGGCCTGCCGCTGCTGGAAAGCGGCAGGCTGACGTCCCGCGCGCCTGCACCGGGCAACTGACGGATCATTTCGCGCCCGGCCCTGGTTAATGGTCGGAGCGTCCCATCATGACGGAGAAAAAGACGTGCGAATTGCGATCCTGTTGCCGATCTCCCTGTGCCTCGCCTCTTGCGGCGGCGGTGAAAGCGACACCCCCGCGCCCCATGTCGACCAGCCCGACACCGGCGCCGCCGCACAGGTCGCAAAGCTGGACCCGGACCTGCGCAACGGCGTGCTGGAAAAGGCGATCAAGGCGTCGGGCGCTGCCTGCCCCTCGGTCACGGGATCGGAGCGCGCGGAAATCCGGCCGGGCGTGAAAGGATGGAAGGCGCAATGCAATAATGACAGCGCCCACCTGATCGAAATCCTCCCCGACGGCACCGCCAAGGTGACGAGCCGGACTTATTGAGGGGAATCAGGCGGCGTAGATTGCCGGGCGATAGCGCGCGTCGGGGATAGGGTGGCCACGGTCACGCGCAAAATCGAGCCACAGGCCGATCACAACCTGCACTTCTGCAATAGCCTCCGCCGGCGTATCGCCATGGGCGGAACAGGGTTTGAGGTCGGGGACGTCCGCGATCCAGACCTTGTCCTCTTTCGACCAGAAGACATTGATGTGGTAATGATGGTCCATCATTCGTCCATGCTGAGGCCGTAGGCTTCGACCATATCAAGAAATTGTTCGACCTGATAGGCTTTGGCGTCCTTGCCTTTCGGCTGGATGATCAGCGGACGGTCGAGGCCGGCACGGCCATAGACATGATGGCTGCCCGTCACGCGCGTCAGGTGAAAACCAAAGGCTTCGAGCAAGCGCTGGAAATCACGAAAACTGACGTTGCGGTTGCCTTGCAGCAGGCGTTCGAGAAGTTTGGCGGGTTTGACCATGGCTGCTTATCCTGATGTTCAGCCATAAACTAAGAGTCCTTTAGAGTCCGCCGTCCAGTGTTATTATAATAGGTTTTCAACTCAAATTTACTGAAAATTTCTCACTCACCAGACGGTTAGAAATTACCGCCCAAATTTCCGCGTCGTCTTCCCAAATCTTCCCTTCCTTGTCCCCGGCTTCCCCTCCGTCGCACGGCCTCTAGGCGCCGCGACCTGCTGCTCATGCGGCAACCCAAGCTCCTCCGCTTCCAGCTTGCGGATTTCGTCGCGAATGCGGCCGGCTTCCTCGAACTCCAGGTCCGCCGCCGCCGCGCGCATCTTCTTTTCCAGATCCTCGATATAGGCGCGCAGATTATGGCCGACGAGGTGCGGGCGATCCTCCAGCCCGGTCTCGACCGTGACCTGATCCTTGTTCGACACATGGGCGATGATGTCGCCAATATTGCGCTTGATCGTGGTCGGCGTGATGCCATGTTCGAGGTTGTACGCTTCTTGCTTCTCCCGCCGCCGTGACGTTTCATTGAGCGCCCGCTCCATCGATCCGGTAATCCGGTCGGCATAGAGGATTACGCGCCCCTCAACGTTCCGCGCCGCGCGGCCGATCGTCTGGATCAGCGATGTTTCGGACCGTAAAAAGCCTTCCTTGTCCGCGTCCAATATCGCCACCAGCCCGCATTCGGGGATATCCAGTCCCTCGCGCAGCAGGTTGATGCCGATCAGCACGTCATAGACGCCCAGCCGCAAATCGCGGATCAACTCGATACGCTCCAGCGTCTCGACGTCCGAGTGCATGTAGCGGACTTTGATGCCCGCCTCATGCATGAACTCGGTCAGATCCTCGGCCATCCGCTTGGTCAGCGTGGTGACGAGCGTGCGATAGCCCTGCGCCGCGACCTTGCGGCATTCGTTGATGAGGTCGTCGACCTGATCCTCCACCGGCTTGATCTCGACCGGCGGGTCGATCAGGCCCGTGGGCCGGATCACCTGTTCGCTGAACACGCCGCCGGTCTGCTCCATCTCCCACGGGCCGGGGGTGGCGGACACGCTGACCGTCTGCGGCCGCATCGCATCCCACTCGTTGAAGCGCAGCGGCCGGTTGTCGATGCAACTCGGCAAACGGAACCCATATTCGGCGAGCGTAATCTTGCGCCGATGGTCGCCCCGCGCCATCGCGCCAATCTGCGGCACGGTCTGGTGGCTTTCGTCCACGAACAGCATCGCGTTTTCGGGCAGATATTCGAACAGGGTCGGCGGCGGCTCGCCCGGCAGGCGGCCGGTCAGGAAGCGGCTGTAATTCTCGATCCCCGCGCAGCTGCCTGTCGCCGCGATCATCTCCAGGTCGAAATTGGTGCGCTGCTCCAGCCGCTGCGCTTCCAGCAGCTTGCCTTCGCTCTCCAGCTCCTTCAGCCGCTCGACCATCTCGAACCGGATCGCCTCCATCGCCTGTTTCAGCGTCGGCCCCGGCGTCACATGGTGCGAATTGGGGAAGACCTTCACATAATCGAGGCTCGCGACCTTCTTGCCGGAGAGCGGATCGAACTCGACAATCTCCTCAATCTCGTTGCCGAAGAAACTGATGCGCCAGGCCGTGTCCTCATAGTGCGACGGGAAAATCTCCAGATTGTCGCCCTTCACGCGGAAATTGCCGCGCGCAAAGCCCGCATCGTTGCGCTTATACTGAAGCGCCACCAGCTTGCGGATGATCTCCCGCTGATCCTCGATCCCGCCCTTCTTCATGCTGAAGGTCATGGCCGAATAGGTTTCGACCGAGCCGATACCATAGAGGCAGGATACCGACGCGACGATGATCACATCGTCCCGCTCCAGCAGCGCGCGGGTGGCCGAATGGCGCATCCGGTCGATGCTTTCGTTTACGCTCGACTCCTTCTCGATATAGGTGTCCGACCGCGCGACATAGGCTTCGGGCTGATAATAGTCGTAATAGCTGACGAAATATTCGACCGCATTGTCGGGGAAGAAGCTCTTAAACTCCCCATAAAGCTGCGCCGCGAGAATCTTGTTCGGCGCAAGGATCAGCGCGGGCCGCTGCAACGCCTCGATCACCTTGGCCATGGTGAAGGTCTTGCCGGAACCGGTGACGCCCAGCAGCACCTGATCCTTCTCCCCGGCCAGCGCCTGCTCCACCAGTTCGGGGATCGCCGTGCGCTGGTCGCCCGACGGTTCATAATCGCTGACCAGCGTGAAGGGCCGACCGCCCTCGCTCTTTTCAGGGCGCGCGGGGCGATGCGGCACGAAGCCTTCGCCGGTTTCCGGTTCATCGAGCGTGGTGCGGATCTGAATCGACATGGGCGCAATATGGGGTCTTTGGGCTGCGACGCAATCGGCGTCGGAACGGGTCAGGGTTTCAACTCGAAAGCGCCCTCGGGCATGGGCGGATAGACGACCGGCTTGTCCCCGAACCGCGCGCGCAGGGCAGTCTGGCGGCGGTCCATGCTGATTGTTTCGACATTCACTTCGTCAGGAAAACGGAAGCTGATATCGACCTTCCCCTGCTTGATTTCATATTCCATGATCGACCAGCGCTTGATGCCACCCTCGTCTGACTCGGCATACCAAGCCTCCCAGAGAAGATCGGATAGCGTTTCATTGTCGTCGAGATAGCGAATCTGATCGCCTTCATCCTTGAAGATATTCGGGCTGATCCAACCCTCGCCGATCTCGACGTAAAGAAAAATGCCATCGGGGTCGCCGCCGACGATATCGACCAGTTCCACGCCAATTTGGTTGAAGAGATGACTCAAAATGTCGAGCTTATCTTTTGCCACCGACTTTGCCTTTCGCTTCGTTGGGGAATTTCTGGCTGGCTCTTTGGCCATCGACTTCCCAGCTGACATTGAGTTGGTAAGGACGTCTCGACGCTCCGTGGTAAAGCGGTTCGATAACCACAAAGACCTTATGCCCGGCGCGCAATTCCCCGGCCCATTTATCTTCCATGACACGATAGGCGCCGCGGTTGAAACTTGCATCCTGGGCGAAATGGTTGAAGCTGTCGCGGGGGCCGTTGAAGCGAGCAGCGATATAATGGCCGCCATCGTCGCTGGCCAGCCGATCGGGCTTGCCCGCCTCTGCCTGATTGCGGCGTGAGCGCGCGATCTTCTCCGCCAGAGACAATTGACCAAATGTCCGCCGATTGCGCGCCGCGACATCGATATGGAAATCATAGCCATGCTTCGTCTCCCGCTTCCAGTCTGCATCGAGAATCTGGCTTTCGAGCGTTGGCGGCTTTGCAGTGTTGGGCGGCAGCTTCCCGCCATGCCGCTCCATATAATGAGCAAGGCCGAGAAACCTGTTCTTCGCGTCCCGTCCCGCGTCCAGATAGGCCTGATTGGGCAGCTTGATCGGCTGCCCGATCGTCAGCGGCTGATCGACCGACTGCCCGTTAAGCCATGCCAGGCCCCGCACCGTCAGTTCCTTCCGCCGCGCCGCGAGGCGGGAGAACGAGTCCCCCGGTTGCACGATATGGACACTATGATTGTCCGGATGATCCACGCGATTGCGGCTGCGATCGGGAAGGCCATCCTCGTCCCGATAGTCTTTTGGCCCGCGCGTTCCCCCGCTGCCACCGGCCCCGAAATAGCGTCCCTGCCCGGCAAAGGTGAAGCGGCCATTGTCTTCGTCATGCCAGGGGTTGAACTTCACTTCGATCGCGGGTGGCGCGACACGGCGCCCGGTCCGAAGATAGAGGCTGAAGGCGGTCAGTTCTCCTGTCACCCCGCGCTGCATGCAAACTCCCCCCAAAGTTTCCGCATCCCGCTATCATATCGTCAAGAACAAATCAAGAACATTCATCCCATTTGCGCCATGTCATTGAACCCACGCACGGCGACGTTATGTTCTGTCACGGGCCGGGACACAGGTGGGCTGAAACTGGGAGGATGAAGATGCGTCGGACGATGGGGATGCTGGCGCTGCTGGCGGCAGGACTTTCCGCCTGCAATGACAAGCCGGGCGACAAGGCGGGCGACATCGCCGCCACCGATGCGATGAGCAAGCAGGCGGTGAAGGAACAGGTGGACAAGGTCCAGTTGAAGCCCGGCCAGTGGGAAGGCCGCTTCACCGTGCAGGATATCGACATGCCCCAGGCGCCCGCCGGCGTGGAGGAGCATATGAAGGGGCTGATGAACCAGAGTTCCTACAAATATTGCGTCACGCCCGAACAGGCCGCCAATCCCAGTGGCGAGATGTTCGCCGGGCAGGAGAATAAGGACTGCACCTATGGCGGGTTCGAGGCGAAGGCCGGCAAGGTGAAGGGGCAGGTATCGTGCAAGGCGCAAAATGGCGTCATGAATGCCGCCATGTCCGGCACCTATGCGCCGGAAAACTTCACCATGGACATGGATATGAAGATGGAAGGCGGCGCGCAGGGCATGACCATGGCCATGACCGCCCGGTCGGAAGGCAAATGGATCGGCCCGGACTGCGCAGAGCAGCCTTGATGCGATCATGCCTTGGCTGAGGACGTGGCGGATGACGGGGGCGGGGCCTGCTGGCTCTGCGCCCGTCCGCTGGGGCGCCGGGTAGAGCGGCATCACCCCCGCCCCAAAAGCCGGGGCGGGCGTGACACCGTGCCGGTCCATCCGATCTGCCATCGCATCATCCATGCCACGCTGACCAATGCCGATCTGGCGCGCGCCTTCGCCGATCCTGACGCTCTGCGCGCCCATCCCGACATCGCCCGTTTCCTCCTCTGGATCGCGGACAAACCGCCCGATTTCCACGCGCCCACCCGCCGCCGCCGATAATCTCGCCGCCCCATCATTTCCGCTTGCGCTTTGGCCGCCGCCGGTAGAGCCTTCGCCCTGTTCCGAGACGAGAACAGGGGAGAGGATATGCGAACGATCATGCTGGCGGCGCTGCCGATCGGCTTTGTCTTTGGTCTGGCTGCCTGCGGCAGCGATCCGGCCCCCGCGCCCCAGGCTGAGGAAGCACCGGTGCTGATGCAGGGCGGCGAGTGGGAACTGGTTCGCAAGACCACCGGCTACAACACCCCCACCGTCACCCCGGCGGAGTATCAGGAAGCGCTGAAACAGGTCGCCACGCAGAAGCTGTGTATTGCCGTCGATGCGCAGGGCGTCCCCGCCGCCGATGCGCTGGCGGGGCAGGAAGGCACGGCCTGCACCTTCAAGGACAAATTGGTGCGCAAGGGCCGCCTGATCGCGACGCTGGCCTGCACGGCGGGCGCGGGCACGTCCGAAATCGTGATAGAGGGCAATTATGGCGCGGACACGCTGATGCTCGGCACCACCATGACGAAGACGCAGGGCGGCAAGCCGGTGCTGCGCACCACCCATGACCTCACCGGCCGCCGGCTGGGCGATTGCCCCACGCCGGGCTGAGATAAGGGACGGGTTGTGATGACCGCTCCGTCATTTCGGCGCGCAGCGCTTGCAATGCGGATTCAGGCAAGGCTGCGTGGACAATTCGGTCGGTCTGAAAACGACCACTTGCGGACATTCGCGACCTGTCTATTTTCACCGCATAGCTGACAGAGGGCAAAAGAATGATCCCTATTGATGGCGACCGAACGCCGCTGGTGAGAACCGACTTTTCCAACGACCGTGCTTGGGAGCGCGTTATCGAAGCGGTTTCCAAGCCTTCAGTCGATGGATTTCTCGCCAACCTAAATCCGGTGAATGATCATCGTTATGATAACGCTGATCCTTTCAAGCTGGCGGAGGAAGCTGATGCTAACACCAACGTTGCATTGATCGTTATCGCAGACAGTCGCACGATGATCGAACCACAGATGCCATTGCTTTGCGTTGATCCCATTCCCCCCGGTGGACAGTTCCGTTGTATTCCTGCTGAACTTTGGGGTGTCGAAAATAACGTGTCGCTAGCAAATATGGACTTTAGCGAATTTGCATCAGCCGTCGAAGCGGATGGCGTATTTCGCGGGTTTCAGGACTGACATTCTAAGGGAAGTTGCAATGTCTGCATCTGTAGTTTGCAGGCCCAACAGCCGCCATTCCGCTTTCCACCCATCCCGGCCATTCAGCGGGCGCTGAATTTGTCCACACGGTCCAATACCCCCACCTTCCAAAAATGCAGCATCTCTGCTTCAAACCATTGCCGAAAAGCCGGTGTGCGTTAGGCCTGCGGTAATCGCCCGCCGCTACGCTACCACCCGGAAATAGGGGGCGGCCGATGCGGCGGATCGGGATCATGGGCTTGACGGCGATGCTGGCGTCCTGCGCGCCGCCGCCGGTGGACGATCCCGCCAATGTGCCGCGCCTTGGCCGCTGGCGCGACGAGAGCCGCGCGATCGGCGTCACCATCGATGACCAGTCGGTGCCGCTGGAGGAACTGCCCGCCAGCCTGCGCGCCGACATGGAAAAGGGCGCCAAGTCTAAGGAGCTATGCACCGAACCGCGCGTGCGCGACGCGCAGGAAGCCACCCGCCTGCTGCGCGCCCAACTGCCCGAATGCACGATGGAGCAATGGACGCAGGATGGCGCCACCCTGACCGGCCTGGCCCGCTGCGCCCCGCAGGATGTGAACGGCGCACAGGCGACCCCGACCGTCCGGGCGGAGGGGATGGTCGGCGCCACCTATCTGCGCCTCGACATTCAGAGCATCCTGCGCATTCCCGAACCTTCGGGCGCCAGCCACAGCGCGGTCCTGCGCCTGCGCCGTACCCTGGAACGGATCGGCGACTGCTGATCGGCTTTCCTATTCCAGCGCCCGGATCGCCCGTTCGTCGCACCGTTTCGGCCCGATCGGCGCCGGGCTGACGGTTGGCACCAGCAGCGACTGCCCCACCCGCAACGGGGCGAAGCGCTTCCGCTCTATCCCCGCGCAGCGCAGATATTGCTCCAGCATCCGGGGCGGCGTGTCCCATTGTTCGTATGACAGGCGGAACGTGCCCCAATGGATGGGGATCGCCGTGGAAGCGCCCAGCCGTTTGAACACCTCCACCGCCTGTGCCGGGCCGATATGCGCGTCCGACTGCATCTGTCCCGGCCAGAAGCGGAAGGCGCCGATCGGGATCAGCGCCAGCCGGATCGGGCCATATCGCGCCGCTTCATAGGGCCAGGCCATGTCGCCCGCGCCGGTATCCCCGGCGAAGAAGATATTGCCCGCCCGCGTCCCGATCACGAAACTGGACCATAAAGCCCGGTTGCGGTCGGTGCCCCACCGGCTGCCCCAATGATGGTTGCGGGTCACATGCACCTGATAATCGGGGCAATGTTCATAATTGCCGCACTGGATCACCGCCTCCGGCGCCAGCCCGTTCAGCGCCGCGCCGCTGACCGACTGGCCCCAGTCCAGCGCCGTCGCCGGAATCCCGTTCGCCTTCAGGATCGCGTCATTGCCCAGGCTGGTGACGATCTTGGGCCGGTCCCGCTCCCACAGGCGCTTCAATGTCGGCAGGTCCATATGGTCATAATGATTGTGGCTCAGCACGATCAGGTCGATCTTGGGCAGGTCGTCGAACCGGATGCCCGGCTGCGCGACGCGCTTTGGCCCCAGCGGGGGCAGCGGGCTGGCATAGTCGGACCAGATCGGATCGGTCAGGATATTGAGCCCCGCCGCCTGCACCAGCACGGTCGCATGGCCGACCCATGTCGCCACCATGCCGCGCGGCGCGGCAAAGGGGGCCGGGCGCGCCGGCTTGACCGCGATCGCCTCCGGCCAGGGCGGCCGGTCGTCATTGCCCAGCAGCCAGCGCGCGATGAAGCCCTGCCGACTGGTGCCGGGCGGCGCGGGCGTATCGATCACGCCATCGGGATTGTGGAAATGCACGCCGTCAAAATGGCGGCTGACCGGCCCCCGATAATAGATCCGGTCCAGAAAGGGCGGCAATATGGTGATCGCCAGGCACAGCGTGATGACCAGGAACAGCAGCGCCACGCCCGCCCCCCTTATCACCGCGAAAACATTGATGCTGAAACGGCGACCCATGCCCACTCCCGAAAGATGCCACGGGCGGACATAGCGCGGATCGGCGACACGGCAAGGGCTGGGGTGGAGCAGGGGGCAGGGCAGGGGCGCCGCCCAAGAAAAAGGGGACGGAAAACCGCCCCCTTTCGTCCCTCTGACGCTGTCGATCCGATTTACATCGTGATTTTGGCGCCCGCATACATGTAGCGGCCGACATAGCTGATCGGATAGTTGCTCGACGCGATCGAGGGCTGCTGGTCGAACAGGTTGTTCGCGCCGACATAGAAACGGAACCGCTCGTCCACGTCATAGGCGACGTACAGGTCGTGCTGCCACTTTTCCTTGTACCAGAGATATTCTGGTGCTGCGATGTCGGGGTTGGCGTCGGTCTGCTCGGTGGTGTAGCGGCGGGTCTTGCTGAACCAGCTTACGCCATAGTTGACCGTCAGCTTGTCCAGCTTCCACGTAATGTCGCCGGTCACGTTCCACTTGGGGAAATATGGCTCTTCACGATCGACATTGACCTCGGCGCCCGGCGTCGCAATGAACTGCAACTTGTCGAGATAACCGCCGACCAGCGAGATGCTGAACGCGCCCGCCTTGGCGGTATTGAAGTTGTAGTTCAGCTTCATGTCGGCGCCAGCGGTCTTGAAATTGGCGACATTTTGCGGCTGGACGAAATAGCCCGCAATATAGCCGGTGCCGGTGGCGCGCGTGATATTCTGGCAATAGACATTGTCCAGCGTCGGCTGGTCGACGCACAGGCCCGCCAGTTCTTCGGCCGTCGGCGTGCTGATCGCATTCTTGATCTTGATGTCATACCAGTCGAACGACGCGATCAGGCCCGGAATGAAGCGCGGGCGCAATACGGTGCCCGCCGTCCAGGTCCGTGCCGTTTCCTCCCGCAGATTGCGGTTGCCGCCCGAATTGCCCGGCAGGCTGACCGTTGCCGTCGGATCATTTTCGGGGTTGAAGGCCGCGATCTGTTCCGGCGTCAGGCCCGCAGCGGTCAGGGCAGCCTGGCAATTGGCGGCGCGATATTGCGTGCCTTCGCCGATATAGACCGGATCGCACGGATCGCCGATGAACGAGAAGCCGCCGTTACGCGGCGCGAACAATTCGGTGATGTTGGGCGCACGCACCGCTTCGGACAATGTGGCGCGGAAGGTGATGTCGGGGATCGGCGCATAGGTGCCGTCCACCTTCCAGGTCGTGGTCTTGCCGACGGTCGAATAATCCGACAGGCGCACCGCTGCGCCGAACGACAGCGTATGGGCGAAGGGCACTTCCTTGAGCACCGGCACCGACAATTCGCCGAAGATTTCCTTCACGTCGAAGCTGCCCTTTTCCGGCAACTGGAGCGAAAAGTCCTGCAACGCCCCCTGCTGCAACAGCTCGTCGGGGACGAAGCTGCTCTTTTCCTTGCGATATTCGCCGCCGATCGCAAAGCCGATCGGGCCGCCGGGCAGTTCGAAAAACTGGCCGAAATCGCCGGAGATCGATCCCGACACGACATGCTGCTGGATCTTGGCGCGGTTCATGATGTCCGCATTGACCCAGTCGAGCGCCGCCTGACTGGGCGACCCGTTGCCCAGCAGGTTGAGCGGCTGGCACCCGCTGCCTGCGCCCGGCGTGAAGGTGGTGGCCGGGGCATCATAATTGTCGGGATTGATATTGCCCGTCGGGTCCAGCGTAGACCGGCAGACGATCTGGCCCGTCGCCGGATCGCGCACCGCATCGATCGCTGCCCAGTAGCGGTCGCCGATGCGATAGTCGGTCAGCAGCACCTTCGATTTGGTCTGGCCGAACGTGTAGGACAGTTCATATTTCGCATGATCGGAAATCGCGCCCTCGAACCCGCCGACGAAGCGCATCGTCTCGCGGTTGTTCTTCTCGCCACGCACGCCCATGTCGAAATTGTCGCGCGACACCAGCGCGCCGTCCGGCGCCAGATCGCCAAACTGGTCCTGCAAATAGGCATTGTCCGGCGTCAGATAGGTGAAGAAGTCGAACGAAGGCTGCGCCAGCGTGAAGGTCTTGTTCTTCACATATTTGGCTTCGAAGAAGAATTTCACCGCGTCGCTGAAATCATAATGCGACAGCAGGTTGAAATTATGCACCCGGTTATAGGCTTGCAGGTCGCCCTGATAGCCGGCCAGCGGCGTGCTGTCGCCGCCCTGCGTCAAACCGCCCGACGACGGCAGCAGCAGGCCGCGATCATAGACTTTGCCTTCCCCGGTGAAGTCGGGAATGCCATCGAAATCGACGTCGATCGCGCCGCCCAGCGAACTGTCGGCATAGCGCAGATTATTGAACGGCCGGCGGTCGGGCACGTTCGGATCGTCAGGAATGTCCGCCGGATCACGCACGATGCCATAGGTGTTGAGCGGATTGCCGGTCCGGCTGCGATTGAAGCTGCTCAGCCGGTCCTGCTCCCGAAATTCGTAGGACAGCGCGATATTGCCGCGCCCGTCGCTGAAATTCTTGCCATAGGTCAGCGACCCATAGCGCTGGCCCGCATCGCCCCGGCTGGAAATGCCGACTTGCCCGCTCGCCTTGAAGCCGTCGAAATTCCGCATCAGGCGGAAATTGACCACGCCCGACACGCCGTCCGCGCCATAAATGGCCGATGCGCCACCGGTCAGCACGTCCACGCCCTCGATCAGGTCGTTGGGGATGGTGTTGATGTCGACCGCGGCCGACCCCGACAGGCTCGCCACATGGCGGCGGCCGTTGACCAGCACCAGCGTGCGGTTGTCGCCCAGCCCGCGCAGGTCGAGCAGCGCAACGCCAACCGCGCCGAAATCGCTGTTGGACCCCGACGTCCGCGCGCCGCCCAGCGAATTGATCAGCGCCGGATTCTGCGCCAGCGTATCGATGATCTGGACGTTGCCTGCCTGCTCCAGCGTTTCGGCCGTCACCGTCACCAGCGGGTTGGCGACATTATAGTCGCTGCGCTGGATGCGACTGCCGGTGACGACGATCGTCTCGCTATCGTCCACGGCGGCGGATTGCTGCGCCATCGCGGGCAGGGCAGGCAGGGTGGAAAGGGCGCTTGCGGCCAGAAGGGTCCGCGCAAAAGCGGTGCGGTTGATCATATTTACCCCTGTTTCTTCGCTGCTCTCGATGGAGCGGAATGCAGGAAAAAATCTCAGGAAAGCACGCCAAGTCAATGAATCTGCGATGAATGCCCGCCAAATGTAGCGTATTTATTGCAACGTGTAGCAACATGGCAACATGGGCGCAGCCGCTCGCCCGCGCGGGTTTTCAGGATGCGGATGCGCCAGAAGCGCATTACCAGAGTGGGATGACTTCATATTGAATCGTCATTGCGAGCGCAGCGAAGCAATCCAATGGCGCACCGATGGATTGCTTCGCTGCGCTCGCAATGACGGCGTGGGTCAAGCCAATCTCATCCCCTTCTAAAGGCTCACAGCCTCGGCCCGCGCGATCAGCGCCTGCGCTTCCTCGACATGCATCGTCTCGATCATCCGGCCCTCGAACCGCTCGGCTCCGCCGGTCGCCGCCTCGATCAGGCGGCGCGCGTCGGCCACCGCCTGCGCATCCGGGCCGAACACCTGATTGGCCACCGGCACCTGCGCCGGATGGATCAGCGTCTTCCCGTCAAAGCCCAGCGCATGGCCCTCGGCGCATTCCAGCTCCAGCCCCGTCTCGTCCGCCAGCCGGTTGAACACGCCGTCGAACACCGCGATCCCCGCCGCCCGCGCCGCCAGCACCACCGACTGCATCGCCAGCGACAGGCCCGCCCGCCCGGCCGACGGCGGAATGCCCAGATCCTTGCGCAGATCATTATTCCCCATGAACAGCCCGGCACAGCCTTCCGCCCGCCCAATCTCCACCGCCGCCAGCACGCCCTGCGCACTTTCGATCATCGCGATCACCGGCTTGTGGCACACGCTGAACACATCCTTCACCTGCTTGGGATGCTCCACCTTGGGCAGCACCACATAGTCCGCGCCCGAAGCCTTGACCGCGATCATCTCCACCCCGTGCCAGGGCGTCCCCTCCACATTGATCCGTACCGCGCTCAGCCGTCCGCCAAAGCCTTCGCCCAGCGCTTCGATCGCTCCATCGCGCGCCGTTTCCTTGGCGTCGTCGGGCACCGCATCCTCCAGATCCAGTATCACCATGTCGCACGGCAGGGTCCGCGCCTTGGCGATGGCGCGGGCGTTGGACGCGGGCAGGAACAGCAGCGAACGGGCATGGCGCAGCAACATGAATACTCTCTCCTCGGGCGGGCCATATAACGGGTTTGCCTTTCCCCGTTAAAGATTAGCGCGCATAGTCCAACCCCTAAACGGGAGGCAGGATAATGCTCACGACTTTCGCACTCACGTTGACCGGACTCGTCCTCTTCTACCTCGCCGTCAGCGTGAAGGTAGTGCGGCAGGGCTATCAATATACGATCGAACGCTTCGGCCGTTTCACCGAAGTCGCCAAGCCCGGCCTCAATTTCTACCCCGCCTTCTTCTACGCCGTGGGTCGCAAGATCAACATGATGGAGCAGGTGGTCGATATTCCGGGGCAGGAAATCATCACCAAGGATAATGCCATGGTGTCGGTCGACGGCGTGGTCTTCTTCCAGGTGCTGGACCCGGCCAAGGCCGCCTATGAAGTGTCCGAACTCTATGTCGCGATCATGCAACTCGCCACCACCAACCTGCGCACGGTGATGGGGTCGCTGGACCTCGACGAAACCCTCTCGAAACGCGACGAGATCAACGCCCGTTTGCTCTCCGTGGTCGATCACGCCACCAACGCCTGGGGCATCAAGATCACCCGCGTCGAACTCAAGGACATCCGCCCGCCCGCC
Source organism: Sphingobium sp. AP50 (assembly GCF_900109095.1). Classification (GTDB taxonomy): domain Bacteria; phylum Pseudomonadota; class Alphaproteobacteria; order Sphingomonadales; family Sphingomonadaceae; genus Sphingobium. Next base: position 341,345 of record NZ_FNYZ01000001.1, read on the forward strand.
GACATCGTCAACGCCATGGGCCGCCAGATGAAGGCGGAACGCGAAAAGCGCGCCAACATCCTCGACGCGGAAGGCGCGCGCGCCGCCGAAATCCTGCGCGCCGAGGGGCAGAAGCAATCGCAGATATTGGAGGCCGAAGGCCGCCGCGAAGCCGCCTTCCGCGACGCCGAAGCCCGCGAACGCGAAGCGGAGGCCGAAGCCAAGGCGACCCAGATGGTGTCGCAGGCCATATCGGAGGGCAATCCGCAGGCGCTCAATTACTTCATCGCGCAAAAATATACCGAAGCCGTCGCCGCCTTCGCGACTTCCCCCAATGCCAAGACCATCCTCTTCCCGGTCGAAGCGACCCAGTTGATCGGCACGCTGGGCGGCATCGGCCAACTGGCAAAGGACGCGCTGGGCACGGAAACTCCGCCACCCCCCGCACCACCCCCTCCGCCAAGGCGCGGCCCCTTCGGCCAGAGTCAGGGATGACGGGGATGCGCTCAACCAATAGCCCCTCCCCTTCAGGGGAGGGGATGGGGGTGGGGGCGTGCCCCACATGCTATGCTTTGAGCATGGCTCCCACCCAAATCCTTGCTCTGAACGAGAGGGGCTTCACGTCCACTTTCCCCCGGAACCCCCACCCATGACCGCCTTCCTCACCCTGCTTCAGGACCATTGGGCCTGGCTCGTCTTCGCCGCGCTGCTCGGCATAGCGGAGGTGCTGATGCCCGGCGTCTTCCTGATCTGGGTCGCGATCGCGGCGGCGCTGACCGGCCTTGTCGCGCTGGCGCTGCCGATCGGCCTGCCCGCGCAACTGCTGCTCTTCGCGGCGCTCAGCGTCCTTGCTGTCTATGCCGGCCGCCGCTGGTATGTGGATAACCCGGTCGCCTCCGCCGATCCCCTGCTCAACGACCGCACCGCCCGGCTGATCGGCCAGACGGTGACGGTGGTGGAGCCGATCAGCGGCGGCGAAGGCCGCGTCAGGGTCGGCGACAGCGTCTGGAGCGCCACCGGCCCTGACGCCCCCGTTGGCAATAGGGTCCGCATCATTGGTGTCGAAGGAACGGTGCTCAAAGTGGAAAGCGCCTGAGCGCCTTCGCGCTACTCACTCCACCAGCACGGCCACCACGACCCAGCCGCCCTTCGCGCGCTCCAGCGATACCGTCTCCACCGCGTCCGGCTTGCTGGCGAAGCTGGTGCGGAACTTCACCACTTCATAGCCATCGGGCGGCGCCGGCAGATTTTGCTGGCTGATCAGCGTCCGCGACAGCGCCATGCCCAGCGGCGCCCGCACCTTTTCCGACACATCGGTCCACAATTTCTGGCTGTTCTGCTTGCGGAACGCCGCGCCGGTCTGTTGATAGGCATCGGCCCAGCGCGCCTGATCCAGCAGTATCAGAAATTGCCGCGCCCTTTCCGTCACTTCGGTTTCGGCGACCGCCTGCGCGGCGACAGGGGCGGCCGACGGCGGCGCGCTCTGGGGCAGGGCGGCGAGAGCCAGCAGGCCAAGGGAAAGCGTCATGATCAATACTCCGATGAGGGTCCAGAGGCGGCCTTGCGTCCGCCCTGCGCCGCTGACTGGCGCGCTGTCCTCCTCGGCCTTGGGGGCAGGCGGGTCTTCCCCGATTTGCCTGTCCCCTACATTATCGTCCCCGACATTATCGGGGGTCGCCAAAACCGCCTCATCCCCTTCCGCTGCCAGCAGCAACCGCGCCGCCTCGCGGCTGCTCGACACCGCCATCTTGCGCCGCGCATCGCGCAGCCGCTCGTTGATCGTATGCACCGATAGGCCCAGGCTCCGCGCGATCGACTTCGCGTCATGGCCCCGACAGATCAGCCGCAGCGTCTGCTTCTCCTTCTCGGTCAGCACTCCAGTATCGATGTTCGCCGGCATGGTCATGGGGTCGGGTCTATGGCCCCCCGCCCCGTTCAGCCACCCCAAAAAATTCGTACCTGCGGCGGGGCGCAGGCCCGCCTGTCCTACAGGCCCCCGCCATGCCACCCTCTTGCCATGACCCAACACCCCGATCCGCTCCACTTCGCCCCCGTCCCCATGCTGCGCCGCCGCGCGCAGGGATGGTGCCCTGACACCCAGCGCGCCTTCATCGATGCGCTGTCCCGCTGCGGCGTGGTCGCACAGGCGGCGCGCAGCGTGGGGCGATCGCCCCGATCGGCCTATCATCTGCGGCGCAGGGCAGGGGCGGACAGTTTCGCCGCCGCCTGGGACTGGGCGCTCGACATGGGGCTGGATGAAAGCCGCGCCCGCGCCATCGCCCTCATCCGTGGCAAGCGCGTCCGGCCGATCGTCCGCCGGGGCGAGGTGGTCGGCCAGCGAACCGACAATGATCCCCGGCTGATGTTCGCCGCGCTCAACGCGCTGGGCGCGGACCAGGATGGCCGCCGCGCCGCCATGCCCCATCGCCAGCGCATGGCGCTGCGCCATGTCATCACCACGCTGATCGACAATGGCCCCTTCTCGCCGGAGGAATGGGCGAGGCTCGTCCCCGCGCTGGCGGCGGTGGCAGGCGCGTCACCCCGCCCTGATGCCTTGTCATAATCTGTCGCATGAAGGAAATTTCATGTCGAAATCTGCGGGAAATATGCGAAGTTAAGGGACAGATTGCCTATCGGAGACCAGCTTCCCATGACGACCTCCCGCCGCGATTTCCTCGTCGCCGGCTCCTCTGCCATCGCCCTGTCTGCGCTCCCCGCGCGCGCCCTTGCCGCCACCGATACGGCGGATGGCCGGGCCGAAGCGATCCTGTCCGACATGGCCGAAGCGATGCTGGCCGATGCGCCCGAAAGTGCCAGCGGCCTTGGCATCGATACCGGCGCCCGCGTCGCGCTCAAAAGCCGTCTGGGCGACAAGACGCCCGCCGGGCAGGCGCAGATCGCCGCCCATGTGAAGGACCGCCTCGCCAAGCTGCGCGCGATCGACCTCAAGCCCCTTTCGCCCGGCGCCCGCACCGATGTCGAAGTCGTGCTGGCATCCCATGAGATGGCGGCGGACGGCTTCGCCTTCCCCTTTGGCGACATGGCGATGATGAACAGCAACTGGTCCTATCGCAACGCGCCCTATGCCGTCGCGCAGAATACCGGTGCCTTTGTCGAGACGCCCGACTTCCTCGACAGCAATCATGCGATCAAGGATGCGGCCGACGCCGACGCCTATCTCGCCCGCCTCCACGCCTATGCCGCGAACCTCAAGGGCGAGACGGAAAGGTTGAAACATGATGCCGGCATCGGCGTCACCGCGCCTGCCTTCCTGCTCGACAAGACGCTGAAGCAGATGGCCACGGTGCAGGCGCAGCCGATCGACCAGTGGGTGCCCGTCGCCTCCATCGCCCGCCGCACCAGGGACATGCCCGGCGACTATGCCGCCAAGGCGCAGCAGATCGTCCGCGACGAAGTCGCCCCCGCGCTCGCCGCGCAGGTCGCCGAACTGCAACGCCACCGCGCCACCGCCACCATGGACGCGGGCGTATGGAAATTGCCGCAGGGCGAGGCCTATTATGACTGGGCGCTGCGGGCCGGCACCACCACCACCCGCTCGCCGGAGGAGGTGCACAAGCTCGGCCTCGAACAACTCGCCGCCCTGCAATCCGAAATGGACCGCCTGCTCAAAAGCCTGGGCATGACGAAGGGCACCGTCGGCGAACGCATGACCGCGATGGGCAAAGACCCGCAATATCTCTTCCCCAATGACGATCAGGGTCGCCAGCAGATCCTGTCCTTCATCGACGGCCGTCTCGCCGACATCCGCACCCGTCTGCCGCGCGCCTTCGCCACCTTGGTCCCGGCCAAGCTGATCGTGAAGCGCGTGCCCGTGGAGATCGAGGCGGGGGCACCCGGCGCCTATGCCGGCCCCGGCACGATCGACGGATCGGTCCCCGGCAACTATTATATCAACCTGCGCGATACCAGCATCTGGCCGCGCTATTCGCTGCCCACCCTCTGCTATCATGAGGGGATACCCGGCCATATCTGGCAGGGCGAATATACCTATAAACTGCCGCTGATCCGCTCCCTCCTCGCCTTCAACGCCTATAGCGAGGGCTGGGCGCTCTATGCCGAACAGCTTGGCGACGAACTGGGCGCCTATGATGGCGATGTCGCCGGGCGGCTGGGCTATCTCCAGTCGATCGCCTATCGCTGCTGCCGCCTCGTGGTCGACACCGGCCTCCACGCCAAGCGCTGGACCCGCGACCATGCCATCCACTGGTTCGCCACCACCAACGGCTCCAGTGTCGAGGATGTGCAGGGCGAAGTGGATCGCTACTGCGCCTGGCCGGGGCAGGCCTGCGGCTACAAGGTCGGCCATGGCGAAATCGTCCGCCTGCGCGAAATGGCGAAAAAGGCGCTGGGCGACAAATTCGACTTCCGCCTCTTCAACGACGCCGTGGTCAAGGGCGGCGGCGTGCCGATGACCGTGCTGGCCAAGAATGTCGATAGCTGGGTCACGGAACGACGGAGCGCCTGACGAACCTTCTCCCCTCCCTGAAAGGGAGGGGCCGGGGGTGGGTAGCCTCCGTAGGAGGCTCGCTACGCTCGCCACCCACCCCTAACCCCTCCCTTTCAGGGAGGGGAATAGTGCACGAAAAAGGCCGGAGGATCGCTCCCCCGGCCTTTCCTATTCGCTTTGCGTCTGTCTTAACCGACAAACGCTCTTTCAATCACGAACTGCCCCGGCGCCGCATTCGACCCTTCGGTGAAGCCCTGCTCCTCGAAATAGGCGCCGAACTGCTTGATCATCTCCATGCTGCCGCACATCATGATCCGGTCCGTCTCGGGATCGAACTTCGCCGACCCCGGCACGCCTTCGAACAGCGCGCCGCTGTCGAGCAGCTTGTCGATACGCTCGCTATGGCCATCGAACGGCTCGCGCGTCACGGTCGGCACATAATGGAACTGCGTCGCGGCCTGTTCGGCGACCAGCGGATCTTCGCTCCACTTGCCTTCCATCTCCTCGCGGAACGCCAGATCGCTCACCCGGCGCACCGAATGGACGACGACGACCTGCTCGTAAAATTCATAGACGTCCGGGTCACGCGGCAGGCTCAGGAACGGCGCCAGGCCGGTGCCGGTCGACAGCATGATGAGCCGCTTGCCCGGCAACAAAGCGTCAGTCACCAGCGTACCGGTCGGCTTGCGGCCAAGGTAGATCTGGTCGCCCGGCTCGATCTTCTGAAGCTTGCTGGTCAGCGGACCATCCTGCACCTTGATCGACAGGAATTCGATTTCCTCGTCCCAGCTTGGGCTGGCGATCGAATAGGCGCGAAGCAGCGGCTTGCCATTATCGCCCTTCAGGCCGATCATGATGAACTCGCCCGACCGGAAACGGAAGGCGGCGGGCCGCGTGATGCGGAAGCTGAACAGATGCTCGTTCCAGTGCTTCACCGACAGCACGGTTTCCACGGAAAGCGCGCCGGTGGGTTCCAGTACCGGCTTTTCGATCGTCACGTCGGTCAAGACCTTATCCTTGCATTGCGCCGGCGCCGCCCGGAGCGGGGCCAGTTGCGGATCATTCGCAATAATATCCTCATCCGCGAATGGCCCGCCCGTACCTCAAAGGCAAGGCCAAAAAAACTATCGAAGCCCAAAGGGCGCCCTTTTGCGGGGCACCCCTTCTGCCTCATTCAACCAAAGAGGCCCTTGGCGATGCCACCCAGTTCATTCAGCGGATTGCCGTCGCCATCGCGGTCGAAAAAGCCGCCCAGCTTGCCCATGATCGCTTCCGGCCCACCGAACGCGCCCAGCAGTTCCTGCAACTTGTCGGCCGACACGCCATGTTCGGCCGCCGTCTCCGCCAGCGCCGTCACGCTCGTCTCGCCCGAACCGATCTTGGCGCTGATTTCGCTGAACAGGCCCTGCATCTGCTCCGGGCTGATGCCGATCTGCGCCGCGATCGCTTCCAGCCCGCCGAACTTGCCGATCATATCTTCGAACATGCCCATTACTCCCGCAAAAGATTGGCCGCCAGAATAGCAGTTTACATCCTTAACCCAAAGCAAAAGAGCCGGGGGATCGCGCCCCCGGCTCCTTGCCGTCACCTGCCCTTACGTCAGGCGATCAAATCAGTCCCGCGATCAGGCGGCGGTCAGCGCCGCGCTGCGGACGCCATCGTCGACATGCGCCTCGAACTGGGCGAAATTGTCCACGAACTGCTTCACCAGCGTCAGCGCGGTCAGGTCATAGGCTTCCTTGTCGGCCCACATGGCGCGCGGGTCGAGGATGGTCGAATCGACGCCATTCACCGCCACCGGCACTTCGAAGCCGAAGTTCGGATCGGTGCGGAATTCGACATCGTTCAGGCTGCCGTCCAGAGCCGCGTTCAGCAACGCGCGCGTCACCTTGATCGGCATGCGCTTGATCCCCGGCATGGTGGCCTTGCCGCCCGCCCAGCCGGTATTGACCAGCCAGCAGGTGACGCCGCCCTTGTTGATCCGCTCCTTGAGCAGATTGCCATAGACGCTGGGGTGGCGCGGCATGAAGGGCGCACCGAAGCAGGTCGAGAAGGTAGCCGTCGGCTCCGTCACGCCGATCTCGGTGCCCGCGACGCGCGCGGTATAGCCGGACAGGAAGTGATACATGGCCTGTTCCGGGGTCAGCCGCGCGATCGGCGGCAGCACGCCATAGGCGTCGGCGGTCAGGAAGATGATATTCTTCGGGACCGGCCCCAGATTCTTCTCCGACGTGTTCGGGATGAAGTCGATCGGGTAGGAACCACGGCTATTTTCGGCCAGCGAGTTGTCGTCCAGGTCGATCGTGCGGGTCTCTTCGTCGATCACGACATTTTCCAGCACCGTGCCGAACCGCTTGGTGGTGGCGAAGATCTCCGGCTCGGCCTCGGCCGACAGGTTGATCATCTTGGCATAGCAGCCGCCTTCGAAGTTGAAGACGGCGGTATCCGACCAGCCATGCTCGTCATCGCCGATCAGCGTGCGGCTGGCATCGGCCGACAGCGTCGTCTTGCCCGTGCCCGACAGGCCGAAGAAGACGGCCGTGTCGCCATTCGCGCCGATATTGGCGGAACAGTGCATCGGCATCACGCCCTTGGTCGGCAGCAGATAGTTGAGGATGCCGAACACCGACTTCTTCATTTCGCCGGCATAGCTGGTGCCGCCGATCAGGATCAGCTTCTCGGTGAAGTTGACCGCGATCACGGTTTCGCTGCGGCTGCCATGGCGCGCCGGGTCGGCGCGGAAAGTCGGCAGGTCGATGATGGTATATTCGGGCGCGAAGCCGGCCAGCTCATCGGCGGTCGGGCGCACCAGCAGGGTGCGGATGAACAGATTGTGCCAGGCGCGCTCGTTGATGACGCGCACATTGACGCGATGTTCGGGCTGCGAACCGCCGAACAGGTCGGCGACATAGAGCGTGTCCTTCTCGCCCAGCGCGTGCAAGAAATCTTCCTTCAGCGCGGCGAAATGTTCCGGCGTCATGCCGCGATTGGTGTCGCCCCACCATACCGTGTCTTCGGTTTCGGCATCCCGGACGATGAACTTGTCCTTGGCGCTGCGGCCAGTGTGCTTGCCGGTCTTCACGACCAGCGGGCCGTCCTTGGACAGGATGCCTTCGCCATTGCGGATCGCTGCCTCGACCAGCGGGGCAGTGCCCAGATTCCAATGCTGAACGGCACGGGTGGAAATGCCCTGATCATCCAGGGTGATAGAGGATTTGGCCTGCACGCCTTTGCTCCTGATATATATTTGCCCTGTCACGCATATTTTCATGTCGCGACCGAATCTAGCCTCTCGGTGTCGCGTCTTTGCGCGACGTCCTCAATGCAGACAACATGGGCATAGGGCTTTGCGTATCGGCCGTCAAATCCGGGTGAAGGAGCCTTCGCGCAGCCGATTGCGCCCACTTTTCGATCCCAAATGTCGCGCGCCCGGCGGCTTGCCCTTCCTTGCAGCGACGGGGCGCATCGTCTAACGCTCTGCCTCACTTTGCCCTGCCTTACTTCCGGGATGCCGCATGACCGCAACCATCGCCCTGGTGGATGACGACAAGAATATCCTGACTTCGGTGTCGATCGCGCTACAGTCCGAAGGCTTCATGACGCGCATCTATTCCGATCCGGAAGGCGCGCTGAAGGCGCTGCTGGAAAACCCCGCCGACCTTGCCGTCTTCGATATCAAGATGCCCCGCATGGACGGATTGGAACTGCTGCGCCGCCTGCGGGAAAAGACGCAGATGCCGGTCATCTTCCTGACGTCCAAGACGGATGAACTGGATGAGGCGCTGGGCCTGGCCATGGGCGCGGACGACTATATCTCCAAACCCTTCTCGCAACGGTTGCTGATCGCGCGCATCCGCGCCATCCTGCGCCGCGCCGAAGTCAGCAAGACGCCCGATGCTCCGGACGAACCGGCAGCCGACCCCATCGTGCGCGGCCGGCTGGAAATGGACCCGGCCCGCCACCGGGTCAAATGGAACGGGCAGGATGTCACCCTGACCGTCACCGAATTTCTGATCCTGGAAACGCTTGCGGCGCGGCCCGGCGTGGTCAAGAACCGCAACCAGTTGATGGACGCCGCCTATCAGGACGACGTCTATGTCGATGACCGCACGATCGACAGCCATATCAAGCGGCTGCGCCGCAAGTTCCGCGAGGTAGACTCCGATTTCAACGCAATCGACACCCTCTATGGCGCCGGATACCGATTCTCCGAGGAGTGAGGACGCGCCGCTCGCGGTGCGCTGGTCGGGGCGGCTGAGCCTCACGCCGCGCATTCTGGCGGTCAACGTCTTCGCGCTCGCCTTGCTGGCGGGCGGCTTCTTCTATCTCGACAGCTATCGCACCCGTATCGTCGACGATCGGCTGGAACAGTCGGCGCGCGAGCTGAAGCTGCTCGCCATTGGCCTGGAAAATGCGCCGGCCGACCGGCAGAATGCGCTGATCGCCGCCTATTCGCGCCAGACCGGCGACCGGGTGCGCCGTTACGCCGCCAATGGCGATCGGATTGCCGACAGTTTCCTGATGGATGCGCCCCGCTACCGGCTGCGCCTGCCTTCGGAGGAGGAATGGCAGCGCCATGTCGCCCGCTTCCTCGACAAGGCAGTCGACCGGATCGTGTCGGCCGACCGCCCCCCCGATTTCGAGGAGCCGGTGGTCGACAAGGCGGATGCCTGGCCCGAACTCATATTGGCGCGCAAGACGCTGCGGCCGCAGGCGATGAACCGCTATGCGCCCGACCGCACCTTCATGATATCGGCGGCCGTCGCGACCCGCGATGGCGGCAGCCTGCTCGCGACCGAAAATGCCCGCGACATCACCCGCACCGTGCGGGCCGAACGGCTGCGCCTGGGCATGGTGCTGGCCGTGGCGGTGCTGGCTTCGGTCCTGCTCTCGCTGTTCCTCGCCCGCACCATCGTCCAGCCGCTCCAGCGTCTGGCCCGCGCCGCCGTGCGCGTCCGCCTCGGCCGCGCCCGCTCGGTCACGGTGCCGCGCCTGCCCGAACGGCGCGACGAGATCGGCATGCTAGCCCGCGCCCTGTCCGACATGAGCCATGCGCTGCGCCAGCGGATCGACGCGACCGACGCCTTCGCCGCCGATGTGTCCCACGAACTCAAGAATCCGATCGCCTCGCTGCGCTCCGCCCTCGATGCGCTCGACCGGGTGGAGCGGCCCGATCTGCGCACGCAGCTCATGGCCATCGCGCAGGATGACGTCCGCCGCCTCGACCGCCTCGTCACCGACATTGCCGAAGCCTCGCGCGTCGATGCCGAATTGTCCCGCACCCATTTCGAACCGATCGACCTGGGCCTGCTGATCGAAAAGATGGTGATCGCCCGCGAAGCGCGCGGCGTGCCGCGCAGCGTCCGCCTTGCCTTCGCCCGCCCGCGCAAGGATGTCGCGGTGGTGCTGGGCGAGGAGGGGCGGCTCATCCGCGTGCTCGACAATCTGATCGACAATGCCATCTCCTTCTCGCCCGACGGCGGCCTCGTCCAGATCATCGCCACCGTTGCCGATGACGAAGTGCTGGTCAGTGTTGAGGATGAAGGCCCCGGCGTTCCCCTGTCCGAACGCGAACATATTTTCCGTCGCTTCCACAGCGTCCGGCCGGAAGGGGAGACGTTCGGCAAGCATTCGGGTCTTGGCCTCGCCATCGCCCGCTCCATCGTGGAGGGGCATCAGGGCAAGATCGCGATCGGCGACCGCGAGGACGAACAAAATGGCGCCCGCTTCGTGGTCCGCCTGCCCATGGCCGTCGCCCGCGATCCGGGCATCGTGTCGGAATAGCGGCGGGGCATCTGCCTGCTATCAGGCAAAAAAGCGTGAATTTCAGATTCATTAGCAATTTTATTGCCCGCAACTCACCGCTTCGGCATCATCGACGCTCCTCATCACAGGGAGATTGCCCATGTGTTCGGACGTCGATTGCCTGCAGGATCAGCAGCACGGGACGCAGGATGGGGAGGGCGCCGATCCTTCCCGTCGCGCCTTTCTCACAGCGATGACTCTCATGGGTGGCGCGGCCATGACCGGCCTGTCCGCCGCGCCCGCGATCGCGGCGCCATCCGCCGATGGCCCGGATGCATCCCTGACGCCCGATGCCGCGCTGGCGGAGATCATGGCGGGCAACGCCCGCTTCGTCGCGGGCAAGCCGACCGCCCATCTTCAGGACCTGTCGATCATCAAGGCGCGCGCGGCCGAAGGCCAGTGGCCGGTGGTGGGCGTGCTCTCCTGCGCCGACTCGCGGGTGCCGGTGGAGATGGTGTTCGACGAATATATCGGCCGCCTGTTCGTCACTCGCATCGCTGGCAACATCACCACGCCGGAAATCGTCGCCAGCCTGGAATATGGCGTGGCGGTGCTGGGGCTGAAGGCGCTGGTCGTCATGGGCCATAGCAGTTGCGGCGCGATGAAGGCGGCGATCGACAATCCGGAAGTGCCGGGCCAGATCAGCGCACTCTTCCCGGCAATCCTGCCCGCCCTCTATCTCGCCCGCAGCAAGGACCCGGCCGCTGTTACCCGCACCAATGCGCTCGTGCAGGCGGCCACCCTCATCAACGCCTCGCCGGTGATTGAGGAGAAGGTGAAGGCTGACACGCTGAAGGTCGTCGCCGCCGTTTATGATGTGGGCACCGGCAAGGTCGAGATGCTGCCCTTGCCGACGGACATGCTGATCCGCGGCTGATCCGGCGGGCCATGGTCGCCGCCCTGTTTCAAGGCGGCGACCATATTGAAACATATTTCCAAACCAGCGCATTAGCCTTCGCCATTTCCATCCGCGCCGACACAGGCTAGAACGGATGCACGGGGGATATGGCGCGCGCACTTTCATCTGAAACGCTTCATGCGACCAGCGTGGCCATCGGCGGCCGCGCCGTGCTGCTGTCCGGTCCCAGCGGCAGCGGCAAGTCCGACCTTGCGCTGCGCCTGATCGATCGCGGCGGTCTGCTGGTCAGCGATGATTATACGCTGGTGCGGCGAGTAGGGGGGCAATTGGTCGCCAGCGCCCCGGCCACCATCGCGGGCAAGATGGAGGTGCGCGGCATCGGCATCGTCGATCTGCCCGCTCTGGAGGAGGCTCCCGTCGCGCTGATCTGCGCCCTGTTCGACAAGGTGGACCGGATGCCGATGGAACCGCTGCACCGCGCCGTCGCGGGCATCGACGTGCCGGTCATCAAGATCGCCCCGTTCGAAACCTCCGCCCCGATCAAGGTCGAACTGGCCCTGAAAGCGCTCGGCCTGAAAGCGCTCGGCCTGTGACCCAGCCCAAGACCATCCTCCTGCTGTCGGGCCTGTCGGGCGCGGGCAAGACCACGGCGCTCAAGACGCTGGAGGATATGGGCTGGGAAGTGGTCGACAATCTGCCGCTCGTCCTGCTCGACCGGCTGCTCGACACGCCGCTCCCGGCCGGCCATGCGGGGGAGGATGAACGGCCGCTGGCACTGGGCATCGATGCGCGCACCCGTGGCTTCGATGCCGGCGCCATCGTCCAGCGAATCAAGGCGCTGCGCGAAAAGCACAGCCATGACGTCGAAACCCTGTTCCTCGACTGTTCGGACGCCGAACTGGAGCGCCGCTTTGCCGAGACGCGCCGCCGCCACCCGCTGGCGCTGGACCGGCCCGCCGCCGACGGCATCGCGCGCGAACGCGAACTGACCGATCCGCTGCGCCGCTGGGCGACGCAGGTGATCGACACCACCAGTTTCAGCAGCAACGCCCTGCAACAGGAAATCCGCAGCCGCTTCGCGCAGGATCGATTGTCGGACCCGGTGCTGACGATCCTGTCCTTCGGTTTTTCGCGCGGCGTGCCCCGCAATGCCGACCTGATGTTCGACATGCGCTTCCTGCGCAATCCGCACTGGGACCCTGACCTGCGGCCCAGGACCGGGCTCGACCCCGAAGTCGCCGCCTATATTCAGGCGGACCCGGCCTATGAGGAAGCGGTGGGCAAGATTGAGGATCTGCTCGTCACCCTGCTGCCCCGTTATGCGGAGGGCGGCAAAGCCTATATCACGGTCGCGATCGGCTGTACCGGCGGCAAGCATCGTTCGGTCCATGTCGCGACCCGGATCGCGAAACACTTGCAAGAGGCGGGCTTTTCGCCCACGGTCTTGCACCGCAATATAGAATCAACGCCCCAGGATAGTCTGGAGAAGCGTCGACCGGGAGGCCCGAAAGCGTAATCATGACACAGGTGGGCCCCGTAAGCACATGATCGGACTCGTACTCGTCACCCATGGCTCGCTCGCGACGGAATTCGTCGTGGCGATGGAGCATGTCGTCGGACCGCAACAGCAGATCGAAACCATCTGCATTGGTCCGGAAGACGACATGGAACTGCGCCGCGCGGACATCGCTGCGGCCGTCGCCCGCGTCAATGACGGGGCGGGCGTGATCCTGCTGACCGACCTGTTCGGCGGCACCCCGTCCAACCTCGCCATCTCGCTGCTCAAGGCGGGCGAGATCGAGGTGATTGCCGGCATCAACCTGCCCATGCTGATCCGTCTGGAAAGCGCGCGCAAGGTGATGGACGTGCGCGCTGCGGTCGCCGCCGCGCGCGAAGCGGGGCAGAAATATATCAGCGTAGCGTCGGAACTGTTGGGCAGCACCACATGAACGAAGTCAGCCAGGAAGTCCTCATCAGCAACAAGCGCGGCCTGCACGCCAGGGCTAGCGCCAAGTTCGTGACCCTGGCCAGCGGCCTGCCCGCCGACATCATCGTCAGCAAGGACGGCAATCACGTCACCGGCACCTCCATCATGGGCCTGATGATGCTCGGCGCGGCCAAGGGCGACAGCATCACCATCAAGGCGACCGGCCCCGAAGCCGTCGACTCCCTCGGCAAACTCGTCACCCTGGTCGAGGACAAGTTCGGCGAGGAGTAAGGGCGGGGACAGAATTCTCCGCGCCATCAAAAATACGGAAAAGGGATAATCTCCTCTCCCGCCGGGAGAGGAAGGGGCCCGCTCGGCGCAGCCGAGTGGGAAGGTGAGGGCGATCCGTAACGCGGCCTTGCCCCCTCACCCTTCCGCTATGCTTTGCACGGCTCTCTCCCTTTCCCGGCGGGAGAGGGCGGACGTCCCTCACAATGCAGCGCCTACCCCTGATCCCGATAGGCCATTTGCAGTATGCCCCAATGGCGGCCCTTCACATGGATGGAGGCGATCACCTGCTTCAGCAGGATCACTTCGCCCTCGGCCGTCAGGCGGCGATAGGCCTTGATGCAGAAGGGCTGGGTGATCTTCGCCTGCTCGCGCGTGTCGGGGAAATCGAAGATCACGCCCTGGCGCGAATGTTCGAGGTTCCAGTTGAGGTCGCCCGGCCGCTGCGGCTGGGCGCGCTCCGGCATGGCTATCGCGCCATAGGCATTGCGGTCGGTGAAGGTCATGCCGAACAGGCCGGCAAAGCCGCGCGCCTGTTCCTGCCGCGCCCGTGCGGCGGGCAGCATCACCGCCTGTACCGGATGGCTGAAGAGCGGCGGATTGGTGCCGGTGATCGGCGCATAATATTCGCTGAAGACCGCCGCTTCGCTGATATCGCCCGCATCGATCGCGCGCTCGATCGCGTGGCCGACCTGCTCGGCGCTTTCCAGGCTGAAACGGATATAGGGCGAATCGGGAATGTCGACGCCGCTTTCGGCCAGATATTGCAGCAGGTCGTTGGTATCGTCGCTGGCGGTCGATACCCGGCCGGACAGGCGCTGAAGCCCGTCGGCATTGTCGGTCGACGTGCTCGCCAGCGCCGATAGGCCGGTGCGGATTTCGCCCGCCGATCCCACCATGGAGGCGATGCGCGACGCCACCGAATCGCTGTTGCTCGACAGGCCCTGCATCAGCGCGCCCAGCCGGTCGACCAGCGATTCGATATTCTTGGTGTCGTTGAGGGCGGTGCGCGCGGTTTGTGCGCCATGGGTGATGCTGGCCAGCATCCCGCCCGCCTCACCGGTCAGCGCGCCGATCGACTGTTCGATCGTGTGCGTGGCGGCGGCCGTCTCCTGCGCCAGCTTCTTCACTTCGGACGCGACCACGGCAAAGCCGCGCCCGGCGTCCCCTGCTCGCGCCGCCTCGATCGTGGCATTGAGCGCCAGCAAATTGGTCTGGCTGGCGATGCCGCTGATCACGCTGGTCACATGAGCGACGGTTTTCAGCGCCTCGCCAAAGCCGTCCAGCCGCGCATGGATGCGGCTCACCTGTTCGATCAGGTCGACGAAATTGCTGTTCGCGGCGGAAAGCTGCCGTCCCGAATCATCGATGATGGCGCGGGCGGCGATCGCCTTTTCGCGCGCATCCTGCCCGGCCAGCGCCACGCTGTCGCCATCGCGCGACAATTGCGCGGCGGCGCCGCTGATCGCCTCGATCGTGTGCGCCTGCTGCGTCACCCGGTCGGCCAGTTCACTGATATCAGCCTGAAGATCGAGCGTGCGGATGCCCAGGTCGCCAGACAATTTGGCAACCTTCATGACCGCGCTGGCGACGGCTTGCGAGTGCGCTTCGTTTCCCACGGCACCGGGCTATCGTACCATGGTAAAATAAGCGTTAGTGTCTGTTTGGAAATGCGCCCCTGGCGCATCCGCACCGGCCCACACCCCCACCCGACCGCCCAGACATGGTATCCTGATGGACGGTCGGGTGGGGTTCAAACGAGTCACGTGCCTCGTTTGAAGGCCGGTGCGGCCCTGAAAATGCGCTCTTTCGCGCATTTTCCAAACAGACTCCTAGCGCTGCGACCCCGCCAGCATCGATCCCGCCAGCGCCAGCACGACGCCCGTAACCACCAGCGCCAGCCCCATCGCCTCGCTGCGGCACATGCGTTCCTTCAGATAAAAATGCCCGAACGCCATGGTGAAGGCGACCTCGATCTGGCCGACGATTCGCACCAGCGCCACCGGCGCGGTGGCAAAGCCGGTGAACCAGCAGGCGCTGCCCAGCGCGGACAGCAGGCCCACCTGCCCGGACACGCGCCAGCTGGCCATCACCCGGCGCATCTCGCCCGGTTCGCGCAGCATCAGCCAGGCGCCCTGCAACAGCGTCTGCAACAGCACCGTCGCGCACAGCACGGTCAGCGCCGCCAATATGCGATCGTCGCCGCCCACTTCCTGCGTTGCCCGGCGAATGCCGATCGCCGTCAGCGCAAAGAAGAATCCCGATGCGATCCCTGTCTGTGCTGCCGGCTGCCCCAGCGCGCGCAGGAAATCGCCCGGCCCCATCCGCTTGCCCCCGGTCGACAGCAGCATCACGCCCATCACGCCGCAGCCGATCCCCGCCCAGGCCAGCGGCGCCAGCCGCTCGCCCAGCAACAGGAAGGAAAGCATAGCGCCCTGCACCGCCTCCGTCTTGGAGTAAGCGGTGCCGACCACGAAATTGCGATGCTGGAACGCCATGATCAGCAAATTGGTGGCGATGATCTGCGCCAGCCCGCCTGCCGCGCAAAAGAGCAGGAATTGCGAGCCGATCGCCGGAAAGGGCGTGGGGAAAAGCAGGCGATATCCACCCAGCATCAGCAGCGCAAACGGGATGCCGTACAGATAGCGCACCAGCCCGGCGGCGTTGATCGACAGGCTGTGGCTCACCCGGCGCTGGACGGCGGTGCGCCAGGCCTGTGTCGCGCCGGCCATCAGCGTGGCGGGCAGCCAGAGGGGGGAGGTGATCATGCCCGCCCTATACAGGGCGAACGAAGCGCGTCACCCCATCATCACCAGGAAGGTGAAGAAGAGCGAGAGCGACACGCAGGCAAAGCCATAGAGCAGGGGCAGCCGCAGCAATGTGCCGGTCCGCGACAGCGCATAGGCATCCTTGAACTGGCGATACATGTGCCAGGCGGCGAACAGCAGCAGCGCCAGCGTCACCAGCCCGCTGGTCACATGCACGGCGGTCAGCAGCATCGACAGCGAAAAGAGCAGCGACATGAAGGCGATCGAATAGGTCACATAGATCGCATGGTCGTACATCTTGAACCGGCGGCTGAACGGAAAGAGCAGCCACAGGAAGGGCAGGGAAATCAGGATCAGCGACCAGGAGAATTTATAGGCATTGGCCTTGAGCTTGTAATAAGCGAATTCCGGATTTTCCGCCGCCGCGCTCACTGCCTTGCCCACCGTCTTGGCGATGCCGCCATTTACCCCTTCGCCCACCAGCGAGTCGGTCAGGTCGCCCGCCAGCGTCAGCCCCTTGCGCTCCGCCTGCGCGTCGGTCAGATTTTCGGTCAGCGCTTCCTTGCGCGCGGTCGAAATGCCCGGCGCCTTCAGCTTCGCCTCGATCTCGCGGATATGGGCGTCGGCCTTGTCCTGTTCCTTGCGCAATTCGGCCTGCGCGCCCGCGTCCATCTTCACGCCCTGCACCGCATCCGTCGGGCCATGATGGCTGGTGAGCGAGAAGATCGCGTACATCAGGAAGGCGGAAAACAGGAACAGAGCAAAGGGCGACACGAATTTCGCCCGCTCGCCCTGGATATAGCGCCGCGTCAGCGTGCCCGGCCGCAGCGCCAGTTCGGGCAGGGTGGTCCAGATCTTCCCCTCGAAATGCAGTACGCCATGCGCCAGATCATGGCCGATCGCGGCAAAGCTGCGATGCACATGCGCCGCCTGCCCGCAATTGGCGCAATAATGGCCATCGACGTTCGCGCCGCAATTGAGGCAGGCGCTATGGCCTTCTCCCTGAGCTTCGCCATGGCCCGGCTCCACCGCCCGCGCCATCATGCCCCCGGTGATCATGTCACCCGCTGCTTCGATTTCCCCTGTCATGGGGGGACAGGATATCAGCGGTGTATGACGCTTGCCAGTCACCTTGATGCGTCGCGAAGATGTGTTGCTATGTTACAACGCTCCGCAATATTCTGACACAAATTCGGTCGAGCCGCGCCGCGCGTCACCATCCCGCCACAAAAGCGGCCTAGCCGCCGTCGCATCCGAATGCGGTGCGCAGGGGCGCCCGCATTCTGGTCGCAAAGCAACAGAATATCGGGGAATTACCTTGTCCAAATTCACTTTCGGACGGTCGGCGCTGCTGCTGACCACGGCTTTTAGCGCGCTGACCGGCGTTGCCCATGCGCAGGACGCAGGCGCCAGCGCTGCCGATGATGGCGCGCTGGGCGAAATCGTCGTCACTGCCGAACGCCGTTCCGAAAATCTCCAGAAGGTGCCGGTATCCGTCGGCGTCGTGCAGGGCGATGCGCTCCGCAACCTGACCGCCGGCGGCGGCGACATTCTCGAACTCGCCGCCCGCGTGCCCGGCCTCTATGCCGAAACCACCACCGGCCGCATCTTCCCGCGCTTCTACATTCGTGGCCTCGGCAATATCGACTTCTATCTCGGCGCGTCGCAGCCGGTGTCGATCATCCAGGACGATGTCGTGCTGGAGCATGTCGTGCTGAAGTCGAATCCGGTATTCGACGTCAATCAGGTGGAAGTGCTGCGCGGTCCGCAGGGTTCGCTGTTCGGCCGCAATACCACGGCCGGCATCATCAAGTTCGACACCAACCGTCCGACCATGGACTGGGAAGGTCGCGCGCAGGCCAGCTATGGCAGCTACAACACCGTCACCTTCGATGGCGGCATCGGCGGCCCGATCGTCGCGGACAAGCTCGCCTTCCGCGTCTCGGCCCTCTACCAGCATCGCGACGACTGGGTCGACAATGTCTATGAAGGCCCTAGCGCCGACGGCACCGTCAGCCCCAAGAAGGACGCGATGGGCGGCTATAATGAGAAGGACGTGCGTCTTCAGCTGTTGATGACGCCGACCGAAAATGTCTCGATGCTGACCAGCGTCCATGCGCGCGACTATGACGGCACCTCGACCATCTTCCATCGCGCCGGCCTGACCAAGGGCAGCAACAGCGTGGCCGGCGAACCGCGCAGCAAGATCGCGCTGGACGAAGCGATGAACAACCCGCAGGCCTACAAAACCTATGGCGCGTCGGAAAATATCGCGATCGACATGGGCCCCGTCACCCTGACCTCGATCACCGCCTATGAAACCACGTCGGGCTACAGCCGTGGCGACACCGATGGCGGCGCGGGCGCCGACTATCCGGTGAACGGCGTCGCCAACGGCTTCGGCCAGAGCCAGGGCAATGTCCGCGATCTCGACCAGCTCAGCCAGGAAGTCCGCCTTGCCAGCAACGGCGACAGCGCCTTCAAATGGCAGGTCGGCGGCATGTATTTCGACAGCCGCGACACCACCGACTTCTATCAGCGCGCCTATTTCCTGACGACGGCCGCGCATAACCCCAACAACTGGGTGCGCCTGCGCAACAAGAATGAAAGCTGGGGCCTGTTCGGTCAGGCCAGCTATGAAGTCGTCCCCGGCTTCACCATCACCGCCGGCGGCCGCTATACCAAGGACACGAAGGAAACCCGTCTGGTCCGCGCCACCGCCAATGCGGCTGGCGTATCGACCTACACTGGCCGTCGCTATGTGAAGATGACCGGCAAGGAACCGAGCTGGGACGTCAGCGCCCTCTATGAAGTGACCCCCGAAGTCAGCCTCTATGCCCGCGTCGCGCGCGGCTTCCGTGGCCCGACCATTCAGGGGCGCTCGGCGGTCTTCAACAGCGACTTCACCACGGCGGATTCGGAAACGATCATGTCGTACGAAGGCGGCATCAAGACCAGCCTGCTCGGCAACCGCCTGCGCTTCAACCTGTCGGGCTTCGCCTGGAAGGTGAAGGACATTCAGCTCAACGGCAACGACGTGAACGGCAATGGCGTATTGTTCAACGCCGACGCGGCCAAGGCCTATGGTCTGGAAGCCGATCTGGAAGCGCGTCCGTTCGAAAACCTCACTTTGTCGGCCGGCCTCAGCCTGCTGCACAGCGAGATCAACGACAAGAATGTCTATGCGCAGGTCTGCACGCTGAACGGCGTGGTCGTCTGCACCGTGCAAGACCCGACCGTCACCAATTCGCGCGGCGTCTTCGCCCAGATCGATGGCAACCCGCTGCCCAACGCGCCGAAATATACGGCCAACATCGCGGCCCGCTACGACGTGCCGCTGGGCAATGGTGGCAAGCTGTTCGCGGCGACCGACTGGAACATCCAAGGCTACACCAACTTCGTCCTCTACAAGACGAAAGAGTTCTATTCGAAGGGCGACTTCGAAGGTGGCCTGAAGATCGGCTATACCGCTCCGGACGGCAAATATGAGATCGCTGCCTTCGCCCGTAACATCACGGGCGAGAAGAATATGAAGGGCGTGATCGAAAATTACATGGCGCCGGTATTCAACGAACCCCGCATCATTGGCGTGTCGCTCAGCGGCAAGCTGTAAGAATAAGGGTATTCGGCCCCATGCGCAGCATGGGGTGAGCCAGAAAAAGGGCGCGCCATCCATTGGGTGGCGCGCCCTTTTCGTGTCAGCTTGGCTTGGTGGTGGGTATGGCTTCCGTCCAGTCCGGGCTGCGCGGCATCACACGTCCCATGGTCCAGTTTGATTCCAGCCGCACCAGCGGGTTGGGTGCGCACCATATCTCCCCGCTTTCGGACAATCCGGTCACCCAGATCAGATTATGCTCCTGCCCATAGTCGATGACGGCGAAGGCATAGCCCTTGCCCTTGCCTTCGATGGTGACGGGCAAAGGCGGTTCGAGCTGCGTGAAGGCCATGGGGGAACTCCGGCTTGGGGTGCCGGACATAATGCGGCGCGCGAAACCGGGTTCCGGCCGATTGATCCGGATCAGTCACTTAATCCTCCCCATGCGCAGCATGGGGAGGGGGACCAGCCGAAGGCTGGTGGAGGGCAATGTGCAACAGCAGTGTAAAATCTGCCGCCCCACCGCATCGAAATCCCTGAAAATATCCACAGCCCGGACCCGCAGCACGCGCAACCCTTGCGCCTGCAACCAGCCATCGCGCCGCGCATCACGCGCAATCTGTTCAGCGATGTCATGGCCGCCGCCATCCACCTCGATCGCCAGCCGCGCCGAGGGGCAATAGAAATCCAATATATAGGGCCCGGCCAAATGTTGCCGCCGGAACTTAAATCCGTCCGGCCTGCTGCGCAGCCATTGCCACAACGCCACTTCAGGCGGGGAGAGGGCGCGCCTCAATTTGCGCGCCTTCTCTACCGTCTCGCGTTTCGGCGGCATCGCACTTCCCCTCCACCACCGCCTACGGTGGCGTTGAAAAGAGTCACGTGCCTCGTTTCAACCCTCCCCATCTTGCGATGGGGAGGATGGGAAAGCTTACGCCCCTTCGAGCAGCTTCTCTTTCTTGATCTTCTCCTGCCACACCAGCGGGGCGAGGCGGTGGACATTCTGGCCTTCGCTATCCACGGCGACGGTGACGGGCATGTCCTCCACCGTGAATTCGTAAATGGCTTCCATGCCCAGATCTTCAAAGCCCACGACCTTGGCTTCCTTGATCGCGCGGGCGACCAGATAGGCTGCGCCGCCGACCGCCATCAGATAGGCGCTCTTGTGCGTCTTGATGCTCTCGGTCGCGGCCGGGCCACGCTCGGCCTTGCCGACGCAGGCGGCCAGACCCTGTTCCAGCATCATGTCCATGAAGCTGTCCATGCGGGTCGCGGTCGTCGGGCCAGCCGGGCCAACCACCTCGTCCCGCACCGGATCGACCGGGCCGACATAATAGATCACGCG
Organism: Sphingobium sp. AP50; assembly: GCF_900109095.1. Classification (GTDB taxonomy): domain Bacteria; phylum Pseudomonadota; class Alphaproteobacteria; order Sphingomonadales; family Sphingomonadaceae; genus Sphingobium. Next base: position 362,379 of record NZ_FNYZ01000001.1, read on the forward strand.
GCCCTTGAAATCGACCGGCAGCTCTTCGCCCTTGGCCAGCATATCCTTGATCCGCTTGTGCGCGGCGTCGCGGCCGGTCAGCATCTTGCCGTTCAGCAGCAGCCGGTCGCCATGCTTCCAGCTTTGCACCACTTCGGGCGTCAGATTGTCGAGGTCGACCTTGATCGCTTCCTTGCTGGGCTTCCAGTCGACCTGCGGCCATTCGGACAGCTTGGGCGTTTCGAGGTAAGCCGGACCCGACCCGTCCAGCGTGAAATGTGCATGGCGCGTCGCGGCGCAATTGGGGATCATCGCGACCGGCTTGCCCGCCGCATGGCAGGGATAGTCGTGGATCTTGATGTCCAGCACGGTGGCCAGGCCGCCCAGACCCTGCGCGCCGATGCCCAAGGCGTTCACCTTGTCGAAAATCTCGATGCGCAGTTCCTCGATCTTGTTCTGCGGGCCGCGGGCCTTCAACTCGCCCATGTCGATCGGGTCCATCAGGCTTTCCTTGGCCAGCGCCACGGCCTTTTCCGCCGTGCCGCCGATGCCGATGCCCAGCATGCCGGGCGGGCACCAGCCCGCGCCCATCTGCGGCACCATTTCCAGCACCCAGTCGACGATCGAATCGCTGGGGTTCATCATCTTGAACTTGGTCTTGTTCTCGGACCCGCCACCCTTGGCCGCGACGTCGATGACGACCTTGTTGCCCGGCACCATTTCCACGTTCAGCACGCAGGGCGTGTTGTCCTTGGTATTCTGACGCGAAAAGGCGGGGTCGCGCAGGATCGAGGCGCGCAGGCGGTTTTCCGGGTTCAGATACGCCTTGCGCACGCCCTCATCGATGACGTCCTGCATGGAGCGGCTGTTATCGTCCAGCCGGCAGTCCATGCCCCATTTCACGAAGACGTTGACGATGCCGGTGTCCTGGCAGATCGGGCGATGCCCTTCGGCGCACATGCGGCTGTTGGTCAGGATCTGGGCGATGGCGTCCTTGGCCGCCGGATTGGCTTCGGCCTCATAGGCGGTGCCCAATGCCCGGATATAATCCATCGGATGATAGTAGGAAATGAACTGGAGCGCGTCGGCGACGCTCTCGATGAGGTCGGCGGTCTTGATGACGGTCATCTACCCTGGTCCCTATATTGCGGCCCGCCTGTGACGGGTCCCTGCAAGGCGGGGCTATAGGCCTTTGGATCGATGAGTCCAGCCGTCAGCGCCGCGCCATCGCCGCGATCTGGCGGGCAACGGCGGTCATGCGCTGATGGATGAAGGGCGAATGCAGCGCCAGATGATGGTCGTCCGGGTTCGTCAATGCCCGGCGCACCAGCCCGTCCGGCCCCAGCAGCGCATCGAACTCCTCGATGAAGCCGATCCGCGCCCGCGTGCAGCTAGTCCGCATGATCCGGTTGAAATAGCGCGCCAGCGCGGTGCGGGCGGCAGCGTCCGGATGCTCCAGCGCAGCCAATTGCCGCTTGAGCATATCGATGTCGTCATGCTCGTTCAGCGTCGCGATATGGGCATTGGTATAGCCCGCCCGCACCGTCGCATCGTCCAGCGCCGGCGGGAATACACCCATCACAATGAACCGCGCCCGGCTATGCTTGCGGCATTCGGCCAGAAAGGTGCCATAGCGGCCGATCGACTGACGGATGAAGCGGCGCGCCTCATCGGCGATATAGCGTGTCTCGCCATCGCGGATGCGCTTCATGTCGAACAGGAATTCGATATCGACCTGCCCGAACTGGAAGATGACCGGGCGGTGCGTCAGCATCTGTCCCAGCCCGTCCAATGTGCGCAGGATGGTGTCGCGATGGCGCGCGCGCGAATCGGGATTGGTCAGGCCCCGCGCCGATCCCGCCCGGCACAGCAAGGGCGCGGGCAGCACGCCCCCGGCCAGCATCGCCGCGCCACTATGCAGGAAGGCCGAGTGGCTGTCGCCGATCACCAGTGCCGGCACATGGTCGGGGCTGCCCGTCATCAGGTCTGCCAGCACCGGCAATGTGCCGGGGCGATGCTGGCTTTGGGCTTCCCATATCAGCGTCCGCATCGCCAGCATTGCCAGATGCTGCGTCCATGGCGCGCTCCAGTCGGTCAGGCGCAACTGCTGGATCTGCGCCATGCTCAGGATAAAGCCCGGCATTCGCCCTTCGCGCCAGCCATGATGGGCGAAATGGCTCAGTGCGGCTTCGGGACTGTGACCGGCAAGGTCGGCATTGCGACGGGCATAGGTCGTGCCATCAAAGCCATAGCGCAGCAGGAAAGCCTTGAGCACCTCCGGCGGGGGATAGTCCTGTCCATCCGCTACCGCAGGCGCACCTGTATCGACCATAGCCGCTACTCCCCCTAATCCCCAGGACGGGCCTAACCGGCGACACTATGGCAGGCAAGCCGTCACTGCCGCTCCGCAAAGGGGAACATGTGCCACCAGGGCTGCTTTTCCTCCAGCACCCGCGCAACGCTCGGCCGCGCCTCCAGCCGGTCCAGATAAGCGCCCAGCGTCGGAAAATCGGCGCGCATCGGCACGATTCTGTCGGCATAGAAAAGCGACGGCGCGGCGGCACAATCCGCCAGGCTGAACGTCTCGCCCGCAGCCCAGCGCCGCCCGGCCAGCCGCGCGTCGAGCAGGGCATAGGCCTTGGCCAGAAGGTCGCGCGCGGCGGCCACGCCATGGGGATCGCGCGCATCCTCCGGGCGCAGCCGGTCGCCGACCATCGTCTGCACCGGCGTCATCACATAATTGTCGAACATCCGGTCCAGCAGCCGCACCTCCAGCGCGCTGTCGGGATCGGCCGGGATGGGGCGGAATGTGCCCGGTTCATGCCGGGCCAGATATTCCACGATGATGCTGGCTTCGCCCACGGTCGCGTCCCGCGCCGGATCGTGCAGCACGGGGAAGCGCCCGATCGGCCAGAGGGCGCTCCATTCCTGCGCCACCGCCGCATCCTCCAGCAGGCGGGGGACGAAGGGCACGCCATTTTCATAAAAGGCGATCAGCACCTTCCAGCAATAGGAGGAGAGGGGATGATAATAGAGGATCATGGCGTCGCTCTCCCTTCAGGCGATACGCGGGCATCCGTGCCCGGCGCTCCCGTCGATGGCGAATCCTATCCCGATCGATCGGCCGCCTCAACATAGGGGGTGCGATTCGGCTATCCTGTGCCAGCGGGAGGGGGCATGCCTCCCCCGCCGCCGATGACCGATTTTTCCTGCCCACGCATTTGCGTGGCAAGCCAATTTTATTTTTATTTCTGAAATCGGGCACTTGTCTTTTGCGGGGGCGGGAGAAGTCCGTGCGTCGCCCCTATATCGGGGGGCGGGCAGGCGATGAATGGAATCGGATCAGCGACGAACAGAGTCCCCGAACTGTCATTTACCCTCTTGTGTCTGAAAGCGGCTATGGCACTATCTGTGGTATCGGGTTAACGGGGGTCACCCAACAGATTGTGATCGCATTGCTGGACTGGTTTTCAGCGACAGGGCGTTTTTGTCCATGCGATCCGCTCGGTTGGGCCCTTTTCCGTCCCCGGCACGGTCCGGTTCATGCTAGGATGCGCGGCTAACGCGACCCGCTTGACCGAATCGAACGGAACAGGAACATTCGGGGGCTCGCATGGATTTTAGAGATAGTGGACAAGGTGGCGACGTGGCGACTGTGATGGACGATCTGTTGGAAGATGCGAAGGTGGAGGCGCTGCTCGCGGCGGCTTCTGTGCCTGCTCCTGAGAAGGTGGAACCCATGACCTCCTCGACCGTGCTGGCGCGCCGTTTCCCGGTCACGACCGATACGTCGCGCGATGCGCTGCTGACCGAATTCGGCAAGGAAACGCTGAACGACCGCTATCTGCTGCCCGGCGAGAATTATCAGGATCTCTTCGCGCGCGTCGCCGCCGCCTATTCCGATGATGCGGACCATGCGCAGCGCGTCTACGACTATATCTCGAAGCTGTGGTTCATGCCCGCCACGCCCGTCCTGTCGAACGGCGGCACCGGTCGCGGCCTGCCGATCAGCTGCTATCTGAACAGCGTGGACGACAGCCTGGAAGGCATCGTCAACACCTGGAACGAGAATGTCTGGCTCGCTTCGCGCGGCGGCGGCATCGGCACCTATTGGGGCAATGTGCGCGGCATCGGCGAACCGGTGGGCCTCAATGGCAAGACCAGCGGCATCATCCCCTTCGTCCGCGTGATGGACAGCCTCACTCTCGCGATCAGCCAGGGCAGCCTGCGTCGCGGCTCGGCCGCCTGCTATCTCGACGTGTCGCATCCCGAGATCGAGGAATTTCTCGAAGTCCGCAACACCACCGGCGACTTCAACCGCAAGGCGCTGAACCTCCATCATGGCGTCCTCATCACCGACGCCTTCATGGAAGCGGTGCGCGCCAATGACGAATGGAACCTCACCTCGCCCAAGGACGGGTCGGTTCGCGCTACGGTCAACGCCCGTTCGCTGTTCCAGAAAATCGTGGAAACCCGTCTGCGCACCGGCGAACCCTATATCGTGTTCAACGACACGGTGAACCGCATGATGCCCAAGCATCACCGCGATCTGGGCCTGAAGGTGTCGACGTCGAACCTCTGTTCGGAAATCACCCTGCCGACCGGCTTCGACCATCTGGGCAACGACCGCACGGCCGTCTGCTGCCTGTCGTCGATGAACCTGGAAACCTGGGACGAGTGGAAGGATCACCCGACCTTCGCGGAAGACATCATGCGCTTCCTCGACAATGTGCTTCAGGACTATATCGACCGCGCACCGCCGGAAATGGCCCGCGCCAAGTACAGCGCGACCCGCGAACGCTCGGTGGGCCTGGGCGTCATGGGCTTCCACAGCTTCCTTCAGGCGCGCAATATTCCGTTCGAAGGCGCCATGGCCAAGTCGTGGAACCTGCGCATCTTCAAGCATATCAATGCCAAGGTGAACGAAGCCTCGATGCTGCTGGCGCAGGAACGCGGTCCCTGCCCCGACGCCGCCGACATGGGCGTGATGGAACGGTTCAGCTGCAAGATGGCAATCGCGCCCACCGCGTCGATCAGCATCATCTGCGGCGGCACCTCGGCCTGTATCGAGCCGATCCCGGCGAACATCTACACGCACAAGACCTTGTCGGGCAGCTTCTCGGTCAAGAATCCCTATTTGGAAAAGCTGCTGGTGGCCAAGGCCAAGGACAGCAGCGCCGTGTGGAATTCGATCCTGGAGCGCGGCGGTTCGGTCCAGCATCTCGACTTCCTGACCCAGGAAGAAAAGGACACGTTCAAGACCAGCTTCGAAATCGACCAGCGCTGGCTGCTCGAACTTGCGGCCGACCGCACGCCCTATATCGATCAGGCGCAGTCGCTGAACCTGTTCATCCCGGCGGACGTCGAAAAATGGGATCTGCTCATGCTCCACTTCCGCGCCTGGGAACTGGGCATCAAGTCGCTCTATTATCTCCGCTCCAAGTCGGTCCAGCGCGCGGGCTTCGCGGGCAGCGGCGGCGTGGAGGCCGACAACACGATCGACGCCCCCAAGTTCGAGATCGGCGAGACCACCGACTATGACGAGTGCCTCGCCTGTCAGTAAGCTCATAATCCCCTCTCCCATTGGGAGAGGGAGGGAGCCGCGCAGCGGCGGAAGGGTGAGGGCGATGACGAGCCGACGCCATTATGAAGGTCTTCCTTCCGGCGCGCTCGACAAAGTCAAAACCCTCCGCCGCAACGCCACGGACGCCGAAAAGCATCTGTGGCGTGGGCTGCGTGAAAAACTGCCCGGCACGAAGTGGCGCCGTCAGGTGCCCCACGGCGCCTATGTCGCAGACTTTCTCTGCTTCTCGGCAAGGCTGATCGTCGAAGTCGATGGCGCCACTCATGCGGAAAGTATCGAACAGGATGCCGCCCGCACCCGCTATTTCGAAGCGCAGGGCTATCATGTCCTGCGTTTCTGGAACCATGATGTGATGGACAATCTGGACGGAGTCCTGACCCATATTTCCCTCTCCCGTCGGGAGAGGGAAGGAGGCGCGAAGCGCCGGGAGGGTGAGGGCGACTGGCCGGACCATCAAACACCCTCACCCTCCCGCGCCTGACGGCGCGGGCCCCTCCCTCTCCCGGTGGGAGAGGGAAAGAACAGATCGCTCGGAGTAACCCACATGCCCCTTCTTCAAGCCAGCAAGGTCTACAAGCCTTTCGAATATCCCTGGGCCTATGAATTCTGGAAGCGCCAGCAGCAGCTCCACTGGCTGCCCGAGGAAGTGCCGCTGGGCGAGGATTGCCGGGACTGGGCGCAGAAGCTGTCCGACCATGAGCGCAACCTGCTGACCCAGATTTTCCGCTTCTTCACCCAGGCCGACGTGGAAGTGCAGGATTGCTACCACGAAAAATATGGCCGCGTGTTCAAGCCGACCGAAATCAAGATGATGCTGACCGCGTTCAGCAACATGGAAACGGTCCACATCGCCGCCTACTCGCACCTGCTCGACACGATCGGCATGCCTGAGAGCGAGTATAGCGCCTTCCTCCAGTATAAGGAGATGAAGGACAAGCATGACTATCTGGCGACCTTCGGCGTCGACAGCGATGAAGATATCGCCCGCACCCTCGCCATGTTCGGCGGCTTCACCGAAGGGCTTCAGCTCTTCGCCTCCTTCGCCATGCTGATGAACTTCCCGCGCTTCAACAAGATGAAGGGCATGGGCCAGATCGTCACCTGGTCGGTGCGCGACGAAACGCTCCATTGCGAGGGCATCATCAAGCTGTTCCACGCCTTCTGCGCCGAACGCCAGTGCCTGACCCCGGCGGTCAAGGACGACATCATGGACATGTGCCAGAAGACGGTGCGTATCGAAGACGCTTTCGTCGACCTGGTCTTCGAAATGGGGCCGGTGCCGGGCATGACGCCCAAGGACATCAAGAAATATGTCCGCTACATCGCTGACTGGCGCCTGGGCCAGCTGGGCCTCAAGCCGATCTACATGATCGACGAGCATCCGCTCCCCTGGCTGACCCCGCTGCTCAACGGCGTGGAACATGCCAATTTCTTCGAAACCCGCGCGACCGAATATTCGAAGGGCGCGACCCGTGGTCAGTGGAACGACGTCTGGGACGCCTTCGACCGCCGCCAGAAGGTCAAGGGCGGCGAAGCCGCGAACATCGACGCCGATCCCGACATGTTCAAGGCCGCGGGGATCGCGGCGGAGTAATATCCCAAACTTCAAGCCGGTTGGACAGGCGGGTAACTGATTGTCCAACCGGCCAGAATGAAAGGGAAGATTCGGTGCCAGTCATCTTCCGCATTGATGGCTGCCGGTTCCACTTCTTCGCCAATGAAGGCAATCCGCGCGAACCTGTGCATATCCATGTCGCTGAGCCCGGTGCAGACGCCAAGTTTTGGCTATATCCTGAAGTCGAACTCGCCTATAATCGCGGCTTCGATGCACGCAGGATAAAGCGGCTCCGGGATATTGTCGAAGTCCGGCGCGCTGAAATCGAGGATGCTTGGAATGACTTCTTCGCCTAGGCCGACCGATGTCCGCTTCGATGAAGCCCAGATGTGGGTGGACCTTGAAGATGGCCGCACGCTGGGCATTCCGCTCGTCTGGTTCCCACGCTTGCTGCATGCGACTGCGGCCCAGCGTGCCGATTTCTTCCTCAGCCCCAGCGGCCTCCATTGGGATGAAATAGACGAGGACATCTCCGTCGCCGGCCTGTTGGCTGGGCGAGGCGATCAGATCCGATCGCGCAAGGCCGCCGCCTGACGGTCGGCACTACCTCCAGAACGGACCCATTTCGCGCCAAAATGGCGGGACTTGCGCTATGCTCGCCGCATGACCGAGACATCTTCCACCCGTCACGCCTATGTCTGCAACGTCTGCGGCAGCGATCATGTCACGCGCGATGCCTGGGCGGCATGGGACGTGGCGGCACAGGACTGGGTGCTGGAGGCGGCGTTCGACTATGCTTATTGCCATCGCTGCATGGGATCGTCGCGGCTCGATCGGGTTGTGCTGACCAGCGCCATCTCCTTGGCTCGCCCCGAAGCCTGCCGATCCACGCCGCCGGGGTGATCCTTCCTTAACCCCGCCACCTTATCGTCCCGCCCCATGCTCTTCGGTGTCCGCCTCCGCTCGCTCTTCACCAGTCGCTGGATGGCGTTGCTCTGGGCGATATTGGTGATCCTGACCGCGATCCAGTTCGTCGGGCCGGGGGAAGATCATCAGGCGGGCGACAACGCAGCCGCCGCCGACGGCCTCACCAATGATCAGCGGGACGCGATCGCCAACGCGCTCTGACCGCCGCCAAGCGCGCATGTCCTACAGGGCGCCATCCGCTTATTCTCGCACCAACGCTGCGCCGCGATCGCGCGCAACGATATGACCGGAATAGGAAATATAATGCGCGATTCCACGGGACATATGCGAAGTTAAGCGCCGCATATCCTATTCCCTCCATGTCTCCCTGCGCCGCCGGATCCTCTGAGCGGAAGCTGAACGGCCGGTTTTGTTCCGTTCATGCAACATCCTGTAATGCTGCGGGTTGTATCGCCAGTGTTGCAGATTTTGAGGGAAGGAGCCTCAGCCATGAAGTTCAGTTTCAAACAGGCTATCGCCGCCTTGTCGCTCGGCGCGATGGCCCTGACCGGCCTTGCCGCCACGCCAGCCATGGCCCAGCCGGGCCGCGACGCGCTGGAACGCCAGCGCGATGTTCGCGATGCGCGCAAGGAATATCGCCGCGACGTGCGCGAAGCGCAGAAGGATTATCGCCACAATGTGCGCGAGGCGAATCGCGATTATCGCAACGATCGCCGCGATGATCGTCGCGACTGGCGCCAGGATCGCCGCGGCGACTATCGCCGCCCCGCGCCGCGCGTCGTCTACGGCTATGACTATAATCGCCCCGATCCGCGCTATGGCCGCTATTATCAGCCCAACCGCTATTATCGCGGCGGCTATGCCCCGATCCGCGTCGATCGCCGCACCCGCATCTATCGCGGCTATGACGATCGCTATTATTGCCGCCGTTCGGACGGCACGACCGGCCTGATCGTCGGCGCGGCGCTGGGCGGCCTGCTTGGCAGCCAGATCGATCGCGGCCAGTCGAATGTCGCGGGCATCCTGATCGGCGGCGGCGCCGGCGCGCTGCTGGGTCGGGAAATCGATCGCGGCGGGGTTAGCTGCCGCTAAAAATCAGCACCAGGGGTGGCGCCTGCCATCCCATTCGCGGGCCAGTCCTTCGGCGACCAGTTGGTCCCCGATCGACTGGCCTTCGCGCGTCACGATGCGCAGCTTGCGGCCATAGCGATCGGTTTCGCGATCGGCACTTTCCAGGGAGAAGGCCCCCGCATTCATCAGCCCCTGCAACCGGTCCGTCGCCCGCTTGCCCAGAGCCCCCTCCGCCTCACAACGCGGCCCATGGGTTTCGGGCGTATCGATATCGGCGATCCGATATTTCTCGCCCCGAAACCAGAAAGTGTCGCCATCGACCACGCAATTGGTCCCGCCGCCTGAGTGGCAATATCCGAAATCAGCAGACAGGCTGTCCACGGCCACGCTTTGTGGCGCTGGCCTGCTACTCGGCAAGTCGATCCGCGCCATCCATCCCGGTCCATACCATCCGAGCAGCAATCCCAGACACAGCGTATAGATCAGCGCCGGGCCGCTAAAACCCTTGGTCTGTCGCGGCCGCTGGAAACGCGCCCCATTGCCCGCCCGCCGGGCTTCCGCCAGCCAGGCCTGTTGCACCTTGTCCTTGCGTGACGGCTGCGACCGTCCGGTTCCGAATTTCGCCATGCCCCGGCTCTAGCGACCCGATGGCAAACAGCGCGTTAAAGCCGGACCAACATCACGCCAAAATGGCGCATCCCCGATTTGACCCACATCAATGCCCCGCCGGCGCGACACGCCATGCTGCCTGGATCATCCGAAACGGAGCCGATAGCCATGAACGCCGCCGCGCCGCCCAGCCCCTATGTCCGTATCGGCGGTGAGCCGGTCGCCCGTGCGCTCGCCAACCGCTTCTATGATCTGGTGGAGCAGGATTCGGCCTATGCGGAACTGCGCGCCATCCACGCCGCCGACATGAGCGCCGTGCGCCATGGCCTGACGCGCTTCCTGTGCGGCTGGCTGGGCGGCCCGCGCGACTGGTTCGAACGCGGGCCGTGCATCATGTCGTTGCACCGCGCCTTCCCGATCACCCCGGCGCTGGCCGATCAATGGGCCACCGCCATGGCCTGCGCCATTGCCGGGATGGAGGATATCGACCCCGTTATCGGCGACGCCATGGCGCAGGCGCTGGGCCATATGGCGCGCGGCATGATCAATTTCGGCCTAACTACCGGCAGCACGACCGGCAGCCCGGCCGCCGCTTAATCCTCGTCCTCCTCGTCGGTCGCGCCATAGCTGTCTTCTTCGTCATCCATGGAAGGCTCACCGGCATAGGCATCCATGTCGATCCGGCCGGACCGGTTCATCGCCTCCATCTTCTCGACCAGATCCTCCGTATCGTCGGGCGTCACCTGCGCCACATTGGCCCGGCCGCCGCGTTCGCTATCCTCGCTCAGGTCGGTTGATCGCACGCGCGCATCCGCCGCCACATCCTGCGCCTGCGTGCCGGCATCGGCCTGTTCGCTATTCTCTTCGATCTCGCGGTGGGGGGTAGGGCGCGTCATGGCCATTCTCCTGTCAGGGGGTGATCCTCCCTCAACGGCTGGCCTCCCGCCCCTGTTCCGGGCGAAAGCGCTGGACAGCCCGCGCTACAGGGCGCAAAGGCGCGGGCGATCCTTTCGCACTGCAACAGGAATCCCCTCATGTCCCGCCAGCTCATTTCCTTCGGCTCGCCTTTCGAGGCGCAGGTCGGCTATTCGCGCGCCGTCGTCCAGGGCGACTGGTGCTTCGTCGCCGGCACCACCGGCACCGACCCTGAAACCAAGACCATGCCCGAAGATGTGGTCGAACAGGGCCGCAACGCGCTCAAGACGATCGGCAAGGCGCTGGAAGACGCCGGCTTCGCCTTTGCCGATGTCGTGCGCGTCACCTATTATATCACCGACGCCGCTTATTGGGATGTGATGGGCGACATTACCGGCCCCGTCTTCGGCGACATTCGCCCGGCGGCCAGCTGCGTCATCGCCGGCCTCGTCAAGCCGGAGATGAAGATCGAAATCGAAGTCACCGCCTTCAAAGGGTAACAGGAGCGCAGCATCATGATTACCATGTATGGCATCAAAAATTGCGACACGATCAAGAAGGCCCGCAACTGGCTGGACAATGAGCGGGTCGCCTACAGCTTCCACGACTATAAGGTCGCCGGCGTCGACAAGGGAAAACTTGAGGAATGGGTGATGGAGCATGGCTGGGAAACCATCCTCAATCGCTCCGGCACCACCTTCAAGGCACTGGATGCGGGCGACAAGGCGCATATCGATGCGGATAAGGCGATCCTGCTGATGATCACCAACCCCTCGATGATCAAGCGCCCGATTCTGGACACCGGCCGGGGCGAAACGATCGTCGGCTTCAAGGCGACCACTTATGAAAACGCGCTTCAGGGCGTGAAGGCATGATCGGGCGGGGGCTGCTGCGCATCGGGCTGTTCCTGCTGATGAGCCTCATCCCCCTCCAGATGGTCCGGGCCGAACCGATCCTGATCGCCCATCGCGGCGCCAGCGGCGAACGGCCCGAACATACGCTCGCCAGCTATGAGCGCGCGATCGATCAGGGGGCCGATTTCATCGAGCCGGATCTTGTCCTGACCAAGGACGGCGTTCTCGTCGCCCGGCATGAAAATGAGATTGGTGGCACCACCGACGTTGCCGACCATCCCGAATTTGCCGATCGCAAGACGACGAAGCAGATCGATGGCGTCGACATGGTGGGCTGGTTTACCGAGGATTTCACCCTCGCCGAACTGCGCACCCTGCGCGCCCGCGAACGCCTCCCTGACCTGCGCCCCGCCAACAAGCGCTTCAACGATCTCTATCTCATCCCGACCTTCGAAGAGATATTGAAGCTGGTCCGCGCCAAGGAAGCCGAAGCGCATCGCCGCATCGGCATCTATCCCGAAACCAAGCATCCCAGCTATTTCGCGAAGATCGGCCTGCCGCATCAGGCGGTGATGCTCGCGATGCTGGCCAAATATGGTTATGAAAATGCCGACGATCCGGTGTTCATCCAGTCGTTCGAGGTCGGCAATCTGAAGGCCCTGCGCACCGCCACCCGGCTGCGCCTGATCCAGCTTGTCGATGCGGAGGGCGGCCCGGCCGACCTGCCCGGCGTCACCTATGCGGACATGCTGATGGTACAGGGGCTGAGCGATATCGCCGCCTATGCCGATGGCGTCGGCCCCTCGGCCGCGCTGATCATCGCGCCGGAAGGTCCGACCGCGCTGGTCGGTCGCGCCCATGATGCGGGCTTGCAGGTCCATGTCTGGACGCTGCGGATGGAAAACAGCTTCCTTCTCGCCCAGTTCCAGCGGCCCGACGATCCGCAGGGGCATGGCGACTTCACCGGCTATGTTCAGGCGATCGCCGCCACCGGCGTCGACGGCATCTTCAGCGACTTCCCCGGACAGGCCCGCGCGGCGATGAGCGCAAATAGCCGCTGACCATCACCCAAAGTGCTCCTGCGAAAGCAGGAGCCCAGGGCGATACAGTGCATCCGCCGATCTCGGCGCGGAAATCCCTGAAAAACTTCTTTCTCCATTGCCCCGCTTGACTTGCCAAAGCTGCCCCGCGCGCGAATAACGGACCCATGTTGTCCCAGAAGACCCGTTATGCCATCCGCGCGCTTCAGCATCTTGCCGATCGCTACCGCCAGGGTCCGGTGCCCCTCAACGAAATCGCCACGCGCCAGAATATCCCGGCCAAATTCCTGACCGTGATCCTGTCGGAACTCTCGCGCGAAGGGCTGGTCGCGACGCAGCGGGGCCGGGACGGCGGCTATTGGCTGGCGCTGGCGCCGGTCGACATCAGCTATGGCGACATCGTCCGCCTGACCCGCGGTTCCCTCGCTCTCACCCCCTGCGCCAGCCGCTTCGCACATGAAAGCTGCACCAACTGCCTGCCCGAATCGGAATGCCGCCTCCACCGGGTGATGCTCCGCGTCCGCGACGAAACCGCCAAGGTGCTGGACGGCATCAGCTTGGCCGAACCGTTCGCGATGGAAGGCGCGGAGTAGAAAGAACTTCTCCTCCCCGCTTGCGGGGAGGTGGCAGCCGCAGGCTGACGGAGGGGGCGGGCCATCAACGCAACCTTGCGCGGGCGGCGAACCCCCTCCACCACGCTGCGCGTGGTCCCCCTCCCCGCAGGCGGGGAGGATTAGCCCCCATCACAATCCCAAGAGGCTTGCACATGCCTCCCCCGTCCGCCACATCCTCCCCATGACCACGCCGCCGCTTAAAGCCGTCCTGATCCCCGTCACCCCGCTCCAGCAGAATTGCACGCTCTTCTGGTGCACGGAAACGATGCGCGGCGCCTTCGTCGATCCGGGCGGGGACCTGCCCGTGCTCAAAAAGGCGGCGGCGCAGCACGGCGTCACGATCGAGAAGCTGCTCGTCACCCATGGCCATATCGATCATTGCGGACAGGCGGGCGTGCTGGCGCGCGACCTCAATGTCCCGATCGAGGGGCCGCATGAGGATGATCGCTTCTGGATCGACCGGCTGCCGCAGGATGGCGAGCGCTGGGGCGTACCCGGCGAGAGTTTCGAGCCGGACCGCTGGCTGAACGATGGCGATCAGGTGACGGTCGGCAATCTGACCTTCGACGTGATCCACTGTCCGGGCCACACGCCCGGCCATGTCGTCTTCCACCACGCCCCCAGCAAGCTGGCGATCGTGGGCGACGTGCTGTTTCAGGGATCGATCGGCCGCACCGACTTCCCGCGCGGCAATCATCAGGATCTGATTGACGCGATCACCGGCAAGCTCTGGCCATTGGGCGGCGAAACGGCCTTCGTCCCCGGCCACGGCCAGATGAGCAATTTCGCCCACGAACGCCGCACCAACCCCTTCGTCGCCGATTCGGTGCTGGGGGGGAGGGCTGGTGCGGCCTAAAAATGCGCTCTTTCGCGCATTTTTCAAACTATCTTGCCGCCATCGCCGGCGGCACCGGCATCTCGCGTGTCGCGCCATAGGCGATGCTGAGCGCCGTCCCGGCCATGGCGATCATGATCACCCATGTCAGCAGCGCCCCGCCCGCGCGCCACGCCGTGGGCTTGTCCGCATCCATGCCGAATGCATGGGCCACCCGCGCCACCACATAGACCAGCGCGCCGATCCACAACCATAGCGACGCCCCCACCGCCATCTCGACCAGCCCAAAGAGAATCAGCACGATCGGTGTATATTCGACATAATTGGCATGCGCCCGCATCCGCCGCGCGAGCAGGCCGTGCCCGGCATCGCCATGCAATATCTTGTCCTTGATGCGGAATCGCGCACAGCGAATCGCCAGCCAGAAGTTGAGCAGCGCGCAGGCAGCGGCAAAGGTCAGCGTAATCGGCAGCAGCATGGTCAAATCCCTGTTATTCCGTGAAGCGCACCGTAGAGCGCCTTGGGGAAGGGACAAGGGCAAAGGGCAACAAGGACTTGCACCTCCGGCAAAAAGCGCTATAGGCGCAGGGCTTCGCGATCACCCGGGCCGCATGGGTCTGCGGCGCCGTTGGCGTCGGCATCCTTTGGGAACCGGCCAGTCGCAAAACCTGATTAATTTATGGAATAAGGTGCCGACATGGCTGTCCCCAAGCGCAAAACTTCTCCCTCCAAGCGCGGCATGCGTCGCAGCCACGATTCGCTGCGCGTTGAAGCGTTCAACGAATGCTCGAACTGCGGTGAACTGAAGCGTCCCCACAATCTGTGCGACGCCTGCGGTCACTATAACGGCCGCGAAATCGTCGCCGTCGGGGCCTAAGCCCGTTTTTGAACTCCGCAAAGGGGTGAATTAGAGTGTCCAGCCAACCGCGAATCGCAATCGACGCGATGGGCGGGGATGAAGGCGTGCGCGTGATGATGGCGGGGGCTGCTTTGGCCCGTCGCCGTCATGATGGCCTGCGATTCACCCTGTTCGGCGACGAGGAGCGGATCAAGGCGGCGCTCGACCATCACCCCAATTTGCGGGCGGCGTCGGACATCGTCCATGCCGATACGGTCGTCGACGGCTCGGATAAGCCGAGCGTCGCGATTCGCAAGAAAACCAGCTCCATGGCGATGGCCATCGCTGCCGTGAAGGCGGGCGAGGCTGGTGCCGCCGTCTCCGCCGGCAATACCGGCGCGCTGATGGCAATGGCGAAGGTTGCCCTGCGCACCATGAAGGGTGTCGATCGTCCTGCACTGGCAGCGATGCTGCCCACGCTGGGCGACAATGACGTCATCATGCTGGACCTGGGCGCCAATACCGAATGCGACGCTCGCAACCTCGTCCAGTTCGCGGTGATGGGCGCGGCCTATGCCCGCATCGCCTGCGATCTCGATCGTCCGCGCGTCCGGCTGCTCAACATCGGCACGGAAGAGCTGAAGGGCACCGACGAGATTCGCGATGCCGCCGCCGTGCTGCGCGCCGCAGACAATCTCTCGCTCCAGTTCGACGGGTTTACCGAGGGCGACAAGATCTCCCGCGGCGATACCGACGTCATCGTGTGTGACGGCTTCTCCGGCAATGTCGCCCTGAAGACGGCAGAGGGCACCGCCCGTTTCGTTACCGACGTGCTGCGCAAGGCGTTCACCAGTTCGATCCGCTCGAAGATCGGCTTCCTGATCTCGAAGCCGGCCATGTACATGCTCAAGCATCATCTCGACCCCAACAACCATAATGGCGCGGTTTTCCTGGGCCTCAATGGCGTGGTGGTGAAGAGCCATGGCAGCGCGGACGAAAAGGGCGTGGCGAATGCCGTGCATGTCGCCGCCCGTCTGCTGGAAGAAGATATTACCCGGCGCATCGCAGCCGACATCGCCGATATTCAGTCGCTGGCCGATGTAGCGTCAAAGCTGGAGCTGTCCGCCAAGTGATTCGCCGGTCCATATTGCTTGGCACGGGCTCGGCCCTGCCCGTTCGCGCCGTCAGTAATGCCGAACTGGCGCAAACAGTCGACACCAGCGATGAATGGATCGTCGAACGCACCGGAATCCGCAATCGCTATATTGCGGGGGAGGGCGAAACCACCGCCAGCCTCGCAACCGACGCCGCGCAACAGGCGATCGCGGCGGCGGGCGTCGCCGCGCAGGATATCGACCTCATCATTCTGGCTACGGCCACCCCGGACCAGACCTTCCCCGCCACCGCGACCAAGGTGCAGGCCGCGCTGGGTATCGACGATTGCGTCGCCTTCGACGTCGCCGCCGTCTGCTCTGGCTTTCTTTACGCGGTCACCGTCGCTGACAGCATGATCCGCTCGGGCGCCGCGAATCGCGCGCTGGTGATCGGCGCGGAAACCTTCAGCCGCATCCTCGACTGGGAAGATCGCGCCACCTGCGTCCTGTTCGGCGATGGCGCCGGCGCGGTCGTGCTGGGCGCGGAGGAAAGCGCGGACGGCAAGCGTGGCATTCTCGCGGCTAAGCTGCATGCCGATGGCCGCCACAATCAGCTTCTCTATGTCGATGGCGGACCGTCCACGACCCAGACCGTGGGCAAGCTGCGGATGAAGGGCCAGGAAGTGTTCCGCCACGCCGTGGTGAACCTGGCCTCCGTGCTCAAGGAAGCGATGGAACTGGCGGGCCTTACCCCCGACGATATCGACTGGCTGGTGCCGCATCAGGCCAATGCCCGCATCCTCGATGCGACCGCGCGCAAGCTCAAGCTTTCCCCCGATCGGGTAGTGGTAACGGTGGACCGGCATGCCAATACCTCGGCCGCTTCGGTGCCGCTGGCACTGGACCTCGCCACGCGCGATGGACGGATCAAGCCGGGCGATCTGGTCGTGCTGGAGGCTATGGGCGGCGGCTTCACCTGGGGCGCCTGCGTCCTTCGAGTCTGACATATAGCAACCGCTTGCCAAAGCGCCGCGAATCAATCACATTTCATGCAGATCATCCGGGGAGATGATCAGTGGGCGAAGAAGTGGGGATGTTCGATGAGCGACAATGGAACCCTGACGCGCGCGGATCTGGCGGAAAGTGTCAATCGGCACGTCGGCCTGTCGCGGGCCGAAGCGGCGGCGCTGGTGGAATCGATCCTCGAACATATGTCGACGGCGCTGGCGCGCGGCGAAAATGTGAAGATTTCCAGCTTCGGCACCTTCGTCCTGCGCGACAAGACCGAGCGTATGGGCCGCAATCCCAAGACCGGTGTCGAAGTGCCGATCGAACCGCGCCGCGTACTCACCTTCCGCGCCAGCCAGACGATGCGGGATCGTGTCGCCTCGATTTGAGACGATCGGACCCTTTTCCAATATTACCATTGCTTTACCATGGTTGACGTTGCCCCATAGATGGGTGCAACATCCTCGTCATGGAAAAGGAAGAGGGTGCATTTCTGACCATCAGCGAGCTGGCCGGCGAGCTTGGTCTTCCCCAGCATATCTTGCGCTATTGGGAAACGCGCTTCCCGCGATTGCGCCCGCTCCAGCGGTCCGGAAACCGACGCTATTACCGCCCCGCCGACGTCGCGCTCGCGCGCCGCATCCACCAGTTGCTCAATGTCGAGGGCTTCACCGTCAAGGGCGCGCAAAAGGCGCTGGAGGATGGCGAAGCCGCGCCTGCGCCCACGCCCGTCGCGCCACAGGCCTGCGTCGCCGATGCCGATCTGCTGGTCCGCCTGCGAGAAATCCGCACGACGCTTGCCAGCGCCATCGGCGACTGACCGCCTACAACGCCCGCGCGTAGATCAGGTCGCGAAACGGCACGTCGCCGACCATGAAGGTCAGTTCGCCAATTTCCTCAAAGCCATGGCGCGCATAGAATCGCCGTGCCCGGTCATTTTGCGGATAGACCGCCAGCAACAGCCGCTTTGCCCCGCGCCGCTGCGCTTCCTCCAGCACCAGCGTCATCAGCCGGTCGCCATTGCCGCCGCCCTGCCAGTCCTGCAGCAGATAGATGCGCTTTAGTTCGACATCCTGTTCGTCGGTCGGCACCGGCAGGGCAGGGGGCGTGATCAGCGCATAGCCCACCGGCGCGCCCAGCACCGTCTCCCCGATCAGCAGCGTCTGCGCCGGATCGCGCAAGGCCGCCTGATAATAGGCCTCGCCATGGGCGCCGCGAATATGGCTCAGCAGCGCCGCACCCGGATGATCATGAGCAAAGCTGGCAAGGAAGGTCGCGCCACCCAATATCGACAGCGCCCCGGCATCCGCAACCTCCGCCCGGCGCCACAGAATCGGCGTCATGTCCGGCGGCTCAGCGGGTGCCCGGCCCCAGCGCCGGGTCCAGGTCGCGGGGGCGGGTGAAGCTGGCCAGCGTCGCGATATTGTCGCGCGCCTCGCTCCAGCGGTCGATCGCCAAATCCATCACCGCGATGCTGGCGGTGGGGAATTTCACCTCCACATCCTCGCGCAGCGAACTGATGCCGTCATCGGGCACCAGATCCAGAATCAGCTCCTCCAGCCCCGGATTATGCCCCGCCATCAGCACGCTGTCCGCGCTGTCGGGCAGGTCGCGCACGACATCGAACAGCGTCGGGGAGGAGGCGAGATAGATGCGCCGGTCCCAGCGCGCGTCCAGCGTCTCGCCATAGCCTTCGAAGAAAGTCTCCAGCGTCTGCACCACGCGCACCGCAGGGGAGGCGACCAGCAGGTCGAACTGCATCTTCCGCTTGGCGGCGAACTGGCCCATCAGCAACGCGGCCTTTTCCCCGCGACGATTCAGCGGGCGATCAAAGTCGCGCGCCACCGGATCGTCCCAGTCCGATTTGGCGTGGCGCAACAGGGTCAGCCGCTTCATTGTCTCTCCTGCTGGGGCAAATCGGATTCGCCCCCCTGATGCCCTACTGATGCGCTTTCGCCAAGCGTTTCGCGGCGGGCGGCAACGCTGACGGCGATGATCGCCTCGTCCAGCGTCAGGCGGCGCACCGGCGTTTCGGGCGGAAAGGCGCTCAACAACCGGCTGGGCATGGCGGCCGACAATATGACGAAACTGCCCCGGTCCTCGGCCCGGCGGATCAGGCGACCAAAGGCCTGCGCCAGCCGCGCCCGGATCAACCGGTCGTCATAGGCATTGCCACCACCCGCCAGCCGCCGCGCCGCATGCAGCACCGTGGGCTTCGACCATGGCACGCCCTCCATCACCACCAGCCGCAGCGAATGGCCCGGCACGTCCACCCCGTCGCGCAAGGCATCGGTGCCCAGCAGGGAGGCGCGGGGATCGTCGCGGAAAATGTCGACCAACGTGCCGGTATCCATCGGGTCGACATGCTGGGCGTAAAGCGGCAATCCGCCGCGCGCCAGCCGGTCGGCGATCCGCGCATGCACCGCGCGCAGCCGCCGGATCGCGGTGAACAGACCCAGCGTCCCGCCGCCGGCCGCCTCGATCAGCCGGGCATAGGCGCCCGACATGGCGGCAATATCGCCTTTCTTGATGTCGGTGACGATCAGCACTTCGGCCCGGCCCGGGTAGTCGAAGGGGCTGGCCGCCTCGAACCGTTCCGCGCCATGGGGCAGGTGGATCGCGCCGCTGCGTGCCTCCGCATTGCTCCATTCCCCGCCGCCCTTCAGCGTCGCCGATGTCAGCAGCACGCCCTGCGCCGGTTTCAGCACCGTTTCGGCGAGCGGCCGTGTCGGGTCCAGCCAGTGGCGATGGATGCCGATATCATATTCGCGCCCCTCGACCCGGTCGACCGTCATCCAGTCGACATAGTCGGCGTCGGCCGGCCCGCCGATCCGCGCCAGCAGCGCCAGCCAGGCCGCAATCAGATCGCGCCGCCAGCCGAGCGACGCCACCGCGCCCTCGATCCGCGCCCGCGCCGCGCCGTCCAGCCAGTCGGGCGCGTCCTCGATCACCACCTCCAGCCGCCGCGCCAGCCGCACCAGCGGCTTGATCAGCGCATCGAGCGCCAGCGCCGCCTCCTGCGCCGCCTCGACCAGCGCGCCGTCGGGTTCGGCCAGTTCGGTTTCCAGCCCGTATCCGGCATCGGTCTCGCCCGCTGCCTCCGCGCGGGTGTAGACCGTCCCCCGCACCGCCGCGAGCAACGCTTCCAGCGGCCCGAACGGCTCGCCAGCCACCACGCGCTTCAGCCAGTCATCGGCCGGCAATGCCTGCGCCGCGTCCACCGCCGCGCGGATCGCCTGCCCGCCTTCCTCGTCATAGCTCGCCATGTCGGACAGGCGCGCCGCCAGCCCCCGCCGCCGTCCGCGCGATCCGCCTTCCGGCCCCATGATCCAGCGGCGCAGCTCGATCGCCTCCTGCCCCGACAGAGCGACGGAGAAGGTCGAATCCGCCGCATCGAACAGATGATGCCCTTCGTCGAAGACGATCCGCTGCGGTCGCTGCCCCGTCTCGCGCCCGCGCGCGGCGTTGATCATCACCAGCGCATGATTGGCGATGACGATGTCGGCGTCGGCGGAAGCGCGCGCCGACCGCTCGATGAAGCATTTGCGGTAATGCGGGCAGCCCGCATAAATACACTCGCCCCGCCGGTCGGTCAGCGCCGTGGAGCCGTTGCGCCGGAACAGGGTCGGCAACCATCCGGGCAGGTCGCCGCCCACCATGTCGCCATCCTTGGTGAAGGCGGCCCAGCGCGCCACCAGTTGCGCCAATATCGCGGCCCGCCCGGCAAAGCCGCCCTGCAAGGCGTCCTCAAGGTTCAGCAGGCAGAGATAATTTTCCCGCCCCTTGCGCACCACCACCCGCCGTGCAGCCATGGCGGGGTCGGGAAACAGGCGCAACGTTTCGCGGTCCAACTGCCGTTGCAGCGCCTTGGTATAGGTCGACACCCATACCGTCCCTTGCGCTTCCGCCGCCCAGAGCGAGGCGGGGGCCAGATAGCCCAAAGTCTTGCCGATCCCGGTGCCCGCTTCGGCCAGCAGCATATTGGGCTGGTCGCGATGCTTGCGCGGGGTGAAGGCGATGCGGGCGGCAGCAGCATAGGCGCGCTGGCCCGGCCGAGGCTCCGCGCCCGCGCCGGTCAGCGCATCCAGCCGGGCCAGCACCTGATCCTCCGCCAGGCTGATGGTGCGCGGAGCGGGACGGGGCTGGGCCTCCTCCCATTCGGGCAGCTTGGAAAAGAGCCAGCGCTCCGCCTCGCGCGGGCGCGGAATGCGCGGCGCGACCAGCGGCGACCAGGGCCAGCGCATCCGGTGCAGCGATTGCGCAGCGGTCCATCCGCCCTCGCGCTCCACCCAGTCCGGCGCATCCAGCCGGGCCAGCAGCAACGTTGCCGCCTGTTGCAGCAGCGCGGGAATATCGCCCTCATTGCCCGGAGCGGGCAGGTCCAGCGCTTCCGCCAGCCCCTTGGGCGTGGGCACCAGAAAGCGGGCGGGATGCAGAAAGGCCCATAATTCCAGCAGGTCGAGGCCATTCAGCTCCGGATAGCCCAGCCGCTGGCCGGTCAGCGGCGCATTCAGCAGCAACACCGGCGTTTCGGCCGCGCGCGCGATCGCCTGCCCTTTCGCCAGCGCGTGGGTATTGTCGCCTTCGCGCAGCCAGATACCGCCATGGCTGGCGTGAAGCGCGGGCAGGGATGCGGGATCGATCACCCGTGCGGTTTAGGCGAACGGGAACAAAAGGAAAACCTGTTTCAGCCGGCGCGCCGTCCGAAACCGCCTGCGGCATTGAGGCGCGGCTGGAAGGCGACGGGAGCCCGCTGGGCGGCGCGCGCCAGTTCCAGCCTGTCGAACAGCGGGCCTTCATTCAGTTCATAGGGGAAGCGAATGCCCATCCGGTCCTCTTCGGACCAGCGTACCGTGCCGAATGTGACATGGCCGTCCAGGTCGATCTGGCATTGCGATCGCGGCGGCAGGGTGCAGCCCACGACCTGTGCGCCCCCTTCGCTCAGGTCGACGATCATGCCTTCCAGGCTGTCGAGCACGGTCGTCACCACGATGGGAATCTCCACCGTAATACGCTCATGACTACGTTTGACCTGCATATCGCCTCCGATCCTGCGTAATATAGCAGGCAGAATTACTTAAAAGTAAATATGAGAACGGTTCTTATCAGGCTTTGTCATGCATTGCCATCAAAGGGCGTTCCCTTTCAGCCAGCCAGCAGCTAGGGGCTTTCGTCATTATGACAGTGTCCGACATTCTCCGCACCGCCGCAAACGCATCCAAGGCCTGGCCCTATGAGGAGGCGCGCAAGCTTCTCAAGCGCTATTCCAATGGCGCGCCGGAGAAAGGGCATATCCTGTTCGAAACCGGCTATGGTCCCTCGGGCCTGCCGCATATCGGCACCTTCAACGAAGTGCTGCGCACCACTATGGTCCGCAACGCCTATCATGCGCTGTCGGATATCCCGACCCGGCTGGTGGCGTTCAGCGACGATATGGATGGCCTGCGCAAGGTGCCGGGCAATGTCCCCAATCAGGCGATGCTGGAAGAACATCTGGGCAAGCCGCTGACGCAGGTGCCCGATCCGTTCGAAAAGTTCGAAAGTTTCGCCCATCATAACAATGCGATGCTGCGCGATTTCCTCGACAGCTACGGCTTCGACTATGAATTCGTGTCCGCCACCGAGCGCTATAAGGCCGGCGCCTTCGACGAAGCGCTGCGGCAGGTGCTCCGCCGCTATCAGGCGATCATGGACATCATGCTGCCGACCCTGCGCAAGGAACGGCAGGCCACCTATTCGCCGGTGCTGCCGATCAGCCCGAAGAGCGGCATCGTGCTTCAGGTGCCGGTCGAGGTGATCGACGCCGAAGCCGGTATCGTCCGTTTCGAGGATGATGGCGACATCATCGAACAATCGATCCTGTCGGGCGGCGCCAAGCTGCAATGGAAGGTCGACTGGGCGATGCGCTGGTACGGGCTGGGCGTCGACTATGAAATGGCGGGCAAGGATCTGATCGATTCGGTCACGCAATCGTCGAAGATCTGCCGCGCATTGGGCGGCCGCCCGCCCGAAGGCTTCAATTATGAGATGTTCCTCGACGAAAAGGGCGAGAAAATCTCCAAGACCAAGGGCAATGGCCTCAGCCTCGAACAATGGCTGACCTATGGCCCGCAGGAAAGCCTGGCCTTCTACGCCTATCGCGAACCCAAGAAGGCCAAGCAACTGCACATGGGCGTGATCCCGCGCGCGGTGGACGAATATTGGCAGTTCCGCGCCAACTATCCCAAGCAGGCGATCGAGCAGCAGCTCGGCAATCCGGTGCATCATATCCATGATGGCAAGCTGCCGCAGGGCGAACTGCCGGTTACCTTCGGCCTGCTGCTGAACCTTGTCGGTGTGATGGGCGATGCCAGCCGCGAACAGGTGTGGAGCTATCTGCAAAATTATGTGCCCGGCGCCAGCGCGGAGACCTATCCGGAACTGGACGCGCTGATCGGCCACGCGCTCGCCTATCATCGCGATTTCGTCGCCCCCACGCTCCAGCGCCGCGCGCCTGAACCGAACGAAGCCGCCGCCCTGCGCCAGCTGGACAGCGAACTGGCCGCATTGCCGGCTGAAGCGACGGCGGAAGACATCCAGAATATCGTCTATGCCATTGGCAAGGATGAGGCGTTCGGCTTCGCTGAACTGCGCGACTGGTTCAAGGCGCTGTACCAGACTTTGCTGGGCGCGGATCAGGGCCCCCGCATGGGCAGCTTCATTGCGCTCTACGGCATCGACAACAGCCGCAAACTGATCGCCGAGGCGCTGGCGTCTTGATCTGAATCAACCATGCCGCGGAACAATCTGGCGGCATGATCGTTACGGGCAACGGTCCACCCCCCTTTCGGACTGGTGGCGTGCCCCGCGTACGCCATCGGCCGCGTGCGCCCGGAAACGGGCGGCGCGGCCAAGTGGGGGGAACAGCAAAAAGGCGGCCCGGAATTCGCTATTCCGGGCCGCCTTTTTTTGGAATGCGCCTCTGGTGCGGCGAAAATGCGCTCTTTCGCGCATTTTCCAAACCGACTCTTACCAGAAGAAGGCCCGATGCGCGGTGATCACGCGGCCGGTACGGACATTCACCAGCAGGACGTCATTATAGTGGCGGACCCAGCGCTGGTTCACGCCCGGACGGGGCAGGCGATAGCGATAGGGATCGGCGATATAATAGCGCGAGTTATAATAGGCCGGACGCAACTGTGCGCCTGCATTCCACTGGCTATAGCGGAAGGGCGCGCGCCAGTTGCCGCCGCGATAGACGTCGCGGTGCGAACGACGATAATCCTGCCAGTCCTCACGCGCCTCCTGTCGCGCATCGCGCACGTCGCGGCGCGCTTCGCGCACATCGCGGCGATCACCATAGCGCTGTGCCTGACGCAGGTCGCGCTGTTCCTCGCGCACACGCTGCTCGCTGCGGCGCGCCTCGCCATAGGATTGGGCCGACGCCATACTCGGCACAACGGTCGCGGCCAGCAGGCCCAATATGATCAGTTTACGCATATCTCGTCTCCCATAATCTTTGGCGAAAGCTTCGGGCTTCGTCGCCAACACAGAGAGATATGCCCCTTCGCCCCTGAACGGTCCGGGAATGAAGCAGTCAGATTCCAGTCATTTATGTCGCAGTTTGTATCAGGTGAGGCATTGCTCCATCACCCCCATGGCCGCTCGCGAAACCATTTCGTCACGACATATTTCGTGCCCTGTACTACCGGCCGCGCGGCGTGCAGGCTGAACCGGTTGGGCGCGCCATCGCGGCTCATATTGTTCCAGATCAGGATCATGCCCTCCACCGGCGGCACCATGAATTCGCATTGCGGGAAATGCGTTTCCCCGCCCGCTTCCACCGGCGACAGATAGATCATCGCCGTCCAGGTCCGCTGCCCGCCGGTCGTGCGCATCTGCTGCCAGTAATCCGCCGTCACCGGAAAATAGTCGCAATGCACCTTATATTCCTGCCCCGCCGTATAGCGCTGCCCCTGCAATGTTTCGCCATGCGGCGCGGGCAGGCCGGTCAGCGCACAGATGCGATCGGTGATCGTCTCGACCAGCGGATTCCAGGGGCTCAGATTCCCGCTATGGCTGGTGCGATATTCCGCATTGGCGCTGCCCGAAAAGAGCGAGGAGGGCTTGGCGCTAGCGTCGATCAGTTCGCGCAGCCCCGCGCATTCTTCCCCGCTCAAAAAGCCCTGACGTCCATAGATTTCCAGATGGGGGCTATCGATGCGGCTCACCATCGGATTGCGGTCCAGCCGGGCGCGCACGGTATCGCCAATCAGGGCACGGGCGGGCGATGCGATGCCGCCGTCATCGGTCAAGTCGGTCATGCCGCCCTCCTGCCACAGGGCGGGCGGCCATGAAAAGACCCCGGACCGTTGCCGATCCGAGGCCAGGACTCCTGAAGGCCAGTTCAGGAAGGGGGAGGGAAGTAGGGTGCTGCCCTACTCACCAGAAAAAATCATGGATCACGTCGACGACATAGCCGTCGCGAATATCCACCAGCATCGCGTCGTCATAATAGCGGACCCAGCGCAGCGATCCATAAGCGGGCGGCAGGCGATAGGCATAGGGATCGTCCAGCCAATAGCTGTTGGAATAGAGCAGGCTGTTCAGCACGATCCCGACCGAGAAGCGCCGATAGCCATAGTCCCAGCCGCGCGGGGCGTAATAATTGCCCATGCGGAACCGGTCGCCATAGCGATTGCGATAGCCCTGCCAGTCATAGCGCCGGTCCTGCCGCCAGCCATTATTCCAGCGCTGCTGATTGCTCCAGCGGGTGCGGTCGTCGAAGCGACGGCCATTATTCCAGTTGTTCCCATTCCAGTTACCGCTGTTGCCGCCGCGATTGTCGTTCCAGCGCCGATCGTCATTGCGCCAGTCCTGACGGTCATTGCCGCGATCATTGTTCCAGCCCGGCCGATCGTCCCGCCGGTCATTGCGATCGTTGCGCCAGTCCTGACGCCCATTCTGCATAGTGTCGCGACGGTCGTCCCGCTGGGCATTACGCCAATTCTGTTGCTGCTGTTGTTCCCGGCGCATGCGCACGTCATTTTCGACCGCGCGATTGGCCGGCAGATTGGGTTCGCCGCGCCAGCGCGCATCGGGCCGCGGCGGCGCCATCTGGCCCCCGTTAATCTGGCCACCCGCACCGGCGCGCTGCTGCCAGCGCTGCCCGCCCGCGTCACCACGCGAGGGCGCCTGTTGATCGCCACGCGACTGGACCTGCGGGTTGCCACGCTGCTGCTGCGGCCCGCGATCGGACCGCTGCTGCTGTCCGCCGCCATCCTGCCGCTGCGCGCGCTGGCCGCCATTGCCACGCTCGCCGCGCTGACCCGGATCGCTCTGCGCATAAGCGGGTGCGATACCGCCCAACACCGTCGCGGTCATCAGCCCCGCCAGCATCATCTTCCTGAACATCGTCCTGTCTTTCCTCGGCGGGGACACATCGCCCCCTGATGATGCCTGTCTAGACCGGGCGCGATGTCGAGAGGCTGAACTGTCCTGTCAGCCATTTGAAAGAATCGCGCGGGCCATGGACATCGCTGTCCTAACCCTCCACTGTCCGCCGCTTCGTGTCGCATCACCCCGTAAATGGGGCCTGCAAGCGAAAAGCTGATCCAGATCAGTGCGGTGCCGCTGATCTGCCTCTAGGACGATGATGTGACTATAGCCCCTGATGCCGGCGGAATCCGCCACGCCCTGCGTGAAGCGACGATGGATGACCATCGCCGGGTCGACGCCATCTATGCGGGCTACAGGCTCGATTCGGTGAACGCCTATCGCGCGTTCCTGATCGCCCATGCCCGTGCGCTGCCCGCGCTGGAGGATGCGGCCCAGCCGGAATCGCGGCGCCTGCCCCTGCTGGCGGACGATCTCGCATCGCTGGATGCCGCCATGCCCGCACCGCTCCTGCTCGACGCGCCGGATGCGGATGGCTTCCGTTGGGGCCTGCGCTATGCGCTTGAGGGATCGCGGCTCGGCGGCGCCATGCTGTCCCGCCAGGTCGGCGAAGGCCTGCCCCGCGCCTATCTGTCCGCCGTCCATGGCAAGGGCGAATGGATTGCCTTCCAGCGCGCGCTCGACAGCGCCGCAGCGGAGGGCGGCGAAGGCTGGCTGGATGACGCCGTGCAGGGCGCTCTGGCCGCCTTCGCCCTGTTCGCGCAGGCGGGGGAAGCCGAAAAGATTGCCGTCCATGGTTGATCGGAACGGTACCGCGCCCGGCTTCGCCGTCGACCTCAGCAATTGCGATCGGGAACCGATCCATGTGCTCGGCACGGTCCAGCCCTTTGGCTTCCTGATCGCGCTGACCGCCGACTGGCTGGTATCGCGCGTCTCGGCCAACAGCGCGCAGTTCATCGGCCTCTCGCCGCAGGAGATGCTGGGCAAGCCGGTCAGCGGCGTGCTGAGCGCGGAGGCGATCCATTCGCTGCGCAATCGCATCACCCTGCTGCGCGGCCCCGATTCGGTCGAGCGCCTCTTCTCGATCCCGCTGATCGATGGCGGCCAGCCCTTCGACATCGCCGTCCATTTCTCCGGCCAGCTGGTGGTGATCGAGGCGGAACCCGCCGCCCATGACGAGATGGAGGCGAGCAGCACCGTTCGTTCCATGGTCGCGCGTCTGGCCCAGGCCGACAGCATGACCGCCTTCCTGCGCGATGGCGCGCGGCAGGTGCGGGCGCTGACCGGTTTCGACCGGGTGATGGTCTATCGCTTTGCCGATGGCGGCGACGGCGAAGTCGTGGCCGAAGCCCTGAAGCCCGGCATCGACAGCTTTTTCGGCCTCCATTATCCCGCCTCGGATATTCCGGCGCAGGCGCGTGCCCTCTATCTGCGCAACATCTTCCGCGTGATCGCGGACATCGGCGCGGATGCGGTGCCGATCGTGCCGCAGCTCGATCCCACCGGCGCGGCGCTCGACATGTCGCTGTGCATCACGCGCGCGGTGTCGCCGATCCATATCGAATATCTGCGCAACATGGGCGTGGGCGCCTCGCTTTCCATCTCGATCATTGTCGAGGGCAAGCTGTGGGGCCTATTCGCCTGCCACCATTATGCGCCGCGCCTGCCGACCTTTGCCCAGCGCAGCGCGGCCGAACTGTTCGGCCAGATATTCTCGATGATGCTGGAAAGCCGTGAGCGCGGCGATACCGCCGCCTATGAGGGCAAGGCGCGGCAGGTGGCCGACCGGCTGCTTTCCGCCGTGGCGCAGGATCATGACCTGCTGTCCAATGCCCGCTGGCTGGGCGACATCATCTTCGATACCATTCCGGCCGATGGCGTGGGCGTCTATATTGACGGCCAGATGACCTTTTCCGGCCTCACGCCGGACGAACCTGCCTTCGTCGCGATCGTCGGCATGCTCAATCAGGTCGCCGCCAGCCAGGTCTATACCACCGACTGCCTGTCCGCCGTGCTGCCCGATGCGGCCGCCTATGCCGATCGCGCATCGGGTATCCTCGCCATTCCGCTGTCGCGCCGGCCGCGCGACTATGTCGTGCTGTTCCGCGCCGAACAGCTCCGCTCGGTGCGCTGGGCCGGCAATCCGGAAAAGGAAATCGACTATGGGCCGAACGGCCCGCGCCTGACCCCGCGCAAGAGTTTCGAGGCCTGGTCGCAACTGGTGCAGGGGACGGCCTTGCCCTTCACCCCGGCCGAACTGCGCGTGGCCGAAGCGCTGCGCACCGCGCTGCTCGAAGTGATCCTGCGCCTGTCCGATTCCGCCGATGCGGAACGGCAGCGGGCGCATGAAAAGCAGGAATTGCTGATCGCGGAACTGAACCACCGCGTTCGCAACATCCTGTCGCTGATCCGCGGGCTGCTGTCGCAGACCCGCGACAGTGCGCGGTCCGTGGATGAATTTATCGGCACGCTGGAAAGCCGCGTCCATGCGCTGGCCCGCGCCCATGATCAGATTACGGCCGATCGCTGGGCGCCCGCGCGCCTCTATGACCTGATCGAGGTGGAAGCGGGCGCCTATCTGGGCGAACGGCGGGACCGGGTCCGGCTGACCGGCCCCAATGTTTTGCTGACGCCCGGCTGCTTCACCGTGCTGGCGCTGGTGCTGCATGAAATGCTGACCAACGCCGCCAAATATGGCGCGCTGTCGGACAATGGCACGGTCGCCATCGACTGGCGCGTCGATGGCGATGGCAGTCTGCTGATCGACTGGACCGAAAGCGGCGGCCCGGCGGTGGTCGCGCCCACGCGGCGCGGCTTCGGATCGACCGTTATCGAACGGTCCATCCCCTATGATCTGGGTGGTCAGGCCGACATCAATTATCGCCTTGCCGGCATAGAGGCGCAATTCTGCATCCCCTCACGCCATGTCGTGTCGGTGCTGCCCGACCGGGCGGGGGCGGAACGCGCCAAGCCCGCCGCGCCGGTTACTGCCGGCCTGCTCAAGGGGCGCAACGTCCTGCTGGTCGAAGATAATATGATCATCGCCATGGATGGCGAGGATGCGCTGCGGGATCTGGGGGCAGAGGTGACGACCGCATCCAGCGTCGGCCGCGCCCGCGAAGCGATCGCGATCCAGTCGGTGGACATGGCCGTGCTGGACTTCAATCTGGGCCATGAAACCAGCCTGCCGGTCGCCGACCTGCTGGCGGAAAAGGGCATCCCCTTCCTCTTCGCCACCGGCTATGGCGATGGGCTGGAACTGCCGACCCGGTTCGAGGATGTGGTGCTGCTCAAGAAACCCTATTCCGGCGCGACGCTGGCGCAGGCCCTGGCCCCGATCATCGAAGCCTGACCGATCTGGCCGTATGACGGCGCCCGAAGCGGGATGACCTCACACTGAATCGTCATTGCGAGCGCAGCGAAGCAATCCAATGGCACGCCTATAGATTGCTTCGCTGCGCTCGCAATGACGGGTGGGGAGGCCGGTTGACGATCGTAACAGCGAAACGGACAGTTTCCAGCCTGTCCGTTGCATCCCCCCTGCCGCGCGCCGATCTGTCGATCATGTTCCGCGCCCGATCTCCTGTCCTATCGCATTCCGCCATGGCACTTTATCGGCCATGGAAGGGCGTGCTGCGGACTTTCCGATAGGATCGCGGTGAAGCAACAAAATATCAGAATCTGCGGGAAATATGCGAAGCTAAGCCCGCGCTCTCCTACAGCCGAGTAAGCCATGACCCTGCCCAGCCTCTTCATTCCCCATGGTGGCGGACCCTGTTTCTTCATGGACCCGTCCGATCCTGACCGACCGCACAGCGATCCGATGTGGCATCCGATGCAGGAGTATCTGGCCGGCCTGATCGCCGACCTGCCCGAACGGCCAAAGGCGATCCTGCTTGTCTCCGGTCATTGGGAGGAGACGGCCTTCACCGTCCATGTCGGCGAACAGCCTCCGCTGCTGTTCGACTATTATGGCTTCCCCCCGCACACCTATACGCTGCGCTGGGACGCGCCCGGTGCTCCAGACCTTGCCCGTCGCGCCGCTACCCTGTTGCAGCAGGCCGGTTTCGCCACGGGGGAGGAGGCCGCGCGCGGCCGGGACCATGGCGTCTTCATCCCGATGAAGGTGGCGTTGCCCGATGCCGACATTCCGGTGGCGCAATTGTCGCTGCGCCATGATCTCGATCCCGCCGCCCATATCGCCGCTGGCCGCGCGCTGGCGCCGCTGCGCGATGAAGGCGTGCTGATCGTGGGATCGGGGATGAGCTTCCACAATCTGCGTGTCCGTGGTGCGCAGGCGATCGCACCCTCGACAGCATGGGATTATGCCCTGACCGCCGCCGTCACCGATCCCGATCCAAAGGCCCGCGCCGCTCGCGTCGCCGACTGGGCGCATCTGCCCCATGCCCATTTCGCCCATCCGCGTGAGGAGCATCTGCTGCCGCTGATGGTGGCGCTGGGCGCGGGGGGCGATGACGCGGCGACCTGCACCCATCGCAGCAGCGTGCTGGGTTGGACCGTTTCGGGCTACCGCTTCGGCTGAGCCGTTGGCCGGCCCAGCGCAGGCACTGTCCGCGCCGCATCCTCCGGGCTGATCCCCGATGGCGGCGCAGCGGCGACCTGTTCTTCACCCCGCATGATCCGGCCCGCCCGCTTGATCGCGCCACGCAGCCGGGGATAGATGCCGCAACGGCAGATATTGGTGATGGCGGCGTCGATCTGCTCGTCGGACGGATCATTGGTCCGGCGCAGCAGCACCGACGCGGCCATGATCATGCCGGGAATGCAGTAGCCGCATTGCGACACATTGTCCGCCGCGAACGCCTGTTGCAGCGGATGGCCGCGATCGGGCGACAGCGCCTCGATCGTGGTGACGAACCGCCCCTCGGTCTTGCCGATCGTCACCTGACAGGATCGCACCGCCTCGCCATCGATATCCACGGTACAGGCGCCGCAATCGCCGGTGCCGCAGCCATATTTGGTGCCGGTCAGGTTGGATGCGTCGCGCAGCGCCCATAGCAGCGGCGTTTCCGGGTCCATGCGATATTGCACCGGCCGGTCGTTGACGGTGAAGCGGGTCACGCCGCTTCTTCCTCCTCGACCTGATGATACAGCACTTCATTGCGGATATGGATGATCCGCGACGCCAGCCGGATTTCCTGAATGAAGGTAGCGAAGGCCGCGGCCTGCAACACCATCGCCAGGCTGAACAGGATGGCGACCGGCGTCCCCAGATGGGCGTTGAACAGGTTCCCGGCAAACAGCAGGATAACGACCAGACAGACGGCGCAGGCTGACGCGACCGAAAAGAAGATGGCGCTGTTCACCACGCTCATCCGCCGGTCGAGCACGCGGATTTCCCCGACCATCCTGTCATGCTCCTTGCCCCGCGTGGACAGCACCCATTTTTCCACATCGCGCGCCCGGTCGATAATCCGCGACAGACGGCTGACGCAGACATTCAGGAAGGCCCCGATGCCCGCCAGCAGGAAGACGGGGGCCAGTGCCAGCTGGATCGTCTGGGCGACCTGACTGACCTGGGGCAGGGGGATCATTATGCGGCACCTCTCATCCCGTGATGCTATCCTTCATCGCGGGATGAGGAGCAAGGGGTGCAGTCCGTGTTAAATGCGTCGCAAAACGCCACTTTTTCTCGTCATGGGGCTTCGGGAAGGCCTAAGCACCCATGCACGGATCAGGCCGCGCCCTTGGTCGACGGGGTGTTGACGCCCATGGACTTGAGATATTGCTTGATGTTGCGGGCGGCCTGCCGCAGCCGCTGCTCATTCTCGACCATGGCGATGCGCACGAAGCCCTCGCCATCCTCGCCATAGCCCACGCCCGGCGCGACCGCGACCTTGGCATGGGTCAGCAACTGCTTGGAAAACTCAAGGCTCCCCATATCCTTGAGCGCAGGCGGCAACGGCGCCCAGCAGAACATGGAGGCGCGCGCCGCCGGAATGTCCCATCCCGCCCGGCTGAAGCTCTCGACCAGCACGTCGCGACGCTTGTGATAGAGCAGCCGGTTCTTCTCGACGATATCCTGCGGCCCGTTCAACGCCGCGCAGGCAGCCGCCTGAATCGGCGTGAAGGCGCCATAATCCAGATAGGATTTCACCCGGGTCATCGCCGCGATCAGCTTCTTGTTGCCGACCGCAAAGCCCATGCGCCAGCCGGCCATGGAGTAGGTCTTGCTGAGCGATGTGAATTCGATCGCGACATCCTTGGCGCCCGGCACCTGAAGGATCGATGGCGTCGGATTGCCGTCATAATACAGCTCGGAATAGGCAAGGTCGGACAGGATCCAGACCTTATTCTCCTTCGCCCAGGCGACGAGGCGCTCGTAGAAAGCGAGGTCCACCGTCTCGGCCGTCGGGTTGGACGGATAGTTCACCACCAGAATCGACGGGCGCGGCACGGTGAAGGCCATGGCGCGGTCGAGCGAGCGGAAATAATTTTCGTCCGGCGTCGTCGGCACCGAACGGATGGTCGCACCTGCGATGATGAAGCCGAAGGTATGGATCGGATAGCTGGGGTTGGGTGCCAGCACCACGTCGCCCGGTTCGGTGATCGCGGTGGCCAGCGAAGCAAGCCCCTCCTTCGATCCCATCGTCACCACGACTTCAGTTTCGGGATCGACATCCACGCCGAAACGGCGGCCATAATAATTGGCCTGCGCCTTGCGAAGGCCGGGGATGCCGCGCGACTGGCTATAGCCATGAGCGCTGGGCTTCTGCGCGACTTCGATCAGTTTCGCGATCACATGGTCGGGCGGCGGCAGGTCGGGATTGCCCATGCCCAGATCGATAATGTCCTCGCCCGCGGCCCGCGCGGCCGCTCGCATCGCATTCACTTCGGCGATGACATAGGGCGGCAGGCGCTTCATGCGGTAAAATTCTTCGGACATTATAGGGGCTTTCCTGAAAGCTCTCTGTAGGGAATAGTGCGTGACGCGCCGCTGGCATGTCACAATCTGGCTATAACCGCCTGATAGGGGACATGCCAGCGAAAGCGGCGCAGACCGATAATGCCAGGAGGAGCAAGGTGGCCATGGATAAGACCGACGTCCTGGAGCCGCATCTGCCCAGCCTTGGCGATATGCAACAATGGACGCAGGTGATCGGGCGCGCCCAGCAATTGCTGCTGGAACAGGCGGCGGGCGCCACTGGCCAGACACTTCCCTTCGATCCTGCCCTCTTTGCGCGCATCCAGACCGGCTTTGCCGATGAAGGGCTGGCGCTGTGGCAGCGTTTTCTCGATTCGGGCGGTCTGCTACGCGATCAGCCCGATCCCGCGCCGGCTGACAGTCCGGCCGCGCGCAAGGACCGGCGCTTTGCCGACCCGGCCTGGACCGAACATCCCTTTTACGACATGATTCGGCAGAGCTATCTGCTGCTGTCCGATTATATGATGAAGATGGCCGACGCGGTCGATGGCGTGGACCCCCGACAAAAGGCCAAGTTGCGTTTCGCCACCACCGGCCTGCTCGATGCGATCGCACCCAGCAACTTCCCCTTCACCAATCCCCAGGTGGTCGCGAAGACGATCGAGAGCGGCGGCGAAAATCTGGTCAAGGGCATCAAACATATGCTCGCCGACCTGGAAAAGGGCCAGCTTACCCATACCGACGGCACCCAGTTCGAACTGGGACGCAATATCGCCTCGACACCGGGCAAGGTGATCCACGAAACCCCGCTCTATCAGCTGATCCATTATGCGCCGTCGACGGAGACGGTGCTGGAAACGCCGCTGATCATCTTCCCGCCATGGATCAATCGCTTCTACATTCTCGACCTTTCGCCCGAAAAGAGCTTCGTCAAATGGGCGGTGGATCAGGGAATCAGCGTCTTCCTGGTGTCGTGGAAATCGGCCGATGCGTCGATGAAGGACATGGTCTGGGATGATTATATCCTGAAGGGACAGGTCGACGCGATCGATACGGTGCGCGACCTGCTGAAAGTGAAGAGCGTCCATACGATCGGCTATTGCGTGGCGGGCACGACGCTGGCGGCCACGCTGGCGCTGCTGGCCGCGCGGGGCGAGGCGGAGAAGGTTGCCAGTGCCACTTTCTTCACCGCGCAAGTGGATTTCAGTCAGGCCGGCGATCTGACCCTGTTCGTCGATGACGAGCAGATGAAGATGGTGGATCGGCTCTCGTCCAAGGGGTTTCTGGACGGGCGTTATATGGCCGCGACTTTCAACCTGCTGCGCGGGCGCGACCTGATCTGGAACTATGTCGTCAATAATTATCTGCTGGGCATGGATTATCCGCCCTTCGACCTGCTCTACTGGAATGGCGACACCACCAATTTGCCGGCCCGCTGGCACCGCGATTATCTGACCCAGCTGTATCGCGACAATCTGCTGGTCGTGCCAGGCGCGATCAGCGTGGATGGGACGCCGATCGACCTGACCAAAGTGCAGACGCCAGCCTATGTCCAGGCCGGTCGGGAAGATCATATCGCCCCGCTGGAAAGCGTGTGGAAGCTGACCGAAAATCTCTCCGGGCCGATCCGCTTCCTGCTGGCCGGGTCGGGCCACATCGCCGGGGTCGTCAATCCGCCCGCCGCGGGCAAATATCAATATTGGGCCTGCGATGAGCGCATGCCGACTCTCGACGCCTTCCTCGCAGCCGCGAAGGAGACGAAAGGGAGCTGGTGGCCCGACTGGCGCGTCTGGATCGAAAGCCTTGATTCGCGCCAGGTGCCGGTAAAAGGCGCCCGCGTACCGGGCAAGGGTAAGAGCAAGGCGATCGAGGATGCGCCCGGCCGTTACGTAAAGGCCCGGTAAGGCACGGTTTTTTCTCCGATAATCCATTCGGACGATTGCGGCTGAACAGCGTGGATGACATTTTTGCTGCACTGCACAATGCGTCTTGCAATCTGCCAACGAAACCTATATTGTGCAGTGCAACAAACGGAGGATGGTCATGGCCGATACCCCGAAGACCCCAAGGAGCAAGCCGCGCAATGCTACTGGCGCGGCGACCTTGTCGGCGAGTGAAGCGCTCAAGGCTGCCGAGGCAGCGATCGGGACCGCGCCAGCGAAGCCCAAGCCCGCGACGAAGAGCGTGAAGCCGATCGATACGAATCCTCAAGCCAAGAGCGTGAAGCCGATCGATACGAATCCTCAGGCCAAGAGCGTGAAACCGATCGATACGAACCCTCAGGCCAAGAGGGTGAAGCCGATCGACACGAACCCGCAAGCCGCGAGCGTGAAACCGATCGACACCAATCCGCAGTCCGCGCCCGAACCGGAACCGCCCGTCGTTGAGCCGCCCGTAGCCGAGCCGATCGAGGAACCCGCTGCGCCCGAACCGGATACTGAAATCACAGAGAGCCTGTCGCAAGAGGCCGAAACCATTGCAACACCGCCGCTGCCCGCCACAGAAGGAAAGAAAATCATGACCGACGTCATCGAAACCGGAAAGAAGTTTGCCGAAGAAACCAAGGCCAAGTTCGAAACCGCCTACACCGACTTCAACGCGAAGGCGAAGGCCGGCGTTGAAAAGTCGACCAAGGCGATCGAGGAACTGAGCGACCTGGCCAAGGGCAATGTCGAAGCGCTGGTCGAATCCGGCAAGATCGCTGCCAAGGGCATGGAAACGATGGGTCAGGAAGCCGTCGACTACAGCAAGAAGAATTTCGAAAAGGCGACTGCTTCGTTCAAGAGCCTCTCGACCGTCAAGACGCCGACCGAATTCTTCCAGTTGCAGAGCCAGCTGCTGTCGAGCAGCTTCGACGAATTCACGAAGGAAGCCGCCAAGAGCAGCGAAGCCTTCATGAAGCTGGCCGGCGATGTCGCCCAGCCGCTGACCGCGCGCGTGACCCTGGTCACCGACAAGGTGAAGTCGCTGGCCGCCTGAGGCGCCTGCGAAATCGCCACGTCATAGCCTGAAGGGCGTCTCTTCCAAGGGGAAGGGGCGCCCTTCGCTTTGATGATAAAGGCAAAGGGCAAGCGATCAGTAACCACGTCGCCCCCTTGCCATGGCCGGACGAATCGCCATATTCCTGTCCATCATGAATAATCGCACCACCGCATCGGCGTGGTCCGTCCAGATGGCGGGCCGGGATCAGGACGACCAGGGCGAAGGCCCGGGCGGGCCGAACGTCGGCATCGCTACGCGCACCCGTACGCGCACCAAGAAGCCGTCGCTGTACAAGGTGCTGATGCTGAATGACGATTACACGCCGATGGAATTCGTCGTGCATGTCCTCCAGAATTTCTTCCGCATGGATATGGAAGAAGCGACGCGCGTGATGCTGCATGTGCACCAGCGCGGCGTGGGCGTCTGCGGCATCTTCAGCTATGAAGTTGCGGAGACGAAGGTGAACCAGGTCATGGATTTCGCCCGTCAGAATCAGCATCCGCTGCAATGCACGCTGGAAAAGGCCTGATCGGGTAGGCGCATTAACTCTGCCTTGACCATTGTAGCGTCAATATTTCAATAAATTACGTCATTGAAATACAAGGTTTTTTTAGACCTTGTTGGCATGATGTCCCCTCCTGAACGAAGTGGGGACTTCAATCATGACGACTATCACCAACTATAATATGGCAATGCCGCCCTCGCCGCGGGCGTCCATGGATCGCAAGATCGATGCCGCCGTGGAGGCCGGTTCGCTGTCGGAAGTCGATAGCGCTGCGCTCGAATCCGCACTGGATTCGATCGATACCGCGCTTTCCTCGTCCGCGAGCGATGCTACGTCGCGGCTCGATCCGTCGGAGATGAAGGATCGGATCGATTCGCTCATCGACGAACAGGTGTCGGCCGGCACGCTGACGGAAGAACAGGCGAGCGAACTCCAAAGCTTCTTCGCCCAGGGACCGGGCGGATCGGTGCAGAGCGCTGACGCCAGCAGCGATGACAGCATGAGCATTGAGGGGATGGGCGGCATTGGCGGCCCCGGTCCCATGGGTGGCCCGCCGCCCGGCCCGCCGCCATCGGCATCGACGGATGAGGATAGCGATAGCAGCACCGTCAGCGCCACCGACAGCAGCGTCACGGACCAACTCGATTCGATGATCGCCTTCCTCGAAAATCTGCGCGCCAGCATGTCGCAATCGCTCTACGGCAGCGCCGCGAGCAGTGCCGACAGCAGCAATAGCGGTCTGCTGGTCGACAGCCTCGCCTGATCCCTCCGGGGCGAGCGGGGGCTCGCTCCGGATGGCCTCAGGCCAGCTTCCTTCGTCCGGGGACTGACGAAGGCCCGGCGGTGGTCGTAAGGCTGCCGCCGGGTTATGGCTTTCCCGGTTCCCTCATCCGCCCGGCCGTCCTACAGCATGGGGCGTGACCGAGGCGCGCACCGATATCCACGATCTGGCTGTCATTGGCGGCGGCGTGAACGGGTGTGGCATCGCCCGCGACGCAGCGGGCCGCGGCGCTCGCGTGCTGCTGCTGGAGCGGGGCGATCTGGCGCAGGGCACATCGTCCGCCTCGACCAAGCTGATCCATGGCGGGCTGCGCTATCTGGAGCATCGCGAATTCGGTCTTGTGCGCGAATCGCTGGTCGAGCGGGAACGCCTCTGGGCGATCGCGCCGCACATCATCCACCCGATGCGTTTTGTCCTGCCATGGACCCCCGGATTGCGGCCGCGCTGGATGCTGCGCCTCGGCCTGTTTCTCTACGACCATATCGGTGGTCGCCGCGCCTTGCCGGCGACGGAGGCGATCGACCTGCGGCGCCACCCGGCCGGCGCGCCGCTCCAACCGATATTCGGCCCGGCCTATTGCTATTCGGACGGATGGGTGGACGACGCGCGACTGGTCCTGCTCAACGCCCGCGACGCCGCCGACCGGGGCGCAAACGTGCGCACCCGCACCGAAGTCCTGCAACTGGATAGCCGGCCGGATCATTGGCGCATCCTTGCGCGCAGAACGGACGGCGAAACGGACCATTTCCATGCCCGCGCCGTCGTGAATGCGGCGGGGCCATCGGTGCTCGATCTGCTCGACCGCGCGCACCGCCCTGCCGCACTCTCGATGCGGCTGGTGCGCGGATCGCACATCGTCGTGCCGCGCCTGTTCGATCATGGCTTCGCTTACTTCTTTCAACTGCCCGATGGCCGCATCTTCTTCGCCATTCCCTATGAGCGGGACTTCACCCTGATCGGCACCACCGATCGCGATCATCATGATGGCCTCGACCATGTCGTCGCCAGTCAGGAGGAGGTCGCCTATCTGTGCGCGGCGGCCAACCGCTATTTCGCGCAGCAGATCAGCTCCGCCGATGTCGTCTGGTCCTATGCCGGCGTGCGCCCTCTGATCGACGACGGATCGAACAAGCCGGAAGCCGCCACGCGCGGCTATCGGCTGGAACTGGATGGCGGAGACGGCCAGCCGCCCTTGCTCAGCATCTTCGGTGGCAAGATCACCACCTATCGCCATCTCGCCGCCGAAGCGGTGGAGCGGCTCAAACCCTATCTTCCGACGCTGAAGGGCGATGACTGGACGGCCGATGCGCCGCTGCCCGGCGGCGATTTCGCCATGACCGGCCTGGCCGACCTGACCGCCCGGCTTGCGTCGGATTACCCCTTTCTGGACGCACAGACGATCGACCGGATCGCCCGCGCCTATGGCACGACATGCTGGTCCTGGCTTGGCGCCGCGCGGGACAGGGCGGCGCTGGGCGAGGATTTCGGCCATGGCCTGACCGAAGCGGAAGTGCGGCACATGATGACCCGCGAATGGGCACGGACCAGTGAGGATATTCTCTGGCGGCGCAGCAAGCTGGGGCTGCGCCTGGACGGGCGCCAAGTGGAAAGACTGGATCGATGGTTGAAGGAGAGGCCGTGAACGAGCGCCTGATTCTGGTGCTGGATGCGGGGACGACATCGACCCGCGCGATGCTCTATGCGCCCGACGGTGCGCGCGTCGCGACGGCGCAGGCGGATCTGACCCAATATTATCCCCGCCCCGGCTGGGTGGAGCATGACGCCGCCGAAATCTGGGACAGGACGCTCGATTGCGCGCGCCGGATGGTGACGCAGGCGGGCGGGGCGGACCGGATCGCGGCGATCGGCATCACCAATCAGCGCGAGACGGTGGTGGCGTGGAGCCGCCGGACCGGCGCGCCGCTCAGCCGGGCGATCGTCTGGCAGGATCGCCGCACCGCGGACCATTGTGAGCAATTGCGCGAACAGGGGCATGAAGCACTGATCCAGCAGCGCACCGGGCTCATCATCGATCCCTATTTCTCCGCGACCAAGATGCGCTGGCTGATCGATCATCAGCCGCAAGTCGCGGCGGCCGGACCCGATCTGGCGCTCGGCACGGTGGAAAGCTGGTTGATGTGGAAACTCACCGGCGGCCTGCATGTCAGCGACGCCAGCAATGCCAGCCGCACCCAGTTGCTGGCGCTGGACGGCGCGGGATGGGATGCCGACCTGTGCGCCCTGTTCGGCGTGCCCGCATCGGCGCTGCCGGAGATTGTCGACAATGCCGGAGCCTTCGGTGCGACGCTGCCGACATTGCTGGGCGGGGCCATCCCGCTCTGCGGCCTGGCCGGCGATCAGCAGGCGGCGACCATCGGTCAGGCCTGTCTGGCGCCCGGTGCGGTCAAGGCGACGCTGGGCACCGGCGCCTTCATCCTGGCGTCGACTGGCGACATGCTCCCTTCCTCGACCCACAGGCTGCTCGGCACCGTGCTGTGCCAGCTCGGTGGTCGCCGTCTCTATGCGATGGAAGGATCGATCTTCGTCGCGGGCAGCCTGATCCAGTGGCTGCGGGACCGGCTGGGCCTGATCGCCGCCGCTGCCGATAGTGATGCGATAGCGCGATCGGTGCCGGACAATGGCGGCGTCTATCTCTTGCCGGCTTTGTCCGGGTTGGGCGCGCCCTATTGGCGCCCGGAGGCGACCGGCAGCATCAGCGGCCTGACCCATGGATCGACACGGGCGCATATCGTGCGCGCCGCGCTCGAATCCATGGCGCATCAGGTTCATGATCTGGCTGCCGCCTTCGCCGCCGATGGCGCGCCGTGGCAGGCGTTGCGGATCGATGGCGGCATGAGCGCGAATGACTGGGTTGCGCAGGACATGGCCGATATGCTGGCCCTGCCGGTGGAACGCCCCGCTGATGTCGAAACGACGGCGCGGGGCGCGGCCATGCTGGCCAGTGTGGGGGCAGGCCTCTACCCGACGCTGGAGGCCGCGACGGCAATGGTGCCAGCCCGCACCCGCTTCACGCCGGCGATGACGGACGAAGACCGCTCGCGACGGCTGGCAGGGTGGCGATCGCTCGTCGCAGCCAGCCTCTAAGTTACTCGCACACGAATGAAAATTCGTTCCGCGGTCGTATCATCGTCACTCACTGGCAATAAATATTAAGATTGAGGCTCTAGCCACGTCCGCAACATGCTACGGGCCGCCCTCAGACAACCTTCCTCCATGTGGGGACCGCTGGTAACTGGCGGCGTCTATTTCGTGGCAGCGACCATCGCCCTCATGATTTCGCGGTTCGAAGGCGGCCTCGCCTTCCTGTGGGGCGCGAATGCCTTCCTGATGGCGGAATTGCTGACGTCCCGCACCGCGCACTGGCCCCGCGCCATCCTCGCCTGCGCTGTCGCCAGCGCGGCCGCCACCGCCCTGTTCGGCATGGGGCCAATGGCTGCGATCCCGATGGCTGCGATCAACATGCTTGAATCGCTGATCGTCGCGATTCTCTGCCGCCGGTTCGTGCCCGATCATCGCGTGACCGAATCGATTCGTCCGCTCATCGTCTTCATTCTGGCATTGAGCGGCGTGGCGGACATCGTCACCGGTCTGATGGCGGCGGCCGTGGCATCGCAATTGACGCCGGTGTCCTTCGGTGCGTCCTGGCTGCAATGGTATACCGGCCATGTTCTGGGCGGGCTGACCTGCACGCCGATCCTGATCATGCTGTTTCAGGGCGAGTTCGATCGCTGGCGCCGTGAAACATCGCGGCATGAGAAGGTGGAGGCCGCGCTGCTGCTGACGCTGTTTGCGATCAGCACATTCCATATCTTCTACTGGGCGCGCTATCCCATGCTGTTCGCGCCGTTGCTGCCGCTGGTGCTGATCGCCTTTCGCGTGGGACAGATTGGCGCGGCCGCATCGATCATCATTCTCGCCCTGATCGGCGGGGTGGCGACCATGTCGGGGGTCGGGCCGCTGACCATCATTCCCGGGACCGCCGGGGAACGGGTGCAGTTCTTCCAATTCTATCTGGCGCTCAGCTTCCTGCTCTGCATGCCGGTCGCCGCCGAACTCCATGCGCGCCGTCGCCTGTTCCGGATGCTGGAGCAAAGCGAAACCCGCTTCCGCACCATCGCCGAACATAGCGGCGATGTGGTGCTCAACATCAGCGTGGACGGCGTCATCGAATATGCCTCACCCTCCGCGCATGAACAGATTGGTTGCGCACCGGAATTTCTGGTGGGCCAGTCCGCCGCCAACCTCGTCGACCCACAGGACCGCGCTGTCGTGATTGCCGCGCATCATCGCGCGCTGATGCACCCCGGCAGCATCCACAAGGTAGAGTTCCGGCCGCTGGTGACGACCGGCGATCTCGACTGGTGTGAGATCGTAACGCGGGCCGTGGTGGATGAACGTGGTCAGCCGAGCGGCATCGTCAGCATGATTCGCGACATTTCCCGGCACAAGGCGCGCCAGCGCGCGCTGCAACAGGTTGCCGCCAGCGATTCGCTGACCGGCGCCGACAGCCGTCGCGCCTTTCTGGAGAAACTGGACGACGAAATTGCACGGGCACGCATGGGCGCGCGCTCCAGCCTGCTGCTGATCGATATTGACCATTTCAAGTCGGTGAACGACCGCTATGGCCATGGTGTCGGCGACCGCGTGCTCAGCACCTTTGTCGAGCGGATGCGCCTTGGCCTGCGCGGCATAGACAGCATTGGTCGGCTGGGCGGCGAGGAATTTGCCATCCTGCTGGTGGATAGCGATATCGACCGGTCCAGCATGGTTTGTGAACGGCTGCGTGCCTTGCTGGCCGATCCGACCACGATGGAATCGTCGATCCGCGTGACCTTCAGCGCGGGCCTTGTTGAATTGGATGGCCGGTCCGATCCGTCGACGATGCTGGAGGCGGCGGACAAGGCCCTTTATCGCGCGAAACATAGCGGCCGCAATTGCCTGAGACTGGCCGCCTGACATCACGCAGCCAGGCGTGGCCGCCAAAAAATCGCAATGTTATATTGTAACTTTCACCGGTCTGCCCTATGTAGCGGCGACCATGAAGCTGACCCTGCGCAATGCCCTGATGACTGGCCGGATCGATCGCATCGCGATTGCCCTGTCGGGTCTTTGCGTGGCGCATTGTTTCGCCACCGCCGTCATACTCGGCCTGCTGGCATCAGCCGGCGGTGTGTTCGAAAGTCCGATTTTCCACGAAGCGGGGTTGGTCCTGGCGATCCTGCTCGGCGGCGTGGCGCTGGGCCATGGCGCGATCGTCCATGGCTTCATGATGCCTGCCGCGATCGGATCGCTGGGCCTCGGCGTGATGGCCGGCGCGCTAACGATGGATCATGGCATGTCGGAAGGCGTCTATACGCTGATCGGCGTCGGCATCCTGGCGCTGGGTCACGATCTCAACCACCGCGCCAGCCACTGACCCAACTACTGGCAGCGGCGGCGGGGCAGGGCGCCCGGCCGCGCCTGACTGCCTGCTTCACAATCCCTTATTATCGATCCGGTGCTCGCCTTTCACCCAGCGGACGGTGCCGGTGCTGGCGCGCATCACGACGCTCTGCGTGGTCAGCTTGCCGCCGCGCAGCCGCTTGACGCCGTCGAGCAGCGATCCGTCGGTCACGCCGGTCGCCGCGAAGATGCAGTCCCCCTTGGCCAGTTCCTTCAGGTCATAGATTTTGTCGAGATCGGCGATGCCCCATTTGCGCGCACGCGCCCGTTCATCCTCGTTGCGGAAGATCAGCTTGCCCTTGAACTGCCCGCCGACGCAGCGCAGCGCGGCACAGGCCAGCACGCCCTCCGGCGCGCCGCCTGATCCCATATAGATGTCGATCGTGGTGTCCGGATCGCTGGTCGCGATCACCCCGGCAACATCGCCATCGGGGATCAGCATGATGCCGCAGCCTATCGCCCGCAATTCGCCGATCAGCTTTTCATGGCGCGGCCGATCCAGCACGCAGACGATGATTTCATGTGGATCGACGCCCTTGGCGCTGGCCACCGCCTCGATATTTTCGCGCACCGACCGGTTGAGGTCGATCGTCCCCTCCGGATAGCCCGGCCCGATCGCCAGCTTCTCCATATAGACGTCGGGCGCATTCAGCAGGCCGCCTTCTTCGGAAATGGCCAGCACTGCCAGTGCATTCGGGCCGGCCTTGGCGGTGATAGTGGTGCCTTCCAGCGGATCGAGCGCGATGTCGATCTTCGGCCCGGTGCCGATCGCGCTGCCTACTTTCTCGCCGATATAGAGCATCGGCGCTTCATCCCGTTCGCCTTCGCCGATGACGA
Source organism: Sphingobium sp. AP50 (assembly GCF_900109095.1). Lineage (GTDB taxonomy): Bacteria > Pseudomonadota > Alphaproteobacteria > Sphingomonadales > Sphingomonadaceae > Sphingobium. Next base: position 406,131 of record NZ_FNYZ01000001.1, read on the forward strand.
CGGTTCCGTCCATGTAGAGGTCGTTAAAGGCGAGGCGCATGGCTTCCACGGCGGCGGCATCGGCGGCCTTTTCATCGCCGCGACCGATCAGCTTCGACGCGGCGATCGCTGCCGCTTCGGTAACGCGGACCATTTCGAGCACCAGCACGCGATCAAGAATCGAGCTTGCCTGAACCATGATTTCCTCTGCCTTTTCTTATGGGCATGGCGATAGGAGGTCGCCCGCTTCTTGTCGAGCGAGGAAGGCGCTGTTCGGCGACTTTGCGCCGGTCATGATGTGGCCATGATTGCTTGCTTTTCTCCTGACATGGCGCGCCACTTTCTCCTTCCCATCGGCCTGCTGCTGGCATGGCCAGCCCAGGCGCAGGAAGTCGAGGATGGGCTGATGGCGGCCTATAAGGAAAAGACGCGGGTCGTCCGCCCTTGCGATCGAAGCGGCGACGCGATCGTCGTGTGCGGGACACGGGCGGAGCGCAACGCAAAGGAGCGACTGCCGTTACCGCGCGAAGAGTCGGACGGCAGCACACCGGTTCGCGGTGAAGCGCCCCGCGCATCAGCGACTGCGGTACGACAGGGCAGTTGTGGTGTGGTCGGTGGGCAGGGGGCGGGCTGCACCGGCGGCCTGCCGGTCTTTCAGGCGGTCGGTGCGCTCGTAAAGGCCGTGACCGCCATCGCCGATCCTGATGCGGGGATCAGTCCACCGCCGCCGCTGCCCGATCGCTTCAAAGGCGCCGGGCAGCATTGAGGAGCGGTCAGTCGAGAATGTGCATCACCATCGGCGTGCCGAGCAGGCTGTCGGAGCCGGCCAGTCGCTCCAGCGTCTCCCGCACGCAGCGTTCTTCGCCCGCATGAGTGACGATGGCGACCAACACGCCTTCCGACTGATTCGCGCCGCGCTGGATCATGCTTTCGATCGATACGCCGGCATCGCGCGTGGCGGCGGCAATCTCGGCCAGCACGCCGGGGCGATCCTGTACCTTGAAGCGCAGATAGGCGCGGCCGATCCGCTTGCCGGCATCGGCCGTGTTCTGCGGCGTCAGCGCGGCGACCGGCATGGCGAAGGCATCGCCATATTCATCGCGCGCGACGTCGATCAGATCGGCAACGACCGCCGATGCGGTCGGGCCATCGCCCGCGCCACGTCCCTGGAAGAAGAGGCGACCGACGAAATTGCCTTCCGCCACCACGGCGTTGAGCGATCCGTCGACATGGGCGAGCGGATGGTCGAGCGGCACCAGCATCGGATGGACCCGCTGGAACAGGCCTTCGGGACCATTTTGCGCCATCCCGACCAGACGGATGCGGAAGCCAAGCGCGGCGGCTTCGGCAATGTCGGCAGCAATGACGTCGCGGATGCCGGTGGTGGCGACCGCCTCGAAATCCAGTTCCGTGCCAAAGGCCAGGCTGGCAAGGATGGTCAGCTTGTGCGCGGCATCCACGCCATCGATGTCGAAGCTGGGATCGGCTTCGGCATAGCCCAGATCCTGTGCTTCCTTCAGCACTTCGTCGAAGCCCCGGCCTTCCTTTTCCATCGTGGTCAGGATGTAATTGCAGGTGCCGTTGAGGATGCCATAGACGCGGCTGATCTCGTTCGCGGCAGCGCCTTCGCGCATGCCCTTGATGACTGGAATGCCGCCCGCGACCGCAGCTTCATATTTCAGCGCGATACCGCCGGTCTCCGCCAGCCGTGCCAGGTCCAGCCCATGATGCGCCAGCATCGCTTTGTTGGCGGTGACGAAGGGCTTGCCGTGAGTCAGGCACTGGCGGGCCAAGGTAAGGGCAGGGCCGTCCGCCCCGCCGATCAGTTCGACCACCACGTCGACATCGTCGCGAGTCGCCAGGCTGTTCATGTCATCGACCCATTCATAGGGCGACAGGTCGACGCCGCGATCCTTGTTGCGATCGCGTGCGGAAATGGCGACGATCTGAATCGGGCAGCCGGCCCGGCGGGCGATCAGGTCGCCATTCTTCTCCAGCAGGCGAATGACGCCGCCGCCCACCGTGCCGAGGCCGACGAGCGCGACGCGCAGCGGGGCATGGCGGTGCAGATTGGTCATGGCGGCGTTTTTCCCTTCCAAGGTTGCGGACGGCGCGCTGATAGCCGCCCGCGCGCCGCTGTCCAAGAAAAAGGCGAATCAGCCCTGTTTACGCGTACGGCCGCAGGGGCCGAGCGCATCGATCACGAACTGGTAATCCGCCCGCGCGGCTTCTGCATCCTGCACCGCCAATGTGCGGACGGACCGCGACGGCAAGGTCGCGGGCAGGGAGCAGGCGAGGCGATACCATAGCAGGCTGCCCGGTTGCGGCGCGCGGGCGGCTTCATCCACGATTTCGCCCAAGGCCACGGCCCAGCGCGGCGCCTGTCCCGGCCGACGCAGGATGGAAAGGGACACCGGATCACCATTTTCGGTGCGCAGGAATATCTGCGTCTCGCCTTCACCGGCGATCGTCCCGGCAACATGGAAGGCGTCTCCCAGATCCAGGATGCGCGGCGGCGTGTTGGGGGCGACCAGCGCGGACAGGACGGCCTTGACCCTTTCGACCTCGGCTGGGGTCGAGGGAATCTGCGCATCCGGCGCGATAAGCTGCACTTCGCCAGGGCGCGCACCCGGACGGGCGAACAGGATCATCTGCGCCTTTTTCAGCTTCGGTACCTTGCCGCGCGCGTCAAGCGGGGCATCGTACAAGTAAGATACAAGAGGACTGATTCCCGATTCACCGCGAATCAGCCCCGTCACATCCGCCTCTATGAACAGCCTTTTGTGCCCCTGTGGGACGGTCCCGGCCTGCTCCGGCTTCAAAATGATGATGTTGCGAATGCGCACATTGGCCACCAGCGGCGCCTTGTCCGCCAGGTCGACAATGTCGGAATAGGACAGGCCCGACCCGGTTCGTGATGGTTGCGTTACCACCCGGTCATTTTGCGCAAAGGCCGGGAAAACCGGGATGGATGCGGCGGAAATGAGGCACAGCAAGCCGAGTTTCTGAAAAGGGGTGGCGGATTTCATCGTCAACTTCGTCCTATGGTTGTAGCCCGTGGCAAGTTTGTCACAGGCAAGTCATTCCGATATGAAATGGTAGTCGCAAATGAGGATATCGATAAAGCGTTTGCGTGCCACGATGCGCCGCGATAGGAGTTCGCTCGGTAGCAAATATACGGTTACAGACCAAAGGTGATCGGGGCAGCCCGGTCGGCTGGGGTCTTTTTTGGCTGATTTGTATAAACCACTGGTAAGATGAGTTAAGGAGTGTCGTTGCCGAATGGCCTATGCTGACCACTCGCAAGGATCGAGTCGGACTGTCTCGATCGTCATCGTCGCCCTGATTCACGCTGTTCTTGGCTATGCCTTCGTCACCGGCCTTGGCATGAAATATGTCAAAAAGGCGGCAGAGCAGCTGAATGTTGTCGACGTGAAGGAGGAACCCCCGCCACCGGACGAGGAGCCGCCGCCGCCGCCGCCAGATCAGCCGATCGAGCCGCCGCCGGTTGTTGCTCCCCCGCCGATCGTGCAAACCCCGGCGCCTGCACCGCCGATCCAGACCGTTCGGACACCCCCTCCGGTGTTCAACCCGGTTCCGGTCGCCGCACCGCCGCCGCCCCCGCCGGCTCCGCCGCCGCCGCCCGTCGCTGCTTCGCGCGCTTCGCCGCGCAGCAATCCGGGTAGCTGGCTCAGCGATGCCGACTATCCGAGCCGCGCACAGCGTGAAGAGCGTTCGGGTACGGCTGGTTTCCGCCTGGAAATCGGCGCGGATGGACGTGTCACCAACTGCACCATCACTCAGTCGACCGGCCATGCCGACCTCGACGAGGCGACCTGCCGCCTGCTGCCGAAGCGTGCGCGCTTCAAGCCGGCCAAGGGTTCGGACGGTGCGGAAATGCCTGACACCTACAACGGTCGTATCACCTGGCGTCTGCCGGAATAATCTGATCGGGAGGGCGAGCGCCTGACGCCGCCCGTCCCACGCTTGATCTCATTGAGAGGGAAGTCTTGAACATGTTGATGTATCTCGCAGCTGCGGCTCCCAAGCCGGAAAACCCCTACGGCCTGCAGGAAGCCCTGCAGCAGGGCGGTCTGATCGCCCAGACCGTGTTCGCCATCATGTGCATCATGTCGGTTGGCACCTTCTATGTTCTGTTCACCAAGCTGATCGAACAGCAGAAGGTCATCAACCAGGGCAAGAAGGTTCGTGCGACCTTCTGGCGTTCGGCCAGCCTGAAGGAAGGCGCTGCCAAGCTCGAAAAGAACTCGGCCTACAAGCAGATCGTCGACGACGGCATCAAGGCTCAGGAAGAGCATGGCAAGCTGAAGGATCCGGTCGAAGCGCATGACTGGCTGCACGGCTCGCTGGCCCGTTCGGAAGCCGGCATCAACTCCTCGCTGGGTGGCGGTCTGGCCTTCCTCGCGACCGTCGGTTCGACCTCGCCGTTCATCGGTCTGTTCGGTACCGTTATCGGTATCTACCGCGCTCTGATCAAGATCGGCGCTGCCGGTCAGGCCTCGATCGACGCCGTTGCCGGCCCGGTCGGTGAAGCTCTGATCATGACCGCTCTGGGTCTGGCCGTCGCGGTTCCCGCGGTGCTCGCCTACAACTTCCTGCAGCGCCGTAACAAGACGATCGCCGAACAGCTGAACGGCTTCACCGTCGACCTGCTGGCCTATCTGGTTTCGGACGGTGCCGTGAAGCCTTCCGTTGCTGCTGCTCCGGCCGCACCTGCTGCCAAGCCGGCTGCTGCCAAGGCCTGATCGGTCTCAAGACGCCGGTGAAAGGAACCGGGGGGCGGCTGCGACCGTCCGGTTCCCCACCGACCATGGCCCCCGCAATGCTCCCATTGACGGGACGCCATCGAAACCAAGGTTAGGATAGTATCAATGGCAATGAGTGTTGGCTCTGGCGGCGGTGAAGAAAAGCCGTTGTCCGACATCAACACGACGCCGCTCGTCGACGTCATGTTGGTGCTGCTCATCATCTTTCTCATCGCGGTCCCGGTCGTCGTTCAGACGGTCGATCTGCAGCTTCCCAAGGTGGCGTTCGAGCCGACCACGACGAAGCCCGAAAATGTGTCCCTCTCGGTCACGACGGGTTCCGACGGTGCCTGTGCGGTTTTCTGGGGCATGGCTCCGGTGAATTCGAGCGAACTGCTCGATCGTGCGGTCGCGAAGCTCGAAGCGGACATCAAGAAGGCTGGCGGCGTTGAGAATCTGAAGCCGGAGGATCTGCCCGAAGTGCATATCCGCGGCGACATCAACACCCCCTATCGGTGCATCGGCGGCACCATCTACACGATGCAGCGTGCCGGCTTCCCGAAGGTGGGCTTCATCTCCGAACCGGAACCTGGTTCGAATCCGACCCGTCTCTGACCGGTCGCTTTAAGGAGAATTCGCCATGGCAATGAGCATGGGTTCCGATGATGGCGAACCGATGATGGAAATGAACACGACGCCGTTGATCGACGTCATGCTCGTTTTGCTCATCATGTTCATCATCACCATTCCGATCCAGACCCACGCGGTCAAGATCGACCTGCCGCAGAACGCGCCGCCTACGGACAGCGTGATCGATCCGGTCAAGAACAAGGTCGCGATCGACGCCGGTGGCGTCATCACCTGGAACGGTGCGTCGATCGACCTGCTGACCCTGCGTCAGTATCTGCAGCAGTCGCTGCGTCTGCCCGTCGAGCCGGAACTGCAGTTCCAGCCCAACGCGCAGACCCGCTACGTCGTCGTTGACGAGGTGCTGGCAGAGATCAAGCGCGCTGGCGTGACGAAGCTGGGCTTCGTCGGCAACGAGCAATATGGCAGCTTCTGATCGCTGACATCCAGTCAGGCCCATCCCGGCATAAGACTTCCCGGTTTTCCGGATGGGGCGCTGGCCCGGAGCGATAAGAAGATTGCAGAAATTCAGGGTCGCCTTCGGGCGGCCCTTTTTTTGTGCGCGGCCCACCATCTTATGCGACCAAGCTATCGGGTGGAGCCGGGTTTAACCCTTTGCTTACCCAGATTGGCGCATGATGGGGCAGAAGCGACGCGATATCGAACCATGGCTGCTGAACGACTGACAGAATATGATCGCAAGGGACGGGCAGCCGAACGGCAGCACGTACAGATCGTTGTCAGGGTTCGTCGTCCCGGTGAAACCTGGTTCACCAGCCGCATTACCGATGTGTCGGTCAGCGGCTTTCGCCTGCAAAGTTTCATGAAACTCACGGTAGGTGCAGACATCTGGATTATGTTGCCCGGTTTCGAAGGTCGCCGGGCACGGGTCACGTGGAACCGCGCGCATGAATCGGGATGCGCCTTCGAACGGTCGCTGCACCCTGCCATCCTCGATCATATCGTCCGGCTCAGTCAGGCATCTGCCGCGCGCTGATCCATCGGGAATAGGGGAGTGCGAACCGTCCCATCCCGGCCTTCGTCAGGCGACGGCGACATCCTGAAACTGAAGGCTCGCGAGCCGGGCATAGAGGCCGCCCTGAGCCACCAGCGCGGCATGATCGCCCTGTTCCACGATCCGACCTTCATCCATCACGATGATGCGATCGGCGGCCCGTATCGTAGCCAGTCGATGGGCGATGACGATGGTCGTGCGGCCCTGCATCAGGCGACTCAAAGCATCCTGCACCAGCCGTTCGGATTCTGCATCGAGTGCGGAAGTAGCCTCATCCAGCAGCAGGATCGGCGCATCGCGTAGCAGAGCGCGGGCGATCGACAGGCGCTGGCGCTGTCCGCCGGACAGGCGCGCGCCGCCTTCGCCCATGAAACTGTCCAGACCCTGCGGCAGGGCGCGCAGGAAGCTTTCGGCATTGGCTGCGCGGGTCGCTGCCCAGATATCCTCGTCGCTGGCGTCCCAGCGGCCATAGCGCAGATTGTCCCGCGCGGATGCAGCGAAGATGATGCTGTCCTGAGGCACCATCGCCATCGTTGTGCGTAACTCTGCGGGATCGGCATCGGTCAGCGGTATGTCATTCAGGCGAATGCAGCCCGAATCCGGATCATAGAAGCGCAGCGCCAACTGGATCAGGGTCGATTTGCCTGCCCCGGATGGGCCGACGACCGCCACCGTCTCGCCCGGCGCGACGTCCAGCGAAATGCCATGCAAGGCTGCCTGATCGGGCCGGGTGGGATAATGGAAATGCACATTGTCGAAATGCAGCCGTGCACCATGGGCATGCCGGGTAATGGGGATCGGCTGGGCCGGCGGCAGAATATCCGGCGTGGCGGACATGAGTTCCTCCAGCCGACTGGCCGCACCGGCCCCGCGCAACAGATCGCCCCAGCTTTCCGACAGTGAACCGAATGCCCCGGCCACCAATCCCCCGGTCAGAACGAAAGCAGCGATGCTGCCGCCTGACAAGCGCCCGGCGGCAACGTCTAGCGCACCTTGCCACATGACGGCGGTTATCGACCCGAAGATCAAAGCGATCACCACCGCCGTCATGATGGCGCGCAGGCGGATGCGCTTGCGCGCCGTCGCAAAGCCCGCATCGACGGTGGCGTCGAACCGCACCGCTTCCCGTGCCTCCTGGCCGAAAGCCTGCACGATCTTCATCGCGCCCAGCACTTCGCTGGTGATGCTGCCGATATCGGCCAGCCGGTCCTGACTGGCACGGGACAGGCCACGCACCTGCCGACCCAGGCTGATCAGTACCAGCAGGATGACCGGAATGCCCAGCAGCAGCAGCGCAGCGAGCTTGGGCGCGAGCACGAACAGGTAGACCAGACCGCCCAGTCCCGTGACCAGATTGCGCAGCGCCACCGACACGGTCGATCCGACCACCTGTTCGACGATGGCGGTATCGGCGGTCATACGAGACGCGATTTCCGAAGGCCGATTTTCCTCAAAGAAGCGGGGGGCTTGCCGCAACAGATTGGCCTGCGTCGCACTGCGGATATCGGCGACGACCCGCTCGCCCAGCCAGGACACGAAATAATATCGCAGCGCCGTGGCGATCGCCAGCACGGTCACGATCATCAGCAGATATTCGAACCAGCGGCTGATATCCCCGCCGCCCATGAAACCACGATCGATCACCAGCCGGAAACCGCTGGGGATGCCCAGCGTGGCGGCCGATGAAATGATCAGCGCGGCCAGCGCCCCGGCGATACGGCCGGGATAGCGGCGGGCAAAACGCCACAGCATCGCCAGGCTGCCAAGGGCGGGGCGCGCATTGGCGCGCGGTGCGGGGTTCGGGACATCCACCATCCGCGCCGCTTAGAGCATTTTACGCGCGGGTGGAATGACCTCAAGGTCCGGGAAAGTACGGAAGGACAAGCGCCATGGCCCTCCGTTTTCCCGTCCCGTGAATCAGGCGTCCGGCGCGATGGCGCCCGCCAGTTGCATGATCCGCCGCGCATCGCCCTTGCCGCTCAGGGCATAGGCCATCGCGCCCTCCTCCCAATAGGCGATCGTCTCGCCTGCACGCCGCGCCATCAGCGGGGTCGCCTCTGCGGGCGTCTCTGCCCGGTCCGCGAACAGCGACAGCGGTTCACCCTGCGGCGTGGTAACGCTCATGGCGATGGCAGAGCTGTCGGGCGTAGGGAAGAGCTGGACGTCGGTCACGCGCCACCCCGCCGGCAGCACAGGCAGGACGATACCCGTCGATTTTTCGATTTCCCGCGCATCGAATGTGGCGGTTTCGACCTGCGACGACATCGATTGACGCAGCAGTCCGGCCCGGCGGGAAGCGGCGGCTTCGTCGATGAAGCTGTTCGCCTGCGCCGCCTGCGGGAATTCGCCCATTTCGCCGCGCGCGACCCAACCGGTGGCGATCAGCGCGGCAATCGCGGCGGCACGGCCCAGATGGCGCCAGTTGCGGCCATCCTCATTATCGTTGGCGACCGGCAGGCGGGTGTCGCGCCGACGGCCGACCAGCGTGCCCTTGGTCCCGTCCTTCATCAGGCGGAAGTCGATATGCGGCCAGCGCTGCCGCCAGCGGCGCGCGACCAGCCTTTCGCCGGGGCGCGCGGCATCGTCCAGCAGCACCACGCCATTGGGCGAAAGGCGCGAAAACAGGCTGTCGGCCGCGCCCCGCACCAGCGGATGCACGCTCCAGGGCGGGCCATCGATGATGATCAGGTCGATCTGTTCGGGCAGCCGATCGATCGCATACCAGCGCCCCGGCCAGTCCGCGCTTTCATGGGTCAGCGGGGCATGGCGGATATCGACGTCCAGCGCATTGTCGGCCAGCCACTGGCGCGTCGCGTCGACAAAGCCGCCATGCTGGTCGAAACTGTGCAGCCGCCCATTGCCATGCAACTGGAGCGCGCGCGCTGCGATCAGCGAGGATGCGCCCGCCCCCAGTTCGACCACATGGGCCGGGCGAAGCCGCGCAATTTCCCGCACGATATGCCGCAGAAAGCCGACATCCGCCTTCCAGCTACCCAGATGCGGCAGGGCATCATGCGGCAGGTCGAGTTCATCCAGCAGGGCGCGCTTGTCGGCTTTTCGTCCGCCCGACAGGCTCGCCAGCAGCCAGGGCCAGCCGATCGCGCCAAAGCCGATGCGCCAGGCCATGTCGGACAGGCGGCGGGGCAGGTCGCTGTCGACCGGGCGTGTCTCACTCAGGGGAAGAAGGCCGGTAAGGTTGCGGGATGTCACGGAAACCATGCTCCAGTTGGAAAGCGCAGGACTATTCACGCATCCTGTTGCAACGCGATGACGCGGGAAACGCTGGCAACCCGTAAAATGTCCGCAACTATCGCCGACCCACTGCCGGGCCTTGCCTCAATAGCCCAGCGTCAGGCCGACCGCATAATATTTAGGGCCGGCATTGGCCTTGGCGCGCAGCTTGGGGAGGATGGGCATCGCCACCGTGGCATAGGGTCGCGTATTGTCGCCGCTCACGCGCACGCCCGCGCCGATCGTGGCGGACAGGGGAATGGTATAGGCCGCCTCGACCCGGCCATAGAGTTTGGTGTCACCATCGCGCAGATAGACGCCGCCGCCGGGCGTCAGGCTGAAGCCGCCCATTTCCCATGCATAGCCGGCGCCGATTTCGGTGCCCCAATGGCCGTCGGCGCGGCCATAATCGATTTCCGCGCCCAGCCCCTTAGCCTGGGCTGTTGCGGGAAGAAGCGCCAATGTTGCGGCGGTGAGGGCAAGGTGAAAGATTTTCATGGCCGACTGGCTATGGCCCCGCCCGCCGCGCGGCAATGAGGGCGGGACGAGGCGAGTCGCCTACACGGTGACGTGAGTGAGCCGCTTATCAGGCCGGGGTCAGTTCCGCCGCAGCGCGTGCCGCCGGGCGGGGATATTGGCGTGGCCCCTGATCGAGCCGCAACGGCGCAAGGCGATCGGCAGGCGGTTCCTGCTCTTGCCCCACGATGAAGGCGCGCGCGGTGCGCCCCTGACCCGGTTCCTCGCCCTCCATGCTCCAGCGATAGGCCATGTCGAAGGCGGCCAGCGGGATCAGCAGGCTGCGCTGGCCCATGGTGACGGGCACGATCTCTTCGGGCGACAGGCGCAATTCGCCGCTCAACTGGCGTGTCTCGCCCGGTTCGATCGACACCGCACTGTGGAGCGGTAGGCCATTGTCTCCGGCGAAGAAGCTCTGGAGCAAAGCGGATTGCTGCGCCCCCGCATTGCCGACGATGGCGCGGATGAGAATATCCTGCGCCGGGCGATTGCCGCGATTATGCAAGATCAGGCTGTAGGCGATGGTCACGCCCATCATCGAATAGCGCGCCTGTCCGACGGCCATGTCCATGTCGAGCCAGGGCCGATCGGCGACCACCGGTGCGGGGACCGGCGCCACGGGGCGCGGCTCTGCCGCGGGCTGCGCCGCCGCTTCGGTCGGTTTGGGGGCAGGGGCCGCCGCCGGTTTGGCAATGGGTGCCGGCGCTTCCGCCGGGCGACGGCGACGCAGCAGGAAAGCGGCGGCCAGCGCGATCAGCGCCAGTACGCCGCCGATGATCCACGGCAGGCTTAGGCCTTCTTCTGCGGCGGGTGCGGGCGTGGCGACAGGCGCGCTCGGTTCCACGGCATTGGTGGCCGGCACTGGAACCGGCAGAGCCTGTGGCGCCGTTTCGACCGGCGCGCTCTGGTTCGCGGCCGCTTCCTCTTCCGTCGGTGCGGCAGGCGCTGGCGTTGCTTGCGGCGTCGGCTTTTCGCGTTCGGCGGGGCGCTGGGCCTTCGGTTCGGGCGTCGTCTGGCGCGGCGTGGCTGGTGCCGTCGTGGTGGTCGGCCGCGATGCAGCCGGACGGGCAGGGGCCTGTTGCGGCACGGGCTGCACCGTCACCGGCGGCGGGGTTATCACCGGCGGCGTGGTGCGCGGCGTCACCGGATCGCGAAACACGTTGAGTTCCGGGCCCTGCCGATTGGGATCAGGCGCGGGCGCGGTGCTGGCCGGCGGGATCGCCAGGCCGGTGGCCGGCGTCTCCGTCTGCTGAGCGTGGACAGGCGCAGCCAGCATCAGCGGCGCGGTGAAAAGAAACGAACGAACGATAGACCCCATAAGCCTGCCAAGGCACAAGAATGGCTGAACCGCAAGTGAACAATGCAGGATGCTGACATCAGCCGTGCAATGGCGTAGATGGCGCGGCATGACTGACATTCCCACCACTCCCCTGCATCTGGGTCAGACCAGTGCGCTGCCTGCCTCGCCGGAAGAGGCCGTACTCGACTATGTCGCCAATCCGCGCCCCGGCAAGCCCTATCTGGTGCGCTTCACCGCGCCCGAATTCACCTCGCTCTGCCCGGTGACGGGGCAGCCCGATTTCGCCCATCTGGTGATCGACTATGCGCCCGCCGCGACGATCGTGGAATCGAAGTCGCTCAAGCTGTTTCTGGGCGCCTTCCGCAACCATGCCGCTTTCCATGAGGATTGCACCGTGGGCATCGGCCAGCGCCTGTTCGACGAGATGAAGCCGGTCTGGCTGCGCATCGGCGGCTATTGGTATCCGCGCGGCGGCATCCCGATTGACGTCTTCTGGCAGTCGGGCGAACCGCCCGTCGGCATGTGGCTGCCGCCGCAGGATGTGCCGGGCTATCGCGGCCGGGGGTAAATCCTAGTTCACGCCTTCAGGGTCCTTTATCATGGAAGATACCGCTAGCCTTATCGCTTTCTATCGCGCTCGTCGGGCGGAACTGGACCCGTCCGACGGCTCGCGCTGGTATTTGCTCATCAAGGAAATTCGCCTGTTGAAAGGGTGCGGCATTGATGAAGCCCATGCCATCGCTTTGACCGATCCGGCTTGGCGGCGGTGGCTTGAGCAGCAGATCAATAGCAATGTCGCTTGCCGGAAGGCAGCGTTGCGGCATATCCGTCGCAATGGCGATGCATCGATCATTGCGCAGCAGGGCGAACGACTTGCCGTTCGCTAATGCTAACTGAACCTTGTCGGACGAACGTGCAATAGGCTTCGACCAACGACATCGGGTTGCGGATAGTTCACTTGACCCATGCAGCCAAACGGCCGATCCGACGTTCATCGCTGCGCGTGACACTATCTCATTGCGCCCTGCCTGACGTGTCGGAGTCTGACATCCTATGCCCCTCAAGAACATCTTGCCGCTGCTGATCGCGGCCGCCCCGGTCGCTTTGGCCGCGCCTGCGCTGGCCCAGACCGCGCCTGTCGGCCCCGCCGCCGGTGTGACCACCCAGTTGCCGCGCGGCGCCGCGCCAAGCCATTATGCGATCGAGGTGACGCCCGACGCGGCGAACCTCAAATTCACTGGCAAGGTGACGATCAACGTCAATGTCGCGACCGCGTTGCCCGCGCTGGTGCTGAACGCGGCGGACCTGACCGTCTCCAGCGTCACGCTGACCCCCGCAAAGGGCAAGCCGATCACCGGCACCGCGAAGGTGGATGCTGACGCCCAGACCGTGACGTTCGACTTCGGCAAGCCGGTTCAGCCGGGCAGCTACACGCTCGCCATCGCCTATGCCGGCATCATCAACCAGCAGGCGAACGGCCTGTTCGCACTCGACTATACCGATAACGCAGGCGCCGCGAAGCGCGCGCTCTTCACCCAGTTCGAAGCACCCGACGCCCGTCGCTTCGTCCCCAGCTTCGATGAGCCGAGCTACAAGGCGACCTTCGATCTGTCGGCGATCGTCCCGGCAGACCAGCTTGCGGTCGGCAATATGCCGGTCAAGACCAGCAAGGATCTGGGTGGGGCTAAGAAGCTGGTGACGTTCGGCACCAGCCCCAAAATGTCCTCCTACCTGCTCTTCTTCGGCCTGGGCGAACTGGACCGTGCGACCAAGATGGCGGGCAAGACCGAAGTCGGCGTCATCACCGGCAAGGGCAATACCGGCAAGGCGCAACTGGCGCTCGATGCGTCGGCGGCGATCCTGCCTTATTATAATGACTATTTCGGCGTGCCCTTCCCGCTGCCCAAGCTCGACAATGTCGCCGGTCCCGGCCAGAGCCAGTTCTTCAGCGCGATGGAAAATTGGGGCGCGATCTTCACTTTCGAGCGCACCCTGCTGGTCGATCCGCGCTTCACCTCCGAAGAAACCAAGCGCGCCATTTTCGAGGTCGCCGCGCATGAAATGGCGCACCAGTGGTTCGGCGATCTCGTCACCATGGCCTGGTGGGACGATCTGTGGCTGAACGAAGGTTTCGCCAGCTGGATGGCGACCAAGGTAACGGACAAGCTGAACCCGGATTGGGAAGCCCTGCTGTCGCGCGTCGATGGCCGCGAACGGGCGATGAGCCTCGACGCGCTCAAGACCACCCATCCGGTCGTGCAGAAAATCCATACGGTGGACGAGGTCAATCAGGCGTTCGACGCGATCACCTATCAGAAGGGTGAAGCCGTCATCACCATGCTGGAAGGCTATGCCGGCGAGGATGCGTGGAAGGCGGGGATCCAGTCCTATATGAAGGCCCATGCTTACGGGAACACCGTGACCGACGATCTGTGGAAGGCGGTCGAGGGTGCGGGCGCCAAGGGGCTGGTCAGCATCGCCCATGATTTCACCAGCCAGCCGGGCATCCCGCTGGTCAAGGTGGAAAGCGCCCAATGTCAGGGCGGCAACACCATCCTGACGCTCAGCCAGGGCGAATATAGCCGCGACGCGAAGGACAAGACGCCGCTGAGCTGGAATGTCCCGGTCAAGGCACAGGTGCTGGGCGGGGAAGCGCAGCGTCTGATCCTGTCCGGCGGCAAGGGGCAGGTCACGCTGCCGGGTTGCGGCGCCTATGTCATCAATGCCGGGCAGACGGGCTATTATCGCTCGCTCTATCCGGCGGCGAACATGCAGGCGCTGGCCAAGGGCTTCGGTCAGCTGTCCAGCATGGACCAGACCGGGCTGATGGCGGATAATTTCCAGCTTGCATTGGGCGGCTATCAGCCGGTCGGGCTGGCGCTTGACCTGATCGATGCGGTGCCGGCCAATGGCAGCCCGTCGGTGCTGGCCGAAGTCCCCTCCTACCTCAAGAGCAGCTATGACCTGCTGGAGGGTGATGCCGCGGCACAGGCGAAGGTCGGCGCCTATGCCGCGCGCAAGCTGAGCCCGGCTCTGGCCGCGATCGGCTATGATGCCAGGGCGGGCGAAGGCGCCCAGGTGCCGGTGCTGCGCACCAGTCTGGTGTCGACGCTAGGCAGCATGGGCGACAAGGCCGTGGTGGCCGAAGCCAATCGCCGCTTTGCCGCGCTGGCGACCAACCCGGCCGCGCTCGACGGTCCGCTGCGCAATGTGTGGCTGGGTATCATCGCCCAGAATGCCGATCAGGCGACGTGGGATAAGTTGCGTGTCATGGCGAAGGGTGCACAGAGCGATCTGGACAAGAGCACGCTCTATGCGCTGTTGGGCCGGGCCAAGGACGAGAAGCTGGGTCAACAGGCCCTCGACCTCGCTTTGACCGACGAGCCGGGCAAGACCACCAGCGCCGCGATCATCGGACAGGTCGGCGCGGCCCATCCGATGCAGGCGGTTGATTATGTGCTGGCCCACAAGGCGCAATATGAGGCGCTGATCGACGTGTCGGCGCGCAGTCAGGCGCTGGCGCGTCTGAGCGGCGGCTCTGCCGATCCGGCGATGGTGACGAAGCTGGACGCCTATGCGACCCAATATCTGACGCCGGAATCGCGCAAGGTGGTGGATCGCTCCATCGCCGCGATCCAGACGCGGATCGAAACGCGCAACAGGCTGAAGGCGCCGACCGCGGCATGGTTCGCGGCCAAGAAGTAAGGGCGAGGGGCGGCGGCACGATCCGCCGCCCTTGTCACATGGGGAAAGCATGATTCAAACTGAACCAAGGGTCGGATGCGGCGCGGCCATTATGCGTGACGGCAAGCTGCTATTGGTCCAGCGGCGCCGCGAACCGGAAGCGGGTCATTGGGGCCTGCCGGGCGGCAAAGTCGACCTGTTCGAAACCATGGCGGCGGCGGCCGAGCGCGAGATTTTCGAGGAACTGGGCCTGACGATCAGGGCACGCACCTTGCTGTGCCTGACGGACCAGATCGATGAAGCGTGCGGCACCCATTGGGTCGCGCCGGTCTATCTGGCCGAGGATGCGCAGGGCGAGCCGGTGGTCCGGGAGCCGGAGGCGCTGGCGGCCTGCGGCTGGTTCGCGCTGGACGCTCTGCCGCAGTCCCTCACGGCGTCGACACTGGCTGCACTGACGGCGCTGCAAGCGCGATAATCAGGCCAAAATGCGCCGTTCATGCGCGGCACGTTCCAGTCTTTCGCGAAAATCGGGATGGGCGATGGCGATCAGCGCACGGGCGCGTTCGGACAGGCTCTTGCCCTTCATATCGGCCCAGCCAAATTCGGTGACGACGATATGCGTGTCGGTGCGCGGGGTCGTCACCGGCCCGTCCAGCCAGGGGACGATGCGCGACACGGTTCCTTTTGCCGCCGTCGAATGGCAAGCGATGATCGACCGGCCGCCTTTCGACGCATAGGCGCCCCGCACGAAATCCAGCTGCCCGCCCGTGCCGCTATATTGACGACCGTTCATATGTTCCGAATTGCAGGCCCCGCTCAGGTCCATCTGGATGGTCGCATTGACGGACAGCACCCGGTCATTCTGCGCAATGATGTGCGGCGCGTTCACATAGTCGACCGGATGGGCGGCCACCGCCGGATTATCATGGATGAAATCATAGAGCGGCTGGTCCCCCATGGCGAAGGTGAAGACCGAAAGGCCCGGATGCAGCGCCTTGGCGCTATTGTCGACCACGCCCGCCTGTATCAGGCTGACGAGGCCGGGGGTCAGCAATTCGGTGTGGATGCCCAGATGCTTGTGCCCCATCAGCGCGGCGCAGACCGCATCGGGCACCGCGCCGATCCCCATTTGCAGGCAGGCGCCATCCTCCACCATGTTCGCGATGATCGCGCCGATCGCATCGTCGGTGGCGTTGCGGGGCAATGCGGGCACCTGACAGAGCGGAACATCATTTTCGATGAGCGCCGTGACGTCCGACACATGGATCATGCAGTCGCCATGGACATAGGGCATGGCCGGGTTCACCTCTACGATCAGCCGGGCGCCGCTACGCGCGACCGCCAGCGCATAATCGGCGTCCGTTCCCAGGCTGAAACAGCCATTGGCGTCCATCGGCGAAACGGTGATGATGAAACTGTCTACGCCGATATGCTCTGTCAGCGTGCGGGGTATCTGGTGGAACTGGACCGGCAGCACATCGATGCACGACCCGTCGCCCCGCGCCGCATCGCCCGCACGGTCGATACCGCCATGGAACAGGCTGACCTGCCTGATGCAGTCGGCAAGATCGGGGGACAGGATCGGCGCGGCCGATGTGGCGGGCGGCAGCATGGTATAGATGCTGGCATCGCGCAGTCCGCCAGATCGAACCCGGTCGGCCAAGGCGGCGGCCAATGCAGGCGGGAAGCTGACAGCAAGGCCGGTGGCGATCTTCGAGCCATTGGGGATCAGGGCAATGGCCTGATCCGCCGTCATCCTGCGTACGTCATAGAGGTACTGGCTGGTCATGCGCTCTCCCGGACTATTTTCTGTCTTGTCGCCCGCAGGCGAGGAGAGCGCAATCCATCCTTGGTCGAAAGGGACGCTTTCGGCCGTCAGCGCGGCAGGCCGAGAGCCTTGACGATGTCGTCCCAGGCGGTCAGCTTGAAATTCTGTGCCGCCGCCGCATTATGACCGTCCTGCGCGATGAACAGCCCGCCGGGATAAGCCGGGCCAAAATCGCCCAGCATCAACTCGATCCCGTCGGTTTCCTCCGACCCGCCGATGGCGCCGTCGATGATGCGGAAGCGGCCGACATAGCTGTCGTCGTTCATCTTGTAGACGACATAGGCATTGTCGCCCTGGCTGGAGACGAGGACATAGCCGTCCTTCTCGCCCATCGGCGCGATGGCGACGCCTTCGGCATCCATCACCAGATTCTTGCCGTCAGCCGCCGCGATCTTGGTGGGGGTGGTCGATCCGGTCGCGCGCGCGTCGAAGCGCCACAGGCCGACATCTTCCTCTGCGACATAGAGGATGCCGGTGCGGTCATCCACAGCGCAGCCTTCCGACTGGGTACCCAGCTTCATGCTACGCACGATCCGGCCGGTCGGCGTCGCACCCGATGCATCGAGTGCGACCTGATTCACCGTGCCGTCCTTCAGCACGATGAAGGCGTACGTCGCTTCGGGCGCCTTGTACAGGCAGATGCCATAGGCTTCGCCTTTGCCGGCATCGACTTTACCCAAAGCTGTCAGTTTCGCCGTCGCGCTATCGAGCCGGAACAGCGCCAGCTTCGCATTCGCCACGTCATTGCGGTCGCTGGCGACGACGAGGATGCCGTTCTGGCCGCCCACCGCCACGCCATCGCGCAGGTCGACATTATTCACCCGCCCCGCATCGAGGAAATCGCGAGTCTTGCCGTCCAGCCCATAGACATAGAGGCCGGCCTTCTTGTCCGTGCCCACGATCAGGCTGGCGGCCGGATTGGCGGCATTGCGCCAGATCGCCGGATCGTCCGCCGCATCGGCATTGGGCGTGCCGACGGGCGTGGTTTCGCCGCGCGCAGTGACGTTCACGGCCGGTGTCGCATTGGCGATACGGACTTCGACCGGCACTTCCTTTTCGGCCGTGGCGCAGGCGGCCAGCGCGAGGAGGCTGACGAGGGGGAGGGCGAAAGGCTTCATCTTGATCTTCCTCACTTGCCGCGCGCGACGCATTTGCCGCCGTCGGGACCGATATTGCCGGTGCAGGTGCGCACGGCGATGGTGGGTTCGCTGGTATCCGTCAGATGATTGCCATCCGCGCCCTTGGTCAGGTCAAAGCCGTCATACAGCTTGCCCGACGCGGTATAGGTGCGGAATTTCAACCGATCGCCATCCACGTCCACGATCTGATAGAGTTCGGTGGCCTCGGCGGTCTTGTCCGGCTGGGTCCGGGCACGGTCGTTGAGGCCATACATTTTGGAACCCGTGACGGAGACGAGATAGACCGGCCCCTGAATCGCGCCATTTTTGCGCGCCTGCGCTGACGCCTCACGACCGGCTTCGGACGTCAGGCGGCTATAGCAATGATCATGCCCCTGTAGCACCAGATCGACCTTGCGCTTGTCGAACACCGGCTTCCACGCAGCCTTGATTTCCGCCGTGTCATCGGGACGGGCGCAGGTGAAGACGGGCTGATGAAACAACACGACATTCCACTTCGCCTTGCTGGAGGCCAGCGTGGCATCCAGCCATTGCGTCTGTTGCGCCATGGTGCCCAGGTCGATCGCGGAGGTGCCGTCCAATATGATGAAGCGCACGCCCTGATAATCGACATAATAGGTCGTCTTCAGGCCCTGCACGCCATTGTCGGGCAGCGCGAATTGCAACGGGAAATAGGGGCCGAGCTTGCGGCTTTCGCTGCCGTCGGGCTTTACCACATCGATATATTCATGATTGCCGGTCGCGGGCAGTTGCGGGACGATCGACCAGTTATAGCCACCGGCCTGATTAAACTCGCCCCATTCGTCATCATGGTCCAGATCGTCGCGCTGTGCGGCGAGATCGCCGGCATGGGCGACCAGTTCGATCCCGCCATTGGCGTGAAAGGCCTGACGGATGACGCGGCTGGCATAGGTCAATATGCCGTTCTGGATGTCGCCCAGATAGAGGAAGCGGAACGGCTTTGCCTGCACCGAAGCCGTGTGGAACTGCAACCATTCGGTCCAGCCCGCGCTGCCCTTCAGGCGATAGGCATAGACGGTATCGGGCTTCAGATTGTCGAAGCGGATCTGGTGATAAAGGGCCGGGCCATTGGCGCTGTCCTTCGCGGTGCCGGCGGGGCCTGTCACCAGTACGGCCTTTTCCTCCAGCGTCGGGCCGTCGACCGAAATGGCGATCTGCGCCTCGCTCGTCGTCTGCGCGGCGTCGGTGCGATAGGCGACCGCCATGCCCTGCGTCGGGTCGGCGGCTGGCGTCAGCATGATGCGATCGGGCAGGGTGCGGGCCGCATAGGGTGTGCCAGCGGAACGGGGCACGGGCGGGGTGGCGGCGGGTTGGGCCATGGCCGGTGCCGCAGTCGCCAGCAGCAGGGCGGCGATGGATAGTCGGGACATGCTAGTCCTTTCCGGAAACGGGACTTGCCGGCCGCGCAAGGGCGCGACCGGCAAGCAGGGGAAGGTGAACGGGATCAGAAGCTGGCGGAAATGCCGAACTTCGCGGTCCAGTTATATTCCTCATATTGCAGCAGTTCCTTGCTGCCATTGTAGTTCTGATAAGCGAAATATTTGGCGTTGTTGACGTTTACCCAGTCGGCGAACAGGCGCACGCCCGGCAGGATCTTGTACTTCGCGCTCAGGTCGAGCTGGAAGTGATTGTCGACGATCCGGTCGGTCTGAACGCTGTCGCCCACTTCATCCAGATATTTGCTGCGATAGGTGCCCGCCGCACGCAGCGAGAGGCCACCCTTTTCATAGCCCAGCACGGCATTGGCAGTATGTTTCGACGCATTGGGCAGGCCGATCGTGCGGATATAGGCGTTGTCGTCGTCGTCATAGCTGGTGATCTTCGCCTTGGCGTCGGTGTAGGTGTAGTTGAGGTTCACCAGCAGGCCGTCGAGCGGAGCGGGCAGGAAGCTCAGCACCTGGCTGAAGGACAGTTCAACGCCCTTCACCTTGGCCGTGTCGCCGTTCACATAATAGACCGCTTCGCTATAATCGATGCCGTTATAGCTGCCGTCGTTAAAGTCGCGGATCGCGGTCGTGTAATCCTTGATCGACTTGTAGAACAGGCCGGCGGTCAGCGCGCCATTTTTGCTGAAATACCATTCGGCCGACGCATCGAAGTTCCAGGCGCGATAGGGTTTCAGGTCCGGGTTGCCGAATTCGGCGGCATAATCCTCGTCCAGGATGAAGCGCGGGGCGAGCTGCGACAGCTTGGGGCGGACCAGGCTCTTATAGCCCGCGGCACGGAACACCACGCCCTGGCTCGGTTCGAAGCGCGCGGTCAGGCTCGGCAGCCAGTCGGTATAGTTTTTGGTGAAGACATTGGGCGTGGAGATCACGCCAGTCGCTTCGCCCTCTTCGTCCAGCTCATATTCGGTCACATTGCCGCGCAGCACGTTGCGGGTCTGTTCCATGCGGACGCCGCCGACCAGGCGGACCTTTTCGCTGTCCCAACGGCCGAGCAGGTAGCTGGCCAGGATATCTTCCTTCGCGCTGTAATCCTGCGCCGCCGATTCATAGGCGCTGGTGATGGGGTCGAGTTCGAACTCACCGATATTGTCATAGAAATAGTCGGTGGCTGCGCCCTTGCCCGGCATCGCGCCCAGATCGGCGAGGCGATAGGTCTGGTCGCCCAGCACATCGGCCAGCGAGAGGTCGCCGTCGCCATAATAGTTCATGTTGAAATTATAGCTCTTCTTGCGGAAGCGCGCCTTCATGCCCGCCTGTACGGTGAAGGTGCCATTGTCCGCGGCGAAAGCGCGGGAAATGTCGCCCTTCAGCGCATATTCGCGGTCGCGCGAGTCCGACAAAGCTGTCTGTTCGACGCGGTTGAAGCTATATTCCGACGGATCGTTGAACAGGTCGGCGCCGCTGGTCACCTGGAAGGTCGGGACGCGCGGATCGGAATAGTTGAAGCCGACATCGACGCCATCACCGTCGAAGCGGGCGCGCCAGCGGATCGGATCGATCGATCCCTTTTCCTTCTCGGTCGATTCCGACCAGCTACCCGAATAGGTGAGCTTCCACGGGCCGGTTTCGGTCGTGCCGCCCAGCACGATCGACTTGATGCGCTGACGCTCGAAACGATCCTTCAGGTCGCGGCGCACTTCGATGCGGCCGTCCTCGTCGGTGAAGTTCGCGCTGTCCGCATCGCCCGATGCCGGCTCTTCGTCCATGACGAAGGTCAGGCGGCGGCGATATTCATGGTCGTCAAACTGGTTATAGATGCTGCGCAGATAGAGCTTGGTCGTGTCGGACGGCTTCCAGTCGAGGTTCAGCGTCGCGCCGATGCGCTTGCGGGTCACGTCATAGTCGCGATATTCCAGCGTCTCGGCATAATCGATGCCATCATCGCTGGTGGTCCAGTCCGACGCTTCGATATTGTCGGTTTCGAACTTGCGCTTGTAATAGCTGACGCCGCCCGAAACGCCGAAATTGTCCGTGACGCGGGTGGCGAAGTCGAAGCTGCCCTTGGGCGTTACCGCATCGGCATAGTCGTTATAGCTGCCTTCCAGCTTGACCGAATACAGGTCCTTCTTGCGGTCGAACGCGCTGGTGGTGTTGATTTCGATCGAGGCGCCGATCGTGTCGGCGTCCATGTCCGGCGTCAGCGACTTCTTCACTTCGATCGATTCGATCAGTTCGGAAGGCACCACGTCCAGCGCGACCGAGCGGACGTCGCTTTCCGGCGCGGGCAGGCGCGCGCCGTTGACCGACGCGGCGTTGAGTTCGGGGTCAAGACCACGAACCGACACGAAGCGCCCTTCGCCCTGATCGTTCATGATGTTGACGCCGGGCAGGCGGCGCAGCGATTCGGCGACATTCTGGTCGGGGAACTGACCGATGGCGTCGCGGGTCAGCACGCTTTCCACGCCGTCGGCGGCGCGCTGGCGGGACAGGGCCGACGCCTGGTTGGCGACCTGACCGACGACGATGATCGACGCATCGACATTGGAACCGATGCGAATGTCGGCATCGACATCGCCAGTCGCGGGCACGACCACCGTGGTACGGACGGGATCGGCGCCGGTGTAGCGCGCTTCGATCGTGTAGGTGCCGGGCGCGACTTCGGGGAAGCGATAGCTGCCGTCACGGCCAGCTTCGGCGACGCGGCCATTTTCGACGATGCGCAACTGGGTCGACTGGAGCGCGCGGGTGCCGGTGCCGTCCGACACGGTGCCGGTGATGGTGCCGGCGAAAGCGGCAGCCGGTGCGGCGAGGGCAAGAATGATGGCGGCGCGGCTCGCGCCACGGAGAAGATGGTTCATGCTGGAATCTCCCTGTCCGTGGCGATGCGGGATTGTCCGCTCACCGATCGGTCGAGCCGCCCATTGGGAGATTTATGTTACATCTTGATTGGAGACTCGTGACAGTTTGATGAAGCTGCCCTGCCATTGTCACAATGTTCGGGATCGTTGCGATCCCGTCACAGGCCTCTCATCGATCGGTGTTGAGATAGGCGGCTACAGCCTCCACGCTATCACCGACAATATCGACCGCCTCTTCCAGTTCCTCGGGGTCGACCCTGAAACGACCGGTCCAATAGAGGACCGCCGCTTCGCTATCCAGCATGACGCGGCCGGCATCCTGATCGTCAGTCATGGCGTTCCTCCTGTCCGGCTGGACGGAAGGAACGCACAAAAGCCTCTATTTTTCCGCTTCCCTTTAGGACAGGGGACTGCTCGCCCAATTTTTGAGCTTCGCATAAAGCGCGGCGATTACCCCGGCAAAGACCAGGATGGCGAGCGGCACCGCCCAATGGCTTTCGCCGACCAGCGCCAGCGGCGCATCGCTGTCGGTGCTGGCGACGATACCGGCGAAGGCGACGCCGAACAGGCTTTCGCCCACGATGAAGCCGGTCGCCATCAGGACGCCCATGCGCTCGGCGAACTCCGGATTGCTCTGACGCAGCGCCCAGCGATTATAGACATGGCCGATCAGCGCGCCGACCGGGATCAGCAGCGTCAGCGCCATCGGCAGATAGATGCCCATGCCGACCGCGAGCGGCGGCAGGCGCAGCTTGCCGGCCTTGCCCAGCAATTCGTCGATCGCGATCACCACCACGCCGATGCCTGCACCGATGCCGATCAGGCCCCAGTCCAGATCGCCGCCCAGCACGCCCTTGGCCAGTGCGGAAATCAACGCGGCCTGCGGTGCGGGCAGGGCGTTGGGTCCGGCGCCGGGCGCGCCGGCAAAGCCGAAGGCGCTGTTCAGCAGGTCCAGCACCGGCGGGATGACCAGCGCGCCGAAGATGACGCCCAGCACCAGAGCGACCTGCTGCTTCCACGGCGTCGCTCCGACCAGTTGGCCGGTCTTGAGGTCTTGCAGATTATCGTTGGAAATGGTGGCGATGCCAAAGACGATCGCGGTGGTGAACAGCGCATAGGCGATCAGCGCCTGGGTCTGGCCCGGATCGCCGCCCGATCCATAGATCGCCGCCAGCAGCAGCGACGCACCCAGCACGGCCAGAATGCCGACGCCCGAAATCGGGCTGTTCGATGCGCCGATCAGACCTGCCATATAGCCGCAGACCGATGCGATCACGATGCCCGCCACCAGCACATAGGCCAGCGTCAGGCCGATCACCGGGATCGGATTGGCCGCGATCGGCCCACCCTGCGCAAAGATCCACAGCAGCACGCCGATCGGCAGCAGGGCGGCGAGGATGGTGCCGCCGACGATGGAAATGGGCAGGTCGCGCTCGCTGATATCGAGGTCGGCGGCATTGCCCGTCTTGCGCTTCGCATTGGCAGCCAGAGCGGAGCGGATGCCGCTGACAATGGGCCCGAGAATCTTGAGCAGGGTCCAGATCGCTGCCACGCCGATCGTGCCCGCGCCGATGAAGCGTGCCTTCATGCGGAAGGCGGTGCCGACGATATCGGAAAGCTCCGCGCCAGCGGGCAGCGGTGCGGTGAGATAGGGGACAAGGCCGGTCCAGCTGATCAGCAGGCCGATGAACATGGCGACACCCACCGACAGGCCGACCAGATGGCCGACGCCGATCAGCGCCATGGAGAAACTGGTCGATACCGACGTCGCGCCCGCGCCGAACTTGAAGAAGGTCGCCGCTTCCTCCGCGATGATCTTGGTCTTGGCGACGATCGAGAAGCTGGCGGCGGCCACGGCGCTGGCGACGATCGCGGCCAGACCGCGCTTATTTTCTTCCAGCCCCTCGCGCGAACCCGCGCCGACCTTCAGCACTTCGGCCGCCGCGACGCCTTCGGGATAGGGCAGGTCGGACCCGGTAACGAGCGCGCGGCGCAGCGGCACCGAATACATGACCCCCAATATGCCGCCGGTCGCGATGGTGAAGGCGGACAGCCAATAGGGGAAGCCCTGCCACCAGCCGATGATGACGAGGCCCGGCAGCACGAAGATGATGGCGGACAGCGTGCCGGCGGCCGAAGCGATCGTCTGGACGATATTGTTTTCCAGGATCGTGCCGGTCGCAAACAGGCGCAGCACCGCCATGGAGATGACCGCGGCGGGGATCGACGTAGCAAAGGTCAGGCCGATCTTCAGGCCCAGATAGACGTTCGCCGCCGTGAAGACGAGGGTGATGAGCGCGCCGAGTATGACCCCGCGCAGCGTCAGTTCGGCCATTGGCTGGCCGCCTGCTTTGGTCATTGTCACCTTTCGTCCCCTTGCCTTTATGCGTCTGTCGATCGGCTGGTAATAATGTTGCTTTACCGTGGATCAATCGGAAAGTGCATCAGGACCGGCTTTCCGGTCCGCCACGGGGCGGGGCGACCCGGTCAAGCCAGGCGTCGACCAGATAGGTCCAGCGCTGATAGCCGCGCGCATTCATATGCAATCCATCTGGGCGAAACAGCGATGCGTCGGGCAATCCATCCGGCGCCAGCAGCACGCTGCCGACATCCAGATAGACGAAACCGCCATCCTTGGCCCGGCTCGCGACGGCGGCGTTCACCTGCGCCATTTTGGGGCGCATCGTCCAGCGGATCGGGCTGGGCTTCAGGGACATGAAGGCGATTGGCGCACGCGGATAATCGGCGCGCAACTTCTTGAGCAGGGTCAATATGTCGCGCGCCACGACCTCCGGCGCGGTGCCGGCCGCCAGATCATTCTCGCCGACATAGACGATCACCGAACGCGGCGGCACCGGCGGCAGCAGGCGCTTGTAATAATGGAGCACATGCGCCGTGGTCGCGCCGCCAAAGCCGCGATTGACCGTGCCGATATCATGAAAGCTGCCCGCTATGTCCCACAGGCGGATGCTGGAACTGCCCAGGAACAGCGTGGCATCGCGCACCGGCGGCCCGGCGCTGTTCGCTTTCGCAAAAGCCTCGATCTCGTTGGAGAAGGGAAAGACCGGGTCGGCATTAGGCAGCGCTGCGGGTTTCTGCGGCGGCGGCACGGTCGCCGCCGTCAGCAGCAGCGCCGCAGCCGCCACGCACCATGAAGGCGCGCGAACCGGCTTAATGGCGGTGGAGCGGGCGCAGGCGATATTTGCCATCCGCATAGCTGCCGAACATGCCGGTGATGGCGGGGTGATCGACCGGCTCGTCGCTGTCGTCCGCCACCAGATTCTGCTGGCTGACATAGGCGACATAGCTGGATTCGCCATTTTCGGCGAGCAGGTGGTAAAAGGGCTGATGCTTGTCGGGCCGCGCGGTTTCCGGAATCGCTTCATACCATTCCTCGCTATTGGCGAAGACCGGGTCGATATCGAACACGACGCCACGGAAACCGAACATGCGATGCTGCACCACATCGCCGATACTGAAGCGGGCGTGGACGATCGGCGGGGCGCTGACGCCAGCGCCAAAAATCTGAATCGTATCTTTCATGACACCAATTTAGGACGCTGTTGGGCGGACACAAGAAAAATACCGGAAAGACCGCTTGGCAAGTGCGAATTCATTCGCTAATGGCCGCCCCTCGACCGGGAATGCAGGGCTTTACGGCTTGCGGAACCTTCTGCGGAGAGGTGGCAGAGTGGTCGAATGTACCGCACTCGAAATGCGGCGTGCCCGTGAGGGTACCGTGGGTTCGAATCCCACCCTCTCCGCCATTTATTTGCACGCTATCGCTTGCAATGATTTTCTTTTTTGGGGTTATCGAGCGCTTGACGGCTACAAATGCGTCAAGCGAGGGTGTCGCTGATTACCTGTCAGTGATCGTCGCCCAGTCGAGATCGAACCGTGCCAGATATTTGCGCAGCCGATCGGCGTCATTCGTCTTGGCCTTGCGCGCTCGCGAGGCAGAGAAGAGCGTGCGTCCTGCTTCCGACAGGGAGCGGCTTGCCTGGCAGACGCGAATAGTCTCGGCCAGTTGTACGCGATCGAACGGGTCGATTTCAGCCAGCGCTTCTGTATCAAGCAGCGTGGCCAGCAGGCCTGCGCCATCGTCTGTTTGGCCCGACCAAAGGCGTCTTAGCCGGCCGATTTCCATGTCCACGCAATCGAGGTCGATGCGGCCTTTGGGCGAGAGCGTTGCCATGCGGGTGATGCTGGCGGCGAGGTCACGGAAATTGCCGGGCCAGGAGGCTTCGGGCGACATGGCGAAGGACAGATAGCGTTGCCGGGCTTCCTTGTTAAAGCTGGCCCGATCGCCTTCCCGCTCGGCAAAGCGATCCAGTTCATAGTCGAGATTGGGTTCGATATCCTCGCGCCGGCTCGCAAGGCCGGGCAGGGTAAAGGTCCACAGGTTGAGGCGCGCATAAAGATCGTCGCGGAACGCGCCTGCGGCGACCGCCGCGCCAAGATCGCGGTTGGTCCCGGCCAGCAACTGGAAATCCGATGCGGCTTCCTTGTCCGCGCCCACGGGCAGGAAGCGCTTGTCCTCGATCGCGCGCAGGATCATCGCCTGTTCGTCTAGGCCCAGTTCGCCGATCTCGTCCAGAAACAACATGCCCTTGTCGGCGGTGCGGAGCAGGCCGGGGCGATCGGCGGCGGCGCCGGTGAAGGCGCCCTTGCGATGGCCGAACAGGGCCGACATCGCGCTGTCGCCCTTCAGAGTCGCGCAGTTCACCTCCACGAAGGGGCCGCTGATCTGATGCTTGAGGCGCTTATATTCATAGATGCGGCGGGCGAGCAGGCTCTTGCCGGCGCCGGTCGGCCCCATCAGCAGCATCGGCGCGCGGGAGCGCAGCGCGACCTGTTCGATCTCGTCGATCATGTGGTTGAAGGCGGGGTTGCGTGTCTCGATCCCGGATTTGAGGAAGGAGGTGCTCTCCGCGCTGGCGGCGGCAAAGCGCGTCGCGATACTGTCATAGCGCGACAGGTCGAGGTCGATCGTCGTCCATGTGCCGGGCCCGCCCGCCTGGCCGCCGCGCGCGGGCTGGGTCTGGAGCAGGCGCCCGGGCAGGTAGCGCGCTTCGGTCAGCAGAAACCAGCATATTTGCGCGACATGGGTGCCGGTGGTGATGTGGATCAGATAATCCTCCACCTCCGGATCGAAGGGTTCGGCGCGCGCGAAGTCCAGCAGCTTTCCATAGACTTCCTCGAAATCCCAGGGATTGTCGAAGTCCAGCGTGCGGCGATCGACACGGGTTTCGGGCGATACCGAGGCGATATCCTCTGCAATATATTCGGCAAGGCGGCCATGGGCCGTGCCGTGGAGCAGGATCAGCCGGTCGACCCGCAGATCTTCATGCATGGTGAGGCCGACGGTGGGGCGCCACTTGTTCCAGCGCGACGGCCCGAAAGCGCCGGCGTCGAGGGTGGAGCCGAGGAAGCCGATGACGGTAAGCGGTTTCATGGCTTATCCTATAGGATAAAATATGATCTTTATCGATATGAAAATTCTAGTCCAGTGCTGAAGGAGGAGGAGGCGAAATTTTATGAATTTGGAAAAGATTCATTTAATATCATATATTTGAATGAATGTTGATTGACGCCAGCGCACGGTTGGCACGCCTCGTGCTAATATATTCCCGTCGATCGTGGCGGATTACGCGATCGGCGCGCGGAAGAGAGGGAGCGGCCGGAATGGGCCGGTCGCTCCTGAAATAAGCCGCTGACGATATTGGAATGAGCGATGACCCAGACGACCTATGAAGTGCAGCATGTGGAAGGCGGAAAGCCGGTCAAGATGTGGACGCGCGGCGTGCCCGTCGACGACAAGGCGCGCGAGCAACTGCGCAAGGCGGCGCAGATGCCGTTCGTCTTCAAACATGTGGCGGCCATGCCCGACGTGCATGTCGGCATTGGCGCCACCGTCGGTTCGGTGATCCCGACCAAGGGTGCGGTGATCCCGGCGGCAGTAGGCGTGGACATTGGCTGCGGCATGATGGCGGCGCGCACATCCCTGATGGCGAGCGATCTGCCCGACAATCTGGAAGGCATCCGATCGGCGATCGAGCGGGCGGTGCCGCATGGGCGTTCCGTAGGTCGCAGCAAGCGCGATACCGGTTCCTGGGGTGACCCGCCGGCGGAGATCGTGGAGGCCTGGGCGACCTTGGTCGCGCGGTTCGACCGGATCACGGACAAATATCCCCGGTTCAAGAACACGAACCAACTCACCCATCTCGGCACGCTGGGGACGGGCAACCATTTCATCGAGCTGTGCCTCGATACTGAGCAGCGCGTGTGGATCATGCTCCATTCGGGCTCGCGCGGGGTAGGCAATGCGATCGGCACCTTCTTCATCGAACTGGCCAAGCAGGACATGCGCAAGTGGTTCATCAACCTGCCCGACGAGGATCTGGCCTATTTCCCGGAAGGGACCGACCATTTCGACGACTATGTCGAGGCGGTCGAATGGGCGCAGGACTTCGCGGCGCTGAACCGCCGGATGATGATGACCAACGTGATCCGGGCGCTGCGCGGTCAGATCGCTAAGCCCTTCGACGCCGAACTGGAAGCGGTGAACTGCCACCATAATTATGTGCGGCGGGAAAACCATTTCGGCGAAAATGTGCTCGTGACCCGCAAGGGCGCGGTGCGCGCGGCGGAGGGCGTGATGGGGATCATCCCCGGATCGATGGGCGCCAAGAGCTTCATCGTGCGCGGCCTTGGCAACAAGGAGGCGTTCGAGAGCTGCTCGCACGGGGCGGGGCGGGTCATGTCGCGCACCCAGGCGAAGAAGCTGGTGACGCTCGACGAGCATATCGCCGACACGGCGGGCGTGGAGTGCCGCAAGGACGAAAGCGTCATCGACGAAACCCCGCGCGCCTACAAGCCGATCGAAGCCGTGATGGCCGCTCAGGCCGATCTGGTGGAGATCGTGCATACGTTGAAGCAGGTGGTGTGCGTGAAGGGGTGAAACGGGATCAAGCGGCATGCCGGGGGCGTGCCGCCCCGTTTCACCGGCCGCGCAAGCGGCCGTGGCGCGGCATGACTAGGACCGAACGATGTATAAAGCACTTTATTGTAACCGCTGCCGGACTCGGTTGACCTCGCCGCTCGACATTCGCCCAGCGATTGAGTCGGATTCAATGCGCGGTCTTTCCAAAGATGGTCAGGACATAGCGCCCCAAGGCGTTGCCTATCTGTCTGACCGCATCGCGCCTTGGTTGGGTCGATATCATGGTCCTTTGTCCTTTGTCCCGCAATATTGGCTGAACCCAAATGACCTTGCCGATACAGTGTCGGATAGCGCTGACTCCCGGCTGACCGCCGGTTGTTGTGGGGTGGCGGGATTCAATGGGCCGAACCAGATATGCCGCTGCAAAGCGGTAATCGGTACGCTGCATGACGATTGCATGTGGCCGAGCTTTTTCATTCCTGAACCCGCAACAACCACGATGCGGGACATGACGGACGATTACTGGAATTACGAATGATCATTATCGACGGATCGGAAGGCGAAGGTGGGGGGCAGGTGGTGCGCAATGCGTGCGCGCTGTCGCTCGTTACCGGTACGCCCGTGCGGATCGAGAATGTCCGCGCCAGGCGGTCCAAGTCGGGCCTGATGCGCCAGCATGTGACCGCGATCGAGGCCGCTTGCGTCATCGGCAATGCCGAATGTGAGGGGCTGATGGTCGGATCGTCGGCGCTGACCTTCCGGCCGGGCAAGGTGGTGCCGGGCGACTATCGTTTCGCCGTCGGCACGGCCGGATCGACCGGGTTGGTGCTCCAGACGGTGCTGATGCCGCTGTTGCTGGCGGACGCGCCTTCGCGGCTGGTGCTGGAGGGCGGCACGCATAATATGCTGGCACCGCCGTTCGATTTTATCGCGCGCAGTTTCCTGCCGGTCATCAACCGCATGGGGCCGAGCGTCTCGGCGCGGCTGGTACGGCATGGCTTTTACCCGCGCGGGGGCGGACGGATCGAGGTGGACATCACGCCCGCGCCCTTGCGGCCGATCGATTGCGTCGTGCGCGGCGCGGCGATCAGCGTCAGCGGCGCGGCGCTGGTCGCGGGGCTGCCCTTCGCCATTGCGGAGCGCGAGATCGGAAAGGTGCGCAAGGAACTGAACTGGTCCGAACGCGAAGCCTATATTCGCGAGCTGCCCGCCGATCAGGGGCCGGGCAATATTCTGCTGCTGGAGGCAGAATATGAGCATGTGACCGAGATCGTCAGCGGCTTCGGCCAGTTGGGCGTCACCGCCGAGCAGGTCGCCAAGCGGGCGATCGGCCGGATGCGTGGCTATCTGGAGAGTGAGGCCTTTGCCGGCCCGTATCTGGCGGACCAGTTGCTGTTGCCCTTTGCCCTGGCGGGCGGGGGCAGCTTCACGACGGTGAAGCCCAGCCAGCACAGTCTGACTGCGGCCGATGTCATCGCGCAGTTTCTGGGACGGCGGCCGACATTCGTGCAGCAGCCGGGCGGTGTGCATCTGATGACGTTGCGGTGAAGCCGTTGCGCGGCCGTTGCGATTGCTGTAATGACCGCGCCGTTCGCAGGGCATCCCGCCCGCATGAACCGGAGTAAATGGATTGCTGGACCTCACGCCTTTCACAGGCGCGGTCAGCAGCTTCCGTTCGCTGCCCTAGGCGCCTCGATCGACCGAGGCGATGCTGTGGGCGTGATGCGGAACTGCCGCCCGTAGCCAAAACCAGATGGACAGATGCGAACCCCGCATGCCTGCTGCCGATGCAGGGGCGTGCCGTTCGCGCGGACGGATGATTTATGGACGAATGGACGATCGTCCGGAGCCTGGCGCTCCGGATCGGCGCGGCGGGCGATGTGCGCCTGACCCGCGCCCTTGATAATTGGGCCGATACCCATGCCGACTGGCTGGGCCTGACCGACACGCGCGACTGGACCGCCGCCTGCGCCATGCTGGCGCCGGATGCGGAGGCCGGCGCGGTGCCGCATGTGCTGGCCGTCGCGGATGTGCTGGCACAGGCGCTGGCGCTCGAAGCGTTCGATGCGGCCCTGCTGCGGATGCTGGTCGCGGTCGACCGGCTGCCGCGCATGGCGGCGCTGGCGCGGCTGTGGAGCGAGCATGGTCGCGACCTCCCCGGACTGCTGGGCGAGATGGCGGGCGCAAGCGGGCTGGAGGCGGACCGGGCGGTCCGGCGCAGCGCGCTGCTGCGCCTCGACCTCGCGACCTTCCGGGTGAACCGGCAGGGCGTGGTGGAGGTGGACCTGCGCTGGCCGCTGGAACGGTTGCTGGACCGGGCGTCGGCGGAGCATGACTCCGTCGTGGCGACGCTGGTCGGCGCGCATCAGGCGGCCCGGCTGTCGCTGGAGGATTTCGCGCATGTCGAGGATGCGGACTTTCTGGTCCGGCTGCTCGGTGGCGCCGCTTCGGCGCGTGCGCCGGGCGTCAACATCCTGATCCATGGCCCGCCCGGCACCGGCAAGACCGAACTGGCTCGCACGCTGGCGGCGTCGGCCGGCCTCGCTCTGCATGGTGTGGGTGAGGCGGATGATGATGGCGACGAACCCAGCCGCTGGGACCGGGTCTGCGCCCTGCAACTGGCGCAGCGGATGGTCGCGCCGGTGGGTCGCGCGGTGCTGCTGTTCGATGAGATGGAGGATCTGATCGGCGACGCGCGCCCGTCGACAGGGGACTGGGTGAGCGGTCGGCAAGGCAGCAAGATCTTCGTCAATCGCCTGCTGGAAACCAATGCCGTGCCGGTGATCTGGACCACCAATACGATCGGCAATGTCGATGATGCGATCCTGCGGCGGATGAGCTTCGTGCTGAAACTGGACCTGCCGTCGCCCAGCGCGGCGCGGCGCATGCTGGAGCGGGTGGCGCGGGAAGAAGCGGTCACGCCCCATGCCGATGTCGAAATGCTGCTCGACCGGGCGCCGGAAGCGGCCATGGTGCTGCGGGTGGCGATGCGGGCTGCGCGACTGGCGCAGGAACCGGACGGCGGCGCCCGCCCGGCGACGGCGCTGGTCAAGGCGCTGCGCGGATCGGAACTGCCGCCGCTGGTGGGCGATCGCCTCGACCTCGACCTGTTCGAGACGGACCGGCCGCTGGCATCGTTGATGGCGCAACTGGCGGATCGGGGCGCGGCGGACGTTTCGCTGCTGCTGACCGGGCCACCCGGCACCGGCAAGACGGCGCTTGCTCATCATCTCGCCAGGGCGATGGACCGGCCTCTGGTGGTGCAGCGGGCGTCCGACCTGCTGTCCCGCTGGGTCGGCGGGACCGAGCAGGCGATTGCCGAGGCCTTCGCGCAGGCGCGGGAGCGCGGCCATGTGCTGTTGTTCGACGAGGTGGATTCGCTGCTGTTCGACCGTACTGGCGCGCGGCACAACTGGGAGGCGGGGCAGGTTAACGAGATGCTGACCTGGCTCGACAGCCATCCGCTGCCGGTGATCGCGGCAACCAACCATGTCTGCCGACTGGACCCGGCCGCGCTGCGTCGTTTCGTGTTCAAGCTGGATCTGGCGCCGCTGGGGCCGGAACGGGTGGCGCGCGCCTTTCAGCGCTTTTTCGGGATAGATGCGCCGACCGATATCGCGGCGCTGACCATGTTGACGCCGGGCGACTTTGCGGCGGTGAAGCGGCAGTTGCGTCATGCCCCTGCGCGTGATGCGCAGGATTTATTGGCGCGGCTGCGGGCAGAGGCGGACTGGCGGCAGGAGGGGGAGCGGATCGGGTTTTGATTGGCTTTTCGACCCGGCCTGTCTTCCGGGCCGACTCAAGAATGTGTCCGTTGAGATTGAATCGGTAGGGATTCCCAAGTTGGCGTGGTTGTGATTCAAGTTTCCTGCTGGGCAGGAGGCCAGCAGCGATGCCTCAAGCCTGTTCAGGGGATTTTCGGGAGCGTGTGGCGGCGGCGATATTGTCGGGCAGAACGGGTCGCGAGGTGGCGACGGCATTTGGCGTGAGCGTTGCGAGTGCGCTGAAGTGGTCGCAGCGACTGTGCGACACGGGCAGTGCCGCCTCGCTTCCGATGAGCGGTCACAAACCAGGTGTTTTGGCGGACGAACAGGGATGGATGCTGCCGCCGCTTGAGGAATGCCCGCATCTGACCGTGCAGGGCCTGGCGGCGGAGCTGGTCGAGCGCGGCTATCGGGTCAGCCCCAATGCGGTATGATCGTTGCTCCGCAAAGCCGGTCACAGCTTCAAAAAAAAAGCCTGTTCGCCAGCGAGCAGGATCGTCCGAAGATTGCGCGTCGGCGAGCACAGTGGAAGAAGTGATCCCAGGCGTCTGGTCGAAGTGTGCTAGCAAGCTCGTCGCCAAGGCTCCCTTCGGCCAGTTGAAGACCCTGGCCTTCGTGGCAGCGCTACGCTGCGACCCCCTGCGTGTTGGACGGGCCGGTCAACGGCCAGCTCTGCACCGCCTATGTCGAGCAGTCCCTCGTGCTGACCCTGTCGCCTGGCGACATCGTCATCATGGACAATCTGGGCAGCCACAAAGGCCAGGCCATCCGGGCCGCAGGCGCCAGGTTTCCGTTCCTGCCGCCTTACATTCCAGACCTCAATCCGATCGAACAAGTCTTCGCAAAGCTCAAGCTGCTCTTGCGCAAAGCCGCCGAACGTACCGTCGAGGCGACATGGCAGTGCATCGGACAACTGCTCAATGCCTTCCCGCCGCACGAGTGCGCAAATTACCTTGGGAACAGCGGATAAGCCTCAATCTAATCAGGACAGACTCTAGTTACTTCCGTTACAGTCCGTGGATCAGCTCACGCCGGTGCAGCGCATCTTCCGTGTCGAGAATTTCGATATTTGGCAAACGAGGCAAGCGGTAGGTGACCTGCCGTCTGGCGGTCATACTGGACTGTTTCGTGTTGCGCGATATGGAAGGCGACATGAACGCTCCGGCAGACCGCATGGCCATCCGCAACGCGGCGGCCAATATCACCATCGTCGATGCCGCGCGCACGGTGATCGCCGAACTCGGTCTGGCCGGCATGAGCCTGCGGACCGTTGCGGAGCAGGCAGAGATGTCAGTCGGATCGATCAGCTATCGTATCGGCGATCGCGCTGCGCTGGTCACGGCTGTCATCGCACGCGAGATCGAACTTGCTGATGCCGTAGCCAAGGGTTTCCTGCTGCGGCTCAACGGGATCGAACCGGTCGGTGCGGGTTTGCTGCCCGATCTGGTTGGCGCCTGGCTCGACCTGATGGCGGGCGAGCAGCGCATCTCGGCCATTGTTACCTGTGAACTGGCGCTGCTCGCCAGCCGGATACCAGAAACCGTACCAGATGTGCCCCGGCTGATCGATCGGTCGGCGGCGATGTGGCGGGAGATGCTGAAGATGTCGCCGGACGGCGACCGGCTGGCTGATGCGATCCACGCCTATTGCCTTGACGAGCGCCCCTTCTCGATCGCGCTTGGCGACATGGCCGACTATCGGTTGTTGCGCCAGTCGACCATACGAGCTTTGTTGCGCGATCCGGCAGAGGCACCTGCGCCGGCGGCAAGCCAATGGCATATGGCGTTGGTCGATCGCCTCGCAGTGCCATCGGCCGATGCACTGGACGCCGCCGGCATCATACCCCAGGGGCCGAAGGCCGCGCTGGCCGACCATGTCGCCGACCTGATCGTCGCAGATGGCGTGGGCGCGCTGTCGCACCGTGCGGTCGCCCAGGCGTCGGGCATGGCAGCGTCGAGCGTCGCCCATCATTTCCCGACCCATCGCGACATCGTCTTCGGCGGGGTGGAGGCGATCTATCGTCGGATGCGGACGGACATTCGCGCCTCAAACGGCACCGCGCCTGGCAGCGGCGCGATTATCCAACTGACCCATGAGAGCGCACTGCTTGCCAATCGCAATCCCGCCTTTCTGCCTTTCGCTATCGATATGCGGCGGCGGCGAGCGGAAAATGTCCATGTGCAGGTGGCGGAATGGATCGACGTGCCGGTCGATGGCGATCGCGCGCGGGTACAGGCGATCGTTGTCGCGCTGATCGGCCATGGCCTTGAAATCCTTGCCCGTGGCGCATTGGTCGAACCATTCCCGGACATGTCCCGGCATTTCGCAAGAATCGAACGATCGTCTTAAATATAAATTTAATTGGATAAATTGATCGAACGATCGTCTTAAAACGGTAAAACTGAGATTCTAGTGCGCGGCCCAACGGTTCGATGGGACGGAGCAAGAATCATGTTCGGGTACAAGACAAAGCGCAGCCTCTTGCTGCTTTCGACGATGCTGGTCGGCGGCACCCTGCCGCTGGGCATGGGCATCGCCCAGGCGCAGGACGCCGCCGAAGCGGGTGAGGCACTGCCGGAAATCGTGGTGACGGCCGAACGCCGCAGCGAGAGCAGCCAGAAGGTGCCGCTGGCGATCCAGTCGATTAGCGGCGATACATTGGCCAAGACCGGCTACACCTCGGTCACCGACCTGCAATATACCATGCCGGGCGTGCAATATGACCCGACCCAGGGCGCAGCCTTCCAGATCCGCGGCGTCGGCAGCACCTCCTTCGACTTTTCCAATGCCAAGTCGGTCAGCGTCGTCGTCGATGATGTGGTGATGGACGGCCAGCGCGCCAACGGCCTGACCGGCCTGGTCGATATCGACCGCGTCGACGTGCTGATGGGGCCGCAGGGCACGCTGTTCGGCAAGAATGCGACATCGGGCGTGATCGCGGTGACCACCGGCAAGCCGAAGATCGGCGACCTGTCGGTCCGCGCCAGCGCCAGCTTCGGCGAGCATGACGAGCGCATCCTGAACGGCACCGTCAACATTCCGCTGGGGCCGATCGCGGCGCTGCGCGTGTCCGGCTTCGATCAG
This sequence comes from Sphingobium sp. AP50, assembly GCF_900109095.1. Taxonomy (GTDB): domain Bacteria; phylum Pseudomonadota; class Alphaproteobacteria; order Sphingomonadales; family Sphingomonadaceae; genus Sphingobium. The sequence goes on from NZ_FNYZ01000001.1 coordinate 442,274, forward strand.
GCGTTCGACGGCTTTGGCCGCAATGTGACGCTCAACCGACTGGTCGGATCTCAGCATGAATATGGCGGCCGCGCCAAGCTCTATCTGGAGCCGTCGGACAGCTTCAATCTGATGCTGTCGGGCGACTATGCCTATCATTGGGACAGCAGCGTGCGCACGCCAGTGTCGGGCCAGTCAGCCGCTCTGACAGCGATCCTTAACAATCTTGGCGTCTATCCCGGTCCCAAGAGCGCCGATACCGCGGACTCCTCTTTCGGCGAAATCACGACGGAAGAATATGGCACCTCGCTGCGGATCAACGCGAAGTTGGGCGATCATGATCTGACCTCGATCACCGCTTACCGACTGACCCGATATGATAATTCGACCCCAGCGAACCTCGCGCCGGCCGATCAATATGCCTACATCCCGTTCAACCTGGGATATCTGGATACCGACAAGGTCAGCCAGGAAATCCATCTGGCTTCGCCGACTGGAGGTTTCGTCGAATATCTGGTGGGGGGCTTCTACAACAAGCTCCATGCCCGCCAAATCCAGGCCCAATGGGCAACGCTGGGAACGCCGCTCTATGATGCGAACGGTACGCCGCTCCAAACGCTGTACGCCCTGACCGGCGCGGCCGGGGTTGATGCCAATGCCTCGCTGTTCGATGCCAATAATGAAACGATCGCGGCCTTTGGCCAGTTGAAGTTCAACTTCACGCCAGCGCTAAGCCTAACGCTGGGTGGGCGCTACACGCACGACAATAATTCGCAGAGCCTGGATTTCATCACCGTCAATGCACAGGCCATTGCCGGCTACACCCCGACCTTCGTGGGATCGAGCGCCGCGCCGGCGATCGATTTCGGCCGGGTGAAGGGCGACAATTTCTCCTATCGTATCGCCCCGCAATGGCAGGTCAGCGACAATGTCATGCTCTATGCGAGCTATTCGACCGGCTACAAGCCGGCCGGCATCGCCTTTGTCGGCAACAAATATGCGCCCTACAAGGACGAGACGGTCAAGGCCTGGGAAGCGGGCATCAAGTCGGAATGGTTCGGCCGCCGCCTGCGCCTGAACCTCGACATCTTCCGGTCCGATTTCAAGGATTTCCAGGCAACGATCCTGACCAAGATCCCCGACGGCGCCGGCGGCCTGCTCGACGCGACGGTGATCGGCAATGCCGGCGGCCTGCGCACGCAGGGCGTGGAGGGCAATGTCGCGGTCCAGCCGGTGAAGGGCCTGACCCTGTCTGGGGCGCTGACCTATACCGACGCCAAGTTCACCGACTATGTCTATAACACCACCACCGACTATACCGGATCGCGCCTGACCAACTCGCCCAAATGGGCGGGTACGGCGGCGATCGACTATGAAACCGAATTCGGGTCGGGCTTCGGCGTGCGCGCTCATGCCGACTATGCCTACCGCAGCGAATATTGGACCGTGGTGGGCCAGCCGGATTATTCCAATGTGCCCGGCTATGGTCTGGTCAATGGCCGCCTGACCTTCAGCCTGCCTGGCAAGACGGTCGAATTTGGCGTCTATGCCCGCAATCTGTTCGACAAATATTTCTCCACCGGCTGGCAGCAATATGGGGCGCTGGGCCTGCTCCATTACACCTCGCCCAACGCGCGCCGCACGGTTGGCGGCTTCGTCAACGTCAGTTTCTGATCTCCCACAGAGCCTTCGGGGAAGCATATCATGAATAGCAAGATTGCTGGCGGCATCGCCGCCGCCGCGCTCATCGCAAGCGCGGCCTGGGGAGAAAAGGCGACGGACAGCGCAGCGCCGGACGATGCGCTGTCCATCAATCAGATTCAGGTGGTGGGCACGCATAACAGCTATGCGATGCCCGCCGACCCCCGGGTCATGGCGCTGATGGCGCCGCGCCTGTCCGCGCTGATGGAAAAAATGGGGCTGGCGATGACGCCGGCCCAGCGCGCGGCGATGGAGGACGAGCATCCCGGCGGCCTGACCGAGATGGCCAAGACGCTGGATTATGTGCAGATGCCACTGCAGGCGCAATTGCGCAGCGGCGTGCGCAGCATCGAACTGGACCTGCAGCCCGATCCCAAGGGCGACGCCTATGCCGATCCGCTGCCCTATCGCCAGCTGCGCGAACAGGGCGCGACCGATCTGGCGCCCATCTATGCCGAGGAATTGCACCAGCCCGGCATCAAGGTCTTCCATGTCGCCGACCTCGATTTCCGCAGCCAGTGCCCCAGCTTCCGCTCCTGCCTGACCCTGCTGAAACAATGGTCGGACAGCGAGCCGGACCATAGCCCGGTCTTCATCCTGCTGGAGCCCAAGCTGTCCGGGCTGGATCGCGCCATCCCCGGCGCGGCGACCGTTCCGCCCTTCGATCAGGCGGCGTTCGACGAGGTGGACGAGAGCATCCGCACGATCCTGGGCCGGGACAAAGTGTTCGCGCCCGACGATCTGCGCGGGTCCATGCCGACGCTGGAGGCTGCGGCGCTTGCCCAGCGCTGGCCCAGCGTGAAGGCCGCGCGTGGCAAGTTCATCTTCCTGTTCCTGGTACCGGGCATGAACCTGCCGGCCTTCGCCCCCTATCTGGACGGCCGCCCGTCCTTGCAGGGGCGCATGGCCTTCGTCCAGGGCAAGCCCGGCATGGCGCACACCGCCTTCATGCTGTTCGACAATGCGCTGAGCCATGGCGCCGAAATCAAGGACGCGGTGAAGAAGGGCTATCTGGTCCGTGCCCGCGCCGACATCGACACCGTCGATGCCCGCGACGATGACGCCCACCGCCGCGATGCCGCGCTGGCGAGCGGGGCGCAGATCATCTCCACCGATTATCTGAGCGCGCCCAATGTCTATGCCAATGGCTATCATCTGGCGCCCTTCGCCCATGGCTGGCGCTGCAACAGCGTCGTTGCCAAATGCGGCGCGCGCAAATGACGAAGGTCGATCTTTCCCGCCGCGCGCTGCTGGGCATCTGCGCGGCGGGCGTGGCCGCACCAGCCCTTGCCGCGTCTAAGACCAAGGGCAGGCGTGACTTTCCCGGAGCCTTCCTTTGGGGATCGGCGACTGCCGCGCATCAGGTGGAAGGCAACAATGTCGCGTCCGACATGTGGCTGCTGGAACATGTGAAACCGACCCTGTTCGCCGAACCATCGGGCGATGCCTGCGACAGCCTGCATCGCTGGGCGCAGGATCTGGACCTAGTGAAGGCACTGGGCCTAAATGCCTATCGCTTCGGTATCGAATGGGCGCGGATCGAGCCGGAGCCGGGCCAGTTTTCCACCGCGATGCTGGACCATTATGGCCGGATGATCGACGGCTGTCTGCAACGGGGTCTGGCGCCGATCGTCACCTTCAGCCATTTCAGCGTGCCGCGCTGGTTCGCGGGGCAGGGGCATTTCCAGTCGCCTGACGGCGCCGATCTCTTCGCCCGCTTCTGCGACCGGGCGATGCGCCATCTGGGCGATCGTATCGCCTATGCCGTGACACTCAACGAACCCAATGTCTCGGCGCTGCTGCGCTTCGTCGCGCTGCCGCCCGCCTTCATGGGCGGCGTCAAGGCGATGCTGGCCGCTGCGGCCAAGGCGTCGGGCAGGCCCGCTTTTGCCAGCGCGCTGTTCAGCGAACAGGATGTGACGTCGGCGATGGTCGCCGCGCATATCAAGGCCTATCAGGCAATCAAGGCGCTGCGACCCGCACTGCCGGTCGGCGTAGGGCTGGCGGTCGAGGACGACCAACTTGTCGGCGAAGATAACAGCTATCGGGCGGCCAAGCGTCGGGCGGTCTATGAACCCTGGTTCGATGTGACCCGGACCCATGCCGATTTCATCGGCGTCCAAAACTATACCCGTCGCCGCTACGACACCAGGGGACTGGTCCCGCCGCCGGCTGGCGCGCCGATGGCGAGCGACGGCCGCGAAATCTACCCGGCATCGCTCGGCAACAGCGTGCGTTACGCCCATCAGGGTACGGGCAAGCCAGTCCTGATCACCGAAAGCGGCATCGCAGCGAGCGACGATGCCCTCCGCCAAGCCTATATCCCGCAATCGTTGCGGGGGTTGAAGGTGGTGATGGATGAAGGCGTGCCGGTGCTGGGCTACACCCACTGGTCGCTGCTCGACAATTTTGAATGGATATCGGGCTATGGCCCGCAATTCGGCCTGGTGTCGGTGGACCGCAAGAGTTTTGTGCGCCAGGCGAAACCTAGTGCCCGCATACTGGGCGCTATCGCTCAAAGTGGCATGCTTTCTTGGGATAATGATTTGTAATTTTGGATAGCGTTCAGGCGCGCCTTGGCGCGCTCTCCCTGAGCGTCACGGCCTGCGTACAATCTGCCACTATCGCTTTGCGCATTGCTACAAGGGGCGGCCGCGTGTTGCGGCTTGATGTTGGGTGGCTTTCTCTGCTTGCCCAGATTGCAACCGCGCTATTGCAATTACCCTGTCACGAAAACCCCATAGCCCATGGCGGTGCAAACCGCGCCGGGGATGATTCGATGAACGCCACAATCGCTATGGACGGACAAGTTGCGCGTCCGGATCTGGACAAGGGGTTGGGTCTGGCGGGGCAGGTCGGCTTTGCCGCCGCGATTCTTGCGGCGCTGATCTATGTTGCCTACAGCATCTATGCCGATGCGACGGCGGTCGGCATTGCGCCCACCGCCTATCTGCCCTTCATGCTGCTGTTCATCGCGCTGCTGATCGCGCTGGGCTTCGAATTTGTGAACGGCTTCCATGACACCGCCAATGCGGTCGCGACCGTCATCTACACCAATGCCATGCCCGCCAATGTGGCGGTGGTCTGGTCGGGCTTCTTCAATTTTCTGGGCGTGCTGCTGTCGACCGGCGCGGTCGCCTTCGGCATCGTGTCGCTGCTGCCGGTGGAACTGATCCTTCAGGTCGGCTCCAACGCTGGTTTCGCCATGGTCTTTGCGCTGCTAATTGCTGCGATCCTTTGGAACCTGGCGACCTGGTGGCTGGGTATTCCGTCCTCCAGTTCGCACACGCTGATCGGATCGATCATCGGCGTGGGCGTCGCCAATGCGATGATGCATGGCAAAAGCGGCACGGCGGGCGTCGACTGGAGCAAGGCCACGGAAATCGGTCAGGCGTTGCTCATCTCGCCGCTGATCGGCTTCGGCGTGGCTGCGCTGCTGTTCCTGGCGATGAAACTGCTGATCCGCAACAAGGCGCTTTATGAAGAGCCCAGGGACGGCCTGCCGCCGCCGACCTGGATTCGTGCCCTGCTGATCTTCACCTGCACCGGCGTCAGCTTCGCCCATGGATCGAATGACGGGCAGAAGGGCATGGGCCTCATCATGCTGATCCTGATCGGCACCGTGCCCACCGCCTATGCGCTCAATCGCGCCGTGCCGGCTCAATATACCCAGCAATTCCACGAAAATTCCCGCGCTGCGGCCAGCGCGCTGGACGTCCCGGTCGCGGCGAATGCCAATGCGGTGCAGGCTCGGGCCGAAGTCACCCGCTATATCGCCGATAAAAGCTATGGCGATGCGACCAAGCCGGCGCTGGCGGTGCTGATCCAGAATGTCGACCGGCAGGTCAGCGACTATGGTTCACTGGCTAAAGTGCCTGCGGCGGCGGTCGAAAATGTCCGTAACGACATGTATCTCGCCTCGGAAGCGATCAAGCGGCTGGGTAAGGACAAGGCGGCCGGCCTGTCCGATACGGCGAAGGACAGCCTGACCAGCTATAAGGGTTCGCTGGACGCGGGCACGCGCTTCATCCCGCTCTGGGTCAAGATCGCCGTGGCTTTCGCGCTCGGCCTTGGCACCATGGTCGGCTGGAAGCGGATCGTTGTTACCGTCGGTGAAAAGATCGGCAAGTCGCACCTGACCTATGCGCAGGGCGCGTCGGCGGAACTGGTTGCGATGGCCACCATCTTCGGCGCCGATCATCTGGGCCTGCCGGTATCGACCACCCATGTCCTTTCGTCCGGCGTGGCAGGAACGATGGCGGCGAACCGATCCGGATTGCAGATGAGCACGATCCGCAACCTGCTGATGGCCTGGGTGCTGACTTTGCCCGTGTCGATCGCGCTGGCGGGTGGCCTCTACATGCTCTTTTCGGCGCTGCTCTGATCGTCCGATGCGGTGAACGAAGCCACCCGGCCTCTGGCATTTGGCGGCTCCGGTCCGATCGGCGGACTGGGGCCGGGCCTCATCTGGGGCCTCGATTTTGGCGAAGGCCAGACCCGGCCGGTCACCGATTGCGAAGCGCCCGCCGCTGGTCAATTCCGTTGGTTGCACCTTAATCTGGCGGATCATGGGACGCAGCGCTGGATCGGCGATCATGCCGGATTGCCGTCGACGGTGCGGGATCTGCTGCTCGCGGCCGAAACCCACCAGCGGGCGTTGGTCGATGAGGGTATCGTCGCTTGTGTCATCCATGATTTCGAGCGGGATTTTGACGTCGCCGACACGGCGCGTGTCGGCGCGCTGCGGGTGGCGCTCACGCCATCGCTGATGCTGACCTGTCGGCTGCACCCGTTGCGATCGGCCGACATTGCAAAGGGGCGGCTGATGCGTGGCGCTGCCTCCATCACCCCGCCGCAGGCGCTGGAACTGCTGGTGGGGGCAATCGGCGACAATATCGCCGACATCAGCCGCTCGCTCAGCACCGACGTGCAACGGGCCGAGGACGCCTTTCTGGACGGCCATCATCCCCCGACCGCCCGCAACCTTATCGGCATTCGCCGCCGCCTGGCACAGATACACCGCCTGCTTTCCGGCATGCGTGGCGTATTCCAGCGGCTGGAGCAGGATGAGGAGTTGCCCGACAGCCTGCTGCCTACGGTCGAGAAAATCGCGCAGCGCCTTCAGTCGCTCGATGGCGATATCATGGGGGTGCAGGCGCAATTGCGGTTGCTACGCGAGGAGCTGGATATCCAGGAATCGCAACGCACCAACCAGAATCTCTATATGCTCTCGATCGTGACCGCGCTGATGCTGCCCGCGACGCTCGTGACCGGCATATTCGGCATGAACACGGGTGGGCTGCCCTTTGCTGACGGCCCCTATGGCACAGTGCATGCCACGATGCTGGCGACCGGTGCGGCCGCCAGCACCTATATGCTGCTACGCTGGCTTGGCTTCATGAAGCGTTAGAAGCGGTCCGGCACATACATGTCCGTCGGGATCGGATGGCGGAGATAATCGGCATGGCGTTCGCGATCAGGCAGCACGACCTGCGATTTGGGTACATCGTCATAGGGAATCTGGTCCAGCAAATGGGCGATGCAGTTCAGCCGCGCCCGTTTCTTGTCGACCGCCTCGACCACCCACCAGGGCGCCTCTTCGATATGGGTCCGCTCCAGCATCGCTTCCTTCGCACGGGTATAATCCTCCCAGCGGCGGCGTGATTCCACGTCCATCGGTGACAGCTTCCACTGTTTCAGCGGATCGTGAATGCGCATGTTGAAACGGAATTGCTGCTCCTCATCGGTGATCGAAAACCAATATTTGATCAGGATGATGCCTGATCGGACCAGCATCCGTTCGAATTCGGGGACGGAGCGGAAAAATTCCTCCACCTCCTCCTCGGTGCAAAAGCCCATCACCCGCTCGACGCCAGCGCGATTATACCAGCTGCGATCGAACAGCACCATTTCACCCGCCGCCGGCAGATGCGCGACATAGCGCTGGAAATACCATTGGGTCCGCTCACGCCCATTGGGGGCAGGAAGGGCGGCGACGCGACAGACGCGCGGATTGAGCCGCTGTGTGATCCGCTTGATCGCGCCACCCTTACCCGCTGAATCGCGCCCCTCGAACAATACGACGACGCGCAGCCCCTTATGGACCACCCAGTCCTGCAACCGGACCAGTTCATGCTGGAGGCGGAAAAGCTCGCGGAAATAGGTGCGTCGGTCGAACTGTTCGCGATCGGGATGATCGGCCAAGTCGTCCAGCATTTCCTCCAGTCGGCTTTCGTCGATCTCCATTTCCAGTTCCTCGTCGAAACTGTCGGCGATTTCCGCCTTGATGCGGTCCATGTCGAAAGCGGAGGAGGAAGCGGCAAAGGAGTCGGTCAAGGGGCAGGTCTCCATCGTCTGGGTCGCCCCCTCCTGCCATGTCTGCATGACAGGGCGTTGACGCTCGCGACCGTCGAAAGAGCGTTCAGGCTTCTGCGGACAGGGCGTGAATGGGCAAAAGCGCAGCGCCCAGCGTAATCGGTGAGCCGTTGAGGGTGGAGACCCGAACAGGCGGACGGCGCTGGTGGACGGTCGTGACCAGGTCAGCGCGACGGATGCGATCCGTTAGTCCTCGAAGAATGTCGGGCGGCAAGGTGCCGGCCAGGACGATCGCGCCGGGGTCCAGCCAGGAAAAGGCCGAGTTGCACAGCGATTCCAGTTGCTGCGCCGCGCGGTCCATCCAGGCTTCTATCGTGGGCGCCTGATCTGCGGCGTTGAAGTCGATGTCGGTGACGGAAGACAGATTGCAGCCCGCGCTGCGGAGCATCGAGAGGAGGTCGAGAGGGCTGGGCCTCGGCAAATGCCCGGGGAACAGGCAACCGATTTCACCCGCAACCCCATATTGGCCGCGCACCAGTCGTCCGTCGACAATAACCCCCGCGCCGATTCCAAAGCCCAGCAGCAGAACGACGATGGTGGTGAAATCCTTCAGCAGACCACCCAGATAATATTCGGCGATGGCGGCTGCATTGGCATCATTTTCGATCCACAGCGGCCATCCCATTTCGGCGGAAAGAATGTCACGCAATGGCGCGTCACGCCAGTCTGGCAGCACGTCGACGACGCTCCAGCGATCCCCCGTCGGCGACAGGGGCGGACCCGGTACGGCGACACCCAGGCCCAGCATGCGCCGCCCCAGCAGGCCGTGGCGATCGACCAGTTCATGGGTAATGCGCCGCACCTTTTGCGCGAAGCCATGGGGATCGGTCGGCTCGACCGTTTCATGATGGCTGGCGATCGGGGCGCCGGTGAAGTCGACAAGGGAGATATCGAGAAAACCCTTATGCGCTGTCGCCCCCACCGCATAGCCGCCATGGCCCGATAGTCGCAGCGGAATGGCGGGACGTCCACGTCCCTGCACTTCGGCTGTCGGCACTTCCTCCACCAGACTGAGGCTCAGCAAATCGCGGGACAGGCGGGTAAGCGCCGTGCCGCTGATCTCCAGTGCCGCCGACAAAGCGGAACGGGACAATGGCCCCGATTTGCGCAGCATCTGGAGGATGCGTCGCTGGTCCTTGTCCAGATTGGGAAATTGCATGGTCGATACCCGCCGCCGGTGAAAAGCGACGATCGGCTATGCGCTTTTATTTATTTTCACAACAATAATTAAAAATGTCACACGCCAGCGTCAGGGGAGCGCCCGACCAATCAAAGAGGGGCTCTCCATGTTCAAGACCATCCTGACCACCGGCACCGCCCTTGCGGCGCTGACTGCCTTCACCCCTGCTTTCGCGCAGGAGGCCGCACCCGTCGATCAGGCCGCCGATGCCGGCAACGGGCCGAGCGACATCATCGTCACCGGCTCCACCCGTGCCCAGCGCCGCTTCGACGTATCCTATGCGATCAACACCATCTCGAACGAGGATGTGGAGAAGATCGCGCCTGTAAACTTCGCCGACCTGATCGGCCAGTTGCCCGGTTTCCAGACCGAAATCACCGGCGGCGAAGTCCAGAATATCTACCGCATCCGCGGCCTGCCCAATGACGGCGGCTTTGTCAGCTTTCAGCAGGACGGCCTGCCGCTGTTCCACGAAAATGACGGTGTCTTCTTCCGTGGCGACGCGATCCTGAAGCAGGATTTGATGACCGACCATGTGGAGGTCGTGCGCGGCGGCCCTGCGCCGGTCTATGCCAGCTATTCGGGCGCTATCATCAACGCCATCACCGTCACCGGCAGCGATACGCCGCGCGGCAAGGCACAGATCACGCTGGGTGACACCGGCCTCTATCGTCTGGACGCCTATCAGGCCGGGCCGCTGGGCAAGGATACCTATTATGCGATCGGCGGCTTCATCCGCCAGCATGACGGCTATCGCGACAATGGCTTCCCCAATGACAAGGGCGGCCAGATCCGCGCCAATATCAAGCATGATTTCGACAATGGATCGGTCAAGTTCAATGTGAACTATGTGAACGACCATAACGTCTTCTATCTGCCGATCCCGACCGCCGATCCGCGCAATCCCAGCGTTTCCCTCGACAAATATATCGACTATTTCGACGGCACGATGAACTCGCCGGCGCTGCGCAACGTGAACCTCATGTATCGCGACGGCACCGGTCAGATCCAGAGCCGCAACAGCGACCTGTCCGATGGCCGCCATATGCAGATGATCAATTTCGGCGCCCAATATGACGGCGAGTTCGGCGAGTGGCTGGTATCCGCCAAGGCGGGCTACACCCAGGGCAAGAACGACTTCACGGCCTTCTATTCGACTACCAACCCGGCCGACGGCAACAGCTTCGCCAGCGGCTATCTCGCCCGCGCCACCACGGCCTTTGGCGCGGTCGATCATTTCGGCTATACGCTGGCCGGGACCAACACCGTCTATGATCCCTATTCGGCATCGGGTCTGGTCATGCAGGGCCAGTATCGGGACATCCATTCGAAATTCTACTCGGGTCAGGCCAACCTGTCGGTCGCCCGCAAGTTCGAAACCGGGTTCGGTAGCCACGACCTGAAGCTCGGCTTCTATGGCAGCCTCTATGGCGAAAGCAGCCGCACCCTTTACCAGAACTATCTGATCGAAGTTTCGGGCAAGCCGCGCACGTTGGATCTGGTCGCCTATAATGCCGCCGGCACGGAAATCGGCCGCGTAACCGACAATGGCGTGCTCAACTATGCCGCGACGCTCAATCAGGGCGACAGCGATGCGAAGATGTTCGCGCTCTATGCCAACGACACCTGGGAAATCATACCGGGCCTGCGCATCGATGCAGGCATCCGTCACGAACGCTACAGCTATAAGGGCTGGGCCGCGCTGACCGAGGCCGCCAATCTGGGTGACACCACCACGCTGGCGGATGACAGCACCCGCGCCTTCACCGGCGTCATCCTCAACCAGACGCTGAAGCCCAACGTCACCAACTGGACCGTCGGCGCGAACTATGACTTCTCCAGCCATGTCGGCATCTATGGTCGTGCCTCGCACCTGGAAACGCCGCCCAACGTTCAGACGGTGATGAGCATCAACCCGACCATCATCACGACCAAGGCCGACCAGTTCGAAGCGGGCCTGAAGCTCGCCTTCGGCCGCTCCTATCTCTACGTCACCGGCTTCTACACCAATTTCGATCCGCTCAACGCCAGCTTCCTGGCCTTTGATCCGACCACCGGCCGCAACGATGTGAACATTCCCTTCATCGGCGAAGCGCAGGTCAAGGGCGTCGAATTCGACGGCAAGCTGGCGCTGACCAACTGGTTCTCGCTGAATGGCGCGCTGACCATCAGCGATCCCAAGTACAAGAATTTCCAAAGCTCGACCGGCGCCGACCCGGAACAGGCCGAAGGCAACCAGATCGTCCGCCAGCCCAAAGTCTATGGCAATATCCGCCCCAGCTTCGACTTCCAGACGAACGGCACGGATATCTCCGTCTATGGCCGCTACACCTATATGGGCAAGCGCTTCGTCGACCTCTACAACAATACCGCATTGCCGGCCTATGGCACGGTGGGCGCGGGCATCACGGCGCGTCACGGTAGCTGGCAGGCGCAGATCGTGGGCGATAATCTCTTCAATGCCCATGGCCTGACCGAAGGCAATACCCGCACCGACTCGCTGAGCGGGCAGGGCAGTTCGGAGGCGATCTATGGCCGCCCGATCTTCGGCCGCAACTTCCGCCTCGTCATCAGCAAGAGCTGGTGATGCGGCGGAGCATGACAAGCCTGCTTACGGCAGCGGCGGTTGCGTTTACGCCTGTCCCGGCTTCGGCCGGGGCAGCCCGCGACACTGTGATGGAGGCGCTGTCGCAGCGTCTCTTCCCGCTGTTCGATGCGGCGGGGCGCGATCCGGCGACGCTGGATCGGATCAAGGCGGGGCAGGGCGTTACGACGTTGCTTCGCGTCCGACAGGAGCGCAGAGCGGCGTGCGGGCAGGATCTGGTCTGCGCGGCGCAGGCGATGATCTGGACGCCGACCGATGTTGAAACCATGGGAAAGGCCACAGCAGGCCTTACCAGCCTCCCGACAGCGGATGATGGCGCGCCAGCGCAAATCCGGCGCGAAATGGAGGGCGTCAATGCCATCGTGCGGACCTATGGGCTGGGGCAAGTCCCATCCTATCCGCAGATCGACGGCGCGGGCATGATCGACCCGCAGGAGCGGCAGGCCCGGTTGCAGGCCGCCGACTGGCTGTCGCGCACGCCCCGCGACAAGTCGGCGCAGGCGCTGGACCCCAGCATAGACTATGCGCTGGCGCTGCTCGACGTCAGCGATCGCACCGACGCGATCGGCTATGAACCCCTTACGGGCGGGGCAAATGCCCCGGCCATGGCGCGGGCGAAGACGCTCGACTGGCGCCGCTATCGCTTCAGCGCCATGATCCTGACCGGCGTCGGTCCGGAAGTCGACGACATGCCGCTCAGCCCCTACGGCAAATATCATCTGCGTCTGGCCGCCAGCCGCTTCGCGCAGGGGGACATTCCCTTCATCATCATCACCGGCGGCCGCGCCCATCCGCGCGCAACCCGCTTTGCCGAGGCGGAGGAGATGCGCAGGGCGCTGATCGACCGTTATGGCGTGCCGGCCGATGCGATCGTTATCGAGCCCTATGCCCGGCACACGACCACGAACCTGCGCAATGCATCGCGGCTGCTGATCGCCATGGGCGCGCCGCTGGACGATGATGCGCTGATCCTCTGCAACCCGCAGCAGAGCGCCATGATCGAAAGCGTGCAGTTCACCAAGCGCAATGCCGACGAACTGGGTTATCAGCCGGGCCAGATCGGCCGCCGTTTCTCACCCACTGAACTCGCCTTCCGCCCCAGTCTCACGTCCGCGCGGATCGATCCGCGCGATCCGCTCGACCCCTGATACGGAGCCGCCCCATGCGTATAGTCGCCTTAGCCATCGCCCTGGCCATGCTGCCCACGGCAGCGCACGCCTGGGGCGGCACCGCCCATAGCGTGATCGATCGCGCTGCGATCGAGGCCATTCCCGATGACGGCCCGATATTCCTGCGTAAGCATGTCGATTATATCGCGGCCTCTGCCTCTCTGCCCGACAGCTGGCGCGGGGATTCGGAGAATTTCTCGAAGATCGAGGAAGACCCCAATCATGGCTGGTTCCGCGAGCAATTTACCTTCCTCAAGCCCATCCCGCGCTCGCGCTATGAATTCGTGATCGCGCTTTACAAGCATTACGAAGCGATCAAGGACAGCGATCCTGCGACCGCCGCGCGCACCAATGTCCGCTGGACCGGCACTTTGCCCTATGCCGCGATCGAGGCCTATGACCGGCTGGTCGTGTGCATGCGCTATGTCCGCAAGGCGCGGGCCGAGGGTGGGGACGTGTCTGTGCCCGAGCAGCATTGCGCCTTCCAAGCCATTCGCTTGGGCCATTATATCGGCGACGGCGCGCAGCCCATGCATGACTCGATTCATTCGGATGGCTGGCGCGGCGATAATCCCAGGGGGGTCACGACCGACCGCAGCGTCCATGGCCGGTTCGAAAGCCAGTTTGTCGACGGCATGAAGCTGACGGTGGCCGATATCGCGCCGCGCATCGGCGCCCCCAGTCATCGCAGCGGCGACATGTTCGAAGCTGTCCTCGCCTTCCTCGACGAAGCGGGAGACAAGGTCGGGACGGTCTACACGCTGGAAAAGCGCAACGGCTTTGCCGATTTCGCCGACAAGGATGTCCGCGCGATGGTCTATGAACGGACGGCGGCAGGCGCCGCCATGCTGCGCGACATGCTTTGCCGCGCCTGGGCGGAAAGCGCCAGTCCGCCAGCCAAGATCTCACCATCGCCGCTTGATTTCACCAATCCCCGCTTCAACCCCGAAACCGGATCGGCGCCCGACTGACGGCGCCGGTCCAGCGCGAAGAGCAAGCGGCCATGCCGGGCATGGCCGAGATCGAAGCGCCGCATCAACAGGATAGCGGCCAGGCTGCCGACCAGCGGAATCCCCAGCCCCAGACCGAGCATGCCGGCCTGTACCGTAACCGCTTGTGGCTGGGCGGGGACATAGCGCAGCCAGCCCAGCGTCCAGCCAATCAGGCTGGTCGAAGCCGCGCCGCTCGCCTTCACCACGACGAGGTAAAAAGCGAACAGCCCCGTCTCGAACCGCCGGCCATGGCGCCATTCCACCACATCGACGGCATCGGCCAACAGCCCCCAAGGCAGCATGAAGACGCTGGCGAGGCCAAAGCCGATGACCGCCGCGCACGCCATGAGCGCCACCGGCCAGGACAGGCAGAGGCTGAAGGCGACCAGACCGGCTGCACAAACGCCATGCCCCATGGCGAGCAATAGGCTTTTGCTGAACCGCCCGGTCATGGCGGTCCACAGCAAGACGCCCGCAAATTGCCCGGCCGTTAGCGCCAGCAGCAAGGTCGCGACCAGATCGGGGCGATGGACGACATAGCTGCCGATATAGAGCAGCATCCGCCCGAAGGCCGGCGCCGCGAAGCCGGTCAGCAAGGCGAGAAGGCCCATGCCGATCACCATCGGATCGCGCAGCGGCACGCGGATGCCGTCCTGCTCCGCACTTGGGCGCACCGGGCGGGATTGGCCGCCGCCAGACGTCCAGGCACAGAGCATCATCGTCACGGCAAACAGTCCGCCGGCGACGGCACCGGTCAGCGCCAGTTGGTCGAAAGCCTGCGCGCTTCCCGCCTGTTGCACCAATGGCGTCAATATGGTTGCGACGATTAACGCGCTCGCCGTGCTGAAGAACAGGCGATAGCCGGACACGCGCCCGCGCGCGCGGCTGTCGCTCGTGACCTGTGTCATCAGCGCATTATGCGGCACATCGATAACCGCATAGGCGCCGCGAAACACCAGCAGCGCGGCGGCCAGCATCCATAATTGCCGCGCGCCAAGGACAGGCATCGCATAAAGAAGGGCAAAGGCCAGCGCACAGGGCGTCGCCGCGATCGCCACCATCCAGCGATAGCCCTTGCCTGCATGGCGCAACCGGATGACCAGTCGGGCCGCGACCAGATCGAAGACCAGATCGCCGCACAACGCCGCCAGCATCACCCATCCCGCCGTCGTGCCGCCTAGCCCCAGTACATCGGTCAGCAGGAACAGGATGGTCAGGTCCGCTCCGCCGAAAACCAGGGCCTTGCCAAAATTGCCGGAGGCATAGGCCATCATGCGACCTTCCGCCAATTTTCGGGTCATCTGGACCTTCCTATCTTCGTGACAGCAAGGGGGATCATATCGACACACTCACATGGCATGCCGTTCAATATCTTGCAGGATTGTCGGCATAGTCTGCGCCGATTTCGGATCGACCGCACGAAACTGCGCGGCTAGTCGCGTTGGCTCGATCTCGATACGGACATAGCCGCTATGGCTCAGGTCATTGAAGCGGACGTGGGGATTATTGGCGCGGACATCGCCGAAGCGGCCGGCCGGTGGGGATTGGGCGGCGAGGGCGGAAGTGACGATTTCGGTCGCGACCGGTTGTTTGGTGTCTGCCCCATGCAGGTCGTTCAGCCAGAAACTGTGAATGTCGCCGCTCAGGATGACGGGATTGTGGACGTTGGGACGGGTCAGTTGTTCCAGCAGCCGATCCCGGCCGGCGGCATAGCCATCCCATTGATCACTGTAGACGGCCTCGCCCGTGCCATCCAAAGCGAGGGGGGCGAAGAAGACCCCTTGCGCCAATAGGGTCCAGGGCCTGCGTTCCCCGGTCAGACGTTGCGCCAGCCACGTCTCCTGTGCCTGCCCAAGCATCGTCCGATCAGGACGCAGCCGTTCGGCGCAATGGTCGAGGCGAGCATTGCGGGCCATCGACGGCGCGGCGCAGGGTGGACTGGAGCGGAACTGTCGGGTGTCGAGCATAGAAAGCGAAACCAGTTCACCCCAGTCGACGCCGCGATAGAGGCGCGGGGTGGCCATGGAGCGCCACAGGCTGGGGCGAATCGGCATATGTTCGAAATAGGCCTGATAGGCGGCGGTCCGCCGCGCCGCGAAGATGTCCGGTGGCAGTCCTTCCCGATTGGCGAGGTCGGCATAATCGTTCAGCACCTCATGATCGTCCCATGTCACCAGCCAGGGCACGCGCCGGTGCGCTTCCTGCAAATCCGGGTCGGTGCGATAGAGAGCGTAGCGGGCGCGATAGCCGTCCAGATCGCGCGGTTCGGGCGCGCCGAATTCGCGGACCCTGGGCTGGTCGGGATAGGATGTTTCATAGATATAGTCGCCGACCTGCACGATCAGGTCGGGATCGCCCGCCAGCATATCGCGATAGGCGCCGAACCATCCCAGTTCCCAATGCTGGCAGGATGTGAGCGCCAGTCGCAGTCGGTCGGCCCGGCCGGGCACGGTGGCGGTGCGGCCGATCGGGCTGGTCGCGCCCAGCGCATGGAAGCGATAATGATAGGATCGCCCCGGTCGCAGCCCGGTCAGTTCGAGGTGGATGCTGTGCGCCGCCTCGGGATGCGCCTGTATTTCTCCGCTGCGGACGATGTGGCGGAAGCCTTCATCGTCGGCGACTTCGTAGCGGACCGGGATCGATCTGGCCTGGAGAGGATGGGCGCCGGGGCCAACGAGGCGGGTCCATAGCACAAAGCCGTCGCGGGAGGGATCGCCGCTGGCAACGCCCAGCGCGAAAGGGTCGGTCTGGGCAGTGAAGGGCGTGGCCAGCAATCGGAGCGGCGCGGCGCCAAGCGCGGCCATGGCACCAAGCACGGCGCGACGATGCCAGGGAGAGGCTTGCATCAGGCGCCCCTATCGGCGGCGTTTGACAGTAGTGCGACAGGCTGTCCCGATTTTGTCATGTCCGCTGGCTAACCGCCCCGTTCAGCCGAAGGGGGACGCTGCCGTGACCTGGTTGAGGGACGTAGATCGCTGGTTCATTGACGAGATACTGCCGCACCGGATCGCGTTCCGGCGGCAGGCGGCGCGACTTGTTCCCACGACCGAGGCGGAAGATCTGGTGCAGGAGGCCTATGCCCGTGCGATCAATGCGTCGCACCATCGCGAAATCGTCAATCCCCGCAGCTTCGTCCTGACCATCATCCGCAATCTGGCGCATGAGCGCCATCGTCGCGCCACCGTCGTCCGGTTCGAGCATCTGGCGGATATGGAAGCGATGGAGATTGCCGACAGCGCGCCGGACCAGTTTGCGGTGTTATCGGGCAATATGGAGCTGGCGCGGCTGATCGCACTGATGGAGCAATTGCCGCCACAACCGCGCGCGGTGGTGAAGATGCGGCGGATCGAAGGATTATTGCCGGGTGACATAGCGGTGCGGATGGGCTTGTCAGTCTCTACCGTAGAGAAGCATCTTGCCAAAGGGCTGGCCATTCTTGCCCATGCGATGCAGGAAGCGCCGCCGCAGGAACAAGGAGCCCCGTTTTCGCGCTTATGGCAACGCCACCGACACCAGAGACAATGATGGAAGAAGCCGCCGGCTGGCTGGCGGCGCTCGATGCAGGATCGGTCACGCCGCAGGCCTTCGAGCAATGGCGCGCAGCCGATCCCCGGCATGCCGTGGCCTTCGCACAGGTGGCTCATGCCTTTGAGCAGGTGGAGCGATTACGCGCGGTCGAGGAACGTCCCGCCGACCCGGCGCCTGCCCCTGCGATCAACCGGCGGGGAATGTTGCGCGCGGGCGTTCTGGCCGGTGGCGCATCGATCGCCGGCGCATTGCTGGCGGTGCGGGCCGCCGCGCGTGAACATGCGGAGACGGCGGTGGGCGAACGGCGTGCGCTGGTGCTGGATGACGGCACCCGGATCACGCTGAACACCGATAGCCGGATCAGTTGGCGGACCGATGAAAAGGGGAGCCGGGTCTGGCTGGAGCGGGGTGAGATCGGCTTGGCTGTGCCCGCCGCACCGCGCGGGCCGCTGGAGCTGGAGGCTGAGGGCGCTCGCTTCAGGTTGGGCGCTGGCCGCTTCAATGCGCGACAACAGCCCGAATCCCTCGACTTGCTGGTGCTCGAAGGCGTGGCTGACAGCATGCGGGGCGGCCAGCTGAAAAGCGGCGCGATGGCACGAGTGATCGGCAAGACGGTCGCCGTCCTTCCGGCGGACATGGTGACGCTCGACCGGGCGCGTAGCTGGAACAATGGGCAGTTGGTGTTCGAAGGCGAAAGCCTCGATTTCGTGGTGGCCGAATTCAACCGTTATCTCGATCGCAAGATCGTCATCGCTGATCCGGCGCTGTCGCGCATCCGGCTGGGCGGGCGCTTTACCACGACTGATCCGGCTGACCTGCTGACGGCCTTGCATGCCTCCTTCGGTATCCGGTCGCAGCGCAGCGCGAATGGCGCGATTACCCTTACAGCAAGCTGATTAAATATTTTTGCGGGTGCGATAGCGGTCGCATCCCGCCCACCCATCCCATCCTCCGAGAGACGCTTCCATCGGAGGGCAAAGATGAGTTTCCATACGGTCGCACTACCCCTGATCCTCGCCGCGGCACCCGCCAGCGCCACGAGCGATCAGGCCATCGCATTCAACATTCCCGCGCAGAATATGGCGACGTCGCTGAACGAGTTCGGTCGTCAGGCCGGCGTCCAGATGGTCTTCCCCTATGATGCCATTGCCGGTCGCCGCTCGGTCACGCTCAAGGGGCGTTTTTCCCGCGCCGATGCGCTGCGTCGTCTGATCGCCGGGCGTGGCATGGCCATTTCCTATGAAGGCGCGACGATGATCTCGCTCGCCGTAGAAAAGGCGCCGACCGAATTATCGGCTGCCGAAGCGGGCGCAGGAGTCGCAGGCGGCGGTGACATCATCGTCACCGCGCAGAAGCGGGCCGAAGACCTGTCGAAGGTGCCGCAGGCGATCACCGTTGTTTCGGGCGAGGAAGCGGCCGAACGCAAGATCACCGACTTTTCCAGTCTGGTCGATGAAGTTCCGGGCCTGTCGATCAACTACAGCACTGGTGGCGAAAGCTATGGCCTGCTGACCATTCGCGGGATCGGCGGCGCGGACGATTACAAGCCCAATGGCAGCCCGTCGGTCGCGCTGCATGTCGATGGTGTCTATCAGAGTTCCAACGCTTATCTGGGCATGCCGCTGTTCGATCTGGAGCGGATCGAAGTACTGCGCGGGCCGCAGGGTACGCTTTATGGTCGCAACACCACGGCGGGCGTCGTCAATGCCATTACGCGCGGCGGCAGCGACAAGTTCGAAGGCTATGCCGATGTGCGCTATGGCAGTTATGACAGCCTGCGCGCCGAAGCCGCGATTGGCGGGCCGGTCAGCGACAATATGCGCGTGCGACTGGCGGTGATGACCGATCAGGGCGGCGGCTTCATGAACGGCAAGGGCGCGGGCGATCTGGCTGGCGCGCAATTGAGCGTCGGTGGCGTCGTGCAGACGCAGGTGCCCGCGATCAACGATCCGGGCGCGCGCAAGGGCTTTGGCGACAAGGATCTGTTCGCCGCGCGCGGTACGGTCGACATCGATTTCGGGCCGGATACCAGCCTGACACTGAAGGCCTTTGCCAGCCGCGACCGGGGCGATGCCCGCCAGTATGACCGGATCAGCGCGGCGGAGGATAGCAGCGTCCTGAATGCCGGCGAGGATGATGATCCCTACAGCTTCTATTCGCGCGCCTATTTTCAGCAGCGGATCGACATCAAGGGCGCGTCGGCGCAATTTTCGCACCTGCTGAACGATGCCACCCGCTTCGACATGGTGGCCGGCTGGCAGTCGAGCCAGCGCAATATCGGTGGCAATGGCGACGGCACGCCCTACCCCCAATATGAATATCTGTTCGATGAGGATCTGAGCCAGGCGTCGCTCGAAATGCGTGTGCGCAACGAGCAGCAGGGCCGCTTCAACTGGTTGATCGGTGGCTTCTACATGAGCGACAAGATCGACTATCAGAGCCAGTGGACCAGTTGGGCCGCGCGCACCATCTATCACAACATCCATAATCAGCGCCGCCGCAGCGCCGCGCTGTTCGGTCAGGCCGATTATGAACTGCTGCCCAAGGTCAAGCTGACGCTGGGCCTGCGCTACACCAAGGATGATGTGGATTCGCAGGGCCGCAATGTCGATGACGACCCCTGGGGCATTTCCAACTATGCCACCTTCTTTGCGACGACGCCCAATTTCCAGTGGGACAAGCAGTTCAAGGATGACAATCTGTCCGGTCGCGGGGCGGCGCAATGGTTCATCACGGATGATCTGAACGTCTTCGCTTCGGTTGCGCGCGGTTATCGGTCGGGTGGTTTTGACGGCACGTCGATCATGACGCTGGCGGAGACGGAGCCGTTTCAGTCGGAAACCGTCTGGGCCTATGAAGCGGGCGTGCGCTATTATAAGGGACCGATCCGCCTCTCACTCGACGCTTTTGCCAATGATTTCGACAATCTTCAGGCGACGACGCGGCTCGACAATGACACCAATGGCCGCACCAATGTCGGCAAGGCCAAGACGCGCGGTTTCGAAGGCGCGCTGGACGTCAACCTGCTGAACAGCGGCGGGCACAAGCTCGATTTCGATGCGTCCGGCACCTATCTCTATTCGGAGATTACCGAGTTCAATTCCAACCGCATTGCGGACGTGACTGCCACCGTTGGCGACCCGCTGCCCGGCGCGCCGAAATGGACTGGCCGGGTCGGCTTCGTCCACAGCTATAGCTTCGGCGATGGCTGGGTGCTCAAGAGCCGGGCCAACATCTTCCATCATGGCAAGGAATCGAACCGTTTGAACGCGGTCGTCGGCAATACGTCGCCCGCCTACACGCTGCTCAACGCCCGGATCGAACTGGAATCGCCGCATGGCTGGTCGGTCTATGCGATGGGTCGCAACATCACCGATGAAGTCTATTATCCCGAAATGAACGGCGCATCGCGCATGGTTGGTGCGCCCGCCACCTATGCGGTGGGCGTTCGCATGACCTTCTGAAAACCGGCCGAAAGCGAGCCTTTTACGATTGAGGCCTGCCTTCGGGTCGCCCGGAGAGGTGCCATCTGCCAGTTCTCTGGCGGATGGCACCTACAAGTTGTGCGACATCAAAAAAGCGGACGGTCAGCACTTGAGAATAAAAAATTTGATACTGAACGACTGGACTGGGCCGGAGGCGAGCATTTAGCCACTTCTCCAAAGTGCTCCTTTCCTGTTCGTGGTGTCTCAACGCAAAAGTCGCTCACCATTTGAAGCAGTGTTCACGATGCCATGCTAGAAAATGTGGATGAGGCCGGTCTGCCGATCGTCCGGGAAGCAAAGCGCGTTTGCTTCGGTTGATAACGGCATGAATGCCGTCAGGATCGTTCGCTTGTCGTGAACAAGTATCTCCAGTTCGTCGCTCAGACTGATCAAGCCGCGATCGAACATCCAATGGGCTGTGCCGGACAGGGCAAGCCCGTTGTTGATTGTATCCGGTCCATTGGCTTCGACCGGTCGGATATGCGCGGCCTGAACTTCAGCCCTGCCGCCGCCATTTATGAGTTTCAGGCCGGTGATCGCACATCGCTCGTCATAAGCTCTCAGCACCAATCTTCGAAACACGCGGTTTCGAACGATGCGGGATGAAAAATGATCGATCCGGGTTCGCTCTTCGTCCTGAAAAATGAAGGGTTCACGCACATCGCGCAGCATGGCTGGCTCCTCTACGATCGTTTCGCGCGGCAGAATCGGTGTCGCCTCAGCCAAGCCGACCGAGATGATCCGGTTGAAATCGGCAGCCGAAATTTCTCTCACGGCTGACTGCGCTCGTCCGGAGATTCGCCCGGCATCGTTCAGGACGCCACGTTCTACCGGTCCTTCTGCGCCACTGAATGGAACCGGGTTGATGAACTCGAGATACGTGCCAGGCTCGTGCTTCGCCATTCTCTCGGGATACACGGCGGATACACAGAGCTGAGCTTTTCATCGGCACATCCCTGCGATATGGCCAAAAACCGCGCTTTTCCGCGGGTTTTATGGTGGGCGATGACGGGCTCGAACCGCCGACATTCTCGGTGTAAACGAGACGCTCTACCAACTGAGCTAATCGCCCCCTGTTCGGGAAGCGCCTATCTAGGCGAAAAAGCGCGGCGGTCAAGCGCTGAGCATCAATTGCTGAGGAAACGGCGGCTGGCGCCGAACCAGCGGGCGAGGGAGTCAGCGGCATCCTGTGCCAGGGCGATGAAGACGCGACGGCCGTCGAGGGGATCGGCCTGCCGTTCGACCAGCCCCTTGTCGGTCAGGGTGCGTATCCAGCGCAGTGCCGTGGTCGGCGGCACAGCGGCGGCGATGCACAGGCTGGAGACGGACACCCGTTCCTGTTCCAGTCGGGCGGCGAACAAGTCGAGCAGCATATCCCAGGCCGGATCGGCAAACAGGTCGCCGGGCAGGAAATCGGCGCGGATGCGGCGGGCGCGCAGCATGTCGCGAATCTGCGCGGCGGAGACGGTGGGGGCGGATTTTTCGGCCGGCGTCGTTTGCGGAACGGTGCCGATCGGGGAAAGCACCGGCATGCCGATATAGTCGCTCGGCCGGTCCGCCATGCGCGGGCCAAGGTCAAAGCCGGGCACGGCGCTAAGGTGGCTGCGCTGGGTCAGGACATCGATGGTGCGGGCGAGGCGGGCGACTTCCTCGCTCAATTGTTGCAGCCGGATGCTGTCCCGGTCGCCTTCATGCACGCGGCCGATTACGGGGCGCTGTTGGCGTGCGGTGACCAGGGCGGCCGCCAGTTCGGTGCGATCAGGGTCGCAGAGCAGCTGCGAATAGGGGCTGCGCAGGCAGGCGAAAGCGAGTTCGACCGTTTCCCACCCCGTGACCAATATGACGGCCATGCCGGTGTGGATCGCCTGGGTTTCGATCTGGACCAGCAACTGCTCCAGCATCGGCATGGCGGCGGGGCAGAAGAGCAGCAGCGTATCGCACTGGCTCTGCGCATCCAGCCGGGCCATGGCGTCGGCCAGCGGGGTGACGCCCAGCAATCGCAGGCCGGCCGCCTGCGCTACAGGCTCCAGGGCGTCGCGATCGATCCGGTCGGCCAGCACGAGCAGGCTGCTGCGCGCATCGGGCGCGGCAACCGGATCGGCCTGACCGCCGGCGGGGAGGGCGTAGGAAAAATCTTCCATCATGATCCGAATCCCGTTCTATCTTCGTTCCCGAGACTAAAGCAAGAACGGATCGGATCAGCCCGATAAAGGGCCGTTATGAAGATAAACTGGACCGGAAGGCGGGATTTGGCCGGATGAGGCGGTGGCTGGCGCTCATTTCCCTCCACCTTGCCACCATATTGGCGGCAGGGCAGAGGAAATTTCCTGTCGTTCCGTAGGGATCGGGCGGATCACTCCATTATGGAGTGATCTCCCTCAAACCGCCGTGGCGCGGGCGAAGTCGATATAGAGGGCGCGCAGGCGGGTGGCGACCGGGCCGGGCGTGCCGTCGCCAACCGGCTGGCCGTCGATCCGGACGATCGGCAGGCAGAAGGTCGATGCGCTGGTCATGAAGGCTTCTTTCGCGGCGAGCGCTTCGGCGATGGTGAAGGGGCGGCGGATGACCGCGATGCCGCTTTCCTCCGCCAGCGCGGTGAGCGCCGCGCCGGTGCAGCCTGCCAGCACCGACTGGCTGTAGGGGCGGGTGACGATGCCTTCGTCGGCGACGATGAAGGCGGTGGAGGAGGCGCCTTCGGTAACGAAGCCGTCCTCGATCATCCAGGCTTCCTGCGCGCCGGCATCCTTGGCGACCTGCTTGGCGATCGCCTGGGCGAGCAGGCCAACGCTCTTGATGTCGCGCCGCGCCCAGCGCTGGTCGGGCATGGTAGCGACTGCGATGCCGGTGCTGGCGGCGGGCATGTCGATGAAATTCTTTTCCTGCACGAACATGAACAGGGTCGGTTGCAGGCCGGCGGGGGCGATGAAGTCGCGGGTCGTGTCGGCGCCGCGGGTGATCTGGAGATAAACCAGCCCCTGCGACAGATCGTTGCGGGCGACCAGTTCCTTCTGCGCGGCCTCTATCGCGTCCAGCGACATCGGCAGGCTGATGCCGATCGCGGCGGTGGAGCGTTCCAGCCGGGCGAGATGGCTGGCGCTGTCGATCAGCCGCCCTTCGATTACGGCGGCGACTTCGTAAATACCGTCGGCGAACAGGAAGCCGCGATCGAGCGGGGAAATGCGGACTTCGTCCAGCGGCAAAAAGCTGCCGTTCAGATAGGCGACGGACATGGGAAAAGGGCGATCCTTATCGATGGGCGTTGCCGGATGCCTTTGCCGCTCGCGGGGGCGGGGTCAAGCGGGCCGCAGGGTGATAGGGGGCGCAACTTTTGGAATGGGGGCGGGCGGGAATAGGATTTCCGATGCTTAACTTCGCATATTTCCCATGGATCGTGACATTTTATTATGTGGCGCTGATCCTATCGGAAAGTCCGGTGGGGTGGACGATCGGTCATTTTCTGACAGGAACAGGCGGAGTAGGACAGCGTGCCTGCGTGTTCAGGCCGCGTCCTTGGTATCGAGTTCGCCGATACCGGTCAGGATGAAGGCGCCGGTTTCGGGCAGTTCGACGCGCAGTTCCAGCTTGCCGCCGGCAGCTTCCACGAAACGGCGCAGCGTGGACAGATAGAGATCGGTCTGGCGCTCGATCTTGAGGACCGAGGGTTGCTTGATGCCCAGGCTCTGGGCGATCTGTTCCTGACTGCGTTGCGCCAGCTTCCGCAGCGCCTTCAACCCTTCGATCTCGGCATGCATCTCCGCCGCGCGGGCGCGGATGCGATCCTGCCGTTCCTGGGGGAGGGAAGCCATGACCTCCTCATGCGTGCGACCCATCTGCTTATCCTTTCTCACTTTCCAGATGCTCGGTGAAGCGAGCATCAGCCTTGCTGATCAATGACTTGTAGAAACGCTTTTGCGCCACGTCTGCCTTGTCTCCGGCAACGAGGATGATCGCCTGTCGCTTGGGATCGAAGGCGTCGTGATAGAGAACCGTCCATGGCATGAGCAGGTATATAGCTTAAGGGCTATGCAGTGGCCATAGGTTGCAGGCTATTGTTTATTACAGTCTTTTGCCGCTTCGAATAATGTTTTTGATCAAGCCGCCTTGCCCTTGAGCGCTTTCTGCCGTCGTCTTTGCACTGAGGAGCCGATCCCCATCGCCTCGCGATATTTCGCCACTGTGCGGCGGGCTATGTCCATGCCCTTGGCGCGCAGCATGTCTACCAGCGTGTCGTCGGACAGGATCGCCTGCGGGTCTTCGGCCGAAATCAGCGCCTTGATGTGGCTCTTGACCGCTTCGGCCGAGACCGATCCGCCATCGCCGCCCGAGGAGGAGACGCCGCTGGTGAAGAAATATTTGAGTTCGTAGAGGCCGCGCGGGCAGGAGAGATATTTGTTGGAGGTGACGCGGCTGATCGTGCTTTCATGCATGCCGATCGCGTCGGCGACGGCCTTGAGCGTCAAGGGCTTCAGATGCGCGACGCCCTGATGGAAGAAAGCTTCCTGCTGTTGCAGGATTTCGCTCGCCACCTTGATGATCGTCTTTTGCCGCTGGTCCAGCGCCTTGACCAGCCAGTTGGCGCTGGCGAGGCAGTCGGCCAGCCAGGCCTTGCTATTCTTGTCCTGCGGGCCGTGCGACAGTTCGACATAATAGCTGCGGTTCACCAGCACGCGGGGCAGAGTGGCGCTGTTGATCTCGATCGCCCAGCCGCTTTTGACCGGGCGCACGAACAGGTCGGGCGTCACCGGCGCGGCGCGATCACTGGCGAAGCGCAGACCGGGCTTGGGATCATAGCCGCGCAGTTCGGCGATCATGTCGGCCATATCCTCCTCATCCACGCCGCAGATGCGCCGCAACTGGGGCAGGGCGCCCTTGGCCAGCAGGTCGAGATTGGCCAGCAGGCGGGCCATGCAGGGATCGTAGCGGTCGGCCTCCTTCGCCTGAAGCGCGAGGCATTCGGACAGGCTGCGGGCGCCGACGCCGGTGGGATCGAAGCCGTGGATGACGCCCAGCACCCGCTCCACATCATAGAGCGGAACGCCCAGCGCATGGGCGGTGGCCAGCAGGTTCGCCTCCAGATAGCCGGCATCGTCGATCTGGCCGATCAACTGGATCGCGATGATCAGGTCCATGTCGCCCAGCGCGGCGCGGGCCTGATCCATCAGATGCACCTGAAGCCCGACATCGGGCGCGGCGAAACTGTCGAAATCGGGCGCGTCCTCGCTATAGCTGCCCGACAGCGCGTCCATGCCGCCACCGCCGGCCCCCATCGCTGCCTGATCGGCCGGGCCATCGTCAATGAAGGTGTCGGCACCATGATCGACGTCCAGCGGATTGTCCGCGCCGCCAAGGCCCTGCGCGATCAGATCGTCTGCGCTCCCTGTTTCGGCGGAGAGGGTGGGCTGTTCCACGTCCCGGTCGATGCCATCGGGGGCTGGCGGGCCATCATCCGCGCCACCGGATTCCAGCAGCGGGTTCTTTTCCAGTTCGCCCGCGACGAAGGCTTCAATCTCCAGATTGGAGAGGGTCAGCAGCTTGATCGCCTGCTGGAGCTGCGGGGTCATCACCAGAGACTGGCTCTGGCGGATGTCGAGGCGCGGCCCGAGCGCCATTATAGAACGAGCCCCGGCGCTTTCGTCATTGCGAGCGTAGCGAAGCAATCCATGCGCGTGACCATGGATTGCTTCGCTACGCTCGCAATGACGCGGTGCCTGTGCGGCACGACGGCCCACGCCCTGATCAGAGGAAGAGCGTGTTCCTGTGCCATATTACAACTGGAAATTCTCGCCCAGATAGAGGCGGCGGACGTCGGCATTGGCGACCAGTTCGGTCGGGCTGCCGGCGAACAGCACCTGACCGCTGTAGATGATGCAGGCGCGGTCGACGATTTCCAGCGTCTCGCGGACATTATGGTCGGTGATCAGCACGCCGATGCCGCGCGTCTTCAAATCCTTCACCAGATCGCGAATGTCGGCGATGGAAAGCGGATCGATGCCGGCAAAGGGCTCGTCCAGCAGTACGATAGATGGGTTGGCCGCCAGCGCGCGGGCGATTTCGCAGCGGCGGCGTTCACCGCCCGACAGTGCCATCGCCGCCGAATCGCGCAGCCGCGCCAGCCCGAATTCGGACAATAGCTGTTCCAGCCGGGCTTCGCGCGCTGCCTTGTCCGGCTCGGCCAGTTCCAGCACCGCGCCGATATTCTGCGCCACGGTCATGCTGCGGAAAATGGAGGTTTCCTGCGGCAGATAGCCGAGGCCCAGGATCGCGCGGCGATACATGGGCAGGTTGGTGATATCCTGTCCGTCGAGCACGATCCGGCCATGGTCCGGGCGCACCAGCCCCATCACCGAATAGAAGCAGGTGGTCTTGCCCGCGCCATTGGGGCCGAGCAGGCCGACCACTTCGCCCTTGCCCACGGTCAGCGACACATCGGTCAGCACCGCGCGCTTGTCATAGCTTTTCGCGATCGAAATGACCGACAGGCCTTCGCCCACTTCCTGCGGGATTTGCGGCCGGGTGGCCTCCGTCCTGTCCTGGGTCGTCACGTCGTCCATCCGTTCATCCTTGCAGCCAGTCGACCCTGTGGCAGGGGAATTGGGTCGCGCGCGGCTATTTGGCAAGCTTTGTGCATGGGAATGGCGCCGGGGCAAGGAGAAAATTGGTGCGGCGCACCCGGAACGGGACCGGTTGGAGTGTGGGCCGGTGCGGATGCGCCAAGGGCGCACTATTCAAAAAGACTCTCAGCGGACGGGAAGCGCCGTTTCATATTTGGTGGTCGACAAGGCGAATTGGGAAGAGGCACCCGCGACCGAGGGATGTTTGAGCAGGGTGCGCATCAGGAAATGCTCATAGTCGGCGACGTCCGACGCCACGACCCGCATCAGATAATCCCATTCGCCCGACATGGAATAGCATTCCATCACCTGTTCATGGCCGCGTACGAAATCCTCGAAGGCGGCGATCGCCTCGCCCGAAAATTCCTTCATGCGGACATGGCACAGCACGATGACGCCCTGACCCAGAGCATAGGGATCGGCGAGCCAGACCGCGCGGCGGAGCAGGCCCTGATCCTGAAGCGCGCGGACCCGGCGCCAACAGGATGGGCCGGTGCTGCCGACGCGATCGGCCAGTTCGGCATTGCTGAGCGTGGCGTCGCGCTGCAACTCCGTGAGAATGCGGCGGTCGAGGGCATCGAGGGTGGAAAGATTGGTCATGAAAGGATGCTATCATGAGAGATATGTTCGGTCATGCGGCGTGTGGCGCTCATATAGGGTCGTCATTGCGAGCGCAGCGAAGCAATCCACGGCGCACCATTGGATTGCTTCGCTGCGCTCGCAATGACGGAGTGGAAAGGCAAGGTTGCCCAAGTCAATGGCGCCGGAGCGGAACCGCTTCGGCCTGTTCAGCCCACCGCCGGCGCGTCAGGATAGGCGGGGAGCACCGGTCCCAGCGCTTCTTCCAGCGGGCCGAGCCATGGCGCGAAATGGCGCCAGTGATCGACGCCGTCGGTGTAGATGGGCTGGCGCACCTGTTCGGAACTGGCGGTGCGCACGGCGCGCTTGTTGCGCCAGAAGGACAGGCAGGCCTCCTCGAACGGCAGGCCCAGATGATCGAACAGACGCGCGACTTCGCCCGGCGTGTCGGCGACCATGCGTTCGTAGAGGACGCGATGGACCCGGCCGGGCAAGGCGGCGTCGAAATCCGCCATCAGGCCGACATAGGCGCGATAGTAGCGCCCAATATCGGTCAGGTCGTAGGTGAAGGATTGGCCGCGCGCGAAATGCTGTTTCCATCCCGAGAAACAGCAGCCCATCGGGTGGCGGCGCGCGTCGATGATCTTCGCATGAGGCAGGATCAACTGGATCAGGCCGACATGCTGCCAGTTATTGGGCAGCTTGTCGATGAAATGGGGCTTGTCGCTCTGGCGATGGATGCGGGTGCGGTCGAGATATTCCTCGCCCAGTCGGGTTCGGTCGGCGGGGGTGAGGGAGGCGATCATCGCGGCGAAATCGGTAAATTCGCCCTCGTCTACGCGCGATTGCAGGCGGCCTGCGATGGCCATCAGATCGGGCAATTCCATCGTGCCTTCGATCTGGCTGTGGCTGGAGAGGATCTGCTCGACCAGAGTCGATCCGGAGCGGGGCAGGCCGACGATGAAAATCGGGTCGGGCGCAGGGCAGCCGCCGGGGCCGCTGGCGGCAAGGAAGGGCGCGGTGAAGGTGGCGGCGGTCGCCTGCACCTCTGCGCCGAAGCTGTCGGCATCATGCAGGACCATCGTCCGGCGCAGGCGGTTGCCCCGGTCATAATGGGCGAAGGCGGTGGGATAGGCGCCCGCATCCTCCAGTGCTTTGCCCAGCGAGAAATGGAGGTGGAAAATATCCTCTGCGCGGCTTTCCGCCTCCGGTTCCAGCGTGGCGAGCGCCTGCTCCATCGTCGCGATATCGGCGGCGTCCAGCGTTACCGTCTTGAGGTTGGCGAGGCTCCACCAGGCTTCGCCCATGGTCGGTTGGTGCCCGACCGCCTGCCGATAGGCGTGAACGGCGTCGCCCTGTTCCCCCAGCGTTTTCAGCGCATGACCGAGATTTTGCCAGACCTGCGGTTGGTCCGCCTTGGCCGCCAGCAGCCGTTCGTAGATCAGCTTCGCGCCGGTCTGGTCGCCCAGTCGCACCAGCACCGATGCCTTGAGCAGGGCGTAACCGGGATTGGGGATTGGGGAGGATTGCAGGATTTCGGCATGGTCGAGTGCTTCGGAAAGGCCGTTGGTCTGGAGCAGCAGGCGGACGAGAAAGTCGCGGGCGAGATCGAAGCCGGGGGCGCTTTCTACGGCGTGGCGCACCTGTTCCAGCGCCGCCATCATGTCGCCGCGCCGCCACAGGATTTCCCCGCGCAGGCGGATGGCAGGGGGATCGTCTCGACTGGCCAGCATCGCTTCGGCCTCGTTCAGCCGTTCCTCGCGCATAGCGATTGCCGCCTCCAGCAGGGCGCGGTCGCGGGTCGAGGCGTGGATGCCCGACAGGTCGGCGCGCCAGGCATCCTGATCCCGCCCGGCTTTGCGCAACTGGGTGGCGAGCAGGAACCAGCCGGATGCCACGGCGGGTTGCTGCCGGGTCAGGCCGTCGAGCGCGGCGATGGCGCGGCCGGTGTCGCCCGCTTCGTCCGCCACCTGCGCCAGTTCCCATAGCACGGCGGGGATGCGCGATTGGGTGCGGGCAAGGACAGTGAGGCGGGTCAGCGCGGGCTGTGTCTGGCCCAGACGGCGCAGCGCCTGACAGGCGATCAGTTCGGCAGGGGGCAGGCCGGGCGCCTGCTGCAGGATCGCTTCGGCCTGCGCCAGCGCGCGCGCCGGTTCCCTGTCCAGATGGCGCGCCGCCTGCCCCAGCGCCTGCTGCATCGTCGCGGAACCGGAGAGCGTGCCGGCGCTTGCCATCATGTCCTAATTTCCTTCCGCATCGCACCATGAAGAGGATTTTGCGGCTGCGCAATGATGCTGTTGGAAGGCCTGAAATTAAGCTGTTGACTCCTGCTTGCGTAACAGCATTATCAATGTTGGACGAGCGTCATGGAATGACTGAAGTTCAAGGGGTTTAAAGACATATTGCAAAAGCCGCGTCGTGGTGCGGCAGGCTTGGAAGCAGGGATTTGCTTCCGGCTGCGGGAGCATGTGCTCTTGCGGTGGCCGGGATCGAACATGTCCGCAAGGGCAGGGTGCATTGCGTCATAAGCACACGGGCAAACCGTGGGACGGGAGAGCGACAAGGGAGGCTTCGTTTCTACAGGGGGAGTCCAGATAATATGAAAAGCCAGTCTCATCGCCGGTCGCATTTGATGAAGATACTGGGCGTGACCACCATCCTGGCGGGGCTTGGCGCCCCCAGCATGGCATCAGCGCAGGAACCCGCCGAAACGGCAGTGCCGCAGGCCGCCGAAGAGCAGGGCCTGGGCGAAATCGTGGTGACGGCGACGCGCAGCGCGCAAAGCATCCAGAAAGTCCCGATTTCCATGCAGGCGCTGGGTGCCGAGACGCTGACGCAGCGGCAGGTCAAGGGACTGAGCGACTTCGCCGCCCTGCTGCCGTCCGTGTCGTTCGAAGGGATCGGGCCGGGCCGCAACACCGCCTTCTTCCGCGGCATCGTGCCGGCGGGCGGCGCCTATGCCTCGGTCGGCTATTATCTGGACGATATCCCCATCACCGGGACCGAAGTGCCCGATATCCACGCCTATGACATGGAGCGTGTCGAGGCGCTGTCCGGGCCGCAGGGGACGCTTTATGGCGCGGGGTCATTGTCGGGCACGATCCGCCTGATCACCAACAAGCCCACTCTGGACAAGTTCGAATTCGGCTATGACGTCGAAGCCAATAAATATGGCAAGGGTGACTTTGGCGGGCAACTGGAATCCTATATCAACGTGCCGGTCAGCGATACGCTGGCGATCCGCGCTATGGGCTATTACCGGCGCGATGGCGGCTATATCGACAATAAGCCCAACAACGGCACGCTGAACAATGGCGATCCGGCCGTCTATAATCTGGGCGATACCAACCCGCTGACCTTTTATAATCTAGACAATAGCGACATTGCTAAGGACGATTATAACACGATCAAGGAATTTGGCGGGCGCCTGCAATTGCTGTGGGAGCCGGTCGACGGATGGTCGTTCAACCCGTCTATCACCGCGCAGAAGCAGGTCGCGAACGGCTATTTCGGCTATGACCCGCGCGTCGGCGATCTGGAAGTCCATGACTATGACCAGACGAAGAATGACGACCGCTGGTATCAGGCGGCGCTGTCGATTCATGGCCATATCGGCGATTTCGAGGTCGTTTCGGCCACCGGCTACTTCAAGCGGCGCACTCGCACGCTGAACGACTATACCTATTACACCGTCACCTATGATGGCTTTGGCGGTGGCTATGAAAGCTATCTGCAATTTTTCGATGCGGCCGGTTGTACCGGGTCGGGCGACAGCCTGAAATGCACCACCCTGCTCGATCCGACGCAATATTATCATGCCGATACCAAGCGGAACAAGTTCACGCAGGAATTGCGCATCTCCACGCCCAAAAGCTGGCCGTTCGACGTGACGATCGGCGGCTTTTATCAGCGGCAGTCGAACAAGCTGAACACCTATTATGCGATCCGCGGGCTGGAAAATGTCGTGGGCTATACCGCGGCCTGCGCCTATTCGGTGGTGGAGGATGTCTGCGACGGCAATGAAACCACGCTGGATGGCTTTGGCATTCCGGAGTCCGCTGGCGGGACGATGGTGGTCGGCAATCCGGCGGCGAAGGGCGATGGCTATTATATTGTCGAAC
The DNA here is from genome assembly GCF_900109095.1 of Sphingobium sp. AP50. Taxonomy (GTDB): domain Bacteria; phylum Pseudomonadota; class Alphaproteobacteria; order Sphingomonadales; family Sphingomonadaceae; genus Sphingobium. The sequence continues at coordinate 474,599 of NZ_FNYZ01000001.1, forward strand.
AGAACCAGCTTTATCATGACAAGGCGATCTTCGCCGAAGGCCATTACAACATCACGCCGACCGTGAAGGTGACGGGCGGCATCCGCTATTTCTGGACGGATTATTCGGTCGTCGGTTTCGCGGGTGTCGCGGCGTCCGCGCAGGCGGTCGGGTGCGAAACGCCCTTGCCGGCGGATCAGCGCCTGACCTGCCTCAACACCAATCCGCTCGCGGATGACCGGACGGGCCGCTACAAGGAAAATGGCGAAACGCACAAGGTTGCGGTCGACTGGCAGATCACGCCCGACAAGATGGTCTACGCCAATTATTCGACTGGCTTCCGTCCCGGCGGCTTCAACCGGCCGCTGCGCATTCGCGCCACCGCGACGACGCCCTCTTTCCTGGCCGCCATTCCGGCGTTCGAATCGGAAACGCTGACCAATTATGAATTGGGTGTCAAAACGACCTGGAACAATATCTTCCGCCTGAACGCCGCCATCTACTTCGAAAAATGGAATAATATCCAATATGGCGTCGTCGTGGCCGGTGCGCAGGGCGCGGGTATGACCGGCAATGCGGGCAAGGCGGAAGTGAAGGGTATCGAATATGATGCCAGCCTGAAGCTGGGCAAGATCACCATCAGTTCGTCGGGCGCCTATAATGACGCCAAGCTGAAGGGCGATTTTTGCAACTTCGCGGTCAATGCCGAGACGGCGTCCATTTCCCAGCTTTCGAGCTGTTCGCAGGACGACTTTATCGAGGGCAATCCGCCGATCCCGACCGTGGCGGCGGCGGACGGTACGCGCCTGCCGCGCCAGCCCAAATTCAAGGGCACGACGTCGATCCGCTATGACACGATGCTCGGCGACTATAGCGGCTTCCTTCAGGGGGCGGCGCTCTACCAGACCGGGGCGACGCAGGATCTGAACGTCAACGCCAATGAATTGCTGGGCAGCACGAAGGGCTTCATCAGCTTCGATTTCTCCGGCGGGATCAAGAAGGACAACTGGACGCTTAGCTTCTTCCTGCAAAACGCCTTCGACAAGCGCGGGCAGTTGACCAAGAATACCTTCTGCTCGATCGACTTCTGCGCCAATTCCTCGCGTACATTCACGATCAAGCCGCAGTTCTTCGGCCTGCGTTTCGGCCAGAAATTCTGACGAGGCAGGGAGAGGCCATGCGTGCCGCCGTCGGACCGGGAGGTTCGGCGGCGGTTTGCATTTGGCTATGCGGGGCGGTCGCCGGAGTGGTGCGACAGGTGTTTCATAATGTTCACGCGGAGGCGCTGCGCAAACCCTCCTCGTCTCCGCATGGATCAAAAGGAAGATTTCGCGCAGAGGCACAGAGAGCGCACAGGAGGTTGTCACTCTCGCTCTGGCTTCACTCCGCGGCCTTTAGCGCAAAACATCCAGCCGCCGCCACGCAATATCATGATAGGCACGCTGTTTTTGTACGAGGGCAAGTTGATCGTATCGAACGTGGGGAGACACAGTTGCTGGTAATTATCCCATCCTGCGGCGCGGATTTGTTAGCGATATGTCGTCAGGTGCGTTGCGTAGCAGCCTGACAGGCATCGACCAAAAACGCACCGGCTGGTCTTTCACAGGCGCGTGATAATTGGTCGATATATGTCTTCGCTCCTGACGCCTCAACGCACTCGGACGACGATGTACCAATTGGATATGGCGGCCCTCCGAGTGAATGGCTCACTCTCGCCGCTTTGCGACCGCAATCCTATCCCAGCCAGTCCAGCACCCGGTCGCGCAGCACGTCCGGCGGCATATCCGTCGTCAGGATCATCGCCCCTTCCTCCGGCAGCGGCGGCTCCAGCGTGGCGAGCTGGCTGTCGAGCAGGCTGGCGGGCATATAATGGCCCGGCCGGTTGCCCACCCGCGCCAGCAGGGCATCCCGATCATTGTCGAGCAGGATGAAATGCACCGGCACGCCGATCGCCGTGCGCAGCCGGTCGCGATAGGTGCGTTTCAGCGCGGAGCAAGCGGCGACCGCCACGCCCTGTGCCGCCACCCTGTCGGCGATCGCCGCGCCCAGACGGTCGAGCCAGGGCCAGCGATCCGCATCGGTCAGCGCCTGTCCGCCGCGCATCTTCTCCACCGCCGCCGCCGAATGATAGCTGTCGCCCTCCAGAAAGGGACAGTCCAGCGCCTGCGCCAGCAGCGCGCCCAGCGTCGACTTGCCACAGCCGCTCACCCCCATGACGATGACGGCGCGGGCAGCAGCAGGGGCAGGGTCGGCGGAAATCGGCAAGCGGGCGTCCTTGTGCTTTGGGGCGGGGAAGATCGGTCCCACCGCTATAAGGCCGCGCCACACCTCAGGAAAACTACGACCTTTGTCGCAAGTGCCAATCTGCGCCCCGTCCCCTAGCCATGCTGCATCCAGAAAAAGAGACATAGGAGGCGGACATGATCGGACGCAGCATGATCGCGGTTTTGCTGGCGGCAACCGCATTGGGAGCACCGGCTTTTGCCGCGACGACCTCGGTCTTCCCGGTCGCACCCGCCGAGCCCCATGCGGTGACGGTGAAGGCCGTCGGCGACGGCCGCGCCGATGACAGCGGCGCGATCCAACAGGCGCTCGATCAGGCCCGCGACACGACTGGCCATGGCATCGTCTTCCTGCCATCGGGCACCTATCGCATCACCCGCTCGCTGATCGTCCCGGCGGGCGTGCGCGTCTATGGCGTCGGCCCGACCCGCCCGCTACTGCTGCTCGGCGCCAATACGCCGGGCTTCCAGCAGGGCGTGTCGACCATGGTGATCTTCGCCGGCGGCGATCAATATCAGGTCGGCAAGGTGCCGGTCCCGGTGCCGACCGTCGTGCCCCGCGACAAAGTGGTCCGCGACGCCAATTCGGGCACCTTCTATTCGTCGATGAGCAATGTCGATATCGAGATTGGCGCGGGCAATCCGGCCGCCGCCGGGGTGCGCTTCCGCATGGCCCAGCATGCCTTTCTCAGCCATATGGAATTCCGCCTCGGCACCGCCTTTGCCGGCGTCTATCAGGCCGGAAACGTGATCGAGAATGTCCATTTCCAGGGTGGCCGCTATGGTATCGTCACCGAAAAGACCTCGCCCGCCTGGCAGTTCACCCTGCTCGACTCTACCTTCGACGGCCAGAGCGACGCGGCGATCCGCGAGCATGAGGTCGACCTCACCCTCGTCAATGTCGCGATCAAAAACACGCCGGTCGGGATCGAAATCGACCGGGGCTACAGCGACAGCCTCTGGGGCAAGGATGTCCGGTTCGAAAATGTGTCCAGGGCCGGGGTCGTCATCTCGAACGAGAAGAATGTCTTCACCCAGATCGGCTTCGACAATGCGCTTGTCCTGAACAGCCCGGTCTTCGCCCGCTTCCGCGACAGCGGCAAGACGATCGACGGCAAGGGCAAGGCCTATAAGGTCGCCAATTTCTCCTATGGCCTTGCCGTGCCCGCGCTCGGCCACACCGGCGAATACGCCACCACCGCCGACATCCAGCCGCTCTCCACCATGCCAGCGCCGCGCGCGCCCGCGATCCGCGACCTGCCGCCGATGGACCAGTGGGTCAATGTCCGCACGCTGGGCGCTGTCGGCGACGGCAAGGCGGACGACACCGCCGCCCTGCAAAAGGCGATCGATGCCAATCGCATCCTCTATTTCCCCACCGGCTTCTACAAGGTCACGGACAAGCTGACCCTGCGCCCGGACAGCATCCTGATCGGCCTGCACCCGGCCATCACCCAATTGTTCATCCCGGACAATAACCCCAAACATGCCGGCCTCGGCGCGGTCCTGCCGATCCTGGAAAGCCGCAAGGGCGGCGACAATATCCTCTCGGGCCTCGGCCTCTTCACCGGCCGGGTGAACCCGCGCGCCTCCGCCCTGCTCTGGCGTTCGGGCGAACAGAGCCTGGTCGAGGACGTCAAGATCATGGGCGGCGGCGGCACGCCCACCGCCGATGGCAAGATGCTGGGTACGTTGCGCGTCAACACCGGCGACCCCGTCACCGACAGCCGGCTCGACGCCCAATATCCCAGCATCTGGGTGACGGACGGGGGCGGCGGCACCTTTGCAGACGTGTGGAGCCCCAACAGTTTCGCGCAGGCGGGCTTCTACGTCACGGATACCGACACGCCCGGCCATGTCTATGAAATGTCGGTCGAACATCATGCCCGCAACGAAATCGTGCTCGACAATGTGCGCAACTGGGAGTTCCTTGCCCCCCAGACCGAGCAGGAAGTGGACGACGGCCCCGACGCCATCTCGCTTGACATCCGCAACAGCAGCAACCTGCTCTTCGCCAACTATCATGGCTATCGCGTCACCCGCACCTATGCGCCGGAAAAGAGCGCGGTGAAGATCACCAACTCCGGCGATATCCGCTTCCGCAACGTCCATGTGAATGGCGAGAGCGGCTTTGCCACCTGCGACGATGAAGGCTGCGGCACCTTTTTGCGGGCCAGCAAATATCCGTTCGACAATGCGATCGAGGATGTCAGCCGCAAGCTGCTGGTACGCGAACGCGAGTTTGCCGCGTTGGATATTGGCCCGGCCGGCAGCGCGGTCCCGGTAGCGACGCCTTCGGGCACCAAGGTCGAGAAGCTGGAAGATGGCTTCTGGTCCATCTCCGGCGCGGCGGTGGACGCGCAAGGGCAGCTCTATTTCATCGACCGCCGCTTCCAGCGCATTCACCGCTGGAGCGAGGCCAAGGGGCTGGAGATCGTCCGCGACCATGCGCTCGATCCGGTCAATCTCGCCATCGACGCGTCGGGCCATGTCATGGTCCTGTCCTCGCTCGGCGCGAAGGGCGGTGCCTATTCTTTCGACCCCGCCGGTCCCAAGGACGCGATGACCCTGATCCAGCCGACCCCGATGCGCAGCACTGGCGCGGGCAAGACGCTGCTGCCGGTCAACTGGTGGAATAATGGCGAATTCCGCGATCAGCTCGACCCCAAGACCTACGAGTTCACCACCCTCGCCGAAATGTTCGCCCGCGACGCGGGCACGCCCAAGGCAAAGGAATATGTCTCGCCCGACGGCAGCCTGTCCCTGCCGGCCTTCCGCGTCTGGCAGCAGGGTCCGGTCGACCATACCGGCTGGCGCTGGTCCGATGGCCTAAACGCCAATGGCTTCGTCTCCGGCAAGATCGGCGATCGCCTGTTCGTCACCAACGGGTCGGAAAATATCACCTATAGCGGCACGGTGGGATCAGGCGGTACGCTGACGGCGCTGAAGCCCTTCGCCAATCGCGGCGGCGAAAGCGTCGCGGCGGACGGGCAGGGCAGGGTGTTCGTCGCGAACGGACAAATCTTCGTCTATGGCGCCGACGGCAAGGAAACGGGGCGCATCGACGTGCCCGAACGCCCGCTCCAGATCCTGTTCGGCGGCCCGGACAAGCGCACGCTGTTCATCCTGACGCACCACGCGCTTTACGCCGCAAAGCCCTGAAAATCCGGCCTTCCGCTGCATCTACGACCTATGTCGTAAGTGCGGCGAAGAAGGGCAGGGGGTAATACGCACATAATAGCCCGTCATGGGCGCCCGGCGGCGGGAGGGCTGTCGGAGATAAAAGGGGATGGATGAATGAAAGTGACGATCGCACTCCACCGGCATCTGGCCAGCGTCAGCCTGGCTGCCGTCGCGCTGGCTGGCACCGCGCAGGCCCAGACCGCACCAGCCCCGCAAGCCGTCGCGCCGCAGGAAGACGCCGCACAGACCGAATCCCCCCGCGCCGCCGACATCGTCGTCACCGGATCGCGCATCACCACCAGCGGCTTCAATGCGCCCACGCCCACCACCGTCATCGGTGAGGAGCAAATCGCCAACAACGCCCAGCCCAATATCTTCAACACCATCGCCCAGCTGCCCTCGCTGCAAGGCTCGACCGGTGCCGCCACCGGCACCTTCTCCACGTCGAGCGGCCAGCAGGGCCTCAGCTCCTTCTCGCTGCGCGGCCTTGGCGCGATCCGCACTCTGACCCTGCTCGACGGCCAGCGCGTCGTCGGCGCGAACGTCACCGGTGTCCCAGACATCTCCATGTTCCCGCAACTGCTGGTGAAGCGCGTCGACGTCGTTACCGGCGGTGCCTCGGCCTCCTACGGTTCGGACGCGGTCGGCGGCGTGGTCAACTTCATCACCGACACGCATTTTGAAGGGTTCAAGGGCAATATCCTGGGCAGCATCACCAAATATGGCGATGATGAAACCGCGCTGGTGCAGGCCGCCTATGGCAAATCCTTCATGGACGATCGGCTGCATGTCGTCGTCAGCGGCGAATATGATCATGAAGGCGGCGTGGGCGCCGGCGACTTCGGCACCGATCTGGCCGGCAGCCGCAACTGGTATCGCGCCACCACGCTGATGAACACCGGCCAGACCAATAACGGCCTGCCGCAATATGTGTATCGCGACTATGCGCAGCCCTATCAATATGCCCGCTATGGCCTGATCAACAACGGCCCGTTGCAGGGCATCGCCTTCGATCCACAGGGCAACCCCTATCAGTTCAACTATGGGTCGAACGGCACGCCGACCGGCACCGGCGCCGTCACAAACTGCTATCGCGGAAACAGTTTCTGCGAAGGCGGCGACCTGTCGGGCGCGCCGGGATCGGGTGCCTCGCTCAAATCCTCGCTGGAGCGCATCAACGGCTATGGCCGGATCGGCTATGATTTCGCCGACGACAATGAAGCCTATGTCACCGTTAACGTCGCGCAGGTGAAGACCAACAACCAGCCCAACCCCGGTTACACCCGCTCCAGCCTGACGGTGCAGTGCGCCAATGCGTATCTGCCGCAATTGGTGAAGGATCAGTGCGCGGAGGCGGGCATCACCTCCTTCAGCTTCGGTTCCTCCAACGGCGCCTTCCCCGATCCGCAGGTCTATACCGACCGCAAGCAATATCGCTTCGTCGCCGGGGCCAAGGGCAAGTTCGGCGCGGCCGGGACCGACTGGAATTATGATGCCTATTATGAACATGGCATCACCATCTCCGACATCCGGGTGAAGGATATCGTGCTGCAAAGCCGCTATGCGGCGGCATCCAATGCGATCGAACTGAACGGTGCGATCGTCTGCGCCGATCCGGTTGCCCGCGCCAATGGCTGCGTGCCGATCAACGTCTTCGGCGGCTTCACTCCATCAGCCGCCGCGCTCGCTTATGTCGCGCCGCACGACAATGGACCGTTCCAGCACACCAAGCTGACCCAGGATGTCGCCAGCCTCAACTTCTCGGGCAATCCGCTGGAGCTGTGGGCCGGGCCGCTCTCGCTCGCCTTCGGTGCGGAATATCGCCGCGAATTCTACCGCGTGAATGCCGATCCCTATGGCGCGGGCGTGTCCGATCTCAGCCCCAACAGCGCCGACTATCCGGCTGATCCGCTGCTCAACTCTTCGCTGGGCAGCAACTGGGCAGCGGGCAATTACAAGAACGGCCGCGGCAAATATGAAGTCTATGAAGGCTTCGTGGAAATCGACATGCCGCTGTTCGACAGTGAGGCGATGGGCCGCGCCAATCTGAACGCGGCCGGTCGCGGCACCCATTACAGCACGTCGGGCACGGTCTGGGCATGGAAGGTCGGCGGCACATGGGACACGCCGCTCGATGGCATCCGCCTGCGCGCCGTCACCTCGCGCGACGTCCGCGCGCCCAATCTGTCCGAACTGTTCGCCGCGCCGACCGTCACCTCCGTTCCCAGCTTCAACGACCCGTTCCAGGGCAAGGCGGTGCAGATTTTCCAGAACACGATCGGCAACGCCAGTCTGAGGCCGGAAATCGCCCGCAACACCGAATTGGGCATCGTGCTGGCGCGCCCCTCCTGGCTGCCGGGCCTCAGCCTGTCGTTCGACTATTATGATATCAAGCTGAAGGGCGTCGTCTCCAGCCTGTCGGCGCAGCAGATCGTACAATTCTGCTTCGAAGGCAATCAGGCCTTCTGCGGCGGCTTCAGCCTCGACAATGCCGATCCCAGCCTCAACTATGTCAATGTCCAGCCGTTCAACCTGGCCTCCTGGCGGACCAGCGGTTTCGATATCGAGGCCAGCTATCAGTGGCAGCAGCCGCTCGGCCTGCCGGGCAGCTTCACCGTCCGCGCGCTGGGCACCCATATCCGCAAGTTCATCGTCAATGCCGGCATCGCGGGCGTCGATCCGGTGGATCAGGCGGGCGCCAACAACGGCAATACGCCCGACTGGAAATGGCTGGCGGTGCAGACCTATGACAGCGGCCGGTTCAGCCTGACGGTGCAGGAACGCTGGTTCAGCGACGGCACTTTCGGCAATCAATATGTCGTCTGCCAGTCGTCCTGCCCGACCTCGACCGCCAACCACCCGACGATCGACTATAACAAGATGAAGGGCGCCTTCTATGTCGACATCGGTGCGACCTTCAAGTTCGGCGACAATCTGTCCATCTATGGCAAGGTCGACAATCTGTTCGATCGCGATCCGACCGCATCGCCCCAGACCAACACCGGTCTGGACGTCAACCCCGCACTCTATGACACGCTGGGCCGGGTCTATCGCGCCGGTGTCCGCTTCAATTTCTGATAGAAAATAAGATACCCTCCCCCCAAACTCGTCCCGGTCCTGCACGGCCGGGACGTCTTCTTTTTTACGGAGCCTGATGGATGTATCGCGGCCTATATGGTGGATTGAGCGGAGCCTGCGCGTCAGTGCTGCTATATCTGGCGGCGGCGCAGCCAGCCCATGCTTCGCCGTCCGTCTACACCAGCATGCCCGACGATGCGCGCGCCGTGACGGTTCGGGGTGTGGGCGATGGCCGCGCCGATGACAGCGCGGCGATCCAGCAGGCGATCGACGCGGCGGCGGCCAAGGGCGGCGGCGGCATCGTCTTTCTGCCCGCCGGCACCTACCGCATCAGCCGCACCCTCTTCCTGTGGCCGGGCGTTCGCATCTTCGGCATCGGCGAAAAACGCCCGGTGATCGAACTGGGCGCCAAAACCCCCGGCTTCCAGCGCGGGGTCGCCCATATGCTGATCTTCGCCGGTGGCCAGCGCCAGACCGACAAGGACGGCACGCCCGCCGCCTTCCCCCCGGCCGGCAGCGTGCCCTTCGACAAAAATGTGGCGGACGCCAATCCCGGCACCTTCTATTCCGCGCTCGGCAATATTGATTTCCGCATCGGCGACGGCAATCCGGCCGCGACCGCGATCCGCTTCCATTCCGCCCAGCACAGCTTCGTCAGCCATGTCGATTTCGATATCGGATCAGGCCTTGCGGGCCTCTACCATGTCGCCAACGAAGCGGAGGATCTACATTTCAAGGGCGGCCGCTATGGCATCCTGGCTGAAAAAACCTCCCCCGCATGGCCCTTCGCCTTGGTCGATGCGACGTTCGAGGGGCAGCGTGACGCCGCCATCCGCGAACATGAAGCGGGCCTGACCCTGCTCAACGTTGCCTTCCGCAATGTGCCGGTCGGGATCGAGATTGATCGCGGCTATGGCGACTGGCTCTGGGGACAGGATGTCCGCTTCGAAAATGTGTCGAAGGCCGGCGTCATCATCTCCAACGAGAAGAATGTCTATACGCAGGTCGGATTCCAGAATGTGATGGCCGCCAACACCCCCACTTTCGCCCGCTTCCGCGAGAGCGGCCGGACGGTCGCGGGGAAGGGTGCTACCTACAAGGTCACGTCCTTCACGCACGGCCTGACCCTGCCGGGCCTCGGCCACATCGGCGAATACAAGACCGACATGCAGGCGGAGAGCATCGCCAGCCTGCCCGCACCCGCCGCGCCCGCCATCCGTCCGCTTCCCTCCGTGTCCGACTGGGTCAATGTCCGCACGCTGGGCGCGAAGGGCGACAATAGCACGGATGATACTGCCGTCCTGCAAAAGGCGATCGACAGCCATCGCGTCGTCTATCTCCCCGCCGGTTTCTACAAGGTCAGCGACACGCTGCGTCTGCGCGCCGACACAGTGCTGATCGGCCTGCACCCCAGCCTGACCCAGATCGTCCTGCCCGACGGCACGCCCGCCTTTCAGGGCGTCGGCGCACCCAAGGCGCTGGTCGAAAGCGCGCAGGGCGGCGACGCGATCGTGGCTGGCATCGCGCTCGACACCAATGGCGCCAACCCCCGCGCCACGGCACTCCTCTGGAAGGCCGGGGCCAACTCCATGGTCAATGACGTCAAGTTCCAGGGCGGCCATGGCACCGACGCCTTCGATGGCAGCCGGCGCAATCCCTATAACAACAATGCCACCGCCGATCCCGATGCCGCGCGCCGCTGGGCCGGCCAATATGCCAGCCTGTGGGTGACGCAGGGCGGCGGCGGCACCTTCGCCAATATCTGGAGCCCCAGCAGCTTTGGCCATCCCGGCATATTGATTTCCGACACGGAAACGCCCGGTCGCCTGATTCAGGCGTCGGTCGAACATCATGTCCGCACCGAAATCGGCCTTAATCGCGTCGCCAACTGGGAATTGCTCGCCCCCCAGACCGAAGGGGAAGCGGGCGAGAGCGGCGATGCCGTCGCGCTCGAAATCCGCGATTCCCGCAACATCCTGGTCGCCAATTTCCACGGCTATCGCGTTACCCGCACGCGCAAGCCTGCGCCGACCGCCGTGTCGCTCTATAATTCGCACGATATCCGCTTCCGCAATGTCCATGTGAATGCGGAAAGCGGGGTCGGCACCTGCGACGAAAATGGCTGCGCCACCTTCCTGCGACTCACCAAATATCCGTTCGAAAACGCCATTACGGACGTGACTCACGGCCTTGAGGTGCGCGAGCGCGAATTTGCCGTGCTGGACGTGCCGGCCAAGCCCGAACCGGTCGCCCCCTCGACCTTCGGTAACGCCCAGGTCGCCAAGCTGGCCGACGGCTTCTACGGCATTGGCGGTGGCGCGGTCGATGCGCAGGGGCGGCTCTATTTCATCGACCGCTTCTTCCAGCGCATCTGGCGCTGGTCCGACACGGGCCGTCTGGAAATGGTTCGCGACGCCGCGCTCGATCCGGTGAACCTCACCATCGACAAGTCCGGCAATTTGCTCGTCCTCTCCTCCTATGGCCGCAATGGCACGGTCTACAGCGTCACGCCTGACGCGCCGGAAACGCAGATCAGCGTCATCCCCGCCACCCCGGCGGCCCACACCTCAACGGCACAGGGCGGCGCGGCCACGGTCTTCCCGGTCAACTGGTGGGTGAATGGCGAGTTCAAGGATCAGATCGATCCCAAGACTTATCAATTCACTACCTTGTCCGACATGTTCGCCCACGACACGGCACAGCCCCATGCGCAATCCTATGTCTCGCCAGACGGCAGCATCGCCCTTCCGGCCTGGCGCGTCTTCGCGCAGGGACCGGCCGATCATCGCGGCCTGCGCTTCTCCCATTCGCTCGACAGCTATGGCTTCGTGCAGGGCAAGCCGGGTGAGCGCATCCATGTCACCAACGGATCGGAAAACCGCACCTACAGCGCGTTGGTCAGCGCCAACGGCACGCTGAGCGACCTCAAACTCTTCGCCGATCGCGGCGGGGAAGGCGTGGTCAGCGACGCACAGGGTCGCGTCTATGTCGCCAATGGACAGGTCTTCGTCTATGCGTCCGATGGCAAGGAAATCGGCCGGATCGATGTGCCCGAACGGCCCCTGCAACTGCTGTTCGGCGGGGCAGACGGCAAGACGCTGTTCATGCTGTCGCACCATGGCCTATATGCGGCGCATATCGACTGAAAGGGGTGGCGATGCGGCGGATGATCTGGGCCTTGCTGGCGCTGCTGGGGATGATCATCCCCTCGGCGGCGCTGGCCGATCCGCAATATAAGCTGCTCGTCCTCTCCATCCCCAACAAATATCATTATGAATATATTCCGGTCGCCCGCGACAGTCTGGAGCGACTGGCGAAGCTCCATGCTTTCGAATTCACCTGGGCCAATCGGACCGATGTGTTCGACGGCGACCTCAGCCAATATGCGGCGGTGATGTTCCTCAACACACCGGGCGAGGAACTGAACGCCGCCCAGCGCGCGAAGTTCGAGGCTTATATGCGTGGCGGCGGCAATGCGATCGTCGTCCACCGTGCCGCCATCACCCCGCCTAATGACTGGGTCTGGTATGAGAAGCTGGTCGGCCGCAGCTTCATCAACCATCCCATGCTGCAAACCGCTGCGGTGACGATCGCCGACAACGGCTTTCCCGCCACCTTCGGCCTGCCCGATCGCTGGATCTGGAGCGACGAATATTATGTCCTCGCCAATCCTTATCATATCGCGATCCACCCGGTGCTGACCGTGGATGAAAGCAGCTATGACCCGACGAAAATCTGGCCGGGGCAGGTGGCAAAACCCATGGGGCCGGACCATCCGGTTGCCTGGTATCATTCCTATGAAAAGGGCCGCGTCTTCGTCACCACGCTGGGCCATGATGTCGAAATGTATCGCGACCCGACCTATCTCGCCCATCTGATGGGCGGCATCTGGTGGAGCGCGACCGGCCGGGGCATGGCGCGCTGACCGGGGTCAGTGCGCCGCTGCCACCGCGGCGGTCAGCGGTCGCCGCCACACCGGCCAGCCGATCATGCAGACCAGCAGCGCCACCGCCAGAAACAGCAGCATCGTCGTCGGCCCGGCATGCAGCGCCTGAAAGGCTACGGGTGGGCCGAACAACACGCCCAGCAGCGTAATCTGCGTGATCAGGCCACTCGCCGCGCCGGTGCAGGCAGGGGAGGGCGTGACTGCGGGCAGCAGCGCCCACATGCCCACCAATATCCCCAGCCCAAACATCAGCGCACAATTCATCACGATCGCCAGCATCAGGCTGGTCGGCGCCAGCACCAGCCCCAGTCCCGCCAGACCGCACATCGCCACGCTTGCGACCCCCATCTGCCAGGGCTTCAGGCCCCGATTGAACAACAGGCCGAAGGAGAAGGCGCCCACCATGTTGCAGACCATCGCCAGCGCGTTGAAACTATGCACCTGCGCTTCGCTCGCCCCGATGCTGCCGGCCAGCAGGCGCGGCAGGGAGGAGACGAAACCGGTCTGGAGGAAAGCGGCAGCGGCGAAGGACGCCCCCAGCACATAGGGCCATGGGCTGCGCAGCACCTGCCCGATGCCGTTCAGGCGTGACCGGCCCGTTTCCGGCGCCACGCCACCCGTCAGGCAGGCGATCGCCAATGCCATCAACAGCGCCACGCCACCGGCATGCAGCAGGAATATCGTCCGCCATCCCCCGGCATGACCGAAGGCCGCGCCATAGAGCGACGCGATCACGAAACTCGCCGGAATGACCGTGGACCACAGCGCCAGCGCGGCCGTGCGTGCCCTTCCGCTGGTCATACGCATGATCATCGTCACCGCCGCCACGACGATGCAGACATAGCCCAGCCCCGCCGCGATCCGCCAGGCGAGCAGCAGCGTCATATCATGCACCGTCACCACGCCGATATCGCCCAGCAGCACCAGCGCCCCGCCGATCAGCATCATCCGTCGGTCGCCGAACCGGTCGACCAGCGCGCCGATCGCCAGCGAAGCCAGCGCCGCCGCCAGTGCGGGCGCCGACATGACCCAACCGATGGTGGAGGGGGAGGGCGGCCGGAACTCCGCCGCGATGCCGCCCAAAGCGGGCAGGGCGGCGCTGACCACCATCATGCCGAAGACGCCGATCAGATAGATCAGGATGATGCGCGACCAGGGTGCGCGCTCGGCTTGCGACATGCAGGGCTCCTCCGAAATTCTCTTTTCTGTGCTTTCCTTGTCGGCCAACTGCCCGATGGCGGCAACCGGACGGGCGACACTTCTATGTTGCCAAAACCGCACCAATGCGCGGGTTGCGGACCCTGCCGGCATTTGACACCCTTAAGGCATGAACAGGGCCGGGGGCGACAATCGCGCTGCGGCATTATCCCGGAAATTGGAGACAAAGGGTGAGCGAGAGACTGGCGTCTATGGTGGGCGGGCGATCGATGCTGGTATCGCTGATCGTCGCGATCGCCTTCTTCATGGAGACATTGGACGCGACAATCATCGTCACGGCCCTGCCACAGATGGCGCGGGACTTCGGCGTCGATGCCGCGCGGATGAGCATGGGCATCACCGCCTATCTGATGGCGGCGGCGGCCTGCGTCACCGCGTCGGGCTGGCTGGCCGACCGGGTCGGCACACGCACCCTCTTCTGCGGGGCGATCGGCCTGTTCACCTTGTCCTCGCTGGTCTGCGGCCTGGCGCCCGATTTCACCACCTTCATCGTCGGCCGCGCCATGCAGGGCGCGGCGGCGGCGATGATGTCCCCGGTCGGCCGGCTGGTGGTGCTGCGCACGTCGGAGAAGAAGGATCTGATGAAGGCGCTGTCCGCGCTCATCTGGCCCGGCCTCGTCGCGCCGGTCCTTGGCCCGCCGCTCGGCGGCTGGATCACCGATGCGGCGTCCTGGCACTGGATCTTCTACGTCAACATTCCCGTCGGCCTGATCGGCATGGCGCTGGTGCTGGCCTTTGTCCCCAATGAGAAGAAGGAACCGACCCGCTTCGATGGCCGGGGCTTCATCCTGACGGCGGTGGCGCTGCTGGCGCTGACCTATGGCTTCGACCTGCTGGGGCTGCGTGAAACATCGGCGCTGGCGATCGGCCTTGGCCTGATGCTGTTCGCGCTGGCCGTGGGCATGGCGGCGCTGCGCCATATGCGCCGCACGCAGGCGCCGCTCGTCCGGCTGGAGGCACTCAAGGTCCACAGCTTCTTTATCAGCAGCGTGACCGGCGGTGTCCTCTCCCGCGCGACGATCAGCGCCACGCCCTTCCTGCTGCCCCTGATGTTCCAGCTCGCCTTCGGTCTCAGCCCGCTGGAGGCCGGGGGCATGCTGATGATCTACATGCTGGCCAATCTCGGCATGAAGATGCTGACCAACCCCGTCATCACCCGCTTCGGCATCCGCGCGACGCTCATCTGGAGCAGCATTGGTGCGGGCATTACGATTGCGCTCTGCGCCTTCATCGTGCCGGAACAGCATCTGCTGCTCAACGGACTGATCCTAGCTCTGGCCGGCGCGGGCCGCTCGCTCCAGCTGACCGCCATCACCATGGTCAATTTCGCCGACATCGCCCCGCAACAGCGCCAGCCCGCTTCGGTCCTCTCCTCGCTCACCCAGCAGATCGGCATGGGCGCGGGCGTGGCAGTGGGCGCGCTGCTGCTGACGCTCAGCCAGATGGCGCGGGGCGCGGATGCGATCGGCCTTGCCGACTTCCGCGTCGCGCTGGTGCTGGCCGGGGCGATGAGCGCACTCGCCGCGCTCTCCTACCGCAGTCTGGCGCGCGATGTCGGCGACGAAATCAGCGGCCATCGCGCCCGCGCCTGAACCTCTTGCCAGTTCCCTGTGCGCCGGGAATAAAAGGGCGCACCATATAAAAGAGAATAGGAGGGGGGGATGGACCGCCTGGCGACGATGATGACCTTTCAGAAGGTCGTCAAATATGCCAATTTCACCACGGCCGCCGACGATCTGGGCATCAGCCGGACGCTGGTGTCGCGCCATGTCGCGGACCTTGAGGCCTATCTCGGCATCCGCCTGCTCAACCGCACTACCCGCTCGGTCACGCCGACCGAAGCGGGTTTGCGCTATCATGAGCTGTGCAGCCGCGTGCTGGGTGACATCCGCCATGGCGAGGAGGAAATCACCGCGATCAAGAATGAGGTGGAGGGGGAGATTTCGATCCTCTGCCCGATCTGGATCGGCAGCTTCGGCATATCGGTCGCCACGGCGGAATTTTGCGCGCTCAATCCCAAGGTCGGCGTGAAGATCCATTTCGCCGAACCGTCGAGCAACCCGCATGAATTTCTGGCGATGGGCTTCGATGTCTGCATCCAGCCCAATGTGCTGCGCGACAGTTCGATCATGGTGAAGAAAATCGGCCAGATCGATCATATCCTTGCTACCTCGCCCGCCTATATCGCCCAGCATGGCGCACCCGCGCAGATCGCCGATCTCGCCGTGCATCAATGCCTCGCCAAAACAACCGAGACGTCCTGGACCTTCGCAAACGGTGAGCGCGTGCCGCTGCCCCAGCCGCCACGCTTCTCCTCCAACAGCGTCTTTGCTTTGCGGGAGGCGGCGGCGGGCGGCCTCGGCATCGCCATGCTGCCGCAGGGGATTATTCAGGGGACGCTGGCGCAGGGCGCTCTGGTCCATGTCCTGCCCGATTATCCGCTGGCCAGCCGTCCGCTCTACGTCGCCTTTCCGCCGGGTGGAGATGCGCCGCGCAAGACCCGCGCGCTCATCTCCTTCCTCGCGGACTGGTTCAAGGCGCGCGGCAGCGCGACCCGCAGCCTCGCCTCGATCCAGGACGACACGCCCCGCACATAGCAAAACGCCCGGTCCTTTCGGGCCGGGCGTTTCATCACCTCAAGCGGAGGATCAATCCTTCCGATAATCCGTCCGCGCATGATCATTATAGGGTGACGGCGCCACCGTTGCGCGCAGGCGCCGGAAGCCGAAATCGCCCGCCGGATCATGGCCGGGACCGGGATGCTCGCCCCAGACGAATTCGACCTGCGTGCCGGGCGCCGCATGGTCCTGATCGACCAGCGCCAGCGACAATATCGTGTTCAGCGGCCCGATCAGCCCGGTCTGGAACGACATGCCGACCATTTTGCCGCCCGCCTCGATCCGATAGCGGCCATAGGTGTTGAGATAGTGCGGCTGGCCGAACACCCGGTCCATATCTGCCTTGTCGAAGATCAGCGTCACGCGGCGGCGGCGATAATCATCCTTCGCCCGTTCCAGCGCCTCGCGGCCCAGATAGTCATGGTTGAAGGCGATCGACTTGCCATAGCCCAGCTCGAACGGGGAGACATAATAATCCTCGATATTGTCCGAATAGAAGCTGCCGTGCAGCGGCTTCTGCCCCTCATAGGAAAAGAGGCTCAGCCATTCGCGATAGCCGCGCAGGTCGGGATCGCTGAAGATGCCGGGCGTGGGGGTGGGGATCCAGCCGCTTTCGATACCGTTGGTATAGTAGGCCTTGCCGCCGACATGGACCAGGCCGAATTCCTCGCCGGCCTTCAGGATCGCGTCCTTCACATAGGCGGCGTCGGCCCAGTCGCCGATGAACTCATAACCGGGCATCCCCGCCATGCCGTGGCGGAAGGCGCGGAAATTGCGGCCGCCCAGCGACACCGGGGTCGAATGGAAGAATTTGGTCTTGGGCAGCGGCCCGCCGAACAATTTCTCCGCCAGCGGCAGCGCGTTCGGCCCCTGAATCTGATAGCGGAACAGGATCGGTTCGCCCGCCTTGCGCAGGCCGGAGTCCGGGTCGACCCGCATCTCCACATCATAGCCGCCCTTTTCGCCATGATAGCGTATCCAGCTTTGCGAAGCCGGCACGCCCGACAGGTTGAACCGCTCCTCCGCGTCGCGCATCAAAATGCCGTCGGTGACGATGTCGCCCTTGGCCGTCACCGGCACGAACTGCTTGGCCTGTCCGACGACGAAATTCTCGTAATTATTGGCGCTATAATCCTTCAGCAGGCGCAGCGCGTCCGGCCCCTCGATCCACAAGTCCCACATATGATGCGACAGGTCGCTCAGCGCCACATTGTCGCGCCAGGCGGCCTGTTCGGCGCGCCATCCGATATATTCGGGCTGGATCACCGGCACTTCCCAGCTCTTGGCATTGGGCTTCCAGACCACGCCCAGCGGCGATCCGGCGTCATCGATCGCCTGTTGCAGGCTTTTGGGCGTCATGTTCATTCCTTTCCTCGATCCTCCTGCCGCGTTCTCGCGGCCCGTCATGGGGTTTAGCAAGGCTCGACTGTCCCCAGATACGCCCCGATCCGCGCCACACTGTCGCGTCTTCCGCAACAGCGCGCGGACCGCCCGGAAAGCCGGGAAAAGCGCGGAATGCCCGTCTTCCGCACCAGATTGTTGCGGGTTCGTGCGCTACTGCCGTGCTGGCGCCGGTGGCATGTCGCGACCATCCCGACACAGCGACAGGTCATGCCGATGTTCAGCGACATTCTTAGCAATTATAGTATCGAAGCCACGGCGAAGGACGCCGCCACCATCGTCATCGCCGACAATCTGCCGTGCCCGGCGCAGGTCTATGTCCCCTATCTGCCCGAAGAGAGCGATGCTGCCCGGATCGACGCCTGCGCCATGATCCGCGCCGCCGGGCTCTTGCCGGTGCCGCATATCTCGGCCCGGCGCCTGCAAAGTGAGGTGGCGCTCGATGCGCTGCTCGGCGCGCTGCGGGACCAGGCACAGGTCGACACGATCTTCCTGATCGCGGGCGACCTCGCCCGACCGGTCGGGCCGTTTGCGGACAGCCTGTCGGTCATCGCCACCGGCCTCATCGAACGACATGGCATCAAAAGCGTCGGTATCGCGGGCCATCCCGACGGCCATCCCGATGTGGCGGAAGATGTCATCTGGCAGGCGATGCAGGACAAGGTTGCCGCCCTGACCGCGCGCGGGCTGGATAGCCAGATCGTCACCCAATTTTCCTTCGACGCGCAGCGCGTGCTGGACTGGCTGCGGCAGGTGCGGGCGCGCGGCATCGGCCAGCCGGTGCGCATCGGCATTCCGGGGCCGACCGGCGTGCGCACCTTGCTGCGCTATGCCGCGCGCTGTGGCGTCACGGCGTCGGCGGGCGCGGTCGCCAAATATGGTCTGTCGCTGGGCCGCCTGTTCGGCAATGCCGGGCCGGATCGCTTCGTCGCGGATTTGCAGGCGGGACTGGAACCGACACGGACGGGGCAGGTGCATCTGCACATCTTCCCCTTCGGCGGTTTCGCCCAGACCGCCGACTGGCTGGTGCAGGCAGGCGCGGCGCCGCGCGGCTGCCGCGCCGCCTGACCCCCATCATAATATCAGGAGAGACACATGCCCCAGACCTATACGCTCGTCCTCAGCTGCCCCGACCGGCCGGGCATCGTCCATCATGTGAGTGGCGCGATCTTCGCGCAGGGCGGCAATATCCTCGAATCCCGCCAGTTCGACGATCGGGAAACGGGTCGCTTCTTCCTGCGCATCATGTTCGAAAGCGACAAGGATGTGGACAGTTTGCGCGATGCAATCGCCCCGCTGGCGGGCGACTATGGCATGAACTGGAAACTGGTGCCGGCGGACCAGCGGATGCGCGTCCTCATTCTGGTGTCGAAATTCGACCATTGCCTGGGCTATCTGCTCTACAAGCAGCGGATCGGCGAGCTGCCGATGGATATCGTCGCCATCGTCGGCAACCATCCGGCCGACGCGCTGACCGTCAGCCAGATTGGCGATATCCCCTTCCATCACCTGCCGATCACGAAGGACAGCAAGCCGCAGCAGGAGGCGCGGATCAAGGCGCTGGTCGATCAGACCGGGGCGGAACTGGTGATCCTGGCGCGCTATATGCAGATATTGAGCGACGATCTGGCCGTCTTCCTGTCGGGCCGCTGCATCAACATCCATCACAGCTTCCTGCCCAGCTTCAAGGGCGCCAAACCCTATCATCAGGCCCACGCCCGCGGCGTGAAGATGATCGGCGCGACCGCCCATTATGTCACCGCCGACCTCGACGAAGGGCCGATCATCCATCAGGCGGTCGAACCGGTCAGCCATGAGGATTCGCCCGATGCGCTGGTCGCCAAGGGGCGCGAGATCGAAAGCCGGGTGCTGGGTCGGGCGGTCGGCTGGCACATCGCCCACCGGGTGCTGCCCAACGGCGCCAAGACGGTCGTGTTCGGGAACTGACCATGGCGCAGATCGTGCGGGGCGACATCATCGCCCGCGAACTGGAGGCGGAGACGCGCGCGGGCGTGGCCGCGCTGGCGCAAGGCGGCATAGCTGTCTCACTCGCTGTCATTTTAGTGGGCCATGATCCGGCCAGCGTGATCTACGTCCGCCGCAAGCAGCAGGCGGCGGCGCGGGTCGGCATCCGCTCGGTCGAGCATCGGCTGGACGCCGCAACCAGCGAGGCGGACCTGCTCGCGCTGATCGACCGGCTGAACGCCGATCCCGCCACGCACGGCATATTGGTGCAACTCCCGCTGCCGCCACAGATTGCCAGCGACCGGGTGCTGGGCGCGATCGCGCCGGACAAGGATGTGGATGGCTTTCATCCCGTCAATGTCGGGCGGCTGTCCACCGGCACGGGTGGCCTCATCCCCTGTACGCCGCTTGGCTGCATGATGCTGCTGGAGCGGGTGATCGATGATTTTCGCGGCCTCAAGGCCGTCGTGATCGGCAAGTCCAACATCGTCGGCAAGCCGGTGGCGCTGCTGCTGCTGGAGCGCGAATGCACCGTCACCGTCACCCATATCCACACCCGCGGCCTGCCCGATATCGTGCGCAGCGCCGACATCGTCGTCGTCGCGGCGGGCAGTCCGCGGCTGGTACGGGGCGACTGGGTAAAGCCGGGCGCGGTGTTGATCGATGTCGGCATCAACCGAAATGCAGACGGCCGGATCGTGGGGGACGCGGCGGCGGACGAAATGGACCACGCCGGCGCGCTGACCCCGGTGCCGGGCGGGGTAGGGCCGATGACCATCGCCTGCCTGCTGCGCAATACGGTGCAGGCGGCTAGGCACTAATCCGTTCGTCCTGAGTAGCCCCTTCGACTGCCTGCCAAGGTCCAAAGCAGGCACGTGACTGCTTTGGACGCTCAGGACAGGCATTGAGCGAAGTCGAAATGGCGTATCGAAGGATCAGTGCTTCGATACGGGTCTTCGACTTCACCTGTGGCGAAGTTTATCCTGAGCGCCTGCTGCAAGCAGGCAGTCGAAGGGCTCAGCCCCTACTCAGCACGAACGGGGGTGAGAAAGCTCAGACAGCAATCGCCATCAAATCCTGCCCGACGATAATCTCCCCGCCAAAATGTTTCCGCAGCGGCGCGACAAACCCCGCCGGATCGAAATCCCGCCCGATCACATAATGGCTGAGCGCCAGCTTCTTCACCCCGGCCTGCGCGGCCATCTGGCCCAGCGCGTCGGCGGTCAGATGCTGATGTTCCATATGCTGCATCAGCAAGTCCAGCTCCTGCCCCTTGCTGCCCGCCGCGATCAGCGCCGCCTTCATGCTGGGCAGGTCGACAATCTCCGACACCATCAGCGTCGCGCCCCTGGCAAAGCGCGTCAGCGCCTCGGACGGCCCGGTATCGCCGGTGAACACCACCGCCCCCGCCGCCATGTCGAGCCGATAGCTATAGGCCTTGTCCACGCCATAGGCATGCGGTGCGCTGCGGATCTCCGCGAAATGCGTGTTGGCGACTGCGCTCAGCTTCACCGTGCCGTCATCGAACAGCCGTTGCGGCGCGCTCACATCCACCTCTCGCGCGGGATAGAGGCTGGCGATGGGCGGTCGCTCCTGCGCCTGCGCGCGGAAGATATCCTCTCCGACCCCGATTGCGGCCACCGTGCGCTCGACCAGCGTGCGCGTGCCGGGCGGTCCCCAGACTGGCATGGGCTGGCGCCGCCCGCGCATCCATCCGGTCGCCATCAGATAGTCGAGGCCCAGCGTATGATCCCAATGGAGATGCGTCAGCAGCGTCGCATCCACCTTCGACGCGAGCACGCCCGCGCGCGCCAGTTGCTGGCCGACATTCTCGCCCGCGTCGATCAGATAGGTCTTGCCGCCCACCTGCAACAGGCTGGCGGGTTGCGACCGGTCGGCATGGGCGGGCGGCCCGCCAGCGGTGCCGAGCAGGGTCACGGTCGCGCCCTTTGCCTCTTGGGCTATCAGCCGCGTCGGCATCAGCGCGCCTGCGCCGATCAGCCCCATCATCATGCGGCGATCCAGTTTCATATGCCTCTCCTTGATCGACAGGAAAACGCGCCATCCGCCCGGCCAGGCGAATGGCGCGCTCCCCCTTATTCCCAGAAACCCGGCTCGATTTCGTTTGTTTGACGCATTTTCCGAGGCGCCGGGTGTTTCCACCCGGCTAGAAAATGCTTCTAGAAATCGAAACCGAGGGTCACGCCATAGGTTCGCGGCGACGCCTGGACACCGTTGTCGGCGAAATTGCTGGCGCCGAGTTGCTGGAAATAGAAGGCATTGGTCAGGTTCTTGCCCCAGACGGAGACGCTGGCGCCGCCGCCGACCTGCCAGTTGATCGATGCGTCGACCAGGTCATAGGCGGACTGCCGCACGCGATTGTCGGGGTCGGCGGCCCAGCCGTCATTATGATAATAGTTGCCCGTGATCGTGACCGGCCCGATCTCGTAGGAAGCGCCCAGCGACAGCGTCCAGTCCGGCACATTCTGCAAGCGCTTGCCGCTGGCGTCGCCCGTGGTCAGAATGTTGCCGCCTGTCGGATTGGGTGTTGTCACCTGCGCATTGGTGAAATTCTTGTAGCGCGCATGGGTCCAGTTGACGCCGCCGGTGATGCTGAAATGCTCGAACGGCTGGAGGATGAAGTCGGCATCCACGCCATAAATCCTGGCGCCGTCGGCATTATAGACCGTCTGGATGCCATTTTGAATCTGCATCACCTGCACATTCTTCTGGTCATAATAATAGCCGGCGACGTTGAAGCGCAGGCGGCGGTCGAGCAGGTCGGTCTTCAGGCCCACTTCATAGGCATCGACCACTTCAGGCTTCAGTACCTTGTTGGTGATGTCGGTGGCGAGGCCGAAATTGCCGACGACATAGGCGGCGCTGCGGAAACCGCGATTATAGCTGGCATAGGCCATGACCTGCGGCGAAAAACGGTGGTCGAGCGACAGCCGCCAGGTCATTTTGGGGAAAGTGTCCTCATAGCTTTCCAGCACGCCCTGCGGCGCGGTCTGGGTGGCGAGCGGCGTGCCATCTGCGGCATAGGTGATGCGGATGCCCTCCCCCTCGCGCTTGTCATGGGTATAGCGGATGCCGGCGGTCAGATTGGTCGCTTCGCCCAGATGATAGGTGCCCTGCGCGAAGGCGGCGAGGCTGTTGAGCGTCTGCGTCGCGGTCACATCGGTATA
Organism: Sphingobium sp. AP50; assembly: GCF_900109095.1. Taxonomy (GTDB): domain Bacteria; phylum Pseudomonadota; class Alphaproteobacteria; order Sphingomonadales; family Sphingomonadaceae; genus Sphingobium. The sequence continues at coordinate 497,457 of NZ_FNYZ01000001.1, forward strand.
GCGGCCGAACTGGTTGAGGAAGGCGGTGCGGCTGCGCCCCGGATTGAAGCGGCCCTTGCTCCACATATAGAAGCCGCCCAGCACCCAGCTCAGCGCCCCGTCATCGTCGGACAGCAATTGCAATTCCTGCGTAAACTGTTCGTCGATCTGGGTATTTTCGATCTGGAAGCCATGGGCGAAGCCCAGCGGCGGGCTGTTGGCGCCCGGCACGCCGACCCAGTCGCTTTCGGTCGTGCCATCGGGGTCGAATTTCACATAAAGGCGCATCTTGCGATAGGCGCTCAGGCTCTTGGCGGAAAAGCCGCCGAAATCATGGGTGATGTCCAGACTGCCGCCATATTGCTTCGAATCCATCATGGGATCGAAATCGGAATCGATGTCGCGCCGCCCGCCACCGGCATAAAGGCCGCGCACATTCTTGCTGATCGGGCGGAAGGCCGGATTGACGCCCTCGACCGTCGAATAGTCGCCCGACATCTGGACCGTGGTGGCGTCCCCCTCCCACAGCAATTTCCCGCGCGTGCTGAAACTGCGCTGGGTCATGATGTCGTTGCCGGTATAGACGTTGGTGCCGAAGCCCTTGTCTCTATTCTCATATTTGGCGGCGATGCTGGCGGTCAGCCCATCGGTCAGCCCGCCGCTGACATAGGCGGACGCCGTCACCGTATCATAATTGCCATAGCCGAAGCGGACATTGGCGGTCGGCGTGTCGCTCGGCTTCTTGGTCGTGATCTGGATGAGGCCGCCCGTGGCGTTGCGCCCGAACAACGTGCCCTGCGGTCCTTTCAGCACCGCGACCTGCTCGATATCGTTCAAATTGGTCAGCGCACCGATCGGCGAACTGACATAGACGCCATCGATATAGGTGGCGACCGGGTTCTCGACGCCGGGGCCGGTGCCGGTCGATCCGACGCCGCGAATACGCGGCAGGCCAAAGCCGCCGACAGCCGTGCTGAAATTCAGGCTGGGCGCGACATTCTTCAGGTCCGACGTATCGGCAATGCCCACCCTCTCCAGCGTGGCGGCCGACACGGCGGTTACGGCGATCGGCACATTCTGCTGGTTTTCCGCGCGCTTCTGCGCGGTCACGATGATGTCGGCGATGCCACCGGCCGGGGCGGCATTCTCCTGCGCCAGCGCCGGCATGGTCAGCGCACAGGCAGCGCCGGTGCCGGTCATCAGCAGCGCGCGCAATCTCGTCTTGGTTGAAAGCATGACTTCCCCTCCTTGGGTTCGCCGGACGATCGGCGTTGGCGCCCTGCGGCGCATCGTTTCGTCAGCAACATTGGTAGGACAGGGGATTGGTCCCGGCGATAGCGCTAATCGCAAATATGTGTCGCGCCGGGCGCACCAATGACGGCGGATTTCCGATCGCGCCTGCGCTGTTTCTGATCCCGGTCCGCGCCACCATTGCCGTTTCCGCACCATAAACGTGCCGATTGTCGCCTTTCTGGCGCGGCGGCGGCCCTTACTATGGCGGGAAAGGACAGCAGAGGATTACAGGCATGTCGATCAAGGCGGATTTCACCCAGGGCTTCGTCCGCAACCATTGGTATGCGGCGGCATGGGCCAGCGATATCGGGGATGCACCCGTCGCCCGACAGATATTGGGCGAAACCGTGGTGCTGTTCCGCCAGCCCGATGGCGTGATCGGCGCGCTGGAAGATCGCTGCCCGCACCGGCTGGCGCCTCTATCGCTGGGCGAATGCGCCGATGGCGGGCTGCGCTGCGGCTATCATGGCATGGTGTTCAACGGCCGGGGCGACTGTATCGGCATTCCGGGGCAGGCCATCATCCCGCCGACGGCGCGGGCGCGCGCCTATCCGGTGGCGGAGCGCTATGGGCTGGTGTGGCTCTGGACCGGAGAGGGCGCGGCCGACGAAGCCAAGCTGCCGCAGGTGCTGGGCCATGGCGAGCCGGGCTGGGCGGTGCTGGATCAGGGCTATCAGCATCATCGCGCCAATTACCGGATCGAGATCGAAAATCTCATGGATCCTGCGCACACCACCTTCCTCCACAAGGAGACGATCGGGAACAAGGCGGCCAAGGATGTTCCGGTGCAGGTGGCGCAAAGCGACTATGGCCTCAAAGCCTATCGCTGGATCGAAAATGTCCCGCCGACCCCGCTCGACAGCAAGAGCCGCGACTTTGGCGACGGCCGCGTCGACCGGCAGGTCGCCTTCCATTTCGAACTGCCCGCCACCAGCTTCGTCGATATCGCCGTGATCCCGGCGGGCATGGAGCGGACCGATGCCAATCTGATGCATGGCGGCATCCGCACCTTCAGCTATAAATTCCTGACGCCGGAAACCGAACGGACCACCCATTTCTTCTGGCTGCACCTGCGCAATTACCGGCAGGAGGACAGCGGCTTCGACGCAGGGCTGCGCGCCAGTCTGGAAAAGACCTTTCAGGAAGATAATGTCATGGCCAGCGCCATTCAGGTCGAACAGGAACGGACCGGCCTGCGCCAGAAGACCGCCATCGCCATCGATCGCGCGCCTGTCATGGCGCTGCGCATGATCGACCGGATGATCGCTGCCGAACAGGTTGATGACGGCGTCCCGATTCCCGCCTGAACGGTCCTGTGCGTCCGATCGGAAGGCGACTGGAGGGAACTGAAAGAGGATCTCGGGCGTATGTGCGCCGCCTTCCTTCAGTCCGCTGACTGCCCAGACCCCTAAATCCGCCCAATAAAGGCGGTTTGTCGTGCAAAGGCGGATGGACCAGACCGGATGGAATGGCTAAGTCGCCAGTTCAACTACCAAGGGAAAGGACCCCCTCACATGAACAATGCTGACCTCGCCGACACCGTCGCCAGCGCCAGCGGCCTTTCGAAGGCCGACGCCAAGAAGATCGTCGACGGCGTGTTCGCGGCGATCGCCGACGCTGCTGCCAAGGGCGAGGAAGTATCGCTGAACGGCTTCGGCAAGTTCAAGGTCAAGGAAAGCGCAGCGCGCGAGGGTCGCAACCCCGCCACCGGCGCCACCATCCAGATCGCGGCGTCGAAGAAGCTGGGCTTCACCCCCGCCAAGGCGGTCAAGGACAAGCTGAACGGCTGATCCCTTGCTGGTGCTGGCGCGGCGACTCCGGTCGCGCGCCAGCACCCACCTGATGACCTGATATCGCTCGCCGCAAAGGCTTGAGTCTCCCTCGCCATCGCCATGCTGCCTGTAGGCGATGCGCTTCCCTTTTGCCTTGACCATCCGCAAACGCGGTTCGCGCCGATCGACCGGCTTTGCGCGTGCGGGACCAGCCGCTAAGCAGGGCCGATGCAGCAGACTATCGCCTATCGCCAGATCGGAATCGTCGGAACCGGGCGCGTCGCGCGCGCCATGGCGCTGGCTTTGCACAGGCATTGCGCCGAACCACTGATGCTCTGGGGACGCGATCCCGATCAGGCTCGCGCCGTTGCCGATATCATGGGGCCTGTTCACGCGGTGGAGTCGCTGGAAACAATCATCGCCACTTGCGACCTGATCCTGATCGCCGTGTCGGACGATGCACTCGCGACCGTCATCGCGGCGCTCGCCGCCGCTGGCCCTTCTTCCGCTTTCGCCTGCCATGTCAGCGGACGCAGCGGGGCCGCCATCCTCGCGCCGCTGCGGGACAGCGGCCTGCTGACCGCCGCCATCCATCCGGCGATGACCTTCACCGGCAATCCGGACCGGGAGGTGGCGCGCATGGCGGGTGCCCGTTTCGTCATCACCGGCGACGGCCCGGCCGCGGCCCATGCGGCCGAACAACTGGTGGCGCTGCTCCACGGCGTGCCCGAATATGTCGCGGAGGTGCAGCGGCCGCTCTATCATGCGGCGCTCTGCCATGCCGCCAATCATCTGGTCACTCTGCTCGCCGGATCATGCGATGCGCTGAAGACGGCGGGCGTGGCTGATCCGCAGGCGCTGATCGGGCCACTGGTCCGCGCCGCGCTGGAAAACAGCCTCGACCGGGGCTTTGCCGCTCTGTCCGGTCCCTTGCTGCGCGGCGACGAGGCGACGATCCTCGATCATCTGACGGCACTGGCCGCCGACAGCCCGGCCTTGCTGCCGCCTTATCGCGCCATGGCCCGCGCCACGCTGGATCAACTGGCCTCTACCGGTCGGCCCGCCGCGCCGTCACTCGCGCAACTGCTGGACTGAGCTCTATTTCAGATGCGCCGCCAGCATCTGGAGCGAGGCGGCGAAATAGTCCGTCGAAAGCCGGTCCGGCGCGCTGCCGCCCAATATGTTCGTCGCGATCGCCGCGCCACCGGCGGACAGGGCATAGGGGGCGACCTCGCCCGACTGCACGTCGACCCAGGCGGGGATCGGCTGGTGATTGCCGGTATAGCCCTGCCAATATTGCCGGATCGGCGCGACCAGTTCGGTCCGCCGCCCGGCCTGCGCATAGAGCGGCACGCGGATCGCGTCGAAGCCGAAACGGGCAGGGCGCCCGGCGGCGGGCATCACGCTGTCATGGCCGGTCACGTCGATCCAGTCGGTCGGCAGCGCCAGCGGCCCGAACCGCGCCTTTTCCATCAGCGCCTCGCCATCGCCGATAATCTTGCCCCAGGCCGCGTCCCCGTCCAGATCGCGGAAGGCGTCCAGCGCGGGCCACAGATAATAGGATGGGTTCAGCGTGGCATTGGGTTCGCCATTGAAGCCGTTGAGGCCGGGCAACAGCAATTGCCGCCCGAACCGTTCGATCACCAGCTTCGACCGGATCGCGCCACGGATCGCGCTCGACCGCTGCGCATAGGCCGGATTGCGCCATTTGCGCGACGCCTGCGCCAATGCCCAGGCGATGGCGATGTCGCCATCGGTGGCATTGTTGGGATCGTTCACCGGGATCGCGGCACGCGGATCATAGCGCCAGGAAAACAGCGCCATATCCTGATGCGCCAGCGTGCTTTCCGTCCATTTCCATATCGTGTCGAATACGGGCTGATCGTCATTCCATACCGCCAGCAACAGGCCATAGCTCTGCCCTTCGCTATGGCTGACGCCGCCATTGCCATTGTCGACCACGCGGCCGACGGGGTCCAGGAAGGACGCCTTGAAACTGGGCCAGTCGACGCCGCCGGTCACCGCCGTTTCCCTCCGCTTTTCGATCGGCCTGGCCGACCGGCTGCCGCTCTGCTTCTCCGTCCGGTTTTCGCCCCGCTTTTCCGCGCGGGCGCAGGCTGTCGCCAAAGTCAGTCCCATGCCGATCAGCAGGGTACGCCGGTCAAACCCCATGATATAGTTCCAACGCCTCCTCCGATGCGCGCAGGACAGTGGTGCGCAGGCTGTTGCCGCTACCCAGCACCCGGAACCAGCGATCATAGGCGCTGGTCAGCAGGGTGCGCAATACGACCGGCCAATGCCCGCTGGCGTCGGTATTCCATCCGCGCGGCAGCCCGTGATGATGCACCACTATGCCATTGCCCTGCACGTCCATCCGCACCTCGCCCCAGCCCAACGCATGCCACAGCGCATTGATCCGCGTCGTCAGCCCATGCAGGTCATGGACATCGTCCATCGCGACGATGGCGGCGAGTCGGTAGCCGACCGAGGTGAAAAATCCTTCCGCCTGCGCGCTGGACGCGGTGGCGAAAATCTCCGCGCTGATCAGCGACACCAGCAGTTCGGCGTCGTCCGCGCGATCGGCCGGGGGCGCCTGCGTCGTGAATTTCGTAGCGTCTTCAATCATTGCGAGCCCCCCAGGGATTGCTTGATGCCGATCATCGACTTGAACTCGTCATAGCTGCCGAAAGTATTCTTGCTGATTTCGCCACCGACCCGCGTGCTCGGGCTCACACGATAATAGAAGGAGCCATCGGCCGACAGGGCGAAACCGGTCTTGCTGATACTATCATAATAGGACCGCACATCGCTATTCTGTGCCTTGAGCGCATCGAGCGCCGCCTGCGCGGTCGGATCGGTGGGATAAAGCCCCACCTGCTCCTGATAATAGCTTTGATAGCCCGGCGCCACACCCGCGCGGATTTCCATCCGGTCATCGGTAAAGCTGTACCGGACCGGGAAGCTCACGCTGAAGAAGCTCTGCGGGCTGAAATAGCCGCCATGGCCATAGGTGAAGAAGTTCTGGTTATTGTCATAATCCTGATAGTTGACGTTCACGCCGCCCGTCACCGACGAACGATCGCCGCGATAGAAGGGCAGGTAGCCGCCGACATTCGCCTGGAAACTGCGATTGTTGGGCACATTCACGCCGGCATAGCGATTATAGGCGAAGTCGCCATAAATGCCCGCGCCGTCCCGATCATAGGAGAAGGAGACGCCGCCGCCCGTGCGCATCACCTGACCCCAGCGATCGCCCGTCACCGGATCGCGCGTGCCGGCATAGGCGACCACGCTGTCCGTCACCGGCTTGCGCTCCACCCACACGCGCGCGGTGGTATAGGGCGAAAAGCGCGGCGTCAGCGCCGCCTGCCATGTCACCTGCGTATCTTCAAAGCCCAGCGGGGTCGTGCCCAGCTCCAGCTTCAGCAGCGGCGTTTCATAGGCGGCCGACAAAGCGACGCCGGATGCATGCTGCGTCTTCGCCTGCGTCAGCGCCGATTCCTCTTCGGCGACGATGGCTTCGGCTTCGGCGGTGCCGTTGCGGCCGAAGCGGGCGAGGCCCGATCCGGTCGGGCGGCCGGCATCCAGCGCCACGGCCTGCGCCTTGGCGGAGATGCGGCCATTGCCAAGCCCGGTCGACACTTGCGCGGTGCCGGTCATTTCGCGCAGCGCGCTCAGCCCGGTTTCGCCCGACCGCTCGCGGTAACCGGTGTTCAGGTCGGCGCGCGGCCCGGATTCGCGGGTCAGCTGGCTGATTTCGGACTGGATGCGCCCCAGCACCGGATCACCCGAAGGATTGCTGGCCTGTCCGCCGCTCGCATCGGCATAGGCGGCACTACCCATATTACCGCCGCCGCCCATCGGGGCCGAGGGCGTGCCGCCGGTGGGGAAGGGCTGGCTCGGCGCGGCATAGCCATAGCCGCTATTGGCCGGCGCGATCGGCGCCGACGTGGCGGGCAGGCGTGAACTGCCGCTCAGCGCAAAGGGATTGGCCATCGGCGCGGCCACGGCCGACGCTTGCTGGTTGCGGAACGGATTATTGCCCGAAACCGTCGTGGCGAACGGATTGGCGCTGGTCAGCGTCCCCGCCGCCCCGCTGCGACGTGCATACAGTTCCTGTGCCCGCTTGAGATAGCGCACGGCCGCGCCATCATCGCCGCGCGCTTTCTCCATCCGCGCCGCCGCCATATAGATTTCATAATCATTGGGATTGGCCTGCAAGGCGCGGTCCATCGTCCGCCGGGCCAGCTCGCGGTCGCCCGCTGCCCCCGCCGTTTCGATCAGGCCCATGGTTGCCCCCCGGTCGGTCGGCGACTGGGCCAGCAGCATCTGATAGGTTTGCGCCGCCTGGGCCGGCATCCCGCCCGACTGATAGAGGCGGGCCAGCGCCCCCAGCACTTCCTGATTGCCCGGCGCGGCGTTCCAGGCCGATTGCAGCAGATCGAACGCAGCGGCATTCTGCCCCGCCAGACGCATTCGGTCGGCCTGAGACGCCGCCATCACGCCGTTCATCCGCGCCATGACCTTCTGCCCTTCGGCGGACGGTCCGGCCAGTTGCCCGGCCCGCTGGATCGCCGCCGTGGCAAAGGCGTCCCGGCCGGTCTTGGCCAGCACCCGTACGATCGGTTCATAGGCCTGCGGATCGCTGATCTCGCCCGACATCGCCTGCTGCGCCAGCGACGCCGCACCTTCCCGGTCGCCCAGTTCGTACAGCGCATCGGCCAGGCTCGCCTGCCGCGCGGCGTCCAGCCCCGGCGTCGCCGCCAGTTGCCGCACCGCCGACAAGCCTTCGGCCTGACGGCCCTGCGCACCCAGCGCCTTGGCCCGCTCGACTGCGGCATCGATCTTCAGCCCGACCGCGAAATTGCGCATCTGCTCGGTCCGCTGCATCTCCGGGATGCGCCCGATCAGCGCCTCGGCGGCAGGATCGCGGCCCATTTCCGCGTTCAGCAGCGCCCCGGCATAAAGCCAGTCGGGGTCGCTGGAACTGGACAGCGACGACAGCAGCGATTCGACTTCCGAACCACGGCCCCGCGCCAGCAGGTAACGGGCGAATTCCAGCCGGATCCACGGATCATTCTGGCCCAGCAACAGGCCGGAATGGAAGGCCTGCTCCGCGCCGATCTCGTCGCCATTGGCCGCCGCCGCCAGCGCCTTGGCGCGCGCCGCACGGCTCGCCAGCCGGGTGTCGCTCTGGCTGCCATTTTCCTTGGCCTGCCGATACAGGTCCGCCGCATCGGCATAACGACCCTGCTTTTCATAGATGCTGGCCAGCAGTTCGATCGCCGGTCCCCGCTGTGGATAGCCGGACCGCATCAGTTGCTCGGCCGTGTTCTGCGCTTCGCTCAGCCGGTTCTGCGCCAATGCCGCGCGCGCTTCGCCAAGCCCGGCGAAGAAGCGGGCGGACTGGAGCGCTTCATTCCACTGCGCCGCATTGCCCAGACGCGATGCCTGTTCCAGCCGGTCGCGTGCCTCGCTGAAATTGCCCTGCCGCAAGCGGACGAGGCCAAGCCCGCCCTGCGCATCGGCGTCGCGACCGTTGGCGGCGACGGCGCGCTGGAAATCCCGTTCGGCCTCGGCCAGATTACCCGCATCCAGTGCCTTGAAGCCTGCCGCGCGCGACGATCCGCCACGCTGCGTCGGGGCGCTCGGCTGAACCGCGCGGGGCGCAGGTGCAGGCTGCCAGGTCCGGGTAGGCGCAGGCGTTGCAGCAGCGGCACGGGCCGGCTGCGGCGTCGACGCGGCGGCTACCGGCTTTGGCGTTTCCACCTTGCGCGGCGGTCCGGCCATCGCGGCGCGGGCGGCCGCACTGTTCGGGTCCAGCGCCAGGGCGCGGCGGAAGGCCTGATTGGCCAGATCCTGCCGACCCTTGCCCTGCCAATAGCGTCCCTGTTCCACCAGCGCCGCCACGCCCGGCACTTCGGCCATAGCGGGGGCTGCCAGGGTCAGGGCCGGGCCGGCGCAGCCGACCAGGAGCCACAGCTTACGCATCATGCTTCCTCCGACTCGCCCAGCCGACGGCGTTGCTGGCGGCTGAGATAGAGATAGAGCGGACCGGTCAGGATCAGCGCCGCCAGCAGGCCACAGGCCGCCATCAGCAATGGACGCTGGCTCAGCCAGTAGGCCGCCTTCATCCAGAAGGGCAGATAGCCCACCCAATAGCCCGACCCGACCGCAAAGCTGCTCATCCCGTCGCCATTGACGACCGACAGGTCGCCCTGAATCTGGGCGTTGATCCGGGTGTCGGCCATGCCGCTCACCAGTTGCGGCAGGGTATTGGGATCGTCGGCCAGTACCGCCACGACGCTGCGGCCACGCTCGAATGGCGATTCGAAACCGGTCACGCCGCTAAAGCCCGATGTCGCGGCAAAAAATTGCGCAACCTCGTCATGGCTCGACCGTTCGAAGGGCGAGAAGAAGCCGAAGATGCGCTCGACCGGGGTCGATTCCGTCACGTCCAGCCGACCATTTTCATAACGAACCGGTGCCCCGCCGAACAGCTGGCCGGAACCCGCCACGCTGCTGGCGCCGATCACCAATATGTCGCGCCCGCCCAGCCGGTCCGGCTCGACCGCGTTGGACACGGTCACGGCCGTTGCGGCAGCGCCAGTCGAGTCGCCGAACCGGCCCATCAGCATCAGGAAGGCTTCGACCGCGCCGGTCGACGGGCGTTCGCCCATCAGCACCGTCGTCTCGCCCAGATCGGGGCGGATGGTGAAGGGATAGCCGGCACCGGCAAAGGTCGCCAGATCGGGCATGTGCAGCGCATGATAAGCACGGCTCAGGTCGATCTTGCTGGTCGGCCGCACCGATACGCGGACATTGTCGGGCAGCGTGCCCTGACACTTCTTCTTGTCGGCAATGATCAGATTATAATCGAAGATCAGCTCGTTCTGGCCGAACAGATTGTAGCGCGGCAGCACGATGGACGCATTGCTGTCCTGCGAGCTGGCGCCCGTCTTGCCGATCAGTTGCTCCCACCAGCTCACCCCGCCCAGCGGCAGGCTGCGCAGATACTGGCTGTTGATCGACACGTCGAGGCGCGACGCCCGCTTGTCCAGCCAGGGGGCGGACGGATAGCGATAGTTCATGTCCAGCGTGCCGCCCTGACGCGGCCAGAAGAACAGGTCGGGCGCGACGCGGAAGCGGGCGGACAGCGGACCGGGCGGCAGGCCCATGCCCTGCAACGCATTGGCATCCATGATCTCGCCCAGTTGCACTGCACGATCGGTGCGCAGCCAGCGCGGCGCGGCATAGCGGGCATAGGTCGGGATGCGCACCCCGTCGAAGCTCATCTTCTGCCCGCCGAACAGGCCCCGGCCACTGGCCAGCGCGGCGGCGGCCAGCTTCAGTTCCTGCCCGTTGCGGCCCATGATCACCAGCAATTCGCCGAAATTGTCGCGCGGATTGCGGATCACGGCGGCGCTGGGACCGGTGAAGGTCAGCGGCAGGCCGGCGATCGGCCGGTCGGGCGTGGCGAAGATGATCGCATTGCCCTGCGGGATCTGATTGTAGACCGGCTTGAAGCTGAAGCCGCGATAGCTGGCGAGACTGCCGAACCAGGAAGAGATGCTGGCGGCCGCCTCCAGTTCGTTCGCGCGGGGCGACCCGGCGAAGATGAAGGGCAGGCGCAGCGGCAGATTGTCGCTCTTGTCAAAGAAGGGCGCAGGCAGACGGCCCAGATCAGGCTGCAACGGCAGCGTCTGGATCGTCATGTCGAACCAGGAGCGCACATTGCTGATATTGGCCCAGAGCGAGCTGTGGAACGGGTCTTCGCAATCGCGGGCATAATGGCCCACCAGACGCAGGTTCAGTTGGTTGTCGCCGGGCAGGAACAAAGCGGGATTGACCGGAATGCGGATATTCTGGCCCGCCGATTCGGACGAGGGCAGGGGAATGGTTCGCACCACTTCGCCGTTCAGCATGACGACCAGTTGGCTCAGGTCACCCAGCAGCGCGGGCGACCAGGCGAAATTCAGCGTCAGCGCGGCATTGGTCACCACCTCGTTGCGGCGCAGGCCGAACGGGATACCGATTTCGCCGCGCGTACCGGCCAGCCGGATCGGCGTCTTGAGCTGGAGATCGCGGAAGCTCAGTCGCTGGTTGCGCACGCCGCTCGTCGCCGAAGCCGCGGCAGGCGCAGCAGCGGGGGCGGGTTGCGCACGGACCTGCGGCGCATTGGCGAAGGGCAGGCCGATCAGCGCGGCGACCGCGGCCGCCTTCGCCACGGCCTTGGCCGCGCCGGATTTGGCAGCCTCTGCCTTCGCGGCGGCGAGTTGGCGCTTATGGTCGCGCCGTTCCGTGCGGTTGAGGAAGAAGATGCGCTTGAGCGTGACCATGTCCACGATGATGATGTCCAGCAACGATCGGAGGGTGGATACCGGCTTGCGCGGGGCGGATGGTTCCCAGGCGTCGGCCCGGCCCAGCACGGCCCGCACCAGTTGGCGCGAAAGGGTGGTGTCCAGCGGCCGGAACCGCAGGCTGGCTTCGCCCCGGTCCAGTCGCACGGTGTCGACCGGGATGGTCAGCGTCTCGTCGCCCATGGGCAGCGAGATGTGGGAAACCTGCCGGTCGCGCATCGAAAAATCCTTGGGGATGGTGATGGCGACGCCACCCATGGAAATGTTGGTGGTGCACGCCTCGATCACATAGCCGTCCTGCATGTACAGGGTGACCGGCAGCTGCGAATCGATGCGGATATGCTCGCGGGTCTGGCGCGTTTCGCGCGCGACGGAGACGGCCGCGATCAGGATGATCAGGCTGAATACCGCCCAGATCACGTTCAGCGTCAGCGAGTCCGCCTGAATGTTGAACAGGTGGGAAAAGAAGAACAGCTTGACGAAGCCGATGATGATCCCCGCCAGCATCAGCCCGATGCAGATCAGGTGTGGCCGAACGGTCGCGAAATCGAAATAGGTCTGGTCCAGCGTGCTGCCCTTGTCGGTCACGTTGAACTTGCCCTTGCGCGGCTGGAACAGCGTCACCACCGTGGGCTTCACCAGATGGAAGGCCAGGATGGTTTCGTAGATTTCGCCCCAGAAGGGACGACGGTCGCCGCCCTGCGTGATCGCGCCCGACGCCATCGAACAATAAAGATGCGGCAGCGCATAGGCGAAGATCATCGATGCCGACGCATGGATGATGTTCTGGCCGAAGACGAGATAGGCGAGCGGGCTGGTCAGGAACACGATCCGCGGCAGCGGAAACTGGAAATGCAGCATCGCGTTCAGGTAGCAGAAGCGCTGCTGCCAGTTCAGGCCGCGCCCCAGCAACGGATTGTCGATGCGGAAGATCTGCGTCATGCCGCGCGCCCAGCGGATGCGCTGGCCGATATGCACGACCAGCCGCTCGGTGGCGAGGCCGGCGGACAGGCGCGCGCCGATATAGGCGGTGTTCCACCCCATGCGTTGCAGCTTCAGCGCGGTGTGGGCGTCTTCCGTCACCGTCTCGCCGGCAAAACCGTTGGTCTGCATCAGCGCCTCGCGGCGGATGACCGCGCACGATCCGCAGAAGAAGGTCGCATTCCACAGGTCATTGCCCGACTGGACCGCGCCATAGAAGAGGTCGCCTTCGCCCGGCAGGTCGCGCACCGTGCCCAGATTGCGCTGGGCCGGGTCCTGCGAATAGAAATGGTGCGGCGTCTGCATCAGCGCCAGTTGCGCATCGCGCTGGAACCAGCCGACCGTCATCTGGAGGAAGGCGCGCGTGGGCACATGGTCGCAATCGAAGATCGCGATCAGCGACCCGTTGGTCTTCTTCATCGCCGCGTTCAGATTGCCCGCCTTGGCGTGCAGATTGTCGCCACGGGTCAGATAACCGCACCCGGCCTGCCGCGCGAAGGCCTGAAATTCGGGCCGGCGGCCATCGTCCAGAATGAAGACGCGGAACCGGTCGGCGGGATAATCCATGTCCATCGCCGCGAACACGGTGTTGCGGACGATCGACAGGCTTTCATTATAGGTCGGGATATAGACGTCGACGAACGGCCACTGGTCCGGCTCGCCCTGAATTTCCACGATCTGGCGCTTCAAAGGCCATGCGGTCTGCAAGAAACCCAGGATCAGGATCAGCCAGGCATAGCATTCGGCCAGATACAGCCCGCTGCCCAGCATGAATTCCAGAAAAGTGCCGAATTCCAGCGTCGCCGTGGTGCGCCAGAACATATAGCGGGTCGACACGATGATCGACAGGATCGCCAGCGTCAGCAGCGCGCGGCGCGTGCCGATCCGGCCCAGCACGACGCCACCGGCAATGGTCAGGAACGCAAAACCCCACTGGGCCGACAGGCTCAGCGGGACGGTGACGGCCAGCACGGCCAGCAGCACGGCCAGAGCAATCAGCCCCGGTCCGCTCATCCATTGCCACAGGCGGCTCATGACTGCGCCTCCGGCGTCAGGCCAAGGCCACAGCGGCGTTCCACGGCGATCGCCAGCTTGGCAAGGTCGGCCAGCGCCACGCTGGCGGGCGCGAAGCGGCCGATCGGCTCGAACATGGCGGCGGCTTCATTGACGGCCTCGTCCCGACGGACCGTGCCGATCAGCCGATCGCCAACCAGTTCGCGCAGAAAGATGTGCGAATGGCGCGACAGCCGATGCGTGTCGTCCAACTGGTTCAGGATGAAGGCGGTATTCTGCAACTCGATCGTCGGCGTGCCCGGCTGCACCTTGGACAGCGCGACCAGCGATCCGGGACGCGGGTCCATGACGCAGATGTGCAGCAGCGCATGGGGCAGCAGCAGCTCTTTCGTCTCCCGGTCGCCCGCCGCCAGATCGGCGATATAGAATCGGTCCCCGGCAAAGGGGGAGGCCGCGTCGGCGTTCAGCCGCTTGCGAAAGCCCGGATCGCTGCCCAGTTCATGCGCCGCCAGCAATTCGACCCCGGACACCACCGTCGCTTCGCCGACATGCGTCACCATATTGGGCAGCGGCTGTGCGGGCAGCAGCCCGAAATAGAGTTTCAGCGAATCCTGAAAGGTGAAGTCGAGCGCCGTCACCTCATGCCCGCGCTCGGCCAGCGCGATGGCGAGCTGTGCTGCGATGAAGCTGGTGCCCACACCGCCCTTGGGTGAATGGCAAAGCAGAAGCGGCATGATCTCTACCCCGAATTCTTGGAGGATAGCTGGCCCAGAAAGCCGCGCAGATCGTCGCCGGGGCGGCTCGCTGCGGCTGGGCTGGGCTCGGCGTAACGGGAAAACATATCCGGACTGTCGGCCGGGCGCGCGGCGGGCGCATAATGTTTCGCCTCGCTCGCGCGCATCGCGGCTTCCTTTTCGGCCAGAGCCGACATCGGCCTGCCGACCACCCGTTCGTCCGCCAGCAGGGCTTCGAAAATCGGCCACAGCTCCATGTCCGCAAAGGCGTCATGAAATTCGCGATAGCGAAAATCCTTTTGCCCGAGGCGTTGGAGAAGGCTGGTCGTGTCAGCGCGCATGATGGCTCCTTGAGTGGCTGGCCCACGCAATTTGGTACCCTTCAATGCCTAACAAAATTTTAAGCCTGTCTTTCGCGGCGACGATTGACGTTGCGGCGCGGCGTCGTGATTGCGCCTTCCCATTGACGGGAAAGAAGAAAAACTGAATGGCGCGATAATATTCCACAGCCGAAACGATATCGGCGGATTGCCTTCATTTCTGGATGATGACTGATAAAGTTCAGAAAAGGCCAAGTTTTGGACTGTCTATTACAGGGGTGATTTATGATTTTGCCTGATCAGCATTGATCGGCGAATCCCGTCTTTCCAGTTGGGCGCATCATGCGATTGAGTTGTTGTGCGCGCCAATCATGAGTGATCGTTTGCCCGAATTCGCCGCTTATGAAGTTTCGCAAGGATATCAATGTCCAGGCGAATGTTGTCACGGTTCGTCGCACAATAATTAGGTTCAATTAACCAATATAAAACCCTCTTCTGGTCATCATGCGGGCATGAGACAGGAACAGGCCCGATCCCATATCAAGGTCCTCTCCTCCTCGCGGACGGGGGCAGAGAAGCAGTCTGCTGTGCTACAGCGCAGTGGGGGCGGGCGGCTGTTCGTCTATCTTCCCGCCGCCCTGCTGCTGTTCGCTGGCCTCACCGGTCTTGGCGCCGCCTCGCTCTATGGCGGGCCGGATTCGGGCTGGTATCTCGTCATCGCCGCACCGGGCTCGACCCGCGCGCAGACGATCAATCTCGTCAGCGCGGCCAACGGTCGGCTGGTGCAGGCGGGCCGCTTCTCCAACATCGTCATCGCCGGGTCCGACCGGCCCGATTTCCCCGCCGCCCTGCGCAAGGCAGGCGCCTGGCTGGCGGTCGCCGCCCCACCGGGCGGCGGTTGCCTCGACCCTTCCACTCGGGAACAGAGCCTATGACCATCGAACTCGATACATTGCGATATCATTTCGGCCGGTTCCTCGTGCCGCTTTTCTGGGCGCATGTGCCGCTGCTGGCGACCGTCGCCCTGCTGACCGGCCATTCGCCGACCGGTGCAGCGATCGCGGGGGCGGTGCTGGCGGGGGCCTATCATCTGATGTGGTGGAGCCGTGGCATCGCCGTGGAAACCCGCTGCCTGTCCGCCATCGCGCTGGTCGGGGAACCGGCGATCCTGCTGTTCCTGCTGCGCGGCCATGCCTGGCAGATGGACATGCACATGTATTTCTTTGCCATGCTGGCGCTGACCATCGCCTGGTGCGACAAGCGCGCCATCCTGGCCGCCGCCACTGCCACCGCGGCGCATCATCTGCTGTTGCTCTATCTTCTGCCCTATGCGGTGTTTCCGGGGCAGGGCAATCTGGAACGCGTCCTGCTCCATGCAGGCATCGTCGCCTTCCAGACGGCCGTTCTGGTCTGGCTCAGCGACAAGCTGGTGGAAAGCTTCCAGCGCAACCAGCGCATGGGCGACGAGATATTGGCCAAGAATGCGGCGCTGGAGGAACGCACCCGCGAGGCGGAGGAAGCGAACCGCGCCAAGAGCCTGTTCCTGGCCAATATGAGCCATGAAATCCGCACGCCGATGAACGCCATATTGGGCTTCTGCCATCTGGTGATGCGCACCGATCTTGACCCCAAACAGCAGGATTATGTCGGCAAGATCAATCAGGCCGGCGTGTCGCTGCTGCGCCTGATCAACGACATTCTCGATTTCTCGAAGAATGAAGCGGGCAAGCTGACGCTGGAATCCAACCCCTTCAACCTGCGCCGCGCGATCGAGAACCAGATTCATCTGGTCGCCGACAATGCCGAGGCGAAACAGGTGAAGCTGGTGTCCCGCATCGCTTCCACCGTGCCCGACCGGCTGGTGGGGGATGAGATGCGCTTCTGTCAGGTCGTGCTCAACCTGCTCAGCAACGCAGTCAAATTCTCCGAGGAAGGCAGCGTTACGATCAGCGTCGCGCTGCTGTCCGAACAGCAGGGGCAGGCCATGCTTGAATTGTCGGTGCGCGACACCGGCATCGGCATGACGCCCGAACAGCAGGCTGCCCTGTTCCATTCCTTCACCCAGGCCGACAGTTCCACCACGCGTCGCTTCGGCGGCACGGGCCTTGGCCTCGCCATCTGTCGCCAGATCGTGGAGCAGATGGGTGGCAGCATCCGGGTGGACAGCCAGGTGGGCGAAGGCAGTATCTTCACCTGCCGCATTCAGATGGCGCTGGAAGACAGCCTCGTCGCGCTGGAAACGCCCTTGCCCGATCAGATCCGGCGCCTGCGCGTGCTGGCGGCGGACGACAATCCTGCCTCGCGCCAGATCATGCATGATGTGTTCGCCGGCTGGGGCATGACGGTCGATCTCGTCGCATCGGGGCATGAGGCACTGGCCGCGATCGACGCGGCCGATCAGGGTGGCAAACCCTATGAACTGGTGCTGCTCGACTGGAAGATGCCCGGCATGGACGGGATGCAGGTGGTAGAGGAGATGCGCGTCGCTCCTTATCAGGGGGCGCGGCCCAAGACGCTGATCGTCACCGCCTATGGTGCTGACGATTTTGTGAACCATGCGCAGGATGGCGACATCGCGGCCTTCCTGACCAAGCCGGTTGTGCCCAGGACGCTGATCGACACCATCATCGATGTGTTCGCGCAGGATGATGTCGCGCCCGTCGTGACCGTCGCTCCCATGACGGATGCGCTGCCGATGGTGGCGGAGCCGTTGCGCGGCCTGCACGTCCTGCTGGTCGAGGATAATGAGATCAACCGCGAAATCGCCACCGAATTGCTGTGCGATGCCGGTCTGCTGGTCGATTGCGCGGAAAATGGCCGCATCGCCTGCGACATGATGCGCGACCATGGCGCCCGCTATGCCGCCGTACTGATGGACGTGCAGATGCCCGAAATGGACGGCGTCACCGCGACGAAGGTCATCCGCGAAAGCTGGTCGGCCGACCGCCTGCCGATCATCGCCATGACCGCCCATGCCTATGAGGAGGAAAAACAGCGCTGCCTGTCCGCCGGCATGAACGATCATGTGGCTAAGCCGGTCGATCCGGCCGGGCTGGTGCGCACGCTCAATCACTGGCTGAAACCGGTCGTGGTCGCTGCGCTCGCGCCGCAACCTGTCGCGCCGACCAAAGTGCCCGACGGCGCCTTGCCCGACAGCCTGCCGCCCTTCGACATTCAGGGGGCATTGCTGCGGGTCAATGGAAAGGCGACATTGCTGCGCAAGCTGATCGTGACCTTCGGCAACACCTATGCCGATGTCGCCGGAGAATTGCGGGTGCTGATTGGCACCGGCATGCTGCCTGACGCGCGGCGGCTGGCCCACAGCCTGAAGGGCGTGGCCGGATCGCTGGAACTGCCACAGGTTCAGGCGATGGCCGCCGATATCGAACGCATGCTGGCCGCGGGCGAAGTCGATCAGGCGCGCGGCGCGATTGTCGATCTGGAAAGCATCATCGCCCCCGCCATCGTCGCGGCACGCAGCTTGACCGGGGGAGGGCAGGCGACGAGCGTCGTCATGATCGCGCCCGCCGATCCCGGCGCGATCCATGCGGCCCAGCATGAATTGCGCGATCTGCTGCGCCGCCGCAGCATGGGCGCACGCGCCAGCTTCGGCCGCTTCGCCGATGCGCTGGGCCTGCCCGATGATCAGCGCGCCAGCCACCCTGTGCAGCAGGCGCTGGACAAGCTGGATTATGAAGCCGCGCTGGCGCTGCTCGATGGAGAGAGCGCCCGGCCCGAAGAACGAACGGGGGTGATTTCATGAGCAAGGGCACGATCCTCATCGTCGACGATGAAATCTCGAATATCGAGATCATGAACGCGGTGCTGGAAGATGATTATGAAGTCTGCTTCGCCACCTCCGGGCAACAGGCACTGGATGCCGCACGCACGGCGCAACCCGACCTGATCCTGCTCGACGTGCTGATGCCCGGCATCGACGGGTTCGAAGTGTGTCGCCGGCTGAAGGCGGACCCGTTGCTGGTCGATATCCCGGTCATCTTCACCACCGGCCTTGGCGATACGGAGGATGAGATGCGCGGGCTGTCGCTCGGCGCGATCGACTATGTCACCAAACCGATCCAGCCGGCCATTTTGCGGGCGCGCGTGGGCAATCATGTGGAATTGAAGCGCCTGCGCGATCAGCTGGCGACGCTGGCCGTCACCGATGCGCTGACCGGCCTCAGCAATCGCCGTCACCTCGAACGCGCGCTCCAGACCGAAAGCGCCCGGCTGGCCCGTTCGGAAGACTGGCTGTCGGTCATCATGCTCGACATCGATTTCTTCAAACAGTTCAACGACACTTATGGCCATCCGGCGGGCGACCGCTGCATCATGATGGTCGCCGCCGCCCTGACCCGCGCGGTCAAGCGCGCGACCGATTTGCCTGCCCGCTATGGCGGGGAGGAGTTCGCCTGTATTCTGCCGGGCACCGACCGGCACGGGGCGGAACTGGTGGCGCAGGAAATCCTGCTCCAGATCCAGTCGCTCAACATCCCGCACGAACAGTCGCGGGTCAGCCCCTTCATCACCGTCAGCATCGGCGTCGCCAGCGCCCGCTGCCTGCCCGGCATGTCGGCGGAAAACTGGATTTCCGAAGCGGATCGCCAGCTTTATATCAGCAAGCAGGAAGGCCGGAACCGCATCACCATGAGCGAATTTGATCAGCGGGAGGAATATTGCCGCTCCTGACCGGCATCGCTTCCTATCCTATGCGGCTTGGTGCTGATAGGATGGCGACAGGCCTGTGATGTGGCGGGTCGCCCGCTGTAGGATATATAATTTCCATCACGCGACATATCCTGTCGAAACTTGCGCGACATATGCGAAGTTAAGCGCGCGATATCCTATTCCGCTCCCGCCGGCGACACGCCGAACCGCGCCAATCCCGCGCCGAACGCGCATTTGGGGCGAGACGACTCAGCCATATTACGATAGGATGACATCCATCGCCCGCGGGAGGGCGAGCGGCAGAGCGTAAGCCTGGGGAGCGTCACTGTGCGTCCATGCGTTTTTCTCGAAAAACGAATGGATTAAAAAGCACGGACTGACGGTCAAAACGTCCCCTCAAAGCCGCGACACGGGCCAGCCATGCACCCATGGCTGGCCCATTTCGTTCCGCTTATGCTACCCTCATTTTGATGACACATGACAGCATAGCTTCCGGCACGATCGAGGAAGGGCGTAGTCGCCGCCAGCAGATCGTGGCGATCGCCGCCCAGCTTTTCGCCCGCAAGGGCTATCGTGGCACGTCCATGCGCGACATCGGCGAACAGGCCGGCATATTGGGTGGCTCGCTCTATCATCATATCAAGTCGAAGGATGCGCTGTTCGTCGATCTGCACAACAGCGCGCTCGACCGCGCGGCGCGCCTCATCGCCATGGCCGTCAGCGCACAGGATGATCCCTGGGCACGGCTGGAGGCGGCCTGTTCGACCCTGCTGGAGATCCAGCTTGCGCCGGATTCGCTCACCACGCCGATGATGAATGATTTCCGCGAAGTGCCCGACACCGTCCGGGCGCAATTGCTCGCCCGGCGCGACCGGTTCGAGGATCAGTTTCGCGCTCTGGTCGCGGACCTCCCGCTGCCACCCTCCATCGACCGCTCCCTCTATCGCAACCTCCTCCTGTCCCAGATCAATTCGGCAGCGGAATGGTATCGCCCCGGCCGCCTGACCCCGGCGCAGGTCGCCGCGCAGATCATGGCTATCTTCCGGCACGAATAAACCATTCAGCTTGAATAAGCCCCGTTCGTCCTGAGCTTGTCGAGCCGCAGGCGACCGAAGGTCAACGACGCGCGCAACGCCCTCCAACAACGCTCGCACCCTGTCGACCATCCCCTCAATTGACTGTAACAGGTGTTTGGTGTAGGAAAATCGCATAGACCCGGAGAGGATTGCCATGTTCAGCTATGTGCCGCCGATCGACGATTATCGCTTCCTGCTGACGCAGGTTCTCGGCTTCGACGGGGCGATGGCGGATATCGGCAAGGATGTGGATGCGGACCTTGCAGCGGCGGTGCTGGAAGAGGCGGGCCGCATGTGCGCCGAAAGGCTCCACCCGCTCAATCGCCATGGCGATGAGGAAGGCAGCCGTCTGGTCGACGGCGCCGTGCAGACCCCGACCGGCTTTGCGGAGGCATGGCGTGATTTCGCGCAGGCGGGCTGGACGTCGCTGTCGGCCGATCCGGCCTATGGCGGACAGGGCCTGCCCTTCATCCTGCAACTCTGGCTGGACGAGATGCTGTCCGCCACCAACCTGTCCTTCGGCCTGTTCCCCGGCCTGACGCGCGGCGCCTGCGAAGCGATCATGGCCCATGCCAGCGATGATCTGAAGACGACTTATCTGCCGCCGATGGTCAGCGGCGAATGGACCGGCGCCATGGCCTTGACGGAAAGCAGCGCGGGCACCGATCTCGCCCTGCTCAAGACAAAGGCCGTGCCCAATGGCGATGGCAGCCATGCCGTCACCGGGACGAAGATCTTCATTTCGTCGGGTGATCATGACTTCGGCGGCAATATCATTCACCTCGTCCTCGCGCGCCTGCCCGACGCCCCCGCCGGGGTGAAGGGCATCAGCCTGTTCTTGGTCCCCAAATATCTGCCCGATGCCGATGGCGCCTTCACGCAGCGCAACGGCATGTCGGTGGGATCGCTGGAAAAGAAGATGGGCATCCATGCGCAGCCGACCTGCGTGATGAACTATGACGGCGCGACCGGATGGCTGGTGGGCGAAGCGCATCGCGGCCTCGCCGCCATGTTCACCATGATGAATGCCGAACGGCTGATGGTCGGCATTCAGGGGCTGGGCGTGGCCGGCGGCGCCTATCAGCAGGCGGTCGGCTATGCCCGTGATCGTCTACAAGGCCGCAGCGCCGATGGCGCGCGCGGGCCGGTGGCGATCATCGACCATGCCGATGTGCGCCGCATGCTGCTCGACATTCGTTCCTTTGTGGAGGCGGGGCGGGCGCTGGCCGGCTGGACCGCGCTGCAACTCGACCGCGCCCATGTTCATCCCGATGCGACGGAGCGGGCCAAGGCCGACGCGCTCGTCGCGTTGCTGACCCCGGTCGTGAAGGCGGCCTTCACCGATTTCGGCTTCGAAAGCGCAGTGCGCGCGCAACAGGTGTTCGGCGGCCATGGCTACATCCGCGAATGGGGCATGGAACAATATGTCCGCGACGCCCGCATCGCCCAGATTTACGAAGGCACCAATGGCGTGCAGGCGATGGATCTGGTCGGGCGCAAGCTGCCCATGGCGGGCGGCGCCGTGGTAGAGGGCTTTTTCGACCTGATCGCCGCCGATCTGGATGATGGCGACATCGGCGGCCGCACGCAGGCCGCGCTCGCTCTGCTGCGCGACGTCACGACGGGCCTGCGCGGCGCGGATGTCGATGCGTCGGGCGCCGTCGCGGTCGATTATCTGCGCCTCTTCGCGCTGGTCGCCATGGGCTGGATGTGGACCCGCATGGCCGCCGCCGCGACGGACGATACGCCACTGCACAGCGCCAAGCGTAGCGTCGCCGCTTATTTCGCCGAGCGGATATTGCCGCAGGCAAAGGGACTGGCCGACAGCATCGCCGCAGGCAAGGCCACCACCATGGTGCTGGAGGCCGACGCTTTCTGATCCTGCAATGGCGCTCCATCCCGGAGCGCCACCTTCAGGTCTTCAGCATATCCGCGCCGGCATTATAATGGTGCCAGGCCATGATCGCCGCCGCGCCGCGATGCGGGCGCCAGGCTTCCGCCACCTCCCGCGTCAATTTCTCGCTCGGCCGTTCGGGCAGGCCCAGCATCTGGCCGATCGCGATCTGCACCGCCAGATCGCCCGCCGGCCAGATATCGGGCCGTCCTTCGGCAAACAGCAGATAGATTTCCGCTGACCAGCGCCCGATCCCCTTGGTCTGGGCCAGTTGCGCGATCGCCGCCTCGTCATCCTGCGGCAGGGCATGCAGGTCGAGCGCGCCTGACACCACCAGTTCGGCAAGACTCCGGGCATAGCCCTGTTTCTGGCGCGACAGGCCACAGGCACGCAACGCATCGAAATCGCGCGCCAGCAGCGCCTCGGGCGCGCAGCCCAGCCCCAGTTCCGCCTCCAGCTTGCGCCACACCGCCGCGGCCGACGCGACGCTGACCTGCTGGCCCACGATCGTCCGCAGCAGCGTTTCATAGCCCGGCTCCCGCACGCGCGGTTCGGGATAGCCCAGCCGGCCGATCGCCGCGACGAAGCCGGGCTCCAGCAGGGCGATCGCGTCCAGGCTGGCGCGTAATTGATCTGTGGTCGACACCATAACTGTTCTGCCGTGCCCCTTGATTTCCGGGCCCCTGTCATTCAGAGCGGCGGAGAAAAATTCGAGGGGACTGGATAAATGCCGAAACTGATCGTGGTCAACCGTGCGGGTGAGGAACAGGCTGTCGATGGCGACAATGGCCTGTCGGTGATGGAGGTCATTCGCGATAATGGCTTCGACGAATTGCTGGCCCTGTGCGGCGGCTGCTGCTCCTGCGCCACCTGCCATATCTATGTCGATTCGGCCTTTGCCGACATCCTGCCGCCGCTCAGCGAGGATGAAAACGATCTGCTCGACAGCTCCGATCATCGCAACGAAAGCAGCCGCCTGTCCTGCCAGCTGGTGCTGAACGACGCCATGGACGGCCTGCGCGTCACCATCGCGCCGGAAGACTGACCTATCTCGTCATTGCGAGCGCAGCCCGCCTTCGGCTCGCTGCGTTCGCAACGACGATCTGATATTGGGTTATTCCACTTTATAGCATCGCGCTTATAATCAGGCCGACATCCGTTCGTCCTGAGTAGCCCCTTCGACTGCCTGCCAAGGCAGGCGCTCAGGACAGGCATTGAGCTTGTCGAAATGGCGTATCGAAGGATCAGGCACAGCGCTGGATGCTTCGATACGGGTCTTCTACTTCACCTTTGGTGAAGTTTATCCTGAGCGCCTGCTGCAAGCAGGCAGTCGAAGGGCTCAGCCCCTACTCAGCACGAACGGTTCAGATTAAAGGCTCGGTGTTCTAAGGCTTCAGCCGCAGCGTCGCCATCGGCGCTTCGCTCGTCATCGGCGTAACCGTCCAGACGATCTTCTTGCCCTGCGGCCCGCTTTCCGCGCCATCTTCCTGATTCACGCTGATGATCTCGGCATCCGTGGTCAGCGTGAAGGTGCCGTTCAGCGCCTTGGCGGCCTCGTCATTGCCGCTGCCGCCCATGCCGCCCATCCCATGGCTCTTGTCGAATTCATTGGCAAAGCCCGGCGCCTTCACGCGCACCCGGTCCGTCCCGCGCAATTCCACCGCGACAAAGGGCAGGACGATCTGCGCATCGATGTTGAAGGGGAAAAGGAAGGTGTGGTCCAGTCGGCCGTTGATCGCATAGTCGATCTCGAACCGGTGATTGCCGACATAGCGGGCCGACCGGAAGCCCTTCTCCTTTGACAGCGCGGTGGCGATCGCCTGCATCTGCGCATTATCATCCTTGGCGTCGGGGTCGCTGAAATCCTCTTCCTTGGCGGCGATCTGCATCAATGTTGGGCTGGCATCCGCTTCGCCCTCCTGCGCGTCGCCATCGCCGGAGGATGTCGTGCCGGACAGGGCATCGCTGTCCACGTCGGACGCCAATATCTCGCCCTTATAGGCAAAGGCGAAGCTGCGATCGGCGCGAATGTCCAGGCTCGATTCGAACTTGCCCGGCGTCACCAGACAGGCGGAGAGGGTGAGCAGGCCTGCCAGCGCGCTCAGGCTGCGAAACAGACGGTGCATCAACCTCTCCCCCTTATCGGCTATTATCGCGTCGTGGCGGCGTAAAGCGCGATAGCCGCCGCGTTGGATACGTTCAGGCTCTCCATGCGCGGGCTGATCGGCAATTTGGCGATGATGTCGCAATGGGCGATCGTATTGTGGCGCAGCCCTTCGCCCTCGGCGCCCAGCACCAGCGCGACACGCGATTCGCCGATCGCCTCGCCCAGCGTGGCGTTGGCATCGCCGTCCAGCCCGATGCGCCAATAGCCCGCTTCGGCAATTTCTTCGAGCGCGCGCGCCAGATTGACCACGCGGACCCATGGTACGCTTTCCAGCGCCCCCGATGCCGCACGCGCCAGCACACCCGATTCGGGCGGCGCATGCCGGTCCTGCGTCACGATGCACAGCGCGTCGAACGCGGCGGCGGAGCGCAGGATCGCGCCCACATTATGCGGGTCCGTCACCTGGTCCAGCACCAGGATCGGCCGCTTGTCATCCTGCCCCTGTTCCAGAATCTCGCCCAGCCAGACATCGTCCAGCGGCTCGACTTCGGCGACGATGCCCTGATGCGGCGCGTCGGACGGCACCATCCGGCCCATGTCGGCGACATCGGAATAGACGATCGGCAGCACCGGCGGCAGGTCGAGTTGGTTCAGCGCTTCGCGCGTGCCCCAGATTTTGCGCACGATGCGGTCGGGATTGGCAAGGGCCGCGATGACGGCGTGACGTCCATAGAAGCGCGGGAAGGCACTCTTGGGCTTGGTGGAGCGATTGGGCTTTTTCATGATTTTGCTCTTTTCACATCACCCCATTGACAGGCAAGCCTCCTTTCGCCATTGAGCCGCCTCCAGCGCGGCGGGGAACGAAAATTCCTCACCGGGTAGGGCACTGGACAGGTGGCCGAGTGGTTAAAGGCAGCAGACTGTAAATCTGCCCGGGTTTCCCGTACGCTGGTTCGAATCCAGCCCTGTCCACCACGCTCTCATATCGAGGCGTGCCGATCAGTGCCAAAAGGCCATAAAATCCGGGGTATTCCTCGATTTGGCCTTGCCATGCGTTGCCATCCCATACCATCTAAGGCCGGACCCGTTGGGGGTAGTGCTGGGGTATATCCTCAGCGTTCTGGGGGTATTGGGATTTGCTCACCGATACGCAGTGCAGAAAGGCGAAGGCGGCCGACAAGCCACTGAAGCTGTTCGACGGGCGCGGTCTGTTTCTTCACGTGGCGGTCAGCGGCGTCAAGTCGTGGCGCCTGAAGTATCGCTTCGCGGACAAGGAGAAGCTGCTCACCCTCGGCCGCTATCCCGAATCATCTTTGGCGCAGGCGCGAGAATCTTGCATCGAGGCGCGTCGCTTGCTGGAGCAGGGGATCGATCCGGGAATCGAGAAGAAGCAGAAGGCTGCGGCACTGAAGGCGGACGCGGCCGCCACCTTTCAGGTGATGGCGCTCCAGTGGCACGGCGAGATGGCGCCGACCTGGAGCGGTCACTACGCGAAGACGGTGATGAATGCGCTGAAGCGAGATCTATTTCCGGAGTTCGGCGCGCTTCCGATCGGCGCGATCACGCGGCCGATGGTGCTGCAGCGCCTGAAGGCAATCGAGGGTCGCGGCGCGATCGAGACTGCAAAGCGGGCGCGCCAGCAACTGGCCGACATATTCGAGTATGCGATCGGCGAGGGGCACAATATCGAGAACCCGGCCGCCGGAAAATTCTCGCTGAAGCCCCTTATCCAGAAAGAGATGCCGGCGCTCACCACGATCGCGGCGCTACGCTCCATGCTCTGGACGGTGGAACAGTCGCGGGCGCGACCGGTGACGAAGCTGGCTTCGCGGATGATTGCACTGACGGCAGTGCGGCCCGGCGTCGTCCAGTCGCTGCCCTGGATCGAGCTGGACAATCTCGATCGGGAAAATCCGGTGTGGATCATCCCGGCCACGCGAATGAAGCTGTCGCAGGAGCGCAAGCAGGAAGAGGCCTACGACCATTATGTGCCGCTAGCTACGCAGACGATGGAGCTGTTGGCCTCGCTGCGGATCCTGACCGGCCGGGGACCGCTGGCCTTTCCGCAGAGTCGATCGACGCGCAAGCCAATGAGCGACGCCACGATCTCGAAAATGTATCGGGACTGCGGGTTCACGGGCCAGCATGTCCCGCATGGCTGGCGATCGTCCTTCAGCACGATCATGAACGAGCTCGCGTCGCACCGCGACCGGCCGGAAGATCGCGCCATCATCGATCTCATGCTGGCCCATCGGCCGCGCGGTACCGAATCGATCTACAATCGCGCGGTCTATATGCCACGCCGGCGCGCGATCGCGCAGGAGTGGGCCGACATGCTTCTGGAGGGCTTCCCGCCCGTCTCGTCGCTGCTGATCGTTCGGGCGCCCTGACACGCACGGCGGCGCGCGCATGAGCGGCGCCGACGCACGCGCGATAGCGCGCGAAACCCGCAAGCTGCTGAAAGGCGCGGGCGCTGCCCTAGGCGGTAAGAAGCGCGGCCCGGACCAGCGCGTCCATCGCTACAGCTATGATGTCGACAGCAGACAGGCGGACGTTTTTCGCCCGATCGCCAACGGCACAACCGCGGGCGGCCTCGCCTGGGTCGACGACATGTTACGCCTCGCCAAGGAATATGACGTTATCCACAAGAAAAAGGGGGAGCGCAGTCCGCTGATGGCGAACGGCATTCGTGTCTACGAAGCAATGCTGCGCCAATTCCTCGACTTCAAAACCGGGCAGTGTGACCCTGCTATAACTGCATTGATGAAAGTGACCGCGCTATCGAAGAACGCGGTCGTTGACGCACTCAAGCGCCTCAAGGAGCACGGCTTCCTAGACTGGGTCCGGCGCAGCCAGCGCACCACCAACACGGGCGATGCAGGGCCGCAGCGCGAGCAGGCCACCAACGCCTATCACTTCGACATCGGCCGCCTCGGTCGCGCACTCGGCGATGCCGGCAAGGCAGTACGTGCGCGCTTCCTGAACCTCAGGGAGGCCCGCCGACGTCGGGCATCAAAAACCCCCAACACTGCCAGCCCAGCGCTCCAGGTGCCGCCGCAGCCTCCTAGACAAGGCGATCCAGCCCTGGAGGCCGTTCTCAAAAGGATGGAAGCCGGGATAGAGGCGCGAGTCTAGAGATGGTGATGTATACCCTCACAGGGGTTTAAGAGGAGAAGGAATGGCCTAGTCGGCCATACCAGGATGCAGCCACACACGCAGAATTTGCACTGAGGGTAGCCTATCGCGCCCTCAGACGGGGAGACGCTTGTCTCCCCGCTTGGCTTCCCAGGGGGCCAAGAGGTTGGGATCGCCCGTCATTTCGGGCCGGTGGCTTCAGCCGCCCAGGAGCGCGCCCCAGCGCGCATATAAATCGCGGCGCTGATCCAGCATCTCCGCCCGATTATAGGCCCGTTCGACCTTGCTCATCTTCGCCGGTACATGGGCCAGCGCCAGGTCGATCGCGGCATGCTCCAGCGGGAACCGCTCGTTGAGGATGGTCGAGAAGCTGGCGCGCCAGCCGTGCGGTACATGACGGCCGGCGAAGCCGGCGCGCTTATAGAGGCGGCCGATCGCGGCGGCCGTAATGGGGAAGACGCCCGAAGAACGGGTATCATACCCATTCTCACGAATGATCTTCAGCACGGCGACGGCTCCGGCGCTGAGCGGCACAAGATGATCATTGGCCGCGTCCTGCTTTTTATCGCGCGAGATCTTCATCCGGGCGGCCGGGATGCGCCATAGCGGCGCGGCGCCGTCCAGGTCCTCGAATTCTTCCCATCGCGCGCCCAGCAGCGCGCCCATGCGGACGGCCGTCAGGGCGAGGAAGCGCGAGGCCAGCCGGACGATGGGCGGGCCGCCAGCGCTCTCGCAGGCGGCGAGGAGGTCGCGCAGCTGCTCGATCTCGACCAGCGCCGGCTGGCGCTGCGCCATCGGCTTCGGCCGGAGCACCCGGCCGACGACGGCGGCAGGATCTTCCTTGGCCCATCCCTCCGCGATCGCGAAGCAAAAGACCATCGAGATCCGCTGCCGGATACGGCGTGCCGTCTCGATCGACCCGCGCGCTTCCACATCGCGCAGCACATCGCGCACCGCCGGCGCCGTGATGGTGCCGATCGGCAGGGAGCCCAGCTCCGGAAAGACATCGCGCACCAGGCTGTCGATGACGTCCTGGGCGTGGCGCTCGGTCCAATGATCCTGGCTTTGCGCATGCCAGGCGCGGGCGACCGATTCGAACGTGCAAATTTGCACGGTCTTCGTTCCTGATGGATCGACGCCCAGTGCGACCAGGCCGCGCGCTTCCTCGGCACGATCGCGGGCGTCGACCAGCGGAAGGTCCGGCCACTGGCCTAGACACAGCAGCTTCTCCCGGCCGTCGAGCTTGTATCGCAGCCGCCAGCTGCGCAGGCCATTGGGCTTGATGAATAGAAAGAGCCCGCGCTCATCGAACATTTTATAGGCGCGCGGCTTCGGCCGCGCGGCTTTCACCGCGGCGTTGCTCAGGGGCATGTTAATTTTCCGGGCTTGATTTGTGGCCGCTATCGGCCGCAAGATTGCGTCATAACCCACGGCAGAGCGGGGGTGGCGACAGGATGGATACGGCTCGCGAGGCCCTCGGTCTTGATCGCTATCGGGCGATCTAAACCACCCCATTTTTAGAGGTATCTATGCACCGCGAACGGATCGTCACCAGAAAGCGGAAATGCGATTGTGGTGCTTCGGCAGAAATTATCTTCGAAGAAGAAACAACAGACGAAGCCACAAAGACATTCGTCACCATCAAAGGTCCGCTAAGGTTGACCGAGGATGGAGGGTTCGTATGCCTCGCCTGTCAACCCGACGCCGCAAGTTAGACGGACAACCCCTCCGTCGCGCATCTTCCCAACGCCGCAGAAATCTGCGACTTTTCCGCTATGCGCAGACCCAGTGATACCCCACCCGATACCCCACTGCGCCGCTTCCTATTCCGGCTGGAGGCTGGCTGCCTTGTCGTCGCCATGATCCTTGCTTTCGGATCCTTTGTCGTCGGACTGCTTTGGCCGTGACAGCCGATCGGCCGCTTCGCTGATCAGCGCACCGAGCAGCGCGCGGCCGATCCACGCGGCAATCTTGTCGACCCGGATCTTCACGCGCATTTCTCCAGCGGCACATTGCCCAGCCGGTTGATGGTCCATCCCGGCATGAACGTCTCGAAATTCGAATTATTCTTGGCCAGGTTCAGATAGTGCGCGGCCTGTTGCGCATCCAGCAGCTTCACGATCATGCGACAGGCCTCGGCCCGGCCCCGCAATTTCTGCAGGCTGGCATAGGCGGCGATCGTCTTGGCGCCGACCTGCCCATCCACGGTCAACTCGGGCCAGTCCTTGCCCTGACGGTTGAGGCTGTTGAGTGCGGTCTGCAACCAGATGGACGGCTTGGTCGGCCCAGCGTTGACGCCGCTATCGATCAGCTCCTCGGCCGCCGCCGGCGACAGGTCGACCAGCGGCAGAAAGCCGGGCTTCACGATATAGCCCTCATAGACGATCTTCTGCGCCCATTCTTTCGGGAAATCGCGCATGTCGCCGGTGAAGCCATCGGCGCGCGCCACCGCCTGCGTGACGCCGTGATTGGTGGCGCCGCCCGGATCGGCCGGATTGTTCACATAGCCGCCTTCGACATTGAAGACGGACGCGACGATGGCCAGCGCCGCGGCGCTGGCCGTGGCGAGTATCTTACCCTTGCTCATGATGATGTCAGTCCTTTCGGCCGGTCAGCCGCTTGGCGGTTTCGGTTTCCCAGATGCGGATGGCGGTCCACACGATCGTCATCGCCGCCGCGATCGAGGGGAGAATGTTGGCGATCGTGCCCAGCAGCACGCCGATCGAGAGGCCATCGGCCGCATGCTTCAGCCCGGACATCGCCGCTTCGCTTTCGATTTTCATGGGATGTCAGTCCTCGCAACGATAGACGATCGTGATGTTGGCGCGGATTGTGCCGTCTTCAGGATTGAGGTCGCGCACGCGCAGCGCACGCCCCATCGTCTGCCACCAGCAACGAATATAGTCGCGGCCTGCTGGCACCTGACCGACCAGCGTTCGGCTTTTGGCCGGGAAGATGACGCCGTCATCGATGCCGGTCACACCCTCCGCGTCACCGCCACCTGCCGGTGCGGCGATCCAAGGCAATCCTGACGGCAAAGTGCGGAAATTCGTTTCGACGGCATCCGCATGCGACTTGTTCACGCGCCAGTTACCGCCGCCCAGATTCTCCATCAGCAAGGTGCCGGGAATAATGTTGTCGCCTTCGATACCCTGGCCGACAGCCAGCGCGCCAACAGCCAGACTGATGACCGACATCGTGGTCCCGACGATCGAACAACGTCCGCGCACTGTGCTGACCGTGAAACCGGTGATCGGGCCGCTCGGGACTGACTGCGACCGGCTGACCGTATAGTGGCCACCGCCCAGATTTTCGAGGATAGTCGTTTTGCTGAGCGTCCCTTCGCCCTTGACCGTCTGGCCCACCGCCCAGGAACCGCTGCTGGTCGAGCTAACGGTCAGGAGATTGCCTTCGATCGAGCCAACGCCGACTGCAGCGGCGAATGTCTGGGCGTCGAAGCGGATTTCACCATCCATCAGGCTCAGCATTGCCGTCCCGGCCGGCACGGTCTGCATCAGGTCCAGATTATAGGTGCCGACGCCGCCCGTACCGGTGCCACCCGGCACGATGACCGGGCTATACTCCATGCCGGTCCAGCGGACGCAGTGCCCCACCGCCAGCGCGCCGCTCGTCATCTGAGTGACGTGCAGCACAGTGCCGATGATCTCGCCAACGAACGATGCATCGGAGCCAAGCGTGAAAGGCGTGACATTGCGAATATGCGTCAGAGACTCATCGCCTACCCGCTGGGCATGGCATTCGTTCGCCGCAGGCGCTCCAAAAACAACCTTGGATGAGTTGAGCGCGATGGGTGTCAGCGTGAAATAGGTGCTGAGCTTCTGATTGTTGCGCAGCGTATATTCTTTGCTGCCGCGCGGTCGGACCTTATGTGTCGACATGTTGGTCGACCGGCTCTGCACCGGATATTCAGCGACCCGGTTCGTCCCCACATTATCGACCATGATGGTCGAATTGGTGCGATCAGTGCCGCCAAATTCCAACAGCGCCAAGCCGTTCGGCAGACCGGAAACCGACGCGCGAATATTATTGTCGCGGCAGGTCCACTTCACGCCGTTCAACGTCTTGTCGCGAAGGTCGAAGCCGACATGATTAGCCGTGTCAGGCCAGTCGCGCATCGAGATATCCATCTCGATCTCACAATTATAGGCACCGTCCAAGCGGACAGCGGCAAGGCTTGGCACCGGAACATAGAGGCCGCTCGCGGCTTTGCGCGGCTGATAGCCCCAGTCGCGCACCTTGCATCCTTTGATCTTGGCGCTGGCCATGTAGATGCGAAAAATCCGGCCGCCCATCTCGTCAAATTCGCAGTCGGTCGCGAACAGGTCGTGCGCCGGCGGATAGGTGACGCTGCCGATATTGCCTTCGGTCATCCCGAAGCCAAGGCCGCAACCGCGGACTTTTTCGCCCCAAAGCGTTATGCTGGTGCCATCACGATTAAACGCGCCGGCCGTGTTGCTGTCGTAATAGAAATTGGCCCAGCCCCGCATCCGGCCTGACAGGGAGCCGTACCAGATTTTGTCGAGAAAACCTCTTGCCCTCGAACGACTAAAGTCGAAGTTGCGGATACGGGTGAAGGAGATTGCGCTGTCACCGCCGATGGTGGTGCGCGATACAGGATCGACCGCATCCAGCGCCGCCTGATAATCAGGGCCGCCATAGAAATCGCAAAGATCAAAGGTAGCGTGGCCGATATCGCGGATTGTGATGGCCGTCCCGGACGGTGCCGCGAGGCTATAGGTCCGGTCAGATACATCAACCCGCAGCCCCCTGATATGCAGGTTCGGGATGCTCGGATCGAGCGGGTCGGCATGGTCAGGACCTTGAAAACGCAGAGCGGCGATGCTGTTTACGATGGGGACGCCGTTCAAAACGCCATCGGACAACCCCTTGATGGCAGTGCCGGGACGCGCGTCGATGCGCAGTTCTTTCCCTGCCAGCATTTCAACGGGCACCGGTGCGCAAGTGTAGGTGCCCGGCGCATCCTCAAAATCTTCCTTGCTCAGCACCGCGACCGAGCTGCGCTTCTGGCAATCTTCCAGCCATTGCAGCACGTTCTGGCTGCTGTCCTCATCATCGATCCGAACGCCGGCCTCCCGCGACGTCAGGGTGCCGCCGGTACGGATGATGGTCGCGGACTTGTTAGCTTCCAGTTCGGCCTGCACGGTCGCGCCGCCGGTCGCGCCGATCTGGCCTGCGGCCTGCTGCTGGATCGACGTGCGCACCCAGACCTTGGTCGCATCGTAGGTCGACCGGATATAATTGATCTTGCCGGTGTCAGCCTCGACCTGCGCGGCATAGGTCGCATAATCGCCGATCGTGAAAAGGCCCGCCTTCCCGTTCTCGGTCAGCACGGCCGATCCGCCAGAGATGCCGGCCGCCTCCAGATCGGCGGTGCTCGTCCAGGTCTGGTTCTGCTTGATCAGCTGAAGCATCGCGTCGACCGTCGGTGCGTCGATCAGGCCGGCGTCGAACAGCACTTCTTGCGGCGATCGCCCGCGCGCGCCGCGCTCGCGCACGGCGATCGTCTGCGGGTTGACCGTCGCTTCGCTATAAGGAAGCTCGATCCATACCGGCACGATATCGCTGGGAAGCTCCGGCCCTTCAGCGATATTGACGCGCGCCGTCCAGCGGGTGATGGAGGCGCCGCCGCTCAGTTCGACGAAATCATAGCTGAGCGCCTGGCTCTGGCCGCTTTCATACAGCGCCGTCGCCTGTTCGGCCGTAATGGCGATCATCACTGCCGCGCCATCTTCGGTCAGTTCGCCATCGATCGTGACGATCGGCACGATGCGCGACGATCGCCGCAGCGTCAGGGCAAAGGTCCGCCCGATCAGATCCTGCGGATCGCCGGCGGCATCCTGAAGGATGAAGCGCAGCACAAGGGGTTCGCCGGCGCGCACAAGCAGCACGCCGGCGGGCGACAGGCCCGCCAGGGTCATCAGGCTATTCCTTCAAATTCAGGGGGGTCAGGCGGTCAGCGCTGCTATTTGCGCTTCGATGCGGTCCATGCGCCGGCGCTGCCAAGCGGCCTCCAGCGCGAAACATTCGTCGTAGCGCAGGCCCCAGCGGTCACCCGCTTCGATCGCCGGCGACACCTCGATCATGTTGCCGGTCGGCTCCTCGACCTCGACGTCGTCCTGTCTGGTGACGAAATGCATTTCAGGCACGAATTGCGCCGGCGCCGCGTCCCATTCATCATGACAGACCAGACCCAGCCGGATCGCGGATCCTTCGCCCAGAGCAGCGTCGATCGCGTCCCGCACATGCTGCGCGATCAGGCCGAAATGCCAGCGAGCGTCTTCTCCCTTCAGCGCATAGCTGTCGATGAAGCGATACTGACGCCACTCGACATTGCCCCAAGCGTCCAGCAACGCATCTGGTACCGGGCCGATTTCTTGTTTGGCACGCTCGTCCGACGTGTTGATCGTGCCGGTGCCGGCGTAGATGACGGACATTCTGAAGGAGCCGGTGCCCAGCGACTTAACATTGTCGGCGGTCGGGATCAGATTGCCTTCGAAGGAAATGTCGCCATTGGCCCGGCTAATCCTCAGCGTAACGGCTCTGACCGAACCGCCGTCCGTGAAGGACCGGATCGAGAAATCGGAGCCGACGTTGGATCCGCCCTCGGCGGTCGTTTCCTTGCCCAGGTCCCAGCGCGTCGTGGTGCCGGTGCGATAGCGGGTGATCGCATATTGGCCTGCTATGCTGTCGATATTGATCGGCGCCGTCGTGGTCGAACTAGTCACGCCAAGCGAGCTGAAGCCGGTGGCCGCGCCGCCCGTGCCGCTGACCGCCAGACCCTCGGCGATCGTGGTCAGGCCAGTCGCACGATTGACGGTGAACGGCGTCCCGAGAGTCGTGCCGGCGTCATCCTGACGCGAAAGAGAGAAGTTCGATCCAGCGTTTGATCCGGTCTCCGCCGTGCCGGTTTTAGACATCATCCAGCGCGACGACGTGCCGGTGCGCCATCGGATGCCGCCCGAATATCCGGCGTCGACATTGATCCCCAGCTCGCGCGTAGCGGCCGCGCCGACGCCATTGATCGTTTGGCTGTTGGTCGTGATCGCGTTTGGAAATGTGACAGCCCCGGTCACATCATCAATGTCGATCGGGTTGTCGATAGCCGCTCCGGTGGCGTCATAGCGGCGCACCACCCAATGACCGGTGGCCAGGCGGGCGGTACCCCACCGCAGGACGCCGTCGACATAATGATTATACCGCGATGAATAGCCGCTGGTGACGTTAATCGCGAAAGCCCGCTCCGCCGCCGCGGCGACGCCGTCCATCGTGAGGCTTTTCGAAAAGCCGGTGGCCATCGCCATGACGAATTCGACGACCTGGTTGTAGCTCCAGTCACAGGCCGCGTCGGCGGAGGAGCCATGAAGGCGATCCGACCCGACCGGCGTACCACCGTCCGGCGCCGAACCGTTCGCAAACCCATAAAGCTCTGTAAAATTGAGGTTCGCCTTGCCGAAAGCGGTGCGAAGCGGGTCGCCGGTACCATCGTCAGCCGTGGTACCGGTGTTGATTTGCTGTTGTGTCATTAGGAACCATCCGCTGTTCGGTCGGTGCTGTCGGCGGTGACGAGGCTGCTGTCGGCGCTCATCGGGACGTCGGGGATCGGCGTGCTGCTGTCGGTCAGCGGCGCCGGCGTGCCGGTGCGACTCAGCGCCCAGTCATGCTTGTTCGGGTCTTCGGTGCGCAGCGTCAGCGACACCTGGGCGCTACTGGGATCGATCCCGCGTTTGATCACGATGACATCGCGCCCTGCCAGCCATCCAAGTTCGGTCAGGCCCGCGTCGATCGTCAGACAGTCGCCGGATCTATATCCAAGCCAGCGCAGTTTGAGCGGCAGCGTGATAGGCTGGGCCTCGCGCGCGTTGACTATGTCATAGCCCGCCAGCTGCGCCAGCTGGTCGGGCGTCTGACCGGCCTCGCACTGGACCATGGGATAGGACACCATCTTGGTGCGCTCGGTACCGTCCGCGGCCAGCCAGGCCGCATGCTGGACAGTGCCGGCCGCGACCTGCTCCCAGAAATGATCTTCGCTCGTGTAGCGAGGCGTGATGCCATTGACCCGGTCCCGGATCGTCTGCGCGGTCTGGATCGACACCTCGCCGATGATATCGTCGCGGGTGATGGTCCCGATCGATATCCGGGGTGCATTGACAAAGCAGGACAGGATCGCGCCGTACCGGATCGGCTCGCCGCCGCCCGCCTGACAAAGCGCCTTCATCACCTCCCACTTGTCGTCGGCCGTCGTGACCCGGCCGCCGGACTGCCAGCCATTGGCGTCCGCAACATTGGCGGCTTCGACGAAGGCCGCGACGTCGATCGCGTCGATCGACATGCCGACCCCACCCACGCGGATATTGTTCGGTCCCTGATGCCAGCCGATCGCAAAGGTCAGCGCCTGTATCCAGGCGTTGCCGGACCAGCCCCAGGTGCTTTCGTCATCCCAGCGCTGGGACCCAGAGCCGCCGGGGAATGTGCTGTCCTGGCGCGGATCGTAACAGCGAACCCCGTGGACCAGCCAATTCATTTGCGGCGTGCTGGTCAGCGTATGATCGCCGGACGCATCATATTCGAATGTATTGATGACCGCCGCATAACCGGACAGCTTGCTGGCGGAGGTCAGTCCCGGCGGCGCACCGATTTGCGGTGTCAGCGGAGCGGCCTCGGGACATTCGCCGACCTGAACGTCCTGCCAGATGCGGGCATGCCCATCGATAAAATAGGCGCCAACCAGTCCATAGGTACCCGAAAAATTGATCGGGTCCTTCTCCATATAGGTCTGGTTGATTGCGTGGATCGGGCCGCAGCCCGACAGGACACTGGTCATCGTGTCCCATTTATTCTTGTTGCCGTGCTGCTTCCGGTACCGGATGTCGCCGCTCGCCAAGGTCCGCCCGAAGATGATCGGGATTGGCGCGTCCGGATCGGCCGACCAGCTGGTCTGGACGCCGGTAACGCTTGGCTTTTTGGCTGTCAGGGATCCGAGGATTGTCGTAGCAAGTGTCAGGCCGGTGGCCACCATGGACGCGGCCGTCGCTGTCATCCCCAGCCCAGCGCCGAGCAGCGACGTACCACCTGACGGAATCGCAGCGGCGATCGCCACCGCGATCGCCACGATCTTCAGCACCTTCATCAGGGCCTCCAGGCAGCGAGGAAGCTGCTGGGCTGGATGATCGCGGCGCTCTCCGCCCCTTCATAATAGGCCAGCACGCGGCTGTTGGGCATGGCGATGCCGAACGCGCCCAGGAAAGAAAGCGGCGCCGGCATCTCGACGATATCGCCGACGATACGTTGCGCCGGCGCAATGCGGTTGCCGATCAGGCCGTCTAGAAAGGCCGGGCCGCTGCCGCCGTTGCGGGACAGCCAGCGCTGGAGGCCTAGCGGCGTCGACCAGCCGCCTTCCTCGATCGCATAGCCGAACAATCGCAAATGGCTGATGACCATGACGCCGCAATCATGTTCGCCCCACGCAAAGGCAGGTCCGACAAACCGCTCCATGGTCTGTCGGGTGGCGTCACGCCGATCGGAAAGATTCATGTGGAGAACCGATAATCCTGCGCCGTGGCCAGCTTTTGCTTGATCGCCCGCCAGCCCCT
Organism: Sphingobium sp. AP50; assembly: GCF_900109095.1. Lineage (GTDB taxonomy): Bacteria > Pseudomonadota > Alphaproteobacteria > Sphingomonadales > Sphingomonadaceae > Sphingobium. Next base: position 534,422 of record NZ_FNYZ01000001.1, read on the forward strand.
GGCCGTCGAAACGCCGCCGCTCGGCGGGTTCTGGCCCCAATAACTATTCTCCGTGACGCCGGTCACATGGTCCATGCCGGTCTCGCCGGGCCAGACGCGATGATGAAAGGCGCTGGACATCACCCGGTCCTCGTCGTTCAGCATCAGATATTCCATCTCGCTGACGATCTCGAAGTCGACGCTGGTGGCGGCCTGTCCGATCTTGTGAACCGGATAATCAATGATGCCGCGGATCGGCACATAGGGGTCGCCGATCGACATGCCAGTGGCCTCATCCCGCGCGCCGATCATGACGGTGACCGGCGATCGCTGGACGGACGGGTCGGTCATTGCCAGCGCCGCGGCATCGCTCTCCGGCAGGATCCCGATGCTGGTGGACGGGGCTTCATCACCAAAGCCGTCGCTGATCTCCTCGATCGAATCCCAGCTGCCGAAACCGGGTTCAAGGCCGCGATAGGTTTCGCCATCGATGTCGATCTCGGCCGAGCCGTCCAGCAGTCGATAGGTGCCTGCCGGCATCTCGATCTTCAGCGCGCCGAACATGGTGACGCGGCTGCCGGCGAAGGCAGCGTCGAGCGCCGGGGAAAGGACGGTCATGCCCGCTCCAGCACATCAAATTGCAGCACCACTTTCCGGTCAACCGGAATGGCGCGCGTGAAATTGTCGCCCTGCATCCAGCCCTCGATCACCGGTGCGGCCAGATTGATCGCCTCTGCCCCCGCCAGCTTGGTGCGCAGCGGCGTGGTCAGCAGGACGGTGCCGGCGCCGGACCCATTCAGGGTCACGGACGCCGCGGCGAAATAGAGATAGCGGTGGCCGTTCTTCGTGATGTTGAGGGCCTGATGCTGGCGAACGACATAGCCGGCGGCCGCGCCGGTGATCGCCACTTCCTCGCCGCCCGTCGAAGCGCCCTGCACCGTGATCGACGCGCCAGGTGCGCCGATGATCAGACCGGGTTGGGGCAGGCGGACGATGATGCCCTTGCGCTTCGCCATGTGGCACCGCGCCGTGAAGATCCGGCTGTCGGGTTCGACAGGCATAGGTGGCGTAGAGAAACGATAGCCGAAGCCGCCACCCAAGCGATCCACCCTGGAGATAGGGCCGCCCAGCGTCGTCTTTTGAAACACGCCGTAATCCAGCATGACCTCTTCGGAGGACTGCATCCGCACATCGGTCATGTCGATCATTTGCCGAGCCTGCTCCGGACACGGCGCGCGTTGCGCTTGTCCATCATCACCACGGCATTCGACTGGGACTGCATCCCGATCGACTGCATCTGGACGAGCAGATCTTCGGTCACCACCGCGCCGCGCATGTCGAACGTCAAGCTGCTGCCGGGCATGCGGCTCGACCGATTGTCGTTCGCGATCGACAGCCGCTCGCCGTAGGAGACGTTGGCGATCGGCATGCCGTTGAGCGACAGGACGTTACGGTCGATGCCACGCTTCCCCATCACCGTCATGTCGCCGCCGCCGGCGAAGCTCATGCTGCTCGGCGCCGAGAGGGCTTCATACTGGCTGTTGATCGACGCCATTGACGATGCGCTGACGCCGCCCAGATTATTGCTGGTACCGAAAATCGATCCGATGCCGCTGATGATCGATCCGATGCCGCCGCTACCGCCGACCGCCTGTTGCGCCTGGAAGCGGATGAGGTCCGCGATCAGCTGATTGAACAGCTGGCCCGCCAGCCCCTTCAGCTTCAGCGTATTGGCCCCGGCCTGCGCCAGCCCGTCGACCATATTGCTGATGCCGTTGGCCGCGATATTCTCATAGGCCTCGTTGATTTCGTCGGCCGTGTCCGGGATGCTGTCCATATAGGACTCGATCGGCCCCATGGTTTCCCGGTTGATTTCCAGCGTCTTGCCGGTGCGCAGCTTGCCCAGCTGCTCCAGTTTGGCGCGGGCGATGTCCTTGTCGATGTCGCTGCTGTCGTGTCGGTCCAGCACTTCCTGCGCCGCCAGGCGCACGCTCTCCAGCTCATTGTCCAGCAGCGCGAGCTGGAGCGCGCGGCGCTCCTTCGCCGTCGTGGCCGTCGCGGCGCGCATCGACAGCATTTCCCGTTCGCGGTCCAGACTGTCCTGGGCGACCTGCGTCTGCTGCTCCAGCAGTGCATCATCCAGCGCCCAGTTGATCTGCTGCTTCTCCAGATCATAGTTGCGTGCCCGCTGGAGCTTCAGCGTTGCCGCCTGCTCCTCCGTCAGTTCGCCCTGCTTGACCCGGCTATCGACGTCAGCATCATAGGCATCCTTCGCGCGCAGGAGCCTCTCATCTTCGTAAGCGGTCCGCTCTTTGAGATTGGTGTTGAGGTCGCGCTCCAACCCGAGTTGATCGTCATAGAGGCCGGCCAACTCATCGCGGTAGCGCTGCGCCAGTTCTTCGGTGCGATCCTTCGGACCCTTTTTGGGTTTCGTGTTCGGTGTCGGCAATGCGCCTTCAGGGATGAAGGTGCTGACCGCATTTTTATTGCGCTCGCTGGCGAGGGTACGCTGGAAGTCGGTGTCATTCTGAGCAGCCCGCATCAGCCGGTGCGCTTCGACCTCTCTCGCCCGCGCTTCGGCCAGCGCCTGGATCTGCGCGCGCGTCGAGACCCCGCCTTCTTCGATCTGCTTGCGTGCCGCCGTTGCCCGTCGGAGCTCTCCAGTGCGCATCTGGAGATAGGTTACAGGATCGCCGGCGAGCTCCTGCTTTCTTGCGCTTGCGACGAAGCCGGAGGCCCAACTCTCATCGCGCATGATGCGCTCGGAGCCTTTCCAGGTCTTGAAGAACCAGGCAGCCTTTTCGGCCGCGGTTTCCAATGCTTCCGCCAGTAAGTTAACAGAATTGGCATTGTCCGCCACGATGCCGGCGATCCGGATCGAAAGGACGTTTTTGACCTGCTCTAGTTTGCTGGCAGCCTTGTCGGCATTCTGGATTTGCGTGTCGGATAGGACAACGCCGGTGTCGTAGGCCGCCTTGCGGAGGCCATTGAGGCCCTCGCTGCCTTGTTCCAGGAGGCCGTTTAGCTTGGGCCCAAGGTCTTCCCCAAAAAATTTGGCCTGAGTCCTGGCCCGTTTGATTGGGTCTTCTATGCCTTGGAGCTTATCGGCGAGTTTGGGCAAAACCTCGGCTGCCGTCAGGGCACGCTTTGTAACGCCGTCTTGAACGGAAACCCCTAGATCATGGAAAAGCGTGGCCTGTGCCTTGGTGCCAGCATGGGCTTCCCCGATATTCTTGTTCAGCGCCTTGAGCGCCGCATCCATGTCCTTCTCGGCCACGCCTGCCTCGGAAGCGGCATAGCGATATTCCTGCAATTGGTTGGTGGTGACACCCACTTCACTGGCAACAGAGCCGATCGACGCCGCATAATCCAGTGCCCGCTTCGCCGCCTGAAGCGCTTCTGCGCCGAGAAAGGCGCCGACAAATCCGGTAATTGCAGTCCGGACGCCAGACAAATCGCGCTTGATAGCGGTCGTATCCCGCTCGATCGTTTCACGGGCCCGCTCTGAGCCATGTTCGAAGTCGGAGGTGTCAAAGCCCAACGTAACGCGGAGAGCGCCGATGATGTCTTTTGCCATGCGTGCCTCCACGATACCGTCTGTGGACGGGGAGAATCAGAATGAAGAAATGTCCGAAATGCGCGGAAGCGATTCAATCCGACGCGGAGATATGCCGATATTGCGGCTATGAATTTGGCTTGTCGAAGAGCAGCAAAGGGTGCCTGACCACGGCAGCGATATTGATCAGCCTCGTGATAGTGGTCACACAGTGCGATTCGACGGCAAAGAAAAAGGACCAAGCCGTCGACCACGCTATTGAGGCACGTGTTCGTATAGAGGCGGCCGTCAGATCTCGCCTTCGCGATCCTGATTCTGCGAGGTTTAAGCATCTCAGGAACGGTTGCGGCTACGTTAATGCTCGAAATGGATTTGGCGGAATGACCGGCGATGTCCCATTCATAGCTACTTCTAAAGGCGTTGTGTTTCGAGAAGATGCGCCAACGTCATTTAGGACGCGGTGGAACGACTTCTGCAACAAATAAATCGCTGGTATCGAAGCGCAGAGTCACCCGCACGGCGCCGATAATATCGTTCGCCATTGTGCGATCTCCATTCGTTCAATATCAAAGCCCGCATGAAGAAGATTGCGGTCAGCGTTTTTTACTTCTTTGGGTTGCTGGCTCTTGTGGCCAGCGCGGCGCTATTCTGGCGGGCCGAAGGGACGCCGATCAGTTTCTCGCTAAGTCCAGCGGTTCCAGCGGCAAACAACACGGCTATCGCCGGTATCTATTACGGGTTGGCGGGGGATCTGCTGATCGCCGGTGCGATCCTGTTGGCGACGGGCGCCCTGATCAGTTTCATGACCCGTCACGATTCCGACTGATCGTCATCCTCTTCGATCGCGTGGCCGTAGGCCGCCGCCCAGACCTTCATCTTGTGCCAGGCGGTGTCGTCGCTATCCTCCTCACCATCGGCCTGCGCCAGCACTTCGGATAGAGCTGGCAGGGTCTTGGTGAAGGAAGTCCAGCAGGCATTATGCCAGGCCACTTCCAGCGCTGCCCGATCGTCGCGACGAACTGCGTCAAGATGGCCGGTGAGCGCGGATCTGATCAGCAACGGGGTCTGCTCCCAGAAGCTGTCCGGATCATAGCCCGCCTCGCACCAGCGCTGGTGAAGCTTCAGCCAGTCCCAGTCCTCCTGATCTACGCCGGAGGGTTTGCGCCGTCCTTATCCTCCGCCGTACCGAACGCGCTTTTCATCCCCTTCAGGATCGCATCGAGGAAGCGCGGCGCGCCAAACTCTTCGATCATCTCCCCCACCTCGATCAGGTGCACATCGGGATGATGCCGACGCAAACCGGCCCAGATCATGACTCGGATCGTATCCATGGCCGGGCCATCGAAACTATCTTCCAGATCGTCCAGGATGGCCCGGGTCTTCTTGCCCAGCACCGGCTCGGCCGCGCAAAGCGCATTGACGCCCATCTTCAGCGTCAGCCTTCGCTCGCCCAGCACCAGCGGGACTTCACCGCGCAGCGGGTTCATCAGCTATTGACCGCATGGGTCGCGGCGCCGCTCGCCTGGAAGGTCAGCACCGCTTCCTGCTTACCAGTGATCGGCATGTCCTGGACAGCATAGCTGGTCAGGATAACGCTGCCGCTAATCTTCCGCTTCGTGCTTGCAGCCGCATTATGGACCGACTTATAGGGGCGCGGCGCCTTGTCCGCGAGCGCGGCCAGCAGCAGCGTGTCGGTGGCGGATCCGGACAGATAGTTGATCCGCACCGTCAGCGTGCCGGGCTCCATCAGATCTTCACCCTGATAGGTGTGGGCGGCGACCGTATCATGGTCGCTATCCTGATAGGTTGCGCGGGTCGGGTTGCTGGGCGTCACGGAAAGCACGCCGGCCAGCTTGGCCAGTTCATCCTCGGCCGTGTCGTGCAGCCAGAATTCCGCGCCCTTATTGGCGTTGGACATGGGCCTTACTCCTTGTGGTAGATGGAAAGGCGCAGCGTGCGCCCATAGACGGACCGCGCGCCGGCGACGCCGACGACGGGAATAGTGCGGGCCAGTTCAATCAGGCCCTGGACGAAGCGGCGGCCATTCACCTCGGCCGCGCCTTCCAGCAGCTGGCCGAGCGCATCCGAGATCGATCGGGCCAGCGCTGGGTGCGGCGCCAGCGTGTCGGCCTGGACCTGTGTTATGATCAGATTGTCCCGGCCGTCATGGTCATAGTCCGGCGCGTCATCGATGACGGTAAAGATGATCGCCGGCAGACCGGCGCCCTCCGGTCGATCGTCCCAGTGCACGGTCGGCGCGCCTTCCCAGTGCGCCAGCTGGGCGGCCAGCGGCGCCGCGATGACGCGCGCGCGCAGATCCTCTTCGAAAGTCATTGCCGGCGCACCACGCGCATCAGAGCGGCATCCAGTTCCTCGGCCAGCGCGATCGCGCATTCGCCCAGGACATCACCGGCCGTCGTGTTCCAGGCGACAGAGACGTGCGGCTGCGGCGGCACCCATGTCAGTGTGTCGCCGCGCTTGTGCATGAACCCAAACTCCAGCCAGGTGCCGACAGGGTCATTGGTGCCGGCGTAGACCTCCGCGCGGGTATTCCCGGCTTTCCGTTTGATCTTGGCCTGGCGCTCATTGAGCTTCGTGCTGATGATGAAGCTGTCGCGATAGGCGTAGGCCGGGCGATCAGGAGAATCGGACGGACTGTCGGTCGGCGCGATATCCTTCACCACAGCAAGGAAAGGCTGCAGCGCTCGCTTACCCGCGCGCTCCAGCGCATTTTTCTGCATCTGTTTGGGCAGCGCGTTCAAGGTGTTGAGGAGGGCGTCGAGCCCCTCCATTTTGAACTCGCCGCTCATGCTGCCACCCGGGTAGCCGTGAAGGCAAAGCCCTCGTTAAACCCCAGCTCGGCCACAGCGCTGATCTCCCAGGCCGGCCATTTGGCAGGGTCCGGATCGCTCAGCGGATAGCGGATGCGGTCGCGGACGCTGACCGTCTTCGTTTCGCCGCTGTTCAAAACGGCGAAGCTGGCGGTCTGCGATCCGCCAATTTGCGCGGCCTCTCGCTGCTCAGACCCACTGCCATAGGCAATGTTCGCCCAGGGATTGGCGACGGCGTTCCATTCGGTGTTGATCGGCTTATGCCCAAAGCCATCACTGCCGCCAGTTTCCGTCTCGATCAGGATGCGCTTATCGCGCGCCTTGGCGGTCAGCCGGGGATCACCCATCACAGCCGCCGATATCGATAATGGTTGATCAGATCGTCGATGCCTGCGGGCATCGCACCGCCCGATCGCAGATACAGATGCTCGACCAGCAGCCGCGCCGCCTGTTGCAGATCCTCCGGCACCTGCGCTTGCTGCTCGTCCGGCTTCAGGTCCGAATCGATGAAGCCGACCGTTGCGGTAATGGTCACCGCGCCGGGCACGTCGGCCGCGCTGGGCCAGCGCGCGCCAATCGCCGGGGTGATGAACAGATAGTCGTCCCGCACGAAAGCGCGGAAGCCCTCGAAATTCTGTTCGGCGCCCGACCGATCGAGGTAGGAGATCGCGACACTATCCGGCTTGGCCGGAATGAGCCGGATCCGCATCTCGGGCCGGAAGGCGTCGAAGCTGAAACTCTGCTCCCGCTGAATGGACACCAGCCCATAGATGGTCTCGATCTCGCGCGCCGCCACGCGGATGAGGCGGCCGATGTTCTCGTCCTCATCGCGCGTGTCCACCCGCATATGGATGCGGGCGTCGTCGATGCTGATCGGACCATCCATGGCTGATCAGTCCGTCAGGCCTGGTTGGCCTGCGGGTTGTCGTGTCCCCAGCTCTTGAGCACAATCGCCGCGATCGGGGTGCCGGTGCCATGCGTACCGCTGAAGTCGGCGAGCAACTTCAGGTAGCGCTTGCCGCCCTTGTAGCCGAAGCGATAAGCGGCCGCAGCGGCATGAGCGGCGATCAGCGACTTGATGATGCCTCCCGCCGCCACGGTCACGCCCAGCATGTCCTTGGTCTCAACCGCGCTGTAGGTGACGTCGTCGTCCGAGTGCGTCAGCACGAACTCGATCTTGTTGGTACCGCTGAAGGTGATACCGCCGACGCCGATGGCCAGCAGGATCTCCGCCGCGTCATAGCCGAGCAGATCGATCGCTGCCGGCGTATTGTCGGCCGACAGCGTGGCGTTGCCGATCGCGACCGCGGCGAGGATCGCCGAGTGAATGTCCTTCATGGATTGTCTCCAGGAATTGGGGAAGGGAGAAGCCGCCGGCGCGGATGCCGGCGGCCAGAAAGGCAGAAAGCCAGAAATCCGGCCCGATCAGCCGATTAGGTCGAGCACTTCAGCAGCTTGATCGCCTCGAAGTTGGTGATCCCGCCGCCAACGCGCTTCGTGGCATAGAACTGCACGAAGGGCTTGTTGGTGTAAGGATCGCGCAGGATGCTGACGCCCATGCGATCGGCGATCGTATAGGCCCGCTTCCAGTCAGCGACCGCGACGGGGAACTTGTTGGCGCCCAGCTCATCCATATAGTCGTCGGTGTAGACGGGCTTGCCCAGGATGGTGCCGACCTGCTCCGACGTGGTCGGCGCGGCCCACAAGTAATTGCCCTGGCCATCCTTCCACTTCCGGATCGCCGCCATCGTCTTGTCCGAGGTGACGAAGGCTGCGCCGTTGCGATAGCCCTGCTTCAGGGCGAACAGCAGCTCGATCAGAGCATCGCCCGGATTGCTCGAAGCGAAAGCGGCGGCCGCACCGGTGGTGACGAAACCGACCTTGCCCCAGGCATAGCTGTCGTTGGCGACTGCATCATAGGCCAGGAAGCCGCGCGGCTTGTTCTTGCCATTGCCGCGAATGAAGGCGGGGCTTTCCGCCTCGTCGAACGAGATCGAAATTTCGTCCGCCAGCCAAGCAGCCACGTCGAAGCGGGCATCATCCAGCAAGGTCTGGGTCGCCGCCGGATTGGCATAGAGCTCGCCGGAGGGCAGCGACAGCTCGCGGAGCACCGGCGTAGCGGTTTCTTCGCGATCATCCTCTTCGCCGACCCAGCCGGAGGTCGCACCGCCGACGCTGACCAGCTTCTTGTAGGTCTGGCCGCCGATCTGGACGACGCGGGCGAGTTGGCGCATGACGGACATGCGGGTCAGCACGCGATCGATGCCCTGTTCCCAGTCGACCGGCACAATATAGCCACCGTCCGGATCGGACTGGGTGGTAAGTGCGGCGTTGACCGCCAACTGGCTGAGATCGGCGTCGACATTGCCGCGGCGGAACCAGGTCGCGAAAGCGGTGCGATGCTCGCGCTCGGCGGCATTCAGGCCGTCGCCGGCGCCTCCGCCGAGCGAAGCAGCCGTCAGGGCGGCCGAAAGGCGATCGATTTCGGCATTGATCGGTTCGATCAGCGCATTGGCTTCGTCCTGCGTGAGGCGACCAGCAAGGGCTTCCTCATGCTTTTCGCGCATGGCGGTCACAGCCGCGTTGATCGCGGCGATTTGGGACGCCGCATCCTGCGGTTCGGCGCGGGGCGCGGCAAATACTGCACGGGGCGTAGACGCGACAAGGGTCGCGCCGGCCGCCAGGAGGGCGGCGCGCTGCAAATTCTTCATGGGGTTGCTCCCTATTGGGTGAGATTGGCGAGGAGCCCGGTCAGCGCCTCATTCAGCTTGCGGTCGTCAGCGCCCGGCGTGACGTCCTGGTCCGTGGCAGCGCCCGGCGTGCCCTTCAGATTCTTGATCTTTGCCCGCGCCTGGGTGCGCGTCATGCCCGACGCCACCAGCGCCAGCTCCATCGCGCGCAGCTCGTTGACGCTGCGATCGCATGCCTGCGCATCCTCATCGACGGTGATGGCGTCGGCCGACAGCAGAGCATTGGCGAAGCCGCGGTCGACGGCGGTGCTGCCGGACATATAGGTCTCAGCATCCATCCATTTGACGATCTCGTCGCGCTCGGCTCCCGATCGCGCGGCATAGACATCCGCCATGGCGCCATCGAATGGCTCCAGCCAGGCGGCCGTCTCGGCCATGTCATGCCGGTTGCCCATGGCAATGACCCAGCAATTATGGATCATCAGGAAGCTGGCGGCGCCGATCTCGATCGTGTCGCCGGCCATGGCGATGATAGACGCGGCTGACGCGGCCATACCCATCACCTTGACCGTGATGTTGTTCGGATGTTCGCGCAGCACGTTATAGACGGCGATGCCCTCGAACATGTCGCCGCCATAACTGTTGATGTGGACCTCGACATCGCGATCTCCGATCGCGCGCAGCTGGCTCTGCACCTTCTTCGCTGTGACGCCGCCGCCGGTCCAATAATCCTCGCCGATGCTGTCGAACATGGTGATGATGTTGTCGCCCTTTGCCACGGCGCGCACGCCAGCGGCCGCATCACCGTAGCGATCGATCACCGATGCCGGCGTGAACGCCTGCAACCGGCGATCAGCGGGAAGCGGCAGCGCGCCAGGGCGCGCGCTCGCGAAAAGGCGCGGCGCGTTACGCATCATCATTCTGGTCCTTTTTGGGTGGCTCGCCCTCGTCGCCATCATCCGAGCCTGTCTTGGCGTCGCCGGCCGTGTTCGGCGGCGGATAGAAAATGTCGCCGTCCTCGCGGGGGTTCATGTCCTCCAGCGCGCGAACCTCGTTCGGCGAGGTAAAGCCCCATTGCAGCCCCACTGCATGCGCAGCATAGCGGGTTTTGATATCGGTCCGGACCATCGCGGAACGATTGAAGCGCGCGTAGACTTTCGGATCCGGGATCATCGCCCCGATCTCTTCTTCCCACATGACCAGATGGTCATCCATCGTGTAGGCGCTGAAGCCGTTCGACTTCTGCTCCAGACCGGTGCCCCAGTTGGAATCGGAGCCGCTATTGTCGCCGATCATGCTGGGCGGCACGCCGAAGAACATGCAGATTTCGGACCGGGACAATTTCTGCCCGTCGATCCACGCCATATCGGTCGGGCTCAGCGAGATGGTCTCCCACTTCAGCCCTTCCTCCAGCAGCAGCACGCCGCCATCCTTGTCGCCGCCGGCACGGAAATCGTCGAGCGAGCGCTGCAACCGGTCGAAGGCCGGGTCGGTCAGTTTCTTGCCGTCTGGCATCGACACGGCGCCGGACGGCCGCGCGCCATGCTTGAAGGTCGCGGCGACCTGCCGATCGCGCGCCCGCGACTGGCCGATCGTCTCGCGGGCATAGGTCAGCGGCGTTACGCCGGTATAGCCGTTGAGCGTCAGGCCAAAGAGATGAAACATGTCGTCCTGGCCGACAGTGATCTGCGTCCCGTTCTTGCGGGTCACTCGATATTCCAGTTCCAGGCTATCAAGCTGGCGGACCGACACGCGATCAGGGTGGATCGGGATTAACTCGCGAACCTCGCCGCGCGATCGCGACTTGAGCGCGAAGCCGTCGCCCCGCAGCAGGACATGCGCCTGCATCATCCGTTTGAACTGTGCAGGCCGCTGCCAACGATTTGGCTTTCGTTGCAGCAGCTGGGCGACCGCATGGTCCGAAGCGTCGACGCGGGTCCGTTCGTCGACCTTGCGCTTCACATCGATCGGCAGTGTCGCCACCTTGCCGGCAATCAGCCGGATGCAGCCGAACACCGCGCCGACGCGCAGGGCGGTGTCCGGGGTAACGACCTCACCAGTCAGCCCGGCGTCACCGCGCAGCGCGGCCTCCAGTTCGTCCGGAGTGGAAATGACAAAGCCACCGTCCGGCGCCATCGCCTGCGCCAACGGACGGCCACTCGCGCCGAACGACAAAGGCGCGCCGCCGGCAACAGAATGCAAGGAGCCACCCCCGGCCGCGCGGCCGAGGATGCGGTCGAAAAAGCTCATGCACTCTCCTCAGAGCACGCGCACGCCGCGCGTCTCGTAGACTGAAGGCCCTTCAGCCTCGTTTTTCAGCGCCAGGGCGAAGGCCATGATCATGGCAACGCAATTGTCGATCTTCAGATGTGCCTGCCCGTCCGGTTTGTTCGGATAGACATTGTCCTTCTTGTCGACGCTCGAAACGACGTTGGATACCTGCCACTCCATCACGGGGCACCCGCCATGGGCGATCGTGCCGGCCCGCATCGCGGCGTCGGTTTCCTTCATCGGATCGCTCATGTTGATCACGATCTGACGAATCTCGATCATCGGGATGCCGCGCTTCACCATGGTGGTTGCGAACCATGTGGCCTGGTGCGGATCGTAGCCGACAAAATCGAGTTGAAACCTGGTTAGAGCGAAGTCGAGTGCCTCGGCTATTTCATCATAATCGATGACATTGCCTGGCGTGACATCGATCAGGTTCTGCGCGTCCCAACCCTGATAGGCTTCGACGTCCGCGATTGTGTCTTCCGGTAAGAAATAACGGGTGAGAACGATCCAAGGATCGTCTCGTGTCGCCTTCTCGCCGATCGGTGGAAAGAGATAGGTTAGTGCCGCAATATCGATCTTCGAAGCCAGATCGAGCCCAATGATGCAACGCCTGCCCTGCAGTCGGGTCAGTTCGACCGCATCGGCTGCCCGAACCGGGATCTCGGGATCAGCGCAATTGCGCCAATGCTCGACGCTATAATAGGCAGCCTTTGTCGAGACCCACAGGTTGAGGTGCTTCGTCTTGAAGACACCCGCCTTGCGCGGCGTGGAGATCGCGTCCCGCTGCCGCGCCCGGAGAAAGTCCATCGAGACCGACACATCGGCGTTCGGGTTGGCTTTCCGGAGCGCAACCTCCGACTTCCAGTCATCCTCCTTGTCGATCGTATATTCGACGAACAGGGTTTCATGATCGAGCGGCGGCCCGCCATTATGGCCGATCCCGGCGAGCTTCTTCCGCTCTTCCTGGATCAGCGCATAGCAGGGGCCTGCCAGATTATCGCCGGCAGTGGTGATCAGCAGCTGAAGCGGCTGATCGCGCGCACCCATGCCGGTGACCATCGTGTCGACCTGGCCGTCGTCGGGATGTTCGTGATATTCGTCGTGGATCGAGCAGCTGGGCGACTGCCCATCGCCCGGATCTCCGATGATCGTCTCGAACTTCGATCCATCTCCCGGTCGGGAAATGGTCTTGGCCAGCATCTCGATGCCGAACCTGCGCTTCAGCGCCGGCGTCCGGTCCGCCATCAGGCGGGCGGGCTTAAAGACCTCCCATGCCTGTTTCTCGTTGGTCGCGCCCGAGTAGACTTCGGCGCCGAACTCGCCGTCGGCGCATAGCATGTAGAGGCCGAGGCCCGCCGCGATCGCCGACTTGCCGTTCTTGCGCGGCACCACCAGGAACAGCCGCCGAAACCGGCGCAGCCCCTTTTGCGGTCCGGACCGGTGCAGCCACCCGAAGGTGACGCAGATGATCCAGACCTGCCAAGGCTGAAGGACCAGCCGCTCTTTCGAGCGCGCCCATTTACCCTTGCTATGCGGCAGCGTCTCAATGAACCGACAGGGTTTCCCGCCCCGCTCGGCATCGAACACGAAGGGGAACTTCGTACCTCGCGCCCGGCTGAGCTTCAGCTCATCCAGGAACCGCCGGCACTGCAACCGGATCTGCAACCCGGCCGGGATCTTACCCGAACAAACATCGGTCGCATATTTGCGGGCGATCCCCGCATAATCACGACCTTCCACACGCTAGAAAACGCAAAGCGAAAGGAAGGCATGGGCCTCGTGATGACGGCTTACCGCGTGGCGCCAAAAACTATGGTCTGCATCCAAGGCGGTGAAGCGTGCGCCTTCCAGCCGGTGATAATTCTGAAGGGTGGCGAACGTGATCGCTTTGGGATTTCGGCCCATGTGCTTCAGAAGATAGCGGCAGTATTCCGCCTCCTTCATTGTATGGACCAAGTAGACCGCACCATCCGGCAAATCGGCAAGCTGGCGGAAGGTCCTACCCGACCGGCGCCCGCCTTCAGAAACCTTCATAGGGATCTTCCTCAACCTGCTTGTGCCCGGTCGCCAGTTTCAGCGCGGCAGATGGATTGAGCATCATCTCGCCGAGTAGCGATTGCGCGTGGCGCATTGCTGCGTCGAGCATGGCGACGGCGGGGTGAGCGCGCTTCATGATCTTCAGCGCTGAGACGGACCCGTCCTTCGTCGTGATCACGCTTTGCGTCGTGAAGGTGCATCCCTCCATGTCGATCACGGCCTGATACATGGCGATTTGTTCCAGCCGCAGCGCCAGCAGGCCGACATGCTCCGCATAGTGCGGGCTCGATCGCTTCTGCTGTTCCAGGATGCCAGCGATCGTCGCGAAATGACCGCGCGCAATTTCCGACAAATGCAGCGGCGCCGTCATCGGCCCCAGCGGCACGTCTTCGTTGACCAGCGCATCGCGATCGGCGCGGTATGTTCCCTGCGCCTCCTTCAGCGCCGGGTCCTTCCGCTTCCGTCCAGCGCCGGATCGGGGGCCGCCTCTAGCCATTCAAGGCCCTCACTTTTTACCCTTTGAATTTGACCGCGTAAGAAAATGACCACAGGCGCGGTCCCAGGGGGTGCTGAAGGAAGGTTTTGACCCTCCCCCCGGGGGCAAAAGGCCCCGAAATCGGCTGGAATGCGTCCGATTTTGCTTGTTTTCGTTGCGATTTATGCCTCGCGAGGGGCGATTTTCATTCCGAATCACTTCGGTTGCGACGCCGCGCGCGCGCCGATTCGCGGGCGGTTTTCGCCTTGCTATGCGGATCGCAAAGCCCTTGATAATTCTCGCGAATATTGCCGCCGCCTTCCGCGCGGTTGTGGATATGATCCGCGACCGTCGTGCGACGCGGCGGCGCCACGCCAGTTCGCAGGCACTCACGGCACCATGGCTCCTCAATGAGAACGCGCTTGCGCATCTCATCATGGCCAGCGTCATAGCCGCGCTGTTGCCTGCTCTTTCCCTTCGACGTCGCCCAAGGCTCAGGCGGGCGCCAGCCTGGCGGCCGGAAGCGCGGCGCCTGCGTCGGCATCAGCGCCGACGATAGGAGCTGAAGGAGGAGCGCCTGTAGGACGGGCGGTAGCTGAAGCGCGTGTTGGACGTGGTGGTCTTGGTCCCACCGAACAGCGAACGCTTCGTCGTGGTGGTGGTCACCGTGCGGGATCGCACATAGTCACGACTGGCCTGATAGCTGGGGATGGGCCTGCGATACCCGCGATAGTGGGGATCCGGCACGATCACCGTCTGTCGCTGCCCGCCATTCATGGCGCTGGACAGCATATAGCCGGCCATCCCGTACAGCAGATAGTCATTCACATTGCCGCCGGCACTGGCAACCTTGGCGCATTCGGCCGGATTGGCCGCCTTGGCGCATTGGTCAGCCACGCTTTCGCAGGCAGCTAACGGAATGGCGAGCAAACAGGCCGCCAGCATCAACAGATATCGCAACATCTCAAGCCTCCTTGGCGGTCTGCGCCTCGATCTCGGCGAGCAGCTGCCCGTCCTTCTCCTCGATGGCGCCGATGGCCAGCTGCGCCAGCACATAGCCGGGCACGCACACCGAATGCTCGTCCAGCTGGTCAAGCCACCAGCGGGCATTGTCGCCACCAACTATCACGGTCAGCCAATGCTGGGCGCATGTGAAGATGCTGACCGACAGGTCGCGGCTGTCGCCGGTGACGACATCCAAGGTGCAGCCAGCAATCTCGGCCGACTGCTCCAGCTTCCGCCGCAACCGTTCGCCGGCGACGCTCGGATCGGTCACGGTTCGACGGCCCGGTCCTGTCCGACCCGCTCCAGGAAGAAGCTCTCGCCCTGCTTGATCGAGAAGCCGATATCATGGAGCGGCGAAAGCGAGGGTACTGGCTCAGCGGCGGCGGCGCCATCATCAATCGCCTCGCCGCCGTTGTGGCCGATCGGCGCGACCGACTCGGCATCCCGCAGCGCGATTGCGTCGCGCTCACCCTCCAGCGCCTTCATGATCGCCGGCTTGTCGGGCGAATGCTTGGTCCGCACATAGTCGGTCAGCTCGGCCGCGCGCAGCGTCACCGCCATGTCATCATCTTTGCCATGGGCAAAGGCGACGCTGGCCTTGTCCAGCCGATAGCCCAGATAGCAGCCGCCCAGCTCGATCGACTTGCGCTTGCCGCACGTCAACTCATCGAATTTCGCAGCGAAGAAGGGCTTCAGCTGCTTCTCGATATCTTTGAGCTCGGCGGTGATCGGGACCAGCTCGGTATCGGCCGTCTGATTGGCCTTGGCGATGGTCTCGTCCCGCGCCTGGATGATCAGCGCGGCGGCCGCGCTGCGCTCGGCAAAGCGGGCGCACAGCGCTGTCGCCGCTTCGATTGTTTGGGGCGCTCGCTGTGCAGCCGATCGAACCCGGCTCATCGCGCAATTCTCCGGCGGTTGCGATCGACCATGGCCTGCGTGCGGTGGATCGTGTCCGCTAGCGCCATCTGCGCCAGCAGCGCGCGTACCAGACGCTTGGAAAGGTGCATCTCGCCATCGCCTTGCGCCATCTGCGACAGGGCGGCGACGTCGACCGCATTCATGCCGGTCTGAATTGTCATGCGGAACTCCGGCTCAATAGAAGGCGCTGCACATGCCGCCCTGCTGCTCGATGTGCAGTGGCGGCGCGCTCGGCGCTCGGGCGCCCCGGAAGGGCTCGATCAGCGCGGCGACGATCAACTGCATCCGCTCTTCGAACCGGTCGAAGTCCGCCGCGCTGAAACGGGTAGCCAGCCGCAGGTCACCGATCAGGCGATCGAGGTCATCACGCGGATTCTCGATGGCGTCGGCAAGGCCGGCAGGCGTGGCGCGGCGAATGTCGCGGCGCGCAGGACCTGCGGCTGGCGTAGACTGGGGCATGTCAGGGCCTCCAGAAACAGGAAAACCCGCCATCCGGGGGAATGGCGGGCTGCGAAGGGCGCAATTGTGGCGGGGTCGATTTGGCATTTACGTGGCCATTTGGGGAGACACGCTTTTGTTCCGCTTTCCGTTTGACTGCGATCTATTTGGTGTTATGAATAGTGCGTGGCCACTGGCCCGCCGGCGAATCGCCGGACCCGCAAATGGAGAAACGACATGTCTGTCCCTTACCAGATCGCGAACATCGACCTGAACGACCAGGTGGAATGCGTCTATCGCGAAGGCGCTTATGAAAAGCGCTGGATGGCGCCGCGCTACGGGATCTCGGTGGTCGGGTATGCCAATAGCTGCCGCAATGAATGGATCGTCCCTGTGGAGAGCGTTCACGATCTCACGCATCCCTATGCCGCCGCCGTCCGCGTCATCAAGCGTGATGCCCCGCATCGCACCGTCATCGGTGCGCGGCTCTGGGATGCGAAGGCGCGCGTCCA
Organism: Sphingobium sp. AP50; assembly: GCF_900109095.1. Classification (GTDB taxonomy): domain Bacteria; phylum Pseudomonadota; class Alphaproteobacteria; order Sphingomonadales; family Sphingomonadaceae; genus Sphingobium. Next base: position 551,140 of record NZ_FNYZ01000001.1, read on the forward strand.
CTTCACGATCGCCGCGTGAGGCGGGCCGCATTCCTGCGGCAACTCGAAATGCAATCGGGCCGTTGTGCTTATTGCCAGCGGCCGATCATGCTCGATTCCGCCGATCCGTCCAATCTTGCGACCCAGGATCATTTCTTTCCCCGCGGGCTGGGCGGCCCCAATAGCGCCGGCAACATCGTCGCCGCCTGCCAGCCCTGCAATCATCGTAAGGGGATGATGCCCGGTCCCGAATTTATGAGGCTATTTCATGAAAGCTGTTGATCGCATCTGGTCGGCACTGGCGGCGCCCGATGGCGTGACCAGCATCGATGTGGCGCAGGCTGGCCTGGCGAGCGAAAGCCACGCCCGCCGCCTGCTGCACCGCTGGGCTGAAGCTGGCCTGATCGAGCGGACGGACAAAAGCGTTGGCCGTAGTGACGCCCATCTCTACCGCCGCACGGCATCGTCACCACAGCATAGCCCCGGTCTGACAGCCGAAGGCGAAGTGTTTTTGCGCGACCCTGCGATGACGGCAGCCGAATTCGCGATCATCCGCCGTCGCACCGGTCATTCCCTGGCCTCGCTGGGCCGGGCGCTGGGCTGGACAGGCAAGCAGCCCAGCATCAGCCGCGCGATGCGGCGCTTCGAGGATGGCGACCGCATGATCGACGCCGATCTCGCCGCGCGCATCCGGGCCGTCGCTCCAGCCTAGTCCAGCCGGTCCGCCGTCAGCGCCATCAGGTGAAACAGCCCCGGCCAATACGGCCGAAACCGCAAGTTGATACGAATTTCCTTGCCGCGCGGTACCGTGATCGCCTCGGTCGTGCCGACGCGGATCCCGTCGACCATCACCACGCGATCGCCGACCTTCATTGCAGCCCTCATGACAGGCCGGCCTGCGCCGCTGCCAGATCGGCCGCGCTCACCTCGCGCCGCACGCCCGCATGGATCCGCATCCACAGATGCAGCGCATCGACCAGCATCTTGCGCGCCCGCCGAACAGGCATGCCGCGCTGTCCTGCCGCGCGGACCAGCCCGACATCATGCACGACGATGTCGAGCACCATTGCCGCATCAGGCCCCATCGCCGCGCGCCAGCGCGAATAGGCCATCTCGTTCCACACCGCGCCCAGCGCCTCGAAAAAGGCATCGCCATGGCGGCTGACATCGATCCGCGTTTCCAGGCTGCATGTCCGCACCGTAGCGTCGGCCATCACCAACGCGGCCGCCGCCGCTATCTCCTGCGACCAGGCCAGTTCGTCATCTGTCAGATAGCCGGACGCATGCAGCCGCGCGATCGCGCCGGCGCGGCGCCGACGATGCGCCTCATGCGTTTCCGGCGTACCTTCATTTTTGTGATGCCAGCGATCCAGCAGCTCGGCCCGCGCTTTGCGGAAACCGCGCTCTTCTTTCGCCCGTGCGGGGTGCCGCTGCGCCCATTCCAGCCGCCCCAATTCAGCGGCGCTAGGCCCGCCTGTCTTCCCCGTCACCTGCATTCCGCTCGCCTCCAGCCTGGCCAGCACCATGCGCGCGCGCGCGATCGGGCGGGAGGCTCGCATTTGTTCCGCCCAGCAGGACGAGGCGGCCGCGATCGTCCAGGTCGAGGAGGGGAGGGAGCGGGTGGATCAACTCCAGCCGCGCCGGATTGACGATCCAGCCTTCGGACTGCAGCAGCTGTAACGCCAGTTCATGCGTCTCGGCCGGCCGGATGCCGCGCGCCTTGCCCGGCACGCGATGGATGCGGCCCTCGCGCGCCAGCTTGCGCACCGCCGCCTGCGCGCGCGACCGCACGCAACCGACCGCAGCACAGATCTCGCTGATCGAAGGACCGATGCCATGGTCGCACCAGTAGAGCTGGATGAAGCGCAGCACCTGGTTCTTCCTGCTCACCATTTCCGGTGTCAGGCGGGGTATGTCGTCCATGATGCCCACAGGGCTGCCTCCCGGTCGGGGAGAACATAGGGGGAAAGTCGCAATTTATCCAGCTATTGCCCGGATCATCCCCGCATCCGCGCGATCGCGCGCTTCCATTCCCGTTCTCCCGGCACAGGCAGGGTCACGATCGGCCAGTGAATGCACGGCTCTATCGATACAGGCCGCACCAGCACGCCGCCGGCGATGCGGCAAGGCCGGCAATAGAAATGCTCGCGCGCGTCGCGAAACTCGTCGCTCCACCCTTTCCGGTGGAAATGCCACCACAGCCCTGCCGGATCGAAATGATTGAAATGGCCGCACTGGCACGCGACCCGCACCGCCTGCTTCCACGTCAGGCATTCGAACAGGCTGGTCGGAACGATCCGATTGCCCTCATTCCGCGCCATGATCCATGCCCTTCATATGGAACATATGAAGAACAAGTCCGGAGTCGGTCAACGCTGTGTCGCCGGGAAAAAGTTCATGCTAAGCCAGCGGCTATGACTGGCGAGAAAATCCATATCTCCAGCGGCGCGTCAGGCGTTGCCATCGCTTCCGAAAGCGCCGGGATCTGGCTTGGCTTGGACACGGAAGATGAACTGCTCGACCTGATCGGTCGACTGGCGGACGCGGGTCAGCAACGGCTTCACTCGAAAAGGCTGGCGCAGATCGCGATGCTCGCCCGGGCCGTCAATTGGCCCACGGCCGAAATGGAGACCGCCGGCCAAGCATTCCTGGACATGCGGGCCGACATCATGGATCCGGCATATCCACCACTGGCAGATCTCTTCCAAGCGATGATGTCAGCGGCCCCCACGCGCCCGACTCCGCCGTAAGCTTCTCCCAATCCTCGGGCTTCGCCTGATGTATCCCCAGATGCATGATGATGGCTTCCGCCACCTTGCCCAACTCGTAAATCTGGTCACAGCTATAATAGAGCGTTTCCGACTTTCCTTTGGACACCAGCTCGTTCGTCAACACCGTCCGGCCTTCGAACTCGAACCAGGCCCGATGCACGATGGCATTCCGATGGACATTCAGTTCGCGGATCGCACTGATCAGCATCGACAGATGGGCTGACTGCTTTTCCGGTATCCCGCCCGCGACGATGATCTGGCTCAATGTCGCCAGCAGATCGACCACTCTCGCCTGCCCCACGAAGATCCTGGCCACCTTTTCGTCGCAGCCGATATATTTGGTGATCACCCGCTTCAGAAACCATTCGATCCGGCCAAAATTGACCGTGAACTGACCGACCACTTTCAGATAGTCCGGGTGGAGCAGCCAGGTCGGATTTTGAACCGTCAGCAAATTCGTCATTCTTCCTCCCGTCGACATTCCAGGGAACCAACCCGGCGGCCAGCTTCGGCCACCCTGTCCCCAGCTATGAACCGCTCAAGTCATGCGCACGCCGGGGCAAACGGCAAATCCTACGACGCCTTTGTGGTCATTGACGTACCGATCATATGTTCCTTCAACGACCAGTTCCTCGACAGTAATCGTCTGGCAGGTCCGACCGGATAAGGGATCGGTATATTGCACGGCGGCGCGATATATTATCCTCGCCTTGCCCTGCCCGACGGCATCATATTCTTGCTCAAGAATTTGAATTGCCTCCAACCGGCAATCGTCTCCCGGCGCCAGGGGGATAACATTCTTGTCGATGAAGCTATCGTCCCACTCAGCTATGTCGGTGCCATCGACGAGGATATACATCTGCATGATATGCTTGATGTCGGTGGCAGGAACCTTGCCGAGATTCTTCAACTCGGCTTCGGCCAGGAAGACGTGCCCATAAACCCACTTCCCGTGTCGCTCGACCCTGCCATTTTTTACGAACCGGGGAGACATGCGCAAAGAAAGATAGGGCCTGTGCGAATTCACATATTGCTCATGCGACTGGACGATCGCCTTTTCGGCTGCCTGGGCACTGCGCGTGGAAGCATCGACCGCAGACCTGCTCTGGCTCAGCGCAGCCTGCGCAATTTCGGCGGATTTGACCGCGGCCTCGGTGCTTTGTCGTGCCAGATCGCGCGCCTGATCCGCATCGGCCATGCTCTCTTCGGCAATCTTCGCTGCCTTGGAAGCAGCCAACGCCGCCCAACCGGTGAAGAACAGGCTCAGCGTCAGGCCGATCGCCTCGCCCAGACTGACCCACAATGATATACGGGTGAGGCGATTTCCCTCCTCCACGCTTTGAACGGCAGCCCATTGAGCACAGAGATCAGCGTCGCCTTCATTGCCTGGTGCATTGCAATAGGGCTCATGGGCCTCGGCAGCCATTTTGCCATCTTTGCCCGGCGCAGCTACGATCGCGTCACGGGCTGGATTATATGCGCGGACGGGATATTCTTGGCGATTTGCGCTTTTGAATATGTCTATACCCACATGCGCTAAAGCCAGCAGCGCGAGGATCACGACGAGACTTCCGCCCCATCGCGCTAGCTTCGACCATGTCCCTTTACGATCTTGCTCTTGATCGCCGGCATCCACGCTCATTTGCCCTCACCGCGAAAATCATTCGCGCGGTCATGCAGGGTTGCGGCTTGGGTCGTGCCGCCCGCGTGAACCGTGTCGGACGGCTGAGCACCTCCCGCCATCGAACGGGCAATCTGAAGCAGCGCCTTGCGGTCGGCCGGCGCGAGGTGAGAAAAATGGTCGACCAGCTCCAGCTCTTCCGAATCGAGATTCGCCGACGGTTCTGCGTCGATATTCGGATCGTCGCTTTCACCGGTCAGATAGGCTGGTGTCGTGCGCAGTTCGCGTGCGATCTTCAAGATGCTCCGCGAAGTACGGTTATCACCCCGGATCAATGAGTTCATCGTGCTTTGGCGGACACCGACACGGCGTGCGAGCTCGGATTGGGAAATCCCAACCTTGCCCAGCCGTTCCTCGATACGCGCGCCAATACTCATGCAACCATTATCTAACGAAATTGCGTTAGGGTCATTTCCGTTTTCGCTGTTGACACATAACGTAATCACGTTAGTTAAACGTCATGGCGTTAGAACATGACTCAGATTCGGCTCTTGCCTTGGCAGTCCGCGCAGCGGGTTCCCAATCTGCGTTCGGCCGCCTGCTCGGCAAGCGACAGTCAGTCATCTTCGGTTGGCTCCGTGATGATCGTCCGCTGCCGGCCGAGTATGTTTTCACCGTGGAGGAAGCCACCGGCATCTCCCGCCACGATCTGCGCCCCGACATCTATCCGCGCGAGGAAGCATCTCGCGATATTGGAATGGAAGGGGTGCGGCCATGATCGCGTCACCGCTCCGGGCTATCCGCCTCGCTTTGCCCCGTCTCTCCCAATCGCCGCGTCCTTTTGGGTCGCGCGCCTGCCTTCCCATGGCCCCCGGCTTTTCATGCAGACCCTTTGCCGGGGACTATCCTGCCGTCGCCGGAACCGTCCTGAATAACCGTCCGGCGGCGGCCCTTTTATTCCCATCCGGGCGCGCCGGCCGCCCCGGTCCCATCGCCGCCTGCCCCGCCTCTCCGGGCGCTGGCGCGAGGTCAAAGCTCCGCATCATTCGGGTCGCACCGTTGCGGAGTGCCGGACAATTTGGAGGGCGCCCATGACCAAGCTACGCGCCCCCCTATCGATCGACGCCGCCCTCGCGCGCATCGCTGGGCAGGATGGCGTCGGCGGCTGGGCCGGCATGGCCCAGGCGACGGGCTATCATGAACGCACCGTCCGCGGCTGGGGCGATCCCGATCGCGACGAACAGCCGCCGCTCACCGCCTGCGTGACGCTCGGCATCCTCTACCGCCAGTCCGGTGGCGTGGGCGATCCGCTGTTGCAGGCTCATGCCGACATGGTCGGCGGCTCCGATGCCGCCGCCTTCGCCGACAAGCATGAGCTGCGCCGGGAATCGATCAGCTTCATCCGGGAAACCGGCGACGCCAGCCTCGCTTTGCTGGAGGCGGCCGAACCCGACGCCGGCGAGGCCGAGAACGCCCGCGCCAGCAAGGAAGTGCTCGACGTCCGCAACTGGGCGGACCGTATCCTCGCCCGCCTCGGCCGTAAGCCCCCCTAAGTCCAGGCTAAGGGACCCCCGTCCCGATCAAAACCCGATCAAAACTTTGGTCTTCTGATCGCGCCAGCGGCGCTTTCGGAGTGGCTTTTCTGCATCCTGAAAGGACGCAGTCAATGATGTCGCCCGGCACCTATCTGAACAAGCGCCGCGTCGCCGCCGGCCTCTCGATTATTGACGTCGCCGCGCTGGTCAACACCAGCCCGCGGCTGGGCGGTATCGACAAGGTCGCCTGGATAGACCGGATCGAAAAGGACATCGCCGCCCTCAGCCCCGATGTCGTCGCCGCTCTGTCGGATGTCTTCCGCTTCTCGCGCCGCGTGCTCGAACAGCTCATCACGATCCGCAGCTACGGCCCTTCGGCCGTCCAGCACGCGCCGCAACTCTGCCTCATCTGCGGCTGCTCGCAGAACGATGCCTGCTTCACCGGCGAAGCCACCTGCGGCTGGGCCAGCGACGATGTCTGCACCGCCTGCGCCCCGAAATCCCTCTCGATCAAGGAGTCCTGATCCATGAACGCGCCCTTCCGCCCGCGCGACTATGCGCCCGCCGACCCGCAGGTCGATTTCTGGGATGACGCCCGGCCGCGCGCCGATTTCGTCCGCGACATCGACGCGGACCTGCGCGAGTTCAACATCATCTGGGGCGCCGGCATTGCCTGCGGCCTGATCGCCGTGGCCCTCATCTGGTGGCTCCAGTCATGAGCGAGGGCGACATCGCGGCGGACCAGCTCCGCCTCATGATCGAGCGTATCGAACGCCTGGAAGAAGAAAAGAAGGGCATCGGCGACGATATCAAGGACGTCTATCTGGAGGGCAAGGCCACCGGTTACGACACCAAGATCATGCGCGAGATCATCCGCTTGCGGAAGATGCAGCCGCACGACCGCCAGGAACGCGACGCTATCCTGCAGACCTATCTCGCTGCGCTGGGGATGGCCTGATGGGCGCGATCACCCTCTCCGGCCTGGAGGCGCTGCTTGGCCCGCTGGTCAACATTGGGGAGGGTGACTTCCCCCCGATCGCGACGCCCATCCTCCACACCGATCGCGGCACCGTCTTCGTCCCGCATGGACACTATGTCGGCAGGTCGGCCGAACTCCGCTTGTTGCGTGGCGTTGGCCTGGCCTGGGCACCTTGCCCCGAAGCCGACGGCGCCTTGCTGGTATTCTCGGGCGGCAACCCGGCCGAGCCGACGGATGAAGCCATCGCGGTGACCCTTAGCCGCGCGGGCATCCGTGCCCTGATCGCCAGCTTTGACGCTATCGATCGCCAGCTCGGAGAGCAGGACTGATGCCGCGCTGGGCCACCACCAGCGCGCGCCGCACCGCGCCCTTCAGCCCGGCCGAACTGCGGGCGATGTTCGCGCAGGGCGACAGCGTAGCGCAGGTCCATGCCCGCGCCTACCGCATCGACCGCGCCATGACCAAGGATCGGGTCCGCGCCATCCTGTTCGATCAGGCGCCGGCATGATGTGCCAGGGCCTGCACGATCGCCTTGCCGCCAGCCACGCCAAGCTGATGCGCGGTCTGGTGTGGTGCCGGTCCTGTGGCCGCTCGACCCGCGTCGATCCGGCCGGCGCGCTGCGCCATGGCTGGCCGCGCTGCTGCGACGCCACCATGACGATCGACGCGCCCGACGAGCGGGGTACGCCGTCATGAGCACCGATCGCCTTATGCGTGAGATCACCCGGTCGCGCGCCGATCGCGTCCGTCGATCCAAACGGCTCCATCTGGACATCGCGCGCAGCGATTGCGGATGGAACATCCTGCTTGAAGTGGCCTATGCAGATCTGTCCGGTCGGCCGATCAGCATAACGGGCGCCTGCGTCATGTCCGGTCATCCTGCCACGACAGCGCTGCGCTGGGTCCGCCGACTCCTGAAGGACGGCTATTTTCATCGCTACGCTTGTTCGCATGACGCGCGCCGCGTCTGGCTGCGCATAACGCCCGCCGGGATGGAGGCTGTCAGCGCCTGCTTCGCCGGCCAGACACCTAAAGTCCCAGAGCCCGAAGCGCCGTCCTCCCCTATCGACGCCGCGCCGATCGGCATCACCCTGCAACAGGCGATAGAGGTATTCATCAGCAGCGGCCTGCTCGGCCCCCGCCTGGGTGCGATGTTGCAGGGCAGCTTTGGCCAGGGGGAGGCAGTCCATGGCTGACACCCGCTTCGTCACCCGAATGTCGGACGAGGATATCGCCTCGATCATATTGTCGACGGCCGACGCCGCCGGTCATGGGCGCGCCTGGGGCCTCGTGCGGGTTCAGGTCGTCGCCAACGCGGTGCGCATGGGGCGCATGATCGGCGAACGCGCGGCGCTGGAACCGCTGGACGACGCGATGCGCACCTGCGTCGATGACGAACTGATCGAACTGGTGAGAGTCAACGCGGCCGGCCGCTTTGGCTGGCTGGACGCGCTCCGGCGTCTGCGCGGCTTCCTTGACCGCTACCCATCGCGCGGCCGACCGGACGATGGCGGCCCCGGTACGGAGCAGGCCGCATGACCGCGTCGCCCGCCCTCTGCACCTGCACCGAATGTCGCGCTCTCGACGCGCGCTATCCGAATGACGGCGTCCAGCTGCTGCTGGTCGCCCACCCGAACGCTGCCCCTGCCAACGTCCCAATGCTCACCCCGGCAGGGGTCGCGGGCCCGGACCGATCCTTGCCCTGTATCGGTCCGGGCCAATCTCCCCCTGAAAACCCCCGCACAAAGAGGTGCTTATCCAGGAGAAGTCCGATGTCCGTTACCACGATGACGATCGAGGCGCTATGCGTCTCGCCCTACAACGCCCGCATCAATCAGGAAGACGCCAACGCCATCGACGCGCTGGAAAATTCGCTCGTCGCCCGCGGCCAGCTCTACCCCCTGATCGTCCACCCCTTGAAGGCAAAGGGCCGCGCGAAGAAGCGCTTCGGCGTGCTCGATGGCGGCCGCCGCTATCGCGCCTTCGCCCGTGCCATCGAAACCGGCCGCCTGCCCGCCGACCATCCGATCGAGGTCGCCGTCCGCGAATGCACGGACGAGGGCGAGCTGCATGATCTGGCGCTCGCCGCCACCTTCATCCGCCGCGATCTGCGCGATTATGAAATCTATGCGGCTGTCGCCCGCGCGCTCGATCGCGGCCGCAGCCTGTCCGACATCGCCGACACCAACGGCCAGACGATCCAGACTGTCCGCCAATGGGCGCGCCTGGGCCAGCTCCACCCCACCGTCTTCGCCGCGCTGGAGGCGGACGAGATTGGCCGGTCCGTCGCCATGGCGATCGGCGCGACCGAAGATGTCGCGCTTCAGCTTCATGTCTTCGAACAGTTCATGGCGCACCCGCATCGCGACTGGGGCAAGCCAGCCAGCCTCGTCCGCAAGCTGCTGAAATTCGGCGACGCGGATCTCGAACGCGCCCTGCGTTTCGTGGGGGAGGAAGCCTATGCCAAAGCAGGCGGCCGCTACGAACTGGATTTGTTCGCTGGCGAAGCGGACCAGCGCGGCCGCGTGGCGGACGAAGGGCTGCTGATGCAGCTGCACGACGCGAAGCTGGAGACGATCCGCGCGCGCGTGCGCCGCCAGGCCGGTTCCGACCTGCGCTTCGAAACCGCGCCGCCGCGTCTGATGCTCGCCAATTATGACCAGGGCGTCGACACCGGGCTGGAAATCACCGCCCACCCCGAACCGGTCGATGCGGCCGACGCCCAGTGGCTCGCCGAACTGCGCTACGAAATGTCCTATTGGGAAGGCTGGGCCCGCTTCCATCTCGACGACGCCGAACTGGACGAGGATCTGCGCGCCCACTGCATCGCCGCGATCGACGAAGTCTTCGAGCCGCTGGAGGATGAACTGGCGTTCCTGGAATCCCGGATGCAGATTCCGCTCCCATCCAGCCAGGTCTTCGCCACGCTTATCGTTCAGGAAGAAGGCGAGCCGGAGCTGCGCTTCTGGTGGGCCAGCCGCAAGGACAAGCAGAAGGCGGAAGCCGCTGCCCGAAAATTGCCCGACGCCCCGGCACCGCGCCCCGTCTCGGCCGGGCCGATCGGCGCGGCGACCCCGGTCACGGAAGCCCGCCCCATCGTCAAGCCGGGCGCCGCGATCGATCGCGACTATGGCATGGGTGACCGGCAGAAGGCTGACACGCTGGTCCGCGACGAACATGGGCTGACGGCCGATGGCATCCAGATCATGCGCTCGCTGCGGCAAACGGCGCTGCGCGCCACGCTGGTCCTGGACAATCAGGAGCTGGGCGATCTGGCGCTCGACTATCTGCTCTGGTCGCTGGCGCGGGATCGATTGACGCCCCCGTCCGGGGAGGCGCCGGGCGGCCGCGCGATCGAGCGCGGCCTCGCTGGCCTGTCCGTGCGGCAGGAATTGCAGCCGCAACAGACATTCGACCATGTCGGTCGCACCTTCGCGCATGGCGTCTGGAAGAGCGCCGTGGCTCAGCTGAAGGCGCACCCGTCCATGACCGATGCGGATCTCGTCATGGCGTTCGACTCCTTTCGCGCCGATGCGGCGCAGCTGCGCGGCCTCGCCGCCGCGATCGTCGCGGGGCTGGCGCTGGAGCGCTCGGCCAACGCCACGGGCTATGAGGTGGAACTGCACGATCATGTCGCCGCGCTGGCCGGCCAGTCCAGCGACGAACAGGTCCGCTCCCTAATCGAGCCGACCGAAGAACTGATCGCCCTCCTGCCCAAGGCCCGCCAGCTGGAGCTGGTCCACCCCCATGTCAGCCACGCCGAATATCTCGGCCTCGAAAAGCTGAAGGCGGACGCGCTGCCGGCACCGGTCACCCGCACCCTGTCGCGCCTGAAAGACTGGGTCCACCCCATGCTCCGCTTCCGCCCGCGCCTCAGCGCAATCGCGCGGGCCGAACAGCAGATGGAGAAGGCAGCATGAACGCGAAATTCCTGAAGCATCGCGACGCCATCCTCGTTGCTGCGGAAGATGTGGGCGAACGCCTCGCTGCCATCGTCCATGAAGTGGAGCAGCTCAGCAATGATGAGCCTTCGGCAGACGAACTTGAAGAGTTTCTGAAGGCGGTCCTCGCAGGCGATCGGTGGCTGGCGCTGAATTTGGCGCCTCGTCTCTTCAGTGGCGCGTGGTTGGCGGCGGCGGAATCGGCGCTGTCATTTCAGTTTCGGAGGGCAGCATGACCCGGAAACCCGCTTTCACGCCGGCCAAGGGCAGCCTGCCGGTGCTGCAATATCTCTCGCCCTCCCAGTTGAAGGTCGATGCCAGCTACCAGCGGTCGATCGAGAACAGCCAGAGCCGCAACCTGATCGCGAAGATCGCGAGGGAATGGAACTGGGATCTCTGTCAGGTCCTCGTCGTCTCGCGCCGCGGTGATCAGGGGCTGTTCGTCGTCGACGGCCAGCACCGGCTGCAGGCAGCCAAGCAGCGGCCCGATATCGGCCAGCTTCCCTGCGTCGTTGCGACCTATGCGTCCGCACAGGAAGAGGCGGCGATCTTCGCCAAGCTCAATCGCCAGCGGACACCGCTCAAGGCAATCGACATCTTCAAGGCGGCGGTTGCCGGGAAGGATCCGGACGCTTGCCGGACCATGAGCCTGCTGCATCAGGCCGGCATCACGCTCGCCACCAGCACCAACAACGTCGATCAGGCACCCGGCGCTGTGTCCAATATCGGCGGCATCAAGGAAGCGCAGCGCCTGCATGGCGACAAGGCGACCGTCCGGTCGCTGCGGATCCTGCGCCAGGCGTTCGATGGCCAGGTGCTGCGCTATGCCGGCACGATCTTCGGCGGCATCGCCGGCACCGTGGGCGATGCGATGAAGACAGGCGGCGGCATCAGCGATGCGCTGCTGATCGCGGTCCTGGGCGGCGCCGAGCAGGCCGAATGGTATCGGGAGATCATGGCGCACAAGGGCAAGTTCCCCGAAATGCGCGTGCCGACATGCGCCACGCATATCATTTCCACCGCCTATGAGGAGGCCGCGGCGGAAAGCACGGAGATGGCGGCGTGAGCAGCGAGGGCTGGAGCGTCGGCGATCTCGCTGTCTGCATCGACGACAAATGGACGTGCTGCGGCCGGGCGGATTGTCAGATCAAGGATCGGGCCCCACGCAAGGAAGAACTGCTGCGTGTCAGGGCGGTCGATCAGACCCGGGGGCATCTGTTCCTTGGCTTTGAAGGCAAGGACGCACGACTGTTCTTCCACGCGCTGCAGTTTCGCAAGGTTCGGCCGGACACGGAGCCGGCCGAGGACGCAGAATGGGTGGAGCAGCTGCAGCACCTGCGCCGCAAGCAGCCGGCATGAGGCGCAGCCATGCCCTGCCAGCATGTCCGCCTGCCGACCGGGGGAACAGCGATCGTCTGTTCCTCCGGCCGTCGCCCGCAATGCGCCTGTGGCCAGCCGGCGCCGCTGCTCTGCGACTGGAAGGTTCCGGCCCGGCGCAGCGGCACCTGCGACGCGCCGATCTGCCGCGCGTGCGCCATCTCGCCAGCCCCGGACAAGGATCTGTGCCCGGCCCACGCGCAGGATTTCGAAACATGGAAGGCTGCCCGCGCGGCCAGAAAGGTCGCATCATGATTGCGCCCGCCGACCTCACCACCGGCGCCGACGTCATCGCCGCCGTTACAGCCGCCGCCGCGCGCCAGAACATCCCCCTGATGCGCTTCATCGCGCCGCTCTCTGCCTCCCCATCACGCTGGATCAGGGACGTGAGCAATGCCCATCATCCGCGCGAGGTGACACTCGCCCGGGTGCGCGCCCTGCTGGAGGGCCGCGCCATCCCCGGCCGCCAGAAATATCAGCCGTCTGGCCAATATGTCGGCCGCCGGATCAATCCTGACTATGCGCGGCCCGGCACACCAAAGGTCGCCTTCTCCCCGGTCGACCGCGACCCCTGCTTCAAATGCGGCGTTCGCGGCGACATCGGCTGCAGCCACCGGTCGCCGCGCTGAAATGATCGCCGACCTCACAGACTTTGCCCGCCGCCTTCATATCGGAGCCACCATCATGTCCTGGGAAAAATTCGGATCGCCCTACGACCCCAACCATATCGGCAAGATGAAGAAGCCGCTTGCAAAAGAGGATCAGGCCGCGGCTGAAACACGCTGGGAGACAGTTAAGATCGAACCCCGGCTGGAGTTTCGTGGAGGCCCTGCCTCTTTCGATAATTTTTCGAGGCTGTTTGGTGACTCGATGTTCGAGGCGATCATGGAACAGTCTGGCGCCGCAAAATCTGGCCCGCCTGCCAGCTACACTTCCGCCCGCAAAGCTGTCGAGAAATGGCTGATCAAGGCGCCGCACCAGGCCTTCGACGATATCGCAGGCAATGATGCGGCGCTGGAGCAGCTGCGCGACGCAATCCAGGCACCAGTCCTGCACAAGGCCGTTTATGCCGCCTATGGAATGAAAATGCCCAAAGGTGCCTTGCTGTCCGGCCCGCCGGGCTGCGGCAAGACGATGTTCGCCCGCGCCGCCGCCTCGGAAATGCGGCGCCTCTATGGCGACAAGGTCGAGTTCATCTCGATCTCCGGCTCCGAACTCCAGTCGCCCTATGTTGGCATGACGGAAGGCCACATCAAAGCCATCTTCACCTTCGCCCGTGAGTATCAAAGCCTCCACGGCCATCCGCTTCTCGTCTTCATGGACGAGGCGGAAGTGCTTCTCCCCGATCGCACCGGCCGCGTCCGGCGCGTGATGCATTGGGAGGAAAGCCAGGTCGCAACATTCCTCGCCGAAATGGACGGCATCCGGGAAAGTGGCGCCTTCATACTGCTGGCGACCAACCGCCCGGAGGTGATCGACCAGGCCGTGCTGCGCGATGGCCGCTGCGACATCAAGGTTGTCGTCCAGCGGCCGACAGCCGCAGCGATCGAGACGATCCTGCGCAAGAACTTCGCGGGCACATTGCTTGGCGACGCCGGCATCGAGGACCTCGTCTTCGCCGCGGTCGAGGGCCTGCTCGATCCGAACAAGATCCTGATGGAAGGCCACGCCATCAAGATCGACCTGACCGACCAGAAAACGACGGACCTGCTACGCAAGCATTTCCTGCTGGAACATATCGTCTCGGGCGCAATGGCCGCATCGATACCGGCCAGAGCCACCCGCCACGCCTTCGCCCGGGACAAGCTGAGCGGCGAGGCGAAGGGCGTGACGGTTGCCGACGTCCTGCAGGCCGTCAACGATCTGTTCGAGGAGAATAAGGGCCTCGAACACAGCTTCGCAATGAACGAATTCAAGGCCGAGCTGATCCGTGACGCACAAGCGGCGGCGAGCGCATAGTGGCTTGCGAGTTTGTCCAGTTGCCGAACGGCGGGCGCGCGATTGTCTGCTCGTCAGTGCGTCGTCCGCGCTGCGAATGCGGCCAGCCGGCGCCGCTGGCCTGCGACTGGAAGGTGGCGGACCGGCGCAGCGGTACCTGCGACGCGCCGATCTGCCGCGAGTGCGCTGCCTCACCGGCACCGGAAAAAGACCTTTGCCCCGAACATGCCGCCGAGTTCCGGCTTTGGAAGGCGCGGCGCCAGACGCGGGCTGAACGCAACACAGGAGAGAACGCATGAACGCGCCGCCGGTCCAGCCGGCCGACATATCGTCGGCCGATCGCTTCCTCACGCTCCCCCAGGTCAAGGAGCGCGTGCCGAAGGGGACGACCACCATCTACCGCTGGATTCGTGAGGGACGATTCCCCCGTCCGCACGCGATCGGACCAGGCTCCGTGGCCTGGCTGGAGCGCGAGATCGACGCGTGGATGGCCGGTCACCTGCAGAATGCCGCCACGCCTAACCACTGAGATGCGGGGGTATCTCAGGGGGTATTAAATCAGCTTGCTAAGGGGGAAACCCATGTTTAACGCCGATCACACAGCAAAAATCGAATCCAGCCCTGTCCACCACGCTCCCCCGCACGGGGAGCGGCAGCGCCCAAGGGGCGATCGGGCTAGTTATGCACAGCCCCGCAAATTTATTTTTCGCCCATATCCGCTACGGAAACCGCGAAATATCCGATCATTTCATTCTGTTAATGAAACCATCTGTTGGCCGACCCGTTGCCTTACCAAGGTCAACTGAGAAAAGGGCTTGGTCGATGATCACAGCGACGGTTTCGCCGCCTTCGGCATTGGGTGCCAGGGGCTTCATGCCGCTCTATCATGTGGGCGGGCAGAATCATTGTCCCGGTTGCGGCGGTCAGCAGTGGATCGTGGGCCGGATGATGGCCGAATGCGGTTATTGCGGCTCCGCCATCCCGATGGAGAGCTTCAGCACCTATAGCGCCGCCCCCCGGATCGCGCGCCGCAACCATATGCCTGAAGAACAGGCACCGGAATTGCGGCCGGTAGAGTAATTCTGGCGGACTGCCCCTTTGCCGGGACGATATGCTGCATCTTGCGGTGCAACATAAATCGTCCTGATGCATTCATTCGGACAAGTTGCATTCATCGGGGCTCGTTATTTCTGCCAGCATGACCACCATTCGCCGCCGCACCCTCCTGTCCGGAATATTGGGTAGCGCCATCGCTCTCATCCGCCCCCATCGTGCGCTTGCCGCCGATGACGTGGCGCGGGTGGATGATCTGATCGCGCGCATGACGATCGAGGAGAAGGCCGGGCAGATGACCTGCCTTGCCGACAGTTTCCGCCCGTTCAATCCGCCCAATCCGCAGGCCGGCATTCAGGATGAAAAGCGGCTGGCGCAGGAAGTCCGCCGGGGCCGGGTCGGTTGCCTGTTCAACGGCATCGGTGTTGCCGGTGCCCGTCGCGCGCAGGACATGGCGGTAAAGGACAGCCGCCTTGGCATCCCGCTGCTCTTCGCCGGGGATGTGATCCACGGCCTCAAGACCATCTTCCCCGTGCCGCTGGGCGAATCTTCCTGCTTCGATCCCGCTCTGGTGGAGCGTACCGCTCGCGCCATGGCGGTCGAAGCCACCGCCGCTGGCCTGCATCTGACCTTCGCCCCCATGGTCGACGTCGCCCGCGACCAGCGCTGGGGTCGCGTGGTGGAGGGGGCAGGGGAGGATGTGACCCTCACCGGCCTGCTCTCCGCCGCCCGCATTCGCGGCTTTCAGGGTCGCGATCTGCGCCGCGACGATTCGCTGCTGGCCTGCCCGAAACATTTCGCCGCCTATGGGGCGGTCGCCGCCGGCCTTGAATATGGCAATGTCGACATCAGCGAAGAAACGCTGCGCGAAACCCATTTGCCGCCCTTTGGTCAGGCCTTCGCGGCCGGCGCCCTCACCACCATGGCCGCGTTCAACGAGATTAATGGCGTCCCTGCCACCGCTGACAGTGAACTCCTCACCGACATCTTGCGCGGCGAGATGAAATTCCGCGGCTTCGTCTTCTCCGATTATACAGCCGACGAGGAACTGGTCGCCCATGGCTTTGCCGAGGATGATCGCGATGCCGCGCGCCTTGCCGTGCTGGCGGGCGTCGACATGTCGATGCAAAGCGGGCTCTATATCCGCTACCTGCCCGATCTGGTGAAGAGCGGCGCCGTCCCCATGGGCACGATCGACGTCGCCGTGCGCCGCATCCTTTATGTGAAGGCGGCGATCGGCTTGTTCGACAATCCCTACCGGTCGCTGAATGAGGAGGTGGAAAAGACCCGCATCTTCACGCCTGCCCACCGCGCCCTTGCCCGCGAAGCGGCGGCCAAGTCGGTCGTTCTGCTCAAGAATGATGGCCTGCTGCCGATCGATCCGGCGAAGGGGCAGAAGATCGCCCTGATCGGTCCCTTTGCCGAAGATCATGCCAATCTCTATGGCCCCTGGGCCTTTTATGGCGACCCGGACAAGGGCGTCGATATCGCCACCGGCCTGCGTGTCGCGCTCCCCGATCCGTCGCACCTGACCGTCACGCGCGGCAGTGACATCAGCGCGCCCATCGATGGCGGCATTGCCGCAGCGGTCGATGCGGCGAAGGTGGCCGATATCGTCCTGCTCGCCATCGGCGAATCGCAGGCCATGTCGGGCGAAGCCCAGTCCCGCACCACGATCGAAATCCCCGCCGCGCAACAGGCGCTGGCCGACGCCGTTGTCGCGGCTGGCAAGCCGGTCGCGGTCCTGTTGCGCCATGGCCGGGCGCTCGCCCTGCATGATGGTGTCGCCAACGCCAATGCCCTATTGGCGACCTGGTTCCTGGGCAGCGAGGCGGGCCATGCCATCGCCGATATCCTGCTGGGTCGGGTCGATCCGTCGGCCAAACTGCCCGTCAGCTTCCCGTGGGAAAGCGGGCAGGAGCCTTTCTATTATGACCGTAAATCGACCGGCCGCCCGGTGCTCGACAAGGGCAGCACCGAATATAAGGCCCGCTACGCCACCACCGACAACAGCGCCCGTTTCCCCTTCGGCCATGGCCTCAGCTATACGGAATTCGCGCTCGATCAGTTGAAATTGTCCGACACCGCGCTCCGCTGGGATGCCGCGATCGAGGTCACGGCGCGCATCACCAACAAGGGGAAGCGCAAGGGCAGCGAGGTCGTCCAGCTCTACACCCGCGATCGCGTCGCCAGCCGCACCCGCCCGATCCGCGAATTCAAACATATGGAGCGCGTCACCCTGTCACCGGGCGAAAGCAAGACCGTCCGCTTCTCCCTGTCGCGCACCGATCTGGAATTTGTCGGCGCCCGCAACCAGCGCCTTGCCGAACCGGGCGTCTTCGACCTGTGGGTTGGCCAGTCGAGCGTCGGCGGCCTGAACGCGCAATTCACCCTCTATGCCGAGGTGAAAGGGCAGGGGGTGGCCTCATAGAGTGAGATGAGATTGCTTTGCCCCACGCCGTCATTGCGAGCGCAGCGAAGCAATCCATGGGCGCGCCATTGGATTGCTTCGCTGCGCTCGCAATGACGATTCAACATGAAGTCATCCGCTCTGACCGCCTGTCTGATTGTAGCCAAATGTTGCAAATGTAGCGTGAATATTTCAGCGCAAGACGCACTCCCTGCCATCTGATGCCTTGCCTGTAAGAAATTATTGCCCACGCCCCTCGGCCGCGTCGCGCAATTGACCGCTACCGACCGCCTCCGCACAGGCCCCTTGACTCTAATGCGACTTATTCGCGTTCTTAGCTTGGGGGAGGGTTTCCATGTCTTCAGCATTTTCTGCGCATCCTTTTGCGCTGCGTAGCAGCCTGCTCGTTCTAGCCGCCGCTCTGGCGACACCTGCCTTCGCCGCCGATGCACCCGCGCCCGACGCGGATGACCAGTCCGGCAGCGCCATCGTCGTCACCGCCGCCGGCTATGAACAGAATATCACCGAGGCACCCGCCAGCATCACCGTGCTGGGCCGCGAAGAATTGCAGGAAAAGCGCTTTGGCAGCCTCGCCGAAGCGTTGCAGGACGTGCAGGGCGTGGACGTCGGCGGCGAAGCGGGCAAGACCGGCGGGCTCAACATCTCCATTCGCGGCATGCCCAGCGATTATACGCTGGTCCTGATCGACGGTCGCCGCCAGAATGCACCGGGCGGCGTCACGCCCAACGGTTTTGGCGAAACCTCCACCAGCTTCCTGCCGCCTTTCTCCGCCATCGACCGGATCGAAGTGGTGCGTGGCCCCATGTCCACCCTGTACGGCTCGGACGCGATGGGTGGTGTTGTCAACATCATCACGCGCAAGGTCGGCAGTCGCTGGGTCGGCACCGCGACCGCCGAAAGCACCATTCAGGGCGATGACCGCTTCGGCAATATCCAGTCGATCAACGGCTTTGCCCAAGGGCCGATCGTCAAGGATCTGGTCGGGCTGACCCTGCGCGGCAGCGTCTTCCATCGCGAAGGATCGAACATCGAAATCCCCGGCGATCCGGCGCTGACGCTGGGCCGCAATCCGGTGGAATCCGACACTTACACCTATGGCGGCCGTCTCAGCATCACGCCCCATGCCGATCATGACCTGTGGTTCGAATATGACCGCAACGAACAGCGTTATGACAATAGCCGGGGCCAGCTCGGCACGCTGGGATCGGGCGGCTACGCCCCCGAACAGCGGTTCAACCGCACCAACTATGTCGCCGCGCATAGCTGGCGCATGGGCTTTGGCCAACTCGACACCACGCTGACCCGCAACGAAACCGAAACCATCGGCCGCCTCATCCCCAATGGCACGCCGGGCGCCGTGCCGGGCAGCCCGCGCAAGCTGGAGGCGCGCAACGACATTCTCGACTCCCGCTTCGCCGGCAAGTTCGGCGCGCTCGCCTTCACCGTAGGCGGCCAATATTGGAAGGCTCGCATGGTCGAAGGCGTGGCCCCGGAACCGTTCAAATTCACCCAGTGGGCCGGTTTCGCCGAAGCGACCCTGACCGTCACCGAGGGCGTCAACATCACCGGCGGCGCCCGCTATGACGATCATTCCACCTTCGGCAACAAATGGTCGCCGCGCGCCTATGCAGTGTGGAACATCAATGATGCCGTCACGCTGAAGGGCGGCGTCAGCCGAGGCTTCAAGACGCCGCGCGTAGAACAGATTGCCAGCGGCATCATCGGCTTCGGCAGTCAGGGCCGCGTGCCGCTGCTGGGATCGCCGGGCCTGACGCCGGAAACCAGCACCAGCTATGAAGCGGGCCTCTATTTCGACAATCAGGGCTTCTTCAGCGGCAATGTGACCCTGTTCAACAATGATTTCGATGACAAGATCGCGTCCGGCCCCGGCGTCAACAACTGCACCTTCTCCGGCTTCCAGGGCCAGCCGCCCGCCGGTTGCGTCGATGTCGGCAATTTCCCCAATGTCGAACAGTTCAGCCAGTCGATCAACATCGACAAGGCCCGCACCCGCGGTGTCGAGGTCGCGACCCGCTTCGCCTTCACGCCCAGCCTGTCGCTGTCGGCCAACTATACCTATACCGAAACCGAGCAGCTTAGCGGGTCGGAAAAGGGCCTGCCGCTGGTGGGCATGCCCAAACATATGCTGAACGGCAATCTGCGCTGGAAGCTGGATGACAAGGCCAGCCTTTGGGCGCGCGCCGAGATCCGCTCCAGCCGCTATCGCGGCAATAACATACAGCAGACGGCGCTGGGCGACTTCCGCAGCTATGAAGTCTTCCATCTGGGCGGCAATTACCAGATCACGCCCGCCTTCCGCCTGTCGGCGACGATCTACAACATCCTCGACACCGATTATGCCGTCTATGTCCCCTATCAGACGGCAGCCAACCTCACGGCCTTCACCCCGGCCTATTCGATCAACCAGGAAGGCCGCCGCCTCTGGCTCTCGGCCACGGTTGACTTCTGATCATCCTTGCGCAGGGGCGGTGCCAGTGGCGCTGCCCCTGCATCAGCGGTACGGCGAAGTGGATGGCACTCCTGGTCAACCTGATCTTTGGCTCCAACGCTTAACAGCGCGCCGTCGGTTTTGAGTGACGGGAGGGGGCTGTCGGGGTTGCGCCCATGCCGGTCGTTCGGCAACCATAGGCGAACGCCTGAAATCCGCCGTGCGGAACCAGGTGTTAGGCGTAAGTACAGATTGAGCTATTTATAAACCTTCGGCTATGGCTCGTTCTGCCACAAGATCGTGCAAATCAAGCGGCACGTAACCATCCTCCTCCTCGGTGTGGCGAGCGATGATCGCCTGTCCTTCGTCAGAGAGTAGGAAGCGCAGCAGGTCTTTGGCCGCCGGGGCGATCGGCCTGCCCGGCGCCTTGTCGACGTAGATGTTGAGGAAGTATGAGATCGGCCAAGCGCCCCGGTCCGCGCCCGCGAGGGGTAGGACGTAAGGGCCGCCGTCATGCGCGGAAAGCGGCAGGACGCGCACGCCTGCAGGCGCATCGCCCGCGTCGATCCATGTCGCATAGCCGATGCCCAGCGGGTCTGCCGCGACGGCGGCGAGGATCGCCTTGCCGCTCGGCATCGCCTGATACCGGGCGCTGAACGGCAATCCGTCCAGCTTCGAGGCGCGCATCGCCGAGCCGAAGCCGCCATCGTCGCGCGCGCCGTAGACATGGATCGCGCCCGCCGCGCCGCCTAGCGCCGACCAGTCGGCAATGTCGCCGCCTGGTGCTCCGGCCGCGAAGACGCGCTGCACTTGCGCCATCGACATGCCGGCAAGCGGATTGCGGGCGTTGACGTAGATCGCAGGCGGCGTCTTGCCATCGGTGCGCGGGCCATGGCTGGCATAGGCCACACGGATGCGTACCGGATCGTAGCCTTTGACCTGGCGGAAGCCGTCGAGGTCGTTCTGCCACAGTTCGCGGCCCATCGGCGCGAAGATCGTGGTTCCGGCCGCCAGCGCAGGCATCGCAGTGGAGGAGCCGCGCAAGTCGGCGGTAAAGCGCACCTTGGGCGCATGGCGTGCGTAGGCGGAGAGCATCTCGGGCATGATCGTCGTCAGCGTGTCGCTGCCGATGATCGAGAGGCTGCCGTCCGGCGCGAGATAGCCCGGCCTGCGCTGCGGGATCGTGATGCCGTGCAGGCTCGCGAGCTTGTCCCGCGCATCGGCGAGCGCTGCGGCATCGAGGGGCTTGTACATCGCCAGTGCCACCTTCAGCCTGGCCTGCCCGCCATCCGAGAGCAGCGCCTGCAGCACAGGACGCAGGCGTTCGTCGACGGCGCCGTCCTTGTTGCAGCGG
The DNA here is from genome assembly GCF_900109095.1 of Sphingobium sp. AP50. Classification (GTDB taxonomy): domain Bacteria; phylum Pseudomonadota; class Alphaproteobacteria; order Sphingomonadales; family Sphingomonadaceae; genus Sphingobium. The sequence goes on from NZ_FNYZ01000001.1 coordinate 572,568, forward strand.
GCGTAAAGGTAGAGGCCCTGCATCACCGGCACCGCCAGCGGCAACCCGCCGGAAAAGCGGCGCACGGCGGCGCGCTCGATCACGGTCATCTCGCGCGGGATTACGGCGAGCGCGATGGTGCCTTGCGTCAGCAGCGGCATCGCTCCGGAAGGGCCGACGATGCGGGGGGACAGGCCGCTGGCTGCCGCTGCGATGGCATCGGCTTCCGGACCACCGCCGACAGCGAGTGCGCCGCTTGCCAGCACGTAGCGCGCCAGCAGCGGCTGCGCCTCGGGGATGGGCCCGCTGTCCTGCGCCGAAGCGGAGCCAGCGAAAAGCGCGGAAACCAGCACGAGGCCAAGAGCGCGTCTCACTTCTTCACCTTGCAGGTTTTCGCGCCCGCACGCGCCCACTGGATGGCTGCGTCGAACAGCGTGCGGCCGGTGTCGGTCATGCGGTTGAAGCTGTTGTTTTCCATACCGATGAACACACGGCGCGCCGGGGCGAGGTGGTCGTGGTCCATCGTCGCGCCTGCTTCGTAGCCGAACAAGGTCGCCTTGTCCGGCTCTCCGGGCCAGGTCATGATGACGTCGGCGCCGAGGCCCGGCTTGCCCCAGCCCGCAGGCGTGCGGGCCTCGGTCCAGGTGCCCAGGCCTGCCGGAATGCCCGCCGCCATCGGGTGCGGCGCGCGCACCAGCCAGAAGTAGTGCCCCGTCTCCAGTTCGCCGAAGTCGGTGTCGCGGCGCAGGCCGGTCATCCACAAGTCGTCAAGCAGGTCGTTCTCCCAGGTCACCAGCGGCACGCCCATGTCGCGCCAGCGCGCGATCGCCGGGCGGTTGGCGGTGAACTGGTTGGAGCGCACCGTCGAGGACATGACGACGAGATCGAACCCGCAGGGATCGGGCGCGCCGTCCAGGCCCCCGCTGGTGGTGACGGTGTAGCCCAGCGCCTCCAGCCGCGCCTTGACCGCCGGGTCGGCGGAACCGCCCGGCACATCGGCGCGCATCAGGAATAGCACCTTGCCGGCCTCCGCTGCCGCTGCGGAGGCGGCGGCGGCGGGGATGGCCAGCGCCAGCAGCGCGGCGGCGAATGCCTTTCTCATCGTCAGAACCCTCCGCTCAGGCCGACGAGGAAGCTGCGCCCCTCGCCCGGCGTGATCTGCGCGCGCGAGACGGTGCTGGAGATGTAATATTCGTTGGTGATGTTCTTGACGTTCGCCGTCAGACGCACTTTGTCGGCCAGCTTGTACCACAGGCTGGAATCGAAGCGGGTGTAGCCGCCCACCGAGAAGGTGTTCTCCAGATTGCCCATGCGGTTGCTTGCGGCGACTACGCCCCCGCCCAGGCCGAAGCGGCTGAACGGGCCGTCGACCGGCTCCAGCGTGACCCACAGGCTGCCGCTCCACTTCGGCACGCCGATCAGCTTGTTGCCCTTGGCGTAGTCGGTGGAGGAGCGCACAGTCGCATCGGTATAGGCGCCGTTGGCGATGACCTTGACGGCAGGCGTGATGGTGCCCGACATGTCGAATTCAACGCCCTGCGAACGCTGCACGCCGGCGTTGATGTTGTATCCGACGTTGTTCGGGTCCTGCTGCGTCACGTTCTCGCGCTTGAGCTGGTAGACCGACAGCGTCGAGGCGAGGCGACCTCCGAACAGTTCGGCCTTGATGCCTGCCTCGTACTGCTTGCCCTTTTCGGGATCGATCGGCTTGCCGTCGATCGTCGGTTCGGGCTTGGACTGGAACGAGCGGGTGAAGTCGGCGAACAGCGAGACGTTCGGCACCGGCTTGAACACCACGCCGACGCGCGGCGACCAGGCCTTGTCGTCCGAAGCGTACTGGGTGGTGCCGAAATCCGACTGCTGCGCATGGTCGTAGCGTACGCCCGCAAGCAGGTTGATCTGGTCGCCGATGTCGATCTGGTCCTGCACGTAACCCGAAAGCGACTTGGAACGCACGGTCCGGTCGGCGGCGGGGACGAACGCACTCGGCTGCGCGCCGTATTCCGGGTTGTCGATGTCGATGCGCGCCAGCGTGGCGCGGGCGAACGTGCGGAAGCGATAGGACTTCACATATTCGCCGCCGACCACGACGGTATGGCCGATGCTGCCGGTGGAAAAGCGCGCGACCATGTCGGCCTGCGCGTCGTAGTTGTGGTTCTGCTCGTGCTGTTCGACGGCGGTGCGCGTCAGGGTGCGCGCGCCGGTGGTGGCATTGACGGCAACGGCGTTGCCATAGTTGATGCCGAACAGGTCGAGCTTGCCCTCGTCATAATGGCCGATCTGGCGGACCGTGAGCCAGTCCGCGAGTTCGTGCTCGATGCGGTAGTTGAATTCGTAACGGCTGGATTCGGTGGTCGCCCACTTTTCGCCCAAGAAGCGGTCGCGCGGCAGATCGACCACGAGATCGCCGTCGGCGTCGGTGGTGGCGACAATGCCGCGATCGGTCTGGTTTTTCTGGTGCGCGAAAGTTAGGCTGGCGATCACGCGGGTGCGATCGCTCGGTTCCCACAAGACCGAACCGGACAGGAACTGGCGGCGATAAGGCTGCAGCACGTCGCGGAAGGTGTCGCCGGTCTGCGCGGCGGCTATGAAACGCACCGCCAGAGTCTTGGCGGCATCGACCGGTCCGGTCACATCCATTTGTCCGCGCATGAAGTTGTTGCTGCCGCCCTGGACGGAAAAGTTCATGCCTCGCTCGAAGCGCGGCTGCTTGGTGACGATGTTGATCAGGCCGCCCGGATCGCCGCGCCCGTAGAGAACCGAGGCCGGACCCTTGAGCACTTCGATGCGCTCGACGTTGGCAAGGTCGCGGTAGCTGTCGTTAGTCTCGATCGCGGGGCTGAGCATGATCGAATCGATGGCATAGTACGAGGAACGGAAGCCGCGAATGGTGAAGCTTTCCGAACGGTTGCCCGCGTCGGTGCCCGCCTGGATGCCGCTGACGTTGCGCAGTGCGCTGGTGAGATCGAGGACCTGCTGGTCGTCGATGACATCGCGAGGCACAAATTGAATCGACTGCGGCACGTCCATAATGCTGGTGCCGGTTCGCGTGGCGGTGGTCAGCTGATCGACCTTGTAGTCTTCGCTGCGCGTGCCGAGCACGGTGATCTCCGAGGAACTGACGTCCTGCGGCTCGGCATCGGTCGCAGCTTCGTCGGCGAACGCGGGGGCTGTGGCGCTGATGGCCAAAACCAGCGCAAGCGCGCTCGTCCCGGCCCGGAGGCGGGAATTGATGCGGTCCATTATGTGATGCTCCCCAAAAGTAGGCCTGATTGTGCAGCGCACATATTGCTACTGCGAATAGATTGCAAGCTCCGAGGATTGGCCGCAGATCGCGCCGGAACACGACTGTTTCTGTAAGGCGAACGGAGCAATCTTGCTCATACGCCCGGAGATATGGTGTCTGCCAGCAGCGTTCTTCATCGGCAGCTATCTCGGGCAGCTGACAGCAAACCTGCCAGTCTCTTTACGGCCAAATTCCTGTCCAACATCTGACTTCTGCGCCATAATCCCACCCCGCTCTTTCCCACCGTCCGCCCTTTCGCGTCCCGCGCCGCCCCACATCCCGGCGCGCGCCATTTCGCAAAATTTTCCTATTGCGAAATTCACGCCACCCGTGCGTCCGCCGCACTTTTGCGTGGCCCACGACAGTGTGAACTTCGCAACGCTAAGCCCCCCTGCAAAACGCACCGCCAACACCTTCACCACCCGGCGCACCTCTGCTACAGGCCGCCCCCATGCTTAACTTGAACGGTATCACCGTGCGCCTGGGCGGCCGCACTATCCTTGACCGCGCAGCCGCTGCGCTGCCGCCGCGCAGCCGTGTGGGCCTGATCGGCCGCAACGGCGCGGGCAAGTCGACCCTGATGAAGGTGATGATCGGCCAGCTCGATCCGGATGAGGGCAGTTGCGACATGCCCCGCGATACGCGGCTGGGCTATATCGCACAGGAAGCCCCCTCCGGCACCGCGACCCCCTTCGACACCGTGCTGGAGGCCGACAAGGAACGCGCCGAACTGATGGCGGAGGCGGAGCATACCGAAGATCCCGATCGCCTCGGCCATATCTATGAGCGGCTGACCACGATCGACGCCTATACCGCCCCGGCCCGCGCCGCCCGCATCCTCGTCGGCCTCGGCTTTGACGAAGAAATGCAGGGCCGTCCGCTCGACAGCTATTCGGGCGGCTGGAAGATGCGCGTGGCGCTCGCCTCGCTGCTCTTCTCCAATCCCGACCTGCTGCTGCTCGACGAACCGTCGAACCATCTCGACCTCGAAGCCACGCTCTGGCTGGAAAATTTCCTCAAGGCCTATCGTGGCACGGTGGTCGTCATCAGCCATGAACGCGATCTGCTGAACAATGTGGTGGACTATATCCTCCACCTGGAAGGCGGGAAGATCACCCTCTATCCCGGCGGTTACGACGCTTTCGAACGGCAGCGCGCCGAACGCCTCGCCCAGCAGGAAGCGGCCCGGTCCAAGCAGCAGGCGGAACGAGAGAAGTTGCAGGATTATGTCGCCCGCAATTCGGCCCGCGCCTCGACCGCGAAACAGGCCCAGTCCCGTGCCAAGGCGCTGGCCCGGATGCAGCCCATCGCCGCCGCGATCGAAGATCCGACCCTGCATTTCGGCTTTCCCAGCCCGGCCGAACTGCGCCCGCCGCTGATCACCATGGACATGGCGTCCGTCGGTTATACCGACACGCCGATCCTGCGCCGTGTCAACCTGCGCATCGATCCGGACGACCGGCTGGCGCTGCTCGGCCGCAACGGCAACGGCAAGACCACGCTGGCCCGCCTGATCGCCGCGCAACTCGCCCCAATGGAAGGGACGATGCAAAGCTCGGCCAAGATGAATGTCGGCTATTTCACCCAATATCAGGTGGAGGAACTGGACGTCACCGACACGCCGCTGGAACATATGACCCGCGTCATGAAGGGCGCGACCCCCGGCGCGGTCCGTGCCCAGCTCGGTCGCTTCGGCTTTTCGGGCGAGCGCGCGACGCAGAAGGTCGGCTCCATGTCGGGTGGCGAGCGCGCCCGTCTGGCGCTCGCCCTCATTACCCGCGACGCGCCGCATCTGCTGATCCTCGACGAACCGACCAACCACCTCGACGTCGACAGTCGTGAGGCGCTGGTGCAGGCGCTCAACGAATATTCGGGCGCGGTGGTGATCGTCTCGCACGACCGGCACATGATCGAACTGGTCGCCGACCGTCTGGTGCTGGTCGACAACGGCACGGCCCAGCCCTTCGACGGGTCGCTCGATGATTATACCGACATCATCCTGCGCAAGGCGGACGGCAATGCCAGCAGCAGCGGCGACGCGCCCAAGGTCGACCGCAAGGCCGACAAGAAAGCCGCCGCCGAATGGCGCGAAAAGCAGAAGGTGCTGAAGAACGCGGTCAACAAGGCGGAGCGCGAAATGACCAGCCTGATCGCCGAGCGCAAGCGCATCGACGCCGTCCTGTCCGATCCCAAATCGGCCACCGGTGCCGAAGCGAAGCTGACCACCAGCCAGTTGATGGTCAAGCGCGCCGACGTGGAAAAGAAGCTGGAAGCGGCCGAGGAAGTGTGGATGGAAGCCGGCGCGGCGCTGGAAGCGGGTTAAAAGGCCCGCTCCAGCAGCACTAGCGCCGGATCACCCTCAATGGCGCGGGCGGAAAAGCCCATTTCCCGCTCCAGGCTGATCGCGGCGCGATTGTCCCGGCTCTCGATCGACTGGAGCCGGGTCACGCCCCAAGCCCGCGCTTCCTGCGCGACATGGTCCAGCAGCGTCCAGCCGATCCCCTTGCCCTTGTGATCCGGCAGGATGGAGATGGCGACCTCGCCGGTCTTGCCTTCCGGGTCCACCGCCAGCGTCGCCGCCGCGATGATCGCGCCGCTCTCCGGCGCAAAGGCCACAAAGCTCTCATGCCGGTGATGATCGAAATCGGTCATGGCATGCAACTGGCTGGGGCTGACCTGCCGCACCGCCGACAGGAAGCGGAACCGCCGGTCCTCTTCGGTCACTTCGGCAAAGAAATCGGCCAGCGCCGGCTCATCGCTGTGCGTCGCCAGACGAATGTCGAAACGGAAGCCATAGCGGGTTTCAAGTGCGATCATCGGAACAGTCCTTCACTCCGGGGACGGCGCTCTCTGCTGGGCCGCCTCGCTCCGGATCATCGGCTTTCCGTTCACGGAAACCTATAAGGACTATCCCGGATGCGGGATCATCGACCCATCAGGATGAACGGCGCCCAGATATAGGGCTGCGCCGCATTGTCCTGCTTCGACCGGATCAGCTTCAGCATCGCCCGCTGCAACGCAACCGCACGGGGCAGTCCGCGATTGGCGCCCTTGACCGTCTCCAGCGTCACGAACGCGCTGGCATCGTCCCGCACCGGCCAGTGCGACACCAGCAGTGATCCCGCGCCGGCATAGCGGAACGCCTGCGCCAGCCCGGAATAGGCCGCCGCCTGCGCATCATTGCCCGCCGCGGTGTTGCAGGCGGACAGAATCACCCAGTCCGCGCCGATCCGCATAGACGCGACCTCCGATGCGGTCAGCAGGCCATCTTCATCGGCGTTGGCGGCGGCCGGAGGTGACAGGACCAGCGCCGGTTCGGTCACGCCCTCCATCTCGCCACTCACAAGCCCATGAGTCGCGAACAGGATCACGCCATAGGCAGACAGGTCCTGCGCCCTCAGCCCCCCTTCGCTGGCATCCGCGCCGACCAGCAATGTCGCATGGTCCGCACCGAAACGCCGGGCGACCGCCTGCAACTCGTTCAGCGATCCGGGCAGGGCAGGCAGTTCGGACAGGGCATGCGCATCCGCGCCGCCGTTGCGGAAATAATGATTGGCCGCGAGCAGAGCATTGCCACCGCGTGAAACCGGGGCGGACACGGCGCTGGCGAAGGACTGTGGCGCGCCGATGCCCAGGAAACGCTGGTCGCGTGTCGCGATCCGGGTGCGCTTGTCGGCATCGATGGCAAAGCCGGGCTGCACCTCGATCGCGAAGCGGTGGATCAGCCAGGGCGTGCGGCGATCCACCTTCGCCACGGGGCGCTGCGGCAACATGGCGAAGGGCAGGGAGGCAAAGGCCCCCGTTGGCACGATCCGCAACATCGGGGCTTTGCCCAGCGCCGCCACTATGCCGGGCGTGAAAATCTGGTCATACAGTGTCTGCGCCGCTGCCTGATCGAACCCCACCGGCGTCAGCGACAGGCGCAGTCGGTTGACCAGCGACACCATGGCCGCGCGGTCCAGCTTTGCCCGCTCGATCCTTGTGCCATTGGCGCTCACCGCCAGCAGGTAGACGCCATCAAAGGCCGGCATCACTGCCAGCAGCGCCTGATCCTTGCCGAGGCCAGCCCGCAACGCCGACAGGTCGGGTCGCTCGCCACCCCGTACCTCGACCCAGCGGGGATAGGCGCGGGCGATGGCAGCGCGCTCTGCCTCGACATCGGCCGCCACCGCTGCCCGTGCGGCGCGCGCTTCCGTCACGCCGCTGTCCACGGCCAGCGCCTTCAGCAAGTCCCGGTCCGCCGCTTCCAGCGCCTTGCCCTTGTCCTGTAGCGCGCGAACCCGGCCGGCCAGCACTGGATCGGCCACCAACCGCTGCGCGACCAGACGATTGGCCTGCGCGATGCGCGATCCCGCCAGCACGGCCATCGCATCCAGTGCGAGTGCGCTATCCTGCGTCTCCGCCGCAACCGCCAGCAGCGTATCCAGAGCGGAGCGCTGATCTTCCGTCAGTTCGCCATTGTCGTTCATCGTTGCGCCATCGCGCACCACCCCGGCCAGTCGCCGGGCATTTTCGCTCAGAGCCGTGTGATCCGGCGTCGTCCAGGACGCCAGCATCGCCGCCTGCGCCAGCGGGAAGGCAGGCGCATTGTCCAGTTGCTGCGTTTCTGCGGCAAAGGCGGTAGCGGCGGTACGCGCCCGATCCGTCTGGCCTGCCGCGATCAGCGCCGGGATCAGATAGGGATAGACCCGCTGGCCGATCTCGCGATCCTTGTCCGATTCGGCATGGACCCGCGCCAGCGCGCTCTCCAGCCGCTCTATCCCTTGTTCGCGCTGTCCTTCGGCCAGTTCCGCCGATGCGGCGAAGGCCAGTGCGCGGGCCGATTGTGGACTGCTGTCACCCTCGATCTTGCGAAAGCCGCGTTCGGCCTCCAGAAATAGCGGCTCGGCATCGGCATAGCGTTCCAGCGGCAGCAGCACCGATCCCAGATTTTGCAAGCCGAACTGGAAATAGAGGCTGTCGGTCCCCACCGTCTCGCGCTTGATGGCGATGGCGCGTTGCAGATAGTCCAGACTTTCCGCGCGCCGCCCGGTGCGCGACAGCAGCAGGCCCAGCGCCTCCAGCGCACGGGCATAGCTTGGATGTTTGCGGTCGACATGGTCGGTCGCCTTGTCCACCGCCAGCCGGGCGTAGACTTCCGCCTCCGCGTCGCGGTCCGCGCGCTGGAGCATCTGCGCATAGCCATAATAGGAACCGATCGTGTCCGCGCTGTCCGGCCCGGCCGCCGCGATCCGCGCTTCCATACTGGCTTTCTGCGCCTCGACCGCTTCGCTATTCCGCCCCAGTCGGGTCAGCGCCTGCGCATGGGAAAAGGCGATGTTGGACCGCAGCATCTGCGTATCCTTGTCGAGCTTGTCGACCGGCGTCCGGGCGATATAGCCATCCATATAATGGCTCGCCTGCGCCAGCGTGTCGGCGCCGCCCGGCACGTCGCCCAGCGCGATCTGGACATAGGCCTTGACCGACAGCCCCTGCATCCAGGCGATCGGATAAGCGTCGGCAAAGGGCGCCAGCAGCGCCAACCCCTCGTTCGACCGGGTCAGCGCATCGGGATTTTTGCCGTCGATCTGATCCATGGCGGCCAGGTTGACCAGCGCCACGCCGGCCAGCGGATGCGCCTTTCCATTCACCTTGGTTCGGATCGCAGCCGCATGCAGGCGCAACCAGGCGTCGCGCGTCTTCTGCGACATGGACAGCGCATAATCATCGCTATTGTAGAGGTCGAACGCCTGCGTTTCCAGCCGGTGCAGCCGGGCATGGCGCGGATCGGTAGCGGAAAAGGCGACCGGCGCAGCGATCACCTTTGCAGGCGTGGCAATAGCCAGCGCCAGCAGGACAGCCGATCGGTAAGCGGAAAGACTCATCGCGCCCCCACCATCTATCGACCCGAATATGTTGTCGGCCGGACGCAGGCAGGCGTCAAGTGAAGCATGGGTCAGCCCCCCGCCGTTACGATATCAGGCCAGCGTCAGGCGCCAGTCCCAGCGCAACGGATCGCCGTCCATCACCTCCACACCACGCGCAATCAGGGCATCGCGAATCTCGTCCGACAGGGCGAAATCCTTTTCCGCGCGGGCGGCGGTGCGGCGTTCCAGTTCGGCCTCGATCTCCTCCGGCGTGATCTGCGCATCCTTGGGCTGGACGCGCAGGTCGGCGCGGCTCAGCGTCAGCAGGTTGAGGCCCAGCGCAGAATCGAAGGCGGCGATCAGGCACAGCTTCTCGTCCACCGGCACCTTCTTCATGCCAATGACCTCTTCCAGCAGCGGCAGTGCGCGCGGTGTCATCAGATCGTCGGCGATCGCGGCATCGAACTGCTCCAGCAGCGGCGCCAGCTTGGGGTGCAGATTGGCCCGCAGATAGTCGATGCGCGGCGATTGCCAGGTCACGCCCTCGGCTCGCGCCTTCAGACCTTCCACGCCCATGACCAGCCGCTTGAGCCGCGTCAGCGCTGCCGCCAGATTCTCCGCGCTGAACTCCAGTTCGCTGCGATAATGGGCGCCAAGGCACAGCAGGCGGTAGGCGATCGGATGCACGCCCGCGTCGATCAGGCTGAACAACGTGGTGAAGCCGCCCTTGGATTTGCTCATCTTCCCCTGGCGATCGACGAGGAAATTATTGTGCATCCACCAGCGCGCACCAGTGAAGCCCGCCGCCGCCACATCGGGTTCGCCGCAGCAGCTATGGAAGGCCTGATTTTGGGCGATCTCGTTCGGGTGGTGAATCTCGCGATGGTCGATGCCGCCAGTATGAATGTCGAACGGCTGGCCAAGGCGGGCCTGCGACATGACGGAGCATTCCAGATGCCAGCCCGGTGCGCCCTTGCCCCAGGGGCTGTCCCATTCCATCTGGCGCTGCTCGCCCGGCGGCGACTTGCGCCAGATCGCGAAGTCGGATGCGTTGCGCTTGCCTGCGACCGGATCGATCCGGGCGTGCGCCGCATCGTCCCGCCCGCCGGCCAGCGCGCCATAATCGGGGACGGTTGTGCTGTCGAAATAGAGGCCGCTCTCCAGCTCATAGCAATGGTCGGGCGCGATCTTCTCTGCAAATGCGATCATCTGCGGCACATAGTCGGTCGCGACGGTCCATTCGCTGGGCGCCATGATGTTGAGCGCGGCGACATTCGACTTGAACGCTTCGGTATAATGGGCGGCGATATCCCAGATGCTCTTCGCGCTCGCCCGCGCGGCGGCTTCCATCTTGTCATCACCGGCGTCGGCATCGCTGGTCAGATGGCCGACATCGGTGATGTTGATGATCTGGGTGACGCTCAGCCCCTTCCACAACAATGTCCGGCGCAGCGTGTCGACGAACACATAGGCGCGCAGGTTTCCGATATGGGCATAATTATAGACGGTCGGGCCGCAGCTATAGACGCGCGCATGATTATCCTCGATCGGCGCGAACGGCTCGATCGTGCGGGTCAGGCTGTTGAACAGGCGCAGCGGCGCGGGGATATGCTGGTCGTCGGACATGATGGCCAGCCATGTCGTCAGAAGGGCCGGGCGTCAACAGCGCGCATAAGGCAAAAAAGCGCTTGAACTTGACCCAGCGTCAACCGCTATCCCGGCTCCATGACCGATCTGATGGATATCGCCGCCGTCGCCCGCCTGACCGGCCTGACCAGTCGGGCGCTGCGTTTCTACGAAGGGCGCGGCCTTGTCGCGCCGTTGCGCACCGCTTCGGGGCGGCGGCTGTTCGGCCGGGACGAACTGGCCCGGCTGCACCGGATCATCACGCTGAAACGGGCCGGTTTCAGCCTGTCCCAGATTGAACGACTATTGAACGACCGGCCGGTCGATCTGGCGCCGCTGCTGCGTGCGCAGATCGCCGTGCTGGACGAACAGGCGCAGGGGCTGGTGCAAGCGCGCGCCCATCTCGCCACCGCCTTGTCCCGCATCGACCGTGGCGAGCCGCTCGATGCCGCGACCCTTTGCTCGCTGATCCGAACCGGAGATATCGATATGGATCAGGAAAAATGGAAGACTGTGACCGACCGTTATATGAGCGCGCAGGCGGAAGCGGATTTCGCCGATGCGCAGGGGGCCTTGCCCGCCAATTTCGATCAGGCGGCCTATGGAGCGCAATGGGCGGACCTGACCGCCCGTATCGTCGAAGCGCTGCCGCTAGACCCGGCGTCGGCGCAGGCCGGGGCCTTCTATGACGAATGGCAGGCGCTGCTGGCACCCTTCATGGCGGTGGCGACGCCTGCCATGACGCAGGGAGTGACGCAGCTTTACGACAATATCGATGAATGGCAGGCCGAACAGACCCCGCCTTTCTCCGCCGATGTCTGGGCCTTCATCAAGGCGGTGGGGCAGGCGCGCAAGGCCGGATGATGTGGGGGATCGGCCGCAATTGTAATAAAATGTTGCGGGCGGGCCGATCCCTTGCAGGCGGCCTTTGGTCATCCGATATTGCTGGAGCGGCCCGGGCCCCTCTGGCGACATGGATCTCCCCCTTGATCCTGTTGCGATGTCGGACCGCATCGAGTGCGCTCGGTGCAGGTTTTGCGGTCAAAAGCCCCCTCTCAGGACCGCAGGACACTGCGCCGGGCCACTCGAATCACATTTGATGATGGAGTGAGTGTTTCTCATGAATAATCCCGTTCGCACGCCGGGCTATGGTGCCAGCCAGACGGCGCAGACCGATGCCGGCCTGCGCGCGCACATGCTCGGCGTCTTCCGCAATATGGGTATCGGCCTGGTCATTACCGGGCTGGTCGCCGCCTTGGTCGGCAACACCCCGGCGCTGGCCGCCGCCATCTATGGCACGCCCCTGAAGTGGGTCGCGATCTTTGCGCCGCTGGCCTTCGTCTTCTTCTTCAGCTTCCGCATGGAGCAGATGAGCACCTCGGGCGCCCGTACCGCCTTCTACGCCTTCGCCGCCGTGATGGGCGTGTCGCTGGGCAGCGTCTTCCTCGTCTTCACCGGCGGCAGCATCGCGCAGGCCTTCTTCTCGGCCGCGGTGATGTTTCTCGCCATGGCGCTGTGGGGCTACACCACTCAGCGCGACCTGACGAAGATGGGCAGCTTCCTGATCATGGGCTTGATCGGCATCATGGTGGCCAGTCTGATCAACATCTTCATCGGCTCGTCGGCGATGGCGATGGTCATCTCGATCATCGGCGTGGTGGTCTTCACCGGCCTCACTGCCTGGGACGTGCAGCGCATCAAGTCGGAATATTTCTACTATGCCGGCCATGAGGTTGCCGGGAAGATGCAGGTGATGGGCGCGCTGTCGCTTTACCTGAACTTCGTCAACCTGTTCCAGATGCTGCTCAGCCTGACGGGCGAACGCGAATAATGCGCGATCAGGCCGCCGTGTCGGCGATGCTCTGCCCGGTCTGTCATGTCGGTTTGGCAATGACGGACCGGCAAGGTGTCGAAATCGACTATTGCCCGCAATGCAGGGGCGTTTGGCTCGACCGGGGCGAACTGGACAAGATCATCGAACGATCGGCGCAGGCAAGCGGGGCGGCTCCGCAACCCGCGCCGTTTGCGCAGCAGAGTTACCGGCCAGATCGCGACTATCGCGACGACGGGCGCGGCTACCCGAAGAAGCGCAAGAAGAGCTTTCTGGAAGAGCTGTTCGATTGACAAAAAGGCCGGCCCCGATGGGGCCGGCCTTTTCCGTTGCCGTAAAGAGAAGAGAGATTTCAGCGTTCGCTGGTGTGATGGGTGGGGATGGGCGATCCTCTCGCTCTCGTCATGCCAGCGAAGGCTGGCATCTCCCTTCCTCAGTCCAGATGCAGCGTGTCGAACAGGTCGACCCATTTCGGGTTGATGCTTTCGACCAAATTGATCTTCCAGTCGCGTTTCCACGCCTTCACGGCTTTTTCGCGGGTGATCGCGTCCATGATCGTTGCGTGCCGTTCGGCATAGACCAGTCGGTCGAGCCGATAGCGGCGGCAGAAATCGGAACCGGTTCCGTCGCGATGCTGCATGGCGCGGTGCGGCAGGCTGGCCGTTACGCCGATATACATCACGCCATAGGCGCGGTTCGTCATGATATAGACCCAGCCGCCGCTCATTTGGCGAGGATGTGTCAAAAGGCAGTGAGATGCCAGCCTTCGCTGGCATGACGGGAGTTTTTACGTGGGTGTCGCTTGCAAACGTGAGCGCACCTCTTCGGGCACGTTAACCCAAAGAGTGCTGGGCTGTAATTTAAGCTGGATACCATATTCGTCGACAGCAGCAGCCAAGATTTGAGAAAACCATTGGTCAACACTCAATTTGCGAGGAATAGGGCTATGCAATCGCCTTTTTGATTTATCCCAATACACTTCCATAGCGGCCCGATAAATATGATCGAAGCTGGTTTGGGTAGGGCAGATGTAAATTCTGCCTTCTGCATCGATCCCAACTTCCTCGATCTCCTCAATCCTCAATGCGCCGCGCCCCAACTCGGCCCCGTTCCGATCTCCACGCCCAGTGGGACGCTCAGTTTCACGATCGGTTCGGCGGACGTTTCCATCACCTGCCGGATGACCGCGCTGGCCGCGTCCACATCGCCTTCGGGTAGTTCGAACACGAGTTCGTCATGCACTTGCAGCAGCATCCTGACGTTGGGCAGGCCCGCCGCCTCCAGCGCCGGTCCCATGCGTGCCATCGCCCGCTTGATGATGTCCGCGCTGGTGCCCTGAATCGGCGCGTTGATCGCGGCGCGTTCGGCACCCTGCCGTTCGTGCTGGACCGATGCCTTGATGCGCGGGAACCAGGTTTTCCGGCCGAACAGCGTTTCGGTATAGCCGCGTTCCCGGACCTTCTCGATCGTCTCGTTGATATAGATGCTGATGCCGGGGAAGCGCTCATAATAGCGGCTGATCATGTCCTGCGCCTCGTCCGCGCTGATTTCCAGCCGACCGGCCAGCCCCCAGCGCGAAATGCCATAGAGGATGGCGAAGTTGATCGTCTTCGCCCGGCCGCGCGTATCGCGATTGACCTCGCCGAACAATTCCTGCGCGGTGCGGTTGTGAATGTCCTCGCCCGCCTCGAACGCTTCTTTCAGGGCCGGCACATCGGCCATATGCGCTGCCAGCCGCAGTTCGATCTGGCTATAGTCCGCCGCCAGGATGACATTGCCCGGTTCCGCGACGAAGGCATGGCGGATCTGACGGCCGACTTCGGTGCGGATCGGGATATTCTGGAGGTTCGGGTCGGTCGAGGACAGACGGCCGGTCTGTGCACCGGTCAGCGAGTAGCTGGTATGGACGCGGCCCGTATCCTTGTTGATCTGCGCCTGAAGCGCGTCGGTGTAAGTGGATTTGAGCTTCGATAGCTGCCGCCATTCCAGCACCTTGCCGGCGATCGGCGCGCCTTGGGCGGCCAGCTGTTCCAGGATGGTGACGTCGGTCGAGTAAGCGCCCGACTTGCCCTTCTTGCCACCCTTGTAACCCATCTTGTCGAACAGGATCGCGCCAAGCTGCTGGGTGGAGCCGATGGCGAAGGGTTGCCCTGCAATCTCGTGGATTTCCGTTTCCAGCGCCGCGATGCCGGCGGTGAACTCGGCCGACAGGCGGGACAGATGCTCGCGATCGACCTTGATCCCCTGATGCTCCATGCCTGCGATCACGCCGACCAGCGGGCGGTCGACCAGTTCATAGACGCGGTTCGCGCCCTCATTGGCGACGCGCGTCTTGAACCGCTTCCACAGGCGCAGCGTGACATCGGCATCCTCGGCCGCATATTCGGTGGCGCGGGGCAGGGGGACTTCGGCGAAACTGATCTGGCTCTTGCCGGTGCCGACCACTTCCTTGAAGCTGATGCATGTATGATTGAGGTGGGTCTTCGCCGCTTCGTCCATGCCATGACCGGCGAGGCTCTGCCCGGCGTCAAGGTCGAAGCTCATGACGATCGTGTCGTCATAAGGTGCGATCTCGATGCCATGACGGCGCAGGACGGTCATGTCATATTTCAGATTCTGGCCAATCTTGAGGATGGAGTCATCCTCCAGCAGCGGCTTCAGCTTCGTGATGACCAGTGCCTTGTCCAGTTGCTCCGGCCGCTCGGCAAACATGTCGGTGCCGCCATGGCCGACCGGGATGTAGCAGGCCTTGTTCGGCCCGGTGGCCAGGCTGATGCCGACCAGTTGGCAGGACACGGCGTCCAGCATGTCCGTCTCGGTATCGACGGCCACCAGACCCTCGGCATAAGCTGCGGCGATCCAGCGATCGATCGCGTCTTCGGTCACGACCGTCTCGTAGAGGCTGCGATCGATCGCGGGTTCTTCGGCAGGTGCCGGTGCGGTGGGGGCGATTGCCACGCTTGTCGTGGCTGTCGCTGCCACAGCGACGGCAGCGGCAGGCGCGCCGAGCCGGTTGAGCAGCGTCTTGAAACCATGATGCGACAGGAATTCCTGCAAGGGTTCCTTGGGAATGCCCTTGAGTGTCAGATCGTCCAGCGGTTCGGGCAGGTCCATACTGTCATGCAGCGCCACCAGCCGCCGCGACAGTCGCGCCATGTCGGCATGGGCGATGAGGTTTTCCTGCATCTTCGACTTCTTCATCGAAGGGGCCGCCTCCAGCGCGGCCTCCAGCGATCCATATTCGGTGATCAGCTTCGCCGCGGTCTTCGGCCCGATGCCGGGGATGCCGGGGACGTTATCCACGCTGTCGCCCATCAGCGCGAGGACGTCGCCCAGTTGCTCGGGCTGCACGCCGAACTTGCCGACCACATAGTCAGCGCCGCGGCGCTCATTCTTCATCGTGTCGTACATGTCGACGCCGGGTTGGATCAGCTGCATCAGATCCTTGTCGGAGCTGACGATGGTGACATGCCATCCCGCGCGCACGGCGGCCTGGGTATAGCTGGCGATGATGTCGTCGGCCTCGAACCCGGCTTCCTCGATACAGGGGAGGGAGAAGGCGCGGGTCGCGTCGCGGATCATCGGGAATTGCGGGACCAGATCCTCCGGTGCGGGTGGACGGTTCGCCTTATACTGGTCGTACATGTCGTTGCGGAAAGTGTGCGATCCCTTGTCCAGCACGACCGCCAGATGCGTCGGTCCCTCCGCCTTGCCCAGTTCCTCGGCGAGTTTCCACAGCATCGTCGTATAGCCATAGACCGCGCCGACCGGCTGGCCATGCTGGTTGGTGAGCGGGGGAAGCTGATGATAGGCGCGGAAGATATAGCCGCTGCCGTCGACGAGGTAGAGATGATTCTGGGTCATGGAGAGAGCGATAGCCCGTTATGACGGCCCTCTCCAGCCTTCAGGACCAGTCGCGCGTCAATGCCTCCGCCGTGGCGTCCATCAGGCGCGGTTCGCCGCTGCCGGTCAGTGCATAGGACATGTCGCCGCGCCGCCAATAGGCGACCGATTCCGCGCCTTCCTGCACCGCGTCGGGCCGCTCGGGCGCCCGGCTGCGATCGCGCAGGGCAAAGAGCGAGAAATTCTGTCCCCCCTCCGTCTTGACCGCGATCACCAGCGCCGGACCGCGTTCGGTGGGGAAGAGCTGGACGTCGGTCACGCGCCAGTCGTCGGGCAGATGCGGCATGGCGATCTTGGTGTTAAAGGCGATTTCGCGCGCGTCGTAGCGGGGTGTTTCCACCTGCGACACCATGGCCGCGCGCATCATCGCGATGCGGTGCGAATTGACCGCATAGTCGACATAGTCGGGCGGACCGGAGGGACGCAGGAATACGAACGCCAGCCCGGCGGCTGCCGCGAGCGGGGCGACCAGAGGCAGGGCGCGGCGCCAGCGTGGTCGGATGGGCATTGCCTGCAACCGGACGGCGCTGTCGAGCATGGACTGTAGCGGACTGTCCGGCTGCGGCGTCATCAGCCGAAGCGCGCTGCGGGTCGACAGGTCGGCCATGACCTGCGCCGCCTGATCGGGATGGCGGGACAGATGCGTCTCCACCACGAAGCGGCGGGGCAGGTCCAGCTGATCATCGACATAGGCGTCGATCTCCAGCGCGTTCACATCATTGGTCATCCTGTCCTCCCACAATCCGCAGGCGCGGCCCTGTCCCATTGTTTTCGCGCAGCGCGGCGCGTGCCCGCGACAGGCGCGACATCACCGTGCCGATCGGCACGCTCAGCACATCGGCCGCCTGTTGATAACTCATCCCCTCGATCGCGGTGAGGTGCAGCACGGCGCGCTGGGCGTCGGGCAGGGCGGCAAAGCCCCGCGCAATCTCCGCCAGTCGCACATGCTCCTCCTGCTGCGGATCGATGCTGGACGTCAGACTCTCAGCAAAACGGTCGTTGCGCCGGGCTTCGGCCGCCTGTCGCCGCTTGCCCGATACGAAGACATTATGGACGATCGCCAGCAGCCACCGGGTGCGGCTGCGTTCGGGCTGATAGGTTGCCTTGCGCTCGATCGCGCGGAGCAGGGCGTCCTGCACGACATCGTCGGCATCCACATCGTCACGGGCCAGGACGCGCGCATAGCGGCGCATCGCCAGCAGGTCCGCTTCCATGTCGTGCCGGTCGTCCATCATCGTCGCTTATCCCGTGCCGGTGCGGGGCGGGCAAGCGGCAAGCCGTCGGGACGATGGCTGACGCGGCAGAAGACCGGCATAAGCCTGCACCACGGCATCCAGCACATCCTCCCACCGATATACCGATGCTGCCTGCGCCGCCGCCTGCCGCATCGCGGCCAGCCGGTCCGGATGGCGCATCAGGGCGATGGCGGCGTCGGCATAGGCGGTGGCATCGGCGGGCGGCAGCAACAGGCCGGTGCGGTCGTGGTCGATCAGGGCGCTGGCACTCGGCACATCGGCCGACAGCACCGCAAGGCCGGAGGCCATCGCCTCCAGATTGACGTTGCCGAACGCTTCGGTGACGCTGGGGTTGATCAGCAGGTCGGCGCTGGCCACCGCCCGGCCCAGATCGGTGCCGCTCTGATGTCCCAGGAAGGTGGCGTTGGGGAGGCGCTGGGCCAGCCAGCCGCGCGCCGGTCCTTCGCCCACGATCAGCGGGCGGACATGATGGCCCTGCGCCCGGATCGCGGCGATCGCATCGGCAAAGATGCCAAGGCCTTTCTCCAGCACCAGCCGCCCGAAGAAGAGCGGGACGATATCGCCTTCTTCATAGCCATGGGCGGCGCGGAAGGCGGGATCGCGCAGGACAGGCGAAAAGCCATGGGGATCGATCCCCCGGCTCCAGATCGAAACCCTGTCCGCGCCATGGCGGGCCGCCATCTCGTCCCGGATCGGCGGGGTCGGCGCCAGGATCAGGTCCGCGTCGCCATAGAAGCGATCGAGATAGCGTTCCATCGTCCCGCGCAGGAAGGACAGGCGATAATAGTCCAGATAGGTTTCGAACCGGGTATGCAGGCTGGCGACGACGGGAATGCCGCGTGACCGGCCATAATGTTGCGCCTGCCGCCCCAGCCGGTCGGGGCAGGACAAATGAATGATGTCTGGCGCGAAGGCCTCCAGATCGCGCCGGACCCCGCGCGTCAGGCCGATCGCGACCCGATATTCCGGGCGGCCCGGAATGGCGAGCGAGGGCACCGATCGAACATCGCCGATCGACTGGAAAGCGGGCAAAGGCGCGGTCGGCGAATAGATGCGTACCGCCATCCCGGCACGATGCAGCAAATGCCCCACCAGCCGGTTGAGCGCCCGGTTGGCGCCATCCTGCACGCAATCATAATTGCCGGAAAACAGCGCGACACGGATCGGTCGACGGCCGGACCGGTCGGGGCGCAGGGGGACGATATTCTGGTCGGTCGGGAACGGGCTATGGGCATTCATGACCGGCTTACGCTTGCCGGGGGTGGTTTATTCCCTGCGAAAGCCAGCGACGAAAATAGGATTTGCGCCGCTTAACTTCGCATGTTTCCCGCGGTTTCTGACATTTTGTTGCGCTGCCTTGATCCTATCGGAAAGGGGCGATGTTCAAGGTCGGGCGCGATTATGACGATGGGAGAGGGGATAGGATAGTTATACGCCGCCCGCTTCGTCCTGTGGCGGGATCGCCGGCTCCATCGGCCGTCGCACGCCCAGCGCATGGCCGATCAGCAGCACCGGCAGCAGCACGCCGATCCCCACGAAGATGGCCATCAGCCGTTCGAGCGCGGGTTCCAGCCCGACGGCGTCATAGCGATCGGGCACCAAAGTCACCAGCACGGCCAGCGTGAATTGCGTGCCCACATAGCGATGGGCCGGGTCGCCATTTTCCAGATGGCGGCCCAGCGTCACGCCGATCAAAGTGCCGATCAGCAGCAGCGCGGGCGAACCGTTCGCGGCGAAGAGGAAGGTGGCGGCAAAGAGTGCGCCGACGCCGCAGCCGATGATCCGCTGAAGGATGCGGCGGCTGACCGGCGCCAGCCCGCTATGGCCGATACCGGTGATCGGCAGGACCATCACCGCCATCACCATGATCGCCCCCTGCGCCAGCGCGGGCAGGCGGAAAGCCGCGCCCAGCGCCACCAGCAGGGCCAGCGCGACCCCGGCCTGACAGGCGTGGCGGAAAGCATCGCGGTGCCATCGCGCGCTGGGCGGCGGCGGCGCGGGCGGGGCGGGCCAGCGCCGCCGCAGGGTGAGCGTGGACAACAGGCTGACGACCAGACAGGCGGCGATGCCGGCGATCGTTTCCAATATGCGGGTCTGGACGAAATCGCGCAGCGCGATATCGGGATGCTCCAGCTTGTCGAGCATCACCATGGCGAAGGTCAGGCCGAAGAAGAGCCAGGCATAGGAACGGCGCGAGGTGATCGCGGCATAGAGGCTGACCGTGCCCACCAGCATCATCGCCAGCGCGGCCAGCGGCCAGCCGGGCAATATGACCGGCGCCGCCGCCAGCGCCAGCCCGCCGCCCGCCACCGTGCCGACGATGCGCAGCGCCCCGCGCATCAGCGTTTCGGTCACATGGCCGCGCATCACCATATAGCCGGCAAAGGCGGCCCAGGAGACATGATGCGCGCCCAGCAGATGCGCGAACAGGATCGCCAGCAGCACCGACGCGGCGCATTCCGCCTCGTCAATCGTGCGCGGCGTCACCCGATCCAGCAGCTTTGTGCCTGATGCCATGGCTTTCCATGCCGCACGGCGGAGCGGATTGCCAGCCTGTGACGGAACAAGCGGCCGTGTCGATTATTTCCGATCCGTTTCCGGGCTGTTTGTGGGAGGGGCGGATATGAAGGCGGCGCGTATCGTGGCGGTTCTGGCGGCATTATTTTCCGTTCCGGCTCTTGCCCAGCCACAGGAAGCGACGGGGCGTGACCTTTGTGCGGATCGGCCCGGCCTCGGCACGCCAGCCTGTACGGTGGAGCCGGGGCATATGGTCTTCGAAGTCGGGCTGGGCGACTGGACGCGCGCGAGCGATGCGCAGACCCGCACCGACACGGTCGAGGCGGGCGACATGCTGCTGCGGGTCGGGTTGACCGACGATCTGGAGGCGCAATGGGGCTGGACCGCCTATGGGCATGTGCGCACGCGCGACCGGCTGGGCGGCGCGGTCGACCGGATGGATGGCGTGGGGGACATGACGGTGGCGCTGCGGCGGAACCTGCATAATCCGGACGGATCGGGCTTTTCGGTCGCCCTGATGCCCTATGCCAGCCTGCCGGTCGGCGGGCAGGCGATCGGCGCGGGGGATTGGGGCGCGGGCCTGCTACTGCCGGTCAGTTTCGATCTGGGCCATGGCCTGTCGCTGGGTCTGACGCCGGAGGTCGATGCGGCGGTGGACGAAGATGGCGATGGGCGCCATCTGGCCTTTGGCAGTGTTATCGGGCTGGACGTGGCGCTGGGCGATACCCTGTCGGCGACGATCGAAACCTCGCTGATGCGGGATGATGATCCGGGGGACCATGAAACGCAGGCATTGAGCGGACTGGCGCTGGCCTGGCAGCCGAGCGACGCCATGCAGTTCGACATCGGTGTCGCGATCGGCCTGAACAGCGCCAGCCCCGACAGTGAGGTCTATCTGGGGCTGGCGCGGCGGTTTTAGGGATGTGCGGTGGAGTGTGCAGCGCCGAATCTGAATTACACTCCGTTCGTCCTGAGTAGCCGCTGAGCGAAGTCGAAGCGGTGTATCGAAGGATTGATTGGGCACGCCAGACCCTTCGATACGGGCCTTCGACAAGCTCAGTCCCTACTCAGGGCGAACGGGTATTATTTGAAACGCGCTGCGCCAGCGCACGTCGCTCAACCCACCCGCCTCATCACCGTTCGTGGTTGGCCGCGACCGCCTTGGCCACGCCCTGCATCAATGCCCAGCGTTCGGGGATCGACACGGTGGTCGATCCGATCATCACCGCGACGGCATAGCTGGTGCCGTCCGGCGCGGTCATGATGCCGACATCATTATAGCCGGTGGAGCGTGGCGGCAGATCCTGCCCGGTGCCGGTTTTGTGCAGATAATGCCAGCCCGGCGGCATCCCGCCCTTGATCCGCTGTGGCCCGGTCTTGGCTTCCGACATGATCGACAGCAGCAGGCGGGACGAGGCGCTGGACAGCATCTCATTCTGTTTCAGCTTCGCCAGCGCCTGTACGATCGAGGCAGGGGCGGCGCCGTCTGGCGGATTGGCCAGATAATTGTCGAGCGCCTTCACCCGCACGCTCATCGGCAACTTGGCGCGGGCGGCGTAGAAATTGCGGCCGATCGAATAATCCTGCCGCCAGTCGAGGCCGGCCGTCGCCGACTGCAACAGCCGTTCGCCGGGGCCAAAGCGGATATCCTTGATCATCCGCCGGGCCAGAAAGCCGCGCACCGCATCCGGCCCGCCGACCGCGCGCAGCAGCGTGTCGTTGGCAGTATTGTCGCTTTGCGTCATCGCCCGGCGCATCAGGTCGGAATAGCTGCTGGTCCAGCCGCCATTTTGCGCGACCAGCGCGGCGGTCGGCTGATGGAACAGGGTCAGGTCGTTGCGGGTGATCGTAGTCGTGTCGGCCAGCCGCAGCTTGCCCCGGTCGACCGCGTCGAGGAAGGTCATCGACACCCAGAGTTTTGACACGCTCTGCTGCGGGAACAGGGCATTGCCGTTCCAGGCGACGGTCCAGTCGGAGCCAATGCGGCGGACCGCTATGCCCACCTTGCCCCGGAAGCTCTGCCCCAGATTGCGCACGACATTGACCAGCGCGGGCGGGGGCGCTTCATGCTGATCGACGGCCTGATAGGGCAAGGGCGGGTTGGCGACCGGGCGGATCGGCCAGGTGTTGGTGGTGGGTTGCGGACGGCCGGGCGCCGGCTTTTGCGGCTTCGCGGCGGCGGCCTCTGCCCGGCGCGGTTCGGGCGCACCCACGCAGGCGGACAATGCCGCCATCAACAGGACCAGGCGCGCTGATCCGCCCCGGCTTTTATTCGATGTCATCCGCGTCCCCGCACTCTTTACAAGCCATAAGGCGCGGCCCGGCCCATATCCGGCAAGGGGCCTGCGACGAATGATTCCACAAATGCGATGTAAGGAGAATGAACGAGGCACCGTTCGGGTTCGGCGGGATGTGCGCTCAGTTGCGGTTCAGCGGCGGACGGGCAATAGCGGCGGCATGATCGGGATGATGGACAGACGGACATGGCTGCTGGGTGCGGCGGCTGTGGGAATGATGGCGGGCGGTGGTGTGGCATCGGCCGCGCCGTTCGCATCGCGCCGGATTGCGATGACGGTGCGGGGGCAGGGGCGCGATGTCCTGCTGGTCCCCGGTCTGGCGAGCGGGCCGGGCATCTGGAACGGCGTGGTCGGGGCCTTGCCGGGCTATCGCTATCATCTGGTCCATGTGCGCGGTTTTGCAGGCCTGGCGCCCGAAGCGAACGCCAGCGGCACGCTGCTGCAACCGATCGCCGACGAGATTGCCCGCTATGTGCAGGGCGCCGGGTTGAAGCGTCCGGCTATTGTCGGCCATTCGATGGGTGGCACGCTGGCGATGCTGCTGGGGCTCAAGGGGCTGGCGAGCCGGGTCATGGTGGTCGACATGCTGCCGGCCGGTGCGGCGATGGTGGGCGGCACGGCAAACGGCATGGGCTTTCTGGCCGATCAGCTGAGCGGCTATTTCACCGGAACGGCGGCGGGGCGGCGCTATCTGGCGCAGATGGTCGGCCAGATGCCCGGCGCGCAGGGCAGCGATCCCGATGTCATCGCCAATGCGCTGCGCGATCTGGCCAATGTCGACCTCGGCCCGCAACTGGCACGGCTGACGGTGCCGCTGGAGGTGGTCTATGCGGTAGGATCGGACATGCAGCAGGCCGCCGCCATCACCAGTCGCTTCCGCGCCGACTATGCGGGGAAGAAGGATGCACGGCTGCGGGCGATCGGCCCCAGCGGCCATCTGGTGATGGCGGACCAGCCCGCCCGTTTCACCGCGACGCTCAGGGATTTTCTGACCATTTGACACCGGTCAAAGCGGGCGCGGGCGCAGGCACCTAGGGAAGAGATCCCGGATGCGCTTGCAGCGCGTCCCTCCTCCACCTCATGGCGCGGCGTCCAATACCCCGGACGACCGCGCCTTTTTTTATGGCGCCAGCACCGTGTCCACTGCCCGGTCCAGCGTTTCGGGATAGTCGAGCGTGTAATGCAGCCCCCGGCTTTCCTTGCGATGGAGAGCAGAGCGGACGACGAGGCGGGCGACTTCCAGCAGGTTGCGCAGTTCGATGAGGTCGGGGGTGACGCGGAAATTGCCGTAATATTCATCGACTTCCTTCGCCAGCAGATCGATGCGGTGTTGGGCGCGCTCCAGCCGCTTTGTGGTGCGGACGATGCCGACATAGTCCCACATGAAGCGGCGGATTTCCTTCCAGTTATGCTGGACGATGACTTCCTCGTCGCCATTGGTGACGCGGCTTTCGTCCCAGGGGCGGATCGGCGGGGGCGGGGGCAGGCTGTCCCAGTTGGCGCGGATATGCTTGGCCGCCGCCTCGCCGAAGACGAAACATTCCAGCAGCGAGTTGGACGCGAGGCGATTGGCGCCGTGCAGGCCGCTTTCGCTGACTTCGCCGGCGGCATAGAGGCCGGGCAGGTCGGTGCGGCCGTCCAGATCGATCACCACGCCGCCACAGGTATAATGTTGCGCGGGGACGACCGGGATCGGTTCCTTGGTTATGTCGATGTCGAGATCGAGCAGTCGCGCATAGATGGTGGGGAAGTGGTGCTTCACGAATTCCGGGTCTTTGTGGCTGATGTCCAGATGGACATAGTCCAGCCCCAGGCGCTTGATTTCATGGTCGATGGCGCGGGCCACCACATCGCGCGGGGCAAGTTCGCCACGGGAATCGAAGCGGGGCATGAAGCGCTCGCCGCCGCCGGCCACGCCGGGGGGGAGTTTCAGATGGCCGCCTTCGCCGCGCACGGCCTCTGTGATCAGGAAATTCTTGATCTCCAGATCATAGAGGCAGGTCGGGTGGAACTGGTTCATCTCCATGTTCGACACGCGGCAGCCCGCGCGCCAGGCCATGGCGATGCCGTCTCCGGTCGCGCCGCGCGGGGCTGTGGAGAAGAGATAGGTGCGGCCCGCTCCGCCCGTACATAGGATCGTCGCCCGGCCCAGAATCGCGTCGACATGGCCGGTCGCCCGGTTGAAGGCATAGACGCCCCAGACATGGCCGTCGCCGGAATAGCGCTCGCCATGGCGGGAGGTGATCAGGTCGATCGCGACCATATCCTCCATCAGGGTGATGTTGGGATTGGCGCGGGCGGCCTTGAGCAGGGCAACCTGCACCGCATGGCCGGTGGCGTCATCGACATGGACGATGCGGCGGTGGCTATGGCCGCCCTCGCGGGTCAGGTGCCAGCGTTCGCCAAATTCCTCGCCGCCGTTGAAGGGGACGCCGAGGTCGGCCAGCCGATCGATCGCGGCGGGGGCTTCGGAAACGACGAACTCGACCGTCTCCAGATTGTTGAGACCGGCGCCCGCGACCATCGTGTCATGGACATGTGCCTCGAAACTGTCACCAGCGTCGAGTACGGCGGCAATGCCGCCCTGCGCCCAGTTGGTGGAGCCACCGTCGAGCGCGCCCTTGGCCAGCACCAGCACCTTGCGATCCTGCGCGAGGTTGATGGCGGCCGTCAGCCCCGCCGCGCCGGAACCGATGATGACGATGTCGTGGGTGGTGGTGGGCATATACTACTTTCTCCCCTCCCGCTTGCGTTGGCCGGAGGCACGTGACTCCGGCCAAGGGCCGGGGGTGGGCCTGCGCAAGGGTGGTCTGGATGTGCGTTACAACGCCTTCGAGATTCGCCATCACATCAGCATTGGAAAATCGCAAGATTTGATAGCCATGAGAGGCGCAATATTCCGTGCGCCGCATGTCATAGTCCGTCTGGTGATCGTGGCTTGCGCCGTCGAGTTCGATGATGAGGTTCAGTTCCCGGCACAGGAAGTCGGCGAAATAAGGGCCGACGGGCATCTGGCGGCTGAACTTGTAGCCGATTTTCTTGCCGCGAAGTTGTTGCCATAGAAGACGTTCGGGTGCTGGGGCTGCGTTGCGTAGGGCTTTGGCGCGCGTGGTGTCGCGCGGTTTGAAAGGTTGCGCTGGCCCACCCCCTAACCCCCTCCCGCTTGCGGGAGGGGGAACAGGTGGCGCCTCGTCCTTCACTCCGCCGCCGCGGTCAAATTGAGGAAGACATCCTCCAGATCCGGGTCGCGCGTTACCACGTCGACGATGGCAAGGCCGCTGGCCTGCACGGCGCTGAGCACCTGCCCGGCATTGGCGCGGTCCTTCATATAGGTGATGGTCAGCGTGCGTTCGCCTGACAGTTCGACCTTTTCGAAACAGGGCGCGTCAGGGGCGACGGTCACGTCGCGGTCGACCGTGACCTGCACCACCTTTTCCTGCGCCATCGCCAGCAATTCGCGGGTCGGCTTGTCGGTGATGACCTGTCCATGGTTGATGATGCCGATGCGGTCGCACAGCTGCTCGGCCTCCTCCAGATAATGGGTGGTCAGCACGATCGTCACGCCCATGGCATTGAGTTCGCGGACATATTCCCACAATTGCTGGCGCAGTTGCACGTCGACGCCGGCTGTCGGTTCGTCCAGCACCAGAATTGGCGGCGAATGCACCATCGCCTTGGCCACCAGCAGGCGGCGCTTCATGCCGCCCGACAGGGTGCGGGCATAGGCGTTCGCCTTGTCCTCCAGATGGACGGCGCGCAGCAACTCCATCGAGCGGCGCCTGTCCTTGGGCACGCCATAGAAGCCGGCCTGATTTTCCAGCGTTTCGAACGGGGTGAAGAAGGGGTCGAAGACGATTTCCTGCGGCACGATGCCGATGCTGTTCTTCGCGTTGCGCGGATGCGCGTCGATATCGAAGCCCCAGATGCTGACATCGCCGGCCGTCTTGTTCACCATGCCGGCCAGAATGTTGATCGTGGTCGACTTGCCCGCGCCATTGGGGCCGAGCAGCCCGTAAATCTGGCCGCGCGGGATGGTGAGATTGATCCCGTCGAGCGCGCGCTTGCCGCCCTTATAGACTTTGGTGAGGTTGCGGATCTCGATTGCGGCTTGTGGAGCGTCGGTCATGGCTGATCTCTATGGGGATCGACGGCGGGGAAGGGAAGGGATCGGCGGCGTAAGCAATAAAAATCTGTTTACGCGGTGCCCCAGAGGCAGGCAGGGGATGCGTAACCCCTCCCAGTCCCCGCCTGACAAAGGGCGAAGAAGATTTCGCGCAGAGGCGCAGAGGCCGCAGAGCCAGAAGGACTGCTCCTCTGCGATCTCTGCGCCTCTGCGCGAACAAATTTATGGGCCGTCGGCAGGTGCGATAAATAGCGGTTGAGCGCCCGCTCCCTCAAAACTGATCGGCGATATCCATCAGGCCGAGCAGCTTTTTCGGTGCGATCTGGCGCCAGCTGGAGCGGAGGCGGTCGGCGATATGGTCCCAGTCGGTGTCGCCCAGGTCGAGGCGGATGCCGACCCAGTCGGTGCCGAAATAGGCCGGGCGGTAATAGCGTTCGGGGTCGGCCTCCATCAGGGTTGCCTGTTCTTCCGGCGCGGTGGTTTTCACCAGCACGGCGATGATGCCGTCGCCATGATGGTCGCGGGTGAAATAAGCGAACTTCTTGCCCTTCACGATGCCGAAACAGGGCATGCCGTGCGAGACGATCTCGTCGGCCTGCGGCAAAGCGAGGGCGGCTTCGCGGACCTTGTTCAGCAGCCAGTCGGGTTGCCGTTCGCGGGTGACGAAATCGGCCAGCGTGCGGGAATAAAGCTGATGCTCGGCGATCAGGATGCGGGCGGCGAGGCTGTCTTCGGTGTCGCCGGGCAGGATCGCGACGGGCGTCTGGCCCAGCACCGGGCCGTCATCCAGTTCGGCCGTGACGATATGGACCGAGCAGCCGGCATGGCTGTCGCCCGCGTCGATGGCGCGCTGGTGGGTGTCGAGGCCCTTATATTTGGGGAGCAGGCTGGGGTGGATGTTGAGCATTCGACCTTCCCAGCCCGACACGAATTCGGGCGAGAGCAGGCGCATATAGCCGGCGAGCGCGACATAATGGGCACCGGCCTCGCGCAGTTGCGCGTCGATGATCTGGTCGAACTCGGCGCGCTTGAGGCCCTTGTGGCTCTGGCCGAAGGTCGCGATGCCTTCTGCGGCGGCAAGGGCGAGGCCCGGCGCTTCGGGGTCGTTGGCGGCGACCAGCACGATCTCATAGGGGCAGTCGTCGGCCTTGGCCGCATAGAGCAAAGCCGCCATGTTCGAGCCACGGCCGGAAATCAGGACGCCGACTTTTGCTTTGGCCATTTCAAAACTCCGTTCGGGCTGAGCCTGTCGAAGCCCTGCTCTTTCTATAAAGAGAAGTACGGCCCTTCGACAGGCTCAGGGCGAACGGAAAATTTTGATTGCTTAACCCAGATGCGTGGCGGACCAGTCGGCCTTGGCGCTCCAGGTCTCGGCGCTGCCCTTGACGGTGCAACCCTTTTCGCCTTCTTCCACCGCGCCGATACGGAACACGGTTTCGCCCGCATCCTCCAGCGATTTCGTCACGGCGGCGACATGGGCTTCGTCCACAGCCAGCACCATGCCGACGCCGCAGTTGAAGGTGCGGGCCATTTCCTGCGGCTCGATATTGCCCTGCGCCTGGAGGAAGGCCATCAGGCGCGGCTGTTCCCACGCATCGGCATCGACCGTGGCATGGGCGCCGTCGGGCAGGACGCGGGGGATATTTTCCAGCAGGCCGCCGCCGGTGATATGGGCCAGCGCATTGATCATGCCGGCGCGGACCAGCGGCAGCAGGCTCTTCACGTAAATCTTCGTGGGGGCCATCAGCGCGTCGATCAGCAGCACTTCATTGTCGAAGATCGCCGGACGGTCGAGCTTCCAGCCCTTGTCGGTGGCGAGGCGGCGGACCAGCGAGAAGCCGTTCGAATGCACGCCCGAGGAGGCGAGGCCGATCAGCACGTCGCCGGCCTTCACCCGGTTGCCGGTCAGTGCCTTGCTGCGTTCCACCGCGCCCACGCAGAAGCCGGCCAGGTCATAGTCGCCATCGCTGTACATGCCGGGCATTTCGGCGGTTTCGCCACCGATCAGCGCGCAGCCGGCCATGCGGCAGCCCTCGGCAATCCCGGCGATGACTCGCTCGGCCACGCCCGACTCCAGCTTGCCGGTGGCATAATAGTCGAGGAAGAAGAGCGGCTCTGCGCCCTGCACGATCAGGTCGTTGGCGCACATGGCGACCAGGTCGATGCCCACGCCGTCATGGCGGTCATGGTCGATCGCCAGCTTCAGCTTGGTGCCGACGCCATCATTGGCCGCGACCAGCAACGGGTCGTCATAGCCCGCGGCCTTGAGGTCGAAAAAGCCGCCAAAACCGCCCAGTTCAGCGTCGGCGCCGGGGCGGCGGGTGGCCTTGGCCAGCGGGGCGATGGCACGGACAAGGGCGTTGCCGGCGGCGATGTCGACGCCAGCCTTGGCGTAGCTGTAGGATTCGTTGTCGCTCATGAGGCTGCGCTCTACGGTCGAAACGGTCGAATGTCGAGTTTCGCGCCGCCCTAACCCATATCTCCGTTCTTCCTCGTCCAGGAACCCATGGCTTCACCATCGACGTGGAAATCGAAGAATAGCCTAACTGCCTAAGACGAGGGCGAACGGAGGCAGTTTAGTGTGTTGATGGAACGCCCGTCTGATCCACGATTCGCGCTGTCGCCATGTCGGCGGTGACATTGCCGACGGTACGGAAGATATCAGGCACGGTTTCGACCGCCAGCAAGAGCGGCAGCGCCTCCACCGGGACGCCCATGGCCAGGCAGATGGGGCCGGTGGTGGTGAAGAAGGTGATCTGGCTGGGCAGGCCTACCGCCGCCAGACTGACGATGGCGGCGACCAGTACCCCCATGATCAGTTGCGTCGGGCCAAGCACCACGCCGTTCATCGCCGCCACATAGAGGGCGACGCCCAGATTGGCGGGTGGGCTGGTGATCCGGAATAGCGAGATGGCGAGCGGCAGCACGATGCTGCGGGTCGTCTCCCGCACGATCAGCGGCCCGTCGCATGCCTGAATCATCGCGGGCAGCGAGGCGATGGAGCTCTGGGTCGAGAAGGCGATGGCCTGTGCGGGGATGGCGGCGCGGATGAAGCGGCCTGGCGCGATTCGCCCCGCGATCATCACCAGCGGATAGACCAGCAACGTCACTATGACGCAGATCAGCACGATAAAGCCGATATAATGGAGCAGCGCGCCCGCCGTTGCGAGGCCGGAGCGCGCGCCCGCGACCAGCGCCAGCGCGAACACGCCCAACGGCGCCAGCCACAAGACCCAGCCGACCAAGACCAGCAGGGCGTCCGCCAGCGCCTGAAAAAAATCCGTCAGCATCGCGCGCCGTTCCTGCGCGATGCGCGTGACGGCAAAGCCGAAGATCAGCGCGAACAGGACGACGGCAACCACCTGTCCCTCACTCGCAGATTTCAGCGGGTTCACCGGAATGAAGCCCAGCAGCCATTCGGCCGACGGGCGCACGTCGGGCACTTCCGCGATCGGGCCAGAGCCCGCCAGCGCGCCGACGGCGCCCGTTGGAACGGGCCAGAAATGCAGCATCAGCGGGCCGACCAGCGCCGCGACGGTGGCGGACGCGACCAGCAGGATCGCGAAGAGTGCGATCGCGCGGCCGGCCATGCCATTGGTCCGCGCGGTCGTGGCCGCCTGCGTGATGCCGGTGACGAGCAGGGCGAAGATCAGCGGGATCAGCGGCATCTGAAGCCCGCCCAGCCAGGCCTTGCCGATCGGTTGCGCCACCGCGACGACATCGGCCTCCCATGCCCCGCCCGCTTCGGCCAGGGCGATGCCGCAGCCCAGCCCCAGCACAAGGGCGATCAGGATACGGACGGTCAGGGACATGCGGCGAACTTTCCTCTGTGGCGTGCCTGAAGGGCAACGGGTCGCGGCAGGCTATCCGCTATCCCCCTTGATGGAACAGCGAAAATTATCGGTCAGCATGGGCGTAGACGATTTTAGGCTGAAAACGCACAAAGGCCCGACACTCCCTGGGGAGCGTCGGGCCTTTGTGCATTCGGCTTGAGTCTGACCTCAGCCCTTCTTTTCGGGCGGCAGCGTCACCTTCACGCTTTCACCGCTCTGGCCGGGGAAGTTGGTGAACATCACGTCGATCAGGTTCGGCACCAGATAGGTCAGTTTGTTCGACAGCGACTGCGCGCTCGCCTTGCCTTCGAACAGGCGGCGATTGTCGGCTGCACGATCGATCTTCATGCTGAGATCGCTGGTGTAGACGGTGTAGCTCGACACGTCGTTATAGCCCGCGCCGCCGAACAGCCAGGGGTCATAGAAGCCATAGCCCCAGGGACGACCCCAGCGACCGCCAAAGCCGCCGCCCCACGGGCCACCCCATCCGCCATAACCACCGCCAAAGCCGGTCGAGCGGACCTTTTCGCGACCATTGTCGACATCATAGGCGACGCGCACGATCAGGTCGGCACGGGCCGGGTCGCTCGCGGCGACATAACCGGTCTGCGCCAGGCGCTGCCCGACCATGTCGGCATAATGAGCGAATTCGAGGCCACCGGCGAGCTTGGGATCGTCGGCGACGACGGTATAGCTTTGGCCTGCGGGCGCGGGCAATTGCTGGAAACGAGCGACATCGGCCTTGAAGCCAGTGGTGCAGCCCGACAATGCCACCAGCGCCAGGGCAGGCGCTGCGAACAGACCGATCTTGTTGAAACGAGCCATGTTTTTACGTCCTGTGTCAGGCAAAGCGCCTGAGTCCTTATTAGCGCCCTGAGATAGCAGAACGCAACTGAACATCGTTTGAACGCACGAACCCATCGAACGGGCGCAGAACCATGTTCTCGCAGATACGACGACGCAGGGACGTCTATTCCGTAGTCCGACAAAAAAAGGGCCATCCTTTCGAACGGCCCTGTTGCCTTCATGCATCAGTGTGGGTCATCGCATCAGGCCCCCGTGTCAGCGCATCAGACCCATGGCGTCATAAGCGGCGCGCAGCGCCGGCTCGGCCGCCGCTTTTGCCTTGGCCGCGCCCTTGTCCAGAATCGCGTCGAGCGCTGCGTCGTCGGTGCGCAGCTCCAGGAACCGCTCGCGAATCGGACGCAGCGTTTCGACCAGCACTTCGCCCAGCGCTGGCTTGAACGCGCCAAAGCCCTTGCCGGCAAATTCTGCGCAGACCGCGTCGGTCGTCCGCCCGGTCAGTGTGGCGAGGATGCCGACCAGATTGGTCGCTTCCGGTCGTCCGACCAGGCCCTCGGCCGTTTCGGGCAGCATTTCCTGATCGCTCTTGGCCTTCTTCACCTTGGCCATGATCGCATCGTCATCGTCGGTCAGGTTGATGCGGCTCATGTCGCTGGGGTCGGACTTGGACATTTTGGCCGTACCATCGCGCAGCGACATGATCCGCGCCGATTCCTTGGGGATGATCGGGGCGGGCAGGGTGAACAGGTCGACGCCGAAGTCGGTGTTGAACTTGGCCGCAATGTCGCGGCACAGTTCCAGATGCTGCTTCTGGTCCTCGCCTACCGGCACATGGGTCGCGTTATAGAGCAGGATGTCGGCGGCTTGCAGCACCGGATAGACGAACAGGCCGATCGACGCGCCTTCGCGGTCCTTGCCCACCTTGTCCTTGAACTGGGTCATGCGGTTGAGCCAGCCGATCCGCGCCGTGCCGTTCAGCAACCAGCACAGTTCCGCATGGGCAGGGACGCGAGCCTGATTGAACAGCACGCTGCGGTCCGGGTCGATCCCGGCGGCGACCAGAGCGGCGGCCATGTCGCGCACGTTACGGATGCGCTGCTCGCGCCCCTCATGCACGGTGATGCTGTGCATGTCGGCGAGGAAGAAGAAGCACTGACTCTGATCGTCCATCTCATCCTGCATGCGTACCCAGTTGCGGATCGCGCCGAGGTAGTTGCCAAGGTGCAGATTGCCGGTGGGCTGGATGCCGGAGAGGACGCGCATTATACTTCTCTTCTTCTTCAGGTTGCACTTTTGCGGCGCATCAGCGCCTTGATGTCGGACAGCCGATAGGCCCCGGTGACGACGGATGCCAGCCCGTAAAGCACTATGCCCGCGCCGACCAGCAGGCTGAGCGCCACATAGCGTTGCGCCATCGCGCCTGTCAGCCAGGGATCAAACAGGCCTTTGCCCGCCCAAAGCGCCCCGCCCATGACCATGGCGGCGGTCGCCAGCCGTGGCAGGCGGCGCTTGAGTTGCGCGTCCATCACGAAATGGCCACGCGCCACCAGCGTCGTGTAGAGCATCATCACATTGACGCTGGAGGAAAGGGCCGTCGCCAGTGGCGGGCCGACATGGCCGATGCCCAACGGCGCCAGCGCGGGGATCAGCAGCAGATTGCCCACGATGTTGATCCCGATCGACAGCATCGCATAGCGCACCGGCGTCTTCGTGTCGCCCCGCGCATAATAGCCGGGCGTCAGCACCTTCACGAGCACATAGCTGGGCAGGCCGATCGAAAAGGCGGACAGCGCCCAGCCGCAGGCCTGCGCATCCTGCGCGGTAAAGCGGCCATATTGAAACAGGCCGCGCACGATCGGTTCGGCCACGGTCAGGAAGGCGACGGTGGCGGGCAGGGTCAGGAACAGCGCCAGTTCGATACCGCGATTCTGCGTCTCCATCGCCTCCGCCTCCTGCCCCTTGGACAGCATGCGCGAAATGGTGGGGAGGAGGATGGTGCCAAGGCCAATGCCGATCAGGCCCAGCGGCAGCTGATTCAAGCGATCCGCATAATAGATATAGGTGATGGAACCGGAGGCCAGCAGCCAGCCCGACAGAGCGGTGGAGATCAGCAGGTTGATCTGCGACGCGCCCGCACCGGCGGCAGCGGGCAGGATCTTGCGCAGCAGTTCGCGCACGTCGTTATCAAGGCGGGGGCGTTTCAGCTTCATCGACACGCCCGCCCGCTTGCAGGCCCAGATCAGCCACAGCAGTTGCAGTGCGCCGCCGATCGTCACCGACATCGCCTGTACCCGCGCCGTTTCATATTCGTCGGCGCCGTGGAAGAACCACAGGCCCGCGATCATCGCGACGTTGAGCAGGATCGGGGCGGCGGCATTGACCCAGAATTTGTCGAGCGAATTGAGGATTCCGCCCAGTAGCGAGGCAAGGCTGATCAGCGCCAGATAGGGGATGGTGATGCGCGACAGGGTGACGGCGAAGGCAAATTGCTCCGCCGTCGGATTCTGCCGCGAAAAACCGCCCGACAGCGCCCAGGTGATCGGCCAGGCGGCGGCGATCAGAACGGCGGTGAAGAGGATCAGCACCGGCAGCAGCACCGCCAGCGCCCGCTCGGCAAAATCATAACCGGCGGGCAGGCCGCCGTCTCCGGCCGCCTTCTTGTTGAACAGCGGGATGAAGGCGGCGGAAAAGGCGCCTTCTGCAAAGAGCGCGCGGAACATGTTCGGCAGCCGGAAGGCGACGCCGTTGAAGGCGTCCGACGCAAAGCCC
This sequence comes from Sphingobium sp. AP50, assembly GCF_900109095.1. Taxonomy (GTDB): domain Bacteria; phylum Pseudomonadota; class Alphaproteobacteria; order Sphingomonadales; family Sphingomonadaceae; genus Sphingobium. Next base: position 606,638 of record NZ_FNYZ01000001.1, read on the forward strand.
GCGCCGACATAGCGCGCCGCCAGCGAATCTCGCACCAGCGCAAGGATGCGGCTGGCGAGGGTGAGGCCGCCAACCGAGCCGAGGGCTTTGATCAGTTTCATGACCAAACCCTTTTAATAAGCAAAATCCGTTCGTCCTGAGTAGCCACTGAGCGAAGTCGAAGTGGCGTATCGAAGGACAGTTGCACGGATGCTTCGATACGTTGGACGGGTCGGATCGTCCCCCGGACGATCCTAAAACATCCGGGGGATGTTTTACCTGTCCAATTCGGCAAGCTCAGTCCCTACTCAGCACGAACGGTTTTGCGTATATAATCAGGCGTGGCCGGCCGGCTCGCCTGCGGTCACTTCCATCTGCTCGGCCTGCTGCAAATAGAGCGCGCCGAAATCGATCGGGTCCAGCAGCAGCGGCGGGAAGCCGCCGTCGCGAATCGCGTCGGCCAGCACGCGGCGGGCGAAGGGGAAGATCAGGCGCGGGGCTTCGGCCAGCATGAAGGGCTGGATCTGCTCTTCGGGCACGTTGCGCATGCCGAACAGCGCGGCATAGAGCAGTTCGGCGGCAAAGGCGGTGCCCTGCGGCGCCACGGCCTTCACTTCGATCTTCAGCGCGATTTCCAGCACTTCGTCACCCACGCGCTCTGCGCCGATGTTGAACTGCACGTCGATCTGCGGCTGGTCCTGCCACTGGTAGACGGCCGGAGCGTTCGGATTTTCGAACGACAGATCCTTCACATATTGGCTGATCAGGGCGATCTGCGGCGCGGTGTCGGCGCCATTGCCGATGTTGGTGGTGATGTGATCCGCTTCGTCGGCCATGCTCTTCCTTGACTTTCCTTGCTGATCCGGCGGCGATCAGGCCCCGGATATCTCGATCAGCGCGCTTAGCAGGGCGCGCAGGGTGGAGCAATGGCGGCGCAGGCGGGGTAAGGGCAAGCCTCTATTTGAAACTGCGCGCAAACATGCCTATGTTGGCCGGAACCTTGTCCCACGAAAAGGGTATAGCCTTCCGTGTATGTGATCGTAATCCTCGCCATGATTGCCGGTTTTCTGGCGCTTCGGCTCTATTCTGTCCTTGGCAAGCGCACGGGGCATGAGCAGGAGCCCGCGCTGCGTCCGGCCGAGGAGCGGGCCAAGGTAACGGTGCTTCAGCCCGCCCCTGTCGGGCAGAATAGCGGCGATTCGGTGCGGCTGGCGGAAGGGCTGATCGCGCCGGGCGCGGAAACCGGCGTGCGCGCGCTGATCGCCGCCGATCGCAATTTCGACGTGCCGCAGTTCGTGGATGGCGCCAAGAGCGCCTATAAGATGGTGCTGGAGGCCTTCTGGCGCGGCGATCGCGAAGAATTGGCCTGGCTGTGCGACGCTGATGTGCTGGGTTCCTTCGAAGAAGCGATCGCGGCCCGTGAAGCTGATGGCCATGTCCTCGACAATCGCCTGGTGCGCATCGAAAAGGCGCAGATTATCGAAGCCTCGATGAACGGCCGCATCGCCGAAGTGGCCCTGCGGTTCGAAGCGGATATTTCCGCCGTCACCCGCGACAAGGATGGCATGGTGATCGCCGGATCGCTGACCGATGCCGTCGGCACCAAGGATATCTGGACGTTCAGCCGCGACATTCGCAGCGCGGACCCCAATTGGAAGCTCAGCGAAACCGACGAAGTTTGATCGCGGCATGATGCGTCGTCAGTCGGGAGCCGCACTGCTTGCGGCGCTGTTGCTGTCCGCCTGTGCGGGTGGCGTCATTCCGCCTTCGGCCGGTGGACCGGCAGCGCCGCGTCCCGTGCCGTCTGGGGAGGGGGCGACCCGCCCCGTGCCCGCCACGCCGCGTCCCACCTTGCCGGTCGATCTTCCCGCCGACCCTGCGCTCGACAAGAGTACGGCGGCAGGCATGGGCGTGACGCGCGGACCGGATATCGCCAGCCTCATGCCCTCGGGCGAGCGTGCGCGTCTGGCGCTTCAGGCCTTCCGCCTGTCCTGCCCCACGTTGATGCGCCGCGCCGACCAGAGCGGCCTGACCCGCGGGGCCGACTGGAATAATAGCTGCGCCGCGGCCTCCAGCTGGCCCGAAGCCTCAGCCTCCGAATTTTTCGCCCGCTATTTCGAAGCGGTGCAGGTGGGTGACGGCACCGCCTTCGTCACCGGCTATTATGAGCCGGAAATCGCCGGTTCGCGCACGCAGCAGCCCGGCTATGCCGTGCCCATCTATCGCCGCCCGACCGACCTGATCGATGTCGACCTCGGCCAGTTCAACGATGCGCTCAAGGGCAAGTCGATCCGTGGCAAGGTGCAGGGCAGCAAGTTCGTCCCCTATGACGAACGCAGCCAGATCGTGGCGGGCACGCTTGCCGGGCGCGGGCTGGAACTGGCCTATGCCGCCGATCCGGTCGAGTTCTTTTTCCTTCAGGTGCAGGGCAGCGGTCGGCTGAACCTGCCCGGCGGCGGCGTCATGCGCATCGGCTATGACGGGCAGAATGGCCGCGACTATACCGGCATCGGCAAGCTGATGAAGGATCGCGGCCTGATCCAGGCCGGGTCGATGCAGGATATCATGCAATATTTGCGCGCCCACCCGGTCGAAGGTGCGGCGATCATGAACGAAAATAAGAGCTTCGTCTTCTTCCGCGAACTGACCGGCGCCGGTCCGCTCGGCGCGCTGGGCGTGCCGGTCACGCCCGAAGCCACTGTTGCGGCCGACCCGAAATTCATCCCGCTGGGCGCACCGGTGCTGCTCTCGCTCGACCGTAGCGAGCCCAACGGCATCTGGATCGCACAGGATACCGGCGGCGCGATCAAGGGCGCGAATCGGTTCGACAGCTTCTGGGGCGCGGGCGCCCGTGCGCGTGGCATCGCCGGTGGCATGTCGGCGCGGGGCAGTGCGCTCATCCTGCTGCCGATCGGATCGGCCGCGCGCCTCGCCAAGCCCTGATCCATGGTCCGGCGGCGCCTGTCTGTCGAGGAAGAGGCGCTCTGGACCGCGCTGACCCGGTCGGTTCGGCCGATCCGCGCGCCTGTGCCGATGCCGTCCCTGCGCCCCGCTCCTCTGCCGGTCGCGCCGCTGCCGACGCCGGCCAAGAAAAGGTTAACGGTTCCGCCGCCCGGCCCGGTTGCTGCGCCGCCGCAAAGAACCCCTGCTGCCATACTCGACAATGGCTGGGAGCGGCGTATCCGTAGCGGCGCGATCATCCCGGAAATGAGCATCGACCTGCACGGGCACAGCCTGTCGGCCGCCCATGCCCGCCTTAACCATGCGCTGTCCGCCGCGCTGGCGCAGGGGGCGCGCGTGCTGCTGGTCGTCACTGGAAAACCGCCCAAGGCCGCCGCCAGCGGGGGCGAGGCCCGGCGCGGCGCGATCCGTGGCGAAATCGGCCACTGGCTGGAAACCAGCCCCTATGCCGACCGCATCGCCAGCGTCCGCGTCGCCCATCCGCGCCATGGCGGTACGGGCGCGCTCTATCTGATCCTGCGCCGCAAGAAATAGGCATTTTCGCCGCCCGCGCTGACCCTTTCTTAACCACCGTCCTTCATATCCGGCTGATCGGGCGCCCTGCATCGGGGCTTAAGTGGGGGGCAGGCAGGCACATGCGGGGCGTGACGTTGAAAAGCCGCGCCGCTGCCTTCGCCTGTGCCGCAGGGGCGCTGGTCTTCATCCTGTCGCTGGTGCTGGGCTATACGCCGGGCCAGGAAGATGATCTGGAACAGGTCAGCCGATCACTGATCATCGCCATATTATGCGGCACGATGAGCTGGGCGTCGGCCCGGCGCACCATCGCCACGACCGCCACCGCCATCGATGCCGCCACCGAACGGCTGCTGTCCGCCGCCCATGGCGACCTGCAATCGCCGGTGCCGGGCGACATCGGGCAGGAATTGCCGGACCTGTCGGTGGCGATGGAAAGCCTGTTCAGCCAGGTTCGCACCAATCTGGACCATGTTCAGGCGCTGGCGCTGTTCGACCAGATTACCGGCCTTGCCAACCGCACCAGCTTCTGCCGACAGGTGGAGCGGCTGCTGGCGGAGCGGCCGGCCGATGGGATCGGCGCGCTCCTCTTCATCGATCTGGACGGGTTCAAGGCGGTCAATGACACGCTGGGCCATGCGGCGGGCGACCAGTTGCTCGCGCGCGTCGCTGGCCGCCTGCGCGAAGTCGTGATGGCGCAGGTTAGCGCGGGCGGCAGCGATGGCGTGATCGGGCGGCTGGCCGGCGACGAATTCACCATGTTCTTCCCGCATCTGTCGGGACTGGCGGCGGCGCAGCGGATCGCGCGCGCCATCCAGTTCGCATTGGGCGAGCGGTTCGACCTTGGCAGCCAGCATGTCGATCTGGGCGCATCGATCGGCATCGCCTGCTGCCCCGACCATGGGGACAGCCTGACAGAATTGCTGCGCGCGGCCGACATCGCCATGTATCATGCCAAGCATCAGGGCCGCGGCCGCACCGAAATCTATACCGACCAACTCGCGCTGGAGGCGGAAGACCGGGCGGAACTGGAGCGCGAACTGCTGCGCGGTCTGGAACGGGACGAATTTCTGCTGGAATTCCAGCCGCAGATCGATGTGGCCAGTGGCCGGGCCGTTTCCGCCGAAGCGCTGGTGCGCTGGGCGCATCCGCAGCGCGATCTGGTCATGCCCGGCGCTTTCGTGCCGATCGCGGAGGAAAGCGGCACCATCGTCGCGCTGGGCGACTGGGTGATGGGCCGCGTGTGCCAGACCGCTGCCCGCTGGTCGCAGGTCGGGATCAGCCAGCGGATCGCGATCAATATCTCGACCCGCGAACTGGGCCAGCCCGATTTCTTCCTGCGCCTGCGCCACGCCATCGCCACCCACGCCGCGCCGCCCGCCATGCTGGAACTGGAAATCACCGAATCGCTGGCGATGGACATGGACCCGCGCGTGTTGGAACAGTTGCGCGGGCTGCGGCAGGATGGCGTACGCATCGCCATCGACGATTTCGGCACCGGCTATTCCAACCTGTCGCGCCTGAAGGAATTGCCGGTCGACCGGGTGAAGATCGACCGCAGCCTGGTCCGCGACATCGCCACTTCGGCAGAAGCGCGCACCATCTGCTCCGCCGTCGTCGGCCTGATCCAGGGGCTGGGCATGGAAGTGGTGGTCGAAGGGATAGAGAGCGAGGCGCAGATGGACGTGCTGCGCATCATCGGCTGCACCCTGTTCCAGGGCTATCACCTCGCCCGACCCACGGGGGAGCAGGATTATCTGGCCCAGTTTGGAGGCCAGCCAGTGCTGCTGGCGCGGGACGCGGGGTAGGGAGTGGGCCGGGAAGGCATGTCCTTCCCGTCAGATGCTTTTTTCAGCTCAAGCCCCGTAGATGCCATGTTTTAAGTGGCGATCGAGTGAGGGCGCCCATCATGTCCCCCGTCACCTCCATATCCACCGTCATCCCCGCGAAGGCGGGGATCCATCTCTCGCCTTTTCCCCTCGCTGACAGGTTGGGAGATGGGTTCCCGCCTGCGCGGGAATGACGAATTTGGGTGGTTTGCAGATGGACGGCTTTTGATTGAATTCCGCTAAATTGCTGCCATAAATACGGCAGCATATGGGAAGGGGCATGTCTATACGTAAGCGGATATTCGGGAAGTCCAAACCCGGCAGACCTCCCGTTTTCAGCATTGATCCCGTGACATTCTCAGCCGCGCAGCGCGTCGAACGAAGTGGGCACTGCTCCTGCCTTGGCTCGCGAGGTAAGACCGGTCGCCCTAGCGTTCCAAATCTCCATGTGGAGATTCAAGATACGTCTGCGCCTGGATGGCAGGCGCTATTGGCTTTGATCAGTGACAGTAAAACCGCGTCCGTATTTGAGCCATCGGCGGTGGTAAATGCTGAACAATGGTCTGAGATCATCACTTTGCCAGCCGAAATAGACATTCTCTCAGCAACGAGCCAATTGCGGCTTTATGGTAGCCATCTGCGCCGGCTTCCCCCTGAAATTGGAAGATTGTCCGCACTCACTAATCTGGACATTTATACCTCCTACTCCCTGCATTGGCTGCCCTACGAGGTAGTGCGCTGCACCGGTTTGCGTGACACGAGAATGAGCACGCGAGCACTCTATGGAAATATCAAGACGAGACTGCCGTTCCCGAGATTGTCAGACGCACTGGAGACCCTTCGACCTCAGACTTGCAGCGTTTGCGATGAGCCATTTGGCGAGCGCAACGCGAAACCCTTTTGGACCACCCAGCGGATCGGAACCGATGTGGCTCCCTTGCTAGCTCACACCTGTTCTTCTGAATGCACCGCCCGCATTCCCGACGCACCTCAAGGATATTTTGCAAGACCCCATAAGGGCGGCGGAGGGGTCGGTATGCCCGACGCGGACCTGTAGTTCCGCGACGGCGGGTTTCGGGTGCCGACCGGTAGAGGTTAGAGGGCAACAAATGGTCGTAATCGCCCATAGCCTCCCGTCATAGCTCACCCCGCTCCGGCAGCCTTTCCATGTTGGAAATTCTCTGATCTATCCTGCGGGATGAAAGCGCCGGCTTCCTCTCGCACTCCCACGCCCGCCCCGTCGCGCAGATGGCGCGTTACTGTGGCCTATGTTGCGCGTCGCAGGCGCGCCGCGATGGCGCATCCACCCCGGCTAGTGTGGCATGACAGGCGCGTTCCTGACGCTTGGCGGGCGCGTTGCAGGCGCATTTCGCGTCAAACAGCCCGACGACACTGTGAACTTCGGCCTGTCGCGCCCGCCACGCCGCCGGTCAGCCCAATGCGCGTTCTACAACCAGCGCATAGATGCGCTGCAAATCGCGCAAATCCTGCACCGCGACCGCTTCGTCCAGCTTGTGCATGGTGGCATTGTTGAGGCCGAATTCCGCCACCGGGCACAGGCGCGAGAGGAAGCGCGCGTCGGACGTGCCGCCGGTGGTCGACAATTCGGTGTCGAGGCCGGTCACATCGCGGATCGCGCCGCTGATCAGGTCGCTGAACGCGCCCGGCTGGGTAAGGAAGGATTCGCCGCTGATCCGCGCTTCCACCGTGCCGCCTTCGGTGGCGGTGATGGCCTTGATCCGGTCGATCAGCGACGCGCCGCTATGCTGATCGTTGAAGCGGATCGAAATGCGCGCGGTCGCTGCGCCGGGGATCACATTATGGGCGGCATTGCCGACCTCCAGATCGGTGATCTCGATATTGCTCGGCTGGAACCAGTCGGTCCCTTCGTCCAGCACTTCGGCTTCGATCGCCGTCAGGACGCGGACCAGCCTGGGGATCGGATTGTCGGCCAGATGCGGATAGGCGACATGGCCCTGCGACCCGGATACCCTGATCCACATATTCACCGACCCGCGCCGGCCGATCTTCACCACATCGCCCAGACGCTGGGAAGAGGTGGGTTCGCCCACCAGACACATGTCCGGGCGCAATTCGCGCGCCGCCATCCGGTCCATCAGCGCCAGCGTGCCATAGACGGCCGGGCCTTCCTCATCCCCGGTGATGATCAGGCTGATCGTGCCGGGCAGATCGTCGGGCAGGTCGGCCAGCGCCGCGACGAAGGCGGCGATCGATCCCTTCATGTCCACCGCGCCGCGCCCGTAGAGCAGGTCGCCGCGAATCTCCGGCGCGAACGGATCGCTGGCCCAGCCCGGCCCCGGCGGCACCACGTCCAGATGCCCGGCAAAGGCGAAATGCGGCCCCGCGCCGGTGGTGCGCCATGCCAGCAGATTTTCGACCGGACCGTCGGGCGCCTCCCCCACGACAAAGCGGTCGACGGTGAAGCCCAGCGGCACCAGCATCGCTTCCATCTCAGCGAAGACGGCGCCGGTCGCGGGGGTGACGGAGGGGCAGGCGAGCAGGCGCTGCGCCAGTGCCACCACATCATTATTGCTGCTGGTCATGCTCATCCCGTGGCGTTAGCGAAAGCCTGCGCCCTTGGCCAGCGGCAGAAGGAGGACCAGCCCATGCCCCGCATCGATCTGGACAGCATCGCCCAGAGCAACAGCACCGGCTATCCGGGCGATCATGCGGATATCGTCGCCGGGCGCTGGGTGCGCCGACTGGGGCCGGTAAGCGGCCTCAGCGATTTCGGCGTCAGCCATGTCGTGCTGAAGCCCGGCGCGGCATCCTCCCACCGCCACTGGCATGAAGATGAGGATGAATTTCTCGTTCTGCTGGCCGGGCGGGCGGTGCTGGTGGAGGAGGGCGCGCGTACGGCGATGCTGCCCGGCGACATGGCGGCTTTCCCCAAGGGCAAGCCGAATGGCCATCATCTGCTGAACGAAAGCGATGCGGATTGCGTCTTTCTGGCCTTCGGGCGGCCCCCGGCGGGGGATTGCCATTATTCGGATATCGACCTTCTCTGGTCGGGCGGCGCCTACCGCCACAAGGATGGGAGCGACTATTGACGATGCACGAGATGATTCAGGCGGACCGGCGCGGATGGATGATGGGGCTGGGTGCGATGCTGGCGGCGGCGCAGATGCCCGCTGCGGCGGCAACGCCGGGTCTGGTGCGGCCGCAGCGGTTGCGGGAGGGCGATACGGTGGGCCTGATCGAGCCGGCGGGGTTCACGGACGATGCCTTCGACCTGGACCTGGTGCGCGACACGATCAGGGCGATGGGGCTGAAGCCTAAGGATGCGCCGCATCTGGCCGACCGCTATGGCTATCTGGCGGGGACGGACGCGGATCGCGCGGCGGATGTCAATGCGATGTTCGCCGATCCGGAGGTGCGGGCGGTGTTCGCTGTGCGCGGCGGCTGGGGCTGCGCGCGCCTACTGCCGCTGCTGGATTTCGCGACGATCCGCAAAAATCCCAAGCTGCTGATCGGCTATTCGGACATTACCGCCCTGCATCTGGCCTTTGCGGCGAAGGCGGGCTTCACCACGATTCACGGCCCGGTCGCGTCGAGCCGGTGGGGCCAATATAGCTGGGATGCGTTTCGGGCTGTTGCCTTCGACGCGGGGACGCCGACCTTCGCCAATCCGCAGGGGCATGAGGATCGGCTGGCGCAGCGTATCGGGCGCATCCGTACTTTCCGCCCCGGCGTGGCGCGCGGGCGGTTGCTGGGTGGTAACCTGACGGTGTTGGCGGCGCTGATGGGCACGCCCTGGCTGCCCGATTTCAGCGGCGCGATCCTGTTTATCGAGGATATTGGCGAGCAGCCCTATCGTATCGACCGGATGCTGACGCAGTTGAAGTTGGCGGGCGTGCTGGGCAAGCTCAAGGGCGTGGCCTTTGGCCAATGCACCGATTGCGGCGCGGCGGGGGCCAGCTATGGCGGCTTCACCCTGTCGGAAGTGCTGCAACAGCATCTGGAGCCGCTGGGCATTCCCGCTTTTCAGGGCGGGCAGTTCGGTCATGTCGCCGACCAATATTGCCTGCCGATCGGTGTGCAGGCGGAAATGGACGCGAGCGCGGGGACGATCCGCCTGTTGGAACCGGCCGTGACCTAGGGCTCAGGCCAGCGATTTCACCCAGAATTGCATGTCATGGTCGCTGTCCTGCTCCGTGCCGACATCGCGCCAGCCAAATCGCGCCGTCAGTCCGTCGACCGGTACAAAGCCGCGCTTGCGCCAGAAGGGGTCGAGCGGGCTGTAATCGGCAGGGCGGGCGGGGTGGTCGGCCGGGCGGATGACGGCGCAGAAACTGGCCATGGCAAAGCCCAGTTGCCGGGCCTTCGCCTCCCGCCGGTCGAAAAAGGCGTGCCCCACGCCATGGCCGCGCCATTCGGGCAGCAGGACCGATTCGCCGAAATAATAGACGCGGCCGATATCGATGCCCCGCGCTTCGAACGGCGCGGCAAATTCGGCAGCATGGTCCGCCATCGGCGCGGCGGTGGCGGCACCGACCAATCGATCGCCGGCAAAGGCGCCTACGATCAGCGCGCAGGGGCTGTCGGCATAGGCGGTCAGATAGTCGCGCTCATAGGCGCGCGTGCCTTCGTAGAGATAGGGGAAGGCCCGAAAAACGGAAATGCGCAGGTCCGCCAGCGCATCGAGCGCGGCGACCAGCGCCGCGCCCGTCAGATCCTCGATCCGGATTGCGTCCGGGATCGCTACTTACTCGCTGGCGTTGGCGGCATTTTCCGCCGGGGCTTCGGCCGCATTGCTGGCATTGCCCGCAGCTGCATTGTCGCCTTCCGCCGCCGGGGCCGCATCGGCAGCGGGCAGCGGCAGGTTGGAACCCTGCGTATTCAGCCAGGCGATCAGGTTGGCGCGGTCGGCCGGATTGCCAAGGCCCGCAAAGGTCATCTTGGTGCCGGGGGCGAATTCACGCGGGCTCTTGAGCCAGTGATCAAGCTGCTCGAAGCTCCACTCTCCGCCCTTGCTCTTGAGCGCTTCGGAGAAGGCGAAGCCGCCCTTGCCCTGACCGATGGCCTCGCCCACCGTGGCATAAAGGTTGGGGCCGATGCCGTTGGCGCCGCCCTGATTGACGGTGTGGCAGGCCGCGCACTTGGCGAAGACCTTCTCGCCCGCGGCAACGTCCGCGCTGGCGAGCAAGCTGTTGAGGCTGGGGCCGCTGGCAGCGCCTTCGCCTTCCGCTTCGACGCCTTCGATAGCATAGCCCATCTTTTCGGGCCGTTCGTCATGGAAATATTTCGAACTGACGATCGCACCGCCAAGGGCGATGATCCCCGCAAACAAAGCCCAGCCCGCTACGGTATTGAAACGATCGCCCATCTCGCTCGACTTCCCTTAGTTTATTGTTCTGGAGACTGTCAGTCGCGCCCCCTCTTGACCGTTGCCATAATCGGGGACACGCGGTGGCGCAAGCCGGGTTCATCCCTATTGCATGCGAACGCTTGCGTGTTTCGGGTGGAAATCCTAAGCGCGCGCACGCCCATGGAAAATTATCCCGCCCCCGCTCGCGCCATTGTTGCAGACCTCGCTGCAAAGGCTGCTGCCAATCCGGCCCGCGCCGTCGCCTATCAGGGCGCGCCGGGCGCCAACTCCCATCTGGCGGCGCTGGGATATGCGCCCGACTGCGTGCCTTTGCCCTGTTTTGCGTTCGAAGACGCGATCGATGCGGTGCGGAACGGCCAAGCGGACCGCGCGATCATTCCGATCGAAAACAGCCTCCACGGGCGCGTGGCGGACATGCATTTCCTGCTGCCCGAATCGGGCCTGTCGATCGTCGACGAATATTTTCTGCGGATTCGTCATTGCCTGATGGCGCCGGATACCGCGCCGGTGAAGAGTGCGATCAGCCATCCGCAGGCATTGGGCCAGTGCCGCCATTATCTGCGCGAACGTGGCATCCAGCCGGTCGCCTATGCCGATACGGCGGGCGCGGCGGCGCTGGTGGCGGAAAAGAAAATTCCGGGCGAAGGGGCGATCGCGCCCTATCTGGCGGCGGAAATCTATGGCCTGCGTCTGGTCGCGGAAAATATCGAGGATAGCGACGACAATATGACGCGCTTCCTGGTGCTGGCGCGTGATCCCAAGGTGCCGACCGCCAATGTCGGCCCGGTGATGACGACATTCCTGTTCGAAGTGAAGAATGTGCCCGCCGCCCTGTACAAGGCGATGGGCGGCTTTGCGACCAACGGTGTCAATATGACCAAGCTGGAAAGCTATCAGCGCGGCGCGAGCTTCGCGGCGACCGAATTTTACTGCGATATCGAAGGGATGCCAGGTGACCCCGCCGTCGATCGCGCGCTGGCGGAGTTGGAATTCCACACCAAATGGGTGCGGCAGCTGGGCAGTTATCGGCAAGCACGCCCGCGTACTTAGAATTGGCCGAGCTTCCGCCCATACGGGCCTGCAAAGCGCGCTTTTCTGCGTTCCGGTGCTCACGTACTTTAAGTACGCTGCGCTCCGGTACTCGAAAATCACGCTTTTCGGCTCCGTCTGGACGAAATCTCGACCAATTCTGCCGGACAAAGGCTATAGCCGTCGCATGATCGCAGCGATCCTTCTGTCTGCTCTGGCGATGACGGCCATCGTCGGTGTCCGCTACCTGCTGGCCAGTGGCGGCTTCGCGCTGGCGACGCGGATTCGCCAGCCGGGCCTGTACAAGGGGCTGGAGCGGCAGATGGGCCGGGAAATCGGCTGGTCGCTGCTGTCCGCGCTGATCTATGGCGTGCCGGCCGGCGTCGTCGCCTGGGGCTGGCAGGCGCGGGGCTGGACCCGGATTTATAGCGATGTGGACGCTTATCCGCTGTGGTGGCTTCCTGTGTCGGTTCTGCTCTATCTGGCGGCGCATGACACATGGTTCTACTGGACCCATCGCTGGATGCACCGGCCCCGGCTGTTCCGCATCGCCCATGCCGTCCATCATGCCAGCCGCCCGCCGACGGCCTGGGCGGCGATGAGCTTTCACCCGTGGGAGGCGCTGACCGGCGCCATCGTCATTCCGGCGCTGGTCTTCCTGATCCCCATCCATGTCGGCGCGCTGGGACTGGTACTGACGATCATGACCGTCATGGGCGTGAGTAACCATATGGGTTGGGAAATGTTTCCGCGCTGGTTGGTGCGCGGGCCGCTGGGCGGCTGGCTGATCACCGCCAGCCATCATCAGCGGCATCATGATCTCTATGCCTGCAATTACGGCCTGTATTTTCGCGTCTGGGACCGCTTGTGCGGCACGGACCGGGGGCTTGGCGATTTTTCGAAAGGGCGTGCGTGACGCATAGATTATTGGCGGCGACGGCGATTCTTGCGATCGGCGCGGCGCCCGCTGGCCAGCCCCAGTCGCTCGGCATGGCGATCGATGGACTGCGTTCGACCAAGGGGCAGATATTGGTGTGCGTCACCCGATCGGCCGACCATTTCCCCGATTGCAGCAAAGACCCCGACAAGCGGCATTTCATCGTCCCTGCCAAGGGCGGAACGGTGACGCTGGGACAGGCCATGCCCGGCACCTATGCCATCGCCATCATCCATGACGAAAATGGCAATGGGAAGCTGGACACTTTTGCGGGCATCCCGCGCGAGGGGGTGGGGTTTTCCCGCAATCCCGTAATCCGTTTTGGCGCGCCCAGCTTCAGATCGTCCAGTTTCGCGATTTCCGGCGCCCCGGTGGAGCAGGCGATCAGGCTCAAATATTTCCTCTGATTGCAGCCTGCGGAACCGCTAACCCCTTCGAAACATTCTTCCCCCTGAACGAAGCCATTTCGGACAGGGTCAATCATGCAGAATTTTTGCCGCCTGATGGGCGCGACTATTGTCGCGACCATAGCCTTTGCCGCGCCTGCGCTGGCCCAGGAAGAGGAACAGCATAGCAGCCTGACGATCGGTGCGGGCGCGGCCGTCATTCCCAGTTATGAAGGGTCGGATGACTATCGGGTGATGCCGCTGATCCAGATGCGCGGCAAGCTGCATGATTTTTCCTTCTGGACGCGCGGTACGGCGCTTTATGTTGATGCCATACCCGATCCTGACGGCACCGGGATCGACGTCGAACTGGGGCCGGTCGTCAATGTCCGGCTCGATCGGTCGAGCCGCAAGGCGATCCGCGATGATGCGGTCCGCCTGCTGGGCACACGCGATGTCGCGGTGGAGGCGGGCGGTTTTGTCGGCATCGGCAAGACCGGCGTGATCACCAGCGACTATGACAATCTGTCGGCCCGCGTTGCCGTGACCAAGGATGTGGCTGGCGCCCATGGCAGCTATGTGATCACCCCCACGGTCGAATATTTCACCCCCTTGTCGAAAAGCAGCTTCGTCGGCGCGTCGCTGTCGGCCGATTATGTCGGCAAGAAATATGGCCGCTATTATTTCGATATCAGCCCGGCGGATGCGGCGGCCAGTGGCCTTGCCGCTTATGATCGGGCGGGGCGTGGATCGGGCTTCAAGCGGATCAATGCCAACCTGTCCGCCGGAAAATCGCTGTCGGGCGACCTGCGCCATGGCTGGGCGCTGTTCGGCGTGGTCGGCTATGCCCGTGTGCTGGGCCGATATGCGGATTCGCCGATCGTTGCCGATGCGGGATCGAAGAGCCAGTGGGTCGGCGCAGTCGGCGTCGGCTATACCTTCTGATCCCTTTCCCTTGCACCGGGAGGGTGACGCGCCCCATATTGCCGTCTATGTGGCGGGCGAACCCGCATGGACAGCAGGAGATTGAAGCGTGGCGACCCTGGGATTGAGCGAGGCCGACAAGGCGGCGGTAGAGGCGTTTCGCCGCAATGTGGTCGATCCGTCGCGCACCAGCCTGGTGATCGTGGACTTCTGGGCCGAATGGTGCGGCCCCTGCAAGCAACTCACGCCGGTGATCGAGAAGGTGTGCGAGGAATATGCGCCCAAGGGCGTCAAGCTGGTGAAGGTCAATGTCGACGAGAATGGCTTCATCGCCAGCCAGTTCCGCGTGCAGTCCATCCCGACCGTCTATGCCGTGTTCCAGGGCCAGCCAGTCGCGGACCTGAGCCAGGCGCGCACCGAAGGGCAGTTGAAGCAGTATCTGGACCAGCTTCTGTCGCAATTGCCGATCGAATCGGATGAAAAGGCGCAGTTGCAGGAAATCGCCCCGCTGATCGCCATGGGGGAAGAAATGCTGGCGGGCGGCGAGCATGATCGCGCCTTGTCGGTCTTCAGCCAGATCGCCGAGATGGTGCCGGACAATGTCGAAGTCGTGTCCGGGCTGGCCCGTGCGCTGGTGGCGCTGGGACAGCTGGACGAGGCCGAAGCGGTGATCGCTGCGCTGCCCGACGATGTGGCCAAACATGGTGCGATCGATCAGGCGCGCGCTGCCATCGCGCTGGCCCGTGACGCCAAGCCGGTCGCCGACCTGTCGGGCATCGAGGCGAAGGTCGCCGCCGACCCTGACGATCATGCAGCGCGTTTCGAACTGGCCGGCGGGCTGATGTCCAATGGGGATCGCGATGCTGCGGCTGAAGCGCTGCTGGAAATCGTCCGGCGCGACCGGGCCTGGAATGATGGCGCTGCGCGGGCGCAGTTGCTCAAGATTTTCGAGGCCGTCGGGCTGGAAGATCCCTGGGTTTCGGCGCAGCGGCGCAAGCTGTCGCAGATCCTGTTCTCGTAAAGACCGTGCCGATCGCGCGTATCTCCATATTCCCGCTGTCCGGCGCCTTGCTGCTGCCGGGCATGGAATTGCCGCTGCATATCTTCGAGCCGCGCTATCGGGCGCTGATCCATGACGTGATGGCGCGGGACCGGCGGATCGGGATGATCCAGCCGCGCGGTGGTGGTCCTGTGCAGCCGCTGTTCGATGTCGGCTGTCTGGGACATGTCAGCCATATCGAGGCGCTGGAGGATGGCCGGTTCAACATCATCCTGACGGGACTGGCGCGTTTCCGGCTGGTGCGGGAATTGCCGGTCGCGACCCAGTTCCGCCAGATCGAGGCGGATGTGGAGCAGGCGCCGCAGGAGGATGAAGTGCTGCACGCCGTGGAGCGCGCTGCGCTGGAGCAGGAATCGCGGCGCTTCGCCGATGCGCTGGGCTATGTCGTGGACTGGACGGCGGTGTCGCGGCTGGATGACACCGCGCTGGTCAACGGCATCGCACAGATCGCGCCCTTCGATCCGGCGGCCAAGCAGACCTTGCTGGAGGCCGATACGCTGTCCGAACGGGCCGACCGGATCATCCAGTTGATGCAGATCGTTGGCCGTATCGAGCGCGACGGCGGGACGACGATGCAATGAGTGATGCGACGATGAATGCAGCCGCGCCGATCGACCCGTGGCTGTTGGCGAAGCTGGTCTGCCCGGTGACGCGCACGCCCCTGCGGTGGGACGCGGCGCGACAGGCGCTGCTGTCGGACGCCGCAGGACTGGCTTTTCCGGTTCGCGATGGCGTGCCGGTGCTGGTCCTGCGGGAAGCCGTACCGCTTTAACCGGGCTTATTTGAACGCGGCGATACACTCCACTTCCAGCGGCGCGCCCAAGGCCAGGCCACTGGCGCCAAAGGCGCTGCGGGTCGGCAGGCGCTTGCCTTCGAAATAGGGCAGATAGGCGGCGTTGAAGCGTGGCCAGTCTGCCATGTCGGCCAGCATCACCGTACATTTGACGACATGGCCATAGTCGAGGCCATTGGTTGCCAATATCTTGCCGATCGAATCCATTGCGCCTTTGACGGCGGCGTCGAACCCTTCCTTATGCTTGTCCATGCCTTCGGGCACCTGACCGATCTGGCCCGACATGAAGAGGATGTCGCCGACCCGGATCGAAGGCGAGAAGGGCAGTTTGGCCGGCAGGGGTTGCGGCGCGGTGGCGGGCTGGGCCAGAGCGGGCGTGGCGCCCAGCAACAGGGCGGCGGCAAGAAGGCGCTTCATCGGATAGTCTCCCATTAGTCAGGCGCGAGGCAGGGCGTCGAGCAGGCGGCGGACATCTGTCGCATCGTTGAAGATCGATGGCGAGATGCGGAAATGATGGTCGTGCAGCGAAATGCGGACCTGTGCTTTGGCCAGCGGATCGGTCAGGCGGGCTTTGGCTTCCGGGTGCAGCGCGGTCAGGATGGGCGTGGTGGTGCCGGGCGGGGTGATCAGGCGATAGCCCTTGCCGGTCAGCCCCTGTCGCAATTCGCCGATCAGGCTCTGGGCATGGCTCTGGATCGCGGGAACGCCCAGCGCGCCGATATGGTCCAGGCCATGATCGATCGCGGCGACCACCGCCTGCGCATAGGTGCCGGTGCCGAAATGGCCGAGCGTGCCGGGGCGGATGCTGTAGCTGACCGGCGTATCGCCCGGCGGGTCCATAGGATAGATATGGGTTGCTGGCGGAGAGAGGCCGATGCCCGGCGGGGTGCCGGGGGCGGCGAAGCCATAATAGCCGAAGTCGGCGAGCGGCAAATTGTCCAGCACGCCGCGCCGGGCATAGAGGAAGCCGAGGCCGAAATCGCCCATCAGCCATTTATAGGTGGCGCAGGCGGCGAAATCGACGCCGCTGCCGTGGAGGTCCACCGGCACGGCGCCGGCGGCGTGGATGATGTCGGCATAGACCAGCGCGCCGGCCGCATGGGCGAGGTCGCAGACGGCCTTCAGGTCGTGCTGGAAGCCATTATAGGTGGAGACGAGCGAGAGGCTGACCAGCTTCGTGGCCGGCGTGATGGCTTTGGCCATATCCTCCATGGCGATGCGGCCGTCGCGGGCCTGAACCCAATGCATGTCGACGCCCTGCTTGGCCAGTTCCTGATACATGGGGAAACCGGCATAGAAATGCAGCGTATCGGTGACGATGCGGCCGCCTTTGTGGGGGAAGCCGAGCGCGCGCAGCACCGCCTGTTCGCCCATGGTGGTGGACTGGACCCAGCAGATTTCATCCGGGTCCGCGTTCACCAGTCGGGCGAATTTGGCGATGGTGGCGGCGCGATCCACTGGCTTGCGCGCGGTTGCAGCGGGATCGAGCGTGCGCGTGGCGACATAGGCGTCCATCGCCGCTCGCGCGCCCAGGCTGATCGGATGGGTGGAGGCGCTGTCCAGATAGGCGACGGGCGTGGCGGCGAAACTCGCCTTGTCGGGCAGGCTAAGCGAGGTCGCGGCACGCGCGGCCTGCGCCGCCAGTGGCACGGCAAGGACGGCGCCCAGCGCCTGACGACGGCTGAAGGTCACGCCATGATCTTGGCGAAGGCGATCTTGAACGCCTGCATTTCCGCCGGCGTGCCGAAGGAGACGCGGACCCAGTCGTCCATATGCTTGCGCGCGCCGCCGATGAAGATTTTCTGGCTGGCGAGCGCGGCGGTGACGTCCGCGCCGGAACGGCCGACATGGATCATCGCGAAACTGCCTTCGCTGGGCAGATAGCGGATGCCGCGCTGGTCCAGCCAGGCGAAGAGATCGTCACGCACAGCCTTGTTATAGGCTTTGCGATCCGGCAGCAATTTGGGGTCGAGCAGGCTGGCTTCGGCAGCGACGACGGCGGGCATGGGCGTGATGTTGACGCCATAATCGGCCATGCCGTCGAGCAGATCCTTCCGCCCGGCGATGAGGCCGCAGCGCAGGCCCGCAAGGCCATAGATTTTCGAGAAGGTGCGCGTGACCAGCACGTCCGCACCCTTCGCGACCAGATCAAGGCAGGAGGGCGCGTCGCTGAAATGGATATAGGCTTCGTCGATCAGCAGCACCGATCCGGCCGGCTTGTTGGCGAGCAGCCATTCGATGTCGGCGCGAGGCGTGACGAGGCCGGTCGGATTGTTGGGATTGCAGATATAATAGACGCCGGCATTGGGCGCGGCGGCGAGCATCTGGCGCAGGTCGCCGCGAAAATCGCCCGACAGGGGGATGGGCACGGCGCTGGTGACCACCTTGTTCCCCTTCCCCACGAAGCCGCTGTCGAAGGTCGGTTCGAAAAAGGCGATCGGCCGGTCCTGCGACGAATAGGTCAGCGCTACAGAACGGAGGGTCATGTAGGAGCCGGGATGGACCTGCACCTGTTCAGGGATGAGGCCGTTCTGCCGGGCGAACAGCCGCTCCAGTTGCGCGGCGAAGGCCATGCCATAGCGGCCGGACAGCTTGTCGAGGCCGTTCAAGGCCTCCAGCGCAGCCGGGCAGGGGCCGAGCGGATTTTCGTTGCTGTTGATATAGACCGCGTCGGTCAGCGTGGACACCATGGCTTTAGGGTCTTCGGGCATGGCAACCTTGCGCCCGCGCTGGGCGAGGGCCGGGGCGGCACTGGCCGCGCCCGCCGCCGCGATGGCGCCTCGCATCAGCATCCGGCGGGAGAAGCTGGTATCCGTCATTCTTCGCTTCCTTTTGCGGCGATGCGCTTCACGTCCGCTTCGCTGATCGGTTCGGGATACGCATTGTCGAAATGGGTGCGGACATAGCCGACGACCGAAGCGACCTGCGCCGGGGTGAGCATTTCGGAGAACCAGGGCATGCCGCCCTGACCCTTCATGACCACGGTGACCGGATAATCGGGGTCGGCCAGCTTGGCATTATGGGCAAGGGCAGGGACGGTGCCGTCGGGCGAGCCCTGCGCCTTGTCCAGATGGCAGGCGGCGCAGATCTGATTATAGACCTGCTCCCCGTCGGGCAGCGCGACCTTGGCAGGCCTGCCGCCGGGCGAGTCCGCCAGAGCAGGCGCGGCGGCCAGCATGGTCAGCAGGCCGAGGCGAAGGATCGTGCCGCGCATCTCTATGCCGCCTGCGCGCGTTCGTGAATCTGGGTGATGGCGTCGATACCCGACAGGATCGATCCTTCCATCCAACCACCATAGTAGCTGGCATGTTCCCCCGCCAGAACGACGCGATTGTCGAGCGCGACCAGATTCTTGTAATGCGCCTTGCGGTTTTCCTCGCTCCATTCGGACGTGCAGCCCAAAATCCATGGCACGCGGGTCCATGGCACGGACACGCCGCTGAGGAACTCCTTGCGATATTGGGGATGGAAGACCTCCCCCTGTTTCAGCGCTGTTTCGATGCGCTGTTCCGGCGTCATGCTGGCGATCTGGAACCCGGCAAGCCCACGGGCGAAGGCGCCCAGCAACACGGCCGGGCCTTGGCCGAACATCTTGTCATTGGGGTAGGAAAGCTGGGTGATTGTCTGGTCGGTGAAGCTGTGACCGCCATAGATATTGTCGTCCTCTTCCCAGAAGCGACGCTTGAATTCCATGCCGATCTTCGCATGGCCGCCATAGGGCACCGCCTTCATCGCAGCCTTGAGCGCCGGGGACACCTGCATGTCGACCTGGCTGATGATCGACAGCGGGATGGTGCAGACGCACCAGTCGGCGCTGACATCATGCATCTGGCCGGTCGCGACATCCTTGTAGCTGACGGTCACGCCCTTGTCGGACTGGGCGACCTTCGTTGCCTTGGCATTGTAGATGACGATCTTGCCGATCTTCTTCGCGAACGCCTTGCCGATCATGTCCATGCCGCCGACCGGCTGGAACATCGTCGTCTGCATCACATAGCTGAAATAGAAGGACATGGCCGTCCAGACCTGCGGGTCCAGCACATCCTGTAGCTTGGCGATCTGCGACGGGGTGGGCGCGCCGTTGCGGCCGCCACCGGGCGCCTGATCATAGCCGCGCTGGGCGGAGACCTTGAGGCTGCTGGTATAGGCCATATTCTTGTCCAGCACGCCCCAGTTGCGGAGCGCCTCCATCAGCTTTTCCTTGTCCTCGGCAGACAGCTTGTCGTCCAGCGCATTGGCGCTGACCGCCTTGGCCAGCAGTTCGGACGTGTGGCCTTTGAAGTCGGTCGCGACTTCCTTGTAGCGCATCGGCCTGCCGCCAAAGGCTTCGGTCGAATGGATGAAGCCATTATGGTTGAGCTGGATAAAGGGCTCCAGCGCGACGCCGAACTGGCGGCAATAATGGAGCAGCGCCTTGTGATGGTGCGGGATGCGCCAGGGGCCGGGATTGATATAGTTGCCGGGCGCGAACTGCACCTTCTGCACCGTGCCGTCGCTTTCGGTGAAGCTATCGCCACCGCGCAGCGAATAGTTGCGGCCGCCGGGGCGATCCTGAAATTCCAGTATCTTGACCGCATAGCCGGCCTTTTGCAGCTCATAGGCGGCGGCCATGCCGGCCAGACCCGCGCCCAGGATGATGACGGAGGCACCGGGCTTCGCGCCGCTCAGGACCGGCGGGCCGGTGAACTGGGTTTCGGCGGCGTGGCCAAGCGCGGTCATCGCCTGATACATGGCCGCAGCGCCGCCGACCTTGCCGATCATGGTCAGGAGGTCGCGGCGGCTGGGTGCTATGCTGTCTGTCATGATTGATCCCGTCTGGACGGGCGAGAATGTCGCGGCAGGGGCCTCGCCCCCTTATCCCCTGCCAATAGTCTTGCTGGAAACCGGAATGGATCAGGGCGCCTTTGCCGCGACGCCTTCGATCTCGATCAGTTGCTGCGGCCGTGCGAGTGCGGAAATCTGGAACGCCGACCGGGTCGGCAGATTGGGCTGGTCGGCGGTGCCGAAGAATTTCTTGTAGGCGCGGGTCAGGCCGTCGCGGTCCATCTTGCCGCCCTGCTTTGGATCGCCGACGAGGAAGACGGTGAGCTTCACCACGTCGCCCATGGTCAGACCCATTTCGCCCAGTTGTGCCTTCATCTTGGTGAAGATGGACATGGCCTGCGCTTCGGTATCGCCATAGGCGTCCGCGCTGTCGGTGTCGGCCGGGTTGATCGGCGCGGCGGTAGCGCCGGACAGATAATAGAAAGTGCTGCCGGGCGGAATGATGGCGGCGCTGGCGATCATGGCGCCGGGCGTCTGCTTATGTTCGACGGTCGCGGCCGAAGCCGATCCCATTGCCGAACCGGTGGCCATGGCGGCCAGGGTCAATGCGGCAATCGCTGCTTTCATGGCTTTCCCCCCAGATTTCGTAAAGCAGAAGGGCCGATCCTGTATGGACCGGCCCTTCCTTCGTGACTTCGCTTAGAATTTGAAGTCGATACGGGCGTAATAATAGCCGCCCGAGCTACCATAGGCGCCATGGCCATAAGGCGAATTGTACGTCGTGCTGCCGTTCACATAGGGCGAGACGCCCGGTGCGATGGTGTAGCCGGTCAGCAGCTTGGGCACTTCGGGGCGCTTGTTGAACAGGTTGTTCGCACCGATCGAGACGGTCACCGAGTCGGTGAACTCATAGCCAGCTTCCAGGTCGGTGATCGCCGCTGCCTTCACGACACCGGTGAAGGCCGGTGCGCCGCTGATCGCCGGATAGACCAGGATGCTGGAACTGCCATAGAAGGTTTCACGCAGGTTCAGGCTGAACTTGCCGCTGGTGAACAGGCCGCCCCAACCGATCTTGTAGTCGGGCGATGCATCTTCCAGATAGCTGACCGACTGGGCGCTGAAGAGACCCGGGATGCGGTTCTTCGTGACCTTCGTCTTGGTGTAGTTGGCCGACAGCGTCAGATCGAGGCGACCGAAGTCGAACTGGATCGGGTAGCTGGCCGAGAAGTCGAGGCCCATCGTGCGGGTATCGATGCCATTGGTGAAGGTCGCGACGCCCAGGTTCGGCACATTGTCGATGGCCACGCCGCGAGCGGCGATGGCGTCGAGCACCTGCTGGCCGGTCGGCACGCCGGTAGCCGCATTACCCGGCTGGATCACGCCGTTGACGGTGCCGCGAATTTGCGCGGTGCCCGCGATGCGATCCTTGATCTTGATGTAATAACCATCAAGCGTGATGGCCAGCTTCGGGATCGGCCGCAGAACGATACCGGCCGAGAAGTTGGTCGACTTTTCCGGCTTGAGCGCGCTGAAGCCTAGCAGTTGCGCGGCGGCCGAGGACGGCGGCAACTGAAGCACGGCGCCAGTCGGGCTGACATTGGTTGCCGAATAATTGCCTTCCTGAAGCGTCGGTGCGCGGAAGCCCGTGCTGGCCGTGCCGCGGATGGCGATGGCATCGTTGAAGTCGTAGCGAGTCGTGATCTTGCCGATGCTGGTGTCGCCGAAATCGCTATAGTCTTCATAGCGACCGGCAAGGTCGACAGTCCAGCGATCCACGGGTTCCAGGATGACGTTGGCATAGACGGCCTTCACATGACGGCCGAAGACACCTGCGTCGCTTGCCTGATAACCGGGGAAGGACTGGCCGCCCTCCAGATAGGTGGAGCCTTCGTCGCCTGCGCCGATCGTGTAGCGTTCACGCCGATACTCACCACCGAAGGCGAAGGTCAGTGGGCCGCCCATGCCGACGTCGAATTCCTTGCGAATGTCGAGCGTGGTGGTCAACTGGGTCAGCTTGAACATGCCGTCGTAGAAGTCGGTCGGGGTGAAGCCGGTGTTCTGATAGAGCGAGCGGTTCGCGGACTCGATCGTGTAAATCTGGTTCTTGTCCGAACCATAGGTCACGCCGAAGTCGTAGTTCCAGTCCGCGACATCGCCGCGCACGCCACCGGTGATGCTATATTCGTCCTGGACCACCTTCTGCTGCGGCACCATGCCGACGACGCCGGTGTTGCCGAGGCAGAGCGAAGGGTCATAGGCGGTGGGGGTGATGCTGCCGCCGCTGTTCCCCGGAACGTTACAGATGCGCGAGGGGTGGCGATAGCCCTGATTGGCATAGCCGACGCGGTGCGAGATATCACCGAAGCTGTAGAATTCGACGCCGCCAAAATCATAGCCCATATTGTAGAAAAGCAGGCTGAGTTCGGACTTGGCTTGGCCGCCATTGATGCCCGATAGGGCGTCGCCCGAGAGGTTCGACCATTGGGTCGGAACATTGGGCTGAAGCGTGCCGTCGGGCTTGGTGATCTGGACCTGGCCGGTGCCGGTCGTGGTGTAATCCTGACGACGATGGAAGGCGGTGACGTTGAAGAAGCCGTCTTCGCCCAGCTTGAAGCCGACATTGCCGCTGACGCTGAACAATTCGCCTTCGCTGTCATAATATTGGCCGCCGGTCATCTTGAAGCTGCCGCCTTCATCCTGGTCCTTGAGGATCAGGTTGATGACGCCGGCAATCGCGTCGGTGCCATATTGGGCGGCGGCGCCGTCCTGAAGGATTTCGATATGGTCGACGGCATCTGGCGGAATGAGGTCGATGCTGGGCGCGGCGGAACCCTGGAACGGGCCGGCGATCACCTGAAGGATGGAAGAGCCATGGCGGCGCTTACCATTGACCATGACCAGCGTGTGGTTCGGCGACAGGCCGCGCAGGCGGGCAGACAGGGCGAAGTTCGACATGTCGGTGCCCTGAGTCTGGGCGGTGAAGCTCGGCACGATCTGGGTCAGTGCCTGATTGAGGTTAGGCTGACCTACCTTGGCGAGGGCGGATTCGCCCAGAACCTGCACCGGTGCGGCGCTGTCTGCGGCGGACATGCCCACGGCACGGGTGCCGGTGACGATGATGGCGGTGCCATCATCAGCCTGGGGTTCCTGCGGTGCTGTCTGCGCCATGGCGCAAGCAGACCAGGACGAAGCCATAATCAAAGAAATCTTAAGCGCGGAAAGTCGCGTCATTCATGCCCCCTGTTTATGCATTATGGATGACAGGAAGGATGACGGGCGGCTGCTCAAAAGCCTCTATTGCACTGCAAAAAAACTTCGAAGAACCGAATTATTTCTCAAACATTTCTGACACTAAGACTGTGCGGTGCTATGGCTGTTGTTAAAATGATACACATGATTGCTAACCGCATTCATCTTATCATTTGTCATGGCGGATTTTTCGCGGTTGCTCGTTTCCTCGCTACCGCGTCTTGATCAGCTTGCCATGGCCGCATCGATCAGCGCCTTGGCTTCGGGGCCTTCCCAATCCATCGCGCCGATGACGCGCACCATTTCCTTGCCCTGTGCGTCATAGATGACCGTGGTGGGCAGAAGGCCGGTGGCGTAGCTGAATCCGAATTCGGTTTCGGGATCGGCCCAGCCCTTGAGGTGCGGCAGGTTATGTTTGGCGAAGAAGGGCTTCACGACCTTCAGCCCCTGATTATCCTGCGATATGGTGAGCACGGCCAGACCCTTGGGGCCATAGGTTGCGGCGATCCGGTCCAGCGTGGGCATTTCCGCGACGCAGGGCGTGCACCATGTGGCCCAGAGATTGACCAGCATCGGCTTGCCGGCAAAATCCTTCAGCGTCTTTTCGCCCCCGTCCGGATCGAGGAAGGCGAAATCGGGCGCGGGCGTGCCGGCCTTGCTGCGGTCTAGTTTATAGTTGAAGGCGCTGTCCTTGTCGGCCTGCCCCGATGCCGGAGCGACTTCGCCGCTGGTGGCGGCATTGGCTTGCGCAGTGTCTTGCTCCGGGGGCGGGGATTGCCTATCGCAGGCCGCCAGAGCGGCAGGCAGGAGCAGTATCATTAGCGCGCGTGAAGAAGAGATCACTGGGAAGGGCTCCAACAGCATGTGGGGTGGCCGGTTCGCGGCCGGCCCGGCATCGATCATGCGTGAGATAAATGCCTCCATCCCCTTCGACAAGCGATTGTGGAAACAGGATATCGCCGGGTCCAAGGCGCATGTCGCGATGCTGGCCCAGCAGGGCATCGTTTCGCACGATGATGCGAAGGTGATTTCCGCCGGCCTCGATACCATCGCCGCCGAATATGAAGCGAACGGCGTGCCGGTGAATCTGGACCTGGAAGATATCCATATGGTCACGGAATCGCGGCTGGCCGAACTGATCGGCCCGGCGGCGGGTCGCCTGCACACGGCGCGCAGCCGCAATGATCAGGTGGCGACCGATTTCCGTCTGTGGGTTCGTGATGCGATTGATGAGGTCGAGGCGGGGCTGCTGAGCCTGCAACGCGCGCTGGTGGCGCGGGCCGAAGAGAATGCCGATGCGGTGATGCCGGGCTTCACCCATCTCCAGTCCGCGCAGCCGGTGACGCTGGGCCACCATCTGATGGCCTATTATGAAATGGTGCGCCGCGATCGCAGTCGCTTTGCTGACGCCCGCGCGCGCCTCAACGAATGCCCGCTGGGCGCGGCGGCGCTGGCCGGCACGGGCTTTCCGACCGATCGCCATATGACGGCGGCGGCTCTGGGCTTTGCCAAGCCGACCGACAATAGTCTGGACAGCGTCTCCGACCGCGACTTCGCGCTCGATTATCTGATGGCGGCGACGCAGGCGTCGCTCCACCTGTCGCGGCTGGCGGAGGAATTCATCATCTGGGCCAGCCAGCCCTTTGGCTTCGTCAAGCTGCCCGACGCCTATTCGACCGGCAGCTCGATCATGCCGCAGAAGCGCAATCCCGATGCGGCCGAACTGGTGCGCGGCCATGCCGGGCGGATCATGGGCTGCATGAATGCGCTGTGCGTGACGATGAAGGGCCTGCCGCTCGCTTATTCGAAGGATATGCAGGACGACAAGCCGCCGGTGTTCGAGGCGCATGACCTGATGGGCCTGTCGATCGCGGCGATGACCGGCATGATCGAAACGGTGACGTTCCGCACCGACCGGATGCGCGGTCTGGCCGAAAGCGGCTTTGCGACCGCGACCGATCTGGCCGACTGGCTGGTGCGGGAAGGCGGTATCCCCTTCCGCGAGGCGCATCATATCACTGGTCGCGCCGTGGCTGCGGCCGAAGCGGCGGCGGTGCCGCTGGACCAGTTGCCGCTGGCGACGCTCAAAGAGATTGATGCGCGGATCGACGATCGGGTCTATGCCGTGCTGACGGTTGATGCATCTGTGGCCAGCCGTCAAAGCCATGGTGGCACCGCGCCCTCGCAGGTGCGGGCGCGGATTGCAGATGCCAGGAAGGAACTGGGTGCATGAAGAAGCGGACGCTTGCCGGTCTGGCGTTGGTGGCACTGGCGCTGACGGCCTGTGGCGGGCGTCAGCCGCTCAAGCCGCTCAAGGGGCAGAGCCTGCCGGCCGTGCCGAACGGCGCGGCAACGGCGCCGACAGCGGCGCAACTGATGCAGCCTTCCATCCAGGCCCGGCCAGAGCGGAACGTGGAATTGCTGACCCAGTCGCGAAAACGCGACGATGACGGTTTCGATCTGCCGCCCGAACGGCAGCCGCAATAGAATAGATGCGTATATAATCGGATCGTCATTGCGAGCGTAGTGAAGCAATCCACGAAGCGACACTGGATTGCTTCGCTACGCTCGCAATGACGAGGTTAAGTTTACAGGAACAGACCTTGGATCATTTCACCTATGTCGACGGCGCCATGCAGGTGGAGCAGGTGCCGATGGATGCGATCGCGCAGGCGGTCGGCACGCCCGTCTATATTTATTCGACCGCGACGCTGGAACGCCATGTCGCCGTATTCCGCGAAGGGCTGAGCGCGCTGGCCGATCCGCTGATCGCCTTTGCGGTCAAGTCCAACCCCAATGCCGCCGTGCTGGCGACGCTGGCGAAGCTGGGGCTGGGCGCGGATGTCGTGTCGGGTGGTGAATTGCTGCGCGCCGTTGCGGCGGGGATTCCGGCGAACCGCATCGTCTTTTCCGGCGTCGGCAAGACCGCCGATGAAATGCGGATCGCGCTGGAACAGGGCATCTACCAGTTCAATCTGGAAAGCGAGCCGGAAGCCGAAATGCTGTCGCAAGTGGCCGTGTCGATGGGGAAGAAGGCGCCGGTCGCCTATCGCATCAACCCGGATGTCGACGCTGGCACCCATGCCAAGATTTCGACCGGCAAGTCGGAAAACAAGTTCGGCATTCCCTATGCCCGCGCGCTGGAAAGCTATGCCGCCGCGCGTGACCTGCCCGGTCTGGATGTGCAGGGTGTCGCCGTCCATATCGGCAGCCAGCTGACCGATCTCGCCCCGCTGGAGGCCGCCTTCGTGAAGGTCGGCGCACTGATCACGGAACTGCGCGCGGCGGGCCATGACATTCGCACGGCTGACCTCGGCGGTGGCCTTGGCGTGCCCTATGATCCCTCACAGCCCTTGCCGCCCAGCCCCGCCGATTATGGCGCGATGGTGACGCGAGTGACGCAGGGCTGGCCGGTGCGGCTGATGTTCGAGCCGGGCCGGGTGATCGTGGGCAATGCGGGTGTGCTGCTGTCGCGCGTGGTGCGGGTGAAGCAGGGCGCGCAGGCGCCCTTCGTCATCGTCGACGCGGCCATGAATGATCTGATGCGGCCAAGCCTCTATGATGCCTGGCATGATATCCGCGCGGTGAAGCCGGCGGGTGTGCGTGAGACTGCCAATGTCGTGGGGCCGGTCTGCGAAACGGGCGATACTTTCGCCATGCATCGCGACATGGATGTGGTGAAGGCCGGCGATCTGGTCGCCTTCATGACGGCGGGTGCTTATGGCGCGACCATGGCTGGCACCTATAACAGTCGCCCGCTGACCCCCGAAGTGCTGGTGTCGGGCGACAAATGGGCGGTGGTGCGGGAACGGCCGCCGGTGCAGGCGCTGATCGACGCGGACATCATTCCCGACTGGGTCGGCTGATGCACAGCTTGCCCGTCTTCCTGTTGCTGGCGGGCAGGCCGGTCATCCTGACGGGGGAGGGCGAGGCGGCTGACGCCAAGCGCCGCCTGCTGGAGCGGGCGGGCGCGATCATCGTCGGCGAGGATGATGGGGAGGCGCGCATCGCCATCGTGTCGGATGGCGACGAGGCGGTGGTGGCGCGGCTGAAGGCGCGAGGCGTGCTGGTGAACGCGACCGACCGGCCGGCTTTGTGCGATTTTACCCTGCCTGCGATCGTGGATCGCGACCCGGTGCTGATCGCGATCGGCACCGGTGGGGCGTCGGCGGGGCTGGCGGCGGCCTTGCGGCAAAGGCTGGAGGCGATGCTGCCACAGCATATCGGATCGCTCGCCCGCCATTTATTTGCTGCCCGACCGGACCTGCGGCGGCTATGGCCAGATGCGGGGCAAAGGCGCCGGGCTATCGCGCAGGGGCTTGCGCCCGGCGGTGCGATCGATCCGCTGGGTGGCGATCCCGATGTCAGCGCCTGGCTGGCGGCGGGATCGGATGGTGCGGCTGATATTGTCCATCATGTCCGGCTGCGGTCGGACGATCCCGATGACCTGACGCTGCGTGATGCGCGTATGCTGGCGCTGGCCGATCGCGTCTATTATCCGTCGGGTACGCCTGACGCGATATTGGATCGTGCCCGTGCCGATGCGGCGCGGATCGCTGTGGAAGCGCCGCCTGCGAAATTGACGGATGGGTTGTCGGTCTGGTTAGGCCGGGGCTGACTGGAGCCGCGTCACTTCATCCTGTAGCGCCTGTATAGACGACACCAGTCGAGCCCGGTCCGCCTGCAATTCGCGCAGACTTTCGCGGGTTTCGCCCAGTTCCACCGCGCGGCGCGCAATACGGGCGTCCAGATCGGCATTATGGCGGGTGAGGGCGCCCATGGCGTCGGCGCGATGGCACAGATGCCGCAAGCGCGCGTCAAGGACGTCAAAGTCAAAGGGCTTTACGACATGATCGTCCGCGCCCGCTTCCAGCGCCTCGATCGTCGACTGGCCGTCGAGTCGACCGGCGATCATCACGAAACAGGCATTGCCGGCCAGATTGGCGGCGCGGATCTTCTGCATGGTCGCGACGGCGGGCAACATGGTCAGGTCCATGTCGATCAATATGGCATCGACCGGGCGCGTCACCAGCAGGGTGAGGGCGATGAAGCCATTTTCGGCCAGCACGATGTCATAGTTCAGATGCGAAAGGCGGCGGGCGATCACGGCGCGCGCGGTCGGGTTTTCATCCACCAGCAGCAGGCGCAGCCGCCGCTGCGGTTGCCCTTTGTCGGCCTTGCCCAGCGAGTCTGGATGACGGCTCCGGTTACGCTTGAAGAACTGAATCATGTCCCACCTTCTTGACGGAGGAAGGATAGGATCGGCGCGCAAAGAAATGGTTAATGGCGGGCGTTTGCCGGATTGCTTGCATCATGGATGCCGTAAGCGCGCAGGAACAGGTCGACGGCGAAGTGGACATCTGCTTCGAGTTGCGCCGGATCGGGTTGCTCGATCTGGCCCATGAGCATTTGATGATGGCTGTTCGACATGGTCAGCGACATCAGTGCGCGGGCGGCATCCACAGGGTCAGCCTGTCGCAACTGGCCGCGCTGCATGGCGCCGAGCAGAAAGTCCGCCAGCAGTAGCCGGGTATTCATCGGCGCGAGATCGAAGAAAATCTGCGCCAGTTCCGGGAAGCGCCGCCCTTCCGCGACGATCAGCCGATGCAGGGCGATCGCTTCGGGAGACGTCACCTTGGTCAGCAGGCTGAGGCAGGCGGCACGCAAGGTCGGCTCCAGCGCATTGCCCGGATCGAGCAATTGCGAAAGCCGGGCGCGATAGGCCTTTGCCACCCGGTCGAGCACGGCAGAGAAGAGCGCGGGCTTGGACGGGAAGTAATTCCACAGCGTCCCTTTGGAGCCGCCCAGTTCGGCGGCGATGCCGGACATGCTGGTGCCCGCATAGCCATGTTCCAGAAAATAGCATTGTGCCACATTCAGGATCGTGTCGCGCCGGTCCTGTCGACGGGCTTCCCTTTTGGTGGGAATCGGGGGGGCGGGCGGCTCTGTCATAAAAACGTACTATAGAGTACGCTAATTTTGTTGACAAGGCTTTGCAGCGGGCGCAATGGCGATTTTCATACTAGGTGGTACGGTTTAATATGTCCTTGAGTCGCTTTGCCTTGGCCACCCGCATGGGAGGCGTGGCCTCATCTATCCTGATCCTGTCTGCCTGTGCGGCAGTGCCCGATCTGGGGCCGAAACCCGAAATGCGGTCGGCCCAGAGCGTCGCCGCCAGCAGCAGTCTTGCCGCTGCGCCGGCCGCCTGGCCCGGCGATGGCTGGTGGAAGGCCTATGGCGATCCGCAACTCGATCAGTTGATCGAGGAAGGCCTGCGCGCGTCCCCCGACGTGGCGATGGCCGATGCCCGTTTCCGCAGCGCCATGGCCATGCAGCGGCAGGCGGGTGCAGCGCTGCTGCCGACCGTCGATGCCGAGGGTAGTGCAGCGGCGACCAAGCAGAGCTATAATATGGGCACGCCCTCGGCTTTCGTGCCGAAGGGCTGGTTGGGCACGGGCCGTCTGGCACTGGATCTGGGCTTCGACCTCGACTTGTGGGGTAAGAACAAGGCGTCGCTGGCGGCGGCCACCTCCGAAGCGCGCGCCGCAACGATCGATACGCAGCAGGCGCGGCTGGTGCTCGCGACGGGAATCGCCGACGCCTATGCCGATCTCGCCCGTCTGCATGACGATGCGGAGATCGCCCAGCGGACGCTGGACCTGCGGCTGGCCAGCCAGAAGCTGGTGGCGGACCGGCGGCAAAATGGTCTGGAAACGCGCGGCAGCGTGCGTCAGGCCGATGCCACCGTGTCGTCCGCCAAGGCCCAACTGGCCGGCGCAAAGATGGCGATCGAACTGCGTCAGCATCAGATTGCTGCCCTGATTGGCGCAGGGCCGGATCGCGGCCTTTCCATCACCCGGCCGAAGATCGGCGCGCTGGCGCCGCTTGGCCTGCCGGCGGACGTGACGACCAATCTGGTTGCCCGTCGCCCCGATGTCGCCGCTGCGCTGGCCCGCGCGGAGGCGGCGGCGAGCCGGATCAAGGTGGCGCGCGCCGATTTCTATCCGGCGGTGCGGCTGAGCGCGCTGATCGGCGTGCAGTCGCTTGGCTATGACGCGATCTTCGCCGGCAACACGATCAACGGCACGAACAGGCCCTTCACCGACACGCTGTTTTCGAAGGATTCGATCTTCGGCAATGCGGGGCCGGCGATCAGCCTGCCGATCTTCCATGGGGGGGCTTTGCGGGCGCAATATCGCGGTGCCCGCGCCACCTATGACGAAGCGGTCGCTTCTTATGACAAGGCCGTGCTGGGCGCGTATCAGGAGGTGGCGGATGCCGTCACCACCCGCAAGACGCTGGACCAGCGCGTGACCGATGCGAAAGCGGCCGTTACGGCGTCGGAAGATGCCTATGCCATCGCGCAGAAACGCTACAAAGGCGGGCTTTCCACCTATCTCGACGTGCTGAATGTCGAGGATCAGTTGCTGGCCGCGCGTCAGCAGTTGGCGGGGCTGGAAGCCAGCGCCTTCTCCACCGATATTGCCCTTATCCGTGCGCTGGGCGGTGGTTTCACCGCAGGCGAACCCCTCTCCAAGGATCAACCGCATGGCTGACGCCGCCCTCGAAACCACCGAAGCGAAGCAGGAAGAGCGTCAGTCGGCGCGCAAGACATGGCTGATCCGCCTGGCGGTGGTCGTGATCGTCGTCGGGCTGCTGTGGGCCGCCTGGTATCTGCTGGTCGGCCGCAACCATGTCGGCACTGATAATGCCTATGTGAATGCGGAAATGGCGCAGGTCACGCCGCTGATCTCGGCCCAGGCCATCGAAGTGCTGGTCAGCGATACGCAGGCGGTTAAGAAGGGCGATGTTTTGGTCAAGCTGGACCCGACCAACGCCCAGATTGCCGTGGCGCAGGCGGAAGCCGATCTGGCCGATGCGCGTCGCCGCTTCCGCCAGACGCAGGCGACCAGCCAGTCGCTCGCCGCGCAGGTCGATGCACGTGGCGCGGATATCGTGCAGGCGCGTGCCCAGCTTGCCACCGCGCAGGCGGATTTCGACAAGGCCCGGATCGACCTGCAACGCCGTGAAGCGCTGGTGAATGACGGCGCCGTGTCGGGCGATGAAGTGACCACCGCGCGCAAGGGCTATGCCGCTGCCAAGGCGGCGCTCGATCTGGCCCGTGCTGGCGTTCAGACGGCGCAGGCGACCCGTGGCGCGGCCACCGGTCAGCTGGAAGCCAATGATGCGCTGGTGCGCGGATCGACCATCGACACCGACCCGGCAGTCATGGCGGCGCAGGCGAAGCTGGATTCGGCGAAGCTGGATCTGGATCGCAGCATCATTCGCGCGCCGATCGACGGTGTGATCACCAAGCGGCAGGTGCAGGTGGGCCAGCGCGTGGCGCAGGGCAATTCGATCATGACGATCGTTCCGCTCGGCCATCTTTATGTCGACGCCAATTTCAAGGAACGCCAGTTGCGTGACGTGAAGGTCGGCATGCCGGCAACCGTGACGTCCGACCTCTATGGCGGCGATGTCGTCTATCATGGCAAGGTTGTCGGCTTCTCTGGCGGCACGGGGTCGTCCCTGTCCCTGATCCCCGCGCAGAATGCGACCGGCAACTGGATCAAGATCGTGCAGCGCCTGCCGCTGCGCATTGCGCTCGACCCCAAGGAACTGGCTGCGCACCCGCTGCGTGTCGGATTGTCCATGGACGTCGAGATCGACCTGAGCGAAAAATAAGGGGCGCCCCGGCGATGGCTGGCGACGATATCTTCTCAAGGCTTTCCCCGCGCAGCCGGACGCTGGCGGGGCTGGTTCTGGCGCTTAGCAACCTGATGGTTGTGCTGGACCTGACGATCGCCAACGTGTCCGTCCCGCATATCGCCGGCAATCTGGGCATTTCGCCCGATCAGGGCACATGGATCATCACATCCTATGCCGTGGCCGAGGCTATCTGCGTCCCGCTGACCGGATGGCTGGCGATGCGCTTCGGCGTGGTGCGCATGTTCACGCTGTCGATGATCGGCTTCGGCCTTTTCTCGGTGCTGTGTGGCCTGTCCAGCACGCTGACGATGCTGGTCGCCTGCCGCATTGGTCAGGGCATTTGCGGCGGGCCGATCATGCCCATGTCGCAAACGCTGCTGATGCGTATATTCCCGCCCGAAACGCGCGGGCGCGCCATGGGCCTGTGGGCGATGACGACGCTGATGGGGCCGGCGCTTGGCCCGATCGTGGGTGGTTATATCAGCGACAATTGGAGCTGGCACTGGATCTTCTTCATCAACCTGCCGATCGCGGCGCTGTGCGTGTTTGCCGCGCAGGCGCTGTTGCGGCCGGTGGAGACGGATACGGCGAAGATACCGATCGACAAGGTTGGCCTGTTCCTGCTGGTCTTCTGGATCGGTTGTCTTCAGATCATCCTGGATATCGGGCGCGATCATGACTGGTTCGCCGATCCGATGATCGTGGCGCTGGCGCTGATGGCCTTTATCGGTTTCCTCGTGTTCGTCATCTGGGAACTGACCGAAGAACATCCAGTGGTCGATCTCCGCGTATTCCGCCATGTCGGTTTCAGCTCTGGCCTCTTCACCCTGTCGCTCTGTTTCGGCTCCTATTTCGCCAGTATCGTCGTCATCCCGCAATGGTTGCAGATGTCGATGGGCTACACCGCGACATGGGCCGGGATCGTGACCGCGATGACGGCGATGGCGGCCCTGTTCACCGCGCCGATCGCCGCCAGGATGATGACGAAGGTCGACGCGCGGCTGCTGATTTCCTGCGCAGTGGCGTGGATCGGCATCATGTCGCTGGTGCGGGCGCACTGGACCAGCGGCGTCGATTTCGGGACCATGATCGTTCCGCAATTCGTTCAGGGCTTTGCCTTGCCCTTCTTCTTCATTCCCTTGACCACATTGACGCTGGGGTCCGTGCTGCCCAGTGAAACGGCGTCAGCAGCGGGTTTGCAGAATTTCGTGCGGACCATGGCGACGGCGATCGCGACGTCTCTGGTGTTGACGGAATGGGGCGATTCCCAGCGCGTGTCGCGCAGCGAAATGGCGTCCGTCCTGCAACCCGACCAGACCCAGTCCGTGCTGACCAACCTGGGTTTCTCGATAGAGCAGGCACGGCAGACGATCTCCAATCTGGTCGAACAGGAAGCCACTGTGATCGCGGTCGATCATGTCTTCTTCATATCGGCGATCATCCTGTTCAGCGCGGCCGTGATCGTGTGGATCGCGCCCAAACCGCGCGCCAATGTGGATACGTCTGCGGCTCACTGAGGTAAGGTAATCCGACGGGTGATCCCGATGGCGTCGAGGAAGGCCGGATCGTGGCTGACCACGACCAGCGCGCCGTTGTAGGCGGCCAGCCCCTGTTCGATCGCAGCGATCGAATCAAGGTCGAGATGGTTGGTCGGCTCGTCCAGCAACAGCAGCGGCGGCACCGTGTCGCCACCCAGCACGCAGGCCAGAGCGGCGCGCAATTTCTGCCCGCCGCTCAGCGTCGCGACCCGTTGTAGCGCCAGGTCCGCCCGGAACCGGAAACGCGCCAGAGCCGCGTGAATGACGTTGCGTGTCGCGCCCGGATGCAGTCGCGCGAAATTGTCGGCGATGCTGCTTTCCGGATCGAGCAGGCTCGCCTCCTGATCCAGCAGGGCGTTGCTCTCCGGCCGATAGACCTGTCCGATGAGCGGCGCGATCTGACCGGCGATCAGATGCAGCAGCGTCGATTTGCCCGCGCCATTGGGCCCGGTGATGGCGATCCGTTCGGGTCCGGTGATCGTCAGGTTCAGGTCGCGAAGAACCGGATGGGCGGGATCATGACCAGCCGTGACGCCCTCCAGCCGCAGCAAGGTCCGGCTGGAGGGGAGATCGGCCGATGGCAGAGCGACGGTCAGCGGCGCCAGAATCTCGATCTTGCCGCGCGCCTCTGCGATAGCCTCCTGGGCCTGTTGACGCTGCTGGTCGCTGCGACGGGCGGCGTCTCCGCCGGATCGTTCCGCCTGCTCCTTGCGCCGGCCCAGCAGGATGCGCGGCATGCCGCCCTTGGCCGCCTGACGGGCACCGGCGCCGTCACGGCGTTGCTGGCGCTCGGTGGCTGTCTGGGCCTTGCGGGCGATGGTGGAGGCCTGCCGCTCGGCATGGTCGAGCATATCCTGCGCTGCTGCCAGTTCCACATCCTTGTGCGCGCGATAGGCTGACCAGTTGCCGCCATAGCGGGCGATGCCCAGGCTGGTCAGTTCGGCGATGGCATCCATGTTGTCCAGCAACGTGCGGTCGTGACTGACCACGATCGCGCCGCCGCGCCAGCGTTTCAGCAGGGCGGCGACGGCCTCCCGCCCTTCGGCATCCAGATGGTTGGTCGGCTCGTCCAGCAGCAGCCAGTCGGGTTGCGCGAAGACACAGGCCGCCAGTGCGGCGCGGGTGCGCTGGCCGCCGGACAGATGGGTGAGGTGCGTCAGGGGATCGGCGGTGAGGCCGACCTCCGCCAATGCGTCTGCCAGTCTGGCGGGCAGGGTCCAGTCGCATTGCTCCAGTTCGGCCATGGTGGCAGTGCCGGTTTCGGCCTTGTCGAGCAGAGCGAGGGCCGAGGCAACGCCGAACAGGTCGGCGATGGTCTGATCCGGGTCGGGGGACTGGCGCAGCATGGCGATAGTCCCATCGATCTGGACGCGCCCGGCCGAAGGCTGACGCTCTCCCGCCATCAGGGCGAGCAGAGTGGATTTGCCGACACCGTTACGGCCGATCAGGCCGATGCGTTCGGAGGTGAAGCGGAAGTCGAGGCCGGAAAGGACGGCTGTGCCGTCAGGCGCGGACCAGAAGAGGCCGGAAAGAAGAATGGCAGGCATGGACGAAAACTTTCCTGAAGGCAGAGCGGAGGGGCTGAGCGTTCAGGTTGATGTCCATGGCGGCGGTCCTTCGAAATAGCGCCCGTGGGGCGTGCGATGTCGGCAAGCATAGCGGAGCAGGGACGCGGCGGATAGCCTATTATGAAGTTAGGCCTGATGTCTTGTCACGCCTGATTCAGCGCTTTTCATATTTCCAGTTGCGGCCCTTGCCTTCCGCGATCCACTCGACCGCCTGGGCGATGCGCTTGTCGCGGGTGGCGTCGGTCTTCGCCTCGCCGATCCATTCGGCATAGTCGCGGACCTTGCCGGGCGGGAAGGCGGACCAGACGGCTTGCGCCGCCGGATTGGCGGCGATGGCGTCGGTCAGGGCCGGGTGAACGGGCAGCGCGGCGCGGGGCTGGCGGCGCTCCATCCATTGCGGTTTGGCGCCTGCATCGATCATGGCGGCGGCCCGGTCCAGCATGGCGCGCAATTCTTCGTCGGACGGCAGATCGGACAGGCTGGTGATTTTGCCCAGATGGCCCATGCCGCCCTTTTCCCTGCGGGCCTCCGTCTGATCCTCGCTATACCAGAAGCCGATCGCGGCATGGCTTTTGAAGGCGGCTATGGAAGCGAGATTTTTGGTGGCGTGGATGAAATGGGGGAAGCCCCATTTGATCGCTTCGGTCACGTCGGGCCGGGCGGCATGGACGAGAGTGCGGAAATGGGTGAGGATCGGCCGGGCGAAATCCGCTTGTGCGGCGATATAGGCGTCGATCCTGGCGGATTCGTCGGTCATCCAATCCCCCTCATCCAACTTCGCCTAACCGGCTTTGCCGGTAAGGCTGCGTATCCTTCTCCCCCCAAGGGGGAGAAGGTTTAAGACTTGTGCCGTGCCGTCAGCAGATAGTTGATCGCGGTGTTGGCCGACAGGGTGAAGCCCCGGCCGGGATCGAAGCTGAGGCCGATGCTGTCGGTGACCTCCAGCCCGGCCTGTTCCAGCAGCGCGGTCAGTTCTTCGGGCGTGATGAATTTGTGCCAGTCATGCGTGCCCTTGGGAATGCCGCCCACGCTTTCGCCGATGGTGATCATGGCGAGGCGGGACAGCGGTGTGCGGTTGGGCGTGGAGAGGATCATCATGCCATCGGGCGCCAGTTTCGCGGCCAGCGCGGCGATAAAGGTGGCGGGATCGGCGACATGCTCGATCACTTCCATGGATGTGACCAGATCATAGCCGCTATCGGCCATATCCTCGACCGGGGTGGCGCGATAGTCGATGGTCAGATGCTGGCCCTGTGCATGGGCTTGCGCCGCAGCGATATTTTCCGGCGCGGCGTCCAGGCCGGTGACGGCGGCGCCAAGGCGCGCCAGCGGTTCGGCCAGCAGGCCCGCGCCGCAGCCGACATCCAGCGCGCGCTTGCCGCCAAGCGGGCGGAAGGCCTGTTCGCTGCCCGGCCAGTGCCGGTCGATCGCGGCGCGGATATAGCGCAGCCGCACCGGGTTCAGCTTGTGCAGCATCGCGCTGGACCCATTGGGGTCCCACCAGTCGGCGGCCATGGCGCCGAAATGGGCGGCTTCCTTCGGGTCGATCGTGGCTGTGGCGGTTTCGATTGTCATATATGGCTTCTAGCAGGGCGAGACGCGCAGGCCAATGTCCGGCCTATCCCCTTGAAGCGAAAAGCCGTTGCGGCAGGGGGTGGCGGGACGGGCGCGAAGAACGGCAGGATTGCTTGCCATATCCGTCGCGGCTGCTAATAGGAGCGCCGTTTTGCCCCTTTGGGACATATTGTTTCACAAACTGGAATAGGTTCGACAAGCAAATGGCGCGCATCGTGATGAAATTCGGCGGCACCTCCATGGCGGGGATGGAGCGAATTCGCAACGTGGCGGCGCGCGTCAAACATGTCGTCGAACAGGGGCATGAAGTCGCCGTCGTCGTGTCGGCCATGGCAGGCGAGACGGACCGTCTGGTCGGTTTCTGCAAGGAAGCCTCCGCCCTCTACGATCCGGCCGAATATGATGTCGTGGTCGCCGCGGGCGAACAGATCACCAGCGGATTGCTGGCGATGACGCTCAAGGCCATGGGCGTGGATGCGCGCAGCTGGCTGGGCTGGCAATTGCCGATCCGCACGGTCGAGGCCCATGCCAAGGCGCGTGTCGAGAAGATCGATACCGGCGCGCTGCTGTCGGCCATGGGTGCGGGGCAGGTCGCGGTGATCCCCGGCTTTCAGGGTATGATGGCCGATGGCCGCGTGTCGACGCTGGGCCGTGGCGGGTCTGACACGTCGGCGGTTGCCGTGGCTGCGGCGGTCAAGGCCGATCGCTGCGACATCTATACCGACGTCGACGGCGTCTATACCACCGACCCGCGCATCGTCGCCCGCGCCCGCAAGCTGGACCTCGTCACCTATGAGGAAATGCTGGAACTGGCCTCGGTCGGCGCCAAGGTGCTCCAGACCCGATCGGTCGGCCTCGCCATGAAGGAAGGCGTTGTCGTACAGGTGCTTTCTTCCTTCGATGATCCCACCCAGGACGACCTCCCCGGCACGCTGATCGTGAGCGACGAGGAACTGGAAGCCAAGCTCAAGGAAACGAAGATGGAACGTCAGCTCATCACCGGCATCGCCCATGACAAGAATGAGGCGAAGATCATCGTCACTCGCGTCCCCGACAAGCCGGGCGCGGTCGCCAGCATCTTCGGCCCGCTGGCCGATGCGGCGATCAATGTCGACATGATCATCCAGAATGACAGTAAGGAGAAGGAAGAGACGGACGTCACCTTCACCGTGCCGCGCGCGGACCTGGCCCGCAGCGTCGACATCCTGGAAGGCCTGAAGGAAGAAATCGGCTTCCGCCGCATCATCACCGATACGCAGGTCGCCAAGATCAGTGTCGTGGGCGTGGGCATGCGCAGCCATCCGGGTGTCGCCGCCACCATGTTCAAGACGCTGGCCGAACGCGGCATCAACATCGAAGCCATCTCCACCAGCGAGATCAAGGTTTCGGTGCTGATCGACGAGGATGAGACGGAACTGGCGGTCCGCGTTCTGCACACGGCCTATGGTCTGGACGCCCCGGCGGCTTGATTTTTTGCCTCTCTCCGGTCAGGGGGGAGGAGATGAAGGGTGTAAGGGGGACTGCTGCGGCGCGCCCCCACCCCAACCCCTCCCCTGAAGGGGAGGGGCTTTTTGTGATTCTTGAAGGCTAAAGCTATGACCACCGCCAAACTCGCTTCCCTGATGGCTCGCGGCACCGAATTTTTCGGGTGCGAGAGCGCGATCCTGTGCGGGGCGATGAGTTGGGTCAGCGAGCGCAACCTTGTGTCGGCCATTTCCAATGCTGGCGGCTTCGGCGTGATCGCCTGTGGCGCGATGACGCCTGAGCTGCTGGACAAGGAAATCGCCGCGACCAAGGCGCTGACGAGCAAGCCGTTCGGCGTGAACCTGATCACCATGCATCCCCAGCTGTTCGACCTGATCGACGTGTGCGCCAAGCATGATGTCAGCCATGTCGTGCTGGCCGGTGGCCTGCCGCCCAAGGGCAGCATCGAGGCGATCAAGCAGAAGGGCGCGAAGCTGATCTGTTTCGCCCCGGCGCTGGCGCTGGCGAAGAAGCTGGTGCGATCGGGCGTCGATGCGCTGGTGGTCGAAGGCATGGAGGCGGGCGGCCATATCGGTCCGGTGGCGACCAGCGTACTGGCACAGGAAATCCTGCCGGAGATGGCAAGCCAAGTGCCGGTCTTCGTGGCTGGCGGCATCGGCCGGGGCGAGGCGATCGCCGCCTATCTGGAAATGGGCGCGGCCGGCGTGCAGCTGGGCACCCGTTTTGCCTGCGCGAGTGAGAGCATCGCCCATCCCGCGTTCAAGAAAGCCTTCTTTCGCGCGTCGGCGCGCGATGCCATCGCCAGCGTGCAGATCGACCCGCGTTTGCCGGTCATTCCGGTCCGCGCGCTCAAAAATGCGGGCACTGAAGCCTTTACCGCCAAGCAGCGCGAAGTCGCCAATCTGCTGGACAGTGGCGCGGTCGATATGATGGAGGCGCAGCTCCAGATCGAACATTATTGGGCCGGCGCGCTGCGCAAGGCAGTGATCGACGGCGATGTCGATGGCGGGTCGCTGATGGCGGGCCAGTCGGTCGGTATGGTGACCAAAGAAGAGCCGGTCGCCGACATCATTGCCGAGCTGATGGCGCAGGCCGCAACCGCTTTGGAGCGGCGAGCCGCCTGAAGGCTTGCGGTGAACGGAGCATAAGGCATATTTCCTCTGGCCCTAATGCCCGGCATGACCGGGGCAGAGTTCCATCGGAGAAGTTGATGTCCGCAACCCGCCGTTTCTATGGCCGGATTTCTTTGGTGTCGCTGGCGGTTCTGGCCGCCTGTTCGACGCCAAAGCCACCGCCACCGCCGCCGACCCCGCCGCCACCGGTGGTGCCCACCGTGCGTCCGGTGCCGCCAAATCAGGCAGCCGATAACATGTCGCTGCCGACCAAGGATGAAAGTGGCGATTATCTGACGCCCAATAAGGGCATCACGTCGAACACGGCGCTGTGGCATGTGCGCATGGCGCTGAACGTCGCGGCGCTCAATTGCGACCGGTTCGGCGATACGGCGCGCAGCCAGTATAATCAGATATTGGCGGTGCATAAGCCGATCCTGACCGCCGCCAACGCGGCCGTCGATCGCAACTATCGGGTGGCCTATGGCCGGTCCGGCGTGGGATCGCGCGAGCAGCTTAATACCGTGGTCTATAATTTCTTCGCCCTGCCGCCGGTGATCAAGAGCTTCTGCCCGGTCGCGGTCACGGTGGGGGCCAAGATCATGACGATGCCGTCGGATCAGCTGCTGGCCTATGCGCCCCAGGCGCTGAAGGAGCTGGAAAAGCCCTATCAGGAATTTTACGCCGCCTATGCCGATTATCTGCGGCGGCTGGCGGAATGGCAGTCGCGCTTTGGCGGGACGGTGACGGTCGTGGTGTCGCCCACGCCGCTGCCGCCGCCACCGCGTCCGCCGGCCGAAGTGCCGCCGGAAGGATGGCAGCCCAGTTCGACCAGCGCGGTGCAGAATATGGCGCCGCCGTCGGCTGCTGTGCCCGCTCCAGTACCGGCTGCGACCGGGACGATGGCAGGGCCGCCCGATGTCGCGCGCACGCTGCCGGACAATAGCGTACCCAAGCTGGTGGTGCAGCCTGTGCCGACCACGTCCGACCAATAACGATCAGTCGCGCGCGTCGAAATGGGCGCGCGCGGCCTCCACAGTCTCCAGATTGCGTTCGGCCCAGACCCAGACGCCGCAAAAGGCGGCGCTCAGGCTGTTGCCGAGCGGGGTCAGCGCATAATCGACGCGCGGCGGCACCACCGGATGCACGGTGCGGGTCAGCAGGCCGTCGCGCTCCATCTGGCGCAGCGTCTGGGTCAGCATCTTCTGGCTGATGCCCTCCACCTGTCGGCCGATTTCGGTGAAGCGCAGCGTGCCCTTCTCCTCCAGCAGTTCCAGCACCAGCAACGTCCATTTGTCGGCGATGCGGCCGATCAGGTCGTTGACGAGTCGTTCGATGCGCGGATCGATATCGCTGGGTGGTTCATGCGCCAGATAATACTCTGCCTGCGCAATATCGTCGGCGGCGAAGCGGGATTGCAGCGGATTTGCCATTTCTAACCTTTAGGTAACTACAGCACTTTCCGGTGCCTACTTTCTAAAAGAGAGTATAGGTCTAAATTGCCTTTCAAGCCAATCGAAAGGAGCTTCCCCATGAAGAATGCAGGCAACACCATCCTCATCACCGGCGGCGGATCGGGCATCGGCGCGGCGCTGGCGCATGAATTTCATGCCGCGGGCAATCAGGTGATCATCGCCGGGCGGCGTCAGGCAGCGCTGGACGCGGTCGTGGCGGCGCATCCCGGCATGGCGTCGATGACGCTCGACATGGAAGACCCGGCGGCGATCATCGCCTTCGCGGCGAAGCTGGTCGCGGATTTCCCGGCGCTCGACGCCGTGCTGCTGAACGCCGGGATCATGGTGGCGGAAGAGAAGATCGACCTTGCCATCGCGGAGGCCACGGTGGCGACCAATCTGCTTGGCCCGATCCGACTGGCCCATGCGCTGTTGCCGCATCTGGAGGCGCAGCCGGCCGCGACGATCCTGACCGTGTCGTCGGGCCTGGCCTTCGTACCGCTCGCGGCGACGCCGACCTATAGCGCGACCAAGGCGGCGATCCATAGCTGGTCGATCGCGCTGCGCGAACAGTTGAAGGCGACCAGCGTGGACGTGGTCGAGATCGTGCCGCCCGGCGTACAGACCGACCTGATGCCCGGCCATGCCGAAAATGAGCAGATGATGCCGCTGGCCGACTTCATCGCCGAAACCATGGCGTTGCTGCGGCAGGAACCGACGCCCGACGAAATTCATGTCGAGCGGGTGAAGTTTCTGAGTGAAGCCACGAAGCGCGGCGACTTCGCGCAGGTGTTCGGGATGCTGAACGGGGGGCATTGAGGATAGGTGCTCCTGCGAAAGCAGGAGCCCAGTATGCAGGGCGCTTCGTTCGGCCCTGGGCTCCTGCTTTCGCTGGAGCACGGTGATTGGTGGGCTTGCCTCTTGCAAACGGCAAGCCTATCTCACTCCCGACAAGCGAGGCCACGTCCTCCCCCGCATCGCGCGGGTTTCAAGTCCGGGACGGCCCGGCTCTCTTGAGGAGAGCCATCATGGCCTGGATTGCGTTATTTTTTGCCGGTTTGCTGGAAATCGTCTGGGCCTTTGCGATGAAGCAGTCGCAAGGGTTCACGCGACTGATCCCCAGCCTGATCACGCTGGGTGCAATGATCGCCAGCTTCGGCTTGCTGTCGTTGGCGATGCGCAGTCTGCCGCTTGGGACGGCCTATATGATCTGGACGGGGATCGGCGCCCTGGGCGCGTTCGCAGTGGGTGTCGCTTTTCTGGGCGAGGCGATCAGCCCGGCGCGGCTTGTGGCGGCCGGGCTGATCCTGTGCGGTCTGGTGCTTATGAAACTGTCTGCGCAGGGTTGACCATGTCGGGCGCCTTGGGGGGCAGGGGGAAGAGCGTGGCGAAATGTTCGCCCAGTGCCGTGTCTCCCTCCACCGTCAGGGCGCCCGTCATGTCGACATAGCGCGCGCCGCCATAGAGGACCGCGACCAGCGCATTCTGGTCGCCGCGCAGAATTGTGTCCGCACCGGCCGCGTCGTCCCGGTCGATCAGGAAGTCGCCGTCCCTGAGCGTGGCGCGAAATTCCTCCTCGCCGAAGCGGAAGCCGATTGTAGCGTCGAGATCGCCGATGCGGCTGCGGTCGATCATCGTGCGCATCGACAGGACCACTGATACCGGGCTCATCGGCTTGCCCGGCTGCATCGTGGGCGACCGGCAGGCCCAGCGGCCCAGCACCTGAAAGAGAATTTCCGATTCGCGGCCCCAATCAGTCAGCTCGTAAATCTGGCTGGCGGCGGGCGGGGGCAGGCGGCGGCGGACCAGGATGCTGGACGCTTCCAGTTCTTCCAGCCTTTGCGTCAGCACATTGGCGCTGATTCCGGGCAGGCCGGCGCGCAGGTCGGTGAAGCGCCTTGGCCCCAGCATCAGTTCGCGCATGATCGGCATCGCCCAGCGATCGCCGATGATATCGAGCGCATGGGCGACGGCGCAACCGTCCTGATAGGCGCGTTTCTGACTCATTGGTTATCTTTTCTAACTTAACTATTGCACAAAATAATCATCAGGCGCAAAAAGTTCAAGCGGTGAGTCGCAGGATCAGGCGATCGCCCGGAAAATTCAGAGGAGAAGCGTGATGGCCAATGAACCCGCTCCGAAGATGATTTTCGTCAACCTGCCGGTCAGAGATTTGTCCGCTGCGATCGCTTTCTACGAATCGGTCGGCGCGGTGCCGAACCGGGATTTCGCTGACGACAATGCGCAGATGCTGACATTCTCCGAGACGATCCATGTGATGCTGCTCACCCATGAT
This sequence comes from Sphingobium sp. AP50, assembly GCF_900109095.1. GTDB lineage: Bacteria > Pseudomonadota > Alphaproteobacteria > Sphingomonadales > Sphingomonadaceae > Sphingobium. The sequence goes on from NZ_FNYZ01000001.1 coordinate 650,149, forward strand.
CGATTCCGCAGCTTCACACCGCGCGCCATTCCCGATGCGCATGAAACCGCACAGGTGCTGCTGTGTTTGAGCGAGACGAGCCGCGACGCGGTGAATGCGACGGTGGACAAGGCGCTGGCGGCGGGCGGCAGCGAACCCAATCCCCGGCAGGATCATGGCTTCATGTTCGGCCGCAACTTTGCCGATCTGGACGGCCATATCTGGGAAGTGATGTGGATGGACATGGACGCCATGATGGCGGCCGGTCAGCCCGCCGAAGCATAAGCAAGCCGAAGAGGAGAGAGAAAATGGCCTATATGGACGGTTTCGTGATCCCGGTGCCCAGGGGCAATAAGGAGCGCTATCGTGAGATAGCGGCCTATGCCGCGCCGATCTTCATCGAATATGGCGCGCTGCGCGTGGTGGAATGCTGGGCGAACGATATCAAGCCGGGCAAGGTCAACGACTTCCGGACCGCCGTGATCGCGGAGGAAGATGAGGAAGTCGTCTTTTCCTGGATCGAATGGCCCGACAAGGAAACCCGCGACGCCGGGGCCGAGAAAGTCATGAAGGATGAACGCATGCAGCCCAAGGAGGGCGAGGACATGCCCTTCATCGGCGCGCGGCTGATTTATGGCGGGTTTGAGGTGCTGCTGGACGCGAAGGCTTAGAAGGTCGTGTTCCGGCGAAAGCCGGAGCCCAGCATATATGGCATTCCGTTCGGCTCTGGGCTCCTGCTTGCGCAGGAGCACGCTGTTTTATGGTGTTTTTTCAGGAGAAAGACGATGACCGATCTAACCGGCAAATTCTTCTGGTATGAATTGATGACCAGCGATCCGCAGGCGGCGCTGGCTTTCTATGGCGATGTGGTCGGCTGGACCAACGCGCCCTTTGGCGGTGATCTGGGGGAACCCTATCATGTCGTTTCGGGCAGCGCCGGGCCGCTGGGCGGCGTCATGGCGATCCCGGCCGAGGCGAAGGATTGCGGCATGACGCCCTGGTGGGGCGGCTATGTCGGCTCGGCAGATGTCGATGCGGATGCGGAGCGACTGAGTGCGGCTGGCGGCAAGGTGATGCGGGCGGCGGAGGATATCCCCGGCGTCGGCCGTTTTGCGGTGATGGCCGATCCGGGCGGCGCGGTATTCATGCTGTTGAAGGGTTCCAGCCCCGACGGCATGGATGGTCCGCCGCCGATGGCGCCGGGGCATGTCGGCTGGCATGAACTCTATGCCGGTGATTTCGACAAGGATCTGGCCTTCTATACTGCTCAGTTCGGTTGGGCGAAGGGCGACGCCATGGATATGGGCGAGATGGGCAGCTACCAGCTTGTGTCCCAGACCGGCGGCAACGATTTTCAGGATATGACGGGCGGCATCATGCCGTTGCCCAAGGAAATGCCGCGACCGGCCTGGCTTTTCTACTTCGTCGTCGGCGATATCGATGTCGCGGTGGAGAAGGTTAAGGCGGGCGGCGGCGCGGTGCTGAATGGCCCCATGGAAGTGCCGGGCGGCGGCTGGATCATTCAGGCGACCGATCCGCAGGGCGCGATGTTCGCTCTGGTGGGTATGAAGGGGGCGGCGTGATGGACAAGATCACCCCCTGTCTCTGGTTCGACGGCAATGGGTTGGAGGCGGCGCAATATTATGTGTCCGTCTTTGGCGGATCGATCGACCATGTCAGCTATTATCCGCAGGACAATCCGTCGCCTTCGCCACTGCCGGGTGGCAGTGTGCTGCTGGTCGAATTTACCCTGTTCGGGCAAAGCTATCAGGCGCTGAACGGCGGTCCGCAATTTCAGTTCGATGAGGCGGTGTCATTGTCCGTCGCCTGCGCGGATCAGGCGGAACTGGACCGCTATTTCGATGCGCTGACCGCCGATGGCGGCAAGGATGGGCCGTGCGGATGGGTTACGGACAAATATGGCCTGTGCTGGCAATTGGTGACGCGGCAGATCATGGACAATTACAAGACCGACGACCGCGAGGGGATCGCCCGGATGATGGGCGTGATGATGACCATGCGGAAGCTGGACACCGCCGCGATGCAGGCGGCCTTCGAAGGGAAAGTCGCATGAGCAGCGCAGAACATGAACTGTCGGTGACCTGCCATATCGCCGCGCCGCGCGAGATATGCTGGAAAGTGTGGGTCGACCTGAAGGAGGAATGGTTCTGCCCCAAGCCCTGGCGGGCCGAAGTGATCGAACAGGATTTGCGCCCCGGCGGACGCAGCGCGGTGCAGATGTTCGGTCCCGATGGCGAGGAAACCGGGCCGATGGAGGGCGTGTTTCTGGATGTGGTGCCGAACGCACTGGCGGTGACGACCGATGCTTATGCGTCGGGCTGGGTGCCGCAGACGCCTTTCATCACTGCCATCTGGCGCTTCGACGAGGAAGGGGAAGGAACGCGCTTCACCGCGATCGCGCGCCACTGGGATGCCGAAGCAAAGGCGCGGCATGAGGAAATGGGCTTCCATCCCGGCTGGGACATGATGATGGCGCAGTTCAAGGCGTTGTGCGAGACGTCGGCCGCGAGCGCTTAAACCGCTATCAACCGTCATTGCGAGCGCAGCGAAGCAATCCATGGGTGCGCCAGTGGATAGCTTCGCTGCGCTCGCAATGACGAAGTTTTATTCAGCCTTCGCCACTTCCACGGCATAAATGGCCGGCTTGCCCTCCACATTGGCGCGATAGACCAGCCATTTGCCATCGGGGGTGAAATGCTGGTTGGGTTCCAGCGTATAATCCTGTTTCGACAGGTCGGCGAGCCGCTCGGTCTGCAGGTCGCCGGCCGCGATCAGCTTGTCGCCGTCCAGCGTATCGGGCACGCGGGGGTTGGTGTCGGCGCGGGTATGGAAGAGGCTGATATATTTGCCATCATCATTGCCGTCGCCGGAAAAGAGGCGGTTGTCCGGCGAGGAACTGTAATGATAGCTGCCTTGCCCCTCGCCCAGCCGGTACCAGATGCGCTTGCCGCTCACCACGTCGAGGCTGGCGAGCCAGCGTACGCCCATCGGCTGGATCAGGTCATACCAGATGGTGCGGCCGTCCGGCGCCCAATATTCATGGCCGGCGATTTCGCCCTGAAAGTTGCGCTGATGCACTTTCGTCTTCTGGCTGCCGTCGGTGCGGATGGTCCAGATGCGGTCGACCTTCTGCCATGGGCCTTCATGGCAATAGGATAGCAAGGTCGGGTCGGAGGGCGAGAAAAGGACGTGGTTCAGCCAGTCGTTCGACTGCGTCACCGTCTTCCGCTCGCCGGTGCGGATATCGATGGTGAAGATTTCCATCGGCACCCCGGCGGCGAGCCGCTTTGCCATCCATTGTTCCTTGGCGACGGCGAAGGGCAGGGGCTTTCCATCCGGGCCGTTGGCGGCATAGGTGGGGGAGCCGGTTTTCGGATCGCGATTGCCCTGCGCGGCGATGGCGGCGGGCGGCGGGGCTAGCTCGCGATGGCCGGCCAGCAGCGTATCGTCGGCATTGATGGAAGCGATGCGCCCGCCCGGCAGGTCGGCGATGCGGCGGCGCTTGCCGGTGTCTAGGTCGACCGACCAGATGGTGGAGGCGGCTTCGTTGCCGATCGGGCTCATGCTGTAATAGGCGACGGGCGCGCGGTTGCCGACGAAGAGCAGCCGGTCGATCTTTTCCTTCAGGACCAGCTTCGTCGTCCAGTTGCTGGTGTCGGCAACGCGGATCCCTTCGGGCGTCAGATAGATCATGCGCTTCCCGTCAGGGGTGAACGGGTTATAGTTGAAATAGAGGCCGTAATTGCCGGGGCGATCATCGACGCGGACGATGCGGTGGCCGGTGGTGTCGATCCAGCTGGCTGGTTGAGGTGCCGGCGCCGCCGCGACCAGCAGCGGCAAAACGCCCATCAAAGCCAGCCCTTTTCCACGCATCTTCGTCTCCGCATATCCATTTTATGGAACGTGGTAACGCATGGTGGAAATTTAAGCAATGTGGCGTGCCTCTCGCAAAACCGGATATCTCCGCTTGCCCCGCCACCAATAAAAAAGGGCGCCCGGTTGTCCGGACGCCCTTCCTTCGTGAACGGTGGGAGCCGTATCTTACGCCTTGTAGACCTTGTCCACGGCGGCGCGGAACTTGGCCATGTCGTCGGCGGAACCGACGGTCACGCGCGAAACGTTGGGCCAGATCGGCCAGTTGCGGCCGATCTGTACCTTTTCAGGGGCGGCGAGCAGGGCGGCCTGCATTTCCTTGGCCGGCTTCTTCCAGTTGACCATGAACATGTTCGCCTGGCTGCCGGGCTGCACTTCGATGCCCTTCTTGGTCAGCCATGCGATGGTTTCGTCGCGGTTGGCGATCATTTCATTGCGGCGCGCCTTGATGAGTGCGGCTTCCTTGTAGACCGCATTGCCGCAGTGCATGGCGGTGATGGCGAGGCCGCCGGCCGAGGGGCCGAACAGCGAGATGCGCTTCTGCACTTCGGGATCGGCGAAGGTCAGGCCGAGGCGAACGCCGGCCATGCCGAACAGCTTCGAGAAGGTCCGCATGACAATGATGTCCTTGCGGTTGCCGATCAGCGAAGCGGCGCTGGGCGCTTCGGAGAAGTGGATATAGGCTTCGTCGACCAGCAGCATGGCGTCGGCCGGCTTGTTGTCCAGCAGCCACTTGATGTCGGCCAGCGGCGTGACGGTGCCGGTCGGGTTGTTGGGCGTGCAGATGTAATAGAGGCCGGCGTTCGGGTTGGCGGCCAGCATTGCCTTGACGTCATGACCCTTGCCGATCGCCTGGGGCGCCTTGGCAATGGGGGCCTTCATGTAATCGGCGGTGCGCCAGGCGGATTCGAAGGTCGGGTCGGCCGTCACCAGACCCTTGGTGGGCGAGCAATAGGCTGCAACGATGCTGACCAGCGGGCCGCCCGAACCCGGCCAGGGCATGACCTGCGCTTCGGGGATGCCTTCGACAGCGGCGACGGTGGTGATCAGGTCGCCCTTGTAGTTGTCGGGGTCGTACCAGTTGCCGAACGAGGCGGCTTCGGCAGCGGCCTGAACGCCCGAGGGGAAGGGGCCGGTCCAGCATTCGTTGGAGCCGATGCGCACCGCGCCCTTGACGCCGCGTGCTGCCTGCTGCTGCGCCATGGCGGCGCCACCCAGCAGCGAGCTGGCGGCAACGCCGGCGCCCAACAGCGCGGCGACTTCGCCCAGCTGACGGCGCGAATAGCCGCGCTCGATCAGGTCTTCCTGAGCATCCTTGTTCAGCATCATGGTCATGTCGTCCGTCCCCGTCTGAAAATCGGTTCAAATCACATGGGGGAAGACGAAAGGGCGGCGCATTTCCGCAATGCGCCGCCCTTTCTTTTCTATATTTTTTCTATGTGCCCTGACGTTAGGGCAATCAGGCCTTCCACACCTTGTCGATGGCGGCATTGAAGGCTTCCATTTCCTTCATCGATCCGACCGACACACGCGAGACGTTGGGCCAGATCGGCCAGCTGCGACCGATCTGGACATTCTGCGCCAGCAGCGCCTCCATCATCGGCTTGGCGGGCTTGCCCCAGTCGACCATGAACATGTTCGCATGACTGCCGGGGATGACCTTGATCCCCTTGGCGGTGAGGTGGCTGACTGCCTTTTCACGGGCGGCGTTCATTTCGGCGCGGCGGGCCTTGATCAGCGCAGCCTGCGTGACGGAGGCGGTGCCGCAGGCGACGGCGGTCATCGGCAGCATGCCGGTCACCTGTCCGCCATCATAACGCATCATCTTTTCCATCAGCACCGGCGAGGCAAAGGTCAGGCCAAGGCGCATGCCGGCCATGCCGAACAGCTTGGAGAAGGTGCGCAGGATCAGCACGTCGTCGCGGGTCGCGGCGAGCTTGGCGGCATTGGGGCCGTCGACCCAGTGGATATAGGCTTCATCGACGACCAGAATCGCGTCCTTGGGCTTGTTATTGGCCAGCCATTCGATGTCGGCGATCGGCGTGACGGTGCCGGTCGGGTTGTTGGGCGAACAGATATAATAGACGCCGGCATTGGGATCGGCCGCCAGCATCGCCTTCACATCATGGGCGTAATCGCTGGTCAGCGGCACCTTCGTCACCTTCGCGCCCAGCCAGTCGGCGGTGCGCCAGATGGCTTCATAGGTCGGGTCGGCAGTCACGATGCCGCGCGTGGGGGAGGCATAGGCGACGGCGACGCGGCTGAGCGGATCGGACGAACCGGGCCATGCGACGACGCGATCGGCGGGAATCCCCTCGACCGAGGCGACGGCGTCGAACAGCTTCTGATGCTCATTGTCCGGTTCGTAGCGATTGCCTTCCTTCACCAGCTTGAAGGCGGCTTCGGCCGCGACGGGAAAGGGACCGGTCCAGCATTCATTGGCGCCGATGCGCACCGCGCCGGCGACAGCCTTGGCCGCTTGCTGCGCTGCGGCGCCGGTGACGCGGATGGTGGCGGCTGCTGCGCCCAGCAGGGCGGCGGCCTTTGCCATCTGACGGCGCGAATAGCCCCGTTCGGCGAGATCCTGTTCAAATTCGGTGTCGAGTTGCGTGGCCATGTCCCATGTCTCCCTGCCGGGCCGATAGAGGCCCGTTCGTTCCGTTGAACGATTGTACAGATTGTTCCCGCCATGCAAATAAGCTCTGCTCAACAATATTGCGGCGCGGATGATAGGAAACGCCTTGGAAGTGGGCGCATCAATCTGATAGCGCAACAAATATGCCAAGCTCCCCCGCCGCCGCCGCCCGCCAGATTCTCGTCCGCCTTCAGGAAGTGATGGCCGCGCGCACCAGCGCCCAGGCAAAACTGAACAAGGTGGTGGAGATTATCGGCGAATCGCTGTCGAGCGAGGTCTGCTCCATCTATCTGGTACGGGAGGGCGTGCTGGAGCTGTTCGCGACGCGCGGGCTGAAGCAGGAAGCGGTGCATGTCACCCGCATGGCGATGGGGGAGGGGCTGGTCGGCCTGATCGCCACCAATGTCGAGGTGATGAACCTGGACGAGGCAGCGGCCCATCCCGACTTTTCCTATCGCCCGGAAACGGGGGAGGAACTGTTCCACAGTTTCGCCGGCGTGCCGATCGTGCGGCGGGAACGCGCCATCGGCGTGCTGAGCGTGCAGCATGCCGACCCGCGCAAATATGAAGAGGTCGAGATAGAGGCGTTGCAGACGGTGGCCATGGTGCTGTCCGAACTGATCGCGAACGCTGAACTGGCCGACGATGGCCCGGCCGATGCGCGCGTGGCGGACACCAGCACGACCATGCTGCACGGGCTGCAATTGGTGATGGGCATGGCGCGGGGCCATGCGGTGTTCCATCAGCCGCGCATCCATGTCGAACATACGGTGGCCGAGGATACGGAGGCGGAGCGCGCGCGCGTCATTTCCGCCTTTGCCAAGATGCGCGAACAGATCGACCGGATGACCGGCGCGGCCGAATTCGGCACCGAGGGCGAGCATCAGGAGGTGCTCGAAACCTACAAGATGTTCGCCTATGACGAAGGCTGGATCCGCCGGATCAACGAGGCGATCGACAGCGGCCTGACCGCCGAGGCGGCGATCGAACATGTGCAGCAGCGCACCCGGATGCGCATGCGGCAGATTGACGATGCGCTGTTGCAGGACCGGATGCATGATCTGGAGGATATGGCGAACCGCCTGCTCCGCATCGTGTCCGGCCAGCTGGGCACGGCGGCGACCATGGGCTTGCGGCAGGACGCGATCCTGATCGCGCGCAATCTGGGTCCGGCGGAACTGCTGGAATATGACCGGCGGCGGCTGAAGGGCGTGATTCTGGAGGAAGGATCGCTGACCGCCCATGTCACCATCGTCGCGCGCGCCATGGGCGTGCCGGTGCTGGGCCGGGTGCGCGACGTGCGGCATCAGTTGAATGAGGGCGACCTTATTTTGATGGATGTCGCGGAAAACGCGCTTTTGATCCGTCCCAACGCCGACATGGATGAGGCGTTCGAGAGCAAGCTGCACGTCACCCAGAAGCGCCGGGCCGAATTTGCCGCTATGCGTGATCTGCCTTCGGTGACGACGGACGGGCAGCGGGTGGAGTTGATGGTCAATGCGGGCCTGCGCGAGGATGCGCAGGCGCTGGATATCGTCGGCGCCGACGGCATCGGCCTGTTCCGCACCGAATTCCAGTTTCTGGTGTCGGCCACCCTGCCGCAGCGGGAAAAGCAGCAGCGGCTCTACAAGGATGTGCTGGACGCGGCGGGCGACCGGCCGGTGATCTTCCGCACGGTCGATATCGGCGGCGACAAGGCGCTGCCCTATATGACGCGGGACGGCGACGAGGAACTGGAGGATAATCCGGCGATGGGCTGGCGCGCGCTGCGGCTGGCGCTGGATCGCGACGCGCTGATGAAGGTGCAGGCGCGGGCGCTGCTGGAGGGCAGCGCGGGCAAGGTGCTGAACATCATGTTCCCGATGGTGTCGGAGCCGTGGGAATATGAGCAGGCCCGCGCGCTGGTGGAGCATCAGCGCGAATGGTTGCAGTCGCAGAAAAAGAAACTGCCGATCGCGATCAAATATGGCGCGATGCTGGAAGTGCCGGCTTTGGCGGAAGTGCTGGACATATTGTTGCCGCGCGTCGATTTCCTGTCGATCGGCACCAACGACCTGACCCAGTTTCTGTTCGCCGCCGATCGCGCCCATCCCAAGCTGGCCGAACGCTATGACTGGCTGAGCATCGCGATCCTGCGCTTCCTGGACCGGGTGGTGAAGGCCTGCGTGGCGCATCAGGTGCCCGTCGGCGTGTGCGGCGAAATGGGCGGGCGCACGCTGGAGGCGATGGCGCTGATTGGCCTTGGCATCCGCCGCCTGTCGATCACGCCGGCCTCGGTAGGGCCGGTCAAGGCGATGATCCGGGCGATCGACGCGCAGCAATTGCAGGATCTGATGCGCGAATGGCTGGATGGCGGGGTGACGGACATTCGCACGCCGCTGACCCACTGGGCGACGGAACGGAATATCGAACTGAGCTGAATTGCCGGGACGCGGCGTTGACAAGGCCCGTCCCACAGTGAGACAAGGCGCAGCCCAAAAGGTCGCGGAGCAGCATGGCAGAAGAAAATCAACTGGATACCGGCGCGGATAGCGCGCCGGAAGCGCAGCTCACTACCCCCGGCGCAAAATTGCGTGCGGCGCGGGAGGCGCAGGGTCTTTCGATCCAGGATGTCGCAACCCGTACCCGGATCGCGCAGCGTCAGCTGGAGGCGGTGGAGCGGGACGATTATGCCGCGCTGCCGGGCATTCCCTATGCCGTTGGTTTTGCGCGTGCCTATGCCCGCGCCGTCGATCTGGACGAGGTGGTGATCGCCGCCGAAGTACGTCATGGCGTTCATGCCAGCGATATCGGCGCCAACCGGTACGAAGCGTTCGAGCCGGTCGATCCGGCGCGTGTGCCGCCGCGTCGGCTGGCCTGGGTGGTGGCGGCGATCGTCGTGCTGCTGATCGCGGGCTACACGATCTGGCGCACCCAGTTGCTGACTCCGCCGACCGGTGAGGAAATCGCACAGGAAGAGGCGAAGCCCGCCGCCGCGCGTCCCACCGGCGCCGCGCCGGTTCCGCCCGCTGCCCAGCCGGTCGTCTTCACCGCTGTCGATGATGTGTGGCTGCGCATCTATGACGAGGCCGGCGAACGGCTGAAGGACGGGCTGATGAAGAAGGGCGAGAGTTTCACCCTGCCGCCCGCCGCCAAGGGGCCGATGATCCTGACCGGTCGTCCGCAGGCGCTGTCGGTGACGGTCGGTGGCAAGCCGATCCCGCCGCTGGGCGCGGCGGACCGCACCATCGCCGATGTACCGGTGAACGCCGAGGCGCTGCTGGCGCGGGGGACCGCTCCGGCGGCGGCGCCCGAACCTGCTGCCCCGGCATCGCGCCCGGCTCCGCGCCGGTCGCCCGCCACCGGTACGCCGACGCTGAACAGCCCGGTGCCGCAGGCCGCGCCTGTCGCGCCTGCACCGGGCGGAACCGGGGCGGGCAGCGTTCAGCCGACCGCCGGTTGAACCCGCCGCACGTCGCGCTTTACCGCGGAAAATTACGCCTTATGGTTAAGGCGACAAAGTTAGTCGGGGATCATCATGCGTAACGCCCTTTTTGCCACAACGGCCGTCCTGATGGCGGTCGCCTCACCGGCCATCGCACAGTCGTCTGTCGAAGGTCGGGTGGACCGGCTGGAAAAGGAAATGCGCGCCGTGCAGCGCAAGGTATTCCCGGCCGGTACGCCGCTGGAGGCGGAGATTACGCGCCCCGCCGCGCCGACCGTGACACCGGGTACGCCGTCTGGCACGCCGATTTCGGACCTGACCGCACGGGTCGGGGCGCTGGAATCGCAACTGGCCGCCATGACCGGGCAGACGGAAGAAAATAGCTACAAGCTGCGCCAGCTTGAAGAAGCCTTCAACCGCTACAAGGCGGATACCGACGCGCGCCTGTCGCAGGCAGAAGCCGCGCCCCGGCCCAGCGTGTCCGCGCCGGTCGCCGTCGATCCCGCACCTGCGCCCGTAGCCGCCAAGCCGACAGCGGCGAAGCCCGCCGCGCCCAAGCCGGCGGCGCCCGGCCCGGCCAGCGAAGAGCGCAAGGCGGCGGTCGCCGCGATCGAACGCCCCAGCACATCGGATGCGGCCAGCGACGCCTATAATTACGGTTTCCGCCTGTGGGATGCGAAATTCTATCCCGAAGCGCAGGCCCAGTTGAAGGCGACGGTCGACAAATATGGCAGCAGTTCGGTGGCCAGCAAGGCGCAGAATCTGTTGGGCCGCGCCTATCTGGACGATGGCAAGCCAGCGCTGGCATCGGTTGCCTTCTATGAAAATTACCAGAAGCGCCCGCGCGGCGAACGCGCGCCCGACAGCCTGACCTATCTGGGCGAAGCCCTGATCCAGCTCAAGAAGCCTGCCGACGCCTGCAAGGTCTATGAGGAACTGGAGCAGGTCTATGGCGACAGTCTGTCCTCCAGCCTGCGCGGCATGATGGACAAGGGTCGCGTCAAGGCGAAGTGCAGCTAAACAGCGATAGCGCAGCGCTGACGGCGCGGCTGATTGCGGCGACGCAGGCGTTGGTCGGGCATGATCCGGCGGCGCGCTTTGGCGTCGCCGTGTCGGGTGGGCCGGACAGCATGGCGCTGCTCTTCCTCGCGGCGCAGTCCTTTCCGGGACGGGTGGCGGGGATCACGGTCGATCATCAGTTGCGCCGGGAGTCTGCGCAAGAAGCGGCGATGGTCGCGCGTTGGTGCGCGGACCGGGGGGTCGACCATGCCATATTGGTCCCCGATGCGCCGCTGGAGGGCAATGTACAGGCTTGGGCACGGACGATGCGCTATCGGGTGATCGAGGCCTGGCGCGCGGATCGCGGCATCGACTGGATCATGACCGCGCATCATGCTGACGATCAGATTGAAACCCTGTTGATGCGGCTTAACCGAGGCGCGGGGGTCGGCGGGCTGGCGGGGGTGCGTGGCCGCTCCGGGCGGGTGATCCGACCATTGCTGGGCGTGCGCAAGCAGATGCTTCAGGCACTGGCGCAGGCGGAAGGCCTGCCGCATGTCCATGATCCGTCCAATGCCGATCCCCGTTTCGACCGGGCGGCGATGCGTCTGGCACTGGCGGATGCGCACTGGCTCGATCCGGAAGCGGCGGCCCGCAGCGCGGCGGCGCTGGCGGAGGCGGAGACAGCGCTCGACTGGACCGTCGCCATGCTGGCGGCCGATCATATCCGCCCGGATGGGGCAGGCTGGCGTCTGGATCGCACCGACCTGCCACGCGAATATCTGCGTCGATTGCTTTTGCACATGCTGGCACAGGCGGAGGCACCGCCGCCGCGCGGCGACAGTCTCGATCGGGCGATCGCCGAAGCGCTGGCAGGACGACAGGCGAGTCTGGGCGACTGGCTGCTGAAGGGTGGGCTGCACTGGACATTGCGACCGGCGCCGCCGCGCCGCTGATCGAAAATATCGTTACGGAAAGGTTCCACGGGCGACCGCTGAACTCCCACGATTCGCCGCTTTGCTGCGCTGCAATGATATTTTCTTAACCGGCCTTATGGTTAATCGCCCTGCACGGATTGTGGGGAATATCGGAACATGGTGGAATTTGCAGCGCTGACCTATGGTTTGCTGGCCAGCATCATTCTTTCAGCGGCGCAACGGAACCGGAAGCTGGCAAAGCCGCATCCGCCGTTGCTGCTTTATATGGGCTATCTGCTGTGCGGCCTGTCGGCGGGACTGGCGCTGGCGCTGGGCTATGTCGCGCTGACCGGATTGTTCGGGGCCTGATAGCCGTAAAGATGCACATATCGCCGCCGTCGCTTGCGATTTTGCGGGCGTGCCCTATCTTGGCTGGCGAAAGAGAGTGATGATGAACGACGAGAAAGACCCGCAGGGCAATCCCTGGATGAAAAGTGCGATGATCTGGGCTGGCGTGATCGTCGCCCTGTTGTTGTTCGTATCGCTGTTCGAAACGCGCACGGCTTCCACGGCCGGCTCGGGCGTCGCTTATTCCGAATTCCGTTCGAAGGTGCAGGAAGGCCAGGTCAAGGACGTGGCCATCGCTGCTGACAAGATCAGCGGCACGCTCACCAGCGGACAGAAATTCACCACCATCCCGGTCAATGATCCGGGCCTGACCAAGATGCTGGATGACTATAACGTCAAATATAGCGGTCAGGCCGAAGAACAGCCCAGCTTCTGGCAATATCTGCTGTTCCAGTCGCTGCCGTTCCTGCTGATCCTGGGCATCGCTTTCTTCGTGCTGCGCCAGATGCAGAAGGGCGGCGGCGCCGGTGGCGCGATGGGCTTTGGCAAGTCCAAGGCGAAGCTGCTGACCGAAAAGCATGGCAAAGTGACGTTCGATGACGTCGCCGGCATCGACGAAGCACGCGAGGAATTGCAGGAAATCGTCGAGTTCCTGAAGGACCCGAGCAAGTTCGCGCGTCTGGGCGGCAAGATTCCCAAGGGCGCGCTGCTGGTCGGTTCGCCCGGCACCGGCAAGACGCTGCTGGCCCGTGCGATTGCGGGCGAAGCGGGTGTGCCCTTCTTCACCATTTCGGGTTCCGACTTTGTCGAAATGTTCGTCGGCGTCGGCGCCAGCCGCGTGCGCGACATGTTCGAACAGGCCAAGAAGAACGCGCCGTGCATCGTCTTCATCGACGAAATCGACGCGGTCGGCCGCCATCGTGGCGCGGGCCTGGGCAACGGCAATGACGAGCGCGAACAGACGCTGAACCAGCTTCTGGTCGAAATGGACGGTTTCGAGGCCAACGAAGGCATCATCATCGTCGCGGCGACCAACCGCCCCGACGTGCTGGACCCTGCTTTGCTGCGTCCGGGCCGTTTCGACCGTCAGGTCGTGGTGCCCCGTCCCGACATCGAGGGTCGCGAGAAGATTCTCGCCGTCCATATGAAGAAGGTGCCGCTGGCGCCCGACGTCAACCCGCGCACCATCGCGCGCGGTACGCCGGGCTTCTCGGGCGCTGACCTTGCCAACCTGGTCAACGAAGCTGCCTTGACGGCGGCGCGGCGTGGCAAGCGGCTGGTCGCGATGGACGAGTTCGAATCGGCCAAGGACAAGGTGATGATGGGCGCGGAACGCCGCTCCATGGTCATGACCGACGACGAGAAGAAGATGACCGCCTATCATGAGGCTGGCCATGCCATCGTGTCGGTCCACGAACCCGCGTCCGACCCGATTCACAAGGCGACGATCATCCCGCGCGGCCGCGCGCTGGGCATGGTGATGCGCCTGCCGGAGCGGGACAGCTACAGCTATCATCGCGACAAGATGCACGCGAACATGGCTGTCGCCATGGGTGGCCGCGTGGCCGAGGAAATCATCTTCGGATACGACAAGGTTTCGTCGGGTGCGTCGGGCGATATCCAGTACGCCACCAAACTGGCGCGCGACATGGTCACGCAATGGGGCATGTCCGACAAGCTGGGTCCGCTGCAATATGAAGAGCAGCAGGGCGAAACCTTCCTCGGCTATTCGCAGAGCCAGCGCGTCCATATGTCGGACGAGACGGCGAAGCTGATCGACGCCGAAATCCGCGCTCTGGTGGAGCAGGGCTATGCCCGCGCCCAGGAATTGCTCAAGGGTCATGAGGACCAGCTGCACCTGCTCGCCAACGCCATGCTGGAATATGAGACGCTGTCGGGCGAGGAGATCAAGACCCTGCTCGACAAGGGCGAGATCACCCGCGACGATGGCACCACGATCAAGCCTTCGGTGATCCCGGCAGCAGGCTCCTCCATCCCCCGCACGCGCAAGCGCAACGGACCGTTCGGTGAGGCTTCGCCCGCAGGCGCATAAGGCGCAGGACAGGTGAATGAAAAAAGGGGCGTGGCCGTGATGGCCGCGCCCCTTTTTTCGTTTCGTGCCATTGCGTTGCGAGGGCGGGGGGATCAGAAGCAGAGTCTGATACAGGAAAATTCAGGGGAGATATCTTGGCCCATTCCCGCCGTGATGCGATGTTCCTCGGACTGGCTTCGACAGCCGGGCTGGCTATGCCGGGGCTGGGCGAGGCAAAGGTGGCGGGAGCTTGTGCCACCAGTCCGGTCTGGCGCCGTGGTGCGGAGGGTGAGCGACTGGCGGACCTGGGCAATGGGCGCTTCCTGAACCCGGTTCTGTCGGGGGATCGGCCTGATCCCAACATATTGAAGGATGGTGCCGATTATTGGGCAACCTTCTCTTCCTTCGACTATTTCCCGGCGGTCGTGATCTGGCATTCGCGCGATCTGGTGAACTGGCGGCCGGTGGGGCCGGCGCTGACCGTGCCGCTCGGTTCCGTCTGGGCGTTGGACATTGCCAAGCATGATGGCCGCTATTTCATCTATATTCCGGTGTTCAACCCCACCGATCCCAGCTTTTCGGCGGGGCCGGCCATTCCCTGCAAGATTTTCGTCGTCCATGCCGACCGGATGGAGGGGCCTTGGAGCGACCCCGTCGACATGGATATCAAGGGCTATATCGACCCCGGCCATGCGGCAGACGAGGATGGTAAACGCTATCTGTTCCTGAATGGCGGCGCGCGGGTGCGGATCAGCGATGATGGCCTGCGCCGGGACGGACCGATCGAGCAGGTCTATGAAGGCTGGCCGATCCCGGAGGACTGGATCATCGAGGGGCTGGCGCTGGAAGGCCCCAAGATACTGCGTCGTGACGGCTGGTTCTACCTGTTTTCCGGGCAGGGCGGCACGGCGGGGCCGCCGACCAGCCATATGGTGATCGTCGCGCGATCCCGATCGATCAACGGTCCGTGGGAAAATTGCCCGCATAACCCGATTGTCCGGACGGTGAGCGCGGGTGAACCCTGGTGGTCGCGCGGCCATGGCACGGCGGTTCAGGCCCCCGCGGGTGATTGGTGGTTGGCCTATCATGGCTATGAAAATGGCTATCGCACGCTGGGGCGGCAGATGCTGCTGGAACCGTTCGTCTGGGATGCGGATGGCTGGCCGCGCATGACCGGCGGCGACCTGTCGGCGCCGCTGCCCATGCCGGCGGCCCGGCGTGCGGTCGGGCCGGGACTTGCCCTGTCCGGTCCGTTCAAGCCGGACGACATGGGCAGCCGGCTGGCCTTCTTTGCGCCCGGCGTGGACTATCTTGATCGCGTTGCTTTCAAGGATGGCACGCTGACGTTGAAGGCGCAGGGGAAGGGGCCGGCGGAATCCTCGCCGCTGGCCTTCATCACCGGGGATCGTTCCTATGAAATGATCGTCGATGTCGAACTGGAGGGCGGCGCGCAGGCGGGCCTTCTTCTCTTCTATAATGCCCGATATTTTGTAGGTCTGGGGTCGGATGCGGACGCGCTGCACAGTTACAAGGTCGGGCAGGAACAGAGTTATCCGCCGCCCGGACCGGCTGTGGGCAGCCGCTTTTCGCTGCGGGTCGTCAATGACGATAATGTCGCCAGCTTCTTCATTCGCGGCGCCGGCAAGGCGTGGCGCAAGATCATTTCCTATGAAGTGTCGAGTTATAATCACAATCTGGCGGATGGTTTCCTGAGCCTGCGCCCGGCGCTGTTCGTGTCGGGCAACGGACAGGCGCGCTTTTCCAATCTGCTCTATCGCGGACGGGATGGGCCGCGGGCGTAGCGACAGGTTGGAAGCCGCGGAAAATGCCCAAAAGGTCTGACCGTTTTGTGGGTTGGTGAGGCTTCGCGCGCGGGAGCCTGAGGCGCAGGAGAAACGAACGAAAAAAGGGGCGTGGCCGTTGTGGCCGCGCCCCTTTGCTTTGCCCGAATTTTTTCCCGCCGCGCTGATCAGCCTTGTGTGACGGCAGGGAAGGGCAGATATTCCCGCCCGGTCGCGGCAGAGATGGTGGCAAGTTGTTCCTCCATCGCCTGTTGGGGCGGATTGTCCCACAGGCCGCCTTCCAGAAAGCCATGCTGCTGCATTTCCGTGCTGAGCGCGGTGAAATCCAGCACCGCCTGACCATGGACCGGATCAGGAATGTCGGGCTTGGGGACCCAGACGGTGGCTGTGTGCGAATTGCCGATCAGGCCCTTTCCGGTGAAGGAGCGGATCTGCCAGTCGAACACCAGCGTCCGGGTCCGCCGCCAGATCACGAAGACGGACTGTTTGGCATTGGCGACAAGCGCATAGAGATGCAGTGCTGATCCCTCCGAAAAGACCAGTTTCTCCGCCGCCGCATAGATGGTCAGTTGCTCGGAGATTGACATGGTTTCGGGGTAGATGACCGTATAGCCTTCCCGCACCATATGATGGTCGATCATCTGGTCCGACAGGATGCCGCCCTGCCGCTTGGACAGGCGGGAGCGGGAGACATAGACCTTTTTGGGCAGATCGTCATTATGCACCTGCCGGCTGCCGCTCATATAGCCGCGCATCGCGCCGATCTTGCGCGCCGGGCCGCCGCTATTCTGGCGCAGCCTCCGGAACATCTCGATATTCAGCGGATGGCCGTAGATGAAGCCGTTATCGCGGTTGGCAAGCTGCGCCGGCACGGCGAGCGTGTCGAACCGCATCGGCCGGTCGGCGAATAGCAGGTTGATGTGCGGTAGCAATATCCCCAGCGTTTCGAACACGAAGGGGGCAATGGGCCGCTGCCGGTCACGCAGATAGAAGACCGCCGTATCGAATTTCGGGCTTAGCTGGTCGAAGGCCCAGAGCCGCGACAGGCTTTCGGTGATGAAATGGCCGAAATGCTCATTCTGGAGCATGCCGCAAAAGACATGACGCCCCGGAAAATGATTCAGCTCAGAAGAATGCAGGGGCTTGGGGATATTGTCGTACGAGCCCTTCGCCTGGATCGAGAGCGGGCAGGCATTGCCATTCTCATAATAGGCACCACCGTCGAATAACCCCTTTGTCGGGGGTGCGGCAAATTCCAGCTTGGTCAATGGCATGACGCTGCCGTTGGAAAATGTTTCGATTATCGCGCCACTCATCATATACCTCGGTTACCGGTTACGCCCTTGTTACACAAAGCCATGTCGTTTGCAGACGGCTTTTTGGGTCAGACGCCGCCGGGCCGCGGAGCGCGTAATAAATTGCCGATCGGGTCTGGCCGTTTCGGCACGAAATGGTTACATGGGCCGCCACAAATCCCCAGCGATCGGTTTTCCATCAGCCCGGTTCGCACAGAAGAAAGTGGCTTTTTCCATGGACATCCGCCTCGGCCTCACCTTTGACGACGTGCTGTTGCAGCCCGCCGAATCCGATGTGCTGCCCAGCCAGGCGGATACGTCCACCTATGTCACCAAGGCGATCAAGCTGAATATCCCGATCCTGTCGTCCGCGATGGACACGGTGACGGAGGCCGACATGGCGATCGTCATGGCGCAGCTGGGCGGCATCGGCGTGCTGCACCGGAACCTGACTGTCGAGGAACAGGCGGACGCCGTGCGCGCGGTCAAGCGCTTCGAAAGCGGCATGGTCGTCAACCCGATCACCATCCTGCCGACCGCCACGCTGGCCGATGCGCAGATGCTGATGCAGCGCCACAAGATCAGCGGCATTCCGGTCGTCGAGCAGAGCGGCAAGCTGGTCGGCATCCTGACTCATCGCGACACCCGCTTTGCCGAAAACCCGAACCAGCCGGTCAGCGAACTGATGACCAAGGACAATCTGGCGACGGTCAAGGTCGGCGTCGGTCAGGAAGAGGCGCAGCGCCTGCTGCACCAGCGCCGGATCGAAAAGCTGCTGGTGGTGGACGACGCCTATCATTGCGTCGGCCTGATCACCGTCAAGGATATCGAAAAAGCCGTCACCTATCCGCAGGCGACCAAGGACGGCACCGGCCGCCTGCGCGTCGCCGCCGCCTCCACCGTAGGCGAGAAGGGGCTGGAGCGCAGCAAGGCGCTGATCGACGCGGAATGTGACCTGATCGTCATCGACACCGCCCATGGCCACAGCAAGCAGGTGGCCGTCGCCGTGGAAGCGGTGAAGAAACTGTCCAACCATGTGCAGGTCGTGGCCGGCAACGTCGCTACCGCCGAAGCGACCAAGGCGTTGATCGGCGCGGGCGCCGACTGTGTGAAGGTCGGCATCGGTCCCGGCTCCATCTGCACCACCCGTGTCGTCGCAGGCGTGGGCGTGCCGCAGCTGACCGCCGTGATGGATTCCGCTGAGGAAGCCGCGAAGCATGGCGTGCCGGTGATCGCCGATGGCGGCCTGCGCACGTCGGGCGACGTGGCGAAGGCGCTGGCGGCGGGCGCGGGCTGCGTCATGGTCGGCTCGCTGCTGGCGGGTACGGCCGAAGCGCCGGGCGAAACCTTCCTCTATCAGGGGCGCGCCTATAAGAGCTATCGCGGCATGGGCAGCGTCGGCGCGATGGCGCGCGGCAGCGCCGACCGCTATTTCCAGGCGGACATCAAGGACCAGATGAAGCTGGTGCCCGAAGGCATCGAAGGCCAGGTGCCGTTCAAGGGACCGGCCAAGGACGTTATCCACCAGCTGGTCGGCGGCGTGAAGGCGGCGATGGGCTATACCGGCAGCCGCACGATCAAGGATCTTCAGGAGCGCGCCCGCTTCGTCCAGATCACCAATGCGGGCCTGTCCGAAAGCCACGTGCATGACGTGACGATCACGCGGGAAGCGCCCAATTATCCAACACGTTAATCATTCCTCCCCGATGCGGGGAGGGGGACCGCTGGCGCAGCCAGTGGTGGAGGGGGCACGCTGCTTGGCGCTGCCTCTCCTGACTCTGCGCCTGCCGCCTGTCCCCTCCACCACGCCGCTGCGCGACGCGGTCCCCCTCCCCCTGCGGGGGAGGATATGACTCCATCGGCTCGTATTCAGGCGGCGATCGAACTGCTCGACGCGATCATCGCGTCCGCGCGTGATGGCGGCCCGGCCGCCGACACGCTGATCGCCCGCTATTTCAAGGACCGCCGCTATGCCGGCTCGCGGGACCGGCGGGCGGTGCGCGACCATGTCTATCGCGCGATCCGCCGTGCGGCCGAGCGGCCCGATGACGGGCGGATGGCGATGGTCGGGCTGGCGCGCGACCTGCCCGAAATCGCCGCCCTGTTCGATGGCAGCGCCCATGCGCCCGCGCCCATCGCGCCGGGCGAGCAGGGCGCGGCACCGGGGGCCGTACCCGGCTGGCTGATGCCCTTGCTGGCGGCGCCGGTGGAGCAGGACGCGCTGCTGGGCCGTGCCCCGGTCGACCTGCGGGTCAATGCGCTCAAGGGAACGCCGGCCGATTTCGCCGCGCTGTTGCCCGATGCCGATCCCATCGCCGGGCTCGCACAGGGGCGCCGCCTGCCCGAAGGCTTCCCGATCGAACAGAATCCCGCCTGGAAGCAGGGTCTGGTCGAAGTGCAGGATGCCGGCAGCCAGTTCATCGTCCAGGCCTGCGGCGCGCAACCGGGCATGACCGTGGTCGATATGTGCGCGGGCGCAGGTGGCAAGACGCTGGCGCTGGCCGCCGCCATGGCGGGCAAGGGCATGCTGATCGCCGCCGACACGATCCGGTCGCGTCTCGCGCGGCTGGGGCCACGAGCCGAGCGGGCGGGCGCGACCTTCATCGAAACGCTGCTGCTGGACCAGAGCCATGAAACGCGCGCGCTGGACAGCCTGAAGGGGCAGGCGGACATCGTGCTGGTCGATGCGCCTTGCTCCGGCACGGGCACCTGGCGCCGCAATCCGGAGGCGCGCTGGCGACTGACGCCGGAGCGGCTGGACCGGCTCGTCGCGGAGCAGGCCCGTATCCTCGATTTCGCCGCGCCGCTGCTGGCGCCCGATGGCGTGCTGCTCTATGCTACCTGTGCCCTGACGGACCGGGAGGGGCGCGATCAGGCGGACGCCTTCCTCGCGCGCCATGCCGGTTGGGTGGCGGACCCGATCGACCTGCCAGTGGGGCGCCGGCACGGGGCGGGGCTGTTGCTGACGCCGGGGCATGATGGCAGCGACGGCTTCTACTTCGCGCGGCTCAAGCGGGGGACTTGAAACAGACCATGGACAAAGCCGCGCAAAATCGCGACTATTGCGTGGAATCAGCGCCTGAAACATGGCTGGAGATAATGATGCGTTTCACCCCTGCCTCAATTGCCCTTGCCGTCGTTCTGACCACCGTGTCGAGCGTGGGGCTGAGCCAGAAGCCCGACAGCCAGATCAGTCCGCAGTCGGTGGAATGGCAAAAGGCGGGGGAGGCCGCACGCCGGGCCGGCAATCTGGATGGCGCCACCGATGCGCTGGAAAGCGCGCTGGCGATCGATCCGCGCAATCGCACGGCCTATGTCGAACTGGCCGAAGTGGCCCGCGCGCAGGGGCTTCAGGGCAAGGCGATCCGCCTCTACAAGGAAGCGCTGCTGCTCGACCCGACCGACATCGCCGCGCTGTCCGGACAGGGCGAAGCGATGATGGAAAAGGGCGCGGTGACAAGCGCCAAGGATGTCCTCGCCAAGGCGCAGGCCCTGTGCAAGGGCGATTGCGCCCCGGTCGGCAAACTCGCCGCCGCGATCCAGAAGGGCCCGCCCGCCGTCGCAATGACCGACAAGACGGTTGCGCCGGAGCCCAAGGCCGCGCCGGTCGAGAAGCCCTGATCGGGGCTTTAGGCGGAGAGAAAAGGCTGCGCCGGAGCTTTACTTTTTAAGTAGCGTGAATTTATTCAAGTGCCGACAAATGCCGGATTTGGGTGGTTGGCGCAGGTCACGCTTTTATTGCCCCTCCCGTAAACGGGAGGGGCGGCGAGACTTAATGAGCGTAGCGAATTTAGTCGCAGCGGGGTGGGCATTTGCAACCTAGCGCCAGCCCACCCCCTAACCCCCTCCCGCCAGCGGGAGGGGGAATAAGTTCTGCTATTGGTTGCTATCCACCTATCCCATTGGGAAAGAAAAACTGCCCGATGGTGGCAACTGCAGAAGCGGCGGTCAAAAAGCTCAACAGTGCAGCAATCGCCCAAAAGCGGAGCGGTTGATCTTTCCGTCGTCCAGAAAATTTCACTACTGGCTGTTCAAACGTCATTACACCGGATGAAAAGCCCCGGACGAGCAAGTAACCGAACAGTCCCGTGCATAGGATCGTGATAATTGGTCCGTATATATCTTCGCTCATGATGCTTCATTGCACCCGGACGGTGCTGTAGCAATTGGATATGGCGGCACTCCGACTGAATGACAGATCATGCTCCCGTTCCGTCATCCGGAATTTGTCCACGACGTCTGGGGCCTTCATCTCGAAGCAAACGGCCCAAGGTAAACGCACCTCAATCCAAGCGCCCCTCGCGCCATTCGCCCGGCGCGATGCCGTCCAGCGTCCAGTCGCCGATGCGCCAGCGGACCAGCCGCAGCGTGGGGTGGCCCACGGCAGCGGTCATGCGGCGGACCTGCCTGTTGCGGCCTTCGCGGATGGTGAGGCTGATCCAGCCATCGGGCACGCTCTTGCGCACGCGGATCGGGGGATTGCGCGGCCATAGATCGGGGTCGGCGATGCGTTCGGCCTCGGCCGGGCGGGTCAGGCCGTCCTTCAACTGCACGCCGCGTTGCAGCGCCGTCAGAGCCTCCTCGCCAATTTCGCCTTCCACCTGTACCAGATAGGTTTTGGCCGTCTTGAACTTGGGATCGGCGATGCGCGATTGCAGGCGGCCGTCGTCCGTCAGCAGCAGCAAGCCTTCGCTGTCCCGATCCAGCCGTCCCGCCGGATAGACGCCGGGGATCGCGATGGAATCGGACAGGGTGGCGCGCGTCGTTTCGCTGCCCCGGTCGGTGAACTGGGACAGCATGTCATAGGGTTTGTTGAACAGGATCAGGCGGGACATGGGCTGGCCGCGCCTCTGTCCGCCGTCACTGGCTCAATATCCGCGCTATGGCGACAAATTCCTCGACGCTCACCGTTTCCGCCCGCCGTTGCGGATCGATGCCCAGGCTTTCCAGTGCTTCCAGCGCGCCGGGCAAGCCCTTGAGGCTCTGGCGCATCATCTTGCGCCGCTGACCAAAGGCGGCAGCGGTCAGGCGCTCCAGAAACTTCAGTTGCACGCCGTCGGGGGCGGGCTTGGGCGTGATGTGGACCACGGCCGACATCACCTTGGGCGGCGGGGTGAAGGCGCTGCGATGCACTTTCATCGCGATCCGCGCATCGCTGCGCCACTGAGACAGCACGGCGAGGCGTCCATAATGGTCGGTGCCCGGCTTCGCGACGATGCGTTCGGCTACCTCCATCTGGAACATCAGGGTCAGGCTGTTCCACCAGGGCAACGGCGCCCAGTCGGCCGACAGCCAGCCGACCAGCAGGGGCGTGCCGACATTATAGGGCAGGTTGGCGATGATATGCGCGCCCGCGCCCGCTTCGGCATGGGCGTCCACTTCCATCGCATCGCCGGAAATGACGCGAAGCTGGCCGGGGAAGGCCTCCGTCAGTTCATCCAGCGCGGGCAGACAGCGACGGTCGCGTTCCACCGCCACCAGCCGGGCGCCTGCGCGCAGGATGGCACGGGTCAGGCCGCCGGGGCCTGGGCCGACCTCGAACGCAGGCGCATCCTTCAGCGGGCCGGGAATGGCGGCGATGCGATCGAGCAATTGTTCGTCGAGCAGGAAATTCTGGCCCAGCGCCTTGCTGGCGGCCAGGCCATGGCGCGCGATCACGTCGCGCAGCGGC
The DNA here is from genome assembly GCF_900109095.1 of Sphingobium sp. AP50. Classification (GTDB taxonomy): domain Bacteria; phylum Pseudomonadota; class Alphaproteobacteria; order Sphingomonadales; family Sphingomonadaceae; genus Sphingobium. The sequence goes on from NZ_FNYZ01000001.1 coordinate 673,145, forward strand.
GGCAAAGAGGGGCGGGTATCAGCCATAGGTGATGCGAGCGCGGGCCGCTTCGGCCGCCATTCTGAGCGCGGCGATCATGGCGCCCGGATTGGCGCTGTCGGTGCCGGCAATGCCGAAGGCGGTGCCATGATCGGGCGATGTGCGCACGATCGGCAGGCCCAGCGTGATATTGACGCCATCGTCAAAATTCAGCGTCTTGATCGGGATCAGCGCCTGATCATGATACATGCACAGCGCCGCGTCATAGGTTTCGCGGGCGCGGGCGTGGAACATGCCATCGGCCGCCAGCGGGCCGACAATATCCAGACCATCGGCGCGCAGCAGTTCGATGGCCGGGCGGATCACGTCAATCTCTTCCCGGCCCAGCGCGCCATTTTCGCCCGCATGGGGGTTGAGGCCCGCGACGGCGAGGCGCGGGCGGGCAATGCCGAAATTGCGCTGCAATCCCTTGGCCGTGGTCATCGCACGGGCACGGATCAGGTCGATGGTCAGCACGCTCGGCACGTCCGCCAGCGCGATGTGGATGGTGATCGGCACGACCTTCAGCGACGGGCCGGCCAGCATCATCACCGCATTATGCGGCGCCACGCCACAGCGTTCCGCCACGAATTCGGTCTGGCCCGGATGGGTGAAGCCCACGCCATAAAGCTGTTCCTTGCCCACCGGCGCGGTGACGATGCCGGCGGCCGATCCCGACCGCGCGAGGCCGACCGCGACTTCCAGCGCCTGAAATGCGGTGCGGGCACCATCGATGCTGGGGCTGCCCGGCACGATCTCGCCCGCTTCGGCGACTTGCAGGCAGGGCAGGGCGCGGCCGAACACATCGGCGGCTTCCTCTGGCGAACTGATCGTCGCTATCGGGCCAAGCCAGACCGCGCGCAGAGATGCGGCATCACCGACCGCGAAGAAAGGCGGCAGGCCGCGTGCTTCCCGCATCACCCAGCTTTTGGCGACGATTTCCGGCCCTATGCCCGCCGGATCGCCCAGCGAGACGGCGAAGGGCGCCAGATCGGTTCGATCCGGCGCGCCGGTATCAGTTATATTCGATGATGGCATCGCGTCGCAGATCGCGCAGATAGATGCGGGCGCGCTTGTTGACCCGTTCTTCTTCCAACTGGGCCATGATCTGGTCCGGATTGGGCGCATTGGCCGATGCCGGATCGTCGCGGCCGCAGACCACCAGCACGCGCACGCCATCGGTGATCGAACCGAAGGGCGGCGTGGTTTCGCCGACCTGCAAGTTCAGCAGAATGTCCTGCAACTGCGGCGGCAGGTCACGGATCTTCACATTGTCATTGTCAACGACATCGGCGCCGATCTTGCCGCCAATCTCATTGGCCTGACCGCAGCCCTTGATCTCCTTGACCGCGGCGGCGAAGGCGGCGGCCTTGCTGCTGGCCGCTTCCTTGGTCGTGCCCTGCGGGAAGAGGACCGACAATTGTTTCAGGCTGAGCAGCGAATCACGCGGATCGGCGGTCAGCACCTTGCGCTTGTCCATCACATAGATGATCGACACGCCGCCGACGGTTTCGATCGGGCCGGCAATCTGGCCGACCTGCATGTCTGCGGCGGCCGTGGCCAGTTCGCTGGGCAACTGCCCCGGCTTGATCCAGCCGAGATCGCCACCGACCGCAGCGGTCGATGCTTCGGAGAATTGACGGGCATAGGCCTGGAAGCTGCCGCCCTTCTGAATCTGTTCGATGATGTTGCGGGCGTTGGCGACAATCTGTTCGCGATTTTCCGGCGTCGCCGACAGATAGATTTCGCCCAGACGGAATTCGTCGGCGCCCTTGGCCGCGTTCAGCCGGTCGACCACCGACTTCACTTCTTCTTCGGACACATTGACGAAGGGCTGGATATTGCGGCGTTGCAGACGGCTCCAGGCCAGTTCGCCTTCGATCTGGCGCTTGATGCTGGCGGCCGAGCTGCCCTTTTCGCGCAGATAGCCGTCGAACTGGGCCGGCGACTGGCGGAAATTGCTCGCCACCCGCTCATAGCTCTGGTTGACCTCAGCCGGGTCGATCTTGATGTCGTTGGCGGCAGCTTCCTGAATTTGCAGCGTTTCGTCGATCAGGTTGCGCAGCACCTGCACGCGCAGCCGCTCCTTCTCGTCATCCGCCACCTTGCCGCCATTGGCGGTGATGATCAGGGCGAGGCGCTGGTCGACATCGGTGCCGGTGATGATGCGGCCGTTGACGATCGCGGTCGCCTTGCGGACATTGGGGTCGCTCTTGCCAAAGACGGTGACGTCCTTGGGCAGGTTGAGCTGCTGCGCCCCGATGCCATCATCGTCGCCGACCGTCTGTGCCAGAACAGGCTGGGCGACGGCGCTGAGCAGCGCCGAGGACAAAAGCAGGGTGCGCAGGCCCGAACGAACGCCATGCGACAGGCGGTTGGGCGAGGGAACGACAGACAGCATCGTCGGCAAAAATCTCCAATACGGTACGGCGCGTGATGCGCCGGTCCGCCTTAACCAGCCCTGACAGGGAACACGGGATGCGTGACCCTTATATGCCAATATTACGGAAAGCTAGACGTAGCGCGAAGCCATTTCCCTTCCGCGCGTCGCCATTGGTCTGATAGTCGCGCCGCCAGGTGAAGCCCAGCGTGAGGCAATCATCCTCATAGGCAATGCCCAATCGATGGCGCACCGGCTGATATCCGTCCGACACGCTGACCGGGTCTTCCCGCGCATCGGTCAGGTCGATCACGGTCGATCCGAACACCGACCAGAAATGCGCGAACTGCACCCGGCCGCCCAGGCGCAATTCCTCGCGATCCTGCAAATCTTCCAGCCCCGAAATCACGTCGCGGTTCAGGCGCAGATAGCCCGCCATCACATAGGTGTTCTTGCTGCCGATGGTGGCGTCGATCTCGTTGCGGCGGACGGACAGATTATCCTTGTCCAGCCGGAACCGGTGGGTGAAGCTGATGAAATCCTTGTAGCGGATCGTCGTGCGGCCGACGATGTCGGACGTGCGATCGGACAGGCCGGTGCCGTCGGGCAGGATGCTTTCCCGGCTGTCGAGGCGATAGCTCTGGCCGACATTGCTCTGCAGCGAGAAATTGGGCAGGTCCAGGCTATATTCCAGCCCGTAGGTGATGCGCGAGCTATCCTCATAGCGGTCATAACCGGCGAAGCGGTTGAGCGCGAAGAGATTACTGTCCTCCAGATCGACCGCGCGCGCATCCTCATTGGGCAGCGACAGATTGGCGATATGGGGGGAGGCGACGATCTGGACACGCGGGGCAATGCGCTGCACGCCGCCAAAGGCTTCACCCACGAACGGCCAGCGCATGTCGACCGCAGCGGCGGCGATACCGCGTGTCTGCCAGCCCGGACTGCCGGCATAGCTGGCGACGGACGTCAGATCATTGTCGCCGCTATGATAGAGGTCACCGCGCAGATAGCCGATGAAGGTCACTTCCTGCCCCATGCCCGTCAACGTGCGCAGATTCCATTCGGCCGCGGCAAAGGCGCGCTGCGTATCCTGCCCATGGGTGCGGGTGATGGCCAGCGTGTTCGCCTGCAATTGCAGCACGCCGCCCAGCAACGGGTCCTTGATGCGCTTGCGATAATCGACGACCGGCAGCGCGATCGGGGTCTGCCCCTGCGAATCGCCCTGACGCAGCGTCTGCACCACCCAGCCACGAATCGACAGATAGCTGTCATCGTCCATGCGCTGGGCGCCGATGGTCGATCGCAGCCGGTCTTCGCGGCTGATGTCGTAGCGGCGCAGGAAGGTGCGGTCGGTCACGGCCCGGATCGACCCGTCGACGCTCCATTCCGGCGAGAGTTGCAGCTTGCCGCTGGCATCCAGATAGCCGCGAATATCCTTTTCGGTATTGGCGGTCGTCGTGTCGCTGTCACCAATGCCCACGCGCCGGCCATGGGTGACATAGCCGGTAATCTGATAGGCGCCCCGATCGGTCAGGTGCCGATAGGTCGTCTCCAGCATCGGCAGCGTGTCGGAATAGACATGCGGCGTGACGGTCAGGTCGCGATTGGGCGCCAGCTTGAAATAATAGGGCAGCGCCGCTTCGAAGCCATTATTACGGTCATAGCGCAGATTGGGCACCAGCAGGCCGCTGGCACCGCCATCGCCGACCGGATGGGACAGGCCCGGCAACGGGATCAGCGGCAGGCCGAACAGTTCGATATTGGCGTTCTTGTACGTCACGCGCTGCCGCACCGGGTCATAGATGACGCGCACGGCGTTGATCTGCCAGGTCGGTTCCTTGGGGCAGCCATCGCCACCCTCGACGGTGCAACCGGTGTAGGAAGCATGGTGCAGCGTGTAGACGCCGTCTACCCGCTCCCCCTTTTGCGACGCCAGACGACCGCCCGACTGGAGCACCAGCAGCATATTGTCGACCGCGCCGTCCTTCAGCGTGTCGGTAACGTCGAATCGATCGCCATAGGCGGTGTTGCCTTCGGGATCGACGACCGAGACATTGCCCTGCGCCTCCACCTTGCCGGTATTGCGGTCCCACACGACCTTGTCGGCGCGCAGGCGATTGCCGTCGCGCAGCAACTGGACATTGCCGGTCGCGGTGACGATTTCGCTGTTGCTGTCATATTGCAGCGCGTCGGCGGCAAAGCCGATCTCATCCTGATTGTCGGGGACGGGCGCGTCGGGCGCGCTGATCGGGGTCTGCGGTTCGTTAAGCTGTTGCGCCAGCGCGGACTGGCTGGCCGCGAGCGCGGCGCCGCCCAGCAATGCGGCGCGGAAGGAAAGAAGGAACAGGGTGTTTCGCAAGCGGTCGGGCCTTATAGACGGGCGCATCGGACCTCTCGCCTATCGCACAGCGGGCCGGTCCGCAATCGCCCGCTGCATCCATGGCCATGCAAAATCGGTCGAACGGCTTTGCCAGACGGGGAAAGCCGCACTATCTGACAGGCAAGAAGGCGGTTTTCCCGCCGATCAAGATAAGAGGAAGCATAGCCCCGATGGATATCCAGTTCAGCCCGACCCGCCCCGATGCCGACACCCTGGCCTTCATTGTGCCCAAGGGCGGATTCGACGCGCTGCCGCTGGCCGCCGCGCCGACGCTGGCGGCGGGGGCTGCCGCGTCGCGCTTCACGGGCGAAACCGGAACGAGCTTCGAGAGCTTCGTGGAAGAAGGCGGCAAGACGGTGCGCGTGCTGCTGCTGGGCGTGGGTTCGGCCGGCGAACTGGATTATGAAAAGGCCGGCGCCGCGCTGACCGCGAAGCTGTCGACCAGCGGCGCGGTTCATGCCGCTGTCGAGTTTTTCGGCGGCGCCGCCGGCGAACAGGCTGCCCGGCTGGCCTTTGGCGCGCGGCTGCGTGGCTGGCGCATCGACACCTATCGCACCCGCCAGCCGGAAAAGGCCAAGCCGACGCTCAAGAGGCTGACGCTGGTCGCGACCGGCGCGGACGCCGCCTGGGCGAAGGAAGCGGCGATTGCCGAAGGCGTCGCCTTCACCCGCGAACTGGTGTCGGAGCCGGCGAACATCCTCTACCCTGAGAGCTTCGTCGAACGCTGCCGCCCACTCGAAGCGCTGGGCATCAAGATCACCGTGCTGGACAAGGCGGCGATGGAAGCGCTGGGCATGGGATCGCTGCTCGGCGTGGCGCAGGGTTCGGTGCGCGAAGCCCGGCTGCTGGCGCTGGAATGGGACGGTACCAATGGCGCATCTGAAAAGCCGGTCGTCTTCGTCGGCAAGGGCGTGACCTTCGACACGGGCGGCATCTCGATCAAGCCGGCCGCCGGCATGGAAGACATGAAGTGGGACATGGGCGGCGCGGGCGCCGTCGTTGGCGCGATGAAGGCGCTGGCCGGGCGCAAGGCGAAGGCGCATGTCGTGGGCATTTGCGGGCTGGTGGAAAACATGCCGGACGGCAATGCCCAGCGCCCCGGCGACATCGTGACCTCCATGTCGGGCCAGACGATCGAAGTGCTGAACACCGACGCCGAAGGCCGTCTGGTGCTGTGCGACGCGCTGACCTGGGCGCAGCGTACCTATCAGCCGGAGGTCGTGATCGATCTTGCGACCCTGACTGGCGCGATGATCGTGGCGCTGGGCGATCAATATGGCGGCCTGTTCGCCAATGACGATGCCCTGGCCGACGATCTGATCGCGGCGGGCAAGGCGACCGGCGACCAGTTGTGGCGCTTCCCGCTGTCGGCCGCTTATGACAAGCTGATCGACAGCCCGATCGCCGACATGAAGAATATCGGCGGCCGTTTCGCCGGATCGATCACCGCCGCCCAGTTCATCAAGCGCTTCGTCGAAGAGGGCGTGAAATGGGCGCATCTCGACATTGCCGGCATGGTCTGGTCCGACAAGCCCGGCGGCACCTGGGACAAGGGCGCAACCGGCTATGGCGTGCGCCTGATCGACCGTCTGGTCGCGGACAAGTTCGAGGCGTAAACGACCCTCTCAACCGTTCGGGCTGAGCCTGTCGAAGCCCTGCTCTTTTCTTTGGGGAAGAGCGGGCCTTCTGCAAGCATAGGGCGAACGGCATTTGGATGGAGCCCATGCAGGTCGACTTCTACCAGCTTAGCCGCGATCCGGTGGATCAGGTGTTGCCCGCCATCGCGGGCCGCATCCTGGGCATGGGCGCGCGCCTGCTGGTGGTGGCGCAGGAGCCCGAACGGCTGGAACGGATTTCGCAAGGCCTGTGGGCTGGCCCGCCCGACAGCTTCCTGGCCCATGGCCGGGCGGGCGAGGGCGGGGAGGCGCATCAGCCGATTCTGCTGAGCGGGCAATGTGCCCCGCTCAACGGCGCGGCCCATATCGCGCTGGCCGACGGCATCTGGCGGGAGGAGGCGTTGGGCTTCGAACGCGCTTTCTATTTCTTCGACGCCGACACGATCGACGGGGCCCGGTCAAGCTGGCGCGCGCTCAGCAAGGCAGACGGCGTCGAACCCCGCTTCTGGCGGCAGGAAGGCCGCAAATGGGTGCAGGGGCCTTGACGGGCGGGTTGGTTCTGTACCAAAGGCGAACATCTCCATCGCCGTCACCCTGAACTTGTTTCAGGGTCCATTCCTCCTTTTGGTCAATGGACCCGATGGCGCGACGGATGCGGAACCGAAAGCCGACACAGGTAGGATCAGATACTATCCAATCTCAGGGGCTGGTGTCGGGCCGTCATATCTATTTCCACCCTCCTAAAGCCTATTGCCCGGCTATAAATATTCGCTTTGGTGCCAAACGCCGGCAGGCGCGATCATCACGATACGGCGGACTGTCCATTTTCCCTTGTCGGGATGCCCTTCATAATCGATTTTCAATTCATATTTACAGTAGAAGCCTTTGAGAGATTGTGGCCGGCAAATGACATTTCGTATGCTGATGTCGCGGAGCGCAATCTCAGCATAAGGCGTTTTAGGTGGATCGATATTTTGTAGTGTGACTTTTGCGAGCCTCTCCACCTCCTTCTGCCTGAGTTCCAGCATCGTAGGCTGAACCAGGCTGGGGTTTTTCTCCGCCACCTCTTTCTCCCAACGCGCATATCCATCTTTCTCACCACAATTTTCGGGTATAGGTGATGAAATCGGAGCAGCTAAAACCTTCGCCACATCATCATCAAATGCCTCTGGCAAGATATGGTCGTAGTCCGTGCCCCAATACGCTTCAGGCTTGCAGTAAAGTGAGTAAACTACCTTTGCGCACGCGACTTTGCTAACCGGGGTAGGGTTATACCACCTGATATCACGCCTCACGATGTCGACGTTTGTGCCGCACATAAAGCCGTCCGTCATTTGTACTCTAGAGAATTCCCAGCGCGCATCTCGCATCTGCGCTTCAGTGAAGTAGCTCAGCGCGATGATCATGCCTTTCCCATCAGGAACGACTTTGCGGATATCCGCTGGTCCACGATAGTAGTTCGCAGCCAGATATTCCGGCGGGTCGCCAATCATACCCGGTGGATCGCTAATCTTGGCACATGCTACAAGCGCAGCAGGCAACACACATATGCTCAATATTCGGGACCAGGAGTGCATTATCAAATTTCCATCCGGCGCGTTCAGGTTCAGCGCATCCTACAAGAAATTTCCTAAATAAAGGGCGACACGCTGCGAGAAGAGTTGGTTCGGTTTCCCCATAAGCAGAGCGTCCACCAACCACCCATCTCACCCCCTCCCCCCATCTCCTCCCTCAACCCCACTCCACCCCACACGGTTAAGCCTCTTGCGGCCCGGCCCGCCCGCGTCTAAAGGGCGCGCAACTTTATTTCCCACCATCTGGAGTATTGAGGGCCATGGCCGTCACGCGCACTTTCTCGATCATCAAGCCCGACGCGACCCGTCGCAACCTGACCGGCGCGGTCGCCAAGATGCTGGAGGAAGCCGGTCTGCGCATCGTCGCTTCCAAGCGCATCCGCATGAGCCGCGAACAGGCCGAAGGCTTCTATGCCGTTCATAAGGAACGCCCCTTCTTCGCCGATCTGGTCGCCTTCATGATTTCCGGCCCGGTCGTCGTCCAGGTTCTGGAAGGCGAAGACGCCGTGAAGCGCAACCGCGACATCATGGGCGCCACCAACCCCGCCAATGCCGACGCCGGCACCATCCGCAAGGAACTGGCCGAATCGATCGAAGCCAATTCGGTCCATGGTTCGGACAGCGAAGAAAATGCCGCGATCGAAATCGCCTATTTCTTCAAGCCGGAAGAAATCGTCGGCTGATAGCCGATCATCCTGACGGATGAAAAAAAGGCCCGGCGCTCCCCATGGAGCGGCCGGGCTTTTCTTTGGGTCAGGGGTGAGGCTGAGCCGGTGCGGGGGCCTCGACCTTCACCGGATCGGGCGTCCGCGCTTTAACGAAAAGCTGCCACGAACTCACCGCCAGCACGGCGGCCAGCAGCGGTTGCAGCACCTTGTCCGGCGCATGGGACGACAGATAGCTGCCGACGATCACGCCCGGTATCGATCCGATCAGCAGGTTCATCAGCAGCACGCCGTTGACGTCGCCCATCAGCCAGTGCCCCGTCCCCGCGATCAGCGCCAGCGGCACGGCATGGGCGATGTCCGATCCCACGATGCGCGCAACCGGCAGGCGGGGGTAAAGGAACAGCAGCACCGTCACCCCGATCGCGCCCGCGCCGACCGACGAGAGCGACACCGCCACGCCGATCAGCGCGCCAAGCCCCGTCGTGCCATAGAGGATGGCGGCATGCGAATGGCTGGCGCCCAGATCGCCGCGATGGCGGAACAGCCATTTGCGGCCGATGACAGCCGCCGACGTCACGGCGAGCAGGCTCGCCAGCGAATAGAGGATGATATGTTCGCTGGATTTGCCGATGTCGCCGATCCAGCCCAATATCAGCAGCGTCGCGATGGCGGCCGGAATGCTGCCCGCGGCCATCCGCCGCACGATCGGCCATTCGATCGTGTCGCGCTTGCTATGGACGGTCGATCCGACGATCTTGGTCAGCGCCGCAAACAGCAGGTCGGTCCCGACCGCCGTTTTCGCGCTGACGCCGAACATCAGCACCAGCAGCGGCGTCATCAGCGATCCGCCGCCTACCCCGGTCACGCCCACCAGCAGGCCGACCAGCAGGCCGGCGATCGCGTGAAACAAGTCGATCGATGCCATCAGATTCATGATGCGCGTCTTATCCTTATTGTCCCAACCCTGTGTCCGCGCTTCCAGCCGCTCGCGGCGGAAAAGGCGTTCAGGTCAGGCGTTTCGGGGGGAAACAGGGCTGGACTATTTCTGGCTCAACCGCGCCCAGCGCGCGTCGATGCGCGCCTGGGCGTTGCTGGCCTTCACCGTTTCGACCCGCGACAGACCGCGCAGAGACAGGCTGTGCCCCGCGATCCAGCGCCCGGCTATGCCATAGCCGATGTCATAGAGGGCGACATTCTCATAGGCATCGCCGCCAACTACGAAGCGGGTGGTGATCGCTACCGGCAGCCGCTCGTCGCCCACGCTGTCGTCGGGCAGCTTGGCCTTCGCTCGTGCCTTTTTGAGCGCGTCGGCGAACCAGCCGGCCTCTATTCGCGGATCGCCGGTGGTGTCGACGGGATCGATGCCTAGCGCGCGGGGGAAGGCGATGGTCTGGCTCTGCACGATCTGCTCGGGATCGGTGGGTTTCAGGACGATCCGGTCATCCTTCACCGTTTCCGCATTCAGCACCAGAGCAGACGCGCGGCTCGATGCCTTGCGGCTTTCCGACGCCTTGTCGGCGCGCTCGTCCCGCTTGTCCGACCAGTTGAGATACAAAGTCAGGGCGGAAATCGACACCGCCAGCACGGCGATGATCTCGCCCAGCGTGATCCAGCGACGACGAATGGCGGCGGCTTCGGCCGCGCGCGCTTCCTTGGGGCTTTCCGGTGTCGGGCTGTCGGGCGTGTCGCTCATGCTGCTTATACCGGCTGGGGCGGGGCTTCGAACCGGTCGATTACCCAGTCTTCCGCCTGCGCGCCGCCGATCCATTCCTGCATCCAGGGATGAGCGATGATCGCGGCCATATAGGCTTCGGCAAAGCGGGCGACCGGCAGTTGATAGGTGATGAAGCGGGTCACGACCGGCGCGAACATCACGTCCACCGCGCTGAACTGGCCGAACAGAAATTCGCCATCGCCGCCATGACGGGCACGGGCTTGTGCCCAGAGCTGCATGATGCGGCTGATATCCTGCGCCACGCCTTCGGATGGCGGCACGGCCGGATAGATTTGCCGGATGTTCATGCTGTGCTCGCGACGCAGCGCGGCGAAGCTGCTGTGCATTTCGGCCGCCATTGACCGGGCCATGGCGCGTGCAGCCGGATCGGTCGGCCAGAATGCTGCATTATCCGTCTTTTCGTTCAGATATTCGACAATGGCCAGACTGTCCCAGACGACGATGTCATCGCCATCCCACAGGATCGGCACCTTGCCGGAGGAGGGGGCGAACTCGTCGCCTTCGCGCCGCTTCTCCCATGCCTCGTCATAGAGGGGGACGACCACTTCCTCGAAAGGCAGGCCCGAAAGCTTGCATGCCAGCCAGCCGCGCAGCGACCAGCTCGAATAGGCCTTGTTACCGATAAAGAGCTTCATCATGGCATAGTCTTAGACGGGGGAGGAAGCCGGTGTCGAGAGCCTGTCCATCATTCCCCCGGCCGATATGTCCGCGCGACATGGCCGGCCAGTTCGTCGGCGTGGAAATAGACGGGGCGCAATTGCCCGTGGATATAGCGCTGCGTCTGGTCGTTGAAATGGGGGGAAGCGGGATCGCCGCTTTCGCCGCCGACGCTGATCGCCTTCGCCTCGACCCGCTTGCCGAATTCGACCGCCGCCAGGAAACTGTTGCCGCTGGTGCCATACCAGCGCTTCGTGCCGGGATAGGGTTTCGCGCCGAAGGAAGCGAGCGATCCCCAGCGTGCGGACGGGAAGGGCACGGGCAGGCTGACGCCGTCATCGGTGAAGTCCTGGGTGATCGCGCCGGTCAGCCGCTGATAGCGGTTGATCTGGCCCCAGGGCGTGCGCCAGCCACCGAAATCCGTCTCCATCCGGTCGATCACGCCGGACAGCAGGCGCAGCCGTTCGGCGGACGGGGCGGCGTTCATCCGGTCATAGAGGGTCTGGCTGTCGTCGGCCTTCCGGGTCAGCGTCCATTGCCGCAAATCCTCGGCCCACAGGCAGGCGAGACTGTTGGCGATCGATTTCAGGCTCCAGCGATAATCCCATCCCCGCAACACGGCGACGGGTTCGGCCAGTTTCGCTTTGAGAGGATCGGTGGCGGGCAGGGCGTCCCAGTCGCGCACAAGGTCCGGTATCCATCGCGCGAAGGCGGGCTGGAAGGAATCGAAGGCGGCGGCGGTCAGCGTATCGAGCGTGAAACCCTGTCCCTTTTCCAGCAGCATGACGGCATGGTCGCCGCGCGGATTTTCGCCCACCATGTCCATATAGCGGGGGAAGTCGGACGCCTTCTGGCTATCCTTGCCCGCCGCCGACCATGGCCAGTTATTGGTATTCTGGACCCAGCCGCCCGCCGGGTTCAGCAGATGCGGCACCTTGTTAAGCGGTGTCAGCCCCTTCCAGTCGGTCGCCGGGTCGCTGCCGTCCACGGGCTTGCGATAATCGAACCGGTTGTCGCGCAGCGGGATGAACTGCGGATGCAGATAGGCGATCGTCCCCTTCGCGTCGGCGAAGATCGTGTTGTTGGACGAATTGGCCTTGCGCTGCGCGACCTTCAGGAACTGGGCATAATCCTGCGCCTTGGTGCGCAGATAGGATTGCTCCAGCGCCGCGATCGGCTTGTCCATCATGGCGAAGGCGATCCATTTGCCATCCTTCTGGCCGATGATCGGGCCATGATGGGTGGCATAGGTGGTGAAGCGGCGCTGCGCCATCTCGCCACTCTCGGTGCGATAGGACAGGGTGATGTCGCTGCTCTTCACCGGCCGCTGCTGCGTGCCATAGCGATAGGTCAGCGATCCGTCGTCATGGCGGGTGACGCTTTCCAGAAATTCGTCGACCGCATCGACCGTGCTGGACGTGTGCATCCATCCCGCGCTTTCGTTGAAGCCCTGATAGATGAAGAACTGGCCCCAGGTCGCGGCGCCATAGCTGTTCAGCCCCGCATCGCTGCGCATCTGCAATTCGGACCGGAAGAAGAAGCTGGTGTGCGGATTGATCCACAGCAGCGCATGGCCGCTCGCACTCTTCTTCGGCGCAAGGGCAAAGCCGTTCGATCCGCGCGGTTCGGGGTCTGGGTCCGCCATGGCGATCGCCGGGCCGCCGGGACCGGCATAGAAGCTCTTGAGATCATCGAGCGGAATGCGCTCGATATCGCCGCCAATGCTGCCTTCGGTGAAGCTGAGCGCCATCCAGGGCTCGAAGCGGGTGATGACGCGCGGCTTCACCTGCGGGTGGGTCGCCAGATAATAGTTCAGCCCATCGGCCCATGCGGTCATCAACTGCTTCAGCCAGGCAGGGCTGGCGGCATAGTCCGCCTTTAGCTTGGCCGGGTCCATATAGAGCCGTGCGCGCAGATCCTGCCACAGCGCTGCTTCCCCCTCCGCTTCGGCGGTGCGGCCCAGCGCGGTCAGATAATTGGCCTCGATCCGGGGGAAATCATCCTCCGCCTGGGCATAGATCATGCCGAACACTGCATCCGCATCGCTCTTCCCATGGATATGGGCGATGCCCCAATCGTCCCGGACGATCGTCACGCGGGCCGCCTGCGTGCGCCAACCTGCCATGGGATCGGCCAAGCGATCAGGCTGAGCCAGAACCGGCTGGATGAAGAGGAGCGGGGCGGCGAGCAGCGGCAGCGCGCGAAGGCTTTTCATGGCCCATCGCTAGACCGGAAGCGCCGCCCGCGCCAGCAGGATAAAAGTAACCCCGCCGGAGCAAAAGCTGCACGGCGGGGCCAAGGTTCAGGGAGGTGCCACTCCAAAGGGGGAAAGGAGTGACAAGACCTATATAGGGCGTCTGGATGAACCTTCAATGAGCGGCCGGCGGATAATCGAACGGTGCGGTCTGTGCTGCCCGCATCCATGCCGCAGTGCGGCTGGCAAAGCGTCCTTATCGGCCTTCTTCAGCCCTGCGCGCGGTAGCGTCGCCATGCACAGGGCATGCAGCAGCCTCTTCAAGCTAAAGCACTATCAAAATGCTAAACTATATGCCGCGCTTCTTCATATATTTTTTCAGAGATTTGTTCGCAGCTTTGCTATTCGTCAAAATCTTCACATTTTTCCGAGCGGTCCTGTCATCCCCAGATTTTAAAGACTCATTATATTCTGGAATAAGATCAGCTAGTAATGATACGATATTGTCATCGGATGGCTTCAAAATGCTTTGAACATCGCCATTCCATTCTTTCGCTGCTTCTGCCCATTCGAGATCTGTCTCATCAACGGGGCCGGTCATTTGCAACGAGGGAAAGAGTTCGTTCAGTCGATCGACAAACGCCGCATTTTGCTGCCCGATGCAGGCGCGTACTTCCGGCAGGAGTTCAGCGCGTGAACCAATGCGCCCGTTTATCTCATTCAATTCCTCGAATAATTTCAACAGATGCGTCGATTCCGGCAGAAAACGTCCATCCTGATTGGCCATAAAGTCGCGCCGGAACCGCTGAAGCAAAATAATTTGCTCAGTCGAAAGTCCGTTATTCTCGCTAATATCTTCGAGTTCGAAATTCTCTATTCCGGTGACACCCCGAAGATAGTCCTGAAAATCCGTAACAGTCGATCCGCCCTTCAATCGGGTCCGGTCAAACAGGCGTGCGTCGACGCTGGTGCAAAGGGGTTCATTAAGCCATCTGGAAAATGTCGAAGCGGTGTCGCGGCAATATGTTTGCGGTTGAATAAATTGGGAGTTCGCCTTCAGCATTTGCTGAATTGTGGAAAGATAATGCGATATAGGGTGGCGCACATAAGCTACGACGTGCAGTTCCTCGGGAAATGCGCCCAATATGTCTTTCAACAAATTTAATATTTTGCTGGGATGGGTGTTGAAAAAATTTTCAGCGGAAAGAACGATATATTTCGGAGAATGTTGTTCTATCAGTTCTTTTATTTCAGAAATGTTGCGCTTGGCAATTTCTTTCTGTTTTTCGTTGTCGCCTCGCGTCTTTCCATTCATTAAGGTTATATAGGAAAAATGGCCGCTGGTCTTGCTTGGCGCATGATATAGGATGCCGGCTTCCAGCAATTCTTTCTGTGCTACCTGCATGCTGGATTGGATCGAACTGCTTCCGCATTTTGCGTCGCCGATGTGCAGGATGATTTTCGCAGCCATATGTGGACCTCAAAATATAAAATAATGTTCAATTTTCGATTTTGGTTATCGAAAAAATCCCATGTCAATTTTCGAGAAATTTATCAAAATTGAAAATAAATATCCAAAAACTATGTAAATATGACAATCATTAAACATTGAATTAGAATATTATTTGCAATTTTTTGGATGGTGGAAGGATAATTCAATTATATTCAGACTTCTGTGAACGATCCTGCCTCAATGAGGCCGAACTGATAGAACAGGGGCATGCCATCAAGGCGACCCATCATTCTATCTGCTTTTTTGGATTGCTGCGTGATGCGGCGCCTGCCTGCTGTCACCAGCCTGTCTATTCGTCGCATGGTGCTGCCGCATTCGGGGCGTCGCGCCATGAATAATGAACCTGGTCACTTACGCCACCTCCTGTTTCGGTAGGCTAATCGACATGATTTCGATAAAATTTCACAGAATTATGCCTGAAGATATAATAATTTCCAGTCATTTTCATCCTGCTTCATCACCCCTTCTTGTCACAGAAGCAGGTTGAGGGACACGACGATCAGGATGCAGGCGAGGATCGGGCGGAGCACGGCTTCCGGTACCCGCGATGCCAGCATGCTGCCCAGGATGATCCCCGGCACAGAGCCTACAAGCAGCGATCCGAGCAGCGTAAAATCCACCGATCCCAGCCACCAATGGCCGATCCCGGCGATGAGCGTTAGCGGTACGGCATGGGCCACGTCGCTGCCCACGATCCGCGCCAGCGGCACGCGGGGATAGAGAATGATCAGCGCAGTGGCGCCGATCGCACCCGCGCCTATGGAGGTCACGGTGACAGCGGCACCCACCACTATGCCCAGCAGAACAGTCAGGTTGCGGGTCAGTAACGGGCTACGATCCTGTCCGTGATGGCGCGACCAACTGATGATCCAGTTCTTGGCCAGCAAAGCGAGGCCGGTCAAAAACAGCATCACTCCCAACGCAACCTTGATCGGATCGATGACCCCGGCAGAAGGCGGACCAAGCTGGGCCAGCAACAGCAGGGACAGGATCGCCGCCGGAAGGCTGCCCAGCGCCATCCAACCAATGATGCGCCAGTCTACAGACCCACGCCAGCCATGCACCAGCGTTCCAACGCTCTTGGTCATGGAAGCATAGAGCAGATCGGTGCCCACGGCCGCGACCGGATGAAAGTTGAACATCAACACCAGCAACGGCGTCATCAGCGATCCGCCACCCACACCGGTCAGGCCGACCAGAACGCCAACAGCAAAGCCGGCAAGTGAATAAAGGGGGTTTATGAAAGTCATGGGCGGTCCCGAAAGAGACGCGAGGATGCCATTGGCGATCGCGGGACATGGGAGAGATTAAGCGCCGACGCCGTCCGCTTCATACTATTGACGCACAGACAAAGCAGTCGCCATTTCCTTTCGGCGCGCGCCTGTTGCTTTCGTGCAGTCCCGCATGTCGCTGTGTCCCCCGACGTTTGTTATGCTGCATGTGCAACATGTTATCGATCCCTGCAAGCGGTCATGCCACTTGCAGGGATGAGATGGTGGTTGGCAGGGACGATGTGACGGAGGGTATATTTAGCGAGAAACCGAAACGTTATCGAAAAAGGCGGTCTGATAACCGGTTGCATCGGCCGAACGATAGATGCCCAGATCCAAGCCCATCGTCGGACTGACATTATAGACATCGGGCGCAAAGCCCCAGGGGCCGCGATAGTCGGCTACCTTGCGGCCATCGACTCCGACCTGAATCCGGCCGCCTGTGGCGTCACCTTGCCGGGTGGAAAGCAGGTCGAAGGTGAAACGGGTCCACACCCCCTTGCGCATAGTACCCCGATAGATCACTGCAGCATCGCGTTTGTCGAATGTCTTGAGTTTCTGCGCCTTGGCATTGCGGACTGCGACAATAAACTCTTCCACATCGGGAGATTTGTTCACGCGCCGAGATTTGGGTACGATGCGCAACGTCAGGATCGCGCCACCCGCATCGACACCAGGCACGGCCTTGCCCTTATTGGGACCGCCCTTGGGCTGGAATACCTGAAAATGAATCATCTGATGAACCGGCGTGTCATAGCGTGGCCCCAATTTCATCGCGAATTGCAGCCGCAGCGGTTTGCCGTCGCCGATGCGGAATGGTCCTGCATCGCCGCCAGGGTTCGGCTTATAGTGCGACCAGACATGATACATGATTTTGTTCTTAATCGCCTTGGGCGTGGTGGGTGCCATCGATACGCGCAAGCAAGATGGTGGCGACAGGCAGCCCGACTGGACGACGCCATTGTCGAGATCGGCGCGTGTGCCCTTGTCCACGGTGGGCAGGCGCTCTTCGCCTGCCGGTCCGTGGATGGCCCCCATCTGGGCGCGAGCGGCCGGGCGTTCCTTGTCGAAATTCATGTCGAGCAATGTGCGCGGCGCGGCGATAGCGGCTGTCCCGCCGATCGCCAGAGGCAGCATGATCCAGGCTTTGACGTCCATGAAAGATCCTTTCTCGCCCGTCATCGGGTGGAATATTTCATGGACCAACGCATATGAACGCCAAATGGCGCAGATGACGTGGAGAATTTTACGGGCGACGGCACAGGCCGTCGCCCTTTCAGGATCAGCGTTCGATCTGGCTGACGTCGCGCACCGCGCCCTTGGCGGCGTTGGTGGTCATCGCAGCATAGGCGCGCAGGGCCGGGGAGACTTCGCGCTTGCGGCCGAAGGGCTTCCACGCCTTGGCGCCGCGCGCTTCCATTTCGGCGCGGCGTTCGGCCAGCAGCGCATCGTCCAGATCGACCTTGATGACGCGCGCCGGGATGTCGATGACGATCGGGTCTCCAGTCTGGACCAGCGCGATCATGCCGCCCTCGGCCGCTTCGGGGGAAACATGGCCGATCGACAGGCCCGACGTGCCGCCGGAGAAGCGCCCGTCGGTGATCAGCGCGCAGGCCTTGCCCAGGCCCTTCGATTTCAGATAGCTGGTCGGATAGAGCATTTCCTGCATGCCCGGCCCGCCCTTTGGCCCTTCATAACGGATGATGACGACGTCATTCGCCTTCACCTCATTGCCAAGGATGCCCGCGACCGCCGCGTCCTGGCTTTCATAGACACGCGCCGTGCCGTGGAAGACGAGGATGCTTTCATCCACGCCCGCCGTTTTCACGATGCAGCCTTCGGGCGCCAGATTGCCATAGAGCACGGCGATGCCGCCATCCTTCGAGAAAGCATGTTCGACCGAGCGGATCACGCCCTTTTCGCGGTCGGTGTCCAGCTCTTCCCAGCGTTCGGACTGGCTGAAGGCGGTCTGCGTCGGCACGCCGCCGGGCGCTGCGCGATAGAAGTTGCGTACTTCCTCGCTATTGGTGCGGCCAATATCCCAGCGGGCGAGCGCGGCCGACATGGTCGGCGCATGCACGGTCGGCAATGATCCGTCGATCAGGCCGCCCCGCTCCAGTTCACCCAGGATGGCCATGATGCCGCCGGCGCGATGGACGTCCTCCATATGCACGTCATTCTTGGCGGGCGCGACCTTGCACAGGCAGGGAACGCGACGCGACAGCCGGTCGATATCGGCCATAGTGAAGTCGATGCCGCCCTCGAACGCGGCGGCTAGCAGGTGCAGCACGGTGTTGGACGAGCCGCCCATGGCGATATCCAGGCTCATCGCATTTTCGAACGCGGCGAAATTGGCGATGTTGCGCGGCAGGACGCTCTCGTCATCCTGCTCATAATAGCGCTTGGTGATGTCGACGATCAGATGCCCCGCTTCGCGGAACAGCCGTTCGCGATCGCTATGGGTGGCCAGCGTCGATCCATTGCCCGGCAGCGACAGGCCCAGCGCTTCTGTCAGGCAGTTCATCGAATTGGCGGTGAACATGCCCGAACAGCTGCCGCAGGTCGGGCAGGCCGACCGTTCGATGGTCTTCACTTCTTCATCGGTATAATTTTCGTCGGCGGCAACGACCATCGCGTCGACCAGATCGAGCGCGACCTTCTTGCCGCGCACGGTGGCTTTGCCCGCTTCCATCGGCCCGCCGGACACGAACACGACCGGGATGTTGAGGCGCATCGCGGCCATCAGCATGCCGGGCGTGATCTTGTCGCAGTTGGAGATGCACACGATCGCGTCGGCGCAATGGGCATTGACCATATATTCGACGCTGTCGGCGATCAGGTCGCGGCTGGGCAGCGAATAGAGCATGCCGCCATGGCCCATGGCGATGCCGTCATCGACCGCGATGGTGTTGAATTCCTTGGCGACGCCGCCCGCCGCCTCAATCTCGCGCGCGACGAGCTGGCCAAGGTCTTTTAGGTGGACGTGACCGGGCACGAACTGGGTAAAGCTGTTGGCAATGGCGATGATCGGCTTGCCGAAATCCTCGTCCTTCATCCCCGTCGCGCGCCACAGGCCGCGCGCGCCCGCCATGTTGCGGCCGTGGGTGGTGGTACGGGAACGATAGGCAGGCATGACTCAGATCCTTCAGGGAATATTCGCGGTCCCTCTACAGCCGAGGACCGGGCTTTGAAACATATTATTCCTTTTTTGGATGCATTGCGTCATTTTCTTGCGTCCGATTATCGCACTCGCTCGACATTCCGGCGCATGGGCCAGCGCAAGCGGCATTGCCCGCGCGCTTCCCCCGCCATAGATAACATCTATGATCGATCGCTATCCCATCCGCTATTTTCTGGCCGTCGTCGACCATGGCAATTTCTCCCGCGCCGCCGCGCAATGCCATGTATCGCAACCCACCTTGTCGGTTGGCATCGCCAAGCTGGAGCGCGCGCTGGGCACGGCCCTGTTCGAACGCAGCAACCGGCGGGTCGAACTGACGCCGGCCGGTGCGCGCTTCGCCGTCCACGCCCGGCGGATCGAGGCGGAGTTTAATCAGGCCGAACGTTCGGTCCATGGGCAGGATGCGCAGGCGACGATCAGGCTGGGGATGCTGACGACCATCCCCACGGCATGGCATGAAGCGCTGGCGCGCGCGTTGCGCCCCCATGCAGCCACGGAGCGGGTCGAATTTGTCGAAGCACGCGAGCGCGACCTGATCGACCGGCTGGCACGAGGGCGGATCGATCTGGCGCTGACGCTGGTGCGGGCGGAGGATGATCGCTTTGTCGCCGAACCGCTGTTCGATGAAGCCTATCGGCTGGCGTTAAGTCTGGATCACCCGCTGGCCGCCACATCCTCCGTGCCGGCGGAGGCGCTGGCCGACAATGTCATGATCGCGCGCCGCAATTGTGAGGCGCTGGCCGATACCAGTCGCCACTTCACCGCGCGTGGCGTGCGTCCCTTCTTCGCGGCCAAGACCGCGAATGACGATCGCGCGGTGGCGCTGGTGCGGGCGGGGCTGGGGGTGACGGTGATGCCTGCCTGCTTCGCCCAGTCGGGCATTGCCATGCCGGAACTGGCGGGCTTCACCCTGACCCGCACCATCGGCCTGCTGGTGGCGCCCCATGCCGATGCCGCGCGCCTGCGTGCCACCGCCACCTATGGTGCGACCGCAGCCCTGATCCGCTCGCTGTTGCAGGGCTGATCCGCGCAAATATTGTCCCAAGGCGGGACCGGACAGCGCGTGCCCGAAACGGGGCTGGCGATGCCCAAAATCATGGTTAAGAAAGCATTATGCATGTTTTCCGCCTCCCGCCCCTGCGCCTGTTAGCCCTTGGGCTCGCGGCAGGATTGTTGTCCGCTGCGCCAGCGGGTGCGGCGGATATGCTGGCGGACGCCACGCTGGCGCCGGGCGGCTATCGCTGGCTGGAGGAGGGCGGCAGCGACGGCCCGCTCTACATGATCGTCAGCATCGAAAAGCAGCGGGTCCATGTCTATCGCGGCGACCGGCTGATCGGCATCGCCAGCGTCTCTACGGGCATGAAGGGGCATCGCACCCCGACCGGCGCCTATCCGATCCTGCAAAAGCGGGAATGGCACCGCTCCAACCTCTACAGCAATGCGCCCATGCCGTTCATGCAGCGCCTGACCTGGGACGGGATTGCGCTGCATGCGGGCCATAATCCGGGCTATCCGGCCAGCCATGGCTGCATCCGTCTGCCCTATGCCTTCGCCCGGCAACTCTTCACGCTCACCCGGATCGGCACGCTGGTCGAAGTGACGCAGGCGCGGCTGACGGCGGCGCTGAAGCTCGATCCGCTGGTGCTGAGCGATCCCGGCAGCGCGGTGGTGAGTTTCGGGACGGGGCGGGGGACCGGCATGATCGCGCCGCCCGATTCCGAACAGGATGGCGTGCCGATGCTGGAAGTCGATCCGGCGATCTTCGGATTGCGCCTGTCGCCCCCCTGATATCTGCCAGATAAGAAAAAGGGGGCTGCGGTTGGCAGCCCCCTGATCCATCATCAATATTTGATGTTCAGCGTGGCGATGGCCGTGCGGCCTGCCGCCTGGTTCGCATAATGCGAGCTATAGGCCTTGTCATAATAGCGCTTGTTCAGCACGTTCTGGACATTGACCTGCAACTGGATCGCATCGCTGAAGCTGTAGGAGGCGTTGCCGTCGAACCGCCAGTAGCTGGGCACCATGCGCGCCAGCTGCTTGGTGATGACCACCGCACCGTTGCTGATCGTGCGGGTGTCGGCATAGCCGCCATAGACCTTGCCCATGTAGATCGCGCCGCCGCCGACGGTGAAGGCAGGCGTGATCTTGTAATTGGTGAAAGTGGTCAGGCTGTGCTTGGGCGTGTTGGGGAAGCGCTTGCCGGTGGTGGCCGACGGCGCATAGAGCGTCACGCCCGATACGGTCGTGGCGGTATAGCCGCCATCAACGACTTCCGAGTCCATATAGGTATAGCCACCGAACACATTCCATTCCGGCGTGATATTGCCGTTGAAGCTGAATTCGATGCCCTGCACCCGCTTTTCGCCGATGAAGCTGACCGTGCCATTGGCGTCGGTGGCGCGGGCATTTTTCGTTTCAGTGCGGAAGGCCGCCAGCGTCAGCGCCAGACTGTCATCCAGCAGGTTCCACTTGGTGCCGACTTCATAGGATTTGGTCTTTTCGACCTTCAGCGCGTCGGTCGCAGCCTGCGACGTGGTGCTGATGGCGTTGCCTTCCGAACCGTTGGCCAGGAAAGCGCCCGGAGGCGTCGCGGCGGTCGCGGTCGACACATAGATGCTGCCGTTCGACGCGGGCTTGAAGACCAGACCGACATTATAGGTCCACAGATTGTCGGTGCGGCTGTAGCTGACCCGATTCGCGGTCGAGGTGACGGCGATGCCCGGCGTAACCGTCGTTTCATAGCGGTCGTAACGGCCGCCGATGTTCAGCAACAGCGCATCGCTGAAGGTGATCGTGTCGAAGAAGGACGCCGCCTTGGTCGTGGTGGCCGACTTCGTCCAGGTCTTCTTCGCGCTCAACACGATGGGCGATTCAACCGACGATGCGTCGCTGGCATAGCTGACCCAGGGATCATAGGGGTTGGGATCGGTCAGGCTGGTGCAGTTGTAGCGCGAGATCGAGGCCGTACCGCAACGGCCGCCCGTCGCGCTCGTGCCGGTGGCGATGGCTGCGCCGGTCGCTGCGTTGGAGACATAGCTGCCGTTCCAGGCGACCTCTTCGCTGAACTCCGCGCTGGCGGCGAAGCTGTTCTTGATGCCGCCGATGGTGAATTCGCCCGACAGGTCGGTCTGGTTCAGCAGACCCCAGGTTTCGCTGTAACGGCTGTTGACGCGGCGCCACACCTGACCATTGGCGACATTGCCCTGGCTGTCGTCGGGCTGGGTCCAGACATAGCCCTGCTTGCTGGTGCCGTAACGGCTGGTGTTGCGCAGGGTCACGCCGCCGTCGAACTGATGTTCGAAGCGGAAGGTCAGATTGTCGACATTGGTCTTGCGGAAATCGCGATCGGCCAGACCATAATAAGCGCCACGCGGAACCGACACCGTCTGGCCAGCCGAGTTGGTGTAGCTCTTTGCCGGACCGGTTTCGGTCACGCCGCTGGGCGCATTGGCGATGGTATAGAGATAGGGGATGCCCGAATCCGGCAGTTCGTCGGTTTCGAGATGATAATAGCTGACGGTCAGGCTGGTGGGGCCTTCAAGACCCAGCTTGATCGAGGGCGCGACGCCCCAGCGCTTCGACCAGATGGCGTCGCGACCGGCGACATCCTGATCATGCCACATGGCGTTCAGGCGCACACCGACGAAATCGTTGATCGGCTGGTTGATGTCGATCGTCGCGCGCTTGTAATCGGCATTGCCCAGCGCGCCGGTAGCCGCGACGAAACGATCCGCCGTCGGCGCCTTGGTGACCAGGTTGATGGAGCCGCCGGCATTGCCGCGACCGCCCATGCTGCTGTCCGAACCCTTGACCACTTCGATCTGCTCGACCGCGAAGACTTCGCGGCTCTGCGCGCCGACGTCGCGCACGCCGTCCAGATAGGTGCTGGCCTGCGAATCCATGCCGCGAATGAAGGGGCGGTCGCCCAGCGGATTGCCGCCTTCACCGGCGCCCAGCGTGATGCCCGGCACGGTGCGCAGCGCTTCGGTCAGCGACGCGGCGGCGGTGTCCTTGATCAGCTGCGCGGGAATGACGGTCACACTCTTGGGCGTGTCCACCAGCGGCGCGGTATATTTGGGGGAGGAAGGCTTGTCGACCTTATAGCCCTGCTCGTCGATCGCGGTATCGGTGACGGTCACCGAACCCAGCTTCTGGCCTTCGGTGGCACCTTGCTCCTGTGCGGCAGCAGCCAGCGGCATCGACACCATGCCGACGCAACTGAGCGCAAGGAAAGTCGGCGTCAGCTTGGACGCATGGGCAGATTTTGACATGGAAACTCCCTGAATCAGTCTTTTGCTGGAGCGCTAATGCGAATGATTGCCAAATTATGCAATATCAATTGCGAGGCGTTAGCAATGAATGTCTGCCCGGTTACAATTTAGTACAATTTTATCGGTCGGATCGCGGCGCATGGCGTAGCGGGGGATCGCCCGATGCGACTCCTGCGCCGATGCGCGGTTGGACTGGGATCGCTTTTCCTGCACGATGCGTGTTGATGCCGAGGAAAGCAGAGAAGGAGGGCCGATGCTGGCCGATCGCATGTCCAACCGATCGCTGCTGATCGCGGGCCTGTCCACCATTGTCGAATGGTATGATTTCACCCTCTATCTCTATCTTGCGACGTTGTTGTCCAGCACCTTCTTCGGTGGTGGCGCGGTGGGGCTGGGCGATGCGCTGGCGGGCTTTGCCATCGCCTATCTGATGCGCCCGGTCGGCGCGATCATCTTCGGTCATATCGGCGATCGGCACGGGCGGCGGCGGGCGATGCTGCTGTCCATGGGTATGATGACGGCGGCCATGCTGGCGACGGCCATGCTGCCCACTTATGCGCAGGTCGGGCCGATGGCGGGATGGCTGATGATCGGCCTGCGCTGCCTGATGGCCTTCTCCGTCGGCGGCGAATATACCGGCGTGGTCGCCTATCTGCTGGAAGGCGCACGAGCCGAACGGCGCGGACTGGTGACGTCGCTGGCGTCGGCGGCGAGCGAAGTGGGCGCGCTGCTGGCGGCGGGAGTCTCGGCCATCGTCGTCGCCTCACTGGATGAAGCCGCGCTGGCGGCATGGGGCTGGCGCATTCCCTTTCTGGTGGGGGCGGCACTGGCCGGGATCATCCTGCTGGCGCGATCGACCATGGAAGAAACGCCCGATTTTCTCCGCCAGCGGGCCGAAGCCACGATCCCGCAAAATCCGCTGCGCCACAGCATTCGCCATCATCGTGCCGCGATCGGCCGGGGGTTTGCGATTTCGGCGCTGGGATCGATCAGCTATTATGTCGGCATCACCTATGTCCCCGCTTTCCTGTCCGCCATGGGGACGACGGGGGAGGCGGACGCATTGTGGCTGGCGACGCTGGCGGCGCTGGCCGTCATCATCGTGACGCCGTTCACCGGATGGCTGACGGACCGGATCGGCCGACGCCCGGTGCTGGTAGGGCTCGCGCTGGCGGGCATGGTGCTGCCCGTCCTGATGTTTGCGATGATGCAGGGCGCTTTTGCCATGGCGCTGGCTGGCGCGGTGGTTCTCGCCTGTCTGGGCGGCGCGGTCAGCGCGGTGGGGGCCGTCGCCACGGCGGAGCAATTTCCGGGTGAAGGGCGGCTGAGCGGCCTCGCTTTCGGCGCGACCAGCGCCACCGCCCTGTTTGGTGGCTTGACGCCCTGGCTGGCGCATCTGCTGGTGGAGCGCAGCGGCTGGGCGCCGGCGCCGGGCGCGATGATCGCGGTGGTGGCGCTCTGCGTGCTGCCTATACTGGCGCTGCTGCCGGAAACTGCGCCCTGCAAAAGCAAGGCGGCCGACCCGTCACCGGATCGGCCGCCTGCATAAACCTTGCCTTATGCCGCCTGCGCTGCCTCTTCGCTGGCGGGCAAGCGGATCAGATAGTCGAAAGCGGAAAGCGCCGCCGTCGATCCCGCGCCCATGGCGATCACGATCTGCTTATAGGGAACCGTGGTGCAGTCCCCCGCCGCGAAAATGCCCGGCTGGCTGGTTTCGCCGCGCGCATCGATCTCGATCTCGCCGCGTGGCGACAAAGCGATTGCATCCTTCAGCCATTCGGTGTTCGGCACCAGACCGATCTGGACGAAAATGCCTTCCAGTTCGACATCATGTTCGGTGCCATGGTTGCGGTCCTTGTAGGACAGGCCCGTCACCCGCTCGCCATTGCCGTCGACCTTGGTGGTCAGCGCCGATGTGATGATCTTCACATTGGGCAGGCTGGCGAGCTTGCGCTGGAGCACCGCATCGGCCCGCAACTGGCTGTCATATTCGATCAGCGTCACATGGGCGACGATACCGGCCAGATCGATGGCCGCTTCGACGCCGCTATTGCCGCCGCCGATCACCGCCACACGCTTGCCCGTGAACAGCGGACCGTCGCAATGCGGGCAGTAAGCCACGCCCTTGTTGCGATACTGGTCTTCGCCCGGCACGCCCATCTGCCGCCAGCGGGCACCGGTCGACAGGATGATGGTGCGGCCCTTGAGCGATGCGCCATTTTCCAGCACGACTTCATGATAGCCGCCCTCGACCTTGGCCGGGATCAGCTTCGCTGCCTTTTGCAGGTTCATGATCTCGACATCATAATCCTTGACGTGCGCTTCCAGAGCCGACGCCAGCTTGGGCCCTTCGGTGCGCGATACCGAGATGAAATTCTCGATATCCATCGTGTCCAGCACCTGACCGCCGAAACGCTCGGCCGCGACACCGGTGCGGATGCCCTTGCGCGCCGCATAGATGGCCGATGCCGCGCCGGCAGGACCGCCGCCGATCACCAGAACTTCGAACGGGTCCTGCGCCTTGATCTTTTCGGCGGCACGCGCTTCGGCGCCGCTGTCGATCTTGGCGACGATCTGCTCCAGTTCCATCCGGCCTTGCCCAAAGGGTTCGCCGTTCAGGAAGATGGTGGGCACGGCCATCACCTTGCGCGCATCGACCTCATCCTTGAACAGGCCACCGTCGATCGCGACATGGCTGATCCGGGGATTGAGCACGCTCATCAGGTTCAGCGCCTGCACCACGTCGGGGCAGTTCTGGCACGACAGCGAGAAATAGGTTTCAAACGCGAAATCGCCGTCCAGATCCTTGACTTGCTGGATCAGATCCTGCGCCGCCTTCGACAGATGGCCGCCGACCTGCAACAGCGCCAGCACCAGCGAGGTGAATTCATGCCCCATCGGCAGGCCGGCGAAGGTCACGCCGATATCCGTGCCGACGCGGCGGATCATGAAGCTGGGCTTGCGCTTGTCGTTACCGGTCGCCACCGAAACCTTGTCCGATAGTTCCGCGATTTCGGTCAGCAATTCGTTCATTTCGCGCGACTTCGCGCCATCGTCCAGCGACGCCACCAGCTCGATGGGCTGCGTGATGTTCGCCATATAGGCCTTCAACTGGCCCTTGAGATTTGCGTCCAACATCTTGTGCTTCTCCATGGGGTTGGCGCGCCGCTGCGGGGCACGCGACTATCCTGTCGCCGGGATGGTGCGACCCGAAGGCCCGGCGTCAAAGATAGCGATGAATTTCGGTATAAAAACCCCGCCGGGCCGGGGAGCGTCTGGCTCGACCCGGTCCGGCAGGTGCCTTTGCAGGTCTTTACTTAGATCTTGCCGACGAGGTCGAGCGAAGGCGCCAGGGTGGCTTCGCCTTCTTCCCACTTGGCGGGGCAGACTTCGCCCGGATGGCTGGTCCAGTACTGGAGCGCCTTCACCTTGCGGAGCAGTTCGGCCGCGTTGCGACCCACGCCCTCGGGAGTGATTTCGACCAGCTGGATCACGCCTTCGGGATCGAGGACGAAGGTGCCACGGTCGGCCAGGCCAACGCCTTCACGCAGAACGCCGAACTGGTTCGAAATGTCGTGGTTCTGGTCGCCCAGCATATAATAGTTGATCTTGCCGATCGCCGGCGAGGTGTCATGCCAGGCCTTGTGGCAGAAATGGGTGTCGGTCGACACCGAATAGACTTCCACGCCCATGCCCTGAAGGGTCGGGTAGATGTCGGCCAGATCTTCCAGTTCGGTCGGGCAGACGAAGGTGAAGTCGGCGGGGTAGAAGAAGAATACGGCCCACTTGCCCTTCACGTCGGCATCGGTGACGTCGACGAACTTGCCTTCCTTGTAAGCGGTCGCCTTGAAGGGCTTCAGGGGGGTGTTGATAAGAGCCATGGGCTGTCCAGTTCCTTTAACGGGGTTGCTGTTGCCTGACCCATGTAGGGATACGGACGATTCGGGGGAAATTGGTTTTCTCGGATGCGTTAAGTGAGAAAAGCGATCACAGCCGATCTTATTGATCGACCGGATCGACTTATACCGATATCGCCTGGTGCATCGCCTTTTCCACCATCGCCTGCGCCTCTTCCGGCGAGAAAGCCGACCGGTCGAGGCAAAGCTCCAGCCACAGTCCATCGACCAGCGCGGTCAGGCTGATCGCCGCGATGCGGGCCTGCGCTTCGCTCATCCCCGGCGCGGCCGCGCGCAGCAGACTTTCCATCTGGGCGCGCGACCCGCCATAGACATCGGCATGGATGGCAGCGATTTGCGCGTCGGACTTGACCAGACTCCAGAAGGCGATCCAGGTGGCGAGCAGGTCCGGGTCCAGGATCGGCGCCTTGAAATTGGCCTGAAGGCAGGCGCTCAGCCGCTGTTTGGGATCATCCCCGGCCGCCTCGATCGCCGCATCCAGCGCGGCCGACACTTTCGCACCGACCTCGGCATAGGTGGCAAGGATCAGCGCATCAACACCGTCGAAATAATGGGTCAGCAGGCCGGATGACACGCCCGCCCGCGCGCAGATGGCGCGGACCGACGTGCCGCCAACGCCTTTTTCGGCCAGGCATCGCGCCGTCGCATCGATCAGCGCCTGCCGCCTGACATCCGCCGCCTCGCGCACGAAGCGCGCCCGCTCGCGCGTCCTGCTCACGTTATTTTCCCTTTTTTGCGTCATTCTTTACCCCCGGCGCCCTACGCCACCCTTTGAGCCTATGACAGGCGGGTGACAAGGGATCGAACCGGGCCGGAAAGGGGTTTCGACACAAATAGTCCCTTCAGGAGATGTTATGATGATGCGCGCCCTTCTCATTCCGCTGGCTCTGCCTGTGCTGCTGGCCGGATGCGCCAAAGGCACGGACAATCAGGCGACGGCCAATAATATGGCGGCAGCGCCGACGATCGAGAATGTCGATGATGCCGATGCCGCGCCGGTCAATGGCGTTGCGGACGCGCGCCTGCCGACGGACGACTGGGTCGGAAAATGGACCGGGCCGGAAGGGTTGTTCCTCGATATCCAGCCCGCCCCGGACGGAAAGCCCGGCCATTATGCCCTGACCAACAAGGATAATCTGGACCGGCAGGGTGATTATCAGGGCGTCGCCGAAGGATCGACCATCCGATTCGTCCGCGATGGGAAGGATCTGGCGATCCGCCCCGGCACCGGCGACGAAACGGGCTTCAAATATCTGGCCGGCAAGCAGGATTGCCTGATCGTCGTGCCGGGGCAGGAGGGCTATTGCCGATAAGCGCGGGTCGCAAAGTCCATGCGCATGGGTGGCACGGGATCAGAAGCATGATATGGGCGCAGCCATGCAACATGTGAATACGCTCAGCGGTGTCGTGACCGTCGATGGCATCCAATATGAATGGGAACTGCGGCGCGAACCGCAGCGCAATGATTTTGACGGCTGGCTGGGCATGGTCGTCGCGCTGATGCAGGTGGATATGCAGCGCGGCGCCCTGCTGGAATTTCCCCCGCCCAAGCGCCTGATGAAGGGGCTGAAACCCGGTCGCCTCCAGATCAACGACGCGATCATCACACGCGGCGTCCGCGCGGCCCTTGAAGCCGGATGGGAGCCCACCTCCCGCGGCAAGCCGGTCACGTTCGAGGTCGACGCCGACGGGAATTGAGCTTTGGGCGTCGGTGAGAGGGGCTGCCCAACGATGGGCAACTCAATTCGTGCCCAAAATGTCATGCTTCTAATCTGCCCGTTCGCTTCAAGCAGGTTCGAGCGAAGTCGAGAACCGTCTGTCGAGAAGGCAGCGCGTGCGTTCTCGACAGGCTCGAACCGAACGGAGGTGGTGCAGGCTTAACGCGCGAAGCTCTACCCGCTCAACCCTTCCAGCGCCGTAAACCGCTGCGACCATAGTGCACCATGCACGGCCATCCACTGGATTACCGGCCCCAGCCCCTTCACCCGCGCGGCATACCAGGTTTCGCGCCCGGTGCGGCGCGCGGTCACAAGGCCGGCACGCTTCAGCTTGGCCAGATGGCGCGACACCATCGGCTGGGATACGCCCGACCCGTCGGTCAGGGTCTGCACATTCTGTTCGCCGTCGCGCACCAGCGCTTCCAGCAGGGCGCGGCGCGTGCCATCGGATAGGGCCTTGAACAGGGCGTCGGTGGCAAGCTGATGATCGGGGGAAGAAAGAGACTGATTCATGTGTTCCCATAATCATCGGGTTATGAGTTGGTCAAGTTTCGGTGCGTCGGACGGTGCGAAAGCGGCGTTAACCAAAAAAAGTCGCGGGCCTGTCATGGCTGAGTCTTTTGAGTCACACCGCCCCATATGGAGTCTGTCGCGACTCGACCGACTCTACATCTTGTGGGTCCACGCTTCGTTCCGCCCCTTGTTAACCTTTTTCTGAAGCTCGACGCCTAAGTTGCTGATCTTGACGCCGGACTCCCGAGGACTCATCGCAGTTCCTCAAGACGAAATGGGGGCCAAGATCATGGGTGTTATGGAGCGCGTTGCAGCGCCGCGGCGGAAGAAGGCGATTGCGCCCGTCGAGATCGAGGCGAACCGCCTGCTGCGGGGCGATTGCATCGCCGAAATGGCCAAGCTGCCCGATGCGTGCATCGACATGATTTTTGCCGATCCGCCCTATAACCTCCAGTTGGGCGGCGACCTGTTCCGCCCCGAAGGCGGCCGGGTGGACGCGGTCGACAATGACTGGGACAAGTTCGACACGCTGGGCAGTTATGATCGCTTCACCAAGGCATGGCTGCGCGAAGCGCGCCGCATTTTGAAGCCCAACGGCTCGATCTGGGTGATCGGCAGCTATCATAATATCTTCCGCGTCGGCACCGCGCTCCAGGACGAAGGCTTCTGGATTCTCAACGACATCATCTGGCGCAAGTCCAACCCCATGCCCAATTTCAAGGGCACACGCTTCACCAACGCGCATGAAACGCTGATCTGGGCCAGCCAGGGCGAAGACGCCAAATATACGTTCAACTACAAGGCGATGAAGACGCTCAATGACGAGTTGCAGATGCGCTCCGACTGGGTGCTGCCCATCTGTAGCGGGCAGGAACGGCTGAAGCGCAACGGGACCAAGGCGCACCCGACGCAAAAGCCCGAGGCGCTGCTCTATCGCGTCATGCTCGCCTGCACCAAGCCGGGCGACGTGGTGCTCGATCCCTTCTTCGGCACCGGCACCACCGGCGCGGTTGCCAAGCGCCTGGGCCGCCAGTGGATCGGCATCGAGCGCGAACCGGACTATATCGAAGTCGCGCTGGAGCGCATCGAAGCCGCCCTGCCGCTCGACGAATCCTCGCTCACCATCATGCAGACCGCGCGCCAGCAGCCCAAGGTCGCCTTCGGCACGCTGGTCGAAACCGGCTATCTGAACCCCGGCGCGGTGCTGACCGACAGCAAGCGCCGCTGGCAGGCCGTGGTCCGCGCCGACGGATCGCTCAGCGTCGGCACCGACAGCGGCTCCATCCACAAGATGGGCGCCACCCTGCAAGGCGCGCCGAGTTGCAATGGCTGGACCTTCTGGCATGTCGAAACGCAGGGCAAGCTCGCCCCGATCGACAGCCTGCGCCAGACCTATCTCCTCGCCAACGAACCCTGATCCCATATCCGTTCGCCCTGAGTAGCCCCTGAGCTTGTCGAAGGGGCGTATCGAAGGGTAGGGCGATGCTTCGATACGGGGCTTCGGCAAGCTCAGCCCCTACTCAGCACGAACGGGGTCCATCATGTCTGTCTCGCTGCCCACCATCCCGCCCCACGCCCGCCTCTACCTCAAGCCCGTCTGGTTCGTGCCGAGCCCGATCGGCCTGCCGGACGGATCGGCGGCGCGGATGGCCAACGGGCTGCTCTGGTTTCAGGGCTATGAACTGACCGCGCTGGACGGCGCCCGCCGGATCGCGCGCCTCACCGTGCCGGTCGCCGGGTTCGAGGATGCGATCGCTACGCTGCCCGATCCGCTCACCCGGCGCGCCCGGCAACTGGCGGCCCATATTTCCGCCGTCCGCCCGCCGCTGCATCTGGGCGATCGTACCATCCGCTTCGACGCGCCACAGGTGATGGCGATCCTCAACGTCACGCCCGACAGCTTCTCCGACGGCGGCAAGCATATGGCCGATCCGCAGGCGGCGGCCGATGCCGGTTTCGCCATGGCGGCGGCCGGTGCCGCGCTGATCGACGTGGGCGGCGAATCGACCCGGCCCAAAGCGCCCAAGGTGTGGGAAGGGGATGAGATCGCCCGCATCGTCCCCGTGATCGAGCGGCTGGCGGCTTCGGGCGTGCCGGTGTCGGTCGACACGCGCAAGGCGGCAGTGATGGAGGCGGCGCTGGCCGCCGGCGGCCATATCGTCAACGATGTCAGCGCGCTGGCCCATGATCCCCGCAGTCTGGAAGTGGTGGTGGCGGCCGGCTGCCCGGTCATCCTGATGCATGCACCCTCGGCCGGTGACGATCCCCATGCGAATCCGGGCGGCTATGGCGATGTCGTGGCCGATGTGTTCGACCATCTCGAAGCCCGCATCGCGGTGGCGGAGGCGGCAGGCATCCCGCGCGAAAAGATCATGGTCGATCCGGGTCTGGGCTTCGGCAAGTCGCTGGCCGACAATCTGGCGCTGGTGAATGGCCTCGCGACCTTTCAGGGACTGGGCGTGGCCCTGCTCTTCGCGGGCAGCCGCAAGCGCCTGATCGGTGCGCTATCCAACGAAGCGCCGGCAGCGGACCGTCTTGGCGGCTCCGTCGCCCTGGCCTTCCGCGCGGCGGAACAGGGCGCCCAGATGGTGCGCGTGCATGATGTTCGCGAAAGCGTACAGGCGCTGCACCTGTGGCGCGGCCTGGCCGATGCGGGGCTGAGCGCGGTTTGATGGGGTGGCGGAGGACAGGTAGCGCCTATTAGCGGACCTTTGGCAAGGTGGGCTAATTAGGGTTAGGTCAGGGGGCTATCAGAGCGAATATGAAACCTAGAGTTGCAATCGGCATTACCACCTACAAACCAATTCTCGATGCAGATTTCGGTAAGCTTTTATTTGAGGCCTATGAGGCCGTCTCAAGCAGAATCGTGCCGTATCAGGTCGCCGTCGACTCTGAAAGATACCCCGTCAACTCCGCAAAAGATTTTGCCGCGCACTGGCATACGGCGATTCCTGTAGAAATATTAGATCGAAAAGGCGGGAATATAGTTGACAGATACGTCTCCCACAGGGGAGCCGAATGGCGAACTAAGGGGGTATTTTCTGGAGGTGGACAGGTTCTTTTCACCCCCGACACCGATCCGAGAGGATCGCACACTGTCACGCTAGAGCACAATTTTTCGGAAAGCCTCGATTGGGTTAAGCTATTCCGTTCTCTGGTATCCATATTCTCGCCTTCCTATGCGATGCTTCACATTTTCACTGAGCGGGAGCTTAGTATGATAGATGAACGGCAACGCTTCGCCTTTAATGGGCCAATCGCTCATGAAACCCATTTCACGTCGTGGCTTTCGTCTTCAGGTGATTGGCGTCGGCCCGACAGTTTTCGCTTTGAGGAGCGTCGACATTACAGGTTTCTCTCGGAACTCTCTTGGGCAAATGTCTTTGGTCCGGAGTTTTCTGGTCGCTACAATGCAGTAAGTTTAGCTCAACAAGCGTCACTGTTTGAAAAGGTGGGTGAGACAGTCTATCTTCAAGTAACAGACCAGCTAAGGGATATTGTAGACGCTCCATTTGAGTTTGAACGCGCGCGTGCAAGACTGAAAGCTTCGTTTGTGAACGACGTGTTTCGAACGCCTTAGAATGTCAGCTTCCCAGCCATTCACTGATGCGGGAAGATTAGGTGTTTTGGGCGCTTGAGCGGCTTGATGGCGCTAACCGTATTTCTACGATCTGCCTTGGCAGCCCCCAGCCTATCCTATTCCGGCGCCCTCCATTAGGGTGTCACCCGAACCCTCGCCTCACATCACCCCGCGAAATAAAATGTCCAACTCTTGTTCCGGAATGTCAAAATCTGCGGGACATGTGCGAAGTTAAGTGGCGCATGTCCTATTCCGGAGCCTTCCCCGCCGCCGCCAGTCAGGCGATGGTCAGCGCATAAAAGCGGCTGTCGACGGCCATTCTGGGAAAGGCGGATGGCAGGGCTTCGGGCTGCATCAGCGCAAAGCCGTTCTTTTCATAGAAGCGATGCGCGGCCAGAAAGAGATCCGTGGTGCCGAGGTAGATGTGCGACAGCCCCCGCGCCCCGGCCGCCGCGATCAGCGTGTCGAGCAGCCCCTGCGCTACACCCGCCGCCGCGCCCCGATGGCTGGCCGCGACGAACATCTTGCGCAGCGCGGCCTGACCCGCACCAATATCCTTGAGCGCGATCGTGCCGACCAGCCGGTCGTTCTCATGCGCCACCCAGAAACCGCCCGCACCCGGCAGATAGAAGTCCTCAATGTCGGTCAGGTCCGGCTGGTCCGCCGCGCTGATCGCGATGCCATATTCGTCGCGCTGGATCGACAGGATCAGGTCCAGGATCGCCGGCTGGTCGGCAGGCGTGAAGGGGGCGATGCGGACCATCGGTTCAGTTGGCAGCCTTGGGCGCGGCCTCTTCCGTTTCGGCCTTCGGCGTGAACAGGCGCAGGCTGGCCAGCGCCGTGTCGGCCATGGCCTGATATTGTTCGCTCAGCATTTCGGGATAGACGAAGGTCGCGGTGACGATCGATCCGTCGGGCTGCTTGAGCAGGCGCAGCGACACAGCATTGCCTTCGCCATCATTGGCGGTGCCGCGATACTCCTTATCGCCGACGAAATCGCCATCCACCCCTTCGGAACTGTCGTTGATCGCCTCGACAATCTGCTGGAGCGTCTGGTCGCCGTCATTCTTCTGCCAGAAGACCCGCACATCCGCCCCGGCGCCGGGGTCCTGATAGACGATGCCTTCGGCATTGCTGGCCGCCTTGTCCATCACCCAGCCTTCGGGCAGCGTGACGGAAAAGCCGTGCGCCATATTCACATAATTGCGATTCTCGGCCAGTTCCTGCGCTTCGGCCTGCTGGTTGGCCAGCGCGCTGGCCGCGGCGGCATTGGCGGCGGCCGCCAGTTCCTCCTGACTCGGCAAGTCGCCCACCGGTTCGGTGCGGCCACAAGCTGCGATCAGCAGAACTGGCAACAGGACGGGCAGGCAATAAGCGAGGGGGGCGTTTTTCATGCCTCATTCAAAAGCATAGCCGCCACCGGATTTCAACGCCGCACGATCATATCGCGCGGCGGTGCGTGGCCAGTGATCGGTCAGAGTCTTTCTGGAAAATGCGCGGAAGAGCGCATTTCCGATCCCGCACCAGCCCACACCCCCACCCGACCGCCCATCAGGGTACCATGTCTGGGAGGTCGGGTGGGGGTGTGGGCTGGTGCGGATGCGCCGGAGGCGTATTTCCCAAAAGACTCTTAAGCCGCGCTGTCGATGCCCAGTTCAGCGAGCTTGCGATACAGGGTCGAACGGCCGATCCCCAGCCGCCGGGCGACTTCGGTCATCCGGCCGCGATAATGGCCGATGGCCAGGCGAATGACGTCCGCCTCTATCTCCGCCAGTTGCCGGACATGGCCGTCCCCTTCGAACAGGGTGATGCCCGCCCCGTCGCGATGTGGTTGGGAGGCAGCACGCGGGCGCAGCGGGTGGACTGCCTGCGACCCCTGCGCCTGAATTTGGGCCGCAATCTGCGGGAAATCCTGCGCCGTCAGCGCGTCGCCCTCGCACAGCACGGCGGCGCGGAACAGGGCGTTCTGAAGCTGGCGGACATTGCCCGGCCAGCCATGCTGCATCAGCAGCGCCAGCGCATCGTCGGTCAGGCCCAGACCGCGCAGCCCCGGCTGGGTCGCGATGCGGGTGAGCAGATGGCGACAGAGTGCGGGAATATCCCCCATCCGCTCGCGCAACGGCGGTACGGTGAGTTGAACGACATTCAGC
The DNA here is from genome assembly GCF_900109095.1 of Sphingobium sp. AP50. Lineage (GTDB taxonomy): Bacteria > Pseudomonadota > Alphaproteobacteria > Sphingomonadales > Sphingomonadaceae > Sphingobium. The sequence goes on from NZ_FNYZ01000001.1 coordinate 708,484, forward strand.
CGATAATAGAGATCCTCGCGGAAGCGCCCCGCCTCGATCTCCTCGATCAGCCGCTTGTTGGTCGCCGCGATCACGCGGACATCGACATGAACCGGCCGCCGCGCGCCGATCGGCTGCACTTCGCCATCCTGCAACACGCGCAGCAACTTCACCTGAGCATCAAGCGGCATTTCGCTGACTTCGTCCAGGAAGATGGTGCCCATGTCGGCGCTGGCGAATTTGCCGACATGCCGTTCGAACGCCCCGGTAAAGGCGCCGCGTTCATGGCCGAACAATTCCGATTCGACCAGATTGGCGGGGATCGCACCGCAATTGACCGTGACCATCGCCTGCTTGTGGCGGGGCGAGGCGGCATGGATGGCGCGGGCGATCACATCCTTGCCGACGCCGCTTTCCCCCTCGATCAGCACGGGCACGCGGGCGCGCGCTGCCTTTGCCGCAATGGCCAGCGCCGCGCGAAACTGCGGCGCGGAACCGACGACATCCTCGAAGGAGAGGGGGGCGGTGATCTTTTCGGTGAGCGGCCGCAATTCGCCCGCGCTGGCGCCTTCGACCAAAGTGGCGTTGAGCGCGGCAAGCAGCCGTTCCGGCGCGATCGGCTTGGACAGATAATCGGTGGCGCCCGCCCGCATCGCTTCCACGGCAACGGCGACATTATTATGCGCCGTCAGGATCAGGATCGGCAGCGCGGGGCGGCGCCCATGAATTTCGCGAATCAGGCCAGAGGGCTCATAGTCCGGGCTCCACTGGTCCAGCACGATCGCGTCCAGTTGCATCCCGTCCTGCGTGCCGAGCGTGGCAATGGCGGTTTCGCCATCGGGCGCGAAGATGGTGCGCCATCCCGCGCGCGCGGCCAGCGCCGACACTAGCCGCCTCTGGGCCGGCTCGTCGTCGATCAGCATCAGCATCGGTACGCCGTCGCGCGTCATTCAAACCCCTCATCTGCAACAGGGGACCGATGCTAGGGCGCGCGGGTAAAGGTGGGCTTAACCGACTGTCATTTTCTTGGCGCGCGGGTTGAGGGGGGCGGGCCGAGTGGATATGAGAGGGAGCATAAGCACCGGAACAGGGGACAGGATATGGCGTCGGACGGGAATATGAAGGCTGCGGATCAGACCTATGCGAGCTTTGTCGGCTTCGTGAAATGGGGCACGATCGTCAGCGTCGCTCTGGCCGCGCTGGTGGTCCTGCTGATTTCCACCTGATCGGGATTGTCAGGGCAGCGGGCCGATGACGGCTCCTCTCGCGCTGCTGCCGCTGTTTCTGATCGCCTGCGCCGCTGGCCTCGTCGTCGGGCGGCGGGCGACTGTCGATTTTCTGCCCACTCTGGGTACGGGTATCGCGTCCGTGATTCTGGTCGGTGCCCTGATCGCCGCCGCCGAAACCGGCAGCGTGGCCGCGCGCTATCTGGCGCTACTGGCCGTGGCTTGCGCCAGTATCGCAGGCATATTGGCCTTTGGCGCGGGCGAAGACTGGCGACCGGATCAGGCGGAGGATGACGCGCCATGACCGGGCCTCTTACCGCTCTGCTGGGCATCCGGATCGATGGCGTCGATCCGTCGCCTTTCGTCGCGGGCGTCTATCTGCTGGCGGGCCTGATCTTCCTCATTGCCATGCGCAGCCCGCAACGGCGCGGCAATCGGCTGGCGCTGGCTGGTCTGGTGCTGGCCTGTGGCGCGGCGGTCTACAGCCATGATGTCGTCAACCTGCCGGAGATGGTCGGTGCGGTCATCATCGGCGGGGGCATCGGCCTGCTGCTGGTCCGCCGCGCCGCGCAGGCGGTCTTGCCGACGCTGATCGGCCTTGGTCTGGGCCTGCTGGGCGCGGCGGCGATGGCGCTGGCGGCGGCGATCCTGCGCAATCGCGGGCCATTTGATCTTGAGGGGGGCGCTGCAATCTGTGCGATCATCGGCGGCCTGATCGGTGCGGCTCAGCTCTTCGCGGCCTTGCTTGCAGGGTGGACCGGGCGGATCGGCGACGGGCTGGTGCGGCTCTGGCTCATCGCCGGCGCGGGCGGAGCGGGGGCGGTGCTGGGCCTTGCGATCGGCAACAGCGCGATGGTCATCGGCGGGGCGCTCGCCGCATCGGGCAGCCTGACGCTGGGCTGGCGCGTGAGGAAGATGGGACCGACGGCATCTGGGGGCTTGCCCCGCGCGCCGGGCCTGCCCTAACCCTTGGGCGATAGCGGCCAGTTCCGGTCGCGCCCCCTTGGAGAAGCAATGCGCAAACTCGGCCTTATCGGTGGTCTCAGCTGGACGTCCACCGCCCGCTATTATGAGATCATCAACAAGGCGGTGCATCGCGCGCTGGGCGGCCAGCATAGCGCCCCGCTGCTGATCGACAGCCTGGATTTCGCCGAAGTCGCCCGCTGCGCCACGCAGCAGGATTGGGATTGCGCCGCCGGGCAGCTCATCGCGTCCGCGCGCCGACTGGAACAGGGCGGGGCCGGCAGCATCCTGATCTGCGCCAATTCCATGCACCGCGTCTATGATCAGGTGCAGGCAGAGGTCGGCATTCCCATCATCCACATCGCCGAAGTGGTGGGCGACAGGATGCAGGCCGACGGGATCGAAAAGGCCGCGCTGATCGGCACCCGCAACGTCATGACCGAAAAATTCTACCGCCAGCGTCTGGTGGCGCATGGCGTATCGCTGTTGCCCGCCGACATGGAACTGGCCGACCGGATCGACCGCATCGTCTATGACGAGCTGACTCTGGGCAAGGTCAGCAAGGAATCCGAACGCTATATGAAGTCGGAACTGACCGACATCGCCAAGGAAGATGTGCAGGCGGTGGTGCTGGCCTGCACCGAACTGGAGATGATCGTCGATGTGAAGGCCAATGTCCTGCCGATCTACGACTGCACCGGCATTCATGCGAAGGCAGGCGTGGACTTCATATTGGGCTGATGCCGGAACGTGCTCCTGCGAAAGCAGGAGCCCAGTTCGGAACGCGGAGATTATCGTAAGCGCGGGACTGGGTTCCTGCCTTGGCAGGAACACGTCGGTTCCGGGATCAACCCGGCTCGCTGATCGCGATATCCATGTCCGCCAGCGCCAGCCGCAGCAGTTCGGCCATGGTCGCGCGCGCTGCCGCCGTGTCGCGGGCGGCGATCGCCTGATAGACGGCGCGATGGTCGGGCAGGGGATCGCGCGGCATCAGCTTCTTGCGATGCTTGAACTTGGTGGTCCAACTGACCGCCGCGCCGACCGAACTGGCGAGCGCCGACAGTGCATCATTGCGGGTGGCCGCCAATATCGCATGATGGAAACGCTGGTCGGCGGCGCGCCCTTCGGGCGTCGACAGGCCATAGCGGCCCATTTCCTCCAGCGCGGCATCCATGGTCGCCAATTGGTCATCGGTGCGGCGGCGCGCAGCGAACTCAGCCGCCGCCGGTTCGATCACGCCACGCAATTCGAACAGGTCGCGGATGAAGTCGGGGTCCGGCTCGCCCGCGAACATCCAGGCGAGCATTTCGGGGTCCAGCACGTTCCAGCGGTTGCGCGGCAGGACGCGGGTGCCGGCCTTGGGCCGGCTTTCCACCATGCCCCGCGCAATCAGGATGCGCACCGCTTCGCGATAAGCGGTGCGTGACACGCCCAGCCGCTCGGACGCCTCGATCTCGCCCTCGAACAGGTCGCCGGGCTTGTATTTGCCGGTCAATATGGCGGTGCCCAGATCGCGGGCGATCGCCTGATGGATGCGGAGCGCGCCCTCGTCCGATCCGAACGGTCCTTCCCTGCGCGCGCTCCCCATGCCTCTTCTTCCTTTGATATCAGTCCTCAAACGCAGCCGTAGGGCAATGCCGTCCGCAAAGGAAGGCATCGGCCACCAGACGCAGCGGCGCGGTGTCGGCGTCGATCGCCTTATCCGCCACCAGGCGCACGAAACGCCGGTACATGGTCGGATATTCCTCGTCCGGCGCCTTCATCTGCACTTCGCCGTCCAGCCGCAGGGTATTGCCGCCCTCCGACAGGAGCAGGCTGCCCTTGTCGGTATCGACCGCGATGTCCCAGGTCTGCGGACCCGTCTGGCGCCAGTCGAACACGGTGTCGATCGCCGCGCCCGAAGCCGTCGCCATGCTCAGCGTCGCGCCGATCGGCGCATGCTTGTTCGACGGGACTTCCAGCGAAGCCGACAGCACCGTGATCGGCTCGCCGACGATCTCGGTCAGGATCGACAGGGCGTTGATGCCCGGATCGAACACGCCGAAACCACCAGCTTCCCAGATCCAGGGCTGACCCGGATGCCAGTGGCGCACATCTTCACGCCACTGAATGTCGATGCGCTCGACCTTTCGCTCCGCGATCCACGCCTTGGCCTGTGCCACGGCGGCGGCATAGCGGCTGTGCCAGCTGGCATAGAGCGTCACGCCCTGTGCCCTGGCCAGCGCGGTCAGCGCTTCCACTTCGGACACGGTCGCGCCGGGCGGCTTTTCCAGGAACACATGCTTGCCCGCCAGCAGCGCCTGCCGGGCCGCCTGATAGCGGACCTGCGGCGGCTGGCAGAGGATGACGGCATCCAGATCGGGTTCACCCGCCAGCATCGCGCCGAGGTCGGGGTAATTATTCACCCCTTCGCCCTGCGCGTTGCGGCTGGCGACGGCGACCAGCTCGATGCCGTCGATCTTCTCGATCGCGGGCAGGTGCTGGTCGCGCGCGATCTTGCCGAGGCCTACAAGACCTGCCCTGATCATCAGGCGGCCACTTCCAGCTTGCCTTCCATGCGGCGCGTCAGGCCCCAGGGATTGGCATCCTGCAGCGCGGGCGGCAGCACGGCATCAATTACGTCCTGATAGCAGACCGGACGCAGGAAGCGCATCATCGCCAGCGTACCGACCGAAGTGGTGCGGCCGTCCGAGGTCGACGGGAAGGGACCGCCATGGACCATGGCATGGGTCACTTCGACGCCGGTCGGCCAGCCATTGGCAAGCACGCGGCCGACCTTGCGGGACAGCGTCGGCAGCAGCTTGGCGGCATTGTCGGTGTCGCTTGCGTCCATCTGCAGCGTGGCGGTCAGCTGACCTTCCATCTGGGCGATGGTGGCGATCACTTCCTCGATCGTGGCGCACTTCACCAGGATCGAGGAGGAACCGAACACTTCATGCGACAGCGCCGGGTTGGTGCGGAACTGCTCGCCGCTGGTGGCGAACAGGGCCGACTGGGCCAGGTTCACGCCTTCGGCTTCGGCGCCGCGCGCCACGGTGGTGACGCCTTCCGCGCCAGCCAGCGCCTCGACGCCCTTTTCATAGGCGGCGTGGATGCCCGGCGTCAGCATGACATGGGGCTGGTTGGCCGACAGGGCCGTTGCCGCCGAAGCGACGAAACGGTCGAGATCGGGGCTGTCGAGCGCGATCACCATGCCGGGGTTGGTGCAGAACTGGCCGGCGAAGAGGCTGAGCGAACCGACGAAGGCGGTGCCCAGTGCTTCGGCGCGGGCCGCGAGCGCGCCCGGCAGCAGCACGACCGGGTTGATCGACGACATTTCCGAATAGACCGGGATCGGCTCTTCGCGGTTCGCGGCGATCTTCATCAGCGCAATGCCGCCGCCGCGCGAACCGGTGAAGCCGACCGCCTTGATGCGCGGATCGGCGACCAGCGCGCCGCCCAGATCATTGGTGGTGCCGGGCAGGTAGGAGAAGACGCCTTCGTGCAGGCCGCTGGCCTTGACCGCGGCGGCGATGGCGCGGGCGACCAGTTCGCCGGTGCCGGGGTGGGCGGGGTGGCCCTTCACGACGACCGGGCTACCGGCAGCGAAGGCCGATGCGGTGTCACCGCCCGCGACGGAGAAGGCGAGCGGGAAGTTGGACGCGCCGAACACGGCGACCGGGCCGACCGACTGGTTGACGCGGCGCAGGTCGCTGCGGGGCAGGGGCGCACGTTCCGGCAGCGCCTTGTCGATGGTGACGTCCAGCCAGTCGCCCTGACGGACATAAGAAGCGAACAGACGGAGCTGACCGACGGTGCGGCCACGCTCGCCCTCCAGGCGACCACGCGGCAGGCCGGTTTCGCTCATGGCGGTGGTGATCAGCAGGTCGCCGATTGCCATGATCTGGTCGGCAACGGCTTCCAGAAAGGCCGCGCGGGTTTCAGGCGACAGGGTCGAAAAGCTCTCGAACGCGCTGTCGGCCAGCGCGCAGGCATCGGCGACATCGGCGGTCGAGGCGTTGTGGAAGGCGACCTCGCCCTTGGCGCCGGTCGAAGGATCGACCGCGAAGAAAGGCTCACCGCCGGTGCGCTCGGCGGCACCGACCAGAATGGCTCCGTTAAACATGGATATCTCCCGAAATGTCGTGGAACGTTTTGAAAATCTTGCCGGAACGGCGCGTGCGTCAGATGGGGGTGGCAGGATATGATTTCGAGCATGACTGCACGGAAATTATGTCCTGTTGCCCCTTTTCGATGACGCGCCGTTGACGGTTGAGTGCCCGATCAATGGTTATCGCGCGGCAGGCCCATGGTCTGGGCGATGCGCTGATATTTTTCCGCACCTTCCAGAATCGCGCCGGTGTTCATCTGACCGACCACCGAACGCTGGATTTCCTGCCACGGCGTCTGCGAAGCGGGATATTTGAATCCGCCCTCGGCGACCAGCTTCGCGCGGCGTGCTTCCAGTTCCTCGTCGGAAATCAGGACGTTCACGACACCCTTCTTCAGGTCCATGCGAACCCGATCGCCGGTTTCCAGCAGCGCGAGGCCGCCCATCGCCGCCGCTTCGGGCGAAGCGTTCAGGATCGACGGGCTGCCCGAGGTGCCGGACTGACGGCCGTCGCCGATGCAGGGCAGGGCCGAAACGCCTTCGGTGATCAGATAGGATGGCGGACGCATGTTCACGACTTCGGCCGCGCCCGGATAGCCGATCGGGCCGGCGCCGCGCATGAACATCAGCGTGTCGGCGGTGATGCCGACCGACGGATCGTCGATGCGGTGGTGATAGTCTTCGGGGCCATCGAACACGACCGCCGGGCCTTCAAAGGCTTCGGGATCGTCGGGGTTCGACAGATAGCGCATGCGAAATTCTTCGCTGATGACGCTGGTCTTCATGACAGCTTCGTCGAACAGATTGCCGGTCAGGACCAGGAAGCCCGCTTCGTCCTTCAGCGGCTGGTTGAACGGACGGATGACCTTTTCATCCTCGATCTCCACGCCCTTGCAATTTTCGCCCATGGTCTTGCCATTGACGGTCATGGCGCCCTCCTTGATCAGGCCCTGGTCGATCAACTGGCTGATGACGGCAGGCAGGCCGCCGGCGCGGTAATAATCCTCGCCCAGATATTCGCCGGCCGGCTGCATGTTGACCAGCAGCGGCACCTTGTGGCCGACCGTTTCCCAATCCTTGAGCGGCAGTTCGACGCCCATGTGGCGGGCGATCGCGGCCAGATGGATCGGCGCGTTGGTCGAACCGCCGATTGCCGAGTTGGCGACGATGGCGTTGTGGAAGGCGTCGAGCGTCATGATGTCGGAGGGCTTCAAGTCCTCATGCACCATTTCCACGATGCGCTTGCCGGTGCGCCAGGCCGCTTCCTGACGGTCGCGATAGGGGGCGGGAATTGCCGCGCTGCCGGGCAGCATCATGCCCAGCGCTTCGGCAAGGGCGTTCATGGTGCTGGCGGTGCCCATGGTGTTGCAGAAACCGGTCGAGGGCGCGGAAGACGCGACCAGCTTGATGAAGCCTTCATCATCGATCTTGCCGGCGGCCAGCAGCTGGCGGCCATGCCAGACGATGGTGCCGGAACCGGTGCGCTCGCCCTTGTGCCAGCCATTCAGCATCGGGCCGACCGACAGAGCGATGGCGGGAATATTGACGGTGGCGGCGGCCATCAGCAGTGCGGGGGTCGTCTTGTCGCAACCGCTGGTCAGGATTACGCCGTCGAGCGGATAGCCATACATGGCTTCGACGAGGCCCAGATAGGCCAGGTTGCGGTCCAGACCGGCGGTCGGACGCTTGCCGGTTTCCTGGATCGGATGGACCGGGAATTCGAGCGCGATGCCGCCCATTTCGCGAATGCCTTCGCGCATGCGCTCGGCCAGCACGAGGTGATGGCGGTTGCAGGGCGACAGGTCGCTGCCGGTCTGGGCGATGCCGATGATCGGCTTGCCGCTGCGCAGTTCTTCGAGGGACAGGCCGAAGTTCAGATATCGCTCCAGATAGAGCGAGGTCATGTCGATATTCTCTGGATTATCGAACCAGGCGCGGCTGCGCAGCTTGGGGGCAGTCTTCGGCGAATCGCTCATCGGGGCATCCTGACGCAAAAATAGGGCATGGCGCGTTGACGCGCTCACCGTCCTGATATACTCATACAAATTGAATTTCAAGAACCCGAAGTGGGGAAATGTGAGCGCTACCATAAATATTCTTCAGAGGGGTGCCCGATGACCGATTATGCCGTGATCGGTGATTGGGGGACAAGTCGCCTGCGGCTGTTCCGGGTGGAAAATGGGGTGATCACTGCCCGTCGCGATGGGCCGGGGATCGGTGCGGTCGGGCGTGCTGCGGAAACTGCCTTTGCCGACACGATCGCGCCCTGGCTGGCCGATGGCACGCCGCAGTCCATTACCCTGTGCGGCATGGTCGGCGCGCGCGACGGCTGGGTGGAGGCGCCCTATGCTGATTGTCCCGCCGATGCAGCGACATGGCGGCAGGCGGCGGTCCGCTTCGACTGGCGCGGCGCGCCGCTGGCGATCATGGCGGGTCTGGCCTGCGAGGGCGCAGACGGCATCCCGGATGTAATGCGCGGCGAGGAAGCCCAGATTTTCGGCGCGATAGCCCGCGATCCGGCGCTGGCGCAGGGGCGGCATCTGATCGTTTTGCCCGGCACCCATAATAAATGGTCGCTGGTCGAGGATGGCCGGGTCGTCGCTTTCCGCACTGTGCCGACCGGCGAGATGTTCGCCCTGCTGCGCGATCAGTCCACGCTAGGACCGAAGGTTGAACTCACCGATCCGGCCGAGGAAGCCGCCGGTTTTGCCGAAGGTCTTGAAAAGGCGGGCGTCGGCAAGCTGTTGCAATCGCTGTTCGCCGCGCGCGCGATGCGGCTGCGCGCCGGGCGCTCTACCGACTGGGCGCTGGGCTATCTGTCCGGCTTGCTGATCGGGTGCGAAGTCGCTGAAGTGCGCGCCAGCCTGGGCGAGGATGCCGACGTGCTGCTGATCGGCGACAAGCGGCTTTCGGCCCGCTATGCGCAGGCGCTGGAGGCGCAGGGCGTTGGCTCTGCGGCGATCGATGGCGATGCCTGTGCGCTCGCCGGGCTTGGATATTTGGGAGAAGTGACGGCATGACCCTGGACGAATTGCTGGCCGACGGCGCGCCGCCGGTCTGCGCCATCCTGCGCGGCATCAAGCCGGAAGAAGCGCTGGACGTCAGCGCTGCGCTGGTCGAAGCGGGCATCCGTATCCTCGAAGTGCCGTTCAATTCGCCCGAACCGCTCAAGAGCATCGCGGCGATGCAGCAGGCCTTTGGCGACGTCGCCCTGATCGGTGGCGGCACGGTGCTGAGCGTCGAAGCGGTGGAGGACCTGCATCAGGCAGGCGGTCGGATCATGGTGACGCCCAACACCAACCCCGACGTCATCCGGCGCGGCGCGGAACTGGGGCTGGAATTGCTGCCCGGTTTCATGACGCCCAGCGAAGCCTTTGCCGCGATTGCAGCGGGAGCCAAGCGGATCAAGCTGTTCCCGGCCGCCCGCCTTGGCGCGGCTTATGTGAAGGCGGTCAAGGATGTGCTGCCCAAACATGTCGGCGTCTGGGCCGTGGGCGGCACGGGCGCGGACACGATCGGCGAATGGCTGGCGGGCGGTTGTGAGGGCATTGGCGTGGGCGGCGCACTCTACAAGCCGGGCGACGATGCCGTGACCGTGGGCCAGCGGGGTCGCGATCTGGTGGCGGCGTGGAAGGCGACGCAAGGCTGACAGCTTTCAGCCTGCCCGCTGCTCTACCTTCTCGGGACGATCCAGCACCTCCCGAACCTTGGCGGCTAGGTCGCTGTAGCTGAAGGGCTTTGGCAGCAGGTCCACGCCCGCGTCCAGTCGGCCATGATGGACGATGGCGTCGCGGGCATAGCCGGTGGTGAACAGCGTGCGCAGACCGGGCTGGTGCGCGGACGCCGCGTTGGCCAGGTCGGCGCCGGTCATGCCGCCGGGCAGAACGACATCGGTGAAGAGCAAGTCGACCGGGCTTTCTGCTGCCTCCAGCGCGGCAAGCGCCGCAGCACCGTCGATGGCGGGCATGACCCGATAGCCCAGTTCACGCAGCACCTCGACCGAATAAGCACGGACATTGTCGTCATCCTCGCACAGCAGGATGGTTTCCCGCCCGCCGATAACTGTTTTTGCGCGGCCGGGCGCCTCATCCTCATTCGCTGCGACATAGCCATGGTGACGAGGCAGATAGAGCAGGACGCTCGTGCCATGGCCGGGATCGGACTGGACGCGGACATGGCCGCCGGACTGTTTGATAAAGCCATAGACCATGGACAGGCCCAGCCCGGTGCCGCGCCCCACTTCCTTGGTGGTGAAAAAGGGCTCGATCGCATGGGCCAGCGTATCGGCATCCATGCCTTTCCCGGTATCGGTCATGGTGATCGCCAGATACTGACCCGGTGCAATATCGCTTTCTTCGGTGCCGATCACGACATTGTCGACCGCGATGGAAAGGCGACCACCGTCTGGCATCGCGTCCCGCGCATTGACCGCCAGGTTGAGTAGCGCATTCTCCATCTGGTTGACATCGACCTCGATGGTCCACGCATCCGGCGCGACCTTCGTTTCGACGGCGATGGTTTCGCCTAGCGTGTGCAACAGCAGATCGGACATGGCGGCCACCAGGCGGGCGGGAGCTATCGGGCGGGGATCGAGCGGTTGTCGGCGGGAAAAGGCCAGTAGCCTCTGGGTCAGGATCGCCGCGCGTTCGGCCCCCGCCATGGCCCGGTCCGCCATGCGCCGCAGCCGCTCGTCGGTATGGGGCAATGCGCGCCGGAGCAGGTCCAGATTGCCGGTCACGATCTGGAGCAGATTGTTGAAATCATGCGCGACCCCGCCGGTGAGTTGGCCCAGCGTTTCCATCTTCTGCGCCTGACGCAGGGCCGATTCCGCGTCAGCCAGCGCGAGGGCATGGGCGCGATGTTCCGTCACATCGCGGGCAACGCAATAGATCAGGTCGCCTTCGGGTACGGCCGTCCAGCTGAACGTGCGGTAGCTGCCATCCTTGGCGCGGAACCGGTTGTCGAAACGCAGCACTGGCTGGCCGTGGGCCAGATCGTCGATCCGCTCGCGGGTGGCCGACACATCGTCGAGATGCTCCATCCATTGCGACGTATGGCCGATCAGTTCCTCTTCGCTCCAACCCAATATGTCCGTCCAGGCCGGACTGGCGGCGATCCAGACGCCTGCCGTGTCGGCGATCAGGAACGGATCGCGGGCCAGCGCCCATAGCCGGTTGCGGTCGGCCAGCATGGCCCGCTCGGCCAATACGCGCTTGGTCGTCTCACTGACGATGCACAGCACGCCACCGATCGATCCGTCGGCTTCGAACACGGGCGAATAGCTGATATCGAAATAGACGTCCTCGCCGCGTCCGCCATCCCGCTCGATATAGAAAGGGCGGTCCTTGGCATGGAATGTCTCGCCCGTTTCGCGCACGGATTGCAGCAACGGGCCAAGATCGTCCCATAATTCGGCCCAGCCCTCCCGACCTGCCCGCCCCAGGACGTGGGGATGCTTGTCGCCGATCGTGGGGGCATAGGCTTCATTATAAAGCGCGCAAAAATCCGGGCCCCAGAAAAGCACGATTTCGGCCTTGGACGACAGCATCATGCGCACGGTCGATACTAGCGCAGGCGACCATTGATTGACCGGGCCGAGCGGCGATGGCGCATCGATGGCGGCGGTCAGGGCGCCCAGTGGCCCCTGCGCTGCGATCATCGCGGCTGTGCCTGTTGGCGCGCTGGTCATCGACATATCCTGCTTCATACCCTGTCAGTCAGATACGCATCGGCTGATCTTTGTATCCCCGGCTAGCCTTTCCTTGGACCCTTTGTCCATGTCCGATGGCTTGAAAAGGACAGGGCTTGGGCGCATGGACCGGGCCATGAGTTCGACCGCATTTTCCCGCTCCGCGCGGCCCGCCGCTATCGCCCGCTGGCTGCTCATCGTGGCCTTTCTGGTCTTTTGCATGGTGGTGGTGGGAGGCATCACCCGGTTGACCGAATCCGGCCTGTCGATCACCCAGTGGAAGCCGATTACGGGCGCCATCCCGCCGCTGACGCGCGACCAGTGGATGGAGGCGTTTCGCCTCTATCAGCAAATTCCGGAATATCAGCAGTTGCGGCAGGGCATGACCCTGTCGGATTTCCAGTTCATTTTCTTCTGGGAATGGATGCACCGGCTGCTGGGGCGACTGATCGGCGTGGCTTTCGCGCTGCCGCTGATCTGGTTCGCGTGGAAGCGCGCCATTCCGGCGGGATATGGGCCGCGTCTGGTCGCGTTGCTGGCTTTGGGTGGGTTGCAGGGGGCGATCGGCTGGTGGATGGTCAAGTCCGGCCTGTCGGTGCGGACCGATGTCAGCCATTATCGGCTGGCGGTGCATTTGCTGACCGCACTGTTCATCATCGGCGGGCTGATCTGGACCGCGTTGGATCTGTTTGTGCTGGCCCGCTCTTCACGCGCGAAACCGGCAATATTGCGCCCCTTCGCGCTGGTCGTGCTGCTGGTGCTGATGGTGCAACTGATGCTGGGGGCCTTTACCGCCGGGCTGGATGCGGGCTATGTTTCCAGCACCTGGCCGCTGATGAACGATCATTTCGTGCCGGAGGGGATTAGCTGGATGGGATCGCTCTGGGCGACCGTCTCGTCCGATCCCTATCTCGTCCACTTCCTGCATCGCTGGTGGGCCTGGGTCGCGGCGGTCGCGCTGTTCATACTGGCGCGCCGGGCGAAGCGGGCGGGGCAGCGCGGTGCGTCGATTGCGATACAGGCCGCACTGGGCACGCAGATATTGCTGGGCATCGCCACCGTTATCAGCGGTATCGCCCTGCCGCTCGCCGTGCTGCATCAGGCGGTTGGCGCGCTGGTCGTGGCCGCCGCCGCATGGGGCGCGCATGCCATCGGAGCGCGCCGGGCATGAAAATGGTCTTCGCCCTCGCATCGCTCGCTATCGCCGCTCCCGCTACGGCAGGGACTGTCGTGATCCCCTTTGCGCCGCCGGTCGACCATGCGCTGGTCTATCGCATCGAACAGCATCGGCCGATCGCGGGCAAGGTCAGCGCCTTTACCGCCACACGCGACCTGCGCTTCGAGCGGACGGGGGAGGGCTATAGCGTCACAGTAACCTTGCGGGCGATTGATACTGATGCGGCCACTGCGGGAGCCGTACCTTATCGCGCGGCCCTGGAACCGCTGGTCGGCATAGCCATGCGCTTCCGCCTGAATGACGCGGGCAAGATCGTGGCGGTCGATGATCTGGATGCGGTCTGGGCGAAGGTGCAGGCCGGTGTCGATTCCATGCTAGTCAGCGGGGACAGCGACCGGCAGCGCGCGGCGAAGAATGTGCAGGCGCTGTTCGCCAGCCTCTCGCCGGAAGGACGGCTGGCGCTGCTGGCGGGCGAATTGCAGCCGCTCTTCCTGTTTGCCGCGAGCGATGTCGAGGATGGCGCGGGCCGGGGCGTTCGCACCGTTGCGGGATCGCCGCTGGTCCGACCGGTACCGGTGGAGGGCGCGCTGACGCTCGCCAAGCAGGACGGCAACGGACTGGATCTGGAGGAAAAGCTGGCGGGCGAGGGAGTGCAGGTGGCCATCCGCTATCATCTCTCGCGCGTCACCGGCCTTGTCGAAAATCAGGAACGCAGCCTGATCGCGGGTGGCCAGCCACTGGTCGAAAGCCGGAGCCTGACTCCGGCTAAATGAGGCGTTCATCAGGCATGGTATTATTTTACCCGTCGTGAAACGCGCCGAATCTCTTGACTTCGCGGGGTGCAGTCGTCATTAGCGCCCCACTTCCGGACGTCGGCAACGGCGTCCGGTTTCATTTTTTCATTCTGGAGTATTGGCACCATGAAGGCGCTGATGAAGACCACCAAGCCGGCAACCCCGGCAACGGTCGAAAAGAAGTGGATCCTGATCGACGCCGAAGGCCTCGTCGTGGGCCGTCTCGCTTCGACCGTCGCGAATATCCTGCGCGGCAAGCACAAGACCAGCTTCACGCCCCACGTCGATTGCGGTGACAATGTCATCATCATCAACGCTGGCAAGGTGAAGTTCACCGGTCGCAAGCTGACCGACAAGGTGTACTACAAGCACACCGGTTATGCCGGCGGCATCAAGGAAACCACCCCCCAGAAGATTCTGGAAGGCCGTTTCCCCGAGCGCGTCCTGGAAAAGGCCGTCGAGCGTATGATCCCCCGTGGTCCGCTGGGCCGTCAGCAGATGCGCAACCTGCGCATTTTCGCCGGCGCCGAGCACGCCCATGAAGCCCAGAACCCCGAAGTGCTCGACTTCGCGTCGCGCAACCGCAAGAACAAGGTGGGTGCATAATGACCGATAACCGCCAGTCTCTGTCCGACCTCGCGGCGATCGCCGCTGAAGCCGCTGCCGCTCCGGTTGCCGCTGCTCCGGTTTCGGACGCCGTCGACGCGCCCGTCGCTCCGGTTCAGCCCTCGGCTCCGCTGCGCGCCCAGGAAATCGACGGTCTCGGCCGTGCCTATGCCACCGGCCGTCGTAAGGATGCCGTGGCCCGCGTGTGGGTGAAGCCCGGCACCGGCAAGATCACGGTCAACGGCCGCGATCAGGAAATCTACTTTGCCCGTCCGACCCTGCGTCTGGTGATCAACCAGCCGTTCGGCGTGACCGAGCGTGAAGGTCAGTATGACGTGATCGCCACTGTCAAGGGTGGTGGTCTGTCGGGTCAGGCCGGCGCCGTGAAGCACGGCATCGCCCAGGCGCTGACCAAGTATGAGCCTGCCCTGCGCAGCGCGGTCAAGGCCGAAGGCTTCCTGACCCGCGACAGCCGCGTTGTCGAACGTAAGAAGTACGGCAAGGCGAAGGCACGCAAGAGCTTCCAGTTCTCTAAGCGCTGAGTTTCTTCGGAACAGCGAAAACAGAGAAGGGGCCGGTTTCCGGTCCCTTTTTTGTTGTCTTCGATCTTAAGCGCCTCCTTTGAAGGGGAGAGGCTCTGTCAGGAAGCAGGCACCGCTACTTCAATCGCGCCTGCTGCGATCTTCACTGTGACCGGCGTCTTGGCCAGCACCTCGCCGTCGATGGAGATACGCTGGCGCGGTTTGGTTTTGATGCGGAAGGATTTGCCGTGAAATTCCTCCGTATGGGCGTCGCGGTCGCGCAGTTTGAAGAATTTGGCGTACCAGTCCCAGGCAAGGCGCGGCTTGCTGCGGCCGACCACGGCCTGCACCACGATCTCGCCCGTATCGACGGCGGCATTGTCGGATAGCTCCACCCCGCCATGATAGGGGCCGTTGAGGATGCGCACCTCGGTCGACCACATCCGCCGTGCATTCTGGCCGTCGTCGATCGTCAGGCGAAAGGCGCGGAAGCCGACCGAGCATTTGACCGCCCAGAGCAGATAGCCAATCCGCCCCAGATAGCGCTTCAGCTTATGCGGCACGGTGCGGCCGATCATGGGCGACAGGCCCAGCGAGGCGGCGTTGACGAAATAATCATCGTCAATCATGCCCAGGTCTACGCGACGGCGCTGGCCGTTGGCGATCGCCTGCATCGCACCGTCCAGATCGAGCGGGAGGCCGAGCGTGCGGGCGAAGCTGTTGGCGGTGCCGAGCGGCAGCACGCCGAACACGCAGTCTTTGCCGACCAGTTCGTCCACCGTGCCGGACATGGAGCCATCGCCGCCACCCACGATCACCATCGGCGCGCCGCTTGCCACCGCGGCGCGGACAGTCGCGGCCATCTTCTCCGGCTCTTCCACCGCATGCGCCTCGATCAGGCGGACGCCGGCCGCTTCCAGCCCGTCCCGGACCTGGGCAAACATGTCCTGTCCGCGGCGGCTATGGGCGTTGACGACGAGGATGGCTTCCTTGGGCAGGGGTTTCGTTTCCATGCCGCAATAACTCCGCGCGAGGGATTCGGGTCCGACGGGAAACCATATCGCGTGGATTCGTTACTCCGGCATGGCTCGCATCGCACATCTTTCCGACATTCACTTTGGCGCCAATGATCAGCGGATCGTGGACGCCGCCACCGCCTGGCTGGAGGAGCGGCGGCCCGATCTGGTCGTGATCAGCGGGGATTTTACCCAGCGGGCGCGGGTCGAGCAGTTCCGGCAGGCGGCTGGCTGGCTGGGGCGGCTGCATGCTGCGGGCCTCAGGACGCTGGTCGTGCCGGGCAATCATGACGTGCCGCTCTATGATGTGGTGCGGCGCTTTGGCGCGCCGCTCGATCGCTACAAACGCTATATCAGCCATGACCTCTGCCCTTTTTACGAGGATCGGGAGGTGGCGATACTGGGCCTGAACACCGCGCGGTCGCTGACGATCAAGGACGGGCGGATCAACCATGCGCAGATGGATTTGCTGCGCGACCGCTTTGCCCAGGTGCAGCCGGACAAGACCCGCATTCTCGTGACCCATCATCCGCTCTTTTCCATGCCGATCGGCAAGGGGAATGAATGGAGCGAGGCGGTGGGCCAGCATGAGGATGCGGTGCGAGCGGCTTGCGAAGCGGGGGTGCATGTAGCGCTGGCCGGGCATTTCCATCGCACCTATGCCGAGGCGGCGCAGAAGATGGTGGAGCATAGCGGCGGGGCGCTGGTGATACAGGCGGGCACCGCGACCTCCACCCGGCTGCGCAATGCCGAACCCCAGAGCTTCAACTGGCTGCATGTCCGGCGCAATAACGAGATGGAATTGCAGGTGATCGTGTGGGACGGCGCGGCTTTCCGCCGGGCGAGCCATGTCGAATATCGGCATGGCGAGGCGGGCTGGGCATCGCGCGACATGGTGGATGCGCCGACGGTGGGAGAGGTCACGGCCCCGCAAAGGAGCAGGGCGTGAAATAGGAAATCGCGCGCTTAACTTCGCACATTTCCCGCAAGTTTCGACATTTCATAACCCATGTTGGAAATTATCGTGCGAGCGACGGCGGGGGTGGGGTGGCTGACGATAGGAAAGAACGTCGGCCATAATATCCTGTCCCCTTCATCGTAGGACAGCGGCCGTGGCGATTGTGCTTTGGGTGCAGGGCCGCTAGGGAAGCAGCCATTCGTATGGACCCGGTGAAATTCCGGGTGGCTATTCCGGCCGCCGATCCGCCGGACAACGTATGTCGCCCAGTGATATTGCCGCGCCCCGCTGCGGTCTTCCCCGCGACAATCGTCGGTTACTCCTCATCATGAACAATATCACCCTTTCACGCTATCGCGCCGAATGGTTCAGCGGCGCGGTCAATGCCCGGCGCGACATTCTCGCCGGGATGGTCGGCACCTTTGCCCTGATCCCGGAAGTCATCGCCTTTTCCTTCGTCGCCGGGATCGATCCCGAAGTCGGCCTGTTTGCCTCCTTCATCATCGGCATCGTCATCGCCTTTGCCGGTGGCCGTCCGGCCATGATTTCCGGCGCGGCGGGATCGGTCGCGCTGGTCGCAGCGGCGCTGGTCCATGCCCATGGGCTGCAATATCTGCTCGCCGCCACGGTGCTGGCCGGCCTGTTCCAGATTATGTTCGGCCTGATGAAGCTGGACGTGCTGATGCGCTTCGTGTCGCGATCGGTGCGGACCGGCTTCGTCAATGCGCTGGCCATTCTGATCTTTTCGGCGCAGGTGCCACAGATGCTGGACGTGAGCTGGCACAGCTATGCGATGATCGCGGGCGGGCTGGCGATCATCTATCTGGTGCCGCGCATCACCACGGCCATCCCGTCACCGCTAATCTGCATCCTGGTGCTGACCGGGATCAGCATCGCCTTTCCGATGCCGATCCACACCATTGCCGATCTTGGCCGCCTGCCGTCTTCGCTGCCCTCCTTCGCTTGGCCGATGGTGCCGTTCGACTGGCAGACGCTGCGCATCGTCGCGCCCTATGCGCTGGCCATGGCGGCGGTGGGCCTGCTGGAATCGATGATGACCGCCAGCGTGGTCGACGACCTGACCGAAACCACCAGTATAAAGGCGCGCGAATGTACCGGGCTGGGACTCGCCAATGTCGCGGCGGGCCTGTTCGGCGGCATCGCGGGATGCGGGATGATCGGGCAGACGGTCGGCAATATACGCTATGGTGGTCGCGGGCGCCTGTCGACGCTGGTCGCGGCGGTCTTCCTGCTGCTGGTGATGGTGCCGCTGCGGCCATGGGTCGCGCAGGTGCCGGTCGCGGCGCTGGTGGCGATCATGATCATGGTGTCGATCAGCACCTTTTCCTGGGGATCGATCCGCGATCTGGCCCGGCATCCCAAAGTGTCGGGCATCGTCATGGTCGCCACCGTCATCGTGACGGTCGCGACGCATGACCTGTCGGCGGGTGTCGCCGTGGGTGTGCTGCTGAGCGGTGTCTTCTTCGCGTTCAAGGTGACGCGCCTGATGGACGTGCGCGCAAGCTATGACGCGGCGAGCGACACGCGGACCTATCACGTATCAGGCCAGATCTTCTTCGCCAGCGCCGATATCTTCGCCGACCGGTTCGATCTGCGCGACATGGCCCGGCATGTGCGGATCGACCTGACCGCCAGCCATTTATGGGACATCACGGCGGTTGGCGCGCTGGAGGAAGTCGTCACCCGGATGCGCCATCATGGCATCACGGTGGAGCTGATCGGCCTGAACGACGCCAGCGCCATATTGGTCGACCGGCTGGCACCGGGGGTGGGGGCGACCATATCTTGAGTGGCGTGGCAATGCCGCATATTATCCCGGTTCGCCAGACGCCCGATCTTCGCGGCCGTGCCATAGCCGCAGGATGATGATCCGCTCGCCCGCTATTTCGTAACGCATCTCATAATGGCCGATGATGATGCGGCGGACTTCGCGCGGGTTGTAGGTGTCGAGCCTTTCGCCAAGGCGGGGATAGTCGATCAGGCGCGATGGTGCTCTGGCGAGGGTCTGGACGATGCGGGCGGCGGCATCGGGGGCGATGGGCTTCAGATGGTTGTGGAGGCGGACGAGGTCGGCGGTGGCCTTGCCGGTCCAGACGATTTTCATGCCTCTGGTGGTGGCAGGGGGCTGTCAGTGGACAGGCTATCCGCCCAGGCGCGGATCGCTGCATGATCGATCACCCGGTCGGCATCGACATCGGCCAGCGCCTCCAGCGTCATCTGGTGATGCATTTCTTCCTGATCCACCCAGGCAGACAGCGCCTGTTTCATGATCCATCCGCGCGAGCGATCGAGCCGTGCAGCCAGGGCATCGACCTGATCGGCGAGATCGGTGGGGACATGGGCGGTGATGACGCGGGTGGCGGCCATGAGATGGGCTCCCAATCGGTTTGATTGAAATCTAATCCTTTGGCCGGTTGGGCACAAGTCGGCCGCGACGAAGGCGCTACTCCTTCCCCTTGAGTGCCGCCGCCAGTGATACGGTCGCGCTGCCGCGCCGGGCCGGTCCCGCCTGGCTGGGATCGGGTTTCCAGCCGGACAGGTAAATGATCGCCATCTGCTCTGCCGTGCGGCCGTCCGGGTCGGCGGCGGCGGCGAAATGGGTGGCGGCGCGCATCAGTACGTCACGGGTCAGTGCGGGGGGCTGGGTCGCCAGTATATTGCCCGCGCCCATGCCGCGCAGGTCGTGCATCAGGCGGACGATGTCGCCATAACGCACGTTCAGCACATCGCCGTCGGCGACCGGCATGGTGAAGCCGGCGCGGCTGAGCAGATCGCCGGCGGAGCGCACATCGACTTGCGGATGGACATGCTGGCCGGGCCGATCGCCTTCGGCCGCGAGCAAGGCGGATTTCAGGCGGGGGACGCTGCCCGCGCCGGTGAAGGCGGCGAGCATCAAGCCGTCGGGCCGCAGCACCCGGCGCATCAGGATCAGCGCGCCGGGCAGATCATTGACGCTGTCGAGCGTGCCGCAGGCGATGACCAGATCGAAACTGTCATCGGCAAAGGGTAGGGCGTCCTCGTCCGCCTGCACCCCGCCTGTGGCCTGTGCGGCGAGGAAGCCGGGGTCGGCGCAGGCGACGCGCTTGCCCATCGCCTCCAGCGCGGCGCGGGCGCTGCCATCGGGACAGCCGATCAGCAACACTTCGGGCAGGTCGCGCTGCACGTCCGTCAGGCGATCGAGCAGTTCGTCCAGCATCGCGCGGTGGAGAAAGTCATGATCGGCGAAACGGGGCAGCATGCGGTCGCGGTGGCGGGCGCGGCGGGCGCGGTCGAAAATGTCGGGACGGGATTCCATGGCGGGCCTTGTGCATCGGGCGCGAAGTGCGGACAAGGCAGATGATGGCTGTCCTCCCGCTTCTCAAGGGTGCGCTGCGCCCGATGGTCGATTATGCGCTGCCGCCGCGCTGTCCGGGATGCGGGATGATCGTGGCGGAGGATTTCGCTTTCTGCCTGTCCTGCTGGGGTGGGATGAACTTTCTGGGCGAGCCCTGCTGCGCGCGGTGCGGCCTGCCTTTCCCGCATGACATGGGGGAGGGGGCGGAGTGCGGCGCGTGCATGGCCGATCCGCCGGCCTGGGATGGGGCGCGGGCGGTGCTGGCCTATGGCGATGTCGCGCGAACGGTGGCGCTCCGGCTGAAATATGGCCGACGGATAGGCATGGCGCGGCTGATCGCGCGGCAGATGCTGCGCCATGTGGGGCGCGAGGAGGCGGTGATCGTGCCGGTGCCGCTGCATCGCTGGCGCCTGTGGCAGCGGGGCTTCAACCAGTCGGCGCTGATCGCCGATCATCTGGGGCGGATGACCGGATGGCGGGTGGACAAGCGGGCGTTGCAACGGGTGAAGCGCACCGCGCCGTTGCGAGGGATGAACCCGGCTCAGCGCGCGCGCACGGTGCGAGGCGCCTTTGCGCTGGGGCCGGGGCATGGGTTGCGCGGGCGGCGGGTGCTGCTGATCGACGATATCCATACCAGCGGGGCGACGGCGGCGGCTTGCGCGAAGTTGCTGAAGCGGGGCGGGGTGGCACAGGTGCATCTGTTGTGCTGGGCGCGGGTGCTTCCCGATGCTGTCGATTGACAAAGTGCGACTTTGCCCCAATTTCGGGGGAAAGGAGTTATCATGGCGAAGGTCGAAATCTATACCAAGGACTGGTGCGGTTATTGCGCGCGGGCGAAGGCGCTGCTGGAGAGCAAGGGCGTGGCGTTCGAGGAATATGATATCACGCTGGGCGGGCCGAAGCGCGAGGAAATGCTGGAGCGGGCGCCGGGCCGGACGAGCGTGCCGCAAATCTTCATCGACGGCAGCCATGTTGGCGGCAGCGACGATCTGTCCGCGCTGAACCGCGAGGGCAAGCTGGACGCCTTGCTGGGGCTATGAGCGACATCATGCGCGCCGCCCTGTTCCAGATGACCAGCGGGGTCGATCCCGCCGCCAACGCCGCCGCCATCGTGGAGATGGTGAAGCGGGCGAAGGGCGAGGGCGCGGATATGCTGTTCACGCCCGAAATGGCGGGATGCCTGGACCGCGACCGGGCGCGGGCGGCGGCGACGCTGCGCAACGAGGCGGAAGATGTGGTGCTGGCTGCCGTGCGGGACGCGGCGGCGCGTGAAGGGTTGTGGGTGCATATCGGATCGCTGCCGCTGAAGGGCGAGCGGGCCGACGGGCGCTGGGCCAATCGTAGTTTCCTGATCGACGACACGGGCGCGATCCGGGCGCGGTACGACAAGATACATCTGTTCGACGTGGATCTGGCCACCGGAGAAAGCTGGCGCGAATCCTCCGTCTATGGGCCGGGGGAACAGGTGGTCGCGGCCGACACGCCATGGGGGCGGATGGGCTTTTCCATCTGTTACGACATGCGCTTCCCGGACCTGTACCGCGCGCTGACCAATGCGGGAGCGACGATATTGCTGGCGCCGGCCGCCTTCACCGTGCCGACGGGGCAGGCGCACTGGCATGTGCTGCTGCGCGCCCGCGCGATCGAGGCGGGATGCTATGTCATCGCGACGGCGCAGGTGGGGAGCCATGAGGATGGCCGGGTCACCTATGGCCATAGCGTGGTGATCGATCCCTGGGGCGAGGTGCTGCTGGATATGGGCGAGACGGCGGGCATGGCCCTTGCGGACATCGACCTGTCGCGGATAGGGGATGTGCGCGGGCGCGTGCCCGCCATCGCCAACCGCCGTGTGATACCGAAGGACGTGACTGTTTCGTGATCGTGTTCGACCTGAAATGCGGGAGCAAGGGCCATGTGTTCGAGGCATGGTTCGGGTCCAGCGCGGATTATGAGCAGCAGAAGGCGCGCGGCCTGCTGACCTGTCCGATGTGTGGGGACGCCGATGTGGGCAAGGCGGTGATGGCGCCGGCGGTGGGGGCGAAGGGCAATAGTCGCCCCGATCCGGCGCCCGCTGCTGCCGCTCCCGAGAAAGCCGCGCCGGTGGCGATGAGCGGCGCCGATCAGGCGAAGATGCAGGCCTTTGTCGAGGCGCTGGCACAGGCGCAGAGCAAGGTGCTGGAGGAATCGACCTGGGTCGGGCGCGACTTCGCCAATCAGGCGCGGGCCATGCATTATGGGGAACAGGATCGCAGCAGCATCCATGGCGATGTCGCGCCGGACGAGGCGCGGGCGCTGATCGCCGAAGGGGTGGAGGTGGCGCCGCTGCCTTTCCCCGTCATTCCCCCGCACGCGAAGAATTGACCCGAACGGGGACGGGCTACAGGCTCGTCGCGACCGTGCCTATGGCGATCGGGGTATCGTCACAAAGGTCGCCCTCCAACCGGAATTCTTCCGCGATCAGTTGATCCTCCCGGCTGAGCAGGCCGTCCTTGCGTGACGCACGCTGCAAGGCATATTGCCCTTCCTTCGCCCATGCGTTCGCTGCCCTCGTCGCAATGGCGCGGCTATTTGCAAGCGGTGCATCCGCAGCGATGGCGCGTTGCCGCCGTTCCTCATTTTGACAGAATTCGAATGTCGGTTGCATGGCGATGTCCTTTGATCGTTGGCACGCCCTGCCGCCCGGCCAGTTCAACCGGCGGCCTGGGCAGGAGGGCGCCATGCGCGGGTTCAGCTTTTGAGCGTGACCAGATTGACTGCACCGGCCTTTTGGCTGGGATTGGAGGCATTTTCCTTTTTCGGCTTCTCTGCCTTGGGCTTCCTGATCTCGCGGTTCGACTTTTTCTGACTTTTGGCCATGATATCTTCCTTCAGGCTGACGTGGTTGTGAGGCGGTGGGCAGCGATCGCCTGCTCTACCAATGCGAAGCCCGCATTGCTGGCGGTCGCGATGTCGAGCGGTCGCCCGCCAAGGGCGTCGCTGGGATTGTTGAGGAAGGCGAGCGCGGCATCGCGTCCGATCGCATTCCAGGCGAGAAGCGTGATGCGGCCCTGTCGCACCGCCTCCTCATTCGGCATTTTCGGCATGCGATATTTTGCCGCGCCATATTTGGGCTTGGCGCTGGCGGCCTGCTGGCCTGGTTCGACGGTGCGGTCTTTGTCGATGATCGCCTCCATTATATATTCAGGCGACGGGAAGGGGCATCAGTGCGGTCGCACCCATGGCGGCCCGCAATATGCCAATCTGCCGCGCATAGTGGGCAACGTCACGTCGATGCGACATGGTCGCGTCCCGGCAAAGCGAAGCCGCCGCCCCCATCAAGGCAGTCTGATGGCGAAAAAGAAGATAGTTGAGGTCCATGAACAGGCTCCTGCATCGTAAGCGGGAGCACATGTCTCTCAGTCGCTGGTGCCTACGGCTTTGGATCAGCGATAGTCTCTATATAGGGTATCGCCCGTCGATCCGAAATAGCGTGAAAAATATAAATGTGGCCGGCGCGATGGCTGTAAATAATGACCTTCCCTGCATTGTAGGATCGTGCGCGATATCTTATAATTATATTTTGCAGGAGGCGGAATTTCAATTGCGCTGGCTGTGACGGGTAATGTGCCACGGGGTGCCGCGCCGGTCCGATCTTGGTTGACGGCCATCGTGGCCGATACTATCGAAAATCGCGAAGATCAGCCGATTTTCGGAGTGCACCCATAGCTCAGCAGGATAGAGCGTTGGATTCCTAATCCAAAGGCCACTGGTTCGAATCCAGTTGGGTGCACCATCATTTGATTTCTGATCCTCGCATAAGCTCGGGCGGCCGTTCGGCCTTGCGAACCCTGACGGGTTCGTTGTTGCTCGTTGCGGGGGCTTTTTTTTGATCCTCCAGCTTTTCATCTTATCCGTTCGCAAGGCAGCGCGCGCGTTCTCGACAGGCTCGAACCGAACGGAGGTGGTGCATGTTTAGGCGCTACACTCTCAATCACATCTGCGCGGGCGGGCTTTCGTCCGGGCGCTGGGTTAGGACGCGGACGCCGTTCGATGTGACCGCGACCGTATGTTCGAACTGGGCGGAGAGTTTTCCGTCCACCGTCGTCACCGTCCAGCCATCATCCAGCGTCTGCACCATGCGGCGGCCCTGATTGAGCATCGGCTCGATCGTGAAGACCATGTTTTCGCGCAGGATCAGGCCGGTGCCGGGCTTGCCGAAATGCAGGATCTGCGGCTCTTCATGCATTTCGCGGCCGATGCCATGGCCACAATAGTCGCGCACGATGGAATAGCCTGCACGCTTGGCATGGCGTTCGATCGCATGGCCGATATCGCCCAGACGGGCGCCGGGGCGGACGGCGTGGATGCCCTGCCACATCGCGTCATAGGTGGTCCGCACCAGCCGCCTGGCCGTGGGGGACACGGCGCCGATCATGTAGGTCTTGCTGGAATCGGCGATATAGCCGTTCTTTTCCAGCGTGATGTCGAAATTGACGATGTCGCCGTCCGCCAGATATTCGTCGTCGGACGGGACGCCATGGCAGACGACCGCGTTGCGCGAGCAGTTGAGGACGAAGCCATAGCCATATTGGCCCTTGCTGGCGGGGCGGGCGGCGAGATCGTCGACGATGAAGCGTTCGACCAGATCATTGATGACCATGGTGCTGCGGCCCGCCAGCGGCTGTCCGTCCAGATGGGTGAAGACCGACGCGAGCAGGCGACCGGCCTGCGCCATCAGCTCGATTTCCTCCGGCGACTTGATCATGAGGCAGGCGCCCCGATGTCGGCCGGATCGACCCCGGCTTCGCGCAATTCGCGCAGGACGATCTGCTGGAAGGTCAGTTGCGGGTTGAGCTCGCTCAACATGCCGATCCTGATCCAGAAGGCGGCCTGTGCGTTGATCGACCGGTAGGAGGCCTTGCTGGCCTTGCGCAGCTGTTCGTGCAGTTCGTCCTCGATATTGACGATGCCCATCAATCTATCCCGAATATATGAATCATATATGGTTCATATATTCACAACGTGCGTGTTCGGCAATGCCCAACGCACGAAGGCCCGGCGCCCTTGCGGGAACCGGGCCTTGCCTTGGCGGTCGGAGTGGTAGCCCACCCCGCCGGAACAGGATCAGAACTTCACGCCCGCATTCACGAAGAAGGCGCGGCCATAGACGTCGTAGGTCGACGGATAGGTGTTCGACTGCTGCTGGTTGTCGCCCAGAATCGGCGGCTTCTTGTTGAAGGCATTGTTCATGCCGATCGACCAGCTGAAATTGTCGGTCGCCTGCACCTGCAAGGCAAGGTCGAACAGGTTGTAGGCCTTGATCTTCTCCACCGTGTAGGTGGTGGTGTCGTCATCGTCCCGCACGCTCGACAGATAGCGATGGGTCAGGCCCAGGGTGATCGGCCCGCTGGTCCAGGTGATGCGGTTGTTGAGCCGCAGCTTGGAATAGGGGTCGCCACAGTTGACGCCGAACTTGCCCGCGCAATTCTGGTTCAGGGCCGAGATCGCGGCGACCGGGTTCAGGTCGAATGCGATCAGGCGGGTGCCTGCAACGCGGAAGGCCAGCTTGCCGGACTTGGCACCGAACACGCCGAAGTTGAGCGGCACGCTGTAGTTCAGTTCGAAGTCGATGCCGGAGGTCTTGAGGCCGCCCGTATTGGACTGAAGATTGACCGCACCCTCGATTTCGCTGCTGGTGGAATTGCGCGGCAACAGCGAGCAATAGCTGCTGTCATAGGGCGTCCAACCATTGGCTTCGTCGCCATAGCAGGCGCGGATGATGTTCGCGGTGCCGGCGGTCGAGATATAATTGTCGATCTTGGTATTATAATAATCGACGGTCAGCGAGAGGCGCGGCGCGAAGCTGGGTTGCAGGATGACGCCCACGCCCCAGGTGTTCGACGTTTCTTCCCGCAGGTCGGGATTGCCGCCGGTGACGGATTCGATCTGCGAGCTGCCGCCGTAGAAATCGGTGCCCAGCGCACTGGACGATACGCCGCTGGCAAGGCAGCTGGCCGACAGGGTCGAACTGGTCGTGGCGGCCGAGGTCGCGCACGGATCGGTTGCGGTCGGATAATCCTGCGACTGGCCGGAATAGAGTTCCGACACCGACGGGGCACGGACAGCGCGGCTATATTGGCCGCGGAAGGTGATGTCCTTGACCGGCGCGTAGATCAGGCCCGCCGAGAAGGTGCTGACATTCTTGGTCGCGGTCGAATAATGCGAGAAGCGATAGGCGCCGTTGAAGTCCAGCTTGTGGACCAGCGGCATGTCGGCCAGCAGCGGGACGCTGATTTCCGAGAAGAATTCCTTCACATTATAGCCGCCGCTCAGGCCATCGCCCGCGTTGAAGCCGACCACGTCGCCGGATTCGAGGGCTTCGTCCGGATTGTAGCTGCCATGTTCGTTGCGATATTCGAAGCCGAAGGCGATGCCGGCCGGGCCGGCGCCCAGATCGAACAGGTTGCTGTTGGTGATCGCGACGTTCGCCACCTGTTCGGTGATGATGCTGACATTGCGGGTGGTGATGGAGATGAAGTCGGCGGCTTCGTCGCTGATATTGCCTTCGCCAAAGATGTTCAGCGGGACGCAGCCATTGCTGGTGTCCGAACAGACCAGATTGCCGTCGGCGTCATAGGTGGTCTTGAGCGCCTGTTCCACGCGGCTGCGCGAGACATTGCCATATTGTTTTTCGACCTGCCGGGTACGGGCATAGGTATAATAAGCGTCGTAATTCCAGTCGCCGCTGATCTGCCCCTTTGCGCCGATCATCGTGCGGAAGGCGGTGTTGGTGACGTCCGAAATACGATCGCCCACTTCGGTCATGCGGCGATAGACGTTGGCGGAGGTGTAGCCATCGCCATCCGTATCGGCCGCCGCCAGCAGGGCCTGCGCGTCCGACGACAGGAAGGAGGAATCGGTGTCCAGCTCGACCGTGCCGGTGAAGGGCGTGGGCGCGAGCTTGTTGCGCACCTTGTTCCGGATGAACTGCCCCTCGGCATAGAGGGTCAGGTGATCGTTGAAATCGAAATGGGCCTGTGCGCTCAGCAGGATGCGCTTCTGCGGCACCTGAAGATAGTTGGACGGCGCGTAGTTATAGGCGTCGGTCGCGGAGTTGTAGGAAGACAGGCTGCCGTCCTGATTGAACTTATATTGCGTGTTGTTCAGCGCCATGCGGGTCGCGGGGATGGTGCCCGATCCGCCGGCCGCCAGACCGCCTTCGCCATCGTCGGTATAGGTCTGCTTGGTGTAGCTGCGCGCGCTCTGATCCACGCCGTCGCGCTTGATATAGTCGGCATAGAAGGTGATGTTGCCACGGCCACCAGCGAAATTCTGGCCCAGCAGCAGGTTGGTGTTGAAGGTGCCACCATCGCCCGCTTCGTTCAGGCGGTAATTGGCATTGGCCTCCACGCCCGAAAAATTCTTCTTCAGGACGAAGTTGATGACACCGGCGATCGCATCCGACCCGTAGACGGCCGATCGGCCACCCGACACCACCTCGACATGGTCGATCAGGCCGGCGGGCACGGTGTTGAGGTCGACCACCTGATTGGAGTCATAGGAGACGTAGCGACGGCCATCGACCAGCACCAGCGTCCGCTGGGCGCCAAGGCCGCGCAGGTCGGCGGTCGACACGCCGCCGCCGGGATTGTTCGATGCGGCGGTCGTGCTGGGGATCAGCTGGGGCAGGTCGTTGATGATGGCTTCGACATTGGGCTTGCCGCTGAGTTTCAGTTCCTGGCTGCTGACGATCGAGATGGGCGACGCCTGTTGCAGGTCGGGCCGGGCGATGCGCGAGCCGGTGACGACGATGGTTTCGTCGCCGGCGGGGGCATCGGCATTGTCGGCAGTCTGGGCAAAGGCCGGTGTCGACAGGCCGAGCAGGAGCGTCGACGCCAGAAGGCGTCGTTGGAAAGACGGGCGCATAGATGAAATTCTCCCTTCGGAAAGCGCCGACTGGGGGCTTTCCGTGACCATATTATGTTGGTCGCACCGGTGCGATGCGTCAGGCCTGTGACAGCATCATCGGCCGGTCAATTATTATTCATCTGTATAACTGGCTTTTGTCATCCCTGTGTCATTTCCAGCACAACTATTTCTTTTTATTGCATTTTTTATCGAAATATTACGATGCATGGTGAAATGTTGAAATAGTCGGACAGGGGGGTGTCGCGAAGGGCGGGCAGCGCGCAGATGCGGACAGTGAATCGTGCGGGAGAGGTGCTGACTTGTTCCCCCTCCCGTAAACGGGAGGGGGCTAGGGGGTGGGCATGCGCGAGGTTGCGTTGGCCCACCCCGCTGCGACTAAACTCGCTTCGCTCGTTAAGTCTCGCTGCCCCTCCCGCCTGCGGGAGGGGAATATTCTACACGCACCAGTCGCCTTAAAGCCATTTCAGCTTTTTGAAGCGGGTGTAGAGCAGGGTGCAGACCACTGCGATGACGCCCAGCACGACGGGGTAGCCGTAGACGCTCTTCAATTCGGGCATATGTTCGAAATTCATGCCGTAAATGCCGGCGATGGCGGTGGGCACCGCCAGGATGGCGGCCCAAGCGGCAAGCTGGCGGGTGATGTCGCCGGTGCGCTGCTGTTCCAGCAGGTTGGAGGATTCGAACACGCTGCTGAGCACTTCGCGCAGGTCGTCCACCATCGTCTGGACCCGGCGCACATGGTCGCGCACGTCGCTGAAATAGGGCCTTGCCTCCGGGTCGATGCAGGGCAGGTCGACCTTCGCGAATTTGGTCGCCACTTCCTGCATCGGGGTCAGGATGCGCTGGAAGCGGATCAACTGGCGGCGCAGGCTGAAGATGCGATTGATTTCATCGCGGCCGAGGAAATGGTCGATCATATGCTGTTCCATCGTCAGCACTTCTTCCTCTATCCCCTCGATGATCGGCAGATAGCCATCGACCACGAAGTCCAGAATGGCGTGGGCGATATAGTCGACTCCCTGGGCAAGGCGGGAGGGGACGGCCTCCAGATCGTGGCGTAGCGTCACATGGGCGCGGGCCGATCCGTGCCGGACGCTGATGATATGATTGTGACCGATGAACAGCGCCGTTTCGCCATAGCAGATCACGTCATCCTCGATATGGGCGGTGCGGGCGACGACGAAAAGCTGGTCGCCATAGATATCGACCTTGGGCAACTGGTTCGCCTTGATCGCATCCTCGACCGCCAGCGGATGCAGGTCGTAGGTCCGCGCCAATATCTGCATCTCCTCCACCGTCGGTTCGGCGATACCGATCCAGACGAATTCGGACTTGTCGCCGGCACATTCGATTCGCTCATCGATCGACACTTCGCGCACGCGCTGGCCATGGCGATAGAGATAGGCGGCTATGACAGTCATGGGCGCTCAGTTTCCTCGTTATGTCGGGCGATTAGCAAATGATGGCGGCGCCGTCGCCTTTTCGCTGCGGTTCGCCTGTTCTATGCTTCAGCCCATATGATTTTTGCCAAAGGGGATGGCGCCTGACATCGGCGTGACATAGTTGGAGCCGACAGGGGGCGCATCACGAAGCGCGCGACACATGCTGGAGAGGGCAGGTCGCACGCAGGACCGGAGCCGTGCCTTGTTACCCATAATGACCATCGATTTCGAGGCATCCTGTCTGCCACGCCACGGCCGTTCCTTCCCGATCGAGGTCGGGATTGCGGGCGAGGGATTGGCGCGCAGCTGGCTGATCCGGCCGGACGATAGCTGGGAAAGCTGGGACTGGACGGCCGAGGCGGAGGCGCTGCATGGCCTGAGCCGGGAGCGGATCAGGCAGGAAGGGCAGCCCGCCGGGATCGTGCTGGCCGAACTGGTGGCCGCTACGGCCGGACGGCGGATGATCGCCGACAGCCTGATCGACCAATATTGGCTGGATATGCTGGCGCAGGCTGCGGGCCAGGCCAGACCTTTCCGCATCGAACATGTGTCCACCCTGTTCGACGAGCAGGGCGCGGAAGAGGCGCGGATTGCGGCGGCGGTGATCCATGCCGACGGGCAGGGCAGCATGCGGCACCGGGCGGCGGGCGACGCGCTGTGGCTGGCGGCGCTGGTCGATCATCTGTGCGGGCATGTTTCCGGCGCGCAGCCGATGCTCGTGCTGATGGCGGCGCAATGAAGCGGACTTTCATCGATCAGCAATAATTTGTTACAGCCAGCCCATTACGCAGACATTCATCGCACCTACACCCGACGCAATCCCCGGCCGCATATGGCCGGGCCGCACAAGGAGTAGATCCATGTTCCTGACCATTGCATCGCAGACGCTGGCCGTTCTGGCCGCCGCCACCGCCCCTGTTCACAGCACCGAAATCAGCCATGGCGCCCAGGCCTATAGCGCCAGCTACCATGCCCAGCCGTCGATCAGCCTGCGCGAAGTCGAACCGCGCTTCGCCAATCGCAACGCGACGCCGGTCTGCCGCTGGCAGGCGGACCTGACCGTCAATCGCGCCGTCGCCGCGCAGGGCCGCGCCGTGCCCGCCTTTGGCAAGGCGATCCACCGCTTCGCCCCGCTGTCGGGCAGCTATGCCGGCAGCTGCACCGCCGCCCGCAGCCAGATTGACGCGCAGGTCGCCCGCTACACCGCGTCCAAGGCCGCCGAAGCCGTTGCCGTGGCACAGCAGGACCGCAGTGTGCTGGTGAACGAACTGGACGGCGTGCGCGCGCTGACCGTGCAGGGCTGATGAATCCACCGCTGGTATTGATCGTCGAAACCCAGCAGGATTTGCGGCACAATGTCCGCGAATATCTGGAACAGAGCGGATTTCGCGCTCTGCCTGCGGTTTCGGCGAACGATCTCTTCAGTGCCCTGACCAGCGCGCCGGTCGGCGCGGTGGTGCTGGATGCATCGCTGCGCGGATCGGACGGGCTGGACCTGTGCCGCGACGTGCGTGAGCGCAGCGACGTGCCGATCATTCTAGTCGGCGCCAATAGTTCGGAGGTCGACCGGGTGGTCGGGCTGGAACTGGGCGCCGACGATTATATGGCAAAGCCCTATTCGGCGCGCGAACTCGCCGCCCGCCTGCGCGCCGTGCTGCGCCGGGGGCGGGGGGAACGGGTGCTGGGGCTGCGCCGACAGACCCAGGCGATCTTCGATGGCTGGGTCGTGGATTTCGCGCGTCGGGAGGTCGTCGATCCGCAAGGCGGACTGGTCGACCTGACCGCTGCCGAATTCTCTCTGCTGGCCGTGTTCATCGATCATCCCCAGACGGTGATCGCGCGCATCCGCCTGATGGAGCTGGCGGGGGTGCGCGATGCGCCCTCGTCCGACCGGAGCATCGACGTGCTGGTCAGCCGCCTTCGCCGCAAGCTGGGGGAGGGTGGCCGGGCCGCGCCGATTGTTACCGTGCGGGGTGTCGGCTATATGTTCAGCGCGGTCGTGGACCGGCGCTGAAGCCCCGATTGCTGTGCCGAATGGCGGTTTTCTGCCATTCGGCACAGGCTGTCCCGCCTTTATCAGTCAGACATATTATTTAACAAATCCGCTGCGTTGCAGCAAAGTCGCGTCTCTATCCTTCAAACTACACCGGTCCGCCCCCTGGCCGGTAAGCATTTGAAGAAGAGGATAGACTCCATGAACGAGCTACTCGGTCGTGTTTTTGACTTTGAAACCAAGGTCTACCCCGGCGAAAGCACGCTGTACAACCAGCTGGCCAACCATGGTCAGAGCCCCAAGGCGCTGATGATCAGCTGCGCCGATTCGCGGATCGTGCCCGAACAGATCATGCAGGCCGCGCCCGGCGACCTGTTCGTGTGCCGCAACGCCGGCAACATCGTCCCCCCGCATGACAGCCAGCTTGGCGGCGTGACCGCGACGGTCGAATATGCCGTCATGGTGCTGGGCGTGCGCGACATCATCGTATGCGGGCATAGCGACTGCGGCGCGATGAAGGCGCTGGCGACCAATGCCGACCTGACCGCCATGCCCAACGTCGCCGCCTGGCTGCGCCACAGCCATGCCGCGCAGAAGGTGTGCAGCGACAATTATCCGACTGATCTGGAAGCCGCCGACAAGCTGCGCAACATGGCGCTGGAAAATGTCGTCGTGCAGCTGGCGCATCTGCGCACCCACCCGTCGGTGGCTTCGGGCATCGCCCGCGGCGAAATCGCGCTGCACGGCTGGTATGTCGACATCCACGCCGGTCAGGTGCTGGGTCTGGACGGCGAGACCGGCCAGTTCGCACCGCTGCGTGAAGGCGAACCCATGCCAGTCGCGCTTCCCCACGGCCGTCGCCTTGCCGGCGCAGCGGTCTATGCCCAAGCGGCGGAGTAAATCATGTTGAAGGCTCTTTCCGGCGGCGCTTTCGGCCGCGACTTTACGGCGTCGATCGTCGTCTTTCTGGTGGCGATGCCGCTCTGTATGGGCATTGCCATCGCGTCCGGCGTGCCGCCGGAAAAGGGCCTGATCACCGGCATCATCGGCGGCATCGTCGTCGGCCTGTTGGCGGGATCGCCGTTGCAGGTCAGCGGCCCGGCCGCTGGTCTGGCCGTCATCGTCTTTGAAATCGTTCGGGAACAGGGGCTTTCCGCCCTTGGTCCTATCCTGATCCTCGCCGGTGCCATTCAGGTGGTTGCCGGTCTGCTGAAGGTCGGCGGCTGGTTCCGCGCGATTTCGCCCGCCGTGGTGCATGGCATGCTGGCGGGCATCGGCGTGCTGATCGTGGTTGGCCAGTTCCATGTGCTGTTCGACGACAAGCCTCTGGCCAGCGGTCTGCATAACCTGATCGCCATGCCGGGCCAGATTCTGGGCCTGTCCAACGGCGATGCCGCCACCGCTTTCGCGGTCGGCCTCGTCACCATCTTCGGCATGCTGGGCTGGGAGAAGTTCCGTCCTGCGTCGATGAAGCTGGTGCCTGGCGCGCTGGTGGGCGTGGTGCTGGCGACGATCGTCGCCTTCGCGCTGGGCCTGTCGGTCGCCCGTGTCGTCGTGCCCGAATCCATCGTCGCGGCCGTCAGCCTGCCTGAACAGGGTCTGCTGGCGCAGCTCATGAGTCCGGCGGTCATCACGACGGCCTTTGCCATCGCCTTCATCGCCAGCGCGGAAACATTGCTTTCGGCTGCCGCGGTCGACCGCATGCATGATGGCGTGCGCACCAACTATAATCGCGAACTGAGCGCGCAGGGCGTGGGCAACCTGCTCTGCGGCTTTGCCGGCGCGCTGCCGATGACCGGTGTCATCGTCCGTTCCTCCGCCAATGTGCAGGCCGGCGCCAAGACGCGCCTGTCGGCGATCCTGCATGGCGTGTGGATCCTCGGCTTCGTCGCCCTGCTGCCCTGGCTGCTGCGCGAAATCCCGATGGCGGCGCTGGCTGGCATCCTCGTCATCACCGGCGTTCGTCTGGTGAGCGTGGCGCATGTGAAGCATCTGTTCCACCTCTACGGTCCGCTCCCGGCCGTGGTGTGGGCGGCGACCCTGATATGCGTGGTGGCGACCGATCTGCTGACCGGCGTGCTGGTGGGCATCGGCCTGTCGATGGTCGAACTGCTGCCGCACGCCAAGAAGCTGCGCCTGAAGGTCGAGGAAGAAAGCCGCGCGGATGCGCATGAAGTGGCGCTGCGCGGCACCGCGACGTTCCTCAGCCTGCCCAGCCTGTCGGCGAAGCTCGAATCGCTGCCGGCCGCTGGCCTTGTCATCCTGAACGTCGAGCGCCTTGGCCATATCGACCATACCTGCGCGGAAATGCTGCGCGAATGGGTCGATCGTCGCCGTGGCGCGGGTGCGCCGGTCGAATTGTTCGGCGCTACCGGACGGATGCGTCAACTCGTCGCCTGACCCCTCCCACTCTTCAAGGGCGACGATCTACGCCGCCGTGCCATCCCCCCCGGCACGGCGGCTTTTCTTTGCGCAGTTTCAGTATAGAAACATAATAGCAATGTTGGTTTCTAAAATGGCAAAGAACCGTGTTGCGTATATCACAGCAATTCCGATCCTTTCGCAGCTGCGGTAAAAGCGGTTTGCCTCTTTGGCTGGAAAGAATAGGCCATAGTCATCCGCCGGTATCGGAGACGATCAACCAAAGATCTTCGGACCAGAGCGGATGCAGGACGGAACATTCCAACGTTAAGGGGAATGTTCATGAAGTATCAGATCGCCTGTGCCGCCCTCGCGCTTCTTTCCAGTGCGCCGGCCTTTGCACAGGAAGAACCCGCCAGCCCCGTCACCGTAACCGGCAGCGTCGGCCTCGTGTCCGACTATCGTTTCCGTGGCGTGTCGCAGTCGGACAAGGCGATGGCCGTGCAGGGCGGCATCACCGCAACCCATGAAAGCGGCGCCTATGTCGGCACCTGGGCGTCCAACCTGGCCGGCTGGGGCACTTTCGGCGGCGCCGGCATCGAGCTGGACCTGTTCGCCGGCTATGCCGTTCCGCTCAACGAAACCACGACGCTGGACGTCGGTCTGACCTGGTACATGTACCCGTCGGGCGCGGACGAAACCGATTTCGCCGAACCCTATGTCAAGCTGTCGAGCCAGTTCGGTCCGGTCAAGGGTCTGCTGGGTGTCGCCTATGCCCCCAAGCAGCAGGCGCTGGGCAAATGGTATAACAGCGCCGACAGCTATGCGACCGGCATCCCCGACAATCCCGGCAAGAAGAATGACAACTTCTACATCTGGGGCGATGTCAGCAGCGCCATCCCCGACACCCCGATCACGCTGAAGGCGCATCTGGGCTGGTCGAAGGGCAATAGCGGCCTTGGCCCGAACGGCACGTCGGTCGCACCGACCGGCAAATATGCCGACTGGATGATTGGCGCCGACCTCGCCATCCCCGGCACGCCGCTGACGCTGGGCGTCGCCTATGTCGACACCGACATCGCCCGTGTCGAGCAGACCTATCTGCGCCCGAACCTGTCGGTTGCGGACTCCGACAATGCTGGCAAGTCGATCGTCGGCAGCCAGGTGGTCTTCTCGCTCTCGGCCGCTTTCTGAACCACAGGGCCGGGCCTGCTTCGTCAGGCCCGGCTTCTTGTCCGGCTCGCGCTTTTCCCAGCCGTGACAAATTGTTGCTATCGCCTTGGCGGGCTGTTTCCGCACGGCGATGCGGTTGACCCTCGTTCCAGCGAGCCTTATCTCGCTGATATGATTTCAGTCCCGCAGATTGCCGTATGACCGCCCCGTCGATCATCCTCGTCGAAGACGATCCGCCGCTGCGGACCCTGACCGCCCGTGCGCTTCAGGAACATGGCTATCAGGTGCGTCCCGCCTCTTCCGGTCCGGAAATGTGGGTGGCCTTCGATGCCGGGCCAGTCGATCTGGTCGTGCTGGACGTCATGCTGCCGGGCACCAACGGCATCGACCTGTGCCGTCAGATCCGCCGCAAGAGCGATGTTCCCATCATCTTCATCAGCGCCAAGGGCAGCGAGACGGACCGTATCGTCGGCCTGGAACTGGGCGCGGACGATTATCTGCCCAAGCCCTTCGGCACGCGCGAACTCATCGCCCGCATCCGCGCCATCCTGCGCCGTGTCGGCGTGGAGCGCGGCCCGGACGAGCATCGCGAGAGCGAAGCCCGCTTCGATGGCTGGAGCGTCAACTTCCCGCGCCGCGAACTCAGTTCGCCCACCGGTGCGATCGTGGAACTGACCGGGGCGGAGTTCGATCTGCTCGGCTCCTTCCTCAGCCATCCGCAGCGGGTGATCGCGCGCGAACGGCTGATCGAATTGTCGCGCACCCGCATGGGCGACAGCAGCGACCGCAGCATCGACGTGCTGGTCAGCCGCCTGCGCCGCAAGCTCACCACCGCGGACAAGGCGGCGCCCATCACCACGGTCCGGGGCGTCGGCTATATGTTCAATGCCGAGGTCAGCCGCGCTTGAGACGGCATGTCAGGGGATCGCTGGGGCTGCTCGGACGGCTTTCCGCGATCCTGCTGCTGACGGTCATGCTGGAATTTGCGGTCGGCACGCTCATTTATGAGCGGGCCAGCCAGTTATCGTTGCAGGATGACGAAGCCCGGCGACTGGCCGAGCATCTGGTCATCGCCCGCAAGCTGCTGACCGAGCAGCCCCGGCTGGACCGGCCCGCGCTGGGCCTGCAACTGACCACCGATCGCTATGATGTCCACTGGTCGCCCTCCGCCCCACCCCCGCCGCAATTGTCGCCCGAACTGGAGCGGATGCGGCGGCAGGTCGTGGACTGGGAACCCAGTCTGGAACGGTCGAGCCTGTGGCTGCGGCTGACGCCCAACCGCCATTCGGAAATCAATGGCGGGTTGCGGCTGAACGATGGCAGCTGGCTCTATTTCGCCATGCATAATAGCGGCGGCAAATGGGCCTTCACCATCGGCCGCATGGGGCTGGCGCTGATCCCGGTGCTGGCGTTGCTGATCGCCGGCTGGCTGCTGATCCGCCAGACGCTGGCGCCGCTGCGCGACCTGACCCACGCCACGCACAAGATCGGGCGCGGGGTCGAGGTGCTGGTGCCTGAAGCGGGCACCAACGACGTCCGTAATCTCATCACCGCCTTCAACGCGATGCAAGCGCGTATCCACCGCCTGATCGACGAGCGGACCGAGACGCTGGCCGCGGTCGGCCATGACCTGCGCACCCCGCTCGCCCGGCTGCAATTGCGGCTGGAAATGGTGAAGGATGATGAGGTGCAGGAGGCGATGGGCGGCGATCTGGAGGAAATGGGCGCGATGCTCGAATCCCTGCTCGCCTTTCTGGGCGGGGAGAAAGACCCGGAGCCGCCGGTCCGCACCGACATTGCCGTCAGCATCGCCACGATCGTCGATGCATTTCAGGATGATGGCCGGGATGTCAGCTATGAAGGGCTGGACCATCTGGAAATCGAAGTGCGTGGCCTTTCGCTGCGGCGGGCCGTGCGCAACCTCATCGAAAATGCGCTCCATTATGGCCAGCGCGCGCGCGTGTCGCTGGAGCGGGTCGGATCGGAGATATTGATCCGGGTCGATGATGACGGCCCCGGCATTCCGCGCGAGCGGCTGGAGGAGGTGTTGCGGCCTTTCTCCCGGCTGGACGACGCGCGCCAGCGCAATACGCGCGGGCTGGGCCTTGGCCTCGCCATCGTGCAGAAGGCGGTGACGGCGGAGGGCGGGCAATTGACCCTGGCCAACCGGCCCGAAGGCGGCCTGCGCGCCGAAATCTGCCTGCATGAGTCCCGATCGACGCTACGAGGCTAAAAGAGAATCTGTCCGACCCCAAGCAAAACTCGTTTATCGGCGCGCCCGCGTGGCGGCTATGACGGGTGCGATAAGGGTAATGAGGCGGATATGATGGCGGATGGACCGGACGATGACGCAATCGTCGAGGGATATTGGAATCTGGACCAGCTGGTCGCGGATCTGAGCGCGGCGCGCAGCCGCTGGCGGCAATCGCAGCAGCATCATGCCGAATATGGAGCGGAAGGTTTCCCGTCGCGCGCGAACCTGACCAAGATCATGCAGTCGCTGTGTGGCGCGTTGTTCCCGCTGCGGCTCGGCCCCAGTTTCGTGCGGCTGCATAATGAGGATGCCTATGTCGCCGAAACGCTCCAGACGGTACTCAGTCGGCTCTATGGGCAGATACGCCTCGAACTCATCTATGCGCTGAAGGACGAGCCGGCGGCGGTGGTGGACCGGGAAGCGGCGCGGATCATCGGCGGTTTCGCCCAGAGCCTGCCGGCGCTGCGCGTGCTGCTGGATACCGATGTCGATGCCGCCTTTCTGGGCGATCCTGCCGCGCGCAGCGTGGACGAGGTGCTGATCTGCTACCCCTCCATGCTGGCGATCATCCATCACCGGCTGGCGCATCGCCTCTATGATCTGGGCGCGCCGCTGGTCGCGCGGATCATCTCCGAAATCGCGCATGGCAAGACCGGGATCGATATCCATCCCGGCGCGACGATCGGCCAGTCCTTCTTCATCGACCATGGCACCGGCGTCGTCATCGGCGAAACCGCGATCGTGGGCGACCGGGTACGCCTGTATCAGGGCGTGACGCTGGGCGCGCGCAGCTTTCCGGCAGACGAGAAGGGGCAGCTGGAAAAGGCGCAGCCGCGCCACCCTATCATCGAGGATGATGTCGTCATCTATGCCGGGGCGACGATATTGGGGCGGATCATAGTGGGCAGCCGGTCGGTGATCGGCGGCAATGTCTGGCTGACGGACAGCGTGCCGGCCGACAGCAATGTCCGTCAGGCCAAGGCCCGGCATGAAGTGACGAGCCGGGTCGAAGTGTCCGCCCCGCACCGCGTCCATGCGCTGGTGGGCAGCACGGACGGGGTGGGAGAGAATATTTGAACGCTTTTGCGCAACGGCGCTTTGTAAAAGCGCGCGGACTCTCCACCATTTACTTCGTCATTCCCGCGACCCGAAGGGCGGCCGTAGGCCAACGCGGGAACCCATCTCCCAACCTTTCGACAAGGTGAAAAGGCGAGAGATGGATACCCGCCTGCGCGGGGATGACGGTAGAGATTGAGGCCGCGCGGCGCCGTTACTTCCCGCAGCTGTCGCCATTGCCAGCGACCAGATCGAGGCAGCGGCCGTCAATCTGGTCCTGCGGCACGGGCAGCTTGATCAGCGCGGCGAGCGTGGGGAGGATGTCCACCGTTTCCACGCCCAGCGGCTGTTCGAAATGTTGCATCCCCTTGCGCCAGAAGAGGATCGGCACGCGGCGATCCGTGTCCCAGGGCGAACCATGGGTCGCGACAGTTCCCATGGTGGCCTGTTCCGGGATCGACATGACGCGGGGCTTCAGCAGCAGCAGCAGGTCGCCCGACCGGGCGGGGTAGAAGCTGGCGCGGGCTTCCTGGATCAGGCTCCAGCTTTCGGGCGGGCCGGAGGGGGAGGGGGTGGCGGCGATTTCCGCCTTGGTAAAGACGGTCTGCACCTGCGGATGGGCGCGCAGATATGTGAGCGCCTCGGCCTCGACACGGGTACGCTCGGCCGCAGTCAGCCCCTTGTCGAAATAGAGGTCGCCAGCCGGGCCGTCGCCCCAGATCACCTTCTTGCCGGGCAGGCCGGCCTTTTCGGCGATCGTCTTGTTGAGCGCCTTTGGCGTCAGCGCCATGTCGACGCGCTGTTCCATCGGCATGGCGTTCAGCCGGTGGCGTTCGGGCAGGTCATGGCCGCCATGGTCGGCGGTCAGCACCACGACATAGTCGATTCCGTCCTTGTCCAGCCGGTCGAAGAAAGCGCCCAGTTCGCGGTCCAGCCGGTCGACCTGAATGCAGCTTTCGGTGCCTTCGGTGCCATAGGTGTGGCCGACATAGTCTGTGGCGGACAGGCCGATCGAGATGATGTCGCTCTGTGCCTGCTTGCCAAGCTGCATGCTTTCGATTGCGGCGGCGGCGAAGGCCAGCGTCATCGCATCCTGCTCGGGCGAAATGCGGAACCCCTTGTAATCGCCCGCGTCGCGCGCGAAACGGCCCGTGCCCACGGTCCGGTCGCCGGCCTGCACCGGGAAATCCTTTGCCACGCACTGGGCGGGGAGTTCGAAGCCGGGATTGGGCTGTGCCAGCCGGGCGGCCATGACTTCGTTGACCTTGGCTACCAGCGGCGGGGTGGCGATGCCCTTGTAGCTGACATAGCCTTGCGGGCCGCCCAGCCACCAGACCTGATCGGCGGTGGCGCCGCCCATCATGATCGCCGCGCGATCCTTGCCCGCGACGGAGACGACGCGGGTGGCGGGGTTGGCCGCCTTCATCCGGCCGCCCAGCGTCGGCACCGTCAGGTGCAGGGAGGACGCTTCATATTTGTCGCTGCTGCTGCCGGGCTGCGTTTCATCCTCGGCGCAATAGATATTCTTGTCGTCGCGCTTGGCATCCAGATCGAACCAGTTATTGGCGATGATGCCGGTGCGCGACGGGCGGCTACCGGTCAGGATGGTCGAATGGCCGGGGCAGGTTTCCGTCGCGGCATGGCTTTGATAGCCGCGCGGGAAGACGGCGCCTTCAGCCGTCAGGCGCTTGAGGCCGCCGGTATAATATTGGCGATATTCGCTGAACAGGTCGGCGGAAAACTGGTCGACGCTGATCGCGACGATCAGCTTAGGAGGCGTCGCGGGCGCGGCTGTTGCGGGGGCGGGGCTTTGCGCCACGACCGGCGCGGTTCCGGCCAGCGCGGTGGCGAGCAACAGGGCGGCGGCGACTCGTTTCAACATATTCTATAACCTTCTCATGCCTTGACGGCGGATGGGGACGGACCTAGCCCCCTTGCATCCACGCGACCAGAGGCCCGATGCGCATTTTTCAAGTCACATTGATGACGCTTGCCCTGCTGGCGGGGCTTCCCGTTGCACAGGCGCAAAACGCCTTTGGCGGCGGCGAAGCCCATATCGCCGCGCAACTGGTGGCGGAAAGCGATGCGCCCAGGGCCGGGGAAGGGACGATGATCGCCTTCGCCATGGCGCCGCAGGCCGGATGGCATGGCTATTGGGAAAATCCGGGCGACGCGGGTCTGGGCATGACCGTCGACTGGACCTTGCCAAAGGGGGTGAGCGTCGGCCCGCTGCGCTATCCGGTGCCTGAAACATTGCTGATTTCGGGCCTGATGAACCATGTTTATGAAGGCCCCTATGCGGTGTTGGCCAGCCTGAAGGTCGCGGGCGACATCGCGCCGGGCACGCGCCTGCCGGTGCGGGCGAAGGCGCAATGGCTGGCCTGCACCGACAAGGTGTGCGTGCCCGAAAGCGGCGAACTGGCGATCGATCTGGTGGCGGGCGACGGCATGGTCGCAGCGGCCACGCGCGCCCGGTTTGACGGCTGGCGCACCCATCTGCCCCGGCCACTAGGATCGGAGGCCAGCTATGAAGTGAAGGATGGCCGGTTGCGCCTGTCCGTGCCTTTCCCCGCCAGCGCGCAGGCCAGCGACATCCATCTCTTCCCGCTGGCCGAAGGGCTGGTGACCTATGCCGCGCCGCAGACGGTGACGCGCGAGGGCGACCGCTTGCTGATCGAGACGGCAGCGGCGGAAGGCGGCAAGCGCGGCGCGGTGCAGGCCGTGCTGCGGACCGGCGATCATGTCGGCTTCCTGCTGACCGCCAAACCGGGCGAGGTTGCGGCGGCATCGGGCGGTGGCGCACCGTGGCGCGCGATCCTTGCCGCCTTGGGCGGGGCGCTGCTGGGCGGATTGCTGCTCAACATCATGCCCTGCGTCTTCCCGATACTGGGCCTGAAGGCCATGAAGCTGGCCAAGGCGGGCGGCGACGAGCGCATAGTCCGGCGGGAGGCGCTGGCTTATACGCTGGGCGTCATCGCCACCTGCCTGTTGCTGGGCAGTGCGCTGCTGGGGCTGCGCGCGGCGGGCAGTGCGGTCGGCTGGGCCTTCCAATTGCAGGACCCGCGCATCATTTTGGCGCTGCTGCTGCTGGTGACGGCGATCGCCTTCAACCTCGCTGGTCTGTTCGAACTGCGCGCCTATGGCGGCGGCGAAGGGCTGGCGGGCAAGGGCGGGGTTGCCGGTTCCTTCTGGACCGGCGCGCTGGTCGCCTTTGTCGCGACGCCCTGCACCGGGCCGTTCATGGCGGCGGCGATGGGTGCGGCGCTGCTGTTGCCGCTGGCCGCCGCGCTGGCGGTGTTTGCGGGACTTGGGCTGGGTCTTGCGCTGCCTTTCCTGTTGCTGGCCTATATCCCCGCGTTGCGGCGGCGACTGCCAAAGCCGGGCGGCTGGATGGGGCGGTTCCAGAAAATCCTTGCCCTGCCCATGTTCCTGACCGCGCTGGGCCTTGCCTGGCTACTGGGGCAGCAGCGCGGCGTGCCGGGCATGACCATCGGCCTTGGCGCGGCGCTGCTGCTGGCGCTGCTGCTGTGGTGGCTGGGCGGGCGTCAGCGGATCGGCAAGGGCGGCGGCGTGATCGTCGCCATCGCCGCGCTCGCCGTGCTGGCGGGCGCCGCTTACGCGCTGCCGACCAGTGCGCCGGCTGCTTCCGCAGACAGCGCGACATCTGTCCATTTCGATGTCGCGAAACTGGCCGAGTTGCGCGCCGCCAACAAGCCGGTCTTCCTCTATTTTACCGCCGACTGGTGCCTGACCTGCAAGGCGAATGAGGCCGCCGCGATCGACCGGGCCGAAACCCGCGCGGCCTTCGACAAGGCGGGCGTGACCGTGATGGTCGGGGACTGGACCAATGCCGATCCCGCCATCACCCGCTTTCTGGAAAGTCAGGGCCGTTCGGGCGTGCCCCTCTATCTCTTCTACGCGCCGGGCAAGGAGGCCCAGACCTTGCCGCAATTGCTGACCCCTGCCACCCTGACCGGACTGCTGCGCTGATGGCGAAGATGCGTGCAGACCAGTTGCTGGTCGACAATGGCCTGGCCGAGAGCAAGGCGCGCGCGCAGGCGCTGATCCTGGCGGGCCTCGTCTATCTGGGCGACAGGAAGGTCGAGAAGGCGGGGCAGCAGGTGCCGTCCGACGCCGATCTGGACGTGCGCGGGCGCGACCATCCCTGGGTGTCGCGCGGTGGCATCAAGCTGGCCCATGCGATCGAGGAATTTGCGATCGACGTGACCGGCTTCGTCGCGATCGACGTCGGTTCCTCGACCGGCGGCTTTACCGACGTGCTGCTGACCAACGGTGCGGCGAAAGTCTATGCGGTGGACAGCGGCACCAACCAGCTGGCGTGGAAATTGCGGTCCGACGATCGGGTCATCGTCCATGAACAGACCAGCGCCCGCATCCTGACCGATGCGCATATCCCCGAACCCATCGACATCATCGTGTGCGACGCCAGCTTCATTTCCCTGGCCAAGGTGCTGGAAAAGCCGATCGGCTTTGCCCGGCCCGGCGCGCAGATGATCGCGCTGATCAAGCCGCAGTTCGAGGCGCGGCGCGAGGAAGTGGGCAAGAATGGCGTCGTGCGCGATGCCGCCGTGCATGAACGGGTCTGCGCGGAAGTGCAGGACTGGGCCGTCGCGCGGGGCTGGACTGTCGCAGGCCTGACGCAAAGCCCGATTACCGGGCCGCAGGGCAATGTCGAATTTCTTCTTTACGCCCGCCTTGGCGGATAATGGACCCCGGTTCGTTTTTCGCCCCCGACACATACTGATACATTATGCGACACAGGCTGCCATTGTGTCGCGCTGAAAGGCCCGATAGCCCTCCGCCATGCGCCCGTTCCTGCCTATCATTCTCACCGCCCTTTGCCTTGCCGGATGCGGCGCCAAAAAAGCGGAAAAGCCGCGTACCTTGCCGATGGTGGAGGCTGGCCCGATTGCGTCGGCCGATTTCACCGATGCGCTGGAAGCGGTGGGCACGGCGCTCGCCAATGAACAGGTGGTACTGTCCGCCCCGGTGACGGAGCGGATCACGTCGCTCAACTTCTCCGACGGCGGCTATGTCGGCAAGGGGCAGGTGGTCGCCACGCTGGCGGTCGGGCAGGAAAAGGCGGAACTCGCCTCCGCCGAAGCCACGGCGTTGCAGGCCAGCCAACAGTTGCAGCGCATTCAGGCGCTCAAGACGCGCGGCTTTGCCACCGGCGCCACGCTGGAGCAGCAGGTTGCCACCGCCAATGCCGCGCGCGCCAGCGCCGACCTTGCCCGGGCATCGATCGGCGACCGCATCATTCGCGCGCCCTTTGCCGGTTGGGTGTCGCTGCGCACCGTGTCGCCCGGCGCGATCGTCACCGCTGGCACCGCCATCGCCACGGTCAGCGACATCAGCCGGATCAAGCTGGACTTCACCATTCCCGAAACCCGGCTGTCGATGATCCGCGAAGGCATGCCGATCAAGGCGGTGTCCGCCGCCTGGCCCGATCGTCCGTTCAACGGCACGATCGCGACGATCGACCCGGTGGTCGACGCCACCACCCGCGCGGTCAAGGTGCGCGCCATCCTGCCCAACCCGGATCATGCGCTGAAGCCCGGCATGTTGCTGACGGTCAATGTGCTGGCGCGTCAGCGCCGGTCGCTGTCCATGCCGGAACTGGCGATCGTGGGCGATGGCGACGATCGCTTCGCCTTCGTGCTGGAAGGGCGCACCGCCAAGCGGGTGAAGGTGAATACCGGCGTGCGGCAAAATGGTCTGGTGGAAATCACCGGCGGGCTGAAGCCGGGGCAGATCGTCGTCACCGACGGCGTGGTCAAGCTGACCGACGGGGTGAAGGTGCGTCTGGCGGGTGACAAGCCGGCCACCGACAAGTCCGGCCCCGCCAAGACGGCAGCCTGAAGCGATGCAGCTTTCCGACCTGTCCGTTCGCCGGCCGGTATCCGCCGCCGTCGTCGCGGTGCTGCTGTGCATCGTCGGCATCGTGGGCTATTTCAGCCTGTCGGTGCGCGAATATCCCGATACCGATCCGCCGGTCGTGTCGGTCGAAACCACCTATACCGGCGCCGCCGCGTCGGTGGTGGAAACCCGCATCACCCAGATCATCGAAGATGCGGTGGCGGGGGTGCAGGGCATCCAGACCATCACCTCCACGTCGCAGGACGGCACGTCCAACATCAATATCGAATTCGATCCGTCGCGCGACATCGACAGCGCCGCCAACGACGTGCGCGA
Source organism: Sphingobium sp. AP50 (assembly GCF_900109095.1). Classification (GTDB taxonomy): domain Bacteria; phylum Pseudomonadota; class Alphaproteobacteria; order Sphingomonadales; family Sphingomonadaceae; genus Sphingobium. Next base: position 753,261 of record NZ_FNYZ01000001.1, read on the forward strand.
CCGTGTGGGGTCGGTGACGGAGGATCTGCCCGAAGACGCGCTGGCGCCGGAGATCCGCAAGGTCGATTCCGATGCCCGGTCGATCCTGTTCCTGGCCTTTTCTCGACCGGGCTGGTCGCCGATCCGGATCAGCGACTATCTGGACCGCAATATCGCCGACCGTTTCGCTGCGATCGATGGTGTCGCGCGCGTCACCATCGGCGGTGAGGCGCGGCCTTCGACCCGGCTGTGGCTGAATGCGGAGAAGCTGGCGGCCTTCGGCCTGACCCCGGCCGATATCGAAAGCGCATTGCGCGCGCAGAATGTCGAGCTGCCCGCCGGTCGCTTTGAATCGAAGGATCAGAACCAGACGCTGCGTGTCGAGCGGCCCTTCGCCACGCCCGATCAGTTTGCCCGGCTCGTAGTCGGGCGCGGTGCGGACGGGCATCAGGTGATGCTGGGCGACGTTGCCCGGATCGAGGAAGGGGCGGAAAATCCCTATAGCAGCTTCCGTTCCAATCAGGGCACGGCGATCGGTATCGGCATCATCCGTCAGTCCGGCGCGAACACGCTGGAGGTCGCGCAAAAGGCAAAGGCGCTGATCAAGGAGCTGGAACCGACCCTGCCGGAAGGGATGCGGATCGCCATCGGCACCGACGAATCCCTGTTCATCGAACGGGCGATCGACAATGTGTACGACACGCTGATCGAAGCCGCGCTGCTGGTCATCATGGTCATCTTCCTGTTCCTGGGATCGGTGCGGGCGACGATCGTCCCGGCGGTGACGGTGCCGATCTGTCTGCTCGCCACCTGCGCGGTGATGTGGCTGCTGGGCCTGTCGATCAACCTGCTGACGCTGCTGGCCTTCGTGCTGGCGATCGGTCTGGTGGTGGACGACGCGATCGTGGTGCTGGAAAATGTCTATCACCGCGTCGAACAGGGGGACGATCCGCTGGTCGCCGCTTATCTGGGCACGCGGCAGGTGGGCTTTGCGATCATTTCGACCACGTTGGTCGTGTGCGCCGTGTTCGTGCCGGTGATGTTCCTGGCGGGGCAGACCGGCCTGCTGTTCCGCGAACTGGCGATCGCGATGATCGCGGCCATCGCCTTTTCCGGCTTCATCTCGCTCAGTCTGGCGCCGATGCTCTGTTCCAAGCTGCTCAAGACGGCGGAGCGCGGGCGGCTGGCGCGCTGGATCGACGATCGTTTTCAGGGCCTTGAAAATGGCTATGCCCGCTGGCTGGACGGGGCACTGAACAAGCCGCTGTTGCCGGTGCTGGGCGTCATCGTCTTTCTGGCGGTCGCGGGCTTCCTGTTCACCCGCCTGCCAAGCGAACTGGCCCCGGCGGAAGATACCGGCGTAGTCGAAGCCAGCATCAATGCACCCGAAGGCACCGGCTTTGCCCGGATGATGACCTATATGAAGAAGATCGAGGATGATCTGGCCTATCTGCGCAAGGATGGCACGCTTCAGAATCTGGTGATCCGTACTCCCGGCGGCTTCGGCACGACGGACGATTTCAACAGCGGTCAGGTCATCGCCTTCCTGCGCCCGTGGGAGGATCGCACGATCACCACCGCGCAGGTCGCCACCATCGTGAATAAGGTAATCGCCGATCAGCCGGGCGTGCGCGGCAATGCGGCGCCGCGATCGGGGCTGGGGCGCGGACGCGGCCTGCCGGTCAATATCGTGCTGGCGGGTTCCACCTATGAAGGGCTGGTCGCCGCGCGCAACCGGATCATGGCGGCCGCCGCCGACTATCCCGGCCTCATCAACCTGGACAGCGATTATAAGGAAACCAAGCCACAGATGCGGATCGAAACCAATCTGGACCGCGCGGGCGATCTGGGGGTTTCGGTCAATGACATCAGCCAGGCGCTGCAAAGCCTGCTGGGGTCGCGCCGCGTGACCACCTATGTCGACCGGGGCGAGGAATATCGCGTGCTGGTGCAGGCAGAGGATGATGGCCGCCGCACCGTGGCCGATCTGGAACGGATCAATGTGCGCAGCCGGACCGGTGCGCTGGTGCCGCTGTCGACCCTGGTCACGATCCGTGAGGTCGCCGGGCCGCGTCAGCTCAACCGTTATAACAAGCTGCGCGCCATCACCCTGACCGCCGCGCTGGCGCCCGGCACGTCGCTGGGTCAGGCGCTGACATGGCTGGAGGATCAGGCGCGTCAGTCGCCCGAAGTGCTGGCGATCGGCTATCGCGGGGAAAGCCAGTCGCTGCGTGAGACGGGTGGTGCGATCTGGCTGGTGTTCGGCCTGACCATCCTGATCGTCTTCCTGCTGCTGGCCGCGCAGTTCGAAAGTTTCATCCATCCCGGCGTCATCATCGCCACCGTGCCGCTGGCCGTGGCGGGCGGCGTGCTGGGGCTGGCGATCACCGGCGGGACGGTCAATCTCTACAGCCAGATCGGCATTGTCATGCTGGTCGGTCTGGCGGCCAAGAACGGCATCCTGATCGTCGAGTTCGCCAACCAGTTGCGCGACGAAGGGCTGGAGATTGCCGAAGCGATCCGCGAGGCCTCCAGGCGCCGCCTGCGCCCCATCCTGATGACGTCGATCGCGACCGTGATCGGGGCGGTGCCGCTGGTCCTGCGCGGCGGTGCGGGGGCGGCGGCGCGGCATTCGATCGGCACCGTGGTCGTGTTCGGCGTCAGCCTGGCGACGCTGATCACATTGTTCCTGATCCCGATCTTCTATTCCCGCGTTGCGAAGCGGACGGTTTCTCCGCAAACCGTGGGCCGGAAGCTGGATTCGGCGCTGAAGGATTCGCCCGAACCGGCTGAATGACATGCGCGGGGAGTTTTGCTTTCGATGAACGAGATTGCGTCCCAGGGTCAGTTACGTCTCGCCTATCTGCGATGGGCGCTCTTCACCGTTCCCGTTATCGTCGCGCTGGGCTTCCTGTCGGGGAAGATGGCCAATAGCGGCTATGGCAATCGCTGGTTCGATGCGCTGGAAAAGCCTGCGCTGATGCCGCCGGGCTGGGCATTCGCCGTCGCCTGGACCATCCTATATGTGCTGATGGCGCTGGCCTTCGCCATCGTGCTGCATGCGCGCGGGGCGAAGGGGCGGGGGCCGGCGATCGCGCTGTTCATCGTCCAGTTCCTGCTGAACCTCATCTGGTCACCGCTTTTCTTTCGCGCGCATCAGGTGGGCAGTGCGCTGGCGCTGATCCTGATCCTGTTCGTTCTGGTGGCGGTGACGGTCGCGCTCTTCTGGCGTATTCGCCGGTTCGCGGGCGTGCTGTTGCTGCCCTATCTGCTCTGGCTGGCTTTCGCCTCTTTCCTCAACTATGAGATCGGCCGCCTGAACCCGGATGCGGCGACCCTTGTCGCACCGGCGCTCAAGACCCAGATATGATGACGGGCGCGTGATCCGCGCGCCGCAACGAGGACAAGTGCAATGCAGAGCGAAAACCGCTTTTTCGACGATCTGGCCAAGCTGGTGAACGGCGCTGCCGGTACGGTGGCGGGCATGACGCGCGAATTCGAATCCAACGCGCGCGAACGGGCGAAGGACTGGATCGGCGGCATGGACTTCGTATCGCGCGAAGAATTTGACGCGGTCAAGGCTGTCGCCGCCGCCGCGCGCGAAGAGGTGGAATTGCTGAAGGCCCGTCTCGACGCGCTGGAAGGCAAAGCGCCCGAACCGATCACCAAGAGCGTCAAGATCGCCAAGCCCAAGGCCGGCGACGCGAACTGATCGCTTCTGTCCTTTCGCCGCATGCGGTGATAAGGCGCGCCGATGATGGATAGCGACGAATTTGAACATGGCGGTCAGGAGGCCGCGCCGATCGATATGCTGGCGGCTTTTTACGAGGCGCATGGCTGGAGCTACGAACATATCGGCGAGGACGAGATCGTCGCGCATACCCAGGGGTCGTGGGCGCAATATGAGCTGCGCGGCATCTGGCGTGATGAGGATCAGGTGCTGCAACTGCTCGCCATGCCCGATATCCGGGTCAGCGAGGACAAGCGCGGCACCGTCTATGAAACGCTGGGCCTGATCAACGAGCAGCTTTGGATCGGCCATTTCGAGCTATGGTCGTCCAGCGGCATCGTGCTGTTCCGCCATGGCGCCCTGCTGGGCGTTGGCGGCACGCTGACGCTGGATCAGGCGCAGTTGCTGGTGGAAACCGCGATCGACGAATGCGAACGCTTCTATCCGGTGTTCCAGTTCGTCCTGTGGGGCGGCAAGTCGCCGACCGAGGCGATTTCCGCCAGCCTGATCGAAACCCGTGGGGAGGCCTGATCCCGTGGCGATGATCTGGCCCGACCATCTCTTCCTTGTCGGATGCGGCAATATGGCGGGACAGATGTTGTCGCGCTGGCTGGACTGCGGCCTCGATCCGGCGCGCGTCACCGTGCTGCGCCCTAGTGGCCGGCCGGTGGCCGATGGCGTGACGGTCGTGACCGACTATCCCGCCACCTTGCCGAACGGGACGACGATCCTGCTGGGCATGAAGCCCTATCAGATTGTCGATGTGGCCGCCGCGCTGGCGCCGCTGTGCCATGCCGGTACGCCGATCGTCTCGATCCTGGCCGGCACCACGCTGGCCGATCTGCGCAGCCGCTTCCCCGGCGCGCGCGATATCGTCCGCGCCATGCCCAACCTGCCGGTGGGGCTGGGGGAGGGCGTGACGGCGCTGTTCACCGATGCGACCACGGATGCTTCGGTGAAAGCGCATATCGATGCGTTCATCCAGCCGCTGGGCCTTGCCGAATGGATCAGCGATGAAACCCTGTTCAATCAGGTGACGGCGCTGTCGGGCTGTGGCCCGGCCTTCCTGTTCCGCTTTGCCGATGCACTGGCGCGGGCGGGGGAAGCGATCGGCATCCCGGCGGATCAGGCGGCGCGCATGGCGCTGGCGACGGTGCAGGGATCGGCGAACATGGCGGCCCGCGCTGCGGACAATCCCGCGACGCTGGCCGACCGGGTCGCCAGCCCCGGCGGCATGACGCGGGAGGGGCTGAACGTGCTCGATGCCGACGATCGGCTGCTCACTCTGTTGACCGACACGCTCGCCGCCGCGCGCGACCGTGGCGAAGCGATGGCGCGCGGGGCGTAAAAGCCAGATATTTTCCGTCATCCCCGCGAAGGCGGGGATTTATCTCGCCCTCGACCCGTCGGCGGCGGTGGCGAAATGGGTTCCCGCCTTCGCGGGAACGACGATTTGGGTTAGATTGCGGCTCCCCCGGTGGAGTCATTCGGAGTTTCCTATGCTGTCCCCTGAAACCCCCATCCTGCTGCTGACCACCGGCGGGACGATCGACAAAATCTATTTTGACGCCCTGTCCGACTATCAGGTGGGCGAAACGGTGATGGCGAAGCTGCTGGAAGTGGCGCGCGTCAAGCGGCCTTTCCGGATCGAGGAAATTACCCGCAAGGACAGTCTGGAACTGGACGATGGCGACCGGGCGCTGATCGCCGCCTGTGTGGCCGCCGCGCGCGAACAGCATATCGTCATCACCCATGGCACCGACACCATGACCGAGACGGCCAAGCTGCTGAAGGACATTCCCGGCAAGACGGTCGTGCTGGTCGGTGCGCTGGCCCCGGCACGCTTTGGCGAGAGTGACGCCAGCTTCAACCTGGGCATGGCGTTCGCCACGGCGCAGGTCGCCGAACCGGGCGTCTATATCACCATGAGCGGATCGGTCTTCCGCGCCGACAAGGTGATCAAGGATCGCGCCAAGTGCGCCTTCGTCCCCGTACAGGACTGATCGCGCCGCCTTCCTCCCCGGAACATTGCCACCGGCTTGCGCATTGATCCGCGCGGGTGGCTTGAGGAGGAGTGAGAGACATGGCCGATTATCAGGTCGAACAGGAACGTCCGGCGACGACCACCACGATCATCGAACGGCGCAGCGGCGGCGGCGGCACCATGTTCGCCGTCCTGCTGCTGGTCGTCGTGGTGGCGGTGGCCGCCTTCTTCCTGATCAGCAGCCAGAGCCGCAAGGATGATGCGGTATCGACCGCCGCGACGCAGGTCGGTCAGGCCGCCAGCGATGTCGGCGACGCCGCAAAGGACGCCGCCGATAGCGTGAAGGGGCAGTAAACCCTTGGATCAGGTCGTGCAGCGCGCGCAACGTCCTTCAGCAAGGTCAGGACGAACGGATATAAATGTGATCTCGATTTTGCGCACGCTGCCCTGATATCTCTATCAGACCATGATCCGGTCCAGGGCGGCGCAGAAGGCTTGCATGTCCGCCATCGACCCCACGGTGATGCGCGACATTGTGGGCCAGGGTGCCCAGTTGCGGCCGATGCCGACGCCGGCTGCCAGGAACTGGTCCTGCACGCCCTTGGCCGGCTTGCCCCAGTCGACCATGAACATGTTCGCGTCCGACGGGATGAACTTGATGCCGCGCTTCTTGAGATGGGCGAAAGTGAAGTCGCGCGCGGCGATCATTTCGGCGCGGCGCTGTTCGATCAGGGCTTTCTGCGTCAGGGCGACAGTGCCGCAGACCACCGATGGCAGGGGCAGGTTGGTCGACATGCGCTTGCCGTCATAGCGCATCAACTGCTCGTGCAGCTTGGGCGAGGCGATGGTCGCGCCCAGCCGCATGCCCGCCATGCCGAACAGCTTGGAGAAGGTGCGCAGCACGACCACGTCGTCGCGCTTGGCGGCCAGATAGGCGGCCGACTTGCCGTGCGAGAAATGGAGATAGGCTTCGTCCACCAGCACGACCGATCCGGCCGGCTTGTTGGCGACCAGCCATTCGATATCCTCGATCGGCGTCAGCGTGCCGGTGGGGTTGTTGGGCGAGCAGACATAATAGAGGCCGGCATTGGGATCGGCCGCCAGCATCGCCTTCACATCATGGCGATAATCGATGGTCAGGGGCACCTTGGTCACCTTGGCACCGGCCCATTCGGCCGTACCCCAGGGCTGTTCATAGCTGACGTCCGCCGTCACCAGCCCCTTTTGCGGGGAGCAGAAGGCGACGACGATGCGCGACAGCGGATCGCTGGAGCCGGGCCAGGGCAGGATATGGTCGGTCGGTACGCCTTCGATCGTGGCCAGCGTCTTCTTGAAATCACTGACTTCGGTGCCGGGATGATAGAAATTGGCATGGCCGATGATCTTCGCGGCCTCCGCTTGCGCCACCGGGAAGGGACCGGTCCAGCATTCGTTGGAGCCGATGCGCACCTTGGGGAAATTGCCTTCCTCCGGGCCATCGTTGCGCTGCGCCCAGACCGGCGTTCCGGCGGTCGTGGCGGCGACGCCCGCGCTCAGTACGCTCAGGATGCGGGCGGCCTGACGGCGCGAATAGCCGCGCTGGATAAGGTCTGCTTTGGCTTCGGTCTGGTCGTGCATGGCCTGTTTCCCCTTGTGACGATGTCACCGGGGATCAACGGACGAACGCCTGCTTTCCGCAGCGTCGAACGAGAAAGGGCGCCCCTTGCGGAGCGCCCTTTCCGGTTTTCGTCATGAAAGGGAAGGGATCAGCCTTCGACCTTCGCATATTTGGGCGCGGCTTCGTTCAGGATGAACAGGATTTTCTTGAGCGCGGCCGGCTCGTCCGTTTCTTCCATCGCGGCCAGTTCGCGGGCGAGGCGGCTGGAGGCCGCTTCGAATATCTGGCGCTCCGAATAGCTCTGCTCCGGCTGATCGTCGGCGCGGAACAGGTCGCGGGTCACTTCGGCGATCGACACCAGGTCGCCCGAATTGATCTTCGCTTCATATTCCTGGGCGCGGCGCGACCACATGGTGCGCTTCACCTTGGGCTTGCCCTTCAAGGTTTCCATCGATTCTTCGAGGGTCTTGTTGGAGGACAGCTTGCGCATGCCCACGCCTTCGGCCTTGTTGGTCGGCACGCGGAGCGTCATGCGCTCCTTTTCGAAACGGAGCACGTACAGCTCCAACTCCATGCCCGCAATCTGCTCCTTCTGGAGTTCGATGACACGGCCTACGCCATGCTTGGGATAAACGACATAATCACCAACGTCAAAGGACAGCGCCTTGGCAGCCATTTGATACCTTTCCAATTCAACCGGGGAACGGGACGAACGCGGGGGCAGATGCGCGAGAAAAGCAAATGCCGGGAAGTCCACGGCGCCACCGTCAAGACATGAAGCTTATTCTCCAGGGCGGGATATAAGGGGGATATATCCGACCGTTGCGGCCCTATTTAGCAGATTCGTAACAAAATTACCACCCCCGGACACAATGTCTGGGGGTGGGCCGGTAAACATGGCGCAATTTGGGACGAAGGGCCGCCCTTGGCTTAGCTGCCTTCACCCGGTTCGGGGGAGAAGAACTGCTCCAGCTTGTTCTCGACGCCGCTCATCGCGTCGGCATCGGCCGGGGCCTCGCCCTTGACCGTGATGTTGGGCCATTCCGCCGAATATTTGGTGTTCAGCTCCAGCCATTTTTCAAGGCCGTTCTCGGTATCGGGCAGAATCGCCTCGGCCGGGCATTCGGGTTCGCACACGCCGCAGTCGATGCATTCGTTGGGATTGATGACCAGCATATTCTCACCCTCGTAGAAACAATCCACGGGGCAGACCTCGACGCAATCCATATATTTGCAGCGGATGCAGTTGTCGGTCACGACATAGGTCATTGTCTGGGCACTCTTGACTTGGAAAAACGCGGCCCTGCTATGCCCGCCGCGCGCGAAGGTCAATGAGGATATTGTTGCCAGGGGTTTAGGGCTTGTTTGGTGCGAGCGACTCGCAATTTCGGGGTGGCATGAACGGGACTTGCGCTCACTCCCCGACCGTCAATTCCTCATAGCAGTCCTGCGCCTCGGCCGCCGCGCCGCGGCGGAGGGGTAAGGCGGTTACGCGGACCACGCGGACGGTGTCGCCATGGGGGAAGGTGATCAGATCGCCCGCGCGCACCGGGGCGTGGGCGCGCTCGATGCGGCGGCCGTTGAGGCGGATATGCCCGTCCTCGGCCAGTCTCTGTGCGGTCGAGCGACTCTTGCAGAGCCGCACGAACCACAGAAATTTGTCGATGCGCAGGCTGGGGCCGTGGCCGGCGCCCGCGATCGGATCAGCCATTGCGGCCCAGCAGGTCGGCAAGGCCGGCAAAGGCGTTGTTGATGGGGGCAGGCGTGCTGCCCGCCGACGCCGGACGGGGCGAGCCGCCATCCTTGCCGGGGCGACGATTGCCGCCATTGGGCTTCGCGTCGCGCGACTGAGGGGCGCCACGCGCCTGCTGCCCCTGCGGACGGCCATGCTGCGGGCGATCGCTGCGCGCCTTCTGTCGGCCCTTGAACGCCCAGTTGGTGCCGGTGGCGACCGGGGCGGCTTCGACGGGCACTTCGGCTGCTGCTGCGACTTCTTCGCCTTCTGCCGCTACAACCGGAACGGCCTCTGCTTCTGCGGTTTCAGCCGGGCTTTCCGGCGCGATCGGTTCGGGCGCAATCGGCTGCGGGGTGATCGGGCGGAAACCGGCGAGGCGCATCAGCGTCAGGAAGGAGGCTTCCGACAGGCCCAGAGACACGATCTGCGGGCTGGCATGGGTAAAGGCTTCGTTCTTCGCGATAGCTTCATGCGCGGCGCGGGCCATGCGTTCGGCCATGTCGATGCGCAGCATCTGCTCACCAAAGCCCCGGAAGCCCGCGATCCGCGCACCCATCTGTGCGGTCTTCTCGCCCGCCGGGATCAGCGTCAGGCCGGGGCCGGGCAGCGGCAGGCAGGGCTTGGCGATGCGCGCGGCCAGCAAGGCGGAACGCCAGCGTGCCGCGCCGGGCTTCAGCAGGCCATGATGATAAATGTCGAGCACGCCGATATCGATGCCCGCCTTGCGCAGCAGATGGCGTTGTTCCTTGTCCAGATGGCCCAGCGCCGAATCGAGATCGGTGCGCGCGATCACGCCGCCGGCATCGCCCAACTGGGCAAAGACCGCGCGGACCACGGCGGGCACGGCCGGATCGGCGGCGCTTTCCGCCATCTTCACCAGCGGCAGCAGATGCTTCTGCTTCTGCGCGTCGAACCAGGTGGCGAGGCGGGCGAGAACCTGCTTCTGCACGTCCTGACCCAGGCTAAGTAACGCACGATCCAGCCGAATTTCGGGCGCGAGCAGGCTTGGCCCCGCCAGCAGAGAGGCCACGACCGTCTCTCCCCAGGCGATCCCCGGCGCCTGTCCCGCTTCGTCCAGCAGGGCGAAATCCGTATCCGCCGCTGCAATCAGTTCTTCAGCCTTCACTCGTAATACCTTTCCAAGGCGCCGTTCCGCGGCCGCCAGCAACATCTTTCGGTCCTGATGCCGCGTAGCGGGATCAACCGAGAATCGAAATCCGTCAAGTCGTCCGATCGTCTCGCCATCGACGCAGACCGTCCCGTCCTGCTCCACCGTGACCGGCAGGGTGCTGGCATTCTGGCCGATATCGCGCAGCAGGACGGAGGTTCGCCGGTCCACGAAACGCTGCGTCAGTGCGGCGTGCAGGGCGTCGGACAGCTTTTCTTCCAGCGCGCGGGTGCGCTCGGCCATTTCGACCGGATGGGCCAGCCAGTCGGGGCGATGGGCGATATAGGACCATGTGCGGGCGGCGGCGATCCGGCCGGACAATGTATCGATATCGCCCTGCACCGAATCGAGCCGGGCCACTTGCTGCGCGAACCAGTCGCGCGGGATATGGCCGGTGCCTTCGGACAGGAAGCGCCAGATGCGGCTGACCATGCGGGCATGATGGTCCGCGCCCAGCTTCTGGAAGTCGGGCAGGCCGCATGCCGACCAGAGCCGCTCGACCTGCCGCTTGCCCTTCACCCGTTCGATCACCAGCGGATCGTCGGCCATGCGGCGCAGCACCGCATGATCGACCGCTTCGGGCGCGGCGCGCAGTTGCGGCCGTTCCGGCTTCTGCTCCAGATCGAACAGCAGATGGTCGAGCCGGTCGGTACGCGGCGTACCGTTGCGCCAGAAAAGCTGCTCTACCGGGGGGAAGCGATGCGCCTCGATCGCCTCGATCTCTTCGGGCGTGAAGGCGGCGTCGCCATCTTCATGGCCGAGGCTGCCGAAGGTGCCGTCCTTATGATGCCGCCCGGCGCGCCCGGCGATCTGCGCCATTTCGCTGACGGTCAGGCGGCGGCTGCGACGGCCGTCGAATTTGCGCAGCGAGGCGAAGGCGACATGCGCGACGTCCAGATTGAGGCCCATGCCGATCGCGTCGGTCGCGACCAGATAGTCGACCTCGCCATTCAGGAACATCTGCACCTGGGAATTGCGGGTGCGGGGGCTGAGCGCGCCCATCACCACCGCCGCCCCGCCGCGAAACCGGCGCAGCATCTCGGCCACGGCATAGACTTCCTCGGCAGAGAAGGCGACGATGGCAGACCGTTTGGGCAGGCGGGACAGTTTTTTTGCGCCAGCATAGCTCAATGTCGAAAAGCGCGGTCGGCCGACGATCTCCACGTCGGGCACCAACGCCTTGACCAGCTTGGCGATGCTGGCGGACCCCAGGATCATCGTTTCCTCGCGGCCTCGCGCGCGCAGCAGGCGATCGGTAAAGATATGGCCGCGTTCCGGGTCCGACCCCAGTTGCGCCTCGTCCAGCGCGACGAAGGCGAAATCCTCCTTCACGCTGCTTTCCCGGCCACCGCCGATCGGCATCGATTCCGCTGTGCACAGGAAATAGCGGGCGCCCGGCGGCACGATCTTTTCCTCGCCGGTGATCAGGGCAACCAGTTGCGGCCCCTTGATCGCGACCACCCGGTCATAGACTTCGCGCGCCAGCAGGCGCAGCGGAAAGCCCATCATGCCGCTCGAATGGCCGCACATTCGCTCGACGGCGAGGTGCGTCTTGCCGGTATTGGTCGGTCCCAGGACGGCGGTGATGGAAGAACGGGCGAACTGGACCATTGTGCCGCCTATGTCGGGCAGGACGCGCCGGGGAGCAAGGAGATTTCCATGTTCCGCCCGATATGCCGTGCCCGTCGGGCCACCGGCACGGTTCGTCGCACCAATCGCCGTCATCGCATCGTCTTTATTTGACTTTAACCCTGTGTGTTCACAACAGTCCCACCACGCATGGCGCGGGGGACGTTGCCGGTGCGGCAATGAAAAAGCCTTAAGGGTCGCGGGTTTGTTTCAGGATAGTCAGTTCGGATCGCAGCAGGGCGGTGCACCCGTATCCCTGTGGCTGGCCGATTCGCTCGCCCGCACGCCGGTAACGCCGCAGGACTGGCGCAGCCGGTTGCGCGACTGGGCGGACGAGGTGGAACTGGTTCCGGACCTCGGCCAGCGCATCGGCAGCCTCACCTGGTTCCGTGGCCTTGCCACCTGTTTTGGCCTGTGCGCCACAGCCCTTTATCTGTCTCCCGGTTTCCAGCCGGTGCCCGGCGCGCCCGGCCCGCAACTGAGCGACGCGCAATATGACGAAGTGCGCAGCCAGATGATCACGCCGCTGGCGCTGGGCGCGGACAGCGGCCATCGCATGGGGCCGACCGACGCGGTCCAGCCGCTGCGCGAAACGCCCGAAAGGCCGCAGATCGAGTTGAATGCGCAGGTCGGTAGCAGCGACAGCCTGCCCCGCGCTTTGTCGCGCGCCGGTGTCAGCAGTGGTGACGTCTCCACCGTAATGGCGATGGTCAGTGGCGACATTGACGGCGGGGTAAAGCCCGGCACGCGGCTCGATATCCTATTGGGTCGCCGCGCCAGCCGGGATCGGCCGCGCCCGCTCGACAGGCTGGCCTTCCGCGCGCGGCTGGACCTGAGCGTCGAACTGACGCGGGCCGGTGGCGTGCTGTCGGTCAAGCGCATCCCGATCCGGGTCGACAATACGCCGCTGCGCATTCAGGGCGTGGTCGGCGACAGCATCTATCGCTCGGCCCGTGCGGCGGGCGCGCCGCCCAGTGCGGTGCAGGCCTTCCTGCGGGTGATCGCGCAGCAGGTCGATCTGGGCAGCATCGCGGCGGGCGACCGCTATGACATCGTCACCGACTATCATCGCGCCGAAACCGGCGATGTGGAAGTGGGCGAGTTGCTCTATGCGGGGCTGAAGCGAGCGCGGGGCAAGTCCGTCGACATGCTCAAATGGACGAAGGATGGTCGCACCGAATGGTTCGAGGCGTCGGGTGTGGGCGAGCGGCGTGGCGTGCTGACCTCACCGGTGGCCGGGCGCATGTCCTCCACCTTCGGCATGCGGCGCCACCCGATCCTGGGCTATACCCGCATGCATGCCGGCGTCGATTTCGCGGCCCGCTATGGCTCGCCCATCTATGCCGTGACCGACGGCGTCATTTCCTATGCCGGGCGCCATGGCGGCCATGGCAATTATGTCCGCATCGAACATGGCGGCGGCCTCGCCACCGGCTATGCCCATATGAGCCGCATCGCGGCTGCGCCGGGCCAGCGGGTGCGCCGGGGTCAGGTGATCGGCTATGTCGGGTCGACCGGCCTGTCGACCGGTCCGCATCTCCATTATGAGCTGTATCGCAACGGGCAGGTGGTCAATCCGCTGTCGGTGAAGTTCACCACCACGGCCCAGCTGGCAGGTGGCGAACTGGCCGCCTTCCGCGCGAAACTGGCGCAATATCAGGGGCTGCGTGTGGGGATGCACGGCAGCTCCGCACAAAAGACCCCGGCTGCCCCGGTGGCACAGGGCAAATAAGCCGCTTTTCGCCTGTCATCCGCTCGGCTAGGGCGCTGGCATGACTGGTTCCGTTACCGCCATCCTGCTTGCTGGCGCCCGCCCGATTCCCGATCCGCTGGCGCAGGCCGCGGGCGTTGCGGTCAAGCCGCTGGTGCCGGTGGGCGGGGAGCCGATGATCAACCGCCCGGCGCGCGCGCTGCTGGCGCATCCGGCGATCGGGCGGGTGATAGTCCTGACCCAGCGGCCCGACCTGTTTGCGGCCGATCCTGCGACGGGCTGGCTGGCGGCCGATCCGCGCGTGCGGTTCGAAACCGGTGGGCAGGGGATCGCCTCGTCGCTGCTGGCGCTGCTGGAAAAAGGCGACCTGCCTTTCCCGATCCTTCTGACCACGGCCGATCATGTGCTGCTGGACGCCAAGATGCTCGACCAGTTCGTCGCCGAAGCGACCGGCGCGGACATCGCCGTCGCCATGGTGGAGCGGGAAACGCTGCTGGCGCGCTATCCGGGATCACGCCGGACATGGCTCAAATTCCGCGATGGCTGGTGGTCGGGCGCGAACATCTTCTGGTTCGGCAGCGACAAGGCCCGCCGGGTCATCGCCCTGTGGCAGGAGGTGGAGCAGGACCGCAAGAAGGGCTGGAAGATCCTGGCCGCCTTCGGGCCGTTCGCATTGCTGGGGGCGCTGCTGCGTATCCTGACGCTGCGCGGCGGCATCGCGCGGATCGGTCGCAAATTCGGCCTGACCGCGCGACTGGTGGCAATGGACAGCCCGGAAGCCTGCATCGATGCGGACAAGCCGGACGATGTCACGCTGATCGAATCGATTTTGGCGCGGCGATAATCTCCGTCATTGCTTCGCTGCGCTCGCAATGACGAAGTTGAAGTTACTTCCGAAAACTCTCCGCCGCGGCGCAGGCGAGCTTGTCGGCGCGTTCATTTTCCGGGTGGCCGGCATGGCCCTTCACCCATTGCCATGTCACCTTGTGGCGCGCGGCCGCCTTCACCAGCGCCTGCCAGATTTCGACATTCTTCACCGGCTTGTTGTCGGCGGTCTTCCAGCCGCGCTTCTGCCAGCCGAAAATCCATTTGGTGATGCCGTCCATCACATATTTGCTGTCGGTATAAAGCGTCACCTGACAGGGCTTCTTGAGCGTATTGAGCGCTTCGACCGCCGCCATCATTTCCATGCGGTTGTTGGTGGTCTGTGCTTCGCCGCCGGAAATTTCCTTTTCCGTGTCGCCAAAGCGCAGCACGGCGCCCCAGCCGCCGGGGCCAGGATTGCCCTTGCACGCGCCGTCGGTGAAAATGTCTACGGTGGGGAGGTCGGTCATATTTGAGAATGCCTCTATCTCCGTTCGCCCTGAGCCTGTCGAAGGGCCGCACTTCTTTCCGAAGAAAGGGCGGGGCTTCGACAGGCTCAGCCCGAACGGGCTATATTATTGTCCCAGCAATGCCGCCGGGTCGGCCTTGGCGTAGAAGTCCAGCCGGCGCAGATAGGCGAGCGGGTCCTTGCGCGTCACCAGCGCATCGGCGGGCGTGTTGATCCAGTCATAGGCGCGCGTCAGCAGGAAGCGCAGCGCCGCACCCCGGCAGAGAATCGGGAAGGCAGCCCGTTCCGCCGCGCTTAGCCCATGCGCCTGCGTATAGCCTGCGCCGATCGCCACGGCGCGATCGCCATGCCAGATCGCGCCATCATTGCTGAAGCACCAGGCGCTATGGGTGACGGCCAGATCATAGGCGCGGATATCGGTGCAACTGAAGTAGAAGTCGATGAGGCCCGTCACGTCCTCGCCCAGCATCAGCACATTGTCGGGGAAGAGGTCGGCATGGATGACGCTGCGGGGCAGGTCGGCGGGCCAATGGGCGTCAAGAAACGCCAGTTCTTCCGCCACCCGCGCGCCAAGGCCCGGTTCGATCTGGTCGAAATCCTCGCCGCATTTGGCGGCCAGTGCGTGCCAGCCGGCAATGTCGAGCGCATTGCGCCGCTCGCCCGCAAAGCCCTGTGCCGCCTTGTGCAATTCGCCCAGCGCCACGCCGGCCGCGCGCGCCTGTCCCGGCGTCGGTTCGGTCACGCTAATGCCGGTCAGAAATTCGATCAGGCAGGCGGGGCGACCCGAAAGCTGCTGGAGTCGCTTACCCTCCCGATCGGCGATGAAGCGGGGGACGAGGCAGCCGCGCGCGCCCAGATGGTCGAGCAGGTCCATGAAGAAGGGCAGGTCCGCCTCATCCACCCGTTTTTCATAGAGGGTCAGGATATAGCGATGACCCTTGCCATCGACACCGGTGGTTTCCAGCAGATAATTGCTGTTCTCCACCCCTTCGGCAATGCCCTTGGCCGATACCAGCCGACCGGCATCATAGCGAAGGAGGAATGCGTCAATCTCTTCGGCGGGGACGTGGGTGTAGACGGCCATGTCAAATAATCTTCATCTTGAGTGTCGTCATTGCGAGCGTAGCGAAGCAATCCATCATCGCGCCATTGGATTGCTTCGCTACGCTCGCAATGACGGATATCTACATGCGTAGGGCGCGGTTACGCCGTTTCCAGTCCGCGGGGCAATTTGAAGGCGATATTTTCCTGCGCCGTTTCCACCTGCTGCTCGTTGACCGTGAAGCGTTCGCCGATCTTCGCCACCACTTCGCGCACCAGCACTTCAGGAGCGGAGGCGCCGGCAGTCAGGCCCAGCGTCTTCACCCCGTCCAGCCAGGCGAAATCAATCTCCTCGGCGCGCTGGATCAGGCGGGCAGGGGTGCCCTCCCGCTCGGCGACCTCGACCAGCCGCAGCGAATTGCTGCTGTTGGGCGCGCCGATCACATAGACAGCGTCGCATTGCGCGGCGATCGCCTTGACGGCGGTCTGGCGGTTGGACGTGGCGTAGCAGATATCCTCGCCCTTGGGCGCGGCGATGGTCGGGAATCGGCGCTCCAGCGTGGCGACGATCGCGGCGGTATCGTCCACCGACAGCGTAGTCTGCGTCAGGAAGGCGAGATTGTCGGGATCGGCAGGGGTGAAAGCCTCGGCATCCTCGACCGTTTCGATCAGGCTCATCGTCCCTTCGGGTACCTGACCGAATGTGCCGATCACCTCCGGATGCCCCTTATGTCCGATGAACAAGATGTGCCGTCCGGCATCGACCTGTCGTTCGGCCTGACGATGGACCTTGCTCACCAGCGGGCAGGTGGCGTCCAGATAGTCCAGGCCGCGCTGTTCCGCCTTGGCCGGTACCGCCTTGGGCACGCCATGGGCGGAAAAGACCACCGGCACGCCATCGGGCACCTGATCCAGTTCCTCGACAAAGATTGCGCCCTTGGCCTTCAGACTGTCGACCACGAACTTGTTATGGACGATTTCATGGCGGACATAGACGGGCGCGCCATATTTCTCGATCGCCCGCTCCACGATGATGATGGCGCGGTCGACCCCGGCGCAGAATCCGCGCGGGGCGGCGATCAAAAGGGTCATCGGCGGCAGGGTGGCGGGCGCGTCGGTCATGCCTGCCGCTTAGGCCAATGTCGGCCCGGATGAAAGGGCCAAGAGGAAAGCCGCCTCCTTCCGGTTGCTTCGGACGTGGGGGATGGATAAGGAAGCGCAGAGCGTCTGGTCATGTGGGCTTTGCGAAGGATTATCTGCTGGTGAAACTGTCTAATATCGCCCTGACTGCTATGCTGGCACTGGCTTTGGCGGGTTGCTCGCGCCGGGGTGAGATCGACCCCACCGGCGGTATCGTCTCGGTCCGTTCGGCCTGCCCGACGGCGGCGATCCCGGCGCAGACCGGCGATATCACCCTGTTCAGCCCAGCCGGCAGCACTGACGCTTCGGCTATCGACGTGGTGGCCAACATTACCGATCTGCGCTCCACTTGTTCGGAGGGCGCGCAATTCTACACCGAAGCCACCTTCGCCGTGAACGCGCGCCGCAGCGACGCCAGCGCTGCGCGGCAGGTGATCCTGCCCTATTTCTCGGTCGTGGTGCGCGGCGGCAATGCCGTGGTCGCCAAGCGGCTGGGTCAGGTGACGCTGAACTTCGCGGCCGGTGAATATCGCGCCAGCGCGCAGGCGAAGGCCGGCGCCTATGTCGAAAAGGCCGCCGCCACGCTGCCCGCCGAAATCCAGCAGAAGATCACGCAGAAGCGCAAGGCTGGCGATGCCGACGCCGCGATCGATCCCTTCGCCCAGCCGGACGTCAAGGCGGCGTTGCAGCGAACCAGCTTCGAGCTGCTCGTGGGTTTCAACCTGACCCAGGACCAGCTCAAATATAACGCGACCCGTTAAGCGCGGCCCCATTCAACCGTTCGGGCTGAGCTTGTCGAAGCCCAGCCCTTTTTTGAAGAAAAGAGCGGCCCTTCGACAGACTCAGGGCGAACGGACCTTGTAGGAAAGTTTCGTCCCGTGTCCCTTTACACCCGTTTCACCGCCCATCTCGACGCCGTGCTTGACGCGCTGGAGGCCGAGGGCAGCTTGCCCGCCGGTCTCAACCGCAAGCCGGTGACGGTCGAGCCGCCGCGCGATCCGTCGCATGGCGATCTGGCGACCAATGCCGCGATGGTGCTGGCCAAGCCCGCCGGTACCAATCCGCGCGTGCTGGCCGACGCGATCGTGACCAAGTTGCAGGCTCTGGACGAGGTGGAGAGCGCGACGATCGCCGGCCCCGGCTTCATCAACCTGACCCTGACCGATCCGACCTGGCGGGCAGAACTGGCCGCGATCCATGCCGATGCCGCCGATTATGGCCGGTCCGATTTCGGGCAGGGCGTCACCGTCAATGTCGAATATGTCTCGGCCAACCCGACCGGCCCCATGCATATGGGTCATTGCCGCGGCGCGGTGGTGGGCGACGCGCTCGCCGCGCTGCTGGAATATGCCGGGCACAAGGTGATCCGCGAATATTATATCAATGACGCGGGTGGTCAGGTGGATGTGCTCGCCCGATCGGCCCATGTCCGCTATCGCGAAGCGCTGGGCGAGGATGTCGGCGCGATCCCCGAAGGCCTCTATCCGGGCGACTATCTGGTCCCGGTGGGGCAGGCGCTGGCCGCCGACTATGGCGACAAATATGTCGGGGCGCCGGAAGGCGACTGGCTGGTGCTGTTCCGCACTTTCGCCGTCGCGAAGATGATGGACATGATCCGCAGCGATCTCGCGCAGCTTGGAATCGTCCACGACGTCTTCTCGTCGGAAGCCGAGTTGCAGGCAGCCTGCAAGCCCGAACAGGCCGAAGCCTGGCTGCGCGCGCATGATCTGGTCTATGATGGCACGCTGGAAGCGCCCAAGGGCGAACTGCCCGACGATTGGGAGCCGGTGGAACTGCCGCTGTTCCGCTCGACCAAGTTCGGCGACGATCAGGATCGGCCGATCAAGAAGTCGAATGGTAGCTGGACCTATTTCGGCGCCGACATGGCCTATCATTTCCAGAAGGCGCAGTCGGCCGACCAGTTGATCGACATCTGGGGCGCGGACCATGCAGGTACGGTCAAGCGCATTCAGGCCGCCGTCGCCGCCCTGACCGAGGGCAAGGCGCGGTTCGACGTCAAGCTTATCCAAATGGTCCGCCTGCTGCGCGATGGCGAGCCGGTGAAGATGTCCAAGCGCGCGGGCAATTTCGTGACGCTGGCCGATGTGGTGAAGGAAGTCGGCAAGGATGTGGTCCGCTTCACCATGCTGACGCGCAAGGCCGACGCCCAGATGGACTTCGACTTCGCCAAGGTGGTGGAAGCATCGAAGGACAATCCTGTCTTCTACGTGCAATATGCCCATGCGCGTATCAGCTCGCTTGGCCGCCGCGCGCAGGAAGCGGGGATCGATTTGCCCGCGCCCGACCTGTCCCTTCTTGGGACGGCGGAACTGGCCATGGTCAAGCTCGCCGCGCAATTCCCGCGCGTGGTGGAAGGATCGGCGCAGGCCCGTGAACCGCACCGTATTGCCTTTTATCTCAATGACTTGGCCTCCGCCTTCCATGGCTGGTGGAATATGGGCAATGATGATCCGCGTGCGCGCGTGATTTTGGCCGATGATCCGGCGATCACCGCCACCCGGCTTTTCCTCGCGCAGGGAATAGGGCAGATTATCCGCAACGGTCTGGCGCTGATGGGCGTTGCGGCCCTGACGGAAATGCAGTGAGGCGCTGAAACTATGAGCGATTATGCGCGCGGACGACTGGATCTGGACGATGAGGATCGTCTGCCCTGGCTCGAACCCGCGATGGACGATGGCGATGAGGAGGGCATTTCTCCGCTTCGTCTGCTCGGCCTCATCATACTGGGCCTCGCGCTGATCGGCGCGGTGGTCGCGGGTGTCTGGTGGATGCAGAATCGCAATGGCGGCGGCAGCGCGGGCGAGGGGCAGTTGATCGCCGCGCCCACGGACAATTACAAGATCGCCGCCAATGAGGCCGACGCCAAGAAGTTCGACGGCGAAGGTGACGCCAGCTTTGCCGCGAGCGAGGGCGTGGCCCGCGACGGCCGGATCGATCCCAGCCGCGTGCCCGAAGCGCCGATCGCCAAGACCGCGCCCGCTCCGGCCAGCGCCAAGCCGGCCGCGCCTGCCAAGCCGGCGGCCAGCGTCAGCGCGCGCGTGACCGACGAAACCAGCGTCGCGCCCAAGGCGGCAGCGCCCAAGGTGGCAGGCGGCGGCATGATCCAGCTTGGCGCCTATGGCAGCGCGTCGGGCGCGAAGGATGCCTGGACCAAGCTGTCCAAGCGCTTCGCCTATCTCGCGCCGCTCGCCATGTCGGTGGAACCGGCCGAAGTCGGCGGCGGCACCGTCTACCGCCTGCGCGCGGGCGCCGGTGGGCAGGCCAGCATGATCTGCGGCAAGCTGAAGGTCGCGGGCGAAAGCTGCATGGTCGTCAACTGATCGGTCCGGGTCGGCGCCGTGAACACCTGATGCGGTGGACAATAGCGCCGGCCTGATCGACAAGGCCGCATGGCCGACAAGAAACTGACCCGCGACACCATCGCCGCTGCGGCGCTGGACCTTCTGAACGAGCAGGGACTGGATCAACTCAGCCTGCGCCGGCTTGCGGCACGGCTGGAGGTGAAGGCGCCGTCCCTCTACTGGCATGTCGCGGACAAGAATGCCCTGCTGGCGCTGCTGGCGGAAAGCGTGTTCGCCGCCTGCCTCTCCCAGATCCCGCCCAGCCCGGACTGGCGCGCCTGGCTGCGCGCCTTCGGCCTGTCGCTGTGGCGCGCGCAGAATGATATGCGCGATGCGGGGCGCCTGATCCTGCTGACGGCCCATCCCGAATCCATACTGGCCCGGATGGAGCAGGATATCGTTGCGCCGCTGACCGCGCTGGGGCTGGCGGCGGATGATGCCGTGGCAATGCAGGCGGCGATACAGGCGTTGGTGACCGGCTGGACCTGCTTCGCGCAGGGGCCGAATGCCGCCTATCTTCAAGGGCATATGGTGAACGAGGCGGCCTTTGTGCGGGCGCTTGACGCGCTGGTGGCGGGCTATGCCCCCGCCCGTTGACGCTGCAATCTAACGGTGTTAGTTTGACATTGTTAGGTGAAGGGCAGTGCCTGATCGCAACAGGCGACAGGCCCGGCCCGCAGGGTAGGGAGAGGCATCATGTACCCATTTCGGGAGGGAAGTTTCGCGGTTCGCAACGGCTGGTATGTCGCGGCCTTCCGCGATGAACTGGGGCGCGATCTGATCGCGCGAACCATCCTGAACCAGCCGGTCGTCCTCTATCGCAAGGAAGATGGCGAGGCCGTCGCGGTCGGCGGGCGATGCCCCCACCGCCATTTCCCGCTCGGCAAAAGCTGTCTGAAGGGCGACGCGATCGTCTGCGGCTATCATGGCATCGCCTTTGGCGCCGATGGCCAGTGCGTCGACATCCCCAGCCAGAGCTTCGTCCCCCGCAGCTACCGCATCCCCAGCTATCCGCTGGTCGAACATGGGCTGTGGGCATGGATCTGGATGGGGGACGCGGGCAAGGCGGACGTGGCGCTGCTCCCCGATCTGGACGAGATCGGCCTGAATGGGCCGGGCGTGGTGGCGCGGCCCTTCTATGTGCAGGATGTGCAGGGGCGCTATCAGTTGCTGAACGACAATCTGCTGGACCTGTCGCATCTGGCCTATCTGCATAGCAGCAGTATCGGCACGGTTGAAAATGCCTCCGCGCCCGAAGAACTGACCAAGCGGCCGGGCTTCCTGAGTTGCCGCCGCTATATCCGTAATGCCGACGCCCCGGCGGTGATGGCGGCGGCGGGGCGCTATGCGGGCAAGATCGACCGGGTGACGGGCATGGATTTCTATCTGCCCGGTTTCCATGCGGGCATTGGCGACATGGCCTATCCGCAGGATCATCCCGAAAAGCCGGGTGAAAATATCGTCACCAGCCGGGTCTATCACGCGGTGACGCCTTCCACGTCGGGCAGTTGCATCTATTTCTTCGCCATGGCGTCCGAAGATGTGGAGGGCATGGACTTCATGTTCGATTATCTCCGCCCGGTGCTGGAGGAGGATAAGTTCGCCACCGAGGAGATTGAGAAGATGCTGGCGGTGATCGGGGAAAATCCCGACGAACTGCTGATCAAGACCGATCGTAACGCCGTGGAGGGGCGGCGTATGTTGCAGGCGATGATGGATGCCGAACAGGCGGCTACGGCCGAACCGACGTCCGTGCCAGCCTGACGGCGACCGATAGTTATAGCCGCGTTGCCATTTGCGCTTCGACAGGGCGCGCGGCTGGCGCTACCATCGGCGGCATGAAGCCTGTCATTTTCGGTCTTGCCGGTACGATCCTCACCCCCGACGAGCGCGCTTTCTTCGCGCAAGCGCAGCCCGCCGGCTATATCCTGTTCAAGCGCAACATCGTCGACCGCGCGCAACTGCGCGCGCTGACCGACGATCTGCGCAACCTTCATGGTCGCGACGACCTGTTGATCATGATCGATCAGGAAGGGGGGCGCGTCACCCGGATGCAGCCGCCGGTCTGGCCTTTCTTCCCGCCGGGCGCGGTGTTCGATCGCCTCTATGACCTTGCGCCGTCCAGCGCGATCGCGGCGGCGCGCGCCAATGCCCGCGCCATTGCGCTGACGCTGGCGGAGGTCGGCATCACCGTCGATGCGCTGCCGCTGCTGGACGTGCGGCAGGAAGGGGCGAGCGACATCATGGGCGACCGCACGCTGGGCGCCGAACCGATGCGCGTCGCCGCGCTCGGCCGCGCCACGCTGGAGGGGCTGGCCGAAGGCGGCGTGGTCGGCATCGTCAAGCATATTCCCGGCCATGGCCGCGCGCTGGTCGACAGCCATCTGGAACTGCCAGTGGTCGACGCGAACCTGAATGCGCTGGACACCGACATTGCGCCCTTCCATACGCTGCGCCACGCGCCGATGGGGATGACCGCCCATGTCGTCTATACCGAATGGGATGCGGAGCGCCCCGCGACCCTGTCGCCAACCGTGATCGGCGGCATCATCCGCGACCGGATCGGCTTTCACGGCCTGCTGATGTCCGACGATCTGGACATGAAAGCGCTGAAGGGCAGCATTCCCGATCTGGCGGCTGGCGTGATCGCGGCGGGATGCGACATTGCGCTCAACTGTTTCGGCAAGATGGACGATATGGTCGGCATCGCCGATCGCCTGCCCGACATCAGCGACCTGTCCCGCGCCCGGCTCGACCGCGCCATGGCCTCTGTCGTGCGGGGCGGGGACCAGCCGCCGCTGGAGGAATTGCTCGCCATCCGCGATAGCCTGCTCGGACTGGTGCCTGCTTGACCGACGAGCTGTTCAGCGCCCCGGCCGTTCCCGCGCCGCACCAGCTGACCGTCAGTTTCGACCATTGGGAAGGGCCGCTGGACCTGTTGCTCAGCCTCGCGCGGACGCAGAAGGTCGATCTGCGCGAAATCTCCATCCTGGCGCTGACGCAGCAATATCTGGCCTTCATCGACAGCGCGCGCCAGTTGAAGCTGGAACTGGCAGCGGACTATCTGGTGATGGCGGCCTGGCTCGCCTATCTCAAATCCGCGCTGCTGCTGCCCAAACAGGAACAGCCCGATCCCAGTCCGGAAGAACTGGCGCTGCGCCTGCAATTGCGGCTCCAGCGGCTGAACGCCATGCGCGATGCCGCCGCCCGGCTGATGGCGCGCGACCGGATCGGCCGCGACGTCTTCCCGCGCCGCGCGCCCGAAGGGTTGCGGCTGGTGAAGAAGGCGCAATGGCGCGCCAGCCTCTATGACCTGATCGCCACCTATGGCCAGATTCGCGCCCGCACCCAGCCGGTGGTTCATACCATCGCCGTCCGCCCGGTGATGACGCTGGATGAGGCGATCCGGCGGGTCGGATCGCTGGTCGGTGCGGCAATCGACTGGACCCGGCTCGAAGCCTTTCTGCCGCCCGATATCGATCCGCCCAAGGCGAAGTCGGCGCTGGCCAGCAGCTTCGTCGCGGCGCTGGAACTGGCAAAGCAGGGGCGGCTGGAAATTCAGCAGGACGGCATTTTCGAACCCATCTATCTGCGCGCTCATGTGCCTGACCCTGCCAACGGACCGCTGTCATGATGTCTGAACCCGACGATTATCTGCGCGCCGTGGAGGCGACCCTGTTCGTGGCGGAAACGCCGCTGACCCCGGCGGAAATCCGGCTGTATGTGGGGGAGGCGGGCGATCTGGCCGCCACATTGCAGGCGCTGTCCGATCATTATGCCGGGCGCGGCGTCAATCTGGTCGAGCGGGCGGGGCGCTGGCATTTCCAAACGGCACCGGACCTGGCGCATATATTGCGGCGGGAGAAGGACGAGCAGCGCAAACTGTCGCGCGCCGCGATGGAGACGCTGGCGATCATCGCCTATCATGAGCCGGTCAGCCGCGCGGAAATCGAAGCGATTCGCGGGGTTCAGGTGGCGAAGGGGACGCTGGACGTGCTGATGGAGGCGGGCTGGGTTCGCCCCGCCGGCCGCCGCGAAGTGCCCGGCCGCCCGCTAATTTATGCGACCACCGTAGAATTTCTGACGCATTTCGGGCTTAGCAGCCGCCGGGACCTGCCCGGAATCGAGGATCTGCGGGCGGCGGGCCTGCTCGATCCGGTCGATTTGGCGCTGGAGGGTCTGGCCGACCAATCCGTTGTGGAAAATGATGCGGAAGACGCCTAGATAGGCGCTCTACTAGGAGTATTGAAAAATGGGTTCCTTCTCGCTGATGCACTGGGTGATCGTGCTCCTGGTCGTCATGCTGCTATTTGGTGGCGGCCGTATTTCCGGTCTGATGGGTGACGTGGCCAAGGGTATCAAGAGCTTCAAGAAGGGCATGGCCGACGATGATGACGATGTGACGCCCGCCAAGCCGGCGACGCGCATCGAAGGTCATCGCGTGCCCGAACAGGATGCGCCGACGCCCAGCGCGACCGAAGAAAAGACCAAGGCCTGATCCTCTCCAGCACAGGCCGATAGTCCCGCATGTTTGGCATCGATTCGTCCGAATTTCTGGTGATCGTGATCATTGCTGTGATCGTGATCGGACCGAAGGATTTGCCGCGCGCGCTCTACAAGGTGGGGCAGATCGTGGGCAAGGCGCAGGGCATGGCCCGCCATTTCCGCACCGGCATCGACGCCATGGTGCGCGAAGTGGAACTGGAAGAGCTGGAAAAGAAATGGGCCGCGCAGAACAAGCGGATCATGGACGAGCATCCGCCCGAAGTGGTGCCCGCTGCCGAAGCGCTGCCCGCGCCGACCGAGGAAAAGCCTGCATTCGTGGCTGAGTCTGCGCCCGTCGCCGACAAGCCGCCTTATGTTGCGGAGGCTGCACCGGCCCCCGCAGCGCCGTCGCCGTCGCTCGACAAGCCGCCTTATGTGGCGGAAGCGCCAGCCAGCGTTGCGAACACCAGCGTTTCAAGCAAGGGTGATGCGGCGGCATGATCGGGGATATTGACGACAGCAAGGCGCCCTTGCTCGACCATCTGATCGAACTGCGTAGCCGCCTGCTCAAATGCGTCTATGCGCTGGTTATCACCGGCGCGATCTGTTTCTATTTTTCGGAGCAGCTGTTCGCGATCCTGGTGCATCCGCTCAAGGAGGCGTTCGGCGACGGCGGCGGTCGGCTGGTCTATACCAAGCTGTACGAAGCCTTTTTCGTGCAGGTGAAGATTGCGGTCTTCGGGGCTTTCTGCCTGTCCTTCCCGATCATCGCAAACCAGCTCTGGGCCTTTGTCGCGCCGGGCCTCTATGCCAAGGAAAAGAAGGCGTTGCTGCCCTTCATCCTGGCGACGCCCTTCCTGTTCGCGATGGGCGCCAGTCTCGCTTATTTCGTGGTGATGCCCACGGCCTTCCACTTCTTCCTGGAGTTTCAGGGCAATAGCAGCGGCCTGTCGGTCGAGGCTTTGCCCAGCGCAGACAGTTATCTCGGCCTCGTCATGCAGTTCATCCTCGCCTTTGGCATCAGCTTCCTGATGCCGGTGCTGCTGATGCTGCTCAACCGCGCCGGCTTTGTGACGCGCGCGCAACTGATCGGCATGCGTCGCTATATGGTGGTCGGGGCCTTCATTCTGGCGGCCGTGCTGACCCCGCCCGACGTCGTGTCGCAGCTGATGCTCGCCATCCCGCTGCTGCTGCTCTACGAAATTACGATCATCGCGATCTGGTTCACCGACCGGAAGGTCGCGAAAGAAGAGGCGGCTGAGGAAGCGGCGGCCTGACGCTGCAGCCTGCCCCTATCGCCTGCGATAGGGTTCGCAGGCAATGCCATCGCCATCACCATCCATATGCGAGCCATAGCCGGGCTGCCCGCGCAATATGGGTGCGGCGCCCGCTGCCCTTGCTTCGGCGCAATTGCGATAGGACCAGCCAGTCTCCGTTCCGGTCTGACGGGGGCGAGGAGCAGGTTGCGCTTTCCTATCCGGACCGGGTTGTTGCCGGTCGAGATCGTCGGCTGACATTGGCCGTTCCTTGCCGATGCTGTTGCGGGTCGGCGTCCATAACGTATCGGTGTGCGTAGGCACCGGGGGTGTCGTTGGTGCTTCGAAGAAACGGCTAGCGGTGCCGCCTGCCAGGCCCATGGCGACAGCGCACAGGGCGGCTTTCACTGCAAAATCCTTTGTCACCATTGGATCGATATCGCCCAATCGGGTAAAGGATCGGTTGCTTGGAGCATCGCGTTCCCGTGCGGCGATCAGCGTCAGGCAAAAAAAGACCCGCCTCCATGTGGAAGGCGGGCCATGCTAGGGACTGTTTGGGAACCGGGTAGTTCGCGCTTAGTTGGCGGACTTTTCCACGGCCTTGCCGGCGCTTTGCACGTCGCGGCCAGCGCCTTCGACGGTGTTGCATGCGGCGACCATCAGCGAACCGGTCAGCAGGACAGCGGCCAGAATTTTCTTGGTCATCGAAAGTCTCCTTCAAAACCTTGCAGCCGCCCTTGCCGGAGCGATGGCGGCGACAGGAGGAAAACCCGTGTCGCACACATCCGTTCCGCAGCCGGAAAGAATAATGATTTCCAAAAAGAATAATGATTTCAAAGGGAAAGTTGCCCCAAAAAGTCTGAGCCCGGAACGCGTCGGGGGGAGATACGTTCCGGGCTCATATTATGTGGATAGCAAGAGCGGGGGGCAAAAGATTTGCTATCCGAAATGTAGAACCCTCCATGACCCGGGAAGGTTCCCGCAGTGGACGAAAATTTCGCTTTTTTTATTCGGCCCGCATAACAAGGACTTCGATGGTTATCGGCCATTAACTCGAAGAAAATCGCCGCTTCCGGGATAGAAAAGTCAGATCAGCGGTCGCCCGCTGTTGCGATATTCCGGGCGAATGGTCGATTCCGGCAGATCGTCCTGCGGCGCGGCAGGGGCCGCCGGTGCGCTCCAGCCGGGCGTGGGCGCAGCGGATGGCGCGGGCAGGGCGCTGGCGGGCGGCATATAGGGTGCGCCCAGCATCTCGACCGGCTGCACGGGCTTGGCCGGCCAGGATGTCCGCGCCGGGCCGGAAATCGTCTCCCGTCCCAGATACATGTCGCTGAACGCCGCTGCCGTGCCGTTGAAACCGGGATTGCGGTAGAAGATATGCGCGCCAATCACCGCCACCGCCTGAAGGCTGGAGGACCACAGCGGCCGCACCGCCAGCGTATGATAATGGGTGGCCAGCCCGACCGGCGCATAGACCTGACCATTGAGCGCATCCTGCGCCACCCGCCGCGCCCGTGCCCAGGCCGCCGCCACCGGCATCCGCGCCATCGATCCGTCGCAACTGAAGGTGAACTGGCAATGGAAATCGGTCCGTTCCGATCCCTGATAGACGACGCCGCACACGCTGTTGGGCCATAACGGGCTGCGCACCCGGTTCAGCACCACCTGCGCCACCGCGCGCTGGCCTTCGTCCGGTTCGTTGGCGGCTTCATAATAGATGGCGGAGGTCAGGCAGTTGAGCGCGCGATAGCTGTCGAGCGCGCTCATCCCGCGGAAGATCGCCGCCGGCGCGGCCTTCACCGCTTCCAGACCCAGCACATGCTCGCTCTGCACCGTATCGACGCCCGGCACCGGGTCGAAAGCGCCCTCGGCATAGAAGAAGGCCGATCCGGGGAAATTTTGCCCGGACTCCTCGGCCGGATCGACGAAGCGGCCGTTCGCCTGTTCGCTATCCAGCATATCCAGCGGCGCGGCGGTGATCAGGCGCGGGGCGACGAGCAGCAACAGCGCGATCAGCGCGATCGCGACATGGCCCTTCCATCCCTGAAACCAAGCAAATGCCGGCATATCCTGCCCTGAAAATCCGTGCTGTCCGATAGCGTCGGCGCTCCCCTTAGCGCATTTCGCCGGCAAAATCTGCCCCGTCGATGCGCCTGTGCCGCCATGGGACGGCCTATGGCGCAAAGGTTAAAATCCCCCCTTTTGCCCGTGCAGCATTCCCTTGCTTGGCAAAGCCGCGCCGCCTCCGCTATGCGGGTGCCATGCTGCTTCAAACAGATAGTCTCGCGCTCATCGGCAACACCCCGCTCGTGCGCCTCACCGGCCCTTCGGAAGAAACGGGCTGCGACATTTTCGCCAAATGCGAATTCGCTAATCCCGGCGCCTCCGTGAAGGATCGCGCCGCCCTGTTCATCGTCAATGATGCCGAGGAAAAGGGGCTGCTCAAGCCCGGCGGCACCATTGTCGAAGGGACGGCCGGCAATACCGGCATCGGTCTGGCGCTGGTCGCCAATGCCAAGGGCTACAAGTCGATCATCGTCATGCCCGAGACGCAGAGCCGGGAAAAGATGGATACGCTGCGCGCGCTGGGTGCGGAGTTGGTGACGGTGCCCGCCGCGCCCTATTCCAACCCCGGCCATTTCGTCCACACGTCGCGCCGGATCGCGGAAGAAACGGAAAATGCCGTCTGGGCCAACCAGTTCGACAATATCGCCAATCGCAAGGCGCATATCGTCGGCACGGCCGAGGAAATCTGGACCCAGATGGAAGGGCGGATTGACGGCTTCACCTGCGCGGCCGGTACCGGCGGCACGATCGCGGGTGTGGGCCTTGGCCTCAAGGCGAAGGACGAAGGCATCACCATCGCGCTCAGCGATCCTTATGGCGCGGCGCTGTTCAACTATTATGCCCATGGCGAACTGAAGGCCGAAGGGTCGTCGGTCGCCGAAGGCATTGGTCAGGGCCGCATTACCGCCAATCTGGAAGGCGCGCCGATCGATACGCAATTCCGTATCTCGGACGAGGAGGGGCTCTATTGGGTCCGCCGTCTGCTGGCCGAGGAAGGCCTGTGTCTGGGCCTGTCGTCGGGCATCAATGTCGCGGGCGCGGTGGCGCTGGCGAAGCAATTGGGGCCGGGCAAGCGGGTGGCGACCATATTGTGCGACACCGGCTTCCGCTATCTGTCGACGCTCTACAACCGGCAATGGCTGGAATCTAAGGGCTTGACGGTCTTCCCCTGGCTCGCGCAGACTGCATGACCGCCGACACGGGTCGCGGCGACGATAATATGAGCAAGACCATGGCTGAAACACCCCGCCGACAGGAAGGGTTACAGCGCGTCCAGATCGGCCTGACCGGACTGGCGGGTGTGGTGCTGCTCGTGGGCCTGGCCAATATCGTCATTGAAAAAGCGCGGATCGATGATGCCGCGCTGCCGCCGCCGGTGGTGCCGACCCTGACGCAAAATGCCGTCTCGCCCAAGGAGCCGCTGGCCGAACTGGGCGTGCAGCCTGCGGCGGAACAGGCGCCGATCGTGCCCGACCTTCAGCCCGACCCCAATATCCGCAATCGCGAACCCGCCCAGCAGCAGCGCTAGGGCGGGGTGGCAACACTCCATCCCGTCATTGCGAGCGTAGCGAAGCAATCCAAGGGGCGCACCGTGGATTGCTTCGCTACGCTCGCAATGACGAAACTTGTTGGTTTGCGCCGATGAAGGCAGGCCTGAAGCGATTCCTCTGGCTCTGGCTGGTGCCGCTGGCGATTTTTATCGCCGGGCTGTGGCGCGCCTTGCTGACCGGGCAGGCCGATCCCTGGGATTGGGGCGTTCCCGCCGCTGTGCTGCTGGCGGGGGCGGGGTTTCTGCTGGCGCGGCGGGGCTGGGCGATGTTGTGCTCGGTGGCGCTGGGCAGCGTCGGGACGGCGCTGATCTTCTGTACGCTGGCCGCAGGGCGTGCACCCGATCCCGGCGCGGCCATGGGTCTGTCGCTGCTGGCGATGCTGGCCGGTTCCGCCGGTGCGTTGCTGCGCCCGCCTCCCTCCGCCTCCCGATTTCTCTCGAAGCGTGCCGGAACGAGCATCATGCTTCTGCTGCTCGCTGCCCTGCTCCTCTGGCGCGGTCCGGCCCAGCCGGTCCATCCTGTCCCGGCCAATCCTGTCCCGGATCGTCCCGACCTTGCCGTCATCACCGGCCTGCCGCTCTTCTGGGATGAGATGGGAAAGGGTGGGCCGCGCGATGCGCCGATTATCTCGATCCTGCGCACCCGCTTCACCATCATCCCGATGGATGATCCGCTCCAGTTGAAGACATCGCCCGCACGCCGCCTGCTGCTGGCCCAGCCGCGCGCGCTGGCGCCGGCCCAACTGGTCGCGATCGACCAGTGGGTGCGCGATGGTGGCACGGCGCTGGTGCTGGCCGATCCGCTGCTGCGCTGGCCGTCGGACCTGCCGCTGGGCGACCGCCGCCGTGCCCCGTCCGTCAGCCTGTTGCAACCGCTGCTGACCCATTGGGGTTTCCGGCCCGTCGACATCAAAGCGGCGGAAATGCGCGAGCGGACGCCCGATGGCTATGTCGTCACCCTGTCCGGCGTGCAGCTTTTTCGGAGTGGGCCGGACGGTCGCATCGTCGGGCCGGGCGATTGGATCGTGAATCGCAAGAAGATGGGCAGGGGAGAGGTGTTGTTGCTGGGCGATGCCGATCCGATCGACGACCGGCTCTGGCTCGCCGACCCCGCTTACCCGCTCGATCCCCGTTACTGGGTGGCCGATACGCCTGCGCGTGTCGTCCACTGGCTGGACGGTGCGCCGATCCCCGGCGAACGACGCTGGATGCAGGAGGCGCGGGGAGTCGCGCAGGCTGTCGGCAGGGCGCTTTTTGCTGGGATGATATGGGCGATAGTGGGTGCGACGCTGTTTCGTCGGGAAAGGCCGGAGGTTAGCCCCGGAACAAAAAGAGAATATGGGGATATGAAAGATAACAAATCCGGTTAGTCCCGCATTTCACCGTCTTTTCCCAACCTGACCCATGCTTTCCCATTGCAGTCCACCCCCATGCTTGGTAGGAAAACCAGCATTGGGGTTCGTCAGGCTTTGCGTTGTCCTGTGCGCTGGATGGTGTTTCTCATGATTCCGGCGACGGACGGCCTGCGCCCCGAAAACAAGGGGTCAGGTCGCCAACGTGTCGGACGTTATTCTCTATTCGGGCAACGCATTCAGCGTCGCGGACGGCAAAGGCCGTTTCGTGCTGCCCCTGGAGATGCGCAAGCTGGTCAAGCAGGCCAGCGGCGGCGACAATCGCCTGTGCCTGTCGGTCCATTTCGACAATGGTTGCGCCACCGGCTTTGGCCTGTCCCACAAACAGTTCCTGTTCGAAGAAGTCGACAGGCTGGAACGCAAGGCTGATGAAGCCGGCCGCGACTTCAATGCCGACCTGGAGCGCGAAAACCGACTCGGTACGATCGAGGACGTGAATTTCGATGATGCCGGCCGTTTCTTCCTCCACCCCGATATCAAGGAAGAAGCAGGCATTACGGACGCGATCTTCTTCTATGGCGTGGGTCGTTACTTCCAGATTTGGAAGCCTGAAGCGCTGGTCGAAAGCCCCGATCGCCCGGCTCTGATCCGCAACAAGGTCCGCCGCTGGATCGATGCGCGTGCGGAAGGGGCGACCAAGTGACGGATGTCCCCCACATCCCCGTCCTGATCGATGAAGTGCTCGACGCCCTTGCCATCACCCCCGGCGAGATTCATGTCGACGGCACGTTCGGTGCGGGCGGCTATAGCAGTGCCATGGCCCGCGCCGGTGCGCGCGTTTTCGCCTTCGATCGCGACCCTGATGCGATCCGCGAAGGGCAGGCGGTGGCCGACGCGCATGGCATCACGCTGATCCCCGGCGAATTTTCGCGCATGGCGGAATATCTGGCGGAGCGCGGCATCGAGACGCTGTCGGGCATCACGCTCGATATCGGCGTATCTTCGATGCAACTCGATCGGGCGGAGCGCGGCTTTTCCTTCCAGTCGGACGGCCCGCTCACCATGACGATGAGTCAGGACGGCATGAGCGCCGCCGATTTCCTCAACAATGCCCCTGAGGAAGAGATCGCCAACGTCATCTATCGCTATGGCGACGAACCCAAGTCGCGCCGCGTCGCTCGTGCGATCGTAGAGGCGCGTCCTCTGGAGCGGACCGGCCAGTTGGCTGCCGTGGTTCGCAAGGCGCTGGGCCATAAGCCGCATGACAAGAAAGACCCGGCGACCCGCACCTTTCAGGCGATCCGCATCCATGTGAATCGCGAACTGGAGGAGCTGGAACTGGCGCTCGAAGCGGCGGAAGCGCTGCTGGAGGAGGGTGGTCGCCTCGCGATCGTGACCTTCCACAGTCTGGAAGATCGCATCGTGAAGCAATTTCTGCGCAATCGCAGCGGCGGCGACAGCGGCGGCTCCCGGCATCTGCCCGAACGCGCCGCCGGACCGCAGCCGACCTTCGCCAAGCCCGCCAAGGCGGTGAAGCCCGGTGAAGCGGAACTGGCCCGCAACCCCCGCGCCCGATCCGCCACGCTGCGGTCCGCCATTCGTACATCTGCCCCCGCCCAAAAGTCCCCTCGGAGTGCCCGCGCATGATCGCCGTCAAGAGGTTGCAGAGCCTGATCTGGGTTATCCTCGTCGCGCTGGGGGCGCTGGGGGCCTATATGGTGTCGCTCAAGGTCGCGACCGAGCGGAACGAGCTGATGAAGGTCCGGGCCCAGATCGCACGGGCCAAGGCCGATATCCGTTATCTGGAAACGGAATTCAGCGCGCGCGCCTCGATGCGCCAGCTGGAAAACTGGAACCAGCATGACTTCATGTATGCGACGCCCACCGCCCAGCAATATCTGGGCGGGGAACAGGCGTTGGCGCATCTGGACGGCGTGCAGCCCAATGGTCCGGACTATGTCGCCCCGCCGGTGATGGTGGCGATGGTCGAAACCCCCGCCGACCTGCCCTCCGCCCCGCAAAAGGCGCCCGAAAGCCCGGCCGCGACCCAAATTCGCAGCGATATCGCCGTGATCCGGGAGGCGCATGCCGCCGACAATGTCGACAAGCTGCCCAAGCCCGCACCCCGAACCCCGGTGCAGCAGGCAAAGGCCGATGCGGACGTGTCGCGCCCCAATCCGATCGCGCGCAAGGCGGAACGGATGGCGATGCTGGACGCCAAGCTGCTGGATGACAGCACGCTGGGCGACCTGACGGCCAAGGCAGCCCGCGAAAAACGCAAGGAGGTACGCTGATGGCGACAATCATCGTCCAGCCCGGCGGACCCCGCGCCGGGCGGCAGCGGGTCAACCTGACTGCCATTGCCCATAACAGGCTGATGCTGCTGCTCATCCTGTTCATGGGCATTACTGCTATCGTGATCTGCCGGCTCATTTGGGTCGGCATTTTTGCCCATGGGGCATCGGGCGACGATGCCCTGTCCGCCTTCATCCCCGCGCGCGCCGATATCGTGGATCGCAATGGCGTGCCGCTGGCGCGGACCATGGATGCCTATTCGGTCGCCGTCCGCCCGTCCAAGCTGATTGGCGATCCCGCCGAACTGGCGCGCAAGCTGCACCAGATTTTTCCCGAAGAAGCCGAAGCCGCGTTCTACAAGAAGCTGACCGGGCGGGGCTGGGCCTATCTGCGTCGCCGCGCGCTGCCGGAGGAAGTGGCGGCGGTGAATGCGCTGGGCGAAATCGGCATCGAATTTCCCCGCGAAAAGGAACGCCTCTATCCCCAGCGCACGCTGGCGGCGCATGTCCTGGGCTTCGCGCCCAATAGCGAGGGCGTGGGCGGCATGGGTGTGGAGGCGGCCTTCAACGACCGGCTGACCAAGCAGGCTGACCGCAGCAAACCCTTCGCCATGTCGATTGACAGCCGGGTGCAGGGCGCGCTGGAAAGCGAGCTCTACGCGCAACTGGTGCAGACCAAGGCCAAGGGCGCGGGCGGCATTATCATGGACGCCAATACCGGTGAGATCATCGCCATGGCCTCCATCCCCGTCTTCGATCCCAACAAGCTGCAAAATTACGCCGGCAAGCGCTGCTCTGAATCGCCGCTCTGCAACCATATGGTGCAGGCTCGCTACGAACTTGGCTCGGCCTTCAAGCCGCTGTCGATCGCAGCCGCCATGGATGCCGGTGTTGTGACGTCGATGAGCAAGCGTTATGACGCAACCGCACCGCTGGCCGTCGCAGGCTTCCGCATCCGCGATGATCACTCGCTCGGCCGCTGGATCAACGTGCCCGAAATCCTGGTGCACAGCTCCAATATCGGTACCGCGCGCATTGCCGACGAAATGGGGGCGGCGCCGCTCCAGAAGATGTTCCGCAGCCTGGATTTCGATCAGCGCGCGCCGATCGAGTTCAATGAACGGGCCAAGGGCATCTGGCCGTCGAGCTGGGGGCGGATCACCAGCATGACCACGGCTTATGGTCATGGCATCGCGGTCACGCCGCTGCATCTGGCGGCCGCCTATGCCGCACTGGTCAATGGCGGCATCTGGCGCCCGGCCACGATCCGCAAGCTCGATGCCAATCAGGTGCCGGAGGGGCGCCGGGTCTTTTCCGCCGCCACCAGCGCGCGGATGCGGCAACTGTTGCGGATGATCGTGTCGGCGGGTACAGGGCGTAGCGCCGACGCCAAGGGATTCCGGGTGGGCGGCAAGACGGGTTCGGCCGAAAAGCCCCAGGAAGGGCGCTATAACAAGACTTCGCTGGTGACGACTTTCGCTTCTGCCTTCCCCATGGACAGCCCCCGCTATGTGGTCCTCGTCACGATGGATGAGGCGACGGGCCAATATGGCCTGCGCACCGCCGCCTGGACGGCCGCGCCGGTGGTGAAGCGCGTCGTGGAGCGCACCGGGCCGATGCTGGGCGTGATGCCGGACGAACGCCGTGACGTGGATATTTCGGATCTGATGCCGTTGCTGCACGGCGACAAGGAGACAGAGTGATGCGCCTCGGGTCGCTTATCGAGGAGCTGGACGTCGAGGTCGGTGCGGGCACCGGCCTCGACTCGTCCGTGACCGGTTTCGCCATCGACAATCGCAAGGTCGCGCCCGGCACCATTTTCGGCGCCTTTCAGGGGCTGCGCGTCAATGGCGAGGATTATATTCCCGAAGCGGTGAAGGCTGGCGCGGTCGCCGTGGTCGCCCGTCCCGAAGCGACGGTGGAAGGCGCGATCCATATCGCCCACGCCAATCCCCGCCGCCTCTTCGCGCAGATGGCCGCCCGCTATTTCGCGCCCTTCCCGGACGTGACCGTCGCCGTCACCGGCACCAATGGCAAGACCAGCACGGTCGAACTCGCCCGGCAACTGTGGCGGATGCTGGGGCACAAGTCGGCCTCGATCGGCACGCTGGGTGTCACCACCTCGGTCGATCAGGTGTCGACCGGCCTCACCACGCCGGACATCGTCACCTTCCTCGCCAACATGTCGGGCCTGAAGCGCGAAGGCATCACCCATGCCGCGTTTGAAGCCTCCAGCCATGGCCTGGACCAATATCGGACCGAAGGCCTGCCGGTCGTGGCTGGCGCCTTCACCAACCTGTCGCGCGATCATCTCGATTATCACGGCGATATGGACAGCTATTTCGACGCCAAGATGCGCCTGTTCGATGAAGTGGTTGCGCCCGGCGGCGCGGCGATCGTCTGGGCCGATGACGAATGGTCGGACAAGGTTATCCAGCGGGCTACGAAGCGGGGGCTTCGTGTGCTGAGCGTCGGGGTGCAGGGGCAGGCCCTTCGGCTCGCCAACCGCACCCCGACCCAGTTGGGCCAGACGCTGGAGATCGAGGCCGATGGCACGGCCTATAAGGTCAACCTGCCGCTGATCGGCGCCTATCAGGCCGCCAATGCGCTGACCGCTGCGGCGCTGGTCATCGCGACCGGCGCGGATACGGCCAAGGTATTGGAACTGCTCGGTCGGGTGCAGCCGGTGCGCGGTCGTCTGGAACGCGCCGTCATCAGCCGGGCGGGTGCGCCGGTCTATGTCGATTATGCCCATACCCCCGATGGGCTGAAGGCCGCGATTGAGGCGCTGCGCCCGCATACGCGCGGCAAGCTGATCACCCTGTTCGGCGCAGGCGGGGATCGCGACGCGGGCAAGCGTCCGCTGATGGGCAAGGTCGCGGCCGAATTGTCCGACCATGTCATCGTCACGGACGATAATCCGCGATCCGAAGAGCCCTCCGCCATTCGCGCCGCCGTGCTGGCCGGTGCGCCGGAAGCGGAAGAGATTGGCGGCCGCCGCGCCGCCATCGCCGCCGCCATCGGTCAGGCGGGCGCGGACGATATCGTCCTGCTCGCGGGCAAGGGCCATGAACAGGGCCAGATCATCGGCGATCGTGTCCTCCCCTTCGACGACGTCACCGTCGCGCGGGAGTGCGCGGGTTGATGAAACTATATGCGGCATCGCAGCTTTCTAAGCCCCTCCCCTTCAGGGGAGGGGTTGGGGTGGGGGCCATCGGCCTGACGCTGCGCTTGGGGCACGGCCCCACCCCCAACCCTTCGAACGAGACACGTGGCTCGTTCGAACCTGAAGGGGAGGGGCTATAATGTCGCTCTGGACCTCCGCTGAAATCGCCCAGGCAACAGGCGGCGCCGCGTCGGCGCCGTTCGCCGTTTCGGGCGTCGCCTTCGACAGCCGCGAAGTGGGGCAGGGCGACCTGTTCGTCGCGATGAAGGGCGAAGCGACCGACGGCCATAAATTCGTCGACAAGGCCTTCGGGCAGGGCGCTGCCGGTGCCATCGTCAGCGAACCCGTCGCCTACCCCCATATCCTCGTCCCCGACAGCGCCGCCGCGCTCGAAGCGCTGGGAAGAGCGTCGCGCAAGCGCATGGCAGGCAAGGTGATCGGCGTCACCGGGTCGGTCGGCAAGACCGGCACGAAGGAAGCCCTGCATCAGGCGCTCGACCGCGCCATGCAGGGGCCGGCGCATCGCTCCGTCAAAAGCTACAACAACCATGTCGGCGTGCCGCTCAGCCTGTCCCGCATGCCCCGCGACAGCGCGTTCGGCGTCTTCGAAATGGGGATGAACCATGCCGGCGAACTGTCTGCCCTGACACGGCAGGTCCGTCCCCATGTCGCGATCGTCACCGCCATCGCCCCCGCCCATATCGAATTTTTCGGCACCGAAGCGAAGATCGCCGAGGCCAAGGCGGAGATTTTCGAAGGGCTGGAGCCGGGCGGCACCGCGATCATCCCCTATGACAGCCCGCATGTCGCGACCCTCTATAACAAGGCGGAGCGCCATGCCGGCCGCATCCTGACCTTCGGCATGAGCCCGCAGGCGGACGTCCATGCGCTCGAAGTCGTGCCCGCGCCGACCGGGGGCAGTCTGGTGACGGCAAAGCTGCCTGATGCCGAACTCTGCTTCACCGTGGCGGCGCCCGGCGATCATTGGGTGTCCAATGCGCTGGCCGTGCTGGCGGCGGTGGAATCGGTCGGTGGCGATCTGGCGGCGGCGGGCCTTGCGCTGGCGGAAATGCCGGGCCTGCCGGGCCGGGGCGAACGGCGCATCCTGCCCGTCGCCGGTGGCGAAGCGCTGCTGATCGACGAAAGCTATAATGCCAATCCGCTGTCGATGAAGGCGACGCTCAAGCAACTGGGCCGCGAAAATGCCGATCGCCGTCTCGCCATATTGGGCGGGATGCGCGAACTGGGCGACCGCAGCGCCGAACTGCATGCCGGCCTTGCCGAACCGCTGCGCGCGGGGCAGGTCGATTTCGCCATATTGGTGGGACAGGAAATGGCGCCGCTGGCCGATGCGCTGGATGGCCTCATCCCCTATGCCCATGTGCCCGATACGGCGAGTGCCATCCCCCTCATCCAAACCGAAATGCGCGCGGGTGACGCAATTCTGGTCAAGGGCTCCAATGGCGTGGGCCTGTCCCGCCTGGTCGCCGCCCTTGGCGATGCCGCCCGCGACGGAGACAAGACCTAATGCTATACTGGCTGGCCCAGACCCTGGATTTTGCGGGAATTTTCAATCTCATCCGCTATCTGTCCTTCCGTGCCGGCGCGGCGATCTTCACCGCGCTGATCATCGGCCTCGTCATCGGTCCCAAATTCATCGGCTGGCTGCGCGTCCGTCAGGGCAAGGGGCAGCCGATCCGCGATGATGGCCCGCAAAGCCACCTCGCCAAGCGCGGCACGCCCACCATGGGCGGGTTGATGATCCTGACCTCCATGGTCGTGTCGGTGCTGCTGTGGATGGACCTCAGTTCCACCTATGTCTGGGCCTGTCTGTTCGTGACTTTGGGCTTCGGCGCGATTGGTTTCCTCGACGATTATGACAAGGTGACGAAGGCCAGTCATAAGGGCCTGTCGGGCAAGATGCGGCTGCTGTTCGAATTTCTCATCGCGGGCGTCGCGGCGTGGATGATCGTGCACCAGCATGGCAACACCGCGCTCTATGTGCCCTTCTATAATGGCCCCGCGATCGAGCTTGGGCCTTTCTATTTCTGCTTCGCTGCCTTCGTCATCGTGGCGTTCGGCAATGCGGTGAACCTGACCGACGGGCTCGACGGCCTCGCCACCATGCCGGTCATCATCGCCTGCATGGCCTTCATGGCGATCGTCTATCTGGTGGGCCGCGCCGACTTTGCCCAATATCTGGGCATCCCCCATGTGCCGGGCGCGGGCAACCTGACGATCCTGTGCGGCGCGATCATCGGGTCGGGCCTAGCCTTCCTCTGGTTCAACGCGCCGCCAGCCGCCGTCTTCATGGGCGACACCGGCAGCCTCGCGCTGGGCGGCACGATCGGCGTGATCGCCGTCACCGCCCATCATGAAATCGTGCTGGGCATCATCGGCGGCCTCTTCGTGGTCGAGGCGATGAGCGTGATCATCCAGGTCTTCTTCTACAAGCGGACCGGCAAGCGCGTGTTCAAGATGGCGCCGATCCACCATCATTTCGAACAGCTTGGCTGGGCCGAGCCGACCGTGGTGATCCGTTTCTGGATCATCGCCTTCGTGCTGGCGCTCGCCGGCCTTGCCACGCTGAAGCTGAGGTAAGCGCATGATCGTTTCGGAAGCGTTCAAGGGCAAGACCTATGCCGTGCTGGGGCTGGCGCGTTCCGGCCTCGCCACCGTCGATACGCTGGTCGCCAGCGGCGCGCGCGTCGTGGCGTGGGACAGCCGGGAAGAAGCGCGCATGCTCGTTGCGGACAAGGCGGAGCTGGGCGATCCGATGGAGATCGATCTGGCCGGTTTCGACGGCATCGTCGTCTCGCCGGGCGTGCCGCTCAATCGCCACCCTATCGCCATGCGTGCCAAGCTGGCCGGGGTGCCGATCATCGGCGATATCGAACTGTTCGCGCTCGCCCGCCCGACGCTGCCGCCGCACAAGGTCGTCGGCATCACCGGCACCAATGGCAAGTCTACCACCACCGCGCTGATCCACCATATCATTCAGCAGGCGGGCTATCCCACGGTGATGGGCGGCAATATCGGCCTGCCGATCCTCAGCCAGCCGCCGCTGGAACCCAATTTGCACGGCGTTGGCGTCTATGTGCTGGAACTGTCCAGCTATCAGATCGATCTGACCCACAGCCTCGACTGCGACGTCGCCGTGCTGCTCAACATCACGCCCGATCATCTGGATCGCTATGATGGGTTCGAAGGTTATGTCGCGTCGAAGATGCGATTGTTCGCGATGCAGTCCTTTGAGCATGTTGCTGTTGCGTCTGTTGACGATCCTCTGGTTGCACGCTTGTTCGATCCTTCTAAGGACGAGTTTCCAATTGGAGCTGGCAGTCGCACTCGCGTCGCATCAGGCGACTTCGCCGAACATTATCAACACCTTTGGCCAGCGTTGCAGGGACCGCATAACGCGCAAAATGCGATGGTTGCTGACGCTGTTGCAATGGAACTCGGCATCCATTGGGATCAGCGGCAGAGCGCCCTCGCCAGCTACGCCTCGCTCCCGCATCGCATGCAGGCCGTCCGCACACTTAACGGCGTCCTCTACGTCAACGATAGCAAGGCGACCAACGCCGCCTCCACCGCCCCGGCGCTGGCCGCATGGCCAGCGATCGATGGCAAGCCCCGTATCCACTGGATTTTGGGCGGCGTCGCCAAATCGGACAATCTGGACGAATGCGTCCCTCATTATGCGAACATCGCCCACGCCTACACCATCGGCGAAGCGGGGCATATGTTCGCCGACCTGCTGCGCCCCCATATGGCGGTGGACGACAGCGAAATGCTAAGCGCCGCCGTCCGGCGTGCCGCGCGGATCGCCCAGCCGGGCGATGTCGTGCTGCTGTCGCCGGCCTGCGCCAGTTTCGATCAGTTCCGGGATTTCGAGGCGCGCGGCGATGCCTTCGCCGCGGCCGTGAACGCATTGGAATGACATCATGGTCAGCGGGGGCAGGGCATGAGCAGGGAAGGGACGAGAATGTTCAGGGCTGGTGAACTGGTGAAGGGCTTCCGCACCCGCACCGTCCCGCGTGAGCGCACGGCGCTCGCCATCTGGTTCTGGGAAATCGATCGCGTCCTCCTGTCGCTGATCGTCGCGCTGATGGCGATCGGTCTGGTGGCCGTCGCGGCCGCATCGCCCGTCGCGGCGATCGACCGGTCGACGGCGTCGGTCGCGGTCAACCCGCTGATCTATTTCTGGCGCCAGCTGATGTGGGTCTTCATCGGCCTGCCGATCATGCTGGTCATCTCCATGCTGCCCCGGCCACAGGCCCGGCGGCTGGCGATTTTCCTGTGCGCCTTCTTCTTCCTGATGCTGCTGTTCGTGCCGATCCTGGGCAGCACGGTGAACGGCGCGAAGCGCTGGATCGACCTGCCTGGCTTCCGCTTCCAGCCCTCGGAATTTCTGAAGCCCGCTTATGTGGTGACGCTGGCCTGGCTGCTGTCGCTGCGCGCCAAGGACCAGAATCTGCCCGTCATGCCGCTGACCGGGGCGATGACGTTGCTGATCGCGGCGATCCTGATGCGTCAGCCGGACTTTGGCCAGACGGTCATCTTCCTCGCCTGCTGGGGCTGCCTGTTGCTGTTGTCGGGCCTTGAAATGCGCTGGATCGCGATGCTGGGCGGCATGGGCCTTGCGGGTCTGGTCGGCGTCTACATGTTCTATGAAAATGGCCGTCAGCGCATCAACGACTTCCTTGGCATCGGTGTGCAGATGGACACCGGCCCGGACCAGACCGACCTTGCCTTCCGCACCATCACCCATGGCGGCTTTACCGGCGTGGGGCCGGGCGGCGGCCAGAACAAGTTCCGCCTGCCCGAAGCGCATACCGACTATATCTTCTCGGTGATCGGCGAAGAGTTCGGCCTGCTCGCCTGCATCGCCATCGCCTGCGTCTATCTCGCCATCGTGGTGCGCGTGCTGCTGCGCCTGCTGGATGAGGAGGATAATTTCACCATCCTCGCCGCCGCCGGCCTCACCACGCAATTCGGATTGCAGGCGATCATCAATATGGGCGTCAATGCGCAGATATTTCCGTCAAAGGGCATGACGCTGCCCTTTATCAGCTACGGTGGCTCCTCTATGCTGGCGCTTTGTATCGGCGTCGGCCTGCTGCTCGCATTCACGCGGCGCAACCCCTTCATGGGTCGGCACACGGTCGTCAAATGGAGTGGTCGATGAGCATTTCCCGTCACTTCGTCCTCGCCGCCGGCGGGACGGGGGGTCATATGATTCCAGCCCATGCGGTGGCGGAGGAACTGATGGCGCGCGGCCATCATGTCGCCCTCGTCACCGATGAGCGGGGCGCGAAGATCCCCGGCATCTTCGATCACGCACCGGACAATCGGGCGCAGGTCCATGTCATGCCCGCCGGCCGCATGACTAAGAACCCGGCTAGCTGGCCCGGCGCGCTGAAGGCGATCCTGGCAGGTCGCGCCATGGCCCGCCGCCTCAACGAAACCTTCCGGCCGACCGCCGTGGTCGGTTTCGGTGGCTATCCGGCCATGCCCGCTTTGCTGGGTGCGCTGGCCGATGGCATCCCGACCGCCATCCATGAACAAAATGCCGTGCTGGGCCGGGTCAACCGCCTGCTGTCCGGCCGGGTCGACGCCATCGCCACCGCCTATCCCGACGTTCAGCGTCTCAAGAGCAGCTATGCGGGCAAGGTGCACCTGATCGGCAATCCGGTGCGCGAGGAAGTGAAGCAGTTGCGCGAGGAGGAATTCCCTGCGCTGACCGACGAAAGCGTCTTCCGCGTGCTCGTGATCGGCGGCAGCCAGGGTGCCTCCATCCTGTCCAGCGTCGTGCCCGAAGGCCTGTCGATGCTGCCCATTGCGCTGCGCCGCCGCCTGCAAGTCACGCAGCAATGCCGCGCCGAAGATATCGAACGGGTACGCAAAGTCTATGCGGAGATGGAAATCCCCGCCGACCTCGCCACCTATTTCAATGATGTGCCCGAAAAGCTGGGCTGGTCGCATCTGGTGATCGCGCGGGCAGGGGCCTCCACGCTGGCGGAACTCACCTGCGCTGGCCGACCGGCGATCCTCATCCCGCTGCCCAGCGCGATGGACGATCACCAGACCGCCAATGCCAGGGAAATGACCGAAGCCGGCGGCGCCCGCACCATCCCGCAGGCCCGCTTCACCGCGGTCGAACTGGCCAAGCAGATGCAGAAGATGGCGCTGGAACCCGGCGCGCTGCAAAATGCCGCCAGGCGCGCCCGCAACTGCGGCCGCCCCAACGCCGCGCGCGACATGGCCGATCTGCTGGAAAGCATCGGCACCGCGCCCATCGTCAATGATCCGGTCACGGTCGGCCCGACCCCGACCACGCTTAATCTCCAGGGAGTTCCCGCATGAAGGGTGTCGGCACAGACATCGGCACGATCCATTTCATCGGCATCGGCGGCATCGGCATGTCCGGTATCGCCGAAGTGATGCATAATCTGGGTTACAGCGTGCAGGGGTCCGACGTGGCCGAAGGCTATGTCGTGGAAGGGCTGCGCGCCAAGGGGATCAAGGTGATGATCGGCCACAAGGCCGAAAATCTGGGCGATGCCGCCGTCGTCGTCACCTCCACCGCGATCAAGCGCGGCAATCCCGAAGTCGAACTGGCGCTGGAAAATCGCGTCCCCGTCATCCGCCGCGCCGAAATGCTGGCGGAACTGATGCGCCTCAAATCCACCGTCGCGGTCGCGGGCACCCATGGCAAGACCACGACGACGTCGATGGTCGCCGCGCTGCTGGATGCGGGCGGCGTGGACCCGACCGTCATCAATGGCGGCATCATCAACAGCTATGGCTCCAACGCGCGCCTGGGCAATAGCGACTGGATGGTCGTGGAGGCCGACGAGAGCGACGGCAGCTTCCTGCGTTTGGACGGCACGATCGCGGTCGTGACCAATATCGATCCGGAGCATCTGGACCATTATGGCAGCTTCGACCGGGTGAAGGATGCCTTTGTCGAGTTCGTCGGCAACGTGCCTTTCTACGGCGCGGCAATGCTCTGCCTCGATCACCCCGAAGTGCAGGCGATCCTGCCGCGCGTGCAGGATCGCCGCATCGTCACCTACGGCTTCTCGGCGCAGGCCGATATCCGTGGCGAAAATGTCCAGCCCGTTCCCGGCGGCAACCGCTTCGACATCCAGATCCGCGAACGCGACGGGTCGATCCGCCGCATCGAGGGGATCGAAATGCCGATGCCCGGCCGCCACAATGTGCTGAACGCCATGGCCGCCATTGGCGTCGCGCTCCAGATGGGCATTGACGATGCGACCATCCAGACCGGCTTCGCCAAGTTCGGCGGGGTCAAGCGCCGCTTCACCAAGGTCGGCGAGATCGACGTCGATGGTGGCACCGCTACCGTGATCGACGATTATGGCCACCACCCGGTCGAGATCAAGGCGGTGCTCGCCGCCGCGCGCGAAGGGGCGAAGGGCCGCGTCGTCGCCGTGGTGCAGCCGCACCGCTTCACGCGCCTGCGCGACCTGATGGATGAATTCCAGCAGGCGTTCAACGACGCCGATGTCGTCTATGCCGCCCCGGTCTACACCGCGGGCGAACAGCCGATAGAGGGCGTGGACAGCGCCGCGCTGGTCGCCGGGCTCAAGCGGCGCGGCCATCGCCATGCCTCGACCGTCATCGATGCGGACGATCTGGCAAAAGCGATCGCGGCCAACATTCAGCCTGACGACATGATCATTTGCCTG
The DNA here is from genome assembly GCF_900109095.1 of Sphingobium sp. AP50. Taxonomy (GTDB): domain Bacteria; phylum Pseudomonadota; class Alphaproteobacteria; order Sphingomonadales; family Sphingomonadaceae; genus Sphingobium. The sequence continues at coordinate 797,554 of NZ_FNYZ01000001.1, forward strand.
GGCGCAGGCGACATCACCAAATGGGCGGCGGGCCTTGCCACGGCCGTCGCACAGGCGAAGGAAACTGCCTGATGTTCGAACTGTTCAGCGTCGGCCTGGAAATGCAGAAGCGCATGATCGACGCCCAGATGCAGGGCGTGGAGGTCGCGCGCGACATGGTGGAGGCCGCGCAGAAGCAGGTCCGGACCAACCTTGCCGCCCATGATGCCGGGCAGGCGGGGATGAAGGCGGTGAAAAGCTGGATGAACCTGTGGGGTATTCGCGCTTGATGGCTTCCGCCCTCCCGCCCGTTCGCGGCTTGCTCAAGGCCGATGCGCCGCTGGCTCCGCTCGTCTGGTTCAAGGCGGGCGGCACGGCGCAATGGCTGTTCGAGCCGAAGGATGCCGACGATCTGTCCGACTTCATGGCCATGCTCGATCCGGCGATGCCGGTGATGGCGCTGGGCCTCGGCTCCAACCTCATCGTGCGCGATGGCGGTGTGCCGGGCGTGGTCGTGCGCCTTGGCAAGCCCTTCGCGAAGGTGGAGGCGCTGGACGCCACGACCCTGCGTTGCGGCGGCGGCGCATCGGGCATCCTCGTCTCCTCGACGGCGCGGGACGCCGGGATTTCGGGCCTTGAATTTCTGCGTTCCATTCCCGGCACGGTCGGCGGTTTCGTGCGCATGAACGGCGGCGCCTATGGCCGGGAGACGGCGGATATCCTTGTCGAATGCGATCTGGTGCTGCGCTCGGGCGAGCAGGTGACATTGCTCAACAGCGACCTGCATTACAGCTACCGCCATTCCAACCTGACCGACGGCGCGGTCGTGGTCAGCGCGACCTTCCGGGGTCACCCCGGCGAACCTGCCGCGATTCAGGCGGAAATGGACCGCATCGCCACCGCGCGTGAGGAAAGCCAGCCGCTGCGCAGCAAGACCGGCGGCTCCACCTTCAAGAATCCGGACGGGCACAAGGCCTGGGCGCTGGTGGACGAAGCGGGTTGCCGCGGCCTCCAACTGGGCGGCGCGCAGGTGAGCGAGAAGCACACCAATTTCCTGCTCAACACCGGCGACGCCACCAGCAGCGACATCGAAGCGCTGGGCGAAGAAGTCCGCCGCCGCGTGAAGGAAAAGAGCGGCGTCGAACTGGAATGGGAAATCCAGCGGGTTGGCCTGTCTGCCGACGACGCAAACACGGATGCTGTGGGTTTGGCGAAATGACCGAGATCATCGCCCGTGATGATTTTGAGCGCGGCATCATCGAGAATGTGCGCGAACATGGCTGTCAGGTGAACATGGTGTTCGATCCGGACGGTGAACAGCCGAACTTCGCCTATTCGATCGGCTTTAAAGAGACGGTGGGTCAACCGGAGGTGATTACCTTTGGCTTATCCAACGAAGTGATGAAATTTATGATCAATCAGACGCTTCGCGAATGTAGGAAAGGTCTTGTTCTAACCGATGGCGCCGTCATCGAAGGCCTTCTTGAAGGCCACAAGTGCATCGCGCGGATCGTCCATCCCAGCCAGATTCTTGAAGAATATGTAAATTCTGCACTGTGGTACCACAAGGCGCGAACTGGCGAGCGGTTGACCGATCTTGTCCAGATCGTGTGGCCGGGGGCCGTGGATGGGCTGTTCCCTTGGGATGACGGCTGCGATGCCGGTGTAATAGCTTTGCAGCCCGCACTATATGAAGAGAGGTTGAGTTAATGACCCGTGGCCCCTGGCATGTCGCCGTCCTGATGGGTGGCTGGTCGGCGGAGCGGCCGGTGTCGCTGTCTTCGGGCGAGGGCGTGGCCAAGGCGCTGGAATCGCGCGGCCACACCGTCACGCGGATCGACATGGACCGCAATGTCGCGGCGCGCCTTGCCGAAACGAAGGCCGACGTGATCTTCAACGCGCTTCATGGCGTTCCCGGCGAAGATGGCACGGTGCAGGGCATGATGGACCTGATGGGCCTCACCTACACCCATAGCGGCCTCGCCACATCGGTCATCGCGATCGACAAGCAACTGACCAAGCAGGCGCTGCTGCCCCACGGCATCCCCATGCCCGGCGGCCATATCGTGGAGAGCGAGAGCCTCTTCACCGCCGATCCGCTGCCGCGCCCCTATGTGCTGAAGCCCGTCAATGAAGGCAGCTCGGTCGGCGTCGCCATTGTCACGGCGGAGGGCAATTATGGCAATCCCATCGCCCGCGACAGCGTGGGCCCCTGGCAGGATTTCCCGCAACTTCTGGCCGAACCCTATATTCGCGGCCGCGAACTGACGACTGCCGTGCTGGGCGACGAGGCTTTGCTCGTCACTGAATTGCGGCCCAAGAGCGGCTTCTATGATTTCGACGCCAAATATACCGATGGCATGACCGAACATGTCTGCCCGGCGGAAATCCCCGCCGAGATCAGCGAAGCTTGCAAGGCGATCGCGCTGCGCGCCCACCAGTTGTTGGGCTGCAAGGGCGCGTCGCGCTCCGACTTCCGCTGGGATGATGAGCAGGGGATCGAGGGGCTTTACCTGCTGGAGGTCAACACCCAGCCAGGCATGACGCCGCTCAGCCTTGTCCCCGAACAGGCGGCGAAGCTGGGCATTGACTATGCCACGCTGGTAGAGACTATTGTCGAGGAGGCGCTGAACCGCGCCGGGGGACAGAAGGATGGCTGAAGCACGCATCCGGCGCGGCGGCACCGCACGGCTGAGCAGCGCAAAGGGCAGGGCGACGAAAGGCGGTCGCGGCCGCGCGCTCAAGCGCCGCAGCTGGGTCGATCAGCTGTTCGAAATGCTGCCCGTCAGCGAAGCCACGCTGCAACGCATGGCCAGTTGGGCGATCGTCGCCATCTTCGGCGGTATCGCCATCGGCATCGCCATCTATCTCGGCGTCCCCGACATGGCCCGCCAGCAGGCGGCCGAGCTTGCCGCCCGTGCAGGCTTCGAAGTCGAGAAGGTCGAAGTGCGCGGTGTCGAGCGGATGGACGAACTGTCCGTCTATAATATCGCGCTGGGGCAGGTGGATCGCTCCATGCTCGCGCTCGACCTGCCGAAGGTGCGGGGCGAAATGCTGAAACTCGGCTGGGTCAAGGATGCGCGCATCTCCCGCCGCCTGCCCGACACGCTGGTCGTGGACATTGTCGAGCGCGATCCGGTCGCCGTGTGGCAGCATGGAGGCCAGTTGCACCTGATCGACGTGCAGGGCGTGGTGCTCCAGTCGGTATCCGCCAGCGCCATGCCGGACCTGCCTCTGGTGGTCGGCCCCAATGCCAATCTCCAGACGGCGGGCCTCAACAAGCTGATGGAAAACGCCCCGGCCCTGAAGCCGATGCTGGCCGGCGCGACCTGGGTCGGGAACCGTCGCTGGGACTTGCGCTTTCAGTCGGGAGAAACGCTCTCTTTGCCGGAGGGTGACAAGGATTCAGCCTCTGCGCTGGTGAATTTCGCGCGCATGGATGGCGTCAACCGGCTGCTGGGCCGGGGGATCGTCAAGTTCGACATGCGCGATCCTGATCGTTTCGTCCTGCGCCTGCCACAGGGGCAGGTGGAAGAAAAGCCGACCGATGCGGCGGCAAGCGGAACGGCGGGCGGCGCGACGGACAGCGCCAAGGCACCGGCTCAGGGCGAGGAAGGCTAAGACAGCATGGCGCAGCCCAAGGTCGAAAAGCTCATTACCGCGATCGACATTGGCTCCTGGAAAGTGTCGGCGCTGATCGCAGGTCGCACCGACACCGGCGAACTCGCGATCCTGGGCACGGGTCAGCGGGAAAGCCGGGGCGTGCGCCGCGGCTTCATTGCCGACATGGAGCGGACCGAACTCGCCGTGCGCGAAACGGTGGAACAGGCTGAACGGGTTGCGGGCACCAATATCGAGGATGTCTGGGTCAGCTTCTCGGGCGGATCGCTGGTCAGCGATGTCGTCACGGTCGAACGCGACATGGGCGGCTATCGCGTGGAACAGGCGGATATCGACGATCTGCTGACCACCGGCCAGCAGGGCATCGACCCGGATGGCCGCATCGTCCTGCATGCGCAGCCCACCTGCTTCACCATCAATGGCAAGGTGCCGGTCAAGAAGCCGATCGGCATGCATGCCGACCTGCTGGGCGTCGACATTCATGTCGTGCTGGCGGATGGCGCGCCGCTCGCCAATCTCGACCTGTGCGTGCGTGGCGCCTATCTGAACGTCAATTCGATCGTCGCCGCGCCGATCGCGACCGGCCTTGCCTGCCTGTCGGAGGAGGAGCGCGATCTGGGCGTGGCACTGGTGGAAATCGGCGCGGGCGTCACCAATGTCTCGCTCTATGCCGGCGGCATGCTGGTCGGCCTGCACTCCATCCCGTTCGGCGCGTCGGACATAACCGACGATATCGCCTCGGCCTTCGGCATCCGCCGCAGCCAGGCGGAGCGGATCAAATGCTTCTATGGCTCGGCGATGCAGAATCCTCGCGATTTTCGCGAGATGATCGAGATTGCGCCGCCCCATGGCGAAGTGGCGGTGCCGGGGCAGGCCGCCGGACCGAACGCCGAAGGGGGCAAGATCACTCGCGCCGCGCTCGTCGGCGTCATCTGCGAACGGCTCAATCAGATCATGAGCGAAGTGAATGCGGCGCTCGCCGGCATGGGCTTCAACTCCACCGGGCGTCAGGTCGTGCTGACCGGCGGCGGCGCGGAAATGAAGGGCATTGCCGATTATGCACAGGGCGCGCTGGGCCGCGCCGTGCGGATCGGACGGCCAAGGGGCTTGTCCGCCATGCCCGAAGCGCATAGTGGGCCAGCCTTCGCGACATTGGCGGGATTGGCGCTTTATGGCGCTTCTAACCCGGTTGATCTCCGCACGATGGCGCCCGCGCCGCAGACGGTGCACCGTATCGGTGCGCCCATGTGGTGGCAGCGAATGATGCGCGCGATGAAGACCAACTATTGAATGAATTTGTACGAAGACGAAATTAGGTGGTGAATCCCCTATTTTCTGGTGTTAACGATTGATGACGGTGTCGCTTCCTGACGAGGAAGCTGAGGGAGCAGAATATATGAGCATTGAAATCAGCCCGCCCCATGTGGACGAACTGAAGCCGCGTATCGCGGTCATCGGTGTCGGTGGCGCAGGCGGCAATGCCATCGCGAACATGATCGCCGCCTCGGTAGAGGGCGTGGATTTCATCGTGGCGAACACGGACGCGCAGGCGCTCAACAGCTCGCCGGCCGAACGCCGCATCCAGCTTGGCCCGCAAATCACCGAAGGTCTGGGCGCGGGTTCGCGCCCCGAAATCGGCAAGGCGGCAGCGGAAGAAACCATCGCCTCGGTCGAGGAGGCGCTGAACGGCGCGCATATGTGCTTCATCACCGCCGGCATGGGCGGCGGCACCGGCACCGGCGCTGCCCCCGTCATTGCCAAGGCTGCGCGTGATCGCGGCATCCTGACCGTCGGCGTCGTGACCAAGCCTTTCACCTTCGAAGGCAATCGCCGCATGAAGTCGGCCGAAACGGGCATCGAAGAGCTGCAGAAGCATGTCGACACCCTGATCGTCATCCCGAACCAGAATCTGTTCCTGATCGCCAATCCGAACACGACCTTCAAGGAAGCGTTCCAGATGGCGGACGAGGTTCTGCAACAGGGCGTGCGGTCGATCACCGACCTCATGATCATGCCCGGCCTCATCAACCTCGACTTTGCCGACGTCCGTTCGGTGATGGGCGAAATGGGCAAGGCGATGATGGGCACCGGCGAAGCGGAGGGCGACGGCCGCGCGCTTCAGGCCGCTGAAAAGGCGATCGCCAACCCGCTGCTCGACGGTGTGTCGATGCGCGGCGCAAAGGGCGTGATCGTCTCGATCGTCGGTGGCGACGATATGCGCCTGATGGAAGTGGACGAAGCCGCCAACCATATCCGCGAACTGGTCGATCCGGACGCGAACATCATCTGGGGTTCGGCCTTCAACGATGGTCTCAATGGCAAGATCCGTGTGTCGGTGGTCGCTACCGGCATCGAGGCCGAAGCCGGTGGCAACGCCGCGCCGCTGACCCAGCCGTTCAGCTTCGCCAGCCGCCCGGCGGTCGCCGTGCCGCAGACGCCCGCCAGACCCGCCGTCGCCGTAACGCCGCAGCCCGCGCCGGTCGCGGCACCGGCTCCCGCGCCCAAGCCCGCCCCGGCCCCTCAGCCCGAAGCGCTGGAACTCAACGTGCCCGAAGCGCCCGCCCCGGTGCAGCCGACCGCCGCGCCTGCGCCGTCCCGTCCTGCCGCCGTCTTCTCGGACGAAGGGCCGGATCAGGACGAACTGGTTCTGGGTGCGGACAGTGCCGAACCGACCGCGCCTGCCCCAGCGCCTGCTGCGCCTGCACCGCGCGTCGCCACCGGCGGCACGCTGTTCGAACGCATGGCTGGCCTGACCCGTGGCAGCGAAAAGGCGCCGGGCGCCGACGATGCGGCACCGGGCGTGGACATCCCCCGCTTCCTCAACCGCCAGAACAACCAGTGATCGTCCGGCGCGTCATCGCGCCGTGACCTTTGCGAAAGCGCGCCGTCCGTCCTCTGGGGCGATCCGGCGCGCTTTTTTGTTGCGCTAATTTCCCATTCACCCTGTCATCGGCTAAGGCCCCGACGTGAAAAACGCTTCCTCCTGGTTCATCGGCGGCCTGCTTCTGGCGGGAACCGCATCGGCACCTAACGCTCTTGCCCAGTCCGATCAGGCGGCGCTGGTCCGCCCGCCAGATGCCGCTGACCTCAACGCCCATCTGGCCCGGCTGGCGTCCAACCCGCGCGATGTCGACGCGCTGATCGGGGCAGGGGAGGCCGCGCTGGCGCTGGACGATGCACGCGCTGCCGCCGGCTTCTTCGCCCGCGCTGATGCGATCGCCAGCGGCAATGGCCGGATCAAGGCGGGTCTGGCCCGCGTCATGCTCAAGACCCAGAACCCGACCGAGGCGGTGCGCCTGTTCGATCAGGCCGGGCGGCTGGGCTATCCCGACACGACCATCCTGTCCGACCGGGGCTTGGCGAAGGATATGACCGGCGATCAGGCAGGGGCGCAGCGCGACTATTATGCCGCGCTCCAGCGCACGCCCAATGATGAGGAACTGGTCCGCCGCTATGCCGCCTCGCTCGGCATTTCGGGTCAGGTCGAGGCGGCGGAAAAGATATTGGACCCGCTGCTCTACAAAAGCGACCGGGCCGCCTGGCGCTATCGCGCTTTCATCTTGGCGATGAACAACCGGCAGGCGGACGCGAAGAAGGTCGCCGATCAGACCATGCCGGCGCAACTGGCCACGGCCATCATCCCCTATATGCAGAAAATGCCCTACCTCACCGCCGCGCAGAAAGCCGCAGCGGTGCATTTCGGCCATTTTCCGCAGCAGACCGGCACGACCATCGCCACCATCATCCCGACGCCCCCGGCGCCGGGCGTGACGATCACCAAGGCACCGGTGGCGGTCGCGGCCGTAACGCCGACGCCCAAGCCGAAGCCCGTCAGTCGCGCCGAACAGCGCCGCCAGCAGCGCGAGGCCGCCCGTCTCGCCCGTGCCGAAGCCGCGCGCGCACGCACCGCCGCCCGCCAGCCAACCGCTGTGGCGTCGCAAACGGCAACCGTGCCGCAACCGCAGGCCGCGCAGCCGACCCAGCCGCAACCCGTTCCCCCTGCGCCGACCCAACTCGCGCAGGTCCAATCGTTGCCGCCCGAACCCAGGCCGCAATCGCCGCAGGTCCAGCCGCTGCCGTCCACCTCTTCGTCGGCCTCCTCCAGCCAGACGCCGCCCGTCCGTCAGGCGACCGCGCCATCCTCTGGCAGCGTGCAGGGGCCACCTTCGCCCGGCTTCGACTCGATCGATCGTCCCGCCCAGCCAACGCCACCGGCGACTTCGACCGGCACGCAGCTGAACGCGATCACGCTGGCCCAGGCCTCGACCCCGTCGACCCAGCCCGCGCCATCGACGGCCTCCGAACCGGCGCCCCCGCCGCCGCCCGCACCCGCGACGACGCCCCAGCCCGATCCGGAGGCGACCCGCACGCTGGCGCAGATCATCCACGCCATCGACGTGCCCGATACGGAGCGTCAGGCGAGCGTGGCCGCCGTCGATCTGGACGAGGTCGCCGCGATTCAGGCGCAGCGCCGCCTCGAACGGCAACAGAGCGCCCGCGCCGCCGCCGACAAGGCGAAGAAGGACGCTGCCGCCAAGGCCAAGGCAGAGGCTGACGCCAAGGCAAAGGCCGAGGCAGAAGAAAAGAAGCGCCTTGCCGCCAACCCATCGCGCAACTGGCTTCAGGTCGGCGTCGGCCAGAGCAAGTCCGCGCTGGGCTTCACCATGAAGGGCCTGCGCAAGAAATACACGATCCTGTCGCGTCAGGACGGCTGGAGCGCCAGCTGGGGCCGCACCAACCGCCTGCTCGTCGGCCCCTTCGCCAGCTTCACCCGCGCCAAGGAACTGGAAACCAACCTGAAGAAGGAAGGCGCCGACGTCTTCGCCTGGAAGAGCGACGCCGGCGAAGTCGTGGAGCAACTGGCCGGGCAGTGATGCAGCGCTGTGCCCCCTCCCGCAGGCGGGAGGGGGTTAGGGGGTGGGCTTACGCGACCTCGCAAATGCCCACCCCGCTGCGACTAAATTCGCTACGCTCATTAAGTCTCGCTACCCCTCCCGCCGGCGGGAGGGGAGTATTTGAATTCGACAAATGCCGCCCTTCAAGACTTTCTTGCGGCTTCCTGAATGCTGATTTCCAAGGGGGCTGTACTATCGACAAACAGCCGTGCGCCGTCCTCGAATTCTATAAGGATTTCCTTTTCGCGGAACCGGGCAATCCGCTTAACTGCCTTGCCCAGCAACATATTTGTTGCCCGTTCGCTTTCTTCGTCCAATGTCATGAAGCTTATGTCGCATGAGGATGATGGGGTTGCCATTGTAATCTGCCGGGAAGCCGCCGCCCGCATCTCCACCCAAATAATGCAATCGCGCCGCACGGGCCGTTCAAACGCACGCGAATATGCTCTAGGAGCCGTCGCATGACGACGCTCGCTTCCTATGCCTGCCATCCTTCCGCCAGCCGTGGCCGCCTCCATGCCGAGGCGGGGGGCGAGATGCGCGGGCCGCGCGATGTGTTCCAGCGCGACCGGGATCGCATCATCCACTCGATCGCCTTCCGTCGCCTGCGCCACAAGACGCAGGTTTTCGTCTCGCCCGACGGCGATCATTTCCGCGTCCGCCTGACCCACAGTCTGGAGGTCGCGCAGATCGGCCGCACCACCGCGCGCACGCTGGGCCTCAACGAAGACCTGACCGAAGCGCTCTGTCTTGCGCACGATATCGGCCATCCGCCCTTCGGCCATGCGGGGGAGGATGCGCTGGAAAGCGCGCTGGAGGCGCATGGCGGCTTCGATCATAACGCCCATACGCTGCGCACGCTGATGTTGCTGGAAAGTCCCTATCCGCGGTTCCGGGGCCTCAACCTCAGCTGGGAAATGCTGGAGGGGCTGGCCAAGCATAATGGCCCGATCGACCATCCCGGCTGGGCGATGCGCGAACTGGACGCGCTGTTCCCGCTGGACCTGACCAGCCATGCCTCGCTGGAGGCGCAACTGGCCGCGATTTCCGACGATATCGCCTATGACAATCACGATATTGACGATGGCCTGCGTGCGGGTCTGCTGACGCTCGACCAGTTGCTGGAGGTGCCGCTGGTGCGCACCTGCTGGGACCGGGTGCGCGCCCGCTATCCCGATGTGCCGCAGGATCGGCTGCTGCGCGAACTGGTGCGCGAACAGATTGGCGTCATGGCCAATGACCTGATCGAGGCGACAAGCCGCAATATCGCGGAATCGCGCGTCGAAACGGTGGACGATGTCCGCGCGCTCGGCCGCACCCTCGTCGCTTTCTCGCCCGAACTGGAACAGCAGGAGCGCGACCTCAAGCGCTTCATGTATGCGACCCTCTATCATCATCCCGAACAGCTTGCGGCGGCCGACCGGGCGCGCATCATCGTCACCGATCTGTTCCGCGCCTATCAGGCCGACCCGCATCTGATGCCGCCCGAATGGCGCGACGATTGCGCGCTGGAAGAACCGACCCGCAGCCGCCACATCGCCGACTTCATCGCTGGCATGACGGACCGCTATGCCGAAAAGCGCCATGCGGAAATTTGCGGGCTTGTGGCGCTGAACCCCTAAATTACTCCGTCATTGCGAGCGAAGCGAAGCAATCCAAGTAGCGCGACATGGATTGCTTCGCTGCGCTCGCAATGACGGAGCAGCACCAGAAACGATCCGTTCCCACCCCGCTTCTTGTCGCGCCTCGCGCGCCGCGATAGCCATTTCCTATGACCTTGCATCCCCAGATCGCGGCCTTCGCCGCCCAGCTTGACGATCTTGCCCGCCTGCTGAAGGCGCAGGACAACCGCCTCTGGGCGGACCGGATCGCGCTTATCCATTGCACCGTTGCGGACTCCAATTTTGCTGGCGTCGAACGCTTTCTGGCGCTGTTCGAAGGGGAGGGCGGCTTCGCATCCGTTCACCTCGACAATGCAGAAGCGGACAGCGAACTGGCCGCCTGCCGCACGGCGGCGCTCGCCATGGCCCGGCGTCTGGCAAAAGAAGAACAGCCAAGCGATTGACGCGCCCCGTCCTTTGACGCAATGCACAAAGTGTCTCCGGCGGATTCGTTCGTCGGGCACGATGCGGGAGAGCATGGGAAGCCTTGAAGGCCACCCCATCACCGAAGGAGCAACCGCCCCGGAATCTCTCAGGTTAAAGGACCGCATCGCGCGCAAGGCACTCTGGAAAGCGGACGGGCATTTGCGCCGTCCCACCGAAGGGGTAAGCCATGTGGCCGCACGGCCGCTGGTCAAAGCTCTCAGGTTCCGTGACAGAGGGGGTAGCAGATGTAACAGGTCCGACTCCGGGCCTGCTTATGCTGTTGCTACTACCTCCTGCACGGAAAGGCCGCATCATGTCCGGCAATGAAGACGCCACCCATTTCGAAGATTTGCCGCTCGAAGCTTTGCCGCTCGACGCCTGGCACCGTGCGAAGGGCGCGCGCATGGTCGGCTTTGCCGGCTATCATATGCCGATCCAGTATGAAGGCATCATGGCCGAACATAGCTGGACCCGCGAACATGCCGGCCTGTTCGATGTCAGCCATATGGGCCAGCTCACCTTCAGCGGTGAAGGCGTGGACGAAGCGCTCGAACATATCCTGCCCAGCGATATCAAGGGGCTGAAGCCCTTCCGTCAGCGCTATTCGATGCTGCTGAACGACGAAGGCGGCATCCTGGACGACCTGATGGTCTCGCGCCTTGGTGGTGAGGCCTTTGACGGCGCGGCCATCTACATGGTCGTCAACGGCGCGACCAAATATGACGATATCGGCTGGATGATCGACTATCTGCCCGACGAAGTCGTGATGAACCATATGGCCGATCAGGCGCTGCTGGCGTTGCAAGGCCCCGAAGCGGGCGAAGCGCTGGCAACCCTCATCCCCGAAACCGCCGATCTTCTCTTCATGCAGTCCGGCCCGTTCGTCTGGCGCGGCATTTCGCTGTGGATCAGCCGTTCGGGCTATACCGGCGAGGATGGCTTTGAAATCAGCATCCCCGCCGATGACGTCACCCTGTTCGCCGATGCGCTGTGCGACCTGCCGCAGGTCAAGCCGATCGGCCTTGGCGCGCGCGATTCGCTGCGTCTGGAGGCTGGCCTGCCGCTCTATGGCCATGACCTGTCGCCCGCCGTCAGCACGATCGGCGCGGACCTGGGCTTTGCCATCCAGAAGCGTCGGCGCGAAGAAGGTGGCTTCATCGGTCACGCCCGCGTCATGAAGGAACTGGCCGATGGCCCCGGCGCCAAGCGCGTGGGCCTGAAGATCGAAGGCCGTCTGCCCGCCCGCGAAGGCGCGAAGATCTTCTCCGGAGCGGTCGAAGTGGGCGAAGTCACGTCCGGCGGCTTCGCGCCGTCCGTCGGCGCGCCGATCGCCATGGGCTGGGTCAGCCTGCCCGACAGCGCGGAAGGGACCGCGCTGGAAATCGAAGTGCGTGGCAAGCGCATCGCCGCGGTGGTTGCGCCGATGCCGTTCGTTCCGCATCGTTATCGCCGCAAGGCCTGATTCTTCATTCTTTCGAAGGGGTAGTAAAAAATGAGCCGTTATTTCACCGACGAACATGAGTGGATCGACGTAGAGGGCGAAATCGCCACCGTCGGCATCACCGATTATGCGCAGGAACAGCTTGGCGACATCGTGTTCGTCGAACTGCCCGCTGAAGGCACGACCTTCGAAAAGGGCGACGACGCCGCCGTCGTGGAATCGGTCAAGGCCGCTTCGGACGTGTACGCGCCGATCTCGGGCGAAGTCGTCGAAAGCAACGGCGCGCTGGAAGACGAACCGGCGCTGGTCAACAGCGATGCCGAGGAAGATGGCTGGTTCTTCAAGCTGCGCATCGCCGACACCAGCGAGCTGGACGGCCTGATGACCGAAGCCGCCTACAAGAAGTTCGTGGCGAGCCTTTAAGCAACCCGGAATAGCCCCTCCCCTTCAGAGGAGGGGTTGGGGTGGGGGATCGCCCCACACGCCGCGCCGAGCGGATAGCCCCCACCCTTGATCGGAGGCACGTGACTCCGATCAACCCTCCCCTGAAGGGGAGGGGAGAAGGAGTCATAATGCGCTACCTACCCCTTACTGACACCGACCGGCAGGACATGCTGTCCGTCATCGGCGCGTCGAGCATCGATGACCTGTTCATCGACGTGCCTGCCGAAGCCCGCCTGAGCGGCACCATCGCTGGCTTGCCCGATCATGCCAGCGAACTGGCGGTCGAGCGCCACATGGGCGCGCTCGCGCGCAAGAATCTGTCGGCAGGGGAGGCGCCCTTCTTCCTGGGCGCCGGCGCCTACAAGCATCATGTCCCCGCCAGCGTCGATCATCTGATCCAGCGCGGCGAGTTCCTGACCGCCTACACGCCCTATCAGCCGGAAATCGCGCAGGGCACGTTGCAGGTGCTGTTCGAATTCCAGACGCAGGTCGCCCGCCTGCTGGGCGTCGATGTCGCCAACGCCTCCATGTATGACGGCTCGACCGCCTGCTGGGAAGCGATCGGCATGGCCCGCCGCATCACCAAGCGCGGCAAGGCTTTGCTCTCGTCCGGCCTGCACCCCCATTATGTCTCGGTCGCCAACACCATGGCGAAATTCACCGGCGACGCGCTGGTGCATGAAGCCCCGACGCTCGACGCCGCGACCGATATCGACGCGCTGATAGCCTCCATCGACAAGGATACGTCCTGCGTCGTTGTTCAGTACCCGGACATTCTCGGCCGCATCGCCGACCTGACCCCGCTGGCCGACGCCGCGCACGCCGCCGGCGCGCTGCTGGTGGCGGTGGTGACGGAACCCGTCGCTCTCGGCGCGATCAAGGCGCCGGGCCACATGGGCGCGGACATCGTCGTGGGTGAAGGCCAGTCGATCGGTGTCGGCCTGCAATTCGGCGGCCCCTATCTCGGCCTGTTCGCCTGCAAGCAGAAATATGTCCGCCAGATGCCGGGCCGCCTGTGCGGTGAAACCGTCGATGCGGCCGGCAAGCGCGGCTTCGTGCTGACGCTCTCCACCCGCGAGCAGCATATCCGCCGCGAAAAGGCCACGTCGAACATCTGCACCAACTCGGGTCTGTGTGCGCTGGCCTTCAGCATCCACATGACCCTGCTGGGCGAACGGGGCCTGCGCGAACTCGCGACCCTGAATCATGGCCTCGCCGTGCAGGCCGCCGATCGCCTCGCCAAGGTGCCGGGCGTCACGCTGCTCAACGACAGCTTCTTCAACGAATTCACGCTGGTCCTGACCAAGGATGCGCGCGAAGTCGTCCGCACCCTCGCCGACAAGAACATTCTCGCCGGCGTCTCGCTCGGCCGCCTCTTCCCGGACGCGCCGCAGATCGGCAACGGCCTCGTCGTCGCCGTGACCGAAACCGTCACGCCGGAGGATATCGAAATCCTTGCCGCCGCGCTTGAGGAGGAACTGGCATGAGCATGCTCAAGGAAGGTCGCCCGACCACCCCGCAAGCCGTCGAGGACGCGCATATGGCCCCCGTAACCGCCACAGGCAATCGCGCGCTGATGCTGGAAGAAAAGCTGATCTTCGAGATCGGCTCGACCGACACCACCGGCGTCGATTTCGCCGACGCGCCCAAGGTGGCCAGCCGTCTGGGTTCGCTCGCCCGCACCGACAGCATCGGCCTGCCCGGCCTGTCGGAACAGGAAACGGTGCGTCACTATACCCGCCTGTCGCGCCAGAACTACGCCATCGATCTTGGCCTGTTCCCGCTCGGCTCCTGCACCATGAAGCATAATCCGCGCCTCAACGAAAAGGTCGCGCGGATGCCCGGTTTCGCCGACATCCACCCGCTTCAGCCGCAATCGACGGTGCAGGGCGCGCTGGCGGTCATCCATGAACTGGCCGCCTGGCTGGTGACGCTGACCGGCATGCACTCGGTCGCCATGTCGCCCAAGGCGGGCGCCCATGGCGAGCTATGCGGGCTGCTCGCGATCCGCGCCGCGCTCGAAGCGCGTGGCGACGCGCGCAGCGTCATCCTCGTCCCCGAAAGCGCCCATGGCACCAACCCGGCAACGGCCGCCTTCTGCGGTTACAAGGTCGAGGATATCCCAGCGACCCCGGACGGTCGCGTCGATCTGGCAGCGCTGAAGGCCCGTCTCGGCCCCGATGTTGCGGCGGTGATGATCACCAATCCCAACACCTGCGGCCTGTTCGAGCGCGACATGAAGACGATCTCCGACGCGGTCCATGCCGCCGGAGCCTTCGTCTATTGCGACGGCGCGAACTTCAACGCCATCGTCGGCCGGGTCCGCCCCGGCGACCTGGGCGTCGACGCCATGCACATCAACCTGCACAAGACCTTTTCCACCCCCCATGGCGGCGGTGGTCCGGGTTCGGGTCCAGTCGTGCTCTCCGAAGCGCTCACGCCGTTTGCGCCTTTGCCCTTCGTGGAAAAGCAGGGCGACAAGTTCGTGCTGGTGGAAGAGGAAACGGCGGAGGATCACCACGCCCAGACCTTCGGCCGCATGGTCGCCTTCCATGGCCAGATGGGCATGTTCACCCGCGCGCTGACCTATATCCTCAGCCATGGTGCGGATGGCCTGCGTCAGGTCGCGAGCGACGCGGTGCTGAACGCCAATTACATCCTGCGCAGTCTGGATGATGTGCTCGACGCGCCCTTCGGCCCCAGCGGCCCGTGCATGCATGAGGCGCTGTTCAGCGACAAGGGGCTGGCCGAAGGCTTCACCACGCTCGACATCGCCAAGGGGCTGATCGACGAAGGCTTCCACCCGATGACCATGTATTTCCCGCTGGTCGTCCATGGCGCGATGCTGGTCGAACCGACCGAAACCGAAAGCAAGGCCGCGCTCGACCAGTTCATCATGGCGCTGCGCAGTCTCGCCGAACGGGCCAAGGCGGGCGACGAGCTACTCAAGGGCGCGCCGTACCACGCCCCGCGCCGTCGCCTCGATGAGACGCTGGCCGCACGCAAGCCGGTCCTCACCTGGACCGACCCCGCGCTGGCGGTCGCCGCCGAATGACTGACAGGCCGGAACCCTGGCAACCGGGTTCCGGCCCATCCGTCGCGGACAAGCGATACGCCCCCGCGACGGAGCGCAACCGTGACGCCATCGCGGATGTCCTGCGCGAAGTCCTGCCGTCCTCCGGCCTCATATTAGAGGTGGCGAGTGGCAGCGGTGAACATGCCGTCCATTTCGCCGCCGCTTTCCCTGCGCTAGACTGGCAACAGAGCGATCCCGATCCGGCCGCCCTGGCCTCGATCGCCGCATGGCGCGCGGAAGCGAATCTCCCCAATCTCCGCCCGCCGATCCAACTGGACGCCAGCGCCAACTGGCCGATTGCGCAAGCCGATGCGATCCTCTGCATCAACATGATCCATATAAGCCCGTGGGAAGCCACATTGGGGCTGCTCAAGGGGGCTGGGGCCACGCTGCCAACCGGCGGCCTGCTCTATCTCTACGGCCCCTATATGCGCGACGACGTGGAAACTGCGCCCAGCAACCTCGCCTTCGACGCCTCGCTCAAATCCCGCGACCCGCGCTGGGGGCTGCGCGCCTTGGAGGATGTGGTTGCGGCGGCAAAGGCAGAGGGGCTGGCGTTCGAAAAACGGATCGAAATGCCCGCTAACAACCTCTCGCTCCTGTTCCGGCGGCGCACTTGAAAGAGCAACGTGCTCCTGCTTTCGCAGGAGCACTTCTAATATATAGCAGCCCCATGCCCAACCAACTCCTCCCCCTCGTCACTGCCGAACTCGGCGCCCCGGCCGATCCGCGCGCGGCCGCCATGGCGGGTGCGCTCGTGGCGAAATATCCCGATGCCGCCCGCGCTGTCCTGTTCTACGGCTCCTGCCTGCGGGAGGCCAATCTCGACGGGCTGATGCTCGATTTCTACCTGATCGTGTCGGACTATCCGGCCGCCTATGGTAAAAGCTGGCTGGCCCGCGCCAACCGGCTGATCCCGCCCAATGTCTTCCCGTTCGAACATAATGGCCTGATCGCCAAATATGCCGTCCTGTCCGAAGCCGATTTTGCGCGGCTCAACAGCGTGGAGGCAGACAATGTCTCGGTCTGGGCGCGCTTCGCCCAGCCATCGCGGCTGCTCTGGGCGTCGGACGATCTCGCCCGCCAGCGCACCGTCGCCGCCGTGGCGCAGGCCGCGCCGACCCTGCTGTCGCTCGCCCGCCCCATGGCGGAGGGAGAGGCGGATGCGCTGGCGCTGTGGAAGGCCGGCTTCACCCTGACCTATAATGCCGAATTGCGCGCCGAGAAGAAAGGTCGCTCGCTCTCCATCGTGGATGCCGATCCCGACCGCTATCGCCGCATCGGCGAGGCCGCGCTGGCTGACGGTCTGCCTTCATCGCCCGCCGATGCGCCCGCGCTCTGGCGACGCCTGCAATCGCGCGGCAAGCGCCTGTCGGTGATCCGCCTTGCCAAGGCCAGCTTCACTTATGCGGGCGGCATCGATTATCTGGCGTGGAAGATCAACCGCCATGCCGGGACGCAGATCGTCATCAAGCCCTGGCAGCGGCGCTGGCCGCTGCTGGGCGCGGTCACTCTGCTGCCGCGGCTGTTCCGGGGTGGCGCGATTCGCTGAGCGTAACCGCCAACGCCTGCCCCAAAGCCGCCAGCGTATAGGGTTTGCGCAGCACCGCATGCCCTTCGAAATCGGCGCTGTCATTGGTGTCGCCAGCATAGCCGGTGACGAACAGCACCGGCAGATGGCGGAACCGCGCGGGCAGGGCCTTCACCATTTCCGGCCCGGTCATTTCGGGCATCAGCACGTCGCTGATGATCAGGCCGATGTCGCCATTATGCGCCAGCAGCTTTTCGGCCTTGGCTGGATGGTCGCAGGCGATCGGCAAATGGCCCAGTTCGCTCAATGCCGCCATCGTCTGGTTCAGCACGCGCGGATCATCCTCCACCACCAAAATGCGGGTCGGCGGCTGTTCCACCGGCGCGCGGGCAAAGGCGATCGCCTCGGCCGCGTCGCCCGCCACCGCCTCGATGGAGCGCGGCAGGTAGATATGCACGCTGCTGCCCTTGCCCGGTTCGGACTCGATGCGGATTTCGCCTTCGCTCTGGCGCACGAAGCCGAATATCTGGCTGAGGCCCAGCCCCGTACCCTTGCCCACCGGCTTGGTGGTGAAGAAAGGCTCGAACACCCGCGCCAGCACTTCGGGCGTCATGCCGCAGCCATCGTCGGTGACGCTCAGCGCAATATAGTCGCCCGCCGCGCATTCGCCGATCTCGCCCACCTTCAGCCGGACCTGCCCGGTCGCCAGCATCAGCCGTCCGCGGCCCTCCATCGCATCGCGCGCATTGACGCACAGGTTCAGGATCGCATTTTCCATCTGATGCTGGTCGACGAAGATGCGCCAACCCTGCGCCTCCTGCGCGAAGCCGACGGTGATCTGGTCGCCAATGGTGCGGTCGATCAGGTCGGCCATGCCCGATAATAGCGTGTCGGGGTCGACCGCGCTGGGCAACAGCGGTTCGGACCGGGCAAAGGCCAGCAGCCGGCGGGTCAGCGCCGACGCGCGATTGGCCCCGTCCATCGCATTGTCCAGATGGCGCACCGCCTCCTCGGGCTTCAGGTGCAGCTTGCGCTTCGCCAGTTCCAGCCCGCCGACGACCACGGCCAGCATATTGTTGAAATCATGCGCGATGCCGCCGGTCAACTGGCCGACTGCGTCCATTTTCTGCATCTGGCGCAGATTATCCTCCGCCGCCAGCCGCTCGGTCGATTCCCGCTTCACCTGTTCATAGGCTTCGGACAGTTCGGCCGTTCGCGCGCGCACCGCGTCCTCCAGCCGGTCCGCGCGCTCGCCCTCAAATTCCGCCTGTCGCCGCGCATGGCGGCGCTCACGATAGGCCATATTGGCGAACCAGGCGGCAAACAAAATGCACACCAGCAGCGCCAGCCCCACCAGTTGCGATGTCTTGCCGAACGATGCGTTGCGATCGCCCGCCAGCGTCACCGCCAGGCTGCGTTCGCGCAGCCGCGCATTTTCGGCCGTGATTACCAGATCGAGCAAGGCGGTGATGCGCCGCAGATCCTGCGACTTGCCGGCCTGATGGAAACGCGCCAGCGCCGCCATCTTCTGGTCATAAGTGGTACGCAGGCCGATCTCGCTCAGTGTCTTGCCGCGCTCGGTAAAGGCATATTGCAGCGCCGCCACATTGCCGCGCTGCCACCCCGATCCGCGCGTGGCATAGGCCAGCGTCTTTAACTGGCTGGCCGCGCCGCGCCACTGGTCCTGAAACAGGCGGCCGGTGTCCGGGTCCAGACTGATCACATAGCGGGCCAGCGTCACTTCCGCCCGCGCCGTCCGCGCCTCGAACCCGCGCGCCAGTGCGATCACCTCGAAACTGCTTTGCTGTTCCGCCAGGGCGCGCTGATGATCGTCGGACGCATTGCTGGCGGTATAGACCAGCGCGCCCAGCGCTCCGATCAGCAGCGCGGCAAGCAACAGGGGCAGGGCGCGTCGCATCACGACACGCCCTGTCTTGTCCCGTTCATCCTGATAGTCGCTATCGGCCATTGACCGTTACACTAGCCGAACAAGATTAAGGGCGGAACATCCATGGTGAAAAGTTCCGCCATAATCCGGCATCCCGTCGCGCCACAGGCTCGATCGGGCGTGGTTGCACGTGGCCGGGGTTCAGCCGATCGCGCCGGTGGCCTTGCCAGCAGCCTCGAACATGCCGATGATCTGCGTCACCTGATCGTCGCTATGCTCGGCGCACAGCGAGCAGCGCAGCAGGAAGGTGCCGGCCGGGGTCGCCGGCGGACGCGCCATGTTGACGTACAGGCCCAGTTCCAGCAGCGTCTGCCACATGGCAACGGCCTGCATCTGGTCGCTCAGGATCACCGCGATGATCGCGGACTGCGGCGTCTCGCTGCCCAGCTTGAAGCCGAGGTCAGAGAGGCCCTTGTGCAGTCGCTGGCTGTTCTTCCACAGATGCGCGCGCTTTTCGCCCGCATGCATCAGCTTGCGGATGCTGGTCGCGGCGGTTGCGACGACGCTGGGCGGCAGCGACGCGGTGAAGACATAGGGACGGCAGACGAGGCGCAATATTTCGAACTTGGGATGGTTCGAGACACAGAAGCCGCCGACCGTGCCGACCGACTTGGAGAAGGTGCCGACCACGAAGTCGATCTCACCCTCGACGCCCTGTTCTTCATAGGCGCCCCGGCCATTGGGGCCGAAGAAGCCCATGCCATGGGCTTCGTCGCACAGGATCATGCAATTGGGATGCTTGCGGATGGCGGCGACCATGTCGGGCAGGGGGGCGACGTCGCCCAGCATCGAATAGACGCCTTCCAGCACCACCAGTTTCAGCGCGTCGGCGGGCAGGCGCCCCAGGCGCTTGTCCAGATCCTCGACGCTGTTGTGGCGGAAACGGACGATCTCCGCATTGCCCAGGCCACAGCCGTCATAGATGGACGCATGGCTGTCCGCGTCCAGCACGACATAGTCGCCCTTGCCCGCCAGCGTGGAAATGATGCCCAGATTGGCCTGATATCCGGTCGAAAAGACCATGGCGCCGCTGGTGCCGTAAAATTCCTTGAGCGCGTCCTCGACTTCCTTATGGCCCTGATAGGTGCCGTTCAGGACGCGGCTGCCGGTCGTGCCCGCGCCGAATTCGTCCAGCGCCTTCTTGCCCGCCGCGACCACATCTGGGTCGAACGTCATGCCCATATAATTATAGGTGCCGAGCAGGATGGTTTCCTTGCCCTTGATGATCGCGCGCGTGGGCGAGAGCACCTGATCCATCACGATCGCATAAGGATCGCGTACGCCGGTCGCCAGCAGCGCCTCACGCTCATTGATCAGCGGATCGAATTTGGAAAACAGGTCGCGCGTTTCAGTCGCGGTGGCGTCGGTCATGATCTTGTTCCTCAACCCGTTCGTGCTGAGTAGGGACTGAGCGAAGTCGAAGGCCCATATCGAAGCACCTCGCGCTGGTCCCCGATCCTTCGATACCCTGCTTCGACTTCGCTCAGCAGCTACTCAGGACGAACGGCGTAAAATGCTCAGGCGGTCTTCAGCTTGGCGACCGCGTCGACCAGTTGGCCCACGGTTTCGATTTCGGCCTGCATGT
This sequence comes from Sphingobium sp. AP50, assembly GCF_900109095.1. Taxonomy (GTDB): domain Bacteria; phylum Pseudomonadota; class Alphaproteobacteria; order Sphingomonadales; family Sphingomonadaceae; genus Sphingobium. The sequence goes on from NZ_FNYZ01000001.1 coordinate 818,161, forward strand.
TCATGGTGATGATGATGTCGAACTCATCCTCGATCGCCGCGACGAAATCCATCACCGTCAGGCTGTCCCACTCCAGGTCGCCGGCAAAGCTGGTGGTTTCGCTCAGCGCGACGCCCTTCTTGTTGAAGGGTTCGATCTGCGCCGCAACGCTGTCGAAAATCTCGGTGCGATCGGTCATTATCGTGAAAATCTTTCCGTCAAAGCGCGGCATTTGCCGCTCACCTCCGCTCTTTGGCAAGCGAATAAGGCGTCAATCGGGCAGCATCGCGCCCGAATATGAAATGGCTTTTGCTTCCGCTTACCGGAAATTGTCGGCGTAGGCCTGCAATTTCAGCGTCTTGGGCGGGGTCGCGATGACGGTGTAGGCAACACCCTTCTTCTCCGCATAGGCAACAGCAGCCTCCTGCGACGGGAAGCTCAGCTTCAACTGCTGCTGCGTGTCGCCCGAACCGGCCCAGCCGGTCAGCGGATCGGCCTGCTTCGCTTCGGCGGGCGCATATTCCAGCACCCATTTGTGGGTCAGCGCCTTGCCGGACTGGAGGGCGTTCTTCTGGATCTGGTAAATGCGCGCGTTCATCGCGAAAGACTCCGTAAATTCGTCATTTTGCGTTGCACCAATGGCCGCCGCCAAGTCAAGAGTTCCGCCGAGCATCCGCATTTTTGGTGCGCAATGTGGCGCTGGCGCTGGCCGGATCGTCGGGCCAGGGATGGCGCGGATAGCGGCCCCGCATTTCCTTCGCCACATCGCGCCAGTTGCCCGCCCAGAAGCCCGGCAGATCGCGGGTCGTCTGGATCGGCCGCCCGGCCGGGGAGGTGAGCGACAGGACCAGCGGAATGCGCTGATTGCCGACTGTGGGATGCTGCGACAGGCCGAACAGCGCCTGCACCCGCAATTCCACGCGCGGCCCGCCTTCGGCGGCATAGTCGATCGCATGATGGCTCCCGGCGGGCGACCGGAAATCGGGCGGAGCCAGCCGGTCAAGCTGGCTCTTGCCATCCCATCCGATGATCCCCTCCAGCACGCCCGACAGTTGCGACCGGTCGATATCGGACAGCCTGCGCTTGCCCGTCAGCAGCGAGGGCAGCCATTCGTCCAGCGTCTCGATCAAAGCCGCGTCGGACAGCGCCTCCAGCCCCGCAAATTCCCCCCGCATCCGCAGCGATTGCGCCGCTTCCGACCATGGCAGCAGCGACAGCCCGCCCTGCCGCACGCCCTCCACCAAGGCAGCGACCACGGCATCCGGATCAGGCCTGTCGTCCGACCCGGAGGACAGCCGCACCGCGCCCAGCCGCCGCTCGCGCAACGCCTCGATCCCGCCATTGCCTGGCCGGAACTTCACCGTGCGATGCTCCATGATCCGCGCCCCGAACAGCGCGATCACATCGCTCTCCTCGATCGGCGCGGCGGACAGGATGCGCGCGCCTGCCGCGCTACCCTGCACTTCGCCCACCGCCAGCCACGGCTCCCGCGCCAGCGGCGACAACGGATCAAGCCGAAACCCGCGCCCGCCCACACTCGTCCAGTCCGCACCATCGGCGGACCGGCGCTTCGCCACGCGATCGGGGAAGGCAAGGGCGAGGCAGATGCCTTCACCCCTTCCCGCAGGCGGGAGGGGTCGATCAGAGGCACGTGTCTCTGATCGAGGGGGTGGGCTAGTGCCACCGTTGCGCACATGCCCGCCCCCTAGCCCCCTCGCGCTTGCGGGAGGGGGAACAAGTTTCGCCCACCTTTTCGCCAGCCCTCTAGCCGCATCCGCCCGCTTGCCGCTTTCGCGCCGCCAGCGCTGCCGCCGCAGCGTCAGGTCGGTGTCCTGCCCGCCAATCCCGCGCTCGCCCAGCAGCACCGCAACCTCAGCCGCGACTTCCGCCAGCCCGATCTCGCCCGCGCGCACCAGCATATGGGCGATGCGCGGCGACAGCGGCAGCTTCGCCAACAGCTTCCCATGCGCCGTAATCCGCCCGTCCGCGTCCAGCGCCTCCAACACGGTCAGCCGCCCGCGCGCTTCCTCCACCGCAGCGGTCGGCGGCACATCCAGCCAGCGCAACGCGCCCGGATCGCTCACCCCCCACAGGGCGCAATCCAGCAGCAAACTCGACAGGTCGCTTTCCAAAATCTCCGGCGGGTCGAAGGGCGGCATGCCCGCGCTTGCCGCCGCCTCCCACAGCCGATAGGCGACGCCCGGCCGCTGCCGTGCCGCGCGCCCCGCGCGCTGGGTCGCCGACGCCTGACTGGCCCGCTCCGTCACCAGCCGCGTCACCCCCGCCGCCCGGTCATAACGCGGCCGCCGCGCCAGCCCACTGTCCACCACGATCCGCACCCCGTCGATGGTCAGGCTGGTTTCCGCGATCGAGGTGGCGAGAATGACCTTGCGCCGCCCTTCGCGCGACGGCCGGATCGCTGCCCGCTGCGCGCCGGGATCGAGCGACCCGTGCAGCATATGCACCTCGATCGCGCCACCCGCGATGCGCTCTGCCGTCCGCTCGATCTCCCGCACGCCCGGCAGGAAGGCGAGCAGGTCGCCGTCGGCTTCCTCGGCCAGAGCCCGGCGGATCGCCGCCGCCATCTCGTCCTCGATCTTCTTCTCCGACGCACGGCCGATGTGGCGCAATTCCAGCGGCTGGATGCGCCCCTCGCTCTCGATCACCGGCGCGCCATTGAGCAACGATGCAAAGCGCGCCCCATCCAAAGTCGCGGACATCGGCACGATCCGCAGATTCGGCCGCAGCGCTTCCTGCGCATCCAGCGCCAGCGCCAGCCCGAAATCGCTGTCCAGGCTACGCTCATGCACTTCGTCGAACAGCACGGCCGACACGCCCGCCAGTTCCGGATCATCCTGTATCCGCCGCACGAATATGCCTTCGGTCAGCACCAGCAGCCGCGTGCGCGCCGAAACCTTGCTGTCCATGCGCGTCGCATAGCCGACCGTACCGCCCGGCTGCTCGCCCATCATCTCGGCGATCCGCTCCGCCGCCGCCCGCGCCGCCAGCCTGCGCGGCGACAGCAGCAGCACTTGGCCTTGGCACCATGGTTCATTCAGTAGGGCAGGGGCCACCGCCGTCGTCTTCCCCGCGCCCGGCGGCGCGACCAGCACGGCATTGCTCCCCGTTCGCAACGCGGCAAGCAGGTCGGGCAGTACGGCGTGGATCGGCAGGTCGGTCATCGCGCTTCCTGTCGCGCCAATCGAGGCTAAGCGCAAGGCAGAGGCGCGCGCAGAGTGAAGAGGCTGCCGACCTCTACCGTCTTCACGGGTGACGAGGGAAATGCAGGGCGGTTCGCTAAAGCTCGTTTCGCCACGCCGCCCGGGCGATGAAAAATGTCTGGCAGAATGCAAGAAGTCCGAGCACCGCAAATAATGAGAGCGTTAAGCCCTTATATTCGAACAGCGCGCCGGTAAAAATCATCGCTGCGAAACCGAGCCATGCCGGCAATCCGACGAACAGCATCAGTTTTTTCAACCAGAGAGGAAAAATCCGCCAGGATGCGTTGAACGACCACATGCCTAAAATCTATTTCACGATGAAAATATAATGGCAACAGCCGTCTCGGTTCGCTTGCGGGCAATCTAAGTCCCCCGTCACGTGCCATTCCTGACATCTTTCCTATCCACCCGGCCTCTGTTCTACCCTTGGCGATGGTACGCCTTCCCCTCACGCTTCAACCCTCGCTCGGCTGGCGCATACCTGCGGTGCCGCCTTCCCGGACGTGTCGCGTGCCAAGCGCGTTCCACGCGCGTCAGCCTGACCCAGTCTCTCTTGCTCCTGCCGCGTTACAGGCGCGTCGGGGAGGCGTCACAGGCGCGTTACAGGCGCAAAAGCCCGAAAACGCCCTGCGACACTATGAACTTCGTAGGAGATTGGAGCCGTCGCGTCGCGATCAGCGCCCCTTCCGCTTACCCGAACAGATAGATGTGGATCGGGTTCTTCGGGTCCAGCAGCATCTTGGCGGTCAGCGCCAGCGACATGAGGATCAGCAGCGGCTTGATCAGCCGCGATCCGAAACGCATCGCCAGATGCGATCCGATCTGCCCGCCGGTGATGCTGCCCACCGCCATCGCCAGCCCCGCGATCCAGATCACATGCCCGCCTGCGATCATGGTCAGCAGGCCCGCGACATTGCTGGCGAAATTGGCCGCCTTGGTCTGGGCCGTGGCCCGCAGGATGGACAGGCCGCCCAGCGCCAGGAATATGGTGGTATAGAAAGCGCCAGCACCCGGCCCGAAAAAGCCGTCATAAAATCCCACCACGCCGATCAGGCCGGACATGCCTGCCATGCCGACGCGCGCATGGCGATCCGCATCGCTCAGCTTGGGGGAGAAGGTGAAATAGGCCGCCATCGCCACCAGCAAAGCGGGCATCAGCCCCGCCAGGATCGACGGATCGACCCGCTGCAACAGCCATGCGCCGCCGACCGACCCGATGAAGGCGGCGGCGATCGGCGCCTTGAACGCCTTCAGATCCATATGCCCGCGCCGCGCATAGGCGATGCAGGCGCCGAAGGTGCCAAGGCAGCTTTGCAGCTTGTTGGTGGCCACCGCCGGCACCGGCGGCACGCCCGCCGCCAGCAGTGCGGGCAGGGCGATCAGCCCCCCGCCACCCGCCATCGCGTCGACGCACCCGGCCATGAGCGCCGCAGCCATAAGGAAAGCGATGGTTTCGGGGGACAGGATCAACATGACCTCGACAACAGGACTTCAGGCCCCAAAGTCCGTTCGTGCTGAGTAGGGGCTGAGCGAAGCCGAAGCCCCGTATCGAAGCATCCGCGCAAGGCCCAGTCCTTCGATACGCCGCTTCGATTTCGCTCAGCAGCTACTCAGGATGAACGGTTTGTTTTTGGGAAGGCCAAACCGGAAAAGGAAACGAACGATGCCGTCCGTCTCCTCAATAGGCGCGTGCTATAGCGAATTCGACCGCTTCGATAAGGGCCGCTTTGGCCGCGCCGGCATCGAACCGGTCCAGCGCGTCGATCGCTTGTTTTCCATAATGGCGCGCCCGCGCCATCGTGTCGGCGATCGCGCCGGTCTGGCGCAGCAGGCCGGTGGCATGGGCCAGATCATCGTCGCTGATCTTGTGCCCGGCAATCGCGGCCTTCCAGAATGCCTTGTCCGCGTCGGACCCGCGCGCATAGGCCAGGATCACCGGCAACGTCACCTTGCCGTCGCGGAAATCGTCGCCCGCATCCTTGCCCATCGTCGCGCCGTCCGATTCATAATCGATCGCGTCGTCGATCAGCTGGAAGGCGATGCCGAGGTTGCTGCCATAGAGGTCCAGCGCCTGTTCTTCTTCCTCGCTGCGGCCCGCGACCACGGCGGAAATGCGGCAGGCCGCGGCGAACAAAGCAGCCGTCTTGGCGCCGATAATGTCCAGATACTGCTCTTCGCTGGTGTCGATCTTGCGCTGGGCGGTCAACTGGTTGACCTCACCCTCGGCAATCACGGCCGAAGCGTTGGACAGGATATGGAGCACCTTGAGCGACTCCGCCTCGACCATCAGCTCGAAAGAGCGGGAGAAGAGAAAGTCGCCCACCAGCACGCTGGCGCTGTTGCCCCAGATGATATTGGCGGTCTTGCGGCCCCGGCGCAGCCCCGATCCGTCGACCACATCGTCATGCAGCAGGGTGGCAGTGTGGATGAACTCGACCGCAGCGGCCAGCTTGTAATGGCGATCGCCCGTGTATCCGACCAGATCGGCACAGGCCAAGGTCAGCATCGGCCGCAGCCTCTTGCCGCCGCCTGCGATCAGATGGCCGGCCAGTTCGGGGATCAGCGGAATGCGCGACTGCATCCGGTCGATGATGACCGCATTCACCTGCTCCATGCCGCTGGCGACCAGATTCAGGATGGGCGTGAGCGAAGGCTCCGCCTTGGCGCTACCGATGGGATCGACATTATCGGGGGCAACTGCTGTCATGGCGCGTCATGTGGCGCTGCAAAATGTGAAAGGCAAGCGGGAATAGCTTGCGCGAGCGGCCGGATGCGGCAAAAAGCGCGCGATCTGGAACCGGAGACTATCCAAGTGGACGACACATTGAACCGCTATCGCGAAAGCATCGACAATATCGACGCGGCGCTGGTGTTCATGCTGGCCGAACGGTTCAAGATCACGCAGGCCGTGGGCGAGCATAAGGCGACTCACGATCTGCCCCCGGCCGACGCGGGTCGAGAGGAACGCCAGATCGCCCGCCTGCGCCAGCTCGCGCTCGACGCGAAGCTTGATCCCGACTTCACCGAAAAATTCCTGCGCTTCATCATCGACGAAGTGATCCGCCACCACGAACGCCTGCGCGAGGGCTGACAGCGTTTCGTCATTGCGAGCGAAGCGAAGCAATCCACTGGCGCGCCGATGGATTGCTTCGCTTCGCTCGCAATGACGGCGAATTTAACCGGCAGGATACCCCTCATGCCCGGCATTCGCCCAATGAAACCCCGTATAGGTCAACATCGTCGAAAAATTCTCCGACCGCACCTGATGCCACCAGCCGATCGGGATGAACAGCAGGTCGCCCGGCGTCAGCACCACCTCATAACGCAGCACATCGCGCGCCTGTGGAAACAGCGCCAGCCGCGCCTCATCGGTCACGTCGCGCACATCACTGAACACATGGCTCTTATGCGCCAGTCGCTTTGTCTGTGACGGCGGGATCAGGATCACCCGCTTGGTCCCCGTCACCTGCGCCAGCAGATTGTTGGTCAGGTCGAAATGCAGAGGGGTGAAGGCGCCCGCCCCGCCGATCCACAACATCCCCGGCGCGCGCGTCAGATAGGCGTCGATATGCCCTAGATCGGCCTGCAACGGCGCCAGCGCCGGCGCATTGGTCGCGCTGTTCGACGCTGTCAGATAGGCATCATTGCCACCCGCCCGCACAGCCGCGATAAACTGGCGGAAGGGCGCGCGCTTGCGATGCTTCTCCTTCTTCAGCTCATAATCCAGCGCCCCGGCGCGGCCGCCCTGATATTCGATCACCGCGTCGCCGATCGTCTCAGCCAGATAGTCTGGCGTCCAGCGCGTCATCGCCGGCCAGTCCGCCATCATCCCCTTGATCAGCACCGGCCGCCCGGCGGCATAGAAGCTGTGCAGGAAATCCTCGCCCGAAAGCTGCTCCGCCGTCAGCAGGCCCGACGCATAGGGCGACAAGGCCCGCTGCCGCTCCTGCACGTCCAGCAACCAGTCCCGCCGCTTCAGCGCCAGCGCATCTTCCGTATTTTGCGGCTTCGGCACAGGCGCAGCCACGCGCGGCGCAGCGGTAAAGTCGATCTGCCGCAAGGCCATCTGCATCGCCATGTCGGCGGCCTGGGCGGGGAGGGAAGGCGGGCGCTTGCTCATGCCACCCGATAGCGCGCGATCATGACAGCGATGTTGCAGAAGATGACAATGGGATGACGTGAAGGTGCGGATCAATTGTTTCGGGTGAAGTGAGGTGAAGCACTCTTCCGCGTGAATGTTAGATCCGGTTGGCGTCCCTTCGAGACGTTCTGCCCGCCATCTTCCATTCTCAAGAGCCGACACTCTTGCATATGGCTGGCGCATTTCGTTCTGTGCTGCCAACATTGCGCTATCCAATGCGGGGCGACATGATGGTTTTCGGATTCTTCAAGCGAGGCGAGCCGGTCAATTTCGTTCCCACCGTCAAGTTCGACCCCATGCGCGTCACAGAGGCTATCCGTGCTGATCTTTGGGAGCGCATCCAAGAATTCGAAGATTTGCCCCTAGGAGAGGAGCAGAGGATATTTGATGCCGCCGTCGTTATGGCCCAGCGCGGACGCGACCTTCACCATCTGGCAAAGACGCTAGAGGAAATGGGCGTCACCAAGAGCCGAGCTTCCTACATAGCCCATTATCTCGGCAATCGTTCTACCGCGTTGATGGACGTCGCCCGTTCGCGCAGCATCGGGCTTACCGAAGGCAAATGGATGCATTCGGGCGCGGCCTGCTATTGGACGAGTAATCCCAGTCCATCTGAGAAGGCCATGGATGCGGCACATAAAGTCGCCAGCGGCAAGGTATTCAGGCTCGATAAAGGGCTGAAGATCAACGGTGAGTGGACATTTCCCGGCCTAAAACCCGGCTGCAAATGCTGCACCAATGCCATTGTGCCAGGGTTCGACTGATAGCTGATAAGATTGCGGTATGATTTGAGAGCCGTCGCCGCTGGGACGGCAACTATCTGCGTTTGACCGCCCGTAACCGGACATTTCGCTATCGGCCGATCGCAGCCCACCCACGTCCACCCATCCCCCCCCTAAGCCGGCTCCACAACCTCCCCCTTCTTCCCCTGCGAGCGCCCCAGCAGCACGCCGCCCAGCGCCAGCGCAAAGCCGACCAGTTGCACCGGCCCCAGCCGCTCGCCGAACAATATCCACGCCTCGATCGCGGCGAGCGGCGGCACCAGCAGCAACAGCATCGACATGCGCGTCGCGCCCTGATGCCGCACCAGCCAGACCAGCAGGGAGAGGCCTGCCGCCGACAGGCCCAGCACTGACCAACTCAGGCCAATCCACAATATCGGCGCTCCGTCCCAGCGATACTCCCCGACCAGCAATGTCGCGGCGATCGCCACCAGCGCGCCACCGGCATTCTGCACTGCGCCCGACACCGCGATGCCGTCCCCCGCGATCGCGCCGCGCTGGATCAGCGTACCACCGGCCATGCCGAGCACCGCCAGCATCCCCGCGACCGCCGGCAACAGGGTGACGCTGCCCGCGCCGCTCCGCTCCAGCGCCGGCATCAGCACGCAGCCCACGCCGAATATCGCAATGGCCAGCCCGCCCCAGGCCCGCCCCGGCAACCGGTCGCCCAGCAACAGCACGCTCGCCACCGCCACCATCAGCGGTTGCAGCGATCCCAGCAGCGACATGATCCCGGCCGGCATGCCGTTATTCACCGCCCACCAGCTCAGTGTCAGATAAAAGCCATGCAGCATCGCCCCGGCCATCAGATGCAGCCCCAGCCGCTTGCCCCGCGGCCAGCTCTGCCGCGCATAGAGCGCAGCCCCGGCCAGCAGCATCGTCGTTGCCGTCAGCCGCAGCGCCAGGATCAGCTCCGGCGCGCCATGCGGCACCATCGCCCGCGCGACGATGAAGCCGGTGGACCAGATCAGGATGAAGAGGATGGGGGCAATGATAGCAAACATGCCGCCGCCTTTGGCGCAAGGGCACAGTCCTGTCGAGGCGGCGGAAGGGAGAAGGGGGGCTGCGCTTCAGGGGCGGCCCATCCTATTGGCGTTTGTCTGGGCGGTGTTAGCAAATGCGGCATGGCGCGAAGCGGCCAAATCAAGTGGCTGGCTGTCGTTAGCGCTCAGCGATTAGATACTGCTTTGGGGAGGATGCGATCCGTAGCTAGGCTTGCAGCAAGCCCCGTCAGACCTGCTAACATCGCGCCAACCCAGTGCGGAACATCATCAGGCAGAAAAGAAAAGATGCCTAGAAATATAGGAAAGATCAGTAAGCCCATCAGCGTCACGCGCTTCAAACCCCTCAGATGCTTCCAACTGCCGACGGTGATACGCCATCCGAAGCCAAGCAACATCATCCAACAAAATAGCTGAATACCCCGCGAGGTCGCGTCGCCTCCCCTGATGGCTGTCAAATTCAGAATTCTGCCATCGCTTAGAAATACCAAGAAGAATATGAGCGCGAGGACGGTTGCGAACACGCAATTTTCGATCCAGCGCAATGTGGTAGAGGCGATTCGCATTCCGCCAATGCTACTCTTGATCTAAACTTTCGCAATCGAGCGATGATCACTGAGTGATTTCTATCGCGCAACGTCTGCAATCGCTGATCACCCTTCCAACGGGAGGGCGTCCGAAACCGCCACCGAGCAGCGGCTTAATGTTTACGTCCTTGCGTGCTGCCCTCTCGACAGCCTGCTCTGGCTATCGCTTGAAGCGAACCGGTCAGATCAAACAGAGGCGCTCCATGACGCCATGCCGACAGATCGTTCAGGCAGAATCCGTTTCCCCTACCGCAACGCCGCTCCACTCAGCGCAGGGGGATTGAGCGCCATCATCGCGGCCTCGATCATCTGCCGGTGCGCGTCGCTGCCGCGTGCGACATCGGGCCAGGGCTGGCCGGTTCTGGCGCCATGGCTCTCATGCCAGATCTTGCCGGCGATCAGATCAATCTCTTCGGCGGTGGGCTGATGTTGTTCAGCCAGACACCGCACTAAAAGCTCATGAAAAAGCTTCCCGGAATTCGCGCGAATTCGGTTCATGGACATCCTCTCCCGGCGTCGATGTTTCTCGACTGCCGTAACGGAATCTGCCCGATTCGCGGGCAATCGTCAATATTCCGGGCGATGAAGAAAATCCGGGCAATATCAATCCCATGGTGAAGACATTATCCTGAATTAACCGTTCTTCTTGCGGAAACATTTGTCTGCGTAAAAGAAATGAACGAAATTAGCCTACGAGATTTTGGCCCATCTGTCCGTTTTAGCGGTAAATTCCTGAACCCTGTCCTAACTATTGCCTGCCTGCGATGATGCACGCGGTTCCATGCTCTCACCCGGCTTTCCGATAGGATCAGGCCCACGCAACAAAATATCGGAATTCGCGGGAAATATGCGAAGTTAAGCGCGAGAAATCCTATTCCCGCCCGGCCCGTATCGCCGCGCCACCGGCAAAGGGCGTGATCGCCACCAGCAGCAATGACGCTGTCCCCAGAAACTTCAGCGCCGCCCCGCTGCCATCGCCCAGCGTCCCCGCGCCGAATATCAGCAGCGGCACCGCCAGCGGCAGCGCCAGCAATCCCGCCAGCGCGCCGCTCGATCGCAGGCCTGCCGTCAGCGTCGCCACCAGCAGCCCCAGCGCCGCCAGTGCGGGCGTCCCGATCAGCAACCCGATCTCCAGCTTCACGATCGTCGCGCCATCCAGCTTCAAAAGCGCAGCAGCGGGCAGGGTGGCGATCATCAGCGGGGGGCCAAAGCCCAGCCAATGGGCGATCAGCCGGGCGATCACCATCATCTCCTCGCCAATGCCCCGCAGCGCGATCTGGTCCAGCACGCCCGCATCCCGATCCGGCGCGACCAGTCGGTCGACCGGCAGCAGGCTGGCCAGCAAGGCCGCGATCCACAGCATCCCGCCGCCGGTCCGCGCCAGCAAAGCCGCCTCCGGCCCGACCGCAAAAGGATAGAGGCTGGCGACCAGCAGCAGGAAGGCGACCGGCAGCCACAGCCCGGCCGACGCCCAGGCCTGACGCAGGTCGCGCGCCGCCAGCAGCCACAGCAACCTCATGCCATTTCCGCCTGATAGTCGGCCTGATAGTCAGACAGCGTCAGCGTCACCGGCGCTGCGATCGGCAGCGGCTGGTGCGATGCCGCGACCATGATCCCGCCCCGCGCCAGATGATCCGCCACCGCCCGGCCGAGCAAATCCAGCGATGCCACGTCCAGCCCGTTGCCCGGCTCGTCCAGCAGCCAGATGCCCGCGCCGCTGGCGATCACCCGCGCCAGCATTGCCCGCTTGCGCTGTCCGGTCGACAGCATCCGCACCGGCACGTCGGCCAGCGGGGTCAGCGCCATCGCCTCCAGCGCATCCGCCACCGCCAGCGCCCCGGCCCGGTCCAGCTTCGCCCAGAAATCCAGCGCCTTCGCCAGCGGCAGGTCCATATCCAGCGCCAGCCGCTCGTCCGTCATGGCGATGCCGCCGCTCTTCTCGATCGTCCCGGCAAAGGTCGGCAGCAGCCCGGCGATGACCCGCAGCAGGCTGGACTTGCCCACGCCATTGGGACCGGTCAGCAGCGCCCCGTCCCCCGGCGCCAGCGTCAGCGTCACCCCCCGGAACAGCATCCGCCCGCCGCGCAGGCAGGCGACATCGGTCAGGCGCAATCCGGCGCCGGTCATAATGTGACCATGTCCTCCAGCACATGCATGTCGATGTCGGAGAGGCCGAAATGATGGCCGATCTCATGCACCACGACATGGGTGATCAGCGCATCGAGCGGCACGCCCGTCTCCACCCATTCGTCCAGCAACGGCCGCCGAAACAGATGCACGCTGGGCGGCATGTCCCCGGTCTGAGCCTCCTGCCCGACGGACCGGCCGCTATACAGGCCCGTCAGTTCGAACGGATCGGTCAGGTCCATCTCTTTCAGGATATCGGCGGAGGCAAATTCCTCCACGAACAGCACCACCCCCTCCAGATGCTCGGTAAAGGGCGCGGGCAGGCGGTTGAGTGCGGCAAGCGCCAGCGCCTCTATTTCCTGCGGCGTGGGAGCGAAGCGGGGTGGTTGACCGTTGAACGACATGCTTCCCATATAGCGGAAGCTGAACATCGGGAAAGCGACATGATTACCAGATTGACGGATGAAGAACGCGCCCTCGCGCTGGCGGATTTGCCGCACTGGACGCCGGTGGACGATCCGGAGGGCATAGCCCGCCGCTTCACCTTCACCGACTTCAACGCCGCCTTCGGCTTCATGACGCGGGTGGCGATCATGGCGGAAAAGGCGGACCATCATCCCGAATGGGCGAATGTCTACAACCGGGTGGACATTACGCTAACCACCCATGACGCGGGCGGTCTGTCCCAACGCGATATCGATCTGGCCAAGGCGATCGACGCGCTGGGCGCCTGATCCTCAATAAGTCGCCATGCTTTCGATCCGGTCGTCATAGGTCCGGAGCGCAGCGATCACCGACGGGTCATTGGCATAGCGCCGCCGCAGCATCGCCAGCCGGGCATCGGTGCCGGTGCACAGTTCCGCGACGCTTTCGGCGATATAGGCGCGCCGTTCCGCGTCATAGGGTAACTCTCCCCGGAAATGGTCGCACCCGTCGCGGTCGACCATGAAGGCGGTGACTTCCTGCGGGAAAGGATCTGCGGCCAGCCCATCGTCGGATGGCGGCAGGTCCAGCGCATTGCGCGGCGCAGGCTGGGCGCGGACGGTCACGATCGGGGAGGGCCGTGTCGGTTCGGCGACATTGTCGGGCGGCGGCGCGATCGCTTCGGGCTGGGCGGCGACGGCAGCCATGACCGGCTGCGCGGCGCCATTATCGGCCTGGGCACTGTCATCGGACGACGAACGACAGCCGGCCGTAAAGGCCAGCATCAGCATCACCGGAACCAGCACCACACGCCCGCTCACCCGATTTCCTCCCGCAAGCTGGCAATGAGATCGGCCACATGATGCAGCCGCGACTCTTCCTCATCGAGGATCGCCAGAAACGCCGCCCGCCTATAGTCGCGCAGCATGTCGGGCGAAAGACGGCTTGCCACGGGCACACTCATATTCACGATGTCCAGAAGCCGCTCGACCCCGTGCAGCCGCCCCCACAAATAGTCATTCTCGCGATAGACCCTGCTAAAGAAGGCGCCGAAATTGTTGAATTCTATGCCTTTGAGCGTGGCCGCCGCGCCGCCGCTACGAATGGCGGTGCAATCCTCGGGCGAAATCCGGTCGACCTTCACCGGATCATATTCATCCAGACTGTCACTTTGGAGCAACGGTAATGTGGCGATATCGGTGAAGGGATAGCCCAGATAAGCGAGCAGCATGGTCCGTCGCCCTGCCTTGGGCAGGCCGGCAAAGGCCTCCGCCAGCATCAGGTCGGCCGCCTCGTCCCGCGCCTTCAGACCGCGCGCCTGCGCCACCGCCTCCAGCGCCGCGCCGGCATCGGTCGGCACCGCCTTGGCCGCAGCCACCACATCGGTGCCGTGAAAATCGCTATCCTCGCATTCGGCATAGAGGCTGAGCGCACCATAGATAGCGTCGTGCATCGCCTGCACCGCCGGATCGTCCGCCTCGCTCTCCATCTCCAGCGTGTCCGCCAGCCGCCGCGCCAGATAGCGCAGGCGGCGCACGCGAAAGGCCAGGTCATGCGCGCGGAAGAAGGCGACCGGGGCGGAGGCCGATCCGCAGTCCTCGCTTAGCTGGTCCGCGCCCTTGCTGCGAATATCGGCCCAGATCGCCTGCCGATAGGCTTCCCGCATCATCGCGCTTTCCTCACCCGACAGGCGGAACAGCAGGGAACTGAGCGATTCGACGATGCCGGACAGCTTCATATGGCCATAGGCCGGATAGGCGAAGCCGGCCGCGCTCGCTGCCCGCTGCTGCGCCTTGGCCCGCCAGGCGGACAGGCGCGCCGGATTGGGGCGATCCAGGAACAGCATCCGCCCGACCGCGCTTTCCACCTCAGCCTCGATCCCCGGCCGCAGTGCGTCCCATATCCGGCGCATTCGCCGGATGCGCGTCGAATGCCGGTCGATCGCCTCCAGATTGTCGCGGATCGGCTGTTCGCGCGGAATGTCGCTCAACGCGCCGAAGATGGTGCGGAAAAAGCCGGGCAGGGGGGCGTCTTCGCCGGTCGGCGCGTCCACCTGCTCCCCCTCGCGATTGAGGCGGATGGAGCGATGCCCTGGCTTGGGATCGATATAGACGAAGCGCCGGTCCACCTCCCGCCGCGAAGGCCGGTTGCGCAGCGCGCCGATCGCCTGCGCAAAGGGCGCATTGGCCAGCACCGACCCGTCGATCAGCACCGCATCCTCGGCCGTCCCGCGCGCGGCATGGCGGGGCAGCGCGCGCGCCAGAAAGGCGTCCCGCGTCGGCCACCCACGATGGCGCCGCTTGAGCACCCGGTCCAGTTCGCGCACGGTGAAGGGCGGGAAGGCGCCGGGGAAGCTCGCCGTCGCCCGCGCCGCAAAGGTCAGTTCGGCCGCATCGGCAAACAGCCGGTCCCCGCGTCCCCGCGCGCGGAACCCGATCGACAGCCGATGCTCCGTCTCGATCACCTGCGCCGGGCTATTGAGGTTGAGGCTCTGGGGATGGCCCTCAAAATCGGTGACGGTCACGAACAGGTCGAGCGGATGCCCGTCGGGCAGCAGTGCCGGGCCTTTCTCCGCGGCCGCCATCGCATCGAACGCATCGAGCAACATGGTGGAGAAAACCTCCCCGCCAAAGGGTGGCTCGAACCAGCGGGACCGGATGAAGCGGGACAATTTCATCCGCACTTCCTCCCGCGTATCGGGCGCGACCGTGCGCTCCACCGCATCGCCTGGCCGCCGCGCCGCCATCCATACCAGAGGCGTCGCCCAGAATTTCGTCATCGCCCGCGCCGGCCGCGCGTCGGGATCGAGCAGCCGGTCGACATCGGCATTGTCCAGCCACATGTCGGTCAGCGGCTCCAGCGATTGTCCCGTCTCGATCGCCTGCGCCAGGAATATGCCGTTGATCCCGCCCGCGCTGGCCCCGGCGATGATGTCCGGCATCACCCGCAGCCGGATGCCGCTCTCCGCTTCGATCGCTTCCAGCATCTGCCGATAGATGGCTTCGCTGCTGTCGCTCGATGGGGCGTGATCATGAAAGGCGCGGCTCGCCCGCGCCAGCCGCCAGATTTCCTTGGTGATGCCGTGCATATAGACGGCCAGACTGATCCCGCCATAGCAGACCAAAGCCAGCCGCAGTTCCCGCTCCTTCATGGCATAAACCTCGCAGAGGGCGGGACAATTGTCGAGGGGGCTATCGTTTTGAAATATGCCCTCAATCCCGTTCGCCCTGAGCCTGTCGAAGGGCCGTACTTCTTTAGAAACGGAGTGGGTTTCGACATTCGATTGAGACAAGCGATTCGATCGAACGGCCCGAACGGGGAAAGGCTTGCGATGACGGCTTCAACCAACCGCAAATTCCGCCCAGATCGGCAGATGGTCAGACGCCTTCCGCGCCGCCGCGCTCTCATGCACGCCGCAATTTTTCAGCGTCAGCTTACCGCAATGCATGATCCGGTCGAGCCGCGCCACCGGCCGCCGTGCGTGAAAGCTGCGCCCGCATGGCGCGAAACTATAATGGCGCGCGAAATCGGCCAGGCACCCGCGCCCGGCGCTCCATTCGTTAAGATCGCCCATCAGCACCGTGGGCATGTCTGCTCCCTGCGCCGCCGCATGGATCACCGCCGCTGCCTGCTTGCGTCGCCACAGGCCCGACAGGTCCAGATGCATGCCGAATACGCGCAGCGTCGCGCCCTTCACCGCCACTTCCGCCATGGTCGCCCCGCGCGGCTCCAGATAGGGCAGGTGCAGCACATCATGGCGGGCGACCTCCGCCTCCTTGCGGACCAGCAGGGCGTTGCCGTGCCAGCCCATGCTGTCCACCTGCACATTCAGCGGCACCGGCCGATATCCGCTCTGATTGTCCATCAGCAGCGGCGGGATGGCCGCAGACCGCACGCCAAAGCGCCGGTCGGCCTCCTGAAGCGCGACGATATCCGCATCCACCTCGTTCAGCACCTCCAGCACCCGTTCGGGCATTCGTCGCCGGTCAGTGCCGATAGCCTTGCGGATATTGTAACTCGCGACGCGGATCGTTTTCATGTCGTATCAATGCGCCAGCCCGACGGAGGTTTCCAGCGCATCAATCGATGTTCTTGCAATGTTCGCGCCTGTCCGGCATATCCGTGCCATGGCCAAGGCAAAACGCAAATTCGTCTGTCAGCAATGCGGCACCGTCGCCAGCCGGTGGCAGGGCCAGTGTGAGGATTGCGGCGAGTGGAACAGCATCGTCGAGGAAGCGGCGGAGACGGTCTTTTCCCAGCGCCATGACCTGCAAAATGGCGGACGCGCCATCACGCTGGTCGGGCTGGACAGCGAAGTCGAACTGCCGCCGCGCACCAGCACCGGCATTGCAGAATTCGACCGGGCGCTGGGCGGCGGTATCGTCCATGGCTCCGCGACCCTGATCGGCGGCGATCCGGGCATCGGCAAGTCGACGCTCCTTTTGCAGGCGGCCGCACGTATCGCCGCGCGCGGGTTGTCGGTCGCCTATATCAGTGGGGAGGAAGCCGCCGATCAGGTCCGCCTGCGCGCCCAGCGCCTCGGCCTCGGCAACGCCCCGGTCCAACTGGCCAGCGCCACCTCCGTCCGCGATATCCTGACGACGCTGGGGGAGGGGCCACCACCGGCGCTGCTGGTCATCGATTCGATCCAGACGATGCACAGCGATTTGATCGAAGGCGCACCCGGCACCGTCAGCCAGGTGCGCGCCTCGTCGCAGGAACTGATCAAATTCGCCAAGCAGCGTGGTACGGCGCTGATCCTGGTCGGCCACGTGACCAAGGATGGCAGCATCGCCGGTCCGCGCGTGCTGGAACATATGGTCGACACCGTGCTGGCCTTCGAAGGCGAGCGCAGCCATCAATATCGCATCCTGCGCGCGGTGAAGAACCGCTTCGGTGGCACCGACGAGATCGGCGTCTTCGCGATGGTGGCGGAGGGGCTGGAGGAAGTGGCCAACCCGTCCGCCCTGTTCCTCACCAACCGCGATGAGACAGTGACCGGCGCCACCGTCTTCCCCGCACTGGAGGGCACCCGCCCGGTGCTGGTAGAAATACAGGCGCTGGTCGTGCGCCTGTCCAGCGGCGCGACGCCCCGGCGCGCGGTGGTCGGCTGGGACAGCGGCCGGCTTGCCATGATCCTTGCCGTGCTGGAGGCGCGCTGTGGCCTCAGCTTCTCGACCTGCGAAGTCTATCTCAACGTCGCGGGTGGCTATCGCCTGACCGATCCGGCCGCCGACCTCGCCGTCGCCGCTGCGCTCATTTCCGCGATGTCGGAACGGCCGGTGCCGGTCGATATCGTGCTGTTCGGCGAAATTGCGCTGTCGAGCGAAATCCGCCCCGTTTCGCATTCGCCCCTGCGCCTGCGCGAAGCGGCAAAGCTGGGCTTTACCCTTGCCTATATCCCGGCCTCGGCGGCGGACGGGGTGAAGGGAATCGCGGTCAGCGGCTTCCGCACGCTCGCCCAACTGGTTGACCAGATGCTGGGACGCGGATAGCCACACCGGCAATGAACGCCTCATGATCCATTCGTCATTGCGAGCGCAGCGAAGCAATCCACCGGAGCGTCCATGGATTGCTTCGCTACGCTCGCAATGACGGGGTCATTTATCGATATGAGTGGCCCTTAATGAACGCCATCGACATTCTCGTCCTGCTCGCCATCGGCGGTTGCGCCGTGCTGGGCCTCATGCGCGGTTTCGTGCTCGAAACCCTCTCGCTCATCGCCTGGGTATTGGCGATCTTCGCCATCCGCCTGTTCCACGCCTCGGCGGCCGAACTGCTCAGCGCCTTTGTCGGCAACAGCAGCGGGGCGGCGATGCTGGCGCTGGTCCTCATCTTCGGCGTTACCTTCGGCGTCGGCAAGCTGATCGCCCACGCCATCGGCCGCCGCACCCGCCAGTCGATCCTCGGTCCCGTAGATCGGGTGCTGGGCGCAGGCTTCGGCGCGGTGAAGGGGCTGATCGGCGCGACCATCGTCTTCCTCGCCTTCAGCCTCGTCTACGACACCTTCTACGGCAGCGGCGCCCGCCGTCCCGACTGGTTGAGCGACGCGCGCACCTATCCGCTGCTCAACGCCAGCGGTCAGGCGATCAGTGAATTTCTGGCAGAACAACGCGCAAAGAAGCCGGCGGCGGCAGACCAGTAAAATCCGTTCGGGCTGAGCCTAGAGGGAAAGCTTGTTCCAATGGCAATCAAGATGCCGTTCGTCCTGGGTAGCCATTGAGCGAAGTCGAAATGGCGTATCGAAGGACAGGCGCTTCGATAGGAGGCTTCGACAAGCTCAGCCTCTACTCAGCACGAACGGAATTATGTTGATCGAATGAGGGCAGCCTAAAGCCACCCCTTCTCCCGATAGGCGGCCACCGTTTCCTTCAGCCCGTCCTCGGTCTTCACCTGCGGCAGCCACAGCCTTTTGGGCGGCTGCATCCGCTTGGCGACGACCCAGTCGGGATGGCAGAAATAATCGACCCGATCCGGGGTCAGCTTGGCTTTCTTGCCACGCACCATCCGGTCGATCCGCGCCGCGACGGTCAGCAGCCATTCCGGCGTCGCCACCGTCCTGACCGGCCGCCCGACCGCACGTCCGATCGCCGCGCCGAAATCCTTATGATCCCATCCGCCCGGCGTGCCGTCGTCCACCTCATAGGTGCGGGTCAGGCTATTCTCGCGCTCCTGCGCCAGCGCCAGCAGCAGCCGGGACAGATCGCTCACATGGATCGCCGACAGTCGTCCGCCCGGCGGCAGCATCATGATGCCGCGCTTGGCCATGCGGAACAGTTCCAGCATTTCCTTGTCGCCCGGTCCATAAATGGCCGGCGGCCGCACGATGGTCCAATCGAGGCCGCTGGACTTCACATATTTCTCGGCCAGTTCCTTGGACCAGCCATAGTCGGACAGGCCCGGTTCCCGCGCCGCCAGCGACGACACATGCACCAGCCGCTTGATGCCCCGCCGCCGCATCGCATCGATCACCGCCACGGTGCCGCGCGCATTGCCGGCTTCAAATCCTTCGCGATCAGGCGCGTTCACCACGCCTGCAATATGCATAACCGCGTCGGCATCGCGCACCAGCACGTCGAGCGCCGCCGCATCCTCCAGCGATCCGGGCACCCATTTCAGCCGGGCTTGTGGCGGTTGCGCGCGCCGGGTCAGCGCATTGATGCGCAGCCCATCGTCCAGCGCCTGCTCCAGCACTTCAGCGCCGACGAAACCCGTCGCGCCGGTCATGGCGATGCGAAAGGGCGCCATGCTCAGACCATCGCCATATGGTCGCGATGGACCAGTACCGATCGCGGCATTTCGCCCAGTAGCGTGGCGATTTCCTCGCTGCGCCGCCCGGCGATCCTGGCGGCGGCTTCGCTGTCATATTCGATCAGCCCGCGCGCGATCACCCGCCCGTCCTGCGCCACGATATCGACTACATCGCCACGATCGAACAGGCCTTCGACGCTCGCGACCCCGGCGGGCAGCAGGCTGTTGCCCTTGCCCAGCGCCTTTTCCGCGCCCGCATCCACGATCAGCCGCCCGCGCGTCGTCAGCCGCCCGGCCAGCCAGCCCTTGCGTGCGCCCTTGCCCTGCGCGGCCAGGAAGATGGAGCCGCGACCGCCATTGGCCCAATGCGCCAGCGGTGAATCCACCTTGCCGGACAGGATCGCAAGATGCGCGCCCGCGCCGGTGGCGATGCGCGCCGCCTGGATCTTCGACACCATGCCGCCCGATCCCATGCCCGACGCGGAGCCGCCATCGGCCATCGCCGCGATCCGCGCGTCGATCGTTTCGATTGTCTCAATCAGCATGGCGCTGGCATCGACGTGCGGGTTGGCGGTGTAAAGCCCGTCGACATCGGAAAGCAGCGCAACCGCGTCAGCCCGTGCCGCCTGTCCGATACGCGCCGCCAGCCGATCATTGTCGCCAAAGCGGATTTCGGTGGTGGCCACGCTGTCATTCTCATTGATGACCGGCACGACATCCAGCGCCACCAGCCGCTCCAGCGTGGCCGAAGCGTTCAGGTAACGCCGCCGGTTTTCCAGATCGTCCAGCGTCACCAGCATCTGCGCGGCGGTGATGCCCTTTTCGGCGAGCAGGCTGGCCCAGCATTGCGACAGCGCAATCTGCCCGGTGGCCGCCGCCGCCTGCGCATCTTCCAGCGATCCGCGCCCGCCCTTGGGCAGCTTCAGCCGCCGCGCGCCCAGCGCGATCGCGCCCGACGACACGATGATGACCTGCTGCCCCGCCGCCTTGCGCTCCGCCACATCGGCGACCAGCGTGCGCAACCAGTCCACCCGCACTTCCCCCGCCGGATCGACCAGCAGGGCCGACCCGATCTTGATGACCAGACGGCGGACGAGGGCAGGGGGGAAACCGGAGAGGCTGTGGGTCATCGGGCGGTCCAAACAAGCCCCTCCCCTTCAGGGGAGGGGTTGGGGCGGGGGCTATCGGCGGGTTCTGAGGTTGCGTCTGCGGCACGCCCCCACCCCTCGGTCCCCTCCCCTGAAGGGGAGGGGAGGAAGGTCAAATCGGCGACCAGCCGGCTTCGTCTTCCGCGCCGCCTTCACTCTCGTCATCGCGTGCGTCGTCGTCCATCATCAGCAGCACCGCGTCGAGCAGCGCGCTCACGCCTTCACCGGTTGCGCCGGAAATGATGAACACATCCTCCACGCCCGCTTCCTCGCGCAGCTGGTCGGCAATGTCTTCCATCAATTCCGAGCCCAGCAGGTCGCCCTTGTTGAGCACCACGATCTGCGGCTTTTCGTCCAGCCCCTCACCATAAGCCGCCAGTTCTTCGGTGACGATATGGAATGCCTCGACCGGATCGTCCGTGGTCGCGTCGATCAGGTGCAGCAAGGCGCGGCACCGCTCGATATGCCCCAGGAACCGATCGCCGATGCCGACCCCTTCGGCTGCACCCGCGATCAGGCCGGGAATGTCCGCCAGCACGAACTCCCGGTCGCGGTGCAACACCACGCCCAGCTGCGGCTTGGTGGTGGTGAAGGCATAGGCGCCGACCTTCGCCTTGGTATTCGTCACCTGATTGATCAGCGTGGACTTGCCCGCATTGGGCATCCCCACCAGACCCACGTCTGCCAGCAGCTTCAGCCGCAGCCAAACCCACATTTCCTGGCCCGGCCAGCCCGTACCATGCTGGCGCGGGGCACGGTTGGTGCTGGTCTTGTACGACATGTTGCCCCGGCCGCCATCGCCGCCGCGCAGGAAGGTGACGCGCTGGCCAACTTCGGTGAAGTCGGCGAGCAGGTCCTGATCCTCATACTCAGGATAGCCGTCCTCGTCCTCGCTGCCTTCGATCGGCTTGGGGTCGGACAATATCTGCGTGCCGACCGGCACCTTGATGATCAAGTCTCTGCCGCCCGCGCCGTAACGATTCTTGCCCATGCCGGGCGTGCCGCGCTGTGCCTTGAAATGCTGGGTGTAGCGGAAATCGATCAGGGTATTGAGGCCCTGTACCGCTTCGAAGATGATGTCGCCGCCCTTGCCGCCGTTGCCGCCGTCGGGGCCGCCATATTCCTCGTATTTTTCACGACGGAAACTGACCGCGCCGGGGCCGCCCCAGCCGGATTTGATGTAGATTTTGGCTTGATCGAGAAAATGCATGGCGCGCCCATAGAGCATTCTGGAGGCGACTGAAACAGCCGCCGATTCGCAGAATGCGGTAAACAAGAAACAACAGGGCGATACCGGGATCGCCCATCCTGCCCGCGCCCATAGCGCCTAAACGCAGAAAATTAAACCTTGCCCTTCGCCGCGATCGCCGCAGCCTCCTGCATCAGTGCGAAAGTCAGGCTGCGTGTCGCGATTTCGCGTGCTTTTTCGCGGGGTAGGGCAAGCGCGCCGGCCATCGCGCCGCCCAGTTGCGAATCACCCAGCGCCAGCAGCACCAGCATCAGAGTATTCTCGCGGATCAGGTCGGCGAGGTTGGCGTTGAGCGCGCTCGCTGCCAGCTTGTCGACCAGCCGATGGATCGCCTCCACCACCGGATCGAGCGCATCCTCATTGCCCGACGCCAGCATCCAGCTTGCCAGCGCGCCCGCGCCCTCCCGGTCGAAGGCGTCGAACGTCATGTCGACGATGATGCGCGCGCTGACCTCGCCGCGCCGCGCCGCATCCACGGCTTCGCCGATCTTGGCGGTGATCGTCTCGCCCAGATGCGCGGCCAGCGCCTTCTGCAATCCCGCCGCCGACCCGAAATGATGGAGCAGATTGGCGTGCGTCCGCCCGATCCGTCCGGCCACGGCCTTCAGCGTAACTGCCTGCGGTCCCGCCTCGATCAGCAGGTCGCGTGCGGCCTCAACGGCGACGAGGCGGCTTTCATCCGGGCTGAGGCGGGCGCGTTTAATTGACATGGATGTCAGTTACTCTTATTTACATCAATGTAAGTAACAACCGGAGGCATCCCCATGACCCCGACTGACCTCACCATCACACCCCGCGACCGTCGCTTTGCACGCGATCGCCGGGCCGCGCGACATTGGCTGAACGGCGATCCGATCGCCACGGCTTTCTTCAATGCCCTGTCGATCACCTTCCCGCGCGGCGAAGCCTATTTCATAGAAAGCGTCCGTGCCTTCCGCGATGGCGTGCCGGACAAACTGGCCGGTGAGATCGCCGCCTTCATTAAACAGGAGGTCGTCCACAGCCGCGAACATCTGGCCTTCAATCGGCAGGTGACGGATCATGGCTATGATGTGTCGCGCCTCGACGCCGATGTGACGATGGTGCTGGATCTTGCGAAACAGCGTCCACCGATCGCGAGCCTCGCCGCGACCATGGCGTTGGAACATTTCACCGCCATCCTCGCGCACGAACTGCTCAGCGACCCGGGCCATCTGGACGGAGCCGACCCGGAGATCGCGGCGCTGTGGCGCTGGCACGCGATCGAGGAGATCGAGCATAAGGGCGTGGCGCATGACACATGGGTCCACGCCACCCGTGACTGGGGCCGGTTCAAGCGCTGGTGGGTGAAGAGCGCCATGATGCTGGTCGTGACGAAGCATTTCCTCCACCACCGCGCGCGGGGCATGATGGACCTGTTGCGGCAGGATGGCGTGACCGGCCGCTGTGCATGGGGCGGGCTGCTCCATTATGCGCTGGTGCGGCCGGGCATATTGCGCCGGGTGGCCCGTCCATGGCTGGGCTATTTCCTGCCCGGCTTCCATCCCTGGGCCATCGACGATCGCGCTCTGATCGCGCTGGCCGATACGCCCTATGCCGCTGCGCGCATGGGTGGCCCGCTGCCGTCCGCCGCTTGACCAGAACGCCGGAGCGGCCTTTAATCGCTCCATGTCCCAGGCACCCACGCTCGAAACCATCCGCCTCATCCTCCGCCCGCACCGGGTGGAGGATTATGCCGCCTGCAAGGCGCTATGGGCCGATGCCGATGTGGTGCGCCATATCGGCGGCCAGCCGCAGGACGCACAGGCCGTCTGGTTCCGCCTGCTGCGCTATGCCGGCATGTGGTCGATGCTGGGCTATGGCATGTGGGTGATAGAGGAACGGGACAGCGGCGCCTTCCTTGGCGAAGCCGGCCTGCTCAGCGCCGAACGCGGCATCGCGGAACTGGAAGGCGTGCCGGAGGCCGGCTGGGTGCTGGCGCCCGATGGCTGGGGCAGGGGCATCGCCACCGAAGCGATGCACGCCATATTCGAATGGGCCGACGCCCATCTCGACAGCCCGTCCGTCCGCTGCATCATCGATCCCGGCAATGAGGCATCGATCAAGGTCGCAGAAAAGCTGGGCTTCCACCCGCTGGTCGACACCGATTATGGCGGCAAGCCAACGCGGGTCTTCGATCGCCCGAAACATCCTTCCCTGTAAAGGGGAGGAGGACCGCCGCCGAAGGCGGTGGTGGAGGGGTGTCGCCCTATCGATGGCGCGGAAACCCCTCCGTCCGCTCTCTCACGCCGCCACCGGCAACGCATCCCGATAGAGCATCATCGCCGGGTCGTCGTTCATTCGGCCGGCTTCGCCTTCCTCGAACAGCAGGCAATCGACCATCGCGTCGCGACCCAGGCTGTAGCGCGGCTCGACCCGCCCGGTGAAGCGGAAGCCCAGCTTGCGCAGAACATTGCCCGATGCCGGGTTGTCGGCAAAGTGACAGGCGCGGATATCCGTGACGCCGTTGGCCCGCGCCATCGCCAGCACGGCGCGCGCGGCCTCCGTTGCGAAGCCCAGCCCCCAATAGGGGCGAGCGATCCAATAGCCTAGTTCCGGCGCGCCATCCTCGTTCAGATGGATGCCGCACCCGCCGATCAGGCGCGGCGCGCCCTGGGTGCGGGTGAAGGCCAGCAGGCGGGGCAGTTGCGGATGATGGGGCAGCGCCAGAAAGGCCTCGGCATCGTCCAGCCCATAGGGACTGGGAACGCGCGACAGATTGCGGGCGACAGCGGTGTCGTCAATGGCCATGGCCAGCGCCTGGGCGTCTTCCATCCAGCCGGGACGCAGCAGCAGGCGGGGGGTACGGGCGAACATTCTCGTCTCCTCTTAGGGCGCGCCGTTAGCCGCCTTTCATGACGGCTTCGCGACGGTGATCTCTGGCTGGATTCCCCGCCCGCACGACGCGCGAGAAGGCATGGAGTTCCAGAGGCTTGAGGGATTTTTGCGAGGGTGTTTCGCCCAACGGAAAAAGGGCGCCCTTCGCGTGGAAGGAGCGCCCTTTATTCCCTCGGACTAGGTGTCAGGCCAATGGCCCTATACCCATGAGGATCGCCCCTTTTGCAGGACGACCCGTCATCAGTCGTCCGTTATTCCGCGGCTGCGGCCAGCGCGTCTACCGACACATATTTGCGGCCGAGCTTGCCGGTGTGGAATACCACCTTGCCTTCGCCGAGCGCGAAGAGGGTGTGATCCTTGCCCATGCCGACATTGCGGCCCGGGTATACGCGGGTGCCGCGCTGACGGATAATGATGTTGCCGCCGATCACGTCCTGACCGCCGAACTTCTTCACGCCAAGGCGCTTCGACTCAGAATCGCGACCGTTGCGCGACGAACCGCCAGCTTTTTTATGTGCCATGACCTAAACTCCTTAACTTAGCTGCGCTCAGGCGATCGACACGATCTTGAGGATCGTGTGATTCTGGCGGTGACCGTTCTTGCGGCGATAATTGTGGCGGCGGCGCTTCTTGAAGACGATGACCTTCTCGCCCTTCGCCTGCGCGATGATTTCGGCGGCGACGGTCAGCTTGGAAGCATCCTTCAGCTCGCCACCTTCACCGGCCAGCAGGACGTCGCCCAGCTCAACCTTGTCGCCGGCTTCGCCAGCCAGCTTTTCAACGACGATCTTGTCTCCGGCGGCGACGCGATACTGCTTGCCGCCCGTGCGCACGATAGCGAACATGGCTCTTCTCTTCTCGTTCAAATCTGCTTTACGCAGCTCACCAAAGACATGAAGTCCTGCCGACCCGCGCGGGAATGTGGCCCGTTAGTGGAATGACTCGCTTCTGTCAACCGATGGGGGCGGTTTCGGCACTGGTTTTCACCCCCGCCTTTCCCTATTTACAGGTGGGATCACGCAAACAGGCAACGCTATGCGGCATATGGGCAGGGAAAAGCGGAAGGGAAGGCGCATGATGCATCGTGCTGCGCTTTTCGCCGCTTTCTGCACTCTGATCGCAGTAACGCTCCTGTCCGCATTAGCGCCGCTTGGCCTGCCGCTCAGCCGGGTGACCGGCTCCGCCTTCAACCCCGCCACGATCGATGTCGTGCTCAAGGTGCGGGCGCCTGCCGCCGTGCAGGCGGTTCAGCCGGCTCGCCCCGATGGCGACGGAATTCCGCCGGTGGCGCTGTGGTGCCTGTTCACGGCGCTGCTGATGGCCGTCTGGCGGTACCTTCCCGCTTGCATTTCTTCGCTCGATTCGCCGCGCCTCAAGCCGCTGCATCTTTTGCGCGCCCGTCGCGCCAGGGCGCCGCCCGCCTTCCTCTGACTCATCGGACCCGCCCGTCCCGCACGGGCCTGTCGTCGGAAGGAGGAATTCGTCCCATGCCTCGCAAAAGCCAGCGACGCAGCCGTCGTCGCCGTCAGCCCTGGTGGTTCATGCCTGTCGTCATGACGGGTCTGGGCGCCGCGGCCGTCGCCCTGTCGGCCGCCATGATGACCATCATCGAATGAAAAGGACGTCCCCCTGACCCGTTCGCTTCGAGCGAAGTCGAGAAGCGGCTAGAATTGCCCTTCACGTTTCTCGACTGCGCTCGAAACGAACGGAGGTAGGTGAGGCGCCCTTATTCTGTTAATTTCCCGCCGGACGCTTCTTTTCAGCGTCCGGCGACAGGATCGAAAGGCATCTATGCCCCATCACACGCCCCTGATCGGCACTATCGTTGCCGGCCTTGTCGTCGCCTTCATCATGGGCGCCATCGCCCATCGCCTCAAACTCTCGCCGCTGGTCGGCTATCTGATCGCCGGCATCATGGTCGGCCCCTTCACGCCCGGCTTCGTCGCTGACGCAGGGCTGGCCAATGAACTGGCCGAAATCGGCGTCATATTGCTGATGTTCGGGGTCGGCCTGCATTTCTCCCTGAAAGACCTTCTCTCGGTCAAGAATATCGCCGTGCCCGGCGCACTGGTCCAGATCGGCGTGGCGACGCTGCTGGGCATGGGGCTGGCGCATCTGATGGGCTGGGGCCTGATGGGCGGCATCGTCTTCGGCCTGGCCCTCTCGGTGGCCAGTACGGTCGTCCTGCTGCGTGCGCTTCAGGGCGCTGATCTGGTCGAAACCCGGCGCGGGCGAATCGCGGTGGGCTGGCTGATCGTGGAGGATCTGGTGATGGTCCTCGCCCTCGTCCTGCTGCCCGCCCTCGCCAGCGTCATGAACAGTGCCGACGGGGCAGGAGCCTCTGCCCTGATCGCGCCGCTGCTAGGCACCCTGCTGAAGGTTGCCGGCTTCGTTGCGCTCATGCTGATCGTTGGCCGTCGCGTCATCCCCTGGGCGCTGCACTGGGTCGTCCATACCGGATCGCGGGAACTATTCCGCCTGGCGGTCCTCGCCATCGCCTTGGGCGTCGCTTTCGGCGCGGCGCTGGCCTTCGATGTTTCCTTCGCGCTGGGCGCCTTCTTCGCGGGCATGATTCTGGGCGAAACGCCGCTCAGCCGCCGCGCGACGGAGGAAACGCTCCCCCTGCGTGACGCTTTCGCCGTGCTCTTCTTCGTGTCGGTGGGGATGCTCTTCAATCCCTCCATCGTGGTGGAACAGCCGCTGCCGTTGCTCGCCACCATCCTCATCATCGTCATCGGCAAGTCGATCGCCGCCTGGGGCATCGTGCGCGCCTTCGGCCATGCCAATGTCACCGCGCTGACCATCGCCGCCAGCCTTGCGCAGATCGGCGAATTCTCCTTCATCCTCGCCTCACTGGGCACCGGGCTGGGCGTCCTGCCGGAAGATGCGCGCGATCTGATCCTGGCCGGTGCAATGGCGTCGATCTTCCTCAACCCCATCCTCTTCTCGATGATCGTGCGCAAGCATGAGCGGGCGGATGATGAGGGCGAGGCGCAGAAGCAGCCGGACCGGCCGCGCATGGGTCACGTCATCCTCGTCGGCTATGGCCGCGTCGGCAAGCTGATCGCCGCGCGCCTGCACGAGCGCAACGTCCATTTCGTGATCGTGGAGGGTGACGCCGAAAAGGTCGAGGAGGCGCAGGAAGCCGGCCTGTCCGTGGTGAAGGGCAATGCGCTGGAGGACAAGCATTTGCTCGCCGCCGGCATCTGCGAAGCGCGCCACCTGCTGATCGCCGTGCCGGAGGGGTTCGAAGGCGGCGCCATCCATGAACATGCCCGCCACCTGAACGACAAGCTGCAAGTCATCGCCCGCGCGCACAGCGATGCGGAGGTCGCGCATCTGGAGGGGCTGGGTGTGCCCCATGTCGTCATGGGCGAACGCGAACTGGCGGGCCGCATGCTCACGCTCTGTGGCGTGAGTTGATATAAAAATGGCGGGTGGAGATCGCTCCACCCGCCAACATCATTTGATTATCAGCCGCGCGGACGACGCGGGCCGCCATGGCCGCCGGGGCCACCCGGACGCTTGGGGCCGCCCTTGAACGGACGGGGCGCATGCGCTGCCGGGCGCGGACCACGATCGTTCGGCCGACCGCCAGCGCGCTTATGCTCGCGGGCCTGTTCGCGCGGTGCGCCGTCGATCATCTCGAACGCGACATCCGCGCCCTCGTCATTCGCTTCGCCGCTACGCTTGACCGCCGACAGGAAGCGGCTGGCGATCGTCCGGGGAATTTCGAACATCGTCTCGTCGGCGGTGATGCGGATCGCGCCAATATCCTGACGCGACACATGGCCACGACGGCAGATCAGCGGCAGGATCCAGCGCGGATCGGCATTCTGGCGACGACCAATGTCCATGCGGAACCACTGGGTGTCCTCAAAGCCCGGACGCGGCCCGTCATTGCGCGCTGGCGCTTCGCTGCGATCCAGCAGCTCTTCAGGCGCGGGCAGGGCTGCACGGGCGCTCCTGACCAGCATCGCCGCGATTTCCTTGGCGGACTTTTCGGCCAGCAGTTCGGCGCCCAGCGCCCAATCCGCCTCGTCCAGTTCCGCCTTTTCCATCAGGGTCGACCGCAGGCGCAGATTGTCCTGCTCCAGAATCGCTTCCTTGCTCGGCGGGGTGCCCCATTCGACCGGAATCTTCGCCCCGCGCAGCATCGATTCGACACGGCGGCGACGCGGATAGGGGACGATCAGGACGGCGGTGCCCTTCTTGCCGGCGCGACCGGTACGGCCCGACCGATGCTGCATCGTCTCGGCGTCGCGCGGCAGTTCCACATGGACCACCAGCGTCAGCGAGGGAAGGTCGATGCCGCGCGCGGCCACGTCAGTCGCCACGCACACACGGGCGCGCTTGTCGCGCAGCGCCTGCAACGCATGGTTACGCTCATTCTGGCTATGTTCGCCCGACAGCGCCACGGCGGCAAAACCACGCTCGGTCAGGCTGCTGTGCAGATGACGCACATTGTCGCGCGTGGCGCAGAACAGGATCGCCGTCTCCGCCTCATGATAACGCAGCAGGTTCACCACCGCATTTTCGATGTCGGACGGCGCAACCGTCAGCGCCTGATAGCTGATGTCGCCATGGCCGCGTTCTTCGCTGACGGTGGAGATGCGCAGCGCGTCCTGCTGGTAGCGCTTGGCCATCGCCACGATCGGCTTGGGCATGGTGGCCGAGAAGAGCAGGGTGCGGCGGCCTTCCGGCGCGCTGTCGAGAATGCCTTCCAGATCTTCGCGGAAGCCCATGTCGAGCATTTCGTCGGCTTCGTCCAGCACGACGGTACGCATGGCCGACAGGTCGAGCGCGCCGCGTTCCAGATGGTCGCGCAGGCGGCCCGGCGTACCGACGACGATGTGCGCGCCGTGGCTGAGCGCGCGGCGTTCCTTGGCGGCGTCCATGCCGCCCACGCAGGTCGCGATACGGGCGCGCGCCGCGCCATAGAGCCATTCCAGTTCGCGGCTGACCTGCAACGCCAGTTCGCGCGTCGGCGCGATCACCAGCGCCAGCGGCAGCCCGGCCACGGGCAGCCTTTCTTCTTCGCCCAGCAATTCGCCGGCCATGGCCAGGCCGAAGGCGACGGTCTTGCCCGATCCGGTCTGTGCCGACACCAGCAGGTCGCGGCCATGCGCTTCCTCCTGCGTCACTTCCGACTGGACGGGGGTCAGCGCTTCATACCCTTTGGTAGTCAGCGCCTGCGACAGGAGGGCGGGGAGAAATTCAAATGCCATATTCTTGTTTTCCATCGGTAAAAGCGACCCGCCATTCCCGACGGATACGATTGCTCTTGTGCTCCTGCGAAAGCAGGAGCCCAGGGTTGAGCGCGTCACCTGGGTTCCTAGGCTCCTGCTTTCGCAGGAGCATGGTTTTGCCACGAAGGCTTGGGTAACCAGCCCCAAAATAAGAAGGCCGCCTTCCCCCGCAAGGAGGGAAGGCGGCCCCTTTATCACTTATCCGTGCAGGATCAGACCGAAGCGACTTCCGCCACGTCGACCTTCACGCCCGGGCCCATCGAGGACGACAGGGCGATCTTGCGGACATATTTGCCCTTCGAACCCGACGGCTTCGCCTTGACGATCGCGTCGACGAAGGCGTCGAAATTCTTGCGCAGGTCTTCGGCGGTGAAGCTCGACTTGCCCAGACCAGCGTGGATGATGCCGGCCTTTTCGACGCGGAATTCGATCTGACCACCCTTGGCGGCCTTCACGGCTTCGGCGACGTTCGGCGTCACGGTGCCCAGCTTCGGGTTCGGCATCAGGCCCTTGGGACCCAGCACCTTACCCAGGCGACCCACCAGACCCATCATGTCAGGGGTGGCGATGACGCGCTGGAAGTCGATGTTGCCAGCCTGGATCGATTCGAGCAGGTCTTCGGCGCCCACGATGTCGGCACCGGCGTCGAGCGCCTGCTGAGCCTTGTCGTTGCGAGCGAACACGGCGACGCGAACGTCCTTGCCGGTGCCGGCGGGCAGGGTGACGACGCCACGGACCATCTGGTCGGCGTGACGCGGATCGACGCCCAGGTTGATCGCGATTTCGACGCTTTCGTCGAACTTGGCGGTCGCGTGGGTCTTGATCAGGCCCAGCGCTTCGTCAACGCCGTGCAGCTTTTCCTTGTTGATGGCGGCGGACAGGGCCTTCGCCTTCTTGGTGACCTTTGCCATGCTCTTAGCCCTCCACCACTTCGAGGCCCATCGCGCGAGCGGAGCCTTCGATGATCTTCGTCGCTGCGTCGATGTCGTTCGCGTTCAGGTCGACCATCTTCGACTGGGCGATGTCAGCAAGCTGCGCACGGGTGATCTTGCCGGCGACGACCTTGCCCGGTTCCTTGGAACCCGACTTCAGGTTGATCGCCTTCTTGATCAGATAGGTGGCGGGCGGCTGCTTCATGATGAAGGTGAAGCTGCGGTCTGCATAGACGGTGATGATGGTGGGCAGCGGGGTGCCCTTGTCCATGTTCGCGGTCTGGGCGTTGAACGCCTTGCAGAATTCCATGATGTTCACGCCGCGCTGACCCAGGGCAGGGCCGATCGGCGGGGCGGGCTTTGCTTCTCCAGCGGGCACCTGGAGTTTGATATAGCCCGTAATCTTCTTGGCCATTGTCACTCACTCTTTAGCTGGGCGACTTGGCAAGCATGCCGCCCGGTTCAAGTTTAGCGGTCGAACGGTCGTTACGAAAACAACCTCCCGCACATGGTCCGGCTACCCAGGGGCGGCACGGAAGCGCGGGCCTATAGCGATGTTCGCCATGAAAAGAAAGGGGGTCTGTCGACATGTGCGACAAACCCTTGTTCGACCTGCTCTTTACGGCAAAAGGGCCGCCGATCCGAAGAAAAGGCGACCCTTTTTGAAAACCGTCTCGCGGCGGCTTATTTCGACAGTTCGACCTGTTCGAAGTCCAGTTCGACCGGGGTGGCGCGACCGAAGATCGACACCGACACCTTGACCCGGTTCTTTTCGAAATCCAGTTCCTCGACCACGCCGTTGAAGCTGGCGAAGGGGCCGTCCAGCACCTTGACGCTGTCGCCGATTTCGTAATCGACATTGACCTTGTGCTTGGGGGCGGCTTCGGCTTCCTTCTGGGCGCCGAAATAGCGGGCGGCATCGGATTCACTGATCGCCTGCGGCTTGCCGCTCGATCCCAGGAAGCCCGTCACCTTGGGCGTATTCTTGACCAGGTGATAGATGTCGTCGTTCATTGCCAGCTTGGCGAGGACATAGCCGGGCATGAACTTGCGTTCGACCTGGACCTTCTTGCCGCGCTTGACTTCGGTCACGGTCTCGGTGGGGACTTCCACCTGCTCGACCAGTTGGGAGAGGCCCATGCGCTCGGCTTCGGACAGGATCGATTCCTTGACCTTGTTTTCGAAGCCCGAATAGGCGTGGATGATGTACCAGCGCGCCATGTTACCGTCTCAAACTCCCAATTAGCCTAAAATCAGGCCTGGCCGGCTGCCACGCTCAGCAACCACTGAACGATCGCGCCGAAGAAGGTGTCGATGCCAAAGAAGAAGAGGCCCAGCAGCGTCGTCATGATGACGACCATCACGCCGGTCATCACCGTTTCGCGGCCGGTCGGCCACACGATCTTCTTCGCTTCGGTCTGAACCTGATTGACGAATTCGCCGGGGGAAACCTTCGCCATCGCCTGCCTTCTTGAACCTTGAACCAACACCAATTCGCGAAGCAACAGTCCGCCCTCCCGATCCCGCTTTGTTTCAGCGTCCGGGGGTGCGACCGCATGCTCCGCGATCCATGCTTCGCTAAGCGCACCTAGCCGCGAACCCATGGTTTTTCAAGGGATCGCGGCCAGTTCGCTTGGCAGGAGTGGAGGGACTCGAACCCACGGCATTCGGTTTTGGAGACCGACGCTCTACCAACTGAGCTACACTCCTGCACTGGCCGGGACCAGCGAAGGAGGGCGCTTTAGCGCGGGCTGTCGGGGAGGGCAAGCGCCATTATGCGGCTTTTTGCATCGGCTCCGCGACCTGCGTGTCCACGCTGGTCTGCCGCTCGGCCTCCGCGTTGATCTGCGCGCCCAGCAACACGACATAGGCGGACACGAACAGCCACAGTTGCAACACCACCACCGCGCCCAGCGATCCATAAGTCTCGTTATAATTGCCGAAGCGCGAGACATAGAAGGATACGCCCAGCGTCACCACTAGCCAGAACAGTGTGGCCGTCACCGATCCCACCGTCAGCCATTGCCACTGCGCCTTGCGCCGGTGCGGCCCGAAACGATAGATCAGCCCGAAGATCGTACTGGCCAGCAGCCCGGCGCACACCCATGTCGTCGCCTTGATCGCAAAGATGACGCCGCCACCCCAGCCAGTCAGCAATTTCTGGACAAGGCCGATGATCGTCGCGGTGATTACGCCCGCCACCACCACCAGTACGGCGGAAAAGGTGATGCCCATCGACACGCGATAGAGGGCGATGATGCCGCGCGATTCCTTGGATGCATAGACGATATTGAGCGCCTCCATGATCGCGGTCGCCGCGCGCGTCGCGCCATAGACGGCCAGCGCTAGCGCCATGACGAGGCCAAGGCCGGTCGTCCCTTTGGCCGCGGATACCACGCCGATCAACTGATCGTTGATGATCTGCGCGGCGTCGCTCGGCACCACGGTAATGATCGCTGCCATATGCCGCTGCACCAGCGAGGGGTCGCCGATCAGCCCATAGGTCAGCACTACGGCCGCCAGCAACGGCGCGATCGACAGGAAGGCATAATAAGCGACACCGGCCGACAACAGGCCCAGATGATTGCCCGACATGGCGGCATAGACGCGTTTCAAAATCTCCCACCAGGCCCGCGGCGGAATCTTCCACGGCGCGTCGACATGCACCTGTTGCGCGATTCGATCGGTCATCATCATCCCCTGCTATTCAACAGGGCAAGCGCGCGAAGGGGAAGGGGGTTCCCTTGGAAGGCGGAGAAGAAGGGGACTGGGGTGGAGCAACCCCACACGGTCATCGCCGCGCAGATGGAGGGGCATGTCTCGGCTCTTCATTTTGCTGGTAGGTCGGAGATGGGGGCCAGCTTTCGCGGGAACCGCCAGTGAAAACGGACCTTATATGATTGCACGGGGGCGCCGCTTAACTTAGGCGCTCGATAATGAATGGCTTTTTCTCAGGGATGTCTTTCAGAGCTCAATTGGCGGGCTGGAGTATGATCGCAGCAGCCATGATTGTGCCGATGTTTTTGATGGTCGTCCTTGGTCGCTCTGAACCGATCGACCGGATTTCAGTTTACGGTTGCTATGCCGCTCCGAACGCGCCAGCTTTATTGATCCGCGATGATGCGATCCATATTATTGAGCCTGCGAAGCGCAAGTTCAGCTATGTCGCCGGAGCATCAAAGACGAGCTATCAACTTAGCGTAAAGCCAGCCCTCGCACTCTCCCGTCAACCTGATGGGCGCTATATATTCGTTGATCGAGATGGCGTTGGATATTTTTGGCCATTATTGCCTGCAAACGGCAAGAACCGTAACAGAGTGCGGCATCCGGAGGAGTATGCGGGCCAATTCAAGGTAGCCGCCATTGGGGGAACTGTCCTCTACACGCGAACTGCTGAACCTCATGCATGTCGCGATGACTTCTGATAGTCTCTTCCAAGCCTTATATTTTCCGTTCGCCGCGAACCCGGTCGAACTGCCGGTGGGATGTGAGATGCTCAAATAGCCTCCATTCCCCGCCGCTTTGTCCTACCGGCCGCCCATCTGCTACAATCGCCCAAGCGCTGCCGATCGCAGCGCACACCGCTTTCCGATAGGATCACCTAACCGTTACAAAATTTCAGAATATACGGGACATATGCGAAGTTAAGCGCCGGCCCCGCCTATCCGGCCTACCGGAACAGCCCACCCTTCATGATCCGCCGCGCGCGGCCCTGTACCGGCAGGCGGTCGAACGGGGTGTTGCCCGCCGCCGCCGCCATCTTGCCCGAATCCACGATCCACGGCGCATCGGGATCGATGAAGATCAGGTCGGCCGCGCTACCGCTCGCAAAGCTGCCAGCGTCCACGCCCAATATCTTCGCCGGATTGGCGCTCAGCAGTGTCATCAGCCGGTTGATTGACAACTGTCCGTCGCGCACCAGATTGAGCGACAGCGCCAGCAGCGTTTCCGCCCCCGCCATGCCGGGCGAAGCGTCGGCGAAGGGCAGGCGCTTGTCCTCCGGCCCGCGCGGATCATGGCTGGAGGTGATGACGTCGACCGTCCCGTCGGCCACCGCCGCGAGGCAGGCCTGCCGGTCACGCTCGTCGCGCAGTGGCGGGGACAGGCGGGCAAAGGTGCGGAAATCCGTCACCGCCTGATCGTTGAGATAGAGATAGGCCGGGCTGATGCCGCATGTGACCTTCAGCCCCTCCGCCTTGGCGGCGCGGATCAGATCGAAGCCCGCCTTCGTCGTCACCAGCCGGAAATGGATCGCCGCCCCGGTCTGGCGCACCAGCATCAGGTCGCGGGCGATCGCCATCGCCTCGGCACAGGCGGGCGCGTGGGGCAGACCCAGCCGCGTCGCCGTCTCGCCGCTGGTCGCCACAGCCTTGGCCGTCAGCCCGCCATCCTCGGCATGGGCGATGACCGTCAGGCCCAGCCCGCTGGCATAGGCCAGCACGCGCAGCATCACGCCCGAATCGGCGATCCACTGGCGCCCGGTGCCCACGGCCTTGGCTCCGGCCATCTGCATCAGGCCGATTTCGGCCATTTCGGTCCCTTTGAGGCCCCGCGTCGCCGCCGCGATCGGGTGGACCCAGAAATCGGGCTTGCCCGCGCGCGTTGCCTCGCGGATCAGGCCGACCTCGTCCAGCGGCGCGCGCTGGTCCGGCATCAGCGCCGCGCGCGTGATCCCGCCAAAGTGAAAGGCCGGCTTGTCGGTGGCGAACACGCCCAGATCGATCAGGCCCGGTGCGACCACCAGCCCCTGCGCGTCGATCGTCTGCGTATCGGCCGGCACATCGACCGTGCCCGTCGCGACGATCCGGTCGCCCTCGATCAGCACGGTGCCGGGCGTCAGCGCGTCACCGGCGGGATCGGCCAGCTTGCCGTTGATGATTGCAATCTTGCTCATGCCCAGCCCTCCACGCCACGCGCACTGCGCGTCAGTACGTCAAGGCACGCCATGCGCACCGCCACGCCCATCGCCACCTGCTCGGTGATGGCGGATCGGTCGGGATGGTCGGCCACCGTGCTGGTGATTTCCACGCCCCGGTTCATCGGGCCGGGATGCATGACCAGCGCGTCGGGCTTGGCGATCGCCAGCCGTTCCGGCGTCAGGCCATAAAGCGCATGATATTCGCGCGCCGACGGGATGAAGGCGCCGTCCATCCGCTCATTCTGGAGCCGCAGCATCATCACCACGTCCGCGCCCTCCAGCCCTTCGTCCATCCGCGTATAGGGTGTCGCGCCCAGCATCTCGACTTCGGGCGGCAACAGGGTCGGCGGCGCCACCGCGCGCACCTGCGCGCCCAGCGCGGCCAGGCACAGCATGTTCGATCGCGCCACCCGGCTGTGCAGCACGTCGCCACAGATCGCGACGACCAGCCCCTCGAAGCTGCCCTTGCGACGGCGAATGGTCAGCGCGTCGAGCAGGGCCTGCGTGGGATGCTGGTGCCAGCCATCGCCCGCGTTCAGTACCGGACAGTCCACCTTGTCCGCGATCAGCCGCACCGCGCCCGAACTGGCATGGCGGATCACGATCACGTCGGCGGCCATGGCGTTCAGCGTCATCGCCGTGTCGATCAGCGTTTCGCCCTTCTTCAGGCTGGACGTGGCGGCGGCCATGTTCACCACATCCGCGCCCAGTCGCTTGCCGGCAATCTCGAACGACAGCAAGGTGCGCGTGCTATTCTCGAAAAAGGCGTTGATCTGGGTCATCCCCGCCAGCCGCCCGTCATGCTTGCGCGCCTGCCCCTTGTTGGTCGCGGCCCAATGTTCGGCCTCGTCCAGCAGGAAGCGGATTTCCCAGGGCTTGAGGTCGGCGATCGACAGCAGATGCCGATGCGGAAACAACGCCCGGCCAGTCAGCTCGGGAGTCGCGTCAGGAATGAAGATATCGGGCATGAGCCGGTGCTTTAGGGAAGCGAGCGGGGGAGGGCAAGGCGCGCTATCCGCGCCGCCGCCATTTCCCGATCAGCGTCCCGTCGCGCAGCACCTCCCGCGCCGCATTATGCCCCGGCGCGCCGGTCACGCCGCCGCCCGGATGCGTGCCTGCGCCGCACATATAGAGGCCCTTCACCGGCCCGCGATAGGCGCCATGGCCCAGCACCGGCCGCGCCGCCCACATCTGGTCCAGCGTCAGATTGCCATGCATGATGTCGCCGCCGACCAGCCCGAATTTCCGTTCCAGATCCAGCGGCGAATGAAGCTGCCGTGCGATCACGCTCTTCGCAAAGCCCGGCGCCTGCGCTTCCACCGTGGCAATGATCGCATCGGCCGCCGCCTCGCGCTCATCGTCCCAATGGCGGCCGTCCGGCAGCTCCGGCGCAAATTGCTGGCAGAAGAGGCTCGCCACATGGCACCCGGCCGGGGCCAGCGTGTCGTCTATGGTCGAGGGGATCAGCATCTCCACGATCGGCGCTTTCGACCAGCCGTCGCGCTTCGCATCCAGAAACGCCCGGTCCATATAGTCCAAAGTCGGCGCGATGATGATCCCCGACTGATGATGTTCCCCCACGCCCGGCAGGCAGGTGAAGTCGGGCAGGGCATCCAATGCCACATTCATGCGGAACGTGCCCGATCCCGCCTTGAACGCCTTCACCCGCTTGCGGAAATCGGTCGGCAGGTCGGCGGGGGCCATCATCCGCTCATAGAGCAATTTCGGCCCCACATTGGCGATCAGCACGCCGCCCATCACCTCTTCGCCACTTTCCAGCTTCACCCCGACCGCGCGCTCGCCATCCACCAGCACCGATGCGACCGGGGCCTCCAGGCTGATCTCCACGCCCATGGCCGCCACGACCTTCGCCATGATCTGCGTGATCGTGCCCATGCCGCCGACGCTATGGCCCCAGGCGCCCTTCTTGCCGTTCACCTCGCCAAAGACATGGTGCAGCAGCACATAGGCGCTGCCCGGCGTGTCGGGGCTGGCATAATTGCCCACCACCGCGTCGAAGCCGAACGCCGCCTTCACCGCATCGCTCTCGAACCAGCTATCGAGGAAGCTGCGCGCCGATTTGGTGAATAGGTCCAGCACGTCGCGCTGCTGCTCGATCCCAAGCCCGGCGATCCGCCGGCCCTGTTTCAGCGCATCGACGATCATGGTCAGCCCGTCGCCGACATTGGGCGGACTTTTCAGCACCAGATCGCGCAATATATCGGCCACAACCTCCAGCGCATCATAATAAGCCGGCAGCGCCTCGGCATCCTTGCTGCTGAACTTGCGGAATTCCGCCTGCGTTTTCTCCAGCCCGCCGCCCAGCTTCAGATAGCCACCATCCTCCTGCGGCAGGAAATTGCTGATCGGCCGCTCGATCACGCGATAGCCATGGTCGGCCAGCTTCATGTCGCGGATGACCTTGGGATTGAGCAGGCTGACCGTGTAGCTGGCGGTCGAATTGCGAAAGCCGGGGTGGAATTCCTCCGTCACCGCCGCGCCGCCCACGACGTCGCGCCGCTCCAGGATGCGGACATTGTAGCCCGCCCGCGCCAGATAGAAGGCGCAGACAAGGCCATTATGGCCGCCGCCGATGATCACCGCGTCGTAGGATTTGCTCATGCCCTGCTGCTCCACCCCATCCCCGGCGCGCGGTGCAACCGCGCCTGCGGGATAACCTCACGCACCCGCCCGCAAAAATGCCGCAGCGCCACTTCCTGCTCGCTCAAGGGGCCGACGGTGAAGCTGGCCGACGCCATCCCCGCCTGTACCCGCCCGACCAATTCGGTATCTTCGACATTCACCTGCCGGTTGATCCGCCAGTTGAGGTAGCGGGCCGCCCGCATTTCCCGGCGATCATCCGGCAGGGCATAGCTGATCTCACGGATCAAAGTCTGCGTCGGCGACACCGGCAGCCAGGCCATGAAATCCACCTGGTCGGGATAGATGTCGAAGGCGAAATTGGGCCACAGCTTGAAATAGGTCCATAGCCGCTGCCGTTCGGGCGGCAAATGCGGCACCGATGGCAGGAAATGCTGATAGGCGCGTTCGGACAGGTTGGCAGAGGGGCGATCGAGGATCGGTCCCCACATCTTGTCGGCATGGAGCGAGGCTTCCACGCCATAGCCGTCGCCCATCAGCCGCTTCAGCCCCGGATGCGCGACCGCGATATGCAGCCCGTCCGAATAATTGTCGCCGATATTCTTCCAGTTCACAGCGCGCGGTCGCAGCGTCACCCGCCCCAGCGCGCGCAGGTCGCCAAAGCGATAGGCGGCGATTTCCTCAACATAGGGGGCCATCATTTCCGCCACCGAAGGCCCGCCATCGTTGGTCAGCCGCACGAACAGAAAGCCCTGCCAATTCTCCACCTCGAGAGGCGCCAGGCCATGGTCGGCCAGCGCGAAGTCTGCGCCATAGCTGGCCTTCATCGGCACGCCGGACAGGCGGCCGTCCTTTTCATAGGTCCAGCCATGATAGGGGCAGACCAGCTTCTTCGCGCAGCCGCTCGCGCCATCCACGATCCGCGCCCCGCGATGGCGGCAGACATTGGTAAACCCGCGCACGACGCCATCGTCGCCGCGCATCAGGATCACGCTTTCGCTAATATAATCGAGTGTATGATAGTCGCCGGGAAGGGGAATGTCGCTCTCATGACAGACGATCTGCCAGGACGGACGGAATATCCGCTCCACTTCCAACGCAAAAAATTCGGGATCGGCATAGGTCCAGGCCGGCAGGCTCCATCCTGCGTCGGGATCATCCCCGGCCAGCACCCCTTGAACCAAATCGATTACCCCTGATCATCTTATATTTTACGTATGTATAAAAGCGCCCCGGCAGAGTCGATTCCTATGTCTCACTCGCTGTTGCTTTTATCGTCCGCCCGTGCCCCATAATGGCGCGCCAGAAAGGCGCAGGCCATCAACTGGATCTGGTGGAACAGCATGATCGGCAGCAGGATCGGTCCCACCGCCGCCGCAGGAAACAGCACCCCGGCGATCGGCACGCCGGACGCAAGGCTCTTCTTCGACCCGCAAAATTGCAGCACGATCGCGTCTTCCCGCGACAGGCCCATCATCCGCCCCAGCGCCAGCGTGAACAGCAGAATGATCGTCAGAACCGCGATGCACAGCCCCGCCAGCGCCAGCAATTCCGCGCCCGACACTTTCGACCACAGCCCCTCGACCACGGCGGCAGAGAAAGCGGCATAGACCACCAGCAGGATTGATCCCCGGTCGACCTTGCCCAGCAGGCTCTTGTGCCGGGTCACGAAGCCGCCGATCCACGGCCGCAGCAAATGCCCCACGACAAAGGGCAACAGCAATTGCAGCACGATCCCTTCGATCGAAGACAGGGAAATCAGGCTCCCGCTACCGCTCCTTTGCATCAGCAGCGCGACCAGCAGCGGCGTCAGGAAAATGCCCAGAAGGTTGGAGAAGGAGGCGCTAACGACCGCCGCTGCCACATTGCCCCGCGCGATCGCTGTGAAGGCGATGGAGGACTGGACGGTCGAGGGTAACAGGGTCAGGAACAGCAGGCCCGCCCGCATATCCTGCGGCACGATGCCGAATCGCCCGATCAACAATCCCAGAATCGGGAAGGCGACGAAGGTCGTGCCGAGCGTCGCCAGATGCAGTTTCCACGCTTTTGCCCCGCTCCAGATCGCCTCGCGCGACAATTTTGCGCCATGCAGGAAAAAAAGCAGCACGATGCCCGCGTCCGCCGCCATGTCGGCGATGCGCGCGCCTTCGCCCCGTGCGGGTAACACGGACGCTAGGGCGACGGTCGCGATCAGCAGCAACAGAAACGGGTCAAGGACTTGGCGCAGGCGATTCATCGGCTTTCCCGTGGCAGCGACGGTTTGGGCGGGGGATAGACGCGGCGCTCCGGCTGCGCCAACAATTTCCCCTTGGAGCCCAAGAAGGAGAGGATGGACCGTGTCCGACGGTATCAGGATCATGGAAATAGACGGTGTCATCGAGATTCAGTTCGATCGCCCCGACAAGAAGAATGCGCTGACCGGCCCGATGTATCGCGCCATGACGGCCGCTCTGGCCGATGCCTCCGCGCGGCCGGACATTGGCGCGGTCCTGTTCACGGGGCAGGGGGATGCCTTTTGCGCGGGCAATGACCTGAAGGACTTCATGGCCGGGCCGGAGGGCGGGGCGGCTGCCTTTGCCTTCATTCAGGCGATCGCCGCCTTCGATAAGCCACTGGTCGCCGCAGTGCAGGGGCTGGCGGTCGGTGTCGGCACGACCATGCTCTTCCATTGCGATCTGGTCTATGCCGCGCCCGACGCGCGCTTCGTCATGCCTTTCGTCAATCTGGGGCTGGTGCCCGAAGCTGGCTCCAGCCTGCTCGCACCCGCGACGCTTGGCCATGCCAAGGCGGCAGCGATGCTGTTGCTGGGCGAACCGATGGATGCCGACGCGGCCGACCGGGCCGGCCTCGTCACCGCGATCATCCCGGCGGACGACCTGCTGGCCCATGCCCGCGCCAAGGCGGCTGCGTTGATGGCCAAGCCGCCACAGGCCCTTCTTGCCGCCCGCCGCCTGATGAAGGGCGATCCCGCCGCGCTCAACGCCCGGATGGAAGAGGAAGCCCGCCTGTTCCGTGAAACCCTCTCCTCCCCCGAAGCGCAGGAAGCCTTCGCCGCCTTCTTCGAAAAACGCGCGCCGGTGTTCCGGCGGGGATAGGTGGCGTGAATAAATTCCAGCACCGTTAAGTGGCGGATTTGGGCGGGAACACGACATTAGCCCCTCCCCTGAAGGGGAGGGGCTAATTTTGCTCGCTTCCCACCATCCCGAATTTGTCCTCGCCGCTAGCCCTTCTTCCGCTTGAACTCGATTTCGCTGACGATCACGGCGGCCACCACCAACAGGCCGCCGACCAGCGCGGTCGAGGGCAGCCTTTCCCCCGCAATACGGCCGATGATTCCCGCCCATACCGGCTCCCCGGCATAGATCAGCGTGGCGCGGGTAGGGGAGACGCTACGCTGCGCCCAGTTCATCACAAACTGGATCAGCGCGGTCATCGCCCCCAGGCCACAGGCGCTCAGCACGACCATCCAGTTAAAGGGCGGCACGGCCTCGCCCGCCGGTGCCATGCAGGCGAAGGCGAGCAGCGATGTTACGGCGAGTTGCACCAAAGTCACCCGTGCGACATTCACCTTGCCCGCCCACAGGCTGATGAAGATGATTTCGAGCGCGATCGCCAATGTGCTGATCAGGGTCAGCGCCTCGCCCTTGCCCAGCGCGAAGCCTTGTTCCGGCGCAGCGATCAGCACCAGCCCGGCAAAGGCCAGCGCCACCCCGATCCAGCTCGCCAGCCTTGGCCGCCGTCGCAACACGATCCATTGCAGGATCGGCACCAGCGGCACATAGGCCGCCGTGATGAAGGCGGACGTGCTGCTGCTGATTGTTTGCAGGCCCCAGGTCTGGAGCGAATAGCCGATGAAGATGCCCAGCCCGATCATCAGCCCCGCCAGCATTTCCCGCGCGGTCAGCCCGCGCAGCACCGGCAGGGCAAAGGGCAGGGCCAGCAGCGCCGCCGTCCCGAAACGCAGCCCGACGAAGAAGAACGGCCCGGTCGCCTGCACCGCATGATGCACGATCAGGAAGGTGCCGCCCCAAAGGACCGTTACGCCGATCAGCGCGAGTTCCGGGCGGCCGATCATCAGACGGGGCTGAGCGGGCTTGTCGAGAGCGGGATTGTGCAACATAATGCACATCGCCCTATGAGCACTATATTGCACAGTCAAGACGCCGCGACGCAGGATCGCTTGCCCGAGCGGCCAGATGTCCTTGCCCATGTCGCGGGCAATGTCCGCGCGCTGCGCGCCGAACGCGGCCTCAGTCAGGATGCGCTGGCGGCGCAGGCGGACGTTAGTCGCCGCATGATCTCCGGTATTGAAAGCGGGGAGGCGAATGTCAGCCTGTCGACGCTTGACCGGCTGGCGCAGGCGCTGGACGTCAGCTTCTCGCGCCTTGTCCGCCCGCCGGACATGCGCGACAACAGCCGGATTGACAGCCTCGCCTGGCGCGGGATCAGCGACGACAGCCGCGCTACCCTGCTCGGCACCGTCCCGGCCGCGCGGGAAGCGGAATTATGGACATGGTCGCTGGGTGCGCACGAAGTCTATCCGGCCGAAGCGGATGCCGCCAACTGGCATGAAATGCTCTACGTCATGGAAGGCGTGCTGACGGTCGAAAGGGACGGGGAGGCACCCAGCCGGGTGGCCGCCGGTGACTTCCTGATCTTCACCAGCGACCGCCCCTATCTGTTCGCGAATCGCGAAGCCGATCCCGTCCGCTTCGTCCGCAATGTGGTTTTCTAGGGGATCGGGCGCTCAATCTGCACCCCCGTCCGTCCGGTTCGAACGTGTAGAGAACGCACTCGCGCTGACTTCTCGGTAGACGGTTCTCGACTTCGCTCGAACCTGCTCGAAGCGAACGGGGAAGATTATAGGCGCGAGGCTCAAGGCCCCCATTGCCTTTATTCGTTGCGCAAATCCTTGCCGGCATTTTCCAGCGACTGGCCGACATCATGCTTGGTTTCGCCCGCTTCGCGCTTTGCGTCCGCCGCCGCCTTGTCGGTCGCCGCGCCGATCTTGGCCGCGCCATTGTCGATCGCGCGGCCTGCATCATCCAGACCGTTGTCGATCTTGGCACCGGCATGATCGACCGCATTGTTCACATCTTCGCCGATTGCCGATCCGGCATTGTCCAGATTGTCCTGGGCCTTTTCCGAACAGGCGGACAGACCAGTTGCGGTCAGCAGGGCGGTTGCGGCAATAAGATATGTGCGCATGATGGCTCCTCTTTCATCCATATGGGAGCCGGTTAAGCGCGCAGCGGCGCAGAAGGTTTCGCCGCCTCGACCTTATCGACCGTGCAAGCCGGACACCATCGACCGGTCGCCTTCGGGGATCAGCCCCTCCAGCACGCGCCAGAATCCGGTCACGGATCCCTGGCCCGCCTGTGCATAGGCGGTGGCCATCTTTTCGCGCAAGGCGCGGAACAGTTCGGCTTCCAGCGCCTTTCCGGCGGGGCTCAGCCGCAGCAATTTCTGCCGCCGGTCGCTGGTCCCGGCCCGCGTCTCGATATAGCCGCGATCGATCAGGTCGGTCAGCACCCTGCCCAGCGATTGCTTGGTGATCGCCAGCAGCCGCAGCAACTCTTTGACCGTCAGGTCAGGCTGGCGCGAGATGAAATAGAGCGCGCGATGATGCGCCCGGCCCAGTCCCTGCGCTGCCAGCCCCTCGTCGATCGAGCGGGTGAGGGCCGAATAGCCGAAATAGAGCATCTCGATACCGCGCCGGATTTCGTCCTCGCGCAGGAACAGCGGGGAGGCAGGCGATATCTGGGCGGGAGATGCGTTGCTAACCGACATGAAGGCGTGTGATCCGGACGAAAGGGCAGAGCGCATATTGGCGACATCAAACTATGATGACTAGGCTTTCCTTTCGCCAATCACACGCTATATGGCGTCCCCACGTCGAAGCGATATCGGCGTTGCTGGGGCGTCGCCAAGCGGTAAGGCAGCGGCTTTTGATGCCGCCATGCGCAGGTTCGAATCCTGCCGCCCCAGCCATCTTCTTTTTCCGAACCGATAGATTCCGGCCCCTGTTGACG
The DNA here is from genome assembly GCF_900109095.1 of Sphingobium sp. AP50. Lineage (GTDB taxonomy): Bacteria > Pseudomonadota > Alphaproteobacteria > Sphingomonadales > Sphingomonadaceae > Sphingobium. Next base: position 862,658 of record NZ_FNYZ01000001.1, read on the forward strand.
GCCAGTCGACTGCTTTGTCGTACGATTCGATGCTGTTCAAACCGAATGCAAAAAGGCCCCCTCAGATCGCTCTGAAGAGGCCTTTTGCATTCCGATAGCGGCTGCGTAGCGTCAGCCCATCCCCTCGGTATCCAGCGCATAGCCGGCCGACCGCACGGTGCGGATAATGTCCTGATATTGGCCGTCCGCGTTGATCGCCTTGCGCAGGCGGCGGATATGCACGTCCACGGTGCGCAGTTCGATATCGCTGTCCTGACCCCAGACGCTGTCGAGCAGTCTTTCACGGGAAAAAACCCAGCCGGGATGCTCCAGAAAATGCTTGAGCAGGCGGAATTCGGTCGGACCCAGCGGAATCACCTGACCGCCGCGCCGCACCTTGTGCCCCACCGTGTCCATCTCGACATCGGCAAAGGTCAGCGTCTCGCCGGCGAGCGCCGGCCGCACGCGGCGCAGCACCGCACCCACCCGCGCCACCAGTTCGCGCGGGGAGAAGGGCTTGGTCACATAATCGTCCGCGCCGGTTTCGAGGCCCCGGACCCGATCCTCTTCCTCACCGCGCGCGGTCAGCATGATGATCGGCACATTGGCGGTGCCGTTCATGCGGCGCAGCCGACGGCACACCTCGATCCCGGACAGGCTCTCGACCATCCAGTCGAGCAGCACGATATCCGGCGTATTCTCCTGCGCCATCAGCAGCGCCTCTTCGCCGTCGACCGTATGGGCGACGTCGAAATCTTCCCGCTTGAAATGCCAGATGAGCAGTTCGGCGAGCGCCGCGTCATCCTCCACCAGCAGCATCTTGGCCCGTGCCATGGATCAGTTCTCCGGCTGCATGTCGGCGCCGCGCTCACGCTCGGGCAGGGTCTGACCGGTGGCGGCATAATAGACCATTTCCGCGACATTGGTCGCATGGTCGCCGATCCGCTCGATATTCTTGGCGATGAACAGCAGGTGCGCGCACTCGCTGATCGTCTTGGGATTTTCGACCATGAAGGTGACGAGCGTGCGGAACACGCTGTTGTAGAAATCGTCGACCACCTGATCGCGCTTCACCACCGCCAGCGCCAGATCGGCGTCGCGCGCGGCAAAGGCGTTCAGCGCATCATGCACCATCTCGCCCGCGACCTGACCCATGGACGGCAGCAGCGAGATCGGCTCCAGCGTGCGGGTGTTGGCGGCGATCAGCGGCACGCGCTTGGCGATATTCTTGGCATAGTCGCCGATCCGCTCCACCACGCTGACGATCTTCAGCGCGGCGATCACGTCGCGCAGATCGTTGGCCATGGGCGCGCGCAGGGCGATCACCTGGATGACCAGCTTCTCGACTTCCGCCTCGATCGCGTCGATGCGCTTGTCGTCGGCCACGACTTCGGCGGCCAGCACCTTGTCCTGCCGCTGAAGCGCCAGCATCGCATTTTCGATCGCCGCTTCCGCGCGACCGCCCATTTCGGCGATCAGCCCGCGCAGCCGGTCGATCTCCTCGTCAAATGCCTTGATCGTATGTTCAGCCATGTCTCGTCTCTCCGGCGATCAGCCTCAAAATCAGCCGTAACGGCCGGTGATATAGTCCTTGGTCCGCTCCTGGCGCGGATTGGTGAAGATGTCGCTCGTCACGCCATATTCGACCAGTTCGCCCAGATGGAAGAAGGCGGTCCGCTGTGATACGCGGGCGGCCTGCTGCATATTATGGGTCACGATCACGATGCCGTATCGGCCGCGCAGTTCGTGGATCAGTTCCTCGATCTTCGCCGTGGCGATCGGGTCGAGCGCCGAGCAGGGCTCGTCCATCAGGATGACTTCGGGCTCCACCGCGATCGCCCGGCCGATGCACAGCCGCTGCTGCTGACCACCCGACAGGGCCGTGCCGCTGTCGTGCAGCCGGTCCTTCACTTCGTCCCACAGGCCAGCGCGACGCAGCGACTTTTCGACGATTACGTCCATGTCCGCCTTGCCCGCGGCGAGGCCGTGGATGCGCGGCCCATAGGCGATATTTTCATAGATCGACTTGGGGAAGGGATTGGGCTTCTGGAACACCATGCCCACCCGCGCGCGCAACTGCACCACGTCCATGGTCGGGGCATAGATATTCTCGCCGTCCAGCGTGATTTCGCCTTCAACCCGCGCCGAAGCGACCGTGTCGTTCATGCGGTTCAGCGTCCGCAGGAAGGTGGACTTGCCGCAGCCCGACGGGCCGATGAAAGCGGTGACATGGTCCATGTCGACATCGATCGACACGCCCTTGATCGCCTGTTTGGGGCCATAGAAAACCTTGACGTCGCGGGCCGACATCTTCGGATTGGCGATGGTCAGGTCGGTTTGTTCTTGCGTCATGGGGTCGATTACCACCGTGTTTCAAACTTGTTGCGCAGGTAGATGGCGAGGCCGTTCATCGCGAGCAGGAAGACCAGCAAAACGATGATCGCGGCAGAGGTCTTTTCGACGAAGCCCTTGGAGACTTCGTCCGACCAGAGGAAAATCTGCACCGGCAGCACGGTAGCGGGGTCGGTGATCCCGCCCGGCGGCGTGGCGATGAAGGCGCGCATGCCGATCATCAGCAGCGGTGCCGTCTCGCCCAGCGCACGGGCCATGCCGATGATCGTCCCGGTCAGGATGCCGGGCAGAGCCAGCGGCAGGACATGCTGGAACACCACCTGCACCGGCGAAGCGCCAATGCCGAGCGCCGCGTCGCGGATGCTGGGCGGCACAGCCTTGATGGCGTTGCGCCCGGCGATGACGATGACCGGCATGGTCATCAGCGCCAGCGTCATACCGCCGATCAGCGCAGCCGAGCGGGGCAGGTGCAGGAAGTTGAGGAAGATCGACAGGCCCAGCAGGCCGAAGATGATCGAGGGAACGGCGGCCAGATTGTTGATCGACACTTCGATAATGTCGGTCCACCACGCCTTGGGCGCATATTCCTCCAGATAGAGGGCGGTCGCCACGCCGACCGGGAAGCTGAGCAGCAGCGTCACCAGCATCGTCAGCAACGAACCCTTGAACGCGCCCCAGATCCCGACCTGGGTCGGATCAGTGCCATCGCTGGCGGTCAGGAAGTTCCAGTTGATGCCGGTCGACAGCACGCCCTGTTGCTTCAACCGCGCGACTTCCGCTTCGGCTTCGGGCGAACCTTTGCTCTTGGCGGCCAGATCGATCGCGGTGGAGGCGGGCACGCGGATCGTTTCGGTGCGGCTCAATATCTTGGGATCGGCCTTGATCGCGTCGCGGATGCTGATCCACGCAGTGGGCGACAACATCACATCGGCGTCGCCGCCCAGCGCCTTCTTTGCCACTTCGCCCGTCACCATCGGCAGGTTGGCGTTCGCCAGCGCCTCGTCCGTGATGGCATTGGGATCGAGCAGCAGCGGCGAGGCCGGGAAGTCGACCTGCAACGCAATTTCCGTCCGGGTGAAGCCGCGCAGGCCATTGCCCATCATGGTGAACAGCAGGAAGGCGAGGAACGCAGCGGACAGGGCGACGGCGGCCAGACCGGCCAGCTTGAAGCGGCGCTCGGCGGCATAGCGCCGGGCGATCCGCTTGCGCATCGCATCCGACTTCCAGTTGGTTGGGACTCGGGTGGGACGGGTCATCAGGGACTCCGGGTCGGAGATGGCTTGTGAAAGCAGGCTCATTCGTAAGCCTCGCGATATTTCTTCACGACCCGCAGGGCCACGATGTTGAGCAGCAGGGTAACGATGAACAGCACCAGCCCCAGCGCGAAGGCGGCCAGCGTCTTGGCGCTGTCGAATTCCTGGTCGCCGGTCAGCAACTGGACGATCTGGGTTGTCACGGTGGTCACGCTGGCGAAGGGATTGGCGGTCATGTTGGCGGCAAGGCCAGCGGCCATCACCACGATCATCGTCTCGCCGATGGCGCGGCTGACTGCCAGCAGCACGCCGCCGACCACGCCGGGGAGGGCGGCGGGGATGAGGACGCGAGTGATCGTCTCACTGGTCGTCGCGCCCATCGCCAGACTGCCGTCGCGCATCGATTGCGGCACGGCGGCGATGCTGTCGTCGGCCATGGAGGAGACGAAGGGAATGATCATCACGCCCATCACCAGACCGGCCGCCAGTGCGCTTTCCGAGGAGGCGCCATGGATGCCGACCGACACGGCCAGATCGCGCAGCGCCGGGGCCACGGTCAGCGCGGCGAAATAGCCGTAGACGACCGTCGGAACGCCCGCGAGCACTTCCAATATCGGCTTCATCCACTTGCGGACGGTCGAACTGGCATATTGGGTCAGATAGACCGCGCTCATCAGGCCCAGCGGGATCGCCACGATCATGGCGATGATCGCGCCGATGAAGATGGTGCCCCAGAAGAGCGGCACCGCGCCGAACGCATCGTCATTGCCATATCCCATGGCGGCCGACTGCGGCGACCATTTCAGGCCGAACAGGAAGTCGATGGGATTGACCATGGAGAAGAAGCGGAAGCTTTCCCACAGTAGCGAGGCGACGATGCCCAGCGTAGTCACGATGGCCAGCAGCGATGCAACCAGCAGGGTCGCCATCACCAGCCGTTCCACCCGCGTGCGTGCCCGGAAATCGGGACGGACGCGGGTGAAGGCATAGGCCCCCCCGGCAAAGGCCAGAATCAGCGCCAGCACGGCACCGGCCACACCATAGGTGCTCAGAGCTTCGCGATAAGGTTCGACCAAAGCCTGCGACGCCGGGTTGAAGGCGCCGGACTGCAATCCCGCCGCGATCGCCCGTGCTTCGCCAAGGACGGCGGAGCGGGAGAAAGCATCGGCGGGCAGGCTCTGCGCCGCCGGATCGGCGAGAACGGCCTGCGTCACCAGTCCGGGGGATACATTGGCCCAGACGGCCAGGAACAGGCCGGCGGGGATCAGCGTCCACAGCGCGACATACCAGCCATGATAGCCGGGCAGCGAGTGGACGGCGTCACGCCGCCCGGTGGCCCGCGCGACGGTCTGTAACCGCAGTGCGCGGGCGCGGGCGCTGACCCAGGCGATGGCGCCCAGGCCCGCGAGCAGCAGGAGGATGGCTGGTCCGGTCATCAGGCCTTCGCTTATTTGAGGTCGGAGCCGTCGAGCACGGTCAGCGACTTGACCGTCTCGGCGCTCTTCTTGCGCACGTCGTCCGGTGCGGCGACCATGCCGCGCTTGGTCAGCGCACCGTCGGGCGCCCAGTTGGCGGCGAAGGTGTTCAGATAGGCCTGAAGGCCCGGAATGGCCTGCATATGCGCCTTCTTCACATAGATGTAGAGCGGGCGCGCGCCGGGATACTGGCCGGTCGACACCGTTTCATAGGTCGCCTCGACGCCGTTGATCGGCACGTCGTTCAGCGTGTCCTTATTCTCTTCCAGGAAGCTGTAGCCGAACACGCCGACGGCGTTGGGATTGGCGTTCAGCTTCTGGACGATCAGATTGTCATTCTCGCCCGAGTCCACATATTTGCCGTCTTCGCGGATGCGGGTGCAGGTGGCCTTATATTCGTCCTCGCTCTTTTCCTTCAGCGCCTTCATCGCTTCGTCCGACTGGCATCCCTTTTCCAGGATCAGTTCGGCGAGCGAGTCGCGGGTGCCGCTGGTCGAGGGCGGGCCGAAGACGGAGATGGCAATCGCGGGCAGGCTGGGGTCCACATCCTTCCAGGTCTGGGCCTTGTTCGGACCCTTGCCATAGGGATTGGCGGCCAGCGCCTCATAGACGATCTTGGGGGTCAGCTTCAGGCCCGGACCCTTCTTCGATTCAGCGAAGGCAAGGCCGTCGACGCCGATCTGGATTTCGATGATGTCCTTGACGCCATTGGCCTGGCACTGTTCGAACTCCGACTTCTTGATGCGGCGCGAAGCGTCTTCAATGTCGGGATGCTGGGCGCCTACGCCCGCGCAGAACAGCTTCATGCCGCCGCCGGTGCCGGTGGATTCGATGATCGGCGACTTCATGCCGGCATTGCCCTGCACGAACAGTTCGGCGACCGCCGTGGCAAAGGGGTAGACGGTGGAGGAACCGACCGCGCGGATCTGGTCGCGGGTGGCGCCGGCGCCGCCGGTCTGGTCGCCGCAGGCGGCAAGGCTGAAACCACTCGCGGTCGTGGCGGCGAGCAAGGCGAACTTCTTCACGGGAACCTCCATACATCAAGGCCGCGATTCGCATGTCGCCGCCCCCCTGTGGAAGCGCCCTAGTCGCGGACCATCGCGCCTTTGTGACAGTCAGGTTTCCTTTTTATGACACTGTACCCGAAAGGGCCGACGGGCGCTTCTTTTCGTCGGTTTTGCCCGACATATCTTCCACCGGCGGGGGCAGCAGCACGGTGATGGTCGTGCCCTTGCCCAATGTGCTGGCGATGTCGAATCGGCCGCGATGCCGCTCCACGATATGTTTGACGATGGCCAGACCCAGCCCAGTGCCGCCCATCGCCCTGCTACGCCCCGAATCAACGCGATAGAATCGCTCGGTCAGGCGGGGCAGGTGATCCGGGCCGATGCCTTCGCCCTCATCCGCCACGATCAGCCGGGTCATGCCGCTTGGCCCTTCGTTCAGGGTGACATGGATCGGTGTGCCGGGGCGGCCATATTTCACCGAATTGCCGATCAGATTGTGCAGCAGTTGCGACAACTGCGCGCGGTCGCCCTGAACCACCGGCAGTTGTGGCGCGATCTCCATCTCCACCTCACGGCCGCGATCGCCATGGCTGGAGCGGAACACCCCGACCACTTCGGCCGCCAGTTCGGACAGATCGACCCGCGCATCTGGCGGACGATATTTCTCTGATTCGATCCGGCTCAAGGAGATCAGATCGTCGATCAGCCGCTGCATCCGCCGCGCTTCCCGATCCATGATGGTCAGGAATCGCTGGCGCGTTTCCGTATCCTTGCCGAGTTCCGGGTCGGCCAGCGTCTCGATAAAGCCCAATATCCCGGCCAGCGGCGTGCGCAGTTCATGGCTGGCATTGGCGACGAAATCGACCCGCATCCGCTCGGCCGCATGGGTGCCGCTATGGTCGACCAGATGGACGAGCCGGCGCATGTCGCGCACCGCGCCGACCGGCGCCACGCGCATCTGCCAGCGCTGGTCGCGCGTGCCCAGACCCACCAGTTCGATCATGATCGGTTCGGCCAGCGGTGCGATGCTCGCCAGTCGTTCGGCGGCGGCGGGATGGCGGATGGCGATGCGCGCATCCTCCCCCTCGATATGCGCGCCCAGCAATCGGTGCGCCGCGCGGTTGGCCTGAACGATCCGCCCCTTTTCTACCAGCATCAGCGGATCGGATATCCCCTCCAGCAGGCTGGCGAAGTCGGGATGGGTGATCAGGTCCGTCTGGTCCAGCATCACCGTGGGCGGTGCAGCTGGCCTCACCCCGGAATCGCCGGCCGTGATGATCAGCACCAGCACCCCCGCCAGTACCGGCAGGGCGATGCTGATGGGATGCGCACCCAGCATCAGGGCGCCGCCCGTGCCAAGCATCAGCATGGCGAGGGAGGCGGTAATCTGTGAAATACTCAGTCGATTCATGGTTACCATGCTGGATTTGTCGCGCATTTGCTGCGAATGTCTGATCCCAATAGCGTGCAATCTTTACGCTTTGACAAGTGTGATACGCGGATAAGGACGAAATGAGCGAACCGACGCCCGAACAGGAAGGCCCGGCAGCGGAGCCGCAGGACGCGATTTCGCTGACGCCGTCGCGTCGTCAGTTGCTGATGGGCGGCGCTGCCGCTGCGTCCGCGATCGTCTCGATCCGCCCCGCGCTCGCCAATACAGCGGCCTCCGTGCTCAACTGCACCATCCCCGTGCCCGATCAGGGTCGCGCCGGAAATTATATCGCGCCCAGCGGTCAACTCGTCCCGGCTGGTACACAGGGCGCCTTTCCCGGCACTGGCCGCAGCTTCACCGGGGAACAGGTGAAACAGGCGATGCGCGGCCGGCCCCTGCCCGGCACCAGCTATGAGCAAAATCAGGCTTATCTGAACTATATCCGCCGGTTACAGCGCGGGACGAGCGGCTTTACCTGCTACGCCTCGCTGCAAATGCCACGCTGATCCCGTTACAGGCGCGCCCGTAGCGAATTGAACCGATACGGGTATCTCGCGTTGATGCCGTCGAACACGCAGGTTCGTGTTTTGAAGGCAAGGACAGCGCGATGTTTCAGGTTAGCCGCCCGGCGGGGCGCGCATTTTCGGTAGCTGTCTATCTCTATCGACCCGGCGATGGCGGGCTGGACCGGGTCGCCATCCTGCTGGCCAATCATCTTTTGCGCCGGGGCGTGCCGGTGGAATTGTGGATGGCGCATCGCGATGGGCCTGCCGCGCATCTGATCGATCCCGCCTTGCCCGTTCGACTGGTGCCATCGCCCGGCGGCGTGCGTCGCCTGTCGATGATTGCGCAATTTCCGGCGCTGGCGGCCATGGTGCGGCGGCATCGGCCCGCCATCCTCTATTCGGCCGGCAACCAGAGCAATATGCTGGTCGCGTTCGCCACGCTGGGCAGCGATACGCGGGCGGTTGGCCGCATTTCCAATCCGATCGTGCGCCCCGGTCAGCGCGGTGCGGGCGCCTGGGCACGGCTTGCCAAATTCCGGGCGATAGCGCGCCTGTCGGACCTGACCATCGTCATGGGCGAACATGATCGCGCGCTGCTGGCGCAGAGTGGCGATGTTCGCCTGCTCCCTCGCCCGACCGTGACGCCGGCGATGGAGCGCGCGCGCGCAGCGCGTGCCTTGCGCGCGCCTGGCAGCCCGCACCGCCTGCTGATGGTCGGTCGACTGGCCGAGCAGAAGGATCAGGCGACGGCGCTTCATGCTCTCACATGGCTGTCGCATCTCGACTGGCGCCTGACCATCGTTGGGCAGGGACCGTTGCAGGCCGATCTGCAACGGCAATGCGCGGCGCTGGGCATTGCCGATCGCGTGGACTTCGCCGGCTATGTCGGCTGTCCCGAAGCGCTGGCGACCCTGATGGCGCAGGCCGATCTGCTGCTCCAGCCGTCCCGCTGGGAAGGGCTGTGCGCCACGCTGATAGAAGCACTGGCCTGCGGCGCCCAGGTCGTGGCGACCGACAGCACGCCCAATATCCGCCCGATTCTCGCCGATGCGGCCCAGCATCCCGCAACACCGGTGGGCGATGCCGCCGCCTTCGCCCGCGCGATCGAACGGGCGCTGACCCATCCATCCTGCCCTGTCCGCGCCGCCGCAGCGGTGGACGATCATGGCGTCGACCGGGCGCTCGACCGCTATCTGCGCGCCTTCGAATCGCTGGCCGATGCCCCCGCACGGGCACGCCAGCCATCGCCAGCCCTGTCCTGATGCGTTAGGCACTTGGCTACATCTTGCGCGCTACAGCGTGTGAGACATCAGCCAGGGATGCCGGATTTGGATGCGATCAAAGCCTATCGCCGGGACGTGCGCGACGCGGTTGCCGTCTGCACGCTCGACGATCTTGTCCTCCTCTATCACCACCGTTCCGGCCAGACCCATATGGTGATCAGCCCGGTGCCGGAGATATTGGAACGGATGACCGACGGCGCAGAACTGACGGCGGCGCAGATGCATGACCGGCTGGCGCAGGAGTTCGACCTCGGCCCGCGCGAAGAGGCGGTCGGGGAAATCGGCGCCCATCTGGACGCGCTGGTCGCGCTGGGACTGGTGCGCCCGGCATGAAGCATGCCATCACCCTGCGCATCGGACCTGCCACCTTCCGCATCGGTTCCGCCTGGCCGCAACCGATCGCCGAACTGGCACGCCTCTATGCCGCCTATCCTGACATGCACGGCGCAATCGCCGATTTCACCGTGCGGCTCCAGCCTACCAGCCGGCTGCGCCGCTATGTACGGCCCTCCATCTTCATCACCGGCGATCATGGTCTGGCCGACGCCGCGCCGATGAGCCTGTCCCATGCCCTGCTGGCCGCCGAAATGGGAATGAACCTGCAAATGGCGCTGGGCTGGCGGCGGCACCTGCTGCTCCATGCGTCGAGCGTCGAGAAGGACGGACGCGCACTGGTGATGACCGGCGAATCCGGATCGGGCAAATCGACGCTGGCGGCTTTGCTGGGGGAGCGAGGCTGGCGGCTGATGGGCGACGAATTTGCGCTGCTCGATCTCGACAGCGGAGCGATCCTGCCTTTTCCTCGTCTCGTCAGCCTGAAGAATCGCGCGATCGATGTCGTCGCGCAGGAAGTTGGCGAAACCCGTATGGGGCCGCTGCTCAAGGCGACGGCAAAGGGCGACATTCGCCACATGATCCCCCGCGCCGATGCCGTCGCGCGCATGGGGCAGGGGGCGATGCCTGCCCTGCTGCTCTTCCCCCGTTTCGGCCATGATCCGGCGATGCGCGCGGTGGGGCAGGGGGAGATTTTCATGCGCCTGACGCAGGCGTCGACCAATTATGTCGCGCTGGGCGAACCGGCCTTTACCGCTTTGACCCGCTTCGTGACCGGGGTGCCGGCCCGCGCCATCGACTTCCCGTCGGGCGATGCCGCGATCGAGATGGTCGATCGCCTGTGGGAGGAACATCTATGAGCGCCGCGCTGCTGGTCCGTACCCTGCGCGAACCGACCGGTGTCGCCGGGCTGGATGCGGCGGGCTGGAATGCGCTGATCGCGGCGGCGAAGGCGGAGCGGTTGATCGGCACGCTGGCCTGCCGTCTGGACGGTATCGCCATCCCCCCGGCCGTCCGCCCGATATTGGACGATGCCCGCCGCGATAGCGCGCGCGAGGCGCAACAGGCGCTGTGGGAGGCGGATCGCGCCGCGCTCGCGCTCGCGCCGCTTGGCCTGCGGGTCGTCCTGCTCAAAGGCACGGCCTATGCGGCGGCGGATTTGCAGGCAGGCCAGGGCCGCTTCATCGGCGATCTCGACATTCTGGTTCCCCGTGAAGCGATGGGGGCCGTAGAACAGGCGCTGATCGGCGCGGGCTGGGAATGGGTGAAGGAAGATGCCTATGACGACGCCTATTATCGCCAGTGGATGCATGAACTGCCGCCGCTGATCCATATCGAGCGGGACCGGCTGATCGACGTCCACCATACCGTGCTGCCGTTGACCGCGCGCCAGACCCCGGACGCGGCGGCGATGATCGCGGACGCCGTTCCTATTACTGATGGATTATATATATTGTCGGCGGAGGATCGCGTCGTCCATGCCGCCGCCCATATGCTGGCGGATGGCGACCTGCAGGGCGGGCTGCGCAACCTGTGGGATATCTACTGCTTGCTGCCCGAAACGGATCGCGCCGCATTGAAGGCAAGGGCCGCCCATCATGGACTGGCGCGCCATGTCGCGCAGGCGCGCAGGCTGGCCGACGCGCTCTATGGCCATGGCGCACGCCTCACGCTCTGGGATCGCCTCGTACGCGCCCGCCTGCTCGCCCGCGACGGCTGGGGGCAGGAGACGCGCAAGCTGCTGGTCTTCGCTTTCTATGTCCGGTCCCACTGGCTGCGCATGCCGCCGCTGATGCTGGCCCGCCATCTGTGGACCAAATGGCGCAAGGGGCATCGCCCGCAATAGATAGGCGCAATAATGACAGTCCCGCGTCGGTGCGGTGACGATCATTGACTTGCAACCTTCACCGCTTCGCCACGACGGCGACATCGGCATGACCCAGGCGCGCGCTAGGTGGCACGGCGGGGGTCTGAAATCATGTCGAAACCTTTGCGCGCCTTGTTTTTCGCAAGTCTGACGGTCCTGCTTGCCGCCAGTTCACCCAGTGCGAGTTCGCCGGGCGCGCTCGGCGCGGTGCCGACCGCGTCGCCCGGTCCGGATTTGCCGCTGTCGGTCATGACCTATAATGTCATGGGCCTGCCCTGGCCGGTCGCCTTCGGGCGGGAAGAGGCGCTGGGGCAGATCGCCGACCGGCTGGCCGATTTGCGCGCACAGCGGCGGCAGCCCCATATCCTGTTGTTGCAGGAAGCCTTCATTGCCGATCCGGTGGAATTTGCGCGTCGCGCCGGCTATGCCCATGTCGCGGCTGGCCCGGATGTGGCGATGCGTAGTCCGGTCACTCCTTTGCCTGCCGATCAGGCCTTTTTGCAAGATGCGCGCTGGGACCGGGGTGAAGCCATCGGCAAGCGCATGGGCAGCGGATTGCTGATCCTGTCCGACTGGCCGATCATGGCGGTCGATCGCATTGCCTATCCCGCCTTTGCCTGTGCCGGCTTCGATTGTCTCGCCAATAAGGGGGCGATGATCGCGCATCTGCGCGTGCCCGGCGTTGCCGCACCGGTCGCGATCGTCAACAGTCATCTCAATGCGCGTAAGGCGGCCGGCGTGCCGGTTGCGCGCTCGTTGCGCGCCTTCGACCGTCAGGCAGGCTTGCTGGCGGCTTTCGTCAACCGCCATGTGCCGCGTGACCGGATGATGATCCTGGGGGGCGACTTCAACATCGGCGGCGACCGGCAACGGGTCGCCGCCTTTTTCGGTCAAATGGCGCGGGCCAGCATGGATTTCGTCGCGCTGCCGCTGGGTGGCGGGCGGCGTGCGCTCGGTGATGCGCTCCTGTCCGATCCGACCGAACGGCACGATCTGGGCGAAGCGATCGATCGCGGCAAGGACTGGCTGTTCGCCCGCGATGCGGCCGGATCGGCGATGCCTGTCGTGCAGGCGCAGGTGCCCTTCGGCGGGCCGAAGGCGACACGCCTGTCCGATCATGTCGGCTATGCGCTCAGCTATGCGTCGGGTGGCGCTACCATCCGCTTCGCATCACTGGAGCGCCGCTGATGCGCGCGCCGCTTGCCTGCACCCTTGCTTGCTGGCTTGCCACCGCAGGCCTGCCCGGTGCCGCGATGGCAGAGACGATCTGGCCCGATCATGGCCATTTTGCGCTCAAGCCGCGGGTGAGCATCGCTGTTCATCCCGCGCCTCTGCTGCCGCCCTCTCAGCGTCCCGCGCGCATTTATGCCATCGAACTGACGACCGCCCCAGCCGAGCCGGCTGACCTGCATCTGGCCTTGCAGCGGCGGCGGCGGCGTTTCGCCGCGCTCGGTGCGGCAAGGACCGGCATCGAACCACGCAGCAGCGCGCGCATGGTCGACCTGCTGTTCGATCTACCGTCGATCGATGATCGGCTGTCGGCCAATTTGGGGTGGCAGGCGGTGAAGTTCAGCAGCAAGGCGGTGAATGTCACGTCCCCCTACAGCCGTGATGATCTGCGCGTGCGCGACGATTTCCTGCCTTCGGCACAGCTGGCATTCGCCGTCACGCCGCGCCTGACGATGCGCGCCGATTATCGCGAGACGGTGCGGGCCTATGGTGATATCGGCCGGATCGGCGCGCTGGGGCTGGATATGCCGACCTTCCGCGCGCTTCGAAATGATTTGCGGCCCGAACGGGACAGTCGGACCCGCGTCGCCCTGCGCTGGATGACGCCGACACTGCGGCTGGAACTGGCCGCCTATGACGGACAGGTGCGGGACCGGCTTGCCTTCGCGTCGCAAGCCTATCTGCCCCGCAACCTGGGGTCGACCCAGCTACGCGGCATGGCGCTGGAGGCGGGACACAGCCTGTCGCGCAATCTGCTCTGGAAACTGCGCTATGATCGGGCGCAACTGGACAATGGTACCGCCGAACAGCGTCTGGCACTGGGCGGATCATGGCATCGCGGCCCCTGGCGCGGGACGGTGACGGCCGCACGCACCAGCGGTTCGGCATGGGGGCAGGGCAGGCGGGCGGTGCGGGTCGAAGCGGGCATCGATTATGTCCCGGCCGATCCGCGCGCGCCGCGCATTGGCCTGCAGCTTACCGATCCCGACCAGTTGATGAGCGGCCGCCTGGCCGACCAGCCTCTTTCAGGCCCGATACGTGCAGCCGATCAGGCGCGCGCCCTGATGTTCAATGCTGCCTTGCGCTGGTAGGCGGATCGTCCTTTTTCTGTAGCAATCCCGCCCTACCGGCGGGATATGTCTGGACGGGAGCAAGTGATGCGGCGTGAAGCGATTGGCATGGCATTGTCGGCCATCGCATGCGTCGGCATGGCGCAGGCGCAGGCGCAGGCGCAGGAAAATGACGCGCCCTCTCCATCGCCCGCACCGGTTGCGCTGCGCCTGCCGGCGCCCGAAGCGCGGCAGGGCGTCGCGTCCGACGGTATCCATGTCTATGCGATCGACAATGACCGGATCGGCAAATATGTCATCGCCACCGGCGAGCGTATCGCCCAGTGGCAGGGGGAACGCCGACTGTTCCCGCATATGAACAGTTGCACGGTGTCCGGCCGGGAACTGGTCTGCGCCGCGTCCAACTATCCCGCCGTGCCCCAGACCAGCGCGATCGAGATTTTCGATACGAAGACGCTGCGTCACCTGCGCACCGTCAGCTTGGGTTTTGGCCCCGGATCGCTGACCGTGCTGGATCGCGATGCCGGCAAATGGTGGGCGGTCTACGCCAATTATGCGGGCAAGGGCGGGGAGCCGAACAGGGACTATCGCTACACCTTGCTGGTGCGCATGGACGACGCCTTCCGGCAGGAGGCCGCCTGGACCTTCCCGCAACAGGTGCTGGCCCGGTTCGCACCGTTCAGTTGTTCAGGCGCAAGCTGGAGCGCGGACGGCCGCCTCTATGTCACGGGGCACGACCGGCCGGAAATGTACGAACTCGCCTTGCCGGAAGCGGGGTCGGTGCTGGAATGGAAACGGACGATCGGCATCGCCTCGCCCGGACAGGCGATCGACTGGGACCCCAAGGTCAGGAATCGGCTCTGGTCGGTTGACCGCAAGGAAACGACCCTGGTTGCCAGCGACATCGCCGATTAACCGGCCTTCGTCAGCATTTCCTGAAGCGCCAGCCCCGCCATATCGGCGACCGCAGTCAGCCGCGTGACATCATGGCCTGCCCGCGCATCGGCCGAAAGCCCGGACATGATCGACACCATATAATCGCTCACGATTGCGGCCTTGCCTTCATGGGTGCGGGCGACGAAAGCGGCGATCCGCGCCGCGCTGGCCTCTCGCCAGACCCTTGCGCGCAGGGCGGCGTCCGGGTCGGCCCCGCGTGCGCCTTCCAGCACCAGACAGCCGGGCGCCTGCGGATCGGCGGTATAGATGGCGGCAGCCACCCGCAACAATGCGGTCAGCGCGGCGGCCGGTTCCGCATCTTCCACCAATAGTGTGTCGACCGGCAACGCGCTGCGGGCATAGCGGTTCAGCACCTCCTCGAACAACTGCGCCTTGCTACCAAAGGCGGCGTAGAGGCTGGGCGGATTGACGCCCATCGCCTGCGCCAGCGCAGCAACGCCGATGCCCTCATAACCCTGCGCATGGAACAGCGCCTGCGCCTGATCCAGCGCCCTGTCCCGATCGAAAGCGCGGGGGCGACCACGGCCTTTCGATTTTTCTTTATCGATCACTACAAAATACCTTGACCCGTTCGTTCGCTGATTTATATAGCGATCATTACAAATTCATCAAGGATGCTTCCCATGACCGACTTATCTTCCAAAAAGACCCTCATTCTCGGCGGCAGTCGGGGCATCGGCGCGGCAATCGTGCGCCGCTTCGCGGGCGATGGCGCCGATGTCACCTTCACCTATGCGGGATCGCATGACGCTGCGCAGGCGCTTGCCGTCGACACTGGCGCAACCCCGGTCCAGTCCGACGCCGCCGATCGGCGGGCGGTGATTGGTGTCGTCTCGGCGCAGGGGCCGCTCGACATATTGATCGTCAATGCCGGCGCGCTGGTGCTGGGCGATCCGCTGACGCTGGACGCCGATGCCGTCGACCGCATGATCGATATCAATGTCCGCGCGCCCTATCATGCCGCCGTGGAGGCCGCCCGCCAGATGCGCGACGGCGGCCGGATCATCGTCATCGGATCGGTCAATGGCGACCGGATGCCGTTTGAAGGCGGCGCGGCCTATGCGATGACCAAGTCGGCCCTTCAGGGCATGGCCCGTGGCCTGGCCCGCGATTTCGGGGCGCGGGGCATCACCGTCAACATCATCCAGCCCGGTCCGACCGACACCGACATGAACCCGTCCGACGGCCCGATGGCCAGCCTGATGCACGGCTTCATGGCGATCAAGCGCCATGCCACGGGACAGGAAATCGCCGGCCTCGCCGCCTATCTCGCTGGCCCGGAAGCGGGCATCATCACCGGCGCGCTGCACACGATCGACGGCGGCTTCGGCGCCTGATCCTCGACTGGCGCGACAGAATGAAATTGGTCGCGCCCGATAGCTATGATTTGGAGAGCGCTGCACTAAATGCCACTGCCGTCGGTTCGTCCTGAGTAGCCGCTGAGCGAAGTCGAAGCGGCGTATCGAAGGATAGGGTACGCCAGACCCTTCGATACGGGTCTTCGACAAGCTCAGTCCCTACTCAGGGCGAACGGGCTTTCCTTAAGGCAATGCCTATCCCGTACTGTGGATGTTTCCGGTTGCACGAACAGGAACGCATCAGCAAAGGCGGATCTGTTCATCCTGTCCCTCATTCGGTTCATCCCGTCTTAAGCGAGGATAGCCGATGGGCGGATGTTTCCTTCCGCCTTTCCCATCCCACGCCCGGACATAATGCGATGCCTTCGATGCAGCCTTCCTGGTCCATGCCCGATGCGGCAGGTCTGGCCACAGCAGCGGCGATGCCGATCGGCAGGCCGTCCGTGGGAAGCGCGCAGTCCAAAATAGGGCGGCATTTCCTGATCGCGCTGGGTTTCAGCATGCTGCTGCTCGCGGCGCTGATGCATGCCGCGCAGCTCCGGATCGATCCGTTCCTGCCGAGCAACCTGCCTTTTTATGCGGTGTTCATCGCCGCGGCGGCGCTGCGTTTCGGATTGCCCCGCACCGGTTGGCGCCATGCGCTGCCCGTCGCCCATTTCAGCCTCTATGTCGGCTTGTTCATGCTCATTTCGCTGATGGGCGCGACCGCCAGCTACCCGGTGGCGGCGCTGACCCATGGCTATGCCGACCCGCTACTGCAACGGATCGACGAAGCGCTGGGGTTTGACTGGCTGGCCTGGTACCGGCTGGCGGCGGATTCCCCCACGCTCCAGTTTGCCGGGACGGTCGCCTATCGCAGCATCTATGTCACGCCCGCGCTGCTCCTCTGGAATTTCGCGCGCGCCGGGCAATATGACCGCGCCTGGCGCTTCATGGGCAGTTTCTGGCTGGCGGCGGTGATCACGCTGATCCTGTTCAGCCTGATGCCGGCGGTCGGCCCCTTCTCCTATCTGTGGCACGAACCGATCCGCTACATGCCCGAAAGCGAATTGTGGCAATCCGGCCTCATCCCGGCGCTGCGCGCGCATAGCGTCCATGTCGTGGATCTGGGGCAGTTGCGCGGGATCGTGTCGGCGCCCAGCTTTCACACCGCCGCTGCTATGCTCTACATCGTCGCGGGCTGGCATATGGCCACGCTGCGCTGGCCGATCGTCGCCCTGAACGCCGCGATGCTGCTGTCCACCCCGGTCGAGGGCACCCATTATCTGATCGACATGATCCTGGGCGTCGGCGTGGCGCTGACGGCGCTGGCGCTGATCCGTGCCTATGTCGCGATGCTGGACCGCCGAACCGCCTGAGCGAAAGCCATCAGCCCCCGCTCAGGCGCGTCGCGAACCTCAATCCTTCTTCAATATATCCAGCGCCAGCACGGTCATCGCCTCGCTGGCGGTGGCGATCACCTTGTCGGCCTGCGGCGCCCAGAAGGGGCTGTGCAGCGACGGCAGCGTCACCTGACCACTGGCCGATGCGGCCATCTTGTCCGCCGGCACGCCGCCCACCCAGAAGATGAAGCTCTTGATCGACTTGTCCGCGCGATAGAAGCGACCGAAATCCTCGCCGCCCATCACTGCGGGGGTCTTGATCACCCGACCGTCGGGGAAATGTCCTTTAAGCAGGCCGGCCATCTGCTCGGCAAATTCGGGCGGGTTGTAGGTGGAGGGCGTGAATTCATCCTGCACCGTCACCACCGGCATCTTGTCGTCCGGCACCCCGGCTGCGATCGCCTCGCCCCGTGACACGCGCTTGATCCCCTCGATCAGCTTCGCGCGCGTCTCGTCGGAATAGCTGCGCACCGTCAGCAACAGCTTCGCCTGATCGGGGATGATATTATGCTTGGCCCCGGCCTGAAAGCTGCCGACCGTGACGACGGCCGGGTCCTGCGGGTCCTGTTCCCGGCTGATCAGCGTCTGGAGCGTGGTGACGATCCGCGCGCCCAGCACGATCGGGTCCTTCGTCGTCTGCGGATAGGCGCCATGGCCGCCCAGCCCCTTCACCAAAATGTCGACGCTGTCGACGTTCGCCAGCGCATAGCCGGGCGTATAGCCGACCACGCCGGCCTCCAGATTGGCGGCATCGTGGAAGGCGATGGCGTGGGTCGGGCGCGGGAAGCGGGTATAGAGCCCGTCCTCCAGCATGTTGCGGGCGCCCTTGCCCACTTCTTCGGCGGGCTGGAGGATCATCACCAGCGTCCCCTTCCAGTCCTTCTTGCGCGCGGCCATCAGCTTGGCCGTCTCGATGAAGGCGGTCATGTGCGTGTCATGGCCGCAGGCGTGCATCACGCCCGTCTCCACGCCCTCGGGCGTCTTGGTACGGACCTTCGACGCGAAGTCGAGGCCGGTCTGCTCGACCACCGGCAACCCGTCCATGTCGGCACGGATCAGCAGCGTTGGGCCGGACCCATTGGTCATGACCGCGACGACACCGGTGCCGCCGACCTTCTCGGTCACGTCGAACTTCAGGGCTTTCAGTCGCTTGGCGAGCTTCGCGGCGGTA
Source organism: Sphingobium sp. AP50 (assembly GCF_900109095.1). Classification (GTDB taxonomy): domain Bacteria; phylum Pseudomonadota; class Alphaproteobacteria; order Sphingomonadales; family Sphingomonadaceae; genus Sphingobium. The sequence goes on from NZ_FNYZ01000001.1 coordinate 881,313, forward strand.
TTCACTTCCTGCAACGACAATTCGGGATTGGCATGCAGGTCGCGATAGAGCGTCATCAGCCCGTCCATATCCTTGGCCACCGCTGCCCCGATCTCGCTTTGCGCCGGGGCGGCTGCGGGCGGGGTAGGGGCGGGCGTTTCCGGCGCAGTCTGGGCGCTGGCGATGGACGATAGGCTGACGGCGGCCAGAATGGCCGTGAGCGCGTGGCGCATATTCATGAATCTCCCTTGCTGATCCGAAGCATAAGGGGATTTTATGGCCGGGGAAGGGGGATTGTTACCGCTTTGGCATTGCTCAATCGGTGTCGAGCCAGTCGAGATAATCGCTGGCTCCATGCAGGATATGCAGCACGACGATCCGTTGTGCTTCAACCCGGTAAAAGATCAGATACCGTCCATGCACCCGCCGCCGGATATCCAGATGGGCATAAAGTTCCACAACCGGGAAGGCTCTGGGATAGTCGGCCAGGCCAAGGCACTTGTCCTTGAGTTCCAGAATGAAGCCGATCGCGCGGGCCGGATTGTCGAGCGCGATATGGTCCGCAATCGCTTCCAGATCGCGCTCGGCTTCGGCGGTCAGTTCGACCTTCATTCAGCGCCGTCGGGCAGGGCGCGATATTTGCTTTCCAGTCGGTCGAAGACGGAGGCGGCATTTTTGGTACGGCCTGCATCGACATCGGCCATCCCACGCATGATCGATGCATCCAGCGCAGCCAGTCGCGTCTCCCGCTCCTGAATCAGGCGCACGCCTTCGCGCAGCACTTCACTCTTGCTGTTATAGCGGCCGGTTTCCACCAACCCGGCCACAAAGGCTTCCAGTTGCTTGCCCAGATCGGCGCTGATCATATCTCTAATCTCCAGCGCCGACCCTAGGGCTTTTATCAACTATTATCAACGCGCCGAAATGAACGCCCTTATATCCGCACTCAACTTGTGCAGGTCGTCGGGGCGGACATACATCATGTGGCCGGCATCATAATAATGATATTGGATGCGCGACGCATCGAATCCGGTCCGACTCATCGCATATTCCGCGCCGAAGAAGGGCGTCGCGAAGTCATACCAGCCCTGGCCGACAAAGACCTTGAGGCCGCTATTCTCGCGCAGCGCCTTGCCCAGATAGGGGGCCACGCTGCCATAGACTTCGCTCGCCCGGCCGCTCTTGCCGTCCAGCTTCCAGTCCCATCCGCTGACCCCGCCGATCGTCACATAGCTACGGTCGGTCTTGTACTTGAGTTCATCGCGCACATAGCTGTTCATTGCGGCGGTATAGGCGCCGTCGATCGCGTAGAAGCTGGGATCATTGTCCGGCTCCTCGCCCGCCGCGTCATAATCCTTGCCGGTGTAGCGCGTGTCGAGTCGGCCGATGCTCACGCCCTTGTCGCGCAGCAATTCCTTGTAGAAGCGGCCGGGCGAAATGCGCAATTCGGCATGATCCACAAACGCTTCCGAAAGCCCCGTCAGTCGCGCCAGTTCGGCGCGCACGCTGGCCCGTTCTTCGGCGGGCAGGGCATTGCCCTTCAGCAGCGCGGCGGCATAGGGGCCGATGGCAAAGGCGCGGGCCTGCTGCGCGGCTTCCGCCACGGTCGCGGGCGGATTGCCCATCTTTTTGTGATACCAGGCGGTCGTCGCCATCGACGGCAGGTTGATGATATAGGGCATTTCATTGCCCTGCACTTCGGCCGTGGCACCGAAGTCGAGGATGGTCGAGATCAGGATGATCCCGTTCACCGCGACGTCATTATAGGTGCCTTCCAGTTCGTTGATCAGCGCCACCGAACGGGTCGTGCCATAGCTTTCGCCGCCAATATATTTGGGCGACGACCAGCGGCCATTCTCGTTCAGCCACAGGCGGATATAGTCCGATATCGATTTCGCGTCGGCCGACACGCCCCAATAATCCTTGGGGTCCTTCTTGCCGATGGCATGGGAAAAGCCGGTGCCGACCGGATCGATGAAGACCAGATCGGTGACGTCCAGCAGCGATTCCGCATTGTCCACGACCGGATAGGGCGGCGCGCCATCATCCTTTGCATCGGGCAGCACCACGCGCTTGGGGCCGAAGGCGCCCATATGCAGCCACAGTGATCCGGAACCGGGGCCGCCATTATAGAGGAAGGTGATGGGCCGCGTCTTGTCGCCGCCATCCTTGACATAGGAGGTGGCATAGATGGCCGCGAGCGGCTTGCCATCCTTGTCCTTGAGGTAGGTTTCGCCCGTAGTCGCGGTGTAACTGATCGCCTTGCCGCCGAACACGCCTTTATGATGGGTGACGGACACATTTGGAGCGGCGACGGGGCTTTCCGCCGCATCGTCCTTCCTCCTGCTATCCTCCTGCGCCTGTACGGCAGTGGCAGACAGGGCCAGCGCCATGGCGGCGAGGCTGGTGATCAAGCGCATGATATTCCCCTTATTTTACGACCGTCTGGCTAGCGGAGAGACGCGCCGACGGGAAGGGGGATTAGGCAGCGGGCCATGATCGAGTTTTCCGTATGGATCAGTTGGACGCATCCTGCCGGAAATGATCCATCTGGTGCATCCGCTCATGCAGGATCGTCACGATACCCACGGCGCCATCCGACAATAGCCGCCAATAAATATAATGGCGCTGATAGCGACAATAGAAGCCCTGAACGCCGAGTTCCGCCGGCACGGCCCGCCAGGCGACACGCCGCGCGGCAATATCTTCAAATCGCTGAAAGAGGCCACGAATATAAAGTTCTGCCTGGTCCTGACCCCATGTTTCCCGCGTATAGAGGTAGATGTCGTCGATCCGACGGCCGGCCATCTGCTGAACGCGATAGCCGGTCACAAGATCAGGTTCGTCCGTTGCGGGCGATGACGGCGTCCGCATCCAGCGACTGATAATCGCTCTCTGGCGCTGCGAAGGCTATAGCCAGTTCCGCCTTGAGCCGCCCCAGATGCTCGCTTTCGACCCGCGCCTTGTCGCGCCGGATCAGATCCCGGACATATTCGCTGACATTTTCATAGCTGCCGGATTCTCCGACATTGGCGGCGACGAAATCACCTAGCGTGCCACTGACACGGACATTCAATGTCATGGATTTGGACATGGAGATACCTTCCTGTCCACAAGATATGGAATATTGAGGACAAGCTCAAGGACTTGTCTTATGCCTTGGCCGAAGACCAGCGTCTCCGGCCAAGGCTGATAGAAAGATCCTGCGCTTTACTGCGCCGTCCAGCCCCCGTCGATGCTCAGATTCGCGCCCGTTACCTGCGCCGCCGCATCGCTGCACAGATAGAGCGCTGTTGCGGCCACCTGCTCCGCCGTCACGAACTGCTTGGTCGGCTGGCCGGCCAGCAGCACGTCGTTCATCACCTGCTCGCGCGTCATGCCGCGCGCCTTCATCGTGTCGGGAATCTGGTTTTCGACCAGCGGGGTCCAGACATAGCCGGGCGAAATGCAGTTGGCGGTGATGCCAAAGGTTGCAACTTCCAGTGCCACCGTCTTGGTGAAGCCGTTAAGGCCATGCTTGGCCGTCACATAGGCCGCCTTGAAGGGGGAGGCGACCAGCGAGTGGGCCGATGCGGTCTGAATGATCCGCCCCCACTTTTTTTCCTTCATATAGGGGATGGCAAGGCGGGTGGTGTGGAACGCCGCGTTCAGATTCAGCGCGATGATCAGATCCCATTTGTCGAGCGGAAATTCCTCGACCGGGGCGACATGCTGCATGCCGGCATTGTTGATCAATATGTCGACGCCGCCAAAGGTTTCGGCCGCCTCTTTCATCATCGCCTCGATCTGGTCGACCTTGGTCAGATCATGGCCCGAATAGAGCGCCTTGCCGCCGCTCAGCGCTTCCAGCCCCAGTCGTTCCTTCTCGATCGCATCCTTGTCGCCAAAGCCGTTTATCACGACATTGGCGCCTTCACCCGCCAGCGCCTTGGCATAGGCAAGCCCGATGCCCGATGTCGATCCGGTGATCAGGGCGGTCTTGCCTTGTAGCGACTTGCTCATGCCTTCTTCTCCTTGAGATGATTGGGTGCGTCGAGGTCGAAGGTCGCGCTCTTGCCATCGAGGATGTTGCGGGCAATCAGGTCGCCCTTGTGCATCACTTCCTCCACCGCGTCGCGGCCCTGGCTCCAATGGTCGAGCATGGTCGACCGGGAGAATTCGAAATCCTTCGCGCCGCTTTCCCAGTTGCGCGAGCGATAGATCAGATGGACGATATTCACCGATCCGCCATCAAGCATCTCGCGCAGTTTCTGCGCTTCGGCGCTGTCCTGTAATTCGGGCGGCAGCTTGTCGAGCAGGCACTGGATCGCACCATGTTCGCGGCGCAGGCGCAGATACTGATCCGTCACCTGCCGGGTGCGGCTGCTATATTGAATATCCTTCATCCGCGAATAGACGTCGGTCATCTGGCGGGGCATCGGCCCTTCGGCCGGGAACAGATCGACCTGAAACACCAGCATGTCTTCGGTCTGGTGATTGAGCACATGGGCCAGCGGCGTGTTGGACACGATGCCGCCATCCCAATACCAGCGCCCGTCAATCTCGATCGGCGGCAGGCCGGGGGGCAGGGCGCCCGACGCCATGATGTGGCGCGCGTCTATGCGGGTGTTGCCGCCGGGGCCGCGCGTGTCCCAATAGGCGAAATTGCCGGTTTCCACATCGACCGCGCCGACCGACAGGCGGACCGGTCCGTCGTTCAGCAGATCCCAGTCGACACAGGCGTCCAGCGTATCCTTGAGCGGGGCGGTGTCGTAGAAGCTGATCGCCCCGGCGCTGCCTTCGGGCATCAGGGTCGCGGGCCACAGGCGCGGGCGGAACATGCCCGGCACGCCAAAGGCGGCGACCGTGGCGGCCGCGCCCAGATGCGCGGCTTCACGGATATGGTCGATTTCCGGCAGGATCATGTTGGGCATGCCGCCCGACAGCGTGTACCAGAATTTCTTCAGGCGACTGAGCCGCCGATGGGGCGGATTGCCCGCGATGATCGCGGCATTGGCGGCACCGATCGAAATGCCCGCGACCCAGGTGACGTCGACCCCCAGTTCGTCCAGCCGCTCATAGACGCCCGACTGGAAGGAGCCGAGCGCGCCGCCACCCTGAAGCAACAGCGCGATTTCACGGGGAAGGGAGAGCGGCGTCCGCGCACGGCGCGGGCGGCGGGCCTCTGCTTGCTGGGGTTCGATATCTGCCATGTCGCAGTGCAATATAGGCATTGGCGGCGGCATTCCAACTTAATGTCTCGTAACAATTCAGGCCTCTGCCGCAACCTTGTCTTGCGCAGGCGGTTTTCCGCGCGCCGGGAATGGCGTAGGCAGGGGAGGAAAGGGAGGACGCGATGCGGCTCGACGACGAACAGGAAAGCAGCCATTTCGAAGTGCAGGAGGGCCGCGGCGGCGGAATGGGCGGCGGTGGGCTGGGTGGCGGCCTTGGCATGCTTCTGCCCCTGATCGGCAGCCGGTTCGGCTGCGGCGGCATTGCCGTCGTGCTGATCATCATGGTGGTGATGGGCATGAACCCGCTCAGCCTGATCGGCGGCGGCGGGCAGCAGTCGAGCGTGCAGACAGAGCGCCCCGCGACCAAGGAACTGACCGATGTGCAGCGCACGTCGCTCAAGGTGCTGGGATCGACCGAACGGCGCTGGGCCGACATCTTCAAGGCGGAAGGGCAGCAATATCCGCCCCCGACGCTGGTCTTCTACAGCCAGAATGGCCAGTCGGGCTGCGGCGCGGCGCAATCGGCGATGGGGCCATTCTATTGCCCCGCCGATCAGCGCATCTATCTCGACACCGACTTTTTCAACGAGATGGAAACCCGCTTCAACGCGCCGGGCGATTTCCCGATCGGCTATATCATCGCGCATGAAGTCGGCCACCATATCCAGACCATCACCGGCGAGGCGGACAAGATCCGCAAGGCGCAGCAGCGCGCGAGCGAGGCGGAAGGCAATGCGCTTCAGGTAAAGATGGAGCTACAGGCCGATTGCTATGCCGGCGTCTGGGCGGCCCGCGACACCAATCTGATGGAAGAAGGCGATCTGGAAGAAGGCATGCGCGCGGCCGAAGCGATCGGCGACGACACATTGCAGAAAGCCGCCGGGCGCCGCCCCGTGCCGGAGAGCTTCACCCACGGCACCAGCGCGCAGCGGATGGAATGGCTGCGCAAGGGACTGTCGACCGGCGATCCCGCGCAGTGCGACACGTTCAAGGGATCGATCTGACGCCGACTCAGGCGACGGCCTATCCTATTGGCCGTCGATCTGAACTGTCAGTGCATCGTTGGAGCCGCCACCCGACATGTCGGCGATCGGCTTTCCGGCATCGGGCATCGGCGCACCGGCCGGAACATCGAGTGCAGGCGCCGGCGCAGGCGCGGGCTGTTCTGGTGCGCTATAGGAGGGGATGGCCGCTGTAGCGGGCGCCGCTAGCTGCGCACTGGCCGCCGTTGCAGCGGGCTGTGCAGGCTTTGGCTTGATCGACTGCACTCCCATCACGATGATCGGCGCGGCGAGCAATATGGCGATGGCAAAGTTGCGATACATCATGGCGGGCGACTGCTTTTATCGAAATGGGATGGCGCAGCAGCCTATAGCCAAGGAGTAAAGAAAGCCCTTATCCCTTAGCGCCGGTCCAGTTTCGCCAGCAGCGCGGCCATATCGTCAGGCAGCGCCTCACGTCCCGGCGTGAAGGTGGATCGCAGCGCATTGCCGACCCCTTCATAGGGCGTAGGCAGCGCGACGGTGACCATGCGACCTTTGCCGCCGTCCCCTCCGCTGGCACCCTGGCCAAATATTTTGCGCTGCATTTCCATGACCCAAGAACGGTCATGCGCCGTAAAAGTTTCTGGCATTCGTCGCAGGCCCGCGCGATATCGCCGCGGCACCGGGAAAGGGCCAAGGAGAGAAAATGTGACGGACTGGTCGGAAACCCAAGCACGAATCCGGGCGCATTCGCCCTTTCTGGCCCGGGCGCTGGACCGTTACCCGGCCGTGGTGGAACGACTGGCCGCAGCCGATTTCGATGGCGCGCTGGCAGTGGCGCATGCAGCGGGCACGCCGGATGATGGGGTTGCCCGGTCGCTTCGGCGTCGGCGCGGGGCGATCGCCCTAGCCGTCGCGGCCGCTGATCTGGCCGGCGCCTGGGATATGGACCGGGTGACGCGCACCCTGTCCGACTTTGCCGATCAGGCGCTGGAGGAAGCGCTCGCCGCCGCGATGCAGGAGCGCTACCCCGATGCCGAGCATAAGGGCTTCGTCGTCCTCGCGCTGGGCAAGCATGGCAGTCGCGAACTGAACTATTCGTCCGATATCGACCCGATCCTGCTCTATGATCCCACGATCCTGCCGCATCATGAGCGGGAGGATGTCGCCGACGCCGCCGTCCGTATCGGCCGCCGGATGAGCGAACTCCTGACCCAGCGCGATGGCGATGGCTATGTCTTCCGCGTCGACCTGCGCCTGCGCCCGTCTCCTGAAGCCACACCGATCGCCCTGCCGGTGGAGGCGGCGATCGGCTATTATGAATCGACCGCCATGGGTTGGGAACAGGCGGCCTTCATCCGCGCCCGCCCGGCGGCCGGCGATATCGCGCTGGGCGACTATTTTATGCGCCAGATCCGCCCCTTCGTCTGGCGGCGAAGCCTCGACTTCGGCGCAATCGACGCGATCGTCGACATATCCCGCCGTATCCGCGACCATTATGCGCAGGGGCAGGCGTTCGGTCCCGGCTATGACCTCAAGCGGGGGCGCGGTGGCATCCGCGAGGTCGAATTTTTCGCGCAGGTCCACCAGCTCATCCATGGCGGCCGCGATCCCTCGCTGCGGTCGGGCAACACGCGCGAAGCGCTGCGCGCGCTGGCGGCGGCGAACGTCATCGAAGCCGACGTGGCCGCCCGACTGGACGAAGCCTATATCCTCTTCCGCACCATCGAGCATCGGCTCCAGATGGTCGAGGATCGCCAGACCCACGAACTGCCCAAATTGTCCGACAGTCTGGACAATGTCGCCCGGCTCCACGGTTTGCCCGACAGCGCTGCCCTGCTGGACCTTCTGCGGCCGCATGTCGACTGGGTCGGCCGCAATTATGACCGCCTCAGTCCGGAGAAAGAGGACGCCTCGCTGTCCCATGATGAGGATCGGCTGAAGCAGCAACTGATCGATCTTGGCTTCGTCGATCCCGACACGCCGATCGCGCGCATCGCCCGCTGGCGCGGCGGCACGATCCGCGCGCTGCGCAGCGCGCCCTCGCGCGAGGCGCTGGAGGCGCTGCTCCCCGGCCTGATGCGCACGCTGGCCAAGGCGCCCGATCCCTCGCGCGCGCTCAATCGCCTGGACGACATGATCGGTCGCCTGCCCAGCGCGATCAATTTCTTCAAGCTGCTCGCCGCCCGCCCGGCGCTGGTCGAGCTGCTGGCCGAACTGCTCAGCCACGCCCCCACGCTCGCCGACCAGCTCAGCCGCCGCGCCGAATTGCTCGACGGGCTGATCGACGCCACCGCCTTCGATCCGCCGCCCTCGGTCGAGACACTGGCGAAGCAATTCGGCGCGCTGGAGCCGGGCGAAGATTATCAGACGCTGCTCGACCGGGTGCGCCAGCGCGTGGGTGACCGCCGTTTCGCCATCGGCGCACAGATTATTCGCGGCGGTGATCCGCTGGAGGCGGGCAGAGGCTATGGCCGCGTCGCGCAGGCCGCGATCGAGGCGCTGGCCAGCGCCACCGTCGCCGAATTCGAAGCGGCCCATGGCAAGGTGCCGGGCGGCGAGATGATCATATTGGCGCTCGGCCGCATGGGCGGCGGTGTGCTGACCCATGCCTCCGACCTCGATCTCGTCTATCTCTTCACCGGCGACTTTTCGACCGAATCCGATGGCGCAAAGCCGCTGGGCGCCACGCAATATTTCAATCGCCTGGGCCAGCGCATCACCAACGCCCTGTCGGTCCACACCGCGTCCGGCCCGCTCTATGAAGTCGACACCCGCCTGCGTCCTTCCGGCGCGCAGGGGCTGCTGGCGGTCAGCCTCGACAGTTTCGCCAAATATCAGCGCGAGGAAGCCTGGACCTGGGAGCATCTGGCGCTCACCCGCGCCCGACCGGTCTTCGGCTCGCCACAGGCGCGCGCCGCGATCGACGCGGTGCTGACCGAAACGCTCCAGCGCCCCCGCGACTTCGATGCACTGGCGCGGCAGGCGGTCAAGATGCGCGGCGACATCGTCAAACATAAGCCCCCGGCCAGCGACCTCGACGTCAAGCTGGTGCCCGGTGGCCTCGTCGACCTCGAATTTCTGATCCACATCACCCAGTTCCGCCACGGCATGGCGTTCGATCCTGATCTGGGCAACGCGCTGGGCGAACTGGTCGCCGCCGGCCATCTGCCTGCTGACCTGATCGCCGCGCATGACCTCATCACCCGCTATCTCGTCGTCTCGCGCCTCGTCTCGCCCAAATCCACCGAACCGCCCGAAGCGACAAGGCCGCTGGTCGCCCGCGCCTGCGGGGCGGAAGATTGGGATGGATTGCTTGCCAGCTATGCGCAGGCGCGGATATGCGTCGGCCAGGCCTGGGCCGCGCTCGCCGCGCCCTATCAGGAGGAATGATGATGCTGGAACAAGGGGGCGTGCTGCCCGCCGTCTCGCTCAAGGATGCCGATGGCGTCGACTTCACGCTGGAAAGCTATCGCGGCAAGCCGCTGGTCGTCTATTTCTATCCCAAGGCGGACACGCCCGGCTGCACCAATGAGGCGAAGGATTTCACCGCGCTGGCCGACGAATATGCCGCCGCCGGGGTGCCGGTGATCGGCATTTCGAAGGACAAGCCGGCCAAGCTCAAGAAATTCGCCGAAAAATATGGCCTGACCGTCATCCTCGCGTCGGACGAGCCGGGCGATGCCTGCGAAGGCTTCGGCACATGGGTCGAAAAGTCGCTCTATGGCCGCAAATATATGGGGATCGAACGTGCGACCTTTCTGGCCGGCGCGGACGGCACGATCCTGCGCGTCTGGCCCAAGGTAAAGGTGAAGGGGCATGCCGCCGAAGTGCTGGAGGCGGTGCAGGCGCTTTGACCCTTCCGGTTTCGATCGACGGCGTGGGCGCCGCCTGCGCCCATGTGATGCTGACGCCCGATCCTTATGCCAAGCTGATGGGGGCACGGGCCGTGGCGCGCGCCTGGCGTCTGGGGCATCTCGCCCATCGCTTCGATGCGATCATGCCCGATCGGCCCGCACGCCCCGCCACGCCAGAACTGCTGCCGCCCGGCCAGATGCCCCGCCGCGGCAAGATCGGCTCCGAACGCGCACGCATCGCCATGCTCCACGCGCTGGCCCATATCGAATTTGTCGCCATCGATCTGGCCTTCGACCTGATCGGTCGCTTCGGTGGCGAATTTCCGCGCGACTTCACCAACCAGTGGATGCAGGTCGGCGCGGAAGAGGCGATGCATTTCGCCCTGCTCGACCGGCGGCTGCGGCAGATGGGCAGTCATTATGGCGCGCTGCCCGCGCATGACGGGCTGTGGCAGGCGGCAGAGGAGACGGCCGGCGATGCGCTCGCCCGCCTCGCCATCGTCCCCATGGTGCTGGAGGCCCGCGCGCTCGACATCACCCCCGCCACCATCGAACGCTTCGAAAGCGTGGGCGACAGGACCACGGCAAAGATGCTGCAACGCATAATGCATGACGAGATTCGTCACGTGTCAGCGGGGACGACATGGTTTAGCTGGGCGACGAACCGATTGGGCGTCGAATCCGCTAACCACTATCAAATGCTGGTGAAACGCCATTTTCGCGGCAGCGTTAAGCCGCCGTTCAACGACTCAGCGCGTCGACAGGCCGGTTTGACGGAAGATTTCTACGCCGCGCTTGCAACATGACCGGCAATTTGCAGTCTGCACTCAGCGGGGGCGATCCAGGTCGCCATATACATAACACGGGAAGCACCGAGCGACATAAGTCTCCGGTGACATAGTCGGGGTCTGCATGTCGGTACTTCATACGGTTAATGCTCGTCGGTCGCATTTGTTCCAAACGGGCATCAAGGTTAAAATGGCGTTAGCCAGCATGGCCATGGTCGGCGCGCTCTGTGCAGCGGCACCCGCCAGCGCCACCGAAACCGACGATCCCTATGGCGATGCGTCGGAAATCAACACCAGCCCGCTTGGCCCCTCCGACGTCGGCTTCTCCAATCTCTTCTCCAGCCTTCAGCGGCTGGACGGCAATGCCAAGACCGCAGCCTATATCCCGTCGGGCCGCCCGGTCGAAAAGCTCTCGCTGACCTCGAACTTCGGCGTTCGCTCCGATCCGTTCAACCGCTCCGCCCGCATGCACAAGGGCATCGACATTCCCGGCCCGATCGGCACCCCGATCCACGCCACGGCAGACGGCATCATCAGCCGCGCCGGCTGGGCCAGCGGCTATGGCAATCTCGTCCAGATTTCGCACGGCAGCGGCATGGAAACGCGCTACGGCCATATGTCGAAGCTGCTGGTCGCCGAAAACTCCTATGTGAAGCGCGGCCAGATCATCGGTCTGATGGGTTCGACCGGCCGTTCCACCGGCAGCCACCTCCATTATGAAGTCCGCGTCGATGGCGCCGCCATCAACCCGCTGCCCTTCGTCGCCGGCCCCGACTATCTGGTCGCGATGAACAGCAAGCCGCCGCTCGCCATGGGCGGCCCGACCAAGGCGCAGGAAAAGGCGGTCGACTGATCGCTTTTTGACCGAATTTGCAAAAGGCCCGGCGCCCCATGGGTTGCCGGGCCTTTTGCTTGATCCTATCTAGGCTCCATGTCCGACATTGATCTCACCCCGTCCGCAGCCGCTCGCGTGGCCGCCATCGCCGCCAAGCAGGGCAAGCCGGCGATTCTCCGCCTGTCGGTGGAGGGGGGCGGCTGTTCCGGCTTCCAATATCGCTTTGGCCTCGCCGAAGCGATCGAGGCGGAGGATCTGACGGTCGAGCGCGACGGCGTGACGCTGGTGGTGGACGATGTGAGCATCGATCTGGTCCGCGGCTCCGCCGTCGATTTCGTGTCGGATCTGGGTGGACAGGCGTTCAAGGTCACGAATCCCAACGCCACCGCCGGCTGCGGCTGCGGCACCAGCTTCTCGGTATAGCACCGCGAAATTGAGGTTTTCCGTTCGTCCTGAGTAGCCCCTTCGACTGCCTGCTAAGGCAGGCGCTCAGGACACGCATTGAGCTTGTCGAAATGGCGTATCGAAGGATAGAGGTGCTTCGATACGGGTCTTCGACTTCGCTCAGCCCCTACTCAGCACGAACGGAAACTGACCCATGCGCATCGCCACCTTCAACATCAACGGCATCAAGGCGCGCCTGCCGCGCCTGCTGGAATGGCTGGACGAAACGCGCCCGGACATCGCCTGCCTTCAGGAAATCAAGACCAGCGACGAAACCTTCCCGGTCAAGGATATCGAAGCCGCCGGCTATGGCGTGATCTGGCATGGGCAAAAGGGGTTCAATGGCGTCGCCATCCTCGCGCGCGGCGAAACCCCGGTCGAGGTGCGCCGGGGTCTGGAAGGCGAGCCGGAGGACGAACATAGCCGCTATCTGGAGGCTGATGTGAAGGGCGTGCGCGTCGCCAGCATCTACCTGCCCAACGGCAATCCGCAGCCCGGCCCCAAATTCGACTATAAACTCCGCTGGATGAAGCGCCTTCGGACACGCGCCGCCGAAATCTGGGCAGAGGAAGTGCCCGCGATCCTGGCTGGCGACTATAATGTCATCCCGCGCGACGTGGACACATTCTCGGTCAAGGCGATGCAGGACGACGCGCTGATGCAGCCGGAAAGCCGCGCCGCCTATCGCCGCCTGCTGGCCGACGGCTGGACCGACTCGATCCTCAGCCGCCACCCCAATGGCGGTGTCTGGACTTTCTGGGACTATCAGGCGAACAGCTGGCCGCGCGACGCAGGCTTCCGCATCGATCATCTCCTCCTCAGCCCCGCCGCCGCCGATCGCCTGATCGATGCCCAGGTCGACAAAGAATTTCGCGGCCGGGAAAAGGCCAGCGACCACGCCCCGACCTGGGTGGAATTGCGCGACCTCTAAACGATACGTCATTGCGAGCGCAGCGAAGCAATCCAATGGTCCGCCCTGGATTGCTTCGCTGCGCTCGCAATGACAGGAATAGGATGATTGATTATTACCCGGATCATATTGACTCAATAAAATCCGGGTAATAATAACCCATGCCGAAGGAGACTCGGCATGGAACGAACATTGACGGCTTTCGCAGGCGACCTGTGGATCGCCACGGGCGACGAAGGCGAAGTGCGCGAAGCGCTGCGCGCCATGGGGGATGAAGCCCAGAATATCCTGCTGTTCGACGATGCAACCGGCCGTCAGGTGGACATCGACCTGCGCGGCCCCGCTATCGAGGAAGCGCGGGGCAGGGGGCGTCCGAAACTCGGCGTCCAACCACGCGAAGTGACGCTGTTGCCCCGCCACTGGGACTGGCTCGCCACGCAGCCCGGCGGCGCCTCCGCCACGCTCCGCCGCTTGGTCGAGGACGCGCGAAAGGCCAGCGCCACTACGCCCAGCCCCCGCGCGGCGATGGACGCCGCCTATCATTTCATGACCGCCATGGCAGGCGACCGCCCCAACTATGAAGCGGCGATCCGTGCCCTCTTCGCAAAGGACGGGGAACTGTTCACCTCCCTGTCGCAAGACTGGCCCTCCGGCATCCGCGACCACGCAAGGGCACTGGCGGCACCGGCGTTTGGGGGGGTAGGTTTTGCTCACATTAAAGGAGAGGCGATTGGCCGCAGTTAGCTTTCCAGGCGTTGGCAGTTCATAGAGCTCTGGCTGTGGCCCCTGCGCTTCTTTGGCGGTTGATGGATAACGTGCCACATATCCGCACTCTTTTCGAAAGAAGCCACACATCGCAAATGCTCTGGCGAATCCTCCCCAAAAACGGTGACTTGCCCTCCATCACGCGCCAGCGTGAAGGAACATTGCAGCACGGCCTTTTGCTGTCCGCATTGTAGCTGTTCGATATGAAGCGTTAACGGCTTTTCATTTCCCGCGTTTGCCCATAGCGCTGCGAGCCGATCACCATTCCCGATCATCGCATTGGCTTGCAAATCGTTCCAGATTGCAGCGTTCACCTGTCCGTCAAGTGGCGCTACAGGGGCCATGAACGCGGCCGTTGCGGCAAGCAGACTGCTTGGGAACATGCTGGCCAAACTATGCCTCTCAGTGGCAGCTTTCTATAGCAATTCGGCGCTATCCCGAATTGGACGGACCCCGCCCTAAGCCGCCAGTCTCAGAAACGGCACCGGCTCGGTCGATCGCAGCACGATCGGCTTGCCTTCCGACGCTTCGAACAATTCGCCGTCCAGGATCACGCTGCTGCGGTCGCCCTCGATGCGGATGACGTCGCCCTGCTCCAGATGGATGCCCTGCATCTTGTGCTTGCCCACCCGCTTGAACAGGCTGGCCCAGATCAGGCGGAACAAAGCGGGCAGGCTCTGGTCCACCGCCATCAGTTTCATATTGCCGCGACGGCTGTCGCCGGGGTCCACACCCAGCAGCAGTCGCTCCAGCGTCGTCACGATCAGCACCGCAAAGCGCCCCACCAACTGGCCTTCGCGGATCAGCGATATGCTGACCGGGCGGCTCGACGGCGGCAGGAATTTAGCGCGGATGCCAAACAGCAGCGAGAATATCACCGCGAGCGCAGTGATGACATGGCTCAGCCCATTGGACAGGCCCAGCGGATAAATCTGGTTGCGGCAATAGAGCATGTAATCAGCCAGCCCCGCGCCGCCCAGAAACATGCCCAGCACCGGCCGGCTGCCGACCGCACCATCCGACAGGGCGATCAGTTCGCGCGCCACCACATGGTCGGCAACGCCCGCCTTGGCGATTTCGACGATCCGTTCCAGCGCCTTGATCGGGTCGCCATGAATGCCGAGGTCGAGGGCGATCAGGTTGGTCTTGCCATTGGGCAGCACCGCGATCGGTGGGACGCGACCCTTGAAATGCTCGCCCTGATAGAGTTCGGTCAGCGACGCCTGCACCGTGCCGTCACCGCCATTGATGACGATGACGGCCGGATTGACGCGGGCGATGGTCTGGAATGCGCGGCCAATCTGGTCGACCTGCTCCACTTCATAGTGGAAGATGTCCGGATTGCTGGCGCAATAGCTGCGCACGCGCGGAAGTGTCTGCCGGTTGCCCGTGGACTTGGGGTTGGACAGGAGCGCGACGCAGACCATCTTTTCGGATCACATATATTTGAGGTTGATCGTGATTTTCGTCACGCCGGGGCCAGCATGGAACGCCGCCTTCTCCACGCCGGGCTTGCCCAGGTTGAAGATGCTGATCGACGGATTGTTGGAAAATCCGCCGCCGTCGCGGGAAATGTCGGTCTTGCCATTGCCGTCGCGGTCATGCCGCACGGCGATGCCATATTCGCCAGCCTGCGGCACCGGCAGGCAAAAACGCATCGCGCCGCCCGCCGGACGGACCGTCGTTTCGATTCGATTGAGCCATTCGCCCTTGGTCAGCCAGGCGGATTTCGTGGCGGGATAGGACTGGATACGGACCTTGCCGGTCGCCGCCACGAAGCCGCGCACATCGACCAGCACCGCCGGTCCCCGTGCACTCGCGCCGCAGCGTTCGAGATCATTGGCAATTTCCTGCCCGTGGGCCATCGCCGGGACAGAAGCGACCAGCGCTACTACCGACATCAGACCCAGTGCAACTTTCAACATGACCATCAGACTCCTGGAAGCTATAGCCACCGGCATGACCCGGTTGGCGAGCCCCTGTTCGCCCCGCTTACCTGACTCGCATATGGGATGGGTTTGCGGCCAAATCATGGTGATGGGACGACGACTTAGAGAATGCTGACCGCCACCGACCGTTATCTCGCCCGCCTGATCGCCGTGCCCATGATTGGTACGCTGGTGATCGCCGCGATGCTGTTCATGCTCGACAAGATGTTGAGCCTGTTCGATTTTGTCGCGGCGCAGGGCGGCCCCGTCAGCGTGGTGTGGCGCATGCTCGCCAATATGCTGCCCGAATATATGTCGCTGGCCATCCCGATCGGGCTGATGCTGGGCATATTGCTCGCCTTCCGCAAGCTGGCGACGACGTCGGAACTGGACGTGATGCGCGCGGTGGGCCTGTCCTATGGCCGGCTGCTGCGCGTGCCCTATATGTATGCGATCGCGCTGGCGCTCATCAATTTCGGCATCGTCGGCTTCGTCCAGCCCTTGTCCCGCCACGCCTATGAGGCGCTGCGCTTCGAATTGCGGTCGGGCGCGCTGGGCGCATCGATCAAGGTCGGCGAGTTCACCACCATGGGTAAGCGCATGACCATGCGCATCGAACGCAGCCGGGACGAAGGCCGCAATCTTCAGGGCATTTTCGTCCGCGCCAACAGCAGCAACGGCCAGTCGGTCGCGGTGACGGCGGCGCAGGGCACCTTCCTGGCGACGGACGATCCCGACACCATCATCTTCCGCCTGCGCGACGGCGTGCTGGTGAATGACGGCCCCAAATACAAGACGCCGCGCATCCTGTCCTTCTCCAGCCATGACCTGCCGATCGACCTGCCCCAGATCGAAAATTTCCGGGGTCGCGACGTCGACCGGGAAAAGACGATTCCCGAACTGGTGGTCATGGGCCGCAGCGCCGAAACGCCGCAGAAGCTGAAGGATGAAGTGCGCGCCAATTTCCATTATCGCATGGTGGAGGTGGTCTTCATGCTGTTGCTGCCACTGGCGGCGCTGGCCTTTGCCGTTCCGCCCAAGCGATCCACATCGGCGCTGGGCGTCTTCCTGTCGATCATCTTCATCGTGACCTATCACAAGATCAACCAATATGGCGAAAGCGTTGGCGCGCTGGGCAAGATCGACCCGATCTTCGCGCTATGGGGGCCGTTCCTGGTCGCCTCCGCACTGGTATTGTGGATGTATCATGTGATTGCGCACCGCCCCGGCGGCCAGCCGATCGGCGCGCTGGAATATGCCTTTGGCAAGCTCGGCAAGCAGGTCGTCCGCCTGCTCAGCCTGCGTCGGCGACGCGCGCCCGCGGAAGGAGCGGCCTGACCCCATGAATCTCGACTTCTTCCCCTCGCGCCAGATCAGCTTCTACATGATGAAGCTGTTCTTCACTCGGACCTTCGCCGTGCTGGCGATGCTGGTGGCGATCCTGCTGACGCTCGACCTGCTGGGCGAATCGGGCGACATATTGGCCTATGCGGGCAATGGCGACGCGCAACTGTGGCATTATGCCGGCCTGCGCGCGCCGCAGATTGCTGCCACATTCCTGCCATTCTCGGTTCTGCTCGGCACGCTGATCATGCTGGCGACGCTGAACCAGAATAGCGAAATCATCTCGATGAAGGCGGCGGGCCTGTCCGCGCATCAGATATTGGCGCCGCTCGTCGTCGCCGCGCTCGGCATTTCCGCGCTCAGCTTCGTCTTCAACGAACGGATCGTGGTGCGCTCCACCGCCGCGCTCAGCGCCTGGCAGGCGGTGGATTATGGCCCGGTGCCGGCCGAGAGCGGTGTGAAGGCCAATCCCTGGGTGCGGGACGGCAATAATCTGGTCAATGTCGCGATCGTCGCGGGGCGCGGAACCGCCGTGCAACTGCGCAAGGTCGAGATTTACAACCGCATCAACAACAGCCTGATCACCATCGTCCAGGCGCCCAAGGGTCATTATGACGCCGCGACCAAAAGCTGGTTGCTGGAAAATGCCCGCCAGTTTGATGTCGCGCGCGGGACGATGCGTGATGTCGGCACGGTGCGATTCGGCCGCGATATCCGCCCCGACCAGTTCACCCTGGCAAAGGTCGATGCCGACGCGCTGACCTTCAGCGAATTGCAGTCCGCGATCAACGACCTGCGCGATGCCGGACGTCCGACGGCGGAACTGGAAGGCAGCCTGTGGCACAAGATTTCCGGGCCGCTCTCCGCGCTATTGATGCCGATCCTGGGATCGGTCGCGGCCTTCGGTCTGGCGCGTTCGGGCCAGCTTTTCATCCGCGCGGTGATGGGCATGGCGCTGGGCTTCGCCTATTTCGTGGCGGATAATTTCTCGCTCGCGATGGGCAGCCTGGGCGCCTATCCGCCGATCCTGGCTGCCTGGGCGCCCTTCTTCCTGTTCCTGCTGGTCGGGGAAACCGTGCTGTTCCGAACGGAAGAGTAGGGCAAATTAAAGGCCCCGGCGACCAAGGGACGTCGCGCGGGGCCTTCGTAGGGGCGTTCCGATCCTCGTCAGGGGGAGGGGAAAGGGACCGGAACAGCCACCATATGGGCGGCGGAAATCCCGTTTCAACCCGCAACTGGAAAAATTATGCGATTGCGTGCAGTCGGCTGATTCAGTTCGCACTCGTGTTCCCCCTCCCGCAAGCGGGAGGGGGCCAGGGGGTGGGCTTGCGCGAGGTTGCGTTGACCCGCGCCGCTTCCATTGGAGCATCGAGCCTTAAATAGTACCCGTTCGGGCTGAGCCTGTCGAAGCCTTGCTCTTTTGTTCAAGAAGTACAGCCCTTCGACAGGCTCAGGGCGAACGGATAGATATTGCGCGCGATGCTTTAACGCACCCCCATCGTGCTCCGCGCGATCTTCCCCACCAGCGGCATCATCCCGCGATAATTGCCCTTGTGATAGGGCGAGTCCGCCGCCAGCGTCGCCATCAGCCGGGCATGGGCCTTGCCCAGCGCATGATAGGGGACGCTGGGCAGAAGGTGGTGCAGCGCATGGTAACGCAGCCCCACCGGCGCCCACAAAGCAGGCAGATATCCGGGCGGCGGCACATTGACCGAGTCCAGATATTGCGCCGTTACGGTCATCGCCTCGCCCTCATTCTCCCACAGATGGGCGACCAGCGTGCGCAACTGGTTGATGACGGTCATGGCCGAATGGATTGCCATATAAACGAGCAAAGGCTTCCAGCTGAAAGCGAAGACGCTGCCCACCAGCGCCAGCGCGAACAGGCTAGAGCCTGCTTCCTGCCAATGCCACATGCGCGCGAAGTCGCCTTCGGGGGTGCGACGGCGATAGGCCGGATTGATCGACAGCGCCGACAATTCCGCGACGACCTTGCGCCGCAGCGGCGGGATCAGCAGCGACAGCGGCGTCAGCACGCCAAAGCGCAGGATCAGCCCCACCGGCGCCAGCGATGCGACGAGGATGAACAGCGGCAACGACCAGGGCTTCATCAGCGCCAGCGGCAGATATTCCGGGTCTTCCGCTGTGCCATAGCGCGTGCGGGCATGATGCTGGGTATGCACGCCTTCATAGAGGAAGGACGGGATCATCAGCGGAATGCCGACCAGCAGATTCCAGCCAAAGCGGAAGCCGGGCAGGGCGCCCTTGCGGATATGGGTCAGCTCATGAATGAAGCTCGCCGCGCGATACAGCGCCAGCATCGCCACGAAGGCGCAGCCGATCGCCACGGCCACATCGTTCACCAGCATCGCACCGGCCATCGCGCCCCAGCCGATCAGGGCGGATGCCAGCATGTCGGGCCAGTAGATGTGCGGATTGGCCACCGCATATTCGCGCGACATCTCGGCCGCGGCACGCAGCATGGCGTTGTCGTCAGGGATCGCCGCCCGCGCCTTTTGCGCGGCGGCAAGAATGGGATCATGCACTGTCATGCGGCCGGTCCTAGCTTCCAAATGCGCTGATATCATGGCAGCACCATGACATATTCACTTGTGTACCCGCCTGTTTCCGTCCCGTGATTGACATTCCGCAAACAAGCGCCGAACTGCACCGCAATCCATTTTTCTTCGAAGGCGGCACCCGTGGCGCATAACGATCTGGTCATTACCCCCGTTTCCGGCAAGGCCGACCTCAAGGCTTTCATCGATCTGCCCTGGCGGCTTTATGCCAATGATGCCAACTGGGTGCCGCCGCTCAAGGCCGAGGTGAAGGAATTGCTGACGCCGGGGAAAAACCCCTTTTTCGGCCATGCCGAGGCGCAATATTTCCTCGCCCGGCGCGGTTCCACCGTCGTCGGCCGCATTTCCGCCCATATCGATCATCTGGCGCTCCAGCAGCCGGTGGAACAGGGCATGGGGCCGGGCACCGGCAATTTCGGCCTGTTCGAGGCGGAGGATGCGGCGGTCGGCGCGGCGCTGATCGCGACGGCGGAAGACTGGCTGCGCGGCAAGGGCATGACCCGCGTGCTGGGGCCGATCTCGCTCTCCATCTGGGAGGAACCGGGCCTGCTGATCGCCGGCCATGATCATCCGCCCACGGTGATGATGGGCCATAACAGCCCCGCCTATCAGGCGATGATCGAAGGCGCCGGCTATGCCCCGGCCAAGCAGCTCAAAACCTATGAACTGGACATCACGAACAGCTTTCCGCCGCTGATCCAGCGCATCGTCCAGTCGGGCCATAAAAACGCGCGCATCACCATTCGCAAGGTCGACAAGTCGAAATTCGACAAGGAAGCCGCGATCATCCTGTCGATCCTGAACGACGCCTGGGGCAATAATTGGGGCTTCGTGCCGATCACGGACGAGGAAGTCGCGCATACCGGCAAGAAATTGAAGCCCATCGTGTTCGAAGATCTGATCATGATCGCCGAACTGGATGGCGAGCCGGTCGCCTTCATGATGACGCTGCCCGACCTCAACGAAGCGACCAAGTCCTTGAACGGCTCGCTCTTCCCGTTCGGCTTCATCAAGCTGCTGAAATGGCTGCGCAAGCCCAAGGCGCACACGATGCGCGTGCCACTGATGGGCGTGGTGCAGCGGCTGCAAAGCTCGCGCATGGCCAGTCAGCTTGCCTTCATGATGATCGAGACGATCCGTCTGGAAGCGGTAGCCCATTATGGCTCGACCCGTGGCGAGATCGGCTGGGTGCTGGACGATAACCAAGGCATGAACGCCATTGCCGACGCCATCAACAGCACGGTGAACAAGATCTACCAGATATACGAAAAGCCGCTGTAAAGCTTTGTTTCGCCTGCGTATCGGCGGCAACCCTTTGTGCAATGCATCGTTGATACTCCAAACCCCCTAGCCAAGGAGTATCGACATGGGCGAAGCAACCGACAAGCTGAAGGCCGCAGGCAACAAGGCCGCTGGCGCCATCAAGGAAGGCATCGGCAAGGCGACCGACAATGAACGCCTGGAAGCCGAAGGCAAGGCGCAGAAGGCCAAGGGCACCGTCCAGGATGTGTCCGGATCGGTCAAGGGCGCGTTCGGCGACAAGATCTGACGCTGAACCGTCTGCACGAAAAAGGCCTCGCTCCTATGGAGCGGGGCCTTTTGCATTTCTGTCCTATAGGACGAGAAATGGCTACTCTGTTGCGAGGGTGCCAATATGTTCATCGTCATTGCGAGCGAAGCGAAGCAATCCACCCGGCACTACGTGGATTGCTTCGCTTCGCTCGCAATGACGAGAATGTTGGAGACTTTCCGATAGGATCACCCGCGCGCAACGAAATGTCACGATTTACGGGAAATATGCGAAGTTAAGCCTCACCCTTCGCCAGATAGTCCCGCACGTCCCGCCGCAATTCCCCGGCGCACAGATAGAGCGCGATGACATTGGGAATGGCCATCAGGAAGAAACTGCTGTCCACAATGCCGACCACCCGGCCCAGATCGATCGCCGCGGCCGGAGGCAGAGCGACGACATAAAGGATCTTGTAAACCCACTGCGCTTTGGGGCCATTGCCGAACAGATAGCCCCAGGCCTGCAAGCCATAAAAGCCCCACGCCACCAGCGTTGAATAAGCGAACAGGAACACCACCACCGCCAGCAGCCAGGGGAACCAGGGCGAAACCTTGGCAAAGGCGGCCGACGTGATCGCAATCCCCTCCAGCCCCGTATTCCATGTCCCCGCGACCACCAGCGCTAGCCCGCCCAGCGCACAGACGATCATCGTGCCCAGCAGCGGTTCCAGCAATGCGA
This sequence comes from Sphingobium sp. AP50, assembly GCF_900109095.1. Classification (GTDB taxonomy): domain Bacteria; phylum Pseudomonadota; class Alphaproteobacteria; order Sphingomonadales; family Sphingomonadaceae; genus Sphingobium. The sequence goes on from NZ_FNYZ01000001.1 coordinate 903,186, forward strand.
CCAGCCCCTCCGACACAGGATGTTCCGCCCGCGCCAGACTATGCGCCATCACCGCAGACCCCACGCCCGCCTCGCTGGCGAAGACCGCGCGCCGCATCCCGGCCACGAACGCGCCGACCGCGCCGCCGGTTGCTGCGCTGCCACTCCAAGCACCATTCCAGATCAGCGCCAGCGCGCTCGGAATTTCGGTCACATGCAGGATCAGGATCGCCGCCACGCCCGCCAGATAGACCGCGACCTTCAGCGGCGTCAGTCGCTTCGACACTTCGCCCAGCCAGGCCGCGCCGCCCAGCGTCACCAGCGCCACGGCGCCCGCCAGAAACACGCCATAGGCCCAGCCATTGGTCAGGCCGGTCACGACCTTCACCTGCGCGAAACTCTGATTGACCTGCACCATCGGGATCGCGCCGAACAAGGCGAAAAAGGCATAGGCGCCGCCCAGCACGATCCCCAGCTTCGGCCAGCCCCGCGCCGCGCCCACGGCCTTGAGCACATACATCGGTCCGCCATGCACATGACCTCGACTGTCGAAGACGCGATATTTCAGGCCCAGTGTCACTTCCGCCATCTTCACCGTCATGGCGAACCAGCCGATGATGAACATCCACAATATCGCGCCTGGCCCGCCCATGGTCAGCGCCACCGCGACGCCCGCAATGTTGCCCAGCCCGATCGTGCCCGACAGTGCGGTGGAGAGCGCCGCCCACTGGCTGACATCGCCCTTCGCCTCGCCATGTTGCGGCTGACTGCGCAGGATGCGGATTGCCCGCCCGACATGGCGGACATTGGGGAAACCCAGCCACAGCGTAAAGAACAGCATCGGCAACGCCAGATAGAGCACGATCAGTTCGATCTGCGCGCCAAACAGCGGCACCTTGAAAAAGACGGCGGCGGACAGGCCGTCGACAAAGGCATTGAAATTTTCCATCCGGCCCGGATGCCTTCGGGGACGCAGATTGTCGACTGAGAAAAACTTGATGCTTCCCCTTCCCGTTCGGCCTGAGTAGGGTCTGAGCGAAGTCGAAGGCCCGTATCGAAGGGTTACACGACGCATGTCCTTCGATACGCCGCTTCGACAGGCTCAGCGGCTACTCAGGACGAACGGATGAGTGGGGAATGACCCCGAGGAAGATGAGAGCTTTGTGAGCAGGCGATATTTCGGCACAGACGGCATCCGTGGCCGCACCAACCAATGGCCCATGACCCCCGACCTGGCGATGAAGGTCGGCATGGCGGCCGGCACCCATTTCCTGCGCGGCAGCCACCGTCACCGCGTCGTCATCGGCAAGGATACCCGCCTGTCGGGCTATATGGTCGAAAATGCGCTGGTCGCCGGCTTCACCGCCGTTGGCATGGATGTGGTCCAGTTCGGCCCGATCCCGACGCCCGCTGTCGCGCTGCTTGCCCATTCGATGCGCGCCGATCTGGGCGTCATGATCTCCGCCAGCCACAATCCCTATTTCGACAACGGGATCAAGCTGTTCGGCCCGGACGGCTACAAGCTGTCGGACGAGGATGAGCTGAAGATCGAGGCGCTGCTGGATCAGGATATCCCGCTTGCCCCCTCCAAGGATATCGGCCGTGCCCGCCGGGTCGAGGATGCCCGTGGCCGTTATATCCATGCGGTCAAGTCCAGCTTCCCGGCCGACCTGCGGCTCGACGGCCTCAAGATCGTGGTCGATTGCGCCAATGGCGCCGCCTATCAGGTGGCGCCCTCCGCGCTATGGGAACTGGGCGCCACCGTCGTCGCGGTCGGCGTTACGCCAAACGGCACCAACATCAATGACGGCTGCGGCTCCACCGCGCCGCTGCTCTTGCAGGAAACCGTCGTCTCTTCGGGCGCGGATATCGGCATCGCGCTGGACGGCGACGCCGACCGGCTGATCGTGGTGGACGAACAGGGCAAGATCGTCGACGGCGATCAGATCATGGCCCTGATCGCCGCCAACTTCGCGCGGGAAGGCACGCTGCGCGGCGGCGGCCTCGTCGCGACGATCATGTCGAACCTCGGCCTTGAACGCTTCCTGACGGGGCAGGGCATTGCGCTGGAACGCACCAAGGTCGGCGACCGCTATGTGCTGGAACGCATGCGCGAGGGGGGCTTCAACGTCGGCGGCGAACAGTCGGGCCACATGATCCTGTCGGACTATGCCACCACCGGCGACGGCACGGTCGCGGCGTTGCAGGTGCTGGCCGCGCTGGTCCGCTCCGGCAAGCCCGCCAGCGAAGTGCTGCACCAGTTCGATCCCGTCCCGCAATTGCTCAAAAATGTCCGCTTTTCCGGCGGCAGGCCGCTGGAACATGACGACGTAAAGCGCGTCATCGCGCAGGCCGAAGCCGAACTGAACGGCGCCGGTCGCCTCGTCATCCGCCCCTCCGGCACCGAACCCGTCATCCGCGTCATGGCCGAAGGCGACCGCGAGGATCAGGTGAAGGATGTGGTCGAACGCATTTGCGCGGCAGTCGAAAAGGCGGCGGCGTGATGACGCATATTCTTCGTCATCCCAGCGAAAGCTGGGGTTTCACTTCTTCTTCCCGGCGGTTCGATCATGCTTGAAATGCGCCCCGATTGCGAACGCTGCGGCGTCGATCTGCCTGCCGACGAACCCGGCGCCTTCATCTGCTCCTTCGAATGCACATATTGCGCGCCCTGTGCGGAGGCGCTGGATGATCGCTGCCCCAATTGCGGAGGCGAACTGATGGATCGTCCGTCGCGTGTCGGCAAAGCGCTGGCCAATAACCCCGCCTCGACGGAGCGGCATTTCAAGGGATGAAGTCTGCCCGCATCCTCATCATCGCCGGCTCCGACAGCGGAGGCGGCGCCGGCATTCAGGCGGACCTCAAGACCGTGACCTTGCTCGGCGGCTTCGGCATGACGGCGATCACTGCGATCACCGCCCAGAACACGCTGGGCGTGCAGGGCGTCCACCCGATCCCCACCGACATGGTGCTGGCCCAGATGGAAAGCTGCATCAGCGACATCGGCGTCGACGCGGTGAAGATCGGCATGATCGGCAGCGCGCAGACGGCCAATGCCGTGGCCGATCGCCTCGCACGACTGAGCAATGTGCCGATCATCTTCGATCCGGTCATGGTCGCGACCAGCGGTTCGCTGCTGGCCGATGACGCGACCATCGCTGCCTTCGAAAAGCTGATGCAGGTCGCCACCGTCATCACCCCCAATGTGCCGGAACTTGAAGCGTTGACTGGCCAGGGCATCCTAGATCTCGATGCACTGGAGGACGCCGCGCAATCCCTGCGCGAACGCACCGGCGCGGTGATCCTGGCAAAGGGGGGGCATCTGCCGCAGCAGGCGGAGGATGATCGCCCGCTAATCCACGACCTGCTGGTCGATGAGGATATGGTCGCCGACTTTTCGATCAAGCGGATCGAGACGCGCCACAGTCATGGCACGGGCTGTACATTGGCGAGTGCCGTTGCGACCGGACTAGGCGGCGGCCTGTCGTTGGCGGATGCGGTTGATCGGGCGGAAGCGTTCGTCGCGAGTGCGCTCGTCGCCGCGCCGGGCCTAGGGCAGGGCCATGGTCCCATGGGGCATGCGCTGGGACTGACGCCTTTCTATCACCTGCTCGCTGCGAAGGATGGCGATGGCTGGGACGCGGCGGCCTTCGCTGCGCGTTATTCCGATGCCTGATTTCGCGCATGAAGCGCTGCACCATCCCGGCCTCGTCGCCGGGGTGGACGAAGCGGGTAGGGGACCGTTGGCCGGCCCCGTGGTCGCCGCCGCTGTCATATTGCGGGCGGAGGATTGCCCCGATGGCCTCAACGACTCCAAGCAACTCAGTGCAAAGAAGCGCGCTATGCTGGAAGGCGAGATCAAGGCGCGGGCCCTCTGCTGGGGCATCGGCATCGCGAGTGTCGAGGAAATTGACGAGATCAACATCCTCTGGGCGACGATGCTGGCCATGACCCGCGCGGTCGAGGCGCTGAGCCGTGACTGCGCGCATGTGCTGGTCGATGGCAATCGCTGCCCCCAATGGCGCTGGGCCTCCACTGCGATAGTGGAGGGCGACGCCAAATGCCTGTCGATCGCGGCCGCCTCCATCCTTGCCAAGGAAGAGCGCGACCGGATGATGATCGCGGCGGCGGCCGACTATCCCCATTATGGCTGGGAAACGAACAAGGGCTATGGCAGCGCCAAGCATATGGCGGCGTTGCGCACCCACGGCCCGACCCCGCTCCATCGCCGCAGCTTCGCCCCGGTGGCGCAACTGACCTTGCTCTGAAGCGACTATGATCGGCCCGATACTGCCGTAGCAGAGTCAGGCCAGCATCTCCGCCGTCACCGGCAGGCTGCGAATGCGTTTCCCGGTCGCGGCGTGAATCGCGTTGACCAGCGCCGGGATGACCGGCGGCAGCGCGGGTTCTCCAAGGCCGGTGGGCGAATAGGGCGTCTTCACGAACTCCACGATGATTTCCGGCGCGTCGTTGATCCGCAGGAAGGGGTGGGTATCGTAATTGGCCTGTTCGACCGCGCCATCGACCTGGGTGATGATCTGCCCGGCCAGCGCCTGCCCCAGCCCCTCGATCACCGATCCCTGCGCCTGATGCAGGGCGTTGACCGGGTTGATGATCTGGCTGCCGACATCGCCCGCGACCCAGACGGTCTTCACCTTGGGCATGCCATCGACGATCGCGACTTCCAGCACCTCGGCGAAATAGCCCATATGGCTGTAATAGAAGGCAAAGCCCTTGCCGGTCCCCTTGGGTAAAGCCTTGCGGTCCGCCCAGCCGCCCATGGCGACGGCCTTTTCGATCACGCCCCTAGCGCGGCTGGTGACGAAGGGCGGCGCGTTCGGGCCACGCGGCAATTCGCGCGGTTCGCCCAATATCTCCAGCATCAGCGTCGGTAGATCCTTTCCCGCTGCATCCGCCACTTCATCCAGAAAAGCCTGATAGACGAAGGCCAGAGCGTTGGAGCCGGGCGCGCGCAACCAGCCCGTGGGCATGTTGGTGGTCAGGAAACTCTGTTCCAGCAGAACATTGTCGATCAGCCCGGCGGGCAGTTCGCTGGCGGGCATTTCCGCCGATCGCACCGGCTTGCCGTCCTTGCCGAAGGTCACGAAATGATCGTGGAAGCCGGTCAAGGCGCCATCCTTGTCCAGCGCCGCGCGGAAACCGTGCCAGCCGGCCGGGCGGTAAAAATCCCGCTGGATATCCTGTTGCCGGTTCCACAGCAGCTTGACCGGCGTGCCCGGCACTTGCGCGGCGATCGATGCCGCCTGCACCATATAATCGTTCATCAGCCGCCGACCGAATCCGCCCCCGATGCGGGTAAAGTTGATGCGGATCTTTTCGGGCGGCAGGTTCAGCGCCTTGGCCACCAGCGCGCGCCCGCTTTCCGGATTCTGCGTCGGCGCCCAGATTTCGACGGCGCCATCCTGGAACAGGGCCGTGCAGTTCTGCGGTTCCAGCGTGCCATGCGCCAGAAAGGGATAGCTGTAATCGGCGCTGACCGTCTTCGCTGCACCGGCAAAGGCGGCGGCGACGTCTCCGGTCCGCACGATGTCGCCATCGGCCTTGCCCTTGTGCCGTTCGGCCGCCTGCGCGGCATAGGCTTCGGTGGAAAAGCCGCTGACGGCGCTCACATCCCAGTCGACCTTCAGCGTCTCGCGCGCCTGATTGGCGGACCACCAGCTTTTCGAGAGGATGGCGACACCATCGAACCCGGATTCGGGCGTGCCATCGCCCTTGATCGTCAGGACATGGGTGATGCCGGGCAGCGCCTTCACCGCATCCAGATTGGCCGATTTATAGATGCCGCCATGCGCCGGGCAGGTTTCCAGCACGGCGTAGAGCATGTTCGGCAGCTTGAAATCGATCCCGAACAGGGGCTTTCCCGTCACGATGGCAGGCGTATCGACGCCGCCGATCGACTGGCCGATGATGCGGAAATCCGCCGGGTCTTTCAGTTTCAATGTTGCGGGATCGGGGGCAGGCAGTTTCGCCGCCGCCACCGCCAGCGACGCATAGGTCGCCGATTTCCCCGATTTCGGATCGGTCACGATGCCGCCCGCCACCTTCAGCGTTTCCGGCGCCACGCCCCAGCCTTGCGCCGCCGCCGCGACCAGCATCGCGCGCGCTGCTGCGCCCGCCTGCCGCGTGGGCAGCCATTCGCGCGGCGTGGTGCGGCTGCCGCCCGCGCTCTGCCCGCCGAAAATCTTGGCGTCGGCATGGGTCTGTTCGATCGTCACCTGCGTCCAGTCGACGTCCAGTTCCTCGGCGATCAGCATCGGCAGCATCGTCTTGGCGCCCTGGCCGATCTCCGCATTTTTCGCGCCGATGATGACGCGATTGTCGGGCAGGATGCGGATGAAGGCGGTCAGAATCACCGGCGTCCCGTCCGCCGCACGGGCGACCGGCATATTGAGGTCGAACAGCAATCCGCCGCCTGCCAGCAGCGAAGCAGAGATGAAGCCCCGGCGGGATAAAGTGGCCGCGCTCATGCCTTGGCCTCCATGATGCCGGCCGCGTCCTTGATCGCAGCGCGGATACGGACATAGGTGGAGCAGCGGCACAGATTGCCCATCATTGCCGCGTCGATCTCCTCGTCGCTGGGCTTGGGCGTGGTGGCGAGCAAGGCGGTGGCGCTCATGATCTGTCCGGCCTGGCAATAGCCGCATTGCGGCACGTCCAGCTTAATCCAGGCGGCGGTGATGCGCTTGCCCGGATCGCTCTTCTGCACGCCCTCGATCGTGGTGATCGCCATGCCGTTCACATCGCCCAGCGGCGTCTGGCAGGATCGCACCGCATCGCCGTCCAGATGCACTGTACAGGCGCCGCACAAGCCAGCGCCGCAGCCGAATTTGGTGCCGACCATGTCCAGATCTTCCCGCAACACCCACAGCAGCGGCTTGGCCGGATCGCCATCGACCTGCCGCTTTTCCCCATTCACCGTGAAGCTGACCGCCATATGCCTACCCTGTCTCTTTTCCCTGCCGCCATTCAATGCCGATCCGCCCCCTCCTGTCCAGTCGGATCAGGGCAGCGGCATTCGGACATGGCCTGGACCAGCAGTGTAGCGGAATAAAAATCATGACAATCGTCAAATTTTATATGGCGGATTATCATGAGGCTGTACGTTATCGAAAATGTGACGCCGTAAGAGCGTCTGCCGAGGCTTTCGATATGCACCCAAGGCAAAATGTCGGGTGCGAAGGGGGACATAAGGGTGAAGCGGCTTCCCGTCACGAAGTTGGGCCTGCTGGCGCTGTTTTCCGCGTCGGTCGTATTCGCGCAGGGCGATAACGGCCCGGACAGCGCCACCATGAAAGAGACGGAAGCGGGCATCCCCGTTGCGGACCCGCTGGTGAAGGAAAAATGCGGCAGCTGTCACAGCGCCGATGACAAGGGCAACTTGTCCCGCATCAGTTGGGTCCGCACTACCCCGGAAGGCTGGGCGCAGGCGATCAAGCGGATGGTGCGCCTCAACGGCCTGGACATCACGCCGGAGGAAAGCCGGTCGATCGTCAAGTCTCTCGCATCCTCCCATGGCCTTGCGCCCGAAGAAGCCCGGCCGGTCATGTATCTGCCCGAAAAGCGGATCATCGACGAGGCCCTGCCCAATGAGACGATGCGCGGCGCCTGCGCTTCCTGCCATGCCTATGCGCAGCCCTTGTCCTGGCGCCGGTCGAAGCTGGAATGGAAGACGTTGCAGGATCTGCACGTCGCCCTCTATTCGCAAGCCGATGCCCAATATCGTCGCCCGGCCGAAGATGCGGAACAGCCCGCCGGTCGCGATCCCAAGGACAAGCTGACGCGCGGCGAATATGCGCTGACCTACCTGCCCAAGGTGGCGGGCCTCCACACGCCCGAATGGGCGGCGTGGAGCGCACGCCAGCGCACACCGCGCCTTGCCGGCGAATGGCTGGTGGTCGCGTCGGTGCCGGGGAAGGGCAAGTTCGTCGGCGAACTGAATGTCGCGCCGGGCAAGGCCGCCGATGAATTCACCACCAGCGCGACCATGCGATCCTTGACCGACGGCGCTGCGATCAGCCGCACCGGCACCGGCATCCTCTATGCCGGCTATAGCTGGCGCGGTTCGTCCAAGGGCGGAGCGACTGCGGCAAAGCCCGACGATCTGGGCAGCGCAGCGCGCGAGACGTTGTGGTTCGCGCCCGACCAGCAGAGCGCACAGGGCCGCTGGTTCTGGGGCGAATATCAGGAATTCGGCTATGATGTGAAGCTGGTCCGCGCGACCGCCGCGCCGACGATCCTGGCGGTGACGCCGGGACCGGTGAAGGCCGGGACGAAGGGCGTGCAGCTTCGCATCCTCGGCAACAATCTGCCCGCCGCGCCGACCGCCGCCGATATCGATCTGGGCGCAGGCGTCACCGTGACGAAGATCGTCTCGGCCAGCCCGAAGGAACTGGTCGTGACCGCTGACGTGGCGTCCGCCGCGCCATCGGGCCAGCGCGACGTTGCGCTGGCCGGTGCCGTGCTGGAACAGGCTTTCCCGGTCTATCGCAATATCGACTATATCAAGGCGACGCCGGAAACCGCGCTCGCCCGGCTTGGCGGCATCAAGTTTGCCAAGGGATATCAGCAGTTCGAAGCGATCGGCTATGATAATGGCCTAGACGGCAAACCCAACACCGGGGACGATGTGGCATTGGGGCCTATCGAGGCCGACTGGGCGATGCAGGAGTTCATGACCGTCTCCTATGATGACGACATGAAATATGTGGGCGCGCTCAGCCCCACCGCTTTCTTCACTCCCGGCGAAGAAGGACCGAACCCCGCTCGCCGCTTCGCCCGCAACAATTATGGCGAGGTCTGGGCGGTCGCTACGGCGAAGAGCGCGAAGGACAAGTTCGGCAAGCCCTTGAGCGCTCGCGCCTATCTGGTCGTGACCGTCCCCATGTATCAGCGTTTCGATCAGCCGGAGGTGTCGCGATGACCGTGATGCAGGCCCTGCCTGCCTATGCAAGGGCGGAATATCATGGGTTCGAAGCCGGCGGCAGCCAGTTCGTCTATCTGGTGAGCGCCGGCGCAATCTTCGAAATCGATGCCGATGTGCAGGCGGTCCTCTCTCGCCTGGACGGGCAGGAACTGACCCATGCGGCGCTCATCCGCGAACTGGTGGCCGATGGGCGCGAACCCGCTGACGCCGAAGCGCTGGTGCGGGAACTGCGCGCCGCGCGACTAATCCAACTGGGCGTTGCCGCGCCGGTCATGCCATCGGCCCCGCCCGCCGATTTCCCGCTTCAGGCGCTGGTGCTGAACGTCACCAACCAGTGCAATCTTGCCTGCACCTATTGCTATGAATTCGGCGCGGACAAGATCGCCACGCCGGCGGGCAAGCCCAAATATATGACGCTGGAAACGGCGAAGGCGTCGGTCGACCTGCTGATCGCCGAAGCGGTCGGGCGCAAGGCGGTGCATATCACCTTCTTCGGCGGCGAAACGCTGATGAACTTCCGCCTGCTGCGCGATGTGGTGGACTATGCCAATGAAGCGACGGCGGCGGCGGGGAAGGGGATCACCTACAGTCTCACCACCAACGCCACACTGCTGACGCCGGATATCGTCACCTTCCTGTCCGATAACCGGATCGGCGTCACCGTCTCGATGGATGGTCCGCCGGAAGTGCAGGACAAGCATCGCGTCTACAAGAATGGCAAGGGCAGCTATGCGGTGATCGAACCGCGCCTGCGCACCCTGATCGCCCACCACAAGACCCGCGCCATCACCGCCCGCGTGACGCTGACCGAAGGTGTGACGGACGTGGTGCGCATCTTCCGCCATCTGAAGGACGAATTGGGTTTCCACGAAGTCGGCTTCGCCCCCGTCACCACGGGCGAGGAGCGCGCCTATTCGCTGGATGCCAACGGTATGGACAGTGTGCTGGCGCAGTTCACCGCGCTGGCCGACGAATGGCTCGACTATGCCCTGCGTGGGCAGGTCCATGGTTTCACTAATGTCAGCGAGACGATCAGCGAACTGATTTCCGGCGTCAACAAATCGCATCCCTGCGGCGCGGGCCTGGGCCTGATGGGGGTCAGTCCGTCGGGCGACCTGTCCCCCTGCCATCGCTTCACCGATGCCGACACGCACACGATGGGTCATGTCTCCAGCGGTATCGACCGGGCCAAGCAAGGCGAGTTCCTGAAAAAGGGCCATGTCGAGGCGAAATATGACTGCCAGAGCTGCTGGGCGCGGCCGCTCTGCGCGGGCGGATGCCATCATGAGGCCTTCGTCCGCTATGGCGACACCGGCCATGCCAACCTTCATTATTGCGACTGGATACGGCAATGGACCGACACCTGCCTGCGCATCTACGGCGTGCTGGCGGTGCAGAATCCCGGCTTCCTCGAACGCTTCGCTGAACGAAAGGGCCTGTCATGAAGCATCTTCGTGCCATCAATAAAAAGGCGCGCGCGATCGACGAGGCGGTGGCCGAGATCGAGGCGGCAGCAGCGCAGACGCCCGCAGACATGGAGGAGGATGTCGTCGCCCTCCAGCAGCAGCCCCGCCCGCATGTGCCGATGGGCTGCACTTTGTCCTTCTCTCCGGGCTGGGAAGTGGATGCCGGCGGCGGCACGGCGGGCCTGTGCCAGCCGGTCGAACGCGACATTTACGACTGTTACGTCACCTGCTTCTGGCCGGTACAGGTGCCCGACCATGTGAATTACTCGCCCGACTGGGCCAGCAACTGCGCCACGGCCACCAAGGACTGGCGCAATCTCGACCTCGTTTTTCCGTGAGGCGCGCCATGCAGACATATCGCACCCTGATCGCCGCCGGGCTTGCCGCGCTGGCCGCGCTGCCGACCTCCGCCGCCACCCTGTTCATGGGCAGCTATCCCGACCAGTTGCTGATCTTCGATGAAGGCAAGGCGGCAGTGACCGGCAAGCTGAAGCTCGACACCGGCTTGCCGACGTCGATGGTCCGGTCGGACGATGGCAAGCGCATCTATGTGACCACCATCACCACCAGCGGGATCGAGGTGGTGGACACCGCAACCCGCAAGATCATCACTAAGTTCAGCCTGAACGAGGGCACCACCCGCTATCGCTTCTGGGGCGGGGCGGCGGACCCGACCGGCCGCTATTTCTACACGGTCGTCACCCGCTTCGACAAGGAAGTGGACCGCTACAAGGTCAGCAAGCCGATGTATGCGGTGATTGACCTCAAGCTGCAAAAGATCACCCGGACTGCCGAACTGGACAAGGAGGATGAAAAGTCGGCAGGCGGCTATCGCGCGTCGCTCAAAGTCTCGCCCGATGGCAAATATCTCTATCTGTTCGGCGAAAAGATCCTGATCCTCAACCTTGCCGACATGAAGGTGGTGGACCGCATCGACTTGGCCAAACCCGAAGGCACGGGTCTGGAGAATGTCGGGTTCGGCGGCGCGCTCGATACCATGCGTACCCCCGGCCAGTTCGTGTCGCTGTTCAACGCGGCCGACCCCTATATCCATAACAAGATGTTCGGCGTCGCCCGCTTCGACCTCAACACCCGGCAATTCGCCTTCACGCCGATCGGCCCCGCGCCGGCGGCGATGGCGGGGCTGGAACTGACGCCGGACGGCAAGCAGGCCTATACCGTCGTCACTAACGGGACGCTGGGCGCCAAGCGCTGCGAATTCTGGCATATGGACATGACCAGCAACGAAGTGGTCGACAAGGCGGAATTTCCCTGCCGCTCGCGCTTCCGCTTCGGCATGTCGATGGATGGCAGGAAGCTCTATATCTACGGCGCCAGCTACGACATCGAAGTCTATGACGCCAAAACCCTGAAGCTGGAAGGCAGTTGGGATCTCGGCAACGACACCACCGGCGCAGGCATGGTCGCGGTGGAATGATAGCCAGCACAACCTCCGTTCGTTTCGAGCATGTCGAGAAACGTGAAGCGCTGTCTTTGCCGCTTCTCGACTGCGCTCGAAGCGCACGGAGCTTAGGGCAATGAAGACCGTCGCCATCCGGGGCAGCGGCATCGCCGCCAGAGGATGCGCCCATATATTGACAGGCGCGGGCCTTCGGGTCGCAATCGAGGATGTCCGCCGCCCGTCCGTGCCGACGATCATGCTGAGCGATCCGGCCCTGAGCCTGGTCCGTGGCGTGTTCGATCGGCCGGACCTGTTTATCGACCATCCGCGCGTCAGGCGGCGCATGGTCGCCTGGGGTGGTGCGCCGGTCATGGTGCGGCATGGCGCGGTGCTGACCTCGGAAGATCAGGTGCAGGCGGCCTTGTCCGCTGTTGCCGATGCGCCTGTCATGCCCGCCGATTTCACCATCCACACCGCATCGCCCCTGCCGCTGGGCGATATGCGCATCTTTGGCGAGCGCCACGCGGTTGCGGCGAAAGTGAAGCTGCGTGCCGACGCCTGCGAGGAGGAGGCCCGGATCGAGGCCGTGGCGGATGGCTGGCTCTATCTGGTGCCGGCCGAACCGGAGATGGGCTGGCTGCTGGGCGTCGGCGGTTCGATCGACAGGCTGCTGGGGCAGAGCGCCCTCATTGCGCCGGTGGTCGACGCGGCGGCGGCGGCCGCGCCCTTTCTGGCTGCGCCGCGGCTGCACATGCCGCTGCATGGCGCGGACTGGCTGACCTGCGGGACGGCAGCGCTCGGTTTCGATCCGATCTGCGGCGACGGCACCGCGCAATCTGTGCGGGAAGCGATATTGGCGGCGGCCGTCGTGACGGCCATTGCCGAGGGAGGCGATCGCGCGGCGTTGCTAAGCCATTATCAGTCGATGCTGATTGCCGCGATGCGCCGCCATCTGCTGCTCTGCGCGCAATTCTACGCCAATGGCGGGCAGGGGGACTGGTGGCGTGCGCAGCATGACGCGCTGGTGAAGGGGCATCACTGGTGCACAGCGCTGCTCGCCAAGATGCCCGAACCGCAATTTTTGCTCGACGGTTTTCGTTTGGTGCCAAGGCAGGCAGCGGCATGATGAATATGCATTTCGGTCATCGTCATTGCGAGCGCAGCGAAGCAATCCACCGAGCGACATTGGATTGCTTCGCTGCGCTCGCAATGACGAAAAAGGATTGCTGAAATGTCGTCCGGCGCCAGCGAGCGGACGCCGCCGCCTGTCGCCGAATGGCGGACCTATCGCCGACTTGCGCCCTTCCTGAAACCCTATCGCGGCGCGTTGCTGGTCGTACTGGCGATCAGCCTGCTCTCGACCTTGCTGGGTCTGGCGCAACCCTATCTTTCCAAGCTGATGATCGACCAGGCGCTGCTCAAGCGGGACATGAGCGCGCTGGTGCAGATTGCGGCGATCATGATCGCCGTCACCATCGCCGGCTTTGTCGTCAACATCCTCGCCAGCTATCGCTATGTCGCGCTGTCCGCCGCGATGCTTTACGATATTCGCACGGCGCTGCTGCGCCATCTCCAGACCCTCTCGCCGCGTTTCTATGGCAGCTTCCGCCTTGGCGACCTCGTCTCGCGCATGAACAGCGACGTCAGCGATGTGCAGCGCATCGCTTCCGACACACTGCTCTCCGTGGTCAGCAACCTGCTCTTCTTCGTCGGTTGCGTGGCGATGATGCTCTGGCTCGACTGGCGGTTGTTCCTCGTCAGCGTCATCCTCGTTCCCGCCAGCCTCGCCACCTTCTCTTATTATCAGCGCCGCCTGACCGCGCTCACCCGCGACATGCGGGAGCGGGGGGCGGACCTTGGCAGTCTGCTGGTCGACACGGTGATGGGCATGCGCGTCATCGCCTCGCTGCGCGCGGGCGAGCATGAAGTCGCGCGCTTCAAGGCGAAGAATGATGCCTTCATCGGCGCGATGCTGAAAATGCAGGTCGCCTCCTTCATGACCGGCGCGCTGCCCGGCACGCTGATGACGGCGGCGACATCGGCGGTGATCCTCTATGGCGGCTGGCGCATCATCGAAGGCGGCATGAGCATCGGTACGCTGGTTGCCTTCATGACCTATCATATGCGGCTGCTCTCGCCGATCCAGGCGCTGATGGGCCTGACCTCCGGCCTCGCATCGGCGCGCGTGTCACTGGGCCGCATCTTCGAACTGTTCGACACAAAGCCGGACGTGATCGAACGGCCGAATGCCTTGCCACTGGCACAGGCGGGCGAACTACGGTTCGATCGGGTAGCGATGCGCTATGATCGGGACGCCGTGCTGCGCGACATCGACCTGAAGATCCCGGCAGGCAGCCTCTGCGCCATTCTTGGCCCTAGCGGTGCGGGCAAATCGACCATGGCCGACCTGATGGTCCGCTATCTCGATCCCGACAGCGGACGCATATTGGTGGACGGCCGCGATTTGCGTGATTGCCGGTTGGACGATCTGCGGCGTGAAGTCATTCTGGTCGATCAGGCGCCCTATCTGTTCAACGATACGATCGCCGCCAATATCGGCTTTGCCCTGCCCGATGTGTCGCGCGAGGCGATCGAGACCGCCGCCCATGCCGCCGGACTGGATGGATTCATCGCCAGACTGCCCGATGGCTATGACACGCGAGCGGGCGAGCGGGGCGCCGCGCTGTCTGCCGGGGAACGGCAACGGATCGTGCTGGCGCGCGCCTTGCTGCGGAAGCCCGGCATTCTGATCCTGGACGAGCCGACTTCCGCGCTGGACGGCGACACCGAAGCGTTGATCGCCGGCCGCCTGCGCGGCGCGTTGCCCGACGCCACGATCATCGTCATCACCCATAAGCCCGCGCTGGCCGACATGGCCGATCATGTCATCCGACTGGAGGACGGGGGGGCGACCATGACCGCGCGTGTCGAGCCGGTTCATGCCTGATCCGGTCCGCATCGCCATCATCGACAGCGGCGTTCATCCCGATCATCCGCATATCGATCCCGCGCGTCTGCTGCCCGGCATCGCGATTGCCGGGGACGGCGCGATCAGCGAAGGCGACACTATCGACCGGCTCGGTCATGGCACCGCCGTCACCGCCGCGATCCAGGATCAGGCGACCGATGCGCTGTGCCTGCCGATCCGGGTTTTTCACGACACGCTGCGCACGACGGCGCGGGCGCTGGTCATGGCGATCGACCGGGCGGTGGCGGCGCGGGTCGACCTGATCAACCTCAGCCTCGGCACGACCAATCCGGCACATCATAATCTGTTTGCCGCGGCGGCCGATCGCGCGCGGGAGGCTGGCATATTGATCGTCGCCGCGCGGGAAGCGGAGGGAGCGCCCTGTTATCCGGGAAGCCTTAATCAGGTGCTGGGCGTCTCGCTCGACTGGGATTGTCCGCGCGATCAGTACAGGCTTCGTGACGGCGAAGTGGACGCCTCCGGTCATCCCCGCCCGATCCCCGGCGTGGAGCAGCGGCGCAATCTTTATGGTGTCTCCTTCGCTGTCGCCAACATGAGCGGGATATTGGCGCGGAGCGACAGGGAAGAAGTTGCGCATTTCCGTGATCGGGTGATGGCAAACGCTACCACCCGATCGATCCTTCAAAAATAGTCTGGGATGGAAGCGACTATTCCGCCTCTTCCACCGGCGCGCCGGGACCGTTCTTCAGGACGGACTCGATGGCGTTGCGGGCGCCTGCCTTGCTGGCATAGCCTTCGGTCCAGAAGATGACTTCGCTATTATATTTGAACTTGGCGACGAACTCGCCGGCCTTGTTCTTTTCGATCACGAATTTGTGCGCCATGGCTTTCTCTCCGGACTCGTTTCGTCAGCGAAACCGGGTCGGAGAATAGGCCTGCGAATCCAGGCTGGCAATGGCGGGCGGAAGGGGCGTGCCGGTGATCAGTGATCGGGCCAGAACCGCAGCGGCAGGCGCGGTCTGGATGCCGAAACCGCCTTGTCCAGCGAACCAGAAAAAGCCCGGTGCCGAGGGATCGAAGCCATAGAGCGGCGCCCGGTCCGGGGCGAAGCTGCGCAGTCCGGCCCATTTATGCTCGACCTTGCCGACCCGCCAGTCGACAGCTTCCTCGAACCGGGCGATAGCCTGCGCCACCGCCAGTTCTTCGGGCGCGGCATCGCAGGGCGGGGAGGGTTCCTCGTCATGCGGGGTCAGCCAGATGCGGTCGCGCCCCTCCGGCTTGAAATAGAAGCGCGAGGCCAGATCCATGATCAGCGGCATAGCGGGGGAGGGGAGGTCCGGCACGCTGATCTGCACCACCGTCCGTCGTAGCGGGGTGATCCCGATCGGCGCCACGCCGCAGGTGATGGCGACGGCATCGGCCCAGGCGCCGGCCGCATTGATCAGCAGGCCGCACTGGACAGGCCCGTCGCGTGTTTCGATCCGCCATCCCGTGCCTTCGCTGCGCGCTGCCTCCAGCCTGCTCGCCAGCCGGATTTCGCCGCCGTGCCGTCGGAACTGGCGCAGATAGGCCTGATGTAATGCGGCGACGTCGATATCCTGACAGCTCGCCTCCATCACGCCGAGCGTCCAGTCCGGCCGCAAGCCCGGCACGACGTCCGCCGGATCGACGGTCTGAAGCTCCACACGCCCGGCGAAACTGTCCAGCAGCGTGTCACGCAGCGGTTCGTCGCCTGCCCGCCCGATATGCAGCGTGCCGCGTGGCGACAAAAAGCTGCCGTCGTGAAAATCCGGGTCTGGGCTGCCCAGCATTGGCCCTGACAGGGTGGTCAGCGGCTGAACGATCGGCCCGCCATAGCTTTCTTCCCAGAAGGCGACGGACCGGCCGGTCGCATGATAGCCCGCCCGATCCTCCATCTCCAGAATCACGACCTTCGCATGGGCGGCCAGTTCCGCGCCAAGGCTGGCGCCGGCCATGCCGCCGCCGATGATCACGATGTCGGGATGGGTCAACGGCCGCTTTCGTCCAATGCAGTCTCGTCCAGAAAGGCATCGATCCGGGCTAGCGCATCGAGCCGGACCGGATCGAGTTCGCGCAGGATTTCATGCGCGGCTTCAGGCCCATAGAGATGCAGGCGCGCGCCGGCAATGCGCGCCGCGACTTGCCGGATGACCGGTGTGGACACCAGTTGGTCGATCCGCGTCGCCAGAATCAGCAGCGGTGTCGTAATGCGGGCGACCGCATCGCCATGCGCCAGTCCCCATGTCGACTCGAGCGCCTGTAGCACCCAGGTCCAGCTTGGCGGACCCAGCGCGATCTCCCGGCTATGATCGCGCCACCAGATTTCGTCAGCATAGCGATCCGGGTCATGGGTCAGCCTTTTCTGACGGATGCGGCGCAACCGCTCCGAATTTTCCTTCTGCGTCCAGGCGCGCTTTTCGCCATGGCCCAGCGCGATCATGGTCTTCGCCATCGCCACTGCCAGCCAGCGCGGCATCGGCGCCGTGTGCAGGCCCAGCATCGGCGCCACGGCCACGGCGGCGTCGGGCGGCGTCATGCCTTCGGCCAGCGCCCGGACCAGCATATGGCCGCCCATACTATGGCCGATAATGGCGGTCGGGCCATGACCCTCCGCCCGCCAGTCGGCCGCCAGACCATTGAGATCGGCGATATAGTCGGCGAAATCCCCGATATGGCCGCATAGCGGATCGTCGGTCAGTCGCCCCGATCCGCCCTGTCCACGCCAGTCGAAACTGGTCACGGCCCAGCCGCGCGTCGCCCAGTGATGGATGACCTCCAGATATTTCTCGATCATGTCGCCCCGGCCGCCCAGCACCAGCATCCGGCCGCGTGTGCCGCTGCCCAGCCGATAGCGGCGGATCGCCCAGCCATCGGGCGCATGCCAATAGTCCAGCCGCCCGCCCATCGGCCAGGCGCGGCGGTCGATCGGGAGCAGGGAAAGGGCTGCGGGGAAGTCCGGCGAATCCATGGGTCCCATGGTTACGCTTTGGTAAGCCATATGGTCTAGGCACAAGCACCATGACGGGGGAATTTTTCAGGCTGGTGCTGATAGGCGTTCTGGGGGCGTTGCTGATCCTGGCAGCGATCACGGACCTGCGCGCCCGCATCATCTCCAACCGCCTGAACCTGGCCGTTGCCTTGCTCGCGCCGGTCTGGTGGATCGCCTGTGACCTGTCCTTCTGGCCAGACATGGCGGTGCAGTTGCTGGTGGGCGTGATCGTGTTCGCGCTGTTCGCCGCGCTGTTCGCCGTCGGCATGATGGGCGGTGGTGACGTGAAGCTGCTGGGCGCGCTCGCGCTGTGGTTTCCATGGCAGGCGACGATGACGCTGATCATGCTGATGGCGCTGCTGGGCGGCGTGGTGACGATCGCGACGGTCGTGCACCACAGGATGAAGAAGAAGCCGGGCCAGCCGGAAATTCCCTACGGCGTCGCCATCTCCATTGCCGCGCTGTGGATGCTTGGCGAACGATATCTTAACCAATTTGCGTGATGACTAGGGTGCTGGGGGCTGTGCACCCATTTAAGGGAGGCGAATTTCGTCATGGATGCTAAGAAGATCGTGCTGCTGGTGGGAGCGCTAATCATAGCGGTCACTACAGCCTTGCTTGCGCGCAGCATGTTAAGCTCATCCAGTGCACCGCAGGTGAATGCCGCGAACATGCCGGTCGAAGCTGATCAGCCCCATGTGCTGGTCGCGACCAAGGCATTGCCCGTGGGCACGATCCTGGATGCAGAGAGCTTCCGCTTCCAGCCCTGGCCCAAGGATCTGATCGAACAGGCCTATTATCTCAAGGGGCAGGCCGATCCGGTGAAACTGGCCGGCAGCGTCGTGCGCACCGCCATCACCGCCGGTCAGCCGCTGACGCAGGGCGCGCTGGTGAAGCCAGGCGACCGTGGCTTCCTGGCCGCCGCCCTTGGCCCCGGCATGCGTGCCGTGACGGTGCCGGTGTCGGCGCAAAGCTCGGTTGCGGGCTTTGTCTTCCCCGGTGACCGCATCGACCTCGTCCTGACGCAGAGCGTCAATGGCGGCGGCGATGGCGATCCGCTCAAGGTATCCGAAACCATCCTGCGCAACCTGCGCGTGCTTGCTACCGACCAGCGCATGGATGCGATGGGCGCCGACGGCAAGCCGGAGGTCCGCACCTATTCCAACGTCACGATCGAAGTGACGCCCAAGATTGCCGAGAAGATCGCGGTGTCGCAGACCATCGGGTCGCTGTCCATGTCGCTGCGGTCGATGGCCGACAATGCGTCGGATCTGGATGCGGCGATCGCTGGCACCGATGTCGACCTGCCCGGCAATGCCAATGCGAATGCGGAAAAGGCGATCATCGCCAAGCT
The DNA here is from genome assembly GCF_900109095.1 of Sphingobium sp. AP50. Lineage (GTDB taxonomy): Bacteria > Pseudomonadota > Alphaproteobacteria > Sphingomonadales > Sphingomonadaceae > Sphingobium. The sequence continues at coordinate 922,270 of NZ_FNYZ01000001.1, forward strand.
GGCCGCTCGCCCGGTCGATCGCGGTTCCACCTATTCGACCGGTGCCGACGTGTCGCGTTACCAGCGCAGCTCGGTTCCGTCCAAGGCGGATGCGCCGATGCCGGTGGGCGTGGCTGCCAATGGTGCGCCGGTTGGCACGGTCGCCTTCAAGGGGCCTGTGATCCGCGTGGCGCGCGGCACCAATGTGACCGAAGTTCCGGTCGGGGGTAAGTGAGATGAAGAGCTTGCACTATCGCGCGCCGCGCTTCGCCGCTCCGGCGATCGCTCTTGGACTGGCCGTCGCGGCCGCCGCCGCGCCCGTCACCGCGCTCAATGCCGCACCTTCCGCCATGCAGGACAATGCGATCCTGCTGTCGGTGGGCGGCAGCCGGGTCGTCAACCTGCCGGCCAAGATGTCGGACGTGGTGATCGCCGATCCTGAAGTGGTCGACGTGCATGTCCGGTCGCAGAACCAGCTTTACCTGATCGCCAAGAAGCCCGGCGAAACTACCGTCTTCGCCACGGCGACCAATGGCAAGGTGCTGTTTTCCGGCACTGTCCGGGTCGGCAACAACCTGACCAGCATCGACGACATGCTGCGTCTGGCGATGCCCGGCGCGAGCATCGCGGTTAACAAGATGAATGGCATGGTGTTGCTGACCGGCACGATCCAGGCGCCCGAAGACGCGGCCGAGGCCGAACGTTTGACCCAGGCCTTCGTCGGCAAGGACGTGACCGTGGTCAGCCGCCTGCGTATGGCGACGCCGTTGCAGGTCATGTTGCAGGTCAAGATTGCCGAAGTCAGCAAGGATCTGGGCCACAAGATCGGCACCAATTTCACCAGCCATGATCGCGGATCGACTGGCGGCGTCATTGGAGGCGGATCGCGCGATTTTGCGACCTATGACAGCGAAAATAGCTCCTGGAGTTTCACGACGCCAACGGATGGCTCCTACAGCATCGGCGGCGTCGCCCGCCTTCTGGGGATGGACATTGCCGGTGCGCTGGACCTGGCGGAATCGAGCGGCCTGGCGACCACGCTGGCCCAGCCGAACCTGACGGCGCTGTCGGGCGAAACCGCCAGCTTCCTGGCCGGTGGCGAATATCCCTATACGGTCAATAATGGTCCCTCGTCGGGCAACAGCATCCAGTTCAAGCAATATGGCGTGCAACTGGCGTTCACCCCGACGGTGCTGGCCGATGGCCGCATCTCGCTGCGTGTCCGGCCGACCGTGTCCAGCCTCGACTTCTCGGTCAATTCGGATGTGCCCGCGCTCAAGAGCCGCACTGCCGAAACGACGGTGGAACTGGGTTCGGGACAGGCCTTCATGATCGCGGGCCTGCTGAATAACGAAACCGGCAATACGATCAACAAGGTGCCGGGGCTGGGTGATATCCCGATCCTGGGCAGCCTGTTCAAGTCGCGCAGCTTCCAGCGCAACGAAACCGAACTGGTCATCGCCGTGACGCCTTATCTGGTGAAGCCGATGAATGCGTCCGACGTGCGCCTGCCGACCGATGGCTATCGCACCGCGACCGAACCGCAGGGCCTGTTGATGCAGCAGGAGTCGGACGGCGTAAGCGGTGCGCGCAGCTATCAGCCGACCCGTGCGCCCGGCGCGCCGGTCCCGGTACCCGGACCGCAGGCGGCGATTGCCCCCCGTAGCGACAAGCCGGCCAAGCCCGGCACGGTCGCCCCCGGCTTCAGCTTCTGACGGAAGGATCAAGACATGACCTCCCCCATCCGTAATCGTCGGTCCTTGCGCACCCTGAGCGCGCTGGCCCTGATGGCCCTGCCGCTGGCAGGCTGCGTCACCGACACGGCCAATCGCAGCGTGGAATCGGTGCATCAGCCGGTCGTCAACTATGCCGCCTACACGTTCGACGTGCAGACCGGATCGAATGGCGGCCTGTCGGCCCCGGAAGCCGGTCGCCTCAATGACTGGTTCGCGTCGATCGGCCTTGGCTATGGCGATCAGATCGCGATCGTGACTGCGGGCGGCTATTACAGCCCGGCAGTGCGCGAAGATGTCGCCAATCTGGTGGCCCGCCACGGCCTGCTGGTGGCGGAGGATGACTCGGCCGCCGCCGGTGCCGCGCCGGCAGGCAGCGTCCGCCTGATCGTGCGTCGCGCCACCGCCAGCGTTCCGGGCTGCCCGGACTGGCACGCCACGCAGGAAACCAATATGAGCCTGGCGACGACCTCCAATTTCGGTTGCGGCGTCAACAGCAACTGGGCGTCGATGGTCGCCAATCCCGAAGATCTGGTCCGTGGCCAGAGCACGGACAGCGACCTGCGCACCGCGACATCCAACCGCGCCATTTCGACCTATCGTGACAAGGCGCCGTCGGGCGCCGGCGATCTCAAGCAACTCAGCGCAGGAGGCGGAGGCCAGTAATATGAACGCTCCATGGAAGCCGGGCGGTCCCGGTCAGCGCGACCCCTTCCACGCCTTCGTGTGCGACGACCATAGTTTCGACCTGCTGCGTGCGGTTGCGGCCGAACTGGGCTGGGCGCCGGAAAAGGTGAACAAGGGCGGCATGCGCAATGCGGTGCAGAGCCTGTCGATCACGGCTTCCCCGCAAATCCTGTTCGTCGACATGTCCGAAAGCGGCGATCCGCTGAACGACATCAACTCTCTGGCCGAAGTGTGTGAACCCGGTACGGTGGTGATCGCTGCCGGGCAGGTCAACGACGTGCGCCTCTATCGCGATCTGGTCGCCAGCGGCATCCAGGATTATCTGCTCAAGCCCTTCGGCGCGGATCAGCTGCGCGATGCACTGGCACAGGCGCAGGCCGTATTCATGGCGCCGCGCGATGCCGGTCCCGAACGCCCGCATTGCACCATGGCCGTCATCGGCACGCGCGGTGGCGTGGGCGCTTCCAGCATTGCGACTTCGCTCGCCTGGATGCTGTCGGAAAAGAAGAAGCGGCCGACCGCGCTGCTCGACCTTGACGTGCATTTCGGCACCAATGCGCTGGCGATGGATCTGGAGCCGGGCCGTGGCCTGACCGATGCGATCGAAAATCCCAGCCGCATCGACGGTCTGTTCATCGAACGGGCCATGGTGCGCGCCAGCGACACGCTGGCGATCCTGTCGGCCGAAGCGCCGATCAGCCAGCCGATGATGACCGATGGCGGTGCCTTCTACCAGTTGCTGGAGGAGTTCCGCGCTGCGTTCGAATGCAGCGTGATCGACCTGCCGCGCAATATGCTGATCCAGCATCCGCACCTGATGACCGACGTGAATGTCGCGCTGGTGGTGGCGGAACTGACGCTGGCGTCGGCGCGCGACACGATCCGCCTTCTCTCCTGGCTGAAGGGCAATGCGCCGCAGACCCGCATTTTGGTGGTGGCGAACCGCGTCCATCCCGGATCGCCGGAAATCAGCCGCAAGGATTTCGAACAGTCGATCGAGCGCAAGCTGGATGTCGTCGTGCCGTTCGACCTGCGCATCGCATCGCAGGCCGCCAAATTGGGCAAGACGCTGGCCGAAACCGCCAAGGGCAGCAAGATCGGCGCGGCCTGTGCCAGCCTGATGGAACAGGCGCTGGGCGCAACCGATGCGGCCGAGGGCGTCGATCTGGGCAAGGGGGCTGCGCGCAAGGGCGACTCCCTGCTCGGCAAGATCGACTTCAGGGCGATGCTGCCTACGCGCCGCAAGGACAAGGCTGCGCTGGAAGACTGATCATCGGCGCTGCCCGACGTGGCGGCGCCCCAGCATGACGAACGGGCGAGACGATGGACGGCAATTTCATCCTGATAATGGTGCTGGTGATGACCCTGATCGGGGTCGTCGCGGTTGCCTTTGCCGGTCCTTCGCCGGACAAGGCGCGCAAGCGCCGCGTCGCGCTGATCCGTGGACGGCATAGCGATTCCGCCGAGGCTCTGCTGGAAGCGCGGATGCGCAAGGCGATCTCCAACCGCATGCCCGGCAATGAAGCCAAGATGCTGGTGTCGCTGATTCCCAATCCGGAGAATCTGACCAAGCGGCTGCGGATGACCGGCAAGAAGTGGACGCTCAGCCAGTATATGACGGGCAGCGCCATCACCTTCCTGTTGATCACCATGTTCCTGATGTTGCGGGGCTTTCCCTTCCTGTTCGCCCTCATGGTCGGGCTGGCGGCGGGTCTGGGCCTGCCGCACTGGTGGGTCGGCCGCCTGATCAAGGGCCGCATCAACAAGTTCAACGCCAAATTCCCCAATGCGCTGGAACTGCTGACGCGCGGCCTGCGGTCGGGTCTGCCGATCGCGGAGACGCTGGGTGTGGTGTCGAGCGAAATTCCGGGGCCGGTGGGCGAGGAATTCAAGCTGATCACCGAGCGTATCAAGATCGGCCGTTCCATGGAGCAGGCGCTTCAGGAAACAGCCGATCGTCTGGGAACGCCCGAATTCCAGTTCTTCGTCATCACCCTGGCTATCCAGCGGGAAACGGGCGGCAATCTGGCGGAAACCCTGTCGAACCTGGCCACGGTGCTGCGCCAGCGTGCGCAGATGAAGCTGAAGATCCGGGCGATGTCGTCGGAATCGAAGGCCTCCGCTTACATCATCGGCGTGCTGCCTTTCCTGGTGTTCGGCATGATCACCTACATCAACTACGATTATATGAGTCCCTTCTTCACCCCCGATCCGGCGGGCGTATTCGGGCTCAGCACCATGCAGGTGATCGGCATCGGCGGCATGTGCTGGATGGGCATCGGCGCTTTCATCATGGCCCAGATGGTCAATTTCGAAATCTGACGGGGAAGGACAAGAGACTATGGACGCCCCGACCCCAGCCGGAACATTGTTCGGCCTGACCGCGACCGATTTCGGCACGCTGCTGGCAGCGCTGGCGACGCTGGCCGTCTTGTTCGCGCTCTATGCGGTGATGACCGTGCGCGATCCGATGGCCAAGCGCGTGAAAGCGCTCAACGAACGGCGCGAGCAGCTCAAGGCCGGCATCACCGCATCGACCGGCAAGCGCCGCGTCAGCCTGGTCAAGAAGAACCAGACGACCGATCATATGCGGTCCTTCCTGTCGAGCCTGAAGGTCTTGCAGGACGACCAGCTCAAGGATGCGCAGATCCGTCTCGCGCAGGCCGGTATCCGGTCCAAGGACTGGGCGGTCGCCGTGATCTTCGGCCGCATGATCCTGCCGATCGTGCTGGGCGGCATGGCCGCGATCCTGCTCTATATCGTCGGCATCGAACCCGAATGGGGTCCGATGAAGCGCTTCTTCGCCTTCGCCGCGGTCCTGCTGCTGTCGTACAAGGCGCCGGACATCTACATCAACAACAAGGTGCAGAAGCGATCGGCCGCGATCCGCAAGGGTCTGCCTGACGCGCTCGACCTGCTGGTGATCTGCGCCGAGGCGGGCCTGACCGTCGACGCCGCCTTCAGCCGCGTGGCGCGGGAACTGGGCAAGGCTTATCCTGAACTGGGCGACGAGTTTCAGCTGACCGCGATCGAACTCAGCTTCCTGACCGAACGGCGCATGGCGTTCGAGAATCTCGCGACCCGCGTGAAGCTGGACGCGGTCAAGGGCGTGGTCACGACCATGATCCAGACCGAGAAATATGGCACGCCGCTGGCCTCTGCGCTGCGCGTGCTGTCGGCCGAGTTCCGGCATGAACGCATGATGCGCGCGGAGGAAAAGGCCGCGCGTCTGCCCGCGATCATGACGGTGCCGCTGATTCTGTTCATCCTGCCGACCCTGTTTGTCGTCATTCTGGGCCCGGCGGCCTGCTCGATCAGCACGGCCTTCTGAAAATTGTACAGGAGAGGGACGCGATGCCGTAGCGTCGCCCCGAAACCCGCCCGTCACGCCCGTAAAAAGGCGGTGGCGGGCGGGCTTTTTCCTGCTTATCTCTGGTCCAAAGATATGGAGTGGATCGCATGAACAAAGCCGCAATCGCCTTTTTCGCCATGGGCGCAGCCATCGCCGCGATGCCGGCGCAGGCCGCTCAGCCCGTCACCGGCCGCTGGGCCACGGTGGAGGGCAAGGCCATCGTCCAGATCGCGCCGTGCGGCCGGGAAATATGCGGCCGGATCGAAAAGATCGTGAAGCCCACGCCCGGCCGCCCGCAAACCGATATCAAAAATCCCGACCCCGCGCTGCAATCCAAGCCGCTGGTGGGGCTGGCTCTGCTGACCGGGTTCAAGGAGGATGGTAGCATCTGGAAGGGGACAATCTATGACCCCGAAAGCGGAAAGAGCTATGCGTCCAAGCTCAGCCGCAACGCGAATGGTACGCTGAAGGTGCAGGGGTGCATCGCCTTCTTCTGCAAGACGCAGATCTGGACGCCGGTGCGGTAAGATTTTATCCGATACGTCATTGTGAGCGCAGCGAAGCAATCCACTGGCGCACCCATGGATTGCTTCGCTGCGCTCACAATGACGATAAGGGGCTGGTCTTGCGATCAGCCCCTTATCGCGCGGCGGCTGGCCAGGCCCATCATGGTGAAGCTGGCCAGCGAGGACAGGATGTTCGCCATCGCCGCGCCCTTCGTGCCGTAGAGCGGCAGCAGCGCCGATTGCAGACCCAGCAGCAGCAAAGTTGCCACGACCGAGATACGCAGCGACAGGCCGGCCCGGTCGGTCGCCATCAGCAGCGGGCGATAGCTGACGCCGATCAGGTCGATACAGGCGGAGACGCCCAGCATCAGCAGAAGCGGATAGGCCGGCAGGAATTCCTTGCCCGCGATCAGACCCAGCAGCGGGTGGCCGATCGTCACGATCAGGCCGATGATCACCGCGCCGGCAACCAGCGCCAGCTTGTTGGTGCGGCGGAACAGGGCGCCCAGCGCTTCCTTGCCATGGGTGCTGGTGCGGGCCAGTTCGACGAAGATGCTGCGCGAGAGGAGGCTGGAAATCTTGGTCAGCGAATTGGCGAGCTGATTGGCGAGGCGATAGAGGCCCGCGCCTGCCGGGCCGACAAAGGCGCCGACGATCAGCACCGCGACCTGCTGACCGATGGAGGACAGGCTGGTTTGCAGGTTGGTGGCGGTCAGGAAGCCGATGATGCCGGGATTTTCACGCCGTGCATCCAGCGCGCGGCCCGCCCGCCAGTTGCCGATCCGGTTGCCACCGACTTTCATGGCGAGATACCAGTAGCTGATCGCGCAGAGCAGTTCGGCAAAGGCCCAGGAGATCAGGAAGCCGGTGATGCCCGGCATCAGAATCCAGGCGGCGACCGCACCGATCATCCGGCCGACCGGGATCATGGTTTCGGCAAAGGCGGCCGAATCGAACCGGTCGAACAGGCGCAGCACGCCGGTCGGGCTGGAGCGGATGGTGATCATCATGACCATGGTGAACAGCCAGACCTGTACGCCCATGCCCGGCCCCAGTTCCAGCAGATTGCCGAAGAACAGGATGATGGCCGCCGCGATCAGTCCGCCCGCCACCGCCGATCCCAGATCGATCAGGATGCAGAAGCGCAGCACGCGGTTCAGCGCGTCGCCATTCCCCTCCGTCAGATGCGGCTGGCCGTAGCGGACGACGATCTGCCAGCTATCGAAACTGACCAGCGCCTTGACCACATTGGCGGCGCTGAGCACCAGCGCGAAGCGGCCGAAATCGGCGACGCCCAGCGTGCGGGTGACGATGGCGAGATAGGCGAGGCTGAGCACAGCGCCCACGCCCTTGCCGCCCAGCAGCCAGCCGGTATTGGCCAGGATGCGGGCGAAACCGTCGCCTGCCGCGCCCGATCCGCGCTTGAACATCACCCGAAAACTGGTCCTTCATAGGGGAAGCACGCCGCGCTTTAGGGCAGCGCGGGATGGAGTGCAAACGCCGCCTTTTTTTCGGCCCAATTGCGCACTAAAGCCCGGCACATGACGATCACCAAAGCCATCATCCTGTCCGCCGGACAGGGCTCGCGCCTCCTTCCGCTGACCCGCGACGTGCCCAAATGCATGATCGACTTCAACGGCCGCACCCTGATCAGTTGGCAGATCGCGGCGCTGGTGGCCAATGGCGTGACCGACATCGTCGTCGTCACCGGCTTCCGCACGGAACGGGTCGAGGATCATGCGCTGCAACTCTATCGCGACACCGGCGCGCGCATCCGCACCGTGTTCAACCCCTTCTTCCAGGTCGCCGATAATCTTGGCACCTGCTGGATCGTGCGGGAGGAGATGGACCGGGACTTCATCATCCTGAACGGCGACACCATCATTTCCGACGAGATCGTCGCGAAACTGGTGAACGGCGCGCAGGATGCCATCACCGTCACCGTCGATATCAAGGCGGACGGCGAATATGATGATGACGATATGAAGGTGAACCGGGATGCCAGCGGCCGCCTGCACCATATCGGCAAGCGGCTGTTGCCGCCGGACACCAATGCCGAATCGATCGGCATGCTGGCCTTCACCGGTGAAGGTCCGGCGATCTTCCGCAACCAGATCGAGCAGATGATGCGCACGCCCGAAGGGGTGGAGCGATGGTATCTGCGCGCCATCGACATCATCGCCAAGGGCAATCGTGTCGGCACCGTCTCGATCGACGGGCTGGACTGGCAGGAGGTCGATTTCCCGCAGGATGTCGAGGCGGCCAACGCCCTGACTGCGAAATGGACCGCCGAAGGCCGCTACGCGAAATAGGATTTCCGGCGCTTAACTTCGCATGTTTCCCGCAAGTTTCGACATATCATTTCCTATTCGGGAATGATTGTTGCGTCGTGGCTTGGCTCATTGAGGGCATGATAGGGGGAGGGTGTGAGGTAGGACAGGCGCCCCCCATTCGTCATCCCAGCGAAGGCTGGGATCTCACTTCTTTTGATCATGCACCTGAAAGACAAGGGAGATGCCAGCTTTCGCTGGCATGACGGGAGTTAGGCTACGACTTTGTCAAACCAGCCCTTCAGCCAGTCGCGCAAACTGTCCACTTCGCTGTCCAGTTTCACCGCCTGGCTGAGGTCCGGTTGCCCCGGCCAGCCAGCGTCCGTCACCGTCACGCCCGCCGCGCTGCGTTTGCCCTCATAGCGGGGGATGACATGGAAATGGACGTGGGGGTCGACCATCATCAGCATCAGATAGTTGATCTTGCTATAGTCTACCGCGCTGATCAGCGCCGCCTCGATCGTGGCGGTGACGGTCTTGAGTTCGGCATGGGCTTCGGCCGGCAGATCGCCGAAGGCGGTCGCGTCGCTCTTTGCCGCCAGTACCAGCGATCCCAAAGTCGGCTGGGCCGGGCGCAGCAGGACGACCCAGCGCTCGAACTCCGCGATCAGGGTGGCGGGGTAGCCGAACTTTTCGATCGTGGCGTTCACAGCGCGGCTTCCGCTTCGTCCATCCAGCTGACGATGGGTTTGCCCGAGCGCTTTACTGCATAGGCCTGCGCCAGCCGCACGGCGTGGACGACCAGCGAGATGATGGTCCACCAGGCCAGCGCGATCAGGCCGATGTCCGGGCGGCCAGCGAGCAGCGCGACGAACAGGATCACCATGTTCGGGTTGCGGCGCGCGGTGATCAGGCGGAACTGGCTGTCAAAGGGGCGCCAGACATGGATGTCCATCTTGAAGTCCTTCAGGAACATCCCCTCGATCAGGCGCTGGAGCACATAGCCGGCGATCACCGCGGTCATGATGAAGGTGAAGGTGCCGCCCGACAGGCCCAGGCCCCAATAGGCAAGGCCGGTGCCCCAGAAATACCACCAGAAGGGCGGGTGAACGAGGTCGACGCCATGGTCGATCACATTGCCCCATTTGGACGAGGTGATGGTGCAGCGGGCCAGCTTCCCGTCCACCGTGTCCAGCACCATGAAGATGAAGCCGGATAGGAAGCCGCTCCAGAACAGCCCCTTGGCGAAGAGGAAGGTGGCGAGCAGGCAGAGGGTGACGCCGATGACCGACACCATATTGGGCGTCATCTTCAATTGCGCGGCGATGCGCGTCAGGATCAGCGCCAGTTCGGGCCAGAGATATTTGGTCAGGACGTCGGTCACGCCCTTATAGGCGCCGAAATAGCTGCGCCGCTCAATCTCCCGCCGGGACGCGGGGGTCAATTCCCGCACCATCGGCTGCTCCAGCTTGCGAAGCTGGCGGTTGTAGAGTTTGCGGCCGTCCGACAGGTCTATGACATGGGGGGCGGTCAGCGGATCGGCGCCCTGCGCGACTTGCCCCACGATCGGCGTGCCCGCCCAGACGAACAGGGTGCCCGGCGTTTCCAGCACGAGGCGCAGCAGCAGCGGATCGAAGGCATAGGTCAGGTTGAAGAGCAGTTCATGGCCCGGCGCGAGCGCGCTGCCATTCTTGGCCGCGCTCTCGGCCATGCGGCGATTGCGTTCGGCATTGGACATGCCCCAGATCGGCGTCGCATTTTCGCCGAGCAGGCGAACGGGGCCAAGGGTGGTGGTGATGGTCTGGCTCATGCGGCACTCTTAGGGGAATTTTGGGTAAGGGCGAAATTCTGGATCAGGTCGGCCTGCCGTACGGAGGCGGGGATCGGCGACAGATCGATCGACTGCTGCATCGCGGCTTCCTGAAGGGCGACGAAGCCGGGTTGCAGAATATTGGCCTGCGCCAGCGCGGCGGGCAGGGCGTCGACGCTGTCGATCACCTGACCCAGACGCCAATGGGCGAAGGCATCCGTCGACCCGTCACGATGGTCGAGGTTGAGGAAGATGCAGGGGCGCGGGTGGAGCAGATATTCATAGACCTGACTCGACACGTCGCCCAGATAGACGTCGGCACTCATCGTATAGCTCATGTCGATCGAATGGCGGCTGCCCATGTCGACGCGGATATGCGGCGCGCTGCTGATGATCGGGGGCACTTTTCGCGCCAGTTTCGTATGCGGGGCGATGATGACGTTCCAGCCCTCCAGCGCCTCCAGCGCGGCCAGCATCGCCGGGCCATGGTTGATCCAGGAGGACAAAGCCGGGTCGAAATGCGGATTATAGAGCAGAACCGGGTCGTCATTGTAGAAATAGCGCTGGCGCGGCGCCTTCAACTCGAATTTGGGATAGCCGCCGACCGCGACATTATCGGGCGCGCACAGGCCGCGATCGATCATGCGGCGGCGATCTTTTTCGCCCGCGACCAGGGTGAGGTCGAAATCGCGGTGCCGTTTTTTGTAGCCGCCCTCCCGATCTCCCGCGCCATGTTTGATCAGGATCAGGCGGGAGCGGAAGCCGGGGACGCGGCGCAGCCAGGCGCTGCTGATCTCGGTCGTCACCAGAGTCGGGAAGCGAGCGATGGTGCAATAGTTGAGCAGCAGGGTCGCGAGCCGTGAAGGCTGGCGGAAGAGCGAGTCGGGGCGGGAAGGGGGGCGGCGCAGGCGGACCCGCGCGAGATAGCCCGCCGGATCATAGCTGGCGACCAGATCGAGAATCTGGTCCGAAGGGGACAGGATGCTGACGCGCATGTCCGGGCGGCGCGCCAGTTCCAGCGCGGCCGGCAGCCAGTGATACAGCTGCTGCGCCTCGGCAATGGCAAGAAAGGCGATGTCGGTCGTCACGCTGAATAGATTCCCACAGATTTCGCTGCCGTAGCGTGGCTGGTGGAGGAAGCAAGCGGCGGGCGAAGGAAGGCTCAGGAATTGCAAGCGATTTGCAACAAGGGTTTAGCGGCAGAAACATGGTCCTCAACGCTGGACCTTTGCAGATTTTTCGTTATGCGGACCCCCAACTGACAGACATCGACGAAGAGGCGCGACGAGCGATGGCCGAATTTGCTTTGCCCAAGAACAGCAAGATTAACGGCAAGGGCGTGACCCATCCCGCGCCTGCCGGCGCGACCAATGTGCGCAGCTTCAAAGTCTATCGCTACGATCCCGACTCCGGTCAGAATCCGCGCTACGACACGTTCGAGATCGATCTGGACAATTGCGGTCCGATGGTTCTGGACGCGCTGCTGAAGATCAAGAATGAATATGATCCGTCGCTGACCTTCCGCCGGTCGTGCCGCGAAGGCATTTGCGGCAGCTGTTCGATGAACATGAACGGCCGCAACGGTCTGGCCTGCACCACCGCGATCGATGAATGCGCCGGCAAGGAAGTGCGCATCACGCCGCTGCCGCACATGGACGTGATCAAGGATCTGGTGCCGGACTTCACGCATTTCTACGCCCAGTACAACAGCATCAAGCCCTGGCTGCAAACCGTCAGCCCCGCGCCGAGCGGCAAGGAGCGGCTCCAGTCGCCCGCCGACCGCGAGAAGCTGGATGGCCTGTACGAGTGCATCCTGTGCGCCTGCTGCTCGACGAGCTGCCCCAGCTATTGGTGGAACAGCGACAAGTTCCTGGGCCCGGCGATCCTGTTGCAGGCCTATCGCTGGCTGGCGGACAGCCGCGACGAATATACCGGCGAGCGTCTGGACGATCTGGAAGATCCGTTCCGCCTGTACCGCTGCCACACCATCATGAACTGCGCGAATGTCTGCCCCAAGGGCCTGAGCCCGGCCAAGGCGATCGCCGAAACCAAGAAGATGATGGTCGAACGGCAGCTGTAAGTTGACGAGCGACGGCGTTGCGGGCGGGAAACCGCTGACCGAAGGGAAATGGGCGGGCTGGGCCGCATGGTCCGACCCGCGTCCCGATACCTTCCTGCAGGCGATCGGCCGTGGCTATATGCGCGGCGAGAGCGCGACGAAGGCGCTGGTGGGTCTGGAAACGCGCTCCAGCCATCGCAATCGACTCGATTCGCTGCATGGCGGCTTTCTGGCCGCCTTTGCCGACCATGCCTATTTTGGCGGCCTGTGGGCGATGGGCCATGTCGAGCAGATCAATGGCGTCACCATCGACCTGTCCATGCAATATCTGGGATCGGGCAAAGTCGGGCCGGACCTGTTCGCCGAAGTCGAGTTGCTGCGGGAAACCGGGCGGCTGATGTTTCTTCGGATGCTGATCACGCAGGATGGTCAGCCGGTTGCGGCGTCGACCGCCACGTTGCGCAAGGCCCCCACCCCGAAATGACCCATGTGATTGCCCGCTATGATGCGTTGGTGCAGGCTGGCGAATTGCGGGCAGACCCAGACCAGCGGGCCGCAGCCGAACGACTCGACCGGTTGCAGCAGGAACTGGAAGCGGCGCCGGCGCGCGGATCGACGCTGTGGAAGCTGCTGCGCAAGGCGCCGGAGCCGCCCCGAGGCCTCTATATGTGGGGTGGCGTCGGGCGCGGCAAATCGATGCTGATGGACCTGTTTTTCGACACGGTGCATGTCCAGCGCAAGAAGCGCGCACATTTCCATGAATTCATGCTCGACGTGCATGCGCGCCTTGCCGAGGCGCGCAAGTCGGAGACGGGCGATCCGATCCCGCCGGTGGTCGAGTCGCTGGCGGAGGAAGCGCGGCTGCTGTGCTTTGACGAGATGGTCGTCAATAATATGGCGGATGCGGCGATCATGTCGCGGCTGTTCACCGGCCTGCTGGAAAAGCGGGTGACGATCGTCACCACGTCCAACCGCGAACCGGACGAACTCTACAAGAACGGCCTCAACCGCCAGCTCTTCCTGCCCTTCATCGACCTCATAAAGGTGAAGCTGGACGTGATGACGCTGAACGGTCCGGTGGATTATCGGCGCGACCGGCTGGGCGACTCGAAATTATGGCATGTGCCCAATGGTCCGGAGGCGACCAGGGCGCTGTCCGAGGCGTTCTTCCGCCTGACCGACTTTTCGGTCGAGGATCGGGCCAAGGTGCCGTCGGAAGAGATTGTCGTGCAAGGCGGGCGCACCATGCATGTGCCCAAGAGCCTGAAGGGCGTCGCGGTCTTTTCCTTCAAGCGGTTGTGCGCGGAGGCGCGGGGCGCGCCCGACTATCTGGCGATCGCGCGCAAATATCATACGGTGATCATCGTCGGCATCCCGGTGTTGGGGCCGGAAAATCGCAATGAGGCGGCGCGCTTCGTGACGCTGATCGACTCGCTGTATGAATATAAGGTCAAGCTGCTGGCATCCGCCGATGCGGAGCCGATGCGCCTCTATCCCGAAGGCGACGGGGCGTTCGAGTTCGAACGCACGGTGTCGCGCCTGATGGAAATGCAGTCGGACGACTATCTGGCGCTGGGCCACGGCCCCAAATAAAGTCTTTATCGCAAACAGTTCATCGCCGGGCGGAATCCGTCCGTCCGATGTTGCGCGTGCCGTTCATCTGAACGCAATTTTCTTGATGGAAACAGGTCGGGTGCTTTCGATCACGAAAGCACCCGACAGGATACCTCTGCAGGGAAGGCCACGAACCAGGGTAGGAGTTCGTAGCGACAGGGTGTGAATCGGCCTTAATGCAATTGCGAACGAATTGCAAAGATAATTTGCATATCAGGGATTTCGCCGTTGAAACCCCGGTCCGAAGGGCGTAGGCGAACCAGCAATTCCAGTAGTTCAAGACTTGGAGGATGATTGCATATGGCCCGTAACAAGATCGCGCTCATTGGCGCTGGCAATATCGGCGGCACTCTCGCGCATCTGGCGGCTCTCAAGGGCCTGGGTGACATCGTATTGTTCGACGTCGTCGAAGGCGTGCCCCAGGGCAAAGCGCTCGACCTGTCGCAGTGCGCGTCGGTCGAAGGGTTCGACGCGAAGATCACCGGCTCCAACGATTATGCCGACATTGCGGGCGCGGACGTGATCATCGTCACCGCCGGTGTCGCTCGCAAGCCGGGCATGAGCCGCGACGACCTGCTGGGCATCAACCTGAAGGTCATGAAGGCCGTGGGCGAGGGCATCGCCGCCAACGCGCCCGACGCCTTCGTCATCTGCATCACCAACCCGCTCGACGCGATGGTGTGGGCGCTGCGCGAATTTTCGGGCCTGCCCGCCAACAAGGTCGTCGGCATGGCCGGCGTATTGGACAGCTCGCGTTTCAACCACTTCCTCGCCGAAGAATTCGACGTGTCGGCCAAGGACGTCACCAGCTTCGTTCTGGGCGGCCATGGCGACACGATGGTTCCGGTCATCGAATATTCGACCGTTGCCGGCATCCCCGTTCCCGACCTCATCAAGCAGGGCCGTTCGACGCAGGAGCGCATCGACGCCATCGTCAAGCGCACTCGTTCGGGCGGCGGCGAGATCGTCGCGCTGCTCAAGACCGGTTCGGCCTTCTATGCGCCCGCCACCAGCGCGATCGCCATGGCTGAAGCCTATCTGGGCGACAAGAAGCGCCTGCTGCCCTGCGCCGCGAACCTGACCGGCCAATATGGCATCGACAATCTCTATGTCGGCGTCCCGGTCATCATCGGCAAGGACGGCGTCGAGCAGGTCATCGAAATCGACCTGAACGACGAAGCCAAGGCGAATCTTCAGGTGTCGGTCGACGCCGTCAAGGAATTGCTGGAAGCCTGCAAGGGTATCGATCCCTCGCTCGCCTGAGCCAAATATCCTGCACCGGTCCGTTCCAGGTAAGTGCGCAGCCTGGAACGGGTCGACTTCTAGACCCCAAGTGCCACTTCCACAGCAGATAAAGGGACACGCATGTCCATTCTGGTGAACAAGAACACCAAGGTCATCACTCAGGGTATGACGGGCGCCACCGGCACCTTCCATACCGAACAGGCTCTCGCTTACGGCACCCAGATGGTCGGTGGCGTGACGCCGGGCAAGGGTGGTTCGACCCATATCGGCCTGCCGATTTTCGACACCGTCGCCGAAGCCAAGAGCAAGACCGGCGCCGACGCTTCGGTCATCTATGTTCCGCCGCCATTCGCGGCTGACTCGATCCTGGAAGCGATCGACGCGGAAATCCCGCTGATCGTCGCGATCACCGAAGGCATCCCGGTTCTGGACATGGTTCGCGTGAAGCGCGCTCTGTCGGGCAGCAAGTCGCGCCTGATCGGCCCGAACTGCCCCGGCGTCCTGACCCCCGGCGAATGCAAGATCGGCATCATGCCCGGTTCGATCTTCTCCAAGGGTTCGGTCGGCGTCGTGTCGCGTTCCGGCACCCTGACCTATGAAGCCGTGTTCCAGACCACCAATGCGGGCCTGGGCCAGACCACGGCCGTAGGCATCGGCGGTGACCCGGTCAACGGCACCAACTTCATCGACGTGCTGGAACTGTTCCTGGCCGACGACGCAACCGAATCGATCATCATGATCGGTGAAATCGGCGGCGACGCGGAAGAGCAGGCTGCCCAGTTCCTGATCGACGAAGCCAAGAAGGGCCGCAAGAAGCCGATGGCCGGCTTCATCGCGGGCCGCACGGCGCCTCCGGGTCGTCGCATGGGCCATGCCGGCGCGATCGTGTCGGGCGGCAAGGGCGACGCGGAAAGCAAGATCGCAGCGATGGAAGCGGCCGGCATCAAGGTTGCTGCCAGCCCGTCCGAACTGGGTTCGACGCTGGTCGAAGTGCTGAAGGGCTAAACAGCCCCTATATAGAGCGGCCGGGCTGCACCCCGGCCGCTATTTTCCCGCTCCGCGACTGCACGCGGCTGGGATGGGACAAGGGTAATGGGTTACGAGAACCAGGAATTCGAGATAGAGCGTGGCCCAAGCTGGGCGCGTGACAACTGGCCGCTGAGCGACACCGACGATCTGACCGGGGCGATGGACCCCACCCAGATGCAGGTTGCCGTGAAGGCCGCCGCCAAGGCTGTTGGCAAGGCCGTGTCGGATGCCGACGCCGTTGCCGCAGCAGACGATGCCATCCGTGCACAGATGCTGATCCGCACCTATCGCGTGCGTGGCCATCTGGCTGCCAATCTCGATCCGCTGGGCCTGACCAAGCGTGACCTGCCGGCGGACCTTACCCCCGAATATCACGGCCTGACCGACCTTAACAAAAAGGTCTATCTGGGCGGCTCGCTGGGCGTGCAATATGCGACCGTGGCGGAAATCGTCGCGATCCTGCGCGCCAATTACTGCGGCAATGTCGGCCTTGAATATATGCACATCGCCGACGTGGAGGAGCGCCGCTTCCTTCAGGATCGTCTGGAAGGCAAGGACAAGGAAATCATCTTCACGCCCGAGGGCAAGAAGGCGATCCTGGCCAAGGTCATTCAGGGCGAGCAATATGAAAAGTTCCTGGGCCGCAAATATGTCGGCACCAAGCGTTTCGGCCTGGACGGTGGCGAGTCCATGATCCCCGCGCTGGAAGCGGTCATCAAATATGGTGGCCAGTCCGGCGTGCGCGAGATCGTGTTCGGCATGGCCCATCGTGGCCGTCTGAACGTGCTGGCCAATGTGATGGCCAAGGGCTTCCGCGTCATTTTCCATGAATTTTCGGGCGGCACCGCCAACCCCGAAGACGTGGGTGGATCGGGCGACGTGAAGTACCATCTGGGTACGTCGACCGACCGTGAGTTCGACGGCATCAAGGTCCACATGTCGCTGGTCCCCAACCCGTCGCATCTGGAAACGGTCGATCCGGTCGTTCTGGGCAAGGTTCGCGCGCAGCAGACCTTCCGCGACGATCTGGGCAAGCATGACCAGGTCCTGCCGGTGCTGATCCACGGTGACGCCGCCTTTGCGGGTCAGGGCATCGTTTGGGAATGCCTCGGCTTCTCGGGCGTGCCCGGTTACAATACCGGCGGCTGCGTCCACTTCATCATCAACAACCAGATCGGTTTCACCACCAGCCCGCAATTCTCGCGCGGCTCGCCCTATCCGTCGGACGTGGCGAAGGGTGTTCAGGCGCCGATCCTGCACGTCAATGGCGATGATCCCGAAGCCGTGACCTTCGCGACGAAACTGGCGATGGAATATCGCCAGACCTTCCATCGCGACGTCGTGGTCGACATGTGGTGCTATCGCCGCTTCGGCCATAATGAAGGCGACGAGCCGGGCTTCACCCAGCCGCTGATGTACAAGGAAATCCGCCAGCATCCGCCGGTCAGCGAAGTCTATGCTTCGCGCCTGAAGACGCAGGGTGTGGTGGACGATGCGTTTGTTGCTGGCGCGACCGACGAATTCGTCGCGCATCTGGAAGACGAGTTCGAAGCGTCCAAGAGCTATAAGTCGAACAAGGCGGACTGGTTCGCCGGTCGCTGGTCGGGCCTGCACAAGCCCGCCGACGCGGAAACCGCGCGCCAGAGCGTGGATTCGGCGATCAGCACCAAGCTGTTCGATGGCCTCGGCAAGACGCTAACCACCGTCCCCGAAGGGCTGAACGTTCACAAGACGCTGACGCGCGTGCTCGCTGCCAAGGCAGAGATGTTCAAGTCCGGCGAGAATTTCGACTGGGCGACCGGTGAGGCTCTGGCCTTCGGCTCGCTGCTGTCGGAAGGCTATGGCGTCCGCCTGTCGGGTCAGGACTCGGGTCGCGGCACCTTCAGCCAGCGTCACGCCGTCTGGACCGATCAGGACAGCGAAAACAAATATATCCCGCTGTCGACCGTGCCGCATGGCCGGTTCGAGGTGCTGGATAGCCCGCTGTCCGAATATGGCGTGCTGGGCTATGAATATGGCTATGCACTGGCCGATCCGAAGAGCCTGGTGATCTGGGAAGCGCAGTTCGGCGATTTCGCCAACGGTGCGCAGATCATCTTCGACCAGTATATTGCGTCGTCGGAAACCAAGTGGCTGCGCTCCAACGGGCTCGTCTGCCTGTTGCCGCACGGCTATGAAGGGCAGGGTCCGGAACATAGCTCGGCCCGTCTGGAACGCTTCCTTCAGCTGTGCGCGGAAGGCAATATCCAGGTCGCGAACATCACGACCCCGGCCAATTACTTCCACGCGCTGCGTCGCCAGATGCTGCGTCCGTTCCGCAAGCCGCTGATCATCATGGCCCCCAAGTCGCTGCTGCGGCACAAGGGTGCGGTCAGCAAGGCCGAGGACTTCCAGGGCGAAACCCAGTTCAAGCGCATCCTGTCCGATCCCAACGGGTCGGCCGACAAGGATACCAGGCGTCTGGTTCTGTGTTCGGGCAAGGTCTTCTACGACCTGATGGATGCCCGCGACGCCGCCGGCGACAAGGACGTCCAGATCGTTCGTATCGAACAGATTTATCCGTTCGCGACCGACGCATTGGCCAAGCGGATCGAGCGCATGACCAATCTGGAAGAGATCGTCTGGTGTCAGGAAGAACCGCGTAACAACGGCGCATGGTTCTTCGTGGAACCCTATATCGAGGAAGCTCTGGCCAAGGCTGGCAAGGCGCCGATGCGCGCCCGCTATGCTGGTCGCAAGGCGTCCGCCTCGCCCGCTACGGGTCTGGCGTCGCGCCATGTGTCCGAACAGGGTGCCCTCGTCGCCGATGCGCTGGGTCACAGCGTTCGTGAAGAAATCCGTCGCCAGAAGAAAGGCTGATCAAGCTCATGGCTACCGAAGTTAAAGTCCCGACTCTGGGCGAATCCGTTACCGAAGCAACCGTGGGCCAGTGGCTCAAGAAGCCCGGTGAAGCCGTCAAGGCCGACGAGCCCATCGTCAGCCTGGAAACCGACAAGGTCGCGGTCGACGTGCCCTCGCCGGTCGCCGGCGTCCTGGGCGACATCATCGCCAAGGAAGGCGACACGGTCGAAGTCGGCGCGCTGCTGGCTTATGTGAATGCGGGCGGCGCTGCCGCTGCACCGTCGGCCCCGGCCGCTGCCCCCGCCGCCAAGGCGGAAGCCGCTGCCCCGGCGCCGGCTGCATCGGCCCCGGCCGCTGCCGACGACGAAGACGGCGGCAACCTGACCTTGTCACCGGCGGTTCGCCGTCTGGTGCTGGAACATGGCCTTGACCCCAGCAAGATCAAGGGCACCGGCAAGGACGGCCGCCTGACCAAGGACGACGTCACCGCTGCCGTCGCTGCCGGCACCGCCAAGGCTGCTGCCGGTGCGGTTGTTGCTGCGCCTGCCGCCGACGCCCCGGCCGCTGGCCCCAGCCGCAAGCAGGAACGGGTCAAGATGACCCGCCTGCGTCAGACCGTCGCCAAGCGTCTGAAGGAAGCGCAGAACACCGCTGCGCTGCTGACGACCTATAACGACGTCGACATGACCAACATCATCGAGGCGCGCGCCAAATATAAGGACCTGTTCGAAAAGAAGCATGGCGTCCGTCTGGGCTTCATGGGCTTCTTCACGAAGGCCGTCTGCATGGCGCTTCGCGACATTCCGGGCGTGAATGCGCAGATCGAAGGCGACGAGATCGTCTATAACGACTTCTGCGACATCTCGGTCGCCGTGTCGGCGCCCACGGGCCTCGTCGTGCCGGTCATCCGCAATGCGGAAAGCCTGAGCGTCGCTGACATCGAAAAGACCATCGGCGGCTTTGGCAAGAAGGCCAAGGAAGGTAAGCTGACCATGGAAGATATGAAGGGTGGCACCTTCACCATCTCCAATGGCGGCGTGTTCGGCTCGCTGCTGTCCAGCCCGATCATCAACCCGCCCCAGTCGGGCGTGCTGGGCCTGCACCGTATCGAGGACCGTCCGGTCGTCCGCAATGGTGAGATCGTGATCCGTCCGATGATGTATCTGGCGCTCAGCTACGATCATCGCATGGTCGATGGTCGCGAAGCGGTGACCTTCCTCGTCGCGGTCAAGAACGCGATCGAAGATCCGACCCGCTTGCTGATCGACCTGTAACACTTACATTCTAACGTCACCCCGGCGCGAGCCGGGGTGCCCCCTTGTTCTTGCAGAAGAAAAGGGAGATGCCAGCCTTCGCTGGCATGACGGAAAGAGGAAAATCCCATGTCCGATTTCGATTATGACGTCCTGGTAATCGGCGCTGGCCCCGGTGGCTATGTCGCCGCGATCCGCGCGGCGCAGCTTGGCCTCAAGACCGCCTGCGCCGAAAGCCGCGAAACGCTGGGCGGCACCTGCCTCAATGTAGGCTGCATTCCGTCCAAGGCGCTGCTGCATGCGTCGGAACTCTATGACGAAGCCGCCAATGGCGCGCTCGCCAAGCTGGGCGTCAAGATCGACAAGATGTCGCTCGACCTGCCCACCCTGCAGGGCCAGCGCGTTGACGCGGTCAAGGGCCTGACCGGCGGCATCGAATATCTGTTCAAGAAGAACAAGGTGACCTGGCTCAAGGGTCTGGCCAGCTTCACCGGTGCCAACACCGTCGAAGTGAACGGTGAAAAGGTGACGGCAAAGAATATCGTCATTGCCACCGGTTCGTCGGTTGCGCCGCTGCCGGGCGTGGCGGTCGACAATGCGGGCGGCAAGATCGTCGATTCGACCGGCGCGCTGGAACTGGACAAGGTTCCCGATCATCTGGTCGTCGTCGGTGGCGGCGTGATCGGTCTGGAACTGGGCAGCGTGTGGAAACGCCTGGGCGCCAAGGTGACTGTGGTCGAATATCTCGACCAGATCCTGCCCGGCATGGACGGCGAAGTCCGCAAGGAAGCCAACAAGATCTTCAAGAAGCAGGGCTTCGAATATAAGCTCGGCACGAAGGTCACGGGCGCGGAAGTCGGCAAGAAGGGCGTGACCCTGACCGTCGAACCGGCCGCCGGTGGCGACGCTGAAAAGATCGAGGCCGATGTCGTCCTCGTGTCGATCGGCCGCCGTCCCAACACCGAAGGTCTGGGCCTCGACAAGATCGGTCTGGAACTGAACGCCCGTGGTCAGATCGAAACCGATCATGAGTTCGGTACGAAGGTTCCGGGCGTCTGGGCGATCGGCGACGTGATCCCCGGCCCAATGCTGGCGCACAAGGCCGAAGACGAAGGCATTGCCGTCGCGGAAAACATTGCCGGCCTGACCGGCATCGTGAACCACGACGTGATCCCCTCGGTCGTCTATACCAAGCCGGAAATCGCGGGCGTTGGCCTGACCGAGGAAGCGGCCAAGGAAAAGGGCGCGATCAAGGTGGGCAAGTTCCCGATGCTGGCGAACAGCCGCGCGAAGACCAATCATGAGCCGGACGGCTTCGTGAAGATCATCGCCGACGCCGAAACCGACAAGGTGCTGGGCGTGTGGATCATCGCCACCGTCGCCGGTACGATGATCGCACAGGCGGCGCAGGCCATGGAGTTCGGCGCGTCGAGCGAAGACATCGCCTATACCTGCCATGCGCATCCGACGCACAGCGAAGCGATCAAGGAAGCGGCCATGGCCGTGCGCGGCAAGCCGATCCATATGTGATCGGTTCGCTATCTGCGAAGCTAAGGAAGGGGCCTCCGCATTGCGGGGGCCTTTTTCTTTTGGGATGATGGGATTTGCCGAACCGAGC
The DNA here is from genome assembly GCF_900109095.1 of Sphingobium sp. AP50. Lineage (GTDB taxonomy): Bacteria > Pseudomonadota > Alphaproteobacteria > Sphingomonadales > Sphingomonadaceae > Sphingobium. The sequence continues at coordinate 944,266 of NZ_FNYZ01000001.1, forward strand.
AAGGACAGGTTGATTGACTGATCTGCGAGGCCGCGCCACCGTGACGGCATGAACGAACCGACTTTCGCGCATCGACTGCTTCAATATGATGATGCGACGTCTCTGGCTCTGACGAACGGGGCGCGGTTTATCCGAAAGCTCCCCGACGATCGCTCGCTTGGATATCTGCATAAACTTTTCCCGGCAGTCACGGATCGTCAACTTGACGAACTTGAGGAGGCTTTGGTCCGGCCAATCCCTGTGGCCTATCGCGCGTTTCTGCTATGGTCCGATGGTGCCTGCTTCTTCGATAACAGCATCTATCTATATGGTTTTGCAGAGAACCAGGCGAGAAGCCTGGAGCCGGTGGATCAGACTGCAATTTCCATAAGGCAGGAAAACCAACTTTTTTCCGTGGCGGAGTCCGAGCGCTGGTCGGCAGGATGGATGAAGGTCGGCAATACAGTCGCATGGAGCAGCAAAGTTGATCTGTTGCTCCATGAAGATGGTGCCTGCGCGATTATAGGGGTGACAGGTTCCCATGTCGCAGGATCATTTGATGAAGCCATCCACCTTTTGCTTGATCGGATAGGCCCATGCTTTTCTGGTGATGGTCTAATCGACCGCGATTATGCCAACTTGGAGGCCGGCTTGGCCAGTTTGGTGCGTCCAGCCAACTGATCGCACTGTAAGCCAAGTGTCCGCTCAAGCCCGCCGCAATTGCCCGTCCGTTGCGGGCACCGCATCGGGCACGGCCAGTGCGCGGCGGACGCAGAGGCGGTTGCGGCCGGTCTCCTTCGCTTCGTAGAGGGCGCTGTCGGCGCGGGCGATGGCGTCGTGGATGGACGGGTCGGCGCGGTGCAGGGTGGTGAGGCCGAAGCTGGCGGTGAGCGGGCGGGGGAGGCCGAGGCGGGCGGCGCCCTGTTCGGCGAAATGCAGGCGGACCGCATCGGCGATACGGGCGGCGGTGGCGGCGTCGGTTGCGGGGAGGAAGAGGATGAATTCCTCTCCGCCGAAACGGGCAATGATGCTGTCCGCAGGCGCCAGGGTGCGCAGCATGTCCGCCAGCGTCACGATCACCCGGTCGCCCAGGGCATGGCCATGCGTGTCATTGACCGATTTGAAATGATCGATGTCGCAGGCGATCAGGCTGCCGCCCTTGCGCCTTTGCCGCACGATCCGGTCATCGAAGCCGCGCCGGTTGAGCAGGCCCGACAGCGGATCGACATGGGCGTCGTGGCGATAGCGGGCGAGCAGGTCCAGCACGCAGGCGGCGAGGGCCGACAGGGCCAGGAACAGGCCGAACATGCAGGCCAGCGCCTGCATCAGGAAGGCATATTCGCTGTCGCGGAAGGGGACGCCGCCGGTCAGCGTCAGCGAGACGGTGCTGCCGCGCACCAGATTGTCGAGCGCGACGAGGACGGCGGCGGCATAAAGGGCGCGATCGGGCGCGCGACGCAACTGGCCGTGGATGGCGACCAGCGGCAGGGAAATGAGCAGGAAGCAGCCGAAATCGGACGATACCAGTTCCAGTGGCAGATTATCGGTCCATAAAGCGAGGGCGCAGAGCAGGACCGATCCGCCCCAGATGCCGATGCGAAGCCGCAGCATCCAGCCCGGTCGCCAGCGATCGAGCAGGGCCTGGCTGAACAGCAGGAAGCCGGTGGCGAACAGCAGGTCGGCAACCACGCCCCATAAATGGGTCGGCAGCGCCTGAAAGGCGACGGGCACGGCAAAGCCGCCCGCCACGCAAAAGAAGGCGCCGCTCCACCAGCCGGCGCCCCGCGCCCCCCATCCCCAGACGATGAGGAAGGCGACTCCGAAGCTGGCCATCATGATGGGCAGGAAGAAGGCGAAATTCTCACCCACTTGGGGGTTATGTCCTTGGAAGAGGCGGTGAACCGCAATGTGGCGGGCAGGCTATCGCGGGATGCTTAACAAAAGGTTTTGGTGGAGCATCGTACGTTAAACTGACCCGTTCGCCCTGAGTGGGGACTGAGCTTGTCGAAGGCCCGTATCGAAGGGTCTTGCGTGACCAATCCTTCGATACGCCGCTTCGACTTCGCTCAGCGGCTACTCAGGACGAACGGCGGGTGGTCCAGATTTAGTGCCATACGCTTTAAGCGCAACGGGCCTGTTGGGATCAGAAATCGGGGCGCCGTTTTTCCCGGAAGGCCGCGACGCCCTCCGCAAAGTCCGGGAGGGTGAAGGCGTCGCGGAACAGCGCCAGCGTGGCGGCATCGTCATCCGCCTGCCCGTCCAGGATGCGGCGGATGATCGCCTTGGACGATCGCACGCTATGCTGGGCATTGGCGGCGATGGTGTGGGCGAGGCTGTCGGCCGCCGCCAGCGGATCGGTAGCGATCTGATCGATCAGGCCGATGGCCAGCGCCTCGTCGGCGTCATGCAGCGCGCCGGTGAAGAGGATTCGTTTTGCGTGGGCAGGGCCGACCAGATCGACCAGCAATTTGGTGTCGAACAGCGAATAGACAATGCCCAGCTTCGCCGGGGTGATGCCGAGGCGCGATGCGGGCGAAGCGATGCGCAGGTCGCTGGCGATGGCCAGGCCGCATCCGCCGCCCACGCAATCGCCGTCGATCGCGGCGATCACCGGCTTTTCGGCGTGGGTGAGGGCATATTGGCTGGAGCGGATCGCGGCCTGATTGGCGACGCGCCAGTCTGCGTCGGCCGAGCAGGCGGCAAATTCGTTGATGTCCGCGCCCGCGCAGAACAGGCCGGGCGTGGCGGAGGCGAGGATGAGGACGCGGACTGTATCATCGGCCATGGCTTCGCCGACGAGGACAGGCAGTTGCGTCCACATCGCCTGTGTCATGGCATTGCGCCGGTCGGGCCGGTCGACCAGCAAGCGTGCGATCGGTCCGTCCCGTTCCAGACGGAGAGTCATGCGGGCCAGCGTTCCAGCAGCGGCAGCAGTTCGTCGAAATGGTGGATCACCGCGTCGGCCGCCAGATTTTCCACCGGGCCGTCGAGAAAGCCGAAGCTGACAGCGACATTGGCGATGCCGGCATTTTTCGCGCCGGCAATGTCGTTGATCGTGTCGCCGATGAAGATGGTGCGGCCGCCGCCCGCGCGCGCGATCATTTCATGGATCGGGGCAGGATCGGGCTTGGACACGCCCACCGTGTCGCCCGCGATGATGCTGGCGAAGCGTTCCGACAGGCCCAACTGGTGCATCAGCGGGATGGTGAAGCGTTCCGCCTTGTTGGTGCAGATGGCGAGCTTCACGCCGCGCGCCGCCAGCGTATCCATCGCCGCCATCAGGCCGGGATAGGGCAGGGAATGGAGGGCGAGATTCTGCTCATAATAGTCCAGCAGGATCGGCAGCAGCGCCGTCAGCGTCGCATCATCATAGCCGCCCGACGCATCGAGCGCGCGCTGGAGCATGATCTTCGCGCCCTTGCCGACGAAGGGATGGATCGCCGCGACCGGGAAGGCAGGGCGGCCGATCGTGCCGATCGCATAATTGACCGCCGCGGCCAGATCGCCGCTGGTGTCGATCAATGTCCCGTCCAGGTCGAACCCCACAATGTCGAAGGGAATCGAGGAGGACGGGATGCTGTTCGGATTTCGCGATGCCATGCTGCGCCATGCCGCGCCGACGGTGGCAATGGCAAGTCAAACATGGCAGAGGGCATGTCTGTTCACCGCTTCTAATCCGGGATTTGCCGCAAGTGACCGCTAACCGCCCTCTCGCTGTCGTCATCCTTGCCGCCGGGCAGGGCACGCGCATGAAATCTGCCCTGCACAAGGTGCTGCACCCGATTGCCGGGCGGCCGATGCTGCTGCACCTGCTGGCGAGCGTGGCCGAACTGGCGCCCGAGCGGCAGGTGGTCGTGGTCGGCGCGGGGCGCGAGCAGGTGGAGAAGGCGGTGGCCGGCACTGGCGCGATCGTCGCGGTGCAGGAACAGCAACTGGGCACCGGCCATGCAGTGGCGCAGGCGCATGATGCGCTGGCGGGTTTTGCGGGCGATGTGCTGATCCTCTATGGCGACGTGCCGCTGGTGAGCGCGGCCACGATGCGGGCGATGCTGGATCGCCTCAGCCGGGGCGACGAGCCGCGCGCGGTGGTGCTGGGTTTCCGCCCTGACGATGCCGCCGCCTATGGCCGGATCATCGCCGACGGGCAGAGCATCATCGGGAAGATGGTCGAGTATAAGGACGCGAGCGAGGATGAGCGGGCCGTCACCCTGTGCAATAGCGGGCTGATGGCCGTGCGGTCGACCGACCTGTTCGTGTTGCTGGACCAGATTGGCAACAATAATGCGGCGGGTGAATATTATCTGCCCGATATCGTCATGCTGCCTGGCGGCACGAGCGCTGTGATCGAGACGGAAGCGTGGGAAGTGGCGGGCGTGAACAGCCGGATCGAACTGGCGGGCGTGGAATCCATGTGGCAGGCGCGCCGTCGGATTGATGCGATGCGCGAGGGCGTGACTCTGGTGGCGCCGGAAACGGTGTTCTTCGCGCATGATACAGTGCTGGGCCGCGATGTGGTGGTGGAGCCGAATGTCGTGTTCGGGCCGGGCGTGAGTGTGGCAGACAATGTCGTCATCCACGCCTTTTCCCATCTGGAGGGCGCGACGATTGCGAGCGGCGCGGATATCGGTCCCTATGCGCGGCTGCGGCCGGGCGCGGATATCGGACCCAAGGCCAAGGTCGGCAATTTTGTCGAGATCAAGAAGGCGACGCTGGGTGAGGGCGCGAAGGTCAATCACCTGTCCTATATCGGCGACGCGAGCGTGGGGGCGGGGACCAATATCGGCGCCGGCACCATCACCTGCAATTATGACGGCTATTTCAAATATAAGACGGAGATTGGCGCGGGGGCCTTCATCGGTTCCAACAGTGCGCTGGTCGCTCCCGCGAAGATCGGCGACGGGGCGATCGTGGCGGCGGGCAGCGTGGTGACGCGGCCGGTGGAAGCGGATTCGCTCTGTCTCGTTCGGCCGGAGCAGGTCGGCAAGGTCGGCTGGGCGGCCGCTTTCCGCGCGCGGATGCAGGCGAAGAAGAATGCGAAGGGATAGGGCCGCCTTCGCCCTCACCCTGATCGGCGCCTTCGCGCCTCTTTCCCTCTCCCGGCGGGAGAGGGAAGGGGCCTGCCGCCGCAGGCGGTGGGAAGGGTGAGGGCGAGGAGCGGCGCAGGCGGTCGGCGCATCCGCAACATTCTGCTTTCCCTTCTCGCACTGTGTCTTTGCATCGTCGGTTTTCTGGGCTGGCTGCTCCACAATGCGGGGGCCATGCCGATCGTGCAGCGGGCAGAGATCGTGCTGCCTTTTCCCGCCGATGCCCCCGCCAGGCCGCTGACCGTCGCGCTGCTGACCGACACGCATTTATCGGGGCCGGATAACAGCCCGGAGCGGATGCGCCGGATCGTGGCGCAGATCAACGGGCTGAAGCCTGACCTCATCTTGCTGGGCGGCGATTATATCGGCGATGACAAGGGCGGGGCGACCTATGATGCGCGGGCGAGCATCGCACCCTTTGCCGGGCTGCGCGCGCCGATGGGCGTGGTCGCGGTGCTGGGCAATCATGACAGCCGCAGCAAGCTCAATCGACGGGCGCTGAACGGGCCGGACTGGCAGGCGGCCTTTGCGCGCATGGGCATCACCCTGTTGCAGGATGGCGCGGTGCGGCGCGGGCCGCTGGCGATCGGCGGGCTGAAGGACATCTATACGCGCAAGATCGACATGGCAGGCACGCTGGCGGCAATGGCGAAGATCGGCGGCGCGCCGGTCATCCTGTCACATGGGCCGGACGTTTTTCCGCTGCTGCCGGACAAGGCTTCGCTGACGCTGGTCGGCCATACCCATTGCGGGCAGGTCGCCATGCCTTTCATCGGCGCCATCTATGTGCCGTCAAAATATGGCACCCGCTATGCCTGTGGCCTGTATCGCGATGGCGACAAGGCGATGATCGTCGCAGGCGGGGTGGGCACCAGCGGCCTGCCGTTCCGCATGTTCGCGCCGCCGACAATCTGGCTGATCACCATTCGGCCTCGGTGAGCGCCGCGCTATGATGGCGTCTGGATCAGCGTGATCGGGATGCCGTCATGATAGGGCAGGGTGGCGACCATACGGCCGGGCAGAGCCAGTCGCATGGATGGCGGCACGCGCCGCAGATCATCGTCGGATACGCTTGTCGCGACATAGGCTGGCGGATCGAAGCGGATTCCGTGGGAAGGATAGCCAATGCCTTCCCACCGTTTGCGGATGAAATCGAGCAATGCGCCGTCGTCGCTGTCGTCCGGCTGATCGAATGGCTCGCCCAGATAGAAAATCGCAAGTGCCGTGGCGGCATCGCAATCCGGGCGGCTGACAATCCAGTGCAACGGAATGGTGCCTTGATCCCAGTTCCATTGCAAAGCGGCATCATGCCAGCGATCGGGATCGCCCTGCTTCAGCCAGTCGGCATAGCGCACCAGTTGCGGCGCCGCTTTACCCCATAATAGCGTGTTGGCAGCCCAATAATCCAGCCGTTCCTCCGGGTCCGTCAGCATTGAAAGCTGCGTCGCTACCGCGCGTTGGTGATCATGGCGTGCCTGATTTTCGGCTGCCTGAAGACGCTCTTTCGTCCGTCGGGCCGCAATTTGTTCCGCAAGGGCGTTCGTCGCCTGCCAGATGTCTGGATAGGTATCGCGAAGCCAGCCATAGCGCAGCATCGTGATCTGCACGATCTGGTTACGATCGCCAAGGTCGATCAGAAGTTCCAGCCCGTCATTCAGGCAGGGAATGTGATAGCGGCTGCGGCCACTGGTCGAACGCCATCCCGGAATCGTGCGAGCATTCTTGAACAGCCGGGATATGGCGCGGAAATTTTCGCCCATCTTCAGGCCAAGAATGGGAATATCGTCCGGAAAATCGGAGCGGTATTCGATAGCGAAAACACGCTCATCTTGTGCGCCGACATGCCAAGGCAAATCTTTGGAACCTCCGTTGGTGCCGGCGGCCTGTAGTCGAACCCGGGCGTCTGCCACACGCATGCCAGGACGCAGAGAGGCGATGGCTTGGAAGGCGATGCGATCTGTCATGCAGAGGGGTGTCGCAACAGGAGGTGAAAAATGGATGAAATCTTCTTCATCCTGCGGCCATGCCCCTGTTGCACCGCCTTCATTAATGGCATGGCCACGACTTCGCCCTATAGGGGCGCGATCTCATCTGTTCGGCGGGGCTTTCCTTCATGTGCGGCATCATTGGTATCATTGGCAAGGACGAGGTTGCGGAGCGGCTGGTCGATGGCCTCAAGCGACTGGAATATCGCGGCTATGACAGCGCCGGGGTCGCCACCATCCATGATGGCGCGATCGAGCGGCGCCGGGCCGAGGGGAAGCTCAACAATCTGGTGAAGGAACTGGTGGCGGAGCCGCTGCCCGGCACGACCGGGATCGCCCATACCCGCTGGGCCACCCATGGCGCGCCGACGACCAGCAATGCCCACCCGCATGCAACCGGCGAAGTGGCGCTGGTGCACAATGGCATTATCGAGAATTTCAAGGCGCTGCGCGAGGAACTGATCGGGCGGGGCCGGGTGTTCGATAGCCAGACCGATACCGAAGTCGTCGCTCATCTGGTGAGCGAACTGGTGGAGCAGGGCGCCAGCCCCAGGGATGCGGTGCGCCAGGTGCTGCCGCGCCTGCATGGCGCCTTTGCGCTGGCGATCGCCTTCCGTAGCCATCCCGACATGCTGATCGGTGCGCGGCTGGGGTCGCCGCTGGTGGTGGGCTATGGCGATGGCGAAACCTATCTGGGCTCCGATGCGCTGGCGCTTGCGCCGCTGACGCAGCGTATCGCCTATCTGGACGAAGGCGACTGGGTCGTCATCACGGCCGATGGGGCGGAGATTTTCGACAAGGATAACAACCCCGTTGAACGCCCGGTGACGATCAGCGGCGTGTCCGGCGCGATGATCGACAAGGGCAATCACCGCCATTTCATGCAGAAGGAAATTTACGAGCAGCCGGTCGTCGTGGCCCAGACGCTCAAGGCCTATCTGCAACGGATGGACGATCGGGTGTCGTTGCCGATCCCCGATTTCGACCTGTCGGCTATCCGCCGCGTCACCATCGTCGCCTGCGGCACCAGCTTTTATGCCGGCATGGTCGCGCGCTACTGGTTCGAGCAGTTTGCGCGGGTGCCGGTGGATTTGGATTTCGCGTCGGAGTTTCGCTATCGCGAACCGGTGATGGAGGAGGGCGGTTTGGCCCTGTTCATCAGCCAGTCGGGCGAAACGGCCGATACGCTCGCCGCGCTACGCTATGCGCGGGCGCAGGGGCAGAAGATCGCGGTCGTCGTCAACGTCCCCACCAGTTCGATGGCGCGCGAGGCGGACCTGCTGCTGCCCACCCATGCCGGGCCGGAAATCGGCGTGGCGTCGACGAAGGCGTTTACCTGTCAGTTGGCGGTGCTGGCTGCCCTTGCCGCCAATCTGGCGCGGGCGAAGGGCAGGTTGAGCGACAAGGACGAGAAGGAGATCGTCCGCCATCTGGCCGAGGCGCCTGCCGCGATCAACGGCGCGTTGGCCTATGACGAGGCGATCGAGGCGATGGCGCATCATATCGTGCCGGCGCGCGACGTGCTCTATCTGGGCCGGGGCACCGATTATCCGCTGGCGCTGGAAGGGGCGCTCAAGCTCAAGGAAATCAGCTATATCCATGCCGAGGGCTATGCCGCGGGCGAGATGAAGCATGGGCCGATCGCGCTGATCGACGAACTGGTGCCGGTGATCTGCATCGCGCCGAGCGGGCCTTTGTTCGAGAAGACCGTCAGCAATATGCAGGAAGTGCAGGCGCGCGGCGGCAAGGTGGTGCTGATTTCCGACTATGACGGGGTCCAGGCGGCGGGCGAAGGATGTCTGGCGACGATCACCATGCCCAAGGTCCATCCGCTGATCGCGCCGATGGTCTATGCCGTGCCGGTGCAACTGCTGGCCTATCATGTCGCGGTGCTGAAGGGCACCGATGTCGACCAGCCGCGCAATCTGGCGAAAAGCGTTACGGTCGAGTGAAGGAATAGGCGGGAGGGGATGGCCCCTCCCGCCATTTCCCTATTCCGTATAATGGGCGCGTAGCGCAGCGAGTTCGACTTTGGATACGCCGGCTTCCTGCGCCAGATAGGCGTCGACCGATCCCCATTTCTTCTCGATTTCGTCAAAGGCGAAAGCGAGGAAGGCGGTGCCTTCCGCGGTCTTGAGCGGCTGCGGTTTCGCAGCGGCCGGGTTCTGCTGATAGCGGGCGAACATCTGCGCCACCGGATCGCCGGCATGGGCGGCCGGATCGATCTTCGGCATTTCCCATTCGGGGCGGCGATAGTCGGTGGAGAGGTGATAGTCGGTCAGGATCACGTCGCGCGGCACGCCCAGCGCCGACAGGATCATCGCGGTGACGAAGCCGGTACGATCCTGCCCGGCCGAACAATTATAGGCGATCGCGCCATCCCGGTTCAGCAGGTCGGCGAACACCAGCTTCAGATGGGGCGCCAGCATGGTCGGCATGGTCCGATAGACGCCTTCGCCATTGCCGGGGTTGTTGCCCTTGAGCAGGCTGCTCATCGAATAGCCGATCGCCTGATAGGGAACGCCCTCGATCCGGCTGGGAGCCAGAACGCGCTCCTCACTGGATCGCAAGTCGACCAGATGGGCAAGGCGCAGGCCCTGAATCTGGGTCAGATCGTTCGGCGTCAGCATCGGCTGGCCGCCAGACCGGTAGATCAGGCCCCAGCGGACATGCTTGCCACCGGCCGCCGGATAGCCGCCAATGTCACGGAAATTCGATCCCTGCTCCAGCGGCAGTAGCCGTTCGGCCACGCGGACCGTCTTGCCGGACTTGCTGTCCCGGATCAGGAAATAGGGCCGCTCGCCCGGATTGATGCTGACGCTGGCGCGGCCGTCGCGACTGGCCTTCGCCACCAGCGTCATGGCCTTGACCGGGGCATCGACATCGTCGGACCGGAAGATGTCGACCGGATCGGCATCGGTCCAGCTTAGCGTCGCTTCGCCGGGCGCCGTGCGGCTGACGGTGGGCGCTTCGATCGTGCCGGCCGACGCGGCGGTCGCGGCGGCAAGCGAAAGGAGTGGGAGCAGGAACAGACGTTTCATGGCGGTATAGTCCGATAGTAATATGGCGTATTAATGACGGGGGTCGCGTTTATCGACCCCCGTCACGTTGCGTCAGAAGCGGATGTTCATTTCGCCGCCGAAAGTGCGCGGTTCGTTGAAGAAGCCGCTGGTGCCCGATGTGGGGCTGAGCGATTTGTAGAACATATGCTGTTCGTTGAAGAGGTTGCGCGTCCAGAAGGCGAAGCTCAGCTTCGCGTCGCCATAGCCCAGGTCGATATCGCCGACCGAAATGCGGCTGTTGACGATGAACGACTTCTCACCCTTGGGCTGATACACGTTCCCGGCATTGTCCGGTCCCCTGTAGACCGGGTCGTTATTGCCGGCATAGAAGCCCGAGTCATAATTGCCGTCGATATGGGCGCGCAGGGTCAGACCATTGAGCGGCAGTTCATAATCCACTGCGCCGCTGGCCGAATATTTGGGCGTATAGCTCTGGTAGATCGGTACCGCGATGGTGCTGATCACGCCGGCGGCGTTCGGATAGGGGTTCACCGTCGCGGGGATATGGACATATTGATAGGACCAGCTGCCGGTCATCGTCAGGCCCGTCAGCGGGTTGACCGTCAGCTCCGCTTCCACGCCATGCACGCCGCCGGTGCCGGGGGCATTGATGGTCGACGTGGTTGTCCGCGTCGTGCGGACGCCGCCCGTTTCATAGGGACGGCTGAAATCGACCTGAATATCCTTATACTCGCCGGCATAGCCCGCAATGTTGAAGCGGGCATGATTGTCGAAAAACTCGGTCTTGGCGCCGATTTCGAAGATCGACACGGTTTCCGGATTGAACGCATCATAATTTTGCGATCGGCTATTGGCGCCGCCCGACTTGTAGCCGGTGCTCCACTTGCCATAGACATGGACGTCCTTCGACAGGTCGACGGCCAGGTTGACCATCGGGTCGACACGCGACCAGCTGGCGTCCAGCCCGATCGGGCCGACATTGCCGTCGCGATCGACCGGCGCGGCATTGTTCACGATCGTCAGCGCGCCATGCTTGCTGTCCTTCGACCAGCGCAGGCCGCCGGTCAGGTGGATCGCGTCGTCCAGCAGATCTGGGGTCCAGGTCGCCTGACCGAACAGGCCATAGCTTTTGGTCTTCACATGGCTTTCGCGGTCGATGGCCTGCGCGCCGAAATCGATCTGGCGCAGGACATAGGCGGAGCCGTCCGCATTGGTGAACTGGTTGGTGTAGAAGGCCTGCGCATTGTCATGCACCTTCTCCTGATAATAGAGCGCGCCGCCGACATATTTGATGCGGCCCACTTCACCGATCGCCTGAAATTCCTGGCTCCACTGGTTCTGATCGAACATGGCCAGGCTGTAACGGGCGAACTGTACGCCGGTGAAGCCGCCGGCGGCGTTGGCGGCCAGCGTGGCAGCGGTGGCCGACATGGTGCTGGCGGCAGAGCCATTGTCCCACTGGCTCTGGCTGAGCTTGCGATAGGAACTGATCGACTTGAAGGTCAGATTGTCGGCCGCTTCCCATTCCATGGTCAGGCGATGGCCGTGCACCTTGCCCACGCTGGGCTGCATAGGCACGCCGACATTGGCGGTGCCGACGCGATCGGGCTGGATGGTGCCCAGCGCAGCCTGCGTATTAGTGCCCGGCGCCACCAGATTGAGGTAGAGCGAGGTCGATTCATCCTTCGAAATATCGAAGCTGTAATCGGCGCTGAAGGTGGAGGAGGGGGTCCACAGCGCTTCGGCATGGAAGCCCTGCTTGTCATATTGGTTGAAGCCGGCTGCGCCTTCCAGCGGGTTCTTCACCAGCGGATCGCGATGGGCGACAACGCCGTCGACCTTCACCGCAATATTGTTGAAGGCGGGCAGGTCGAGATGGATTTCGCCCTTATACTGGCCATAATTGCCCATGCCGCCGGTGGCGTTCATGTGGAATTCGCCGGTCGGCTTCTTGGTGGTGATGTTGACGGCGCCGCCTTCGGTATTGCGGCCGAACAGCGTACCCTGCGGACCTTTCAACACTTCGACATTTTCGATGTCGAACAGGGCGGTGCCCAGACCCTGGGCGCGGCCCAGATAGACGCCGTCGACATAGACGCCGACGCCCTGATCGCGGGCGGGCTGGTTGCCGTCCGACAGGACGCCGATGCCGCGAATATTCACGATCAGCGCCGAGTTGCGCGAATAGAAGGGGGCGACCTTCAGCGAGGGGATGGCGCCATCGCCCAGATCGACCAGCGAGGTCACATGGCGGTTGATCAGGTCGTCATTGCGCATCACCGAGATGGAGATCGGCGTGACCTGAAGATTTTCCTTCCGCTTCTGCGCGGTGACGACGATTTCGCCTAGGCCGCTGCCGGCATCACCCGCGTCGGCGGCTTCGCCCGCAACGGCAGCGGGTGCTTCCTGTGCCGCGACGGCGGCGGTCTGGCAGGATGCCAGAAGGATCAGAGTGTAGGCGGTCGTTGCCGCCCAGCGGTGCTGGCGCATCATGATAGTCCCCCGGATATGGATTGGTCCCGCTTCAGTGCGGGTTCGGGGGAGCGGCTAGGCTTCTAATATTTCGGCTTCGGGAATGTTTGATTTCTGATTTGTGAATTACCTAAATGTAATGCTTCCAAATTGTTACAGATGGCAATGTGAGATGGCGCCGCCCGCAAAGCTGCGGGGGCGCTTATCGAGGTAACGAAATGGGGGGCGGGTTAGCCGCCGCCGGGCGAATTATGGCCGCCGGCCGGGACGGGGCCGCCGCTGGGCGCATGCCCATGGTCGGGATTGCTGTCCCATTCGATATGATAGAGATCGAAACGGCGATCGCGCAGGTTGCGGACGGTGCCTTCGGCGCGGGCCCAACTGAGGTCCGCGAGGTTGACGTCCGCCATGGTCAGGGTCTCGACATTCTCGGTCGATTCCGCCGCGATACCATCTCGCGCGAAGGGAAGGTCGCAGGGGGTCAGGATCGCGCTCTGGGCATATTGAATGTCCATATTGTCGACATTGGGCAGATTGCCGACATTGCCGGACATCACGACATAGCATTGATTCTCGATCGCGCGGGCCTGCGCGCAATAGCGCACGCGCAGATAGCCGAGGCGCGAGTCGGTGCAGAAGGGGACGAAGATGATGCGCGCGCCCTGATCGACCAGGCGGCGGGCCAGTTCGGGAAATTCGCTGTCGTAACAGATGAGCACGCCGATCGGGCCGCAATCGGTCTGGATCACGTCGAGCGAGTCGCCGCCCTTGATGTTCCACCAGAAGGCTTCGTTGGGGGTCGGGTGAATCTTTTCCTGCGTATGGATGGAGCCGTCGCGCAGGGCGACATAGGCGATATTCTGGATATCGCCATCGTCGGCGCGGGTCGGGTGGGAGCCGCCGATGATGTTGATATTATATTCCAGCGCCATCCGCCCCAGTTCCTTGGTCAGGCGCGGGGTGTAGCCGGTCAGCTTGTCGATCGCCTCGACCGGGGTCAGCTTCTTCGTTTCGAAGGAGAGCAGGGGCAGGGTGAAGAGTTCGGGGAAGATGATGAAGTCCGAGCGGTAGTCCGCCGCGACATCGACGAAATATTCGACGTTGCGGATGAATTCGTCGAAGTCCTGCACCGCGCGCGCCTGTAGCTGGCAGGTGGCGATGCGCACGCTTTCCACGCCGCGCGGCACGCGCATTTCGGGCGCTTCGTCCGGGTCGACATAGGGATTGCGCCAGACGAGATGGGCGGCGTGACCGTCCGACTGCTTGTCTTCGGGGAGGTAGTTTTCGAGGACGCCGAGCGGCTCGAACTGATTCTTGAGCTGGAAGCTGATTACCTGATCGCGCATCTTGCCGGTGACGACCTTGTCCAGATAGTCGGCCGGGCCGTGGACGCGGCGTTTTGCGCGGGCATAGCCGGGCATGCGGCCGGCTATGACGATGCCGTGCAGGTCCAGTTCCTCGGCCAGTTCCTTGCGCTCGTCGTAGAGGCGCTGGCCGATGCGCAGGCCGCGCAGCTTGGGATCGACCGCCATTTCATAGCCATAGAGCCATTCGCCCGCCGCGCTGTGGCGCGTGCCGAAACCGTTGGCGGTAATCTCATCCCAGTCATGGACGGCAAAGGCCATCGTCTTGCTGACCCGCATGGTCGCGCAATAGCCCACCACCTTGTCGTCATAGAGGGCGATGAAACAGCCGCCGGGGAAATTGTTGGTCTGGCCGCGGATGGTGGCCAGCGAATAATTGGGCATGCCGGGATAGGCGCGGGCGATCAGCCGTTGAATGCCGCGCGCGTCCGACGCGGTCGCCGCGCGGACCTCCAGTCGCTTTCTGGCTGTGGTCGTCATCGCAAGTCTCCCGTTTCTTTCACCCATGAAAAAGGCGGCGCCGGGATGCGGCGCCGCCTCGTTCCGTTACCGTATTGAAACCTTGCGGGAAGGGATCAGTTCCACTTGCCCATTTCGGTTTCCAGGTTGACGCGGATCGCTTCGAAGAACTGTTCCGTGGTCATCCATGCCTGTTCCGGACCGATCAGCAGCGCCAGATCCTTGGTCATCTTGCCGCTTTCGACGGTCTGGATGCAGACCTTTTCCAGCGTTTCGGCGAACTTCACGACGTCCGGCGTGCCGTCGAACTTGCCGCGGAAGGCCAGGCCCTGGGTCCAGGCGAAGATCGAGGCGATCGGGTTTGTCGAGGTCGCCTTGCCCTGCTGGTGCTGGCGATAGTGGCGGGTGACGGTGCCGTGCGCGGCTTCGGCTTCCACCGTCTTGCCGTCGGGCGACAGCAGGACCGAGGTCATCAGGCCGAGCGAGCCGAAGCCCTGCGCAACGGTGTCCGACTGCACGTCGCCGTCGTAGTTCTTGCAGGCCCAGACGAACTTGCCGCTCCACTTGAGCGCCGAAGCGACCATGTCGTCGATCAGGCGGTGTTCGTAGATGATGTTCGCAGCCTTGAACTGGTCGGCGAATTCCTTGTCGAACACTTCCTGGAACAGATCCTTGAAGCGGCCGTCATAGGCCTTGAGGATGGTGTTCTTGGTCGACAGGTACAGCGGCCATTTGCGGTCGAGCGCATAGTTCATGCTGGCGCGGGCGAAATCGCGGATCGAATCGTCCAGATTGTACATGCCCATGGCGACACCGGCCGACGGGAAGTTGAACACTTCCTTTTCGATCTTTTCGCCATTTTCGCCGTCCCACACCATGGTCAGTTTGCCCGCGCTGGGCACCACGAAGTCGGTCGCCTTATACTGGTCGCCAAAAGCATGGCGGCCGATGACGATCGGGTCGGTCCAGCCGGGAACCAGACGGGGGACGTTCTTGATGACGATCGGTTCGCGGAACACGACGCCGCCCAGGATGTTGCGGATCGTGCCGTTGGGCGAGCGCCACATCGACTTGAGGTTGAATTCCTCGACGCGCGCTTCGTCCGGCGTGATGGTGGCGCACTTTACGCCGACGCCATATTCCTTGATCGCGTTGGCGGAATCGATCGTGATCTGATCGTTCGTTTCGTCACGCTTTTCGACGCTGAGGTCGTAATATTTCAGATCGATGTCGAGATAGGGGAGGATCAGGCGCTCGCGGATCCATTCCCAGATGATCCGGGTCATTTCGTCGCCGTCGATTTCCACGACGGGGTTTTTCACCTTGATCTTCGCCATAGCGCCTATTCGCCTTCTTTCTCTTGGGTGGAATATGGGGACGCCCTAGGCAAAGCGGCGGCAATGTTCAACCATTCAGGGGCAGGAATCTGGCCTGTGGGGAGCCATGGGCGGGATCGGTCGTTGTCAGGGGGCAGGTCTCTGCCTAAAGACGGTGCCCATGGACAATGACGAGATCACGATTGCTGCTGGCAGCAATGTAAAATGGCGATTCCCTTCGATACATCCGGAGGGGATGAAATTCGGCCTGATCGCTGCGGCGATCACCGGCATCCTGTTCCTGCTGGGATGGGAGATTGTCGGCTGGCTGATGGTCATGGTGACGATCTGGGTCTTTGCCTTCTTCCGCGATCCGGTGCGCGCCGTGCCGCAGGATGATGGCGCGATCATCGCGCCGGCCGACGGTCTGGTGACGCTGATCCAGCGCGTCCCCCCGCCGCGCGAAATGGCGGGCGCCAACGGTCTGGGCGATCAGCCGCTGATCCGCGTGTCGATCTTCATGAGTGTGTTCGACGTCCATATCAATCGCACGCCGATCGGCGGGACGGTGAAGCAGGTCGTCTATATTTCCGGCAAGTTCCTGAACGCGGACCTCGACAAGGCGAGCGAGGATAATGAGCGCCAGCATATTCTGGTCGAGCGGCATGACGGTCTGCGCGTCGGCTTTACCCAGATTGCGGGCCTGGTCGCGCGGCGGATCGTACCGTTCGTCAAGCCCGGCGACATGGTCGCGGCGGGGCAGCGCATCGGCCTGATCCGTTTTGGCAGCCGGGTCGACGTCTATCTGCCGGCCGGAACCGCGCCGCGCGTGATCCTGGGCCAGCGCACCATCGCGGGCGAGACGATCCTGGGCCAGATCGGCGACCGTCGCGTGGTGGCGGGTATTCAGCAGTGATTTGTCCAGGCCTGCATGCAGGACGTGTCCCGGCGAAGGCCGGAACCCATTGCGGTCCGCTCGACGTGCCGCAAGGGCGGAACTGGGCTCCTGCTTTCGCAGGAGCACGGTCCATTATGATGGGATGTGGCGCATGAGCCGCCAGCGACGCACGGTGCCGCGCGGGTTGCGCCGGGGCATTACGCTGCGGATGCTGGCGCCCAATGCGGTGACGGCGATGGCGCTGTGCTTCGGCCTGACCGGGGTGCGCTACGGCATTTCGGGCGACTGGGAGCGGGCGGTGCTGTCCATCCTGTTCGCCGGTGTGCTGGACGGACTGGATGGCCGCATCGCGCGGATGCTGCGGGGCGAAAGCCGTTTCGGGGCGGAACTGGATTCGCTGTCCGATTCGATCGCGTTCGGGGTCGCGCCTGCGCTGATCCTCTATCTCTGGTCGCTGCACGCCATGCCGAAATTCGGCTGGATTTTCGCGCTGACCCATGCGCTGTCCTGCGCCCTGCGTCTGGCGCGCTTCAACGCCAATATCGATGCCGGGGAACAGCCGCATAAGTCGGCCGGTTTCCTGACCGGTGTACCCGCGCCTGCCGGGGCGGGGCTGGCCTTCGTACCGCTCTATTTGTGGCTGGTAACGGGCGAGGAAATCTTCCGCGCCTGGTATGTCGTCGCGCCCTGGACAGCTTTTTGTGCGTTCCTGATGATTTCCAGCATCGCCACCTATAGCTGGTCGGCGCTGCGTCTGCGCAAGCGCATCCGGCTGGAGGTGATCGCGGTGGCGGGGTTGATGGCGGCGTTGCTGGTGACGGACCCCTGGCTGACCCTGCTGATGATCTGCGCGGTCTATGTGTCGCTGATCCCGTTTGGCATCCTGTCTTATGCGAAGGTTAAGCGGCAGCGCGAAGCAGCGGTCACGGTCACAGAATAAGATCAGGCGGGAAGGGCGCGTCCCTGAGCGGGGGCGCTCGTCTTCCGCAGGCTGTGCGTCACGCGCGGGCGGCTGACGCGGATATGATAGACTTGCGGCGTTTGCGGGATCGGTTCGAACAACAGGGCGGCCACCATCTTGTCATGATAGGTGGCGAACATCCATGTGATGGTCGCGATCGCCAGCAGGAAGGCGCCGGAAAAGAGAGTCGCTGCAACAAGAGTGAACATGTCGACCACTTTCTATCTTGCCATAGCAACGCCATGGCGCATTATGACGTAACCAACGGGCGTTAACCCTATTTGTTCCGTCTGTTCCCCTTATGTTCTCATTCGGGGACGACGTCAAGCCTTGCATTCGGATTTTTTCGCGTCTAATGGCGCGACCATTCCACATGGGAATCGACATATCCGGTGCCGTGCATCGCCTTTGAGGTGATCCCACGGTTCCTGATTCCCAGAGGGCCAACCGGAAGGAGAACTATTATGGCGGCACCTGTCGTCACCATGCACCAATTGATCGAGGCTGGCGCCCATTTCGGCCACCAGACCCACCGTTGGAATCCGCGCATGAAGCCGTACATCTTCGGCGAGCGCAACGGCATCCACATCCTTGACTTGTCGCAGACCGTGCCGCTGTTCGGCCGCGCGCTGGACTTCGTGTCGGCGACTGTCGCCGCCGGTGGCAAGGTTCTGTTCGTCGGCACCAAGCGCCAGGCGCAGGACCCCATCGCTGAAGCTGCTCGCAAGTCGGGCCAGCATTTCGTCAACCATCGCTGGCTGGGCGGCATGCTCACCAACTGGAAGACCATTTCGGGCTCGATCAAGCGCCTGAAGACCCTCGAAGAGAAGCTGTCGGGCGATACCCACGGCTTCACGAAGAAGGAAGTCCTTCAGATGACCCGCGAGCGCGAGAAGCTGGAACTGTCGCTGGGCGGCATCCGCGACATGAACGGCATTCCCGATGTCATGTTCGTGATCGACGCGAACAAGGAAGAACTGGCGATCAAGGAAGCCAACACCCTGGGTATCCCGGTTGTTGCCATCCTCGACTCGAACGTCTCGCCCGACGGCATCGCGTTCCCGGTCCCCGCGAACGATGACGCCAGCCGCGCCATCCGCCTCTATTGCGACGCGATCGCCGCCGCCGCCACCAAGGGCAACCGTGGTGCGCAGCAGGCTTCGGGCGTCGACCTGGGTGCGCTGGCCGAGCCGGAAGCCGAAGAGATCGCCGTTCAGGCCTGATCCGCGGTCTTCGAACTGCAAGAATGACAGGCTAGGGCGCGCTCTTCGGAGACGCGCCCTGCCGCATATTTAAACCCTCTCAGAATTTAGGAGCCTCAACATGGCCGAGATCACTGCTGCCGCCGTCAAGGAACTGCGCGACCGTTCGGGCGCGGGCATGATGGATTGCAAGAAGGCGCTCACCGAAGCCAATGGCGACATCGAAGCGGCAACCGACTGGCTGCGCGCCAAGGGTCTGGCCGCCGCGCAGAAGAAGTCGAGCCGCACCGCCGCTGAAGGTCTGGTCGGCGTTGCCGTTGCCGGCACCAAGGGCGTTGCCGTCGAAGTGAACAGCGAAACCGACTTCGTTGCCAAGAACGATCAGTTCCAGGACTTCGTTCGCACCGTTTCGGCCGTTGCGCTGGAATCGGGCGCGGCTGACGCCGAAGCCCTGTCGGCTCAGGCTCACCCGGCTGGCGGCACCGTCGCTGAAAAGCTGGTCGCCAACATCGCCACCATCGGCGAAAACCAGAATCTGCGCCGTGTCGCCCATGTCGAAGTGACCGAAGGCGTCGTCGTTCCCTACGTCCACAACGCGGCTGCGCCGGGTCTGGGCAAGATCGGCGTGCTGGTCGCGCTGGAAGGCAATGCGCCGGCTGACGTTCTCGAGCCGCTGGGCAAGCAGCTCGCCATGCACATCGCCGCCGCTTTCCCGCTGGCGCTGTCGGCTGCCGACATCGACCCGGTTCTGCTGGAGCGTGAACGCGCCATCGCCGCTGAAAAGGCTGCCGAATCGGGCAAGCCCGCCGAAATCGTCGCCAAGATGGTCGACGGCGCGGTCGCCAAGTTCGCCAAGGAGCAGGCTCTGCTGTCGCAGCTGTTCGTGATGGACAACAAGACCCCGGTCGCCGACGTCGTCGCCAAGGCCGCCAAGGATGCCGGCGCGTCGATCACGCTGAAGTCCTATGTCCGCTTCCAGCTGGGCGAAGGCATCGAAAAGGAAGTCAGCGACTTCGCCGCCGAAGTGGCTGCTGCTGCCGGCGTCTGATCGCTAGTCTAGCGTTACGGAATAAGGGAAGGGGAGTGGCCGCAAGGTCGCTCCCCTTTTTCGTGTGCTTGCCGGGGCGATCGCGATCCTGCACATATTCTTCATCAGGCCAGCTGCACAGTGGGCAACAATCGCCCTTCCCATCGCGCTCGCGGGCCTCTAATGTCCCGGCCGCTTTCCCTTTCCGCTATAAGGATTCTTGCCCCGCATGACCCGGCCTGCCTACAAGCGCATCCTGTTGAAATTGTCCGGCGAAGTGCTGATGGGGCAGGGGCAGTTCGGCATCGAGCCTGAAACCGTCGCTCGTGTCGCTGGCGAGATCGCTGCGGCCAAGGATGCCGGTTTCGAACTTTGCATCGTCGTGGGCGGCGGCAATATCTTCCGTGGTCTGGCGGGCGCGGCCAAGGGCTTCGACCGGGCGAGCGCCGATTATATGGGCATGCTGGCCACCGTGATGAACGCGCTGGCGGTGCAGAATGCGCTGGAAAAGCTGGGCTATGATACCCGCGTCCAGTCGGCCATTCCGATGGCGTCGGTGTGCGAGCCCTATATCCGCCGCAAGGCCGAGCGCCATATGGAGAAGGGCCGGATCGTCATCTTCGCGGCGGGCACCGGCAGCCCCTTCTTCACCACCGACACCACCGCAGCGCTGCGCGCGGCCGAGATGAACTGCGACGCGCTGTTCAAGGGCACCAGTGTCGATGGCGTCTATAATGCCGATCCCAAGCAGGTGCCCGAAGCGGTCCGTTATGAAACGATCAGCTTCGATCAGGTGCTGAACGATAACCTCAAGGTCATGGACGCCAGCGCCATCGCCTTGTGCCGTGAGAATAATATTCCGATCGTCGTGTTCAATATCCGTGAAACCGGCAACCTTGCGACGGTTCTGGCCGGGCAGGGCGTGGCGACGATCGTGCAAAATCAGGAGCGTTGAGAAGACCATGCCGCAATATAACAAAGCCGACCTCGAACGCCGCATGGCCGGCGCGCTCGAATCGCTGAAGGGCGACCTGTCGGGTCTGCGCACCGGCCGCGCCAATGTGATGCTGCTCGATCCGGTGACGGTAACGGTCTATGGCGCGTCGATGCCGCTCAATCAGGTGGCGACCGTGTCCGCACCCGAACCGCGCATGCTGTCTGTGCAGGTGTGGGACAAGACCAATGTCGGGCCGGTCGACAAGGCGATCCGCTCGGCGGGTCTGGGCCTGAACCCCATCGTCGACGGCCAGACGCTGCGCCTGCCGATCCCCGACCTGACCGAGGAACGTCGCAAGGAACTAGCCAAACTGGCCAGCAAATATGCCGAAGGCGCGCGCATCGCAGTGCGCAACGTCCGCCGCGACGGCATGGACAGCCTGAAGACCGACGAGAAGAAGGGCGAAATCAGCGAGGATGATCGCAAGCGTCTGGAAACCGAAGTCCAGAAGCTGACCGACAGCGCCATCGCCGATCTGGATGCAGCGGCGACCGCGAAGGAAAAGGAAATCCTCGGCCAGTAAGCCGGGGCTTTCCTTTCGCGGCCAAGTCACGCATGTCCTACTGATGGCCAGTCAAGCCAAGCCAGACCTTACCGCCGCAGCTCCCGTCCATGGCGCGCGCCACGTCGCGATCATCATGGACGGCAATGGTCGCTGGGCGAAGAAGCGCCTGCTGCCCCGCGTCGCCGGTCATCGTGCCGGCGTGGAGGCGGTGCGCAGGGTTGCGCGCGCGGCGCAGGAACTGGGGCTGGAATGCCTGACGCTTTACGCCTTTTCCTCCGAAAACTGGAAACGGCCGGCGAGCGAAGTGTCCGACCTGATGGGGCTGCTGCGCCATTTCATCCAGTCGGACATCGAGGAATTCCATGCCAATGGCGTGCGCCTGCGGATCATCGGCAATTATCGCGCGCTCGATCCGTCGCTGGTCGAGCTGATCGATGGCGCGATGGCCCGCACGGCGGCCAATAGCGGGCCGGTCATCGCGATCGCGCTCAACTACGGCGCGCAGGATGAGATGGTCCGCGCGGCGCAGCGTATTGCCGAGCGGGTGGCCAAGGGCGAACTGGCGACGCAGGATATCGGCATCGATGCTATCGATGCGGAACTGGATACGGCCGACCTGCCGCCGCTCGACCTGTTGATCCGCACATCGGGCGAGCAGCGGCTGAGCAATTTCATGCTGTGGCAGGCCGCCTATGCTGAGCTTTATTTCACCGACATGCTATGGCCCGATTTCGACGGTCGGGCATTGGCCGGGGCGCTCGACGCCTTTCGAATGAGGGACCGCCGGTTCGGCGGATTGTGATCCTATGACGAGCGAATTGCGCACCCGTACCGTTGTCGGCGTCGCGCTGATCGCGGTGGCGCTGGGCGCCCTGCTGTCCGGTGGGCTGCTGTTCTGGGCGCTGCTGGCTGTGGCCGGCGTGCTGATGCAGGGTGAGTGGGCCGATCTGACCGGCGCCAATGCGGACCAGCGCAAGGCGGTGATGTTTGCGGTGTCGGTTCCGCTGGCGCTGCTGTGCCCCTTTGCTGCGGGGCTGGACTGGCCGGTGCTGATGGCGGGGGCTGCGGCCTTCTTCTTCATCGCCTTCACCAGCCGCAACATGAAGCTGGCGCTGGGTATCCCCTATATCTGCGTGCCGATTGCCGCGCTGCAATTTCTGCGGGGCGAGCAGCCCTATGCCTATGGGCTGCTGCTGGCCTTCTGGGCGCTGGCGCTGGTCTGGGCGACGGATATCGGCGCCTATTTTGCCGGGCGATCGATCGGCGGGCCGAAGCTGGCGCCGCGCATCAGTCCGTCCAAGACCTGGTCGGGGCTGGCGGGCGGCGTGCTGGCCGCGCTGGTGCTGGGCGGGCTGTTGCATCGCTTCGCGCATCTGCCGATCCAGTTGGCGGCGGCGAGCGGCCTGCTGGCCGTGGCGGCGCAGCTGGGCGATCTGCTGGAAAGCCATATGAAGCGCAGGGCAGGGGTGAAGGATAGCGGCACATTGCTGCCCGGCCATGGCGGGGTGATGGACCGGCTGGACGGCGTCGTGGCCGCCGCGCCGCTGGCGGCCTTGCTCTATCTGCTGCTGGTGCAGGGCGGATGAAGCGGGTTTCGATCTTTGGCGCGACCGGATCGGTCGGGCTGTCGACGCTGGATCTGGTGCGGCGCGATCCGCAAGCCTATCGCGTCGTCGCGCTGACCGCGAACAGCGATGTGGACAGTTTGGCGACGCAGGCGCGCGAGACGAGCGCGCAGGTCGCCGTGATCGGGCAGGCGCATCTGTACAGTGCGCTGAAGGAGGCGTTGACCGGGTCTGGTATCGAGGCGATGGCGGGCGAGGAGGCGCTGGTCGAGGCGGCGGCGATGGACGTCGACTGGACCATGGCGGCGATCGTGGGTTGCGCCGGCCTGCGGCCGACCATCGCGGCGCTGAAGACCGGGCGCACGGTGGCGCTGGCCAACAAGGAGTCGCTGGTGTCGGCCGGCGGCCTGATGATGCAGGCGGCGCAGGCTTCGGGCGCGACCCTGTTGCCGGTCGACAGCGAGCATAATGCGATCTTTCAGTGCCTTGCCGGCGGTTCTTTGGATGATGTCGCAAGAATTACCCTGACCGCGAGTGGCGGGCCGTTCCGCACGCGCAGCCGGGCGGAGATGGCGGATATCACCCCCGCGCAGGCAGTGGCCCATCCCAACTGGTCGATGGGCGCGAAGATCAGCGTCGACAGTGCGACGATGATGAACAAGGGGCTGGAACTGATCGAGGCGGCGCATCTTTTCCCGGTCGGGCTCGACCGGATCGAGATATTGGTGCACCCGCAGTCGGTTATCCATTCGATGGTCGAATATCGCGACCGTTCGACGCTGGCACAACTCGGTTCGCCCGATATGCGCATCCCGATCGCCCATGCGCTGGCCTGGCCGCAGCGGATCGCCACGCCATGCCAGCCGCTGGACCTGGCACGCATTGGCAGGCTCGACTTCGAAGCGCCTGATCCGGATCGTTTTCCTGCGCTGCGACTGGCACGTGCGGCGGCAGCGCAGGGCGGCGCGACACCGACCATCCTGAATGCGGCCAATGAGGTTGCCGTCGCGGCATTTCTGGCCGGGCGCATCGGCTTCCTTGATATTGCCATGATTGTAGAGGATGTGTTGGAACGATATGGCGCTCCAACGCCCGGCGCGATCGATGATGTGCTGGCGGCGGACGCCGAGGCCCGTGTTCGCGCAGGCGAAGTGATGGAAAGATTGACGGCTTGATCCACAATCCCGGTTTCCTGATGACCGTGCTGGCTTTCGTGGCGGTCATTGGACCGCTCGTGTTCGTGCATGAGCTGGGTCATTATCTGGTCGGCCGCTGGTGCGGGGTGAAGGCGGAAGCCTTTTCCATCGGCTTTGGTCCCGAAATCTTCGCCTGGGTCGACCGGCGTGGCACCCGCTGGCGCGTCGCGGCGCTGCCGCTGGGCGGTTATGTCCGCTTCAAGGGCGACATGAATGCGGCCAGCATGACCGATCCCGCCTGGCTGGAAATGTCGGCGAAGGACCGGGCGGAGAGCTTCCCCGCCAAGCCGCTGTGGCAGCGCGCGGCGATCGTGGCGGCCGGGCCGGCGATCAATTTCCTGTTTGCTATTTTGATTCTGGCGACCTTTGCCTTCGTCCATGGCGAAAGCCGCACGCCAGCGGTTGCCGGACTGGTACAGCCGGGCAGCGCAGCGGCGGCAGCCGATATTCGGGCGGGCGACCGGATCGTGTCGCTGGGCGGCCGGACGATGGAAACGTTCGACGACATTCGTCTCTATGCGCAGATCCGCCCCGGTGAACCGGTGGAGATGGTGATCGAGCGCAAGGGCGCGCGGATCGTGAAGCAGGGCCGGATCGGCAGCGTCAGCGAAGATGACGGGCTGGGCAACAAGTTCAATGTTGGTCGGCTGGGTCTGGCGCCGGGCGAACCGGTGGTCGAACCGGTCAGCTTGCTGCGCGCGCCTGTCGTGGCGGTGGAGCGTACCGGCCAGATCGTCCGCACCATGGTCGAGACGATGGGGCAGATTTTCAGCGGCGGCCGATCGGTCAAGGAGCTGGGCGGGCCGCTCAAGATCGCGCAGGTCTCCGGTCAGGCGGCGACGATGGGGCTGGAAAGCTTCATCATCTTCATCGCGCTCATCTCGATTAACTTGGGGTTCATCAACCTCTTGCCAATTCCCATGCTGGATGGCGGACATCTGCTTTTTTACGGGATCGAGGCGGTGCAGCGGCGGCCGGTCAGTGCGCAGGCGCAGGAATGGGCCTATCGGTCCGGTCTGGCGGTGCTGATGGCGATGATGCTGCTGGTGACTTTCAACGATTTGTCGTCTTTCGGGCTATGGAAAAGCCTGTCCGGCTTGATCGGCTGACGCGCATCGGGCAGGGATGCGCCGTTCGGCGACGTCTGTTGCGGCAGTAACATTGAATTTGCATTTTTGAGGTGAAGCGGGTGACAGCGATGAACAGCAGCATGAGGCACCGGCCGGTCATGGTCGCCCTGTTGGCGACGACCATGATTGCAGGCGTGCCGATCGCCCCTGCGCTGGCGCAGGGAGCGCCCGCACAGTCCGCCCCGGTGGCCGCCGCCACCTCGTCGGTCGCGCCGCAGGGCACGATCCGCGCGATCACGGTGAACGGCACCCAGCGGCTGGAGCCGGACACTGTGTTGTCCTACACCAAGCTGCGCGTCGGCCAGTCCTACAGCCAGGAGAGCCTCGACCAGGCGCTGCGCGACCTGTATGAGACCGAATTGTTCGCCGACGTCCAGATCCGCAACGACAACGGATCGCTGACGGTCGAGCTGAAGGAAAACCCGGTCATCAATCGTATCGTCCTTGAAGGTAATAAGCGCCTCAAGGAAGACAAGATTCGTCCTGAAATAAAACTGGCTCCGCGCCAGATTTATACCCGGTCGAAGGTGCGCGCCGACGTCGCCCGCATTGTCGAACTCTATCGCCGTCAGGGCCGCTTCGCCGCGACGATCGAGCCGAAGATGGTTCAACTGGACCAGAACCGCGTCGACATCGTGTTCGAAATCTCGGAAGGGCCCAAGTCCAAGGTCCGCCAGATCAACATCATCGGCAACGAGAAGTTCAAGGACGGCGAACTGCGCAGCCAGATGGTGACCAAGCAGTCGCGCTGGTTCCGCGTCTTCTCGTCGGGCACCAGCTACGATCCCGATCGTCTGGCCTATGACCAGCAGAAGCTGCGCCAATTCTACCTGACCGAAGGCTATGCCGACTTCCGCGTGATCTCCGCCGTGGCGGAACTGACGCCGGACAAGCAGGACTTCATCATCACCTATGTGGTGGAAGAAGGCGACCGCTATAAATTCGGCGATGTGAAGGTCGAATCCGACATTCGCGACCTGTCCGGCGACGGCCTGACCAAGCGCCTGCCGATGAAGAAGGGCGACTGGTACAACGCCAAGCTGGTGGAAGACACGGTCGATACGCTGAGCGAGACGGCGGGCCTGTTCGGCTATGCCTTCGCGGACGTGTCGCCGGACTTCAACCGCGAGAAGGAAAGCCTGACGATGGGGATTAATTTCCGCATCGCCAACGCGCCGCGCGTCTATGTCGAGCGGGTCGACATCAACGGCAACACGCTGACGCAGGACAAGGTCGTGCGCCGCGAATTCCGTCTGGCCGAAGGCGACGCCTTCAACAGCTTCCTGGTGAAGCGTTCGAAGGATCGCATCAACTCGCTCGGCTTCTTCCAGGAGAAGCTGGATGTCGAGCAGAAGCCCGGCTCCGCGCCCGACCGCATCGTGCTGGAAACCAATGTGCAGGAAAAGTCGACCGGCGAACTGTCGCTGTCGGCCGGTTATTCCAGCCTGGAACGCTTCATCGTGTCGGCGTCGATCACGCAGCGTAACTTCCGCGGCAAGGGCCAGGAACTGCGCACCAGCGTCAGTTACTCCTATTATAGCAAGTCGGCGGAAATCGGGTTCACCGAACCCTATTTCATGGACAAGAGCATCGCGGTGGGCGGCGATATCTATCGCCGTGACCTCAACAGCTTCCGCTATTTGAGCAGCAACGAACGCCAGACCACCTATGGCCAGACGACGACCGGTTTCCAGCTGCGCGCGGGCGTGCCGATTACCGAATATATGTCGCTCGCGCTGCGTTACAGCCTGAACTATGACGATGTGACGCTGGACAAGAGCACCTATTATACTGATGGTGTTTGCGATCCGCTGCTGGCAGGCCGCTATCTGTGCGACGCGATCGGCAATCGGATAACATCGTCGGTCGGCTACTCGCTGATCTATGACACGCGCGACAACCGCATCCGGGCGACGCGCGGCCAGAATGTCACGCTGAGCCAGGATTTCGCCGGTCTGGGCGGCGACGTGAAATATGTCCGTACGCGCCTGTCGGCGTCGAAGTTCGTGCCGCTGGGCGGGGGCTTCATCTTCTCGCTGTCGGGCGAGGGTGGCTATATCCACAGTCTCGAAGGCGAGCGGCGCGATGCGGCCGGCGATCTGGTCGACGCGGTTCGCCTGACCGACCGCTTCTTCCTGGGCAATCCGCAGATTCGCGGTTTCGACATTCGCGGTATCGGTCCGCGCGTCGTGCGTCGTTATTATACCAGCTCGACGTCGACCGATGGTGTCATCACGGGTACGCCCACCACGGGCAGCAGCAGCCGGACGGACGATGCGCTGGGCGGCAAGATGTATTATCTGGCGCGCGCCGAAGTGGAAATTCCGCTGGGTTCGGGCGCGCGGGAAATGGGTCTGCGCCCGTCCATCTTCGCCGATGTCGGCGCAGTCGGGGGCCTGAAGGATCCCGAAACGATCGATTATGCCGGGACCTGCTCGCCCACAGCCGGAACGACCGGTTCCACCGTTCGTGCGGGCGGCACGGCCGCCAATCCGACCTGCGGCGTTGGCTATTCGCATAACAGCGGCACGGCATTTGCAGAAAGCTATCTCGGCGACACGCTCAAGCCGCGCCTGTCGGTGGGCTTCGGCGTCAACTGGAACTCGCCCTTCGGGCCGTTCCGTATCGACGTTGCCAAGGCCCTGCTGAAGCAATCAGGGGACGACACCAAACTCATCAACTTCAATGTGGGGACTCAGTTCTAATGAAGACCTTGTTCAAAGCCGCGGCGCTCGTTCTGGCGCCCGCGACCGCCATCGCCCTGACTGCCGTCCCGGCCGTTGCCCAGACCAAGTCGGGCATCGCTGTCGTCGACCTGGAAGAAGCCGTCGCCAAGAGCGCCGCCTTCACCACGGCGATGACCCAGATGCAGACCACCTACAAGCCGCAACTGGACCAGATCAACACGCGCCGCGCTGCGATCGAAACCGATCTGAAGGCCAAGAATGACGCCTTGCAGGCCGCCTACAAGGCTGCCGGCAACAAGCCCACGCCCGCGATCGAAACCCAGTATCAGCAGCTTCAGACCGCACAACAGAGCGGCCAGGCCGAACTGCAGCGCCTGAGCCAGCCGGTCGCGCTGGCCCGCGCCTATGTGGAAGAGCAGGTCGTTTCCAAGCTGGACGACGCGTTGAAGGCGGCCACCGCCAAGACCAAGGCGGAAATCGTGCTGAAGCGTGCTGCCGCTGAGAGCTTCGCTGCCTCGGCTGACATCACGGCTGCCGTCGTGACCGAACTGAACACGCTGATCCCGACCGCGTCGATCACGCCGCCGGCCGGCTGGCAGCCGGGTGGCCGTCAGGGTCAGGCCGCTGCTGCCGCGCCCGCCCCGGCGACCCCGGCGCAGGCGCCCAAGTCGCGCTGATAAGATGACCGGAGAGGTTGAAACGACCGCCCGTGGCCCGATGGATATCCGTCGGGTCATGGCATCCCTGCCGCATCGCTACCCGATGCTGCTGGTCGACCGTGTGGTGACGCTGGTGCCCAACCAGTCGATCCACGCGATCAAGGCGGTGTCGGTGAACGAGCCCTTTTTCCAGGGCCATTTCCCCACCCGGCCGATCATGCCTGGCGTGCTGATCGTGGAAGCGATGGCGCAGGCCGCCGGCGTGCTGGCGGTGGATTCGATGAATCTGGCCGATTCGGGCAAGCTGGTCTATTTCATGAGCATCGACGGGGCGAAATTCCGTTCGCCGGTCGAACCGGGCTGCCTGCTCGACCTGCATGTCGAAGTGACCCAGACTCGCGGATCGATCTGCAAGTTCAGCGGCAAAGCCATGATCGAGGGCAAGCTGGCGGCGGAAGCCAATTTCGTCGCGATGATCAGCGATCCGCCCAAGGATTAAGGCTTTCGCGCATTACTGGACTTGCCTAGGCGCGCCGAAACAGCTAACGGCGCGCCTTCGCTATTTTCTGCATCCGGCCGGTCGGAAACCGGCCATTTAAGGAGCCATATGCCATGAAGGCCAATACGCACCCCGACTACCACCTCATCACTGTCCAGATGACCGACGGCACGACTTTCCAGACCCGTTCGACCTGGGGCAAGGAAGGCGACACGCTGGCGCTCGACATCGACCCCAAGTCGCACCCGGCCTGGACGGGCGGCAACCGCCAGTTGGACACCGGCGGCCAGGTGGCGCGCTTCAACAAGCGTTTCGGCGGTCTGACGCTGAAGAAGTAATCGGCCTTTTCAAGGTACGAATGGAAAGGGCGCCCGAGGGCGCCCTTTTTGTGTTTGTGAGGGGCTGATTATTCCCTCTCCCGCCGGGAGAGGGAGGGAGCCGTGCGAAGCGCGGCGGAAGGGTGAGGGGAGAGGTTACGCTGTGCGTCGCCCTCACCTTCCCACTCGGCTACGCCGAGCGGGCCCCTTCCTCTCCCGATGGGAGAGGAAATTGGCGTATTTCCAACTGCGGCTTTTATGCGCTCTCCTGCGCCCGCTCTTCATCCAGAAACGCCGCCACATCGTCCAGCGCGACATCCTTCGACAGGAAGGTCTGGCCGATGCCGCGCGCCAGCAGGAAGGGCAGGGTGCCGGCCGCCATCTTCTTGTCGTGCAGCATATGGCCGACCAACGCGGGGCCGTCGGCGGTGACATGGGCGGTGGCGAGGTCGTGGGGCAGGCCCACGGCCTTGAGATGCGCGGTGACGCGGGCGGCCTCTTCCGCCGAGCAGAGGCCGAGGCGTGCCGAATAGCGGAAGGCCAGCGCCATGCCCGCCGCGACGCCTTCGCCATGCAGCAGCGTGTCGGAAAAGCCGGTGTCGGCCTCCAGCGCGTGGCCGAAGGTGTGGCCGAGATTGAGGAGGGCGCGACGGCCGGAGGTTTCGCGCTCGTCATCGGCGACGATCGCGGCCTTGGCCTGTACGCTCTTTTCGATCGCTTTGGTGCGGGCGCCCGGGTCGCCGGCGAGCAGCGCGCTGGCATTGGCTTCGCACCAGTCGAAGAAGGCGGGATCGTCGATCAGGCCATATTTGACGACTTCGGCATAGCCGGCGCGGGTTTCGCGCGGTGGCAGGCTGTCGAGCGTCGAGGGATCGATCAGGACGAGGGCGGGCTGATAGAAGGCGCCGATGAGGTTCTTGCCCGCCTTCGCATTGATTGCAGTCTTGCCGCCGACAGACGAATCGACCTGTGCCAGCAGGGTAGTGGGCACCTGAATGAAGTGGCAGCCGCGCTTCAGGATCGAGGCGGCAAAGCCCACCAGATCGCCGATCACGCCGCCGCCCAATGCGATGATATGGTCGCCGCGCTCGATCTCCAGCGCCAGCAGCGCGTCGAGCAGCTCTTCCAGATGGCGCCAGCTCTTGGTCTGTTCGCCCGGCGGCAGGATGATCGGTTCGACCGCGACATTGGCGGCGCGCAGGCTGGCTTCGAGGCGAGGCAGTTGCGCCTTGGCGACATTGGCGTCGGTCACGACCACCAAGCGTCCCTTGCGGGCATAGCCGCGCAATATTTCCCCAGCGCGGTCGAGTGCGCCCTGTTCGATCAGGATATCATAACTGCGCGCGTCCAGCGCGACCCGGACTAATGCCATGCCGTCAATTGCTCCATGATCCGCTCGACCGCGACTTCGTGCGGGGCGGCGATGCTCTTCACATGAATGGGGGCAAGCGCGTAGATCGGATTACGCACCGCCGCCAGTTCGGTCAGCACGACGCGCGGGTCGCGATTCTTGAGCAGCGGCCGGCTTTCGCGGCGGCCGACGCGGTCGATCAAAATCTCGATATCGGCGTCCAGCCAGACGGCGGTGGCGGCCTCCAATATCAGCCTGCGCGTTTCATCCTGCATGAAGGCGCCGCCACCGGTGGCGATCACCTTGGGCACGCCGTCCATCAGCCGGGCGATCACGCGGCGTTCGCCGTCGCGGAAATAGGATTCGCCATAGCGTTCGAAAATCTCCGTCACGCTCATGCCGGCGGCCTTTTCGATCTCTTCATCGGCGTCGACGAAGCTGAGGCCGAGGCGCGCGGCAAGGCGGCGGCCGACGGTCGATTTGCCTACACCCATCATGCCCACCAACACGATGGGACCACGTCTGGTCTGGCTCTCCGGGATTTTGCTGTTTCGCTGCATGGCGAGGGGGGCTATACAGCCAGCCGTCGCTGAGGCAAATCGCATCTTTTCCCCGACGTTCGGCCTTGCAGGCCGATCAGCTTAAGCCAAGGACCTATGAAGAATAATCGTAACTTCAGCAGTTTCGAAAGCAGTTCGCGCCGCCGTGGCAGCCGTCTGCCGATCCTTCCCATCGCTCTGGTCGTGCTGCTGGCGCTTCTGCTTGCCTTTTTCTGGTCGCGCGGTGGCGAAAAGCCGCAGCAGCGCGTCGAAAAGCCCATCCCCGCCGAGAAGCTGGGCCAGTAAGGCGGATGCGCTGGCCGCGGGGGAACGCCAAATGGGCGCTGGGCAGCTTTGCGCTCGCTCTGGCCTTGCCCGTGGTGGCGCAGCAGGCGCCCGAATCGCTGCTGCCGCCCGGTTTCGGCGACGCGCCCGAAGCGCCGCCCGCCGCGCAACCATCGCGCCCCACCCAGGCCGCGCCCACAGCGCCCGCGCCCGGATCACCCAGCGCGCCGATGGTGCAGCCGCTCAATCCGGCCACGCCGCCTGACCTGTCGCTGATCGCCAATGCGGCTGAGGACGAACTGACGCCGGAGGAAATCGCGGCGCAGAAGGCGAAATATGACCTGCCAGATACGGCGCGTCGTTCGCTCGACCGGATCGGCCCGCTGACGCCGCAGACGCGCGGCTTCGAGCCCGATGCCTTCGGGAACGAATCGGGCAAATATCTCGCCGCGCTGATGAAGGAGACGCATGCGCCGATCGTATCGCGCTGGGCTTCCATCCTGCTGCGCCGGGCGCTGCTGACCGCGAGCGATACGCCGCGCGATATCGATGGCGCGGACTGGGCGGCGGAGCGCGCCTGGCTGCTGCTGCGCATGGGGGAGGCCGACAATGCCCGCCTGATGGTGCAGAGCGTCGATCCCGACCGTTATTCCGCGCGCCTTTATGCCGTGGCGATGCAGACCTATCTGGCGACGGCTGACCCGGCGGGCCTGTGCCCGCTGTCGGCAGGCGCCCTGCGCTTCAGCAAGGAACCCGGCTGGGACATGACGCGCGCCATGTGCGCGGCGCTGTCCGGCGATCAGGGCACGGCCAGCGGGGCGCTCAATCAGGCGCAGCGCAAGGGCGTGGTGCGCGGCGTGGATTACCGGCTGGCGGAAAAGATCGTCGGCACCGGCTTCAACGCGCGCCGTTCGGTGAAGATCGAATGGGAAGGCGTCGACCGCCTGACAGCCTGGCGTTTCGGTCTGGCGACGGCGTTGAATGTCGAGATACCGCAGGAACTTTATGGCACGGCGGGGCAGCATGTCCGCGCGTGGGAAGCGCGCGCGCCGGCGCTGACGGCGCTGCGGCGGCGGCCCGGCGTCGATATCGCGGCGCGGCTGGGCGTGCTGTCCAATGCGGCGCTCGTTGGCTTCTATGGTCAGGTTCGCACCGATGGCGATGTGCCGGGCGATCTGGCGGACAAGGTCGACGCGCTGCGTACCGCCTATGCCGGGGCGACCGTGGGCGATCGGCTGGGCGGGATGCGCAGTTGGTGGGGCGATGAAGCCAAGCCGGACTATGTCGGCCTGATCGCGACGGCACGGGCGGCGGCCGCTCTGCCGGTGGCGCAGGCGGAGGCGCAGGATGCGGCCAATCTGGTCGCGGCGATGTTGACGGCTGGCTACGACCGCAACGCCGCGCGCTGGGCGCGGGCGATCGGCCAGCTGGACGGCACGGGTGCGTCGCAATTCTGGGCCTTGCTGGCGGTGGGTGCGCCCAGCCCGGTGGTCGACATCAATAGCAGCCGGGTATCGGGCTATGTCAGCGATGCCGGGCCGGAAAAGGGCCGGATGCTGATTGCCGCGCTGGCCGGGCTGTCGCGCCTGTCCGGGCAGGATGCCGCGTCGCTGGCGCAGGATAATGGCGTGACGCTGGTCGCCAACAGCCGCTGGGCGCGCGCGATCGGCGCGGCGGCCGGGCGGGGCGAAAAGGCCACGGTGGCGCTGCTGGCGGCGGTCGGCATGCAGGGCAATGACTGGAGTCATTTGCCGGCCGGGCATCTCTATCATGTCGTGGCTGCATTGCATCGCGTGGGGCTGGACCCCGAAGCGCGCATGATCGCGGCCGAGGCGATCAGCCGTAGCTGACCATGGGGCAGGATGACGCCGCCCTGATCGACCGCTTTCTGGAAATGATGGCGGCGGAACGCGGTGCGTCGCGCAATACTTTGCTGGCCTATCGCGCCGACCTGACCGGGGCAGGCGACTTGCTGGGCGGGCTGGGCGACGCGAGCAAGGCGGCGATCGGGACGCTGGCGGAACAATGGGCAGGGTTGGCAGCCGCTTCGGTGGCGCGCAAGACATCGGCGTTGCGGGCCTTCTACGCCTTTCTGGAGGAAGAGGGGCTGCGCGCGGACAATCCTTCCGTTGCCTTGCCGCGCCCGGTGCGGGGACGATCGCTGCCCAAGATATTGTCGACGGGTGAGGTCGATCTGTTCTTCGGCTGGATATCCGAACGGCTGGCGGTGGAGCATCCTATTCCGCTCGACCTGCGGCTCGCGGCGTTGATCGAACTGCTTTATGGATCGGGCCTGCGCGCGACGGAACTGGTGTCGCTGCCGCGCCGGGCCCTGGCGGTGGACCGGCCCTTCCTGATCCTGAAGGGGAAGGGCGCGCGGGAGCGGTTGGTGCCGATATCCGATCGGGCGCGCGCTGCCGTGGGCGCATGGCTGCCGCATGTGCCGGCGGACAGTGTGTGGCTGTTTCCTTCGGGGAAGAGCCACCTTAGCCGTATCCGCCTCTATCAGTTGGTGAAGAGTCTTGCCGCCGCGGTGGGCATCGCGCCCGAACGGGTCAGCCCCCATGTGCTGCGCCATGCCTTTGCCACCCATTTGCTGGAGGGCGGGGCGGATCTGCGCGCGCTCCAGATGATGCTGGGTCATGCCGACATCGGCACGACGCAAATTTATACCCATGTGGACAGCCGAAGGCTGGTCGAACTGGTCAATAAGCGCCATCCGCTGGCGGCGATGACAGGCCGGAACCCGCATCCGCGCGTTGACGGCGACGCGCCATCGCCCTAACGCCTTGCGCCATGGTAAGCTTTCTGGAATTTGAAAAGCCGATCGCGGAGCTGGAAGCGCGCATCGTCGAACTGCGCGCGACCGCCAGCGTGGGTGATATCAACATCGATGGCGAGATCGCGACGCTGGAGCAGCGCGCGGCCAAGCTGCTGGCAGACACCTATGCCAAGCTGACGCCCTGGCAGAAGACGCAGGTCGCACGGCACCCCGACCGTCCGCATTTCAAGGACTATGTCGCGGGCATGTTCGACAATTTCATGCCGCTGGCCGGCGACCGCGCCTTTGCCGACGATCAGGCGATCATCGGCGGCTTCGCCACGCTGGGCGAGCGCAAGGTCATGGTGATCGGCCATGAAAAGGGCGACGATACCGCCAGCCGCGTGCGCCACAATTTCGGCATGGCCAAACCGGAAGGCTATCGCAAGGCGATCCGCCTGATGGAACTGGCCGACCGATTCGGCCTGCCGGTGGTCAGCCTGGTCGATACGTCGGGCGCTTTCCCTGGCGTGCAGGCGGAAGAACGCGGTCAGGCCGAAGCCATCGCCCGTTCGACCGAAGCCTGTCTGGCGCTGGGCGTGCCGATGGTCGCGGCCGTGGTCGGCGAAGGCGGATCGGGCGGCGCGATCGCGCTGGCGGCGGCGAATCGCGTGCTGATGTTCGAACATGCCATCTATTCGGTGATTTCGCCGGAAGGCTGCGCATCGATCCTGTGGCGCACCGCCGAAAAGGCGAGCGATGCAGCGACCGCGATGCAGGTGACGGCGCAGCATTTGAAGACGCTGGGCGTGATCGACCGGATCGTGGCGGAACCGGTGGGCGGCGCCCATCGTGATCCGGTGCAGGCGATCGCCAATCTGGGTGCGGCGATCGAAGCTGAACTGGATGCGCTCGATGGCTTGGGCGCGCAGGCGTTGCGCACCGACCGCGCTGACAAGTTCCTCGCCATCGGCGTCTGATTTCTCACCGGCCGGGCGCTGTCGACCGGCCGGAAAACAGGATTGATTGCGCGCTCTCCGCTCGCTTTTCCGGGAACGGCCCGCCATGGTTGCTCGTTACGTAGGGGTAACGGCAGAGGGTGGAGAGTCATGAACTGGAAGATATCGCTGGGCTGCACGGGTGCGGCGCTGGCGGTGGCGTTGAGTGCGCCGGCGGTGATCGGGCAGCAGCGGGCGATTCGCACCGTTTCCTCGATCAGCGCGCAGGAAAAGGCGAGCGGCGCCAAACAGCATCCTGAATTGCTGAAGGAATTTGGCGGGGCCTATGTCGGCCCGCAGGCGAAATATGTGGAAGGGGTCGGGCGGCGGATCGCGGTCCAGTCCGGCCTGTCCAATGCGCAGGGGGATTTTACCGTCACCCTGCTCAACAGCCCGGTAAACAACGCCTTCGCCATCCCCGGCGGCTATGTCTATGTCACGCGCCAGTTGATGGCGCTGATGAATGACGAGGCCGAACTGGCGGGCGTGCTGGGGCATGAGGTCGGCCATGTCGCCGCCCAGCATGGCCAGCGGCGGCAGAAGGCGGCGCAGCGCAATGCTATTGGCGGAGCGCTGCTGGGCGCGCTGGCCGGGGCGTTCCTGGGCGATTCGGGCCTGGCCGGACTGGTGCAGAAGGGGATCGGCACGGGCAGCCAGTTGCTGACGCTCAAATTCTCCCGCAGTCAGGAATATGAGGCGGACGATCTGGGCATCCGTTACCTTGCGTCGGGCGGCTATGATCCGCGCGCGCTGTCGGACATGCTGGCATCGCTGGCGGCGCAGAGCAATCTCGATGCGCAGGTGGCCGGCAATGCGCGATCGACGCCCGAATGGGCGAGTACCCATCCTGATCCAGCCTCCCGCGTGTCGCGCGCGGCAGAAGTCGCATCCGCGACTCGATCGACCAGCAAGGTGCGCAATCGCGACGCCTTCCTCAACGCGCTGGATGGGGTCCTCTATGGCGATGATCCCAAACAGGGGGTGATTGACGGCAATCGCTTCCGCCATCCCGACCTGCGCGTCGCCTTTGCCGCGCCCAGCGGCTTCGGCATGGAAAATGGGTCGGACGCGGTGTCGATCACCGGGGCGGGCGGGCAGGCACAGTTCAGCGCGGCGGCCTATTCGGGCAATCTGGCGACCTATATCAACAGCGTGTTCGCCAAACTGGGCGGCGGCGATGGCGTGCCGGAGGGAGAGGTTAGTCGCACCACCGTTAACGGTCTGCCTGCCGCCTGGCGCACGGTGCGAGCGACCAGCCAGTCCAGTCAGGTCGATGCCACCGTCTTCGCCTATGAATTTGGTGATGGGAAAGCCTATCACTTCCTGCTGCTGACGCCGGCGGGGAAGGGGATTGGTCCCTTCACGTCGATGGTGCAGTCGGTACAACGCCTGTCGACGCAGGAAGCGGCGGCGATCAAGCCGCGCCGCGTGCAGGTGGTGACGGTCAAGGCGGGCGACACCGTCCAGTCGATGGCCAGGCGCATGGCCTATAGCGATTATCCGCTGGAACGCTTCCTGACGATCAATGCCCTGACATCGGGCGCCACGCTGCGGCCGGGGCAGCGGGTGAAGATCGTGAGCTGGTAAGTGCTGGAAGGGAGCGTATTCTTTCGGATATAGAGCCATCCCGTTCGTCCTGAGTAGCCATTGAGCTTGTCGAAATGGCGTATCGAAGGATCAGGCGCAGCGCTGGATGCTTCGATACGGGTCTTCGACTTCGCTCAGACCCTACTCAGCACGAACGGTTTGAAAGGGTGTAAACGAAAAGAGGCGGCGAACCCAAGGTCCGCCGCCTCCTGTTCCGACAATCGTCTCAGGCTTACTTCAGGTTGCCCGAAACGTTGTTGAAGGTGCTGCCGAGCTTGCTGCCCAGGCTGGTCATCGCGCCGATGGCGGCGACGGCGATCAGCGCGGCGATCAGGCCGTATTCGATCGCGGTTGCACCCTTTTCATTCTTCAGCATCTTACGGACGAACTTCATGTGACGTCTCCTTGAGTGAATTTCTACGTTAAACTACCCGGCCGCCCCGCTTGGATAATTGGTGGTCAGCAAGACTTGAATTAGAGCCGCTCTGTTGAAAAACCCTTAATGGGCAGAAGCGGCTGTCAAAGATTGATGGTTAATTGTTGGTTACTTCTGTCGCGACGTTGTTCCACATCTTGGTGGTCTTGTTCGCGACATTGGTGAGCGCGGCGATCATGGCCAGAACGACCATCGCCAGGATCAGCGCATATTCGATGGCGGTGGCGCCGCGTTGGCACCGCACCAGTCCCCATCGGGCAATGATCTCTAGAAGCCCGCGCATCATTTTCCCCACTTGGCTACAGACAGTCCCCGCAAGACGTGTAAAGCAACCACGGTTAACAAAGCCCTTTTGCCCGGAACCCTATGTCGTCTTTTTCCCCCCTGTTCGTTGTCGCCGTAGCGTTGGTGGATGCCGATGGCCGGGTGCTGTTGCAGCAGCGCCCGCCCGGCAAGGCGATGGCGGGCCTGTGGGAGTTTCCCGGCGGCAAGGTGGAGCCGGGCGAGGCGCCCGAAGCGGCGCTGGTCCGCGAGCTGGAAGAGGAACTGGGGATAGAGACGCATGCCAGCTGTCTGGCGCCCGCGATCTTCGCCAGCGAACCGCTGGGCGACCGGCATCTGCTGTTGTTGCTCTATGTCTGTCGCAAGTGGAAGGGCGTGCCCCAGATGCATGAGGCGACGGCGCTCAAATGGGTGCGGCCGGCGCAGATGTACGGGCTTGAGATGCCGCCGGCGGATCTGCCGCTGATCGGGCTGCTGGAAGCGTTGCTGTAATAGAAAAAGGGGCGCCCCGGCGGGACGCCCCTCAAAATTACGCGCAAGTTGGCGAGGATCAGTCTTCCTTGGCCTTGCTCTGCAACTGTACATAATTCTGGATGCCCATGCGTTCGATCATTTCGAACTGGGTTTCCAGCGTGTCGACATGCTCTTCCTCGCTTTCGAGGATGTACTGGAACAGGTCGCGGCTGACGAAATCCTTGATGGATTCGCAATAGGCGATCGCGTCGCGCAGCACGGGCAGCGCTTCATATTCCAGTTCGAGGTCGGCCTTGAGGATTTCCTCGACGGTTTCGCCGATCTTCAGGCGGCCGAGCAACTGGAAGTTAGGCAGGCCGTCCAGGAACAGGATGCGCTCCGCCACCTTGTCGGCGTGCTTCATCTCATCGATGGATTCGGCATATTCGAACTTGGCCAGCTTCTCGATGCCCCAATGGTTGAGCACGCGATAGTGGAGGAAATATTGGTTGATCGCGGTCAGCTCATTCTTGAGCACCTCGTTCAGATAGTCGATGACTTTCGGGTCGCCCTTCATGGCGTTATACTCCGGCAGAATATGGGGAACGCCGTAAGTATATCGTTTCGGCTGCTCTCTGTTAAGCCGAAAACCCTTGAGAATTAGGGATTTTTCACCACGCTATTGCGTGATGTTCTCGCCTTTCCCGTGCGGATGCTTCGCAATCCTGTCAGGCGGGCCTGTCAGACCGAAGCGCGTTCCGCGGCGATGATGGTGCGGGCGAAGGACACGCACTGGCCGCATTTGGGGCGGCGGCCAAATTGGGCGTAAGCGCTGCACGGCGTGTCAGCGCCGTTACGTGCCGCTTCCCGCACGTCTTTTTCCCGAATAGCATTGCAAACGCACACGACCATCGAAGGGATTCTCCTGATGGATCGGGAGATAGCGTGCATGATAATAGGTCGCAATAGTAATCAGGTGATTTTGCGAATCTTTTGCGGCCGGCTGAGGCACAGGCTGCGCCAGACCCATTCGGCCGGTCCCATCGCGAATCGCGCTGCATAGGGTTTCGACCAGAGCAGCATTACCGCCCAGATCGCCAGCACGAACAGCGGGAGGAGGGCTGGGCGGACATGGCCGAACAGGCCAAGGCCCCAGCCATAGAAGAGCGCGGTCATGATCAGGCTGGTGCCCAGATAGTTGCTGAGCGTCATCCGGCCCGCAGCGGCGATACGGCCGACCAGCGGGCTGGTGCGATGGCGGGCCATCAGCCAGAGGATCAGCGCCGCCCAGCCGACGGTCAGCGGGATGCGGAAGGGCAGCGACCAGACGAGCGCGACGCCATAGGCGGGGAGGGGGGCGAAGCCGCTCCACCATACCCACAGGGCCAGCGCCGCCATGGGCGGCAGGCCGATGAGGAAGCAATGACGGGCGGTGCGGCGATATTGCTCCGCTTCCCAGCCGCCGGTCAGAAAACCGCCCTTCAGCATCGCCATGCCGAGCAGCATGAAGCCCAGCGTCTCAAAGGCGGTGAACAGGAAGCCCCACACCCATTCGCCGGGAAATTCGGCCAGTTTCGATTGCAGGATCGTGGCAAAGCCGCTGCGATAGGTGAGGATTTCGCCCTGCGTCGCGGTGTTGGCGGGATCGGACAGGGCGCTCATGAAATCGGTGAAGCCGGTGCGCATGGCGATGCTGGCATCCGGCGCGGCGGCGCCGTTCCGCCAGAGATAGAGGCTGGCGATAAAGGCTGCGACCAGCAGGAATTGCAGCAGAAAGAAGAGGAAGGCGCGCTTGACCAGATCGAGCGGCTCCAGTCGGACGAA
The DNA here is from genome assembly GCF_900109095.1 of Sphingobium sp. AP50. Lineage (GTDB taxonomy): Bacteria > Pseudomonadota > Alphaproteobacteria > Sphingomonadales > Sphingomonadaceae > Sphingobium. The sequence continues at coordinate 984,107 of NZ_FNYZ01000001.1, forward strand.
GAGCATCGCGAACAGGCCGACCAGCGCATAGACGCGCAAAATGTCGCCCCACCACAGCAGGAAGAAATGCGCGCAGCCCAGCACGAACAGCCAGCCGAGGCGAACCATCTGCGTGCGTCGCCCGTCGCGCCCGGCCATTTCCTCCCGATCGATCAGCAGCAGCATCGACGCGCCGAACAGCAGGGCGAACAGGCCGCGCATCTTGCCGTCGACGAACAACAGGCTGATGGCCCAGAAAACCACGTCCCCGGCGCCCGTCCAGCCCGACACCGCCGGATTGATATAGGCATTTTGCGGCAGGGCGAAGGCGGTGATGTTCATCCACACTATGCCCATGACCGCGCAGCCACGCAGCACGTCCATGGCGGGAATGCGGGGGGAGGATGACATGGCGTGCAGGTTCCTTTGGGGGCGGTCGGTAAGGCGTTGCCAATGCGCCTAGAGCCTTTGCACAGGCGGTGAAAAGACTCTTGTTCCTTGCGGTCGTATTTTCGCGCGGTTGGGCGGCGTGCATATGTTCGGGATGGAGGAAGGCGGCCATTTTTGTCACTCCTTCTCCCTTGGAGGGAGAAGGATACGAAGCCTTACCGCGTAGCGGTTAGGCGAAGTTGGATGAGGGGGATTGGCGCAGCTTCAGCGCATTAGTGTGAGGTTGTAGCCCCCTCACCCAGCTACGACTAGGCAGCAAGCTGCCAAGTCTCCGCAGCCCTCTCCCTCAAGGGAGAGGGGTAAAGAAGGTCCGCCCCAAAAAAATCCGCCCGCGCCCTCTAACGGCACCTGAATTTGCCCGCGGCACCTAGCCTGCGGCTCCAAGGCGTTGACCACGGCCCTGCAAATCGACAATGCCGCACCCATGAATGACAGCCGCAAACAACGGATAAGCGACGCCTTCGGTGCGGCGGCCGGCCATTATGAGGCGCATGCCGGGCCGCAGCGGCTGGCCGCGACGATGGTGGCGGATATTGCGCAGCGGCAGAGGGGACAGGGCGTGGCGCGCATCCTGGAGGTGGGGTGCGGCACGGGCCTGCTGACCCGCGACATCCAGTCCCGCTGGCCGGGCGCGGAACTGATCGCCACCGATATTTCGCCGGGCATGCTGGAGCAGGCGGCGTCGCATGGCCGGGTTGCGGGGCAGTTTCTGGCCATGGATGGCGAAGCGCCACCGTTCGACGGGCCGTGGTTCGACCTGATCCTGTCCAGCCTGGCCTTCCAATGGTTCGATGACCTTCCGGCGGCGATCGGGCGGCTGGCCGGGCTGTTGCGGCCGGGAGGCAGCCTGATCTTTTCGACCATGGGGCAGGGCAGCTTTGCGCGCTGGCGCGCCGCCCATGCTGCCTGTGGGGAGGCAAGCGGGGTGCCGGACTATCCGTCGATCGAGGCTCTGCGCGCTATGCTGGCGGGGCATGACGATGCCTTCGCCTTTGAAGAGACGGTCCTGCTGGAGGCCCATGGCGCGCGGGCCTTGCTGGCGCATCTCAAGGGCATTGGCGCGGTCGTGCCGGACGCGGGGCGCAGGCCGCTCGGCCCGGCGGCATTGCGCCGGGTCATGACGGCCTATGATGCGGCGGGTGGCCGCGACGTCTATCAGTTGCTGATCGGCCGGGTGACGCGCGCCGCCCAGGTATAGGGGCCGATGATCGTGCCCACGAAGCCGCCGGCCTGTTTCGTGCTGAGGAAGCCGATATCGACATCGGCTGCCAATGTCCGGGCGCCATCGCCGCTGTCATAGCTGGCGCGCATCCGGCCGCCATCCATGTGCAGGATCAGGGTGACGGGCTTAGCGGGATCGATCGGGGCGGAGGCGATCAGGCGGTCACTGTCCGTATCTTCGCGCGCCAGCAGGGCGATGTGCGGGGCGCCGCCGCTCTGAAGGATGCCGAAGAAGAGGAAGCTGCGGTCGGACTGGATCGCCACCAGCCCGGCCCGGTCGCCCTCCGCTTCGGGGCGATAGGTCAGCCGGGTCGAGACGGTGGCGACATGCTGTTGCTGCCGTCGCCCGATAAAGGCCGGGGCGCCGGACAGGTCGCCGATCGGCGTGGTGCCGTTCAGGATCAGCGCGCCGCCTTCCAGCCGATAGACGGGCTGCTTTGGCGTGCGGATGCCGATCCACGCCGGGCTTAGCCGTGGACCGTTGAAATCGTCATGCCAGGAGAAGTCGCCGCTGGTCGGCGGCACATCGGTTGTTTCCTTCGGCAGGTCGGGGCGCGGCGCTGTATAGGGGATGGGCGCGCCGTCCGGCAGGATATGCGGCCAGCCGTCCCGCCATATGACCGGCAGCAGGAAGGTTTCCCGCCCGATATTATAAAGGTCCGTGCCATAAGGGCGGGTGGCGAGGAAGGTTGCCCACCAGTCGCCCTTTTGCGTCTGGATCAGCTTGGCATGGCCGGCCGATGTCACCGGATTCGGGCGATCGGGGTTCAGGTTGCGCTGGCTGAGGATCGGATTATGCGCATAGGGGAGGAAAGGGCCGCGCAGGTCGCGTGACCGGAACACCACTTCGCTATGATTGTCGCCGGTGCCGCCTTCGGCCGCGATCAGATAATAAGAACCTTCGCGCTTCAGCAGATGGGGGCCTTCGATCCAGACGGGCTGCTTGCTGATATCGACGCCGCCATTGACGATCTGGGTCGATGGGCCGGTCATCTTGCGCGCGCGCCAGTCGAATTCCTGCACCCAGATGGCGCGATGCCCTTCATAGCGGGCAGGCTCGGCAGGCGCGCGGTTGTTGACGATGAAGGCGCGGTCGCCTTCCCAGTAGAGGGACGGATCGATCCCCTCGAACGGCAGCCATGTGGGGTCGGACCATGGCCCGGCCGGATCGCGCGCGGTCATCACGAAATTGCCGCGACAATCGACGCAGGTGCCGACGATGTAGAACAGCCCGTCATGCCAGGAGATGTCGGGCGCGAACATGCCGCGTGAGGTGCGCAGACCGGAAAAATCGAACTGGCCGGGCCGGTCGATCGCGTTGCCGATCTGCCGCCAGTGGACCATGTCGGTCGATTGGAAGACGGGCAGGCCCGGATAGTGCGCGAAGGAGGAATTGACGAGATAATAGGCGTCGCCGACGCGGGTGATCGACGGATCGGGATAATAGCCCGACAGGATCGGATTGCGATAGTCTCCGGGCGCGGTCGCCACCTGTTCCTGCGTCCGGCCGTCATAGCGGAAATCGTCGAAGCGGGCGGGGCTTGCCAACGCCGGTGCGGCGAAGCTGACGCAGAACAACAGGGCGGCGCGGGCGATCGGGCGCAAATATCCTCTCCTTCTTTTACGTGATCAGCATAATATCCGCGATCTGATAGCGCTATCATTATTAAGTCTTAGGGGCAGCAGCTAAAGATTAACCTCTTTCCCGCTATCCATGGCCTCATGGAGACAGCACGCGCCCCTGATTGCGCGGAGACGCAGGCACCGTCGCAGCTACGGGGCGCTGCGGTTGTGGCCGGGCCTGTCCTGCTGTTGCTGATCCACGCGGCCCTGCTGGCGACGATGGGGGATCAGTCTGCCCATGCCTCCTTCCTTTTCCTGATCGGCACGCCGTTGCTGGCGGCGGGCATCTGCCTGCATCGGGCGATGCGGGATGGCTGGGAAGGATGGATGCCGCTGGCGGTGGCCATGCTCTTCTGGGCGGGCGGCATGGCGGCGACCATGGTCAGCATGCTGATGCAGGATGGATCAGGTGTCGGCAACCTCAGCATGCTGCTTTATGTCCTTTATGGTGTGCCCCTGATCTTCGCTCTGGCCAGCCCGTTGGATGAGGCATGGCCGGTGCGGCTGGTCGATGCGGTGCTGGCGGGCGCGCTGGGCTATTTTTTCTTTCGCTATGTGTTTGCGATGGCGACGCCGGTTGGGGCGGATGACAGCGGGGCGGCGGCGCTCCGGCTGCTGTTCGATATAGAGAATAGCTATATCCTGCTCTTCGCGATCGTCCGGCTGATCGCCTGTCAGGAGGAGCGGCAGCGCGATTTCCTGCGCGTGCTGGCGGCCTATGCCGGCGTCTATCTGCTGGTTGCGGCCTATATCAATCATGTCGAGAGCGACAGCGATTATGGTCTGTGGCCGGACTTGTTGATCGACCTGCCCTTCCTGTTGCTGGCGGGATTGGCGATGGTGTGGCGCGGTGGTGCGATGCCGGTCGTGTCGCGCCGCTTTGCCCGACTGGTACGGGCAGGCAGTCCGCTGATGCTGCCGACGACGGTGCTGACAGTGTCGGGGCTGCTGCTGTCGCATGATGCGCGGTTGGCGGTAGCGGGCTGCGTGGTCGCGACTTTGGGCTATGGCTTGCGTAGCGTGCTGGTGCAGTTGCGCAGCTATGACGAGCAGGATCGGCTGGCGGAATTGTCGCATGTCGATGCGCTGACCGGGCTCGCCAATCGCCGCCTGTTCGATGAGGTGCTGCGCCGGGAAGCTGCACGGGCACGGCGACAGGGCGGGGCGCTGGCGCTGATGATGATCGACATCGACCATTTCAAGCAGCTCAACGATCAATATGGCCACCCGGTCGGCGATGCGCGCCTGCGGGAGGTGGCGGCGGCGCTGGCGGCCCATGCCCGGCGCGGCACCGATCTGGTGGCGCGCTATGGCGGGGAGGAATTTGCCGTGATCATGCCCGGCCTCCATCCGCGCGAGGCTGCCGCCATGGCGGAACAGATGCGCGCGGCGGTCGAGGGGCGCCGCCTGCCTGCGCCGGGCGGGGTAGTGACGGTCAGCATCGGCCTGGCGCATCTGCTGGCGCGGGATGCAGACCCGGCAGCGCTGGTCGATAGTGCCGATCGCGCGCTGTATGACGCCAAGCGCAGCGGGCGCAACCGGGTGGGCGTGGAGCGGCTGGCGCTGGTGTCAGCGGGCTGACTTGCGAATCATCAGCTTGAGGCCGGACCAGATGGCATCGACGGCGCAGACCTTTACATCCACCAGATCGGTGACGGGCAGGATGACGGCCCGGATCACGTCTTCCGTGATGTCGGTCGGGACTTTGGCGGCTTTTTTGGGCCAGCTTATCCACAGGAAGCCGGTGGGGGCGAGCAGCGGGCGCAGGGCGGCGATGCGGGCCTCCATCGTGGCGCGGTCGGTAACGAAGATATGGGCGGCGTCGATCGGCGGTTGCGGCGCGGGCAGCGGGATGACGCCGCTGTCGCCAATGTCCGCCATGACGCTGGCGGGCATATCCTCCCACCAAGCACGCAGGCCGGGTTTGAGGCTGAGCTTCTTCGCCAGCGGGGTGCCGGAATAGCCTGTCGTCATGTCTTGCCCTCCGGTCGGGGAGGGTAGTCGCTCTGCGAGAGCGGGCAAGAGGGAGGCGCTAACGCCTCTCTCTGCCATTCATCTTAGAGTTCGCTGTCCATTAGGGCAGGGAAGAAGCCTTCATGGGCGGTGCGCAGCGTGTCGATCGAGACGCCTGCGACGGTGGTGCCGCCGACGGTGCCGATCTTCACCGCGCCGGGCACGACGACATCGGCCGGGGTGGTGACGACATAGCGGCCCTGGTCCTCGCCAAAGGCCGAAGCGGTGGTCAGCGTGACGTCCAGCGTCGCACCGATCTTGCCGGCCAGCGCCATTTCCGCGATCGTGACGATCAGGCCGCCATCGGCGATATCATGCACCGCGGTTGCCTTGCCCTGTGCGATCAGCGCGCGGACGAGGTCGGCATTGGTGCGTTCGGCGACCAGATCGACCTTGGGGGCTTCACCGGCTTCGCGGCCGGCGATTTCGCGCAGCCAGATGGTCTGGCCGAGGTGGGAGCCTTCCCCGCCGATCAGCCAGATCGCGTCGCCCTCATTCTTGAACGCGACCGTCGCCATGACGTCCACGTCCGCCAGCAGGCCGATGCCGCCGATCGCCGGGGTCGGCAGGATCGCCGAACCACCGCCGGTCGCCTTCGATTCATTGTAGAGCGAGACGTTGCCCGACACGATCGGGAAGTCCAGCGCGCGGCAGGCGTCGCCCATGCCCTCAAGGCAGCCGGTGAGCTGCGCCATGATTTCGGGGCGCTGCGGGTTGGCGAAGTTGAGGCAGTTGGTGACGGCGAGCGGGGTGGACCCCACGGCGCTCAGGTTGCGATAGCATTCGGCGATCGCCTGCTTGCCGCCTTCATAGGGGTCGGCATAGCAGTAGCGCGGCGTGCAGTCGGTGCTGATCGCAATGCCCTTTTGCGCGCCATGGACGCGCACGACCGCGGCGTCGCCGCCGGGGCGCTGCACCGTGTCGGCGCCGACCATGTGATCGTACTGTTCCCAGATCCAGCGGCGGCTGGCGATGTCGGGGCTGCCCATCAGGGTGACGAGGTCCGCGCCGATGTCGGCGCTTTCGGCGATGTCGCCCAGCGGTTCGACCTTCGACCAGAGCTTATACTCGTCCTTGGGCATGGAGGGACGGTCGTAAAGCGGCGCGTCGTCGGCCAGCGGGGCGAGCGGGATGTCGCAGACGATCTCGCCCTTATGCTCCAGCACCATGCGGCCGGTGTCGGTGACATGGCCGATGACGGCGAAGTCCAGTTCCCACTTCTTGAAGATCGCTTCGGCGAAAGCCTCGCGGCCGGGCTTGAGCACCATGAGCATGCGCTCCTGGCTTTCCGACAGCATCATTTCATAGGTGGTCATGCCGGTTTCGCGCTGCGGCACGTCGTCCATCTTGAGGTGGAGGCCCACGCCGCCCTTCGACGCCATTTCCACGCTGGAGGAGGTGAGGCCAGCCGCGCCCATATCCTGAATGGCGACGATCGCGTCCGACGCCATCAGTTCAAGGCAAGCCTCGATCAGCAGCTTTTCGGTGAAGGGATCGCCGACCTGCACGGTGGGGCGCTTGGCGTCGGCGTCGTCGCCAAAGTCCGCGCTCGCCATGGTCGCGCCATGGATGCCGTCACGGCCGGTCTTGGAGCCGACATAGACGATCGGATTGCCCACGCCGCTGGCGGCCGAATAGAAGATTTTGTCGGTGTCGGCGACGCCAACGGTCATCGCGTTGACCAGGATATTGCCGTCATAGGCGGGGTGGAAATTCACTTCGCCGCCCACGGTCGGCACGCCCACGCAATTGCCGTAGCCGCCGATGCCATGCACCACGCCGGCGATCAGATGCTTCATCTTGGGGTGATCGGGGCGGCCGAAGCGCAGCGCGTTCATGTTGGCCACCGGGCGCGCGCCCATGGTGAAGACGTCGCGCAGGATGCCGCCAACGCCAGTCGCTGCGCCCTGATAGGGTTCGATGTAGGACGGGTGGTTGTGGCTCTCCATCTTGAAGATGGCGGCCTGACCATCGCCGATATCCACGACGCCCGCATTTTCGCCCGGACCGCAAATGACCTGCGGCCCCTTGGTGGGCAGCTTCATCAGATGAATCTTGGAGGATTTATAGGAGCAATGCTCCGACCACATCACCGAGAAGATACCGAGTTCGGTCAGGTTCGGCTCACGGCCGATCGCCTTCAATACGCGGTCATATTCTTCCGGGCTGAGGCCATGTTCGGCGACGACTTCCGGGGTGATCTGGGGTGCGGTGCTGGACATGAGCGCGCCTTTAGCGAGGGCGGCGGGGAATCACAATGGCGCGTGTGTGAGGAGTAGATGCTTGTTCAGTGCGCCGCCTCATCCCCCTCTTCCAACTTCGCCTCGCTCGCTCCGCTCGCAAGGCTGCGTATTCTTCTCCCCCGCGGGGAGAAGGAAGCTGCGCGCGCCGCACAATAAAAAAGGCCGGACCCGAAGGCCCGGCCTGTTGGTGTCCCGAAAGGCGTCGGATCAGACGTGGCAGGCCTGGCCGCTCTTGCCCGGCACGGTGATGGTCACGTCGTTGCCCGAACCCTTGACCTCGAAGCCGCCCTCGGCGGTGAAGGGCTGGCCGGCTTCGGCGGCCTTCAGCGTCGTCGCGGTGCCGGTCTTCTCCGTGCGCAGCAGGGCGGTCTTGTCGTCGCTCATGAAGTCGACGAAGATCAGGCTGTTGTCCTTGCAGCGATACTGCTTGTTCGCCTTGACCGAAGGCGGCAGCTCGACCGGCGCGGCGTTTGCCAGTTGGGCCGCCATCGGGTCGGCAGGGCCGCCCACGACTTCGGGTTCGTCATTCTTGTTGCAAGCCGACAGCAGGGCGACGCTCGCAACGGCGATCAGGGAGAGATATTGTTTCATGGTGATCCTTTTATGTGCATGTGCAACATGGGGGTCAACGCAAAATGATGCTTTTTCCGCTATCATCCCTGATATGACGTCATGACGGTTCGATGACGGCTGGGCATAAATGCCGGGCGCGGGCTTGACCGTGGGCGTGGCGGCGGCCAATGCAGGAGATATGGCTGAGGAACCTTCGACCCCCGATCTTGCGACCCTCTCTTTCGAGGATGCGCTGCGCGCCCTGGAACAGATTGTCCGTCGGCTGGAAAGCGGCGACGTGCCGCTGGACGAGTCGATCTCGCTCTATGCGAAGGGCGAGGAGTTGCGGAAGCGCTGCGCAGAGCGGTTGCAGGCGGCCGAAGCGCGGATCGCGAAATTGACGGTGGACGCCAATGGCGCGGTCACCGGCGCACAAGCATTCGGCGCGGATTGAGCATCATGGCCGGGGGAGGGAGCGCCTCCGCAGGCGATCTGGTCAAGGCTGGCGCGGCCGGCGTGGCAGCGGATATCGATGCCGCGTTCGACCGGCTTCTGGCGGTGCCGGACGATGCCCGTGCCCGGCTTTATGAAGCGATGCGCCATGCCGCCATCGGCGGTGGCAAGCGGCTGCGCCCACTGCTGGTCCGTGCGGCGAGCGACCTGTTCAACATCTCCCGCGACTCGGCGCTGCGTGTTGGCCTCGCGATCGAGTGCATCCATGTCTATTCGCTGATCCATGACGATCTGCCGGCGATGGACGATGACGATATGCGTCGCGGCAAACCGACGGTGCACAAGATGTTCGATGAGGCGACCGCGATTCTGGCGGGCGACTGCCTGCACGATCTGGCGTTCGAGGTGCTGACCGACGAGGAAACCCATCCTGATCCGTTCGTGCGCGTGGAATTGGTGAAGGCACTGGCGCTGGCCAGTGGTCCCGTCGGCATGGCGGGCGGACAGATGATGGATCTGGAAGCGGAAAAGGCCCGCTTCGACCTCGCCACCGTGACGCGGCTGCAAAATCTCAAGACCGGGGCGCTGATCGCCTTCTGCGTGGAGGCCGCCGCAATCATGGCGCGCCTGCCGTATGAGGCGCGCACGCGGCTGCACGGCTATGCCCGTGACATCGGCCTGGCCTTCCAGATTGCCGACGACCTGCTGGATGTCGAGGGTGATGCTGCACTGGCCGGCAAGGCGCTGGGCAAGGATGCGGCGGCGGGCAAGGAAACCTTCGTTTCGCTGCTGGGCGTGGAACCGGCGCGGGAGCGGGCGCATATGCTGGTTGAACAGGCGAAGGCGCATCTTCATGGCTATGGCGCGGAAGCGGACCTGCTGCGCGCCATCGCCGATTATATCGTGGAAAGGGATCGCTAAGCCCATGAGCAAGCAGCGTATCGGCGTCTATCCTGGCACGTTCGACCCCGTCACCCTGGGGCATATGGACATCATCCGGCGCGGCGCGAAGCTGGTCGACAAGCTGGTGATCGGCGTCACCACCAATATCAGCAAGTCGCCCATGTTTTCCGACGAGGAGCGGCTGGAGATGGTGCGCCGCGAATGCGCGGGGATCGATACGGAGATCGTCGTCACTGGCTTCAATTCGCTGCTGATGGACTTTGCCGAATCGCAGGGTGCCAGCGTGATCATCCGCGGGCTGCGCGCCGTCGCCGACTTCGAATATGAATATCAGATGGCGGGCATGAACCAGCAGATCAACGGCCGGGTTGAGACGGTCTTCCTGATGGCGGACGTGTCGCTTCAGCCGATCGCATCGCGTCTGGTCAAGGAAATTGCGCTTTATGGCGGCCCGATCCACAAGTTCGTCAGCCCTGCCGTACGCGATGAAGTGGTGGCGCGGGTGGACAAGATCGGTCGAAAGGGGGGGTAATCCTTCCGTTTCAGCCTGCGTTCAGTTGCCAATCCCGATCAGCGCGCTATCAGGGCGGTGCGACCCACCGGGCAAATTTGTTTAAGGAAAGCGTCATTCATGCGTTTCACTAGCGCGCTCAAGACCGTGGCGATCGGCTTCGCCCTCACCGCGTCCGGTGTGGCTTTCGCCCAGGGTGGCGGTGGCGGCGGCAATGCCGAAGAGATGAAGAAGGCCGAAGCGGCCGTGCGCGCGCAGGACAATGCCAAGTCGCTGGGCACCGAAACGGTGGTCAAACTGCCTCCCGCGACCGTGCCGGCCGATCCGCAGAATATCTGGGATCTGGACCTGTCGAGCGGCGGGCGGGTGCGCATCCAGCTGCGCCCCGACATCGCGCCGAACCATGTCGAGCGGATCAAGGAGTTGACGCGCCAGGGCTTTTACAACGGTCTGAAATTCCACCGCGTCATTCCCGGCTTCATGGCGCAGGGCGGCGATCCCAAAGGCGACGGCACTGGCGGTTCGCAGCTGCCTGATCTGAAGGCCGAATTCAACGTGATGCCCCATCTGCGCGGCACCGTTTCGATGGCGCGCGCCCAGAGCGAGGACAGCGCCAACAGCCAGTTCTTCATCGTGCTGCTGCCGCGCATGCAACTCGACAAGAAATATACCGTCTTCGGTCGCGTGATCGAAGGGATGCAATATGTCGACGCGATTCATCAGGGTGAGCCGCCGGCCGACCCGAGCGTGATCCTTCAGGCGTCGATCGAGAGCGACGGCAAGCCGCCATTCACGGCCGCGCCGCCACCGCCGCCCGCACCGCCGGTGTCGATCATCGACACGCCTGCGCCCAAGAAGGTTGCGCCGAAGAAGAAATAAGCCGGTTCGGCTTTTGCTGCACTTTCAAGGCCCCGGTCGCTTCTGCCGAAGCGGACGGGGCCAAGCTATTTGGATGAAGTCTTTCCTGCCATGCGCGTAGACCTGTTCGATTTCGACCTGCCGCCGGAGAATATCGCATTGCGGCCCGCATCCCCGCGGGACAGCGCGCGCATGCTGCTGGTGCCGGGCGATGCGCCGATGCAGGATCGGATCGTGCGAGATCTGCCGTCGCTGCTGCGGGCTGGCGATGTGCTGGTGTTCAACGATACGAAGGTCATTCCCGCCCAGCTGGAAGGCATGCGGGGTGAAGCGCGGATCGGCGCGACATTGCACAAGCGGCAGGGACTGCGCCAGTGGCAGGCCTTCCTGCGCAATGCCAAGCGGGTGCGGGCGGGCGACCGGATCGATTTCGGCGCGGGGGTGACGGCCATTGCCGGGCCGCGCGACGAGGATGGCGGCGTGACGCTGGACTTCGAAGGCGACGAGCCGGTCGAAGTGCTGCTGGAGCGGGCAGGGCGGATGCCGCTGCCCCCCTATATCGCCAGCAAGCGCCCGACCGACGAGCGCGACCGCAGCGATTATCAGACCATGTTTGCGCGGGAGGATGGCGCCGTCGCCGCGCCCACCGCCGCGCTGCACTTCACGCCCGATCTGATGGCGGTGATCGCGGCGGCTGGCGTGCAGACCGAGACGCTGACGCTGCATGTCGGCGCGGGCACCTTCCTGCCGGTCAAGGCCGACGATACGGACGACCACAGGATGCATGCCGAATGGGGGCGCATCGATGCCGCGACCGCCGATCGGCTTAATGCGGCGCGGGCAGCGGGCGGCCGGTTGATCGCGGTGGGCACCACGTCGCTGCGCCTGCTGGAAAGCGCGGCCGGGGAGGATGGTCTGCTGCGTCCCTTTGCCGACGAAACCCGCATCTTCATCACGCCAGGCTATCGTTTTCGGGTGGTGGACGGGCTGATGACCAATTTTCATCTGCCCAAATCTACGCTCTTCATGCTGGTTAGTGCCTTGATGGGAACGGAAAAGATGCAGGCTGTCTATGGCCATGCGATCGAAACCGGCTATCGTTTCTACAGCTATGGGGATTCGAGCCTGCTGCTGCCGGACAGGTGAGGAAGCCAGATGCAGGCCATCAGCGGCCGATGAACAGGAAACCCACGGCTCCCATGATGCAGCCGAAGGCCGCCAGATGGCGCCAGTGCAGCGGTTCGCCCAGCACCATGACCATGAACCCGCCGAAGATGATCAGCGCGATCGCTTCCTGCACGACCTTGAGCTGTCCTGCGCTCCAGCCATGGGCGTAACCGATGCGGTTGGCGGGCACGGCCAGACAATATTCGAACAGGGCGATGCCCCAGCTTATCAGTATGACCAGCAGTAGCGGCTTTTCCATGCCGCCCTTCAGATGCCAGTACCAGGCCACGGTCATGAACAGGTTGGACAGGACGAGCAGCGCTATGGTCGGCATGACGGCCTCGACAGGGAAGGATGGGCCGGTTTGGCACTAGCGGGTGCGTCGAGGCAAGCAGGCATGAAAAAGGCCCGGCGCGATGGCCGGGCCTTCCTGTTAGGATCACCCCGTTCGTCCTGAGTAGCCGCTGAGCGAAGTCGAAGCGGCGTATCGAAGGATTAGGCGCTACCCCTTGTATGCTTCGATACGGGCCTTCGACTTCGCTCAGTCCCTACTCAGCACGAACGGCCTAGATTAGGCATGCGATGCTTAACGATAGCGCTTGCCGCTATAGGCGGTGCTGCTGGCATAGCCTTCGCCGGTCCAGCCGCCACGGGTCTGATCGCGATCACGATCACCGAACAGCGCATTCTGCTCACGCTCGGTACGCCAGGCGTCCTGCGCCTGTGCGGCCGTCTTCTCCAGCGTTACCTTCGTCGCGTCGACCGACTTGATCCAGCTTGACGGGATGGAATGATGCACGCCACCGGCATCCTGATCATTCTTAGTCAGGATGATGCGGTCGCCGCGCAGCTTGTCCACGGTGCCGACATGTTCGCCATCGCTGCCGACGACTTCCTGATGTTCCTGCACCTGTTGGATGGCCTGACGTTGCTCGCCCCGGCGGTTGCGCCATGTGCCGAATTCGCTGTTGAAGCGATCGCGATTTTCGCGCTGATATTCGCCATAGTCGCGGTCCAGCTCGTCGATCCGCTGCTGGCGCCAGGCATGATAGTTGCTGTCATGATGGGCGCCATAATCCTGCTGTGGCCCGTAGCCCCGGACGCGATAGCCATGGTCTTCATTGCCATAGCCGCTGCGTTCGCCGCTATAGGGGACATAGCCACGTCCCGGCAGATAATCCTTGCCTGATGCCGAGGCAAAGCCCAGCCGGCTCGACTGGTCGCGCGGGTCGCCATAGGGGCGATTATAATATTCGTCATATTCCCGGCGGCGCTCGGCCTCTTCATCGCCGAACCAGCTGCGGATTTCATCGCCCGCGCGGTCGAAAAAGCCGCGATCGTCATAATCATAGTCGGCGGGGGGACGGCGATAGTCCGGTCCGCCAAACTGGCCGCGCGTCCCATAGCGATAGCCGCGGTCGTCGCGCGCATCCCGCTGGCTGCGGAAGCGATCGCCCCGGTCCCAGCCGGTCGAATAGCGATCTTCGCCATAGCGGCGATTATCTTGATATCCCATCGTCCTTCTCCTTCATTTTAAAGCGACGCGCTTGGTGGCGCCGATGGGGGATCAATGGTCGGGCAGGGGCATCGTTCCGGGCGTTACGCAGGAGTAATGTCCGGTCGAAACACCGGCCTGCCGCGCCGGAATCGCGCGCTTTTCCGGACAGTTGATCGAGATCAGGATTGCCTGCGCTTTTTTGCGCAAAAGACCGTTGCCAGCGGGAAATCGCTCGCCTATAGGCAGCCAACCTTTGGGGCCTTAGCTCAGCTGGGAGAGCGCGTCGTTCGCAATGACGAGGTCAGGGGTTCGATCCCCCTAGGCTCCACCAACCTCCTTCATGAGGTTGATCGGAAGGACTTTACCGCCAGCGCCCAAGGCGCCTAGAGCGGACTTCATGACAGAAACTGATGACACGGGCCGTCCTGCTGCGACGGTCGTTATCGTGCGCGATCGCGCGGGTGCGCCGCCCGAATTGCTGATGATGGAGCGGGCGTCGACCATGGCCTTTGCCGCCGGTGCGCTGGTCTTTCCCGGCGGCGGGGTGGACGATACGGACCATGATTTGGCGGCGCGGATCGGCCATGGGCTGGAGGCGGATGAAGCGGCGGCCCGCATTGCCGCGATCCGGGAGACGATCGAGGAAGCGGGACTGGGTATCGCCCTGCGTGGGGCTACCGACGCAGCGACGATATTGCGCCTGCGCGACGGGTTGCATGACGGGAAGACGCTGGGCGATCTGATCGATCGGCATGAAGTGCGACTCGATCTGGAGGCGCTGACGCCCTTTGCGCGCTGGCATCCCGCACCGTTCGAACAGGCGCGGCGCATCTATGACACGCGCTTCTACATCGCCCGCGCGCCAGAGGGACAGATGGCCAGCGTCGACAGTACGGAGAATGTCCGGCTGTTCTGGAGCAGCGCGGCCGATACGCTGGCCCGTTGTGCGGCCGGGGAGGGGCAGGTGATCTTCCCGACCCGGCGCAATCTGGAGCGGCTGGCGCTTGGCGCATCCCATGCCGATCTGGTGGCGCAGGCCACGGCCTATCCGGTGGAAAAGGTTCGGCCGTGGAAGGAAGAGCGCGACGGGGAACTGCATTTGTGCATCCCCGATCATCTGGGATATCCGGTCACGTCGGAACCATTAGGGCAGGTCCGGCGTGCTTAGGGGATGCGTGCATTTCATCTGACCCTGCGTCGCCTGCTATGGCTGGGCGGCCTGCTGTTTCTGCTGTTCCTGGGCTATGCTGTCCTGCGGCAGCGGCCGCAGGATCTGCCCTGGACCGATCTCGACCTCGCGCAGCCGGTTGGGTTGTTCACCGGGCGGAAACTCGCCGCACTGACGGGTGACAGGGCGCGGTGTATGGCGCTGCTGGATCGTGCCGGGGTCGCCTATGTCGCGATGAAGCCCGGTGGGGCGGACCAGTGCCATTATATCGACGTGGTGCGGCTGAAGCCCGATCGCGATGCCATCGCGCTGGCGCCTGCATCGGTCGCGCCCTCCTGTCCGGTGGTGGCTGCGCTCAAGCTGTGGGAATGGCAGGTAGTGCAGCCTGCCGCCCAGCGAATCTATGGTCAGCCCGTGCGCAGCATCCGCCATTTCGGCAGCTATAGCTGTCGGCGCATATATGGCCGCAGTCAGGGCGATTATAGCGAACATGCGACCGCCGATGCGATCGACATCGCCGCTTTCGTGCTGAAGGACGGGCGGCAGGTGAGCGTGCTGAAGGACTGGAAGGGCGAGGGGAAGGATGCCGCCTTCCTGCGCGATGTGCGCGACGGTGCATGTCGTCTTTTTTCGACCGTGCTGTCACCCGATTATAATGCGGCCCATCGCGACCATTTCCATCTGGATCAGGCCGAACGGGGCGCGACCGGCTGGCGCGCGTGCCGGTGAGGGAAGCGGGTCGGGCTTACTGCCCGAACCCGGCCTCCCGCGCGACGGCCACGGCTTCGCGGGCGGCGGCCAGCAGTGCGCCGCTCTTTGCCTCGGTTTCGCGCTGTTCATAGTCGGCGGTCGAATCCGCGACGATGCCTGCGCCGGCCTGTACATGCATCACGCCGTCCTTGAGGACCGCCGTGCGCAGCACGATGCAACTGTCCATATTGCCGTCCGGCCCGAAATAGCCGACCCCACCGGCGTAGGCGCCGCGCGTCTCCGGCTCCAGTTCGGCGATGATCTCGCAGGCGCGGACCTTGGGCGCGCCCGACACGGTACCGGCCGGGAAGCCCGCGAACAGCGCGTCGATCGCATCCTTTTCGGGCGACAGGCGGCCGACCACATTGGACACGATGTGCATGACATGGCTGTAAAATTCGACGGTATAGCTTTCCGTCACCGTGACCGATCCGGCGCTGGCGACCCGGCCGACATCGTTGCGGCCCAGATCCAGCAGCATCAGATGCTCGGCCCGTTCCTTGGGATCGGCGAGCAGGCTTTCGCGATTGGCGGCGTCCTCCACGGCATTGCCACCGCGGGGGCGGGTGCCCGCGATCGGCCGGATCGTTACTTCGCCATTGCGGGCGCGGACCAATATCTCCGGACTGGAGCCGATCAGCGCAAAGCCGGGCAGATCGAGATAATAGAGGAAGGGCGACGGATTGATCCGGCGCAGCGCGCGGTAGAGCGCGATCGGCGGTAGCGAGAAGGGGCTGGTGAAACGCTGGGCCAGCACGACCTGAAAGATATCGCCGGCGACGATATAGTCCTTCGCCTTTTCCACCATCTGCGCGTAGCGGCCCGGCTCCAGCACCGGTGTCACTTCGATATCGGCGATATCGGCCGGGGCGGGGACGGCGGGCAGCGGCGCTGCAAGGCGGGCGGCCGTGGCGTCGATCCGCTCCAGTGCGGCTTCGATCGCCCGATCCGCTGCGCCTTCCGCGTCGGTGAAGCTGCCCTTCCACACGGGCGCGACGATATAGAGCGCGTCGGCCAGCCGGTCGAACACCAGAATGACGGTGGGCCGCACGAACAGCATGTCGGGCACGCCGATATCATTGGCGGCGGGGCGCGGCAGCTTTTCGACCAGCCCGACGGTTTCATAGCCGAAATAGCCGACCAGACAGGCCAGCGCGGCCGGCAGGGCCGGGTCCATATCCGCCCGGCATTCGGCGACCAGCGCGCGCAGGGCATCGAGCGTACCGGCGCTTGTCGGCTCGAAGGCGTCGCGATCGGTCGCCCACTGGCGATTGATTTCGGCTTGTTCGCCCTGCGCCCGGAAGACGAGGTCGGGGGCAAGGCCGATCAGGCTGTGTCGGCCACGCACCGCGCCGCCCTCCACCGATTCGAGCAGATAATCGCCGCGATCAGGCTCGAACAGCTTGAGCGCGGCGGAGATCGGCGTGTCGGTGTCGGCAATCTGCCGCCGCCATACCAGCGCCGATTCGCCCCGTGCCAGAGCCGCACGCGCGCTATCCACGCCGTCCTTGCTGCCCGATGCGACCATCTTATTGTTCGCCGGCGTTCGAGGTCGACAGGGACTGACGCACCTGCGCCACGGCATTGGCGTTGCGCGTGACCTTCAGTTCCTTTTCGACGGCGCGTTCGAACTGCTGGCCATATTCCTGCCCGACCACGTCGGCGAGCTGGCTGCGGACCTGATTGAGCAGCTCGGGCTGACCCTTGGCATCGCCGCGCTCGATCTTGTTGAGCTGGACCACGAAATAGCCGCGCTCCTGATCGATCGGCAGCGTCTTGACGCTGTTTTCGGCCATCTGGAACATGATGGCGACTTCGGCCGGCGGGCGCTGCTGCGCGCGCATGATGTCGGCGCGGCGGCCGCCCAGCGTCTGCGGTGCAGGCAGCTTGACCCCAGCCTGTGCGATCGCGTCAGCCAGCTTCATACCCTTGGCGACCTTGGCCTGAATCTCGTCGGCCTTGGCCTTCGCCTTCTGGTTGGCGGCGTTCAGCTTATATTGCAACGACACCAATTGCTTCACTTCGGCCAGCGGCGGCGGGGCAGCGGCGATGATCTGGCCCGGTGCGGCCAGCGCATAGCGCTTGTCGGCGGTGATCGGGACCAGCTGTGCATCATCATCGGCGCTCATTGCGAAGACGGGGGCGAGCAGCGGCTTGACGTCGGCAGGCGCTTCATAGGCCTGATCCTTCACCTGCTTGCCGGTGGCGAGCAGGGCGGGGCTGGTTTCCAGCTTCAGGCCATTATCCTTCACCACTTCTTCGAAGGTGCCGCCATCGGCGATCGCATCCTCGATCTTGCCGGTGAAGTCGGTCAGCAGTTGTTTTTCCTTCTGCGCGCGCAGGGTGGTGACGATTTCGTCGCGCACCGCCGCCAGCGGGCGGGCAGGCGTTTCCTTGATCGCGGTGACGCGCAGCAGCAGCCAGCCGAGCGATCCGCGCACCGGCCCGACCAGTTCGCCCTGTCTGGCGGCCCAGACGGCGTCGGCCACGGCCTTGGTTGCCGAAGTGGTCAGTGCTTCGCGGCTCTGGTCGGCCAGCGTGGAGACGGCCAGACCCGCACCCTTGGCGGCGTCGGCCAGGCTCTTGCCGCCCTTCACCTGATCGGCGATCGCCTTGGCACCGGCCTGCGTCGGCAGCACCAGCTGTTCGATGCTGCGGCTTTCCTTGGCGGCATAGGCAGCCTTGCTCTGATTATAATAAGCGCTGATTTCAGCATCGGTCGGCTGCGCCGCCTGCGCGAAACGGTCCGCATCGATCACGGCATAGCGAATGTGGCGCTGTTCCGGGATGGTGAAGCGGGCGCTGTTCTTCTTGTAATAGTCGGCCAGTTGCGCGTCGGTCGGCGTCTTGTCATCCAGGAAGGAGACGGCCGGGATCGCGGCGACGGTGCCCTGACGCGCTTCCAGCAGCAGCGAGGCATAGGGCAGAATCTGGCTGTCGCTCAGCTTCACGCCCAGTGCGACCGGCGCCAGCAACTGGCGCTGGAGGATTTCGCGGCTCAGGTCATCGCGCAGCGCCTGTTCGGTAATCCGTTCACGCAGCAGCAACTGGCGGAAATTTTCCTGGCTGAAATTGCCGGCCGCGTCCTGAAAGGCCGGGATTTGCGCGATCTGCGCATCGACCAGCCGCTTGGAGATATGGACGCCCTGCTCATCGGCAAAGGCGCGCAGCGAGAGCGATGCGACCAACTGATCATAGACCTGCGTCGCGCCGCCCTGTGCCAGAAAATCGCTGATCTGGAGCGTCGGATTGGTGCGTCGCGCATTTTCGAACACTCGCTGGACCCGGTCCTGCAATTCGCTCTGGCTCAGCGTATAGCCCTTCGCCTTGGCCGCGTTGCCCGCGCCGCCCCACATCGACCCGCTGCCAAATTTGCCGCTGGTGATATCGCCCATGATGAAGGCGGAGGCGATGATCCCCAGGAACAGGATCGCGATCAGCGCGCCGAACTTGGAATGAATGATGCGGCGAAAGACAGAGAGCATGGAATTGTCCGAATTGCGGGCGTTATCGCGGCACGCTTTAAGCGCGGATGCGCGCGGCGGCAAGGCTTGCACTGGACAAATGCGTGAGCGCCGTTCATCGGCTTATGCAGCATCCGGTTCTTTCGGGGAGACGCCAGGGCAATCGTCCGGCGGCGAAGGTGGCGGGGGCGACGTGCAGCAATAATCATAAGGAAACAGATTGATGGGCAGGCGCAAGCTGGTTGTCGGCAATTGGAAGATGAACGGGATGCGTGCGCATCTCGACGAAGTGGAGGCGATCGGCCGCGTGGCGGCAGCGCATCCATCGGTGGAGGTGGGCCTGTGCCTGCCCGCCACGCTCATCATGGCGGGGTCCGAACGGCGCGGCGCGGCGTTCATTGGCGGACAGAACTGCCATATGGACATCAGCGGCGCCTATACCGGTTCGCTGTCGGCGGAGATGCTGGCGGAAGCCGGCGCCACCTGGGTCATCACCGGCCATAGCGAACGGCGCGAGGCGCGCGGCGAAACCAATGCCGACATCGCCTCTAAGTCCGAAGCCGCGCATAAGGCGGGCATCAATGTGATCCTGTGCGTGGGTGAAACGCTGGCAGTACGGGACGCGGGCAAGGCGGAACAGGTCGTGGCCGACCAGTTGCTGGCCTCTCTGCCGGACGATGCCGCTGCCGACTGGCTGGCGGTGGCCTATGAACCGATCTGGGCGATCGGCACTGGCCGCATTCCCACGCTGGAAGCCGTGGCGGCCATGCATGCCGCGCTGCGTGCAGCGCTGGCCAGTCGCATCGGTGCGGAAGCGGACAAGATGCGCATCCTTTATGGCGGGTCGATGAATGGCGACAATGCGGCGGATCTGATGGCGATCCCGGATGTCGACGGCGGCCTTGTCGGCGGGGCCAGCCTGTCCGCCAAAAAATTCGCCCCGATCATCGAGGCGGCGGAACAGCGGATGGCGGCAGCCGCCTGAAGCGACGGCCCGCGCCGGTCATAACCGGCGCGGCTCTGTCTTCCGGCTCAGTTCACGCCCTGTGCCAGCGCATCGGGCCGCCGCGTGTCGGCCGCGCCCAGGAATTTATCGCCTTCGACCATGATCGACTGGGTGCTGCCCATCGTGTCGGACAGGCGGGTCTTGTGCCCCTTGGCCTGAAGCAGCAGCGCCATTTCGGGCGGGAAGCCTTCTTCCAGTTCTAGCGGACTGTCGGCATCCGACTGATGGATGCGGGGCCGTTCGGCCGCTTCGGCGATGTTGAGGCCATGGTCGATCGTGTTCACCAGAATCTGCGCCATCGCCGAAATGATATAGCCGCCGCCCGGCGAACCCGTTACCAGCCAGGGCTTGTCATTGCGGAACACGATCAGCGGCGTGATGGTGGAGCCCAGTCGCTTGCCGGGTGACGGCCAGTTCGCTTCGCGCCCCGGCTCTCTCCCCCAGTTGAAATTGCCCATCGAATTGTTGAGCAATACGCCGGTCCCCGGCGGCACGACATGCGCGCCATAGGATGCCGTGAGCGTATAGGTGTTGCTGACCGCATTGCCATATTTGTCGGCGACCGAATAATGGGTCGTGTCGATGCTTTCGTGCGGATAGGGATTGCCGTCGGGCAGCGTTTCGCCGGTCAGCGACTTGGCGGGGGAGATCAGCTTCACTCGTTCGGCGGCATAGGCCTTGCTCGCGATACCCTTGGCCGGCGTCTTCCAGTCGGGCAGACCACCGATCAGCCGACGATCGGACCCGGACACTTTCATCGCTTCGGACAATATGTGCAGGCTGTTGCTGCTGCCCCAGCCATAATCCTTCATCGGGAAATATTCGACCAGGTTCAGCAATTCGGCCAGCGTCGCGCCTGAAGCGGTCGGCGGCATGAAGGCGATCTTGTTGCCGCGATAGGTGGACCAGATGGGTTCCAGCACCTCCACCTTGAAATCGCGCAGATCCTGTTCGTCGACGATGCCGCCGCCCGCGCGAATGCCCTGCACCATCTTCTGGGCCAGCGGTCCGGTGTAGAAGCCGTCCCGTCCGCGCGCCGCGATCTGCTTCAGGCTCCAGGCCAGATCGGGCTGTTTGAAGATATCGCCGGGCTTATAGGCGGAACCGTCCGGCTTGAAGAAGGCCTTGGCCGCGCCAGGGTCTTTCATCATCACCTCCTTGCGGCCGGCGGTCGCTTCCGCTTCGCCGTCGCTCAGTCGATAGCCTTTCTCTGCCAGACGGATCGCGGGTTCCAGCAGCTTTTTCCACGGCATGCTGCCGTGCATGCGATGCGCTTCCCACATGCCCGCGACGGTGCCGGGCACCGAAACGCTCAGGTAGGTCATCGACTTGCTGGAGTCATATTTTTTGTCCGGGCCGGTCAGAAGGTCCGGCCTGGTCGCGCGCGGCGCCGTGCCATAATAGTTGATGGTGATGGTCTTTGCAGGCTGGCCCTCCTTCGCTGCCATATGGATGACCATATAGCCGCCGCCACCGATATTGCCTGCGCGGGGCAGGGTGACCGCTTCAGCAAAGGCCACGGCGACGGCGGAATCGACGGCATTGCCGCCCTGGCGCAATATCTCGACCCCCACCTGCGTTGCAGGCGCGCTCTGGCTGGCGACCATGCCGTCGCGACCGATAACGGGCCCGTGAATCTGGCTGTAGTTGACGATATCGCCGCCGCTGCCGCGTTCGGCGACGGGCTGGGTGGGAAGTTGTGCCTGAACCATCGTCGTCGTGGCCAGCAGCATCAGCGCCATCGGATAGAGGCGGATCGGGTTTCTCTTTCGACGCATAGTCATTTCCTTCGTCTGTGCACGCAGCCGGAAGGGTGCTGATCGCATCCCTCTGCGTTCGTGGTTCCAAGACGCGAGCCGGGGCTAAGGCCTCCGCAAAAAGATGTGGGGAGCAGAATGGGAATGTCGGGTTGGTCGCAGTGCGATGCTCACAGGTTGCCCCGGCGCCCCTTCATCGCTATGTGCGCGCCAACGCACTCCTTCACCGGACAGATATAACCGCAATGTTCACCTTTCTCCTCGTCGTGCAGGCGATCATCGCCGCCCTGCTGGTCACCGTCATCCTGATGCAGAAGTCGGAAGGCGGCGGTCTGGGTGTGGGCGGCAGCCCGTCGGGGTTCATGTCGGCGCGCGGCGCGGCGGATTTCCTGACCCGGTCGACCACGATCCTCGCCAGCATTTTCGTGCTGCTGTCGATCGTGATGGCGGTGATCGCTTCGGTGCGGCATGCGCCCAGCGACATCGACACCTCACTGGTGAAGCAGGCCCCAGCTACGCAGGCCGCTCCGGCGCCGGCCAATGCCGATCCGCTGGCGGGTGCGGCTGGCAACGCAGCCTCGGCCCCGGCTGCCAATGGCGCGGTTCCGCTCGCCAACTAAACCTTCCGTCGATCTTTCGATCTTTTTTCAAGCGCGCGTGGATTCGCGCGCTTGCCCTTTGTTGTTCCGAAAGGCTAAGCCTCTCTTCCCATGACGCGGTATATTTTCATCACCGGCGGCGTGGTCTCCTCGCTTGGCAAAGGCCTTATGGCCGCTTCGCTTGCAGCGCTGCTGCAAGCGCGAGGTTTCCGTGTGCGAATCCGGAAGTTCGACCCCTATCTCAACGTCGATCCGGGCACGATGTCGCCCTATCAGCATGGCGAAGTCTATGTGACCGACGACGGGGCGGAAACCGACCTTGACCTTGGCCATTATGAGCGGTTTACGGGCGTTTCGGCGCGGCAGTCGGACAATGTGACGCAGGGCCGCGTCTATCAGACGATCATCCAGCGCGAACGGCGCGGCGATTATCTGGGTGCGACGGTGCAGGTCATTCCGCACGTCACTGACGAGATCAAGGCGTTCGCCACCGCCGATACCGAAGACCTGGATTTCGTGCTGTGCGAAATCGGCGGCACGGTGGGCGACATCGAATCGCTGCCCTTCATGGAAGCGATTCGCCAGCTCCATAATGATCTGGATCGCGGCCAGTCGATCTTCGTGCATGTGACGCTGGTGCCCTATATCGCGGCGGCCGGTGAGTTGAAGACCAAGCCGACCCAGCGCAGCGTGCGCGACCTGACCTCGCTTGGTATCCAGCCCGACATTCTCCTCTGCCGTTGCGAGCACCCGCTGCCCGACAGCGAGCGCAAGAAGATCGCTTTGTTCTGCAATGTGCGGCCCGAAGCGGTCATCCCCGCGCTCGACGCCAGCAGCATCTATGCCGTGCCGCATCAATATCATGCCGAAGGGCTGGACGAGGAAGTGCTGCGCGCTTTCGGCATCAGCGATGCGCCCGCGCCCAAGATGGATCGCTGGGATGACATCATGGATCGTCGGCAGAACCCGGAAGGCGAAGTCACGATCGGCGTGGTCGGCAAATATGTCGGCCTGCTGGACGCCTACAAGTCGCTCTATGAGGCGCTGAACCATGGTGGCCTGGCCAACCGGGTGAAGGTCAACGTCAAGTGGATCGATGCGGAGCTGTTCGAGAAGGGTGACGATATCGTCGCCAGCCTGGAACCGATGCACGGCATTTTGGTCCCCGGTGGCTTTGGCGTGCGCGGATCGGAAGGCAAGATCGAATCGGTCAAATTTGCGCGCGAACGCAATGTGCCCTTCTTCGGCATCTGCCTTGGCATGCAGATGGCCTGCATCGAAGGCGCGCGGAACACGGCGGGCATTGCCGACGCCTCGACCACCGAGTTCGGCGAAACGTCGGAACCGGTCGTCGGCCTCATCACCGAATGGATGAGCAAGGAAGGCCTGCAACAGCGGACTGCCGAAACCGATCTGGGCGGCACCATGCGTCTGGGCGCTTATCCCGCCAAGCTGACCGGCAACAGCGTGGTCGCGGGCATCTATGGCAGCAACGACATCAGCGAACGGCATCGCCATCGCTATGAAGTCAATGCCAGCTATCGCGAGCCGCTGGAAAAGGGCGGCCTGATCTTCTCGGGCATGTCGCCGGACGGCACGCTGCCTGAAATCGTCGAGCGGCCCGACCATCCCTGGTTCGTGGGCGTGCAGTTCCACCCGGAATTGAAGTCCAAGCCGTTCGATCCGCATCCGCTCTTCGCCAGCTTCATCGAAGCGGCGGTCAAGCAGAGCCGACTGGTATAAAAGGAAACGGGGCCAAGGCCCCGTTTTTCGTTTCAGCCTTTCGGCGCGTCGAACAGATGCCGGTACTGGCGCGGCTGGCAGCGCAGATATTGCGGCGCGGCCTTCACGCTCGCGCCCAGATGCGCGGCGGCGTGCCAGGGCCAGCGCGGATCGTAGAGGATGGTGCGCGCGATCGCGATCAGGTCGGCGTCGCCGGTGCCCACGATCGCTTCGGCCTGCTCATAATCGGTGATCAGGCCCACGGCGATCACCGGCATAGTCACCGCCTGCTTCACCGCACGGGCGAGCGGTACCTGATAGCTGGGGCCGACCGGGATATCCTGCCGCGGGTCCAGGCCGCCGCTTGACACATGGATCGCGCTGCATCCGCGCGCTTCCAGCGCCTGGGCGAAGGCGATCGTCTGTTCGATGTCCCAGCCGCCCGCGACCCAGTCGGTTCCCGATACGCGCATCGTCACCGGCTTGTGCGCCGGGAAGGCGGCGCGCACCGCATCGAAAATCTCCAGCGGCAGGCGCATCCGGTTTTCGAGGTTGCCGCCATAATCGTCGTCACGCCGGTTGGAGAGGGGCGAAAGGAACTGGTGCAACAGATAGCCATGTGCGCCATGCAACTGGATTGCATCGATCCCCAGGTCGTCAGCCCGCTTCGCCGCCGCGACGAAGGCATCCCGCAGCCGGTCGATCCCGGCCTTGTCCAGCGCCATCGGCGCGTTGGTGCCCGGCGTGAAGGGCAGGGGAGAGGGTGCGACCGTCTGCCAGCCGTAGGGCGCATCGGGCGCAATCTGCGCGCCGCCCTTCCACGGCACTTGGGTCGATGCCTTGCGCCCGGCATGGCCGAGCTGGATCGCGATCGGCATGTCACTATGGGCGCGCACACCGTCCAGCACCCGCTTCATCGCCGCCTGTGTCCGGTCGTCCCACAGGCCGACATCGGCGCGGCTGATCCGTCCTTCCGGTAGCACGGCCGTTGCTTCGATCGTCAGCAGCGCCGCGCCGGATTGCGCCAACTGCCCCAAATGCATCAGGTGCCAGTCCGTCATCTCGCCATCCACGGCCGAATATTGGCACATGGGCGCGATAACGATGCGATTGCCGAGGGTCAGGTCGCCGATCTCGAAGGGCTGGAACAGCTTGGGCGCGCTCATAGTATCTCCGGAGGAAAGGAAGCTGTCCGCTAGATAGGAGGCATGTTGCGGTGCGGTAGGGGCCTGTCATGGCAATTTCGAAACGACCATGCAGGCGGCCACTGCCAGCGCGCCTATGCTCGATAACAACACCGCGCCCGCCGCCATGTCCTTTGCGGCGCCGATGTTCGGATGAATGTCCGGATGCACATGATCGATCAGCCGTTCCAGCGCGGCGTTCATCGCCTCCATCGCCATGACCAGCGCAACCGCCAGCGCGGTGGCGGCCCACCAGATGGGTGCCGGTCGCAACAGGATCAGCGCGGCCAGCGCCATTATCGCCATGGCGCTCTGGGTGCGAAAACTCCGTTCTCCGCGCCAGCAGGAGCGCAGGCCGGTGAGGGCGAATCGCAGTCTTTCCCTGAATGGACGATTTTTCATGGCCGCTCCCGCTGCTGGTCGCCGGTCATGATCCGGTGTCATGCAGCGATGATGGAGCGGCGATGAAGAAATCGCGGAAAAGCTGCGGATCAGCTTGCCGGTGTCAGCTTCAGCATCCGGCCCTGCGACTTGCCGCCATCCTCCAGCAGCCAGATCGCGCCGTCCGGCCCCTGTTCCACTTCGCGGATGCGGGCGCCCATATCCCACTGGTCGGCCTTTTCCGCCTTGTCGCCGTCCAGCTTCACGCGGATCAGGCTCTGGCTCGACAGGCCGCCGATGAACAGCGATCCCTTCCATTGCGGGAACAGGTCGCCCGAATAATAGAACAGGCCGCCCGGCGAGATGGAGGGATTCCACCAGACTTTGGGCGCTTCATAGCCATCGCCTGCCTTGTGATCGGGAATGTCGCGGCCGTCATAATGGCTGCCATTCGATACGTTGGGCCAGCCATAGTTGAGGCCGGGCTTGATCAGATTGACCTCGTCGCCGCCCTTCGGCCCCATTTCCTGTTCCCACAGGCGCCCGTCCTTGTCGAAGGTGATACCGAGCAGGTTGCGATGGCCATAGGACCAGATGGCAGGGTTGAAGCCCTTCGCCGCGAGCGGATTGCCTGCCGCCGGTGTGCCGTCCAGATTGAGGCGCAGCACTTTGCCCAGCGTCGCCTTGGGGTCTTGCGCCGGATCGAATTTCTGTCGCTCGCCATTGGTAAAGAACAGATATTTGCCGTCGGGCGAAAAGGCGATGCGACCCGAATAATGGCCATTGCCCTCGACATAGGGGCTAGCGCGGAAGATGATCTGTACGCCGTCCAGCTTGGTTGTGCCGTCATTCGCCTGATTGAAGGCGCCCTTCGCCAGCGCCACGCCCTTCAAGCCATCGCGCTCCTCCGAGAAGCTGAAATAGACCGCCTTGTCCTTCGCGAAGGTCGGCGAAAGGACGACGTCCATCAGGGCACCTTGCCCCTCGCTATCGGATTTCGGGATGCCCGCGATCGGGATCTTGGTGCCGTTCTTGGGATCGAACAATATCATCTCGCCGGCCTTCTCCGTCACCAGCGCGCGGCCGTCCGGCAGGAAAGTCATGGCCCAGGGCGAATCGAAATCGGCGATGACGGATGCCTTGAACGGCTTCTCGCCGGGAGGCGTGGTCTGGTTGCTGGCCCCGTCGCCCGAACAGGCGATCAGAGCCAAGGGCAGGGCGGCGAGCGTCATATGGCGCATCTATATCTCCGTAGCTGGACTTCGAGAGGGGGGCGTTTCGCGCGGAATGATGCGCTTCAAATGGTCAGAGACGAATAATGTTGCAGATTTCCCGCGCTCCGCCTATATCGGCATTGCTTCCTTACATCGTCAAAAATGTCAGGGTCGCGGGCAACAGCCTGCGGCACGGGAAGACGCATATTTTGTTTCTGGAGACTGCATGGCGGACATCGCCGAATTGACCGCGCTGATCGAACCCGAGGTGAAGGCTTTGGGCTTCGACCTTGTGCGCATCAAGCTTTTCGGGTCGGGCGACGAATATACGCTCCAGATCATGGCCGAAAACCCCAGGACCAAACAACTTGTGATCGAGGATTGCGCCACCATCTCGCGCCGCATTTCGGACGTGATGGATGAAGTCGATCCGATCGAGGAAGCCTATCGTCTGGAGGTGAGTTCGCCCGGTATCGACCGGCCGCTGACCCGCCTGCACGATTTCCAGGAATGGGCCGGGCATGAGGCGAAGATCGCCGCGACCGAACTGGTCGAGGGGCGCAAGAGTTTTCGCGGCATTCTGGACGGTGTCGAGGGCGAGGATATCCTCTTCACCGATGCCAAGGCTGGTTCCGTTTCCATTCCGTTCGCTCTGGTCGGCGAAGCCAAGCTGCTGCTGACCGACCGACTGATTTCTGCTACCATGCCGCTCTCTTCCGATGGGGCGGATGAATTTGAAACCGAAGAATAAGGGTTCATAAAGTCATGGCCAACGCCATTTCCGCCAATCGGGCAGAACTGATCGCCATCGCCAATTCGGTGGCCAGCGAAAAGATGATCGACAAGGCCATCGTCATCGAGGCGATGGAAGATGCGATCCAGCGCGCCGCGCGCGCCCGCTATGGCGCCGAAAACGACATTCGTGCGAAGCTGGACCCGGACAGCGGCGACCTGCGCCTGTGGCGCGTCGTCGAAGTGGTCGACGTGGTCGAGGATTATTTCAAGCAGGTTGACCTGAAGCAGGCTGCCAAGCTGAAGAAGGACGCGATCGTCGGCGACTTCATCGTCGATCCGCTGCCCGCGATCGATCTGGGCCGCATCGACGCCCAGTCGGCCAAGCAGGTGATCTTCCAGAAGGTCCGCGATGCCGAGCGCGAGCGTCAGCATGAAGAATATAAGGACCGCGTGGGTGAGATCATCACCGGCGTCGTCAAGTCGGTCGAATTCGGCCATGTCGTCGTCAATCTGGGCCGCGCCGAAGGCGTGATCCGTCGCGACCAGCAGATCCCGCGCGAAGTGGTTCGCGTCGGTGACCGCATCCGGTCGGTCGTGCTGAACGTGCGCCGCGAAAATCGCGGTCCGCAGATTTTCCTCAGCCGCGCGCATCCCGAATTCATGAAGAAGCTGTTCGCGCAGGAAGTCCCCGAAATCTACGACGGTGTCATCACCATCATGGCCGCCGCCCGCGATCCGGGTTCGCGCGCCAAGATCGGCGTCATCAGCCGCGATAGCAGCATCGATCCGGTCGGTGCCTGCGTCGGCATGAAGGGCAGCCGCGTTCAGGCCGTCGTGCAGGAAATGCAGGGCGAGAAGATCGACATCATCCCCTGGTCGGAAGATACCGCGACCTTCGTCGTCAACGCGCTCCAGCCCGCACAGGTCGCCCGCGTCGTCATCGATGAAGAAGAAGAGCGCATCGAAGTCGTCGTTCCCGACGATCAGCTGTCGCTTGCCATCGGTCGCCGCGGCCAGAATGTCCGCCTTGCCAGCCAGCTGACCGGCAAGGCGATCGACATCATGACCGAAGCCGACGCCAGCGAGAAGCGTCAGAAGGAATTCGTGGCCCGCTCCGAAATGTTCCAGAACGAACTGGACGTGGACGAAACCCTGTCGCAGCTGCTGGTGGCCGAAGGCTTTGGCGAGCTGGAAGAAGTCGCCTATGTCAGCATCGACGAACTGGCTTCGATCGAAGGCTTCGACGATGATCTGGCCGGCGAATTGCAGAATCGTGCGCAGGAAGCGCTGGAGCGTCGCGAAGCCGCCGCCCGCGAAGAACGTCAGAATCTGGGCGTCGAAGATGCGCTGGCCGATATGCCGCATCTGACCGAAGCGATGCTGGTCACGCTGGGCAAGGCGGGCATCAAGACGCTCGACGATCTGGCCGACCTCGCCACCGACGAACTGGTGCAGAAGAAGCGTATCGATCAGCGCCGTCGCAAGTCGGACAATACCAGCGACGACAAGGGCGGCATCCTGGCAGCCTATGGTCTGAGCGACGAGCAGGGCAATGAGATCATCATGGCCGCCCGCGCTCACTGGTTCGAAGAGGAAGCGTAAGTCTCCATGACTTTTGCCGGCATCCTGTCAGCATATTGCACCCGGTCGCTCATGCAGCGGCCGGGGCTGCTGACGGCTGTCGATTCTGCTTCTCTAGCAAGGGAGGACGCCAATGTTGCGGACACTCCCCGATGAGAGAATAGCGCCTCTCGACAGCGTCGGACTTGCCCTTTCATCCGTTTTGGCGGAGGGGCGCGCATGACCGAACGCAAATGCATATTGAACGGCGACCGTGCCGACCCCGAAACGCTGATCCGTCTGGCCATTGGCCCGGAAGGGCAGGTGTTGCCCGATATCCGTGCCAAGGCGCCGGGGCGGGGCGCCTGGATCGGCGTGTCGCGCGCCGAACTGGAAGTCGCGCTGGCCAAGGGCAAGCTCAAGGGTGCACTGGCCCGTTCGTTCAAGGACGGCGCTTTGGTCATTCCGGATACTCTCCCGGCCCTGATCGAGGACGGATTGCGCAAGGCGCTGCTCGACCGGCTGGGGCTGGAGGCGCGCGCGTCCATGCTGTTGACGGGATCGGAAAAGATCGACGTCGCCTGCCGCAAGGGGCAGGTGCAATTGCTGCTCCATGCGGCCGATGCGGCGGCGGACGGCAACCGCAAACTGGACCAGGCCTATCGGGTCGGACAGGAAGCGGAAGGTACGGATTTGGCAGGCATCACCTTGCCTGTGGACCGCGATGCCCTATCTATGGCAATGGGGCGCGACAATGTCGTCCATATCGCGGTGACCGACTCGCGGGCTGCTTCGCGCCTGCGCGCGGCCATTGGCCGCTTGGAAAGCTATCTGGGTTGCGCTAACGGGGCGCCAGTGCATGGGGAGACTGTCTCCGCTGATGCACCGGCCGTTCCCGATTAGGCGTTGCCGGACAGGCATCGAAATAGAAGGGCGTCGGCGGGCCTATCCGGCCGAAGCGGAAGTGAAGGGTTAAGTTCGATCGTATGAGTGACAGCAAGGAAGACAAGCCGGTTCTGGGTCGCAAGCCGCTGGGCATCAAGCGGACCGTTGAATCCGGCCAGGTGCAGCAGCAGTTCAGCCATGGCCGCAAGAATACGGTCGTGGTTGAGGTGAAGCGGCGCCGCGTCCTGGGCAAGCCGGGTGAGACGACCGGTGGCGCTCCTGCGACTGCGCCCCAGGTGGAGCCGACTCCGGCGCCCGTCGCTCCGCGTCCGGCCGCTCCTGCGCCTGCCCCGCAGCAGGTGCGCGCGCCGCAGCCTGCCGCCCCGGTGCGCCACACTCCGCCGCAGAGCCTGATGTCGCGCCAGGAATTGCAGGCCAAGCTGCTGCGTGAGGCGGAAGAAGCTCGCATGACCGCGCTGGAAGATGCCCGTCGTCGTGAAGACGCCGCGCGCCTTGCCGCCAGCGAAGAAGAAAAGCGTCGGGCTGAAGAGAATCGCCTGGCGGCCGAAGCGGCCGAAGCCAGGGCCGCCAATCCGGTCGAACCGGAGGCCGAGGCTGCGCCGGAACCCGAAGCTGCGCCTGCCGCTCCGGTTGAACCGTCTGCACCCGTCGCCGCCGAACCGGCTGCTGCGCCTGCCGCTCAGCCGACGCCTGCCGCAGCCGAAGCGCGTCCCGCGACGGCTGCCACCATTCCGCCGCCGCGCCGCTTTACCCCGGTTGCGCCGGTCAAGCGTCCCGAGCCGGCCAAGCCGGATCGCGCCAAGAAGGGCGAGGATAATCGTCGCCAGGCTGGCAAGCTGACCGTCACCAAGGCTCTGGCCGATGACGACAGCGCGCGTGCCCGTTCGCTCGCCGCGCTGAAGCGTGCGCGTGAAAAGGAACGTCGTGCCCATTATTCGGGTGGTTCCAAGACGCGCGAGAAGCAGAGCCGCGATGTGATCGTGCCTGAAAGCATCACCGTTCAGGAACTTGCCAACCGTATGGCCGAAAAGGGCGCGGATCTGGTCAAGTCGCTGTTCAAGATGGGCACCGCCGTCACGCTGAACCAGCCGATCGATCAGGATACGGCGGAACTGCTGGTCGAAGAATTCGGCCACCGCATCCAACGCGTGTCCGATGCCGACGTCGAAATCGGCATGGAAGGCGAGATCGACGCGTTCGAAACGCTCAAGCCCCGTGCGCCGGTCGTGACCATCATGGGCCATGTCGACCATGGCAAGACCTCGCTGCTCGATGCGCTGCGCGGCACCGATGTCGTCAAGGGCGAAAGCGGCGGCATCACCCAGCATATCGGCGCCTATCAGGTGACGACGAAGAAGGGCGATGTCATCACCTTCCTCGATACGCCGGGCCATGAAGCCTTCTCGGAAATGCGTGCCCGTGGCGCTAACGTCACCGACATCGTCATTCTGGTTGTTGCGGCGGACGACGGCCTGATGCCGCAGACCATCGAAGCCATCAACCACACCAAGGCCGCTGGCGTGCCGATGATCGTTGCGATCAACAAGTGCGACAAGCCCGAAGCGAACCCGCAGAAGGTGCGTGAGCGCCTGCTGAGCGAGGAGATCGTGGTCGAGGATATGGGCGGCGACGTGCAGGACGTGGAAGTTTCGGCGCTCAAGAAGACCGGGCTCGACGAATTGATCGAAAAGATCCTGCTTCAGGCCGAAGTCATGGAACTGACCGCCAACCCCGATCGCGCGGCCGAAGGCAATGTGATCGAGGCACAGCTCGACAAGGGTCGAGGCGCTGTCGCCACCGTGCTGGTCCGCAAGGGCACGCTCAAGATTGGCGACACGTTCGTCATCGGTTCGGAGAGCGGTAAAGTGCGTGCGCTGGTCAATGACAAGGGGCAGCAGGTGAAGTCTGCCGGTCCTTCGTCTCCGGTCGAGGTGCTGGGCCTTACCGGCGTGCCCAAGGCGGGCGACCAGCTTACCGTCGTGGAAAATGAAGCCCGCGCCCGTGAAGTCGCTGCCTACCGTCAGGAACTGGCGACCCGCAAGCGGACCACTGCCGCGCCCACCAGCTTCGAACATATGTTCTCGGCGCTGAATACGACCGTCATCGAATATCCGGTGGTGGTGAAGGGCGACGTGCAGGGGTCTGTTGAAGCGATCGTATCGTCGCTGAACAAGATCTCGACCGACGAGATCAAGGTGCGCATCCTGCATTCGGGTGTCGGCGCGATCACCGAAAGCGACGTCACGCTGGCCGCTGCCAGCCGTGCGCCGCTGATCGGCTTCAACGTCCGTCCCAATGCCAAGGCGCGTCAGCTTGCCGAGCGCGAGAAGATCAGCCTGCGTTATTATGACGTGATCTACGACCTTCTTGAAGAAGTGCGTGGCGAAATGGCGGGCCAGTTGGCGCCCGAACGCATCGAAACGATCGTTGGTCGTGCCGAAGTGCTTCAGGTGTTCCCGGCGGGCAAGAAGGACAAGGCGGCTGGTCTGCTCGTCCTCGACGGCATCATCCGCAAGGGTCTGTCGGCACGTCTTACCCGCGCCGATGTCATCGTATCGCGCACCAACATCGCCTCGCTGCGTCGCTTCAAGGACGATGTGTCCGAAGTGCGCGCCGGCATGGAGTGCGGTGCGGTCCTTCAGGACACGAACGACATCAAGGCCGGCGATACGCTGGAACTGTTCGAAGTCGAAGAGCGCCAGCGCACGCTGTAAACCATATCCCCCCTCCCGCATGCGGGAGGGGGGCAGGGGGTGGGCTCGCCCTCTCCTATATATTATGGCCGGTGGGTAGAGCCCGCCCCCGGCCCCTCCCGTAAACGGGAGGGGAGGATTTATGTCCAACCAACCCGAAGGCCCTTCCGTCCGTCTGCTTCGCGTGGGCGAGCAGGTGCGCCATGTCCTGTCGGACATTCTTCAGCGCGGCGACGTGCATGATGATGTGCTGGCGAAGCATGTCGTCAGCGTTACGGAAGTCCGCATGTCGCCAGATCTGCGCCACGCGACCGTTTTCATCAAATCGCTGCTGGGGCAGGATGAGGAAGCGGTGCTGAAGGCGCTGCGCACCAACACCGCCTATCTTCAGCGCGAAGTCGCACATCGCATCGCGCTCAAATATGCAGCGAAGCTCAAATTCCTCGCCGACGAAAGCTTCGACGAAGGCAGTCATATCGACAAGCTGCTCCGCGATCCCAAGGTCGCCCGCGACCTGACGCAGGATGAGGGCGAAGATTGATTGCTGGCGCCATGCTTCTATCCCATAATGACGGGATGAAACTGGTCGTGAATCGCGATAATCGGATTACAGTGCCGGCGGCGCTGCGCCGGGCGCTCGATCTGCGGCAGGGCGATGAAGTCGAATTCGTCCTGTGTGACGGCAACCTTCTTATTCGTCCGACCAAGCCACGGTCGATGCAGGACCGCCCTATCGCGACGGGTTCACAAGGTTAGCAGCGTCGTTCTGTCAGACTGATTGAAGGGGGCATCCGGGGTGCGGAAATCATTGCTATTGTCTTTGTGCGTCATGCTCGCGGCGGGAGCGCCCTTATTAGCCAGAGAACCCGCCACTCATCCCGCTGTCATCACCGATCCCAAGCCTGACGCGGCTTATCCCGCTGGCATGAGCGCCTTCGTCATCCCGGTCGAGGATGGAGCGATGAATGCGGTGATGTATACCGCCGCCGGGTCCGGCACGCATCCGACTTTGCTGCTGCTGCACGGCTTTCCAGGCAATGAGCAGAATCTGGACCTTGCGCAGGCCGCACGGCGCGCTGGATGGAATGTGCTGACGCTGCATTATCGCGGAAGTTGGGGCAGTCCTGGCACCTTCTCCTTTAGTCATGCGTCGGAGGACGCCTTTGCCGCGCTGCAATTTCTCCAGCAGCCATCGACCATCGCCAAATATCGCATAGATACCAGCGCGATCGTCGTGGCCGGGCATAGCATGGGCGGCTTCATGGCCGCCGATGTCGCCGCCGCTGAACCGCGCGTCGCCGGCCTGTTCCTGATCGATCCGTGGGACCCGGCGCAGACCGTGGCGTCGCTCGCCACGCCGGAGGGGGAAGCGGGCTGGAAGGCCGAAGTGGCGGGCGACCTGCCGCCGCTCAATGGTGCGACCTATGAAAGCCTGACCGGGGAGATCAAGGCGGATGGCGCGAAGTTCGACCTTGGCCGGCGCCTTGCCGGCTATGGTCGCCGTCCGCTCACGATGATCGGTGCGGAGCGGGGTATCGGTGCGATGGCGCGCAAGGCTGCGGCGGATGCGCAGGGCGCCAATCCGGATTCGCGGTTGATGGTCTGGCCGACCGATCACAGCTTCTCCGACAAGCGTATCGCGCTGGCCGACGCGCTGGTCCGTTTCCTGGCTGGCGTTGCACCGACAATCCGCTAATCGCAGGCGGATGGCGAAACTCTATTTCTACTATAGCTCGATGAATGCGGGGAAATCGACGACCCTGCTGCAATCGGACTTCAACTATCGCGAGCGCGGCATGGACACGATGCTGTGGACCGCCGCGCTCGATGATCGCTACGGTCAGGGTCGGATCGTGTCGCGCATCGGGCTGGAGGCGCTTGCCGCTCTGTTCGACGGCGCCACCGACATGTTCGCCGCCATCGATGCCCAGCATGAAGCGACGCCGCTGTCCTGCGTGCTTGTGGACGAGGCGCAATTCCTGACCGAAGCGCAGGTCTGGCAACTGGGCGGAGTGTGCGACCGGCTGGGCATTCCCGTCCTCTGCTATGGCATCCGCACCGATTTTCAGGGGCAACTCTTTCCCGGCAGCGCGGCGCTGCTGGGGCTGGCCGACACGCTGAGCGAGATCAAGACGATCTGCGAATGCGGGCGCAAGGCGACGATGAACCTGCGCGTCGACGGGCAGGGCAGGGCGATCCGGCAGGGCGACCAGACCGAGATTGGCGGCAATGATCGCTATGTGGCGCTGTGCCGTCGCCATTTCGTGGAGCAGATGCAACGATGAGCCGGATGGACCAGTTGCTTGCCGCCATCGATGCGCCGGGCCTGCATCTGGAGCAAATGCACGAAGCGCATCGCGAAGTGTTGCGCGCCATCTGTCCGCTGAACGACGCGGTATGGGATATCTATCCCGTTCGTTTCGCCGGACCGGATTTCGATGCCGCATTTGACGGCACTCTCGTCAATCCCGATCGCTGCCCTTTCATGGTCTTTGCCGAGGGGCAGGCCGTCGGCATGTCCGGCTATCTCAACCTGTCTCCGGCGGATAATGCGCTGGAAATCGGCCTGACCTATATGGCGCCGTCAGCGCGCGGCACGGGCCTCAATAGCCAGATCAAGCCATTGCTGATCGGCCGGGCGATCGACTGCAGCTTTAACCGCATCGAATTTCGCGTCGACGCCCGCAATATCCGATCGCAAAAGGCGGTGGAGAAGCTGGGTGCGGTGCGCGAAGGCATGTTGCGCAAGCAGCGCATCACCTGGACCGGCCATGTCCGCGACACGATCATCTATTCCATCCTCGCCGACGAATGGCGTGACAGGCTGGCCGCGCAGGGATAAGGCCCGCCGCCATGCACGGCTGGATCATCCTCGACAAACCCCATGGCCTCGGTTCGACGCAGGCGGTCAGCGCGGTGAAGCGCGCGCTTCGCACACAGCGGGAATTGCTGGGCGGAACGGAAAAGTGGAAGGTCGGCCATGGCGGCACGCTCGATCCGCTGGCAACCGGCGTGCTGCCGATCGCGGTCGGGGAGGCGACCAAGCTGGCGGGCCGGATGCTCGACAGCGACAAGATTTATGACTTCACGATCAAATTTGGCGAGCAGACCGACACGCTGGATCTGGAGGGGAAGGTTGTCGCGAAATCCGACGTCATTCCGAACTTCGGTGATGTTGAGGATGTTCTTGCTGATTTCGTCGGAGAAATAGATCAGGTCCCGCCCGTTTACTCGGCTATCAAGATAGATGGTGCGCGCGCCTACGATCTGGCACGGTCGGGAGAAGCGCCAGAAATCAAGAGCCGCCGCATTACTATCTATGCCTTGGATTATCTCAGCGAGGAAGCCGGCAGCGTCACCCTGCGCGCGCATGTCTCCAAAGGCACCTATATCCGCTCCCTTGCCCGCGACATTGCGCTGGCGCTGGGGACGGTGGGCCATGTCACCATGCTGCGGCGGATCAAGGCCGGGCCGTTCACCCTGGAAACCGCGATTTCGCTGGACAAATTGGACGAAGCTGCTAGGGGCGGCACCATCGGTGGGCTTATGCTCCCGTTGACGGCGGGGCTGGACGACATCCCGGCTCTCGCAGTCTCTCCCGATGAAGCACTGGCTCTCCGACAGGGGAAGGTGCTGTCGGGGTCCGACATTGCCACCGGCCTTCATCTGGCGTTCGACGGGATCATTCCCGTGGCGCTGGTCGAAGCGCAGGACGGAGACATCCGGGTAGTGCGCGGATTTAACCTGATGCCGAAGGAAGAAGACAGATGACGATCACTGCCGAGCGCAAAGAAGCGCTTATCAAGGAATATGCCCGCGTTGAGGGTGACACCGGTTCGCCGGAAGTCCAGGTTGCGATCCTGACGGAACGCATCACCAACCTGACCGAGCATTTCAAGGGTCACCACAAGGACAATCATAGCCGCCGTGGTCTCCTGATGATGGTCAACAAGCGTCGTTCGCTGCTGGACTATCTCAAGAAGAAAGATCAGGCTCGCTATGTCGACCTGATCGGTAAGCTGGGCCTGCGTAAGTAAGTCCGCTATAAAGGGACGGCCCCATTCGGGGCCGTTTCCGATTCTGGAATGGGGCGCAATCCGGCGCCCTGTTGCATATCAGGGGCCAGATGATGCCCCGAAACCGATGTGGGCCGGTTAGCCCGCAACACAGGCCCCGCCCGGCAATAGGGCCAGGTGGGCGAAGGAAAACTCTATGTTCGATGTAAAGAAAGTTTCGATTGAGCTGGCCGGCAAGACGCTGACCCTCGAAACCGGCCGTATCGCGCGTCAGGCTGACGCTGCTGTGCTGGCGACCTATGGCGAAACCGTGGTGCTGTGCGCCGTGACCGCCGCCAAGAGCGTGAAGGAAGGTCAGGACTTCTTCCCGCTGACCGTCCACTATCAGGAAAAATATTCGGCCGCCGGTCGCATTCCGGGTGGCTTCTTCAAGCGTGAACGTGGCGCGACGGAAAAGGAAACGCTGGTTTCCCGTCTGATCGACCGCCCGATCCGCCCGTTGTTCCCCGAAGGTTTCTATAACGAAATCAACGTCATTGCTCAGGTTCTGAGCTTCGATGGCGAAAGCGAACCCGATATCGTGGCGATGATCGCCGCATCGGCTGCGCTGACCTTGTCGGGCGTGCCCTTCATGGGCCCGATCGGCGCTGCCCGCGTCGGTTACAAGGATGGCGAATATCAGCTGAACCCGAGCCTTGACGAAGTGAAGACCGGCGACCTCGACCTGGTCGTTGCCGCCACCGGCAACGCGGTGATGATGGTCGAATCCGAAGCCAAGGAACTGTCGGAAGACGTCATGCTCGGCGCTGTCCTGTTCGCCCATGAAGCTAGCAAGAAGATCGTCAACGCGATCATCGACCTGGCCGAAAAGGCCGCGAAGGACCCGTGGGAAATCGCCAAGAGCGATGACACCGAAGAGCTGAAGAAGAAGCTGAAGAAGCTGATCGGCAAGGACATCACGGCCGCCTACAAGCTGACCGACAAGTCGGCCCGCTCGAACGCGCTGAACGAAGCCCGCGCCAAGGCGAAGGCATCGTTCGCAGCCGACGGCCTGGACGCCCAGACCGTGATGGCCGGCATCAAGCTGACCAAGAAGCTGGAAGCGGAAATCGTGCGCGGCGCCATCCTGAAGGACGGCAAGCGCATCGACGGCCGCACCACCACGCAGATCCGCCCGATCGAAGCGATGGTCGGCTTCCTGCCGCGCACCCATGGTTCGGCCCTGTTCACGCGCGGTGAAACGCAGTCCATCTGCACCACCACGCTGGGCACCAAGGACGCCGAGCAGATGATCGACGGCCTGACCGGCCTGCATTATGAAAACTTCATGCTGCACTATAACTTCCCGCCCTATTCGGTCGGTGAAGTCGGCCGCTTTGGTGCGCCGGGCCGTCGTGAAGTGGGCCATGGCAAGCTGGCATGGCGTGCGCTGCACCCCGTCCTGCCCAGCAAGGACGAATTCCCCTACACCATCCGCGTTCTCTCGGACATTACCGAGTCGAACGGTTCCTCCTCGATGGCCACCGTCTGCGGCGGTTCGCTCTCGATGATGGACGCCGGTGTGCCCCTGAAGCGCCCCGTGTCGGGCATCGCCATGGGCCTGATCCTGGAAGGCAAGAATTTCGCTGTCTTGAGCGACATCCTTGGCGACGAAGATCATCTGGGCGACATGGACTTCAAGGTGGCCGGTACCGAAGAAGGTATCACCACCATGCAGATGGACATCAAGGTTGCCGGCATCACGCAGGAAATCTTCGAAGTCGCGCTGCGTCAGGCCAAGGAAGGCCGCGCGCACATCCTGGGTGAGATGAGCAAGGCGCTGTCCTCGACCCGTACCGAGCTGTCGGCCCATGCCCCGCGCATCGAAACGATCCAGATCGACAAGTCGAAGATCCGTGATGTCATCGGCACCGGCGGCAAGGTCATCCGCGAAATCGTCGCCGAAACCGGCGCGAAGGTCGACATTGACGACGAAGGCATCATCAAGATTTCCTCGTCCGACACGGCCCAGATCGAAGCCGCGAAGAAGTGGATTCTCGGCATCGTCGAGGAAGCCGAAGTCGGCAAGGTCTATGTCGGCAAGGTCGTCAATATCGTCGACTTCGGCGCGTTCGTGAACTTCATGGGTGGCAAGGACGGCCTCGTCCACGTCTCCGAAATGAAGAATGAGCGCGTGGAAAAGCCGACCGACGTCGTGTCGGAAGGCCAGGAAGTGAAGGTCAAGGTTCTCGAAATCGACCCGCGCGGCAAGGTTCGCCTGTCCATGCGCGTCGTAGATCAGGAAACCGGCGAGGAACTGGAAGACACCCGTCCGGCTCGCGAACCGCGCGAACCCCGTGGTGATCGCGGCGACCGTGGTGATCGTGGCCGTGGCCCGCGCCGTGACGGCGGCGACCGTGGCGGTCGCGGTGGTGAAGGGCGTGGTGATCGGGGCGGCGATCGGGGCCCGCGCCGTGACCGTGGCCCGCGCAGCGAAGGCGGCAATGATGACGGCCCCAGCGGTGGTCTGCCCGACTTCCTGACCCAGGACTGATATTTCGCGCCGGACGATAACGTCCGCGTGGAAACTATTGAAAACGGGGCGTCCGAATATCGGGCGTCCCGTTTTTATTTTATTCCGCTCGCAGACTGATTTCGATCAAGGCGACCCGGAATGGTTCTGCTAGGGTAACGACGAACTGTCGGGGATCATCATGCAGCGGAGTAATGCGCGCTTTGTCGAACGCCTTCCGCTCGTCCTGAAACGGCCGATCTATGCCTATGCGCTGACCCTGATTTTCTGCGTGGCAGCGTTGCTGCTGCGCTTTGCGGCCGAACCGCTGCTGCCTACCGGCTATCCCTTCGTCACTTTCTTTCCGGCCGTCATCCTGACATCCTTCCTGTTCGGGGTGAGGCCGGGGATATTTGCGGCGGTCCTGTGCGGCTTTGCGTCCTGGTATGTCTTCATCCCGCCGATGTTCGGCTTTGCGATGAATCCGGCGGTCGCAGTGGCGATGCTCTTCTACACCGGCGTCGTCGTCATCGACATCCTGCTGATCCATTTCATGCAGCGCGCCAATTTCAACCTGGCGGTGGAGCGGGAGCGCAGCCGCATGCTGGCGGACAATCGCGAACTGCTGTTCCGCGAATTGCAGCATCGCGTATCGAACAATCTTCAGGTCGTGGCCGCCATGCTGTCGCTTCAACGGCGGCAGATCGACAATGATGTGGCGCGCCGTGCGCTGGATGATGCATCGGCGCGACTGGCGCTGGTCGGCCGGATCAGCCGGGCGCTCTATGATCCGTCGGGCAATGGACAGGATATCGGCGCGTTCCTGACGGCGCTGTCGACCGATATCGTGGATGCCAGCGGACGGCAGGATCTGGCCGTCAGCGTCGTCGCGCCCGATGCGATGCGGCTCGATTCCGACATGGCGGTATCGTTTGCCCTGATCGTGGCGGAAGCGGTCAGCAATGCGATCGAACATGGCCTGCCCGATCGCGCTGGCCGCATTCAGGTGACATTGGCAGAGGTGGAGGACGGGCTCATGCTGGAAGTCGTCGACGACGGCCGGGGCATCCCGGCGGACTTCGACAGTGCCAATAGCCAGTCGCTGGGCCTGCGTATAGCCAATGCGCTGGCCAGCCAGCTTGGCGGGCGGTTCGCGCTCTTCCCGGGGCAGGCGGCGGGGACGGTCGCCAGGCTCGATCTGCCCGCGGCGGCGGCTTGTTGATCGCACCGCATTCTGGCGCTTGGCGGCGGCCATCGGCTAAGCTATGACCCGCCACATGCTGATGAAAAACATGTCGCGCGTCGGCGCGGTCGCCGCTCCCGCTTTGCTCGCTATTCTGCTTTCGGGTTGCTCGACCTCGAAGAACAAGGCGGATACGCTCTATGTCGCCCGCGACGTGTCGACCCTGTATAATAGTGGCAAGGCGCGGCTCGACCGGGGCCAGTATAAGCTGGCCGCCGCCCTGTTCGATGAAGTCGAACGTCAGCATCCCTATTCGCCCTGGGCACGCCGGGCGCAGCTCATGTCGTCGTTCAGCTATTATCTGAATCAGGATTATGCCGAATCCATCTCGGCGGCGCAGCGCTTCCTGTCGATCCACACCGGCAACAAGGACGCGCCCTACGCTTATTATCTGATCGCGCTCTGCTATTATGAGCAGATTGCCGACGTGACCCGCGACCAGAAGATCACCCAGCAGGCGCTGGATGCGCTGGGTGAACTGATCCGTCGCTATCCCGACACCCGCTATGCCGCCGACGCGCGCCTGAAGGTCGATCTGGTCAACGATCACCTTGCCGGCAAGGAAATGGAAG
Organism: Sphingobium sp. AP50; assembly: GCF_900109095.1. Lineage (GTDB taxonomy): Bacteria > Pseudomonadota > Alphaproteobacteria > Sphingomonadales > Sphingomonadaceae > Sphingobium. The sequence goes on from NZ_FNYZ01000001.1 coordinate 1,025,039, forward strand.
TCGGCCGATTCTATCAGCGCCGTGGCCAGTGGCTGGCCGCTACGCTGCGTTTCCGGTCGGTGGTCGACAAATATCAGACCACGACTCACACGCCCGAAGCGCTGGAGCGACTGGTCGAATCCTATCTGTCGCTGGGCATCCCTGCCGAAGCGCAGAAGGCCGCCGCGGTGCTGGGTCGCAACTATCCCGGCACCAAATGGTATGAGCGGTCCTACAAGCTGATGCAGGAACATCCGCCCAAGGCGTGATGCCTGCTTTGCCTGTTCCCCTTTTGTGCGTTGACAGGTAGAAGCGCGTCATGTTGACCTCGCTGGCCATCCGCAATGTCGTGCTGATCGAGGCGCTGGACCTGGAGTTCGGCGCCGGCCTTTCCGTGCTGACCGGCGAAACCGGGGCAGGCAAGTCGATCCTGCTCGACTCGCTGGGTCTGGCGCTGGGCGCGCGTGCCGACAGCGGACTGGTGCGTAACGGGGAAGCGCAGGCCAGCGTCGTCGCGACCTTCGAGCCGCCCGCCGCCGACCATCGTGTCAGCGCATTGCTGGCCGACAATGGCATTGATATGGAGCCGGGCGAACCGCTGCTGATCCGTCGTCTGGTGAAGGCCGATGGCGGCAGCCGCGCCTTCGTGAACGATCAGCCCTGTTCCGCCGCGTTGCTGCGTGACCTTGGTGGGTCGCTGGTCGAAATCCATGGTCAGCATGATGATCGCGGCCTGCTCAATCCGCGCGGGCACCGCGCGCTGCTCGACAGCTATGGGCGCTGTGATGCGGGTTCGGTGGCATCGGCCCATGCCGACTGGCGCACGGCCGCCAGCGCCCTGTCACAGGCGCGCGAGACGGTCGAGACTGCGGCGCGCGATCGCGACTATCTGACCCATGCGGTGGAGGAATTGCGCAAATTCGCGCCCGAAGCGGGTGAAGAGGCCACGCTGGCCGAAGAGCGCGCGACCATGCAGAAGGGCGCGCGGCTGACCGATGACCTGTCTGCCATCGGCGATTGCCTGACCGGATCGGATGGCGGCCTGGCCCAGTTACGGCAGGCGGCGCGTCGGCTGGACCGTATCGCGGGCGAGGAACCGCTGCTGAGCGCCGTGCTGGAGGCGCTGGACCGGGCCGTGGTGGAAGCGGGGGAGGCGGAGGATCGGCTGGCCGAAGCGGCCGAGGCGCTGAGTTTCGACCCCGCCCGGCTCGACTCCATCGAAACCCGCCTGTTCGACCTGCGCGGTCTGGCCCGCAAGCATCAGGTGCAGCCCGATGATCTTGCTGCGCTGTGCGAGGATATGGCGGCGAAGCTGGCCGCGATCGAGGGCGGGGAAGAACATATCGCGGCGCTGGAAAAGACGGTCGCGAAAAAGGCCGCTGCCTATCGCACGGCAGCGCAGGCGCTGTCGGGCGAGCGACAACTGGCCGCCGGCCGGCTTGATGCGGCGGTGGCGGGCGAACTGGCGCCACTGAAGCTGGATGCCGCGCGTTTTCGCACGGTGGTCGCGCCGCTCGACGAGGGGCAGTGGAGCGCGCAGGGCATGGACCGGGTCGAGTTCGAGATTTCGACCAACCCCGGCGCGCCCTTCGCGCCGCTGGCGAAGATTGCGTCGGGTGGCGAACTGTCCCGCTTCATCCTGGCGCTCAAGGTCGCGCTGGCCGAACGGGGCGGGGCGGACACGCTGATCTTTGACGAGATCGACCGGGGCGTGGGCGGCGCGGTGGCCGATGCGATCGGCGAGCGTCTGTCGCGACTGGCGCAGAGCAACCAGATCTTGGTCGTCACCCACAGCCCGCAGGTCGCGGCGCGGGGCGCGGGTCATATGCTGATCGCCAAGTCTTCGGACGGCACGGTGACGCGCACCGGCGTCCATGCGCTGGACGATGGCGAACGCCGCGAGGAAATCGCGCGGATGTTGTCGGGCGCGGAGATTACGGCGGAAGCGCGGGCGCAGGCGGAGCGGTTGCTGGAGCGGGTGTAGCAGGCCAACCTCGGTTCGTTTCGAGCGTGTCGAGAAACGGGAGCGCAGCGCTTATTGCTTCTCGACTTCGCTCGAAGCGAACGGATAATGAATGCAACCAGGGGAAATTGCATGACCCATAATCGCAGAGACATGCTTGGCCTCACTGCCGCCGCGGTTGCCGCAACCGCCATTCCTGCCGCCGCGCAAGAGTCGAAGCCCCTTTACGGTCTGATCGGGCAGATGCTCGCCAGCCCCGGCAAGCGCGACGAACTGGTCGGCTATCTGAAGGAAGCGACCAGGGCGATGCCCGGCTGCCTTTCCTATGTCGTGGCGCTCGACACCGCCAATCCCGACGCGATCTGGATCACCGAAGTCTGGGACAGCCGTGAAAGCCATGCCGCCTCGCTGAAACTGCCCGCTGTCCGCGCGGCCATCGCCAAGGCGCGCCCGATCATCGCGGGCTTCCCGCAGCATTTCGAGACGGTGCCGGTGGCGGGGGTGTAATTCCGCCATTTGCTGCGTGGATTATTGTTCGCGCAGAGGCGCAGAGCGCGCAGAGGATGAATTTTTCACGGGGAGAAGCGAAGGCGTGGAGATTTTTTGAGTGGCCTTCGGCTGACGGACATAGCGGCTCTCAGGAAAAAAACTCTGCGTCCTTTGCGCCTCTGCGCGAACACAATCTTCAGAAATTGGTTTGCCGACCAATTCTCTCCGCGTCTTCGCGCCTCCGCGTGAACCGGAAAGGCGAGCTTTCGCAGGAGCACGACTGAGGCTAAGGCATCCCCATGACCGACCCCGCCACCCTTACCGAAGCCGAAGCCGCCAACCGCCTGATGCGCCTTGCCAGGGAGGTGGCGAAGCATAACCGCCTCTATCATGATCAGGACGCGCCGGAGATCAGCGACGCCGATTATGACGCGCTGATCCGCGAGAATAATGCGCTGGAAGCTGCGTTCCCGCACCTGATCCGCGCGGATTCGCCCAATGCGCAGGTAGGGGCTGCCGCGACGTCCACGTTGAAGAAAGTGCCGCATGCCGTCCGCATGATGAGCCTCGACAATGGCTTTTCGGATGAGGATATAGCCGAATTTCTGGCCCGCGTCCGACGCTTTCTGGCACTGGCGGAGGCTGAACCGCTGGCGCTGACTGCCGAGCCGAAGATTGACGGCCTGTCCTGCTCGCTGCGCTATGAGCAGGGCGAACTGGTGCTGGCGGCGACCCGTGGCGACGGCACGACCGGCGAGGATGTGACCGCCAATGTCCGCACCATCGCCGATATTCCCCAGCGCCTGACCGGCCCTGCCATCCCCGACCTGTTCGAGGTGCGCGGCGAGGTCTATATGGCCAAGGGCGATTTCGTGGCGCTCAACCAGCGGCTGCTGGACGAAGCCGACGACCCGGAAAAGGCGCGCCAGTTCGCCAATCCGCGCAACGCCGCCGCCGGATCGCTGCGTCAGAAGGAGGCCAGCGTCACCGCCATTCGACCTCTGCGTTTCCTTGCCCATGGCTGGGGCGCGCATAGCGCGCTGCCCGCCGACACCCAGTTGGGCGTGATGCAGGCGATTGCGGGCTGGGGCCTGCCAGTGTCGGAACTGCTGACCTGCGTCGACAGCCTCGATTCACTGATCGCCCATTATCGGGAGATCGAGCGGCGGCGTGCGGACCTGCCCTTCGACATCGACGGCGTAGTGTACAAGGTGGATCGGCTGGACTGGCAGCAGCGTCTGGGCTTCGTTGCCAAGGCGCCGCGCTGGGCGATCGCGCATAAATTCCCGGCCGAACGGGCGCAGACGACGCTGGAAGCCATCGACATTCAGGTCGGCCGCACCGGCAAGCTGACACCGGTCGGTCGGCTGACCCCCGTCACCGTCGGCGGCGTGGTCGTGTCCAACGTGACGCTGCATAATGCGGACGAGATCGAGCGGCTGGGCGTTCGTCCCGGCGACCGCATCGTCGTCCAGCGTGCGGGCGACGTCATCCCGCAGGTGGTGGATAATCTGACCCGTGAGGAAGTGCGCGATCCCTTCCATTTCCCGACCCATTGCCCGGTCTGCCAGTCCGAAGCGGTGCGGGAGGAGGAAGAGGTCGATTTTCGCTGCACTGGCGGGCTGATCTGCCCGGCGCAGCGGTTCGAGCGGCTCCGTCATTTCGTCAGCCGCGCGGCGCTGGATATTGAGGGGCTGGGCGAAAAGACGATCCAGGAATTTCTCGACCTGGGCTGGATTGCCGAGCCGGCCGATATCTTCCGGTTGAAGAAGCATCGTTCGGACCTGCTGGGCCGGGAGGGCTGGAAGGAGAAGTCGGTCGACAATCTGTTCGCCGCGATCGAGGCCAAACGCCAGCCCGATGCCGCGAAGCTGCTCTTTGGCCTTGGCATCCGCCATGTCGGCGCGGTGACAGCGCGCGACCTGCTGAAGCGCTACACCAGCTTGCCCGTTGTCCGCACGTTGGCGCAGGACATCATCGCCCTGCGCGATGCTGCACCGGCGGAGGAGACGCAGGCGAAGAAGGACAAGGCGATCGCCGAACATATCGGCGTGGAAAATGTCGGCGCGGCGGTCGGCCATGCGCTGGCCGACTTCTTCCACGAACCACATAATGTGGAGGCGTGGGACGACCTTTTGTCCGAAGTCTCGACCCCGGACTATGTCGTGGAAACCACCGCCAGCGCCGTCACCGGCAAGATCGTCGTCTTCACCGGCAAGCTGGAAACGATGAGCCGGGACGAGGCCAAGGCGCAGGCCGAACGGCTGGGCGCCAAGGCGGCGGGATCGGTCAGTGCGAAGACCGATCTGGTCGTCGCCGGGCCGGGCGCGGGATCGAAACTGAAACAGGCGACCGCGCTGGGGATCGAGGTCATCAGCGAGGAAGCCTGGGCGGAGATCGTCAGGGCGGCCGGGTAACGGGCCTGTCTCCCGGCCTATCGTTGGGGGCATCACTATGATCCGCAAAAGGCGGCCATGTCTTACAGGGACATGGCCGCCTTTTGCGTTCGGCTTCGCTCGCCGGGAGCAACGTAGCCTGCTGCAACAGTTTGCCACAGGGCTGTCATTTTTTTCGGAGGCAATCCGAAAAGCCTGCGTCAAGGGTGATGAAGAGTCCGAAAACGACCTTTGGGAGAGGAGGGACGCGGCACATGCCCGAGGCGATCGTCCGGGCAATGGGACAGGGGGAATTTATGAAACGAGACGCAATCGGGACGCGCGCAACCACCAGCAGCCTGGCCATCTGCCTAGCGATGATGGCGGGTGTATCCGCCGCGCAGGCGCAGGATGCGGCACCAGCGGAAGAACCCAATGGCGGCGCGGAAATCGTCGTCATCGGCACCCAGATCAAGGGATTGAAGGCCAGCGGCGCCATCCCCGTGACCAGCGTGGGCGAAGAGCAGATCAAGGGCGTTGCGGCGGTGTCGGGCGCAGACCTGTTCCGTTCCATCCCGCAGCTTGGCGGTTCCGCCTTCAACGAACAGGCGATCGGCGGCAGCAGCCCCAACGCCGCGCGCGGCGACGTGTCGTCCATCAGCCTTCGTGGCATGGGGCAGGGCAATACGCTGCTGCTGATCAACGGCCGCCGTACCGTGCTGCACCCGACGTCCCAGTCGATCAGCGGCGCGATCGATTCCGGCGTGCCGGTCTTCAGCTATAATGCCAACGCCATTCCCGTCGGTGCGATCGAGCGCGTCGAAGTGCTGCGCGACGGCGCGGCCGCTCTCTACGGGTCGGACGCGGTGGCCGGCGTCATCAACAATGTGCTCGATTCCGATTTCAAGGGCGCGAGGTTCGACACGCAATATGGCGGTGCGGAAGGCACCAATCTGCGCGAATTTTCCTTCAACGGACTGGTCGGCAAGGATTTTGCCGAAGGACGCGGCAATATCTCGCTCTTCGCCGGCTATGCCCGCAAGACCAAGCTGTATCTGAGCGATCAGGACTATACCGCTGACTCGGACCGTCGTGGCTATGTCGCCGGCACCTCCTTCGCCAATGTGGCGGCGTTCAACGGCACCAGCACGACCACGCCCTGGGGCACGTTCCGCGCATCGGGCAGCGGCGTCATCACCAGCAATGGCGTAGCGATCACCAATTCCTCGCGCCAGTTCCATGTCCAGCCCGACACCAATGCGGGTTGCGCCGTTGCCAGCAGCACGCCGGGCGTCTGTATCGACGATGGCAGCGGCACCACGGCCATGGCCTCGACCGATTCCAACCTGCGCTTCAATTCGACCCTGTCGGACAAGACGCTGACCGCAACGCCGTCGATCAACCGCATCAACATCTTCAGCACGGCGCATTTCGACATCACCGACACGATGACCATCTATGGGGAGGCCGGCTTCTATCGCGGCGAAACCCATCAGGTCACCTCGTCGGGTTCCTCGCTCAGCACCACGCCGATCACCGTGGCGGCGAACGCCTATTGGAATCCGTTGGGCGCGACCGGATCGCCGAACCGACTGCCGGGCCTGAACATCTCAGACGAAGGCGTGCCGGTCACGATCAGTTCGCTCAACTATTTCGATGTCGGTCCGCGTCCGGTGGATGTCGTCAACTATCAGTATCGCTTCCTGGGCGGCCTGAAGGGCGAGATCGGCAAGTGGAATTACGACACCGCCGCCCTCTATAACTGGGCGACCGTGCGCGACAGCATGCAGAGCATTTCCAGCACCCTGTTGCAGGCCGCGATCAACAAGACCACGTCCGACGCCTATAATCCGTTCAACGGCGGTTGCGTCGATACGCCCTCGATCGGCGATTGCACGATCAACAATCAGGCGACGATGGACAGCGTGATGATCACCAGCGTCCGCAAGAACAAGACGACGCTGGCGCTGTGGGACTTCAAATTGTCGAACGCTGAACTGCTGGGCCTGTGGGGCGGCGGCAATGTCGGTGTGGCGGCCGGTGTCGAAATACGCCGCGAAACCTATCATGATGATCGCGATTCCCATCAGGACGGCACGGTCAAATATACCGACAGCGTGACCGGCATCGTTTATGACAGCGATCTGATCGGCGCCAGCTACAGCCCGGACGTCAGGGGCAAGCGCACCGTCTATTCGGCCTATGCTGAACTCGCCATTCCGCTGTTCACCCCGGAAATGGAAGTGCCGATGTTCCGGTCCTTCGACGTGCAGATCGCCGGTCGTTATGAAAAATATAGCGACGTCGGCAGTGTCGCGAAGCCCAAGATCGCGGCGGCGTGGGACTTGCTGGAAGGCATTCGCCTGCGCGGCTCCTGGTCGCAGGGCTTCCGCGCGCCGAATCTGGAGGTCGTGAACACCGACACACTGGTTCGCGTTGGCACCGGCACCGATTATGTGCTCTGCGAAGCAGACCTGCGCGCTGGCCGCATCAGCAGCTTCTCTGCCTGTAATCAGAGCCTTCAGGTTCAGCGCCAGAGCGGCGGCAACCCCAATCTGAAGCCGGAAACGTCGACCAGCTGGAACTTCGGCGCCGTCTTCTCGCCGCCGCTGCCCGATGGCTTTGGCAATGTGACGCTGACGGTCGACCGCTGGCGGATCAAGCAGAAGAATGTCATCGGTCTGCTCGACTATCAGAACTCGCTGACGCTCGACTATCTGCTCCGCACACAGGGCAGCAGCAATCCGAATGTCGTGCGCGCTGCGCCCACGGCGGCGGATGAAGCGCTGGTAGCGGGCACGGGCCTCGCGCCGGTGGGCGAACTGCTCTATGTCGTGGCGCCGTTCGAAAATCTGCTGCCCGTTCAGGTCGATGGTATCGATTTCAACATGGAATATCGGGTGAAGACCGGTATCGGCAACTTTGCGCTGAACGTGAACGCGGCCCGTCTGATCAAATATGACGTTCTGGCGGCTTCGAGCACACAGGCTATTCTGGACGGCATTTCGTCGGGTCAGATCAGTTCGCTGTTGGCTGTCGCAGGCGGTGGCAGCGTGCTCAAGCGGGACGGCCAGCCGCGCTGGCGCCTGTCGGGCAGCCTGAACTATTCCTATGGGCCGGTGGAAATCGGTGCCTTCACCCAGTTCATCAGCGACACCTATCAGAGCAGCGTGATCAATTCCGAAGGCGATAATTTCGTCGTCAAGGGACAGACCACGATCAACCTCTACGGCACCTACAAGTTCGAGAATGAAGGCATGCTGAAGGGTAGCAGCTTCACGCTGGGCGTGCGCAACCTGTTCGACAAGGATCCGCCGCTGTCGTCCAACGGCTATGCATCGAACCTTTACGCGCCGCAGGCCCGCTACTGGTATGTCGGGGCGAAGAAGTCCTTCTGATCCCCTGATGTGAAGGGAATGGCCCGGTTCTGCGGAGGAGAGATATCCTTTGCGGGGCCGGGCATTCCTGTTTTTCGCCCGCCCAAATCCCTGCATGAAAAAATGAGAATGGCATGAGCAGCATCCCTCCCGAAACAGCGCCTGCCCGGATGGACCGGCGCGCCATGATCAGCGCCAGCCTGGCCGGGGTGGCGATGTCCGCCCTGCCGGTGCGGGCGCTGGCCCAGTCCGGTGCGCGGGCGCCCGATGCGCCGCGATCGGGCGAGGCGAGCGTTGCCGCCCACCGGATCGAGGTGCCGATGCCGCATGGCGGTGTCGCCGCCGGTCATCCGCTGGCGTCGATGGCCGGGGTCCGCATGCTGATGCAGGGCGGATCGGCGGCCGATGCGGCGGTGGCTGCGATGGCAGTGATGAATGTGGTCGAACCCTGGGCGTCGAGCGCGGCGGGCAATGGCTTTGCCACCTGTTTCGACCGCAAGAGCGGGGAGGTTTCCTCCCTGGCCTTCACCGGCGGCGCGCCCCGTCTGCTTGATCCCGATGGCGATCCCAAGGAACTGGATCATGGGCCAAAGGCGGTGACGGTGCCCGGCGCGTTCGGCGGCTGGATCGAACTGGCGCGCCGCTTCGGCAAGTTGCCGCTGGCGACGCTGCTGGAACCGGCGATCGGCTATGCGCGCGATGGCCACCCGCTAGACCCGTCGATCGCGATGTTCATCCGCCGGGCGCAGGCGACGCTGAAACTCTATCCCACCAGCGCGGCGATCTTCCTGCCCGGCGGTCAGCCGCCTGCGCCCCGCTCGATCTTCCGCAACGAACCGCTGGCCCGCACGCTTCAGGCATTGGCCGACGCGGATACGCAGGCGCGCAAGGGCGGGGCCGATCATGGCAAGGCGTTGCAGGCCGCCTATGACTATTTCTATTCCGGGCCGGTCGCGCAGGAATTTGCGCGCTTTTCGCAGCAGACCGGCGGCTGGCTGCGGCTGAACGACATGGCGGCCTATCGCCCGCAATGGGACAAGCCGGTCAGCACCAATTATCGCGGGCTGGACGTCTACTCCAGTCCGCTGACATCGCGCACCGGGCTGGAATTGTGCGAGCAGCTCAATCTGCTGGAGGGGTGGGATATTTCCGCACTGCCCGCTGATGGACCGGAACTGACGCACCTGCTGATCGAAACGATCAAGGTCGCCAAGGCGGACGTCTATAAATATGCGGCCGACCCGAAATTTAGCGAGACGCCGGTCCATGGCCTGCTGTCCAAGCAGTTCGCGGCCGAGCGCCGCCGTCTGATCGATATCAAGCGGGCGATCGCCTATCCCGAGGGGGGCGACGCGATCCGCTATAATGGCCGCACGTCGATGACGCAGCCGCCGCAGATTTTCGCGGCGAACGGGGACGATCATACCCGTGGCGGCGATACGACCAGTATGTCGATCGTCGATCAGGACGGCAATGCCATCGCCGTGACGACGACCGTCGGTGGCGGTTTCGGCACGTTCATGGTGATGGGGGACACGGGGCTGCTGTGCAATAACGGACTGCGGCTGGGATCGTCCGCGCCCTATGCCGGGCACCCGAACAAGATCGCGCCGGGCAAGCGGGCGCTGCTGGGCAATGGCCCGACGATCGTGCTGGACAAGGGGCGGTTCAAGATGGTGTTCGGGTCGCCGGGCGGCGAAACCATCGGCCAGACCCAATATCAGTTTCTGGTCAATGTGGTGGACCGGGGCATGCCCATTCAGGCGGCGATCGAAGCGCCGCGTTTCGCGCTGGACCCTGACCCCAATTTCTACAAGCCCGGTGCGGCGATGAGCGTGCAGATGGAAGGGCGTTTTTCCGAGAACATCATCGCCTCGCTGGGGGCGATGGGGCATCGGATCGAGAAGGTCGGCCCTTATGCCATCGGCAGCATTCAGGGCATATTGGCCGATCCGTCGGGCGCCCGCATGGGCGGATCGGACCCGCGCCGCATGGGCTATGGCGTGGGCTATTAAGGCTTAGCGAGGTCAGGGAGGGCGAGGAGGGGCCGGTCATCCGAGAGGATGACCGGCCCCTTTTTCATCAATTCTTCTGGTCGGCGTAGGCCTTCACCAGTTGATAGAGGAACACGCGACCTTCCATCACGGACTTAACGCGGATACGTTCGTTGAGGCCATGGACGCCATTGCCGTCGGTGTCGCGGAACAGCCCGGAAATGCCATAGGTCGGGATGCCGGCCGCATTCAGCGACACCGCGTCAGTGGCGCCGGTCGCCATGTGCGGCACGACCGGAACGCCTGGCCAGATGGAGGCGGAGATCTTCTCGGCCGTGCCCAATATCTTCGGCGTGACGGGGGCCGGATTGGACGGGCGATAGGCGCGCTGGGACGTGACCTTGACTTCGGGATCGTTGACCACCTTGGTCAGCGTCGCCAACACTTCGTCCGTCGATACACCGGGCATTACGCGGCAATTGACCGTGGCGGTCGCGCGCTGGGGCAGGGCGTTGGAAGCATGGCCGGCCGACAACATGGTTGCGACGCAGGTGGTGCGCAGCATCGAATGATACATGGGCGATTTGTTCAGGATCGCATTGGCGGCCGCATCATTGGGATTGGCGACGATGGCGGTCATCGCGGCGCCGGTTTCGCCGCCCACCACCTTGGCCATGCGGGTGAAATAGCCCTTGTTGGCGTCGATGAACTGGACCGGGAAATCATATTGACCCAGCCGGTCGAGCGCGCGGGCCAGGCTGTAGATCGCATTGTCGGGGCGCGGGACGGACGAATGGCCGCCGGGGTTGGTCGCCTCCACCGCGAAGTTCATCACCACCTTCTGCGCGGCCTGAAGCGTCTGCGCCACCGGCTTGCCGCTGGCGTCCAACTCACCTGCGCCGCCTTCATTCAGGGCGAATTCGGCGTCGATCAGGTCGCGCTGATTTTCCGTCAGCCATTTGGCGCCGTTCAGATACAGCCCTTCCTCGCCACAGGTCAGCGCCATCTTGACGGTGCGCAGCGGCTTGTACTTCTCCTGGTTGAAACGGATCATAGTGTCCGCCCAGATCGCGCTCTGCGCCTTCATGTCGGAGGTGCCGCGACCGTAGAAATAGCCGTCTTCTTCGATCATGGTGAAGGGATCGCGGGTCCAGTCGGCCCGGCGGGCGTTCACTACGTCGATATGGCCCAGCATCAGGATCGCCTTGGCCTTGGGATCGCGGCCCGGATAGACGGCGACCAGCGCGCCCGCCTTGGGATGGCCTTCGGGCACGAAGAGGTGGAGATTTTCCGCCGGGAAACCCGCCGCCTTCATCCGTTCCGCCACCTTGTTGGTCACGGCGGTACAGTCGCCGGTGTCGAAGCTGCTGTCGGTTTCCACCATCTCCTTGTACAGCGCGCGAAAGGCCGGTTCGCCGTCGGCTGGCGCGGCATGGGCGATCGGCGCGGTCATGCCGCCCATCGAAAGCGCCGTCGTCAGGGCGAGTGTGAGTGCTGTTTTCCCCATGGATATATGTCCCCTCGTTACTGGTCCGAAATATAGACGCGGCTGGGCGACAAACCCCCACAGAATAAGCTGTCGCAATGTTTGGCGCTGGTTTGGGAGGATAGGCGCGTGCGCTGCGTCTTAGGGAGCAGAGAGGCTATTCGTCCGGGCCGTGGGGCTGGCGAGCGGCAGGCAATAAGGGGGCATATCTTGCGCACATATCTTCTGATGGCACCGGTGATTGCGGGTCTGGTTCTGACGGCGGCGTCCGTCCCGGCGCAAACCGGCAAGGGCGTCACCGCGATAGTGGGCGGCATGGTGTTCGACGGCACGGGTACGGCGGCAAAGCCTGCCACCGTGCTGATCGAAGGCGACCGGATCATTGCCGTGGGCAGTGATGTGACCGTGCCGCGCGGCGCGAAGATCATCGATGCGAAGGGGAAGGCGGTGCTGCCGGGCTTCATCGACGTGCACACCCACTGGACGCCGGGCGGATCGCCCGCCACCATTCCGCAGATCGCCACCGCCTATGTCCAGTCGGGCATCACCACGGTCACGGACTTTCATGAGCAGCCCGAATCCTATGCCCCGCGCCGCGCCTGGCTGAAGACGCTGGCGACGCCGCATGTCGCCTTTGCCGCGCGCGTCAGCACGCCGGGCGGCCATGGCGCGGACTGGGGCGATCGGAACACGACCATCCCCATCAACACGCCCGAAGGCGCGAAGGCGGCGGTCAAGACGCTGGAAGCCTATCAGCCGGACCTGATCAAGGCCTTCACCGATGGCTGGCGCTATGGCAGCTCGCCCGACAATACCAGCATGGACGAATGGACGCTGCGGGCGCTGTCGCAGGCGGCGCACAAGAATAACTGGCCCGTCCTGACCCATACGGTCACGGTCGAACGCGGGCTGGTCGGAGCGCGGGGCGAAGTGGATTCGCTGGCCCACGGCATGCAGGATCGCGCGATCACGGCGGAGGAAGTGGCCGCGATCAAGGCGACCGGCATGGCGATGGCGCCGACACTGGCCGTCTATGATCCGGAAAAGCCGCGTCAAGGGCCGGTGACGACCGACGATCCGCGCTACAAAAGATCGCTGATCAATTTCGGCTATGCGCTGGGCAATGTGAAGGCGCTGCATGATGCGGGCGTGATCATCGCCGTCGGCACCGATGCCGGTATGCCCGGCACGCCGCATGGCCGATCGACGCTGCGCGAGATGGAATTGCTGGTGAAGGCAGGGCTGACCCCGGCACAGGCGCTGGAGTCCGGCACGAAGAACAGCGCGAAGGTGCTGCGGATCGATGCCGATCGCGGGACCATCGCCGTGGGCAAGCGGGCCGACATCGCGATCATCGATGGTGCGCCCTGGGCGAATATCATGGACGTCTACAAGATATCGCAGGTCATGGTCGACGGCCGTCTGGTCAGCGGGGCCGGGGCGCCGCCGCTGCCTGCCGCCAATCAGGCGACCCGGCTGGCGTCCGTCACCGTGCCGGCATTGCTGGATGATTTCGAACGGGCGGACCAGCGCTCCTCGCTCGATACGTTGCGGCTGGAATCGCCCGATGGCGGCCTCGACCGGACGGTGGAGATCACGCAGGTCGTGCCGCGCGATGGCGGGGGCAAGGCGCTGGCGCTGTCGGCCCGTATGTCGACCAAGGATAATGCCTATGCAGGCTTCATTGTGCCGCTGACGCGCGGGTCGGTCACGCCGGTTCGGCTGGACGGCTATCAGGGCGTGCGTTTCGAGGTGAAGGGGGATGGCGCCTATATCGTGCGGATCAACGGACTGGACGGAAGCTGGGAAACGACCGTGACCGGCACGCCCGCCTGGGGCAGCGTGGACGTGCCCTTCAGCCAGTTCACGCCGGTCGTCACGCGCGGGCAGGCGGCGCCTGCGTTCAAGCCCGATGGCATCATTCAGGTGGAGATCGGCGGCAGTCGCCCGGCGGGCAAGCATCTGTGGATGCAGGTGGACAATATCCGCTTTTATTGAACGGCTTATCGCGCCAGTTTACCTAAAATATTTTCCATGGAGCCATGATGAAACCCCATTGGCTGTTGCTGACCGCCGGCATGCTGGCGCAATCCGTTTCCCTGACCGCGCAGACCGCGCCCGAAGCCTTTTTCAAGCAGAAGCCGGGCACGGATTATTATCTGGCCAATTATAGCGAATATGAAGCCTATCTGAAGAAGCTGGCCGGTGAGAGCGACCGGATGAAGCTGGTCGACATGGGCAAGACGGCAGAAGGGCGGACGCAATGGATGGCGATCGTGTCGTCCCCCGCCAATCTGGGCAAGCTGGATCATTATCGCGACATCGCGCAGAAACTGGCGCGCGCCAAGGGCGTGGACGAGAAGGAGGCGCAGCGCCTGTCGGCGGAGGGCAAGGCGATCGTCTGGATCGACGCGGGCATGCACGCGACCGAAACGGTGACGGCGCAGGGGCAGATTCAGGTGCTTCACCGGATGCTGACCCAGTCCGACCCGGAAACGATGCGGATGCTGGACGATTGCATCATCCTGTTCGCGCAGGACAATCCGGACGGGATGGAGCTGGTCGCCAACTGGTATATGCGCCATGCCGATCCCAAGGCGCGGGAATTTGCGACGCTGCCCGTGCTGTACCAGAAATATATCGGCCATGATAATAACCGCGATAGCTATATGATGGCGATGCCGGAGACGGAAAATGTCAACCGGCAGCTGTTCCGCACATGGTATCCGCAGATCATCTACAACCAGCATCAGACCGGGCCGGAAGGCATGGTGGTGTTCGTCCCGCCTTTCCGCGATCCGTTCAATTTCAACTATGACCCGATCGTCATGTCGCAGCTCAACGAGGTCGGCTTTTCCATGCATTCCCGCCTGATCGCCGAGGGCAAGGCGGGATCGGGCACCCGCAGCGCGGCACGCTATTCCACCTGGCATAATGGCATGGAACGGTCGGTCGCCTATTTCCACAACAGCATCGGCCTGCTGACCGAGATTATCGGCAGCCCCACGCCCGCGAAGATCCCGCTGGTGCCCGGCACCCAGTTGCCGCGTGGCGACGAGATGATGCCGATCGCGCCGCGCGACTGGCATTTGCAGGATTCGCTCGACTATCAATGGACGCTCAACCGCGCCGTGATCGACTATGCATCGCGCAATCGGGAGCGGTTGCTGTTCAACGTCTGGCGGATGGGCATGAACAGCATAGAGAAGGGCAGCCGCGACAGCTGGACCGTGACGCCCGCCAAGGTCGACCGGCTGGTCAATGCTGCGCCGCTGAAGGTGGAGGGCAAGGACGAATATAATCGTCCCATGGCCAGCGGACCGAAGAAGATCGATCCCAAACTCTATGGCATGCTGATGCAGCCGCCGGCGGAACGCGATCCGCGCGCCTATGTCATTCCCGCCGATCAGCCCGATCTGCCGACCGCCGTCACCTTCCTCAACGCGCTGATCAAGAATGGCGTCGATGTCGAGCGGGCCGACGCACCCTTCACGGCTGGGGGCAAAAGCTATGCCGCCGGTTCCTATATCGTGCGGACGGCGCAGGCCTATCGCCCGCATATATTGGACATGTTCGAGCCGCAGGATCATCCCCACGACACCGATTACCCCGGCGGTCCGCCCAAGGCGCCCTACGACATTACCGGCTATACGCTGGCCTATCAGATGGGGGTAAGGTTCGACCGCATCCTGGACCCGATGCCCGAAGGCTTTGCCACCCTGTCCGAACCGCTGGCCCCGCCGCCCGGCCGGATCGAGGGGCAGGGCGATGCCGGCTGGATCGTCAGCCATGAGAGCAATAACGGCTTCATCCTGACGAATCGCCTGCTCAAGGCCGGTATTCGCCCGGCCTGGGTGCGGCAGGCGACGAGCGTGAATGGCAAAGCGATGCAGCCCGGCGCGATCTGGATACCGGCGTCGGCACAGGCGAAGAGCATCGTCGCGAAGGCAACAAGCGAATTGGGGATCGTCGCGCAGGCGGTGGCGGCAAAGCCGCAGGGCGAAATGATCGCGCTGAAACCCATGCGGATCGGGCTGGTGGATCGCTATGGCGGGCTGATCACGGCGGGTTGGACGCGCTGGCTGCTGGAGCGGTTCGAATTCCCGTTCGAGCAGGTTTTTCCGCAGCGACTGGACGCGGGCAATCTGGAGAAGGATTATGACGTCCTTCTGTTCGCCGACGACGCCCTGCCACCCGAAGGCGCATGGGGTTCCGACCGGCCGAGCCGCCAGCCGGAGCTGAACGACACGCCTACCCAATATCGCGCGATGCTGGGCAAGGTTACGGATGCCAAGACGGTGCCTGCCATCGCCGCCTTTGCCCGCAATGGCGGCAGCGTGGTGGCGATCGGCAGTTCGGCGCGCTTCGTCGACCTGTTTTCTACGCCGCTCAAGCCCGCCCTGACGCGGGAAGTGGATGGCGCGGCAAAGGCGCTGGATATCAAGAACTTCTATATCCCCGGCGCGATCCTGCGCGCGCGCGTCGACAATCGCCAGCCGCTGGCCTTTGGCCTGCCCGATCAGGTGGACGTCTTCTTCAATCAGGCGCAGAGCTTCACCCCGGTTGCTGGTGGTGCGGGCTATAAGAGCATATCCTGGTTCGACGGGCGTGATCTGCTGCGCAGCGGCTGGGCCGTGGGGCAGGAGAAGCTGGGGGGCACCATCGCCGTCGCGGATATCGATGTCGGCAAGGGGAAGCTGTTCGTCATGGCGCCCGAAGTGGCGCATCGCGCGCAGGCCTATGGAACGTTCAAATTCCTGTTCAACGCGCTGCTCTACGGGCCTTCAGCGAAGCCCTGATTTAGGTCAGGCTCCGGCAGTCGGTCGAACCGGCTGCCGGAACGCGGGAAATGATGATCTTGCCATTTTGATGGCGCACCGTGGCCAGCCCCTGTTGCTCCAGCGCATGGGCCAGTCCTTCCACATTATTGAGGTCGAACACGCCGCTGATCGCGATCCGGGCGGCGTCCCGGTCGACCAGCAGGGCGTCGCCAGCATAGGGGTTCATCTGGCGGGCAACGTCGGTCAGGCAATGCGATGAAAAGATGATCTTGCCGTCGGTCCAGGCGGATTCCTGCATGATGTCGACCGGGGTCAGTTCGACCGAACCGGCATATTGCACCAGCTTCATGCCCGCGTTGAGCAGGGTCGTATGGCCGCCATGCCTGGCGGGCAACTGGGTGACGACGCGGACGATGCCTTCCGATATCATTACGCCCTCGCCCTTGGGCGAGAGGCTGACGTCGAAGGCGGTGCCGACGGCGGTGGCGGTCAGCCGACCGGCCGAGACGATGAAGGGGCGGCTTGCATCTTTGTGCACGGCGAAATGGGCGCGGCCATTTTGCAGCGTGACGCCGCGCTGATTGTCGGAATAGGCCAACCTGATGCTGCTGTCGCGATCCAGCGTGATGCGCGATCCGTCCGGCAGGCGGATGGTGCGGCGGTCCTTGGCGCTGGTCAGAATCTGGGGATCATTTGCCACGGCCGCGATCTGCGCCTGCTCACTGGCGCCGGGCGTCGAGCCGCTCTTGCCGAACCAGACGACGGCAGAGGCGGACACCATCGCGACCAATCCAGCGGCGATGGCCCATTTGCCGGTGCCCGAACGCAGCCAGCTTTCACGCTTCGGCTGGGTCCGTTCGCGCATCTCGGCCAGCATCTGCTGGATTTCCGGGCTGTCCTGGGTCGATCCGGCGACATCCCAGGCGGCGTACACATCTTCCATCGCCTTGCGATTTTCCGGCGCAGCCTCTTCCCATTCGTCCATTTCGGACTGCATGGCCGGAGAATCCCGACGCGACAGCATGCGCGCCAGATATGCAGCGGCAACATCAAACCGATCAGCCATGGTTGCGCCTTAACCTTTCACTTCGACATTCGCCGGGCGAGATGCGCTACCGCTTTTGCGATCTGCTTTTCAATACCACTGACCGAAAGGCCGACCCTGGCCGCAATTTCCGCATGGGACAAACCTTCGAACCGCTTCATCAGGAATATGTCCCGTGTTCGTTCGGGCAGTTCCTGCAACGCCGCCGCGACCCGCAATATCTCTTCTCTTGCAACTATGACGCGGTCTGGCGAACATTCCTCAACAGGATGATCGCTTTCGGTCAGATTTTTTTGCATCTCGACCTTGCGAACGCTGTCGCGGCGGGCCTTGTCGCGCAGCACATTGGCGGCGGTGCGGAACAGATAGGCTTCCGGATTGTCGATCTGGTCGGTCGATCGCCGCGCCAGAATGCGCAGCATCACGTCCTGCACCAGATCGTCCACGATGTTCAGATTGCCGGTTTTCCGGACGAAATAGCTGCGCAGGGCAGGGATGAACGGGATCAGGTCCCGCTGATGCAGCGGATGGGACGGAGCGAGACTTAATTGCGTACCGCGATACTGGTCCATCGGATGCCTATTCCCCTGTCAAATAGCTCCGTTCCTCTCCACTTCCCCCTATTGGCCTGTCGGTATCCTGTCCGGCGATGTTACCATCGTCTTGTCCAGATCAACGAAAATTCCCTTGGCCTGTAGCTGAACGTTTGACCCGCCCCGAATCCATTATTCAAAGCACGCAAATCTGCACGAACATTGAAAAGATTTTTGAGGGACACCGAAATGGACGCATCGCGCCAGTTATAGGCGGCGTCCGTGTTGAGCAGCAGGAAGCCCTTCGTCGCCAGATAATCCGGGTCGTTTCGGCTGAAGGTGGAATGGAATCCGGACTGATATTGCCAATGGGCTTTCGCAGTGATCGCGCGTCCGTCCTCCAGCGGCCAGCGCTGCATCAGGCTGAGGCTGGCGCGGAAGGTGGAGGCGAAGGGGATTGAATCGCCCTTTTCCACGACGCCCACGGCGGCGGCGGCCGGTGCTATCCGTTCGATCTGGCTCAGGATTATGCTGCTCGACAGGCGGATGGTGGTGCGGTCGGATGGCGTGACCGTCATTTCCATTTCCGTGCCGGCGATCGCGGCGTTGCCGACATTGACGATATAGGCGTGGGACCGGTTTTCCGACAAAGCGCGATATTGCATGTCCTGCCAGACGTTGAGATAGCCCATCAGTGTGAAGGACAGGGCCGGGTTCCACCGCGCTTTCAGGCCGAATTCCGCGCCCAACAAGCTGTCCGCCTCAAATGTGCGCTGGTTGGGGACGAGGACCGAAGCCGTGTTCACCCCCGCCGGGCGGAAGCTGCGGGTCGCCTGCCAGTGCAGCGTCACATGATCGTCGACGGGCAGGTCCAGATGTGCGCGGGCATAGAGGCCCTGCGATCGCTTGACCGTCAACGGCCAGGAATCGATCGATCCGCTGATGATGTTGGGCACCAGTACGTCGTTGCGGGACGATACACGGTGCCAGTCATAACGCAGGCCGAGCGACGCCAGCCAGCCGCCGTCGCCATGATAGGCGACGTCGCCGAAAATCGCCGCCTGCGTCCGGCTGATAGCCATTTCGCGCAGGCCGAAATAGTCGGTTGGTGCGTCATCGTCCGTATAGACGGAGAGGCCGCTGCTGAAATGTTCCGACCGGTGGTCCAGCATCACCCCGGTAGTCCAGTCGATCGGGCCGCCGGGTCGGCTTTCCAGACGGACTTCCTGCGACATGCGGCGCAGGGTGATGGGAATGTGCAGCAGGGCCGGGGTCAGGCTTTCCACATGATTGGTGAAGGCGTCGACTTGCTGCGGGTCACACATAGCGCCGGTGCCGAGGGCGAAATAGCGCTGGCAGGCGGCCGGGTCCGACGCCTGAAGAAGGGTGGGATTGGTGCGGTCGAATTTGCGGTCGAGCTTCCAGCGATAATAAGCCGATATGCTGGTCAGGCGGACATGGTCCATCTGGTAGGCGGCCTTCAGCCGTCCCAGCAGGAAGTCATGGGTCGTCGGCGCCAGAAATTGCCGGTCCATATTATAACGGCCCAGCGCGCGGCTCCAGGCGCCGCTGTCCGATATGCGCCGGTGCTGCCATGTCAGCAGCGCGGATATGTCGAGATCGGCATGGGGAGCATAGCGGGTGATGAGGCGGACGCCCTGCATCGCATCGCCATTCACATTGTCGTCGCCGGTGCGGATATTGTCGACGAAGCCGCCCTGCCGGTTAGCATAGCCGGTCAGCCGGATTGCGGCATTTTCACCGACCGGCGCATTGATCGTTCCCGCCAGCTGATATCCCGGATCACCGCCCTCCAGCAGCGAAAAGCCGAGTGTCGACTTGCCTTCCCATTTGCCGAGCTTGGCGGGTTCGGGCTCCACTTCCACCTCGCCGGCCAGCGCGCCGATGCCATGTTCGGTGTTGCGCGCGGTTCGCGCCGTGCTGACGCTATAGATGTCGACCAGCGCCAGATCCATGGTCGTGCGCGACGCATCGCTGCCGGTGCCGGAGGGGCCGGTGATGGCGACGTCACCGAAATAGACGGCTGTCGTGGCCTCCCCCGCCATGCCGATGCCGCGGACGACAATGCCCTGCTGCCCCGCGCTGCCGGGCTGGGCGCTGGGACCGGCGCCATCATCCAGCAGGGCGTCGAGCGAAAAGCTGGCGGGGCGCAGTTGCATGTCGCCGGCAAAGGTCACGGGTTCGAATATATGGGGACCGATGACGACCAGCGCCTGCGGATTGGGTGGCGCATCCACCGGTTCGGCGGGCGTTGCGGGGGGAGCCGCTTCCTCGCGCTCCGGCTCGATCGAGATGACGCCGTTGACGCTTTGCCGGAAAGTCAGGCCGGTCCCCCTGAGCAGGCGGCGCAGCGCGTCTTCAAATGTCAGATAGCCCTTGATCGGCGCGGACAGTTTACGGGTCAGGGGCGAGGGAGCGAAAATGACCTGTCGCCGTGTCTGCACGGCCAGTTGCTGGATCGCCTTTTCCAGTCGTTGCTGTGGGACGGATATATTGGCCGGTCCGCCCAATCCCGCCTTTGCCGGGCAGGATAAAGCGAGCAGGCCAAGCGATGCCGGGCCGATGATCCCGACATGCGCGAACGACTGTCTGAAAGTCCTTCCCCGCTCTGCCAAGATCGACCTGCCCCACCCCGCACGGTTCCTTTCCTCCACAACGGACGAAAGCGGCTTTTCCGGTATCCGCACGATCGGCTTTTCGACACAAAGTACGACAAAATTCCATTTTATCGGGAGGCTGTCGGCCGGGCCTGCGTCTTTAGGGGCAGACAGGTTCAGACCGGGGGGCGTCAGGTGAAGAGGGACAGCATTCAGGATTTTGCGCGGCATAAGGCGCGTCGCGCCTTGCAGGGGGCAAAGCGCATGCTGCCGCTGGCTCTGCTGCTGGGCGGAACCGCGCTGGCGCAGGATTTCAACGACCGGCGCAAGGTGCAATATCCCGAACAGGTGACGGCCGACAATCCGCAACGGACCCCGGCCATTCCCCGCAAGCAGGGTTTCGACGGGACATTGGTGCTGACCGGCGGGCGCATCTTCGATTCCGTGAAGAGCGCGGCCTATCCCGGATCGGTCGTGATCCAGCAGAACAAGATCGTGGCGGTGCTGCCGGCGGGTTCGACCGCCTGGCCGGCCGATGCGAAGATCGTCGACGTCACCGGCAAGACGGTGATGCCGGGCCTGATCGACATGCATGTCCATTCGACCTACCCGACCCCGGAAACCCCGGCGGACATGACCGACAGCGAAGGCCATGCCACGCTGCGCGCGCTGCGCAGCCTGCAAATGCTGCTGGAAAACGGGATTACGTCGGTCCGCGACATGAGCGGGCCGCTGAACGCGCCCTATATCATCAGCGAATGGCTGGAAAAGGATATGGCGCCCGGACCGCGTGTCTTTGCCGCCGGGCATATCATCACCGGCACGGGCGGCCATGCCGCCGACCGGCCGCTGACCCCGATCCACAGCGCCGCCTATACGCGCGAAGCCAATGGCGCGGACGATTGGGTCAAGGCGGTGCGCGAAACCTACAAGATGGGCGCCAGCCATATCAAGATCGCCAGCCATTTCGCCCCGGACGAGGTGAAGGCCGCCGTGGCGGAGGCGCATCGGCTGGGCCTGAAGGTCACCTGCGATTGCGAGACCATCTATACCCAGATGGCGGTCGAGGCCGGGGTGGATTCGATCGAGCATCCGCTGCCGCGCACCGATGAGACGATCAAGCTGATGGCGCAGAAGGGGACGGCCTCCATCCCCACCATGCAGGTTTATCAGGGGCTGTTCGATTCGCGCGGCGTCTATGCGGGCACGGCATCGCGGCGCTTCTCCATGGCGGCGCAGGCCAATTATGATATCCTGAAGAAAATGATCGCCGCCGGGATCACCATCGGCGTCGGGACCGACAATATCGGCGGTTCCTTCTATAACACGCCCAACATCTACATCGCCGACCTCAAATTCCTGCAAAAGGCGGGCTATTCCCCGGCCAAGGCGCTGATGGCGGCAACCCGCGTCAATGCCCAGATCATGGATATGGGAGATAAGCTGGGCACGCTGGAGCCGGGCAAGCTGGCCGACGTCATCGTCGTGGCGGGCAATCCGGACCAGAATCTGGACGATCTGGCCAAGGTCGAGATGGTGGTGCGCAACGGCAATATCGTGATCAAGGACGGGCAGGTCTATATGCCCCGCCATGTCCCCGTGCCGCTGGCCAAGCCGTCGCCGCCCGAAACGCTGAAGTGAGGGCAATAGGCATTGGGCTGGTCGGAGGGCTGGCGCTGGTCGCGTTGGCGGCCGATCCGGCTCATGCTGCGAACTGCGCGGACATGGCGAAGATCGTGCTGCCGCATGTCACCGTCACCGGCGCGCAGGAGATTGCCGGCGGCAGCTTTGCCGAACCGCAGGAGGACGGTCGCCCGGTTCGCAGCCATGGCGCGCTGCCGACATTCTGCCATGTGCAGGCGGTAGCCTCGCCCGTGGCCGGTTCCCGCATCGGTTTCGAAGTCTGGCTGCCACAGGCGACCGACTGGTCCGGGCGGGTCCATATGGTCGGCAATGGCGGCTTCGGGTCGAACCTCTATTATGCGCAACTCGCGGCGCGGGTCCGCCGGGGCGATGTGGGCG
This sequence comes from Sphingobium sp. AP50, assembly GCF_900109095.1. GTDB lineage: Bacteria > Pseudomonadota > Alphaproteobacteria > Sphingomonadales > Sphingomonadaceae > Sphingobium. The sequence goes on from NZ_FNYZ01000001.1 coordinate 1,047,701, forward strand.
TGGCGACCGATACCGGCCATCGCGGCGGATCGCTGACCTTCGGGCGCGGCAATCGCGCGGCGATCGAGGATTGGGGCTTCCGCGCCGTCCATGAAAGCATCGTCGCGGCCAAGGCGATGACGCAGGCCTATTACGGCCGGGCGGCGACCCATAGCTATTTCTCCGGCTCCTCCACCGGCGGCCATCAGGCGCTGATGGAAGCGCAGCGCTATCCGGAGGATTTCGACGGCATCATCGCGGGCGCGCCGGGCAATAACCGGACATCGCTCATCCTGTCCTTCCTCTGGAGTTTCGTGAAGAATCACCGGCCCGGCGACAATGATCATCCCATCGTCCCGGTGCCGAAGCTGGCCATGGTGAAGAAGGCGGTGGTCGCGCAATGCGACGCGCTGGACGGGGTGAGCGATGGCGTGGTCAGCGATCCGCGTGCCTGCCCGTTCGACCCGGCCAGCCTGTCCTGCAAGGGCGGCGACGCCCCCGACTGCCTGACCGGGGAGCAGGTGGCGACGATGCAGGCCATCTATCAGGGACCGCGCGATGCCCGGACGGGCGCGCAAATCTATCCCGGCTATGTCGTGGGCAGCGAAGGGCAGGGGGATGAGGACAGCCCGCTGCCGGGCTGGGCCGGCTACTGGGCCAATCCGGGCAAGCAGGATGAGCCGCAGCGCGTCGATTTCTTCCGCTATTGGGTGAAGGACGATCCGGACTGGGACTGGTGGAAATTCGACTGGGGCGCGGATGTCGACCGGGTTCGCACGTCGATGGGGCCGGTCATCGATGCCGTCGATCCCGACCTGTCGCGCTTTCGGGCGCGGGGCGGCAAGCTGATCATGTTCGTCGGCTGGAACGATCCGGTCGCGGCATCGCCCGAAACGATCAACTATTATGAGAGCCTCGTCGCGCAGAGCAGCGCGGGCACGCGGACGGACAGGCTGGCAGATATACAGGGCTTTGCCCGCCTCTATATGGTCGGCGGCATGGGGCATACGGCGGGCGGGGAGGGGGCGACCAACATGTCGAACGCGACCCGCAACAGCGAGCCGCCGGTCGATGACAGTCTGCACGATATGGGCCTTGCCCTTTATGACTGGGTGGAAAAGGGCAAGGCGCCCGAAACGCTGGTGGCGACCAAATATAGTGAGGGCCAGGGGCCTTCGGGACGCATCGCCTTCCAGCGTCCGATCTGCGTCTGGCCTTTGGTGCCGCGCTATCGGGGCGGCGACAGCAACGCCACCGCCAGTTTTACCTGCGCGGCGCCATGATCCGGCCGTGCCGCATCCTGTTTTCATGATCCGCTCCAGGGAGAGCCGCTGATGCCTTATGCCAAGATCGCCTTTACCCTTGCCCTGCTGACACCCGCAGGGGCCTTCGCCGCAACGGCCGATCCGGGTGAGGCGCAATATCGCGCGATATTGAAGGAACTGGTCGAAACAGACAGCACCGGGGCGACGGGGAGTTGCACGACGCTGGTCGAAAAGGTCGCGGCGCGGATGAAGGGAGCGGGCTTCCCGGCCGAGAATATCCAGCTGCTGGTGCCGCCCGAAGACCCCAAGGCGGGCAATCTGGTCGCGATCCTGCCGGGCCGCCAGCCCGATGCGCTGCTGTTGCTGGGGCATATCGACACGGTGAACGCCAAGCGTGCCGACTGGAAGCGCGACCCTTTCACCCTGATCGAGGAAAATGGCGTTCTGTACGGGCGCGGCGTCGCCGACATGAAGTCGCAGGCGGCGGCCTGGATCGACACGCTGCTGCGCTTCAACAAGGAAGGACTGAAGCCCAAACATACGGTGAAGATGGCGCTGACCTGTGGCGAGGAAGGCGGCGGCCGGGTGAATGGCGCGAAATGGCTGGTCGACAATCATCGCGATCTGATCGACGCGAAGCTGGGCCTGAACGAAGGCGGCAACGGCGAGATGACGCAAGATGGCAAGCGGGTCGTCGTGTCGGTGCTGGTGGCGGAAAAGGGCGGCGGCAATTTCGTGCTGGAGGCGACCAATCCGGGCGGCCATTCCTCGCGACCCCGGCCAGACAATGCGCTCTACAGCATGGGGCGGGCGATGGACCGGCTGAGCAAGCTGGAATTTCCGGTGACCTTCAATGAATCCAGCAAGGGCTTCTTCACCCGCATGGCGCCGATCGTGGGCGGGGAGACGGGCGCGGCGATGGCGCGGCTGGTCGCGAACCCCAATGATGCGGAGGCGGACCGGATCGTCAGCCAGTCGCCGCTATGGCATGGCATGTTGCGCACCACCTGTGTCCCCACGATGATCGAGGGTGGCCATGCGGCCAATGCCCTGCCCCAGAGCGTGCGGCTGACCATCAACTGCCGCCTGTTGCCGGGCGACACGATCGATAACGCCAACGCCATGCTGCTGAAGGCGATCGCCGATCCGGAACTGACGCTGATCAAGCCGGAGCAGGGGCCGTCACCGGTATTCCCGAAGATCACGCCGCAGATCATGGGGCCGATCGAGAAGGCGTCGAAGGACCAGTTGGGCGGAACGCCGGTCGTGCCGTTCATGACCACGGCCGGCACCGACGGGCGGACGCTGAACGCGGCGGGCATCCCAACCATTGGCGTGTCAGGCATGTTCCGCGAGCCGGACGGCAATGGCGTCCACGGGCTGAACGAACGCTATCGGGTGAGCGTGATCATGGACGGCCGCCGCTTCCTGTATCAACTGATCAGGAGCTATGCGGAAGGCGATCTGTAGGCCGAATGAGAGTGGATAGTCGTTAGACTATGCTTGGATCAGGATGATCGGCCGGGCCGCAGCAGCAAAAGGGCGACGGCGGCAAGGAGCGATCCCAGCGACATCGTCATGGCCACCATCGGCAGGCCGAAATTCAGGCTGAACAGAAAGCCTGCCAATATCGGTCCCAGTGCCGCACCACCGCGCCCGGCGCCAATCACGATACCCGTTCCGCCGCCCCGGACGGCTGTCGGAAATGACTGGGCGATCAGGGCATAGAGGCCCACGACGCCGGCATTGGTGAAGAAGCCGGCGGCGGCGGCAATCATCGCCAGGCCCGACAGGCTGGATTGGCCCTGACCGAAAAAGCTGACCATCGCCGTGGAGATCAGCATGGCGATGATGACCTGCACGCGGATACCGATTTTCCAACTGAGGACGCTCAGCAGCAAAGCGCCCGCCAGTCCCCCGACATTGGCCCACACCAGCACGCCGCCGGCCGCCGATGGCGCATGGCCATGTCGACGACGATCTTGGGCACACATTTCAGGATGAAATAGAAGGTCATGATGTGCGCGAAGTAGGCGGCTGTCAGTAACAGGGTGATGCGGGCCAGTCCGGGTGCGAACAAGGCGGCAAGAGAAGCTTTGGGCGCGGCGACATCGGGCGCGGCCAGAGCGTCAACTTCATCATGGCCCATGCGGGTCAGCAGGGCATTGACCTTTTTCAACGCATTGGCAGGCCGTTTCTGCAAGAGGAAACCGATCGATTCCGGCAGCAGGAAGCATGCCAGCGGCAGGAAGACACCTGTGATGATCGCGCCGAACTGGAACACGTCGCGCCACCCGCCCGATACCAGCAATATCGATGCGATCGATCCGCCGACGATCGCACCGACGGGATAGCCAGCCGCCATCACGGCGACGGCGAGATTGCGTGCCCGCGCATTGGCCAGTTCGGCAACCATGGCGTTGGTGCAGGCCAGCATGCCACCGATACCCAAGCCGGTGAGCAAACGGATGATGGACAGAGACAGAATGCTGAAGTGATCAGATATTCCTCATCGCCCAATACCATCGTGAAGCGGAAGGTGCCACATCAGGCCGACCTGCCATCGGCTTGAACCGAGGTTCCTATGCGGCGAGAAGGCCGCGAATCTTGTCGACCAGCGCAGTTCCACTCCAAGGCTTCGGCACGAACTGTCCTGTCCCGGGTATATCGGCACTGGCAAGCCGGTGGTGGCCTGACGTCAGAAGAAGCCGGATGCGCGGCCATCGTTCATGAACCAGTTTTGCCAGTTCCAGCCCGTCCATGGTCCCGGGCATATCGACGTCCGAAAAGAGCAGGTGGACGTCAGGCTGTCCCTGAAGGACCGCCATGGCCTCGTCAGCATTGGCGGCCTCCACCACGATAAAGCCGGCTTCTTCAAGAATATCCGTCCCAAGCATTCGGACGAGAGTTTCGTCCTCCACTATCAGGACGGTCGAAGAGGGTGCATGCGTAGACAAATCGGGCCTCCTTCCGCGGGAGTATGCCCGGTCATGATCAATGCCCCAGCATGCTGGAGGTTCATAAATATCGCTTGATGGCGTGTCAGGTTGCCAATGGCATAGTGAAGATAAAGGTCGTTGCGGTTGCGTCAGACCGCGCCACCAGATTACCGCCATGAGCCCGGGCAATTTCAGAAGCGATGTGCAAGCCGAGGCCCAAACCATGCTTCACGCGATCCTGACCACGGAAAAATGGCTGGAACAGGCGCTCCAGTGCATCTGGCGGGATCGGGTCACCGCCGTTGGATACGGCGATCACCAACTCGCCATGCGTAGTGGATGCATTAATGCGGACTGGCTGGTCCCTGGCGCCATGGGTCAGTGCGTTGCCGAGGAGATTGGACAGCAATTGCCCGATCCTCATCCGGTCACAATGAACAGGCTCCGCCAGATCATAATGCGCCGTGACGGTGCGATCGGGCGCGATCGACCGGAGTTCGGAGACGACCTGGCGCAGGATGGGTTCGAGCGGCTCGGCGTTTCTATCCAGAGTGATGCCGCCACCTAGGCGCCCGCGCGCGAAATCGAGGACATTGTCGATGAGGGCTGAGGCGCGCAATATGCTGCCGGTCATCAGCCCGGTTACCTTTTTGCCCCGCTCGGTCAGCCCGTCGCGTTCGAGCATGTGGATGCCGCTGGCGATCGACGCCAGGGGATTGCGAAGGTCGTGGCCGAGCACAGCGATGAACTGCTCGCGCAATTCGGAATCAGCCCGTTCGCTGGCAATCGTTGCCTCCGCCTTGTCACGGGCCTCGATCAGACCACGTTCGTACAGACGGCGTTCCGCCGCGAGGAAGATGGTGAAGCGCATCTCGGACAGGTCATCGCCGTCACGGACAGCAGCGGCATTGACAAGGATCGGCGCCTTGGAACCGTCCGCCCGAACGATCTCCAAAGCCACCTCGCTGAAGCGGCCGTGCATGTGGAGCATCGGCGCGAAGTGGGTTTCGTAGAATATCTTCCCGGCCACAGGGAGGAGGTCGGCGAAGCGCTTGCCGATCAACTGGTCGGAAGGCTTGCCGATCCAGTCTGCCAAAGTCCGGTTCGCACGGGTTATGCGTCCATCCCTGTCCGCGAGCACATAGCCGCAAGGCGCTGCCTCAAAGAGATGCTCGAAATCGATGGCTTGCTGTTGAGCGACCGTATCGGGGTTTCGCGAAGCCTCAGACAAAGGCTTTGATCGCCGCTATGGTTTGCTCAGGTGCGCTCAGGTTCGGGCAGTGCCCCGTAGCGTCGAGCAGCACCAACTCACTTCCGGGGATGGCATTCTGAACATATTCGCCGACGCACACTGGCGCGATGACGTCCTCTCGGCACTGAAGGATAAGAACCTTGGCCCCAATCGGCCCGAGTTCATTCCGGCAATCGGACAGGAAGGTCGTGCGCGCGAACTGCTTGGCGATCTCCGGATCGGTGCGACAGAAACTGGCGATCAGTTCTTCGCCAAGACCCGGGCGATCAGGATTGCCCATGATCACCGGTGCCATAGCCTGCGACCAGCCCATATGGTTGCTGTCCAGAAACTCCAGCAATTCCGTGATCTGGGCACGGTCGAACCCGCCCACATAGTCGCCATCGTCGATGTAACAGGGCGACGGCCCCACCAGCACAAGCGCCGAGAAGAGTTCAGGCGCACGGCGTGCCGCCATCAGGCCGATCATCGCGCTTACCGAATGGCCGACGAATATCCCGTCAACGATACCAAGGGCTTTGGCCAGAGCCACGACATCATCGGCATAGCCCTCTAGCGAGGCATATTTACCGGGATCATATGCGGTAAGATCGGACGATCCTGCACCGACGTAGTCAAAAAGCACCGTTCGGAAAGAAGCCTCAAACGCCGGTGCGACGTATCGCCACATATTCTGGTCGCACCCAAATCCATGGGCAAACATCATCGATCTGGAGCCGCTACCAGCCGTCTGGGCGTTGAGGCGTTTCAGGACGACGGATTGAAGCTCGGTTACGACTATATCATCAGGCATCGATGTGGCGGCTCGGTAGATCAGACATACGAAGCCGCGGAGCTTGATGGTGGCTTAGAGCCACCATCTATGCATGCGCTGTTCCGGTGTGCCTCCATAGCACGATCGGATGTGTTTGCCCATGCGCATGCGTGCGACAATATCACTTTCGGGAGCGATTGAACGGCAACAATGGGTCGACTGCGGCACCCAACGAAAGAGAATGTATACGCAAACGATAGCGCAAGATCGGGTTGCATCAAATGAGCGCACAGCAAATGATGCCGTGGAAGGTCTGCATCTAAGGAGCCGAACTCTGGCTCTGAACATTCGACAAGGGGCGTCAATGCGGTTCAGAGCGATCGATCCGGCCGCTGTCCAGCAGCGGCGCGGCGTCTATCGAATCTGCATCCATCAGTACTGCCAACCGTTCCGCCGCGGCAAGGATCATAGCCTGTTCCCAGTTGGGAAGAGCGTCGAAGCGGTCTATAAAGCGCTTCTGTAGTGGATCGGGTGCTTCGGCCAAGGCGTCGCGACCATCGGGCAACAGGGTCAGGTGAATCTGACGCTTGTCGCGTTCGCCGCGCTGCCGCTGGACGAAGCCGAGCACGACCAGTCGGTCCACGACTGCGGTGATCGTGGCCTGACTAAATTGCAGCGATTGCGCCACGGCCGAAGGGGTGACCGACTCGCGCGAGTCGATTTCCCGCAACACCAGCAATTGCGATGGGGTGAGGCCGGTGGTCGTCGCCAACTGACGACTGCCGATTTCAGTCGCGCGAAGGACTCGACGCAACGCGCGCAGGGTCAGGAAGGCAATTTCGGAATCCATGGAAAGGCGCATAGCGCGAAGTCGCGCAGATCGCCAACGGCGCTAAAAGTTCCTTATCATATACTTCGTCATGTGAAATATAATTTCGACTTTGGGGTTGAAGGTGGCGCAGGGGATCGGCATATAAGCGCCCGTCTCGCCGGAGAATCTGCTTCTCCGAGTAAAATATAATTCGGGAGCTGAACAATCTTATATTCCCAAGCTACAGCGGCTGCTACGCCGCCACGGGCTTCTGCGCGCTCTGAACCGAGCGAGGGGCAGGACATGTTTTTCCGCAAGCCCGTCGCTACGGATGGGCCGGCCATCAGTGGATTGATCGCGGCCTGTCCGCCGCTTGATCCCAATTCGGCCTATTGCAACCTGCTGCAATGCACCGACTTCGCCGACAGCTGTATCGTTGCCGAGCGCGGGGGTGAGGTGGTCGGCTGGGTGTCGGGCTATCGTCCGCCGTCCGCGCCCGACACTTTCTTCGTGTGGCAGGTCGCGGTGTCGTCCGCCGCGCGCGGCCAGCGCCTTGCTGGTCGCATGGTCGAGGCGCTGCTGGCCCGGCCCGAACAGGCCGGCGTCACCCATCTGACGACGACCATCACCGACGATAATCGCGCCTCCTGGGCCCTGTTCCAGGGGCTGGCGCGGCGGTGGGGCGCACCGGTCGAAAAGACCGCCCGCTTTGAAGAACAGGCCCATTTTGCCGGCGCCCACGCCACCGAATGGCAGGCGCGCATCGGCCCGCTGCCGACACCGGCACAGAGTTGAAAGAGATTAGAGACCATGACCGTCACGACCCAGCCCAAACCTACCAGCGCCATGCCCGACACGGCCATTTATGAGCGGCGCGAGTCCGCCGTGCGCAGCTATGCCCGCGCCATGCCGCGTCAGTTCAACCGCGCACAAGGCGTGTGGATGCACGACAATCAGGGCGGCCGCTATCTCGATTTCCTGTCGGGTTGCTCCACACTCAACTATGGCCACAATCATCCGATCCTGAAGGCCGCGCTGGTCGACTATATCGCCGGCGACGGCATCACCCATGGCCTTGACCTGCACACCGATGCCAAGGCCGACTTCCTTGGCACGCTGGAGGATGTGATCCTGCGTCCCCGCGGGCTTGATTATCGCGCTATGTTCACCGGGCCGACCGGCACCAATGCAGTCGAGGCAGCGATCAAGCTGGCGCGCAAGATCACTGGGCGCGAGCTGGTGATCGCCTTCACCAACGGCTTTCACGGCATGACGCTCGGCGCGCTCGCCTGCACAGGCAATGCCGCCAAGCGCGGTGGTGCAGGTGTGCCCCTGAGCCATGTCGCTCATGAACCCTATGATGGTTATCATGGTCCCGATGTCGATACGGCCGACCTGTTGGAACGGCGCCTGTCCGATCCGTCGAGCGGCCTCGATGCGCCGGCCGCCATCCTGGTGGAAACGGTGCAGGGGGAAGGCGGCCTCAATGCCGCCTCGCCGCAATGGTTGCGCCGGATTGCCGAGATCGCCAGGCGCCACGGCGCGCTGATGATCGTCGACGATATCCAGGCGGGCTGTGGCCGCACCGGCAATTTCTTCAGCTTCGAAGGGATGGGCTTCACCCCCGACATTGTCACCATGGCGAAGTCGCTGTCGGGCATGGGCCTGCCCTTCGCGCTCACCCTGTTCCGTCCGGAACTGGATCAATGGGCACCGGGCGAACATAATGGCACCTTCCGGGGCAACAACCATGCCTTCGTCACCGCCACCGCTGCGCTGCGCCATTTCTGGGGCGATGCGCAGTTCGAACAGGATATCGCCCGTCGCGGCGCGCTGCTGGAACGGCGGCTGGACGCGATGGCGGCCGAACATGGCCTGTCCACCCGAGGTCGCGGCATGATGCGCGGCATCGATGTCGGATCGGGCGAAGTCGCGCAGACCATCACCGCCGCCTGCTTTGCGCAGGGGCTCATCATCGAAACCAGCGGCGCGCATGACGAGATCGTCAAGGTGCTGGCGCCCCTCGTGATCGAGGACGCCGTGCTGTCGGCCGGCCTCGACATTCTTGAGGAGAGCATCCGGTCCGCGCTGACCGTCACCTATGGCGTCGCCGCAGAATAAGAGGAGATATCAGACATGATCGTTCGCAAACTTAATGACATCCGCAAGTCCGACCGCAATGTGAAGTCCAAGGGCTGGGAAAGCGCCCGCCTTCTGTTGAAGGATGACAATATGGGCTTTTCCTTCCACGTCACTACCATGTACGCGGGTGAGGAACTGCACATGCACTACCAGAACCATCTGGAGGCGGTGCTGGTGCTCAAGGGCACGGGCACGATCGAGGATCTGGGCACCGGCATCACGCATCAATTGGCGCCTGGCGTCATGTATGCGCTCAACGCTCATGACCAGCATATCGTGCGGCCGGAAACCGACATATTGTGCGCCTGCACCTTCAATCCGCCGGTCACCGGCAAGGAAGTGCATGACGAGAATGGCGCTTATCCCGCCGATACCAGCGCCGCGCGCGAACCTGCGCTGGCCGACTGATGCGTGATGCAGGTTTGGGACGCCCGAGCCTGCCACGCCCTTGTTACCATAGATTGAAAAAGGGGGAGTCCCATGAAAGACCTCTACCCGTCCCGCCATGCCGACATGGCGGAATTCTTGCCGCGCCACGATCCGGTCGTTCATGCCGACTGGAGCGCCGACGCGCCGATCAGCCGCGACCAGGCCGATGCCTTCGACCGCGACGGCTATCTGGTGCTGGAAGACATTTTCTCCGACGCGGAAGTCGCCTTCCTCCAGCACGAGGCCCGCAAGCTGCTGGCCGATCCCGATGCACTGGAAGCCGAAACGGTGATCACCGAACCGGGCGGCAAGGAAGTCCGTTCCATCTTCCGCATCCATGCCCAGAGCCGGGTGATCGAGCGGCTGGCGGCGGACAGTCGCCTGGCTGGCGTGGCCCGCTTCCTGCTGGGTGACGATGTCTATATCCACCAGTCACGGCTCAATTATAAGCCCGGTTTCCAGGGCAAGGAATTCTACTGGCACAGCGATTTCGAGACCTGGCATGTGGAGGATGGCATGCCGCGCATGCGCGCGCTGTCCATGTCGGTGCTGCTGGCCGAAAACACGCCGCATAACGGCCCGTTGATGCTGATCCCCGGATCGCATCGCCAATATCTGACCTGCGTCGGCGAGACGCCCGAGGACCATTATCGCCAGTCGCTCAAGCGCCAGGAATATGGCGTTCCCGACGAGGATAGCCTGGCCGAACTGGCGCATCATCATGGCATCGTCGCGCCGACCGGCAAGCCCGGATCGGTGGTGATCTTCGACTGCAACATCATGCACGGGTCGAACGGCAACATCACGCCGTTCCCGCGCGCCAATGCCTTCCTGGTCTATAATGCGGTGTCCAACCGGCTGGAGGCGCCCTTTGGTGTCGACCGGCCGCGCCCAGCCTTCATCGCCGCGCGCGGCGAACCGCCGGTCATCACGCCGATCACCGGCCCCCTGATGCAGGAGGCGCTGGCATGAGCAGCCTGCATAGCGTCGAGAAGATCGGCGGCACATCCATGGCCGCGACGGCGACATTGTTCGACAATGTGCTGATCGCCGGCCGCAAGGGCGCGGACCTCTATCATCGCATCTTCGTCGTGTCGGCCTATGCCGGCATGACCGACTTGCTGCTGGAGCACAAGAAAAGCGGCGAACCGGGTGTCTATGCCCGCTTCGTGGCGGACGAGGATGCGGACGGCTGGCGCCAGGCGATGGAGACGGTGCGCCGCGCCATGCAGGAGCGCAATGCGACGATGTTCGTCCGCGCCGACCGGTTGGCGGAGGCCAATGCCTTTGTCGACATGCGGATCGATGCGGTCGCCGCCTGTCTCGACGATCTGGCGCGGCTGCGCAGCCATGGTCGCTTCTGCGTCAAGGAACAACTGGTGACGGTGCGGGAACTGCTGGCGGGTCTCGGCGAAGCGCATAGCGCGCATTCGACCGCGCTGCTGCTCCGCGACCGGGGCGTCAATGCGCAGTTTGTCGACCTGACCCTGTGGGACCAGCAGGACATGCGCGAGCTGGACGACCGGATCGGCCAGGCGTTTGCGCCGATCGACCTTTCCACCACCCTGCCGATCGTCACCGGCTATGCCGGATGCAGCGAGGGCATGGTGCGCCTTTATGCCCGTGGCTATTCGGAAATGACCTTTTCGCGCATTGCCGTGCTGACCAAGGCGCGCGAGGCGATCATCCACAAGGAGTTCCACCTGTCGAGCGCCGACCCGCGCCTAGTGGGCACGGACAAGGCGCGCAAGATCGGCCGCACCAATTATGATGTGGCGGACCAGCTTGCCAATCTGGGGATGGAGGCGATCCATCCCGGCGCCGGCCGGGGGCTGCGCCAGACCGACATTCCGCTGCGGGTGCGCAACACATTCGACCGGGAGGATGGCGGGACGCTGATCTGCGGCGCCTATGTGTCCGACACGCCGCGCGTCGAGATCGTCACCGGCGTGCGCCATGCGCAGGCGCTTCAGTTCTTTGAGCAGGATATGGTCGGCGTGAAAGGCTATGACGCGGCGATATTGGACGCGCTGGCCCGCCATGGCGCCTGGATCGTCAGCAAGGCGTCGAATGCCAACACCATCACCCATTATCTGTCCGCCGATGCGGCGACGGTGAAGCGGGTGATCGCCGATTTGCAGGCGCGCTATCCGGACGCTGCCATATCGGCCCAGCCGGTGGCGATCGTGTCGGTCATCGGCAGCGACATAGCCCGGCCGGGGCTGGTGCCCGACGCCCTGCAGGCGCTGGCCGATGCCCATGTGCCGATCGTCGCGATGCAGCACCAGATCCGCAATGTCGACGTCCAGTTCATCGTCGATGTCGATCATTATGAGACCGCCGTGGGCGCGCTGCACCGTGCCCTGGTGGAGGACGGGGCGGAACCGGCGGAGGATCGGCGCGCGGCCTGATCCGCACCCGGTCGTCCCCCATGTTCGCCGCGATCCACCCCGTCCGCAGCCTGCTGCTCGCCATCTTCATGCTGATGGCGGGCAGCGGCTTCCTGTCCACGCTGATCGGCCTGCGGCTGGAGCGGGCAGGGGCAGGCACGATGGCGATCGGTGCGGTCGCCACCGCCTATTTCGGTGGGCTCGTGGTGGGTGCGTTGCGGGCCGGGGCGATCGTGCGACAGGTGGGGCATATCCGCGCCTTCGCCGCCTTCGTCTCGCTGCTGTCGGCCAGCACATTGGCCTATGCGCTGGTCCAATATCCGCTCTTCTGGGCCTGCCTGCGCCTGATCGACGGCATCTGCGTCGCGGGCGTGTTCATCTGTCTGGAAAGCTGGCTCAACGACCGGGCGGAGGCGGAAACGCGCGGCAGCGTGCTCGCAGCCTATATGGTCGCCCTCTATTCGGGGCAGGCGGTCGGGCAATTGCTGCTGGGCGCCAGCGGTGCGTTGCCGGCGGTGCCATTCCAGATCGCCTCCATCCTCATTTCCCTGGCCATCATCCCGTTATGCCTGACCCGCAGCAGCGCGCCCGCGCCGGTCGATGCCCAAGCCTTCACCATCCGCGCCCTTTATGCCGCCTCACCGCTCGGCACGGTCGGCTCGGTCGCGACCGGGCTGATGCTGGGCGCCTTCTATGGCATGGCTGCGGTGCATGTGCGTCGGCTGGGGCTGGACCTTGGCGCGACCGCCAGCTTCATGATGATCGTCATCCTGGGCGGCGTCGCGCTGCAATGGCCGCTGGGGCGCCTGTCGGACCGGCTCGACCGGCGGCGGGTGATCGTCGGCTGCTTTGCCGCGACGCTGGCTGTCTGCACGGCGCTGGCGATGCTGGTGTCGGGCGGCCCGTGGCTGCTGGCGCTTGGCGCCCTGTTCGGCGGCCTCAGTTTCGCTCTCTATCCGCTCTGCGTCGCGCACTGCAACGACCGGCTGCTCGCGACCGAGCGGGTGGCGGCGAGCGGGCGGCTGGTATTGCTCTATTCGGTTGGCGCGGCAATCGGCCCGCTGGGCGCTGCGCTGCTGATGAGCCTGGCGCCGACGAGCGGCCTCTTCCTCTTCATTGCCCTGTGCGCCGGCGCGACGCTGGCCTTCGGCCTCTGGCGTCAGGCGGCGACCCCGCCCGTGCCGGTGCCCGACCAGCAGGAATTCCAGATCGTGCCGCGCACCACGCCGGTGGCCTCGCTGCTCGATCCCAATACCGTAGATGGACAGACTGAATGACCGCTTCCGCCATACCTGCGACCGCCGAAATTCCGGCGCAGGCCGACAAGGCCACCCTGCGGCGGGCGATCGCCGCATCGGCACTGGGCAATGCAACCGAATGGTTCGACTATGGCATCTATGCCTATGGCGTGACCTATATCTCCGCCGCGCTCTTTCCGGGCGAGGTAGACGATGCCGTGCTGTTCGCGCTGGCGACCTTCGCCATTTCCTTCCTCGTCCGGCCTCTGGGCGGTCTGTTTTGGGGACCGCTGGGCGACCGGCTGGGGCGCAAGGCGGTGCTGGCGTTGACTATCCTGCTTATGTCCGGCGCGACGCTGGCCGTCGGCCTCATCCCCTCCTATGCGCAGATTGGCTGGGCGGCGCCCGCGCTGCTCATCCTATTGCGCATGGTGCAGGGCTTTTCGACCGGTGGCGAATATGGCGGGGCCGCGACCTTCATGGCCGAATATGCGCCCGACGCCCGACGCGGCTTCTATGGCAGCTTCCTGGAGTTCGGCACGCTTGCCGGTTTCTCTTTCGGTGCGGCACTGATGCTGGGCTTTTCGCTGCTGCTGGGGGACGCGGTTATGCACGACTGGGGCTGGCGCATTCCCTTTCTGGTGGCTGCGCCCATGGGCCTCATCGGCATGTATCTGCGATCGAGGATGGAGGACACGCCGGTCTTTCGCGAGCAGGCGGCCGAAGGCAGCAGATCGCCGTCCCTTTCCCGGCTGCTGCGCGACCATAAGCGGCCGATGCTGGTCGTGGGGGGGCTGGTCGTGGCGCTCAATGTCGTCAACTATACGCTGCTCAGCTACATGCCGACCTATTTGCAGCGCCGCATCGGCCTGTCCCCGGACGAGGCGCTGGTGGTGCCGATCATCGGCATGCTCTTCATGATGGTCTTCCTGCCAATCGCCGGCCATATGTCCGATCGGATGGGCCGACGCCCGATGTGGCGGCTGTCGCTGATCGGCCTGCTGGTCGCGGTGGTGCCGCTATACATGCTGATGGCGACGGGCTTGGTCGGCGCGATCATCGGCTTTGTCCTGCTCGGCCTGCTCTATGTGCCGCAACTGGCGACGATTTCGGCGACCTTCCCGGCGCTGTTCCCCACCGCCGCGCGTTTCGCCGGCTTTGCGATCGCCTATAATCTGTCAACTTCGCTGTTCGGCGGTACGGCGCCGGCGATCGGTAGCGCGCTGATCGGCACGACCGGCAATGAACTCATGCCAGCCTTCTACATGATGGCGGCCTGCATCATCGGCTTGATCGCGCTTCGCTTCATGCCGGAAACGGCGGGCCGGTCGCTTTACGACGATCCGTTCGGAGGGGAACGGGCCGCATGATCAGCCAGCTCTATATTGCGTCGGACAGCCTCCAGATCCTCACCCGCGGCTATGTCGAGAATGTCTGGTTGCAGGCCGTGACGGGATTGCTGCTGCTTGGCGCATTCGCCTGGGCGGCCAACTGGGTTGCCAAGCGTATCGTCCTGACTCTGTTGCTGCGACTGATCAATCATCTGCCGTTCCGGGTCGAGGCCGCGCACATCGGTGCCGTCGTCGCGCGCCTGTCCAACATCGTGCCGGCGCTCATTATCCAGTCGGGCGTCGCCGCCGTCCCGCATCTGCCGGTCAGGCTCGCCGGCTTCATGGCCAGCCTGTGCGCGGCCTTCATCATCCTGACGCTGGCCATCGCCTTGAGTGGCCTTCTGACGCTCGGCAACGACCTTTATCAGCGCCGCCCCGATGCGGCGAACCGGCCGATCAAGGGCTATGTGCAGGTGGGCAAGCTGCTGGTCTATGGCGCGGCGAGCATCCTGATGATCGCGGCGCTGATGGACCAGTCGCCCTTGCTGCTGCTGTCGGGCCTGGGGGCGATGGCGGCCGTGCTGATGCTGGTGTTCAAGGACACGATCCTGTCGCTGGTCGCATCCGTCCAGATCGGCTCCAACGACATGATCCGGGTGGGCGACTGGATCGAGATGCCGCAGCTCAACGCCAATGGCGATGTGGTCGATATAGCCCTGCACACGGTAAAGGTTCAGAACTTCGACAAGACGATCACCACCATCCCGACGCATCGTTTGATCAGCGAAAGTTTTCGCAATTGGCGCGGAATGCAGGAATCGGGCGGACGCCGGATCATGCGTGCACTGGTGATCGACCAGAATAGCGTCAGCTTTCTTGATGAAGCAGGGATGCATGCCGTTTCTCGCTTCGGCTTGCTGGGGACCTATCTGCACGACAAGCGAGATGACCTGTCACGCTGGAATGTGGATCGTGCCGCGGACAACAGGCTGGACAGCCGACGGCTGACCAATATTGGCACTTTTCGCGCCTATGTGCTGGCCTATCTGCGTGCGCATCCGAATATCAGCCCGGACCAGACCCTGCTGGTGCGCCAGCTGGCGCCCAGCGAACATGGACTGCCGCTCGAAATCTATGCCTTCGCCAACACGACCGTCTGGGCCGCATATGAGGGCCTACAGGCCGACATTTTCGACCATCTGATCGCGATCCTGCCCGAATTCGGATTGCGGCTGTTCCAGCGGCCATCAGGCGGCGACCTTAGTCAATTACAATTGTTGCAAACGCAATCAGACTATCCTCTGTCTCATTCTGATCGTCGTTTGACGTCAAGCTCCTGACTGGCTGTGCGAAGTATCTGAAGGTCATGCAACAAGGCCGAGTAACGCCGAAAGAGCAAATTTGCGGCCTGAAATGCCTCTATCAGACGGGAACCCTCAACTCATTGACAAAACCGCCGCTGATATCATCACGACGATGATGACGAGCGGTGCTCCTATTCTTGCATAGTCAGTAAATTTATAGCCACCAGACCCCATGACCAGCAGATTATTCTGATGTCCGATGGGGGTGAGGAAATCCGAAGTCGCTCCGACAAGCACCGCAAGTAGCGCAGCATCCGGACTGACACCCAGCAGATGTGCAACGGCAATCGCCATAGGCCCCATGATGATGGCGGTAGCGACATTGTTGAGGAATATCGAAAGCAGCAGCGTGACTGAACATAGCGCAGCCAGCACGAAGAAGAGCGGCTGCCCGGCAAGCACACCGCCCAGCCATTGCGCGGCAAGAGCCGCCGCGCCGACGAACGCCAGAGCGGGGGAGAGGCGAAACGCCACAATTCCCACAATGGCGGCAGCAAAGATGGCGACTATCGCGATGGCTTTCGTGCGATTGACCGGCATGGTGTCCAGCCGATCAATCTCGAGCAGTCGTGCGCCGGCTATGAAGCGGGCGATGTCATCTTTGCCTCCCCGCACATAAAGCTGGTCTCCGGCCCTGATGCGCATGCGTACGAGTGGCTTGCGCTCGCGCGCCACCCTTGGTCCAACAGCCACCACCTCCAACTGCTCCTGACTGCGGGTGCGAACCTCGTCATACCCCGCGCCTATCAGGAGAGAGCCGTGCGCGACGGCGACACGCGCCGTGACCGCATCGTCAGCCTCATTGCGCTGCGTGACCGCTTCCAGCCCGGTGGCCTGCGCAACGTCCCATGGATTCGAGCGCGACAGCAGCAGCAGGCGATTTCCGGCATGCTGGATCGTGTCGATGGCAGGTCGTTCCGTGGTATGGAAAGCAGCGAGCAATCGCGCTCCTGCCGCGCGCAGAGAAGCGGTCGTCGGAATAGTCCCGTCATGCGGCACCGCTATTTCGAACACGCGCCAAGGTGCACGCGCCTGGCGGTCGGTCCGCATGCGGATCGGGAGCAGACGCCATCCGATCAGCGCAAGATGGACAATGCCCGCGCCGGTCACAGCGACGCCCACCGTGGTCATGGAAAAGAACCCGAACGGCTCGCCCAGTTCCTGCTCACGCACAGATGACAGAATCAGATTGGCCGGCGTACCGATCAGGGTTGTCATGCCACCAAGGATGGTGGCGAAGGCCAGTGGCATCAGTGTAGCAGCGGGTGGCAGGCGAGAGTCACGCGCAATCTCGCTCGCGATCGGCATCGTGATGACCAGAGCGGCGATGTTGTTCATGAAGGCCGACAACAGCAGCGATGATCAGCAGGCCAGTGAGCCGCACCGCAAATCCAGCCTTCGCGGGAATGGCGACCTTGGCGATGGCCGAGGCGGCTCCAGACAGCTCGACGGCCCGGCCGACGACCAGCACGCCGGCGACGGCGAGCACCGCTGGGTCCGAGAAGCCGGAAAATGCCTCGCCCGGTTTCACGAGCCCGGTGACAATGCTCGCGAACAGGGCGATCAGCGCGACCAGATCGTGCCGCACACGTTCCGATGCAAACAGGAGCAGCGTCGCAAGCAGGATACATGTACTGATTGTCGCAGGGGTGACCATGGACAAGGCAGCCATCAGGGTGCGGTTTCCCCTTGCGCAGGAGTGAGGCGGAAGCTCTGCCCTGCTGCATTGCCGGGAATGGCGGCAACCCCTTGCTCATGCAGCAGTTGAGCGATGGCGAGCGCACGACGCTGACTGAGGCCTGGATTGTCGGTCTCGCCGGTTGGCAAGCCTGGCACGACCAGCGCCTGTATATTCCAGCGGCGGGCCGCCCATGCGGAGGTGAGGACCGCCTCACGGGAGACTGGGTCCAA
The DNA here is from genome assembly GCF_900109095.1 of Sphingobium sp. AP50. Lineage (GTDB taxonomy): Bacteria > Pseudomonadota > Alphaproteobacteria > Sphingomonadales > Sphingomonadaceae > Sphingobium. Next base: position 1,065,506 of record NZ_FNYZ01000001.1, read on the forward strand.
TGTCGCGATGTCATTGCCAAAGGCAACCGCAGGGAAGCCCATCTGCGGTGGGATGATCGCCACACCCCAACCTTCGGCCTGTGCAGCTACGCGGCTTTCCAGGATACGATAGGATTGCAGGGATGCGCCGGGAAGCGGCGCGGCAACGGCGCTGGCGCGGCGATGATCGCGGTCAATCGTCACCTGTTCGGCCGGGACGCCCGCGGCCAGTGCGAGAGTTTGTGAGAGGGAAGTAATACGGCTGCTTTCCAGCGCGGCGGCATCACTTGCCTGCCGGATTTCCTCCCGTTGGGCATCGATGGCGCCCGCGCCCGCCTCCAGCAACACCTGATCGAGCCGCAGTCGGACGGTGCGGCCGATGCGCTGCTCCAGTTCCTTCTGTAGCGCATCGTTGCGCTGCGCCTGACTGCGCGGTGTGATGACCACCGAGCGAACCATGATCGGCGCCGCGTCGAAATCGATGTCCAACTGGGTCACGCGGGCGGACGAGCCGAAGCGGTCCGACAGGAAAGAGCGAACCTGGTTCGTCGTGACCGCCTCGCCTGCGATCTGCTTGAGCGAGATGCCGAGTGGGATCGCCATCGCTACGAACACGAAAAGGAGCAGAAAGGTTTGCGTCCAGCTTTGCTGGCTGGAGAGGTGATGGCCAAAGCCATAGTAGCGCGCCATCACCGTCGCGGACAAAGCGATGGTCACGAAGTTGGTGACGAAAAGGGCAAATGCGCCGCCCAGCACCGCCATGTTCCAGGTTGCAAGGCCAAAGCCGACGACGGCGAGCGGCGGCATAAGAGCGGTGGCGATAGCCACGCCAACGATCGTATCACCCCGGCCCCGAATGATTGCGAAGGTGCCGGCCAGCGAAGCGAACAGCGCCACCGCCAGGTCGAAAAGATTGGGCCGCGTCCTAGCGATAATTTCCGATGTGGGTGCCTGAAGTGGCGAGAGCGTCACGATGAGCGCCGTGAACAGCACCGCTGCTACTGCGCCGATGGCCAGGGCGATCATTGATCGGCGCATCTCGGCAAAGTCGAATAGAGCAAGGCTGAAGCCTAGACCAAGGATGGGACTCATCAGAGGAGAGATGAGCATGGCGCCGATGACGACTGCCGGGGACGACAGAAGAAGACCAAGGACAGCGATGCCCGCAGACATCATGACCATGAAGGCATAGCGGGGCGACCAGCCGCTATCGTCAACGATTCGCCCCATTACGGCTTCATGATCGACCCGTCCCACCACCGCGCGCCGCCACCAGCGGTAGAGCGCCACATGTTCGAGGTGGTCGCTGGCCATCTGCGTGAAGCCGCCTACCTGTTCTGACATCATCCCCCCCGCGTATTCTGTCATGTTGATATGCAACAGGTGATTGTTGCTGTGGTTCCTTTGAAGACGTCACGCCTGCGCAGTTGCGTCCTTGCCGGTGTCTCCCTTGGCCACCCGCAGCAGCATATAGCCAAGCAACCCGGAAAGGAGCGATCCCGCCAATATCCCGATCTTGGCCTCCGACTGGAAAAGCGGATCGCTGGAAAAGGCCAGCAACGTGATGAAGAGGCTCATTGTAAAGCCGATGCCGCACAGGAGCGCAGTGCCCAGCATCTGAAGGCGCCCGGCATGGGCTGGCATGTCAGCCAGCCCCAGTTTGATGGCGATCATGGATGTGCCAAACACGCCGATGACCTTGCCAAGAAGAAGGCCCAGGCCAACGCCGATGGTGATGGGAGCCGTAAAGGCCTCTGCCTGAAGGCCAAGGATGCGGACGCCTGCATTGGCGAGCCCAAAAATCGGCACGATCAGGAAGCCTACCGGAATGTGCAGAAGATGCTCAAGGCGATGGAGCGGGCTGCATTCCTCCGCATCCGGCTTTCCCGGCGTACCCTGCAAAGGAATGGCGAAGGCAAGGATGACGCCTGCGAGCGTCGCATGGATTCCGGAACGCAGCACCAGAACCCAGAGCAGAACGCCAAGAAGAAGATAGGGGGCCAATCGGCGCATGCCGAAACGGTTCATGGCAAACAGAAGCACCGTAATCGCCGTCGCACCTGCCAGATCGATCAGGGATAGCTTCGCCGTATAGAAGAAGGCGATGATTACCACCGCGCCCAGATCGTCTATGATGGCGAGGGCAGTCAGGAATACCCTAAGCGAAATGGGAACGCGATTGCCCAACAGCGCGATAACGCCGAGCGCAAAGGCAATGTCGGTCGCCGCCGGGATTGCCCAGCCGTGCGCTGTCGCGCCCGTGTTGAAAGTCAGATAGATGAGTGCGGGTACAGCCATTCCGCCAGCCGCAGCAATACCCGGCAGGATGCGGCGCGGCCACGAGGACAATTGCCCATCCATGACTTCCCGTTTGATCTCCAAGCCGACCAACAGGAAGAATATCGCCATCAGGCCGTCATTGACCCAGTGATGCAATGACAGCGGGCCGAGATAAGTATGGAGCATATGCTCATAGCCCGGCCCCAACGACGAATTGGCGATGACCATAGCGAGCGCTGCCGCCAGCATGAGGACAATGCCTGATGAGGCTTGGCCATGAAGGAACTGGCGCAGGGCGCTAAGCGGCTTTACGCGCGAAAGGGCGGCCATGTAGGGAGACTCCGGGCAGGCATTTAGCCCGCTGGCGGCCCGACCAACGGAATAAACCTGCCCGCACGATAGCGGACACCCGGTTCTTTTATGAGGAAGAACTGCTGGTTAGGCAAGCGATCTTCTGGGATCTGCTGGCATCCACCAAAAGCGAACGGGCCCCGCAGGCTTCCCAAAATCCTATTGCTATGCGAATGCGGAGTAGAAGCGGTACAGCAAAGCCATACGCCTGAGCCTAAGGGCAATGGGGCCGGTGTGAGGCGGAAGTGCATCGACAGGCTTCTGGAAAGGAAACCCATCGCTGAGTGGCGGCTTCGCACTACCTCCACGTCAATCAGTGTCCGCCACTGTCCTTATAAAGCGCGCGCTGTCTTCCAGCACCGATGCGCGAAATCGCAGCGGTCGGGCGAAAGCGGTCACCATTCCGACATGACCAATGCCAGCATAGCGCCAGATTTCCACAGGCACGTTCGCAGATCGCAGCCTGTCAGCCAGCGCTTTGCTATTATATGCCCGAACGGTTTCATCCTTGTCGCCGATCAGCAGCAATGTTGGGGGATCGCCCGCGCCTGCCCATGTCACCGGCTGGGTTTCAGCCGCGTCAGGCCATCGCCCGAAGGCGGCTTTGCTGGCTGGCACGTCGAATGGCGCGAAATCATAGGGACCTGCGATTCCGACAAAGCCTCTGACTGCGCGACGCGACTGTCCGAGCCAGCGCCCATCCACTGCGAGCATCGCCGCGATATAGGCACCCGCCGAATGACCGCTCAAGACGATCCTCTCGGCCGCCCCGCCATAATTCCCGCCATGGGCGATCACCCATCGTACAGCGTCGGCCCCATCGGTCACGAAATCGGGATAGACATTCTCAGGCCCGATCCGATAATCCGGGATGACGACCAGGAAGCCCTGCGCGGCGAGCGCCCGCCCGACAAAGCTGTAGCCGGTTCGTGTGCCGCTGGCCCAGGAACCGCCATAAAAGAAGATCACAATCGGCAGTTTTGCGTCGGCTTTGCGATCGCTTGGGGCGTAGATATCGAGCTTTCGCCGTGGCCCGCCGCCGTAGGCGATGCCGCTTGCGATCCTGATGCCGCCACTATCCTTGGGGACGAGAAGGTCGAAACTCTGGAGCGGGGCAGAGACTGCCGCGACGAGGCCCATCAACAGGCATATGCCGATTCCTGCCATCAATCCGCGCTTGCCCATGCCCGTCCCTATCACGGGATGCGGATGTCCCCACTCCGCAATTTCGCGCATCTATCCCTTCACCAGAACTGGCTTGGCGCGGTACAATGTTGGGAAACTTGCTTTAAGTGCTGCGACCTTGGGCAGGTCGTTGGCGCGTATGTAGAAAGCGCCAGGATTGAGCGCCAGATAATCCTGATGATAGGCCTCGGCAGGATAGAAACCCTTATAGGGCTCGACCCGGGTTACGATCGGCCGTTTCCATGCGCCGGACTTACCCAGTTGCGCGATATAGCGCTCTGCGACGGCCTTTTGATCGACCGTCACTGGAAAGATCGCGGTTCGATATTGGGTGCCGTGGTCCGGCCCCTGATAGTTGAGCGTCGTGGGATCGGCGACGACCGAGAAATAGATACGCAGCAGCGTGCCATAGCTGATCTGCGTGGGATCATAGTTGATCCGGACCGCCTCGGCATGGCCTGTGTCGCCCGATCCCACACGCTCATAACGGGCAGTTGTGCGGCTGCCGCCGGAATAGCCGGATACCGCGCTGCGGACGCCTTTTACATGCTGGAACACGCCCTGCACGCCCCAGAAACAGCCGCCAGCAAAGATGGCGGTGTCGCTCTTCGCCGGATTGGGCGTATCAAGGACAGGTGCCGGGATGCCGATCGCTGCCAGTGTCGCAGCGGTCGCCAGATCGGACTGGTTCCACAGGGCAGTGCCCGCGATTGTGAGCGCGGCGGAAGCGATGCCGATAGTCAGTTTGCGATAAGGCATGCTAAGTGGCTCCTTGTCATTCTGATGTGCCGACTATCAGGCCGTCGGCAATCCACTGGCCCAGTAACGCGGCGGCGCGAGCGATACCCTCGGTCTCGCCGAGCGCTTCGATCATCGACCCGCAAAGCGCGCCGAATGCCGCGCCGCCCATGCAGAGCGTTATCGCGCGTTCCTCAACCGCATCGATCGTCCGAAAGCAGGGGGTGAAATCCTGTCGCCAGACCAGCAGCGCGGCTGGCTCAGGCAAGGCAACAGCGTCGGGTGGCATCTCGCCTTTCGACAGCGCGGACCAGATCGCAGCAGCGTTGCTGGTCGCCACTAAAATGGTGAGGCTGGACGCGAAATGAAGAGCCGCACTGTCCCAATTGACGCTGGCAAGCATGTCAGGCGTCATCGCGATCGCATCGGCCGCGGTGAAGGTGCGGGAAAGCGCCCATTCCAGTGCAGCCAGTTCGGCAACCTCCGGATCGCCAGGATAGATCGCACCCAGGGTCTCGGCAAAATCGATGGGATAGGCATCGAGTGTCCAGGCGCTGGGCGGCGTAGCGTCGACATGGGAGGCAGCAGCAGCGAGAAATGCCTCGTCACCCAACCATGCATGCGTCTGTTCATAGGTTTCGCAGAGGCACGCCATAAGCTGCGCGCGATAATTATTCTGATAGACCGACAGGCCCGGGCGGGCCGCCTGGCCGATCCGATCCGCAGCTTCTGGCGATGCGTCGATCAGCCAGCAGCGGAAATCGCCCTGAAGCGCGGTCAGGCTCATGCCGCCTTCCGATCGATGGATACACCGATGGCGCGCGCGATAGCAAGTTCGTCGAGCAGGTCGCAGAGCGGCGGGATAGCGTCGTCCCGCTCGATCATCGTCGCGACAGGACCGGCACGCGCAATGGCCTGTTCGTAAAGCGCCCATACCGGTGGCGGGACGGGCTGGTCATGCGTGTCGATCAGCATGTCGGCGCCCTGACTGTGCCCCGCCAGATGGATTTGGCGCACCCGATCGAAGGGGATGCCATCCAGATAGGCAAGGGGATCGAAGCCATGATTGCTGGCGCTGACGAAGATATTGTTGACGTCGAGCAGCAGGTGGCAGCCGGTGCGGGCACACATCGCATCGATGAACTGCCATTCGGTCATGGTCGATCCGTCGAAGGCGACATAGCTGGACGGGTTTTCGATCAGCATCGTCCGGTCCAGGACATCCTGCGCCATGCCTATATTGGCGCATACGACATCCAGCGCCTCCTGCGTGTAGGGCAGCGGCAGCAGGTCATGGGAATTGAAACCCTCAAAGCGGGACCAGCTCAGATGATCGGAAACGAACAGCGGCTCGATCTCTTCGACCAGGGCTTTCAGCCGATCGAGATAGGCGCGGTCGAGACCGTCCGCCGACCCGATCGACATAGACACACCATGCAGCGCGACCGGATGGCGCTCGCGCACGCGGCGCACTATGTCGCGCGGTCGCCCGCCGGGAACCATGAAGTTCTCCGAGATGACCTCGACAAAATCCACCGCGACATCGGTTTCCAGAAAATCGCGATAATGATCCTTGCGCAGGCCAAGGCCGTAGCTGGAAAAAGATGCAGTCAAGGCGAGACTCCCGTGCGAAAGGCTCTGTCCGGCCATGGCGAGCCATGGCCGGACAGGGAGGCTTAGTTGGCCTTCGGCTCGGTTGTCGTGCCGCCCGCTGCGGTGCATGCCTTGGCCGACATTTCCTTGAAGCCATGGCCCTTGCACACATTCATGCCCTTGCAGTCATTCTGCGCGGTCTTGCAGTCCGACGTGCCCTTGCAGCTGTTGACGCCATAGCAATGGACAGTTTCGGCCTTCTCGCCCTTGGCATTGGCGGGAACGGATGTGGCGGCGGCGCTGAGGGCAAGCAGGGCAGCGGTGGCGGCGAAGCTGAAGCCGGTCTTGGTGGGGGTCATGGGATGCTCTCCAATAATATGTGCCGTGTTGGCTTTGGAGATACGGAGCAAAAGCGCGGATGGTTACATGCTGCTCATATTATTTTCACCAGCGCAGCAGGCGCGGCCCCAGCAGGGCGCCGCTTCCCGCCGCCAGAGCGATGCCGAGCGTGTACCATGTGAGCACGAAAATGGCCGAAACCTCCGGGCAATGCAGGCAATAGAGCGTCGCCGCGCAGGAGCCTGCCGCGAGGCCCGCCGCCGCCCCTGCAGCCCGCAGCCGGGTCGGCGCGAGCCGGCGGAACGACCAGAGCAGGCCAATGAAAATCGGTACCGACAGGGACAGCACCAGCCAGGGGCATATTTTCCAGCTATGGCCAAGCCACATCGCCAGCCAGTCGCGTGGCGGGGCATGGGCCAGTTCCAGCCCGCCAATCGTCGCCACCAGTCCAACCGGTATCGCCATCAGCCACAGCCAGCGCAGGTCCGTTCCATTCGGCCGCGCCAGTCGCGCCACCATGAACAGCGCGCAAAGGCTGAGCGAAAGCGTGTAAATCCACTTCATCCAGAAGGAATAGCCGCGCATCGCCAGGCCAAGATCGGGGCGGACGCCAAGGCCCATGATGATCAGCATCACTGTCACGACAGCGCCCGCTGTGATACCAAGCGCGATCCGTCGCCCGACAGCGAAGCGACGCACAGGCCGCAGGTTCGCCGAGAGGGTATCGATCAGGGAGTCGGTGCTCATCACCTTTCCCCCGTAATGCGGGCAGCAAGCGCCTTGAGGCCGCGATGGATGGAAACCTTCACGTCGGACTCACCGATCCCGGCGCGATCCGCCGCCTCCGATACGGAAAGGCCGTCGATCTTCGTCGCGCGGATCATATCGGCCTGTTTGGCTGGCAAGCCGCCCAGCAGGCGATCCATATCCATGCGCGCATTGCTCGCAACCTCGAACCCTTCGATGGCCAAAATCTCTTCCAGCCCCTCGACTGTGCAGGTCTGCCGTCGGGCACGGAAATGATCGATCATCTTGTAGCGTGCGATCGCGAACAGCCAGGCCGTGAACGGACGATCCAGATCATAGGTGGCGCGGCGTGTATGTACGGCGATCAGCGTTTCCTGCACAAGATCCTCGATATCGTCCGTGCCGTCGCGCATGCGGCGGCGGTAGAAGGCTTGGAGCAGGGGCACGAGCGCGCGCAACAGCGCAGCATGGACCACGGCGTCGCCATTGAGGCCGCCGATCATCATCGCCCGCAACTGATCTTCGCTTGACCGCATCGATGCTCCTGACCCCCGTTCGGGGAGGACGCTGCAAAGGTTACAGGAGACATAGAATAAATTTCGAAGCTTCGCACTGTAACCCGGTGGAGGTTGCTCTCGAATGCTCCTGTGTCACCGGCCCGATTTCCGGACCGGCTCAGGAGACCCGACATGAACAAGACCCATGCCACCATCGCCGCCGCCCTTGCCCTTTCGATCGCCGGTGGCGCCGCAGCCGCGCCCGCCGCCAAGCCGATGGAGAAATGCTATGGCGTGTCGCTCGCGGGCAAGAATGATTGCAAGGCCGGGGTCGGCACCAGTTGCGCAGGCACGTCGAAGATCGATTATCAGGGCAATGCCTGGAAGCTGGTGAAGGCCGGCACCTGCGTCAAGACGAAGACGCCCAAGGGCTTCGGCTCACTCACCCCCAAGGCCTGAGACTTCCCTCCATAAGGCCCGCCCGCATCCGCTTGCAGGGGGCGGGCCTCCCATTCCGCCTGTGGAGCATATCGCCATGTCGCTGCTCATTACCGCCTATGATCGCGCGACCGCGACCCTCGCCCGATTGCTGCCCGATGCGCTCCTTTTGCTGATCGCGCGCATTGGCATAGCCGCCATCTTCTTTCTGTCCGGCCGAACCAAGGTGGAAGGGCTGCTGACGATCACGCCGGCCACCTATGACCTGTTCCGCACCGAATATGCGCTGCCAATCGTCCCGCCAGAGATTGCCGCACATGCGGCGACCTATTCAGAGCATCTCTTTCCGATCCTGCTGGTGATGGGCCTCTTCACCCGGCCCGCTGCGGCGGCCCTGCTTGGCATGACTGCCGTCATCGAAATATTTGTCTATCCCGATGCCTGGCCAACGCACCTGAGCTGGGCGGCGATCCTGCTCCCGCTCATCGCGCGCGGTGGCGGGCGATGGTCGATCGATGCCCTGATCCGGACGGGGCTGCGGCTGAAGGGATGAGGAGGAGCCGGATAATGAAGCCGGCTCCGTCTTCTCTGTTCACGGCATCAGCACGGTGTCGATGACATGAATGACACCATTGGACTGCATGACATTGGCGATAGTGATCTTTGCCTTGCCGCCCTTCGCATCGGTCAGCCACCAGGCGCCTGCCTTGTCCTTCCAGGCGGTCAGCGTCTCGCCCTGCACGGTCTTGAGCATCGCCTTGCCGCCATTGGCCTTCGCTTTGGCGGCGATGTCCATGGCGGTCATGCGACCGGGAACGACATGATAGGTCAGGATTGTGGTCAGCTTCGCCTTATTCTCCGGCTTAACCAGCATGTCGACCGTTCCGGCCGGCAGTTTGGCGAAGGCAGCATTGGTCGGCGCAAACACGGTGAAGGGGCCGGGCCCCGATAGCGTATCGACCAAATCGGCAGCCTTCACGGCGGCGACCAGCGTCGTATGATCCTTCGACTGCATCGCGTTTTCCACGATGGTCTTGGTCGGATACATGGCGGCGCCACCCACCATGGGATTCTTGGCCTGAAGCGAGGCTGTCCCGGTCAGGAGAAGCGCGCCGGCGAGGACAAAGGCGATCTTGCGATTATGGGATTTCATGTTGGGCATCCTTCCGTTGGCACGCCCTGTATTCGGGGTGCTGGGGAAGATACGATGCTTGGGGGCCGCCAGATGCAGCCCCTGCTCAGATAATCGAAATCTTGCCCGTAAGGATGGGCGCGCTGGTTGGCGCGGGATGCGGCGCGGTCGAGGGATCTTCCAGCGTGATCGCGAGCGTTACGCCTTCGGCGAGGAATGGCTGGAGGCTCCTGTCGATGGTGAGTGTCCCGCTACCGCCATTGATCAGGCCCAGCGAGCGCGGCTTCCCGTCCGAAGGGATGACCCACAGTTCCGGGCGCTTCTGGCTGTCGCCGAGCATTGCCCGGCTGAGGCGAAGCGTGCCGCGGGACGGATCATAGGCGATCGCCAGCGCACCGGCGCCGCTGGCATCGGCAAGCTGCGCGACGCCCATTGCTGTGGGGGCGGGGGCATCGGCCGGGCGGACGAGAATGAACAGGCCAAGGGTGGCCGCGATCGCCCCGCAAATGGCGGCGATACCGCGCCAGCGTCGGAGGGTCCTGATATGCTGGGAGTCATGATCGCCAGACCCGACCCGCGCGGCTACCATCGGCCAGATATGGGCGGGCGCTTCGACGGAGTGTAGGTTCGCCAGGAGAGGCGAGAAGCGAAGCCCCCATTGTTGGACCGCTGCTGCGAAATCGGGATCGGACAAGCAGAGGCGAAGCGCATCGGCACGCTCGGCATGATCGAGAATACCCAGCGCCATTTCGGCAGCCAGCGTATCGCGGTCGAGGGGGGGCATGGGATCAGGCATCGCCAAGGCAGGCCTTCAACTGTTGGAGACCGCGACGGACCCAGCTTTTAAGAGTGCCTAACGGCGTACCACTAGCGTCGGACAGTTGCTGATAGGTCAATCCGTCGAGAAAGGCGCGGCGGATCGTCCGGGACTGGTCGGAACCCAGTCCGTCGAGACAGCCGACAAGTCTGGAATATTGCTGATCCTGTTCCAGCTGGAAGTCTGCGAGCGGTGTGTCGTCGACAATGTCGATTCCATCGTCCTGCGAGGTCATATTATGTCGACCTTCGCGCCGGCACCAGTCGAGTGCGGCGTTCCGGGTGATAACCGCCATCCAGCTGATCGGGCTTGCCCGCGCGGGATCGAAGCTTCCCGCCCGCCGCCAGATCTTTACATAGACGTCCTGCAACACATCCTCCGCCGCTTCCCTGTCAGGACAGATACGGATGCAAATCCCGTATAGTTTCGCGGATGTCATGTCATAGATGGTCTTTACCGACGATGACTGGCCCGATGCGGCCGATTGCAGGGCCGCAACCAGTTTGGCCCGCGCTTCATCCATCTTCGGTTGTCCCGGCGCCTCTCCGGCCATCGCTGTCCCCATCGCAACGCCCGTGCAGGCCTGTCGCGCTGATAACACATGGCGAGAGAATGGGATGCATTCCTTCTACAATAAGTCCGCTATGTATAAGAAGACGCTCCCTTTAGACGAAGTTGCCGAGCGTCAGGATCGGCGCCAGAAGCATGATGCAGCAGCCGATCGCCAGCCGCGACGGGCTCGTGAAGCTGGAGACATTAAGGCCTGTATATTCTTCCAGATAACGCATGGCATATCCTTTCCGTCAGATGAATTCGAAGAGCAGCTTAAGGTTGAGAATGATGATGATCGTGGACACCGACCAAGCTGCTATCTTAAGCGCCGTGCTGTTGACGAAGGTACCCATCAGGCCCCGGTCGCTGGTGAACTTGACGAGGGGCACTACGGCGAAAGGCAGTTGAAGGCTGAGGATAACCTGGCTGAGGATCAGCAGTTTCATCGTTCCATCAGGGCCATATAGGGTGGCGACGATCACCGCCGGTACGATCGCCATCAGGCGGGTTGCGAGCCGGCGGAGCCACGGGGAGATTTTGAAATCGACAAAGCCCTCCATGACGATCTGGCCCGCCAGCGTTGCGGTGACCGTGCTGTTCTGGCCCGACGCAAGCAGCGCGGTCGCAAACAGGGCGCTGGCACCCGCCGCGCCCAATATGGGGGTCAGCAGATCATAGGCCTGATGAATGTCGGCGACATCGGTGCGGCCATGGGCGTGGAAGGCGGAGGCGGCCAGGATCAGGATCGAGGCGTTGATGAAGAAGGCGAAGCCGAGCGCAACGGTGCTGTCGATCGTCGCGAACTTGATGGCTTCCATTATGCCTCCACGCGTCCGTTCGAACCGGCGGGTCTGGACCAGCGAGGAATGAAGATAGAGATTATGCGGCATGACCGTCGCGCCCAGAATGCCGATGGCAATGTAGAGCATCGCGGGATTGGTCGCGATTTGGGTGGTGGGGATGAACCCCTTGGCGACCGCGCCCATATCCGGCTGGGACAGAAGCAGTTCGACTGCAAAGCAGCCGGTGATGACGATCAGCAGCGCAACGACGAAGGCTTCGAGCTGACGAAACCCCCGTTGGTGGAGCAGCAGGATCAGCAACACGTCGGCGGCCGTTACGCAGATACCCAGCACAAGCGGGATGCCGAACAGCAATTGCAGGGCGATCGCGGTGCCGATCACCTCGGCCAGGTCGCAGGCTGCGATGGCTATCTCGCACAGCAACCAAAGCATGATGCGGACAGGGCGGCTATATTGCTGCCGACACGCCTGTGCGAGGTCGAGACCGGTGACGATGCCGAGCTTTGCGGCAAGCGATTGAAGCAGCATCGCCATCAGGTTGGAAAAGAGGATGACCGAAAGGAGCGTATAGCCAAAGCTTGATCCGCCCGCGATATCCGTCGCCCAGTTGCCAGGGTCCATATAGCCCACGGCGACGAGATAGCCGGGGCCGGCAAAGGCCCCCAGCTTTCTCCAAAATTGTCCCACCCCGCCAGGCACGCTGACCGACCGATGCGCTTCGGGCAGACTTGGTTGATAGGCCGTCGCTACAGGTTCGATCACGGCGTCGGCGGCTGGCGGTGGTGGTGACATGGGCTCGCTCCCGGTTCGGCTCAGTTAGCGGCGCTGGTCTTGATGTTGCCGTTAAGGCCCGACGGGAAAAAGCCGCCTGCGCTCTTTGCCGTCTTGTCGAGATAGACGATGTTGAGCACCTGACCGGTCGAACGGCTGTAGGCGATGCCATTATTGTCGGTCGGCACGATGTTGGAGACGTTGCCGTTAGGACTGATGCCCTGGTCAAGGTCCGACGACCCGTCCAGACTGTCGCGTGCGTCGGAAATCTTGTCCGCAGATGTGCGCAGGCTGGGTGCTTCGATCCCCTTGCGATAGAGTACCGTGCGGATCAGGCCGGCATGATAGGCTTCCGCTGCCAATATGCCGGCTGCCGCTTCCAGATAGGTCTTGTTGGAGATGAGCGGCGCTGCCCCCTTGTAGGCCGTCACGCCTACATCCTCGAATATGAATGCGCCGAGGAGAAAATTCTCATCGTTCGCATAGGGATCGAAGGCCTGGTTCGCATTGATGAGACCCGCGGCGCGCGCTGCAGCCGAAAAGGCGCTGGTCGATCCACCGCTGACGTCGATCGCAGGCTGGGCGACGGCCGAAGCGCCCAGTTGCGCCCGGATGAAGCGGACATGGGCGACTTCGTCGGCGGCGATCTCATTTGCATATTGCTGAACGACCGGATCGGTGAAAGTGACCTTGCGGCCCCCAGTTACAGCGCCCTGCGTCCCGGTTCCGGTCAAAAGGCTGGCAGCCAGCCCTTCGCCTGTGGCGGCGTAGGAATAAAATTGCGCCTCCAGATATTCGAGTTGCAGCGCGAAGTTGAGGACGTCTGCGTCGCCAATCGGCGTGGGTGTTGGAGTAGGTGTTGGGGTGGGCGTCACGGTCTTGTCGTCATCGTCGCAGGCCGAGAGGATGCTGGCCCCACTGGCCAGAAGCGCGGCGCTACCTGCCAGCCGGAAGAAGTGGCGACGTTCCTCGCGCCGCTGCGCGCGCGCCTTGAAGGCCGCGATGATGGCTTCGTTATTGTCCATGTCGGATACTCCTTGGGAGTGAAGGTCGTGCGGGGCTCAGTTGGCGGCGCTGGTGCGGATGGTGCCGTTGACGCCGGACGGGAAGAAACCGCCGGAACTCACCGCCGTCTTGTTAAGATAGGCGATATTGAGAACCTGGCCGGTGGTCCGGCTGTAGGCGATGCCGTCGCTGTCGAGCGGCACGATGTTGGAGGCGCTTCCGATCGGCGAGATGCCCTGGTCCAGGTCGCTGGCGCCGTCGAGGCTGTCGCGCGCGTCGGAAATCTTGTCGGCTGATGTGCGCAGCGCAGGTGTCGCAATCCCCTTGCCATAAAGCGTCGTTCGGACGATCGCGGCATGATAAGCCTCGACCGCCAATATGCCGGCCGCCGCTTCCAGATAGGTCTTGTTGGTGATGAGCGGCGCTGCGCCCTTATAGGCCGTCACCCCGACATCTTCGAAGATGAAGGCGCCAAGCAGGAAATTTTCATCGCTGGCGTAGGGGTCGAAGGTTTCCCCGGCGCCGATCAGACCAGCGGCACGTGCCGCCGCGGAAAAGGCGCTGTTTGGGCTGACCCCGATGTCGATCGCTGGCTGCGCCACAGCCGAAGCGCCGAGCTGCTGGCGCAGAAAACGGACATGCGCGATTTCATCGGCCGCAATTTCCCGCGCATATTGCGCCACGATCTGATCGCTGAAATTGACCTGTCGGCCGCCCGATACAACGCCTTGGGTGCCCGTGCCAGACAGGTCGGCATTGGACAGACCGATGCCCAGCGCGGCGTAGGAGTAGAATTGCGCTTCCAGATATTCGAGATTGAGGGCGAAATTCAGAACGTCAGCATCTGTCAGAGTGGCCGACTGGGCATTGGCGGGCGCGATGGTCATCGCCATCTGCATGCCGCCTGCGACGCCTGCCACGGCGGCCAGGGCCCGGAAGAATTCGCGGCGTTGCTTTCGCTTTTCGCCCTGCTCGCGCAGGCGTTCGAGCGTAAGGTCGTCATCATCTTGCATGGGATGCTCCTCCACTTGGAACTGTCGTGACGATCCGCAGGAGAAGCGAGATCGCTGGCAGCCGCCAAGGAGTGAAGGGCGGTTCAAAGTCTGGCTATTTCGGCCGATTACTGAGGGATATTACGCAAGCAACCAAATGACTGGACCGACGTTTTAAGGCGCCTTTTGATTCACTTTTGCATAATATTTAGATGCAGCGCATCCGTTTGGATCATGCGCCCGTATCTAGCCCAGACCGAGTTTCGCGAATGACGATCGTAGGAGCGGGCATGCGGGCTGAGGACAATTATGCAGGAGGCATGCATGGGGATGCGGTGACGTCGATCCTCGAAAATATGCCCATCGGTGTTGCCATTTTTGCGGGCGACGGCAGACTGTCGCATGCCAATGGTCGATTCAATCGTACCACCGGTGGAAGTGTCCGCTCGGTTGATTGCCTGCTCGATACGTGCAGCGAGGGCTATTATCCCGATGGGGCGCCTCTTGAAAAACCGCACCATCCCGCCCTGCGCGCATTTGGCGGCGAACAGGGCATGCCGGCTATCGATTTTCTTCTGCGAAACGGCGAGGTCGGTGCGTCTTGGGTCAGGGTGCGAGCTATGCCTTATGCAGATCCAGATCTGGCTGATATCTCCGGGGCGATCGTTCTTCTCGAAGAGATTGAAGAGCCGTCGCATAGTCAACGCGCATCACAATCCATGGATGCGTCTTTCCGACGCTTTGCCGACCATAGCAGCCTCGCGCTCTGGATAGCTTGCACTAATACGGGGGCATTGAAATATCGCAGTCCAGCGGCGGAAATATTGTGGGACGTCGATCTTGCGGATGTCCCTGGGCTCGACTTGCATGGCCACATCCACCCCGAAGATCGGACGCATGTTTCGGACATGCGCGCGCTGGCTCATGCCGGTCAAGTCCAGCGACTATCCTACAGGATCATCGACCGTGAAGGCATCGTGCGTTGCCAGGTTCGTGAAACCTGCTTCGCTATCCCACCCGGCCCAGGAGAAGAGAGTTGGATCGGTGGAATCATCGAGGACGTGTCGCCGGAAATCCAGCTCTATCTGGTGCAGCGCTCTGATCTGTCCGATCCGGTCATGGAGGCCGAACTTTGCAGGCGCGCTCACAGGATCAAGCGCTTCTCGACGGCTCATGAACTTATGCAGGTCGCCGAAGTGCTCAATCCGGGCTGCCTCATCGTTGACCTACGAGGTAACGATAATCCGGAAACCTCCTTTTCCAGGATATTGGACGGTCGACCCGCTGATCTGCAGGTCATATTCATCGGCGACGGCACGACCCCGACGCAGCATGTCATCGGTGCGATGCGTGGAGGTGCCGTTGATTTTCTGATCACGCCGCTCTGCGCGGATGAACTGGACCGGGCCCTTCGACATGCCAGTGAGGCGTTGCCCTGCCGGTTCGACGCGCCATCGGGTGAGCGCGGCGATCTGGCCGATCGTCTCGCGCGGCTGCCACGGCGGGAACGGGAAGTACTTCTGGGTCTGGTCGATGGCGGCACGAATAAAAGCATCGCGCGCGCGCTTGGCATCAGCCCCCGGACTGTGGAAGCCCACCGCGCTCATCTTATGGAGCGGCTCAATGTCTCTACGCTGTCCGCGTTACTGCAAATCGCACATCGGGCGGGTGTGACGGCGGACAGGCCATGGAAATAATCTGTTCCAAGACATGATGCTGTTAATTCCAACGCATCGGAGGAGAGGGGATTTATGCCCAGCCTGACGCATTACCGGCCTTATCGCTTCCCGCGTTATCCTGGGCGGATTTCCACGATCAGCCGTGCGCAACTCACCGCCTTCGGTCAGATGCACCGTGAGCCCGGCGACTTCATGCCACATGCTGCGAAACTTCACGGGCATGCAACTTCCCTGCTGATTATTGAGTCCGATGTGAACCGAAGCAGGGCACTGGAAGCTCTTCTGGGAAGTTGGGGGGTTAGGACAATCACCCGCACCGACCACGCATTTGACAGTGATGTCATAGATAGCCAGTCGTTCGACCTCGTTCTGCTAAATGGGTTTGTGCCGGCCGATGCCTGCATGCAGTTAGTCGCGACAGCGCAGTCGATTGGATTGAGCCTTCTCATTTTTGCGACGGACTGGCGCGATTTTGAAAGGCTTGAAGCCATCTGCTGCGGCAATAGCAGGATCATTCAGCCCGACTGGCGGGCGCATGAACTGCAACAGGCGATCAATCTAGCGACAGGTCGCCGCGCTGAGTGTGCCGCTCAAGCTCCGGGTGATGACCTCTATGCCTTTTCGGGATGGACCCTCGATCTGGGGCAGCATCTTGTTGTGAACGACCGAAGCGAAATTGTGATGATGTCGGCCGGAGAATTCTCTCTCCTGCGCGCTTTTGTTCTGCGTCCACGCCGCGTGCTCAACCGCAATCAGCTTCTGGACATCGTCACGACCATGGGAAGCGACATCACAGATCGCGTGATCGATACACAAATCTGTCGCTTGCGCCGCAGGCTGGCCGGGGACCATCATTTCATCAGGACGATCAGGAATGAGGGCTATATGTTCACAGAGCCGGTGCGGAGGGTCAGCTCGCCCATGGCCATGAAGTCTCTGTAATCAGGTATCAAATTCGATAAATTGGCAATCACCCAGCAATCACGGTCTTATGAATGATTGATCTAAAATCTATATATGGCGATATAATGCAAGGTTAGAATAGCAGCTATCCGATCCTTCGCCTGTAGCGGAAGTACCAGACTTCGTGGCCGATGCTGCGGGCCTTGGCTTCGTAGCGGGTTTCGGGCCAGCCGCCGGGGCGGGTCTGGAAGTCCTTGGGTTCGCTGGCCAGCCAGTCGAAATCGGGATGGCCGTTCATCACCATTAGCGCCCAGCGCAGATAGACCGGATGATCGGTGCCGAAGCGGAATTCGCCGCCCGGCTTTAGCTTTTTTGCGATCATCGCGACCGGGCCGGGGTTCATCATCCGGCGCTTGGCATGGCGGGCCTTGGGCCAGGGATCAGGATGAAGCAGATAGACGAAGCTGAGCGCGCCGTCGGGGATGCGCGAGAGTATCTGAAGCGCGTCGCCCATGTGGAGGCGGACATTGCCGAGCGCGCCGTCGCGGACATGGCCGAGCGCCTGCACGACGCCGTTCAGGAACGGCTCGCAGCCGATGAAGCCATGATCGGGCAGCATGTCGGCGCGATGGGCCATATGTTCGCCGCCGCCGAAGCCGATCTCGAAATGGAGCGGGCGATCATAGCCGAAGAGACTGGCGGCCGTGACCTCCCCTTCCTCCGGCACCGAAATGGCGGGAAGGAGGGTGTCGACCAGTTCCTGCTGGCCCTTGCGGAGCTTTGGCCCCGACTGGCGGCCATAGAGGCGGTTGAGGGTCGTGGGGTCGCCGGACTTATGCGCTGTCATGGCCGCGCCGATAGCGGGACGGGGCGATGGGGGCAAGGTGGGAGAGGGGGAGGCGCCGCCGTCGTCAGTCCTTTTTCATCGCGTCGGGCGAGATGCTGATCTGAGTACCGCCTTTCCCATAGATGCTGGTCGCGGATAGCGGCTTTTCCTTCTGGAAGATTTCGATGGCCTGGTTCGGTGGCGGCAGGGTGGCATAGCTGGGATATTGCAGCCAGCGGTCCAGCCGTTTGATGGTGACGGACCATGGGGCTGGACTTGCATCCTTGTCCTTTTCGGGTGTCAGCAGGCCGGCAAGCGAATCCTGGCTGACGTCTAGCAGGATGCCGGAGTCGCCCAGGGGAATGACATAGCCGGCATTTTCGCCTTCTCCCTGATAGATGGGCAGGCGGCCGCCAATGCGGTCGGAAAGGACGCACAAGGCGGGGGCAGATGGGGCTTCCCCCTTTTTCCGTGTTTTGCGGCTGTTATCCGTCACCAGACTGCCCATCATCGCGCCAAGCAACATTGCGGCGTCATCCTGTTTGGCCTTTTCAGCCGGAGGACCAAAGCTGCGCGGTTGTGTGCAGGGGGCCAGCGGCGTGGCGGTGGCGAGGGGCGGGAGCTTTTTGGGCCAGCCGACCTGCTGCATCATCCGGTCCATCGCGGCATCAAGCTGGGCGCTGTCATAGACCGGCGAGGTCATGCGCAGCTTTACCACCCATTCGCCAAGGCCGATGAGGGCGACACCGCTGCTGCGACTGACCTTCGTGATGGCGAAGCTCTGGCGGAGGCCCGCGGGGGCGCTGGCACCGGGGATGGCGAAGGGGATCGGGGCGCTGTGCGGGGTGATCGTGCCGAGCTTGTCATTGGTGGCGATCATCGTGGCGGCGACGTCGAACCAGAGCGCGGTCGAGGGAGCGGCGGCATGATAGATGTAGATATTGACGTGGGTGCGGCCAATCGGGTCGTCATAGGCGATCGAGACGTCAAGTTGCGGACCATTGCTGAGGTCCAGTATTTCGCCGCGGGCGAAACCGTCTATCGTGGCAGGCAGGGCGATGCCGGTCGCCTTGTGGAGCCAGGGCTTGCCGGCTTTTGCGGTGATGGCCGTGGGCGCCGCAGGCTGGGCGGACGCGGACAGGCTGGCGGCCGATGCGGCCAGCGCGATGGCGAAACGCCACATATGTCTATGCATGAACCTGCCCCCTCCCGCATCCTTGCAGTGCAGTCAGGATAGCGGGAAGGGACAGAATAACAAGCGGTTGGCCGAGGGCGACGAGGAGAGACGCCATCGGGTTTCGGCAGGAAGGGGCTGAAAGCCGCCTGCCGCCAGATCGTCAGGTCATTTGCACTTGATGAAACGACCCTTTGCGTCCTTGCAGGGTGCCTTTTTGACGGGCGCCTTGGGCGGGCATTTGACGAACTTGCCCTTCGCGTCCTTGCAGGGAGCGGCATATGCAGGAGCAGCATAGCCGGTCATCAGGGCAAGGCTGAGGAGGGCGGTGGCAACCATCTTTGTCATCGGGTGCCTCTTTGGGGAGAGGGTTGTCGGGCTCGACAGGGGTGCGAACCCGACAAGGGGTTTATGCGCCGGAGAGGGGCGCATTCCTAATGAACTTTTCGTCATGTTGCGGACGGGCAGAGGTAAGAAAAAGGCGCCGGGGCGGGGTGCCCGGGCGCCTTTTTTGGAGCGTTGCGTTTGCCCACCCCGCTGCGACTAACGCGCTTCGCGCGTAAGTCTCGCTGCCCCTCCCCTGAAGGGGAGGGGAGACATCATCAGGCTACAGCGGCCTTCAGGGCGTCGACCAGGTCGGTCTTTTCCCAGGGGAAGTAATCGCCGTCGGGGGTGCGGCCGAAATGGCCGTAGGCGGCGGTCTTCTGATAGATCGGCTTGTTGAGGCCCAGATGGGTGCGGATGCCCTTGGGCGTCAGGCGGACCAGCGTCGGCAGGACCGCTTCGATCGCCGAAGCCTCGACCGTGCCGGTGCCGTGCAGGTCGACATAGAGCGAGAGCGGCTCGGCGACGCCGATGGCGTAGCTGAGCTGGATCGTGCAGCGACGAGCGAGGCCGGCGGCGACGATGTTCTTCGCCAGATAGCGGGTGATGTAGGCAGCCGAACGGTCGACCTTGGTCGGGTCCTTGCCGCTGAACGCGCCGCCGCCATGGGGCGAAGCGCCGCCATAGGTGTCGACGATGATCTTGCGGCCGGTAAGGCCGGCGTCGCCATCAGGGCCGCCGATTTCGAACAGGCCGGTCGGGTTGACGTAGATGGCTTCGTCGCCGGGCAGCCAGCCTTCGGGCAGGACGTCGGCCATCACGCCCTTGACGTAAGCGCGCAGTTCGGCGCGGCTGTCGTCATTGTCCATGCCGGCGGCATGCTGGGTCGACACGACGAGGGCGGTCGCGCGGACCGGCTTTTCATCGATATATTCGAGCGTCACCTGGCTCTTGGCGTCAGGCTCCAGGAAGGGCACGACCTTGTTGTGGCGGTCGTCCGCCATGCGTTCCAGGATCTTGTGGCTGTAATAGAGGGTGGCGGGCATGAGGTCGGGGGTTTCGTCCGACGCATAGCCGAACATGATGCCCTGATCGCCGGCGCCTTCATCCTTGTTGCCGCTTTCATCGACGCCCTGCGCGATGTGGGCCGATTGGCCGTGGAGATTGTTTTCGAAGCGGAAGGTCTCCCAGTGGAAGCCGTCCTGCTCATAGCCGATGCGCTTCACGGTCGCGCGAACGGTCGCCTCGATCTCTTCCTTGGCGCCCGGTGCCCATTCGCCATTTTCATAGACGCCCTTGCAGCGGATTTCGCCGGCCAGGACGACGAGTTGGGTCGTGGTCAGGGTTTCGCACGCGATGCGGGCTTCGGGGTCCTTGGACAGGAACAGATCGACGATCGAGTCGGAAATCTGGTCCGCGACCTTGTCGGGGTGGCCTTCGGAAACGGATTCCGACGTGAAGAGGAATTGGTTACGCATGAGACTCCCGTAAGGTGCTTGGGTAGATTTCGATATAAAGAAATGTTTATGTGCCTATTAGCTTTTGCCTTTGCGAGTGGCAAGGGCCGCGCCGAGAAGGGCGAGCATCAGCATAAATGGTGCCCAGTTGCCTAGCCGCGCGAAGAGCGTTGGCGGCAAGGCGGGGGGGAGGCCGGAATCGAGGAAACCGGCGCGGTTGAGGCCGAGCGCGTGGACGACATGGCCGCGCGCATCGATGATCGCGGAGACGCCGGTGGGGGTGGAGCGGATGATCGGAATGCCTTCCTCCAGCGCGCGAAGGCGGGCTTGCGCCAGATGCTGGACCGGGCCCCAACTGCCGAACCAGGCGTCGTTGGAGGGGTTGAAGAGGAAGTCGGGGCGGTTCTTCGCGTCGATGATCTGCCCGGAGAAGATGATCTCATAGCAGATCTGGATACCCATTTTGAGCGCGGGGCGGCCGGTGGTGGCGGGCAGCGTGAGGCTTTGCGGGCCGGGGCCGGGCCAGAAATCGGCGTCGCCCGGCACGAGGCGGGACAGGCCGATGGGTTCGAGGATATTCCGCATCGGCAGATATTCGCCATAGGGCACCAGATGCGCCTTGGAATAGCGGCCGGCGATGGTCGCGGCAGGGGTGACGATCCAGACGCTGTTATTGGCGCCGGTGAGTTTGTTGACGAGGGTGCCGTTTTCCTCGACCGGCTTGAAATAGACCTTGTCCCCGCCGGTCATCAGCAGGTCGCCGGGGCCGAGCAGGCCGGCGAGGCGGCCGCGCCAGTCAGGCTCCATATCGAGATAGGCGGGGATCGCCGCTTCGGGCCAGAAGATCAGGCGCGGGGCGGGGCGGGGCTGGCCGGAAAGGGTCGAGAGCTTGCGGAAATTGCGATACTCCGCCTCGACCGAATATTTCTCGTCCTGACCGATATTGGGCTGGACGATGCGGATGCGCGGCGCGCCGGTGGGCGTGGCGGGGGCTGGGGCGAACTGGCCCCAGAGGGCGAGCAGCAGGAGCGGCGCGGCGAGGATGGCGGCGGGGCGATAGTGGCGGCGGCTGGCGAGGAGGAACGCGCCAGCGGCAAGGATGGTCAGCGCGCCAAGGCCGTAGGTGCCGATCAGGGTGGCGGCGATCGCGGCGCCGGTGGGGAGCAGGGTGACGCCGAGCGGGTTCCAGGCGAAGCCGGTGAAGAGGGTTGCGCGCAGATATTCGGTGGCGATCCATAGGGCGGCGAAGAGGAGGGGGAATGAGGGAGCGCTGGTGCCCACCCCGCTGCGACTAGGCGGCAGAGCCGCCAAGTCTCGCTGCCCCTCCCTTTTAAGGGAGGGGAGTTTGAGATGCAGCCACCATGTGCCCAATGTCGCGAGGCCGGGGAAGACGGCGAGGTAAAGGGAGAGGAGGACAACCGCGCCATAGCCGAACCAGTGCGGCATGCTGTCCTGAAAGGTGAAGGCGTGGGCGATCCAGTTGAGGCCCAAAGTGAAGTGGCCGACGCCGAACAGCCAGCCGCGCAGGAAAGCGGCCCGGCGGTCGGGCGCGGCTTCGATCAGGAGGATCAGCGTGGCGAGGCAGGCGAGGGTGACGGGCCAGAGGCTGAGCGGCGCAAAGCCGGTGGCCGACAGGAAGCCGGCGAGCAGCGCGGTCCGTTTCGGGCGGGTCGCCAAAGCGGCAGGCAGGGCGCGCATGGGGCGGATCAGAGCGTTGCCATGGTGGCGTGGCTGCACTTGTCATCCTTGTGCCCGCCGCCCGTCAGCATCGAGGCGGCGAGGAAGCCGCCGACCAGCAGGACGAGGAACAGGGCGGACAGGAGCGCCAGATATTTCTCGATAAAGACTTTGATCGGCCGGCCGAATTTCCAGAAGAGGAAGCCGACGATCATGAACTGGAAGGCGCGGCTGAGGATGCTGGCCCAGAGGAAGGTGAAGAGCGAGAGGCCGATGAAGCCCGCCGTGATGGTGATGAGCTTGAACGGGATGGGCGTTGCGCCCTTGATCAGGATGATTTCCGCCCCGTAATCGCGCAGATAGCAGGCCGCGACCGGGAATTTGGCGGTGAGGCCGAGCAGGCTCAATATCTGGTGCCCGACCGCTTCATAAAGGAAGTGGCCGATGCCATAGCCGACCAGTCCGCCCAGCACCGAGGCTAGGGTGCAGATGAAGCCGAAGCGCAGCGCCTTTTCCGGGCGGGCGAGACACATCAGGCCCAGCAGCGGGTGCGGCGGGATCGGGAAGAAGCTGGATTCCATGAAGCTGAAGGCGAAGAGCCAGCGTTCGGCGTGGCGGTGGGCGGCCTTGGCCAGCATCCATTGATAGAGCTTAGTCAGCATCGCGGCGGGACTAGCCGAGATCGGCAGGAGCTGCCAGCGCTTTTGGCACGATGCTGCGGTCCTTTGGGGCAGGCGCGTCGACGGACTTGATTGTTCCGCGCCGTCTGGGCATGACCCCTCTCTTATCCAGTCCTGTTCGGTCCGCACCTTTGAACATCCCTTTCATTTCCGGGGCATCGCCCTTCCACTGGGGGCCCATCCCCTGGGCCAAGGTGCGGGAGCGCGCGGGCGGTATCGTCTTCGCGCTGGTGCTGAACCTGTTGCTGCTGCTGGCGCTGTTCACCCTGTCGCCCACATTCGATCCGCCCAAAGTCGACGACCGGCTGCCGGTGACGTTCGATGTCGAGACGGGGCAGAAGAAGGACGAGAGTCAGGCCAAGGCCGAAAAGACGCAGAAGCGCGAGCAGGACAAGGCGCAGCCGCAGAAACAGGCCGATCCGGTGGTGCGGCCGCCGATCCCGGTGGAAAAGCCCGCCGAGCAGCCGCCATCGCCCTTCCCCTTCCTGACGCTGAATCGCGAGCAGATGGCGTCGGCCGATATCGGCAACATGCCCAAGGGCGCGCAGGGCGTGGGCCAAGGCAAGGGCGACAGTGCAGCGGTGTCCGGTCCGGGCGAAGGGCCGGGTGGCGTGCAGCTTTATGAAGCGGAATGGTATCGGCGGCCGACCCATGCCGAACTGTCGACCTATCTGCCCGGCAATGCGCCGCCGCAGGGCTATGGCCTGGTGGCGTGCAAGACGATCGACCATTTCCATGTGGAAAATTGCCAGGTGCTGGGCGAATATCCGATGGGGTCCGGGCTGGGCAGGGCGGTGCGGCTGGCGGCGTGGCAATTCCTCGTGCGGCCGCCGCGGGTGAACGGCAAGACGATGGTGGGAAGCTGGGTGCGCATCCGCATCGATTATACGCGGACCGGGGCGCCGGGTGCCGGAAGGCCGGGGTCTGATGATGACGCCGGGCCTGACGCCAGGTCGCAACCGGCGCAGCCGGAAATGAAGCGGCTGGCGCCGGGAGTCGCCGGACCGCAATTTTGAAAGAGGCCAATATCGCGCGAGCGGATCGGGCGGCTGGTCCGGCAAGCGGGTAGAAGCCCCCTCCTGTTGAGATTGCGTCATGGCTCGGCTGGTGGGCGCCCGTCCCGCTGCCTTTTCCTTTGGGAAAAGGTCGGGAGATGGGTTCCCGCCTGCGCGGGAATGACGGCGTTTGCGAGGATGGAGTGACGATGCGGGTCGCGATTTTGACCTTTGATGGGTTCAACGAACTGGACAGTTTCGTGGCGCTGGCGCTGCTCAATCGAGTGCCGGGCTGGCGGGCCGGGATTTGCGGGCCGGGAGAGACGCTGACGTCGATGAATGGCGTGCAGGTTGCGGTACAGCAAGGCATTGAATTTGCAGAGGAAGCGGACATCGTTCTGGTCGGGAGCGGGGTGCGGACACTGGAAGTTGTTTCGGATACGAAACTAATGGCGCGGTTGCGGCTGGACCCGGTGCGGCAGATTATCGGGGCGCAATGTTCGGGCGCGCTGGTGCTGGCGAAGCTGGGGCTGCTGGGCGATGTGCCGGTGTGTACCGATGTGACGACGAAGCCCTGGGCGATCGCAGCGGGGGCAAGGGTGATCGATGCGCCTTTCCATGCCGCCGGCAATGTGGCCACGGCGGGCGGGTGCATGGCGGCGCACTATCTGGCGGCCTGGGCAATCGCGCGCGGCGCAGGGGAAGAGGTCGCGCGGACCGTGATCGACTATGTCGCGCCGGTGGGCGAGAAGGCGGAAACGGTCGCGCGGGTGATGGGCGTGGTGGGGCCGTTTCTGGGGTGACGGGTGAAGGGATTGCCCGCGTCAGGTGATAGCGGCATGACCGATGGTCTTCATGATCGGAGGTGCGAATATGCGTCGGCTTGCCCCTTTCCTGCTATGTCTGACCCTGTCGCAGGGCGCGTTGGCCGCTGAGGCGCCGGAGGATTGCAAGGCCGATTGCCCGGTCAATGCCGAGATGACTTCATTGTTCGATGCCGATCAGGCTGCGCGCAAACATGGCTTCGATGGCGACTGGGACCGGATCGAGGCGGAGGATGCGCAGCGGCGCGCGCGGACCGGGGCGCTGATCGCGGCGGGGGCGCTGCGCAGCGGGACCGATTTCTATCACGCGGCTTATATCTATCAACATGGGGGCGAACCGGCCGATTATCTGAAGGCGCATGTGCTGGCGACGAGCGCGGTCGCGAAGGGGCGGGCCGATGCGGCATGGATCGCGGCGGCAACGCTGGACCGCTATTTGAAAGCGATCGGCCGGTCGCAGATTTACGGCACCCAATATCGGGTGCGCGACGGCGTGGCGACGCAGGAACCCTATGACCGGGTGCTGGTGCCCGATGCGCTGCGGGCAGTGGCGGGCGTGCCGCTGCTGGCCGAGCAGGAGGCGGAGCGGGCCGAACTGGAGCGGGAGGCGCAGGCGCGGGAGGCCCGCAAGAAGAGCGGGGTGGAGTGAACTGAGGGCGGTGATTGCAGGTTGCAATCCGCTACTGGCCTGCCATGGTGCGGCCATCCGACCACAGGAGAGGAGGAACGGGCATGATCATCCATGGGGCGCGGCCGTCGCCATTTGTGCGCAAGGTGATCGTCTTTGCCGCGGAGAAGGGCATTGCCGTCGAGGTGCAGGCGGCGGGCTTCGGACGCGGGGCGGAGGGCTATCTGAAGGCGTCGCCCTTCGACAAGATACCGGCGCTGGAGGATGGCGATTTCCTGCTGTGCGATTCGACCGCCATCATCACCTATATGGATGCCCTGAAGCCTGGCGAGGAGATGATCCCGGCGGCGCCGAGGGAGCGGGCGCGCACGATATGGTATGAGGAATTTGGCGATACGATCGTGCAGGCGGCCGGGCAGAAGATATTCTTCAACCGGGCGGTGGCGCGGCGGCTGAAGCGTGAGCCGGATCTGGCGGCGGCGGACCTGGCGGAGGCCGAGGAGATGCCGAAAATCCATGATTATCTGGAGTCTGTGCTGGAGTCCGGGCCGGAGGGCGGCGGCTGGCTGGTGGGGGATCGCTTCACTTTGGCCGATCTGGCGGTGGCCTGTCCGCTGATCAATGTCGCCTATGTTTCGGCCGGACTGAGCGCGGACCGGTGGCCGCGCACGGTCGACTGGCTGGCGCGGGTGCGGGCGCGGCCGAGCGTCGCGACGGCGCTGGCGGAGGAGTGGCCGATGGTGGAGTCGATGCTGAGCAAATAACCTATATGGTACATTTTGCTTGACAGCGTCACGCTGTTGTGGCAGATATGTGGATATTGGGAAAATGTGAGTCGCCGACATGGCGGTGCAAGGGGCTGGTCCTGTATGGGGCCGGCCCTTTTCGTCGTGCGGGCGGCAGGCGGGGGATCGGGGCATGGCGGCGAGGAAGAAGCGGGGCGAGATGGTGCCGCAGCGGCAGGCGATGGCAGGCGGCACGCAGGCGCAGATGCGCAAGGTGCGTGGCGACGGGTGGAGCCAGGCGGACGAGCAGTTGTTCCTGGAGACGCTGGCCGAGACGTGCAACGCCAGCGAGGCGGCGCGCGCGATCGGCAAGAGCCGGACGGGCGCCTATCGCCGGAAGAAGGCCGTTCCGGCCTTTGCGCAGGCGTGGATGGAGGCGCTGACGATCGGCTATCAGGAGATCGAGATGCTGCTGATGCGGGAAATATTGTTCGGCAGCGAGGTGGAGGATATCACGCTGGATGCCGAGGGGGCGGTCAAGACGCGCAAGGTGAAGCGCAGCCGCAACATGGCCGTGGCGCTGCGCCTGCTGGCCTATCATCGCGACACGATGATGGCGATGCGGCAGGCGGCGGCAGGGGTGACGGTCGAGCGGCCCGACAGTCCGGATGCGATCGCGCGGGTGGACGCGATAATGGCGGAGGTGCAGGCGGAGAGGGGGCGTGCGGAGGCGGTGGGAGCAGGATAGCGGGCAGCGGTATGCGCTCGCCTGTTCTATTGTCCCGACAGGCGCTGAGGCGGGATTGTTCGGATTTCGTTCGGTTCTTCGGCAGGTGCAGGTGCTGCGTTGGACTGCGATCATTTGGCTTTGAAGCACGCCGTCATTGCGAGCGGAGCGAAGCAATCCAAAGGTGCGCTGTGGATTGCTTCGCTCCGCTCGCAATGACGGATCAGACTTGTTGTATAGCGCCGCTAATCGCTGTTGAGCATGGCGAGGGCGGCGCGGTCCGCATAGGCGGCGGCGAGCTTGCGATGGGCGGCGCGCGCGCGGCTGTGGGTCGAGGCGTCGGCCATCAACCGCTGTTTGCGGCACCGGGTGGAATAATAAACGAAGTCGGACCCCTGCATCATGGCCTCACTCTCCCTGGGCGGCGGTCTGCGCCGATCACACCCAAGCGATGGAGTGTTGGGGACGGGGGTTAATAAAGTCTTTCGGGCGGCACGCTATTGCGACCGAATTGCGGTTTTTGCGGTGAATGGTGGGGGGTGGCCGGGATGGGTGGTTTGGGGACGGTCGGGTTTAAGTTGCGCATGACCGACAAGCAGACAACTATGAGAGGTCATTAAGGGGGCTGCGATGCTTGAAGGGCGAGATTGGTATGCTGTGAGTGGGGCGGCAGCAGAGGCCTTGGCACAGTTACGCATGGCCGCACCGGAAAATCTGCCGACACGGTATCTCGACCTGCTTGCTTTTAGCGATGGCGGAGAAGGTCCGTTGGCAGTTCAGCCTTACAACCTCTGTTTGGACTCAGCGATGACCGTAGCGGAGGCAATCAACAGCGAGAATAACGGCCAAGCTGATCTACAAGGCTTTCTCATCTTCGGTAGCAATGGCGGCGGAGAGTATCTCGCGTTCGACACCCGTAAGGAAGCGCCTTGGCCTGTCGTTGTTATCGATATGGTAGTGGGCGGGAATAGCGCCTCGGTTATCGCACCTGACTTTAACGTATTTTATGACCGGATAGGGTTTGAGGCAGAGGCGGCTTAAACGTCCGCTTTTGCTCGCTTTGCGTCGAAAGGGCATATTATGTTCGCGCAGAGGCGCAGAGCAGGGTGGCAATTTCCTCTGCGTTCTCTGCGTCTCAGCGCGAAATCTTCTTTAATTTGGTTCACGCGGAGGCGCGGAGGGATTGCGTATTTTCTCCGCGTCTTCGCGGCTCCGCGTGAACATTATGTGCTGCTTGTGGAGTTAAAGCGGCGACCTGCCTGTTCAGGCCTTTCCCGCCTCCGCCTGAGACCCCAGCGTTGGCCTTTGGCCGCGCTTCGGGTCGCTGGGGTGACGGTTGGAGGGGATGGGCGTTGCCCGGCCTTTGCCAACCCGGTTGGCAGGTAGTGCTGTTGTTCTCTGCCCCTTTGGCGGGCGGGACGCCGGTGGTTTGGCCGGCGTCCCGGTGCCTGTCAGCGGCCGGCGTTGATTTCCAGCGAGGGGTCGACGAGCGATGTCTTGGTTGTGGTCGGGGTCGCGGCGGCGGCGGGCGTTGCTGCCGGGGTGACGGGGGCTGCTACGGGCGTCGTGGCGACGGGGATGGCGGCTGGCGCGGGTGCGGCAGCGGCGAAGGCGACGCTGACATCTTCGTCCAGGAAGGCGGTGACGGGCGCGCCGAGCGGGATGCGGGCGCTGGTGCCGGTGGTGAAGAAGCCGGCGACCGGTACGAAGGCGATCGCGGCGACCACGCCGGCGGTGCCGGTGACGCCCTTGTCATCGAAGGTGCCGGTCAGGCGGATCTGATTGCCGTTGGCGCGGACATAGAGGACGCGGCCGGTGATATGGCCGGATTTGCCCCACATGCCCTTGTTGCGGACGTCGGTGACTTCGCCGGTGACGGGGCTGCCGGCCGGGATCACGATCTGGCCATTGAGGCTGACGGCTTCGGCGACTTCGAGCTGGACGCGCTGGCCCACGAGCAGCTTCTTGCCTTCGGTGGTGAGCGGCTCGGCCATTTTGAGCGGAATCTGGGTGCCGGCGCGCAGGATGTTGCCGTTGGCGGGCGTAGCGATGATGGTGGCGACCGGCGTGGCGGGCGCGGTGGTGACTTGCGCCATGACGGACGGCGCGCAGGCAAAGGCAATCACGCCGAGAACGGCGCTGGACACGGACTTCATGATGGGACCCCCCAATAGATACGACTCCCCCCGGAGCCGAAGTGCAACTGGTGCTTGGGCGCGGGCAAGTCGTCAAGCGATAAAGTGTTGATTGGTCTTGGGCTTTATTTGGAGCGATTGTTCCGGGGCGGGACGGGGACTGGATTGGGGGACGGGTGTTTGGGGAGGGGGTCTATATGCGTCGGGCCATGGCGCGCGGTGCTTTACAGGCGTGAGGCAGGCGATATGAGTTTGGTCCCATGACCAAGATGATCCTGATCGCCGCCCTGTCCGCAACCCTATGTTCGGTCACCGCCCTGACCCAGCCTGTTCTTGCCGAGACGAAGGCGCCCGATCCGGTGCGGATGAAGGCGACGGTGGAGAGGCTGGTGAGTTTTGGCACGCGGCATACGCTGTCTTCGGCGACCGATCCCAAGCGAGGGATCGGGGCGGCGCGGACATGGGGCGCGGGCGAGTTTCAGAAGATCAGCAAGGCGTGCGGTGGCTGTTTGACGGTGGAGACGATCGCGGATCGCTTTACCGGGCCGCGTGCGCCCGACGGGGTCGAGGTGGTGGATGTGCTGGCGATCCAGAAGGGGACGGGTGATCCCAATCAGGTGGTGATCGTCGCCGGGCATATCGACAGCCGCGTGACGGACGTGATGAACATTACGAGCGATGCGCCGGGCGCGAATGACAATGCGTCGGGCACGGCGCTGGTGATCGAGGCGGCGCGGGTGCTGGCGGGCGAGAAGTTCGACGGGACGATCGTCTATGCGCTGCTGTCGGGTGAGGAGCAGGGGCTGTGGGGTGGCAAGTTGCTGGCGGCCACGGCCAGGGCGCGCGGCTGGCAGGTGCGGGCGATGCTGAACAATGACATTGTCGGCAACACGCTGGGCCAGAATGGGCAGCGGGTGGCGGACCGGGTGCGCGTCTTTTCCGAAGGCATCCGCTTTTCGGAGGATGGGAAGGCCAATCTGACCCGCCGGGCGATCGGCGGGGAGGATGATGGTCCCTCGCGCGCGCTGGCCAAGAAGATTGACGGGATCGCCAAGGCCGATCCGGCGATCGGGCTGGACGTGTTTGCGGTGCGGCGGTTCGACCGGTTCGGGCGCGGGGGCGATCATTCGCCTTTCCTGGACCTGGGCTTTCCGGCGGTGCGCTTTTCGGTGGGGATCGAAAATTATGACCGGCAGCATCAGGATTTGCGGACCGAAAATGGCCGGGTCTATGGCGATACGGTCGAGGGGATGGACTTTCCCTATCTGGCGAAGGTGACGGCGCTGAATGTCGCGACGCTGCGGGTGCTGGCGTATGCGCCGGCGGCGCCTGCGAGCGTTTCACTGGATGGCGCGCTGTCGATGGATACGCGGGTGTTCTGGGACGCGGTGCAGGGGGCGGCGGCTTATAAGGTTTACTGGCGGCGGGCCGATGCGCAGGACTGGAGCGACAGCCGGGTCGTGACCGGCGCGACGGAGACGGTGCTGAAGGATGTGGTGGTCGACGATCATTTCATCGGTGTGGCGGCTGTGGCCAAGGATGGGGCGGAGAGTCTCGTCACTTTTGGCGGGATGGCGCCGCGGAAATAACGGGTTCGCGCAGAGGCGCGGGGACACGGAGAAGATTGGAGAAGGCCGCTTTCGGGCGGCCTTTTTTGTGCCGTTTCGGGGGAGGGCGATGGACGTTTCGGATCGGGAATGGCTGGGCGGGGAGGATGCGGCGATCTGGGCGCGGTTGCGCGCGGGGCTGACGCCGGCGGCGGCGGAGCGGCTGGAGCGGGAGTGGCGCTTTGTCGCGCGGCCGGGGCAGAGGATGCCGGCGGGTGACTGGCGCATCTGGCTGATGCTGGCGGGGCGCGGCTTTGGCAAGACGCGGGCCGGGGCGGAATGGGTGCGGGCCATTGCCGAGGCCGATCCGGCGGCGCGGATCGCGCTGGTCGGTGCGACGCTGGGCGAGGCGCGCAGCGTGATGGTGGAGGGGGAGAGTGGGCTGCTGAATATCGCGCCATGGTGGGCACGGCCGGATTATGCCCCGGCGCTGCGGCGGCTGCGCTGGCCCAATGGCGCGACGGCGACGCTGTTCGGCGCGGCCGAGCCGGAGGGTTTGCGCGGGCCGCAGTTCAGCCATGGCTGGGCCGACGAGATCGCCAAATGGGCGGGCGGCGAGGCGGCCTGGCATAATCTGATGATGGGATTGCGATTGGGAGCCGCGCCGCGCGTGCTGGCGACGACGACGCCGCGGCCGGTGCCGCTGGTGCGCGGGCTGGTGGCGCGGGACGGGGATGATGTCGTGGTGACGCGGGGGCGGACGGCGGACAATGCAGCCAATCTGGCGCCGGGCTTCGTGGCGGCGATGGCGGCCAGCTATGGCGGCACGCGACTGGGGCGGCAGGAACTGGACGGCGAGCTGATCGAGGAGGTGGAGGGCGCGCTGTGGACGCGCGACCTGATCGAGCGGTGCCGGGTGCGCCATGTGCCGGGCGTGCTGGCCCGTGTGGTGGTGGCGGTCGATCCGCCGGCGAGCGCAGGCGGGGATGCGTGCGGGATCGTGGTGGCCGGGATTGGCGGGGACGGGCGCGGCTATGTGATCGCGGACGCGAGCGTGGCAGGGATGCGGCCCGAAGGCTGGGCGCGCGCGGTCGCGGCGGCGGCGATGGTGCATGGCGCCGACCGGGTCGTGGCCGAGGCGAATAATGGCGGGCAGATGGTGGAAAGCGTGTTGCGCGCGGCGGAAGAGAAGATGCCGGTGCGGCTGGTCCATGCGAGCCGGGGGAAGGCGGCGCGGGCGGAGCCGGTGGCGGCTTTGTATGAGGCCGGGCGGGTGGCGCATCGCGGCGCCTTTCCGGAGCTGGAGGACCAGATGTGCGGATTGCTGGCGGGGGGCGGCTATGTGGGGCCGGGACGATCGCCGGATCGGGCGGACGCGCTGGTATGGGCTATGAGCGAGCTGATGCTGGGGAAGGTGGGGGAGGCGCGGGTAAGGGGGATGTGATTTTTCGTCCCGCTCCACCCCGATTTACGATCTAAAAAATATTTGTTCATTAATGATTTGGCATCAAAAATTCGCAGTTTAATTTGTATGTGAAATTTTTGAAATTCGCAAATTTCCTATTTTGAAAGCTAAATAATATAAAATTTAATTTTATTGTAGAAATTGAAATTATTATCATACAGTATATTTATAAAGATTGAAAATTATTATGAATTTACTTCAACTTTGTGATTGATATCGGCGCAGTCGATCAAAATAGGCCTTCGGGCTCCACCCTCTTTTCAGACTATCGATTAAAAATGAATCTATGACACCGAGTCCAAGTTCAGCTGATTTTCCAGCAACCATTTTAGCAGCAGCGTCGGTAACGGGGCCTAGTGCAGCGCCCGCAACTGCTCCTAAAAGTTCGGCGCCGGGTACAAGGAGGCTACCAACGGCAACCATAGTTGTAACTTTTAAGAACTTCGCCGGCGCAGAATCAAATAGACCTTTTCGCTGCGCGCAGGCATCGACATATTCGCGGATCAGCGCCGCATCACTAGGCGATTCCGCCACAGTGGAGAGCCAGTCCCTAAAACGATTGGCCGTGTTTGTAGACCTAAACGATGCGGCTACCTGAAGTGGCTTGTCAACTTTATCGTACAAAGCACGAAGATTTGGAAATTTTTCGAAATTCGAAATTACGGAGAATGCGTTTGTAGAAGAGCTTGTTTCTTTTATTTGTTCTGCGCCAAAGCGGAAGCAGTCGAAGGTGCCTGCATTATTCTGCGAAATCATACCATGATCTAGAATGTACCGGTAGGCCGTGATTGATTCTGCGATTTCATTTAATCTCTCGCCATCGCACGTGGGCGATTCGATGATCGTTGATCGCTTTGATAGGCCCATCCCCTCCAATTCTCCCGCTGTTAAAGCTTGCCCTGCGACGTCCCAAGCAGTCGCTGGGAGATTGGAATCCAAAAGGGTGTGAGCAGAGATTAGTTTTTTTCGTAGCTCTTTTTTGTAGCTGTCAATCATTCCGACTGACTGCACTTCAAGGCCGATATCGATAATCTTTTCTATGTCGAGTTCGCTATCATTACCGTCGCCGATACGGCCCACAAAGGTAGCCTTCACCCTCCCTTGATCGTGGGCCATCATAGGCTGCGGTGTCCAGACGGTGAACGAAAGAGCCTGCTGTTCTAGCAATGCATCCAAAGCCTTGGTGTTCATCGAGCGATACAGAATAGGTATGATCGTATTGGGTCCATTAATGCTGAAATTGACTCCACCGAACAAGAGAAGTTGCTCGAACAATTCAGCCTTTAAAACATGAAGCTGTTTTCGAGCTGCCTCTGATGAGGTGCGAATCGAGCCTCCGTAGACTGTTGTGTTGCCAGGTATTGGTGTCGCCCATTTTAAACAGAAGCGGTTGAATTCTGGATTGAAAACCTTTTCTGTCATTGCTCAGAGTCCGTTTGAGAATGTCATGGATGGACAATTCTGCGGAGCATGAGACTGCCTAGAGCGACATGGATCATGGCCTCCGAGACGTCGATCCGCTGCTCGTAGTCGCGGACGAGGCGTTTCCACCGGGTCATCCAACCGAAGGTACGCTCGACGACCCAGCGCCTTGGCAGCACCTTAAAGCCCGGCTCTTTGCCGGAGCGGCGGATGATCTCGAGGACGAAGTCCTGATAGGCGGCGGCGTCCATCAGGCGGGTGCGGTCGTAGGCGCCATCGGCGAACAAATGCTTCAGCCACGGCCATCGCTTGCGAACTGCCGCGACGATCGTTTGAGCGCCAGCGCTGTCGGAGATGTCGGCAGTGGTCAGATTGACCATGAGCAATCGGCCATCGGTATCGACGGCAATGTGCCGTTTACGACCGAGGACCTTCTTGCCTGCATCAAAGCCCCGTTTTTCTGCCGCTGGCGCCTTGATCGACTGGCTATCCACGACGGCCGCCGTCGGGCTTTGCTCACGCCCTTCGCGTTCACGGTCCAGCATGAGGGTAACGTCGTGGACCGTGCGGAACAGCAGTCGGCGCACGAAACGGCGAAACCACCAATACACCGTCTGCCAGGGCGGGAAGTCGTTCGGCAACATTCGCCATCCACCACCTGTTCGGGCCAGATAGCGCAACGCATCGAGGACATCACGCTGGTCCGTTTCTGGCTTGCGACCGCGCTTGGCCTCGGGCGGCAGAAACGGCTGAATGAACAGCCATTCTTCGTCCGTCAGATCGGTCGGGTAGCGCTTTGATCGCTTTTCAAATCCTGCCATCCGGCTACGGCTCGCTCGGCTCCACATGCCAAGCTTGAATCACGCCCGCGTTGCCGCATCAACCCATTCTCAAACGGGCTCTAATTTCCTAGAATAATTTTAGATTATAGATCGTACATTTTGCAGAACATGCAAATGGAAATGCGTTATAATGCATCAAGCCTGATTAAAATCGCTGACGTAAAATGTGAGGACTCGCGGATAACACCGCCGTTCCGTCAACGGTACCGGGAGAAAGCTCCAGTGGAAGCTTTGAATATTGGAATTGGGGCCACGCCGGTTTCCCCTTTTTATTTTCCGCCATTTCGCATCAAACAGTAGGCCATGCACGAATTCATCTGCTTCTCAGCATTAGTGGATCAGGTGTAAAGGGGGCACAAGGCGTTTGTAAAAGTTTCAAACCAAGACCTTTATTTCTCCGCCTACTCCTCTACATCACAGCGTCATCGGCCGGGCCTATCTCCGGCGGGCACTGTTTTGAGGAGTTTGCATGCTGATCGATCGGTTGAACTGGCGCTATGCCACCAAGAAGATGAACCCGGACAAGCGGGTGCCCGAAGACAAGATCGAGCGTATCCTGGAGGCGGTGCGGCTGGCGCCGACGTCGAGCGGGTTGCAGCAGTTCGAGGTGATCGTCGTCACCAACAAGGATATTCGCGAGCAGATCAAGGCGATCGCCTGGAACCAGGAGCAGGTGACGGATGCGTCGCATCTGATCGTCTTTGCCGCGTGGGACAATTATACCGCCGACCGGATCAATCATATGTTCGACCTGGTGAATGACGAGCGCGGGTTCCGGAATGAGGGCTGGGAAGCCTATCGGCAGATGCTGCTGGGCACTTATCCGCAGCGCGATGCGCAGACCAATTTCGAACATGCCGCGCGGCAGGCCTATGTCGGGCTGGGCATCGCGCTGACCGCCGCCGCTTTCGAGGAAGTGGATGCGACGCCGATGGAAGGCTTCGATCCGGCGGCGCTGGATGCGATACTGGATTTGCGGGCGCGGGGGCTGCGGTCGGTGGCGATCATGCCGGTCGGCTATCGCGCGGATGAGGGCGACTGGTTGCTGGGCCTGAAGAAGGTGCGGCGGCCGATCGGCGAGTTTGTGTCGCGGATTGATTGAGGGGTTCGGGGCCGCCTGCCGGGGAACTGGTGGGCGGCCCGGATCGTTCTCCTGCCGTAATCAGGAGTATGTGACATGAAGATGGTGAAGCTGATGGCGGTGGCTGTTGGCGTGAGTGTGATCGCGACGCCGGTGATGGCTGCCAGTCTGAACAGCAAGGATCGCGCGCGGGTGGCCCGTGCGGCGCCGCGCGACCGGGACGATGTGCGATACTGTCTGCTCAAGGGCAAGCAGGGGCGCGACAAGGGCACGGTGATCGGTGCGGCCGGTGGTGCTGGCGTTGGCGCGCTGGCGGGCGGGAGCCTGGGCGAGACATTGCTGGCCGGCGCTGCGGGCGCGGTGGCCGGGCGCGTGATCGGCAAGAGCGAGGGTACGAATTCTGTGTGCGATCGGGTGTTGGCGCGGAATCGGTGACGGGTTGGCGATGGGCGTGAATTCTGGTAATTCACGCTGCGATATGGCCATCAGGTCATAGATGTATGTCGATGGCTCCAGCGAGGAAAGGAGATTCTATGGCGGTTCATTCGAGTAGCTTTGGTGGTCTCCATCTGAGCGGAGAAGATGCACGCAAATTCGTGGCGCAGACCCGCACTGGGCAGAGTGTCGCCGTCAAGCAGACGGTCAGTCGTGGCAAGGAACTGGCGGCGACATTGCTGGCAACCGGTCAGGTCAAGATTGACAGCGCTTCGCGCTGACCCATAATTCTCCCATGTCGGGGGAAATCATCATCAAGAAGCTGGAAGCGGCTGGCCTGGATCAGGTCAGCCGTTTTCGTATGAAAGACATCGGCGACAGGCCGCTGCAACAATTTCTGCGTCGCGATGCGCTGAAATCCGGGGCTGCGCATCTGACGACGACTTATGTCATCAAGCGACCTGATGCGCCGCATGTTCTGGCCTATGCCAGCATCATGTGCGCGGAGATCAAGCTGGAGGGCGCTTACCCTATCGATGACAAGAAAGCGGCCGAGCGGTACAGCTATCAGCCGGCGGTGCGGATCGCGCGGCTGGCTGTGTGCGACGGCTGTGAAGGACTGGGCTGGGGACGGGAACTGGTGACGACGGTCATCGGCGTCATATCGCTGTCCATCCAGCCCTATGCGGGATGCCGGTTCCTGATCGTGGATGCGAAACGTAAGTCCATCGATTTCTACCGCAAATTGGGATTTCGCCTGCTCGATACGGAAGCGAACAGGGCGCTGGAAACGCCGCTGATGTTCATGGACCTGAAGAGTCCATGATCTGAGAGGTCGTGCCTCCGGCGGATGTGAGTGGGCTTCATTGCTGGGAGGCAAAGCATGAAATGGTTCGGGACGAAGGCGGCCGCATCGCAGGATGCGCGGCCGGTGTTGGCGCGTGCCTGGGGATCGGGCGCGGTGGCGCTGGGGGAGTGGCCGGCATCCTATGAGGCGCAGTTGCGCGCCGGGGTGATGGGCAATCCGGTGGCGCAGCGGGCGATGCGGCTGGTGTCCGAAGGCGCGGGGGCCTGTGCGATCAAGGTGCGCGGGGTGGCGGAGGATGCGGCCGTCCTGGCGCTGGTCGGGCGGGCCTCTGCGGGGCAGGGGCTGGTGGAGACTTTGGCCTGTCATCTGCTGCTGCACGGCAATGGCTATGTGCAGGTGATGGCGGGGGCGGATGGGCGGCCGGCCGAATTGTTTGCGCTGCGGCCGGAGCGGGTGAGCGTGGAAGCGGATGCGCGGGGGTGGCCGGCGGCTTATCTGTATCGCGTGGGGGAGAGCGTGACGCGGCTGTCGCCGGAGGATGGCGCGGGGCGGACCAGCTTGCTGCATTTGAAGGCGCTGCATCCGCTGGACGATCATTATGGGCTGGGCTGTATCGGCGCGGCGGCGGGGGCGGTGGCGATCCACAATGCGGCGAGCGTGTGGAACAAGGCGCTGCTGGACAATGCGGCGCGGCCTTCGGGCGCGATGGTCTATGAGCCGGGCGATGGATCGGTGCTGTCGCCCGACCAGTTCGAGCGGGTGAAGCGCGAGATGGAGGTGGCCTTTGCGGGGGCGGCCAATGCGGGGCGGCCGATGCTGCTGGAGGGGGGGCTGAGCTGGAAGGCGATGAGCCTGACCCCGGCGGAGATGGATTTCGTGGGGCTGAAAAGTGCGGCGGCGCGGGAGATTGCTTTGGCGTTCGGGGTGCCGCCGATGCTGATGGGGCTGCCGGGCGACAATGCTTACGCCAATTATCGCGAGGCGAACAAGGCGTTGTGGCGGCAGGCGATCTTGCCGCTGGTGGGCAAGATTTGCGCCGGGCTGTCGCAAGGGTTGCAGCCCTGGTGGCCGGGCGTGGTGATCGAGCCGGATCTGGATGCGGTGCCGGCGCTGGCGGATGAACGGGCTGCGCTGTGGGAGCGGGTGGCGGCGGCGGACTTCCTGTCGGGGGACGAGAAGAGGGCGATGCTGGGGATTTGAATTTTTCGCGCGGAGGCGCGGGGACGCGGAGAAGATAAGGGAGAATGGGCCGCCTTTTGGGCGGCTTTTTCATGTCTGCGATATGCGTGTTTTTCAGTCCGGGGCGCGGGCGGGGAGGGAATCGAGGCGGCAGAAATTGCCGTCCCAATTCCATGTGCCGCCCTGCGTCAGGCAGTCGCCGGCGCGGAACAGGTCGAAATGCCAGGCGAGGGCGCCGATCGCGGCGAGGATGAGGACGATCAGGACTTTGCGGGGAGTGCGCTTCATGGCGTGCAGATAGGGGCAGAGTGGGCGGATGGGAAGGAGCGGGCGATGAAAGAGGAGATGCTGGCGCGTCTGGTGGCGCAGGCGGATGGGCAGATGCTGGATCTGGTGACGATCCGCGCGCTGATCGAGGAGGCGAGTGACCTTGGCGCGGGGCGGGCGCTGGAGCGGCTGGGGCTGGCGGACCGGCGCGCGGAGAGCGATGTGCGGGAATTGCGCGAATTGCTGTCCGCCTGGCGCGACGCGAAGAAGGCGGCGCGCGGGGCGGTGATCGGCTGGATCGTGCGGATCGGTATGGCGCTGTTGCTGCTGGGGATTGCGGTGAAGATGGGGTTGCTGGGGCTGGTGCGGGCTTAAGCATCCCCAGAAATAACGCCCGTTCGTGCTGAGTAGAGGCTGAGCTTGTCGAAGCCTCGTATCGAAGCAGGCGCGCGGGCCATCCTTCGATACGCCACTTCGACAAGCTCAGTGGCTACTCAGGACGAACGGAGTTTTGCATGAGCGGAGATCTGCGCTTTGCCGGTTATGCGGCGATTTTCGATCGGGTGGACCGGGGCGGGGATGTGGTGCGGGCGGGGGCTTTTGGCGCCGTGGAGGCGGCGGGCGTGCCTTTGCTGTGGCAGCATGGGCCGGGCAGCGTCATCGGCGTGGTCGAGACGGCGCGGGAAGATGCGCGCGGGCTGCGGGTGATCGGCCGGGTGTCGCGGCGCACGGTGGCCGGGCGGGAGGCCGCGGCGGCACTGGCTTCGCGCGCGGTCGATGGGCTGTCATTCGGCTATCGGGTGAAGGCGGCGCGGGGCGCCGGGCCGCGCGAATTGCTGGCGCTGGAACTGGTCGAGGTGAGCGTGGTGACGCATCCGATGCAGCCCATGGCGCGGGTGGTGGCGGTTGAGGGAGGCAGTTGCCGATAATGCAAGACGAATACTCATTCCTCGACTTGCCATAAATTGTTCGTTTCGCCATGAATGCATAATGAGCGTAGCATCTCTCCAACTTCGTCGCTTTGTCGATCCAGTTCCAAATATAGCGGAAGATTGGTTCGATAATCCAATTCAGATCTTGAATGTGACGAGAATAGGCGATTACAGCTCGTCAGCAGATGGTGCTTGCAGGGTCACGTTCGGAGGTTCAAGGGTTGGCTTCGTAAAGCCCCGTATGGATGCTGGGACGCCAGTTGTAGCGAATGAGAAAATCGCTGCCGATTTGGGATTTCTTCTCCACCTTCCGGTTGCGCCGGTAGTAATACGAGCACCACAAGACGGCACGGAGTGGGATCGGTTTACGATCTTATCATTGGCTTGCCTTGGTTCAGGGCGCCATTGGGGTGAAGGTAACGCCTCATTGAATCAGCACAATGTTCCTGGGCTTGAAGCTCTTCGTACTTTCTGGACGTGGATTGGTGACATCGACCACAACCAGCACCCCCAAAACCTGCTCTATGAGATTGACAGCAGCGGTAGAATGCAGTTGCTTTCAATTGACCACAGCTATTTACTCGGGCAAGGGGCCGATGCTTCGACTCTTGCTGCGTCGGAGGGATATGGAACATGCGATCAACCCAATGCGCGCCCGGCGCGTGAGGTGGCGGTCGCTGCGATTGAGGCGCTGGATGAGCAGGACGTGCAACATATTGTCCGGCGACTCGTTGGTACGGTGTTAACCGATGTTCAAGCAGAAGATACAATTGGCTGGCTTGCTGCACGTCGAAACCAGCTCCGTTCACTCATGAAGCTAGGAGGCGATAATGACTGACTCGAAACGCGCACTGTATCGCCTCGATTACAGGACAGATTTGACCTCGATCGAGGCACCGACGATCAACTTGGGCTATATGCTGGAAGCGGCTGTGGAAAATGGCTTTCGTTTCCTAGGCTTAGCATCGAGAAAAGCGCTTACGCCGCTTGAAATGGATCTCGTTAATCTGCACACGTGGCCTGAAATGGCCGATCTTGACGGCTTCATGGATACTCTTTTTGCGCGTGCATGGGATCATGTATGCGAAGCTGAGCCCGATGACCTTCGTTTGGGTTGCGAGTCGATTGCATTCAACCATTCGGCAATGTCGGCGCTTCATTTCGCGTCATTAGAGCCTATCCAAATGGACGATATGAAAGGTGATGTGGACGCATTGCATCGCCATTTGTATGATGAATTGCTGCGTTTGGGTGGTAAGTTGAAGCCAGTGTTGACGGCTCCAGTTATTTCGTTGCCTAAGCGGCGAATGCCTGTTCCAAACCCTGATATTTCGTTTCCGAAGTATAGGGCAGAAGCAGAGTATGGTAGGGCAGCGGCGTAAGTCCAGATTGCCAAGGTTGTAGAAAATGCTTGGATATTAGCGTGAAATACATCTGATTATCGTAATTAGGTGTTTGAATTATTGAAAGGTCGCAAGGCGGTCCCATCCGGGGCCGCCTTTTTTCGTTTCTGCAAGCGGGAGAAGTGGAATGACGGATATGTTGGAGGCGAGTCTGGAACTGGTGGCGCAGGGGGAGCGGATCGAGGGGCTGGCGGGGGAAGTCGCGGCGCTGAAGGGGGCTTTGCTGGCGCAGCAGCGGCCGGCTCTGGATGGGGTCAAGGGTGGTGCCGTCGATCCGGCGCGGGCGCAGTTCGTGGAGCGTTATCTGCGGCAGGGGCTGGAAGCCGGGGTGGAGCTGAAGAGCTTTTCGGGCGCCAGTGGCGCGGCGGGGGGCTATGCGGTGCCGCGGGAGATCGATCAGCTGATCGACGCTACGCTCAAGAGCGTGTCGCCGATCCGCGGGATCGCCAATGTCGTGCGGACCGGAACGGCGGGCTATCGCAAGCTGGTGACGTCGGGCGGGATCGTGTCGGGCTGGGCCAGCGAGACGGGCGCGCGGGCCGAGACGGGGACGCCGAGCTTCAACGAGATCGTGCCGCCTTCGGGCGAACTGTTCGCCAATCCGGCGGCGTCGCAGGCGATGCTGGACGATGCGCAGTTCGATGTCGAAAGCTGGCTGGCGAGCGAGATTGCGCGCGAATTTGCGGCGGCGGAGGGCGCGGCCTTCGTCAATGGCAATGGGACCAGCAAGCCCAAGGGCTTCCTGACCTATACGACCACCAATGAGGCGGACAGCGTGCGCGCTTTCGGATCGCTGCAATATGTGGCGTCGGGGGCGGCGGGGGCCTTTGCTGCG
Organism: Sphingobium sp. AP50; assembly: GCF_900109095.1. Classification (GTDB taxonomy): domain Bacteria; phylum Pseudomonadota; class Alphaproteobacteria; order Sphingomonadales; family Sphingomonadaceae; genus Sphingobium. The sequence continues at coordinate 1,106,695 of NZ_FNYZ01000001.1, forward strand.
TCCAATCCGCAGGACAGGCTCATTGATCTGGTGCAGAGCCTGCGCGCGCCGTACCGGCAGGGGGCGAGCTTCGTCATGAACTCGGCGACGCTGGCGGTGATCCGCAAGATGAAGACCAGCGATGGCGCGTTTCTATGGCAGCCGTCCATGGCGGCGGGGCAGCCGGCGACGCTGCTGGGCTATCGCGTGGTCGAGGCCGAGGACATGCCCGATATTGCCGCGAACAGTCTGTCGATCGCCTTCGGCAATTTCCAGGCGGGCTATGTGATCGCCGAGCGCAGCGAAACGAGCATCCTGCGCGATCCGTTCAGCAACAAGCCGTTCGTGCATTTCTATGCGGTCAAGCGGATCGGGGGCGGCGTGGCCAATTCGGAAGCGATTAAATTGATGAAGTTTGCGGCTTCTTAATTGAACGGTGGGGGTGGGGCACGCCCCCACCCCAACCCTCGAAGAGGGTCACGTGCCCCTCTCCGACCTAAAGGGGAGGGGCTTTTTTTGTTCTTTGTTCGAGGGGGTGGGCGTGGCGATTTCGGGGATGGAGATGGCCGACCTGGTGCGGGAGGTCTGTTATGATGGCGGGGATGGGCCGTTGCTGCTGGGCGGGGCGGTGGCGGGTTATCGCGCTTTTGCCGATGTGCTGGGGGCGGGGACGCGCTTTCCCTATATGATCATGGGCGTGGGCGATCCGACCCAGTGGGAGGCGGGGACCGGGGAACTGGACGAGGCCGGGCGGCTGGTGCGGACGCCGGCGGCGTCTTCGGCAGGCGGCGCGGCGGTGGATTTTGCGCCGCTGGAGAAGAAGGTCGGGCTGGCGCTGCATGCCGGATGGGCGGCGGCGGTCGAGGCGCATGGCCATGGGATGGCGGCGATCGACGGGCTGGCGGCGGCGCTGGACGGCAAGCAGGGGGCGAGCGCCAATCTGACGGCGCTGGCCGGGCAGGCGAGCGCAGCGGACCAGATGAGTTACTGGACCGGGGCGGGCGCGGCCGGGCTGACGGCGCTGAGCGCGCAGGGGCGCAGCCTGATCGGCGCGGGCGATGCGGCGGCGGCGCGGGCGGCGATCGGGCTGGGCGCCCTCGCGACGCAAAGCCCCGGCGCGGTGGCGATCAGCGGCGGGACGATCGGCGGCATCGTGGATCTGGCGGTGGCCGATGGCGGCACCGGGGCGTCGAGCGCCAGCGTCGCGCGCAGCAATCTGGGGCTGGCGATCGGCAGCGACGTGCAGGCCTATGATGCCGATCTGGAGGCGATCGCGGCGCTGGCGACGACGAGTTTCGGCCGGGCGCTGCTGACGCGGGCGGATGCGGCGGGCGTGCGCAGCTATATCGGCGCGGGGACGAGCAGCACGAGCGGCACCGTGACCAGCGTGGCGATGAGCGGCGGGACGACGGGGCTGAGCGTGTCGGGCGGGCCGGTAACGGGCAGCGGGACGCTGACGCTGGGCGGGACGCTGGCGCTGGCGAGCGGGGGCACCGGGGCGACCAGCGCCAGCGGTGCGCGCGGCGCGCTGGGTCTGGGCGACATGGCGGTGCAGGCGGCGTCGGCGGTGGCGATCAGCGGCGGGGCGGTGGCGGGGCTGACCAGTTTACAGGTGAGCCATCCCTCCTCGACCGCCTTTTCCTATATCGACTCGCTTGCCGGCCAATATGCGCTGTTGCGCTGGCGCAGCGGCACGGCGGGGCGCTGGGACATGGGCAAGACCAATGGCGCGGAGGGTGGGAGCAATGCCGGGTCGGACTTTGCGCTGCGCCGCTTTTCCGATGCGGGGTCGGTGCTGGGCACGGCGCTTACCATCCGGCGCGATACGGGCGAGTTTCAGGTGGGCGGCGTGCTGGCGCCGGCGAGCGACAATAGTCTGGCGCTGGGCGGGGCCGCGCTGCGATGGTCGATTGTCTATGCCGGGAGCGGGACGATCAGCACGTCCGACGCGCGCGAGAAGCAGGAGATGGAGGCTGTCGATCCGGCGCTGATCGAGGCGTGGGGCGATGTGCGCTGGGTGCGCTATCGCTTTCGCGCGGCGGTGGCGGAGAAGGGCGTGGCGGCGCGATGGCATGTCGGGCTGGTGGCGCAGCAGGTGCGCGACGCGATCGATGCGCGGATGGGCGATGGCGCGGCGCAGCGATGGGGTCTGCTCTGTCATGATGCGTGGGATGCGCAGGCTGAAGAATGTGATGACGAGGGCGTTGTCATGCGGCCGGCGCGGGCGGCGGGCGAGCGCTGGGGGCTGCGCTATGAGGAATGTCTGGCGCTGGAGGCGGCGTGGCAGCGGCGCGCGATCGCGGCGTTGGCGGATCGGGTGGCAGCGCTGGAGGCGAGCGATGCAGGGTGAGGCGCTGGGCGCGGGGGTGATCGGCGATCTGGCGGAGAGCGCGGATCGCTGGGCAGGGCCGTGGCGCGGCGGCGTGCGGCCGGGGCAGGGCTGGCGCGTGCCGGGCGAGGCGCGGACCGCGCGGGCCGAGGCGGAACGGGGGAGCAGGATAAGATGAGCCTATTTGTAAAAGACCCGGACGCGCGGATCGACCATGGCGTCGACTGGTCCGCCTATCTGGCCGGGCAGAGCCTGGTCGCGAGCGGATGGACGGTGGCGCCGGTGGAGACGGGCGGGCTGGTGGTGGAGGCGAGCGCGTTCGAGGCGCAGCGCAGCAGCGCAAGGCTGAGCGGTGGGGTGATCGGCCATGTCTATCGGTTGACCAATCGCGTCACCCTGTCCGACGGGCAGGTGGATGAGCGGACGCTGACGATCCGGGTGGAGGAGCGCTGATGCTGGTGGAACGGGAAAGCGGGGGGCTGGCGGCGTCGCTGGCGGAGTTGAAAGCCTATTTGCGGATCGAGACGGGAGCGGAAGATGCGGTGCTGGCCGGGCTGCTGCGCAGTGCGGCGGCGCTGTGCGAGCAATTTGTCGGCCAGTGGCTGGTAGCGCGGGAGGCGCGCGAGACGGTGGCAGGCGACGGGCGCTGGCAGAGGCTGTCGGCGCGGCCGGTGCTGAGCATCGAGAGCGTGACGGCGGCGGATGGCGGGGCTTTGCCGGTGGGGGCCTATGCGATCGATGTGGATGCGGCGGGCGATGGCTGGGTGCGGGCGACGCGGGCGGGTGAGCCGGGGGTGCTGGCGGTGCGCTATCGCGCGGGACTGGCGGGGGAGATGAACGGGCTGCCGGAGGCCTTGCGGCAGGGGATCGTGCGGCTGGCGGCGGACCATTATCTGGCGCGCGGGAATGAGAGCGCGGCGCCGCCGGCGGTGGTGAGTGCGCTGTGGCGACCGTTCCGGCGGATGCGGCTGGCATGAGGGCGGCGCTGGTGCGGATGGTGGAGGCACGGGCGGCGGCGCTGGGGGATGCGGGTGTCGAGGCGGGGATCGAGGGCGAGGATGTCGTGGCGGCCGGGCGGGGGCTGCGGGCGCGATGGCTGCGCGATCTGGTGATGCGGGAAGCGGGGAGAGGGCGATGAGCGCGGAAGTGGCGGTGCGGGCGGCGGTGATCGCGGCGTTGCGGGCGGACGGGGCGCTGATGGCGCTGGTCAATGGCCTTTATGACGGGGAACCGGTGCGGGCGGCGGCGCCCCTTGGTTTTGTGGGCGAATGTCTGGGCAGCGACTGGGGCGGCAAGGATGTCGAGGGGCGCGAGTTGCGGCTGACCATCGGGCTGGTGGTGGCGGACGAGACGCCGGGGCGGCTTGCCGGGATGATCGCGCGGGTCGATCCGGCGATAAGCGCGGCGGGCGTGGAGGCGGGCTGGCGGATTGTTAGTGCGCGGTTGCTGCGATCGCGGGTGGCGCGCAGTAGCGCGCAGGGGTGGCGTGGCGTGGTGGATTATCGGGTGAGGGCGGTGCGGGAGGGGGCGTAGCGCAGCCCCCCTCTCAACTGCGGCTAGGCAGCAAGCTGCCAAGCCTTCGTATCTCTCCCCCTGAGAGGGGGAGAGAGGAAGAGGACGTCAGTTCGGGCGGCTGCTTTCTTCATATTCGCCGGTGATCTTGTCGACATATTCGGAGATCTGGTCGTCGGCGTCGCTGCTGGCGTCGGCGTCGGACATTTTGTCGGCCTTGTCCTGGGCGATGATGGCGTTGCGGAAGGCGGCTTCCTTGTCGGCGCAGGCGCTTTTGATCGCGGACTGGAAATCGCCGACGGACAATTTCTTTTCCAGCGCCGGCTGTGTCTGGGCGCTGAGGCATTTGGAAAATTCCTTGCGCCCGGTGCCCACGGCATCAGCGGCAGGCGCGGCGGCAAGCATCATCGCAAGCGAAGCGGCAACAATCATCGGGACCTCTCCATCAACCCCAGATTTCTATTGAGACCGGTCGCGCGGAAGGCGGCCGAGTCTCCTGTTTTTTCGCGATTTTCCGGGCCGTAGCAGGGTGCTTCGGACGTCGGTGTCGCTTGGCTGGAGAATGCGCCATGGGCGTCGAAAAAGGAAGTGCGTTTTTGCTGAAGGTGGGCGACGGCAACATGCCCGCAACATATGCGACGGTGGCCGGCATGCGCACCACGCAATTGTCCGTGAATGGCGAGGCGGTGAACATCACCAGCAAGGATTCGGGCGGCTGGCGCGAATTGCTGTCGGGCGCAGGGGTGCGATCGGTCAGCGTGTCGGCGGCGGGGCTGTTCACGGGATCGGCGGCGGAAGTGCGGGTGCGCAATCATGCGTTGGCCGGGACGATCGAGGCGTTCGAACTGAGCTTCGAGAGCGGGGAGCGGATGCGCGGGCGCTTTCTGGTGACGCGGCTGGACTATGCCGGGGATTATAATGGCGAGCGCAATTATACGCTGAGCTTGGAAAGCAGCGGCGCAGTGGTGAGCGAATGAGCGGCGCGGCGGCGAACCCGGAGAGGGGTGAAGCGGCGCTGGAGATTGGTGGCGAGCAGTTGTTGGTGCGGCCGAGTTTCGCGGCTTTGGTGGCGGCGGAAGCGGAATTGGGGCCGCTGTTCGCGCTGGTGGAGCGGGCGGCGGACGGGCGGCTGTCGCTGGCCGAGCTGGTCGGGCTGTTCTGGCATTGTCTGGTCGATCGCGAGCGGCTGACGCGCGAGGCGCTGGGCGAGGTGGTGCTGGCGGTGGGGCTGGCGCGGGTGACGCCGGTGCTGAGGGCCATCCTGCAACAGATATTGGCGGGGAAATGACGCGCTTTGCGCAGGCGGCGGGGCGGCTGGCGGGGGTGGCCGGGTGGCTGCTGGGATGGCGGCCGGACGACTATTGGCGCGCGACCCCGGCGGAGCTGGCTGCGGTGCTGCGGGCGGCGCGGGGGGAGGAGGAAGCGGGGGAGGCTGGCGTGGATGCGGCGGAGTTGCGGCGGTTGATGGGGGTGATGCCGGATTGAGGCGCGTCGTGCTCCTGCGAAAGCAGGAGCCCAGTAGCGAGGGCAGGACTGGGCTCCTGCTTTCGCAGGAGCACATGCTCTGTGGGGTGCGGGAGGGCATATGGAAGACGAGATCGAGACTTTGGTGGTGCGGGTGCGGGCGGATACGCAGGGGTTGAGCCGGGATGTGGCGGCGATGCGCGGGGAGATGGAAGGGCCGCTGGCCGATGGGGCGGATCGGGCCGGGCGGCGGATCGAGCAGGGGCTGTTGCGGGCGGTAAGGACAGGCAAGCTGGGCTTTGACGATCTGCGCGCGGTGGCTTTGTCGGCGCTGAATGAGATTGCGGCGAGCGCACTGCAATCGGCGGTGGGTGGCGGGAGCAGCAGCGGGGGCGGGCTGGCGAGCCTGGCGACGGCTGCGCTGACGGCACTGATGGGATCGCCGGGGCGGGCGACCGGCGGGCCGGTGACGGGGGGACGGGCTTATATGGTCGGGGAGCGCGGGCCGGAATTGTTCGTGCCGACGAGCAGCGGGCAGGTGGTGGCGGCCGGTGGCGGCGGCGGGCGCGACGTGCGGGTGAGCATCGCGGTCAATGGCCGGGGTGGCGAGAGCGAGAGCCGGTTGCTGGCGCGCAGCGCGCGGCAGGTGGCGCGGGCGGTGCGGGGGGCATTGGCGCAATGACGATAGGCTATTGGCTGGCCGATACGCGGCGGGGGCAGGAGGCGGCCTTCATGAAACGCTTTGCGGCGACGCACTGGACGGTGAATTTCCCCCGGCCGATGATGGCGGGGGTGGTGACGAGCGCGCCGGATGCATTGCGGGTGGATGCGGTGTTTTACGGGTCGGGCGATCTGGCGGGGTTGATATGGGAGGCGGAGGATAGATGGAGCCATCCCCTGCTGGCCTATGAGACCCGGCGGGATTTTCGTAGTTGTGTGCTGTCCTTTCGCTGGCGCTCCGGTGGTCTGCGCAAGCTGGACGAGACGCATGGGCCGACGCTGACGATCGAGGGACGGGATGCGGGCGGGGCGCCGCGGGCCTGGTATGTGCGCTTGTGGAATTATGCGAGCGGCGGGCCGGAAGATGCTGTCATCACGCTGGATTTTTCGGCGATGGAGGGCGGCTATCTGTTGCCCGGCGAGGCGGACCCAGTGTGGGCAGGGGATGTGGACCGGATGTTCATTTCGCTGGTGCCGCCGGATTATGATGCGGGGGATACGGACTTTCCTGCTGCGGTCGAAGGCTGGGCGGAACTGAGCGAGTTGCGCTGCGACGGGGCGGGATCGGTGCTGGCGGTGGGCGATGTGATGCTCCCGGAGCATGGGCTGGGAATCGCGACCGGCTATGATGATTGTTTCAACCAGACGCCCGCGCGGGTCGTGGCGGCGATCCATGCGCTGGGCTATCGCGGGGCGATCAACCATTATGTCGGCATGAGCCATTATTTCCGGCTGGAACGGGCGGGCAGCGACCTGTTCGTCAGTCTGGCGGGCGGGGTACTGAATGTGCCCTGCGCGGCCTGGCACCGGGATTTCGCGGCGCAGGCGAAGGCATGGGGTTTTGAGCTGATCTGGTCGCTATCCTATGAATTGTTCGATGCGCATTGCTGGAACGACTGGAAGCAAAGGGCGGAAAATGGCGACCCGGCACTGACCGGATGGTCGCCGCCTTCGACTTTGCTGTCGCCGGCGCAGAGCGGGGCGATGGCCTATTTGCAGGCAGTGGCGGGGGCCTTTGTTTCCATCGGGTTGGAGGCGGGTCTGACGATCCGCTTTCAGGTGGGGGAACCCTGGTGGTGGGTGATGCCGGGGGATGGGCGCATCTGTATCTATGACGATGCGGCGCGGGCGGCGCTGGGCGGCGCGCCGGTGTCGATCGGGAGCCTGTGGGGCGAGCTGGACGCGGCGCAGTGCGAGTTGCTGGATGCAGCGGGGGCGTTGCTGGCGGCGTCGACGGCGGCCTTGTGCGCGCATGTGAAGGCGATTGCACCGGGGGCGGTGACGCATTTGCTGGCCTATCTGCCGACCATCCTCGATCCGCGCGCGCCGGAGGCCAAGCGGGCGAACATGCCGGTCGGCTGGGCTTCGCCCGCCTTCGACGTGCTGCAACTGGAAGATTATGACTGGGTGACGGAGGGGCGGCCGCATCTGACCGCGCGGGGCGTGGAACTGGCGACGGCGCGGCTGGGCTATCCGATCGAGGAACAGCAATATTTTTCGGGCTTCGTGCTGTTGCCGGAGCAGGCCGGGCAGTGGCGGGCGATCGTGGCGGCGGCGCAGGCGTCTGTCGCGCGGGGGACGGCGGCGACCTTCATTTGGGCGATGCCGCAAGTGTGTCGCGATGGCTTTACCTGCTTTGCAATCCATGGGGAGGATGATGTGCAAGCCTTTGACGATGTGATCTTTCCCCTGTCGATCGGGCGGGAGGCGAGCATCAGTCCCGCCTTTTCGACGCAGATCGTGGAGAGCCCGGCCGGGCATGAGCGGCGGTCGAGCGACTGGGCCGATGCAAGGCTGTCTTATGATGCCGGGCCGGGGGTGCGGAGCGAGGCGGATATCGCCACGCTGATCGCTTTCTTTCGCGCGCGGCGGGGCGCGGCGCGGGGGTTCCGCTTCAGCGATCCCTATGATGATCGCAGCGGGGTGCCGGGGGCTGTGCCGGGGCCGCTGGACCAGCGGCTGGGCATTGGCGACGGGGTGGCGGTCGAATTTCCGCTGATGCGATATTATGGCGCAGGGGAGGAGGCACAGGCGCGGACCATCACCCGGCCGGTCGCGGGCAGCATTCGCGTGGCGGCCGATGGCGTCGAACTGACGGCGGGGTGGAGCCATGCGGGGATGGGCGTAATCGCCTTTGACGATGCGCCGGGCGAGGGCGTGGTGCTGACGGCCGGTTACCGTTTCGATGTGCCGGTGCGCTTTACCGAGGACCGGCTGGAGATCAACCGGGCGACCTTTGCCGCCGGGGAGGCGGTGTCGGTGCCGCTGGTGGAGATACGCGAATGAGCGGGGGGCTGGATGGGGCGCTGACTACGCTGGCCTTTTGCTGGCGGATCGAGCGGCGGGACGGGGTGACGATTGGCCTGACCAGCCATGATCGCAATCTGGAGATGGGCGGGCTGCTCTATCGCGCGGCGCCGGGGATGACGCCTTCGGCGGTGCGATCGGGCATCGGGCTGGAGGGCGAGGATAGCGATGTGGCGGGCGCGCTGACCAGCGATGCGATCAGCGAGGCGGATTTGATGGCGGGGCGCTGGGATGGCGCGGCGCTGGAGTTGCGGCTGACGCAATGGGAGGCACCCGGTGCGCTGTGGCTGCTGCTGGCGCGGGGCGAGATGGGGGCGGTGTCGCGCAAGGGGGCGGCTTTTACGGCCGAGCTGATTGGCGCGGCGGCGGTGCTGGGTGGGCCGGTGGCGCCGAGTACGTCGCCCGATTGCCGGGCGCGGCTGGGCGACAGGGCGTGCCGGGTCGACATGGCGGGGCGGCGGCGGATCGTGGCGGTTACGGCCGTGGATGGGGCCGAAGTGGCTGCCGGTGGGCTGGGGGCGGGGGACTATGCCTTTGGCACGTTGCGCTGGCTGGGCGGGGCCAATGTCGGGCTGGTGCAGGCGGTGGCGGATAATGGCGCGGAGGGTGTGACTCTGGTCGATCCGCCGGCCTTTGCGGTGGAGGCGGGGACTTTGGCGCTGCTGACGCAGGGGTGCGACCGGCAAATGGCGACCTGTGCGGGGCGCTTTGGCAATGTCGTGAATTTCCGGGGGGAGCCTTATCTGCCGGGGATGGATCTGCTGACCCGCTATCCCGGCGCATGAGCGCGGCGGTCGAGCGGGCGCGGGCGATGATCGGGGTGCCGTTTCGTTTGCATGGGCGCAGTCGCGCGGGGCTGGATTGCGTGGGGCTGGCGGCGCTGGCCCTGGGGCGGGAAGCGCCGGGCGATTATGGGCTGCGCAGTGGCGATGTGGCGCGGGCCGAGGGCTGGCTGCGGGCGGCGGGGTTGCGGCCTGTGGCGCAGGGGCGGCCGGGCGATCTGGCGCTGGCAAGGCCGGGGCCTTTGCAACTGCATCTGATGATCGGGACGGGGGCGGGGTTCGTCCATGCCCATGCCGGGCTGGGGCGGGTGGTGGAGATGCCGGGGGTGTCGCCATGGCCGATTCTTGGATGGTGGGCCGTGGAATAGAGCCCGATCGAATAACAATTTTCGTCATTGCGAGCGCCGCGAAGCAATCCATGGGAGCGCCGGTGGATTGCTTCGCTGCGCTCGCAATGACGCGGTGAGGGAGAAACTTATGGCGACGGTGGTGCTGACGGCGGTGGGGACCGTGCTGGGCGGGCCGATCGGCGCGGCGATCGGGGCGGTGATCGGCAATGTCATCGACAATCAGGTTCTGTTCAAGCCCAAGGGGCGGGAGGGATCGCGCCTGTCGGATTTGCAGGTGCAGACATCGAGTTACGGGACGCAGGTGCCGAAGATTTTCGGGACGATGCGGGGCGCCGGAACGGTGATCTGGGCGACGGACCTGAAGGAGGTGAAGAGCAAGAGCGGCGGTGGCAAGGGGCGGGCGAGCATCACGACCTATAGCTATTCGGCGAGTTTTGCGGTGGCGCTGTCGGCACGGGCGATCCGGTCGATCGGGCGAATCTGGGCGGATGGGAATTTGCTGCGAGGGGCTGCGGGGGATTTCAAGACGGAGGTTTCTGCTTTTCGGGTGCACCTGGGTGACGAAGCGCAGGCGGTCGATCCGCTGATCGCTTCGGCGGAAAGCGTGGGCCTGACGCCGGGGCATCGGGGCATGGCCTATGTCGTCTTCGAGGATCTGGCGCTGGCGGATTATGGCAATCGGATTCCGTCGCTGACGTTCGAGGTGGAGGCGGACGAGGGGGCGGTTTCGATCGAGGTGGTTGCGGCGGAATTGAGCGACGGAGCGCTGGGCGGGGCCGGGTTGGCGGCGCTGGATGGCTTTGCGGCGGGCGGGACTGATGTCGGGGCGGCGATCGGTCCGCTGGTCGAGGCGCAGGGGCTGGCGCTGGCGACGGGTGAGGCGGGATTGCAGTTGCGGGCGACGGGCGCGCCCGAGGGGGAGATCAGCGCGGACAGGCTGGCGCGGCGGATCAATGGGCAGGTTATCGATCCGGTCGAGCGATCGGGTGGGGCGGCCGATGGCGTGCCAGTGGCGCTGAGCCTGCGTCATTATGACGCGGCGCGCGATTATCAGGCGGGGGTGCAGCGGGTGGTACGGCCGGGGCCGGGGCGGCAGGAGCAGGGGATGGAACTGCCGGTCGTGATGGGCGCGGACGATGCGCGGGCGCTGGCGGCGGTGCGACTGGGGGCGGCATGGACCGGGCGGGCGACGATGGCGCTGCGCTGCGACTGGAGCGCGCTGGGCCTGACGCCGGGCATGGTGGTGACGGTCGAGGATGTGCCGGGGCTGTGGCGGATCGAGGAGCGGGAATGGGAGGCGATGGCGGTGCGCCTGTCGCTGCGGCGGGTGCCGGGGGCGGGCGGCGCGCTGCCGACGGGCGCGTCTTCCGGCGCGATCGTGCGGCAGGTGGATGCGCCGCATGGGGCGACGGTGCTGATGCTGGCGGACTTGCCGCCGCTGCGGGATGGCGTGGCGAGTGCACCCTTACTCGTGGCGGCGGCGAGCGGCGGGGTGGGATGGCGCAGTGCGGCGCTGTTCGTGATGAGCGAGAGCGGCGAGGCCAGCGCGATCGGGCGGAGTGCCGGGCGGGCGGTGATGGGGGCGGCGGATGCGGCCTTGCCGGTCGGTAGCCGGGTGCTGGTTGACCGGGAGCAGGCACTGCTGGTGACGTTGCTGGCGGAGGATATGGACCTGGGCGGCGCGGATGAGGCGGCCTTGGCGCAGGGGCGGAACCTGTGTCTGCTGGGCGAGGAATTGCTCCAGTTCGAGGTGGCGGAGCGGATCGGGCCGGCAAGCTGGCGGCTCAGCGGGCTGCGGCGAGGGCTGCGGGGAAGCGAGTGGGCGATGGCGGCGCATGGCGCGGGTGATCGCTTCCTGCTGATCGAGGAGGATCGGCTGGTGGAGCCGCTCACGGCGCTGGGCGGGAGCGGGGAGGTGGGGGCGAGCCTGCGTCTGGCGGCGATCGGGCTGGGCGATGTCGAACCGGTGGAGGCCGCGCTGGCGATCCGGGGTGAGGCGCTGATGCCGCCTGCGCCGGTGCATCTGACGGTGCGGGGTGAGGGCGGTGGCCGGGTGATCGGCTGGGTCAGGCGCAGCCGGGCGGGGTGGCGCTGGAGCAATGGCGGGGACGTGCCGCTGGGCGAGGAAAGCGAGCGCTATCGGGTGCGGGTGCTGGACGGCGAGCGCGTGGTGCGGAGCGTGGAGACGGGCGTGCCGGGCTGGACATATGACGCGGCGATGATCGCGGCGGATGGCGCGGCGGGCGCGGACTGGGCTGTCGAGGTGGCGCAGATCGGCACGCTGGCCATGGGGCGGGCGGCGCGCATCGCCATCAGCTTCTGACATTTTTTAAAAAAGGAACAAGATCATGGATATGACGCCGCGATGGGCGCTGCCTTTGCTGTTTGCCGGGCAGGCGCAGAAGGAAGTCTTTCATAATGAGGCGCTGACTTTGGTGGATGCGTTGCTGCATGGGCGGGCGGAGAGCGCGGATGTGGCGAGCCCGCCAGGCGCGCCGGAAATCGGGCAATGCTGGATCGTGGCGGCGGGGGCCAGCGGGGGATGGGCCGGGCAGGCGGGGGCGATCGCCTGCTGGAGCGAGGGGGGATGGCGGTTCGTGACGGCGCGCGCGGGCATGGCGATGGATGTCGCCGACCGGGGGCACCGGCTTTTTCATGACGGGACGAACTGGCGCGACGGTGCGGTGCGAAGTGATGGCCTGTATGTGGACGATCAGCGTGTGATTGCCGCCCGTCAGGCAGCGATCCCGAATCCGGGGGGAGGGAGCGTTATCGATGTCGAGGCGCGAACAACATTGGCGGCCATTCTGTCAGCCCTGCGTGCACATGGGCTGATTGTAGCCTAATATTACGCTAATATGCTTTTCTTGTTGCGGTGGTGCGTCAATAGTCTAGGATTCCTTCCCATTAGCCTGTCGCGACGTCAGAAGGCGGGCTAGTGCGTTATTTTTGCAACGGTTTCACTAATTGTGGACTTGCTATGAAACCTTCTTGCGGATACAGGGTTTCAGCAGTCCTTCGTGACACTCTTGAAAGGGGAAACCAAATGCGGAAGCTTGCCCTCGCGGCTGCTCTTGCGACTAGCGTCCTGGCCAGCCCGGCCTTCGCGCGCGACAACAGCTGGTACGTTGGCGTCGACGCCGGCGTCCTGCTTGTGGAAGACCAGAACGCAACCGTAAACGGCGTCGATGCCGGCGGTTCGGTCGATTTCCATAAGGGATATGATTTCGACGCCAATATCGGTTACGATTTCGGCGGTTTCCGCCTGGAAGCGGAATCGGCATATAAGCGCGCCAAGGTTGACTTGAGCCAGAGCAACTTCGGTGGTGCGGCTTCGGCTCTGTCGTTCATGCTGAACGGCTTGCTCGACTTCGGTCCCGACGATGGCCTTCAGGGCTTTGTCGGCGGCGGTGTCGGCGTTTCGCGCGGCAAGCTGGCCAGCGACATCGTGAACGACAGCGACACTGGCTTCGCCTGGCAGGCGATTGCTGGCGTTCGTTACCCGGTCACCAGCAATGTCGACGTCTCGCTGAAGTATCGTTTCTTCAACCAGGACGATATCAAGCTGATCCCGGCTTACACCACCGCAGTTGCGGATGCCGGCGACACCATCAAGACCAAGCTGCGCACGCACAGCCTGCTGCTCGGCCTGACCTACAACTTCGGCGCTCCGGCTGAAGCGGCTCCGCCGCCGCCGCCTCCCCCGCCGCCCCCGCCCCCGCCGCCTCCCCCGCCGCCGCCTCCGCCGGCTGTGGAGTGCAACCCTGGACCGTACATCGTGTTCTTCGAATGGGACAAGTCGGACATCACGCCTGACGCCGCCACCATTCTGGACAACGCGGTTTCGGCCTACAGCAGCTGCGGCAGTGCGCAGGTCATGCTGGCAGGTCACGCGGACAAGTCGGGTTCGGCCTCGTACAACGTCGGCCTGTCGCAGCGCCGCGCTGACGCGACCAAGGCTTATCTCGCCTCGAAGGGTATCCCTGACGGCGTGATGACCACCCAGGCATTCGGTGAATCGAAGCCCCGCGTCGAAACCGCGGACGGCGTTCGTGAAGTCCAGAACCGTCGCGTGGAAATCAGCTACGGTCCGGGCGCCGGCATGTAATCGGATTTTCCTTCCTTCGGGATGGAAAGCAGAAGAGGGGCCGGTCGCAAGACTGGCCCCTTTTTCGTTGTGGATGGCAGGCTGATTGTTATCGAGTGCGGCTTGCCAAATGTTCGAAACGAACGGGTCAGGGCAAACTCTTCGCGTTACGGATGGGTCGGCCTGACTTATTTATTGCTGTCGGTGGCGCTGCTGGCCTGGTTGCTGGTGCGCGCTTCGGCACGGACGCAAATCATATTGGTGTCGCACAGCGAAAGGCTGATTCAGGGGCTGCGGCGCGACGGGCGGATAGAGGAGATACGGCTGGCGAAGCAACTGGGCGAAACCCGCGCCGAGGATGCCGATCCGCCGCTATGGGTGTGGCCCAAGCGGTAGGGGTGATGGCCATGCGGTCATCCGGTTTGAGCGACGCGGTGTTGCGAGCAGGCGTGGCTAAAATAGATTAGCCATTCTGTTGCGATCATAGTCGAGAAGCCATCCGTCGAAGGCCGTATATGTGTCGCGCAACCTGGCTGCCGCATCGGCCATGATGTCCATGCCGCGATCATCATAGACGTGCAGCATGATCGCATGCACGGGATCAATCAGAAAAGTCACAACCGGAGCGCTTGGATAGACGGGCATTTCATCGGCAATGGCGTGCCAGAGAATGGTGTCGCGAGCGGCCTTGTTGGCGCTGATGTCGTAGCTGCGAACTGTCCAGACATATGGCTCATCATCATCAGATTCTGGATATAATATGCTCTTCCACTCGCCAGTTTGTGGGGCATCAAAGCCTGTTGCGGCAAGGGCATCAAAGCCATTTTTGACTTCGGGATAATCAAGGGCATTTGGCTCTCGTCCGTTCCAGGCGACAAGCGCCACGCAATTTTCGCGGAACACCGCGTCGGCTATGGTTGAAGACCGATGCAATGCCTGGAGAAAGCGGGGAACTGGCTGGCTAGTGTTATCGAAGGCCTCGCCACCAAGCTCAAAGCGCAATCGCGCATCATCCGGACTGAAACGGCGAGCCCAAAGTTTCGACCACAAAGTTTCGATGCTGTAAGTTGCCATGAGGCTGGTTATCAGGCGCACCCCTCATGGTGCAATGCCAGCTTATGGGTTGCTTGCTCGCTAAACTGAGCGGCAACGATCGGCGGGGGGCGAGAAATGGTTATGGCTACTTTGCTATGTGCAAAACCATGTTCGGACCACCAATGGCATGGCCTTGACTGGAATTTCAATTCCAATTACGAAACGACCAGCCTGGTAGTGCGGCCTCTGGTCGCGTTTGGGAAGACGGTGCGGGGTATTCCGCGCGTCATGCTGCAGGCCGCTTTGCCCCGATCGGGGGCAGTCCTTCGGGATGGAAGCGGCGCTGCCTGTTGTTCGCCGTCTGCCATCTTCCGAAAATCAATGGGAGAGGATGATGTCGGACTATGTGCGCAATCTCTGGTATATGGCGGCCTGGGACCATGAGGTGCCCGAGAGTGGTATGCTGTCGCGCCGGTTGCTGGATGAACAATGGCTGATCGCCGGGTTGCCCGATGGCGGCTATGCGATGCTGATCGATCGCTGTCCCCATCGGTTCGTGCCGCTGAGCAAGGGGCGGCTGGACGAGGCGGGGGTGATCCATTGCCCCTATCATGGGCTGGGTTTCGATCGCAGCGGCGCCTGTGTCCATAATCCCTTTCCCGCGCCGCCGCCCGCGCATGTGCGGGCGCGCACCATGCCGGTGGTCCATTGGCATCGCGGCCTGTGGTTCTGGCCGGGCGGGCCGGCGATGGCCGATCCGGCGCTGATCCCCGATTTCGCCTTTGTCGACCGGCCGGGGATGCAGCGCAGCAGCATGGTCATCCGGGGCCATTATGAATTGCTGACCGACAATCTGATGGACCTGACCCATGCCGAATTCCTGCATGTCAAAAGCTTTGGCGTGAACGGATCGATCTTTGCCGGGCGACAGTCGGTGACGAAGGATGAGAGCGGCGCGATCTGGAACAATTGGGACATGACCGATGTCGCCGCGCCGATGTGGGCGGAGTCGATGCTGGTGCCGGGCGAGCGGATCGACCAGTGGTTGCATATGTGCTGGCATGCGCCGGCCAGCATGGCGCTGACGGTCGGACTGGCGCGGGCCGGGAGCGGGCGGCAGGACATGTTGATCCCGCACATGACCAATCCCCATATCATCACGCCCGAAACGCAGGAAAGTTCGCATTATTTCTTCGACCATGAAGTGACGCCCGAAGCGGCGGCGCTGGCGCGGCAGGTGTTCGTCGAGGAGGATGAGCCGATGATCGAGGCGGCGCAGGCGGCGCTGAACGGGCAGGATTTCTGGGACGCGCGGCCGGCGATATTGGAGACGGATGCCGGGGCGATCCGGGCGCGGCGGCGGCTGATGCAGTTGCGGCTGCAGTTGCGGCGGGCGGAAGCGGCGGTGCCGGCGGCGGCCTGAGCAGCGGGGCAGGGGAGTGGGTAGGGCTGGGCTAATGAAAATCAGTAGGTTAGGGACGTGACAAATCGGTGCGAATGGGCAACAAAAAGCGCCTTGCCGCGTTCGCGTAGCTGCCTTGCCCTTTCCCGGGAGTTTGTCATGAAAATCGTTCCGCTTCTTGCCGCCCTGCCTCTTGCCCTTGCGGCGTCCGCCTGTGCGACCACCGGCGACAGCGCCGCTGCCCCCACCGCTTCGGCCAAGCTGGCGGCGGGCGATGGTGCCGCGCGCGGCACCGCCACCGTGACCCAGGCGGCGGATGGGCTGCATGTGCTGGTGAAGGCGGTGGGCGTGACGCCCGGCATTCACGCGGTGCATATCCATACGACCGGCCAGTGCGTCGGCCCCGACTTCACCAGCGCGGGTGGCCACTGGAACCCGACCGCGCACAAGCATGGCAAGGATAATCCGGCCGGTCCGCATATGGGCGACATGCCCAATATGACGGTCGGCCCGGATGGCACCGGCGCGATCGAATATATCGTGCCCGCCGGCACCATCAGCGAAGGCGCCACGCCGTTGCTGGATGCCGACGGTGCGGCGATCGTGATCCATGCGCAGGCCGATGATTATCAGACTGACCCGACCGGCAATGCCGGTGGGCGTGCGGCATGCGGCGTGCTGTCGGCCAAGTAAAGGAGCCTTCGGGCGGATTATGCGCAAAAGGCCCCGGATCGCCCATGATGGCGGTCCGGGGCCTTTTCTCGTTCAGGCGGTGGCGGGATATTCCTCAACCGGATGATAGGTCGCGCCGCCATGGCCGATCCGGCTTTCATAGAGGGTGAAGCCGTCGACGCGGAAGGGCGCGGCGGCAAGGCCGGCATGGCGGGCGAGGAAGGGATCGATGAAGGCGCCCGTGCGGCCGAAGCGGGCGAGCGTGACATGGGGCAGATAGGCGCGGCTTTCCGGTTCCAGACCGGTCGAGACGCAGGCACGGTCGACTTTCTTGTGGAGCGCGGCGAGTGGATCGCGCGGCTGGACGCCGGCCCAGAGCGTGTCGACCACGCCCTTGCGATCGAAACTGCCCACGCCCGACAGGCGGATATCGAACGGGGCGAAACGGATGCCTGTCAGAGCATCGGCAATGTCGTTGGCGCCGTGGCGATCGACTTCGCCGATGAAGCGCAGGGTGAGGTGAAGTTGGGCGTCGTCCTGCCAGCGGGCGCCATCGACCCCGGCCATGAGGGAGATAAGATAGGCGCGCTGATCAGCGGGCGGGCGGATGGCGACGAACAGGCGATGCATGGGGTGGGTATAGGGGGATTTGCGGCGGTTGGGGGATGTTTTGTTGGGGGGGCGATTTGAGCGCTTCTTGCCTGGAAGCAGCGGTCGGTTCATCTTCTGTCCGATGAAACGCCGGATAGCATCGCCTCTGCTCGTAGTAGCGTGTCTCTGTCTTGGCATGGCGGCATGCAGTGATTCAGAAACATCCGAAAAGCATGTGCTGCTGAAGGCGGATAAAAGTCAGATCGCCTTTTTTAATCGTCCATTCTTGCTTGCCGAAGCCCGATCATCTTCGACGCCAAGTCCGTTAATCGTGCTGCTCCAGTCTGATCCCTGGCTTGCGGTGACAGGCTCAGACTCTCCGGCTTTCGCCCTTTATGACGACGGAACGGTGATTTTTCGAACCAAGTCTGGGTTCCTGTCGACCAAACTGGATCGATCCCGTAAGGACGCGCTTGTCGAGGCGTTTGGCGGTGATGAAATGAGCATGCTCGCCGGTCGTTACTCTGCAACGAACATAACGGATCAGCCCGATAGCAGTTTGCTCCTTTATGGGCGCAAGGTGCCAGCTTACATCACGGTTTATGGATCGCTGGACGATGAGGATGTCAGGTCGAGCCTGCCAGAGGCGGTGCTGACGGCATTTGATCGACTGCGCGGATTTTCAAGTTCCGGTGCTCAGCCCTGGCTGCCGGAAAAGGTAGAGGTCATGATATGGCCATATGACTATGCGCCCGATCAATCGATCATGTGGCCCAAGCGTTGGCCCGGTTTGAAAGGCCCGGCGACGCGCAAACAGGGCAATGGATATAGCATATTTCTCCCGTCGTCCGATCTACCCGCTTTAAGAGCATTTTTAGGCAGCCGTCGTGAGAAGGGGGCCATCGAAATTGACGGGCAAAAATGGTCGGCAAGTGTTCGTTATCCATTCCCGCATGAGGAATTGTGGATGGCTTCGGCTGAAAACTGAGAGCAAAACTGGCTTGAAGAAGCGTCACGCTCAACTGCTGGGCGCCCCCGCTTGAGATGCCAGCTTTGGCTGGCATGACGGGTAAGAATGACCAGAAGCGGACCTTCCTAGTTCCTCCCCAAGCTTGCTTGGGGAGGATTTATTTGACCGTCCGCTAATCCACCCCTTGTCGTCATTTCCGTAAAATCGGGAATCTTTCCCTCAGTCTGACAGCAAGGGGAAGTGGGGGGAGATGGATCCCCGCCTGAGCGGGGATGACGGTGTGGTGGGGGTGGGTTTGCGCGCTTTTGATGGCTTGCTTTCCATGCCTCGCCCCCAGCCGAATGCGATATCTTTGCCTGTCCGCTGCGTGACGAAGCGTTCAGGATGCGGGTTTGGCTTGAAGTGGAGGGCGGTTGCGCCGATAATAGAGAGAGGCCGGCGAAAGAGATGCCGGTGAAGGAGAAGAATTTCATGGCCAACTGGTCCGATCCCCGTTCCGACATTGCGGGCTTTGGCGGCGCCTCTGCCGCGCGCGGCGAGGCTTTCGACGCCGGGCTGCGCCGCTATATGCTGTCGGTCTATAATTATATGGCGAGCGGCGTGCTGCTGACCGGCGTCGTCGCAATGCTGTTCGCGTCGAGCGGGCTGGCGTTGCAGATCCTCGCTGGTCCCGGCATCCTGAAATATGTCATCATGTTCGCGCCGCTGGCGTTCGTCATGGTGATGAGCTTTGGCATGGCCCGCCTGTCGACGGCAGCGATGCAGGGGCTGTTCTGGGCCTATGCCGCGGTGATGGGCCTGTCGATGTCGTCGATCTTCCTGGTCTATACGCAGATGTCGATCGCGCAGACCTTCTTCGCGACGGCGGCGGCTTTTGCGGGCTTGAGCCTGTGGGGCTATACCACCAAGAAGGATTTGTCGGGCTTCGGCACCTTCCTGATCATGGGCGTGGTCGGCCTGTTCGTCGCCAGCCTGATCAATCTGTTCTTCCAGTCGGGGCTGATGAGCCTGGTGATCAGCGCGCTGGGCGTGCTGATCTTCGCCGGCCTGACCGCCTATGACACGCAGAAGATCAAGGGCATCTATGCGCAGGTCGCGGGCACCGACATGATGGGCAAGTCGGTGGTGATGGGGGCGCTGAACCTCTATCTCGACTTCATCAACATGTTCATGTTCCTGCTGCGCCTGTTCGGCGATCGTCGCTGATCGATAGGCGATAGCGAAATGAGTAAGGCCCGGTGGAGCGATCCGCCGGGCCTTTTTTTGTTGGAGGGCTTAGAAGCTCGCTGCGCTTGATACCCACTCCCTGCCTCCTCCCTGAAAGGGAGGGGGTTTATAGTGGTCTGCTCCCTCTCTGGAAGGGAGAGGGAAGTGGAGGTTTAGCCTTGCTTCTGCATTTCCGCGATGAGGGCGCTGTCGATTGCCTTTTGCCGCTGATAGGCGGGACGGGCGCGCAGGCGGGCGGCATAGGCTTCGAAGGCGGGGCGGGTGGGGATGGATTTGAACATCAGGCCCCAGTCGATCTGCGACCCGACATAGACGTCTGCTGCGGTGAACTGATCGCCGCAAATCCAACCATCGCCGGAAACCGCGCTTTCCAACGCATCGATCGTGTCGTCGAAACTGCCATAGCCGGCGGTGCGCTCGCGTCCTTCGGGCAGGACGAAGCCCAGCGCCTTGTTGGTGACGGCGGCTTCGACCGGGCCGGCGGCGAAGAAGAGCCAGCGATAATAAGCATGGCGCTGGTCGACCGGCGGGGCGAGATTGGCGGCGGGGAAGGCATCGGCCAGATAGGCGCAGATGGCCGCGCATTCGGTGACGGTCTTCCCCTGATGGACGATGGCGGGCACCTTCCCCATCGGGTTGATCGCGCGATAGTCGGCCGCCTTCATCGTGGTACCATAGTCGAGCAGCACCGTTTCATAGACTTCGCCGACCTCCTCCAGCATCCAGCGGGCAATCTGTCCGCGCGACATGGGGTTGGTGTAGAAGACGAGGTCGAGGGTCATCGGGGGGCTCCGTGCGGAATCGGGATGGCGGCAAGGTGGCGCAAGCGGGATGCCTGCGCCAGTGGCTTTGCGGGGTGTGACGTGCGAGCCCGGTTGAAAGGTTGCAATCGTGCTCCTGCCTGCGCAGGAGCACGATGCTTATACGCCTAACAGCCCACGCCCATGGCGCCGCTCAGCATGCCGCCAAGGCCGCCGCCGCATTTCTTCTTTTTCTTCGGCTGGGCGGCGGCGTCGCTCGCATCAGCTTCTTCGTCGCCAGCCTCGCCCATCATCGCGCCCATATCCGGCCCGTTCAGCATCCACATGGTGTTGGCGCGATAGCGGACGCGGGTGATCCATTCAGGCTTCCAGGCGATCTTGGGATCGGCGGGGCGCGGCGGATAGGCGAAGTTCGCCTCCGGGCCATAGGCGTAGAGGTTGCCCATCAGCATGTCCGCGCCCGTTTGCCCCACGGCGGCGGGGACGGTGCAGCTTGTCTGGCTGGGCGGCATGACGATCTTTTGCCCGATCAGCTTTTGCACCGATGCGGGGGAAATCCAGTCCCAGACCGGGCCGCCGAAAGCCTGGCTGGCGGAAGAGGCCCACCAGACCATGTCGCCATTTTCCTTCGCGCCGAACACCCAGGCATAATAGCCGGTCGCCTGTGGCAGGGCGTTCCAGCTGAGATTCGTGGTGCCGCCCGCGCCCGGACTGGCGCGGCCGGTGATGGCGGGCATGAAATCCTGTTTCAGGGTGAAGGCGATGTCGGGGCTGTAATTGCCGGCGATGCGATGGTCGCCCAGCAGGGAGGCGTTGGCGGGGACCATCTTGCGTGTCTGGCCATTGGGCCAGTCGCCATAGGTGCGGCTGTTGGAGGCGCGGACCTGCCATTCTTGCGGGATGGCGGCGCCGGTCATGTAGAGGCCGGGGGGCATCTGGCCCTTGGCGACCTTGGCGAAATCGATGACGATTGGCTGGCCGGGGCCGGGCGTGGCGCCGCAGCCCCAGTAGAGGAGGAGGCGGCCCTTGGGCTTTTCGCCGGGGATGGCCTGTTCCTCGCTGGGGACGATGCGCGGGGTGACGAGCGGGACGGAGGCGCCAAGGCCGACGCTGGCGGGCAGGAAATGATCGGCGGTCGGGGCGCCGCTGGCAGGCGCGCGGGTGGAGCCGAGGCGCAGCACCAGTTCATGCATGGCCTGCGATCGGCCGCCGCCCATCATCATGCCCATGGCAGCACCCATGCCGCCGCCTCCGCCGCCCATGGCCGCCATGCCGGACATGGTGCCTGCGTCGATGGTGTAGCGGGCGACGGGGGCTGACGCCTGCTGGCTGGTGGACGGCGCGGCGAGAAGGGTGAGGGATGTAAGAAGAAGCGCGCCGCGAGCGGGGCGCGAAGTCAGAATTTTATGCACGACATCTGTTCCTTGACCGTTGCGGAAGAGATGCGACCTTTTTTCTGGGATGGCGGTGTGTAGCAGAGAATGGAGCGGGGTGGGAGGGGTGATGGCCGCATCATCGCCGCTTCCGCCTTCAGGGGCGCTGGAAATGCCCTTCGCGCAGGAAATGGGCGACCTGATCAGCGACAGGTTGGCTGTAGATCATGGCGGTGTGGGCGATGGGGAGGGTGAGATGGTCGCTCTGGCCCGCGACATGGGTGGCGGCGACGCTGACCTTGCCGTCATTGGGGGCACGGAAGATGGGATTGGGGATAGCGCCGATCATCGGGCGATCGCCGGCGATGATGCCGAGGGGATAATCGATGGGGCCGAAGAGCGCCTCCGTTGCGGCGTCGCGCCGGGTGCGGAGCAGGGCGCCGGCATGGTTCAGGATCGGCTGGTGCAGGCGCAGGCGGTAGAGAAGGTCGGCGATTTCGCTGCCGCTGTTGGGCGTGCCGAGCATCACCACGCGGCCAAGAGTGTCGGGGCGATGGCGGGCGATATAGGCGCGCAGCATCAGGCCGCCCATGGAATGGCCGATGCAATGGAGCGTCTTTGCGGCGCTGACGGGGGAAGCGGTGAGGCGGCGGTGGAGATGGTCCAGCACGCGGTCGATGGGCCAGCGCCAGCTGGGATAGCCGATATTCGCGACAGCGAAGCCCTTGGCGCGCAGGCGGCGGGCGAGCAGAGCGGTTTGAAGCGGGTGGCCGCCGAAACCGTGGAGGAGGAGGATGGCTTCAGGCTTTGCCATGGCCGCCCTCTTCATCGAGTGGTTCATAGGCGCCGGTTTCGAAGTTGCGCAGCCATGCCGATCCGATCGGGCTATCGATCAGGTGCAGCCAGCTGTCATCGACGTTCAGCACTTTGCCGATGGCGATATATTGGAAAGGACGGGCTTCCAGTTCCTCGTCGGTCAGGTCGCGATAGTCGCCCCTGATGCGCCATCCGCTCTCGGGATATTTGTCATTCTCATCGGCCATGTCTGGCTCTTCGCGATAGACATAATAGACCGGGACGCCGTCATCTAGAACGCAATTGTCGACCAGGCAGCGGTCCCAATATTCGCGTCGGGCAGGTCGGGGCGGTATGCCGCGATTGCCTTCAAAGAGGAGGTCGATGATGTGGAAGGGGTGGAATCGCAGGAGGCTGCCTTCGCGTAGCTGGGGCATGTCGGACGGTATATTCGCCAGGGTGCCGCTCCAGCCGTCTGGCGCGATCGTCTTTACCTCTACCCACATGCGTTCGGCATCCCATTCGAGGCTGGGCGGATGGCTGCGGATGACGAGCTTGACCAGATCGCCGGGGCGCAAGGCGGCGATCTCATTGGGAGGGGGCAGGAAATAGGTGTAGGGCGCGCTGGCCTGAATGGGGCGCGGATCGTCGATCGACCAGGAGCCGAAAAGGCGGCGGCGCAGATTGTAGAGGCGGTGCTTGAGGTGCATGCAGAGCGAAACTAGCGGGGGCTTGCGGGAAGGCAAGACGGCTGGAGCGACGGCAGGCAATGTTGATTTTGCAGCGTTGCTACCCCCTCATTCAACTTCGCCTAACGCGCTGCGCGCGTAAGGCTTCGTATCCTTCCCGCCTTAGGGGAGAAGGCAAAAGAAAAGGGCGACCCTCTCGGGCCGCCCTTTTCGTTTTTCGTGGGAAGGCGCTTATTTGGTGCCTTCGGTCGTCTTGGCCTTGCCGCCCTTCTTGCCCTTTTTGGGAGCAGCGGGGGTGATCTGGAAGGCGAGGGCCGAAACGCCGTCGGCATCTTCCTTCATATGGACATGGACTTCGCCGCCATGGACCAGCTTGCCGAAGAGCAGTTCCTCGGCCAGCGGCTGCTTGATCTTTTCCTGCATCAGGCGGCCCATCGGGCGGGCGCCGTAGAGCTTGTCATAGCCCTTCTTGGTGAGCCAGGCCTTGGCGTCCTCATCCAGGGTGATGTGGACGTCGCGGTCGGCCAGTTGCAGTTCCAGTTGCAGCACGAACTTGTCGATGACGCGGGCGACGATTTCCGGCGGCAGATAGCCGAAGGGCACGATCGCATCGAGGCGGTTGCGGAATTCGGGGGTGAAGAGCTTCTTCACCGCGTCTTCCTGTACATCCTCGCGGGTCAGTTCGCCGAAACCGATCGATTCCTTCGCCATGTCCGACGCACCGGCATTGGTGGTCATGATGAGGATGGTGTTGCGGAAATCGACGGTCTTGCCGTGGTGATCGGTCAGGCGGCCATTGTCCATCACCTGCAACAGGATGTTGAACAGGTCCGGGTGCGCCTTTTCGATTTCATCGAGCAGCAGCACACTGTGCGGATTCTGGTCCACCGCGTCGGTCAGCAGGCCGCCCTGATCATAGCCGACATAGCCCGGAGGGGCGCCGATCAGGCGGCTGACCGAATGGCGTTCCATATATTCCGACATGTCGAACCGCTGGAGCGGGATGCCGATCAGGGTCGCGAGCTGACGCGCCACCTCCGTCTTGCCGACGCCCGTGGGGCCGGAGAAGAGATAGTTGCCGATCGGCTTGTCGGGATCGCGCAGGCCCGCACGTGACAGTTTGATCGCGGAGGAGAGCACCTCGATCGCCTTGTCCTGACCGAAGACGACGCGCTTGAGGTCCGTGGTCAGCGATTCCAGCACGCTCTTGTCGTCGGACGACACGGTCTTGGGGGGGATGCGGGCCATGGTCGCGATGACCTGCTCGATCTCCTTGGGCGTGATCGTCTTCTTGCGCTTGGACGGGACGACCAGCATCTGCATCGCGCCGACTTCGTCGATCACGTCGATCGCCTTGTCCGGCAGTTTGCGGTCGTTGATGTAGCGCGCGCTGAGTTCCACCGCCGCCTTGATCGCGTCCGGCGTATATTTGACGTGATGATGATCCTCGAACGCGGTGCGCAGGCCCGCGAGGATCTTGATCGTGTCCTCGATCGTGGGTTCGTTGACGTCGATCTTCTGGAACCGGCGCAGCAGGGCGCGGTCCTTTTCGAAATGATTGCGGAATTCCTTGTAGGTGGTCGACCCGATGCAGCGGATCGTGCCGCCCGACAGCGCGGGTTTCAGCAGGTTCGACGCGTCCATCGCGCCGCCGCTGGTGGCGCCGGCGCCGATCACGGTGTGGATTTCATCGATGAAGAGGACCGCGTGCGGCATCTTCTCCAGTTCGGTGACGACTGCCTTCAGGCGCTCCTCGAAATCGCCGCGATAGCGGGTGCCGGCCAGCAGCGCGCCCATGTCGAGCGAGTAGATGACGGCGTCGCGCAGCACTTCGGGCACTTCGCCTTCGATGATCTTGCGGGCGAGGCCTTCGGCGATCGCGGTCTTGCCGACGCCCGGGTCACCCACATAGAGCGGGTTGTTCTTCGACCGGCGGCACAGGATCTGGATCGTGCGTTCGACTTCGGCGGTGCGGCCGATCAGCGGATCGACCTTGCCGCGATCCGCCTTTTCATTGAGGTTGACGGTGAACTGGTCGAGGGCGCTGTCCTTCTTGCCTTTACCGTCCTGCACCTTCTTTTCCTCCTCGGGAGCGCCCTTGGTCTCCTGACGCTCGGGCGCGGGCGTGCCCTTGCCGACGCCATGGCTGATGAAGCTCACGGCATCGAGGCGGCTCATATCCTGCTGTTGCAGGAAGTAGACGGCATAGGATTCGCGTTCGGAAAAGAGCGCGACCAGGACGTTGGCGCCGGTCACTTCATCCTTGCCGGACGACTGGACGTGCAGGATGGCGCGCTGGACCACGCGCTGGAAGCCGCTGGTGGGGGAGGGGTCCGACGCCCCTTCGACCTTCAGGCTGTCCAGTTCGGTGTCGAGATAATGGGTGACGGCGTCGCCCAGCTCGCCCAGTTCCACACCGCAGGCCTGCATCACCTTTGACGCATGTTCGTCATCAATCAATGCCAGGAGGAGATGCTCCAGCGTGGCATATTCATGTTTGCGCTCCGACGCATGGGTCAGCGCATTGTGCAATGTGGTTTCAAGGGCGGGTGCGAATGAAGGCATATTCTTTTACTCCAAGCTCCCATCGGGAGCGACCTTGAACCCTATGTCGGCATTGCTCGACGACGGATCAAGGGCGTGCCCCCGACCGCCGGAATTGCCAGACTGCCCATGCCCGGATGAACGATATAATTCGTTAGGAGCATGGCGCCGGTTCATCTCTTGAATAGCGCCTCGGCAGTTGCCTTGTGGTTAACGGCGCCTTCAATCTTTGCTTTGGTGCGCGCGATCTCCGCTTCGAGGGCGGCGACGCGGCTTTCCAGTTCAGCCACGGAAAGCGGCCCCAGATCCTGTGTCAGCAGGCGGGCCAGCGGATCATCTCCCTTTCGCGGCAGATAGTCTTCCAAGTCCATGAATCGCAATGTTGACCCTGTCGCCCACTCTGTCAATAAGGTCGCGCGCTCCGACTGTCGATTTTGATGCGGTGCAGCAAAATGGCGGCTTTCCGTAGGGGCGATTATGGCGGAAAAATTTGCGGTGCCACAGGATATGACGGCGATCGGCATCGCCGCGCCGGGCGGTCCCGAAGCATTGGTGCCCGAAACGCGACCGGTTCCGGTTCCGGGGCCGGGCGAGGTGCTGATCAAGGTTACCGCGGCGGGCGTGAACCGGCCCGACGTGCTGCAACGGCAGGGCAAATATCCGCCGCCGCCGGGCGCTTCCGACATTCCGGGGCTGGAAGTGGCCGGCACCATTGTCGCGGCCGGGAGCGGCGTCGACATGCTGATCGGGCAGAAGGTGTGCGCGCTGCTGGCGGGCGGGGGCTATGCTGAGTATGCGGTGGCGCCTGCGGGGCAATGCCTGCCGGTGCCTGATGATTATGATCTGGCCGAGGCGGCGGGGCTGCCCGAGACGCTGTTTACTGTTTGGACGAACCTGTTCGAGCGCGCCTATGCCGTGGAGGGCGACATAGTGCTGGTCCATGGCGGCACCAGCGGCATCGGCACGATGGCGATCCGCCTGTGCAACCTGTTCGGCGTGACCATCATCGTCACTTGCGGGTCGGACGAGAAATGCGCGCAGGCGAAGGACTGGGGCGCGGATCATGCGATCAATTACAAGACCCAGGATTATGTCGAGGAAGTGAAGCGGATCACCGGTGGGCAGGGATGTCAGGCGGTGCTGGACATGGTGGGCGGCGATTATGTGCCGCGCAATCTGGACTGTCTGGCCGAGGATGGGCGGCATGTGTCGATCGCCGTGCTGGGCGGGGCGAAGACGAGCCTGTTCATCCCGGCGGTGATGACGAAGCGGTTGACCATCACCGGATCGACGCTGCGCGCGCGGTCGAGCGGGTTCAAGAGCCTGGTCGCGGATGAACTGATGCGGACCGTGTGGAGCTTCGTGGGCGAAGGGAAGTTGCGGCCGGCGATGGATCAGCGGTTTGCTCTGGTCGATGCGGCGAAAGCGCACGCGCGGATGGATGCGGGCGAGCATTTCGGGAAGATCGTGCTGGTGGTTTGAGGGGGACGGCGCATGAGAACCAATTGGCGTTGGCTGGCATGGCAAGTTGGTCTTCCGTTGGGTGGGCCGATCATTCTTTCAGCATTATTCGTTCTTTTCTGGTGGACGCTCAATGGCACCTTTCAACCACGGTGGGATGTCGTTTTAGATATCACCCCCTGGGCGTTGACATTTTATGCGCTGACATTGATCGCCACGGCTTTGCGGGAGCTCTGGCCCCGTTACGTTGAGCATCCTGCGCTATTCATTTGGCTGGCTATCCTGGCTGGGATCATCATCGTCTATTATGCGTTTATGGTGATCGTCCGGCACCAAAAGGCTTTCGTTCCTGCTCCATCAGTCTATATCGTTACCGCCATTCTTTTATGTGCGTCTATTTATGTCTGCCATCAGGCCGATAATCGCTCCCGCTAAGATCGGATAGAAGATGAACTATATGGATCAGCAGATTGTAGCGGTTGAAGCAAACGAGGCTCGGTCTGAGCAATTGTCTTCTGGTCTGGCAGGCGGTGCTGCACTTGGGGCTGTCGTGGGGCTGATCGTTGCGCCTGCGGCACCTGTCGCTATTTTGGCAGGTAGTGCAATCAGTAGTGCGTTGGGTGGTTTAATTACGCGATTCCTGTCACGTAATCGCTGAGAGATTGACCAAAAACCCCCGGAAACCGTAGCATTTCCGTCATATTCCCTTCGGAACTGTAACATTGCGGGCTTAAGGAATCGCTCCCGAGGACATTGATCTTTGGGGATCGCAGCATGAATGCCATTACGCGCCTGCCCTTTCTGGGCGAGCTGGAAGAGGGCGCGGACGATCGTTTCCATATCCCTGAGCGGGAAGGGCAACGGCGCCGCTATCGCACCATCTGGATTTCGGACATTCACCTTGGCACGCGCGGCTGCAATGCGGCGATGCTGATCGACTTTCTGGATAATGTGGACAGCGACACCATCTATCTGGTGGGCGACATCATCGACGGATGGCGCTTGAAGAAGCGTTTCTACTGGCCTGCCAGCCACAATGACGTGGTGTGGCGCCTGATGAAGCGGGCCAAGCGCGGCACGCGGGTCGTCTATATCCCCGGCAATCATGACGAGATGTTCCGGCAGTTCACTGGCATGAGCTTTGGCGGGGTGGAAATCCGGCGCAAGGCGATCCACCAGACGGCGGATGGGCGCAAGCTGCTGGTGCTGCATGGCGATGAGTTCGATACGATCATGCTGGCGCATCGCTGGCTGGCCTTCGTCGGGGACGCGGCCTACACCACGCTGATGCGGCTGAATGTGGTCGTGAATGCGGTGCGGCAGCGGATGGGGCTGCCCTATTGGTCGCTGAGCAAGATGGCCAAGCACAAGGTCAAGAATGCCGTGT
The DNA here is from genome assembly GCF_900109095.1 of Sphingobium sp. AP50. GTDB lineage: Bacteria > Pseudomonadota > Alphaproteobacteria > Sphingomonadales > Sphingomonadaceae > Sphingobium. The sequence goes on from NZ_FNYZ01000001.1 coordinate 1,135,132, forward strand.
CCTTCATCTCCCGCTTCGAGGAAGTGGTGGCGCATGAAGCCGGAACGCGCGGCGTCGACGGCGTGGTGTGTGGCCATATCCACAATGCCGAGATGCGCGAGATCGAGGGCATACAATATTATAATGATGGCGACTGGGTGGAGGGCTGCACCGCTCTGGTCGAGCATGGCGACGGGCAGATGGAAGTGCTGCACTGGGCCGACGAGATTGCCAAGCGGGAGCGGGACGAACTGGACGCCAAGGCGCGGATGGCGGCATAAATCCCGTTCGTCCTGAGTAGCCCCATCGACTGCTTGCCAAGGCAGGCGCTCAGGGCAGGCATTGAGCGAAGCCGAAATGGCGTATCGAAGGACAGGTGCTTCGATACGAGGCTTCGACAAGCTCAGCCTCTACTCAGCACGAACGGCTTCATTTTGATCGGGCGGGTTCTCAGTCGTCGGGAGCCGTCATGACGGAGCATCATCCAATGCGCATAGCGATCGTTACCGATGCCTGGTCGCCGCAGGTCAATGGCGTGGTGCGGACGTTGCAGACGATCCGGGGCGAACTGGAGCGGATGGGGCATGTGGTCGAGGTGATCTCGCCCGACCTTTATGGCTCCATTCCCTGTCCGACCTATCCCGAAATCCGGCTGGCGCTGGTGCGGCCGGGCGTGGTGGGGCAGGCGATCGCGGCGTTTCGGCCCGATGCGGTGCATCTGGCAACCGAAGGGCCGCTCTGTCTGGCGGCGCGGCGATGGTGCCTGCGCGGCGGGGTGCCGTTCACCACGGCCTATCATACCCATTTTCCCGATTATGTGGCGCAGCGGACCGGCCTGCCTGCCGCCTGGTTCTGGCGCTATATCCGCTGGTTCCATGGGCCGGCGCAGGCGGTGCTGGTGTCGACCCGGTCGGTGCGCGAGCAGTTGCGCGCCCATGGCCTGCCCAAGGTGCGGCCGTGGGGGCGGGGGGTGGATCTGTCCGCCTTCACGCCCGATGCGGAGGCACCGGCGGTTTTTGCCGATCTGCCCCGGCCGATCATGCTCTACGTCGGGCGCGTGGCGGTCGAGAAGAATCTGGAGGCGTTTCTGGCCACCGATCATCCGGGCACCAAGGTCGTGGTGGGCGACGGGCCAGCGCGCGCGGCGCTGGAGCGCGCCTACCCGCAGGCGCGCTTTCTGGGGTCGATGTTCGGCACGGAACTGGCGGGGGCCTATGCCGGGGCGGACGTGTTCGTCTTCCCCAGCCGCACCGATACGTTCGGGCTGGTGATGATCGAGGCGCTGGCCTGCGGTACGCCGGTCGCGGCCTATCCGGTAACGGGGCCGGTCGATATCGTGACATCGGAGACGGGTGCGCTTTCGGAGGATCTGGGCGCGGCGATCACGCAGGCGCTGTCCTGCGACCGGGCGGCCTGTGCTGCCTATGGCCGCAGTTTCAGCTGGGATCGCAGCGCGCGCGAGTTTCTGTCGGGCCTGCACGCGATCGACCCGGAGGTCATGGCCGATGTTCTGGAAAGCGCGGCCTGACGCTTTTCCCAAGGCCTGACGCTTTTCCCAAGGATTCTGTTGCCGGATGCGGCGGGATGTTCTATCTCTGATCCGTCGTGGCCGCCCTGCTTGGGCGGCCCTTATCGTTTTTACGCCGGAGAAGACCCCCGTGTCCCAGCCTCTCATGCCCCACGCGACCGCCAGCTGGCTGGTCGACAACAGCGCTCTGAGCTTTGACCAGATCGCGGAATTCTGTGGGCTCCACATCCTGGAAGTGCAGGCGATCGCCGATGACACCGCCAGCATCAAATATACCGGCCGCGATCCGGTGCGCGCCCATGAAATCACCATGGATGAAATCCACAAGGGCGAAAGCAACCCCGATTACAAGCTGAAGATGCTGAAGGGCCCCGAGCCGGTCCGTCGCACCAAGGGGCCGCGCTACACCCCGGTCAGCAAGCGTCAGGACAAGCCGGACGGCATCGCCTGGATTCTGCGCAACCATCCGGAGATTTCGGACGGCGCGATCGGCAAGCTGATCGGCACCACGCGCACGACCATCGCGGCGATCCGCGACCGCACCCACTGGAACATCAGCAACATCACGCCCAAGGACCCGGTGACGCTGGGCCTGTGTTCGCAGCGCGAACTGGACGGTCTGGTGACCAAGGCCGCGAAGAAGGCGGGCATCGAGGCGCCGACCGATTCGCGTCTGGATGGCGACCGTGAGGCGCTGATCAACGAGCTGCGCCGCGAGCGCGACGACGCCGCGCGCCGCGCGGAGGATGCGCTCAAGAGCGAGTCCGTCTTCATTTCCGGCAGTGCCACGATCCTGGACCCGTTCGGCGGGAACAAGGGCGAGGCGTGATGCCGTAGCGTCATCGGCGGCTTGTTCTAAGTCGCTGCGATGCAGCAATTTTAAGGGCCGCGCCGGCATTTCGGCGCGGCCCTTTTTGCGTTGGTTGACGCTTGCGTAAAGTGCGTCATGCCCATAGACTTCGGGCATGGAGAAGATAGAAAAAATCTGGAGAGAGCGGTACCAGCACCCGTCGGGCTGGGACCAGACATTCACCCCGATGTCGATGGGAGAGATGGTGGAGACAAGCGTCAAGGCGCATCCCCATGCCCCCATGATCGACTTCATGGGCCGAAAGTTCAGCTATGGCGAGATGCATGATCAGATCCGCCGTATCGCCTGTGGATTGCAGGCGCGGGGGGTGAAGAAGGGCGACCGGGTCGGCCTGTATCTGCCCAACACGCCCCATTATGTCGCGGCCTATTATGGCGCGCTGATGGCTGGCGCGATCGTCGTCAATTTCTCCCCCCTCTATACCGCCGCCGAACTGGAGCATCAGGTCGAGGATAGCGGCACGAAGATCCTGTTCACTTTGTCGGCCAAGGCGCTGTTGCCGACCGCGCTCAAGGTGCTGGAGGAAAGCACGCTGGAGACGCTGATCGTCGGATCGGTCGCCGAGGTGCTGTCGCCGGTAAAGTCGCTGCTGTTCCGCTGGTTCAAGGCGAGCGAATGCACGCCGCTGCCCGATGATCCGCGCGTGATCCGCTATGATCGCTTCATGGCGAACAAGGGCGATTGCGCGGTGGCGCAGATCGACCCGGTCAATGACATCGCGCTGCTGCAATATACCGGCGGCACCACGGGCACGCCCAAAGGGGCGATGCTGACGCACCAGAATCTGACCGCCAATGCGCGGCAGGCGCAGGCGATCGATCCGCACGCCAATGAGGCCGACCGGATCATCGCGGTGCTGCCTTTCTTTCATGTGTTCGCCAATACCTGCACGCTCAACCGCACTGTCATCAATGGCGGCGAGATGGTGATGCTGCCCCGCTTCGACGCGGCGCAGGTGCTGGCGGCGGTGCAACGGGTCAAGGCGACGTCGCTGCCGGGTGTGCCGACCATGTATCAGGCGCTGCTGGACCATCCCGCGATCCGCAATGTCGATTTCTCGTCGCTGCGGGCCTGCATTTCCGGCGGGGCGCCGCTGCCGCTGGAGGTGAAGCAGAAGTTCGAGGCGGCGACGGGCGCCAAGCTGATCGAGGGCTATGGCCTGACCGAAACCAGCCCGATCGTCTGTTCCAATCCCTATGAAGGGCTGAACAAGACCGGGACGGTGGGACAGCCGGTGCCGGGCACGCGGGTCAAGCTGGTCGACCGGGAAGATCCCACGAAGCCGCCGCCGGAGGGCGAACCGGGCGAACTGCTCTTTGCTGGACCGCAAATCATGAAGGGCTATTGGAACCGGCCCGATGCGGACGCGCAGGTGTTCGTCGGCGAGTTTGTGCGCACCGGTGACGTGGGCATCATCGACGAGGACGGCTATGTGAAGATCGTCGACCGGCTGAAGGACATGATCGCGGTCGGCGGGTTCAAGGTGTTTCCGAGCCAGGTCGAAGCGGTTCTCTACCATCATCCGGCGGTCAAGGAGGCACTGGTGATCGGCGTGCCCGATCGGTACCGCGGTGAGCAGCCCAAGGCCTTCGTGACGCTGAACGAGGGCGCGGAGATTGACGGGCCGGGCCTGAAGGACTGGCTGAACCCGCAACTGGGCAAGCATGAACGGGTGTGTGAGGTGGAAGTGCGGCTGAACCTGCCCAAGACGCTGGTCGGCAAGCTGTCGCGCAAGGAACTGGTGGCCGAAGAGCGGGCGAAAGCGGAAGCCGCGAGCCAAGAGGCTGGAACAGCGGCCTGATCCTCCCTATCTGTGCGGCCAAACACGGATAGGGAATGATCTATGACGCAGGAAATCGCGACGCTGGCCGGGGGCTGCTTCTGGTGCACGGAGGCGGTCTATCAGAATCTGAAGGGCGTCGAGGGGGTGGAGAGCGGCTATATTGGCGGCAAGGTGCCCAACCCGACCTATGAGCAGGTCTGTTCGGGCGCGACCGATCATGCCGAGGCGATCCGCATCACCTATGACCCTTCGGTCATTAGCTATGCCGACCTGCTCGACATCTTCTTCGCGACGCATAATCCCACGACGCTGAACCGGCAGGGCAATGATATCGGCACCCAATATCGGTCCGCCATCTTCCCCCATTCGGCGGAACAGGAAGCGGAAGCGCGCGCCGGGATCGAGCGGGCGCAGGCAGACCAGAACGACCCGATCGTCACTGCGATCGAGCCGGACGCGCCCTGGTATCCGGCGGAGGATTATCACCAGAAATATTGGGACCGGGTCGGCGACCAGAACCCCTATTGCATGGCGGTGATCCCGCCCAAGCTGGCCAAGCTGCGCAAGGGCTTTGCGGCGCGGATCGAAGGGTAAGGGGGCTTTAAATCCTCTTCCAACGGTCCGTCCTGTTTTGTGGCGTCCTTAGTCGGTGGTTCATCTGAACCATGGTAAGGACGCGGCGAACCGATGGTCGGGGGACTGATGATGAAGAAGATGATGCTGATCGCCGCGCCGATGCTGTTGCTGGCTTTGCCCGGTTGCGTGCGGACGGTGGCGAATGTGGTGACGGCGCCGGTGCGGGCCGGATCGCAGGTGGTCGACTGGACGACGACGAGCCAAGAAGAGGCCGACCGCAATTATGGCCGCAAGATGCGCAAGCAGGAAGCGCGCGAAGGCAAGGAGCGGAAGAAAGCGGACAAGGAACGGCGCAAGCAGTGCCGCGAGGCCGGTTACGGTAATTGCGGTTGACGGATTGACCGCCCAGAGATCAGGCCGGATCAGGCGGCCGCGCGTTTCAGCCGGTCGTTGATCGCGGCGCCTATCCCCTCGATCGGGATGGGCGCCACGGCGATGCGCGGCGTGGCGCTGGCATCGGCGATGTGCAGGGCGGCGAACAGATTGGCGGCGGCTTCCCGCAAATCGGCCTCCGGGCTGAGATTGATATGGCAGGGCATCAGCCCGAAACCGATCAGATATTCATCCTTCTCCGCGCGCAGCGCATCCAGCCGCACCGGCTTTGACGGGGCGTAATGGCTTTCGAGCTGGCCGGGCGCCTCGATCTTCGCGTCGCCGCCGGTCGTGACGGGCAGGCCGGTCGCTTCCTCCAGCATCGCGGCCGTCACTGGGCCGGGACGCAGCAGGCGGACGCGATCGGCTTCCGGCGCGGCAATGGTGGATTCCAGCCCCTCGCTGGTCGGACCTTCGTCCAAGATCATGCGAATTTTGCCATTCAGGCTGGCGAGCACATGTTCGGCGCGGGTCGGGCTGATCGATCCGCTGCGGTTGGCGGAGGGAGCGGCGAGGGGGCAACCGCTCTCGCGGATCAGCGCGCGCATCGCCGGATGAGCGGGCAGGCGCAGCGCCACGGTCGACAGACCGGCCATGACGAGCGGCGACAGGCCGCTGTCGGCGCGCACGGGCAACACCAGCGTCAGCGGGCCGGGCCAGAAGCGGTCGGCCAGCTTCGCGGCGACGGGCGAGAAATCCGCCAGCCTTTGCGCCATGTCGCGATCGGCGACATGGACGATCAGCGGGTTGAAGCTGGGCCGCCCCTTCGCGCTGTAGATGGCGGCGACCGCGCTGCTGTCGGTGGCGTCAGCGGCCAGGCCATAGACGGTTTCGGTGGGAACGGCGACCGGTTCCCCGGCGCGGATGAGCAGGGCCGCCTCCCGCAGCGCCTCAGCGCCATAGGGGCAGGATCGGGTGGAAAAGGCTGATTGTGCGATAGTCACGGCCCCCGCGATATAGTCCCCGAATTCCGCGAGTAAAAGGCCATTGCGTAACGACCATGACATTGACGCAACTTGTTTAGATGCAGCGGGGCGGTTAAGCCGCCGCCCATGACCGAAGCTCTTCTGACCCGCATCGCCGAAGCGCTGGAGCGCCTGGCCCCACCGCCGCCCGTTTCCGCCGATTTGGGCGTAGCGTCCGCCTATGTATGGGATGGCCATGCCATTCATGCGGTGGAGGCGTTCGCGCCAGTGGATTATGGGCTGCTGAGCGGGATCGACGCCCAGAAGGGCGCGCTGCTGGATAACAGCCGCCGCCATGCCGCCGGCCATGCCGCGCATGACGTGCTGTTGTGGGGCGCGCGCGGCACCGGCAAGTCCGCGGTAGTCGCGGGCGTCGTCGGCAAATTGCAGGCGGAAGGGCAGGATATCGCCCTGATGCAATGCGCGATCGATGAACTGGCGAGCCTGCCCAAGCTGTTTTCACTGCTGCGTGCGACGACGCGGCCCTTCATCCTGTTTCTGGACGATCTGGGCTTCGACGGGGATGGTGTGGGCGATGCGCGCGCCTTGCGGTCATTGCTTCAGGGTGGGACGGCGGCACGGCCGGCCAATGTCCGCCTCTATGTGACGTCCAATCGCCGCCATATCGTGCCGCGGCATCTGGCCGAGCAGGATGATCCCATCAATCCGCGCGACGTGATCGACGACAAGATGGCGCTGTCCGACCGTTTCGGGCTGAGCCTGGGTTTTCATGCGATCGATCAGGACGCCTATGTCGCGATCGTCAGCGGTTATGCGGGCAAGCTGGGCCTCAGCTTCGATCCGCTGGAAGCGATCCAGTGGGCGACCCAACGCGGCAGCCGCTCCGGGCGGGTGGCCTGGCAATATGTGGTCGAGTTGGCCGGGCGGAATGGTTTGACTATATAATCGTCATTGCAAGCGCAGCGAAGCAATCCACTGGCGCGCCCATGGATTGCTTCGCTGCGCTCGCAATGACGTTTGAGATTATTTCCCCTTCGTCACGCGCCAGATGACGCCGCCGACATCGTCGCTGACCAGCAGTGCGCCCTTGGCGTCGGCGGTCACGTCGACCGGGCGGCCATGGGCGGCGCCATCCTTGTCGAGGAAGCCGGTCAGGACGTCCACCGGCTTGGCCTTGCCGGCCTCTCCGTCGGCAAAGCCGACATAGACGACCTTGTAGCCGGCGGCAGGCTTGCGGTTCCAGCTGCCGTGCAGGCCAACAAAGGCGCCGTCGGTATAGGGCGCGCCAAGCTGCACCTTGTCGGCGAAGGTCAGGCCGAGCGGGGCGACATGGTTGCCCAGCGCATAGTCGGGACGCTTGGTATATTCGCGCACTTCCGGCCGCTGCGGCTGCACGCGGCGGTCCTCATACCCGCCCCAGTAATTCCAGGGCCAGCCATAGAAGGCGCCGAATTCGACGCGGGTCAGATAGTCGGGGACGAGATCGCCGCCCAGCATGTCGCGTTCATTGACCACGCCCCACAATTCGCCGCTCTTGGGTTCGAAGGCGAGGCCCACCGGGTTACGTAAGCCGGAGGCGAAGATGCGCTTGTAGCCGGTCTTGGGATTGACTTCGAGGACGAGGGCGCGGCCCTTTTCCACTTCCAGCCCGTTGTCGCCGATATTGCTGTTGGAGCCGATGCCGACATAGAGCAGTCCCTGCGGGCTGGCGACGAGGCTCTTGGTCCAGTGCTGATTGGGCGCCTGGGTGGGGAGGTCGAGGATCTTGCGGCCCTTATTGCTGATCTTGATATCGCCTTCCTTATAGGGGAAGGCCATCAGCGCGTCGGTGTTCGCGACATAGAGCGTGTCGCCGATCAGCGCCATGCCATAGGGCGAGTTGAGGCCGGTCAGGAAGGCGGTCTTCGTCTCCGCCTTGCCATCGCCATCGGCGTCCCGCAGCAGAGTGATACGGTTGGCGGAGGGGACACCGGCGCCCGCCTTGTTCATCAGATAGTTCATCACCCGGTTGACGATGCCGGTTTCGGGGCGGGGCGGGCTGTTGGTTTCGGCCACCAGCACGTCGCCATTGGGCAGGCGCAGCAGCGAGCGGGGATGGGCGAGGCCATCGGCATAGCGGGCGACCGTCAGCCCCTGGGCCGCGACAGGCTGCTCATTGCCCTTCCAGGGCTTCACTTCGGCGATGTTGACCGTGGGCAGCATTTCGCTGCGCGGGGCGGTGAACACCGGTTCCTTGCCCGTATCGGCGCCGGCGGGCAACTGGGCCGTATCGCCCTGTGCCAGATAGAGGAAGGTGCCGCCGGCCAGAGCCAGAGCGACGAGTGGCAGGACGATGAAATGTTTGTTCATGCGCTCCCGTCTAAATCGGGGCGCAGCGCCGGGCAAGGCGGATACGCAGGCGCTGTAGTGCTTATTTGTCGCGTTCACGCAGCCAGAGCAGCAGGGCGATCGCAACGCCGATCCCGGTTCCCGCCAGCAGCCCGATGCTGGGCTGGCCCATAAACCCGCCGGCGATGGTGCCGCCCAGGATCAGGAAAGCGATGATCGCGCCAGCGCCGGTCGGATTCTTCTTGCCCGTGGTCATGGATCGGGCTTTGCCATGGGCCGCGCGGGAAGGCCAGCGGCTTTGTCCTGGCACGGGCGATGCGCCATTTCGGGATGATATGCCCCGTATCGGGATGGATGCGTCAATATGGGACTTGGCTAATGCAGGGTTTACCCTCGTGCCCCGCCATGCGAGCCAAAGCCTTGAAATGGCACGGGGATTGAATGGTTTCTTCCACTAAAATGTCGAAAAGACAATGAGCGGGGTTGCAATGCAGGTGCCATATCTGTCGGGTCGCAAGACCTATGAGGACGCTGCCGAACTGATGGCGCTGTTCGGGGCCAATGCCGGCTATGAAGCGGCGGCGCGCGCCGATCGCAGCCTGGATCAGGGCAACCATATCCATTTCTGCCACTGGCGGCAGATTGAAAGGCTGATCGTGCTGCTGACGCACGACCAGCCGTTAGGTACGATCCACTAAAGGCTTTTACAGCCGCAGGCCCGCCGTTTCGGGGAGGCCTGCCAATATGTTGAGATTCTGCACGGCGGCGCCCGCGGCGCCCTTGCCCAGATTGTCGAGCGCCGCCACCAGCCGCGCCTGACCCCGATCTTCATTGCCGAAGACGAACAGGGCCAGCCGGTCGGTCGCGCCGACATATTCCAGCGTGACATTGGCCATCGCGGCGCTGTCTTCCGCCGAGGCAACGCTGACGATCGGCGATCCGGCATAGGCGCTGGCCAGCGCATCATGAATGGCGGCGACCGACGGCGTGCCCGGCATGGCGCGCAGTTGCAGCGGCACTTCCACGATCATGCCACGATAGGCATTAGCGACGGCCGGCGCGAAGAGCGGCGGATGGGCGAGGCCCGAATAGCGGGTCATTTCCGGCACATGCTTGTGCCCAAGGCTGAGGCCGTAGGGCAGGAAGGCGCTGGGCGCGCCGGTTTCCCCCTCATAATCGGCGATCATCGCCTTGCCGCCGCCCGAATAGCCCGACGCGCCCGACACCGTCACCGGCCAGTCGGCAGGGAGCAGGCCTGCCAGCACCAGCGGACGCACCAGCGCCAGGAAACCGGTGGGCCAGCACCCCGGATTGGCGACGAAGCGGCTGTTCGCCAGCACGTCCCGATGGCCCGGTTCCAGTTCCGGGAAGCCATAGGTCCAGCCATCCGCGACGCGATGCGCGGTCGATGCGTCGATGACACGGGTGGTGTCATTGTCGATCAGGGACACGGCTTCGCGGGCGGCATCATCTGGCAGGCAGAGGATGACGATGTCGGCGGCATTGAGCGCGTCGCGCCGTGCACCGGCGTCCCGGCGCTTTTCCTCCGGTACGGTAATCAGCGACAGTTCGGGACGGCCGGCCAGCCGGTCGGCGATTTCGATGCCGGTGGTGCCGTGACCGCCGTCGATGAAGATATTCGTGGTCATGGCATCAGCCTCCGCCGGGCGATGATGGGCTGGATATGGGCGTCGGCAACGCGCGCGACGACATCTGCCAGAGGCTCTTCCACCACTGCCATCCAATGGGCGTTGGCGTGGAGCAGGGTGGTGCCGTCGGTCATGATGCCGACATGGCCGGGAAAGAAGATGATGTCGCCGCGCCGGAGCGACGCATCGCTTTCGATCGGCGCGCCAATGCCTTCGCATTGCAGGTCCGTGTCGCGCGGGACGGCGGTGCCGGTCCGGCCGAGGGCGATCTGGACGAGGCCGGAACAGTCGATGCCGCGATGACCCCGCCCGCCCCAGACATAGGGCTGCCCGACATAGGATTGCGCCACTGCCACCCAGTCGGCCGGACCGGCATCGACCGGTTCGACATGGCGAACGTGGATATAGCCTTCGGCGCAAGCGACGAAATCGCCCTGCGTCTCGCCGGTGAAGCTCGCGCCGCACGGCCAATAGTCCGCGATCGGCGACTTGATGTCGGCTGCACTGAACAGCGGCGCCGTCTTTGCGACGATCCGGTGGGTCGGCGTTTCCAGCAGGTCTAGCGCCTCGCGCCGGATATAGCCGACATAGCCGTCATGGCCACAAAAGCCCCAGGCCCAGTCGGTCGTCACGTCCAGCGCATGGAAGGTTTCGCCGCGCAGCAATTCGCTGACCGCTTCGGCGGTGGGCGACGTGCTGGAGAAGATGGGCGCGCCCGGCGCAACGCAGGTGAAGGCCACCGCACGGGCATAATGGGCGGAGAAGAGAACGCCGGCGAGCGCCAGATCGGCCAGATCGCCGCGCGCAGCATGGACGCGGCGGTCAAGCGCTACCGAACGACCGTCGAGTTTGAACCGGGTTCTTTCAGGCGGTCCGTTCCGCATGGGAGTGTTGATGCCTATCATCGCGCGCGGTTCCTGCGATGAAATGGTGAAAGGCGTCAAGGAATTCCGCCCCTTTTGGGGTTCGGGTGATGAAAATATTACGACGATCCGCCGCATCGCGCTCCCGACGGAGGTAACCGAGCGCCGAAAGCTTGTTGAGCGCGCGCGTGATGACCGGCTTCGATACATGCAGCGCTTCGGCCAGACCGCGCACCGTATGCGGGCCGGAACCGATATAGACGGTCATCATCAACGCCATCTGCCGGTTGGTCAGGTCCGGCTTGCCCGATCGGACATAGTCTACCAGAGTTCGCATCCAATGGCCCAAAGGCTGGATGCCGGGACGTTCGATATCGGTGGCTGAATGGGCGTTCATGCGGGCTTAACGCATGATTCCCAATCCGGTTGCGTAACGGACGGCGACTATCCGTTGCGTCCGTAGCGTTGTTGCAACAGACGGAAAACGGCGCGCAATCCCAACGCTTCACCCCCCTTGGGCCGACCGGGGCGGGGGGAGGGGCGCCAGGCGAAGGTGTCGAGATGCAGCCAGGGCGTATCGTCCGGCACGAAGCGCTTGAGGAAGAGGGCAGCGGTGATCGAACCGGCAAAGCCGCCTTCGCCCGCATTGTTGATGTCGGCAATGTCCGATTTCAACATGTCGGCATAGCCATCCCATAGCGGCAGTCGCCAGGTCGGGTCTTCGACTTCGGTCCCGGCAGCTGCGATCTGCGCCGCCAGCGCTTCGTCATTGGCGAAGAGGGCGGGCAGGTCCGGGCCGAGGGCGACGCGCGCCGCGCCGGTCAGGGTCGCGAAGTCGATGATCAGGTCGGGCTTGTCCTCGCCCGCGCGGGTCAGGGCGTCGCCTAGCACCAGACGCCCTTCGGCATCGGTGTTGCCGATCTCGACGCTGAGGCCTTTTCGCGTCTGCAATATGTCGCCGGGGCGGAAGGCATTGCCGCTAATGGCATTTTCCGCCGCCGCGATCAGCAGATGCAGCCGCACTGGCAGGCGCGCGGCCATCACCAGTTGCGCCAGTGCCAGCGCATGGGCCGCCCCGCCCATATCCTTCTTCATCAGGCGCATGCCAGAGGACGGCTTGATATCCAGACCGCCGCTGTCGAAGCAGATGCCCTTGCCCACCAGCGCCAGTCGCGGATGGGCGGGATCACCCCAGTTGAGTTCGATGAGGCGCGGGGCGAAGGCCTTGTCTGCCGCCTTGCCGACGGCGTGGATCATCGGATAGCCCTGTTCCAGCGCATCGCCGCGCGTGACGGTGACGGTCGCGCCGAAGGATTTGGCGATGCTTTCCGCCGCCTTTTCCAGATCGGGCGGCCCCATGTCGGCCGCGGGGGTGTTGACGAGGTCGCGCACCAAAGCCACGGCCTTTGCCAGTTGCACCGTCTGGTCGACCCGCGCGACATCCCCGGTCAGCAATACGCGGGGCCCGGTGGGCGCATCATCGCTGCGGTAGCGATCGAAGCGATATTGGCCGGTCAGCCAGCCAAGGCCCGCCGCGCCGATCGACCCTTCCGCCAGACGATAGCTGCCTTCGGGCAGCGTCTCCGCGAGGCGCGCGAGGCACCAGGGGCCAAGTACATTCTTGTCCGCGACGCTCGCCACGACGGACCAGTCGTCCGCGCCGCTGTCGGGCAGGATCGCCTGCTCCCCGGCCTTGCCCCGGAACTTCTGCGCGGCGACGATGGCGCGTGCCGGCGTCGGCTGGGCGGCAAGCCAGGTATCGAAGCCTTTCGCATCAATCAGATGGATCGAACGGGCGGGCTGCTGGTTGTCTGCTTTGAGAAGGTCGGCAAGGTCGGTCATGGCGCGGGTGTAGGGGAAAGCGGTTGGCGAAGGGAAGGGCAAAATTCATCGCGCGCATCGCACGACCGGGCCATTCTTCCTTTGCGAAACCGACCATAGAGGCCTAGATTCCAAGGCAGATAAAAGAGAAGGAGATGGATGATGCTATATGGTGACGACCGCAGTCTTCAGGCGGCGCGCGCGCGGGCCTATGCGCTCGCGGAAACCGGGCAATATGACAATAGCAATGCCGTGCAACAGGCGCTGATCGCCGAGGGCTGGTCCAATGCGGGCCGGGCGATGGACAGCGACTATGCGCGAAAGGCTGTGGGCGAACGTTGCCGCGCGGCGCAGGCGCACTGATGCGGAACGGGGGGCTGGGTTTCGCGGCGCTGCTTTCGCTCGCCGCCTGTTCGCCATCATCGGAACAGCAGACCGGGAATGCCTCCGCCAATGCGGCGGCATCCCGCTATGCCGACAGGATGTCAGGCACGCCTCAGCCTCCGCCGCCCGCCAAGGCTTTCGCTTTGGCGGAGAAGAATGATTTTCTGGAATTCGCCTATGCCTATCCGGCGCAGGCGGCTGGGATTCCGGCACTGGTCGACAAGTTCGGCAAGGAAGCCGCCTCTGCCAAAGCCGATGCGCTGAAAATGGCGAAAGACGACAGTGCGGCGGCGAAAAAGTCGGGCTTTCCGTTCCGCGCGCACAGTCTGGACAGCCAATGGAATGTCGAGGCGGACACGCCGCGCTTCCTGTCGCTCGAATCCCAAACCTATGTCTATACCGGCGGTGCGCATGGCATGACCGGTTATGATGTCGTGCTGTGGGACAAGGCCCGCCATCGCGAAACCAGCGTCAAGGCGCTGATGACGACGCCTGCCGCCTTCGCCGCCGCGATCCGCGAGCCTTTTTGCAAGGAACTGGATCGCCAACGCGCCGACAAGCGCGGTGCGCCGGTGGTGCGGGGGGACGATCCCTTCACCCAATGTATCGATCCGATGGCCGAGGTTATCGTGCCGACGTCCAGTGATGGAAAGCTGATTGATGCCATGACCGTGGTGGTTGGCCCCTATAGCGCCGGCCCCTATGCGGAGGGCAGCTATGACGTGGCGCTGCCCGTAGACGCGGCGATGCGCAAGGCGATCAAGACCGAATATCAGGACGGGTTTGCGGGCAAGTGAAGCCGTTCTCCTGAGAAAGCAGGAGTCCAGTTGAAACGGCGGAACTGGGCTCCTGCTTTCCCAGGAGCCCATTGGCTTTAAGCCGGCACGCCGTACAGATCATGATCGTCGGCGTCCTCGATCAGCACGTCGAATATGTCGCCGGCCTGGCGCCCTTCGCCGACATCGCGCAGGAAGACATTGCCGTCGATTTCCGGCGCGTCGGCCTGACTGCGGGCGGTGGCGCCGATGCTGCCATCTTCCTCGTCCGGCTCGCCGACCTCATCGAGGATGACGGGCAGGACGCGGCCGATCTTCGCCTGCAACTTGGCGGCGCTGATTGCGGCGGTCTTTTCCATGATCCGCTGATAGCGTTCTTCCTTGACCTCTTCGGGCACGGCGCCCGGCAAGGCGTTGGCAGGCGCGCCCTCAACCGGTTCGAAGCGGAAGGCGCCCACGCGGTCGAGCTGCGCTTCTTCCAGCCAGTCGAGCAGATATTGGAAATCTGCTTCCGTCTCGCCGGGGAAGCCGACGACGAAGCTGGAGCGGATCGCGATATCGGGGCAGATGTCGCGCCATTTGCGGATGCGGTCCAGCACCTTGGCTTCGTTGGCGGGGCGCTTCATGGCCTTCAGCACTGACGGCGAAGCATGCTGGAAGGGAATGTCGAGATAGGGCGTCAGCAGCCCGTCGGCCATCAGCGGGATGACCTGATCGACATGGGGATAGGGATAGACATAGTGGAGCCGTACCCATGGCGCCTTGCCATCGGCGGTGCGCAACTGGCCCAGTTCGCGCGCCATGTCGGTCATGTGCGCGCGCACTTCGCGGCCCTTCCACATGCGCGGATCATGCCGGGTATCGACGCCATAGGCCGACGTATCCTGGCTGATGACCAGCAATTCCTTGGTGCCGGCCGCGACCAGCTTCTCCGCCTCGCGCAGCACCGCGTCGATCCGGCGCGACACCAGGTCGCCCCGGATCGAGGGGATGATGCAGAAGGAGCAGCGATGGTTGCAGCCTTCCGAAATCTTGAGATAGCTGTAATGGCGCGGCGTCAGCTTCAGCCCGCCTTCGGGGACCAGGTCGATGAAGGCGTTGGGGATGGGCGGCGATGCGTCATGCACCGCATTGACCACCTGCTCATATTGATGCGCGCCGGTGACGGCCAGCACCTGCGGGAATTTCGCGCGGATCACGTCCGCCTCGTCACCCATGCAGCCGGTCACGATGACGCGACCATTCTCCGCCATCGCCTCGCCGATAGCCTCCAGCGATTCTTCCTTGGCGGAATCGAGGAAGCCGCAGGTGTTGACCAGCACGACGTCGGCGCCGGCATAGTCGGCGGACATCTGATAGCCGTCGGACCGCAGCTTGGTCAGGATACGTTCGGAGTCGACCAGATTCTTGGGACAGCCGAGCGAAACCATGCCGATTTTCGGCGCGTCTGGGATTTTGGTTGCCATGATCGCCGCGCACATAGGGATTTTTGCGCCAAATGTCACGGGGGCGTCATGCATGTTGGTCGCAAAGAAAAAGGGCGCGCTTTGATAGCGCGCCCTTCCATTCGATAAGCGACTGGATCGCTTACATTTTATAGGACAGGCGCAGATAACCGAACTGGCCCGGCACATCATAGCTGGTCGTATCGAAGTTCGCGCCGTCACAGGTGCCGCACAGCGGCGGGTCCTGATTGAACAGATTGTTGACGCCCAGCGTGAAGCGCGCGCGGTGGTCCATCCAGTCGGGCGAGAAATAGGCCTGAATGTCGCCATAGAAGGTCGCCTTCATGACATTGCCATCGCCCTCGGTGACTTTGCTCAGATAGCGGCCGGTGAAGGACAGGCCATAGCCTTCGGTCGAATAGTCCAGCGTCGCATTCGCCTTGAAGTGGGGATAGGCCTGATCGCTCGATCCGCAACGTTCCGTGCCAGCGCACTTGATCGTCGGCGCGCCCAGATCGGCTGGCGGCTTGATGTTGTACTTCAGCAGATAGGCGGCGTTGACGTTCAGGCCGATCGATCCGTTGCCGACCATCTTCGACCGATAGTTCAGCGTGCCGTCGATCCCGTCGGTTTCGATCGCGTTGAGGTTTTGCAGTACGCCGTTGATGCCCGCCACCGCGCCGCTGCCGGTACGGGTGATCGCAGCGCAACTGATCGGATCAGCCTCGAACGCGCAGCGTTGCAGCGTGAGCGAGGCGGGCACCGAGTCGATCGCGTTCTTCAGCGTGATGGTGTAATAATTGACCTCGATGCTGAACTGGCTGGCGAAACTGTCGCGCGCCCAGGCGGGGCTGTAGACGCCGCCCGCTGTCCAGGTCTTGGACGTTTCCGGCTTCAGGCCGGTAAAGCCCTGCGAGAAGACGCCGAGCTGGCCGCCCTGCGGTTCGGCATAGCTGCCGGTGTCTGGTACGCCATTGGCGATACAATTCGCCCGCACGGTGGCATTGGTCTGCCAGGCGCTGCCCGGTACGTTGGTGCAGGGATCGTTGATCGTCGCGTCGGTGCGGGAGCGGCCGGCATAGAGTTCGCCGATGCTGGGCGCGCGCAGGCTTTCGGCATAACCGCCGCGTAGCAACAGGTCACGGGTCGGCTTCCACAGGCCCGACACGGTGTAAGTCGTGTTGCTGCCGAAGCTGCTGTAATTGGAATGGCGCACCGCGCCGTCCAGCTCCAGCTTCTGGAAGAAGGGCGTATTGGCCAGGATGGGGATGCGAATTTCGCCATAGACTTCATCGACATTGAAGCCGCCGCGCGCAGGACTGGTCGGCACGTCCGCACCCAGGCCCGCGGTGATGATCGGATCGGGCGTGTAGGACGCCTGCTGGTCGCGATGTTCATAGCCGATCGCGAAGCCCACGGCACCGGCCGGCAGGTCGAACAGGTCGCCCGACAGGTTGGCGGTGACGTCCCACAATTCCTGTTCGCTGCGGTCGCGCTCGTCAAAGGTCACATAGTCGAGCATCGCCTGGGTGATGGAGCCAGCGCCGCCGAAGATGTTGAACGGCACGCAGGCGCCGGTGCAGTCTGCGACCGGGCCGAGCGCCTGCGCCAGCTTTGCGGCATTCAGGTTGCCGGTGAAGGTCTGGTGCGCATTGTTGGTGCCATAGCTGCCGTTGACGTCCCAATACCATTTATGCTCGCCGACATCGAATGTGCCCTCCAGCGTGGCCGCCATGGTCAGCGTGTCGACTTCCTGGCTGAAGATGCGCGGCCCGCCCTCCACGAAGCGGCGACGGATGGTCGAATAATTGGCCTCGTTGCCGTCCGCGCCGGACGACAGGGTGACGCCGAACGGGTTGTAGGGATTGGTGGAATGAACCGAAATGGTGTCGAGCAGATTGCCGTTGCCCGCATCCGGCCCGATGAACAGCGGAAGGAACGCCGCCTGCGTGGTCGATTCACGATGCTGATAGACCAGTCGGGTGCGCAAGCTGACCGCGTCGGAAAATTCGAACTTGCCGTTCAGGAAGGCGCCATAGCGTTCGGAAGGCGTCAGCAGATAATTATAGGGCGCGAAATTGAAGGAGTCGGTCGAGCTATTATAGGCGCGATAGTCGCCCTCCACCGGTGCGCGACCGATGATCGGATTACTGAGCGTCAGGCTGCGGCCCAGCACGTCGTAACGGCCATTGGGTGTGGCGCTGGAACAGCCGCCATCGGCGCAACTGCTGCCGCCTGCGGCGGGCCATTGCGAGATGGAGCGGTCGGCCGTGCTGACCCCTTCCTGCTTCACATAATTGCCGCCGAAGACGATCGATACGCGATCTGCCTGAATGCCGTAGCTGGCATTGATGTCATAGGTATGCCCGTCGCCCTGACGGAAGGTGCCGAACTGGGCCGACATGTCGAGGCCCTTTTGCGACTGGCGGGTGATGATGTTCACCACGCCCGCCACCGCATCCGAACCATAAAGTGGGGAGGCGCCCGATTGCAGCACTTCCACCCGCTCGATCATGCTTTGCGGGATGGTGTTGAGGTCGACCGAGGCCGGGATGCCGCCCGCTGCCGATCCGTTGACGTAACGCATGCCATCGACCAGCACGAGCGTCCGCTTGGCGCCGAGATAGCGAAGGTCGATTTCGGCCGAGCCGGAGCTGACGCCGGTACCGTCGGGCGGGCCGCCGATATTGCCGGCATTGTTGGTCTTGGTATTGAGGCCGCCGGCCGCGCTGGGGATGCGTTGCAGCACATCGGCGATCGAGGTCAGGCCGGTGCGGGCGATCGCCTGCTGGTCGACCGTCACGATCGGCTTGTCCTGTTCCAGCGGATTCTGGCGGATGCGGGAACCGGTGACGATGATGGCGGTGCCATCGTCGGCCTGTGGTTCGACTTGGGCAAAGGCGGGAATGGTCCAGGCGACGACCGACAGGACGACGCCACATTGCAAGGCACTTTTAAAGCGCATGTTACACCCCTCTATAAGACCGGTGAGGGGAGTGTTTCCGTTCTACTACAGCAAGGCAATCGGGGCGGGGTGAATGTAGCGCGAATTTTGCAATATGTTGCCGGTTCGCAACAAACGCGAACGATCCGTCTCTGCTGATGCTCTATTCGTCGGCGGGCGCCTTCCGATCCTGTCCTTCGTCCACGATTTCGATGATGCAGTCGCCGGTCTGGAGCCTTTGCGCCGCGTCCTCCCAGAAGCCGATCGGCCGGTCCTCGCGATAGATGCGCACGCCGAGGCCGGTGCGGATGGCGGACAAGGGGCTGCCTATTTCCTGCGGCAGGACAGGGCGTTCGTTCAGCTTCACACGCCCGCCCGACGCCGCCAGATCGGCCATATAATCGGCGATATGCCGGCCGCTGGTGCTGCCCGCCAGCAGCAGGCCGGCGAAACTGACCGGGTTGATCACCGTGGTCGCGCCCGCCTGCCGTGCGGGCAGTTCATTATCCTCGTTCCGCACGACGATGCTGATCGGCAGGCGCGGGGCGAGGTGGCGGGCAGTGAGCGTGATTAGGATCGACGTGTCGTCGCGCCCGGCCGACACGATCATGCTGCGGGCGCGGTGGATGGCCACGTCCTTCAGCGTGCGGTCGCGGGTGGAATCGCCGCATAATATATTGCAGCCCTGCGCTTCGGCCAGCGCCAGCGCCTTTTCGCTGCCGTCGATCACGACGATCTCGCGCGGGTCTACGCCGCGCGCCAGCAGTTCGTTTACCGCTTCCTGCCCGCTGGTGCCGAAACCGGTGACGATGATGTGATTATGCAGGTCTGCCTGAATACGCGCCATGCGCCACCTGTAGAGGATGTTGCGGAAAAAGAGATTATAGGCCGTGCCAAGGAAGATCAGCCAGACGAACAGCCGGATCGGCGTCACGAAAATCGATTCGAACAGCCGCGCTTCGGGCGTGACCGGCACGATATCGCCATAGCCGACCGTGGTGACGGTTACCGTGGTAAAATAGAGGACATCGATGAAACTGATCTGATTGTCATAATTGTCCTTCAGCCCGTCGCGCCCGAACCAGTGGAGCGCCAGCACCACGCCGATCAGCCCGAACACCAGCGCCACGCGCCATGTCAGGTCCGCCCAGATCGGCAGGCCGGATCGCCGCCGCAGGAACCCGGCCGTGGGGGAGGAGGCGGGCGGCCGGTCGATCCTCATGCCGGGGGAAGCTGGCCTATGGGGTTCACCGGCACGCGGTCCTTGCGCAGTTCGAAATGCAGCTTGGGCTTGCTGGCATAGCCGGTGTCGCCGGTCAGGCCGATGACCTGTCCCTTGCTGATCTTTTGCCCGCGCACGACATCGACACGGCTGGCATGGCCATAGGCGCTGACCCAGCCGCCGCCATGGTTGATCAGCACCAGCCCGCCGAACACCGCTACCTTATCTCCGGCATAGGCGACGACGCCGTCGGCCGACGCGCGGATCGGCGTGCCCACCGGCGCCGCAATATCGATGCCATTATTCTTCGCGCCGCTTTCGCCGGGGCCGAAGCGGGACAGGATCATGCCCTTGACCGGCCAGGCGAAGCTGCCGGCGAAGCGGGCGGGTTGGGCGATGGGGACGTTGGTCGGCAGCGGTTTGGTGCCGGTCGATGCCGCCAGATGGGGCGTATTGTCGGCGATGGCGGGCTGGCCGCCGGTCAGCACATCATCAATATCGATGCGGAAGGCGGCGGCGCGTCGTTCCATGCTCGGCGGCACGGCTGGGGATGGGGTGGCGCTGGCACCGGGCAGCAGCAGGCGCTGGCCGCGCCGCAGCACATAGGGTTCCTCCAGCCCGTTCGCGTCGACAATCTGCCGCCATGGCACGCCATAGGCGGAAGCGATCGCGATGCCCGTCTCGCCCTCCGCCACCAGATGATAGCGGCCGCCGGGGATGGCCAGCCTTTGCCCCGCGCGCAGCATATAGGGCGCGGTCAAGCCATTGGCCCGCGCGATCGCTTCGGACCCGGCGCCGGTGCGATTGCCTACGCCACGCAGCGTATCGCCGGGCTGGACGACATAGGTGGAGGCCGACACCGGCCGGGCATTGGCGACGACCTGCTGCGCGGTCCAGACCGGCTCGGGTTCGGCCAGCTTCACGCTGGAAGCGTCCCCGTCCATCCGGGGCGGCGGGGTGTAGGATGGCGCGGGTTGGGCGCGATCAGCCTGATGGGGAATGCAACCGGCCAGCATCAGCGAACCGGAGGACAGGATGAGAAGAGAGAAAGGCAGGCGCTGCATCGTCCTTCATTTACCGTATCCGGTAATGGTTTCCAGCCCTTAACCATCATGCTCGCTTGCCACCGGTCCGAAACGGGACTCACTATAGCAACCCCTGCGCCCGCAGGCTGCTGTGTCCGCTCGCGGCGATGATGATATGATCGTGCACCGCGATGCCCAGACGCTTGCCGGCGTCGATGATCTGCCGGGTGATGTCGATATCCTGCCGACTGGGGGAGGGATCTCCCGATGGATGATTGTGGACCAATATCAAAGCCGCCGATCCCAGTTCCATCGCGCGTTTGATGACTTCCCGCACATAGATGGCGGCCTGATCGATCGATCCGACGCCCATATGATCGTCGCGGATCAGCATGTTGCGGCTGTTCAGGTGTAGTACGCGCACCCGTTCCACCCCCAGATAGGCCATGTCCGCCCGCAGATAGTCGAGCAGCGCCTGCCAGCTTGCCAGCACCGGGCGCGCGGCGACTTCGTTGCGCAGCAGGCGCAGCGCGGTCGCCTGCACGATCTTGATCGCGGCGACGCTGGTGTCGCCCATGCCGGGCACACGGGCGATCGCCTGCCAGTCCGCGCTCATCAGGCCGCCGATCCCGCCGAAGCTGCGCAGCAATTCCTTGGCCAGCGGCTTGGTGTCGCGGCGGGGGATGGCCAGCGCCAGCAGATATTCGATCAGTTCATGATCATGCAGCCCAACGCCGCCAGTCTCGGCCAGTTTCTGGCGCAAGCGGGCGCGGTGGCCCGCGCCGTCATGCGTGGCTTTTGCATCCTCGTCGGCCAAATCCACGCCCCCCGTTGCGGTGTTTGAAAGGCTATGCGTTGCGGAATCGCGGGGCAAGGATATTTAAAAGGATATTTCCGCCGTGCAGGACGTTATGGTCCCGTTACGGACGGATGCGTCGCAGTAAGCCGGGGTTGGCCATAGGCATGGAAGAACAGGACGGCGAAGACACGGTTCGCCGGGCATGGTTGCGCTGGCTGGGCGTGGGCACGGGGTCATTGGCGCTGGTGCTGGTCGGCCTGTGGACGCAGCGCGCGCCGATTGCCGAGAATTTCGTCAGCCGCGAACTCAACCGGCGGGGCGTTCAGGCCAATTATGATCTGGTTGATGTCGGCTTTCGCACCCAGCGGATCGAAAATATCGTGCTGGGCGATCCCGCCCGGCCGGATCTGACCGCCCGCTGGGTGGAGGTGGACATCGCCTTTGCCGGATTGACGCCGCAAGTGGCGGCGGTGCGGGCCAGCGGCGTGCGGCTGCGCGGCTCCTATCGCGACGATGTGCTGCGACTGGGCGAACTGGACAAGTTTCGCGATCCCGATTCGACCGCGCCGTTCAGCCTGCCCGACATATTGGTCTCGCTGGCCGACGCGCGCATGACGCTGGATACCGATGCCGGGCGCGTGGGCATGCAACTGGACGGCAGCGGCAATCTCCAGTCCGGTTTCCATGGACGGCTCGCCGCCGCCATGCCGCGCGCCGCGCTGCCCGGATGCGGCCTCACCATGGCGCGGGCGATGGTCGCCATCGCCATGCAACAGGGGCAACCGCATCTGAGCGGGCCGATCAGCGCCGATGCGATGGCCTGCCGCAGCGCTGGCGCTGCGATTGCCCGGCCCAGGGCGGTCGTGGACCTGACGCTGGGCAAGGCGCTCGAACGCTGGACCGGCCATGTCGACCTGTCGGGACAGGCGCTAAAGGGCAGCGGTCTGGTGCTGGCGTCGCCGGATGGGCGGATCGATTTTGACGGCACGGCGCAGCGGACAGCCGGGCGCGTCCGGATGGGTGCGCGGGCGCTGACGGGGCAGGGCGCGCTGTTGCGCGACGCCGCGCTGACCGGCGACTGGTCGGTCGGCAAGGACGGCGCCAGCCTGAAGGGGCAGATTGCCGGGCAGGATCTGCATCTGGCCGGGCGCGATCCGCTGGCCGGGCTGCGTGCTTCGGCTGCCGGAACGCCGGTCGCACCACTTGCCGCAAAACTGGCCGATGCGGTGGATAAGGCGGGCGCCCATAACCGGCTGCAAACCCGCTTCGCGCTGGTTCAGAAGACGGGCGGCGGCAGTCTTGTCATCACCGATGGCGGGCTGGAGGCGAGGAGTGGTGCGCGCATTGGTCTGGGCGCCGACAGCCGGTTGGCCCTGACTTGGCCGGGCAAGGCCGCGGCGATAGACTGGGCACTGGATGGCGCGGTGACGACGGATGGCGGTGGCCTGCCTCGCGCCGCGCTCAAGCTGGCGCGGCGGCCGGGCGGCGGCTTTGGCGGGCAATTATTCGTCGATCCCTATGCGGCGGGAGACGCGCGGCTGGCGCTCGATACGGTGCGCTTTACCGCTGATCGTAACGGCGCGACCCGGTTCGCGACAACGGCGGTGCGGCTGGACGGGCCTTTGCCCGATGGCCATGTGCGCGGCCTCAGCCTGCCGGTCGAAGGGCGGATCGCCGCCAATGGCGCAATCGCGATCAATCCGGGCTGCGTACCGCTTTCGCTGGTGGAGGCGCGCTATGGCAATTTCGCGCTCGGCCAGACGCGCCAGACCCTGTGCCCGGTGGACGGCGGCGCGATGATCGCTACCGGTCCGTCCGGTGTCAGCGGCGGGGCGGCGATCCGCGATCTGGCGCTGACCGGGCGGAGCGGTGACAGCCTGATGCACCTGACCGCCGATCAGGCGCAGGTGCGGCTGGGCAAGACCGGCTTTGCCATGACCAATGCCGCGCTGGCGATCGGCCCGCAGGACGCGCCGGTGCGCCTGTCCGCCGCGACGCTGGACGGGGCGATGATCGCCAGCGGCTTTGGCGGTAAGGTCAGCGGCGCGGGCGGGCAGATCGGCACTGTGCCGCTGATCGTGGAGCAGGGCGTGGGCGACTGGCGCTTCGCCAGCGGCGCGCTGAGCTTCAAGGCGGCGATGACCGTGCGCGATGCGCAGGCGACGGCCCGCTTCCATCCCATGCCCGTGCCCGATTTCGCCCTGACGCTGAAGGATGGCCGCATCGCCGCCACCGGGACGCTGACGGCGCCGCAGGGCGACGCGGCCGTGGCGAAGCTGGACATCGCGCATGATCTGTCCAGCGGGAAGGGGCATGCCGACCTGACCGTGCCGGACTTGCGGTTCAACGCCAGCCTCCAGCCAGAGCAGATCACGCCGCTGGCGATGGGCGTGGTCGCCAATGTGAACGCCACCGTCGCCGGGCAGGGTCGAATCGACTGGACCGGCTCCACCGTCACCAGCAGCGGCACCTTCCGCACCGACAATGCCAATCTCGCCGCCGCCTTCGGTCCGGTGGAGGGGCTGTCGGGCGAAATCCACTTCACCGACCTTATCAACATGGTCACTGCGCCCGGTCAGCAAGTGACGATCCGCTCCGTCAATCCGGGTGTGGAGGTGCATGACGGCACGGTCCGTTACCGGCTGGAAGCGGGGCAGAAGGTGCGGATTGAAGGGGGCGGATGGCCCTTTTCCGGTGGAAAGCTGGAATTGCTGCCGACGACGATGGATTTTTCCGCCGATGTCGACCGCTATCTGACCTTCCGGGTGATCGGTCTGGACGCGGGTGCCTTCATTCAGGCGATGGAACTGGACAATGTGTCGGCGACCGGCACGTTCGACGGCATCATGCCGCTGATCTTCAATGCAAAGGGCGGGCGAGTCGCCGGTGGCGTGCTGGTCGCCCGGCAACAGGGCATGCCTCCGCTGATCATGCCCGAAGGCGTGCTGCCGGTGATCCCCTGCGATCCCACGCGCCAGTCGGGCGTGCTTTCCTATATCGGTCCCGTCTCTAACGAACAGGTCGGCGTCATGGGCAAGATGGCCTTCGACGCGCTCAAAGATTTGCAATATAAATGCCTGACCATATTGATGGACGGTGCGCTGGATGGCGAGATGGTGACGAATGTCGTCTTCAACGGCGTGAACCGGGGCAAGCTGGGCGATGCGCCGACCGGCATTTCGCGCAGCTTCATCGGTCTGCCCTTCATCTTCAACGTGCGCATTTCCGCGCCGTTCCGGGGGCTGATGGGCACGGCCCAGTCCTTCATCGACCCGTCGCAACTGATCCAGAACAGCATCGGCGACAAGGTGCAGGGCGAAATGCGCACGGGTACGCAACAAAATCTTGCGGTTCAGCCTGCGGAAAGCGAAAAGGCGATAAACGGGGAGCCGAAATGAAGATACGAGCAATCATGACGGCCGGTTTCGCCGGTCTTGCGCTGGGGGGCTGCATCCAGGTGAAGGCCCCGGACAAGCCGATCGAAATCAACCTGAATGTGAAGGTGCAGCAGGAGGTTGTGGTGAAGCTGCAACGCGACGCCCAGGACCTCATTCAGAATAATCCGGAGTTGTTCCCGCAATGACACGCAAGATGTTCTTTGTTGTCGCCGCGCTGGGCCTGGCTGTCGCCGGGCCGGTCATGGCACAGTCGGGCGCCGTCGCCGCTGCGATGAGCGCGGGCACCGTGGGCGAACAGGCCGACGGCTATCTCGGCATCGCCGGCACGGTCGGCGCCGATATCCGCTCCGAAGTCGAATCGATCAATATCAAGCGCCGCGCCGCCTATACCCAGTTGGCCGGCCAGCGCGGCGTGACCGTGCAGGACATGGCCGCCGCCACCGCTTGCCAGACGCTCACCCGCCTGAAGCAGGGCCAGGCCTATCGCATCGGCGCGGGCGCGTGGCAGACCAAGGGGGCAGGGGCGATTTCGCTGCCATCCTATTGCGCGACGGCGGGCTGAACGCCGGGCGTGATTGCAGGTACTGAAGGCGCGGTGGCACTGTCACCGCGCTTTTTTTGTGTTGAGCGAGGCGCGGAGCGCTGTCACCTGTGATGAGAATGCTCCACGGATATAGGCGATGACCCAGCTTCCAGAAATTTTAGCCGTAGTGTCACGTCCTATCGTGATGATTGCCGTTGGGGCTGCCATCTACAAAATTTTCAAGTTTTTCGTTTCCACCAGGAAGGCGGCTGGGTTCAGCCTGTCCCTGACGACAGCGATTTTCCTGGCGGAACTGGGCACGATCGAGATGCCGGACCTTTGGCTCGCGTCATTGTTTTCGACATTGGCTGGCTTTGGTATTTTGGCATTCCTATTTTGGAAGAAATGTCAGGTGCGGATTTAGGGCGCCGCGCTTTTTTGTCTCTTGCTCGGTTTCGTCACCCCAGCGACCCGAAGGGCGGCCAAAGGCCAACGCTGGGGTCTCAGGCGATGGCGGGATAGGGTTGGATAAGCGCCGTGCTGCACTGTTTGGCGCCGCCGCCTGAGATGCTAGCCTTCGCTGGCATGACGGTAAAAAGGGCTCTCAAGATCACTTGCGGACGTTTAAGAGCAATGGGAAAACGATCGAATGCGGACATGGCTCTTACCCTTAATCATATTACTCTCAGGATGTTCGCATGCGACGACAAGTTCGTCTTATGGCTGCGGAGGAGAGCAAAGGCATCAGTGGAAGCTCCGTCGTCCGCCAGACGACGCTGCAGGGCTTCTAGCTTTAGCTAAATCCAAGCCCGTTTGGGCTGGCCAGAGAACCGCACGCGAAAGGTGGTTTTCGATGGATGACCGTCTAATGCTGTGTCGCAGTGACACAGATGGTAAGCGGCCTGGGGCAGCCGAGTGGTGGATATTCAACAACATAGCATCGCCCACTTTGGAAGATAGCGATGGCTTATTGATTGTTTCTTAGAAGGCGGAAAGTGCTCCTACGGCTTCCATACGCAGACAGTCCGCTCGCCACCCGCCACCTCACTCCCGCCCACGCCGCCGCGGCCTTGCTTCCGCAATCTCCCGCGCCTGATCGCAAAAGGGTGTCAGGAAATCATAGAGTTGCCCGGTCAGTTGCTCTGGCACCAGCGCGTAGATGACATATTGGCCGCGCTTCTGTTCGCGCACCAGGCCGGCTTCCTTCAGCACCGCCAGATGCCGCGAAATGGACGGCATCGCCATTTCGAAATTGTCGGCAATCTCTCCCACCGTCATCGGTTCGGCGGCCAGATAGTGCAGGATGCGGCGGCGTGGTTCGGACGCCAGCGCCTTGAAGATCTTGTCCATTCTCATTTAGCTAAATAGGAAAATAGAGAAACGCAAGGCGCCGGCGCCTATTGTCCAAAAGGCCGATTTCCGTGGCTTTTGTCGGGGTTGACACTCCGACCAACCCTTCCTAGAGGGGCCTCGCCTTGACGGGTGCAGCCGCAAGCGCCATGCCAACCACCACAGGCTGTAAGGTCTGATGGAGGAGATGCATGGCCACGGATACACCCGGACAGGACCAGGCGGGCGAGGACTCGCGGATCGCTTCCTTGGAGGAGCGGATCGCGAAGGCCGAGCATGTCGAAAAGGTCAGGCAAGGTGCCACGGAACAGGCTGCGGACGATGGGTCGCGGTTGGGGAACCGGGTGCTGGCGGAACTGATCGGTGGTCTTGTCGGTGGCGCGTTGATCGGCTGGGTTCTTGACCGGTGGTTCAACACGACACCCTGGCTCCTGCTGGTGTTCCTCGGTCTTGGGATCGTGGCGGCCTTCAGGAATATCATCAGATTGACGACGACGAAGCCGCCCGAACAATAAGGCCGCTTCGCTCTTAGTCCGAATGCTAGACGGCAACAGGGGTCCAAGTGGCAGAATCCGGCAAAATCGATCCGATGCACCAGTTTGCGATCGAACCTCTGTTCGGTACGGATCACCTGTCGCTCGGCGGTTTCAACATCGCCTTCACCAACAGCGCGCTCTATATGGTGCTGGCTGCTGTAGTGCTGTGGATCTTCGTGATCGGCGGCATGAAGCGCGAACTGGTCCCCGGTCGCTGGCAGATGGCGGTCGAATATATGACCGGCTTCATCAAGAACCTGCTGATCGCCAATATCGGTGAAAAGGGCCGGAAGTACATTCCTTATGTCTTCTCGCTCTTCATGTTCATCCTGCTCGCCAACCTGCTGGGCCTGTTGCCGCTGGGGCTGATCGGGATGCACCCCTTCACCTTCACCAGCCACTTCACCGCAACCGGCGTGCTGGCGATCATGAGCTTCTCGATCGTGCTGATCGTCGGCTTCTGGAAGCATGGTTTCCACTTCTTCTCGCTGTTCGTGCCGCACGGCACGCCGATCGCGATGGTGGTGCCGCTCTTCTTCATCGAACTCGTCTCCTTCATGGTGCGTCCGTTCAGCCTTGGCCTGCGACTGTTCGTCGCGATGACCGCTGGCCACGTGCTGCTGAAGGTGCTCGCAGGCTTCGTCATCAACAGCGCCAACGCCTCGCCGGCCTTGGGCCTGACCGTCGGCACCGCCAGCTTCATCCTGATGATCGGCATCAGCGCGCTGGAAATGCTGGTCGCGGTCATCCAGGCCTATGTGTTCGCACTGCTGACCTCGGTCTATCTGAACGATGCCGAGAACCTGCACTAAGGTTTCAAGTTTCGCCTGATTTGTTCAACTTTCATCTGATTTAACAAAGGAGTTTACGACATGGACGCAGAAGCCGCAAAGCTGCTCGGTGCTGGCCTGGCCGCGATCGGTGCGGGCATCGCCGCCCTCGGTGTGGGCAACGTGTTCAGCGCGTTCCTCGAAGGCGCGCTGCGCAATCCGGGCGCCGCTGATGGCCAGCAGGGCCGTCTGTTCATCGGTTTCGCCGCGGCGGAACTTCTGGGTCTGCTGGCGTTCGTTATCGCCATGATCCTGGTGTTCGTGGCCTAATAGCCCGAATTTGGAGCGGGCAGGGTGGCCATTGCGCCGTGCCTGCCCGCTTCCCTGTTGACCGCCCTCTGATCGGACGGACCGTAAAATGCCTCAAATCGCGCAAATCGCCGATACCTATTCCAGCCAGATATTCTGGTTGCTGGTGACGTTCGGCTTCGTCTTCTTCGTCATTGGCCTGGGCATGGTGCCCAAGGTTCAGGGTACGGCGGACGCGCGCGACGCGAAGATCAGCGGCGATCTGGACGCGGCCAAGGCGGCTTTCGCCCGCGCCGACGAAGCGGAAGCCGACTATCGCGTTCGCGATGCCCAGAACCGCACCGCCGCTCAGGCTGTCGTGGCGAAGGCAAAATCGGAAGCAGCCAAGGCTTCGGAAGTGAAGCTCGCCGCCGCCGATGCCGAAGTCGCCAGCAAGATTGCTGCGGCCGAAGCCCGCATCCAGGCCGCAAGCACTGCGGCGCTGGCCCAAATCGAAACCGTCGCCGTCGATGCGGCGCGCGACATGGTGGCTCGCATTTCCGGCGTCGATGCGTCGGAAGAGGCAGCCCGCAACGCAGTAAAGGCGGCACTGGCCCATGGCTGAGGCGGCAGCACATGCAGCGCATAGCGCAGCAGCGGACGTTCCGCACCTGAACCAGGCGATCCATAGCGAAGGCATGGAACCGGTCGGCACCGTTGCCCATGAAGGCGTCGAGCCGCATACCGATCCCAAAGCGGTCGGCATGGACGCGACGGCCTGGGTCAGCCTGGCGATGGCGGTGTTCATCGTCATCCTGCTGGTCAAGAAGGTGCCTGCCCTGATCGGCAAGGCGCTGGACGGCCGGATCGCCCAGATCAAGGAGCAGCTGGCCGAAGCATCGCGCCTGCGCGCCGAAGCCGAAGCACTCAAGGGCGAATATGAAGCCAAGCTGGCCGCTGCGGCCGGCGAAGCGGACGCCATGCGCAAGGCTGCCGAGCATGAAGCCGAAGGGCTGATCGCCGACGCCAAGGTGAATGCCGAAGATCTCGTCGCCCGTCGCCAGAAGATGGCGGAAGACAAGATCGGCGCCGCCGAACGCGCCGCCATCGCCAGCATTCGCGCCAAGACGGTGAACGCGGCCACCGCCGCCGCCGCTGCCCTGATCGCCCAGGGCCATGATGCCAAGGCGGACAAAGCACTGGTCGACAGCGCGATTTCGGGCCTCGGCACGATCAACTGATCGGATCAGATCGCAACAGAAAAGGGCCGGTGCGGACGTCGCACCGGCCCTTTTCTGTTTTGGCGATTTTGAATTATCTACCCCGTTCATCCTGAGTAGCCCCTTCGACTGCCTGCCAAGGCAGGCGCTCAGGACAGGCATTGAGCGAAGTCGAAATGGCGTATCGAAGGACAGGCGCTTCGATACGGGTCTTCGACAAGCTCAGCCCCTACTCAGCACGAACGGTGATTTGATATGACCTGTTTTCAATCTGACGGAGGCCAGTCAAACCTCCGTCAGATTCCGTCTATTGCCGATATCCCGCGGCCGCCAGCAGTGCGATCAGGTCCATCCGCTTGACCTTCAGCGAGGGTTCCGCCGTCACGTCGATCCATTCGTCCGGCGAATGGCCGCGCCCGCCAGTCGCCGCGCGCGGGATGGTGACGGCGGGAATGCCCAGGCTCATCGGCACATTGGCGTCGGTCGAACTGAAGCTCAGCCGGGC
This sequence comes from Sphingobium sp. AP50, assembly GCF_900109095.1. Lineage (GTDB taxonomy): Bacteria > Pseudomonadota > Alphaproteobacteria > Sphingomonadales > Sphingomonadaceae > Sphingobium. Next base: position 1,165,073 of record NZ_FNYZ01000001.1, read on the forward strand.
ACTCACGCCCTCCGCCGCATAGGCCGCCACGGTCTGGCGGACCAGCGCGCTGCTGGTGTCGCTATGACCGGCCGGACGATCGCCGATCATCGTCTTGTCGACGCTGATCGCACCTTCCTTCGTCGATCGCGCCGCATTTTCGGTCGCGACCGCACGGTCCGCCGTCGCCAGCATCGCTTGTTCCAGCTTCGCCAGTTCCTCCGCGCTTTCCGACCGCATGTCGACCTGCAACCATATCTCCTCCGGAATGGCGTTCACGGACGAACCGCCACCCACGACGCTGGCGCTATAGGTTGTCTTGGGCGATGTCGGCACCGGGATCTTGTACAGGTCCACCACTGTCTGGCTCATCGCCGTCATCGGATTGACCAGCCCGAACGCGCCGAAACTGTGGCCGCCCGGTCCCTTGAAGCGCAGCTTGTACCGTTTCGATCCGACCCCGCCGGTGACGATGCCGTCGGTCGAGCTATCATCCATCGAAAAGAAACTGGCGATGCGGCCCTGATATTTGCCTGCATTGAACAATTGCTTCGCGCCGCGCAGGTCGCCCAGACCTTCCTCGCCGACATTGCCGACGAACAATATGTCCATCGGCGTTTCGATTTTGGCCGCGTTCATCGCCTTGGCCAGGCTCATCAGCGTGGCAAGGCCCGACGTATCGTCGCCGATCCCCGGCGCCATCAGGCGATTGCCCTCGCGCTTGACCGTAACCGGCGTGCCTTCGGGAAAGACGGTATCCAGATGCGCCGCGATGACGACGACCTTGCCACCCGGCTTGCCCGTGCCACGCCGCAGCGCCAGCACATTGCCCACCGGATCAATCTCCACATCGGTGAAACCGGCGGCGCGGAACAGATCGGCATAGGCCTTGCCACGCGCCTGTTCCTTGAAGGGCGGAGCGGGAATTTCGGTCAGGGTGATGATGTTCTTCACCCATTGCTCATGCTCGGCTTCCAGCGCGGCGAAGGCGGTTTTCACCGCCGGGCGCGCGCGGATGGCGGCGACCGTCTTTGCATCTGCGGGGGAAGGAGCGGGGGCCGTTGCGGCAGGGGCGATAGTGGCCGACAGGGCCGTTCCCGCCAGGATCATGCTTAGCGCCAGGCGCTTCATTCTACGTCCTTTTCGTTATTATCAGTGCAACACGCCGGGCCGGTCTAAAGAGTGCGCCCCTGAATTGTCGAGCCTGTGTTCCAACGAAAAAGGGGGCGCGTTTCCGCACCCCCTTTCCCTATCCATATAGGATCGGATCAGGCCGCCAGCGTGGCGCTGTCGATCACGAAACGATATTTCACGTCGCTCTTCACCATCCGCGCATAGGCGGCTTCGATATCCTGCGCGGCGATCAGTTCGATTTCGGAGGTGATGCCCTTTTCGGCACAGAAATCGAGCATTTCCTGCGTTTCGGCAATGCCACCGATCAGCGAACCGGCAATGGCGCGGCGCTTGAAGATCAGCGCGGCAACATTGGGCGAGGGGTGCGCATGTTCGGGCACGCCCACCAGAGTCAGCGTACCGTCCCGCTTCAACAGGGTGGTGAAGGCGTCCAGATTATGGCTGGCGGCGACCGTGTTCAGAATGAAGTCGAAGCTGTTGGCATGGGCCGCCATCTCTTCCTCATTGCGCGACACGACCACTTCGTCCGCGCCCAGATCCAGCGCGTCCTGCCGCTTCGACTCGGACGTGGTGAAGGCCACCACATGCGCGCCCAGCGCATGGGCCAGCTTGATGCCCATATGGCCCAGGCCGCCGATACCGACGATGCCGACCTTCTGCCCCGGTCCGACCTTCCAGTGGCGCAGCGGCGACCAGGTGGTGATGCCCGCGCACAGCAAAGGCGCGACGGCGGCCAGTTGTTCGGGCGCATGGCTGATCTTCAGGACGAAATCATCCTTCACGACGATGCTCTGCGAATAGCCGCCCAGCGTATGGCCCGGCGCATCTTCGGTCGCGCCATTATAGGTGCCGGTGAAGCCGGTTTCGCAATATTGCTCCAGCCCTTCGTCACAGGCGGCGCAGCTCTGGCAGCTGTCGACCATACAGCCGACGCCGACGGTGTCGCCGACCTTGAACTTGCTCACATGGTCGCCGACGGCGGTAACATGGCCGACGATTTCATGGCCGGGTACGCAGGGATATTGGGTGCCGTCCCATTCTGACCGGACCTGATGCAGGTCCGAATGGCAGACGCCGCAATAGGCGATGGCGATCTGCACATCATGGGCGCCGACCGCGCGCCGTTCGATGTCGATGGATTCCAGCGGCTTGTCGGCGGCATAGGCGCCATAGGCTTTTACGCTCATTGGGTGGTCCCTTTGATGCTGATAATGTCGCCAGAGATGGCGAGGAGGATTTGGAGAAGCCGTAAATCTATACAGCTCGGTATAGATAGGAAGGAAACCGGTCGCGATCAACCCCGCCCATTGCCAAACTACCGTGCCGCGCTATCTCTGCCCCCATGTCCGGCCCCCAATCCCCCGATCGTTTCAACGAAGACAAGGCGAGCTTCACCGTCACCGGCAGCCAGCCGGATATCGATGCAGGAGTGGAGGCGATCCGCACGACGCTCCGGACGCTGCCGACCCGTCCCGGCGTGTACCGGATGCACGATGCGCGCGGCGATGTTCTCTATGTGGGCAAGGCACGCGCGCTGAAGAACCGGGTGTCCAATTACACCCAGGTCGAACGCCTACCCAACCGCCTGCGCCGCATGGTGGCCCAGACCCGCAGCATGACCATCGTCACCACCAACAGCGAAGCCGAAGCGCTGTTGCTGGAGGCGCAACTGATCAAGCGCTACCGCCCGCCCTATAATGTCCTGTTGCGCGACGATAAGAGCTTTCCCTTCATCCTGCTGCGCGACGATCACGCCTTCCCTCGCGTCCAGAAGCATCGCGGCGCGCGCAAATATAAGGGCCGTTATTATGGTCCCTTCGCCAGCGCCGGATCGGTGACGCGCACTATCAATGCGCTGCAAAAATTGTTCCTGCTGCGCTCCTGCACGGACAGTTTCTTTTCCAACCGATCGCGGCCCTGCCTGCTTTATCAAATCAAACGCTGCTCGGCCCCCTGCGTCGATCGGATCGATGCGGCGGGCTATGCCGAACTGGTCGGCGATGCGCAGGACTTCCTTGGCGGCAAATCGACCGCCGTGCAGAAAAAGCTGGGCGCGGCGATGGAGCAGGCGGCCGAGGCGCTGGATTTCGAGCAGGCAGCGGTGATCCGCGACCGGCTGAAGGCGTTGACCTTCATTCAGGGGTCGCAGGCGATCAATGCCGAAGGGCTGGGCGATGCCGACATCTTCGCGCTGGCGGAAAAGGGCGGATCGATGTGCATCCAGGCCTTCTTCATCCGCGGCGGCCAGAATTGGGGGCATCGCAGCTTCTTCCCCGTCCACACCGCCGACGTCGCGACGGAGGAGGTGCTGGAAAGCTTCATGGCGCAATTTTACGAGGAAGTACCGCCGCCCAAGCTGATCCTCACCGATCGCGAACCGGCCGAGTGCGAGTTGATGGCGCTGGCCCTGACCGAACGGATCGGAAGCAAGGTTCGGATAGAGGTGCCCCAGCGCGGCGACCGCACCCGCCTGATCAAGCAGGCCCAGCGCAACGCGGTGGAAGCGCTCGACCGGCGACTGGCGGAGACGACCAGCCAGGGCCGCATCATGGAGGATATGGTCGAAGCCTTCGGGCTGGAGGGCGTGCCCGACCGGATCGAAATCTACGACAACAGCCATATTCAGGGCGCGCATGCGCTGGGCGCGATGGTGGTCGCCGGGCCGGAAGGGTTCCGCAAGAACGCTTATCGCAAGTTCAACATGAAAGACCCTGCGATCAGCAACGACGATTTCGCGATGATGCGCGAGATGTTCGAACGGCGCTTCGGCCGCGCGCAGAAGGAAGATCCGGATCGCGACAGCGGCGAATGGCCTGATCTGGTGCTGATCGACGGCGGCAAGGGCCAGCTATCGGCGGCCCGCACCATGCTGGAGGAAATGGGCATAGAGGATGTGACCATGATCGGCGTTGCCAAGGGGCCGCATCATGGCCGGGAGGGGCGGGAAGTCTTCCACCTGCTGGACGGCCGCGAAATCACCTTCCCGCTCAACCATCCGGTGCTCTTCTACCTCCAGCGCCTGCGCGACGAAGCGCACCGCTTCGCGATCGGCGCCCACCGCGCCAAGCGTAGCAAGGCGATCACCGTCAGTTCGCTGGACGAAGTCCCCGGCATCGGCCCCGCCCGCAAGAAGGCACTGCTGATGCACTTCGGCACCGCCCGCGCGGTGCGCGACGCCGCGCTGGACGACCTCGCCAAGGCGCCCGGCGTATCGAAGGCGGTCGCGCAACAGGTCTATGATTATTTCCATGGGTGATGGGTGGTCTAATGGCTTTAATTGCCCCTACCGCAGGCGGGAGGGGCGGCGAGACTTAATGAGCGCAGCGAATTTAGTCGCAGCGGGGTGGGCATTCGCAACGTTGCGCATGCCCACCCCCTAACCCCCTCCCGTTCACGGGAGGGGGAACCGCAATGCTTCTAATCGCGATCCACCACCTCGATTGCTTACCCCGCACATCACCCTATCCCAGTGACACTGTGAACTTCGCCCCTGCACCCGCGTTGTGACCCTGCAAGAGCATCCCCATATTGCCCTTTCCACCCTGAATCATTCCCGTCCGGAGCCCGTCATGAAAAGCATCAACCCCGCCACCGGTGAGGAAATCGCCGTCCATGAGGCGCTGATCGAAGCGCAGATCGATGCTGCGCTCGACCGGGCGATGGCAGGCTTCGCGACATGGCGGGAGACGGACCTGACGGAACGGACCGCGCTGCTGTCCGACCTGGCCGATGCCTATCAGGAGCATCGTGAGCGCCTCGCCCGCATGGCGACGCTGGAAATGGGCAAGACGCTGAAATCCGCGCTGGCAGAGGTCGACAAATGCGTCGCCGTCTTCCGCCATTATGCCAAGGCTGGTCCGGCTATGCTGGAGGGTGGCAGCATCGCGCTGGCATCCGGGGGCAAGGCCGATCTGGTCTGGCTGCCGATCGGGCCGGTGCTGGCGGTGATGCCGTGGAATTTCCCCTATTGGCAGGTCGCCCGTTTCCTGGCCCCCTGCATCCTCGCCGGCAATGTCGGCCTGCTCAAACATGCCAGCAATGTGCAGGGTGTCGCCGCGCTGATGCAGGAGATGATGACGCTCATCGCCGCGCCCGACGGCCTGTTCCAGAACTTGCCCATCCGGTCGGACGCGGTCGCCGCGATCATCGCCGACGATCGGGTCGCCGCCGTTACCCTGACGGGCAGTGAGGGGACAGGGCGCGCCGTCGCGGAACAGGCGGGCCGGGCGCTCAAGAAGGTCGTACTGGAATTGGGCGGGGCCGATCCCTTCATCGTTATGCCCTCGGCTGATCTGGACGCGGCGGTGAAGCAGGCCGTCACCGCCCGCATCCAGAATACGGGCCAGTCCTGCATCTGCGGCAAGCGGATGATCGTCCATACGGATATCTATGACGCTTTTCTGGAGCGCTACACGGTGGCGATGATGGCGGTAAAGGCCGGTGATCCGTTCGATCCGGCGACCGACATGGGGCCGCTGTCCAGCGAGGAACAGCGCCGCACCGTGCAGGAACAGATTTGGAAGCTGAAGGCGGCTGGCGCCACACTGATCGGCGGCGAGGCGCTGCCGGGGCCCGGTGCTTATCTGAACGCCGGTATCCTGACCGATGTGCCGACCGATCCCGCACTGATGGGGGAGGAGATTTTCGGGCCGATCGCCATGCTCTTCCGCGCGAGCGACATCGACGATGCGATCGCCATCGCCAACGCGATCCCCTTCGGCCTGGGTTCGTCGGTCTGGACCAGCGATCCCGACGAGCAGGCCCGCTTCATTCGCGATGTGCAGGCCGGCATGACCGCCGTGAACCAGATGCTCGCCTCCGCGCCCGAAGCCCCCTTCGGCGGTGTGAAGCGCTCAGGCCATGGTCGGGAACTGGGCCCCTATGGTCTGCATGAATTCATGAACCTGAAGAGCGTCTATCGGAAGTGAGGGAGAAGGATGGGCTCCTGCTTTCGCAGGAGCACGCTTCGCTCTAGGAGGGGGCGATGCCCCATCTCTCCACCACCGCGATCGTCTGTGCGCTGCGCCATCATGGCGAACATGGCGCGATCGCGCGGTTGCTGACGCCGGGGGATGGTCTGCTGCCCGGCTATGTCCGGGGCGGCCGGTCGCGGGCGATGCGGCCGGTGCTGTTGCCGGGCAATGTGGTGATGGCGGAATTTCGCGCCCGGACCGAGGATCAACTGGCAGGCCTGACCGTCGAACTCGCCCATAGCCGCGCCCCGCTCCATGCCGAACCGCTGCCGGCCGCCGCGATCGACTGGAGCTGCGCGCTTACCGCTGCGTCCCTGCCCGAAGGCACGCCTTATCCGGCGCTGCATCAGGCGCTGTCCGGCCTGCTCGACGCGGTGGAGGCGGCGGCGGCGGCGCGGGGCTGGGCGGCGGCGCTGGTGCGTTATGAACTGCTGCTGCTCGCCGAACTGGGTTTCGGCCTCGATCTCACCCGCTGCGCGGCGTTGGGCGATGTGAACGATCTGGCCTATGTCAGCCCGCGCAGCGCTGCCGCCGTCAGCCGCGCGGCGGCGGTCGGCTATGAAAGCCGATTGCTGCCGCTGCCGCCCTTCCTGCTGGAAGGGGGCATGGGCGACTGGGACCAGATCATCGACGGCCTGCGCCTGACCGGCTTCTTTCTGGAACGCTCCGTCCTCACCGACCGGCGTGTCGATGTGCTGGCGGCGCGGGAAAGACTGGTCGAACGGCTCAAAAGAGCGGTTGCCTAAAGCGGGCAGCTTCTGCAAAGGCGGGCGCCGACAATCTGCCCCATTATTGCACGTCACGGGGCCGTACGAACATATTGTGAGGAAGCACCGCCATGTTGATCGCCCTGTTCCCCGGAGATGGTATCGGTCCTGAGATCGTCGCACAGGCAAAGCGCGTGCTCGATGCACTGGCGATCGATGGCCTGACCTATGAAGAGGGTCTGGTCGGCGGCGCAGCCTATAAGGCGGTCGGCCATCCGCTGCCGCCCGAAACGCTGGACATCGCCAAGCGCGCCGACGCCATCCTGTTCGGCGCCGTCGGCGATCCCGATTGCGACGCGCTGGAACGGCATCTGCGCCCGGAACAGGCGATCCTGGGCCTGCGCAAGGAATTGGGCCTCTTCTCCAACCTGCGCCCGGCCAAGGTCTTTCCCGAACTGGCGCATGAATCGGCGCTGAAGCCCGAGGTCGCCGGATCGATCGACCTGCTGATCGTCCGCGAAACCAATGGCGACGTCTATTTCGGCGAAAAGGGTTTCCGCACCACCGCCGACGGCCTGCGTGAAGGCTATGACATCATGTCCTATAACGAAGCCGAAGTGCGCCGCATCGCCCATGCCGGTTTTCAGGCCGCCCGCGCCCGTCGTGGCAAACTCTGTTCGGTGGACAAGGCCAATGTGCTGGAAACCAGCCAGCTGTGGCGCGACGTGGTGATCGCGGTGTCGGCGGACTATCCCGACGTTGCCCTGAGCCACATGTATGTCGACAATGCCGCGATGCAGCTCGTTCGCAACCCCGGCCAGTTCGACGTCATCGTCACCGGCAATCTGTTCGGCGATATCCTGTCGGATCAGGCGAGCATGTGCGTCGGCTCGATCGGCATGCTGGCGTCCGCTACGCTCAACGGCAGCGGGCAGGGGCTGTATGAGCCGATCCACGGTTCCGCGCCCGATATTGCCGGGCAGGGCAAGGCCAATCCGCTGGCGACCATATTGTCGGCGGCGATGATGCTGCGTTACTCGCTGAACCTGCCCGAACAGGCCGACCGGATCGAGGCGGCCGTGGCGAAGGCGCTGCGCGATGGCGCCCGTTCTCCCGATCTGGGCGGCAGCATGAACACGCTGGAAATGGGCGAGGCGGTCCTCGCCGCGCTCTGAAGCGTCGCTCGGTTCGTCGCATAATCGGCGAGCCGGCTTAACTTTTGCGGCCTCATGCCGATCTAATGGGAAAATGGGGTCGCAGAATATGCATATGGAATTGGCGCAGGATCATGATGGCCTGCGCAGGATGATGCGGGATTTCGCCCACGCCATGGAAAGCGCGCGGGCGGAGGACATGCAGGATATTGCGCGACGCCGCATCGCCTTCTCGCAACTGTTCCGCGAACATATGGCGCGCGAGGATGCGATGGTGCAGGATTTGCGCCGTAATCCGATGACGCCCCACCCCGATCAGGTGGTCCGCACCAGCAGCCGCGCCATGGTTGCGCTGTTCCTGCGCTACAGCGACCATATCAAATTTTGGACCCCGGCACAGATCGCCGCCGACTGGTCCGGCTATCGCGCCGCCGTGCTGGAATTGCAGAACGGCCTGTATGACCGGATGGAATGGGAAGAAGCCAATCTCCACCCGCTCTTTGCCGGTGGGGTGCGCAAGGCAGCCTGAAAAAGGGGCCAATCCGCCCATATCGGTCCTGTCCTGGGCGGTGCATGGCCGATAGATGTGCAGGATGACCGATCTTTCGCTTGCCTCGCTCCGTTCCGCCGCTGCCCTGATCCATGAACAGGTGCCGCCGACGCCGCAATATGCCTGGCCGCTGCTGGCGGGCCGCAGCGGTTGCGATGTGTGGGTGAAGCATGAAAATCACACGCCCACCGGCGCGTTCAAGGTGCGCGGCGCGATCACCTATATCGACTGGCTGCGCACGGCCCATCCCGAAGTGAAGGGCATCATCACCGCCACCCGCGGCAATCATGGCCAGGCGCAGGTGCGCGCGGCCAAGGCGGCGGGTCTGTCCGTCACCATCGTCGTCCCCCATGGCAATGCGCTGGAAAAGAACCGGGCGATGCGCGCTTTCGGCGCGAACCTGATCGAACATGGCCATGATTTCGACAGTGCCAAGGCGGAGGCACTGCGCCTGTCGCAGGAGCAGGGGCTGTTCATGGTCCCGGCCTATCATGATCAACTGGTGCGCGGCGTGGCCAGCTATGGACTGGAACTGTTCGATGCGGTGCCGGACCTCAACACCGTCTATGTGCCCGTAGGCTGCGGCTCCGGCCTGTGCGGTACGATTGCGGCGCGCGATGCACTGGGCCTGAAGACCAAAGTCGTCGGCGTCGTCTCCGCCCATGTCGATGCCGCAAAGCGCAGCTTCGAGGCGGGGCGCCTCATCTCCAGCCCCACCGCCTACACCTTTGCCGATGGCGTGGCCGTCTGCACCCCGGTTCAGGCCGCGCTCGACTATTTCGGACCGCGCGCCGACCGTTTCGTCGCCGTGACCGATGATGAAGTGGCCGAGGCGATCCGCATCTATTGGGAGGACACGCATAATCTGGCCGAAGGCGCGGGCGCGGTGGCACTGGCCGCGCTGATGCAGGAAAAAGAGGCAATGCGTGGCAAGCGGGTTGCGGTAATCCTGTCGGGCGGTAATGGCGACAGAAGCCAGATGGCCGAGATATTGAGCGGGGCCACCCCGCGCGTGGAATTGCGGAAGGCGATATGAAGCGGAAGAGCGGACAGAATCCGGAGATCACGAAGAACTGGAAGCCGGCGACGCTGGCGGTCCGGGGCGGTACGGCGCGCAGCGAATATGGCGAAACGTCCGAAGCGCTCTTCCTGACCAGCGGCTATTGCTATGACCGGGCGGAGGATGCCGCCGCGCGCTTCGCCGGTGATCAGGTCGGCATGACCTATAGCCGCCTCCAGAACCCTACGGTCGAAATGCTGGAACAGCGCATCGCTCTGCTGGAAGGCGCCGAAGCCTGTCGCGCCACCGCCACCGGCATGGCGGCGATGACGGCGGCTCTGCTGTGCCAGTTGTCGGCCGGTGACCATGTCGTCGCAGCCAAAGCGGCCTTTGGCTCCTGCCGCTGGCTGGTAGACACACTGCTGCCCAAATTCGGCATCCAGACGACCACGATCGACGGCTCTGACGTTGCTGCCTGGGAAGCGGCGGTAAAGCCCAATACGAAGGTCTTCTTCTTCGAAACCCCGGCCAATCCGACGATGGATATCGTGGATATCGCCGCCGTGTGCGCCATTGCGAAGGCGCATGGCATCACCACCGTCGTCGACAATGCCTTCGCCTCGCCCGCGCTCCAGCGGCCGATGGATTATGGCGCGGACGTCGTGGCCTATAGCGCGACCAAGATGATGGACGGGCAGGGGCGCGTCCTCGCCGGCGCCATTTGCGGCACGCGCGACTGGATCGACAATGTCCTGCTGCCCTTCCACCGCAATACCGGGCCGACGCTCAGCGCGTTCAACGCCTGGGTGGTGCTGAAGGGGCTGGAGACGCTGGATCTGCGCATCCGTCGTCAGAGCGACAATGCGCTCAAGGTCGCGCGCTTCCTGGAAACGCGCCTGCCCAAGGTCAATTATCCCGGCCTTGAAAGCCATCCGCAGCATGCACTCGCCATGCAGCAGATGGAAGCTGCCGGTCCGATCTTCTCGCTCTATGTCGGCGGCGGCCGGGCAGAGGCCCATGGCCTGCTCAATGCGCTGGAACTGGTCGACATCAGCAACAATATCGGCGACTCGCGATCGCTGATGACCCATCCGGCTTCCACCACCCATTTCGGGATGGCGGAAGAAGCGCGGCTGGAAGTCGGCATTACCGAAGATATGCTGCGCCTGAACGTCGGTCTGGAAGACCCGGACGATGTCATCGCCGATTTCGATCAGGCGCTGCGCGCGATAGGCCGTTGACGGACGAGGGGGTTAGGGCGCATTCCTGAGACATGACCGTGCTTGCGCTCTTCCCCTTTCACGCGACGACGCGCGACATCACTGTCCATGTCGCAGTCACCTTTCTGCCCGAACAGTCGGAGCCGGACCGGGGCCGCTGGTTCTGGGCCTATCATATCCGGATCGAAAATCAGGGCGACCATCCGGTACAGCTTCTGACCCGCCACTGGATCATCACCGATGGGCGCGGATCGCAGCATAGCGTCGATGGTGACGGCGTGGTGGGGGAGCAGCCGGTGGTGCAGCCGGGGAAAAGCTATGACTATGTTTCGGGTTGTCCACTGGGTACGCCGACCGGGTCGATGAAGGGCAGCTATCGCATGATCGGTATGGACGGCGACACGTTCGAAGTCGCCATCCCTCATTTCGCGCTGATCGCACCGGCGGTGGCCGAATGAAGCGCACCCATTTGCCGCTCAACGGCCTGCGCGTGCTGGATGCGGCGGCACGGCATTTGTCCTTCACCCGCGCGGCGGACGAACTGGCCGTGACGCCGGCCGCCGTGGGTCAACAGATTCGCGCGCTGGAAGACATGCTGGGCGTCGTGCTGTTCCGCCGCACGCCCAAGGGGCTGGAACTGACCCCGGAAACCGAAGCGGGTCTGGATGCCCTGCGCGCCGGTTTTCTGGAGTTTGAGGAGGCCGTCCGGGCGATGCAGGCGGGCCAGTCCAGCCATGCGCTGACCATCGCCGCGCCCCGCGACATTACCGCCAAATGGCTCCAGCCGCGTCTGGCCACCTATGCCGCGACCCAGCCCGACCTGACCTTCCAACTGGTGTCCGCCGACGAAGCGCTGGACTTTACCGAGGCCAATCTGGACATCGCCCTGCGCCTGACCGATGGAGCGGGCGAGCATGAGGGCGTGAAGATCGGGGAGGCCGTTTATATCACGGTGGAGGCCGCCAATGGTGGCCCTGATCATCGTATCGACTGGCCCGGTTGCCCCGCTGGCGACAAGCCTGCGACCATTCGCGTGGCCGATGGCGGTCTGGCGATCGAGGCGGCGGCGAATGGCTTCGGTCGCGCCCGTGTGCCGCAATTGCTGGCGCAGGCGGATATTGCGGCGGGCCGGGTGCGGCAGGTGGGCGATGCCAGCCCGACCCTGCTCGCCTATTGGCTGATCGCGCCGTTGCCCCAATGGCGGCAGAAGAAGGTCAAAACGCTGGTCGAGGCGCTGATCGCCTGAAGTGCCTGATCCTGCCGGAGCGATAAAGGCCTGGCAGGTCGGCAATAACATCCTGATAATCAGAAACTATCTCTTCCCGCATGATAGATGGGAAGGAAGCGATTTGCGGTCGACTGGGCATATCGGCCTGTTGCCATCAGGTGTGGTCGTTAATTCTGATTTTCTCTTCTTCATGATTCCGCGTGTGGATGTGTATTAAAACTGTTTCTAGCCATATTTTCATAATTTATTTCGGAATCGAAACAATTTTCTAACAGATGTTGTTATATTTATTCTGTATTGTTTTTCATTCTGGCGCATATTTCTTTCTTTTTAGCGCAACGCCGTCTTCATCTGACCCGTTATTGTTGCAGCATGTTGCCAAGCGGTAAAATGCCGCCGATCAGATGGCATGTGCTGAACTATTTCATCCATGCCTAAAATAGGGGTCGCTCCACGAATTTATCGATTGGCTTGCCAATGATAATCGAAAATGGAGTGAAGCATGAAAATAGGATTGTTGTTAGCCGCCAGTGCCTTGGCGCTAAGTTATTCTGTTCCTGCAAGTGCCAGCGATGAAACCAGAAATTCGCCAACTGGCGGCGCTCTTCCTTCCGGTGTGACGGAAGTCGGCGGTATCGTTGTCGACATGACCGGTACCAATGATACGCGCGTCGTATCGCAACTGGCCGCCTCGGAATTGTATCGGGGCTATGCCAACTTCTCCGAAAATGCGGTTCCGGGTGTCGCGACCGGCAATCCTTTGCTGTTCGGCACCCAGACTGGCTATGACAGCACGGTGCTGGACCAACTTGGCGGTGGTATTCAGTCCCTGTCCATCCGCATCACCCTCTATGATGGTGACACGGCTCCCGGTGATTTCGATCAGGGGGAAAACACCCTGTCGGTCAATGATATCCTGCTGGGCAACTGGTCCGATGTAACCGCCTATCAGACCACCTCAGATGGCCAGACGCTGCTCAGCACCACCAACGGGTTCGGCAACGACATATTGGCGACCGGTTTTTTCAGCATCACGGACGTCGCGGTCCTGACGGAAATCTACAACAGCCTGCTGGCGAGCAACGCGCTGGCTTTCACGCTGAATGACGTCGATCCCTATGACAATTATTTCGACTTCACGCAGGGCGTCGACGGCGGGCTGATCGATGTCGGCACCGGGCCGGTGGTGACGCCGCCGACTGTCCCGCCGACGGGCCAGTTCCTCTATTGGGATGGCGCCGCCGCCGGCAATGCCGACAATGGCGTGGTGAATGGCGGCGACGGTGTTTGGGATGCGACCACCGCCAACTGGACCGAAGCGGGCGGCGGCGCCAATGGCGCCTACACGCCCAATCCGGGCAGCGTGACCTTTGCCGGCACGGCGGGCACGGTGACGGTCGACAACAGCCTGGGCAATGTCGCGGTAGAAGGCATGCATTTCGCCGTTAATGGCTATCATATCGTCGGCGAAGCGATCGAACTGAGCGGCACCGCCGCGACCGTGCGAGTCGGGGATGGCACGGCCGATGGCGCGTCCTTCGTCGCCACGATCGACGCGCCGCTGACCGGCACGGCCGGCCTCACCAAGACGGATCTGGGCATATTGGTTCTGGGTGGCGAGAACAGCTATTCCGGTACGACCACTGTGGCGGGCGGAACGCTGATGGGCTCGGCCACCAGCTTCGGCAGCGGCGACGCAGTGATCGACGCCGGTGCCAGCCTGATCATCGATCAGGCGGCTGATGCGACCTTCGCCAATGCGATTTCCGGGGAAGGCAGCCTGTTCAAGACCGGCGTCGGCACGCTGGAAGTGACGGCCGACAGCAGCCTGACCGGCCCGACGACGGTCGCCGCCGGCAAGCTCCAGGTCAATGGCAGCCTCGCTACGTCGCCAGTGACGGTCGGCAATGGCGCGACGCTGGGCGGCTATGGCACCGTGGGCGGCATCAGCGCGCAGGCGGGATCGACGGTCGCGCCGGGTGGATCCATCGGCACGCTCAGCATCAATGGCGATTATCATCAGGCGTCGGGATCACGCTATGCCGTGGAACTGACATCGACCGGCGACACCGACCTGCTGGGCATATCCGGTGCGGCGACGCTGGACGGCGGTGCCCAGCTGGTCGTGACCAAGACGGACGCGGCGCGCTATGTGCTGGGCAAGCGCTATACCGTGCTGACCGCCGATGGCGGCGTGACCGGCGACTATGCGCTGTCAGGCGATACGCAGGTGTCGCTCTTCTACAATCTGGTCGACAATTATGACGCGACACATGTCTATCTCGATGTTGCGCAGACGCGCTCCTTCGCCTCGGCCGGGGCAACGCCGAACCAGATTTCGGCGGCGGCGGGGGGCGACAGCACGTCCGGCACGCTGCACGACGCGATCGGCTATCTGCAAAGCGAAGCGGAGGCCCGTGTCGCCTTCGATTCCATCTCGGGCGAAATCCACGCTACCGTCCGCGCCGCCGCGCTGGAGGACAGCCGCTTCATCCGGGAGGCCGTGAATGGCCGCCTGCTGGATGCGACCGATCCCAATGCGCTCTGGTTCCGGGGCTATGGCTCCTGGGGCCGGATGAAGGGGGATGGCAATGCCGCCCGCTATGATCGCGACATTGGCGGCTTCTTCCTGGGCTATGACATGGTTCGCAGCGGCGCGCTGCGCATCGGCCTGCTGACCGGCTACAGCCATAGCAGCGTCAAGCTGCCAGCCCGTTCCTCCTCGGCCAAGGCGGATGACGTGCATCTGGGCGCTTATGTCGGGATCGGCAAAGATGTCGGCTTCGGGGCGCGTCTGGGCGCGTCCTATAGCTTCCGTTCGATCAAGACCAGCCGGACCGTCGCCTTCACCGGCTTCACCGACTCGCTCGGCAGCAAATATGATATCGGCATCGGTCAGGCCTTCGGCGAACTCGGCTACAAGATCGGCGTAGGCCCGGCGACGATCGAGCCGGTCGCCGGTCTGGCCTATGTCCATCTCGATTCCAGCCAGGCCGTCGAAAGCGGCGGGGCATCGAAACTGTTCGTCCATGCCAAGAATTCGCAAATCCTGTTCAGCACATTGGGGGCGCGGTTCAAGGCCGATCTGTCGCCGCAGGGCGGCACCGTTGTCGCGCTCACCGGTTCGGCGGCCTGGCGCCATGCCAGCCATAATCGCGATGCGCTGGCGTCGCTGGCCTTTGCCGATGGCGACCGCTTCGCCATCACCGCGCCGCCCATCGCCAAGGATGTCGCGGCGGTCGACCTGGGTGTCGAGGGGCGGCTGGCGTCCGGCCCGGTCCTCAGCCTGTCCTATTCCGGGCAGATCGGCGATGGCCTGCGCGATCATGGTGTGAAGGCCAGCCTGCGCTGGCCGCTCTGACGGGAGCGATGTGCATGGCGGGGGAGGGCAAGGCTTTCCCCGCCATGCGATTTTCAGCGCATATAATTTCGGCTGATCCAATGATGGTGGAAGAAGTCAGGTGATTGCTTAACGGGAGGGCTTGCCGTTGCTGCGCCGGCTGCAATGCATGTCGCGCACGCCCTTATACTCCCAATAGCGCATATCTGGGCCAAACATCACAACTTCTTCGCCATCACGGGTCTGATAGAAATAGCTCCCGCTCTGCGCTTCACGCCGCCGCCCATTGATTGAAATGCTCGCGTCTGGTGATCGCGTGTCGATAATTATGGAGCCGTATTTGCCGAAGTTGCAGTGATAGGTCGCACCAGAAGCATTTGCCCACGTTGGCGAAGCGACGGTCAGGCAAAGCAATGCTAGAAACCGCCTCATCATTGCCCTCTATTCTCTACCAACAAATTCATCGCCCGCGTCATCAGCGCCACGAACCGGCTCTCCTCCACCCGCGCCGCCGGATTGTTCCAACTGCCGCTGAGCGCATACCAGCTTCCGTCCTGCGCCTGCGCCAGCAGGTTCATCGCCATCACCCCCGGCTCGCTGCCGCCCTTATACCCCAGATAGCGCCAGCGCTTCGCGTCGGCCGGGGCAATGCCGGGATTGACGGCCATGATCGGCAGGGCGTCGCCGCCATGCACATGCAGCCAGTCGAGCAGGGCGATCATGTCGGCCGGCGAAGCGAACCATTCGATGCTGTCGATCGCGGTAGGGCTCTCGGCGACGCTACCCACATCGACCTTGTCGGCGGTCAGGCGGGCTGCCGCATCACGCAGCAGCGCGCGGCGATCGGTGAGCGATCCCGTCTCATAACGGTGGCGCAGATCGGCATTGGCCGGCATTTTCAGCGCAAAGGCCTCCGCAGTGCTCAGCAGCGGCAGTGCCTTGCCCGCATCGTCATGTCCCGCCGTCGCCAGCATCGCGTCAACCTTCTCCCGTCCCAGCGCGCGGAGCAGCGTGTCGCTGGCGCTATTGTCGCTTTCGGCGATCATCGCCGTGGCCAGACTGTGCAGCGTCATCGGCGCCTTGTCCGGCCAGTTCATCAACCGACCGGAAAAATTCTTCGGACCCAGCGGGATGACGTCGCTCCAGCGCCTTTGACGGGCACCAGTGGTGCGGGCCAGTTCGGCGAGGATATAGAGTTTGAAGCTGGAGCCGGTCGCCATCTGCGCATCGGCGCGATGCGCGCGCAGCAGTTGCGGCCCGGCATCGGTCAGTTTCGCGATGGCGAAGGCGCTGCTGCCGGGCAGGGCGGCGATATCCGCCATGACCTTGTCCAAGCTGTCCTGCGCCGTCTTTGCGCCGACGATATGCAGGCCGACGATCCGATTGGGTGCCTGCGGTGCGACGACTAGCGAGAAGCCGACCGTCGCTCGCGCATAGCGTATCTCGACTTGCCCAGCCGTATCGCTGGTCTGGCTGACAGCCCCCAGCGCCACCGGCTGGCCATGCTGGGCACGCAGATCGGCGGCAATGGCGCGCCAGCGATCCACCGGCACCGCGTCGAGAAAGAGGGAAGAGAAATACGCCTCCTCGCCACCGGGCGCAGAGAGGATGTCGAGCAATTGTTCCGCGCGGGCCTGATAGGCGGGAGAGGGGGCAGCGCGGGCAGACATGGGGAAGAGGGACATGGCCAGCAACAACAATGCCATGACGCGCGACGCCATGGCTAGGTGCGCCCCATAAGCCTCTCCCCTTCAGGGGAGGGGGAAGGGGTGGGGTCTCGCGCCACACGCAGGTCGAGGTGACATCCCCTCACGCGTCGATCGCTTCCTCATCCACTGCCGCCGCATTTTCCTGAATGAAGGCGAAGCGGTGCGCCGGGTTGGTGCCCATCAGCCGGTCGACCAGATCGCGCACCTGCTGCCGGTCCTCGACATCGTCGGGCAGGGTGATGCGAATCAGGATGCGCGTCTTGGGGTCCATGGTGGTTTCGCGCAACTGCATCGGGTTCATTTCGCCCAGCCCTTTGAAGCGGCTGATATCGACCTTCTTGCCCTTGAACTCCTTCGCCAGCAATTCCTCGCGATGCGCATCATCCTTGGCGTAGAGGCTCTTGCCTCCCGCGACGAGGCGATAGAGCGGCGGCTGCGCCAGATAGAGATGCCCGCGCCGCACCAGTTCGGGCATTTCCTGAAAGAAGAAGGTCATCAGCAGCGTGGCGATATGCGCGCCATCGACGTCCGCGTCCGTCATGATGACGATGCGTTCGTAACGCAGATTATCCGGGTTGCAATCCTTGCGCGTGCCGCAGCCCAGCGCCAGGATCATGTCTGCAATTTCCTGATTTGCTAATATCTTGGCGGTGTTTGCTGAGGCTACGTTGAGGATCTTGCCGCGCAGGGGCAGGATCGCCTGCGTCTTGCGGTCGCGCGCCTGCTTGGCGGAGCCGCCCGCGGAATCGCCTTCGACCAGAAAGATTTCAGCGCCTTCCGGATCGTCGTTTGAACAGTCCGTCAGCTTGCCGGGCAGGCGCAATTTGCGGCTGTTGGTCGCCGTCTTGCGCTTGACCTCCTTCTCCTGCTTGCGCTTCAGCCGCTCGTCCATCCGGTCCAGCACATAAGACAGCAGCGCCTTGCCCCGGTCCATATGGTCGGTCAGATAATGGTCGAAATGGTCGCGCACCGCATTTTCCACCAGCCGCGCGGCATCCGGGCTGGTCAGCCGATCCTTGGTCTGGCTTTGGAACTGCGGTTCACGGATGAAGACGGACAGCATGATTTCCGATGACGTCATGATGTCGTCAGCGGTGATGTCCTTCGCCTTCTTCTGTCCCACCAATTCGCCAAAGGCGCGGATGCCCTTCACCAGCGCGGCGCGCAGCCCGGCTTCATGGGTGCCGCCGTCGGGCGTCGGGATGGTGTTGCAATACCAGCTATAGCTGCCGTCGGACCAGAGCGGCCAGGCGACCGCCCATTCCACCCGGCCGGCGGTGCCGGGGAAATCCTGATTGCCCGAAAAGAAGACGCTGGTGGCGCAATCGCGGTCGCCCACCTGCTCCTTCAGATGGTCGGCCAGGCCGCCGGGGAACTGGAACACGGCTTCGGCCGGCGTGTCGTCGCTGATCAGCGCGGGATCGCATTTCCAGCGTATCTCGACGCCCGCGAACAGATAGGCCTTCGACCGGGCAAGCCGATGCAGGCGCGCCGGCCTGAACTTCTGCTCGCCGAAAATCTCGGTGTCGGGAATGAAGCTGACGGATGTGCCGCGCCGGTTGGGCGCAGCGCCGACCTTCAGCAACTCGGTTTGTGGCAGGCCGCGCGAGAAGGTCTGTCGGAACAATTCCTTGTTGCGTGCGACTTCCACGATCGTCTCGGTCGACAGTGCGTTGACCACGCTGGCGCCCACGCCGTGCAGGCCGCCCGAGGTGGCATAGGCCTTCCCTTCGAACTTGCCGCCCGAATGGAGCGTGGTCATGATCACTTCCAGCGCCGACTTGCCGGGGAATTTGGGATGCTCGTCGATCGGCATGCCGCGGCCATTATCGACGATGGTCAGCCGGTTGCCTGCCTCCAGGGTCACCTCGATCCGGGTGGCGTGGCCCGCGACGGCCTCGTCCATGCTGTTGTCCAGCACTTCGCTGCCCAGATGATGCAGCGCCCGCTCGTCGGTGCCGCCAATATACATGCCGGGGCGGCGGCGGACCGGTTCCAGCCCTTCCAGCACCTCGATGGTCGAGGCGTCATATTGTTGCGTGGCGGGGGTGTTGGCGGCGAACAGGTCTTCGGACATGCTACAAGCTATAAGCGGCCGGGCGACAGGCGCAAGCGTTGCGCATAAGCCACAGCAGCAATCAATTGTCACAAAGGCTGATGCAACAAAGTCGGCTGCCTCTTCGTTCACAGTGTCACCGTGCAGAGGCAATTTTCTGC
Source organism: Sphingobium sp. AP50 (assembly GCF_900109095.1). Taxonomy (GTDB): domain Bacteria; phylum Pseudomonadota; class Alphaproteobacteria; order Sphingomonadales; family Sphingomonadaceae; genus Sphingobium. The sequence continues at coordinate 1,184,284 of NZ_FNYZ01000001.1, forward strand.
ATCAGGTGAGGAGATAGTTTCATGAAGACAATCGCATTTGCGCCGCTTGGCGCCACGTTGGCGCTCGCCTTGGCGACACCGGCTGTCGCGCAGGATAGTGGCGCAGTGGACTGGACTGGCCCTTATGTTGGTGGCTCCTTTGGCTACACGTTTCAGAAAAGCGATAACAACGAGCATCTGCGCTTCGATACCGATGCCGATGGAGCCTATGACGATGTCGTGACGACGGCGTCCGGGGCGAATGCCTTTTCACCCGGAACCTGCGGTGGCGCGGCGCGCGGCTCCACTCCGGCCAGTGGATGCGATGGCGACAAGGATGCCATTAGCTGGATGGGACATGTCGGCTATGATCGGCAATTTGGCAGCATCGTCGCCGGTGTCGTCGCCGAAGCCGGCCAGGCCTATATCGACGACAAGGTGACGGAATATTCGACCACGCCGGCCTTCTACACGATGCGGCGCAAGATCGACTGGAATGCCAATCTGCGGGCGCGGCTGGGCTATACGACGCCGGGTGGCATCATGCCCTACATCACCGGCGGTCTGGCCTATGCGAAGGTCAAGAACAACTTCACGACCAGCAATGCCGCGAACAGCTTCACGCAGTTCGACAACAAGGAAGATGCCTGGGGCTGGACCATGGGCGGCGGTGTCGAGGCCAAGGTGTCCAACAATTTCTCGATCGGCGCCCGCTATCTGTGGACCCGCTATAATGTCGGCGACTATCGCGTTGATGTGGGGGCGGGAACGGCACCTGCGACCAATCCTTTCCGCATCACGCCATCAGGCGGTGCCAGCATCAATCGCGGCGACAAGTTCGACACGCAGAGCGTGATGGTGACGACCAGCTACCGCTTCTGATCAGAAGCGAATAATAAAAAAAGGCCCGGTTTCCATAAGGAAGCCGGGCCTTTTTAATGTCTGATGTAAATCAGCGAACCCGCGGGCCGCCGAAGGGCAGCGGCGGGGGCGGGCGGCGCGTGCCGCGCGGCAACTGTGCCTGATAGGCGCGACCGCAATGTTCGACGCAATAGGGGAAGCCGGGGTTCACCTGCTCGCCGCAGAAATGGAAATCGGGTTCGCCCGGATGGCCCATCGGCCATTTGCAGATACGCTCGGTCAGATCGAGCAGGCTAGTCTTGTCGGCGATTTCGGCGCTGGGCTTGGCGGGGACCAGACGGCGCGGCGGCGCAGGCGGGATCGGTGCCTGCTGATCGCCGGGGCCCTGGCGCAGGAAGCCGCCGGGGCCGACCGAAATGATGCGCGGCTGCGGCGCGGGCGCAGGCGCGTCCTCGGCAGCCGGGGCAGCGGCGGCCGGTGCGGCGGGCGCAACCGGCTGCGGCGCGGGCGCACGCACCGGGGCGGCGGGGGCAGGCGCGGCCGGCGCAGCGGCGCGGGGCGCTTCGGCCTCCGGCGCGGGCTTGCGCGGGGCAGGGGCGGCGGCCGCCTTCTTGGGCGCATCGTTCGCCTTGACCGGCGAAGGACGCGATTGCAGGCCCAGACGATGGGCCTTGCCGATCACCGCATTGCGGCTGACGCCACCCAGTTCATCGGCGATCTGGCTCGCGGTCAGGCCGCGTTCCCACATCCCCTTGAGCTGGTCGATACGCTCGTCGGTCCAGGACAATGAAAAACTCCTCACAAATCTCGTATGGCTTCCTATATGGGAAGCACAGCGCGCAGGTTCAAATCCTTTGGACCTGACCCCTTGCAGCACAACGGACCAGCCGATAGTCGATCCTGCCATGAACGACCAGCCCAAAATTGTCGCCGCCACGCCCCTCGACTCGCCTTTTGCCGAGCCGGGCGTGCCGCAGATCCGCAACGTGAACTGGGCTGGGACCTGGGCGCTCTATCGCAAGGAGGTGCGCCGCTTCATGAAAGTGCAGCTCCAGACCGTATGGGCGCCGGCGATCACGACGCTGCTGTTCCTGATCATCTTCATCGTCGCGCTGGGTGGCAGCGGCCGGACGGTGATGCTGCGCGGGGAAGCGGTGCCTTTCGCCGACTTCATCGCACCGGGCCTGATCATCATGGGCATGATCAACGCCTGCTTCGCCAATGCCAGCTTCGCGCTGATGGTGGGGAAGGTGCAGGGGACGCTGGTCGACTATCTGATGCCGCCCATTTCCGTGGGCGAATTGCTGTTCGCGCTGGTCTTCTCCTCCATGACGCGCGCGATCATGGTTGGCTTCGCGCTGTGGGGCGCGATGGCGCTGTGGCCCGGCGTGCATGTGACGCCGGCGCATCTATGGGCGGTGGTCTGGTTCGGCCTACTCGGTACCAGCTTCATCGCCTTTCTGGGCGTGCTGACGTCGATCTGGGCAGAAAAATTCGATCATGGCGCGGCCATTACCAATTTCGTGATCGGCCCGCTCGCTCTGCTTTCGGGCACCTTCTATTCGATCGATCGCCTGCCGCCGCTGTTTCAGGGGATCAGCCACGCCAACCCCTTCTTCTACATCATCTCCGGCTTCCGCTATGGCTTCGTCGCGGCGGCGGACACCAATGTCGTGATCGGCAGCAGCGTGCTGCTGGGCCTGAACCTCGTGCTTGGCGGCCTTTGCTATGTGCTGCTGAAACGCGGCTGGAAGATCAAAGCCTGATCCTTCCTGGAAATGCCGCACCGGGGCCCGCACCTCCACCCGGCCGCCCATAGAATACTGCCGTTGGGTGGCCGGGTGGGGGTGCCGGCCGGTGCGGTGACAGACTCTAAGTAAAGGCGGCGAAGATGGGGACGGCGATCCCCATCAGGAACAGGGTCGCCGCCGCGATCAGCCAGTGATGCCAGCGGGGAAGGGCGTCATTCGACGGCCCTTCCTGCCAGGGCCAGTGGATCACCCCTTCTGCCCGACGCGTGTGATGGCAAAGCCCGCCTCGGTGGCTTCGGCGACGGGATAGATATTGCGCAGGTCGACCAGCACCGGCTGCACCATCGACGCGGCCAGGCGCTTGAGGTCCAGCGCGCGGAAAATATCCCATTCCGTCACCAGCACCAGCACGTCCGCGCCGGCCGCCGCTTCATAGGCATCCTTCACCATGGTCACGCCCGGCATCATCGGCGCGGCCACTTCCATGCCCTCGGGGTCATAGGCCACCACCTTCGCCCCCGCATCCTCCAGCGCCTGCAC
>NZ_FNYZ01000007.1 GCF_900109095.1 Sphingobium sp. AP50
AAGGCCTTGCCCGAGCATCTGCCGCGCGAGCGCGTCGTCATCGCCGCGCCCGATGCCTGCCCCTGCTGCGGCTCGGAACGGCTGTGCAAGCTGGGCGAGGATATCACCGAGACGCTTGAGGTCGTGCCGCGACAGTGGAAGGTGGTCCAGACCGTGCGGGAGAAGTTCTCCTGCCGGGATTGTGAGAAGATCACGCAACCGCCGGCGCCGTTCCATGTGACGCCCCGCGGGCTCTTTGGTCCCAGCTTCCTGGCGATGCTGCTGTTCGAGAAGTTCGGTGCGCATCAACCGCTTAACCGCCAGCGTGATCGCTATGCCCGGGAAGGCGTGGACCTGAGCCTTTCCACTCTGGCCGATCAGGTCGGCATCTGCACCGCCGCGCTGATGCCGCTCTATCTGCTGATCGAAGCCCACGTCCTTGCCGCCGAGCGATTGCATGGCGACGATACGACGGTGCCAGTGCTGGCCAAGACCAAGACCGATACGGGCCGGATCTGGACCTATGTTCGGGATGATCGACCTTTTGGCGGACCGGCACCGCCCGCAGCGATCTTCCATTATTCCCGCGACCGGCGGGGCGAGCATCCTGTGGGCCATCTGCGCGGTTGGAGAGGCATTCTTCAGGCTGATGCCTATGCCGGCTATAATGCCCTGTTCCATGGCGACCGCCTGCCGGCGCCGCTAACCCGCGCCCTTTGCTGGAGCCACGCGCGCCGTTATTTCTTCGAGCTGGCCGATATCGCCGCGCAGCTCAAGAAGCGCCGAAAAAAGGCCGTTATCTCGCCGCTGGCGGTGGAGGCGGTTCGCCGTATCGACGCGATTTTCGATATCGAACGCGCCATCAACGGCAAGCCGGCACAGGAGCGCCTCGCCCTTCGGCAGGAACTCAGCGCACCGCTAGTTGCCGATATGGAAGAATGGATGCGCGACAACCGGTCAAAGCTGTCAAAGAACAGCGATGTGGCCGAGGCCATGGATTACATGCTCAAGGCATGGCCGGCCTTCACCGCGTTCCTCGATGACGGCCGCATCTGCCTCTCGAACAACGCGGCGGAACGCGCGCTCAGAGGCATAGCCCTTGGAAGAAAATCGTGGCTCTTCGCTGGTTCAGATCGTGGTGGCCAGCGCACCGCCTTCATGCTGAGCCTCATTGGCACGGCGAAGCTCAACAACATCGATCCGCAGGCTTGGCTTGCCGATGTGCTCAGCCGCATCGCCGACATCCCTCAGAACCGTCTCCATGAACTGCTGCCATGGAATTGGCGCGCCGCCGAAGATCAACGCGAAGCCGCCTGATCCGCGGCCTTCACCGAATGCCTACATTCCGAACCGCCGAGAATGGGCATTATGGTGAACTGTAACTAGTGGTTATGGATAAGGGCTGAAACGCTTCGTGCGTATCGAATTTGCCGCCAACGCGTCGGGCTGTGATAGATGCCAACTGCTTTCCAGAAATCGCCGCTATCACGAAGCGCTGAAAGAAATATCCAGCGAGCTACGTTGACATTGAAGCATGCATCATCCCGCAACCATGCCCTCACCTGGCCCTCGTTGCGCGCGATCAAACGTGCAATCCGAGGCACCCACCAACTGTTTACTTGCATTGGTCCGAGATCATGCGTGCCGTTATCATTGCGTACCTCCGCGCCGATCCAGCCACCTTCCTGCTTTCGCAAGGCCATAAGCGTCTGCCGCAGCCAGTTCCGGCCCGAGGATGCTTTCTCAACACACACTGCAATTACGGCCTCATGATTATTCGAAGACCCCACGACAGCGTGGCTCTTCGGCCACGCCGGGTTCGTCACGGCAACGATCAGGACCACGGGCATGACGATCCCCCGGTTGACGAAGAACCTTCTCATCAGGGTGATAATACCGCCCGGTAACACCCAAAAGGCTAGACCAGAAGCTTTCGCACTCATCGCGAGTGTCCGCGATAAGGCTTGTCGTCTCTGGCGCGATTGGGTTGCTGCGTGGGTTGGTCCTTTTCACCGGACCGCTCCTTAGCCAACACCCGCTGGATAAGTGCTGTCAGCGCATCCGTTGCCGAACGGGCCACTTCAGCGATGCCGCCGTGACGGATAGGCATCTGCCGTTCTAATGCAGCGTCCCGCCGCTCCGCGTCAGTTTTTACCCTAGAGACCCGGAGGCGATCGCCATAGCGGGTCCGAATCGCCTCTGCATGGTTAGGATCAAGCCGCCCCAGCCCTTCGAGCGCCGATCTTTTTTCGCCCGTTCGGCGGATGAGCCTGTCGGCAAGCCTCTCCGGGTCCTCCGTCCATAGTTTCACGCCGAACCGCGCGCGGGTGATGGCAGTATAATAATTCTGGCCGTTGACGAGCGGCGAGTTTACTGGGGCCAGTATATAGGCGCGGGCGTAGGTTTTGGATTGCGAAGAATATACGGTCTCCGCATAGCCATGATCCCAAGTCTTGAAGCGGGTCAAATCGACGGATTGGACGTCCTTGGCCCGATCCCACCTGATGCTCGCGATCGGACCATCGAGCTGAATGACTGTCCCGCGCTCCGCATTCTTAAGCCCAAGGTCTTTGGTCGCTAGGCGCCATTGAATTCGATCGCCGACCGCGACGCCTCGCTCCTCGGCGTTAAAGACGTTGATCTGAGCGGCACGCGTCAGTCGCGGATCCCATCGTATCGTGTGGCCAAGCTCGTCCACAAGACGAACGACCTGTCTGCCATTCTCTTCCCGGCCGAGCCCAGCGACGCGATACTCGACCTGCCGTGCGATACCCTGGCGCGCTTCATCGCGGCTAAACATGACGACCTGGCCTCTGGAATAGAAGCGAGCCATGCGTCGTTCTTCAGAAGACAAAGGCGAAGGCGTTAGAACCTGCAGCGTCACATCTTGAGCGGCGATCACGCCTTCCCTCCGAAGGGTAGAACGGATCTGATCGTTCACGATGATCCTGCTGGCATTGTCGAGAACCAGAATGTTTGTATTATCCCGGTTTTCACGTTTGAGCCGCGTCCATTCAGACACGAGATCGCGCGCCAAGCCATCTGGACCGCTGCCGCTCACGACCTTGTCGAGGCTGTCGATTGACCCGGCATAGTCTCCCTCTCGGGCCAGCGCGACCGCATGCCGCATGAGACGCGTTTGCTGCCGCATCGACTCGGTGAGTTCTGCTTTCGGAAGTCCTAGCCGCTGCAATAACCAGAACGCCTTGCCCTGTTCGATCGCGCCGGTCTGACGATTGTCACCAAGCAGAAGGAGCCTTACGCCGGTGTCGCGGCTGATTTCTAGAAGACGAAGCGCTTGCCGATTCCCAAGTTGGCCGGCTTCATCTATGACGAGCACATCGCGACTATCGATACCATGTCCACCGCCGGCGATGAGGCTCGCTACGGTCCGCGATTCTATTCCCGCCATGTCTCCCAGATTTGCCGCAGCGGAGGATGTGGGCGCTAGGGCAAGCATCCGAATGTCAGGATCGACGGCTGCGGCCATCGCTCGGATGAGGGTCGATTTCCCAGCTCCGGCAACGCCGTGAACGCCGAGCAAGCGATCGCGTGACTCCGCAAGTTGAGCCAAGGCCTGCTCCTGAGCGGGGGTTAGCTCCGCAGTTTCCAGTGCCACCAGTAGTCGGACGCTTGACGCGAGACGCGGGGCGTCATCCATGGCAAGCGCCAGATGCCGGGCTAGGGCAAGCTCCAGCCGCGCCGTATTGCGACTGGTCCTGCCCCTCGCGAGAAGCCCGTCGCCCGTCTGCTCTCGCGTTACGAGCAGCTTTGAGCGCGTCTCATGTTCGACGATAAGGGGACGCAGGTCCGAGAGTGTAACTTCACCGACATGAGCCGCAAGGCCAACACGGAGCAAATGACCCTGATTATTGACCGCCTCCCGATCCTCCAAATGCCTGATTCCGAACAGCGCAGCCCGGCGAGCGGTCATCGGATCAACGACAATCTGCCCCGTTTCTGACCGCTCGGCACGATCTTTCAGATCGTGCAATTGCGGAAGAAGGCCCCCTGCCCTCTCCTTCCAAGCATCCTGCAGGTCGGCCATTCCCACCTTCTCTTTGGGACCGCGCGTCTGATAGAAGGATGCGACCCGGGCCGCCTGGCCGTTATGTCCATGTTCGGCAGCATGCGCGTTGATCTGCTCGGCACGCTGGGACATAGCCTTCACGAGATCGGCCGGTACGCCCCGTATTTCGAACAGCCCTTTTTTCGGATCGGTCTCGATCTCGTAGCCGAGTTCCCGAAGGGAAATGGCGAGAGCATTTCGGTATATCTGTCCGCCGACCATCTGCTCGGCGAACATAGCCCTGCTCTCAACGCTGGTCATTGGCGCTCCAGATGCCCTATTGGTGATGTTCATGATGACAACATGGGTATGGAGATGTGGGTCGAGTTCTCGGCTCGCATGTTCCGTGAAGCGTGCAAAGATTAGTCGCGCCGTCGTCTCATGGACGATCTTTCCGCTATCACGACGGCGAAAAGCCGCATGCTCCTCTATCCAGGAGAGTGCCTGACCCACGGCTTTCTCATGCGCGTCGATGACCCGGCCATCCTGCGCAACGAGCGCCAGAATCGAAACGGACTTAGGTGCATTGACAGCAAAATCCCAGCCGGGGTGGTGCTCGAGCGTTCCATCGGACCGGTGTCGGCCAAGCTCTTGGCCAGCAACTTTACCTGAAAGCAATTCGCGGAAGACGTCCGGATCGACCCTACCCTGCAGACCCAGTTCAGAGGCAATCTGGCCGCCCCATTCACTGTGCTCGTCGCTCCCTTTCGAATAATAATCGCCGATCGCATAATAGCGGGCAATGTTACCGGGCGAGCCGGAAAGGCGTCGCGGATGGATCATGCCGGGTCGGCCTTTCCTGGCTTATCGTTCGTTCGACCATGACGCAGAAGGGGCACGGTTCTGGAACCCGCGCGAGGCCCCAGTGTCGCTGGCGGGGTTACTTTCACCTCCTTGCCTTCGGATCCCGGGGATGGTCGGCCATTTCGGGAAAGCGGCAGTTCGGGCGAACGATTAGCCGTAATATTCGGTCCGGATCTCTGACCCGGCGCATCCCTGTTGGCAGACTTTCCTGTCGTCCGAGAGGACTGCCGACGCTGTGGCTTGCGTTCTCCTTCCCTTGTCGCGCTCCGGTTTGCTTCGATGATCTCGTCGGCGAGTGGGAGGCGTATGGGTTGGGTTGTTCGCTCGATAAAGGCGGGCACAATCGTGGGGAGCGAATTATAGCTATCCTTGAACCGGACCACCGGGAGGTCGCGACCGAACCGCAGAAATCCGGATAGGTTTGGAAGGTTCGTGACCTCCGTGTGCATGACGAGCGGCCGGGTGACCTGCATGCGTGAGAGGTTCACCCCGTCGCGCATGTCGTTTACACCATAAGACATGCCCTCATTGGCTTCGATCTGCTCGACCTGGCCCAGATTCTCCGAAACATGTTTAGCTGTCGGGGTATCGTTCGCGCGCAGGGCAATCCAGGTCGAGCAATAGCCGGTGATGGCCGCTGCATCCTGGATGCCGTATGTTGCCTCCAGCTGGGGGTACGACTGGAAACCCAGAATGCCGCATCCGCCATATTTGCGAGCGCGGGCCAGAAAATCGCTGAGCGAAGGCAGCCGCTGCAGCGTGGGCAATTCATCGATGATGCAATAAAGCCGTCGGTCGGGATCGGGCGCCATGCTCATGATCGCGCCGATCGCGATGTCGATCCACACCGTGATGAGGGGGCGTAGTGACGGCAACTGGTCGGCCTTGACGGTAATGAACAACCAGCTGTCATCGTCTTCATTTTCAACCCAGCTTCGGATGGAAAAGCCGTTCGTGGTGTCGTCCAGATAGGAAAAGCTGCGCATCACCGACGCCAGCTCGGCCTGAATGCCGGCCGAGGTCCGGTCCCCCTCCATGCTAATGAACGCGGCCGCTTCAGTCCCCTCGGCAAACGCCACCAGATCCTTCAGGCCTGAGCGAAGCAGTCGGTCGAGCAGGATCGAGACGAGCGTATGCTTCTGCCGAGCAAGCTTGCGCAGGACCCCCACGAGCGTGCCTCGTGCCGCGCGTGCCCAAAAGGGATCACCGACCTTGTCGGGGATCGTGGACTGGGCGATTTGATCATAATGATAGTCGCGTGGGACATCGACCCAAGGGGACCAATGGTCGGTCCGCTCGTCGAGGGGATTGAGCAATATGTCCTTATCCGGACGGTAGAACTTCTCAACGAACGCCCCCGCCGTATCGTAGACGATTGCGCGCTTTCCGTCTCGCCGAATGCCGGCGAGCATGGTTGTGATGATATTCGTTTTGCCTGTCCCGGGCGCGCCGCAAAGTACGACATGTTCCGGCTCGAACGCATGGGGCACCGTCACGCCGCCAACTGTAAGGCTCCCCTTGCGCCGCCGGCGAAGGGCTCTGCGAACCATCGCTGTCGTGCCGAACCTTGCCCCTCGCAGAAACTGGTTGGACCCGAGACCTCGTCCCGTCCGCGTGAAATAATACCAAGCCCAGAGCAAGGCCAGCAGAGCGCCTACTCCACCAATCGCCGCGCCCGTGATCAACGCAGCTTCACCGGCATCAAGGGTTCTGCGGGCCAGTCCCGATGCCAAAAGTCCATCCGCGCTCGTCCAATATTGATGACCGTCGGGAGCCTTAAATGGTACCGGATCGCTGCCGCCGCGTGTCGCGTCACGGAGGAAGCTGGCCAGCGCGAGTTGCACCAGCACATAGCGTTGATAATCGGTGAGGGTCTCAAGACAATACCAGAGAATGCCAATGATCCACAGCACCAGGCAGGCCGTCATCGTCTGAAAAAAGACCTGGGTGGTCATGCGGACATTGTGGACAATGGCCTGCCCGCCCCGGGTCCAGGATCCCAGCGTATCGTTACGAAAGATGCTCATCGCCGGTCACTCTGCGAACGAGGATCATGTGTGGCAAAGCCACCGCCTTCATCCGGCTGAGGCGCGAGCAGTCCGCGCTGTTCGAGGAGGATGCGCGCCTCCTCCATTCCTTGCTCGATTGCCTCGGGGGAGCGGCGACCGACTGCGACTACCAGGATCGAATAGATCTGGAGACAGGTCGCCAGGATTTCGTCATTCGACGTGAAAATATAGCCACGATCAGGATCGGCGGCCTGCGCCAAGACAGATCTAGAGAATTGGGAAAGGGTAAGGTCAGCGTCATTGGCGCGCCGCACCAGGCGCGCATGCAGCGTGTCGTCGATACGAAAGTTGAGTTTGACCACAGGGCCGCTCCATCAAGTGGAGCCCCGTCGGATGTCGTAAAGCATCGCCCTTATACCCACAAATCTCGTCTTTTACAATCGCGGCTGCGGTGTCCCATGGACCACGAGCCGCATTCCTAGCAAATCATGGGTTCTGAGGCTGTCTGACCGAGGCTAGTGGTCCCCGGACCACAAAATGCCCTCTAAAATGACTACACGTATTACCACGCTATCCATCTGATTTTACAACCGATAATGCGCGGCAGCACCCGTGCGTAGGGTGCATTACAAACGGCCCCGCGCCGTGCGTCTGCTCCTTCGCAGCGGCCTGCCGCTGCGCCAGCCTCGACCGGGCACGGGCGTGGCTCCCCGGAGGGGTTCTTCTTTTTGAAATGGTCTTGCGCCAAAGCGCTCCATGTTGGATCATCATAGTCGGCGGGCAGACCTCTCAATATGGAGTTATGGTCATGCCGAAACTTTCAGAACGCGAGCGCCTTGCCGAACTCGAAGCGCGACAACGCCGAGCCGCACAAGAGGTAGAAACAGCCCGCCGCGCCTTGCGCGGCAAATATGCCGATATTGTTCGAGACCTCCCCGTGGAGGCCATGAGCGAGCGCATCTTCAAGGACCTGCTGACAGAGGCCATCCGGATAGGCGGAGAGGCAAGCTTCGCAGCGCTGAAAGCGATGCCGCCGGCTTCCGAAAGGAAGCCTACTTCTTCAAAATCAACCGCCAAAGGCGTCCCTGCAGCGAGCACGGTGTAACCGCGCGCAGCTGGCCGCGACCGGCTGTTTCCGGTTGCGCATCGCATTGCGACGGACCCGGCTTGCCGGGTTCCCGAGTGGGGCGATATTGATAGGTCGAGACAAAAAAAGGGACGGCGAGAGCAAGATGCTCCCGCCGTCCCTTGCCTTCGTCAGACAGCGCCCTTCGGTCCTTGTCCGCTATTCTGGTCTGCCAGCCGGAAGAAATGCGCGGGGATGCCCTGCTTGCGGACTTCGCGCGCCAGATGGGACTGAAGGCCCGACCCTTCACACACGATGGCTTCCACTGGCCGCAACCCGAGCAGTTGTTCGTTGCGGGCAAATCCCGCCCGGTTGCCAAGGCGGCGGTTGAGGGTGAAGGCGATGAGCTTGCACCCGCTGCGCGCGGCCCAGGCAGCGGCAATGGCGTCGCACCCTTTGTCCTGCGCGGTCGTCGCCAGGATCATGCCCGGCACGCTCGCGCGGATCGCATCCAGCCGGTCGTAGAGCAGCCGATGGTCCTCCCAGACCTGCCCGCCTGAGAAGATGACGACCGGCCCTTGCGGCGCATGCGCGTCGATCTTGCGCTGCCGTCGTGCCGCTAGAAAGTCCGTCGCGGCCACCACCGATGCGGTGCGCTTGGAAGATGTCAGCGACGCTTGCGGCGCCGCCCAGGGCTTCCCGGTTTCGGCGAGATAGGTGGCAGCGGCGTGGTCGCGCATGCAAGCCAGGGCATCGCGCGTCTCGTCCAGCGACTGGCACAGTTGCTGCGCCTCCTCCAGTTCCCGGGTTCCGACCTCGCTGCCATCGGCTTGGCGGATCAGCGCCTTGACGCTCATCGCGGCCTTGTCGGCCTGCCCGTCGATCTGCTGGGTGACCTTATGCAGGCTGTGCACGACGCCCCAGGCAATCCGGTCGGCGATGGATTCGAGCCGCGTGTCCTGCAGCACGTCGAAGATGGTGCGGACGAGCATTTCGGTCGCATGCTCGACTGCAACCGGGTCGGGCATCGGCGCGTCGGTCGGATCTTCGCCCGGGATGATACGGTATTGATCGACTGTCTCGGTGAAGGCCTGTGCAAAACGGTCGTGGCTGGTGGATGAAGTTGTATAAGTCATCGAAACCTCCTTTGAAAATCTCTTCAAGAGGTTCTCTTTTCCGCACGGGCTCCGGCCGACGGGGTCAAGGAGCGCGGCGCAGCCGCGACCGCGCAGCGGCGATGGGGGTCACGATTTTTTCTGGCGCGACCAGGTCTCACGATGGCGCGCCGACGTCACCCGCCAGGAAAAATGGTGGGGCCCCGTCGTCCTTGAGGCCGGCGGTGACCCCGTGCCATCCTTCCGATACGTTGAGAGAAGAAGAGGCAGCGTTGTCGGGGGCTCGATGCCCCCGGCGACGCTGGGATCTTGGCACACCCTCTCCGTCGCGGACCCTTTCAAGCGCGAATCCTCGCCCTGCACAGCCCATAAAAAAGACGGGCAGCGCGCAGCGCAGCCGGTCCAGAACCCTCATGAGCGCGGTAAACGTCCCGCTCAATGGGGAGCACCAAATGGCCGGCTTTGTGGCGGCACATAGGCTTCGAACGGGTTACCCTCGGCAAGATGGCCGAAGGGCGTCATAACATAGTCATTGCCATCCCGGCCGACGCCACAAAGCACGAAACGCTTTTCGTCGGTGACGGCGTCGCGACATTCCATCAGCGCGAGATTGCCATCTTCGGCGGCGCGCATCAGGGTCCGAAAATTCTTCAGATGATGGTCTGGAATAGCCATGTGGGCCTCCATGGTGGACACGGTCCAGACCGTTTCAGTGGCCTGGACCAGAGGAAAATGCGGCGGCAGATCGTCAAACCGGCATGCGCGTCGGCGTCTGCTGCGCAGGCGCCTGATCGCTGACACGGAAGGCGTGGATCGGCGTGCCGGCCTCACGCAGGACCTGGTAGAGGTTCGCTTGCAGTCCCGACCCCTCGCACAGGATCGCCTCGACGGGGCGCAGCTCAGCGAGTTTGCGATTACGCGTGAAGGGCGCCTTGCGGCCGCCGCCGAAGAGGCCGTAGGCCACCAGCGGCACGCCATTGCCTTTGCGCGCCGCCCAGGCGGCCGCGATTTGATCGACGCCCTTGCGCTGGCCGGTCGTGACCAGCGTCATATGCGGCACCCGGCGCTTGATCTCGTCAAGCCGCTCCCAGATCTTGGCCCAGTCGTGCCAGGAGGCCGGTCCCGACACCACGACGATCGGGCCTTGCGGCGCATGCCGCTCGCGGGTCGCAAGCTGGCGGGCACGCAGGAAATCGAGCGCTGCGATCTGGCTCGCGGTCGAGGCGGACGACGCCTTCGTGCCGCGCGCGGGCGACCAGGGCCGACCGCTGAGCGCCCGATACATTTCGGCGGCATAGTCGCGCATGCACTCCATCGCCTCGCGCTGTTCGGTGGTCGATTGGCAGAGAAGCTGTTTGTCCTCCATCTCCCGGTTGAATATTTCGGAGGGGTCCTGACGACGGGCCATGTCCCCCACCTCGTCGGCCAGCGCCTGTTCACGGCGCTCGAGTTTGCCGGCTGTAAAATGGAAGCTGTTGACGAAGCCCCAGGCGATTTCGGCTGCGAGCGGCTCGAGCCTCGTGCCCGTAAACAGGTCGAAGATGGCAGCGATCACGCCGCCGCATTCCGCCTGGGCCGCGAGCGGCTCGGGCATCTCATGTTCGCCCGGCTCGTCACCAAATTCGACGATCGAGAGTCCAAGCGGCTCGCCAAAGGCGGCCTGGAATTCGGGGGTGGCGGTGATCTCGGCATAAAGGGTAGGTAGGTCCGCAAAGCGATCGATCCTGCGGATGGGTTGATGCTGGGTCATGACGACATGTCCTTATAAAAGCGGTTGAGGAAACGGAGGCCGGGAGCGCGCGGAACGCCCCCGGCCGGCTCCCGTCGTCAGAAGGGGACCTCGTCATCAATGTCGCCGCCCGCGCCCATCAGCCCCCCGTCGGCGCCTGCCGTGCTGTCCCCAAAGCCGCCACCCGATGGCGTGTCGCTGCCACGCGTGCCCCGCGTGACCGGTCCGAAATCGTCCCGCCGCTGGGGCCGACGCCAGGCGACGCGATAGCCTTCCTCATCGGTTCCGAAGAGCGCGATCGAGAGCGGTTCGGGAAGGCTGGGATCATCGATCGAACCCTGGAGGAAGACCTCGCCGGTGGAGTTGGACGTCTGCGGCCACAGCGCCCCGATCTGCACCCAGCGCTTGCCGACATTGAGGGTGACGATCTCGTAGGCGGGTGCCCGCTCGTTCTGGCTCTGGACCGGACGAAGCCCTAATTGGGGGAGATCGATACTGCGGGTCGCGATCGCCCCCAACAGACGTCCGTTCTGCTGCTTGATTTCACCGATGTTCATGTGCCTATCCTTTGCGAATGTCTCTCCGAACCCATTTCGGCGACACTCTTCAAAGACCCATCTTTTCTCTGGGGGCTGGCGCTGGCCTCGCTCGAAGGCACCAGGCAGCCGCCCATCCTCCCCATCGCAATGGGGAGCTATGATTTCACGCCCAGGAGAGAGTATCGGACAGGCTGGTCTCCCATGCCCGCTGCACGGGCCGACCGGCCCGCGCCACCCTCCCCCGGCAGGCCCTCGCCTTTGCTCTTCCCGGAAGGGGATCGAAGCCCGAAGGGACGGGACCGGCGCAGCCGGGCCCGATCGGAGCACAGCTCCGACAAGAGCCCCGGTGCCCGCGACGCGGGCATCCGCCAAAACCCCTCCTTGCTGCAACCTCGAACATGCCTGCTGGCGCTCGATCACCTGCGCCGGGCCTCGGGCATGTGTCGCGCGTGGTCCCTGACGGCACCGCACCGCTTGATCTCATGTTGCCATTATGTTCTTATGATGACCAAGCTTCAACGGGGACCTTCCATGCGCGCCTGGCTAACCAATTACGACTTCATCCTGCCGCTGATCGATGCGGTCAATGACCCGGATCTGCCCGACATACGCAGCGCGCTGGCGGCGCTATCACTGGGTGAGGGTCTCGACAGCGGTTATTATGCCGCGCAGGAAATGGCGGACGCGGTGACGCTGGTCTGGAGCGAGGCGCAGGACAAGGTACCGGTCGCCCACGGCGAAGCCGTACGCCATCTGGGCGATATATTGGCGCGGGATGATCTGGGATATCAGCGCCTGCTTTACGAGACCGTGGGTACCCTGCTGCCGCAGGATGCAGCCGGTCATCTTGCGTGGCTGGTCGCAAGGATGGCGGAGCGCGCCGACATGTATCGGGTCGTGCGGGCCGCGGGCATCGGTTCTCCGGCGCTTCCTGGCCGCTAAGACGCGCGTCGATCTCACTGAAGCGGTGCGGCAGCTGTTTACACGGCCGCTCAGAACGCCCGTTTCAAAGAGCGGGCTGCTTGACCGTCACCAAGATATCGACAGGGGATGCGAACTTGCCGGGCGCGGGCTTACCGACATCGATGCGCTCGGCCGTGACCCGCTCACCCGATTCGAGGGTGAAGGTGGCATAGCGCTGAGGCATACGACCGAAAATCATCTTCTGGATAGGCCGGCCGGTGGCGGCGTTCATGATGGTGGCCGTGATGCTCATGGCGTGCCGATAGCCGAGCGCACAGGCGATTGTCCACGGCTCGCAACCCCGTCACAGGAAGCCGTCCAGATTTGAAGGGTCGCCCGCTATCACGAGCAGCCCTGCGCTTCCGATTGTCTTTGCCCCATCCAATGCCATTCTTGGCAGCAAGGCACGCTTTCCAGTCCGGCGTATCTTCTGCGTGGGACAGAATTATGCCGACCATGTCCGCGAGATGGGATCGGACCCGGACCGGCAGGAGCCGTTCTTCTTCACCAAGCCCGCCGATGCAATCGTGCCGAGCGGCGCGTACCTTGCCTTTCCGGCGCGCACGCAGGACCTACATCATGAGATCGAGCTGGTGACCGACCTGGGCCAGGGTGGGTCGCATATCGCCGTCGCGGACGCGTCTGCCTGCATCTACGGCCATGCAGTTGGTCTGGACCTGACCCGACGCGATCTCCAGGCTGCGGCAAAAAAGGCGGGTAGACCCTGGGACATGGCAAAGGGGTTCGATCAGTCCGCGCCGATCGGCCTGCTCGTACCGGGAGAGCCACCCGCAGCGGGCGCCATCGACCTCACTATCGTTGGTGCATCGCGACAGACCGGCGATCTGTCGCAGATGATCTGGAGCGTAGCTGAGATCATCACGATCCTATCGACCTATGTCGCGCTGGCACCGGGCGATCTTATCTTCACCGGCACGCCGGCGAGGGGTTGGGCCGATCAAACCCGGCGAGACGATCAGGGCCACGATAGCCGGCGTTCCGCCAGTCGAGGTTCGTTTTCTGGCCTGATCCACGCGCCACGGGAGTGGACCGCTGCCCGACCGCCTTCCCGCCGACGGCCGCGGGCCCAGGGATCAATCACTGCAGCGAGTCCATTCATAGAGGAGATGGGCGTCGGGGTCGGTGGCATCGCCCATGGCGATACGAATCTGTCGTCCATCGCAGGCGAAGCCGGCAGCGCGCGGCAGGGTCAGATAGGATCCGGCGATGATGATATCGCCGGACCGCACGGCATCGACCCTGCGCTCGATGCCAAGGTTGCGCCCGTCCCAGGGCGCATGGATGAGCCTTAATATGTCGCCTGGTTTGATGGTGCGCTTGAACTGGGCCAGCGACAAGCGGGGCTCGACTGGATTTTGCAGCTCCGTTCGTGCTGCCAAGCGCATCCAATAATCTTTGCCGATCGCGACCTCGCTGAAGAAGCTGACCGACATATAGTCCTGATAGATGTTCGAACGCATAAAACCGAAGCGCTCGATCTGGTCGCGGACCGCGGCGAGCAACGCGTCCCGCAACAGGGGGTCTCGCAGGTCCATAGGCGTGTCGGCGATCTCCAGCTTGATCTTTCGCCCGCCCGCAAAGCGCGTGCGGACGAGCGAGAATCCAAGCGCGGGAAATTGGCAGCGCAGATGGACATCGATCCGGGCGCATAGGGATGCAAGGTCTTCGCGTGCGCGGAACAGGTCGCCGGTATAGGCGAAATTGCCCCGCTCGTCAGTGGGTGTCTCGCTGTAGAGAAGGGGTTCGTTGCCCGCGATTGCGTGTGCGGCATCGACTGGCGATCCAATGCTGTGGGTCATGAAATGTCTCCTGGGAAAGCGCCGGACGACGTTCGCCCCGGCCCACAGCTCAGCCTCCTCCTCCCCTTCTAATACCCGAAGCGGTGATGGATCGCGCGAACGCCTGTCGTCCGCGTCGTAAGACGGCTTGGCTTTTGCCCATATTTCAGTAAGGCTTGGGGCGTCCGCCAGCAGGCGGGCCGAGGCGTGGAAACCTCGTTCCAGTAGAGCCGGTCGTTTGCTCCTAACGACCGGGTGGCGGGCATATATGTCCAGGCCACCCGGCTAAAGGTGCTCGCGCTCGTCTACTGGCGGGTTTTCCAACACCCGGTTCTCAGGGGCCGCACGCCTTGCATCTTCATGACAAGGCGTGCCGCCGGCTGAGCGGCCGGGAGCGGCACATGTCCACACAATCGAACACAGCACAGAGACGCGCGCTGGCGATCGCCTATATGGAGAAGGCGCTCGCCGAACTCGAGGCCGACGAGGACGCCATCGTCGCGATGCGGTTACAGCACGCCCTTGATGTTGCGCGAGGGGAAGAAGCACCGCAACCCTCAGTCAAGGACTGATATTTGCAGAGATCTCCGTCGAGCGGCATGAGCGAAGCATGAGGCGGGCGACCCCGCGCTGTGCCAGGATCGTTCGGCGAAGAGTTCAGAATCTACGGCACTTTACTTGATCTTCATTCAAGACGAAGAAGAACGCTGCTCGATTGACCAAGCTATGGAGTAAAGCATGACGGACGCGGAAAAGCCCGATCTCACAACGCTCACCGTGCAGCTTTTGAGTGCCTATGTCGGGAATAACAGCGTTGCCGCTGAAGCTCTGCCCGATTTGATTGCAAAGACTCGCCAGGCTCTTTCAGGAGAAACTGCGCCGGTCATCGCGTCGGCGCCAGACCCTGTCCCGGCCGTCAGTGTGCGGAAAAGCCTGGCTTCACCCGAGCATATTCTCAGCATGATCGACGGCAAGCCGTACAAGACGCTCAAGCGCCATATCGGTATGCACGGCATGACCCCGGCAGAATATCGCAGCCGCTACGGCCTGCCCAAGGACTATCCATTGGTCGCGCCTGTCTATTCCGAGCAGCGGCGCGCCACGGCCGCACGTATCGGGCTTGGTCGAAAGGGCCGTTCATCCGCAGAGTCGATCCAGTCTGAGCAGGTCGTTTCCGACCCTACGCCAGCCCCTGCGCCACCTCCCCAGCCAGACACTATACCGGCGTCTGCCGACCTGGCAGCGCCTGAAAAGGGCACGACCACGCCAGCGGTCAAGCCCCGTCGCGGCAAGCTTTCCATCGCGTCAGCCCAGAGTCAGCCCAAAGACACCAGCGTGCAGAAACCAAGGGCGGTCAAATCGCCAAAGGCGAAGCCTGCAACACCGCAGGATGCCACTGAGGTCGCCGCATCCAAGATTGCGAGTGTCCCAGCCGACGAAACACCTCTTACGCCAGCAGCCAAACGCCCCCGTACGAAAAGAGACAAGCCAAGCGCTCCGATCGATGCCGCGCCGGTTGATAACGGCGCCGCGCCAGCCAAGCGGATTGGACGCCTTCGCAAGCCTAAGGATACTGGACCGGTGGGCTGAACCGGAACGGTCCATCGCCAGGGATGTCCTCGATTCCAGGGACGGCGCACGGCTTCTCGTGCGGCGTCGGGCCAGGTGGCAATTCATCGAGCGGTAGCCCGAGGCGACCAAGACCGTTCAGCACGTTATGAGGGCGGGTCCCAAGCCATGATTGCAAAGGGACCTTTGCAAAACCTCTGTCGCTTTGCAGCGATCAAACGCGGTTGTAAACATCTCTATCGTATAGGCGCCGCGTGCCAAAAGCGCTCGGCTCGACTGCACAAGCTGCGTGCAGGACAATGGCCACTGGCACAGCAGGATATAGGGCCAGCCGGGCTCGGGCGGATCATAATGAGAAAGCAGGATAGGCTGTGCCTGCAGGGCAGAGGATCGATGGTCGAGCAGATCGGGCGCGACAAGATCGGGACGGCAAAGCGCCAGAAAGTGCGCCAGTTCGATCATCTCGAGTTCCGTCTCCACCATGATTGGGTAGAAACGGCCAAGCGACAGGCTCGGCGACGCATATCGCGCGGGGATGTCGATAACGACTATATCGGGCATTGCGGCTGTGGACCGGGCATAGACTTGCCGCCTCGCCGCTAGGCTGTCGGTGAGCTTCATGCGAACAAATCTTCTTCAGCGGCGCCCAGGGATCAAGCGGAAGCTTCGCCGATCCGGCGAAACTTCCCGACACCCTCATCACATTGGCCGGTCGAGATGGTGGGCGATGGCGGACAGGCATTGCGCCAGCCGTCGTTCGACCATGAGGACGTCGCAAGCCTGGAGCCAGGCGACCTGATCGATGTCGAGGCCGCCGATCCGGTGCAGCAGATAGGCGGTGCGCGCCTCGTCGGGCAGGCCAGCCAATGCCATCCAATGGTGCGTGTTCAGTGCCCGCGGCATAGCGGTTGGCAGAAGGGCCGCCCAATCGACAAGGACCCAGGCCCGGACCCAGACGCCAGCGGTGGACGGGGCAACCTCCGTCTCCCCCTCGTCGATCGTCACCACGTCGAGGGTGAAGTCGGGAAGGCGTGCCATGCTGACGGCGGGCCCGGCGATCGCGGGTGGCGCCGCGGCGTCGAGGTGCACCTCGATCCCGGTGACCCATCCGCGAGCGCGCGCGCCGAGCAGAACGACGAGCCTACGCCAGAAAGGCGCACGCAGGGGGCTCCGCACCTCCGTACGGAGGGCGGTAAAGATGTTCGCGATCATGATGAAAATCCTTGTGCGGGGACGCTCTGCGCCCGGGATGGGGTTTAGTTGGCCCGTTCGAGCAAGCGTCGCGCCTTGCCTTCGAGTTCGAGCCTGCTGTCCTGATTGGTCCGGGTCCGGGCGAGCGCGGTGATCCCCTGGACAAAATCATAGACGGACTGGGGCGGATGGCCTTCTTCGGCGAGCACGGTCGCGATGACCTTGCAGGTTTCGGCTTTGGAGAAGCCTGCTTTTCGCAGGAAGCTCTCCTGATCCTCATCCTTGCGGGCGACAATCCGTTCGCGCGCCGCCTTGATGCCGCTGATGAAGGCGGATGGCGAGGAGTCGGCAAAGCGCGTCAGCGCGGGCGCGGCCTCATGCGCAAATCGGTTAGCGGCAAATTTGCTGTGGCGGATCGAAATTTCCTCGAAATTTTCGACGCCCCACAAATTGCGGTTCATGCACACGGCGCGGAGATAGAATGTCGCCACGCCCAGCGTCTTCGATCCGACCTCGCTGTTCCAGCAGTAAAAGCCGCGAAAATAGAGATCGGGTTCGCCATTGGGCAGCCGCCCCGCCTCAATCGGATTGAGGTCGTCGACGAGGAAGAGGAAGACATCCCGATCTGAGGCGTAGAGGGTCGTATTGTCGCGGGTGATGTCGATGACAGGGTTGTAGTGCATGGTGCGCCAGTCGAGCACGCCGGGTACTTTCCAGCGGGTGTCGCCGGTCCCGTTGCCCGCGATTTTCATGACGGCGGCCACCAGTTCATGATCCCAGATCCGGCCATAATCGGGTCCGGTAACGGCACGAAGCTCGGTGCGGCCATTCTGGGTCTCGAGCAATTTCACCTGCTCGCCGCGGTGCGCGAGGAGCCCGTGCTGCATATTGATCCCAGCGAGCGGCGCAGGAAGGCCACGAAGATAGGATGCCGGAGCGCCCACGAGGCTACACATTTGCCCAAAGGACCAGTGGGTCGGGAGCACCGGGTCGGACCTTCCTGGCACATGTAGCATCAGCCGTTCCGGGTCATCGGTCCGGGCCTCGACGCGAACGGCCCGGCTCTCGACGATGCGTGTCGTGGCATTGTCAGCCCGGGTGCGGACCTTGTCATACAGGTCGCCAAGGGAGAGAAAGCGCTCGTCGTCGGGACGCGAAAACCATTCGGACGACACGCGAGAGTTGTTCTGGCCGCGTGTGACATCGACGCGATAAGGTTGCGGCGCGGGACGCGCGGCGGGTGCGGACATGTTCATGACAGTCTCCTTGAAGGGTTGACCGGCGATTCGACGGAAACCCAGTCCCGACCCTCGCCGCAAACCCTCCACCCCCTTCCCTTCTGCCCAGCAGGCGCGCGATCGGCGGCCCTGACGAGAGGAAATATCTGGGGTCATCATGTCGAAACTGGTTTGCGCTCGCGCGCTATGCGAACGAGGCTAAGCGCCTCGCGCAGCGCATGTGGCGGCCGACAGAAGGTTCAGGCTAGCAGCGAATCCCAGGGATTTAGGAGTGCTACACCTGTGGCGCTGAAGTCAGCGACATTGCGCGTGACGACCGTCATACCATGGATGAGGGCGGTTGCAGCAATCAGCGCATCACGCTCGGCCTGAGGATCGGGCACATGGAGCGCCGCGCAACGCTGGGCGATCGCTGTATCAATCGACAGGATGCGGCCAGCGAATGTCGGCAGGACTAATATGTCGATCCAGGCCCGCAGTTGAGCACCCTGAACGGGATCGCGCCGCGCGCGCTGCAGCGTTCCCTGCTCGATTTCCAGGATCGAGATCACGGATAAGTAGAACTGTGCCGCTGGAACACTTGCCGCCCAGGAGACAACGTTCTTGTCGGCCTTGTCGGGTCGGCGCAGCTCGGAAATCACATTGGTATCGAGCAGATACATCAGTCGAGATCGGCGGCTCGGGTGATCGCGCCCATGCGCGGCGGCGTGAATGCAAAATCGTCCCCGCCAGTCTGGGCTATGGCGTCGAGGAGTGAGGTGGTTTTGCCTAGCAGCTTCTCATAGTCGGCCATCGTCAGGAGAACGTGCGCGGGCCTGCCGCGATCCGTGATGAAGACTGGGCCTTGCATCGCGGCCTTCTTGGCGCGTCCCGCGTCCTGGTTGAATTCCCTACTGGAAAAGCTTGTCACGCCCATCGATCACTCCTGCACAGCACCGCCTCCATACCACGGCAATGCCGCCATTGCAATCAATGTAGATATATCTCTACAATATGATTCGTTCGGACGTATCCCTCGGCTCGCTTGTAATTCTGCTGAGGGCATCATCGATGAACTGGCTCGTCGACATGGAATCGATCGCTTGTGCGGTGATGAGGATGGCCTGACCGCCAAAGCCATCGAACAGCATCCGCGAGCACGTGTAGGCGGTCTCGATCGCGATGTGGGATAGGCTTGGCGAGCGCCGGACAATATCCTGCAGAACCTCCATCCAGTGGTCGTCCATATCGACTTCCAGAAAATCGTGCTGGTCATCGTTCTGCGTGACGCAATCGGTCAGGAAACAGGAGGCGACGCAATCGGCGGGGGATGCCGAGAGAGCGGCGCGAACCTCGTCGAGATGAAGAACGAAGTTCATTTCCCGCCAGGGGTCGGCAAAGAAGTAGACTTCATCGTCGCTGGTCTCGTGGGAAAAAATCGAGTTGAGGAGCAATCGCTCGGCGGGGTTCATGTCGGTTACCGGGATGAACGGCGTGACGACGCACTGGCCATAATAATCTGCCATGGGATATCTCCATTATGTCAGAAGTGGGGGCTGTCCACCGGCGGGGGCAGACACTGCTTCAGCGCTCAGGCCGCGATAGCGAATGGATCGACCGAGGCATGGATCGGCTGCGCACGCCCCATCCAGGGTTCGGGGCGGATGCAGCGGACCCAGTCGGCAAATGACGGAATATAGCCCAGATCCTCAATCACATGCTGTTCGCCGATGAGCCGGACGGGCACCACCCGCCCGGTGGAAATCATGATCGTCGGCCCGAAGAAATGTTCGAGCATGAAGACGCCCTCGGCATGGTGGCGCAAGGCCCGATGGCGATAGTCGGCAATGATGAGTTTGGACGGTTCGTCGAACCATTGATGCAGGGCCAGATAATCCTCGGCCTCCCCGCCCCATTTTTTGGCGCTCGACAGCGCATGATGATAGCAATGTCCCATGACAGCGCTCCTCAAAATTCGTGGCTGTAATCCTCCGTCGCGACATAGCGATCGGCATGTTCGAGACGGATCGTCGCGTTCGCGACATCAAAGGTGAACTCCCCATAGGCGCCATCATTATTCTCCCACCCCGGGTGTGTTGCGCCCAGGAGTCGGTAGGCGTGGGCTTCGAGCGCCGCAGTAAGGGGCATCGTTGCAGCGACAGCAAGCTCCTCGTTCCATGGCTGTTCCAGCATCTCGACAGGCACGTCCGGGATCTCGAGGCCGACATCGTTGGCATCCAGCGCCTCGACTTCCTCGATCTGGCCACTGTCTCCGCAGCCGTCGAAACGGATAATGACCGTTGCGATGCCGACCGCCGCGAGCGCGGAGAGGAGCGTCGCCTTGTTGACCGGCAGGAGCCTGGCCGCGAGCGCCTCATGGCGGCCCCACCGCAGGCAGACATCGTCTGGGGTTATGATCGGTGCTGAATCGGCTTTTTGTGTGGTTGGATCTTCCATGTCTGAGCTCCAGGGATTGTGTCCGAGGACCATTCATCGGACACTATCCCCTTCCCCCTTCCCTCCGGCGCCGAAGTCAGGTGGGGCCATCGACCATTGCCACCAGCTTGCCATATTCGACCCCGGCTTCAGCGATGCGACGCAAAATCGTCTCGGCGCGGTCCGTCGGCACGAACAGCCTCGTTTTGTAGGCAATGATTTCGGTGAAGCACCCAAGGGACTTGAGCCATTCAAGACGTCCGGGCGGAAAGTTGCGGATTTCGAGGCGCGTGGCATCATTGACCCGAACGCGGGCCATTTTGGCGTCCTCAAGGCCTGGAACGGACAGCGTCTCCCCGGACTGAACGGCCCTCAGCATGTCGGCAGGTGTGAGCGCGAGCGTGTTGGCCACCCCGAAGGCTTTGCCGACCTTTTCGACCCCCGACGGGGACACAATACGGCCCAGAAGACTGTTGCCGGCGGCATCCGAGACGCGCCAAACGCGCACATCATCGTCCGGTAGTTTGTTCCAGACAGGCAGCAACAGACCGGTTGCAAGGTGAATGGTTTCGATGTCGATCTTGGCCGCCGCTTCATCGACCTCGGCATGCCACAGCCGCTCAAACTCAGCTGGTGCACTTGAAACCCAGGCACTTTCGGCAAGGCGATGATCGCGGATGCGCTCCTGACCGGTAGGCCGCACCAGCATCCACATGCGGATGGGCTCGCCTTCGTTATTCATGACCGGCCAGGACGGTGTGGCAAGCGCGACCCGACCCGACTTTTCGTTGCGAAGCATGCGGTTACCCGAGCTTTGTCCCCACTGCATCATGAGCCGCGCATAGGCGAGGGCCTTGCGGCGATGATGGAGTTCCAGGCGCGCCAGGCGGGTCTCGGCACCCGTCGCCGGGTCCTGGCGGAGGAGGGTTTCCTCCAGCACCACGATGCGCTCGGTCATGATGGTTTCAACGCCCACATCAAGCGTACCGGCATCGCGCGCTTCGTCGATCCGGGCCTGGATCAGCGCCAAATACTCGTCGAATATGGCATCCTGGGTCTCGATCCGCAGGGCAAGGAGGCGGTTCAGCCAACGGTGAATGGGCGGGAGATCGTCAAGCAGGCCACCGCCGTCCTCGTCAAGCAGCTTGAGGCCCGTCATCGCAATGAAATCGGCAAGACTTGTGCTTATGAGTTTGCCGCGAAAGAGCAGGCTATACCATTGCCGCAGGGCGTCCTTGGCATAGTCGCTCTCGAGATTGTCCGCCGGATCGAACAGATTTTGACCCCCGGTCTGCCGCTGGCCGCGGGTGAGCGCACCCAGGCTGTCGAGCCGCCGCGCGATCGTGCTGATAAACCGGCGCTCGCCCTTGCAGTTGGTCGTGACCGGCCTGAACACCGGCGCGCTCATCTGATTGGTCCGGTTCGACCGGCCAAGACCCTGGATGGCGTTGGACGCCCGCCAGCCCGGCTCGAGGAGAAAATGGATGCGCCGCCGGTGTGCGCTCGGGCAGTTGCGATCCGCATGATAGCTGCGGCCGGTGCCGCCGGCATCGGAGAAGATCAGGATCGGCTTGCTGCCGGCCATGAAGGCCTGCGCCTCAACGATGTTGGAGCGGGCGCTGCGCCGTTCGATCTTCTGGCGGCCATTGCCGTCCAGGATCAACCGACGCGAGCGGCCGGTGACTTCGGCAACGCGATCTGTTCCAAAGCGTGCGATGATATCATCCAGCGCCATGCCGATCGCTGGAAGTGCGCAAAGGCGTTCGATGAGCTCGTCGCGTCGGGCAATGGCCTCTGCGCAATGCACGGCGTTACCATCGGCATCGACCATCAGTTCCGAGCGGTCATAGCCGTCGCTTCCCTTGAACACCGTCATCATACGGGTCGGGAAGGCCGTCTGGAGATAATCGATCATCGCCTCGCGCGGCGACAGTTCGATGTCGAGATGGGCAGCGTCATCGGCTGAGAGGGACGCTAATCGGCGATCCAGCATAGCCTCGGCGGTCGTCACCAACTGGACGATCACCTGGTGATCGGCGTCGAGTTCGGCCTCGATGGCAGCCACGAGCGTCGGCAGTTTCATGGCCACCAGGACCTGACTGAAGAAGCGCTGCTTGGCGCTTTCGAATCGCGAGAGCGCCGATCCCTTGGCCTGGGCATTAAGAGCCTTGCCCGTCATTCGATCGACGATGTTGTTCGCCATGAGCACCTGCTCGAGATTTTTGTGGATGATAGCCCAGCCGTCCGCATAGGCATTGTAAATCGCGATCTGCTCGAGCGTCAGCACATGCTCCAGCGGCTCATATTCGACGCCGCGAAAGGTAAGGGCCCGCGCGGTATAGAGACCAAGGGCTTTCAGATCACGCGCGACGATTTCCATGGCGGCGATGCCGCCGTCGGCAATCCCCGCCATGAACGCAGCACGCGATTCAAAGGCGGTACCCGGTCCCCACAGGCCCAGCCGTATCGCATAGCAAAGATTGGCCGGATCGGTGGCGCCGGTGGCCGACACGTAAAGCACGCAGGCGCGGGGCAGGAGATTTTGAAGCCTGACACCCGCCAGCCCCTGCTCGGACCCCTTCTGTTTCCCAAAGCTACTTTGCGTCCCGGCAGCATTGGCCATTTCATGGGCCTCGTCATAGCAAAGCAGGCCCTCGAAGTCCGCGCCAAGCCAGGCCAGGATCTGCGAAAGCCGGGATGCCTCATCATGGCGTTGCGAGCGGAGCGTGGCATAGGTCATGAACAGGATGCCGCTCTCCATCGATATCGGCGTTCCAAGCGGGAAGGCATCGAGCGGCTGGATATCGATCGGAAGGCCGCCCAGCGCGGCCCAGTCGCGACGGGCATCCTCGATGAGGGCGCTGCTTTTGGAGATCCAGACGGCCTTGCGCTGCCCGCGGCACCAACGGTCGAGAATACAGGCGGCGACCTGCTGGCCCTTGCCAACCCCGGTGCCGTCGCCCAGGAAATAGCCCATCCGATACGCTTTGCCGGTCGCGTCTGGTGAGAGGAACGTCCCCTTGGGATCCGGCGCGTGACGCCCCGGAAGGTCCCGTTCAAATGCCTGACCGGCATAGATCACCGTTTCGAGCTGCGCGTCGGACAGGGCGGCTACGGCGCATGGCGGCAACATCGGCGTGTAGCTGGGCACTGGGGGCAGGATCGACGACATCGCGATCGATTCGACCAGGCTGTCGGGATGGGGCGTGGCGCCCGGAATGGCGATCCGCGACAGCCGCCAAGGCACATAGATGCCAATTTGATCGCCCGCAGGATTTGGCGCCTCCAGGACGGCATAATCCAGTGGCCGGGGCGCTGAGTCGATGGCGGCGCAACCCTTGGGCACTGCAGGGGTGCGGATCTTTGCCTGCCCCAGCATGAGAGGTCTTTGACCGGGCTTGAGACGTATCGGCGCAGATGAAATCAGCGACATTCCCGCTGGTGGCATCGGACGAACCGGCATCTGCCGCGCCGGAAGAGAAAGGACTACTTCCAGCGCGTCGTCGAGACAATCGAGCGCCTCACGCTGGGCTATCCCTGTCCAGTTTCTGTCATAGACCAGCAGGCGCACCGCGATACTGGTACCGTGCCGGGCGAAAGTTTGCCCGGCAAGCGTGATCTCCAGGCGGGGCGGGACAAGGTTTGCAACGGCCTGATAGCCCGTCGCGCCACTGCCATCGGCGCAAAAGCCTGGTGGCATGATGGCGACGCAGCGGCCATGGTCGGCAAGACGCTGAAGCGCTGAACGCAAATGCCGCGCGCCAGCATGGCGGTCGTCTCCACGACCCTCGCTCCGCACGAAGGGCGGATTGATGAGAATGAGGTCGGGTCTTGGCAGAGCAGCCAGATGCGTATCGATATATTCTGCGTCATGGGATGTGACGGGCATGCCCATGATCTCGCTCAGCAGATAGGCGCGAACGGGATCCCGTTCATTGAGCTGGAGGGCAGCACCAGCACATTTGGCGTGTAGAGCCAGGAGACCCGTTCCAGCAGAGGGTTCGAGCACAATATCGGCAACGGTTGGCATGGCTGCCTGGCTGGCAAGCCAGGCGAGCGGCAGCGGCGTCGAAAATTGCTGGAGCGCGATCTGCCTTTCGGTCCTGTATGTCTGGGTGGGAAGACGGTCGGCCAGTTCGCGGACCTGCGCCAGGGTTTCAGCCGGACTATGTCCCAAAAGCGCGCCGCCATTCTTCAGGCAGGTGATGACCTGGGCCGCTTCGAGCGCATCATAGGCATCGCGCATCGACCATGTCCCATCGGCGTCGGTACATCCAAAGCAGCGCGCCATATGCTGCCGAAGAGACTTTCGTGTGATGGGTTGGCCGGCAAGGAGCGTAGACGCCAGGGCGCGGGCTGCTGCGGCGAGCGCATGGGCCTTCTGACGCGCGGGATCGGATGCCGCGGTGAAAAGCGGGAGGGGCATGGATTGTCTCCTGAAAAGTGCCACGCCGAGCGGTGGCCTACTGATCCTTCCCCCTCCTCCCCTGTCAGCTGGGGAGATTTGGGATCGGGCAAGTAATGGGCCGCGCCTTGAGCGACGCGGCCCTGCCTGGGCGATCAGGCCGCGTGCGCGATGTCCGACGTCAGGCCGGCTGGCGTATCGCTGTCGCCCGTTCCATCGGAAGCGCCTGCGCCGGCGTCCGCGTCCGCATCCCCAAGTAATACCGGACCATTGGGCGAGAGACGCATCTCGTCCGGTAGCCAGGCCAGCGCCTTTTCCTTGAGTTCTGCTTCGATGATGATCTGGCCGGAGAAGAGCTTTTCTGCCGACGCTGCCAGGTCATGCTTCTTCGAAGCGCCATACCGGCTCTTGAGCTCGAGCCCGCCAATCTCTTCGAAGAGATCGAGAATGCGCGGCTTGCTCACCCGATCGAAATAGGTGCGCGCGGTCGGACGCCACCAGGCCGCCATGTCGATCTCCAGCTTGCGGCCAAGATGATCGATCATATCGGTCCCGCGATCGCCTGCGGGTACAGCGTGCAGCGTCCTGGCGACAGACCAGCCAAGCCATGCCCCGCGCGCTTCCTCGCTCAGGGCGCAGAAGGCGTCATAGCGTTCGGAGATGGATTTCGCTTCCGTCCAGCTGCGATCGAGACCAGCGTCTAGTGATGCCCAATGTTCGGCCGCCGGCGTACCGCTTTCGAAGCCATAGACACGCGGCGACGGGGCGTTGGCGCGCAGATCGGAAGGGAGATCGTATGCGCCATATTTCTGCGTCGCGGCCTCGGCCATGAAGAAGATGCCGAGATCGAGCGCGAAATGCGTGTCGGTCGCGACATGGACTTTGAGAATCTCGGTCTTCATCATGGCCAGTTCGTCGCGCAGACGCTGGGAGATCGCAGGTCGATCGGGGGACGCCTCTTCGCTCGCCTGGACTTCGTCTTCGTCGATGACATCGTCTTCGACACCGCCTTCGTCGTGGTCGACGGGAGCGGGGCAGGTATAGAGCTGATCGTGCAGGCGCGGCACGCCGTCGGCGCCAATCACGAGATAGGCGATGGCCGACGCCTTATGCTCGTCGAGAATGATCGGTGGCTTTTCGTCGATACGGGCATATTCCGCTTCGAGGGCCCGAACGCGCGCATCCTCTTCTTCGGTATAGCCCTCCTCGTCGCAATTATCGTTGATCGTTTCGAGTTCTGCCTCGATCTCGCGCTGGCGCTCCTCCTCCTCCGGCGAGAGTGCCACGGACCCGCCTTCGACTGGGGTGAGGCGCAGCGTTTCCATATAGGGCACGCGGGTCGCCGGGATCGCGCGGACCTCGGCAAAACCTTCGGACGCTGCAAGAGCCGCCGCGGCTTCCTGAAGGCGCTCCACGACCAGCCGCTCGAGAATATCGCCGCTGGTCCAGCGTTCGGTCTGCGAGGTTGAGAAGAGATCGCAGTCCACCTGACCGCCGGCCGCTGCATAGGCCTCGCGGCCGACGAGCAAAGCCTTGGGATCATTGCCCAGATAATCGCCGATTGTGAGGCGTCGCCTGATTTCGTTGACGTTGTCGGCATAATAGGAGCCGGCAAGCTCATTGAAAATATTAGCCTGGCGTTCCGTGTCCGATGTGCTGGCGTAAGCCATGGCGACGTCGAGCGTGATATCGCCGCCACGCAGCGCCTCGAAGACCGGTTCTGCCAGGCCCGCGAGCCGCAGCCGTCCAAGCACGAACCGTTCGGTAAGACCGAAGCGCTTGGCGACATCGACGGGGGTCTTCTTCTCGAGCGCGATGATATCCTGGAACGCCCGGCAGGCATCGGCAGGGTTCATGTCGAGCTTGAAGAAATTCTCCGAAAGGCTGATCTCGATCGCGTCTTTGCTGTCGCCTAGCACAAGAACGGGGATGCAATAATCTGCTGCGAAGGTGCCATCCTCGATGAGGCTATGGACCGCATCAAGCCGCCGGCCGCCGGCAACGATGCGATACTGCCCTTTCTTGCGCGGAACGGGAACGCCGATGAGATTCTGGATGATGCCGCGGGCCGCGACATTCGCCCTGAATTGCAGATCTGCGGCGGAGTCTGAACTTTTGCGCACGTTGCTGGGTGATTTTTCGCAATCGCAGGCGCGCACCAGGATGGGAAGCTTGGACATGAGGGATACTCCTTGAGCGGCGCGCACTGACCATCAGTCCGCAACCCGCACCCCGCCCCTCTCCCTCCCCTCCTCCTGTGCGAGGTCGTTCCAATCGCTCACATGCGCAGGCGGCCAGTATGTGAGAATCCGTCGACCCGGGGCTTCATAGCGTGCGCGGGCGATCTCCTCGCCGCGTCGGCCGGCCAGATCGTTGTCGGGGAACAGCAGAAGCGTCGAGACGTGCGCAGGGATGTCGAGCAGGCCGAAGCGTTCGTTGCCAAGCGTCGCCCAGACGGCAATTTGCAAGCGATGCATCACCGACAGGGCGGTTTCATGGCCCTCGGCTATGCCTAGGCAATCTCTGGGCCACGCGAGGCGGACGGCACCCCGACCAGGTGAACCCAGCATCCTTCGTGGGGGATCGAGATCGGAGGCAAGTATCGGACTGGCCGCATCGAGGAAGCTGCGCTGAACAGCGCAGATACCGCGATCGTCGATGATCGCGGAGAGCAAAGCCGGTCGCCGGACCATGTACTGGCCCCGTCCGAGCGGCGTTTGCGGATGATAGCGCAACGCCGGCCATGGCCCGGGAAGCGCGCGCGCTTCGAGATATCGCGTCGCCAGCCCATCTGAGATGGACTGCGCTTCGTGCCACAATCTGCGCGCAGCGCTCCGTCCATCGAAGGCGGGCTTGCGCAGCAATGGCGGCGCTGGAGACGGCTGCCATCGTCCTGCCGACAGGCCAAGGGCGCGAATGGCACGCAGCACATCACGCGTGTCGCAGCCGGCAAAACATTTGAAGAGCAGGCACTTGTCACCGACCCTGATGGACAGGCTGGGTCTGCGGTCATCATGCGCCGGACATAGGCACATGGCGCTCACGCCGTCAGATTTCCCGCCTAGACGCTTCGCGAGCCTGGCAAGCTGCAGTTCTGCTTCAGGGTGATGTTGGGCTAGGGCGTAGGGCATGGAGAATTCCCGAAAAAATGGCCGAACCACCTTCTTCACCCATCCCTCTCTCCTTACGGGCCGGCTCGCGCTGCTATCCCGCATCGTCCGGTCGAAAGGACTTGCGATTAATCTTCGATCAAGCGTCAGCTTCCATTTGATAAATTGCCTGAAAAAGCGGCGTAGACATTGAACAAATGCCAGCAACCCTGAAGTCGTATGTCGAACGCAGGGATGCACAAAAGCTGGGTCGCTAATCCGGTCTCCATCACCGACGCTCTGCGATGGCATCAAAAATTGCAGCCAAAGTCTCCCGCGATTTAGGTGTCAGCTTGATATAGATGCGCCGACCATCACTGGGATCAGATTGCCGTGACACGAGCCCCAGCGCAGTCATGCCTTTTATGGCGCGCAACGCCGTTGTGGGCGGCACATTGGCAGCCGTGGCAAGGCTGGAGATAGCGATATCCCGACCGCGTTCATCAGACGCGTAGAGATCCAGCAGCATGTCCCAGACAGGATCGGCACACAGTTCAAAGCCTATATGCCGCCCTACGAGTCGGCGTACCGTGATCAGGGCAAGGCATATTTCCAAACGCTGCTCGCGTTGCCCGGATGCATCGCCATCCACTGGCCTACATCCCAGAGCCGTCTGGCGCTGGTTCCCCGACCCCGCGATGTCGCCGCCAAACTGGCGTCGGCGGTTTGGCGACAGCAAGACCCTGCCTCCAGCTAATTCTCACCGATATGGCGAAAAAATCGCGCTCATTTTGAACGTCCATCTATGTTCACCCTGTCACTTAACTGTCACAAACATTTCACGACACCGCGAACGTGCCCATTCCCTGAAAGGGGGGCAAAGCGGAGCGGCAAAGGGGCGGGTTTCCTGGAGGGCGTGTTCAGACCCTTTAAGCAGGAGCCCTTGATATGTTCATGTCACCCCAGATCATCGAATTCATGGATGGATGCAGCGCGATTACCGAGGAGACGGCACTTCGCGACGTCCTTGGCGAGATGACCCATGCGCTTGGCTTCAGACAATATGCGCTACTGCACCATGTCGATCTGGCGAACCCGCCTGACCATTCGGTAACGCTCATGAGCTACGACGATGCCTGGATCGAGAGAATTGTGCGCAAGCGCTACTTTCAGGACGACCCAATCCTGGCGGCGAGCAACAAGCGGCTGACCGGCTTTGGCTGGCGCGAAGTTCCCGAGATTATCGCGCTGAGCAAACGCCAGCATCGCATTTTGCTGGAGGCCGAAGGCTTTGGCCTGCGCGATGGGTTTACCGTACCCGTGCACGTCGCGGGCGAATATCGCGGCACTTGCTCATTTGGGAGCGACCAGCCAATTGAGCTCACGCACAATCGCATCGGCTGCGCCCAGATCGTGGCAATGTACAGCTTCGAGGTCGCGCGGCGCATCAGGTGCAAGGGGAGAGCATTCCAAGGCGCGATACCAGAACTTACGCAACGGCAACTGGACTGTCTGGTGTTCGTTGGTTCCGGCAAGACCAACTGGGAAATCAGCAAAATCCTGGGCGTTTCGGAAGACACCGTGCGCAAGCACGTCCTCGACGCGATGCGACGCTATAAAGTCGGCAAACGCACATTGCTGATCGTGCGCGCCCTGTTCGATGGTCAGCTTTGCTATCGCGATCTGCTCACCAAGCACTGATCCCCCCCTTTGGGGTAATGGCGGGCAGCTGTGATCCTTCGCATCCTGCTGATCTCTCACGCAGGAGGAAGATCATGCTGTCCGTTCAAACAGGGATATTGACGCGCGTCCCCGATGCGCTGCTGGCCGACATGTACCGGGATCGTAAGCGGGTGTTCATCGATCTGCTAGGCTGGGATCTGCCGGTCCCGGACGATCGCTATGAAATCGACCAATTTGACGGTCCTGATACAGTATATCTCATCATCGGTTCGCCCGAAGGGGACCATCTGGGCTCGATCCGGCTATTGCCCACGGATCGGCCGACGGTGTTGGGTGCAATTTTCGACCATCTGTGCGAGGCAGGCGCGCCAGCCTCGCCTCGCATCTGGGAGCTTTCCCGGCTGTGCCTCTCACCGCGCATACGCGCGGCCCGGCGCCGGGAGGTGCGCAACCGGCTTCTGACAGCGGCCGTGAAAACCGCCATGGAGAATGGCGCGACGCATTTATGCTGCGTCGTCTACGTCTGGTATATGCCCGAGGTCCTGTCCTATGGCTGGCGGTGCAGGCCGCTTGGCCTGCCGCAGCCAGATCCAAGCGGTCTGGTCATCGCGCTGGAAATCATGTTGGATGACAATACCCAGTCTTTGATGGACCAAGCCGGCACCTGGGACGAGACGCCGGTCGCCATCACCCGCGATGGACGACGCAGTAGGGGGGCAGTCCAATGAAGCAGGAACGCATCGGGCACCCGGCCCGCCCCCATATTGATGCGCTCAATGCGGTGGGCTATTGCGTGGTTGACGACCTCATCCCGCTGGCCTGCGTCCGCGCTCTAGCGCAGGACCTCGATCGCGACTTTTGCCGAACACCCGTCTCCCAAGGCCCCTTTTATGGGGCCGACACAGTCCGGTTCGGTGGATTGCTCAACAAATCGTCACATGTCGCAGCTTTCATCCAACAGCCGCTCATTCTGGAAATTGTCGAGACGATGCTCGGCGCCTGGTGCGACACTATCCAGCTCAACCTCACCCAGGCTATCGAAATTCGGCCCGGCGCCGAGCGGCAGGTTCCGCACCGCGACCAGGATATGTGGCGTGCCGGTGCGATGCTGCCACCAGACCATGAGGCTGAATTCCTCGTCAACGTGATGTGGCCGTTCACGCCCTATACGCCCGACAATGGATCGACGATCCTGTGGCCCGGCAGCCATCGCCGGCGCGCTGAAGATCTTATCGATCCATCCGAGGCGGTCTCGCTCGCAATCTCTCCCGGTAGCGCCCTCCTCTTTCTGGGCTCAACCCTCCATTCGGGCGGCGCCAACCGCACAATGGCGGCGCGAAGAGGCATGATCGTGAGCTACTCGCTCGGCTGGCTCAAACCCTATGAGATCCAGACGCTGGTCTATCCGCCGGAGACGGCGCGGCACTTCTCACCGGCACTGGCGCGGCTGGTCGGCTATCAGGTTCATCGCCCGAACCTGGGCAATGTCGATGGTCGGTG
The DNA here is from genome assembly GCF_900109095.1 of Sphingobium sp. AP50. Taxonomy (GTDB): domain Bacteria; phylum Pseudomonadota; class Alphaproteobacteria; order Sphingomonadales; family Sphingomonadaceae; genus Sphingobium. The sequence goes on from NZ_FNYZ01000007.1 coordinate 31,163, forward strand.
TCCATCGCATCTCCTCCACGGCAAGCGACAACTTGGCGCGGTCGATGCTCTGGCTGATGCCCAGATCGAGCTCATACAGGCCTTTCGAGAACAGCAGGTGAAGAGACGATAGCTTGAAAGGCTGCCAACTTCCTATCGACGCCCTCCGGTTTATTGGGCATTGACGCGATCGTTCAAAGACGGGAGCGCATATGAACACGACAGAATTGGTAGACGCGGTAGCAACCCAGCAGGGCATCGCTAAGTCGGACGCCAAGAAGATACTCGACGGTCTTATCGCGGCGATCATGGAGTCTGCGGCAAAGGGCGAGGAGATTTCCCTGAACGGGTTCGGCAAGTTCAAGATCAAGGACAGCCCGGCAAGAGACGGGCGCAATCCGGCGACCGGCGAAACCATCAGCATTGCCGCGTCGCGAAAGTTGACCTTTACGCCCGCCAAGGCGGTCAAGGACAAGCTCAACGGATAGCGATCTCTGATCCCGGCGGGTGTCCCCGCCGGGATCGCTCGCCGGCATCGCCATTGCCGGCATTGATTCGACACGCGCGGCGGCGCCGCGACGGCACAGCTTGACAGTCTCCGTCACACGTGCAGATTGACTTGGCGGGGCGGGATTGCCGACGGCCTCCCCGTAGATTTTCTCGTCAGGCATCATGCACGCCCGTCCATAATGGCCGGGTGGCCGTCCCGGATCAAAGCCTCAAGCTTGAGGCGAACGGCGGCACACCAACATGAAGATTGTCCGGTACGCTGGATGATCCTTGTCGCCCTGTTGCGTTGTATCCATGTTTCATCTGTACACTCCGGTAGGGTCGCGCCGGGTTTCGACCGTGAAGTTGGTCACGCCATGACGTGCCCACCTGACGAGAATTGCGATTCAGACGGCTTCCCACCGCAAGCACTTATCGAGCGGATGTTTCGTGTCGAGTCTGCAGGGATGCTGCGCTATTTTCGACGAAGGGGCCGCAGCGATGCTGACGCCCAGGATCTGGTACAGGAGACTTTCCTGAGTCTCGCCAGGGCGCAATTCAGCGGCGATCCCCTGCCCTATCTGCGCCGCATCGCCCGTAACATGCTTATCAGTGCGGCACGGCGCGATAATCGTTGGAGCAAACTGATGAGCGCAGCGCCGTTCGACGAAAGGAACGCCGCACCAATCCCTCCCCAACAGCATCTGGCGATCGAGGCTAGAGACGTGAAGCAACAGATACAGCGCGCTATCGACCAGTTGCCCGAGAAAACGAGAACCATCTATCTGCTGCATCGCAGGGAGGGGCTAAGCTATGCTCAAATTGCCCTAAAAATGGAACTCAGCGTCAAGTCGGTCGAGTATCATATCTCGTCGGCACTCAAATATCTTGTGCGGGAGTTGGATCAGAAATGAGCGACGAACACAACGCCCGCGAAGGGATGGGCAACCAGTTCTACGATGAAGCAGCCGACTGGTTCACAAAGATGCGCGGTCCGGACGCTGATGCGCATCGGGCAGATTTCGAGGCCTGGCTCAAGCGCGGTGCGCTGCATCGTGCCGCCTATAATCGCATAGCGGAGATTTTTCTTGATTCCGATGCGACCGAAGATAGCCAGCCAGGCCCAGCGACACGAATGCGCTGGCGCCTGCTACCGGACCTGTGCGTGATCGTCCTTGCCGCACTCTGCGCCCTGTCTCTGTCATACATGCTCGCCCAACCGGATCGGGGCGACGTTCATGCTGAAAACCGGTCAAGGCGTGCTGGTACATCTGTTCCAATGCCTTCTGCTTACAGCACGATCGTGGGCGAGGTGCGGCTCATCGAACTGGAGGATGGATCAAGGGTCACCCTTGATACAGATAGTTTGCTGACCATCGATTTCTCCTCAACCGAGCGGCGCCTCAGACTGATACGGGGCCGGGCTCGCTTCGAGGTCGCGCATGAACGGCGGCCGTTCCGGGTGGCTGCAGGACTCGGCGTGATCACGGCGCGCGGCACGATTTTCGATGTGCGTGTTGAAGCCGACAAAGTCGTATCCGTGCAACTGCTTCGAGGCGCAATCGATGTGAACACCAAAGCAAAGGCCACGCATCCTCTGTTGTTGCCGCAGGTCCAGCATCTACGGCCCGGGCAAGGCACATCCTATACCGACCAGTTCGCTACAGCCCAGCCCATCGAGCGCCTATCCGACACGCGCTGGCCATCCTCCCGCGCCGAGTTTGACGATGTGCCACTTGGCGAGGTGATAATTGAGGCAAACCGCTATTCTCTGGTCCCTATCGAACTGGAGGAGGACCATTTGGCGAAACTGAAAGTGTCAGGCGTTTTCTCGCTGCGACATACCCAGAATGTGGCAGAAAAGTTGGCGCATCTGTTCAATCTTCGGGTCAGCCGAGAGCCCTATCGGATATTGTTGTCGAAGCCCAAAGGGCCATCGCCCGAATAAATTTTGCTCCGGCCTTTAGGGGCGCGCGGCCGTCGCGCGTGAATGCCTCAAGAGCCCGCCAATTGCAGCAGCGGGCCGCATAAGGGGGCATTTTCATGACTTTTCGGTATGCGTTGTCGTGCGCCATGTTGACGTCTGTTTCGGTTTTGGCACTCGGCGCGCCCGATCCTGCATTGGCACAGGAAGCATCTGTCTTTTCCTTCGACATTCCCGCCCAGCCATTGGACATCACCCTGCGCGCCATCGCACGTATGTCGGGCATGGAAATATTGTTTGAGCGGTCCGTTGTGCGAACGCTCAGGGCGTCGGCGATCCGTGGCACCATGCCCGCAGCGGCGGCGCTAGACCGGGCCGTGCGCGATATGCCCATCACGATCGAACGTCGCGAGGGCAGTATATATGTCAGGGGATCTGGAAACCGCACGGCTGAGTCTGTCGATGGCGGCGAAACCATCCTTGTTACAGGCTCGCGCATTGCCGGGTCCGCTCGGACCTCCGCTGTCATTACGGTCGACGCCAAGGCGATGCGGGATGCCGGGCAACAGCAGTTGGGCGATGTCGTGCGCTCTATCCCGCAAAATTTCAACGGCGGGCAAAATCCGGGCGTAATGGCGGGCAGCTCGAACGAGGGCGATCAGAATGTCAATTCTGCCACGGGGGTCAACCTGCGTGGTCTTGGCGCCGATGCAACGTTGACGCTCCTCAACGGGAAACGTCTCGCCTATGACGCTGTCGGAGAGTCCGTCGACATCTCGGCCATACCTCTGGCGGCGGTCGATCGTCTCGAAATTCTCACAGATGGCGCATCGGCCATCTATGGGTCTGATGCCGTCGCCGGTGTCGTGAACGTCATACTCCATAAGGATTTTGAGGGGCTCGCTGCCTCTGCGCGCCTCGCAGGTGCGTGGGACGGCGGCAATCTCGAGCGACAGATATCGCTGGTGGGCGGACAGCGATGGGATGCGGGCGGGTTCATGCTGGCAGCCGATTATGGCCAAAATAGTGCGATTGAGGTGAAAGACCGCCCGTTTATCAGGAACATGAATGGCGGTGCGACGCTCCTCCCTGCCCAGACGCACTATAATGTCCTGGCTACGGGCCATCACGACCTGCTGGACAATCTTACATTTGACATCGACGCCCTTTATAACCGTCGGACGTCCTTTACCGGTATCGCCTTCACGCAGGAGGCAGATTTCACGTCATCGGGATACGCGGTGGATTCACGGCTGGAGTCGTTCGCAATCTCCCCGCGGCTCACCTGGCGCTTGTCTCCTGACTGGACCCTGGCCGCTTCAGCGACCTACGGACAGGACAGCAGCAAGCTCGTGACCAGCGGCTACCAGGCCGATGCGCTGAGTTATGTGGGCTATAGTGATTATATAAATGCGCTAGCCGCAGGCGAACTCAATCTGACAGGGGGGCTTTTCAGCCTTCCAGGCGGCGCCGCCAAGATCGCCGTCGGCGGCGGGTACAGACGGAACACTCTGAACTCGCGCCAGTGGACCGTGATGCAGGGCGCCACCCTTCCCGGCGCTGCGTTCGACGAGGCACGCCGTTCAACCTATCTGTTTGCGGAGACGGAACTGCCGGTTGTAACCGCGATGAATGCGGTCGCGGGTCTTGAAAAGCTCATCCTGACCGGCGCGGTCCGATATGAGCGTTACAATGAGATTGGTGACATCGCCACGCCTAAGCTCGGCCTTGTTTATGCGCCCGCCACGTCGATTGCCTTCAGAGCGAGTTGGGGCAAGTCTTTCAAGGCACCGACGCTGCGGCAGACCTTTCTCACGCAGCGGGCCTATCTCGAATTGCCGAGTTCCTATGGTGCGACCGGGCTGCCAAGCGGTGCCACAGTCCTTCAGCTTTCGGGCGGAAGCGGCGAACTCAAACCGGAAAAAGCCGAAACATGGTCGGTCGGCGCGACGATAACGCCTGTGCGCGTGCCCGGTCTGCGGATCGAACTTAACTATTTTCACACCGACTATATCGACCGCGTAATCACCCCGTTACAGGGCCGCGCCGGGGCGCTCACCAACCCCATCTATGGCGAGTTGGTGATTGCAAACCCGACAGCAGCGCAGGTCGATGCAGCACTGGCCGTCGCGAGCCAGGGGCTCCAAAACTATACCGGCATGCCCTTCAATGCAGCCAATGTTCTGTTCATCGTCGACAATAGAAACAGAAACGCCGCCCGCCAGAAGATCAGCGGCGTCGATATTACGCTGGACTATAGGCTCAAGGCCTCAGTCGGCACCTTTGGCATCACGGGCAACCTGACCTATCTCGACAGTGCGCAGCAGCTTCTTCCCGGCCAGGACTATGTCCAGCTGGCCGGCACGATTTACCGACCACCGCACTGGCGTGGTCGCGCCGGCCTGACCTGGCAGGCGGGCGATGTCATGGCGGCCACCTTCGTCAACTATAGCGGTGGAATCACGGACCGCCGCACAACGGACGTCTATAGCAGCGATGGCATGACCACCGTGGATCTCAATCTGCGGTACGAGCCCCGCTCTGGCGCGCTGAATGGCGTCGCGATTTCTGCATCCATCCAGAATCTTTTCAACGTGATGCCCGACGAGGTTCGCACTAGCGCGCCTTATATTCCGCCTTATGACTCGACCAATTATTCGATTGTCGGGCGCTCAATCGGCATCACGCTGGAGAAGCGTTGGTGATCATGAGCCTTGCCGCAATGGCGCTGGGCGCAACGGCGCCAACGCCTACCTCCGCCTGCGCCGTTCCGACAGCCGTCCATAACGCATCGACCTCTCTGAACAGGGACGTCAGCGCGGAAGATATAGCCGGATTACGGGACATCGGCGTGTCCGACTATGGTGAGACTGCCCCGGGTCTCAGCGTATCGCCAGACGGTCGATGGGCAGCCCTCCAGCTCAAGAGGGCCGTGCCGTCCATTAACAGCTATTGCCTGGAGATCGTTGCCGTTCCGACCGACGGTATCGGCCCCGTGCGCATCATTGACCAAGGGGGTGCGCTTTTGCTCAGCGCCGAACCCCGGTTTGAATATGGCCCGGTTTACACGGGCATTCCCGTTGTGGTTCGCCCGCTCTGGTCTCCAGACGGAAAAGCCATCGCCTACCTCAAGCGGGTGAATGGACAAACCAGAGCCTGTGTCGCCTATCTGGATGGACGTGCCTCAACGCTGATCGATCATGGCTCTGGCGACGCCGTACATGTTGCCTGGGGTCCAGACTCGCGCGCGCTGGAGGTTACGGCGGTCCAACTCGCGCAGCTTGAGCATGAGCGCGATATCGAAGCCTTGTCCGGATATCGGCTGGACGACCGGTTCATCCCATCGTCTAGCAGCCGCCCCTATCTAAGAGCGCCCTTCCCAACCCTCACCAGCAGGATCGCTCTTCCATCGTCCTCGACCACGGCAAATATGGCCGCGGCAGGAACGCAGGCATCTATTGATTGGGCCGAAATGGCGCGGGGTGCCGACAAGCCGCAGCACAGCGTAACGGAGCGGCTGGTTCAACATGGGATCATGGCACAGTGCCGTGCCGAAGCCTGTTCAGGCAAGATCGACAAATTGTGGAAAAGCAGCAATGGAAAGGAGATCAGCTTCCTACGGCGTGAAGGCCCGTCGTCAGATCGCTACGCCTTGTACCATTGGCGGGTCGGCTCGAGAAAGGCCAGCCGCCGGTATCTAACCGAAGGACTGCTTCTGGATTGTCAGCCGGCGGCAGGCACCAAGCTTGTCTGTGCGCATGAGGAGGCCACCCGGCCCCGGCATATCGTCAGTCTGGATCCTCGCACCGGACGGATGCATGATCTGTACGATCCCAATCCAGAATTTGCTGGGAAGGCCTTCGGAACGGTCGAACGCCTCTACTGGAAGAATGATCGGGACATCCCGGCTTTTGCAGACCTCATCTTGCCCCCAAATCATCACCCCGGGGAGCGTCACCCCCTCATCATTGTGTCCTACAGCAGCCGCGGCTTTCTGCGCGGCGGCACGGGCGACGAATATCCAATCTTTGCGCTGGCGGCGCGTGGCTACGCCGTCATGAGCTTTGATATGCCACCAGACATCGGCTCTTTTGCGAAAGGCGCCTCTGGGCCAGAGCGATCCGCCATCAATCGCAAGGATTGGGCTAATCGCCGCAGCGTGGAATCGTCGTTGGAGCGGGGCATAAAGCTCATTGAGGAAAAGGGTGTGATCGACCCTTCAAAGAAGGGTATCACAGGCTTTAGCGACGGCTCGAGCAGCCTGTGGTTCGCCCTCATCAACAGTAAGCTGTTTCAGGCGGCCGCGGTAAGCCATTGCTGCGAGGAGCCTGTTGGATCGATGGCGCTTGTCGGCAGCCGGACAGCCAGATATTTCGAACAGGGAGGCTTTCCTGGGATTTTGCAGGATGATCCGGCGGTCTGGGCGCCTATGTCGGTGACGCGCAATGCCCATCGCATCAATGTTCCGGTCTTGCTGAACCTTTCCAGCGATGAATATCTTTGGTCGCTCGAGGCCATACGCGCCCTGCGCTTTTATCATAAGCCCGTGGACGCCTATGTCTTTCCCGACGAATATCATGTGAAACAGCAGCCTGCCCATCGGCTCGCCATCTACAGGCGCAATATTGCCTGGTTCGACTATTGGTTGCGCGACATCCTGCCATCCCGACGCGACGAGCGGTCCCGCTGGCAGGAGATGCGAGGTGATGCCAGCCCGTCAGGCTAGCTGCGCTTTGCAGCGACGGCAGATGCGGCACGCCCATGCCAGTGGGTGCACCAAGCCTCTGCATCCGCCAACTGCAATAAACGGCGGCACTCATTGACGTCCTGCGCCAAAATATTCGCCATCGCGGTTTCGACCGCGCGACGATCGATGATGTCTTGTCGCGCAAGATGTCCGTCGAGAAGGCGTTCCTTCATTTGCGGCAAATAGGTTTGGAGCAGGAGCGCAGAAAAGCTTGCAGGACCGGGCTTTCCCTTGCGCGTCAGGATCTCCGCGGGAAGGCGGTGCCGGAACGCCTCGCGCGCGACCGCGCGGTTCTGCCCTCCCAAAATCCATTGCCAGCTCTGGATCGCGAGGCAAGCTTCGAGAATGGGTTGTGCCATCAGCGGCGTGATCATCGGTGGGTCATTAGTCTGGAACGGGTTCTCGATATGCTCCTGCATGCGCAAGATCATCGCGATATGGTGCGCCTTGCCAGGCAAGGCGTGGGACGGACAGTTCAGCCAGGGATGCTTGGGGGCAGCCAACGCCCGACCGGACTTCAGGAAAAGGTTCGACATCGGCCAGGCATAGCCGGTCGGCTTGCGAGCGCGCCGCCACAGCCCCATGATCGCCTCTCCCAGGGAGCAACCCGTCAGCAGGCTGACATTTTCGAAGGTGGCCAATATTTCCAGAAGCGACCTCTGCGCCTTCAGACAGTCAAGGATGGGGGTCGCCGACATTGTGAAGGAAAAGATCTGATCGCCACCATTGCCATTGATGAACATGTCGGCCTCTGTTTCCACTGCCGCCTTGGCGGCGAGATGGGACATGCTTTGAAATAGGGGACGACGTTTGGGATGTGGCAGATAGGGCGCCGCACAGCCCGCAACGCTGACATGATCTGTCTCATATTGCGCCTCGAGAAGGGCAAAGCCGAATTGATCGGCCACCATGCTGGCATATCTACGCTCATCGCCGGACGGGTCTGCCGTGAAAATGGTCAGGCAAGCCGTCTCGACATTGGCCGCGGCCAAGGCGGCCAGAACAATCGAAGAATCAAGCCCCCCTGATGCGAGGCACAAGGGCTTTCGATAGGATGACACCAAGCTTGCGATGGTCTTGCAGATGGTGGTCTCGAGCTCTTGGGCGACGCGCGCCCTGGATAGGGCAGGCTGGAGATGACAATGATCCCACGGCGACCAGAAGGGATGCTCTATGGGCCTGGGGTCGGTGCAATGGAGGTACATGCCTGGCCTGAGCTCATATATAGCTGCAAGGCAGGTCTTGTGCGCATGGAAGCCCTCGGACGCGATGTTGTCCAAGAGCATTTCCCAACAGACTGAAAAGACATCAGACAGGAGATCGACATCATTGCTGACGAAGAGATGGCCTTCTTCTTGCCGATAATAGGCCGGTAGTGCGCCCGATGGGTCGCGTGCGATGATCGCACCCCTCTGCAGGATCGCTACGTAGCTGCCCCAGAAGTCTTTGGCCAATTCGCTCGGACCAAGGCCTGTCTCTTGGCCAGGACAACTATCGAGGTTCGCGGGGCGATAGTCCCGGTCGAACAACTGTCCAAGCACGACGCCGGCGCCGTTCGGGAGCAGATGGCAGGTTAGGTCTGCATCGCTGCCGACCACGATGACGTCATTCTGGAATAGGGTTGTCATGCCCCGTGCCGCCAACGCTGCCAGCGCCCCGTCCCTGTCATGCGACCCTGTGATCAGCAAAAAGCGTTGCATGGTCAGGCGGCCAGGACAGGCGTGAACTGGCCCACAAACTCGTGATGGTCGTTGAGTACCGTCACGCCACGCTGCAGCCAGCAATGGGCTTCGAAGGGGAACAGCCGAACGCCAAAGACCAATGCGGCACGATGACCGTTTCTCTGCAGTCGGCGCCGTAAGGCGATGGAGGTCGAGAGGCACCTCCCCTGCTCCTTGAGCAGACGATTGGAAGTGAGAAAGTGCGTTACCATCTCGGCAATTTCGTCATCATATTTCGGCGTACGCTCGTAGAGCGCACTTGCGTTGGCAGCGTCGAGAAAGGCTGAGAGCGGGCGTGTCCGTAATGCGCCGGCGATCCACAGTCTTTCTGTCGCGGTCCACAGGGACAGGCTGCCAAACGCCAGCACGGCCGGCGCTGCCACTAGCGACGCTGTGGCAGGCGGAACCTTGACCGCCGCGATCTTGCCGACCACGTCGCCACGCGTGACAATGCCGCTATCCAAAAGCCGCTGTACGCCAGCATCATCGGGCGGACCGTCACGTGCAAGGTCAAGAAATACGCTGTTAAGCTCTGGCGAAATGCAGAAATACCGGTCCTGGGCCGCGTCGAGAAAAACAGCGCGTTCGCCATACAGACCAAAAGACAGATGCTCTCGCAACATAAGGCCCATCCCCGTTCTCCCATGGCATAAGAGGGGGCGCACCTGTTGCACGCCCCCTCCTACGTTCAGTCTTCGGTAAGCCCCATGCTCCGCTGGATCTGGGGGTTGAGCGTGTCATCGTTGCCAACGCCGGCCCCTTTGGTCAGGACCGACGCAGTGCCCAGATCGATGACGTCGCGCGTGTCGACATTGTCTTCCATCTTCATCGTTTTACTCCTTGCTTGCTGCCCTCGATTGAGCGGCAAGGAGGAAGGTAAATCCTCGCGACTGATATATCGCAGCGCATAAGCCGCCGATCTGGCGGGATCGACCGTGCCGACAATGCGCGTGACGCTAACCCCTAAAATCACGCGACAATCGCGACGCAATGGCTGCCTGATGAAAGACTACAGCTTGCCTCAAGCGGCGATGATGCGCGAGAATCTGTCGCGCGAGACGCGTACGATCGCGCATGGCCGCAAGCTTGAGCAAGGTCTGGCCTTCCTGCCTCGCTCGCTGGCTCACAAGACACTGACCGAGTCGCAGCACATGGAGTTGATAGACTGTCCTCTCGCCCCAACCGATAATGACCCCGTTTTTTGTGGAACGGAACAGATAGGACAAGGCTGTTTCGAGCATGTCCGTGGCCTGTTCCGCGTCGGGCTCCTCTCCTGCCTTGGCTGACGCATTTTCAAGCGTCTCGTCAGGCGAAAGGCGCTGCAGGCCTATGATGAGAAGTTTTTGGCTGGCGTCGATGACATCCAGCAGCATTCCCTCGTCGATCACAGATGCATGAAAGCCGCTCTGGGCCGAGCTGATCAAACCCTCGCCGACCAACCTGTACATGGCTTCTCGCACCGGCGTGACGCTGGCTTCCAGCCTCCTTGCAAGATCGGTTGCGGCTAATCTCGACCCCGGCTTGATCGTACCATCGAGGATGTCGCGCCGGATGCATTTATACACGCGCTCATGGGTGACCGGATCGGAGGGTGCCATTGCGAGCTAGGCTTTGTCGGGCCGCTTCGACCACCAGCGTGGCGTCAACTTTGTCTGAATCCGCTTTATATTCCTCTCGGCGATGAGGTCGATGCACTCGCGCTCTAGTTCGCTGAAATCGCCATAGGATAGCTCTCGCGGAAACTCCATGTCCTGGCTGCTGAAGAGCAGCGGCAGAAAGATATGTCCGGTTGATAGCCGCAAATATTGCGCGCACACGACATGGTCGTCGAGGCGCGAGCTGGGATTCCCAGCCTCAATCTCCCTTAGCCACCTCATGCTGATACCGACCTCCCTGGCAAACTGGGACTGGGTCAAGCCGCTGCGACGGCGCGCCTGCTCGATTCGTCGGCCCGACATCTCCTTGACGAAGTCCAGGAGGGGACTTGTGGTCACAGCTGGCGCTCGTTCTGGTGACATGCGCTTTCCCTCATGGAGAACGAGCCCGCCACGGCATCCCTGTCCGCCAACTATAGGAAAAACAAAGAAAGCCACAATCGAAACAATCGCCGATCTGGCGACGCTGATAGTCTTTCCGCCAACAGGAGCCGCAGGACTGACAATCAAATCCGGAAAGACGCCACAAATAAAATCAGGTACTTGGCGGAGAAATCGGCACTAAATTGCCGATTAGGCAGCCTATTTCCCATTCGGCATTTCAGCGCCCGATCGGCAGTAAAGTGCCCGCCCCGTTGCACAGCCTTCTGTCATCTCGCATTCCTTTGCTGGTGAAGAGGCGGACCCAGCAGGCTCCACCCCAAGCACGACAGACGCTCTTAAAATGAAGGGATGGACCATGGTCTTGATATCGGCGCTTGCCGCGGCGACGGCGCTCGCCCTGCTGCCTTCCTGCCAACACGAGACGGATGTTGCCGGGCACTGTCCTGATCTCCCGATCGTGCATGCCCGCCAAATCATATCAGACCCTGAGGGCTTCTCGATTCACGACATGCGTTTGGCCTATCGCGTGAGGGCGTCGGGCGCCTCCCCCATCAGACTTGGATCGCATGTCACGCTGCAGGGCGTCGTGCGCCACCGCGCAGCCCTAAAGGAGGCCGGTCATGCGGCGCGCTGATCCGTTCAGGGGACTGTTTTGCCTTTTTGGCGCCGCGTTCAGCCCCGTCGTCCTCGCCCAGCCGTCCCCGGACGCCGCGCTGCTTTCGCAGGCAGCCGCGAAAGCCGAGCAGCAGCTGCGCCAAAGCTTCATGAACCTGCAGTTCGACGAGTTCCGTCTCTCGCCGGTTCGCGGGCCGCTATACCAGGCCAATGCGGGCGGCCGCATGGTCTATTATGCGCCAGAAAGCGACAATGTGCTTTTCGCGGCGATCTATGACCGACACGGCATCAACCTGACGGCGCTGGCGCAGGACGCAACGGCGCGCAAAAGGCTGGCGGCGCTGGACCGATCGCAGGCATTGGTGATTGGGCCTGCCGATGCGCCCGAAGTCGTCGAATTTACCGATCCCGATTGCCCCTATTGCCGGGCGCTGGATCGTTATTGGGCGAGCAAAGCCGCAGAGGGCAAACCGGTTCGGCGGCATATCTTCTTTGTGACCGGCATTCATCCTGGGGCGGCGGCCAAGGCCGAACATATCTTGTGCGCCGCAGATCCGGAAGCCGCCTTCAGGACGATGTATAGCGGCGCGACGCCGGAAACGCTCACTCAGTGCGAGGCCGGGCATGCGCGTGTGGCAGCCCATGGCAAAGCCGTTTTGCAGGTCGGTGTTTCTGGAACACCGACTCTCATCCTGGACGGCAAGATCGTCTCGGGTTTTCAGCAGAGCGAGATCGAGATCTTCCTCGATGCGAAGAGGGCGAGCGACCATGTGGCGCGCTGAACCCGGGGATCAGATCTCCCGCCGATCCCGAATTTTGGCGGCCATCGCGCACGGCCCTGCTGCTGCCTACGGACCGGCAGCAGAGTCAGGCGCATGGACCGGAATGCCGATGACGCAGCCCCTGCAGGGTCATCCAGCTGCCTCATCGGTCGACAGCGATCACGATCGCGGCCGGCAGGCACAGCCAGGGATGGTCCATTTCAACGGAGGAAATACCATGCATATGCATTTGGGGAAGCGGCTCCTGTCTACCGCGGATTTTGGTATCGCGCTGCTACTGCTTGGCATCGTCGGCAGCGCGGCCCATGCGTTCTCGGCACCGGCCCAGGGCGACCTTGGCTACGACATTTACGACATCGTCGTGAACCAGGGCGTGAAGGGACCGCTGGGCTTTGTCGGTGGCGTTGCCGCCTTCCTGTTCGGGGTCTCGCGACTCTTTTCCAACATCATGATCGGCATTCCCACGATCGTGGCGGCGGTCTGCCTCATCAAGGCGGATTCGATCCTCCAGACCTTCGGGATGACCATCTGACAGCCACGTCCGTCGGGCTCTGACCTTGTGTCTGCCCCGCCGGCCCCAAACCGGGCGCCGATGGTCGGCGCTCCGGAACGATGCTCCGCGCGGGTGTCGTAAAGCAGGAGGAGAAGGGACAAGTGGACGAGCGTCTGCCCCAATATCTTCACCGTCCCGTCCAGATCCTCTGGTTCGGCTCGGATGAATTCATACTGGTCATGGCCACCATCTTCGTCGCGGTCATCGTCGGCGGGATGATTGGCTGGATGCTCATCGCTTCCCTTCTCCTTTTCATCCCCTGGAAGCGGACCAAGCCGCGCGGCTTCCTGCCGCATCTCGCCTGGCGCTGGGGGCTGCTGCGCTTTTCCCATTATCCGGGTCCCACACAGACCCGCTTCTTCGAGTGAGGGTCACGAGATGCGCATAAGAAGCACCGCCCGACAGCCAGAGCTGGACCCGCTGATGGGCAAGCCGGCGAGCTGGGGCATTCATCGCTATCTGCAGGGCTCCTCGAACCTGTTCGAAGAGAACCGGCTGTTGAAATTCGCTGTCACCGGCCTGTTCGGCGTCACCGCTGTTCTTGGCCTCGTCATCTATTCCTCTAACCAGAACCAGCGCACGGTCGTCGTACCCTTCGGCGCCTCCGGTGATCTCTATGTGACGGGCAACAAACCTTCGAGCGCTTATCTGCGCACCATGACCCGCAATATCGTCGCCATGGCTGGCACCTATTCGGCATATTCGGCCGATCGCCAGTTCCAGGAGCTGCTGACCCTTGTTCACCCCAGCGCGTTCAACAGCATCCGCGATAGCCTCAATGGCATTTTGGACGAGCTTGCGGACAATCCGACGCTGTCGATCGCCACCTACATCCGAACCGACCAGCCCGTCACCTATACCGAGCGCGACATCGTCGTGCCCGTCGAGAAGGTGCGCGTCATCGGCGGCGTGATCCGCAAATTCCGGGGCGTGCTACACATTCGTTACGCGCTCGATAACGGTCGCTTCTGGCTGACCGCGCTCTCCGAGGAGAATTTCAATGCGGAAAGCTGAATTTCTGCAGGTGGCAGCGATAGCGCTGGCGCTCGCAACGCTCCCTGCCGCCGCTTTTGCCCAGTCCCAACCGATCGTCGCCTTGCCCGATCAGTCGAGCGCGATCCGTCTCTCCAACCGCGACATCAATCACCTCATCTGTGTCGGCGGCGAGATTGAGGATGTGAAGTTCTCAGCCGAAAAGGCAATCGCGGTGGAGCGCGCCGGCGCCGATGCCTGGGTCAAATTCCTGGTCAAGGAAACTGACGATGCAGGCCAGGTGACCCGCAGCTTCGTCACCGCCCCGTCGGAATTTTTCGTCGCCTGCAACGGCGCCATCTACCCCCTTTATGCCGAGCCCGCCGATATTCCGGCGCAGACGGTAACGCTCGTTCCAGGCACCAGACAGCGCGCCCAAGCCAATAGCGAATTGCTGGGGCCGCTGGTCGAAGAGGAGCGTGCGGTGTCGATCACCCTGTCGCTGCTGGAGGATCGAATCCCGGCTAGCTTTACAGACATCGCGCCGCGGAACGGCGCGCTTTCCCTGCCTGGCCTGGACGGCGCCGATCTTGTCGAGCGCCGGGCCGTGCAAATCGAAGGCGCGGGCCTCTCGGCTTCGGAATATCTCATCCGGGCTGCACACCCGATCCAACTCGATGAACGGCTGTTCCTCGATGCAGCGCTTGGATCGACGATCTTTGCGATCACCCTCGACCGGTCCGATCTCAAACCCAATGAGACCGCGCGCCTCATCGTCATACGCCGGGGAGAACAGCCATGACCGAGCGCAGGAAGGGTCCAAATGGGGGCGAACCCGGCAATGCTGCCCCGCAGTCTATGTCAAGTCCTGAAAGTCACGCGGGGCGACAGGGATATTCACGCCCACCCAAGGTCGAGCCAGCACCTGGCGAAGCGCCCCTCGAGTTACGCGGCCCTGCCCTGCTCGATCTGCGAACCCACTGGGCTACGCTCAGCGCGAGCCAAAAGCTGCGGTGCAAGCAGGCCGGCGTTGGTATCGGCATCCTGATCCTGGGATATGGGCTCTACACGGCCAGCAGCGGATCAAGCGCCCCTACCGATCTTCCGCCCAGTGCGTCCAAGATGGACATGGGCGCGGGCCTGCGCGGCGACAGCCTTGAGCTCAAGATGCGCGGCGACCTCAAGAAGATCCTCGATGGCCAATCCCTGCTTGGCGACCGAGTCAGCGCGATCGAGGCAGGAAAGATCGGCGCTGTCGGTCAATCGAACCCTTCGGACTTGTCCGGCGACTTGCCGCCCGCATTTCCAGGCAGCGACATCCCCGCCTATCCACCCATCCCGGGCCAAGGTGGCGTACCGGGCACCGGCGCCGACGAGGTTCCGCCTCCACCGATGCCGCCAGCCGCGCCACCCGCGCCGCCGCAGGAGAAGGTGATTGGCGCGATCGGTAGCGCGACGAGCGCGACGCCGATTGTGGCGGGCGACGCGCCGAGCAGCCCCGGCGCACCCAAAAAAAAAGCCCGGACGATTTATTTGCCGCCTGGTTTTATGAAGGCGCGACTGCTGACGGGGATCGACGCGCTCGCAAGCCGGGATGCGACGAGCAATCCCGAGCCACTGATCGCCCGGGTCCAGGCACCTGCCGTGCTGCCCAATGACGTCAAGGCAAACCTGGCGGGCTGTTTTGTGATCGGCAACGCTACTGGCAGTCTCGCCAAGGAGCGAGTGGAGGTCCAGCTCGTGTCCCTGTCCTGTGTGGATTTCGATGAGCGATCGGTTGTGGATCAACCGATCAAGGGCTTCTTTGTCGATACCGACGGCAAGAAGGGCCTGTCGGGCAAGGTCGTCACCCGCGCTGGCGCCGCGCTCGCCCGCTCTTTCATCGCGGGAACCATCAGCGGCTTCTCGCAGACCGTCGAATCAAGTCTTGGCGACGTCTCGACCTCGGCGCTCGGCAATGTACGCAGCCTTGACCCTGGTGAAGCGGCGCAGGCGGGACTCGCGGGCGGCCTTTCCAAATCGTCGGACAAACTCACCGACTTCTACCTCGACCTGGCGCGTCAGGCCGGCCCCATCGTCGAGGTCGGCGCCGCCAAGGATGTGGTGGTCGTGATCCAGGAGGGCGTGACCCTCGAGATCAAGCCCAGCGCAGGAGCCAAATTCTGATGCGCCCG
Source organism: Sphingobium sp. AP50 (assembly GCF_900109095.1). Lineage (GTDB taxonomy): Bacteria > Pseudomonadota > Alphaproteobacteria > Sphingomonadales > Sphingomonadaceae > Sphingobium. The sequence continues at coordinate 47,158 of NZ_FNYZ01000007.1, forward strand.
TACCCCCCATATTCGGAGATACCCGCCATGTCGTCTCGCGCCCCCAGCCCGGCTATGCCCAAGTGCCTATGGCTCGCGCCTGTCCTGGTCAGCATATCGGGATGCACGAGCCTTGGCTCTCTTATGTCGCCCTATTCCGAAAAATTTTCCTGTAAGAATAACGACCACGGGCAGTGCATCCATCCCGACAAGGCCTATGCCGACGCAGTAGCGGGTCGGGCTTCGCGATCGGACCCGTCAGTCACCCGTGACAAGGCGATGCTGAAGCCAGCGCCGGACAGAGTGCAGGACGGGGTGCACGCGGCACCCACCACCGCTCGCGCCCAAGCCAAAATAGCTAGCCCAAGCGCCTATCAAGGCTATCGCGACAGCGTTTATCGCGAGTTGCAGGGCCTCATCGAGGCGCCGGTGACGCCGATGCTCCGGCCTTCACGCACGGTGCGCACGCTGATCATGCCCTATGCCGATCGGGCGCGACCCGACCGGCTCTATATGCCGCGCTATGTCTATTCGCTGCTGGATCGGCCACAATGGGTGATTGGCGACTATCTGCTGGACCGGGTCTCTCCCGCCGCCAAGGCCCCGATCCTCGACCAGGTGCGAGAGAAGCCGCTCGATGAGACAGCGCCTGAAGGACCCCGGCCATGAAGGCCCCGGGAACACGCACGGGCGGCGGCATGACATTTGCCGCCTTGCGGCGCAGCGTCTCGCGCGACGCTTATTCTGACTATCTTCCGATGGTTGCCTGGGACGAAAGCGAAGAGGCCTTTCTCTGTATCGACGATGGCTGGGGCTATGCCTGGGAGCTGGTGCCTTCCGCCTATATGTTCGCCCATGTGCATGGTGCGTTACAGGGCCTGCTCAACATCCATTTCCCGCCGGGCACGGTCGTCCAGATCCATGCCTTTGCCGATCCGCTGATCGACGATACGCTCGATGCCTTTCTGGACCTCAAGACCCGGGACGATCCGCTGATCCAGGCATCGGCGCAGCAGACCTATGCCTATCTTCATGAAGGGCGCCACGGCCTGGATGCCCTCCACGGCATTCCGATCCGCGACTTCCGCAGTTTCCTGTCGGTCAAGACCCGGCAAAAAATCGGTAGCGACATGCGTCGGCAGATCGAGGAGCAGCTTGCCAAGCTCGGCATTCGTCGCATGCCGCCGCAGGGGCTGGTTTCCTTCTATCGCCGGATATTCAATGGTGTCTTTGCTCGCGCACCCGGCGTATTCGCGCAAGGCGACGATGGCAATCCGGCCCGCCCCGTGCGCAAGCAGATCATCGATGCCGGCCCTGACCTGTTGTTCGAAGGCCCTGAAGTGTTCCTGGGCAACCAGGTTGCGCGCTGTCTGACGCCCAAGTCGCCAGCGCGCCGAGTGACAGCGGAACGCGCCAATCGCCTGACCGGTGGTATGCGCGGATCTTCGGAGGACAGCGATCAGATTGGCGGTCCCTTCCTCTACACGTTGAACATCCTGTTCGATCACAGCGCGTTCGAGATCCATAAACGTGCGCAGATCCTTTCGGCCCAGAAGGCGGCTGGCTCGTTCGCGGTCGAGGTGGGGAAACAGATCGAGGAGATCGGCTGGGTCCTCGATGAAGCGGGCAACAGCAAGTTCGTGTCGGTGATCCCGACCGTCTGGCTGTTCGGCCAGACCCGGGCCCAAGCCCGCGAAATGGCGGCGCGCGCCAAGCGCCTGTGGGAAAGCGAGCCCTTACCCTTCATGATGCAGGAAGAGAGCTACCTCAACCCTGTTTTGCTGGCGATGAGCTTACCTTTCGGCCTCTATCCCGAAGGCCGCACAATCAAACTATTAGAGCGGGATCTTCGCATGCCGGTGAAGGCGGCGGTGTTGATGGCGCCGATCCAGACCGACTTTCGCGGCGGTGGGCGCCCGGCCCTTCTCTATACGGGGCGAAAGGGTCAGCTCATCACGCTCGATCTCTTCGACGCGCGGATCAACAATTATAATTTCATCGTCTCGGCCGAGTCCGGCGCGGGGAAGAGCTTCCTGCTCAATAACCTGTGCCAGCAATATTATGCCAGCGGCGCGCTCATCCGGATCATCGATATTGGCGGCAGCTACAGGAAGCTCTGCACGCTGTGCTCGGGCCGCTATATCGACATTGGCGAGGAGCATCTGGTCCTCAATCCGTTTGACATGGGGCTCGCCATCGACGGCGACGATCGGCAGTCGGCGATCGCCATGGCGGTCGCGATCGTTGCCGAAATGGCCAATGCCGCGACGCGCAAAGGCGTCTCAACATCGCAATGGAACCTGTTGAAATCAGCTGTCCAGTGGACGATCGAAACGGGCCGGGCCGCCGATGGCATCGACGCTGTACGCGTGTGGCTGGGCGCCTACCCGGCAAACATAACTAGCGATCTTGACCGGGTCGATCATCTCGTGCCCGTCGCGCGCGAGCTGGCCTTTAACCTGCGCGATTTTGCGAGCGACGGCGTTTATGGCCACTATTTCAACGGTCCTTCGACGCTCGACATTTCGAGCGACGAGTTCGTCGTTCTCGAACTCGAGCGCCTCAAGAACATGCCCGATTTGTTCAACGTCATCGTCATGGTGGTGGTGAATGCGGTCACGCAGGAGCTTTATCTCTCGGGTCGCGATCGACCGCGGTTCGTTCTGTGCGACGAGGCCGCGCAATTCATGAGCAAGAGCGACGGGCAGGACCTGTCACGCCTCGCCGAAGCCTTCGGCCAGGGTTACAGGCGTGCCCGTAAATATCAGGGCAGTTTCGGCATCGTCCTGCAGTCGATGAACGATCTGCTGCTATTCGGCGGCACGGGCCAGGTCATCCTGGAAAATGCCGCGACGCGCTTCCTGCTGCAGGGATCGACCTTTGACAAGGCGGTCGAGAACAAGATCCTCGACTATTCGGGCTTCGTCCTCGATCTCCTGAAGTCGGTCCGCAACAACAAGCCCAATTATAGCGAGGTCTTCATCGACTCGCCGCTGGGCCTGGGGATTGCGCGCCTGGTCGTCGACCCCTTCTCCTATTGGATCAACACTTCGGCCCCCAATGAGGTCGCCGCCTTCGATCGGCTCCTCGCGCGCGGCGCTTCGCCCCTTGAGGCGGTGTGCGAACTGGCCGGCGTGGATCCCGCGCAGCTTCTCGGCCGGCAGGCCCAGCCTGGAAAGGTGGCGTCATGAACCGCGAGACGACAAATGGTGTCCAGTTCACGCTCGGACTCGAGCGACATGTCGCCCTCGAACAGGAGATCGAAGCCCGCGTCGCCGAACGGGCAAAAGCGGAAGCCTGGCTCTGGCGGTTTCGGCTGATCACCATCGAGACGTTCATGATGGCGAGCCTGATCGTCGTGGCCGGACTTTGTCTTGGCAAGCCGATCGCTGAAATCCTGCGAGCAGCGATACTGGTAGCAGCGGCTTGCTTTGCCAGCGGTATGCTGCTGCTCGGGCTCTCAGCCGGCGCCGGTCTGAGTTGGAGCGCTCTTGCAAAGCGCTGGCGACGGTGGCGGTCATGACCGGCATCTTGTCGTCTTCCCCCTCTACGGGGCCTGTTCGCCTCATGGTCGGGGCTCTGCTCCAATCGATGCTCGCCTGCCTCCTGTTCCTCCGAGCGCCAGACCCCTGCGCCACGATGCTTCGGGTCGCGGTCATCATGATGATGCTGTCAAGCATCGGTGCCTTTGCACTTGCTCTGATGGGCGAGCGGCCGAAACACGCCCGCCGGCGGAGACAGCGCCATGCATAAGCGCTGCGCCATACCCATCATGCTTTGCATCGCGTCCATTTCAGAGCCAGCGCGGGCAGGCACCGCGACGATCGGCCGCACCTGGCCGATCGAGGAGGCTGACGCGCTGAGCGAGATAGAAGCCAGGGCGTCGCGGCAGCCCGTCGATATGGCGCGCAATTTCGGTCCGCGCAGTGGATGGTCCGCGATGCGGGCGGCAACGCTCGGCCTGGCGAGTAAAGCCCGCACCCGCTCCGTGGTGCCCTTCTACACGCTCGAGTTCGACATCAAGCTGCCCGATGGGACGATGCTCTATCCCAAGGGGTTCACCTTCAATCCGCTGACCTATGTCGCGCTGCCCCAGCGTCTCGTCATTGTGCATCCGCGCGATCTTGGCTGGGCGCTGCGCACCGCGCGGCCCGCAGACTTCATCCTGCTGACCGCCGGCGATGCGTTGGCGTTGGGCGAACAGGTCGGACGCCCACTCTTCATTCTTGAAGAACGCGTGAAAGACCGGCTCGGACTGACGGTCGCGCCGGTCATCGTCTCGCAAGCGGGACAGCGGCTCGTCCTGCAGGAATATGGTCCGCGCGACTTAATATCGAAGGCGGCTCACCGGGTGGAGATCGTCCGATGATAGCGCTGGATGGCCGCGCGCATCGCACGCGTTGCAGGCTTTGGATGATCCAGAGCCTGAAAACATGCCGCGACATCGCTGGGCTGCAAAAGCGTCCGCTCGATCGCGCGCTCACCGGTCGTACTTACCTGTCCACTGGATGCCGCCATGTCACTGGTCCTCGTCACAATCTTCGTAGAGTCCTAAAAGTCATATCGGCATCCCTGACAGTTACACGCCGGCGGCTTCCGATCGGCCAGTTCACGCTGGCCCTGGGATTTTTGATCTCCATCTCAACGCCGATACCCGCTCAAGCGTCGAAATGCGAGGCCGGTACGATCTTCAATCCGATCACGAAGGTGCGCTGGACCTGCATTTTCCCGATCACGATCGGCGGCGTGAAGGTCGGGAGTTTCGACAAGCTCGACAAGGAACTCGACGCCCAGTCGGCGAGCAAGCTGCTATGTGCCTGTCGCAAGGGTGTCAGCTTCTGGTTCGGGGTCAAGGTCAGCTTCTGGTCGCCAAATCGCATGGTCGATGTCGTCACCGAGCCTGGATGCATGATGGCGCTGGGCGCTGATCTGATGCCAACCGGCGGCAAGCTCCAGGGTAGCCAGAGTTCAATCGCCGATGGAACGAATAGCGTCAAGATGTTGGCGCAGATGCATTATTATATCGCGCCGGTCTGGAAGATGCTCGACATGTTCACCGATCTGCCGTGCATCGAGGATGACGGTTTCGACGTCGCTATGATCACCGAGGTTCTACCGACCTGGCAATCGGGAACGCTGGGCGCGATCATCCAGCCCGAAGGCATATTGTTCGGTAATCCCGCCGCCGGCCTTGCCTGCATGGCAGACAGCGCTGCGGCTGCGGCGGGCAAGGTCATCGACCCCCTCTTCTGGTGCATGGGCTCCTGGGGTGCCACCTACCCGATCGCTGGTGACATCCATTTTGGTGACAGTGTCGAGGCTTGGGCGGGCCTCGCCGCCCGCGGCACCTTCATGATGGGACGCCTCGGCGCGCTCACCATTTCCTCGGCGGACGGCTGCTCGTTCAAGCCACAGCCAATCTGGACCAAGAGCCGTTACAAGCTCCAGATCATGGAACCGGTCAAGGGCGGCAAATGCGTCAATGTCGGCCGTCCCGGCGCACTCTGGTCGAGCGGCAAACACGCGCCTGGCAAAGACAATGCCCAATTCATGCTTTTCGAAAAGGTGATCTGCTGCGCCGGAATTCCGGTGCCATGAGCAGACCCCCCACCAGATGCATCGCGCGTGACCCAAAGGTCTCCCGGTCTGCCCGCCACAGCACCCAAGGCCGGCTGGGCGCGTGCGGTGCAGGAGCGGCGTCGACGCCCCTTGACGACGCCGCTCCACCCTCGATTCCGGCGGTGCCTCGCTCGGCCAATGCCCGCCCTTCCCTGAACGCGGCAGATCCATCTCCTCTGCCCTGCGCCAAGGCGACGCTGACGATGTTTGAGGGCCAGGCTGTGTTTCGGCTAGCGTCCGGCGGTCTCTTCCGGCTCCGCCACGGCAGCCGCACCCAAGGGGCAATGCGGCCGTGACCCGCTGGTGCGCCGCCCTTCTTCTGAGCGTTGTATCGCCGCTGGTCCTGCAGGCAGTAGCACTTGGCCAGGAACCTGTGCTCAGTGTCCAGGAGCGCGCGCGGGCTGCCGCCGCTGCATCGCGCGCGCGTACCGGCGACAGCGATGCGCTGCGATCCAACGTTGTGACGCCCGGGCTTGCCGGGCAGCCAATCGCGACGGTCGATGGCAAGACCAGCTTTACCCCTGCGATCAGCTGCCAGAAAAGCGCGACGCTCCTTGAACTGCTGGTCCAGCCTGGCGCCACCGGCGACCTTGGGCAGGTGCGGATCGCCCATGACCGCGACTTTGACGGTGCCTTCGACAACCAGACCCAGCTGCCCGTACCGGTGTCGGGCGTTTGCGCCAATGGCGTCATCGCCTGCAATCCGGGCACCTGGGAGGGATGCCGCGCCTATGCGTGGAATGTGGACGAGAGCCAGAAAATCGGGCTCACGCAAACGGCGATGACACAGCTTGCGGGCTGCTATTGTCTCAACAATAGCTGCGGGTCCAATCTCGCCTGGGGTAATATGGCAGGGGTCCTCAAGGATCTGGGAGGCGGCGTCGTTGGCGCCCTTACAACGGCCGATCCCCGCATCGGGGTCGCGCAGGCGCAGGTGGAAGGTCCCGTCATCCGCTATATCGGCGCGCAGACGACCGCGTGTGCGACCAACCCCACAGTCGACCAGACGCGCTATAAGGCCGCCCCCACGCTTCTGGCCGGCGACGCCGAGGCGGTGGCCGCTGCCAGTTCCGTATTCCAGGCGGTCAAGGCGTCGCCAGCGTGGTTCGGAAAAGCCCAGCAGGTGTCGGTCTGCACCATAAACCGCGAGATCAGCATGTCTTCGCCCGACCCGCAGACGATCATCACCCGATCATCCGGGGGATATGCGACCATGGCGCCAGCACCCGATCGGCTGTCCTTCCTGATGGGCTCGCCAGGCGACGACAGCCTCAAAGGGGGCAAGTGCGGATTATTCGATTTCAGGATGACGATCGACGTTGGCGACGGGGATCGACTGAAAGCGGTCCGCCTGGCACGCTATTATGCAGATGACTGGGCCCAGGTGCGGGTGGACGGGCAACTGGTAGCATCAGGCCCATCCCCCTGGACGGACATGGGGTTGCCGCCGGGCAAATGCGAGAGGGGCGGACCGTTCAATGCCGCGCCGGCCGTTGATCTGACACCGTTCATGACCCCGGGCTCGCACGAAATCTGGCTTCGCGTCGCTGTCGGAGACGAAGGCGAAGCATTTGCCCAGATTGACGCCGATCTGGACCTTGCCTGTCGGGCGAGCGAAAGGGTGGTTGATCTGTGCGCCGGCTATGCCGGCCAGTCCCACTGTCATCTCAAAGATGAGACGGTTGATGGCGTAGCGACCTTTCGCAGCGGCGTGGGCACGGGTCTTTCGCCACTTCCGCAGACCCGGACAGTCGGCACGGGGACTTGCACGACGCAGCTCACCCGCGACTTCTTCCTGCGCGAACGGCGCTATGCCTGCACGATCGACACGGGCGTGCAGACGCCCCCTGACCTGTCGCGCAGCGCCTATATCATCGACCGGTCAACCGAGACCCTTCTGGCGGACAGGGCGCGCACCGAAGATGGTGGCGTTGCGCAGACCACCCGCCCCTTTGCTTTGCCCGAACGCGGTTCCGTGCCGGCCTGCGAACCGATCTGCAAAACGCGGGCAGCACGCGTGAACAGCGACGCCGCGCCCGATGGCGTGGTCGGCGCGCTGCAGAACAGCCCTCAAGGCTGGGATACCTATTATCACGCCTGCACCGCCGACAATGTCTGCCCTGCAGGCGACGGTGAGGAGATCGTATCGGCGTGCGGCTGCCTCGACGATTTCCCGCAAGCCGTGGCAATGATGCAGACGGTCAGGCTCGCGGGCGCCGACCTTGTCTGCACGGCGAGCGCGCCATGAGCGGCCGCAATGCCTTTACCGCCGCGCTGATGCTCTTGCTCGCTACCTGCGCGCAGCCCCAGGTCGCCGCGGCACAGACGCAGGCGACGCAGCAATGGCTTTGCGCGGTCGATCGCAATGGCAATGGCGATGCCGCCGATGAAGGCGAGATCGCCGGATGCGGAGCCATAGAAGGTGGCCAGCATCTATGCCCTATCGACCAGGCCGCCTGTACGCAGGACGCCGATCACCATTATAGGTGCCCGCTAGGGGCCCAGTTCTCCTGTCTGTCGCTCGACGGCATCGCGCCGCCCAGCTGCTCGCCCCATGCCTGCATCGATACCGGCGCGCATCCGATCGAGACCGATGTTCCGATCGACGACCCCGGCACCCTGGCAGACGGCACGGTCGATGAAGACGGCAATTGTCTCGGGACGATCGAGATATTCGGCGGCCGCAAGCTTCGCTGCCGGACGCCCGGCCTTAGCGTCACCTTCCAGAACTGCTGCAAGGACAAGGGCAAGATCGTGAAGGACGGGATGGGCTCGTCGATCAGCTCGATCGGTACCAAGATCGCGGTCGCCAAGGGCGTGTTCACCGGCATGAAGGCGGCTTATACAGCGTTCCGGGCGGGCGCGACCGCGAGCCAGGCAGCGAGCGCGGGGGCGAACGCGCTGATCGTCGGGATCGACCCGACCTCGATCGCCATCAGCCTCGCGATCAATTTCATGATGGAGGTTCTGCTGCAAGGCTGCGACCAACAGGATATGGAAGCGGGCATGCTGCGGGGTTCGGGCATGTGCCACGAGGTCGGCACTTACTGCTCGTCGAAGATCCTGGGCATCTGCGTCCAGAAGGCGAAAAGCCAATGCTGCTTCAATAGCAAGCTCGGCCGCATCATTCAGGAGCAGGGTCGCAACCAGTTAAAGGCGTTTGCCAATGGCTGGGGCGAGGTCAAATCACCCGACTGCCGTGGCTTTACGCCCCAGGAGTTTCAGGCGCTCGACTTCAGCCGCATGGACCTGTCCGAATATTATAGCGAGATCGAGGCCCGGTCGGCCGATCTCATCCAGTCCGATATGGAGGAGCGCGTCGATGCGTATCTCAAGACCGTCCAGCCTTAGTCTGGGCGCTGCATTGGCGCTGGCGGGTGTGCCTTACGCCCTTGCCCAGACGGCTGAAGAACAGCAAGAATCAGGCCCTGGTCCCGCGATCGGCGCGCCTGCAACCGGCGCACAAGCGATGGAGGCTCTGGCCAGCGCGCGTACCCGCCAGAGTGAGGCACCATCGGCGCGGTCTCCTTCGCCTGTTCCGCCTACATCCTCCGCACCGATGCGCAAACGGGCCTTTGAGGCGTTGCGATCTCGAAAGCCCTCCCCTGTTCTTGAAGAACGCGCACGGGCGGCCCGGCTGGCAGGCGAGGCGCAGCTTGCGAGGGACCGTGAAGCGATGGGCAAGCGGCTGGCGCAAGCCCTGGGTCTGGAAGCCCCTTCAACACAGGCAATCGTCGACGCGGTCACGCCCGCAGCCCCCCGATCCTGGGTGCCGGTCCTGTTCCTATCCTCCTCGATTCCGATCACAACGCTGCGGACCTATGCCGGGCAGCTCGAGCGCGCGCACGGGGTCCTTGCATTTCGTGGCGCGCCCGGCGGGCTCACCAAGGTCGGCCCGATGGCGAAGCTCTCGGCAGAGATCCTGCGGCTCGATCCAGGCTGCGAGGGCCCGGCTTGCGCCATGCGCAATGTGCAACTGATCGTCGATCCGATCCTGTTCCGGCAGCATGGCGTCGCTAGGGTTCCCGCTTTGGGCATGCTGCCAGGCGATCCGACCCAGCCCTATTGTGAGCGGGAGGAGGACAGCCCCACCTCTACCAAAGCCGCGCATCTCGTCTATGGCGACGCGGCGCTCACCGGAATGTTTGAAGCCTATGCCCGCCTCGGCGGCAAAGAGGAGGTGCGCGATGCTCAGACTCGCCTGGAACGCCGCTAGGCTCGGCTGGCCCGTTGTCCGCGACCTGCCCCGGCGGGCCGCCGAAGCCTTGGGACAAGCGGGTCCCGATCAGCCATCCATGCCGGAACGGTTATGGAAAGCGATGGCTATAGTGTCGGCTATTGCCTTGTTCGTCTGGTGGGCGCTGCCTCAGCTGATCTGGGTCAGCAGCCCCTCGATCAACGCCTATGCTGTCCGTAAATCGCCTGGGACCATCGCCCGGCATGATCTGGTGATGTTCGAACTACGCCATCCCCTCGCCGGGCCGGTACCGGTCAATGTCACCAAATATGCGTTATGCCTGCCCGGTGACCATCTTGCGTCCTTCACCATGCGGTCCGATCGCTTTTCCGGACGCATAGAGGCTGCCTTCTTCTGCAACGGCAACCTCTTGGGTGTCAGCAAAGCCTATGGGAGGAACGGCCAGCGACTGGACTATTTTCGATGGAAAAGCGGGCCGATCCCTGAAGGCCGGGCCTATATTGGCTCATCCTACAAGGACGGGTTCGACAGCCGTTATTTCGGCCTGGTCCCGATCGCAAAACTGGTGCGGATGGAGCGGGTGCTGTGAAGCGCGCGGTTTCCCTATTCGTGGCGGCGGGCATACTTGCCCTCGTCCCGAAGGCCGCGCGAAGTGCGGATGCACCGCCGCCGTCAACGAAGGTCCGCCAGGGCTATTGGTGGTACGAGGCACCGCCGGCGCCCAAGGCGCAAGCGGACGAGATGGAGGATGCGCCGCTCGTTAAACCCGTCATCCCGCCGATGGCCGAGCTTGCCCGATGGACCCCACCGAGAATCCGCAAACTCATCGAGTCTCAGCGCGACTATGCCGCGACCGTGCTGACCGTGGACGCAATATCGGACTTCTGGCGGCTGCAGGATTTCGCCCGGCGCAAGGCCAGGGCTTTTGCCGGCCTCACCCAGATTGCGATGCTCACCCATCCCGAGCTCAATGCCAAGTCGGCCAATCCCATGGTCGGCGATGCGCGCGCCGCGCTGGGTGCCCAGAAGGAGGCAGTTCGCCGGGCCTATCTACGCGGACAGGCAAGGCAATATGCCCTCGTCATGTTCAGCCGGGAGAGTTGCGGCTACTGCCGGGTGCAATGGCCGATCGTTCAGCGGTTTCAGGAGGATTATGGCTGGCAGGTGATCCGGCAGGATCTTGACGCCCATCCCGAACTTGGATCGCGGTTCGGCGTCGACGTGACGCCGACGACGATGGTGATCCGGCGCGACAGCGCACAGCGCATGGTGATTGCAAGCGGCGTCGAGGCTTATCCGAACCTCTCGCAAATGACCTATCAGGCAGTCAGGCTGCTCAATGGCGATATCCGACCCGAACAGTTCATGACGGGCGCTGGCGAAGAAGGCGGCTTTTTCGATGCCCTGGCCAATGGGCCCGTCGCTGCATCCAGTCTGGCGCCGGATGGCCAAAGGTCGAGCATCACCATCGGGGGCGACGAGCGATGAGGGCAAGCAGTAGCCTCAGGCGATCGACTATGGCGGTCATGGCCGGGCTTTGCGCGCTTGGTCCGGGCATCGCGATGGCTGCCGAGGCAGGCAGGGACCTGGCGCGTCGGGCAGCGATACATCCTGTTGCAAGCGTGCCTGACCTGCAGGCCTGGATCGCACGCATACCGGCAACAAAGGATTTCCCGCCTGACCTCGCCCAGACACTGCGCGGTAGTTCCAGCCTGTTCCTGATCGAGATGAGCACGGCACCAGGCTGCATTCCCTGTGCCGACCTCTGGGCGCGGCTCGCCCGGTTTCGCACGCGCTATGGATGGCGGGTGCACACGATCACCACTCAGAGCGCGCTTTTGCGGTCGGGGCGACTGGGGCTTCCCTGGGTTGGTCACCCGGTGGCCTGGGTACGCCCGATTGATGATGAGGACCGTACTGTGCCCATAGCGATCGGCACCGATCTCGATGCCAATCTGGCTCGCAATGCCTATCTGGCCGCCAAAATACTGACAGGCGTCAGGCCGTCCGTGGGCGTGCGGGCGATGTCGAAATTTTCAGGCATTGTTGGAGCAAGCAGGCCAGCAGAGGCACCCCGGTGATGAACTGTGCAGGCGCTCTTCGATCATGCGCGCGCGCGCAGCATCTGGCCGGCAGTTTCAAGCGGCATCACCATGATGTCCGCAGAAAGGGGGTAGGTCTCGCTGCCAGGATAGATGACGATCTGGCGTTGGGGCCTCAGATCCTGGCACGCGTGATGAAAGCCGCGTTCGACCTTGGGCGAAAGGCTACGCTTTACCTCATAGACCCACAAATCGCCCCCTGGCAGCGTGATCAGAAGATCGATCTCTGCGCCGGCGGCGGTGCGATAGAAATTGGCGAGACTGCCTTCAGGCGCCGCTGCGATCAGACTTTCTATAACAAAGCCCTCCCAGCTACCGCCAGCTACGGGATGCCCAAGAACCGCCTCTTCGTCGCCAAGGCCAAGCAAGGCATGGACCAGGCCGCTGTCGCGTACATAGATGCGCGGCGATTTGACGAGCCGCTTGGCGGTGTTGCTGTGCCAGGGCTCCAGCCTGCGAACGAGCAGCAGATCAACCAGCAGGTCGAGATAGTTGGCAATTGTCTTGGAGTCGAGACCGAGGCCTCGTGCAAAGTCCGAAGCGTTCATCAGGCCAGATTGCTGATGGGCCAGCATCGTCCAGAAGCGCCGCAATGTTTCGGCGGCTATTCTGGGACCGAGCATGGGCACATCCCGCTCGAGATAGGTGCGGATGAAGTCCTGCCGCCAGCGCAGACTGGAGCGGTCGCTGGCCCCAAGAAAGCTGTCAGGGAAACCGCCTCGTACCCACAGCCTGTTCATCGCTTGCGCGTCTACCTCAAGGGCATCGAGCCCCCCCATTTCAAAATAGCTGACACGACCGGCCAGACTTTCTCCCGACTGCGCCAGGAGATCGATCGATGCCGATCCCAGAAGCAGGAAGCGGCCGGATGTAAGGCCTGCGCGTCTGCCACTATCGATCAATCCCCGCAGGATCTGGAAAAGCCCCGGCAGGCGATGCACTTCATCAAGGATCACCAGCTTGTCCTGATGCCCCGAGAGATAAAGCTCAGGCTCGCTCAGCTTCGCACGATCCGCGTCGGATTCCAGATCGAGATAGAGCGAAGGGGTCGTCTTGCCGATCTCGAGCGCCAGCGTGGTTTTACCCACCTGACGCGGTCCCAGCAGCGCCACTGCTGGTGTCGTAGCCAGACGTTCGATCAAATCTGTTGCGATATGCCGTTCAATCATCCTTGCATTATTGGAATATATTTCCAAATTTACAAGGTTAAAATGCACACTCTGCGGACCTGGCGGACCGATGAAACTCCCATTTTCTCTAGAAGAGGTCTACCGCCATGCAACGTCTGCGTCACCATGCCCTGTCTGCCGGGATTGCCACGCTTGCGACATGTAGCGTCAGTTCACCGGCGCAGGCGCAAGGTTGGGCGGAAAGCTGGTTCGACAATGTCACCTATACGAGTCCCGGAAGCTTTGAGGATCAGACCCGCGGCTATGTGACGGCCGGCGGCATGTCGGGCCGGGTCGATGTCCATAACGACTATCTGATGAGCCTTACAGTCCCTAAGGTAAAGGCGGGGTGCGGCGGTATCGACATGTTTCTGGGCGGCATGTCGTTTCTCGACCCGGACTATATGGTGCAAAAGCTCGAGAGCATCCTCCAGGCCGCCCCTGCCGTTGCATTCCAATATCTGCTCGAGACGCTCGACGAGAAGATGGGGAATATCATCTCGAAGATGGAGGCGGCAACCAACTTCCTCAATTCCATCCAGGTCAATGACTGCCGGCTTGCCAACCGCATGGTACAGATTGGCAAGGGCGACGACAATATGTCGGGGATCATCGAGGAGATGACGGGCTATCGCTCGGTCAAACAGGGCTTTGCCAAAAGCTACCAGCAAAGCCGGGAGAAAATCGAGGCGAACGCCAACAACCCGACCGAGGATCTCAAGGACGCATTGGCCAACTGCCCGGCGGAAGTGACGGACATCTTCCGCACCGGCTCGCTCTTGTCCCACGCGGCCGCCCGGGTCGGCGCCAGCAGCTGGGCGAGCGTCATGCGCGCGCGGGTCGGCGACGTCTATATGCGCTGGGACGCGAACGACAAGGTGCCGCTCTTCTCCGCGATCCCGGCCTGCCCGGCGCAAGACAGCGAGTCCCCTGACGATTTCCTCTCCGGTAAGGTCCAGAAGCGCGCACTTAACATGCCTTCGACTGCGGACGATTGCTCGGCCGACGGGACCAAGGGTGCACTGGCGCTGTCGCGCGAACGGCTCGAGGCCATTGCGGGAAAGATCAAGACCAAGGCTGCCTTGTCGGACGAGGAACGTCAGTTCGTCGCCAATGTGCGCACCCTCCCTGTCTACCGCATGCTCGAATGGGGCGTGCGCCAGGGCGTAGTCGGCTCGGTGATCGCCGACACCGATGAGCTCGTCGCCCTAACCCTTGCCTATCAGATGCTGAACGACCTCACCCGCACGATCGACTTCGCGCTCACCAATGCCGAGCGCGGCACAAGCGCGGCGGGCGCTGCCGATGGAGCCAGCGCCAATATCTGCCAGACCCGTATCCTCACCAAGGGAATCGAGCAGTTGCGTGACCTGCGCGAGGAGGTGCTGCGGCAGCGCGCGCAGATGCGCCAATCCTATCTGGCGGCGCTAAACCAGGCGAACCTGTCGGCCAACTATGCCGGGCTCCTGCGCCAGCGCGATCTCGATGCCCGCAATGCCGCCGGCGTAGCCGCCACCCGCAATCGCTGAATGGGGAGCCGTTAGATGCGCCCGATGCTTCAAACTGCCCTTCGCCCCGCCCTTGCCAACCCGATCGCCTGGACCGGCGCGACGTTGAGCCTCCTCCTACCCTCCCCTGCCCTGGCCCTCGAGGCGAGCTACCATAGCTATGACGGCTTTGAGGAAACGGTGGACGCCTTTCGGCTCGTGTCGATGATATTTGCCGATCCCCGGTACGAAACCTTGGTACTGATCATGGCGGTTGCAGGGATCGCGCTGGGCGCCGTGCTCGCGAGCATTCGTGGCCAGGGCATGGGGCTCGTCGCCTTCGGCTTCCAGATTCTGATGGGCGTCGGGCTGTTCGTCGGGTTCGTGGCGACCACCGGCACGGTCCATGTCTATGACCGGGTTCGCAACGCCTATCAGCCGGTCGGCGACGTCCCCAATCTCCTCGTCCTCGTCGCGGGCACCACGAACCTTATCGAACGCGCGCTTGCCGAGACGATCGACGACAATGTGCTCGATCCCAATGCCAAGCTGGAGTTCGGCGCAGGCGGCCATGCCTTCAATCTCTTCTTCAACGCCGCGGCGCCCCGTGGGCCTATGACCGACACCTTCTTCGACGCGACGGTGAAGGACTATGTGCGCCAATGTTATCCGGTCGCGCGCGTATCCCCTGCCTATGGGGTGGATGACGACATGCTGTTCCGGACGGCTACCGATCTGCCTGCGGCCTTTGCGGCGATGGCGGGTCCGGCCACTTTCTCGACCGTCTACACGCCCACCGACAAGGGCGGCGTGACCATGAGCTGCGCCGACGCCTGGGACCATATTTCAACACGCCTGGCCGAGCCGACCCTGTTCGACGGCTATGTCCACCAGGCCTGCATCCGTACCGGGTTCGACGTCGACAATGCCGGACAGCTCGCCCGCTGCCGCAGTCAGCTGGGGGAAATGGGCCAGATGATGATGGGGACGCCGCTGTCGCTCCAAGCCTTCATGACTAACGTCATGCTGGGCACGAGCGTCGGCGATGTGCTGTTCGAGGACTCCCCGGCATCGGCTGCGCGTGTCATGGCGAACCGCGCGGTGATCTCCAACGGGCTTGCGACCATGTCGGCGGCCAATGAATGGATGCCCACGATCCGCGCGACGATATTCGGGATCATGCTGTTCATGGTGCCGGTCGCGCTCTTGTTCGTGCTCACGCCAATCAATCTGCGTGTCCTCTCCTATGCGCTGGGGCTCTTCGTGTTTGTGGCGCTGTGGGGCGTGATCGATGCGGGCATCTATCAGCTGACCCTTGGCCGGGCGATGGACGTCCTGGCCGAGATGCGTGCCAACCATGTCGCGGCCAATGCCTGGATGCTTGCTCCCTCCTCGGCCATGAAAGCGCTGGCCATCTTCGGCACGTTTCGGACGGCAGCGGCTGGCCTGGCGGGCGCGTTCGTATTCACGGTATTTCGCTTCTCGGGCAACATGTTCAGTTCGCTCACCGGCGCATCGATGGGCGTCCATACCCAGGCGGCTGGTGCTGCAGCGCCGATGGCGACCAGCGACGGCTATGCCTCGGCGCTGGAAGCGCAGGGGTCGGCAATGGGTACGGCGCATCGCAAGGCCGCTGCATCCAGTTTCGGCGATTTTGGCGAGCGGACCTCGTTCGCCGCGTCGCGTTCGTTCGGCGAGTCCAGCACGATCATCGGCGAGGGCAGCCCGGTAACGCCCGGCCAGACTGCGCTTGGCCTGGGCGGTCTCGACGCGCAGCGGGAAATGGGCGCTCTCTCCCCTGCCCTCGCCAAGGGCGATCTGTCCAGCCCCGCGGCGGCGCGCGCGGTTCGCGCGAACGCCACGACGGCCGCCATTCATCAATTTGCCGAAAAGGACGCACTGCGCACCCTGGGCAATCGCTATTTCGGTGAAGGGGAGTCAGGTGAGCAGGCCTTTGCCGCCTTTGCCCAGACGATGGTCCAGTGGAAGGCGTTCGGGGACGAGCGGGCCTATGGCATGATGCATCAGGCGGCTTCCCGTCATTATGAGCGTAGTGGCTACAGCCAGGCCGACGCGCAGCTCAAGGCATCGAGCATCATCGCGGAGGCGTCGAGTGACCCTACCTTCGGCAAGATCATCGCCAACGCCTATGACCAAGAGGCCATGTTGCGCAACGACCTGACCGGGGCGCAGGTGCAGGTGGGCGCGATGGAGGGCCGACGTGATTTTGCGGGCGTTGACGTCTCCGGCATCGAACGCAGCAATGTCGCGACCGAGCAAGCCCATCGTACTGGCACCAACCAGGGCCAGCGCGACGCTTCTGCAATGCTGGGTCTGCCGTTACAGGAAACCAGCCGCCGCATCGGATTCATCAACGCGCTCTCGGGCGAAGCCCGCTCCTCCGCTGTCTCCCAACTCGCCCGCGCGACCGGCCGCAACGAAGCGCAGGTCGAAAAGGCGCTGGCCACCTATTCTGCGGCGACGCAGCTTGGGACGGCGGATGGCGCGACCGCAGAGGCGTCCCGCGAGGGGACCAGCGTCTACGGGCGGACCAGGGAAGCGGCGGGCTATGATTTTGCTGAGCGGTCTGGCAAGCTTGACGCCCAGCGCGAGGTCGGTCCCGACGGTACGCGCAGCGCAGCCCGGATCGGCGAGCAGCGGCGGCAGTCGGAGAATTTCGGGTTTGCCGAGGGCGCGGCAGCTGCCGGGTCGTCGGTGCGTCAGGCCGCGCATCTCGACAGCTTCATCAAGACCCTCAGCCAAACCGCCGGCAATCAGGTCGATATGGCCGAGGGTGGCGCGGAAGGGATTGCCGATCGGGCGCGGAACGATCGTCTTACGCATATTGTCGATGCGGAGCGCCTGACCCGCATGCAGGGCCTCTTGAAGGCTAACGGCATCGCGATGACCAAGCGGCAGATCGCGATGGACCAGAATGGCGACCTCAGCCTCAACCTGTCCCCGCGAACGGCGGCCCAGATGTGGAAGGCTGGCCTCCTGAACGAGAGCCAGTTGGGAGCCGTTGCCAATGGCGGCCGTGCGCGCTTCAGCTTCGCCAACAACGATCTCCTCGTCTCGTCCAGTGCCGGGTTCGAGAAGAGCGCCCGCAACGACACCAGCACGCGCTTTGAGGCCGGAAAGCAAGCTGGTCCCGACACGATCGAGCATTTTCTGGGCGGCGGCGCGGAAGGTCACGCGATGATGGCGAACTGGCTCAAGGGCGGGTTCGAAATGGATCGTCACGGTAATTGGCGGCTGAAACCCCAAGTCGCTGATACCCTGCAGCGCGACGTTCAGGCGGTGATGGCGCAGACCGGATGGACACGATCCCTCAGTCGCAGTGCGTCACACGAGATATCAAATAATATTTCAGTCGGCGCTGAAACTGGGGGAAGCTCAATGTCGCACGGAGACAAGCCAAGCCGATTGATTAATTCGGCAAACCGCTCTGCATCTGGGCGAGCCGGATTTGAGATTTCTGGCAGGACGTCTGACACTGGGAGTGGAACGACCGAAGCGACTTCGAGCATAGACATTCTGAATCATGACGTTCGATCATCGATTGCTAATGCAGAAGTGTCAGCATCCAGGTCGATCAAACCTGAACAAGCCTTCGTGAGTGAGCTGGGCCGTCAAATCTTTGGAAATGACGGGCTTCGAAATCGTTATCTCGGTGACGCCGACGCTGGTCGAGGCGTATTCGATGGAACTGCCCCCATGACGTCGTTCGAGCAGTCGGAGATTCTGAGTAAGGGCAGATTTTCTGGTGATTTCGAGGGCAGTCCGGTAGATGGCGATCCAACCTTTAAACAGCGCTAACGCTTACCTAAACTCCGCTCTGCACGCCGATGTCGCCTACGAGAGTTCATCGGATTGAGCGGGTGCCAGTGCCAACGTGGATTACCTGGATCGGTAGGGTCGTTCCGACGTCGGAACCCAAATGAGCAGGTCTCCAAAAAAAACCTCGTCGTCCGCCGCGACCATCCGCCCGTATTTGTATCTCCAAGCCGCTCGGAAATATCCGAAGCCAAGCCCAATGATGACCAGATAGGGATTGAGAACCGAGACCATGATAAACCACATCGCCCCCTCATGGGCCAGTAGGACGTCACGAGGTACGATCCAGCCCAGGACCAGAGCGAGAAGGATGACAGACCACCAGAGTTTGGCATACCAAGGCCGCCAGAACCAATCTCGGGCTCTGGGGCGCTTGAGCGGCTGAAGGTTAGGTGCGGTGCCTGTCTCGTTCATTGCTTCATACCTCGCGCGGACCATAGCCAAATTCGACTATTCCACACAAAGAGATGCCACCAAATTGGCGCATCCTCCTTGCAAATGATAGCACGGCCGGTAAAGTGATAGCAATCCGATCATGCGTATCAGGAGGCTTTGATGGCATCAGTGACGGTGAGAAATTTGCCTGACGAGGTGCATCGGGCCATCCGCGCGCGCGCAGCGTCCCATGGACGGAGCGCTGAAGCGGAAATTCGCGACATTCTGGAGAAGGCAGTGAAGCCGTCTGACCGCCTCCGGATGGGTGACGCTCTTGCTCAGATCGGTCGGGATGCGGGCTTGACGGACGATGACGCCGATTGGCTTGGTAAAAGGCGTGAACCTGCTGCCCCTCTGAGCTTCGATTGATGATCGTTCTGGACACAAATGTCGTTTCGGAGGCCATGAGACCGTCGGCGGATCCCTCGGTTACCGACTGGCTCAATCGGCAGCCGGCAGAAACACTGTTTCTGACAAGCGTGACCCTCGCTGAACTGCTGTTCGGGATTGCAGCGCTGCCTGAAGGCAAGCGCAAAAATGCGCTTGCCTTTACTTTGGGCGGCCTGCTGGAATTGTTCGGCGACCGCATCTTACCATTTGAGACCAAGGCAGCGCAAAGCTACGCCAACTTGGCCACCCACGCCCGTGCCGCGGGAAAAGGTTTTCCTACCCCAGACGGCTATATCGCCGCCATTGCAGCGGCCACTGGCTTTTCAGTCGCGACCCGCGATACTGCTCCATTCGATGCGGTTGGCGTTGCTGTTATCAATCCTTGGAATTCGCACTGACGGCCTGAAATCATGCGAACAGACATCTCCCACCTCCCTCCCGCCAAGCAGCGCGAACTTGAGCGGGTGGTGCAGATTATCTTCGAGGAGTTCGGGGACGCCAACAATCTTGCCACAGGAAAGCGCAAGGTAGGTCGCATCCAAAAGATCATCCTCTATGGCAGTTATGCGCGGGGCGGATGGGTGGACGAGCCGTATACCGCAAAGGGCTACAAGTCCGACTACGACCTGCTCATCATCGTCAACCAGAAGGACCTCACGGACCGCGTTCAATATTGGGAGAAGACCGACGAGCGGCTGATGCGTGAATTGGCGATCACCAAGATGTTAAAGACCCCGGTAAACTTCATCGTCCACACCTTGCAGGAGGTGAATGACGGCCTTGCCCATGGCCGTTACTTCTTCATGGACATCGCCCGCGAGGGCATCGCCCTCTATCAGGCCGATGAAAGCGAACTCCACCTGCCCAAACCAAAAACATCAGCACAAGCGCTGGAGATGGCGAAGGAATATTTTGACGAGTGGATGCCGAGCGCGTCAGACTTCTACGATGGATTTCGCGACGCGATGGCGCGAGGAAAATTAAAAAAAGCAGCGTTTGATCTCCATCAGTCGGCAGAGCGAATGTATCACACCGCTTTATTGGTCTGCACATTCTACACCCCACACGTCCATAATTTGGGTTTCCTGCGGACGCAGGCCGAGCGTCTTGATTACCGCTTATTTAACGTTTGGCCGCGCGACATGAGGGTTGAGCGAGCAATGTTCGAGAAGCTCAAGGACGCCTATGTAAAGGCGCGCTATTCGAAACATTACACCATCAGCGAGGACGAACTGACGTGGCTGGGCACGCAGGTTGAGGAACTGGGTCGCACCGTCCATATCGTCTGCAGCGAGAAGATTGCCTCACTCGGGTCTAATAGTGCTGGATGACTACCTCGAATGGCAGACGATGGGACAAGTACGAACCCGCTGGCGCGGGATGGGCGGCTGGATCAAAGTGACCTTGACGATCTGGCGTGGTGCCGTGGTTGAGGCCCAAGCGAGGTAGGCAGAACATCGAGACTCCTTTCAACCAAGGAGTCGAACGATGATCAACGCTATTTCTGAAGTTCCTGTTGGATCGCTACGCCAGCGCATGATCGACGATATGAACATGCGCCGATACGCACGCGAGACGCAGCGCAACTATGTCCGCGACGTCGCGCGCCTAGCCACTTATCTCGGCCGGCCTCCCGATACCGCGACGGCGGAAGATCTCCGTCAGTTCCAGATCGATCAGAGAGAAGCGGGACTAGGCGTACCGACGATGAACAGCATCGTCGCTGCCCTGCGCTTCTTTTTCACGCATACGCTCGATCGGCCCGATCTTTCTCGCAAGCTCTATACCGTCAAGCATCCGCGCTCTTTACCCGTCGTCCTCAGTCCCGATGAAGTCGCGCGGCTGCTGGTGTTGACAGCTGGTGTCAACGGGCACCGAAGATTCCACTGCGTGTTTCGGAAAATCCCGGACAGTGATTTCACTAAATCGCGGACAGGCATTTCAGTAAATACGGGACAGTGATTCCGCTAAATCCCGGACAGGGTTTGGGAAGGGGTCGAGGTTAGGCTTTGTGATGCGCCGCTCTGGCATTGTTGCTCCTCATCGTTGCGATGGGAGGGGTCATGCCAAGGCGGAAGCAGACGAGACGAACCGACGTGAAGGACATGCGATCGATCCTCCGGCTGACCTATGAGCAGGGTTTGTCGGTACGGGCTGTGTCAGAACGGCTGAAGCTGAGCAAGACTACGGTATCGACCTATTTGCTTCGTGCACGCGAGGCAGGTCTGACAGGGTGGCCGTTGCCGCCGGGGTGCGATAATGACGCTGCGGTTGAACGCCTAGTCTTCCGGCGAGTGGGCCGGCCTCCGCAGGATCGTAAGGAGCCCGACTGGCCGCTCGTCGCGCGTGAGATCAAGCGCAAGGGCGTGACGCTAGTATTGTTGTGGCAGGAATATCGGGCTGCTCACCCCAATGGCTATGGCTACACATGGTTTTGTGACCGGTTCCTGTCTTTCCAGCGGCGGACCCATGTCAGCTTCCGCAATCGGCATGAGGCGGGGGCTGTCATGCAAACCGATTATGCGGGGCAGACTGTGCCGCTGATCGATCCTGTGACTGGCGTCATCACCCCGGCGCAGATCTTCGTGGCGGTTCTTGGCGCTTCCTCGTTCACCTTTGCGATGGCAAGCCTGAGCCAGCAGCTGCCGGACTGGATCGACGCTCAGTGCCGTGCGCTGAGCTTTATTGACGGCGTTCCGCGCGCGATCGTGTGCGATAATCTCAAGGCAGGCGTTGCCAAGGCCCTTTGGTTCGAGCCTACGCTCAGCGCCACCTTTGCGGCAATGGCCGAACATTACGACACGACGATCCTGCCAACCCGGAGCCGGCGGCCACGCGACAAAGGAAAAGTCGAGGACGCAGTTCTGATCGTAGAGCGCTGGATCCTGGCGCGGCTGCGCAATCGGCGCTTCTTCAGTCTGGCGGATCTCAATGCCGCGATCGCGCAGTTGCTGGTCGATCTCAATGATCGGCCCATGCGGCATATCGGGAAATCCCGCCGCGCGATCTTTGAGGAGATAGAGCGATCGGCATTGTCTGCCCTGCCCACGTCCGTGTTCGAATATGCCGAGTGGAAAAGGGCCAAGGTCCATCCTGATTATCACGTCGAGGCCGACAAGACTTTCTACTCAGTGCCGCATCGGCTGATCGGCCGGCAGGTTGATGTCCGGCTGACGCATCGGGTGGTCGAAATCTTCTTCGACCATATACGGGTCGCCAGTCATATGCGGACATCCCAGCGTCGTGGGCATGTGACGGTCAATGAGCATATGCCCAAGTCCCATCAACGTTATGCGAATATATCCCCGGCAAGCCTGATCGAGCGTGCCAGGAAAACCGGCCCGAACACGGCGATGTTCGTAGAAAGGCTGATGGTCGACAAGCCGCATCCCGAACAGGGGTATCGCTCTGCCATGGGCATCCTCTCCCTGGCGCGACGCTACGAGCATGATCGGCTCGAAGCGGCCTGTGACCGGGCGCTGGTGATCGGCGCCATCACTTACTCTTCCGTCAACGCCATCCTCAAAGCCGGGCTCGACAAAATCCCGCCGGCGGCGGGGCCGCTCAAACCAACACCGGCACACGGCAACATCCGTGGCGGGTCCTATTATCAATAATGAAAGGACGATCTCTTGCTGACACATCCTACCCTTGATCAGATGCATAGCCTGGGGCTTGGCGGTATGGCGGCCGCGTGGCGCGATATTGCTGAACAAGACGCCGCTGGCGATCTTACCCGGGATGAATGGCTCGGGCTCATGCTGGACCGTGAGATCGCTACCCGTGCAGACCGGCGTCTGACCAACCGGCTTGCCACTGCAAAACTCCGCTTTGTCGACGCCTGTATCGAAAATGTCGACTTTACCGCGCACCGTGGCATGGATCGGCGTAATATCCTCTCACTCGCGCAAGGCGCCTGGCTCAATGCCCACGAGAATCTCATCATCACCGGCCAAACCGGTACCGGAAAAACCTGGCTGGGATGTGCGTTCGGGCGGCAAGCGGCCCGCCAGGATCACTCGGTTCTCTACCTGCGTATGCCGCGCCTGTTCGAAGATCTTGCCCTCGCGCGTCTCGATGGTCGCTTCCCGCGCGTGGTTGACAAGCTGGCCCGCGTCCAGCTGCTCATTCTTGATGACTGGGGAACTCACAGCCTCAATGATCAGCAACGCCTCGACCTGCTCGAAATCTTCGAGGAACGTTACCGCCGGAAATCTACATTGATCACCGCCCAGATCCCCGTGGCGGCTTGGTATGACATGATCGGCGAGCCGACCATCGCTGACGCTATCCTCGATCGCATCATCCACAATGCCCACCGCATCACGCTACAAGGCGACAGCATGCGACGACAAAAAGCCCCTTCAGGCTTGACCCAAGAGGCAAATATCGAAATCACTCAACCCTGACAGCAACCAGCATCCACTGCCTACACCAGCTGTCCCGGAATTACTGAAGCGCTTGTCCGGGATTTAGCGAAGCAGCTGTCCGACTTTTGCGAAATGCGCAGATTCCACGAGCCATACAAGCAGATCGATCGATTAAGAAGCGTCGGGGCACCGTCATCCCAATCGATTTTCGTGACTTTGCGAAATATTGTATTTGCGGTATGTCAGTTGAAGATAGTTTAAAAAAGAATGCGATTATTGCCACAGCGTGCAGTTGACCGACACAGGCCGCATCTTCTTCGAGCGCTGCGAGAGGATTGCTCAGGAACGGGACGAGGCGATCGCCCTGATAGGCGAGCAGGGTGAGCCGCAGGGCGATTTACGAGTCACCTGTTCGACGGCCATGGATGAGCGGTTCGTGGCGCCGATCATACGGCGTTTCACGATGCCCCATCCCAAACTCAATATCACCATCGATCTATCGAACCGGATCGTCGATCTCGTCGCGGAAGGCTATGATCTTGCCGTTCGCACTGGACATGTCGCCGATCCCCGTCTGGGTGCTCGGCGGGTCGCTTCGCGCACGCTGTTCACGTGCGCGGCTCCCGGTTACCTCGCGCGCATGCCAAAACCGGAAAAAGTCAGTGATCTTGCTAAACATGAGTGCATCGTTGGCACCAACACGGTCTGGCATTTCAAAAGGGGCGACAAAGCGTTTCACCACAACCCGAAAGGACGATTTCGCTGCAACAGTGGGCACGCGGTGATAGAAGCCTGCATAGCCGACTTTGGAATCTGCCAACTGCCAGACTTCTACATACTTCCCCATCTCAAGCAGGGCATGGTCGAGTTGGTCCTAGAAGATCAACAGCCTGAAGACGAGGCGATCTGGGCCGTCTACCCCCAACGGCGTCATCTTCTCCCCAAGATACGGCAGGTGGTAGAATGCCTTGCGACCGATCTGGCGGCTTCCATGTCATGAACTGCCTCAGCGCTTTGAATCGGAGGTCTCAGATCACTGCCCAGGACCAGCCTGATGCATCCTTTGAATGCTTTAAAGCATCGGTGCGGATCAAGCCGCTTGACGAACAGCCGGCCCAGATAGAACATAAAGAGATCAAGCGAGTCGATGCTGAACCAATGCCCATACCGTTTTCCGCCTCACCTCGGCCTCTGGCCGAGACGCTTGCCGCGCTTCGCGAGGAGGTCGCGGTCCTGCGCACGGCGCATGGGTCGGCGCTAGGGTTTGGGCTGCCGGAAATCGACGAGCGCTCGCCGACCATGGCCTGGATGCCAGCGGACTTCATGAGTTCGCCGCCGCCTCGGCAAGCCTCAGCGACGACGCGGCCGCTACGCTGTTCCTGGCGGGAATGGCTCTTGGCAGAAAATCATGGCTCTTCGCTGGGTCAGACCGCGGTGGTCAACGCACGGCCTTCATGTTGAGCCTCATCGGCACGGCGAAGCTCAACGACATCGATCCCTAGGCCTGGCTCGCCGATGTTCTCACGCAGATCGCAGACATCCCACAGAGCCGTCTCCACGAACTGCTTCCCTGGAACTGGCGCGCCACAGACGATCAACGCCAAGCGGCCTGATCCGCGGTTCTCACCGGATGCATACGTTGCCGGCACGCGTCCATGTCAGATACGACATGACGGTCTTGCCGCCAGACTGGATGGGCGACGCCGTGCTGAGGTGGAGAAGGTCGCCTTCCTGCCTGACGACGCGAGGCTGGGTCTGGCCCAGCCAATTGGGCAAGTACGAAACGAACATGCCGTGTGTCAGCGTCTGATCCTCTTCCTTCACTTGGTCATGAGCGCATCGTCTCCACGCATCATAGACGAACTGCGCACAGGCAACCTTGATATGGCGTTCATGCGTCAGGATGAAGATGCGGCCGATATTCATTTTGAGATTGCCGGTTATCATCACGTCATGGTCTTCCTCCGCGAGGACCATCCTCTCGCTGCAAAAGCGCAATTGGACTACGACGACCTGATTGACGAAATATATGTCTCTGTTGGCCGACGGTCGGCACCGGCTTTACGATCAGCCATTGATGGACTTGTACCGGATTTGCGCCGGTCACCTGAGCGATTAGAGCTCGCAACAGGAGACCGACGAGATGATCAAGCATACAGAAGAGTTCAAGCAGGAGGCGGTGCGGATTGCGCTGACCAGCGGATTGCCTCGCAACCGGGTCGCATCGGATTTGGGGATAGGGAAGTCGACGCTGGGTAAGTGGGTGTCGCAGTATCGGCCCAGTGATCTGGTTTCAGCGCCGCAGGCAGATCTGGCACGTGAGAATGAACGCCTTCGCCTTGAGAACCGTGTGCTGCGGGAGGAGAGGGAAGTACTAAAGAAGGCCACGCAGTTCTTCGCGAGCCAAAGGCCGTGAAGTTCGCTTTTGTGCATAGCTGGCGGCACCAGTGGCCCGTCGAACTGCTCTGCCGTGTCATGCTTGTCAGTGAGCGCGGCTATCGATCCTGGCGCTCGCGACCGATCAGCCAACGTGCGCGCACGGATATGAAAGTGCTGGCACATATCCGGGAACAGTATCGCCTCAGCCTTGGCAGCTATGGTCGTCCGAGGATGACAATGGAACTCAAGGAGGTCGGCCTCGCCGTTGGCGAGCGCCGGGTCGGGCGCCTGATGAAGATCAACGGGATCAAGCCAGTCCGCACGCGCAAGCACAAGGTTACGACGGACAGTCACCATCGCTTGGGTGTCGCGGCAAACTGGTTGGACGGTGATTTTGCCTCCGATGCTCCCAATCGGAAATGGGCGGGCGACATTACTTATATCTGGACGTCGGAGGGCTGGCTCTACCTTGCCGACATTCTCGACCTGCATAGCCGTCGCGTCGTGGGCTGGGCAGTCAGTGACAGAATGAAGAAGGACTTGGCGATCAGAGCGCTGGATATGGCCGTGCGCCTGCGCCAGCCTCCGGAAGGCTGCTTTTTTCATTCGGATCGTGGCAGCCAATATTGTTCTTACGACTATCAGAAAAAGCTGCAGGCCTATGGCCTGCGTCCATCGATGAGCGGCAAGGGAAATTGCTACGACAATGCGTCCGTCGAGACCTTCTTCAAATCCCTGAAGGCCGAACTCATCTGGCGGCAGAGCTGGCCGACGCGGCGTCAGGCAGAAGCCGCCATCTTCCAGTACATCAATGGCTTCTACAACACCCGTCGTCGCCATTCATATCTGGGCGGCATCAGCCCGCTCGCGTTCGAAGCCAAGGTGGCATAGTGAGATAGGTGACCGGCACAAAACCGTTACAAGTCCATTCGATGCGACCTTCCTGGCATGCCCCTCGTCCGAGGCTTCAAGAGACATGAGAACCGCCACTTCATCCGGTCCCGTAGAAAATGTGAGATCGAACGGCGGCACGTCTGCAACTCCGGTTCATGCCTTAAATCATCATGCGTTGATTAAGAATGAGATGCTGGCAGGTCAATGCTACAAGGTGGGAACCCGATGGCATTGCGTCGACGGCATTGACGGCGAGGTTTAGGATGGCGTCTCAAGCTGGGGCGCATCGGCGCAGCTCCGCCACGCACCTGCCGCCATTACCATTTCGATTCGCATCGTCTCGCTCACCGTTCGATAGATTTGCTCGGACATGCTACAGACGAGGCGATTGGGACCAAAAACCTTTTCGAGTGGCTGCTTGCGTGCGAAAGCGAGGAGCCGCGCGGTTAGCATCGCGGCGCGTTGGGCGCGCTCCCGCGCATCGTCGCCGTAGCGGAGTGCCTTGTCGTCGCCCGCTCCGGACCTTCGTCGCCGACGCATGTCGAGCGAACCGATAACGATCGCCAACATGTTGTTGAAGTCATGCGCGAAATCGCCGGTAAGCTGGCCCACCGTTTCCATCTTCTGGATATGGCGCAATTGCGCTTCGACCTGGTCGCGAGCCTCGGCTTCAGCGATGAGCCTGGCATTGGCATCCGCAGATTTCCAAGTCGAGCCGCAGCTTCGCGGATTGCCGCGTATGCGAGTAGGACCACAAGCACCGCGCTCAAGCAAAGAACAAGGCGGGTGATCTGCGTGAAGCGTCCTCGTCATCATTCACGGCGGGATGGGTCCCCAAGACCGGCGATGCTCGGTTGCGACACCTGAGACATGTGATCGACGTCATTCCATGCTGCCTCGGGCTATTTTTACGGACGGCCGCGTATTCGGCCCGAGGCGAGGCACTCAGAAGTGAAAGCTGATACCGCCAGTCACTATCAGCGGATTGATCTTGATCTTCGCATCGGCAGGCACACCGCCGACATTACCGCGGGCCGTCGTATCGAGCACAATCTTCTTGGCGTCGATGAACAGGCCGAAGCGATCATTTATCATGCTTTCCGCCCCTGCCTGGAAGGTAACGCCGACAGGGCTCCTGACGCGCAAGTTTTGGACTGCTCCATCCTTCTCACCGAGCACGATCGTATAGTTTACGCCGGCCCCGATATAGGGGATGAAGCGAGGGCCGAAATCCGTCACGTGATACTGAATGGCTGCCACTGCGGGCCCGTATGTGATCTTGCCAAGCTTGACACCGGCAAGCGGGCCGGCACCGACCAGAGTGGCCGTCGGGGGCGCCCCGACTGTCAGTGAAACCGAGACATTGGGATTGAAATAGTAACCAGCCTCGATCTCGCCGGTGAAGTTGTTTTTGGCGGTCACGCTTGCGCCAGGCACTATCTGGCCACCGAGCCGGATTTTCGCGCCCTCATCATAGATGACCTCGGCTGGGCCGGCCCGAACGAACCAGTGCTTGAACGTTGGCGCATCGCCATCAGCAGCCCGAACCGGGTTCGCAAGCGAGAGACTTGCGGCGACAACCCCGAAAATGGTCAGTTGCTTCTTCATACATCCTCCCTATGGCGCTCGGTTGACGGGCGCTCTTGTGATTGACTTGAAAACCGTCGGCGAGGCTCAGTGGCGCGCGTCCCGCAACGCCTGTATCCCGATTGCAAACAGTGCGATCATGACGAGAACACCGAAGAGATAGGCCGGCGCCAGAGCCAAGAAACCGAAGATGTTCGCCTCGCCAAAACGGTTCGCCGTGAAGTTGAGCCCGCGATTGGGTGCGAAGTTGCCAAAGAAATAGAAGCCGGTGTTCGACCAGCCGTCGAGTACGACGATGAGGCCCCAGATTCGCGCCCATTTAGGCGTGAACGATAGCAGGGGAAGGCAAAAGGCGACGGTGATCACCATAAGACCGTTCAGCACGGGTCCAGTATGCGCGCGCGCCCAACCTTCAGCAGTGCCGGGAAGCTGGAAATCCCAATGAAAGCCGGGGAAGATCGGAATGAAACCGCCGATGAGATACATCCAAAGGCCGAGGCCTCCGACCAGGGCTGCGAAGATCATCAATACGCCATTGCCGATCATCATCTTGCGCAGTGCCGCGCGTTCGCGCTCTACGTCGGGCGCAGCGTCCACCTCACCAGCTGCGGGCTGTGCCGCCAGAGTTGCCATAACATCTCTCCTCATTATTGTTATGCATTGTTATGCATTGTTATGCATTGTTATGCATTGTCATGCGATTAGATCAGGCCGCGTTCGCCATCGGCAGAACGTGGAACCTGCCGCCATGAAAGATGAGCGGTGGATTCTCGTCGAAATAGGCACTTTCGATGATACCGAAGAACACGATATGCGTGCCGGCTTCGACGGCCTGATCGACGCGACATTCCAGGGCTGCGAGGGCGCTTGACAGGATCGGCAAGCCCCGTTCCTCCCCTCGGATCCAGTCGCCGTGGCCGAAGCGCTCATCGCCCTGTAGCCCCCCCCTCCCGGCGAAGACTTCAGCAACAGGCTGATGGTGCTCGGCGAGGAGGTTGACAGCGAAATGACCTGCTTCCTTGATCATCTGACAGGTACCGGTGGCGGTGTTGACGCAGACCAGGATGGTCGGCGGCGCAGCGGAGACGGAACAGACGGCGGTGGCAGTGACGCCGCGACGCTCACCGTTGTGCGCGGTCGACACGATGCTCACGCCCGCAGCCAACCGGGACAGCGCCTGCTTAAACATTTGGTCGGGAACCATCGATTTATCCTCTCACTTCGGTGAGATTGCCCCCCAAAGGGGGCAACCCATCACTTATTCTGCGGCGACAAGTTCCTCGGCATCGTTGGCGGGCGTACCGAGCCGGGCCTGGATCCACGCCTGCACGCGCTCCGGGCTCGAAAAACAGTCCCACTGCTTCTCCGGGAAATTGAAGTTCTCCGTGAACTCGTCGGCCAGTTTCGGATTCTGACTGACAGCCCCAATGAACTGGAGAAGATTGGGATCGAGGGTCGCGAGCGACGAAAGCATGTAGTTGGTCCAGCGCGTGGCGCTCAGCACGCGGTCGCGACGGCGGGCGTCGACCTTTTCCATGAAGCGCTCGTCGAGCACGTCATTGGCGACAATCTCTTCGCCCAGGATGATCGCCGCGTAAGAGGCCATGTTTGCCCCCTGCCCCAGGACCGGGTCGACGACGGCCTGCACATCGCCCAGCGCCACGGCGATCTTGCCGTTCGGCAGCTTGCCATAGCTGTTGCGGACAGTCGGCGTAACGCCACCCTGCAGAATGTCGAGCGGGCCATTGGCCAGATCGAACTCCTCGAGGTCAATGCGCTCGTAGCAGGTTGGATAGTGCTTCTGTAGCTTCTCGAGGAGAAGCGCGATGAAGGCCTTGGGGTCGTCATCATATTTGGTCTTGGCGAGAATTTCGAGATCACCACCGATATGGTTCTCGATCACGAGCGCGTTGACCATGCCGTTGAAGGAGAGTGTCGGGATCTCGATCATCTCGCCGTGCCCGGGGGAGAAATACATCGTCACCGCACGGGTTTCGGGCTCGCGGATGCCTTTGAACAGGCCGACGCAGAGAGCGCGCTGCGGCCGATCGAACGGCGAGTAGGCAGGCTCGTGGGTGAACATTTGCCCAAACGGACCCTTGCCGGTGCAAACCACGAGGAGATCGAATTCGTCGGCAATCGCATCGAGGTCTTCGTGTGCGATCTGCCCATATTCGATGTCGCCGCCACGATCGATGAAGTCCTGCATGAGCTGGGGTTGATAGATGCGGTAATCGACCGCACGACTCGGTGCGACGAGGTCGCCATAGAACTGAAGCGGCTCGGGGGTGCCGATGTAATAATAATGCCCCTTGTAGCCGACATCCGGCCAGTGGTTCACGCCCAGCTTGTCTTCGCGCTCTACGGTCACATGATGGTGCGCCACCGTGTTGAGCAATCGCATGCCGGCATATTCTTCCGGGCGACGATCGGTGAACAGCTTAACCTCGACACCGTTCTTGAGAAGGTGCAAGCCTAGTTTGAGGCCCGCGGTGCCCGCGCCGATAATTCCGATCTTTTTGCTCATGCCATTCATCCTTTCCTGGAGTGAAGCTTTCCTGGGGTGAAGCTTTTCTTTTCTATTTATCGACCGAGCGGTCAGGCGTAAATGACGCAAATCCACTATGATATATGCGAAAGAGAATAAATGACTGATCGCATCGAAGCTTACGCCGCGTTCGCCCGTCTGATGGAATTGGGAAGTTTCTCCGCAGCCGGACGACAGCTCGGAATCTCCCAGTCCACGGTCAGCAAACATGTTGCAGGCCTGGAAAATAGCCTTGGTGTTCAACTGTTTACGAGAACCACACGGCGTATCAGTCCGACACCGGAGGCCTCCCGAATCTACGAACATGTGCAACATATGCTTGATGCCGTTGAGACCGCCCACGCTCTCGTCAAAGGCCAGCAACCCGAGGCCGCCGGACTTTTGCGGCTGGCGTTGCCCGAATCGCTCGGCCGCACCCTCCTCTTCCCTCTGGTGCGCTCGTTCATGGCTGCCCATCCTTTGATCAGCCTCGATGCGGTGCTGAGCGACAATGTTAAGGACATTGTCGCGGAAGGCTTGGAGCTTGCTATTACCACGGCCGCGCCGACGGAAGGATCCTTGATTACCCGAACCATTCGCGTATTTGAATGGGCGGTCGTGGCCTCTCCGGCCTATCTCGCAGCCCACGGCGCGCCTGAGAGCGCGATCGATTTGGAGGCCCATGAGATCGTGCGTTCCACCCGAAACGCAAGCGGCCGTCTGGAGTTCGATTCGGAAAATGGCCGACAGGTCGTGCAACTATCGGGTCGTCTGTGTACCAACAGTGACGAGGCCGCCTATCAGGCTGCGGTGGCGGGCGACGGGATAGCCATTGTACCATCCTGGCTGATCGACGATGACGTCCGCGACAAGAAGATCAGGCGTCTCCTGCCGGATTATTATCTGCCCCCGATAACGGTAACGGTGATCTATCCGCAGACCCGCTTCCTGTCGCGACGTGCACGCAGTTTCATCGACCACATTGCCACCGCGGTCGCGAGCCAGCCCCGCGACCGCGCTCCGGTCCGTCGATCCTTTCCGTCCGTAGCTAGGGGGACCGAGACCAACGGCGGTCAAGCCGACCGCTGATGCTTAGTGCGCGATGCACACGGACTTTACCTCGCTATAGCCGTCCAGCGAATGGATGCCGAAGTCGCGGCCGATCCCGGATTCCTTGTAGCCTCCAAACGGCATATTGGGATCGATCAAGTTGTGGCAATTGACCCAGACCGTGCCGGCCTTGATCCGGGGTACGAGGTCCATCGTTTTCTTGAGATCGTTAGTCCACAACGAGGCCGTCAGGCCCATTTCGGTATCATTGGCAAGGTTGATCGCTTCGTCCTCATCGTCGAAGGGGGTGACGGTGACCAGCGGCCCGAAGACCTCCTGCCGGGATATGGCAAGCTGCGCTCCCGCGCCGACTACAACGGTCGGCCGGACATAGTAGCCAGCGCGGTCGGGACTTTCACCTCCCGCGAGAATCTCGGCGCCATCCTGACGCGCGCGCGCTATATGGTCCAGAATCTTTGCGCGGTGCTGTAATGAAACCACGGGATTGATCTGCGCGGCCGTGTCCAGCCCTGGGCCCATGGTCATACCATCGACCGCGTGGGCAAGAGCCTTGATGAAGGGATCATAGATGGCGCGCGCGACATAGAGCCGCGAGGAGGCCGCGCAGACCTGACCGTTGTTGAAAAAGCCGCCGAGGATTGCACCCTGGACCGCCTGTTCGATGGGCGCGTCGGCAAGGAAGATGGCGGGGTTCTTGCCGCCAAGTTCGAGCGAGGTGCGCAAAAGCCGGTCCGATGCAGATCGCGCGATCGCCTTGCCGGTTGCGGTCGAACCGGTGAACGTGATCTTCGCCACGAGCGGATGATCGACCAGCGCTTTGCCTGCCTTGCCGTCACCGGTGATCACGTTGAGAACACCCGCGGGAAGCCCCGCCTCCTTCGCCAGACTCGCAAGCCGCAAGCTCGTAAGCGGCGTGACTTCCGATGGCTTAAGGACGACGGTGCAGCCAGCTGCAAGCGCCGGCATGATTTTCCACAGCCCGATCATCATCGGGAAGTTCCACGGTGCGATCGCGCCCACGACGCCGATAGGTTCGCGGCGCGTCGAGGCCGTGAAACGTGCACCTGGAATCGCGCCGATCGAGACGTCGAACGTTTCCCCGGTGATCTTCGTCGTGAGGCCAGCGACGTAACGCATGTAAGCCGGTGCGCCACCGACATCGACGAAACGCGAGATGTTGATCGACTTGCCCTGGTTGAGCGTTTCGATCTGCGCCAGTTCCTCCGCATTGGCTTCGACCAGATCGGCAAACTTGAGGAGCAGGCGTTCCCTCTCGGCGGGGGCAATGCCGCTCCAGACGCCGCTCTCGAACGCCTTGTGGGCAGCGCGCACGGCATGATCGACATCGTCGGGCGACGCATTGGCGACGCTCGCGATGGGTTCTCCGGTCGAGGGATCGAAGACGTCAAGTCGTTCGGTACCCTTCGCAGCGCGCCAGTCGCCATCGATGAAGAGCCCGTGATCATGCCCGATGAAGGTGGAGACCGCGCTGAGCGGGGTTACGTAGGATTGCGCCGTTGCCATGTCGTCTCTCCTTAAGCGGCATCTTGTGTTGATTGGCCTCGAGGGTGCATCTCGACGTTGCTGTCATGCGGATCGGCAGATGGCCACCAGCGGCCGAAGGGGCCTTGCGCATAGCCACGAAGCGCCGCGACACCGACATCGCCGGCCTGGTTCAGATGGAAGATCGGTCCTCCGCGGTGGCGAGGGAAGCCATAGCCGTTCACGAAAACCACATCGACGTCGCCTGGCCGCGCCGCGATCCCTTCTTTCACGATCTGCAGTCCTTCGGCGGCAGCCGCAAAGATGCACCGCTCCACGATTTCGTGGGTATCGATGTTTCGAGCTTCGACGCCAAAATTCTCGCGCGCCGCCGCCACGATGTCTGCCACTTCGGGGTTGTCGCCCTCGACCTTCCCGTCACAATAGAGATAAAAACCAGCGCCAGTCTTGCGACCGTGAAATCCACGCGAAACCAGCGTGTCGTGGACGCGGAAAGCAGCAGGCTCATAGGATCCCGGTTCCATGACCATCCGTCCCTTGTGACCGATGTCGATCCCGGAGAGGTCCGCCACGGCAAAGGGTCCCATGGCCATGCCGAAGTCCGTCAAAGCCTTGTCGACCCGCGAGGGTGTCGCGCCTTCGAGCAACAATAGCCCCGCCTCCCGGTTGTAGGCACGCAGCATCCGGTTGCCGATGAAACCGTGGCAAACGCCAGCGACGACCGGTATCTTGCCGGTTCGGCGGGCGAAAGCGAGCGCGGTCGCCAGCACCGCCGGATCGGTTTTGCGCCCGCGCACGATCTCCAGGAGCTTCATGACATTGGCCGGGCTGAAATAATGGAGCCCCACCACCTGGCCGGGTCGGTCGGTTACGGCCGCGATTGCGTCGATGTCGAGATAGGAGGTGTTCGTCGCCAGGATCGCCTCGGGCCGCGCGACGGCGTCAAGACGCCTGAAGATCGAATCCTTGACCTCCATGGTTTCGAAGGCGGCCTCGATAATGAGATCCGCTTGCGCCAACGCCTCATAATCGGTTGCGCCGGTGATATTGGCACGGCGCTCGGCCGCTACCTCGCTGGTCAGTCTTTTTCGCGCGACCCCATCGCCATAGGCTCGCGCGATACGATCGAGCCCGGCGGCAAGCGCCGCTTCATTTTGTTCGATGAGGGTGACCGGAAAGCCTGCGTCCGCCACGCTCATCGCGATCCCCGCGCCCATCGTGCCCGCGCCTATGACGCCGACGCGTGCAACACTGCGCGCGGCCCCGCCCTGTCCTTTCGCGGCTTCCCGTTCCGCAAAGAAGATGTGCCGCAGGGCGGCGGCTTGCGGGCTCGATCGTAATTCAAGAAAACGGGCCCGTTCCTCGGCCACACCGGCATCATAGGGACTTTGTAGCGCCAAACGGATGAGGTCTATGGCGATGCCGGGAGCGAGTGCGCCCCGCGATTTTCTGACCGTGTCCGCCTTCAGGTGGGCGAGCGCTTCAATTGTGGCGGTCGATGTCGCGACATTCCCTTCAGACAGACGTCGCCCGTCGAGCGACTGCCTGGCGACATCTCGAGCCCGCTCCACAGCTTCGATCTCGAGCGGCCTTTCGGCGATCCAGTCGATCAGCCCGATCTGCAGCGCGCTTGTCGCATTGCGCGGCTTACCGGTGGCAACCATGTCTGCGGCGACAAGGGGATCGACAAGACGGGGCAAGCGTTGCGTCCCGCCCGCCCCCGGAATGAGGCCCAGGGTCGTTTCAGGAAGCCCGAGCCTGGCGTCTGCGCTTGCCAGCCGATAGTGGCATGCTAGGGCGACTTCCAGCCCGCCTCCGAGCGCCTGGCCGGCGATCGCCGCAACGACCGGCTTTGTAGAAGCCTCGATCGCCTCGACGACTTCGGGAAGATGTGGCGGCTCGGGCGGCTGGCCGAACTCCCGGATGTCCGCGCCTGCGATGAAGCTCGCGCCGGTACCGATGATGACGACTGCATCGATATCCTCATCGGCCCCGCGCACAATCCCATCGATCAGGCCGCGGCGCTCGACCCTGGACAAGGCATTGACCGGGGGATTGTCGACTCTGAGCAGAAGGATCCTGCCGACGATTTCCTGATGGATGGGCATGGTCCGTTCAATCGCCCAGGGTGTGACCGGTCATGACCGTCAAAATGCCAGGCGCAAAGGCCACCGCGTCGGCGCCAACTGCGACATTTTCATCGCTTTTCATGGCGGTTTTGAAGCTATCCACATCAGCGAAATAAAGCTCAGCCAGGAGAAAATTGCCCTCCTCGCCCATCAATGTGCGGTCAATCCGCGTGACTTCGGTCTTCAACAGCCCCGGTATCTTCTCGACCAACGGCAGATGGACGGAATTATAGTGGGCGAAGAAAGCCGTCTCATCGGCCGGAATTTTATAGAGCGCCATCAGCTTATGCATGGTCCGGATTCTCCTGGGGAAATTACGCCTTGGGCCGCAAGTCGAGCACCCGTGTAGCCTTGCCACCGGATCGCACGAGCGAACCTGCCGGTTGGATATCGACCGCGACCGTGATGCCGATCATGGTCTTGATCCGTTCGGCGAGCCGCTTGCCATCACGCGCGCATTCGTTGTCGCCGATGCCCGCCCGCCCTTCGACAAGCAGTTTCACCTGATCCATCCGGCTCGGGCGCGTGATCTCGATCAGATAATGCGGCGCGAGCGCAGTGCAGCCGAGGATATGTTCCTCAATCTGGGTCGGAAAGACATTCACCCCACGAATGATCATCATGTCGTCCGAGCGGCCAGTGATCTTTGCCATGCGACGCATGGTCCGTGACGTACCCGGTAGTAGTCTGGTCAGATCGCGGGTACGGTAGCGAATGACAGGCATTGCTTCCTTGGTGAGCGAGGTGAACACAAGCTCGCCCTCCTCGCCCTCGGGCACGACCTCGCCGGTCACAGGATCGATGATCTCAGGGTAGAAATGATCTTCCCAGATGGTCGGCCCGTCCTTGGATTCAGCGCATTCCTGCGCCACACCGGGGCCCATGATTTCCGAGAGACCGTAGATGTCGACGGCGCTGATGTTGAATGCCTGTTCGATCTCGGCGCGCATGGCTTCTGTCCACGGTTCTGCGCCGAAGATGCCTGTCGTGAGCGAGGTGGTGGCCGGATCGATGCCCTGTCGCCGGAATTCGTCGAGTATCGACAGCATATAGCTGGGCGTGACCATGATCAGTTCGGGCCGGAAGTCGCCGATCAGTTGGACCTGCTTTTCGGTTTGCCCTCCAGACATCGGAATGACCGCGCATCCGAGCGCCTCTGCACCATAATGGGCACCGAGGCCGCCGGTGAAGAGGCCATAGCCATAGGCGATATGGACCTTCATTCCCGGGCGCCCGCCCGCCGCGTGGATGGATCGTGCGACCACACCTGACCAGGTTTCGATATCCTTCCTGGTATAGCCGACGACGGTGGGCCTTCCGGTAGTTCCCGACGATGCGTGGATGCGCGAAAGTTTCTCTTGCGGGACGGCGAAGAAGCCGAACGGATAGGCGTCTCGCAGATCGGCCTTCGTCGTAAACGGAAAGCGGGCCAGGTCCGCAAGCGTTCGAAGGTCATCCGGGTGTACGCCCGCCGCATCGAACTTCGCACGATAGCGGGGATTGCCTTCATAGGCGTGACGTATGGACCAACGAAGCCGCTCGAGCTGAAGCGCGCGAAGTTCGTCGACCGAAGCTGTCTCAATGGGTTCAAGTGCAAGCGCGGTAGCCATTTTCCTCTCCTCTTTCCCGGCTCTCAGACCGCGTTCATCGTCAGCAGATCATAGGTGGCAACAAGCTCATCGTCCTGGTTGCTGACATCGACATGCCAGCGAACTTCGCCCATTTCCGGTGTCTTGAGGGACTTCGATTTAGCGGTCAGGACCGCCTTCATGCTGTCTCCTGGCTTCAAAGGCTTGACGAAGCGCAGTCCTTCAAGACCGTAATTGGCGAGCACTGGTCCGGGCGCGGGATCGACGAACAGGCCGGCAGCGAACGACAGGATCAGATAGCCATGGGCTACGCGGCCGCCGAAGATCGGACTCTTTGACGCCGCTTCTTCGTCCATATGCGCATAGAATGTGTCGCCGGTGAAGTGTGCGAAATGCTCAATGTCTTCGAGTGTAACGGTCCTTGCCGCGGTACGGATGCCGTAGCCGGGTTCAATTTCCCCGAATGTCAGCCGGAAGGGATGGCGGTCGCCTTCGGCAGTCGGGGCGCCCGGCAACTGCTGATGCACGGCCTTTGACAGTAATGCTGGGCCACCCTGCAGCGCGGTGCGCTGCATATAATGTTTCACGCCGCGGATACCTCCCATTTCCTCGCCGCCGCCAGCGCGGCCCGGCCCGCCATGAATGAGGACCGGCAGTGGCGAGCCATGACCCGTCGACTCCTTGGCGCAGTCGCGGTCGAGGAAGAGGATGCGACCATGCCAGGCGCCGCCTGTGAGGATCACGTCACGCGCAACGTCCGGGTCGTGTGTCACGACCGATAGCGCGAGTGACCCCATGCCGCGGTTCGCGAGCGCAATTGCATCATCGATGCCGTCATAGGGCATTAGCGTCGATACCGGACCGAAGGCCTCGACCTCATGGATTGCCGTCGCCTTCCATGGCGTGTCGGTCCGCAGCAAGATGGGCGACATGAAAGCGCCTCCGCTTAGGCCTTCGCCCGTAAGAGGAACATCGTCCGGGCTTCCGAAGACGATCGGCGCTACCTTTGCGAGCTCGGTGATCCTTGAACGGACGTCCAACAACTGGCTGCGACTGGCAAGTGCTCCCATGCGCACGCTTTCGTCGCGCGGGTCACCGACCTTGATCTTGGCGAGACGGGCCGACAGCGCCTCCTGCGCGGCGTCGATCAGGTTGGCAGGCACGAGCGCGCGGCGAATGGCAGTGCATTTCTGCCCGGCTTTCACCGTCATCTCCTTCGCCACTTCCTTGACGAATAGATCGAACTCGGGCGTGTCGGGCGTCGCATCCGGCCCGAGAATTGACGCATTGAGCGAGTCGCGTTCCGCCGTGAACCGAACCGATTCGCGCGCAATGACCGGATGGTTTTGCAACAGCATGGCTGTGCGAGCAGAGCCGGTGAAGGCCACGACATCCTGGGCAGTCAGATGATCGAAAAGATCTCCCGTCTTGCCCGACACAAGTTGCAGCGCACCTGCCGGCAGCACGCCGGATTCGATCATGATCCGGAAAGCGGCCTCGGCGATGTAGCCGGTTGACTGTGCGGGTTTGACGACGGCCGGCACGCCCGCGAGCAGGGTGGGCCCGAGTTTTTCGAGCATTCCCCAGATCGGAAAATTGAAAGCGTTGATGTGAACGGCGACGCCCTGCAACGACGTGTAGACATGCTGCCCGACAAAGGTGCCGGCACGGCCCAGCAATTCGGTGTCGCCGTCGATCAATAGCCGCTCGTTGGGCAGTTCGCGCCGCCCCTTCGATGCATAGGCGAAGAGCGTCCCCGCTCCGCCCTCAATGTCGATCCAACTGTCCGAACGCGTCGCACCGCTGGGGTAGGAAAGCTCGTAAAGTTCCTCCTTTCGCGCCATCACGGCCTGCGCCAGCGCCTTGAGCATCAACGCGCGCTCGTGAAAGGTCATCGCTCGCAGCGCGGGTCCGCCGGTCGCCCGTGCGAAGCGCAACATCGCGCCGAAATCAATCCCATCACTGCCAATCTCGGCGATGATCTCACCGGTGACCGCCGACGCAACGGCCTCACGGCCGCCCGAACTCGTGTACCAATGTCCTTCGGTGTAACTTTGAACGGCACGAACGGCCATGAGATGAACTCCTTCTTGGCCGTCAACGGCCCGTAAATGCTGGCTTGCGTTTCGCCGAGAAGGCGGCAACGCCCTCTGCATAGTCGGCACTTCGACCGAGCCTGCGCATGAGATCGCGTTCGTTGTCGAGCGCAGCGTCGAGTGACTTCAATGAGGATTCCCGCAAGGCCTGCTTGGTCGCGGCGAGCCCGGAAGTGGGCCCGTTCGCAAAACGCGACGCCAGAGCGGCAGCTTCACCGGCAAGGACGTCATCATCGACACAGCGCCAGATGAGGCCCCAGGCTTCCGCCTGTTCCGCAGGCAAGGGATCACCTGTCAGCGCTAAGCCGAGCGCTCGCGCTTGTCCGATCAAACGTGGCAACACCCATGTCCCGCCGGAATCCGGGATGAGGCCGATATTGGCGAAAGACTGGATAAATTTCGCACTGCGAGCGGCAAGAACGATGTCACAGGCAAGTGCGATATTGGCTCCTGCCCCCGCCGCGACGCCGTTCACAGCACAGATGACCGGCATCGGCAGCGACGTAAGACTGCGGATCAAGGGCGCATAATAGCGCTCCACCGAGTCTCCGAGGTCAACCGGCTCGGCGCCCGGTGCAACCGCACGGTCGCCCAGATCCTGCCCGGCGCAAAACCCCCTACCCGCACCCGTGAGCAAAAGCGCACGGATTGATGAGTCGCCCGCCACGCGACCGAGCGCTTCGGCAACCTCCTCGTGCATCTGTAACGTGAAGCTGTTGAGGCGGTCGGGCCGGTTCAGCGTGAGTCGCGCAACGCCGTCCTGCGCTTCGAAAACTATCGTTTGATATGCCATGCATCCTCCGGCGGACATGCTGCCCTTAATTCGCAGAATGACCGGTCGAACTATTATTGGCAAGTCCTAATCGTGCGGCTAAGGTGGAATGATGTTGAACCACAGAAATCTCTCCCGGTCTCCCAGCGAGCATCTCGCCTGGCGGGTCGCCATTGACCTGCTGTCGAAAGAGGGAACCGGGACCGCGTGGGCCCTGACCCTGGAAGCGGCGGATGCAGGAATGAGCCGCGTGTCGATGCGACTGACGTCGGCAATGACGAACGGCCATGGCACTGCTCATGGCGGGATGATCTTCGCGCTTGCCGACTCGGCATTTGCCTACGCCTGCAACTCCCGCAACGTCGCTGCCGTCGCTCAGAGCTGTGCGATTGCGTTCATAGACGCCGGCCACCCAGGGGAACGGCTGGTGGCGGAAGCACGCGAGTTGGCCGTGCGTGGAAGGACAGGCAGCTACGCAATCACTGTATTTGGCGAGGACGGCCGTGTCGTCGCTACCATGCAAGGCCTGAGCCGATCGCTCGGCAGGCCTGTAATCGAAGGACTTCAATCAGATGCCTGAAGCATTTATCTGTGACGCCGCCCGGACGCCAATCGGACGCTATGGCGGAGCATTGGCGCAAGTGCGCGCGGACGACTTGGCCGCCATTCCAATTCGCGCGCTCAAGGAACGCCATCCCCAGATCGACTGGAACGGCATCGACGATGTCGTGCTCGGCTGTGCCAACCAGGCGGGCGAGGACAATCGCGACGTTGCCAGAATGGCCGCCCTACTTGCCGGCCTTGGCGAGGGCGCCCCCGGCACCACGCTCAATCGACTGTGCGGGTCGGGCCTGGATGCGGTGGCTTACGCCGCCCGCGCGATCCGGTCGGGTGATGCGGATCTGATCGTTGCGGGTGGCGTCGAGAGCATGACGCGCGCTCCGTTCGTGACCGGAAAGGCGCAAAGCGCCTTTGCGCGCGAAGCACAGATATTCGACACGACCATCGGCTGGCGCTTCGTCAACCCACTGATGAAGGCGCAATATGGCGTCGATTCGATGCCGGAGACCGCCCAGAACGTCGCGGACGACTTCCAGATCTCGCGCGAGGATCAGGATCGCTTCGCCGTAGAAAGTCAGGCGCGCGCGGCGCGGGCTCAGGAGAACGGCCGCCTCGCGCGCGAGATCGTGCCCGTCACCATCCCGCAGAAGAAGGGCGATCCGATCGTCGTCGACCGCGACGAGCATCCACGCGCAACCAGCATGGAAGCGCTCGCGAAACTCAGGCCGATCGTTCGCCCTGACGGTAGTGTCACCGCGGGCAATGCCAGCGGCGTTAATGACGGCGCTGCAGCCCTGCTGATCGCATCGCAGGCCAGTGTCGAGAAATATAACCTTAATCCGATCGCGCGGATCGTTGGCATGGCCGTCGCCGGCGTCCCGCCCCGGATCATGGGGATCGGGCCTGCACCGGCTACACAGCGACTTCTCGAGCGGATCGGTGTCGCACTCAAGGACATCGACGTCATCGAGCTCAACGAGGCATTCGCTTCGCAAGGCCTCGCTGTCCTGCGCCAACTCGGCCTTCCCGACAACGCGGACCATGTGAATGCAAATGGCGGTGCGATTGCTCTTGGGCATCCACTGGGCATGTCGGGCGCGCGTCTTGCGCAGTCGGCGGCCATCGAAATGGCGGATAGGGGCGCGCGTTACGCACTATGCACGATGTGCATCGGGGTCGGACAGGGCATCGCCATGCTGCTCGCGCAACCTTGATCGCAGTTATTAGTTGACCGAGCGGTCGATTAATAATATCACCATGTTCGAGGAGATTTTGAGCCATGTACACGACCGAATTGCAAAAGGCCGACCCTGGGGTCCGCAGCGTCGAGCCGGCTGATCTTGTCGCGGCGTTCGAGGCGCGCGTCGCCGCGGACGAATTCATCGAGCCCAAGGACTGGATGCCCGAAGCTTACCGCCGGACGCTGATCCGGCAGATCTCGCAACACGCCCACAGCGAAATCGTCGGCATGCTTCCTGAAGGTAACTGGATCACCCGCGCACCTTCCCTCCGCCGCAAAGCCATCCTCCTCGCCAAGGTGCAGGACGAAGGTGGCCACGGTCTCTATCTCTATTCGGCCGCCGAGACACTCGGGGCGAGCCGCGCCGAGATGATCGATGCACTACATGCGGGCAAAGCCAAGTACAGCACGATCTTCAACTATCCGACCCCGACCTGGGCTGACATCGGCGCGATCGGCTGGCTGGTGGACGGTGCGGCCATCATGAACCAGGTGCCCCTCCAGCGGACCTCCTACGGCCCCTATGCACGGGCCATGGTACGGGTGTGCAAGGAGGAGAGCTTCCACCAGCGCCAGGGATATGAAATCATGATGACGTTGGCGGCCGGCACGTCGGCGCAGCGCCGCATGGCACAGGATGCGCTGGACCGCTGGTGGTGGCCTGCCCTGATGATGTTCGGTCCGCCTGACGACCAGTCGCCCAATTCCGAACAATCGATGCGCTGGCGTATCAAGCGCGACACCAATGATGAGTTGCGCCAGAAATTCGTCGACGCAACCGTGCCGCAGGCGGAATTGCTTGGTCTTACGATCCCGGATCCCGACCTACGCTGGAACGAGGCGCGCGGCGGTTATGATTTCGGCGCCATCGAATGGGAGGAGTTCTTTGCCGTCGTTCGTGGTGAAGGTCCCTGCGCCAGGGAGCGGATCGAGGCACGACGCAAGGCATGGGAAGATGGCGCCTGGGTGCGTGAAGCTGCCGATGCCTATGAAATGAAGCGGCGCCAGCGCCTCGCAGCCTGATTGGAACACGACGATGAGTAATGATTGGCCTCTCTGGGAGGTTTTCGTCCGCGCGCGCGGCGGACTGTCCCACAAGCATGTCGGCTCTGTCCACGCGCCCGACGCCGAACTGGCGCTTCGCCATGCTCGGGACACCTATACCCGCCGCATGGAGGGGGTGAGCATCTGGACAGTACGCTCGGCCGACATCGTTGCGTCCGATCCTGCACAAGCCGGCCCTCTTTTCGCGCCGGCCGAGGACAAGGTCTATCGGCATCCGACCTTCTATGACCTGCCCGACGCCGTGAGGCATATGTGATGGACAATGCTGTGATGGTCCGCGAGGCGCATGTGGCCTATCTGATCGGATTGGGCGACGACGCTCTGATCCTGGGTCAGCGCCTGTCCGAATGGTGCGGACACGCGCCCTCGGTCGAAGTCGATTTGTCGCTTGCCAATCTTGGGCTCGACCTGATTG
The DNA here is from genome assembly GCF_900109095.1 of Sphingobium sp. AP50. Classification (GTDB taxonomy): domain Bacteria; phylum Pseudomonadota; class Alphaproteobacteria; order Sphingomonadales; family Sphingomonadaceae; genus Sphingobium. The sequence goes on from NZ_FNYZ01000007.1 coordinate 90,572, forward strand.
GCCAGGGGACGCTGCTGCTGGCGCATGCCGCTGAGATCGAAAATGGCGGCCGGGATGCTGACGCCCTCGCCTTTCACCGGGACGAACTCGACTTTCGCAATTGCCTGCTGGTCGAGCAACCCAATGGCGATTTCGCCCGCACAATGGCGCGGCAATTTTTTTTCTCGACGTTCCAGAACCTGCTCTATGGGGCGCTGACGGCATCGTCGGATTCCGAACTTGCAGCAATCGCCGCGAAAGCCGTCAAGGAAACCGAATATCATGCAGGCCTCGCGCGCGAGTGGGTAGTCCGCTTGGGCGATGGCACCGAGGAAAGCCGTCTGCGCATGATCGATGGCCTGGAATGGAATTGGCGGTTCATCGACGAACTGTTCGTCAATGATGCGGTGGACGAAGCGATGATCGAGACTCGCATCGGCATCGACCGCGCCAAACTTCGCGAGCCTTTCGACCTCATCGTCGCGCAATCACTTGCTGAAGCGACGCTGGACCTGCCTGCACAGCACCGGCCTGTCACCGGCGGCCGCCAGGGCAAGCACAGCGAACATCTCGGTCACCTGCTTGCAGTGATGCAGCATATCCCACGCAGTTTTCCCGATGCACGCTGGTGACATCTCTTCGCCCAGCTTCGAGGACCGGGTGCGCGATGTCCTGTGCGATGTGCCCGACCCTGAGATCCCCGCAATCTCTGTGGTCGAGTTGGGAATCGTCAGGGCTATAGAATGCTCACCCCCAACTGTCCTGCTCACCCCGACCTATAGCGGCTGTCCCGCCACTCTTGTGATCGAGCAGGCCGTGCGGCACGCTCTGGATCACGCCGGATTCGGTGAAGTCGGCATCCGGACGGTACTCTCGCCGCCATGGACGACCGATTGGATCAGCGACGCGGGCCGTGAAAAACTCAAGGCTTATGGCATTGCGCCGCCGCCACGCGGCGCTTCGATGTCCTCGCTGCGCAATAGGGAGGCAGCAGCGTGTCCCCGATGCGGATCCGCCGCGACCCATGAAGTCAGCCGTTTCGGATCGACGCCATGCAAGGCGCTCTGGCAGTGCGAAGACTGCCTGGAGCCGTTCGACCGCTTCAAATGTCATTAAGGAGAGACCCTTGTCCGTCGCATTTCACGAACTGACCGTCGCCGAGGTTCGGCGCGAGACCGACGACGCCGTCGCGGTTCGCCTCGCTTTGCCGGAAGACTGCGGCGATGCGTTCGCTTTCAGTCCTGGACAACACCTGACCCTTCGACGCTTGTTCGAAAACGACGATGTACGGCGAAATTATTCGATTTGTGCATCGCCAGACGAAGGCGCGCTATGGGTCGCGATCAAGCAGGTTCCCGGCGGGCAGTTCTCATCCTGGGCGAACAGCGAACTCAAGCAGGGTGACCGCCTGGAGGCAATGTCTCCCCATGGCAGCTTTACCTGGAAATTCACGCCTGCGCGCCGCGCACATTATCTTGGTATTGCGGCGGGCTCGGGCATCACGCCGATCCTGTCACTCATCAAGACGATGCTGGCGCAAGAGCCTGAGAGCCGTTTCACCTTGCTTTATGGCAATCGGCACAGCGGCTCAGTGATGTTTCTGGAGACGCTTTCTGCCCTCAAGAACCGCAATATGGGGCGACTTCAGGTCCATCATTTCCTGAGCGGCGAGGAAGAGGATATCGAACTCTTCAACGGTCGTCTTGAAGCTGAGAAACTAGGTGATATTTTCGAGCGGTTGGTTGATCCCTCGACGATCGAGGCAGCATTTCTGTGCGGACCTGGCGCTATGATGGATGCAGCCCAGGCCGCGCTCCTCGCCAAGGATGTGCCCTCATCCTCCATTTTGGCCGAGCGTTTTACGGCCGACAGGCCCGCTGGCAACGCGGAACAGCGGGCAGCGTTGGAGCGCCAGTCACAGGGTCGCAAGGTCAGCGTCACGCTTGATGGACGCAGGCGCTCGATCAGCTTCGACAGCGCGCGCGGCAGCATCCTGGAAAATGCCCGCGCGGCCGGCATGTCCGCCCCCTATGCCTGTAAAGCAGGTGTCTGCGCGACATGCCGGGCCAAGCTTGTGACCGGAGATGTGCATATGGAGGCGAACTACGGCCTCTCGGCTGACGAAATCGCTCAGGGCTACATCCTTACCTGTCAGGCCATGCCGTTGACCGATGACGTCTCGGTGGACTTCGACGCCTGAGCATCTGCTTGGCCTCGCGCGCGCCCTCTGGCATAGCCGATGAAGAATCTGGCTTTGGAGATATATGCGTGGCGAGGACACAGGCGGCAGACTATGACGACCGGCGCGAAGCGATCGTCGAAATAGCCGCGCGGCTGTACGGTGAAACTGGATTTCTGGGAAGTTCTATCGCAGATCTTGCTAAAGCATCAGGTATCTCGAAGTCGTTATTGTATCATTATTTTTCCTCCAAGGAGGATATACTGTTCGAGATCATGATCGGGCATGTCGAAGCGCTGCGCGCCTCCGCCGATGAGGTTTCTGACCTGCCGGACTCTGCCGATCGTTTAAAGGCCCTGACCCATGGCTTCATGAAGCTCTACGCCAACGCATCCTATCGGCACAAGGTTCTCATCAATGATCTCGACAAGCTACCCGTCGAGCGGAGATCGGCCATCATAGAGGCCGAGCGAAGGCTTCTCGATATTGTTGACGGTATTATTGTCGATCGCGCCACCACACTGGGCAAGAACAAGGGAAAGCGACGAGCTTTGACCATGCTGTATTTTGGCATGATCAATTGGACTCATACCTGGTTTGACCCTGCGGGAGAAATCAATGGAGACCAGCTTGCCGACATGGTCGTCGATCTTTTTCTGAAGGGCCTGCCCAGCTAGGCGGTGTGGGCAGCGACATAGCAGTTAACGCAGCACGAGCGAGCCGCAGCCCTTCCTGGGGTAGGCTTGTCCGACCCGTCGGCGTCTCGATGATATCTCTCGGGGAAAGCAGCAACCTGTTCGGCAAGCTTTCGTGCCGGAGTGGGCCTTGCGCAAACGGATCGTTATCGGCACCGTGCGCTTGCCGCCTCCACCCCAGAGGGCCGGCACCTGTGCAGACGCAGTGGAATCTGACGGAGTGACACCGCAGATGTTTCGACCGCACATAAATATCATACCGATCGACGACATCGGTTGTCCAGTCCCGAGAGGCATCGGGTATTTTGCATCTCGTCTCCGGCAGGCCAATTCAGCCTGTCGATCGTCGAACCACCTTCATCGTGCGAATATTGAGGCCCAGACTCTTTCCCGTGACAGGATCGAGCCATTCCTCCTCGTGGCCCAATCAGCACGGCGGAGGTCAGTTGCATTACAATCTGATCTTCGACCCTTTTGCTTCGGGACAATCCCCAACTCGTGTCACTCCTTCCTCGCATCCGGAAACGGCAGGATCATTTCGGTCTCCCAACTGGAAAGAAGAGCACGCATCCGCAATTGTCTGCACGCAGGCGCAAACGCGCCATCAATAGAAGCGCTAAGCTGAGGGGCGCTCTTTAGCTGATGGACAGGGGACCGAGCGCGCCGTCACCATGATGTTCAGGTCAACGACATGAAGCAGTTTGAGAGGATGCTGGCAATGTCAGCTCAACCAATATTTCTGTTGCTGACGACAGCATGGCCTGTCGGGATCGGGCGCGCAATCTATCCGCAATCGCGTGTTTCACGACAAGGGTCGGTACATCGAGGGTCCTGGCCCGATCAGCAATTGGACTTTGGTGACGTAATTCAGGCACCGCGACAAGCGCCGCCGCATGCCGTGATCGGACTTCGCTCGATAGCGTCATGGAGCCGATATTAGACAAAAATTGATCAAATGGGAGAAGATAGAGTGACCGATATCGTTGCAGCATTGACGCCGTGCCATGGTGGCGCATGGGAAATGGCCTCTGCTGAACTGGACGCGCCTCGGGGCGACGAAGTGCTCATCCGGATTGTGGCGACGGGTGTTTGCCATACGGACATGAGCGTGCGCGCCCAGGATCTCCCCACACCTCTCCCAGCCGTGCTGGGCCATGAGGGCGCTGGCGTGATTGAACAGATCGGGCCGGATGTGACGACGCTGGCGGTTGGCGATCATGTCGTTCTCACCATGACCCATTGCGGCAAATGCTCCAACTGCGTGACTGGACACACCGTCTATTGTGACAATGTCATGCCCCTGAATTTCAGTGGCCGTCGGCTCGATGGCAGCCCAACCATCACCTGTCACGGAGAAGCGATCAGCGGAAGCTTCTTCGGCCAATCGTCCTTTGCAACATATGCCCTCGCCAGTGAACGCAATGCGGTGAAGGTGGTCAAGGACGTCGATCTCACGCTGCTCGGCCCTCTGGGTTGCGGTATCCAGACGGGCGCCGGGACAGTCATCAACGTGCTCCGGCCGGAGGTGGGCAGCTCGATCGCGGTCTTCGGCGCCGGAGCGGTCGGGCTTGCCGCTATCATGGCAGCGTCCGCGGTGGGCTGCACGACGATCATCGCTGTCGACCTGCATGACAATCGGCTTGATCTCGCGAGGCAGGTCGGGGCGAACCATGTGGTGAAAGCCGGAGCTGATACGGTGGAGACCATCCGCGAACTATCGGCGGGGGGCGTCGACTATGCGCTGGATACGACCGCTGTGCCTGCGGTGATCCGTCAGAGCGTCGATGTCCTCAAGATGCGGGGGCGCGCGATGCTGGTTGGGGTGCCAAAACCTGGTGCCGAATTCACTCTTTCGGCCATGGACATGCTCTTCGGCAAGTCGATCGGCGGCGCGCTTGAGGGTGAGGCCACGCCAAAGACCTTCATCCCGCACATGATCGCGCTGTGGAAGCAAGGGAAATTCCCCTTCGACAAGCTGATCCGCTTTTATGAGTTCAACCAGATCAATGAAGCCGTTGCCGATAGCGAAAGCGGCAAGACGCTGAAACCCGTGCTCCGCATCGGCGCGCTGTGATCTCTCCACATCTGCCGAGAACCACCGGCGTGACCGAAAAGGCCCCGAACATGGACTTCAAGAGCCGGCTCGAAACCATCATCAACCGCCAGCGACACTCCTATATCGCCGATGGATTTCCCTCCGCCGCCATCAGGATCGATCGCCTGAGCCGCGCCATAGCGCTCCTTGTGGAAAACAGGGATGCGATTGCCGCCGCCCTGTCAGAGGATTTCGGCCACAGAAGCACGATCCAGACGATCATCGCTGACGTCTTTGCCGCTGTTGGCTCGCTACGGCTCGCAAGTGCTCAAGTCGAACGATGGATGCAACCGGAGTTCTACGAGAGTCTCGCTCACGATGCCGAAGCCCGGGTTGAATATCATCCGCTCGGTGTGGTCGGCATTATCGGCCCCTGGAACTTTCCATATAATCTGGTTTTCTCGCCCCTCGCCGGCATTCTTGCCGCGGGCAACCGCGCTGTCGTAAAGCCCTCGGAATTCACGCCGAAATCGTCCGCGCTGATGGGCGATCTGATCGCCCGCTACTTCGCCCCGGAGGAAGTCGCCGTGATTGAAGGCGGGCCGGAGGAGGGAGAGACATTCTCCGGCGCCAAATGGGATCACCTGATTTTCACCGGGTCAACCACGGTCGGCCGGCACGTCATGCGCGCGGCGGCGGCCAATCTCACGCCTGTGACGCTGGAACTTGGCGGAAAATCCCCAGTGATCCTGACGGACCAGTTCGACATGGCCGAGTCGGCTGCGCGCGTGATGACAGTCAAGACCTACAATGCAGGGCAGATCTGTCTCGCACCGGACCATGTCTATGTCCCGCGCGGTACGGAGCGGGCGTTTGTTGATGCATGCGTAGCTGCCACGCGGACAATGTACCCTGACGGCACGCTCTCGGACGATTATACCGCGATCATCAGCGAACGGCACTTTGCCCGCCTTCAACACATCGTGGAAGATGCCCGACAGAAGGGTGCCGAGGTGGTCGAAGTGCTCGCAACGGCACCCGAGGCCAATGATCGCCGGATGACGCCAACGATATTGGTCGGCGTGAACGATGACATGATGGTGATGCAGGAGGAGATCTTCGGCCCGGTCTTGCCGGTGATAGGCTATGATTCACTCGACGCGGTCATCGCGAAGATCCGCTCCGGCCCCTCCCCCCTCGCGCTCTATTATTTCGGCGAGGACGACGCGACCGCGCGTGAAGTCATCGATGGCACCGCCTCGGGTGGTGTGACGATCAACGACGTTATGGCCCATGTGTTTGCCGAAGGTCTGCCATTTGGCGGGGTCGGCCCTTCCGGTATGGGCGCTTATCACGGCAATGTCGGTTTCCGAACCTTCAGCCACGCACGTTCCATCTATCGACAAAGCAAAGCCACCGAAGCCGTGATGCTGATGCGCGCGCCTTATGGTGAGCAGACCCGCCAGTTTCTGGAGGAGGCACTGCTCAAGGGGCACTGACAACAAGAAAAATCATAGAAGGAGATGAATATTGAAAAGACTATCAATGATCGCGTCTGCACTTGTCCTCAGCTTGGGCTACACTGCAGCCGGCGCGCAAAATGCTGATCCCCATGGTGCCAAGGGGCGTGCCTATGTCCGTGTCAGCGTCGCCCATTTCTTCTTTAACGAAAATGCAAAGATCAAGCTGGGCGGCGCGCCTGTCGCGGGAGGCAACGCGACGGTCGAAGACAACACGCCACCCTCGCTGGAGGTGGGCTATTTCATATTGCCGAACATATCCGTTGCGGCGACCATCGGCTTGCCCCCCAAGACCACGCTCAGGGGCGCGGGCACGTTGAGTTCGGCCGGCGACCTGGGAACGGTGACATACGGCCCTGGGGTCTACACGGTGCGCTATCACCTCAATCCCAATGGTCCGATCAGACCGTATGTCGGCGCCGGAGTAAACTGGACGATCATTTTCGATACGGACGATCGTGCGCTGCAAAACTTCAAAACATCCAATACCGTCGGACCCGCCCTCGTCGCTGGCGTCGAGGTGCCATTCAATCAGCGTTTTAGCCTATTCGGTTCAGTGTCTAAGGCATGGGTATCTACAAATTCGCGTTACAATCTGCCAACACCGGGCGGTTTGGTCCCTGGCACTGCCCGTGTCGCGCTCGACCCGCTCGTCGTGAACGCGGGGCTGCAGGTGAATTTTTAGCAAACCGGTTCTCATGAGACAAAGATCAGCGTCGAACGCAGAGCTGTTCGACGCAAATCTTGCCGCCGCCTCCAAGATACGCTACCGTATGGAAAAGGTGAATCCAGTGGCGTCCGACCTATTTCTGCGTGAGTGCGACAGAATTTTTCCCAACCTCGAGATCGGCATCGCCGATGATGTCGATCTCGCAGGGAACGTCGTTCAGCGCCGCGTCGCCGGAATGGATGCCATTCGTATCGAGAGCCCGGCTCTGCTCGGTCGTGCAAGCCGGAAGCGCTCTACCCGGCTGGAGGCCCGCTGCAAGATCGTCTGGCAGATGGAGGGGAGTTCGGTTTTTACGAACGACCAGCAGCAGGTATGCCTTTCGGCGGGTGACGTACTCCATGTACCGCTGGGCGAAGCTTATTCCCTGGATGTTCTGACGGGCTATCGGGCTGTCATGCTCGTGATACCTGAGCGCCATACGATACTCGCCTCGCTTCCTTCCGGCCGTGACATACGCTTAATAACCGGCAACAGCGCGATGAAAGCCGCCGGCGCCGTTGTGAGCTGCCTTTTCGACGATGATGACCAGGAGAGCTGTGGTCCGCATCTCCTTCAAGCGGCTTTCGATCTGATCCGTGGTTCCCTGTCGAACAGATTGGGGACGATTGCCGAAAGACGTTATGCCCGGCGGGCGCGACATCATATCGAGGCACATCTCGCCGATCGCTACACTCCAAACGATCTTGCCCGCGATATGGGAATGTCTCGCCGTGCACTATATGCCGCCTTGGCAGCGGAAGGAGAAAGTCCCGCCAAGCTCATCCGCCTGGTGCGCCTGGAATCTGCCCGTCGATGTCTGATGGACGACAGTCAACGCGATCTCAGCCTCGGCGAGATCGCGTTGCGCGCAGGCCTCAATGATGGGGCAGCGCTCAGCCGGGCCTTTCGCGCGGAATTCGGGACGACGCCAAGCGCTGTCCGGGACACTGCGGTTTCATTTGCATGAGCATTCGCAGCGAAGCGGAAGGCGTGAGAAAGCGGCAGACTTCGCCAGTCCTCGATCTCACCCTTTGTTCGCAGGCGCTCCGCGCTCAAGCGGAATAACTGCAAGCGTCACGCGGGATATGCAGACCAGACGGCCGGCATCGTCAGTGATGCGAACCGTCCAGACCTGGGTTATCCGCTGACGAGCCTCTGGCCTCGCCGTCGCCGTCACCCAGCCATCGGCAACCGGCCGCATGTGATTGGCGTTTATCTCCATGCCCACCGCGGTTTCACGCGCGGGATCCAGCGTCAGCAGGCCGGCCACAGAGGCTGTCGTTTCAGCCAACACCACGGATGCGCCTCCATGCAGGCGCCCCAAAGGCTGCACCGTGCGTCGATCAACCGGCATGCGGGCTGTGAGCCAGTCTGGCCCAGCCTCGACGAATTCGATTCCAACATGGGAATTTAAGGACCCTTCACCGAAACGGTTGAGCCCGGCAAGATCGACATGCCCCCCATGCCAAATGGAATCGCTCGTCACCCCGCAACCAAATCCGCTCGGGCCGCCTCGATGTCGTGCGGCCAATCGGTGAACCGCGTGAGGTCTGAGCTGGTCAGACGATATTCTTCCACGAGTTCGTCGACCAATTCGGCAACACTCTGAACTGCGCGCGTGCGACCGACCGAATGCCCCGCTCCCCAAATGTTCTTCCAGGCTTTGGAATCACCATGAAGATTAGAGAAGTCGATCTTCTTTTTGATTTCCAGCATATCCGGGGTGAAGCCGGCAGCATTAAGGCTCTCGCGCATCCAGTTCGATGGGATGCCCGTTACCGCTGTGGTCGTAACAATATCACGCATGGTGGCGCGCACCAGCATCTCACGATTGTCGTCCGAAACGAGACTCTCGCGCGTCGCGATGAAGCGCGTACCCATATAGGCAAAATCAGCCCCGATGGTGAGCGCAGCGCGAATTGCGCGAGCCCCGCCGATCGCACCGCCCAGAATCAGAGGACCATCCCAGAAGCTGCGCACCTCCTCTACGAAGGCAAACGGGCTATAGTGGCCGGTATGGCCGCCGGCACCACTCGCCACCAAGATCAATCCGTCGGCCCCCGCATCCACCGCCTTGCGCGCCTGATCAGGCGTAATGACGTCCGAGAACACCGCCCCACCATAGGCATGAACCCGTTCCAGGGGGCGTCCAGGGCTACCCAGGGCGGTGACGACTATGCGCGGCTTATATTCGCAGATCAGGTCCAGTTCGGCATCGAACCGCTCGTAGGTCGGATGCACGATCATATTGATGGCCCACATCCCCTCGCGACCGGCTGCCTTGAGCTCCGACGTGATACGCGGGAGCCAGGCGGCGAGATCCTCGATCGTCCGTGCATTGGGCGCCGGCAAGGCGCCTATGATGCCTGCTTTGCCTGCCGCGATGACAAGATCGGGGCCGGAGATGAGGAACATCGGCGCAGCGAACACAGGAAGGCGAAGTTCGCCATAGAGCGTATCGACGAGAGAGCGGTCAGCCATCGGCCTGAACCATATCCAGCGCCACGTCGACGATCATATCCTCCTGGCCACCGACCATCCGTCGACGACCAAGCTCGACGAGGATGGCGCGCGTATCGACACCATAGTCAGCGCTCGCCTTCTCCGCATGACGCAGGAAGGAGGAATAGACGCCGGCATAGCCAAGGGACAATGTCTCACGATCCACGCGGACAGGCCGATCCTGCAGAGGGCGGACCAGTTCGTCTGCCGCATCCATCAGCTTGTAAAGATCACAGCCGTGCAGCCACCCCTTGCGCTCAGCCGCGGCGATGAACACCTCGAGCGGCGCATTGCCCGCGCCTGCGCCCATGCCGGCCAGGCTCGCATCAATCCTGATCGCGCCCGACTGAACGCCGACAATCGAATTCGCGACACCAAGGCTGAGATTGTGATGCGCATGAATGCCACGCTGAGTTTCGGGCTTGAGCACCCTGTCATACGCTTCGCACCGCGCGCGATAATCGTCCATGTCCATCGCGCCGCCGCTGTCGGTCACATAAACGCAGTGGGCGCCATAATCTTCCATCAGCTTGGCCTGCCGGGCCAGCGCGTCCGGCTCGCTCATATGGCTCATCATGAGGAAGCCCGAAACGTCCATGCCGAGATTGCGGGCTGCCTCGATATGCTGCCTGGAAATGTCGGCCTCGGTGCAGTGCGTCGCGACGCGCACTGAACGCACCCCGAGCTTGTAGGCGTGCTTCAGCTCCTCGATGGTCCCGATCCCAGGGATCAGCAAAGTGGTGAGGACGCTATGCTCGAGCACATCGGCAACTGCCTCGAGCCATTCCCAGTCAGTATGCGCGCCAAAACCATAGTTGAAAGACGAACCATTGAGACCGTCGCCATGGGCGACCTCGATCGCGTCGACTTTCGCCTCGTCAAGGGCCTTGGCGATCTTTTGGACATGGTCGATGCCATATTGATGGCGAATGGCGTGCATGCCGTCGCGCAGCGTGACGTCCTGAATGTAGAGCTTTGTGGTGCACGGATCGAAGCCCATCATGCGGCCTCCTTTTGCAAGCGTCGGGTTGCGATCTTCTCGGCTGTCTTGAGGCCCGCCGACGTCATGATATCAAGATTGCCCGCATAGGCAGGCAGGTAGTGTGCAGCGCCTTCCACCTCTAGATAGACGCTCGTCTTGATCCCCTCGAAACTACCGAGACCGGGAATCTTGACGGGATTGTTGGACCCGAAGCGCTCGAATTGCACTTTCTGTTTGAGGCGATAACCCGGCACATAGGATTGGACCTTCGCAACCATTGCGAGGATCGCAGCTTCGATTTCCGTCTCGTCCGCGCCGGAGGACAGAGTGAAAACGGTATCGCGCATGAGCAGTGGTGGCTCGGCGGGATTGAGGATGATGATCGCTTTGCCCTTGGCAGCACCGCCGACTTCCTCGATACCGCGACTGGTGGTCTCGGTGAACTCGTCGATATTGGCACGCGTCCCGGGGCCCGCGCTCTTCGACGAAATCGATGCGACGATCTCGCCATAATGAACCGTGGCGACCGATGATACCGCAGCAACGATCGGAATCGTCGCTTGCCCCCCACAAGTGACCATATTGACGTTCGAAGCATCGAGATGGGCGTCACCATTGACCACCGGTATGACATAAGGACCAATGGCCGCCGGGGTCAGGTCGATCATGACCTTGCCGGCACCGGTGACGATGTCGCTATGGCGCTTATGGGCTCCCGCCGAAGTTGCGTCAAAAACGACGCCAATTTCAGGCCACACTGGAAGCGCGACCAGGCCGTCGATTCCTTCCGCTGTCGTTGCGACGCCCATCCGAGCGGCTCGCTTGAGACCGTCGGACTCCGGGTCGATTCCGACGAACGCGCCCATTTCAAGGACGTCGGAATTGCGCATGATCTTGATCATCAGGTCGGTACCGATATTGCCCGATCCAATGATTGCTGCCTTCACCTTGGCCATCGTTAATTCCCATACCTGAATGCAACCCTGCCAAGGCCGCCGATTTTCGCTTCCACCCGGTCGCCGGGCTTGAGAGCCACCATGGGGCCAAGTGCCCCGGTCAAGACAATGTCGCCGGCACGAAGCGGATCACCGGCCGCCGCCAATGTGCGGGCGAGCCACGCGGCCGCCTCAAGCGGATGGCCAAGGCAGGCTGCTCCCGCGCCGAGCGAAGCAAGCTGCCCGTTCACTTCGAGCGCCATCCCGCAGGTGTAAAGGTCGAGCCCATCGAGCGGCTTCCTGGTCTCGCCCAGCACGAAAAAGGCGGAAGACCCATTGTCGGCGACCGTATCGGCAAAGCTGATCTTCCAGTCGGCTATGCGGCTGTCGACGATCTCGATGGCCGCAATCGCATGGGCGGTTGCGGCCGCCACGTCAGCGGCCGTCGCATCGGGATGGTCGAAATCCGTGGCGAGCACGATGGCGACTTCGGCTTCGGCCTTTGGCTGCAGGACCTGTTCGGGCGAAAGCAGGCCATCATTGTCGATTGCCATGTCATCGAACAGCACGCCGAAATCCGGCTGATCGACACCCAGTTGCGCTTGCACTGCCTTGGCGGTCAGCCCGACCTTGCGGCCGACGATGCGGCGCCCCTGGTTCGCCCAGAAGCCCGTGTTGATCGCCTGAACGGCGTAAGCGCCGTCCGCATCGGTTGGATCGAGCACATCCCGGAGCGGGTCCAGGGCAGGTCCCGCATAAGCGGCGCGCAACCGCGCCGCCACATCCTCATAATTGCTCACGCGACGGACTCCAGCTTGGCGGGTTTCGGGGGGCGCTGATAGATGTGGCCCCAGGCCGAGTTGGTGTCATGCGTCAGGACATGCCAACTCTCGTCGTCCACCTCGAGACCGCCCCAGCCATATTCGACGTCGAACCCGGACGGGGTCAGCGGATAAAAGCTCAGCATCTCATCGTTCGAATGGCGCCCCAGCGTGAAGGTCAAATGCCTGCCGCCTTTCATGCAACGATCGAGCGCGCGCCCCACATCGTCGATCGTCGTCACCTCGACCATGAGATGCACGATCTTTTTGGGGATGGGGACAGGCGCGAGGGCGAGCGAGTGATGGCGACCGTTGCAGCGCAGGAAACTGATCTCGATCGGGCGCCCGGGCACGACTTCGGTGTTGATATGATCGGACAAACGGAACCCCAGGGTTTCTGTAAAAAATTCCATCATCGTGGCTTTTTGGCGGCATGCGAGCACAAGATGCCCCAGGCCCTGTCGCCCTGTCTTAAAACGCGTTCCGGTCGGGCTGACGAATGGATCATTGGTCTTCTGCAAGGGGCCGAAAAAGGCCTCATGCGCATTGCCCTCAGGATCCGTGAAACGAATCAGCGAATGTACGCGCCGGTCCGCCGCAACCGCGGCGTCTGCACGATCGACCGTAACGCCGACCCCCTCCAGTCGCGCAGCAAGCGCTGCCAAGGCCGCGCCATCCTTCACTTCCCATCCGGCATAGGCCAGATCATCCCGCGGCCCGACATGAAGGCGAATTCGCGTGGCATATTGATCGGTCCGCAGATCGATGGTGCCATCATCGCGCGGCACCCATTGAAGCCCAAGCTCCTCCTTCGCAAAGACGCGCCAGGCCGCCAGATCCGAAACCTCGAGCCCGATATAACCGAGCGCCTCGACTTCGCTGCTCATGCACCGGCCCCCAGGTGACGACGCGAGAGTGCTACGAAGGCGTCGAAGCGCTCGGCCTGGACCCAGTGTCCACAGCGACCGAACATATGGAATTCCGCGTTCGGCATCGCACGTCCCAGGCGCAGCCCCATCTCGACGGGAATGACCTTGTCCTCCCGGCCATGCAGAACGAGCGTTTGATGCTCGATGCCCGAAACCACGCCCTCGGGCATACCCGAAAGGGGGGTATCCCCCTCATCGTTCGGCTTGACGAGGAGCTTGCGCAATCCCTCCTGAGCGCCAGGAATGAGGCTTGCCTGAAAGCGATCCTCGACCAGTTCGTCGGTGATGAACGAGGGATCATAGGGGAAATGCGTCATCGCCGCGCGCATTGCCTCGCGGCTGGGCGTATAATCCCAGCCAGCGCGCAAGCCGGGCGTCATCGTAAACTTGTCGCAAGGTGTGCCCATCAGCACGAGCCGGTCGAACCGGGCGGGATGACGCGCGGCGGCCGCAAGCGCGAGGGAGCCACCGAAGCTATTCCCTACAAGGCTGGCTTTCTCGATCTCGAGCACATCGAGGATCGCGACGAGATGCTTCACCCAAAGCTTGATGTCGTAGGAGAGATCGGGATTGCGCTCGGTGTAACCAAAACCGGCCATATCGGGAGCGACCACACGAAAGTCGGACGCGAGCACGGGCATGACCCGCTTCCAATTGGTCCATGCCGAAACGCCCGGCCCGGAGCCATGAAGAAGCACCACCGGCCGCCCCTCACCCATGTCATGGACATTCGTTTCGAGGCCAAGCGCGGCAACCGATTTTCCGCGTCCAATTTCGGCGATTTCAGACATCACAATCCTCTCATTGCTGCGAACCGTGGTGAACGGGTTGCGCGCGAATGTCAATACGGTAGCGTATGGTTGATGCCTGTTTGTGGCGGCATTTCATAGTTCGATTGACAAATGACGTCTCTCGGCAAGAAGTGCTCTCATGAAGACCACAACAAAAACGCGCAGCACGGAAGCGATACGACTGGACGCTGCGGCCTGGACGGACGCCGCATTGGAACTTCTGGCATCGAACGGCATCGACGGCGTTCGGATCGAACTCCTGGCCAAGCGGCTGGAGGTAACGAAGGGCAGCTTCTACTGGCATTTCAAGGATCGCGATGCCTTGCACCAGGCGATGCTTGAACAATGGCGCAAGAGCGCAACGCTGGCGCTGATCGAGCGCCTGGACCGCGGTGAGGCCTCGCCCGAAGCGAGGCTGCGACGACTTTTGCGCTTGCCCATCATGGGGCAACGCTCGGCGCGGGCAGCCGATGTCGAGCTTGCGGTACGTCTCTGGGGGCGGCGCGAGCCGCGTGCGCAGGCGGCACTTGAAGAGATTGATCAGCTGCGCCTTCGCTATATTTCCGGCCTGATGATGCAGTGCGGCGCCGATGCGCCGGAAGCTGAAGCACGCGCCATTCTCGCTTATTCCTATATGCGGGTCGCAGCGACTCTCGTCGCAACCGAAGCGCGCGAAACGATGGACAGATGCGAGGCACTTCTGATCGGCATCAGGCCGTCTCTTGAACAAGCGTCTTGAGCGGGACATCGGTACAAGCCAGCCGCACGGGGTCGGGACAGATGCGGGCAGTCACCAGGGCCTTGCCCTGCACATAGTCGCGCATGGCATTGACGCAGTCGAGTGCGATGACCCGACCCTTCTTGAGATAGATGGCCGAAAAGCTCCGGTTGGCCGGATCACCCCGGATGATGACATCGTCATATCCGATCGAAAGGCCCACGGTTTGCAATTTAAGGTCGTACTGATTGGACCAGAACCAGGGTACGGCATCGTATGGAATCGGATCGCCCATGATCGAACAAACCGCAACCATCGCCTGATCATGCGCGTTCTGAACCGATTCCAGCCGGATCAAAGCGCCATCGGCATAGGGGTTAGCATGCAGGGCGCAATCGCCGATGGCATAGATGTCCGGCAGGCTCGTCCGGCAATAGGCATCAACTGCCACCCCATTTCCGCCTTCCGCGCCGGCCGCCAAAAGGGCTTCGACCGCCGGAAGGATACCAATGCCTGCAATCACCATATCGGCTGGAATGCGCGTTCCGTCAGACAGCCGCACACCGGTCACGCGGGTCCGCCCTTCCAGGCAGGCGACCACCACGCCCATGCGCAGGTCAACGCCATGACCTCGATGGACTGCCTCGTAGAAGCGGGAAATATCCTCGCCGGCCACACGCGCAAGAACGCGCGGAAGGGCTTCGAGCAAGGTCACCGCCAGCCCCCGCTTGGTCAGCACGGCTGCTGCTTCCAGGCCTATAAATCCGCCACCAATGACCACTATTTGAGGATCGTCAGCCAGCTCGAGCAACATCTTGTCTACATCGGCGCGGGTCCGCACCGAATGGACGCCGCCGAGCGCATTCCCTGGGCAACTGAGACGGCGCGGATTGCCGCCGGCCGCCCAAATCAGCGTGCCATAGCCATGCACCCTGCCGTCAGCCAACATCACGCAGTGCGCGGCTGCATCCACCGCGGTCACCACATGTCCAGGCATCACATCGATCTGCTTTTCGGCCCAGAATGTGGCAGGACGGATGAGGATGCGATCGAACGATTTCTCGCCTGAAAGATATTCCTTCGACAGAGGTGGTCGCTCGTAGGGCAGTTCAGGCTCTCCGTTAAGGAGGCCGATCGTACCGGAAAATCCGCGCTGTCGCAGCGTCACAGCGGCTTGCGCGCCCGCATGGCCCCCGCCGACGATGAGGATATCATGCCTGGAAGGCGCCCCGCAGGATATCATAGCGCGTACGCATCTTCATAAAGACGTTCGACAAGGTCCGCTCGGCGCTCGAGGATACGGCGCTGATTGACATTCCCCTTCTCGGTAATTTCGTCATGATGGGCACTTGGCGGTTCAGCAAGCACCATGAAACGCGCGATTCGGGTGCTCGACCCCATCTGCCGATCATTGTGCCTGCGAAGAATCGCACTTAGCCGTTCACGTATGAGGGGATGTTCGGCAATGGCTTCCGTACCGAACATCGCGCTCATGTCCTCGCCCAGCAGCGCGCGACAGGCTTCCTGGTTCGGAAACAACAGAATTCCGACCTCGCCGCGACCATGCCCTGTAATAACCACATCGGAGATAAGTTTCTCCCCGGCGTTGACGATGGCTAGGCGCAGAGCCCCGACATTGACCCAGGTCCCAGAGGTAAGCTTGAAATTCTCCGCGACGCGACCATCGAACAATATTCCAGCCGATGGGTCATTGGGGTCCGCGAACTTGGCCGCGTCGCCGATCTTGTAGAACCCCTCTTCGTCAAACGCATTGGCCGTGGTCGTGGGATCCCGCCAATAGCCCGGCATGACATTGGGTCCACGCACGCGCAGCTCGTAGCGATCTTCATTCGGCATCATCTTGATCGTCGTGCCGGGCATTGGCGCGCCCAGATTATTGGCATAGGGCTGATCGAAATACAGGATGCTCGAGAAGGGGGCTGTTTCAGTGGAACCCCAGCCAGCGACGATCATCGGCACCCGCCCGACGCTGGCAAGGGCGGCGGCTTCCACCCTCTTCCTCAGGGCCGTAGGCAGCGGTGCACCGCCATTGAAGATGAAGTCCAGATCGCCGAAGAAATGACGGGCGAAGACGGGATCACTTTCCAGAAACGGCAGGAGCGCCTCGAAACCAACCGGCACGTTGTAGAAAAGTGTCGGTCTCCAACGACGCAAAGCGTCTACCGTTTTCGCGATCGATTTGAGCGTCGGTCGACCGTCGTCGATATGCGAATGGCCGCCGAACCAGAGGGTCGTATTGAAGCAGCAATTGCCGCCAAATGTATGGTTCCAGGGCAGCCAATCGACGGAAACGGGCGGACGGTCATTGAGGAATGGCCAGATCGCCGACAACCCCAGCATGTTCGACACCATCATGCGCTGAGTGTTTGCAACCGCCTTGGGATGACCCGTCGATCCGGACGTGAACAAAAGCTTTGCCACCGTGTCGAGACCGACGTCGGCCTCCATGGCATCGACTATTGTATCGCTTATGGGCTGCACGGCATCGATCCAGCCAAGATCCTTGAGCGAGCGCACTTCAAGCCCGGGACGCCCGCTTTCCGCAAGCATGGACACGGCAAGATCGGTGTGGTCCGCGATGACAAGACCAGGATCGATCTCGCCAATGACGCGCAGCAGCTTTGCCCAGGGACGCGCTTCAGGCGCGGCGTAGGTCGGCGAAACGATTGCCACAGGAATGCCGACGCTGGTGGCTGCCAAAACGACCAGCGCATGTTCGATACTGTTCTGCCCAAGGAGCATCAGCGGGCGTTCCAGCGAAAGCGGCATCGCTAGCAATCGCGCGGCAATCCGACGGCGCTCGGCCTCGGCCTGGGCGTAAGTAAGTTCCCGGTCACCCTGGGTCAGAAACAAGGCTTGGGGCTGAATATTTGCCCAATGCGCAAGCCTCTGCGGGATCGTGCCGTTCACGGGCGGCAGGGCGATTCCGTTGCTGAGCAGGATAGAGCCATCGCTACGGCGCTCTGCTTGCACATCGACCGCTGCAACTTTCAAATCACTCGCTATCATAAACTCCCCTCCAACTTTTTTTCAGTCTTCCGGCGCGATCCGTATCGTCAGTCCCGCAAGATCGTCAGCGAACCTTATTTGGCACGCCAGGCGAGATCGTTCGGTACGGTGATCGGAACTATCGAGAAGGTCATTTTCATCGTTGCCGGGCACGCCCGGATCGACATCGCCTTCGACGTAAACGTGGCAGGTCGCGCAACTGCAGCATCCGCCGCAAAGCGCAAGCAGCTCATCATATCCGGCGTCACGGATGACCTCCATGACAGAGAGCCCTGATCCCGCCTCAAGTTGTTGCGCGTTTCCCGCACGATTAATGACTGTAAGTGTCGGCATTTCGGACCTCAAACGGAAATAGTGAGCCCGCCGTCCGACAGAAGCATCGCCCCGGTGACGTACGCGCTCTCCTCGCGGCTTGCGAGCAGGACATAAAGCGATGCATGATCCTCCGGGGTCGATACGCGCCCAAGCAGCATATGGCGTTGCATTTCGGCCATGCGGTCAGCATCCGCATTCATCGCCCGCTCCCCCTGTCCCAGTGCAGCGGGGCCGGAGATGCCGGTGTCCGTCGCGCCGGGAGCAACCCCGTTCACACGAACCTCCGGCGCAAACTCCTTGGCGAGCTGCATGACAAGACCGCGCAAAGCGAACTTCGAGGCAGTGTAGAGCACCCCGCCCCCGCCAGCGAGAAAGCAGGCGTTCGATCCGGTCGCGATGATGCTGCCCCGGCTCATGCGCAAGGCCGCCAGGCTGGCGCGCGCGCCGTGGAGAGCCCCCTTGACGTTGACGCCGAAGATCTCCTCGAACCCCCTGTCGATTTCCGCCGGTTCCTGCTTTTCCAGACGCTTGTGGAAGTCCCACAGGCCAGCGTTGGCGACATAGACGTCAAGCCCCCCCCAGCGCTCCACCACCGCGGCGACTGCACGCTCCGCGGTGGTGAAGTGGGCAACGTCGCCAACGACGACGACCGCGCCCTCGCTTTCGAGCGCGGCAACATCAGAATCGCGGCGAACGACCGCAACGACATGCGCGCCCTCGGCCAGGTAGCGGCGCACGACGGCACGCCCGATACCGGAACCGGCGCCGGTCACGACCGCGCGATATCCTGCAAGGCGCGCCATCAGAAGAAGACAGAGAGATTTTTGGTCAGCAACACCGACTGGGGCAACAAGATCATCCGCCGCACAATCTCGAAACCGCCATTGGGACTGACGCGCAGCAAATCACGACGACGTCCGAACAAAGTGGCTTCGTCATGTTCCGACCGATTGCGGTACTGGACGAAGGCAGAATGAACTTCATACTCACCCGAGACGTCCGTCTCGAACGCCTCGACATTCGTGATGAGATAAACATGGCGAGTTGGGGGATCTTCCGTCCACACCAGATTAGAATGGATTCGCCCGATGCGTACCGCGATGTCCGCCTTCGATTCATCGAACAGTGCCATATTGCCGGGATCCAATTCCGGCCTTGCGTCACGACGGAAGCGATTCTGCCGCAGCGGCATCCAGTAAAACAGATCGTCCGCCAGAAGGGCGTACCAGTCATCATATCGCTCTTCGTCGAGGAGGCGCGCCTCGAGCTTGGCAAATCGCTCGATTTTTGCCAGCAGCGCATCGTCAACGGGAGCGCCCTCCCCCCGCATGGCAAGAAGTTGAGCCGCAGCGGCGCGCGCCTCGCCTTGAGTCAACGTCGGATAGGTCGAATAGTCAGGCTTGCGGTCGAGCACACTGGTCATTCCGCTGCCTCCGACTCCGCTACGGGAACCTCTACCGGAATATCGGCCCAGGTCTCGGCATCCATCATTTGCGCCCAGCGCTTGTAGAACAGCCGCTGGTTGGCATCGGAAAGCTGGCCCGCGCTGACAGAACCGGGGAGACCTTCCTGCTCGACCTCACCGATTGGCGCCATGGCGTAGCACAGCCGCTGGTTTCGCGTCACCCAGCCTGCATTGGCCGTGGTGGAGTGCTCCCAATTCTCGCCGTCGTCCATCTCGAGCAGGCCGGAGGGCGAGAAGGTACGCATCGAGCCGCGCCGGAATCTGTCCTTGATCTCCTCGGGCATGTTCTTCGGGACGAGGGTCCAGGCATGGATTTCCGTCTGCGTCGGCCCCTTGGGCTGGAAGGTGCGGAAGGTGAAATAGCCGGGAAGGAACGAGAAGTTCGGGAAGATGGTTGCAGAAGCGACCGATCCCCACATGTTGGCGCGGAACCGCCCCAAGCGAGCGGTAATAGCATCCTGTCGCGAGCGCATGTACCGCAGCAGTTCGCGATCGCCCATCGTCGCGGCATTGCCGAGGAAGCTGTCGTTGAACTCCCAGCCATGGCCGTTGACGGACACTTGATAGCTGCCGGCATTGTCGACCTTGACGCCGCCATGGCGCCCCAATGTCGGCTCCGAGCCACCAAGATGGGTCCACAGGGCGTGGTAGATATCCCCGACGAAATTGTCGGCCGGAAACTTCCAGTTGCACTTCATCACGGAGCGGGTCGCGCCGCCGGGAAGGAATTCGGTGCCCCCATCTTCCGCGTCCAGCACGGCATCGAGATACCAGCGGAAGTCGCCCAGCCACTCGTCGAGTGAAGGCGCTTCCTCGCAGAAGGTCGCGAAGACGAGACCCTTATAGCTTGCCACACGGGCGCGCTTCAGCCCCCAATCCTCCATCCGGAAGCCGGGGGTGGATTTGTAGAGGCCCATTTTGGGCATCTTCTTGAGCGCACCATCGAGACCGAACGCCCAGCCATGATAGTTGCACGTAAACTGGCGACCTTCTCCGCTATCGGCAAAGCAGACGCGGTTGCCACGGTGCGGGCAGGAATTGAGGAACACGTTGATCGTACCCGCGCCTGCCCTGGCGACGATCACCGAGTCCTCGCCCATATACGTGGTGATGAAGCTGCCGGGCAGCTCGACCTGACTTTCGTGCGCGACGAACAACCATGAGCGCGCAAAAACTCTCTCGAGTTCACGCTCATATATAGCAGGGTCCCAGAAAATACGGCGATCGACGGTTCCGAACGTCCAGTCGACCAAATCGGCGGCTTTGTGCGTCATGATAGGCTCTCCATACCTTACCGTATGGATTCGTATCTAATTTTGCAAGCGCGTTTTTCCAGGCCAACGAACCCCATCGAGCGAATCGTCGCACTCATTCGACCATGCGTATTCGAATGGTTTTCGTACCAATCGAAGGACCGTCGCGGAAAATTTTCGTCATTTTCTCACCAATTACTTTTATTTTCAGGATGTTAGACAAATCTGCAAAATTTGGTCCCCATATTGTAAATTACATACCCTTGAGTATGTTCAGGCAAACAAGCTCGAACAGGGCGATCCAAGGGGAGAGGAATATGAAGACGATCACGTATGCGCTATCGGCAACTTCGCTGATGGCCTTAGCAGCGCCTTGCGTTGCCCAGACGAATGAGAACGCTCCGGATGCGGCCAATCCCCCGTCACAAGCTGACTCTGTGCCGGAACCCGTTGCATCGCTCGGCGACATCATCGTCACCGCGCAAAAGCGATCCGAAAACGTCAACAAGGTCGGTGTTTCGATTACAGCGGTCCAGGGCGACGCGCTCCAACAGCGCGGCGTGGTCGATACCGCAGACCTCATCAAGATCACGCCCGGTTTCAATTTTGTTCAGAGCGCCTATGGCGTACCCGTGCTGACCCTGCGGGGTGTCGGATTCTATGACACGGCGATCGGCGCAGCCTCGGCCGTCAGCGTTTATGTCGATGAAGTCCCGCTACCGCTTTCGATCATGGCGCTAGGCGCCACCCTCGATCTCAATCGCGTCGAGATATTGAAAGGCCCTCAGGGCACGCTTTATGGGCAGAATGCAACGGGTGGCGCGATCAACTACATCTCGGCACGGCCTACAGATAGCTTTCACAGCGGGGCAGATCTCACCTATGGCAGATTCAACCGGGTCGAGTTGAAAGGGTTCGTCAGCGGTCCCATCACCGACACCTTGACCGCCCGTATCGCCGCGCGGTTTGATCGAAATGACGACTGGCAGCGCAGCTACACACGCGATGCAACCAACGGCGAAGGCAACATCTTCTCCGGCCGCGCAATCGTTGACTGGAAGCCGAGTGACCGGCTCCGCTTCAGTTTCATGGTTCACGGATGGCGCGATCGTTCCGAAAGCCAGGCGCCTCAGCTTGCGGCAATTACGGGAGCCGCGTCTCCCGCCGTGTTGCGCACATACCCCCTGCCCCCGCGCGACAATCGCGCCGCCGATTTTGACCCTGACCTTTCATTCAAGCGTAACTCCTGGTTCGCCCAGGTTTCCGGTCGCGCCGACTATGATCTGTCAGACACTGTTACGATCACATCGATTACGGCCTATTCAAAGCTCAAGCGTTTAAGCGCTGTCGATGCAGACGGCACGGCGATCCAGGCCTATGCGCTGATTAACCCGGGCCGCTCGCGAGACTTCTCGCAGGAGTTGCGCCTATCAGGCGATTCCGGGCAACTCCATTATGTCGTTGGCCTAAATTACGCTTGGGAAAGTGTCTTCGACCAGTCGGACCCCCTCGCACGGACCTCGAGCTTTCCCTTTCAAAGGGCGAGTGCGCATTCCGATCAACATATCAATACCTATGCCGCATTTGCGAGCCTCGACTACAAGCTGACCGATACACTGACGCTCCAGGGCGGCGTGAGATATACCGACCAGCATCGGCGTTTCATCGGCTGCACCTATGATTCGGGTGCCGGCGATTTTTCGGCGGTGGTATCCCGTATCGCTACAGCGCGCGCCGGACACCCCATCACGATAGCGCCCGGAGCATGCCTCACGCTCAATGCGAATTTTGAGCCTGCACAGGTCCGCAGCCAGCTGAACGAGGATAATATATCGTGGCGGGGCGGCGTGAACTGGCAAGTGAACCCAACCACCCTGCTGTATGCGAACATCAGCAAGGGCTATAAAAACGGTGCCTTTCCGACGGCTGGAGCAACGTTTGCGCTCCAGCTCACACCCGCCACGCAGGAATCGCTCACCGCCTATGAGGCCGGATTCAAGCTTGGCCTCTTTGACAGGAAGCTGCAACTCAATGGAGCGGTCTTCTACTATGATTACCGCGACAAGCAGTTTCGCGGAAGGATTGTAGATCCCGTGATCGGGCCGCAGAGCGCCCTGATCAATGTCCCCAAGTCACGTGTCGCCGGCGGCGAAATCCAGGCAACGCTGCGACCAATTTCGGGGCTGACGATCAATACCGGCGTCACCTATGTCGGAACCAGGATTCTTGGTGATTTCGTCAATTTCGACGCTCTTGCACAGCAGGTCCGCCTGAGCGGCGAAGCCTTCCCTCTGACGCCCGACTGGCAGGTCACATCGGACATCGACTATCAGTTTTCGGTAAGCGACAGCATGAATGGGTTTGTCGGCGGCGGCGCAACCTACCAGGCTGCCACGAATGGAGGGCTCGGAGAATTGCCCCAGTTTGCGATCGATTCCTACACGCTGATCGACGTGCGGGCAGGCGTCGCGCTGAAAGACGACCGTTGGCGTCTGACCGCCTATGTAAAGAATCTCACCGACAAATTCTATGCCACTCTGGTCAGTCAGCCAGGGCCCGATGCGGCGATCCGGTTCACCGGTCAACCACGAACCTATGGATTGACCCTTTCCTATCGCTATTGATCAACCATATCTGCCTGGAAACAGATGCCAATGCCGCGGCCGCCCGGGACCAAGTCCTAGCTGCGTTCGTCCAATGATGGCAGCGGCAAGGCGCGCGGCGAGGCAATGTAGCTCACCGGTCATGATGAGGATCACGGACCATCGAAATGCAAGAGATCAAGGAGTGATATGGGTTATCTGACAGACATCGGCGCTCTTGGGATCCAAGCGATCGCGCCGCTCCTGACCAGGCCAGCGGGCGAGGTGCGCAAAGAGTTCAGCCTTCCCTGCAACGTCAGCGCGCATCGGGCGAGGACCGATGCCGGTCTCATATCGTTCAAGCTGTATCGCCCGGCCACTCCTCCAGGTCCATTGCCCGTATTCTTGAATATTCATGGCGGCGGCTATGTAATGGGCTGTCCCGATCAGGATGACCATATTTGTCGGTATCTTGCCAATCGGGCCTGCTGTGCCGTGGTCAACATCAACTATGATACCGCACCGCAGGCTCGCTATCCCACCGCGCCCGAACAGTGCTTTAGCCTGGCGCGCTGGCTCTCGCTCAATGGCGATCAGCTCGAGCTCGATGCGGCAAGGCTGGCAGTGGGTGGCCATAGCGCAGGTGGCGCGTTGGCGGCAGGCCTCGCTTTGCGAGCCGCGCAGGATGAAGCTTTTCAGATATTCGGATTGATCGTGGATTATGCGATCCTTGATCTTTCTGCCGATCCTCGGACGAAGCACAGGCGGTTGCCAAGACCGCTGATCACTCCGCTTCTTTCCCGGATTTTCACCGATAGCTACATACCTGACCGTTCACAGCGCCTCGCCCCCTTCGCTTCGCCGCTGCTCGCTACAGATATGACCCTGCTACCGCCAACGCTCGTCATCACGGCGGAATTCGATACATTGCGCGATGAGGGAGACGCATTTGCCGACCGGCTTCGGGATGCGGGAGTATTGTTCGAGCATATGATCGCTCCGGGCGTCGATCATTTCTTCACGCACACCGGACCGGTAGCGCAAGCAAGGCTCGCTCTCGATACGATGGTTCGACTCCTCGATCATGCCTTCCGGGCCTGAAGCTCTTCTCCCCCTCTTCCTGCCGTTCAGTCGTACGCATCCGGTGAGGACCGCGGCTACTGACGGTTTGCTGGGGGATTTGGCATCTTACTTGCCGAGGAAGGCCTCGACGCCTTCTTGAGCGAGCACATCGCGGAATGCAGCATCGGCATCGCGGTCGGTAGGGAATAGATTGTCCCAGACCGTCGAGGTGCCGTGCTCGTTGACGACCTCGAGGGACCAGCCACGTTCGGTGGCGAGCCGCACGATGTTGATGGTCAGCCGTACGCCCGCCTGTTCGATGGACCGGCAGAGAGAGGATTCAATCAGTTCGGGTTGCGGGTCAAATTCCATGCCGTGATGCTATGAGATCACGGCTCCAGCTTCAACGCTGTTGGTTTCCAATTCCATGGGAGCAGATCGCCAAGCCGATTAGCCGGATGACCGGCGATGCGGGCAAGGACGTCGGCGAGCCAAGCCTGGGGATCGAGGTCGTTGAGGCGACAGCTTTGAATGAGTGAAAACATGATGGCGGCGCGCTGACCGCCGCGATCGGAGCCGCAAAATAGCCATGCGTTCCGCCCGAGTGCCACACAGCGAAGCGCCCGTTCCGCTGCGTTGTTCGTGAGGCATACCCTGCCATCGACGAGGAAGCGGGTGAAGGAGTCCCAGCGCCGGAGCATATAGTTGATAGCCTTGGCGAGATCATGGTTACGCGACAGCTTGGCGAGTTGGGCGTTCAACCAGTCGTGCAGTTCGGCGATCAGTGGCGCGCTCAACTCCTGACGGGCGGCAAGCCGCTCCGCTGGTGTCTTGCCGTTGATACCGCGCTCAACGTCGAACAGGGCGTCCAGCTTCTGCACCGCCTCCAGCGCAATCGGATAGATCGGGCCAGTCCGCTCGCCGCGGCTCTTCTTGCGCGCAGCGCCCTCGACGTCAGCAAGTTCGAAGAACTTCCTGCGCGCGTGAGCAAAGCATCCTGCCTCCAGGATGTGGACTTGTAACGGTTTTGTGCCGGTCACCTATCTCATTAATCCACCTTGGCTTCGAACGCGAGTGGGCTGATGCCGCCCAGATATGAATGTCGGCGGCGGGTGTTGTAGAAGCCATTTATGTACTGGAAGATTGCAGCTTTCGCCTGACGCCGGGTTGGCCAGCTTTGCCGCCAGATGAGTTCTGCCTTCAGGGATTTGAAGAATGTCACCGAACATAGCCACTGTGGGGGTGTGACTGCTAGCCAATTCGGCACCATCCCGGTGGACTTCCTTCAATATAAGAAAGGCTGACTCTGTTATCGCTTGCCAACGGGAATGAAGCTGGCTGGTAACACGCGCTCCGAAATCCACGATATCGATAGCTATTTAGCTGTCGTATCGGTTGGTGCTGCGCAAACTAGCCGTGCATAATGTTCGCAAGAAAATTGGCTTCTAACGAGCCACGGCATTCTCAGGGGAGGACTAGACTTGCGCAAGATTCTATTTTGTACGACCACGCTGGCATCAGCGTTGATATTGTCGCCGGGTGCGAATGCGCAGGCGCCGTCTGCGGACAAGATGGCTGATCCTTCGGCAAACGCGCAAGCGGATGGGCAACTCGCTGACGACCAGTCTGCGGTGTCAGGCGGACTAGCGGACATCGTCGTTACGGCGCAGCGCCGGGCTGAAAACCTCCAACGTGCGGCAGTGGCTGTTTCGGCAGTCTCAGGCGACGCCATCGTCAATGCGGGCGTGACCGATACAGCAGCGCTCGGCCGCCTCGTCCCGTCGCTGGTAGTCACACCGACCGGCGGCTCCAGCACCGCATTTTACTTGCGCGGCGTAGGCACGCTACAGGCGAACGCATTCGGCGAGAATCCGATCGCGCTCAATTACGGGGGTGTCTATATCGCTCGTCCGAATGCGACCTCAGGCACTTTTTACGATCTCGAGCGGGTCGAGGTGGTCAAGGGGCCCCAAGGAACGCTCTACGGCCGCAACGCCACTGGCGGTGCAATCAACGTGCTCCCGCAACGTCCCAAACTCGGTGAGTTCGGCGGTAACGTGACCGCAGAGTACGGCAACTATGATTCCAAGCGCTTGTTGGCCGCGATAAACGTGCCGGTGGGTGACATGGGGGCTGTCCGGCTTGCAGGACAGGTCGTGGATCGTGACGGCTATCTGTCGGACGGCTACCAGGACGAGGTCGGCCAGGCTTTGCGCATGTCCGTGCTCGTTGAGCCAAGCAGCCGCTTTTCGGCATTGTTGGTCGCCGATTACTTCCACCTCGGCGGGAAGGGTGTTGGCGGTGTGCTTGCGCCGGGCTCAGCCTTCGGCAATTCCTCCGGCTTTGCCTATCCGGGCTACGCGGCTCCTCGATTGAAAGACCGCATTGGTGGCGCCGATCCGCGTAGTATCGCGGCGCTTTCGCTTTCGCCAGCACCGGCTGGCACTTTCCTTGCAAACGGCTTCGTCGTGCCCCCGCAGGATGACGGTTTCAACGATTCGAGCTTTTATGGCGTCGCGCTCACCGTACAGGCCGATCTTGGCTTTGCCGACTTGACCGTTCTACCCGCCTATCGTCGGACAGAGGTCAACAGCCGTTTTTATACATTTGGCTTCCGCGGCATCGCCGACGAGGATACAGATCAAACATCCCTAGAAGTCCGGCTATCATCCAAGCAGGACCAGCGCTTGCGTTACGTAGTTGGCGCTTATGCCTTTAAGGAGGAGCAGGACGCCGCGAACGCCTTCTACCAAGGGCGGATCTCAAATACCTTGGTCCAGCCACAGCTGGAAACCACGAGCAAGGCCCTGTTCGGCCAGTTTACTTTCGATGTCAGCGATGCGCTTCGTATCGTGGCTGGCGGCCGATACACTGACGAGAAGAAGACGCAGGTGACCCCGGTCCAACTCTATGGTCCTGCTGGGCTGACAGCCTCCGCAATATCGCGTGGTGAACAGAACGAATCCAGGTTTACGTGGAAGGCCGGTATTGAAGTGGATCTAGGCCCCCAGTCGCTTGCCTATGCGAACGTAGCGACCGGGTTCAAGGCTGGCGGCTTCTATGTCGGCAGCGTGGCCAACACCTTCAATCCCGAAAAGCTCACCGCCTATACTATCGGAACCAAAAACCGCTTCCTAGACAACCGCCTGCAGATGAACATTGAAGCCTTTTACTGGGACTACAAAGACCAGCAGATCAGTTTTGTCGGTCCCGTGCAGATCGTGCCGGGCACATATGCCTCGGGCGGCGTCACCGTCAACGCAGGCGATGCGCGTTTCTATGGTGTCGAAGCCGAAATGCAGTACGCGATTGTGCCAGGCGGCATCCTGTCAATAAACGGGTTGTACAACAATACGAAGTACACCTCGTTGAGTTATGTTGCGATTTCGGCCGGCGGCACCCCTCTGCGCAGCGGATGCAGCGTCACGCCAAACACGTCGCTGCCTGTCGCGGCGCCGGCCCGCCTCTTCGGCGTCGATTGCGCCGGAAAATCCGGTCTCAATGCACCGAAATGGAGCGGTACTGTTGCATACGAACATACAATTGAACTGGGGAACGACTACCAATTGATCTTAAATGGCCGCAGCCGCCTCTCGAGCGCTTACTACGTTTCACTCGAATATCTGCCAGAGCAGCGGCAGGGCAGCTACATGCAGAGTGATGCGTCGGTGACTATTCGCGCGCCACTTGGACGCTGGTCATTGACAGGCTTCGTCAACAATATCGAGGGCAATGCTCTCATTGCGGCGTCCGTCTCTCGACCGGTACTGCAGACCGCCTACAATGTGGTTTCGCCCCCGCGGGTTTATGGAGTGCGGGCAAACTTCGAGTTCTGATCGGTTCCCCTGATTCCTACCATCACGGGTTTCCCGAGGCGATGGCGGACAGAACTCATTAACACTGGACTTAGCGGATTGCGGGTTGCCGATTTCGAAAGTTTCGAGCAACCCGCCGTGCCGATCAAGCCGCTGGAGAACGTCATGACTTGGTTGCGTCAGAGCTGGTATCAGATAGGTTGGTCGACGGATCTTGAAGGTGGTCAACGGCTAGCTCGGACCATTTTGGAAGAACCCATAGTTGTATTTCGGTCGGGTGACGGGCAACTGCACGCACTCTTTGATCGCTGCCCGCATCGTTTCGCTCCGCTGTCCCGGGGCACGATCAGCGAACGTGGCATAACCTGCGGCTATCATGGCCTTTCTTTCGGAAAGGACGGCCATTGTCTTGACAACCCGCACGGTCCGATCACGTCGAGAATGCGGGTGCGAGCATATCCGGTGATGGAACGCCATACGGCCATCTGGGTGTGGATGGGTGACGCGGAAAAAGCTGATCCTTCCGCGCTGCCGGATCTCTCATTTATCGATGAAACGCCCGCGGCTGCGCAGATCCACATGTATATGCCGACCAAAGCGAACTACGAGCTGGCGGCAGACAACATTCTCGACCTTAGCCACACGGACTATCTCCACCCGACAAGCTTGGGCGGGATAATGACCGGGAGCAAAGCGAGCATTTGGGAAGAAGGCGATGCCCTCGTCAGCGAATGGCAGGCAACCGCCTGTGATCCGCCGCCTGCTTACAAGCCGATCGTACCGACCGGGAAGGCGGACATCTGGACCCAGGTCAGATGGCATGCCCCCGCGCTCATGGTATTGGGTACGTCAGCCAAACCGACCGGTGTGCCGCGTGAAAGGGCTGACGAAGCCTATACGCTGCACAACATGGTCCCGGAAACGTCCACGACCACACACTATTTCGTGTGCAACACGCGTCGCTTCATGCTGGATAGTGCCGAATTTTCAGAACTGCTGCGAGGTGCCATCACCGGCGCATTTCAGGACGAAGACAAGCCTATGCTGGAGGACCAGCAGCTGCGCATGGGCACGCCGGATCTGTGGGAGCTTGATCCCCTCTTGCTCAAGGTTGACGCCGGGGCTGTCCGGGTCAGACGCAAACTGGCAGCTATGATAGTTGCGGAACAAGGAGAGGGCGGCGCTGGGCCCGTTCTGGAAGAAAAGACCATCCCGGTCTAGCATCGCTGACCAACCGAACAACACGCCCTACTGCTACTTTTCACTACAAAGGAACTGGCCACCCCTGTGATGCTGATGCGATTTCGCCAACCCGCGTTCATTGCTTTCCATCTGCTCTCACGACGCTGCATTGACCGCCCTCCTCATCGACTTTGATGCGGCTATTATAGGGGCAGGTTGCGCTACAAAGAGCTGAGCGACTTATTGCGGCCTTGCGTCACATCCGCGACGCAAAAGGCGGTGCAGGGCTAGGTAAGCCTCACTACTGCTTGGAGAAAGAAGCGAATAATGTCCAACGTGCGGAGCTGTTGACCATAATAGGCCTATGACTGATATGTCTGTCGCACCCGCCCCCGGACGCCGTGAACAACGCAAGCAAGACCGCCGATGCGCTATCCTAGCTGCTGCCCGCAGGTCTTTTCTCGAGGAAGGTTACGCCGCTACATCTATGTCGGGCCTTCTCAAAACACTTGGGGGATCAAAAACGACGATTTGGAGCTATTTCCGTTCCAAGGAGGAACTTTTTGCAGCAGTTGTGGAAGACGCCACCAGAACGTTTCGCGAGGAGGTGAAGGCGGAATTGTCATTGACGGGCGACCTGGAAGACGCGCTGAGCGGTTTTTGTCGAAGCCTAATGACAAAGGTCGTGGCGCCGGAAGCACTCGCCACTTGGCGATTGGTTGTCGCAGAAAGCGCCCGCTTTCCTGAAGTCGGAAAGATTTTTTATGCGTTAGCGGCTCATCCTACCCAAGCCACCCTCAGTAAATTCATAGCCTATCATATTCGAGCCGCCCGATTGCGGGATGAAGACGCTGAGAGAATGGCCAATATGTTGATTAACATGTGCAGCGGGCTACAGAACCGTTGTTTATGGGGTGTGTCAGTGCCCCAGCCTGAAGAAATAAAAGCGGATGCATCAGCCTTTGCCAAATATTTTCTCCTTACATTCTCGACATAGAAAATGGTGAAAGCGCGAACAGCGTTTGATAGCAGGCCCGTTCAGGCCGAATGATCAGATACGCACAGCTACTGTTTCCGTCAGTATATTGTGTCGAAACTGAAAATCGTTTGTGCGGCTCAGTCTTCATCGGCTGCGGCACTAGCAATGATTGCTTTTTGTATTAGTCCCAATATCGCCTGAGCGGGTATCGCGCGTGAAATAACGGTTTGTCCGGAACCTATGATCGGGCGGAGATCATTGCCTCGGCGGAATGCCCCCAGCGCGGCACGGAGGAGAGGAGTCGCATAGTCGAGCGCACCTATTCGCCATACAGGTCGGTGCCGAGGGTCGCGCCCACCGCCGCGGCATCTGGGGCAGCTAGCTCTTCGCTTGGCGACGGCTGATGATCCGGGGCGCGCTCACGGTCGCCGCGGTCAGCGAAGATCTTGTTATCGCAACAGCCTTCCGCGCGACTGAGATGCAAGTTTGCCAGCTGTAGCGCCTACTGGGCAAGAAACATTCGAGCTACGGGGGCAAGACCGTGTCCCGGGTCGCAGGCAAAAAAGGCATTCACCTCGCTCGATGCCGCGTCCCCATGGTTGACAGTGACAGAAGGACTGATTGCGCGCGCAGTGCCTGATCTAAAGCGCGTCTATCGCATACGAAGCGGCATGGCCTGCAACTTCAGCATTGAGGTTCAATCGCCTGCCAAGCTTCGTTCGACCACAGGGATAGTAAGCACGGAGCCATCAGACCCACCGTCCAGACCGCAACCCTCAAACACCTATGTCAACAAATTCATGAGACTAGTGGGTTAGCCGGTAGCTATTTGCAGGGCAGGTAGCAATCTATCAACACTATCAATTTGGGTGACATCTACTCGCATCATATGAGGTGCGTGGGAGAACAGTGCCTTGCAAAACCAAAATATACTCATCGTCGGGGGCGGAATCGGCGGCCTGACTTCGGGGATTGCTCTTTGTCGCTCGGGCCACAAAGTAACGATTATCGAAAAGGATCCAGATTGGTCCGTCTACGGCGTGGGAATCATCCAGCAGGGCAATGCCATTCGTGCGGTAAAGCAATTGGGCATAATCGACGAATATCTTGACGCAGGGTTCGGCTTTGATTTTGTCGAAATATTTACACCGACAGGACGGAAGGTTGCACGCATTCCATCACCCAAGCTAGTCGAGGGCTATCCGGCAAGCGTCGGAATCGGACGGCGAGCATTACATAAAGTTCTTGGTCAGCAGGCACAGGCGGCAGGAGCCAATGTTCGATTGGGTGTTACGGCCGAAGGTCTTGCAGACGACGGAACCCAGGTCACAGTACGCCTCTCGCACGGAGGTTCAGAGCGGTTCGATATAGTGATCGGGGCCGACGGACTATACTCCCGCACCAGGCAACAGACATTTCCCGACGGACCCAAACCGGCGTTCACAGGGCAAGCGGTGTGGCGCTATAACTTTTCGAAACCCCATGAACTTGACTGTCTTCAGGCATATGAAGGCGCGGTAGGTGCTGGGCTTGTTCCTCTATCCTCAGATCTGATGTACATGTTTGTCACCACTCCCGAGCCGGAAAATCCACGGTATCCCGTGGAGGGCCTTGCTGCAACTATGCGAGGCAAGTTGGTCGGCATGCCTGCTGCGATCTCGAAACTGGCGACACAGATAACCGATGATTCTGCTGTGGTTTACAAGCCTCTCGAGACGCTCTTTCTAAGCGGCGACTGGCACAAGGGTCGCACTGTCCTGCTTGGCGATGCTGTTCACGCAACGACGCCGCACTTAGGGCAAGGCGCAGGAATGGCCATTGAGGACAGTCTTGTGCTGGCGGATGAGATCGATCGGGCCAACACGCCCGACGAGGCTTTTGTCGCCTATCGCGCGCGAAGACACGCGCGATGCAAATTTATCGTAGAGACCTCACTTTCGCTCTGCCTCGGACAGATTGGGACTGGTCCGGTCGTCGAGCAGGCAGCAGCCACCAAAGCGATGTTCGAAGTCATCGCACAATCTATTTGATCGAAGGACAGCCGTCATGAGCCGTGTCACCGAAATTCGCTATGTTGGGTACGCCACGCCCGACTTCGACCCCGAGGTCGATTTCTATGCCTCCAAATGGGGCCTCGATCTTGTACCCTCACATGATGGCATGGCCTATTTCAAGGCCAAGGGCGCATTCGAGCACCACGTCGTGCGTTTACGCCGGGCCGACATGAAACGGATTGATGTGATCTCTTTGGCAGCTGACAGTCGGGAGGATGTCGACGCACTGCACACAAAGGTTTCTGTTTCGGGGGCAACAATCATTTCTAAGCCGCAAGACCTTGCATCGCCGGGCGGTGGCTATGGCTTTCGTTTTTTTTCGCCCGACGGCCTACCATTTGAAATTTCGAGCGATGTCACCCCCGGTGCGGCCGTGGCGGTTGCGCGCTGGGACGGCGTCCCCTTGAAAATCAGTCACATTGTTCTGCACTCTCCCGACCACAAGGCCCTCACGCAGTGGTTCATCGACATACTGGGCTTCCGCCTATCAGACTGGATTGGCGATTTCATGAGCTTCCTGCGCTGCAACTCGGCTCACCACCGTATCGCGATCCTCCCTGGACCGGCTTGCCTCAATCATGTTGCCTATGACATGGAGGGCGTTGATGGAATGATGCGCGGCATTCATCGGTTACGGGAAAAAGCTGTCGACATCCGATGGGGTCCTGGACGCCACACCGCAGGCAACAATACTTTCAGCTATTTTGTAACGCCGTCCGGCTTTGCCGTCGAGTATACCTCCGAGCTCGAAGTTGTTGACGAGGCAACCTGGGAACCAAAGGTGCATGCCCCCTCCCCGCTGCTGATGGACCAATGGGGCATCGGTGTGGGGGGCCCGCAAACCATGCCTCATCCTGAAGCCGATAGTGGCCTATTCCAGTCGGCGGAGGCCTGATCCATGGCCCTTTTTGAGCCTTTCCCCAACTATATCTGGAACCTGTCTGTCGCTATTGCGATGGAGTCTGGCGCGCGGGTTGGCGAGATCGTCGACATCATCGCAGCGGCCAAGGATGCAGCAGGGTCAAGCGCCGACAATGGTACTGAAGCGTTCATGAAGGCATGGATGGCCAAGGCCGACACGCTGATTGAACTGGCCATTGAGGACGAAGCTCACGGCCGCATCCTGTCGGCAGGCGTCAAACTTGAGCGGGCTGCACTTTATTTGCTGAACGGTGAGCGTATGCAGGCGCATGGCACTCCGGGACGTACCGAAACCTTCAAGCGCGCTCGAGATTGTTTTGATCGCGGCATGGCACTTTCCAAAGCCAACTGCGCTCGGGTCGAGATCCCTTTGCAAACCGGCACGATGCCAGCTTTATGGACCAGAGCGCCTGGTGACGGCCAAAAGCCAGCAGTCGTCTATTGTAATGGATTAGATAGTTGCAAAGAGCTGCTGTATTGGTCTGGGCTGCCGCAAGCGCTTGCGCAGCGTGGTATCTCTACTCTTTGCGTTGACCAGCCCGGCACAGGGGAGGCCCTGAGACTCCAAAACCTGCTTGCAACGCCCCACAGTGAGCAATGGGCGTCACGGGCGGTCGACTGGCTCGAAACACAAAAGGATATTGATCCTAGCCGCATAGGGATGACAGGAATCTCGCTGGGCGGCCACTATGCGCCGCGCGCCGTTGCTTATGAACCGCGCTTTGCGTCGGGGGCCTGCTGGGGCGCCAATCACAACTGGGCCGAAGTCCAGCAGAAACGCTTGCGCCAGGAAGGTGAAAATCCGGTGCCTCACTACTGGGCGCATGTCATGTGGGTGTTCGGCGCCAGCGATATGGAAGATTTCCATGCAAAGACGGCCGATATGAATCTCAATGGGCATATGGAAAGGATCAAAGTTCCATTCCTGGTCACGCACGGTGCAAATGACCGCCAGATCAGCGTCGAATATGCACATCAAGCTTATGCACAACTTACAAACAGCTCAAAAGCCAAGCTCAAGATTTTCACGCCCCGCGAAGGTGGCATCGAGCATGTAGGCGCAGACAACATGTCCTTCGGTCGCGACCTGATCGCCGACTGGTTTGCCGAGACCTTGGACGGAGCAACCTCATGACGCGACGCTTCATAGACATCTCGATCACGCTTGAGAATGATGTCATCACAGACCCGCCTTTCATGCGTCCACACATTCAATACAGTTCACACCGAGAAACGATGCCGGAAATGGGCCATTTCTTTCCCGGAGTAACTGCGGAGGAAGTCCCTGGGGGCGAAGGATTTGCGGCCGCCGAAACGATTACGCTTTCTACGCACAACGGTACGCATCTTGATGCGCCATGGCATTTCCACCCGACGCAGGATGGTGGCAATCCAGCTATGACGATCGACGAAATCCCGCTGGACTGGTGCTTCCGGCCGGGGGTCAAACTGGACTTCCGACACTTCGCCGATGGCTACGTGGCGACCGCGAACGATGTTGAAGCCGAGTTGGCGCGTATCGGATATAGCCTGCAGCCGTTTGACATCGTTCTTGTAAACACGGCTGCCGGCGGTGCGTTGGGGGACCCCGATTTCGTGAACCGTGGCTGTGGCATGGGCTATGAGGCAACGATGTACCTTACGTCCCGCGGCGTACGGGTGACCGGCACGGATGCTTGGAGCTGGGACGCGCCGTTTCGCTACACGGCGCAGAAAGTTATGGAAACCGGCGATACATCGCTCATCTGGGAGGGCCACAAGGCCGGACGCGAGATCGGCTACTGTCACCTTGAAAAGCTGCACAATCTCGAGGCATTACCCCCGCATGGCTTCATGGTCAGCTGTTTCCCTCACAAGATCAAGGGCGCGTCGGCTGGATGGACCCGCGCAGTCGCAATCATCGAAGATTAATGGCTCGCAAACCTACACCCTCCTGCGTCTCAACCCTCTCTTTCCGGCGCGCTTTTTTTCGACACCTCTTCATTAACCTGCGCTGCGAGATGCCGATCCCTTGATTTGGCTTGGGCCAGTCCAATGCTATGCCATGGGCCGCCAAGCTGAGGTCTGCTCCGGTTTGAACGATTGCGGAACTTTCAAGTCACGCCGCTGGATCAGGATGACAGACTTTATGAAGGATTATCGATCGCAGCCGCTTGTCTGCTATGTGAAGCCAAACCCCTGACTTATCGTATCAAAGCCTTCCGACGGTAGCACTGCTTCCCTCCGGTGCCTTGATGGTCTTGATCGCGCGATCTAAGGCCCGCCCGTTCATAAACAGCCACGTGACCGTTGTCAGAAGCCGCCGTCATTGCTCATCGAGCTACCCTCGATGACGAGTTTGTCTCCGGTGACGAGGGCATGCATTGTAGCGGCAGACAAACGCGGCCGCACCAGCAATGTCCACGACTGTCCCAGGGCGCCCGGAGCGGTATCCTTACCATCCGGGTTTTCTGAAGTGCTGGTCCTCAAGCAGCTGCCGGCAAGGTAGTGCAACGTAATGGGGCGAGATGGCTTTGGTTCGGATCCCAGAAGGCTCCCCTTCCAAAGCGGAGTTCTGCGCGAACTGAGCACCTCCGGGTTTGACCAACGCCCAGGCCTTGTTCGGCCATTCCCGCAGAGTCTTGAGCATGATCGTGTCGTCCACGCATGTCGCAATATGCGGCGCTGCATAGTTAAAACGGACTATCTGACCGCGCAAATTTATAGGAACTTCTCGATTATAGCCATTCAATCAATATCCGCAACGGTGCCCACCTTGCCAGCAATGGCTGCAATTCAGTACAGAACATCCAGCGCCTCAGTCCCCACACGAACCAAAGCGGCGAGAGCGTCGAGCTGTACTTCATCTCTTTTTCCACAGCCAATCCTGGTGTACCAGAATCTTCCGAAATAGTGATGATGTCGTCCTGATTGTCGTTCGAATCACAACGCGGGCACCTGTAGCAGTTAACGTTTCCGCCGCGGCCAATGCCACGTGTTAGACCGGTGACAATGGCTGATTTGCTGGACAAAGAAATAAGCGGTTTATGGCCGATGGCTCATCGATAATCTGGTGTTGCTTCAGGCTTGTCCTCCGGCAGCGGCGCACCATTATGGATGTACGCTGGCGCCTCAATCAGGATGAAGGCGATACGACACACTCGTTCGGTCTTGTTCCGCCACAGATGATTGGTGCCGCGCTGGATAATGATGCCGCCCTGCTCAATTGTTTTCCGCGCTCCATCCTCCAGCTCCAATTCAATTTCACCCTCAAGAACAATGCCATAATCAATCGAGTTTGTGCGATGCATTGGGCTTTCTTTTCCCGGTAGCATGTCCACGATACGGATTACAGATCCACCTTCGAGCGTCAGCCCCGCGTCGCGGTGACGACCATCAGTTTCATCATTATTGTCCGCAGGCACGGTTTTCGTGGTCCAGATCAGCAAAAACGACGCATCACCCGACGGGATGAATTTGGTAGGTGAAATATCTTCGGACTTGAACACCGCGCGGCCATCTCCATTATGACCGGTAACAACCCGCTGTACGGGCGGAAGTCCTGAATCAGACAATTCCATAAAAGCTCCAACTTAGATAAA
The DNA here is from genome assembly GCF_900109095.1 of Sphingobium sp. AP50. GTDB lineage: Bacteria > Pseudomonadota > Alphaproteobacteria > Sphingomonadales > Sphingomonadaceae > Sphingobium. Next base: position 127,606 of record NZ_FNYZ01000007.1, read on the forward strand.
ACGGACAGGTTCGGTGAGCAGAATTTTTGTATCTGCCGCTCCGAAATGTGCGAGTGCGGCTGCACCGATGACGGCTACTAGCTCGGGAATATCACACCCTTTTGACAACCCGATTTCGTCAAACTGCGCATAGGGGAAATGACCTTCAATGACTTTCGCGTCGTTGACGACCGCGCCATGCAGGTTCTTGTCAGCGACTATTTTACTCAACTCCTCAGCCCACCCCGATCCAAGATCGAGTGCAGCATCACGAAAGAAGAATAATTTAGCCGGCGCTTCATCCGCATACGGCGCAACTTCAATCTCGTGGGCAAGCAAGGCAACTGAGCCTTCAATTTTACGAAAATTGTCTTCATCTGGTCCAATACGGTCACGATAGGCGGCGTTGGATTTTGACATGGCGAGGTCAGCCATGGTCGGCGTACGGATGATCGTAACAGCATCGCGATCCTCAAGGATCGAGTCGTCTCGCGATGGCAGATCGCGCACGTAGTGATGCACGTAAGTGGTAAAGCGCCTGGAAACATCTGGTTCATCCACAACCATCGGGCCGTGGATTGACTCAAGATGGTAACGAAGCCCTGCCCTGCTCAGACCAGGACAGGTGCATGGCAAGATGACAAGCTTGACCGGCGCGGGGTCAGAAAGCCCTTCAGCCACGGACAACACGCTGTGCGATGGTCCCAAAGGGTGCGCGGCCCTGAGCATCGACGCCCTCCATCCGCACACTGTCACCGAATTTCATGAAACTCGTTTTCGCCTCGCCCAAATCGATCACTTCAATTCCCCGTCGTTCAGCGATGCAGGATGAGCCTACTTCGCGGAAATTGGCGTTGGAAACTGTCCCAGAGCCTATGACCGTACCAGGCACAAGATCGCGAGTACGGGCAGCGTGGGCCACCAGTTCGTGAAAGCCGTGCCCCATCGGTTCGCCATTGGCGCTGCCGAAATGTGCACCGTTCCATGCTACGTTCAGATCCAGGCAGACCCGCCCATTCCGCCAGTTTGCGCCAAGTTCGTCTGGTGTGATTGCAAATGGTGCCATTGTACATGGCGGCTTCGCCTGCACCCAACCAAACCCCGTCTTCATTTCAGGGCCGGCAAGCGCTCGCAGCGACCAATCGTTGATCTGCACGATCAACTTGATATGATGCATTGCTTGAGCGGCGGTGGCGCCCATCGGAACCGCATCGACGATCACGCCGAACTCACCCTCAAAATCTATGCCGAGCGATTCATCAGGAAACTTTACGTCATCGAGGGGGCCATAAAAAGTATCAGATACGCCTTGATACATGAGGGGAACTGTTGTCTCGATAGGATCCATGCCAAGCACTTGGCACATCAGATCACCATGGCTCTGAAAAGCTGACCCGTCGAGCCATTGCCATGCGCGCGGCAAGGGCGCAGAAAGCGCGCTAACATCGAGCGGCTCTTCAAATTTGGTATCAGCCCAGAGATCGGGCGCAATGGATTGCCATTGCTCAAGGGCTAACTGCATGGTTCTCGCCGGAGCGGGGGAATAATGTAGCCCATCGGGTGAGACTATAACAAGTCTCCCATCTTTCGAACCATCGCGCAGGGTGGCCAGCCGCATCTTTGCTCTCTCCCGTCTAGCTGTCGTCGCTGTCGTTATGGAAGCTGCGCGGCGAAGACAAAGGCATTTGGTCGATAGCGTTGCATCGATACTATCTGATGGTCCGCACAGGTTTCCTCATGCAAAGGCATCCGCACGATTAATTAACATTCCGGGAGAGCACCATGGCCCAATGGTTGAAGCGTGGCGAGGCTGCGGACGTCAAAGCGCAAGCCGATCGCAAGGTACGCGACATCGTAGAAGCCGCGCTGAGCGACATTGAACAACGCGGCGATACCGCCCTTCGTGAAATGAGCATCAAGTTCGACGGATGGGATCGCGAGGATTATCGCTTGTCAGACGCGGAGATCAGTGCCGCTGTTGACAGTCTGTCGCCGCAGGAACGCAAGGACATCGAATTCGCGCAGGCGCAGGTACGCAACTTCGCGCAGGTGCAGCGCAACTCTATGCTGGATGTCGAAGTTGAAACCATGCCAGGAGTGGTGCTGGGTCATAAAAATGTGCCGATAAATGCGGCAGGCTGCTATGTTCCAGGCGGCAAATATCCCCTGCTCGCGAGCGCGCACATGAGCGTAATTACCGCCAAGGTGGCAGGCGTTAAGCGCGTCGTTACCTGCGCGCCGCCCTTTCAGGGCAAGCCTGCCCGCGCAATCGTTGCCGCGCAAGCTATGGCAGGCGCAGATGCGATCTACGCACTCGGGGGTATACAGGCGATCGGCGCAATGGCCATTGGTACCCAAAGCATTGATCCGGTCGATATACTGGTTGGCCCTGGCAACGCCTTTGTTGCAGAAGCAAAGCGGCAACTGTTTGGCCGTGTCGGGATTGATCTGTTTGCAGGTCCCACCGAAACGCTCATCATCGCAGATGAAATAGGCTGCGATCCTGAACTGGCTGCAACCGATATTCTGGGGCAGGTCGAACATGGTCCCGACAGTCCCGGCGTCTTGCTAACGAACAGCGAGAAGTTCGCGCGCGCAACTATGGCTGAGATTGAGCGCCTGCTCCAGATCCTGCCGACGGCCGATTATGCCCGCAAAGCCTGGGAGACGTTTGGTGAGGTGATCGTTGCCGAGAGTTACGAGGAAATGGTCCGCATCGCTGATGACATTGCCAGCGAGCACGTGCAGGTCATGACCGCCGATCCCGATTATTTCCTGCACACCATGACCAATTATGGCGCATTGTTTCTGGGAGCGCGCACTAACGTCAGTTTCGGCGACAAGGTAATCGGCACCAATCACACCTTGCCTACCAAAAAAGCTGCGCGCTACACTGGCGGTCTGTGGGTTGGGAAGTTCCTTAAGACCTGCACTTATCAGAAAGTGACGACGGACGAGGCGTCGGCACTTGTTGGCGAATATTGCAGCCGCCTGTGCGGGCTAGAAGGCTTTGCCGGTCACGGGGAACAGGCAAATATTCGCGTGAGACGCTATGGTGGCCGCAATGTGCCCTATGCAGGGCAAGCAGAACCCAGCGAACTGACGCGCGTATGACCCCCCAATCGCTCCTTGATCCGCAGCTCGCGCCGCTGTTTATAGATGTGCCGACGCCTGCCTTTTCGGACGAAACTATTCCCATCCTGCGTCAGGCGATGGCAGGCTCGCCAATCGCCAAAGCTGGTGTGGACGTTAAGGCGCATTACCTTGACAGGGCGGACGGAACGACACTCAGAATCGTGGTGGTCAGGCCGCTTGACGCAACCGAACTGACGCCGGTTGTAGTCCACGCTCACCCTGGCGGGTGGATATTCGGCACGCCGGAGACTAGTGGCTCGACGCTGGTGGATATGGCACGCAACTCATCTTGCGCCGTGGTTTCGGTCGATTATCGGCTTGCGCCGGAATACCCGTTTCCCGCAGCGCATCAGGACGTGATGGCTGCGTTGCGCTGGGTGCGATCTGCTGCCCAAGATCAGGGCTTTGACGCGGATCGGATTGTGCTGGCCGGTGAAAGTGCGGGCGCGAACATCGCCGCTGGTGTTGCTCTTCGATGCAGGGACGATGGGGATGACCACGGCATTGTCGGGCTGTCGATGGTCTATTCGCCGCTTGACGACCGGGCAATCTCAAGGCCTGCGCATCCTTACGCGGGTTCAATTGGCCTTAGTGCCAGTCATATCCGGTTCGCATGGACAAGCTACCTTCGTGGTGTTGAAACAGATCACGTTACCCTCTACGCGGCACCCGGCCGAGCTGAAAACCTTACTGGGCTGCCTCCCATATTCCTGGCAGTTGGGGCACTTGATCCAGTGGTCGACGAGAATCTAGGGTTTGCGCAACGCCTGATCAGGGATGGCGTGCCGACGACATTACATATCTTTGCTGGGGCACCGCATGGCTTTGACCGAATGGAAACGGCCAAGGTCACAATACAATTGCGTGAGTTGCGCAACGAACACCTCAACCGCTGTATCGCGCTATGACGTCCGGCACAGTAATCCCCAAGACACCTTCCTTCCGTCTCGACGGAATGCGTGCGATCGTAACGGGCGCGGGTCGTGGCATTGGCGTCGCTGCAGCAGCAGCACTGGCCGAAGCGGGGGCGGATGTGACGGTCGTAGCACGCTCTGCGGAAGAGATTGACGCTGCTGCCCGCGCTATTGGTCACGGAACACGCGCAGAGCCTCTCGACGTGTCGGACCTTGACGCAGTCAACGCGTTTTTCGACGCGCACGAACCGTTTCACATTCTTGTCAACAATGCGGGGACCAATCGACCCAAACCGATGTGGGACGTGACAGACGCTGACTATGATGCGGTACTGGGTTTGAACCTGAAAGCTGCATTCTTCGTTACCCAGGCATGCGTCAAACGCATGATTGCAACTGGCACGGCAGGGTCATTGATCCACATGGGTAGCCAGATGGGCCATGTCGGCGGACCCAACCGCTCGCTATATTGCGCCAGCAAATGGGCTCTTGAGGGTATGAACAAGAGCTTCGCGCTCGACCTTGCGCCCTACAAGATACGTTCGAACACAATTGCCCCGACATTTATCGAAACGCCGATGACCAAGCCGATGTTCGATGACCCGGTGTTTCGAGCCAGTGTTCTCTCGAAGATCAAGCTCGGTCGCATTGGCCAGCCTGAAGATCTGATGGGGGCCGTTTTGTTTCTTGCCTCACACGCGTCCGCACTGATGACTGGAACCAGTCTCGTGGTCGATGGCGGCTGGACCGCTGAATAGGATTTACTGTATGTTTGAACCATTCCCCGGTAATTATGTCTGGAACCTGGGTATCAATCTCGCGCTGATTTGCGGAGGCAACCATGGCGAGTTGGACGAAGTGTGCCGCCCGGTGCGGGAGGCCGCACAATCGGGCGCCGATGCGGGTTCCGCACAATTGTTCGAAAGCTGGATTGCGGTAGCGGATCAGGTCACCAGGAATGCGGCGCGCGACGAGGCGGAAGGGTTCAGCCTTTCTGCCGGTGCAAAGTATCTCCGTGCCTCGGGCTACTATCTTGGTGCCGAACGCCTGCAAAGTCGGGACTATGCGCCGCGGTGGGCCGCTTACGATCGAGGGCTCAATCTCTATCACAAGGGATGCGCACTGCGCGGTCTGCATGTTGATCGGGTAGAAATTCCCTATGACGGCAGCGCCTATACCGCAATTTTCGTTCACGACGGCTCGGGCACCCCGCGACCCACCTTGGTTTCTGTAAACGGCCTCGATTCCATGAAGGAGCAGGTCGATATGGCCGGGCATGGCGCAGTGAATCTGGAACGCGGCATGAATACGCTGTTCCTCGACCAACCGGGCACCGGCGAAGCAATCCGCAAGCGCAATCTTCCCGCCGTGTACGACGCGGAACGCTGGGGCAGTCCTGCGTTCGATTATTTATTGACACGCACGGATGTGATTCATTCTCAAATCGGTATTTTCGGCCTGTCGTTCGGCGGCTACCATGCTCCGCGTATCGCCGCTAACGATCCACGCTATGCCCTCTGCGCAGTCATGGGAGCGAACCATCTGTGGGGTCAGCGCCAGCGTGAGCGTGTGTTGAATGAAGGCGAGAATCCGGTACCGCACTATTGGGACCATGTCATGTGGGTATTTGGCTTCGAGAAACGTGAAGAATTTCTGGAATATGCCGACCAAATCACACTCGACGGACAGATTGAGAATATCCGCGTGCCGTTCCTAATTACCCATGGCGAGAATGATCGCCAGATACCCGTTTACAACGCACAGCTATCTTACGATCAGGCAGTCAACAGTCCGAAGCGCACGTTGCGTATTTTTACCAAAGCGGATTTCGAGGTCGAACATTGTGGGGCTGACAATGGCACGGGAATGCGAAACTACATCGCAGATTGGTGTGCGCAGACATTCGATGCCATGCTTTAGCAGTTTGAAGCATGGCTGAGTTCACGTTCCACCACGGAGGCGTGTCCGTTCCTTCGCTTGATGACGCGATCGAATGGTATCATCGTGTGCTTAGTTTCCAACTGGAACGGCGCTTTTATATAGAGGCTGCGCGATCGCACACGGCCATGGTGCGTAACGGCCACCTGCGGTTCGAGATATTCGAAGTCGAAGGCGCTTCCCCCCTGCCCCGCGATCGCCGGGATCCGAAGGACGACTTGGCCACACATGGCAACAAGCATCTTGCGTTTCAGATCGCTGACCTCACGGAATTTTTGCTGGAAATGAAACATAAGCAGGTGGACATCGCTCTCATCGTACAGGAGAAATTTGGATCTGGCTGTTTCATTCGCGATTGCGCGGGCAATCTAATCGAATTTGTTGAGAGGATTTGAGATGATACACGAAGTTGCCACTATCATTATTGACCCAGCTCGGGCTACTGATTTTGAAGCGGCAGTAAAAATGGCCCGACCCTATTTTGAAGAAGCGCCGGGCTTTGTATCTTTTGCGTTGCAAAAGTCGATCGAGAACGTTGGTCGCTATCTGTTGATAGTTGGTTGGGAAACTGTCGAAGCGCATATGGTCGACTTTAGGAACGCAGAAGGGTTTCAGGCATGGCGGAACCTGGTCGGCGACTTCTTTACTTCACCGCCTATGGTAGAGCACACAAATACCGTTATCTGAACCGACAACCGTCATCAAGAAAGGGCCGTTCTGCATCGCTGAACGGCCCTTTTCTTTCGCCTCGAAGATGGGCATCGCGTGGCGAACCTCGTGGCCTTACGTCAGGGAGTAGGGCGGGCCCAGATAAAGCCCGTGATTAAAATGGCGCGTTAAGCCGATGCAAAGCAGCACCCAGAAGTTCTGCGTGGATTTTGGGATCGCCATGTTGAAGTTGGAGCTGACCGACGGCGACGCTGGTCTCGATCACGTCACGACAGCGATCGAACCGTCGCTCTTGATAGGCAAACAGCGCCTCCCCGAGATCGTCTGTCCGGGCAAGCTCTTCTGCCAGAACGATGCCGCTTTCAACTGCCATGCCCGCTCCCGATGCAAGATGCGGCGTGGTGGCGTGCACGGCATCACCTACCAGAACGACGCGCTTGTTGAACCAGTTTTTCGGCTGAAGTGCTGCTGCCAGCGGGCGGTAGTTTATCCAGTCCTCGGGACTCATATTGTCGCGAATCCAGCCGGCGCTCCCTCCGAAATCGGCCAACAGTCCCTTCAACGTGACAAACAATTCGTCATCATTCATATGTGATTCACGTTCGACATGGGGCGTAAGCATCCACATGTAAACCTTGTCTGGGGCGCATGCTGTGATGCCGCAGGGATTTGCGTGTCCGAGGAAAAATTCCCCTGTCTCCAAGCCAGGAGGCTTGCGAATTGAAATGCGCCAGCATCCTTGCCCGGTGGGCATGGCAGGGCCCATGTGCGGAAATGCAAGGGACCTGATGCTGGAAAACACACTATCGGCACCTATCACAAGGTCATAGCTGCCAGTTGACCCATCCGAGAACGTTACACCCGTTCCATTTTCAAGCACATCCAGTGCACTGACGCTCAACCCCAGGCGAATGGCAATATCGAGTTCACGGACCCGTGCCTGCATGATCCGGTGCAGGACCGGTCTCATTATTCCACCCGTAGCCGGGAGCCCCTCTTCTATTGCTGGCTCATCAAGATCCAGCATGTGGGTGCCGTCATAATGAAACAACCGCGTTGTGCTGGTAATGGCACCTTCGGCTTTGATCGCATCGATCATACCGAGCTGTTTGTAAGCCCTAAGCGTTGGACCGGTTATGGTTATTCCCGCTCCATACACCCGCCAATCAGGATCGATGTCGATGAGTTCGACATCTACCCCTCTTTCAGCAAGACTGATGGCTGTCGCCATGCCGCCGATCCCTCCACCAACGACAAGTGCCGTGGCGATGCTCCCAATTCGTTTCTTTATCATGAGAGCAGATCTACAGAATGTCGGTCACCAGACAAATTGGTCCTGTCAATAGGCGGCAATCGACAGAATCGTTACGACGTGTCTCCAAAGCCCTGATATCGCGCAGCCAAAGAATTGGAGGGAAGATGCGAGTAATTATCACAGGTGCCGGCGGCTTTGTTGGACGCGAAATCAGCAAACAGTTAATCCTGCGTGGCGATGACGTGGTGGGTCTTGACGTCAACGGCGGCGGCATGTTTGCCGGCATACGGCAGGTCGTTGGTGAAATGTCAGACCCCGCTGTTCGACAAGACCTTCTACGCGAGACATATGATGCGCTGATCCACTTGGCGACCGTGCCAGGGGGTGCTGCAGAGGCCGATCCCGCTGCGTCGCGGCGCGTGAATGTCGATGCGATGTACGACTTACTAGTCGAAGCCTCTGAAAAGCGGCCTGGTGTGCGCGTTGTTTATGCCAGTTCGATCGCGGTGTTTGGTGACGCATTGCCAGATTTGGTCGACGATCAAACCCCGCTTTCCCCTAGAATGATCTATGCAGGTCACAAGGCGATGATGGAAGACGTCATCGCCATGTTCTCCAATCGTAACGAGATCGATGGAGTGACGCTGCGTCTGCCAGGTATTTTGGCCCGGCCGAAAGGGCCGTCCGGAATGAAGTCTGCGTTCATGTCTGATCTTTTTCATGCCTTGAAGAAGGGCGAGCCGTTTGAATGTCCTGTATCTGCAGAGGGAACCATCTGGGCCCAATCAGTGAAAAAATGCGCCGAAAATTTTGTTGAGGCAATAACTCTGGATAGTAGACTGTTACCCCCGACACGAGCCGTTACACTTCCTGCCATTCACATTTCGATGGAAGCGCTAACAGCGGAAATTGCATCACAATGCGACGTTCCATCGGACCTCGTTTCGTATAAGCCGGATCAGCAGCTTGAAGATGCATTTGCGAGGCAACCAAGGCTTGAGACGCGGGCCGCTGAGCAGGCCGGATTGGCCCATGATGGAAACCCTGCTACGCTCGTCCGTAACGCCCTGTCATTGATATAAGGGGCGATGGAGATGGCGATGCGATTCGGACGGCTTGATCTCAACCTGCTTGTTGCACTGGACGCTTTGCTGACCGAGCGAAGCGTTAGTATGGCAGCTGATCGCCTTTGTCTGTCGCAGTCGGCAACCTCCAGCGCTCTTGGCCGCCTTCGTGAATATTTTGAGGACGACCTACTCGTCCTCAAAGGCCGCCACATGATTCTGACGGCTCGTGCTGAGGAACTGATCGATCCCGTCCGCACCGTCCTAGAGCAGATCCGGACAACGGTGGCTGTCGCACCGCCGTTTGATCCTGCCACTGCAGAAAGGGTTATCCGGATCATGGCCTCGGACTATTCCACCGAGGTACTCCTAGCGGGTGTAATCGCCGATCTCGAAAGGGATGCGCCTAATATCCGGTTTGAAATACACCCGATGCATGACTCGCCTATTGAGGCGATCGAACGAGGATATATCGACCTTTTACTGACCATAGACTATGCAATTTCTGCAGACCATCCAAGTCAGCTTCTGTTTGAAGATGATTACGTTGTCGTCGGCTCTCGTGATAATCCTGCGATGTCGGTTCCAATGACAAGGGAGCTTTACTTTGAACTCGGGCATATTACTGCCCGATTTGGCAAGGCGCGAGTGCCAGCTTTCGATGACTGGTTCGTCCGCCGGCAAAAGCAGCAACGGCGCATTGAAGTTGTCGCACCAACATTCCTGTCCCTTCCGGGACTTATTGCTGGCACCAACCGGGTGGCTACCATGCATCGACGTATGGCTGAGGTTTTCGTCCGGTCACTGCCTTTGGTGATGCGCGAAATTCCCTTTGCCATCCCTCCAATTCGAGAGACGATACAGTGGAATATTGCGAACAACAATGACCGGGCACTGCGTTGGATGGTTGATCAGCTGCTTGCAGCCGCCAGCGCATGTACCCCTCCAGAGCGGAATGTAATTCCGTTGCATACAGGTTCGGCTATCGATCGCTCGATGATCGAGGCGGAGTATCGAATGAACCATCCGCAGCGGTGAAACGCTATCGTAACGGAGACGAGCAAAGCTTCCAGTCATCTAGCGCGTCAATAGCAATGATCCGAAAACATCGGCTTTAGCGGATGCTTACTATTTGCCAGAACAATGGACTGATAATAATCCGGAGTTTCTATGGCCCCCGCAACATCGCAAGCAGTCCTTGGCGTGGAAAGTGTCCTGTTTGGCGTCATGGACGTGGCCGAACATACTCGGTTTTGGGTCGATTTCGGCCTCCCGCTCGAATCCGCCAGCAATGATGAAAGCGTCTTCCGACTCCAGTCGGGCAGCCGAGTGATTGTCCTCAAACATGGCGATCCGCGACTTCCAACACCTGATCCCTTCCCCGGGGACGGCGTTAAAGAGACCGTATGGGGGGTTGATACCGCCCAAAATCTCGAAAAGATCGCGACAAGCCTAGCGGGAGAAGTAGTGGTGTCGCGTGATGCTGATGGCACGCTGCACTGTGTATGCCCAGACGGCCAACCCATCGCTGCGCGGGTGTGGGAGAAGCATCCCGTGGTGTCCGAAACCAGCCCAGTCAATACACCGTCAAGCTGGCCGCGTTTCAATCAACATCGCATATGGCGTGGTCGCGCCATACCCAAGACGATCAACCATGTGGTCTTCTTTTCCCCGGACTATGTCGGTAGCTTCGAATTTTATGAGCGGCACTTAGGGTTTCGCTATGTCGATCACTCGAAGGGCACCGGCATTTTTTCGCGGGCAGGCGGGACGTTCGAGCATCATTCAATCTTCTGGGTGAACTGCGACTTGCCGATCGCCCCCGACCATTTCAAGTTCATGCATATCGCCTTTGGTATGGACGATATAGACGAAGTGATGCTCGGCGCGAACATCATGGACAATAAGGGTTGGAAGAACAGCACGATGAACACAAGCGGCGGTATATCGCGCCACCGCATTTCCAGCGCAATTTATTATTATTGCGAAATTCCGGGTCATGCAGGCGAGGCCGAGTATCACGCCGATACCGACTATCTTGACGATGGCTGGGTTCCGCGCGCCTGGGACTTCAAGTTTGGGTCGCTACTATGGTCCCACAATGCCCCAGCAATTTTCCGGGGAGATGATATCCCCTGGGATATGTCCTTTGATGCGGACCGCAGGAGCTTTGATCCGTTCCGTCGCACAAAGCCTGGGAAACAGCTGATCGAGGGTGACCTTGCAAGACTGACACAAGACGACGAGCACGCAATCTGAATTGCAGCGTAGCGTAGGCCGCTACGCTGCTCTGATTAGCAGCCAACCTCCAGATGATCTGTCCGGCTCCAATACTATCTTGGTCGATACCGAGCGATCCTGGAGGCGGGATGCTTTGCCCATCCCCGCACGAAGTTCTTCGAACTTACCGACGTTGAGGGCGCTGTGCGCAAGAAGAGGCGCGGCGAGCGGACTGGCCACATCTATCCCGTCGCGCTGGAGGCGGTGCAGAAGCTGGACGCCCTGTTCGACGTTGAGCGTGGTATCAACGGCAAGACACGGGCGGAGCGGCTTGCCGCGCGTAAGGAGTTGAGCACGCCCCTGATCCCCGAACTGCACGACTGATTGAACGCCCAACTCGCCAAGCAGTCGCGTAACCATGATCTTGCCAAGGCCATCAACTATATGCTTAGGCGCAGGGACGCCATCACCCACCTCCCCACCGATGGCAGGATATGCCTCACGAACAACGCAGCGGAACGGGTGTTGCGCTGTGTGACCGCGATGCCGATGCAGCATTCCGCGATGTGCTCGCTCAGGAAGGCGTCGAGGCCATCCTCGGCAAGTAAGATGCTAAATCGCGCAGCGAACTATCAGTTGCTGCGGTCCGCACCGGGTCCATACCATCAAACAGGACATGATAGCCGACCCAGGCTTCGGTCCGAAGAATGCCCCTCCAACTGCGCCGATGCCTCGCAGCAATCCGGGCCGACGACCTGATTCCAGCATACATGGGATCGCTATATGATCAACTCCCGTGCAATCGTTACGTTGGTTGCTGCTTTAAATGCGCGCACGACGTTGCTTGGGCGCGGAGTATCTTGAGCCCTGCAAAACATCAATTCCCGCGTTGTAGTAGGCCGATCCTTCGGCAGATTACAGCATGTTTCGATAGAACAAGCCATCCTTCATAACGACAGGCATGCGGTTCTTGTCTTCGAGGATCGTTACGTCTACGGTGGGATCGCCATCGATGAGCAGTATGTCCGCCAGCTTGCCGGCCCTTATCTCGCCCACATCCATAGCCATCAATTCTCCTCCGTGACGTGTGGCGGCGACCAAAACGTCGACCGCGCTAAAGCCAAGCAGGTCTACGAAAATTTTGAGATCTCGCGCATTACGCCCTACCGGATTGTACGGAAAACCATAGTCGCCGCCAGGCAGGACGCGAATCCCGCGTTTGCGCATTTTTGGATAGACTTCCGCCATCAGTTCGAGCCCGGACACCGCCCCCATGCGCGTAGCCTCCGCCAGTCCGATCCCGAACGCCCCGGCTTCGTGGACACGAGCATAAAGCAGGCCAGGCGCAGGCGCCGTGAACACCTCATTCTTGCGCGCTTCGAGCATGTCTAATGCTTCTTCGTCGGCATAGGTACAGTGATAGATAGCACGAAAGCCTGCACGGCATGCCTGCTTCACAGCCTCCGCCGCCTGGGCATGGCAGGCGAGCCAGACCCCCTGTTCGCGCGCTTCCTCACCGATAGCACGGGTTTCCTCTTCGGAGTACATGAGAACCTGTGAACCACCTGGCGCAAAGCCTTCGTCGCTCGATAAGAGAAACTTGATAGTGTCGCAGCCGAGTGTTTTCATCTCCGCAACGTACTTACGTAGGCCATTGAGGTCCCGGTCATGCGTTGGATCATGACCTTCGGGAACGCCCATTACGCCTTCAGCACCTTTTTCGAGCGCCGAGGCGCGCAGTCGTGGCCCTGGCAGCGCACCACGGTCGATTGCATCGCGCAGGGCCACCTCGAAGCGCTCGCCCAGCGACCCGGCGGAATAGGCGCTTGTAAAGCCGTGATCGAGGGTGATGCGAGCATTCTGCGCCGTCACCAGCAGATGCTCTTCAAGCGGAAGCTTCATTGTATTTACGACGCGCTCCACAGAAGACGGCCAGGTAAGGTGCGCATGGGCTTCAACAAGCCCTGGCATTAGCGTCCGCCCTTTCCCATCGACAAGTTCGACATTTTCCCGATCGATTTGATTATTGCCCTTGGCGACCGCAGCGATACGGTTGCCCTTGACGCACACTTCTCCGGGGTAAAGACCGCTACCAGAACCGTCGAAGATAGACACGTTTGTGAACAAGATCGGTTTCATGCTCCCGTGTCCGCGATAAGGTGGGCTGCGGTAATCCCGGCTATTGCGCACAACTCATCATTGTCAGAGGTATCGCCACTGACCCCAACGGCACCAATCAGTCGCCTATCTGCATCGCGGATTAGTACACCACCTGGAACAGGCAGGATGCCCTTGGGAAAAATCCCATTGAGTGCTGCTATAAAGGACGGAACTGCAGCTGCGCGCTTGGCAATCTCGCGACCTCCAAAGCCCATCCCCAAACAGCCGGCTGCCTTTGCAGTTGCAATTTCAGGGCGGAATATGGAGGCTCGTTCATCGCGCTTGAGAGCCAGCACATGGCCTCCGGCGTCGAGAACTACGATACAAAGCGGCTGCAGCCCTAGCGCATCGCTCTCCCTAAGAGCTGCGTCGCAGATTGTTGTAGCATTGGATAATGTAAGCATCATGCTTTCTCCCTGTCCATCCAGCGCTGGACAATGCGCCGTGCCTGCACGGCCGCCGTATCCATCTTCACACTGATCTCACGGGTCCGATTGCTGCGCGGATCGCGTGTCATGACCCGCTGGACAGCTTCGATGATAGCCTCATCCTCGGCAAATCCGGTCTTTGTAATGGCCTCGATGTGCGCCATCTGCTCGGGATCGGTGCCAAAATCGCGCGCGACAATCCAAAAGTACAGCATGTGCGTAGTATCGATCGGGGTCGTCGCATGAGTGACCCGAAACCGCCCGGTGATGGTGCCATTGTCCGGGTCTATCAAGTCCACAGCGGCGATCTGCAAGGCTGGAGATATGAAGGACCCGTAATTTTCACGATCATAGGGCGTGCCCGTTGCAACGCCGAGTGGCTCGGCAAAAACGGGTGGCAGGGCACTACGGCTGAAGCTTTGATGATAAGAGACTGTATCGCCTTCGGTAGTGAACCGCGGCGGATCGACCCAATCAGTTATCTTGAAGCTCGATGCATGAACATAACCGAAATGCGTAAGATCAAGAACATTTTCCTTTAAGAGCATGTAATTGGCGGCAATCTCCATAATGCCCTCAACTTTTGCAAAGCTCGGATCTTCGGTCCACTCCAGCACGTGCGGCAAAGGGGCGTCATCGATACGGTCCGGATCGCCCATATAGATCCATATGAAGGGCCCTTGCTCGATCACGGGGAATGAGCGCACTCGCGCGGCAGCTGGCGGTGATTTCATTGAGGGCACGCGTAGGCATCTACCTTCCGACGAGAAGGTGAAGCCATGATAGCCGCACTGCACGTCGTCACCCTGCAATGTGCCGAGCGACAAAGGCGCTGCTCGATGTGGACAGCGGTCCTCAATCGCCACTGGGCTTCCATCTTCTTTACGGTAGAGAAGCACTGGGATATCCAGAAGCCAGCGGCCAAGAAGTTTCCTTCCGATTTGCGATGAGAGGCCAGCCACCCACCAGCAGTTGTAAGGATAGTTTCGCTGGTCTGTAGCTATAGGGGGATACCAGGATGCAGCAGGATCCGGTGCAGATGCACTCATGGCAGGCTTCCTTCTTCCTGTACTGAAAGGATGTCGCCATCTTTCGGCCGTTCGCTAAGTTGGTAGCGCGGCATGAGCACAAACAATATGGCCGCGATGCCAAGGAGCCCGGAGGTGACAATAAGCGCGGCAGCATAGCTCCCGGTGCGATCGAACAACAACCCGATCCAAGCGGGGCTGGCACCTGCGGCGAGCATGAACCCTGCATATTGCAAGGCATAAGCCCGACCAAACACTGCCGTGCCAAAATATCTTGAGGTAAGAAATCCCACTAGGTCGGCCTCTGCGCCCATCGCACACCCAAAAGCGGCCGCCGCAACTGGTGCGAGCGGGGCGCCGCCGAACAGCAGCGCTAGGCACCCGCCTGCCGCGAGCAGGCAGACTGCCCCAGCAACCCACGGCGCATGAACGTGATCGGCGAGCCACCCGATCGCAATTCTGCTTAGGATGACAAAGATCCCGATTAGGGCAGCGAATGCCGCTGCTTGTGACGAAGACAGTCCTGCATCACGTAGCATTGGTACGAAATGGGGCAGGAAGCCCGCGAAAGCCAAGGCCATCACGACAAAGGCAGCGAGCTGGTGACGGAATAGTGGCAAGGACAGAAGCGGTGGACCTTCTGGTCCCGAGGGCACAGGCATGGCGCTCCTGCCACGAAGGCCTATCAGAGCAGGCACGAGTCCCAGCGCAGCAAACCCTGCCAAGGCATAATAACCCCACCGCCAGCCGGAACCGGCGATGACCGCTGCAATGACCGGCGGCACCAGAGCGGCCGACACACCAATACCCATTTGCGTGAGGCCGAGAGCCAGGCCCCTGGCTTGGTCGAAGGTTACGCTCACCGCGCGCATGTAGCTGATTGGGGCAGAGCCGACGGCAAACAGTCCAAGCGCCGCAGTTAGAACGAAATAGCTAAGGACCGATTGAGTTACACTACCCAGAAATAGGAAGCCGACCACCAGCATTGTCGATCCTATCACTGTCGGGCGCCGGGCCCCGTGGCGATCAACGATTTTGCCTACAACCGGCAGCGCGACAGCCATTGCGATGGTAGCTGCAAAGAATGCCATTCCGAACTGGCCCCGCGTGAGCCCAATTTCCTGGGACAAATCGGGGACAAACAATCCAATATTGTAGGTAAACAGACTTGAGATACCAAGTCCCGACCCCAATGCAGCCATCGCGACGACTGGCCATCCCCGCCGGAACTCTGCTCGGCCGGACCGCTCGCCGCGCATCAGAAACGGATCGCAGTGCGCACGCCGTAACGGCGCGGATCGTTTAGCGTGCCAAACGGAAAGGCGTTCAAAGCGGTGACTTGGGTAAAGTGTCGATCGTCGAGTATATTATCGCCGAACAGGGTCACGCTCCAGCGGTCGTCCACCGGCGCCAGCGTGAGGCGGGCGCCCAATTCGCTCCAACCGCCCGACCGGAAAGCAGCGCTGTCCTGGCTGGTCTCGAGGAAAAACGAATTACTTTGATAGCGGTAACTGACGCCTGCAGCCAGTTTGAGGTCCGAGCCAATCTCGGTTTCGTAATCCGCTGTAGCAGCAACCTGCCACTCCGGTGCGCGACTGAGCCGGTTCCCATCGATGCTCACGACTTCGAGTGGGACCGTGGCACCCAAGCGGAAGCGCGCAGCCCGTGGAACCTGCGTTAGCGTGCCTTGGCTGAACTTCGCGTCCAGATAGGCCGCAGTCAAGCCAAAGCGCAGCCCTCGTGCAGGTGCCAGCGCCGCTTCAAGTTCGATTCCCTTAACCTTGGCCGACGCTGCGTTCTGGATGTTCACTCCGCCGGTAGGCACTGGCACGCGTACCTGCAGGTTGTCGTAACCATATGTAAAACCATTTAGATTAAGACGCAGGATGCGGTCGATCAATTCAGCTTTGATGCCTACTTCATAGGCGTCAATCGTCTCCGGCTCAAAAGCTGGACTCAGCCCAAAGGCATTGAAACCGCCTGACTTGAAGCCCTGGCTATAGCTTCCGTATAACAGGATGTCGGCGCTAATCTTATAGTCAATAACCGCCCGAACCGAGAAGTTGTCAAATTTGACCTTGGCGCGAAAAGTCGGTGGAGCGGCAATGACGAAGCCGCTCGGCACGATGCGACCTGCCGCTGGGGAAAAGCCGCCCTGGATGGTTGTGACCTGTTGGGTGACATCAAAACGCTTCTTTTCGTAGCTGTAACGTGCACCCCCACGAAGGGTAAGCCCTTCTAGAATCTCGACGCTCGCATCGCCAAATGCTGCATAAGAGTCCAGCTTCTGATGGGCACGGAAGACAGCGCTTGTACCAAGGCCGAAATAGGCGCTAGCGTTGTAGATCCTGAATGGATCGACGTCGTTGTTTTCATGAATGTAAAATGCGCCCAGCGTCCAGTTGAACGGAGCGTTGCCGCCCGGTGACCCGATCCGCACTTCTTGAGTGATCTGATTGTTACGCAGGCGCGCAGCATTGAAGGCGCGAAGCGGGCCTCCGGTCTGATCAGCAGGCGCTGTGTTATCTGCATCTGCCTGTCCATCAACAGCGAACCGACGAAATCCTGTCGCTGAATTCAAAGTAACGGCATCGCCTTCATATTCAACTAAAAGCGTGGCGGAATCGGTCTTGATTCGGTTGTAGGTCCTTTCATCGAATGCATAGATATTATTTTTCATAACCTGCTTAAGGTCCGGTCGCAGAATGAACGGGCTATCGGTCGTGCCGCCAGTGATCTGTGCGAGGCGGATCAAGGCCGGCTGTGAGCGCTGATCGAAATGCTCGACAATTAGGTCTAGGGTAAGATCTTCGGTAGGAAGATATCGGATAGATCCGCGCAGCGTCACGTCGCGCCCACTTCCTACCTGTCGGCCGGTGACGATGTTTTCACCATAGCCGTCACGCTTGTTGAAAGCCGCAGCCACCCGTGCAAGCAGCTTTTCATCCACGAGCGGTCCGGAAACTGCCCCTTCAACGCGCCAGTTGCCCAAGCTGTTTGCCATGGCTTCACTTCGACCGGTCCATTCCTCTGTCGGCCTGGCGGTATTGATCAGCACCGCTCCTGCTGTCGAATTGCGGCCATAAAGAGTGCCTTGCGGCCCGCGCAGGACCTGGATCGTATCCAAATCGACCACATCGCTTGTTGAGACGCTTAGGCGTCCGACGTAAATGCCATCTACATATGTGGCTACCGGCTCATCAGCAAAGAAGTTTCCACCGCCGTTCGCGCCGCCGACACCTCGAATACTGAGCGGCGCCCCACCGTAGCCCGCGCTGCTTGTCGCGACGAAGCCGGGTATAGTCGCACTCAGATCCTGAAGCGAACGGACATTAGCTGTAGCAAGCGTGTCCGCAGTGATCGCCGTTACGGAGATCGGGACATCTTGAAGACGCTCCGCGCGGCGCTGGGCCGTTACAACGATTTCTCCCAACCCCTCCGGTTGCGGACCGCTCTGTGGCGCGGCTGCTCGATCCTGTGAACCGACAGCAGTCACGGTAGTGGTGGGCATCAGCTGTGCAACTGCACTCGTACTGGTGAAAAGGGCCGCTACCAGACACAGGCGAGAGGTAACCACCATTTTTATATCCTCCTCCGATCGCACCTCTGCGGGTACTAAGGAGGACAATCAGACCAAACGGATGAAAGATCAATAGTTTTATCGACAAAATCACATTCTATCGACAAATTATATTTCTGTTCCCGTTAAGTCTTTGAAATTGTTAGCCTGCACATAATTTGCAGTCAGCATCACATGTTCCGCGACGGCTGCCCCCGCAGCTGGTGCATTGCGTGCAAGTGCCAGATCGAACAGTCTACGATGCTCCAGCAATCGGGCGGGACCAGTGACAATGCCGAACGGCAATCGACGATAGTACCGGCTGTGCTGAAGCTCGAGCCGCGCCTGCAGCGCCATCAGGCGAGGGACGCGGCAGCCCGAGAGCAGCGCGGCGTGGAACGCGTGATGAGCGTCATGATATGCGAGACGCTCGGTGTCGCCCGAAAATGTCTGCTGCGCTCGGCGTTCAAGAATCGAAAAGGCAGAATGCATAGCATCTTCCCAACGCCCGTCACCGAATTCCACCGCATGCTGTACGGCGGCCATTTCGATCGCCGCGCGGGTTCGGGAGATGTCCAGCAAGTCCTCTAGGCTCATCAAAGGCACGCGAAATCCGCGATTATGCACCATCGCGACAAGACCTTCGGCGTAAAGGCGCGACAAAGCTTCCCGAATAGGCGTCGCTCCGGTTGCATAGCGCTGCCTGAGATCCTCCACAGCAAGCCGCGCGCCGGGTTCCCAAACCCCATTGATGACATCCTCGCGCAATCGCCCTTCGACAACATCAACGAGGGTTTCAGACGAGACGGGCTGATGCACGATCGAATCCATATTGCCGCATCTATCATCGCCGACCCTGCTAGCCAACATCGACTACAAGCAGGTTGGATTTCAAAAAGAGCAATGAAAGCGGCTTGGTCGCTGGCGTTTTTTTCGAAGCTTCTGTCACGCCTATAAAAATGGAAGCATCGACAGTCTTTTATCGTTGCCATTAGACCGGTTCGACCAGCAGCGCCGGGACTTGGCTCATACCGAGGCGAATGAAAGTCAGCGCTTGGCTCCCGCCTCGTCGTGATAGCGTGAACCCGTGCACTGACGCCTTGATTCCAACCGGGCGCTCGTTCCGTTTTTTCGCCCGGGCCTCCACATAGTCAGACCGTGATATTACTCATTCATCTGATCGACGTTACGCTTCGACGAGTTCTTTGAGCGCAGTGCCTAAATCGGCCAGCTTTGCAACGTCAGGTCTGACGCCCTGCTCAACCAGTTTGCGACCTTGGACATAGTCTTTCACGCTGTTGACGCAATCAATCGCGACGATCTTGCCATCCTTGAGATAAATGACCGAGAATGCCCTGTTGGCGGGCGTTCCGCGCACTACAGTCTCGTCGAAGCCGACGTTGATGCCGGCAGTCTGAAGCTTGAGATCATATTGGTTAGACCAGAACCATGGGAAGGCCTTGTAGGGTCGGGCATCCCCGCAAATCGCCTTGGCCACGCAGCTTGCCATATCAATGGCGTTCTGCACTGACTCCACGCGCATCACCTGACCACCGGCAAAGTCGCAGGCAAAGGCAGCGCAATCCCCGATTGCATATATGTCGGGCAGCGATGTGCGGCAGAAGGCATCGACGTCCACGCCGTTGCTCCCTGTCGCGCCCGCCAGGATCAATGGTTCGACCGCAGGAATGATGCCGATGCCAACAAGGACCGCCTCTGCGGGAATGCGTTCGCCACCCTCCAGTCGCACCGCCGTTACCTGACCCTTCTCGCCCTCCAGGCATTCGACGCGGGCGTTCAATCGAAGGTCAACGCCATGATCGCTATGCACCTGCTGATAGAAGCCAGACAGTTCTTCCCCCGCGACGCGCGCCAGAACCCTGGGCAGCGCTTCCAGCAACGTCACGTTGAGGCCTAATTTGCCAAGGACAGCTGCGGCTTCAAGCCCGATATAGCCGCCACCAATGACAACGATATCGTGCTTGCCCGCATCGATCTCTGCCATCAGGGCATCACAATCGGCGCGCGTGCGCACCGCATGCACTCCCGCCAGGTCGGCACCCGCGCAGGTGAGCCTGCGCGGGTCACCTCCCGTTGCCCAGACCAAATTGCCATAGCCAAGGCTGCGTCCGTCGGAGAGCGCCAACTGCTTCGTTGCGGGATCGACCGCATCGACTTGGGTGCCAAGCAGAAAGTCGATATCTTTCTCGGCCCAGAAAGCGGGCGGACGGATATGAAGCCGCTCGAATGCTTTCTCGCGCGCAAAATAATCCTTGGACAGCGGCGGTCGCTCATAGGGAAATTCAGGTTCGCGACCAACGACCGTGACGGTGCCGGCAAAGCCATTCTGGCGCAGGGCTATGGCGCATTGTGCGCCGCCATGGCCTGCGCCTACGATGACTACATCGGCCCTGCTTGAAACGCTGCTGTCCATATTTGCCTTGGCCATGACCGTCACACCCGTTCCAGTAGCAAGGCAAGGCCCTGTCCAACGCCTATGCACATGAAGGCCAGACCATAACGGCCACTCGTTCGGTGCAGTTCCTCAACCGCCGAAAGCGCGATCCGCGCACCCGACATGCCAAGCGGATGGCCGAGCGCGATCGCCCCGCCATTGGGATTGACGCGGGGATCGAACGGATCGACGCCCAGATCCCGCAGCGTGGCTATTGCCTGGCTGGCAAAGGCCTCGTTGAGTTCGATCACGTCGAGTTGATCGACGGTCATGCTGTTGCGGGCCAGCAGCTTGCGCGCCGCCTCGATTGGCCCTGCCCCCATGATCCGGGGCGCGATGCCCGCTGCCGCCATGCCGATAACACGCGCCCGGGCCGTCAGCCCCTGTGCCGCAGCAGCAGCCTCGGACGCAACCAGCATCGCCGCCGCGCCGTCGTTAAGCCCTGATGCATTGCCCGCCGTCACGGTGCCTTCTGCCTTCACCACGGGCTTGAGCTTCGCCAGTGCCTCCAGGCTGGTGGCGCGCAGATGCTCGTCGGCCTCAAACAGGACGGGATCGCCCTTGCGCTGCGGTATGGACACCGGTACGATCTCGGCAGCAAAACGACCGCTCGCCTGCGCTCGCGCCGCCTTTTCCTGACTAGCCAGCGCAAAGCGATCCTGCTCCTCGCGGCTGACGCCCCATAGTTCGGCGACATTTTCACCGGTCTGGGGCATGGTATCGACACCATAGGCGGCCTTCATCGCCGGGTTGATGAAACGCCAGCCCAGCGTCGTATCCTCTATTCTTTGGTCGCGACCGAAGGCGCTGCCGGCCTTGCCCATCACATAGGGCGCGCGGGTCATGCACTCGACGCCGCCTGCGATCAGGAAATCGCTATCGCCACTGCGGATCGCCTGCGCCGCGATACCCAGCGCATTAAGGCCCGAACTGCAAAGGCGATTGACGGTGACGCCCGGCACGCCGTCCGGCATCCCGGCGAGCAACACCGCCATGCGCGCGACGTTGCGATTATCTTCGCCTGCCTGGTTGGCGCAGCCCAGGATCACATCGTCGAGCGCCGACCAATCGGCCTTCGCATTGCGCGCCATCAGCGCCGTGAGCGGCAGCGCGGCAAGATCGTCGGCACGGATGCTCGCCAGTGATCCATTGAGCTTGCCGATTGGGGTGCGGACGGCGTCGCAGATAAAGGCTTGCGCCATAAGTCTCAGCTTTCCAGAAAAGAGGTGATGGCGCCCGCTAGCGCCTCGGGCGCTTCGAGCGGCGCGAGATGCGCTGCATGGAGCGCCACATGCATCGCACCGGGAATGCGCGCGAGCAGATGCTCGCCATGCCCCTCAAGCGGCGTTGATGTGTCGCGGGTGCCTGTGACGACCAGCGTCGGGCAGGCGAGCCCCGCGATCCGATCGGCAAGGTTCATATCGCGGATTGCCGCCCCGCAACCGGCATAGCCTTCGGCATCCATCGTCAGCAGTTGGCGGCGCACCGCCTCATAAATGGCCGGTGCGGCAGCATCGGAGAGGAAACGTCCCATGGCGAGATCGGCAATGGCAGCCATTCCCTCCCCCCGGACCTTGGTGATGCGATCATTCCACGACGCGCTGTCCATCGTAGCCGATGTGCAGATGGGCAGGAGCTTCTCGATCCGGCCGGGCGCACGCAGCGCCAGTTCCATGCCGATCATGCCACCCAGCGAAACGCCGGCAATCGAAAAGCTGTCGAACCCGGCTGCATTGGCCACCGCCAGCACATCGTCCGCCAGCATGGCAAGCGCGAAGTCCCCCGGTTCTGCGACCGAGGCACCATGGCCGCGCGCGTCGATCCGCAGCAGGGCGAAGCGATCACGCAGATGCGGTAGCAGGCCATCCCAAAGGTCCATGTCGGTACCGATGCTGTTGAGCAGCACCAGCGCCTGTGCCTCATCGCGGCCGTCCCGCTTCCAGTAGATATTGGCACCGGGGCGCTGGTAAAAAGCCACGCTCAATCCTGCGGCGCGATAGCGACACGCAGCCCGTCAAGGTCGGCCGTCATCATGATCTGGCAGGACAGGCGCGAACGCTCGCCCCGATGGTCCGAGGAATCGAGCAGATCATTCTCGTCTTCACCGGCAGCGCCAACGACACCGGTCCACTCTTCGTCCACATACACATGACAGGTGGCGCAGGAACAGCAGCCGCCGCACAGGGCGAGCAACTCGTCAAAGCCATTGTCGCGAATGACTTCCATCACAGAGACACCCGCACGGGCATCAACGCTCTTTTCGTCACCTGCACGGTTGACGATGGTCAGCTTGGGCACAGTAAATTCCAGTCTTATGCAGCTTCGAGAATGGCCAACGGCGCGCCGGTCTTTTCGATGACTTCTGCTTCGCTCACGCCCGGCGCCAGTTCCACGAGGGTCAGGCCACCCCGGACACGATCGACAGCAATCACGGCAAGATCGGTGATAATGAGATCGACAACCGCCTTGCCGGTGAGCGGCAGGGTGCAGGCATCGAGTATCTTGGGGCTGCCATTTTTCGCCACATGATCCATCACTACGACCACGCGTTTGACCCCCGCAACCAGATCCATGGCGCCGCCCATGCCTTTGACCATCTTTCCAGGGATGGTCCAGTTGGCGAGGTCGCCATTGGCGGCCACCTCCATCGCGCCCAGCACCGCCATGTCGATATGGCCGCCCCGGATCATCGCAAAGCTGTCGGCCGAGGAGAAGAAGCTGCTGGTCGGCAGCGCGGTGATCGTCTGCTTTCCTGCATTGATAAGGTCAGGATCGGCCTCCCCCTCGAATGGAAAAGGACCGATGCCCAGCATCCCATTCTCGCTCTGGAGCGTCACATTGACGCCATTGGGCACATGGTTTGCCACCAGCGTCGGTATACCAATGCCAAGGTTCACATAATAGCCGTCACGCAATTCCTTTCCGGCGCGCGCCGCCATCTCGTCGCGGGTCCAGCTCATTATGCGATCTCCCTTTCCCGAACTGTCAGCTTCTCGATCCGCTTCTCGTTAATTGTCGAAAGAACGATGCGGTCGACATAGATGCCCGGCGTATGGATGTTGTCGGGATCGAAGCTGCCTTCGGGCACGATTTCCTCAACCTCGACCACCGTCACCTTGCCAGCCGTCGCCATGTTCGGGTTGAAGTTGCGCGCGGTCTTGCGGAACATGAGATTGCCCGCCGGATCAGCGCGCCAGGCCTTGATGATCGAGACGTCGGCGCGCAGCCAGGTTTCCCGGACATAGTCCTCGCCCTCGAACGTCTCGACCGGCTTGCCATCGGCCACTACGGTGCCGACGCCGGTTTTGGTGTAGAAGGCTGGAATACCCGCGCCGCCGGCACGGATACGCTCTGCAAGTGTGCCCTGCGGATTGAGTTCCAGTTCCAGTTCGCCGGAGAGATACTGGCTCTCGAACAGCTTGTTCTCACCCACATAGGAGGAGATCATCTTCTTGATCTGCCGGCTTTCCAGCAACATCCACAGGCCAAAACCGTCGGCGCCGGCATTGTTGGAGACGACGGTCAGATCCTTGACCCCGCTCGCACGGATCTGCAGGATCAGGCTTTCTGGGTTGCCTGACAGGCCAAAACCGCCCGACATGATCGTCATCCCATGGAACAACAGGCCTTCCAGTGCCTTTGCCGGGCTGTCGTAGATTTTCTGCATATCTTCGTTCCTTCAGCCGATATCGCCGCCCGCAACGGGCAAGACCGATCCGGTCACATAGCTGGCCTCGTCCGAGGCGAGGAAAAGGATTGGCGCGATCTGCTCGTCGAGCGTGCCGTAGCGCTTCATGAAGGCAGACGATGTCACCTGCTCCACCGCCTCGGCCATCCAGGTCTGTTCCTGGACGTTGTCGCCTTCGGCGTTGCGCGGCACGCGCCGCGGCGGCGCACTCGTGCCGCCGGGCGCGGTGGCGACGACCCGGATGCCGCTCTCTGCATATTCCATCGCCAGGGCTTGTGTCAGCCCGTTGATCCCGCCCTTCGCCGCCGAATAGGGCACGCGGCGAATGCCGCGCGTGGCGTTGGACGAGAGGTTGACGATCGTCCCTGCCCCCTGATCCAGCATGGCGGGCAGGACAGCATGGCAGCAATAAAGCGTCGGCATCAGCGAGCGGCGGATTTCCGCGTCGATTTGGGCTGGCTCGAACTGCGCATAGGGGCGCATACGGATCGCGCCGCCGACATTGTTGATTAAAATGTCTATACGCCCGAACGCTTCTAGCGCCGCCGCCATGGCCAGCGCCGCGCCTTCGTAGGATTCAAGGTCGCAGGTCACCGAGATGGCCTTGCCGCCCGCTGCAACGATCTCTTGCTCCACCTCGGTTACGAATTCGGCCCGATCGACGAGGACGAGACTGGCACCCTCCTCGCCCGCGCGCATGGCAACGCCGGCTCCAATGCCCTGCGCCGCGCCGGTAACAACCATTACCTTGCCGGCAAAGCGTCCCTGGAAGATCATCAGCCGGTCCTTCAAATATGATAGACGTCAATGACCTGGTGAATATAGTCGTCCTTGAGGACGATTTTCTTCTTCAGGATCTTCGGCGCCGCGCCGCTGACGTCCAACGTCACGAAATTCGTACCGAAAAACTGCTGCGTTTTTTGATAGCGATGGCTGAGCGTATGCCAATTATAGCGTAGCTCGATTGCGTCGGCGCCGGTTTCCAGCACCTCGATGTTCGACAGGAAATGCGAGGTCCGCGCTTCGGGCGTGCTCGCGGACGATCGCTCGGTTTTCAGCCGGTAGACACGATCCTCCAACCCCCTGCGGTTGCCATAATAGATGAGCGAGATTTCGGTATGGGGATCGGTGGTCAGCACATCATCATCGGTCCAGGCCGGCATCCAATATTCGCATTGCTCCGAATAACATTCCAGCCATTGGTCCAGCTCACGATCGTCGAGCAGCCGCGCCTCGCGATAGAGAAAGGCGCAGATGTCCTGGTAGGAGAGCGCCGCGCGCGCTGTGTCGAGCACCAGTGTCATTCCGCCGCCTCCATCATCTGTGCCGCGCTCTCATCCTTGGCCATTCCATCGAGCATGATCTGCGCCCAAAATTCGTGCTGACGCACGAACAGCCCTTCATCCTCGCTACGTTCGCTCGACAGCAGCGGGTTCATACCCATCGCCGTCGCATTGCGATCGGGCCCTGCGATCCAGCGGGTCGCACCACGGCTAAGGTCGTTCCATAGTTCGCCAGCGCCCTCATAAGCCGACTGGCAACTGCGGAATTCCTCCAGATCGTCGGGCGTTCCCATGCCGGTGACGTTGAAGAAATCCTCATATTGGCGGATGCGATGGGCACGGTCCTCCACGCTTTCGCCCTTGGGGGCATAGCAATAGATCGTCACCTCGGTCGTATGCACGTCGATCGGCCGCACGACACGGATCTGGGTCGAAAACTGATCCATCAGGAACACATTGGGATAGAGCGCCAAATTACGGGTCTGTTCGAGAATGAACTTCGCTTTGTCTTCGCCCAGTCGCTCGGCCAGCTGGTCCTTATAGTTCCAGACGGGCCGAACTTCGGGGTTCAGCACCTGCGTCCAGAGCAGGATATGGCCATGCTCAAAACCATAAACGCCGCTCGCCGGCGCCTTCGACCAGCCATTAGCGTCCACCGCCTTGGTCCCGCCTTCGGCACGGCGGCCCATGGTCGACTGGTAATTTTCATGGACAGAACTGACATGATAGCCGTCGCAGCCATTTTCCATCTGCATCTTCCAATTGCCATGGAAGGTGTAGGTGGAATTGCCGGTCAGCACTTCGAGCCCCTCGGGCGCTTGGTCGACCATCTGGTCGATAATGACCTTGGCCTCGCCCAGATGCTCTTCCAGCGGCAGGACATCATGGTTCAGGGAACCGAATATGAAGCCGCGATAGCTTTCGACCCGAACCTTGGTCAGATCGTGCGACCCTTCATGGTCGAAACTGTCGGGATAGGCGCCCGTACTGGCATCCTTGGCGCGCAGCAACTTGCCGTCGGTCTTGAAACTCCAGCCATGAAAGGGGCACACGAACAAGGGCTGGTTCCCCCGCTTGCGGCGACACAGCTTGGCACCGCGATGGGCGCAGGCATTGACCACGCAGTTGAGGCCGCCATCCTTGGCCCGTGTCAGGATCACCGGCGTATGGCCGATCCATGCGGTAAGATAATCATTCTTTTGCTCGACCTGGCTTTCATGGGCCAGATAGACCCAATTGCTCTCGAAGATATATTTGATCTCCAGATCGAACAGGTCGGGATCGGTAAAGACGTCGCGGCGGCATCGGAAGATGCCGGTTTCCGGATCGTCAACGACCGCCGTTTCGACGCGTTTGCGCAGTAGCGCCATGGGACTAGTCATGATCCTATATCCTCTCAGGTCGGCTCTTTGACCGGCTCAACAGCATCCACCACCAAGCGCTTGCGGGTCGAGAAGACTTCGTCGGTTGCATCGTCGGCACGCTGCAAGTGGAAGTCGAAGGCGATGTGAGCGCTGTCGCCCTGACGATTGGGCACCGGCAGCAGCCCCTCGCGGGTCCCGAATGCAAAATCGTCGGCTGCGAACGGATCATCGCCGAAGTTGATCTGCGTGGTCAGTCGACGATAGCCCGGCGCCTCGATGAAGAAATGTACATGGGCGGGTCGGTTGCCATGGCGGCCAAGCGCCTTCATCAGCGTGTCGGACGCGCCGCCGGGCGGCACGGAATAGCCGTTCGGCATCTTCGAGTAGAAGGCATAGGTACCGTCCGCTGCGATCCTCAACCGGCGACGATTGTTGAAGGGCGTCTGTTCGCGGGTCGGATCGAAATGCGAGTAGAAGCCTTGGGAGTCGGCGTGCCACACATGAACGAGGCCTTCGGTTACCGCTTCGCCATCGGGGCCCATGATGCGGCCGGTCATGTACAGCGTGTCAGTCTCGTCGACATCGTCGGTCAGGCATGCGCCGCTCTCTACGATCGGTGCGTCTTCCACGTAAAGCGGACCTTCGATCGTACGCGGCGTGCCACCCAACTTGCCCGCTTGCGCATCCTTGGCATCAAGATAGAGATCGATGAAATGTTCAAGGCCGACGCCCGGCATCAACAGGCCAAGCTCCCCTGCGCCTGCGGCGCCCTGTAGGAAATTGACCGCGTTCCACACCTCATCCTCGCTGATGTCATAACGGGCAATGACGGTCATGCACGCCTCGATCAGGTCGCGTATGATCGCCTTGAGGCGAGGATCGCCCCCTTGCGTATCCAGCCCTGCGACACGGTCGAGCAGGTTCTGGATTTCCGGTGTTTCTACAAAGCTGATACCCATATTTTTCTCTCCTAGACTTGCAATCTGTTGGTCAGCGATCATCCTCGTGCATCGAGGAGGGATGGCGGCAGAGAGGCGTCACTTTCATGGTCATGAAAGGATAAAGCGGCAGCGCCATCAGCATGTCGTGCAGGGCGGTATTGCTTTCGACATCGAAGATCGAAATGTTGGAATATAGGCCCACCTTGCGCCAGATATGACGCCATGTTCCAGCGGCCTGCAATTCCTGGAAATATGCCTTTTCCGCAGCCTTGATCCGGGAAGCCTCCTCCACGTTGAAATCAAGCGGAATACTGACGTCCATTTCTACCATGAACAGCATCGGTTTCAGGCTCCTGCGCTAACGGCGTGAAGAACCGGCAACGTGCGATCGCGCCGGAAGAAGGCGATTTTGTCTTCGTCAAAGGTGATGCCCAGGCCCGGTCCGGTCGGCACGGCGAGCGAAAAATCAGCATAGCCAAGTGGTTCGCTCAATATGTCCTCGGTCTGGAGCAGCGGACCGAATAATTCGGTGCCCCAGGCTAGCTCTGGCAAGGTGGCAAAGACATGTGCCGATGCCACCGTCCCCACTCCGCCCTCAAGCATTGTGCCGCCATAGAGGCCGATCCCGGCGGCAGCGCCGATGGCGGCCACCTGAGCCGTCGCGAACAGGCCGCCCGACTGGGCGATCTTGAGCGCGAAGACGCCCGCGGCATGGGCAGAGGCGATCCGCATCGCGCTGCGCGGACCAGTGAGCGCCTCGTCCGCCATCAGCGGCACTGGCTGGTTCATCGAAAGGCGTGCCATCGCGATGATCGCGTCGCCCGCAATCGGCTGTTCGACCAGGTTGCAACCGACATGGTGGAGCATCGCCATCCCGATCTTGGCTTGCGCCTCGGACCAGTTCTGGTTGACGTCCACTCGCACGCTGGCGCGGTCCCCGAGCGCCTTGCAGATGGCGCCGACATGGGCGACGTCATCACGCACCTCGCGCTTGCCGATCTTCAACTTGAAGATGCGGTGGCGCCGGCGATCGAGCATTTCCTCGCCTTCGGCAATGTCGCGCGCGGTGTCACCACTCGCCAGCGTCCAGGCCACCGGCAGACTGTCGCGCACCCGGCCACCGCCGATCAGTTCGGACACCGCAATGCCGAGCCGCTTGCCCGCCATGTCGAGCAGCGCCGTTTCGACCGCGCATTTGGCAAAATGGTTGCCACGCACGCAGCGGGCAACCTTGCCCATGGTGGCGCCCACCTGCGTCAAATCGCAGGTTTCCAGAACGGGAATGATGTAGGTGTCGATCGCCGACTTGATGCTTTCGGGGCTTTCCTCGCCGTAGCTGAGGCCGCCAATCGTGGTCCCCTCCCCGATCCCTTCCACACCGTCTGCATCAGTGAGGCGGACGATCACCATCGATTGGGCGTGCATGGTCGCCATGGCCAACACATGTGGCCGGATCGTCGGCACATCGACGATGAAGGTATCGGCGTGGCTCAATCCAGCCATTGCGGCGACTCTCCTAATTGCTTACGTTTCAGGGCATAGCTACTCCGCCGCCGAAATCAGTTCAAAGATCAATGCGGTCAACAGTCGATACTTTTGAGGTATAGTTGGTGATGGACCTGCGTCTCTTGCGCTATTTCGTGGCAGTGGCGGACGAAGGCAGTTTCAATCGCGCCGCCAATAGACTGCACATGGCCCAACCACCCTTGTCGCGTGCGATCCAGCAACTTGAGGCCCATGTCGGCGCGCCCCTGCTCGACCGGACCAGCCGTCCGCTCAGGCTGACGGATATCGGTCGCCTCCTCTACGCCCAGGCGCTCCAGTTGCTGGCTCGCATGGAAGATGTCGAGACGATGGTAAAGACCGCCGCCTCCAGCCAAAGCCGTCGGTTGGTGATCGGTTTTGTCGCGTCGACCATCTATGCCCGACTGCCTGAGCTAATCCGGGAGTTCCGCAAGGCGGCCAGGAATGTCGAACTCGTGATGGTCGAGAGCACAACGCTTGAGCAGATCGCAGCGCTCAAGGACGGTCGCATCGACGTCGGCTTCGGGCGCATTCGTTTCGAGGATCCGGCTGTTCGGCGGGTAATCCTGCGCCACGAAAGGCTGATCGCCGCCTTCCCCGTCGATCATCCTTTGGCGCTTGGCGATGGCCCGATCTCGCTGCGCGATCTCGTCGACGAGCCCCAGATCATCTACCCCCGCGCGCCCCGCCCCAGCTATGCCGACCAGGTCATATCCCTGTTCCGCGACCATGCAATCGAGCCACGCATCGTCCATGAGGCTCGTGAACTTCAGATTGCGATCGGACTGGTTGCGGCCGAAGAAGGAATGGCGATTGTTCCAGAATCTGTCCGGCGCGCGAGGAGTCACGATGTGGCCTTTCGCGAACTGGCCGAGCAAGCAACATCGCCCATCATCATGAGCCACCGACCTGGCGATCAATCTCTAGAACTTAAGCTGATGACATCGATCATCGCTCGTCAATATGCAAGTTGGGGTTATGAAGTGCCGGCGGTTATAATTGGAACCCATTAGTGCCTGATCCGAAACTAAGTTGAGTGGTATCAGTGGGTTAGCTTGACGCCAGCCCAAGTCGTTGATTTAGGTGGTTTTGCGAAGACTACCGGAGATCAAGGATGTGGACCGACACCACTCGGACGCAGTATGCCCGCGCGGACTTGGCTTTGCCAAGTGATTTGACCGACGCTGAATGGGCGCTGCTTGAGCCGTTTTTGCCGCCGCCGTCGCATGTGGGCCGTCCGCGCAAGTGGCCGCTGCGACGGATTATCGAGGCGATCCTGTATCTGTTGCGCGGCGGTCTGCCGTGGCGGATGCTGCCACCGTGCTTTCCGCCGGTCTCGACAGTGCGGCGCTGGTTTTACCTTTGGCGGGACAACCGGCTCTGGTTGTCGCTCAATCATGCCCTATTGCTGATCGGACGCGAGGAGACCGGGCGCGATGCCTCGCCCAGTGCCGGGGTCATCGACAGCCAGAGCGTCAAAACCACCGAATCCGGCGGTCCTCACGGCTATGATGCGGGCAAGAAGATCAAGGGCCGCAAGCGCCACATCCTCACCGACACCGAGGGCAATCTGGTCCACGCCGTGATCCACACCGCCGACATTCAGGACAGAGACGGTGCACCGCTGGTGCTGACCGAGATCATCAAGCGCTTCCCGTGGCTGCGCCATGTGTTTGCCGATGGCGGCTATGCTGGAGACAAACTCCGGCAGGCGCTGAGCCGGATCGGCAAATGGAACCTCGAGATCGTCAAACGGTCCGATACCGCCAGGGGTTTCGTGGTCCTTCCACGCCGTTGGGTCGTAGAGCGGACGCTGGCATCGCTGAATCGAAACCGCCGACTGGCCAAGGATTTCGAGCAAACCATCGCGTCAGCAACCGCATGGCTGTTCATAGCCTCGATCCAGCTCTTCGCCCGCCGCATCGCAAGGTTATGAATTTACGAAGGATAATTTTGAATCAGGCTCTTAGATATTGATCTTCGCGATGGGCACGAAGGGTTTCACAGTCTCACACCTTCTGAGTTTGGACGATTGCATGACGCCTCCAAACATGCCCTGTCTCGGGTCACATGCAGGGCGAAAAGCCATAATGCGCAAGGCATAGATCGGGCGCGGGTGTAGCCCGTAGCTATACTGAGATAGCAACGCTCACTCCTGCGCGGCACAACCTGGCTTGGACGCGTCGTATTGTGCTGATGGCTCCCGGCTGACACTGCTCATATCCCGATACGATCAGGGCTAAGCGCACCACGGCGGCGCTTTCATCAGCGATTTCATAAAACAGAACTGGCTCAATCCGAAATTTGATATTATAAAATGTCTATTATTTTATAATATCGCATTCTCTGCACCTTGGGGAGATTTGAAAGACATGTCGAAGAACATTGCACTCGCCAGCATAGCCTTGGCAAAGGTCAGTTCGCTCGCGTTCGGCGTCATGGCAGGGCCAGTTGCATACGCAGCGCCCGCTTCGACCGAACGCTCCACGCCGACTGTTTCGCCCAATTGTGACGATCGATTGAAGGTCCTTTTCAAGCCGGATGACGAAACACGCGTTGTGCAAGTCGCTTATATCAAAAAGGGCAGCCCCCTTACGCTTGAAGCACCCACGAAGCCTGACATGGCGGTTGCGACGGCAAATATCTGCATGGTCAAGCTGATGGTAGGCCCCGGCAATCCTGGTCCTGCCAATGCACCTTCGACATCGGACGGGATCGGTATCGAGATCTGGCTCCCGGATTCAGCCGATTGGAACGAACGGCTTCATGCTATTGGCGGAGGCGGCTGGCAGGGTGGACCGGCCGGACAACCAGGCACTATCGCTAGCCTGCAAGCGGTCGAGGTGGCGATGCGCGAAGGCGCGGTGTCTTCTACGACGGACACTGGTCACAAAGTGATGAGCGGAAGCTTCGCGATGCTCCCTGATGGCGCCATCAATTCTCGATTGTGGATTGATTTCGCATCTCGTGCGATCCACCAGCAAGCGGTCAAATCAAAAGCCTTGGCGGCGCTCTATTACGGCAAGAACCCACGCTACGCATATTGGGACGGCGGCTCGACGGGAGGAAGGCAAGGCCTCAATCTTGCGCAGAACCATCCTGAGGATTTTGACGGGATCATTGCCATGTATCCCGCCATAAACTGGACGCGCTTCATCACCTCTGAACTCTACCCGCAGATTGTCATCCAGCGGGACCTTGGTGGACGCGCGCTCGACAAGCAGAAGCTCGACCTGGTTTCCAACGCCGCAATCGCGGCCTGCGATACCGTTGGAGGCGAGCATCTCGGTTACATCATTGACCCTGCTCGCTGCCGATATGATCCCGTTCGCGACGCTTCTGTTATTTGCGTTGGACAAGGCGGGAAAGCGCCTCTGCCAGCATGTTTGTCCAATGCCGAGGCTCGTGCTGTTAACAAATTCTGGTATGGCATGACTTCAGATGGCAGCGTTCGGGACCCTTTGACTGACAATGGCTGGCACACTGATCCGCAAAAGCTGGCGATATTGGCGCAACCGCGCCGTTGGTTCGGCCCCACGCGCGGCACCAAGCTTTACCTGGACTTTCCCGGCTTTGAAGGTCTTGCCAACCCAGACCATCCATTCTCCATCGCTACGCATGTTGTCGCGCTTGAGATGCAGGATCCAACGATCGCAGAACCAAACTTCCAGAATTTGACGGCAAATGGGAAGTCAAATTGGAAGAAGCTGACATTTGCCCGACTATCTTTCGCCTTCGATCGCGGGATTGCGCTGCAGTCGTCATTTGGAAACATCAACACCGACAATCCCGACCTTAGCGCTTTCCGCAAGCGCGGCGGAAAGCTTCTGACATGGCATGGGATGGCCGACGAGGTCATACCGGTCCAGGGCACGGTACATTATTATCAAAGCGTCGCGAAAGAACTTGGCGGCATCGACGAAGTGCGTACTTTCTGGCGGCTCTTTCTTGTGCCCGGCCTTGGCCATGGCACACCGAACGGGACAGCTAACTCAAAGGCCGTCGTTCCGAACTTCGCGCCCGGCCAATTCTATTCGGCTCTCACCGAATGGACCGAAAATGCTGGCAAGCCTCCGGCCCAGATGGTTCTGGAAGCTGGCGAGGCCACTTCTACCAGGCAGATGCCGATCTGCCCCTTCCCGCAGGCGATCAGCTATGTGAAGGGCGATCCGAAACTGGCTTCCAGCTATCGATGCTCCGGCTTCGGTGGGGCGTCGGCAAACAGCCGCTGAACAATTTGCAGTTCGCAACAACAGGTCCGGGGACAGTTCCGCGGGCCTGTTGCGCCTGTCATGTGATGAAGCCTAAGACCTCCGGTCGTGAGAGTTAGCCCCATGCGAGCTAGCCTTCACTGCTCCATGCGCTTCCATATGATCGACAGGGCGACACGCAGGCCTTGCCGATTGCACAATGCACCTCCTCTTCGACGAAGAGATAGGCTCTAACGCTTGCCAAGGGGCGGTCGTGTGACCGCCTTGCACCGATACGTGCGAGTTCAGTGCTATGGTCATGCCAAGGGGAAGCGCGTTGCCATGTTTCCCGTCTTCCGATCTGCAATTCTGACTGATCTTGCCGGTACCCGCCTTTTCTGTATGCATCCGGTGAGAACCGCGGATCAGGCTGCTTGGCGTTGATCGTCTGTGGCGCGCCAATTCCAGGGAAGCAGTTCGTGGAGACGGCTTTGTGGGATGTCTGCGATCTGCGTGAGAACATCGGCGAGCCAGGCCTGGGTATCACCGGAGCGATACCTTTTCTGACCGGTGGCCGGAAAGCTCACGGGGTCTGCGTCTTCGGCATTCCAAAAATGTCGTAAACGATCACCAAACACGCACCACTCCTTCTTCATTATGCAAACCATTTGACATTAAGGAATATCTTTAGCAGGATGAACGTGGCCGGCGGGAGACCGGAAATGGACGGAGAGGAGCTGCAGAGCGCGGTGCCCATCCGACCAGCTCCCTTCGGCCGGCCCTTCTGGGCCGAAATTCTTGCCGAACGTGGTCGCAAGCGCTTTGGCAATCAATCGGAGGCAAGATGAACAAGCCGCTGCCCAACGACCAGCTCTCGCAGCTTGAGGCTCTTTATGCCGAAATGGCTCCGCAAAGCCTTACACCCCTATGGGAAGTTCTCAGCGCGCTGGTGCTGAGCCAACCGCACAGTCCTGCACTGGTGCATCGCTGGAGTTATGACCTGGCACGCGACTATCTCATGCGCGCTGGCGATCTTATCTCGGCCGACCAGGCGGAACGTCGCGTTCTCATTCTCGAAAATCCAGGGCTTTCGGGCCTTTCGGCGATTACGCCGAGCCTCTATGCTGGACTTCAGTTGATTTTGCCTGGCGAGGTGGCGCCATGCCATCGCCACAGCCAGTGTGCCCTGCGTTTCGTCATCGAAGGCGAAGGCGCCTACACGGCGGTCGACGGCGAAAAGGCGATCATGCGCCCATTTGACCTCGTGCTGACGCCGGGCGGTCAGTGGCATGACCATGGCAATTTCACCGATAAGCCAATGATCTGGCTCGACGGGCTCGATATACCCACAGTCCGCCACTTCGATGCCAGCTTTGCGGAAAAACTGCCTGAGGCGATGCACCCGCAGACCGTGAAATCAGGCGATACGCTGGTGCGATATGGCCACAATATGCGGCCGATGCGCGGCGGTGTGGCAGATCGCCGGCCACAGCACCAGCCACTCTTCCATTATCCCTATGCTTCCTGGCGCCCCGCGCTCGACGCAATGGCCGCGCAAGCGGAAATCGACCCTCATCTGGGTCATGCGCTCGAATTTCTGAACCCGGCCGATGGTGGTCCGATCATGCCAACTATCTCCGCGCATGTGCGGCTGATCCCACAGGGCTTTACCACCCTTTCGCGACGCGCGACCGACGGCACGACATTTGTCGTGGTCGAGGGAGAGGGCGAGGCCGTTATTGACGGTGAAAGCATGGCATTATCGCCGCGCGACATCTTCGTCGTGCCGTCCTGGAAGGCTCTTGAACTCTCAGCCCGAAGCCAGCTCGTGCTGTTTGGCTTCTCAGACAAGGCTTCGCAGCAAAAACTCAATCTCTACAAGGAGCAACTTGCGTGACCCTTTTTGACGTTCTTCCGCCTACGCTCGCCAAGACAACCAGCGGCGACGATTTCCCGGTACGCCGCGTTTTTTGTGTCGGCAGAAACTATGCAGCACATGCGCGGGAAATGGGACGTGACCCCGATCGTGAACCGCCCTTCTTCTTCACCAAGTGGGCCGAGACGGTCGTTCCGAGCGGATCGACTATTGCTTACCCGAGTGAAACGTCGGACTTCCATTACGAAGCCGAACTGGTCGTCGCCGTTGGTAAAGGCGGACGGAACATCGCGGTCGAGAGCGCTCTGGACCATGTTTACGGCTATGCGACAGGTCTCGATATGACCCGCCGCGATCTGCAGTTGACCGCACGCGCTCAAGGGCGGCCGTGGGATACCGGCAAGAATGTCGAACAGTCTTCGCCCTTGGGACCCATCCACCCGGTTGCTGATGTGGGCCATATTGAAAAGGGCGCGATCCGCCTCACAGTCAATGGCGAGGTCAAGCAAGATGCCGATTTGACCGAGCTTATCTGGCCCGTCGCCGACGTCATCGCCTTTCTGAGCACGCTCTATCGGATCGAACCAGGCGATCTGATCTACACAGGCACGCCCGCCGGCGTGGGCGCGGTGGTGGAGGGTGATATCGTGCTGGTCACGGTCGAAGGTCTCGAACCGACGCAAGTTACGATCGGGCCTAAAGCTACCGACTGATTTTCACCGTTTCCAAGGCGGCGCTAAGACCGCCGCCAAAGGAGGGTAGTTATGGCAGGGATGGCGACGGAGGCCCGATCGGTTTCCGGGATCGATGCCGCTCGCTTTGGTCCTTATCAGTTCAGGATCGCTGCATTGTGCGCTCTTGTCGCGGGCCTTGACGGCTTCGACACACAGGCGATCGCCTATGTGGCCCCAACCATCGCTGAAACTTGGAAATTGGATAAGGCGGCTTTTGGTCCCATATTCGGCGCCGGACTACTTGGCCTCACAGCCGGTGCGTTCATTCTGGGGCCTCTCGCCGACCATATTGGTCGCAAGCTGGTCATCATTCTTTGTACGGTAATCTTCGGCCTCTTCGCGCTCCTGACGGCTAGAGCGACGAACATCGACCAATTGCTTTTCTACCGGCTGCTGACGGGCATCGGGCTTGGTGGCGCGATGCCCAACCTCATCGCCATCACCAACGAATATGCGCCGGCCCGTCTAAAGGCGACCCTCGTGACGATCATGTTCTGCGGCTTTCCTCTTGGATCGACGATCGGGGGCCTCGTGAGTGCGCCTCTTATCACGCGATTTGGCTGGGAGTCGGTATTTGTTTGTGGTGGCATCCTGCCGTTGATCCTCATTCCAATACTGTGGATCGCAATGCCGGAATCGGCCCGTTTTCTCGCGATGAAAGCAGATGGAGAGAAGAAGCTTGCGCTGATCCTGCGGCGGATCGATCCTAAGTTAAACCCGGCGGATTGCATTGCGCAAATTCGAAGCGAGGCCGAAACGGGCGCAGCCAGGAAATTTCCGATATTCGAACTCTTCCGCGGCGGACGAGCGCCGATAACCTTCCTGTTATGGCTGGCCTTTTTCATGAACCTGTTGGTCATGTATTTTCTGGTAAACTGGCTGCCTTCGCTCCTGAGCGGTCTTGGCCTATCCCTTGAAATCGCGATCGCTTCGACCGCCATCCTCAATCTGGGTGGGGTCGTCGGCGCGATAATGTTAGGAAGACTAATCGACAAACGCGATCCAGCGATCGTACTTGGCCTTGCCTATCTGGCGTCTGCCGCCTTCATCCTCGTCATCGCCTATTCCGGTGCAAATGTCACCCTGCTGCTGGCAGGAGCCGCAGCGGCGGGCTTTGGCATAGTTGGCGGGCAAATCGGCCTGAACGCTGTCGCCGCTTCCGCATATCCTGGGGCAATACGGTCCACAGGTGTCGGCTGGGCCCTGGGTGTGGGCCGAATTGGCTCGATCCTCGGTCCAATGGCTGGCGGCGCGTTGCTAAGCCTTGGCTGGTCGAGCCAACAGCTGCTCCTCACGGCGATCGTTCCGGCCGTGGTCGCGGCTATCGCTGTTTTCCTCCTTCGTGCAGTCAGATAGAAAGGCTTCAACTTGCTTCTACATGGATATTTTAGATCGACTGCGTCCTACAGGGTCCGCATCGCGCTCAATCTCAAGGGAGTCGCCTACAGCGACGCCTTTCACCATCTGCGTCGCGGCGAACAGAATGCACCAGATTATCTTGCCCTCAATCCACAGGGTCTTCTCCCGACGCTGGAAATCGGCGACGCTGTCCTCACGCAGTCGCTGGCAATCTGCGACTATCTCGATGAGGTCTACCCGGACCCGCCACTTCTTCCGTCCGATGCACTCGAAAGAGCATATGTTCGCGCATTTTCTCAGGTTATCGCCTGCGACATACACCCAGTGCAGAATCTCAAGATCCTCGACCGACTGCGGGCCTTGGGGCTAGCTGAAGACGACATAAACTGCTGGGCAAGGACAGCGATCGAGGACGGGCTTTCTGCCTGTGACATGCTAATCAGGGAAAAGGATACGCCCTTTTGTTTCGGTAACGCACCAACGCTCGCGGACATCTGCCTGGTTCCACAGCTCGTGAATGCCCGCCGCTTTGGTGTCGATCTCAAATGGGATCGGCTTCTTGCAATCGAAGCGCGATGCCTCGCACTCGACGCATTCGCAAAGGCTTCTCCAGAGCAGCAGCCAGACGCCGAATAGATGCGTTTTGTGGGGGCCTACATTCCAACTGGATGCAGCCCCCCATCCCCGCGCCGATCCGGGATATGCAGACGTCCCCATCCATTCCGGTCGAGCCGCCACAATGCGGCTCGACCGTCTGCTCCGAGGTAAGGCTTCGTGACCTTGTCTCCAAAATGCACTGGATGAACGTCACGCTGGCAGTGGGTGTCGGGTGCTTGTCAGTCTTTCCAGGTCCGGGCAGACATCCGCACGCTAACCGCGCTGCCCAGCGCTTCTGCATTGTCGCCAAGCGCGAAGGTGAATGTGCCCCCTGGCATCGACCATTGCCCGTCTTTCCAGTCAGCGAGCAGGCGCGGGTCGATCGAGACCGAAATTGTGCGAGCCGTCCCTGCCGCCAACTCGACCCGGCTGAAACCAACCAGCCGCAACTTGGCTTCGCCATTGCGACTGACCAGATAGACCTGGCCCACGGTCGCGCCTGCGCGGTCGCCTGTGTTGCGAACCAGAAAAGTGGCTGTCGTTCCGTCCGACTTCAGGCCCGACGTCTGGAAGTTGGTATAGGATAAGCCATAGCCGAAGGGAAACAGGGCCTTGTGCCCCTCGCGCGCATTCCAGCGGTAGCCAAGGTCCGATCCCTCGATATCATAATCTGCAACGAGTTTCTCATCGGGATGTGTTGGATTGCCGGCAAAGCTTGGCTCGACTGTGTCAAAGCCATCAAGTTTGACCCGGGGCAGTTGCGCTTCGCTGGCAGGAAAAGTCACCGGGAGACGGCCAGAGGGATTGGTTTCCCCGAACAATACCGAAGCGATCGCCTCCCCGCCCCGCGCGCCGGGATACCAGGCCTGGATCACCGCGGCCGTGTCATTCAACCATGGCATCAAGATGGGATTGCCCGTTTGTAACACCACAATGCTGTTGGGGTTGGCAGCAGCGACGGCGGCGATCACCGCGTCTTGGCCATCGGGGAGGCTCAGGTCAGGCTGGTCCATACCTTCACCTGACCATTTGTTGGCAAAGACTATGGCAATGTCAGCCTGCGCCGCGAGGCTGGCGGCCTCGCTGGCGGACCGTCCATTACGAAATTTTACAACGGCCTGGGGTGCCATGGCCTTGATCGCCTTGAGCGGCACGGACGCATGATATTGCTGTGACATGAAAACGGAAAATGGCCCGGCATCGCCGAGCGTCAGATTTGCCGCAGGACCTTCAGGGCCGTGAACCTGGCTCGACCCTGCACCCGAGAGCACCCCAATGTCGGCAAAGCCGCCGATTACGGCAATCGACTTGGCGGTTCTCGCCAAGGGAAGGACGCCGCGCGCGTTACGGAGCAGGACGATGCCCTGTTTACCGGTTTCCAGCGCGACGGCATTGTTTGCGGCGAAGTCGATCGAGCCTCCCGCTTGGGCCGGATGTTTGTCCAACCCATTGGCATAGATTGCCCATATAATACGGCGGTTCATATCGTCGAGACGCGCTGCATAGCGCGGATCCGACTGCGCTGCAGTTGCCAGTTTATCCCCCAGGAATATGGCTGTGTCGAGTTGCTCGCCAGATTGCTGGTCCAGGCCCTTGAGTACCGCGTCTACACCGGGCACCGCCCCCCAATCGGACATGACGAAGCCTTTGTAGCGCCAGTCCTGCTTGAGAACCTTGTTCAGCAGATAATCGCTAGCGCAGGCATGCTCTGCATTTACACGATTATAGGCGCACATAACCGCTCCAGGATCGCCAATCTCGATGCCGATCTTGAATGCCAGCAGATCACTCTCGCGTGCCGCGGCATCCGAGATCTTCACATCGACAAACTTGCGGCCGGTTTCCTGGCCGTTGAGCGCCAAATGCTTGATCGTCGATATAATATGGTTGGACTGAATGCCCTTTATAGCGTTGCCGGCCAATATACCCGACAGCAAGGGATCTTCGGAGAAATACTCAAAGCTGCGGCCATTGCGCGGATCGCGCATCAAGTTGACGCCCCCGGCTAGCAAGACGTTGAACCCTTTCGCCCGCGCTTCTGAGCCGATCATTTGTCCGCCGCGACGGATAAGGCCGGGATTCCAGGTCGACGCCATCGCCAGGGCCGAGGGCAGTGCTGTCGCACCATCCTTGCGCATGCCAAATACGTAGGACACGCCAAGGCTGGCATCGCTTTCGCGCAGCGACGGGACGCCCAGCCGATCTATCCCCGGAATATAGCCGGCACCCAATACCCCATCGGACGGCAGGCTTAACGGTCCAATGATAGGAACCGCCATTACGCCATGCGTGAGAATGACCTTCTCCTCGGGACGCATCGCGCGCACGGTCGCATCCGCGCGCGCATCTGGTGACGCATCGGCGGTTTTCGCCTGTGCGAAGGCTGAATATAAAGCTGCCGCAAAGATCGGGGCCGCACCGATCGCTCTGCAAATTCTCATGCATTCTCTCCCAACACTCGAAACCTTCTCAAGCGCGCGATTGCGCGCAGTGGGCAGCGCTCTTCGCCATCACCATTTCACTGTCGCTGCGTGCCAAAATATGCAATGGATATCCTATAAGTGAATCTCACTTGCGTAGATTTCGATCCCTGTCAACTTGGGACACGCAGTCAGTCTTGCTCTGAGGTGCACAATATTTCACTGGCACATGCTATAAATCATATATAAACATATAAAATGGCGGTGTCGTGAGCATCGGCCAATATGGTCTAGGATCGACACGGGCGTGTCGCATCCGGGCTACGATATAATCACGGTCATAGAGAGAGGGCGCGAATGTCAGGGAGAGACGCGGGCATCGGCTCGGCCATAGGATTGGTCGATCAGAGCGAAAAATCGCAACAATCCGGTAAAGCTATTTTCAGCAGCGCACTGGGATCTGCCTTGGAATGGGTCGATTTCACAGCCTATGGCGCGGTTTCTGCGACCATCTTTCCCAAGCTCTTTTTCCCCACGCTGGACCCGGCGACTGCGATTCTGGCGTCCTTTGCGACCTTTGGCGTCGGTTTTTTCGCACGGCCGGCAGGCGGCATTATCTTTGGATTGCTTGGCGATCGTGTCGGGCGAAAGAAAGTTCTGCTGGCCACATTCATTCTGATGGGCGTCTCATCGCTTCTGATCGGTCTTATGCCACCCTACGCAGTCATAGGTTTCTGGGCGCCGCTACTGATCGTAGTTTTGCGTTTTCTTCAGGGGTTCGCTTTGGGTGGAGAAGCGACCGGGGCGCAACTTTTTACGATGGAACATGCCCCGTCGCACCGCAGGGGATTGTTTGGATCGTTCATCAATGTCGCCGCTCCTGTCAGTCTGGTGTTCGCCAACGGTATGCTGTTCTGCCTTGCCGCCCTTATGGATGAAGCCAAGTTTGAGGCTTATGGCTGGCGTATTCCGTTTTTGCTCAGCATCCTGCTCGTCGCCGTAGGCGTATATCTGCGTTATCATGTCAGTGAGACACCAGCATTCGAGGCACTCGAAAGAGAAAGAGAGGTAGAGAGGCTCAAACCTTGCTATCCCTCACAAGATCGATCCCTTTCTCCTCACTACGGCACTATTGTACGACTTTTGCTGTTCTGGGCGGCGCCAGCATCCTGTTTCTGGATCGTGAACATCTATTCCATCGCCTATCTGGCCGATCATACTGCGCTCACGCGCGGCACTATCTTCGCCTGCGTCATGACGGCCAATGTCATTGCGATCGCTGCAACCGTTCTGGGCGGCGCTTCGACAGATCGTTTCGGGCGCAAACCACCCTTGATCGTTGCAGGGATAGTGATGCTTGCGATCAGTTGCTTTTATTTCCAGCTGCTCAGCAGCGGGAACATCCTGGTAGTCGTGATCGCCATGGCGCTATTTGGCGGTAGCATTCAGGCACAAAGCGGTATCCTGCCGGCATATTTCGCAGAGCAATTTCCTACCTCGGTACGCTACGCCGGATCGGCCCTCGCCTATACAGGCGCCAATCTCATCTTCGCCGGGCCAACACCCTTTGTCGCAGCCTGGATCGCTGGACGATCGAACGGGAGCTCCGTCGGGCTTACCATCTTGTGCGTCGGACTGGTTGTCATCTCGCTGATTGCTTTGTGGCGCAGTCCCGAAACCCGTCATGTCGATCTTCAGCAAGTTGGCCTGTGAGAACAGCAACATAAAACGCCGGCCCCTTTATTGCCTCGTGCCCGAAAGGACCATCTTGTGAGTGTGAAATCGTTAAGCCTTGCCGCATTGCTGGGAACCACCCTTCTTGCCTCGGCGGCGCCTGTAGCGGCAGCCAGACAAGCCGGCACCAGGGATGCTGAGGGTCAGCGTTGCAGGGCGATAGCCGCTATGGCATTGCCTGGCGCAAAGGTGATGGCGAGCGCCTCCGTTCCAGCAGGTGCATTCACCCTCTCCCGCCCCGCAATGCTGCCCGATTTTGCAGACCGACTGCGCGATATGCCGGCCTTCTGCCAGGTGAAGATTGTTGCTACCCCCTCCACCCAGAGCCATATCGGCATAGAGGTATGGTTGCCGCTGAAGGATTGGAACGGGCGTTTTCTGGGAACCGGCAATGGTGGCGGCGCCGGCATGATCGCCTATGAAATGGGCATGGTAGAGGGCCTGAAGCGTGGCTTTGCTGTGGCCAATACCGATATGGGTACGGCACCCGATATAAATCAGAGCCTGAACAAACCCGAGCATTGGACGGACTTTGGCTACCGAGCGACTCACGAAATGACGCGGATCGCAAAGCTCGTCATCTCCGCCTATTACAAGACCTCTGCTTTTCGGGCCTATTTTGCGGGCTGCTCGACCGGTGGCCAGCAAGCGCTCAGCGCAGCGCAGCGATATCCTGCCGATTATGACGGTATATTGGCTGGCGATCCGGGCAATAACAGAACGCATGTGGCCGCATCGTTCGTCTGGAACCATGCTGCCCTAACAGCATACCCCGCCGCTCAGATGTCTTCGGCTCAATGGGAGACCATTTCCCAAACCGTGATCAAGACATGCGCCGGCAAGGATGGCGGCGCGCCAGGTGATCGCTTCCTTACCGATCCCAGGCAATGCCGGTTCGACGTCAGCCATTTACGGCTATGTCAGGCAGGTGAAACGTCTGACGCTTGTTTCTCCGAGGAACAGATCGGCACGTTGCGCCGCCTTTATGCCGGGCCGACTAACCCTGAAACGGGGGAGCGCATCTATCCTGGCTTGACCGTTGGCAGCGAAGACCAGCCACTTGGTCCTGCCATGCAAGGATCTGCGCAATGGCCCAAACAGCAATTCTACCTCTTCGACTGGGCGCTAGGCGCCTCGTTCAAGCCATCCAGCTTCGATTTCAACCATGATCTTGATCGGGTCGATGCACGCCTTTCCAGCACACTCAACGCCAATGTCGCTGACCTGTCGGACTTCGCACGCCGCGGCGGCAAGCTTTTCCTCTACACCGGTGTCGCTGATCCGGCAGTGCCAGTGGCGGAGGTCGTGAACTATTATGATCGGCTGACCGCCGCAGTCGGCGGGACGTCGGAGGCTGCAAGATTTGCGCGCCTGTTTCTGGTTCCGGGCATGGGCCATTGCTTCGGAGGACCAGGCGTGACGAACATAGGGCAGTGGGGCGAGGCAATGCCGGTGTC
The DNA here is from genome assembly GCF_900109095.1 of Sphingobium sp. AP50. Taxonomy (GTDB): domain Bacteria; phylum Pseudomonadota; class Alphaproteobacteria; order Sphingomonadales; family Sphingomonadaceae; genus Sphingobium. Next base: position 171,577 of record NZ_FNYZ01000007.1, read on the forward strand.
GCCTGAGAATGACATATTGATGCAGTTGGTCGCATGGACTGAAGGTGCCAAGATCCCCCAGCAGATCATTGCCCGCAAGCCGGCAGGAACCACATCTCCAGCGCAGGAACGGCCGATTTGCGCCTATCCCGCTTTCCCCGATTATCGCAGCGGCGATCCGGCAAAGGCTACCAGCTTTGCCTGTACCCCCCACGCCAAAGGCGTGGATCAGGCGCCCGCCTCGCGATACCTCAACTGAGCGCTGCTGGCGCGACGTCACTTGCGCATCCAAGATGTTCAGGTGACGTCGCGCGGGGCATCGATCAGAATTTGTAGCCTAGCCGGGCATACCACTCAACCGGACGGCTGTAGGATCCGATGATCGCGCCGAAAGCAGGAATCGCAGTTCCCGACGACAGATAGCGCTCATTTGTAAGGTTCAGCCCACCGATCGTGACCGTATAATGCTCGGCAGGATCGCTATAGCTGATGCTGGCGTTGATCACCGATACACCCGGCCGATTGAGCACATAGGTTCTCTCGACATTGTTTGTCTGGGCAGAAATATAGGTATAATCGCCGAGTAGCGTGACTTTACCACCATTCCCTAAGGCCATTTCATAACGGGGACTGAAATTCACTTTCCACTTTGGCGTCTTGGGCAGAACGCTGCCAACAAGGGCGCCGGCCTGCAATGCGTTGGCACCGCTGGTGACCGCCACCGCTGGATCGAGCCGTGTATAATAAGCATCAGTATAGCCGACGGCCAGATTGAGTGTCAGACCTCGTGCGGGCTGGGCAACCACTTCAAGTTCGGCACCCTTGATCCGACCGTCGCCGACATTTGCGATCGTGGGCGATCCTCCCACCTGATAGTTGAGCTGGATCGCCTTATAATCGGTCAGAAACATGGCCATGTTAATTTGCAGCCGACGAGCGAGCAGAGTGGATTTGAGCCCGACTTCGTAGGTCGTCGCCTTTTCCGGGTTGAAGCTGCTGACGAAAGTCTGCGGAGTCGAGTAACGGGTGGTCCATCCTCCTGTCTTATATCCCTTGGACCATGACCCATAGACCATCATGTCCGTTGCAGGATGTAACTGGACGCCAACCTTCGGCGAAAAATTGTTGAAGCTCAGATGATTGATACCGCCGGGGTAAATCCGCAGAGGGTTGGATGGGTCGGGATAATTACCCGCTACCTGACAGGATACACCGCCCACCATCGCATCAGGGTAGACATTGCCCGCAAGGTCCGAACATGGCGCGCCGATCAGTTTGTAGAACAGCCCGCTCAGTTCCTGCTGCCCCCCTTCAAAGCTCTTTTTCTCGTGCGTGTAGCGCCCCCCGACAGTGAACCCGATCAGGTCGCTAAATCTGTAGTCGATCTGGCCGAAGGCGGCATAGGCGTTGGTCTTGAGCCAATTGGGTCCATCGATGACATATATGCCTTCGCCGGAAATCACATAGTCGGCAAGATAGCCGCTTTCCCTGAAATAATAACCGCCCAGGACATAGTGAAGCTTGTCATCCAGCGAACTGCCAATGAGTTGTAGCTCCTGACTGAACTGCTGCTGACGCTGCTCGAAGCTATAGGTCGACATGTTGATCGGTGATCCATCACCGTCGAGGCCACTCTTCCATTTGCTCTTGCGATAGGCAGTGGTGGACTTGAGGAGGATGTCGTCGGTCAGATCGACTTCGGCGATGCCGGTGAATCCCCAGTTACGAAGATGCGAGAAGTTGTTCCCGGTCGCATAGCTGGTGTCGCGACTGTTGGTGATGAACCGGCTGTCCCATGGCAGCAGATCATTGTTGGGATTGCCATCTGCATTGACGCCGGCCAGCGTGTAGAGGCGGTTCACCGGGAACGTCGCACCGCGGTGGACCGAAGGCAACTGCGAGCCCGACGAGTTACACATGTTGATGAGATTGATGGCAGTAAGCGTCTCGACCGGCGTGCTGATGCACAGATTGTAGAGGTTGGCAAACAACCCGCCTGGATCGCCGTTGGTCGTCTGCAATAATTTGGTCGGGGCGGTCCCCTTGGTAAAGGCATAGTCGCCCGACAGCGTTAGCCGGAACGAGCCGCCATCATATTTGATCTTGCTGCGGATTGTCCGATTGTCTTCATCGCCTTCGCGCGATGGCGATTCATAGGCTGATGCAGGATAGACGGTGTAGGGCGGAGAATTGGCGCCGAGCGATCCGGGAAAGGCCAGACGCTTCATATAGCCATTGCGCGTCTTAACATCGACCGTCACCGACGAGTAGAGATTTTCGGCAAGCGGAAGATCGATCGATGCCCGTGCCTGAAACAGGTCGAAGCGGCCCACCGTCAGATCGCCCCGCACGCCAAATGTCTTTGCAGGGTCGCGGGTCACGATCGAAACCGCGCCGCCGATGGTATTGCGGCCGAACAATGTTCCTTGCGGACCTTTGAGAATTTCGATCCGTTCGACGTCGAGCAGATCTTGATTGGCGCCGACGGACCGGGCCAGGTACACGCCATCGACATAGACACCCACGGCCGGGTCGATGTTGAAGGCAAAATCACTAGCGCCGATACCGCGGATCGACGCCGCCAAAACGGCTGTCGAGGCAGAGAAAGATACGCCAGAGTCGAGGTTGACGTTGGGAGAAAGGGAGGCAAGCTGGCTGACATTGCCGACAGCCCGCTCGCTTAGCGCTTCGCCTCCGAAAGCTGAAATGGCAATGGGAACATTCTGCACATTTTCCGCACGCTTCTGGGCGGTCACCACAATATCGCTGATCATCGTTTCGGGATCGCTTGCCCGGCTTACCTGCGCCCTGGCCGACGTTGATGTAGAAAGCACGCAAGCCATCAGGGCCGGAACCGCAGTCCCGACCAAAAACTCCTTCTTCATGACATTCTCCCCTGTTTTATTTATTCCTAGATCGGATAGATCAAAGAATTCGGTATTATATCATTATCGAATACACAGAATTTCTGTTCGAATTTTAGAACGTCCTCTATCTCTACGATCCGGTCGATATAGCGGCCCACGCTGTATATCTCAGCGGCGACGTCCCGCTTGGTTCGGATGACGGTGTAGTTGACCTCGACGTCGAACCTGCCGTCCGAGGCAGCCGAAATCATGGGCAGTCCAATCAAATGCCGCTGATAATAGGGCGCGTGGAAGATCGTGCTTTCGATCCCGTAGATGCGATCCTTCATCATCGGCCGCCCTTTGAGCGACAGGGTGCTAAGCGGCAAATCCCGATCGTAATTTTCCCGCGCGACGACCCGATACCACGCCGTTTCGGTGAAAAAATCGGGCCAGTCGCCATAGCGGCCGTCATTGACGCAGGACGCGTAAGCCGCATAAAATTGCATGATGCGCAACTGGATTAGCGGGTCGGCGGTCATAGTTCCATCACTTCCCGCCAGTAGCGATACATGCCCCGAATGAGCGTTTCGGTGACCATATGGTCAGCCGGACCGACGCTTGTTCCATCCAGTTCACACAGCGTCGAGAAATTCTTGTCCTGCTCGAAACCTTCTTGGCTGAATTCGATGACTTCGCCGTCATCGGCAGACACAAAACCCGCCGGACCGAACAGATTGGCCTGGCGCAAGCGACGTTCGGTCATTTCCGCGTCATCGTCTTCGAAGCCGAAATGCGTCCAGACGAAGTCGAACTTATCAGGGCCAAGTGGCAATATCTGACGCGTGGATAGAGAATTCACCTGCTGCTGAAAGATGACGTTGGGGAACATGGTCGTCATGCAAACAGTGTCGCGCCCCCACCAAGATTCATGGACGATGTCCAGCAGAAGTGGTTCGTTCAGTTCCATATTCTTTCGAAAGCTGGTGACGCCTTCTTCGACGTTGCTGACCACTTTTTCACTGCGCCGCGATATCATTGCCGCGTGTCGCCCATGCCGATCAAGCTCGAGCCGGGACTCATTGTCAGCACGCCAAAGGCCGAATGTGACGAACCAGGTGTGCAGCAAGCCGGGATGATAGGGATCCTTGATATTCTCCATCATAAGCTTCCAGTTACCTGGAATACGCTGGCGGGAATAACCATGCAGGACAAGCTTGCGTCCATCAAAGGTCCGATCGAAGGCGGCCAATATGTCCGGGCCGAGATAATCCTCGATGCTCTCTACATCGTGGTCAAAGCAGGCAAATACCACGCCGTTGCGCACAGCAACCTTCAGCCGATTAAGGCCATGGTCCTCCAGCTCGAAGTCGGCGGGCATGCCGCCATTGCCCTTCACCCCGTTGCGGAATGGTACGCCCAGAAGCTTACCGTCATGATTATAGTTCCACTGGTGGTAGGGACAGACCAGCGTTTTCACCTTACCTGTGCGCTCCTGGCAGAAGCGCATCGCACGATGTGCGCAGCGATTTTCCAGCACATTGATCTCGCCCTTGCGATTGCGGATCATGATGACCGATCGCTCGCCCACAGCAGTACGCTTGAAGCATCCGGGCTCTGAAATCTCTATTTCCAGCCCCACATAGCTCCAATGTGGCCCATAGAATATGCGGTCGAGTTCACGCTCGTAAATCGCCCGGTCCGTGTAGACCGCCGATGGCACGCGGCTGGAGCCAACGTCGTGCCAGGGAGACTCGATCGTTGCATCCAGGCTTGTGGGCCTGTTCCTAGTCATGATTGGCTGTTCCGTCCCGTCGTTGGTCAAACCGCGCCGATGCGCAGGACAGGTTTGATAGTCCTGCCACTTTCACTGTCAGCTATCGCCTGGTTTATGTCCGCGAAGTCATAATGTTTAATCAAACGATCGAACGGGAAGCGTCCCTGCTTGTAGAATTCGATAAGTGTGGGAATGAAGCTGCTGGCGATGACATCGCCCTGGACGATACCCATTATCTTCTTAGCCGGGATCATAACCCCATTGATGTCGAGTGTTACCTCTGATCCAAGCGGCGAGGCTCCGACAATTCCGCAAGTACCAAAAAAGCCCAAACAGTCGACTGCCTGGCGAAGCACGGAAGGCAGACCGCTTGCTTCGAGCGAAAAATCGGCGCCCTTACCCGTGATTTCCATGATGCGGGCGACCGGGTCACAGTCCTTCGCGTTAACCGTATGGGTGGCGCCAAGCTCGATCGCGAGGGCAAGTCGCTCGCCATTGACATCTACAGCGATGACCTGCGTCGCCCCAGCGATCTTGGCTGCCATGACTGCAGCAAGACCGACGGCTCCCGAGCCGAATACCACAAAGGAAGATCCCGGGCGCACCTTGAGCGCATTGAGAACCGCACCAGAGCCGGTCTGCAATCCGCAACCCAGTGGCGCCAAGATTTCAAGTGGCAGATCCTTATCAACTTTTACGACATTGTTCGAGCTGGCCAACGCATATTCGGCGAATGACGACTGACCAAAGAAATGATCGTGGATCGCGTGACCATCCGCATCAGTGGTACCGGTGGTTCCATCCAGTCGGCTCCCGCCGAAATTGGTCGGCAGGATATTTGCGCAGTGGGCTGGATGTCCAGCATCGCAAAGATAACAATCACCGCAATACATATAGCTCATCACGACATGATCGCCGGGTGCGACGTTGGTCACATTGCGGCCCACTGCCTCGACCACGCCGGCGCCTTCATGGCCGAGAATCGCAGGAAGCGGCATGGGAAGAAGTTGGTCGCGCACCACCATGTCAGTGTGGCAAACACCACAAGCCACGATGCGAACGAGAACCTCGTCATCGGCGGGCTGCCCGATCGTGACATTCTCCAGGCGCATTTCGCCGCCCTTCTCCCGCACGATTGCAGCCTTCATGCCGCGGCTATCCTGAATTCCCAAGACCATATCTCCTAAGATTTGTTCTGAAGCCGCCCAAACTGTCGCGCCGGGAAAAGCGTGCAGGAGGGATCAACTCGTAGGATATGAACCTGACATAAAATTTTATTTGGGGCAATCCGTTTTATATCATACAATGTTCATGTGCCAGGCGAGCGCTCCACGGGTCGTTGTGAGGGGAAATCTGGCGTAGTAAGTAGATGATAAATGGCTTGGGAGACGAAGATGGAAGTGCATTTGCTGATCGACAATCGGCAGGTATCTGCCGACAGCGGCAAGACGTTCGAGCGGCGTAACCCAGTAAGCGGCGCTGTGGTTACAACGTCCGCTGCGGCCGGAGTCGAGGATGCGAGACGTGCAGCCGACTCCGCAGGCACGGCTTTCAAGACATGGTCAAAGACCGGACCGACCGAGCGCCGACGAGTTTTGCTCGTAGCGGCCGATAAGCTGGAAGCCAAGATCGGGGACATTTCCCAGGCAATGGCTGCCGAGGTGGGCGCTTCGGGCCTGTGGGGCGGCTTCAATGTCGTGGCGGCAGCCAATCTCATTCGCGAAGCCGCATCGCTCACGACCCAAATCCAGGGTGAAACTATCCCGACCGACAAGCCCGACACCTTGTCCATGACGCTTCGTCAGCCGGTTGGCGTCATCTTGAGTATCGTCCCTTGGAATGGGCCTGTCATACTGGCGGCACGCGCAATCGCTTATCCGATCGCCTGCGGCAACACAGTGATATTTCGCGCTTCGGAAATGAGTCCAAAGACCCATGCCCTGATAGCCGATGCCTTTATCGAGGCCGGTCTGCCCGAAGGTGTGCTGAACTTCGTGGTCAACGCGCCCAATGATGCCGCAGATATCATCGACTGCCTGATCGCCCATCCCGCTGTCCGCCGCATCAATTTCACCGGATCGACCCGTATCGGGCGGATCATTGCGGAAAAATCGGGCCGCAATCTAAAACCCTGCCTGCTCGAACTTGGTGGGAAAGCGCCATTTGTGGTGCTGGACGACGCAGATATCGACGGCGCCGTGAACGCCGCGATTTTCGGTACATTTCTCTACCAGGGGCAAATTTGCATGTCGACCGAGCGCTTCGTGGTCGATGAAGCTGTGGCCGACCAGTTCGTCGATGCCTTTGCAAAGCGCGCTGCCCAACTGATATCTGGCGACCCGATGGTCAATCCAGCATGTGTCATAGGCCCGATGATCGATGCCGCGTCGGGTAGGCGTATCAACGCCATGATCGACGACGCACTGGGCAAGGGCGCTCAGGTCGTTGTGGGTGGCCATGCCGATGGCGTAGTTATGCCTGCCACGATCTTGGATCATGTCAAACCAGGCATGACCATCTATGACGAGGAGACATTTGGTCCAGTAACTACGATCGTGCGCGTTAAAGGCATAGACGAAGCGATCAGGGTCGCCAATGATACCGAATATGGCCTAGCGGCCGCAGTGTTCGGGCGGGATGCACACCGCGCCCTCACCGTCGCGCGCCGCATTGATGCCGGGCATGTTCATGTCAACGGCGCGACTGTTCAGAATGAGCCGCAAGCCCCTTATGGCGGCATGAAGAATAGCGGCTATGGCCGGTTCGACGGTCGTGCCGTAGTTGACGAATTTACCGAATTAAAATGGATCACGATCGAACCGGCGGGCCAGCCCTACCCTGTCTGACCCCTCTCTCAAAAAGGCCGGCCATCACTGATGGCCGGCTTTAAGCTCGTTGATCCGCGTCCGCAGCCCGGACAAACTGGCTGATCGCTCGCCTACCTTGTCTCGGGCAAGCTCCAGCAGGTGCCCGAACCACTACATAATCCGATAATCTATTGAAGCATATGTGGCGCTCCAAGCGCCTGGCTGATTTCCTTACACGCCGCCTGTAGTTGCAAGGCTGACTTGCTGTTCCCGCCTTCCCGAGGGTTAGGCAATGACAAAAGGGTCGCAGCTAACACCGCGTTACCTTGCAGGTCGAAAATGGGGAACGCCTTGGCATCAAGACCAGGAATAAGGGTGCCATCGACATGCGCCATACCGCGCTCGCGCACGCCAGCCTTTATCTTTTCTACATGGGTTTCATCGATTGTGGCGTTGCGCGCAATTTCGGCCTGCACGAAGCCTGCGGTTTCAGGCTCGGGCCGAAAGGCAAGAAAGACCTGTCCCGTCGCCGAGTTTACCAAGGACAATAAGGAGCCAAGCGCGAGCGAGGTTACGACCGGTGGATGGCCCATGTGCCAGCGCACGATCGTTGGACCTTCCGGACCGAGCGCTGCGAGCAGAACCGTGCTCTGGGTTTGATTTCGAAAATCAGCCAGCTTTTCGTCGGCTATGCGGAAAGCATCGATCCGTGCGAGCGCGCTGAGCCCAAGTTTGAGCGCGGCGGGGCCAAGATCATAGTTGCCGTGGATGTCCTGCTGCACCATCCCCGCCTCTGACAAGCTGGCGAGATAACGGTGTGTCTGAGATGGTGAAAGGCCACATCCGCGCACGATGGCGGCCAGCGGCCGCGCGCCGCCCAGCCCTGCCAGCGCCTCAAGCACGCGCATCCCGATCTCGACGGACTGAATTCCCGCGCGCTTCTTGGGCGTTTGTGTTGACATGCATCATTCCTTCTCGGGCAACCTGTCCTATATCCAACGATCTGGCGCAAACCAGTCGGTGTCGTCAACCAACGTGCTTACCATCTTGGTCGTTGCCGCTGCGGCAACCGCTGACCCGCGTGGCACGCTTCCCGGCCGATCGCAACAACGGCGAAGAATTCACGGACCGTGCTTCCCCCTTTCAGGTCGACCCGCTCAGCATGAGGGACAGTCAGTGGGGGAAGCGTAAAACTGCGCAAATCCAAGTTCGAATCGCTGATCGCAAGAAGCCCTTTCTCTTGGCAGCTGGCTATTGAGTCAGATCCGCGTCGAACGATCTTCGCGAACTTCGCTGACAGGTAAGTGCGACATCGGTGCTGGACGAGGCTCGTTATGATCCAACAAGAAATTCGATGATGTCGCGCTGCCATTCCAGTGTTGGCGCTTCGTAGCCACGGGTTCCTTGGAAGCGCCCAAGCTCGTGCCTCCCTTCTCAATCATCCTTGTAAAATGATCGAAATAAGCCGGCTGCGCGGACGACGCGCCCGCTCCAGACACACCTGCGCCATCCTTCAGCCAGCTATCGCGGCTTTCGAACTGTTTGGGTCAAAGGGTGGGAATATGAAATATTTCGATCGTTAAAAAGCCCGGCGCTTCCGGGACATCGCGATCCACCCACAAAGAATCCACACTTTAAATGAACATGATAGGCGTCATTCACATATGAATGACCATATCCGCCTACAAATTTTCTTGCTATGCAATACATTCCATATTATGAAATAAACCAGCAATGAAAATGGCGGCCAACCGCCTGAAAAGAGGGGATCCATGTCTAAATCGAAACTATATCTGCTCGCGGGCATCAGCTTTGCCGCGATGTGCCAACCTGCCACAGCCCAGCAGACGGCTACGACAGAAGCAGACGCGTCCGCGCCTAACCCAGATATCGTCGTCACCGGCACGCGCATTACCTCCAATGGAAACGCACTGCCCACTCCGGTTACGGTCGTATCGCGGGACACGCTATTGCGTACCAGCCCATCAAGCGTGTCAGACGCTCTTAAGAAACTGCCGGCATTTGCCCTCTCTCGCGGCAGCGCTATCCAGGGCGATGCGACCGACAATGCGACGGGCAATTATCTCAACCTGCGCGGCTTTGGCATCCAGCGCAACCTGATCCTGCTCGACGGACATCGTGTCGCGCCGACCAGCTATACAGGCGCAGTCGATGCAAACATCCTGCCGCAAATGTTGATGCAGCGGGTTGATGTCGTCACCGGCGGCGCTTCGGCGGTCTACGGGTCGGACGCAGTTTCAGGTGTCGTCAATTTCGTCCTCGACCGAAAGTTCGAAGGCCTCAAAGTGGAAGGCAACTCAGGTATTTCTAGCCGCGGTGACGCCTATTCGTGGCGCGCCGCTGCCGCTTTCGGTACCGACTTTGCAAATGATCGCGGGCACTTCATGGCCAGCTATGAGCATTTCCAGCAGGACGGTTTCGTGAAGGAAGCGCGTAAGTCTGGCAGGACCGTCTACGCGATCGCTGGCAGCGGGACGCAGGGAGACCCGTTCCGGTTGATCTCGGACGCTCGCAACGCACAAATCAGTTTCCGGGGCTCGATTTTCTCCAGTCCGCTAGCTGGACAAGTGTTCACGGGACCGGGTGTAACCGGCCCCTTCGTTCATGGTACGCCGCAGGGTGGATCGCTGGAAAGTGGTGGCGAAGGCTTCTATGGAAAGGGATCGTCGGGGACCGCAGACGTCAAGACCGACCAAGCCTATGCAAGGCTGGATTATGAACTGACCGATGGGATCAACGCCTTCGTTCAAGGTGTCTTTGCCAAGTCCAGAAACTTCAACTATTTCTATCCGAACCTAGTCTTGCCTTTGGCGGTCGGCACCGACAACGCGTTCCTGGCCCCTGCTACCCAGGCCGCGATTGGCGATCCGCTGTTCATTTTCGGGCGCGTCTTTGACGATCCGGACCATCGCATCGCCGTTCAATCAGATAGCAAGACGTGGATCGCCGCTGGCGGCCTCGATGGCAAAATCGGCGGCCTGAATTGGAATGTCTATTATCAGCATGGCGTAAGTTCCACAGTCAATTCGTTCATCAACAACACGATCAATGGCAATCTTTATGCCGCGCTGGACGCCGTTGACGAAGGCTCGTTCAGGACCGGCACTGCCAATGGCAATATCGTGTGCCGCGCGACCCTCACCAACCCCGGATCGCAGGCGGGCTGCGTGCCGCTTAATGCGTTCGGCGCGCCTCTTTCCACGCAGCAGGCGGCTTTCGATTATGTGTTCGGGACGTCGCGGACCCGCCCTGAGTTCACGCTGGACAATATCGAAGCCAGCTTAAGCGGAACAGCGTTCGACAATTGGGCAGGGCCTGTGCGGTTCGCTATCAGCGGTGAATATCGCTGGACCAGCCTTGACGTTACGACCAATGCCCCCGCGACGCTGACGGCCGACTGCACCGGCATCCGATTCAATTGCACGCCGGGTGCCACGCCCTATTTCAGTAACGCGCAGGTCACGCCCATTTTGGTGAGCCAGAACGTAAAGGAAGCGGCGCTCGAGGTGGAATTTCCATTGCTGAAAGATTCCGGTCTTGGCAATGCAAGTCTCAATGGTGCGGTTCGCTACACTGATTATTCGACCAGCGGCGGCGTCACCACCTGGAAAATTGGCGGTGAGTGGGTTCCGATCGATGGGCTTCGCTTCCGGGGCACCTATTCGCGCGATATCCGGGCGCCCAGTCTTTATGACTTATTCCAGCCTGCGACAGTGGCGACAAGCGGCTATTCTGACGCCCATACCGGCTTTAACGGGATCATTCCTACTGAAACCGCAGGCAACAGCAGCCTGACACCCGAGGTCGCCAGAACCCTGACCGCAGGTGTCGTATTTGCGCCCTCATCACTCCGGGGCCTGAGCCTCTCGATCGACTATTATCGCATCAATATGTCCAATGCCATTTCTGAGGTGGATGGCAGGCTCGCCACCGTCCAGAATCTGTGTGAAGAAGCCGGCGGTACCGGGCCTTTTTGCAGCCTCTATGAACGCCCCTTAGACTTCAGCGATCGCTCGGTCGCCAATGCGCCAACGCTGGTCCGGTCGACCAAACTCAACGCTGCCTCGCTTAAGACCTGGGGCATCGATGCAGAGCTAAACTATAGCTTCCAGTTGGGGTCTGACGGCCAGATGTCGCTTCGCGGCCTTGCGGGATACCAACCTGAATTCACCTCCGTCTTGCTGCCGGGTACGGATCCGCAAATCCTGGCTGGCGCGGCTGCGATCCAACAGTCGGGTGGTGTTCCCAAACTGCGTCTGACGGCATTTATCAACTATACGAACTCGAACTTTTCGATCGACGTCATGGAACGTTGGCGTTCGTCGCTGCGGCAAAGCACCAACGAACAAGAGAATTCCAGTCCGGGCACCTATTATGCAATTCCCCGCGTGCCATCGGTTGCTTACACTGACCTGACCTTCACAGCCTTCATTGGAAAAGACAAGGACAAGCAATTGTTTCTGTCAGTGCAGAACCTATTCGACAAGCAGCCACCCGCTTATGTCATCGCCGGATTTTCAGGAACGCCAGGCTTTCAATATCCCTCCGTGGTAGGCGACGATGTGATCGGACGTTACTTCACAATAGGCGGGCGCTTCAAATTTTGAGGCCCTAAGCTTTGAAACACTGGAATGAGCTTTCCTGCGCGGAAGGCTCATTCCATTTTCAATTCCTCCCCTCCCAAGCAGTGCCGACACCTGTGCGGCCCGGGCCATGAAGCCGAGGCGTGACATGAAGACTTTGAGCAGAATTATTTTTGCGGGCGTCGCCCTCGTCGCTAGCTTTCCTCTTGGCGCACAGCCACAAGGCGTAGATCCGCAAATCAAGGCAATCAGCCCTCCCCTCGAGCCCGACGCCATCCCGCTATATGGCGCCGAAACGCCAGGGCGTGCCAATTCGGAAAACTGGGCAAACTATTACGGCCAATGGGCCGTCGTACGCAACGTCACGCGGCCGACGCTGACCCCTGTTCTGCCAGATCCGGCAAAGGCGACCGGTGCAGCCGTGGTCGTAGCGCCCGGCGGCGCCTTCATGCTGCTTGCGATCGATCCAGAGGGCTGGCGCGTGGCCCGCGCCTTGGCTGATCGTGGCATCGCTGCCTTCGTGCTCAAATATCGGATCATGCCCACGCCCATCGATAATGCCGAGGCCACACGCTTCATGGATAATCATGTGCGTGAAGGCCTGCCCGACCCTACGAAACAGCCCGCGCTCCAATATCCGCCTTCCACACAGGATGCGATTGCAGCGCTTGCACTGGTCCGCCAGCGATCGGCGGACTGGCATATCGACCCCCGGCGGGTCGGGATGATAGGCTTCTCAGCCGGCGCCATGACGACCCTAAACGCCGTTCTGGCGACAAAGCCAGGGACAGGGCCTGACTTCATCGGCTATATCTACGGGCCCCAGGCAAGCGTGCAAGTGCCTACCGACGCGCCACCAATGTTTACCGCCATCGCGTTTGACGATCCGCTTTTCCCGACGATGGGCTTTCCGATCGTCGAGGCATGGCATAAGGCGAAGCGACCCGTGGAACTCCATGCCTATGCCCGTGGAGGCCACGGCTTCAACCTGGGTGTGCCAGGGACCACCACCACGGGCATGATAGACCAGTTCGTCAGCTGGATCGAGATGGAGGGATTTCTGCAGGCCAACAAGCCGAACGGAGCGAAATAGAAAGACGCTTGGGAGTGCTCAGGCTCTATAAAACGAACGGGTATGTGAACCCTGCCGAGTTCTCCCAAGGCTCCAACTTCTGAGCGCGTGGAGCCGATAGAAGCCAGGGCGTCGAACAAATTGGCACCCACGGTCCCGTCATGAGCGACGCGGATGAAGCCAGATCACCATATCCCTCCCATCGCCTGGGCGGCCATTAGCTGGGCATCAAAGACGATAGACCGCGCTCGTAACGGGCAATCCGGGGACGCCTCCGGACACAATCCCGCGACCGCCTTATGTCACGCCTACTTGATCATGTTAATCAGCGGCCCCATGCACCCGCGATGCTATGCTTTGGATGTCGGACGTTTCCAATGTCGCGACAAGGGCAGCCCTCGCCAGATAAGCCTGTGGAAACCTACGCGCCTTTGCCTGCCTTGCGCCCGCCCAATAGCGACGTAAGGCGTGCCGATGCAGCTCCTAACGCTTCTTCAACCTGGGGAATTGACTTTCGCCCTTCCTGGTCAATGCGTTCTGCATAAGGAACGGTCAATGCCGCGACAGCATGTCCCTGAGTGTCGAGAATTGGATAGCTTACTGCGTAGAGCCCCCGCACCTGGCCACTGCGTTTTGTTTCGAACCCACGCTTGCGGATTTTCTCCAACTTGCGGTCGATCTCCGGATCGGCGTGGTCTGGCCTGCGGTCCAACGCTTCGGACACCCGTGTCGCGCGGACTTCGTCCGTTTGGAACGCTAAGAGGACACGCCCTGAGACTGACACAATGACGTCAAGTTCGGACCCGACACGCACGCTAAACCCCATGCCTGTCGGAACATCTACTTTCGCAATTACAGTCTGACGCCCCATGCCCCATACGGTGAGATGGCAGGATTGCTCGAGTTCGCTTGACAGCGTCTCCATGATCGGACGGGCTTCAATCAGCAACCGATGCATTGGTGGATTAAGGTGCGCCAGCTCAAACAACTTTGTAGACAGTTGATACGCATCGTCTGCGAGCGCAACATAATCGCGCTTCACCAGGCAATCCAGCATACGATAAATCTCGCCAACGCTGCGGTCCAGGCGCTGCGCGATGTCCTTCTGCGTCAACCGCAATCCGGTACGACAGAGTAACTCCAATATATCCAATCCCTTATCCAGCGCAGGCGCGGAATAGGTGTTGGTTGCAAGCTTATCCTCGTTATCGTTTTTCATCTGGACCATATGACGGGTTTCAGTAGCTAAAATATGTCTATGACCCGCCCTTAACCAGCGCGCAAGCCATTGCGTTGCCGCAGAGCATCTCACCTTCGCGGCCATGCAGTCTCACTACGTCCACCCAGCCGCGCGCACGCACGCCATGGGCGCAATGCGCGGCCGGTTGAGCTTCGTGCGTGCGCTCAAGCAGTAGGCTCAAGGGTTTGCTTACCGTGTCGACCATGTCCAAAGCGATATAAGCAACAGCCTACAAGCCCCGATCATGACCGCAATGGCTAGACGCTGCTGGCGAGCCAAGAAGATTGGTCTCACCATAGAGCGGGCATCATGCATCATTTCAACCAAGGCGACGCGCGGCGCGCCTAAAGGGCGATAGGCAGACAGGCGGGGACAGACCGGGCAGACCTGTCCCCGACAAGCTAGTCAGAAAAACGGTTAGAGGCCGTTGAATATACCCGGCTGATGCACTTCAATAACATGGCCATCAGGATCCTGAAGGAAGACCTGGTACCAACCTGGAATAGCCCAGCAGCCATAGTCGGAATAGCGAATACCCATTTCGTCGCAGCGCTTCATGAAACCTTTGATATCATCGGTCCTGAAACAGAAATGGCCGTGTCCCATGGGGTTCACCGACGCATTCATTTTGAAGCCGGTGTCGAGATCTCGTTCAGCCCAGTGAAACTCGATGTCGCCATCTGTCAGAAAATCTACTGCACCTGTATAGGCGCGATCAGCGCGGTCCCGGCTGATAACGGTATGTTCCTCGTCCGTGATCGCCCCCAAGCTGAACAATTGGCTGTAGAATTTTGTGAGCCGCGGCAGATTATCGGTGCACAAATTCATGTGATGGAACTTAAATTTCATTTCCGTCTCCTTTGCAAATTCGTTGTCCATCGCTCCAGCATTGGCATGCAGCCGTAAAAGAGCCGAAGGACCATCAGGCCGGGAAAACGGAAGATGGAGCGTCGGCGCGCCAGACTCGAAGGTCACCAAAGATTTATATATGCATTTTAGCTTCTACATATGCATTTTATTGAGGCATGTACAAAAATTTGCACCCGGGGCCGTAGCTATTGGGCACGTTCGCATGGCTGAGTGCGATCCTTCCCGCGCGAAACGAGGTGTAAGCTACGCAAAATAGCTCGTGAAGCCACCGCCACGGCACCCATCAGTTCAACGCCTAAATCTTAAGTGGCGAGTTTGCTGACCTACCAAACCGCAGCGTTCAAGCGATGAACACATCTCTTAATCGCTGTCTGCCGAAGCAGAGCTCACACCCAGCTCCGCCAAAATGCTCTCCGTCGCCCACCCAATCGGTTGGGCAAAACCACCTACTGGCGCATATTTCTCGTCGAAACCTATGGTAGGACGGATGGTGACCGTTCGCCCTTCAACCGGATGATCCTCCTCTCCAAGCAGGCCCACCGCCGTCAGATGCGGATCACGGACAAGTTGCTCGAGCGTATTGCAAGGCTGCGATGCAATGTCGGCGCGCTGAAACAGCGCCAGCCATTCGTCGGTGGTGCGCTCAGTCAGCGGCGCTCCGCGTACCTCAAACCAGGCATCATTATTCTTGGCCCGAGCACCCACTGTCGCAAACCGCGGATCCTGGACAAGCGCTTCTCGGCCGGTCGCTTCCAAGAATGCGCGAACCTGCTTATCGGTATTGACTGTGAAGGAAATCCAGCCGTCCTTTGTCTGCGTCGGGCGATTGTTGGGCGTCAGCAAGCGGCGGTCTCCTGCCCGACCTACCGGCGGATCGAAACTATGTTGCGCAAGATGTTCCTGCAACACAAAAGCCGCCATGGTTTCGAACATGGGAACCTCGATGCTACGCCCCAACCCGGTGGCACGCCATTCTACGATCGCAGCAAGAATGGCACCCGCGGCGATTTCCCCCACGATGTGATCGCAGATCAGCATCGGAACATAAGCAGGCGCACCGTCCCGCTCCAGCGTCAGACCGGTAACGCCCGAAGCGGCCTGGATGACGCTGTCATAGGTCGGCCGCCCCGAATAAGGACCGTCGGTCCCGTACCCTGTAATAAGGCAGTAAATCTTGCCTGGATTGGCATCGCGTATCGTCTGGGCATCCAATCCCAATTTCTCAAGCGCACGCGGCCGCATGTTGGCAACGATCACATCCGCCCACTCCACCAGCTTGCCGACAATCTCACGACCAGCAGCAGATTTAAGGTCACAACTGATGTTCCGCTTGCCGCGATTAAGATGCAGATATGTCCCTGAATGCTCGCCCGAAGGCGACACGCCACCAAGGCCTCGCATCAAATCCCCTTCGGGGCTCTCCAGCTTGATGACATCGGCGCCATATTGCGCCAGCCGCAACGTACAGACCGGTCCGACCACAACACTGGTCAGATCCAGAATCCGTACATCCTTGAGCGCCGAAAAGCTCATATCGACATCTCCGCTTCGACCGCAGGTCTTTGCTGGTCGTCAAATATTGTGAACATCCAGGCCCCTTCGCCCTTCTCTGCACCAAAAGTCATAGTTCGATTTGCAAATAGCGGCGCCAGAAACTTTAATTTCAGGCTGCGAGGACGCACTCCCAAATCATTCCGCGCAAACTCGGTAAGAAGCAGCGTGCTTAGTCCACCATTCACCACCAGATCGGGATAGCCCTCGACATCTGTCGCATAGGCACGATCAATATGTATCTTGTGAGAATTGAAGCCAAGCGCCGAAAACTGAAAGAGCAGCGTATCGTCAGGCACAAATGCCTTGGTCAAGGCGAACCGCTCTAGTGAGAGAGGACCGCCCCCCGGTTTTACTGTACGCGGCGTCTCGGATCCCAGCAGAAAATATTTGGTTTCCTCCGTGATCGAGGGCAGGCCCTGTCCAGCGACACCAAGCTGAAGGGCAATGGTTACAATAGCATAGGCTCCGCTTGCGCCGGTACGATGGTCAACCGCCTCAATCCCCACCCTTCGCCAACAAGTGGCACCGATCGGGAGATCTGCGTCATAGGTGACGGTACGACCGGCAAGCACAAGCCGCGGCAGCCCCAGATCGGGCATGGGAACACCTAAGCCAGGGAAACCGTCATGGCGCAGGTCCGAACGACGCGTATGTGACCCGAAGAGCGGAAAATGCCACCCCCTTGGAAGTATCTGCTCTCTGGTCAAATCAAAGGGAGAAAGATCCAGCATGGCCGCAATGCGGCGTACATTCTCGGCACCGCACGTTACCGTGCCTTCGCCTGCTTCACCGGGATTGCCTCGCATCTTCCTCACCTATTTTGAATTGCTAGTTTCATATACAAAATATAAAAAGCTTCAAGGCCCGTCGTAGGCGATTTGTTGTCGCCCTGAACAGACAGCGGCAAGTGGCGCCAATTTCTCAAGGAAGGATAATCCCGTGAAGCTCGATCGTCGTGTGTTCATGACAGGCATTTCCGCAGGCATCGCGACACTGTACGGGCAAGCATATGCGGCATCAGGGGCGATGAAAAAGCCGTTCTTCCAACGCCACAACCTATCGCTCGGCATGCAGATATATTCGTTGATCAACGAGGTCACCGCCGACCTCGACGGTACGTTAAAGGAGGTTCGCAAGATCGGCTTCAAGACGATCGAACTGGCAGGATTTCTGGACAAACCCGCTCTGGAACTCCGAAAAAGCCTCGATCGCGCCGAACTAAAATGCACAAGCATCCACATCCCTGCCCTACCCTCTAGGCCCGGCGCCATCAGCCTGACCGGGCAATTGGGACCGCTCGTCAAAGCTGCGCAGATAGTTGGAGCCAGGACGATCGTCATGCCCCGCTACCTATTCGCACCAGGCGCCGATCTGCGCAGGTCTGATGAAAGTCAGTTAGACTGGGTCAAGCGGGTTGGACTGGCCATGACCCGTCAGGATTGGGAGCGCAATGCCGACTTCATGAATGATGTCGGCCGTCGGCTGGCGAATGAAGGCCTGCGGTTTTCCTATCACAATCAAAACCCGGAATTTGCACCGCTGCCAGGTGGGGAAACCGGGCTGGAGGTGATGCTGCGCCATACAAATCCAGCGTTCGTGCAATTCGAACTGGATGTCGGTTGGGCCGTTGCCGCAGGACTCGATCCTTTATCTCTGCTCAAGGCACATAAAGGGAGATTCGCCCAGATGCACGTCAAGGACATGCTACCGGGAACTAGCAACTATGCTTTCGTTCAAAATCCAACCTCTGCTGGTGATGGGCAGATAGATTGGATTACCGTGCTGCCAGCCGCTTACGCCGCTGGGGTCCGCGACTTTTTCGTTGAACAGGATCCGCCGCACCGGTCCGAACCAATGGGCTCGCTCGCTCGCAGCTTCCGATATTTAACCTCGCTCGTGGCGTGACAGACGGCCCGGATGCGTCTTCAAATTTTTTGCGCCACATCACGCTGGTCGATTGTGAGAAGCGATAACGGACCCTTCATCATCCGGGACAATATCACCATATAAGCACGATTTTTCAGTGATTTTACAACACCGTTCACTCACAAAGCGGCAACGGATTAAGTTTCATATACGAATATGATATTTCAACTTCTTGACGCACTCACCACATTCTGACATGACCGGACGACGCAGCCGGTCGGTCCGCAATGTACTGGCACTGGGCAAATAAGCATTCGGCTCAAGCCGAGATTTCATGGGGAGGTTTTATGAAAGACACGCATCTTCTTTTCTCGGTCGCGGCGATCGCCTTGTGCCTGATATCGGCTCCGGCGCAGGCTGAGCAGTCGGGCGAGACAATTGCTCCGCAACAAGATGGCACTTTGCAAGCCGGTGAAGTTATTCCCGGCGACATCGTTGTGACCGCACAGCGAACGTCCAGCCTTGCCTCAAAGACGCCCGTTGCGCTCACGGCAGTCACAGGGGACTCGCTGATCACTGCTGGCGTCACAAACCCCACCCAGATCGCCGACACTGTGCCCAACGTTTCGATCGACCGCGCCAACGGAAACGGACTGCAAATAACGGTTCGCGGAATTACGTCCGCTGACGGCTCCGAAAAGGGCGACCCCTCCGCTGCATTCATGCAGGATGGCATCTACATCGCCCGTCCGCAAGCGCAGGAGGCCAGCTTCTTCGATATAGCCCGCGTTGAAGTACTGCGCGGCCCTCAAGGAACATTGTTTGGCCGCAACACCACAGCCGGCCTCGTCAACATCATTACCAATCTGCCGACCTTTGATTTTGGCGGCCGGGTCGATGCGACCTATGGTAATTATAATCAGGTTCAGACCACTGCTGTCCTTAACGTTCCGGTTTCAGAGACAATTGCGTTGCGCGGCGCTGTCAATTACGATCGGCGCGACAGCTTTCTGAAGCCTAGTTCACGCGTCACGACCGACCTCGATCCCTTCAAGGAGAACATATCCGCACGTCTAACCAGTCTGATGAAGCTTGATCAAGGCGAACTCATCATTCGTGGCGACTATTCTCATCTGGGTGGACAGTTGCAGAACGGCGTGCGTCTCTCCAACTTCTACACCAACACCGGTTCGGGCCAGACGCCAATCTACATCGGCGACAACCAGAGCGCGAGCACGTTGGCACGCCTCGATGATGCGATCAACACCAGCCTGACCCGCAAGAACACAACCTGGGGCATCCATGGGGAGTTCAACTATGATTTCGGCGGAATCGGGATATCGTATCTGGGCTCCTATCGCAAATTGAAGCGCGACGAAGATACGGCCTATCTGCGGAACAACAACACGGTCATTCCCAGTACGTTTAACGGAAACTACTGGCAGAATAGTCAGGAAATTCGCGCTTACACCACGGGCGATGGTCCGATAAAGGCGCAGGCAGGCCTCTATTATTTCAAGGAAAAGAGCGGTCTCAATCAGGTTTTGTACGGCCTGATCTCGGCCACCCCCAACACGGTAGGCTATATCTACAGCTTCCTGCGGGATCCCACGATCAGCGAATCCTATGCCGCGTTCAGCCAGGTGACCTGGTCGATGACGGACACGCTGCGTCTGACCGGTGGCGTCCGCTATTCGCATGATGACAAGTCCCGTAAGGGCGGGACGCGCCGCTGCGCCACTTACGCTTGCGACGGCGCTGGCGATCTTTCCACGATCGACGATGCGCATCGCAAATTCTCGAAGGTAACCTGGCGTGCCGGGGTAGACTTCGACCTCAACACCGCAACGCTTCTCTACGGCACCGTTTCCACCGGCTATAAGGCTGGCGGGTTCAACGACGGCTGTTCGACCGGATCGCCCAACTGCGTATCGCCCACGACTGAAGCGGCGCTCTATTATGATCCCGAAACGCTCACCTCCTATGAAATCGGCCTAAAAACCCGCTTTCTCGACAATGCCGTCCGCCTGAACGCGGCCGCTTTCTATTATAATTACAACGACATTCAGCTGACGCAGATTTCGACCCGTTGCGGCGGCCCCTGCTCGGTTACGACCAACGCCGCCAAGGCCAAAGTCAAAGGCATCGAGCTTGAAGGTACGATCCGTCCGATCGCACCTATGTTGTTCGACTTTTCCTTCGCCTATCTCAACGCGAAATATGATGAATTCCAGCTCTCGCCCACGGTCGATTTCAGCGGCCGGCATCTCGATCGCGCGCCTGGCTTTACCGTTTCGGCTGGATACACGCACACGTTCACCCTGCCCAATGGCGGCAACATCGCAGCGAACGTCCATACCCGTATCGTTGATTCCTCGAAGCTCGCCGCGCTGGCGACCTTCAACCAGTATCGCGTGCCGGGGAACATGCGGTCAGATGCAAGCATCGCCTATAATGCACCGAACGACAGCTACTATGTGCAGGCCTTCATCAAGAATATCGAGAATAAGGTCGTTGTGACCACCGTCATTCCTGGCACCTTTCCGACGGCCAACTTCTCCGACCCTCGCCTCTATGGCGTTCGCGCCGGCGTAAAGTTCTGATCGCAAGCGTGCTTTTGGCGCTGCTCGACTTCGGGCAGGTAGTATCGTGGGACAGTGGCTGTCGCTACTGTCCCACTTCCTGGTTTGATCTGATGGAGACAGCGCCATGGTAAATCTGGACTTGGGCGGGCGGATGAGCGTCGCTGCGCAAAGGGAAATTCCAGGAGGGCCTTTCCGCAGCATAGAAGGACGTGTATCGCAACTGCGGATCATCGACCACGCGACCGGGGTGGATCGAATTCTGCTAGAGACACCAGATCTGATTGAGGCGCCCAACTGGATGCCGGACGGCAAGGCTATCCTCCTCAACGGTCGCGGCGGCATGTTTAGATTGGGACTGGAGCCGGCTGCGGCATTGGAACCGATCGACATCGGTAGCGTCGAGGATGCCAATAACGACCATGTCATTTCGCCGGATGGGCGCACCCTCTATATTTCCGCAGGGGGCGCAGTCTACGCAGTCCCAATCGAAGGCGGCGAGCCGCGGCAACTGACACCCGAGGGCCACACCCGTTACTTCCTGCACGGCGTGTCGTCCGATGGCCTGTGGCTCGCATGCACGACCATCGACATGAGCAGCGAGGCCGAGCGCTGGGGCATCCAGCGCCTTCCCGCGCGCGGTGGCGAAGCACAGCCGCTGCTTCTTGGGGCAAGGCCGGTGGACGGCCCCGAATGGTCGCCCGACGGTCGGTGGATATGGTTTAGTGGTGAACTTGAAGCGGATGTCCCAGGGCATGCGCAGATATTCCGCATGCGAAGCGACGGGTCGGATATTGTGCGCATGGTGCACGGCTCGGCGGTAGACTGGTTCCCCCATCCGAGCCCCAACGGCCAGGAGATAGCGTTTATACGATACCCCGTGGGCACAACCGGCCATCCACCCCACAGGCAGGTGGAGATATGGCATATGGTCATAGCCGACGGCGCGATGACCCGTCTGGCCGCATTTTGCGGCGGCCAAGGATCGCTCAACGTCAACAGCTGGTCACCTGACGGTCGGCTGCTGGCCTATATTGCCTATCCCGCGGTCGGTGTGGCCGAATAGGCGCCTGCACCGAAGAGATATGCGACTGTTTTCAAAGTGCCTGCGGGCATGGCATGTAGGACATGGATGATGAAAATCGACAACGAGCCCTCAGGTGCGCCGATCCGCGTTGGAATCATTGGCTTTGGCAACGCCGGCCGGTTGATCCATGTACCGCTCATCAGCTCGACGCCCGAGTTCGCGGTGACGGCGATATCCAGCTCGCGAGCTGACGTGGTGCGCGCCGCGCTGCCCGATGTCGCGGTCTATGGCGAAACAAGCGACATGCTGGAGGCGTCTGACATTGATCTGATCGTCGTAGCGACGCCGCCGGAAAGCCATGTCAAATGGGCCAGCGCCGCATTGGTCGCTGGCAAGCATGTGCTGGTGGAAAAGCCCTTCACGATCACATTATCCGAAGCGGCAGCACTCATCGATCTTTCCCGGTTAACCGGGAAACTGTTGTCCGTCTTTCAGAACCGGCGCTTTGACAGCTGCTTTCAATCGGTTCGCGCCGTGATCGAAAGCGGTGCGCTTGGCCGCATCAATCATTATGAAAGCCAGTATAATCGCTTCAACCAGACGATCAACGACGCCTGGAGGGCACCAGAAGAGCTTGGCAGCGGACTGTGGTACGATACCGGACCGCATGTGATCGATCAGATGATCCAGCTATTTGGCCTGCCCACCAGCATCCACGCATCGTTAGCCCATAACCGGCCAGGCAGCGCAGCAGATGATTGGTGCCACGCCGTCCTGCAATATCCCGAGATGCGGGCCGTGCTGCATTGTTCGATGCTGGTTTCCGGCGGGGTTCCTCGCTTCACGGTCCATGGTGACAAAGCCACTGTAATCAAGCAAGTTGCAGATGGCCAAGGGCGACAGCTCTGGAGCGGCGTGTCGCCCGATGCAGAGAATTATGGCCTGGACGATGATGCGCCGATCCTTTTCACAACCGACGGGTTGCGCACGGCGCAGCCGACATGGCGAGGTAACTATCGTCTGTTCTTCGAGGCGCTTGGGGCGGCAATTCGTGGCGAAGCGCCTAATCCGACCTCTGCACGCGATGTGCTGGGGGTGATGGCAGTGCTGGAAGCTGGCATCATATCGGCGCGGGAAGAGCGTGTGATGACCATCGCTTTACCGGAGGGCATCGCATGACCGAAATCGCCGCTCAAATTGCAGAAATTGACGCGAACGATCTGGCTCTTCTCCTCATACGCTTCACAATGGACGACGCGTGGGCGCTGGGATCACATCTTCGCGACATTGCAGCGGCACGAAATGCGCCCGTGTCCATCGAGATACGGCGGGGAGAATCTATAGTCTTCGCTACTTCATTGGCGGGGGCCACTTCGGACAATGCGGGCTGGGCGTCACGCAAGAATGCGGTTGTGCAACGTTTCGAACGATGCAGCTTCGCGGTTGCACTTGACCTGAAATTACGAGGTCTCAGCCTTGAGGATTTCGGACTGTCGCGCGATCGCTACGCAGCAGCAGCCGGCGCAGTCCCGATACGTGTTGCCGGCGCCGGATGCATTGCTGCCATTGCCGTAAGCGGACTGAGCGGGGCGGACGATCATGCGCTCGCCATCAACGCGATCGGCTGGCTGAAGGAGCGTCAGGCATCAGGGCAGTAACAATTGCATTGTGACCGTCGAGCAGATTTCGACGGTCACAGTCCGCGTCCTAATGGATATGATTGCCGCCATTTACGTCGATCGTCGCGCCCGTGACGAAGCCGCCAAGATCGGAGGCGAGGAAAAGGCAGGCTCCCGCAACCTCATCAGCCGTGCCCAGACGCCTTAGCGGAATCTGGTCTATAATCGCTTTTTGCCGCTCGCCAGAAAGCCCGTCGAGCATTTCTGTCTCGATCATTGCTGGACAAATCGCATTCGCGCGAACGCCAAAAGCACCATATTCCCTGGCAATCGATTTGGTCAGGCTCAGCACACCGCCCTTTGAAGCCGCATAATGAGCTCCGCCGACAAGCCCACCACCGCGCTGGGCGGCAAGCGAGGACATATTGATGATCGACCCCCTGCCCTGCGTCTTCATCACAGGCAACACCGCTTTGCACAAATTAAACGTGCCCTTGAGGTTCACCCCCATCATTCGGTCGAAGGCACGGTCATCGATAGCAGAGAATGGAATGGACTCCACGATGCCCGCGCTATTGATCAGGCAGTCGACCCGGCCGAAACGGTCAAGTGCTTGCGCCACGAGCGCTTCGCAGTGGGCCATGATTGTAATGTCGCATGCGATGCCAGTGACCGCCTTGCGACCGCCCGCTGACGCATCGATCGCCTCGGCGAGGTCATCTGTCATCTGTATGTCGGATGCGACGACTTTTGCGCCATGTGATGCTAGCATGCGCGCGGCCGCATAGCCGATGCCACGAGGCGATCCGCTGCCTACGACGATGCAAACATGATTATCTAAAAGCATATAGAATACTCCCCCCGTCGTGCGGGCGCGTGGCGATGAGATTGGCAGGCGGGGATCATCGACAAGGGCGCCCACACTGAGTCCCTTCGTCGTGAATGACGAGCCGGTAGACATCGCTTCCAGCGCGGGTGTGCCGGAAATTTGAGCCTATGCAGCTTTGCCGTTGCAAAATCCTGTCCCACCTACCTGTTTTTCTAGCCTCGACCGGACGCCGATGGTTGTCGCCTTCACATCATAATTTTATATATGATGTCAAGATTCCATGAATAAATTTAACCGGATCGTCGAAGGATTGATGCACTGGTGTAATTATAATCTCATATATGGATTGACCTATGTGTGGCCGACGGTCAGGTTGGAGCCTGTGCAAGCCCATTGGGGCGGCGGCAGACGGAGCCAGGGGATAAAACCCGAATGTGGCTATTACACGATAGTCGCCGATGCGGACCCAGCCGGATCGGAAAGACGGAAAGGATGGAGGATGTCACGGCGAGAGAGGATGATACGGCCTATGGGAAGGTCTCGTAGCCGCGCTGTACGCAATAGCGTGCGCGGGAGGCACTGCGCCGCGCTGATAATGGTGGAACATAAGCGATGATCGCTGCCGCAATCGATCCGTCGAACGATGTCGACGAAGCGGATTCTGTGCCTGCCAAGCACATGCGTCTGACGGGCCAGATCATCGGAACTGGGTTCATGGTGCGCTATGTACTGGCGCTGGTCGGGGTGTATATCGCCGTCCTGACACCCGCCTCAGTTACGCTTGCCATCCGCGTGGGTCAGATAAACCCCGATGGCAAGGCAGCATCTCTGGCCTTCGTTGCCAGTTTCGGAGCAGCCGCCGCGCTGGTGGCCAATCCTTTGCTCGGGTCACTTAGTGATCATTCAACGCTTCGCTGGGGCCAGAGGCGCCCTTTCATCATTGGCGGCGTTTTACTTGGCGTTCTTGCCGTCATAGGCATAGGCTTTGCCCGGTCGATTGGAGAAATCGCATTCGGCTGGGTCTTTGCGCAACTCGCCTTCAATGCTGCAAGCACGGCGTTGGTAGCGATCCTGCCCGAACGTATACCCATGCAAATGCGAGGCCGAGTAGCCGGCTTCATGGGCATGACGGCGCAGGTGGCCATGCTGAGCGGAACCGCAATCACGCAATTTGTCGGAACATCGGGCTATGGCATGTTCTTCTGGCCTTCTATCGTCGGCGTGATGCTGACATTGCCTTTCGCCACGACATTGCGCGAACATCCGCGTTCGCGAGCACAGGTCGGGACAATCAACTTGCGCACGCTGGCCGGTTCCTTCTGGATCAATCCGATCAAGCATCGCGATTTCGCATTGGCCTGGCTAGGGCGTTTCTTCGTGTGGTTCGCCAACATGAGTTTGCTCAACTTCAAGACTTACTTTTTGATAGATCGGTTAGGCTATTCGACCGCAACCGTTGCACCGGTGCTGACGACAGCGATGCTGATCATGGCGGTGTCGATCACATGCAGCAGCATTTTCGGCGGCTGGATCTCCGACAGAACGGGGAGAAGGAAGATTTACGTCGTCAGCGCATCCTTGTTGTTCGCCTGCACGATGGCGATCGTGGCGCATGCGACAACCTTGCCGGGCTTTTTCGTAGCGATTGCGCTAGCCGGTGTCGCGACAGGGCTCTACATGGGCGTCGATTATGCCTTGGTCGCCCAGGTACTGCCGGACAATAAAGACCAGGCTGCAAAGGGCATGGGCTTCTTCAATCTCACATCTACAATTCCGCAAACATTGGCGCCGGTTCTTGGTCCCGTCCTGCTATCGATAGGGGCCAGCGGCCGGACGGATAATTATACCGCCCTGTTCCTGGCCGGTGCGATATTCGCTGTCATCGGCGCTTCCCTAACACAATTGATAAGGACAAACTGATGTCATCGCATGACACGGCGACACCGGAAAATGAGACTGCGCTTGAAGAACTTGCGCGGCTGACCCTGGGCGCTGACTATTGGACTACGGTCGAGAGCGCGCGATATGGCGTCCCCCGTATCCGTTTGGCGGATGGGCCGCATGGCCTTCGAGTGCAAGACGATAACAATCCCGATCTGCTGGGTCTAGGCCGCAGTCTCCCATCGACCTGCTTTCCTACAGGTGCGACGCTGGCGGCATCCTGGGACGATGCGCTGATAGAAGAAGTCGGACGCGCGCTTGGTCGTGAGGCCCGCGCGCTTGGCGTTCATGTCGTTCTTGGGCCCGGTCTCAATATTAAGCGAAGCCCGCTTTGTGGCCGCAACTTTGAATATTTCAGCGAAGATCCGCTGCTGGCAGGGCGGCTTGCTGCCGCGAATGTTCGCGGCATTCAGTCCAATGGGGTTGCTGCCTGTCTCAAGCATTTCGCAGTGAACAATCAGGAAACTGATCGGATGCGCGTGAGCGCCGACGTTGATGAACGGACGTTGCGGGAGATTTATCTGCGCGCTTTCGAAATCGCCGTACGGGACGGACAGCCATGGGCTGTGATGAGCGCCTACAACCGAATCAACGAGGTTTCGGCCAGCGAAAATGCCTGGCTTCTGACACAGGTGCTACGCAACGAGTGGGGATTTGACGGAATTGTCGTGTCGGATTGGGGTGCCGTGCGCGATCCGGTCGAAGCGGTGCGCTCCGGCCTGGATCTGCGCATGCCGGGAATGGACGGAGACCAGCGCGTTTTCGAAGCCTTGCGCTCCGGCCTGCTTGGCGAGAAGCACGCCATGCTTGCGGCCCAACGACTACGTCTTCTGGCCGAACGGACCGGTGCCGGGACGGAGGTGTCATCTGACGCACCGCCCTCTTACGAAGATCATCATAGTGTCGCTCGCCGCGCTGCTGCCCAGTCCGCCGTCCTGCTGCATAATGACGCTGGTCTCTTGCCACTTGATGCGAATGCAACCCAGACGATCGCCGTTATCGGCGAATTGGCGCGCACGCCCCGGTTTCAAGGCGCGGGCAGTTCCACGGTCAATCCTTTCCGCGTCGTATCGCCGCTCGAGGCTCTGCAGCATAGACTGGCAGGCACGCAATTTGAACCGGGCTATCGCCTTGATGGCCAGCCAGATCAATCAATGGTGGAGCAGGCAGTCGCGCTCGCAAGAGCGAACGATTTGGTGTTGTTGTTCCTTGGCCTGCCGCCGATCGCCGAATCCGAAGGTTTTGACCGCCAGTCGATCGACCTTCCGGCGGCGCAAATAGCTTTGCTGCACGCTGTAACTGCCGTTAATCCACGCGTCGTCGTCGCATTGAGCAACGGGTCGATCGTGACGACTGCGCCATGGCGCGAAGAGGTAGCTGCCATTGTCGAGTTTTGGCTCGCAGGCCAAGCTATGGGCGATGCAGTGGCGGATGTGCTGACAGGCGCGGTCAATCCGTCAGGAAAGATGCCCGAGACCGTACCTGTCAAACTTGCCGACACGCCCGCCTATCTCGATTTTCCCGGCGGCCTTGGCCACGTCCGCTACTCCGAAGGGATGTTCGTGGGCTACCGTTGGTATGATGCGCGTGCCATCGAGGTCGATTATCCTTTCGGTCATGGACTATCCTACACGCAATTTGCCTATAGCGACCTGTCGGTCGAAACATATGTTGAGGACGTTCCACAGGCACTTCGCATCACCTTCACGCTGGCGAACATCGGGGCTCGTGCAGGGGCGGAAGTCGTGCAGCTCTACACCGGAAGACCGCAAGCGGAGGTCGCTCATCCGGTGCGCGAATTGCGCACATTTCAAAAAATATGGCTTGAAGCAGGCGAGAGCCGCGAAATCGAACTGACAGTATCCCATGATGATCTTGCCTATTTTCACGTGGATTGCGGCTGGGTGTTCGAAGGCGGGCTTTACGAACTGGCGGTAGGCTCCAGCAGCCGCGATCTGAGGCTTTGCGCAGAGGCTGATATTGCCGGACCCACTATCAAGAGCCCACTGACGCTTTGGTCGCTATTTGGCGACTGGATGGATCACCCCAAGGCCGCTCCTTTACTATGGAAAATGATCGATGAACGCGGCGGATTACGCGGCCGCATCGGAGATCTATACCAAGACGAGGCGGGCCAGAACACTGTGCGAGGCATACCCCTGCTGACCATTTTGCAATTGCCGGGCATCCCTTTTAGCGAAAAGGAAGCTGCTGCCATTCTCGACCTAATCTAATCCTCGCCCGGCCGATGGAGACAAGCGCATCTGCTCTTCCACCGGCCGGGCCATTGGTTCGTTATCAAACAGGCACGAAGAGTGCTTCAGACTTATGTACGTCATAGAGTAGCCAAGAAAGCGCTGCGACATCGCTCCTGCAGTCAGCAGCAGCGATGTCGGACGAAGCCTTCATGAACCAGTCCAAGAGCGTAGTCAGATTGCGCTCTTCAGCTTAAAATAGAGCGAACCAAAGGCTCAGATCATACGCGCTCGACCGCTAATGCCAGCCCCATCCCTACGCCGATGCACAAGGTCGCCAGACCTTTTTTGCCGCCGGCCACTTCCAACTGATGCACCAAGGTCATGGCCAGACGCGCGCCAGACATGCCCAGAGGATGCCCCAGCGCGATCGCGCCGCCATTTGCATTAACATGAGGCGCATCGTCAGAAAGGCCGAGCCCACGCATGACTGCCAGTCCCTGGCTGGCGAACGCCTCGTTCAATTCGATTGCATCGAAATCTTCAATGCTCAGTCCAAGCTGCGCCATCAGCTTTATCGATGCAGGAAGCGGCCCTATCCCCATGACCCGCGGCTCCACCCCAGCAGACGCCATACCCAGGATGCGGGCGCGTGGGGTTAGCCCATGTGCCTGCACTGCTGCTTCACTTGCAACGATCATCGCCGCTGCGCCATCATTGATACCCGAAGCATTGCCGGCCGTGACCGTGCCGTCAGGCTCGAACAGTGGTTTCAGCTTTTCCAGGACTTCTGCTGTCGTGCCCGCGCGCGGGTGCTCATCAGTGGCAACCTGAAGAGTTTCGCCCTTCTTGCTCCCTGGCACGTTCACGGCCACAATTTCCTCACCCAGAAAACCGCTCGCTTGGGCCGCTGCCGCACGTTGTTGGCTTCTTAGCGCGAAGGCATCCTGGTCGGCGCGACTGATTCCATATTGCTTAGCCACATTTTCGCCTGTTTGCGGCATGGTCTCGGTGCCATACAGGCCATCAAGCGCCGGGTTGACGAAACGCCAGCCCATTGTCGTGTCCTCGACTTTCTGCGAGCGGCCAAAGGCCGCATCCGACTTACCCATGACAAAAGGCGCTCGGGTCATGCTTTCGACACCACCTGCAAGTGCAAGCTCCATCTCGCCAGAACGGATAGCGCGAGCCGCCGAGCCCACCGCTTCGAGACCCGAAGCACACAGGCGATTGAGCGTCACGCCCGGAACGGTGTGCGGCAGGCCCGCAAGCAACAGGCTCATGCGCGCGACATTGCGATTATCTTCGCCCGACTGATTGGCACAACCGTAGAATACTTCTTCGATTGCTGCAGGATCTAGGCCGATGTTGCGCGCCAACAAGGCCTTGATCGGTAATGCCCCCAGATCGTCAGCCCGCACCTTGGCAAGAATGCCGCCGTAGCGCCCGATGGGAGTGCGAACAGCATCGCAGATGAATGCTTCTGTCATGACTTTCCTTGTGCGAAATTTAGGAATGAAGGGACACCATAATCAACGCGGCGTCAGACGTTGGCGATCACGACGGATCGCACATTGAGGTAAGCATCGAGCGCTTCGGGACCACCTTCAGTACCGTAGCCGGAATCCTTCAAACCACCGAACGGCAGCTCAGCCGATGTCGCGGCCGGCGTGTTGATCCACAACATGCCGACCTCCACCCGGCGAGCCAGAAGGTCTGCATTCGCGAGCGACCGGGTGAATGCATAACCGGCAAGCCCGAATGAAAGGCGATTGGCTTCAGCAACTGCCTCGTCCAAGGTGTCGAAACCGCGAACGCCGGCAACGGGACCGAAAGGCTCGTCGTTGAACAGCCGCGCATCCAGCGGGACGTCTGAGAGAATTGTTGGCTCCCAGAAGTTGCCGGTTTCGCCTATCCGGCTTCCACCCGCGAGAAGGCTGGCACCGCGTGTGATCGCATCGTCCTGAAACTCTGCCATAGCGTTCAGGCGGCGCGCATTTGCAAGCGGACCCATCTGAATCCCCTCAGCTGTGCCGTCTCCCACCTTTATCTCCTGTGCGACGCTGACTAGCGCCGTCTCAAACTGAGGCTTTACGCTATTTTGCACCAGGAACCGGGTCGGTGAGATACAGACCTGCCCGGCATTGCGGAATTTTGCACTGCCGATGCTCTTGGCGGCCAGCTCGACGTCGGCATCGTCACAAACGATGACCGGGGCATGGCCACCCAGTTCCATCGAGGCGCGCTTCATATGCTGCCCCGCCAGACCGGCCAGAAGTTTGCCGACCGGCGTAGAGCCGGTGAAGGTGATCTTGCGGATGATCGGGCTGGAGATC
Source organism: Sphingobium sp. AP50 (assembly GCF_900109095.1). GTDB lineage: Bacteria > Pseudomonadota > Alphaproteobacteria > Sphingomonadales > Sphingomonadaceae > Sphingobium. Next base: position 202,721 of record NZ_FNYZ01000007.1, read on the forward strand.
AGATATTCCGAGATTTCTGCCGGATCGCCAAACACGAGGCCCAGAACGCCTTCTGGCAAGCCGGCATCCTGAAACGCGCGAATAAGTGCGGCAGGGCTGGCCGGCGTTTCTTCCGGCGCCTTGACGATGATCGAGCAGCCGGCGGCCAGAGCTGCCGCTATCTTTCGCACGACCTGATTGATCGGGAAATTCCAGGGCGTGAATGCGGCGACGGGTCCGACGGGATCCTTGACTACCATCTGCCGTATGGACAGGTTACTGCGGTGCGGGACGAGGCGTCCGTAGACGCGGAACCCTTCTTCGGCGAACCATTCGATGATGTCCGCCGATGCCAGCGCTTCGCCGCGTGCTTCGGGCAGGGGCTTGCCCTGCTCCAGCGTCATGATCATTGCAATATCGTCAGCGCGCGCGCGCATCAACGCTGCGGCCTTGCGCATGATGACGCTACGGGCTGCGGGCGTGAAGTCGCGCCATGTCGCAAAGCCGCGATCCGCCGCATCGAGCGCCCGGTCGAGATCAGCACGGCTGGCGTGGGCGACTCTGCCGATTTCCGTGCCAGTTGCCGGATTTTCTACGGCCAGGGTTCGGCCATCGGCGGCATCCTGCCAGACATTGTCGATGAACAATTGGGTGTCGGGATATGTCATTCAAAAATCCTCCAATGGGACAGACGTCCGCTCAAAGCGAAAAGCCGCCGTCTACGGCCATGGCCTGCCCAGTGACATGGGGCGCGCTGGCCAGGAATACGGCAAGCTGACCCATATCTTCCGGCGTCTGCGCCTCGCCCTGCGGCAGTAGCGCCGACTGGTGGCGTTCCCACGACTGTTCCTCGCTTTCGCCGTCCTGCGCCCAGCGGCCCGACAGTCCCGTGTCACCGCGCCACATGCCGGTGCCGACGATGCCGGGGCATAGGGCGTTGACCGTAATCCCTTCGCGCGCGACTTCCTTGGCAAGAGCGTTGGTGAAGCCGATGACGCCGAATTTGGATGCGGTATAATGGGCCAGGTCGGGGAAACCGATCTTGCCGGCGATCGATGAGGTATTGATGATACGCCCCGAACCACCCTTTCGCATCAGCGCCAGTTCCGCCTGGCAGCACAGGAATACGCCGCGCAGATTGATCGTCATCAGGTCGTCCCACTGCTGAACCGTCAGTTCGGCCACCGACCCCAAGCTGACAATGCCAGCATTGTTGACGGCGATATCCAGTTTGCCGAAGTCACGTTCGACAGTCGCGATCATGGCCTGCACACTGGCAGGATCACGCACATCGACCATGATGGCCGCGCTGCGCCGACCCAGCTTCTCTATCTCGGCAGCGGTGCCGCCAGCGAGGTCGGCGTCGAAATCCGCGATCAGCACATCAGCGCCTGCTTTCGCCAGGCTCATGGCGATGCCTGCGCCGATGCCACGGCCGCCGCCAACGATCAGGGCGATTTTGCCATCAAGGCTGAACTGGCTGTTCGTCATGTCAGGATATCCTCATTTTCTTGTTGGAAATCTGGGTGTTGTGTCACCGTTCCGCTGGCGACGAGAGCGGCGATCCGATCATCGTCAAGGCCGAGCAGGTCGCGCAGCACCATATGGCTATGCTGGCCCAACATGGGCGGCGGCGCGCGATATTGGACGGGGGTGTCCGATAGCTTGAGCGGACTGGCCACCATTTCGAAGGCCGCATTTTGCGGATGCGGCACCTGCACCTTCATGTTCCGGGCGACGACCTGTGGTTCTTCGAGCGCTTGTGCGATAGAGTTGATCGCCCCCACCGGCACGCGCGCCGCATGGATGCGCGCGACCCATTCGTCAGCCGTTGCGCCGACTAGATGTTCGCTCAGCAGGCCATCGAGTTGCTCGCGATGGGCGATGCGATCCGCATTGGTGATGAAGCGCGGGTCCGCCGACAGGTCCGGCAGCCCGATCGCGCGACATAATGCCACAAATTGCTGATCGTTGCCGCAGGCGATGATGAAGTCGCGATCGCTGGCACGGAACACTTGATAAGGTACGATGTTCGCATGGGCATTGCCATAACGCCCCGGCACCTTGCCCGATGAAAGATAGTTCATCGTCTGGTTGGCGAGCGTCGCGACCTGCACGTCCAGCAATGCCATGTCGCAATGCTGGCCACGTCCGGTCGTCTGCCGCGCAATCAGTGCCGCCTGGATCGCGATGGTCGCATAAAGCCCGGTCATCAGGTCCGCTACGGCCACGCCGACTTTTTGCGGCCCGCCGCCCGGTCGGTCGTCCCGCTCGCCGGTTATGCTCATCAGCCCGGCAAGCCCCTGAATGATGAAATCATAGCCGGGTTCGGCCGCGCGCGGACCATCCTGCCCAAACCCGGTGATGGAACAATAGACCAGCCGGGGATTGATCGCGGCGAGGCTTCGATAATCGAGGCCATAACGGTCGAGCGAGCCGACCTTGTAATTTTCGATCAGGACGTCGGATTTGCGCGCCAGCTCGCGCACGATATCCTGACCTTCAGACGTCGAAATATCGATCGCGACGGACATTTTGCCGCGATTGGCAGCCAGATAATAGGCTGCCTCGGTCGTCGAGTTGCCTGCATCATCCTTCATCCAGGGTGGCCCCCAGGATCGGGTATCATCGCCATTGCCCGGCCGTTCGACCTTGATGACCTCCGCACCCAGATCGGCCAGGATCTGGCCGCACCATGGACCTGCCAGGACACGGCTCAGGTCCAGCACGCGTATGCCGTCTAAAGAACTCATGTTCATTCCTTCACCCGATCGGGCTGTTTTTGGTCGGCCTTGCGCATCAAAGGCGGGAGGCGGGCTGTTCTTTATGAAGCAAGGAAAGCCCCAGCGTGGCGCGACGGCGCAGCCAGGGACCGGGACGATAGCGAGGGTCGCCTGTCAGGGCATGGATGCGCGTCAATATCGACAATATCTTGTCTGCCCCAAGGCTGTCGCCCCAACTGAGCGGACCCTTCGGATAGCCAAGGCCTATCCGCACGGCATCATCGATGTCCTGCGGGCTGGCGATGCGCTGCTGCGCAATCTCACCGGCCAGGTTCACCACCATGGCCAGCACACGCTGCGCCACGAAGCCGGTGCTGTCGCCGATGAACGTCACCGTGCCGCCGTCCTGCGTAAACAAGGCCCGCGCAGCGTCCGCGAAACGCGCGTCAAGCGCTGGCGTACCCATTAGGGTTCGATGCGTCCCCACCCCTGTGAAAAGATCGATCCCGACGCTGCGGGTCGGATCGCAGCCCAGGCGCAGTGCCGCCGATGTGGCATCTTCACCGAGTGGCGCGATGAGGATGAGCGAGCCGGTTTGCGGGGACTCGCCATGATCCAACGCGCCTCCACAGGCCCCGACCAACGCCGCCAAATCGGCCGTGTCGAAATCCGCACTCGGCGCGATCCAGACCGGTGGCGCCTCGGTGGGATCGATGACGGTAGCCGCCTGAGCAGGGGCAGCAGACGCGGCGGCGGCGCCATAATCGTAAAATCCCCGGCCGGTCTTGCGCCCTAATTCCCGTGCGACAACCCGCTGTTCGGCAATGTATGATGGCTTGTAGCGCGGATCGCCGTAAAATTGTTCGAAGATCGCACGTGTCGCGGGATGCGAGACATCCAGGCCGGTGAGATCGAACAGCTCGAACGGCCCCATGCGGAAGCCCGCTGCATTGCGCAGGATCGCATCGACCTGCGCGAAGGACGCCACCCCTTCCTCTACGATGCGCAACGCTTCCGTACCATAGGCACGGCCAGCATGATTGATGATGAAACCCGGCGTATCCTTTACCACGACACCGCGATGGCCCAGCCTTTCGGCCAGGTCCGACAGCACTTGTGTCGTCGCTTCGCTGGTGGCGAAACCAGGTATGATTTCCACGACGCGCATCAACGGAACGGGGTTGAAGAAGTGGAAGCCCGCAACGCGCTTGGGGTGGCGACACTCGACCGCAATCGCCGTGACGGACAGCGACGATGTGTTGGTCGCCAATATGGCGTCCGCCGAAACCAAGTCTTCCAGCTGCGCGATCAACTGCTGCTTTGCATCCAGCCTTTCGACGATCGCTTCGATGACGAGGCCGCAATCCTTGAGCGCGGCAATATCCGCCTCGGGCGACAGACAGGCCGTCGCGGCTTGCGCTGCATCAGGTTCCATCTTTCCCTTGGCCACGAGCTTGTCGAAGGTCGCACGCAATCCATCACAGGCGGCCTGCGCCGCTCCTTTACGCGCATCGAACAACCGCACCTTGATGCCCGCTGCTGCGGCAATTTGGGCGATACCTGCGCCCATAATGCCTGTACCAACGATGCCGATCGTATCTATCCGACTGTTCATTTCATAACCCCGTAAATTGCGGCCTGCGCTTTTCCATGAAGGCGGCCGCGCCCTCTTTCTGGTCCTGCGTGTCGAAAAGGAGTTGGAACGCCTTGCGCTCCAGCATCAATGCGCTTTCCAGGGGGAGGTCCGCGCCTGCCAGCATCACTTCCTTGATCTGTCGCACCGCCATGGATGGCATGCGGGCAATGTCGATCGCGATCTCCGTTGCGCGATCGATCGTCTGCGCATCATCGACCACTTCGCTTACGAGGCCGATCCGCAAGCCCTCCTCCGCCCCGACCATGCAGCCGGTCAGCGCCATGCGCATGGCCTGAAACTTTCCTACAGCCCGGATCAGCCGCTGCGTCCCGCCTGCTCCGGGCATCACGCCCAGCTTGACTTCGGGCTGCGCGAAACGGGCCGAACGTCCCGCCACGATGATGTCGCAATGCATCGCCAATTCGCATCCACCGCCAAGGGCAAATCCGTTGACCGCCGCCACGATCGGCACAGGACAGGACGCGATCGCCCCCCATAGCTGCTCGACTTTGCGCTGGATCATTTCGATCGGGGTGGCGTTGGCCATTTCGCCGATATCGGCGCCCGCCACGAATATGTCCGGCCCGCCCGTCAGGACGATGGCGCGAATATCGGATATGCCGGATAGATTAAGGAAGATCTCCGCCATTTCGCGCCTGATCTTCAGGTTCAACGCATTTTTTGCGTGGGGTCGATCGATGCATATCACTGCAACGCCGTCATCGCGTATTTCAAGATGGATTTCGGGTTTCGCCGTGATTGTCATGATCCTCTACCATCTTGCAAATTCCGCACAGCGGAACTATATTTCGTTGGTAGAATGAATAAGGCTTTGCGAAGGGATTGTAAAGTTTCGGCGTTTTCCGATTAAATATGACTTAATAACAACGCATTGAGCATGATCTGGCATTTTCAATGATGAACAATAGGCATTTTAGTTCCGCACAGCGGAATCTAATACCGCATTATTGACAAAATAAATCGGAGGGTTACGATGAAGACCATAAAGCTGGCCACGACGCATTTGGATGAGGCGAAAAAGCCAGGAAACGCGCCCGACGAATCAGGCGATAGCAGCGTTGGCGGCATGGAAGAGGAGAACGAAAATGAAGGCGAAAAAGATCGAAACTTCGTTACGGCTTTAGCACGGGGGGTGGAATTGCTCCGTTGCTTCACGCCCTCGCAAAGCCTGCTGGGCAACCAGGAACTGGCTGCCAAGACGGGCCTGGCCAAGGCGACGGTTTCGCGTCTCACCTATACGCTCGCGCAGTTGGGCTGCCTCAAGCGCCAACCATCGTCAGGCAAATATCATCTGGACGTCGGCGTACTCGCCTTTGGCTATCAGATGTTGTCGAACCTTTCGATCAGGGCGGTAGCGCATCCTTTCATGGAGGATCTGGCGAAACATGCCCAGACCACCGTGGCGATGGCGGCGCGGGACCGGTTGCAGATGGTGTATCTCGACGTGGTTCATGGTCAGGCGAACATGACCATGCGCCGGCAGGTCGGATCCTATCTGCCGCTGCATCTTAGTTCGATGGGCCGCGCATGCCTGGCAGCGATGCCGGAGAAGGAACGTGAGTTCCTGCTCAACCATATTCGTGAGCGTCACGACACCGATTGGCGTGAAATCCGTCGTGGCCTTGATCGCGCTTTCCGCGACTATGAAGATTTTGGCTACTGCCTGTCTATCGGCGAATGGACGCGCGATGTGAATTCCGTGGCGGTTCCCCTGATCCACCCGGAGCATGGGATTTTGGCCTTCAATTGCGGTGGTCCGAGCTTTCAGCTGCCTAGAGAGAAGCTGGAAGAGGACATCGGCCCCCGGCTCAAGCTGATGGTGGCACAGATACAATCCGTGGGACGGTAAGGCCCGTCCCGACCGAGTTTTAAGAGCGCCCCAATGGACGGTGCCAGGAGAGAAGATGATACGCGATCAGGATACGCTGGACTTCCTCGTCACGACAGTCGGTCGATTTGTGGACGAAGTTCTGATCCCGCATGAAAATGAAGTCGCCGAGACGGACGAGATCCCAAAGACCGTCATTGCGGCCATGCGGGAACTGGGCCTGTTCGGCCTGACGATTCCTGAGGAATTCGGCGGCCTGGGCGTGACGATGGAGGAGGAAGTCCGCATCGTATTCGAGCTGGGTCGTGCCTCCCCCGCCTTCCGCTCCTATATTGGGACCAACAATGGCATCGGGTCGCTCGGCATCCTGATCGACGGCACACAGGCGCAGAAGGAGCAATATCTGCCACGGCTGGCCAGCGGCGAATATCTTAGCGCCTTTTGCCTGACGGAACCCGATGCCGGATCGGACGCTGCATCGCTCAAGACCAGCGCGGTTCTGGACGGTGACCATTATGTCCTCAACGGGACCAAGCGGTACATAACCAACGCCCCCCATGCCGGGATTTTCAGCGTGATGGCCCGGACGGACCCCGCCAACAAACGAGCAAGCGGTATCAGCGCTTTCATCGTCGAGCGAGGCACTCCCGGCCTTTCACTCGGCAAGCCCGACCATAAAATGGGCCAAAAGGGTGCGCATACCTGCGACGTCGTTTTCGAAGATGTGCGCGTCCCCCGGTCACAGTTGATCGGCGGCGTCGAAGGCGTCGGTTTCAAGACTGCGATGAAAGTCCTCGACAAGGGTCGCCTGCATATCGCTGCCCTGGCCGTGGGCGCTGCCGAACGCATGCTGGCCGACACGTTGCGCTATGCGATGGACCGCCGCCAGTTTGGAACGCCCATCGCTGAACATCAGTTGATCCAGGCGATGCTGGCGGACAGCAAGGCCGAAATTTACGCCGCGCGATGCATGGTTCTGGACGCGGCGCAGCGGCGCGATGCTGGCCAGCCGATCAGCACCGAGGCATCCTGCGCCAAGATGTTTTCCACCGAAATGTGCGGCCGGGTCGCCGATCGTTGCGTCCAGATCCATGGCGGTGCCGGCTATGTCAGCGAATATGCGATCGAACGCTTCTATCGCGATGTGCGCCTGTTCCGCATCTACGAAGGAACGACGCAGATCCAGCAGATCATCATCGCCAAGAATATGATGGCGGAGGCCGGCTGACGCGGCGCCCCACCCGGATGCCGCGCACGGTGGCAAAGACATTCGAAGATTAAAGTAACTGGAGGATCGAAATGGCTACTTCTCCCAACGCCACAGCTACGTCCGAAATCGAACTGGATGCGGTGGTCGTAGGCGCCGGATTTGGCGGCATCTACGCGCTTAAAAAATTGCGCGACGAACATGGTTTGCATGTCCTGGCATTCGACAAGGCCGGTGGCGTTGGCGGAACCTGGTACTGGAACCGCTATCCCGGTGCGTTGTCGGATTCGGAATCGCACGTCTATTGTTATTCCTGGGACAAGGCATTGTACCAGGAGTGGGAATTCAAGACCAAATATGTGCCGCAGGCCGAAGTCCTCTCCTACCTTCAAAGCGTGGTCGAACGCCATGACCTGATGAAGGACATCCGGCTCGAAACCGGCATCACATCGGCCGTGTTCGATGGTGCCCGGCGCAAATGGGTCGTGACGACGGACGCTGGCGAAACCTATCTCGCAAAATATTTTATTACCGCCCTGGGATTGCTGGCCGCCACCAACATTCCCGACATTCCAGGCCTCGCAAGCTTTGAAGGTGAAGTCTATCACACGTCGCGCTGGCAACCGGAAACCAGCTTCGAAGGCAAGCGGGTCGGCGTGATCGGCACGGGATCGACCGGCGTGCAATTCATCACTGCGGTGGCGCCCCAGGTCAGGCACCTGACCGTGTTCCAGCGGTCGCCGCAATATTCGGTGCCGATCGGCAATGGCCCGATCAGCAAGGAAGAACTGGCCGACATCCATCGTGATTTCGATGCGATCTGGGATCAGGTGCGCGGTTCGGCCCTGGCGTTCGGCTTCGAGGAAAGCGACATCGGGACGTTCAGCGTTTCGGACGAGGAGCGCAAGGCGATCTTCGACCGGGCATGGAAGAAGGGCGGCGGCTTCCGCTTCATGTTCGAGACGTTCAACGACATCGCCACGAACGAAGCGGCAAACAAGGCGGCGCAGGATTATATCCGCGGCAAAATCGACGAGATCGTCAACGATCCCGAAACAGCCCGCAAGCTGAAACCTAAGGATCTCCACGCCAAGCGCCCCCTGTGCGACAGCGGCTATTATGAGATATTCAATCGAGACAATGTGACCCTGGTCCATGTGGGATCGGAAGAAACACCGATCGAAAGGATCACATCGACAGGCGTGGTCACGTCTGATGGTGTCGAACATGAACTCGACATGCTTGTCTTTGCAACTGGGTTCGATGCGGTCGATGGTAATTACAAGCGCATGGAATTGCGCGGTCGCGACGGCGTCCTGATTCAGGATCACTGGAAGGCCGGCCCCACCAGCTACATGGCCGTGGCGACCGCGAATTTCCCCAACATGTTCATGGTCCTTGGCCCCAACGGTCCCTTCACCAACCTGCCCCCATCGATCGAGGCCGAAGTGGAGTGGATCGCCGACACGATCGGTTACATGGAAGATAACGCCATCGCCACGCTGGAGCCGCAGCCGCAATCCGAAGAAGCCTGGGTCCAGACATGCGAGGATATCGCCAACCAGACCTTGTTCCCCAAGGCTGAATCCTGGATCTTTGGCGCGAACATTCCGGGGAAGAAGAACAGCATCTATTTCTACATGGGCGGCCTTGCGGCCTATCGCGAGGCGCTGAAACAAGTCACGCAGGATGGATTTCGCGGCTTTATCCTCGAAAAAACGAGCGAAAATCAGCCTGCATAGACATAAGCCGGATAGGACGGGGCAGATGATGTACGCATGATAGGCATCATCCGCCCCCGCGCCGGATCGACACGCCGGACGAAAGACGATCGTCGCAAGATCGCTTGAGCCACAATGCTTCTCGCCCCGCGTGGCCTCTTTAGGAGAGTGACCATGAAATCGATCGCGTTTCTCGCGAGCATGACGGCTGCCATCACTTTGGCTGGCGGCACATATGCGCAGACCCCACGATCGTTGGGCGATCCAGCCGATATGCAAGTCCCCGCCACGGCCTTGCCGCAACCGGAAACCGAAGATGGGAAGGCCGTAGGCCCTCAGATGACCACAGGCATATTGGGGGACTGGGGCGGCTTGCGGTCGCAACTATATGAGGATGGCCTCGATTTTCAGGTCGCCTATGGCAATGAACTGGCCTGGAACCCGCGCGGCGGATCGCGCCGTGACGTGACCGTGATCGGCCAAGCCATCGTAGAAATGGCGGCTGACATGGACAAGATTGCGGGGGTGGAAGGCGGCCTTGCCAAGGTCGCCCTCTTTTACCGCCATGGTCCCAGCCTGACGGTCAACGCTGACCTCGGCATGCTCCAGCAGGTGCAGGAGGCTTATGGGCGGGGTGAGATCGTCCGGTTGGTCGAGGCCTGGTATCAACAGTCCTTCGACGCCGACCGTTTCCGATTAAAGGTCGGACGCATGCCCGCCAACTCTGAATTTGCGGCTTTTTCCTGCGATTTCCAGAATTTGTCATTCTGCGCGTCGCCACAGGGCAATTTCAACAGCGGCATCAACTACTGGTTTTCCGCGCCTGGCAGCAATTGGGCTGCGGTAGGCCGCTACAATCTGGGCGCTGACCGGAAGCAGGGCTATGTGCAGATCGGCGGCTATCTGGTCGATCCCGACAATGTAAATCCGACTAAGGGCTTCAACCTCGGCTTTTCCGGCACGAGGGGCATTTTGCTGCCATTCGAGGCCGCGTGGACCCCGACTTTCGGTGGAACCAAGCCGGGCTATTATAAAGTGGGCGGTTGGGTCGAAACATCGCGCACAAACGATCTGGTCCGCGACAGCAACGGCCAACTCATCGCGATTTCGGGCAATGAGGGCAAAGCATATCGTGGCCGCCACGGCGTCTATTTCGAAATGGCGCAACAACTTACCGCTTCGCCTGGCGGGCTGGACAAGCAAGGGCTATCGATGTTTTTCAACATCACGCAACTCGATCGCAAGACCAGCCTGATCGACAATCAGATCGCCTTGGGCATGACCCAGACCGGCACCTTCGCCGGGCGTCCAAACGACCAGATCGCCTTCGCCATCGCGCGCACCCATATCAACAGCCGCATGCGCGCGACTGACCAGATCGCCTTCGATGACGGCTTGCTCCCCGGCATCAGGCAATCGGAATATCTCGCCGAATTGGATTATCGCTTCGTTCCGACAGCAGGCGTGCGCATCACGCCCAACATCCAATGGGGCATCAATCCGGGCGGTATTTCGCAGAATCGCAATGTCGTCGCCCTGGGTCTCAAGACATCGGTGTCGTTCTGACCGAGGCGGCCTTTCACGCAGTTTCTTTCAACCAAGCAGAAGGATTAGGATCATGACCAAGGTTTCCGGAAAAGTGGCCTTCATAACCGGTGCAGGACAAGGCATCGGCGAGGCGATCGCAATGCGCCTGTCTCAGGACGGTTTTGCCATTGCCTGCGCCGACATCATCCTCGCCTCTGCAACGGAGGTGGCGGAAAAGCTCATCGCAGCCGGCGGCACGGCCTGCGCCGTAGGCGTAAATGTCGCGGATCGGGATTCGGTTTTTGCGGCCGTCGAAGAAGCGATCGAAAAACTTGGTGGCCTCGACGTCATGATCAACAATGCAGGCGTGGCTCCGATCACGCCGATCCAGGATATCACTCCCGAAATTTATCGGACATGTTTTGACGTCAACGTGGGAGGCGTAATCTGGGGCACCCAGGCGGCGGTCAAAGCTTTCAAGTCATTGGGTCATGGTGGCAAGATCATCAACGCCTGTTCACAGGCGGGCCAAGTCGGCAATCCGGATCTTGCGGTCTATAGCGGGACAAAGTTCGCCGTTCGCGGTATCACACAGACCACAGCGCGCGATCTGGCGCCGCTGGGCATCACCGTCAACGCTTATTGCCCCGGCATCGTCAATACTCCGATGATGCAGAAAGTAGCGCAGGATCTGGCCGACAATAACGGCGAAACCTTCGAATGGGGCATGGAGCAGTTCGCCAAGAATATCACATTGAAGCGGGTATCGGAGCCGAGCGACGTTTCTGCCTGTGTATCTTTCCTGGCTGGGCCTGACTCTGACTATATGACGGGGCAGGCAGTCATGATCGATGGCGGTATGGTTTTCCACTAAACCGGAATATCGCTGATCCGGGCCGTGCCGCACATATCGGCGGCGCGGCCAACGCCTTGCATTCTGCGCCGGACGTGAGCTCCGGTGGCCCTCGGGTGTCTCCTCCTGTCGCGCGGCAGCGCGTCGATAAGCAGTCGGACATAGAGTTCAATGATCGTTGAATCTTTGTTTGCGGAAGCCCAAAACGGAGTGGTAACGGCCGGCGATCCTGGCATGCGTCGAAACGGGTCGAGAGGTCGCTGCGCCCTTCGGCCGGATCGGATCAGATGTGTCTGCTGATCCAATTCAAGAAGGCGCGGACGTTCGGCGCCTTGATGCGGCTTGAACCGCCCCGGGCGGTTCAACTAAGTGGCCAAAGCATCGTCACCCGGCCCTCCTGCATCTACCCTGATCTGCCCGCGCGTCTGCCCAACAGCTGGCCGCTTACCAAGCTGGACAAAGCGACCTTCTACGCCGACGATGCCCACGGGTTCATCAACCAACCGCCATACGCGGCGGCGAAAGCCGGCACCGCGTGAGACGATCTTCTCTGGATGATGCGTCTCAGGCGGGTTCCATGCAGGCCCTGCAATGCTATCAATGGCGGCCCGCGAACGATACCCGGGCCGCCACTGGTCAGAAACCAGCCTTGAGATTGAGGCCGATGGTGCGCGGGCGGTTGATAGCCAGGGCGCGGGTGGTCGGAAGGTTCACGCCTGTCGAGGAGAATGCGTTGCCGGTCGTCGCATGCTCATTGAACAGATTGTCCGCAAATAACGCCAGGCTCCAATTGCCAGGCGCGTGACGCACACCGATCCTCATATCCACGATCTCATAGGCCTTGCGCTTTTCCCAGGCGCTGTTGTCGTCATATTCGGCCAGGACGTTCGACACGTGGCTTGCATCGGCGATGAAGAAGCCGGTGAGGACATCGCTGACAGGATGACTGTAATCGACCGACGCCGAAACGGTGAACTTGGGGACGTTGAGAAGCCTGTCGCCCTTCTCTCCTGGCGTGCCGGGGACGCTGTCCTTGAGATAAGCGTCGGTGTAACCGGCGTTAACCCCTAGGGTCAGGTCGTCGATGGGTCGGAAGCGGGTCTCCAGTTCGAGGCCACGACTGACGGCGCTGCCGAAATTGCCCGTGAAGCTGAAGCCGCATTGCAGGGAGACCTGCTGCTGAATACGTGACCAGTCGATATGGTAGGCCGAGGCGTTCACGGTGATGCGGCGATCGGCGAACTGGGATTTCACGCCAGCCTCATAACTCCAGAGAGAATCTGGATCATATTGTGTGGGAGATGAGGAAAGGCCAAGATCGGCGAGATAGGCACCACATACCGACTGGGGCACCGGATTGACCGATCCACCGGAGCGAAAGCCCTTGGTGGCGCTGGCGTAGAGCATTACGTCCTTGCTCACGTCGAAATCGACACCGAATTTTGGCGTTACGCCGCTTGCGGATGATTTGCCACTCGTACGCGTCTGGCCACCATTGTAGACACCGTCGGCAATCGAGTTGAAACTCTCCTTGATGTTGAACTGGCGCAGACCGCCAGTCAGGCGCAACCTGTCGTTGACGTGCCAGATCAGCTGCCCGAAAGCCGAAATCTCCTCGGTGCGATTGCGCCTGTTGCCACTGAAGAGGACGTCGAAACCAGGGAACGGGGTGTCGAAAGCCTCATTGTAAGCGTCGGTCAGAGGCATCTGATTGCGCCGGTGCCTCTTGGTCTCCTGATAGAAGCCGCCCACAACGAAGTCGAATGCGCCGATGGTTCCCCCCAGACGCAATTCCTGGGTGAACACCTTCGTCCTGATCCGTTGCGTTTCCCAGCTCGGAAATGCGGTAGGCTGCACGCCCGACGACTGGTTGAGAATGTAGACGACCCGCGACGTGTCCTCGGTGTCGAGGAAATTACGGATGAAATAGGAGGACGAAGAGGTCAGCTCCAGATCGCTACCGAACTTGTTGGTGGCAGTGAGATTGTAGATCTGGACTTCGTCGCGCGAAGTATCCGGGACGAAGCGCGCCTGGATGGGGTTGGCGTAGGAGCCAGGCGGATCGTCAAAGGAGAAGGCGCCATCCTGGGTCAGCTTCTGATAATAGACGGACGGAGTGATCCGCAAACTTTCGGTCGGCGTAATACCAAGCGCTGCGCGGAGGCCCCAGAGCTGGTAGGAATTGACGTTCTTCTCAGGCTCTTTTGTTGGGTCGACGGCCAGATAATTATTCGGATCGATTGCATAGCGGTCGATGTAACCGTCTTCCGACTTGTAGAAGCCCACTACCCTCAGGGCAGCTAGGTCCTCCAAGAGCGGCAGGTTGACGACGGCATTGCCGGCGTAGTTGGTGCCACCACCCTTGGTATCCGACAGGGTCAGGTCCGCTCGCCCTTCCGTCTTCGTGGCATCGGGCTGATTGGATATGTATTTGACGGCCCCGCCCATCGAGGCCGATCCGTACAGCGTGCCCTGGGGGCCGCGCAGCACTTCGACGCGATTGAGATCGAACAGCGATCCCTCGATATTGTCCGACACGGCCGAAATCGGCACCTCATCGAGATAGTAACCGGTCGTGGGCTGCGAGCCGGTGACCGAGGAGATGCCGCGGATGATGATCTGGGTGCGGCCTGGTCCGGTCGAGGAGACCGCGACGCCGGGCGTCAGCCGGGCGATGTCGCTGGTGCTCTCGATCCCGTGGTTCTCCAGGGTATCGCCAGCGATAGCGGCAACGCTCAGCGGCACATCCTGAATGCTGGCGGCTCGCTTCTGGGCCGTGACGATGATTTCGTCGCCTTGTCCCGGCTGATCGGACGATGCCATGATTCCATCGTTCTGGGCCGCAACCGGCGTGGCTGCGGAAAAGGCAGCACAAAGCGCAAACGTCATCGCGCGCCGGCTGAGCTGAACTTGGAAGCGATCGGTCCCCATTAACTTACCCCCTGGTCTGGATTTGTGCAGGCGCGCGCATCCCGCGCGCTTACGCACGCCCGAGACGTCGGCTCTATTTTGATCGATATCCGCCGAGCGAACTCAGCAGTTCTTGGGATTCTTGTCGCTGATCGGACAGCGCGACACGTCGACCCAGGATACCTTCTTGAGCGGCCGCTCAACCGTGATTTCCGCCGGCGTGGCAGCAGGTGTGGTGATGATCACGCCCGGCTCGAGCACATGCTCTCCGTACCCCTCGATCCAGACGGTGCCCTTGCCTTCGAGCACGACGAACACCTCCGGGCGAGCGCCTTCGCTACGATAGACACCTGGACCTGCTTTCCAGATGCCGTAATACATCCCGGTCACGCCCGGAGGGGCCTTGAGCGGGCGGCCGAAAGACTGAGACGCGCCATCCTTCGATTTCATCCGCGGTATGAACCCCTCCTCCCCCTTGGCGGACACATAGGGTTCGAAGTCCGGCGCCTTGTCCTGAGCGAACGCGACCGCTCCCAGAAAACCCGCGACAGCAACAGCTGTCGCAATAGGCATCATACGCATGTTCATTCCCCTTTTTGTATAAAATCTTGAAGCGTATGCCTGCTTCCAGGCTACATGATGCGATCCTTCATATCGTAATAGGCAACCGCGCCAGGTACGAACCAGTCGCTGCCATTGACATATCCCGGGAAATTGGGTGGAGGTCCTTCAAGCGCGAAGACCGTTTCAGACCCTGGTAGCCCCATCATCTTGAGCGCCACTTTATTACCGCACCAATGCATCTTGCCGATGCCCGAGCCATTGTCGCCAGATAGATAGTAGACGCCTTCGTCATCCCGGAAGATGTGCTTGCGGCCGTCATAGGTCATTCCGAACGTGCCCTCCCAAACGTGGGTGGCTCGAATTTCGCCTAGTTGTGGAAGCAGTTCCATCGCGACGCGGCATAGGTCCACCGCCATCGCTGCATGCGAAGCATAACGCACACCGGTGCGGCCGTTCACGAGCAGTTGAGTTTCGTCGGGCGTTGGAATGACGATATTGAAATTGGTCTTGGAATTGTGAAGAGACAGCGGTCGTTCCCACACGGACTGCATCTGCGCCTTGGTCAGCTTGTGGGTCGCGATGAGATATGATTTGACCGGGAGCACGTCGCCCAGGGCGGAAAAGCCTGGTGCGCCATAGCCGCCGACTGCGACCAGCACCTGCTTTGCATGGAGTTTGCCGCGACTGGTGGAGACGAGATAACGGCCGTCTGCCTGTCTCTCTATGTCGACGACCCGCGTCTTGCCGACGAAATGCGCGCCTTTGCGCACAGCTGCCAGATAGTTGCCATGGGCAAGCCTTGCAGGCTGTAGATAGGGCGAGTCAGGAAGGAATATCCCGCCATGCGCCGCTGTCGGGGAATTGAAATACTGTGTCTCCTCGCCCGGCGCCACCACTTCGTAACGGTAGTCGAATGAGGCCTTAGTCGCCTTGGCATCGGCCACCATCTTGTCGAAATGCGCCTTGTGCGAAGCGGCGCGGAAGCGGCCATGACGAATGACGGCGTTGATCCCGTCCTCCTCGATAAGCTGTTCGAGGAAATGATTGCTGGCCAGATATTCGTCGAAATAGGCCGCATGTTCGGGAGTAGAGCGGTCGCCCCCATTTTCAAAGGCCTGTCCAAAGAAGCCGCAATTGCGAGAGCTCGCGCCAAAGAACGGCTGTTCCGCGTCGAGGATCATCACCTTTCCGCCGTGCTGCGCAAGCGTCCGCGCTGCCGTCAGCCCCGAAAAACCGGCACCCACGACGAGAAAGTCGACATTGTCGATGAGTTCGGCCTGCGGTGGTGGTGCCACGCCGAGTTCGTCCCACCAGAAGGGCACGTCCCGGAATCCATCCGCCAACGAAGCCTCTATCTCGGCCCGTGAGGCAGACTTGGGAATACTGAGCGCGCCATAGCCAGCCGCAGCGGTCGCAACGAGCGCAGCGCCCCCGCCTAGAAGCAGCTTGCGACGGCTCATGCGGGTCGCGCTACGCCCACCGATCGTTTCGCTTTCCCTTGCCACTCTATCTCACCCCCTTCTGCGTCGTGGACGCACGAGAGGCTTCGGGGACAATTCTCCCGTTCACGCGTGGTCACAGATCGATTAATGTGGCGGGAGCCTTGGCAAAGCTGAAAAACGGCTTCACAAGCCGATCTTCAGCTCTCTTTGACTTCCCCTTGTTCGTGTCGAAAGCTATCCGGCACAAGGTCCGACTGGACAAGTGACAGATTTTCTCATTTTCTATAGGTACAGTTGAGGGCACAGGACGCGGGGAACAGCACATCGAGATTCTGGGATCATCTCTTGAACGTTGCAGGTCCATGACATGACCCCGGAAGGAGCGTTGCCCAAATATCTCGCCGTGGCGGAGACGCTTCAGAAACTGATTCTCGAAGGCGACATCGAACCGGGTGCGCGGCTTCCCAGCGTCCGGTCCGCCATGCGCCGCTTCGGTGTCAGCAAGAACACGTTGATTGCCGCCTATGCCCATCTTGAGATGGGCGGCGCCATTAGCGTAAAGGACCGGTCAGGCTATTATGTCGCTCGCGAGCGGGACAACGAGAGCGCTCGCGCACCCTACATCATCGATCACCCTCTCTCCCTAGTAGAGCAGAAGGGGCAGGACATTCTCAACGATCTCGCGACTCTACGTAGCCGACAGGGGTATGACCTCCTCTCTCCGATGTTGGATCCCAAACTTCTGCCGCAGGGGATGGTCAGCCGGACCGCGCGCAAGATTCTTGCGGAGGATCTGCGCGCCTGTCTCACCCCGGATTTCGGGCCGGGCTATCGCCCGCTACGCCGCGCGCTGGCAGGATATTATCGAGCGCGGGAGATATCGGCGGACGATCGCGACTTCGTGACCACGCTGGGCTGCACGCACGCGCTGGTCAGCGCCGTAGAAGCGTCGACGGCACCGGGCGACACGATAGCCATCCGGACGCCCACATTCTATCCGCTTCTCCGGATCATCCACAGCCTCAACCGCAAGATCATCGAGATCCCAAGCACAGCCAACAGAGCTCGTGATCTCGAACGACTGGAGGAGGCGATTGAACGATTCAACGTCCGCGCCTGCTTTGTCTCGGTATCCCTACCCGACCCTTACGGTGCAAGCCTTTCGGACGTTGACAAGCGACATCTGCTCGACCTGGCTGAACGGTTCGATCTGGCGATGATAGAGGATGACGTGTTCGGCCATGTGTCAGTCAGGAACAAGATGATGCGTCCGCTCAAGGCCTTCGATCAGACCGGTCGGGTGCTGCACTGCTCCTCCTTCTCCAAGACCCTCGGCAGCGGGCTGCGGGTCGGTTGGTGCATGCCGGGCCGCTATGCAAAGGCAATGCAGAATGTCCGAAGCATCGTCGCGCCCGCCATGCCGGTTTTCGAACAGGCGCTCATCGCCAGGCTGCTGGAGAGCGCCTCGTTCGGCACACATGTCGGGGAACTCAAGCTCAACGTCCGTCAGAACATCCAGACACTGCAGAATGCTCTGGGTGACGGATTACTGGCCGGATCCCACCTGACGTCGAAGGATGGCGGCCTGCTGGCGTGGGTGCGGTTACCGGCAGGCACCTCCGCGACCGCTATTTACAAAGCTGCGCTTGAGAGAAACGTCGCGGTAGCCCCTGGAGGCATGTATTCGCTCGCGGACCGGTTTGACGATCACATCAGGCTGTTTCTCGGGATCGAAACGCACAACTTCCGCCGTGCGCTATCGATCCTCGCGCGACCTACAGGCCGCCTGCCGTCGCAGCTGCCGTGACAAGCGCGCGGCCTCTCCGGAGGGCGTTCATGAGAATGTTGCCCCAAGCGCGTGCGTGCCGGGCTGAACATCTGGTCCGCAAAATGGTACTATCGGAAGATCGGTTCCCCACCACCCGTTCGGCCACATCCCGTGTCGATACCGCGCAGAAGGTGATTGAAGCTTCCGTCGAGCCCGAACGTGGGCGGACAGGCAAGTCAGCCTTCCGCCCTCCAGGTGGACGACCAGAGGCTGATGAGGCCGCTACGGCAAGCGGATATGGCAGGCCTCCTCAGCAAGGGGCACCGGGTTCGCAATCGCGAGGTGGCCAAGTAGCCATGGTCAGATCGACGATCCGTAAGAGCGTGCTCCTATCGACATTGCATGCCGCCTGCACGATTAATCCCTGCATGACCGCGAAGAGCCAGCTGGAGATTGACTGGGCATCGCACGCAGCCGGCAGGTCCCCTTCCTGCTTTGCCTTTTCAAGCCGTGCTGCCAGCGCCCTGCGCGCAGCGGCATTACGATCGATAACATTGGCGCGGACGGAAATGTCCTGTGGTCCGCCGGCAACGCAGCCTATGAGCTCCAGACAGCCGCGAGCGATACCATCCGGCACTCCGATGGCACCGCGAAGCATATGGGCAGCGACGTCGCGCGCGCAGATCTGCTCCAGTGCGAGACGCATGAAGGCAAAATTCTCGTCAGCGATCTCATCGACCACCTTGTCGAACAGCCCCTCCTTGCTGCCGAATGCAGCGTAGAGGCTAGGGCGGCTGATCCCCATTGCGGCGGATAGCTCCTCTATGGACGCGCCCTCATATCCCTTGATCCAGAATATCCTGCGAGCGGCTGAGACGACTGCCTCCGGATCGAACTGCCTGGGACGGCCACGCCGACGCCGCGGCACCGCATCGTCGTCTTCGATTTCAACAGGTAGCATATGGTTAAGGCCTCTACTTCAAGCCCTCCGGCCGGAGTATCCAACGCTGAACCTCCCCGGGCGCCGGAGGATCTCGATAGCCACGGCCGTGCGCGAAGGACGGTCGCGACCGCTGCGGCCGCAGCTGGCAGCACAGTGATGGAGACGCCCGGAATGCGTTAATATCGGAGCTGCGCTTGCGTGCATCAGCCCTCGCCCAGGGCCGGTTGGTGGCGTTCTTCGAGCCAGCCCAATTCCGCGCTTATCTGAGTGCACAGCACACCGAGGTGTTCGACGTCCCGCGCGATCTGCTCATTCCAGCTGTCGGCGAGACCCAGCACCGTGGCCACCAGAATCGCCCGGCCTTGCAGATCGAAGATCGGGAAGGCCGTGGCGCGCAGACCCGGTATCACCGAACCAGTCTCCACCGATCGGCCGTCACGACGAATACTGGCTCGCAAGTCATCGAGCGTTGCCCGGTCCATGCCATTACCGCCTTCATTCGCTATAGCTGCGGCAGTCTCAGCAGGCGGTGCGAAGGCGAGGAAAACCCGCCCAGTGGCTGAAGCTGTGAGGGGTAACACAACACCGACCTGCAAGGTCGTCAACAGCGCAGGACGCCCTTGATAGATGCGCACGATGGTTGGTCCGGTCGGACCGAGTGCGGCAATCTGCACAGTCTGGCCGGAAGTCTCCACATATGATTCGACCACCCGGTCAACGATCCTGAATGCGTCGGTGCGGGCGAGCGCCGCAAGGCCAATACGCAGGACCCCAGGCCCCAGGTCATAGTAGCCCGTAGCAGGATCCTGCCTTGCGGTTCCAGCGGCGATGAGACTATGCAAATAGCGATGCACCTGCGGAGCCGCCATATCGGTGATCTGCGCAATGGTACTGAGCGGCAACGGCCCCTCACTGGCCGCAAGGGCATCGACGATGCGCATCCCGATTTCGATCGACTGGATACCCCGCCGACGTCCCGAGCTTTCAGCTTCATCCTTATCCGTCAAAACGCTTCTCCTTGCGCACCGCCTTATTAGGGACGAGGCAGTTTGACGAGCGGGTGTGAGGGCGTCCGCCGCAGAAACATCGCGAGCAGCATCGCGAGCGCTGCTACCCAAAAGCAGAAGGTCCACGCATCCGCATAGGAAAGGACGGTAGCCTCCCGTCGAACGACAGATCCCATTCCACCAATATGGAAGTCGAGCGCGCTCCCCCGCACCCGCTCGACATTGCTGCTCACAAGGACCGAGGCAACAGCCTCACGCTTGCGCAGCAAAGTGGTGAGTATCGCGAGTCCCAGCTCTGGTCCAAGGACGCGGGGTATCTGAATGTAGGCAACGATGGAGATAAGCTCTTCGCGCGCTGCATTCGCGACGGTCATCGCGATCATCGTCAACAGAACGGCGGCATTGCCTATTCCGATCAGCACGCTCATCGTGACGAAGTCGCCCGCCCGCCAGTCATGTGTGATACCGCTTCCAAGCCAGCACCCCAACATCACGAGGAGTAGCCCCCCGGCGAGGGTGAGACGCGGATCTGCCCGCCGGATCGACCAGATCGCCACAGGCAATGCAACGAGCTGTACAAGATCAACGCCCCAAAGCGCTGCTCCGGACTGCTCGGGCTTGAGATGACCGACGACCGCCAGGAAGTTCGGGATCAGCACCGAGGTCGCACCACTGGTGACGCCGAACAGCGTCACGATTATCAGTGGCATGTGGATGTTGCGACGAAGGAGCGCTGCGGGATGGGCGAATGGAACGGGTGAGAGGAATTGCCACGCTATCGCAGCCAGGACGAGAAGCATTCCGCCAGTCAGGCACGCAACGACCGTTCCGGACGCGAGCCAGTCGAGGCGGTTGCCTTGGTCCAGTCCTACATAAACGAGCGTGAGCCCGACACAGAACATCGCCACCTCGCCCTTGTTCGTCCGTGAAAACAAGCTCCATGCGATCTCGCGCTGGGGGAAGCTTACAAGCGCCAGGAGGAGGAAGGCGATGCCGAATAATGTCGCCTGCCAATATATCGCCTGCCAACCCAGATCCTCTACGAACCAGCCGCTGAGCGAGACGCCTGTATGCAATGCCAGCGTCAACCGCAGACTATAGAGAGCAAGCGCGAAGAGCCAGTAACGGGGGGATAGGTTGGCAAAGACGATCGCCAGCGTCGCCGGTACGAAGCAGCCCAGAAGGAACCCGATCGTGGCATGCAGGACGAATATGGCGATCATTCCCGACGCCATCGGTGCCAGCGCCGTTACCAGGATGAACGCAGATGCCGACCAGCCAAGGATTCGTCGTGGTCCGAACATGACTACGCACAAGGGCACAGCGGGCGCAGAGAGGAGTTGGGCAGCGTTGGTGACGGTGCTGAGCCATGCGCCTTCGTCGACGCTCAGTCCATATGCCCCACGGATATCAGCCAGCGAAACGCCGAAATCACGGGTGAACAGGCTGGTGGTCAATGTCCCAAGCAACACGGCAACCACAGAGCCGATACGACGTGTGAGCATTCCGTCCGGCAGCCAATGACGGCTGCACAGAGCAGTCGCGACATCACCCACGCGTTTCGATCCTCGTCGTTACGGACATGCCGGCGCGCAGCCGCTTGATGATCGCCTGTCCCGGCGCAAGATCGATCCTGAGCGGAATCCGCTGCGTCACCTTCGTAAAATTGCCGGTCGCATTGTCCGCTGGAAGCGCCGAAAAGGTCGCACCGCTTGCGGGGGCAAGCTTAGAGACATGCCCGACGAGCCGTTCGCCGGGAAAGCTGTCGACGAGGATGTCGACGCGTTGCCCCGGGGCGATACGCGCCAGCTGCGTCTCCTTGTAGTTGGCGACCACATAGGGCGGCGTGCTGGCAACGAAGTTTACGACGGCTGACCCCGGACTGAGCAGGCTGCCAAGCTGGACAAGCCGCTGGCCCACGATGCCATCTGTGGGAGCCACGATCCGGGTATAGGAAAGCGTGATCCGCGCACTCTCGAGTGCAGCCTGCGCCGCCAGCACATCGGCCTCGCGCTGAGCCCTCTGCCCCCGCAGCACGTCCAGCTGCCGGTTTTGAAGATCGAGCGCAGCAACGCTGCCAGCCTGAGCGGCTTCAAGCACGGTCGCGTTCGCGCCGGCGCTGTCATTCTCCTGACCGGTTACTGCGCCGGATTCCGCCAGCGCGGAGAAGCGACGCTGATCTGCCCGAGCGAGACGCAGCTTGCTCGCATTTCCAGTCACAGCCGCTCTCGCCTGGGCAATGATCGCCTGCTGCGCATCAAGCTCGTGATCGAGATTGGCCAGAACAGCCCTTGACTTGGCCAACGCAGACTCGGCATGCAGCACAGCAGCCCGCGCCTCACGATCGTCGAGTTGGACCAGGACGTCGCCAGCCTTCACCCGTTGGAAGTCGGTGAAGTTCACGGTCCGAACGTACCCCGAGACCTTGGCATCGACCACGGCTGAATCCGCTTGAATAGTTGCATTGTCGGTCGTTTGGACCGATCGGTTCGCCTCGAACCGGTTCCAGTTGGCCGTCGCCAGGATCACTCCCACAACTACAAGGACCAATATTATCCATGGCACGAAACGGACCCATTGACGTTCGCTCTCCTCTGATTCAACGGTGGGGGGCGGATTTGTGGAGGATGCAGCGGCGTCGGTCATAATAGGCTCCAGACGGATCAGGCGCCTCCGCCGAGCGCGCGCACAAGCGCGACGTCGAGCGTGAACCGGCGGGTCTCGAGTTGAGACACCGCACGTTTCGAGGCGATAAGCGTGTTTTCGGCGGACAACACAGCGATGTAGTTGAGCAGCCCGCCACGGTAGCGTTCGGTCGCAGCGCGATATGCCACCTGCGCTGCGTCGCGCGCCTTCTGTGCGTGATCAAGCTGCTCAGCCAGCGCTCGCTCGCTCGTCGCGACCTGTGCCACATCCTGCAAGGCGCGCAGAAGCGTATCGTTGTAGCTCCCTACGGCCTCGTCATAGTCGGCACGCGCGCCGCGCAGGTTGGCCGACAGCGCACCACCTCGGAAGATCGGCAGGCTGATGGCCGGACCGATATTTCCCGCGATGGAACCCGCATCGAAGAACCTGCCAAGTCCGAGCACCTGGGGACCGATGAATGCGGAGAGGTTGACGCTCGGATAGAAGCCAGCCTTTGCGACGCCCACCTGCGAGGCACGGACCTCCACCCGGAAACGTGCCGCCCGAACATCGGGTCGGCGGCCGATCAGATCTGCGGGTAGATTTGACGGGAGGCCGAATGTCGGCACTTGCGGGTCGGTCGGTCGGGAAATGGCCAATGCACGGTCCGGACCGTCGCCGACCAGCGCTGCGATCCGCAGCCGAGTGAGATCCGCCGCCTCTACGGTGGCACGCGACATCTGGCGGGCCGTCTCGAGCGCGCTTTCGGCCTGCCCTTCAGACGCGAGCGTCTCCAGTCCCTGCACCCGCCTGCGACGGACCAGATCAGCGGTTCTTTCACGCACTTCGACCGTGTCTTCCGCGAGATCTGCCTCGCGCATCTGACCAAGCAGGTCGGCATAGGCGGCGGCGACGGAAGTCGTGAGCAACAGCCGTGCTTGGGCGACCTCTGCCCGTGCGGCCTCGGCCGACGAGAGCGCTGCACCGATGGCTGCCCGGTTGCGCCCGAAGAAGTCGAGGTTCCAATCCAGGCTGGCGCGAACGGACGCAGCGTCGTTCACACCCTTTGGTACGCCTGCGTAGGGCGCGCCATTCCAGTAGCTTGCCTTCGCCTCGGCGAAACTGCCGTTGACGCTGAGTTGCGGAAGATCGCTTGCCCGACTCTGGTCGACAAGCGCTTCGGCGCGACGCACCCGCGCGGTGGCGATCTCAAGGGTCGGCGATGACGTCAGTGCCGCGTCAATGAGGGCTTCGAGTTGCGGATCGCTATAGCGACGCCACCACTCGTCCTGCGGCCAGTCGATCGCAGGCGCCTCCAAAGATCGCGCACTTCGCGGCGCGTCGGCCGCGAGCATCTGGGGACCATCAACGATATGCGGCATGGAGGCGCACCCAGCGAGGGCGAAGCCATTCAGGAGGATGAGTGAGGAGGTGCGCATCATCTTTTTGCTCTGGAAGAGGCGCAGCCCGGTGCCAGGCTGCGCCTGTCCCATCAGAACGGGTAAGCCTGGCCGGATGGTTCGATGGTGACCCACTTGAGTTCGGTGAACTCGTCGATGACGGCCCGCCCGTCAAAGCGACCGTAGCCGCTCTGCTTCATGCCCCCATAAGGCGCCTGCGCCTCGTTCTGCACCGTCGCACCATTGATGTGAACACAGCCAGCTTCGATCTGCTCGGCAACCACCAGCGCGCGGCTGACATCTCGACCAAACACCGCTGAAGACAGGCCGTAGGCCGTGTCGTTCGCGATCCGGACGGCTTCGTCGACACCCGACACGCGTACCACGGTGGTGATCGGACCGAAGGTCTCCTCATCATATATCGCCATGCCAGGCTTTACATGATCGACGATCGTCGCGGGCATCACCGCGCCTTCGGCCTTTCCGCCAGTCGCTATCACCGCCCCCTTCTCGAGGGCATCCTCGATCAGACCGTTGATGCGCGCGCCCGAACGTGCATCAACCACTGGTCCAACCACGATCGAAGGATTCGCGACGGGATCACCTGCCGCGAGCGTCGCCACCTTCGCTACGAACTTCTCGACGAATGCGTCAGCGACCGACTCGTCCACGACGAACCGCTCCGTCGACATGCATATCTGCCCCTGGTAGAGAAATGCGCCAAACGCCGCTGCGTTTACCGCACCATCCAGATCGGCATCATCCAGCACCACGAAGGGCGCCTTTCCGCCCAGCTCCAGCAGACAGCGCTTCAGCTGCGTGGCGCACTTCTCCGCGATGATCCGACCAACGCGGGTCGATCCCGTGAAGTTAACGCGCCGCACCGCCGGATGGGCGATCAGCGCGTCGATGACCTCGGGGGCGTCATCGGGCGCATTCACGACAAAGTTGAGCACTCCTGCCGGCAGACCAGCCTCATAGAAAGCTTCAGCGATCAGGGCGTGGGTCCGCGGACTGGTCTCGGACCCGCGGAATATGACGGTGTTGCCGAAGGCGATTGGATAGGCAATCGCACGGGCGGCCAGCAGGATCGGTCCGTTCCATGGCACGATGCTGAGCACCACGCCAACGGGCTGGCGCAATGTCATCGAAAGCGTTCCGGGTTTGTCCGTCGGAATCGTCTCGCCCTGAACTTGCGTCACCAGCCCCGCCGCCTCGCGAAGAAGCGCTGCTGAACCCATCACGTTGAACGCGGACCAAAGCGCTGACGCACCTATCTCGGCCGCCATTGCGGCGATGAAATCGTCCTTTTTGGCTTCGAGACGATCCGCGGCAGCGAGAAGCAGCCCGCGTCGTTCGCTAGGGCCGGTTTTTGACCAGCTCTTGAACGCTTTGTTGGCAGACTCGGCAGCCCGAACCGAGTCGTTCTTGTCGCCTGCTACAGCGCGGGTGACCACCTCGCCCGAGATGGGATTGCGGCGCTCGAACCAGCGGCCAGAACCAGCCTCCACCTCAGCGTTATCGATCACCAGACGTACGTCCATCTTCATTCTCCACAACATGAGCGGCGGCACCGCCGACCTAATGACTGGCGCGTCGGCTTCGGGAGTCGGCAGCGTCATTCGATGCCCAACCAGATAGGACATAATTACGCTTTGTCAAATTGATTACGCATTGAATAATTTCGATCAAGCGCTTAGGTGGCGGTTGTGAGGACGCCGCGGCGTGCGGTCGTCGATATCCAGGAGACATGACATGGCGGAGTTGGACCACGCCCATCCGGTGAACGCAGCGGTGGTGCGCGAGAAGGGCGGTCAGTTCTTGCTCGAGAAGGTCAGGCTCGAAGCGCCGCGACCGACCGAGGTGCTCGTACGTGTCGTTGCTAGCGGCGTCTGTCACACCGACATGGTGGTGCGGAACCAGGACTTCACCGCTCCGCTTCCCATAATCCTGGGTCATGAAGGCTCCGGGGTCGTCGAGGCGGTCGGTTCTGATGTCACCACAATCTCGCCGGGTGACCATGTCGTTATGACCTATATGTCGTGCGGCCTCTGCGACACTTGTGAGTCGGGCCATCCGGCGCATTGCGAGCATATGGGACCGCTCAACTTCGGCGGTGGACGACTCGATGGAACAAGCTCCGCCACAGATGAACACGACCATCCCGTTCACGATCACTTTTTCGGGCAATCCGCCTTTGCACAATACGCCCTCGCCAACGAACGCAACGTCGTACGCGTGCCGAAGGACGTGCCGCTGGAACTCCTTGGTCCACTAGGCTGCGGCATTCAGACCGGCGCCGGCTCAGTACTCAACGCCCTCAAGGTACGTGCCGGGTCGAGCTTCGTCGCTTTCGGCACAGGCGCTGTGGGACTTGCGGCGATCATGGCTGCCAAGGTTGCCGGTGCAACGACGGTCATCGCGGTTGACGTGAACCCGGCTCGTCTCGAACTCGCCAGCGAGCTTGGGGCCACACACATGGTCAACAGTCGCGAGGTTGACGCCACCCAGACGGTGCGCGAAATCACAGGCGGGGGTGCCGACTTTGCGCTGGAGGCGAGCGGTCGACCAGAAGTCCTGCGCCAGGCGATCGACTCCCTTGGTATCTTCGGTACCTGCGGCATCGTCGGCGCCACAAAGGAAGGCACGGAGGTGGCCTTCAACGTCAACGAGGTTATGATCCCAGGCCGCCGCATCATGGGCATTGTCCAGGGAGACGTGGTTGCCAAGACATTCATTCCGGTCATAATCGACCTATTCAAGCAGGGGCGCTTCCCGTTCGACCGTCTGGTGCGATTCTACGATTTCGCGGACATCAACCAAGCGATCGAGGATTCCGAGCGCGGCGTTACCATCAAGCCGATCCTGCGGATCCAGCCAGTCGCCTGACAGGCGGTATACGCATCGGTTAACCTTGGCCGTTGCGCCGGCTCGACGAGAGATCGCGCTCGATACCGCCCGTGAGGGCATTTTTGACACGGAGACTGATATGGCAGAACTACTTAACATCGGCATTTTGGTCGGCAGCTTGCAACGTGACGGCCTCAGCAGAAGGCTTGCAAACGCCGTGATTGCACTTGGCGATGATCGCGTGAAGATGCAGATCGTCGAAATCGGCGACCTGCCGTTGTACAATCCCGAACTCGAAGATGCAGGTGTGGCGGCGTGGCAGAGATTCCGCAGCGAAATCGCACCTTTAGACGGCATCCTGTTCGTGACACCGGAGTACAACCGCTCGGTCCCTGCCCCGCTCAAGAACGCCATTGATGTTGGATCCCGCCCCTATGGGCAAAGCGCATGGGCGGGCAAGCCAGCGGGCATCCTCTCGCAGTCGCCAGGCGCGCTCGGGGCGTTTGGTGCGAACCACCATCTGCGTCAGAGCCTCGTGTTCCTCGACATGCCAGCGATGCAGCAGCCGGAGGCCTATCTCGGCCATTCGGCCGACCTCTTCGCGGCAGACGGAAGCCTGGTCGACGGTTCCGGAAAGGACTTCATATCTTCGTTCATCAGCGCCTTCGCCAGCTGGGTGAAGCGTCACACCGCCGGGACAGCCTAAGCCATGAGGCGACCCCTCCTGCTCGCGGCGATGACCGCATCCCTGTCCAGTGGCGTCTCGGCAAAGCCCGCGCCGGAGGCCATCCGCTGGGGCGCCGCGTCGGCGGCCTACCAGGTGGAGGGAGCGGTCGCTGCTGATGGCAAGGGGCGATCGGTCTGGGACCATTATCTCGACGATCTGGACCTCGCCGGCCCCGGCATGTCGGGCGCCGTTGCCATCAATTTCTACGACCGGACGCAGTATCTGAAGGATATCGCGCTCATGAAGCAGATAGGCCTGACGAGCTATCGGTTCTCGATTTCCTGGCCTCGCATCATCCCCGATGGGGTTGGCCCTGCGAACCCGGCAGCGATAGCACACTACCGGCAATTCATCGCTGATCTGAAGGCCGCCGGCATCCAGCCAATGCTGACGCTATACCACTGGGACATGCCGCTATCATTGGCACGGGCCGGCGGATGGGAAAATCGCGCTTCTATCGAGTGGTTCCGTCACTATGCGGACGTGATCTTCGACAACTTTCACGACCAGGTCGATCTATATGTTCTGGTCAACGAGCCGCTGGTGGAGCGGGCGATGAAGCTGCTAGCCGAGCAGCGGATGGCCGGCGGCAAAGCCACGTTCGCGATCGTGCCGCCGGCAAGCGAGCTGCCGGGCGCTTTGCGGACCTTCAATCACCTCCTGCTCGCATCTGCGGCTGCCAAGAAGAGTTTCGATGCGAAGGGATATCCAGGCCGGCTGGGTGTCGCCCTCCCCCTCTTCCCCACGCTAACTGCCCAGGGAGCATCCCCCGCGGACCGGAAAGCTGCGCAACTTGCAGACGGTGTAATGAACCGCTGGTTCCTGGATGCCATGTACAAGGGTAGCTATCCAGCCGACGTACTCGACGCCGTTGCATCCTTGGGAGGCGACATCGACGTGCAGCCCGGCGACGCCGCCGCCATCCATGCTGCGGATTTCGACTATCTCGGCATCAACTTCTATTCGCCTCTCTTCATTCGTCGCCCTGCGGGTGCGGCAGCGGAAGGATATGCTGCGGAGATGTTCATTCCCGAGGGAGTCTATGCGGCCTATAACGGCGCGGTGCGCCCGGACCAGTTTACC
The DNA here is from genome assembly GCF_900109095.1 of Sphingobium sp. AP50. Lineage (GTDB taxonomy): Bacteria > Pseudomonadota > Alphaproteobacteria > Sphingomonadales > Sphingomonadaceae > Sphingobium. Next base: position 231,535 of record NZ_FNYZ01000007.1, read on the forward strand.
GCCCTTTTGGACCGCATTCGCGTCGAATATGGAAATCCACCGATTTTCATCACCGAGAACGGCGCAGGTTTCCCGGGTGACGACGAAATGATCGATGGCGCGGTGAACGACCGGAAACGCTGCAGATATCTTGTCGACCATATCGCCGCCATGAAGAGCGCCATGGCGAAGGGTGCTGACGTTCGCGGTTATCATGTCTGGTCCAGCCACGACAATCTCGAATGGCTGTTTGGATATGGTAGTCGCTTCGGCATGATCCATGTCGACTTCAATACGCAGAAGCGTACGCCGAAACTAAGCGCTGGGATATATTCACAGATCATCAGAGGCAAATCCGTCTCGGCTGCCTCCTGCGACAGGCCCTCCTGAACGCGCGCTGCACTCTTGCCCAGTTTCTAGCCTTGAAGCTCGCGCCAGTTTGCCGGTCTCGCCCATGGGCCTACCCGATCGAGTTCGCGGACGATGCGTTCCTCTCCCGCATCTACCCCAAGCGATCCGACAAGATCATCGTCCATGGGAAGCGGTCGCAGCGCGTATCAAGCCAGTGATGACGCGAAAAACCGACGCCTAATCGGTAGCCCTGCTCCACGAGCAGAATTGCGTTGCCGACATAGAATCCGGACGATTGTCGCGGGTGCTGCCGAATTTGCATATGCTAGATGGCCTCCGGCATATGATCTTCGCCATGCGTCAGGGTATGCCTGCCGCACAGCGTGCCTTCATCGATCATTATGCTAGCCAGAGCTTCTTCCCAGAAGCCGTCGGTTGATCACCAAAGAGCGCCGCTCCAGGGGACCAGAAATTTCTATATGCATAAACGGATATCGAATAACCATAAATAGTGGATTTCTCAGCGATTTCGGATGCGCCATAAGCATGGACAGTAAATCGCGAGGTAGTCATGCTTCCTTCTCTTTTCGTATCCCATGGGGCACCAACATTCCCCCTCACCGATGCCCCGGCGCGCACCTTCCTCGAAGGCTATGCCGCGCGACTTCCTGAACAGCCCAGAGCGATTCTGGTTGTATCTGCTCATTGGGAAGCAGCGAAGCCGACGATCAACGCGCCGGCGATCAATTCTACGATACACGACTTCCACGGGTTTCCAGCCCAGCTATATAGCATCCGCTACCCTGCTGCCGGTTCGGTCTGGCTTGCAGACCGGGTCACTGAACTTCTCGCGACCGATGGAAGCTTTGTTGAGCGGGATGCGCAGCGTGGGCTCGATCACGGCGCCTGGGTGCCGCTCAGCCTCATGTTCCCCGATGCGGACATCCCTGTGGCCCAGCTTTCGGTCGAGACATCAAAAGGTGCGGCTTATCACTACCGACTTGGCCAGAGTCTTGCTCCATTACGCGAGGAAGGCGTGCTAATCATCGGATCCGGCAGCTTCACGCACGACCTGTCAAGCTTCCGCGAATATTACCATGCTCTCCATGCGACTGCCCCCCAATGGGTCGATGACTTCGCCGACTGGATGACGATCGCCCTGGAGCAGGAGAGGGTCGAAGATGTCCTCGATTATCGCGAGCGCGCTCCCTTCGCCCGTCGCAACCACCCTACCGAAGAGCATCTGCTCCCTCTGTTCGTCGCGATGGGCGCGGCGAACGGTCAATTTCCAGAACATCTCCATGCCAGCACCACTCATGGCGTGTTGCGCATGGATGCCTTCGCCTTTGGAGAAACCGCATGACCAAGAAGCTCATCGTCGCTCTGCACGGTGTCGGATCCAACGCCCGTGACATGATGTCCGCCCTACAGCCGCTGACCTCGCAAGCGGATGTCGTCGCGCTCGACGGCCCCGAACCGTTCCATGCCAATGCCCTGGGCCGACAGTGGTTCTCCGTGGCTGGGATCACAGAAGCGAACCGTCCCGGTCGTGTAAAGGCCGCAGTCCCGCAACTACTCGAGATGCTGGATCGGGTCGCACAGGACCGTGGCGTGCGTCGCGACGACTTTGTGCTCATAGGCTTCAGCCAAGGCGCCATCATGACGCTCGCCGCAATCGCTGGCGGACACTTCCATGGCCATGCAGTCGCCATCGCGGGGCGGCTCGCCGCCGAGGTCGCCTCACAAGGCCAGCCCGCTAATTTGCTGCTGGTCCACGACCGGGACGATCCTGTCATGCCGCCGACCCTTTCGGTCGAGGCCGGTGCCGCGCTCAGTCGCGCGGGACATCAGGTCCATGGCGCCAGGACCGCGGGCGTCGGGCACGGCATCGGCGAAACGACCACTAGCATCATCAATCGCTGGCTCGCAGGAGCCAAACTCGAAAACGCAGTCTGAAATTCACGAAAGGACACCACAATGACCACCACCTCCTCCATCACGACCTGGACGCCACGGATCCTCTCGATTTTCCGAGTGGTTACTGCTCTTTTGTTCCTGAGCCATGGCATCGTGAAGCTGTTTGGCTTCCCTGCCGGCGCAGCCCCGGGCCAGGTTCCCCTGTTCACTCTGTTCGGCCTTGCCGGCGTTCTGGAATTGGTGGGCGGCCTCGCGGTGATGCTGGGCATCTTCACACGCCCGATTGCCTTTGTCCTTTCGGGCCAGATGGCGGTCGCCTATTTCATGGTGCACGCACCGATGGGCTTCTATCCTGTTCTCAACATGGGTGAACTCGCCATCCTCTTCTGCTTCAACTTCCTGTATCTCGCTTTCGCGGGAGCCGGTGCATGGAGCATCGATGCAAAGCGGGGTGCATGAGGCAAGATGCTCGACTGGGATGACATCCACACCTTCCTCGCCATAGCGCGACACGGATCTCTATCCGCTGCCGCCCGGGCGCTTAAAGTCAGCCAGTCCACGATGAGCCGCCGGCTCGACCATCTCCATGGTCGGGTCGGCGCTACTCTTTTGGAGCGCACGCCGACCGGCTTCCGCCTCACCGCAGGAGGCTCGGCCATACTCGACCAAGCCACGCAGATGGAAGATGCTGCGCTGGCGTTGGAACGCACCATCGCCGGAGACGATCAAAGGCTCGAAGGGATCGTCCGTGTGACCGCTGTTGAAACCTTTGCGGCTCATATCCTCACGGTCGGAATCGCGTTACTCCACGCGACGCATCCTGGAATCTCCATCGAACTCATCACCGACAATCGGTCCCTTAGCCTGGCCCGACGCGAGGCGGACATTGCAGTGCGGCTCGGACGTTTCGACGCGCATGAGACCATCGTGCGCAAGATCGGCGACATGGCCTTCGGCGTTTATGCATCCAGTGGGTATCTCGATCGGTTCGGCGCGCCGGATCGCTCGACGGCCGGCGAAGGTCATCGGATCGTGAGGGTTCAGGATGATCTCGTCGATACGCCAGACGCGCGATGGTTCTCGGCTCGATTTCCGAAGGCCGAGGTCGCCCTGTTCGCCAACAGCCGAGAGGTTCAAATGCGGGCCGTAGCCCAAGGCGTCGGGTTAGGCTTCCTTCCATGTTACGCAGCCGACACGGTCGATGGTCTCGTGCGCGTTCCAACCTCCGAACCCGTAATGCGGGAGATATGGATGGGGGTTCATCGAGACACTCGGCACGCCCCACGGATCCAGGCTGTCCAAATGGCGATCCTTGAAGCCGTGACGCAGGAAACAGGCCGTCTACGACCACGGTAGCCCGATCGAAGGCACGTGACGGAGGTGGTTCGTAGGCCATCGACGCAAAGGCCGTGCACGCTCGAGTGGAACGATATGCGTCAGCGATCCACAGCAGATAAATTAACGATAGAGGGTTTCGCGCGGTCCGAGATATGCCATTTGGCGAACATGGACGCTGCGGGGAAACGTAATGATCGAACTAAAGCAGTTGCGTAAGTTCCTAGTAGTTGCCGAACAGGGCAATTTTACTCGAGCTGCCGAACATCTGAACATTGCTCAGCCGGCTCTCAGTCGACAGATCGCACGGCTGGAAGAGCAGTTAGGTATCGATCTCATCGACCGGCAATCTCGTCCGTTTCAACTGACCAGGGCGGGTCGTCATCTCCAGAAGGAATCGGCGGCGCTACTAGAACAGGCAGGACGAATGGAGAGGACCGTTCGCCAGATCGGATCGCGCACGATGCGGGTCCTGAACGTCGCGTTCTCACCAACGATCGTGTACGGCGGGCTGCCCGATGTCATGTCGCGTGTAGAAGAACGGCTCAGACATATCGATGTTCGCTGGTCTGAGCTGAGATCGAGTGAACTGGCCGAAAGCCTTCGCATGGGATCAATAGACATCGCCTTCAGCAGACACCATGATGACGATGAGAAAATCGTTCATGTCCGGCTTCGCGATGAAAAGCTGTTCGCAGCATTTTCCCGTCGGCATCCGTTTGCTTCGCACGACGGAGCCGTCAGCATAAGCGACCTCGATGGCTTCGATCTAATCATCTATCCCGGAAATTCCAAGATGAAAGGGGGATTTGCCGATCAGACGTCGGCATGGTTCGCCGAGTTCGGCCGTCGCAATGCTGAGATACGCGAAGTCAACGAGATAGACACTGCCCTTGCACTCGCTGCCGCCGGCATGGGGGTATGCCTGGTTCCGGCCACCGCGCGACATCTGAGATCCGACATCGAATATCGGCTCATCGACCAGGACGAGGTGCATTTGCCAGTCTATTTATGCCATCGGGTGCAGGAGGACGAAGAGCTTGTCTCTTCGATCAAGAGCGTCATCCGCGATTTCATGGCTACCGATTCTGCAACGTCGCTCGATCCGCAATATCAGCACTTTTACGATTTTTAACGGACATCGAACCGGAGCGGCTGGGGCGGCGCCGTCGCTGGCGACAGCGCCGCCCGCCCCCAAATCCGCCTTAACGCTTCAGCGCATAGGCGACGAGATAGTCCGCCGTCGGTGTGCCCATCACATGATGGCCGCCGGCCATCATCAGCACATATTGGCGCCCCTTATGCTCGTAGGTCATAGGGGTTGCCTGTCCGCCAGCGGGCAGCACGGTCGACCAGACGACCTTGCCGGTCCGTATGTCGATCGCACGCAGCAGATTGTCCATGGCTGCCGCGATGAACACCAGGCCGCTTCCCGTCACGATCGGGCCGCCATTGTTGGGCGTTCCGATTTCGATCGGCAGACCTGTCGGGATGTTGAAGGGACCGTTCGCACGGGCGGTGCCGAGCGGACGTTCCCACAACGTCTTGCGGGTGTGCATGTCGATTGCCATCACCTTGCCGTAGGGTGGCTCGTTGCAGAGCATGTTGGTCAGCTTCACCATCAGGATCGACGTTTCGATCGCATAGGGCGTGTCTGCCTGCGGCCCGTTACCTTCGACCGGTGTGCCACCCGGCTTGTAGGCCGGGTCATCCATCGAACGCAGGCCCATCTTGTCCGCTTCGGCACGCGGGATCAGGCGTTCGCGCACAGGCAAGTTGCTGTAGTTGGCGACCAGGATACCGCGATGTGGATCGTAGGACGTGCTGCCCCAATCGTTCCCACCGTTGAAGCCTGGATAAACGATCCAGTGATCGCCCACGCCCGGAGGAGTAAACTCACCAAGGTAGCGGCTGTCGCGGAACTTGATGCGGCAGTATAGCTGGTCGAGCGGGGTCATGCCCCACATCTTCGCTTCGGTAAGCTTGGGTCCGCTCATTTCGGGCATGCCGATGGACCAGGGCTGCGTAGGCGCACGGGGATCGCCCGGGACGTTGCCGGCCGGTGCAGGACGTTCCACCACGGGGGTCAGCGGCTTGCCATTGCGTCGGTCAAGGATGAACGTCTGTCCGCGCTTGGTGGGGACGATCATCGCCGGAGTGGCCCGGCCCTTCGCATCGGGATAGTCCAACAGGGTGACCTGCGAACCCATGTCATAGTCCCAGGCGTCCTTGTGGACGGTCTGGAAAATCCAGCGCTTTTCGCCGGTCTTGACATCGAGCGCGACAACGGCCGTGCTGATGGCATTTTCCTGCGGAGTGCGCATTGCGCTGTAATAATCGACCGTCGAGTTGCCCGTCGGCACATAGACGAGGCCAAGCTTTGGATCCCCGGTCATGGTGGTCCAGGAATTCGGCGTTCCCTTGCTATAAGTTTCGCCCGGTCCGGGCAGACCGCGCTTCCCTGGACGGTTGACGTCCCAGGCCCAGAGGAAGGCGCCGGTTTCGGCATCATAACCGCGGATCACGCCAGAGGGCGACCAACGGCGCTGACCGTCCATGACCTGCTGGTTGACGACGATAACGCCATTGACCACGGGCGGCGGAGCGGTGACGGCGGCCATGCCGGGGATGACCTTGCCCATACCCATCCAAAGATCGACCTTGCCCTCTTCGCCGAAGCTTGAGCATGGCTTGCCGGTTTCGGCATCGACCACGATCAGCTTCATGTTGAGCGTGCCTTCGAGAATGCGCGAATGGCAGGCCTGGCCGACAGGGATTTTCGCCGACTCATAATAGGTTACGCCGCGGCAGGCCGCCGTGTAGGGAATATCCTTGTCCGTGACGTTGGACTTGTAATGCCACGCTTCCTTGCCGGTGGCCGGGTCGACACGCATCATGTCATTGGTGGCCGAGCACAGATAGATGCCGTCACCGACCTTGATCGGCGTGGTTTCCGGCGCCCAGCGGTTGTTCTTGAGATCCGCCGGCATCGAACCGGTTCGATAGGTCCATGCCGTTTCAAGGTTGCTGATATTGGCCGGCGTGATCTGCGCGAGCGGGCTGTAACGGTTGGCATTGCCGTCGCCGCCATAGTTTTTCCAGTCCGCAGCGATGGAATCAGATGCCGTCGACATGCCGGGGATCGGCTGATCGGGGATCGGACCGGTGGGCGCCACATAGCCGTGTGGCTGGAACGCCAGCACGACGCCCACCAACAGTACCACGGCGATAAGGCTGGAAAAACCCATCGCGACCTTGCGGGTCGGCCCGCGATCGAGCGTGGGAAGAATGAGCGTCACAAGGAACGCCAATAGCGTCAGCAGCCCCATGCGAGGCACCCAGCCCCAATAGTTCGCGCCAGTCTCCCACATGGTCCACAGGATCGTGGCCACCAGAACTGCGGCAAAGCCAAAGGCTCCCGAGATTTTGCGGCGCCACAGCTGGATGGCGGAGAACAGCAGGGCGATGCCTGCAAGAAGATAGTAGCTGGAGCCCGACACGGTCAGCAATATGATGCCGCCGATCACAAACCAGAGTGACAGCAGACCAATGAGCGCCGCTAACGGACGCAAGAGCCATCCAGGCCCAGGCCTGGGGATCGATGAAGATGCCATGACGATGATTTTCCGATTTATCGTTACAAAGCGCTGATGATCTGCCGAAGATTGGGCGTTGACCGTTAAATCCGATCGGGCGCCAATGGAGAAGTTTGTGCGCTCTTCAAGTCACCCAAACCGCTGGAAGGTCATCAATCTTTCCAGTTTCACTGCTGGGACACTTTGTCCAAGACCAAAGCCTGCATGACATTATGCCTATTATGTTATGGTCGATCGAAGTGTAGGCGGTTCGCGGTCAAACCCGGATGCTCTACGAGGTAAGCGGAGTCATTCCACGCGGTCGCTCAAGGCGTAACGTTGGGCTTCCTGCCCTGCTATGCGGCGGACACGGTCGATGATCTCGTGCGCGTTCCAACGCCGGAACCCGATACGGGAGATACGAATTAGGGTTCATCGAGACACTTGGCGCGCGCCTTGGACCCTGAATATGCAGATAGTCACACTTGAAGCTGTGACGCAGGAAGCAGGTCGCATACGACGATTACAACCCTTGAGTGAGACATGAGACCCCTGTGGCGCCAACCGCCCGACGAGTGCCAAGGCGCAACCCATATGCTGCGCTTGCTACATTCAGTGCAATTTCAGTCGCGGCCGTACGATGCGGTTTACGTGGCCGATCGCAATGAGCGCCACGCCCTTAAACCATCCATGGATGGCGATGAGGTGCATTCTGTACAGGGATAGGTAGATGACGCGGGCGAGGCGCCCCTCCACGGCCATCCGCCCCCCTACCAGGTTGCCCATGAGCGTGCCGACGGTGGAGAACCGACTAAGTGACACCAGCGACCCGTGATCCTTGTAAACGAAAGCCTTGGGCTCCTGCCCCGACATGAGCCGCTTGAGGTTCTCCAAGCAGGTGTCGGCCATCTGATGCGCCGCCTGTGCGCGGGGAGGTACGGGTCGCTCCTGTCCCGGCAGCACACAGGATGCGCAGTCACCGATCGCGAAAATGCGTTGATCCGTTTTGGTCTGCAATGTCGCCTGAACTACGATCTGATCTGAGCGCGTCATCTCGAGGCCGTCGAGGCCATCGGTATTGCTCCGGTGAGGGCCGCCTTGCGGTGATCGGCTGATATTTTGACATGGCACTGGTGCAAGCGCCGGTGTTTGCACCGATACTAAGGACGG
>NZ_FNYZ01000042.1 GCF_900109095.1 Sphingobium sp. AP50
CCGACCTCCATGACAGTCGGAAGCCTATGAATCAGAACAGATTCATCTTGGGAATCGGAAAATCTCTTCAACCCCAAATTCGTCCACACGGCCTAGCATCCTGTCCAGAAAAGCGGGACCACCTCAGACCGCTCGTATGAGCACTCATATGACCGCTCGCTGGTACACCTTCGATCTCGTTATCCATCGCCGCTCCTATCCGAGCGGCAATCAGCCCTTCATCCCGCTACCGCGCAAGGCGGCCTCGGCGCCACGGTTACCATAAGCGTGACAAAAATGTAATTTCTCGCCCATCCCCCCGAAAACACAGCATAGCTATCAGGATCAAGGCCATCCCTCATGTGGCCAAATCTATGGAATGGCGGCGTGTCACCCCTGTCGCGCCGCCATTTCAACATGCCGGGCGGGATGATGGACAGGCCGATATTCTACGATGCCAGCGGACGCAGGCGGCGCCTGACGCTGCCAGCCATTGCCGTTGGCCTGATAGCGATCCTGATCGCCGCCATTGCCTTTTCCCTCACAATCATCGACGTGCCGGTCCCCGCGCCAGTCCCCTTGCGCATGGAGCGGCCACGGGTCGAGGGCATCGGACAGCGCATCGATCATCTGCGGGCTTCCCTGAAGCAGCAGTTGGCGGCATGGGTGCCGCATCATCGCACGACCTTGTCGAGCCATCCGGTACGGGTGGCCTTCTACGTGCCATGGGATGACGCCAGCCGCGCATCGCTACGCCAGCACGTCACGCAAATGGACTGGGTCGCGCCTGCCCTGCTTTCCGTCACCGGACAAAATCATGTCCTGCGCGTTCAGTCTGATCCTGCCTTTGCTGCGATCATGCGGGGTGCGCGTCGCAGGCCGCAGGTTATGCCGGTGGTGCAGAATGTTCTCGACGGGGATTGGGACAGCAAGGGGACTGCTACGCTGTTGCACGATCAGACGGCGCGCAATCTCCTGTTGAGTCAACTGGGCCTTGATCTGAAAGCGCTGCATGCATCGGGGGTCATCTTCGATCTGGAAGCTCTGCCTTCCGGTGCCCAGCGTGATTATCTCGCCTTTCTCAGGCAAGCTGCTTCGGTGCTGCATGCACGGCATTTGCAGTTGGCGCTGACGGTACCTGTAGACGACGCGAGCTGGAATCTTGCCGCTTATGAGCGCGTGGCGGATCATCTGATCCTGATGGACTATGATCAGCATTATATTGGAGACAAGCCAGGTCCGATTGCGGCGCAACCTTGGTTCGTGCAGAGATTGCGCGCAGCGTTGCGCATAGTGCCGGCAGCCAAGGCGATCGTTGCGGTCGGCAGCTATGCTTATGACTGGACTGAAGGCGGCGTTACGGCTGACGCGCTGTCCATCGAGGATGCGTGGCTGTCTGCGCATGATGCCGGCGCACCGATCCGCTTTGATGCAGCGACTGGCAACGCCCGCTTCGACTATGAGCAGGATGGCCATGTGCATCATGTCTGGATGCTGGATGCAGCTAGTGGCTGGAATCAGGTCCGGGCTGCGCGCCTGTCGGGTGTGGGCGGCGTGGCGCTATGGCGACTGGGATCGGAAGATCCGGGCTTCTGGTCTAGCTTTGCCAAAAATGCCGATATGCCTTCTCCGGCGATGGCGCGGTTGACCAGTTTCAATTCCGTCGATGTCGAAGGCAATGGCGAGATATTGCGGGTGGACGACGTCCCGACAATCGGCCGCCGTGTCGTCCGCACGGGTAGCGGGGATCGGACTGGCCTGATCGTAGACGAGCAATATCTGAGCCTGCCGACGCCCTATGTCATCCGCCGCACGGGCTATCGGCCGCATATGATTGCGCTGACCTTTGACGACGGTCCGGATGCGGTATGGACGCCGCCGATCCTGGACATATTGAAGGCGGCCCATGTCCCGGCGACATTCTTCGTTATCGGCGAGAATGCCATGATGCATCCTGGTCTTTTGCGCCGGATCGTTGCTCAGGGCAGCGAGATTGGCAGCCATAGCTATACGCATCCCAATATGGCGCAGGTTTCCGGGCGTGGGGTTTCGCTGGAACTGAATAGCACCCAGCGCTTGGTGGAAGCCTATACCGGCCGTGCCATGCGCCTGTTTCGAGCACCCTATTTCGGGGATGCGGAGCCGACCACGGCTGACGAAATCGGGCCTGCTCTAGAAGCGCAGAAGAGGGGCTATGTGAATGTCGGGCTGCATGTCGATCCAGGCGACTGGACCCGCCCCGGTGTCGACGCCATCGTCAAACGGACCGTGCGACAGGTGGAAGCAGGGGACGCAGACCGCTCCGCGCAAATCATCCTGCTGCATGACAGCGGTGGCGACCGGGCGGAGACGGTCGCTGCCCTGCCGCAGATCATCAAGGCACTGACAGCGCGGGGCTATCATTTCGTCACTGTATCGACACTTGCCGGTCTAACGCGCGATCAGGTGATGCCGCCGATCCATGGCACAGATTTAACGGCCGTGCGGATCGACGTTGCCATTTTCCTGATCATGGCCGGCATCGTGATGGTCCTCAAATGGCTGTTCTTCGCTGTCATCCTCTTTGGCATTGGTCGGGCCTTGCTACTGGCCTGGCTGGCTTTGGGGAGCCGTGCGCGCCGCAATCATGTGGAGCCGCCTGCGATAGATCCGGGCCTATTCGTATCGGTAATCATTCCCGCGTTCAATGAAGCGAAGGTGATCGAAGCGTCGGTCCGGCGCGTTCTGGCCAGCCATGACGTCGCGATCGAGGTGATCGTGGTGGATGACGGATCGACGGACGGAACAAGCGAGATCGTCGCGCGAGCCTTTTCGGCCGACCCGCGCGTTCGGTTGCTGACGCTGGCTAATGGCGGCAAGGCGGCGGCACTCAATCAGGCGCTTACCTTGGCAAAGGCGCCGATCCTCGTGGCGCTTGATGCGGATACCCAATTTGAGCCGCTGACGATCGCGCGACTGGCGCGCTGGTTCACCGATGCGGAAGTCGGGGCTGTCGCCGGCAATGCGATGGTGGGTAATCGCATCAATCTGGTCACTCGCTGGCAGGCCGTCGAATATGTGACCGCGCAGAATCTGGAGCGTCGGGCTCTGGCCCGCTTTGGGGCTATTACGGTCGTGCCAGGTGCGGTGGGCGCCTGGCGTCGGGAAGCACTGGATGCCGTGGGCGGTTATCCGACGGACACATTGGCCGAAGATCAGGACCTGACGATCGCCGTGCAGCGGGCGGGATGGCGCATCGCCTATGATACCGAAGCGGTGGCGTGGACCGAGGCACCTGAGAGTTTCCGAGCGCTTTCAAAGCAGCGTTTCCGCTGGGCATACGGAACGTTGCAATGCCTGTGGAAGCATAGGGGTGTCTGGCGTGACGGCCGGCCGGCCGGACTGGCATGGGTTGGCCTGCCGCAGGCATGGCTGTTCCAGATAGGTTTCGCGCTGGTATCGCCGATCATCGACCTGGCCCTGGTCGTCAGCGGCATTGATACGATAGTGCGCGTGCAGCAACATGGATGGTTGCAGACCCAGAGCGATGTTTTGCGCATGGCGCTCTATTGGCTTGCTTTCGCCGCTATCGATGTTGCCTGCGGTGCCGTGGCCTATCGGCTTGAACCGCGCGAACGCCGCTATCCTGCCCTGTTGCTGATTGCCCAACGCTTCATCTATCGCCAGATCATGTATGGCGTGGTGATCCGTGCCGTCTTTACCGCGATATTGGGCCCATGGGTTGGTTGGGGCAAGTTGGAGCGTAGCGGCCGCGTGCAATCGGCGGAGGCTTCGGCTGGCGGATTTGATAGATGGAGCCGGGCTGCGTGAGGACAGCGGTCCGCATCCTGCCGATCCTGTTGGCCGCCGGGCTGCTTTTTCTGTGGCACATCGGCTATATCGGTGGTGCGCTGTTTGACGTCCTCCCTGCCAAGTCCACACAGCAACATAGGCGCGCGGTTGCGCTTTATCTGTCCGGCGACATGGGGTTCCATGCCGGGTTGGGGCCGGACATGGCCGAGCGACTGACTCAGCGAGGCATCGCGGTGGTGGCAGAGAACAGCCTTCATTTCTTCCGCACACGCCGGACGCCGGAAGAGGCCGGCGCAATGATAACGGCTGGGCTGCGCCGTGCGTTGGCGATTGATCCGGACGCCCAGTTGCTTTTGCTTGGGCAGTCCTTCGGCGCTGACGTCATCGCGCCTTCACTGCCTTATGTACCGGTTGCGCTGCGACAACGCATAGCTTTCATCGGCCTGATTGTGCCCGGCGCCACTCGGCAATGGCGGGCTTCTCCGTCCGAGATTTTCTCGATCGGCGAACCGGAAGAGGATTCCGTGACTGCCGCGCGCCGATTGAGTTGGGCGCCGCTGCTTTGCATATACGGAGTGGCAGAACGGGCCAGCCTTTGCCCCTCGTTGCATCAGCCCAACGCAATGCGCATGGGCCTGCCCGGCGGTCATGCTCTGGCGCATGATCCTGACGCGGTTGCTGCCGTGCTGTTGCCGGCCGTCAATCAGGCTCTTGCTTCTCGCGCCCAGCGCCCATGACGGCACTAGCCCAGCCCTCTTTTGGGTGGGCCTATAAGCCCCGCCTTGCAATTCTGGCCCTATTGGTGGTCACGGCCCTTGGCCTCGTCGCCTTGAATCATCTATTTGGGCAGGTCAATCTTGCTGATGTGCGTATCGCCGTCCACGCCATGGCGCCGGTCGCCATTGCTACTTCCTTGCTATTTACGATAGCCAGCTATCTCACGCTGACCTTGTACGATTATCTTGCTTTGCGGATTGGCGATCATCCGGTTCGATGGCGGACTGCCGCGCTTGCATCCTTTTGCAGTTACACGTTCAGCCACAATCTGGGTCTTGGCCTGATCACCGGCGGTTCTGCACGCTTGCGCATCTATGGCGCGGCGGGGCTTGGACCGGGCGATGTCGCGCGGGTTATTGCGTCGGCCAGTCTGGCGTTCTGGGGTGGCGTCTTCTCGATGGGCGCCTTGGTCATGGCGCTCCATCCGGTGACACTCGGCGGGTTCCCGCTGGCCCCTGCGATCCAGCGTACGATAGGATGGGTAATGGTCACGGGCATCGCGATCATATTCTTCCTGCTGCCCGATGGCCCGGTGGCGATCCGGCTATTGGGCTGGACGTTGAGGCTGCCGTCCCGTCGTCAGGCGTTTGGCCAGATCGGCATTGCCTGCGTCGATCTGGCTCTGGCCAGCGCAGCACTATTTGTGCTGGTCCCCGATGCCGGGATGGCACTTTATCCGACCTTCTTTCTGGCCTATGTGATTGCGATCATCCTAGCGCTTATCAGCCATGTGCCGGGCGGGATCGGTGTATTCGAAGCCATCCTACTGGCCGCATTGCCGACCATCGATCGGTCTAGTCTGATCGCCGCGCTGATCGTCTATCGGTGCATCTATTATCTGCTTCCTCTCACTATCGCCCTGCTTTTGATGGCGGGTCATGAAGCTCGTGTCTGGACTCGTCCCGGACGACGCTTGCTGAAAGGGTGTGCGATAGCAGTCCGGGGCATAGCGCCCACAGTGCTGGCGACATTGGCCGCTGCCGGAGGTATGATGTTGCTGGTGTCGGGGTCTTTGCCCGCGATGCCTGTCCGATTCAGGGCGTTGAGCGAGATCGCGCCGATGCCCTTCGTCGAGGCATCGCATCTTGCCGCCAGCTTGACGGGTGCGATGCTGGTGCTGTTGGCATCCGGGCTTTATCGTCGGCTTGACGGAGCCTTCTGGCTGACGAGGCTGCTGTTGATCGCTGGAGCGCTCTTCTCCCTTACCAAGGGGCTGGATTATGAGGAGGCGCTTGTTCTCCTGATCATTGCGGGGCTGCTGCAATGGTGTCGGCGTTCCTTCTATCGCCGGACCAGCCTGACCTCGGCGATCCTGACGCCCTATTGGACAGTCGCGCTCGCGGTGGCGGTAGGCCTGTCGACCTGGATCGGTTTCGTCGCCTATCGCCATGTCGATTATCAGAGCGAACTATGGTGGCAATTTGGACGCCATCAGGATGCGTCGCGGTTTTTGCGCGCTGCTTTGCTGACGGGTATTTTGGTGGTTGGTGTCGCGGTACGCAGCCTGTTGCGTCCGGCCCCATTCAGCGGGACGACGCGGGGGCCGTGTCCGGGGCCCAGTGGGACGGCACTGGCCCTTGCCCAGCGGACCGACGCTTTTTTGGCATTGACCGGCGACAAGCTGTTCCTGACTTCACCGTCAGGCCGGGCCTTTCTGATGTATCAGATTCAGGGGCATAGCTGGATCGTCATGGGCGATCCAATAGGCGACCCGGCCGAATGGCGCGATCTGTTATGGCAGATACGCGAGCAGGCCGATGCCGCGCAGGGGCGGCTGTTGCTCTATCAGTTGAGCCTGGACGCCCTGCCACTGGCCGTTGAGCTGGGTTTGTCGATCGTCAAATATGGCGAAGAGGCCCGGATAGACTTGCGCCAGTTCACGATGATCGGGCCGGATACCCGACCGTTGCGTCATGCGGCCCGACGTGCGGAACGTGACGGAGCGATGTTCGAGATCGTGCCCGCCGCTGCGGTGCCTGACTTGCTCCCTCAATTGCGGGAGATTTCCGATCATTGGCTCGCCAGCAAGAGTAGCACCGAAAAGAGCTTCAGCGTGGGCCGCTTTGATTCGGCCTATATGGGGCAGTTCGATTGCGCGATCGTCCGACGCGGCGAACGCATCGTGGCCTTTGCCAATATCCTGTCGACTGCGAACGGCAATGAATTGTCCGTCGACCTAATGCGCCATGATGTGGATGCCCCCTATGGAGTCATGGATTTCATGTTTTCCTGTCTGCTGCTCTGGGGGCAGGAGCAGGGCTATCGCTGGTTTACACTGGGACTGGCGCCCTTGTCGGGCCTGGAGGCACGTCGGCTGTCGCCGCTATGGGCAAAAGCGGGAGCCTTTCTCTATCGTCATGGCGACAGCTTCTATGGCTTTGGCGGTCTTCGGGCTTATAAGTCGAAATTCGCGCCGCACTGGGAACCGCGCTTCATTGCGGGGCCGCAGGGCGTGTCGATGGCGCGGGCGATGGTGGACTTGCAGCGGTTGATCGGCGGCGGAAAGGCAAGCGCGGCAGCCAGAATGCAGCAGGGGACAGGCGTGCGGCATGAAGATGGAGGGCAAGGGGCGTCATGAGTGAGAAATTGCTGCTGGTCGAGGATGACGCCACGACCGCCGATTATATCGCCAAGGGACTGGAGGAAGAAGGCTTCATCGTCGATCGTGCCGATAATGGCCGTGACGGGCTGTTCCTGGCGACAGAAGGGAGTCACGACGCCATCATATTGGACCGGATGTTGCCGGGCATGGATGGTCTGGCGGTGCTGGCCGCGTTGCGCGCTGTGGGGATTGAGACGCCCGTGATCATCCTGTCTGCCTTGGCGACAGCGGACGAGCGGGTGAAGGGGCTGACGGGGGGATCGGACGATTATCTCGCCAAGCCCTTTGCCTTTGCCGAATTGCTCGCCCGGTTGCGGATCGTTCTGCGTCGCCGTGCCAGTACGCAGGTGGTTGAAACGCGGCTGGTGTGCGGCGATCTGGAAATGGACCTATTGTCACGCAAGGTTAAGCGCGGAGCACGCGCGATTGATCTTCAGCCGCGGGAATTCCGGCTGCTCGACTATCTGCTGCGCCACCGGGATGAGGTCGTCACCCGCACCATGTTGCTGGAGGGCGTGTGGGACTATCATTTCGATCCAGGCACCAACGTCATCGATGTGCATATCAGCCGATTGCGGCGCAAGATCGATGAGGAGGGCGAACTGCCCCTGATCCACACCGTGCGCGGTGCCGGATACCGGTTGAGCGAGAAGGACTGACGCGGGATATGCGTTGGCGCCATTCTGTGATCTGGCGCTTTGCAGCGCTCGTTTTTCTGATGCAGATCGCGTGCGTCCTGCTGGCGCTGTGGGCGGTGCATCAATTCACGGGGCGAGCGGTCGATCATGCCAGTCGGGAAATAGCGATCGGTTTGCGCGATGATATCGCAGCGACCTATGCTGCGGCTGGACTTGCTGCCGCCGGGGCAACCGTGCGGAACCGGATCGCTGCCGATCCCAGTGGCAGTGCGGTGATATTGCTGCTGGCGCCCGATGGCCATCGCATTGCCGGCAATCTGGACCGTTGGCCTGCCGATGTCGGGACCGCAGGGGCTTGGCGACCGGTGACATTCCAGCCTGATGGCCGCGCAGGCAAGGCGCAGGCGATCGGCATTGTGGGCACGCGGTTCCCAGACGGTACAAGACTGCTGACGGGCCATGTAATCGAACGGGACATCCGATTTGATCATTATCTGGAGGCGGCGTTACTGGGGGCGATATTGCTGGCCTTGCCGCTGGCTGCGGGGGCGGCGTGGGTGTCAGCCGCGATCATTCAGCGACGGTTGCGTGCAGTCATCGATACAGCGGCCGCAGTGGGTACGGGGGCGATGGAGCGCCGCATCGCGCTAACCGACAGCGGCGATATGTTCGATGCATTGGGTAGCGAAATCAATGCCATGCTGGACCGGATCACCGGACTTGTGGGTGAATTGCGGCTGGTGACGGATGGGCTGGCCCATGATTTGCGATCACCGCTGACCCGATTGCGGGCGGTGCTGGAACGAGCTTTAGCGCAAAGCAAGGATGATGTTGCGATCGTGGCCCTGGAGCGCGCGCTGGACGAAGGGGATACCTTGCTTCGTATGTTGGATGCGGCGCTGCTGATCAGCCGGGCGGAGGCAGGGATCGGGCGCGACAGCTTTGCGCCCGTTGATGTGGCCGCGCTGCTTTATGATTTTCAGGACATGTATGGCGCTGTCGCTGACGACAGGAACATCATCATATCGGTCGAGGCGGAACCGGCCCTGACCATTCGATCTCATCGCGAGATATTCGGGCAGGTTCTGTCCAATCTGATCGACAATGCGCTGAAATATGGTGGGGATCGCATCCATCTCTCTGCCTATCGACAGGATGGGCAGATCGTCATCCAGGTGTCCGACAATGGCCCCGGTATTGCCGAGGAGCGGCGGGTCGAGGCGCTGCGACGCTTCGCCCGGTTGGATGCGTCGCGGCATATCACCGGCGCGGGGCTGGGCCTGTCACTGGCGGCCGCAGTTGCGCGCCTGCATGGCGGCGATCTTGTCCTGAGTGATGCAAAGCCGGGACTATGCGTAACGATCACGGTTCCTGCCGAGGGAGGCGCGAGTGACTGACGGGCGGCGCGATCTATAATGTCACGCCGCGTTTCCAGATGGCGATGGATCGTTCTTCATTGATCTCGTTACGGGTGGCTTTGCCCGATGCGATCGCGATGACGGTATCCAGCAGGTCTTCCGCTGCGGCATCCATGCCCTTGTTCAGGACGGCCCCTGCATCGAAATCGATCCAGCCTGGCTTGGCCGTCGCCAATGCGCTGTTGGAGGCGATCTTGACGGTCGGAATCGGGCTGCCGAGCGGCGTGCCGCGTCCGGTGGAAAAGAGCGTGACAGTGGCGACAGCCGCCGCCAGAGCGGTGGTCGACACCGCGTCATTGCCCGGCCCCTCCAGCACGGTCAGCCCTGCTCGGCTTGCGCGACCGGCATAGGGGAGGACGTCCGTGACGGGTACATGCCCGGCTTTCTGTACGGCGCCGAGCGACTTTTCCTCCAATGTGGTGATGCCGCCGCGAATATTGCCGGGGCTTGGGTTTTCGGACACCGGTTCGCCATGGGCGACGAAATAGTCTTTGAACCCGCACACCAGATCGACCAGCGCGTCGAACGTCTGTTCATCGATGCAACGGTCCATCAATATCTGTTCGGCGCCGAAAATTTCGGGGATTTCGGTTAACAGCACGCTACCGCCCGCCTTGCCTACCGCGTCGGCCATGCGCCCGATCAGCGGATTGGCCGTCAGCCCCGAGAGCCCGTCGGAGCCACCGCATTTGACTCCTAGTCTTAGCGCAGAAAGCGGCGCCGGTTGGCGCCGGTCCTGGCCGGCGATTGCCGCGAGTTCGGTAATGGCAGCAAGCCCCTCCTCCATTTCGTCCACTGATGCCTGCGCGCCCAGCGTGCGGATGCGTGCGCGTCGCTCTGGCGGGATTTGCTCCAGCATCAGAGTCATCTGGTTGGATTCGCACCCCAGTCCCAGCAACAGCACGCCGCCGGCATTGGGATGTTGCGCCAGCGCCGCCAATATGCCGGTTGTCCCTTCCAGATCGTCGCTCAACTGGGAGCAGCCAAAGGGGTGGGGGAAAGCGTGGATGCCATCTATCCCTGGCGGCAAAGTGCGGCTTGCCTGGGCCGCAAGCCGCTCGGCTGTGCGGCCGACACAGCCGACGGTCGGGATGATCCAGATTTCATTCCGGGTGCCGACAGAGCCGTCTGGGCGCACATAGCCCTGGAAATGCCTTTCCTGCCCCCGGTCTTCTGATGCCTTGTCCGGCATGCTGTACCGATAGGCATTGCCGGTGCTCAACGCCGTGTGGACATTGTGACTATGGACATGGTCACCCGGTTGGATCGTCGTCGTGGCGACACCAAAGGGAAAGCCGTAGCGCAACACCGGATCGCCCGTCCTGACGGCATATCGCGCGATCTTGTGTCCCTGCGGGATATCCTGCGTAACGAGGAGCGTTTCCTCGCTAACCGTCAATTGCGTGCCGGCGGGGATGGGCGCCATGGCGATGACGACGCTGTCGTCTGGATGGACCAGCAGGATGGCAGGGGCTTCGGACATGGCGTTCATCCATCCGCTTCGGTGACGGTCACACGCTCAAGGCGCGGGGACAGGATATGGACCATGGCAAGGGCAACGAAATAAGCGCTGCCCGCGACGGCGAACAGGGGTGTGTAGCTGCCAATGCTATCGAGGATATAGCCCGCATATTTCGCCATCACCATGCCCCCGACGGCACCCAGTGTGCCGCCGATCCCGACGACCGAGCCGACGGCGCCACGAGGGAAAAGATCGGATGGCAAGGTGTAGAGATTGGCGGAGAAGGCCTGATGCGCGGCGGTGGCGATACCGATCACCAGCACGGCCAGCCACAGATTGTCGATCGACTGGGCAAAGAAGATGGGCAGTACGGCGCACGCGCAGAGCAGCATGGTCAGCTTGCGTGCGGCGTTGACGCTCTTGCCTGCCTTCATCATGCGCCCCGACATCCATCCGCCGACCACGCTGCCAGCGTCCGACAGGATATAGATGGCGACAAGGGGAGGGCCGAAGCTGACAAGATCGAGGCCGTATCGCGTGCCGAGATAGCCCGGCAGCCAGAAGAGGAAGAACCACCAAATCGGATCGATGCAGAATTTCCCGATCGCATATGCCCATGTTTCCCTGACAGTGATGATTCGCGCCCAGCCGATCGGCTTGACCGGATCGGCCGGGTCCTGACGGATATAGGCCAGTTCGCCAGCGGTCAGCTTGGGATGATCTTCGGGGCGACGATAGAAAATGAGCCAGGCGATCAACCAGACTATGCCGAAGATCCCGGTGGCATAGAAGGCAACGCGCCAGCCATAAGCCAGGGTCAGCCACGGGACGAGAAGCGGGGTGACGATCGCACCGATATTGGCGCCGGCATTGAACAGGCCGATGGCAAAGGCGCGCTCCTTCTGAGGAAACCATTCGGTTACGGCCTTGATACCGGCAGGGAAATTGCCGGACTCGCCTACACCGAGGCCAAAGCGGGCCATGGCGAATTGGGTCACGCTATGGACGCCACCATGGGCCACATGCGCGATTGTCCAGATGATCACCGCGATAGCGTAACCAAAACGTGCGCCGATCAGGTCGACGATCCGGCCAAAGCCCAGATAACCGACGGCATAGGCGGCCTGAAACCAGAAGACGATATTGGCATAATCGGTTTCGGACCAGTGCATCTCCGCCGACAAGGTGGGCTTGAGTACGCCGATCATCTGGCGGTCGACATAGTTGATCGCCGTTGCCGCGAACAGCAAGCCAACCACGACCCACCGATAGCGGCCGGGGGGCGGGGTTGTGATCTCCATATCCGTGTTCATCCTGCTCCTGTCCTCTTTTCGCTGGCCGTCTTAGCGCGGCGCTTGTGCTGCGATCCGGCAGGAAAGGACGCCCAATGGGCCAAAATCCGTTTCCACCGTTTGTCCGGGCTGAACCGGATGCACACCGGTAACCGCCCCGGTGGAAATCCACCAGCCCATTTGTATGATGATTCCGCGTTTGGTGAGATTTTCCAGAAGAAAGCGGACCGATCCGACCGCGCCGTCCGGGAAGGCATCTGCCGTTCCGGTACCGACTTCCACGCCATCGATGCGCGTTGAAACGCGTTGCCCCACATAGTTCCCGTCCCGCCAGTCCGAGACAGCCGGACCAACGAGCAACCCATTATTGTTGCCAAAGTCAGAAATGGTGACGGCAGGCCCCATGCCGTTGATGCCCTGAAACGGCGAACTGGCGATCTCGATGCCGATATGGACGGCGTCGATATAGTAGGCGGCTTCGGCCAGCGTGAATTCCGTTTTGCCAGCAGGCGGCGGCGTGCCGATGCGGAATAGAAATTCAGCTTCGGCCGCGCCAAAGCCCTCCGCGAAGGTCAGACCGATGGCATCGGCATCCGCGGCAGCTACGGTCGGTGCGAAGATAGGGCCAGCGAGACGATCGCAGCCGAATTGCTCTGACAATGGGGGCAATATTCGTCCGACTTTCCAGCCTGCGACTGGGTCTTTACTGCCCGCAAGGGCTGCGGCCTGAATGGCATAGCCTTCGTCCAGCGTAGTAGGGACTGGACCAGGATAGTCGGTGAAACCAGTCGTTGTCCGTCGTGCGTCCAGGAAAAAGGCCGCAATCCTCTCCGCATCGTTGCTAGCGTTCACTCGCCTATCCTTTGTCTTCGCTATTGACCGGGTGAGTAATGGAAACCGGTGTCATTGGCAAGCGGGTCATTCTGGTATCCGGTCAATTCTACGCTATAAGGCGCCATGGCAAAGCAGAAGCAGGATGAGGGGCAGGCGCCCAAACTGACCATAAACGACATCGCCCGTATGGCCGGCGTGTCCAAGAAGACGGTCAGTCGAGTGATCAATCGATCGCCGCTTCTCAACCGCGAAACCCGCGACAAGGTCGAGGCGATTATCCGGGAAACCGGCTATGTTCCCAATCCTCAAGCGCGCGCGCTGGCGCTGGGCCGCAACTTTCTGATTGGGCTCGTCTACGACAATCCCAATGTGCAGATGATCCTGAGCATGCAGAAGGGCATATTGGAGGCGTTGCACGGCACCGAGTTCGAACTGGTGATTCGGCCTGTCGATCGCGGGTCCCGGCAGGTGATGGAGGATATTCAGGGATTTGTGACCCGCCAGCGCTTGTTCGGTGTCGTCATCCTGCCGCCATTGTCCGAAAATGATGCCTTGGCGCGAATGCTTGACGAGCAGGGTTGCCGCTATGTCCGCATGGGCTCCGCCGTGCTGGATGATCCAGAGCATATGGTGGTGTCGAATGACAGGGAGGCGGTGGCGGATGCCGTGCGCTACCTGATCAGTCAGGGGCATCGCCGGATCGGTCTGGTTGCCGGGCCGCATGGTTTTCGGTCGGCGCAGGAGCGGCGGGAGGGGTTCGAGTTGGCGCTGGCGGAGGCGGAGATCGGCTTGCCGCGCAGTCTGATCGCGCAGGGCGAATATACGTTCGAATCCGGTATTTCCGCTTCGGAAAGCCTGCTCGACCTGTCGCCGCGGCCGACCGCGATCTTCGCAAGTAATGACGAAATGGCGGCCGGGGTTCTCTACGCCGCACGCCTGCGGGGAATATCCGTGCCGGACGAATTGTCGATCATCGGTTTTGATGACACGCCGGTTACCACCCGAGTCTGGCCGCCGCTGACGACCGTGCGCTGGCCGATCGTGGCGATGGGGCGGGCGGCTGCGCTCAAGCTCATCGGCACGGCAATCGGGGAAGGCGAGGATGTAAACGAACCCTCCTTGTTCAGTTCGACGCTGATCCGTCGCGGATCGGTTGCGCCCCCTTCCGCAAGCTGATAGACGGAAATTCATGACACCGGTGTCCATTCGGGCGCAGGAGGGAGAGGATAGCTGATGTTCGAGAAGACCTATTATGCGACGCATCCCGACATGATGGAGTGCGTGTCGAACGAGGAGTTGCGGGATCGCTATCTGATCGGGGGTCTGTTCCGCGACGGAGAATGCGTGCTGAACTATACCCATGCCGAGCGGTTCGTGATCGGTGGCGTGGCGGTGGTGGACGCGCCGGTGGCGCTGCCGGCGCAGACCGAGCCGGCTTCGGCGGCGGGCCATCCCTTTCTGGAGCGGCGCGAGCTGGCGGTCGTCAATGTCTCGGGCGTGGAAGGCACGGTCACGGTCGATGGCGAAGTCTTCCCGCTGGGCAACAAGGATTGCCTCTATGTGACGATGGGGGCGAAGGAGGTACTCTTCGCTGGCGCCGGTGCGCGCTTCTATCTGGCCTCCTGCCCGGCGCATAAGGGGTTTCAGACCCGCAAGCTGGGCATTGCCGACGCCAATGCGCTGGAGCGCGGGTCGCTGGAAGAGTCGAACGAGCGGACCATCTATCAGCTGGTGATCCCCGGCGTGTGCGACAGCGCGCAGCTGGTGATGGGACTTACGGTGCTGAAGCCCGGTTCGGTATGGAACACCATGCCCCCGCATATCCATGAGCGGCGCAGCGAGATTTATTTCTATTTCGAGCTGGACGGCACGGCCGACCGCGTCTTCCATTATATGGGCGAGGGTGAGGCGATGCGCCATATCGTCATGGCCAATGAGGAAGCGGTGATCTCGCCGCCCTGGTCGGTGCATATGGGCTCGGGTACCAAGGCCTATGCCTTCATCTGGGCGATGGCGGGCGAGAATCAGGATTATACCGACATGAATGTGCTGGATATCTGCCAGCTGGCGTAATCCGCACGCACTTTCCCCCTTATCGTCATTCCCGCGCAGGCGGGAATCCATCTCTCGACCTTGCGCCCGGTATGACGGGCAGGAGATGGGTCCCCGCCTGCGCGGGGATGACGCGGAGAATAGCTGATGACCAATATCTTCGATCTGACCGGCAGGCATGCGATCGTTACCGGGGCCAATACCGGCATCGGGCAGGCGATCGCGCTGTCGCTTGCCAGCGCGGGAGCCGACATTGCGGCTGTGGGCCGCACTCCGGCGCAGGAGACTGTCGAGAAGGTGCGGGCGCTGGGCCGCAAGGCTGAGATCGT
>NZ_FNYZ01000002.1 GCF_900109095.1 Sphingobium sp. AP50
AAGGCCTTGCCCGAGCATCTGCCGCGCGAGCGCGTCGTCATCGCCGCGCCCGATGCCTGCCCCTGCTGCGGCTCGGAACGGCTGTGCAAGCTGGGCGAGGATATCACCGAGACGCTTGAGGTCGTGCCGCGACAGTGGAAGGTGGTCCAGACCGTGCGGGAGAAGTTCTCCTGCCGGGATTGTGAGAAGATCACGCAACCGCCGGCGCCGTTCCATGTGACGCCCCGCGGGCTCTTTGGTCCCAGCTTCCTGGCGATGCTGCTGTTCGAGAAGTTCGGTGCGCATCAACCGCTTAACCGCCAGCGTGATCGCTATGCCCGGGAAGGCGTGGACCTGAGCCTTTCCACTCTGGCCGATCAGGTCGGCATCTGCACCGCCGCGCTGATGCCGCTCTATCTGCTGATCGAAGCCCACGTCCTTGCCGCCGAGCGATTGCATGGCGACGATACGACGGTGCCAGTGCTGGCCAAGACCAAGACCGATACGGGCCGGATCTGGACCTATGTTCGGGATGATCGACCTTTTGGCGGACCGGCACCGCCCGCAGCGATCTTCCATTATTCCCGCGACCGGCGGGGCGAGCATCCTGTGGGCCATCTGCGCGGTTGGAGAGGCATTCTTCAGGCTGATGCCTATGCCGGCTATAATGCCCTGTTCCATGGCGACCGCCTGCCGGCGCCGCTAACCCGCGCCCTTTGCTGGAGCCACGCGCGCCGTTATTTCTTCGAGCTGGCCGATATCGCCGCGCAGCTCAAGAAGCGCCGAAAAAAGGCCGTTATCTCGCCGCTGGCGGTGGAGGCGGTTCGCCGTATCGACGCGATTTTCGATATCGAACGCGCCATCAACGGCAAGCCGGCACAGGAGCGCCTCGCCCTTCGGCAGGAACTCAGCGCACCGCTAGTTGCCGATATGGAAGAATGGATGCGCGACAACCGGTCAAAGCTGTCAAAGAACAGCGATGTGGCCGAGGCCATGGATTACATGCTCAAGGCATGGCCGGCCTTCACCGCGTTCCTCGATGACGGCCGCATCTGCCTCTCGAACAACGCGGCGGAACGCGCGCTCAGAGGCATAGCCCTTGGAAGAAAATCGTGGCTCTTCGCTGGTTCAGATCGTGGTGGCCAGCGCACCGCCTTCATGCTGAGCCTCATTGGCACGGCGAAGCTCAACAACATCGATCCGCAGGCTTGGCTTGCCGATGTGCTCAGCCGCATCGCCGACATCCCTCAGAACCGTCTCCATGAACTGCTGCCATGGAATTGGCGCGCCGCCGAAGATCAACGCGAAGCCGCCTGATCCGCGGCCTTCACCGAATGCCTACGCTGAAATGAGGCAGCTCGAGATTGAAAACCAGCTTCGGGACCTGGTGAGCCGCATCATCGTTCAGGTCGAGCTTGCCACGGCACAAGGGCGGACGGACATTAACCTGGCGCTCGAGGATGCCTTCATCCCGATCCTCAAGTCGGTCTACAACCTCCCGCACCTCGTCAACCTGAACCGAAAGCACAAGAATTTTCCTGGCATCGACCTGGGGGATGACCACGACCGTGTGGCGTTCCAGCTCACGTCCACGACGACGCTCGACAAGGTGAAATTCACCGTGCGCCAGTTCATGGAGCGCTCTTATTTCAATTCGTTCGACGAGCTGTTCATCCTGATGCTCGCCCGAAAGCAATCGTCCTACAGTCAGGCATCCGTGAACGAACTCCTGACCGACCAGTTCGCGTTTAACTGCAAGAAGCACATCATTGACCTTACTGATTTGCTCGGTCTCGTAGCGGGGCTACGGCTCGCGGCGCAGGAACGGGTGCTCGACGAATTCCGGCGCATCCTTGGCGAAGTCGATGCCTACGTCAGCTTCAGTTCGGAAAGCATCGCCGCGCCAACGGCGATCACGACAAATCTGCAGCAGATCCACCTGCCCGAAGCGGTCTACGTCGCCGAGCTGACGATCGACGACAAGGCGGTGATCGCGCAAGCGAAGGCACAGCTCGGCTACCGCGGAAAGGCGCGCGGCAGAAGGCCGATCGTCAAGATGGCGTTGCTGCTGAACGATGTGCACACCGACGCCTGGGTCCAACACGACAATAAGATCTTCTCGTTCCACGATATCGAGCGGAGCGGGCTGGTCAGCGTGGTGGACGAAGGATCGATCGAGCGGCTCGAGGTGTCCGATCTGGCCGATTCCACCGAGCTCGACAACGTCAACATCCTCAAGCAACTGCTCTCTGCCGAGACGCGCGAGCAACTCAAGCGGCGCCATGTCCGCATGCAAACAAAGCTCGGGTTCTTCTTCTTCGGCCCCACCGTCGATGGCCAACTCGAGCGCAAGGAGACCTGGATCGGTAAGAAGTCCGCGATCCGGCGGGTCTACGAGGTCAAGCACCAGCGCAAGGGCCCGACCAAGGTCGCCCACCACCAGCACCTGTCGTTCGACCTCACCTTCACGAGGTTGGGCGACGAATGGTATGCGCAGATCGTGCCCAGCTGGTATTATTCATACGACGGCTACCGGCAGTCCAACTGGCACGACGATCTGCTTTCGCAGCAGAAACGGCTCGAGCACAATTCGAGCGTCAGGAACATGGTGCGCTTCGTCGCATACTTCCTTTCAACGAGCGACGATGCCGAGAGCGACCTCCTTCATTTCCAGTCATTGGTCGAGTTCAACGCACTCGATGCCGATGAGGAAGATGTTGCGGACGCCGAGGCTCCCGCCAACGATATGGCAGAAGGTGCGGCGGCATGAGGCTCACGACACTTGCGGAACCGCTTCTGGAATTCGGCACCGGCACTCACATCTGCCCCCGCACGGGAATCGAGCACATGGGTGTCTACGACAAGCGGGATGAACTGCGCCGGACCGAGCTGCGGATCGGGGTGGTCGGCCGTGGCGAGGGCGTCGATCTCCTCGACGAATGGCTCGCGAAATGCCGCGACGGAATCGAGCGCAAGAAGGAGTCGAAGCTGCTGAACCTGTTCCGAGGCTTCGGCGGCATGAACCAAAGCCATGGTTTCCTGACGCGGCTCATCGACTCTCCCCAATATACCCGCACACTGAAGATGTCGGAGATCTCGAGCATCGTGAAGCTCGCATCGCGCGCCGAACGTGTGGAGCGGGCCGTCGAACTCTATTACGAGCAGATTCGCTTCCTCGCCGAAAACCGGTCCGTGGACGTCATCGTCTGCGTGATGCCGAACGAGATGTTCGACTCCGTCACGACCTCGGCGGCCGGAGACGACAAGGACGAGAGCGAGCTCGAGCACAACTTCAGACGCATCCTCAAGGCGAAGTGCATGCATCTCGGCACGCCACTGCAGCTCGTCCGCGAAAAGACCATCCTGATCACCAAGCAGGCGGGCGATCAGCAGGATCCAGCCACGAAGGCATGGAATTTCTGCACGGCGCTCTACTACAAGGGCAACCGGACCATCCCGTGGCGGTTGGTCGAGGACACGGCGAAGCTGCGGTCGTGCTACATCGGCGTCGGTTTCTATAAGAGCCGCGACGGCGAGACAGTCTCGTCGAGCCTGGCTCAGGTCTTCGATGAGTTTGGTCACGGGATTATCCTGCGCGGCACCCCGGTGTCGATCGACAAGAAAAACCGCCATCCCTACCTCAACGAGGATCAGGCATATGAGCTGCTCCGAGACGCGCTCGACGAATATGATCGCGCGCTTGAACACATGCCAGCCCGCATCGTGATCCACAAATCGAGCCAGTTCCGGGACAGCGAGCGCAAGGGCTTCCTGCGCGCCCTGGACGAGAAGGGCATCCGCTCGAAGGATTTCGTCGCGATCACCGACACCGACATCAGACTGTTCGGCGACAAGGACTATCCGCCGAAGCGGGGGACATTGCTGACGATCTCGGAAACCGAGGGTGTGCTCTATACGCGCGGTACCGTCGACTTCTATAAGACCTATCCGGGCATGTACGTGCCGAATCCACTGAAGATCACCGTTTACGACCAAGACTCGTCGCTGGAGATGCTCTGCAACGAGGTTCTGGGGCTTACAAAAATGAACTGGAACAATACGCAGATGGACGGCCGGCTGCCCATCACGCTGGAATGTGCCAGGAAGATCGGGGACATCATGAAGTATGTCAGCCCGACGGAAAAGCCGCAGGTCAGCTACAGCTTCTACATGTAGCGAAGCGCGGACCGACAGAGTTCGCAGCTTTGTAGGAATACAGGTTCATGCTTGAACAGCCCATCGACACCATCGACGAGGCCTCGCTTTTCCGCCTGATCGACAATCAGGTTGCCGAGGGGCGCGATCTTGATTTTAAACGGGACCTACCTGGCGGCAATGATGAGGAAACTCGAGAGTTTCTTGCCGACGTGACCGCTATGGCCAACGCCCAGGGCGGTCACATAATTTATGGAATTGAGGAAGACGCCGGCCTGGCCGTGCGACTGCCCGGCCTCGAGGTCGCGGACCCGGACGCGCAAATATTGCGGCTCGAGGGTAAGTTGCAAACTGGCGTCGATCCACGCCTCATCGGAGTCCAGACACATTGGGTGCAGCTCGCGAATGGTCGGGGCGCGATGATAATGCGCATCCCGGGTAGCTTAAGCGCCCCGCACCGGGTGACCTATAAGGGCAGCTCCCGCTTCTGGGGGCGCAATAGTCGCGGCAAATACGAGCTAGTGTCCTGATTCCGAAGTCTTTGGCATTTTGAGGGTTCGTAGGCAGAAACGGTTGATGCTGGCGAGAATGTCGTCGGCGGATTTGGTCCACCGGAAGGGCTTTGGCTCGGCGTTGGTGGCGGCGATGTAAGCGGCGATGGCGTCCTCGAGTTCGGCGGTGGAGCGATGGACGCCGCGGCGCAAGGCTTTGTCGGTGAGCAAGCCGAAGAACCGCTCGACCTGATTGATCCAGGAAGCCGAGGTCGGCGTGAAGTGGACATGCCATCTGGGTCGCTTGGCGAACCAGTTGCGGATCAAGGCGGTCTTGTGGGTTCCGGCGTTGTCCATGACGACGTGGATGTCGAGGTCGCTCGGAACCTGGGCCTCGACAGTGTCGAGGAACTTGCGGAACTCGCTGGCGCGATGACGCGCGAAGCAGCGGCCCACCACCGAGCCAGCCGCCACATCGAGGGCGGCGAACAGTGACAGCGTGCCGTGGCGCTTATAGTCATGGCTGCGCCGCTCGGCTTGACCTGGCCGCATCGGCAGCAGCGGCTGAGTACGGTCGAGCGCCTGGATCTGCGACTTCTCGTCGACGCACAGCACCATCGCCCGGTCTGGCGGGTCGAGATAGAGGCCCACAATGTCGCGCACCTTCTCCACGAACAAGGGATCGGTGGACAGCTTGAATGTCTCGCTGCGGTGCGGCTGCAGCCCGAACGCCTTCCAGATGTCGTGGATCGTGGAGGGCGCATAGCCCGTCGCCCTGGCCATCGAGCGCAGGCTCCAGTGTGTGGCTCCCTCAGGCATGGTCTCCAGCGTCAGGCGGATCGTCTCGGCGATCGCTTCGTCCCCGATCTTGCGCGGCGTGCCGGGCCGCGGCTCGTCATAGAGCCCGTCCAGCCGCCGCGCAGCGAAGCGCGCCCGCCACGTCCCGACCGTGTGCGGCGACACTCCGAGCCGGCCGGCGATCATCCGGTTCGTCTGCCCTTCCGATGCCAACAATACGATCCGCGCCCGCCGCGCTAGCGCCTGCGCCGTCTTATGGCCTCGCGTCAGCCCTACCAACTCCGCCCGCTCGGCCTCGTCCACCTCAATCGAAACCGCCTTGCCCTTCATCGCCTCGCCTCCGCTCAATCCTCACTAAAGAATGGCAGAAACTTCACGATCATAACACTAGATGTGCATGACCTGCGCCATGCCTTCACGCAATCGGCGCAGTTGCCCCAACAATTTCGTCAGCTCCATGCGGAAGCGATCGCCGCGTCGCAGGGCATCGATATGCCGTTCACAGTCGAAAGGGCGCCAACGGCTGTCGTGTCGGTCGCGCCGCTAGGCCTGTTCCGCGAGGATCGGAAGATCCCGATTACACGTGACCAGGCGGTTGTGCCGGTACGCGTCGGTGCCTTCACGGCGCTCGACACGATAGAAGGCGTTTTGATGCACGCTCCAGTCGATGAGACCGGATCGGTCGGCGCTTACGCTCTCACCTATCGCGCTGGTCGCACCGACTCTGCCTTCGTGATCGGCGGGGTGCGACAGGGCAACGGCGGCCAGGAGCTTCACGTGGTGTGGCCGGCGACCTTTGAACAGGGGTTACGAGCGATGGCGACTGCAACCCAAATGCAACTCCATCAATTCGGGATCGATGGCCCTTGGGTGGTGCTTACTAGCGTCTATGGCGTGAAAGGCTACAATATGATCCTTGGCGACGGATATCCGACCAATGTTGCCTTCCGCGATCATGTCCTACTTGGGCAAAACATCATCGAGCGCATCGACGATGCTGCCTTGATGCCAATCGCCGAAGCGTTTTGGCTGCTCTTCGGAATTCATCGACCGGATGGCCGCGCTTTCGGTGCCGAACGCTAACTATAGGCGTATCGCTTCTCGTTCTTCGCTATTCCCCCGTCACCCTGATTGCGCCGGCCCCGGCCGCTCTGCGCGCAGCTCGTCAGCCGACTGCCGCACAATCTGCCATCCGCCGCTGATCCCCAGAGCCGCCATGACGAAGGCGACCAACAGATCAGGGAGGCCGCTGCCCGACCAGAGCACGGCCATGCCCGCAGCAATCACGAGCACGTTGTTGATCGCGTCGTTGCGCGAGCAAATCCAGACCGAGCGCATGTTCGCATCGCCAGTTCGGTAGCGATAGAGCATCAGAGCGACCGAGAGATTGACCAGCAATGCGATGAACCCGACGATTCCCATGGCGAAGGGATCTGGCGTTGCGCCATGCACGACGCCCCAGACCGCTGACGCCAGCACCCCGAAACCGAACAACAATATGGTCACGCCCTTCACCAAAGCGGATCGTGCCCGCCACTGCGCGGTGAGGCCGGCCACTCCGAGGCTGATCGCATAGTTGGCGGCATCGCCAAGAAAATCGAGCGCATCGGCCTGGAGCGACCGCGAGTGCGCCATCACGCCGGCCACGATCTCCGCCGCGAACATGGCGGCGTTGAGGCCAAGCGCGATCCACAGCACCCTCCGCCAGCGCGGGTCGTTCAATGTTTTCTGGGTACCGCAAGCGCTGGCGCAGCAATCATCGGCCATCCGGAATCCTTTGCGCGATTTCCGCTTCGGCCTCCCCTATGCACCCTCTAGCAACTATAGGGTCAAGCGATGAAAATCGGCGAACTGGCGAACGCGACCGGGACGAAGGTCGAGACGATCCGCTATTATGAGCAATCAGGGCTGCTTTCCGCTCCGGCCCGGACGCATGGCAACTATCGCAACTACGGCCCCGATGATCTCGCCCGATTATCGTTCATCCGCCGCGCGCGCGATCTCGGTTTCTCGATCGAGCAGGTGCGCGCGCTGCTCGACCTGTCAGATGACCGCACGCGTGACTGCGCGACGGTTGATCACATTGCCAGCGAGCATCTGCGCGAGGTCGACCGCAAGATTGCCGACCTGACCGCGCTCCGGCGCGAGTTGAGCGCGGTCATTGCGTCGTGCGATGGCGGCACCGTTGCCGAATGCTGCATCATCGAGGCGCTGGGGCCAGCTGACCTTATTGCTTCGTGATCGCCGTCACTTCGCCGGCGGTCCCCTTGACCGTCACGTCGAAGGCAACCTTGTCGCCGACCGCGACGCTGCTCAGCAGTTCCGGCTTTGCTGCGAACGTCATCGTCATCGCCGGCCAGCCAACCTCGGGAATGGGTCCGTGACTGAGCGTGATCTTGCCCGCCGACTTGTCGATCGCCGTCACCGTGCCGGTGCCCTTGCCAATCTTGGCCTCCGCAGGCATCGCCATATTGCCCATGTTGGCGGCAGCATTGGTCGCGTTGGGTTCGCTTGCAGCCGTATCATTGGTCGCCCCCTTCTGGCCGCACGCGGACAGCAGGACGGCTGCGGCAAAAGCAGCGGTCAGGTATAGAGGCTTCATCGGTCTTCTCCTTCTACAGTGGGAACGGGTGCGGACCGCCGCCGCATCAGCAGATAAGCGGCGGGGATCACGAACATCGACAGCAGCGGGGCGGTAAGCATGCCGCCGATCATCGGCGCGGCAATCCGGCTCATCACTTCCGAACCGGTGCCGGTGCCGAGCAGGATCGGCAGCAGGCCGGCGAGGATCACCGCGACCGTCATCGCCTTGGGCCGGACGCGAAGCAGTGCGCCCTCGCGCACCGCACCTTCGACCTGTTCTGCCCCGGGGGCGTCGCCACGCTCGGCGAGCGCCTGCTTCAGATAGATCAGCATCACCACGCCGAACTCGGCAGCGACGCCGGCAAGCGCGATGAATCCGACCCCGGTCGCGACCGACTGGTTGAAGCCGAGCAGCCACAACAGCCAGACTCCGCCAGTGAGCGCGAACGGCAAGGTCGCCATGATCAGCACCGCCTCATCGAGCCGCCGGAAGGTCAAATAGAGCAGCAGGAAAATGATCGCGAGCGTTGCCGGCACGACGATCTTGAGCCGCTCCATCGCGCGTTCGAGGAATTCGAACTGGCCGGTGAACGCGATGCTGACGCCGGTCGGGAGCGGGACTTTTGCCGCGATGGCGTGCTGGAGATCGCCGACCACATCGGTCAGCGCCCGCCCGCGTGCATCGACATAGATCCAGGTGGCGGGGCGGCCATTCTCGCTGCGAAGCATCGGCGGACCCGCGACGATGCGTATATCGGCCACCGTGCCCAAGGTGATCTGCTGGCGTGATGGGGTCAGGACCGGCAGATTGACCAGCTTGTCGGGGCTGTCGCGCAACTCACGCGGATAGCGCACGCTGATCGGATAGCGCGCCAACCCCTCGACCGTCTGGCCGATTGCCTCGCCGCCGATCGCGCCCGACACCACGTCCTGCACGTCGGCGACATTCATGCCGTATCGCGCCGCTGCGGCACGATTGATCTGGACGTCGATATAGCGCCCACCGGTCAGCCGCTCGGCCAGCGCCGAGCTGACGCCGGGAACAGTTTTGGCCACGGCTTCGATTTGCTGGGCGGTGCGATCGATCTCGGCGAGGTTCGAGCCTGAGACCTTGATACCGATCGGACTCTTGATACCAGTCGCGAGCATGTCGATGCGGTTGCGGATCGGCGGGATCCAGAAATTAGCGAGACCCGGCACCTTCACGCGGGCATCGAGCTCGTCGATCAGCTTCGTCTGGGTCATGCCTGGCCGCCACTGATCCTTGGGCTTGAACCGGATCGTCGTCTCGAACATCTCGAGCGGCGCCGGATCGGTCGCGGTCTCGGCCCGCCCGGCCTTGCCGAACACGCTGTCCACTTCGGGCACGGTCTTGATCAGCCGGTCGGTCTGCTGGAGCAGTTGCGCGGCTTTGGCCGTCGAGATGCCCGGCAATGCCGAGGGCATGTAGAGCAGGTCGCCTTCGTTCATCTGCGGCATGAATTCACCGCCCGTTCGGCTGATCGGAATGATGCTCGAGGCGAACACCAGGCCCGCGATCAGCAGCGTCGTTTTTGGGCGTCTCAGCACCCAGTCGAGCAGTGGCCGATAACCCCGCGCGAGCCAGCGGTTGACCGGATTGACGTCCTCGCCCGGGATGCGGCCGCGGATCAGCCAGCCCATCAGCACCGGTACCAGCGTGATCGAGAGGATCGCTGCGCCGGCCATCGCATAGGTCTTGGTGAAAGCGAGCGGCGCGAACAGCCGGCCTTCCTGCCCCTGGAGCGAAAAGATCGGGATGAACGAAAAGGTGATGATGAGCAGGCTGAGAAACAGCGCCGGGCCGACTTCGGCGGCGGCGCCGGTGATCACCCGCCAGCGTTCGTCGCCCTTCAACTCCTCGCCAGGATGATCATGCACCCAGCGTTCGAGGTGCTTGTGGGCATTCTCGATCATCACCACTGCGGCATCGACCATCGCCCCGATCGCGATGGCAATGCCACCAAGCGACATGATGTTGGCGTTGACCCCCTGGACGCGCATCACCACGAACGCGGCGAGGATACCGAGCGGAAGCGTGAGGATCGCGACCAGTGCCGAGCGGACGTGCCAGAGGAACAGCGCGCAGACGAGTGCGACGACAAGGAACTCCTCGAACAGCTTGCCGGTCAGATTGTCGACGGCGCGGTCGATCAGCCCCGAGCGGTCATAGGTGGTGACCACCTCGACGCCGGGCGGCAGGCTCTTGCGCAGCTCGTCCAGCTTGGCCTTGACGCCCTCGATGACCTCACGGGCATTCTTGCCCTGGCGCATGACGATGACGCCGCCGGCGACTTCCCCTTCGCCGTTCAGCTCGGCGACACCGCGCCGCATCTCCGGACCGATCTGGACCGTCGCCACATCGCCCAACGTCACCGGCACGCCGCCAGCGGCGGTGCGGATCGGTACATTGCGGAAATCGTCTAGCGAGGCGAGATAGCCGGTCGCGCGCACAACATATTCAGCCTCGGCCATCTCGACCACCGAGCCGCCCGTTTCCGAATTGGCCCGCTTCAATGCCTCGGTCACCTCAGCCTGAGTGACTCCGTAGGAGATCAGCTTCTGCGGATCGACCACCACCTGATATTGTTTGACCATGCCGCCGATGCTGGCGACCTCGGCGACGCCTGGGACGGACTTGAGCTCGTAGCGCAGAAACCAGTCCTGCAAGCTGCGTAGTTGCTGAAGATCGTGGCGGCCGGTCCTGTCGACCAGCGCATATTCGTAGATCCAGCCGACCCCTGTCGCGTCAGGGCCGAGCGAGGCGGTCGCGCCCGGCGGCAGCTTGCCCTGCACCTGGCTCAGATATTCGAGCACGCGGCTGCGCGCCCAATAAAGGTCGGTGCCGTCATCGAACAGCACATAGACGAAGCTGTCGCCGACGAACGAATAGCCGCGCACGACACGCGCGCCCGGCACCGACAGCATCGTGGTCGCCAGCGGATAGGTGACTTGGTTCTCGACGATCTGCGGCGCCTGGCCCGGATAGGAGGTGCGGATGATCACCTGGACGTCGGAGAGGTCAGGCAGAGCATCGACAGGCGTCGTTCTCACGGCACCGATACCAATCGCCACCAGCGCGAGCGCGGCCAGCAGAACGAAGCCGCGCGCCCTGACCGAGGCACGGATAATGCGTTCGATCATTGGCCACCGCCAATCGGCCGAACCGTGATGCCGGTAAGGCTGGCCTCGGAATCGAGCAGGAACTGGCCCGAGGCGACGATCTTCTCGCCCGGCGACAGTCCGGCAAGAACCTCGGTCTGTCCGTCGGCATCACGGCCGATGCGGACTTCGGCCGGGTGATAGCGGCCGTCGCCGGTGGCGAGCATGACGAGCGTGCGCGTACCGGTGCGGATCACCGCTTCGCTCGGCACCAGCAGCGCTGGCTTGGCATCGCCCCCAAGCACTACGGCCGCGAACATGCCCGGGCGGAGCCCACCGCCGCGGTTCGGCAATTCGATGCGGACCGTCAGCGTGCGGCTGTCGGCCTGCGCGGTCGGCAGGATCGCAATCACCCGCCCGCCAAATGTCTCTCCCGGGAAGCTGGTCAGCGTCGCACTGGCATTCTGGCCGATGCGGACATCGCCCGCACGCGCCTCGGGCACGGCGGCGTTGAGCCACACGGTGCCAAGGCCGCTGATCTGCGCCAGCGTCTGGCCCATGGCGAGCGTAACGCCCGGACGAGCGTCGAGCGTCTGAATGACGCCAGAGATCGGTGTGGTGATCGTTACCACGCCGTTCGGCCGGCCAGTCCGCTCGACAGTCGTGATCAGCCCGTCCGACATCCCTAGCAGTTTGAGCCGCTGGCGGGCGGCTGCGGTCAGGTCGGGCTTGCCGAGCTTGCGCACGCTCAGGAACTCGGTTTGCGCGCCACCCCAGTCGGGCAGCGACAGGTCGGCGATCGGCGCGCCCGCGCGCACCACATCGCCCGGCGCGCGGGCATAGACCTTTTGGACGAACCCGCCTGAGCGCGCCTGGATGATCGCAACATCGCGCTGGTTGAAGTCGACCGTAGCCGTGACGTCGAGCGTCGCAGCGAGGCTTCCCATCTTCGCCTCGACGACACGAAGCCCAAGGTTCTGGCGTGCCGCCGGGTCGATGGTCACGCCCGGCGCGGCGCCAGCGCTTCCGTCATCGGTGTATTTGGGGACCAGCTGCATGTCCATGAACGGCGACTTGCCCGGCTTGTCGAACTTCTGGTTCGGGAACATCGGGTCGTAATAATAGAGGACCTTCTGGCCATCCGCGCTGACCGTGGTGGCGGGTGCCGGGGCTTGGCCACGGTTGCCGATCCAATAGCCCGCCCCGCCCGCCGCCAGCGCCATCGCCAGCAGCGATCCGCACCATCGGAACGCCTGATTTCTGTCGAGCGTCATGGCCGCTCCTCCCCATAAGTGATGGTGATCCGGATCGCGTCGCGCGCGACATCGGCTTCGCGATTGAGCGTTTCGACCTCGGCTTCGGCGAGCGCGAGGGTCGACATGAGCGCGGTACCGAGATCGAGCTTGCCCGCGGCATAGCTGTCCCGGTCCAGCTCGGCGCGGCGCTTCGCCAGCGGCACAAGCGTCGTACGCGCATTGCTCCACCGCTCATGGTGCATGATATGGTCGGCGAGATCAGCTTCGAGCGCCGCCGCTAGTTCGCGCCGCAGCGCTTCGCGGTCGAGCCGGCTGCCCCGCGCCATGCTCGTGCTGGCGTCGATCTTCGGATTCTGACGCTTGCCGGCGAACAGCGGCAGGTCGATCGACACGCCAACCGATGCCATGTCGCCAAA
Organism: Sphingobium sp. AP50; assembly: GCF_900109095.1. Taxonomy (GTDB): domain Bacteria; phylum Pseudomonadota; class Alphaproteobacteria; order Sphingomonadales; family Sphingomonadaceae; genus Sphingobium. The sequence goes on from NZ_FNYZ01000002.1 coordinate 12,799, forward strand.
CCGAGGATCGCGCCGGCCATAGGAGGCGCCGACCCGCCAGTCAGGCCGTTTGTCAGCACGGGCGAGCCGCACATCGGCGTCGGCGCCGGCAATCCGCGCATCCTGCGCGCGCAACGCTGGCAGCGCATCGATCCCGGCACGCAAGGCGGCCGGGTCGACGTCGAGCATCGGCGGATCGCCCAAAACCTCGGGGTTCGGATCGCCAGTGTAGCGCGCTAGCCGTGCGCGCGCCTGGGCGATCACCGCGACCATCTCGGCGCGGCGGTCGGCGACCGCAGCGCGAAGCTGCTCGGGTTCGAGTGCCTGGCTCGGCCGCGCGCTTCCCGAAGCAAGCCGCGCGGTCACTGTCTTCTGGAGATCGTCGAGGCTCGCTGTCAGCAGATCGAGCTGCGCGAGCCGACGCTCGCCATAATAGAGATCGATCCAGGCGAGTGCTGTTTCGAGCTGCACGGTGCGTGCCTCGACCAGTTCGCCAGCTTCCGCGATCCCGATATCGGCGGTGGCGCGTTCGGCGCGCGCGTGGCGCTTTGCGAGGTTGGGAAACTGTTGGCTGAACCCAATTGTCGCCGTGGTGAAATCGTCGCGTGTGAAGCTGCCGGCATTGGGGCCGGTCACCGGGAAGCCCGAGACGCCGAGGTCGAGCGTCGGATCGGGCAGCCGGCCGGCTGCGATCGCCGACGAGCGGGCAGCGTCGGTCGACACGGCGCGCGCCTTGAGGCTGGGCGCATTGGCCGCCGAGCGTGTCAGCGCTTCGGCATAGGTCAAGGGGTCGGCCAATGCCGTTGACGGCAGCGCGATGACCGCGCTCCCCAACAGGACCGAATACATGGAGAGTCTCATGATAGCCTCCTCGCGGACGGACTCGGATCGACCGCCCGCTGCCGGCGCCGAAACGCAAGCAGCGGGCGGAGACTGTCAGCCCTTGTTGGAGGGGGCGGCTGACATCATCCGGCCGTCACTGCATTCAGGCATCGCCATGCACGCGGCCATGCGCTGCTCGGCGTGTCGCTGGGTGCGTGCCGCCCACCAGGCTTGCTGTGCCTGACGCTCCTGTGCCGAGATCGTGGGGATGCCCTTGCTCGATTGGGCATAAACGGCCGGTGCGGCCAGCATTGTCGCTGCCAGCACGGCAGCCATGATCGTCTTGGTCATTGAGATTTCCTTGAGTGAATCGCAGTCGATGCACGCGCGGTTCGATCGCGGCCGCCGTCCGAAGACGGCACAGCCGGTCAGCCGCGCGAGCGCGAAGGTTCAGCCAAGGAGCGTGGGTGGTTCCGGTTCGGGTGCGACGTCGCGCCCGGCGAGCATCGCCGTCGACGGCGAGAATTGGTGCGCGGTAGCCTGATGTCGGGTCGCACCAGCCGAGTCTGGCGTCTTCATCGCCAGCATCGCGGCGCACGCCGTCATCGCCATACAGCCGGGCGCCTTGTCTTTGCCGGACTTGTGACTGGCATCGCTCTTTGCGCTGCAGTCGGCGCAGCTCTTAGCCATCGAGCAATCGGGCATGTCCGCCATCGCAATGGCCGACTGGCCCTGCGTCATAAGGATGCACGGTGCGGCCACGGCCACGCCGTTTCCGGCAAGACCGAACAGCAGCCCGAGGCACAGCAGATGGCGAAGTAGCTTCAGCACGGTCTCTTGATGCGTTGCAACATGATGGGAGTCAATTCGGAGCACACGCTATCATGGTTACGAACCTAGCAGTGGCCGCCTCACATCGGGCCCGAACCCAGAGCCAAAAACAGATGCGATGACCCCATATTCCCAACCCGCGGCTCTCGATGACAATGCCCGCTTTTGAAATCGAGACGGCATTCGTGTGCGGCACGATATTCGGTCGGATCGACGATCTAGATTTGGCGATCCTGCGAGGGACTGTCACCCGGCCGTCTCAAGGCAGGTGTCGCTTCAACTCACTGAATCGAATTCGCCGTGCTTGGCGCGCCTAGGACCCGTCGGTTTCCTTCTTGGTCGCTGCTGGATCTGTCGGAGCGCTATCGATCAAGATTTGAGCGAAGTCCGTGAGATCTCCCAGCATTATTCGGGCCTCACCTATTGAAACAGGGCGCCCAATTCGAGCCTGAAAGAGCACCCGCGCCTCCTCGACGAGGCCATCCGAAAAAGCACTCCGGCGTGCGATACGAGGACCATCTAGCATACTATCTCCGGCATCTGGGATTATGCGAATTTGTCGGGGCCGATCGCGAGGCTAGAATAGTTCGCGATCAATTGCCGTGAAATTCAACACTCTTCTAGACAACCCAATTCGTCGTGAGTGTTCGTGCCAAATAGCCACTCCGGCACAGACTTTCCCGTAACGTGAATGGAGATCGTTGTGCCCGACACATCTGCCCTAATCGGGCTTTTAGGCCGGCTCGGATGCCAAATTATGACAGTAAAGATCTTTGTAAAAAAGGGGTGTTCGATTCCCGTAGGGCTCCCCTTTTCGCAAACTCGAACCGCTAAATCGCTTGGTTTACCGAGGCTCGTTGACCCCGAACTGCACGATTGACCGGCACGTTAATGCCGAGATCGGCACAGCTATACCCTAGTCATTGCAGCGTCCGAGCCGATGTGTTGCAGTATCGGACGGAGGAACTTCGGAGCAACGCAGTGCCCGGCGAACTGGATGATACACCGCGGCGCGTAGTAACGCGAAAAGAACTACATCGGTTAGTGCCGCTTGGAGACACTACCATTTGGGAGCTTGAGCAACGGGGAGAATTCCCCCGCCGATTTCCGCTCACACCGCGATGCATCGTTTGGGATCTCGCAGAAGTGGAAGCTTGGCTTCAAAGTCGAATGGCGGCCGGCAAACTCAAAGCGTCCGCTCCAAGGCCGGCACCTGATGTTCGTAGTCGCCGGACTCGCCCGGTGAAAGGGCGGGATCAAACTCCGGCAACGATATCGACGGAGGAATAAGGACAGCCACCCGCTTCCTCCCGGCGACCCAGGCATCGACGATGTCCGCCCACTCCTGCATCATGTGTCGACGTTGATGCTCATATTCCGCTTTGTTGTACACGCCTCTGGACGACCGGCCGTCCTCGTGCGCAAGGCACTTCTCCACCCAGTCGCTGTTGAAGCCAAGTTCGTTGAGAAGCGTCGACGCGGTCCTTCGAAGATCGTGGACCGTAAAAGGCTCAAGCGGAAGCTTGTCCCTCTTGGCACGCTCTACCACCGCGTAGGTTACGCGATTGAATGTCGCGCGCGACATGGGAGCGCCGGCCTCGTAGCGCGACGGCAGAAGATAAGGGGAATTGCCCGCGCAGGTCTTGAGAGCGATGAGGATATCTAGGCTCTGACGGGATAGATAGACATTGTGTGGCTTGGAACGCTTCATCCGCTCCTTTGGAATACTCCAGACCGCGTTCTCGAAGTCCACCTCATCCCAGGTCGCGTCCTGGAGCTCGCTCTTTCGAACCATGGTCAGCAGATAAAATTTCATGCCAAGCCTGATGGTGGGGAGCGTAGCAACATGCTCGAGTTCGCGCAGCATGATGCGGATCTCCGTGGGCGAGAGTGATCGATCCTTCGGGACGAACGTAGCGATGGCGGCGGGGCCGACCTCGTCTGCGGGATTGGCCGCCTTCGATCCATTTAGGCGAGCAAAGACATAAATCTGCTTCAAGATGTCGCGGGCATGGATCGCGGTAGCAGGAGCGCCCCGATCGACGATCTTGCCGCAGAATGCACGCAGATCATCGGGCGTGATCTCGCCAAGTTGCCGCTTCCCCCATGCCGGCTTGAGTTCTCGGTCGTAGATGGCACGGCGCATGGCTTTGGTGCTGTCAGCCATGCGCGCTTTCGCGAACCACTGCTCGGCATGCTCTCCGAAGGTCTTTGCCCCTCTCTGTCGCCGCTTCTCGCGCTGCTTCTCTTGAGCGGGCGATCGCCCCTCTGAAACCGTCCGCTTCGCGTCAACGAGTTTCTCCCGGGCCAACGCGAGAGACAAGCCAGAACCACCGTAAGTTCCAAAGGTTAGCGTCTCCCGACGGCCGTTCAGACGGTAGTCGAAACGGAAGGACAACACGCCTGTGATGCTCACATGGACGTAGAGCCCGTCCCTGTCTGCAACCTTGTACGATTTTTCCTTTGGTTTTAGTTGCTTAAGAGCGAAATCAGTAAGCACAGCAAGGCACTCCCGGAGGCGTAATACCGTCAGGCGATTTTTGAGGCTCGGAGAGGATTTCTTGGTTACATTTCAGTCATTTAAGGCCGAAACCAATACCGTCAACCGCGTCTATGTGCTGACGGTATCACGTTTTTGGAGAGTGGCAAGACTAGCGGATACCGTCTCGGATACCGTCATTTTGAAGCGCTGGATAGCGATAGACAGCGAAAGACTGCGATAATAAAATATTTTCTATCAGAGGCTTAGCCGAAAGACCTGAAAGACCGCGATAGGCCCCGGAAGGCCAAAATCATTCCCACTCGATCGTGCCGGGGGGCTTGCTGGTGTAATCATACACCACGCGGTTGATGCCCTTCACCTCATTGATGATGCGGGTCGCGACGCGGCTGAGGAAAGCGGCGTCGAAGGGGTAGATGTCGGCGGTCATGCCGTCGGTCGAGGTGACGGCGCGGACGGCGCAGACGCTGTCATAGGTGCGATAGTCGCCCATGACGCCCACGGTGCGGACCGGCAGCAGCACGGCGAAGGCCTGCCAGATGGCGTCATAGAGGCCCGCGTTGCGGATTTCCTCCAGATAGATGAAGTCCGCCTTGCGCAAAATGTCGCAGCGTTCCTTGGTGACTTCGCCGGGGATGCGGATGGCAAGGCCGGGTCCGGGGAAAGGATGGCGGCCGACGAAGATGTCGGGCAGGCCCAGTTCCTTGCCCAACACGCGCACTTCGTCCTTGAACAGTTCGCGTAAAGGCTCGACCAGCTTCATGTTCATGCGTTCGGGCAGGCCGCCGACATTATGGTGCGACTTGATCGTGACCGAAGGGCCGCCGGTGAAGCTGACGCTTTCGATGACGTCGGGATAGAGGGTGCCCTGCGCCAGATAATCGGCGCCGCCGATCTTCGCGGCTTCCTCTTCGAACACGGCGATGAATTCGCCACCGATGAACTTGCGCTTCTTTTCCGGATCGGTGAGGCCGGCCAGGCCGCCCAGGAAGCGTTCCTCCGCGTTCACATGCACCAGCTTGATGCCATAATGTTCGCGGAACAGGCTGACCACCTGTTCGGCTTCGCCCAGACGCATCAGGCCATGGTCGACGAAGACGCAGGTGAGTTGGTCGCCGATCGCTTCGTGAATGAGGACGGCCGCGACCGCGCTGTCGACGCCGCCGGACAAGCCGCAGATCACCCGGCCTTCGCCGACCTGCGCGCGGATCTCGGCGATCTTGGTGGCGCGGAATTCGGCCATGGTCCAGTCACCGGCCAGACCGCAGACATGGCGGACGAAATTGGCGAGCAGCTTGGCGCCGTCCGGGGTGTGGACGACTTCGGGATGGAATTGGGTGGCGTAGAAGCGCTTGGCTTCGTTCGCTGTGACGGCATAGGGCGCGCCCTCGCTGGTCGCCACGACCTCGAAGCCGGGCGCAAGTTGCGTCACCTTGTCGCCATGGCTCATCCAGACCTGATGGTTTTCACCGGTGGTCCACAGGCCGTCGAACAGGGCGCAGCCCTTCTTCACCTCGATGAAGGCGCGGCCGAATTCGCCGCTTTCGCCGCCTTCGACATTGCCGCCCAACTGCTGCATCATGGTCTGCTGGCCGTAGCAGATGCCCAGGATCGGGATGCCAGCGTCAAAGAAATGCTGCGGGGCGCGGGGGCTGTCTTCCCACATGACCGAGGAGGGGCCGCCCGAGAGGATGATGCCCTTGGGCTTCATGCGCTCGAACGCTTCGGCGGCGGCGTTGAAAGGGGCGATCTCGGAATAGACGCCGGCTTCGCGGACGCGGCGGGCGATGAGCTGTGTCACCTGACTGCCGAAATCCACGATGAGGATGAAATCCTGAAGGGGCAGCGTCATCGAATCGCCTTTATATCGAGCGTGGGAAGGGATTCGCGCCCGGTTAGTCGTACCGTCCCGATAAGTCCAGTCAGGCCTTGAACTGCCTGCCCGCGCGCCAGCCGATCAGTGCTGCGCCGGCGAGGATGGTGGCCGCGATCAGGAAGCCGCTGCCGATGAAGGGCAGGGCCGGTTTCGGCCCGACCGACAGCGAATAGATGGCGCCGAAGAAGAGCGGGGAGACGATGCCCGCGATCGCGCCGACGCTGTTGTTGGCGCCCTGCAACTGGCCCTGTTCGGATTCGGAGACGTGGCGCGTCATCAGCGACTGGATGGTCGGCATGGCCAGACCCCACAGGCAGTTGGGGAACATGGCGGCGACGAAGAACAGGCCATTGGGCGCCAGCCCCATCGCGCCAAGGCCGATGGCGCCGAAGCAGAGGCCCATGACCATGGTGGCGCGATCCCCCAGCCGCTTGACGATCGGCCCGACCAGCAATCCCTGCACTGCCATGTCGAGCACACCGATCAGCGCCAGCAGGGTGCCGACCTGCCAGGCGCCCCAGCCATAGCGGTCACCGGCATAGAGGACGAAGATGGCCGAGAAGATATGATGCGCGAAATAGAGGAGGAAATTGCCGACGGCGAGGCTGGACAATTCGGGATGGGAGCGCAGCAACTGCAAGGCGCCAAAGGGATTGGCGCGGCGCCAGCTGAAGGCCATGCGCTTTTCGATGCTGAGGGATTCGGGCAGCACGAACAGGCCATAGAGGAAGGCGAGGCCGGACAGCGCTGCGGCCGCCCAGAAAGGCGCGCGGTGGGAAATCTCGCCCAATACGCCACCGAGCAGCGGTCCCGCGACAAAGCCGGCGCTGAATGCCGCACCGATCAGGCCATAGCCTCTGGCGCGCTCCTCCGGCGGGGTGATATCGGCCATATAGGCGAAGGTGGAGGTGAAGCTGGACGAGGTGACACCTGCCAATATGCGCCCCAATGCCAGCCACCAGAGATTGGGCGCGAGTGCCATCAGCACATAATCGAGCGCCAGCCCGGCCACTGAAATCAGGATCACCGGGCGGCGGCCGAAACGATCAGATAGAGAGCCGATGAGCGGCGAACAGATGAACTGCATCCCCGCCCAGAGTGCGACGAACAGGCCGTTCCACATGCCCGCCGCAGCGTCGGAGCCGGACAGCGTTTCGATCAGATGCGGCAACACCGGGATGATGATGCCCATCGACATCACATCGAGCAGCGCCGTGATCAGGATGAAGAGAATCGCGGCGGTGCGACGGGAGGGGGTGGGCGCTGTCATGGTTGACGGGCTATCGCGACGCGGCGGGGATGCCAAGGGTCACGATCTGCCCATTCTGACGGCGAGGCGCGCCTGCGAACCGAACGGGATGGAACTAGAAGCACATCAGCCCCATCTCTTTGCTCGACATTCTTGCTGGTGGCGTCGAAGGTCAGCGGGCGGCCTATGTCCTGATGCAGGGCACCATGGTCGAAGTCATGCAAGACTGACCATGGCTGACCAGCGAACAGATCATTCTGCCCCTCCGGCATAGACAGGCCTGCCACATCCAGACTTTCAACCTACCATTTGCGTCTGGCAGATTCAGGCCCCCCACCGCCTTCAATTGCGCCACCACATGCTCTGCGGCACGGGCCGTCAGCGCCATAGAGGTGAGCGTAGGATTGACTTTGCCGGTGGCGGTCATGCACGCGCCATCAGTGACATAGCGGGCGGCACAGGGCGCCGTTGAATGCCACATCGCCCCGGATCGCAGCTGTGCCGACTGGCAAAGCCTGATCGCGGCGGAAGCGAGCCGCGATCAGGACCATCACGCCCAACCATCTCCATGCCGCGCCCGCCATCGCCGCGCTGGAGGCCGGCTTCCACGTCATCTGCGACAAGCCCATGGCATCCAGTCTGGGCGAAGCGCAGGCCATGGCACGCGCGGCGCAGGCGTCCGGCCGCGCCTTCATCCTGACCCACATTTATGCAGGCTATCCGATGGTGCGTCAGATGCGGGCGATGGTGCAGTCCGGCCTGCTGGGCCAGTTGCGGATCATTCAGGCACATTATGCGCAGGACTGGCTCGCCACCCCCTTGGAGCAGCAGGATCATAAACAGGCCGCATGGCGCACCGATCCGGCCCGCTCAGGCGGTGGCGGCGCGCTGGGCAACATCGGCAAGGGCAATCAGCTCCGCCTCAGCCTGTTCGGCAGCGCGGGCGACGTGGAATGGGATCAGGAACTCCCCAATCAGTTGCGCCACACCCGCGTCGGCGAACCGAGCCGCATTCTGGAACGCGGCAATGATCTGATGGGCATTGGCGGCTACATCACACGCCTTCCCGGCCATCATCCCGAAGGCTATCTTGAAGCCTTTGCGTAACTTTACAGCGATGCCGCAGACCAGATTCTGGCGTTGGGTGCAGGACATCCCTCCCCGGTTCCGGCACTGCCGGGGATCGAGGACGGGCTGGAGGGCGTGCGCTTCATCGCCGCCGCGCTGGCGTCACATCAGGTCGGCAATTGGATCGCGCGACCGGACTGGCCGGATCGCGGCTGAACGCATGCCCGGACAGTGCAGCATGGACGACTATCGTTCGTCCTCATTCACGTTCCGACATCCAATCCGCCTGCGTAACGTTCATGCTCCAGCAAGCATGAATGCGGCAGATGATGCTGCATGCCATTTGCAGCTTTCCTTGGCGGCACGGTCGCGCCGGTCCTGTTGATGCTGTCGCCCTTCGCGGTGATGGCGGCGAAGGATTGCGGCGTCTGGAAACCGGCCGCCAAAGTCGCAAAGGCCAGCAGCGACACTCCCTGCACCCGCGCCCGTCCGCCGCTGATGTAAAGCCGCATATTGCAGCGCAACCGTGCCGCTGCTAACGCCATGGGCCATGATCCAGCCGCCCGAAACCATCCGAGTCTCCAAGTCCCGCGTCTCCTGCGACGGTTCGGGGGACATTCCCGCCGCCCTCGGCCATCCGCGCGTCTTTCTGGAGATTGACGAACATGGCTATGTCGACTGCGGCTATTGCGATCGTCGCTTCGTGCTGATCGGCGGCGCGGCCGACACCCCCGACGCCGCGGCCAAGCCGGACATCGCTTCGGGCGCCAGCCTCTAACTCTATCGGCGGCGCTGCCGCTTATGAAAAACTCTGCGTTCTCTGCGCCTTTGCGCGAATAAATTTTTGCGCGCAGAGGCGCAGAGAACGCAAAGCCATTTCGAGAGCCGCATCGCGGCCTTGTTTTTGCCCTTGGGCGAACGCGACCTCCCGCCTATATCGGGCGGCATGACCGATCTCGCTTCGCAATTCACTGATGCCCGTGGCCTTCTCTATCGTCCGGGTCTGCTCGATCCCGATGGCGCGCGCCGCCTGACCGCACAGGCGCTCGGCCAGTGCGACGATGGCGAACTTTATCTGCAATATCGGGCGAGCGAGAGCTTCGGCTTCGACGATGGCCGATTGAAGACCGCCGACTATTCGACCGACGCGGGCTTCGGCCTGCGCGGCGTGTCGGGCGAGATGACCGGTTTCGCCCATGCCAATGACCTCAGCGAAGCGGCAATCCGCAAGGCCGCGCAGACGCTGACCCTGCTCGATCCGGCCAAGGGCCAGCCCGCCCCGCCGCCGCAGCGCACCAATCGCCACCTCTATACCGACGCCAATCCGCTGGAGATCGTGCCCTTCGCCGAGAAGGTCGCGCTCTGTGCCGAGATCGACGCTGCCGCCCGCGCCCGCGACCCGCGCGTCGCGCAGGTGTCGGTCAGCATCGCGGGAAGCTGGTCCGTGGTCGAAATCGTCCGCGCCGACGGCTTTACCGCCACCGACATCCGCCCGCTCGTCCGCCTCAACGTCTCCGTCATCCTGGAGGAAAATGGCCGCCGCGAAACCGGCGTGTTCGGCATTGGCGGCCGCTATCTCTATGATCAGGTCATGGACCCGGCCGTCTGGAACCGCGCCATCGACGAAGCGCTGGCGCAGGCCCGCGTCAACATGCGCTCGGTCGCCGCGCCCGCTGGCGAGATGACCGTGCTGCTCGGCTCCGGCTGGCCCGGCGTGCTGGTGCATGAAGCGATCGGCCATGGTCTGGAAGGCGATTTCAACCGCAAGGGCACCAGCGCCTTCTCCGGCCGCATCGGCCAGCGCGTCGCTGCGCCCGGCGTCACCGTGGTCGACGATGGCAGCATGATGGACCGTCGCGGCTCGCTCTCGATCGATGATGAAGGCACGCCGACGCAGGAAAATATCCTGATCGAGGACGGCATCCTCAAAGGCTATATGCAGGATCGCCTGAACGCCCGGCTGATGGGGGTCGCCCCCACCGGCAACGGGCGGCGGGAATCCTATGCCCACGCCCCGATGCCGCGCATGACAAACACCTTCATCAAGGGCGGCAATGACGATCCCGAAGAGCTGCTCAGCCGCATGAAATCCGGCATCTTCGCCAAGAGCTTCGGCGGCGGTCAGGTCGACATCGTCTCGGGCAAGTTCGTCTTCTCCTGCACGGAGGCCTATAAGGTCGAAAATGGCAAGCTGGGCGATCCGATCAAGGGCGCGACCCTGATCGGCGACGGCCCGACCGCCCTGACCAAGGTGGTCGGCATCGGCAGTGACTGGGCGCTGGATGAAGGCGTGGGCATGTGCGGCAAGGGTGGACAGAGCGTGCCCGCAGGCGTCGGCCAGCCTACCTTGCTGGTGGAAGGCCTCACGGTCGGCGGTACGGCGACCTGACGCAATAAAGCTCCGGTCCGCCACGCGGCGACCGGAGCCTTTCCCCCCATGAGTGGCGGGAACCGACCCGCCGCTTCGTCATTGGGGTTATATGAACATGCTGACCGACAGCCATGATGCCGTGACCGCCGACTGGGCGGCCGCTTTGCTCGACTTCTGGTTCAACCAGGTCGGCGAAGCGGGATGGTATAGCCATGATCCCGCGCTCGACCGGACCTGCATCACCCGCTTCGACCGGCTGTGGCGCGAAAAGCAGGCGCTCCCCGCCGACGCCTTTCTCGATCGGGCCGACGATGCGCTGGCCGCCGTGCTGCTGTTCGACCAGCTACCCCGCAACATGTATCGCGACACGGCGCAGGCCTTCTCGACCGATGCGCTGGCGCGCGACATTGCGCGCGGCGCCATCGCGCAGGGCTATGACATTCAGATCGGCGGCGCGGGCCGACTCTTCTTCTACATGCCTTTCCAGCATAGCGAAGCGCTGGAGGATCAGGATCTGTCGCTCAGCCTGTTCGAAGGGGCAAGCGATGCGCGATCGTTGGAATTTGCGCGCGAACATCATGCAACCATCGCCCGCTTCGGTCGTTTCCCGCATCGCAACGCCGCCCTTGGGCGCCCTACCCTGCCCGCAGAAGCCGAGGCGGTGGCTGAAGGCGCGCGCTGGTAACAAAGCTGCCCAAAAATTAGGCACCGACGCCAGCCTGCCCATTTTTTTGGCGGTGCAGCATGGGCCGTCGCGCCCAAAGCCCGCATTAACCCGTCTTTAGCAATTTGGCACGCCTCTTGCTGGTAGTCCCCCGCACACCAAATAAGGGGGCGACATGAAACTTGTCATGGCTATCATCAAGCCGTTCAAGCTTGACGATGTCCGCGAGGCACTCTCCTCGCTCGGCATCGCTGGTATGACGGTCAGCGAAGTGAAGGGCTTCGGCCGCCAGAAGGGGCAGACCGAAATCTACCGCGGCGCCGAATATTCCACCAACATGGTCCCGAAGATCAAGATCGAGGTCGTTTGTGACGACGATCTGGCACCCCGCGTCGTGGAAGCGACCCAGGCGGCGGCCAATTCGGGCGCCATCGGCGATGGCAAGATCTTCGTCCTCGATGTCGGTCAGGCCGTGCGTATCCGCACTGGCGAGACCGGCGAAACCGCGCTGTAAGAAGGGGGAAATAATGACCTTTTCCAAGAAACTTGGCGGCGTGGCGGGGGCTGTGGCCCTGTCGCTCTTCACCGCCCTGCCCGCCTGGGCGCAGGACGCTGCCGCGCCTGCCGCCACGGTCGACAAGGGCGACGTCGCCTGGATGATGACCTCCACCGTTCTGGTTCTGGCGATGATCCTGCCGGGCCTGGCCCTCTTCTACGGCGGTCTGGTCCGCAGCAAGAACATGCTGTCGGTGATGACGCAGATCGGCGCCGCCGCCTGTCTCGCCATGCTGATCTGGGTGATCTACGGCTATTCGATGGCCTTCGGCCCCGACTATACCAGCGGCCTCAGCAACTTCGTCTCGACCTTCGACAAGGCGTTCCTGAAGGGTGTCACGCCCGCTTCACAGGCCGCGACCTTCACCGCCGGCGTCGAAATCCCCGAATATGTGTTCATCAGCTTCCAGATGACCTTCGCTGCGATCACCGTTGCGCTGGTGCTGGGTTCGGTGGTCGAACGCATCAAATTCTCGGCCGTGATGGTGTTCGCCGCCGTGTGGCTGACGATCGTCTATTTCCCGATCGCGCACATGGTATGGGCGGCTTCGGGCTATTTCTTCAAGGTCGGCGCGCTCGACTTTGCGGGCGGCACCGTCGTCCACATCAACGCGGGTGTTTCGGCTCTGGTGGCCTGCATCATCCTGGGCAAGCGCATCGGCTATCCCAAGGAACCGATGGCCCCGCACTCGCTGGTTCTGACCGGCGTTGGCACCGGCCTGCTGTGGGTCGGCTGGTTCGGCTTCAACGCCGGTTCGGCGCTGGAAGCCAATGGCTCGGCGGCTCTCGCCATGATCAACACCTTCGTCGCCACCGCGTCTGCCGGCCTCTTCTGGATGCTTGCTGAAAAGCTGAACGGTCACAAGGGTTCGGCTCTGGGCTTCTGCTCGGGCATCATCGCCGGCCTCGTCGCCGTCACCCCAGCTGCGGGCAACTCCGGCCCGTTCGGTGCGATCATCCTGGGCGCCGTCGCTTCGATCGTCTGCTTCTATGCCGTCACCGTCCTCAAGCCCAAGCTCGGCTATGACGACAGCCTGGACGCCTTCGGCATCCACGGCATCGGCGGCATGATCGGCGCCATCGGCACCGCCATCGTCTACTCGCCTGCCTTTGGTGGCCCCGGCGCTGCGGACTATGAAATCGGCGCCAAGCTGATCGTCCAGATCGAAGCGGTCGTCGTGACCATCATCTGGGCCTCGATCGGCACCGCCATCGCCATCTTCATTGCCAAGGCCGTCACCGGTCTGCGGGTCAGCCAGGAGGTCGAATATGAAGGCCTCGACCTCGGCGAACATGGCGAGCGCGCTTACAACCTCTAAGTTTGGCAGGGCGGCCCGCCTGACGGGCAAGGGCCGCCCGCCTCCCCATGTTCCTCCTGCGAACATGCCTTGGGGCCGGTGTGAAAACACCGGCCCTATTTTTGTGGGCGGAGTATTGGAGGGTGATGGGATGAAGGGTGGGAGCCAAGCGATATGGGATGCCTATACTTGAAAGCGCGTCCCTCCTTCCATCACCCCAGCGAAAGCTGGCATGACGATTAAAGCGTCTACTGGCGATCAAACTCGGTCAATCAGAATGCCTTACTAAACGTCCGAAAGCTGACTATGCTGGATGGATGGGAATACGAACCAGCGCAGTCCTAAACTCGGCCATTTTAGCGATTGGATTTATTCCGTCCGCCGCGTTCGCCTATTGCACCGGCTGGGACAAAACTCTCCCCAACTATGATCCTCGCTATTACTCCGTTGCCCACGAGTTTCGTAGGTCAGAGTGGGTGGTAAAGGCCAAGGTGCTCAAAGAAACGTGGATTGGAGAGGATGGAAAGGAACGGGCACTACAGCCACCGTTCCAAAATGATTCTCCGCGCCCCTGGGGTTTTGATCCGTATGCAGGCGCCTTCTACGATCTTCAGGTACAGCGGGTTTTCAAAGGTACTCCACCTGCGACTTTCAGGGTATTCAGCGAAAACGCTACGAATAGGTTCTGGCTCAATAAAGATGAGGAGATATTGGCATTTGTCTCCGGAGAGGTGTTTGAAGCGCCGATAGGGAAACAACGCACGTTAGACACCTGCGGTAATTTCCGCCCTTTCCCCAAGGCCAACGGCATCATGGCTGCTGTGATCAAAGCGGCGCGGGATCAGAAATAAGCGACAACTTCAATAGCTGATGCTTCGAAATCCGACAAACCGCGAACCACCCTTCTCCGTCATTCCCGCGAAGGCGGGAACACATCTCGCCGCCTGCCAACAAAGTGAAAAGGCGGGAGATGGATCCCCGCGTTGACCTACGGCCGCCCTTCGGGTCGCGGGGATGACGGTGTAGGAATGATGCGTCTTCAATCGTCCCCCACAACCTCAGTCCGGCCTCATCCATAGCCCCTCAGCCCGCGCCACTTCTCCCGGCCAGCGCCGCGCCCGACCCGGCACTTGGCTCCCCGCGCGCACGACCCAGCCCAGCTTCTCGCGCTTCGGCGTGACGACGCGATGGTCCCAGGCCTGCTCGCCCCGGCGCGCCACTTCGCGCGCGATGTCGCCATAGATGCCCGCCGCCGCCAGCACCGCCCAGGCCGCGCGCGGCGGCAACGCCCCCGTACCATGCCGCGCGCTCGCCTCATAGGCGGCCGCCATGTCGGCCAGACGCCGCGCCAGCATCGCCAGACGCGGCCGGACCCAGGGTTTCATATGCTCGCCCGGCGGAATATCCATTTCCACCAGCCATTCGACCGGCAGGTAGCAGCGGTCCGCCGCCTCATCCTCGCTGATGTCGCGCGCGATATTGGCGAGCTGGAACGCCAGCCCCAGATCGCACGCCCGATCCAGCGTTGCCCGGTCATCCGGGTCGACGCCCATCAGCACCGCCATCATGCACCCCACCGCGCCCGCGACATGATAGCAGTAGCGCAGCATGTCCGCCTCGCTGCGCGGCCGCCAGTCGCGCGCATCCAGCGCAAACCCCTCGATCAAGTCATGGGCATAGCGCGCGGGAATCGCACATTCGCGCATCACCACACCAAAGCCGTCGAACGCCGGATCGCCGGTCGCCTCCCCGGCCAGAGCCTTGTGCGTCAGCACCCGCATCATCGACAGGCGTGCCTGCGCATCGGCGACGCTGGTCATCGCCCCGCCATGATCCTGTCCGTCGGCAATATCGTCGCATTTGCGGCACCAGGCATAGAGCAGCCAGGCTCGCTCGCGCGTCACCCGGTCGAACAGTTTCGACGCCATGGCGAAGGATTTGGAGCCACGCGCGATGCTGTCACGGGCATGGGCGACGAGGGTGACGCGGTCTGGAATAGTGGAAGACATCGGTCAGACATGCCCGTCCCATGACCTGCCTGCAACAGCACAACGTGCTCCTGCGAAAGCAGGAGCCTAGTTCTGCCGTCTCAACTGGGCTCCTGCTTTCGCAGGAGCACCTATCTTAAAGCCGCCCCGCCTTCATCGCGAAGATCGTCTCATGCGGCTGATAGGCCGCCATCGCGTCGACCAGCCCTTCGATACTATCCTCATGGATCAGGATGCCGGCATGCTGGGCGCGGATGAAGCCCGCCTCCACCATCTGCCGGTTGAAGCCGATCAGCTGGTCGTAAAAGCCCGCCACGTTCAGCAACCCCACCGGCTTGCTGTGATAGCCCAGCTGCGCCCAGCTGATCGCTTCCCACAATTCGTCCATCGTGCCCACGCCGCCCGGCAGGGTCACGAACCCGTCCGACAGGTCGGTGAACAGCTGCTTGCGCTGGTGCATCGTCTGCACGACATGCAGCTCCGTACAGCCGCGATGCGCCACTTCCGCGCCGACCAGCGCTTCGGGGATCACGCCGATCACCTCGCCGCCCGCCTCCAGCGCCGCATCCGCCACCGCGCCCATCAGGCCCAGCCGCCCGCCGCCATAGACGACGCCGATGCCCCGCTCCGCCAGTGTGCGCCCGACATGGCGCGCCGCGTCGATATAGGTCAGGTCCGCCGGCGTCGCCGAACCACAATAAACCGCCAGCCTCTTCACATCGCCCTCTTCATATCTTCAACCCAAATCCTGCAACATCAGCGCCGCGGTCGCCTTGGCGCTGCCCACCACGCCGGGGATGCCCGCGCCGGGATGGGTGCCGGCCCCTACCAGATAGAGGTTGGGAATGACATCGTCGCGATTATGCGCGCGGAACCAGGCGCTCTGCGTCAGCAGCGGCTCCAGGCTGAAAGCGCTGCCCAGATGGGCGTTCAGATCCCGCCCGAAGTCGCTCGGCGCATAATGGAACCGCGTCACGATGCGCGACCGGATGTCGGGGATCAGCCGATGTTGAATCTCGTCCAATATCCGTTCGGCATAGGCCGGCGCAAACTGGTCCCAGTCGATCGGCAGCTTGCCCATATGCGGCACCGGTGCCAGCGCATAAAAGGTCGAATGCCCGTCCGGCGCCATCGACGGATCGGTGACGGTGGGATGGTGCAGATAGAGCGAAAAATCCTGCGGCAGCACGCCATGATCGTAAATGTCGGTCAGCAACCCTTCGTAGCGCGGCCCGAACAGGATCATATGGTGCGGGATGCCCGGCCAGCTGCCCTTGATGCCGAAATGCATCACGAACAGGCTGGGCGACCAGCGCTTTTGGCTCAGGCTATCGGCCTGCTTCACCCCGCGCGGATGATGGCCCAGCAGATCGCGATAGCTGTGCATCAGGTCAGCATTGGTGGCGATCGCATCCGCCTCCCCGCGCCATCCCGATGCGGTGTGCACCGCCGTCGCCCGGTCGCCATAGGTTTCGATCCGCGTCACCGCATCGCCCAGCCGCAACGTGCCGCCCAGCCGCTCGAAATGCGTCGCCATCCCCTGCACCAGCCGGTTGGTCCCGCCCTTGGCGAACCACACCCCGCCATCCTTTTCCAGCTTGTGGATCAGGGCATAGATGGCGCTGGTCTTCATCGGATTGCCGCCGACCAGCAGCGTGTGGAAAGACAGCGCCTCGCGCAGCTTCTCATTCTTCACATGCGACGACACGACCGAATAGACCGATCGCCAGGCCTGATATTTGGCGAGGCTGGGCGCCGCCTTGATCATCGATGCAAAGTCGAGGAAGGCGACCGAACCGAGCTTGCGATAGCCCTCTTCATAGACGCCCGCGGCATAATCGCAGAAGCGATCATAGCCCGCGACATCATTGGGATCGAGCTTGGCGATCTCCGCCCGCAGGGCCGCTTCGTTGTTCGAATAATCGAAATTGGTGCCGTCGCGCCAGTTGAGCCGATAGAAAGGCGACACCGGCATCAGCGTCACATCCTGCGCCATGTCATGGCCCGACAGGCGCCATAATTCGCTCAGGCAATCGGGATCGGTGATGACGGTCGGCCCCGCGTCGAAAGTGAAGCCGTCCTTCTCCCACATATAGGCGCGCCCGCCCGGCCGGTCCCGTCCCTCGACCAGCGTGGTATCGATCCCGGCCGATTGCAGGCGGATGGCGAGCGCAAGGCCACCAAAGCCCGCACCAATGACGATCGCGTTTTTGGGATTTGGCCTGTTCATCAGGCGGGCGGGTTCCACAATGTTCGCATGGCATCCCTTATGGGCACGGGGGGCCGCCCGCACAAGATGCGGATGCGATCGGCGATGGTGGAACGCCCGGCATAGAAGCGCTGGATCAGCCCCGGATTGAGGGCGTAGAAGCGCGCGAAGATGCGCCAGCGCTGCTCCGGCCGCGCCGCGCCGAACAGCATCTTGCCCAGCAGCCGATAATAGCCGCCTCGCCGCCAATGTGCCATCGCATAGGCGCGCGTGGCCCCGGCAAGCCCATCGAGCGGCTGCCCCGCCAGCCACAACGCGAATCGCACGGCATCTGGCAAGGAATAGCCTGTCATCGGCTGGAACAGCCCGCCACGCACGCCCGCACGCGCAACCACATCATCCTTCGGCCAATAGAGATCGAAATCCCCGCCATGCACCACAGGCAACACGCCCTGTTCGCGGTGGATCACTTCGGCGCGCCACCCCTCCGCCTGCGCATAGGCCGCGATCCGCGCATCGATGGTCGGCCCGTCCAGATCGGGCGTATCGCTATAATAGGTATCCTCGACGAAGACCGTCCGATCGTCCCACGGCAGCAGATAGACGAAGCGATAGCCATCGATCTGATCGACCGTGGCGTCCATGATCACCGGCCGATCGATCCCATGCGGCGCCTCGCACCGCAGCGCATGCCCCACGAACTTCTGCCAGCCACAGCGCAGGGTAGACAAATCCCCCGCCCCCCGCGCATCGATCACCGCCCCGGCGCGGATCGCCCGTCCATCGGACAGGCTCACCCGATCGGGCGCCACCGCCGCAACCGCCACCCCGGTCAGCAGCCGATCGCCCAGTTGCCGCTCCAGCACGGCCGCCAGCCGGTCGCTCGTCGCGCTATTATAGGGCGTATCCAGACGGCGCTGATAATCGGGAAAGCGCACTTCATGCCCCTGCGCCCAGCGATGCGCGATCAGCGGCTCCACCAGCCAGCGATCGGCCGCCGCGACATCGCCGTCGAAAAAGGACCAGATATGATTGCCGCCGGGCCGATCCCCCTGCTCGATCAACAGCAACCGCACCTCCGGCCGCAACGCCGCAAAGGCAAGCGCGATCAGCCCGCCGGACAGGCCGCCGCCGATAATCGCCAGATCGCAGTCCAGATCGCTTGTCATTCTCCCCTGTTAGGCCAGATCGCCCCGATCGATCCACCCCTTGGCGTTCCATCAAATATAATATAGGGGGGTACCCTATGCATATCGTCGCAGACAGAGACAAATTGCTGGCGCGGGTGCGCCGGATCGCCGGGCAGGTCGCCGCCGTCGACCGTCAGTTGACGGGCGACGCGGGCTGTTCGGAAACGTTGCAACTGGTCGCATCGGTGCGCGGCGCGGTCGGCAGCCTGATGGAAGAGTTGATCGAGCAGCATATGCGCGAACATGTCGCCCGCCCCGGCCTGACCGATCAGGAACGCGCCGCCGCGACCGAAGAAATGCTGGCCCTGATCCGCCGGTACGGGAAATGACGATGCACGACGACCACAAGCATGATCATCAGGGGCATGATCATCAGGGGCATGACCATCATCATGGGTGCGATCATGATCATGGCGGCCACGGCCATGCCCCCGCCATCGGCCCGGACGATGCGGAAGAAAGCCATTATTTCGACCATATCTATCTGGCCGCCGGTCATGATCAGAATGCCAAGCGCACGCTCTGGGTCGTCTGGCTGACCGCCGCGACCATGGTGGTCGAAATCTTCTTCGGCTGGCTGACCGGATCGATGGCCCTGCTGGCCGATGGCTTCCACATGGCCACCCATGCCGGCGCGCTGGCGGTGGCCGCCGCCGCCTATAGCTATGCCAAGCGGCACGCCCGCAACCCGCGCTATACGTTCGGCACGGGCAAGGTCGGCGACCTGTCCGGCTTCGCTTCCGCCCTGCTGCTAGGCTTAACGGCCCTCTTCATCGCGGTCGAATCGATCATGCGCTTCTTCCAGCCGATCCATGTCGCCTTTGGCGAGGCGACGCTGGTCGCGGTGGCGGGCCTGATCATCAACATCATCAGCGCGCTGCTGCTGGGCCACGACCATAGTCATGATCATGGGCATAGCCACGGGCACGGTGAAGACCACAAGCATGGCCACACCGACAATAATCTGCGCGCCGCCTATATCCACGTGCTGACCGATGCACTGACGTCGGTGCTGGCGATCGGCGCGCTGCTGGCGGGCCGGTATCTGGGCTGGTGGTGGATGGACCCGGCGGTCGGCCTGCTGGGCGCGGTCGTGATTGCGCGCTGGGCCTGGGGCCTGATGAAGGACACCGCCGCCATCCTGCTCGACACCGCCGAACCCGCGCTGATGGCCACTGTCCGCCGCGTGGTGGAGGCCGAAGGCGCCACCATCCGCGACCTGCATGTCTGGCGCATCGGCCCGCACGCCCATGCCGCCATCGTCAGCCTGGCCCCCGGCGCCGACGGCCCCACCGTCCGCCAGCGCGTCCGCGCCCTGCCCCGCATGGAGCATGTCACGGTGGAATGCGGGTAAGGCAACCTGCGTTACATCAGAAATACCCCGTTCGTCCTGAGTAGCCCCTTCGACTGCCTGCTAAGGCAGGCGCTCAGGACAGGCATTGAGCTTGTCGAAGTGGTGTATCGAAGGACCATGCGCTGCACGGATGCTTCGATACGGGTCTTCGGCTACGCTCAGCCCCCACTCAGCACGAACGGTTTATGTTTCGTTGGATAGCCCACACCTGTCCTATCCGGGCCAATCCCGCCATGGTGCGAACCGGCTCTTTCCCATCGCCCGCAGCCTGACCGGCCCGCAACAAGATTTCCAACTCCTGTTCGATCCTGTCAAAATCTGCGGGACATATGCGAAGTTAAGCGCGGATTTTCCTATTCGCCCGCCTTACTGCCCGGCCAGCGCATCCATGATCTGGCGAACCGGCGTGATGTCATATCCGGCCGCCGCCGCCTGCGCCGCCAGCACATCCGCATTGTCGCCCGCCCGCGCGCGGGTCAGCGACCACAGCAGCGTGCTGCGCGTGCCCGACCGGCAATAGGCCAGCACCTTGCCGTCCCCGGCCTGCTCCAGCGCGGCCGCCATGCCGTCCAGCTGCCAGGGCGCAAAGCCGCCATGGGCCACCGGCACGGCGACATAGGCGATGCCCGCCTCCTTCGCCGCCGCCTCGACCTCGGCCCCGTTCAGCTGCCCCGGCTCCTCATCATCGGGCCGGTTGTTGATGATGACGGTAACGCCCAGCGCCTTGGCTTCGGCGATCTGATCCAGGCTGATCTGCGGGGCGACGAGGACGCGGTCGGTGAGCTTGCGAAACATGGGCTTCTCCTTCGCCGCGAGCCATGCGCCACAGCGGATCAGGATTCAAGTCACAGCACCGTGCTCCTGCGAAAGCAGGAGCCCAGAGCAAACCGTCACACCCTCGATCCTGGGCTCCTGCCTTCGCAGGAGCACCGACGGAAATCACAAAAACGGCCGGATCGCGTTCAGGAAAGCATCGCCATAGGCATCCAGCTTCTTCTGCCCGATCCCGCTGATATGGCTGAGTTCGCGGATGCTGGACGGGCGCTGCTCGGCCATTTCCCGCAGCGTCGAATCATGGAAGATGACATAGGGCGGCACCCCCTGATCCTGCGCCAGTTCCCGGCGGCAGGCGCGCAGCGCGTCGAACAGCGGATCGCCGACCGGATTGGCCTCCGCCCCATTGCGGGCGCTGCGCTTGCGCCGTTCCCGCTTGGGCGGCATCAGGATGCGTACCTCTTCCTCACCACGCAGGATCGGCCGGGCATTGGGACCGAGCATCAGCCCGCCATGCTCCGTCGTCTCCAGCGCATCGCGCACCAGCAGCGCGCGGGAGACGGGCCGTAGCAGCGCCGTCTCCTCCCCGTCGACAATGCCATAGACCGAAATCTTGTCATGGCCGCGCTCACGGATCTTGTCGGTGGTCGCGCCGCTCAGCACCTGCTCGATATGGCCGCTGCCGAAACTCTGCCCGGTACGATAGACCGCCGACAGATATTTGCGCGCCGTCTCGGTCGCATCGACACTGGCCGGCGGGCTCAGGCAATTGTCGCAATTGCCGCAGGTCGGCGAGGGATCTTCCCCGAAATGCCGCAGCAATATCGCCCGCCTACAGGTCGCCGTCTCGACCAGCGCGCCCAGCGCCGATATCCGCGCCCGCTCGCCCTGCTGGCGTGCCGGCTCCAGTTCGGCGATGCGCATGCGGGCACGGGCGAAATCCTCCGCCCCCCAGAAGAGATGCGCGACCGCCGGTTCGCCATCGCGCCCCGCCCGCCCCGATTCCTGATAATAGCCCTCGATCGACTTGGGCAGGCCCGCATGGGCGACGAAGCGCACATCCGGCTTGTCGATCCCCATGCCGAATGCGACGGTGGCGACCATCACCATATCCTCGCTGGCGATGAAGGCGGCCTGATTGCGCGCGCGCACCGCCGGATCGAGACCGGCATGATAGGCCCGCACCGACCGGCCACCGCGCCCCAGCGTCTCGGCCAGCTTCTCGGTCGCGGCGCGGGTCTGGGCATAGACGACGCCGGGACCGGGATTGGCAGCGACCAGATCGGCCAGTTGCCGCGACAGCCCATCGCGCGGATGCACCGCATAGCGAATATTGGGCCGGTCGAAGCCCGAAATGATCAGGCCATCATCGGGAATGCCAAGCTGGACCAAAATGTCCTTGCGCGTATGGGCGTCCGCCGTGGCGGTCAGCGCCAGACGCGGCACATCGGGAAATTCGTCCAGCAACGGCCGCAACAGCCGATAGTCGGGGCGGAAATCATGCCCCCATTCGGACACGCAATGCGCTTCGTCGATCGCGAACAGCGCGACCTTCGTGGCGCGCAGCAGGTTGCGGAAATTCTCCTGGCTCGCCCGTTCCGGCGCGACATAGAGCAGGTCGAGATCGCCGCTTCGCAACCGGTCCTGCGTCTCGCGCCAGTCTGCGTCCACGCTGGTCAGGCTGGCGGCGCGCAGCCCCACCGCATTGGCCGCCCGCAACTGGTCATGCATCAGCGCGATCAGCGGCGACACGACCACGCAGCAGCCATCCAGCGCCGCGGCGGGCAATTGATAGCAGAGCGACTTGCCCGCGCCGGTCGGCATGATGGCGAGCGTCGGCTGCCCCGCCATCACGCGGCTCACCACCTGCTGCTGCACCCCGCGAAAGGCCGTGAAACCGAATATATCGTGCAGAAGCGTGGGGATATCGCGCGCCATGGGGTGGCCTTAGCGGCTAGTCGCTCATGGGGCCAGCCTGTTGAAGGATGCTGATGCTAACCGAAGCAGCGAGACGACAGCTAATTGCCGCCCGGCGTCGTCTGACGGCTACGAAGCCACGATATGGCCAGCGACAATGCAGCCAGACCGCCGACGATGAATGATCCATAATAGATGCCGCGCCATGCAACGCCCTGCCCCACAAATGCGGCGGCAAAATAGGCTCCGGCAGCGACATAGAGGATACGCTCGGCAAACTTCATTCGCTGACTATGACTCAAATCATGGCTGCCAGCAAATCGCCGTCACCAGCCCCCTGAAACCAGAGGCATGGCACCGTTAGCGCGCGCACATTATTGCCAGCTCAGCACTTCATGAATGACACCAGTCAACGCGAGGATCAGCACGGTCCCAAGGCTTGTGCCTATCCACGCCCAAATCCAGACGTGGCGCCCGACATTACCAAGTGGGCGCAACCAAAAAGCGATCGTAAAAACCGGCGACCAGACAATGAGTGCTGGAATAAGGAAGAGCAGAATAACCCAGAAAAGCAGCATGTCGCCACTCTCTCATGGAACCAATATATCTGCAAACCGCCGTCACCCCACCGGATCGAGCAGACACCCCCAGCCCGGCTTGAACCGCGCGGTGCGGCTGGCGAGCAGCGGCACACTGGCGCGGACGGCGCGTTCCTCCGGCGCATCGTTCAGGCGCACCATCGCCATGCCCGGCTCCTTGTCGTCGGCGCAGCTACCCATGGCGCGCCCTTCGACATAGCGGCAGGAACAGCCCAGCCGCGCGCCATAGGCCGCGCCCAGTTCCGCGCGCGCACTCAGGCTCGCCCAGCTCCATGCCAACAAGCCGAGCAATGCCACGGCGACCAGCGCCACCACTATCCACCATTTTCGCCGAACCGCCATGGCTCTTTCTGATTCCACTGTGTAAGGGCGCCGGCTTATGCAGATCGACAGTCGAATCGTAAAGCGCCTTGGCCTGGGCGCGGGCATCGCCGCGCTTGTCGTGGCGGGCACGCTGGTCGGGCGCGCGCAGCAGGCCCCCGATCCGGTCTACAGCGTCGCCTCGGATGCCGTCGTCGGCGCCAGCGCGCTGCGCGGCGCGATCGACCCGCTGTTCGATGACAAGGCCATGGGCCAGACCCGCGCGCTGCTGGTGATGCGCGATGGCAAGGTGATTGCCGAACGCTATGCCCCCGGATTCGGGCCGGACACGAAATTGCTGTCCTGGTCCATGGCCAAGACGGTGACGTCGGTGCTGGTGGGCCTGATGGTGTCCGACGGGCGGCTGGCGCTCGACGCGCCGGTGCCGGTCGCCGCCTGGAGCCAGCCGGGCGACCCGCGCGGCCGCATCACCCTGCGGCAATTGCTGACGATGAGTTCGGGCCTCGACCATGTCGAGGATGGCGAACCGATCATGAATGGCGATACGGTGCGCATGCTCTTTGCCGATGGCGCACAGGACATGGCCGCCTATGCCGAATCCAAACCGCTGGCCCATGCGCCGGGCGAGGAATTCGCCTATTCCACCGGCAGCAGCATGATCCTGTCCGACCTGATGACGCGGATGCTGACCAACAGCGCCGATCCGGACGTGCGGCGGCGGGCGATGCAGATGTTCATCGACGGGCGGCTGAAGGCGCCGGGCAATCTGCCCAGCCTGACGGCCGAATATGACGCCAACGGCACGATGATCGGCGGCAGCATCATGCACATGACTGCGCGGGACTATGGCCGCTTCGGCGACCTGCTGCGCCGCCGGGGCCGGTCGCCCAGCGGGCATCAGATATTGCCGGAAAAATGGATCGACCTGATGACCACCCCGTCGGCGCGCAACGCCGCCTATGGGCTGCACATCTGGCTCAACCGCGACAGCAGCGAAAGCGCGCTAATGCCGGGGCAGGCGCCCGCGAGCCTGTTCGGCTGCGTCGGCCATAATGGCCAATATATCCTCATTTCTCCGTCCCAGCGGCTGACCGTGGTGCGGATCGGCATGTCCCCCGACAAGGACCAGCGTCGCGCGGTGCGTGGTGCGCTGGCCAGGCTGATCGGCCTGTTTCCGGGGTAAAGCAGCCCCTTCGCGTTCCCAATATTCTCCGCTCGTCCTGAGTAGCCATTGAGCGAAGTCGAAATGGCGTATCGAAGGATCGGTGCTTCGATACGGGGCTTCGACTTCGCTCAGCCCCTACTCAGCACGAACGGAGGGGGGATCTCACCTGCGCGGGGGTGACGATGGCGGTTACAGGAAAAACCGACCCTCGATCATGGTACGGCAGGCACCGGTCAGGATGACCCGATCGCCCTCCAGCGTGCAGCCCAGCCACCCGCCCCGCGCCGAAGCCTGATAGGCGCGGAGGCGCGTCTTCCCCAGCCGCTCCGCCCAGACCGGCGTCAGCAGGCAATGGGCCGACCCGGTCACCGGATCTTCATCGATCCCGCCGCCCGGCACGAAGACGCGGCTGACGATATCGCTGCCCTCGCCCGGCGCGCTGGCCATCAGCAGCAGGTCGCCATGCGCCTTCAGCGCGGCAAAGTCCGGCGTCAGCGCGCGGATCGCCGCCTCGTCCGGATAGAGGAACAGCGCATAGCCGCCATTGCGCCAATAGGATTGCAGCACCTGCCCGCCCAACCCTGCGGCCAGTTCCGGCATCGCCTTCTCCGTCATGCCCCACGCGGGCAGCGACAGCGTATAGCCATCGCCATCGCGCGCCACGGTCAGCACACCGGCATGGCGAGTGCGAAAGCGCACCGCATCCCGATCCCCCATCAGCACATGGCCGCTCGCCAGCGTGGCATGGCCGCACAGCTTCACCTCGACCGCCGGGGTGAACCAGCGCAGCGCATAATCCGCCTCCGGATCATCGGGCGTCGGCACGGTGAAGGCGGTTTCGGACAGGTTATTCTCCGCCGCGATTCCCTGAAGCATGGCATCGTCCAGCCACGCCTCCAGCGGCATCACGGCCGCAGGATTGCCGGTGAAGGGCGCGTCGGCAAAGGCATCGACCTGGGTAAAGGGCAGGCTGGTCATGGACATATCCTCATCATTTGCACCCTGATGCCCAGCCTGCACCGGCACGAACAGGGCCGCCCCCGCCGGATTGGCTTTCACCCCAGCAGCACCAGCGCACTACACACCGCCAGCCCGACGACGATATTGATCGGCACCCCGATCCGCACGAAATCGGCGAAGCGATAATCCCCCGCAGCATAGACCAGCGCATTGGTCTGATAGCCGATCGGCGTCGCGAAACAGGCCGACGCCCCGATCATCAGCGCAATCACCAGCGGCCGGGCATCGACGCCCAGCTGATGCGCCAGCGCGATGGTGATCGGCGTCAACAGCGCCGCCACCGCATTGTTGCTGAGCAGTTCAGACAATATCAGCGCGGCGAAATAGACGATGAACACCAGGCTCCAGGCCGGCGCCACCTGCATCAGCGGCGTGATCCACCCGACCATCAGCGCCACGCTGCCCGCCTGCTCCAGCGCCAGCCCCACGGCCAGCATGGCGAAGATCAGGATCAGCGTATCGCCGTCGATCGCGCCCCAGGCCTCCTCCGGGTCGATACAGCGGGTGATCAGGATCAGCCCCACCGCGATCACCGCCGCCATGCCAATGCCCACGACATTGAAGGCGGCCAGAAACACCGCCCCCGCCATGGCGGCGATGGCGATCCACGCCTTGCGCGGACGAAAGGCGCGGGTGCGGCTGACATCGACACCAATCAGATGGGGGTTATCCTTGAGTGACCGCATCGCATCATCGCCGCCCGCAATGAGCAGTCGGTCGGCGCCGCGAATGCGCGTATCGGCCAGATCGGGACCGGGCAGATGGCGGGCACGGTGAATGCCGATGATCCGCACCCGCAGCGCATGGAGAAAGGGAATGTCCAGCAGCCGCTCGCCGATCGACGGATGGCTGGGCGCGACCATCGCCTCCACCACGGTTCCATCCTGCGCACTGGTCCGCGAATCGGCTGCGACACCTAGCTCGAACCGGCCCGATTCCCGCATCGTCATGATCGCGGCGCCATCCGCCCGCACGATCAGCCGGTCGCCCGAATGCAGTTCCTCCGCCTCCAGATCATGACGCCGCACATCGCCCGCGCGCTTCAGCCCCAGCAATTGCACCGACCGGCCGAACAGGCCCAGCGACCCGATCTCCCGCCCGATATCCTCGCTCTCCTGCGGCACCACCAGTTCGGTCAGATAATCCTGCACCGCCGTTCCGCCATCTTCCCCCGCGATGGACGGCGGATCACTGGGCAGCAGGAAGGACAGGCAAAGCAGCGCCACGATCCCCGCCGCAGCGCCCGCCGCGCCATAAAGGCTGATGTCGAAAATGCCGAAACGCGGCAGCCCCTGTTCGGCCGCGATGCCCGCGACGACCAGATTGGTCGACGTGCCGACCAGCGTAAGGCACCCGCCCAGCACCGCAACCGTGTTCATCGGGATCAGCAGCTTCTTGACCGGATAGCCCGTCGCCTGCGCCAGCTTGAACATGATCGGGATCAGCAGCACCACGACCGGCGTATTGTTGAGGAAGCCCGACAGGAGCAACGCGCCCAGCCCGACTTCGGCAAGAGCGATACGGGGGTAGCGCTCCGCCCGCGTCATGATGAGGTCCGCGACACGGCTGATGACCCCGGTGCGGATCAGCGCGCCCGACAGCACGAACATCGCCCCCACCGTCAGCGGCGCGCTGTTGGAAAAGACCGAGAACATCGCCTTTTCGTTCAGCATGCCCAGCACGCCATAGGCGCAGGCGCCCACCACCGCGATCACGGTGGGCGAATAGCGTTCGCGCACGAAGGCCACGAACATGCCCGCCAGAATGACCAGCCCGATTTCCGCGCGATAAATGCCCAGCAGCGCGGTGATGAAATGCATGTCTGGCCATCCCCCTGAAAGATCGCGTGGTCGCGTCTCCTTAGAGTCTGTTTGGAATGCGCCTTCGGCGCATCCGCACCGGCCCGCACCCCCACCCGACCGCCCAGACATGGTACCCTGATGGGTGGTCGGGTGGGGGTGCGGGCCGGTGCCGCATCGAAAATGCGCTCCTCCGCGCATTTTCCAAACAGACTCTTACAGAGGTGAAACGAAACGGACCGGCCATGGTTGCATGACCGGTCCGCCTTGCCGATTTTATCGGACGATCAGCGCCTCATTCGCCGCATTGGGCGCGATGCAGCAGCTTCTGGTCCGCCAGCACCAGCGCCATCATCGCTTCCACCACAGGCACGCCGCGAATGCCGACACAGGGGTCATGCCGCCCCTTGGTGATGATGTCCGACGCTTCACCGTCGCGGGTGACCGTCTCGACCGGGATCAGGATCGAACTGGTCGGCTTGAAGGCGACCCGGACCTTGACCGGCTGCCCGGTGGAAATGCCGCCCGCAATGCCGCCGGCATGGTTGGCCAGAAAGACCGGGCCGTCATTGCCCGGCCGCATCGGATCCGCATTCTGCTCGCCGCGCAGGCGGGCGGCCGCAAAGCCGTCGCCAATCTCCACGCCCTTGACCGCGTTGATGCTCATCATCGCGCTCGCCAGTTCGCTGTCCAGCTTGGCATAGAGCGGCGCGCCCCAGCCAGCCGGCACGCCCGATGCGACGCATTCCACAACCGCCCCGATCGAGGAGCCATCCTTGCGCGCGCCATCGACCAGCGCTTCCCAGCGCTGCGCCGCGACCGGATCGGGGCAGAAGAAGGGGTTCTGGCCGATTTGCGACGCATCGAAATTGGCGTAATCGATCGCATCGCCGCCAATTTCGCTGACATAGGCGAAGATATCGACTTCCGGGATGACCGCACGGGCCACCGCCCCCGCCGCGACCCGGCTGGCGGTTTCCCGCGCCGAGGACCGCCCGCCGCCGCGATAGTCGCGGAAACCATATTTGGCGTCATAGGCATAATCGGCATGGCCGGGGCGATATGCCTTGGCAACCTCCGAATAATCCTTGGAACGCTGGTCGGTATTCTCGATCATCAGGCTGATCGGCGTGCCCGTGGTGCGCCCTTCGAACACGCCGGACAGGATGCGGACCTCGTCCGGCTCGCGCCGCTGCGTGGTGAATTTGGAGGTGCCCGGCTTGCGCAGGTCCAGCCAGGGCTGAATGTCGCCCTCGCTCAGTTCCAGCCCCGGAGGACAGCCGTCCACCACTGCGCCGATGGCAGGACCATGGCTCTCGCCCCAGGTGGTGAAGCGGAAAACGCGACCGAATGTGTTGAAGCTCATGAAATTCCCGATCCGGTCGCGTTAACGCCTTATGCCTTATGCCTTATCCAGCGCGATGTCAGGCGCGTCTTCGGCCTTCATGCCGATGACGTTATAGCCCGCGTCGACATGATGGATTTCGCCGGTCACGCCCGATGCCAGATCCGACAACAGGTACAGGCCAGCGCCGCCCACATCCTCGATCGTCACATTGCGGCGAAGCGGCGAGTTCAGTTCGTTCCACTTCAGGATATAGCGGAAGTCGCCGATGCCGCTGGCGGCCAGCGTCTTGATCGGACCGGCGGAGATGGCGTTGACGCGGATATTTTCCGGACCCAGGTCCATCGCCAGATATTTGACGCTGGTTTCCAGCGCCGCCTTGGCCACGCCCATCACATTATAGTGCGGGATCACCTTTTCCGCGCCATAATAGCTCAGCGTCAGCAGGCTGCCGCCGTCCTTCATCAGCTTGCGCGCGCGTGCCGTGACGGCGACGAAGCTGTAGACCGAGATGTTCATGGTCAGCAGGAAATTGTCGAGGCTGGTGTCGGCATAAAGGCCGCGCAGCTCATTCTTGTCGGAAAAGCCGATGGCGTGGACGACGAAGTCCAGCTTGCCCCAGCGCGCCTCGATCTCGGCAAAGGCAGCGTCCAGCTTGTCCATGTCGGACACGTCGCAATCGATCAGGAAATCCGACCCGACCTGTTCCGCCAGCGGGCGGACACGCTTGGCCAGCGCATCGCCCTGATAGGAGAAGGCGAGTTCCGCACCCTGTGCGTGCAGTTGCTGGGCGATACCCCAAGCCAGCGACTTGTCATTCGCCAGCCCCATGATGAGCCCGCGCTTTCCTGCCATCAAGCCTGTCATAATCTTATTCCGTTCCCTTCGTCCTGCGCGATCGGCTGCGCATCCTCTTCGGGGAATTCTGCCAGCGCCGCGTTCAATTCCGCGCCAATTACCACGCCAAGCCCCACGAGAAAGAAAAAAATGAGGGTGATCATGACACCCGCCAGACTGCCATAGGTCCGGCCATAGCCGCCCAGCAGCGACAGCGTCGGCGGCAACAACAATGTCGTGCCATACCACCAGAGCGATGTCGCCACCGCGCCGGGCCATTTGGGAAAGCGGCGCGGCTTGTAGGCGGTGGGGGTCAAGGCCACGAACAGCGACCAGAGCGCGACGCATAATATGCCCATCGGCACCAGTTTGGCCGATGCGACCAGAGCGATCGCTTCATCGGCCCAGGGCAATATCTGGTGCAGGAACTGGTCGACGCCGGTGATCGCCACCTGAAGCGAGAAGGCGAACATCACCAGAAAGACGCTGACCAGCGTGATGCCGATGGCACCAAGCCGATAACGCCAGAAAGGCTTGGTGCTTTTGGTGCCGTAAGCGCGGCGGAGAATGTCGCGGATCGTCTCAATGAGGCTGCCTACGGTCCACAGGCCGACAAGCCCGCCCAGCCACAGCAGCGGCCCGCTGCGCGCGGTCAGCACCTCATTGATCGGCTGGCGCACCACATCGGCCACGCCGCGCGGCACCGTGTAGAGGAAAGCGTTGACCGCCTGCACCCCATCCTCGGTCCGGCCGAAGATGCTCGCCACCGCCGCCGCGACGATGAAGAAGGGGAACAGCGTCATCAGCGACAGATAGGCGAGGTTCCCGGCATGGATGAAACCGTCGCTATAGGTGCCGACCGCGACCCGCTTCGCCACTTCGAAGACATGGGAACCCGGCCGCACCCGGTCCATCTGTCGATGGAAATGCTCGCGCGCCTCCTGCGCCATGTGACGGCGCTGTTCGGGCGAAAGGGGCGACGGCATCGGCATCAGCCGACCAACGCCTCAAACGCCCAGATGGGCGCGCACGGCACGCTGGTCCTGCCAGCTTTCCACCAGAGCCTGAATCGCCGGATCATCGGCCGGCACATCGATCAGGAGCGTGACGAGCTGATCACCGCGCTGGCCATCCTTGCCGGTAAAGCCCTTGCCGCGCAGGCGCAGCGTCTTGCCCGATGCGGCGCCCGGCGTCACGCCCAGCATCACCGGACCATCGACCGTCGGCACCTTGACCTTGCCGCCCTTCACCGCCTCATCGAGCGTGATCGGCAGGTCCAGCAGCACATTGTCCCCATCCCGCTTGAAGAAGGGATGCGGCTTCACCTCAATCGTGACGATCGCATCGCCCGCACCGCCCGGCCCGGCCTGACCCCGGCCAGACAGGCGCATCTGCGTGCCCGTCTCCACGCCAGCCGGCAGCTTCAGGTCGATCGTCTTGCCATCCTGCAAGGTGATGCGCTGCGGGCTGAGCGTCGCGGCATCATTGAACTGCACGGCCAGCCGATAGGCGACATTCGCGCCCTTTTGCGGCGGCGCCTGCCGGCCGAAACCGCCAAAGCCGCCACCTCCGCCGCCGCCCGCGCGACGGCCAGCGCCGCCAAACAGCCCTTCGAAAATATCGCCGAAATCCGCGCCGCCGCTCTCGAAACCGCCGCCTGGCTGGCCACGAAAGCCGCCACCACCACCGCCAAAGCCGAAGGGCGAGGTCGGATTGCCGTCGCCGTCAATCTCGCCCCGGTCGAAACGGGCGCGCTTATCCTTGTCCGACAGCAGATCATAGGCATTGGTCGCGGCCGAGAATTTCTCCGCCGCCTGCGGATTATCCTTGTTCCGGTCGGGGTGCAGCTCTTTTGCCAGCTTGCGATAGGCGGACTTGATCTCCGCTTCGCTGGCGTTGCGGGCTATGCCCAGCGTGGAATAGGGGTCGGCCATCGTCTACCTGTTGCAGAAAAGCATCACTTGTCGACTATGTGGACGATGCGACGCATACATTCAAGAAGAGGATCGCAGGCAGGACGCAGGGCACCCCTTATCGACACGCCTGCCCCCCTCTCCTAAGAAGCAGGCATGACCGATCCCTTCGCCCTTTTCGACGAGTGGTACGCGCAGGCGCGTGACACCGAACTCAATGACAGCAACGCCATGGCGCTGGCGACCGCCGATGCGCGCGGCCGTCCTTCGGTGCGGATGGTGCTGCTCAAGGGCCATGGGCCGGACGGCTTTGTCTTCTACACCAATTTCGAAGGGCGCAAGGCGGGCGAATTGCTGGCCAATCCCCATGCCGCGCTGCTGTTCCACTGGAAATCGCTGCGGCGACAGATTCGGATCGAGGGTGCCATAAGCCCGGTCGACGATGCGACCGCCGACGCCTATTTCGCCAGCCGCAGCCGCGACAGCCAACTGGGCGCCTGGGCCTCCGACCAGTCCCGCCCCCTGCCCTCGCGCGATATCTTCATGGACCGGTTCGATGCGGTCAGCGCCCGTTTCGACGGCGGCCCGGTGCCCCGCCCGCCCCATTGGTCGGGCTTTCGCCTGACGCCCGAACGCATCGAATTTTGGCAGGATCGGGAGCATCGGCTGCATGAACGCCGCCTGTTCGAACGGTCGGCCGATGGCTGGAACGAAGGCCTGCTCTATCCCTGACATTTCCCGTCACTATCGGCAGGTGCGGAAAAATCGGGGGCGGAAAGACCATCCTGCTTCGTCTTTGTCCATGCGGATTGGGTTGCGCGCCGATTGCGGGCCGCCTCTTCGCCTGTTAGGCGTCAGCCTGACAGACGTACAATAGGTGGGGGCTGCGCCTGCGCGGCCCATGAGGAATTTGATGCGAAACAGACTGACGGCCTTCATCCTGATCGGCATGGTCCTTGGGGTGCTAACGGGCTTCGTGGCCAATCAGATCGTCGGTGGCGACGCTACGCTGGCGAAGGATGTGGCAGGCTATTTCCACCTGCTGGCCGACATTTTCCTCCACCTGATCAAGATGATCATCGCGCCGCTGGTCTTTTCCACATTGGTCGCGGGCATCGCCCATATGGGCGACAGCGCCGCGCTGGGCCGCATCGGCGGGCGCGCGCTCGCCTGGTTCATCATCGCCAGCCTGATTTCGCTGACGCTGGGCCTGATCTTCGTCAACTTCTTCGAACCGGGCGCTGGCCTCAACCTCGTCCGTTCGGGCGTCGATTCGGGCGTCAGCACCGAAGCGCTCAACTTCCGCGACTTCATCCTCCACGTCTTCCCGATCTCCATGATCGGGGCGATGGCGGATAACCAGATCCTCCAGATTGTCGTCTTCTCGCTGTTCGTCGGCGTCGCGCTGACCGCGATCGGGGAGAAGGGCAAGCCCATCGTCACCATGATCGAGGCGATGGTCGAACTGATGCTGCAAGTGACCGGCTATGTCATGCGCGTCGCCCCCTTCGCGGTGTTCGGCGCGCTGGCCTCGTCCGTGACGGTGCAGGGCCTTGGCGTGCTCAAAACCTATGGCGCCCTGGTCGGCGAATTCTACATCGCGCTTATCTGCCTGTGGGTGCTGCTCTTCTGCGCGGGGGCGATTTTCCTCGGCAAGCGGATGTTCAAGCTGATCCGCTATGTCCGCGAACCGATCCTGATCGCCTTCTCGACCGCCTCGTCCGAAGCCGCCTATCCCAAGATGCTGGAGCAGCTCGACCGGTTCGGCATCCCCCGCCGCATCTACAGCTTCGTGCTGCCGCTGGGCTATTCGTTCAATCTCGACGGGTCGATGATGTATTCGACCTTCGCCACCATCTTCATCGCTCAGGCCTATGGCATCGACCTGCCGATCGCGACGCAGATCACCATCCTGCTCGTCCTGATGGTCACGTCGAAGGGCATCGCCGCCGTCCCCCGCGCTTCGTTGGTGGTCGTCGCCGCAACGCTCGGCCAGTTCGACCTGCCGGTCGAAGGCATCGCCTTCATCCTCGCCGTCGATCACTTCATGGACATGGGCCGCACCGCGACCAACGTGCTGGGCAACGCCATCGCCACGTCGGTCATCACCAAGTGGGAAGGCATGCTGGAGGTCGAGGAAGATATCGACGTGCCCCATCCCAAGGCCCCGGCCCATACCGTCGCCCATGGCCGCGCGGGACTGGAACTGGCGTCGGACATGGTGGACGACAGCCGCAAGGGATAAGGCACCGCCCTACGGCCCAAATGAAAAGCGCCTCCGGTCCCATCGACCGGAGGCGCTTTTCATGTCACCACAACACGCCGCGCACCGGCTGCATCGGTTCCGGCGCAGGATCGCCGATCGACTGGAGCAGATCGATCTCGATCGTGCGGCACATGGCGGTCAGCGGCACGTCATGCACGCTGTCGGCAAAGGGATCGGTCAGGTCGTCGCCGATCCGCAGCACGGTCATGAACATGAAGCCCGCCACCGTCGAACCCAGCGGCGTCGCGAACCCCAGCGATTCTACCAGCCCGATCGGCAGCAGGATGCAGAACAGATGGGTGAAGGCGGTCGGGATGAAGCGATATTGGTATGGCAGCGGCGTATTCTTGATCCGCTCCATGCCGCCCTGCGCATTGGCGATGTCGACCAGCACGCGCTCCATCTGCGCCTGCTGGATAGTGTCGATCCAGCCTTCCCGACGGGCCAGGTCGATCCGCCGCCCGGTACTGTCCAGCAGGCCGTTCGCCGGATTGGTGCGGGCCAGCGCCTTGCCCTTATCCTCGTCCCGCAGGAAGCCGGTCACTTCCTCACCGATCGGCTGGCGGCGCAGCTGACAGCGCAGCGCATTCACATAAGCGATCTGGCGCTTGACGATCTCGCGCTTCAGGTCGCGGCCTTCCGGGTCGGGCAGGAAATTGCGGGCGGCGCGCGACAGGCTGCGCGACGCATTGATCATCGCCCCCCACAATATCCGCCCTTCCCACCAGCGCTGATAGCTGCTGTTCGACCGGAAACCCAGAAACAGCGCCAGCGCCGAGCCGAAGATGGTCAGCGGCAGCGAGGGCGCCTTGAACGGCAGCAGATAATAAGCGATCGTAACCGCACAGTCCCAGACGAACAGCGCGGTCAGCGGCTTCCACACTTCGGAAGCGATCCGGCGCATACTGGGGACGGCATCGACGATCATGCAAAACTCCTGATAGTGAACCGGCGCAACGCCTAATGGCCCGCAAATGCTCCCTTGATGCCATAGCGAAACGAAACATTGCTGCGACTGCAACCTGCACAGTTGCGGGTCGTTGAACAACAATCGAGCGGGAGACAGGCATGACCGGCGACACAACTGAAGCAGGCGAAAAGAAAGCGGCCCTGTCGCTCCAGTGGCAGATGCTGGCCGGCTTTCTGACCGGCCTGATCGTCGGCCTCATCGTCTATATGACCGCGCCCGACGCTCGCTGGGTCGATGCCGTCACCACCTATGTCACCGGCCCCATCGGGCAGATTTTCCTGCGGCTGCTGTTCATGCTGGTCATTCCGCTGCTGGTCTCCGCGTTGATCGTGGGCATCGCGGAAATGGGCGAATTGCGATCGCTCCGCCGCGTGGGCGTGCGAACATTGATCTACACGCTGATCGTGTCGGGCATCGCCGTGGTGGTCAGCCTGTTGCTGGTGAACCTGCTGCGCCCCGGCGCCGGGGTCGATCCCGCCCAGGCGCAAGCCCTGCTCGCCGATGCCGGGCAAGGCGCAAAGGCGATCCTCGACCGGGGCGGCGAAACCCCGTCGGGCATGGAAGCCCTGCTCAACATCATCCCGCAGAACATCATCAAGGCCATGGCCGATAATGACATATTGGCGGTGATGGTCTTCGCCCTCTTCTTCGGCATCGGACTGGTGCTGGTACAGACGAAGGAAACGAAGCTGCTGCTCAGCGCGATGGAGGGGCTGTTCGAGGTGACGATGCGGCTGATGGGCATCGTCATCCGGCTGGCCCCGATCGCCATCGCCTGCTTCATGTTCAACCTTGCCGCGCAATTCGGCTGGGATTTGCTGATCCGCCTGTCCGCCTATGTCGGCGTCGTGCTGCTGGCGCTCGCGCTCCAGATGTTCGGCGTCTATTCGCTGCTGATCGCCTTCGTGGCGCGCCGGTCGCCGCTGCGCTTCTTCGCGGCGGTGCAGGAAGCCAGCGTCATGGCCTTTGCCACCGCCTCCTCCAACGCCACCCTGCCCACCGCCATCCGCGTGGCGGAGGACAAGCTGCACCTGCCCCGCCGCATCGCCCGCTTCGTCCTGACCATCGGCGCAACCGCCAACCAGAATGGCACGGCGATGTTCGAGGGGATTACCGTCATCTTCCTTGCGCAATTTTTCGGCGTCGACCTGTCGCTCAGCCAGCAATTGATGGTGATGCTGGTGTGCATCCTTGGCGGCGTCGGCACGGCGGGCGTGCCCGCCGGATCGCTGCCGGTCGTGGCGATGATCCTGGGCATGGTCGGCGTGCCACCCGAAGGGATCGGACTGGTGCTGGGCGTCGACCGCTTCCTCGACATGTGCCGCACCGCGCTCAACGTGACGGGCGATCTGGTGGCTGCTACGGTGATATCCGCCGGTGAAGAAGACGGACGACTGGCGGCGCAAGCATGATGGCGCGCCTCGCCGCCGCGATCGTCGCGCTGACGGCGCTGGCGGGCCTCTGCGTCCAGTTCGACGCCACGTTGGCGCAGACCGGATCGATCGGCGAAACGCTGTGGACGCTACTGCGCTTCTTCACCATCTGGGCCAATATCCTGGTCGTCATCACATTCGGGTCGATCGTGCTCGGGCGGCATGTGTCGCCTCGCCATGTAGGCGGCACGGTATTGGCGATCCTGCTGGTCGGCATCATCTATGGTCTACTGCTGCGCGGCCTTCTGTCGCTCAGCGGTGGCGCATTGCTGGCCGACACGCTGCTGCACAAGGTGACGCCGCTGCTGGCGCCGCTCTGGTGGATCGTCTTTGCCCGCAAGGGGCAACTGAGCCGCCGCGATCCCTGGATCTGGGCAATCTTTCCGGCCGCCTATCTGCCCTACGCCCTGGTGCGCGGCATGGCGGAGGGGGCCTATGCCTACCCGTTCATCAATGTCACGAAGCTGGGCGGTGGGCAGGTCGCGATCAACGCGCTGCTGATCGCGACCGGCTTCGTGCTGGCGGGCTATGCGCTGGTCTGGATCGACGGACGGTTCAGCGGGCCGCCTTCGCGGCTTCGCTCCACCAGATAAGGTTTTTCGCAAAACCGGCAAAGCCGCGTTCCAGCGCCGCGCCGCTATCCCCTTGCGGCTGCGCCTGTTCGTCCAGCGTCTGACCGATCTGGCCGACGCTCAGCCGCTCCGGCACTACCGCCATGCCCATGGCCGACAGCGTCACCGTCCAGTCGGCATGACTGTTCACACCGGCAAAGCGCCCCATCGAGTAACTGGCGATGGCGGCGGGGCGACGATCGAATTCCTTCAGATAATGATCGACCAGATTCTTGAGACCCGGCTGCATGCCGCGATTATATTCGCCCGCCACGAAAACGAAGGCATCCGCGGCGGACAGGCGATCGGCGATCTGCGTCATGGCGGCGGGCGCCTCACCGGCGGGATAGTCACTGTAGCGCAGGTCGAGCATCGGCAGGTCGATCGCCTTGGCATCGACCAGATCGGCCTTGTGGCCCAGCCCTTCGAAACCCCGGATCAGATAGTCGGCCAGCCTTATGCCCAGCCGCCCCCGCCGATAGGAACCGTAAAGAACGAGGATATCGAGCGCCATGCCAAGCCTTCCCTGATGTGAAGGAGTGGTCTTCGCATCGCCGCGTCGAGCGCGCAACAGTTCGTCATTGCGAGCGCAGCGAAGCAATCCAATGGCGCTCCCATGGATTGCTTCGCTGCGCTCGCAATGACGATTATGGTGTCAGCGCAGCTTGGCGATGTTCAGCCCGTCCTGCTTGGCACGGGCCTTGGTCGATTCCTCGCTGCGGGTCAGCGCCTTGGCGATCGCCTTGAGCGCCATGCCCTTCTTGGCCAGCGTATGCAGCTTCTGGATCTCTTCCTGAGTCCAGGGCTGCTTGTGCCGTTCGAAGCGATCGCCTGCCATGATTTTTTCCTTTGTCGCCGCACCGGCCCTCTCCCCCACCCGACCACCCAACGGCAGTATCATATGGGTGGTCGGGTGGGGGTGAGGGCCGGTGCCGATCCGTTTCAGCTTAGCTGAAACCCAAAAAGATCAATCCGCGAACGGATCGCGGACGAGGATCGTGTCGTCGCGTTCGGGAGAAGTGGACACGAGCGTGACCGGGCAACCGATCAGTTCCTCGATGCGGCGGATATATTTGATCGCCTGCGCCGGCAATTCGGCCCAGCTGCGCGCGCCGGCCGTGGTCTCGCTCCAGCCACCGATCCTTTCATAGATCGGCTCGGCCTTCGCCTGATCCTGCGCATGGGCGGGCAGATAGTCGAACGTCTGGTCGCCAATCTTGTAGCCGACGCAGATTTGCAGCTCTTCAAAGCCGTCCAGCACGTCCAGCTTGGTCAGCGCGATGCCGGTCACGCCCGACACGGCGACCGACTGGCGCACCAGCACCGCGTCGAACCAGCCGCAGCGGCGCTTGCGGCCGGTGACGGTGCCGAATTCATGGCCCCGCTCACCCAGACGCTGGCCCACATCATTTTCCTGCTCGCTGGGGAACGGGCCGGAGCCGACGCGCGTGGTATAGGCCTTGACGATACCCAGCACGAAGCCTGCCGCATTGGGGCCAAGACCGGTGCCGCTCGCCGCCGTGCCCGCCACCGTGTTGGAGGAGGTGACGAAGGGATAGGTGCCATGGTCGATGTCGAGCAAAGTCCCCTGCGCGCCTTCGAACAGGATGCGCTGGCCCGCTGCCTTCGCCTTGTTCAGCGTCAGCCAGACGGGCTTGACGAAGGGCAGGATGAATTCGGCGATTTCGGTCAGGTCCGCCATCAGCTGCGCACGATCGATCGGCGCTTCGCCGAAACCGGCGCGCAGCGCATCATGATGCGCGGTCAGACGGTCGATCTGAAGGTCCAGATCGTCGAGGTGGGCAAGGTCGCACACGCGAATGGCGCGACGGCCGACCTTGTCCTCATAGGCCGGGCCGATGCCGCGACGGGTGGTGCCGATCTTGCCCGCGCCCGATGCATCTTCGCGCAGGCCGTCAAGGTCGCGGTGGAAGGGCAGGATCAGCGGGCAGGTTTCGGCGATCTGGAGATTGTCGGGATTGATCTCGACCCCCTGCCCCTTCAGCTTCGCGACCTCGTCGCGGAAGTGCCAGGGGTCCAGCACCACGCCATTACCGATGACGCTGAGCGTGCCGCGCACGATGCCCGACGGCAGCAGCGACAGCTTGTAGACCTTCTCGCCCACCACCAGCGTATGGCCGGCATTATGGCCGCCCTGGAAACGGGCGACGACGTCGGCGCGTTCCGACAGCCAGTCGACGATCTTGCCTTTGCCTTCGTCGCCCCACTGAGCGCCGATCACGGTCACATTTGCCACAGATACAGTCCTCCGCCCGCCGCGCGGACCGGCCATGCCCTTCGACGGGACTCGGCATGCCGGTAGGATAGAGCGGGCGCGCCGACCTTGGTCATGGGCACCCTATGCGGGGCGCGCGTTACCCGCACGGGCGCGGCGCGTCAAGGCGGGAGGGATTACACTTTGATACAGCGCAGCGGGTTTACGACGGCTTGTCACCCGACAATCATAGGCGCGGGGCGGACATGAGGACGAAGATGATGCGTGGACGACTTTCCCTATTCCTGATCCCTGCGCTGCTGACGGCCAGCGCCGCCGACGCGCAGACGCTGCGCGAACGCTGGCGCGCGCGTCTGGCCGAAGGGCAACAAAGCGCACCGGGCGGGCAGGCCATGGCCTATGGCAAGGATGCGCTCCAGTCGCTCGACTATTGGCCGGGCAAGGGCATGAAGCCGCCACTCCTTGTGTTCGTCCATGGTGGCGGCTGGAAGCGCGGCGACAAGGATAATGCCACCGGCACGACCAAGGTCGATCATTATACCGGCCTTGGCTATGCCTTCGCCTCGATCAATTATCGGCTGGTGCCCGACGCCACGGTGGAGCAGCAGGCACAGGATGTGGCGGACGCGATCGCCCATCTGCGCGGCAAGGCGGGAGCACTGGGCTTCGATCCCGATCGGATCGTCCTGATGGGCCACAGCGCGGGCGCGCATCTGGTGGCGCTGGTCGGCACCGACATGCGCTATTTCGCCAAGGCCGGATTACAGCCCGATGCGGTGAAAGGCGTCATCCCGCTCGATGGCGCCGCCTATGATGTTGCCCGACAGATGCAGGAAGGCGGCCGCGCCATGGCCGGAACTTATCAACAGGCCTTTGGCACCGATCCGGCCCGACAGAAATCGCTGTCGCCAACATTGCAGGCAGCAAAGCCCAACGCCCCCGCCTTCCTGATCCTGCATGTCGACCGGACGGACGGCACCGCCCAGTCCAACGCTCTCGCCGCCGCGCTCAAGCAAGCCGGCACCCCGGCCGAGGTCCATGCGCTGGAAGGGCGCGGCCTGCGCGGCCATATGCAGATCAACCGATCGATGGGCGACCCCGCTTATCCGGGCACGGCTATAGTCGACGCATGGCTGAAGCAGCTTCTGGGTTAGCCCCCTCGCTTTCCCGCGCCGCGCGGGCTACAAAAAATGCATGGCGAAGGCAGAGCAGATCGCAATCCGCTTGCGCATCATCATCGAACAACCGGTGATCGGCGTGCGCCACAGCCTGCAAGCGAAGGATGAGCAACCGCTCGATCCGAAGACCTCGCAGGCCGGCGAACCGCTGTCCTTCGACCTGCCGATCCGCATCGCGCCCGGCCCGAAATTTTTCGGTGATCAGGTCCGTCGCGAAGGGCCGGTGCGGCGCTTTATCTATATCCGCATCGGCCAGTTGGCTGGCGATCCGGCCTCAGACTGGTCCCGCCGGATGAAGATCGACATTCACGATCTGGATGAGACGCTGCTGGCCCGTGCGATCGAGACAGGCGGCATCATCGAAATAATGGTGAACGGCACCGGCAAGGACGGCACCCCCGCCTGCGCCACGGTGCCACCCATCCGCCGTCAACTGGCCGAACGCTGAACCCGGATCAGTAAG
The DNA here is from genome assembly GCF_900109095.1 of Sphingobium sp. AP50. GTDB lineage: Bacteria > Pseudomonadota > Alphaproteobacteria > Sphingomonadales > Sphingomonadaceae > Sphingobium. The sequence continues at coordinate 53,600 of NZ_FNYZ01000002.1, forward strand.
CGCGCGGCTCCGCCCCATCCAGCCAGTGCGAACAGCGCTGCGCCGCACCATCTTCCCCTTCGGACAAGGCCGCGACCGTGTGCCAACCTTCGGCCCGCAATTGCGCGGCGCGCACGGCATCGGCCCCCAGCGGCAGGAACAGGCGCTTGGGGCTATCGCCGCCAAAGCCCGCGTCGATCAGCGGATCGGGATAGAGCGAAAAGCCCATGGCCGGTTCGTCCGCCCCATCGGCCCGCGCAATGGCATAGCTGCCGCCACGGCCGATCTCGCCGATGAATCCCTCGGCAAAGATGGAGAAGCCGAACCAGTTCTGGAATTCGAAGCCATGCCGCTCGGTCGGATCGAGCGTCAGCGTGATGTCCCAGCCGATCGGCTTCGCGATCGCGCGCAGGCCCGCAATGCGGCTGTCGATTGCGCCGCCGATGCTGGCGCTGAACGCTTCCAGCCGCTCCATCGCCGCATGGAAAGGACCGGTCGCCTCGATCAGCGGCAGATAGGCCGCCGCCGCCGGGCTGATCGCCACCAGCGCGCCCGCATCCTTGGCGTCCAGTTCGGTGCGCACAGCCTCCACCTCATTGGGGGCCAGCGGCAGCGGCCCGGCGGCCAGCGCGTCGATCAGATCGGGCAAGGTGAAATCGATGGTGATGCCGATCACGCCAGCCGCCTGCAACGCCTCGATCGCGATATTGACGATCTCGACCGCAGCGGCCGCGCTATCGCTACCGATCAGTTCGGCGCCAAGCTGCATCTTCTCCCGCTCGGGGCGCAACTGGCTCGCCTTCTGGCGAATTACCGGCCCGGCATAGGACAGCCGCAACGGCCGCGGCGCGGCGCGCAGGCGAGTGGCGGCGATCCGTCCGACCTGCGCCGTCATGTCCGGACGAAAAGCCAAAGTGCGCTGCGACACCGGATCGACCACGCGCACCAGATCCTGCGCGCGCATCGATTTGAGCCGCTGCGTCAGCGTATCCTCAAACTCCGCGAGCGGCGGCATGACCCGTTCATAACCATGGGTCGCCACCGTATCCAGCACGCGACGCGCCAGACGCGCAGAAGCTTCGGCCTGCGGCGGCAGGCGGTCGGATAATCCTTCGGGAAGAAGGCCGGGCGGGATCATGGTCATGGGACAGGCCCTTAACGCGCTCCATCGGGCTGCGCGAGCAATTTTAGGGCTTGCTTGACCGCGTATGCACGGCTCAACGCTGACTTCGGAAAATTTCCGCAAGCGATTGATCATCTTTGAATAGGTTGACTAATGTGTCGGCAATCGACCTTGCCGTTGCATCGGTCAACGCCGTGCCATTGGAGAATGACATGAATTTCATCAAAAAAATATTCAAGCAACGGCACGACACAAGTTCTGTTACCCAAACACCTGCGCCTTTGGCGGCGCCCTTGCCCCCTTCAGCCGACTTGGTCACGCCGTATCAGCGCAATCCATTGCTGTTTCCGCGCAATATAAGCCATCCGGTAGAAACAAATAATCAGTTCTTCACCCGCTTCTGCCTCTGGGCAGACGCCAATGACTTCAACACGGCAGAGTTTCTGCTCCCGCAAATCCAGCTGAAAAATGAGCTCGAACCCTTCCTGTTCGAACGCGAGTTCGCCGCGCAGGGGAAAGTGGGTCCGACCCAGCAGCAAATAGCGCATCATGCGCCCTGGGAATATCAGGTCGAATGGGGCGATGTTTCAACCATGGGCGTCCGCCGCGACAATGAATGGCCCTTCCACCGCCATCGCGGCTCCATGTTCCCACCCCTGGCCGCGAAGTTGGCAGGCGTTGAGAAATCCGCGCTGACCGTCATGGATGTCGCCTGCCATTGCGGCGTCATCGCGCTGGAATTTGCCCGCCACGGGTTCAGGCACGTCTTGGGCCTGGACTTGCGAAAGAAGAATATCGATCAGGCCAACTTCCTGAAAAGCACGTTTGAAATCGACAATGTCGACTTCAAGATCGAAAATGCACGGAATTTGAAAGGGTATAAGGCCGACGTCGTTTTCTGCGGCGGCCTGCTCTACCATGTAACTTTCCCGGTCGAACTGCTCGCAGATCTGTTCGACGCCACAGGAAAATTCCTGATTTTCGACAGCCTCTGCCAGAAACATCCTTTTTCCGGCTTCCACATCTATGGCGGGCGCGACGTCAATAACAGCCTTGAAGGCGACAATGCGATCGAGCTTGTCCCCACATATCGCGCGATCATCGACCTGCTCAGGGCCGCCGGCTTCGTCGAGATTTATGAAATTCTGGGCAGTGCAGCAGAGGATGTCTACATCTACCGGGACCGGAACATCCGCTCCTTCCTTGCCGTAAAGCCGGGCGTCACGCTCGACATGCAGGACGTGCAGGTCATATCGCCGGTGTGACGGCGCGCCCGATGCGCTCTTCCCTCCGCCTTCTGGGCAGAGGGAAGAGCATAAGCGTCAGGCGAAGCGCAGCAGCTTCACCTGCTTCACGCCGGTGAGGTTGCAGATTTCCCAGCGCAGCGGTTCGGTGACGGTGCCGTCGACCGACAGCAGCAGCACGGCTTCGCCGCCCTGATCGCGACGACCCAGATGGAAGGTGCCGATATTGACTTCGGCCTCGCCCAGCTTCGAGCCCAGACGACCGATGAAGCCCGGTGCGTCCTGGTTGACGATATAGAGCATGGTGCCGTCCAGATCGGCTTCCACCTTGATGCCGAACAGCTCGACCAGACGCGGCTGGGCGTGACCGAACAGCGTACCGGCCACCGACTTGTCGCCATTGGCGGTCGATACGGTGACGCGCACCAGCGTCTGGTAATCGCCTTCGCGGTCATGTCGCACTTCGCGCACGTCGAGGCCGCGTTCCTTCGCCAGGAAGGGCGCGTTGACCATGTTCACCGTGTCCGAATAGACGCGCATCAGGCCGGCAAGAACGGCGGCGGTGATCGGCTTCTGGTTCAGTTCGGCGGCATGGCCTTCGACTTCCACGGCAACGCCGGTGATCGCGTCGCCTTCCAGCTGACCGACCAGCGAACCCAGCTTTTCCGCCAGCGCCATATAGGGCTTCAGCTTGGGCGCTTCCTCGGCCGACAGCGACGGCACGTTCAGCGCATTGGTGATGCCACCGTCCAGCAGATAATCGGACAGCTGGTCAGCGACCTGCAATGCCACATTGACCTGCGCTTCGTCGGTCGACGCGCCCAGATGCGGGGTGCAGATGAAGTTCGGCGTGCCGAACAGCGGCGATTCCTTGGCCGGTTCGGTCTGGAACACGTCCAGAGCGGCGCCAGCCACCTGCCCCGAATCCAGCGCTTCCTTCAGCGCCGCTTCGTCGATCAGGCCACCACGCGCACAGTTGATGATGCGCACGCCCTTCTTGGTCTTGGCCAGATTTTCCTTCGACAGGATGTTGCGCGTCTGGTCGGTCAGCGGCGTATGCAGCGTGATGAAGTCGGCCTTCGCCAGCAGCGTGTCGAGATCGGCCTTTTCCACGCCCATTTCGATGGCGCGTTCCGGCGTCAGGAAGGGATCGAAGGCAACGACCTTCATCTTGAGGCCCAGCGCGCGGGTAGCGACGATCGAACCGATATTGCCCGCGCCGATCAGGCCCAGCGTCTTGCCGGTGACTTCCACGCCCATGAAGCCGTTCTTGGGCCACAGGCCCTGCTGGGTCTGCGCATTGGCTTCGGGCAGCTGGCGGGCCAGCGCGAACATCAGCGCAATGGCATGTTCGGCGGTGGTGATGGAGTTGCCGAACGGCGTGTTCATCACGATCACGCCCTTGGAGCTGGCATAGGGGATGTCGACATTGTCGACACCGATACCGGCGCGGCCGATGACCTTCAGGTTGGTCGCGGCGTCGAGGATTTCCTTGGTGACCTTGGTCGAGCTACGGATGGCGAGGCCATCATAGTCGCCGATGATGGCGATCAGTTCTTCGGGGGTCTTGCCGGTAATGACGTCGACGTCGACACCGCGCTCCTTGAAGATCGCAGCGGCGCGGGGGTCCATCTTGTCGCTGATAAGTACCTTGGGCATCTGTATTTCCTTTGGAAAATAGTCCCGTCATCCCCGCGAAGGCGGGGACCCATCTCCCATAAGAAGCATCAAGCGGGACGGTCGGGAGATGGGTTCCCGCTTTCGCGGGAATGACGACTTAAAGAGAGTTAAGCAGCCTTGACGGTCGCATAGGCCCAGTCGAGCCACGGACCGAGCGCCTCGATATCCGCCGTTTCGACGGTCGCGCCGCACCAGATGCGCAGGCCAGCCGGGGCATCGCGGTAACCCGCAACGTCATAGGCGGCGCCTTCCTTTTCGAGGAGGGCGGCGAACGCCTTGATGAAGGCTTCGTCCGCGCCTTCCACCGTCAGGCAGACGCTGGTCTTCGAGCGCGAAGCCTCATCGACGGCGAGATGGCCCAACCAATCCCGTTCCGCGACGATCTTGCCCAGCGCGGCCGCATTGGCATCGCTGCGCGCGATCAGGCCGGCCGAACCGCCCAGCGACTTGCCCCATTCCAGCGCAAAGATCGCATCTTCGACCGCCAGCATGGACGGCGTGTTGATGGTTTCGCCCTTGAACACGCCTTCGGCCAGCTTGCCTTTCGCCATCAGGCGGAACACCTTGGGCAGCGGCCATGCGGGGGTGTGGGTTTCCAGACGCTCGACCGCGCGGGGGCCAAGGATCAGCACGCCATGGCCGCCCTCACCGCCCAGCACCTTCTGCCAGGAGAAGGTGGCGACGTCGATCTTCGCCCAGTCGATATCGTAAGCGAACACGGCGCTAGTCGCGTCGGCGAAGGTCAGGCCTTCACGGTCGGCCGGGATCCAGTCGGCGTTCGGCACGCGCACGCCCGACGTGGTGCCGTTCCAGGTGAACAGCACGTCGTTCGAGAAGTCGACGGTCGACAGGTCAGGCAGCTGACCATAATCGGCGCGGATCACGGTGGGGTCGAGCTTCAGCTGCTTGGCGGCATCCGTCACCCAGCCTTCGCCGAAGCTTTCCCAGGCCAGCGTCGTCACCGGGCGGGCGCCCAGCATGGTCCACATCGCCATTTCGAAAGCGCCGGTGTCGGAACCCGGCACGATGCCGATGCGGTGCGTGTCGGGCAGGTTCAGCAGCTCGCGCATCAGGTCGATGCTGTAGGCAAGGCGGGTCTTGCCGATCTTGGCGCGGTGCGAACGGCCGAGCGACTCAGTGGCCAGCTTGGCGGCATCCCAGCCCGGAGGCTTGGCGCAGGGACCGGAAGAGAAAAAGGGGCGGGCCGGACGGCTTACAGGCTTTGCGACAGGCGCAATGGTGGCGTCAACGGCAGTCAAATCAGTCATGTAATGCTTCTCCTTACAGAGAGCACGCGCGGCGTTGGGACCGCGTGGCCCGTCGGCCGCACTAATGTCCGCGAAAAAAGAGTCAAGCCGTTTGTGGAAATGCGACGAGGCGAAAAGGGCGGTTAACTTTCGTAAAGATTCGCGATGGTAAACATCCGATTCATGGAAGAGCGGGTGACAGAAACAGGCTTTCTGCGCGGCGCGGCCCTGGCCGTGCTGAGCGCAATGATGCTGAGTGCATGCGGTGGCGACCTGGTCCCGCGCGGGCGGGTGGTGCAGGCGTCAAAGCCCGTGCGCGCGCCGACGCAACCCGCCATGGAAACCCGCCAATGTTTCGCGAAGCTGGAATCGCAGTCGGTCAGCTTCACCCCCCTGCCCGACCGGAATTTCGGCGGCGGATGCAGCGCCATCAGTAGTGTCAAGCTGACCGATATCGGCGTCCCCGTGTCGGGCGCGGGCGCCATGACCTGCAACCTTGCCGCCAATTTCGCCGCCTGGGCGCGCTATGGCGTGCAACCTGCCGCCCGCCTGATTCTGGGCGCGGAGATCGAGAAGATCGAAACGTTCGGCACCTATAATTGCCGCCCGATCGCGGGCAGCGGGAAGCTGAGCGAACATGCGCACAGCAACGCCATCGACGTATCCGCCTTCGTCCTGTCCGACGGACGCCGCATCAGCATCCAGAAGGACTGGCACGGCGACAAGCAGACGCGCCAGTTCCTCGCCGTCGTCCATGCCAGCGCCTGCAAGCGGTTCAACACGGTGCTCAGCCCCAATTACAACGCCGCGCACCACGACCATTTCCATTTCGACATGGGTGGGCGTGGGGGATTCTGTCGCTGACGCGGCCATTTCTGTCCTACACGGCCGGATTTTGCGATGAATGGACCATCGCCCGCCCAGCAGCCGACTTTCCGATAGGATCACGTCACCGTAACAATATTTCACGATTCGCGGGACATATGCGAAGTTAAGCCCGCGCAATCCTATTTCCGTCCCCGCGCCATTGCGGACTTGGTTTTGCCATTGTCCGCTACTAAGTTTGTGCAAATGACGAAAAAAGAGATTGAAGAACGCAAGTTCCGCCCGGCCCGCGAAGAGGCCGATGATGCCGCAAAACAGACCGGCACCCCCCAGACCCGCAGTGAAGCCTATAAGCTGGCCTTTCAGGATGCCGAATTCCTGCTGCGCGAGGATTTGCGCCCCGTCCGCTTCCAGCTCGAATTGCTCAAGCCCCAATTGCTGATGGATGAAGCCAAGATCGAATCGACCTTCGTCTTCTACGGCTCCGCCCGCATCCCCCAGCCCGAACAGGTGGAGGCGCGGATCGACGCCGCCACCACCCCGCAGCAAAAGCGCATCGCCGAAAATCTGGGCAAGAAGGCGGTCTATTATGAAGAAGCCCGCAAACTCGCCCGCATCGCCGCCCAATATCCGGTGAACGAGGCGGGGTGCCGCCACTTCGTCGTCTGCTCCGGCGGTGGTCCCTCCATCATGGAAGCCGCCAATCGCGGTGCGCAGGATGTCGGCCAGACCACCATCGGCATGAACATCGTCCTGCCGCACGAGCAGGCGCCCAACCGCTTCGTCACTCCGGAGCTGAGCTTCCAGTTCCACTATTTCGCGCTGCGCAAGATGCACTTCCTGCTGCGCGCCCGCGCTCTGGCGGTGTTCCCCGGCGGCTTCGGCACGTTCGATGAAATGTTCGAACTGCTGACCCTGATCCAGACCGGCAAGATGAAGCCGATCCCGATCCTGCTGTTCGGCAAGGATTTCTGGAACCGGGTGGTCGATTTCGAAGCGCTGGCCGACGAAGGCGTGATCGCGCCGAGCGACCTCAATCTGCTGACATGGGTCGAAAGCGCCGAAGACGCCTGGGCCGCGGTCCAGCGCTTCTATCAGGACAGCGAGACCCCGGCCTGCGGCTAACAATATAGCAACGTCATTCCCGCGAAAGCGGGAACCCATCTCCCAACCCCTCCGATTGATGCAAGGCCGGGAGATGGATCCCCGCTTCCGCGGGGATGACGGTGGTGGGAGAGAAGGAATACGCGCACCCTTGCCCTCCCCGCCCGGTAAGACTAGGGCGCGGCCATGCGCGCGGATATGGCCCATATCGATAGCTGGATCTTCGATCTGGACAATACGCTCTATCCGGCGAAGGCGGACCTGTTCGCGCTGATCGACGTCAAGATGGGCGAATATATTCAGGGCCTGCTCGGCTGCGATCCGGTGATCGCGCGCCAGACCCAGAAGCGCTATTTCATGGAGCATGGCACGACCCTGTCGGGGCTGATGCACCATCATGGGATCGAGCCGCGCGAATTTCTCGACTATGTCCATGACATTTCGATGGAGCGGCTGACGGTCGACATCGATCTCAACGCCCGCATCGCCGCGCTGCCCGGCCGCCGCCTGATCTTTACCAATGGCGACGCCGCCTATGCCGGGCGCGTGCTCGACAAGCTCGGCCTCGCCGGCGCGTTCGAGCTGATCCACGACATCCACGCCTGCCAATATGTGCCCAAGCCCGATCCGTCGGGCTATGACCAGCTCTGCCGCGTGCATGCCATCGATCCGACCCGCGCCGCCTTTTTCGAGGATATGGCCCGCAACCTGCGCCCGGCCAAGGCGATCGGCATGACCACCATCTGGGTCAATAACGGCTCCGAAGCGGGCGACCATGACCATCATCCCGATTTCATCGATTTCGAAACCGACCATCTGACGCCATTTCTGGCCGACATCATTGGGGACTGAACCATGAGCACCGACCTGCCAAAGGACCTAATCGCCACCATCGACGCCGCGTGGGAAGACCGCGCCAACGTCAACCTCCAGACCCAGGGCGACGTCCGCCAGGCGGTCGACACCGCGCTCGCCCTGCTCGACAAGGGCGAACTGCGTGTGGCTGAACCGACCGCGGAAGGCTGGCAGGTCAATCAGTGGGCGAAGAAGGCCGTGCTGCTGTCCTTCCGCCTCAACGACAATGCCATGATCGATAACGGTCCGGGCGCGGGCCACTGGTGGGACAAGGTGCCGAGCAAGTTCGCCGGCTGGGACGAGGCCGCCTTCCGCGCTGCCGGCTTCCGCGCCGTGCCGGGCAGCTTCGCGCGCGCCGGCGCGCATATCGCCAAGAATGTCATCCTGATGCCCAGCTTCGTCAACATCGGCGCCTTCGTGGACGAAGGCACGATGGTCGACACCTGGGTGACGGTGGGCAGCTGCGCCCAGATCGGCAAGAATGTCCATCTGTCGGGCGGCGTCGGCATTGGCGGCGTGCTGGAACCGCTTCAGGCCGACCCGGTCATCATCGAGGATGACTGCTTCATCGGCGCCCGTTCGGAAGTCGTGGAAGGCGTGCGCATCGGCAAGGGTTCGGTGCTGTCGATGGGCGTGTTCATCGGCATGTCGACCAAGATCATCGACCGCGCCACCGGCGAAATCTTCATCGGCGAAGTCCCGCCTTATTCGGTCGTCGTCCCCGGCTCGCTGCCCGGCAAGCCCCTGCCCGACGGCACGCCCGGCCCCAGCCTCTATTGCGCCGTGATCGTGAAGCGCGTCGACGCCCAAACCCGATCCAAGACCGGCATCAACGAACTGCTGCGCGACTGATGATCGCGATGAAGTCGGGCACCATCGACTTCACTATGTAACGGACGGATCGGCCGGGCGCGCATTTTATTACGCGACCCGGCCATTCCGTAGCCGCTTTGTTGCAAGCCTCCTGCGCACTGACGCACTCTGAAATCCCCCGGCGATAATCGCCGTTCATTCTCTCCGTTCGGGTCTGCACCAACGGAGAAACATATGGGACGCCCCTGGCTCGTCCACAGCGAAACCGCGCCCGTCGCCCAGTTCCGGCCGCAACGGCTGTGCTTTTTCTTCAACGCGCAAATCCACCAGATATTCCACGCCCTGCCGATGGCGATCGAATTGTCGCGCGACCCCGGCTTCGCGATCGACGTCATGGCCGCGACCGACGACCATCTTGCGCTGGCCCGCGACATCGCCACCACTCGCGGCGCAGGCCCGATCCGCTTCCTGCGCTGTGGCGGCCGCTGGCTCGATGCGCTGTCCGCCGTCACTGGCGGATCGACCCCGCCCAAGATCGCCGCCCTGCTCGCCGCCCGCCGATCGCTGCGCCACTATGACGCCATCGTAGTGCCGGAACGCACCTCACTGCTGCTCAAGCGACTGGGCCTGTCGCAGACCCGCTTCATCCACACCTGCCATGGCGCGGGCGACCGGGCGGTCGGCTATGACCGGCGCATCGCCCAGTTCGATTTCGTCCTGCTCGCGGGCGAAAAGCAGCGGCGCCGGATGCTGGAGGAAGGACTGATCCGCGAAGGCCATTATGCCATCGCCGGTTACAGCAAGTTCGACCTGACCCGCCGCCATGGCGAACGGCAACGGCTCTTCCCGCAGGAACGCCCCACCATCCTCTACAACCCGCATTTTTCGACCAGCCTCTCCTCCTGGGCGTCGATGGGCGAAGATATCATCCGCCAGTTCGCGCAGGACGACCGTTTCAACCTGATCGTCGCGCCGCACATCCGCCTGTTCGACAATCGTCGCAAAAGGGCCGCCATGGAAAAGCGGCTGGCCCCCTTTGCGTGCCTGCCCCATGTCCATATCGATCTGGGCAGCCGGGCCAGCGTCGACATGCGCTATGTCCATATGGCCTCGCTCTATCTGGGCGATGTCAGCAGCCAGATTTACGAATATCTCGCCCGCCCGCGCCCCTGCCTGTTCCTGAACAGTCACCGCGCAGACTGGCAGGAAGACCGCAGCTACGGCCACTGGCGCTACGGCCCGGTGCTGGAAACGCCGGACGGCATTGTCGATGCAGCCGCCCGCGCCATCGCCGATCATGCCAGCTACGAAGCCGCGCAATATCAGGGCGTCGCCCATACGTTCGATCCCACCCTGGATCGCGCCGGTGCCCGCGCCGCGCAAGCAGTAGCCGCATTCCTGGCCCGCACCGCCCCATCCTCCCGGCCCCATGTCGAAGGCCTTCCGCATCTGGAGTTCGCCCATGGCTGAAACACCCGCCTCTGCACTCTCTCATATCTGGCTGGTCGCGCGCGTCTATGAACCCGATGAAGGCGGGGTGCAGACCTATGCCCGCGAAGTCGGCCGCGCCTATGCGATGCAGGGGCGACGCGCCACCATCTTCGCCAAAAGCTCGGCCGGTCCCCGCCGCGTGCAGGAGAGCGGCATTAGCCTGATCGACGTCGGTGATGCGTCGATGCTGACTGTCTACTGGCGCCTGTTCCGCGCGATGCTCTTGGCCTGGGTCAGTGGCCAGCGGCCCGATCTGATCCACGCCTGTACCTGGCGCGCGGCGCTGCCCGCTCTGCTTTTTCCCCGCCCGCTGGTCGTGACCATCCATGGCCGGGAAGTGGGTCGCCCGCGCGGCATCGCCTTCGCGCTGCTGCGCATGACGTTGAAGCGGGCACGCCGCATCGTCGCCGTCAGCGACGTGACCCGCACCCTGCTGCTGGAGCGCCTGCCCGATCTTGCCAGCCGCACCGTCACTGCCTGGAATGGCGTGGTGATGCCGGCCGAACGCCCCGCCACCGCCTTCGCGCGCGGCAATGGCGGCGCGCAACTGCTCACCGTCTGCCGCCTCGTCGCGCGCAAGAATGTCTCCGCCGCCGTCCGCGCCATTGCCGGTTGCGTACAGGGTGGCGCGCGCCTGCGCCATGTCATCATCGGGCGCGGCGTCGATTCCGTGCGGGTGCGCGAAACCATCCGCCATTGCGGGCTGGATGGCGTGGTGACGATGGCGGGCTATGTCTCGGACGCGGAACTGGCCGCCGCCTATGCCGGCGCCGACATCTTCCTCCACCCCCAGATCGCGCTGGAGGATGGCGCGGAAATCGAAGGCTTCGGCCTGTCCATTGCCGATGCCATGGCGCAGGGGCTGGTGTGCATCGTCGGGCAGGATGGCGGTCCGTCCGAACTGGTCCGTGACGGCGTCACCGGCCTTGTCGTGGATGGCCGTTCGGTCGAGGCGATACAGGCGGCGATCGACATGCTGGTCGCCGATCCGACGCTCTGCCGCCGCCTGGGCGACCGGGCACGCCAATGGGCCGCGGAAAATCTGTCCTGGGACCGGCATTGCAGCCTGTCGCTGGGCGAAGCCGCCAGCCCACCGCCCGCTTCGCTGGCGGAGGCCGCCTGATGGGACCAATCGTCCATATCGGCTACCACAAGACAGGCACCACCTGGTTTCAGGACAGCTTCTATCCCGCCGTCCGCAACCGCCGCTATATCCCCCGCGCGACCGTCCGCTCGGCCTTCCTCGACGCAGGCGCGCTGCATTTCGATCCGGCGCAAGCCCGCGCGCGACTGGGCGAGGCGCCCGACAAGCTGATCCTGTGCGAGGAAAATCTGAGCGGCGGGCTGCATAATGGCGGCCTGGCCGGCAATCTGTCGAAAGATGTCGCAGACCGCATCCTGCGCACCCTGCCCAACGCGCAAATCGTCATCTTCGTCCGCGATCCGCTGTCCGCCATCATTTCCGCCTGGCTGCAATATGTGAAGGGCGGCGGCACCTTCAGCCTGAAACGCTATATGTTCGGGCGCGATCGCCTGAGCCCTGTCGCGCCGGAGCGGGACGAAGCGCCCGGCTTCCGCCTCGATCATTTCGACACGATCCGGCTGATCAATCATTATGACAACCTGTTCGGACCCCGGCAGGTCCATGTCTTTCGCTATGAGGATTTTCGGGCCGATCCGCGCGGCTTTGCCGCCGCCTATGCCGCCCGCTTCGGACTGGACGTCGATCTGGCCCATATCGACTGGGGCCGACGCAATCCGTCGCTCAGCCGCCCTTTGCTGTGGCTGGCCAGAGGCCTGAACCTGTTCACCCGCCGCGCGGTCGCCGACAAGGGCTGGCTGGTGCATATTCCCGGCTGGTACGGCCTCAGCCGCCGCTTGCTGCGCGCCGCCAATGCCAGCGGCCGCTTCGGGCGCCCGCTGGCCACCAAAGACCTGCTCGATCCGGCTCTTGCCAGCCGCCTGCGCGCCCATTTCGCACCGGGCGAACAGTTGCTCGCCGCCCGGTTGCAGTGGCAGGCGCGGACCGATCAGGAAGATAAGACGGTTTTGCGCTGGCGGCAGCGTCCTCACCTTCATGACGGGCCTCAACAGTCGCCTTCTTATCGTCGATAAGGACACCACCCTGCTGGCCAGCCTGGCAGATGATTTCGCGCCCTATGGCTTTGCGATTGACCCTGCGCCGACCGCTCCGTTGATGCGCGAGCATCTGGCGCGGGAGGAGTATGATCTGGTGATCCTGGACACGCTGGCCGTGCCGGATGAGGCGCCCGCCCTACTGCGCGAACTGGCGATCGAGCGCCGCCTGCCGGTGATCATCCATTCCACTGCCTGTAGCGAGCCGGAACGGATCGCTGCACTGGAAATGGGCGCGGAGGATTGTCTGTGCAAACCGGCCAATCCCCGCGAATTGCTGGCCCGCATCCGCGCCGCCCTGCGTGGGCGCAAGGGCGCGGCCCCACGGATGGAGACCCCGGCCCGCGCCTTCGCCTCTTTCGAAGGCTGGCGTGTCGACCTGACCACCGGACAGCTTTTCAATCCGGTCGGCGCGCCGATCTCCCTGTCTGACGGCGAATTTCAGCTATTGCGCGTCTTCGTCCAGCACCCCCGCAAGGTGCTGGATCGCGCCGTCCTGCTCGATCGGGTCTATGGATCGGCAAGCGAGCATTTCGATCGGTCGATCGATGTCCAGCTCTGCCGCCTGCGTCGCAAATTGTCAGCCAGCGGCCTCAAGGGACCGGTCATCCGCACCATCCGCAACGAAGGCTATATGTTCGTCCACAGCGTGACAGCCTGAACCAGAAGGAACGAGCGGGCGCTTGACCGATGGGGGAAGAGAAGCGCATCCAGCGGCATCATCTTTCCTTCCAGCACCCGCCGTCTGGCATGAAGTCGACCAGCGCCGGGTGATATCGAGGTTTCGCATATGCCCCTGCCCCATGCCCGCTACATCGTTCTCGAACATGAAAGCGCCTGGAAGATCAATCTGAACAACAGTTATTACGGCCCCTTCCCGACCCAACAAGAAGCGGTCGATACCGCCACGGACACGGCAAAAAAAGCAAGCGAGGCCGGCTATCCAGCCTCGGTCCTGCTGATGAAAGGTACGGCTTTCGACACATTATGGACCAGCGTTCAGGACTGAATCCGGCAATTCTGTCGAACCCTGTCATTTTTTCCTCGAAAGAGGGAACCTAACCCGCCACACGGGTTTATCCCTGACCGGGTTTGATGAGCTGTGGAATGAGTAAGAAGGTTCTGATCGTAGAAGACGAAATTTTCGTCGCACTGGAAATCGAGCAAATCGTCGAGGATGCCGGATTCGATGTCGGCGCCATCGCTGCTGACCGGGAAGCGGCACTTGCCAGCGCCGCCGATTGCGAGATCGCCCTTGTCGACCTGAACCTGCGTGACGGCCCGACCGGGCCGCAGATCGGCATCGAATTGGCCAGCCAGCATGGCATCAAGGTCATCTATGTCACCGCCAACCCGGCCCAGATCGGCGAAGCCTCCGTCGCGGCTCTCGGTGTCATCACCAAGCCATTCCGGGCCCACAGCATTACCGCCGCCTTGAAACTTGCCGCGACCGACGCACCCGATCTTCTTGCCGCCGAAATCGCGGGCTTTACGCCCTTCCCGCCACCCGGCTCATGGAGCGGGATGGAATCCAGAGGCTGAGGCACAGCCCGTCCGGCTGCCAGTCTCGCACGATCCGGCCGCCCAGTTGCCGTTCGACACTAAGCGTCATCAGACGACTGCCAAAGCCCGCCACCCCGGATGGCGACACGGTCGGACCACCCGTTTCCTGCCATTCGATCCGTACATCGGCGCCTTCCTGCACGATATGGACGTGAATCCGGCCCTCGGCGGTAGACAGGCCGCCATATTTCGCCGCATTCGTCGCCAGTTCATGGAACAATAGCGCCAGCGGCGTTGCCGATCGATCGTCGATCCGCGGATCGTCACCCGACAACAGGATGCGCGACTCCTGACCGTTGCGATAGGGCGCGAATATCTGATCGAGAATGCCCCATAGCTGCCCTTGCCCCTGACCGACCTGCGGCGCGGATTCAGCGCTGTGGGGACGCACGAAATCATGGGCACGGCCCAGCGCCAATATGCGATCGCGCAGATCCTCTGCCACATCGCCGATTTCAGGATGCTGGCGCGCCGACAGGCCGATCAGCCCGGCGATGACCGAAAAGATATTCTTGATCCGGTGCGACAGTTCATGCGCGATCATCTCGCGCTCTTCCATCATCAGCCTTTGTTCGTGGATATCGGTGCAGGTGCCGATCCAGCGGACGATATGGCCATCGACATCGCGGATCGGCAGCGCGCGACCCAGCGTCCAGCGATACTCGCCGCTATGATGCCGCAGCCGATATTCGATCTCATAGGGATCGCCGCTCTTCAGGCTGTGGCGCCACTTGTCCCACGCGCGGGCCTGATCATCGACATGGAACATGCCGTTCCATGCCTCTCCATCGGTCGATCCGGCCGGTACGCCGGTATATTCGTACCAGCGGGCATTATAATAATCATGATAGCCGTCCGGTAGCGTCGACCAGACCATTTGCGGCATGGTGTCGGCCAGCGTGCGGAACATACGATCGCTGTCGGCCACCGCCGCCGCATCCAGCCGCTGCTGGAGGATCGTGTCGCGATCGCGACGCCTCCCTTCCAGTTCCACCATGACCTGCCGCGCCAGCAGGGTCAGCCCCTGACGCTGAAGCGGCGTCAGATCGGCACGCGGCTGCGTATCAATGATGCAGAGCGCACCTAAAGGTTCGCCATCCGCATCCGTCAGCGGCGCGCCGGCATAGAAACGGATATGCGGCGCACCCGTGACCAGCCCATTGTCGGCGAAACGGGGATCTTGCGTTGCATCGGGCACGACGAAGATCGCATCGCCCAGCATCGCCAGCGCGCAGAAGGAGACATCGCGCGGCGTCTCCTCCGCATCCAGTCCGGTGCGCGCAAGAAAGCGCTGGCGCACATCCTCCACGATGCTGACAAGGGCAATCGGCGCGTCGCATAATTGCGCCGCAAAGGCGGTAATATCGTCGAGCGTGCGGAATCCACCGGCGTCGAGATCATAGAGCGCCAGCAGCGCTGCCCGATCGGTTGCCAGCCCCCGCCCTTCAGCCATCACTGACCCGCTCGATATCGGCGCCGACGGCGGAGAGCTTTTCCTCCAGCCGTTCATAGCCGCGGTCGAGATGATAGACGCGGTTGACCTGGGTTTCACCTTCGGCCGCCAGACCCGCCAGGATCAGGCTCATCGATGCGCGCAGATCAGTCGCCATCACCGGCGCACCGACGAGGCCGTTCACGCCGCGCACGATCGCCGTGCGGCCGTTGACTGCGATATCAGCGCCCATGCGCGCCAACTCGGGCACATGCATGTAGCGGTTCTCGAAGATCGTCTCGGTCAGCACCGATGCGCCATCGGCCAGCGTCAGCATCGCCATGAACTGGGCCTGCATGTCGGTCGGGAAGGCCGGGAAAGGCGCGGTCGACAGCGTCAGGGGCTTCAGCTTGCCATCGGAAGCGACACGAATGCCCTCCTTGTGCACATCTACCTGCACGCCCGCGTCGCGCATGGCAGACAGGATCGCCTGCATGTCCTCGGCATTGGCGCCGATCAGGTCGAGCGAGCCGCCGGTAATGGCAGCGGCGCAGGCATAGCTGCCCGCCTCGATCCGGTCGGGCATGACGCGATAGGTCGCCCCATGCAGCCGGTCCTTGCCATGGATCACCAGACGCGAACTGCCAATGCCCTCGATCTCCGCGCCCATGGCGACCAGAAGATTGCACAGGTCGACGATTTCCGGTTCGCGTGCGGCATTTTCAAGGATGCAGGTGCCCTTGGCGAGCGAGGCCGCCATCAGCGCATTTTCCGTCGCACCGACCGATACGACCGGGAAAGTATAGGTGCCGCCGGGCAAACCGCCGTCGGGCAGGCTGGCACGGACATAGCCGGCCGCGATCTCGATGATCGCGCCAAAGGCCTCCAGCGCCTTGAGATGCAGGTCGATCGGACGGTTGCCGATGGCGCAGCCGCCGGGCAGCGACACGCGCGCTTCGCCCGCACGGGCCAGCAAGGGGCCAAGCACCAGAATGGAAGCGCGCATCTTGCGCACGATGTCATAGGGCGCTTCGGTCGAGGTCACGCGGCCCGCCCGCATTGTCATGACGCGGCCGAAATCCTCGGGCCTTGCGCCTTCGATCATGGTCGACACGCCAAGCTGGTTCAGCAGATGGCCAAAGCTGTCGACATCGGCCAGACGCGGCAGGTTGCGCAGCGTCACCGGCTCGTCGGTCAGCAACGCGCAGGGCAGCAGCGTCAGGGCGGCGTTCTTCGCGCCGGAGATGGGAAGGCGGCCGGAAAGGGCTTTACCGCCGCGAATATGAATACGGTCCATTGGACAGCGTTCATAACGCCTCCCGCGCGCCGTGCAAGGCGGCTCGACGGCCATCTGGCATAGTTAATCGCTGTGGCGGAACGCCATGCAACATATTTGCAAAGCAACCGCATCCCTTGATCGAGTTTAGTGCAGATTCTGAAAATGCAGCCAAAAGGCAGGTCAGGCGTTTTGCCATCGTAACGACAATTTTGGAAAAAGGTGTTTTTGGTGGCAACAAGCTGTTTCGCGGCAAGGCTGGCCAAGCAAGTGCCGCTGTCGGAAGCGGAAAAGGCAGCGCTGGCCCGACTTGAGGAAAACCCCCGCAAGGTAAAGCGCGGCGCCATGATCCAGCGCGTCAACGATACCGTCACGGAATTATTCGTGCTGCGCGAAGGCCGGGTGATGAGCTTCGTCATCCTGCCCGATGGCAGTCGGCAGATATTGCGCGTCTACTTCCCCGGCGACTTCATCGGATCGGCCAGCACCATCTATAGCAAGGCCCCGGAATCTCTGGTCGCACTGTCGGATGCGATCATCTGTCCGTTCGACAAACATGCGCTTCGCCGGTTGCTGGAGGAATATCCGCGCGTCGCCGCGCTACTGTTCCTGCTGTCCAATGCGGAGCGCGTGTCGATGACCGACCGACTTGCCGCACTGGGCCGCACTTCGGCCAAGGCGAGGGTCGCCTCCTTCCTGCTGGACATGTTCGACCGGCTGCGCGTCACCGACGACAGCATCGTCGACAGTTTCGACCTGAAGCTGACGCAGGAGGAAATCGGCGATTCTATCGGCCTGACGTCCGTCCATGTGAACCGCATGATCCGGCAGATGGAACAGGAAGGCCTGATCAGCCGGTCCAATGGCCGCATCACGCTGAAGGAAATGGGCCGACTGGAGGAAATCGGCCATTATACCAATCGGCACAAGGATATGGATCTGGACTGGCTGCCTATCAACTGACGGAACGCCCCCGCGACGTTCCGTCAGCCGGTCGAAAATCATTTGCGTCGGCGCACCGCTTGCCGGACATTTCTCTCTGTCGACGCAGACCCCGGCGAGGAGGCAATGATGCGGGTGATGATATTGGTGAAGGCGACCGAGGAGAGCGAAAAGGGCTTTCAGCGATCGCCGGAAACGGACGCGATGATGGAGGCGATGGGCCGGTTCAACGACGCGCTTCAGGATGCGGGCATCCTCATCATGGCCGATGGCCTGACCGAATCCGCGCGGGGCAAGCGCGTCGCCTTCGATGGCACCAGCCGCACCGTCATCGACGGCCCCTTTCCCCAGCCGAATGAACTGGTCGCCGGCTTCTGGCTATGGGAGGTCAGGGATATCGACGAAGCGATCGCCTGGGTGAAGCGCTGCCCCAACCCCATGCCCGGCCCCAGCATCATCGAAATCCGCCCGCTCCATAATCTGGGCGAGCTAACATAACAGCACGCAGGCGCTGCATCCTGCGGCTTTGCCTTTGGCCCCAAAGCCGCTAAAGCCGCGCCCCATGACTCAGGCAGCAGCAAAACCCGCCCCCAAGGACTGGATTCTCGGCATTCACGCCTATGTGCCGGGCAAGGCCGCGACGGATGATGGCCGTCCGCTGATCAAGCTGTCCGCCAATGAAAATCCGCTCGGCACCGGCGCGGCCGCACGCGCGGCGCTGGTCGCAGCCACCGCCGATCTCGCCACCTATCCCGATCCGGGCGCAACGAAGCTGCGCGAAGCGATCGGCGCGGCGCACGGGCTTGATCCCGCGCGGATCATCTATGGCACCGGATCAGACGAACTGTTGCATATCGCCGCTTCCGCCTATGCCGGGCCCGGCGACGAAATATTGTTCATGCGCTATGGCTTTTCGGTCTATGACATCGCCGCCCGCCGCGTGGGCGCAACCCCGGTGGAGGCACCGGACGCCGACTATGCGACCGACGTGGACGCCCTGCTCGCCGCCGTGACGGAAAAGACCAAGGTCGTCTTCCTAGCCAACCCCAATAATCCGACCGGCACCATGACCAGCCGCGAAGAGATTGCGCGCCTGCACGCCGGGTTGCGCCCCGACATATTGTTCGTGCTGGATCAGGCCTATGCCGAATATCTGGACGCTGATGAGGATGATGGCGGGCTGGAACTAGCGCGGACTGCGTCCAATGTTTTTGTCACCCGCACCTTCTCCAAGATTTACGGTCTGGCTGCTGAACGCATCGGCTGGGGCTATGCCAGCGCCGATGTGATCGACATCCTCCACCGCATCCGTGCCCCCTTCAACGTGACGACCGCCGGGCAGGCCGCAGCCGTCGCAGCGATTGGCGACACGGCATGGGTCAAATCCAGCCGGACGCACAATGCCCGCTGGCGCGAATGGCTGGCCGGTGAAATCACCGCCCTGTCCAACCACGGCCTGCGCGTCGTGCCCAGCAAGACCAACTTTCTGTTGATCCTGTTCAATGGCAAGCTGACCGCCGAAGCGGCCATGAAGGGATTGTGGGACGAAGGCTATGCCACCCGCTGGCTGCCCGGACAGGGCCTGCCCAACGGTCTGCGCATCACCATTGGCACCAAGGCGCAGACCCGCGCGGTGGCCAACAAGCTGCGCGCCATGGCGGAGTCGGCCTGACGCCATGCTGCCTTTCGCTCGCGTCACCATCATCGGCCTGGGGCTGATCGGCTCTTCCCTCGCCCGCGCGATCCGGGCGGAGATGCCGACCGTGCGCGTCACCGGCCATGATGCCGATCCCGCCGTGCGCGAAATCGCCCGGCGCATCGACCTGTGCGACGACATTACCGACACGGCGGGTGCTTCGGTGACCGACGCCGATCTGGTCATCCTGTGCGTGCCCGTGCGCGCCATGGGTGCGGCGGCGGCCGAGATTGCCGACGATCTGCCCGCAGACGCGATCATCAGCGATGTCGGCTCCTGCAAGGCGGACGTGCTGGCACAGCTCAACGCCGCGCTGCCCGGCCGCAGGATCATCCCCGCCCATCCGGTTGCGGGCACGGAAAATAGCGGACCGGAGGCGGGCTTCGCCACCCTGTTCAAGGGCCGCTGGTCGATCGTCACGCCCCCCGCCGATGCCGATCCGGTCGCCGTCGAGCGCGTCGTCGAACTTTGGCGTCGCGTCGGCGCCGATGTCGAAACGATGGACCCCGCGCATCATGACATGGTGCTGGCGGTGACCAGCCATCTGCCGCATCTGATCGCCTACACCATCGTCGGCACGGCCAGCGATCTGGAAAATGTCACCCAGAGCGAGGTGATCAAATATTCGGCCGGCGGCTTCCGCGACTTTACCCGCATCGCCGCGTCGGACCCGACCATGTGGCGCGATGTGTTCCTGGCGAACAAGGATGCGGTGCTGGAAATGCTCCAGCGCTTTTCGGAGGATCTGTCGGCGCTCCAGCGCGCGATCCGCTGGAATGACGGCGAGGCGCTGTTCAACCTGTTCACCCGCACCCGCGCGATCCGCCGGTCGATCATCGAACAGGGGCAGGACGACGCAAAGCCGGACTTCGGCCGGTCGCACTGATTCTCAGTTGAGGGCGTTGATCGCCGCATGGACGCGGATCTCCGCCTCCTTGCGATCGAGGCCCGCGGGCAGCATCTCGCCAACCTTGTAGGTGATCACGCCCGCCCGCTTCAGGAATTTGCCGCGCGGCGACACCCGGCCGCTGTTGATCGCGATCGGCACGACCGGCAGGCCCAGCAGACCGTAAAGCCCGGCAAAGCCCGACTTGAGCGGCGGCGATTCCCCATGGGGGACGCGCGTTCCTTCGGGGAAGAGGCAGATGGGCCGCCCCTGCGCCGTACGGTCCCGCGCCTCTGCACGCAGGGTACGCAGCGCGCTGGCACCGGCCGTACGTTCAATCGGGATCAGGCCGTAGCGGCGCGCGATCCCGCCCCAGAGCGGAATGTCGAACAATTCCCGTTTCGCGCCGATCGCCGGCCGGTCGAGCAGGCAGAGCATGTCGATCGTCTCGAACATCGATTCATGCTTGACGATATACAGATAGGGACCGTGCGGCAGGTCGCCCTCCACCACCACCCTCTGCCCCAATATCCAGCGGGCGCAGGCGCGATGGAAACGGCTCCAGCCCGTGGCGGTGCGCTGCACCGTCAACGGCGTGACCCAGCCGAACAGCATCGCCCACAGCACGAAGAGCAAGCTGCCGCTGTAGAAGAGCGCCATGAAAATGAGGGAACGCAAGGCGGTGAGCATAGGACCTGTCTTCAAATACCGATCAGCGCGGCAACCCGCCGCAGCAGATATTTATTATATTCGCGCAATAACATCCTGAGGCTGGGGCGGCTGGGCACCGCATCATAGACCAGCGTGACGCGGGCGGGCAGCGCCTGGCGCAGTTCCAGCGCCGACCGGCGCATGTGCCAGTCAGTGGTGATCAGCCGCACCGTCTTGTAATCGCGCCGCTCCAGCCAGCGCGTCGTCTCGATCGCGTTGGACCGGGTGTCGATCGCTTCCCGACCCAGCGTGATGCAGCAACTGAACAATTGCTCCGGCGCCTTATATTCCGCCGCCAGTTCAACCGGCCGGACCGACCGGTCGACCCCGGAAATCAGCATCCGCTTGGCCGCGCCATCCTCCAGCAGGGCCAGGCCTCGGTCGATCCGCCCCGCCCCGCCGGTCAGCACGACGATCGCATCGGTCGGGCGCCCATCGAGCGGCTGGGGCAGAAAAATCGCGAACCAGGCAAAGCCCAGCATCCAGCCGAGCAGAATCACGGAGAAGAGGCGAACGATCATAGCGATCGCCCCAGCGCTCGCAGCACGGTCCAGCGCGCAGTGAGCATCGCCAGTAGAACACCCAGCAGCGGCAAGGTCGCCAACACGATCCAGCCGCGCGTGTCGAGCGTCACGGCGCCCAGCAATTCGGACCCCATAGCCGTCAGGCGCAACCCGATCAGGACGATCACCAATATGGCGAAGGCGAAGCCCAATGCGCTGCCGAGAAAGGCATCGAGGCCTATGCGCCGCTGGAACAGGCGCGCAATCTGCACGTCGGTCGATCCCATCAGGTGCAGCACGTCGATAGTGGTGCGATGGCTGTCATGGGCGCCGCGTGCCGCCAGCACGACCACCGCCCCCGTGGCCAGGATCATCAGCAGAACGACCCCGGCGGCCAGCCAGCCGAGCGCACCCAGCAAACCCGCCAAAGGCAGGAGAAACGCCGCATGCGGTTCGATCCGCAGCTTGGGCGACAGGCCACCGAGCAGGCGACGCAGACGATCGACCTTGGCATCGGCATTGCCCGGTGTCAGCATGACATCGATCAGCGTCGGCACTGGCAGGTCGCCACTGGTCGCCGCATCGCCCAGCCAGGGCCGCAACTGATCGGCCAGCAACGCCGGATCGACCGGATCGGCCGCGCGAACCCCATCCGCCCCACGCAACGCCTGCAATGTGCGGGCAGCAAGCCGATCGCGCGCCTCCGCATCCGCTTCCACCACCTGCACGCTCGCCCGGCCGGCAAGGTCGGCGCTCATCGAACGGACCGCTGCCCCCAGACCAAGGCCGGCGGCGGCGGACAGCACGGTCAGGAACATCATGATCGCGATGATCCACGGCATCGGCCCGGCCACCCGGCCTTCGGGCAACAGGCGATGCCGCGCGGCCGCAGCCGCCTTGCGATTGGCATGGCCCGCCATCATGGCCGTTCCTGCGAACGCGGCGGGAAACGCAGCGTGCCGGTGGGATCGGCCAGCCGCCCCTTGTCCAGCTTCATCATCTGCGCGCCCTTCACCTGCGCGATCAGCGGCAGGTCATGGGTGGCGACGACGATCGTGGTGCCAAGGCGATTGAGCGCTTCGAACAGGGTCATCAGACGACGCGCCATGTCCGCGTCGACGTTGCCGGTTGGTTCGTCGGCCACCAATATTTCGGGGCGACCGATCACGGCGCGGGCAATCGCGACACGCTGCTGCTCCCCACCGGACAAGGTCGCCGGGCGCGCATCACCACGATCGCCCAGCCCCACCCAGTTGAGCATTTCCGCCACCGGCGCGTCGATCTCGCTTTCCTCCATGCCCGCGACCCGCAGTGGCAGCGCGATATTGTCATAAGCGGATAGATGCGGGACGAGGCGGAAGTCCTGGAAGACGACGCCGATACGACGGCGAAAGCCGGGCAGTCGCTTGCGTGGCAACGTCACAACGTCTTCGTCGAACAGGCGAATGACGCCCCGGCTGGGTCGCTGGGCGAGGTAGAGCAATTTGAGCAGCGACGTCTTGCCCGCGCCCGAAGCGCCGGTCAGGAAATAAAAGCCGCCGCCGGCCAGCGAAAAGCTGACGTCGGACAGGGTTTCGCTGTCCAGACCATAGCGCAGGCCAACATTTTCGAACTGCACGATGGCCGACATGTCTGAAATCTGGCGCCTCTGCGCTCCCTGCGTCCCGAAGCCGCAGCCATGGCACAGCGGGCAGGGCGACGTAAAGCCCGCGCCACGCGATCAGGCGAGTCGCATTGCATCGCATGTCGGATTGTTGCCGCTTGCGCGCGAGTCCCTGCCATGCCTATGAAGCGAAATGATCCTGGTGTGCCCCAATTGCGCGACCCGTTATGTCGTCCCCGACAGCGCCGTAGGCCAGAATGGCCGCCAGGTCCGCTGCGCGGCCTGCAAACATAGCTGGTTCCAGGAACCCGCCGTCCTGCCCCCGCGCGAAGAAGCGCCGGTCAGCGCGGCCGCGCCCGTTGCCGTCGCCCCGGAGCAACCACCGGCACCCCCGCCGCCTGCACCGGCCGTCGCAGCCGACATTCCGGTGGCGCCACCCGAGCCGGAAGCCGAACCGGCACCCGTGGCGGAGGGCGCACCGGAAGAGGCACAAGCCGTGCCGCCCCCCGCCAGCGCCGCTCCGTTCGACAATCGTTTCGACGACATCTATGCCGGTGCGCCGGTCGATCCGGTACAGGAAAGCCATTTCGCGCCCGCGCCGCCCTTCAAGCCACGCCGCAATCCGATCAAATTGTGGACTTATGCAGCCGCGACCTTCTTCCTGCTCGTGGCAGCGGCGGGTGGCGCGCTCTATTATTTCGGCCCGCCCAGCTGGATGGTCGCCATGGGTATCGTCCCGGAAGAAGGCGACCCGGACCTGCTCTTCTATCTGTCCAAGCCCGCCGAGCGCCGCAAGCTGCCGACCGGCGAGGAATATTTCGCATTCGGCGCGCGGATCGTGAACAGCGGCGCACAGACGCTGCCCGTGCCGCCAGTGCTGGTGCAACTGCGCGACCGGCAGAACCGGCTGGTGTTCAGCTGGACGACGAAAGCGGACAAGAGCCGACTGAAGCCCGGCGAGGAAGCGTCGATCAACGAAAGCCGGATCGACATTCCCAAAAATGCCGAGAATCTTTCGCTGACTTTTGTGCCCTGATCCCGATCGGTCAGGGATAGCTGACCGTCTTGGGCCGCCCCTGCGGGATCGGAATAAACTCCTGATCGTCACCGGGGATCAGCGGGAAGCGCATTGCGTCCCAATCCTCGCGGGCCTGCATCAGCCGTTCCGGCGTCGAGGCAACGAAATTCCACCAGACATGGCGCGGCGAGGTGAAAGCCTCTCCGCCGCATAGCACGACCCGGCCGCCATCGACGCTCATCAACGTCGCCGAAACACCAGGACGCAGGACATAGAGTGTCTGCGGCGCCAGCAGCAGCCCGTCGAGTGCTGCGTCCCCGCCCGACACATAGAGCGCCCGCTCATCCGCCGACGGATCGATAGCGATCCGCCCGCCCGGTGCGAGCTGGATATCGGCATAGATGGTGTGGGCATAGGTCGTCACAGGCGAAGTCGCGCCCCAGAGCGACCCCATGATGACCCGCGCACGCACCGCGCCATCCTCGATCACGGGCAGGCCGCCTTCGCTGACATGTTCGAAGGCCGGGTCCATCTCCTCGAACCGGTCGGGCAAAGCGAGCCAGGTCTGGATCGCGGAGAGTTTCGACAGTTTCGCGCGATCCTCGTCCGGCGAGCGCTCGCTATGGACGATGCCCTTGCCCGCCGTCATCAGATTGACCGCGCCCGGCTCGATCAGTTGCTCGGTGCCCAGCGAATCCCGGTGGAGAAAGCTGCCTTCATACATATAGGTGACGGTGGCGAGGTTGATATGCGGGTGGGGCCGCACGTCGATCCCCTGCCCCGCCCCGATCTTCGCCGGGCCGGCCTGATCGAAGAAGATGAAGGGGCCGACCATGGTCCGTCCCTTCACCGGCAGCGACCGATGCACCTTGAAATCACCCAGATCATGGGTGGTCGGTGTGATCGCCTGAATGATGAAATCGTCCGGCGTCATCCCTCTTCCCCGGGGGCGCGGGCCTTGATCGCCAAGGCATGCACCTTGTCCCGCAACAGGTCGGCCAGCGCGGCATTGACCAGACGCTGGCGCCCGACGCGGCTTTGCCCCGCAAAGCGATCGGCCACGATCTCGACCGTGAAATGGCTTTCCCCCGACCCGTCATGGCCGGCATGGCCACGATGCTTTTCGCTGTCGTCGATGACGGCAAGATGGGCTGGCGACAGGGCGGCGCGCAGGCGCGCCTCGATTTCGGTGGCAACGGGGCCTTTGAGGTCGGTGGTCATATTGCCTATATAGGCTGCTTTGCCAGCCATGCCATCAGGACAATCTTGAGCACCGACCCGTTTTCGAACCGCCGTTTCAACCGTTTCCATGGCCGCGTGGAAAGCGACCGACCGTGCGCCGTGCCCGGATGCCCCGAGCCGGGGGAATTTCGCGCGCCGTTGGAAGAAGGCAATCGATCGAACCATGAAGGGCCGCGCTGGCGCTGGTTCTGCCTGGATCATGTCCGCGCCTTCAATCAGGGCTATAATTTCTTTACCGGCATGAGCGCGGAGGAAATCGCCGCCGCCCAGCGCCCCTATGCCGGCTGGGAGCGGGAAACACGCGCCTTCTCCTCAAACGCCACCAGTCCGCCGCCCAAATGGTCCGACTTTCAGGACCCGCTGGACGCGATCGGCGCCAAGTTTCGCGAACGGGTGGCCAAAGCGCGAGCCGAGAACCAGATGCGGCAGGACGGACAATTTCTGTCGGCCGAGGATCGCAAGGCGCTGTCGACGATGGAATTGTCGATCGACGCCGATCGCAAGGCGCTGCGCAGCCGCTATACCGAATTGCTCCGCCGCTATCACCCGGATCATAACGGCGGCGATCGCAGCCATGAAAGCGCCTTGCAGGCCGTGATCGAAGCCTATGGCCATTTGCGCAAGGCGGCCGCTTTCGCCTGATGCGGCCTTGCATAGACGGCCTCCCATTGTCATAGCGCCCGGCCCTCAAATCCCGGAGACAAGATCATGCAACAGACCGCGCGTGCGCTGGGGCTGGATTTCGGCACGACCAACAGTGTCGCCGCACTGGCGAATGGCGGAGAGTCGCAACTGGTCAGCTTCGCGGGCAAGCAGGCGACCGGCGATGTGTTCCGCTCGGCCCTGTGCTTCTGGCATGACAGCGATGTGAAGGGCGGCATGGCGCATGAGGCGGGGCCATGGGCGATCGCAGAATATCTGGAATTTCCCGAAGACAGCCGTTTCATCCAGTCGTTCAAGTCGGTTGTTGCCAGCCCGATCTTCGAAACCGCCAATGTGTTCGAGAAACGATTCCGGTTCGAGGAACTGGGACAGATGTTCCTGGGCAAGATGATCGACCATGCTGGTGGCATGCTCGACCGTCGACCCGAACGGATCGTCGTCGGCCGACCGGTCGAATATGCCGGCGCCCGCCCGGATGAGGCGCTAGCGCGAAAGCGCTATGACTCCATGTTCGGCAGCTTCGGCAGCGAGGTGCATTATGTCTATGAGCCGCTGGGCGCTGCATTCAGCTACGCCAGTCGGCTGACCGAAGCGGCCACGATCCTTGTTGCCGATTTCGGCGGTGGCACCAGCGACTTTTCGCTGGTTCGG
This sequence comes from Sphingobium sp. AP50, assembly GCF_900109095.1. Classification (GTDB taxonomy): domain Bacteria; phylum Pseudomonadota; class Alphaproteobacteria; order Sphingomonadales; family Sphingomonadaceae; genus Sphingobium. The sequence continues at coordinate 80,283 of NZ_FNYZ01000002.1, forward strand.
GTCGAAGCGCCGGGCGCAGCGCGGCGTTGCGTGCCGCTGGGATCGGTCGGCATCGGCCTTGCCGGCGACCGGTTCGATTATCGCATCGTCGATCATCTGGTGCTGCCGATGCTGGGCAAGGGCGGCAGTTACGAGAGTTTCGGCAAGCAATTGGAGATACCGCGCAGCTATTTCGCCGATTTTGCGGACTGGTCGCGCCTTGCCCTGATGCGCAACCGGCGGACGATGGACGAACTGGCCCGTCTGCAAAAGGCGGCGAAGGATCCGGTCGCGATCGGCCGGATGATCACGGTCATCGAAAAGGAACTGGGCTATCCGCTCTATGACGCGGTCGGCGCCCTGAAACGCGCCCTGTCCGATGCGGAAAGCGCCAGCTTCCGCTTTTCCGGCGGTGGGATCGATATCGAGCAGACGGTATCGCGCGCCGATTTCGAAAGCTGGATCGCGCCCGACATCGCCCGAATCGAAGAGACGGTGGACCGGGCGCTGAGCAAGGCCGGAGTGACGCCTGATACTATCGACCGGGTTTTCCTGACCGGGGGATCGTCGCTGATTCCGGCAATCCGGCGCATCTTCCGCCAGCGTTTCGGCGATGATCGCATCGCTACCGGTGGCGAACTCACCTCCATTGCCCATGGACTGGCCCTGATCGGCGAGGAGGCCAATTTGGCGGAATGGGCGGCTTGATCCGCGCAGCAACTGCCGCCACTCTATCGACACGCCCTTCAAATTTGGGTTAGGGCGCGATTGACTCGCAGAAAGATGACGACCCGATGACCGATATTTCCAACGTCCAGCCCGATACCCGCGCCGAAACTCTGCTGGAGGCACCCGATCGCGAAGTGGACGCACGCGAAGTCTTCGGCATCGATGTCGACATGAAGATTCCGGCCTTTTCTCAGGCCGATGAACGTGTGCCCGATCTGGACCCTGCCTATGTGTTCGATGCGGACACCACTCTCGCGATCCTCGCAGGCTTTGCCTATAATCGCCGCGTCATGGTGCAGGGCTATCATGGCACCGGCAAGTCGAGCCATATCGAACAGATTGCCGCACGCCTGAAATGGCCGTGCATCCGCATCAACCTCGACGCGCATATCAGCCGTATCGATCTGGTTGGCCGCGACGCCATCGTGTTGCAGGACGGGCAGCAGGTGACGCAGTTCAAGGAAGGCCTGCTTCCCTGGGCGTTGCAGCGCCCGGTCGCGCTGGTGTTCGACGAATATGATGCCGGCCGCCCGGACGTGATGTTCGTGATCCAGCGCGTGCTGGAAACGGACGGCAAGATGACGCTGCTCGACCAGAATCGCGTGATCCGCCCGAACCCGCATTTCCGCCTGTTCGCGACCGCCAACACCGTGGGTCTGGGCGATACGACCGGCCTCTATCATGGCACGCAGCAGATCAATCAGGGTCAGATGGACCGCTGGAATCTGGTGGTGGCGCTGAACTATCTGCCCGCCGCGACCGAGGCGCAGGTGGTGCTGGCCAAGTCCGGCGAATATGATCATGAGGGCGGCCGCAAGGAAGTCGAGAATATGATCAAGGTCGCCGAACTGACGCGGCAGGGCTTCATCAATGGCGATATCTCGACCGTCATGTCGCCGCGCACCGTGATCAGCTGGGCGCAGAATGCGCTGATCTTCAAGAATGTCGGCTTTGCCTTCCGCCTCTCCTTCCTCAACAAATGCGATGAGGCGGAGCGGGCACTGGTCGCCGAATATTATCAGCGCGTGTTCGGGAAGGATCTTCCCGAGAGCGTGGCGAGCCGGGCGAACTGAATGTTCGCCCTGCCTCCATGGCGGGAAGACAAAACATGATCGTCGTCGAACGGATCGACCCCGCTGGGGGAACCGCCCACCGGATCAGCATTCGGGGCCATGAGATCGTTGCGGATATGTCCGCGCCCGACGGCCATGACGCCGGGCCGGACCCGCACGACCTGTATGATAGCGCGCTGGGCGCATGCAAGGCGATGACCATGCTCTGGTATGCGCAGCGCAACGGCATTCCGGTGGAGAATATCCATGTCGGCTTGGTCCGCGACGCGAGCGAGGAGCGCAAGGGCGTCTACAAGCTGACCACCCGCATCGCGCTGACCGGGCCGATGACCGACGAGCAGCATGACAAGTTGATCGCCGTGGCCGCAAAATGCCCGGTGCACAAGCTGATGAGCGAAGTGGAGACGCAGATCGAGACGATCGCCGTGCCGCGCGTCGGCGAACCGGAGCGGCCATGACCGAACGATCCCCCATCGATGCCTTCAAGGATGTCCTGTCCGGCGCGGCGCGCGCGATCACGCGCGATGCGGAGGTGGAGGTCAGCTTCACCGCCGATACGCCTCATGCTGCGGGCAAGGCGATCAAGGTGCCGACGCCCGGCCGCGCCCTGCCCGCCGATCAGGTGGCGCTGGCGCGTGGCTTTGCCGATGCCCATGCCCTCAAGCTGCGCCATCATAACGCAAAACTTCATGCCGCCACCACGCCTTCGGAAGCGGTCGCACGCGCCGTGTTCGACGCAGTCGAGCAGGCCCGGGTCGAGGCGATCGGATCGCGGGCGATGGAAGGCGTGCGCGCCAACCTCAATCATGCGCTGGACCTGCGGCTGAAGTCCGATGCGATCCGGCGCGCGCGCGCCGCTGACGAAGTACCGCTGTCGACCGCGCTCGCGCTCAAGGTGCGTGAACGATTGACCGGGCAGGCGATCCCCAAGGATGCGGCGCCCGGCGTGGCGATGCTCGACCAGTGGATCGAGGACAAGGCCGGGACCGATCTGGATGCGCTGATGCTGGCGATCGACGATCAGCGCGCCTTCCAGAAGCTGACCACGACGATGCTGGAACATCTCCAGTTAATCGATGCCGATGTGCCGCCCGACACCGAAGAACCCGAATCGCAGGATGAAGGCGAAGACGAGGAAGAGCAGCAGGAAGAGGGCGAAAGCGGCCAGGACGAGGCCGGCGACAGCGACATGAATGCCGAGGCGCGTGCCGAGGATCAGGGCGGCGACACCGAAGAGGGTGAAACCGACTATAGCGACGAATTCGACGCCGACAGCGACGAAGGCGCCGACGATATGGGCGAGGAAGGCATGATGCCGGTCCGCCCCAATCGCCCGATGTCCGACCTGCCGCCCGGCTTCGACTATAAGCCCTATACGACCAAATTCGACGAAGTCGTCGCGCCGGAGGATCTGTGCGACGAGGATGAACTGGTGCGGCTGCGCGGCTTCCTCGACCAGCAACTGGTCAGCTTGCAGGGCGCGGTGACGAAACTGGCCAACCGGCTGCAACGCCGGCTGATGGCGCAACAGTCGCGGTCCTGGGACTTCGACCAGGAAGAAGGCATGCTGGACGCGGCCCGGCTGGCGCGGATCGTGATCGATCCCACCCGGTCGCTATCCTACAAGATCGAGCGGGATACCGAGTTTCGCGATACCGTCGTCACCCTGCTGATCGACAATTCGGGATCGATGCGCGGGCGGCCGATCAGCATCGCGGCGATCAGCGCGGACATCATGGCGCGCACGCTGGAACGCTGCGGCGTGAAAACCGAGATATTGGGCTTCACCACCCGCGCGTGGAAGGGCGGGCAGAGCCGCGAGCAATGGCTAGCCGCTGGACGGCCCCCTATGCCGGGCCGTCTCAACGACCTGCGCCATATCGTCTACAAGAAGGCCGACGATCCCTGGCGCCGCGCGCGCAAGAATCTGGGCCTGATGATGCGCGAAGGGCTGTTGAAGGAAAATATCGACGGCGAGGCGCTGCTCTGGGCGCATAGCCGCCTGATCGCACGCCAGGAAGAGCGTCGCATCCTGATGGTGATTTCCGATGGTGCGCCGGTGGATGACTCCACCCTGTCGGTGAACAGCGGCACCTATCTTGAGCGGCATTTGCGGCAGGTGATCGACTGGATCGAGAATCGCTCGCCGGTGCAACTGGTGGCGATCGGCATCGGCCATGACGTCACCCGCTATTATCGTCGCGCCGTAACCATCATGGACGCCGAACAATTGGGCGGCACGATGGTCGAGCAGCTTGCAGGCTTGTTCGACGAAGATTGATCCCGCTATCGGTGTGGCTTGCCCCTGCCCCGGTGATCGATCGGGGCGGGGCATATTGTTGTTTTCAGGAGAGTGATGACGTGAGTGTCGCCTTTCGTCGCGAGAGCGATGATGAGCATATGGAGCCCAAGTTCGAGCTGCCGATCCCGCCCGGCCCCAATTGGGTGACGGCGCGCGGGTTGCGGCTGACGCGGGACAAGGTCGAGGCGCTGGAAGCCACCGACACCGCCGCCATGGAGGAAGAGGCTGCCAAGAAGCATAAGCGCGAATTGCGCTACTGGCGCATGCGGCTGGCGACGGCGGAATTGCGACCGGTGGCGGGGCCGCAAGCGGTCGCCTTCGGCACGCGCGTCACCTATCGACTGAACAAGCAGGAAAAGACGGTGGCGCTGGTCGGCGACGACGAGGCCGATCCCCATGAAGGCCGGATCAGCTTTTCCTCCCCCCTCGCCCGCGCGATGATGGATGCGGAAGTCGACGAGAAGGTGGATTTCGCCGGGAAGGCCGAGGCGATCGAGATTGTCGCGATCGACGTCCTCCACGAAGATTAGAGCGCGCTGCGTTAAATCTGACGCAGGTCGCGCGCTCTAGTTTTTTGTTTTCGCATCGCTTTATGCGGAAAACCGGTGCCCACTTTTCCGCGCGATGCTCTAAGCATGAAAAAAAGCCCTCCGATTTCCACCGGAGGGCTTTTTCTTTGCCGTAATAGCCAATCAGGCGCCGCGTGCCGCCTCGAACAGGAACCAGGCGCGCTGTTCGGCCTGATCGGTCCAGTCGTCGACAATGCCTTCGGTGGCGTTGTCGCCCGCTTCGGTGGCGGCGGCCTTTACCGCGCGGAAGGTTTCGACCAGCGCCAGATTATCGTCGCGCAATTCCTTGAGCATGTCGGCCGGGCTGACGAAGTCGGCGTCATTATCCTTTACCGTCTGGTGCCGGGCGATATCGCCAATGGAACGCAGCGTAACATTGCCGGTCTTGCGCACGCGCTCGGCGATCAGGTCGGTCACGCCCAGAATCTCGGTCGCCTGCTCATCGAACATCAGATGATAATCGCGGAAATGCGGACCCGAAACATGCCAGTGGAAATTCTTGGTCTTCAGATACAGCGCGTAGCTGTCCGCCAGCGCGCCGTTGAGCGCTTCGGCGACGGACTTGGTCGCATTGCTCTTCAGGTCGGTCGGGGTCTTGAGGTCGGGCGCGGTCATTCACTGTCCTCCTGTTCGGGAAACTGGTTTCGGACATATAATGATCGCGCGCCAAGTTGGTGCCATTTTTTCACGACGGAAATCCCGATCAGGCTGATCAACGCCTTCGATCAGATCAAGCCGGTCGCAGATAGCGCCATGAGGACGCCGGTGACGAGCAGTATGATCCCTCCGGCCCAGCGAATCGTCCGCAGTGGCAGGACCTCCAGCAACTGGGCGCGCACCACTACCACCGGCACCAGGGCGACGATGACACCGATCGCGCCACCTATGCCAGCGAGGATGGGATCAGCCGTGCGCGTCGCTATGCCCAGGATCAGAAATTGCGGGCCGTCACCAAAGCCCAGGATGAAAAGGCCCAGCGCCGTGGTCAGGAAGGCGCCGGTCCGCCAGCCGCCCAGTATATCGGGCGGAGACACCCGCCAGAACAGGCCCACGCCCAGAAACAGGATGGAAAGCGCCAGGAACAGCAGCCGCGCGTCGCTCCCCAGCATCGGGCCGATCCAGGCCCCCGCAAAGGCGGATATCGCCGCATTGGCGACAGCAGCCACGACGACGCCGGCGATGATCGCGCCATTGCGCTCATAGCGTGTCGCCAGCGCAAGCAGGAGCAACTGGCTCTTGCCCCCCATTTCGCCAAGCAGACAGCCGAGCAACGCGATCAACAGGGCGTCCATCGGCCGACCGGTGTCAGGCGCGCAAGGCTGTGACGGTGGCGATAGTGCGCGGAATGATCGGCACGATATCGGCCAATGGCATGTCGGCCGCAATCGCATCGCGCATCAGGTCGAGATAGGACAGCACCACCGGCCCCAGACCATGAAGAGAGGTGGCGGACCCCAATGTGGCAGCCAGCCCCTCCACCGCGTCCAGACCGAAAGCACGGGCGATGTGGCGAATCTGGTCGACCTCATCCTGCAAGCGGGCGACCGACAAATGGCCACGTTGCCCCGCCAGCCCATCGACCCGCCGCATCAGGTCCGTCAAAATCGCCAGCATCGGATCATGTCGCATGGGATGCACTCCCCTTGTTTCGCCCCGTTTCTTCATAGCCTTACCCGGGTTAAGGGCGCGTAAAGCCTGAAGCTCCAATCGTCCCAGCCTTGACAGCGGACCGAATCTGGCCCATGGGCGACCGCTGAAACGGGCGGTCCGCCACTCACCATTGGCGAGCCGCTTTATTTTTTACGCTCTTTACGACCAGGGAATAAGGCCATGGCCAAGCCAGCAACTGTCAAGATCCGCCTCGTCAGCACGGCTGACACTGGCTTTTTCTACGTCACCAAGAAGAATCCGCGCACCAAGACCGAAAAGCTGAGCTTCAGCAAGTATGACCCGGTCGTGCGCAAGCATGTCGAATTCAAGGAAGCCAAGATCAAGTAAGCCGCTGCGGGCCTTTCGCCCGCGCGCCTGATTTTTCCGGCTTTTTCGGAACGGACAAAGGCCCGTCCCTGCAAGGGAGCGGGCCTTTTGCTGTTGGCCGGAAATGCCGGATGCCAGCCGGATACGAAAAAAGGGGCGCTCCTGTCGGAGCGCCCCCATGAAACCCCTGCCCTTCGAAGGACAGGGGCCTTTTCCGATATCAGTTGCCGACCGGCTTGGCGTCGGTACGGCGCACGACGATGGTAGAGGAACGCGGTTCCTGACCCGACACCGGCCAGTCACCGGTCGGATGCTGGATATTGATGAAGAAGTTGGTCAGGTCCGGCGTATAGGCGATGCCGGTGATCTCGCACCCTTCAGGCCCCACCAGGAAGCGCATCGACTTCTTGGTCGACTGGTCAATGTAGAACATCGCATTCTGGCCGAAGACCTGCTCGATCGTCCGCGACGAATCGCCCGAACTGCCCGGCACCGAATGGTCGGTCTGAACCCACAGGCGGCCCTGCGGGTCGATGCGGATGCCGTCGGGGCTGGAGAAGGTGTCGCCGTTGATATTGCCTTCCAGCTTGTCGCCGAAACCGGCCAGCGACGGATCGCCCGCCAGCAGGAAGATTTCCCAGGTGAAGGTCATGGCGAGCGGCGAATTGCCGGTTTCCTTGAACTTCACGATATGGCCATGGCGGTTGACGGTGCGCGGGTTGGCGGCGTCGGTCGAACGGCGGCTGCTGTTGTTGGTCAGCGTCACGAAGATGGCGCTGTTGTCGGGCGCAACCGTGATCCATTCCGGGCGATCCATCACCGTACCACCGGCGACGCGCGCCGCCGAGATGGTGTTGATCATGACATCGGCCTGATTGTTGAAGTCGACCGTCGTCGGCGTGATCGGCGTCGCGCTCTGGCTGGTGTTGCCCGGATCGGAAGCCCCGGCGGTCAGGCCATTCTGGCCCTGAACCAGGGCGCGCCATTCGCCGGTGCCGTCCGCATTGAAACGGGCGACATAGAGCGTGCCATGGTCGAGCATGTCGCGATTGCTGGCGCGGTTGCTGCTGCTGAAGGCGCGATCGCACACGAACTTGTAGACGCAGCCCGGCGTGCCGTCATGGCCCATATAGAAGGCGACGCGGCTATTGCTATCGACCATGTGAGCGACATTTTCATGGTCGAAACGGCCCAGCGCGGTGCGCTTGGTCGGCACATCCAGTTCCTGATAGGGATCGATTTCGACCACCCAGCCGTAATTTTCCTCCGGCTGCGTCGGATCGAGATAATTGTCGGTCGATTCCTCGCAGGTCAGATAGGTACCCCACGGGGTACGGCCCGACGAGCAATTGTTAAGCATGCCCTTGATCGTGCCGGACAGCAGACCAGCGGCAGGACCTGTCGCCTTGTAGCTGCTGTTGCCGGTGTAGCGCTTGTTGTACTTGGAGCCCGACTTGACCGACCATTTGCCGTCGGAAGCCTTGGCGATTTCCACCACGCCGATGCCGACGGCCGACAGGGCCAGCGCCTTCTGGTCGGCGGTCGCGGTCGCGGCGTCATAGCCGCCCGCCATCAGGATGTTGAAGTCGGGATATTCGAAGTTCAGCGCCAGCAGACCGCCGCTATTGGCGTCGGTGCCCGACAGTTCGAAATATTCCATGCCGTCATGATTGCCGCCAGCCCACTTCTCGGCATCGGCCGGGGTCGGATAGCTGCCCGAATAGGCGGTGCCGGTTTCGATCGAATCGCCAGCCTTCAGCAGGATGTCGACGGTATAGCCGTTGGGCACCGTGACGGTGTCGTTCATGTTGGCGGCGACCGGCGTGAAGGCGATGCCATAGCTGGGCGTCGGGGTCGGCGTAGGCGTGGGGGTCGGCGTCGGGCTGCTCGAATCATCGTCATCACCGCAGGCGGACAGCGCGCCCAGCATCGGCAGGATCGACAGGCCCAGCAGGCCGTTCTTCAGGATGGTGCGGCGGGCCGGATTGGCCGCGACGATCGATTCCAGGCTGTTGTCGCCCATATCGATGGTCGGCTGCGCGTCGCGATAGGCCGCGCGCGCCTCGTCGGTCAGATGAGACATGAATATTACCCCTGTGCGTTCCGGCTGTCGGCAATGCGCCGCGCCGCTGCGTTGCGGGGGGTGGCAGACGAGGATGACGCCTAAAGGGCGGGTCGATGTAAACGCAATGAAAGCTGTATGACGATAATGTGAAGCAGCTTGCCCGATCGTTACAGCAAGGCGTTCACCTGCTCCACGAAGCGCAGTACGGAAATCGGTTTGGACACATAGGCCTGCGCGCCAGCAGCCCGAATCCGCTCCTCATCCCCTTGCCCGGCATAGGCGGTAACGGCCATGATCGGGACGGCAGACAGCCGATCGTCGGCCTTCAGCGAAATGATCAGGTCGAGCCCGCTGACATGGGGCAGGTGAATGTCGGTGATGACAAGGTCGGGCAGAAACTCACGCGCCTGTGCCAGCACGTCGCGCCCGTCGCGCAGCGGCAACACTTCATGCCCGTGCGCGCGCAGCAGGTCGCAAAAAAGTTTGAGATTGAGTTCGTTGTCCTCGACAACGAGCACGCGCTTTGCCACCAGTCACCCGCGGTCCGAAATGCCTATTGGAGCGCACTCGTCAGCCGCCCCGCCCCGAAAGGCCATCATGCGACCCACAGCCGAGAATGGCAAGCCGGATAGCCGACAGGATAGCGCTGAAGAGGCGGCAACGCTGGCGCTGATGGCATTGGGGTGGACATTGAGCGATGGCGGCCGGGCGGATCGTTTGCTGGCGCTGACGGGCCTGGATGTCGATGCCCTGCGCGCGGGGATAGACAATCCCGCCATATTGGGCGCGGTCCTCACTTTCCTGTCCGACCATGAGCCTGACCTGATCGCCTGCGCCGAAGCGATCGACACCACCCCCGCCGCCCTGATCGCGGCGCAGCAGAGATTGAACGCATGACCCGTCCCCTGATCATCACCGACTGCGACGAAGTGCTGCTGCACATGGTCGTGCCGTTCCGGGAATGGCTGGACGAAACCCATGGCGTGCATTTCGACATGCGCGAGCGCGGCTTTGTCGAGGCGCTGCGGCACAAGGATAGCGGCGAACCGCTGGAGCGGCAGCATGTCTGGGAATTGCTGCTGGCTTTTTTCGAAACGGAAATGCATCGGCAAGCTCCAATCGCGAACGCGGTCGAAGCCTTGCTGCGGCTGTCCGCCATCGCTGATATCGAAGTGCTGACCAACATTACCGAGCGGCATCAGGGGGCGCGGGCACAACAACTCGCCACCCATGGCCTGACCCTGCCGGTCCACTGGAATCAGGGTGGCAAGGGCCGGCCACTGGCGGCGATCGTGGCGGAACGGCAGCCCAGCGTCGCTCTGTTCATCGACGATCTGGCCGAACATCATCATTCGGTCGCCACCCATGCTCCCGGCGTGTGGCGGCTGCATCTGGTGGGCGAGCCCGAAATCGCCGCCCATGTGCCGACCGCGCCCTATGCCCATGCCCGGATCGATGATTGGGCCACGGCAGAACACTGGATCATGGAGCGACTGGCGCAAGGGCCAGCCCCGATCGAATCACCCCTATCCGATGGAGTTATCGCATGAGCATCGAAGCCCGTATCGCCGAACTCGGCATCACCCTGCCCCAGGCCGCTGCACCGGTTGCCGCCTATGTGCCCACGGTGGAGGCCAATGGCCTGCTGCATATCAGCGGTCAGATTGCGCTGGCGCCCGATGGCCTGATGACCGGCCGACTGGGTGAAGATCGCGACCTGGACTATGGCGTCGCCGCTGCGCGCGTCTGTGGCCTCAACCTGATCGCGCAGATGAAGGCGGCGCTGGGCGACCTCGACCGGGTCGAGCGGATCGTGAAGCTGGGCGCTTTCATTTCCAGCGCCCCGACCTTCACCGACCAGCCAAAGGTCGCCAATGGCGCGTCCGAACTGATGGTCGAAATCTTCGGTGAAGCCGGCAAGCATGCGCGCAGCGCCGTGGGCGTGCCTGTATTGCCGCTGGGCGCGGTGGTCGAAATCGACGCGGTCGTCCTTGTCCGCCCGGCGGCCTGATCGCCCGACCGACTGGCTGACCGCCCGCCCCTTCGCCCATAGGGGCCTGCATGGGGGCGGGATCAGCGAAAACGGCATGGCGGCCTTCGAAGCCGCCATTGCTGGCGATTATGGTATTGAATGCGATGTCCGGCCAAGCCGGGATGGTATCGCCTTCGTCTTTCACGACGCCGGGCTGAACCGCATGGCCGGCCGGGACGACAAGCTGGCCGATCTGGAAGGCGCCACGCTGGATGGCGTAGCATTGCCCGATGGCAGCATGATCCCGCGCCTGTCCACCCTCTTGGCCCGCTGCGACGGACGAGTTCCGCTCCTTGTCGAAATCAAGTCGGATGGCCGCGATATCGATCCGATTTGCCGGGCGGTAGCCCATGACCTCACACTCTGGCCCGATGCGCCTGTAGCGGTGATGTCCTTCAATCCGCGGACGATGCGCTGGTTTGCGTGCCATCGGCCGGAACAGATACGCGGTCTGGTCGTGACGCAACAGGGCAAGGGCTGGCTGCGCGGCCGGATCGAACGCACCCTTGCGCTTTGGCTCGCGAAACCCGACTTTATCGCCTGTGACATTCGCGACCTGCCTTCCGCCCTGTCCCGCCATGCCCGCGCAAGGGGCCTGCCCGTGCTGACATGGACGGTGCGCAGCGAGGGCGACCGCCATCAGGCCGCGGCCCATGCCGACCAGATCATTTTCGAGATCGCCCATGGCTGATGTGACGGCGCGTATCGCCGCGGGCGTGGCGGATTTCGATCGCGCGCAATGGGATGCCTGCGCGGGCGACGCCAATCCCTTCGTCAGCTGGGATTTCCTCGTCGCGCTGGAACGATCGGGCAGCGTGGGCGGCACCAGCGGCTGGCAGCCCATCCCCCTCGTCATCGATGGCCCGGACGGCCGCATCGCCGCCGCCGCCCCCGCTTATGGCAAGAGCCACAGCCAGGGCGAATATGTGTTCGACCATAGCTGGGCCGACGCATGGGAGCGGGCCGGCGGACGCTATTATCCCAAGATCCAGATCGCTGCCCCCTTCTCCCCCGTACCCGGCCCGCGCCTGCTGCTCCGCGATCCGGAACAGGCGCCCGCGCTGATCGCCGGGCTGGAGATGCTGGTCGAGCGCAACGGCCTGTCATCGGCCCACGCGACCTTCATCGATGCCGATCAGGTGCCGCTATTCGAAGCGGCGGGATGGCTGATCCGCGAGGATAGCCAGTTCCACTGGACCAATCGCGGCTATGGAAGTTTCGACGATTTCCTCGCCGACCTGTCGAGCGAGAAGCGCAAGAATATCCGCAAGGAAAGGCGGCGCGCGGTCGAGGGGCTGGAGATACTCCACCTGACCGGCAGCGACTTGACCGAAGCGCATTGGGATATTTTCTGGGCTTTCTATCAGGATACCGGCGCCCGCAAATGGGGCCAGCCCTATCTGACCCGCGCCTTCTTCTCGATCCTGGGTGAAAGCATGGCGGACAAGGTCTTGCTGATGCTCGCTCTACGCGACGGACAGCCGATCGCCGGCGCGCTCAACCTGATCGGCGCGGACACGCTTTATGGTCGCTATTGGGGCTGTACCGAAGACGTTCCCAACCTGCATTTCGAGCTTTGCTATTATCAGGCGATCGACGTCGCCATCGCCCGCGGACTGGCCAGGGTCGAAGCCGGCGCGCAGGGCGGCCACAAGCTGGCACGCGGCTATGCGCCAGAGCCGACATGGTCGGCGCACCATATCCCCAATCCGGGCTTCCGCCGGGCGATCGCCGATTTCCTCGCGGCCGAACGCGAAGGCGTGCAGCGCGATCGGCTATGGCTCAACGAACGAACCCCGTTTCGGAAAGACGGCTGATCAGGCCGCGCGCATCTGCGTGAAGGCGATCACGGCGCGCGCCTGACGCTGCGCCTCGGCGATTTCCCGCGCCGTCATTTCCTCGGCGATCTCGGCCCGCATCGATTGCCCCTGCTCGCTGCCACGCAGCGCGGCGAGGTTGAACCATTTATGCGCCTCGATCAGGTCGATCGGCAGTTCGCCTTCGCCGCAGCTATAAGCGACGCCCAGATCGAAACAGTCGTCCGCCGTTCCATAAGCCGCCCGCGACAGGCGGGCTTCCATCAGAAATTGTGCGCTCTTGATGCTGTTACCCATGATGTCTGCCCCTGTTCAATCCTAAATCAATGGATCTGGACCCCCTTTTCCACGAGCAGCAGGTTGGACCGGGAACCGATAAAAAATGGTTAACACGAAATTTTCCATGATATCATAGGACAAAACGGGCCTCTGCTTGGGATGATCGGGTGCCGTTACGGCATTGCGTGGCAGATAAAGACTGGAACAAGGGGCCTGTTGCCCCCATAGCCGCCCGCATGACCCAGATACCTTCCACCGCCGCCCCATCGCGAGAAATCCATTTCCGCGAATTCGTGCTGCTGTGCGCCTGCCTCATGGCGATGAACGCCCTGTCGATCGATCCCATGCTGCCGGCGCTGCCGGATATCGGCCGTGATCTGGCCATTCCGCATCCCAATGACCGGCAATTGATCATCAGCATCTATTTTCTGGGGCTGGGGTTCGGATCGCTGCTGTTCGGCGTGCTGTCCGACCGGTTCGGGCGCAAGCGGGTCCTGGGATGCGCGATGGCTCTGTTCATCCTGTCCACCATCGCCTGCGCCAGCGCGCAGAGCTTCTTCATGCTGCTGGTGGCGCGGGGCAGCGCCGGTTTCTTCGCCGGGGCTAGCCGGGTCATCACCGTCGGCATCGTCCGTGACCAGTTCAAGGGTGACGCCATGGCGCGAGTCATGTCATTGATCTTTGCCGTGTTCATGCTGATCCCGGTGATGGCCCCCAGCTTTGGTCAAGCGATTCTGTGGATTGCGCCATGGCGCTGGATTTTCTGGGTGCTGGTAATTCTGGCCAGCCTGATCCTAGGCTGGATGATCACGCGTCTGCCCGAAACGCTGAAGCCCGAAAATCGCATCCGCATCACACCGGGCGCACTGCTCCACACCATCGGCACCGTCATCCGCACGCGCAGTTCGATCGGCTATATGCTGGCGAGCGGCGTGGTGATGGGCGGCCTGATCGGCTTCATACTGTCTATCCAGCAGATTTTCTTCGACGTCTTTCACGCGCAGAAGATCTTTCCGATCGGGTTCGCCATGATCGCCGGCTGCATGGGATTGGGCAGCCTGATCAACAGCCGGATGGTGTCCCGCTTCGGCGCACGACGGATGAGCCAGAGCGCCTTGCTGGCCTTCATCCTGATCGCAGCGGTCCATCTGGCGGTGATCCTGACCGGGTATGAGACACTGGTGACATTCATGGTGCTTCAGGCGATGACGATGATGACGGTCGCCTTCACCGCATCCAATTTCAGCGCAATCTCGATGGAGCCCTTCCACAAGGGCGCCGGTGTTGCGTCGTCTTTCCAGGCCTTTCTGACCACGGCGCTGTCGAGTGCATTGGGCAGCATCGTCGGGCGCGCCTTTGACGGGACGACCCTGCCCTTCACCATCGGCCTGCTGGTCTTTGGCTCCGCATCCTTCCTGATCGTGATCTGGGCGGAACATGGCAAACTGTTCACGCGCCCCAATCTGGGTTCGTTGCGCGACGCCGACGTCGACTTCCATTAAAATGGAGCATTAAAAAAGGGGCGGTTTCCCGCCCCCTTTTTTTGTTCCGATCAGGCGTCCTTGCCGCCCGGCGTATGCGCGCCGGGAAGCGGCGGCACCGGCTGCGGGGGGATGCCCGCATCATCTTCGGCGACATCCACCACGCCCCGGCCGACATGGCTGCGGCTGCGGCTATAGGCGAAATAGACGATCAGACCGACGGCGGCCCAGCCGACGAACATCAGCTTGGTTTCGACGCCCAGGCTCCAGAAGAGATAGAGGCAGCCCAGGATCGCGATCGGTGCGGTCACCATGATCGCGGGGGTGCGGAACGGACGGGCGCGGTTCGGATCCGTCTTGCGCAGCTGCATCACCGCGATCGACACGGCGGCGAAAGCAAAGAGCGTGCCCGAATTGGAGATGTCCGCCAGGATGCCGACCGGGAAGAAGGCGGCGAACAGCGCCACGAAGATGCCGGTCAGGATGGTGATGACATGCGGCGTCTTATAGGTGGGATGCACCTTCGAGAAGACCGCAGGCAGCAGGCCGTCACGGCTCATGACGAAGAAGATGCGAGTCTGGCCGAACATCATCATCAGGATGACCGAGGGCAGCGCCAGACCGGCGGCGAGGCCGAGCAGGTTGCCGATCTGGGGCCAGCCGATTTCACGCAGCGTCCAGGCCAGCGCTTCCTTCGAACAGGTGACGGCTTCCGTACCAGCGGCGGCCAGCGCGGCGCATTGCTGCGACAGGGCGGTGGAGCCGGGCGCCAGCACTTCACCGGCCGGGCCGGCGACCGGCTGCGCACCGACGGTGCCGATGACGCCAGCGGCGACGAGCATGTAGAAGATGGTGCAGATACCGAGCGAACCGATCAGGCCGATCGGCATGTTACGCTGCGGATTCTTGGTTTCTTCCGCAGCCGTCGAAACAGCGTCGAAACCGACATAGGCGAAGAAGATCGAGGCGGCCGCGGCCGAAATGCCCGAAAAGCCCAGCGGCGCGAAGGGCGTGAACTTGTCCATGTTGATGACCGGCAGGGCCAGAACGATGAACAGGGTCAGCGCCGACACCTTGATCAGCACCAGCACGGCGTTGACGGTCGCACTTTCCTTGGTGCCGATGACCAGCAGCCAGGTCACAAGGCTGGCGATCAGCATCGCGGGCAGGTTGACCATGCCACCATCGAACGGCCCGCGCGTCAGCAGATCGGGTATGTCGAGATGGAATGTATGTTCAATGAGGCCCACGACATAGCCGGACCAACCGACCGACACGGCGCCCGCCGCGACCGCATATTCCAGGATCAGCGCCCAGCCGACCATCCAGGCGATCAGTTCGCCCATCACGGCATAGCTATAGGTGTAGGCGGAGCCGGACACCGGCACCATCGCCGCCATTTCGGCGTAACACAGCGCCGCTACGGCGCAGACGAAGCCGGCAATGACGAAGGAAAGCATCATGCCGGGGCCGGCCTTCTGCGCCGCCTCCGCCGTGAGCACGAAGATGCCGGTGCCGATGACGGCGCCGATGCCCAGCATGGTCAGCTGGAATGCGCCCAGCGACCGGTGCAGCGATTTTTTCTCTGCCGTCGCCAATATGGCGTCGAGAGGCTTAACGCGCCCGAAAATCATGAATGATGCCCTTTACACTCAATCTGTTTTGCTCGGGCAGCGTAACGCCGCCCCCCTTGAGCTATGAACGCGAGACTATCGCCTAATCCGCCACGCGCAAGTATGTTGCGTGGATGAGACATGCTCGTCCAATAGCGGCGCAGACTGACAAGGAGCTGACCTATGATCGAATTGCTGCGCGCGAACGGGCTGGAAGACGTGCCGCACGGCTTTGCGGGGCGGCGCGGCGGCGTATCGACGGGCGTGCATGCCGGACTGAATGTTGGCCTTGGATCGCAGGATGATCGCGAAGCCGTGATGCGCAACCGTGATCTGGCGCGGGATGCGCTGCTGCCGGGCGCGACTCTGGTGACGGTGCATCAGGTGCACTCCCCCGATGTGGTGACGGTGATCAATCCGATCGCCGACACCGCACGGCCGGCCGCCGATGCGATGGTGACGAACCATCCGGGGCTGGTTCTGGGCATATTGACCGCAGACTGCGTCCCAGTGCTGTTCGCCGACGCGAATGCGGGCGTCGTGGGCGCGGCCCATGCCGGGTGGAAAGGCGCGATCGGCGGCGTGACCGACCGGACGATCGAAGCAATGGTCGCGCTGGGCGCCGATCCGGCGCGAATCGCCTGCGCCATCGGCCCCTGCATCGGCCGCGCCTCTTATGAAGTGGGCGACGATTTTGCTGCCCGCTTCGAACAGGACGATAGCGCCAATGAACGCTTCTTCACCCCCGGACGGCCGGGCCACCACCAGTTCGATATCGCCGCCTATGTGGCCACACGCCTTGCCGGTGCCGGCATCGGACGGATCGCCCTGCTGGACGAGGATACCTATAGCCAGCCCGACCGCTTCTACAGCTATCGTCGCGCCTGCCACGCGCAGGAAAGCGATTATGGGCGGCAGATATCGATGATCGCCTTACCCAGCCACCGTTAAGCTACACCGACGCGGGATCAATAATCCTTCGAATAGCGCAGGTTCGCTGACGACCCGGCATTGGTGCCGGTCTTCGACAACAGGCTCAGCGTCTTCGACAGGGCGATTTCCAGCTGCGTTGCGGTGAAGCCCTTCGAATCGGTGATCACCTCCACATAGATATTGTTGGAGATATGCTGCCCGACCGCCAGCGACGTGCTGCGTCCGGTCGCTTCATCGCCACCAACGATACCGATGCGGTCTAGCCCGGTCGCGCCCTGCAACTTGCCCATCGGATTGAGGCCACCGCTGCCCCCGCGCAATCCGTTGAGCGCAGCAGCCAACTGGATCGCCTGCGTGGCGGACAGGTTGGCGACATTCTCCCCAAACAGGATGCGCGACAGGATTTCATCCTGAGGCAAGGTCGGCGTGGAGATGAAGGCGATTTCCGGCTGCTGCGCCGATCCCGTCACCTGCAGGCCCGCCGTCACGCTGTCGATCGTCGTTTCCGCCTTGATCGCAAGTGTCGGGTTCAGCATCGGCCCGTTGAAGGTGATGATGCCCTGCTCCAGATCGAACTGATGGCCCGAGAAGCTGTAGCGGCCACGCAGCACCTCGATCTTGCCGATGACACGCGGCGCGGCGGTGGTGCCGGTAACGCGCATGTCGGTCTTCCATTCGGAATCCAGCCCCATGCCGGTGACATAGATCTGATTGTCCGCCCGCACCCGAATGTCGAGCTTCCAGTCGGCCGGCTTGGCTTCCGCCTTGCGCGCCGCCAGTCGCTGGTCCAGCGCATCGGGGCCAGCGCCCTTGCGCCGGATGCCGGTCAGCTCGCGAATCTCGGTGCCACCCTGCCAGGCCACCTTGTACCGGGTTTCGGGCAGCGACAGGTCGCCCTTGATCAGGCCGCCGGTCTGCGCGCTGTTGGTGATGTTCAGCGTACCGCTGACGACGCTGGTGATATCCTCGCTGCGCGCCAGCCGCGCATGGTCCATCTTGACCGCGATCGCCATCGGGAAGCCGCTGTCCGCCGCCAGCCCGACATTGCCGGACGCCTGCACGGTGCCATCACCGGCCCGGCCGGAGAAGTCGCGGATTTCAAGATGATCGTTGGTGAAGCGGCCATCCAGCTTCATCTGGGTGACGCGAGTGCCGAATGTCTCATTCTCATAGGTCAGCGCATTGGCCCGTACCACGCCATTCAGACGCGGATCGGCCAGCTTCCCGCTAAAGTCCGCGGCAACCGCCAGCCCGCCGGTCAGTTGCTGATCCGCCATTCCCGCGAAGGAGAAGAGCACATCGGCCGGCCCCGCATAGCGGATGCCACCGCCCAGCGGCGCATTCTGCAACTGTTCCGCCCAGCTTGCGCCAGATCCCGGAGGCGCCAGCGTCGCGACGAAACGGCCGAGCGTACTATTGCCTTCGCGGATCAGTCCGCGCATGTCGCCGCCCGCCGAAGACAGCTTGCCTTCCACATTCATCGACACCGGATCGGACACGGCGCTCAGGCTCGACCGGCGAAAATCGGCGATAGCCAGCCGCGTGGTCGCGGTCGGGAAGGCGCTGCCCTGCTGGCTATAATCCAGCGTGCCGGTCGCCCGCCCGCCAATGCCCAGCCCCGGCGAAGCGAGATTGACGATCGCCAGATCGAAATCCTTGAACCGCGCCTGCGCGGTCGTGGTGTCACCGAAGCGACCCGCCAGATCGACCTTGCCCTGCGGCAGGACCAGCGTTGCGGGTTCCAGACGATAGCCGCCCTGTTCGACCCGGATGATCGCCGGTTGCGCCAGCTTGAAGTCGATATTGGCGGCCTTGCCCTGCATATGCACGGCATAGAGATCGGGCCGCAGCGCCGCATTGACCGCGACCGAGAAGGGTACCCCGCTGGAGCCATCCGCGACCATCTGCGCGCGCCCGCGACCGCCCTGATAGTCGACCCGTGCCCGCGCCTTGCGCACGACATAGGCGCCATAGGCGGCATTGGCGATCTGCGCGTCGGCCTTGATCTGCGGCTGGTCGGTCAGCAGCATGGAGGCGGTGACGATCGCCCGGCCGATGACGATATCGGCCTCACCGGGCAGCTTGGCATTGCTGGCGGTGGCGTTGACGTCCACGCCCTGCACCTTGCCGACCGCCGCCAGTCTGACCGCGCCATTGATGCCGGAGCCGTTCATCGCCAGTTGCCCGGTAAAGGGACCGGCGGCGTTCTGCTGGATGCGGCCATTCATGTCGATCCCGGCGAAGCGGGCCTTGGTCACGTCGATCGTCAGCGGCCCCTGTGCCGTGCGGATCAGCACATTGGCGAAGAAGGGCCCATAGGGCGAACCGCCCGTGGCTTCGAGCCGATAGCCCGCCGCTTCGCCGTTCAGCTTGGCAACCACATCGGTCAGTTGCACGCCGACATTGGGCCGCGCCGCGCGCAACACCGCCTGCGGTCTTTCCATGGTCCCGCGCACCGTCAGCGCGAGCGGGCCATATTGCTTGGACGAAGCCGTCGCGTCGAACGCAACCTGCCCGTCGGTGTCGTAACTGCCCGAACCACGGTGGATGGTGAAGTTGGGCGCTGCGCCCTTCAAACCCGCCAGCGTGAACTTGCCCTCCGGCGTCATGCCGATGCGGCCGGACATGACCGCATTGCCGCCCAGAAAGTCGCGGACGGAGGCGTTCTCCCAGCGTGCGGTCCGCACGCCGAACCGTCCGCCCAGCCCGAAACCGCCCTTGGGGCCGGGGATCAGTTCGACATCGGTATTGAGGTTGACGATGCCGACGCCGTCGATCTTGTAATCATTGACCCGGCCTTTGAGCGCGCCGCGATAAATGGCGTTGTCGAGGTCGGCCAGCACGATGGCGGTGGCATCGATCTTGTTGCTGTCGATCTTCAGATTATCGCTGATCAGCTTGCCCGCGGCATAAGCGAAATCGCCCTTCACCCGCAGATTCTGGAGCAGGCCGCCGGCCGCGGCGTTCAGGCCGGTCACACGGGTCGCGGTGGCGTTCACCGGAATGCGGATGCGATCGGCATCGATCACCGCCCGGCCGCTGGCCTTCAGATTCTCGATCCCGGTCGCGTCGAACGCGATACTCTTGGCCGTGATGTCATAGTCGATGAAAGGCGTCGCCATCGGCCCATCGAGGATGATGGAGGCACGCACGTCGCTGCCCTTCACCTTTTCCATGATCGCACCGGGGGTCAGCAGCGCGGCGTTGATCTTCAGCGCGCTGAACTGGCTCTTGCCAAGGTCGATCAGGCCCTGCGCATCCGCCGTCATGGCGGGCGAACGCACCGTGCCCTTCAAATTCACGCGCCGTTCGTTGAGCCCGGCGAACAGGTCCACGTCCAGTTGCGGCGCGGTCAGCCGGTCCACCGGCCCCTCGAACACCAGTCCGGGTCGCACCGGTCCCTTGGCGGTAAAATTGCCGTTACGCGCCGCCAGCGCGATGTTCGCCAGCTCACCCTTGGGCGTATGGGCGATGATCCGGCCGTCCCACGCCTGCCAGCTGCCCTTGCCAGCCAGCGTCGCGGTCATGCCGTCGGTCAGGCCCGACATGGCGGCGATGACACCACCCTTGGGCGCCGTCAGCGTGCCGCTCATCGCCAGACGATTTTGCGCGGGCACCGCATCCAGCTTCGCCTGTAACCGGTCGCCGCTGTCGACGATGGCGTCGGCGGACAATATCGCTCGGCCATCCGCAATATGGGTAACGCCATCGATTGCGATTTCGCGCTTCTGGCCGATCACCGGCTTGGCCAGGATGAACTTGCCGATCTTCATCCGGTTGACGTCAATGTCCAGATCCGGCAGGATCGGCGCGTTGGGATCGCTTTCCACCACATTGAATTGCGGGCTGCGCGCCAGCACGACCAGCGGCGTTTCCAGCAGGCTGACCGAAATATGATTGTTGATGTAGCGGAACGGCCGCCAGATCACATGCACCTTCGGGCTGACCGCGAACACGCCCTTGGGATCGCGCAGCACCAGATCGTGGATCGTCATGTCGCTGTAGATCGACCCGTCGATCCGGCCGACCTCGATCTTCATGCCGGACTCCATCTGGAGCGCGGCAATCTGCTGGATCAGGAATTTCTTGCCCGGCTGGGTATTGAGGCCCAGCAACAGGCCCGCGACCAGCACGACCAGCCCCACGACAAGGGCGACCGCGCCAATCGCGATCTTCTGCCACAAGGGCCGCTTCGTGCGGATCACCACGGTTTCGGTGGCGGCGGGCGGGGTGTCATCCTGCGCCATCAGAAGGCCTGTCCGATGCCGATATAGATGGAGAATTTGGATTCACCGGGCTGCCGGTTGATCGGCATGGCTATGTCCGCGCGGAAGGGGCCGAAATTGGTGTAGAAACGGCCACCCAGGCCGACGCCATAGCGCATGTCGGAGAATTTGGGCATGGAGCTTTCATAGACCTGACCGGCATCCACAAAGGCGACGACGCCATAATTGCCGAAGCGATAGCGGCTCTCGACCGCGAATTCATTGACCGACCGGCCACCGATCGGATCGTTATTGGCGTCCTTCGGCCCCAGTTCCTGATAGCCATAGCCACGCACCGATCCGCCGCCGCCGGCATAGATGCGCCGTGACGGCGCAACATCGTCGCGGCTGACACCAGTGATCGTGCCGACCTTCGCCCGGCCCGCAATCACCAGGCTGTCGGACACCGGATAATAGCCGGTCAGGTCGAAACTGGCGCGCAGATAGGGGGAGAAATTGCCCTGAAGCGATCCTTCCGGTTCGGCCCGCAGCGTGGCGCGGAACCCCTTGGTCGGGTTCAGCAGGTCGTTGGACCGGTCATAGCCGATCTGCACCGGCAGGCCGCCGATGAAATAGGTGCGCCGCGTCTTGTCCGCCGTCGCCGGATTGATCACGACCTGTTCGTTGGTCAGCAGGATCTCCCCGCCATAGCTATAGGTCCAGCGCTTCTGGAAGATCGGCGTCGACGCCCGCGACCAGCCAATGTTGAGGCCAGCGGTAAAGGCCTCATAGGCGTCGTAATTCTGGTGATTGAGCGTGATGCCGGTCTGGAAGGTCTTGTCCCGCTTGCCCGCATTGGAGCGGCGGAACGTGCCCGACACCCCCTGCTCCTGCGTCCCCGCAATGACGCCGCCGATCAGCGCACCTTCCGCCGGGAAAAGATTGCGATGGGTCCATGTCCCTTCCGCGCGGAAACCCTGCCCCGTGCCATAGCCCGCCTCACCCGCCAGCGTGCGTGGCGGGCCGGCTTCCTGTTCGACATTCAGGTCGACATATTCGGTGCCATCCGGCGCAACTTCGCCCGTCCGCACTGGATCGACCCCGACGGTGGAGAACAGCCCGGTCGCCACCAGCGCCTTGCGCAGGTCGTCCACCTTGCGGCTGTCATAGATCTGGCCCGGCTTGTAGCGCTTGATGACCTCCATATGGTCGGCGCCGAACGCCTGCTTCTCGCCGCTGGTCGTTATCTTGCGGAAGGTGCCACGCGGGCCGACATCGACCGGCAGCGTATAGTCGCCCGTTACCGTCGCGGCATCCAGCAATATGTCGCGTTCGCCGACCTTGGCGAAGGCATAGCCATTTTCCGGCAGCTTCAGCGCAACATTGGCCTCCGCCCCCTCGACATCGGTGGCGATGATATAGTCGCCGGTCTTGAGCGGCAGACTATCGCGGATCAGCGTCGGCGGCACGGTCGGATCGGCGGTGACGACGATCGCGCCGATCTTGTAGCGCTTGCCCGGCGTGACGGAGATGACGGCCTTCAGCGTCCCGTCCCCCGCCTGATCCAGGCTGGCGAGCGCGGTCGCATCATAATAGCCCTGCGAATAGAAAAGTCGCGTGGCGAGCTTTTCATCCTCATGCGCGCGCGCCTGCACCATGGCGGCGGTTTCCGCCTTGCCCTTTCCATCGATCAGGGCCGATTCGGCGCGGAATTCATCCTCCAGCCCGGTCTTGCCGAACCCTTCGATGCTGGTGGCATAGCGGATATCGGGCAGCTTGGCATTGGGATCGCTATTCGCGGCCGCATTGGCGGGCACCGTCACGCTGTCGAGCGGCGGCAGCGGCTGCGCCAGTTCTTGTTCTTCGGCCGGGTCGGTGGCGGGCGGCAGTTCGGTCGCTGCACTGCCCTGCGCGGGCATCTGCTGGTCGATCCAGTTGTCGATCGACGGCAGGGGCGCGTTGGGATCGGTGCCCTCCATCTTGGGCAGGCGGGCATCAAACTGGTCATCGGGCAGGATCGGCTCTTCGGTCGCGGGCTCCGCCGTCGACGGCGCCGTCTGCGCCATCAGGGGCAGTGGCGATGCCGTCAGCAGGAACAGGCTCAACATGCGCCGGACATGATATGCCTGTCGTCTGATCATGAACCTGCGATGCCCCTTTCACACCGCGCATTCCACATGCGCGGCAAAGAGGCAATACGCTCAAGCTGTTGCGACGGTTCCGCCTGCGACATGATTTGGCGCGGCTTCCCTCATGACGTCACCCGGTCTAGAGGCGGAACATGACATTTGCGCTCAATATCTCGCGATCCATTTCCGGCCAGCCCTGGCGCTGGCGGGGGGGCGGCGCCGACGCGCGCGACCCGACCTATCTGCCCGATGATCTGGTGACGCAATTGCTGCTGGCGCGCGGCTGCCCGCGCGACGGGCTGGAGGCGCATCGCAACCCCACCATCCGGCAGTTCATGCCCGACCCCAGCCTGTTCCGCGACATGGATGCCGCTGCCGAGCGACTGGCCGATGCCGTCCAGCGCGGGGAAGACGTCCGCATCTTCGGCGATTATGACGTCGATGGCGCGACCAGCGCCGCCCTGCTGATCCTGCTGCTGCGTGATCTGGGCCTCAATGCCAGACCCTATATCCCCGATCGGTTGATGGAGGGCTATGGCCCCTCGGGTGAGGCGCTGGTCCGGCTGGCGGGGGAAGGCGCCACGCTGATCGTCACCGTCGATTGCGGCGCGCAGGCGTTCGAAGCGCTCGCCATGGCAAAGCAGACCGGTGTCGATGTCGTCGTGGTCGATCATCATAAATGCGCGACCCAGTTGCCCGAAGCCTTCGCGCTGGTGAACCCCAACCGGCTGGACGAACATCCCGACGCCGCCCTGCACGGCCATCTGGCCGCCGTTGGCGTTGCCTTCCTGCTCGGTGCCCGGCTGTTGAAGGCGCTCGACGCGCGCAGCTGGTTCGCCGTTCGGGCCAAGCCCAACATCTTGGACCTGCTGGATATCGTCGCGCTGGGCACCGTGGCGGACGTGGCGCAGCTCAGGGGCCTCAACCGCGCCTTCGTAGCGCAGGGGCTCAAGGTCATGGCCAAACGCCGCAATATCGGCCTGTCTGCCCTGATCGACGCCAGCCGCCTGACCCGCGCGCCGCTCTGCCATGATCTGGGCTTCGCACTGGGGCCGCGCATCAACGCCGGCGGCCGCGTGGGACAGGCCGACCTTGGCGTGCGCCTGCTGACGACGACGGACCCGGCCGAAGCGGCCCGCATCGCCGCCGAACTGGACCAATATAATGAAGAACGCCGCGCCATCGAATCGACGGTGCAGGAACAGGCCGAGGCGCTGCTCGCCGCGCAAGGCAATCGCGCCGTCGCGGTGATCGCGGGCGAAGGCTGGCATCCCGGCGTCATCGGCATCGTCGCCGGCCGCATCAAGGAGAAGGCTGGCCGCCCGGCCATCGTCATCGCCGTGGACGAAGCGGGTGTGGGCAAGGGCTCCGGCCGCTCCATCTCCGGCGTCGATCTGGGCGCTGCGGTGCTGGCGGCCAAGGATAGCGGCCTGCTGGTCGCGGGCGGTGGCCATGCCATGGCGGCCGGCCTTACCGTCGCGGCCGACCGGATCGACGCGCTGGCGGATTATCTCGACGATCGCCTGTCCGCCGCCGTCGCCAAGGCGCGGGACGACCGCGCGCTGCTGATCGACGCGGTGCTGGCGCCATCAGGCGTCAACCCGGACTTCGTCGCCGCGATCGAACAGGGTGGCCCCTATGGCGCCGGCTGGCCCGCACCCCTGATCGCTGCGGGCAAGATGCGCGTGATCAAGGCCGATGTCGTGGGCAACGGCCATCTGCGCGCGATCATGGCGGGCGATGACGGCCGCTCGATCAAGACCATCGCCTTCCGCCAGGCCGAGACCGATCTGGGTCAGGCGATCCTGGGCGCGCCGCGCGACCGGCGGCTGTGGATCGCGGGCAAGGTGAAGATCGACGATTGGGGCAGCCGCCCCGCCGCAGAGCTGCATCTGGAGGACGCCGCCTGGGCCGATTGAGATAGATTGCATTTTTCTTGCGCAAAGGGGGTTGACCGTTTCGCCGTCCCCGCCTAATTGCGCCCTCGCTTCGCAGCGCTGCCACGGTAGCGACAACGAACGGCCCCTTCGTCTAGCGGTTAGGACGCGGCCCTTTCACGGCTGAAACACGGGTTCGATTCCCGTAGGGGTCACCAAAATACTCTCCCAGAGAGTATCAGAAGGTGCCGGGAACGGCGGATTTCTGCGGTTTTTCATGGTATAGGTATCCCATACGGAGCGGTCTCGGACCACCGGATACCAGCAACTTGATGGTATGTCTGATGGTAGCGCGGCCCTCCTCGAAAAGGAGATACCATCATGGCGCTCACTGCCGCTGCGATCAAAAACGCCAAGGGCAAAGCCAAGCCCTATAAACTCACCGATAGCGATGGCCTTTTCCTCTATGTGGCACCCAATGGTGGGCGCTATTGGCGGATGAACTATCGCCACCTTGGCAAACAAAAGACGCTGGCCTTCGGGATTTATCCCGACATCGGTCTTGCCGACGCCCGCGAGCAGCGCGACGCCGCCCGCAAGGTACTGGCGAAGGGTAACGATCCCGCCGAAAAGATCAGACTTGATCGGATTGCCGCGACCGTGGCCGCGTCCAACAGCTTTAAGGCGGTTGCCGACGAATGGCTGGTGAAAGTCGAGCGTGAAGGCCGCTCTTCCGTCACGATGAAGAAGCTGCGTTGGCTGCTGGCCTTTATCAATGCGTCGCTGGGCAAACGCCCAGTCTCCGCCATCACCGCGCAGGAGGTTTTGACCATGCTGCGCAAAATGGAGGGCAAGGGCCGCTACGAGACGGCCAAGCGCCTGCGCAGCACCTGCAGCCAGATATTCCGCTACGCCATCGCCACGGCGCGCGCGGAGCGTGACGTGGCAGCGGACCTGCGCGGGGCGCTGATCGCACCCAAGCCAGTTCACCGCGCCGCGATCACCAGCGCGGATAATGCGGGCGGACTGTTGCGCGCCATTGAGGCGTTCGAGGGCTTTGCAAATACCAAAGCGGCGCTGCAACTGCTTCCGCACGTGTTCGTGCGCCCAGGTGAGCTACGCCATGCAGAATGGGCCGACTTAGATTTCGACAAGGCGCTGTGGACAGTCCCGGCGCACAAGACGAAGATGCGCCGCGCCCATACTATCCCCCTTTCCCGGCAGGCATTGGCGATCCTTGGCACCATCGAACATGATGCCGACTATAGCCGCTACCTGTTCCCGTCGCTCCGCTCGGTGGACCGGCCCATGTCGGAGAACACCATCAACGCCGCCTTGCGGCGCATGGGCTTCGCACAGGATGAAATGACCGGCCACGGCTTCCGGGCGATGGCCGCGACACTGCTCAACGAAATGGGACTATGGCATCCCGACGCGATCGAGCGGCAGCTTGCCCATTGCGACAACAACGCCGTGCGTCGCGCATACACGCGGGGCGAATATTGGGATGAGCGGGTCCGCATGATGCAGCATTGGTCCGACCATCTCGACTTCCTGCGGGACGGACAGAAGGTCGTAACCGGAAAGTTCGGTAAGGCGAAGAGCCAAGCCGCCTGATCGCAAGCCGTCGATGTTGCCGTGCCCATGCCTGCAACAGGTTGGGCACGGCAACATGATCAAACGCCCAACTCTTCGCGATAGCTTACCGGATCGGCAATCCATCGGTTGATGGCGGACTCGCGCCAGCCAGCGCCGTGGACGCTGATCTTCACTTGGCGCGGGAAAGTGCCTTCGCCCATCTTGCGATAAAGCGTCGTGCGGGAAAGCCCTGTGCGGGCGAGTACTGTTTTCAGGCGGATGATACGATCACTGTTGGTCATGGGGCAGTCTCTTCAAATCAGGATGTTGCACGCGCCCCCGGCCACGAGCATTGGATGCCTTGCCGTCCCGGACAAGAGTGTTCCGGGCGTGCTGGCAGCTACGCTTTCATGGATCGGTGAACGCTGGCGGCAGTTGGCGGTCGGCGGCGGAAGACGGCGGAATTTGGCGTAGGCTTCTCGCTGATGACAATCAGCGAAGTTTTTTTCCCAGCCTGTACCAAAGTTTCACGCCAAGCCTTCGCATCCGCCCCGTTTCAGGGGACAGCCAGCAGGCGTTAGGTCGAGTCGTTCATTGGAGGCTCCTTTGAAAGGACCACCGTCGGTAGCGTCGTGAAGCAAACCCATGCTCACCCGCAAGCCTATGCGCTGTCAAGAAGGCCGATACCGTGTCGTTCCTTCCCATCCAGGTTGAAATATAACGCTCAGTGTTATATGCGGCCTCAGAAAATAGGAGAACCGCCATCGCGCGCATCTTCAAGAATGGTTGGTTCGAGCGCTTCGCCCGAAAAGAGCGGATTACCGATGCCTCGCTTCGTGAAGCCGTGGAGCGCGCAGAAAGCGGTCTGGTGGATGCCGATCTTGGCGGCGGTGTCATCAAGCAGCGGGTTGCGCGCACCGGGCAAGGAAAGTCGGGCGGCTATCGCACGCTGATCCTGTTCCGGCAGGGTGACAGGGCGATATTCACTTTCGGGTTCGCCAAAAGTGCGCAGGCGAACATAACAAAGGCGGACCTGGCCCTGCTTCGCGACGCGGCAAGCGAGGCGCTGGAGTGGAGCGCCGGGGAATTAGACCGACTGGTGGCGTCGGGAACTCTGGTGGAGATAGACGATGGGAACCGTGATGAAGGATAAGGGCTATCGCAGCGAGATTGCGGGCGCGATCCATGAAATGATGAGCGACGCCCACGACGCGGGCGTGGTGTCGCGCGCGACGCTGCGTACATTCGATGATGCGTGCCTTGCCCCCGCCCCTGCGCTGGCAGGCGATGAAATTCGGGCGATTCGCGAGCGCGAGCATGTCTCGCAGCCTGTGTTCGCCGCCTATCTCAACGTCTCGCGCAATCTCGTGTCGGATTGGGAACGAGGCGTTAAGCGCCCCGGCGGCCCTGCCCTGCGGCTTCTGTCCATTATCCAACGCAAGGGATTGCAGGCGGTCGCGTAGCGGTCGCTGTCGGCAAAGCCCGTTTGTCGCACATTGGCCGATTTCGGAATGTCGGCTTACGGGCAGGCAAGCGGCGATAGCCGCCGGTCCTCTTCCGGGCAGTCGGCACGATTGAGGGCGGAAATAGCTGTCTGTCGCCCATCGACCAGAAACGGTCCTCGGATTCTGTTGTTAGCCCGCCGTAAATTGGCCATTCGGTAAATAGTGCCCAATCCAACAAGGAGAAATGTCGTGGGTCGGCGCGAGAAGATTTTAGGCGGGGTGTTTTGGCTGATGGCTCTAGCTGCTTGCCTCGCCATCGCCTCATCTGCTTCCAATGCTTGCCGTGCGGGGCATTGGGACACAAAGCTTCAATGGGACACCGGCCTATCCGCATTAAGCGTGTTGGAACTGACAACGGAAAACCAAGTCCTGTTCGATGGCGAAGACATCCCGTGGCCTGAATTGCGCTCCCGTTTGGCCGCGATATCCGAACTCCCCATTCGGCCTATTGTAGTGTTTAGGCCTGCAATCGGCGCGGACTGTCGCCAGATCGTCCGGGTTCGAGCGATGATCGATCATTCCCTTGAGTGCAAGAACGGTGGTTGTGCAGAGGGAACCGAATGGGACGGGCAGCGACCGCACGGTCCGAACATCTAGGTCGGCAGCTAATCGTAAAATTGCGTTCGATAGCTGTCAGTCCGAAATCCACCCGTCAGCGCCGTTCTCGGGTTCGATTTCATGCAGATATAGACCGGACCGTCAGCACTGGCGCAAATCGCCACGCCTTTGACCCGGTCAAATCGCCGGCATGGGTGATGGGGTGGACGCCCCCCGACGGCATCGATGTGCCACAGTGGAGGTGTTGAACACCACTTTGAGGGAGGCGTCCGTGTCGGAAGTTAGCATAATTGGGTTGGATATCGCCAAGCATGTTTTTCAGGCGCATGGGGTAGATGCATCAGGCCATGCGATTTTGCGCAGGAAGATTGCCCGGTCTAAACTGCTGCCATTCTTTGCCGCTCATCCGCCTTGCCTGGTTGTGTTGGAGGCATGTGGCGGAGCCCATCATTGGGCGCGCGAGTTGCTCAAGCTCGGTCATGATGTACGGTTGATAGCCCCGGCCTATGTGAAGCCGTTTGTAAAGCGCCAAAAGAACGACGCGGCCGATGCCGAGGCGATCTGCGAGGCGGCACAGCGCCCCAGCATGCGGTTCGTGCCGGTGAAAACTGAGGAACAGCAAGCAGCGGCGATGGTGTTCCGGGGTCGAGATCTACTGGTTCGCCAGCGTACTCAGATCAGCAATGCCTTGCGCGGGCACATGACAGAATATGGTTGGATCGCACCGAAGGGCTTGGCGCATCTGGAAAAGCTCAGGGCGCTGCTCTCTGATCGATCGGCGGTGCCCGAAGGGGTGCGGTCGGTATGCATGGTGTTGCTTGATAATCTGGCCATGCTCGACCGGCAGATCGCGCTACTCGACAAGGAGATTGTGCGGCGCTCTCGCGAGGATGCAGTCGCGCGCCGCCTGATGACGATCCCAGGCATCGGACCGATCACGGCAACGGCGATCACCGCGCTTGCTCCGCCGTCGGGGACGTTCTCCAAGGGGCGTGACTTCGCCGCCTGGGTCGGCCTTACGCCGCGCCAACACTCGACAGGGGGCAAACAGAAGCTGGGATCCATCTCGAAGATGGGCGAGCGCACGCTGCGAAGGCTGCTGATTATCGGCAGCAGCGCAGTAGTCCTACAGGCGAGCAAACGCGGCGCGGCGAAGGGATCGTGGCTCGAGCAGATGCTGGCCCGCAAGCCACGCATGCTGGTGACGGTTGCGCTGGCGAACAAGACGGCACGGATCGTCTGGGCGCTGCTGACGAAGGATGAAGTTTACAAAGCTCCGGTCGCAGCCACGGCGTAAGCCAAGGCAGGCCAGAGGTCGTCGGAACGTAGTCGGTCAAAGGAGGGTATGGCACAACGGTCGGCGAGACGGGATCGGAAGAACCAGGGCTTCCCACCGTGCTTCATCAGCACGCTACGGGTGATGTGGTTCCGGTCCGCGAACTCCCATACGGGCCCGCAGCTATCATCGCTGCATCAGAGGCCGGACAGATGGCAGCATCCGACTACGTGCCTACCTCCAAATACCACTTGCGTTAATCGGGGCGTCCACAGATGGGGAGCGGAATGTCTGCTTTGGTGATGGAATAGCTTCGGAGCGGCCGCTGTTTTGAGTACGGGTACAGATTGCAGTTCAGTAAGCAATAACCGTCGCCGCGATGAGAAGGTACGCAATGTGAGAAATGGAGTGCTGCTCTTAGGGCTTGTGGGGGCGGTCTCTGGGCTGGGTGCATGTGGACGTGCGCAGGATACTCAACAGACAGCTAGACAGGACAACCCGCCCCCTAAACCGCCGAACTGCCCGCCCCTGCCTGAACTCGCCAATCTGATTCTGAAAGACGGACGCATAGCGGACGTACGGATATTCAGGGACGGGGAAACGACTTTCTATATCCCGTTCAACTGGTTCGAGTGGGAAGCACAGCGCGCAGGTGGCTTCGCGGGAATCGAAGAAACCGGATCTGCTGGCTATTGGAAGATGTGGAGCCGTATCGGTCAGCCAAACGTGCATGAGGTAGAATGCCCGGGCACTGTCCATGTTGGAACATTTTCTTATGGCATAAATAGTATACCTCAATTAAACGTAAATAATATATTTGACGCACGTCCAAATTTTGCAAAAGGAAATATTGGAACAATAAAATTTATTCATATTTATGCCGATCGCATTTACAATCCCAAAACAAAGGTAGGTTTTGTACTTATGGATCAAGATTTACATCTTGACGTCAACAGCGCAGCGGCAACTATTCAAGTCGGAAAATTGCATTTGGCAGAATTTAAGGGTTTTCCCTTGAATGATGAGATGATGAATTCACCGCGAGGAGCGGGGCCGACATGGGAATCATACAAATCTAGAGCCTTTGCCAGTAGCAAGTGGAAGGCTTGGCGTCGTTCCGTTCAAGGCCTGTTTGATTGGCTGACGACACCACCGAAGGACCGTGACAACAACGTCGCTTTCAAACTTGGCATGGAAGAGCCATGATCTCCGGAAGCACGGCCGCTTTCGGACACCGGCAACAAGAGTATTAATGACCATCATTGGTCGCTTTTTTTCGGTCAGCTTTCCCGTCGAAAACCGGACAGGCTGCCATCGCGACGATCAACGCTCAAGCGCCATGGAAAATGACGATCGTGGGTGGGGAGCGGAATGGCGGCTTTGCAATAAATCTCGGCAGATAGCTGCCATTCCGGGGGGGGTAGACTCAATAATCCGCAGCGACTGATGATTTGTCACGGCCTTGTGCTAACCGCACCTCAGGACAGAGACGGAGAATTTGGGCTTTGCGGGTTTGGAACGCCGCTTGATTATGCTGTCGCGCAAAACCGATGGCAATGTCTGCTCTTTTCTGTTGCTCGGTCGTGTATCTCCTGCCCTCAGCCCAGTCGGCGTCGGAAAGCGGCAGAAAAGTGGTTTCATATAGCCGTATGAGGTCGCGTCGTTCCAATTCGCGATAACCCTCAAGTGGAAGATGCTTGTCATGCCAGCGCGATAGCGCCTCCATCTGCATCGTATCCACTCGTCTAATTTGACGAGCAGCGACATTAGGATCGCATTCTTCCAATCCCGGCGTTGCGAAACCCGCCACTAAGCCGTTGGCTTGATGAGCGTAGAGCGTCACCGGCTTTTCGATGCCGCCGTTCTCTGCGCCGTTTTGGTCAGCCCGCTCAGAGCAAGAAGCACAGGCTATCGAGACGATCACGACCAACAAACCAAAGTAAGATCGCGCGCTTTTCATCTTACCATATGACAGGACAACGGCAGATAACGCGAATAAAAAGTGGCCCTACTTATGTCCGTTTCTGGTCGATTTTGCCCAGTCCGCTTTCCCGTCCGAAACCGGACGGGCTACTGTTAGGGCTGTTCGGTGCGATTCGGACGGTCGAATGGCGATCGAGGGTGGATTGCGGAATGGCAGCTTCTGCAGCGGGATTCCAAATTGCAGACTATACGTTGGAATTACGTTTCGCGAAAATGGCCAGCCAATCTGTCGGCTGATCATCATATCCTAACCCGGTGCTGCTATCGATCTCAATTGCGCCCCAATCAGCCGCCTCTGCGTAGCAAGTCAATAAAGCAGCCTCTGTCGGGTTATTATAGTAGCGACCGAATTTATCCCGTCCCTCCGCTCGGCCCGTCTTATAGTTGGCGTAGAAGCTACCGCCGGGACGCAAAGCGCAATGGATGCGTCGGATGATGTCGGGGAGATGTGCAAAAGGCACGTGAAGGAGGCAAGCGTTGGCCCAAACGCCGTCATACTCTGCAATCTCGTCCAGCTCGCCAAAAAGCAGCGTTCTGACAGGACGGCCAAGCCGCTTCGAAGCCTCGGCTGCCATTTGAGGTGACCCATCAGTAGCCACGGCATCAAAGCCAAGCTCGATCATTGCAGCCGAGTCTCGCCCACCGCCGCAACCCAATTCCAATATGCGTGCGGAAGCGGACAAGGTCGCGAGGAAGCGATCAAGGCTCCTACTGTGCGCCTCAGCATATCGCGCAGCATATGCTTGTGCTTCATTGGCGTAGAAACACAGTGTCTGCTCATCATCCATCTATCATCGCCTAACAATCCCGGTCGCCACCGGATCGTAAGACAACTGCGCGATGGCGGCTATCAAGCAATGCTCAATGGAGATCGAGCGGCCATATTTGGTCGAAGGCTGACCGGCAGCTTCTTGTCACGAGATGGGCGGTGCCAATCTGAACGAATGACCGCTTCCGGGAAACAGAGATGACCCGTTGAACGGCGACTAATGGCGCACATGTGCCGGTCGGACAACATCAATTTCGATCGCTAGCCGCGCCCCTTGGCGCTGATGCTGTGAAAATCGGCACCGAGTGGATACGCCACCGCAAGCCGCGCTCAACAGTCAATCACTGCCGGATCGGTCAGGCATTCGACAACCGCCGCAAAATTGCTTTCCGTCAGGGGGTGCCCTGACCCGTGGGCGCTTCTGGATTCTCGCGGCGCTGCAATTCGTTCTCCACCGCCTCGCGGATGAACAAGGCGAGCCTGCGGTTGCCAACAAGCGCCTCGATACGACGGATCGTGTCGGTAGTTAGCCTGATCGTCGTCGGCTTCATTCCAAGTGGCGGGCGTCCCATCGACTTGTCGCTATCGGGTGGAATCTCAATTTCCAAATCAAACCTATTGACGCCACCGTTTATTTAAATATACGCCATCGTTTACTGATTAAACGATGGCGTATATGATGCAACGGCCTCTCTCGAAGAGCTGGTGCGCGACCGGCATCGCGAATCATGTGGGAGTGTCGGGACCGTTTCCGTATCCGCCCGTCATATCTCACTTCCTTGCGATGGATGCGGAATGGAGGTGCCTATGCCTGTCTCCAAATCCCGCCGCAGCCTGCTGCGCGGATTGGCTATCGTGCCAGTTGCCGCGTCGGCAATCGTCTTGCCCTGGGGTGGCGCACTGGCGGCGCTTCACCAACGCTACGAAGACGAACCCGCGACACTTGTGCGGACGAAAGAGGGGCGAAGCATAAGCCGCTTCCGCTATCACAATGCCGAACGCTGGATGACGACGCTCGAAGCAGATTTCCTTGCCGAGCCGCGACATGCAAAGGAAGCGCTGCATCAGGCCGGTTTCGTGACCCAGCAGGCCCTGTGCGCCTATTTGCTGGACGTGGGCTTTGCCGATGCGTGGAACGCCAGCCATATTAAACAGGACATCGCCAAGGCACTTGCCTACGCTAATGCCTGTGGGTTTGGTCATGATTGCTCAGACACGGCGCGGCTGGCTGGGGTTCTCTCGCCCTACTGGAAATGGGGCTATCACTATGCTGATTGGGAGGAAGACCGGCCTCGCACAGGCGACTTCATCCCTGCCACGATCACCCCCCTTGTCCGTGCGTTGGTAGATCGCGTGCATGACGTGACCGGCCACCCGCGCCCAAAAGGTTGCCAGCGCCGCCCACAGGGAGCGCGGTCATGATGCTGCGCACTGACGCCGATCATTTGCCCGCGCCGATCCGCGAGGAACTTCTCCACGTCACCATGATCCTGTTCGAGGCCTTCGAGGAGACGACCAAGGGCCGATGTTCCGAACATTTCCGGGCGGGCCGCATCCTTACCCTGATCCTGCATGGTCCCCATGCCGAAAAGGATTGGGAAGATGTTGCGCCGGGGGAAGCGTTCCGCCTGCTGGCGATCGTCAACTATCCGCGCCTTGCCCGCAGCGAACGCGACTGGCGGCTGGTGCGTGACCGCCTGCGTCGCGCATGGGAGAATGGCGAAATTACCCGCCCGGTGCGGCTGAGCGTGGAAAGCCTTGAGCGGATCAACGGCGCTCTTGTCGAAGGCGTCCCGCATTTCGTTACGACTGCCGAGCAGGGTATCGCGCTATACCAGATGGAAGGCTTGCGGCTGAAAGAGCCGCGCCGACTTCCGGTGCGGGAACGGGCTATTCGGGGTGCGGCGGAGTTCATCCGGTGGCATGAGCGCGGCACCGGATTTCTAGCAGGCGCAGCGTTCTACCGGAACCGGGGCGACATGCCGATGGCGGCGATGATGCTGCATCAGGCGTGCGAGCATTTCTATCTGGCCGTCCTCTGGTCGATCAGCCTTCACGCCCCGCGCACCCATGCGCTGGATGAACAGCGCGAGGCGGCGGAAGCGCTGGACCCACGCCTGTGTTCGGCATGGCCAAGAGACAGCCGGTTCGAGCGTCGCGCGTTCGGGTGTATTCGCCGCGCCTATGTCGAAGCGCGCTACGGGCGATCCTACCGTATTTCGGGTGAGGAACTGGCATGGGCGTTCGACCGGGTGGAGATACTGGCGGAACGTGCGGCGTGCGCGGTCGCGGATCATCAGGCTTCGCTCGCCGAAATCCTGCCAGCGCCGGTGCTTCCACCGCCCGAAGTGCCGACGACAGCGATAGCCCTTTCCAGGCCTGCTGGTCGCGCAAACATGCTGCAACGGACATGGCGGATCGTGCGACGAGTTGCCCCGCAACAGGGCCGATGGAATCCGCTCATTCCCATTCGCCGATTCTGGCACTCCGACAGGTTCATGGACTGGCTTGACCATCTGCCCTTGGCGATTGTCTGCCTGTGCTTCTTCATGGCGGGTGCCGAGGCAACGCTATGGCGGGTAACGTCCGCACAGGCCGTCCGTTCCAAACCCGCCGACCTGTCCGCCGTGCTGGACTTCGATGTGCGCGCGGACACGGTGTTAGGCGCGGTCATGGACGTTGCGCAGAAGGCGGGCTACCGGGTCAAGGCGAACGATGACATTTGGACGGTGCGGTGGACGGGAGCCTATCGCGCCAAGGCGACGACCTTCGACGCGCTGGCGGACATTCTCTATGGCTCCGGTCTGTGCCCTGCGATCCGAGAAGACTTCATCACCGTGCGCTATTGCGACAAGAGCAGCCCACCAATGGCGGCGATGATCGAGTATCAGGAAGAACCGGGCGGCAATGTGCGCTTGTCGGTTTCGCGCTAACCGTCGCCCTGTTCCGCCTCGAAGGCCCGCTTGCCCTTGCGCTTCCAGAGGGCAAGCGCGTTGGCGCGTTCCTCGCCGCGCAACCGGTCGGCAACCGTGAGGAATGCGCCGTAGAGCGTAGCGCGGTCATCGTCGGTCAGATCGACAAGGCCCGCCTTGATGACTAGGCCGCCCAATTCGATCAGATGCCGCGTTCTCTCCCGCCGCTTGACCTGCCAATCCCGCATGTCGGTTCGTGCCTTTCGTGCCTCAAGCCGATGCCGCCCCGCCGCCGAGCGGGAGGAGGCCGCTTTGCTGGCCAGCAGGTCCGCCCGCAGGCTTACCGCCTTTGCCAAGAAAGAACGCCGCGCCCGCCTTGCGCCATCCCTCCTTTGTCGCGGCGTCTTTCACCGTGACGGCATGGAGCAGCGCCCCGGCCAGTATATCGGCGTCGAGTGTATCGGCCCCTGTTGCCGTGACCAGTTCGCCAAGCTGGCGCACGCGCCGCTCCTTGAGCGCCTTGGCCTTATCGGCCAGGGCTTTGAGTTCCGAATCAAAATCGCGGGGTTTACGCATCGCAAAGTCTCCATTAGGTGACGATGACGCTATGATAAGATGATCTCTCCCGCCGCGCAGTAGAGTCGCCGGGACAGCCTGACACTGCCTAGTCCCGTCCGAGAAATTTTCGAGAAGGGCGCGCTTATACGTCGTTCCGACGTGCGCTTGAGCGTAGTAGATGGACGATCGTCATGGCGATCTTCCATTTCTCCGTTCAGGTCATCAGTCGCGCGGCGGGGCGTAGTGCCGTCTCCGCTGCTGCCTATCGTGCGGGCGAACGCCTGCACGACGAGCGCCTTGACCGGCCCCAAGATTTCCGCGCCCGCTCCGGCGTCGAGCATAGCGAAATCATGCTGCCCGATGGCGCACCGGAACAATGGGGCGACCGCGAACGCCTCTGGAACGATGTCGAGGCATTCGAGAAGCGCAAGGACGCCCAGCTTGCCCGCGAGGTCGAGTTCGCCATTCCGCGTGAAATGACCAAGGCGCAAGGCATCGAACTGGCGCGGGATTTCGTATCCGCCGAGTTTGTCGATCGCGGCAAGATCGCCGACCTCAATGTGCATTGGGATATTGGCGCGGATGGCCGGCCCAAGCCGCACGCCCATGTCATGCTCACGATGAGGGAAATTGCCGAGCGCGACGATAGCACCGTTGGCTTCGGGGCGAAGGTGCGCGAGTGGAACGATCATGAAAATGTCGAGCGCTGGCGCGAACGCTGGGAGAGCCACGTCAACACGCGGCTGGCCGAACTCGACATTGACGCGCGGATTGATCGCCGCAGCCTTGCCGATCAGGGCATCGATCTCGAACCGCAGAGCAAGATCGGCGGCCCCGCTCACCGCATGGAGCGCCAAGGGCTGGAAGCCGACCGCGCCGAGATGCACCGCGAGATCGCGCGGGAGAATGGCGAACGCATCATCGCCGATCCCGGCATCGCCCTTAACGCCATCACCCACCAACAGGCGACATTCACCAACCGCGATATGGCGATGTTCATCCACCGGCACAGCGATGGGCAGGAGCAGTTCAACGCCGCCATGCGCGCGGTGCGCGGATCGCCCGACCTGATCGCCCTGGGCAAGGACGGGCGCGGCGACGATCGGTTCACCTCTCGCGATATGGTCGAGACTGAGCAACGGATGAGCCGTGCGGCGGACAGGCTTGCGATGGACCGGAGCGATGGTCTCTCGGCGGCTGCGACCTACGCCATTCGCGCCGCCGAGAGTGCGGGCCTTACCCTGGGAGCAGAGCAGGAAGCCGCGTTGCGCCATATAACGGGCGGGCGCGGATTGTCACTTGTGCTGGGTTATGCCGGGACCGGCAAAAGCGCTATGTTGGGCGTAGCGCGCGACGTGTGGGAAGGCGCGGGCCTCAACGTACGCGGCGCGGCGCTCGCGGGCATCGCCGCAGAGGGGCTGGAGCATGGCTCCGGCATCGCGTCTCGCACCATCGCCAGCTTGGAACATGGCT
The DNA here is from genome assembly GCF_900109095.1 of Sphingobium sp. AP50. Taxonomy (GTDB): domain Bacteria; phylum Pseudomonadota; class Alphaproteobacteria; order Sphingomonadales; family Sphingomonadaceae; genus Sphingobium. The sequence goes on from NZ_FNYZ01000002.1 coordinate 117,955, forward strand.
GGGCGCAGGGCCGCGATTTGCTCAATGCGCGCGACGTGCTGGTTATTGACGAGGCGGGCATGGTCGGCACGCGCCAGATGGAGCGCGTGCTATCCCATGCCGCCGACGTTGGCGCGAAGGTCGTTCTTGTCGGCGATCCACAGCAATTGCAGTCGATCGAGGCGGGCGCGGCGTTCCGCGTGATCCATGAGCGCCATGGCGGCGTCGAGATCACGCAGGTTCGCCGTCAGCTTGAAGGATGGCAGCAGAACGCCACCCGGCATTTGGCGACCGGCAGGACTGGCGAGGCCATTGCCGCCTATGCGGACATGGGCATGGTGCATCAGGCTGAGACGCGCGAGGATGCACGGCGCGATCTTGTCGAGCGCTGGGATCGCGAACGGCAAGCAAACCCGGATGCGAGCCGCATCATCCTGACCCACACCAATGCGGAGGTGCGCGATCTCAATGAGGCCGCGCGTGCGGCGATGCGCAATGCGGGCGAATTAGGCGACGAGCGTCAGGTGAAGACCGAGCGCGGCGACCGGCTATTCGCATCGGGTGACCGCATCATGTTCCTGCGCAACGAGCGCAGCCTGGAGGTGAAGAACGGCACGCTGGGCACCATCGAAAAGAGAAGCGCGGGCCATCTGTCCGTCCGCACCGACGACGGGCGTGCCGTTTCTTTCGACACAAAGGATTATCGCGACCTCGACCACGGCTATGCCGCCACCATCCACAAGGCGCAGGGCATGAACGTGGACAGGGTGCATGTGTTGGCGACACCGGGCATGGATCGTCACGGGGCTTATGTCGCCATGTCCCGCCATCGCGACGGCATGGCGCTCCATTATGGCCGCGACGATTTTCGCGATCAGTCCCGGCTTGTCCGCACGCTCTCACGCGAGCGCGGCAAGGATATGGCGACCGATTACAGACAAGCCGACCCCGCAAGGGAATATGCCGAGCGGCGCGGCATTAGCTTTGGCGAGCGGGTCGCGGAAATCGTCAGGCCCATTGTCGAAAAGGCGCGAGGGATATTCGACAATTTCCGGCCCAATATCCCGCAGCAGGAACGCGACATATTTGCGGGCTTTCAGCCGAAGGCCGATCCGCCCGCGCAGGAGCGGGCCATTCAGCGCCAGCCCGAACATGACGCGCAGCCTCTTCGCGCAGGCGGCGTGCGCGGTGCCGTGGAGCGCTACGCCAAAGCGATGGACGCAATCCAGCAGACGCGCGCGCAGGGTCTGGACGCCATGCCTCACCAGCGCGAGGCGTTCGACAGGGCGCGGGATGCACTGGACGCCCTTCGGCCCGAAGGTTCGTCCGACTTGAACAGCGCGTTCCGCAGCAGCCCGGAGCTTGTCCGTGAGGCTGCCGAGGGGCGCGGCCAGGCCGCCGTGCGCGCGATGCAGTTGGAAACCGAAATCCGCATGGACCCGTTCCAGCGCGCTGATCGGTTCGTGGAAGGGTGGCAGCAGTTGCAGCGCCATCATGCAGAGCTTGTGCGCGACGGCAATTTCCGGGGTGCGAAAAGCGCCGCGCAGCAGATGGCGGGCATGGCGAAAAGTCTTGAGCGCGACGCCCAGCTTGAACCGGTGCTGGGCCTGCGCAGCCGCGAGCTAGGGCTTGAGATCGGCCAGCAGGCGGGCCGCAACCTCTCCCATGACCTCGCATCCTCCATTCCCTTCGATCACGGACGCGACATCAGTCGCGGCATGAGCCGCTAACCCCAAGGAGACCATGACATGGACGACGAGCAAAGCCTTTTGAACGAACAGGAGCCGGAACCCCGGCCCAATGCCGCCGCCGAGGCCTTCGCGCATCTCTCGGAGCGCGTGGCCGCTTTGGAGGAACGACTTGAAGGGCGCATGGCGGTGATGGCCCGCGCGCTTGAGCATATCGCCATTGAGAAACAGAGCCTCGAATTTCCCGACTATGGGCCGACGCTTGCCAGGATGAACGGCTATCTCGCGACGTTGGCAGGGCAAACGAAGACAATCATGGACGCACCCGCCATGCAGCTGACGCCGGAGGGCATGGCGGAGCGGATTGATGTGGCGGCGGATGCTGCACGAGCGACGGACAGGGCGACCATCAAGAAATCGCTGGAGTTGCATCATCAAGTTCATGCGGATCAGATGCGCGCAATCGGCGCCATTCGGACCAAGCAGAAGCAGCGCTGGCACATGCTCTATTGCGGCGGTGGCGTGGCACTGGCCATCTCGCTTCTGTGGTTGATCTATCCGGGCTGGGCGGCCAACATAGGCCCGCAAAGCTGGCTCTGGCCGGAACGCGTGGCCCTTCGCACGATAGGCGAGCCGAACCTGTGGAATGCCGGTATCCGCCTCATGCGCGCCGGAAACCCGGAAGGCTGGCAGGCGATTGTAGACTCCGCCGACCTAGCCCGCGAGAACCGCGACACCTTTGCCGCATGTCAGAAAGCAGCTGCTAAGACCAAAGGGCCGGTAGGTTGCACGGTCATGGTAAGGATGTCGCAATCTTGAGCGGTCGCCTTGCTGCTACGTTCGAGAAACCGACTGACCGCTTTGGCACTTGTTAGGGCATGCGGGACTATTCGGCTTCGTCGTGCGTCAATCGAACGGGGACGGAAAACCTTTTTACTACCGCTGTCGAACACAGACATAGGATTGTGGTTTGGTTGAACGCCAAGGCATTATCTGTCTGACACACGTCAGCTTTCAGCCTTTGGATCACCAACCAAATCACGGCGTCTCCCCCTTGAATTTATGAAGTGATGCCATAATCTTGATCGTTACGGAAGCGACCAGTGGGGGCATTACAGCGTGGCGTTGAAGGATGATTTAGAGAAGCGCGTCAAAGAGATTTTCGACCAACAATGGAGCACCAGAGATGGAACCGTCGTTCCCTCTGATGAAAGCATCAAGCTGACCAATGATGCTGTTAAAATCGAAGCCACTGTTCTGTATGCGGACTTGGCAGATTCTACGCAGCTAGTGGATGGCCATAAAGACTGGTTTTCCGCCGAAATATATAAGGCATTTCTCCACTGCGCAGCGAAAATCATCATCGCTGAGGGCGGATCGATCACTGCCTATGACGGCGATCGCATCATGGCAGTGTTTCTAGGCGATGGGAAAAATACAACGGCAGCAAAGGCGGCTCTTAAGATAAATTGGGCAGCGAAGAACATCGTTCAGACGAAGAAGGACGAAAAATATACATCTGATACCTATAAGCTGTATCACGTGTGCGGGATCGACACGTCTGATCTTTTCGTTGCGAAGACGGGGATACGTGGATCAAACGACCTCGTTTGGGTTGGGCGCGCGGCGAACTATGCAGCTAAACTTGCCGCGCGAGATCATAACCGGCCAACTTGGATTACGAAAGCAGTCTATGATAGCCTGAACGAAAGTGCGCGTATTGGGTCAGATGGTTTTGACATGTGGATGAAGAGCAACTGGCCAGAGATGGGCTACATCGACATTTATTCGTCTTCATATTGGTGGGAAGTTTAAATTGGCAGCAGCAGATGATCGCCATAGGCTTGAAGTAGCTGAACGGCAGCTTGCTTTGGTTCAGAGCTTCATGCCGCGTCTCGATAGTAAAGTATCCGCTCTGTTCGCTATCGTGTCAGCGCAATTGGCGGTCGCGGCTCTAAATCTTACCGCTAGTGATCTACCCAAATGGTATGTGACGGTGCCGCTTGCGGTTTTTCTCGCTATGGTCGCCTGGACGTATTTTAACCTGTATCGTTGCGCATTTCCTCATTTGGAAGGAGGGCAAGCATCATTGGTGTATTTTGCGGAGATATCGAAGCGCCGGGAATCCGACTTTGTTCATCAGTATATGAGCGTGTCCGTGACCGATCTGACGAACGATATTTGCGGGCAGATTTGGCGTAACTCTGAGATCGTTTCTTGCAAATTCAAATACCTCAAGGTGGCGACGCAGTGGGCAATGGGGTCTTTGTTGCCTTGGGCTATCGTGCTGATTGTAGCGTCATTCTCCAATGGCCGCGTTCCCCTCGTTGGCGGCTAACTTTGTGAAGCGATACCAGTGTAAACGGCAAGACGGCTATCCGAGATTGTTTTGTCATACCGTGAAACGAACGATACCATTTTTTCGCGGTCGTCGTTGTAGCTTTGCAGCCATTTTCCAAGTCCCTTTGTCACAGCCTGTATGAGGCCATAAAAGCTGAAAAAGTGGATGCCCTCGCGCTCATAAAAAGGCTTTGCCCCTACATGGAACGAGATTTGCCTGACAGCATTTTTGTTGACCTGTCGAGAATGCAGGTTGCTCATGTGCAGCAGCCCGTTCCGCAATTCCCATAGTTCTTGCGGTGTGATGGAAAGCGCTGTCAAATCAGCATAGGTTACAAGCCATTTTTCAAAAATAGTCTGCTTTCCATTCGCGTCGCCATATTCAATATAGGCAATGGAATCTATCGCACTGAGTAATAGCTTCATTGATGATACGTAGTGCTTCGCATTGAATGTCTGTTTGATAGCGAGAAAATAATCATCGTTTATGAGCGATGGCAGGTCAATGGTATTTCCGGTAGTATATTTTATGAGCCAGTCATCCATCTTATGATCGCCGGTCATATCTTCGCGGAGGTATATATCAGGGTCGCCCATTTCCGATTGAAACTTGACCTGTGGCACACCGTCCACCACAGGCGTCAGCACGAATAGCGGTTGCTGCCCTGCACCTAGCAATATGAAGACCTCATCGAACAGGCGTTCGCCTTGCCGCAAGCGAGTGCGAGCGTCGAACTCCTCCTTTGTGAAGGGTTTGGTTAGCTGGATTGCCTTTGATGAATTTAGGTCGATAGGAACGCGCTGTTGGAGGAATTTCAGCGCAGACGCATCATCCATATCCACCTCATGCACGACGTATCGCACCGAGCGGCAAACGAAGTTCTCCCACATAAGGAAGAGGTTGTAGATAGCCTCGCTCATTCGGTCAGCACTGGCAGCTTGGGAGCGATTTCATCTTTTGCAACCTCTACAAAAAGTGGAACATGCTTTCGCATCGCATTCCAGTGAACATCAGCCAGAATTGGCGGAATGTCATCTTCATCGCAGTAAAAGAGGTCTTTCATCCATTCTGAAAACTGCTCCTTGAAACGATCTGAGAGGATCAAGGAGTTGTTATCGAATGTCGTTTGAAGCTGGCGATAGCGGTTCCACAATTCGTTGTTATCCTTGTGGAACGACGCGCTTTGGAAATACTCCTCTTCGTGCATTTCGCCGTCAGTAAAGCCGTCATTGATACGCTGAGTCAGCTTTCGCATGACATTCAGCTCACCAATGATAAGGGTATATGCTTCCTTTTTTGCATCCCACAGACGTCCTTGGGCGTATTTGTGCCGTTCTACGTCTGCCAGTTGTATAGCAGTTTGGTAGGCGCTTTTTCGATTGAGGTAAGCGCCTAGCCACGTGCCCCCTAAGCCGCTCAAGGTGCCGATCAGAGCGGTCAGAATTTGGGTGTCGATTTGCATCATTTCTTCGCTGTCAGACGTCCGTAAATGCCATATCCCAAGGTGCCAATGCCAATAAGTAAAAGCATGGTGAGCATCCCTCTGCCGCGCCCATAGTCAGGATAGCCAGCCAATGAGACTATGGCGATCCAGAAGAAAATCATGACGCCACCGATCTTCAAAAAATGGGCGTCAGATTCCTTATTGACGTGCTTTTGATAAGTTTCGATGCGTTGGATAGCTGCTGCGATGATAGGGCTGACTTCATGAGACTCAAAGCCCCGCCGCATGATTGCTACATGGATTGCTTGCGGCTCCATTCTGCCGCCCAAGATGAGTTTGCCCGCGAACTGAATTGCCTGTTCAATCGCCTCGCTCCTTTCGTCCGTCATAGCCAATCCTGTTGATGCAGATCAACCGAGCTATGCCCGTCATCATTTAACTTCCTACTAAATACGGGATTACACACCAAGACGATCCCCGCGCAATTGAGCGCCGCGCCCTACGAAATAGGCCGAAATCGCCCATCTCAGTGCCATATTAGCGCGATCCCCTCCACACATGCATTGAGCGGCAGAGAGCTTGTCAGGGCGATAATCGAAGCCCCTGTTGCGCCAGCCGTTCCCAATCCACCCCTACAAGCCATTTGCTGATGCAATGACCGACATCAGGTTTATCCGACACATCCGCTGATGAAGCGCCATCTCCAGCAATGCCATTCGATTCCACGCGATCCCAATAGACTGTTGGCACTTATGATGGTATTGAACACCGGTCGGAAGCAAGAACCGACGTTAAGTCAATACCTTGCCATGACTGCCGGGTGCCCGTAGGGGTCACCATCACCTTGATATTGCAGGGTTTTGGTGAAGCAGAGCATTGGCTCCACCGATAGACCCCCCCAATTATCCCAGATGCGCACGCAAATCTGCGCGTCCCTATTCCAGCGCCAGCAGTGCGAAGGTCGCGAGCCAATGTTCGCCCATATAGTCGCCCGCGACATGGGGCAGGCTGGCGTCGATATGCACGCGCGCCGCGTCCTGCGCCAGGCCGTTGACCGGGTCGCCCGGCCCCAGCGCCGCCGCGATCCCGCGCCAGCACCAGGCGCGGCTGAGGTTCAGCCCGTCGAGATGCGCGATCTTGCCGTCGCTGCGGTCGGACACGATGGCCGGAGTGAACAGGGTCGCCGGTGTCCCCTCCGCCAGATACGGCAGGAAATCATGAAACCAGATGGCGAAGTCCGCGCCGGGCAGCAAACGGCTCATCAGCAGCGCTTCGGTGAGCGCGGAGGACAGGAATTCGTCCCCGCCCGGCTCCCACGCCTGACAGCCCTTGTCCTGCCCGAACCAGCCGGTCGCCCGATCGCGAATCAGCGTCACCAGCGCCGGATCGTGCGTCTGCGCCCAGCCCAGCGCCAGCGTCAGCGCGAAGGCGATGTTGAAATGGGTGCCGACGCGCAGCGGATAGGTCAGCTTGGGCAGGAAGGCATGGAAGCGCACGGCAAAGGCATCGGCCAGCGGCGCGATCGCCTGCGCCCAGGGGGCGTCATGCAATGCCAGTTCCTGATGCAGCGCCAGCAGCCAGCCCCAGCCATAGGGCCGTTCGAACCCCGCGCTGAGCGGTCGGTTGAGATAGGCGAGTTCGCCCGCCACCTTGTCGGGCGTCAGCATCGCGTCCGCCCGCGCGCGAATGTCGGCAGCGGCCGCCATGTCGGGATAGAGCCGCATCAGGCGCATCACCTGCCACCAGCCATGGACGCAGCTATGCCAGTCGAAACTGCCATGGAAGATGGGGTGATGCTCGGCCGGTTCGCGCGCATCCTGCGGCCCGGCCCAGACCAGATCCATCTTATAGGGATAGCGCCGCCCCAGATGCGACAGGGTCAGCGCCGCAAAACGGCTGGCGATATCTTGGGTCAACAGGGTCATGGGAAAGCCAGCCAGTAGATCAGGAGGATGTTGACGATCAGCAGCGGAACGGCGGTGCCGACCTGCCGTTTGATCACGCCATGCTTGTCTTTCAGTTCCAGCAGGGCGGCGGGGACGAGATTGAAATTGGCGGCCATGGGCGTCAGCAACGTGCCGCAAAAGCCTGCCAGCATGCCGATCGCACAGACCACGGCGGGATCGCCATGATAGGTGCGGATCAGCAGCGGAATGCCGATCGCCGCCGTCATCACCGGGAAGGCGGCAAAGGCATTGCCCATGATCATGGTGAAGAGCGCCATGCCAAGCCCATAGGCGATCACCGCGCCCAGCAGGCTGCCCAGCGGGATCGCCTGCTGCACGATGCCGCCCACGACATCACCGACACCGGCCAGCGCGAACACCGCGCCCAGACTGGCCAGCATCTGCGGCAGGATCGCTGCCCAGCCGACGCTGTCCATCAGGCGCCGTCCCTGCTCCAGCGGCACCATCGGCCCGGCGCGCAACCACAGGCAGCCCGTGACCATGGCGATCAGCACGCCCAGCGCCAGCGCGATCAGCGTCGCCTGCTTCCCGTCGAACCAGTCTGGCGCCTGCTTGAACAGGATCGTGCCAAGCAGCGCCGTGACGGGGATGATCAGCGCGATGACGAACAGCCGGTTGCCGAACTTCACGGCCCGTGCCTGCCGCACCGCCAGCGGCACCGCGCCATCGCTGCGCCCCAGCCGCCCCAGCACGCCCAGCCCCACCAGTCCCAGCACGAGAATACCGTTGCCCAGATCGCCGAGCCGGTCGCCCGCCCACATGCTGAGCGCCAGCAGCGCCCAGAAGGCGGCGTTGACCGGCCGATCCCGCACGCCGAGCAGCCCATAGGTGGCAAAGATGGCCCCGGCGATCGCATAGACCCAGTGGAGCGTGATCATGCCACCTTTGCTCCCCGGCCCCGCTTCAACCGCCGGTCAAGCCGCCAGAGCCGGAAGCCATGGATCAGGAAGGCCGCGATCGCGGTCGGGATGGCCCAGACCGACAGCTGGAGCGGCTCCAACACGATATCATATTGTTCCAGCAGCCCCTTGATCAGCAGGATCGATCCGATCGCCAGAAAAATATCCTCGCCAAAGAAAAGCCCGATATTGTCGGTCGCCGCCGCCCAGGCCTTTATTTCCTCGCGCTCGTCGCCGGTCAGTTCCCCGGCCTGCGCCTCTGCCGCTGCTTCGGCGATCGGCGCGACCAGCGGCCGCACCGTCTGCGGATGGCCCGCCACCGATGTCAGCCCCACCGCCGCCAGCGCCTGTCGCAGCAACAGATAGCCGGTCAGGAACCGGCCGACGGTCGCGCCATGCATACGACCGATCAGGCCTCTTGCCCGCTCCTGAAGGCCGTTCGCCTCCAGCAGGCCCACGACCGGCAGCACGATCCAGATGATGCTGACATAGCGCGCCTCGTTAAAGGCCTTGCCCAGCGCGGCGATGATCGCCAGCGGGTCCAGCCCGGCGGCAAGGCCGGTGACGATCGCCGAGGCGAGGATGACCAGCAGCGGATGAAAGCGCAGCAGAAAACCCGCCACGATGATCGCGATGCCCAGCAGCACCATGCCGCTACAGCCCCGCCTCGATCGCCAGCCGGATCGCTTCCGCTGCGGTGCGCACATCCAGCGCGCGCAGCATCGCGGCGCGGTGCATCTTCACCGTGCGTTCCGTCAGGCCAAGGTCAAAGGCGATCTGCTTGTTCAGCCGGCCGGCGGTCATGGCGACCAGCACGGTGCGTTGTCGATCGGTCAGGGTCGCGATCCGGGCCCGCGCATCATCTCCCCGGTCGCCTTCGACCGCCATCTGCGATCCCAGGAAATAATCCAGCGACCCGTCCGCGCCAAAGATCGGCGCGATCATCACAGCGTTGCGAAAGGCGGTGCCATCCTTGCGATAGTTGCGCAGTTCGACCAGCACCGGCCTGCGTTCGCGCAGCGCCGCGCGGATCATGTCCGCCTGCGGCCCCGGCGGATCGCCCCCAGCCAGAAAGCGACAATTGCGTCCGACAATCTCGTCCCGTTCAAATCCGGTCAGCGCGGTGAAGGCATCATTGCATTCGACGATCGGATTGTCGGGCAGGCGCGGATTGGTGATGACCGCTGCCACGGCACTTTGGGCGATCATTTCGGGCAGAGACATGGACAGGGCACCAGATAGCAAAAAGGGCGCCGTCGATACGACGCCCTTCTGCCATGTTGCCCAATCTGGACGCCAGCCGCAAGCCGCTGGATCAGGCGGGGAAATTGCCTGCGAAGGCAAAGCTCTCGATCGGCTTGCGATCGCTGGGCAGTTCGCGCGCCTGCAATGCTTCGGGCAGCACGGCCTTGTCGCCCTGCTTGCCAATGGCGATGGCGGCTTCGATACGAAAACGATCGGGCACGCCCAGTTCGACGCGCGCCTTTTCGAAATCCACCCCTGTCATGCCATGGGTGTGATAGCCCAGCCGCGTCGCCTGCAAAGCCAGCAGCGCCCAGGCAGCGCCGGCGTCGAAGCTGTGGCTGTAGGACGGCTTATAATCTTCGGAGCCCGGCGCGGCCATCAGCGTGTCGGACAGGACGAAGACGATGGCGCCCGCATTCTGCACCCAGCTCTGGTTGAAGGGCAGCAGGACGTTCAGGAAACGCTGCCAGTCCGCACCGTCGCGATGCGCATAGAGGAAGCGCCAGGGCTGATAGTTGAAGGCCGACGGCGCCCAGCGTGCGCCATCGAAAATCGTGTCGAGATCATCCTGCGGAATGGCGGAGGAATCGAACGCACGGGGCGACCAGCGATCAAGGAAAAGCGTATCGACAGCACGCGTTACCGCGCGGGGATTGGTAGCCATTCTATCTCCTGCAAATATGCGATGAGGGTCCGCCACCATGTAGGGGCGCGCACATCAAATGCGAAGGGGGTCAGCGTGCCGTTTCGCAAAGGGCGGAAAGGCCCGCCTCCTGCTCCTGCGCGTCCGCATCCCGTTCCAGCAGGATGACGGCGGGGTCGCGCAGCAAGGCCTGCGACAGCCGCGTGCGCCAGCGGGCAAAGAGCCCGTCCTGATCCTGCATCTGATCGTCCTGCATATGTCCTCCCGACCGACTCGCACGGCTTATCTACCGATGCTATAGAGAATCGGCGCGCAAGCAATGCTGGCGGGGAATACAGAAAAGCTATGCCGGACTTTCCGCTCCGGCTTTGCCCCCCGCTTTGCGCCGATCGCACAGCATCAGGTGACAGGCAGTATCGGGAGCGGTGGGCGTAGCAGGCTTGCGCTGCCAGGGCGGTTTCCAGCCCGGCGGGGCCTGACCGCAAAAACCCGCCACCATGGCCCCGGATGCAGCGGGACGGGACGCGATGGTCGTGGCGACCAGCGCCGCCAGCAGCAGCCCGCTACACCGCATGGCTGAACCGCTGCTCGACCGGCTGGAGATAGGCGTCGAAACAGGCGGCGATGCTGCGGGCATAGGGCAGAGCCTGCGGCGTCAGTGCCAGCCGCCCGGCACTGACATGCACCAGACCCCGTTGCTCGAACATGCGCAGGTCCGGCATGGCCAGCCCTTCCCCGACCTGTGCTTCGCCGCGGCACAACAGCGCCTCGATCACCCGGCCGCGCCGACGATCGTCCGCGCTGCGAAGCGTGCCGCGCGATGCGGTCAGTTCCCCCGCCTCGATCCGTTCGCGCCATGGCCCCGCCCGTTTTTCATTCTGGACGATCAGATCGGGAAACTGGCTGATCGCGCTCGCCCCGAAGCCCAGCAACACATCAGCCGGATCGTCATTAAAGCCCTGAAAATTGCGCCGCAGCCGTCCATGCCGTACGGCGATAGCCAGCCCGTCATCCGGCCGCGCGAAATGATCGAAACCGACCGGCTGATAGCCTGCGCCCGGCAGTTGCCGATGCCCGGCATCCGCCATCGCGAACCGCATTGCCACATCGGGCAGATCCTGTGCATCGATCCGGCGCTGGCGCGGCAGCAATCGCGGCATATGGGCATAGCCGAACAGGGCGATGCGCGCAGGCGCCATGGCGATGCTGGCGTCCAGCGTGGCCGCCAGATCGTCCATCGTCTGGCCGGGCAGCCCGTACATCAGGTCGAACCCGGTGGCGACCCCGGCGCGGGCGAACCCCTCGACCGCCCGCTCCACCATGTCGAGCGGCTGCACCCGCCCGATGCGCGCCTGCACATGCGGCGTGAAGGTCTGGACGCCCAGATTGACCCGATCCACCCCCATCACGGCCATCGCCTCGATCCACTGGGCGTCCAGCCGACGCGGGTCCAGTTCGACCGAAATCTGCGCGTCATGCGCCTCGAAGCACAAGGTGATATGCTGGAGCAGCCGGATGAAATCGACCAGCGGCAGTGAATTGGGGCTGCCCCCGCCAAAGGCGATGCGCCCCACCCGTCCGCGCCCGCCCAGCCGCGCGGCAACCATCGCAATTTCCCGCTCCAGCGCGTCGACATAGGCGCTCAGACGCTGCGCCTTGTTCGCCGCGCCGGTGTTGCAACCGCAATACCAGCATATGTCATGGCAATAGGGGATGTGGACATAGAGGGACAGCGCCGTGTCCTGCGCCAGCGCATCGAGGCGACTGGCAAGATCGGCCGCGCCGACAGCGTCGCCGAACTGCGCGGCGGTGGGATAGCTGGTGTAGCGCGGCACCGGCCGCGCGAGCAGGTCGGGATGATAGGTCCACATGCAGGACCGCATCGCACGCCGCCGCATCGCACGCATTGCGCCATGTCAAATTGCGGCTTGCGCTCGATCAATGCCGATACGCGCAGTCAGGCGCAGAGGCGGGTCATCAACCACAGGAAAGGGAGACCCCCTCATGCATATCAAGGGCATATTGCTGGGCGCCGCCGCGATCGCGGGCGCACTGGCCACCCCGGCACAGGCCAAGCAGGGCGATGTGCTGATCCGCCTGCGCGGCATCATGGTCGCGCCCAATGAGAAGAGCAGCAGCGTCCTGCCCGGCTTTCCCGGCGAGAAGGTGAGCGTCGACAATGCGGTGACGCCGGAAGTCGACTTCACCTATATGGCGACCGACCATATCGGCTTCGAACTGATCGCGGCCACCACCAAACATTCGGCCAGCGGCCGCACCGGCACCACCGGATCGCTGGGCAAGCTGGCATCGACCTGGGTGCTGCCGCCGACGCTGACGGCGCAATATCATTTCCTGCCCGAAGGCAATATCCGCCCCTATGTCGGCGCGGGCGTCAACTACACCATCTTCTATAATGAGAAGGCGTCGAGTGCGCTGGAAGGCGCGGTGGGCGATACGAAGGTGCATATGTCCGACAGCTTCGGCGTTGCGGGACAGGCCGGTGTCGACATCCAGATCAATGACCGGATGTTCCTCAATCTCGACGTCAAATATATCGACATGGACACGACCACGCGCCTGTCGACCACGGCGGCCGGTGTGCAGAAGGTCCGCGTGCATCTCGACCCGTTCGTCTTCGGCGTGGGCGTCGGCTTCAAGCTGTGAGGCCAGAGCGGCGGCATTCCGGCCGGGATGCCGCCGCCTCCTTTTCCGAAACAATGACGACCGAATCGTGTGCCGGGACGGGGATAACGTCAGATTGAGTAAGAACTCCCGTTCGCTTCGAGCGAAGTCGAGAAGCGGATAGTGCAGTGCTTAGCGTTTCTCGACTTCGCTCGAAACGAACGGATCAAGGGGAATTCATCTCGGCCTAGATATTCCCCAGCGCCTTCACTTCGAAGGGCAGCCGCAGACCGCCCGGTTCAGTCAGGGTCAAATGGCTGCCCGATCGGATCATCGCGGCTTCCAGCGACAGCGGCATTTCCTCCGGCGCGTAGGACAGCGCCCAGCCTTCGGCGGTGCGCAGCAGATGGCCGTGCCGGTCCGGCTCGTTGGGCCAGAAGCGGCGCACGGTCGCATATTCGGGATGGTGGCGATATTCCTGCTCATCGATCTGGCCGTCCGCGCCCAGCGGCAGCCGCATGACATAACTGCGCGCAGCGGACCCGTTGGGAAAGGCCGGCGTGCGGCCGAGTTCGAGGCGTATCATGGTCCACGTCATGCCGGTTTGAATCCCGTTTCAAGCCCGAAAATGCTATAAGGACTATCCCTGATGGTGGTCCTACGGGGGCAGGCCTAATCCAGTCGGGAACGGATGGAGACATGTCATGAAGACGATCCTGCTGCATATCCATGACGATCTGGGCGCCGAAAGCCGGTTGCAGGCCGCCTGCGATCTGGCCCGCGCCTGTAGCGCCCATGTCCAGTGCGTCCAGGTGACGCCCATGCCTGAACTGGTGGCGGCAGGGGCGCAGGATGGCATGGGCTATTCCCCGGTGATCGCGGCGGAACTCCATGCGATCGATCAGGCCTTCCGCACCCGGATCGAGGCGCGCTTCGTGCAGGAAGACGTCGCCTGGGACTGGCGCCAGATGGAGGGGGACAGCCTGCCCGGCCTGCTGGATGCGGCGAAGCTGGCGGACCTGATCGTTGCCAGCCTGCCCGAAGGCGGGCGGAGCAGCGTGCAATCCCCCTTGCCGATCGCTGCCGATCTGGCGCTGGGCGGACGGACGCCGGTGCTGGCCGTGCCGCCCGATGCGAAGGACTTTGCCGTCACCGGCCGCGCGCTGGTGGCGTGGGACGGATCGCATCCCGCCGGGGCTGCGCTGCGCGCCGCCGTGCCGCTGCTGAAACTGGCGGAAGCGGTCGACATCGTGACCGTGGAGGATCGCGACACGCCCTTCCCCGCTATCGATGCGCCGGAATATCTGGCCCGCCATGGCATAAAGGCGCAATTGCACAGTTGGCCCCGCGCCGACCGGCCGACGGAGATCGCCCTGCGCGAAGCGATCGCCACCCTGGGCGCCGACTGGGTCGTGATGGGCGCCTTCGGCCATAGCCGCTGGCGCGAACTGATCTTCGGTGGCGTCACCCGTTCGCTGCTGCGCACCGCGCCCGTGCCGCTATTGCTGGCGCACTGAAAGGACGGCATGGAAGGCGCATGGCGGTAGCGGATGATGACAGCGACGCACTTACGGATGCGCATAGTCTGGAGCAGGCGCTGCTGGGATCGATCCTGGCGACGGTGCCCGATGCTCTGATCGTGATCGACCTGCGCGGCCGGATCGTGTCGTTCAGCGCGGCGGCGCAGCGCATGTTCCAATATGCCGAAAGCGACGTGCTGGGCGAGAATATCTCGATGCTGATGCCCTCCCCCGACCGGGAACGGCATGATGGCTATATCGACCATTATCGCACAACCGGCGAAAAACGGATCATCGGCGTCGGTCGCCTGACCAGCGCCCGGCGGCGGGACGGCTCCACCTTCCCCATCGAATTGTCGGTGGGCGAAGTACAGGATCAGGGTCAGCGGCTGTTCACCGGCTTCATCCGCGACCTTACCGAACGGCAACAGGCCGAACGGCGCGTCGCCGACCTGCAATCCGAACTCGCCCATGCCAGCCGGGTGACGGCGATGGGCACGCTGGCGTCGGCACTGGCGCATGAGCTGAACCAGCCGCTGACCGCGATCGCCAATTATATGGAGGCGGGGCGCGACCTGCTGGCCATGCCGGGGGATGTGGACCGCGAGATGCTGGACGAGGCGATGGATGAAAGCGCGCGGCAGGCGCTGCGCGCGGGCGAAATCATCCGGTCGCTGCGCGAATTCATCAAGCGCGGCGAAACCGTGCGCCAGCCCGAACCGATGCGCGCTTTGCTGGCCGAAGGGGCCGCGCTGGCCTTCATCGGCACCGACAGCCGCGGCATCGACATGGACGTGCAGGTCGACCGTATCGTGGACAAGGTGCTGGTCAACCGGGTGCAGTTGCAGCAGGTGATCATCAATCTGGTCAAGAATGCGGTCGAAGCGATGGAGGGCCGCCCGGTCCGCATATTGCGCCTGACCGCCATGCCGACGGAGGATGGTAAAGTGGA
This sequence comes from Sphingobium sp. AP50, assembly GCF_900109095.1. Classification (GTDB taxonomy): domain Bacteria; phylum Pseudomonadota; class Alphaproteobacteria; order Sphingomonadales; family Sphingomonadaceae; genus Sphingobium. The sequence goes on from NZ_FNYZ01000002.1 coordinate 133,258, forward strand.
GGTGGTGGTCGCCGATTCCGGGCCGGGCCTCAGCTCCGACATGTCGCGCACGCTCTTCACTCCTTTCACCACCAGCAAGGCGACCGGCATGGGCGTGGGCCTGTCGATCAGCCAGACGATTATCGAAGGCCATGGCGGCCGCATCTGGGCAACCCCCTCCCCCTGGGGCGGGACCGCCTTTCATTTCACCCTGGACCGCGCGGACGAAGAATGAGCGACACCTATCCCATCTATGTCGTGGACGATGACGAGGCGATCCGCCGGTCCCTGTCCTTCCTGCTCAAGACCAGCGGCTTTGCCGTCACCCTGTTCGACGGCGGCCTGCCCTTCCTGAAGGAGGCAGCCGACCTGCCGCAGGGCTGCGTGCTGCTGGACGTGCGCATGCCCGACATGGACGGGCTGGAGGTGCAGCGCGAATTGCGCGCGCGCGGCGTCATGCTGCCGGTCGTGATCATGACCGGCCATGGCGATGTGGACATGGCGGTGGCAGCGATGAAGGCCGGGGCCAGCGACTTCATCGAAAAGCCGTTCGACAAGCAATCGCTGCTTGCCTGTATCGAAGCGGCGCGCAAGCAATCGATCGCCGCGCGCGGGGCGAGCGCACGGGCGCAGGAGGCGCAGGCGCGACTCAATGTTCTGACCGACAGGGAGCGCGACGTTCTGGACGGCCTCGTCGAAGGCCTGCCCAACAAGAGCATCGCCTATGATCTGGGGATCAGCCCGCGCACGGTGGAAATCCACCGCGCCAACCTGATGCAGAAGCTGGAAGTAAAGAGCCTGGCCGAAGCGCTGCGGATTGCCTTCCATGCCGGGGATGGCGCGGAGGCGACAGGCGGGTAGCGACCAAAGTCAGTCACTCGATCCTCGCCATCGGCATCCCCGAAACCCGCCGCTCATTAAGATGGCAGATCGAACGCCGAATAGCAAAATCTGGTGGAAAGTAGCCATTCCGGTTGGCCATCGCCTTTGCTATCGTTGGCTGCGGAGGCCTTGCAATGAACGCTAGACGAACTCGGATCATGTATATTGAGGATAAATCGGGCGGTTTGAACGGTCCCGCTCGGATTGGTCGCGTCACGATCTCGCAATCGGGTCAGTCTGTTCATTACCAAGAACGCACGTTTCAACGGCTTGGCGGCGGTGGCGGATTGAAGTCTAACTACTTCGACGTGGCCACGGGTGAGGAGTACTGGATTTCGGGGCCGCGAAAAGATGGTGCTGATCGGCTCTACCCGAGCAGCACGATGCCAATCGAAGTGGATGCCGATGTGCGTGACGAATACTGGCGAGAGATACGCGGCCTGCCTGCCCCGCAGTGACCGCAATTGAGTGATTATTGCCGAATGATTTGTCTTCGCGCAGCGCCCGGTATGGTCGATTATCTCCTCTAAACCGGACCGTCCCCAAACCACCCAAAGCCGCCCCTCCGCACCTGTCCTACCGCCACCACCTATCCTATAAATATCCCATATTCCGCCGCGGCTCTCGGGTAACAAAATTTCCAACATCTGTTCTGAAATGTCGAAACTTGCAGGAAATGTGCGAAGTTAAGCGGCCGCATTCCTATTCTGCCTTCCCCGACCGCGCGCCTCTTACGCATATTTACGGATAGGTCGCGGCCTGCCGCAACGCCATGCAGCGGTCATGGATATGCGATTTGACATGGCGCAAAATGGCGTCGCCGCCCCGATGGCCCGCACCTGTGGCGGACAATCCTGCGACAACTGCGTCGTGCGCGACCATGCCATTTGCGCGGACCTGTCCGATGCCGACCGGGAGGCGCTGAGCCGGATCGGGCGGCGGGTGGCGCTGCATGCCGGACAGACGGTGATGTGGGAAGGCGACGACAGCACCGTCGTCGCCAATGTGATCGAAGGGACGCTGAAGCTCGCCACCTCCACCGGCGACGGGCGCGAACAGATTGTCGGCGTGGTCTATGCGTCGGATTTCATCGGCCGCCCGTTCGGCGCGCGCACGCCGCACAGCGTGACGGCGTTGACCGACGCGCGGCTCTGCCTGTTTCCACGCGGGGCCTTTGACGGCTTTGCGATGCGGCATGGAGAATTGCAGCATCGGCTGCTTCAGCGGACGCTGGATGATCTGGATCGCACGCGCGACTGGATGTTGCTGCTCGGCCGCAAGACCGCGCGGGAGAAAGTCGCGACCTTCCTGCTCGACATGGGTCGACGGCTCCGCGCCGACGCGGACGGGGTGATAGACTTGCCCCTGTCGCGCCAGCAGATCGCCGATGTGCTGGGCATCACGATCGAAACCGTGTCCCGGCAAATGACCGAGATGAAGCGCGAGGGCGTGATCGATCTGGTCGGTCGGCGCGGCGTGCGACTGGTGGATACAGGCGCGCTGGAGGCTTTGGCAGAGGCGGGGTGACCTTCGGAATTGCCTTTCGGTTCATCGTCATTCCCGCGTAGGCGGGAACCCATCTCCCAACCTCTCATCAAGGCGAAAAGGCGAGAGATGAATCCCCGCCTTTGCGGGGATGACGGTGTAATAGATTTGAACCGTCCGCTCCCTCCTCACCCCCCTCTACGCACTATCCCGTAAAGACCCGCCGCCCCGCTTTTGACAGAGGTCGAGGCATAAGGGCGGCGTCCGCGCCAAGGACGCCGCAAAAGCCTTTTGCGGGGACAGGTCGATGGACAGACTGGTTTTGCGGACGGGCGGCTGGTTCGCGCTGGCGCTGATCGCCTTTGCGGCGATGCTGGCGGCGCGGGACGGCGGCTTTGCCGTCCATATGGGGATCGTAAGCGCGGTGGCGCTGGGGCTGGCCGTCTATGCCATGCGCAGCGCCGATTATGCCGGCTTTGCGCGGGGCCTTCTGAAGATGCCCGCCGATCAGGGCCGATATTATGACGATGTGATCCGCTGGGGCGTGATCGCGACCGTCTTCTGGGGCCTCGCAGGGTTCCTTGCAGGCCTCTATATCGCCTTGCAGCTTGCCTTCCCGGCGCTCAATCTGGGCCTGGAATATACCAGCTTCGGCCGCCTGCGCCCGCTGCACACATCGGCGGTGATCTTCGCCTTTGGCGGCAATGCGCTGCTCTCCACCAGCTTCTACGTCGTGCAGCGCACCTGCCGCGCCCGGCTGTTCGCCCCGAAACTCGCCGACTTCGTCTTCTGGGGCTACCAGCTTTTCATCGTGCTGGCCGCGACCGGCTATCTGCTGGGCATTACCGAGGGCAAGGAATATGCCGAGCCGGAATGGTATGTCGATCTGTGGCTGACGATCGTCTGGGTCTGCTACCTGATCGTCTTTGGCGGCACCGTCATCAAGCGCAGCGAGCCGCATATCTATGTGGCTAACTGGTTCTACCTCGCCTTCATCCTGACGATTGCGATGCTGCATATCGTCAACAACCTGTCGATGCCGGTCAGCCTGCTGGGTTCCAAAAGCTACAGCGCCTTTGCCGGCGTGCAGGATGCGCTGACGCAGTGGTGGTACGGCCATAATGCGGTGGGCTTCTTCCTGACCGCCGGCTTCCTGGCCATGATGTATTATTTCGTGCCCAAACAGGCGGAACGGCCGGTCTACAGCTATCGCCTGTCGATCATCCATTTCTGGTCGCTGATCTTCCTCTATATCTGGGCAGGGCCGCATCACCTCCATTACACCGCCCTGCCCGACTGGGCGCAGACGCTGGGCATGGTCTTCTCGATCATGCTGTGGATGCCGAGCTGGGGCGGGATGATCAACGGCCTGATGACGCTGAACGGCGCCTGGGACAAGATCCGCACCGATCCGATCATCCGCATGATGGTGATGGCGCTGGCCTTCTATGGCATGAGCACCTTCGAAGGGCCGGTGATGTCGGTGAAGGCGGTCAACAGTCTGTCCCACTATACCGACTGGACGATCGGCCATGTGCATAGCGGCGCGCTGGGCTGGAACGGGCTCATCACCTTCGCCTGCCTCTATTATCTGACGCCGCGCCTGTGGAAGCGGGAACGGCTCTACTCGCTGCGCCTCGTCAACTGGCACTTCTGGCTCGCGACGCTGGGGATCGTTCTCTACGCCGCCGCCATGTGGGTCGCGGGCATCATGCAGGGGCTGATGTGGCGCGAATATGGGGCCGACGGCTATCTGGTCTACAGCTTCTCCGAAGTCGTGAGCGCGATGCTGCCCATGTATCTGATCCGCGCGGCGGGCGGCCTGATGTATCTGGCGGGCGCGATCATCATGGCCTGGAACATCGGCATGACCATCGCGGGCAAACCGCTGCGCGATGAAAAGCCGATGCGCGACGCGGCCTATGATCCGACCGCCGACAAGCCGCTCATCGCTGCCCAGCCTGCATAAGGAGACGCCATCATGGCTTCCAAATTCTTCGACCATGGCAAGCTGGAGCGGAATATCTCGCTGCTGGGCATCGCCTCCCTCATCGTCGTCGCCATCGGCGGCATCGTGGAAATCGCGCCGCTCTTCTGGATCGACAATACGATCGAGAAGGTGGAGGGGGTGCGCCCCTATACCCCGCTCGAACTGGCGGGCCGGAACATCTATATCCGCGAGGGCTGCTACAACTGCCACAGCCAGATGATCCGCCCCTTCCGCGACGAGACGGAACGCTATGGCCATTACAGCCTGGCGGCGGAGAGCATGTACGATCATCCGTTCCAATGGGGATCGAAGCGCACCGGGCCGGACCTCGCCCGCGTCGGCGGCCGCTATTCGGACGAATGGCATGTCCAGCATTTGAAAGACCCGCGCGCCGTGGTGCCGGAGTCCATCATGCCGACCTATCCCTTCCTCGCCGAACGGGAACTGAACAGCGGCGACATGCGCGGCGACCTGACCGCGCTGACGCGAGTGGGCGTGCCGTACAGCAAGGCGGATGTGGCCAAGGCCAATGACGACCTGAAGGCGCAGGCCGATCCCAATGCCGACGCGGCCGACCTGCTCAAACGCTATCCCAAGGCGCAGCAGCGCGATTTCGACGGCAATCCCGCCAAGCTGACCGAGATGGATGCGCTGGTCGCCTACCTCCAGATGATCGGGACGCTGGTCGATGTCGATGCGGCCAAGCCCCAGGAGGAACCGCGATGAGCTACGACGCCTTGCGCCACTTCGCCGATAGCTGGGGGCTGGTCTTCATGGGGGTGAGCTACATCATCCTGGTCGGCTGGCACTTCCTGCCCCGTGGCCGTCGGCACAGCCGCGACGCCGCCACGATGATCTTCAAGAATGACCATACGGAGGCCGACCATGGCTGACGGACAGGACAAGAAAATCGACGCCGCCACCGGCACGCAGCTCAAGGGCCATGAGTGGGACGGCATTGCCGAACTGGACACGCCGCTGCCGCGCTGGTGGCTGTGGACCTTCTACGCGACCATCCTTTTCGCGATCGGCTATGTGATTGCCTATCCGGCGATCCCGATGCTGCATGATTATACGCGCGGGCTCATGGGCTGGTCGAGCCGGGGGGCGCTGGCAAAGGAACTGGCCGCGCGGGAGGCGGAAATCGCGCCACTGCGCCGGGTGATCGCCGACACGGCGATCACCGACCTGCCTGGCAAGCCGCAACTGATGCAGGCGGCGGTCGAGGGCGGCCGCGCCGCGTTCAAGGTCCATTGCGTCCAGTGCCATGGTTCCGGCGCGGCGGGGGCGAAGGGCTATCCCAACCTCAATGACGATGACTGGCTGTGGGGCGGCGATCTGGCGACGATCGAAAAGACGATCACCGACGGCGTGCGCAACCCAAACCATGATGCAACCCGTGTGTCGATGATGCCCGCCTTCGGCCGCGACCAGTTGCTGACCGGCGCGCAGGTCAATGATGTGGTCGCCCATGTCCGCGTCATCAGCCGACAGGACAAGGCCAGTGCGGCCTCGCAGCGCGGGGCACGGGTCTTCGCCGACAATTGCGCGGTCTGCCATGGCCCGGATGGAAAAGGCACGCGGGCGCTGGGCGCACCCAACCTGACCGACGGCATCTGGCTCTATGGCGGCGACGCGGACACGATCCACGAGACGGTGTGGAACAGCCGTCAGGGCGTGATGCCGCGCTGGGACGACAAGCTGGACAAGGCGACCATCCGCATGCTGGCGACCTATGTCCACAGCCTGGGCGGGGGTGAGGCTACGCCAGCGGAAGCGGGCAATGCGGCGCAGTGAGGCATTCCTCCCCGGCACGGGGAGGGGGACCGCCGCGAAGCGGTGGTGGAGGGGGTATGCCCCCAGACGCCACGGATGCGTCAGCTTGCCCGCTCCCTCCGTCAGCGCTGCGCGCTGCCTCCTCCCCGTACCGGGGAGGAGGGGATGCTGATGCCGTCCGGGTCGAGCGACCTCTATGAGAAGCGCAAGGGCGTCTATCCCAAGGCGGTCGATGGTTTCTATCGCCGCCTGAAATGGGCGATCATGGCGGTGACGCTGGCCATCTATTGGGGCACGCCGTGGATAAGGTGGGATCGCGGGCCTTACGCACCCGATCAGGCGGTATTGGTCGATCTGGCGCACCGGCGCTTCTACATGTTCGCGATCGAGATATGGCCGCATGAATTCTATTATGTCGCGGGCCTGCTCATCATGGCGGGGATCGGGCTGTTTCTGGTGACGTCTGCGGTGGGCCGGGCCTGGTGCGGCTATGCCTGCCCGCAAACGGTGTGGACCGACCTGTACCAGCATGTCGAACGCTTCATCGATGGTGATCGAAACGCACAGATAAGGCTGGCGAAAGCACCTTGGAGCGCGACCAAGATCACACGCCGCTTCGCCAAATGGGGCGTCTGGCTAGCCATCGCCTTCGCCACCGGCGGTGCATGGATCTTCTATTTCGCCGATGCGCCCGCGCTCAGCCATGATTTCTGGGCAGGCAGCGCCGCGCCGGTCGCCTATGCCACCGTGGCCGTGCTGACCGCCACGACCCTGCTGCTGGGCGGCTTCATGCGGGAACAGGTGTGCATCTATATGTGCCCCTGGCCGCGCATCCAGACCGCCATGCTGGACGAGAAATCACTGGTCGTCACCTACAAGGACTGGCGCGGCGAACAACGCGGCAGTGTCAAGAAGGCGCAGGCCAACCCCGACCTGTTCGGCGACTGCATCGACTGCAACCAGTGCGTCGCGGTCTGCCCCACCGGCATCGATATTCGCGACGGGGCGCAGGTCGGCTGCATCACCTGTGCGCTGTGTATCGACGCTTGCGACAAGGTGATGGCGCAGGTCGGGCGTCCCCGTGGCCTGATCGACTATTGCACGCAGGAGGATGCGGAGGCGGAAAAGCAAGGCGCTGCCCCCCGGCCCGTCCTCAAGACGCTGCTGCGTCCCCGCACATTGGCCTATGCGGCGGTATGGCTGTCGATCGGCGCGGCGATGCTGTTCGCACTGGGCGCGCGCACCCGGATCGACATCGCCGCGCAGCAGGATCGCAACCCCATCTTCGTTCGGCTGTCCGATGGCGCGATCCGCAACGCCTATATGGTCAAGGTCCGCAATATGGAGGCGCGCCCCCGCCCCGTGACGGTCGCTGTCGAGGGCCTGCCCGGCGCGATGCTGTGGACCGACGCCATGCCGCGCGAACAGGCGGCAACGACCGTCATCGCCACCGTTCCCGCCGACAGCGTGGCCAAGCTGCGCCTCTTCATCGCCGCCCCGGCGCCCGGACCGCAGCGGCAGGACTTCGCCTTCACCGTCCGCGCCACCGATCGCGAAGGCGGCGGCGAGCGCGAACCCGCCCGTTTCGAAAGGCCGTAAGACATGCAGACCCGTCCGATCCGTCGCTTCACCGGCTGGCATATGACCGGTATATTGGCCGCCTTCTTTGCCGTGGTGATCGCCGTCAATGTTCTGATGGCGACGGTCGCGATCCGCTCCTTCGGCGGCACCGTAGTCGATAACAGCTATGTCGAGAGCCAGAAGTTCAACCAGTATCTGGCGCAGGCACGGGCGCAGGATCGCCTCGGCTGGAAGGATGATGTGGCACTGGACCCCGCACGCCATGTCACGCTGGCGCTGACCGACAACGCAGGCAAACCGATCCACGAGGCTCGCATTACGGCCGTCGCAGAACATCCGCTGGGCCGCGCGCTCGACATCGCCATCACCTTCCACGAAACCGCACCCGGCCATTATGTCGGCGACCGCGCTTTGCCCGCCGGGCGCTGGCAGTTGCGCGCCGATATCAACCATGGTGCGCAGCATCTGTTGCGGGAGGTCTTCTGATGGCGACCCAGCCTGTCTTGGCCGAGGCCCCTGCCCCGGACAGCATCGAAAGCCTGTTTGCGGTGCCCACGCTGCACTGTGCGGGTTGCATCGCCAAGATCGAAAATGGCCTGGCCAAAGTGGCAGGGATTGAGGGCGCGCGGGTCAACATGACCGCAAAGCGCGTCGCCATCCGCCACGATCCCGCGCTAAGCCCGCCGGAACTGAAAGCCGCAATCGCCGCGATCGGCTTCGATGCCGAACCCCTGGCCGACCCCGGCGTGGATGTCGCCGCCGACGAAAATCGTGCGCTCATCCGGGCGTTGGCGGTGTCTGGCTTTGCCGCGATGAACATCATGCTGCTGTCGGTGTCGATCTGGTCCGGCGCGGACGGCGCCACGCGGCAGATGTTCCACTGGCTGTCCGCCCTCATTGCCCTGCCGACGGTCGCTTATGCGGGCCAGCCTTTCTTCCGCTCCGCCTTTGCCGCCCTGCGACAGGGGCGCACCAATATGGATGTCCCGATCAGCATCGGGGTGCTGCTGACGACGGGGATGAGCCTGTATGAAACGCTGACCGGCGGCCATCATGCCTGGTTCGACGGGGCGGTGATGCTGCTCTTCTTCCTGCTGGCGGGCCGGTGCCTGGACAGCATGATGCGCGGGCGGGCACGAGCCGGTGTCGCCGCCCTGCTGAAGCAGACTGCGCCGGGCGCCATGGTGCTGGATGCGCAGGGCGTTAGCCAGTGGGTGCGCGCCGATGCCCTGCGGCCGGGGATGCATATGCTGGCCGCCGCCGGGGAACGACTGGCCGCCGACGGGCGCGTAATCGATGGCAATAGCGGTCTGGATATCGCCTTCCTGACCGGGGAGAGCGCGCCGGTGCGTGTGGGGCCTGGCGACCATGTCCAGGCCGGCGCCCTCAATGTCGACGGGCCGATCGTCGTGGAGGTCACAGCCGCCGGCGTCGATACGGTGATCGCCGACATCGCCCGGCTGATGGAGGAAGCGGCACAGGGCAAGTCCCGCTATGTGCGGATCGCCGACCGGGCGGCGCGGCTCTATGCGCCCTGCGTCCATCTGCTGGCCGCCCTATCCTTCGCTGGGTGGATGATCGCGGGCGCAGGTGTGCATCAGGCGCTGCTGATCGCGGTCGCGGTGCTGCTGATCACCTGCCCCTGCGCGCTGGGGCTGGCGGTGCCAGCGGCGCAGATCGTGGCATGCGGCGCATTGATGAAGCGCGGCGTGCTGGTGAAGGACGGGTCGGCGCTGGAACGGCTGGCCGAAGTGGACGAAGCCGTGTTCGACAAGACCGGCACGCTGACGCTGGGCCGCCCTACCCCACATGGCCTCGACCGGCTGGAGCCGCAGGACAAGGCCATAGTGCTGGCGCTAGCGCGCGGAAGCCGCCATCCGCTGAGCGTCGCGCTGCGGCAGGCGCTGGAGACGGAGGGTGTGATGCCCGCCCCGCTGGAAGATATCCGCGAACAGGCAGGCGAGGGCATGAGCGGTCACTTCGGCGACGAGGCCGTTTCGCTGGGTCGCCCTCGTAGCCTGATCAGCCTGTTCGATCTGGCCAGTGAATATCGGCGTGGCCCGACTGCGACGCTGCTACGCTTCGCAGATTCCCCGCGCCCCGATGCGGTCGAGACGCTGGCCGACCTCAACACCATGGGCGTGACAACCCTGATCGCCAGCGGCGACCGGCCCGAAGCGCTGGAGGCGATATCCCGCGCCACCGGCACGACCGCGATCGGCCATCTGCGCCCGCAGGACAAGCTGGCGCTGATCGGCCGACTGAAAGCAGCGGGGCACCGCGTGCTAATGGTGGGTGACGGCCTGAATGACGGACCGGCGCTGGCGGCAGGCCATGCCAGTATGGCCCCGGCCTCCGCCAGCGACGCCAGCCAGTTGGCCGCCGACGCCGTAATCCTGGGCGACTGGCTGGCCCCGGTGCCGATGGCGGTGCGGGCGGCGCGACGCACCGTGCGGGTGGTGAAGCAGAATTTTGCGCTGGCGATCGGCTATAATGTCTTTGCCGTGCCGCTGGCGATCCTCGGCCAGGTCACGCCGCTGGTCGCCGCCCTCGCCATGTCGAGCAGTTCGCTGATCGTCGTCGCCAATGCGCTGCGGCTGAAGGGCGCTGCACGATGACCGGCGTCGCTATCCTGATCCCGATTGCGCTCAGCCTTGGCCTGCTGGGGCTTGGCGCCTTTTTCTGGGCGCTGCGCAATGGCCAGTTCGAGGACGCGGATGGCGCCGCCGTCCGCATCCTGATCGACGAGGAGGATTGAGGAGAATTTACTCGGCGGAGAGCAGGAAGGCAGCGCACATCTTGCCCAGATCCTGCTTCAGTTCGTCCCAACCGCCTTCCCAGGCGGCGCCGGTCGCCGATCCGAAGCCCAGATAGCGGGCGATCGCGGCATAGAGGATACGGAAGGTCGAATGCACCGCCCGTTCCGGGTCCGGCTGCAGGATTTCGTCCCGATGGGCCAGCATCACATTGTGGACCAGATCGGACAATTCGCCATAGCTTTTCTTGCCGGCAGCCGAGACGATGGGATCGGTTGTGGCGCGCAGCATCATCGGCCGCATCAGTTCTGCATGATGGCGCAGCGTGTCGGCAATCCCTTCGACCAGCAAAGCCACCAACTGGCGCAGATTTTTCGCCTCTGCTTCCGCCCGCGCGATCACGGCGCGCTGATCGACCTCCACAGCCTCCAGCACGCGCGCCTGAACGGCGCGGATCAGATCATCCTTGCTATCGAACCGGCAATAGATGGAGCCGATCGACACCTTGCCGCGCTTGCCGACTTCCTGAAGCGTGAAATCGTCATTGCCGCGTTCGCGCAGCAATTCCTCGGCCGCCGCGATCATCCGTTCGAACGAGGCCTGGCTACGCTGCTGGCGCGGGGCACGGGGCGGCGTAAGGCGCAGGGAGGGGGCAGAACCGGTCACGAACCCTCCGTTCCAGTGGGAAGCCCTGCTGTCAAGGGCAGGTGCGCCCGATCAGTTCCCCGCCGCCAGTATGTCAATCAGCCAGGCGGTCGCTGGATCACGCGCGCTGCGTTCATGCCAAAGCAGCCAATAGTCGAATCCGGCCACTTCGTCCGGGGCGGGCAGACAGGCAAAGCCATGCGCGTGGGCGAAGCGCTGCGCCGCGCGACTGGGCATGGTCAGGATGACATCGCTGGAGCCGATCAGGTCCGGCGCGGCATAGAAATAGGGCAGCTTCGCCACCACGCGCCGCTCCGCCGCGCGATCGCCCAGGCAGGACTGGACATGGTCGACGTCCGGATCGCCAACGCTGATGGCGACATGCGGCCAGGCGAAATAGTCGTCCAGTGTGACCGCTTTGCGCGCAGCCAATGGATGATCGGGCCGCACGATCAGCGACTGGGTTTCGTGGAACAGATGCCGCGCGTGCGTGACCGACAGATCGGGTTCGAAGCCATAGATGATGAGATCAAGCTCGCCCGAAGCGAGCCGACGGAACATGTCCTGCGAAAAGGCCGACACATCGATCCGGCACCCCGCCGCCGCCGCGCCGATCGCGGGCAACGCCGGGGACAGGACCGACAAGACGCCATAGTCGGTCGCGGCGATCCGGAAACTGCGATCCAGCATCGCCGGCGCAAATTCGGGTGGCGCCAGCATCGTCGTGGTCATCGACAGCCAGTCTTCCAGCGGCTTGGCCAGTTCCACGCCACGCCGCGTCAGCATCATACCCGATCCGGACCGCACCAGCAGCGGGTCGGCCAGCAACTGGCGTAACTGGCCCAGCGCACGGCTGACGGTCGGCTGGCTGAGGCCCAGGCGCTGCGCCGCACGGCTGACGCTGCGAGTCTGGAGCAGGATGCTGAGCGTCACAAGCAGATTGAGGTCGATGGGTTTGATAGCGGCTTCCCCGTCAGGTCGCCGTCAACAACAGGCCAATGGCCGCGACCGGTACGGCCAATCCATAAGCAAGACGTGGTCGCCAGGACATCAGCAGCACCAACGCCGCGCCACTGATGCATAGCTGGCCGATCCAGGCGACCACGCCCAGCCCCGCGCCAAAGCGCAACACAGCCACGATCGCCGCCAGCCCCAGCAGCATCCAGCCGGACCAGCGTGCCACCGAAGGCGAGGGTAGCATCGGCAAAGGTGGCGACGGCCGGTACTTCTTCACAGCCAGCGCCAGACTGGCGAGCGCGGCATAGCCGATCAGGCCGGTTTCAAGCGACATCGACAGTCTCCCGCGCGACGGGTGCCAAGGGGGTCGGCGGCGGGGTCATCACCCGCCGCTTGCGCACCGGCGCCGCCTTGACCCGCGTGGCGCGCCAGGCACCAAAGGCCAGCAGCGCGCCGATCGCGATCATGGCCGCATCGAACGACAAGAACAGCGTGTCGCCGCTGCGCAGGCTGGCGAACAGGCCGCGATCGGTGGTCACGCTATTGACCAGCGGCAGCGACAGGAAAGCAGCGGCCGACAGCGTCAGCGCCTCCGGCCAGGCGTGGCGGACCGGGCGCAGCAGCATCAATGCCGCCAGCCCGAACCAGGTCCAGTACATCGCCTTCACCTCCAGCACCTCGCGCCCCGGCAGGTCGGCCGGGATCAGCCGGTTGGCCAGCAGGAAGGCCGCCATGCCGACCGGGAGACAGGCGATGGCGCTGATGTTCAGCCGCTCTACCAGACGGAAGCCGAAGAAGGGCCTGGCTCCCGGCTTGCGCCGCTTGGCGGTCCAGAGCAGCAGGCCGGTGCCGACCATCGCCGCGCCGGTCAGGCCGAGCAGGAAATAGATCCAGCGCAGCACTGGCCCGGCAAAATTGCCCAGATGAAGCCCCAGCATCACCCCGGCCGTCGCGATCGCCGCGCCCGGCGCAGGCGAGGCCGACAACTTCCGGCCGGTCGCTCCCGAGTAAGTGATGGAGGCCCCGCGTGCGTTGAGCTGATCGGCGCTGCTGCGCAGGATCGTCACCGTCGCGGCGGCATCATTGGGATTGCGGATGACGATCGTGCGGGGACGGCCGCCCTGCCATTCGCGCGCGGCGGCGTCCACCATCGGTCCGATCGGTGCGAGCGGTACGGCGCGGCCCGACGCCGGATCATCGGCATCGCGGCCATAGGCTTCGGCAAAAAAACCGGTGGGCTTGGCGTAATTGGCGACTGCGGGCCAGGGCATGTACATCACGACCAATGTGATCAGCCCGGTATAGGTGATCATCGCATGGAAGGGCAGCGCCAGCACCGCCGAGACATTATGCGCGTCGAGCCAGCTACGCTGCCCCTTGTTCCAGCGCAGCATGAAGAAGTCCGCGAAGAAACGCTTGTGCGTCACCACGCCCGAAATGATCGCCGCCAGCATGAAGATGGCGCAAAGCCCCGCCAGCCAGCGTCCCCAGGGATGGGGCAATTGAAGCTGGAAATGGAAGCGATAGAAATGCTCGCCCCCGCGCGTTTCCCGCGCCGTCACGGCTTCGCCGCTGGTCGGGTCGAGGCGGATTTCCGGGCGACGCGGCGCTGGTGGTGCCTTGGGATCGGGATTGGGGCGGGCGAGCGCGAAGATGCGGGTTTCCACCGTGCGATCGTCGGGCAGGTAGATATACCATTGTTCATCGTCGGGCGATGTCGCCTGCATATGCGCGACCGCGCTTTCCGCCGCTTGCCGGGGCGTCACCGGTGCCAATCGCAGTTCGGGCTGCATCCAGCGGGTGATTTCCGGCCGGAAATAGCTGGCCGTGCCGGTCAGGAACATGGCGAACAATATCCAGCCCGCCAGCAGCCCCAGCCAGGTGTGAATCCACGCCATCGACTGGCGCAGGCCCCGCGCGCCGTCCGCCTCCTTCGCCTTGCTCATGGCCGTGGTCCCATCAGCCAGAGCAGCGCGACCGAGATCAGCGCGCTGCCCCAGATGACCGCCGCAACACGCAGCAGTCGCGATTCATGGAAGGCCCACAGCGCCAGCAGCGCATAGATCAGGAAGGAGAGGATCATGCCCCAGGCGGTCGCCTCCACCCGCGCGATCGGCAGCGATCGCGCCAGCAGCGAAGCCAGCCCGGATGCAGCGGCATAGCCGCCCGCCAACGCCGTCAGGCAGCGCGCGGTCATGGCGAAAGCGCGCCACGGCGCGCGCCGGGACGGTGTCAAACGTTCAGTCTTCATGCGCTCCTCTGCACGGCGATTGCCTTGCCTCTAACGGATGCGCCGTCTAGTAGCAATTGCGAATCGTTATTATTATCATTCGCAACAGGGGGAATTTATGATTATCTCGTCGGCCAGGTCCGCGCATCTGCATCGTCGGCGCGCAACGCATGCATCTGTCTACTTCGGTGTTGCACTATGTGCGCTTGTGCCAGCCTTGGCGCATGCAGAGGAAGCCGCCGATGCCAATAGCGACACGATCATCGTCACTGGCCTGAAGGATAATCAGACCGGGTCGGGCACCAAGACCGACACCCCGCTGATGGCGACGGCGCAGAGCATCACCATCATCGACAATGACGAACTGATCCGACGCAACGCGCTGTCGATCAATCAGGCGCTGGGCTATGTCGCGGGCGTATCCCCCAACCAGCGCGGCGGGATGGTCACCCGCTATGACCAGCTCATCCTGCGCGGCTTTTCGCCCGGCGTCTTTCTGGACGGGATGCGGCTGATCGCCGGCCCCTATTCCACGCCACAGATCGACTTCAACCGCATCGACCATATCGACGTGGTGAAGGGGCCGGCATCGGTCCTCTATGGCAATTCCACGCCGGGCGGCCTCGTCAACCTGACCAGCAAGATGCCCGAGGCAAACGGCTTCGGCCGGTTCGAAGCGCAGGTCGGCAATTATGACAGCCTGCGCTTCGTCGGCGACGTCAACCAGCCGCTGGACAGCGACGGCCGACTGCTCGCCCGCGTCGTGGGCGGATGGCAGAAGTCCGATGGCCTGACCGAGGGCACTTTTTCCGAGCGCTATCATGTCAGCCCGATGCTGACCTTCGCCCCGGCCCCGGACACCAGCTTCACGCTGGTCGCCGCCTATCAGCATGCGCCGAGCGGCGGCGGCTATTCGGGCGTGCCGGCCTATGGCACGGTCCTGTCCAATGGCGGGCTAGGCACGTTGCCGCGCGACATCAACACCGGCGATCCGGGCTATGAGCGCTATGATCACAAGGCGAAGTCGATCGCCGCCTTCTTCCGCCATGATTTTAACGAGCATCTGACGGTCCGGTCCAATTTCCGGTTCCAGAACAACAAGCTGTCCTACCGCCAGCTTTATGTGTCCGGTTTCCTGACGACGGGCACGGGAACCTCCACCAACAGCGACTATTCGCGTATCTTCCGCGGCGGTGGCGGCGCGGACGAGGATTTCGATACGCTGACGCTGGACAACAGCCTGAATGCCAAGTTCGCGACCGGCCCGATCCAGCATAATATCCTGGTCGGGGTCGATTATCAGCGCATCACCGGCGAAAATGTGCAGCAGTTCAACAGCCGCCTAACCCAGGGCATTCCCAATCTCAGCCTGTTCGCGCCGACCTATGGCACCGGCCTGCCGACCTTCGACCTGAAGGACCTGTCCGGCCTCGCCAGTGCGGCGCGCGCCTATACCAACAGCTATGGCAAGCGCGACCAGACCGGCGTCTATTTTCAGGATCAGATGTCGATCGGTCGCCTCCAGTTGATCGCCAGCGGTCGGCAGGACTGGTATGAACAAAGCTCGCTGAACCTCAACCCGACCACCGCCGCCGCCCGCGCCGCGCCGGTCACGCGCTTCGACCAGTCGGCCTTCACCATGCGGCTGGGCGCTCTGTATGAATCCGCCTTCGGCCTATCGCCCTATGTCAGCTATGCCGAATCCTTCGAACCGCAATCGGGCACCGTCTTCGTGTCGCCGACCGAAAATCGCGCGGCGACGCCCGTGACCGGCCGCCAATATGAGGCGGGGCTGAAATATCAGCCGGCCGGGACCAATGCGATCTTCACCCTGTCCGCCTATGACCTGCGGCGGCAGAATGTGCTGGTCAGCCATCCGGAAGCCGGCACCGGATCGATCCCGTCGACCGCCCAGATCCAGATCGGTGAAGTGCGGGTGCGGGGCGTGGAACTGGAAGGGCGCGGCGAGATCCTGCCGGGCTTCGATATCATTGCGGCGGCCAGCTATACCGACGCGATCATCACTCAGGGCGCGCCGGCCGTCGCGGCCACCGCGACCAACAGCGGGACGCCAACGACCACCGGCACACGCCAGCTTGGCACGCCGGAATGGGCGGCATCGACCTTCCTGTCCTATGATTTCGGCAAGGCGGCCAAGGCGAGCGGGCCGCTGGCGGGCCTCAGTCTGGGTGCAGGGGTGCGCTATGTCGGCGGCTCGGATGGCACCACCACCTATGCGATCATCAATAATGTGACGACCTTCCGGCGATTCCATACCGACGGCTTCATTCTGGTGGACGCACTGATCGGCTATGACCTGGCCAAGGTCGGGCTGGATCGATGGAGCCTGGCGGTCAACGCCAGCAACCTGTTCGACAAGACGCATATTTCGGCCTGCCCGTTCAACAATAGCTGCTATTATGGCGCGCCGCGCACGGTGGTCGGATCGCTGCGATTCGCCTGGTAAAGATATCGGGAGACGCCGGGGCGTATGCTCCGGCGTTCGCAGCCCCGGAACGCCATTTCTTTGACCTGAAATATAACATGTCCGGAACGTCTTTCCTGTCCACGTAATGGGCAAGAAGATGACCATCGCCGTCATGATCGCGACTTTGTGACAACTCGTCGCGAACCAAGTTGCCTGCTTATGGTTATTCGGGCATATCGCCCGCACATCGTCTCCGCCGCCCTTTGCAAGGACTCTGCGGATGATGCTTGGGGGATATAGGCGTTGGGGTACGCTGTGCTGGGGGATAGAGGCAAGGAAGCCGGCTGGCGCGTGCGCGCCATGAAGCGGGGCGTCGCGTGGATGGCGTTGCTCGCCGGTGTCGTTGCGCCTGCAGGGGCGCAGCCCTCTTCGGTGCTGGCGCCGCCCAATATGACGCCCTTTTCCGCGCCGACGACCGACGATCCCCTGCTGCGCAGCGCGGAAGCGGCCAGCGATCCGGCCCTGTTCCATGGCGAAGTCCAGGCCGCCGTCGAGACAAATGCCGTCATCGACGAAGCGCAGGCCGGCGAACGCGAGGCGGAGGCGGCGCGCGTGCAGGCCAAGTCGGCTTTGTTCCCGTCGATCGACCTGACGGTGGATGCGAATCGGTCGCTGGCGCGCAATTTTTCCAACGATATCGGCAACATCATCGAACGGTCGCGGCCCGAAGGCCGTACCGATGCCAGCGCTTCGGTGCGCCAGCGTCTGCTCGATTTCGGATCGGCATCGAGCCGGATCAGCGCCAGCAACGCGCGGGTGGAAGCCGCGCGCCTGACCACCCGTAGCCAGGGGGAGGATGTGGCGTTGCGCACCATCGCCGCCTGGTATGCCATTTTCGCCCAGCGGCTGATGGAACAGGCCGCGATCGATTATGGCAAGCGGCAGGAACAGGTGCGCGCACAACTCCAGCGGCGTATTCAGCAGGGCTATTCGGCGCGTGGCGACCTGCCCCGTGTGGACAGTTCGATTGCCACCACCCAGTTGCGGCTGGCGCGCTTCCGGCGCGATCTCAACACGGCGGAGGCGCAATATCGTGCGCTGACCGGGCATGATGCGCCCGCACAACTGGCCCGCGCACCGCTACCCCGCGACCTGCCGACCGAGGCCGCGGGACTGGAAGCGCTGCTGCTGCAATCACCCATAGTGCGCAAGGCGGAAGCGGAAGCCCGCGCCGCGCGACAGGATTCCCGCGCTGCCCGCGCCGAGCGCCTGCCCACCATCGCCGCCGGGATCGATGCCGGCCGCTATGGCGTGTTCGAAAATTCGGGCGACTATGACATTCGCGGCCGCATCATCGTGCGCGCGCAACTGGGTGCCGGTTTCAATGCCAAGGCGGATCAGGCGACCGCGCGCGCCGACGGGGCGGAGGCCTATGCCGCCCGCGTCCGGCAGGATGCGCTGCGGGACGCCCAGACGGCCTTGTCCGACCTCAAGGCACTGGACGCCCAGTTGGTGGCGGCCGAAAATGCCTATCGCGCCAGCCGCGATACGCGCGACGTGATCGCCGCCCGCTTCGCATCGTCACAGGGCGACCTGCTGGACCTGCAAAGCGCCGAGGATAATTATTTCTACAGCGCCGCCAATTATGTGCAGTCCCTCTCGGACAGCGACGCAGCGCGCTTCATCCTGCTGGCCAAGACCGGCCAGTTGCTGCCCCATCTTTCCATCGACCTTTCGGACAGGACCGCCCGGCCATGAACGACCAGCCCTTGATCGCGGCGGCCAGGGAACGCTTTGCGCCCTGGCTGATCGAGCCGATGCTGCGCAACCGCGCAACCTATGTGAAGGTCGCCATCGCAGCGCTAATGATCAACCTGTTCGCGCTCGTCTCGTCCCTGTTCACCATGACTGTCTATGACCGGGTGATCCCGAACGATGCCTCCTCCTCGCTGGTGGGGCTGACGATCGGGCTGGTGATCGTGCTACTGTTCGATTTCGTGTTGCGGCTGCTGCGCGTCTATTTCGTTGATGTGGCGGGCGCCAATATCGACCATGACGTGGGTGATACGCTGTTTGCCAAGCTGCTGGCGCTGCGGCTGGACAAGCGCAAGGGATCGACCGGCACGCTGACCGGCCTGATGCGCGAACTGGAGACGCTGCGCGACTTCTTCGCTTCCGCCACTCTGTCCGCCATCATCGACGTGCCCTTCATCCTCATCACCCTGTCGGTGATCGCGGCGCTGGGCGGCATATTGGTGCTGCCGCCGCTGCTGATGATCCCGGTGGTGATCCTGGCCGGCGTCTTCACCAATCCGGCGCTCGACCGGCTGTCGGCGAAGAGCCTGGGCGACGGTCTGGTCAAGCAATCAGTGCTGATCGAAACGATCGGCAGCCTGGAGACCGTCAAGGCGATCGGCGCCGGCCCGATGCAGCGCGAACGCTGGCGCAAGGCGCTGATCAAACACTCGCACAGTTCGCTGGGCCAGCGGCTGACTGCATCGGTCGCCATCACCGTCGCCAACAGCGCCAACACCATAGCCTATTGCGGCATCATCATCCTGGGCGTCGGCTTGCTGCGTGATCATGTGATCACCACTGGCGCGCTGCTGGCCTGTTCCATCCTGTGCGGCCGGGCGATCGCCCCGCTGGCGCAGATCGCAACCTTGCTGTCGCGCCTGTCGGCCACGCGCATCGCCTATCGCCAGATCAACGCGCTGATGGAGACGCCCAACGAAGGGCCGACTGGCGAAGGCCTGATGCCCACCAAGATCGACGGCAAGATCGAGTTGCGCAATGTCATGTTCCGCTATCCCGGCGCGCCGGAAAATGCGCTGAACGGCATCAACCTGACGATCGCTGCCGGGGAGCGGGTCGGCTTTCTGGGACGGGTCGGATCGGGCAAGTCCACCATCGCCCGGTTGGTATTGGGCCTGTACGAACCGCAGGAAGGCGTCGTCCTGATCGACGGTGCCGATGTGCGGCAATATAATACACGGCAGGTACGCAGCTTCATCGGCGCGGCGATGCAGGACAATGTGCTGATGGCCGGATCGGTGCGCGACAATATCTGCCTCGATCGCGAAGCAGGCGATCATGACGAGATGCTGCGCGCCTCGGAAATCAGCGGCACGCACCGCTTCATGGGGCAGATCGTCAACGGCTATGACCTGCGTCTGACCGATCGGGGCGAAGGCCTGTCGGGCGGGCAGCGCCAGTCGATCGCCATCGCCCGCGCGCTAGTGGGTAATCCGCCGATCCTGTTGTTCGATGAACCCAGCAGCGCGATGGACGCGCAGACCGAAGCGGAACTGATCCGCCGGTTGCAACCGGAGGTCGAGAGCCGCACAGTCCTGTTGATCACGCATCGCACGTCGCTGTTGCGACTGGTCGACCGTGTGATCGTGCTGGATCAGGGCAAGATCGTTGCCGACGGACCGCGCGACACGATACTTCAGCGCCTTTCGGGAGGGAAAGCGGCATGACCCGCGGCGTCGAAACCACCGCAGACGGCCATATCAAGCCGACCGTTCCGGCCAATATCTTCCTGTGGGGTATATTGGCCTTCATGGTCATCTTCGTGCTGTGGGCTGCGCTTACCAACATCGATCGCACCGTCCGCGCGATCGGCAAGGTCATTCCCAGCTCGCAATTGCAGGTCATCTCCAATCTGGAAGGGGGCGTGGTCGAGGCCATTCTGGTCCGCACCGGGCAGGATGTGAAGCAGGGCACGCCGCTAGTACGCCTGAACCCCACGCAGAGCGGCGCGGAACTGGCAAGCAGCCGGACGACCAGCGACGCGCTGTCGCTGAAGATCGCACGGCTGGAGGCCGAGATTACCGGCAAGGCGCCCCGCTTCCCCGAAGCGCGCGATCCAGTGATGGCGAGCCAGATCGAGGTCGAGCGGAGCCTCTACAATGCCCGCATGGCCGAACTGAACAGCCTGAACGGCATCGGTTCCGCGCGCATCGCGCAGGCGCAGCGGATGATCGCCGAGAACCGCGCGACGCAGGATTCGCGTGACGCCTCGCGCGAGACGGCGAAGGCCGACCTCAACCTCATCCGGCCGCTGGTGCAGGAAGGGATCGAGCCGCGCCGCGCCCTGTTGCAGGCGCAGAATGCCGTCAGTGTATCGACCAGCGAGGCGGCGGGGGCTGCGGCCTCCGTGGCGCGAGCCCAGTCCAGCCTGGCCGAAGCGCAATCGAGCGCGATGCAGCAGAAGCGCGACTGGATCGCCCGCGCGGCCGACGAACTGGCGATCGCGCGGGGCGAAATTGCCACACGGCAGGCGGCCCTGCCCGCTTATGAGGACAAGTTCAGCCGTACCATCGTCCGCGCGCCGCTGGACGGCAGGGTCAACAGGGTGTTCGTGACCACTATCGGCGGCAGCGTGCGGCCGGGCGATCCGTTGCTGGAAATGGTGCCGGGCCGTGACAGCCTGCTGATCGAGGCGGCGGTGATGGCCAAGGATATTGCGTCGGTAAAGTTGGGACAGAGGGCGAAGGTCAATATCAGCGCCTATGACAGCGCGGTCTATGGATCGATGCAGGGCGAAGTGGTCGCCATCTCGCCCGACGCGGTGGTCAATGAACGCACCGGCGACAGCCATTATCTGGTCCGCATCCGCACCAGCAGCGACGCCATCACCGACGCCAATGGCCGTCGCCTGCGCATCGGCCCCGGCATGGGCGCGGACGTCAACCTGCTGGGCGACAAGCGCTCGATCCTGAGCTATCTGCTGACCCCGCTGACCCGCCTGAAGGAAACCGCCTTCCGCGAGTGAAGGAAAGGGATGCGGGAATCTGCAACCCCGCTCCCATAGCTTCACAGACGCTGATCAGATTATCACGAATTCCGCGGCAGACAGCGATAGACCCGGCGTGACGGTGGCGAATTGCAGAGCACTCTGAGTTCCATTGCCGTCGGCGTCATAATAGAGCACGCCGGTCGCGCTGTCGTACAGAATGCGGTCGCCGGCATCCAACGCCATCGATCCCATCCGAAAAGCCCCGACGGGCAGAGCACCCAAGGGTATCTTGGTAAAAATCGCCTTTTCAAGGATGATGCTGTCGTCGGCCACGACATAATCCGTAATGATATCCCCGCTGTCAGTCAGCGGACTGCCAAACTGGAATATATCGGCGCCATCTCCGCCGGTCAGCCGGTCGATCCCGGCTCCGCCGATCAATATATCATTCCCGCCCATACCGCTGAGGCTATTGTTGCGATGATTACCGATCAGGGTCTGCGCAATGGCATTGCCCGTCAGATTATGATTGCCCTTGCTCAGCAATTCCATTCGCTCGACATCTACGCCGACGGCCAGCGTGTAGCTGACATAAGCGCGAACGGTATCGAAGGATGCTGATGACGCATTTTCGATGATCACGTCGCTCTTTGAATCGATTTCGTAAACATCGTCGCCTGCCCCGCCATCCATGGTTTCGACGGCGCCATCCAGACTGCCGAGCTGGTCATTGCCGTTTCCGCCGAACAGGAAGTCCAAACCCTGACCGCCATCGAGAATATCGTCGCCCTCACCGCCTTCCAGCACATCATCGCCGTCATAGCCCAACAATGTGTCGTTGCCCGATCCGCCTTGAATGACGTCATTGCCATCATCGCCGGTGACATAATCGTCACCGCCCCATGCCTCGATATGATCGTCACCCGATCCACCAAATATGGCGCCGCCACCATCATTATGGACGATCAGGTTGGACAGACCATTGCCGTAAAGCCAACCGGCCCCTTCAGCAGGACCATAGAGGATCAGATTTTCGACATTATCGAACAGGTAATAATCAACCCAGCTATGCTTGGCATAGGCATAAATGGTGTCGATACCGGCATCCACACCCTCGAAAACCCTGTCCCACAAATCATACTCGCTTTCGAACGGGACGCCTTCGGTCAGATAATAGACATCGTCACCCTGTCCACCCCAGAACAGGTCATAGCCTTCGCTTCCGTATAGAATGTCATTTCCATCGCGGCCGTCCAGTTGATCATCGCCAGCTTCACCATAGATAATGTCGTTGCCATTATTGCCTTCCATCCGGTCGGCACCCTGCTGGCCATTGAACCGGTCATGGCCGTCGCCACCGATCAGATGATCGTCACCGGCCCCGCCATGCAGCCTGTCATTGCCAGCGCCGCCTTCGATGCGGTCATTACCGTCCATGCCCTGAAGCAGATTGTCGCCATCATTCCCCAACAGCAGGTTGTTCAGACCATTGCCCTGCCCCGTAACCGCGCTGCCAATGAGGAAGAGATTTTCGACCTGCGTGTTGGCGAGGGAATAGGAAATCCGGGCTACGACCAGATCATTACCCTGCCCGGCCGCCTCAACCACCAGGTCGCCATAGTCGTCGACCCGATATATGTCGTTGCCCGCGCCACCTTCCATCCGGTCGGCATGCTCATTGCCATCCAGATAATCGTCACCTGCGCCACCCAGTAGCACATCCTGTCCCAGGCCGCCTTGCAGATTATCGTTGCCACCACGCCCGTCGATCAAATCGTTGCCGTTACTGCCATAAAGGAGATCACCGGTTTCGGTGCCGACAATCTGTGCATCGACGGGGATCGCCAGAGCGCGGATGACATCATGAACAAATGTCGTTGAGATATCCGCCGTCAGCGCTGGAGTAGAGGTATTGATGCCTCTTTCGCCAGACAGGCGGATAATCATGTGAAACCTCCATTGGGGCGACAAGGCAGTTTCGATAAATATCAATCAAATGAAGCTTTAGTAGAATGCAAGAAGGGCTACCCGATAGCCGGACAGCCCTTCTTTTTCGGCAACGAGGATCAGCCGATCATGTCACGACGAATTCGCTGGCGGTCAGCGCCAGACCCGTCGATAGCGTAGCGAACTGAATGGCTGCCCCTGCACCATTACCATCCGCATCGAAGAGCAGCGCGCCGGTAGCGCTGTTGTAGATAATCCGATCCGTCGAATCATGGGCCGCTGCGCCGATATAGAAAGCCCCGCCAGTCAGGGTCCCAACCGCTAATCCGGTGAACACTGCATTTTCTAGCGAGATCACATCGTCAGCCACGGCGTAGCTGTTGACTGTATCGACATTGGTCGCACTCAGCGCAGTATCGAACACATATGTATCCGCGCCCGCGCCGCCATTCAGCGTATCGTTACCCAACCCGCCATTCAGCGTGTCGTTACCCAGGCCGCCGTTCAGCACGTCAATCCCGTCAAGGCCCAGCAGGATGTTGTTGCCGTCATTGCCGTTCAGCGTATTGGCCTTGCTGTTGCCCGTCGCATTGATATTCGCCGTCCCGGTCAGACTTAGCGTTTCGACATAGCGAGCGGACAAGGTGTAGCTGACCGACGAGAAGATGCGGTCGGCCGTGCCATCCGCCGAGGCTTCCACCACATTGTCGCCGACATTGTCGACATAATAGGTGTCGTCCCCTGCCCCGCCGCTCAGCACGTCAGCACCTGCACCGCCATCCAGCGTATTGTTGCCGGTATTGCCGGTCAACGTGTCGTTAAAGGCCGAACCGGTCAGCTTTTCGATATCGATCAGCGTATCCGTCCCCGCACCGCCGGTATTTTGCGCACCGGCCACCGCCAGACTGACGGTCACCGCTGCCGTCGCATCGACATAGGTCGCCGTATCCGTATGGGCGCCACCATTAAGGATATCATTGCCCGCACCACCGTTAAGGATATCGGCACCTAGGCCACCGTTTA
Organism: Sphingobium sp. AP50; assembly: GCF_900109095.1. GTDB lineage: Bacteria > Pseudomonadota > Alphaproteobacteria > Sphingomonadales > Sphingomonadaceae > Sphingobium. Next base: position 157,681 of record NZ_FNYZ01000002.1, read on the forward strand.
ACGTGTCATTACCATCAAGGCCGGTCAGGATATTGTTGCCGCCATTGCCGTTGATCGTATTGGAGCGACCATTGCCGGTGCCATCGAGAGCTGCCGCTCCGACGAGCGTCAATGTTTCGACAATCCGTCCGGTCAGCGCATAAGATACTGACGAGATGATCGTGTCAGTGCCTTCATTGTCGAGTTCGACCACATTATCGCCGACATTATCGACATAATAGGTGTCGTTGCCCGCACCGCCGGTCAAGATGTCGGCGCCTGCGCCGCCATCGAGAACGTTGGCGCCTGTATTGCCGGTCAGCGTGTCATTATAGCTGGAGCCGGTCAGATTTTCGACATTGGTGATCGTGTCGGTCCCTGACCCACCGGTCGCCTGTGCAGCGGCGATTGCCAGGCTGACGGTAACGGCTGCCGCCGCTCCGGCATAGGTGACAGTGTCAGTGTCAGCACCGCCGTCCATCACGTCATTGTCGCCGCCGCCGTTCAGCAGGTCGTTGCCATTGCCGCCGCTGAGGGTGTCGTTGCCACCATGGCTTTGCAAAATGTCATCGCCGTCATTGCCGGTGAAGCTATTGGCCGCGCCTGTACCGATGATGGTATCCGCGCCCGCGCTGCCCACGACATTTTCGACGCTGGACAGGGTGATCGGCCCCGATCCACCGGGCAGATAGGTGAATGTCCCATCATCCAGATTGGTTACCGAACTGACCACACTGGTAGCCGAATAGTCGAACGTATCCGATCCGGCGCCACCCGCGAAAATTTCGCCATAGCCACCGTTCCAACCGTCTGCCAGCAGGAAGGTGTCGTTACCATCCTCGCCGTAGATCAGATCCTTGCCGCTGCCGCCGTTGAAGATGTCATTGCCTGCACCACCGACCAGCAAGTCATCACCCGCGCCGCCATTCAGGGTATCGTTTCCAGCCCCGGCATAAATCTTGTCATCGCCGCCATTGCCGTTGAAGACGTTGGCCGCCGTGCTGCCGGTCAGGGTATCGCCCAGTTGCGTGCCGTCGATATTCTCGACCGACGTGATCGTCCACGAACCGCCATAAATGGGGTCATATTGCCATGTGCCGGCCGTCAGATCGATGATCGCGCCGTAATTGACCGTCACATTGCTCAGGTCGAGCCGGTCGGTACCCGAACCACCATCGATATTGTCGCCCCATTCGACGTCGGGAATGGAAAGATCTTCACGGTTGATGAAGACGTCATTGCCAGCTTCGCCATAGAGAGTGTCGACGTCCCAGCCACCGTAAATGATGTCGTTGCCTGCACCGGCATAGATGATGTCGGACCCATAGGAGCCGTCGATCGTATCGTTGCCCGCGCCACCATTCAGCGTATCAGTACCGGAATCCCCGAAGAGATAGTCGTCTCCGTCATCGCCGTTGAGCGTGTCATTGCCTGATCCAGCATAGATGGAGTCGTTGCCGCCGCCGCCGGAAAGGACATTGTCGATATAGTTGCCGGTGATCGTGTCGGCACCGGAACCACCAATGGCGTTTTCGATCATCGACGCGCTGTTGCCCTGATAGAGCAAAGCATTGAAGATGTTACCGCGAGCGTAGACGTTACTGCCATTATTGCCGAGATAGGCAAGCTGGGCCTGGCTGAATACCGAATAGCCGCCGGGATTGAGGTCCAGCGTCAGGTTGGTGGAGTAATTGGACAGGTCGTAAGTATCGACGCCGCCGCCATCCCAGATAGTCGCGAAGATGCGATTGCCGCCCGGATCGATCGCCAGCGAACCGTTGATATAGGTTTCGCCAGTCGTTGGGCTCCAGGTATAGACGGTGTCGCCCGACTGCACCGTGAAGTCCGCGCCATACATTTCCTGCAACGCCGCGATGTCCAGCATCATATAGGTTTGCGGGGCACCCCATTGTTCGTAGCTGTAGCCCGACAGCGGCGCGCCGACATAGCTGCGATAGGTCATGACCGTAAATTCGATCGAATCCCATGCGGTCGGCAGAGCGACGTTGGAGGGGCCGCCGGTCTCCTGACCATGTTTCAGGCCCAACGAATGACCCAGTTCATGAATCATGGTGTGCCAGGCATAGTTGCCCGCAACCGGATTCTTCAGCGTGTATATGGACGAGTCATAATAGTTGCCGAAGAAAGTATCGCCACCATAGATGCTGCTGTTGGGATAATAGGCATAGGCTGTCCCCGGATCGCTCGAATTGGCGGCGCGAATAGTCGCGCTGCCATCCCCGGAGCCGGAATAGGTAATGCTCAGATTGGTGAAAGCTTCGACCGAGAAGCCCCAGGCAGCCGCAAGCTGCGTGTAGGTCGCATCATTCAGCGCCGTATGCATTGCCAGCGTCTGCTGACCGGTGAATTGCGAAAAGCCCTCATTCTGGGCGCTGATACCGTCGCCATCGCCGTCGGAGCTGTAACCCGCCTGATAATCGGCGCTGGAATCGACATCGCTATAGGTGATGCCGCCGGCCCATTTGATGCCGCTCAATATGCCGTCGATCTTGGCGTCGCCGGTCGCACCTTGCGCCGCCGTCGTCGAACTGCTGCCATTTTCCTGTGGTGCGTTGAGATCACCGGCCGTCGCGGTGGCGGGCGGGGTCATGACATCCTGTGGATAAAGCAGCAGAACTTCGCTGCGCAGTGCATCGACGCGGGTCGCGTCGAAGATGTTGGAGCCGTCCTGCGCCACAACGCCGAATGACGCTGCATTGGTGGATTCCGACGCTGTCTGGGACTTTAGTGGACTATTTCCTGCAACCTTTACCATACAACCTCCCAAAGAATGAGAACGACACGTTCACTGTGTCAGTATGGCGACCACTTATTTGGCGCAGAGTAATGGCAGGATTCACACTTTGTGCCAAGGAATTGATTGTATGTAAAATCAGCAAGATAGCAGCAACATCATTTATGACACAGCTTGTCATCTACTTACTGTTTTCGACTCGTAAAACTGAATTTCTTTTTGCAACGCAGCATTACAGAAATTATTTTCAGAGCCGACTTCATCCAAAATTGAATTCAATATGTTGAATTTGCAGGCTTATCGATTTTTCAGTGCGAGAGTAGCGCGGCGGCGCGCTTCCTGCGCCAGCCTGTGATCCGGGTAGCGCTGCACGAATAGCAGCCAGCCGGCCTGCGTTCCCTGTTTTTCCGCACTATCATATTGGGACTGGATCGCAGCCTCCGCATCGCCGGGCGTCGGCATCACGCCGCCGGTACCGGGCGGCGCTATATTGGCGGGCGGAGAGGCCGGATTTTGAGCCATGGCGCCGATCTGCGCCAACAGGCCGCAGCCGAATCCAAGAGCGATGACAGGGGTCAGAAGCCGGCCAGTCATATGGGACTCCATACACGAGAAAGCCGGGCAGAATCGTAGCAGAAATCGGCTCCAGCAACAATCAGACCGCAATTGTGACAGCGCGGTCATGCAACTGACCCGCCTTCGTCAAGTAATCCACATCGCGCCGCAACATCATCCGGATAGGTGCGCCCCCAACATCAAGGTCCGAACAAGGGGGACTATTCGACCATGCGTATCACCACCGCTCTGCTGCTGGCATCAACTGCCATCATTTCCACGCCTGCTTTTGCCCAGGATGCCACGCCGGCCGCCGATGCCGCCGCCGACGCATCCGGCGCCGAAATCATCGTCTTTGGCCGGGGCGAAACCCGCCAGGTGCAGGAAATCACCAATCGCGACATCATCACGCTGACGCCCGGCACCAATGCGCTGAAGGCGATCGAGAAGCTGCCCAGCGTCAATTTCCAGTCGGCCGACCCGTTCGGCAATTATGAATGGTCGCAGCGCGTCACCATCCGCAGCTTCAACCAGAATCAGCTGGGCTTCACCTTCGACGGCATCCCGCTGGGCGACATGAGCTATGGCAACCATAATGGCCTGCACATCACCCGCGCGATCAGCAGCGAGAATATCGGCAGCGTGCGCGTGTCGCAGGGCGCCGGCTCGCTCGGCACGCAGGCGACCGGCAATCTGGGCGGCACGGTGGAAACCTTCTCCGCCGATCCGGCCGATTATCTGAGCGGCGGTTCGCTCGCGGGGCAGGGCAACCTCACCTATGGCAGCGACGAGACATGGCGCGCCTTCGGCCGTCTTGCGCTGGGCACGCGAGACGGCATTCGCGGCTATATTTCCTATGGCTATGGCGCCACCGACAAGTGGAAGGGCCAGGGCACGCAGGACCAGCATATGGGCAATGCCAAGGTCGTGATCCCCGTGGGCGAAGCGAAGATCGACGGCTGGCTGAGCTATTCGGACCGCCGCGAACAGGATTATCAGGACATGTCGATGGGCATGATCCGTCGCCTCGGCTGGAACTGGGACAACACCTATCCCGACTATGCCCGCGCCATCGACTATGCCGATCGCCTGAACGATGTCGACCTGATCAGCAACAGCGGCGGATCGCCCTTCCCCGACGGCCTCTATGACTATAGCGGCGCATCGGTCGCCGGCGGTCAGGTCTATCCCGGCAATGTCACCAGCGCGGACGACGCCTATTATGACGCGGCCGGCCTGCGCAAGGACTGGCTGGGCGCGATCGGCTTCACCACGCCGATCGGCGAAAAGGCGAATTTCCAGATCAAGGGCTATTACCACAATAATAGCGGCATGGGCCTGTGGGCCACGCCCTATACTCCCAGCCCCAATGGCGTGCCTATGTCGATCCGCACGACCGAATATGACATGGACCGGATCGGCGTGTTCGGCAGCGTCGACTATACGCTGGGCATCCAGCAGCTGAGCGTCGGCGCATGGTATGAGAATAACAAGTTCAATCAGGCACGCCGCTTCTACGCTTTTGAAAGCCGCACCTCGCCGGGCCTGAGCTTCCGCGACTATCCGACCGATCCCTTCTACACCCAGTGGGCGTTCGACTTCACCACCAACACCTTCCAATATCATGTGCAGGACAAGATCGACCTGGGCATGGTGACGATCAATCTGGGCTGGAAGGGGTTCCAGGTCACGAACAAGGCGGAAGCGATCGTTCAGGCGACCTTCCCGCAGGGCAAGATCAAGGCACAGGACTGGTTCCAGCCCCATGCCGGTTTCGCCGTGGAGCTGACGCCCGAAGCCGAAATCTTCGGCGGCTTCACGCAAGTCACCCGCGCCTTCGCCAGCGCCACCACCACCGGCCCCTTCTCGACCAATCAGGCCGGTTTCGACGCGATCAAGGATGATCTGAAGCCCGAAACGTCGGACACGTTCGAACTGGGCCTGCGCTACAATACGTCGCGCTTCAACGGTACGCTGGGCGCCTATCTGGTGAACTTCCGCAACCGCCTGCTGGCGGTGCAGGTCGGCAGCCCGATCCAGGGTTTGGCCTCCGCGCTCCAGAATGTCGGCGGCGTGCGCGCTGTCGGCGTCGAGGCGGCGGGCGACCTGAAGCTGGGCGGCGGCTTCGGCGTTTATGCCAGCTACAGCTACACCGACGCGACCTATCGCGACGACGTGCTCAACAGCTCGGACGGCACGCTGGTCGCCGCAATCAAGGGCAAGACCGTGGTCGACAGCCCGAAGCATATGGCGCGCGGTGAGTTCAACTATGACAATGGCCCGATCTTCGGCCGTGTCGGCCTCAACTATATGTCGCGCCGCTACTATAGCTATACCAACGACGCATCGGTCCCCGGTCGCCTGATCGTGGACGCATCGATCGGCTATCGCCTGACCGACAAGATCGAGGTGCAGCTGAACGCCACCAACCTGTTCGACAAGAAATATGTCGGCACCATCGGGTCGGGCGGCTTCGGCAATAGCGGCGACGCGCAGACCCTGCTGGTCGGTGCGCCGCAGCAATTCTTCGCCACGTTGAAGGCGGGGTTCTAAAGCCATGAAGAAGGCCGCGCTTGTTTCGCTCCTCCTCGCCACCTGCATGCCCACGGCGGCGCTGGCGGAACCGCTTCTGCTGATATCGATCGACGGGCTGCGGCCCGGCGACGTGCTGGAGGCGGACAAGCGCGGCCTTTCCCTGCCTAATCTGCGCCGCCTGTTGACGGACGGCGCCCATGCCTCGGGCGTGACCGGCGTCGCGCCGACGCTGACCTATCCCAGCCACACGACGCTGATGACGGGCGTGTCCCCGGCCACCCATGGCATCGTCGCCAACAACAGTTTCGACCCGACCGGCATCAATCAGGGCGGCTGGTACTGGTATGCGCAGGACATCAAGGTGCCGACCTTGTGGGAAGCGGCAACCAAGGCGGGACTGTCCACCGGCAATATCCACTGGCCGGTCAGCGTCGCGGCGAAAGGCGTCAGCTGGAACCTGCCGCAAATCTGGCATACCGGCCATCCCGACGACGCCAAATTGCTCGACGCGCTGGCGACGCCGGGCCTGAAGGCGGAACTGGAGAGCAAGGTCGGCCAGCCCTATGCCATGGGGATCGACGAGAGCCTGAGCGGCGACCAGAACCGTGGGCGGTTCGCCACCGCGCTGATCGCCGCGCACAAGCCCGATTTCCTGACCGTCTATCTGACCGCGCTGGACCATGAGCAGCATGGCATCGGCCCGGACACCCCGCAGGCGAAGGCCGTGCTGGAAAAGATCGACGCGATCGTCGGCGATCTGGTGGCAGCCGAGCGCAAGGCGCATCCCGACGCGGTGATCGCGCTGGTCAGCGATCATGGGTTCGAGGCGACGCACACTGGCCTCAACCTGTTCCGCGCCTTCATCGATGATGGGCTGATCACGCTGGACAAGGATGGCAAGGTCGCATCCTGGCAGGCCATGCCCTGGATTGCCGGTGGTTCGGCTGCGATCATGCTGTCCCGCCCGGACGATGCCGCCATCGCGACAAAGACGAAGGCGCTACTCGACCGATTGGCGGCCAATCCAGCCAACGGCATCGCGGCCGTGCTGGACAAGGCGGCGATCGCCAAGGCCGGGGCGAATCCGCAGGCGACCTTCCTGATCAATCTTCAGCCCGGCTTCGTCACCGATATCTATCGTGGTCCCGCCGCACCGCTGGTCGCGCCTACGCCGGTCATGGGCATGCATGGCTATCTTCCCGGCCCCGCCCATCTGGAGGCGACCTTCCTGATTACAGGCCCCAACATCGCCAAGGGCAAGGATCTGGGTCGTATCGACATGCGGGCGATCGCGCCGACGCTGGCGAAGGCGATGGGCGCAACGCTCCCCGATGCGCAGGCCGCGCCGGTCGACCTGAAGTAACGGGATCGACCCGAAACCGTCATCCCCATGACCGATGGCGATCATGGGGATGCAACATCATCGTAAGCGCCGCGTCACGCAGCGCCTGTAATTTGCAGCAATGACAGCGACACATCCCCGCCAGATTCGCATATCCGCTGCCGACAAGGCGCGCCTGCGCATCCTTTTCCTCGCCAAGCACGCCTGCGCCGATGGCCGGCCGGACCCGCAGGATGGCAATCATGCCATCTATCATCATGAGATGCGCAGCACGCTGGAGGCGATCGGCCTGCATGTCGACGTTGCCGATCGCTATGATGCGCTGTTCGACCGGCCCGACACGGACTTTGTCGTTACCCTCCTCAATCGCGGCGGCTTTTTGAACAGCGAGATGCTGGCGCCGCTGCTGCTGACCCGGTGTGACCTGCCCTATCTGGGTGCTTCGCCGATCGTGCGGGGCCTGTCTGACGATAAATATCTCAGCAAGATGGTGGCGCGCGCGCGTGGCGTGCCGACCATGAAGGCACAGCTTTTCCGGCGTGGCGGCCTGTTCGAAGCGCCGTCCTTCGCCGCCGACCGGCTGGTGGTGAAGCCCAACGCTTCCTCCGCCTCCTGGGGCGTGAAGATGGTCGATAGCTGGAGTGAGGCACGCGACCATGCCGACAGCCTGTTCGCGCTGGGCCATGATGTGCTGGTCGAACAATGGGCGCCGTTGCTGGACGTCGCGGTGCCGGTGGTCGGCGGCAGTGGCGGCCAGCCCTGGATATTGCCGCCGATGATGTATGTGCCGGCCGATCCGCATCGCGAGCGCAGCTATGAGGAGAAGCGCGGCCTCATCGATGCGGGCGACGATCCGCTGGTGCTGGTGGAGGATGCCGATCTGCGCGATCGACTGGCGGCAATGACGCAGGCCCTGCTGCCCGAACTCTGGCCGTTCGATTATGGCCGGTTCGAGTTTCGCTATGACCCGGCGAGCGGGACGGTGTTGTTCATGGAAGTGAATCTGTCCTGCAACCTCTGGTCCAAAAAGACCATTTCGCGATCGGCCGCGTCGATCGGAGTAGATCATGCCGCGCTGGTCGAAACGATCCTCGGCCATAGTCTGGAGCGGCAGGGCCTGTTGACCGCCATCCCCGCGCAGGTGGCGGCATGATGGCCGGGCGGACCACGGCGGTCGTTCTGGCCGGGCGGCGCGACGGCGCACGCGATCCGCTGGCGATGGCGGCGGGCGTCACGCATAAATGCCTGGTGCCGGTGGCCGGTCAGCCGATGCTGCTGCATGTCATCGACGCGCTGGCCGCCAACCGCCGGATCGGCGAAATTCGGGTGGTGATCGAACAGCCCGAATTGCTCCGCGATCTGGCGCCGCTGCGCGGCCTGATCGCCAGCGGACGGCTCAAGGGGATCGGCGCGCAGCCCAATCTGGTCGACAGCGTGCTGGCTTCGGCGGAAGGGGCGGCCTTCCCCCTGCTGATCACCACGGCGGACAATGTGCTGCTGACGCCCGATGCCGTGGACGAGATGATCGACGGCTGTGCCGCGGCGCAGGCCGATGCGGCTGTCGCTTTCACCCGGCGCGCCTTCGTGCTGGCTGCGCATCCGGAAGGGCAGCGCAAATTCTATCGCTTTGCCGACGACAGCTATTCCAATTGCAACACCTATTGGCTGCGCGATCGGGCCGCGTTGAAGGCGGCCGAGACGTTCCGGTCTGGCGGTCAGTTCGTGAAGCATCCGCTGCGCATCGTCGGCGCCTTCGGCCTGATCAACCTCATCCGCTTCCGCTATGGCATCGGCACGCTGGAGCAGGCCTTTGGCCGCTTTTCGCGCCGGTTCCGGCTGCGCATCAGCCCGGTCATATTGAGCGACGGCGCCGTGGCGATCGATGTCGACAATGCGCGCACGCGCGATGTGGCGGAGCAGGTGCTGGCCGGTCGCACGACGCTGGCGGTAGCGGCGGAATAGATCTTGTTGACGCTGCGCGCGCTGCCGATCCGGCGGGACGGCGGCAATAATCTGATCGCCGCCTATCATGACGGGCTGGCGCGCCACTGGTCGCCGGTGCAGCGGCTGATAGGCCATGCCCTTTCCGCGATCGGCGGGGGCGGATGGTCGGCGGCGGAGCGGCGCTTTCTGGCAGCCGACATCCGGGCGCAGGGCCTGAGCATGCGGGATCGCAAGGGGCTGCACCGGCTGATCAATCCGCGCGCCTTTCCGCTGACCGCCAATCCGCTGAAGAACAAGCAATTGTTCGCGCAAATGGCGCAGGGGCTGCCGCTGCCCAATGCCTGCGATCCCGATGTGATGGACCTTGATCGCTGGCTGATGGGGCAGACGGATATCATCGCCAAGCCCAGCTATCGCTCCAAGGGTCAGGGTGTCGAACGGTTCGTGCGCCAAGGCAATGGCTGGCAGGGCAAGAGCGGCATCGTCACGGATGCCCAATTGTCGGTTTCCCTGCGCGCGCTGTGGCGGCAGGGCGGCGTCATCCAGCAGCGTATGCCGACCCATGCCGCACTGGCCGACCTGTCGCCGGGCGCGCTGCCGACCTTGCGCGTCGTGACCTGCCTGAATGAAAAGGGCGCGCCCGAAGTCTGTGCCACGGCGCTGCGCCTGTCGGTCGGCGGGCCACGGCCGGTCGACAATTTCAACGCCGGCAATCTGGTGCTGGCGGTCGATGCGCAGGGGCGCTGTGATGCCGCCTGGCAGGGCGAGCGCCCGCCGATCCGCCACCGCCTGCATCCGGCGACCGGCGCGCCGATCAAGGGGGCGATGCTGCCCGATCATGCAGAGGCATTGGCACTGGCCTTGCGGGCGCACGATCGGTTTCGGGCGGGCTTTACCGTTATCGGATGGGATATCGGCATGACGGCGCAGGGGCCGGTGCTGATCGAGGGCAACTGGAACCCGGGCACGGACATTCTGCAACTGGCCGAGGGGCGTGGCGTAGCGGACGGAAGGCTGGGGATGCTTTATCGTCATGCGCTGGCGCAGATGCCGGAGGCGCGGTGGCGCGGTGCGGCTGCGGTGGAGCGGGATCGCAAGTGAAGATCGCGCTTTATGTGCATGCGCTGGCGGCGACCGGTGTGGTGCGCAATGTCCGCCTGCTGGCCGCCGACCTCACCGCACAGGGTCATGCGGTCGACCTGGTGACGGCATTGCCGGGGGGCAGCGGGGTAGCGGGCGTACCGCATCACAGCTTGCTGGGTGGTTCAGGCGGATCGCGCCTGCTCCAGAAATGGCGGGCCATGCCGCGACTATGGAGATGGTTGCGCGCGACCCGACCGGACCTGCTGATTTCGGCGGGCAATCACGGCCATCTGACGGCGATGCTGGGGAGCCGGGCGGTGCCGGGGCTGCGGCGGCTCTATCGCATCAGCAACGATTTGCGCCGGGACGCGCCGGGTACGCCAAAGGGACTGGCCTCAACCGCCGGGCGGGCACTGATGGCGTGGCTGCTGGCGGCCGATGCCGATCATCTTGTGTTGGTGTCGCCGATCTTGGCGCAGGGCGTGTCGCCCTTCGCCCGCGCACTGGCGGACGGGCGGGCCAGCGTGATCGAGAATGCGATCGACGCCGGGGCCGCGCGAAAACGGGCGGAGGCGCCGCCGCCCCATGACTGGCTGGCGCAGGACGTGCCGGTGATATTGGCGATCGGACGACTGGCGCCCCAGAAGAATTTCGGCATGCTGCTGACGGCCTTTGCCGCCCTGCGACGCGAGCGCCCTGCCCGGCTGATCATTTTGGGCGAAAGCCGCGATAGCGCCTGCCGGGTGCTGCGCCAGCAGGCCGAGGCGCTGGGTGTCGGCGCCGACCTGCTGCTGCCGGGCACGGTCGACAATGTCTTCCCGTGGATCGCCCATGCCGATGCCTTCATCCTGCCATCCTGGTGGGAGGGATCGGCCAATGTGCTGCTGGAGGCGATGGCGCTCGACCGGCCGCTGGTCGCGTCGCGCAGCGCGGGCAATGCCGCCACACTGCTCGATGATGGCCGCTATGGCCTGCTGGTCGATCCGGCCAATGCAGACGCGATGGCGCGGGCGCTACACCTTCAGATCGATCCGGCGACCAGCCTGCGACCGGGAAACCGGATCGATGCCTATGGGCTGGCGGGCTGGTCGGACGGGTGGAAAGCGGTGCTGGCGCGAATCAGCCGTTGAGCGTGCAGGGGACGATGCTGGCCGGGTCGGGCCGCGCGGCGATGCGGCGGAAGCGGGCGAGATAGCCACCGGCCGTCGGCTTGGGGATCAGTTCTTCCATGCGAAAGCCCATCGCCGCCAGTTCGCAGGCCAGCAACCGGGGCGGCGTACCATGCTGGTCGGTCGGTCGGTTGGCGTCGACCACGATCAGTTCGCCATCCTTGCGCAGCGCGGGGCTCAGATGCCAGAGAAAGGCATAGGGTTCGGCAATCTCATGATACATATGCACCATGATGATCCGGTCGAAGCTGTTTTCGGGCAGTTTCGGGTCTTCGGGCGCGCCCAGCTTGACGCTGACATTGTCCCATTTCTCCCGCGTGATGCGGCGTGACAGCGCCTCGATCACTTCGGGCAATATATCTTCCGCCAGCACCCGACCGTTCGCGCCGACCCGTTTGGCGAGGCGGACGGTATAATAGCCCTCGCCTGCACCGATATCCGCCACGGTCATGCCCGGGCGGATGCCCGCCCGATCCATGATATCCTCCGCCTCGTTCACGCGGTCACGCGCTTCCTCGCTCGACCAGCGGGTCGACACGATCGGCGCGACCGGGCGGTCGGCGCGGGGGAAATCCTGCGCGGCGACGGGACGATCGGACTCGTGGCCGCCGCTCAATTGATCGCAGGCGGCGAGCAGGAGCAAGGCGCCCGCCGCAACCGCCCGTGCGATCATCAGTCGACATCCTCCACATCGACCGATTCGCCCGTCACCTTCTGCGACAGGGCAGCGGCCATGAAGGGATCGAGCGCGCCGTCCAGCACATCGTCGGGCGAGGTGGAGGTGACGCCGGTGCGCAGATCCTTCACCAACTGATAGGGCTGGAGCACATAAGAGCGGATCTGGTGGCCCCAGCCGATTTCGGTCTTGGCCTGATAATCGGTGTTGGCCGCTTCCTCCCGCTTGCGCAGTTCGGCTTCATAGAGGCGCGCCTTCAGCATGTTCATCGCGGTCGCGCGGTTCTTGTGCTGCGACCGGTCATTCTGCGACGCCACGATGATGCCTGAGGGGACGTGGGTGATGCGGACGGCGGAGTCGGTGGTGTTGACGTGCTGACCGCCCGCACCCGATGCGCGATAGGTATCGATCTTGAGGTCGCTTTCCTTGACCTCGATATCGATATTGTCGTCGATCACCGGATAGACCCACACCGACGAGAAGCTGGTGTGGCGGCGCGCGGCGCTGTCATAGGGGCTGATGCGGACCAGACGGTGGACGCCGCTTTCGGTCTTGGCATAGCCATAAGCATTCTCGCCCTTGATCAGGAAGGTGGCGGACTTGATACCCGCGGTTTCGCCCGCCTGATAATCGACCAGATCGACCTTGTAGCCGCGCCGTTCGGCCCAGCGGCGATACATGCGCGACAGGATTTCGGCCCAGTCCTGGCTTTCCGTGCCACCCGCACCGGCATGGATTTCCAGATAGGTGTCGCTGGCGTCAGCCTCACCGGCCAGCAGCGCCTTGATCTTGTCCTCGTCGGCGCGCTCGGCCAGTGCCTTCAGCGCGGCGATGGCTTCGGACACCATGTCCTCATCACCCTCGGCCTCGGCCATTTCGATGAGTTCGGCATTGTCGGTCTTTTCGCCCGCGATCGAGCGGGTCGCGCCGATCGCGCTGTCCAGCCGTGTGCGCTCGCGCATCACCTCCTGCGCCAGCTTGGCATTGTCCCACAAAGTCGGGTCTTCGACGCGCGCGTTCAACTCGTCCAGCCGGCGCAGCGCGCGGTCCCAGTCGAGGAAGCGGCGCAGCAGGTCCAGCGCGGCGTCGATACGGTCGATATATTGCTGCGCTTCGGCGCGCATGATCTTTTCTCCACCTTTCACGCCCGGTTCGGGGTGAACGCTCTCATTAGGCTTTCGCCGCAAATTTGTCGAAGGGCGTCCTTCCTGAGGAAAACAGCTTTCGTCAAGCATTTGCCTTATCGCAGCGGACAGGCGGCTGATCGAAAATTTGCGGCACACCTATTGCGAAGCCCGCGCAATTGAGAAATTTTCAGGACATATCAGGCCCGTAGAAAGGCTATGCGCAGAGTCGGACCGATCAAGGCCGACCGGCGAACCGAAGGGGGACAGGCTTCCATTAAAGGCTATCCCATGACCAACATCCATTCCGCGACCGCCCGCCGCAGTTCTTCGGCGCTGTTCCTGTTTCTGGAAGCCGTGCGCTGCTGGAGCCGGGCGCGGCGCATGCAGCGCCCGACGCTGACCAGCCTCTATGCGCATCTGGGCCATTATGGCTGCGGCCAGTTGCTGCCCGCGGTCGACAGCCTGCTGGAGCTAAGTGAATCCCTGCTCGGCCGTCCATTGCAGATGGGGCGCGGAGAGGCGCTGACGCAGGATGAGAATATGCTGATCAACCTGCTGCAAGGCCGCCGCGTCGCGCCGATCGCGCATATATGCAGCGATGCCCTGCTCTGCGCTTTCTGCTCCGCGCTGCGATCGGTGCAGATATTGATGGACATGGAATTGGGGCAGAAAGTGGCAAAGCGCGCAGCGTAATTTCGCGCCAGCCACCCCTCTCCTCCGTCATTCCTGCGAAAGCGGGAACCCATCTCCTCGCCTCTCGCCAAAGTGAAAAGGCGTGAGATGGATCCCCGCCTTCGCGGGGATGACGGGAGTTTGGAAAAGTCCACAAAAGCCTCAATGACGCACTAAAAATCGACAGTCGCGCTGATCGTCTCTTCTATCTTTTCCGCCGCCCCGATTTCCCGATACATTTCGAAGCGGCCATCAAATTCAAGCAAACTCCATACGCCGACAATCCTGCTCCCATCAGGCGAAAGGCTGCCTACGTAATCTACTGGGTTGCCATATTCCTCCGGCGCCTCTGCATCGTAGGTCTTTATGAAGTCGACGTGCAGATCGTGGCGATAGCCAATGATAGTTGCGTTGAGCACCGCCCCATCGCCCAATTGGTCCAGTTCCACGATAGCGCCCCCGATATGACCGCCATTATCCTGAATTCGGGCGTTAAAGGGCGTAACCGGCCCAGCGTGATCGGGATAATAATATGTTCCCCACCATTCGCCGGTCAGGTCCATCTTCAATAAATCCCGCCCTGTCCTTCCAGGAAATCAGCGTCGTTGCGGCGGCGGCCGTTGGATACGGCGGAGGCGGCGCGGGCCGCGGCGACCTTGGCCTGTTCCTCGGCTTCTTCCTTGCGGATCGAACGGCGGGGTTCGGATTCGGGCTTGAAGGCTTCCCATATCACGGCCGGCTTGGGATCGGTGCCGGGCCAGGCGCCATAGACGCGCTTGCCCGATCGGCGGTCGATCGCGACCATGCGGATACCAGCCGGAGCGACGAAGGGCGTCTTGGGCATGGTTTCCAGCAGCGGCGTCATCGCCGCCTTCCAGATCGGCGCGGCGATGCGGCCGCCCTGTGCCCAGCCGCCCAGGCTCCGCGGCTTGTCATAGCCGATATAGACGCCTGCCACGATGTCGGGCGATCCGCCCACGAACCAGACATTGGTCGGGCCGTTGGTGGTGCCGGTCTTACCGAAGAGCGGGCGATTGAGATCGGCCAGCACCGTGGCGGTGCCGCGTTGGATGACGCCTTCGGCGATGTGGACGACCTGATAGGCGGTCATCGGGTTCATCACCTGCTTACCCTCCATACCGAAGCGGGGCATCGGCTTGCCGTCCCAGTTCGCCATGTTGCAGCCGTCGCAGGGGCGCCAGCGTTCGGGCCAGATCACCTTGCCACGGCGATCCTGTACATAGTCCATGACCTTGGGCGGGAATTGCCGGCCCTGATTGGCGAGCGCCGCATAGGCGTTGACCATGCGTTCTACCGTCGTCTCGCCCGCGCCCAGCGCGAAGGAGAGATAGGGCTGATAATCGCCGATCCCCATATTCTTGATGGTGCGCACGACGCGGTCCATGCCGGTCTGGCTGGCGGCGCGCACGGTCATCAGGTTGCGGGATTGCTCCACGCCCCAGCGCATCGTCTGCGGACCGGCGCTGCCGCCGGAGAAGTTGCGGAAGCATTTCTGGCCAAGACCTGCGCCCTGATAGACGCACAAGGGGCCATCGACGATGATCGAGGCGGGAGTCATGCCATTGTCGAGCGCGGCTGCGTAAACGAAGGGCTTGATGGTCGAACCGGGTTGCCGCAGCGCCTGCGTTGCGCGGTTGTAGCTGGACAGGCGCGAATCGAAGCCGCCCTGCATCGCGCGGATGCGACCGGTATGGACTTCCTCCGCGATCATGCCGCCGGAGACTTCGGGGATGCTGCGCAGCGCCCAGTTCGATCCGTTGCGCGCCACGACGATCAGGTCGCCGGGCTTCATCGCCGAGAAAGCAGGGCCTCCGGTCTTGCGATAGGGGGTCTGCGCCGCGCCCGCAGGCAACGTGCCGGTGCTGCCGTCTGCGAAACCGATCTGTGCGTCCGTGGACGTGCGGCTGATGATCACCGCGACGCGCCATTCAGCATAGTCGACGTCGATATAGCTGGCCGCCAGTTCCTTTTCCCAGCCATTGTCGACATTCACCTGGCCGACCGGACCGGACCAGCCGCGCCCTGCGTCGAAGCGCAGCAGGCCGTTGCGCAACGAGGTAGCAACATGATCCTGTAGCGCGGGATCATAGGGGCTGCGCACCCAGAGGCCGCCAGCATAGACGCTGTTGGGGCCGTCCTCCGCCTTTTCGCCGAAAAGCTGGATCAGGCGGCGGCGGACTTCCTCCATATAATAGCCGCCGGCGCGGGCATCGAAGCTGGAGCCATGCGCCTGCACCGTGCCGAGCGGCTGCGCCTGCGCGGCGGTGCGCTGGGCAGCGGTGATCCAGCCATTCTTTTCCATTTCGCCCAACGCCCAGTTGCGGCGGTCGAGCGCGCGGGCATGGCCGGTTTCGCTTTCCGGGCGATAATTGGCCGGACCCTTAGGCAGGATGGCGAGATAGGCCATTTCGTGGAGCTGGAGGTCGGCGACATCCTTGTCGAAATAGGCGCGGGCCGCCGCCTGCACACCGTAAGCGTTCCGGCCGAGGAAGATCTGGTTGAGATAGAGTTCGAGGATTTGCTGCTTGCTCAGCACATTTTCCATACGCCAGGCGAGGATCATCTCCTTCACCTTGCGGGTGGGGGAATATTCGTCGCCGATCAGCAGGTTCTTGGCCACCTGCTGGGTGATGGTGGAGCCGCCGCGCGCGCGCTGGCCTGAGCCAAGCTTGCTGGCATAGTCGAACACCGCACCGGCAAAGCCGGGGAAATCGACGCCATGATGGTCGAAGAAGGTCTTGTCTTCCGCCGCCAGATAGGCGTGGATCAGCTGTTGCGGGTAATCGCTATATTGCAACTGGACGCGGCGTTCGCGGGCATAGCTGTGCACCGGCTGACCGTTGATATCGCGCACGATGGTCGGCAGCGGGGGCTCATATTCCAGCAGCGTGGCGGCGTCCGGCAGGCCACGGGCGAAAATCACCCAGAACAACGCGCAGAATAGCAGGAAGCCGCCCAGCAGGATCGCCGCCCAGCGGAACAGGCGGCGCTGCCATAGGGGGCGCAAGCGTCCAAACAGGCCCCCGGCGTCACGGCGCAGGCGATAGGCAAAGGACTTAGGGGCGGTTTCGGAACGGGCCTCTTCCATGGGAATGAGGCTCTAGGGTCAAATCGCGGCCAAGGCCAGTGGGGATCATGCGATCGGCCGCATCTGGTGGCCGGTCCCGCGTCCGAAGCGGGCAAGGTGCGCGAACAACGATCCCTTAACTTCGCATATTTCCCGCAGATTTCGACATTTTATTGCGCATCCCTGATCCTATCGAAAAGGCGGAGCCATGATAGCAAAGGCCCCGCCCATAGGACATTTTTGGGGAATGCGCCGGTGGCGCATCCGCACCGGCCCGCACCCCCACCCGACCTCCCAGACATGGTATCCTGATGGGCGGTCGGGTGGGGGTGCGGGCCGGTGCGGGGTCGAAAATGCGCTCTTTCGCGCATTTTCCAAACAGGCTCTTACCCCCCGACCGTGCCATCGCGCATCGCCAGCTTGCGGGCGAAATGCACCTCGATCGCGCGGGCGACGCCGCGGGCGATCTTGCCCTGTCCTTCGCGGGACGAGAGGAAGGCGCTGTCGTCGGCATTGCTGATATAGCCGGTTTCGAACAGGATCGATGGCGTGTCCGGCGCCTTGAGCACCATCAGCGACGCGAAGCGATGATAGGCGCTGCGGAAGGGCACATAGGGCGCGGCCTCCCGTTGCAACAGGCGGGCGAAATTGGCCGAGATATTCATCGATTCGCGCTGCGTCAGGTCGATCAGGATCGAGGAGACATCGCCCGACTGGCCGCCAAGGTTCACGCCGTTGATGATATCCGCCTTATTCTCCCGCGCGGCGAGCCGGGCGGCTTCGCGGTCGGAGGCGGTTTCGGACAAGGTGTAGACGGTCGCGCCATGCGCTTCGGTATTTTCGGCGGCGTCGGCATGGATGGAGATGAACAGGTCCGCCCCCATCTTGCGCGCGATGCCATAGCGTTCCTGAAGCACCAGGAACTTGTCGTCATCGCGGGTCAGCGCCACGCGCACCCGGCCACCCTTGACCAGCTGATCGCGAATCGCCTGGGCGATGGCCAGCGTGACATCCTTTTCGCGCTTGCCATTTTCCTTGTTGATGGCGCCCGGATCATGGCCGCCATGGCCGGCGTCGATCACGATCAGCGGCCGGCTGCCATCATGTGCGCCCTCCACCGGGGGCAGGGAAAGACCCCGCGCGGCGGCCGGGATCGGCACGGTGATGGAATGGATGCGCTTTTGCGGGCGTGCCGCCATGTCGGCCGGGGCATCGAAGCGGGTGCGCCCCCTGCCCACTTCCGACCGGAAGCGCTGATCGGTGACATCACGCAGCGAGAAGCTGAGCGATTTGCCATCGGCCGCCATCTGCGCATCGCCCAGCGTCGCCGGACTGGCAAGGTCGAGCACCACCCGCGCGGTGCCGCCACTCAGCTGCCCCTGACGGACCGCCGATATATTGCCCTGTCCCGGCGTGAATTGCGCCCGACGCATCTGGGCGCCGTCGATATCGAGCGCGATGCGGCGGGGCGAATCCAGCAGGAAGGCGGACGCGCCGTTCACGCGGTCGTCGAACCGCACGACAACATGGTTGTCGCGCACATCCACACCGGAAATGCCACCCGCGCTGCCGGGAGCGGCTATGATCATGCCTGCCAGGGCAAGGCCTTGGAACATGCGTCGCTTGTGCAACGCCTGCACATTGGCCGTCCAGCCAAATTTCATGAAGATGATCCGTCCGAAGCGTCCCCACGCTGAATTCCGGATTAAGCATCGCCGGTTTGAGTCGCGTAAAATGAGAGGGTTAATTGCGTCTTCAGGATGAAAAGCGGGTCAGGCGGCACCGCCACAGATTCGACATAATATTTCAGGGAGCCGTTGCCCCTTTGATATTTGACTGCTACCCATTCATATTCCTGACAGGTCCGCTTTATGAAAGCGGCCTTTGGGGCCAATGAGATAAGCATCGACAGGCGCGGGATCGCACCCCTGCCGATGACGTAAACAGGTTGACGCTGCATGAGGCATGAATTTCCATCCACGCTCGCCCCGGCAACGGGCGAAGCGGCGTGGATGGTGTGGCCCGGCGCTTTGTCCGGCCCTGCCGACGCAGCAGACACGCTCTTTTTCCTTGAAACCCGGACGATGCCGACATCCGCGCCCACATTGGAGCGCGCCCGGCCGTCCCATCACTATCGCGTGGAAGCGCGGCCCCGCGCCGCTGCCCGTCCACGCCGGAGACATATAAATGACAATGCGTATGCTGATCGACGCGCGCCACCGGGAAGAGACCCGGGTCGCGGTCGTCAAGGGTAACCGGATCGAGGAATTCGATTTCGAATCGGCCGAGCACAAGCAGCTCAAAGGCAATATCTATCTGGCCAAAGTCACCCGCGTGGAGCCTTCGCTTCAGGCGGCTTTCGTGGATTATGGCGGCAACCGCCACGGCTTCCTCGCTTTCAGCGAAATCCATCCTGACTATTATCAGATTCCACGCGAAGACCGCGAGGCGCTGTTGCGTGAAGAGCGCGAGCATGCCGAGGAAGAGGCCGCGCTGCGCGCCGATTATGATGATGAGGATGAAGGCGAGGACGGCGTAGAAGTCGTAGAGGCCAGCCATCATCATGACGATGAGGAAAGCGCCGAGGGCGAAGCGCCCGAAGCCAATAAGGGCGGTCGCCGCAAGGGCGGCAACAAGGGCGACGAAGCCGCCGACGAACTGCGCCGCAAGCGCATGGCGCTGCGCCGCCGCTACAAGATTCAGGACGTCATCAAGCGCCGTCAGGTGCTGCTGGTGCAGGTCGTCAAGGAAGAGCGCGGCAACAAGGGCGCGGCACTGACCACCTACCTGTCGCTGGCCGGTCGTTACTGCGTGCTGATGCCCAACACGTCGCATGGCGGCGGCATTTCGCGCAAGATCAGCAACGCGGCCGACCGCAAGCGGTTGAAGACGATCATCGCCGAAATGGCGCTGCCTTCGACCATGGGCTGCATCGTACGCACGGCCGGGCTCCAGCGCACCAAGCCGGAAATCAAGCGCGACTTCGACTATCTCGCCCGCCTGTGGGACGAGATTCGCGAACAGACGCTCAAGTCCGATGCGCCCGCGCTGATCCATAATGACAGCGACCTCATCAAGCGGGCGATCCGCGATATCTATAACAAGGATATCGAGGAAGTCATCGTCGAGGGCGAGCATGGATACAAGGCGGCCAAGGACTTCATGCGGCTGCTGATGCCGAGCCATGCGCGTCGGGTGAAGCAATATGCCGATGCGGTGTCGCTGTTCCAGCGTGCGAGCGTGGAAGATCAGCTGGCCGCCATGTACAACCCGGTCGTTCAGCTGAAATCTGGCGGCTACCTGGTGATCAACCCGACCGAAGCGCTGGTGTCGATCGACATCAACTCGGGCCGGTCGACGCGCGAACATGGCATCGAGCAGACCGCCGTTGCCACCAATCTGGAAGCGGCCCGCGAAATCGCCCGCCAGTTGCGCCTGCGCGACATGGCCGGCCTGGTCGTCATCGACTTTATCGATATGGAGATGAACTCCAACATTCGTAAGGTCGAGAAGGCGATGAAGGAGGCGCTGAAGGACGATCGCGCCCGTATTCAGGTCGGTCGTATTTCGGGCTTCGGCCTGATGGAAATGAGCCGCCAGCGCCTGCGCACCGGCGTGCTGGAAGCATCGACCCGCCAGTGCCCGCATTGCGAGGGCACCGGTCTGGTCCGTACCGCTTCGTCGGCGGGTCTGGGCGCGCTGCGCATGCTGGAAGAGGAAGCGGCGCGTGGTCGCGGCAGCCTGATCACCCTGCGCGCGAGCCAGGAAGCGGCTTTCTATGTCCTCAACAACAAGCGTCGCGAACTGGACGAGATCGAGCAGCGCTATGGCGTGACGATCGCGATCCTGCCCGATGGCGAGATCGAGGGCGCGCGCATGTCGGTCGAGGCCAGCGGGCCGCGTCCGGAGCGGGTGGTCGACTATACGCCGCTTCCCGAAGACGAAGATGAGTTCGAGGTCATCGAGGACGAAGACGACATCGAAGAGGAAGAGGCCGAGGAGGCCGAAGCGGCCCCCGAGCGTGAAGAGCGTGCGGACCGTGGCGACCGCGAGGACCGCGATGGTGGCCGTCGCCGCCGTCGTCGCCGTCGCCGTCGTGGCGGCCAGCGCGACGAGAATGGCGCAGAAGGCGCTGCCGAAACGGCCGAAGAGGGCGAAGACGCCGGGGACGAGGCTGTCGATGCCGAGGACGCGGTCGTTGAAGAGGCTGTCGAAGGCGCCGTTGAAACCTCTGCCGAGGCTGGCGAGGAAGAGGGCGGTGCGCGCCGTCGTGGCCGTCGCGGCCGTCGCGGTGGCCGTCGCCGTCGCGAAGGCGGCGAAGAGGCCGTGAGCGCCGAGGGCGAAGCGAGCGACGCTGCGCCGGTCGAGGAAGCAGCCGAAGCGGCTGTGGAAGCCGAGCCGGTTGTCGAAGCCGCACCGGTCGAAGAGGCCCCCGCCGAGGAAGCGCCCAAGACCCGTCGTCGTCCCCGCGCCCGCAAGAAGGCTGAATCGGTGGTCGAGCCGATCGAAGCGGTCATCGAAGTGCCGGCCGAAGAGCCTGCGCCGGTTGCGGAAGAAGCGCCCGCCAAGCCCAAGCGCACCCGTCGCAAGAAGGCGGATGTGGTGGCCGAGGAAGCGCCCGTTGCCGAAGCCGCCCCTGCGGCAGAGGAAGCGCCGGCCAAGCCCAAGCGCACGCGTCGCAAGAAGGCGGATGTGGTCGCTGAAGCGGTCGCCGTCGAAGCGCCTGCCGAGGTGGAAGCTGCTCCCATGGCTGAGCCTGTCGCCGCCGAAGCGGCGCCGGCAGACGCCGAAGCCGAAGAAGGCGCACCGCGCCGCGGCTGGTGGCAGCGCACCTTCGGCGAATAAGCCGGGACGCAGACCAGAATGAACAAGCGCCGCTGCACTCCGGATTTTAACCGGCGCGCAGCGGCGCTTTTCGTTGGGCCATGCTTCACGGCAGGTTCAGGGCCATATGGGCAGGACGCGATCGTGCCGCTCCCCTCCCCTTTTCTCCACGGTATCGCCTGATGCGGCGGTCCCTGCGCTATTGTGCGATGCTGGTCGCCGCGCTCGCCTGCATGGCGCGGCCGGCCATGGCGCAGCAGATATTGCGCGATGCGGAGACGGAAGCCTTCATGGCCGACATGTCAGGCCAGTTGGTCAAGGCGGCCGGCATGGAGCCGAAGAATGTCCAGGTGATGGTCATCAACGATCCGGAGATCAACGCCTTCGTCGCGGGCGGCCAATATGTGTGGGTGCATAGCGGGCTGATCGCGCAGGCCGACAATGTGAACCAGTTGCAGGGCGTGGTCGCGCATGAGCTGGGCCATATCGAGGGCGGGCATGTCATCCGATCGGGCGAAGGCATCAAGGCTGCGACCAGTGTCACGCTATTGAGCCTCGTCCTGGGCGCCGCCGCGATCGCCGCGGGCGGCGCGGAAGCGGGCATGGGCATATTGGGCCTGGGCCAGCAGGCCGCGATGAGCAATTTCCTGGCCTTTTCGCGCGCGCAGGAAAGCTCGGCCGACCTTGCCGGTGCGCGCTATCTGCACACCGCCGGGATCAGCGGCCGGGGCAGTCTGGAATTTTTCAAGAAGCTCCAAAATCAGGAATATCGCCTCGCGATCCCGCAGGACAATAGTTATGGGCGCACGCACCCGCTGTCGGGCGAGCGCATCAATGTGCTGCGCGAAGTCTATACCGTCGATCCGGCCTGGGACCGGCCGCCCGATCCGGCGCTGGAGGCGCGATTCGAGCGGATCAAGGCGAAGCTGATCGGATTCGTGTCGGAACCCAACCAGACGCTGGCCAAATATCCCGAAAGCGACCAGACGATCCCGGCCCATTATGCCCGCGCCTATGCCTGGCATAAGAGCGCCTATCCCGAAAAGGCGCTGAGCGAAGCCGATGCCTTGCTGGCCGCCATGCCGCACGACCCCTATTTTCTGGAATTGAAGGGGCAGATATTGCTGGAGAGCGGCAAGCCTGCTCTGGCCGTGGCGCCGCTGCGCGAGGCGGTGAAGCTGACCAATCAGCCCCTGATTTCGGTGCTGCTGTCCCATGCGCTGATCGCCACCGAAGATGAGGCCAATTTCGCGGAGGCAGAACAGGTGCTGCGGCTGGCCGTGCAGCGGGATCGCGAGAATCCCTTTGCCTGGTATCAACTGGGTGTCGTCTATGAACGGCGCGGGGATATTCCGCGCGCGGCGCTGGCGACGGCGGAACGCTATGAGATGATGGCGCAATATCCGATGGCGCTGCGCAGCGCCGACGCCGCCATGCAGGGGTTGAAGCCCGGCACGGTTGACTATCTGCGGGCGCAGGATATCGCGATGGTGTCGCGCGCCGCGATCGAGCAGCAGCGGAAGAAACGATAAGATGACTGACCAGACCCGGCCGAATTTTCGCGCCGCTTTATCCAACAGGACCATGCAGATGACCCTTGGCGCTTTCGCCATCGTCGCGGCCGCCAGCGCCGCGCTCGCCGTACAGGCGCCCGCCGCCGTCAATTCGACCGACAAGGCAGCGATCGAGAAGATCGTCCACGACTATATATTGGAGCATCCCGAGATCATCCCGCAGGCGGTGGAGAAGTTGCAGGCCAAGCGGATGTCGAGCACGATCGACGCGAGCCGCAGCGCGCTGGAAACGCCCTATGCGGGCGCGTGGGAAGGCGCGGCCAATGCGGACGTCACCGTGGTCGAGTTTTTCGACTATGCCTGCGGCTATTGCCGGGCTTCCTTGCCTGATCTGGCCAAGCTGGTCGGGTCTGACGCCAAGGTGAAGGTCGTCTATCGCGAATTGCCGATCCTGTCCGAAACCAGCGGCGACGCGGCCAAGGTGTCGCTGCTCGCCGCCGAGCGCGGCCAATATATGGCCTATCACAAGGCGCTCTATGGCGCGGGCAAGGTGACGCGCGACACGATCGTCGCGGCTGCGGCCAAGGCGGGCATCACCAAGTCGGAAGCCGAATCGGCCATTGCGTCGAGCAAATATGATTCGGAAATCCAGTCGAACATCGCCCTTGCCCAGAAATTGCAGGCGACCGGTACGCCGACCTTCGTTATCGGCGGGCAGGTGTTGAATGGCGCGATCGGATTCGATGCGCTGAAGGAAGGCGTGGCGACCGCGCGCGGGAAGTAAATAAAGCGCCGTTGGGTTTGAGCTTGTCGGGAATTGCATGACCGGGTTCTCGACAAGCTCGAACCGAACGGATGAGAGGTTGGCACATTGCCGCTTCCGCCATTGACTTCCCGACCCCATTTGCCTATCGGACGCCCCCTGACTTGCGGCCGCTGTTTTGGCGGCCCTTTTTTGTCACGCCCGATTCTCTAGTTGTTTTGAGGAATGAACGATGAAGCGCACTTTTCAGCCGAGCAATCTGGTTCGGAAGCGCCGTCACGGTTTCCGCGCTCGCATGGCGACCCCCGGTGGCCGCAATGTGATCCGCGCGCGCCGTTCGCGCGGCCGCAAGAGCCTGAGCGCCTGATTTCAACGCCTGAAAAGCCTGTCGCGCCGGCCATGATGGTCCGGCGCGCGGATTTTCTGGCGGCGAATCGCGGACGCCGTGCCCCCATGCCAGGATTCGTCCTGCTGGTGCGCGAGCGCGGCGATGGCGATCCGGCGATGCGTTACGGCATCACGGTCACGAAAAAAGTTGGCGGCGCTGTCATCCGCAACCGGATGAAGCGCCGTTTTCGCGTGCTGGCGCGCGAATTGCTGCCGACCCTTGGCATCGCCGGGGCCGACCATGTGCTGATCGGCCGTGATGGCGGGATCGAGCGCGACTTTTCCCTGCTGCATGCCGAACTGAGCAAGGCGCTGGGCAAGATCATGACGCGGCCGATCGATCCGCCGCGTGATCCGTCGCGCCGGAAGGGCAAGGCGAGGCCTGTGGAGACTCGCGCCAAGAAGCTATCCCCTTCCGACTCCCCTTCGGGTCGCCACCTCCCCGCGAGCGGGGAGGAGTGATGATTGCCCGGCTGCTGATCCTGATCGCGCGGGGCTGGCAGCTTGGCCCTTCGCGCATCCTGCCCCCCACCTGCCGCTACGCCCCTTCCTGTTCGCAATATGCGATATTGGCGATCCGCAAATATGGCGCGATCAAGGGTAGCTGGCTGGGGTTCAAGCGGCTAATGCGTTGCCACCCATGGGGTGGATCGGGCTACGACCCGGTCCCCTGACATAATAGACATAAGACGGCGGAGCCGAACCAAGTGGACGACAAGAAGAATATCATTCTGGCGGTGCTGCTGACCGCAGCGATCCTGTTCGGCTGGCAATATGTCTCGAATCGCTATTTCCCGGCGGCCAATCCGCCCGCGACGAAGATCGAGGGCGGCAAGACCGTCCCGGTCGCCGCGCCCGGCACCGATGCCGCCGATGGCCCCGCCGCGATTCGCGACCGGGCACTGGTGCTGAAGGACAGCCCGCGCGTCGCCATCCGCACGCCCCGGCTAACCGGATCGATCAACCTGAAGGGTGCGCGCATCGATGACATCGTGCTGCCGACCTACAAGGACACGATCGCCAAGGATTCGCCTTCGGTCCGTCTCTACAGCCCGTCGGGTACGCAGGACGCCTATTTCGCCGGCTTCGGCTGGCAGGGCGAAGGCCTGACGGCGCCGACCAAGGACACGGTCTGGACCGCGCAGGGCAGCGAACTGACCCCGACCAGCCCGGTCACGCTGACGTGGAATAACGGCGTCGGCCAGATTTTCGAAATCCGCCTGTCGGTGGATGAAAATTACATGATCACCGCCGCGCAGAAGGTGTCGAACACGGGCGCCGGAGCCGTAGGCGTCAAGCCCTATAGCTATATCAGCCGCAAGGATCACTCGAAGGATTTGTCCACATGGACCATCCATACAGGTCCGGTTGGGGTATTTAACGGCGCGGCCAATTACGATATCAACTTCGATAACCTTGATGGCCAAGAACCGGGCTTTTTCGCCAAGATGTTTGGCACAAAGGCCGTTGCAGGCGCGAATAAGTACACCACGACCGGTGGCTGGGTCGGTTTCACCGACAAATATTGGCTGTCTGCGCTGGTGCCTGATCAGAAAGCCGTCGTTTCCGGTCAGTTCCAAGGCCTGAACAAGCAATATCAAGCCGATATCTCGACTATGACCTCCATTCTCCAGCCCGGCAAGGCCATCACGCAAAGCGTCCGCCTGTTCGTGGGCGCCAAGGAAGTGAAGACGCTTCAGGCCTATGAGCGCGCCGGTGTGCCCTTGTTCGACCGTGCGATCGACTGGGGCTGGTTCTACTGGTTCGAACAGCCGATCTTCGCGCTGCTCCACTGGCTGTTCGAAACGCTCGGCAATTTCGGCGTGGCCATCATCTGTCTGACCTTCTGCGTCCGTGCGCTGATGTTCCCGGTCGCCCAGCGCCAATTCGCCAGCATGGCGGCGATGCGCGCCGTGCAGCCCAAGATGAAGGCGCTGCAGGAGAAATATAAGGACGACAAGCAGCAGCTTCAGCTGAAAATGATGGAGCTGTACAAGCAGGAGAAGGTCAATCCGCTGGCCGGCTGTCTGCCGATCTTCATCCAGATCCCGATCTTCTTCGCGCTGTACAAGGTGTTGCAGCTGACGATCGAAATGCGTCACCAGCCCTTCGTGCTGTGGATCAAGGATCTGTCCGCGCCCGACCCGATGCATATCCTGAACCTGTTCGGCCTGCTGCCCTTCACCCCGCCGTCCTTCCTGGCGATCGGTGTGCTGGCGCTGCTGCTGGGCATCAGCATGTACTTCCAGTTCAAGCTGAACCCTGCGCAGATGGACCCGATGCAGCAGCAGGTGTTCGCGATCATGCCGTGGATGATGATGTTCATCATGGCGCCCTTCGCAGCGGGCCTGCTGGTCTACTGGATCACCAACAACTGCCTGTCGATGGCGCAACAATGGTGGTTGTATCGCAAGCATCCGGTGCAAAGCGCCACGGTGCCGGCGAAGTGACGAGCCTATAGCCGTTCGTGCTGAGTAGGGACTGAGCCCTTCGACTGCCTGCTTGCAGCAGGCGCTCAGGGTAAACTTCACACAAGGTGAAGTCGAAGTCCCGTATCGAAGCATGGCGAGATGCCCTTCGATACGCCGCTTCGACTTCGCTCAGCGGCTACTCAGGGCGAACGGAGAATGAATGTGAACGAACAAGACAATGCGGAACTGATCGAGGAAGCGCGCAAGCTCTTCGCCGGTCCGATCACCTTCCTGAAATCCGCGCCGACGCTGGATTTCCTGCCCGATATGGACGTGAATGAGGTCGCCTTTGCCGGGCGATCCAATGTGGGCAAATCCTCGCTGCTGAATGCGCTGACCAACCGCAACAGCCTGGCCCGCACGTCCAACACGCCCGGCCGCACGCAGGAACTCAACTTCTTCGACGTGGGCGATCCGCTGCGCTTCCGGCTGGTCGACATGCCGGGCTATGGCTATGCCAAGGCGCCCAAGGACATCGTGCGCAAATGGAAGTTCCTGGTGAACGACTATCTGCGCGGGCGCGCCGCGTTGAAGCGGGCGCTGGTGCTGATCGACAGCCGCCACGGCATCAAGGATGTCGACAATGACATGCTGGACATGCTGGATGGCGCGGCAGTGAGTTATCGCATCGTCCTGACCAAGAGCGACAAGATCAAGGCCAGCGAACTGGCGGCCGTAACGCAGAAGACGGCTGACGCGATCCGCAAGCGCCCCGCTGCCCATCCCGAGATCATCGCCACGTCGAGCGAAAAAGGCATGGGCATCCCGGAACTGCGCGCCGCGGTTCTGGAAGCCGTCAGTCAGGGATAAGCGCATGGCCGATGACGATTATGTCTATGACGAAGCCAGCGGCGAGTGGATCAGCGCGGCGGATGCGGCGGAACGTGCTGGCGCGGACGGTGCCGTGGAAGTGCGCGATTCGGTGGGCAATCTGCTGGCCGATGGCGATCAGGTGACGCTGATCAAGGATCTGACCGTCAAGGGCGCGGGCCAGACGCTGAAGCGCGGCACGCTGATCAAGGCGATCCGGCTGACCGGCGATAGCCAAGAAATCGACTGCAAATATGACGGCATCAAGGGCCTGGTGCTGCGCGCGGAGTTTGTGCGCAAGCGGTGAGGCCAAAGGCGGACCTTGTTCCCCCTCCCGCAGGCGGGAGGGGGTTAGGGCGTGGGCCTGCGCAACGTTGCAAATGCCCACCCCGCTGCGACTAAATTCACTTCGCTCATTAAGTCTCGCCGCCCTTGGCCGGAGTCACGTGCCTCCGGCCAACGCTTGCGGTAGGGGCTACAAAAATGGGACGTCACCTACTCCCCAAAGCCCCCATCACCCCCTGCATCAAAACAAACTATATTGCGCGCTGCCCTGTAGCTTCCAGGTGCCGACGACATCGTGGCGGGTGCGTCCGACATGGCTGCATAGCAGCACCAGTTCCTCGACCCGCCAGCCAAAGCCGTCGATGCGGCGCTGGGCCGGGGGGCCGTCGCGGTAGAAGAGAGTCTGGTGCGGGCTGAAGCTCCAGTCGTCGCGGGGCGGGGCGGCCGACCGCTTCAGGGCCTCGGCCACCTGTCGCTGTAGCCGGACCAGCGGCGCGTTGTTGCGCGAAGGGCGCAGCGCCGCCGACCGGCCGCCATAGCTCAGCCGATCGAGCAGCAGATCGAACGGATCGGCCATGATCTGTGTGGCGGCCGCCCGCAGCGATTCGATCCGGTCATGGGGATAAGTCGGCATGTCGGCCATGATGCCCAGCGTCACATGCTGATGCGCGGGCAGGATGCGATCCGCGCCGCCCGCCAGTATCTCCGCATAATGATCGATCCGGCGCGCGACCACGGGCGGCGGCTTGACCGCGAAGAACAGGCGATAGGTTGGTGCGGCCCGACGGCCCATAGGATCAGTCCCGAATCACTTTACATGTTCCTGATATGTTCTATTCCCTTTGGTGTCGATGGCCGATGGAACCCGAATCGCCCTATCCTGCGTTAAGAGCGCACAGAGGAAAGGAGTGAGGCATATGGTGCACCACACGATCGCCAGCCTGTCCGAGAAGATGCAGCATATCGATTTCGCGATGCTGTCTACCCATACGGAGGATGGTCATATCGGCGCCCGGCCGATGAGCAACAATCAGGATGTCGCCCATGGCGGCGATAGCTATTATTTCACCACCGAAGACGCATTGATGGTGCGGGACATAGAGCGCGACCCGCGGGTCAGCCTGTCCTTCCATGGCAAATCCGGCCTGTTCGGGCAGCGGCCGCTATTCATCGCGCTGGAGGGGCGGGCGGACCTGATCCGTGACCGCGCCAAGTTCGATGCGCACTGGAACCCTGATCTGGAACTTTGGTTCGCGCAAGGAGCCGATACGCCGGGACTGGTGATGATCCATGTCCATGCCGAGCGCGCCCATTATTGGGACGGGCAGGATGAAGGCGAACTGGAAATCGACGTGATGCACTGAAATGGCGCGCGGCCGGACCATCGCGCGCTGGGTGTTGGCGGCCGCCTATCTGGTGGCGGGCATCGCGCATCTGACCCGGCCAGCGGGCTTCGTGGCGATTACACCCGGCTGGGTGCCGGAACCGCAGATGGTGGTCGCGCTGACCGGCATCGCCGAACTGGCGGGCGCGGCGGGTCTGATGATCCCGCGCCTGCGCCGGGCGGCAGGATGGGGGCTGGCGCTCTATGCGCTGTGCGTCTGGCCGGCCAATATCAATCATGCGCTGAACGACATTCCCCTGGGCGGGGTGCATCTGAGCTGGTGGTATCATGGCCCCCGGCTGGCGTTGCAGCCGGTCATCATCTGGTGGGCGCTATGGGCCAGCGGCATTACGGATTGGCCGTTCCGCCGCCGCTAACCGGTTGTGTTTCGGGCTTGGGGGCTTAGGGTGCGCGCTTCCCCTAACGACCTTACGGAGCGCGCGTGACCCGGCATATTCCATGGATCATCCTTGCCCTGCTGGGTGCGGCGTCGCTGGCCGTGGTGGCGGTATCGCGTGGCGAGACTGTCAATGCGTTGTGGATCGTGGTCGCGGCGGTGAGCAGCTTCCTGGTCGCCTATCGCTATTATGCGCTCTATATCGCGCGCCATGTGATGCGGCTCGATCCCGCGCGGCCGACCCCGGCGATCCGGCGGGCCGATGGGCTGGACTATGTGGCGACCGACCGCAGCGTATTGTTCGGCCATCATTTCGCGGCAATTGCCGGTGCGGGGCCGCTCGTGGGGCCGGTACTGGCGGCGCAGATGGGCTATCTGCCCGGCACGCTGTGGATCATCTTCGGCGTGGTGCTGGCGGGCGCGGTGCAGGACTTCATGGTTCTTTTCATCTCCATGCGGCGCGACGGGAAGTCGTTGGGTGAGCTGATCCGCATGGAAATGGGGCAGGTCGCGGGGACGATCGCGCTGTTCGGCGCCTTCATGATCATGGTCATCATTCTGGCCGTACTGGCGCTGATCGTGGTGAAGGCGCTGGCGGAAAGCCCGTGGGGCATGTTCACCGTTGCCGCGACCGTGCCGCTGGCCATGGCGATGGGCGCCTATACGCGCTGGATACGGCCGGGGCGGATCGGGGAAGTCTCGATTCTTGGCCTGATCGGCCTGCTTGCCGCGATCGTCTATGGGCAGGCGGTATCGCTGTCGCCGGTCTGGGGGCCGGCCTTCACCTTCACGCCGGTACAGCTTTGCTGGATATTGATCGGCTATGGCGCGGTCGCCTCCGTCCTGCCGGTCTGGCTGCTGCTGGCGCCGCGCGATTATCTGTCGACCTTCCTGAAAATCGGGGCGATCGCAGCGCTGGCGATCGGCATCGTCATCATGGCGCCGCCCTTGAAGATGCCGGCGCTGACCCAATTCGTCGGCGGCAACGGCCCGGTCTGGTCGGGCGGCCTCTTCCCCTTCCTGTTCATCACCATCGCCTGCGGGGCGGTGTCCGGTTTCCATGCGCTGATTTCCAGCGGCACCACGCCCAAGCTGATCGCCAGCGAAGCCCATGCGCCGATGATCGGCTATGGCGCGATGCTGATGGAGGCGTTCGTGGCGATCATGGCGCTGGTCGGCGCGTCGATCCTGGACCCCGGCATCTATTTCACCATGAACAGCCCGGCCGCGCTGATCGGCACCGATCCGGCGAGCGCGTCGGCCGCCGTCACCGCCATGGGCTTCCCCATCTCGTCCGACCTGATCGCGCAAACGGCCAAGGATGTCGGCGAACATACGATCATCAGCCGGGCGGGTGGCGCGCCGACGCTGGCGGTGGCGATGGCGGAAATCTTCAGCCATGTTGTCGGTGGCCCGGCGATGAAGGCCTTCTGGTATCATTTCGCCATCCTGTTCGAGGCTTTGTTCATCCTGACGGCCGTCGATGCGGGCACGCGGGCCGGGCGGTTCATGTTGCAGGATCTGATCGCGCTGGCCGTGCCCGCCTTCAAGGAAACGAAGAGCCATGTTCCCGGCATATTGGCGACGGGCCTGTGTGTCGCGGCCTGGGGCTTCTTCCTTTATCAGGGGGTGACCGATCCGCTGGGCGGGGTGAATACGCTGTGGCCGGTGTTCGGCATTTCCAACCAGATGCTGGCGGCGATCGCGCTGATGCTGGGCACCGCCGTCCTGTTCCGGATGAAGCGGGACCGGTTCGCCTGGGTGACGATCGTGCCGGCGGCCTGGCTGCTAATCTGCACCCTGTCGGCCGGGTGGCTGAAGCTGTTTTCCGCCGATCCCAAGGTCGGGTTCCTGGCCCATGCCCGCATTTTCAGCAAGGCGGCGACCGAGGATCATGTCGTCCTGGCCCCGGCTAAATCCATGGCGGAGATGCAGCGGATCATCTTCAACGACATGGTGGACGCCGCGCTGGTCGCGCTGTTCCTGGCGGTGGTGCTGTCGATCCTGTTCTTCACGGTGAAGACCTGCCTTGCCGCGCGCCGGATCGCCGCGCCGACCGCGCGGGAAATTCCCGCGCAACTGGTGCCGGCGGAATGAGGGCAATGCTGGCCACATTCGTCCGCACCGCTCGGCTGATGGTCGGGCTGCCCGACTATGACGCCTATCTGCGGCACATGGCGGCGCATCATCCCGATCAATCGCCGATGGACCGGACGCAATTTTTTCGGAACCGGCAGGAAGCCCGCTATGGCGGCAAGAATGGCGGACGCTGTTGTTGAAAAGGGCCGGATAACAAGATGTTGGTGGCTTTCATCAAGTAATGCCACTGACATCTGACGCGATATTTCGTAATATTACATATGTAAAATCCCGTCCTGCGACAGGAAATTTCACATATACGTCATTTGGGGTATTGATCCTTCGTGGCGCTTTGCTACGGCGCCCCGGTCCTTTGTGCCCGACAGCGTAAGGGATATGCCCCCTGCCCGTCCCTTGCGGCAGGGGGCATTCGACATTCAGCCCTGACGGGCTGCAAATGGCGAATTTCCGCGCTTCCGGTGCTCACCTACTTTTAGTACGCTTCGTTGAAACGAGGTACGTGACTCGTTTCAAGGGTCGCGAAAATCCACCATTTTCGCTCCGTCATCATCTGAATGTCGATCGACCCTGCTTATTCAAACTTTGGCGTTGAAGCCCGCGACCATGCCCGCGGTGATCGACAGGGCGATTTCCGCCGGGCCGATCGCGCCGATATCCAGTCCGGCGGGTCCATCGATTCGCGCCAGATCGTCGGGTGAAAATCCCATTGCCCCCAGTCGCGTGAGGCGCGCCGCATGGCTTTTGCGCGATCCCAGCGCGGCAATATAGCCGGTCGGCGCGCGCAGGGCGGCAGCCAGCGCAGGATCGTCAATCTTGATGTCGTGGCTGAGCGTCACCACCGCGGTCGATTCGCCGGGATGATGGGCCGCGACCGCTTCGTCGGGCCAGCGATCGTCCAGCAAGACGCCCGGAAAGCGTTCCGGCGTTAAAAAGCGGCCGCGCGGATCGATCACGACCGGGGTTACGCCAATGGCCTGCGCGAGGGGCACCAGACTCTGTGCAATCTGCACCGCGCCGACGATCAGCAAGCGGCGGGGCGGATCATAGCGGTTGGCGAACCCATCGGCCCCTTCCCCTTCGCGAGTCTGACCGCTGACCAGATCGGTCATCAGCGTCAGCGCCCGGCCCTTCCCGCTTTCGTCCGCGATACGGGCGAAGAGATGCGGCGCGAAGCCATGTTCCGCGACCGGTTGCACCAGTACGGCGATCTCGCCACCGCAGGGCAGGCCGACTTCCCATGCATCGCCATCGGCCACGCCATAGGTCTGAACATGGGCGGGCCGCCCGGCGATCACCTCGGCGGCGCGTTGCAGCACGTCGGTTTCGACGCAGCCGCCCGAAATACTGCCTTCCAGCCGGCCATCGCGATGCACCAGCATATGGCTGCCGCGCGGACGGGGGGCCGATCCCCAGGTGGAAATCACCGTCGCCAGCGCCATGGGCGCACCCTGCCATTCCATCGCCTTGCGGATCACGGCGCCATTATCGTTCAAAGCCAACTCCCTGTGTATGGCCATAGCATCCCATCCGACCTGTCAGTGCAAGCGTCGTCCGGTCCAGACGACCCGGCCGACAATATCCACCAGCGCGGGATCGATATCAGCCCAGTCGGGATAATGCGGATTGTCGCTGACCACGCTGAACCGACCGCGCAGCGGCCCCATGGCGATCCGCTTGACCATCAGGACCGCGTCCAGCCGCAGCACATAGACGCCGTCGCGCAACCGATCGGCATCGTCATCATGATCGACCATGATGTCGTCGCCGTCATTGAGCGTCGGCGCCATCGATTCGCCATCGACCCGGATGATCGAGACGCGCTGGGGCCGGACGCCCAGATGGCGCAGCCAGCGCGCGTCGAAGGCCATAGCGCCCGACGCCCGTTCATCATCGTCCAGCGTGCCGCCGCCCGCCGACGCGCCCAGCGCGAGCCGGGGCACCGCGACCACGGCAGGCAGCCCGCGCATCCGCACCGGAGCCGCCCTGTCCGTCGCGCTACCGCCCAGCATCTGTTCCGCAACGCCGAAATAGCGGGCCAGGATGCGGCGATCCTCCTCATCCAGCTTGCGCGGCGAGCCACGCTTGATGAACTGCTGGATATAGGCCGGGTTGCGGCCGATCAGCCGGGACAGATCGGCATAATTTTCCCCCCGATCGGCAATTAGCCGGTCCAGCGCCATGCGGGCATCGTACGATTCATCCATAGCACATCCATATTGATAGGAATTTTCCTAGACAAGTAGGAAATTGGCAGAGAGATAGGAATTTACCTACTGACTCGCGCGGGGCGAGTCGCCCAATCGAGGGAGACGAAGGCAGATGCTGTTGCGCACTATCGAACGATTCCTGCACGAATTTCAGATGCCGCCCACCCGCTTTGGCCGCGAATGCGTGCGCGATC
Organism: Sphingobium sp. AP50; assembly: GCF_900109095.1. GTDB lineage: Bacteria > Pseudomonadota > Alphaproteobacteria > Sphingomonadales > Sphingomonadaceae > Sphingobium. The sequence goes on from NZ_FNYZ01000002.1 coordinate 191,942, forward strand.
CACGGCTGGTCTTCGACCTGCGGATGGGCCGCGAACCGGGCGATCGCGTGAAAAGACGTGTAGAACATTTCATGAACAATTATCGCAGGAGCATCGGCCGATGACAAGGGCTCATCATGGATTCGGGTCGAGCAATCTGGTCCGAAACAAGGATATCGCCGATCGCAGGGGCGATCCCCTGCCCCAGTTTCTGGAACAGTTGCTGACGCGGGCGGGCATGCCGACGACGATCGAACGGGCGAACAGCCGGCCATGGGCCAGCGCCCTGTTCGAAGGACGCCGCCATGTCATTCGGCTGCGATTTGCGGGGGGCGACTATGCGGCCAGAGTCGACAATTTCGTCACCGGCATCGAGTCGGCGGAATGGACCCTATCGGGCCATTTCGTCGCCGACATCAGCATAGATGACGGGCTGATCGAGACGGACAGCGTCTGGCTGGAACTGTCCGCGCTGACGATCGAGGATTGGTGAGAGCCGGATCAGCGGCGACCGGCCAGGTTGCGCAGCGCGCCGAGCGCTGCGCGCAGGGCTTCGTCCGTATCCTGTTCCACGGCACCGCGCACGGGCACAGCCGGCGGCACGGCCATGTCGGCCAGAACGCCAGCGGAGTCGACCGACGGCACCGTGGCGCGGTTGCGCAAAGCGAGGCCGCGCTCCAGCCGGTCGGTCAATTGCGCGACGGACAGACCCTGCGTCGGCTGGCGCAGCGGCAACGGCGCCAGCTTCGGCTCGACCGGTTGCGGAGCCGTTGCGACGACATCTTCGAAATCAGGCTCAAAGCTATCCTCGACCGGGGCGGCGAAGACCTGTTCGGGTTCGACAGCCCGTTCGGGTTCTACATAGGTCTGGACCGGGCGCAGGAAGGCGGGCTGCGGCGCCGGGGCCTCAACATCGGGAAGCGGCGCCTCCGGCCGTGCGAAGGTCGCGGACGGGAGCAGCGATTCGGCTTCCGGTTCGCGGTTCACCACCAGAGGACGGCGCGCCGATTCGGGGCGCGCAAAAATTTCGACACCGTCAAAATCGCGGCTGGCGAAGATGGGCGGGCGGGGCGGCGCATCGGGGTGGGCATCGGCCCGGCGCAGCGATGGCAGGTCGACACCGGCATCGGGCATAGCGCGGCCCCGCGCCAATGCTGTCAGCTTTGAGAAGGCGAAACCCATAGTCTTTGCTCCCTGGACGCGAGGGGCGCGTCCCTTCCCAATCTCTTCATCCGCCGCGCCTTCCGGCGCTTTGCGGGTCATTCCGATCAGCCCTGCCGCCATCAGGCCGGCAAAAGCTGCCACCACCAGCCGCGCATTCATCCCCAAAGGCGGGGCGGCGGCCGGAAAAGCCTCACTAAAGCCGCTGGATGCCACGATCGTTTCGATCAGGCCCACCGGCATCAGCAACGTCAGCAGCGCGACGGCGATTCCGCCCAGCGCCACCATGGCCTTACCTCTCCCGTTCCGAACGCCTGTCGCCACCTGTGTTTCCACATCCTGTTCAGGCGGCTGCCCGCGTTCGGATCGAGCGCGCCAGCAACTGCTGGTAAACGGGTTCGTAACGCAAAATGTTTGACGACCAGTTACGATCGCGCTCGACGAAGGCGCGTGCGACGGCGCGGCGCGCATCCCATCCGGCACGATCGGCGAACAGGCCAGCGAGCGATTCGGCAATCGCAGCGGGGTCGTCCGGCGCGAACAAAGTGCCGGTCACGCCGTCCTCGATCAGTTCGCGATGACCGCCCACGCTGGACGCAGCGACCAGTCGCCCCTGCGCCATCGCCTCCAGCGGCTTGAGCGGGGTGACGAGATCGGTGAGGCGCATCGCCTTGCGCGGATAGGCCAGCACATCGACCTGCGCATAATAATGTTCGACCTGATCATGCGGCACCCGGCCGACGAAGACGATATGGTCGGTGAAGGGAGAAGCCAGTGCCTGATCCCGCAGCGCCTGTTCCATCGGCCCCCCGCCGACCAGCAGCAGCTTTGCCTTGGGACGGGCGCGCACGAGTCGCGGCATGGCGGCGATCAGATCGTCCAGCCCCTCATAATCATAGAAGCTGCCGATGAAGCCGACGACATCGGCGCCCTCCAGCCCCAGCTTCGCGGTCAGCGCCGGATCGCGCGGCACCGGCGTTCCGAACTGGTCCATGTCGACACCATTGGGCGACACGATGATCTTGTTCGCATCGATACCCCGCGCGATCAGATCGCCGCGCAGCCCTTCGCAGATGACCGCCACGGCGTCAGCATTGCGCACGGCATGGGTTTCAAGCTGCCGGGTCAGCCAGTAGCGCGGGCTGCCTTCGGTCCCGGTGCCGTTGCCGACCGCCGCATCCTCCCAGAAAGCGCGGATTTCGTAGATCATCGGGATGCCGTGCCGCTTGGCCACGCGCTGGGCGGCAATGGCATTGAGCACCGGCGAATGGGCGTGGATCACGTCCGGCCGCCATTGCCGCACCAGCGCGTCGATTGCATCGGCATGGGCCGAAATGTCGCGCCATTCGCGCAGCACCGCATTGCCGGTGGCCGGTTCGCCGGGTGTGCGATGAAAAATGAGGCCATCGACCTCCTCCTGCAAAGGCCCCGCCGCGCTGTGGCGGCGGCCGGTGATGCCGCGGACCTGCCACCCCTTGGCGATCTGCGCGCGCAGAATCGCCCGGGTGCGGAACGTATAGCCGCTGTGCATCGGAAGACTGTGGTCCAGCACATGGAGAATATGAGTCATAGCCTGCCTTGTGTGACTCAAAAGGTTTAACGGCCCGTCAACTCTGTATCGCTAGGAGAAAGGCCGTGCGCACCCTAACCCAGCCCTTCGCGATGATCGACGCCCAATGATCGATGCCTTATCCCTGCTGGTCAGCCATGGCGCAATCCTGCTGGCTGCGTGGCGGTTGCTGCCGCGCGCGGACCTGGACCGCGATCCCGATCCGCAGGGGCCGGGCGCCCCCGATTCGCCGGAGTCGCGCGCCGATGCGTGACCTGTTCTTCGTCGCCTTCCTTGGCCTCTTCTTCCTGATGGGGTTCCGTCGGCCGTTCCTGCTGGTCGCGGTTTATGCCTATATCGATATCGTATCGCCCCAGCGCCTGTCCTATGTGCTGCTGAACAGCATCCCCATTTCCTTCATCGCCTTTGCCGCGATGGTCGGCGCCTGGCTGCTGGTGGACGATAAGAAGGATTGCCGATTCTCCGCGCGGCAGGGGCTGATGCTGCTGCTGGTCGCCTGGTGCGGTTACACCACGCTGACCGCCGATTTCCCGGTCGAGGCGATGACCAAGTGGAACTGGGTGTGGAAAGCGATCATCGCGGGCGTGTTCCTGCCGCTGGTGCTGCGCACACGCCTGCGAATCGAGGCGCTGATCGTGTTCATGATCCTGTGCGCCAGTACCATCATCATCAATGGCGGCATGAAGACCGCGCTGTCGGGCGGCGGCTATGGCGTGCTGAACCTGATGGTGGAGAATAATAGCGGCCTGTATGAAGGCAGCATCATCAGTTGCGTCGCCATCGCGCTGATCCCGCTGATCCTGTGGGTTTGTACCCATGGCACCATCTTCCCGCGCGACTGGAAGGTGAAGCTCTTCTGTTACTGCCTGTGCCTGGCCTGCATGCTGATGCCGGTCGGCACGGAAGCGCGCACCGGACTGGTCTGTCTGGTCATCCTGGCGGGCATGATGCTGCTGCGGTCGAAGAAGAAGTTCGTCTATGGCCCGCTGATGGCGCTGGCGGCGCTGGCCGCCATCCCCTTCCTGCCGGCCAGCTTCACCCAGCGCATGGGGACGATCGAAAATCATCAGGGCGACGAAAGCGCCTCCACGCGAGTCGCGGTGTGGATGTGGACGCTCGACTATGTGAAGACGCATCCGGGTGGCGGCGGCTTCGACAATTATCTCCAGAACAGTTTCACCTATTTCGCCCAGAGCACGATCACCGACGCTGACGGCAGCCGGGTCGAGCGCCGGCTCGTCACCGACAAGGGGCGTGCCTATCACAGCGCCTATTTCGAGCTGCTGGGCGAACAGGGCTATTTCGGTTTCGCCATCTGGGCGCTGATTCACTTCATCTGCTTCATTCGCACCGAAGCCATCCGCCGCACCTATCGCAAGCGTGACGGACCGGATGAGGCGTGGATCGCACCGCTCGCGATCGCGCTGCAACAAGGACATATAATATACATGATCGGGTCGCTGTTCGTGGGTATCGCTTATCAACCCTTCATCTTCATGATGCTGGCCCTGCAAATCGGGCTGGACACCTATCTGACACGCAAGCGCAAGGATGCGGCGCGCGCGCAACTGGGCGCGGCGCTCGCCGCGCAGCGCGGATTGCCGGCATGAGCGGCGAATTGCGTGCGCTGGGGCTGGCGCACGGGCTGATATTGGGCCTGCTGCTCGCCTCTCCACTGGTTGCGCCGGGCCTGTTGCCATGGGGCGTGGACGCACTGCTGCTGGTGGGCGGATTTCAGTTGCGGCTGGCCGACCGGCGCTTTGCGCTGCGGGGTGAGGCGAAGGACTGGATCAGCCATATATTGATGGCGCCGACCCGGCTGCTGCGCTGGGGGGCGACGGCCGTGGTCGCCCTGATCGCGGGGGACATGGGGCTGGCGCAGACCATAGCACTGGCGGCGATCGTGTGCGAACTGGTCGCCTATCCGCTCTGCACATTGTTGCTGGGGCAGCGTGGCCTGCGCTGGAGCACGGGCGCGCTGATCCTGTTGCTGGTCGCGATCGGCGTGATGGCGCGCAATCCGGCGCATCCGATCCTGTGCTTCCTGATCGGCGTCACCGCCTGCATGGTGTGGCTGCGCGGTCCCGATGGAGAGCCGCGCGCGCTGGCGCTGGCGCTGGGCGGCGGCGCAGCGGCGACGCTGACCTTGCTGGTGCCCGGCGCCCTGCCCTTTGCCGCGCCGATCATCACCGTCTGTGCGACATGGGTGCTGGCGCATCTGTCGGTGCTGCGCCGCCGCCCCCTGCCCTGGCGTCTAGGCACGCCGCCGATCCGGGTCCGGTAGGAACGAAGCGATGCATCAGGGGTTTTGCGCCATGAGAAGGATAATATGGCGCAATCCCCCATCGTCCATGCGGACGATAGCATTCCCGGCATCACGCGGCGCGCGCTGAAACGCGGCTGGGCCTATCGGGATGCCGATGGCAGGCGCATCACCGATCGCGACGAGATCGACCGGCTGAATGCCATCGCCCTGCCGCCCGCCTATCGCGACTGCTGGTTCTGTCCGTCGCCCTACGGCCATATTCAGGCGATCGGCTATGACGACCGGGGCCGCAAACAATATCGCTATCATCCCGACTTCCGCGCCGCGCGGGAGGCAGAGAAATATGCCGGCTGCCCCGATTTCGGCCGCGCCCTGCCGAAATTGCGCGAGCAACTGGAAATCGACCTGTCGCAGCGCGGCCTGCGCAAGGATCGCACCATTGCGGTGGTCATCCGTCTGCTCGATCTGGCGAAGCTGCGGGTGGGCAATGAACATTATGCCACCACCAACAAAAGCTTCGGCGCGACCACGCTGCGTCGCCGCCATTATGACCTGAACGGCAAATCGCTGACGCTGCGCTACCGCGCCAAGTCTGGCAAGCAGCAGCAACTGACCGTGACCGACAGCCGCCTGCTGCGATTCGTGCGGCAGGTGCAGGATCTGCCGGGCCAGCATCTGTTCCAATATCTGGACGAGGATGGCGAAGCGCGGCCGATCTGTTCCAGCGACGTCAACGCCTATATCGCGCAGGCCATGGGCGCGCCCTTCACTGCCAAGCATTTCCGCACATGGGGGGCTTCGGCCATCGCCTTCGAAACGCTGGCGGCTCAACATGTCAGCCTGAAGCAGATGATCGATCCGGTGGCGCAAGCGCTGGGCAACACGCCCGCGATCAGCCGCAAAAGCTACATCCACCCCGCCCTGATCGCGCTTTGCCGTGAAGGGCAGGATGAATGGCGCGCGGGGCTTCGCCTGCCGCGCCGAACCCGCTATCTATCCCGCACGGAACGCGGCCTGATCGCCTTCCTCGATTCCATCGCCGATTGCGCCCCGCTTGCAGCGGCGGCCTGAAACGGTTTCCAAACTCCAGACAGGACAGGCATGGCCAGCAAGAAAGACCCCGCCCTTCCCGATATCGACGTGACCCCGCCCAACCTTGCCGAAATGTGGCATTCCACCGTGCACTGGTTCCAGCTTCACTATCTCCAGATCCTGATTGCGGTGGGCGCGGGGACGCTGATCTACCTTGCGCTTGCCGCCCTGCGGGAATTTGGCAAGCGGCATAAGGGCCATAGCGGCGATCCGCTGGGCTATACCAATGTGCTGGGCCGCGCCGCCGCACGCACTACCCAATTTTTCATGATGATGATCGCTGCCCGGCTGGTCGTGGGCTATGCCGATGCGCCGGTGTCGCTGGCCAAGACAGTCGGCTTCCTGTTCACCATCGCAACCGTGTTGCAGGCCGCCATCTGGGCGCGGGAAATCATCCTGGGCCTGATCGAGCGCAAGACGCTGGCCGAGGATGGCGGTGGCGAGACGCTGGCCAATGCCATGGGCCTGATCCGTGTGCTGGTCAGCTTCGCGCTGTTCGCCATCGCGGCGATCGTGGTGCTGGACAATCTGGGCGTCAACGTCACCGGTCTGGTCGCGGGCCTTGGCATTGGCGGTATCGCCATCGGTCTGGCGGCGCAGGGCATCTTTTCCGACCTGTTTGCGGCGCTGTCGATCATCTTCGACAAGCCGTTCCGCCGGGGCGAGATCATCACCTATGACCAGACCACGGCGCGGGTGGAGAAGATCGGCCTCAAGAGCACGCGGCTGCGCGCGATGAGCGGCGAGAAGAAGGTGATGTCCAACGCCAATCTGCTCCAGAAGGAAATTACCAGCCTTCAGACGCTGATCCAGCGGCGCGTCACCTTTGCCATCGGCATCGTCTACCAGACGCCGGAGGACAAGGCGGAGGCGATTCCCGCCATCCTCCAGAAGATCGTCGAGGCGGAAGGATTCCTGTTCGTGCATGCCGGGATGGTGCGTTTCGGCGCCAGTTCGCTGGATTATGAGCTGAGCTTCGACGTGCCGGACCCGGACACGCACGACTATTTCCAGTCGCGCCACCGCATGGGACTGGCCATCTGGAAGGCGTTCAATGCCGAGGGGATCGAATTCGCCTATCCTTCGCAGACGACCTTCACCGCTGCGCCGGACGGGCGGCTGGTCATGCCCTATGCCGAACCGGCGCCGGCGGTGGAGCCGCGGTAATCTTGCCTTTCGATTTGGTCCCGCGAATAGGTTGCGGGGCCAAGTCGCGCTTTAATCGAAGGCGGGCAGGCCCTAAGAGGTCTGCATGAGCATTTTCATTTCCACCGATGCCCTAGCCAGCGCACTGGGTGAACCCGGTCTGCGCATAGTGGACGCCACGCTGTTCCTGCCCGGCACGCCGCGGGACGCGCGCGCGGAATATGAGGCCGGTCATATTCCCGGCGCCGCCTTCCTCGATCTCGACACGCTGGCCGATCCGAGCGATCCCGCGCCGCACAGCCTGCCGACCGACGATGCCATGACGCAGCGGGTGCAGGCGCTGGGCATCGACGCCGACAGCCGCATCATCCTGTATGACAACAGTCCGATCCGCAGCGCCGCGCGCGCATGGTGGATGATGCGCCTCTATGGCGTGGGCGCGTCCGCCGCGATCCTGGATGGCGGGCTGCCCAAATGGCTGGCGGAAGGCCGCGCGACGGAAAGCGGCGCGGCGACGCCCGCTCCCGGCACTGCGACCGCCCGGATCGACCGCGCGCAGGTGCGCAGCAAGTCGGACATGCTGGCCAATCTGGCAAGTGGCGAGAGCCAGATGCTGGACGCGCGCGGCGCGGGCCGCTTCACCGGCACCGAAGCGGAGCCGCGCCCCGGCATGGCGTCCGGCCATATCCCCGGATCGCGCAACCTGCCTTATTCGTCGCTGTTCGCCGCCGACAACAGCATGAAGTCGTCCGAGGAACTGCGCGCACTCTATGAAGGCGTGGGCATCGACCTTGATCGACCGGTCATCACCACCTGTGGCAGCGGCGTCACCGCCGCGATCCTGCTCGCCGGCCTTGAGACACTCGGTGCGACCGACGTCAGCCTCTATGACGGCAGCTGGGCCGAATGGGGTTTCGACCCGGCGACACCCAAGGCGACAGGCGCAGCATGAGCATTCCCAATGATCGCAAGCCGCTGACCAAGCTGGCACAGGCCGGACGCAGGCCGGAATGGACGGGGATGCCGGGGCAACCCGGCGGCATCGTCAGCCCGCCGGTCTGGCGCGCGTCGACCATCCTCTATGACGATGTCGCCCATCTGCGGAAGGCGGCGGGCAGCAGCACGCATGAGCGGCTCTTCTATGGGCGCAAAGGCACGCCGACCGCCTGGAGCCTGGCCGATGCGCTCACCGAAATGGAGCCGGGCGCGGAAGGGACGATGCTCTATCCGTCGGGTGTCGCGGCGATCGCCTGCGCGCTGATGGCGGTGCTGAAACCCGGCGACCGGCTGCTGATGGTCGACAGCGCCTATGACCCGACCCGCAATTTCTGCGAGCAGATGCTCCGCCCCCAAGGCATCGAGACGATCTATTATGATCCGACCGATGTCACCGCGCTCGACGCCCATCTGGCAAGCGGGCCGATCCGCGCGATCTTCCTCGAAAGCCCCGGCAGCCTGACCTTCGAGGTGCAGGATATTCCCGCGATCACCCGCTGGGCGAAAGCCAACGGGGTCGTCACCCTGCTCGACAATACATGGGCGACGCCGCTCTATTTCCCGGCGATGGCGCATGGCGTGGATATCGCCCTGCTCGCCTGCACCAAATATATTGTCGGCCATTCGGACGTGATGATGGGCAGCGCAACGGCCAATGCGGAATGGTTCGGCAAGCTGCGCCAGACCGCCTATCTGTTCGGGCAGATGGTCAGCCCCGACGATGCCTGGCTGGCGGCGCGGGGCCTACGCACGCTGGGCGTGCGGCTAAAACAGCATCAGGACAGCTCGGTCACGATCGCGCATTGGCTGAAAGCGCAGCCGGACGTCGCCCGCGTGCTGCATCCGGCGCTGCCGGACTGCCCCGGCCATGCGCTGTGGCAACGGGATTTCAGCGGCTCCACCGGCCTGTTCAGCTTCATCCTGAAGGGGGGCGATGAGAAAGCGCGGGCCGCCCTGATCGATGGTCTCGCCCATTTCGGCATCGGCTATAGCTGGGGCGGCTTCGAAAGCCTGGCCCTGCCGGTCGATCCGGCCCGTTATCGCAGCGCCACGAACTGGGCGGCGGAGGGGCCGGCGGTGCGCCTGCATATTGGCCTGGAAGATACGGCCGATCTGATCGCGGACCTCGACGCGGGGCTTGCCCGCTTCCGCGCGATCCGCGACGCGGGCTGATGCGGTGACGCCGGGCCTGACCGACCTGATCGCCCGCCTGCCCGGCGACCCGGACCTGATCCAGCCGCTGGTGGCGCTGGTGCTGGCCATCTTCCTCTATGCCACGGCCTGGGGCCTTGCCCGGCTGGTCGCGCCGCGCCTGCGCCGTCGCCTGCCGCCGCTGGGCGATGCGCTGGCGGGCCATGTCCGCGCCATCACCCGCCATGGGCTGGCTGCCGGCCTGCTGCTGCTGGGCCTCATCTTCTTTCCGGAAGGGTCGCTGGGGCATCTGGTGATGGGCATCGTGCTGGGCGGCGCGGTGGCGCTGCTTGCCACCCATTTGCTGCGCGGGCTGGCCATACCGCGCTGGGCGGTGGTGCCGCTGGCACTGATCCTGTTCATCCTGATCGTGTCGGGCAGCGGCGGCGGCATTGCGCCGGTGGGCGAGATGCTGGACCGGGTCGGCGTGACGCTGGGCAAGCGGCGCATCACCCTGCTGGGCCTGTTGTCGATCGCCGCCACCTGTGTCGCCCTGTTCGCCGCCGTGCGCCTTGCCAACCAGATCATCGGCCGGTCGATCCAGAAGGCCAGCGGCTTCGACCCGACGCAGAAATTGCTGGCGCAGAAGCTGGCGGCGATCACCGTGATCGTCGCCGCCTTCTTCATCGGCGTCGATTTGCTGTCGATCGACCTGACCGCCTTTGCCGTCTTTTCCGGCGCGCTGGGCCTCGCCATCGGTTTCGGCCTGCAAAAGACCATCGGCAATCTGATCGCCGGCATCATCCTGCTGATGGACCGATCGATCAAGCCGGGCGACGTGATCGTGGTGGGCGACAGTTTCGGCTGGGTGAACAAGATCGGCGTGCGCGCCGTCAGCGTGCTGACCCGCGACGGCAAGGAACATCTGATTCCCAACGAGAATCTGATGACGCAGGAGGTGGAGAACTGGTCCTATTCCGACCGGAACGTCCGCGTCCGCATCCCGGTGGGCATCGCCTTCGACAGCGACCTGCCGCTTGCGCAGAAACTGATGTTGCAGGCCGCGCAGGAGAGCCCCCGCGTGCTGGCCAACCCCAAGCCCAATGTCTGGCTGACCGCCTTTGGCGAAAGCCGCGTCGAACATGATATATTGGTGTGGATCAGCGACCCCGAAGGCGGCGTCGGCAATGTGAAGTCGGACGTGTTGGGCCGCGTGTGGCAATTATTCCGCGATCATGGCGTCACCATTCCCTATCCGCAGCGCGTCATCCACCGCGCCCCGGAAACAGACCAGCCATAAAGCGTGAGGACGAGAATCTGAATCGTCATTGCAAGCGCGGCGAAGCAATCCACGGCGCACCAGTGGATTGCTTCGCTGCGCTCGCAATGACGGCGTGAATCAGAGCAAAGCCATCACAGCCTAATCAAGATTTCCCATGAATCCCTGGCGTCGGGTCGACTTTAGTCGAGGACGACTGATGCGTCGCGCCTGATTTTGTTGCAGTCCAGCAACATTACGGCAGTAAAAGACACCAATCGGCAATAAAATCTTGTGCGGCGCAATGCGGAAGGGCATTTCCAAACGCGTTGAGGCAGCCGACCCATCCCGAGCGGGGGAGCATAGAGGAAGGCGCCTGAACGCAGGCGGGACGATCGCAGAACCATCATCAAGGGGAATCCCCATGCGTAAGTCCATCATCGGCCTCTCGGCCATTGCTCTCGCTGCCTTCTCGGCGCCCGCCATGGCGCAGGACGAACCGGCGCCCGAGCTGACCGTCACCGGCAATGCCGCGGTCGTCACCGATTATCGCTTCCGTGGCATCTCGCAGACGAACAAGAAGATCGCGTTGCAGGGCGGCATCACCGTCAGCCACAGCTCGGGCTTCTATGTCTCGACCTGGGGCAGCTCGATCGACGATTATATCGCGGCCGGATCGGATCAGGAACTCGACCTGATCGGCGGCTACACGACCACCGTCGGCGCAGCGACGATCGACGTCGGCGTCCTCTATTATTACTATCCGGGCAATGCGGGCGCGAACACCGACTTCGTCGAGCCCTATGCATCGGTCAAGGGCACGTTCGGCCCCGCCACCGCGAAGCTGACCGTCAACTACGCCCCCAAGGCGAAGGCGCTGACCGTCGGCAATGGCAAGGAAGATAATCTGTACGTCGCGGGTGACCTGTCGGCCTCGATCCCCAACACTCCGCTGGGCGTGTCGGCGCATCTGGGCCACAGCTTCGGCCCCAGCTATCTGACGATCGGCAAGGAATATACCGACTGGAATCTCGGCGCGACCTATACCTGGGGTCATCTGACCTTCGGCGTATCCTATGTCGACACCGACAAGTCGCTCTACACGACTGCCGGTCACAATGTCAGCAAGGCCGGCGTCGTGGGTTCGATCACCGCCGCTTTCTGATTTGAATAACCCTTCTGGGGGTGGAGAAGGCCGCATGCTCCTGCCGGAGCATGCGGCCTTTGCCTTTTCTCAGGCCTTGGCCGACAGAGCGCTCAGTTCCTCCAGATCAAGGTCGCGCTCCAGTTCCTGCAACGTCTCCTCGTCTATGTCGCCATTGCGGTGGAGGCGCAGCAGTTCGATCCGGCCTGCTGCTACGGCTTTGAGGATCAGGTCGAAATGCGCGTGAAGCTGGTCGGCGAAATCCGCCTCCTGCCCGGCATAGGCGGTCGATATGCTGGCATGGCGGGTATAGCGATCGAGCAGGCGCGGATGCTGAAGCGCGCCTTCGCCATCATAGGCATGGACTTCCACCACGCGGAGTTGCGCCTGCGCCATGGCGGCCTCCGCCTCGCTCATCGTCATGCGGGGCCTGTCGGCTTCGGGTTCCTCCAGCCGCACCAGCCGGATCACCGCGCCCAGCGTCGTCCCCTGAATCAGCACCGTGCCGAAGATCACGGCAAAGGCCGTCACCAGAATGAAGTCGCGACCGGGGAAGCCTTCGGGCACGCTGAGCGCCACCGCCAGCGTCACCACGCCGCGCATCCCGGCCCAGCCCAGCACCGTGGCTGCGCGGGCGCCGATCGGCGTATAGCGGCGCACACCCATCGCGCGGATCAGGCGGATGACGCCGTCCGATCCGAACACCCACAGGAAGCGCGCCGCCGTCAGCGCGATCAGGATCGCCAGCACCGGCCCGGTCATTTCCGCCAGCACCACATCGAAACCGCCGACGCGGTCGATCACGCCACGCAGCGACGATCCGATCAGCAGGAAGACGAACGCCTCCATCAGGAAGATCATCACCGCCCAGAAGGATGTGCCGTTCATCCGGACTTCGGCCGAAAAGACGACATGCTGATACCAGCCGCAGATAAGGCCGGTGGTGACGGTGGCGATCACGCCCGAAAGATGGCCGCTTTCCGCCAGCAGATAGGAGGCCCAAGGCGCCAGCAGAGACGAGGCGATCATCAGATATTTGTCGTCCAGCCGGGGCGCGAGCAGCACCCAGGCGGCACCCACCGCCGCGCCGACCAGCGCGCCGCCGATCGCCAGCAGCGCGAAACTTTCCAGCGCGTCGACCATGCTGAACGCGCCGGTCACGCCCGCTGCCACGGCGAAGCGGAAGAGGACGAGGCCGCTGGCGTCGTTGAACAGGCTTTCGCCCTCCAGCAGGATCGACAGGCGCCGGGGCAGGCGCACATTCTGAAGCACGGCGCGGGCCGACACGGCGTCTGGCGGCGCGACGATCGCGCCCAGCGCGGCGCAGGCGGCCCAGGGGAGCGAGGGCACCAGCATATGCGCCACCACCGCGATCACCGCCGTGGTGAAGACCACCGCACCGACCGCCAGCGCGATGATCCCCAGCATATGGCGATGTAGGTGGCGCAGCGCGATGAACCACGCCCCATCCATCAGCAGCGGTGGCAGGAAGATGACCAGCACCAGTTCGGGATCGAGCGAGATCACCGGCAGACCGGGCAGGAAGGCGAACAGCCCACCCCCGGCCAGCAGCGCCACGGCGGGCGGCAGGCCCAGTTTGTGCGCAGCAAAATGCAGCAGGATGATTGCCAGCAGCATGGCGATCACCAGTTCGAATAATTGCATCGATTCCATGTCGGTGCCGCCCCCTTTTCCGCCCACACCCTAGCTGCGGCGCGGAAGATGGCCAAGGCGATGTTATTTCAGCATGGTCCGCAACAGGGCGCGCAATTGCGCGGGCTTGACCGGCTTGTTGAGCAGCGGCGTGCCCTGCGCATCCAGACGCGCCTTCAATTCCTTGCCGCGATCGGCCGAAATCATGACGGCCGACACCGTCGCGTCGAAATGTGTGCGCAGTTGCGCCAGTGTCGCCTCGCCGGTTTCGCCATCGTTCAGATGATAGTCGATCAGGATGATGTCGGGCATCGCGTCCGGCGCGAACAGACCGGTCGCCTCGGCAAAGCCGCCCGCCGTCAGCACGGTGCAGCCCCATCCGCCCAGCAGGGTGCGCATGCCGGTCTGGATCGCGCGCTCATTGTCGATCACCAGCACATTGAGGCCGCGCATGCTCCGGTCGCGGCCGGGCATGTCCGGGCCGCTGCCCGCTTCGGCGACCGGCTCCCCCAAAGGTAGTGCGATCGAGAAGGTCGATCCCTTGCCCGGCGCCGATTCCAGCGTGACCCGGTGGCCCAGCATGTCGCTCGCGCGCTTGACGATCGCGAGGCCCAGCCCCTTGCCGCTGGTCCGCGTGTCGAGCCGCCGAAACTCCTCGAAGACGAGCGCCTGCTTGTCGGGCGCGATGCCGGGGCCGCTGTCGATCACGCTGACCTTGATGCCATCCGCCCCGGCCCGGCATTCGACCGACACGGCCCCATGCTGGGTGTAGCGTAGCGCGTTGGACAGGAAATTTTGCAGGATGCGGCGGACCAGCCGGATATCGGACCGGACCCAGAGCGGTTCGCTGGCGATATGCAGCGCCAGCCCGCCCGCGCGGGCCACCGGCGCAAATTCCACCCGCAGCGTGCCGAGCAGCGTGTCGAGCCGGAAGTCGCCAATCTCCGGCTGGATCGCCCCGGCGTCGAGACGGCTGATCTCCAGCAGCGCTTCCAGCAGATCCTCGACCGAATCGAGCGCGGTGGAGGTCTGGTTCACCAGCGCGCGGGTCGGCAGTGCCAGACGGCGATCCCCCAGCGCCGCGACAAACAGACGCGCGGCATTCAATGGTTGCAGCAGGTCATGGCTGGCGGCGGCCAGAAAGCTGGTCTTGGACAGATTGGCCTTTTCCGCCGCCGTCTTGGCGTCGCGCAACTGCCCTTCAATCTCGCGCCGTTCCGCCACTTCGGCGCGCAGTTCGGCGGTGCGGTCTGCCACCCGCCGCTCCAGATTTTCAGCCGTTTCCTGCAAGGATTCCTGCGCGCGCAGCATGTCGGTGACGTCGGTAAAGCCGATCACCTGCCCGCCCCGTTCCAGCGCGGTGCTGCGGAGTTCATAGCTACGGTTGTCGGCATGGACCAGCGCATGGACGGAATCGCTGCGCTGCCCATGGCCACGCCAGTCGAGGCACCCCTGATCCGCCATCCCCAGCCGATCGCGGCACAGCGTCACCAGCGCGGCATGGGTGCCGCTTTCCTGCGCCCAGTCGTCGGGCAGGCCAAGCAGATGCTGCAAAGCCTCGTTCCAGGCGGCGACCCGGCCATGGGCATCGAACAGGCAGACGCCTTCGGACAGATTGTCGAGCGTCGCCTGAAGCACCAGGTTACGCTCGCCCAGTTCCAGCGCGCGGTCGCGGGCATCCTCCGCCTTCACCTCGGTAATGTCGGTATAGATGCCGACGATGCCCCCTTCGCTGGTGCGCAATTCATTGATCTGAATCCAGCGCCCGTCGGCCAGCGCCTGCACATGCCCGCCATCGGCCACGCTGTGGCGGGCGAGCCGGTCGGACACCCAGCGATCGGGCGCCACCACGGATGCCAGCGGCTGGTGATAGGCGGCGGCCAGCCGGGCGACCTCCTCGAACGACAGGCCTTCGCGGACCTGATCGGCGATTTCGGGCCAGAAGCCCAGATAGGCGTCGTTGAACAGGACCAGCCGGTCGTCGGCATCGAACAGGACGAAGCCTTCGTTGATCGAGGCGATCGCGTCGCGCAGGCGAACCTGCGCCGCCTCCGCCTTGTCATGCGCGTCGGCCAGATCGGCATTGGCCTTGGCGAGGCGGCCCAGCGCATCTTCCAGTTCGATCGTCCGGTCGCGCACCATCGCTTCCAGCGTGATCGCGGTTTCGAACATCGAGAAAGCGTTGCCGGCCATGTCGCTCGACCGTTCGACCCGGTCGATCAGCGCGGCGTTGATCTTGCGCAGCTTGCGCACCTCCTCGCGCAGGCTGTCCAGCTCGTAATCGCTTTCAACCGGGGAGAGCGCGATCTCCGTCATCGCCCGATCGCCAGCCCGCTGAAGGTCTGGTTGACGTGCAGGGCATGATATTGCTCGCCATAGGTGTTGAAGCCGATGACCCGGTGGCGGCCGTATAGTTCGGACACGGCACGGCCGATCTGGCGCTGTTCAGCGTCGATGCGGTTCAGGACACAATCAAAGGCGATGATCCGGTCGACCTGGCCCACATGGCTGGCGATATCGGTGAACATCGCCTCCATGCCCGCGATCCGGTCGATCGGTTCACCCACGGTCAGCACGATGCCTTCGTCGATGGCGCAATAGAAGGTCAGGCTGCCATCCGCATTGGCGCTCTGGATCGACCGCACATGATAGTCGCCGCCCGCGCGCACCATCGGCGGATGAGCGGCGTAGAAGGCCAGCCCCAGCGCCTCGCCGGCATGACCCGCCAGCCGCAGATATTCCTGCGCCGCCGGTTCGGCATTGATCTCCGTCACGATCCGGTCCTGCGGAATGGCACCGGTCACGACCATCTTGGCCGCGCCGGGGCGATAATGCTGCGCCTTGAACACATGGATCGGGCGCGCGGTGGAGAGGATCGCGATGACGGCCGCGCGGCGGTGAAAGCGCCCGCCCTGAAAGATCGCGGTTTCGCGGAAGGCCAGGCCATCGCCCGACGATCCGCCGATCAGCGGAATATCGCCCAGCGCATCCTGCATCGTCATGGTCAGCAATTCTTCCCGGTGCGACAGGCCATCCACCAGAAACAGCGCGACATGATTGACCTGCGCGCCCAGATGCCGGCTATCCCGATCGGCGACCGCCGCCAGCGCGCGAATATCCTCCCGCGCGGCGACCGGATCGAAAGCGTCGATATCGTCGAAAATATGGGAGACGAGGTGGAAGCCATCCGCCGGAAAGCCGATGACGCTCAGGCTGTCTTCGTCATAGCCCGCCTCGGTCAGTTCCCCCGAGCTGGTGCAGCCGATGGCGACGACATTTTCGCTATGGCGATTGACCGCGCGGGCCAGCGCATCACGGTCGAACCGGTGCGAGCAGAAGAGCAGCATGCCGGCGAGCGAGGCATCCCCCAATTGCCGCGCGACATCGGCCATCGCCACCGCCGGATCTGGCGAGTGGCTCGACGCAAAGCCGATCTCCGACGCTAGCATGGTCATGTCCCTCTCCCCGCGGCTACCCTGATTTTTGAGGGTTATGCACCGCCTTGCGTTCGCTTGTCATCCTTGGAATGGTGCATCTATCCCGTTACGCTATCCCCGCGTACCGGCTCGCCCGCCGCCTCCAGCAGAGCATTTTCGTCATCGGTGAAGATGCGCGAACGCACGATGAAGCGCACGCCCTGCGGGCTTTCCAGCGACATGCCCGCGCCGCGCCCCGGCACGACGTCGATCGTCACCTGGGTATGGCGCCAATATTCGAACTGCGCCGCGCCGATCCATACCGGAATGTCCCCCGCGACATGGCCCAGCAGCACATCCTGCGCGCCGACCCTGAACTCGCCGCGCGGGAAGCACATCGGCGCGGAACCGTCGCAGCAGCCGCCCGACTGGTGGAACATCAGGGCCCCATGGCTTTGCGCCAGCCGGTGCATCAGTGCTTGCGCGGCGGGCGTCGCCAATATCCGTGGTGGAAGTTCAGCCATGTGCATCCTCTTCCCTTTCCCCAAAAAACGATGCGGCGGGCATCGGGGAAAATGATGCCCGCCGCCGTCGAAGGCAGTTGGAGAGGAAAGCGCCTTCGACTGTTCGCAGCCCCTTGAGAGACCGTTTAAAAATGGATGCGGGTCGGTCTGACGGTGCTTTTGCGCGCTGGCGGCGTCGCGATCTCACCACGATGTCCCGGCATCGTGGTTTCGATCGCTCCTTGCCAGCGCACAAAATCCCTCGCCAGCCCTCAACCGCACCATCTTCAAACGGTCTCTTAGAAGAATCCGAGCGCTTTGGGGCTGTAGCTGACCAGCAGATTCTTGGTCTGCTGATAATGGTCGAGCATCATCTTGTGGTTTTCACGGCCGATGCCCGACTGCTTGTAGCCACCGAACGCCGCATGGGCGGGATAGGCGTGATAGCAGTTGGTCCATACGCGCCCGGCCTGAATGCCACGGCCCATGCGATAGGCGCGGGTTCCGTCGCGCGTCCATACGCCGGCGCCGAGGCCATAGAGCGTGTCGTTGGCGATGGCGAGCGCTTCGGCTTCGTCCTTGAAGGTGGTGACGGCCAGTACGGGGCCGAAGATTTCCTCCTGGAAGATGCGCATCTTGTTGTGGCCCTTCAGCACGGTCGGGGTTACATAATAGCCGTCGGCCAGTTCGCCATCGAGGCTGGCGCGTTCGCCACCGGTCAGCAGTTCCGCCCCTTCATTCAGGCCGATCTCGATATAGGAGAGGATCTTTTCGAGCTGGTCGTTCGACGCCTGCGCGCCGATCATGGTCGACGGGTCGAGCGGGCTGCCCTGCTTGATCGCCTTCACCCGGGCGATGGCGCGTTCGATGAATTTTTCGTAGATGGATTCCTGGATCAGCGCGCGGCTGGGGCAGGTGCAGACTTCGCCTTGGTTGAGCGCGAACATCGCAAAGCCTTCAAGGCATTTGTCGAAATAGTCATCGTCCGCATCCATCACGTCTTCAAAGAAGATGTTCGGCGACTTGCCGCCCAGTTCCAGCGTGACGGGGATCAGGTTCTCCGAGGCATATTGCATGATGAGGCGGCCGGTGGTGGTTTCACCGGTGAAGGCGATCTTGCTGATCCGCTTGTTGCTGGCGAGCGGCTTGCCCGCTTCGACGCCAAAGCCGTTGACGACGTTCAGCACGCCGGGCGGCAGCAGGTCGCCGATCACTTCGAGCAGGACGAGGATCGACATCGGCGTCTGTTCGGCGGGCTTCAATACGATGCAGTTGCCCGCGGCCAGCGCCGGGGCGAGTTTCCACACCGCCATCAGGATCGGGAAATTCCACGGGATGATCTGGCCGACCACGCCCAGCGGCTCGTGGAAATGATAGGCGATCGTGTCATGATCGATCTCGCTGATCGATCCTTCCTGCGCGCGGACGCAGCCCGCAAAGTAACGGAAATGGTCGATGGCGAGGGGGACGTCGGCGTGGGTCGTCTCGCGGATCGGCTTGCCATTGTCGATCGTCTCGGCCATCGCGATGAGGTCCAGATTGGCCTCCATCCGGTCGGCGATCTTCAGCAGGATGTTCGACCGCTCGGTGGACGAGGTCTTGCCCCAGCTATCCTTCGCCTTGTGCGCGGCATCCAGCGCCAGTTCGATATCGGCGGCGGTGCCGCGCGCGATCCGGCCGACCACCTGACCGGTAACGGGCGAGATATTGTCGAAATAGTCGCCCTGCACCGGCGCGACCCATTCGCCCCCGATATAATTGTCATATTGGTCGCGGATCAGCGTCTGCCCCGCGAAACGCTCCATCACCTGCTGCAACATGCTTCTACTCCCGAATGATATGCGTCTGAATGAAAGGGGCTGCGCTCACTTCACCTTGGCGAGGGCCGCGGTCATGCGCTTGGCGGCGAAGGGCGGCAGCTTCACCGCCTTGGCGGCGGCGATGTCGGCCGGCGTCACCTTGCCCACCTGCACCAGTGCGACCATGCCCATCGAATAATGGGGCATGCACTTGATGCCATAGAGGCCGGGCTTGCCGACGGTCAGCACCGCTTCCTTGTTCATCGCGCCCTTCATCGGCGTGGCGCCAGCGGGCAGCATGTTGGCCATGGTTTCGGCATTATGGCTGGCGTCCGACGGCTGGAAACGGATCGTGTCGCCCGGTGCGGCCTTCACATAGCTGGGCTCGAACACCATGGCGCCATCGGCACCCTGATTCTTCATGTGGACGATGATGTCCTTGGCGCAAGCGGGCAGCGAAACAGCCAGGGCGGCAGCGGTCAGCAGAACGGCCGGGATACGCAGGTCAGTCAAATCACTCTCCATGGAATCAAACGGCCTTCTCGGCCGGATTAAGGGGAGAGTGCGGCCACAGGGGCTACGCGCACAATTGACCTTTGGTCCTATGGGGCGACACCGCCATCAGGCTGCGCGCGGGAAAGCGGCCGTTTCAGGTCGGTCCAGCCGTCCACACCTTCGGCCAGCCACCAGACATTGCGATAGCCCGCCGCGCGCAGCCGACTGGCTGCATTCCAGCCCATCCAGCAATCCGCCTTGCAGAAGAGAATCAGCATGCGGTCGCGCCGTCCCTGGGTCAGCCGGGCGATCCCCTGGACGAACCAGTCGCCTATACCGGGTGCCAGTTCGCCCCGGCCCGCTTCGGGGAACCAGTGGGCGCCGGGGATCGACTCATGCGGGGTGGCGAGCCGCCAGCGACCGTCCGCTTCCCTATGGCCGCCCTCGGCTGGCAGCACGTCGATGAAGATCGCGTCACGCCCCGGTCGCAACTGGGCCGCTGCCTGTGGCGCGATCCGCCCGACGCCCGGCGGCGGCTGATGCACCGGCGCGCGATAATGGGCGATGCGATAGCCCTGCGCATCGAACAGCGCATCCTGCGCCAGCGCGGGCGGGACGATCAGCAGGGCGGCAATCAAGACGGGAATCTGGGCGGCACGCATGTCTCTCTCCCGATACGACCAAGGGCCAATGGTAGGCGACAAAAAAGGAGAATAGACCCCGGCTCAAGGGAGAAGGACAATGCAAAGGCAGGCAAGCCTTTGGGTCGCGATCGCCCTGGCATGGGTCGCGACCGGTGCCAGGGCGACAGCGCCCGCAGATCCATTGGGATCGCCCATGTGGACCGCGCATGCGCGCACGCTGTTTGGCGACGATCCTGTTCGCTTCGATCCCCGGCTGAAGGTGGACTTTCCCATGATCGCGGAGAATCAGCGATCCTTCCCGGTGGCGATCGATGCCCGCGCGATTCCCGGCGTGACCCGCATCGTGCTGCTGGTCGATTTGAACCCCATACCGATCGCGATCGATTATCGCCCGACCCATGCTGCCGCCTATGTCGCGACCCGGATCAAGCTGGACCAGCGGACGCCGGTGCGCGGCGCGGTGCAACTGGCGAGCGGTGCGTGGCTGGTATCGGGCGGCTGGGTGGATGCGGCAGGCGGCGGCTGTTCCGCGCCGCCGGTCAGCCGGGTCAAAGGCGACTGGGCCGATCATCTGGGCGAGATACGGGGTGAAGCCTGGCCGATGGCGGACGGACTCAGCCGACTGCGCCTGAATTTCCGGCATCCGATGGACACCGGCTTCGTCGATAATATCGCCACCTATCATCTGGAGGCACTGGCGGTGAAGGATGCAGAGGGCCGAACGCTGGGCGAGATGGAAATCTGGGCGGCGGTCGCCGAAGACCCGGCCATCACGCTGATGGTCGATGGCAAGCCGGGCGACGCGCTGACGATCATGGCGCGCGACACCAATGGCCGCGACTATAAGGCGGCACTCTCCGTCGCGCGCCAGTCACCCATGCCGGGTGGCCGATGATCCTGTCGCGACGAACCCTGATCGGCGGAATGGCGGCGCTGGCCGCTGCGCCCGCGCGCGCGGCCGACTATACCATCGTGCCAGACGCGATCGGCGATGGCCTATGGCTGGTGCACGGGGCCGACGAGCCGATCGAGGCGGGCAATGGCGGGGCCATCGCCAATATCGCGATCATCGCCACGCCGGCGGGCACCGTACTGTGGGATTGCGGCCCGTCCGTCCGCTATGCCCGCGCGCTGCGGCAGGCGGCGGAGCAACTGACCGGCAAGCCGGTGGTGCGGGTCTATGTCAGCCATCTCCATCCCGATCATGGCATGGGGCTGGCGGCGTTCGATCCGGCCATCGTCGCCGCGCTGCCCGGTACGATCGAGGCGCTGCGGGCGGAGGGGCAAGGCTATGCCGATGGCATGTACCGGCTGCTGGGCGACTGGATGCGCGGCACCGACCTGATGCTGCCGGGGCGGGCAATCACGCAGGCGGAGGAGGATTTTGGCGGGCGCAGGCTGCAATTGCTGGCCCTGTCCGGCCATAGCAGCGCGGACCTGGCCCTGCTGGATACGCAAAGCGGGCTGCTGCTGGGTGGCGATCTGGTCTTTCACGATCGGGCGCCGAGCACGCCGACCGCTGATCTGGCGAAATGGCGCGCCAGTCTGGATCAGTTGAAGGCGCTGCCGCACAAGGGCGTGGTGCCCGGCCATGGGCCGTTCGATCCGGGCGGCACGGCGGCGATCGCCCAGACGCGGGACTGGATCGACTGGCTGGAAGCGACGCTGACGCAGGCGGTGCGCGATGGCCTCGACATGGTGGAGGCGGGCGAGGTCGCCATTCCGGACCGTTTTGCGACCATGGCCGCCGCCCGCTATGAATTGCAGCGCAGCGTTTCCCACCTTTATCCGGGGCTTGAAGCCGCGCTGCTGCCGCGGGTGGACGTGCCGGACTGACGGAAGCCGCGCGCAACTGCGACAGCGAGTGAGACAGTTGTTTAATTTTGCGCAAGAACAAGGTATTGATAAGAAAGGATTTTATGGAGGGCATGCGTTCGATCTGAACGCATGCCCTCCTATTTTCCTTTATGATCAATAACTTGCATCGAATTTAGAAACGCGCCTTCACGCCTACTTGCCAGCGGCGCGGCGCGCCCGGCCCATAGGCGCGGGGGTTGGAGGCGCCGGGCGCTTCTTCCAGTTCGATCTCGTCCACTTCGCTGAAAGTGCCGAAGGTCGCATAGCGGCGATTGAAGGCGTTGCTGAGCGTGCCGAACAGGCTGACGCCCTTGATGAGATCGACGCTGGCGCGCAGGTTGACGACCGCATAGCCGCCCAGCTTCGCTTCATCATTGCCTTCGTCACCGACCAGATATTGGCCCGACCGGCCGATGACGTCGCCGCCCACGGACCAGCCTTTTCCGGCATAGTCGAGGCTAAGGGTGGCGCTGTGCCGGGGGATGCCGGGCAGATGGTCGCCGCGTTCGACAGCGATCAGCCCATCCTCATCCGCCGAGGGATTGGCGGGGCTGGAGAGGATCAGCGGCGCGCGATAGGTCGCATCGGTGAAGGCATAGCTGAGGCCCGCACTGAAGCCGCCCCGTCTGGCGCGGAGCGTTGCTTCCACACCCTGCCGCCGGGTCATCCCGATATTGCGGAAATAGGCGCGACCGCGAATCTCCGACGCGACATATTGAATGTCGTTGCGATTGTCGGTGCGGTAGGCGGACAGCAGCCAGTCGATGGCGAAGCCGCCGGCCTGTGAATGGCCCTTCGCCCCTGCTTCCCAGCTTTTGGCCACGACCTGTTTCAAGGGCGGATCGGCGACGAAGAAATTGGTGAGGCTGCACGGCGCATTCTCGTCCGCGCAGGACAGTTCGGCGGGGGTCGGCACGCGGTTGCTTTCCGCATAGCCCGCCCGCAGGCTGATGCCGTCCGACAGCGCATAATCGAATTCGATACCGGGGTTCAGCCGCTCGAACCGGTGACGCCCGTTGAGCGCGGTGCCGATCTGATCCTGCATGACGATCCGGGCATAATTGTAGCGCAGCGCGATTTCGGCCGACAGGCGAGAGGTGATGGGCAGGCGATCCTGCGCGAAGGCGCCCCAATAATCGGTGTGGGCGATCAGGCCGACGGGCGCGATCGCGCCATCTTCCTGCACGATGATCGATCCCAGGCCCTTGACGCTGCGGTCGTCGGTCAGGGCGCCGAGTTCGGTCGAGGTGCCGAAGCGGGTTCGGCTGGCGTCATAGCTGAAGCCCAGCGCGAAGACATTCTCCCCCGCGCCCAGCATGCGCTTGTCGATCAGCTGCACCAGCGCGCCCATCGCCCGCGTGGCGGTGCGGCCGCGATTAAGGACGCCATAGCCCTCCCCGCCCAGCGTGTCGGCGATCGGATTGCCATTGGCGTCGGTCAGGACAGCCTGTTCCTCGTCATCGTCATCGCCGCCCACGGTTTCGAGGCAGACATAGCCTTCATCATCGTCATCCTCGCAGCCCTCGATATCGGCGGCGTCGCCATTGACGGTGCGCAGGGTCAGCTTCTGGGCATAGAGCGTGCCTTCCAGCCGGGTGGTGTCCGACAGGGCGACCCAGGGATGCAGGCTGACCCGGCCATAGCGGCTGCGGCTATTGTCCGGCCAGGTGAAGACCGCGCGCCGATCCGCCGCCAGCAATTCGACCGGCGACACGCCATTGCCGGTAAGGTCGGTGTTCGCACCCACCACCTTCAGGTGCAGGCCGCCCGTCGCGGTGTCGAAGCCGATATCGGCATAGCCATTATAGAGGGTGGAGGGCGAATGATCGCGCCAGCCATCATCGCGCGTATATTGAAAGGCCCCGAAAGCGCTCCAGTCGCCCCATGATGTGCCGCCCGCAATGCTGGCCTCCGTCATGCCGAAGCGACCGTGGGAGAGGCTGGCCTCCAGCCCCGGATCGCTGGCCCCGGTCTTGGTTTCCAGCGTCAGCGCGCCGCCCAGCGCGTTGAGGCCATAGACGGCGCTCTTGTCGAGCAGGTTGACGCTGCGAATTGCCGCTTCCGGCAGCAGGTCGAACTGGACTGTGTCGCCAAAGGGCTGGTTGAAGCGCGCACCGTCCAGATAGACGGCGATGCCCTGCGCCTGCCCCTGAAGCGGGGACGCCACAAAGCCGCGATAGACGAGATTGGGTTGCCAGGGATTATTCTGCGCATCCTGAAGCGTGACACCGGCAAAATTGCGGGTCAGCGCGCCAAGGAAATCCGGGCTGCCGGTGCGGCTGATGTCGGCGGCGGTCAGGGTCAGCGCATCGTCAATGTCGACCGCGCCGCCGGGTGCAGTGACGATGATCGGCTGGCGCGCCGTCTCCGCCTCGTCCGGGGGCTGCGCCCGGACCGTTCCGCCAACCAGCGCGATCGCGCTCCCCGCCAGCAGCGCCGCCAAAATCTTCACAAAGCCTCTCCCCATATTCTTTGCCGGGAAGGCTAGGGACAGGGGACGCGGCGCTCCATTATACCTTGGGTCGGAATTTACTTAAGCCGCCTGCGCTTTCAGCAGCTTGTCGATGGTCAGCGGATAGTCGCGCAGCCGAATGCCGGTGGCGTTGTAGATGGCATTGGCCACCGCCGCGCCGGCACCGCATATGCCCAGTTCGCCTACGCCCTTGGCCTTCATCGGCGAGCTTTTGTCGTCCAGTTCTTCGATGAACAGTACGTCCTGTGGCGGAATGTCGGCATGCACCGGCACCAGATATTCCGCCATGTCGTGATTGACGAAGAAACCGAAACGGGTGTCGACGTCCAGCGCCTCCATCAGCGCCGCGCCCGCGCCCATGGTCATCGCGCCGATCACCTGACTGCGCGCGGATTTGGGGTTCAGGATGCGCCCGGCGGCAAAGGCCCCGCCCATGCGCCGGATGCGGATTTCGGCCGTGTCGATATCGACGCCGACCTCGCAGAAATGCGCGCCGAAGGTCGCCTGCGCATAGCGTTTGTCGAGATCGCCAAAATCGATGCTGTCCTCGGCCCACAGCCCTTCCCGCCCGGCCAGCGCCGCCAGCGTCTGCGACTGGTTGCCATGCTTGACGAGCCCATCCTCGAACAGCGCCTGATCGGCGGGATAGCCGGCCTTTTCCGACAGCATCGCGCGCAGCGCCATGGCGGCGGCATAGACGCCGGCGGTCGAGCTGTTGGCGCCCCACTGGCCGCCCGACCCGGACGATGCCGGGAAGCGGCTGTCGCCCAGACGCACCGTCACCTGATCGAGCGTGACGCCCAGCATCTCCGCCGCCGTCTGGCCGATGATGGTATAGCTGCCGGTGCCGATGTCGGTCATGTCGGTTTCGACGATCACCCGGCCCGTGCTATCCACGCCGATCCGAGCACCCGATTTCATCCCCACATTGTTGCGGAACGCCGCCGCCACGCCCATGCCGACCAGCCAGCGCCCATCGCGCACCTGCCCCGGCTTCGCGTTGCGCTTGGCCCAGCCGAAACGGTCCGCACCGGCGCGCAGACATTCCACCAGCTTGCGGCTGGAAAAGGGGCGCTGCGGGCCGGCTTCGGGATCATATTGCACGTCGTTGCGGATGCGCAGTTCGACCGGATCGACGCCGCAGGCCTCCGCCAGTTCGTCCATCGCAACTTCCAACGCCAGCAGGCCGACCGCCTCGCCCGGCGCGCGCATGGCGTTCCCCTCCGGCAGGTTCAGCGTCACCAGCCGGTGCGCCGTCATCCGGTTCGGCCCGCGATAGAGGAGGCGGGTCTGCATCGCCGCCGTTTCCGGCCCGCCGCCCGGCAGGTCGCCCGACCAGACTTCATGGCCAATCGCATCGATCAGGCCCTGTTTGTCCGCGCCGATGCGGATGCGCTGGATGGTGGCGGGGCGATGGGTGGTGTTGTTGGGAATCTGATGCCGGGCGATCGCGACCTTGACCGGACGCCCGACCCGCTTAGCCCCCAGCGCGGCGAGAACCGCGTCGGCGCGCACGAACAGTTTTGATCCGAAGCCGCCGCCGATATAGGGTGACACCAGCCGGACATTCGCCCTGGGGATGCCCAGCGTCTTCGCCACCTCGCCCACGCCCCAGTCGATCATCTGGTTCGATGTCCACAGCGTCAGCCGGTCGCCGTTCCAGGCGGCGGTGGTGGCGTGCGGCTCCATCATCGCATGGCTATGGTCGGGCGTGGTGTAGCGCTGGTCGACTGTCACGGCCGCCGCTGCAAAGCCACTGTCGAAATCCCCGACCTTCGAATCGGCCGGCGATCCGAAACTGTCAGGCGGCATCACACCCCGAATGCTTTCGGCCGCCAGATCGAACTTGCCGACATCCGCCACATAATCGATCCGCACCAGCTTGGCCGCATCGCGCGCATTTTCGAAGGTGTCGGCGATGACCAAAGCCACCGCCTGCTCATAATGGTCGATCTGCGGTCCGCCCAGCAGCGGCGCGGTGTTCATGCTGCCCTTGCCCAGCTTGCCGGCATTGGCGTGGGTGACGATGCCCAGCACGCCGGGCGCACCTTCCGCCGCACGCAGGTCCATCGCTGCGATCCGTCCCTTGGCGATCGCCGACCCGACGATCCAGCCATAGGCGGCATTGGGCGCGGCATCGTGGCGCTCATAGGCATAGGGGGCGGTGCCCGTCACCTTGGCGGCGCCGTCGATCCGGTCATGCGGGATGCCGATCACCCGGCCCCGGTCGATCGGGTTGATGCCTGCTGGCTGGTCGAACTTCATGCCCGTGCCTCCTGCTGCCGATAGAGCGACGCGAGCGTCCGTTCCACCAGCAGCTTTTTGAAGTCATTATGATGGGTCGTGCGGGCGCCAGCGAGGGCAGCCTCCGCCACGGCTTTTGGCCCCCGCCTTGCCGCCGCATCCGCCGCCGCCACGCGCCAGGGCTTGGCCCCAATGCCGCCAAAGGCGAAGCGCGCCGTGCCGTCCTTGCCGAATATCGCCGCCACCGATACCAGCGCAAAGGCATAGGAGGTGCGGTCGCGAACCTTGCGATAGACATGGGTGCCGCCGATCGGCTTTGGCAGGGTGACGGCTGTGATCATTTCGCCCGGTTTCAGCAGCGTTTCCCGCTGCGGCGTGTCGCCGGGCAGCAGGTGGAAGTCGGCGATCGGGATGGACCGTGTCGCGCCATTCGCATCGATCGTGTCGACTGCGCTGTCCAGCAGGCGCATCGCTACCGCCATGTCGCTGGGATGCTGGGCGATGCAGGCGTCGCTGACGCCCAATATGGCGAGGCTACGGCTCATCCCCTGCATCGCGCCGCAGCCGCTGCCGGGCTGACGCTTGTTGCAGGGCATGCGCGTGTCGTAGAAATAGGGGCAGCGCGTCCGTTGCAGCAGATTGCCGCCGGTCGTCGCCTTGTTGCGGAGCTGCCCGGACGCCCCGGCCACCAGTGCGCGACTGAGCACCGCATAGTCGCGCCGCACCCGCCTGTCGGCGGCAAGGTCCGTATTGCGGACCAGCGCGCCGATCCGCAACCCGCCCTCCGGCGTCTCCTCGATCCGGTCGAGGCCAAGATGGTTGACGTCGATCAGATGGGTCGGCGTTTCGATCTGCAATTTCATCAGGTCGAGCAGGTTGGTGCCGCCCGCGATGAAGCGCGCGCCCTGTACGGAAGCCGCCGCCTTCGCCGCCGCCTGTACGCTGGTGGCACGTTCATAAGTAAAGGGCTTCATGCCGTCTTCTCCCCTGCCACGTCGCGCATGGCGGCGATGATGTTGGGATAGGCGGCGCAGCGACAGATATTGCCGCTCATCCGCTCGCGCAGTTCCGCATCGCTGAGCGCTACGTCGTCCAGATCCTGCGTGACATGGCTGGGGATGCCGGCCGCGATCTCCTCCAGCACCGATACCGCCGAACAAATCTGCCCCGGCGTGCAGTAACCGCACTGATAGCCATCATGGACGATGAAGGCCTTCTGCATCGGATGCAGCGCCTCGGGCGTGCCCAGCCCCTCGATCGTCGTCACCGTCTCGCCATCATGCATCACCGCCAGCGTCAGGCAGCTGTTGATCCGACGTCCTTCCACAATGACGGTGCAGGCGCCGCACTGGCCATGGTCGCAGCCCTTCTTGGTGCCAGTCAGGTGCAGATGTTCACGCAGCGCGTCGAGCAGGCTGGTGCGGGGATCAAGCTGGAGATGGACCTCACGGCCGTTGACGGTCAGTTCCACCGGCATCATGGCTTTGACTCCGCTATTTGGGGAGGGCGCTGTGGCGGAGGCGGCGGACAGGGCCGGCGCGGCGGCGGCGATGACAGCGCTGCCCTGCAACAGGCCGCGGCGCGTCAGTGAATCGGACGACATGTCTGTTCTTCCCTGCGATTGAGCGGCCTGCTTATTTTTGGCCCGCTGGCTGCTGTTCATTACGAAGGGCGGCGCCAAATGATCCCGCCGCAACGGATAAGAATACAGATTAGCAGATGGACGGCGCGCGCCAAGCGGCGCTTTTTCACGACGGGAAGCTTGCGATTCGCCGAGCGGCGGGACAGCGCCCACCTGAAGCTCATTTTCCGTGCCCTGCTAAAGTGCCGAAAAGTCGGGATTTTGGCGATCCGGGAAGAGGATTTCATTTTTCTGCAATTCTGCCCCTTGCCGATTTGGGAAAGCCTTGCTAGTTGGCCGCCACCCGCCGAGAGAGGTACACTCTTCCGGCCGCCCGAGCGGGCGTAGCTCAGTGGTAGAGCACAACCTTGCCAAGGTTGGGGTCGAGGGTTCGAATCCCTTCGCCCGCTCCAGTTTTTGCCGATTGGCCACATTCGCCGAAGATGTGTCTTTCGGCCGCCCGAGCGGGCGTAGCTCAGTGGTAGAGCACAACCTTGCCAAGGTTGGGGTCGAGGGTTCGAATCCCTTCGCCCGCTCCAGTTTTCATCGACCTGCACGACAGACACCGGCCATCCGGCCTGTCTTGCCTGGTATCCCACCCCTGCGCATGAAAGGTCGACCGGCGATGCTGCTGCCTTCATGAGGCTAGGCGTGGCGGATCATTCTCCACCACGCCCGATTCGTCATCACTTCTGTCTGATGACCAGCGTCTTTCCGGCATAGCGGGCCGGGGCAATGTTACGCACCGTCTGTAGCTTGCGTCCCATGCGGCTCATCCAGGTCACCTCGACCGTCACGGCATCCATCGACTTCAGACCGAAATGTAGCGGCGTGGCATTTTCCGAATTATAGCCGTCACCGGTGGAAAGCTGGCGCGTGGCCAATATCTTGCCCGCCTTGTCATACAGGCGCACTTCCGCCCCCATGCGGGTGAAGCGCCCCTTCGCATCGAGCAACGTCACCGACAGGCTGCGCTTTGCCGCCGCCCGGTCCAGATCATTGTGGAACAGGAAGTGCCCGCCCTGACTGGTGTAACCGCGCATGACCGACAGGTCGAGCGCGCCATCGCGGTCATAATCGACCCATTGCACGCCATGATCGCCGACATTCAGCTTCGACGTTTCGGTCAGAACCTGCCGGAACCCCTTGCCACCTTCATTGTGGAACAAGCTGTCCCTGGGCTGCTGCTGGTCACGCGGACCATGATAGGAGGTGACATAGAGGTCGAGGAAGCCGTCATTGTCATAATCGCCCCATGCGGCGCCGACGGCGTGATTGTCTATCCCCACGCCCATTGCCCCGGCAACGTTGGTAAAGCTGCCGTCGCCATTATTATGGTAGAGCGTGTTCACGCCATAATTGGGCACGAACAGGTCGAGAAAGCCGTCATTGTCATAGTCGCCAACGGCGCAGCCGACCCCGCCTTCCTCCTTGGTCCGTCCCGGATTGTCCATGCCCAGCGCAGGCGCGACATCGGTAAAGCTGCCGTCGCCATTGTTGCGCCAGAGCGCATCCGTTGCGCCCGACTGGTTGGCCAGGAAGACATCGAGAAAGCCGTCGCGATTATAATCGAACCAGCAGGCCCCGACCGTGGGCCGCGAGTCCGACACGCCAGTCCCCGCCGAAACCTGGACGAACTTGCCCTTGTCGTTGCGATAGAGACTGTTCGGGCCGATCCGGTTCGTGGCATAGACGTCCAGATCGCCATCATTGTCATAATCGACCCAACTGGTCTGACGCGCTGACCGGTTGGGAATGGTCAGCCCGATTTCGGGCGCGACATTGGCGAATCTCTTGCCGCCGTCATTGTGGAAGACCAGACTGAGTTCCCCCGGCTGTGTCGCCCCGCCCAGCAGGTCGACCCAGCCATCGCCATCATAGTCGCCCCAGGCGACGCCGCGCATTTCCGGCCCCGATGTCGGCAGGCCCAGTTGCGGCCCGACATTGACGAACCGGCCATTGTCGTTGCGATAGAGACGGATGTCGCCGCCCTTGAGCGACACGGCGAGATCGAGATCGCCATCATTGTCGAAATCCGCCCAGCTATTGGACAGCGATCCGGCAATGGCGAAGTCGCCCGGCTGGACCGAGGTGAAGGCCGGCTCGACTGGCGATGGGGCATCCTGCGCCGTCGCCGGCTGACACAGCAGCATCAGCGGCAGGATATAACAAAGCGTCCGATTCAGCGATGGCATGGGCTTCTTCCCCCTTCTCTTCAGATTTGGCTGGTTTTGCGCGTATCGGGCATGCGCAGATAGACGATCAGCGACACGGCAATCATCGCGGTGACATACCAGTAGAAGCCACCTTCCATCCCCGCCTGCTTCATCCAGAGCGCGGCATATTCGGCGGTGCCGCCGAACAGCGTGTTGGCAAGGGCATAGGGCAAGGCGACGCCCAGAGCCCGGATATTGGCCGGGAACAGTTCCGCCTTCACAATGGCATTGATCGACGTGTAGCCAGTGACGATCACCAAACCGGCCAGCACCAGCAGGAAGGCGCTGAAGGAGGATGTGACGCTTTCCAGCGCGGTGAAGATCGCCGTGGTGAACAGCACGCCGCTGACGCCGAACCCAATGAGCAGCGGCTTGCGTCCGATCCGGTCGGACAGCCACCCCGCCATGGGTTGCAGGAGCATGTAGATGAACAGCGCCGACGCCATGATGGCGGTCGCGGTCTGGCGGCCGAACCCAGCACTGTTGACCAGGAATTTCTGCATATAGGTGCTGTAGGCATAGAAGGCGAGCGTGCCGCCGGCGGTCAACGCCATCACCAACAACACTTCGCGCGGATGCCGGCGGATGAGATTCCACCCGCTCGACTGCGGCTGTTCCTTCACTGCCGCGCTTTCTGCGAACGCTTCGGTTTCCTTGAGGCCCCGGCGAAGGCGATAGACGCCAATGGCCATCACCCCGCCAATGACGAAGGGCACGCGCCAACCCCAGCTTTCCAGTTGATGTTCGGTCAGGAACAATTGGAGCAGCAGCAGCACGCACAGCGCCAGCAACTGCCCTGCGATCAACGTCACATATTGAAAGCTGGAAAAGAAACCGCGCTGGTCGCTCTGCGCCATTTCCGACAGATAGGTGGCGCTGGCGCCATATTCGCCGCCGATCGACAGCCCCTGTATCAGCCGCGCGAACAGCAGCAGCACCGGCGCGGCGACCCCGATCGTGCCATAGCTGGGGATCGCCGCGATCATCAGCGATCCGCCCGCCATCATCATCACCGACAGGGTCAGCCCGGCCTTGCGCCCCCGGCGGTCGGCATAGATGCCCATCGCCCAGGCACCGATCGGCCGCATGAGGAAACCGACGGCGAAAATCGCCGCCGCGTTCAGCAACTGCGCCGTGCTGTCGTCCGAGGGGAAGAAGATCGGCGCGAAATAGAGGGTGAAGGCCGAATAGACATACCAGTCATACCATTCGATCATATTGCCGATCGATCCGCCCAGAATCGACCGCAAGCGATCCTGGCGGGATATGGTGGTTTGCCCGGCCGTGCCGGAGGAGGGCGATAGTCTGGCTGACGCGAAAGAAGAAAGCTGATCCATCCCCGTTGATACGGGCGGCCGGCGCCATTCTGCTAATCGCCGTTGGCAGAAACCAATATTATCGAATTGTCGCTGCCCGGCACGGCCCGAATGGCAAAGCCGCTTTCCAGCGCATCGACGAAATCCTGCGACCGGTCGAGCCGGAAGGCGCCGCCCACGCGCAGACTGGCGATTTCCGGATCGCCGATGACCAGCGGCGTCGCGCGATATCGGTTGAACTCTTCGACCGCCTGCGCCAGCGTATCGCCTTCAAATTCCACCATGCCGTCCTGCCAGGCGATGCGCTGCTTGATCTTGGCCGGTTCCAAATGGGTAACGGCGATGCTGCCGCTACGCACGGCGGCACTGCGGCCGCTCTCGATCCGTCGCACGGCGGAATCGCCGTTGCGCACCGCAACGATCCCCTCGATCACTGTCAGTTCGGTCACGTCCGCCCGCAGGCGCACATTGAACATGGTGCCGACCGCGCGCACCAGCGTCCCGTCCGCATTCACGATAAACGGCCGTTTTGTGTCATGCGCCACATCGAAACGCGCTTCGCCCCGCAGCAGCTTGATGGACCGCATATCATCGCGCAGGGCGACCTCGACCGAACTGTTGGTGTTGAGGTGGATCAGCGATCCGTCGGCCAGGCGCACCGTGCGGGTTTCGCCAAGCGCCGTGCGATAATGGTCGACCGTGTCGAACAGCCGCAGGGCGACGGTAGAGGCCACGCCAATGGCTGCGGCGGCCGTCGCCAGACCGACGAGCAGACGGCGCCTGCCGATCAGCGGCCTTGCTTCCGCCTGCGCAATGACGGCCTGCGGTGCGGGGGCCTCATCCTGGCTGGCCGGCAGTTCGTTCAGCCGTTCGGCCAGTTCCCATCCGGCCTCTGCCTTGGCAAAGGCGAAGCCATGGGCCGGGTTTTCCGCTACCCACGCATAGGCCGCGTTCCAGTCATCGGCCGCGTCGCTCGCCCGCGCCTTCAGATACAGGCGCGCCGCTTCGGCCTCGATCGCCTGCATGTCCTGTGCGCTTGTGTAGCGACCAACCAAATCCGGAACCCTCAAACTGACCGATGGCCTGCATTATCTTCACGGCTGCGCGCGTCAAATGCTTGTCTACCGTAAAGACGGATAGCTCCATCTCCTCTGCTATCTCCTTCACGGATTTTCCATGAACCCGGCGCATTATGAAGGCCCGGCGACATTGCTGCGGCAATGTGTCGAGAATAGCCTGAAGATGACGCAACTCGTCGCGCGCCTGTAAGGCTTCTTCGGTCGAATTGTCGACCTGAAGCATGTCGAGTTCGGCGACAAGTTCCAGCGAAACGATCTTTTCCCGCCGCGCTTCATCGATCAGCAGGTTACGGGCAATCTGGAAGAGAAATGCCTTGCCGCTATGCGTGCGGTGAATGTCACCGTTCGCATAAGCGCGGGTCATGCATTCGGCCACCAGATCGTCCACATCATGGCTGCGCGATACGATGCGGCGCAAGCGCGATCGCAATGCCCCTTCATGCGGCAGGATCGCCTGCTTGAACCAATCCAGCCTTGCCCTGATCGATTCCACGTTCACGCTGTTCCCCTGTTTCCCCATCTCTCCCGTTTCGCCCTCATCCCCGTGACCGCAAAACAGGGCACCCCGATAGCCCGAGCGCCGGGGTCACAAAAATGAGATATTTTTAAGCGTCGTTAGCAGAAACGCGATCCGCCTCCGTATCCACCACTGAGATTTCAAATATTTCACGGGGGGTAATAGATGCGGAATTTTCGTAACCTGTCCTTGTGCGCGACGGCGGCGATCGTCGCCCTCGCCACCCAGTCTTCCGCCAGCGCAGCCGAACCGGCAAAATTCAAGATTCCGGCCCAGTCGATGCAGACGGCGCTGACATTGTTTGCGCGCCAGTCCGGCGCCCAGTTGCTCTTCCCCTATGATCAGGTCGCGGGGCTGCATGCGCAATCCGTCAACGGCAAGATGACGCCAGACGTCGCCTTGCAGCGGCTGATCGCCGGATCGGGCCTGAAGGTCACGCTGAACAACAAGGACGTCGTCGCATTGTCGCTCAGCAATCCGGCGCAAAAGGCGCGCGGCATGGAAGTCGCCAGCCTTGGCGTCACGGGCCTGCCCTTTGCGGCACAGGCAAGTAGTGCCGCCCTCTCGCCCCAAGCGAGCCTTGCCGATGAGCCGGCCGCCCCGGCCATCGTGGTCACCGGATCGCGCGGCCAGGCGCGTACCGTGACCGACAGCCCTACTCCGATCGACGTGATTTCGGGCGAAGACCTGACCCGCACCGGCAAGGCAGGCGTGTTTCAGGCGCTCAATACGCTGGTTCCCTCCTTCAACCTGCCGGTACGCGCGGGTGGCGCGACCTCCACGGTGATCGCGACCGGCGGTCTGCGCGGCCTCAACCCCGATCAGGCGCTGATCCTGGTCAACGGCAAGCGTCGGCACAAGACGTCGCTGATCAACGCCGTGTCGTCCCTCTACAATGGATCGGTCCCGGCCGACCTCGACATGATTCCGACCTCCGCGGTCGACCATATCGAAGTGCTGCGTGACGGCGCCGCCGCCCAATATGGGTCGGACGCGATCGCCGGGGTCATCAACATCATCCTGAAGGACGATGCGAAAGGCGGATCTGCCAATTTCACCGCCGGCCAGAATTTCGACCGGTCGGACGGCGAACTGTATCAGGCGGACCTGAATTTCGGCATGAAGCTGGGCGACAATGGCTTCGCCAATTTCTCGCTGAACCTCAAGAAGCAGGAAATGTCGAACAGGGCGCTGCCGCTGGCCGACTGTTCGGTGACGGCGACCACGACCTGCCTCTATCCGCTGGTGAATGGTGCGCTCGACCCGCGCGATGCGGCCGCTGTCGGTACGGAACGGATCGTCACCACCAGCTATGGCGTCATGCCCTCGCGCAGCATCAACACCGCGCTCAACGCCGGTTATGATCTGGGCGGCGTGCAGTTCTATGCCTTTGGCACCTACAGCCAGCGCCGTTCGGACCTGTGGTACAGCTATCGCTATCCCAAGGACATCAACAATGTCATGGGCATCTATCCGACCGGCTATCGCCCGCACATCATGATCGACGAAGAGGATTTCGAACTCACCGTCGGCGCCAAGGGCGAACTGTCCGGATGGGACTGGGACTTCTCGACCGGCTATGGCCGCAACCGGGCCCGCCAGTCATCCGAAGGCACGCTCAATCCCTCAATGGGGACGCTCAGCCCGACCGAATTCTATATCGGTACACTCAAGTCGTCGGAATTCGTCACATCGCTCGACATCACGCGCGGCTATGACGTCGGCGGCGGCAATCTTCAGGTGTCGGCCGGTGCCCAGCATCGGCATGAACGCTACCAGACTTTTGCCGGCGACGAGGCCAGCTATCTGGTCGGCGACTATATCGTGTCGGGCATGACGCCCGGCGCGCAAAGCTCGGCCGGTTTCCAGCCGGAAGACGCCGCCTATATGTCGCGCGACAATCTGTCCGTCTATGCCGACGTGGCGTGGGATCCGACCAAGGATATCACGATCGGCGCGGCCGCACGGTTCGAACATTATGATGATGGCAGCGGCAATACGCTGATCTGGAAAGTGAACGGTCGTTACGCCCCGACCGACTGGATCGCCTTCCGCGCCGCGGCCAATACCGGCTTCCGGGCCCCCGCCGTGGCCCAGCAAATCTATACCCAGACGACCAACCAGTTCCGCACGGTCAACGGCGTTCCCAACCAGCTGCTCCAGATCAAGACGCTGGCGGTCGATGATCCTGCGGCCATCGCGCTGGGGGCCAAGCCGCTACAGCCCGAAACATCCTTCAACATCTCGGCGGGCGTGGTGCTGACGCCGCTGCCTAATTTCAGCCTGACGATCGACGCCTATCAGATCGACGTGGATGATCGCATCACCATCACCAGCACGCTGACGGGCACGGCCATCTCCAACATCCTGATCGCCAGCGGCATTCCGGCATCGGAAGCCAATACGCTGACGGCGCAATATTATACCAATGCCATCGACACCCGCACGCGCGGCATCGATGTCGTCGCCTCCTACCGGCACGACCTGTTCGATGCGGTGAAGATGCAGTGGAACCTTGGCTTCAACTATAACCGGACCAAGATCACCCATATCATCGACAACCCGGCCGAACTGGCATCGACCGGCTATGTCCTGTTCGACCGCGCGCGCCAGAGCAACATGACCAACAACCTGCCGCGCACCAAATTGTCGATCAGCAATCTTGCCACGATGGGCGACTTCACCCTGTCGTCACGGCTGACCCGTTTCGGCGGCTTCAAATCCTATCAGAATGGCGTGACCAGCAATGGCGTGACCACCTATCCCAACGACCGCAGCTATGGCGCCAAGTGGATCACGGACCTGGAGGGAAGCTGGCAGATGACGCCGATGATCAACATCGCGATCGGCGCCAACAATATCTTCAACGTCTATCCCGACAAGAACCGCGCCAGCGACGTCAGCGCCACGCTGGGTCAGGGGCTATATGCCGGCACATCGCCGATCGGCTTCACCGGCGGCTTTTATTATGCCCGCGTCGGGCTGACCTTCTGATCGATCAGCAGGAATGCGCCGTCCCGGCCCCGGGGCGGCGCATTGTCTTTCCTAATCCTCGCCGAAATGCACCCGGTTGGCCTTGATCACCGCCTGGGTGCGACTGAGCACGCCCAGCTTCTGGAGGATCGCGGAGACATGCGCCTTGATCGTGGTCATCGACACGTTGAGGTCATGCGCGATCTGCTTGTTGAGGCGGCCGTTGACCAGGTGGCCCAGCACCGTCTTCTGCTGCGGTGTCAGGCTGTCGATGCGGCGGGCGATATCATCTTCCTCGGCTGAGGGCGCCGTGCCCTCCCCCATGGTTTCGGGCAGATAGATTTCGCCCGACACGACCCGGTGCAGGGCGTCGACGATGGCGCTGCGCTTGAGCGATTTGGGGATGAAGCCGGCGGCCCCGGCGGCCAGCGCCTCCTGCACGATGGCGCGGTCGAACGCGCCGGACACCATCACCACCGGCAGGATCGGAAAACGATCGCGCAGCAGCTTCAGGCCGTCGAGACGGCGGACGTCGGGAATATTGAGGTCGAGCAGGATCAGGTCGAAATTATCCTGCTTTTCCAGCGTGGCGACGGCTTCATCCAGCCCGGCCGCCTCGAAAATCTCGATATTGTCGAAACTGATCGCGATCACGCTGCGCAATCCATCCCGCACCAGCGGATGATCATCGATGATCAGCACCCGCTCCATGATCGCGTCCCCGCCCATATAATGCCCCATATCCTGCCCCTGCACATGATGATCGGACACATCATGGGACGTGGCAAGCCGCATTGCGCCGGGCGGGATGGCCGGAGCGGATTGCGCATAATGTCCACGTCCCATGACGATCATTGTCTTTGATCCCTGTCTCTGGCTGCGTCTCTAGTGGCAATGCGCGCAAAACCGGCATCGGCCTTGCGCGCGTCACCCCTCATTTCGGCAGTTTGAACACCCAGAGCGCGCCGCCCTGATTGATATCCTTGAACGACTTGGCGACTTCGCCGCCCCACAGCGGCACCGCGCCGCCCCAGCCGGACATCACCGCCACATATTGTTCGCCATCCTGTTCCCAGGTGACGGGCGATCCGACCACGCCGGAGCCGGTCTGGAACTTCCACAATTCCTGTCCGGTCTTGGCATCGAACGCCTTCAGATAGCCTTCGGGCGTGCCGGTGAAGACGAGGTTGCCGCCGGTGGTCAGAACACCGCCCCACAAAGGCGCCTTGTTCTTATATTCCCACACGATCTTGCCGGTCTTGGGGTCCATCGCCCGCAGCGCGCCGATATGGTCCTCCGCGATCGACTTGATGGTGAAGCCCGCGCCCAGATAGGCCGCGCCCTTCTTGTAGGCGATCGGCTCGTTCCAGATGTCCATGCCCCAGTCGTTGGACGGGATGTAGAACAGGCCGGTATCCTGGCTGTAGGCCATCGGCATCCAGTTCTTGCCGCCCAGGAAGGAGGGTGAGGCGAAGACCGGCTTGCCCTTGCCTTCACCCGGCGCCGGCGGACGGCCTTCGGGGATATAGTTGGGCTTGCCATTCTTGTTGAAGCCATTGGCCCAGGTCGTCTGCATCACGAACTTGCTGGCGCTGATGAACTTGCCGTTGGTGCGATCCAGCACGAAGAAATAGCCGTTGCGGTCGGCCTTCGCCCCCAGCTTCATCGGCTTGCCGTTGATCGTGGCGTCGAAGGGAATGAATTCATTCACCCCGTCGAAATCCCAGCCGTCATGCGGCGTGGTCTGGAAATGCCATTTGATGACGCCGGTGTCCGGGTCGATCGCCAGCGTGGAGGCGGTGTAGAGATTGTCGCCGGGGCGCAGATGGCTGTTCCAGGGTGCCGGGTTGCCAGTGCCGAAGAAGAGCAGGTTGGTTTCCGGGTCATAGGTGCCGCCCAGCCAGGTTGCGCCGCCGCCGCTTTTCCACAGGTCGCCGGTCCAGGTCGCGTTGAGCTTGCCGGTAATGCCATTATCCTTGCCCTTGAGCGTGCCCATATGGCCTTCGATCACCGGGCGGTGCCAGATCAGTTCGCCGGTGTTGACGTCGCGCGCCTCGACCGCGCCGACGACGCCGAATTCGCCGCCCGAATTGCCGGTGATGACCATGCCCTTGACGATCAGGGGGGCGGCGGTGGCGCTATAGCCTTCCTTGTAATCGGCGATCTGCTTGTTCCAGATCACCTTGCCGGTGTTGCGGTTGAGCGCCACAAGCCGCGCGTCCAGCGTCGCGAAGATGATCTTGTCGCCATAGATGGCGGCACCGCGATTGACGACGTCGCAGCAGGGCATGATGCCGTCGGGCAGGCGGGCGTCATATTGCCACTTTTCCTCGCCGGTGCGGGCATCGAAGGCGAAGACGCGCGAATAGCTGCCCGTGACATAGATGGTGCCGTCATAGACGATCGGCTGGGCTTCCTGACCGCGCTGCTTCTCGCCACCCAGCGAAGCGGCGAAGGCCGGGACCAGCTTGGACACGTTGCTCGTATCGATCGCCTTCAGCGTGCTGAAGCGATACGCCTGCGGCCCCATGCCATAGGTCAGAACGTCGCCGGTCGATGCCGCGTCGTTCATCAGATCGGCGTCATTAGGCCCCTGAGGGGCCTGCGCAATCAGCGGCGCCGCAGCGACCGCCAGCGACAGTGCGGCAGCGCCCGACAGCGCCCGCATCATCGGTCCTTTCATAACCATCCTCCCTATTGAAACGGGCGCTCTACGCCCCCCGTTTGTGTGCAGACTATGCCGCCCCGACAAAGCGGCAAATTGAACCTTCGGTCGGCCTTCATCCCGCCGCGTTCGCCGGCGTCCAGGTGACGCCGTAGCGGTCGAACAGCGCCTTCATCTCGCCACTGGCAGCCATGGCGGTGACGATCTCTTCCACCGCATCGCCGAGCGTGCGGCTATTCTCCTTGACCGCCATGCCAATATCCCAGCCGGGCGAGGCGAAGGCGGGCAGCGGCCCCTTGCGCAGGGCGAGCGGCTTGCCACCGGACCGGTGGGCGCCTTCCTCAATCTGGGCGCGGCTGGCCAGAACGGCATCGGCCTGCCCCGCCATCGCGGCGGCGACGGCATCCGACCCGGTCGGATAATGGGTAACGTCCTTCGCCAGTACGCCGCCGAAGCTGCCGATCAGGTAGAAGTCGGGAATGGAGTCCAGCTCGACCGCCAGCTTGCGGCCCTTCCATTCGGTCGGCATCGCTTCCACCGCCATGCCGCCGCTACCGGCCAGACCGAAGCTCTCGCGATAATAAGGGGCGATGATCGCGACCTGATCGTTGCGCGAGGCGAAGACCCGGTCGAAGGGCACATGCAGCATGATGTCGCCGGGCGTGAAGCCGAGCAGTCCGCCTTTCCAAACGCCATTACGCAGATCATCGTCGGCGCTTTCGTCCGCCACCAGCTGGGCGACGTCGGCGCGCACGCCCAGCTTCATGGCGATCGCCTGCGCCAGATCGGCGTCCAGCCCGACGAGCTTGCCGCCTTCCTCCCAGGACCATGGGCGGTTATTCTGATAGACGACCACCCGGATGGTGCCGAGCGCCTTGACCTTGGCGAGCGGGGCAGCGCTGAGGCCGCCGGGCATCAGCCCGAGCGCCAGCGCCGCCCCCGCCCCGCCGATCAGCCCCCGCCGCGAGAGCATGGCGATCAGCCTTCGTGCTTGGTTTCGAGCCAGGCGCGGATCGCCCAGCCGGCCTTCTGGCCCAGTACGTCGCCGAAGGGCGGCATATAGACCTTACCATCATGGCTGGAGCCATGGCGGAAGCGTTCGACGAACCACTGGTCGCCCGAATCGCCCGCTTCCAGATAGCGCAGGTCGGGCGCGATACCGCCGCTCTCCGCATCCAGCCCGTGGCAGCGCGCGCAATTCTGGCCATAGGCCGACTGGCCGATCTCGATCGCCTTGGCATTGCCGCTATAGGGGTTCTTCTCCAGCCAGGCCTCGCCGATATCCGGCAGGGCGGACGTATCCACCGCCTGCGGCGTCACATCGCCATGCGCCATCAATGCACTTGTCGCGGTCATGCCCAGAGCAGCCATGGCACCCAGCAACGCGACCCTACCCAAATTCATCATTATATCCTCACCCGGTCGGTTTTCCCCTGATACGTCCGAGTGTAGGCAAGCGCGCGCCGCGCCCCCATTGGCCATTGGTACAATCCCGTAGAGACAGGGCTGCGGATAGACCCCTGGGACAAGAATGAGGGGCATGGAGAGGAAGAGAATGAAACGCATCGTCATCGCCGGGTTGATGCTGCTGCCCGCCGCAGCGCAGGCCGAAACCCTCTATGTCTCCAATGAGCGGGGCGACAGCGTCAGCGTGATCGACGCGGCATCGGGCACGGTGAGCGCGACGTGGAAGGTCGGCGGTCGGCCGCGCGGCATCACCGTGTCGAAGGATGGCCGCTATATCTATCTGTGCGCCAGTCTGGACCATGCGGTGCAGGTGATCGACCGGACGACCGGCGCGGTCGTGGCGGAACTGCCATCGGGGCAAGACCCGGAGCAATTCTTCCTGTCACGCGACGGCAAGACCCTGTTCGTCGCCAATGAGGATGACGCGGCGCTGACCGCGATCGATCTGGCCAGCAAGAGCGTCGCCTATCAGGTCGATGTCGGCGGCGAGCCGGAGGGGGTGGCGCAAAGCCCGGACGGCAAATGGGTGGTCGTCACCTCCGAAGAGGATAATGTCGTCAACTGGATCGATGTCAGCGCCAAGACGATGGTCGCCGAGACGCCGGTCGACCTGCGCCCGCGCCATGTGGAATTTACCGCCGATGGCGCGCAGCTATGGGTCGCGGCGGAAGTGGGCGGCACGGTGCAGATTGTCGACACCGTCACCCGGCAGGTCAGCGACACGCTGCGCTTCGCCATAACCGGCATCCCCGATCATCGCATCCTGCCCTGCGGCATTCGCTTCACGCCCGATGGCAAGACGGCGGTGATCGCGCTGGGCCGGGCCGATCATGTCGCCATCGTCGATGTCGCGACGCGCAAGGTGCGGGCCTATGTGGCCGTGGGCAAGCGCGTGTGGCATGTCGCGATCAGTGCCGACGGCGCCCGCGCCTACAGCGCCAATGGCCTTTCGGACAATGTGTCCGTGATCGATCTGGCCAAGGCGCAAGTGACCGGCACCATCGCGGTCGGCGCAGCGCCGTGGGGAATCGTCGCCGCGCCCTGATGTCCCGCCTGTCCGAAGGGACGAGAAC
Organism: Sphingobium sp. AP50; assembly: GCF_900109095.1. Classification (GTDB taxonomy): domain Bacteria; phylum Pseudomonadota; class Alphaproteobacteria; order Sphingomonadales; family Sphingomonadaceae; genus Sphingobium. The sequence continues at coordinate 233,696 of NZ_FNYZ01000002.1, forward strand.
CTAAGTCCAATTTCTCGGCTCCCCCTTCCGCCGCACTCTCCGCCCCAGCCGGAGACAAGCCGGCGTGAAGACAGGGAGGATGATATGAAGGGGACGTTGCGCCTGATGAGCGCGGCTGGAGCGCTGATGCTCGCCGCCACCGCAGCGCCGGCCATGGCCGGCACCACCGCGGACCTGCTGAAGCGGCTGCACGAAAAGGGCATCCTGACCGACGACGAATATCAGGAACTGGTGAAGGGGCAGGCGACCGAAACGGCGCAGGCCGCCGCCGCCCCCGCTCCGGCCGTGACGCCGGACGCATCGGGGGGCGCGGGCTATGTGCGGATGACGGAAAGCGGTGTGGGTCTTCAGGTCGGCGATGTGGCGCTGAAATTCTCCGGCTCCGTCAACGGTTTCTATGTGCATGACAATGGCGATGCGCCCAGCGCGACCAATGCGGTCACGGGCGGCGTCGCGACCGTAGGCGGCAGCACGTCGGCGGTGCGCAACGGCCTGCTCCCCGGCTTCCTGAAGGTCGAGGCGACCACCACCCAGGGCGGCTGGGACGTGGGCGCGCATTTCGGCATGTATCCGGGCATCAACAGCGTCAGCTATTCGGGTGGCGGCGCGAACAGCGGCGGCAATCCTCGCGCCCTCCAGACCAGCGGCATCGATTTCCGCCAGACCTATCTGACCTTCGGCCGGGCCGGCTTTGGCGAGGTGAAGATCGGCCGCGACATCGGCCTGTTCCAGTCGGAATCGATCCTGAACGACATCACCCTGCTATCGTCGGGCACCCCGGCGGGCAATGTCGCCCCGTCCAACACGACATTGGGGCGGATCGGCACCGGCTATATCTACACCGATTTCCAGCCGCAGATCACCTATACCACGCCCAGCTTCAGCGGCTTTACCGCCAGTATCGGCATTTTCGAGCCTTTGTCCTCGCTGACCGGCCCGGCCGAAACCAACAAGCAGCCCGGCTTCCAGGCCAAGTTCGTCTATGACGGCAAATTCGGCGACGTCGCCACCCGCGTCTGGCTGTCGGGCACCACCCAGAAGCATAATGTCGATCTTGGCCCGGACTATACCGGCTGGGGCTGGGACACGGGTGCGAAGGTGACATTCGGCCCGGTGACGGTGGTCGGCACCTATTATGACGCATCGGGGCTGGGCACGACCGCACTCAACCTGTTCGACACCGATGGCCTCGGCAACAAGCGCGACAGCCATGGCTTCTATCTGCAAGGGCTGGCGACCTTCGGCAAGATTTCGGTCGGCGGCAGCTATGGCGAAAGCAATCTCGACTATGCCAATGCCGCCGATGCCCTGGCCAACCCGACGCTGGTGGACAAGAATAGCAGCTGGGTCGGTCAGGTCCGCTATGGCCTCAATAGCTGGGTCACGCTGCTGGGCGAATATGTGAATACGAAATCGGAAGCGCATAACGGCAACAAGGCGACGTCGGACGCCATCGCAGCAGGCGCAATTCTCTTCTTCTGACGCGCCATCCGACCCAAGGAACAATGTCACGAAGCGGGGGCCGCATCCTAATAGGGATGCGGCCCTTTTTTGATCAAGGCTTGAAAAACAAGCATAGGGGCGCGAGGGGATCGCTATGAAAAATTTCGTGCTGCCTGCCATTTTGCTGACCGTTCCGACCGCCGCTCTGGCGCAGGCGCCCGATGAGGCTGCCGGGGACGCATCCGCCATCATAGTGACGGGCGCGGGGCTGGACCTGCCGCCCGGCACACCCGCATACGGATCGGTCGTGATCGACCGGCAACGCCTGCTGGACAGCGCATCGGGCCGGATCGAAAGCGTGCTGGGCGATGTCGCCGGCTTCCAGCAGTTCCGCCGGTCGGACAGTCGATCCTCCAACCCCTCCAATCAAGGTGCGACGCTGCGCGCGCTGGGCGGCAATGCGTCCAGCCGGACGCTGATGCTGCTGGACGGCGTACCGGTCGCCGATCCCTTCTTCGGCTATATCCCTTTCAGTTCTCTGGCGCCGGAACGCCTGTCGGTGGTGCGGGTGACGCGCGGCGGCGGCATCGGCGCCTTTGGTGCGGGCGCGGTGGCCGGCACGATCGAAATGGCCAGCGCTACCCGCGACCAGTTGCCCGACTTTACCGCCAGCGCCTTTTACGGCAGCCGCGATTCGACCGAATTGTCCGCCGGGCTGACGCAGGATCTGGGCGGGGGCTATGTCTCGCTGTCGGGCCGCTGGGACCGGGGCGACGGCTTTCAGACCACGCCGAAGGACCAGCGCGTCTCCGCCACCGTGCCAGCCGCCTATGATGGCTGGTCGACCAATTTGCGCGCCGTAGCCCCCCTGTCCGCCACGTCAGAACTGCAATTCCGCGCGACCCTGTTCGAAGACAACCGCACCCTGCGCTTCAAGGGCGCGGACAGCATGAGCCAGGGGCAGGATGCCAGCATCCGCTACATCAATCGCGGGTCGTGGCAGGTGGACGCGCTGGCTTATATTCAGGCGCGCAACTTCTCCAATATCGTCATGTCCTCCTCCACTTTCCGCAAGTCGCTGGACCAGCGCAACACACCCTCCACCGGGATCGGCGGCAAGATCGAGATACGGCCGCCGGTCGGTTCTGACCATATGCTGCGCCTTGGCGTCGACACGCGCTTTGCCACCGGCGACATGTATGAGGACGCCTATAACGCCAATCTCGCCGCCAATCCGCGCACCTTCCTGCGCCATGCGGGCGGCGACCAGTGGACGCGCGGCATCTTCATCGAGGATGACTGGACGCTCGGCGATCTGGTGCTGACAGGCGGCGCACGCGCCGATCGCTGGTCGATCACCAACGGCTTCTATCATCAGGTCAGCGCCACTACCGGCGCAGCGACCGGCAGCGACTATGCCGACCGGTCGGGCTGGGAAACGTCCGGCCGGATCGGTGCGCTCTATCATGTGGCTGACGCGGTGGCGCTGCGGGCATCGGCCTATAGCGGCTTCCGCCTGCCGACCCTGAATGAACTCTATCGCCCCTTCGTGGTCTTCCCGATCACGACGCAGGCCAATGCCGCGCTCAATCCGGAAAAGCTCAAGGGCGCGGAAGCGGGCATCGACCTGACCCCGGCCAAGGGCATCACCCTGTCGGCCACGGCCTTCTACAACCGGCTGGACGATGCGATCGCCAATGTGACGATCAACCCAACGACGCGCAAGCGGCAGAATGTGAACCGCATCGTCGCCAAGGGCATAGAGTTGACGGCGGCAGCTAAACTGGGCGACATCAACCTGTCCGCCTCCTATGCCTACAGCCACAGCCGGGTCGATGCGCCGGGCGAAGCCTTTGACGGTCTGCGCCCGGCCCAGACGCCCAGCCATGCCGCCAGCGCCACGATTGCCTACAGCCCCGCTTCCGGCCCGTCGCTGTCGACCACGCTGCGCTATGTCGCCAAACAATATGAGGACGACCTGCAAAGCGATGTATTGCCGGACGCGCTGACGGTGGACGCCATCGCCCGCCTGCCGGTCGGCCATGGCATCAGCCTGGTGGCGCGCGGCGAAAATCTGTTCGACAAGGCCGTCGTCACCCGCAATTCCGGCGGATCGATCGACCTGGGCACCCCGCGCACCTTGTGGATCGGCGTGACTTTCGGCGGGTGACGGGATGGGGCATGAAGGCCAGCTTGCTGCTGGCCTTCGGTCTCAGGGAAGCAACAATCAGCCCTCGAACTTCGGAGCCTTGTCGAAGTCGCCTTTGCCGAAGGGTTTGTCGGCGAAAAGATAGCCATAATAGAAATTGCGCAAACGCTTGTGGAAAGCGCGGACGCGATCCTGATAGGCGAGTTGCGCCTGCATGTCGGTCTCGGCGAGCCGGGCGAGAACCGACTGAACCCCAACCGACGGCAGCAGCCAGCCGATATTGTGAGCGGCCGCATCGCGCGCCTCTATCCCTTGGCGATAGGCGGCGACCTTGCCCGCGACGCTTTCATCGCCGACCTGATGAAAGGCGAGATACCATTTATAGTGGAAGGCGGCGGTCAGCGGCGGGCTGTCCTTCCATTCGGGATGGCTGGTGTAAAAGGCGCGCATCGTGTCCTCGCGTGGAATGTCCCAGGCGCGGTTCACCGCGTCGCGCTGGGCCAGCGTCAGTTCCACGCCCTGACCGACCGGGATCTCCTGATTGATCGCGACATGGGCAACGGTCGGCAGGATCAGCGTCAGCACCAGCCACAGCCCGGCCAGCGTCGCCGCATTGGCGACCGAGGTCCAGCGGAGCCGCCCGATCAGCAGTGTCACGCCGATCCAGAAGGCGAGGTAGAGCGCGATAAGCGCCAGTACGGCCAGCAACGTGGCGCTCGGCACCTGTGACAGGATCGCCCCGATCGTCAGTGGCACCGCCAGTGCCACGAACAGCAGTCCACTGCGCAGCAGCACCCGGCGCGCCCACAGATGCCGCCCTGATCCGGCGATCGCGTCCAGCATGCGCAGGCGTCCCGCTTCCCGCTCGCCCGACACCAGATCATGGAACAAGGCGATCACGAACAGCGGCGTCAGATAGACCAGTAGGAAGGTGAAATCGAAACGGCCGGGCAAGGCGAGTTCCGGATTGAACGCCTCCCCGTCATAAAGCTGCGCCTCCAGCCCCAATGCGCGGACTCGCAATATATAGGGCGCGACGTCGCGCAGGCCGAGCGCTGCGAAAGCGAGCGGCGCGGGCGCATCCCATGTCGCGTGAAAGCTGTAATAGGCGGCGCTGCCCGCATCCTTCGTCTTGTCGACCCATGCGGCGATGCGGGCGATATCCTGCGCCTGTTTGGGCTGGATACGGGCGATGACGTCGCGCTGCCGGGTAACCTCCGCCATGCCCGCCGCCACGGCGGCGATCGAAAGTAGGGCGACCAGCAGCAGCGTCCATATCGCCATGCGGACACGCAGCAACAGGCGCAGTTCGTGGGCGATCAGGATCATGGACGGGCTTTCTGAAGGTGGCGGGCGACGGGCAGCAGCGCCAGCGCGGCGATGACCAGCCAGACGAGCAGCAGGCCAAGGCCGGGCAGGCTGGCCTGCACCAGATTGGTGGCGCTGGCCGGCTGGAAGCGGAATTGCGGGATCGCATGCCAATGATCGGCGGAGATGCGCTTGCGCTGGTCGGCGCCCACATCCTTCGCTTTGTCGTCGGCATAGCTGACGGCTTCGGCCTGAAGCCTGTTCAGCCGCTGCACCATGTCATAGCGATAGGCCTCCGCCTGCGTCAGGAAGCGGCGATGGCCGGCCAGGTCGGTGCCCGCCGCCGCCATCGACAATTGCCGCAGCGAAATGGCCGGGCTGACGATGCCGAAGCCGTCGGTCATGCGGCTTTGCGCCGCCTGAATGGCGAAGCTGCGATCGGAATAATCGTCGAACAGGCGGGAGGTGAGCTTTTCGCCCTCCATCCCCAGCAGGCCGTTATAATTGACCGGCAGATCCTCGACGCGGGTGACGCCATATCGGCGCAGCGTTCTTTCCTTGAACGCCTTGAAGAAAGGATCGTCGGGATTGTGACTGTCGCCCAGCCTGTGCAGATCATGCGCGATGGCAATGTCGGTTTCCAGTCGCGTCGGGAGGGCGTGGGTCTGCGCCGCGACATCCGGCGCGACGCGCGGCAGCAGGATGACCAGTACGGCCCAGAGCGCCAGCAGCGCGAGCAGCGCGTCGCGCCCCCGCCGCACCAGCGCGGATGCCAATATCACGATGATCGCCCACAAAGTCAGATAGGCGGCATAGCCCAGCGCAATGACCAGCATCGGCCCGGCCAGCGCGCCGGGCTGTCCGGCGATCAGCAGAAAGGCGATCATCGCGGGCAGGCCGACCAGCGCCGCGACCACGCTCAGCGTCAGCAACTTGCCTATGACGAGCGCGTGGGCCGACACGCCTTGCACCAGCATCTGCCGCAGCGTCCCGCGTTCCCGCTCCCGCGCGACCGCACCATAGCCCAGGAAGATCAGCAGCAAGGGCGCGATCACCTGCAAGACGAAGGCGGGTGTCAACTGGCCGAACCGAACCAGCAGCGAGGATTGGCGGACATCGCCGAAATTGGCGCTGTTCTGCCGGTGCCCCTCCAGGAACATGCTGTTGCCGGTAAAGGCATCGACGCCGGGGTCGAAGGCGGCCAGCGGCCCCAGCGGGCGAAAGATGAAATTGCCGAAATGCACCATGCGATGCGGATGCCGGTCCGGCTGGGCCTCGAATTCCTTGGCGGCCTGCGCCTGAAAGCGATCACGGGTTTGCGTGATCGACTGTTGGTGCGACCAGCTTATGAGCGCGGCCGCCAATGTCAGCAGCACCAGCAGTGCAAAGGCAACGACGGCGACGCGGTTGCGCCGCATCAATCGTAGCTCGTCGCGCGCGATCAGGGTTATGGCGCTCATGCGGCGGCAACTTCTCGGGAGAATTTGCGGTGCAGTTCACGCACGTCGAACCGTTCCTCGCCCTGCGCGCTGGCTTCATCGACGATGCGCCCGGATTCCAGGAAGCCGATGCGGTGGGCAATGTCAGCGGCGGAGAGCAGGTCATGCGTGACCATCAGCACCGCCGCACCCTTCCGTGCGACATCATGCACCAACTTGTTGAAATCGGCCGTGGCGCGCGGATCGAGGCCGGAGGAGGGTTCGTCCAGCAGCAGCACCGGCACTTCGCGCAGCAGGGCGATGGCGATCGCCACTTTCTGCCGCATGCCTTTGGAAAAGCCGCCGAGCCTTTTGTCCCAGGCGGCGGATTGCAACCCAGTCGCCTCGAACGCGCCGTCGATCGCATCCGGCGCAGGATGGCGCCCGGCCAGCGCCAGCAGATAGGCCGCATTTTCCCGCGCCGTCAGATGCTCATAAAGAGCCACATTTTCCGGCACATAGGCAATCTGTTCCCGCGCCTTGTCCGGTTCCACCGCCGGATCATGCCCCGCGATCAGCACGGTGCCGCTATCGGGCCGGGCAAAGCCCAGAAGCGTCGACATGGTGGTCGATTTGCCCGCGCCATTGCCGCCCAGCAGCGCGTAAATCTCCCCCGCATCGACATGCAGGGTCAGCCCGTGCAACACCCGATGGCGGCCATAGGACAGGGTGACGTCGGACAAATGAATGCGCTGGCCGGTGGCGGTCAGGGACATGAATGGGGCTCCTCGGATTTTCGCCGAAAGCATTTCGCCGATGCAGCAATCTGTCAATGAAATAATATAACATTTCCATTGACGGCCACGACCTGGCTCCCCTAGGGCCTGCCGCGAATGAGATTCTGTCTCATTTCATTCAGGGGAAATTATGTCGATCCAGTTCCTGCCGCGCCCGCGCGCTGCGTCCGCCCGTTCTCGCCGCGTCCGCCACATCGCCTGCGCCTTGCCGTTGGCCGCTGGTCTGGCTTGTGTCGCAGCGCAGGCCCAAACCGGTGACGCGATCCATCATGTGCAGGAGGGAGAGGGCGCCATCACCGTGACCGGGGCGCGGCAGGCCTATCGCGGCGACTTCGCGATGAAGGAAATTCCGCAGGCGATTACGGACATCAGCGCCGAGACGCTGCAACAAAATGCTATCCTGCGGCTGACCGACGCGCTGGACATGAATGCGTCCGTCGCGCGCCAGAATACGCTGGGCGGCCTTTGGGACAGTTTCGCCATTCGCGGCTTTGCGGGTGATGAAAATCTGCCGAGCGGCTATCTGGTCAACGGCTTCAATGCCGGGCGCGGCTTTGGCGGCCAGCGCGATGTCGCCGGGATCGAGCGGGTCGAGGTGCTCAAGGGGCCGGCGGCAGCGCTGATCGGTCGCGGCGAGCCGGGCGGCACGATCAACCTCGTCACCAAACAGGCGAAAATCGGCCGGACCTTCGGCAGCGGATCGCTGCAATATGGCAGCTATGACCGTTTCCGCGCCGACGCCGACGCCAATCTGGCGCTGACCGATGGCATCACAGCGCGGCTGATCGGCTATTATGAGAAGGGTGACACGTTCCGCGACCATGTGTCGCAGAAGCGCTGGGGCTTCCTGCCCTCGATCGGCGTCGCGCTGGGCGATCGGACGCGCCTGACCTATGATTTTGAATGGACCCGCGTGGAGGTGCCGTTTGATCGCGGCATCGTCGTCCTCAACAATGATTTCAATACCGTCCCGCGCTCACGCTTTCTGGGCGAACCGGGGGATGGCGACACGATCGCCCGCGCCACCGGCCATCAGTTGCGGCTCGACCATCAGTTCAATGATGACTGGAGCCTGCTGGTCGGGGCCAGCCATCGCGATACGCTGCTGACCGGCTTTTCGTCCGACGCGGAGCAGACGGCTTCGCGCCAGAAGCTCTACGTCGATGGCCATTCCCTGTCGCGCCAGCGCCGCTCGCGCCGCTATGATGCGGAACATAGCGTGGTCCGCGCCGAACTGGCGGGCAATTTCGCGACGGGAGCACTGCGCCATCGCGTGCTGATCGGCGGCGATTTCGACCAGTTCGAATATGATAATTATTTCACCCGCTTCCGTCCCCCGGCTGTCAGCGCCAACCCGAGCGATCAGACGGGCTATGTCATCGACATCGACAATCCGGTCTATGGCCAATATCCGCTGCCTGCGAAGGCGGTTCAAACCAACCGTCTCGATACCCAGCGCAGCTTCGGCTTCTATGTGCAGGACCAGATCGAACTGACCGATCGGCTCCAGATCCGCATCGGCGGCCGTTACGACAATCTGACGCTGAAGGTCGACAATCGCCTGCTTGCGGCGGCCAGTCGTTATAACAAGCGCAAATATGAACGGTTCAGCGCGCAGGCCGGCATCGTCTATGAACTGAGTGCCCCGGTCAGCCTTTATGCCGCTTATGGTCAGGGCTATCGCGCCAATGTCGGCGCCGACTTCAACAATGAAATTTTCGATCCCGAAACCAGCGAATCCATCGAAACCGGCGTCAAATTGACGGCGTTGGGCGGCGCGCTGACGGGCACCTTGTCGGTCTATCAACTGACCAAGAAGAATGTGCTGGCGAGTGACAATAATAATCCGGGCTTTTCCGTTGCGATCGGCAAGGCGCGCAGCCGCGGCATCGAACTGGACGTGAACGGCCATCTGCCCGGCGACATCGATATCCTGCTGAGCTACGCCTATACCGATGCAGAGGCCCGTTCGGCGGTGAATGACGCCAATTTCGGTTACCAGATTCTGCCGGGCGACAGGCTGATCAACATTCCCGACCACAATCTGAACATTCAGTTCGCCAAGCATTTCGAATTTGCCCGGCGCGGGGCGCAACTGGGTGCGGGCATGCAATATGTCGGCGAACGGCTGGGCGAGACGGGTACGGACTTCACCCTGCCGTCGCACACCCTGTTCCGCCTGTTCGGCAGCGTCGATGCGATTGAGGGCGTCGAACTGTTCGGGACAATCAGCAACCTGTTCGACGAGAAATGGTATGCCAGCAGTTATAGCTCGGTCTGGGTGCAGCCCGGCACGCCGCGCACCGCCACCATCGGCGTGCGCGCCCGCTTATGAGCCGGAGGGATAGAGACATGAGCAAGATGATCTCGCGCCTTCTGGGCGCTGCGGCCCTGTGCGTTGCTGGCACCGCCCTCGCGCAACAACCGACCCAGACGCCGCTGCCGGGGCTGCCCGCGTCGGTGCTGCCGCCGGCTCTGCCCTGGTCCGGTGCCAGCGAGAAACTGGTCGTCGACAAGGATGATCCCTGGATCACGCCCGCCGAACAGGCCGGATTCGTCACCACACCGCGCTATGACGAGGTGGCTGCATGGCTGAAGCGGCTGGACGCTGCGTCGCCTCTCATCAGCCTCGAAACCTTCGGCCGCACGGGCGAAGGGCGCGACATGCTGCTCGTCCGCGCTAGCAAGGGCGGGGCGGGCAAGCCTGTCGTACTGGTGCAGGCCGGTATCCATGCGGGCGAGATTGACGGCAAGGATGCCGGTCTGATGCTGCTGCGCGACATCGCGCTGCGTGGCAAGGACGGGCTGCTCGACAAGGTCGATCTGGTCTTTGTGCCGGTCTATAATATCGACGGGCATGAGAAGATGAGCCGCTGGAACTTCCCGGCACTGCGCGGCCCGGCGGAAAAGGGCTATGTCGGCAACAGCCGCAACATCAACCTGAACCGCGACTATTCCAAAGCGGATGCGCCCGAAAGCCGGGCGATGATCGGCCTGCTGCGCCGACTCGACCCGATCCTCTATGTCGATTGCCATGTCAGCGACGGCTTCGACATGCAATATGATATCAGCTTCACCTATGCCGGCTGGGGCCGCTACGCCTATCATCGCGCCACCGCCGACTGGTTGCAGGGCCGCTTTGGGCCAAGCGTGACGGCGGCGCTGGAAAAGGCCGGACATGTTCCCACCATCTATCCCAGTCCGATTGACACGCGAGAGCCGACCAAAGGCATCCGTCAGGCGCCCGAAGGGCCGCGCTATTCGACCGGCTATGGTGATTTCATCGGCGTGCCGACCGTACTGGTCGAAAACCATATGATGAAGCCTTATCGCCAGCGGGTGCTGGGCACCTATGTGCTGCTGGAGGCGGCGCTGAAGCTGGCCGGGCAGGATGCCGCACAGATCGCCAGCGCCAAGGCCAGCGACCGGGCATCGCGCCCCACCGAAATGCTGACCCGCTGGAAGCCCGCCGCGCAGCCGATCGGCTGGGTCGAACAGTTCAAGGGCATCGCCTTCGACACCTATGTCTCGCCTGCGAGTGGGCGCATGGAGCAGAAATGGCTGGGCCGGCCGGTCGACTGGCGGATGCCGATCATCGGCCAGGAACCAGTCGAAACGGTGCGCCTGCCCAAGGCATGGTGGATACCGGCAGGGCAGGCCGATGTGATCGACCGACTGACGCTGCACGGCATCCGTTATGAGGTGTTGGACGCCCCACGCACCCTGATGCTCGACCGCGTTCGGCTGGTCGATCCAAAGTTCCTGTCGGTACGCGACGCACGCATCCCGCTGGACACGAAGCTGCTGCATCAGGAGGTGACCGAAACGCTGCCTGCCGGCACGGTGCGCGTGCCTGCCGATCAGCCGCTGGGCTTGCTGGCGGCGGCGTTGCTGGAGCCGGAAAGTCAGGACAGTTTCCTCGCTTGGGGCTTCTTCCCCGAAATTCTCGCTGCACCGTCAGGCGCAGAAGATTTCGTGCGTGCGCCAATCGCGGAGGCTTTGCTCGCCGCCGATCCGCAGCTTCGGCAGGAATTTGGAGCAAAACTGGCCGCCGACGCTGCCTTCGCCGCGGATGGCGACGCGCGGCTCGACTGGCTGTCGGCCCGGCTGCCCGATCGCGGTCCCTATCATCATATCTACCCGGTCAGACGGGAGAGCCGATAAGCTGTCAAAATCAAGGTGGTTCAGTTGCTATCATCCGCAGGGGCACCCTGTGCGATGCACAGGGTGCCCCTGCGGGATCAGAAATGCGTAGCGAGCGAAACTTCGAAGCTGCGCGGCGCGCCGATATAGATATCGGTCGCATTATAGCCTGAATATTCGCCGTAGAAGGCATCGGTCAGATTGCGTCCCCGCAACGTCAGCGTCGCGCCGTCCGTAATCGCCCAGGCGATGGCCGCATCGAAGGTGGTGCGCCCCTTCACGAAGATGCTGTTCGCCGTATCGGTATAAAAGCCCGAAACATGACGCGCGAAACCGGAGACGGTGATCGGCGTGCCGGGCAGGTGATAGGCCGCATTCATGGCCGCCGTTGTCGACGGGACGTTGATCGGCCGGTTGCCGCTGCGGTCGATGCCGCCCGCCTCGATCAGTTCGTCATATTGGGCATCGCTATAGCTGAAACTGCTGCCCATCGACAAATCATCGGTCAATGCCCAGCCCAGGCTCAGTTCCACGCCCTGCGACGATTGGGTGCCACCCTGCACGGTCTGGAGCGGGTTGGTCGGATCGCGGGTCAATATATCGTTCTGGACGATGCGATAGGCCGCACCCGTCACCGTCAGCCGCTTGGCAAGGGCAGCTAGTTTGAACCCCGCCTCATAGCTGTGCCCCTTGGTCAGTTTGAAGCGGGTGTTCGCGATTGACTGAAGCAGGATCGACGACACCGGGGAGACGGCCGTTGTATATTGGCCATAAAGGGTCAGGTCTGGCGTGACCGCATAGCTGCTGCCCACCCGCCAGGAAAAGGGCTTGTAGACGGGATTGGCGTTGGTCACGGCATTGGGCGTCGTCAGATAGTCGGTGACGCGGCGTTTGAGATCCATATGGTCGAAGCGCGCGCCCGCGACTATCAGCCAGCGCGGCGTCAGGTTGAGCGCATCCTCGGCAAAGACCGAAACAGTGTTCAGCCGGGAATCGAAATTGACATTCTGCGACCGGTAGAGAGACTCATCGGTCGGAAAAGTGCCGACGACCGGATCGAAGGGATCGACGCTGGACACAAGGCTGGTGGTGCTGGTTTCGCGCAGGCTGGCAAAATCGGTATGATTATATTCCGCGCCCAGCGTGAAGCGATTGCGCAGGTCGCCGATCACACTGTCGTTCGACAGGGCGATGCGGCCATTCCAATATTCATGGTCATGGTAGAAAGCCGTCAGCCCGCGCTGGATGCTGCCATTGGGGAAGGCGCTGGTCGGCGCGATGAAACTACGGGTGCCGTTGTTGAGGAAGGCGCGATCGGCGCTGTACCACATCAGGTCCGTGCCCAGCGCCCAGCCGCCGCCCAGTTTCCAGTCGATGCGCGACCGGATCGTGGTCTCGTCCGCGCCGGAATAGCCCCCTTGCGGCGTATAGTTGCGCTTTCGCATCGCCTTGTCGACCACCAGCCCGCTGCTGGACCGCACCGCATCGCTGGGATCGCGGGCATAGGCGGCCGGGATCAGCAGCGCGCCCTGATAGCTGCTGTCATAGCGATCATTATAATGGTCGACCGCGATCAGGATCGAAAGGTCATCGGATGGTTTGAACAACAGGCTGGCGGTCAGACCGCTCGACCGGGTCTCATTATCGTCCACATCATAAAGGCTGTCGGACCGCAGGATGCTGGCATCGGCCCGCACCGCGACCGTGTCCGACAGCTGGTAGTTGACGCCACCCGCAGCCATCAGCGTATCGAAGCTGCCATAGCTCAACAGCGCGTCCATATGATTGCCGTCAAATTGCGGCTTGCGCGTCACCTTGTTGACCACGCCGCCCAGCGCGCCTTCGCCGAACAGGACGGAGGCTGGCCCCTTGATCACCTCTATCCGGTCGAAATGCCATGTGTTGGTGTCACGCTGGACGACGGTGGAGGAGGAGATGCGTACGCCGTCCTGAAGGATGGACACGACATTGCCGGCAAAGCCGCGCATCGTGATCACCGCCGGATTGCCCGGCACATTTCCAGCAATTGCGCCCGGCACATCGGCAAAGGCCTCCCGCGCGGTGCGCAGGCCCCGGAACTGCATGTCCGCCTGATTCAATGTCTCGACGCTGGCGGGCGTTTCCATGATCGACAGACCAAGGCGGCTGCCGGTATCGCTCTTCTGGTCGAGCTTGAGCTGATCGCGCTGCCCGGTGACGATGATCGCGTCGCCCCGATCGGCCTCATCCGCAAAAGCAGGCGTTGCGATCAGGCTGACGGCGAGCGCGAGAATGGAAATGCGCATTATGGACATACTCCCTGAAGCTTGTGTTTTTGGATGGCTTTCGCCTGATGGACGCGACGTTTGCGCCAGCGCAGCAGGCCGGTGATGAACAGGACGGCCGGAACAAGGCCGACGAAGAAGGCGAGAATGCGGGTAGCAAGGCCACCGACCGATGCGTCGTGCAGCGGGTGCAGCCAGTTGTTGATCATGGTCGATGCGCTGCCCCGGCGCGCATCCAGGAGGCCGAGTACGGCGCCAGAATATGCGTCGATATAGATGTAGCTGTGGGGGAAGCGCCGGCTGGGATCGCCAGGCACCTGCACGCGCAGCTTGATAATGCCGTTGCCCCGCGCGGGCATTTCGATCCAGGCAAGCCGCGCCTCCGGCAAAGCGCGGTGCCCGTTGGCAAGCGCGGTGGCGATGGTGATCGGCCTCCCCTCCCGCACGGGCGATTTCGGCACCGGCACGGCATCGACCGGCGCGACCGTCCGTTCGAGCACCCAGTTGCTCTCTTTGGGCAGGGCCAGCATGAAGCCGGTGACGGCGAACAGAATCAGCAGGATCAGGCTCCACAGCCCGGCCAGCTTGTGGATGTCATGCAGGCGGCGAATTGTGGAGGCACCCTGCTTGAAACGCAGCGCCTTGCGCCAGCCTCCCCTCGGCCACCACGCTACCAGCCCCGTGCCCATAAGCAGAAGGATGAGGAGGCCCGACCAGCCCACGATCTTGTGCCCGACCTCGTCGGACAGCAGATCCATGTGCAGTTCGTAGATCCAGCTCATGGCATAATCGCCCCAGCCATCATGGCGGAGGATGTGCGTGCCGTCCGGTGACAGCCAGACCATCCAGCGCTTCGCCATATGGCTGGCGGGTGGACCGGACGGATAATAGCGTGCGGCAATCGGTCCCGCTTCATCCTTCGCTTCGAACCGCCATTGCCCGGCCTCGTCCGGCCATTGGCGACGGATGGTCGTCAGGGCGCGGTCCCACACCGGGCTGGACCATCCGGGCGCGGGCCTGCTGTCGCTGACGCTGATTTCGGGATGCAGCACGGCATCGATCTCCTGATAGAAGACCAGCGCCGATCCCGTGATGCCGAGCAGCACGAACAGCAGGCCGAGCGACAGGCCGAGCCACAGATGGACATGACGCGCGACCGCGCGCGACCGCGATGTCATGGCAAGGGGATGCCCGTGCCGTTAAAGATGGCCCCGGTTATCCCGATCGCCATCCACAGAGCGATCAGCCTCCGCGCGAAGGCGCGGGACACCTTCTGTTGAGCATGCATGAGAATCTCGTTCGCCTTGAACCGCGTTTCCCAGTGGGCAAGCGGTGTGACGCATGCACGCGGCATGCGCGGAGTATGGCGAACGAGGATGAAGCTGTTCGCCGCGCGGCCCGGTCAGGCGCGCGCGGGAGGACCTTGTGAAGGCGGTGGCGGAGCCGCCAGTCGATGGACCGTGAGATCGGCTATCGCACGGCTTGAAACCAGCGGTGCAGCCATGGCCGGCACGGCTGCGATGATCGTGGCGGTCGTTGCCAGCAAACCGCCGCCCAATCCTGCGGCGAACATGCATTCGCCGCCCTTGGATTTTTCATGGTCCGTCGGCTCGGTGCCCTTTTCCACGGGAAGCACGGCCCTGACGGCGCCCTGACCGGTACAGAGCGAAATGACGATGCCGTGGATGCTCTGCGTCGGCATGAAGCCGGTGGGGACGGCAATGCGGATCGCCAGCGCACACAGGACAAGAAGAGCAAAAAGCCCCCGGCCTGCCTGCGATTGTCTAATCCCGCCACCCATATGTCAGCAACTAACCCGGCTTTGGCTCATGTCGATGTGACATGATGTCCTAACAGCATGGACTATCGCGATGGAAAGGTTTGAGCAATTGCCATCATGGTCAGTTGAAAAAACCGGGAACATCGGTCGAACTGCCGCGACAATTCTATACTTAGCCAGGATCGAAAACCGATCCGCTCAGGCATACCGACCCTTACAGGCCTGCACTACGCCGGAAGCATTCATGATAAGCTTGGATCATTGAGAGAGAAAATGGTGCTGCCGGTGAGGATTGAACTCACGACCTCAGCCTTACCAAGGATGCGCTCTACCACTGAGCTACGGCAGCACTCTATTTTCATCGCCTTAGCGCTGTCTGCGCTTCGGAGGCCGGGCCTATGGCCGCCCGTTGATCCGATGTCAAGGCGGGTTGCAGCCGATCATGCATTTTGCTTATGCGCTGTGCATGGCTGAAACACAGGACGAGAAAAAAGCACGGCTGGCGCAAGCCTTGCGGGACAATCTGCGGCGGCGGAAGGCCCAGAGCCGGGAAGCGACACGGGAGGGTACGGCACCGCCCCCTCCCGTCGGCGAATCACAAGACTGATTCGTCAGAGCGGCGCACAGGCCGCCTTGAGCCAAGCTAGCGCGTCGCCCTCCAGTTGCGGGCCGATCAGGTCCAGCACCGCAGCATGATAGGCGTCGAGCCAGGCGCGTTCCGCCTCGCTTAGTATTTCGGTGGCGATGACAGCACGATCGATCGGGGCGAAGGTCAGCGTTTCGAAGCCCAGCATCGGCTTTTCTGCATCGGGAATGGCGCGTTCCTCGACCAGCACCAGATTCTCGATGCGGATGCCATATTCGCCGGTCTTGTAATAGCCCGGCTCGTTCGAGAGGATCATGCCGGCCGCCAGCGGTTCATCGCCGCCGCCGAAGGTCGCGATCCGTTGCGGCCCTTCATGCACAGACAGGAAGCTGCCAACGCCGTGGCCTGTGCCATGCGCATAATCCAGCCCTTCGGCCCAGAGATATTGGCGGGCGAGCGCATCGAGCTGGCCGCCGCGCGTGCCCTTGGGGAAGACGGCGCAGGCGAGGGCAATATGCCCCTTGAGGACCAGCGTGAAGCGGCGCTTCATTTCCTCGGTCGGCGTGCCGATGGCGATGGTGCGGGTGACGTCGGTGGTGCCGTCACGATACTGGCCACCCGAATCGACCAGATAGAGGCTGTTCAGTTCGATCGGGCGATTCGTCTTTTCCTCCGCCCGATAATGGACGACCGCGCCGTTCGGCCCAGCGCCGCTGATTGTGTCGAAAGACAGGTCTTCGAGCAGACCAGTGTCCTTGCGGAACGCCTCCAGCCGGTCGGAGGCGGAAAGTTCGGTGAGGTTGCCCTTCGGCGCTTCGACCGCGATCCAGTTGAGGAAACGGCTGAGTGCCGCGCCATCGCGCGCCTGCGCCGCCTTGTGGCCGGCGATTTCGGTGGCGTTCTTGATCGCCTTGGGCAGGACGGCGGGATCGCGCAGCGACAGGATGGTCGCGCCGCCTTCGTCAAGCCCGTTGAAGATCGCTGCGACCGCCCGTTCGGGGTCGGCCACCACGGTCTTGCCGGCAAAATCCTCCAGCGCGGCGGCGAAGTTCACACCGTCATGCACCCGCACCGCATTGCCCAGATGCTGGGCGACGGCTTCGTCCATCTTCTCCGGGGCGACATAGAGGTCGGCCGTCGCATCGGCATGGACGATGGCATAAGCGAGCGCGACCGGGGTGCGCTCCACATCCTTGCCGCGCACGTTGAAGGTCCATGCGATCGAATCGAGGGCAGAAAGGACGACGGCGTCGGCCTTCTTCTCCGTCAGCCAGTCGGCCATGGCGGCGCGTTTCTCGGCGGCGGACTGGCCGGCGAAGCGATCGTCATGCACGACCAGCTTGGCATCGCTGGGCGCCGGGCGATCGGGCCAGACGGCATCGACCGGATTGGTATCGACCGCGACCAGTTCCGCGCCCCTGTCCGCCAGTGCATCAGTCGCCTGACGGACCCAGGCGCGGGTGTGGAGCCAGGGATCATAGCCGATGCGCGCGCCCTGCCCGGCATGATCCTTCAGCCAGGCGGCGATCGAGGTCTGCGGCACGCTTTCATATTGCCAGTGCGCGCCATCCACCTGTTCGCGCACCTGGAGCGTATAACGGCCATCGACGAAGATCGCGGCCTCCTCCGGCAGGACCACGGCGCTGCCCGCCGATCCCTGAAATCCGGTCAACCAGGCGAGCCGCTGGGCATAGGCGCCGACATATTCGCTCATATGCTCGTCGGTCAGGGGGACCACGAAGCCATCCAGCTTCTGGCGTACCAACTGGGCACGCAGGGCCTTCAGGCGATCTTCATAACTGGACATCGAACTTCCCTTGGATCATTCCGGCCTCTTGCGTTGGCCATAATGCCGACAACATAGAGGGGCCGGCGCGCTTATTCCAGCGCAGCCCCCGTCTGGACCATGGATATTTAATGACCGATCAAATGCAGCCGCCTGTCGCCCAACGTCGTCCCCACAGCTTCACGCATCACGGGATCACGGTGGACGATCCTTATGCATGGCTGCGCGATCCGGGCTATCCTGACGTCAAGGACAAGGATGTGCTGGCCTATTTGGAGGCGGAGAATGGCTGGTTCGAGGGCGCGATGGCCCCGCACAAGCCTTTGCTCGACACGCTGTTTCAGGAGATGAAGGGGCGCATCAAGGAGGATGACCAGTCGGTTCCGCAGAAGGATGGCGACTATATCTACTGGCGCGCGTTCGAAACCGGCGCGCAATATCGCAAATGGTATCGCAAGCCGGTGGTAGGTGGCGACGACCAGCTGATGCTGGACGAACCGGCGTTGGCAGAGGGGCATGAGTATTTCCGGCTGGGCGCCATGTCGGTCAGCCCCGATGGCCGCTATCTGGCCTATGCGATCGACACCAACGGATCGGAACGGTTCGAAGCGCGGGTCAAGGATCTGTTTTCGGGCGAAATATTGCCGGAAGTCATTCCCGACACCCTGTCTTCACTGGTGTGGACCAGCGATTCAAAGGGGCTGCTCTATGGGCTGGCCAATGAGAATTGGCGGACGGACAATGCGCGGCTGCACTGGCTGGGGCAGAGCGTTGATAGCGATGTCGAATTGTTCCACGAGGATGACGAAGGGTTCCGTGTTTCGATCGGCCTGACCTCCTCGGAAAAATGGATCGTCATCGCGACCGGCGACCATGTGACCAGCGAAGCCTGGCTGATCCCGGCCGATAATCCGACTGCGGCGCCTGTGCTGGTCGCGGCGCGCAAGCCCGGCCGCGAATATGATGTCGATGAGCATGAGGGCACGCTCTATATCAAGACCAACGACAGCCATCCCAATTTCCGGCTGGTGAAGGCGACGCTGGACGCGCCCGACCAGTGGGAAGAGGTGATAGCGGCCGACGCGCATTTCTACCTGACCGATTTCACCCTGTTCAAAGGCTTTTACGTCACCGAAGGACGGCAGGACGGCCTCGACCAGATCGAACTGCGTGACTATGCGACGCATTCGGCGAAGCGCATCGCCTTCCCTGAAGCCAGCTATTCGGCGTCGCTGGACGACAATCCCGAATATGACGTGACGAAGCTGCGCATTGGCTATGAATCGATGGTCACGCCTGACACCATCTATGACTATCATCTGGAGACGGGTGAACTGGAGGTGCTGAAGGTTCAGGAAATCCCGTCGGGCTATGACGCGGCGGGCTATGCGGCCGAGCGGCTGATGATCGCGGCGCGCGACGGCACGCAGATTCCGGTGTCGATCGTCTACCCGAGGGATTTCCCCCGCGACGGCGGCGCGCCGCTGCACCTTTATGGCTATGGTGCCTATGGCTTGGCGATGGAGCCGGGCTTTTCGACCAGCCGCCTGTCGCTGCTGGATCGCGGCTTCGCCTTCGCCATCGCCCATATTCGCGGCGGCGACGATCTGGGCCAGCAATGGTATCTGGACGGCAAGCTGGACAAGCGGGTCAATACCTTCACCGATTTCGTCGATGTGGCGAAGGGACTGATCGAACTGGGCTATTCGGCCAAGGGCAAGATCAGCATTTCGGGCGGATCGGCTGGCGGCGAGCTGATGGGCGCGGTGATCAACTCCGATCCCGATCTGTGGGGCGCGGTGGTGGCGCATGTGCCGTTCGTCGACGTGCTCAACACCATGCTGGACGAGACGTTGCCGCTGACGCCGGGCGAATGGCCCGAATGGGGCAATCCGATCGAGGATGAGGCCGCGTTCAAGACGATCCAGTCCTATGATCCCTATACCCATGTCAGCGCACAGGATTATCCGCCGCTGATGGTGACGGCGGGCCTGAATGATCCGCGCGTCACCTATTGGGAACCGGCCAAATGGGTGGCGAAGCTGCGCGCGACCAAGACCGACAGCAATATCCTGCTGCTCAAGACCAATATGGGCGCGGGCCATGGCGGCAAGTCGGGGCGGTTCGAAAGCCTGCACGAGACGGCGGAAGAATTTGCTTTCATCCTGTGGCAACTGGGGGTCGAAGGCTGATGGCGTCGAGCTTCACCAAGCAATTCATCGCGCAGGCCCAGCATATCGATGTG
This sequence comes from Sphingobium sp. AP50, assembly GCF_900109095.1. GTDB lineage: Bacteria > Pseudomonadota > Alphaproteobacteria > Sphingomonadales > Sphingomonadaceae > Sphingobium. The sequence continues at coordinate 253,615 of NZ_FNYZ01000002.1, forward strand.
CTGGGCCATGTGAACAATGCGGTGTGGGTGCAATGGATGGAGCAATTGTCGGTCGAGCACTGGATGACCGACGCCGATCCGGCCCATGTCGACGCCTATATCTGGGTCGTGACCCGGCATGAGGTCGATTATCGCGGCAATGTGGTCGAAGGCGATGTCGTCAGCGGGCGGACATGGATTCCCGAAGGTCCACGCGGCGCGCGGTTCGACCGCTTCATCGAATTTACCGGACCGGACGGCAAGGTGAAAGTCGCCGCAAAATCGACCTGGGCCATGATCGACAAGGAAAGCGGCCGATTGATGCGGGTGCCGGCAGAGGTCGCCGCCCCTTTCCTGAACGCCAGATAAAGGAACCACCAGACAAAGATGCCCGTTTCTACCGCCATCATCAACAAGGATGGAGAGAAACATGAAGAACATCTTCAAGTCTACCATGGGCGGCCTGCTTGCCGCTTCGGCTCTTGCCCTGACCGCCAGCCCGGCATTTGCGGGAGACGAGGAACGCGCCCTTGCCGCGATCGCGCAGGCGCAGGGCAAGATCAATGCCGCGCAGCGACTGCCCAATGAAGGCGCCGCGCCGGAACTGCTGGCCAAGGCGCAGGCTTCGCTGCGACTGGCGCAGGAAAGTTACAAGAGCGGCAAGGAACAGGCCGCCATCAAATCCGCTGTCGAAGCGCAGCAATTTGCCGACACGATGATCGGCGAGAATCAGCAGCAGGCCAATGTCGATGCCCGCATGCAGGCGCAGGCTACCGTGGATGCACAGGCTGAAGCCAATGCCGCCAACGCCCGTGCCGACGCCGCAGAACAGGCCGCCACGTCCGCCGCCATGGATGCGCAGGCCGCCCGCAATGCGGCCGCAGCGGCGGCTTCCCGCCCGGCCACGACCACGGTGACCACCGAAACGGTCAAGACCGCCAGCGCCGCCCGCACCACGCCCAAGCGCAAGGTCGTCCGCAAGACCACGACGACCGCCCCGCGCACCGCCTCTGCCGAACAGACCACTACCACGGTCACGACGCAGAATTGAAGGCGCGCCTAGCGTTCCACCACTTCGAATATATCCTCTATGCCCGGTTCGCCGGGCATGGTTTCGCGTTCGGCGGCCTGGCGCGCCCACATGGTGGCGTAGAGGCCGTCGGCGCGGACCAGGTCGGCATGGCGGCCGCGTTCCACGATCATGCCCTTGTCCAGCACGATGATCTCGTCCGCATCGACCACGGTCGACAGGCGGTGGGCGACGACCAGCGTGGTGCATTTCCGGCTGATGTCGCGCAGCACGGTCTGGATTTCGGTTTCGGTGCGGCTGTCGAGCGCGCTGGTCGCTTCGTCCAGCACCAGCACGGGCGGGTCTTTCAGCAGGGTGCGGGCGATGGCGACACGCTGTTTTTCGCCGCCCGAGAGCTTCAGGCCCCGCTCGCCGACGCGGGTGGCATAGCCCTTGGGCAGATCCAGAATGAAGTCGTGTATCGACGCCGCCTTGGCCGCCGCCTCTATCTCTTCCTGCGTCGCGCCTTCCCGGCCATAGCCGATATTATAGCCGACCGTGTCATTGAAGAGGACCATGTCCTGCGGCACGATGCCGATCGCGGCGCGCAGCGAAGCCTGCGTCACGGCGGCTATGTCCTGCCCGTCGATCGTCACCTGTCCACCCTGAATGTCGTAGAAGCGGAAGAGAATGCGGGCGATGGTCGATTTGCCCGCGCCGGACGGGCCGACGATGGCGAGCGTCCTGCCGGCCGGGACGGTGAAGCTGACGCCGTGGAGAATCTCCCGCTCGGGATCATAGCCGAAACGGACATGGTCGAAACGGACCTCTCCGCCCGACACGTGCAGCGCCGGTGCGCCGGGGGCATCGGCGACTTCGGCCTGGGTGTCGATGAGTTGATACATCGCCTCCATATCGATCAGGCCCTGCCGGATGGTGCGATAGACCATGCCGAGCAGGTCGAGCGGCCGAAACAGCTGCGACAGCAATGTATTCACCAGCACCACGTCACCGGTCGAGAATATCCCCCGGCTCCAGCCCCATACACTGTAGGCCATGGCGCCGGCCATCATCAGGTTAGTGATCAGCGACTGGCCGATATTGAGCCAGGCGAGGCCATTCTCGCTCTTCACAGCAGCCTGCGCATAGCGGCGCATGGCCGCGCCATAGCGCTGTGCCTCCCGCGCTTCGGCGCCGAAATATTTGACCGTCTCGAAGTTCAGCAGGCTGTCGACGGCATGGGCGACGGCATTGGTATCCATGTCGACCATGTCGCGGCGCAGCTGATTGCGCCATTCGGTGACGGTGCGGGTAAACCAGATATAGAGCGCCACCATCACGACCGTCGCGGTGACGAGGCCGGGGCCGAACTTCACCAGGAAGATAGCGCAGACGGCGACCAGCTCGATGATCGTCGGAGCGATGTTGAACAGCAGGAAATAGAGCATGTTGTCGATGCTCTTGGTGCCGCGCTCCACAATCTTGGTCACGGCGCCGGTCCGCCGGTCGAGATGGAAGCGCAGCGACAGGCGGTGGAGGTGGACGAAGACATCATCGGCCAGACGCCGGCCGGCTTCCTGCCCCACTTTTTCGAAGACGGCGTTGCGCAAATTGTCGAACAGCACCCCGCCGAACCGCGCGCCTGCATAGGCCACCACCAGCGCCATGGCGAGGCCGGCAGCGGGCTCCAGACCCGGCGCCATGCGGTCAATCGCCGCCTTGTAGGCGAAGGGCATGACGAGCGTGACCAGCTTGGCCAGCAGCACCAGCGCCATGGCGACGACAACCCGGCGGCGCAGCGCAGGGGCATCCGCCGGCCAGAGATAGGGCAGGAAGCGGCGGAAGGTCGCCCAGATCGGCGGGACCGGCGAGGAGGAGGCTGTGTCGGGGGGCATTGGCGCCTATCTAGGCGCGGGCGCGCGATATGCCAAGGATGGCGGGCGTGGGATCACCCCTCCACCTGCGGGCATTGGCCGGGGCGCTGCTCCTCCTTGCCGGCGATGAACCAGCGGACCTTATCGGCGGCCACTTCCTCGTCATAATAGCAGATTTCCGCCGTGCCGCTCTTGGGATCGATCAGCGTGATCCATTGGTGCGGGCCGCAATTATGGGTTTCGCAGGCCCAGGACGCGACCTTGCCATCGACCAGTGCGATCGGGGTGGCAGGCCCTTCCCCCTCGCGCACCCATTTGCGGACCTGCGCATCGGCCACGGCGGCATCCACCGCCTCCGCCACGGCCGGATCGTCATGCCAGCTATGCCCGTCCACCTTGTCAAAGGGATAATGGCCGACATAGCGGGCGAAGTCTGCGGACGGCGCCGGGGTCGCGATATTGGCGGGGGCGGGTGTTTCCGCCGTGACATTGGCGGTTTTCGGCGCCTCTTCCTTCTTCTCTCCCCCCGAGCAGGCGGCAAGGGCGAGCGGCGCGATCAGCATCAGCAGGCGAATGGGGGCAGCCATGGGCGATCCTTTTACTATGGGCTGGACGGGGCGCAGGGTGGAGCGTTCCTGTGAGTGAGGCAAGACTGGCTGTAGGAAATCGGGCAGGCCGATCCCATATCCTGTCCATTGAGACGCAGGATGAAGATGCCCCCTTCCCCTTTGCCGTATCGCGCGGCATGGTAGGTCCATCGCAGGAGAAGCAGACGCATGTTCGCAGCTTTGTGGAATCGGATTTTCGGATCGCGAAATTTCGGCACGGAGGCAGACAGGACAGAGCAGCCCATCACCCAAAGCTATGATCCGGTGGAGGCGCTGCGCGATCTGGTGCGGCGCGACGTCGCCGGTGGTTTCTATGACGACGACGCCATCCTGACCAACGCGAACGACGTGTTCGAGGAAGAATTGCCCCGGCCGCTGTTGCGGGTGGAGGCATCGGCAGCATTGCGTGCGGCGCTGGCCCATCATCGTGCCGCGGAGGAAGGGTGGGACGAGATCACCGATTGCGACCGGCTGGACGCCGCCTTTGACGCGCTGGAGGCCGAGGGCGTGATCGCCCGGCAGAATTTCACCTGTTGCGGCACCTGTGGCGCGTCCGAAATCTGGGACGAGGTCGAGGAAGCGCGCAAGGATGGCATGGTCGCGCAGGGCTATGCCTTTTTTCACATGCAGGACACGGAAGCCGCGGTCGAGGGACATGGCCTGTATCTGAGCTATGGCGCGTGCGAGGAAGGCGAGTCCGCGGCGATCGCGATCGGCCATCTTATTGTCGCCGCGCTGGAGGCAGAGGGGCTGGCGATCGAGTGGGACGGCAGTCTGGGTCAGCGGATCGGCGTGGCGCTGGTGTGGAAGAAAAGGCGGGCGCTGGTGAAGCTGGAAGGTTGAGGCCGTAAAATAGGACTGCTATAAATAGGACTGGCCGAAGTTCACACCGTCGTCGGCTTTTTTGGGGCAAACGCGCCACCTTTGCGTCCATAACGCGCCTGTCGCGCACCATATTTGCGCCTGTCACGCGCCACCGGGCCGATCCGCCACGCGCCTGTGACGCCACGACCGCGCAACAGGTGCGCGACTGTAACGCCACTATGATGCCCCTGCCCCGCCCCATGGCCGCGTCAGCGCCGCGCCGGGGCGGGCGGACGGCGATGACCGGCAATCGGATCGGCAAGCGCATGGGCGTGCAGTTCCAGCGCGCGGCTCCAGTCATGGTCGAAGGGCGTGCCCGCCAGCCGACGGCGCAGCCGATGTGCGCTGGACGCCGACATGCCCGCCGTGCGGGCCGCCTGCACGACGCTGCCGCATTCGAACAGGGTGGTGAGGAAGAGGCGCTGCCGGACAGGCGTCCAGCGCGCGGGGGCGGAAGGGGATGCTTGCTGTTCCATCCAGCAGGATAGATCAGGCGAAATCCTATTTTGGAAGGGAAATAGGAAAGAGGGTCAGGCGGTGGTGAGATGGGCGCGGAACCAGTCCGCAAGGTCGTCTTCGGACAGAGTGCCCGCCGCCAGTTCGAGGAAGGCGACGACCAGTTCGGCGTCGCTCGCCATCAGGATATGACCGTTGAGCAGCAGGAAGGTTTCGCTGACCACCGCCGCGATCCGCTTGTTGCCGTCGACAAAGGGATGATTGCGCGCAAGGCCATAGGCATAGGCGGCGGCCAGCGCGGCGGCATTGGGATCGCCATAATGAGCCAGTTGCTGCGGGCGCGCCATCGCGCTTTCGAACAGGCCGCGATCGCGCAGGGCATCGCCCCCACCACCATGTTCGGCAATCTGTTCGGCATGGGCGGCCTCCGCCACGGCCAGCGTAACCCAGACCCAGTCCGGGCCGGCCATCTTATTTGGCCAGTTCGCGCAGCGCCCGCTTGCGCCGGGCCATCACCTCGCGCGCGGCGGCCATCTGGGCATCGAAATCCGGCTCGGCGGCGGAGAGTTCGATCCCGCGCGGGGTGAGGACGACCGAGAGGCTGTCGCCAGCGGCAGCCTGAAGATGCGCCAGCAATTCCTTGGGCAGGATTACCCCGGCGCTGTTGCCGATCTTCGTGATTTTGAGGGGCATGTTCATACGGGAGTTATAACATGATGCTGGGAAGCACTCAATCGCTTTGCAATTTTGTACGGATTTCTGTACAAGAATCGCATGCAGACTCTCAGCGTTTCCGAAACCCGCGCCAATCTCAAGGCCGTGCTTGATCGTGTCGTTGCCGACAAGGCTCCGATCCAGATTGTGCGGCCCAAGGGCGAGGGCGTAGTGATGATCTCGGAAAGCGAGTGGGAAGGCATGCAGGAGACTATTCACCTGATGGCTTCCCCGCGCAATGCCGAGCGACTGCTGGAGGCCATTCGCGGCCTGGAGGCTGGCGGCGGCGAGGAGCATGAACTGATCGAGCCATGAAGATCGTCTTCTGGCCCACGGCATGGGAAGACTATCTTCATTGGCAGGGCACGGATGTGAGGATGCTGGCGCGCGTCAACACTCTGCTCAAGGAATGCGCGCGTGATCCTTTTCGCGGCACGGGTAAACCGGAACCGCTCGGCGGCAACCTCAGCGGCTGGTGGTCACGCAGGATCAACCAGGAACATCGGCTGGTCTATCGGGTCAGCGGCAAGGGCGATGCCCAGTCGCTGGAAGTGGCGCAGTGCCGGTATCATTATTGAATATGGCTGATTTGAGCGTGGCTAATCTGGGAAGATCAGCCACGCTCGTCAGAGATCGCAGTCCAGCCGCAACGTGCCGTCCTTTTAGGCGGGCCCACAACCAGTAGCACATGATGCTTCTGTTTTAAATAAGGACGGCACGGGCATTCTTTCTTTCAACATTTGTTTTTCGTTGCTATGTCGAAACTAGGGGGACAACCGCCTGCCAGCGGAAATCCCCCTAGAGAAGCAGGCAGCGCCCGTTTCCGTGCTCTGACTAGGAGCAGTGCGGGATTACGGCGTTCTCAATCTTTTGACAACCCGGCGCTCTGCTTGCCGTCGGGCAGGAGAAGCATGATGACGAAAACTGCACAAATTCAATGTATTAACAAAACCAACCGTTATAGTGCTCATGACCGCATCTCGCATATTGGCGGCGGCCATCCTCGCCGCTGGAAGCTGACTCAGACGGACGCAATTGCAGCCATCGAGTCGAAGACCTGGCAATTTTATGTCAGTGTCAATGGCAGCACGGTCTGGGTGATTGTCGCAACATCAGTGGCAGGCAATAAATATCTCAAGACGCAGAATGATGGCGAACAGCCGAACAATCTGCTCAGTCTGCCCGAATGTCCTTAAACATAGCATGAAATCAGGGGGCGACCGGTGGAATGCTCCACCGGTCGCCCCATTTGATTCAATCATGCTCCCGCCCGCCAGCGCCCATATAGAGCTCGCTGCCGGTTTGCTTGAAGAGCTTGCTCATTTCTTCCATGCCTTTCAGCGCCGCGGCCTTGCTGGCTTCGGCCACTTCCGCGCCGGTCAGGCCCGCTTCCAGGAAGCCGTCGGCGGACTGGTTCTTCTTTGCGGCGAAATCACGCACTTCCTGCGTGATCTTCATCGAGCAGAATTTGGGGCCGCACATGGAGCAGAAATGTGCGCTCTTCGCCCCTTCAGCCGGGAGCGTCTGGTCGTGATATTTTTCGGCCGTGTCGGGGTCGAGGCTCAGGTTGAACTGGTCGCGCCAGCGGAATTCGAAGCGGGCGCGGCTTAGCGCGTCGTCGCGGACCTGGGCGGCCGGATGGCCCTTGGCAAGGTCAGCCGCGTGGGCGGCGAGCTTGTACGTCACCACGCCGACCTTCACATCGTCGCGGTCGGGCAGGCCCAGATGCTCCTTGGGCGTGACGTAGCAGAGCATCGCCGTGCCATACCAGCCGATCTGCGCCGCGCCGATGCCGCTGGTGATATGGTCATAGCCCGGCGCGATGTCGGTGGTGAGCGGCCCCAGCGTATAGAAGGGCGCTTCGCCGCAGACCTGGAGCTGCTTTTCCATATTCTCCTTGATCTTGTGCATGGGGACATGGCCGGGGCCTTCGATCATCACCTGTACATCCTGTTTCCAGGCGCGGTGGGTCAGTTCGCCCAGCGTGTAGAGTTCGGAGAATTGCGCTTCGTCGTTTGCGTCGGCGATGGAGCCGGGGCGCAGGCCGTCGCCCAAGGAATAGGCGATGTCATAGGCCTTCATGATCTCCGTGATCTCGTCGAAATGCTCGTAGAGGAAGCTCTCCTTGTGGTGCGCCAGGCACCACTTCGCCATGATCGATCCGCCGCGCGAGACGATGCCGGTGACGCGCTTGGCCGCCATCGGGATATAGGCGAGGCGCACGCCGGCATGGATGGTGAAATAGTCGACGCCCTGTTCGGCTTGCTCGATCAGCGTGTCGCGAAACACGTCCCATGTCAGGTCTTCGGCGATGCCGCCGACCTTTTCGAGCGCCTGATAGATGGGGACGGTGCCGATCGGCACGGGCGAGTTGCGGATGATCCATTCGCGCGTGTCGTGGATGTTGCGGCCGGTGGAGAGGTCCATCACCGTGTCGGCGCCCCAGCGGATCGACCAGACCAGCTTGTCGACTTCGGCGGCGACGTCGGAGGCGACCGCCGAATTGCCGATATTGGCGTTGATCTTTACCAGGAAATTGCGGCCGATCGCCATCGGCTCGGATTCCGGGTGGTTGATGTTGGACGGGATGATGGCACGGCCGCGCGCGACTTCATCGCGCACGAATTCGGGCGTCACATAGTCGGGGATCGACGCGCCCCAGCTTTCGCCGTCGCGGACATAGTCTGCGAGGCGGGCGCGGCCGAGATTTTCGCGCTCGGCGACATATTCCATTTCCGGGGTGATGATGCCGCGACGGGCATAATGCATCTGGGAGACGTTCATGCCGGGCCTGGCGCGCAGCGGGCGTTTCACCACGTTCGGGAAGGGCTGGACCCGTCCATTTCTGGATTCCGTCACAGTCGAGACTGTGCCGGTGGCGCTCCGATCCGGCCCCTTCAGGCCATTATCCTCCGGCTTGATCGCGCGGGCATCATAGTCCTCGACATCGCCGCGTTCGACGATCCAGTCGCGGCGCAACTGATGCAGGCCGGCCATGATGTCGATCTGCGCGTCCGGATCGGTATAGGGGCCGGATGTGTCATAGACGCGGACCGGCGGCTCGCCGCTGCCCGGCTCCAGATGGATTTCGCGCATCGCGACGCGGCGGGGGCCGACATGGATTTTCTTCGAGCCCCGAATGGGACCGGTCGTAACGCGCATCTCGGTGCGGGCGGGGACGTCTGCCATATCTTCTCTCTCCTTCAGGCGGAAAGAGAGTGCGGGCGGTGTCACGGGATGAGTGGCACGACGCGCTTCCCTCCCTACGCCAGTGTCAACTGGATCAGGTTCAGCGGGTCGTGGCCACAAAGCCACCTCTCAACCGTCTGCGGACGGTCCCCCGGGGATATGCGCCTTGGATAGCGCAAGCGCGGCGGCAGGGGAAGCCCCTGCCCGCCCAGCATCGGTCAGGCGTTGATCGCTTCGGCGCCCACACGCCAGCGGGCCGCCGCCTGCGCCACGCGATGGCCGAGCGAGCGGGCGGTGGCGCGGTCGCCGGCCTTGGGCGTGACGTCAGGGCTGTCATTGGCGGCTTGGGCCATGGCGCCGATGAAGCTGCCGAGGCGGTTCTCGACCTCGGTCGCGGCGCTTTCATCGTCATTATTGCCGGGATTCTGGCCGGTGCCGATCCAGAGCATGCCATGCTGGGCCGCAAAAAGGGCGAGGCTGGTCAGCGTGTTGAGCTTGTCGCCCGACGGCGAACCGGAGACGGTGAAGGCCGCACCCAGCTTGTCCTTCCATTGCTTGGTGAAATAGACTTTGGCGCTGGCGTCCATGAAAGCCTTCATCGGCGCGGAAACGCTACCCATATAGGTGGGCGAGCCGAAGATGATGGCGTCGGCATCGGCAATGCGATCGAAAAATTCGCCGAAATCGGCCTGGGCGCTGTCGATGCGCAGCAGGTCGGCGGTGGCTCCGCTGTCGGTAACGCCCTGGGCGACGTCACGCGCCAGCACGTCGGTATGGCCGAAGCCGCTATGGTAGACGATGGCGATCTTGCTCATTTGAACTATCCTTGTTGCACGTCATGAGGGTGCAGCCGGCTTGCGAAAGACAAGATGAGGCGATAGGTACTGAAAGTGAAGTACGCACCTTGGAGTAACTACCGATGAGCGCGACAACCAGCACCGTTCCCGCATGGGCCGCACGGGTCGATCCATGCGATGCAGCCTGTCCTTCGCGCGAGATGCTGGATCTGATCGGCGATCGATGGAGCCTGCTGGTCCTGCTGGTGGTGGGGCGCGGTGTGCGCCGCAATGGCGAACTGAAGCGGCATATTGGCGGTATCAGCCAGAAGATGCTGACCCAGACCTTGCGGGCACTGGAAGCGAACGGACTGGTGACGCGGCATGATTTCGCGACTGTGCCACCCCATGTCGAATATGCGCTGACGCCGCTTGGCATGACATTGGGCGACGCGCTGGGGCCGCTGTTCCACTGGATCGAAACCTATCATGGCGCGGTGGTGCAGGCGCGGGGCGACTATGCCGTGCGGCAGGCGGAGGCCGCGTGACATCCGAAATGCCGATCGATCCATCGACCAGAACCGGGCGCAAGGCGTTGCGGCATGAGATGCGCATGGTGGCGGTGCGGCCGCGCCGCTGGGGATTGTGGCTGCTGGCGATCGGCGCGTTGCTGCTGATCGCGCCTTCCGCCTTTGGCCTGCACAGTCTGATGGGCTGGTCGCCGGTCTGGCTGGGGCTGATCGCCTGTATTGCCGCGCTGCCCCTGCTGGTGGCCGGGGCGCTGTTGCGGCGACGATACCGACGCGAGCGGATGATGATGCGGGGGAGTGAACGGACGTGAAGAAAAGGATGATGAGCTTGGTTTCCGCTGCCCTTCTGACCGGCGCAGGCGCGCCCCCTTCCGCCCCGGCTCCTGCTGACGATCCGTTCGTGTGGCTGGAGGACTGGACCGGTCCGCGCGCGATGCAGTGGGTGGAGGCGGAGAATAAGGCGACGCTGGCCGCCTTCCAGAATGATCCGCGCTATGCGGGCTATTATAAGGACGCGCTGGCGATCGCGTCAGCCAAGGACCGGATCGCCATGCCGATGCTGATCCATGGCCGGGTCTATAATTTCTGGCGCGACGCCGATCATCCGCAGGGCATCTGGCGTTATACCTCGCCGACCGACTATGCGACCGACGCGCCGCACTGGACGACGGTGCTGGATCTGGATGCGCTGTCGAAGGCCGAGGGCAAGAAATGGGTGTGGAAGGGCGCCAATATCCTCGATCCGGAGGAAAGACTGGCGCTGCTCAACCTGTCCGACGGTGGCGAGGATGCGGTGACGCTGCGCGAGTTCGACCTCCAGACGGGACAGTTCGTCAAGGGCGGGTTCGACATCCCCAAGTCGAAGCAGAATGAGGGCTGGCTGGACAAGGACAGCATCCTGATCGCGCGCGACTGGGGCGCCGATCAGCAGGGGGGGAGCATGACCAAGTCGGGCTATCCCTTCGTCGTGAAGATATTGAAACGGGGCGAACCGCTGTCGGCCGCGAAGGAGGTCTATCGCGGCGAAGCGAGCGATCAGGTCGGCACCTTCCCGATGATCCTGTCGGACGGGTCGGGCAACCGGGCGGCCTTCCTCTATCGCGGGGTCACCTTCTTCGGCAACGAGACCTATCTGGTGACGGACGGCGCGGTGAAGAAACTGCCGCTGCCGACCAAGAGCCAGTTGCAGGGCATGGTCGAAGGGCAGGTGCTGATCCAGACCAGCGAGGAATGGACGAGCGGCGGCGTGACCGTGCCGAGCGGATCGCTGGCCGCCGTGCCGCTGGCCACGCTGCAATCGGGCGAAGTGTTGAAGCCGCAAATCCTGTTCGCGCCCAATGCGCGCCAGTCGATCGATGGCGTGGCGGCGACCAAGGGCCATGTGATCCTGTCGATCAACGACAATGTGCGCGGGCGGGTGCAGATTTTGACGCCGAGCGCCACGGGCTGGACGAGCAAGCCGGTGACGCTGCCCGACAATGCGACCATCTCCATCGCGAGCGCGAGCGACAAGGACGATAAGGCCTATCTGGCGGTGGCAGGATTCCTGGCGCCGACGACGCTGTGGGCGATGGATGCGGCCGATCCCAGGCCGGTGCAGGTCAAGGCGATGCCCGCGCGTTTCGATGCGGCGGGGCTGGTGGTCGAACAGTTCGAGGCGACGTCCACCGACGGGACGAAAATCCCCTATTTCATCGTCCACAAGAAGGGGATGACGCCCGACGGCAGCACGCCGACGATCATGACCGCCTATGGCGGGTTCGAGGTGCCGATGACGCCCAGCTATGCCGCGATCACCGGCAAGCTGTGGCTGGAGCGGGGCAATAGTTTCGTGCTGGCCAATATTCGCGGTGGCGGCGAGTTCGGCCCGGCCTGGCATGAGGCGGGGCTGAAGACCAGGCGCCAGATCATCTATGATGATTTCGCGGCGGTGGCGCAGGATATCTTTGCGCGCAAACTGTCATCGCCGAAGAAGTTCGGCATCTATGGCGGGTCCAATGGCGGGCTGCTGATGGGGGTGGAGTTCAACCAGCATCCCGACCTGTGGAATGGCGTGGTCATTCAGGTGCCGTTGCTGGACATGATCCGTTATGAACAGATTGCGGCCGGTGCGTCCTGGGTCGATGAATATGGCAGCGTGTCGGTGCCGGCGGAAAAGGCGTTTCTGGAAAAGATTTCGCCCTATGCCAATATCCGCAAAGGGGTGAAATACCCCACGCCCTATATCTGGACCACCACCAAGGACGATCGGGTGGGGCCGCAACATGCCCGCAAATTCGCGGCGCGGCTGAAGGATTATGGCATCCCCTATCATTTCTACGAGGATACGGCCGGGGGCCATTCGGGCGACGCGGATATCGAACAGGGCGCGCGCTTGCAGGCGATGCAGATGGTCTATTTCAGCCAGCGGCTGGAGGGGAAATAGGGGGGGCCTCGTTTGGGAGTGCGCCAGAGGCGCATTTCCAGACAGACTCTCAGCGCCATGATCGCCGATCTACAGACGCGGTAGCCTGATGGCGAATAGGCTTCCCGATATTGCATCGCTGGATTTCAAGACAATGTCGCCATTGTGCAATTGAACCAACTGTTTGACGAGCGCGAGACCGATACCCAGCCCCTCTTGCGTTGCTTTGTTGCCCGACTGCACCTGCGCGAAGAGATCGAAAATCCTCGCCTGCATATCCGCCGGAATGCCTATGCCATTATCGGCAATTTCGATCTCTATCCAATCGTCGCCAGCCAAAAGGGTCAGCCGGATCGCCCCGCCAGACGGCGTATATTTGGCGGCATTGTTGAGCAGATTGCTGACGATCTGTGCGACGCGCGTGTAATCGACCTCCATCCAGATCGGCGTGTCGGGCATAGTGACGGTCAGAGCATGGCCACCCGCGTCGATCGAGGGCTGGCTAGCCTCGATCGCGAAGGTCAGGGCGTCTTGAAGGACGACCCTTTCCTTGTTGAGCGAGATTTTCCCCTGATCGATACGGGCAATGTCGAGCAGATCCTCGACAAGGCGGGAGACATGGCGGACATGGCGGTCCATCTGACTACGGATAGACCGCGCAGCATCTGTCCCCTCGCGCCGTTCGAGCAGGTGCAGCCCGGCGCCAAGCGCCATGATGGGATTGCGCAATTCATGGCCAAGGATCGCCAGAAATTCATTCTTTCGGCGATCCGCGCCCTGCAGCGCCTGTGCGAGCATGGCCAGTTCGTCGCGCTGCGCCACGATCTGCCGACGCTGCTGATAAAGATCGAAGAAGACGTTGGCCTTCGAACGGAGAATATCGGCCTCGATCGGCTTATGGATGAAATCGACAGCCCCCGCTTCATAGCCGCGGAAGCGTCGTTGCAGGTCGGCGCTGCCGGCGGTGAGGAAGATGATCGGGATATGGCGGGCGCGTTCATTGCCGCGCATGAACTCCGCCAGCTCGAACCCGTCCATGCCCGGCATCTGCACATCAAGCAGCGCCAGCGCGACATCATGGACCAGCAGCAGTTCGAGCGCTTCCTCACCGGAGCAGGCCTTGAGGCAATGCAGGCCATCGCGCTGGAGCAGCGCCTCAAGCGCGAGCAGATTTTCCTCCAGATCGTCGACCAGGAGAAAGTGCACGGGTGGGGCTTGGCTGGTCATCGGGCTGTCAGTCCCACAAGATAGGCGAGAATATCGTTGAGCGGCATGATGTGCGCGGTTGGGCAGGCGGCGAGCGCGGCGGCCGGCATGGTCGGCACCTGCGCGGTCGCGGGATCTTCGACGATGATAGTGCCGCCGGCGTCGGCCACAGCACGCACCCCTTCGGCCCCGTCATGATTGGCACCGGTCATGACGATCGCGGCCAGCGCCGGGCCGAAAGCATCGGCGGCGGTTTCGAACAGGACGTCGATCGCGGGACGGGAATGATTGACTGCCTCGTCCGAGGAGAGGGCCAGCGATCGTTCCGCCTCGACCAGCAGATGATAGTCGGAGGGCGCGAAATAGACGGTGCCATTGGCGATCGGTTCCTTGTCCTCCGCCTCCTTGACGCGTAACCGGCAGCGATCCTGGAACAAGGTCACCAGCGCATTGGCGCGATCGGGCGGCACATGGACGACGATCAGGATCGGCACGATCATGTCAGCCGGCAAGGCGGGAAGGATGTGCAGCAGCGCCTGTACGGCACCGGCCGATGCGCCGATCGCGACTGCTTCGATCGGGATCGCGCTCATGCGTCGCGCCTCTGGTAGATTTTCTCTTCCCTCACATAGTCGGAAAAACCATCGGCATGGGCAGAGAAGCGCAGGCTTTCCTTAGATCCGAGGCCAAGAAAGCCCTTGCGCGCAAGCGAGCCGCGGAACAGGCCCAGCGCCCGGTCCTGCAACGGCCGGTCGAAATAGATGAGGACGTTGCGGCAGGAAATGAGATGCATTTCCGCAAAGACCGCGTCGGTCACAAGACTGTGATCGGAGAAGACGACCTGCGCGCGCAGGCTTTTGTCGAACACCGCGCGACCATAATCGGCAGTATAATAGTCCGACAGGGAATTGCGGGCGCCCGATTTCTGGTGATTCTCGGTGAATTTGCGGATTTCGCTGAGCGGGTAGACGCCGGCTTCGGCGGCTTTGAGGGCGTCAGGGTTGATGTCCGTCGCGTAGAAGAGCGTGCGCTGGTCCAGCCCTTCTTCGCGGAACAGGATGGAGAGGGAATAAAGTTCCTCGCCATTGCTGCACCCGGCAACCCAGACCCTGAGCGAGGGATAGGTTTTGAGATGCGGGATCACCTTTTCCCGCAGCGCGCGGAAATAGGAGGGGTCGCGAAACATCTCGCTGACCTGCACGGTCAGATAGTTGAGCAGCCGGGGCAAGGTCGCCGGATCGTGCAGCAACCGATCCTGCATCGCGGAGATGCTGGCGAAGCCGAGTTGCGTGCGTGCCTGCAACACGCGCCGTTTAATCGAGGCGCGGGCATAATGGCGGAAATCATAATGATAGCGCTGGTAGATCGCCTCCAACAGCAGCGCGATCTCGATATCCTCGACGGCGTCTCCCATCAGCGCGGCATCCAGACGCGGACCAGCGACAGCAGTTTGTCGACATCGATCGGCTTGGCCATATAGTCGTTAGCGCCCGCTTCCAGACAACGCTGCTGGTCGTCCGGCATCGCCTTGGCGGTTAGCATGACGATTGACAAATCCTTCCAGCGCGCGTCGCCCCGGATCGCGCGCGTGGCGGTCAGGCCGTCCATCACGGGCATCATCACGTCCATCAGGACCAGGTCGATGCGCTTTGTCGAATCGGCCGACGAAGCGTCCAGCGCATCGATCGCCTCCTGCCCGTTACGAGCGATCTGGACGACCGCGCCGCGCGGTTCCAGTACGCTGGTCAGCGAATAGACATTGCGCACGTCATCCTCGACGATGAGGATACGGCGCCCCTCCAGCGCGGCATCGCGGTGCCGCGCCTTCTGGATCAGCTTGCGCTGTTCGGTCGGCAGTTCGGATACGATCTGGTGCAGGAAGAGCGAGACTTCATCGAGCAGGCGCTCAGGCGACTTGGCGCCCTTGATGATGATCGAACTGGAATAACGGCGCAGCCGCTGCTCGTCGTCGGCGGACAGATCACGGCCGGTATAGACGATCACCGGCGGGAAGCCATGGGTACCATCGCGGCTGAGCGTTTCGAGCAGGCTGTAGCCGGAGGCGTCGGGCAGCGACAGATCCAGCACCATGCAATCATAGGTCTGCTGCCGCAGCTGTTCCAGACATTCCGCCGCGGTACCGACGCCCACGGTTTCGACGTCGCCCGACTGGAGCAGCCTGCCGACGGCATCGCGCTGGACCGCATCATCCTCGACGATAAGGACACGGCGCATCCGGGTCGCGAGCTTCGCCTGCAACCCTGTCAGCACTTCGGCCAGTTGATCGCGCCGCACCGGCTTTACCAGATAGCCGATTGCGCCAAGCGACAGCGCCGTCTGGCTATGGTCGGAGGCGGACACGACATGGATCGGGATATGCCGGGTGTCGTCATCATGCTTCAGCCGGTCGAGCACGGTCAGGCCCGACTGGTCGGGCAGGCCAAGGTCGAGCACGACGGCGCTGGGCCTGAACTTGCGGGCGAGATGAACCGCCTCCTCGGCGGTGCCAGCGACGATGCACTGGAAGCCCATTTCGCGCGACAGGTCGCAAACGATCGAGGCGAAGCTCTGGTCATCCTCGATCACCAGCAGCAGGCGGCGCCCTTCAGCCAGCATGTCGCGATCATCTTCGATCGCCCAGCTGGTGGTCGCCATCTGGCTTGGCGGCTGCGCGGGCGCAGGGGCGGCTTGGGCGATGGTGGGCGGCGCTGTCTCACGCGGCGCGACGGTCGCGGCATCATAGGCGATCGGGATGGTAAGGCTGAACTGGCTGCCCTTGCCCGGCTCGCTCTTCAGGCTGATCCGGCCGCCGAGCAGGCGCGCCAGTTCGCGCGAGATGGAGAGGCCAAGCCCGGTGCCGCCATAGCGCCGGCTGATCGTACCGTCGGCCTGGTGGAAAGCGGCGAAGATGCTGTCCTGCTGTTCGGCGGAAATGCCGATGCCGGTATCGGCCACCTCCAGCGCCAGCCGATCCCCCGCCACCCGCGACAAGGTGAACTGCACGCGGCCACGCTCGGTGAATTTGAAGGCGTTGGAGAGCAGGTTCTTCAGTATCTGCTCCAGCCGCAGCCGGTCGGATTCGAAGACGGCAGGCATGTCTTCGGCGACGACGATGTCGAAGCCCAGCCGGCGTTCGTCGGCGACCGGCTGGAACAGCTGGCGAATATCGCCGACCAGTCGTTGCACCGACAGGGTTTCAGGCTGGATTTCGACATGACCCGCCTCGATCTTCGACAGGTCGAGAATATCGTTGATGAGCGTCAGCAGATCATTGCCGGAGGATTCGATCGTGCGGGCATATTTGACCTGATCGGCGGACAACGTCCCTTCCGGATTGTCGCCCAGCAGCTTGGAAAGGATCAGCAGCGAGTTGAGCGGGGTGCGCAGCTCATGCGACATATTGGCGAGGAAGTCGGACTTATACTGGCTCGCCTGCTCCAGTTCGCGCGCCTTGAGTTGGAGCGAGGCGCCGGCCCGTTCCAACTCATCCCGCTGCGTTTCCAGCGTCTGGGCCTGTTCCTCCAACTGGCTGTTGGTCTGTTCCAGTTCGACCTGCTGCTGTTCCAGCCGAACCTGCGATTCCTTGAGCGCCCGCCCCTGCTCTTCCAGTTCCTCATTGGACACGCGCAGTTCTTCGCTTTGCGCCTGCAATTCGCCCGCCTGTCGCTGGGTTTCCTCCAGCGCATCCTGAAGCTGCGATCGGAAGCGCGCAGAGCGCAAGGCGATGCCGATCGCCGCCGACGCCTGATCGAGCAGGTCCAGGATCCGGCTATCGACCCGGTCGAAGAAGCCCAGTTCCAGCACGGCATTGACGACCTCGTCCGCCTTGGCCGGTACGATGACCAGATGCCGGGGCTTGTCGCGGCCCAAGGCAGAGCCAATGGTCAGATAGCCGTCGGGAATGTCGTGGATCAGCATCGGGCGCCCTTCGGCAGCGACCTGACCCAGCAAGCCTTCCTTGACACCAAAGATAGTCGGCACATCGGCGTCCATCGGCACGCCCATAATGGCGGTACGATGGAAATGGCCGCGTTCTCCCTTGAACACGGCGCCGCCCCGCGCGCCAAGATAGGTGGAGAGAAAAGCCAGGATTGCTTCCGACAGATCCTCGACCGACTTGTCGCCGCGCATCGCGTCAGCCAATCCCATCTGCCCCGCCTGAAGCCAGACCTGCCGCACCCGCGCACGATTGGCCCGCCGCAACAGCATGAAGATGATGATGGTCAGCGCCCAGCCCAGTAAAGCCGACGCCACGCCGCCGGTGATCGCCATGCGCGATGCCGCGTTCATCTCCTCAATGCGAATCTGACGCAGCCGCAATTCCTCTTGCGCCATTGCGCCAAGTTGAGTGCGGATAGCGTCCATTTCGATCTTGCCGCGATCGGTGGTGACGACGGCAAGTGCCGCCTGAAACCCCTGCGTGCGGCGCAGATCGATGGTTTCGCGCAGTTCCGCCAGCTTGGCGTCTATATGACGGCGCAGCCCGACGATATTGGTCTGCTGTGTCGGATTGTCGCGTGTCAGGTCGGTTACGGTTTTCAGCCCATCGCCCACGGCTGTCGTAGCGCTTTTATAGGGATCGAGATAGCTGTCCGCCCCGGTGAGCAGAAAGCCGCGCTGGCCGGTTTCGGCGTCCTGCGTCGCAGACAAGAGATCGTCCAGCGCGATCAGCACCATATGGGTGTGACGGATGGATTCATTGCTGGCGCGCAGTGTCTCAATATTCCGATAAGCGGTAAGGCCGCTGATGAGAAAGAAGAGGAGGCCAAGCGACAGGCCTGCGATCGACCAGATGCGTCCGCCGATACCGGAATTAAGGTTCAAGCTGGTGTCTTTCCTGAAGAGGCAGCCCGGCAGGGGCGCAGCAGAGATAGCGGTTGGTTTCTGGTCATTGCAACGCCTGGACAAGGGCCTGGGCAAAGGCGCCCGCCAGTTCTTCCGGCCGATAGGGCTTGGGCAGGAAAAGGCTACCCGCAGGCAGATCTTCTGCACTCGGACGGACCTTGCCCGATGTGATGACGACAGGGATTGAAGGCCATAAGTGGCGAACGCGCTTTGCCAGGGCCAGACCGTCGCATCTGCCGGGCATATCGATGTCGGTAAAGACCAGATCGACGTCCGGATGCTGGTCCAGAAGGTTCAACGCTTCGTCGCTGTTACCCGCTTCCAGCACGGCATAGCCCTGCTCGGCGGCGATATCGGCCGCGAGCATCCTGATCAGACATTCATCCTCGACGATCAGGATGTGCGCTAATGGCGCGGTTTGGACCAACGACACACAGATCTCCGCATCGGCGCCTTGCGCTCCCCCAACGGATCTGTGAATGCCCCCACTGTCCGATTGAACGACGAGTTCGGGAAACGCTGGCCGCGCCAAAAGTTCCATCAAATGATGACAGCCCGAAAATTATTATGGCATGGGGGTGTGCTCAAGGCCTGCTTACGGCACCGCGCCGCGGCTGGCGGCCATGAGATAGGCGTGACAGGCCTGGGGCAATTCGCGGCGCAATCGGGCGAAATTCTCTTCCGACGACTCGGCCTCCATAACCACCCGGACGGAGCCGCCCAGCAGCGCCGCAAGCATGAAAGCCACGGATGGCCGGTCCGCGATGTGCGCATCGCAGGCGCTGGCGAGCAGCGCATCGATCACCTCCGTCATGCACCGCGCCGCCCGGCTCAACAGTTCAGACAGGTCAAATTCGGCCGCGATGCCGTAGATGGCGCGGGACGCGACCATGTCTGCCATCTTCGCGTCCAGCCAGGCAGCGGCCACGCCATGGGCAATCGTCTTGAGGTCGCCGCCCATCAACTGGGTTGCCGCGTCTTGCATCGCCGTTTCGATCAGATGGAACTGACGCTCGACCAGCGCGAAGAGCAGCGCCTGTTTGTGCGGATAATATTGGTACATCGTCCCCACGGAGACGCCGGCGCGCTCCGCCACTCGCGTCGTGGTCAGGCGCCCGACACCGCCGCTCAGCAAAACCTGAATGGTTGCCAGGTGAATGGCCTCGATCGTGACGGCAGAGCGCGTCTGTTGCGGCGTTTTCCGTGGCTTGAGCAAGGCAGGCGGCGGGCGGTTCATATGCGAATACCAAAGCTGAAGGATCATTCATATCTATGGCGCAGCAATGGTCCTCTGCAAGGAGCTTATGATGAAAACTGTCCTCATCACCGGTTGTTCGACCGGTTTCGGTCGCGACACGGCTATCCATTTCCTCGATCAGGGCTGGCGCGTTGTCGCGACCATGCGCAACCCGGCCGCCAATAGTCTGCCCATGTCGGATCGGCTGATCGTCCTTCAGCTCGATGTCACGAATGCGGACAGTATTGCGGCTGCCATCGCGCAGGCCGGGCCGATCGACGTGCTGGTCAACAATGCCGGTTTCGGCTGGCTGAATGCGGTGGAGGGCACGCCGCTCGACACAGTGCGTGCCCTGTTCGAAACCAATTTGTTCGGTGCGATCGCGATGATGCAGGCGGTTCTGCCCGGCATGCGCGAGCAACGTTCGGGCGTGATCGTCAATGTCAGTTCCAGTTCGCTCTACAAGCCTTTGCCCCTGCTGTCGGCCTATCGCGCCAGCAAGGCGGCGATGAATGCGCTCACCGAATCCGCCGCCCATGAACTGGCGCCATTCGGCATCAGAGTTCGGGTCGTCATGCCCGGCATGGCGCCATCGACCAGTTTCAGTGGCACGGCCCAGGGCCATGTCATGGGCGCCGGCGGCTTTCCTGAAGCCTATGCAGACTATGCACAGGCAACCTTTGCGGCGATGATGCAGGCGGCCAACGGCCCGGTCACCGTGGGGCAGGATGTCGCGGACGCAATCTTCCGCGCGGCGACCGATGCCGACTGTCCGGCCGTGCTGCCCGCCGGTGCCGATGCCGTCGCCTGGGCAAAGGGGGAATGACCGCACAGGAGCCCGGCCCCATGTCGTCCCGAAACCGCTATTATTCCGGTCCCGCCTCCCCCCATTTTGATGGGCATCGTTTCATGAACCCCGCCGGGGAACCGGAGACGGACCGGTCGCTGCGCGATATTCTGCGCTGGTATCGCACGGCGCCAAAAAATCCATGGCCCAGCGCCGTACCGGTGTCCCCCATCGTTCCGGCCGAACGGGTGGAAGGGTTGTGCATCACCATGGTCGGCCATGCCACTCTGCTGATCCAGACGGGCAGGCTCAACATCCTGACCGATCCGGTCTGGTCCGACCGTGCCAGTCCGATCGCCTTTGCCGGGCCACGTCGCGTGAACCCTCCGGGCATAAGGATGGCCGATCTGCCGCCCATCGATGCCATCCTGCTGTCCCATAATCATTATGATCATCTGGACCTCTCGACTTTGAAGGATCTTCAGGCGCGGCATCGTCCACAGATCATCACCCCGCTGGGTAATGACAGCATCATTCGCCACCACATTCCCGACGCCCGCGTCGACACGGGGGATTGGTTCGATCGTTTCGACATCGCCCCGGCGGCCGAAGTGCATATCGTGCCGGCGCTGCACTGGTCGTCCCGTGGTGCCCGCGACCGGCGCATGGCCCTGTGGGGCGGCTTCATGCTCCGGGCCTCTGGCAGGACAATCTATTTCGCTGGCGACACAGGCTATGGCACCGGCGCGATCTTTCGCGACCTGCGCGCACGCTTTGGGCCGGTCGATGTCGCCATCCTCCCGATCGGCGCCTATGCGCCGCGCTGGTTCATGGCGGCACAGCATGCCGACCCCGACGACGCCATCCAGATCATGCTGGACTTGGAAGCGCGGGCGGCGATCGGCATGCATTGGGGAACGTTCAAGCTGACGGATGAACCCTGGGACGAGCCTGCGCAGCGTCTGACCGCAGGTTTGTGCGCACGCAACATCGATGCGGCCAGATTCATCTCCATGCAACCCGCAGAACAGGCCGACTTCACATGAGGATCGTCATTCTACCTCTAATCGGTCGTTCGATGGCCGAAACAGGCCTTCGCTCTATAGCCCGAATGCGCTCAGCCCCGGATGATCGTCAGGCCGGCGCCCCTGCGTCCAGTGGAATTTGCGCTCCGCCGCTCTGATCGGTGCGTCGTTGATGCAGGCAAGGCGTCTGCGCATCAGTCCGCTCTCGTCAAACTCCCAATTCTCGTTGCCATAGGACCGGAGCCAGTTGCCGCTGTCGTCATGCCATTCATAGGCGAAACGCACCGCGATGCGGTTGTCGGCAAAGCCCATAATTCCTTGATCAGCCGATAATCCAGTTCGCGCTACCATTTGCGGGTGAGGAAGGTGATGATCACGGAGCGGCCATTGATGAACTCGGCACGGTTCCGCCACTGGCTGAGCGGCGTATAAGCCATGGCGGCCCTGGCCGGATCGCGGCTGTTCCAGCCATCCTCGGCCAGGCGTACCTTCTTGGTCGTGCTCTCCAAAGTGAAAGGCGGCAGGGGTGGTCTGATATCATCCATCATGCATCTCCCGATTTGGCGAGGCGATCCTGCAACGCTCTGTTTTCGGCTTCCAGTTGCGCCAGCCGTTCATGCAGCGGCCGGACCGCCTGTTCGATTTCTCGCTCGGTGAAGCGCGGCGTAATATGTTGCGGGCAATTCCAGTCGAACGCCTCCAGCCGCAGCCGGAATATGCGTTCGGCCCGCGCCTTATACGCCTTGTCCATGACAAGATCGGTGAGCGCCGGATCAGCATCGATTGCCAGCTTCTCGACATGGGTATAGATTTTCAGCCGCGCCCGCCGGGGATAATCCATCAGGATCAGGCAGGCCCGGTCGTTCGCGGCCAGGCGGGACATTGGTACGATAGTCATAGAAAAGGTCGAGCTGGATATCCTTGTTGCCCGGCCGGTCGAGCAAGGCCTGGTCCTGAACCCAGTGATCGGGGCTGATGCGCGACACGTCCCGCACACCATCGGTATATTGGAATTTGGTGGCGTCGAGGCCGACGAGCCATGCCTGTGCGTCCCGATCCTTCGCCGATCCGCTCTTCCAATAAGCCTTGACCGTATCCCAGAAGGCGCCGAGTCCTTCCCTCTTCGGTCAGTTTCACCGAGCGCGTGGTCCGTGTCAGCAACCGCACGCCGATATCCTCCTCCAGCGAGGAGATCCCCCGCGCGACTGTCGGCGGGCTCATATGCAGTTGCCGCGCAGCTTCGGCAAAACCGCCGGTTTCCGCCACGCGGACGCATATCTTCATGGCCTGCCAGCGGTCCAATGCTACACTCCGCAATTCACCTGTGATCGGAGATGTGCGCGGGATTCCATAGGCAGGTCAATCCGCAGTTAGGAATGCGCCGGCTTAGATCCGATCACCGACTGGGGCGTTATGCCCTGGCGCCATCATGCCATCAGCCCATCAACATGCTGTCGGCTATCGCCGACGGACACAACCACATCCGCCTGGGCAACCGCCTCCCCGATCAGGATCAGCGTCGGCCGATCTTGGGCAAAGGCTTCTACCACGATCGGCAGCAGGTCCAGCCGGGTGCGCAGCCGTTGTTCCTGCGGCAGCGATGCATCACAGGTCACCAGAACCGGCGTTGTTCCCGGCAGGCCAGCCGCGATGAGGGCGCGGCTGAGTTCGGGCGCGGCATCCCGCCCCATATAGATCGCAAGAGTGCAGGCGGGATCGGCCAGAGCCGCCCAGTCTAGATCCAGAGCCTGCCCGCGTCGGCTGTGCGCCGTGATGAACTGGACGCGACGGGCGATGCCGCGCAGCGACAGGGACAGTCCGG
Organism: Sphingobium sp. AP50; assembly: GCF_900109095.1. GTDB lineage: Bacteria > Pseudomonadota > Alphaproteobacteria > Sphingomonadales > Sphingomonadaceae > Sphingobium. The sequence continues at coordinate 276,940 of NZ_FNYZ01000002.1, forward strand.
CCGACGCAGCAACAGCGCTGGCCGCCGTAATGCCGGGGCAGATATGTACAGTCGCGCCGATGGCACGCAAGGCGGTGATTTCCTCCGTCGCGCGGGCGAACATGGCGGGATCGCCACCCTTCAGCCGCACGACGCGCTTGCCCGCCAGGGCGGCGGCGACCAGCATCTGGTCGATCGTCTGCTGATCCTTCGAATGGCGCCCAGATCGCTTGCCGACGCTTATCTTTTCGACATGCGCGGGGATCAGATCAAGTATGCAGCTTCCCACCAGCGCGTCGTAGAAGATGATCTCGGCAGCCGCGATCAGCTTTTCAGCCTTGCGGGTCAGCAGGTCCGGGTCACCGGGACCAGCGCCCACCAGCCAGACTTCCCCCGGCGCAATAAGGTCATTCGGCTGCATGAAGCGTCTCCTGCATGCTTTGGGCAAGAATATTGGCGATGGCCGGACGGCACGATCCGCAATTGGTGCCCGCGCCCAGCGCTTTGCCGACGGCGGGCACATCGACCAGTTGCTGGTCGCGGATGGCGGCGACGATCTGATTCAGGCCGATGTCGAAACAGACACAGATGGTTGCGCCCTTGTCCGGCTGACTACCCGGGCCGCGCGCGGCGAGAACGGAGCCGCCGACATTGTCGGCCTCCAGCTGGCGGATCAGCCAGTCGCGTGACGGCAACAGGCCGGTGCGGGTGACGAACAGCACGCCGTTCAGCCTGCCGTCGCTGATCGTGGCAATACGGCAAGTACCGCGCGACATGTCCATCGCCTCGACCCGGTCGCCCTTGGGCAGGAAAGCGTCGAGCCGGGCCGGATCGCCATTGCCCGCAAGCTCGTAAAGCGCGCCACCCGGCACGCTGATCTTCGTCGCCCACAGGCAGGGCAGCTTCACCGCATCCTGCCCGCGCAGGATCAGGAATCCCTTCCACTCGGTCGCGACCCGCTCGACGCTGGCGGGGGTCAATTTGAAGCCGGGCTGACCCGAATGGGGATCGACCAGCGGACGCGGCAGCAGGCCGGTGCGGCCGCCGCTCGACATCTGGTCGGTCCAGTGGATCGGCGTGAAGATTTCGCCCGGTCGCTGCCCTTCGCTCACGCTCACGCGGAAGATGCTGTTGCCCTGCGCGGTCCGGACGCGGGCGAGGTCGCGATCGGCTATGCCCAGTTCGACGGCATCAGCGGGATGGATTTCGACCAGCGGCTCTTCCCTGTGACGCGCCAGCTTGGGCGACAGGCCGGTGCGGCTCATCGTGTGCCACTGGTCGCGATAGCGACCGGTGTTGAGCGTCATCGGCCATAGTTTCAGCGGCGCCTGAATGTCCATCTGCTTCGTCAGCACCAGTCGCGCCTTTCCGTCCGGCGTGGGGAAGCGGCCATCGGCAAAAGGCCGGTCGCCCCAACGAAAGGGCTGCATTGCGTCATAGGCATCGTTGCCGATGGTCGCCTGCGCGCGCAGGTTCAGCACCCGCTGCCCGTCATTCTGATAGGCGGTCAGCCGTGCATGTTCACGCCAGATGTCGGCCGGCCGATCATAGGCGAAGGCATTGCGCCAACCCATGCGGCGCGCGACCTCCTTGACGATCCACCAGTCGGGCTTGGCCTCGCCCGGCAGCGCCAGAAAGGGGCGCTGCCGGCTGACCGTGCGGTCGCTGTTGGTGACGGTGCCGTCCTTCTCGCCCCATCCGGCGGCGGGCAGGCGGACATGGGCATGGGTGCTGCTGTCGGTGTCGGCCATGATGTCCGACACGACGAGGAAGGGGATCGACTCCAGCGCCTCGCGCACGCGGCCTGCATCCGGCAAAGAAACCGCGGGGTTGGTCGCCATGATCCACAGCGCCTTGATCCGCCCTTCGCTGATCGCGCGGAACAGGTCGACCGCCTTCAGCCCCGGCCTGGTGGCCATGGTCGGCGCGGCCCAGAAACGACCAACACGCGCGACATTGTCCGGCGCGAAGTCCATATGCGCAGCGAGCGTCGAAGCAAGGCCGCCGACCTCTCGCCCGCCCATGGCGTTGGGCTGGCCGGTGATCGAGAAAGGCGCCGCGCCCGGTTTGCCGATGCGACCGGTGGCGAGATGGACATTGATGATCGCATTGACCTGATCGGTGCCGCGGATCGACTGATTGATCCCCTGGCTGAACAGGGTGACGGTGCGCGGGGTGGCGGCGAACAGTTCGAAAAACTGCTTCAGCAACGCCGGTTCGATGTCGCAGGTCGCGGCTGTGCTCCACAGATCATGACCAGTCCGGATATGGGCCCAGAAGCCCTCCGGCGCGGTGACATGATCGGCCAGCCAGGCGGGATCGGTGATCCCTTCCTGATCACACCAAGCCAGCAGCCCGTTCATCAACGCGACGTCGGTGCCGGGCTTTAGCGCGAGATGCAGGTCCGCGCCCTCGCAGGTTTCGGTGCGGCGCGGGTCGATGACGACCAGTTTCGTCCCGCGTGCAGCGCGGGCGGCCTGAATCCGCTGATAGACGATCGGGTGGCACCAGGCGGTGTTGGAGCCGACCAGCACGATCAGGTCCGCTTCCTCCAGATCGCCATAGGTGGCAGGCACGATGTCCTCGCCAAAGGCCCGGTTATGCCCGGCGACTGCGCTCGACATACAAAGGCGCGAATTGGTGTCGATGTTCGCCGAGCCGATGAAGCCCTTCATCAGCTTGTTGGCGACATAATAATCTTCGGTCATCAACTGGCCGGAGACATAGAAGGCGACGCTGTCGGGGCCGTGGCGGTCGATCGTCTCGCGGAATTTCTTCGCGACCAGATCCAGCGCCTTGTCCCAACCGGCGCGCTTGGGGCCGATCATCGGGTGCAGCAGCCGGCCGGTCAGGCCGACGGTTTCGCCCAGATGCGTGCCCTTGGAACAGAGGCGTCCGCCATTGGCCGGATGCGCCTCGTCGCCCTTGATGACGACCGATCGCGGTCCGGTCGGCGTGGCGGAAATGCCGCAGCCGACGCCGCAATAGGCGCAGGTGGTGCGGACCGCCTGCCCCATCAGGCCGCCACCTGCATCGCGACCGGCCGCGCAATCAGGATGCGCTCACCATCCATCCGCACCGCGATGGTCGGCGTGCACCCCTCATCCGCGCCCTGCGCCTCACCCGTCTTCAGGGCGATGTTCCAGTTATGCAGCGGGCAGGCGACGCTATGGCCATGGACGATGCCCTGGCTCAGCGGCCCCTTCTTGTGCGGACATTCATTGACCAGCGCGAAGACATGATCATCGCCGGTGCGGAACACTGCGATTTCCTTCTCCCCGGCAATCTGTACCGTGCGGGCGCCGCGCTGGGGAATGTCGGCCAGCGTTCCGATGTCGATCCAGTCGGTCATGAATGTCACTCCGCAGCGATGGCGATAGGGGCGAGCGGCTGGTGCAGTTCGGCCTGCGCGCCGGCGGCACGCTCTGCCCATGGGTCTTCTTGAGAGAAGCTCTGCGAATAGAGGAAGCGAGCGCGCAGCGCTTCACGGCCTGCATCGTCCTCCACGATCCGCTGCTTGATATAGTCGACGCCGACCCGCTCGATCCACGGCGCGGTCCGCTCCAGATAGCGGGCCTCTTCCCGATAAAGCTGGGTGAAGGCGGCGCAATAATCCATCGCCTCCTGCTCGGTCGCGACCTTGCACAGCAGGTCGGTGGCGCGGACATGAATGCCGCCATTGCCGCCGACATGCAGTTCATAGCCGGAGTCCACGCAGACCACGCCGAAATCCTTGATCGTCGCTTCGGCACAGTTGCGGGGGCAGCCCGACACCGCGATCTTGAACTTGTGGGGCATCCACGATCCCCAGGTCATCCGCTCGATCTTGACGCCCAGGCCGGTGGAATCCTGCGTGCCGAAGCGGCACCATTCGGAACCGACACAGGTCTTCACCGTGCGCAACGACTTGCCATAGGCATGGCCCGACACCATGCCCGCGGCATTGAGATCAGCCCAGACGGCGGGCAGGTCTTCCTTCCTTATGCCGAAGATGTCGAGACGCTGGCCGCCCGTTACCTTCACCATCGGCGCGTTGAACTTCTCGACCACATCGGCGATCGCCCGCAATTCACGCGGGTTGGTCAGGCCACCCCACATGCGCGGAACGACGGAATAGGTGCCGTCCTTCTGAATGTTGGCATGCATGCGTTCATTGACGAAGCGGCTTTGCTGGTCATCGACATAGTCGCCGGGCAGCGCGCAGAGCAGATAATAGTTGAGCGCAGGACGGCAGGACGAACAGCCGTCCGGGGTCGACCAGTGCAGCAACTGCATCACTTCGGGGATGGAGCGCATATTCTGCGCCACGATCTCGCGACGAACATCGTCATGGGTGAAGCTGGTGCATTTGCACATCGTCTTGGGGCCGGACTTCACATCATCGCCCAGCACCACCGCCAGCAGATTTTCGACCAGACCGGTGCAGCTGCCGCAGCTTGCCGACGCCTTGCAGGTCGCGCGCACCGCATCGAGGCTGCAATTGCCTGCTGCAATGCAGGACACGACCTGCCCCTTGCTGACGCCGTTGCAGCCGCAAATCTCGGCATCGTCCGAGAGCGCCGCAACGGCCGCCTTAGGGTCCAGCGCGCCTCCTCCCGAGGCGAAGGCCTGACCGAAGATCAGCAGGTCGCGAATGTCGGCAACATCCTCTTCGCGCCTGAGCATGTCGAAATACCAGCCGCCATCGACGGTATCGCCATAGAGAACCGCGCCGACGATCCTGTCGTCCTTGACGATGACGCGCTTGTAGACGCCGCGCGATGCGTCGCGCAGGACGATATCCTCGCAGCCTTCGCCACCAGAGAAATCACCGGCCGAGAAGACGTCCAGCCCCGCGACCTTGAGCTTGGTCGACGTCACCGAACCCTTATAGCCACTATGCTGGTCGGTCAGACCGTCGGCCAGGCTGCGGCACATGTCCCACAGCGGCGCGACCAGGCCATAGACATTGCCGTCATGCTCGACACATTCGCCGACCGCCAGAACATCGGGATCGCTCGTCACCATATGATCGTCGACCCTGATGCCGCGATTGACCTCAAGGCCCGCCTCACGCGCCAGCCCGGTCGCCGGGCGAATGCCCACCGCCATGACGACGAGGCTGGCCGGGATTTCGCGACCGTCCTTCAGGCGGACGCCCTCGACCTTGCCGTCGCCATAAATGGCTTCGGTGTTGGCGCCGGTCAGGATGGTCTGACCCCGCCCTTCCAGCGCGCTCTTGAGCAGCCAGCCCGCCGCTTCGTCGAGTTGCCGCTCCATCAGCGTGTCCATCAGGTGGATGACCGTCACCTTCATGCCGCGCAGGGTCAGGCCATGCGCCGCTTCCAGCCCCAGCAAGCCGCCGCCGATCACCACCGCGCTGCCTCCGCCAGCCGCTTCGCCGGCTTTCGCCGCCGCCAGCATGGTGTCGACATCCTTCATGTCGCGGAAGCTGATGACACCGGGCAGATCCTTGCCCGGCACCGGGATGATGAACGGGTCGGAGCCGGTCGCGATCAGCAGCTTGTCATAATGAACCGTGCGACCGCTCTGTGCTGTTACGCGCTTGGCATCGCGATCGATCCCCGTCACCGGATCACCAGCAATCAGGTCTATGCCATTATCGTCATACCAGGCGCGGTCGTTGATGACGATCTGCTCGAACGTCTTCTCCCCCGCCAGCACCGGCGACAGCATGATGCGGTTATAGTTCACATAAGGCTCGGCACCGAAGATGGTGACGCGATAGCGTCCCGCATCCCGCGCCAGCAGTTCTTCGACCGCGCGGCACCCGGCCATGCCATTGCCCACGACCACTAGATGTTCCCGTACATCGTCGGCGGGGACGAGGATATCCTCGTCGCTCTCTGCCGCCGGTGCCAATCCGTCCTGAAATTCCATCCCCGTGACTCCAGAAAAGAAAAAAGCCGCCATCCTGACCCCCGGAGCTTTTCGCTTCCGAGAGTCAGGATGGCGGCTTTGCCATCATATCGCGCCTTGCCGGTTCTACCCTGAACCGCCGCGGCTATGTGAAGAAGGACATCCTTGTCCCTTGCAGTGCAGCATATGCGGATTCGCCTGACGGCTCAAGCGAATCCTTGATAGGCTTTTCAATCAGATGGCCCAGTCGGCCTGAAACCACAGCTTGTCGGTGTCGGTGGCCATCGCCCTGGCATCATAATGGGCATAGCGGACAGACAGCATCGTCTTCTTCACTTTCGCGGACGCAAGAAGATCGATCTCATCGCCATAATGCTGGTCCAGCCGATCGCTGTCGAACCGATGCCAGCTAGCCGACAACGCCACGCCCGACAGCGCCCCCCATTGCTTCCAACCATAGCCGCCGCCGACATAGAGATCGCGAATGCCATTGGCCGGCGTGGTCAGGAATTTGTCGGCCCAGCCCTGAAATTTGAAATTGGTACCCAATGGCGTCTGAAAGCTGGTGAAAGCCGCCCCACTGCTGGCGCCCAGCACTTCATAGCCGCCATTCAGCTTCCATCCCTTCACATCCAGCGTGCCGTCCGCCAGCCAATAGTCGGCGCTGTAGGCGTTGGGATTGCGGTGATAGTCCGACTGACGGGCATAACTGAGCTGATAGCTAAACTTCGCCGCCTTCGACAACGGATGCGCTCCCGCCATCCGCACGCCATAGGTCTGGCTGGACAGGCGAAACGCCTGCACCGCCGTTTCATCCTGATCGACGAGATAGGCAAAGCCGGTCAGCGTACCGACGGGTGTAGCATAGGAGAGGTTGGCGAAAATATTGTCGCCGCTCACCGCCTGTTGCCGCGCGCCCTTGCCCTGAAAACCCCAGATCGTCCGGACCGACCAGGCATAGGCTACATCTAGCTTCAGCCCTTTGGCCGGGGTGATTTCGGCACGCACCGCGTCGAAGGTCTGGCCATTGTCGCGAAAGGCCACATTGCCCACGAACCGCTCGTCATCCAGCGCGATCTTCTGCCGACCACCGGTCAGGGTGAAGGCTTTGGCCTTATATTGCAGCTGCGCGATATAGAGGGCGACATTTTCAGGATCGGCCACGATCGGCCGGGTCGCCGCACCATTTACGCCGTCATAATGTTTGTCGACCAGCGCCAGCGTCCCCTGCCCTACGATCGTCGCCGACAGCGCGCCGCTGCTGGCCGTCAGTCCGGCGCGGGCGCGAACGGTCAGCGCGTCGGCCTTTTCCTCCGGCAATCCTTCCTGATCGGCATGTTCGTAGCGCAGCCTTGCTTCGGCAATGGGCTTCAGGCTGATGGTCTGAGCGCAAGCCGGCCCTGCGGCGGCCAGCATAGCCGCCGATGCGAGAAGATATTTCATGGAAAGCACGTCCCCCCTCGGACGAGATAGATGCGACCCGAATGGGGCGGCGGTCATTGCCGCCGCCCTCCTCTCCGGATCAGATGCGGGCGCCCGTCTTCCAGGTTGCGCGCCACTTGGCCTTCACCAGCGTCACCCCCAGCAGGGCGACGATCGCCAGCCCGGCAAAGATCAGGAAGCCGGGCGCAAAGCTGCCGGTCAGCTGCTTGGCAAGGCCCAGCGAACTGGCAAGATAGAAGCCGCCAATGCCGCCCGCCATGCCGACAAGGCCGGTCATGATGCCGATTTCGGCCTGAAAACGCTGCGGCACCAGCTGGAACACCGAACCATTGCCCGTGCCCAGCGCCAACATCGCCAGCACGAAACAGGCGAGAGCCGCCGCCAGCGTCGTCGCCTGACTGACGCCCGCCAGAGCGACGGCGGCCACAACATAGACGATCATCAGCGCCTTCGACCCGCCGATCCTGTCGGCCAGCGCACCACCCATCGGCCGCACCAGCGATCCTGCAAAGACGCAACCGGCCGTGCAATATCCCGCCACGATCGGCGTCAGGCCGAACTGATCGGTGAAATAGATGGGCAGGCTGGCGGCCAGACCGACGAACCCGCCGAAAGTGACGGCGTAGAAAGCCATCAGCCACCAGGCATCGGCCTGCTTCAAAGGCTGGAAATAGTCCACGATCTTCTTGGGCGCTGGCGCGTTGGGCGCGTCTTTGGCCATGATCATGTACAGGACGAAGACGATCGCCAGCGGGATGCAGGCCAGCCCCAGCACCGCGTTCCAACCGAACATCTTGGCCAGTACCGGGGCAAAGAGCGACGCGAGCACGGTGCCCGAATTGCCCATGCCGGCCAGGCCCATCGCCTTGCCCTGATGCTCAGGCGGATACCAGCGACTGGCCAGCGGCAGCGCGATCGCGAAACTGGCGCCAGCAAAGCCCAGGATCACGCCCAGCGCCAGCGTACCGCCGAAACTGTCAATCCCTGCCATCCAGGCGGTGAACAGACCGGCGATGACGATGATCTGGCTGATCGCGCCGGACAATTTCGGGCCGATCCGATCGACCAGCAAGCCATTGACCACGCGAAGCAGCGCGCCAGCCAGCGTCGGCGTCGCGACCATCAAGCCCTTTTCGGCCGGCGTCAGCAGCAACGTCTTGGAAATCATGGGCGCCAGCGGCCCAAGTAGCACCCACACCATGAAGGCAAGGTCGAAATAGAGAAAGGCAGCAACAAGGGTCGGCGCGTGGCCGGCCTTCCAGAAGCTGGTCGCGGGCGCAGGTGCGGTGTCCTGTCCTTCGCGATCCCAATAAGCAGTTGCCATGATACGTCCCCCAATAAACGGAAATGGACACGAAAAAAGCCGCAGCCCGGACAGCATCCCAAGGGATGGTCCGGTCAGCGGCTTTGCTGCGAAATATGGTGAGGATGGCGGCCCCACCTTTGGGACGGCACATCCGGATAAGCGCGCTTCGTCGCGCGACCCTTATGTTATCTCGCGAATCACATCATGTTGCAAGGCACAAAATTCCGCGCCGATTCAACGCAGCGACACAAAGTTTGCCAGATAGTCATCAATCCGTTCCGGATCGAAAACCCGCCCATCAAAGAAGCGGTCCGGCCCGAGCGTCAATCCGCCCTGACGCGTTCCCACCGCCAGCGGCAGGTCCACCGCACCTTCCAGCTTCATGCTCGCGCCCGGCATCGGCATGTCGCTGTCGGCCAGCGCCCGGCGGAAGACGTCGGGGCGAAACACAGCTCCCGCACGCGCAGCGGTCGCAGCGTCATGCGCCACCATGTCCCACCGCACCAGTTGCGAATAGATCCACAACGCCTGGCTGCGCCATGGGAAGGGCGTCGCTTCCCGACTGAACAGCATGAAATCGGGATTGGCGATCGCCGCCTCCCCCGCCCGCGCGACCACCTGTCCCGACAAGGCGCGCACGATCAGGTCGGCGGGCTGATCAACATAGCGCCGATCGGCCAGCAGCGCCGCCAGCATAGCATGATTGGCCGGATCGTCGCACCAGGCTGCGGCCCGCGCCAACGCCCGCAACAGTCGATCAACCGTCTGCGGATTTTCCTCCAGCCAGGCCTCGCGGAAAGCCAGCACCTTTTCGACCCCCCGCCGCCAGATGCGTTCGCCGATCGCCACCGTCTCGGCGAGGCCTGCGTCAACCGCCGCGCTGCCCCACGGCTCGCCCGCGATGAAGCCGTCAATCTCGCCCGCGCGCATTGCCTCCACCGTCAGCGATGGCGGCAGCACGCGCAGCACGACATCCCGGTCCGGGTCCACCCCCGCGCTCGCCAGCCAGTAACGCAGCATCAGCGAATGGCTGGAAAAACGATGGACCACGCCAATCACCGGCTTGCGCTTCCACAGGCCGATCGCGGCGGCAAAATCATGCGCCGTACCCAGCGGATCGGCCAGCCGCGCCGCTGCGTCAGGCTCCAGCGCCTTGGCGAAATCATTCGCCATCACCAGCATATTGCCGTTGACGCCCAGCTTGTAGGGCGCGGCCAGCGCAGCGGGTTGCTGGCTCAGCCCCAGCGTCACCGCCACCGCCAGCGGCGCCAGCATCTGCGCGGCGTGGACCTGCCCATAGACCAGCCGGTCGCGCAGGGTCGCCCAGCTCGTCGTGCGAATGAGGTCGAGGCTGAGCCCCTCCGCCTCGGCAAAACCCTTCTCGCGCGCGGCAACCAGCACGGCCGCGTCCGTCAGCGGCAGGAAGGCGATCTTCAGCGTGGTCGTCATACCCCTCCTCCCAACAAGTCACTGGCGGTTATCAGTGCCTGCGCCACTTCCACGATCTTCTTGCCCTGATTCATCGCGCTCGACCGCAGCAGCGCATAGGCATCCTGCTCGCTCAGTTGGCGCTGGTTCATCAGGATGGACTTGGCCCTGTCGATGATCTTGCGGTCGGACAATGCCGTGCGCGCCTCGTCCAGTTCCGTCTGCATCTTTGCAAAGGCGTTGAACCGGCGCACCGCCAGTTCCAGCACCGGCTTCACCCGCTCCTTGCGCAACCCGTCGACCACATAGGCGGATACGCCCGCATCGATCGCCGCGCCAATCATCGCGTCGTCTGACTGATCCACGAACATGGCGATCGGCCGGGCCAGCGCACGGCTGACCATCAGCATTTCTTCCAGCGTATCGCGGCTGGGACTGCCCAGGTCCATCAACACTACGTCAGGCGCCATCCGCTCCAGCCGCGCGACGAAGGCACCGCGTGGCGGAACTATGTGAATGTCGTCATAGCCAGCATCGCGCAGTCCTTCTTCCAGGACCGTCGCGCGCAGCCCGCTGTCGTCGATAATGACAATTCGCATTGGCGCCCCTTCTGCGACGATCATAGCAGCTGTTCGGCGGTCTGCGTCAATTCGGCGTGAAGCGGCCTGAAACGTTTTTCGTCAGGATGACAAAGGCAGGCCTATCGATTCGAGATAGATATGCATTGCCAATTTTCGTCGATCCGCATCGCTGACATCGCCAAGGCACCAGCCCCAAGAAAAGCATGGCTGCTGTCGCGCATGCCTAGTCATTTCGCGGTATTTTTGAAGCCTTCGCAATCATTCGCGGCGCTTGGCGAACGGAGATGTGGTGCCCGGGGACGGATTCGAACCGCCGACACTGCGATTTTCAATCGCATGCTCTACCAACTGAGCTACCCGGGCATCGGGTCAACGGCGGAGGCTTCCGCCGGATGGAGGCGTGCCTATAGGCGTCAATCCAGTTCGCTGTCCAGCCCATAATTGCCATTTTTTTGCGGGGCTTCTTCGCCTGCCGACCCCGGCACGCGATAGCCTTCGCCCAGCCATTGCAGCAGGTCCCGATCGCGGCAGGCAGGGCTGCAAAAAGGGCGCGTTTGCGCGGCAGAGGGCTCGCGACAGACCGGGCAGGCAGGCGCCTTAGGCGACATGGCCGCCCGCCAGCGACAGCGCGGCATCCGCCTTCAGGGTGATCGCGCCGCCGCGCCGCTTGGCCAGCAATTCGATCCAATCGGCCCGCTTGTGCAGCAGGTCGATAATGGCGGGCGCGGCGGTGACGGTGGCCGCGCCGCCCTGGCCATGGCGTTCGGCACGGCGCAGCAGCGCCATCGTGGCGGTCAGCACCGGATCTTCACGCAGAAGCTCCATCAGGTTGGCGCGTTCGCGGCGACGGATGATCTGGAGGAAGCCGAAACCATTCACCGCCGTCCGTTCGAAGGGCAGCGGCAGATATTTGTCGATCTGCGCGGCGGCGACCATCCGCTCATCCTTGTTGTTCATCGTCGGCAGATCAATGCCGATCGAACCACTCATGCCCATGCGGCGGACCGCCTGCGCGGCCAGCTTCGCGCCCTTGGGGCCGAGCTGAGCGGGCGGCAGCGATCCGTCGACGTCGATCAGCAGCATGGCAGGCGTCAGGTACAGACGCAGTGCGGCGTCTTCGGCGCCAACCTCGCCACTGATCGCCTCTTCCATCAACTCGCTCCAGCCATGGGCTTCCAGCCGGTCTTCCTCATGCGCGGGGCAAGGGATGACGGGCGTGCCGGTGGCGCGGATGCGCTGGAGCAGGCTGGGACCGGCATGGGGCTTCGATCCAGGCTGGGGCATGCGGCCCTTAGCGCGCTTGGGACGGCCTTCCTCGGCAATCGCTTCGCGGATGATCTCGACCAGCACATTGGCGCCTTCGGCCAGCCGGGGCGGGATCGGCTCCAGCAGCACTTCCTCGCCGGAGGTCAGGCGGACGATGCCCCGCTTCTTGGGAATGATCGTGGCGACCAGACGCCCCTGCGCGACCGCGCCGGTACGGACGGCATCACCATCACGCTCGATCAAGGCTTCGACCAGCTTGCCCTTTTCGATCAGCGCGGCGCGCGCCTCGCCAATACCTTCTTCATAGAGCCATTCGGCCATGTGCGTTCCTAATCGATCGGGTAGCCCGCCGCCTTGAGCAGCGTGCGGGTTTCGTAAAGCGGCAGGCCCATGATCGCGCTGTGGCTGCCCTGAATCGTGCGGATGAGGCCGGCGGCGCGACCCTGAATAGCGTAACCGCCCGCCTTGCCACGCCATTCGTCGCTGGCAATATAAGCGTCGATCTCCGCCTGCTCCAGCCGTTTGAAGATGACGCTATTATCGGAAAGGCGATGGCGCGCCCGACCTTCGCCATCGATCAGGGTGATCGCGCTGAAGACGCGATGCCGCCGCCCCGACAGCAAGGTGAGGCAGGCGCGCGCGTCCGCCTCGCTTTCCGTCTTGGGCAGGATGCGACGACCGACGGCGACCACCGTGTCGCCCGACAAGATGAGCGCGCCGGGATGGCGCGCAGCGACGAGCGCCCCCTTTTCCGCAGCAACCCGTGCCGCATAGGCGGCGGGCAGTTCGGCCTTCAAAGGCGTTTCGTCAATGTCCGCAGGATCGACCGCATCGGGGACGACACCGATCTGGCCCAGAAGGTCACGCCGTCTGGGAGAAGCCGAAGCAAGAATGAGCCGCATCATAGTTGCGGCTTATTTGAAGCGGTAGGTAATCCGACCCTTGGTCAGGTCGTAGGGGGTGAGTTCGACGAGAACTTCGTCGCCCACGAGCACACGGATGCGGTTCTTGCGCATCTTGCCGGCCGTGTGGCCGAGAATTTCGTGATCATTTTCCAGCCGCACGCGGAACATGGCGTTGGGGAGAAGCTCCACAACCTGTCCGCGCATTTCAAGCAGTTCTTCTTTAGCCATAATATCCCGAATTCGAAAAATCGCGCCGCCATAGCGCCAAAATCAACAAAATGAAAGTCAGGGATGCGCGCCGAACATATCGCCGGCCGCATGCAGGGCCGCGAAGACGGAATCGAGCTGATCGGCGTCGAGACAATAGGGCGGCATGAGATAAATGGTGTTACCAAGCGGCCTTAGCAAGAGGCCCCGTTCCAGGAAGAAAGCACGCAGACGCGGCGCGAGGTCGGAGAGATAGCCGGCGTCGGGGGTAATCAGGTCGATCGCGGCGACCGTGCCCAACTGGCGCGGGTTGGCGAAGGCGGGGTGTGCGGCGAGTTTTGCCAGGCGAGTCGCGATGCCGTCGGCCAGTGTGGCGATGCGGCCCAGCACATCCTCTTCCCGCCAGATGGCGAGATTGGCGGAGGCGGCGGCACAGGCGATGGCGTTGGCGGTGTAGCTGGACGAATGGTAGAAAAGCCGGGCGCGATCGGTGGAATAATGGGCGTCGAAGATCGGCGCAGTGGCGAGCGTGGCGGCAAGCGGGATCGCGCCGCCGGTAATCCCCTTCGCCACGGCCATGACATCCGGCACGACGCCCGCCTGTTCGCAGGCGAAGAGCGTGCCGGTGCGGCCCCAGCCAGTCATCACCTCGTCCGCGATGAAGAGGACGCCATGTTTGCGGCAGATGGCGGCCATGTCCCGCAGGACGGACGCGGGATAAAGCAGCATCCCCCCTGCCCCCAGGATCAGCGGCTCGACGATGAAGGCGGCGGGCTTTTGCGCGCAGGCGGCCTCCAGCGCGTCGAGGCAGGCCTGCTCCATACCGGGTGCAGGGAACGGGATGGTGCCGACGTCGAACAGAAGCGGCGTCCAGGCGGCATTATAGACGCCGCGCTCGCCGATCGACATCGCGCCGATCGTGTCGCCATGATAGCTATGTTCGAGGACCAAGATGCGGCTGCGTGCATCGGCCAATCCATCGAGCGACAGATTGTACCAATAGCCCAGCGCCATTTTGAGCGCGACCTCGACTGCGGTCGATCCGCTGTCGGAATAAAAGACATGGGCAAGGGTCGGCTGGCCATCGAAACGGGGGGCCAGATCGATCAGGCCGCGCGCGACCGCTTCGGCCGGCTCGTGGGTGTAGGCGGCGAAGATCAGCTGATCGAGTTGTGTTGCCTGATGCGCGATGGCGGCGGCGATGCGCGGTTCGCAATGGCCATGGGTCGTCACCCACCAGCTGGAAATGCCATCGATCAGCATCGTGCCATCGGCGAGGTGCAATATCGCACCTTCGGCCCGGACGACATGGGGGATCGGCTCGTTCAGGCCATGCTGGGTGAAGGGGTGCCAGACAGGTGAGGTCATGGCGGGGCTTTACGCCAGCAAGGCCGTGAAGGCTATGGCTTCTCCGCAGGATTGGCTTCGACCGGCGGCGGCACAACAATCACTGGCAGCGCGACATGCAGGTCGACCCGGCGGTTCTTGGCCCGGCCTTCGGGATCGTCGCTGCCATCCTCCTTCGCATTGGGGGCGATAGGACGCGCTTCGCCGAGCGCGACGAGCGTGATGCGATCCTTCGGTACGCCCTTTTCGACCAGATAGTCCCGGACCTTTTCGGCACGGATGCGGGAGGCCACCTTGTTGTCGCCGTCATTGCCGCGGGAATCGCTATGGCCGCGCAAAGTGATGGCGCCCCCTTCCCTGGCGGCCGGACTGGCCAGCGCAGCATCGATCGCGGCCTTTGCCGTGTCATCCAGCGCCATGGGCGACGCGCCGAAGCCGATCACCGTATCGACCGGTTCGATCTTGGGTTCCTCGACCTGCTCGATCACTTCGGGGCGCAGGATGGAGCGTTGCGGTTCGGCCGCATTATCGGCTTCGTTGGCCGCCATCGCATTGGCGCCATTGTCCGCGACATTGGCGCCCTCCTTTTCCGCCGGCGGCTGACAGGCGGCCAGAGCGCCGAGCAGCAGCAGGGCCGGGGTCGATCTTGTCATTCTTCCTCTCCTTTCGGCCGTTTGAATGTGGGCGGCACATAGGACAGGATCGTGTCGCCGGTCTGGGGCGTCGGGCGCGACGCATGGGTGAAGAAGCGCAGCGCGCCATTTTTGCGCAGCAGCAGCAGCATGTCGCCGCCTTCGGGCAGGGAGGCGCGGGCAGCCTCATAATCGAACTGCTCGCTGATGCGGGTCTTGCGGAAGGTCCAGCCCTTCTCTTCGCGCTGCATGATATCCTCTACGCCATGGCCGGAGGAGAAGAGCGCGCGGCCACGCAGGGATTCGGGCAAAGCGCGCGGGTCTTCGTCGTCGCTGGCGTCGCCCAGTTGATGGACATTGTCGCGGCCGATTTCCGGCGCGAACTCGTTGCAGACCAGCGCATTATAGGCTTCGTTGTCGGTGGCGGCGGCCATCACCTGAAACTGGGCGAGGTCCAGTTTCTCCTCGGTCGCTTCGGACAATATTTCGCCATGATAGATGGGAATGCCCTGATGCCGGGCGGGAGCGAGCCGCTGCCAGCTATTGTCGGCGATCATCACTGGCACCTCCAGCGCGCGCAGTTGCGATGCGAGGCCGAGACTGAAGGGGGTGGCGCCCACCAGCAACAGCCCCTTTTCCTGTGCGCCGGTGACTTTCAGCAGCCGCGCGACCGGCTTGATCGAAAAGCCGTGGAACACGATCGTCGCCACCACCACGGCGAAGGACAGGGTGACCAGGATCGAACCGTCGCCATAGCCGAGGCGATCGAGGCGCAGCGCGAACAGGCCGGAAATGGCGACCGCGACGATACCGCGCGGCGCGATCCACGCCACCAGCAGTCGTTCGTTCCAGGGCACGGGCGAGAAAGCCAGGCTCAGGAGCACGGTAATCGGCCGCACCAGGAAGAGAAGCGCGAAGAGGAAGGCGAGGAAACGCCATTCAAACTGGCGCAGGACGCTGAGGTCCAGCGAGGCCGACAGGATCACGAAAACGCCGGAAATCAGCAGGACCGTGACATTTTCCTTGAACGGCTGAATATCGCGCAGGGAATCGAGGCGCATATTGGCCAGCGCCACGCCCATCACCGTGACGGCGAGCAGGCCGGTTTCCTGTTGAATGATGTTGGACAGGACGAAGACGCTGATCACCGCGACCAGCAGCACTGGGGCCTTGAGATATTCAGGCACATGGCCGCGCGGGAAGAGCCAGCCGATGGCGCGCGCGGCGATCCAGCCGATCAGCCCGGCGACGATCGCGGCGGCAATCAGCGAGACGATGACGGCGGCAAGGCTGCCCCCCTCCCCCGATCGGCGCAGATATTCATAGGTGACGACGCCCAGCAGCGCGCCGGTCGGATCGTTGACGATCGCTTCCCATTTCAGGATCGCGCGCGGGCGGGCGGCGACATTGGACTGGCGCAGCAGCGGCAGCACCACGGTCGGCCCGGTGACGACCAATATGCCCGCGAACAGAATGGCGACCGGCCAGACGAGGCCGGCGACATAGTAGCAGGCGAGCGAACCCAGCACCCAGCCTATGGGTGAGCCCAGCAAGACGAGGCGCGTTACCGCGCCGTCGGTCTTGCGCAATTCGCGGAAATTGAGGCTGAGGCCGCCTTCGAACAGGATCAGCGCCACCGCGACCGACACCATCGGTTCCAGCAGGTCGCCGAACACATGTTCGGGATTGATAAGGTGAAGGACGGGTCCGCCGAGGACGCCGGCTGCCAGCATCAGGGCAATGGCGGGCCATCCGGTCCGCCAGGCGATCCATTGTGCGCCAATCCCCAATATGCCGATCAGCGCAATGGAAAGTGCCTGTTCCTGCATCAGGCCGGGATAGTCAGGCGGTACGCTGTCGGGAACCCCCGATATTTTTGTTTCTGCCCGGAACCATCAGGGGGATGATGCGTGCCCGGTGGGTCTTTGCCCGTGGACAACAAAAAAAGGGGTGGTCGATGACCACCCCCTCTGTCGTGCCTTATTGCGGCGGCTGGCCCGGAGCGGCGGGCGCGGCCGGTGCCGCGGGCGCCGCCGGTGCGGCAGCCTGAATGCGCTGCTGCAGGGCCGGATCGGCGGCGGCGGCCTGACCGATCTGGTTGAACTTTTCGGGCGGGATGCCCGATGCCTGAAGCGCGGCAACCATCTTGGGCTGCTTGTCAGCCGCAGGGATCGATGCGTCCTGCTGAATCTTCGTCACTTCCACAGCAGCGGCAGCGAACTGCTTGATGTCGGCATCGCTGAAGTTGCTGGCGCCAGCGGCCGGCGCTGCGGGCGCGGCCGGTGCCGCAGGGGCAGCGGCGTCCTGTGCAAATGCGGGATAGGCAACGAACAGCGCGATGGAAGCGATGCCCGCTTTCAGGAATTTGTTGCTGTTAAGACCCGTCAACGTTTTTCTCCTCGTGACCGATATGATGATGATCAGACGGTCAAGCTGTTGAAATCGTTCCGGCGGGGAAAGGGCTGAACGGCGAGTCGTGGGATTCGAGGGGCGGCCGGAAGGGTTCCAACGCCCCATCCCGCAAAGCGGTCCGTTCGCCGCAGCAACAATATTGCGCCGCAGCAAAGTGCCCCGGGCCGGATTCGCCTGGCGCCCGGTCCGGGGCTGTTCTGTTACCAGATCTTCACGCGATCCTTGGGCGCGAGATAGATTTTGCCGCCCGACGCGGGCTTGAAGGCATCATACCAGGCGTCGAAATTGCGCACGATGTCGGTGCGATATTGCGACGGCGCGTGCGGGTCGGTGACGAGACGCTGACGCAGATTGGCTTCGCGATAGTTGCGGCGCCATACCTGTGCCCAGCCCAGGAAGAAGCGCTGGTCGCCGGTCAGACCGTCGATCACCGGCGCCTTCTTGCCGCCGAGCGAGGCATGATAGGCGTCGAGCGCGACGGCGAGGCCGCCCAGATCGCCGATATTCTCGCCCATGGTGAAGGCGCCCTTCACATGCGCGCCGGGGAAAGGCTCATAGGCGTCGTACTGCGCGCCCAGCTTTTGCGTGAGCGCCTTGAAATTGGCGACGTCCTGATCGGTCCACCACTGGTTGAGCTTGCCCGTCTCATCATATTTCGCGCCCTGGTCGTCGAAATGATGGCTGAGTTCATGGCCGATCACCGCGCCGATGCCGCCATAATTGACCGCCGGATCGGCATGCGGATCGAAGAAGGGCGGTTGCAGGATGGCGGCGGGGAAGACGATCTCCACCATGCCGAAATTGGCATAGGCGTTGATTTCCATCGGGGTCATGCCCCACTCCCAGCGATAGATGGGCTTGCCCAGCTTGCCGATATTATAGTCGAATTCGAAGGCGTTGGAGCGCTGCGCATTGCCCAGCAGGTCGTCCCGCTTCACGTCCAGCCCGGCATAATCGCGCCACTTGTCGGGATAGCCGATCTTGGGGGTGAAGGCGGCCAGCTTCTTGTGGGCGCGGGCCTTGGCCGTGTCGCTCATCCACGGCAGGGCGTCGATGCGGCGGCCCATGGCGGCGAGCACATTCTTGACCAGCACATCCATCGCCGCCTTGGTTTCGGGCGGGAAATATTGCGCGACATAGGCCTTGCCGACTTCTTCCCCCAGCGATTCCTTGAGGAAGGTCGCGCCGCGCTTCCACCGTTCCTCACGCTCCGGCGTGCCGGAAAGCGTGGTGCCGTAGAAGGCGAAGTCGGAGCTGGCGACGCTGTCGGGCAGATAGTCAGCATAGGCGTGCAGGCTGGAGAGCAGCAGCGCATCCTTCAGCACCGCGACCGGGGTCTTGGCGATCAAGGCCGCTTCGCCGGTGATGGCGCTGGGCTGGGCGACGAGCAGTTCGGCGGGCTTCAGATTATTGGCGGCGTAGAAAGCCGCAAAGTCGAAGCCGGGCGCGGCCTGCTGAAGCTGGGCCAGCGTCATCTTGTTATAGGTCTTGTCGGCGTCGCGGCTGTCGACCTGGGTCCAGTGGACCTTGGCGATCTCCGTTTCGAACGCCATCAGTGCGGCGGCGCGGGCCTTGGCATCCTTTTCGCCGGCCAGCGTCAGCATCTTTTCCAGATGCGCGACATAGGCGGTACGGATCGCGGCCATCTTGTCGCCCGCATCCAGATAATAGTCGCGGTCGGGCAGGCCCAGACCACCCTGCATCATCGAGAGGATGTAGGTTTCGGGTTCCTTGTCATCCTGCCCCACATAGAAGCGGAACGGGCCGGGCACGCCGGCGCGGGCAGCCTTGGCCGCGACCTTGGCGTAGCTCGCCAGATCGGTGACGCCCTTGACCTCGGTCAGCCAGGGCAGGATCGGGGCCATGCCCTTCGCCTCGACCGTGGCGGCGTCCATATAGCTGGCATAGGCATTGCCGATCTTGCTGTTGGGATCGCTCTGCGCCGCTTCGAGAATCCCCTTCGTGCGTTCACGCGACAGATCGTCCAGCACGTTGAACGCGCCATAGTTGGACTTGTCGGCCGGGATCGGCGTGTTCTTGGCCCAGGTGCCATTGGCATAATCATAGAAATCGTCGCCGGGCTTGACCGACTTGTCCATGCCCGTGGCGTCGAAGCCATAGCTGCCATAAGTGGGCTTGGCGGCCGGCGCGGCCGTTGGCGCGGCGGCCTGATCGGCATGGGCGACGGTGGCGGCCAGGGCGAGCGCGCTGGCGGCGGCACCCAGGAGGAGTTTGTTCATCAAAGCATCCCTTGCTTGTGACAGATCGGGCCGCTTAATGCGCCCGGCATGAGCCGGACTTGAACGCCCGTCCAACAGGCTTGTCCATGTCGTTGGTCGAAAATTATCCGCGGTTGAAAGTTTCGGAAAGGCGGATATGCGTCGCGAAAGCCTGTTTCAGGCTGTCGGCATCAAGCGGATCGAGATGCGGCAGACGGCCGAGCGACGGCAGGCCGGCGATCTGCGGGATGATGCGCTGATTTTCGTCATGCGCTTCGCCGATGAAGGCGATGCCCGCGATCGGCACCTTGCGCGCGCGCAGCGCCTCGATACTCAGCAGGCTGTGGTTGATGGTGCCAAGGCCGGTGCGGGCACACAGGATGACGGGCCGTCCCCAATAGGCGAACAGATCCGCCATGGTCAGCGTTTCGGTGATGGGGACCAGGACGCCGCCTGCCCCCTCCACCACCAGCGGTCCTTCGACCTGCGGCAAAGCGAGGCGGGCCAGATCGATCTTCACCCCGTCGATACGCGCGGCAAGGTGGGGAGAGGCCGGGGTATTCAGGCGATAGGCTTCGGGCAGGATCTTTTCGGGCGGCAGGCCGGAGAGGGCAGCCACCCTCTCCTTGTCGCCCGACGGATCGATCCCGGCCTGTACCGGCTTCCAGTAAGAGGCGCCCAGCGCTCCGGCGAGGCCGGCGGCGAACACCGTCTTGCCGATATCGGTGTCGGTGCCGGTGACGATCAGCACGGTCATCGCATCACCCGCTGCAATTCGCGGCCGAGCGCAGCGACATCGGAGCGGCTGGCGTTGAGCGTCAGCGAGATGCGCAGGCGGCTGGTGCCCGGCGGGACGGTCGGCGGGCGGATGCCGCGCACGTCGAAGCCGGCCTCCTGCAAGGCGGCGGCGGCGGCCATGGCGCGGGCGTCGTCGCCCAATATGACGGGCAATATCTGGCTGCGCGGGGAGGAAAGGCCGAGCGGGGCGCAGATTTCCTCCGCCGCGTCCTGCCGCAATGTCTTCAAGCGCTCGCGCAGATCGTCGGCCCGCTCGATCCGGTCGAGCGCGGCGGAAACGGCGACGGCCATCAGCGGCGAAGGCGCGGTCGAGAAGATGAAGGCACGGGCGCGATTGACCAGATAGTCGACATGGATGCGCGGGCCGCAGATCAGCGCGCCCTCCGCCCCCATCGCCTTGCCGCAAGTGTGCAGGGTGATGACATTGTGCAGGCCATCCAGCCCCGCTGACAGGCCGCGCCCGCCGGGGCCGAAGACGCCGGTGCCATGGGCTTCGTCCAGCAGCAGCATCGCGTCATGCTGCGCAGCAAGTTTTGCGAAATCGGCGAGCGGCGCCATGTCGCCGTCCATCGAATAGAGGGTTTCCACCGCAATCCAGATGCGGCCCTTCCCCCCCTCGGCGCGGAAGGCGGCGATCAGGTCGGCGAAGCTCTGTACGTCATTATGGCGGGCGAAGACGGCGGCCGCCTTGCTCATGCGCATGCCGTCATGGGCGCTGGCGTGGATCAGTTCGTCCGCGACGATCAGGTCGCCGCGCTGCGGCAAAGTGGAGAAGAGGGCGAGATTGCCGACATAGCCATTGGCGACGAACAGGGCCGCCTGCGTGCGAAAGAAATCGGCAGCCTTCGCCTCCAGCCCTTCATGTTCGGGGGCATTGCCGCGCAGCAGGCGCGATCCGCCCGACCCCAGCGGCACGCCGCGCGCGACGGCATCGGCCACGGCCTGCGCGATCATCGGATCGCCGGCGAGGGCAAGATAGTCATTGGAGGCGAAGTCGCGTCCGGCACGGGGGGACAGGCGACGCAGCCGCCCGCGCTGCTCCAGCGCGGCTAGCTGGGAACGGAAGGGTTCGGCGGTCATGGAGGGCGCTATAAGCCCGGCCGGAGGGAGCGGCAAGCGCGCGCTTAACTTCGCATATTTCCCGCAGATATTGTCATTTTTGTGCCGATGTTGGAAATTCTGTTGCGCAGCGGAAAGGGCCGAGAAGGGGCGGTTCACAGGGGGAAAGAGCGTGGTCCATGATAGGGGATCAGCGCCCGATAGGATAGCGTTCACCCCTCCCCCGCCTTCCGCCTGATGCGGCGGGGCCGATGCGCCGCCTGTCGGCCAAGCGGATCGACCAGTGCCTGATAGAGCGCGAAGAGATGCTCCACTCGTTCCCGGTCCGATCCGAAAGGCGATTTGCGGTAGAGCCGGTCGACCGCCTGATCGAGATCGCGATGCGCCCGGCGCAGTTCGGCGGGCATGGTGTCGGGATCATAAAGGTCGGCCAGCGTCGACGTAGCGTTCTTGGGCAGGGCGCGCGCGTCCAGCACCGCCTGCGCCAGCGCCTCCACCTGTGTGCGCTGGGCGGGGGTGGCGTCAGGCCAGGGGAAGTTGTTGTACACCACGCCGACCGAATACATATAGTCGCTCTTCATCCGGCCGCTGATCTGGCGCATCCAGGCCATGTGCATCTGGCTGGTCAGGATGCCGAAATCCCAGAGAGTTGCGTCGGGCAGAATGCGCAGCTTGTTGCTGGGGATGACAGGCGGTTCCAGCCAGCCAATGGGTATGTAATCGCGTCGCTCCGAACTGACTTCGGGGATGGCTAGAAACGGCGCTTGCGGGATAACCGTGACATGAAAGGCCGATGGTGTGTCGGCAAGGGCTAGGGAAGACAGGCCCGGCGTCTTCTTCCTGTCGTCCGCCTTGCCGAAAGCGGGGATTTCGCCCCGGCGATAGGCCGCCACCTGTCGCAACCGTTGACGGACGAGTGGCAGTGGCCGGACATGCGCGGGAGAAGCATCCTGCAAAGCCAGTATCCAGCGTTCGCCGCCATTGAGATATTCCTGCGCCCCGACGTAGGGACGCAAGAATGCAGCTGCATCCGGTTCCTGCGCCAGCAGATGCGCCCGTTCCTGAAATCCGAAGATGAGATAGCCGCCATCGATCGGCTTTGATCCGATAATGATGCGCGGTGCGCCATTAATAGGACGCCCTTCCTCTCGCACCACAAGAGCCCTGTCGGCTACACCCGGATCGAACAGATAAGCGGTCAGGGCGCCATGCCGAGTTTCGGTCGGCTCACCCTTTGCATCGGCATAGCTGAACAGGCGCTTGTCCTTCGGCACGCTGGCGTGCGGGGCGAGGCCGATGATCACGCAATGCACCGCCGCGCGGCCGGGCCAGACGAAGGGTCGGTGGGCGAAGGCGATTTCCATCCCTTCGCGGAAGATCAGCGGCCAGAGTTGCGCCACCTGTTCGCCCTGAACGATGCTGTTGGTCGCGACGAAGGCGATATGCGCGCCGCCCGCCGCGGCGAAGCGCGCGGCCTTGAGGAACCAGGCGGCGACATAATCGAGCGTGCCGCCACTGCCCGGCAGGGCGGCGAGGCGGCGCACCTGCGCGCGTTGCGCCTCCGTCTGATATTTGGCGCCGATGAAGGGCGGGTTGCCAACGATATGGCTGCATGTTTCGGGCGGCAGCAGGGTCGCCCAGTCCATCTCCAGCGCGTCGCAATGGCGGATATTGGGCGCGGTGACGAGCGGGATGCGGGCATAGGGGCGGCCGAAATCCTCGCCCAGCCGGGTGTTGGCGATATGGTCGGTCATCCACAGCGCGACCTGCGCGATCTGGCTGGGAAATTCGTCTATCTCCATGCCGTGGAAGCGATCGACGTTGAGGCGCGTCAGGTCGGCAACGTCCAGCACCTGCTGCACCGGTCCGCCCACGATCAGCCGTTCGCGAATGATCTCCCGCTCCAGTTCGCGCAATTCGCGATAGGCGACCACCAGGAAATTGCCCGCGCCGCAGGCCGGATCGAGGAAGGTCATCCCCGCCATCCTGTCCTGCAAGCGGCGCAGCGCCGCGTCCCGGCCGGAACGCAGCGCGCAGGCGCGGTCGAATTCGGCCCGCAAATCGTCCAGGAAGAGCGGGCCGATCACCTTCAATATGGCTTCTTCGGGGGTGTAATGGGCGCCCTGTTTGCGGCGTGTGACCTTGTCGATCACGCTTTCGAACAGCGACCCGAAAATGGCGGGCGACACTTCGCCCCAGTTGAACAGGCTGGCGTCCAGCAACATCTGGCGCATCGCCCGGTCGAACACCGGCGTCGCGATGCGGCCGGAAAAGAGCGCGCCGTTGATATAGGGAAATTCGGCGAGGTCGCCGTCCAGCCCCTGTTGCCGTCGTTCGGGCGGCGTATCGAGTATCTCGAACAATTCGATCAGCCAGCGGCCAAGATCCCGTCCGTCGGTGCTGGTGCGGGTTTCGAGAAAGAGGAGAAATTGTTCGCGCCGCTGGAAAATGCCGGTGTCGTCGGCGAAGAGGATGAAGAGCAGGCGGACGAGCAGCCGTTCCAGATCATGACCGACATAGCCTCGCGCGGCGAGCGCATTGTGCAGCCGGCCCATCAGGTCGGTCGCCTTGCGATTGACCGGCGACTGGTTGCGCAACAGCCGGGGCTTGGCGCCCAGGATGAAATCGAACGCCTCGACATGGCGTTTGAGGTCGGGCAGCGGGAAATGCCAGTGCCGCCGCGTTTCCAGATCGAGCAGTTCGAACCGCTGGAAATCGCACACCATCATATGGCGTGGCCGCTGCTCTTCGGGCAGCCAGTCATGATAGTCGAGCGCCTGCGTCATGGCGCGGTCGAGATTGCGGCCGATGCTTTTCTGTTCGACGATCAGCGTGCCGGGCCAGAACAGGTCGATAAAGCCGCCGGTCCGGCGCGGATCGAGCGCCTTCACCCGATGTTCGTAAGAGGCCACCTGTTTGCGGGGGACGCCGAAGACCGCGAAAAATTCGTCGTAGAAGCTTTGCGTCTGGCCCTTTTCATAGCCCTTGCCGCGCCATTCCTCCGAAAAATGGGCGGCGTTCGCACGAATTTCCGGCCAGCTGAGACGCATCCCTTCCCCTCCCCCTGATGGTCGGGGAAAAGGCTGATGGATCAGTCAGTTCAGGCCAAGAAAAGCCGCATCCGTTATGGGTGAAACAGAGTCAGCTTCGGCTTCAGATTCGGTCGAAATGGATCATTAGAGCGGGATGATTTTATCTTGGCCCGCCGTGTCATTGCGAGCGCAGCGAAGCAATCCATGGGTACACCAGTGGATTGCTTCGCTGCGCTCGCAATGACGATTCACAGATAGAGCCCCTAAAAATTGAAGCTAAGCGAAACGGATGCAACATTGTCGTTGCTGTCGTCGGCATCGGGGCGGAAGCCGTGCTGGTGGAGATAGCCGATTTCCGCATTCACATTCTTCGTCAACGGGGTGGTGATGGCGATCAGGTTGCGCATACGCTCCTCCCCCTGCACGCGCTGGAAATTGGTCTTGTTGAGATCGAAGAAGCTTTCATGGCTGAGGATCAGCGCGGTCTTGCTGCCTTCCTTGAAGGGCAGGACCAGCTTCACATAGGGGCGCAGGCGCCAGGCGGTGCCGTCAACGCCCTCGCGCCAGCGTTCTTCCAGGCGCAGGCGGGCGCTGACCGATACCGGCCCGATCTTCGCGATATTGTCGAACGTCACCTGCTGGCGGCCGCGATGCTCCATCACGGTGAAGTCGCCGCCATTATATTGCGGGTCATGGGTGTAGCCGGCCCAGACCGTCACCGCCTTCGAGACTTTATAGCCCAGCAGCGTGTTGGATTCGATTTCGTAGAGGCCGTTGCGGTCGTTGCTCAGGCGCGCGACGATTTCCTGCGACAGGCGCCAGTGATCGCTGAGCTTCACCGTCGCGCTGGTGGTGGTCCAGAGCTGTTCATCCTCGCTGGCATGGGCAGCGGCGGGCAGCGCCAGCATGGCAAGCGCGGGGATGCTGAACAAAAGACGAGCGGTCGAACGCATGGGGCATCTTCTCCACCGCCGGATCTGGCGGCGAAGGCGCCACTATGACGATTAGAAGACTCTATCGTGACGTTTGCATTGCAGTTTCGTGACAATGTTTTTCCCGATCATGTCCCGTCGGGCGGGCAAGCGAGGCCGGATCAGGCGGCCTGCGCGGTCGGCATGGCAGCCAGTTCGACCCGGTTGCGGCCGGATCGCTTGGCGGCATAGAGGGCCGCGTCGGCAGCGGCGAGCCAGCTCTGGCTGGTCATGCGGTCCGGGCCGATCGCCGCAACGCCGAAGCTGGCGGTGACATGCAGCGGCGGATCATGCGGGATATCGAGCGCGGCAACCGCATCGCAGAAGCGCTGCGCGGCGGCCAGCGCGTCCTCCTGCGCGGTTTCGGGCAGCAGCAGGGCGAACTCCTCTCCACCCAGCCGCCCGAGCGAATCGCTGGGGCGCGAGAGGGTGGCGCAGCAGCGCGCCACTGCTTCGATCACGCGATCACCGGCGGGATGGCCATGCGTGTCGTTCACCTGCTTGAAATGGTCGATGTCCAGCAGGATCAGCGCGGCGGGCCGCTGATGCCGGATGAAGAGCGCGATCTGCCGGTCGATCGCGGCGACGAAGGCGCGGCGGGTGAGCGCGCCGCTCAGCCCGTCCCGCTCGGCCAGCAGGCGCAATTCCATCTGTTCGACCACGATCGGGGCAAGGCCCTGAAGGATCGCCATCTGTTCCGGCGCGAAATCGCGGGTCCGGGTATCGATCGCGCAGAGCGAACCGACATTATAGCCATCGGGCGTGCGCAGCGGCACGCCGGCATAGCTGCGGATGCCGGGATCGCCCGTCACCAGCGGATTGTCGCAGAAGCGCGCATCGGCGCAGGCATCGGGAATGACGAGCGGTGCGTCCTGCCGGATGGCATGGTCGCAAAAGGCGACGCTGCGAGGCGTTTCCGTGGCGTCCAACCCGGCCAGCGACTTGAACCATTGCCGGTTGGTATCGATCAGCGAGACGGCGGAAATCGGCACGCCGACCAGCGTGCGGACAAGATCGGTGATCTTGTCGAAGGCGCCCTCCGACGGCGTATCGAGGATATCGTAACGGCGCAGCGCAGCGACGCGCCCCGGTTCGTCGGTCAGTCGATCATGTGGCGTCATGGGCAACCCGATGCTTTTATCCGTTCCTGCTTCCCGTGCCCTTACTAGGACAGAAGCCGCCTGCCACACACCCGCCCCAACGTGCAGCCGCACCGGCAGGCTGCGCCGGGCTGGTTGATAAAAGGTTAAGGGGCATATTTCTGGATCGATCCGCCGTTCCGTCGGACATGCGATGTGCATTTTTCTGATATTTGGGAATTATTCCGCTTAGTTTGGAATTTGTTCATGTCGTGTAAATTTTGATTTTTATTTTTTGGCGGAAATTCGCCGTTTTTCAAAACTGGCACGCCCCCTGCAATGCTGTTGGCATGATCCACATCGGATCGGAAACAGACATTCAGGGAAGGAAAATCACCATGAAGACCATCGCTTTCGCCGCCGCTGTCATTGCCGCCACCGTTGCCGTTTCGGCCGCTGCCACCCCCGCCTTCGCCCAGCCGGAAGCCGGCGCAAGCCACGTGAAGGTGCATTATCAGGAAAATACCGGCCGCTATTGCATCCGTCAGGATCGCGCCGGATCGCTGGTTCCTTCGATCGCATGCCGCAGCAAGACGGACTGGGCGCAGCAGGGCGTGACCATCACCCACAAGGCGCCGGTGCAGCTGGCCCAGCGCTGAATGGTTGGCGCCTACGGCGCATCCGCACCGGCCCTTCAACCGAGGCAAGTGACTCGGTTGAACCTCACCCCGCGAAAACGCCCGGCCGGATCACCGACCGGGCGTTTTGCTTTCTTCGCGATCCGACCGGATCAGCCGCCATGCGCCAGCGCCGCCAGCAGCAGCAGCGCGACGATATTGGTGATCTTGATCATCGGATTGACCGCCGGGCCAGCGGTGTCCTTATAGGGATCGCCCACCGTATCGCCCGTCACCGCGGCCTTATGGGCTTCGCTGCCCTTGCCGCCATGATGGCCATCCTCGATATATTTCTTCGCATTGTCCCAGGCGCCGCCACCCGACGTCATCGACAGGGCGACGAACAGGCCCGATACGATCACGCCCAGCAACA
Organism: Sphingobium sp. AP50; assembly: GCF_900109095.1. Taxonomy (GTDB): domain Bacteria; phylum Pseudomonadota; class Alphaproteobacteria; order Sphingomonadales; family Sphingomonadaceae; genus Sphingobium. Next base: position 304,513 of record NZ_FNYZ01000002.1, read on the forward strand.
GCGCGCCCAGCGCCGCAAAGCCATTATCGACCCCGGCGACGGCCGCGATGATGAAATAGACCACGACCGGCGCCAGCACCGGCAGCAGGCTGGGGATGATCATTTCCTTGATCGCCGCCTTCGTCACCAGATCCACCGTGCGGGCATAGTTGGGGCGGGACGTGCCATCCATGATGCCCTTGTCCCGGGCGAACTGATCGCGCACATCCTTGACCACGTCGCCCGCCGCGCGGCCCACGGCGGTCATGCCCATCGCGCCGAACAGATAGGGCAGCAGCGCCCCCAGCAGCAGGCCGACGATGACATAGGGGTTCTTCAGCGAGAAATCGACCGGCGCGGTAAGGCCAAGAGCCGACCCGTAATAATCGAGATCCTGCGTGAAGGTGCCGAACAGCACCAGCGCGGCAAGGCCGGCCGATCCGATGGCATAGCCCTTCGTCACCGCCTTGGTCGTGTTGCCCACCGCGTCGAGCGCGTCGGTCTTGACCCGGACGCTGTCGTCGAGATGCGCCATCTCCGCGATGCCGCCGGCATTGTCGGTAACGGGGCCATAGGCGTCCAGCGCCACCACCATGCCGGCCAGCGCCAGCATCGCGGTCGCCGCGAAGGCGATGCCCATCAGCCCCGCGAGTTGATGGGCGACGATGATGCCGACGACGATCACGATGGTCGGCAGGGCCGTCGATTCCAGGCTGATCGCCAGCCCCTGAATGACGTTGGTGCCATGGCCGGTTTCCGATGCCTTGGCGATGCTGCGCACCGGGCGGTAGCCGGTGCCGGTATAATATTCGGTGATGACCACGAGCAGGCCCGTGACCGCCAGTCCCACGAGCATCGACCAGAATAGCGCCATGCCGGTATATCCCCCGGCGCCGTCCAGCCCCGCGCCGAACACGGTGTCGAGGTCGCCCAGCGTATAGCGGGTGGCGAAGTAGATGGCCGGGATCGACAGGATCGCGGTGGTCCAGAAGCCCTTATAGAGGGCGCCCATGATCGACTGGTTGGCGCCAAGGCGCACCATATAGGTGCCGATGATCGAGGTGATGATGCATACGCCGCCGACGATCAGCGGCAGGGCCATGAGCTTCAGAAGAAAGGCGTTGTCGACGCCGGTGACGAGCAGGGCGGTCAGCACCATGGTCGCACCGACGGTGACGACATAGGTTTCGAACAGATCGGCCGCCATGCCGGCGCAATCGCCGACATTGTCGCCCACATTGTCGGCGATGACGGCGGGGTTGCGCGGGTCATCCTCCGGAATGCCGGCCTCGACCTTCCCCACCAGATCCGCGCCGACATCGGCCGCCTTGGTGAAGATGCCGCCGCCCAGCCGCGCGAAGATGGAGATGAGGCTGGCCCCGAACGCCAGTGCCACCAGAGAGTCGATCACCAGCCGATCGTCCGGCGCATGACCGGCCGGGCCGGTCAGATACCAGAAGAAGACACTGATCGCGAGCAAGGCTAGGCCCGCCACCAGCATGCCGGTGATCGCACCTGCCCGGAAAGCGACGGTCAGGCCGCTCTGCAACGTGCCGCGACAGGCTTCGGCCGTGCGGACATTGGCCCGCACCGAAATATTCATGCCGATGAAGCCCGCCGCGCCCGACAGGATCGCGCCGATCAGGAAACCGACCGCTGAGGTAAGGCCCAGAAAGACGGCGACCAGCACCGCCACGACCACGCCGACAATGGCGATGGTGGTATATTGCCGGCCCAGATAGGCCTTCGCCCCTTCCTGAATCGCGCCGGAAATGGCCTGCATCACAGCATTGCCGGGCGATGCGCTGAGCACCTGACGACTGGTGAAAAGCCCGTAGAGCACGGCCAGCAGGCCGCACCCTATGGCGATATAGACAATCTGCATGGATGTTCCTCTCCCCCCTTTATGACTGTCATCGGCCGCTCCGCAGGGAAGGACGGGCGGACGAAAGGCATGAAAATGGGAGGCGCAGGGGCGGGCGGCCGGATGAAGCCAATCCGGCATCGGGCACCACGTCAATCAGCAACGGGGCATGGCACATGAAACGCGCTCCAGCCGGCTGAGAAATAGGGTGGAAGGAAGCTACAGTTCCAGCGGCGCGCGTCAAGATGCCCGCGACGATGAACCCCGAATGAGAGGCGCGATCAGGCTGCCTGCGCCAGCGCCGCCTGCGTCGCGGCGATCCAGCCACCGCCCAGCACCCGATCGCCCGCATAGAGCACCGCCGCCTGCCCCGGCGCCACGCCATATTCGGGCGCGTCGAAGATCAGCCGGTCGCCCTCCAGCCGGGCGGGCACGGGCCTGGCCATGGAACGGACCTTGGCGGTGAGCGGTCCGGTGAAATCGCCGCCCAGCCAGTTGATGTCGCTCAGGATCGCGCCCGACACGGCCAGCGCCGCCTTCGGCCCGACGATGACGCGACGCCCCTCCGCATCCAGCCGCACGACATAGAGCGGGTCGGGCTGACCGCCGATTTCCAGCCCCTTGCGCTGGCCGACCGTATAATGGATCAACCCCTTGTGACGGCCCAGCACCCGGCCATCGACATGGACGATATCGCCACCTTCGTCCGCATCGGGGCGCAGTTTCCGCACGATCTTGGCATAATCGCCATCGGGGACGAAGCAGATGTCCTGGCTGTCGGGCTTCAAAGCTACCGACAGACCCAGTTCGGCGGCGATCTCGCGCACCTGCGGCTTGGGCAGGCCGCCCAGCGGGAAACGCAGATAATCGAGCTGCGCCTGAGTCGTGGCGAACAGGAAATAGCTCTGGTCGCGGGCCGGATCGGCCGCGCGGTGCAGTTCGGCGCCCTGAGGCCCTTCCACTCGCTGCACATAATGGCCGGTGGCCAGGCAGTCGGCACCCAGATCGCGCGCGATCTGGAACAGGTCGGTGAACTTCACCCCCATATTGCACTTCACGCAGGGGATGGGGGTGCGGCCGGCCATATATTCATCCGCAAAGTCGGCGATCACCGAATCGCGGAAGGCGGTTTCATAATCAAAGACATAATGGGCGATGCCGATGCGATCGGCGACGGCGCGGGCATCGCGAATATCCTGCCCCGCGCAGCAACTGCCGGTGCGGCCGACGGCGGCGCCATGATCATAAAGCTGCAGCGTGACGCCGATGACTTCCGCGCCGGTCTTGGCGGCGAGGGCGGCGACGACGCTGGAATCCACGCCGCCCGACATGGCGACGACGATGCGCCGCTGGGCAAGCGGCTCGGATAGCTGAAACTGGGGCTGCATGAGCGCGCATATAGTGCAACGGACCGCGCGGCGCAAAAGTTAACAAAAGGTAGCGGTCCAAAGCGGCCAATCGGGACGGATCGACGAGAAACCGCGCCCGAACGAGCCGAGAAAGATTGATCGAGTTTACGGACCCTTATCCATTAGCCCCTACACAAGACTGCATGGATCTGAGTTTCCTTCGGGGTGGCGGGCTGAAGCCCGGCACCACCAGACCGCTTAGCCGGCCGCGTGTTCCGGCCTGGCCGTTCCTGCGGGCCGCTACGGCGGCGGCGCAGGCGGCCAGTCCCACCGCGCAGGCGGTGGCGGGCGTCCTGCGGGGGCAGGACGGGAGTGAAAACTGGATTCAGGAACTGGCGGGAATTTTCGCGCCACGTTCCAGCGGCAAGATCGAAGCCGTACGTCTCGCGGGCAGCTTTAATCCGCTGGTCGCAAGTCGTTTAGCCGGGGGCAAGGAAAGATGAAGGCAGTGTTTACCGTGGGGCTTTAGCCGTTGTTCAGGGCTGACGCAGATAAGGGTTTTCACGGCTGAATTCGGCAACGCCAGTGCCGCATAGTTGAGGGTAAGAATGATCGAGAACCAGAAAATCAGGCCTGCTCAGGTGGTCGGACCGCTCGGGGAACCCCTGACGCTCGATAGCCTGCCACCGGCGGACACGACCCGCTGGGTCGTGCGGCGCAAGGCGGAAGTGGTCGCTGCGGTCAATGGCGGTCTGCTGACGGTGGACGAAGCCTGCGCCCGCTATAATCTGACGCTGGAAGAATTTGCCGGCTGGCAGCGCGCGGTCGACCGGTCGGGCATGCACGGCCTGCGCGTCACGCGCATCCAATATTATAAGTCGCTCTATGAGCGGCAGCAAAAATATTGATCACACCCTCATATTAGGGTCGCAAACAGAAAAAAGGCCGCCGGGCGTTCCGGCGGCCTTTTTCGTGCGCGACGCAACCGGCGCGCCAAAACGGCGCAGGGCCGGGATGGTTTCACGACCGGAATCATTTTTCGACCAGGGAACGCGATGCCCCCTGCCCCGTTTATTCCGCACCCCAACCCCACGGGCGTGGTTTAGGAGATTAACATGGGCATCATCTTGTGGCTTATCGTCGGCGGCATCATCGGCTGGCTTGCCAGCATGGTCATGCGCACCGATGCACAGCAGGGCATCCTGCTGAATATCGTCGTCGGCATCGTCGGCGCCTTCATCGGCGGCCTGATCTTCAGCGGCGGTTCCATCAACGAAGGGCTGACGCTCTACAGCTTCCTGGTGTCGCTGGTCGGTGCGATCATCCTGCTGGCGATCGTCAATCTGGTGCGACGCGGGTCGGTGCGCTGATCCTACCGTTTCGACAACAGCAAAGGGCCGCGCCACGGGTTGGCGCGGCCCTTTTTGCATAAGTTACCGTCGCGCGACGAACCAGCGATAGAGCGCCAGCACCGCCACCGATCCCAGCACGGCCGCGATGAATCCTGCCCGTTCGCCCGGCAGATAGAAGCCCGCGAGGCGCCCGACGAAACCGGCCAGCAGGGCGCCGGCAATCCCCAGCAAAATGGTCACGATGCAGCCGCCGGGGTCGCGCCCCGGCATGATCAGCCGCGCCAGTGCGCCGGCGAGCAGGCCGACAATGATCCAACCCAGCAAATCCATCGTCCGTCTCTTTCCATCGTGGCGCGACCCACGTCCTGTCCTGCGCCATCAGCCGACCATCTGACAAGTCGTTGCGACATCATCATGAACGAAGGCGACCCGCCGTTCCTCCCCCTGTTTCTCCTGCATTATGGCTTTGCCGTTTCACTTTGAACCATGATATTGGGGGTTGAGGGCGGTGCTATATTCATATAACACAGTCGCCAGCAAAGGCGAAGCGCCGGAGAGATGGAAACGGCATGAATTACGAAACCCAGTTGCTGGGCGACACGGTGATCGTCGCGGACGAGGATGAAGCGCGCCGTCGGCGCAAGCGGTTGCTGCTGATCGGCGGCGGCGTGGCCATTGCGCTGGTTGCCGTAGCGGCAGCGATTTCGATGCGAGGCGACAAGGCGGCAACGCCCGCCGCGACCGCACAGGTGCCGGTCGTCACCGTGCTCCGCCCTGGCCTGTCCACGGTCGCCCGCACCGTGACCGCCACCGGATCGCTGGCCGCGCGGGTCGACATGCCGGTCGGCGTGATCGGCGAAGGCGGCATGGTGACGCGGGTGCTGGTGCAGCCGGGTGACTGGGTCCGCGCCGGACAGGTGCTGGCGACGGTCGAACGCTCCGTACAGGTCGAACAGGTCCGATCGCTCGCCGCGCAGCTGGAAGTGCAGCGCGCCAACGCCAAGCTGGCGCAAGCGCAGCTCGATCGCGCCAAGGCGCTGGTCGGCCGCGGCTTCATCAGCGCCGCCGATATCGATCAGCGCACCGCCACCCGCGATCAGGCCGATGCGCAGGTGCGCGTGGCCGCCGCGCAGCTCGCCGAGCAGCAGGCCCGCACCGGTCGGCTGGACATTCGCGCGCCCGCCGCAGGGCTGGTGCTGACCCGCACGATCGAGCCCGGCCAGATCGTTCAGGCCGGGGGCGGCACGCTGTTCCGTATGGCCAAGGATGGCGAGATGGAAATGCAGGCCCAGGTCGCCGAAAGCGATCTGGCGACGCTGCGCCCCGGCAACAGCGCGTCGGTGACGCCGGTCGGCAGCACCGCCCATTTTGCCGGTCGCGTGTGGCAGGTGTCGCCCGTGGTCGACCCGCAGACGCGGCAGGGCATCGCCCGCCTCGCCATCCCCTATAATCCGGCGATCCGGCCCGGCGGCTTTGCGTCGGCGACGATCACCAGCGGATCGGGCGCTGCGCCGCTGGTCCCGGAATCGGCGGTACAGAGCGACCCCAAGGGCAGCTATGTCTATATCGTCAATGCCAAGGGGCAGGTGGAACGGCGCGACGTGACCGTGGGCCAGGTGTCCGACGCAGGCGTGGCGCTGACCAGCGGCGTGACCGGCGCGGAGAGCATCGTCACCTCCGCCGGCGCCTTCCTGACGCCGGGGCAGAAGGTGAAGCCGGAGTTGATGAAGGGCCGCTGACGGGTGATGGCGCGCCCTTCGCGCACACCCCGAGAAAAGGCGGCCCGGCGCGCGGCAACGCGGGCAGGATAGGATGGATCGGGACGCGCTGCGCGTCCGGCGAAGGAAGCCGTGATGAATTTTCGCAATATTTCCGCATGGGCGATCCGCAATCCGGTGACACCGCTGGTGCTGTTCGCCGCTTTGTGCATCGCGGGCATCATCAGTTTCATGCGGATGGACGTCAACAACAACCCCGACGTCAGCTTCCCGATGGTCAGCGTCACCGTGTCGCAGCCCGGCGCGGCCCCGACCGAGCTGGAAACGCAGGTGACGCAGCGGGTCGAGGCGGCGGTGCGCGGCATCAGTGGCGTCGACGAAATTTCTTCCTTCGCATCCGAAGGCCAGTCGCTGACCAACGTCCAGTTCCAGATCGGCACGCCGGTCGACCGGGCCGTGTCGGACGTGAAGAATGCGGTGGACCAGATCCGCAGCGACCTGCCCGACGGCATTTTGGAACCGCAGGTCCAGCGCATCGACGTGGATGGCGGCCCGATCGCCTATTTCAGCGCCGAAGCGACCGACATGACGCTGGAGGAACTGTCCTGGTATGTCGACAATACGGTCGCCAAGCGGCTGCTGTCGATCAGCGGCATGGCGGCGGTCAAGCGCGGCGGCGGCGTGAGCCGCGAAATCCGCGTCATTCTGGACCCGGCCAAGCTACAGGCCTATGGCGTCACCGCCGCGCAGGTGAATGCGCAGTTGCAGCAGGTGAACCTGAACGCAGCGGGCGGCCGGACCGAAATCGCCGGGGCGGAGCAATCGATCCGCGTGCTGGGCAATGCGACCAGCGCCCGCACCCTGGGCGACACGCAGATCGCCATTTCCGGCGCCCGCACGGTCAAGCTGTCCGATCTGGCGACCGTGCGCGACATGTATGCCGAACAGCGCAACCTGTCGCTGATGAACGGGCGGCAGGTCACCAGTTTCAGCATGGAAAAAGCCAAGGGATCGTCCGACGTCACCGTCTATGACGAAGCCATGAAGGTGCTGGACAAGCTGCAGCAGGAAAATCCCAAGATCCATTTCAAGCAGCTCTACACCAGCGTCGAATATACCAAAGGCCAGTATCACAGCGCCATGTCGGCGATGATCGAGGGCGCGGTGCTGGCGGTCGTGATCGTCTTCCTGTTTCTGCGCGACTGGCGCGCGACGATGATTTCGGCGCTGGCGATCCCGCTGTCGGCCATCCCGTCCTTCTGGTTCATGGACATGATGGGCTTCACGCTGAACGGCATTTCGCTGCTGGCGCTGAGCCTTGTGGCGGGCGTGCTGGTCGATGACGCGATCGTGGAGATCGAGAATATCGTGCGCCATATGCGCATGGGCAAAAGCGCCTATCAGGCGTCGATCGACGCGGCGGACGAGATCGGGCTGGCGGTGCTGGCCACCACCATGGCGATCGTCGCGGTGTTCCTGCCGGTGGCGATGATGCCGGGTCTGGCGGGGCAGTTTTTCATCCAGTTCGGCATGACCGTGGTCGTATCCGTGCTGATGAGCCTGGCCGTGGCGCGCCTGATCACGCCGATGATCGCCGCCTATTTCCTGAAGGCCCATGGCGAGGAAAGCCATGGCGAAGGCTGGCTGATGGACCGCTATATGGGCGTGCTGCGCTGGTCGCTGGACGATCGCAAGGCGAAGCAGCGGCGCGCGCGCGGCGGCTTTGGCAACCGGATTGCCGCCTTCTTCACCGATCATCGCGTGTGGACGCTGGGCATGGGCATCGGCGCGTTTCTGGCGACCATCGTCGCCTTTGCGACCCTGCCCATGACTTTCCAGCCGACGACCAATACCGATTTCAGTCAGGTGAAGATCGAGACGGTGCCGGGCAGCACGCTGGAACAGACCACCGCCATCACCCGCAAGGTCGCGGACATGCTGGCGGCGGACAAGGATGTGGTCGACGCCGCCTTTGCCGATATCGAACCGGCCAGCGCCGACATCTTCCTGACGCTGAAGAAGGACCGGCCGATCAGTTCGGTCGACTGGGAACGCAAGGTCGCCCCGAAATTCCAGACCGTTGCCGACGCACGGGTCAATTTCCAGTCGCAGTCGGGCGGCGGTTTCGGCCGCGACATCATCATGATGTTCGGGTCCGACGATCCGGAACTGCTGGAAAAGACCGCCAACCAGCTGGTGCATGAGATGGCCCGCATCCCCGAACTGCGCGCACCGCGCGTGCAGGGCGACATGCAGCGGCCAGAGATCATCATCAAACCGCGCCTGGACCTGGCCGCCAGCCTGGGGGTCACCACCTCCGCGCTCAGCCAGTCGATCCGTATCGCGACGATCGGCGATATCGACCAGAACAGCGCCAAATTCTCCCTGTCGGACCGCCAGATCCCGATCCGCGTGGCCATTGCGGAAGACAGCCGCAAGGACATCGCCACGATCGAGAATATGCCGGTGCCGACGGTTTCGGGCGGATCGGTGCCGCTGAAGGTCGTGGCCGACATCAGCTTTGGCGCGGGTCCGACGCAGATACGCCGCTATAACCAGATTCGCCGGATCGTGGTGGGTGCGGATCTGGCGCCGGGTGTCGTGACCAGTCAGGCGATGGTGAAGATCAACGCCCTGCCGCTGATGAAGGATATTCTCGCCGGCAAGGTGCAGGGCGTGCAGAAACTGAACGCAGGCGACGCCAAATGGCAGGCGGAGATGATCCAGAACTTCATCATCGCCGTCTTCTCCGGCATCCTGCTGGTGCTGGCGGTGCTGACCCTGCTGTACAAGCGTCTGATGCCGCCCTTCGTCAATCTGGGCTCGCTGCTGCTGGCGCCGCTGGGCGGCGCGCTGGCGCTGCACATTGCGGGCCAGCCGGTGTCGATGCCGGTGTTCATCGGCATGCTGATGCTGCTGGGCATCGTCGCGAAAAACTCCATCCTCGTGATCGACTTCGCCCTAGAGGAAATGGAGAAGGGCGTGCCCAAGAAGGAGGCGATCATCGACGCAGGGCATAAGCGCGCCCAGCCGATCGTCATGACCACGGTCGCGATGGTGGCGGGCATGGTGCCGACCGCCCTGTCGTTGTCGGGTGACGCCGCCTGGCGCGCGCCGATGGGCATCACGGTGATCGGCGGCCTGTTGCTGTCGACGGTGCTGACGCTGGTGATCGTGCCGGCGATCTTCAGCCTGGCGATTGGGCTCGAAAGCTGGATGGGCCCGCGTCTGGGCCGCGGCCTGCTGACCTACAAGCCGGGCGATGATGGCAAGCCGGTGCGCGGCGCTATCCATCCGGCGGAATGACTAGAGTCGTTCAGGCGGGGCAAAAGAAGGCCTTGCCTGAACGAAACGGCCGCGTAACCGTTTGACGGTCATGACGCTGCTCCGCCTGCCTCGATCCCGGACCCTGCTGACCCCGCATCCTGCGCGGGGGATGCGATTATTCGCGACGGGCATGCTTGTGGCGATGGCGGCGATCTTCATCGGCGCACGCGCCACCGCGCATCTGCACCCCGCCATCGGATTCGTGCAGGCCTTTGCCGAAGCGGCGATGGTGGGCGGGCTGGCCGACTGGTTCGCGGTCACCGCCCTGTTCCGTCATCCGCTGGGCCTGCCGATCCCGCATACCGCGATCATTCCGCACAACAAGGACCGGATCGGCGATACGCTGGCCGCCTTCCTGCGCGACAATTTCCTGACCCCCGCCGTCGTCGCCCGCCGGATGCGGCATATGGACGTGGCGGCGGCGGCAGGGCGCTTCCTCGCCAGTCCATCCGCCGGCGACGGGCGGCTGCGCGAGGGCGCATCCCGCCTGATCGCCGACATATTGGAGGCGCTGGATCAGGAACGGCTGGGCGGCATGGTGAAGGGCGCGATCGGCCAGCGGCTGCGCGCGATCAACATGGGGCCGCTGGTCGGACAGGCGATCGAGGCGGCGATGCGGGACGGGCGCCATGCCCCGGTGATGGACGCGATCGTCCATTGGGCCGACCGCACACTGGAGGGCAATGAGCATCTGATCCGCCAGATGATTCAGGAGCGCGCGGGCAAGGTGCTGCGCTGGACCGGGCTGGACGAGAATCTGGCCAATGCGATCCTGAACGGCCTGCGCAAGATGCTGGCCGACATGGCGCAGGATCCCGGCCATCCGCTGCGCCTGAAGGCGGAGGAAGGCATGGCCAAGCTGGCCTTCGACCTGCAATTTGATCTGGAGATGCAGGCCAAGGTGGCGAAGCTGCGCGACGAGATTGTCGATAATCCGGCGATGCAGCGCTGGATCGACGGATTGTGGGAACAGGCGCGGGCCGGCCTGCTGCGCGCGGTGCGCGATCCGGGCAAGGCGATGGCGGGGCGGCTGGGCGAGGCGTTGCGCGCACTGGGCGGCACCTTGCAGCAGGAGGCGCGGTTGCGACTGGTGATCAACCGCTTCGTCCGCCGCGCGGCGGTGGGCGCGGCGGCCAGCTATGGCGACGCGATCGTCCGGCTGGTCAGCGACACGGTACGCGGATGGGATGCCGGCACCGTCACCAGTCGGCTGGAACATGCGGTCGGGCGCGACCTGCAATATATCCGCATCAACGGCACGCTGGTAGGCGGGCTGGTGGGGCTGGCGATCCACACGATCGATACGTTTTTATAGGTAAGGCCGCACCGGCCCGCCCCCCCACCCGGCCACCCAACGGCAGTATCATATGGGTGGCCGGGTGGGGTGCGGGCCGGTGCCGTTCTCCAATCATGTGCCGGAGCGCGCCGGGCCAAACGGCGCGCTCCGGCGGAACCGGCCGCGCAGAGGAGAGAGTCGGCCAGTTCCTAGGTCGGTGTCAGATCGGCCGGGGCGATCGATCTGACATGATGGGCAAGGCAAAGACAAAGGGCACGGCGGAGGATGTGATCGCATCGCCCGCCCTTCCGATCATCGGTCAGTCGCGCGGCGGCGGCCCCTCCCCGTCCGATCCGGGCGGCGGCGGGGGTGGCGGCAATTCATCAGCGGTCAACACGCCATCGCCATTGCGATCCATGTCGGTGAACATGGCAAAGGCGGGCGCGAGAAATTCGGTGCGGTCGATCTGGCCATCATCATTGGCATCTTCCGGATAGGGCATGGCCCGGCCCGGCGGTGGTCCGCCCTCGGCACGGTCGTCCTTTGGCGCCTTGCCTCCGGGAGGCGGGCCACCGGGCGGAGGCCCGCCGGGGCCACCACCACCACCGGGACCACCCGGTCCGCCGCGCCCCTTGTGACCCTTCTGGCCGTCCTGACCGGCGGCGCGCTCCTGCGGTTCATGGCCGAGCATGCGTTGCATCGTCTGCACCGGCACCAGCCCGTCGCCATCCTGATCCATCAGGCCGAAGCGCCGATCCATATAGGCGGCCATTTCATCGCGGGTGATGCGCCCGTCGCCATCGGCATCGGCCGCCCATGGGCCGTCCTGCGGCGCGGCAGGCTGGGCGGCGAGCGGGGCCGAGACAGCGAGTGAGACAGCTAGAAGATATTTCGGCAGATGCATGGAGTCTCCTGAAGGCCCGCCCTCTTTGCGATTCCCCTCGCACCCCCGCTTTGCCGCCATATGTCCGGATGCAGCAGCATTGTTGCAATGTTCAAAATTTAATGTTGCAACATATCATTATTTGATGTTGTATCATTTCATTCCCACCGCAATCTTCGCAACAGACGGACCTGTGGGAAACAGAGGATGCGACAGACAGAGGAGCCGGACGATGCGACTCATGATGACGGGAACGGGACGGGGTGGAGCGCCATTGGGGGAGACACCGTCGCGCTATAGCGCGGGGCGCAAGTCTCCGCTGGGGCTGGGCGGCACGGTGGCCGTGCATGCGCTGGCCATCGGGGCGTTCCTGCTGATCCCCAAGGAGGTGATCGAGGTCATCACCAACAAGCCTTTCATAGGCACCAATATCCCCCTCTCGCCGCCGCCCGAACCGGTGGTCGAGAAGAAGGCCGATCCCAGGATCGAGACTCAACCGCAACAGCGGGAGCAGCCCACCGTTACCGATCCGGTGGTCGACCTGCCCAAGGGCGATCCGACGGTGACGGCCACGAAGGATAGCGGCAACGGCACCAGCATCGGCCCGGTCCAGCCCTACATCCCGCCGCCACCGCCGCCCATGGCCGAGCCGGTGCTGACCGAACCGTCGATCGATCCGCGCGCGCTGGCCGCGTTCCAGCCCGACTATCCCGGCGCGATGATCCGGCAGGGGGTGGAAGGCAAGGTGACGGTGCGCGTCACCATCAGCGCGGAAGGGCGCGTTACCGCGATCGAGAAAGTGTCTGCCAGCGACGAAAGTTTCTGGCTGGCGACCGAGCGGCACGCGAGGCGCAAATGGCGATTCCGCCCGGCCACCCGCGATGGCGTGGCGGTGGCGTCGACCAAGATACTGACGGTGCGCTTCACGCTGACGCAGTGAGATAAAGGGCCGGGTCGCCGTCCGGCAATCCTCCCCCTGAAGGGCGAGGTGAGGCCGAAGGATGGAGGGGAGTTGCGACGTGCGAGCGCTGCGCGACACCCCTCCACCATTTGCTGGGCAAATGGTCCCCCTCCCCTTTGCACGGGAGGATTGAAGAGCGGCGGCATCATTTCCAAGGGAAGCATCATGGAGCATTTTGCATCTGCGCCCGCCCTGTCCTATAAGGGCGGCATGGCGATATTCCCCCGTCCCGTTTCCCCCAAAAGCGCGCTTGGCGATTTCTGGAGCTATTTCCGTCAACAGCGGCAGCATAAATGGCCGTTGCTGGGCCTGTCCGTCGCGATGACCTGGGTGATCGTGTGGGCGTTCGTTGTCGACGCCAACACCAACACGATGCCAACGCGCAACAAGATCATCTATGTCCAGAGCTGGGACGCGAACCGGTCCGACGCAGCGGTGATCCTGCAACAGAAGATCGATTTCGCCAAGCGCGAGGCGGCGTTGCAGAAGGACCAGAAGAAGATGCAGGGCTATGCCGACGCCTTTGGCATCGAATGGCGCGAGGAGGAAGCGCGCAACACCGCCAAGCGAAAGGAAGCGGTGAAGGCCATCGACGCGCTGCTGGACGACCGTCTGGCCAAGGCGGAAGCGGCGGAAAAGACCGCGCCCAAGACCGCTGCTGCACCGTCGGCCGGAGCCGCCCAGCCCTGAGCAAGCCGCCCCTGCCCGCCGCCACCGCCGCGCAGGACCGGCGCTATATGGCCGCTGCTATCGCGCTGTCTGGGCGCGGGCGCGGGCTTTCCACCCCCAATCCCAATGTCGGCTGCCTGATCGTCAAGGACGGGCATGTCGTCGGGCGCGGCTGGACCCAGAAGGGCGGCCGCCCCCATGCCGAGGCGCAGGCGCTGGAACAGGCGATGGACCGGGCGCGCGGCGCCACCGCCTATGTGACGCTGGAACCCTGTTTTCACCTGAGCCCACGCGGACCGCGCTGCGCCGACCTGATGGCGCGGGCCGGCGTTGCGCGCGTGGTGATCGCGCTGCGCGATCCCGATCCGCGCACGGATGGACAGGGCGCGGCCTGGCTGCGCGACCGGGGCATAGCGGTCGAGATGGGGCTGATGGCGCAGGAAGCGGCCGGGGCGATGGCGGGATTCGTGCTGCGCCAGACGCTGGGGCGGCCGCATGTGACGCTGAAGCTGGGCCTCTCGCTCGACGGGCGGATCGCGCTGGCGGACGGATCGAGCCGCTGGATCACCGGGCCGGATGCGCGCGCCCATGCGCATATGGAGCGGGCGCGGCATGACGCGATATTGGTAGGCGGCGGCACGCTGCGCGCCGATGCGCCCAAGCTGGATGTGCGATTGCGCGGGCTGGAGAATCGTTCGCCGCGCCGGTTGCTGCTGACGCGCGGCGATGCACCCGAAGGCTGGGACCGGATCGGCACGCCGGAGGAGATCGCGACGCTCGACCGGGTCGATCATCTGCTGGTGGAGGGGGGCGCGGAAACGGCCGCCGCTTTCCTGCGGGACGATCTGGTCGACCGGCTGATGCTCTATCGGGCGCCGATCATCGTGGGCGCGGGGCTGGCCGGGATCGGCGACATTGGCCTCGCCGACCTGCCGTACGCGCATGACCGCTGGCGCACGACCGATGCGCGCGCGCTGGGCGTCGACCGGCTGGAGGTTTACGAGCGGACGCGGAGCGCCTAAGTCCCCTTCCCAATTCTCCGTTCGGTTCGAGCCTGTCGAGAACCGTCTCGCGCGGGTTCTCGACAAGCTCGAACCGAACGGACTTTGCGTAATAGGATCGATCCATGTTCACCGGCATCATCACCGACATCGGCACCATTCGCAGCCATGAGCAGCGCGGCGACCTGCGACTGGTCATCGGCTGCGCCTATGCGATGGATGGCGTGGCGATCGGCGCGTCGATCGCCTGTTCGGGCGCTTGCCTGACGGTGGTGGAGAAGGGCGCGGACTGGTTCGCGGTCGACCTGTCGGCCGAAACCGTGGCACGCACCGCGCCGGGCCTGTGGGCGGAAGGCAGACGGCTCAATCTGGAACGGGCTCTCAAGGTCGGCGACGAACTGGGCGGGCATATCGTGACCGGCCATGTCGACGGCATCGGCCATCTGGTGTCCGCGACCCGCGAAGGCGATTCGACCCGGCTGGTCATCCGCGCGCCACGGGAACTGGCGGCGGCGCTGGCGGCCAAGGGATCGATCACGGTCGACGGCATTTCGCTGACGGTCAATGCCGTCGAAGATCAGGCCGATGGCGGCGTGCATTTCGGCCTGAACATCATTCCGCACACAGCCGCTGCAACCACGCTGGACCAACTGGCTGACGGGCGCGCCTTCAATCTGGAGATCGATGTGCTGGCCCGCTATCTCGACCGGATGCAGAGCCTTCGCAACCGCGGCATGTGATTTCTTGCTTGAAATATTCACATTGCAGTGTGATATGACTACCATCCCGTCGGGGGAAGGAGTTTATCATGTCATCCGCACTTCTCGATTCCGTCCGCAGCCTCGTCACCGATGGCGGCATGTCCCGATCCGGTCTGGCGCGCGCCGCCGGCCTGCACGCCAACAGCCTGCGCAAGCTGGGCGAAAGCGACTGGAACCCGACGGCGGACACACTGGGCAAGCTGGAAGCCTATCTGCTCAAGCGCGAGGGCGGCACCGCGCTCGCGAGTCCCGAAGAAATCATCAACGAAGCCCGCAACGGCCGCATGTTCATTCTGGTCGATGACGAGGATCGCGAGAATGAGGGCGATCTGGTCATCCCCGCGCAGATGGCGACGCCCGACGCGATCAATTTCATGGCTACCCACGGCCGTGGCCTCATCTGTCTGGCGATGACGCGCCAGCGGATCGAGCATCTGGGCCTGGACCTGATGAGCCGCAACAACGGCACCCGGCACGAAACCGCCTTCACCGTGTCGATCGAGGCGCGCGAAGGCGTGACCACCGGCATCAGCGCTGCCGACCGGGCGCGCACCGTCTCGGTCGCGATCGACGGCGCCAAGGGCAAGGCGGACATCGTCACGCCCGGCCACGTCTTCCCGCTGATCGCCAGGGATGGCGGCGTGCTAGTGCGCACCGGCCATACCGAAGCGGCTGTGGACGTCGCACGGCTGGCCGGCCTCAACCCGTCGGGCGTCATCTGCGAAGTGATGAAGGATGACGGCACGATGGCGCGGCTGGACGACCTGATCGTCTTCGCCCAGAAGCACAAGCTGAAGATCGGCACGATCCGTGACCTGATCGCCTATCGCCGTCGCCACGACCATATGGTCGAGCGCCGGTCGGAAACGACCTTCCACAGCAAGTGGGGCGGCGACTGGAAGGCGATCAGCTTCTATAACAAGGCGACGCAGAGCGAACAGCTGGTGTTGCAGAAGGGCCATGTCGTCCCCGACCAACCGACGCTGGTGCGCATGCATCAATTGTCGCTGCTGGACGATGTCTATGGTGCGGAAGGGCCGCGCGGCGACCTGCTCGCCCGATCGATGGAGATTATCGGTCGCGAAGGCTCCGGCCTGATCGTCATCCTGACCGGCAATGAGGATGGCGGCTTCGTCACCCGCTGCGTCGATGCCCATGCGGGCAAGGCACCGGCCGGGATGGACGAATTGCGTAACTATGGCGTGGGCGCGCAGTTGCTCGCCGAACTGGGCGTGCATGACATGATCCTGCTGTCCAACACCCAGCACAGCCTGATCGCGCTTGACGGCTATGACCTCTCCGTGGTTGGGCAGCGCCCGATCGAGCTGTAAGGAACCTTATATCATGGCGAAATTCCTGATCGTCGAAGCCCGCTTCTACGACCATCTCAACGACCTGCTGATCGAAGGCGCGAAGGCGGCGCTGGACGAGGCCGGCCATAAATATGAGGTGATTACGGTGCCGGGCGCGCTGGAAATCCCCGGTGCGGTGGCGCTGGCGGCGGAAACCGGCCGCTATGACGGCTTCGTCGCGATCGGCGTGGTGATCCGCGGCGAGACCTATCATTTCGAAGTGGTGTCGAACGAAAGCGCGCGCGGCCTGATGGCGCTGAGCATGGATGCGATCCCGATCGGCAACGGCATCCTGACCGTCGAGAATGAAGAACAGGCGCTGGTCCGCGCCCGCCCCGACCAGAAGGACAAGGGTGGCGAAGCAGCCAAGGCGGCGATCGCCATGCTGGGCTTGCGGGAACGGTTCGGCGCCTGATTGAGGCGCGACTTGGGAATAAGGAGGGGGCGGTTCCGGGTGGAGCCGCCCCTTTTTTTGTACTTGGCACAGCGGTTTATACCCCTCCCGCAGGCGGGAGGGGCGGCGAGACTTGGTTCGGCGAAGCCGGACCTAGTCGCAGCGGGGTGGGCCAGCGCAACCTCGCGCATGCCCACCCCCTTGATGGGAGTCACGTGCCTCCCATCAACCCCTCCTGTTTACGGGAGGGGGAACAGGTCTGCCTTACGCCGCGGTCTTTTCCTCTTCCAGGGTCGGATAGTCGGTGTAGCCGGCCTCCCCCTGACCATACCAGGTCGCCATAGACTGCGGCGGATTGACCGGTGCGCCTTCACGCAAACGCTCCACCAGATCGGGATTGGCCATCAGCGGCCGGCCGAAGCTGATCGCATCGGCCAGACCACTGGCCAGGTCTGCCTGCGCGCGGTCCGCGTCATAATCGCTGTTGAGCACCAGCGGCCCCTTGAAATGCTGGCGGATCAGCGGCGACTGGCGCGGGACGTCGGTCGCGCCGAAGGTGCCGGCCGGGCCGGGCTCGCGCAGTTCGAGGAAGGCGATGCCGATATCGTTCAGCACATCGGCCGCCGCCGCGAACAAAGTCGCGGGATCGCTGTCGTCGACGCCCTGCGAATCGCCATTGGGCGACAGGCGCACCGATACACGATCGGCGCCGATGGCATCGACCACCGCCTGCGTCACTTCGCGCAGCAGACGCACGCGGTTTTCGACGCTGCCGCCATAGATATCATCGCGGAAATTGCTGTTGTCGCGCAGGAATTCGTCAATCAGATAGCCGTTGGCGGCGTGGATCTGCACCCCGTCGAAACCGGCGGCGATCGCATTATGCGCGGCGCGGACATAGGTGTCGATCAGCCCCGGAATCTCCTCGATCGCCAGCGGGCGCGCGGTTTCATAGGGCTTCTTGCCCTCATAGCTGTGCACGTCTCCCGGCGCAGCGGTGGCGCTGGACGAGACGGGCTGCTCGCCAGTGACGCTGCTGTGGACGGCGCGGCCCATATGCCAGAGCTGGACGATGATCCGGCCGCCCTTGTCATGCACCGCCTGCGTCACCGGCTTCCAAGCCTCCACCTGTTCATCCGACCAGATGCCCGGCGCGAAGGGCCAGCCCAGCCCCTGTTGCGAAATGCCGGTCGCTTCGCTGATGATCAGCCCGGCCGAGGCGCGCTGTGCATAGTAATCAGCCATGATCGGGGTCGGCACATGGTTGCGAGTCGCTCGGCCGCGCGTCAGCGGCGCCATCAGCACGCGATTGGGCGCACTGATGGCCCCAAGCTGGATAGGATCGAACAGGCTGGTCACGAAAATCTCCGTCATTATAGTTGCAATTTGCAACGGGACTAGATGCGCAAAGCCAGCTAGGGAGCCGCCATGGCCAGTTCAACCCCCGCCGCACAGATCGGCATCCCGCGCCTAGCCTTTCCGGCGCTGATGCTGGCGAACCTGATCCTGCCTTTGGGGCCAGTGCTGGTGCGCCTGTCCGACGTCGGGCCGGTGGCGGCGGCCTTCTGGCGATTGTTGCTGGCGCTGCCCTTCCTCCTCCTGCTGGCCCGACCGGGGCTGAAGCGAACGCCGCCGACGCGGCGCGAATGGACATTGCTGATCCTGTCGGGCCTGGTCTTCGCCGCCGATCTTGCCGCCTGGCATATCGGCATCCTCTATACCAAGGTCGCCAATGCAACCATTTTCGGCAATATGAGCGGCCTGTTCCTGCCCGCCTGGGCGATGCTGGCGCTGCGGCAGAGGCCGACCCGGATGCAGGGCGCCGCGCTGGCGCTGGCGGGCGCGGGGGCGCTGGTGATGATGGGCGGCAGTTATGAATTGTCGATCCGCAACCTGCATGGCGACCTGCTCTGTCTGCTCGCGGGCGTCCTCTACACCGCCTATCTGCTGATCGTGCAGGGCGCACGGGCGCGACTCGACGCCTGGTCGGTGCTGGCGGTGGCGAGCGCGGCAAGCACGCCCGCGTTGCTGCTGTGCGCGCTGGCGCTGGGCGAGGTGGTGATGCCGCAGGACTGGACGCCGCTGCTGCTGCTCGCTTTGTCCAGCCAGTTGATCGGTCAGGGGCTGCTGACTTACGCGATCGGCTGGTTCTCGCCATTGGTGCTGGGGCTGAGCCTGTTGCTGCAACCGGCGGTGTCGGCGATTTTCGGCTGGCTGCTGTTCGGCGAATGGCTGAGTCCGGCCGATATGCTGGGCACGGCGGCGGTTGCGGCGGCGCTGGTGCTTGTGCGGCTGCCCGCACGGGTTTAGACCAAGGGGCATGAGCGACATTCACGACATGACCCTCGACGAAATTCGCGCGCTGCTGGCGCCTGTGCTCGCGCGCCATGCCGCCTTTGACGGCTGGCGCAGCCCGGCGGTGACGATGGCGGCGCAGGAAAAGGGCGTCGATCCCGATATCGCCGCCCTCGCCTTCGCCGACGGCCCGGTCGACATGATCGACGCCTGGTTCGCCAGCATCGATGCGCAGATGCTGGCCATGCTGCCGCCCGAAACGCTGGCCGCTTTGTCGATTCGCAAGCGGATCATCGCCCTGATCGAGGCGCGGCTGACGCTGCTGGCCCCCGACCGGGAAGCGCTGCGCCGCGCGATCGCGATTCTGGCGCTGCCGACCAATGCGGCCCGCGCGACCAAGCTGGGCTGGCGCGCGGCCGATGTGATGTGGCGCGCAGCGGGCGACACCGCCGCCGACTTCGCCCATTATAGCAAGCGGACCACGCTGACCGCCGTCTATGCCTCTACCCTGCTGGCCTTCGTCAATGACGAGAGCGAGGACCATGCCGACAGCCGCGCCTTTCTGGCGCGCCGGATCGAGGGGGTGATGCGGTTC
Organism: Sphingobium sp. AP50; assembly: GCF_900109095.1. Taxonomy (GTDB): domain Bacteria; phylum Pseudomonadota; class Alphaproteobacteria; order Sphingomonadales; family Sphingomonadaceae; genus Sphingobium. The sequence goes on from NZ_FNYZ01000002.1 coordinate 324,289, forward strand.
GAAAAAGCCAAGGCCAAGCTGAAGGGCGTAGGCGGCGGCGAGCATCTGAGCCTGTCCCGCTTCATCGGACGCCTGCGCTATCCCGCGGTCTGAGCTTGACCCATTGGGTCGGTGCCGCATTTCTTCTGGCGTTAACCAGCTTGTATTGATAGTCACTCGCAGGAAATAGCCTGTGAGTGTTCTTCCCTTGCGCCTGACCGACCTGCCGCTTCGGCAACCCGCCTATGTCGACCTGATCGACTGGGCCGCCCTTACTCCGTCCGAAGGCCAGCGCCTGCGGGAATATGGGCTGTGCGAAGGCGCCAGCGTCGAGGCGCTGCACCATGGCGGTTTCCTGGGCAAGGGGCCGATCGCCTGCAAGGTCGGCCGGATGACCATCGCCATGCGCCGCAATCACGCCGCCGCCATCACCGTGCGCACCGGTCCGGAGACTCCTGGGTCGGAGTACGGGGCATGAGCGGCCTGCCGCTGGTCGCGCTGGTCGGCAATCCCAATGCCGGCAAGAGCGCGCTGTTCAACGCGCTGACCGGCGCGCGACAGAAGCTGGGCAATTATCCGGGCGTTACTGTAGAGCGCAAGGCGGGCCGCCTGTCGCTGAGCGATGGTCGCCCGGTCGAACTGGTCGACCTGCCCGGCACCTACAGCCTAGACCCCACCAGCCCCGACGAGCAGGTCACGCGCGACGTGATTTTGGGCAAGCAGGATGGCGAGAAGCGCCCCGACGCGCTGGTCGTGGTGGTCGATGCGTCGAACCTCGACAATCATCTGCGCTTCGCGCTGGAACTGATCGCGCTGGGCCTGCCGACCGTGGTGGCGCTCAACATGGTCGACCTCGCCACCCGCGACGGGCTGGAACTGGACGCCAATATCCTGTCGCGCGAACTGGGCGTGCCGGTGATTTCCACCGTGGCGGTGCGCAAGCGCGGCCTCGACCATCTGCGTCAGGAACTGGACGGCCTGATGAACGGTGCCCCCGCCCCCTATACCCAAGGGCCGGCGCGCGATTTCGATACCGTGCGCAGCGAAGCGCGGCGGATCGCCCGTGCAGCAATCGTGCGCGAAACGCCATCGCGCCGACTGACGGCCGCGGTGGACCGGGTGCTGCTGCATCCTGTCGCGGGCTTCATCATCCTGCTCGCTTTGTTGTTCGTGATGTTCCAGGCCGTGTTCAGTTGGGCCAGTGCGCCCGCCGACATGCTGGAAGGCTGGGTGACGGCGCTGGGCGAGGCGGTGACGAACACGTTGCCGCCGGGCATCGTCCACGACTTCCTGTTGCAGGGCGTAGTCGGCGGCGTGGGCGCGGTGATCGTCTTCCTGCCGCAGATTCTGATCCTCTTCTTCTTCATCCTGATGCTGGAAGCGACCGGCTATATGGCGCGCGCAGCCTTCATCATGGATGCGCTGATGGCGCGGGTCGGCCTGTCGGGCCGGGCCTTCATCCCGCTGCTGTCCTCCTTCGCCTGCGCCGTGCCGGGGATCATGGCGACGCGCACCATTTCCGATCCCAAGGACCGGCTGACGACGATCCTGATCGCGCCGCTGATGACCTGTTCGGCGCGACTGCCGGTCTATGGCCTGATCATCAGCGCCTTCATCCCGGCACGTGACGTGGGACCGGGCATCGGCCTGCAAGGGCTGGTGATGTTCCTGCTCTATGTCTTCGGCGTGGTCGGCGCGCTGATCGCCGCCTGGGCGCTGCGACTGACCGTGACCAAGGGGCAGAGCAGCGGTTTCCTGATGGAAATGCCCAAATATCAGTGGCCCCGGCCGCAGGATCTGCTGATCGGTCTGTGGCAGCGCGCTGTAATTTTCCTCAAACGCGCCGGCACGATCATCCTGTTCACCAATATCGTCCTGTGGGTGCTGATGAGCTTCCCCAAGGCGCCCGATGGCGTGCGGCAGAGCGAATATTCGATCGCCGGCCGGATCGCGGGCGGCATCCATCTGCTGGTCGAGCCGATCGGTTTCAACCGGGACATCTCTCTCGCCCTGCTGCCGTCCATGGCCGCGCGCGAAGTGGCCGTATCCGCCATCGCCACCGTCTATGCGATCGATGCCGAGGATGATGTGGAAGCGCTGGACAAGGGGCTGGGCGACCGGTTGCAGAGCCGCTGGTCGCTGGCGACTGCCCTCGCTTTCCTGGCATGGTTCGTGTTCGCGCCGCAGTGCATTTCCACCATCGCGGTGACGCGGCGCGAAACCGCCGGGTGGAAATGGACCGGCTTCATGATCGGCTATCTGTTCGTGCTGGCCTATGTCGCGGCGGGCGTGACCTATTGGGTGGCGGTCGCGATGGGACTGGGATAGCGGCAGACGCGACGAAAGGCTGCGGCATGCTCCATGTCGCGGCTGGATTTGCGGGCGCGCGTCGCTATAAAGACCGGCTATTATTTCGGAGGAATCATGGCAGGCTCGGTCAACAAGGTCATTCTGGTCGGCAATCTGGGCGCCGACCCGGAGGTCAAGAGCTTCCAGAATGGCGGCAAGGTATGCAATCTGCGTATCGCCACGTCCGAAAGCTGGAAGGATCGCAACACCGGCGAGCGCAAGGAGCGCACCGAATGGCATAGCGTCGCGATCTTTTCCGAAGGACTGGTCGGCGTCGCGGAACGCTTCCTGCGCAAGGGCAGCAAAGTCTATATCGAAGGGCAGCTGCGCACCCGCAAATGGCAGGACCAGCAGGGCAATGACCGCTACACGACCGAAGTCGTGTTGCAGGGTCTGGGCAGCGTGCTGACCATGCTGGACGGCGCACCGGGCGGTGGTGGCCAGGGCGGCGGCTTTGGCGGTGGCGGCGGTGGCCGTTCGCAGCCGGGCGTGAGCGACTGGCAGGGCGGGTCGAGCGGCTTTGGCGGTGGCGACTATGACGATTTCGGCGGCGGCCAGAGCGGTGGCGGCTATGGCGGCGGTCGCTCCTCGTCGGGCGCCGGCAATGCTGGCAGCCGTGCGGGCAGCCCCAATTTCGACAATGATCTGGACGATGAAGTGCCGTTCTGACGGCACTCCACGCTTCGGCACGAAAAAGGGCGGCTTCCGATGGGAAGCCGCCCTTTTTCGTTAGCCGACTGGCGCCGCGATCAGCGGGCCAGTTCTTCCGTTGCGAAGGCGCGGATATGGTCCTTCAGGTCGTCGCGCTCCAGCGACAGCGCCAGATTCGCCTCGATATAGCCGGCCTTGGACCCGCAATCGAAGCGACGGCCGTCGAAGGTCACACCATGGAAGGGCTGATTGCCGATCATCGCGGCCATCGCGTCGGTAAGCTGAATCTCGCCGCCCGCGCCCTTTTCCTGCGTTTCCAGGATCTTCATCACTTCGGGCTGAAGGATGTAGCGGCCGGGCAGGATCAGGTTGCTGGGCGCGGTGCCGAGCTTGGGCTTCTCAACGAGGCCCTTCACTTCCGTCAGCACGCCATCGCGTGCGCCCGGATCGATCACGCCATAGCTGGGCGTCTGTTCCATCGGGATTTCCAGCGCGCAGACCAGATTGCCGCCAACCTTTTCATAGGCATCGACCATCTGCTTCATGCAGCCATTGCCCGGCTCGCCCTTCATGAACTCGTCAGGCAGAAGGATGGCGAAGGGTTCGTCGCCCACGATGTCGCGCGCGCACCAGATGGCATGGCCCAGGCCCAGCGATTCCTGCTGGCGCAGGAACACCGCATTGCCCGGATCGAGCCGGGTGCCTTCCAGCGCGGACAGATCCTTGCCGCGTTCGCGCTGCAACGTTTCGCATTCGAAGGCGATGTCGAAATAATCCTCGATCGCGCCCTTGCCGCGACCGGTGACGAAGATGAACTGTTCGATCCCCGCCTCGCGCGCTTCATCCACGGCATATTGGATCAGCGGGCGGTCCACGACGGGCAGCAATTCCTTGGGCACCGCCTTCGTGGCGGGCAGGAATCGCGTGCCGAGTCCCGCAACAGGAAAGACGGCTTTACGAATCGGTTTGGTCAAGTTGGGGTCCCCTTCACACTGACGCGACCGGGCTTTGGATTGCCGCACATGCGAGAAAGGTCAAGCGCCGCGAGCGGCTTATACCGCAAGAAGGCGGCTGGCTACCGCTTCCAGTGACGAGATTTCGCCTTCGAGCTGCTCCAGACCGATATGCTGGATATTGTTGCGCCCGTCGCGACAGGTGAAGCCGCCCGGTTCGGGCTGGTGGAAACCCTGGATGATCAGCGCCCGGAAGCGGTCGATCCGCTGCATGTCCCGCTCGATCGCGGAGATCGCGGTCAGCGCGCTGGCGTTGCGACGATCGCGCATGGCGACCATCGTGCGCAATTCCGTCATCAATTTCGTCATGGTCGGACGCGTGCGTGCGCCCACCGTGCGCACATCGCCCATCGCCTCCCGCAGCATGCCGATCTTCGCCTCCAGGCTTTGTTCCAGCATGGTCCAGGCACAGACCAGCCGCCCCACCGAACAGAGCAGCGCCGCATCCTCCGGCGCATAATCCGAAACCGCCTTCACATTCATATCAGAAACCAGATGCACACCCACGACCCATAATCTCCCTTATGGACGTGAGCCTGCACAGTTAACGGCGCGGATAGCCAGAGCGGTGCGGCGTGCCTCCTCGCAGGCGCAGCACGGGCCGACGGCAGCCGTGCAAAATCGACGGCGAGCCGTGCTGGACTGTTTGTTTGAAAATGCGCGGAAGAGCGTATTTTGGACCCGCACCAGCCCGCACATTCCAAGAATATCAGAAATCGATGGCGATGCCCTTGCGCTCCCAGTCGCCATAGCGGACCGGGCTCAGCTCTTCCTGATGGCGGGAGGGGGCGTCGAGCGGATCGGGCTGCGGCACCGGCGGGCTTTTGGAAAGATGGGCGGGTGGCTTCACATGCGCCGGGCGCTTGCCGTTGAAACTTCCCATGGCGGGCGGCCTTTCATTTGCGGAAGGGCTGGATCAACCCCATATTCATATGCTGCCCGCTATCTGGGCGGCAAAGGAGAGCATTGCAAGTGAGCGGTTTCAAGACGACCCTGTTGCTGGCGGCGCTGACGGCGCTGTTCATGGCGCTGGGCTATCCGCTGGGTGGCAGCGGCGGCGCGATCATAGCGTTGCTGGCGGCGGCGGGCATGAACCTGTTCACCTTCTGGAATGCCGACAAGATCGTGCTGCGCATGCATGACGCGCGCGAAGTGGATGCGCAGAGCGCGCCGGAATTTTACGGGCTGGTGCGGGAACTGGCGCAGCGCGCCGGGCTACCTATGCCGCGCGTCTATATTATCGACCAGCAGGCGCCCAATGCCTTTGCCACCGGCCGTAATCCCGACAATGCCGCCGTCGCCGCCACCACCGGCCTGCTGGCGATGCTGAGCCGTGACGAAGTGGCGGGCGTGATGGCGCATGAACTGGGCCATGTGAAGAATCGTGACACGCTGATCATGACGATGGTCGCGACCATAGCGGGCGCGATTTCGATGCTGGCCAATTTCGGCCTCTTCTTTCGCGGTGGCGACCGGGAAGGCCATGGCAATATGATCGCCAGCCTGATGGCGGTGATCGTCGCGCCCTTTGCCGCGATGATCGTGCAGATGGCGATCAGCCGCACCCGCGAATATGGCGCCGACCGGGCCGGGGCGGAAATCAGCGGCAGTCCCCATGCGCTGGCCTCCGCCCTCGCCAAGATTTCCGGCCGGGCGGAAATGATCCCCAATCCGGTGGCAGAGCGCAATCCGGCGGCGGCGCAGCTCTATATCGTGCCGACCCATGTGAGCGAACTCTTCTCCACCCACCCCGCGACGGAGAAGCGCATCGCCGCCTTGCAGGATATTGCGGCGGATATGGGCGCGATCCCCGCCCCGCCGCGCGCATCCGCTCTGTCGCCAGTCGCGCCGCCCCAGCCCCCGCGCCGTCGCAGCGCGCTCGATCCGAACGGACGCTGATGGTCGACGACATCGGCGAGGTCGTGGTCGATGTGGCGGGCGTGGTGCTGCGCCATGCCGGTGGGCTGGTGGTCGATCTGACCGTCGACCATGTCTTTTCTCGCCATACCGCCCGCTTCTTCCATGGCGTGGGCCGCCGCCTGATCGCGGTCGCGACGCTGGGGCGCAAGCGTATCCCTTCCTCCCTGCGCGCCGTGCCCAGGGGTGCCCGCGCCCGGCCGCGCCGGTCCGACTGGCTGGCGCTATGGGTGGGCATCATCGGCTGGATCGCCCTGTTCCTGGGCATCGGCTTTGGCGTCGCCCATTTTCTTTGACGGCGAAAGCGCGTAGGGGCCGCTGATGCCCCGCCCCCAAAATCGCCGCCCCGCCGCTCCACGTGCCGAAGACGTTCCCGGCTTTCCCGCGCGCCGCGCCGCGCTGCGCTTGCTGGATGCAGTGCTGCGCCGGGGCGATCCGCTGGAACTGGCGCTGCATGGCGCGGCGCAGGGATTGCCGCAATCCGACCGCGCGCTGGTCCATGCCATCGCGGCGGAAGTGCTGCGCCATCTGCCCGATCTGGACGCGCTGATCGACGGGGCGACCAAGCAGATATTGCCCGACGATGCCAAGGCGCGCACGGTGCTGCGCATCGCCCTGGCCCAGACGCTGGTGCTGGGTACGCCCGCCCATGCGGCGATCGCCACCGCGCTGCCGCTGGTCGATGGCGGCCCGCGCAAGCTGGTTCATGGCGTGTTCGGCACGGTGACGCGCGGCGAACCGGTGCTGCCCGATCCGCCGACCTTGCCCGCCGAGGTTGTCGAACGCTGGACCGGCCAGTGGGGTGAGGCGATGCCGCTGGCCGCCGCCCATGCCTATGCCGTGCGCCCGCCGGTCGATATCAGCCTGCGCGACGCGAGCGAGACGGCGAAGTGGACAGAAGCGTTGAACGGCACGTCCTTCGCGCCCGGCCATGTTCGATTGTCGGCCAATCCCGATCAAGGTGGCGCCGTGATTCCCGACCTGCCCGGCTTTGCCGAGGGGGCATGGTGGGTGCAGGATATCGCGGCCTCCTGCGCGGCGCGGCTGCTGGGGCCGGGTGAAGGGCGCACCGTGCTGGACCTGTGCGCCGCGCCGGGTGGCAAGACGATGCAACTGGCGGCAGCGGGCTGGACCGTCCTGTCGGTCGACCAGTCGAAGAAGCGGCTGGAGAAGCTGACCGAGAATCTGGCGCGCACCGGCCTGTCTGCCGATGTCGTGACCGCCGATCTGCGCCAGTGGCAACCCGACGCACCGGTCGACGCCATCCTGCTCGACGCGCCCTGCACCGCGACTGGCATCTATCGCCGCCATCCCGACGTGCTGCACCGCATCGGCCAGCGCCAGATTGCCGAACTGGCCGAATTGCAGGGCGAGCTTCTGACGCGCGCGGCAAGCTGGCTGAAGCCGGGCGGGCGGATCGTCTACGCCACCTGTTCGCTGGAGCAGGCGGAGGGCGAGGATCAGGTCGAACGCTTCCTGACCGCGCATCTCGATTTCGCGCTGCTGCCCGCACAGGCCGGTGAATTGCCCGAAGCCATGGCCCCCACGGCGCAGGGCTGGCTGCGGTCGCTGCCCGACATGCTGGCCGATCAGGGCGGCGCGGATGGATTTTTCATTGCAAGACTTGCAAAGGCGACAAACTAAGCCTTAACCATGAAGGGCTTAGACGGAATTCCTTCGTCTTAAAGGTGCGCCATGCGACCGATCGAGCCATTGCCCCTGAACCATAGCTGGCCGCTCTATGATCTGCGCACGCATTTGTCGCCCGTGCTGCTGGATCCGGATATCGCGCGTAATGACGCAGCGCTGGCTGAGCGCGGCCTGGGCCTGTGGCATTGCGATCTGCGCGACAACCGGCTGAGTTGGACCGCAGGGGTATACGACATATTCGGGCTGGAGCGCGATCAGGACGTGGGCCGGCCGCGGACCGTGTCGCTCTATGCCCCGGAATCACGCGAACCGATGGAGCGGTTGCGCGCCTATGCCATCAAACATAAGCGCGGCTTCACCCTGGACGTCGATATTGATCAGGCGGACGGCGGCGGGCGATGCGCGATGCGGCTGATCGCCGCGCCGATCCTGGACGCGGACGGGGAAACCGTCGCGCTGCACGGCGTCAAACAGTTGCTGCCCCATGGCACGCCCTCCTCCCGGCGGCTGGACCCGACCATTTTCGTCATGCTTTGAGCTGTTTGAAAAATGCGCGGAAGAGCGCATTTTTGGGTCCGCACCAGCCCTCTCCCCCACCCGGCCACCCATATGATACTGCCGTTGGGTGGCCGGGTGGGGGAGAGGCCGGTGCGGCAAATCCGGCTCCGTCCGGATTTCAAAAAAACAATCGCGAATCGCGGCTAAATGTCCGTTGCCCTTGCCCCCGGTGGCGATTAAGGCGAACGGTTAATGACACGTCCGATCCTCATCTCGCCCTCCATCCTTTCCGCCGACTTCGCCCGTCTGGGTGAGGAAGTCCGCGCCATCGACGCCGCTGGCTGCGACTGGGTGCATATCGACGTCATGGACGGGCATTTCGTGCCCAACATCACGATCGGCCCGAATGTGGTGAAGGCGCTGCGCCCGCACACGCAAAAGACGTTCGACGTCCATCTGATGATTTCGCCGGTGGACCTGTATCTGGATGCCTTTGCTTCCGCCGGTGCGGACATCATCACCGTCCATCCCGAAGCCGGGCCGCACATCCACTGCACCGTCCAGCATATCAAGTCGCTGGGCGTGAAGGCGGGCGTGGTGCTGAACCCCGGCACCCCGGCCAAGATGCTCGATTATCTGATGGATGATGTCGACCTGATCCTGGTGATGAGCGTCAACCCCGGTTTCGGCGGCCAGAGCTTCATCGAAAATCAGCTGCGCAAGATCGAGGCGATCCGCAAGATGATCGACAAGACCGGGCGCGACATTCATTTGCAGGTCGATGGCGGCATCGATGTCTCCACCGCGCCCAAGGCGATTGCTGCCGGCGCCGACGTGCTGGTCGCCGGCACGGCCACCTTCCGCGGCGGGCCGGATGCCTATGCCGACAATATCCGCAAGCTGCGGGGCGGGTGAGCGAGCCCCAGCGCATGTCCGTCCGCAAAGGCCAGGACCTGCCGCCCGAACCGGGCGACGATGGCATCGAGCAGGGCAAGCGGCTCATCCGCGTCGCGGATGACAAGGGCCTGTCGCTGGCCCAGAAGATCGCCAATCATTTCTATCTGCTCAGCTGGAAAACGCCGATCCATGGCCGTCGGCTGAAGGGCAAATATCCGCTGAAACTGCTGGCCGTGCCGGACGATGAGGTGCCGGGCGACAGCCGCGCCGGGGCGGCGATCCGCGCGGGCTATTTCCTGTTTCGCGGACAGAAGCTGCCGATCGACACGCTGGATTTCACCCGCCTGCCGACCAGCCCTGCGTTCAGGGATTATCTGCACAGTTTCCGCTGGTTGCGCGACCTGTCCAGCAGCGCCACGCGCGAACAGGGCGCGCCGATCGCCGAAGCGGTCATGCGCAAATGGCTGGCCGCGCATCATGAAACGCCCAGCGAACCGGCCTGGCGCGCGGACAATGCCGGCTGGCGGCTGCTGTTCTGGACCGCCCATGCGCCGCTGATCCTGTCGTCCAGCGATCTGGTCTATCGCTCGCTGGTGCTGAACTGCATCGCCCGGACCGCCCGCCATCTCGACCGCATTACCGACAAGGCGCCGATGGGCCTGCCCCGCCTGACCGGCTGGTGCGGCATATTGGCCGCCGCGCTGCTGATCCCCGGAGGCGAGGCGCGCCGCCTGTTCGGCGAAGCGGGGCTGAAGCGCGCGATCGACAGCAGCTTCCATGCCGATGGCGGCATCGTGTCGCGATCGCCGCTGGCGCAGCTGGAAGCCGTGATGCTGCTGTCGATGCTGCGCGCCGTCTATGATGTGCGCCGCGCGCCGCCGCCCGTCTGCCTGACCGAGGCGCTGGCGCGCGCGGTGCCCGCGCTGCTGGGGCTGACCCATGGCGATGGCGGGCTGGGCAGCTGGCAGGGTGCAGGCGCGATTGCGCCGCAAAATGTACAGGCGGTGATCGCCGCCAGCCGGGTGCGCGCCCGGCCGCTGCGACAGGCGCGCGATTGGGGCTATCAGCGGATCACGGTCGGCAACACGGTCCTCCAGATCGATGCCGCGCCGCCGCCAGTGGCGCGGCTTGCCGAAGCAGGCTGCGCCTCCACCGGGGCGATCGAGATCAGCGACGGGCCGCTGCGCCTGATCGTCAATTGCGGCGGCGCCGCGCTGGAGGGGGCATGGGTTCCCTGGGATCTGGCGCAGGGGCTGCGCACCACCGCCGCGCACAGCACGCTGATCCTGAACGACAGCAATTCGACCGCCCTGCTGCCCGACGGCACGCTGGGCAAGGGCGTGACCGAAGTCGAGCTGAACCGGCAGGAAACGGATAATGGCAGCCGGCTGGAACTGAGCCATGACGGCTATGTCCGCCGCATGGGCTATGTCCACCGCCGCCTGTTGCTGGTGAGCGGCGACGGCAAGGAAATACGCGGCGAGGATATGCTGACCCCGGCCGAGCGGCGACGCAGGCCCGGCAAGCAACCGGTGCAGCTGCGCTTCCATCTGGCCCCCGGCGTCGAGCCGACGCCGACCGCCGATAATATGGGCGCGCTGCTGCGCATCGACCTGGGGCCTTTATGGCAGTTCCGCGCGGGCGCGGGCGCGCTGACGATCGAGGACAGCCTGTGGGTCGACGCCGATGGTCGCCCCCACCCCACCCGCCAGCTGGTGGTGACGGGCGAAGCGCTGCCCGGCGGATCGAGCATCGGCTGGATCTTCAAGCGGGTCGGCTGAGGGCGCGCCTTTGGCAAGCGGGTACAGACATGGTATATACCTCGTCTGTACCAAGGGAGTTGCCATGTCGAAAGACGCCCTGTTCACGATGAAACTGGAAACCGATCTGCGGGACGATTTCATGGCAGAGGCCAGCGCGCTACATCGCCCGGCATCGCAAGTGCTGCGCGACCTGATGCGCGACTTCATTCGCGAACAACGTGAGAAGCGCGACTATCAGGCTTTCCTGTCGCGCAAGGTCGCGACCGCCCGCGCCGCCATAGAGGCGGGCGAAGGATTTTCCGATGAAGAGGTGGAAGCCGACTTCGCCGCCCGCCGCGCCACTGCCACACGGCCCGCATGAAGGTCCGCTGGTCGCCGCAAGCCCGCAGCGACCGCCTGACCATCTGGGATTATATCGCCGCCGACGACATGGATGCGGCAAGCCGGCTGGACGAGGCCTTTAGCGACGCCGCGCGAAGGCTGACCGATTTCCCCATGCTGGGCCATGTCGGACTGGTTTCCGGCACGCGGGAACTCCACCCGCATCGCAGCTATCGCCTGGTCTATGAAGTGCGGGACGATTGCGTGTGGATATTGGCCATCATCCATGCCGCCCGGCAATGGCCGCCGGAGTAAGGATCGCCCCAAAGTCTGGACTCAAGGGCTGTATTTTTCCGCCTTACGGGACTAAGGGACCGCGCAAAGCCGTCCTGCCCTTTGCCCAGAGAAAGCCCTGTCCCCATGACTGACGTCACCATCAAGCGCGCCCTCCTGTCCGTGTCCGACAAGTCGGGCCTCATCGAACTGGGCACGGCATTGGGCAAGCATGGCGTCGAACTGGTGTCGACCGGCGGCACGGCGAAGGCGCTGCGCGAAGCGGGGCTGGAGGTGAAGGATATTTCCGACCTCACCGGCTTCCCCGAAATGATGGACGGCCGCGTCAAGACGCTGCACCCCAAGGTGCATGGCGGCCTGCTCGCCGTGCGCAACAATGCCGAGCATGTGGCGTCGATGAACGAGCATGCAATCGGCGCGATCGATCTGGTGGTCGTCAACCTCTATCCCTTCGCCGCGACGGTGGCCAAGGGGGCGGACCGCGACGAAATCATCGAGAATATCGACATTGGCGGCCCGTCGATGGTCCGTTCGGCCGCGAAGAATCATGAGAGCGTCGCGATCGTCACCGATCCGGCCGACTATGCCCGCCTGATCGAAGAGATGGAGCAGAAGGGCGGCGCGACCAGCTATGATTTCCGCCGGATGCTCGCGGCCAAGGCCTATGCCGCCACCGCCGCCTATGATTCGATGATCGCCAGCTGGTTCGCCTTCGCCGATCAGGGCGTGATGTTCCCCGAAACGCTGGCGGTGTCGAGCAAGCTGGGCGCGACGCTGCGCTATGGCGAAAATCCCCACCAGTCGGCCGCGCTCTATCTGCCCGTCGGTCCTTCGGCCAAGGGCATCGCCCAGGCCGAGCAGATTCAGGGCAAGGAACTGAGCTACAATAATTATAATGACGCCGACGCGGCGCTGGAGCTGGTCAGCGAATTCCGCGACGGCCCGCCGACCGTGGTGATCGTGAAGCATGCCAATCCCTGTGGCGTGGCCACCGGCGAGACGCTGATCGAAGCCTATGAAGCGGCGCTCGCCTGCGACAGCGTCTCGGCATTCGGCGGCATCATCGCGGTCAACCGCCCGCTCGATGGCCCGACCGCCGAGGCGATCAGCGGCATCTTCACCGAAGTTGTCGCTGCACCCGATGCGGATGACGCGGCCAAGGCGATCTTCGCAAAGAAGAAGAACCTCCGCCTGCTGCTGACCGGCGACCTGCCCGATCCGGCGCGCGCCGGCCTCCAGATCAAGAGCATCGCGGGCGGCCTGCTGGTCCAGAGCCGTGACAATGGCAAGGTGGATCGCGATGCCCTGAAGGTCGTGACCAAGCGTGCGCCGACCGATCAGGAGTTGAAGGACTGCCTGTTCGCCTGGACGGTGGCCAAGCATGTGAAGTCCAACGCCATCGTCTATGCCAAGGATGGCAGCACGGCGGGCGTGGGCGCGGGCCAGATGAACCGCCTCGAATCCGCGCGCATCGCCGCGTGGAAGGCGAAGGACGCCGCCGAAAAGGCCGGCTGGGCCACGCCCCGCACGATCGGTTCGGCGGTCGCCTCCGACGCTTTCTTCCCCTTTGCCGACGGCCTGCTGGCGGCGGTGGAAGCCGGCGCGACGGCGGTGATCCAGCCGGGCGGCTCGATCCGCGACGAAGATGTCATCGCGGCGGCCGACGAAGCGGGTCTGGCGATGGTCTTCACCGGCATGCGCCACTTCCGACACTGAGTTTTAGGGCGTCAGCGCGGCCTTGCTTTGAGCCAGGCCGCGCAGGCGTCATCCCCGGTGCCCATGCCATCCGGGTCGGCGCCCGCGAGGCCGCCGTTGCAGGGGTAATCGGGATCGGAATAGCTGTGCCAGTCGTACAGCCGAGGAAAGAAATCAGCCGGGCCATAGGCGAGAGCCAGACGATGCACATCGCGGGCAAGCTGCGACAAGGGATTATCTGATCCCCTTTCATTTGCATTCGCAGTCATGGAACCGATCTTCCCCTTGCGGACCTGCTCAAACTCCAGGCCTGTGCCATCCGTCATCCCGAATCGTCGGCCGCGCCAGCTTGGCAACCTGTCATTGAAAGACTGGATGGCGTCGCGATAATCCTCCTCCGGCACATAAAATGCGCGCAGTTCCAACCCAATCAGTTCTCCCTCGTTATCTGTCGCACTGCGCCAAACATGCACGGCGATGATCCGGCAGCGCCTTTTGATCTCTTCGTCGCTGAAATCGAGATCCCGCCACATCATCAGACAACCCGCCGGCTGCGGCGTGAAGTCCAGCACATAGTCGTAAAGGCCGAAAGACGGCGCGACCTGCAATCGCATGGCGCCGTCCTGCGTCAGCGCCGGCAATTTTAACTTGGCTCTTTCAGCGACATAGCTGTCCTTCGATGGACCATCGACATATTGGCCCGTGCGCTTCGGGCCACCCACCATCTCCACGAGCCAGTCCGGCATGGCGTTATAAGAACAGCCTGCCAGCATCGGCAGCAGGAGCAGGACGGGCAAGAGGCGGGTCAGGCGCATGGCCCTGCATCCCGCGACGGGCCAGTGAAGGTCAAGCGCCAAAACCCTTCGCAGCTGCAAAAATCGCGGAAAACCGCCATTTTTTGTCAAGTGGCCTCTTTTCAACAATGGCCTGTGCACTTATTTAGAGCAGGACCCTACTTCCACGGCAGACGTGGGGCAGACCATGAATCTGTTCGACAGGAGACACAGGATGAGCAACAAGACGCTGGTGGCGCTGACCGCCGCATTGGCCCTTGCGCTGCCCGGCGCGGCGATGGCTGGCAGCAATGACATGGATGTGGTGGTGGACGGCCATGCCGGCACCGAAACCCGCAGCCTTTCCGTATCGCTGGCCGACCTCAATCTGGCCAGCAGCCATGGCATGCGCCGCGCCGATTCGCGTCTGGTGCGCGCGTCCAAGCAGGTGTGCGGCTATGTGAACGGCTCCGTCATCCCCGTGACCAACGATTATCGCGAATGTTTCGGCACCGCGATCGAAGGCGCGCGCAGCGACCTGAATTCCCTGGCCCAGCGCCAGAGCTGAACAAGCTCCCCCGCACGAAGGGGACTGCAGGGGCCGCTCCACGCAATGTGGGGCGGCCTTTCGCATTTCGGCCCGCTTTTCCGGCGATCATCATGCTTACCGGCCGTTAACCAGTCCTTAGATGATTTCGTTCACTCCCGACATCATTGACCGACCTCCCGGGGGATTGACCTACCATGCTGCGTACCGACCAAAGCGTAGACGTTGCCATCATCGGCGCTGGACCGGCGGGCCTGACCGCTGCCTATCTGCTGACAAAGCAGGGACTTAGCGTAACCGTGATCGAAAAAGACCCGATCTATGTCGGCGGCATCAGCCGCACCGTCGAGCTGAACGGCTTTCGATTCGACATTGGCGGGCACCGATTCTTCTCCAAATCGCAGCAGGTCGTGGACCTGTGGAACGAGATATTGCCCGACGACTTCATCCAGCGTCCGCGCATGAGCCGCATCTATTATGAAGGCAAATTCTACAGCTATCCGCTGCGCGCGTTCGAGGCGCTGTGGAATCTGGGCGTATGGCGCTCGACCCTGTGCATGGCGAGCTTTGCCAAGGCGAAGCTGTTCCCCAACCGCAATATCAAGTCGTTCCAGGACTGGACCGTCAACGCCTTCGGCCACAAGCTCTTCTCCATCTTCTTCAAGACCTATACGGAGAAGGTCTGGGGCATGCCCTGCGACGAAATGTCGGCCGACTGGGCGGCACAGCGCATCAAGGGCCTGTCGCTCTGGGGCGCGGTAACGGACGGCCTGAAGCGCTCGCTGGGCCTGAACAAAAAGCCCAATGACGGTATGGCGACCAAGACGCTGCTGGAAACCTTCCGCTATCCGCGCCTTGGCCCCGGCATGATGTGGGAAGCCGCACGCGACCGCGTGGTCGAGGGCGGCAATCAGGTGCTGATGGCGCACAGCTTCAAGCGGCTGGAAGAAGACCAGACGGGCGATGGCTGGCGACTGGTGGCCGAAGGGCCGGATGGCGATGTCGTCATCAACGCCGCCCATGTCATCAGCTCCGCGCCGATGCGCGAGTTGGCGGGCCGCATCCATCCGCTGCCAGCGACCCTGCCCGAAGCGATGGACCTCAAATATCGCGACTTCCTGACCGTGGCGCTGATGGTGAAGGGCGAGGATATCTTCCCCGACAACTGGATCTATATCCACGATCCCAAGGTGCAGGTCGGCCGCATCCAGAATTTCCGCAGTTGGTCGCCCGAAATGGTGCCGGACCCGACGCTGGCCTGCGTGGGCCTGGAATATTTCTGCTTCGAAGGCGACGGCCTGTGGGTATCCGACGATGCCGACCTGATCGCGCTGGCGACGAAGGAAATGGCGGCGCTGGGCCTGTGCGATCCCAAGGATGTGGTCGGCGGCGCGGTGGTGCGGCAGGAAAAGGCCTATCCGGTCTATGACGACGCCTATGCCGCCAATGTGCTGGCGATGCGCACCGAACTGGAAACGCGCTATCCCACGCTGCACATGGTCGGCCGCAACGGCATGCACCGCTATAATAATCAGGACCATGCGATGATGACGGCGATGCTGACCGTCCGCAACATCGTGGCCGGCAAGCGCGTCCATGACGTGTGGCAGGTCAATGAGGACGCCGAATATCATGAGGCGGGCGACGAAGGTCAGGATGCGGCGACGCATGCAGACACGCAGGCCGCCCTGTCCAGCGTCCGCGCTGTCCCGGCCCGGCTGAAGGCCGCCTGAGCCGGTGAGCGCGCTGTTTCGGGCTGTCGCACGACGCGCCGGCACGATCGGCGCGCAGTTCATGATCGCCCGCTATCTGCTGGCGAGCATCTGCGCCCTGTCGCTGGACATGGCCCTGTTTCTGGGCCTGTCCCGCGCGGGATTGCCCAATGCGATCGCGGCGACCGGCGGCTATGGCGCAGGGCTGTTGCTGCACTGGGTGATCAGTACGCGCTTCGTCTTCGCCTGCGAGCGTCCCAGCCACACGCAACGCATCGCCTTCGTCGCGAGCGCCGCCGTGGGCCTGCTGGTGACGATCATCATCATCGAATTTCTGTCTCGTCTGGGACTTGGGCAGGCGATCTCGAAGCTCTTCGCCATCCCGGTCAGTTTTGGAGCCGTCTATGCGATCCGCAAATATGGCGTTTTCGGCACTGCCTGAAGACCGCGCCCAAAAGAGCTGGCCGATGAACTGGCTGGCTAATCCCGGCCGGATCGCCTGTATCGCCTTCCTCCTTTGCTGCATCGTGCTGATCGGCTGTGCCGAGCATCTGACGACGCTCAGTTTCTTCGATCCGGACGACGCCCTGCGGCTGGAGGAGGTGCGCAACTGGATCGGCGGCCAACCCTGGTTCGACGTGACGCAATATCGCGTCAATCCCCCGGCCGGCGCGCCGATGCACTGGTCGCGGATCGTCGACCTGCCGATCGCCGCCATAATCCTGATCGCCCGGCCGCTGACCGGGCCGATCGGCGCCGAACTGTTCGCCACGATCATCGTGCCGCTGATGCTGCTGGCTGGGCTGACCTTTGCCACCTATGGCACCAATAAATGGATCGGCGGTCGTCCTGCTGCGCTACTCGGCACGCTGATGCTGCTGACGACACCCTCCATTCTGGTCCAGTTTCGCCCCTTCCGCATCGATCATCATGGCTGGCAGATCATGCTGGCGGGCTTTGCCCTCTACGGCCTGTTCGATCCCCGCGCGCGGCGGGGCGGCATCGTCATGGGCTGCGCGCTGGCAACATGGCTGGCCATTTCCAGCGAAGGCCTGCCCTATGTCGCGCTGTTCCTGGGCATAGCGGGTATCCTCTATCTGCGATCGGCGCGCGAGGCGGACCGGCTGCTCTGGGCCGCGATCACACTCGGCGCGGCGGGCCTCCTGCTGGCGGTCGCGACGCGCGGCCTGATCCCGCTCCAGGCGGTGCAGTGCGACGCGCTGACCGTGCCTTATCTCTTCCCGATCCTGGCGTTGGCAATCGCGATGCCGATGGCCTGCCGTCTGATCGGCCATGCCGACTGGCGGCACCGGCTGATCGTCGGCGCGCTGGGCGCGGGGGCGGCGGCCGTCACGCTGCTGATCGTGGGTGGCCCCTGTCTGTCGGGCGATCCGTTCCAGACGCTGGGGCCGCTGGCCTATCGGGTCTGGTATGTGTCGATCATGGAAGGGCGCCCGGTCTGGGAACAGGATATCTTCCGCATGGGCGGGATCATCGTGCCGCCGGTCGGTGGACTGGTGGCGACGCTGATCGCAGCCTATGCCAACCGCAAGGATAGCGAGGCGCTGACCCGCTGGCTGGCCATGGCGCTGGTGCTGGCGGGCGCCACGCTGGTCGCAGTGATGGTGATGCGCGCGCTGTCGGTCGCGCATCTGATGAGCATTCCGGGCCTGACCTGGCTGGTGCTGGCGCTGTTCGCCAAGGCCCAATCATCGCGCCATGCCATCTGCCGCGTGCTGGGCACGACGGCGCTGGTGGTGCTGACCCCGTTCGGGCTGAGCGCGGCCTGGGTGGGGACCGCCACCCTGCTCGAAAGCCCGGCCGACGCGGCGCAGGCGCAGGAGAAGGACACGGTCTGCAAGCCCGACATGGCGATGCCCGCTGTGCAGGCCCTGCCCCCGTCGATGCTGTTCGCGCCGCTCGACATCGGCCCCACCATCCTGATCCGCACCGATCATCGCATCGTCGCGACCGGCCATCATCGCAATGCCAGCGGTATCAGCACGGTCATTCGCGGCTTTATCGCCCGGCCGGATGCGGCGCGCGCCGTCATCGCCAGCGTCAATGGCGGCAAGGGCGCGGATTATCTGCTGACCTGCGGCGACCTCAACGAATATCGCTATTATGTGAAGCTGGCGCCCCATGGCCTTGCCGCGCAACTGGCGCAGGGCAAGGTGCCGGACTGGCTGGAACCGATGCCGGGCAAGGGCATGCTGCGCCTCTACAAGATCAGGCGGGACTGAAGGCCATGGCCACGCCGTTCATGCAATAGCGTTTGCCGGTCGGCCGTGGACCATCGTCGAACACATGGCCCAGATGCCCGCCGCAGCGCGCGCAATGGACTTCGGTGCGGACTTCCCCCAGGCCAAGATCGCGGCTGGTGCCCACCGCCTTGGGCAGCGGCGCCCAGAAGCTGGGCCAGCCTGTGCCACTGTCGAACTTCGTCTTCGAACTGAAGAGTTTCTGGTCGCAGCCGGCACAGGAAAACAGCCCGGCGCGATGTTCCCGATTGAGCGGGCTGGTGTCGGGATATTCGGTCGCCTGCTGTCGCAGCACCTTATAGGCCCAGGGCGACAGCTTCTTGCGCCATTGCGCATCGCTCAGGGTAAAGGGATAGGCCGCCTCCGCCGCGTCGGGGAGGAGTTGCCAAAGGACAAGAGCACAGGCGCCGGTCGCGACGCCACTCAGGAAATGCCGCCGGTTCATGTTCCCTTCCTAAAGGCGTCAGCCTGTCGCTGGTCTGAACAGATTCTTCCACCAGCGCCCGCCCGACTGCATCACATGGCGGCGGAACAGCAACACGCCGACCCGGATGATCAAAGCGACGAAGGCCGCCTGCCAGAGCAAAGCCACCAGATGCGGCCACAGTGTCGCATCCTGCCCCGCCCGCGCGATCATGGCGAAGGGCGAACTGAAGGGGAAGATGCAGGCCGCCACCTCCGCCGGGGAACCCATATGGTCGACCGCATAGCTGGCGAAGAAGAAGATCAGCATCTGCCCCATGGTGATCGGCATGTTGAGCGTCTGCACTTCGCGCACTGTCGCCGCCTGCGCGCCGATGCCCAGGAACAGCGAGCCGAGCAGCGTATAAGCCATGCCGAAATAGAGGACGGCCAGCATCAGAAAGATCGGCCAGCCCACCGCCGGGGTCGGCAGCCGCGTCGCATGGCCGCCGATCGCCTCGAATATGGCGAAGGCGGTGCCGCCCCAGAAGGCGATGCCCACGAAGCTCATCGCCAGCATCGCCATCAGCTTGCCCAGGAAGATCGCGTCGATCGGCACGGCGGCCGCCAATATCTCGATGATCTTGTTCGTCTTTTCCTCGACCAGATTGGACAGGATCATGCCCGCCAGCAGGATGGTGAGGAAGAACATCACCACCTGCGCGATGCGGCCGATGATCAGGCGCCCCTGCGCCTGCGCGCCCAGACTCCTGCTCACTTCCTGCCGTTCCACGGTGATGAAGCGCAGCGTCCGTTCCGCCTGCGCGGCGGTGGAGAGCAGGCCGATATCGCCCTGTAGCTTGTCGAGATCCTCCGCCTTGCCGGTCAGCACCGGATGGGCGATCGATCCGCTCAGGATCGCCACCACTTCGCTATCGGTCCGGGCAAGTTGCACGCGCGGGCTGGGCGTTGCGGGCACGCGGCGCAGGCGCGGCAGGCTCTGGTCGCCCATGCGCTGGCTCAGCCGGTCATGCGCCCGCTCGATCGCCGCATTATCCTGCCCCGTCAGCGCCAGCCCGACGACGGGGCGCAGGTCGGTGCTGGAAATCTTGTCGCCAAGGCCGCCAAAGGCAAAGCCGATCAGGATCGGCAGCAATGGCCCCAGCAGGAAGAGGATGAAGGTGCGCGACAGCACGACGGCGGTGAAATCCCGTCGGGCGATGACGAAGGCGGCGCGCCACAATTCCTTCATGCCGGTTCCTCCGCTGCGTCCTGCTGCACCATCTGCTTGGCCACTGCGGCCCCGGCGATGGCGACGAAAGCGTCATGCAGGCCCGGCCGCTCGATCGACAGGCTTTCAATCCCCGCCTGCCCGTCGATCAGGGCGCGCAGCAATGGCTCGATCCCCTCATCGGGCAGAGCGAAATGCCAGCCATCCTCTTCCCGCACCATATCGGCGGGCAGCGCGGCGCGCCATGGGCCATCGTCGGCGCGGGTACGCAGCCGCACCTGCGACCGCAGCCGATCACGCGCGTCGCCCGGCGTCCCTTCGAACCGGATGCGCCCGCCCGCGACGATGGCGATCCGCTCGCACAGCCGTTCGGCATGGGCGATGACATGGGTCGAGAAAAGGATGGTGACGCCATTGCGCGCCTGCTGGCGGATCAGCGCCTCCAGTTTCTCCTGATTGATCGCGTCGAGCCCGGAAAATGGCTCGTCCAGCACGATCAGGCGAGGTTCGTGGATGATGGTGCCGAATAATTGCACCGTCTGCGCCATGCCCTTGGACAATTGGCGGATCGGCTTGTCGATCGCCGCGCCCATGCCATGGCCCTCCAGCATCGCTTTCGCCCGTTCGCGCCCGACATGCAGCGGCAGACCGCGCAGCGCCCCCATGAAGGCGATCGCCTCAAAGGCCTTCATCGACGGATACAGCCCCCGTTCCTCAGGCAGATAGCCGACCGCGCGGGCCATGCGCAAAGGCTGCGCCTCGCCCAGCAGGGTGCGATACCCCTCATCCGGGTCGACAATGCCCAGCAGGGTGCGGAGCAGGGTGGTCTTGCCCGCGCCATTGGGGCCAAGCACGCCATAGATGGAACCCGCCGGCACCTGTATGTCGATGCCGTCGACCGCACGGAAACTGCCGAACGTCTTGACAAGCCCATGGCCTTCGACGGCATAGGCGGAGGGTGCAGCGGTGGACGATGCCGATATGTCGCCGATCATCCTGCCCTGATAGTCTGGACCCGTGTCTGTGGAAACCGAAACCTTGGAACAGCGCCTGAAGGCGGAAGCGCTGCGGCTGGGCTTTGCCGCCTGCCGCATCGCGCGCGCCGATGCAGCGCCCAAAACCGGGGAAAGGCTGCGCGAATGGCTGGACGCGGGCTATCATGGCGACATGCTGTGGATGGAGGAGCGGTCCGAACAGCGCGGATCGCCCACGGGCCTGTGGCCCGACGTGCGCAGCGTGATCATGCTGGGCATGAGCTATGCGCCGGGGCGCGATCCGCTGGCGCTGGCGGACGTGCCGGACCGGGCGCGCTTTTCCGTCTATGCGCAGGGCAAGGATTATCATGACGTCGTCAAGAAAGCGCTGAAGGCGCTGGCCCGCTGGCTGGTGGAACAGCAGCCCGGCGCGCTCAAGGTCTTCGTGGATACAGCGCCGGTCATGGAAAAGCCTTTGGCCGCAGGCGCCGGGCTGGGCTGGCAGGGCAAGCACAGCAATCTCGTCAGCCGCGACCATGGCAGCTGGCTGTTCCTGGGCGCGATCTACAGCGAACTGGCGCTGGAGGCCGACGGGCCGGAGCGCGACCATTGCGGCAGTTGCACCGCCTGTCAGGCCGCCTGCCCGACCGACGCCTTCCCCGCGCCCTACAAGGTGGATGCGCGGCGCTGCATCTCCTACCTCACCATCGAGCATAAGGGGCCGATCCCGGAGGAACTGCGTGCCGGGATCGGCAACCGCGTCTATGGTTGCGACGATTGCCTGGCCGTCTGCCCGTGGAACAAGTTCGCCGATGCGGCAGCGGCCAACCGGGCGTTCGTCGGCCGGGCGGAACTGGCCGCGCCGGCAATCGGCGATCTGCTCGATCTGGACGATGCGACCTTCCGCGAGATTTTCTCCGGCTCCCCGATCAAGCGCATCGGCCGCAACCGCATGGTCCGCAACGCCGCCATCGCGGCAGGCAATAGCGGCGATCCAAGGCTGCTGGCGCGGCTGGAGGCACTGGTCGGGGATGCGGACGCGGTGGTGGCGGAGGCCGCGGAGTGGGCGATCGGGAAATTATCTCCTTCTCCCTGAGGGAGAAGGATACGCAGCCTTGGCGACGAAGGAGCCTAGGCGAAGTTGGATGAGGGGAATTGGCGCTAGACTTGCGTGATTGCGAGAGCTTGCAACCCCATCCTATTCCCCTTCCAAAATAGGATTTGCTCTGGTCTATCGTGATGGATGAACCAGCATCTTTTCCACACCCGCCTGAACCGGCCGTCATCCTCCGTCGGCTATGACCAAACCGGTGCGTCGCCGGCGCGCGACAGGCGCGTGGGCGTGACCCTGCCTCCAGACCATTGTGACCCAGGAGGCGCGTCGCGGGCGCGTCGCAGGCGCGTCATGGGGGCGAAACTGTGGATTTTCGTCGAAACAGCCCGACGACACTGTGAACTTCGGGACTATGACCCTGTCAGTCCGCCTATTTCGCCTGAAGCGCGGTGGCGCAAGCGGCGGGATCGACGTCCACGCCAGTCGGGGAGCGGGCGTCGACATGGGTGACGACCGGCTCCTTGCCGCGCGCGGGCGCGTAGAGATAGGCGTCGAGCACGCAGCGGCCATTGCCAAATTGCAGCTTGCGCACCGTCGTCTCGCGAATGTCGAGCCGGGGCTGGCCGAACAACTGCGTCAGATGGCGGGCATCCGTTCCCAGCAGCGGCCCCTGCTTGGTGAAGGCACTGGCAGGCGGGCCGGGTGGCGGCTGTATCTGCGTTGCCGGGGGAACGATCGTGCCCGCGCCGCACGCCGCCAGCGGCAGGGCCAGCAAGGTAATAAGGCTCGAACGGAGGGTCTTCATGATTTCGTCTTTCGTCCGAGCAGCATGTGCACCGCCATAGCCGCGCTGAAGATCGGCGCAAGCAGGTTGGCCAGCGGGACGAGGAACAGAAGCGCCGAAACGAGGCCCATGAGCCACCGGCCGCTGCGCGACAGCGGCGGGAGCGTGGGATGACGCGGCTCCACCATGTCGGCCATGTCGCGGCCGAGCAGATAGGCGTTCAGGGCCAGGAACAGACCGATCGTGCCGATCCCCGTCACCAGCAGCAGCACATAGGCGGGCAGCGCGACGATGTTCCAGCCGATCGTCCGCCCGACCGAGGCAAGCGCAAAGCGCAGGCTGCGCGCCCAGCCGACCGGGCGGGCGGTGACATGGGGGTAATCCTCCTGCTCGATCGCCTCGATAATATCGTCGGCGAACAGGCCCATCACCGCCATCGCCGTGGCGCGGAACAGCAGCCATCCCGCCGCGACCATCACCAGCGCGGTCGCCGTCGCTTCGCCAAAAGCACCCCAGCTTTCGCCGCCGCCCCAGCCGAAATACAGCCGCAGCGCATGGAATCCGGCCCACAGCGCGGCCGCCAGCAGCGCGAACAGCAGCAATGTCAGGATGATCGTCTTGCCCATCAGGCGCAGCGCTGCGCCATGGAAGATGGAAGGAAAAGCGCGCAGGGCGGCGGTCAGGACCATGGCCCTGCTATCGCCCCGCCCCGTCGCAAGGTCAATCAGCGTCGTTGCATGGCGCGGCGCGGGCCGGTAGAGACGACGCAATTTTATTCTCCTCCCAAGACAAGGATATTGCGTGACCGCTTCCGCACCCACTCTTGATGTCGTTGCGATCGGCAATGCCATCGTCGACGTTCTTGCCCGCAGCGACGACGCCTTTCTGGCGCAACATGCGCTGACCAAGGGGGGCATGCAGCTGATCGACGCCGCCATGGCCGAAACGCTCTATGCCGACATGCCGCAGGCGAAGGAAATCAGCGGTGGCTCGGCCGCCAACACGCTGGCCGGGCTGGCCGCGCTGGGCAAGAAGTGCGGCTTCATCGGTCAGGTGAACGAGGATCAGCTGGGCGCGGTGTTCGCGCATGACGTGCGGGCGCTGGGCATCCGTTTCGACACGCCGGTCATGCATGGCGAAGTGCCGACCGCCCGCTGCCTCATCCTGGTGACGCCCGACGCGCAGCGCACGATGAACACCTTCCTGGGCGCATCGCAGTTCCTGCCCGAAGCGGCGGTCGATTTCGACCTGATCCGGTCGGCGAAGATCCTGTATCTGGAAGGCTATCTGTGGGACCCCGAACAGCCCCGTGCGGCGATGCGCGCGGCGATCGACGCGGCGCGCGGCGCGGGCCGCAAGGTCGCCTTCACCCTGTCCGACAATTTCGTGATCGACCGGCATCGCGCCGACTTCATCGACCTGATCGACAATGGCCAGATCGACATCCTCTTTTCCAACGAAGGCGAAATCCAGTCGCTGGCGCAGGTCGATGATTTCGACGCCGCGCTGGCCCGCTTCGCCGACAAGGTGCCGGTGCTGGTGTCGACCCGCAGCGAAAAGGGGGCGGTCGCCATCGTCGATGGTGTGCGCCATGAAGCGCCGGCCGCGCCGGTGTCGCAGATCATCGACACGACCGGCGCGGGCGACCTGTTCGCCGCCGGCTTCCTGGCCGCGCATATCGACGGCCGCAGCGTCGAGGATGCGCTGGCCCTGGGCGCCGCCGCCGCCGCCGAAGTCATCTCTCACTGGGGCGCGCGCCCCGAGGATGATCTGGGCGTGATCCGCGACACGCTGTTCGCCTGATCTGAACAAAAAAGGCCCGCCTCTCCATGGAGAGGCAGGCCTTTTTCCTATTTTGCTGTCCTACAGCCTGCCGCATCGGCGACAGGGGCAGAAGATCAGGCCGGTTTCTGCTTTCGAAACAACGCCCGGTCTTCCGAACCGAAGCCCCAACGCCAGATGACGAGGCCATAGGCGCCCAATATCGCCCAGACGCCGACCGCCAGTTCGACCCATTCGAAACGCTGCGGCAGGGCGACAAAGCCTGCGCCGACGATACAGGCGACCCCCGCCGCGCTCAGCAGCGGCCAGCGCCAGGCGTTGATCGGTGCATCCAGCAGGCGCGAGAGCAGGCGCGCCTTGACGAAGGCGCCGAGTCCCAGCGCAAGACAGAGCGCGAGCGCGGGCGCGGCGGCGATCCACATGGGTTCCATATGCAGGGCGCGCGCCGCGAAGATCAGCGCGAAGCTGAAGGCCGCCTGACAGCCGATCATGACGAGGGAGATCATCAGGTTGCGATGGCGGGCGATATAGACCAGCGCGGATTCGCTAACGACCGCCGTGGCCGCCACCACTTCAGCCAGCAGCAGGAAAGCGAGCGCCCCGGTGCCTCCTACGAAATGCGGGCCGACAAGGCCCATCACCGCTTCCCCCGGAATGCCGAGCGCCAAGGCTATGCCCGCCTGCGCGGCAATGATCCAGAAGCCGACCTGGCTGACCTGCTTGGCGATGGCGGCCAGGTTGTTTTCCGCCAGATTGCGGGTGATGACCGGGCCAAGGATGGGATCGAAGCTGGTCTTGAGCTTCTGCGGCAGGGAGGCGACCTGTTGCGCGACATAATAGATGCCGACCACCGCCGGGCTGACGAAAAGGCCCAATATCGCCATGTCGAGCCGGCGCGATCCCCATTCCACACCATCCGCCGCCGCCAGCGGCAGATTGCGCCGGGCGAGGCGCCAGAGCCGACCCGGATCGGGGCGCCAGCCGGTAGGCAGGCCATAATGGCGAATCATCGGAATGATCGAGGCAATGAAAGCCGCGATCATCGACACGGCATAGGAGAGGATCAGGCCATCGCGCAGCGAATAATAAGCGAAACCGAAGGCGCCGATGCTGATCGCCCATGGCTCGATGATCGACCGCGCCCGTACGGTCGCGCCGACATCGAAGCGATAGGCGCAGGCGGCCAGCGCCACATCCGATCCCGCCACGCCGATCACCACCAGCGCCAGCAACCGGTCCAGCCCGTTGATATTGCTGTTGGGGAACATCGCCTGCGGGAAGGCGATGAGGATCGCAGAGCCGAACAAGGCCGCGAGCAAGGTCACGACCATCGCGTCCGTTACGACATGATTATGCGGCCGCTCCGTCTGCGACAGAGCGCCGGCCAGGCCGCGCTTCAGCCCCAGCGTCGCGATCTGGGCGACGAATTCGACCACCAGCACGGCATAGGCGAAACGGCCCAGCGCTTCGGCGCCATACCAGCGCCCGGCGATGAACAGGAAAGGCAGGCGTGCGGCGAGCCGCAGCAGGAAACCGAAGACATTGGTTCGCCCGCCCTTGGCCAGAGCGGCGATATCATCCTGATCCTTGGATGGGGGCGCCTCTGTCGCCAACGAACTATCAACCCCTTGTGTCATTCTCTGTTGCTATATCTGTTCGTTGTAGGCGCAATGCGGCGGCAGCGCGACGGGTTATTCAGGACGCAGCGGCCGGGCGAGCAGCGCGTCGATGACCTGCGCCAATGGTGCAGCATCCGTCAGCAAAGCGCAGACGGCCTCCACCACCGGCATTTCTACGCCCGCCGCGCGGGCGGCATCGCGCAGGACGGGCGCGGTATGGGCGCCCTCCGCCACGGTACGACGGTTGGAGAGGAGATCGGCGGCGCTTGCCCCCTCGCCCAGTCCCTTGCCGAGCGAGAAGTTGCGCGAATTGGTGGAGGAGCAGGTGAGGACCAGATCGCCAAGGCCCGACAGGCCGCCCAGCGTTTCCGCCCGCGCGCCCCGGGCCAGACCGAAACGAGTCATTTCGGCAAATCCCCGGCTGATGAGCGCCGCACGGGCGTTGAGGCCGAGGCCCGCCCCTTCCGCAACGCCGCAGGCAATGGCGAGCACATTCTTGACCGCGCCCCCGATTTCCGCGCCGATCACATCGTCCGACAGATAGGGGCGGAAGGACGGGCGGGCGATGCGGGCAGCAAGGCGCTGGCCCAATGCCTTATCCTCGCAGGCGAGCGTGATGGCGGTCGGCAGGCCTTTCGCCACTTCATGGGCGAAGGTCGGGCCGGAGAGGACGGCGATGGGCGAGGTCGGCTGCGCCTGTTGCGCGACTTCCGACATCAGCAGGCTGGTGCCCGCCTCTATCCCCTTGGAACAGAGCAGGAGCGGCACGTCGGCGGGCGCCTGCGCCACGACGCTGCGCAGATGCTGGGCGGGGCTCACCACCAGCAGCATCTCGCAATCGTTCAGGTCTTCCAACGCGCCGGTCGCCCGGATCGAAGGCGAGAGCGGGATATTGGCGAGGTAGAGCGGGTTTTCATGGACCGCGTTGATCGCGTCCACCACGTCCGGCTCCAGCGCCCAGAGCGCAACTTCCTGCCTGTCGCTGGCCAGCAATTGCGCCAGCGCCGTACCCCAGGCGCCTGCGCCGATGACTCCCGCTTTCATGCCTTCACTCCTGCACCGCGCGCTTTTTCTGCCGCCGGATCGAGCGGCCAGCGCGGCCGGGCGGGAAATGTAAGATCGTCGACCAGACCCGCCGCAAAGCGCTCCGCCCCCGCCCAGGCAATCATCGCCGCATTGTCGGTGCACAGCCACATGGGCGGCGCGACGAAGGGCAGGTCATGATCGGCGGCCAGCGATTCGAGCGCGGCGCGGATCGGCTGGTTTGCGGCCACGCCCCCCGCCACGACCAGCGCGGTGACGCCTTCGCTCTGCGCCAGCGCCTTGCGCGTGCGGTCGATCAGGCAATCGATCACCGCCTGCTGGAAAGAAGCGGCGATATCTTCGGTCGCATATTGGCCGGACTGGACGGCGCGCATCACCGCGCTCTTGAGGCCGGCGAAGGAAAAATGCGGTTCGGCCGTGCCGACCAGCGGGCGCGGCAGGGGAACGGCCTTAGCATTGCCCCGCGCCGCTGCCTTTTCCACCTGCGGGCCACCGGGATAGCCAAGACCGAGCAGCTTGGCGGTCTTGTCGAAGGCTTCGCCCGCCGCATCGTCAATGGTGGTAGCGAGGCGCACATAGTCGCCCGGCCCCTTCACATGGAGCAACTGGCAATGGCCGCCCGACACGAGCAGCAACAGATAGGGGAATTGCAGGCTCTGGTCGGCGAGGCGCGGCGAGAGCGCATGCCCCTCCAGATGATTGACCGCCACCAGCGGCTTGCCCGCCGCATGGGCCAGCGCCTTGCCGGTGACGAGGCCGACCATCACGCCGCCGATCAGGCCGGGTCCGGCGGTGGCGGCGATCACGTCGACGTCCGCCAGCGTCATCTTCGCATCGGCCAGCGCCGCTTCGATAAGGGGGGCCAGCACTTCCACATGGGCGCGCGCAGCGATTTCGGGCACGACGCCGCCATAGGGACGATGCGCCTCCTCCTGCGTCGCGAGGCGATGCGCGAGAATCCGCCCGTCAGCCGTCACCAGCGCCGCTGCGGTTTCATCGCAGCTCGATTCCAGGCCGAGAATGATGGTCATTGCCGCTTCCATCTAATGACGCTGGCCATTAGAGCAAGCCGCATATGCTTTTCACCGACCGACCGTTGCGCCTGGGCACCAGGGGATCGCCGCTGGCGCTGGCCCAGGCCCATATGACCGCGCAGGCTTTGCGCGCCGCCCATGGCTGGGGTTCGGAGGCGATCGAGATCGTCGCCGTGCAGACCAGCGGCGACCGGATACAGAACCGGGCGCTGGCCGAAATCGGCGGCAAGGCGCTGTGGACCAAGGAACTGGACCGGGCGCTGGTAGAGGGCGAGATCGACTTTGCCGTGCATAGCATGAAGGATGTCGAGACGCTGCGACCGGAGGCCTTCCATATCGCCGCGATGCTGCCGCGTGCCGATGTGTGCGACAAGCTGGTGGGGGTGGAGAGTTTCGCCGCGCTGCCCGCCAATCCGCTGGTCGGCACCAGTTCGCCGCGCCGGGCGGCGCAGGTGAAGCGATTGCGCCCCGATGCGACCATCACCCTGTTTCGCGGCAATGTGGCGACGCGGCTGGCCAAGCTGGATATGGGCGAGGTCCATGCCACCTTGCTGGCGGCGGCGGGCCTTGATCGGCTGGACCAGAGCGATGTCGGCACGCTGATCCCGATCGAGACGATGCTGCCTGCCCCATCGCAGGGCGCGGTTGGCATCGAGGCGCTGGCGGACAATGGGCCTGTGCTGGCGGCACTGGATGCGATCAACCACCGCGACACCTATGACGCGGTGATGACCGAGCGTGCGGTGCTGCGCGGTCTGGGCGGCACATGCCATTCGCCGATCGCGGCGCTGGCGCTGGTCGAGGGTGACGGCCTGTTCCTGCGCGCCGAGATCATCAGCCCGGATGGCAGCGAGACAGTGCGGGAAGAGACGCGGCTGGTACGCGGCGATAATGCGGCGGCAGAGGCGATCGGCCGGACCTTGCTCGATCGCGCCAGCCCGGCGTTGCGCGCCCTGTTCGAGGCGTGAGGCGCGTCCTGATCCTGCGGCCGGAACCGGCAGCGGGCAGAACGGCGGAGAAGGCGCGCGGGCTGGGTATGGACGCGCTGGTGCACCCATTGTTTGCGCCGCAAGTCGTGGCATGGGCGCCGGTCGCGCCGGAAGATTATGACGCGCTGCTGCTGACCAGTGCCAATGGCGTGCGGCTGGCGGGGCCGGGGCTGCATCGGTATCGCGCCTTGCCGGCCTATGCCGTCGGGGCGAAGACAGCGCAGGCGCTGACCGAGGCCGGTTTCTCCGATGTCGTCGCCGGGACCATGGATGGCAGCGCGATCGCCACACAGATTGCTGCGGACGGGCACCGGCGGGTGCTGCATCTGGCGGGGACGACCGTCGCGCCCATACAGGCGGGATCGCTCCATATCGACCGGATCGCGGTCTATAGCATGGCCAGCCTGCCGCCCGATCCGGCTTTGCTGGACATGGCCGTACCGGGATCGATTCTGTTGGTACATTCGCTGCGGGCAGGCGAAAGGCTGGCCGCGCAGATGCCCGAAAGCCGCCGCGGCACGCTGCATGTCATCGCCATCAGCGCAGCGGCCCTGGCGGCATGCGGCACCGGTTGGGCCAGCGCGCAGGCCGCGGCCCTGCCACAGGATGACGAGGTGCTGGCCCTGGCCCGCCGATTGTGCGAATGACGAGACGATGACAGACGAAAGGGCCGGCATGAGCGAAGAGGACGGGGTGGCCAGCATCGGTATGACGACGCCACCCGCGCGCCGGCGTAGCATGCTGCCGCTGCTGATCCTGGCTCTGCTCGCCTTTGCGCTGGGCGTGGTGCTGACCGTCTGGGCCTGGCCGCAGATCCAGCAGCGCTGGGGCGATCCGCAACCGCAGGCGGCCTTGCCGCAACCTCTTCCCGGCACGATGGGGGCGCTGGCAACCGGTCAGGGCGTGACAATGCGACCGCTGACCGCCGATGCGGCGCAGATGCTGGACGCGCGCGTCGTGCAACTGGACGAGCGGCTGAACCGGATCAGCGTGGAGGCACAGGCCGCATCGGGTAATGCCACGCGCGCAGAAGGCCTGCTGGTGGCCTTTGCCGCCCGCCGGGCGCTCGATAGTGGCATGCCGCTTGGTTATATCGAGGGGCAATTGCGACTGCGCTTCGGGCAGGCACAGCCGCGGGCCGTGGCCGCGATCATCAATGCCGCCCGTGCGCCGATGACATTGGCGGACCTGCGCGGCGGCCTGAACGATATTGCCGATCAGGTGGTCAAGACGCCCGCCGACGCCAGTTGGTGGACGGCGCTGGAGCATGAGGCGCGCGAACTGGTGACTATCCACCGGGCCTCCACACCATCGCCGCGTCCACAGGCCGCGATGGAGCGGGCGCTGCGCTATATCGACGGCGGCCGGGTGAGCGCGGCGCTGGCTGAAGTAGAACGCATGCCCGGCAAGGCGGCGGCGGATCGCTGGACGCAGGCGGCACGGCGCTATCTGGAGGCGCGGCGTGCGCTGGACCTGATCGAAACCGCCGCGATATTGGAGCCGCGCGAATTGCGTGCCCCGGAAACCCCGGCCGCCAGCCAGACCGTACCGGCGGCGGCAGCGCCTTGAAGCAGCGCCACCCCGGCGACTGTCACAAACGACGAACCGTTTGATCTGATCGACAAAAGCCATGGACGCGACGGTCCATGTCATGGGAATGTCATCTTTCCATCTGGAAAGAGGTTCCTCCTTTCGTGCCCCCCTATGCCGACGCCATTGCCAGTTTCTGGAAAGATCGCCTGACCGGTGGTCCGCGCGCGGCCGAGCGGCCGGGCATCCAGCAATTGCTGGCCAATATGTCGGTGCCGTTCGATCTGGCACGCACGCGGGCGCAGGCCCCGATGCTGGCGGGCGCGATACGGGGCGATGGGCGGCATATATTGTTGATCCCCGGCCTGCTGGCCTCGGAGCAGCGGATGGAGCCTTTGCGCGCGATTTTGGAAGCGGCGGGCTATCGCGCCCATGGCTGGGACATGGGGCGCAATTTCGGCCCGAAACCTGACAGTCTGGAGCGGATCGACCAGCGGGTCGACGCGATCCGCCGGGGCAATGGCGCGCCGGTGACGCTGGTCGGCTGGAGCCTGGGCGGCCTTTATGCCCGCGAATATGCGAAATTTGCTGCCCACAAGGTGGGCGGCGTGGTGTCGATGGGCACGCCCTTTTCGGGCGATCCGCGCGCCAATCATGCCTGGCGGCTCTATCAGCTGGTGTCAGGCTTTCCGGTCGACCGGCCGCCCTTCCCCTGCACGCGGGAAGAAAAGCCGCCAGTGCCGACCGTGGCTCTATGGTCGCGCCGGGACGGCGTGATCCTGCCCGAATGCGCGCGCGGCCGTGCCGGTGAGCGGGACAAGGCGATCGAGGTGGACTGCACCCATATGGGCTTTGCCGCCGCGCCGGAGGGCATAGCGGCAGTAGGCAAGGCGCTGGAGACGATGCGCGGCTGAGGCCTACCAGCTAGGCACAGCGCTTCGTTCCAATGTGTCGCGCAAATCCCGATCCTGATCGACTGTAAGCGAACGCCGGGGCACAAACTGGTACAGCTTGTCGTTCAGATACAGCAGGTAACATCCGGAAGCCGCAGACCAGCGATGATAACTGCTCCATTCGTTCCGTTGCTGACCATTGGCTGATTGCCAAAAGCAGGCTTCATCCGACCAGCGGACGAGCATTTCGACCTGCTGCGATCTACTTTGTCGAAACAAACGCGCAACCCGACGCGGAAGCAAAATCAAGGTCAGACCAAGAAAGAGTAACACGCCCGACAGCGCTATTGCGCCCATATACAAGCCTTGAGCCAAAGCATCGCCCATCGCTTCTCCAAGAAAGAATAGGAGAGCGGCCATTGTCAGAAAAGCCATGGCGTAGGCGATCACCAAGCGAATGAAGAAACGACGAGACCGAAGCTGCCGCAGATAATTGGCACGAGCGGCAGTCACGAAATCCGCGGCTGTTGGTTCAAAACTGATTTGCTCCGCCATGCCCGCCTTTTCCCTCTGTTAAGCTGCCAAACGGGCCAGCGCCTCTTCCTTCCCGATCAGCGGCAGAAGCTGGCCCATGTCGGGCCCATGGTCCAAACCGGTCAGCGCGCGGCGCAGGGGCAGGAAGAGTGTCTTGCCCTTGCGGCCCGTTTCTTCCTTCAGCGCATTGGTGAGTGTGCGCCAGATGTCTGCATCAAAGGCCGCGGCGCACAGGATGCGGTGGGCGGCGGTCAGGAAATCGCGGTCCTCTTCGGCAACCTCCGGCGCGTCGATCGGGCCGGTGACGATCCGCCACCAGTCGCCCACGCCCGCGACCGTTTCCAGATTGGGGCGGATCGCATCCCATGCCGCTTCCCCCACGCCTTCGGGCAGGCGATCGGCGACGGCGGCATAGGGAAGAAGGTGGACGATCTTCTGGTTGAGGGTCGCCAGTTCGGCTTCATCGAAGCGCGCGGGGGCACGGCCGAAATGGGCGAAGTCGAAGCTGTCGATCAAAGGCCGTATGTCGGCGAAGGGTTCGATCGGCTGAGAGCTACCGAGGCGGGCCAGCAGCGAGGCGATGGCGGATGGCTCCAGCCCGATCTCGCGGAAATGAGCGACACCGAGCGAACCGAGACGCTTGGACAGTTTGCCTTCGCTACCGGTCAGCAGCGCTTCATGGGCGAAGGCCGGGAGTGACGCACCGAGCGCCGTGAACATCTGAATCTGGGTCGCGGTGTTGGAGACATGATCCTCACCGCGCAGGACATGGGTGACGCCCATGTCGACATCATCGATCACCGAGGGGAGCATGTAGAGCCAGGAGCCGTCGGCGCGGCGGATCACCGGGTCGGACAGGAGTTTGGGGTCGAAACGTTGGTCGCCCCGGATCAGGTCGGTCCAGACGATCGGCTGGTCATGGTCCAGCTTGAAGCGCCAGTGGGGCGTGCGGCCTTCGGCTTCATGGGCGGCGATCTGATCCTGGGTCAGCGACAGGGCGGCGCGGTCGTAGACCGGCGGCAGGCCACGGCCGAGCAGGATCTTGCGGCGTAGCTCCAGTTCCTGCTGGGTTTCATAGGCCGGGTAGACATGGCCCGAAGCCTTGAGGGCTTCGAACCGCGCTTCGTAAAGGGCGAAGCGGTCGGACTGTTTTTCCTCGCCATCCCAGCGGAGGCCCAGCCATTGCAGGTCCGCCTTGATCGACTCCGCATATTCGGGGCGCGAGCGTTCGAGGTCGGTATCGTCGAGGCGCAGCATGAAGCGGCCGCCGGACTTGCGCGCCCACAGCCAGTTGTGGAGCGCGGCGCGGATGTTACCGACATGGAGGTGGCCGGTCGGCGACGGGGCGAAGCGGGTGATGACGGTCATAAATCCAACCCGTTCGTGCTGAGTAGGGGCTGAGCTTGTCGAAGTCCCATATCGAAGCATCCTTCGATACGTTGAGCAGGTCGGATTGTCCCCCGGACAATCCTGAACCATCCGGGGGATGGTTCACCTGCTCAATTCGACTTCGCTCAATGGCTACTCAGGACGAACGGCCTTTTCATAGGTTAGATGCTGCGGAAGCCGTTGGTGATCGGATAGCGGCGGTCACGGCCGAAATTGCGGATGCCGAGTTTCACGCCGGGGGGAGACTGGCGGCGCTTATATTCAGCGATGTAGAGCAGGCGCTCGATGCGGGCGACCGTCTCCTTCTCGAAACCGCGCTCGACCAGCTTGTCGACCGACAATTCCTCCTCGACCAGGCCGTAGAGGATCGGATCGAGAATTTCATAGGGCGGCAGGCTGTCATCGTCGCGCTGATTGTCTCGCAGTTCGGCGCTGGGCGGCTTGGTGATGACGCGCTCCGGCATCACCGGGCCAGACGGGCCGAAGCCTTCGCCTAGCGACGGGACATTGTCGTTCCGCCAGCGGCAGAGGTCGAAGACCGTGGTCTTGTAGGCGTCCTTCAGCACCGAATAGCCGCCCGCCATGTCGCCATAGATGGTGGCATAGCCGACCGACATCTCGCTCTTGTTGCCGGTGGTCAGCAGCATATGGCCATATTTGTTGGAAAGGCCCATCAGCGTGACGCCACGAATGCGCGACTGGATATTCTCCTCGGTCAGGTCGCGGCTGCGGCCTTCGAAGACGGGGGCGAGCATCGTGTCGAAGGCGGCGACGGCCGGTTCGATAGGAATCGTGTCGTAGCGGACACCGAGCAGGCGGGCGCATTCGACCGCGTCGTCCAAGCTTTCCTGTGAGGTGAAGCGCGAGGGCATCATGACGCACCAGACGCGATCGGCGCCCAGCGCGTCGACCGCGACAGCGGCGGAGAGGGCGGAGTCGATCCCGCCTGACAGGCCCAGCACCACACCGGGGAAGCGGTTGCGGTTCACATAGTCGCGCAGGCCCAGCACCATGGCGTTGTAGATGTCGGCCGGGCGGGGATCGAGATCATGCTTGTCCCCGGGCAGGCAGACCCACTGGCCGTCCCATTTCTCCCATGTCGTCAGCACCAGCGACTCTTCCCAGTCGGGCAGTTGCTGCGCGAGGGAGAGGTCGCCGTTCATCACGAAGGAGGCGCCGTCGAACACCAGTTCGTCCTGTCCGCCGACACGGTTGAGATAGACGAGCGGCAGGCCGGTTTCGCGCACGCGCGTCCCCGCCACCATGTTCAATCGGCGGTCATCCTTGTCGACTTCGAACGGACTGCCATTGGGGCTGATCAATATTTCCGCGCCTTCGGCTCGCAGATGGGCGGTGACGAAGGGGAACCAGATATCCTCGCAGATGGGGACGCCGATCTTCACGCCCCTGAACAGGATCGGCGCGGGCAGCGGGCCAGGGGCGAACAGGCGCTTTTCATCGAAGGTGCCGTAATTGGGCAGTTCGCGCTTTTGCCGGATCGCGGTGACGGCGCCATTTTCCAGCAGGGCGACGACGTTGAAGAGTACGCCCTGCGAGGCGACGACAGTGCCGACCAGCATCGCCGGGCCGCCATCGGCCGTTTCCTGCGCCATCCGGTCCAGATGATAATTGGCCTGATCGACAAGAGCGGGCTTGAGCACCAGATCTTCGGGCGGATAGCCGATCAGTTGCAGTTCGGGATAGACGATCAGGTCCGCGCCCTGTGCCCGTGCGCGCCATTCCAGCATGGCGTCGGCATTGGCTTTGGGGTCGCCCATATATTGGGACATCTGCGCGAGCGCGATCACGAGTTTGTCGGTCATAGCCGCGCCCTAGTCCATTTTGTCGCAGGGCGCAAAAGCGCCTTTCCACATCGGACATGCGCCGCTAAAGGGGCCGCGTTTCGCGCATCGTCATCAATTCGTCACGCCATTAGCCTGGGGATTTTCGCCATGAAACTCATGACCGGCAATTCGAACAAGCCGCTTGCGGCCGCCATCGCCGACTATATCGAAATCCCCCTGACCGACGCCAGCGTCCGCCGTTTCGCGGACGAGGAAGTTTTCGTGGAAATTCATGAGAATGTCCGCGGTGAAGACGTGTTCGTCATCCAGTCGACGGCCTATCCGACCAACGACAATCTGATGGAATTGCTGATCATGATCGATGCGCTGAAGCGCGCGTCGGCCAAGCGAATCACGGCGGTCGTCCCCTATTTCGGCTATGCCCGTCAGGACCGGAAGCCCGGCCCGCGCACGCCGATCTCGGCCAAGCTGGTTGCCAATCTGATCACCACCGCTGGCGCCGACCGCGTTCTTTCGGTCGATCTGCACGCCGGGCAGATTCAGGGCTTTTTCGACATTCCGACCGACAATCTGTTCGGCGCGCCGGTGATGTCGGCCGATATTCAGGCCCGCTTCGGCGACAAGAATATCATGGTCGTGTCGCCTGACGTGGGCGGCGTGGTGCGCGCCCGCGCGCTGGCCAAGCGGCTCGACAACGCCCCGCTCGCCATCGTCGACAAGCGCCGCGAGCGCGCCGGCGAATCGGAAGTGATGAACATCATCGGCGACGTGAAGGGCCGTTTCTGCATTCTGATCGACGATATCGTCGATTCGGCGGGTACGCTGTGCAATGCCGCCGCCGCGCTCAAAGCGCAGGGCGCCGAAGACGTCATCGCCTATGTCAGCCATGGCGTGCTGTCGGGCGGCGCGGTCGCCCGCGTCGAAGCATCGGAACTGCTGGAACTGGTCATCACCGACTCGATCCAGGGCACCGATGCGGTTATCGGCGCCCAGCGCATCCGGCATCTGCCCATCGCCCCGCTGCTGGGCGAAGCGATCAAGCGCATCGCGGACGAAAGCTCGGTTTCGAGCCTGTTCGACTGATCCGACGCAGGGACTGGGTACCCATGGGTCGCCCGCCCATTCGATGAACGCCGGTCGAGTTCGCTCGGCCGGCGTTGTCGTTTATGGCGTCAGTGCGTCGGGAAGAGGATGATCGGCAGGGCGAAGACGAGCGCCAATCCGGTAACAATGCGCTGGCCGCGCGATACGCCGAGCGGCAGGTCGCGCCAGATCATGGGGCAGGTCAGCAGGGCGAAGACGATCAGCAGGTTGGAGATCGTCACCGATCCGCCGATCGGCATGTCCTGCCGCAATGCGAGGCCCGCGAGCAGGCAGATGAAGCTTAAAATCCAGCCGAGCAACGCCATGACCGTCCCTTTCCTGATGCAGGCTAGGACGGCAAGGTTGCCAAAGACTTAAGCCGGATCTGCCCAGGGATCATAGCTGCCGAAGCTCCAGACATTGCCCTCCGGATCTAGCGCGGTGTAGCCGCGGCCCGGATAGCCCGGATTGTCATGCGGTTCGTCCACCACCACGGCGCCTTCGTTGCGGGCATGGAGGCAATGGGCGTCGGGATCGGCCACGACGACATAGACGCAGGCCGTGATGCCGCCCAGATCGCGCGCGGTGGACCAGGTATAGAGCGATTCGTCCTCCATATCCTTGACGCTGCCCAGCATCACCATCCCCTGCCCCTCCTCTGGCCCCAATATCAGTTGGGCGTGGTGAATGATGGTCGGATCGGCATCGTCGGGATAGACGGCGTGGCGGGTGAAGCCGAAGGCGTCGCACAGAAAATCGATCGCGGCGGGCGCATCGGCATAGCGCAGGCAGGGAATGGCGGGCGAACC
Organism: Sphingobium sp. AP50; assembly: GCF_900109095.1. Classification (GTDB taxonomy): domain Bacteria; phylum Pseudomonadota; class Alphaproteobacteria; order Sphingomonadales; family Sphingomonadaceae; genus Sphingobium. The sequence continues at coordinate 361,565 of NZ_FNYZ01000002.1, forward strand.
GGGCATGATCCTCTCCTTATCCGGACATTCTCCAGTCTAGCGCAAAGCCGGCGCAACCGCTAGGCGAAGGGCATGACGACCCGCGACGATCTGGCCCTTGCCAACCGCCTTGCCGACGCCGCTGGCGCCGCCATCCGCCCCTTTTTCCGTGCGCGCTATGACATGGAGATCAAGGCGGACAAATCGCCGGTGACGGAGGCCGACCGTGCCGCCGAAGCGGCGATCCGCGCGATACTGGAAAAGGAACGGCCGGACGACGGCATCATCGGCGAGGAATATGGATCGGTGCGGACCGATGCCGAGCGGGTGTGGATTCTCGATCCGATCGACGGCACGCGCAGCTTCATCGCCGGGCGGCCGATCTTCGGCACGCTGATCGCGCTGACGCAGGCTGGCTGGCCGACGATCGGCATCATCGACCAGCCGATCGCGCAGGAACGCTGGGCCGGTATGAGCGGGCAGCCGACCACCTTCAACGGCAAGCCAGTGCGGACGCGGGCGTGCCGGGCGCTGGAAGGCGCGGGTATCGCCACCACCAGCCCGCACCTCTTCGCCGATGGCGACGTGCCCCATTATCTTGCGCTGGTCGCCGCCGTATCAGGCGGATCGCCGCGGCAGGGGCCGGTCTATGGCGGGGACTGCTATAATTATGGGCTGCTGTCGTCGGGGTTCCTGGACATCGTCATCGAATCGGGCCTGCAAAGCTATGACTTCGCGGCGCTGGTGCCGGTGGTCGAGGGCGCGGGCGGCCTGATGTGCGACTGGAATGGCGAGCCGTTGACCGCTGACAGCGAAGGCCATGTGCTGGCGCTGGGCGATCCGGCACGGCTGGAAGATGTGCTGGAAGCGATCCACCAGTCCGGGCATGACCATGACCATGACCATGACCATGACCATGACCATGGGCATGATCATCATCACTGAGGGGCGCAAGCCGTGTTGACGAGACGCCGATCAGCGATGCGGGCTGTGGGATTATGCCTTCCGCTGGTGCTGGCCACTGGAGGGTGCGACCGGAAACTGCCCTTCTCTCCGACCGTCTTTAAAAAGGCGAAGGCACAATGCGGTGCCAAGGACGCCTACATCATGCCGGAACACCCGAAGGCCATCGCCTTTCATGGCTCTTCGGACGATCATGTCGGGCAGGCGAAATGCCTGAAGGACAAATTGCGCGACACCGATATGGAGCAGATCGTCCTGATAGGCTCGCAAATGTACGTCACGCCCTGACCGGCCCGCCGATCGACCAGACATGGCCGAAGGGGTCGGTCACCTGGCCATAGCGCTGGTCCCAGAACTGATTGTCGAGCGGAAAGCGGACGGTTGCGCCTGCTGACAGCGCTTGATTCCATGCGGTGTCGGCGTCGCTCGTCTCCAGATGCAGCGTGACCGCGGCCGGAACCGCGGCCGGTGCCCCGCCACACATTTCGGGGAAATGATCGTTCAGCATCAGGGCGCCACCATGGATGGTGAGGTGCGCATGCATGATGCGGGTTCCACCTTCCTCCAGATGGCGGCTCTGTTCGATCGCGCCGAACGCCGCCTTGTAGAAAGCGATGGCGTCGGCCGCCCTGCCGTCGCCGATGGTGAGATGCGGGGTGACGCCCGGCATGTTGTGCACTGTGTCGCTCAATTGCCTTCTCCCTGCCCCCGAGTCGGGGAGTGACAGGATAGAATGGAGCGCGCCCGGCCAGAAGAGGTTGATCGCGCCGAATCGCTTGCCTTTTGCGGCGCAGCCCCCTAAGGGCCGCCCTTCGCGATATTCAGTGAGACCGCCCGGCTAACTAGGGCTGCCGGGGCTGTCTGTAATCGTCGCGCTGAACAAGGAGACGAAAATGCCCAAGATGAAGACCAAGAGCGGTGTGAAGAAGCGCTTCAAGTTCACCGCTACCGGCAAGGTCAAGCACGGCGTCGCTGGCAAGCGTCACCGCCTGATCAGCCACAACTCGAAATATATTCGCCAGAACCGCGGCACCAGCGTGCTGTCGGATTCGGATGTCGGTCACGTGCGCCTGTGGGCGCCGTACGGCCTGAAGTAAGGAGGCCTGACCCATGGCACGTGTCAAGCGTGGTGTAACCACGAAGGCGAAGCATAAGCGGATTCTAGATCAGGCGAAGGGCTATTATGGCCGTCGCAAGAATACGATCCGTGTCGCCCGTCAGGCTGTCGAAAAGGCCGGCCAGTATGCGTATCGCGACCGTAAGGTTAAGAAGCGCACCTTCCGTGGCCTGTGGATCCAGCGCATCAACGCGGGCGTCCGCGCTGAAGGCCTGACCTATTCGCAGTTCATGCATGGCCTGAAGCTGGCCGGCGTGCAGCTGGACCGCAAGGTTCTGGCCGACATTGCGATGCACGAAGGCGAGGCGTTTAGCGCCATCATCGCCCAGGCGAAGGCTGCGCTGCCCGCAGCCTGAGCGGACTGATCGCAAGATCGTCTCAAGGGGCGCCGGGGCAGATGCTTCCGGCGCCCTTTTTGTTTTTACTCGACCTCCGTTCGTGCTGCCTCTTTCGAGCTATGCACGCGCCCTTCGACAGGCTCGGGGCGAACGGAGGTTGGTTGAGCCTGAACATCGGGGGCCAATCCCATGTCGCTGCATCTCTGGTGGTTGTATGTTACGGCAGTTTTCCTGATTTCGGCCACGCCCGGCCCCAATATGCTGCATGTGATGACGCAGAGCATCGCCCATGGCCCGCGCAAGGCGACCGCCACGATGGCAGGGCTGATGAGCGCGGTGCTGCTGTGCCTGATCGCCTCCGCGCTGGGTCTTGGCGCTTTACTGAAGGCGTCGCCGCGCCTGTTCGATGTGCTGCGCTATGCCGGTGTCGCGTACCTTGTCTGGCTGGGGATCAAGGCCTGGCGCGCGCCCGTGGGCGATAGCGAGGCGCAGGCGACCAACGCGCGTTCGGCGCGTGCGCTCTATGCCACCGGGCTGCTGACGGGCCTGTCCAATCCCAAGCTGATCGTCTTTGCCGCCGCGCTCTTCCCCCAGTTCATCGAACTGGATCGGCCCTTCTGGGTCCAGCTTGCGATCCTGATCGTCAGCTTCGTGGTGATCGAAAGCTTCTGGTACGGCGTCTATGCCTTGGGCGGCCTGCGCCTCGCCCGCTGGCTGGAGCCCGCCAACCGGCAGAAGCTGTTCAACCGTGGCACCGGATTGATGTTCATCGGCTTTGGCGGGGCGTTGCTGGGCGCGCGGGCTTAACCTCCCCGCCGTCATTCCCGCGAAAGCGGGTTTGACCGAGTCACGTGCCTCGGTCAAACATCTCCCGAGATAGCCATGTCGCGCGAGATCAACCCAACCGCTTACATTCTTGCGAGCCGCAGAAACGGTACACTTTACGCAGGTGTCACCGCTGACCTTATAAAGCGCCTCTACAAGCATCGAAACGGCTTGATCGAAGGCTTCACGAAAGACTACGGCGTCAAGCGCCTGGTCTGGTTCGAACCGCATGACAGCATGGACAGCGCCATCCTGCGGGAAAAGCGGATCAAGAAATGGAACAGGCAGTGGAAGATTGAGCTGATCGAAGCTGGCAATCCTGACTGGGATGATCTGGCGCTGGACTTTGGCTTTGAGCCTTTGTCCTCTTTACGTAGCGACTGACCGGCAGGTCAGGAGATGGGTTCCCGCTTTCGCGGGAATGACGAAGGTTTGAAAATTATGACCGAAATTAGCGCATTGAAAGCCGGCCTGATCGCCGACATCGCCGCCGCCGGCACGCTCGACGCGCTGGAGGCGCTGCGGGTGGGCGCGCTGGGCAAGAGTGGGGTCGTGACTGGCCTGCTGAAAACGCTTGGGCCCATGTCGCCGGACGAGCGGATGGAGAAGGGCCCGCCGATCCAGGATCTGCGCGAGAGCGTGACTGCCGCGCTGGCCGACAAGAAGGCCGCGCTGGAACAGGCTGCGCTGGACGCGAAGCTGGCGTCTGAAAAGGTCGACATGACCCTGCCCGCCGATCTGGGTCCGCAAGGGTCGGTCCATGCCGTCAGTCAGGTGATGGACGAACTGGCGGAAGTCTTCGCGGACCTCGGCTTCTCGGTCGCGACCGGACCGGAGATCGAGGACGACTGGCATAATTTCACCGCGCTCAATATCCCGGAGACGCACCCGGCGCGCGCGATGCACGACACCTTCTACTTCCCTGATGAAGAGGGACAGAAGAAGATGCTGCTGCGCACCCACACCTCGCCGGTGCAGATCCGCACGATGATGACGCAGGAGCCGCCGATCCGCATCATCGCGCCCGGCCGCGTCTATCGCAGCGACAGCGACGCGACTCACACGCCGATGTTCCACCAGATCGAAGGTCTGGTGATCGACAAGGGCATCACGCTGGGGCACCTCAAATGGACGCTGGAAACTTTCCTCAAGGCGTTCTTCGAGCGCGAGGACATCGTCCTGCGCCTGCGCCCCAGCTATTTCCCCTTCACCGAACCCTCGGTGGAAGTCGACGTCGGCTACACGCTGACCAATGGCCAGCGCGTGATCGGCGGCGACGGCGATGCGGCCGGTGGCGGCTGGCTGGAAGTGCTGGGCAGCGGTATGGTCAACCGTCGCGTGATCGAGGCGTGCGGGCTTGATCCCGACGAATGGCAGGGCTTTGCCTTCGGTACCGGCGTCGATCGGCTCGCCATGCTGAAATATGGCATGAACGACCTGCGCGCCTTCTTCGACGGCGATCTGCGCTGGCTGAAACATTATGGATTTTCGGCACTCGACGTGCCCACGCTGTCGGGAGGAGTCGGCGCATGAAGTTCACCCTGAGCTGGCTCAAGACGCATCTCAACACCGACGCTGATCTGGCCACCATTCTCAAGACCTTGAACGCCATCGGGCTTGAGGTCGAGGGCGTCGAGAACCCGGCCGAGAAACTGGGCGCGTTCAAGATCGCCAAGGTGCTGACCGCTGAACGCCACCCGCAGGCGGACAAGTTGCAGGTGCTGAGCGTCGACCATGGTGACGGGAATCCGTTGCAGGTCGTATGCGGCGCGCCCAATGCGCGGGCGGGTCTGATCGGCGTGTTCGGGGTCGAGGGCGCGGTGGTGCCGGTCAACGGCATGGTGCTGAAGAAGACTGCGATCCGGGGCGTCGAATCCAACGGCATGATGTGCAGCTTCCGCGAACTGGAACTGGGCGAGGATCATGACGGCATCATCGAACTGGCCGAAAGCGCGCCAGTGGGTCAGGTCTATGCCAATTGGGCGGGTCTGAACGATCCGGTCATCGACGTCAGCATCACGCCGAACCGGCAGGACTGTATGGGCGTGCGCGGCATCGCGCGCGATCTGGCTGCGGCGGGCCTCGGCACGCTGAACGCCATCATCGTGCCGGAGATTGCAGGCGGTGGTCCGGGACCGGACGTGCGGACGGACGATGTGGACGGCTGCCCTGCCTTCTTCGCGCGCACTGTGCGCGGCGTGACCAATGGCGCGTCGCCCGACTGGATGGCCAAGCGACTGAAGGCGATCGGCCAGAAGCCGATCAGCACCTTGGTCGACATCACCAACTATATCATGATCGATCTTGGCCGGCCGCTGCATGTCTATGACATGGCGAGCCTGAAGGGCGGCCTGGTCGCGCGCAAGGGCAAGATCGGCGAGCAGGTGCTGGCGCTGAACGGCAAGACCTACACCGTCGACGAGAGCATGACCGTCATCGCCGACGATGAAGCGGTGCACGATATCGGCGGCATCATGGGCGGCGAGCATTCGGGCGCGCAGGACGGCACGACCGACGTGCTGATCGAATGCGCCTATTTCACGCCGGAGCGGATCGCGGTGACGGGGCAGAAGCTGACCCTGACCAGCGACGCACGTGGCCGGTTCGAGCGTGGGGTCGATCCGGCGTTTCTGGACGATGGCCTGTCGATCGCGACCAGCCTGGTCGTCAGCCTGTGCGGCGGCACGCCCAGCGAGGCGACCCGCGCGGGGACGCCGCCCGCGACGCCGAAGACCGTGGCCTATGCCCCCGACCAGTGCCTGTCGCTGGCCGGCGTGGACGTGCCCGCTGATGAACAGCAGCGCATCCTCGAAAGCCTGGGCTTTGCCGTCAGCGTGAGCGGCGGCGGGGTCGAATATCAGGACGGCATGCCTGTCAGCGTGCCGGCAAGCTGGAGCATTACGGTGCCGACCTGGCGCCGCGACGTCGATGGCTGGCCCGACATTGTCGAGGAAGTGGTGCGCATCGTGGGTCTAGGCAAGGTGCCTTCCACCCCGCTGCCGCGCGTGCCGGGCGTGGCCCGCCCAACCGCAACGCCTGAGCAACTGGTCGAGCGCCGGGTGCGGCGCACAGCGGCGGCGCGTGGGCTGGCCGAGGCGATCAACTGGTCCTTCCTGTCCGAAAAGGAGGCCGCTGCCGTGGGCGGCGGTGACTGGACTCTGGCCAATCCGATCTCCGAAGATCTGAAGGTCATGCGGCCTTCGCTGCTGCCCGGCCTGCTGTCGGCGACGAAGCGCAATGTCGATCGCAGCGCGACCAGCATCCGCCTGTTCGAGCTGGGTCGCCGCTACTTCAAGCAGGGCGAGCGGGCGACCGTGGGCTTCGTGCTGGCGGGCGAGAAGACAGCGCGTGGCTGGCAGAGCGGCAAGGCGCGGGCTTTCGATGCGTTCGATGCCAAAGCTGAAGTGATCGCGTTGCTGGCAGCCGCCGGTGCGCCGGTGGGCAATCTCCAGAATTTCGGGGAAGCGTCGGCCGCCTATCATCCGGGGCAATCGGGCACGTTGCGGCTGGGGCCGAAGGTGGTGCTGGCCGAATATGGCGTGCTGCATCCGTCGCTCGCCAAGCAGTTCGGCCTATCCGGCACGGTGGTCGCGGGCGAAATCTTCCTCGACGCCATTCCGGGCAAGCGCAAGAGCGGCTTCATGCGCGCGCCTTATGCGCCGCCGGCCTTGCAGGCGGTGAAGCGCGACTTCGCCTTCATCGTGCCGGAAGCGGTCGAGGCCGATGCGCTGGTGCGCAGCGTCAAGGGCGCGGACAAGAAGAGCATCGTCGACGCGCGTCTGTTCGACGTCTTCGTCGGGCCGGACGTGGAGGATGGCTATAAGTCGCTCGCCATCGAAGTGACGTTGCAACCGGGCGAAAAGAGCTTTTCGCAGGAAGAGCTGGAGGCGATCAGCGCGGCCGTGGTCAAGGCCGCGCAGAAGCTGGGCGGTAGCCTGCGGGGCTGAACGCTCTCTTTAGAGTCATAGAAAAAGGCGCGATGGTCGATCATCGCGCCTTTTTTTGCATGTGCCGGTTTCAGACAGGAACGGGGCAGCCCGAACGGGTGTGGGTTACGGCTTACAGATCGACGCCGGCCGCGATCGCTTCCAGCTTGCGGATGCGTTCCTTGAGGTCGGCGACCTCGATCCGGGCAGCGGCGGTGGGCGGCGCGCTGTCGTCGCTGTGGCCGTAGCGGATCAGCTCGGCGCGCTTGAGTTCCAGCCAGCCATTCCAGCCGCGCAGGCCGGCAAGGGTCAGGATGGTGAGGCCGACCAGGCTGGCCCCGGCCAGAGTCATGTAGAGATAGGGGTCTTGCATATAAGCCTCCCTGTCCGATCGGACGACGATCAGTCGCGGTCCCGGAGTTTTTCGAATTCCCGCTCCAGCGCGGTGGAGCCATCCGTTGCGAGCCGTTCCAGCACGGCGACGCGGTCCTTGAGTGCCTTCACTTCCGCACGCAACCTTTCCGTTTCCGGATCGGGTCCGCGCTGGATCAGTGCTTCGCCCTTGCCGTGGCGCACGACGCCATATTTGGCGCGGACGACGCTGGCGACGGCGGTGATCGCGACGATGGCGACGACCATTTCAAACGGGCCCATTTTGATCACTCCCTGATAAGATTATGGCGCGGGCAGTTTGGTTTGGCATCATTTTGCCGAAAAACCGGTGCCCACTTTTCGAATGATGCCGTCAGTTGGCCGGGCTGCGCAGTTGTTCGATCTCGCGGGTCAACTGGTGGCTGCTGTCGGTGACGATGCGTTCGACAACGATCAGGCGATCCTTCATCGATCCGATCTCCGCGCGAAGCTGGGCATTTTCCTGGCTCAGCAGCTTGATGCGCTCGACCATTTCCTCATTCTTCTGCGGATAGACGGCCTTGCCCCAGCTATTTTCCAGTGGATAGCCGTGGCGTACCCGGAGCCAGGTGGTGAAAATCCAGCCGGCAACCGCCATGGCGCCAATCAACAACCCTCCACCGATGATCCACGGCAGGTTCGGGATGATGACCGCATCTGCAATATCAACCTTATTCATGATCTTTCCCCTTGCCCGGTCGGTCAGCGTAGCGCGTCGATTTCGCGCGCGGTGCGGGTGGCGGGATCGGTGGCGATCCTCTCCAGCACGGCGATGCGCTCTTCAAGACGGCTGATGCGGCCAACCAGCTTTTCGTTTTCGCTTGAAAGCAGGTCGATTTTTCGACCGGCGTCGGGATCGGTTCGATGAGCGACGCCCGACCATTCATTTTCCACCGGATAGCCATGGCGGGCACGGACCCAGGTGGTGATGACCCAGCCCATCGTCGACATGGCGATGATGGCGAGGACGAAGAGGGGGCTGCCGAAGCTCATGATGACTCTCCCTGTTTATACCCCGGCCGGTTCTTCAGCGCAGGCTGTCGATCTCTTCGGCGAGGCGGGTGTTGCGGCTGGTATAATAGATTTCGATGTCGGCCAGACGGCGATCGATATCGCGGAACTTGGACCGCACATCGCGGGTGGAGCGCGCCGGATTGCTGCGCACGCCCTGCCAGAATTTCTCGTCATCGCGATCCGCATAAAGGCCGGTCGGCTTGTTCTCGGCGAAATAGGCGACGACGAAATAGGCTATCAGCGTCCAGGGGAAGGCGCCCATCAGGGTGATGAGCACCGCGCCGACCCGGACCCAGACAACGTCGATCCCGCTATAGTCGGCAATGCCCGAGCAGACGCCCATCCATTTGCCATTAGCCTTGTCGAGGTAGAATTTGGTGCGGCGGGCGGTCATGTCAGTTCCTCCGGTCGAAATCATAGCCGTCGTCGGACGACGGGCGCTGCGGGCGGAAATCGGGATTGTCGGCGGCGACGATCCGTTCGACCGTCTGGAGCCGTTCTTCGAGGCGACGGGCGAGAAGGTGGAGTTCGTCCAGCAGCTTCTCATCCTCGTCGGTGATCTTGGGCGCCTGCTTCCACTTGGTGACATAGTGGAAGATCAGCCAGGGCATGCCGATGAACAGCATGCCGCAAACCATGATCGGCAGGAACACGTCTTCCATCGGATCAGGCTCCCTTGTTCATCGAGGCCTTGAGCGCGGCGAGATCGGCATCGACCTTGTCGGCCGACTTCAGCTCCGCAATCTCTTCCTCCAGCGTCTTGGGCTGGCCGCCCAGCGTCACGGCATCGGCGCGGCCTTCGGCCAGATCGACCCGGCGTTCCAGCATGTCGAAGCGGGCAAAGGCGTCATTGACCTTCTCGCCGGCATAGGCTTCGCGGACGCGCAGGCGATTTTCGGCGCTCTGCATCCGGGTGACCAGGCTGTTCTGGCGGACACGGGCTTCGCGCAGCTTGCCTTGCAGCTTGGCGATGTCTTCTTCCGAGGCCCGCAGCGCTTCGTCCAGCGTCTCGATCTCATGATTGAGATGGTCGGCCATGTCGGCGGCCTTCTGACGTTCGACCAGCGCGGCCTTCGCGAGGTCTTCGCGATCCTTCGAGAGGGCGAGTTGCGCCTTTTCCGTCCAGCTATCCTGCAAGGCGTTCAGCTTGGCGATGTGGCGGCGCATTTCCTTCTGGTCGGCGATGGTGCGCGCGGCCGAGGCGCGGACTTCCACCAGCGTCTCCTCCATTTCGAGGATGATCATGCGGATCATCTTCGCCGGGTCTTCCGCCTTGTCCAGCAAGTCGGTGACATTGGCGGCGATGATGTCGCGGGTGCGGGAGAAAATACCCATTTTAACGTCACTCCTGGTCGTATCTTGTTTCAGGTGCCGGGGCGGGCGAGAGGGGGGCATTCCCGCCCCGGCCGGGTTTTGCGATCCTTACGCAAGATAGCGCAGGGTCGCGGGGGTGTCTTGCGTCGCGAGAACCACGCCTTCGCTGGCGCGGGCCGGACCGACCGCCGAAAGGATCAAAGTCGATCCGAACAGGACGGCGGCGATGGTGACCGACATAAGCTGGCCGATTTCGCGAACGCTGTTGGTCTGCTTTTCCATTTTCTAGCTCCCTGAACCTTGGCCTTCATGTGCTTTCCGCATTTCGCTGCGGATTGCCCATAGCTTTGCAGGCAGCGTGCCAATTTGAAAAAATGGCGGATTTCCTTCATTCTCGGTTCAGCTGGCAAGGCCGGGCCAGAATTTGACTTGCCGAAAGGTGGGAAATTTCACCATAAGTTGGCGCATGGAGAAAAATACGCAGTTTGTCGGCCAAAGCTTCGCCTTTCTCGACGCGGTCGAGCAGGCGGGCCGCGCGGCCGAGCTGAACCGGCCGGTGCTGGTGATCGGCGAGCGCGGCACCGGCAAGGAACTGATCGCCGAGCGGTTGCACCATCTGTCGCCGCGCTGGGGCGAGCCGCTGATCACGATGAACTGCGCAGCTTTGCCTGAAACGCTGATCGAGGCTGAATTGTTCGGCCATGAACAGGGTGCCTTTACCGGCGCGACCAAGGCGCGGCCGGGGCGGTTCGAGGAAGCCGATGGCGGCACGCTGTTTCTGGACGAACTGGGCACGCTGTCGATGGCGGCGCAGGAACGACTGTTGCGCGTGGTCGAATATGGCGAGGTGACACGGATCGGCGCATCGCGACCGCAGCGGGTGGATGTGCGGATCGTGGCGGCGACCAACGAGGATCTGCCCGCCGCTGCGGAGGCCGGACGGTTCCGGCCCGATCTACTGGACCGGCTGAGTTTCGAGGTCATCACCCTGCCCCCGCTACGCGCACGGGAAGGCGATGTGTCGGTGCTGGCCGACCATTTCGGGCGGCGCATGGCGGCAGAACTCAACTGGCCGCAATGGCCGGGCTTTGCAGCGGCCTGCGCGGCGGAACTGGAAGGCTATGGCTGGCCGGGCAATGTGCGCGAATTGCGCAATGTGGTGGAGCGGGCCGTCTATCGCTGGCACGAGCCGGCGCGACCGATCAGCCGCATCACCTTCGATCCCTTCGCTTCGCCATGGAAGCCAAAGCCGATGATGCCCAGGGCTGAAGCGGCGCCCAAAGATACGCCTGCCGCCGCGCCTGTCGCAGCGCCCACGGCCTATGACGAGATTACCGACCTGCGTCTGGCGGTGGACAGCCATGAGGCGGCGATCATCCGTGCCGCGCTGGACCGGTTCCGCTATAATCAGCGCGCCACCGCCAAGGGGCTGGGCCTGACCTATGACCAGTTGCGCCACTGCATGAAGAAACATGGGTTGAGTGCGGGGTAAAGGGCACCCAAGCGCCACTATACAACGCCGTCATCCTTACGAAGGCGGGGACCATCCCCTCGCCTTCGCGTCATAAAATAGTGTTGAGACATGGATTCCCGCTTTCGCGGGAATGACGAAAATGAATATGCGGGTTAGCGCGTAGGCACGGGTTCCGGACCCGAATAGTCATAGAAGCCCCGGCCGGTCTTGCGGCCATACCAGCCAGCCTCGACATATTTGACCAGCAGCGGCGCGGGGCGATATTTGGGGTCGCCGGTGGTGGTGAGGAAGACGTTGAGGATTTCCAGCGCGGTGTCGAGGCCGACGAAATCGAGCAGGGTCAGCGGACCCATGGGATGGTTGAGGCCCAGTTTGCAGCCCTGATCGATATCGACCACGCTGCCCACGCCTTCGCCCAGCACGAAGACCGCTTCGTTCAGCATCGGCAGCAGGATGCGGTTCACGACGAAGCCCGGCGCGTCGAAGGCATGGACGGTAGTCTTGCCGATCTTCGATGCGAAGCTCTCGACCGCAGCGACCGTTTCGGGCGTGGTGGCAAGGCCGCGAATGACCTCCACCAGTATCATCACCGGCACCGGATTGAAGAAATGGACGCCCACGAAGCGGCCGGCATCGGGCGCGGCCTGGGCCAGGCGGGTGATCGGGATGGAGGAGGTGTTGGTGGCGAGGATCGCGTCATCGGCCAGGATCTTGCCGACATTGGCAAAGATGGCGCGCTTGATCTCTTCCCGCTCGGTCGCGGCCTCGATCACCAGTTGCGCATCGGCGAGCGGGGCGATGTCGCCGACCGGCGTGATTCGCGCGAGCGCCGCATCGGCGTCGGCCTGGCCGATCTTTTCCTTTTCCACGCCGCGGGCGAGCAACTTGGCGATGCCGGCCACGCCCTTTTCCGCGCGGGCAAGGTCGATGTCGGACAGGATGACGTCATAGCCGGCCTGCGCCGCGACCTGCGCGATGCCAGCGCCCATCTGTCCGGCGCCGATCACGCCCACCGTGCGAATATCCGTCATACCCTGCTCTCCATGCTTGAATGCGTCGCTTATCCCTTAACTGCGGCACCAGCGGTCGGCCAGTGGCGATGGTGCGAAGGGGCAGGAAGGACGGAATGCGCACATTCCCATCATTTCCGGCTTTGCGCGGCGCGGCGGCCATGGTTAAAAGCCCGGCATGCCCGTTTTCGATTTGATGCCAGCGCCGGCGACCGGACGCTTCCTTGCCGCCGCGCATCATTTCCCGCTGCGCATCTATTTCGAGGATACCGACCTTTCTGGGCTGGTCTATCACGCCAATTATCTGCGCTATATGGAGCGCGCCCGGTCCGACATGCTGCGCATCGCCGGTATCGACCAGCGCAGCAATCATGAGGCAGGCGACGGCGTCTATGCCGTTACCGATCTTAACATCCGCTATCGCCGCCCGGCCCGGCTGGACGACGACCTGATGGTGGTCAGCCGCGTGGCCGATGTGCGCGCGGCAAGCTGTGCCATTCATCAGTCAGTCATGCGCGGCGAGGAACAGTTGACCGACGCCACCGTCACCGTCGCCTGGCTGACGCCGCAGGGTCGCCCGCAGCGGCAGCCCAAGGCCTGGACCGCCATTTTCAATCGCCTGCTCCAAGGGGAAGACATCCACCCATGACCCTCAACCTGCCTGCCGGCGCGATGACCGACGCCGCGACCATCTCTCCCCTCGCCCTGTTCCTTCAGGCCGATATCGTCGTCAAAGGGGTGATGATCGGCCTGTTGCTGGCCAGCATCTGGACCTGGGCGATGATCATCGGCTTCAGCGTCACACTGCGCAAGGCGAGCAAGGAAAGCCGCAAGTTCGAAGCGGATTTCTGGAAGGCGGAAGATATCGACCGCTTCTATGAATCGCGCGGCAAGACCGATTTCCCCGCTGCCAAGGTAATGGCAGCCGGTGTCGGCGAATGGCGCCGGTCGACCGCGCAGCGGGTGATCGACCGCGACGGCACGCGCGACCGGCTGTCGACCGCCATGTCGAGCGCGATCGCGGCCGAGATCGACCGGCTTTCCGACCGGCTGAACATTTTGGCGACGATCGGGTCGGTTGCGCCCTTCGTCGGCCTGTTCGGCACGGTGTGGGGCATCATGCGCGCCTTCACATCGATCGCGGCGGAGCAGAATAGTTCGCTCGCCGTAGTGGCGCCGGGCATTGCCGAAGCGCTGTTCGCCACCGCCATCGGCCTGTTCGCGGCGATCCCGGCGGTCATCGCCTACAACCGCTTCAGCCATGGCATCAACCGGCTGGAATCGGGGCTGACGCGCTTTGCCGACGGTTTCTATTCGACGCTCAGCCGTGAGTTGGAGGCCCAACGATAATGGCGATGTCCGGCCCTCCCTCCGGCCGTCGCGGGCGCGGGCGTGCGCCGATGGCCGACATCAATGTGACGCCGCTGGTCGACGTCATGCTGGTGTTGCTGATCATCTTCATGGTGACCGCGCCGCTGCTGGTGACGGGCGTGCCGGTGAACCTGCCCGAAACCCGCGCCAAGGGGCTGGATCAGGACGCCAAGCCGACCGTCGTGTCGATCGACCGCGACGGCGGCCTGTTCATCAACGAGGATCAGGTCAGCGACGCCGACCTGCCCGACCGCTTCGCCGAGATCGCATCGGCCCATGCCGGTCAGCCCGAGCCGCCGCAAATCTTCCTGCGCGCCGATACGGCGCTGGATTATGGCCGGGTGATGCGGGTGATGGGTGAACTCAACCGGGCGGGCCTGAACAAGGTTTCGCTGGTCAGCACCGATGCCGGGTCCGGCGCGGGTGCGGACAGCGGCAGTTCAGAATAGGGGCCATAGGTCAGCCATATGAATCGTGCGGAAAAGATCGGCCTTGGCGTCGCGACGGTGGGACATGTCCTGCTGTTCGGGCTGCTGTCGGCCGGTTTCCTGGCCACTCCCAATCCGCTGAAGCTGAAGTCGCCGCCGATGGACGTGAGCCTGGTGGACGAGGTGGCGCTGCAATCGACGGCGCCGCAAGTGTCGACCCAGCCGCCCCCGCCCAGCGTCGCGCCGGAGCAGGGGCCGACGGAGGACGCCAAGCCGGCGCCCCAGCCCGAACCGGCACCCGAGCCGGAGCCGACGCCTGCGCCGCCCAAGCCGAAACCCACGCCTGCCCCGCCGCCGCCCAAACCGGTGGTGAAGGAGCAGCCGCCCAAGCCCAAGGAAAAGCCGGCGCCGCCCAAGAAGGAGGTCGCCAAGACCCCGGCGAAACCGAAGCCCAAGCCTGCACCGGAAAAACCGGCGCCCAAGGCCAAGCCCGCGCCCGAAAAGCCGGCGGCCAAGGCGAAGCCTGCGCCTGACAAGCCCAAGGCGGCGGCGAGCGCGCCAGCCAAGTCGAGCAAGAGCGATGCCAAGGCAAAAGCGGATGCACCCGCGCGGGCATCCGGCCAAGGCAAGGCGGACAAGCCCAAGGGTTCGTTGCTGGGCAAGGATTTCCTGAAGGGCATCGACACCAATGCCGATGCGCCGCGCAAACCTGCGCCACCACCGGCCGCGGCCATGGGACCGCAGCAGAAGGCGGCGCTGGATCGGGTGATCAGCGAGCAGATCTATCCGCATCTGCGGCTGCCGTCGGGCGCGGATGTCGAGCAACTTGTGGCGTTGCTGGACGTTAAGCTGGACCAGAACGGGCGTGTTCTGGGCAAACCGACCGTCATCGACGTACAGGGCGAGACGGCGAGCAACCGGCCGCAGGTTTCCGTCTACAAGGAACGGGCGATCCAGGCCGTGATGGCGGCATCGCCGTTCCGCAACCTGCCCCCCGAATATTATGAGCAATGGAAATGGCTCAAGCTACGAGTGGATGCGAGGAAAGCACGATGACCAAGACACTCCTTCGCCGTTTGACGCTGGCTGCCGGCATGGTCGCGGTCGCGCTGGCTGCACCCGCCATGGCGCAATTGTCCGTCGATGTGACCGGCAATATCGACAGCAATCTGAAGATCGCGGTGCCCACCCTGCCCGCGCAGCAGGATGTCGCCACCCCGGCCGGCACTGCCAGCGAACTGGGCCGCAAGATCGCCGAAGTGATCGCGTCGGACCTGAAAGGGTCCGGCCTGTTCGATCCTTCGGGGCCGGGCGGCATGCCGGCCATCGCCTTCCCCGAAGTGACGAACCCGGTCTATGACAAATGGGGCGCCTATCAGGCGCTGGCGCAGGGCTTCGTCCGCACCACCGGCGGCGAGGCGGACATTACCGTGGGCTGTTACCTGTATGACGTGGCGTTGCATCAGGAACTGACGCGGCAGGGCTATGTCGTGGCACCGCGCGACTGGCGCCGGGCCGCGCATAAATGCGCCGACGCCATCTATGCCCGCCTGTCGGGCGAAAGCCCCTTCTTCGACAGTCGGATCGCCTATATCGCCGAGAGCGGCCCCAAGGGGAATCGCGTCAAGCGGCTCGCCATCATGGATTCTGACGGCGCCAATCACCGCTTCATCACCAATGGCCAGTCGATCGCGCTGACGCCGCGTTTCTCACCGGATTACAAGTCGATCGTCTATGTGAGCTATCTGGGCAGCCGGGTGCGCATCTATATCTATGACATCGGCACCGGGCAGCAGAAGCTGGTGACGGAAAGCAACAACACGACCTTCGCGCCGCGCTGGTCGCCCGATGGCCGCAACATTCTCTTCTCGATGGCGGTGGCGGGTAATACCGATATCTATCGCGTGTCGGCCAATGGCGGCGCGCCGGTGCGGCTGACGACATCGCCCGGCATCGACGTGGGCGGCAGCTATTCGCCGGACGGCCGGCAGATCGTGTTCGAAAGCGACCGGTCGGGCGGGCAGCAAATCTATGTCATGAACGCGGACGGTTCCAGCCAGCGGCGGATCAGCCATGGCGGTGGCCGCTATGCGACGCCCGAATGGAGCCCGCGCGGCGACCTGATCGCCTTCACCAAACTGTCGGGCGACTTCAAGGTGGCGGTGATGACGCCCAGCGGCGACAATGAGCGCATTCTGACCAATGGCTGGCAGGATGAGCAGCCGACCTGGTCGCCCAATGGCCGCGTACTGCAATTCTTCCGCACGACGCCCGGCAAGCAGGGCAGCAGTCAAGTGTGGCAGGTCGACCTGACGGGCGTGAACGAACGGCGCATCCCGACGCCGCTGAGCGGTTCCGACCCGGCCTGGGGGCCGTTGCTGCCCTAAGGGATACGGAACCTAATCGTCTTGACAGCGTAACGAAACTCACGGACCCTGTCGCCGTTCCTACCAGCGGCTGACAGCGCAAAAAGGAGACCCCGATGAAATTGTCCCGGACCGTGGTCATGGCCACTGCCATCATCGCGCTTGCCGCCTGCTCGAAGAAGCCGCCGGCCGAACTTCCCCCCGCCCCCGGCGGCACCGGTGGTACGACCGTGCCCAGCGGCCCCACCGGGCAGACCGGCCCGCGCAAGGGCAGCCAGGAGGATTTCATGGCCTCCGTCTCGTCCGACCGCATCTTCTTTGGCCTGGACCAATATGATGTCGATGCCGAGGATCAGGCGACGCTCCAGAGCCAGGCCGCCTGGTTGCAGCAGAATCCGTCGGTGCGCGTGACGATCGAAGGCCATGCCGACGAACGCGGCACCCGCGACTATAATATCGCGCTGGGCGAACGCCGCGCCAATGCGGCGAAGAATTACCTCGCCTCACTGGGGATCGATGCGGGCCGGATCACCACCGTCAGCTATGGCAAGGAACGGCCGGCGGCGCTGGGATCGGACGAAGCAAGCTGGGCGCAGAATCGCCGCGCGGTGACCGTGACCATCCAATATTGAGGGCTTCGCGCCTTTGAAGACGAAAAAGCCCGCCGGTCCTGTGACCGGCGGGCTTTTTCATGGGCACCAACAAAGAGGCTGACAACCTGCCCAAATTGGCCGATAGCATTTCCTATATATGGGACGCACCACCAAGCTGGTGCGATCAGGGTAGGACAAGATGCAGGACGGCGACGAAAAGCAGGAAACGGTGAAGGGTACGCAGACGCTGATGCGCGCGCTCGACATCATGGATGAGGTGATTGACGGGCCGATCCGCGCCGCCGATCTGGCGCGCAAGCTGGGCATGAGCAAGACGACGGCGCACCGGCTGGTGCAGGCGCTGAAATCGCGCAGCTATCTGTCGGTGACGCGGGACGGTTTCGCGCTCGGCCCCAAGCTGTTGCAACTGGGCGTGCTGGCGACCGAGCAAATCGACTATGTGCGCGTGGCCCGCCCCTTCATGGAATTGCTGTCCGAACGCACCAGTTTCTGCGTGTTCATCGGCAAGCGCGAGGGCGACTGGTCGCGCCATCTGGACCGGGTGACGGGGACGCAGCGGCTGCGCGTCGCGACCGCGCCGGGCGACCGGCGGCCGATCGCCGAGACGGGTCTGGGCAAGGCGCTGTTGCTGGACGAAGAAGAAGGAACGTGGGAACGCCTCTATGTCGAGGCGAAGGACGGCAAGGCCAGCGCGCCGCAGATCGCCGCCTATGTCGAGGAAATGCGCGCCCACAAGGCGCGCGGCGAAGTGCTGCACGACAGCGAACTGGGCGATGGCGTGCGGTCGATCGCGGTGCCGGTGCGCGACGCCAAGGGGCAGATCTGCGTCGCCATATCGATCGCCAGCGCAGCCCATTATCTGACCGACGATGTCCGCCCGGCGCTGGCCGAGCAGGTGATGCGATCGGCCGAGCAGATCAGCGCCGCAGTGGGCTATAGCGGGCCGCGATGAATAGGATTTGTCGCGCTTAACTTCGCATATTTCCCGCGCATTTCGACATTTTCGATCCGATGTTGGAAATTATCTGACCCGCATGATGCCCTGCCCGGCATTATAGGGCGGGACTGTTGGATAGGACAGAAACCCCGAAAACAATGAGGGCGCGAACCGGTTGCCCGGCCGCGCCCTCCAGTTTGGGGAGAGGGGAAAATTACATCCGGTAGGTCACGCCGAAGGTGAAGGTGCGGCCGATCCGGGTTTCGAACAGCGTGTCCTGACGCTGGCTGTCGATATAGAGACGGTTCTGCTCGTCGGTCAGGTTCGTCGCTTCCAAGATGATCTTCAGCCGATCGGTGACATTGTAGCTGGCCGAGGCGTCCATGTAGAAGGTCTTGGCATTGCCCTGAAGGTCGCTGCCGGGCGAGGCCGGGATGCCGCGGATGAACTGGTCGCGGAAGTTGCCGGTGGTGCGGATGCTGAACTTGTCATCTTCATAATAGAGCGTGGCCGACGCGGTGTTGGGCGACAGGCCGACAAGGTCCGCCGTGGTCGTCACGGTCGGCGTGCCGTTCACGCTGGCGAGGATGTAGTTAATCTTCGAGGTGACATGGGTGTAATTGGCCAGAACACCGAAATTGCTCAGGAACCCGTCGAAGAAGGTGAAGGGAATCTGGGCGTTCAGTTCGATGCCCTTCAGTTTGCCGCCCGGCGTGTTGAACGGCTGCGACACGGTGAACAGCTCATCCGGCGAGGTATTGCTGTTTTCCAGCAGCGCAACGGGCAGACCCAGCTGATTGAAGGGAATCTGGCTGTTCACATTCTGGATGAAGCTCTTGATATCCTTGTAGAAGAAGGCGGCCGAGAGCAGCGAACCGGGGCGGAAATACCATTCCAGGGCGACGTCGAAGGTGGTTGCGCGGATCGGGTCCAGGAACGGGTTGTTGATGTTGCCGACGCGCGTGACGGGATTGACGCCGCTGGTGGGAGTCAGCAGGCCGAGTTCCGGACGGGCCAGAACCTTCGCGCCGGAGAAGCGGACAAGGAGGTTGTCGATCGGCTCGATCACTATATTGGCCGAAGGCAGCCAGTCGTCATAGCTGTTCTTGGCGGCGGCATATTGGCCGGTCAGGCCGGTCGGCGAACTGGCGGCGGCCACCGCGATATAGCCCGAAGAGGACATGTCCGTCTTGACATAACGCACGCCGACATCGCCGCGTACGCCGAAGCCGATGGCGTTTTCCAGGTCGAAATTGGCCATGAGATAGCCGCTCATCACCTCTTCACGGACGCGGCTGCGGCCACCGCCACATTCCACGCCGCAATAGCGGACATCGTCGAAGCCGAAGGTGCTGGCCCATTTCGCCGGGTCGATCGCCACCCAGCTGGACGGCGCGCCATTACCCCACAGCTTGTCCACGCCGCTGATGGTGGTGGTGATGTCGGCCAGCGTGGTGCCGGCCGGCAGGTCGCGCACGACGGTGTCGGCATTATAGGGGCGCAGGAAGGTGGAGAGGAAGTCGCTGCGCCGATATTGCGCGCCGCCGCGGATCGTCAGCGCGTCGCTGACCGTCCATTTCAGATTGGTTTCGGCGGTCATATTGTCGGTGGTGTTCTTCGACGGCTTGCCCTGGAAGCTGAAGCCGCCACGCACCGTGCCATTGACGGTCGGCGCATAGGAGAAGCTGGCGGGATCATTGACGTCGACACCGAAGCCCAGCTTGGGCGTCGAGCCGCCGTCGCGATAGTCGATCGAGAAACCGTCGGTGTCGATCGCGTCCATGAAGGTCTGTAGGCGGCTCTTGCCGTCCCAAACCGACTGGTTGAAGCCGACGATGCCGCTGACTTCGAGGCTGTCGTTCAGCTGGCGCTTATAGTTGATATTGGCCTGCTTGAAGGTCGAGACGAAGTGATCGACCAGCCCTTCGGAACGGACGTCAACGCCGTCGAACAGGCCATAGACCAGCGAACCATTTTCATCGAACTCAATGTCCCGCACCGACGTCATCGGCTGGCCGAGGTTGGAGGCGTTGCGGGCGAAGGAAACGGCCGCGATATAATTGTCGCGACGGGTCACTTCGAACCGCGAATAGAGGAAATCGACCGAGATGTCGGTTTCGTCGTCGGGCTGGAACTGGAGCGTCAGCGAACCGCCAATGCGTTCCTGCTTCTGCTGGCTGTTGAGGTAACGCGGCAGGCGCGGCAGGAAGGCGCCGCTGCCTGCGACGCCCGGCAGATCGTCCCGGCGCAGATCCTGGATCGTCTGATAGGCGGCGGCATCGCTGGTGCGCGGATTGCCCGTGCTGCAATTTTCGGCGGTCACGCCGCGCAGGGCAAGCTGCTCGGGCGTCTGGCCGGCGGTGTTGATCGGCGCGCCCAGCGGCGAGCAGAAACCGCCATTGGTGTTGGCCGACAGAATATCCACCGCCGAATAGCCAACTTCGCGCAGGTTGCGCTTCTGATAGGCGACCGAGCCGAGGATGCCGAAGCCGCTGTCGCCGAACTTCTTGGAAATGAGCAGCGAGGCGCGCGGATCGGCCTTTTTCGACAGCTCATTATAGACGCCGCGCATGGTGGCGGCGAGGACGAAGTCTTCCTTCTGGTCCATCGGCTTGGGTGCGGAAAGGTCGACGGTGGCGCCGAGCGAGCCTTCCTCGACATCGGCCGAGGTGGTCTTGCGCACCGAAAGGGCCGAGAAGATTTCAGTCGGGAAGACGTTGAAGTCGAAGCTGCGGCCGTTATTGCCGGCACCATAGATATCCGACGAGCCGGTCTGCGACGTGCCTTCCATGCCGTTGATGCGGACGCGGGTGAAGCCGGCGCCAAGGCCACGGACGGAGATGTTGCGGCCTTCACCGCCGTCGCCACGGGCCAGCGCAATACCGGGCACGCGCTGCATCGATTCAGCCAGATTGGAGTCGGGGAATTTACCGATATCCTCCGCTACGATCGAGTCGACGGCGGCGGCCTCGTTACGCTTCATGCCAAGCGCGCTGTTGAGCGAGGCGCGGAAACCGGTGACGACGATATCGGCCGTTGCCTGATCGGCGGGCTGATCCGCTTGCGGCGCGGGCGGGGCTCCGGCAGGCTGATCCTGCGCGAGCGCCGGTGCGGCGACCAGCAGGGTTGAGGCGATCGCGAGGGCCGAACTGCGGCGAGCGAACGCGGAACGCAAAGACATCATATATCCTCCCCTATGCACGGTCGCCCCCGCATCGGGTGGCGGCCTGAATGTTCCACTATGTGAACTCTTGTGTCATCCTATAACGCTAGTCGGACAATTGCCAGAAAAATCATCATGTGATTTTCTATTTCACAATGTGGACCATTTTTGAGGCGTTGGCGGTGGGGCGTTCCACCAATGGGGATGCCACTATCGGCCGGAAACCGCCGACCGGCCTTGCCCGAACGGCTGGTGTCAGAAGGTCCGGTATCATGGATCAGATTATTTATCCCTCTATATGGACAATGGGATTATTTAGAGGGAATATATATCGACACGCCCCTGCACGGGCGGTTGATCTGAGGGGAGCGCTGCGGCTCCGTGGCGCTCCCCTTATTTTTGCCTCTTTCGGATTGCCCTGATGCCGATCGCCCCTGCCCTGGCGCTGATGCTGACCACCGCCTCGCTGCCTGCAACGCAGAGCTTCGACCTGCGCCCTGAGTCGGCCGAACGGCAGCGCCTGTATGAAAAAGGCGGCCATGGCATGGAGCCGGGCGGCGACGCGCAGGCTTTCCTGTTTTCCGTGGCACTGCCCGAAGGCGACTATCGGGTGACGGTGCGGCTGGGCGACCGACGGCAAACAGGCGACACCACGGTCAAGGCCGAGGCCCGGCGCCTGATGCTGAACCATGTCGCCACCCGCCGGGGCGAGGCGATCGAGCCTAGTTTTCTGGTCAATATCCGCACCCCGGCACTGGCCCCGCCGCCCGCCAATGCACCGGGCGGGGACAGAGTGCGGATCGATGCGCGCGATGCGCAGGAATATACATGGGACGAGAAGCTGACGCTGGAATTTCTGGGTCGGCCGACGGTGCAATCGGTCCGGATCGAACCGGTGACGGCGCCGACACTCTTTCTGGCCGGCGATTCGACCGTGACCGACCAATATGCCGAGCCAGCGGCGAGTTGGGGCCAGATGCTGCCCGCCATGCTGGACGATAATATCGTGGTCGCCAATCATGCCAAGTCGGGCGCGACGCTGAAATCCTTCCTGACCGACCTGCGATTCGACAAGCTGCTGTCGGGGATGAAGCCGGGCGACTGGCTGTTCATCCAGTTCGGCCATAATGACCAGAAGGCGGAATGGCCGCAAACCTATGCCGATGCGGCGACGACCTATCCCGCCTATCTCCGCGCCTATATGGCCGAGGCGCGGCGGCGCGGGGCGCATCCGGTGCTGGTGACATCGCCCGAACGGCGCAATTTCGATGCGCAGGGGAAGATCATCGATACGCTGGGCGCCTATGCGGCGGCGGTGCGCAAAGTCGCGGCGGAGGAGGACGTGCCGCTGATCGACCTGAATGCCGACAGCCGGGCCATCTATGAGGCATTGGGGCCGGAGGTGGCACCGACCGCCTTCAATGACGGGGGCAAAGACAAGACGCATCATGACAATTATGGCGCCTGGCTGATGGCGAGCGCGGTGGCGGAACGGATCAGGGCGCAGGTGCCGGATCTGGCGGCGCATGTAGCGATGCCGGCCTTTGTGCCCGACCGGCCGCCCGCCGCCAGTGCGGTTGCGATCGCCCCCAGCCTGATCCGCAGCGACCAGCGGCCGGCAGGCAATTGATGCGGATGAGCCGCCGCGACGTGGCGATGGGGCTGGCGCTGGCCGCCCTGCCCTTTCCGGTCCATGCCGCGCGTCGGCAGGATGTGCGCGATTTCGGGGCGCGCGGCGATGGCGGGACGATCGATAGCGACGCGATCAATGCGGCGATCGCGGCAGCATCCCGCGCCGGGGGTGGGACCGTGATCCTGCCGCGCGGGCGCTATCTGTGCTTTTCGATTCGCTTGCAGAGCCGGGTCACGCTGTTGCTGGGCGAGGGCGCGGTGATCGAGGCGGCCGATCCGGCGCGGCATGCCGGGCACTATGACCTGCCCGAAGCAGGGATCGAGCAGCTTTATCAGGATTTCGGCCATAGCCATTGGCACAACAGCCTGATCTGGGGCGAGGATGTGGAGCAGGTGGCGATCATCGGGCCGGGGCTGATCCACGGGATCGGCCTGACGCGCGATGGGCCGGGCGCGCGCTGGAAGAAGCAGGCGGGCGAGCGGCCCTTGTCGATGCAGGGGATGAGCGCGGCGGAGATCGGCCATCTGGAACCGGACGCCGCCGCGATGCAGGGGCTGGGCAACAAGGCGATCGCGCTGAAGAACGGGCGCGACATCAGGCTGTCGGGCTTCACCATATTGAAAGGCGGGCATTTCGCGATATTGGCGACGGGCACGCGCGACCTGCGGATCGAGGAGCTGACCATCGATACGGAGCGGGACGGCATCGATCTGGATTGCGTGCGGGATGTGCTGGTGGAGCGTTGCCGGGTCAATTCGCCCAATGATGACGGGATCGTGGTCAAGAGCAGCCATGCGCTGGGCAGGGCCATCGCCGCGGAGAATATCCTGATCCGCGATTGCGACGTGTCGGGATATGACATGGGATCGCTGGTCGACGGAACGAAGCGGACCACGCAGGAGATCGCGCCCGACCGGGACCGGGTGACGGGCCGGATCAAGCTGGGCACCGAGAGCAATGGCGGATATCGCAATGTGCGGATCGAGGATTGCCGCTTCACCCGCTGTCGGGGACTGGCGCTGGAGACGGTGGACGGTGGCGTCATGGAGCATGTCGTCGCGCGCGGGCTGACCATGCGGGACGTGACGACCGCGCCGCTGTTCCTGCGGCTGGGCGACCGGCGGCGCGGGCCGGAAGGGACGGGCATCGGCGCGATCAGAGATGTGACGATCAGCGATGTGGATGCGCGCGGGATCGATCATCGCTTTCCTGCCGCGATTGCCGGACTGCCGGGCCATCCGATCCGGGACGTGACCCTGCGCGACGTGCATCTGGCCTATCGCGGTGGCGGGACGGCGGCGGATGCGGCGCGGGTGCCGGCGGAACTGGCCAACGCCTATCCCGAACCCAGCATGTTCGGCGTGCTGCCAAGCTGGGCGCTGTGGGCGCGCCATGCCGACGGGCTGCTGATCGACCGCTTCCACGCCGGGACGATGGCGCCGGACCAGCGGCCGCCCTTCGTCATGGAGGATGTCACACGATTTTCCGTGCGGAACACGCCGCTGTGGCGTTGACGATGATTTGGGACGGTGTTACCCAAATATAGGCATATAGTTTCACAATATGGTTCAACAGGGAGAGCCTTATGTCCATCCACGCTTTCAAGATGCAGCTGAAGCCCGGCGTGGTGGACGAATATCGCAAGCGGCATGACGAGATCTGGCCCGAACTGTCCGCGCTACTGACGGAAGCGGGCATTTACGACTATTCGATCTTTCTGGACGAAGAGACGCTGAGCCTGTTCGCGGTGCTGAAGCTGCATGACGATAACAGCCGCGACACGCTGCCCGGCCATCCGGTGATGCAGCGCTGGTGGGACTATATGGCGCCGCTGATGGAGGTGCAGCCCGGCAACCAGCCGAAGGAATGGCCGCTCCCCCTGCTGTTCCACATGGATTGAACCGATGCGCGCGTTGATCCCCGCTCTGCTGATCGCCTCTGCCCTCGCCTCCCCCGCGCTGGCGCAGCAGGGCAAGCCGACCGCCAATCTGGCCGCCCCGGTCAAGACGTTCGGCCGCGTGTCCTACGACGCCCGGTCGCTGATGATCGACGGCAAGCGGCTGGTGGTGTGGGGCGGGGAATTCCACCCCTTCCGCCTGCCGTCCCCCGATCTGTGGCGCGATATCCTGCAAAAGATGAAGGCGAGCGGGTTCAATAGCGTCGCCCTCTATTTCGACTGGGGCTATCACAGCCCGAAACAGGGCGTGTACGACTTTAGCGGTATCCGCGACATCGACCGGCTGCTGACCATGGCGGAGGAAGAAGGCCTCTATGTCATCACCCGCGCCGGCCCCTATGTGAATGCCGAACTGTCGCGCGGTGGGTTTCCGGGCTGGCTGGTCAACCAGCGCGCCCGCGCCCGGACCGACGATCCGGCCTATCTGGCGGCGGTGGACGAGTGGCTGACGCATATCAATGCGATCGTGGCGAAGCATCAGATCAACGCCGATCCCAAACGCAAATATGGCGTCATCCTGCACCAGATCGAAAATGAGCTGGCGCTGACCACGCCGGCACAGCGGCGCTATATGGACCATCTCTATGCCAAGGCGCGGGCCGACGGCATCACCGTGCCGCTGTTCCACAATGATCAGGGGCGCAACGGCTACTGGACACCGGAAAGCAGCCCAAAAACGCCAAAAGTCGACAAGGTCGTGACCGGCCCCAACGACATTTATGCGTTTGACGGCTATCCCGGCGGCACCTGTACGGTGGAGGGCAAGCCGACCCGCGACGTGGCCGCGCCCGACTGGGGCTATTATGGTCCGGGCGGGGCGAAGGGCGGCGCGTCCGCCTCCCCCGACACGCCGGGATTTCTGGCGGAATTTGGCGGCGGCTGGTTCGACTATTGGGGATCGAACGGCGGCTATGACTGCAACGCGATCCAGCGGGGCAAGCGGTTCCAGCGCGTCTTCTATGGCGCGAATCTGGCCAACGGGATCGGCATTCAGAGCTTCTACATGACCTATGGCGGCACAAGCTGGGGCTGGTTGCCCGCGCCGGTGGTGTTCACCAGCTATGATTATGGGTCGGCCATTTCCGAGCCGCGCGACCTGCGCGAGAAAGCGGCGGAAATGAAGCAACTGGGCGGGCTGATCGCCGCCGTCCCCGATCTGGCGGGGATGGTTCCGGCCGGGCCGGTGGAGATTTCGTCGCCCGACATCCAGATCTATCATAATAAGAGCCCGGAGACGGACGCTCGCTTCCTGATGGTGACGCACAAGCCGTCAAACGGGCAGACGAACGACGCCTTCCGCTTCACCGCCGACCTGCCCGACGGGCGCTATACGGCGCCGATGCAGCTGAACGGCTTCGACGCGAAATGGCTGGTCGCGGGCGTGAATCTGAACGGGCAGCGGCTGGTCTATTCGACGTCGGAGCTGCAATCGTCGCAGGATGGCGTGATGCTGCTTTATGGCCGGGCGGGCGAGACGGGCGAGACGGTGCTGCGCTATGCCTCCGCACCGACGGTGACGGTGCTGGAAGGCAAGGCAACCAGCGCCTTCGACGCGGCGAAGGGCGATTTGAAGATCGATTATAGCCATCAGGGCCGCACCCTGCTGCGGATCGAAGGCGGCGGGCGACCGGCGCTGACGCTGATTCTGGCGGATGAGGCCGAGGGTGCGCTCTACTGGCGGCAGGGCGATGCGCTGGTGCGCGGGCCGGCGCTGGTGCGCAGCGCCACGGTCAGGGGCGGCACGCTGGCGCTGACCGGTGACATGGCGGCGCAAGGCCCGCTGGAAGTCTGGGCGCGCGGCGCGGTGCGATCCGTGACATGGAATGGCGCGGCGATCGCGACGAAGGTGGGTAGCGCGGGCAATCTGGTTGCGGTGAAGCCGCTGGCGGGGCCTGCCGACATTGCGCTGCCGACGCTGACCGACTGGCGCATGGCGAAGGGATCGCCGGAAACCGATCCGGCCTTTGACGATAGCACATGGCAGGCGATCGACCAGCGCCCCTATGCCAGCACCACCGCGCGACCCGACGGGCAGCCCAATATGAGCATGGACGCCTATGGCTTTCATGACGGCGACGTCTGGTATCGCGGGCGCTTCACCGGGACGCCGGACGCCAGGGCGCTGTCGCTTTATTATGGCGCGGGCGGGGCCGGGCTGGTGCAGGCCTTTGTCGACGGGCAGTTTGTGGGCGAGGCGGAAACGCCCAGCGGCCTGCCGCGCCCCATCACCACCGGCACGGCGCGCTTCGCCCTGCCCGCCGCGGCCCAGAGCGGCGAGCATCTGATCTCTGTCATGGTCCGCAACAACGGTCATAACTGGGATCTGGACAGCGACGATTTCCACAAGGAAGCGCGCGGGCTGATCTCCGCATCGCTGGAAGGGGGGCCGAGCGGTCGCAGTTTCGCAGTGCCGATCCGCTGGAAGATTCAGGGCAAGCAGGGTGGCGAAACCCTGCCCGATCCGGCGCGCGGCCCGGCCAACAATGGCGGCCAATATGGCGAACGGATGGGCTGGCACCTGCCGGGCTTCGACGACAGCCGGTGGAGCAAGGTGAGCGTTCCGGCGACGCAGGCCGATGCGGGCACCAACTGGTATCGCACCGGCTTTGCGCTGAATGTCCCCAAGGGGCAGGACGCGACCATTGGCCTGAGCTTCGGCGATGCCAGCAAGCCGCGATCGCCGGTCCGTTACCGTGTGCTGATCTTCGTCAATGGCTGGAATATGGGGCAGTTCATTGCCCATGTCGGGCCGCAACGCACCTTCCCCATTCCCGAAGGCATCCTGAACCACAGGGGCCAAAATCATGTCGCGCTGGCGGTCACGTCCGACGGCGCGCCCGGCGATGCGCTCGAAACCGTGCGCCTCGTCACCCTGCATAATGTGAAAGGCGGTCTGCCAGTGCAGATGGTTACCGCCCCTTCTGCACCTTCAGACCTCAAGGAGTAAATTAGTGGCCGCTCTCAATCATGATGTCCCGCGCGGCGCGGTGGTGGAAGCCATCGACCGGTTGATGGACAATCTGGTCAATATCAAGGACGAGACGGGCGAATTCCTGCTGCATCTGGAAGACGGTCGTATCATCGACACCAAGGGATGGGCCGGATGGGAATGGACCCATGGCGTCGGCCTGTTCGGCATGTGGCGCTA
The DNA here is from genome assembly GCF_900109095.1 of Sphingobium sp. AP50. Classification (GTDB taxonomy): domain Bacteria; phylum Pseudomonadota; class Alphaproteobacteria; order Sphingomonadales; family Sphingomonadaceae; genus Sphingobium. Next base: position 389,553 of record NZ_FNYZ01000002.1, read on the forward strand.
TTATGAGCAGACCGGCGACCAGAAAGCGCTGACGATCATCAAGCAATGGTTCGAGGATCGCTTTGCCGAAGGCACGCCGACCAAGAATATCAACACGATGGCCCCGTTCATCACGCTGGCCTATCTGTATGAGCATGAGCCGGACCCGCGTTACATCCCCTATCTGGATGTCTGGGCCGAATGGCTGATGGCCGATGACGGCCTGCCCAAGACGGAGGAAGGCGGGTTCCAGCATATCGTCTATAATGACGTGAACCCCGGCGAGATGTGGGACGACACGCTGATGATGTCGGTGCTGCCGCTGGCCAAGATCGGCCTGCTGCTGAACCGCCCCGCCTATATCGAGGAAGCCAAAAGGCAGTTCCTGGTCCATATCAAATATCTGTTCGATACGAAGACGGGTCTGTGGTTCCATGGCTGGGACTTTAACGGTCGGCATAATTTTGCCGAGGCGCTGTGGGCGCGCGGCAATTGCTGGGTGACGATCGCGATTCCCGAAATCATCGAGATTCTGGACCTGCCGGAAGGTGATTTCTTCCGCACCTTCCTGATCGATACGCTCGCCGCACAGGTGAAGACGCTGGCCGAAACGCAGGATGCCGAGACGGGCCTGTGGCATACGCTGATCGTCGATCCGACTAGCTATCTGGAGGCATCGGCCACGGCCGGGTTCGCCTATGGTATCCTCAAGGCGGTGCGGAAGGGTTATCTGCCGCGTCCTTATGAGGATGTCGGGATCAAGGCGGTCCGCGGCGTGCTGGCCAATATCGACGATGCGGGCGAGTTGCAGCAGGTCAGTTTCGGCACCGCGATGGGCGACACGCAGCAATTCTACAAGGATATCGCGCTGACCTCCATGCCCTATGGCCAGAGCCTGGCCATCTGTGCGCTGGGCGAATTCCTGCGCACTTATATCTGAAACAGGCGGCGACAAGGGGACGGCTGTGGAAGGACTGCGCCTCTTTCGCTTTCTGCCCAAGGGTGCCGCCGGCCTGATCGGGCTGGCGGCATTTTTGTGCGGCGCGCCCGCGCTGGCCGGGACATGGGTGCATGACCAGGCGCAGGTCGGCGACTTTGCGCTGGCGGCGAATGGACAGGCCGCGCGGATCGTGATCGACCCGGCCGATCATGAGGTGGTGCGGATCGCCGCCGCGGATTTGCGAAGCGACATAGAGGCGGTGACGGGCGCGCGGGAGGGCGGCGCGGCGGAGCTGTGGATCGGCACGCTGGGCCGCAATGCCGCGATCGACCGGCTGGCGGCGGCGCGGCGGATCGACGTCAGCCGACTGAAGGGCGCGTGGGAGAGTTTCCTGATCGTGCCGGTGGAGCGACCGGCGCCGGGCGTGGCGCGGGCATTGCTGATCATCGGCAGCGACCGGCGCGGCACGGCCTATGGCGCCTATGAACTCTCGCGCGGGATCGGCGTATCGCCCTGGCACTGGTGGGCGGATGTCGCGCCGCTGCACCGGGATGCGCTCTATGTGGCGCGGGGCACGCGGCGCTTTGGCCCGCCATCGGTGCGCTATCGCGGCATCTTCCTGAATGACGAGGATTGGGGGCTGGTCCCCTGGGCAGCGGGCACCCATGCACCGGGCGAGAAGCCTTTGGGGCCGAAAACCTATCAAAAGGTCTTCGAACTGTTGTTGCGGCTGAAGGCCAATCTGCTGTGGCCCGCGATGCACAAGGTGACGACGCCCTTCAACGCCGATCCGGCCAATGCGGCGCTGGCGGAGCGCTATGCCATCGTCATGGGATCAAGCCATGCCGAGCCGATGCTGCGCAACAATGTGGGCGAATGGACCGCACCGGCGGCGGATTTCGATTATCTGAAAAATCCGGATGGGGTGCGCCGCTACTGGGCGGAGCGGGTCGGGACCAACGCGGCCTATGAAAGCATCTGGACGCTGGGGATGCGCGGCATTCATGACAGCGGGATGGTGGGGCCGACCACGGTCGAAGAGCGACGCGCCACGCTGGAGCGCATCTTCACCGATCAGCGGGCGATGCTGGGCAAGGCCGGGATCGGCGCTTCGCCGCAAATCTTCACCCCCTATAAGGAGGTGCTGGACGTCTATCGCGCGGGGCTGAGGGTGCCGGACGATGTGACGCTGATGTGGCCGGACGATAATTTCGGCTATATCCGTCACTTCCCCGATGCAGCGGAACGCGCGCGCAAGGGCGGATCGGGCGTCTATTATCATCTGTCCTATCTGGGCGCGCCTTTATCCTATCTGTGGCTGTCGACCACGCCGCCGGCGCTGATCCGGGAGGAGATGGGCCGCGCCTGGGACAAGGGCGCGCGGCGCATGTGGGTGGCCAATGTCGGCGACCTGAAGCCGGCGGAACTGGCCACCGACTATTTTCTGAGCCTTGCCTGGGATGTGGATAAAGTCCGGGGACAGGCTGTGGATAAGTTTGTGGAGAAATGGGCCGCCGAGACGATCGATGCGGCGCAGGCGGGGCCGATCGCGGCGGTGCTGCGCGATTATCACCGGCTGAATTTCGAGCGGCGGCCCGAACATCTGCAATATTATCTTCCGGGTCAGAAAGCCCGGCCAAGCCCGCTGACGGTTCCGCAGGCGGATGAACGGCTGGCCGCGTTCGGGGCGATGGCGGCGGAGGCGGCGCGGATCGAGAAGCTGATGCCGGAGGCGCGGCGCGATGCCTGGTTCGAACTGGTGGGCTATCCGGTGCAGGCTTCGGCGGCCGCGAACCGGCGCTTCTTCGCGGCGGACGCGCATGACCGGCTGCGCGACACGGATCTGGCGGAAGCGATGCGGCGCGGGGCGATCGCCCATGCGGCGGACGAGACGCTGACGGCGCTGAACCGGCGCTATAATCGGGAGGTCGCTGGCGGCAAATGGCGCGGGATGATGGCGATGGAGCCAGCCGACGGGCAATGGCGCAGCTATCGGCTGACGCCGCCGATCCTGCCGCCGGTCGATGCGGTTGCGCCGATGGTGGCGCCCCGACCAGGCGCAAGAGAAACAGCGAGAGAGACAGTTGTTGCGCCGCGCGATTTTGTAGCGGGGGCAGGCTGGCGACTGGTCGATGGGCTGGGGCGTCAGGGTTCTTTGCTGGCGACGACCGGCAAGGACGGGAGCGCGACAACTTCAGTCAGCCTGCCCGTCGGGCGATGGCGGATGGTGGTGGATTTGCTGCCGACCTATGCCGACCGGGACGGTGATCCCTTGCGGCTGACGCTGCATGTCGACGGGCGGGAACAGATGCTGGAAGCGGCGCGGGAAACCGGTAGTCGCGACTGGGCGATGGGCGTGCTGGACAATCGTCTGAGCCTGCCCCTGCCGGATGAACTGCCGGGCGGACAGCATCGGGTAGCGGTGGACGCGCAGGACAGCGGGGTGAGGGTCGAGGCGATCCGCTTCCTGCCTGTGGACGCCGATCCCGCCTTGCATTAATTTCATATTGCGTGATAGATGCCCACTATGTGGCATTTAATGCCGTGCCCGACGATAAGAATCGCAGGCGCATTCCAAGGCGAGGATGAGATAGCACGTGTCTGAAACCACCCGACCGGTCCGCCTGCAAAATTATCTCGCTTATGGCTCCAACGATGTGCTGGGCGCCGGATCGATGGCGGTCATTTCGGGCTGGGTGCTGATCTTCTACACCCAATTTTGCGGGCTGAGCGCGGGACAGGCGGCGACGATCTTTGCCGTGGCGCGCATTCTGGACGCCTTCGCCTCACCCATGATCGGTTATATTTCCGATCATTTCGGCTCGACATGGCTGGGGCGGAAATTCGGGCGGCGGCGCTTCTTCATTCTGGCCGCCATTCCGCTGTTGCCCAGCTTCGCGCTGATGTGGCTGCCGGGTCAGGGATTCTGGTATTATCTGGTCAGCTATGTGCTGTTCGAGCTGGTCTATGCGATGGAGATCATCCCGTTCGAGACGCTGGCGGCGGAAATGTCGACCGACTATCGCACCAAGGCGAAGTTCGCGGGGTCACGCATATTGTTCGGGCAGGCATCGGCCATCCTCGCCGGCTTCCTGCCGTTATGGCTGATCAACGCGCTGGGCCGGGACAGCGCGGACACCTTCTTCTATATGGGGATGATCTTCGCGGCCCTGTTCATGGTGACGGCCGGGCTGCTCTATCTGTTCAGTTGGGAACGGCATATGCCCGGCGCGCTGGAGGCGGTGCCTGCCCGAAGCGAAGCTGGCGGGGCCGGACAGGCGCTGAAGGCGCTGTATCGCAATCTCTTTTCGACCATGCGCATCCGGGCGTTTCGCCTGCATCTGGGCATGTATCTGGGCGGTTATATCAGCCAGGACATTTTCAACGCGGCCTTCACCTTCTTCGTGATCTTCGCACTGGCGGGTTCGACCGCGATCGCGGCGGGGCTGCTGGGCACCATGTATATCGTCCAGTTCGTGGCGGTGATCATCGCGATCAATCTGGCGCTGCGAGCGTCGCCATCGCGCGCCTATCAGGTCGCGGCCGCCGATTGCGCGGTGGGGGTGTTCGCGCTGCTGGCACTGTGGCTGCTGGGCGTGCCAGCGACGTCGCCGTGGATCTGGCTGCCGATCATATTGGTGGGGCTGGGGCGCGGAGCGCTCAATTATATCCCTTGGGCGACCTATAATTATATGGCTGATGTCGACGAGATCGTGACCGGCCAGCGGCGCGAGGGCAGCTTTGCCGGAGTCATGACCTTCGTGCGCAAGGCGACACAGGCAGCGGCCGTGGCGGGCGTGGGCTTCATCATGCAGGCGGGCGGTTTCGCGTCCGGTGCGCCGGTCCAGAGCGATGGCGCGATCCTGACCATGGCCCTGCTGCTGGGGGTCGGCACGGTCGGGTGCCTGACGTTCGGCATTCTCGTGTCCCGGCGCTTCCGGCTGAGCCCGGCGACCCATGAGATATTGATGCGCGAGATCGAGCATCTGCGCAGCGGCGCGCGCACCCCAAGTTCGGCGGGCGCGGCCCATGTGGTCGAGGATCTGTCAGGCTGGCGCTATGACCGGCTGTGGGGCAACAACCCGGTGGCCGGATCGGCGGCGCAATGAGGGAGACGGGCGTGATGCGGACTATGGCGGGACCGGTGGTGATGCTGTTGGCGCTGGCCGCTGCGCCGGTGCAGGCGGAAGGCTGGTCGCGTAGCTGGATGGCGGCGCCGCTGGCATCGAAAGCGCCGGTCGACAAGCGGCCTGACCTCAAGGACCGCACGCTGCGACAGGTGGTGCGGATCAGCAGCGGCGGGACGCGCATCCGGTTGCGCCTGTCGAACGAAATGTCGACCCAGCCGCTGCTGCTGGGCGCGGTGCATGTCGCACTGGCGGGTGAGGATGGCGCGATCCTGCCGGGGTCGGACCATGTCGTGACCTTCAACGGAGCGCAGGGTGCGACCGTGCCCGCGCGCGCGCCGATGCTGAGCGATCCGATCGCCATGCCGGTGAAGCCGCTCACCCGCCTGACCATCAGCATCCACCTGCCGCAAGGCGCGCCGGATGCGACGGTGCACAGCTATTCCGCCGCGACCGGCTGGACCGCGCCGGGCGACCAGACGGGAGCGACCAGCCTGAACGGGTCGACGATCATCGGCCCGCGCATCATCCTGTCCGGGGTCGAGGTGGACAATCGCAAGGCCGGGACGACCATCGTCACGCTGGGCGATTCGATCACCGATGGCGTGCGCGCAACACCCGACAGCAACCGGCGCTGGCCGGACCTGCTGGCGGAGCGTTTGCAAAAGGCCGGGCGGCGATCCGTGGGGGTGGCGAATGCCGGGATCAGCGCCAACCGGTTGCTGTCCGAAGGCGACGGGAACAATGCCCTCGCACGGTTCGACAGCGATGTGCTGGCGGTGCCGGGCGTGACCCATGTCGTGATATTGGAGGGCGTCAACGATATCGGCGCCGCCTTTGCCCAGCAACGGCCGATCCCGACGCGCGACGATCTGATCGGCGCCTATCGCCAGATGATCGCGCGGGCGCATGACCGGGGCGTGAAGGTCATATTGGCGACGATCCTGCCCTATAAGGGCGCGGGTTACTGGAGCGAACAGGGCGAGGCGGTGCGGATCGCGGTCAATGACTGGATTCGCAGCACCAAGGAAGCCGACGGGCATGTCGACCTGGCGAAGGCGGTGGCCGATCCGACCGATCCGGCGCGCATGGCCAAGCCCTATGATGTCGGGGATGCGTTGCATCCCAATGATGCGGGTTTCCGCGTGATAGCCGATGCGGTCGACCTGGGGCTGTTGCGATGATCGCGGCGCTGCTCATGATGGCGGCAGCCAGCGGCCCGATCGCGCCCAAGCCGCTGTTCCGCGATCCGGTGCATGACGGGGCGGCCGATGCCTCCACTGTGCGCGATCGCAAGACAGGCGAATGGGTGATGTTCTACACCAACCGTCGTGCCGATTTGCCCATGGATGATGCCAAGGATGTGCGCTGGGTGCATGGCACCGCGATCGGCATCGCGCGGTCGAAGGATGGGGCGCACTGGACCTATGGCGGGACGGCGGACATTCCCAAGGCCTGCACCGGCGAGACATTATGGGCGCCCGAAGTGCAGTGGCTGGCGGGCCAGTGGCATATGTGGCTGACGGTGGTGCCGGGCATCTATCGCGACTGGAACGCGCCGCGCTTCATCGTCCATCTGACCAGCCCGGACCTGCAACAATGGACCTGTGGCGAGCGGCTGGAACTGGGGTCCGACCGGGTGATCGATGCAAGCGTGCTGGCCCTGCCCAAAGGTGGGTATCGGCTGTTCTTCAACGATGAGCGGCAGAATAAGGCGATCGTCACCGCCGACAGCCCGGACCTGATCCACTGGACGGTCGGACAACGGCTGACGCAGACACCCGGCGAAGGGCCAAAAGCCTTTCGATGGAAGGGGCGATACTGGCTGATTTCCGATGCGTGGAAGGGGTTGCTGGTGATGCGATCCGACGATGGCGCGCATTGGACGACGCAGCCGGGGCATATTCTCGCGACGCCGGGGACGCAGCCCACCGACCGGGCGAAGGGACAGCATCCCGATATCATCGTGGCGGGCAAGCGCGCCTATATTCTCTATTTCGTCCATCAGGAGGGCGAGGATGAAGCGAAGGCCAACCCCGACTGGAAGCGGCGCAGTGTGTTGCAGATCGCGGAACTGAAGGAAAAGGACGGGGTGATCAGCGTCGACCGGGAAGCCCCCGTCCCTGTCCGGCTGATCCCCTGAATCACCCGATTTTCCTTGGCTGTAAAAGCGGCTAGGGAGATGGGGATGCAGAAGAAAAAGCCCCCCACGATCAAGGAGGTCGCCGCCCGCGCCGGTGTGTCGATCATGACCGCGTCGCGCGCGATCAACGGCAAGGCGCTGGTCAGTGCCAAGGCGCAGCGGGCGGTGGAACTGGCGGTCAAGGAACTGGGCTATATCCCCAATGCCTCCGCGCGGGCGCTGGCCGGCAGCGCGCAGCACCGGGTCGCCCTGTTGCACAGCAACAGCACGACATCAGCCTATCTGGGTGAATTGCTGCTGGGCGCGCTCAGCGAAGCGCCGCAGCGGCACCTGCATCTGGTGGTCGAGCAATGCGCGCCGGGCGCCTTCGCGCAGGAAATCGTCGATCAGGTGGCCCATGGCCATGTGGCGGGCGTGATCCTGCCGCCGCCGCTGTGCGACTGGGCGGAACTGATCGAGGCGCTGCGGGCGCGCGACATCGCCATCGTCGCGATCGCGCCGGACCATGACGGGCCGGAGATGCTGACCGTGGGCACGGACGACCGCCATGCCGCCTATGATTTGACCCGGCACCTGATCGAACTGGGGCATCAGCGGATCGGCTTTATCGAGGGCAATCCCCGCCACCGGTCGAGCGCGCGGCGATTGCAGGGGTTTCGCGATGCGCTGATCCATCATGGGCTGGAACTGGACGAGCATCTGATCGTGCCGGGCGACTATAGCTATCGGTCGGGGCTGGATGCGGCGGAGCAGCTGATGGGGCTGGAGGCGCGGCCGACCGCTATCTTCGCCTGCAATGACGATATGGCCGCCGCCGCGATCACCGTAGCGCATCAGCGGCGGATCAACGTGCCGGCGGAAATCAGCATTTGCGGTTTTGACGATACGCCGCTGGCGGCCGCGATCTGGCCGGCGCTGACCACCATCCGTCAGCCGATCCGCGACATGAGCCGGAAGGCGATCGGCCTGCTGGCGATGCGGTTCCGCAACCGGGATGATGGCGCGGGCGACATTATCGGCAAGGTGAAGCTGGATTATCAGCTGATCCGGCGCCAGTCGGACGCGGTGCCGGCGCGACATTGATCAGTTAAAGGAACCCCACCTGCCGCAGCCAGGCTTCGCACAGCCGGGGCCAGAGCGACACCGGCAGGTCCGGTGTGTCGAGCGCAAAGCCGTGCGGGGCGTCGGCGAAGATATGGAGTTCGGGGCTGGCGCCTGCGGCCTTCAGCGCATCGTGCAGGCGATGGGCGTTGGCCACCGGCACGACCGGGTCATTACCGGCATAGATGATGAAGGTTGGCGGCGGGTCGGGCAGAAGCTGGGCGTCGGGCTGGAGCGCGTCGTAGAGGGCCTGCTTTTCCAGCGGTGGCAAGGGCGGCTTGTCGGCGATGATCGTCCGCCCCTTTGCATTGGTGGAGATGGGCGCGTAGCCGACCACCAGCAGGTCCGGCCGTTGCGGCTGGACCGTGCCCCATTGCGCAGGATAGTCGGCGATCAGGCAGGCGGCGAGATGGCCGCCGGAGGACAGGCCCACCACGCCCAGCCCCTTTTCCGCCAGACCGCTGGCGCGGATCATTGCCATCGCCGCCAGCGCATCGTCCAGCGGCGCGGATGGGCCGGTGGCTGCACGGGGGAAGCGGTGGATCAGGACGAAGGCATGATAGCCGAGCGCGGTCAGCCAGCGGGCGACCTGTATCCCCTCCCGCCCCGCCATCAGCGCGGTATAGCCGCCGCCGCCGAGGATCAGCATGGCGCGGCCATTAGGCGTTTCGGGCGCATAGCCGAGCAGCACCGGGCGATCGACGGCGGTGACGACCGCCTGTTCGGGCGCTGCCGCCGCATCCTCCAGCGTGAAGGCGCCCGTTGGCGCGCCATGCAACGGCCAGACCAGATCAGCAGCCAGCATCTTGCGCCTCCATCGGGCAGCCATGGGTGGGATAGGCCTCGCCATCCAACTCGACCGCTTCGCGCATGATTTCCAGCCGGTCGCCCGCGTCGCGCATCTCGTAGAATTTCGCCAGCGCGCGCTTGAACGGGCGGTGCAGCACCAGCATCAGCCGCCCGTCGAAGGTGCGGAAGAGCATGCCATGGCCGCTATCCTGCTCGACCAGCGGGCCAAGCTGTTCCCATGGGCCGGCCAGCGTCCCGCTTTTCGAGCGTGCCTGTGCCTGAACATAGCCGCCCTTGCCCCAGCTGGACCAGAGCATCAGCAGGGTGCCGGTCTTGGTGCGGAAGAGTTCGGGGCCGTCAGTGACATAGCCGGTGTCGCCTTCGGGCTGTTTCTGGCCGACGACCCAGTCGGCTTCATTGGCGCGGAACAGCAATTGGGGCGGTCCGGCCGGAGAGAAGTCGTCCTTGAGCGGCAGCGCCTCGATCGTGCCGGCGCCCATCTGCATCCATTCATGGGCATAGACCATCCACGGCCGGCCCGCAGGATCGACATGGAGGGTACCGTCGAGGGTCATATCGCCGGATGGCGTGACGGGTTCGCCGTTGTGGATCAGTGTGTAGGGGCCATCGACCCGGTCGGCCACCGCCAGCAGGGTCGCGCGCCGATAGAGCGGACGCTTGCCGGTGGTGGCGATCAGCGCCTTGTCATTGTGAAAGGTCGCGAACAGATAGTAGCGGCCCTTCCACTGATGGACTTCGGGCGCCCAGCCGCCGTCATTGGCCCAATTGCCTTCAGGTAGCGCGAAGACCAGCTTTGGTTTGCGCCAATGGGCAAGGTCGGTGCTGGCATAGGCCATGATGCCGAACCGCTTGTCGCCCGTTACCGCCGGATCATTTTTCGAAAAGAGCCAGTAGGTTTTGGCTCTCTCCTCCGCGACGACGAAGGGATCGTGAATGCGCAGGTGCGATGTCAGCAGCGGCGCATCGGCCGCCGCTGCCGGGGCGGAGAGCGCCAGCAGCAACGCGGCGAGTAGCCTCCCCATCACACCGCCAGCCGGTTGCCATAGCCGATGATGATGGTGGCGAAGACCAGCAGGCCGACGCCGGTCCAGACCATGCGGCGGACGGCGGGGGCGGCATCCTTCCACTCCCTGAAGGCGAAGCCCCAGAGGGTGCCGAAGATGATGATCGAGGCCATGTGGAGCGTCCAGCTGGAGAAGCCGAAGCGGCCCATCTGACTCTCTCCCATGGTGTAGAAGAAGAACTGGAAATACCAGGCGGTGCCGGCAAGCGCGCAGAGGAGGAAGTTGGGCAGCAGTTTCGGGCGCTGGCCCGATGCGTCGGGCGCGCCGATCCACTGCCCGGCCGACCGGTTCTTCACGATCAGCCAGGTGCACCAGAGCGCGTTTGTGATGAGGCCGCCGAACATGACGATGCACAAGGTGGGCAGGCCGACCCAGAGCGGGCCGGTGCCCGCCGCGCGGCTGAGTTCATTCACCGGCTGTCCCGCCGCCAGACCGAAGGCGAAGCAGGAGGACATGATGCCGGAGAAGATGGCGACAGCGATGCCTTTTTTGAAATCGAATTCGGCGACGGCGGCGGCCTTTTGTTCGGCCGACAGCGCTTCATCCTTGCGCGCGCCGGCCATGGCGACGACGATGATGCCCAGCAGAGTGACGGCAAGGCCGAGGAGGACGATCTGGCCATGGGTCGTGCCGGCAATCTCCGTCATGAACGTCCCGTCGAAGATCGGCGGGATCAGCGTACCGAAGACGGTGCACAGGCCCAGCACCACCGCCATGCCGAGCGAAAGGCCGAGATAGCGCATGGTCAGGCCATAGGTCAGGCCGCCAAAACCCCAGAGAAAACCGAAGAAGACGCACCAGCCAACGACCGAGGATGGCACCTGCCGCATCACGCCCATCAGGTCATGGGTCTGGATCGAGGCGAAGAACCAGGGCGCGACCACCCAGGAGAAGAGGCCGCCGGTGATCCAGAAAATCTCCCAGTTCCAGCGTTTGACGCCGCGAAAGGGGACATAGAAGCTGGCCGAGGCAAGGCCGCCCAGCCAGTGGAACAGCACGCCGAGCAGAGGATTGGCGATCATAGGTCGAGTCCCAGACGATAGAGGCGGTTGGCATTGCCGGCGAAGAGGGCGCGGCGATCGGCTTGCGCGAAGTCCGCGGCGATGGCGTGGTAGGATTCCATGTAACGGTCGATGGGGCCGAACAGCTTGTCGGTCGGCGTGTCGCTGGCGAAGGCGCAGCGCTCCACGCTGAACAGGTCGATCGCCTCGCGGACCAGCGGTTCGATCGTCTCGCGGGTCCAGTCGCGGCGGATGAAGCCCATGCCCGACAGCTTGACCGCGACATGGGGCAGCGCGGCGAGCGCCTTCATGCCCCGGCGCCAGTCATCAAGGCCATCGGCATCGGTCAGCACCGGCATGCCCATATGGTTGATGATGACCGGGATATCGGGATGACGGGCGATCAGTGCGGCGAGGCCGGGCATCTGACCCGGATAGCATTGCAGGTCGAAGGACAGGCCGTGCTTGGCGAGCAGCGCGTAGCCCGCCTGCCATTGCGGATCGACGGTCAGGTCGGCGGGCGTGTAGCTGCGCTTCGGGTCGGCATGCCAGTTGATGATATGGCGGATGCCCTTGACGCGGGGATGGGCGGCCTGTGCGGTCAGCAGCGCGTCGACGTCCGGATCATTGAGCGCTGCGAAGGCGACGAGGCCGGTAGGAAGACCCTCCACGGCGGCGAGGCCGTCGAGCCATTGGGTTTCGTGCAGTGCGCTCTCCGCTGGCGCACCGGCATCGACATGGACCGCGCCCACCACATTCCAGCGGGCGAGGTCGGCGCGATAGTGGGCGACGCCATAATCCTGGGCGATCGGCTCCACGCTGCCGTTCGGCCCATCATCCGAAAAGGGCGGGCTGAGCCAGTCGTAGCGGATATGCGTGAGATCCCACAAATGGATATGGGCATCGACAAAGGGGATCATGCAATCCTCTCCCATAGTGAAAATGCAGCGCTCCGGCTCTTTTGGCCGGTCGCGCCGCGCAACTTTACTTTAGAAGGTGGTGCGGCCGCCCGACGTGTCGAAGGTCGACGCGGTGGTGAAGCTGCATTCTTCGCTGGCCATGAAGCAGACCATAGCGGCCGATTCCTCGATCAGGCCAAGGCGGCCCATCGGGATTTTCGAGCGCATATAGTCGACCTGGCTCTGGGGAAGCTGGGCGAGGATCGGGCTTTCGAAGGTGGCGGGGGTCAGCGCATTGGCGATGACGCCCTTGCCGGCCAGTTCCTTGCCGAGGCTCTTGGTGAAGCCGATCACGCCCGCCTTGCTGGCCGAATAGGCGCTGGCGTTGGGATTGCCTTCCTTGCCCGCGACGGAGGCGAGGTTGACGATCCGGCCATAGCCGTTTTCGAGGAGGAAGGGCACGACTTCCCGGTTGCAGTAGAAGAGGCCGTTGAGGTTGATGTCGATCACCCGCTGGAAACTGTCCACCGGATAGTCCCACACCGTGGCGGTCGCGCCGGTGATGCCGGCCGAGCAGATCAGGATATCGACCTTGCCTAGCGCCGCGGCCGTTTCCTTCGCGGCAGCGGCGACGGCGGCATAGTCGGACACGTCGAGTGCGACGACATGGGCGGCGCCGACTTCCTCTTTCGTCGCGGCGAGCGCTTCGGGATTGAGATCCCACAGCGCCACCTGACCGCCTTCGGCAACGATGCGCGCGGCAACCTGCTTGCCCAGGCCCGACGCGCCGCCGGTTATGATCGCGTTACGGCCCGCGAAACGGCCCGCATAGACGCTCATCCGAGCACCACGTCGCCGAGGTGACGCCATTCGGAGACATTCTGCGTCTGGGTGCCCAGCTTTTCGATGCCCAGTTCCATGACGTCGCCGGCCTTCAAGTAGATGGCATTGGGCTTCTTGCCCTCGCCCACGCCCGGCGGGGTGCCGGTGATCATCAGGTCGCCCGGATAAAGGGTGATATATTCGCTGACATAGGAGATGAGCTGGGCGACGTTGAAGATCATCGTCTTCGTGTTGCCGGTCTGCATCCGCTCGCCATTGACGTTCAGATACATGTCGAGATTCTGCGGATCGCCGACTTCGTCCGCCGTAACCAGCCAGGGGCCGACCGGGCAGAAAGTGTCGTGGCCCTTGCCCTTGCTCCACTGGGTGCCGCGCTGCTTCTGGTTGAAGCGTTCCGACACGTCGTTGACGAGGGTGTAGCCCGCGACCTTCGACAGGGCGTCTTCTTCGCTGACGAAGCGGCAGGTTTCGCCGATGACGACGCCCAGTTCGACTTCCCAGTCGCCATGGGTCGAATTCTTCGGCAGCACGACTTCGTCATTCGGGCCGTTGAGCGAGGACAGCGCCTTCATGAACATCATCGGTTCGGTGGGGATCGGGAGGTTCGATTCGATCGCATGATCCTCATAATTGAGGCCGATGGCGACGATCTTGCCGATGCCCTTGACCGGCACGCCATAGCGCGGTTCGCCGTCGACGACGGGGAGCGAGGCGATGTCGGCGGTCTTGGCAGCGGCGAGGCTTTCGATGGTCAGGTCGGACACGACGCCCGACAGGTCGCGGATATTGCCGTCGGCATCGATGACGCCGGGCTTTTCCTGGCCACGCTGGCCGAAACGAACGAATTTCATGGGGTCAGTCTCTCTGTCAGATCAGTGGGTATAGGGGCGGTGCATATTGATGTCGGGGTTGAGGTCGACGCCAAAGCCCGGCTTGTCGAGCGCGGTCACCTTCAGGCGGCCATTTTCCGGCACCGGCTCGCCCAGCAATTGCGGGTGGAACATCGGCACCACTTCCGTCGGTCCGGGGTGCATCATCAGGAATTCGGCGAAGGGCGAGTTGTGGCGGGTGATGACGAAATGATAGCTGTAGACGGACGAGCCATGGGGCACGACCATCTTGCCATGGGCGTCGGCCAGCGCGCTGATCTTGAGCAATTCGGTCACGCCGCCGCACCAGCCGACATCGGGCTGGATGATGTCACAGCAGTCCATTTCCAGCAGCATGCGGAAGCCCCAGCGGGTCGCTTCATGCTCACCGGTGGTGACGAGCATGCCCTTGGGCACGTTGCGCTTGAGCTGTTGATAGCCCCAATAATCGTCCGGGCTGATCGCTTCCTCGATCCATTTGAGGCCGAGTTCATGGGCGGCGATGGCAAGGCGGGTGGCATAGTCGACGTCCAGCGCCATCCAGCAGTCCCACATCAGCCAGAAATCGTCACCGACCTTCGACCGCATGTCGGCCAGTTCGGCGATGTTCTTCTTGAGGCCCTCGACACCTTCGGCCGGGCCGTGGTGCAGCGCCATCTTGCCGCCGATGAAGCCGAATTCCTTCGCCTTGTCGGGACGTGCGCCGGTGGCGTAGAATTGCAGTTCGTCGCGCACCGCGCCGCCCAGCAGATGATAGACCGGCTCCTGCCGCAGCTTGCCGAGCAGATCCCAGAGCGCGAGGTCGACGCCGGAAATGGCGTTGATGACCAGCCCCTTGCGCCCATAATATTGGGTCGAGAAGTACATCTGGTCCCAGATTTTCTCGTAATCCGTGGGCGAGCGCCCTTCGAGGAAGCGGGCGAGATGCTTTTCCACGATATAGGCCGCCGGTTCGCCACCGGTCGTCACAGCGAAGCCGACGGTGCCATCCTCCGCCTCGATCTCCACCACCAACGTGCCCAGCACATTGATGCCGAAGCTCTGCCGCGACTGGCGATATTCGGGATATTTCGACATGGGCGTGGCGATATGGTCGTCGATCCAGTGGCCTTCGCCCTGGTCATGATAGTCGGCACCACCGCCGCGCACGGTAAAGGCGCGGACATGCTTGATCTTCGGCAACGTCACGATCGGCACGCGAAAACTCCCCGGATCACGCCAGCCGTCCAAAATATGGGACGATCTGGCCAAAACTTCCAATATATGGCCAAAATGGGCATAAAGTCGGGCGATGGGGAGATTGGACTGATCGGAAGAATCATGTCCGGCCTCTCCTTGACCCTTGTTTTTCTCATTTTGTGGGATAGAGTATTAGTAGATGAGACAGAATGCGTCAAACCCGGAATCGGGAGAGCGAGAGGAAAAGTCGAAAGTGCAGGGATCGCAGACCCTGCAACGCGGACTGGACCTGCTCGACCAGGTCATCGACGGGCCGATCAAGCTCGCCGACCTGTCGGCGCGCATGGGGCTGACGCGAT
This sequence comes from Sphingobium sp. AP50, assembly GCF_900109095.1. GTDB lineage: Bacteria > Pseudomonadota > Alphaproteobacteria > Sphingomonadales > Sphingomonadaceae > Sphingobium. The sequence continues at coordinate 404,867 of NZ_FNYZ01000002.1, forward strand.
CGACCACGCATCGGCTGGCCAATGCGCTGGTGGAGCGTGGTTTCCTGATCTTCCTGCCGCGCGAGGGCTATCAGCTTGGCCCCAAGCTGTTGCAGCTTGGCTTTCTGGCGCAGAGTCAGGCGGATGTCGTGCAGATCGCCCGGCCGCATCTGGAAGCGCTGGCGACGCTGAGCGAGGATACGGTGCATCTGGGCCGGCTGGATGGCGATCAGGCGCTGTATCTGGACAAGATCGCCGGGCGGCGCCGCGTCGACATTTCCAGCCGGATCGGCGACCGGCATCCGCTGACGTCGACCGGGCTGGGCAAGGCGCTGATGCTGGACGATCCGGAGGCGAAATGGACGCGCCTGCTGGAGGCCGAGCGCGAGGCGGGCACCCATAATGCCGATAGCGCCACCTGGCTGGAGCGGATGCGCGGTTATGTGCGCGACGGCCGATCCTTCGACCTTGAGGAGAATGAGGACCAAATTCGCTGTGTCGCCGCGCCCGTGCGTGATGCCTCCGGCGCGATCGTCGCCGCCATCAGCCTGTCGAGTGCGGCGCAATATATGGATGACGAGCGCATGGCCGCCCTGAGCGGCGAGGTGCGCGACACTGCACAGAAGATCAGCGCGGATCTGGGCTGGACCCCGGCCGTGAAACCATCCCGGCGCCCCGCGCGGCGCTAAACGCAAGGAAGAGCGATCCCATGAAGCTGCTTGAAGGCAAGACCGTCCTCGTCACCGGCGCATCCACCGGCATCGGCCGCGCCGCCGCCATCGGTGCGGCGCAGCATGGCGCCGATGTCGCGATCAACTATGCCCATAGCGACGGCCCTGCGCAGAGCTGCGTCGCGGAGATCGAGGCGCTGGGCCAGCGGGCCATTGCGGTAAAGGGCGATGTCGCCGACCCGCAGACCGCGCAGGACTTTGTGGGCAAGGCGGTCGAGGCGTTCGGCAAGGTCGACGTGATGGTGAGCAATGCGGGCATCTGCCCCTTCCACGCCTTCCTCGACATGCCGGTCGATGTGGTGGAGCGCACCTTCAAGGTGAATCTGCATGGCGCCTATTTCATGGTGCAGGCGGCCGCGCAGCAGATGGTGAAACAGGGGCATGGCGGATCGATCGTCGCCGTATCCTCCATTTCCGCGCTGGTCGGCGGGGAATATCAGACGCATTACACCCCGACCAAGGCGGGGGTGCATTCGCTGATGCAGTCCACAGCGATCGCGCTGGGCAAGCATGGCATTCGCTGCAACAGCGTGCTGCCGGGCACCATCCTGACCGAGATCAACAAGGATGATCTGGCCGATGTCGAGAAGCGCCAATATATGGAAGCCCGCACGCCGCTCGGCCGTCTGGGCCAGCCGGAGGATCTGGCCGGGCCGATCGTCTTCCTGGCGTCCGACATGGCGGCCTATGTCACCGGCGCCGCGTTGCTGGTGGACGGCGGCATGTATGTGAATTTGCAGTAGTTCTTGCAACAGCGTCATTCCCGTGCAGGCGGGAATGACGGACAATGGAATGTGCCGATGAGGATCGCCCCGAAGATTGCCGCTATGGCCGCAGCCTTGTTTGCTGTCACATCGGCGCATGCCACGCGGCCGGGCGACACGATCCTGATTGCCAGCGATTCCACCGCTGCCAGCTATGCCCCAGATCGCTATCCCCAGACCGGTTGGGGGCAGATGCTGGCTTGCGGGTTGCAGCCGGACGTGCGGGTGATCAACCATGCGATGGGCGGGCGATCGACCCGCAGCTTTCTGGCGGAGGGGCGATGGGACCGGCTGCTGGCGGACATGCTGCCGGGCGACACGGTGCTGATCCAGTTCGGCCATAATGATCAGGCGCGGGGCAAGCCCGAACGTTGGGCACCTGCGCAGACCGACTATCGCAACAACCTGATGCGCTTCATCTGGGATGTGCGGACGGCGGGCGGCATTCCGGTGCTGGTGACGCCAGTCGCGCGGCGCAACTTCGGCGCAGATGGCAAGGCTGTTGCCGATTATCCGGCATGGTCGGGGGTGATGCGCGATCTGGCCGCGGGACTGCATGTGCCACTGATCGATCTGGAGGCGCGATCGCGGGTCTGGCTCGACCGGGCGGGGCCGGAAGCGTCGAAGGCGCTCTACCTCCATTATCGCGCGCAGGACGGGATCGCCGCTTTCCCCAAGGGGATAGACGATAATACGCATTTCAGCGAATTGGGCGCGCGGCAGGTTGCGAATCTGGTGGCGGAGGGCCTGTCGACGCTGGACCTGCCGGTTTCGCGCAAGGTGCTGGCGCAGCGGCCGGACCTGACCCTCACCACGCCATTGGGGAGCACGAGATGCCGATGATCGATCGCCGCAGCCTGATCGCCGGAACGGTGGCGAGCGCCGCCATGGCCGGCCCTGTTCTGGGGCAGACTATCAATAACGGCCCCTTCCCGCTGCCCGCCGGGTTCGAGCGCTTCCCGATCTGGCCGGGCAAGGCGCCGGGCGGCGAGCATGTGAGCGTGCAGGAAGTGGAGACGCTGCGCCGCCCGGACAGCGGGCCGGACGACGGCGTCTTCGCCCATGTGGTGACGCCGACGCTGACGCTGTTGCGCCCGGCATCGGTGGGGGCCAGGCCGAATGGCGCGGCGATGCTGCTGATCCCCGGCGGCGGCTATAGCCGGGTCGCCATCGGCCATGAGGGGTATAATATCGCCCGGCGGCTGGCGGCGGCTGGCTATGCCTGTTTTTCGCTGCTCTATCGCCTGCCGGGCGATGGCTGGGCGGCGGGAGCCGAGGCGCCGTTGCAGGATGCGCAGCGCGCTTTGCGGATGGTCCGTGCCCTCGCCCCGCGCGAACATTATGATGCGAACCGGGTCGGCGTGATGGGCTTTTCAGCGGGCGGGCATCTGGCCGCTTGGCTGACCAGCCGCGCGCCGATGGAAACCTATCAGCCGATCGATGCGGCCGACCGGGAGCCGATCAAAGCGGCGGTCGCGGCCTATCTCTATCCGGTGATCCAGATGGAAGGGCCGTTCGTCCATGCCGGATCGCGCACCCAGTTGCTGGGGCCGAATCCCACGGCGGAACGGATGCGCGCTTACTCGCTGGATCAGGATGTGAGTGCGGAAACGCCACCGGTCTTTCTGGCCCATGCGATCGATGATCCGGCCGTGCCGGTCGAAAACAGTCTGGCGATGCTGGCGGCACTGCGCGCGCGCAAGATTCCGGCCGAATGCCATTTGTTCGAAAATGGCGGCCATGGTTTTGGGCTGGTGGCCCCGCCCGCCGCGCCAGCGCCCTGGCCCGACCTGTTCCTCCAATTTGCGAAACGCCATATAGCATGACCAAGAGTGTCGCCCTGTTCGTTACCTGCCTGGTCGATATGATGCGGCCGCGCATCGGCTTTGCCGCGATCCGCGCGCTGGAGGCGGCGGGGTGCGAGGTGGTCGTGCCGGAGGGGCAGACCTGTTGCGGCCAGCCTGCGCTCAACAGCGGCGACCGGGACCACGCCATGATGCTGGCGAAGCAGACGATCGCGGCGCTGGAACCTTATGAAGCGGTGGTCGTGCCGTCGGGGTCGTGCGCGGGGACGATCCGCTGCCATTATCCCGAAATTTTCGAGCATGATCCCCTATGGCTGGCGCGGGCGCAGGCGGTGGCGGGCAAAACGTTCGAGGTCATGGCCTATCTGGACGAAGTACTGAGGTGGAAACCCGAAGGCGTGAGCGTGGACGCCAGAGCGACCTATCATGACAGTTGTTCGGGGCTTCGCGAACTGGGCATCAAGGCGCAGCCACGCCGGTTGCTGAAGGCGATTGACGGGCTGACCTTTGCATCGTTGCAGGGCGAAGAGACGTGCTGCGGCTTTGGTGGCACTTTCTGCGTCAAATATCCCGCCATTTCCAACGCGATCGTCGGCGAGAAGGCGGATGCGATCGACGCAACCGGCGCGGACCTGCTGCTGGCGGGCGATCTGGGATGCCTGATGAACATGGCAGGCAAGCTCAATCGTAAGGGAAGCAAGGCGCGCGCCTATCATGCGATCGAACTGATCGCTGGCATGGCGGATGGCCCCGCGATCGGGGAAGAGGCATGAGCGGCTTCAAGGCGCGGGCCGACACGGCGCTGGCCGACCGCATATTGAAGGTGGCGGTCGAGCGGACGGCGGGGACGGCGGAAGCCAAGCGGGCGGTCGCGGTCGACGCCTTCCCGGATTTCGAGGCGGCGCGGGATCGGGCGGCAGCGATCAAGGATCATGTCGTCGCGCATCTGGGCGCCTATCTGGAACAGTTTGAAGCGAGCGCGACCGCCGCCGGGGCCAAGGTCCATTGGGCCAGCACGGCGGACGAAGCCTGCCGGATCGTCATCGACATCTGCAAGGCGGCAGGCGCGAAGAGCGTTGCGCGGTCCAAATCGATGCTGGGCGAGGAGATCGGCCTGCCCCATGCGCTGGCCGAAGCCGGGATCGGCCGGGTCGAGACGGATCTGGCGGAACATATCATCCAACTGGCCGACGAGCGGCCGTCGCACATCATCTGGCCGGCGATGCACAAGACGCGCGAGCAGGTGTCGGCGCTGTTCAAGGCGAAGCATCGCAGCCCGCATGAGGAAGAGACGATCGCCGCCATGGCGGAAAGCGCCCGGCGGGAATTGCGCACGCAGATGCTGGGCGCGGATGTGGGCATATCGGGCGCCAATTTCCTGATCGCCGACACGGGCGCGGTCTGCACCGTCACCAATGAAGGCAATGCCGAATTGTCGCTGGTGCCGCCGCGCGTCCACATCGTGACGGCGGGGATCGAGAAGATCGTGCCCAGCATGCCGCACGCCATCCATATGCTGCGGATGCTGGCCCGGTCCGCCACGGGCGCAGCGCTGACCCAATATACGACCTTCTATACCGGGCCGAAGCGGGCGGGCGACCGGGACGGGCCGGAAGAAATGCATATCGTGCTGGTCGACAATGGACGCACGAAGATGCGCGAGGAAGGGCTGGCCGAAATGCTGCGCTGCATCCGCTGCGGCGCGTGCATGAACCATTGCGTGGTGTTTCGCCAGATTGGCGGCCATGCCTATGGCGGCACCTATCCGGGGCCGATGGGCGCGGTGCTGACCCCCGCTTTCGACGGGTTGAAGCCGAGCCGCGACCTGCCCAATGCCTGCACGCTCAATGGCAAATGTCAGGAAGTGTGCCCGGTGCGGATTCCGCTGCCCACCTTGCTACGCGGCTGGCGCGAGAAGAGCTGGCGCGAGGGGCTGGAGCCGACATCAATGCGGGCGGGCCTGAGCCTGTGGGCCTGGGTCGCGACCCGGCCGCGCCTTTATCGGCTGGGGACGGGGATGGCGGTGCGGGCGATGCGGATGCTGGGCCGGAAAGGCTGGATCGACAAGCTGCCGCTGGCGGGCGGCTGGACCCGTTATCGCGACATGCCCAAGCCTGCCGCTCGCACGTTCATGGAGCAATATAAGAAGGAGCGCCGTTCGTGAGCGCCCGCGACACGATCTTCGCCCGGTTGAAGGGGGATGCGCCGAGCAAGGCGGAAGCCGATGCCCTGCTGATCGCGCCGGAGCGGCCGAGGGTGGACGAAGCGGCGCTGGAGGCGGAGTTTCTGGCGCGCCTTGCCCTGCCGAGCATCAGCGCGACCCATGACGTCATAGACGATATGGCGCAGTTACCAGCGGCGGTCGCCCGCTATCTGGAGAGCCAGAATGAAGCGCTGACGCTGTGCATACCGCCCGATCCACGGCTGGTGGCCTGCGACTGGCAGGGCTTCACCCTGCACGATCGGGCGGCGCCCGACGAAGCCGCCGCCATCGCCATCGCGCGGCGGGGCATTGCCGAAAGCGGATCGCTGATCTTCGAAACCGGGCCGACGGCGCCGATGCTGCCCAATTTCCTGGCGCTGCATCATATCGTCCTGCTGCGGGTGGGCGATATCGTGCCTTATCTGGAGGATGCCCCCCTGCCCGGCGTGCAGCCGCGCGCGCATTACTGGATCACCGGCGTATCGGGCACCACGGATATTGAGGGCACCTATGTTCGCGGCGCCCATGGTCCGCGCTTCCTGCATGTCCTGTTGCTGCGGCAATGATAACCGCATGTAGGAACATTAGTCCACATTACGGGAAAATAGGCTTGCATTCGATCCACGCTCCGGTATAAGCTGCAGCAAAAGCGGCAACGGAGACGCCTGATGTTCGAGAAGACCTATTATGCGACGCATCCCGACATGATGGAGTGCGTGTCGAACGAGGAGTTGCGGGATCGCTATCTGATCGGGGGTCTGTTCCGCGACGGGGAATGCGTGCTGAACTATACCCATGCCGAGCGGTTCGTGATTGGCGGCGTGGCGGTGGTGGACGCGCCGGTGGCGCTGCCGGCGCAGACTGAACCCGCTTCGGCAGCGGGCCATCCCTTTCTGGAGCGGCGCGAACTGGCGGTCGTCAATGTCTCGGGCGTGGAAGGGACGGTCACGGTCGATGGCGAAGTCTTCACGCTGGGCAACAAGGATTGCCTTTATGTGACGATGGGGGCGAAGGAGGTACTCTTCGCTGGCGCCGGTGCGCGCTTCTATCTGGCCTCCTGCCCGGCGCATAAGGGCTTTCAGACACGCAAGCTGGGCATTGCCGACGCCAATGCGCTGGAGCGCGGGTCGCTGGAAGAGTCGAACGAGCGGACCATCTATCAGCTGGTGATCCCCGGCGTGTGCGACAGCGCGCAGCTGGTGATGGGACTTACGGTGCTGAAGCCCGGTTCGGTATGGAACACCATGCCCCCGCATATCCATGAGCGGCGCAGCGAGATTTATTTCTATTTCGAGCTGGATGGCCCGGCCGACCGCGTCTTCCATTATATGGGCGAGGGTGAGGCGATGCGCCATATCGTCATGGCCAATGAGGAGGCCGTGATCTCGCCGCCCTGGTCGGTGCATATGGGGTCGGGCACCAAGGCCTATGCCTTCATCTGGGCGATGGCGGGCGAAAATCAGGATTATACCGACATGAATGTGCTGGATATCTGCCAGTTGGCGTAATCCGCACGCACTTTCCCCCTTATCGTCATTCCCGCGCAGGCGGGAAACCCTCTCTCGACCTTGCGCCCGACTTGAAGGGCAGAAGATGGGTCCCCGCTTTCGCGGGGATGACGCGGAGAATAGCTGATGACCAATATCTTCGATCTGACCGGCAGGTATGCGATCGTTACCGGGGCCAATACCGGCATCGGGCAGGCGATCGCGCTGTCGCTGGCCAGCGCGGGAGCCGACATTGCGGCTGTGGGCCGCACTCCGGCGCAGGAGACTGTCGAGAAGGTGCGGGCGCTGGGCCGCAAGGCTGAGATCGT
>NZ_FNYZ01000020.1 GCF_900109095.1 Sphingobium sp. AP50
AACTCGACGAGCTGCTGCCCTGGAAATGGCTGCCAGCAAGGTGCTCGATTGCCACCTGATCAAAGGCTACCTCGCGGCTTTCACCGGATGGTTACGTGGCTCTGGCCTAAAGTACAAAAAGTGCTGCGGCCGATAGAGCTTGCGAGCCTTGGAGGATGAAATGGGGGCTAGGCGAGCGATTTCTGCGGAGATGTTTAGGAATGTCCGCTTCTGGGATATTCTCTCGGTTGGCGGAATTACCGAAACGGGCGCAAATCGGCCGCCCCCCTCAATCCAGCACGTTAGGCAAATCCTCGAATCCCTTCCGCAGGGCCGCGCTCCAGCTTTGGGAGATCATCGCGAACTCCTCATTGTCCGCCTCTATGCGGGTGCGGACGCGGAAGTCGAAGGCGTCGGTGGGGATTACCGTCAGGTCGAGCGGCATGCCGACGGACAGGTTCGACCGCAGCGTCGAATCCATCGACACCAGCACCGCCTTGGTCGCGTCCTCCAGACTGGTTTCGCGGGCGATGATGCGGTCCAGGATCGGCTTGCCATATTTATGCTCGCCAATCTGGAAGAAGGGCGTGTCTTCGGTCGCTTCGATGAAATTGCCGGCCGAATAGATGAGGTAAAGGCGTGGCTTGCCGCCCTTGCGCTGGCCCGCGATCATGATCGACGCGCTGGAGCCGGAGCCGCCCATCTCGATGCTTTCGCGATATTTGCTCTGCATGGAGCGCATCGCATCGCCCACAATCTGCGCCACGCGGTGCATGGTGTCGCAATTGAGGATGGTTTCGACATCGGGGTTGAGCTCCGATTCGCGGATCGCCTTGCTCAGGACCGCCTTCACCCCCTGGGTGATCGACAGATTGCCCGAACAGAGCAAGGTGATCGCCCGTTCATCGGGGACATGATAGGTAAAGCTCTTCCGGAAGCGCGCGATATTGTCCATGCCCGCATTGGTGCGGGTGTCGGACAGCATGACCAGTCCCTGGTCAACGCGCACGGCCACACAATAAGTCACGGCCCCCCGGCCTCCTGTATTTGTTGTCGCGATCGGCGAAGCGCCGGACGTGCCATCCGGCTTGCGATCGCTTGCGTTAACCCGTCGAGTCGGGCGGCGGGGTGCTTTGTTGTTGCTGCTTCTGCAACTGCCGTTCCTCGACTCCATCTTCCGCCTGCGCGATACGGACGTCGGCGTCAATCCATATGTCGCCCGCGACCGTGACGGAGCCACGGATCGGCGCAGCATCATCGGCATCCAGACCGCTGGCCAGACGCAGATAGCGTTCGGTGACGCAGACCCGGTTGGACGGGTCGAAACCGATCCAGCCGAGCGAGGGCAGCCAGGCTTCGGCCCAGCCATGGGTTTCGTGCAGCGCATCGCCGTCGCCCGCCAGCAGATAGCCCGACACATAACGCGCAGGCACGCCGATGGACCGGGCAGCGGCGATGAAGACCTGCGCATGGTCCTGACACACGCCCGCGCCCAGGGCGAAGGCATCGGCCGCGCTCGTTTCCGACGTGGTGACGCCGGCGCGATAATGGACCGCGTCGCTGACGGCGGCCGACAGGGCGTGGAGGGTGGCGAGCGGACCGTCGCCTGCCGGCAGATCGCGCGCCATCGCCGCGATGCCGGGCGACGATCGGGTCAGACGCGTGTCGCGCAGGAAATAGCGTGGATCGACATGGCTGTGCAGATGGCCGACGACACCATGGCTTTCGCGCGTGTCGACCAGCCCTTCGGCGACGATGGTTGCGTTGTCGAGCCGATCATGGCGAATCCAGATCGCTTCCTTTTCGCCATAGCTGTTGGGGTGGAAGGCGGTCAGCGGCTCGTCATTGATGCTTACCTGCCATTCCAGCACGCGCTGCGCCGGCGTATCCACCGGCATCAGCTTCAGCCGCATCGCGACCCGCCCGGCGGTCGCGGCATAGCGGTAGATGGTCTGGTGACGGACGAGCAGTTTCACGGCGGCCTCCCCTTCCCTCCTCAGCCGAAATGATAGGTCTGAGCGATTTCGGCGCCCAGCCGGTTGGTCATCATCAGGCCGTTCTGCACCGTTTCATGCAGGCCGCGACGGAAGATTTCGCCGCTGTCCTGCTGTTCCAGGCCCGCGACCATTTCCTGCACCGTGTCGTTGCATGGCCCCTTCGCATTATGCCAGCCCGCCAGGCGGTTGAGCCGATAGGCGAGCTGGTCATAGCAATAGGCGACGCTGCGCGGGAACAGCCGGTTGAGCATCAGGAAGTCGGTGATCTGCCAGGGCGTGTAGGTCCCGCCATAGACATGGTGATAGGCGCGCGCGCCCGACAGGGCATAGAGGACCGACGTCCATTGATAATGGTCGCGATTGCCGCCGATCACTTCGGTTTCCGGCAGCAGGACATAATATTTCACGTCGAGCAGGCGCAGCGTCATCTGCGCCCGTTCCAACGCGGAGCCGGTGCGCAGGAAATCATGCCCTTCGTTGCGGAGCTGACCCGAATGGGCGGCACCGCGGAAGGTCATGACGCGAGTCTTGACCCAGTCGATCAGCGTCGGGAGTTGCTGGCGCGCTTCGCTGACATCATAGCTGTCAAGCTTGCGCCAGCCCTCGTTCAGCGATTCCCACATGTCCTGCGTCAGCATGGTGCGCGCCGACTTGGCATTGGCGCGGGCTTTCAGCAGGCAGGAGCGGATCGAACTGGGATTGTCCGCGTCCAGCATCAGGAAGGAGACGGCGTCGCTTTCAGTGACGATCGTGCCTTCGGGGAATTGATGCCCCGCCCCGGTCGCGCGGACGACGGAGCGCCATTCGTCGCGATGATGCGCGCCCGGCAGAATCGCCATGCGCTGCCCCATGGTGAGCAGGCGCGCAGTAGCTTCGGCCCGCTCCATATAGCGCGCCATCCAGTAGAGATTTTCGGCGGTCCGGCTCAGCATGAGATTGCCTCAATTTCCGTCATCCCCGCGGAGACGGGAATCCATCTCCCCCCCCTTCCGCTTGATGCAATGGCGGGAGATGGGTTCCCGCCTGCGCGGGAATGACGATGAAAGGGGTGAGAGGGTGCGCGCATCAGTCCTGCAACACCCAGGTATCCTTGACCCCGCCGCCCTGGCTGGAATTCACCACCAGCGACCCTTCGGTCAGTGCAACGCGAGTCAGGCCGCCGGGGACGAGGCGGATCTGCTTGCCGACGAGGCAATAGGGGCGGAAGTCGGCATGGCGGCCGACCACCGCCGCCGGGCCGAGGGTCGGCACGGTAGACAGGTCCAGCGTGGGCTGGGCGATGAATTCGCCCGGATTGGCCTTGATCCGTTCGGCATAGGCGGCGACTTCGTCCTTGGTGGACTTGGGGCCGATCAGCATGCCGTAGCCGCCCGAGCCATGCACTTCCTTGGCGACCAGTTCGTGCAGGTTTTCCAGCACATATTTGAGTTCGTCGGGCTTGCCGCACTGCCAGGTCTGGATATTGTCCAGGATCGGCTTCTCGCCCAGATAGAAGCGGATCATCTCCGGCACATAGATATAGACCGCCTTGTCGTCCGCGATCCCCGCGCCCGGCGCCGAGGCGAGCGTCACGCCACCATTGCGATAGACGTTGAAGATGCCCGGCACGCCCAGCAGGCTGTCGGGGCGGAAGACCAGCGGATCGATATATTCGTCGTCGATGCGGCGATAGATGACGTCGACAGCCTTCGGCCCCAGCGTGGTCTTCATCCACACCCGGTCATTGTCGACGAACAGGTCGGCCGGCTCGACCAGTTCCACGCCCATCAGGTCGGCGAGGAAGCTATGTTCATAATAGGCGCTATTGAGCGAACCGGGGGTAAGCACCACCACGACCGGATCGCCCTTGCAGGCCGGGGGCGCGACTTCCTTCAGGCTCTTGAGCAATTCGGCGGGATAATCATCGACCGGTGCGACCACGCCCTGCGCGAACAGTTCAGGGAACATGCGCGTCATGATCTCGCGATTTTCGAGCATGTAGGACACGCCCGACGGGGTGCGGCAATTATCCTCCAGCACCTCGAAACTGCCCGGCCCGGTGCGGACAATATCGATGCCGACGATATGGCTGTAAACCTTCCCCGGCGGGGTGAAGTCGGCCATTTCGGCGAGATAGGCGCTGTTCTTGTAGATGATGTCGGCGGGCATGATGCCGGCCTTCACGATCTCGCCGCGATGATAGACGTCGTGGAGGAAGGCGTTGAGCGCCCGCGCCCGCTGGCGAATGCCCTTGTCCAGGATGCGCCATTCATTCGCGGTGAAGATACGCGGCAGCAGGTCGAACGGGATCAGCCGTTCCGGATCGCCGCCCTCGCCGTAGACGGCGAAGGTGATGCCGATGCGACGAAAGATCGCCTCAGCCTCGTCCATGCGGCGATTGAGCCCGGCAATGCCGGTTCGCTCCACCCATTTCTGCACTTCGTCGTAACAGGGGCGTATCGAACCGTCGGGCTCAAACATTTCATGGAAGGGCAAGTGGACAATCCTCCCTCGGCCAGCAGGCCCGGTTGTGCATTGCAATATTAGTGCGCCGCGCCGCACCGATTGCAAGATAAAAATCGCAGTCGAGAAAAAGGTTCTCGGCAAGTTAGGGATGATGGCGGAAAGCGCCCGCCGGATCGTTCGCGCGGGTGGCATCACGGCCTCGTCGCCATGATCCAAATTTTTACCCTTACCCCGGTTGACCGCCCCCCTGCCCATGCGTATAGGCCCGCCTCACCGCAGGGCTCTGCCCCGGCGAGGCCCTTTGGGGCGGAGTAGCTCAGCTGGTTAGAGCAGCGGAATCATAATCCGCGTGTCGGGGGTTCAAGTCCCTCCTCCGCTACCATTTTATAAAATCGCTAACTTATAGCGCAGCCTCAGCTTGCCAAGCTGGTCATTCACATGGGGCAGCCGCAGCGCATCTCCGTATCTTTACATGCGCAGAGACACTGTGGTCGGGCGCCTGATTGGTCAGGCTAAACAGACACTAACACTATTTGTGTGACTTCCCGCTGGCCAGATTAACCGTTAGGGAACCACCACTGGTTACGCCCCACATCATTACTGGGGCATAATGACATGGAAATTTCTCACGCAAATCGACAACTTGACTGGCCCAATGTGGCGAAGGCCGGATGCATCATCCTGGTCGTGATCATGCACTGGCAACCGCATTTTGCCGAGATTCCCTGGACCCATACGGAGTCATACGAAGCGCTGTGGTACATATTGAACGAGTTCTTGCGCCCCGTTCGAATGCCCCTGTTCTTTCTGGTGTCCGGCCTGCTGGCGTCAGAGTCCATCTTGCGTCCCAAGGCGACGACCCGTCGCAAACGGCTGTACAAGCCGCTATACCTGTATGTCATTTGGGGTTTGATTACGGCAATTGCGACGCCAGTTGTTTCCACACAGGCGTTCGACACCATATTCGCGCGGGTACTAGCTGAGGTGAGCATGCTGGTAGCGCTATCCTGGTATCTGGCCGCGCTGGCGATCTATTATGTCCTCTCAAAGATGACCTTGAAGCTGCCGGTGATGGCTGTCCTTGCCGGCTGCGTCCTGCTTTCGATCGTCGGCACAATCTGCCAGGACGCCTTGCCGGGTCAGCAGCACAAGATCTTGCGATGCGCGATATTCTTCATGGCCGGCGTGCGCCTGAAAAGCCAAATACTTGCATTCGCACATAGAGCGACGGCGAAGCGAACGGCTCTTCTCGGGCTGGCATTTGCTGTCGGGGCAATCATGAGCGTTGCCAATGACACTTACTTCCTGCCGGTCGATATCATCGCCACGGCCTTTGGCATACAGTTCAGCCAGATGGTTGCAACCCGCATGCCGCGGCTGGTGCCGTCATCAACCTGGCTCGCGCACCGCACATTGCCGATTTATCTGATCCACTTTCTCATTCTCCCGGTTATTGCGGCCGCGATTGCGTTGCTTGCGCCCCAGGCGCTTCTCGGCAATTTCTGGTTCGGGATGATCGTGCCGGTCATGCTGGTGCCGCCTATCATAGCAACCTCACTGGTTGCACATCGCCTGCTCCTGGCGGGCAAGTGTGACTGGCTGTTCGATCTTCCAGTGCTGAAGCGGATTGTTCCTGATGAAATCGCAATGGATTTGTACAATCAGGATTCTGCCATAGCCGTGCAGAATTAGAATTATTGCCTATATCAACCCGACAATATCTTCAGCAGCGCCAGCGCGCCGACTGCGATCCAGCGCAAGCCTCCGCAGAGGCAGATCACCCTTGCGTCGGGGCCAAAAGCGGGCCAATCAGCCTGCCAAACAGGGCATAAGAGGATAGTGCGCGGATGAGCTATTATGACGTTCTGATCGTGGGGGCCGGCCATGCCGGCGCGCAGGCGGCGATTTCGCTGCGGCAGCTGGGCTTTGAGGGCACGGTGGCGATGATCGGGGACGAGCAATATCCGCCCTATGAACGCCCGCCGCTGTCGAAGGAATATTTCGCGGGCGACAAGAGCTTCGACCGTATCCTGATCCGCCCGGCCGCTTTCTGGGACGAGCGCAAGATCGACATGCTTCTGGGCAAGCGTGTGAAGAGCGTCGATCCCGTGGGCAAGTTCGTGACCGTGGGTGAGGAAGAGATTGGCTATGACAAGCTGATCTGGTGCACCGGCGGCAGCCCGCGCATGCTGACCTGCAATGGCGCGGACGCGGTCAACGTGCATGCCGTGCGCCGCCGCGACGATGTCGACGCGATGATGGCGAAGATCGACAACATCAATCATGTGACCATCATCGGCGGCGGCTATATCGGGCTGGAGGCGGCGGCCGTGCTGTCCAAATTCGGCAAGACGGTGGTGCTGCTGGAGGCGCTGGACCGGGTGCTGGCGCGCGTGGCGGGCGAGGATTTGTCGCGCTTCTATGAAGCCGAACATCGCGCCCATGGCGTCGACCTGCGCACCGGGGCGCGGATGGATTGCATCGAGGTGACGGATGGCAAGGCCACCGCCGTGCTGATGGCTGATGGCGAGCGGATCGAGACCGACATGGTGATCGTGGGCATCGGCATCATCCCGGAGACTGGCGCGCTGATCGCAGCCGGCGCGGCGGGCGGCAATGGCGTGGACGTGGATGAATTTTGCCGCACCAGCCTGCCCGACATCTATGCCGTGGGCGATTGCGCATCGCACGCCAACCGCTTTGCCGGCGGCGCGCAGATGCGGCTGGAATCGGTGCAGAATGCCAATGATCAGGCGAAGGTCGCCGTGGCGCATATCCTGGGCAAGGAAGAAGCCTATGACGCCGTGCCCTGGTTCTGGTCGAACCAATATGATCTCAAGCTCCAGACGGTGGGCCTGTCGACCGGCTTCGATCAGGCGGTGCTGCGCGGCGATACCGCCAATCGCAGCTTCTCGGTCGTGTATCTGAAGGGCGGCAAGGTGATCGCGCTCGATTGCGTCAACATGGTCAAGGATTATGTGCAGGGCCGCGCGCATGTGCTGGCCGGCGCGGCGCTGGATGTGGCGCAACTGGCCGATGCGAGCGTACCGCTGAAGGAAGTGGGGCTGGCGTAATCGGCGCAAAATTGTTCCCCCTCCCGTTTACGGGAGGGGGTTAGGGGGTGGGCAAGCGCAACGTTGCAATTGCCCACCCCGCTGCGACTAAATTCGCTTCGCTCATTAAGTCTCGCTGCCCCTCCCGTTTACGGGAGGGGAATAGTGTGAGCCTATCCCCGAAACATCGCCTGCATCGCTGGTTCCCACGGCCCGCCGCGATAGTGCCAGGCGGCAAGGCCTGCGATCGTCAGCGGGCGGGAGCGGAAATCGGCGCGGAGTTGCGCCACCAGCGCTTTTGCCTCCTGCGGCGACACCTTGTTCTGGACCGTGATATGCAGTCGGGGCCGGGCCTGATCCTGCGGGGTCAGCAGGCCCGCAAAGGCATCCGCCAGTTCATCCCGCATCGCCATCAAGTCCGGGCTCTCGACGCGGAAGGCGACGCCCCGCCCCAGCAGCATCACCTCCGTCAGGCGCGCGGCCGGGGACGGCCCGGCGCACAGACGCTTGAGGCGGGCCGCCACCTCCGCCAGCGCCGAGGGTGGCAGATGGTGGAACAGGGTCAGATGCGCGGGGATCAGATTGCGCTCCGGCGGGAAATGAGCCCGGCGCAGGCCATCGGCCCAGGCGAAATCCGCGCGGCCCAGCAGCGCCGTGACGATGATCGGGGCGCCCGCCCCGCCTGTCCCGCCATGGGGCGTCAGCATGCCACCCCCGGCTTTCCCCCGGACGCGACAAGGCGTAGGATGCGATCATGACGGTCCCGCAACGGCAGGCCGCCTATCCGGGAGGGAGTCACCATGTCGGCACCACGATCCTTCATCCTTATCGCCATCGCGTTCCTGCTGTGGAACCTGATGGGCGTCGCATCCTTCGTCATGCAATATCTGATGGACCTCAACGCACTGGAAAAGAGTGATCCGGGCGGGGCGAAGATTTTCGCTGCGATGCCGGCCTGGCTATGGCTGGACTATGCCGTCGCGGTGCTGGCCGGGACGGGCGGCGCGATCACATTGCTGCTGCGCCGGCGGGTCGCCGTGCCGCTGTTCCTGCTGTCGCTGATCGCCGTGGTGGTGCAGTTCGGCTATGTCTTCATCGCCACCGACATCATCGCGATCAAGGGCGTGGTGGTGGCCATGGCTTTCCCGATCCTGATCTTCGTGATCGCGATCCTGCAATGGCGCTATGCCACGGCGCAGGTGGCGAAGAGGGTCATTCGATAAATATCGTCATTGCGAGCACAGCGAAGCAATCCACTGGCGGGCCATGGATTGCTTCGCTGCGCTCGCAATGACGAATTCTTCAGAGTTCCCCGCGCGACCGGCGGATTTCGAACCATTTGCGCACATTTTCATTATGCTGCTGATAGGTGTCGGCGAAGATATGGCCGCCCTTGCCATCGGCGACGAA
The DNA here is from genome assembly GCF_900109095.1 of Sphingobium sp. AP50. Classification (GTDB taxonomy): domain Bacteria; phylum Pseudomonadota; class Alphaproteobacteria; order Sphingomonadales; family Sphingomonadaceae; genus Sphingobium. Next base: position 8,885 of record NZ_FNYZ01000020.1, read on the forward strand.
ATAGAGCGCCTTGGTCTGGGCCGGGTGCAGCACCGCGAGAATGGACAGGCGGCCCGGATTGGCGATCGGGCCTCTGGGCAGGCCGGTCATGGCATAGGTGTTGTAATCATTGACCGCCGCGATTTCCGATTTGCGGATGCGGCGGCCCAGCGGCTTGCCCTTGGTGATCGGGTAGATGATCGTCGGGTCGGCCTGAAGCATCATGTTGGTGCGCAGGCGGTTGGAGTAGACGCCCGCGACCATCGGCCGTTCCGCCGGGACGCCGGTTTCCTTTTCCACGATGCTGGCCAGGATGATCGCTTCGCGCGGCGACTTGGCGATGGTGCCGGGGTCGCGTTCCGCCCACAGCTTTGCCAGCGCCTTGTCCATGGCGTCCTGCATACGCTTGAGCACCACGGCGCGCGCATCGCCCTTGTCGAAGGCATAGCTGTCGGGCAGCACGCTGCCTTCTTCGGGCACCTTGATGTCGCCGGTCAGCTGGTCGTTCGCCATCAACCGCTCATAGACGAGGATGGACGGCATGCCTTCAGGGATGGTGATGAGGCGGGTGAGCGTCTTGCCGCCCTGAAGGATGGACAGGATATCGCTGTTGCTGGCGCCAGCGGGGATGATGAATTCGCCCGCCTTGATCGATTTGCCGCCGTCGAACACCTTGGCGCGGGTCAGGAAAGCGTCGGCCGAGCGCACGGCGCCCGCCTGTTTCAGCAGGACCGCCGCGTCGGACAGGGTCGATCCCTCCGGCACGGTGATGCTGACATCCTTGGTAGCCGGCCCCTTTTCGCTCCAGCCATGGACGAAGCGGAAGGCAATGAAGGCCGCGACGATCAGGCCGATCAGCAATATGATGCAGCCAAGGCGGCGCATGGGATTTCCCGATCGTCTTGCCATAGCCGTCAACCAATCTCGTCATTGCGAGCGAAGCGAAGCAATCCATGTGGGTGACGATGGATTGCTTCGCTCCGCTCGCAATGACGGTTCAATGTCAGATCGCCTTCATGATGAGCGAGGCGTTGGTGCCACCAAAGCCGAACGAGTTGTTCAGCACCGCACGCACCTTGCGTTCCTTGGCGACGTGCGGGACCAGATCCACGCCCTTGCAGCTTTCGCTGGGTTCATCGAGGTTCAGCGTCGGCGGTACGATCTGATCGCGCATGGCAAGGATGCAGAAGATGCTCTCCACCGCGCCCGCGCCGCCGAGCAGATGGCCGATCGCCGACTTGGTCGACGACATCGACATGGTCGACAAATTGTCGCCGAACAGACGCTTCACCGCCCCCAGTTCCAGTTCGTCGCCCAGCGGGGTCGAGGTGCCATGCGCGTTCACATAGTCGATGTCTTCCAGCGAAAGCCCCGACTTCTTGAGCGCCATCTGCATCGAGCGGAAGCCGCCCGAACCTTCCGGATGCGGGGCGGTGACATGATAGGCGTCGCCCGACAGGCCATAACCGATCACTTCGGCGTAGATTTTCGCGCCACGCTTCTTGGCATGCTCATATTCTTCCAGCACGACCACGCCCGCGCCTTCGCCCATGACGAAGCCGTCGCGGTTGACGTCATAGGGGCGGCTCGCCTTTTCCGGCGTGTCGTTGAAATTGGTGCTGAGCGCCCGCGCCTGCGCGAAGCCGGCGATACCGATCGGGCAGATCGCGCTTTCCGCGCCACCCGCCAGCATCACGTCGGCATCGTCCATCGCGATCATGCGCGCAGCGTCGCCGATCGAATGGGCGCCGGTCGAACAGGCGGTGACGACCGCATGGTTCGGACCCATAAGGCCATATTTGATCGACACCTGACCCGAGATCAGGTTGATCAGGCGGCCGTGGACGAAGTGCGGCGACACGCGGCTGGGGCCTTTATTGGCCAGCACCAGCGATTCGCTTTCGATGCCGGGCAGACCACCGATGCCCGAACCGATCGAGCAGCCGGCGCGCAGCCGTTCTTCTTCCGACATATTGTCCAGGCCCGCGTCGCGCAGCGCTTCGCTGGCGGCAGAAATGCCGTAGACGATGAAGGGATCGACCTGACGCTGAATCTTGTGATCGACGTCGAGCGAAGCATCATAACCATATTCATGGTCCTTGGGCTTCACTTCGCAGGCGATGCGGCATTTATATTCGCTGGCGTCGAAGCGGGCGATCGTGGCCGCGCCCGATTTGGAGGCGATGATATTCTTCCAGCTGGTTTCGACATTCCCGCCCAGCGGGCTCACCATGCCAAGGCCGGTTACGACGACACGACGCATATGCTTGCTCCGAATTACCGATGGGCTTTGCGCCGCCCATGTAGCCATTGAAAGCGCGTTTTCAAACCACGCGCCAGATACGAAAAGGCTCCCCGCACTCCGGGATCACCGGACAGGAGGAGCCATTTCTTATGCGTAAGCGCGGCCCTTCCCCGGTGGGATCAGGCCGGAAAGCGCCTTACTGCTTGCTATCGATATAATCGATGGCGTCCTTGACGGTGGCGATCTTCTCGGCCGCATCGTCAGGGATTTCGACGCCGAATTCTTCTTCGAACGCCATCACCAGTTCAACGATGTCCAGGCTGTCTGCGCCCAGATCGTCGATGAAGCTGGCGTCTTCGGTCACCTTCTCGGCTTCCACGCCCAGATGCTCGACGACGATTTTCTTTACGCGATCCGCGGTCTCACTCATGAGAGGTCCTTCTTGACAGGTATCGTTGGTGGTTCTGAATAACCGTTAAGGCATTGCCCTAGTGCCAAGCCCCGATAGAGGCAAGAGGGAAGGCCGCCAAGCCCCTTCATTCACCTGTGCAACGGTCCGGCAACAAAAACCGGCCATCCGCCGGTCATAACGCCCCATTTACCAAAATTTCAGCGGATTTGTGCGACAGACGCGGCATGACCGCCTTCCCCTTGCTCGACTCTCTGGTCACCCGTGCGCGGGTCCAACTGGCGGCCGCGCTGGTGCTGGCGGCGACGATTATCGGGATATTCAGCCTGTTCTGGGGCGCCCATGGCACGGTGGATTCGCTCGGCCGACCCCTGGGCACCGACTTTTCCAACGTCTGGACGGCGGGATGGATGGCCGATCATGGCCGCGCGGCGGAGGCGTGGAGCTGGCCCGCCCAGCATGCGGTGCAGAAACAGGTGCATCACGACCCGGCCATTCCCTTCTATCCCTGGCCCTACCCCCCACCGTTCCTGATCATCGCGACATTGCTGGCGCAACTTCCTTATGTCGCCGCGCTGCTGATCTGGCAGGGGCTGACGCTGGTTCTGGCGCTGCGCCTCGTCCGGCGCATCCTGCCGGGCAATCATGATGCGATATTGGTGGCGCTGGGCGCGCCGGTGACGCTGGTGTGCCTGGGCCATGGCCAGAATGGCTTTCTGACCGCCAGCCTGCTGGGCGCGGGCATGTTGCTGATCGACCGGCGACCATGGGTCGCGGGGATATTGCTCGGCGCACTGGTCTATAAACCGCAATTTGCCGTGCTGATCCCGCTGCTGATTCTGGCGCGGGGCAATTGGCGCGCCTTCGTGGCGGCAAGTGCCACGGTAAGCGCGCTCTGCCTGCTGACGCTGGCGATCTGGGGCTGGCCGGTCTGGCAGGCCTTTCTTGATTCCCTGCCTGCGACGCAGCATGTCATCATCGAGGCAGGCGGACCCGGCTGGTTCAAGATTCAAAGCCCCTTTGCCGCCATCCGCCAATGGGGCGGGTCGATACCGCTGGCTTATGGTGTGCAGGGAATCGTCACCATTATCGCCATGGCCGTGGCAATATGGGCAGCGCGCCGCGGTCCGATGGAGTTGCGGGGCGCGGCCGCACTGGCGGCCGCCCTGCTCTGCACGCCCTATGTGCTGGACTATGATTATGTTCTGCTGGGCATGGCCAGCGCCTTCTTCGTGGCCGATGCGCTGAAACGTGGCTGGTTGCCGGGCGAGCGATGCTGGCTGGCCTATGCCTGGATCGTTCCGGGCGTGGGCCGGGCCTTAACCGAATGGAGCGCCATCCCGTTCAACCTGATCGCGACGCTGGGCTTTATGGCGCTGATCGTCCGGCGGCTGGCGGCAGCACGACACAGCATGTCTGGCGAAGGCCCGATTAACCATGTTTTAGCGCAGAGCCTATAGAGGCGTGGCCATGGAGCAGGCGCAAGCGATCAGGAACCGGCACCCGGACGGGCAGGATGATGGCGGCTGGTTGCTGCTGGGCCTGACATTGGTGTTGATGCTGCCGCTGCAGCTGTTCGATCCCTTTGGCTGGTCCATTCACAGCCTGATCAAGCCCTGCGGCTTCGCCCTGATTCTGGGGGGAATCGGCCGCTTCTATACCCGCTATCGCCCGGACCCGAAGATCAGCGCGATGGTGACGGGGTTGCAGGTGATGATGCTGTTCAGCGCGGCGGGCGCTTCCCTGTCCTATATGATCGCGGCACGGGGCGGCCCGCTATGGGACCGGCAGTTGACGCTATGGGACCATGCCGTGGGACTGGACTGGCTGGCCTGGATGCATTGGGTGAATGCGCATCCGCTGTTCGCGCTGACGATCAACCTCGCCTATCGCACGCTGATCCCGCAGATGATCGCGCTGATCCTGATATTGGGGCTGTGCGGTCGCCTCGCGGCACTACGCATCGTGATGCAGGCGGCGATGATCGCGGGGCTGACGATCATCCTGCTGTCGGGGCTGCTGCCCTCCGCCGGAACCTATAGCTATTATGCGCTCCATGCGGCGGATTTCCCCAATCTGCATCCGGCCGCCGCCTTCCTGCACATGGCCGATCTGACGGGGTTGCGCGATGGGACGTTGCGCCTGCTGACGCTGGACCGGATGGAAGGGATCATTACCTTCCCCAGCTATCATGGCGCGCTGGCGGTGATCTTCTGCTGGGGCTTTTCGCGGGCCAGCATCGCGCCGGTCCGCTATGCCGGCATGACAATCGCCCTGCTCACGCTGATCGCGACGCCGGTCGACGGCGGGCATTATTTCAGCGACGTGATCGCGGGCGCACTGATCGCCGCCATCAGTCTGGCGGTGGCGCACAAGACCATCCACATGACGGTCCGGCTGCGCCCCGCAAAGGCAGCCGACGCCCTATGGGCACCGGCTGCCTGATCGATCAGATCATCGCCATGCCGCCATTGACGTGCAGCGTCTGGCCGGTGACATAGCCCGCTTCCCTGCTCGCCAGATAGACGACGGCCGCGCCGATATCGTCACCGCTGCCCAGATCGCCTGCGGGAATCTTGGTCAGGATCGCGCCCTTCTGCGTGTCGTTCAGCGCGTCGGTCATGGCCGAACGGATGAAGCCGGGAGCGACGCAGTTGACGGTGATGCCACGGCTGGCCAGTTCCTGACCCAGCGACTTGGACATGCCGATGATGCCCGCCTTCGACGCGCAATAGTTTGCCTGACCGGGGTTGCCGGTGACGCCCACGACCGAGGTGATCGAGATGATGCGGCCGAAGCGCGCCTTCATCATCGGCTTGGCGGCGGCGCGGACGAGGCGGAAGGCGGCCTCCAGATTGACGGAAATGACCTGCGACCATTCCTCATCCTTCATGCGCAGGATCAGATTGTCGCGGGTGATGCCGGCATTGTTGACGAGAATGTCGACCTTGCCGCCGAGCGCTTCCACCGCCTGCGGCACCAGCGCGTCGACCGAGGCCGGGTCGGACAGGTTGCACACCAGCGTCTTGTGGTCACCGCCCAGTTCGGCGGCGAAGGCTTTGAGCTTTTCCTCATTGCTGCCCGACAGCGCGAGCGTCGCGCCCCGCGCCGCCAATGCCTTGGCAATGGACGAACCGATGCCACCCGAAGCGCCAGTCACCAGCGCGGTCATGCCTGTAAGGTCGAACATGTCAGTCTCCTTGTTCTATTTGGTTCACGCGGAGGCGCGAAGACGCGGAGGGGACATAGTCGTTAACTATGCGCTTCACCCCTTCCTTAAGCGTGGCGCCGCCGAAGTTGATGAGAAGCCCTACGGGCTGGTTGGTCAGACGAAGATAGGTGAGCAATTGTTTGGCATGCGCCGGATTGAGTCGCTCCGTCGATTTGATTTCGACTACAAGTGCGCCTCCGACGAGCAGATCGATGCGAAAAGCAGCGTCGAAACGCAAACCCTCATATTCTATATCAACTGGTCGTTGCCGTTCGACATCATAACCCATGGCGGCCAATTTGGCCGCCAGGATCATTTCATAGACGCTTTCCAGCAGACCCGGCCCCAGATCGCGATGAACGCGCAGAGCCAGGTTCAGAACGTCGCCGCTGATGCGATCGATTTCGACCAATAGCCCTCCGCGTCTTCGCGCCTCCGCGCGAACAAAAAATCAGAACGCGGCCAGTGCCGCCTCGATATCGTCCATCGTCACGATGCTGCGCACGGTCGCGTCGGGGGCGATGCGCTTGACCATGGGGCCTAGCACCTTGCCGCCGACTTCCACAAATTCGGTGACGCCCGCGTCCCACATGGCGGCAACGGATTCGCGCCAGCGGACGCGGCCGGTCACTTGTTCGACCAGACGCGCCTTGATTTCTTCGGGATCGGCGATCGGTGCGGCGAGGACATTGGCATAGACCGGCAGCAGCGGCGCGGAGAGCGTGGCGGCGGCCAGTGCCGCTTCCATCGCTTCAGCCGCCGGCTGCATCAGCGGGCAATGGAAAGGCGCCGACACCGGCAGCAGCACGCCACGCTTGATGCCATGGTCCTTTACCAAAGCGACCGCCCGCTCGATCGCGCCGCGATGGCCGGAGATGACGACCTGCGAGGGATCATTGTCGTTGGCGACGGTGCAGACTTCGCCTTCGGCCGCGGCGTCGGCCAGCGCCTGCGCCTTTTCGATATCGGCGCCCAGCAGCGCGGCCATCGCGCCTTCGCCCACCGGCACAGCGGCCTGCATCGCCTGACCGCGCAGCTTGAGCAGGCGCGACGTGGTGGCGATGTCGAACGCTTCGACGGCGCAGAGCGCGCTATATTCGCCCAGCGAATGGCCCGCGACATAATCGCCCTTGTCGGCGAGGCTGAAGCCGCCTTCCTTCTGCATCACGCGCAAAGTGGCGATGGCATTGGCCATGATCGCGGGCTGGGCATTCTCGGTCAGGGTCAGATCGCTGTCCGGCCCCTCCACCATGATACGGAACAAATGCTGCGACAGGGCGTCATCGACCTCCTGAAACAATTGCTTCGCCGCTGGGCTGGCGTCAGCCAGCGCCTTGCCCATGCCCACCGACTGGCTGCCCTGCCCCGGAAAAAGAAATGCCCGCATCGTCAACTCCCAAGCCAAGCGCCTGCCGAAAAGCGCTGAAATATAAAATCGTTACACTTTGAGACATAAATGTCGTTGAGCCGTACATACGCTTGCGGCAGGCAAGTGATGGATGACCCAACCCCTTTGCAGGGGATTAGCGTGGCGGCCCCTTTAACGATGACGGAGTGCAAGGAAAAGGTGCGATATCGCATATCCTGGATCAGCGGCACGGCGCTCATGCTGTCCGCCTGCGCCGCCGGCCCCGATTATCATGCGCCGCAGACGGGGGCGCTGGGCGTTCCCGGCACCTATAGTCAGGGTGACGGCGCGGCGCTGAATGAGGCCGATCTGGCCCAATGGTGGACGCGCCTCAATGATCCCGTGCTGACCGGCCTGATCGATCAGGCGGTCACCAATAATCTGGACATCGTGCAGGCACAGGCCCGGCTGCGTCAGGCGCGCGAAAGCCTGCGCCAGGCCAATGCCAGCTTCCTGCCGCAGGTCAGCGCATCGGGCAGCGGCGGCAAAAATTATCGCAGCCAGGCGGGCGGCACTCGCGTGGATAGTAGCGGCAATGTGATCAGCACCGGCGCCAGCAACTGGTCCAGCAGCTATTCGGCGAGCGCATCGGCCAGCTGGCAGATCGACCTGTTTGGCGAACTGTCCCGATCGGCGGAGGCGGCGCGTGCCGATCTGGCGGCGTCGGGCTATGACCTTGCCAATGTCCGGATGACAATCCTGTCCGAACTCGTCACCAACTATGTCGGCGCACGGCTGGCGCAGGAGCAGTTGAAGGTCGCGCGCGAGACGCAGGCGATCCAGCAGGATAATTACAAGATCGCCGACTGGCGGTTGCAAGCCGGCCTCGTCTCCTCGCTGGACGAGCAGCAGGCCAAGGCACAATTGGCGCAGACCAACGCCACCATCCCGCAGTTGGAAGCCAGCCTGCGCGGCAGCCTCAACCGCATCGCCGTACTGACGGGACAGGCGCCGGGCGAAGCGACCCGCGCGCTGGAAACGCCCGCCGCCATCCCCACCGCATCGACACAGATCGCGACCGGCATCCCGGCCGACACGCTGCGCCAGCGCCCCGATGTGCGCAGCGCCGAACGGGCACTGGCCGCCGCCACCGCACGGATCGGCGTGGCGCAGGCACAGCTTTATCCCTCGCTCAGCATCAGCGGCAATCTGGGCACGACGTCCAACGCCTTCAGCGATCTGTTCAGCCTGATCACCGGCGGTGTCTTCGGCAATGTGGCGCAGACCATCTTCGACGGCGGAAGGCTGCGCTCGCAGGTCCGCTCGCAAAAGGCCGCGACCGACGCCGCCTTCGCCGCCTATAAGCAGAGCGTGCTGGGCGCGCTGGAGGATGTCGAAAATGCGATGGCCTCGCTCAGCAGCGCGCGCCTGCGCAAGGCGGAGTTTGCGACCGCCTATGAAGCGTCGAACAACGCCGCAATCATGGCGCGCAGCCAGTATCAGGCGGGCCTGACTGATTTCCAGACGCTGTCGACCAGCGAAACCACCCTATTGAACGCGCGCAACAGCCTGGCTTCCGCGCAATCCGACGAAGTTCTGGCCATCGCCCAGCTCTATAATGCGCTGGGCGGCGGCTGGCAGAGCGTGGACAACCGCCCAAATGAGCAATGATGTGACCCCGGACAAGGATCTCAGCGACTTCCTCGGCGAAAAGCCGCAGAAACCGTGGCGCAAATGGGCGATCCGGGGTGGCGCGGGCGTCGTCCTGCTGATCCTCGTCCTGCTCGTCGCCCGCTGCTTCTCCGGCGAGGACAAGCCCAATTACGCGACGCGCGAGGTGCGCAAGGGCGACCTGACCGTCAGCGTGTCCGCCACCGGCAATCTGAAACCGATCAATCAGGTCGATGTCGGGTCCGAACAGTCGGGCAAGATCACCGCCGTCTATGTCGACGTGAACGACCGCGTGACCAAGGGGCAGAAGCTGGCCGAACTCGACACCCGCCGACTGGTCGACACAGTCAACCAGAATCAGGCGCAGGTCGCCTCCAGCCAGGCCAGCGTCGCACAGGCGCAGGCGCAGGTTGCCCTGGCGAAAGCGACGCTGGACCGGCAGGAGACTGTGTTCAAACTATCGAGCGGCCGCGTACCGGCGAAGACCGAGATGGATTCGGCCCGCGCCGACTATCAGAGCGCCCTCGCCAATCTGCGGTCGGCGCAGGCGCAGGTCCGCGTGTCGCAGGCCGGGCTTTCCACCGCCCAGACCAACCTGTCGATCGCGCAGATCGTCTCCCCCGTGAACGGCGTGGTCCTGTCCCGCGATATCGAGCCGGGCCAGACGGTCGCGGCATCGCTCAACGCCCCGGTGCTGTTCACCCTGGCCGAGGACCTGACGCAGATGGAAGTCGAAGTGTCGGTGGACGAAGCGGACGTCGGTCAGGTGAAGGAAGGCCAGACCGCCAGCTTCGCCGTCGACGCCTTCCCCGGCCGCACCTTCCCGGCGAAGGTCACGCGGGTCAATGTCGGATCGAATGCGTCGAGCAGCAGTTCCTCCTCCTCGTCCAGCACGACGACGACCAGCAGCACCGGCACCGTGGTCGCCTATACGGCCGTGTTGTCTGTCGATAATAGCGACGAAACCCTGCGCCCCGGCATGACCGCGACGGCGGATATCGTGACGCAGGAGCTGCATGACGTGCTGCTGGTGCCCAACAGCGCGCTGCGCTTCAAGCCCAGCACCGGCGCATCGGGCGGCGGCATCACCAGCGTCCTACCCGGCCCCGGCCGGATGCGGCGCGGCGGCGCCAATCGCCAGGTCAAGTTTGGCGCTGGCAGCAGCCAGACCGTCTATATCGTAGGCGAAGACGGCAATCCCAAGGCGGTGCAGGTCACCGTTGGCGCCAGCGACGGATCGCGCACCGCCATCACCGGCGGCGACCTGAAGGCCGGGGCGCGGGTCATCACCGGCCAGCTTGCCGCCGGGCAGCAGGCCCCCGCCGAAGACCAGAAGGCCGACAGCAATAGCGACACCAAGGCGCCGGACCGCCGCCAGAGCAATCCGGCCGCCGACGGCACGCCCGCCAGCGTCGGCAAGTTGGGCAATTCCGGCGACTCGGCACCCGAAACCGCCCCGGTCGCGCCAACGGAAACGCGCGGCACCGGCCGCCCGAGCGGAACCTGATCGCTATGGCTGCCGATCCCATCATTTCCCTGCCCATTATCTCCTTAAGGGGCGTCACCAAAGTCTATGGCGAAGGCCCGACAGCCTTTCAGGCGCTCAAGGGCGTGGATCTCGATATCCAGCAGGGCGATTTCGTCGCCGTCATGGGGCCGTCCGGATCGGGCAAGTCCACCACGATGAACATATTGGGCTGCCTCGACGTGCCTTCGGGCGGTACCTATCTGTTCAAGGGCCATCATGTTGAAACGCTGGACCGCGACCAGCGGGCGCTGTTGCGGCGCCGCTATCTGGGCTTTGTGTTTCAGGGCTTCAACCTGCTGTCGCGCACGACCGCGCTGGAGAATGTCGAACTGCCCCTGCTCTATCGCGGCGAGGACAAGAAGCTGCGCTACGAGATGGGGATGGCAGCGCTCGACAAGGTGGGGCTGAAGGACTGGTGGGACCATACCCCCGCAGAACTCTCCGGCGGGCAGCAGCAGCGCGTCGCCATCGCCCGCGCCATCGTGACCCAACCCGACGTGCTGGTCGCGGACGAGCCGACCGGCAACCTCGATTCGCAGCGCTCGATCGAGATCATGGAATTGCTGACCGACCTCAACAAGAATAGCGGCATCACCGTGCTGATGGTGACGCATGAGCCGGATATGGCCGCCTTCGCACGCACCATCGTCCATTTCCGCGACGGGCTGGTCGAAAGCATCGAAGCGGGGGTGGCGGCATGAGGATGATCTGTCAGACCTTCTCCCCTCGGGGGAGAAGGATACGAAGCCTTGCCGAGCGCAGCGAGGTTAGGCGCAGTTGGAAGAGGGGGAGCCACGGCGCACGGTCGCTCCCCCCTCTCCACGCGAAGCTAGCCAGCAAGCTGGCAAGCTTCGCTATCCTCTCCCCCATGGGGCGAGGAAGATAAGATGCTAGGCACCACCGTCATCCTCGCCTTTCGCGCGATCAACCGGCACAAGCTGCGCAGCTTCCTCACCACGCTGGGCATCATCATCGGCGTGGCCGCGGTCGTGACCATGGTGACGCTGGGCAATGGCGCGACTGCGGCCGTGCGCGAACAAATCAGTTCGCTGGGCGCCAATGTGCTGCAATTGCGGCCGGGTCAGGGCTTTGGCCGGGGCGGCGGCGGCCCCCGCCCGCCAGACTTCAAGGAACGCGACCTCACCGCCATCGAAAACCAGTTGACCGGCGTGCGCGCCGTGGCGCCCGTGGTCCAGTCGAGCGGCACCGCCATCTATGAAGGCAATAACTGGTCGACCACCGTCTATGGCACCACGTCCGCTTATTCGGAGGTGCAGCAGTGGAAGGTCGCGGACGGTCGCCTGTTCCTGCCCGATGAAGAGGAAGCGGGCAAATCCGTCTGCATCATCGGCAATACGGTGCGCAGCAACCTGTTCCAGGGGACAGAGCCGGTCGGCCAGCGGATGCGGATCAAGGGCGTGTCCTGTCAGGTCGTGGGCGTGCTGGCCACGCGCGGTCAGGGCGGCTTTGGCGATCAGGACGATGTCGTCGTGATGCCGATCAAGTTCGTGCAGCGCCGCTTCACCGGCGATCGGGACATCAGCCAGATCATGGTGGCGGTGGACGACGCCTATGACACCAGCACGGTGCAGACCAGCCTTGAGGAACTGATGCGCGAGCGGCGCAAGATCAAGGCGGGCGATCAGGACAATTTCAACGTCTTCGACACCAAGCAGATCAGCGACACGCTGACCGGCACGACCACCATCCTGACCCAGATCGTCGGCGCGGTGGCGGCGATATCGCTGCTGGTCGGCGGGATCGGCATCATGAACATCATGCTGGTGTCGGTGACGGAGCGGACGCGCGAAATCGGCATCCGCCTCGCCATCGGCGCGGTCGCGCGCGAGGTGCTGATGCAATTCCTTGTCGAGGCGATCGTGCTATCCTGTCTGGGCGGCCTCATCGGGCTATTTCTGGCGCTGATCGCCTCCGTCGCCATCGCCCCGCTGATGCAGGTCCCTTTCCTGTTCGACGTGAAGGTCAACGCCATCGCCTTCCTCTTCTCGGCCGCGATCGGCGTGGTGTTCGGTTATTTCCCGGCCCGCAGGGCGGCGGCGCTCAACCCGATTGATGCGTTGCGGCATGAGTAGGTGATGAGGGCTGGCGGGGAGGGGGAAGGCTGGTGAAGACCAGAAGCGGACCTCCCTAGTTCCTCCCCAAGCTTGCCTTGGGCAGATGGTAGCGCAAAGCGCTGACGGAGGGGAAATGGCGCGACGTCCGCGCTTCACCCCTCCACCGCCTTCGGCGGTCCCCCTCCCCAAGCAAGCTTGGGGAGGATTTATCTGACAGTCCGCTCCCCATTCAAAGCCCCCCTCCCCGCCAATCTCTCGTTACATTTTCCGACAATTGCGGCCATCGCCCAGCACAATCCTGCGACATCCCTCCACTAAAGCCCTTTCATACCGCCAGCCCGGCGCGTGGAAGGAGCAGCTTCATGAAGACCATCGCCCTCAGCATCGCCAGCAGCGCGCTGGTCCTCAGCCTTGGCCTGACCGCACTGGCCGCCCCGCCGCTCGGGCAGCAGGCGCCGATCGTGGAGGGCAAGGGCAAACCAATCCTGCTCCAGCGCATGGTGGTGACGGCGACGCCGCTGCCCAACTGATCAGCCCACCCCCGCCACACCCAAAGCCTCGCAGTCCGCTGCGGGGCTTTTTCTGTTCGCGCGGGGACGCGGAGGGGTTTTGCCGCTTGCGGTCTTCAGACCACGCTGAATGGCAGGCTGCGTGCTTTCATGGCCTCGCTGCCAGTTCTTCTCCGCGCCTCTGCGCCTCCAAGCGAATCATAAACCTTTGTTATTCCGCCTTTTCTGAACCTCTGTTCAGCTTAAATCGCGTTTTGATACAATTTCCGACAAACTTGCCCGCTTCCCGGCACAGGCTTGCGACAAGTGCCGCCTATCTCTGTCTTCGACGCCACGGAATGGCGCCCGGATACAAGGTAAGGAGCAAGACATGTTCAAGAAGATCATCATGGCCCTGGCCACCACAACCCTGGTCGCCAGCCCCATCATCACCGCACAGGCGCAGGCCGCACCCTATCATGGCGGGCAGCAGCGTCAGGAAGTCAGCCGCACCACCGTCCACCACAAGGCCAATGGCCGGACCGTCGTCAAGAAGCAGACCGTCGTGCGCAAGGATACGAACCATCGCTGGGCCAAGGGCCAGCGTTTCGACCGGAACCGGGCCAGCAACTATCGCGTGGTGAACAATTATCGCGATTATCGTCTGTCCGCCCCGCCGCGCGGTTATCAGTGGGTCCGCTCGGGCAATGACGCGGTGCTGATCGCGATCACCAGCGGCATCATCGGCGCGGTCGTCGGCAGCGCGATCCGCTAAGACCGCCCACCATACCGGCAGGACGCCCCGGAGTTCTCTCCCTCCGGGGCGTCTTTGCGTTCATCTCTTCTCCATCCCATCGCGTTGTTCTAAGACTGCCGGAAAGAGGATAAAATGGGAGTGGGTGATGCGGGGAATTCGGGCGTTGGTCGCCATTGCGCTGCTGGTCGGCGCGCCTGCGGCATGGGCCGCGCCGGTGATCGATTGTCCCATGCGGGACGCCCCCTTTTCCATCCAGTCGCCAATCGTCGATATCCTGCTGAATGCCGATGCGAAGACGTTGGTCGAGGCGCAGGCGGGCGACTTGCTCAAAATGCTCCCACCGCGCTTCTTTTCGACCACGGCGCCGACTTTCGCCGCGATCCTGACAATGGAAAAGCTGGCGGCGATGAAGGGCTCCGGCGCAACCGATCTGTCGGCGCTGGACGCCGCATTGCGCAAAATACCGGTAGCGCCAGCCGACAGAATCGCGCGCTGCGCGCGGTATGACAATGATCGCCCCAACTTTATCTTGCCCGCCGGCAGGCCGCGCCTGTTGCTGTTCGAAAAGATGACCGGATTTCGCGACGGTCCATCGGTCGATGCCGCACGAGCAGCTTTTCAGACGATGGCCAAGCGCAATGGCTGGGCGCTGGTCGTCACGGACAAGGGCGGCGCGATGAGTCCGTCCATCCTGCGCCGGTTCGATGCCGTCATCTGGAACAATGTCAGCGGCGACGTGTTGACATTGTCCCAGCGCAAGGCGTTTCGCGCCTATCTGGAGGGCGGCGGTGGCTTCATTGGCGTGCACGGATCGGCCGGCGACCCGGCAAGCTTCTGGAACTGGTATTTCGATAGCCTGATCGGCGCCCGCTTTGCCGGTCATCCGATGAGCCCGCAATTTCAGGACGCCCGCATCGCGCTGAGCGACGCAAAATCGCCACTGGCCGACGGTCTGCCGGGCGAATGGGTGATGAACGACGAATGGTATTCCTTCACCGCCAATCCGCGGACTACCGGCGCCGATATCGTCGCGACCCTGGATGAATCGACCTACTCGCCGGTGGGCATGGACGGCATGCAACTGCGGATGGGCGATCATCCGATTGCCTGGTCCCGCTGCGTCGGCCGGGGGCGGATGTTCTATTCGGCGATCGGCCACAGGCCCGAAACCTATGGCACGCCCCCTTATGTGCGGATGCTGGAAAATGCGATCCGCTGGACAGGCACCAAGTCCGCCTGTCAGACCAAGCCGGTGAGATAATAGAGCGCGATCACGATGAAGACGGTCAGCGTCTTGATCAGGGTCAGCGCGAATATATCCTTATAGGCCTGCCGATGGGTCAGGCCGGTCACCGCCAGCAGGGTGATGACCGCGCCATTATGCGGCAGGCTGTCCATGCCGCCCGACGCCATGGAGGCGACCCGGTGCAGCACTTCACGCGGGATGCCGGCCGCATCGCCCGCCGCCATGAACTGTTCCGCCATCGCCGCCAGCGCGATCGACAGCCCGCCCGATGCCGATCCGGTGATGCCGGCGAGCGAGGTGACGGTGATCGCTTCATTGACCAGCGGGTTGGGAATGGCGCGCAGTGCCTCCTTGACGATCAGGAAGCCGGGCAGCGCGGCGATGACCGCGCCAAACCCATATTCGACCGCCGTGTTCATCCCCGCCAGCAGCGCGCCGCCGACCGCCGCTTTCGATCCTTCGGCAAAACGCCTCGCCACGGTGCGAAAGGCGAAGAGCAGGATCGTGCCGATCCCCAGCAAGAGCGCGCCCTCCACCGCCCAGAGCGCAGACATTTGTGCCACCTTCACGCTGACCGGTTCGGCCATGCCCGGCAGCGACAAAGTGACCGCCTCCGCCGGCACCCAGCGCGGGATCGCCAGTGTCAGCAGCAGATTGCCCACGCCCACCACCAGCAACGGGAGCAGCGCGATCAGCGGGTGAATGCGCGCCTCCTCCCCATGCTGCTCCGGCTCGTTCACCAGCGTTTCGGGCGCGCCATAGCCTTCGCCCGCCGCCATCAGGCGTCGCCGCCGCCAGGCCAGATAGGTCAGCCCTATCGCCGCGATACAGGCCGACCCGATCGTCCCCAGCACCGGCGCCGCCCAGGTGGTGGTGCCAAAGAAGCTGGTCGGAATGATATTCTGGATCTGCGGCGTGCCGGGCAGGGCGTCCATGGTGAAGGTGATGGCACCCAGGCCGATCGTGGCGGGCACCAGTCGCTTGGGAATGTCGGCGCGGCGGAACATCTCCGCCGCGAAGGGATAGACGGCGAACACCGCGACGAACACCGATACCCCGCCATAGGTGAGCAGAGCCGTGACGATCATGATCGCGGGGATGGCTCGCCCCGCGCCGACCATGCCGATCACTGCCGTCACGATTGCGCGGGAAAAGCCGGATATCTCCACCAGCTTGCCGAACAGCGCGCCCAGCAGGAATACCGGAAAATAGAGCTTCAGGAAACTCGCTACCTTCTCCATGAACAGGCCGGAAAAAGCCGCGGGCACGGCGGCAGGATCGGTCAGGAACACGGCCAGCATCGCAAGCAAAGGCGCCATCAGGATGACGCTCATCCCGCGATAGGCCGCGATCATCAGCAATATCAGCGACAGCGCGGCGATCGCGACGGCCATAAACTCTCCTGATCTCTTTTCTGCCGATGGATTTAAAAGGAAAAACAGGCCTGCTACAAGCATGCGCGGGTCAGCAGCTTTGCGACCATGCCGTGCGTCAATGCGGCCTTGCCTTTCCCCCGCTTTTCCGTCATAGGCGCGCCTTCGCTCGGCCCCGGATTCGGACGTCGGACGATTTCGAATGCTTGAGACGACAGCCGGAGGGGCGTTCCACATGGGGTGGGCGTCAGCGATCGGCCAACATGATGAGGCTTACCCATGGCTCTTTACGAGCATGTGTTCCTTGCGCGCCAGGATCTGGCACAGGCGCAGGTGGACGCTCTGGCGGAAACCGCCACCAAGATCGTCGAGGAAAATGAAGGCAAGGTAACCAAGGTCGAGACCTGGGGCCTGCGTTCGCTCGCGTACAAGATCGCCAAGAACCGCAAGGCGCACTATGTGATGCTGAACATCGATGCCCCCGCCGGCGTCGTTGCGGAACTGGAGCGCCAGACGCAGATCAACGAAGACATCATCCGCTACATGACCGTCAAGGTCGATGAGCTGGAAACCGGCCCGTCGGTGATGATGCGCAAGCAGGAACGCTCCGAGCGTGGTGACCGTGGTCCCCGCGGCGATCGTGGCCCCCGTGGTGATCGCGAAGATCGTGGCCCGCGCCGCGACCGCGAAGAAGCCGCCCCGGCTGCTGAATAAGGAGATCTGACAAATGGCACGCCCGTTTTTCCGCCGCCGCAAGAGCTGCCCCTTCGCCGCCAAGGATGCGCCGAAGATCGATTATAAGGACGTTCGTCTGCTTCAGGGCTTCGTGTCCGAACGCGGCAAGATCGTTCCCAGCCGCATCACGGCCGTTTCGGCCAAGAAGCAGCGTGAACTGGCTTCGGCCATCAAGCGCGCCCGTCACCTGGGCCTGCTGCCCTACATCGTGAAGTAAGGGGAAAGACCCATGGAAATCATTCTCCTCGAACGCATCGAGAAGCTGGGCGCAATCGGCGACATCGTCACCGTGAAGGACGGCTATGCCCGTAACTTCCTGCTGCCCAACAAGAAGGCGCTCCGTTCGAACAACGCCAACAAGCGCGTTTTCGAAGCCAACCGTGCGAAGATCGAAGCCGATAACGCGGCCCGTCGTACGGACGCTCAGGCGGCTGCCGAAGGCGTCAACGGCAAGCAGATCGTCCTGATCCGCCAGTCGTCGAACGCTGGTCACCTGTACGGCTCGGTTGCCGTTCGTGACGTCGTCGACGCGCTGCACGCCGATGGCGTGACCATCGTCACCAAGGCGATGGTCGTGCTGGAACGCCCGATCAAGACCCTGGGCGTGTTCGACGTCAAGGTTGCTCTGCACCCCGAAGTCGCCGTGACGATCACCGTCAACGTCGCCCGTTCGCCGGAAGAAGCCGAGCTTCAGTCGCAGGGCGTAGACGTGATGGCCGACATGTTCGAAAAGGACGAGAGCGGCTTCACCGAAGATTATGATCCCAACGCGGAACCCGGCGAAATCGCCGTGGAAGCGGAAGAAGAGACGGCTGAAGAAGCCTGAGCCTTCTGACAGGATCAAACGAAGAAGCCGCCCTGCAAGGGGCGGCTTTTTTGTTGGCTGGAGAGAGTGAGGTGGGCTTATCGGACAGAGGCTTTGAGCAACATGCCTCGGAGTTCCCACCTCGCAACGGAATGTGTTAAAGTGAGATCACCTAAACTCCGTTCGGGCTGAACCTGTCGAAGCCCCTCTTCTTTTGCCACCTTGAAAGGAAGAGTGGCCCTTCGACAAGCTCAGGGCGAACGGACTGAGAGGTTATCCCGATACTCCAGGTTGATAGCATCAGCCTGACTTGGTCGACCAAAGCGTACCGCGCCTTCCCTCAGCGGCGCCCCATGACCACATGCTTGTCCTCGCGACGGCGCCCGACCATCATGCCGCGTTCCAGCCGGGCGCACAAAGCGGCATAATAATCCGACAGAAAGGCGTAGTCGTCGCCATCGTCGGATAGGCCCGCCTTGCGCCGGATCGTGGCGGCGACGGTGACGATCGCCTCCTCCTGACCATTGCGCAGGACATTTTCCAGCGTCTGCAATTCATAGATGCCGTACAGGTCGAGCGCGGCATCGCTGAAGACACGGCGTGGCTGTTCGGCACGGGCGGCGACCAGATCGGTGCCCAGCTTCGCGCGGATCGTGTTGACGACCCATGTGCCCGCCAGCAAATCCCCTACCCGCAACCGATCCCGGTTGAAGAGCGGAAAGAAGAGGAAGATGCCGGTCCACAGCAGCGCGAAGATGGTCAGGAAGCCGTCGGCCGCGCCTTCCGCCGCCTGCACGCCCAGAAAGGAGAGCGGCAGGAAAATCTCGATCTCGCGCATCGCGTTGCGGGCGATCACCGCGCCGCCGGTCAGTCGGCCGCCATCGCGCGCCACCACGCGCAGGCCCAGCAACCGTTTGCCTGGCGTCGCGCCTCGCCCGCCCATTTCGAACAGGATGAACCAGCCGTTGCGCAGCACGAAGGCGCCGATCAGCCACAGGATCATGAACGCCTCGCCGCCCGCCCCGGCCACGCCCAGCAGGCCGATCGCCGTGGTGGTCAGGATCATGCTGATCAGCAGGATGACCATGTCGAGAATATAGGCCGAAGCGCGCGTGCCCGCGCTACCCAGTTCCAGCCGCAGGTCCACCCCTTCGGGCGTGACGAAGGTACGGCGCAGCGACGCGACCGACCTTGGCCCGCGATTACGCCGCCAGCGCATGATCGCCCTCCCGCCGCCGGGGCAGATAATAATAGGCCAGCCAGCCGGCCAGCGCGGCAAGGCCAATGCCATAGCGCATCGCATCTGCCTGTACCGTCTGCCGCCCAATCCCTTCCAGCAGGCCGGCGACCATCAGCATCAGCACGACCCCGACCATGGCGACCGACGCGCCCCGTCCGGCCCGCACCGCCGCTTCGGTGCGTTCGTCGCGGCCGGGAAAGGCGACGGCGGTGCCGATCTTCATACCGGCCGCGCCCGCCAATATGATGGCGAACATCTCGGTCGATCCATGGATGGTCAGCCAGCCCAGGAAATTGAGGCCCAGCCCTTTTTTCGCGAACAGGCACAGCATCGCGCCCAGCGACAGGCCGTTATAGACCAGCAGCAGCACGGTCGGCACGGTGAAGGCGAAGCCCAGAGCAAAGGCGAAGATCGCGACCTGGCTATTATGGGTGAAGAGATAGGCGGCGAAAGTGGCAAGGCCATTATCGCCATTCTGATTGCCATAGATGGTCGCGCGCAGCGTTTCGACGCTGGCCGCCGGATCGCGGCCGCCCGCCATCGCATCGGGGATGATGCTGTAATACCAGCTTGGATCGGTGGACACGAGCCACCAGCCGGCCAGCACCCCCGCCAGTGTCAGCAGGAAGGATACCAATGTTTCCCGCCAGAGCGCCTGCACCGCCAGCGGCCAGTCCCGCACCACAAAGCGCCCGATCTGGCGCAGCGCGGTGTCGGGCACGCCGTAAAGCTGGAAATAGGCGCGGGTGCAAAGCTGCTCTAGATAGACGACCAGCGACCGGTCGAGCGAGGTTTCGCGCGCCACCGACAAAGACGACAAAGCCGAACGATAGAGCAGCGGCAGGGCCAGAATATCGTCATCGGGCAGCGCGCGGACCGACCGCTTTTCCATCCGGGTAATGAGTTGATCCAGCCTTTCCCACTCTGCCTCATGGGCGGCGCGAAAGCGGCTGGCATTGACCAGCGGCGCGGCGACGGTGTCGACGAAGGCGCTCACAACAGGTTCCTCCGCTTGAGGTCGACATAGCCCTGCACCAGCCGGTCGGCGACGCGATCATGCTCCGCCTCGATCACATGCGCGCCCAGATGGCGCAGCCGGGTCAGCACCATCATCCGGTCGCGCAACAGGGCAGCGGCCGTCACGGCGCGGGTCACGTCGTCGGCGCTTTCCGGGCGACGATCGAGGATCGCTTCCAGTTCCTCGTCGCGCAGCACCACGACCATCAACAGATGCGTCTCCACCATCCGGGCGGCGGCGCGCACCAGAAATTCGGCGGAGGTCAGATCGGTAAATTCGGTGAACAGCACGATCATCGACCGCCGCGTCAGCCGCGTGGCAAGCGTGGTCAGGGCGTGGGTATAGTTGGCTTCCTCGCCACTATAGTCGATCTGCGCGGCCAGCCGCTGCAATTCGCCAAAGGCCGCCGCGCCCGACACAAGGCCACCGGCGATGCGCGGACGGGAATCGAAGGCGTGGAGCGCGACCCGATCACCCAGCTTCAGCGCGACCCAGGCGGTCAGCAGCATCGCGGACACAACCCGGTCTAGCCGGCTCAGCCCCGCCACCGGCTCGCTCATCTGGCGACCGGCATCGATCGCGAAGACGATCTGGTTGTTGCGCTCGGTGCGAAATTCCTTGGCGTGCAGCTTGCTGTGGCGGGCCGACTGCTTCCAGTCGATCGCGCGCCGGTCCATGCCGGATCGAAATTCCACCAGCGCATCGAAATCGGCGCCATCGCCGCGATCGGCCTGCGCCATCAGGCCCTGAAGCGCGTGACGCTGGAAGATTTGCGCGCCGCGTTCATGGACCGGGCGGATATCGGGCAGGATCGCCATGCTGACGTCCAGCGGCACGATCCGCTGCTTCCATACCAGCCCCAACGGCCCCTTCCACCGCAGCCAGACGCGCGCGACACGCGCCGTCCCGCGTCGGGCGGCGCGCAGCGGCACGATGCCCGCGCCCTTGCCGTTGGTCAGGTCGATCCAGTGGCCGTCGTCCGCCTGCTCCAGCAGCGGCCCGGCATCCAGCATGATCTCCGCGCGGGACGGGGCTGTGCCGGACAGAGTGATGCTCGCCCGCCCCTCTATATCCGCGCCGACGCTGGCGGTCTTCGGCAGGTCGAGCGACAATTTCGCCTGCGACGGCCTTGATCCCCGCAACGCATCGGCCAGGCTGGCCAGCAGCACGGCGACCGGCCAGGCCAGCGCCGCATACCAGCGGCCGGGCAGCAGCAGCGCGACCAGCAATGTCGCTGGCGCGCCGGCCGCCGCCGTCCAGATTGCGGTGCGGGTGGGATAGATCATCGGTTCAGCGCGGCGCCTCGATCGTGTCGATGATGCCGGTCACGACATCTTCGATCCGGCGGCCGTCGATTTCAGCGGCGGGGGACAGGATCAGGCGATGCCGCAGCAGCGCTGGCGCCAGCGCCTTCACATCGTCGGGGATCACGAAATCGCGACCGTCGAGTGCCGCGCGCGCCCGCGCCGCGCCCGCCAGCATCGCGCCGGCGCGGGGCGATGCACCGCTTTCCAGATCGGCGACGTCGCGCGTGCCGCGAATAAGGGCCAGAATATAGTCGACCACCTCGTCCACCAGACGCACGTCATTCACGGTCGCGATCGCATCGGCAATAGCGGCGGCGTCGGCGACCGGGGTGACGCCCCACTCCTGCGGCGTCATCGCATGGGTGCGCGCGCCATAGGTGGCGACGATCTTGCGCTCTTCCGCCGCGCTGGGATAATCGACGCTCTGCTTGAACAGGAAGCGATCGAGTTGCGCTTCGGGCAAGGGATAGACGCCCTGCTGCTCGATCGGGTTCTGCGTCGCGACGACCATGAACCGATCGCTCAGCGCCAGACTTTCGCCATCAATGGTGACGGTGCGTTCCTGCATCGCCTCCAGTAGAGCCGCCTGCGTTTTGGGCGGGGTGCGATTGATTTCGTCGGCCAGCAGCATTTCGGTGAAGATCGGCCCGCGTGTCAGGGTGAACTGGCTGGTCTGGAAATTGAACAGATTGGCGCCGATAATGTCACCGGGCATCAGGTCCGGCGTGAACTGGATACGGCCGAAATCCAGCCCCAGCGCCCGCGCGAAGCTGTGCGCGACCAGCGTCTTGGCGGTGCCCGGCGGTCCTTCCAGCAAAATATGCCCGCCGGAAAAGAGCGCGACCAGCATCAGGTCGACCGTGCCCTCCTGCCCCACGACGGCGCGCGCCACCTGTTGCTTGATGGCCTGGCCAAGGGCCTGAACTTCTTCCACATTCATCTGCTCTTGTCCCCTTGCCAATCATGGAGCGCCTGCGCCGCATCGAGCAGGCTGTGCCGGTCAGAAGCCGCATCCGCCGCCTGCATCAGGTCGGTGAAACGCTGCTTGCCCTTCAAACTGTCGAGATACTGGTCGAGCGCGCCGTCCCGCAACCGGGCCGGGGCGCCGAAGAAACGGGCCGCCCGCTC
This sequence comes from Sphingobium sp. AP50, assembly GCF_900109095.1. Taxonomy (GTDB): domain Bacteria; phylum Pseudomonadota; class Alphaproteobacteria; order Sphingomonadales; family Sphingomonadaceae; genus Sphingobium. Next base: position 31,448 of record NZ_FNYZ01000020.1, read on the forward strand.
GCGGATCGCGGCGGCATAGCGGCCGCCCAGCCGCGCCTCCCGCCCCGCCTTGCGGATCAATAAAGCGCTATTGTCGACCAGCGCCGCCTTGCCGAAGGCGACCGCCCGTGCCCGCGCCCGCGACGGGCCGAAGCGGCCAAAGGCATGGATGCCCGTCAGCAGCAGCGCAACGACGATCGCCAGCGTCATCGCCAGGAAGGGCGGCTCGAACAGCAATTTGAGCGGACTGCGCGAATGGCCGAAACCATTGCTCGACACGTCGAAGGCGATGCCATCCGCATCGGTGCTGTTCATCCAGTCGAGCAGCGCCAGCGCGGAACGGGCCTGCGACAATTCCTTCATCCCGCGATTATTGAGCAGGTCCGGATCGGCCAGCACATAAAGCGGCCCTTCCCCGATCTGCGCCAGCACGATCCCGCCTTTGCCATCATCGATCAGCGGGGTGAGCTTGCGCCAGCGATCCTGCTGCCGCTTGTTCTTCTGATCGATGCCGGTGATCACCTGGATCGGGCGCGGCGCCCAGAAGCGGCCCGGCACGCCATGCGTCGCTAGCACGCCGCCGCCGCTGCGATATTGGCGCATGGTGAAATTCACCCCCGGCGCCAGCACGCCGATCGGCTCATAGAGTGGGATCAGCCCCTGATAGCGCGCCCAGCCGGGATGATCCTCATCCGCCGCCATCTGCCATTTGGGCAGGACGAACAGCGTCGGCCGGGTCGCGCGCTGGATCAGCGCCTCGCTGATATTGGTGCGCCCTTCCTCCGGCGTGACGATCAGCAGGTCTTCGGTGTCGAAACCATGGGTGCTGCGGACGATGCGCGGATTGCGCCCCGTCGCCTGCGCCAGTTGCACCAGCCCGGCATAGCCCGTGACCGCGTTGGACAGCGCATGGGCGCCGCCATTGCGGCCCGACCGCAAATCCGGCGCATAGGCGCCCAGCACCAGCATGCCCGCAAAACCGGCAATGCCGATTGCCAGCATCAGCGCCACCGTCCGCCCCCGGAACAGCGGGCCATCGGCCGCCTTCGGGCTGATCGCGATATCGCTCACGCTTCCCTGTTCCTTGGCCAGTTCCGCGTCTCCGCGAAATCGGCATAGGCATGGCGGCAGCGCCCCCATTCTTCGGCATCGATCGACCGGCCACCAAACAGGCTACGCTCCACCACGGCGGCGATTTCGGAAAAGAGCCGGCGCGGCGCCGACGGAATGCCCTGCGCCCCGGCCAGATCGCGACTGGTCAGCGCCGGGCGCACGATCTGTGGCCGGCGACGCGCCAGATCCTCGACACTGCGCAGCAGAAGATGATGCACCGCCTCGCCATAGCGACCCTTCGCCGCCAGTGCGTCCGCTTCCTCCAGCCAGGCACGGGCCGGCGCGGCGGCGGGCGTCCAGTCCTCCTCTTCCGCCGCAGCCACGCCCTGCGCCGAGCGGCGACGGCGCCATTGCGGCAGGCGCCAGACGCCATGACGCACCCGGTCCACCACGATCCACAGGATCAGCAACGCCAGCGCGCCGATCATGGTCCACAGGAAGATGCGGGCATAGGGCGCATCGGGCATGAAGCTGCCGATCCAGTTCAGGAACCGGCCGACCGGCGCCAGCACCTTCTCCAGCCATTCGCCCAATGCCTTCAGCCAGGCAGGCGGCGGCGGACGACCGGGCGCGGCGACCATGTCGAACTGCACGTCGCCACCCGCCCGCAACGCACGATGCGCAGCGGCCAGTTGATCGTCCGACATTGCTGCTCCGGCCATGCCCACACCCCCGTTGGCGACGATCCTAACGACTGGGGGCGATGGCGCAAGCCATTCAAAGGATGACAAAGTCCGTAAGATGGGACAGCATCACCGCCGGGTTCATCACAGGGGGTATCAGCATGGCAACACAGGCCTTTCCAGGCGAGGAGCGATCCTTTTCCATCGGCACGGTATTGAGCCGCACCTTCGGCACGCTGGGCAGCAATCCGGTTGCCACATTCGGCATCGCCTTTCTGTTCGGCGCGCTGCCGCAGGCACTCTATACCTATTTCATCGGCTCGACGCTGACCATGGCCGACCGGCAGAGCACTTTCGGGGTGATCGCCGTGTCGATCGCCTCCTTCGTCATCTTTCTGCTGCTGTCCATGCTGGTGCAGGGCGCTCTGGTCCGCGCGACGCTGGCCCATAGTGAGGGGAAGCGGGCCAGTATCGGCGAATGCATCGGCACCGGCCTGTCGGTGGCGGTGCCGCTGATCGGCCTGACCATCCTGCTGGTTCTGGGGATCATGGCGGGCTTCATGCTGTTCCTGATACCCGGCATCATCCTTTACATGATGTGGTCGGTCGCGGTGCCCGCGCTGGTGGCGGAAAAATGCGGCATCTTCGGCGCCTTTTCCCGCAGTCGCTTCCTGACCAAGGGCGCGCGGTGGAAGATTTTCGGGCTGCAACTGCTGCTGCTGGTGCTGCTGTCGTTGCTGACATCCGTGCTGGGCGTCATCATGGTGGCGGGCGGAATGATGCCACAGCTGGCCAATGGCACCCTGGCCTTCTCTCCCACCTATCTGGCCCTGTCCGCCGTCAGCAACGTGCTGATGATCGCCTTCTGGAGCACGGCGCAGGCCAGCCTCTACACATCGCTGCGCAACTGGAAAGACGGCCCGCAGACCCGCGATCTGGCGGATATTTTTGCTTAGAACAGACAGCTATCAGTTTGTGTCGTCATTGCGAGCGCAGCGAAGCAATCCACAGCGCGCCATTGGATTGCTTCGCTGCGCTCGCAATGACGGAGTGGATAAAAGTAAAATCATCGCACCATAGAATTACGGGCAGAAAAGGTTGCGACAGCCCCAGTTTCCACGGCTCGCCCTGCACCACGAAAAAGCGCCCCGGATCATCATCCGGGGCGCTTTTTCCGTTTAGCCCGCGAAAGGATCAGGCCGCGCGGCGGGCCTTGGTCAGCTTCTTCATCAGCATGTCCCGCTTCAGGCGCGACAGATGGTCGATGAAGAGAATGCCTTCCAGATGATCCAGTTCATGTTGCAGACAGGTGGCGAGCAGACCTTCAAGCTGCTCTTCATGGATGCGGCCTTCCCGGTCCATCCAGCTTGCGCGGATTACCGCCGGGCGCTCCACTTCGGCATATTGATCGGGGACAGACAGGCAGCCTTCCTGATAGACCGACAGGTCTTCCGATCCCTTGAGGATTTCCGGATTGATGAACACCATCGGCTTCTTGACCGAAGGCGCATCCTCCGCATCCGATTCGGGTTCCTGAAGGTCGATCACCAGCACCCGCTTGGGCACGCCCACCTGTATCGCGGCCAGACCGATGCCCGGTGCGTCATACATGGTGTCGAACATATCATCGATCAGCGTTTGCAGATCATCATCGATAGCCTCGACAGGGGTCGAGATGGTGCGCAGGCGCGGATCGGGCGCTTCAAGAATGGGACGGATTGCCATGGGCCGAACATAGGCGGAACGGCGGAGAATATCAAGCGGAGGGCCGAGGGCAGGCATCGCCCATGCTGGCAGCGGATATCCATGGCACTGTTGGAAAGAGCGCGCTTAACTTCGCACATTTCCCGCAAATCTTGAAATTAAGCCATAAAAGTTGGAAATTATATTCCAGCCCCGCCGCTCCTTGACATCCTCCAGCCACAGGCCATCAACACCCGTCCTTCTTCGCATTCCCCGTGCGGATAGGACAGATTCGGCGGATCAGCCCACCGGTCGCCTCGCCCGCAGCGCCTGTGCCAGCGTACCTTCATCCAGATAGTCGAGTTCGCCGCCGACCGGCACGCCATGGGCCAGTTGGGTCAGGCGGATGGGGAAGCGCTCCAGCCGCTCGGCCAGATAATGGGCGGTGGTCTGCCCTTCCAGCGTGGCGTTCATCGCCAGCACCACTTCGTCCACCCCGCCCTGCTCCAGCCGGGCGACCAGCGCGTCGATGGTCAGGTCTTCGGGCCGTACCCCCTCCAGCGCGGACAGGCGACCGCCCAGCACATGGAAGCGGCCGGGGAAGAGGCGCGACTTGTCGAGCGCCCAGAGGTCCGACACATCCTCCACCACGCACAAGGCGCGCGGATCGCGGCGATGGTCGGTGCAGATGCCGCAGGGATCGACCGTGTCGACATTGCCGCAGACATGGCAGGTAACGAGCCGCTCGTTCACCGCCTCCAGCGCGCGCAGCAACGGCTCCATCGCGCCTTCGCGCTTCTTGAGCAGGTGCAGCACCGCCCGGCGCGCCGAACGGGGGCCGAGTCCGGGCAGGCGGGACAGCGCCTGAGTCAATGCTTCGATTTCTGGTGAGGCCATATCGTGAGATAAGGGGTTGCATGTCATCCCGACAAGAGCTTTGAGGCGGCATCATGCGTATCATCTATATGGGCACCCCCGATTTCGCCGTTCCTGCGCTCGACGCGCTGGCGCAGGCCGGCCATGACGTCGTCGCGATTTACAGCCAGCCGCCCCGCCCCGCCGGTCGCGGCAAGGCGCTGCGCCCCTCCCCCGTCCATTTGCGGGCGGAGGAACTGGGTATCGAGGTGCGCACCCCGGTTTCGCTGAAGGATGCCGAGGTGCAGGCGGCTTTCGCCGCGCTGAACGCCGATGTTGCGGTGGTCGCCGCCTATGGGCTGATCCTGCCGCGCGCCGTGCTGGCCGCGCCGCGCCATGGCTGCATGAACATCCATGCTTCCCTGCTGCCGCGCTGGCGCGGGGCGGCGCCGATCCAGCGGGCGATCCTGTCGGGGGACAATGTGACGGGCGTCACCATCATGGATATGGAAGCGGGTCTGGACACCGGCCCTATGCGCGCCAAGCATGTCACCCCGGTCGAGGGCAAGACCGCCGGCGCGCTGACCGCCGAACTGGCGCAGGCCGGCGCGGCGCTGATGGTGGAAGTGCTGGACGATATAGCGCTGCACCCGCCCATGGTGCAGCCCGAAGAGGGCGTCACTTATGCCGCCAAGATCGACAAGGCGGAATCGCGCATCGATTTCAGCAAGGGCGCGCATCAGGTCGAACGGCTCGTTCGGGCCTTCAATCCTTTCCCCGGCGCTTTCTTTGAATATCAGGGCGAGCGTTTCCGCATCCTTGCCGGCCATATCGAACATCATGCCGGAACGCCGGGCGAATTGCTGGACGACAGCCTGCTGATCGGCTGCGGCCATGACGCGATCCGCCCGACGCTGATCCAGCGGGCGGGCAAGGGGGCGATGACGCCCGGCGAATTGCTGCGCGGCTTTGCCATGCCCGCCGGGAGCCGGGTGGATGGGTGACGCTTTTTTTAGCCCCTCCCTGAGAGGGAGGGGTGAAAAGGCATGACCCGTTTCGCCTTCACCGTCGAATTTGACGGCCGCCCTTTCATGGGATGGCAGCGTCAGGCGCATGGCCCCAGCGTGCAGCAGACGATCGAGGATGCGATCTTCGCGGTCACGGGTGAGCGCGCCATCATCCATGCCGCCGGGCGTACCGATGCAGGCGTGCACGGCCTCGCCATGCGCGCCCATGCGGAGATCGACAAGGCGATCAACCCCTTTCGCCTGATGGAGGCGATCAATGCGAAGATGCGGCCCAATCCGGTCGCGATCCTGGCGTGCGAAAAGGTGGCCGATGATTGGCACGCCCGTTTCTCCTGCATCGGGCGATCCTATGTCTATCGCATCGCCAACCGCCGCGCACCGCTGACCTTCGAAACCGGGCTGGCATGGCGGGTGATCCAGCCGCTCGATGCCGGGGCGATGCAGGATGCGGCGCAGATACTGGTCGGGCGGCATGATTTTACCACCTTCCGCTCCGCCCATTGTCAGGCGCAAAGCCCGGTCAAGTCGATCGACCGGCTGGATGTCGAACGTGATGGCGACCGCATCGCCATCCATGCGGCGGCGCGGTCTTTCCTGCATCATCAGGTGCGGTCGATGGTCGGCTGTCTGGCGATGGTCGGCATGGGACGGTGGTCGGCCGGCGACCTGCGCGATGCGCTGGAGGCGAAGGACCGGGCGGCGCTGGGTCTCAACGCCCCGCCGGACGGGCTCTATTTCGTGCGGGCGACCTACCCGTCAGATGAAGGCGGCGGCGCATAGCCGGTTCTTGCCGGCGCGCTTGGCGGTGCGCATGGCATCGTCGGCGCAGGCGATCAGCCGGTCGAGATCGACCGGATCGGGCACATCCGTCGTGACGATGCCGAAGCTGCCGCTGATCCCCATGCCATAGGTGGCCAGCGCCAGCCGGATCGCTTCGGCACTGTCCGACACCGGCTGATGGTCCCATTCGGTGGCGAGCAGCAGGAACTCGTCCCCGCCGATGCGCGCGACGATATCGCCGGGACAGGCCTGATCCTTCAGCAACTGGCCGACATCGACCAGACAGGCATCACCGGCGGCATGGCCAAACGCATCGTTCAACTGCTTGAAGCCGTCCAGATCGACGTAGAGGAGGCTGACGCTGCGCCCCTGCCGCCCGGCATCGGCCAACATGTCCCGCGCCCGGCAGGCAAAGCCACGGCGGTTGAGCAATCCGGTCAGCGCATCATGCACCGCCTCGAAACTGGCCTGACGCAAGTCGGACAGATCCTCGATCACGGCGACATAAAATTCAGGCTGATCCGCCTCATCCCGCGCCATCGCGACGGTCAGGTTGATCCAGATGATCGCCCCATCCGCCCGGACATAGCGCTTTTCCATGGAGTAGCGGGGTATCTCTCCACTGTTGAGGCGGGCCAGCAGGGCTTCGTCGGCGTTCAGATCATCGGGATGGGTGATCTGCTGGAAACCGGTACGGATCAGCGTGTCGGCATCATAGCCGCTGATCGCGCAGAAGCGCGGATTGACCAGCAGGAAGCGACCATCCAGCCCGACATGGGCGATGCCGACGGGCGCATGAAGGAAGGTCGCCTCGAACCGGCGCTGGGCCAGCGCCAGCGCCGCCGCCATGCTCTTGTCCATTGGCGAAAGGTCTGAAACCGGCCGATGATTGTCATTATTCGAAAAATGCCGGTGGGACTGCCTGCTCATGCCCCCTCTTGGCGGGCAACCCGTAAACAGAGGCTTTACCGTTGCTGCATTTCCGTAAAATTTCTCAAAGGCCGGCCTTGAACGGCGTGAAATCCGTACCGGAATCATAGATATCCAGCCCCTCGCGCCGCTTGACGAAGGCAACCATGGCATAGGTGACCGGGGTCAGGATCGCTTCCCAGCCAACCTTCATCGCCCAGTTGGTGACCATGACGGTCAACACCTGCGCATTGGTCCAGTCGCCGTAGAAAGCGAGGGGATAGAAAAGCAGGCTGTCGACCCCCTGCCCCACGATGGTCGAGCCGATGGTGCGCATCCACAAATGCCGCCCTTGCGTCAGCAGCTTCATCTTGGCGAGGACGAAGCTGTTGGCGAATTCGCCCGCCCAGAAGGCGCAGAGCGACGCGAAGACGATGCGCCAGGTGCTGCCAAATACCGCTTCATAGGCTTTCTGGTCGGGCCACCCCTCCGCCGGGGGCAGCGCGACCACGACCCAGCTCATGAAGGCCATGAACAGCATCGCCGCAAAGCCCACCCAGACGCAGCGCCGCGCGCGGGCATAGCCATAGACTTCGGTCAGCACGTCGCCCAGCACATAGCCGAGCGGGAAGAAGAGAATGCCGGCACCAAAGGTGTAGCCACCCAGCGTCGACAGCTTCGCCGCGCCGATCAGGTTGGACAGCAGCAATATGGCGACGAAGGCGGCCATGAAGAAGTCATAATAACGCAAGGGGCGAGTACCCAGCGCCGCCGCGTCGATCTTGTGAATTGCCCCTTCGCTCATGACGATCATGCTTATCGAGCAGTCAGGCGATTGCAAGCGGGCGCGACGCCCGCTATCGCGGCATGCACACGGCCCCGTAGCTCAGTTGGATAGAGCATCCGCCTTCTAAGCGGATGGTCACAGGTTCGAATCCTGTCGGGGTCACCAATTTCATATCGGTTGTCAGCAAGACTGCTCCTTTACTTCATTTTCGTGATCCTCTGAGAAGCAGAGATGGCCAATTTCGGCCGTTTCGGTTTTAGAGGGTGTAGCGAAGTATGCGGTTTTCGCCGTCAGCGAGGAGTTAGGTCGCGTTGACAAAATACTTCAACCATAGCCTTGCTGCGGCGAGGTTGAGGAAGCTGAGGTAGGATAGCGCGGTTTTCTCGAAGCGGGTTGCGATGCGGCGCTGGTGTTTGAGGAAGCCGAACATGCGCTCGACGCGGTTGCGATCGCGATAGCGGCGATAGTCGGGGTGCTCTGGTGCCTTGCGGTTCGAACGCGGCGGTATGACGGGCAGGATGTTGTGCAGGAGCAGGTTCTCTCGGAAACGGTCGCCGTCGTAGCCCTTGTCGGCGAGCAAGGCCGCAGGCTTTGGCACCGGCATGGCCATGAGGCTATCGACACCGCCGTAATCGGAAGCCTCGCCGCCCGTCAGGTGGAAGCCGAGAGGGAGGCCTTGATTGTCGCAGCGGGCGTGGACCTTGCACGTAAAGCCGCCGCGTGATCGACCAAAAGCCTGCGCACAAGCCCCCCTTTTCCGCCCACGGCCGAGACATGGCCGCGAACCGTGGTGCTGTCGATCATGTGCTGCCAGTCGTCGGTCAGGCCGAGATCGACCAGAGTTTGCAGCATGGTATCCCAGACGCCTTGCTCGGCCCAGCGCCGGAACCGGACGTAGACCGAGTTCCATTTCCCATAGCGCTCATGCATGTCGCGCCAGGGGCATCCAACTCGCAGGACGTGCAGCATTCCATTGAGATAGCGCCGGTTATCTCCGGCCGGGCGAGCATGCCTGCCACGCTCGGGTGGGAGCAGCGGCCCGATCAAGTCCCATTCTGCGTCGCTCAGGTCGCCGCGATCCATGCTTGCCCTTCCAAAAGGAAGGCTTGAATCAGAACTTCACCGGGTTGGGAATCCCTTTTGTCAACGCGTCCTAGTCTGCAATCCGCGAGCTGAAATTGAAGCCGTGCGGCTCGCCGCGCACCGTGTGCATCATCGACGTTGCAAACACCGCCTCCACGAAACTTGCTGGCCGGTTGGACTTCCAGCAATATGGAACAGGGGTTTACCGTGAGGCCGACGTTGGAAAGTTTCAGTGTCCCGGTTCTCAGTGAAGGCCTGCCCGGTCATCGTTCTCATCCCTTCAGGTCACTGCTGCACGATCACCGGCGCTGCACGATTGATGAAGGATTTCAGCGTGAAGCTGCTCTGAATATGGGCGACATGCGGGATTTGCGTCAGCACTTCCAAAAAATCGCGATAGTGATCGAGGTCGCGCACGACAGCGCGCAACAGATAGTCTGCCCCGCCTGACATCAAGAAGCCACTCATGATCTCGGGCAGTTCGGCCGCCCGCGCTTCAAACGCCTCCAATGCAGTACGCACTTGCTTGTCGAGCGTCACGGACACGAAGACCGAAATGGCGCCCGCCAGCTTCTTTTCATCAAGCCTGGCGGAATAGCCGGTGATATAGCCCTGCTCTTCCAACGCACGGACACGACGGACCGTGGGCGTGAGACTGAGCCCGATATGCTCGGCCAGGTCGCTCCAGGTGGCGCGACCTTCGTCGCTCAGCCGCTGCATTATCTTGCGATCGTAGGAATCGAGCAACTTCATCTCCGCACTAACGCGATCCACATTAGGCATATTTACTACATTATTTCCGAACAATGGCAAATATCTCCACCTCAGCAACCAAAGACGGCAATCATTGGCAAGCATCACTTCCGCTTTCCCTATAGGCTTTACCCCAAGGAGAAACGCGATGAAGCATGAGAGGGTCGTAAGCCTGGAGGCGATCTATAACGCCGAGACCGGCCCCACATTCATGACGGGGATACAGGCGCTTGTGCGATTGCCGCTCATGCAGCGCCGCCTCGACCGGCACAATGGCCTCAACACGGCCGGCCTGATCTCCGGCTATCGCGGTTCACCCGTAGGCGCCTATGACCAGCAGCTCTGGAAGGCGCAAAAATATCTCGACGCCCATGACATTGTCTTTCAGCCAGGTCTGAATGAGGATCTGGCCGCCACGGCCCTCTGGGGCGCGCAGATGCACAAGGCGTTCGGGCCTTCGCGCGCCGATGGCGTGTTCGGTATCTGGTATGGCAAGGGCAATGGCGTAGACCGTACCGGTGACGCCTTCCGCAACGCCAATATGCTGGGCACGTCTCCGCTAGGCGGCATTCTTGCCATCGGCGGCGACGATCATAGCGCCCAATCCTCCATGTTTCCCCACCAGACCGACGGTATTTTCCAGTCGGTCCACATGCCCGTATTGCAGCCAGCCAATGTCGGGGACATCCTGACGCTGGGACTGGCGGGCATCGCGCTGTCTCGCTTTTCAGGCGTGTGGGTCGGCATGAAGACCATCGCCGAAGTCGTAGAAAGCGCGGCCAGCTTTGACCTGCCCGATCCCTTTCCCAACTTTGTTTCGCCCGCCGACCTTGTCCCGACGCATGGCCTGAACTGGGATCCCTCCATCAACTGGCCAGCCGAGCGCGCCGAATATGAGCGACGCATGATCGAGGAGCGTATTCCCGCCGCCATCGGCTGGGCCGTCGCCAATCGTATCGATCGTCCGGTTTTCCAGGCCAAGCGCACGCGCATCGCTATCATCACCGTTGGCAAGGCCCATCAGGATTTGATGCAGGCACTAAGCAATCTTGGCCTCGGCGAAGAGGAGGCGGATGCCCTGGGCCTGTCCATCTACAAGGTCGCGATGAGTTGGCCGCTGGCGACGGGGCCGTTGCTGGCCTTTGCCAAGGGAGCGGAGGAAATCTTCGTGGTCGAGGAAAAAGGTCCGACCGTGGAAAGTCAGATCAAGTCGGCCCTGTTCAATCTGCCCGGCGAGCGCACCCATGTCACCGGAAAAACCGACACCGCAGTTGCGCAGTTGCTGCCGGTCGTCGGCGAGTTCAATCCGATGCTGGTTGCAAGGGCGCTTGTCTCGCGCATACGCCATGAGGGCATAATCGATTTGCCCGCGCGGCTTGCAGCTCTCGACAAAGCCGGCCAGCGCGGCGAAGTCATCCCCTTCCCCGCCCGCAAACCGTTCTTCTGCTCAGGCTGTCCGCATAACAGCTCAACGAAGACACCCGATGGATCGATCTCCGGCGGCGGCATCGGGTGCCATGTCATGGCGTTATCGCAACCCAGGCTGAAAACACCAACCTTCAGCCAGATGGGTGGCGAGGGCCTGCAATGGGTGGGCGCAGCCCCCTTCTCACAGACGGATCACATCTTCCAGAATCTGGGCGACGGCACCTATCAGCATAGCGGTCTGCTCGCGATCCGCGCCGCCGTCGCGGCGGGAACCAACATCACTTTCAAAATCCTCTACAATGACGCGGTCGCCATGACAGGCGGCCAGCCCGCTGAGGGCGCACTGGAGCCCAGGCGCGTGCTGGCCCAATTGCTGGCAGAGGGCGTGGGTGCCGTGCATCTGGTGAGCGATATGCCGGAGAACTGGAAATCCGCTAATTTGCCGGCGGCTGTCACGCTGCATCATCGGGATGCGATGGATGCGCTGCAACGCAAACTGCGCAACGTGTGCGGCGTCACCGCGATCCTCTACGAGCAGACCTGCGCCGCTGAAAAGCGCCGCCGGCGCAAACGCGGCGCCTTTCCTGATCCCGATCGGCGGATGTTCATCAACGATCGGGTGTGCGAAGGGTGTGGCGATTGTTCGGTGCAATCCAATTGCATTTCGATCGAACCGATAGAGACTCGTTTCGGAACCAAGCGCAAAATCAATCAGTCTGCGTGCAACAAGGATTTTTCATGCGCCAAGGGCTTTTGCCCAAGCTTCGTGGAAATTGAGGGCGCAAAACTGCGCAAGCCAGCCCCCGATCGGATCCGCGCGATGGAAGCGGAGCGGTTCCCCAGCCTGCCCGAGCCAAGCATTCCGACACTGAGCAGCGTGTTCAACATCTATGTCGCGGGCATTGGCGGCCTTGGCGTGCTGACCACCGGCGCATTGCTGGGAACGGCCGCTCATCTATCCGGCCTCAATGCGACGGTGCTCGATTTTACCGGCCTGGCGCAGAAAAATGGCGCTGTGGTGAGCCAGGTGCGCATCGCGCCCCAAGGCATGGACATCCACGCCGTTCGCATCGGTGCGGGAGAGACCGACCTGCTGCTGGGTACCGATGCACTCGTGGCCGCCAGCCCGGATTCGCTTCGGAAATTCGCCAGGGGCCGGGGCGCCATCATACTCAACGGCGACGAGACGCCGACTGCCGACATCGTCAGCGACCGCGACTTTGCGCTGCCTACCCCGCGGATCGTGGAAACATTGCTGGCGCGTGCGGGCGACAAGGGCTTTCTGATCAGCGCCACCCGAATTGCCGAGGGCCTGTTCGGCAACAATGTCGCAGCCAACACAATGATCGTCGGCTATGCTTGGCAGAAGGGCCTGCTGCCGCTGGCAAGCAATGCCTTCGAAGCAGCTATCTCTGCAAATGGTGCGGCCGTCGAACTGAACAAGCGTGCTTTCGCCTGGGGCCGGCTCGCCGCCGTCGATCTGGACGCCGTCGAACAAATAGCGGGCGTAGCCAAAAGCGCGCCTGTCGCCCCGGAATCTCTGGATGCCCTTATCGCACGTCGGACTGCGGATCTCATCGCCTATCAGGACGATGCCTATGCCGCCGACTATACCGCCATGATCGAACGGGTCCGTCATGCTGTCGGAGGGCTTGGCGGCAAAGGCGATGCCTTTGCAAGAGCGGTCGCGACGCACGGCTATCGGTTGATGGCCTATAAGGACGAATATGAGGTTGCCCGGCTCTACTCCGCCTCCGCCTTCCGTGAAGCGCTGGATGCGCAATTTTCCGATACTGGAAAGCTTGGCGTCTATCTGGCCCCGCCGCTGCTTTCACGGATCGATCCTGCGACCGGGCGCCCAAGAAAGCGCAAGTTCGGGCCATGGATCTTTACAGCCTTCCGTCTGCTTGCCGCAATGAAGCACCTGCGCGGTAGCTGGGCCGATCCGTTCGGTCGTACAACGGAACGTCGCGACGAACGGCGGCTGGCCAATGAATATCGCACCCTGATCAACGCTCTGTGCGAGACGTTGGATGAAAGCAGCATCGACCATGCGCTGTCGCTGGCGGTACTGCCGGACATGATCCGCGGCTATGGTCCGGTAAAGGAAGAAGCCATGTCCGCTTATCAGGCACAGAGGGAGGCATTGCTCGCGCAGAGCGATACGACTGCCATCGAGTTGGCGGCCTGATCATTCAGACCCCGCGGCACGAACCTCCACCTCCATTTCCAATCATTTGCTGCTCAACGGAAAACGACATGTCCCTGGCCTTCGAACTCACCCCTCATCCAAGCCCTGTCGACACGAAGACGCGCGCCCGCATCCTGTCCAATCCGGGTTTCGGAAAGCATTTCACTGATCACATGATCACGATCCGCTGGACAGCCGAAGCAGGATGGCATGATGCACAACTGATGCCGCGCGGCCCGTTCCAGATCGATCCGGCCGCTTCGGTCCTACACTACGCGCAGGAAATCTTCGAGGGGATGAAGGCCTATCGAGGCACGGATGGACGCATCCGCATGTTTCGCCCGCAGGAAAACGCCAGGCGTTTCAATCAGTCGGCAATGCGCATGGCCATGCCCGAAATTCCGGAGGATATTTTTCTTGATGCCGTCGGGCGCCTGGTGACTGCAGACGAGGATTGGATACCGGCGGGATCTGGCAGCCTTTACCTTCGCCCGTTCATGTTTGCTGATGACGCCTTTCTCGGTGTCCGTCCGGCATCAAGTTACATCTTCTGCATCATTGCCTGCCCGGTAGGCGCCTATTTCAAGGGCGGCGACAGCGCCATTCGCCTCTGGGTTACACCCGACTATATCCGGGCAGCTCCGGGCGGAACCGGCGCTGCCAAATGCGGCGGCAATTATGCAGGAAGTCTCGTCGCCCAACGACAAGCCATTGCGCAAGATTGCGACCAGGTGCTGTTCCTTGATGCGATCGAAGGCCGCTGGGTCGAAGAGCTTGGCGGAATGAACATCTTCTTCGTGTTTGATGATCACTCGATCATTACCCCGCCCCTGCGCGGCACCATCTTGCCAGGAATCACGCGCGCAAGCCTGCTGACGATTGCAGCCGACCTTGGCATGACGATCAGCGAGCAGCCCTATTCCTTCAGCCAATGGGAAGCTGATGCCGCAAGCGGGCGCCTTCGCGAAGCATTTGCGTGTGGAACAGCAGCCGTCGTTGCCGGAATCGGCACGGTAGCCTCTCCAACCGGGCAATTCACAATCGGCGAGGGCACGACCGGCTCCGTGACCACCATGCTGCGAGACGCGCTCATGAACGTGCAACGCGGCGAAACCCCGGATCGGCATCGCTGGGTCTATTCCCTGTCCTGACCTTCACGAGAGACATTATGCCATCCGATTTTGCACATCTGCCGAGCGACGTGATCGAGACGGGACGCGGCGTCGTGTTCCCATGGCTTTGTGACTCCATGGGGCATCTGGCCACCCAACATTATATGGGCTTTTACGACAGTGCCTTCTTCCATCTGCTCGCGGCGCTGGGTCCCATCCATGTGGATGATGGCACCCGCAAGGTGGGCTGGGCGGACGTGCGGCATGAAGTCGACTATCAGGCCGAGTTGCGCGCAGGCGACCTGATCGCGCTACATTCAATCGTCGCCGCTATCGGCAGGAGTTCGGTGACCCACAAGACCTATATGACCCGACTATCGGATCAGGCATTATGCTCCACCGTGCTATCCAGAACCGTCCGTTTCGACCTTACCGCCCGCTCGTCGACGCCCATTGAGGAATCTATCCGCAAACAGGCCCAGACACTTTTCGCGCTCGATTGAACGCGAGATAGGCTCAAGAAAAGCGGAGCAAACCAGCGGCAACGACACGTCAGCCGGACGAGAGATTGCGCCAATCGTCATTTCAATCTAAAGCTTCTTGCATATAAGCAAGGAATACAAAGATAATGACCGTCAAGCTCTCAACAGCCCGGGAACGCCCTCCGCTCAAGAAAGCCGAGAAAACCGGACGTGACAGCGTGGAAGTTGCCAGCGACGATCATGAAGATGCCTTCCATTTCGGCACACGGCTTCGGGCGTTCCGTAAGGCTCGGGGATGGTCACTTGAGCGGGCGGCGGACGCCGTGGGCGTTCCTGGGAGTACCCTGTCACGTATCGAAAATCGCAAAATGTCGCCTACTCTGGACCTGATCCAGAAGATCGTACGGGCAATGGACTTGCACCCTTACGACATATTGGGACGCGACAGGGCAAAGGCGAATGCCGGCTCGGTCAGCGTGACCCGCAAAGGACATGAAGAATATACAGAGCTCCCCAACATTCTCTATGCGCCGCTCCATCCCGACAGCGAAGCAAGCGGCATCCGACCGATCATCGTGACGCTGTTTGCCCGATCAGTGCAGGAATATGGCGGATTGACAGCCCATGCAGGTGACGAATTCCTCTACGTGCTCACCGGATCCGTGGAACTGCACCTTGAAAATCGAGAAGTTGAGCGGCTGAACGCTGGAGACAGCATATTGTTCGATAGCCATATTCCCCACGCTTATGTCAGCGCAGGGGAGGCGCAGGCCAAGCTCCTGATCGTAGCATCGACCATCGACGCCCCTTTCCATAGCCTTCCCGTGTGACCAGGGATTCCCGATCGAAACGGACCGGGGATCCAGTCGGTACGCGCATCAGGGCTGCATGATCTCAGTCATGAAACCAAAGGCATTGCGTTCGGCGCTGAAGGGAATTGCAGAAGAATCATTCTCCACAATGAAATGTTCGATACCGGCCGACCGGGCCATATCGATCAGTTCCCGCGAAACCATCACGCCGGAACCAGGCGCAATGATATTGCCGCGCCGGTCCATGTCCTTGAGATGACATAGCTTGAACCGGCCCGGATTGTGTTTGAGATACGCTCCATAATCGGCGCCGGCCTTCTTCATCCAATAGAAGTCGATTTCCATCTTCACGCGCGCCGGATTTGTCTCTGCCAGGATCCGATCATAGGCGGAGACGCCATTGACCTTCTCCAGTTCCCGGTCGTGATTGTGGAAGCCGAACGTCAGACCCGCGTCGGCGCAAAGATCACCGGCATGATTGAGTGCAGCGATTAGCTTCCTGGTCGCTTCCGGCGTTGCAATTTGTGACGCGAAGATCGCCTGCCAGATGACATAGCGCTGCCCCATCGCCTTGGCTGATGCAATGGCGGCGGGCACGGTTTC
This sequence comes from Sphingobium sp. AP50, assembly GCF_900109095.1. GTDB lineage: Bacteria > Pseudomonadota > Alphaproteobacteria > Sphingomonadales > Sphingomonadaceae > Sphingobium. The sequence goes on from NZ_FNYZ01000020.1 coordinate 47,669, forward strand.
ATCGATCCGCGACAGATCAAATTCATGCAGGAACGCCTTGTCGCGGTCGGCAATGGCGATCTGCCTTTTCACCCACAGATCAAAGACACGATAAAGTTCGTTCGAGACGATGTGTTGCGACGGTGACACCAAACCATATTTGTCGAACAGGGCTTTCACCTCGACCGGATCACGGCCGAAACTCCCTATGGTTTCAACTTCCTTGTAGCCGATCTGCGCGATGTCACGGATCGTGCCCTCAAAGTCACGGGAGAGCGAAGGCATGACGGTGTAGAGTTGGATCCCGACCGAAGGCGCTATGCTGGAAGCCGCCAATTGCGCCATCGCGCGCGGTCCTGCTCCCAGACCAGCAGCAAGCGTCAGGCCGGCACCTGCCAGAAAGCGTCGGCGTCCGACCGGCGCTGCGGCCAGCATGTTATTTTCCCGGAACATCACAGTCCTCCCTCTTTCATCATCTTGGCCGCGAAGGCAGCGGCACGAGCCGTCAGCGCCATGTAGGTGAGCGACGGATTCTGGCACGCGCTGGACGCCATCGCCGCGCCGTCGGTCACAAACAGGTTGGCGATGCCATGAACCTGATTGGCGGCATTCAGGATCGAGGTTCGCGGGTCGCGCCCCATCCTTGCTCCGCCCATTTCATGTACGGCCGATCCGCCCGCATCCGGCTCAGCGCTGTGCGACAGGATTTCGGCGTCGATCAGAGCCAGCATTTCGAGCGCCTCACTCTCCGCGTCGGCGAGCAGCGCTCGTTCATTGGCTCCATGGCTGAACTCGATCCGGGTCCGCGCCAAGCCTTGAGGATCGGTGGCATCGCTGAGCGAAATGCGATTAGCGTGCCTTGGCAGGCATTCCGCATAGGCGCGAAGCATGATCTTCCAGTCTCCTGCTTTACGCAGATCCTGTTTTAGTTCCTCCCCAATGCCCGCTTCCCGCGCCCCCCTTCGCCAGGCCGTGCGCGATGCGCCGCCCTGGAAGGAATAGCCTCGCAGGAATTCATTCCCTTTCCCTGCGAGATTGCGAAATCTGGGAATAATAAGGTTGTTGGGGCGGTTCCCGAAATAGCTGTGATTTGTAAAACCCGGCACCATCGCTACCGCGGACACTGCGGTCGCATGATCCATGAAATAACGCCCCAGCACATCATGATCATTCCCGATGCCACGCGGGAAGCGCTGGCTTACCGATCGCAGCAGTAGCGATACGCTGTTCACCGCGCCGGCGCAGACAAAGACCATATTGGCGCTGATCGTCTCCCGCTTTCGGCTCATGCCATGAATGATCGTAACACCCGTGGCCCGGGATAGCCGGGCATCATATTCCACACGTTCCACCGCAGCATCGGTGATGAGTGTAAGCCTACCTGTCGCCTGTCCGGCCGGCAGAGTCGCGCTCTGCGTGCTGAAATAGGCGCCGTAGGAGCATCCTCGCGCGCAGATGCCCCGATATTGGCACTTGGATCGCCCTTCCTTCTCCTCCGTCAGATTGGCGACCCGCCCAACCATCAGTCGTCGGTCGGGATAACGCCCCTCGATGACGGACTTGGCATGTTTCTCCACCGCATTGAGTGCCATCGGTGGCTGGAACCGGCCATCGGGCAATTGGTCGAGATTTTCTTCCGACCCAGACACACCGACAAAAGTCTCGACATGATCATACCAGTCCGCCAGATCGGCGTAGCGGATCGGCCAGTCGCTCCCATTCCCGTCCAGCGCGTTCGCCGTAAAATCCAGATCGCTCCATCGATAGCAATGGCGCCCCCATGTCAGCGAACGCCCACCCAGTTGATAGCCTCGCCGCCACTGGAACGGCTTCGGACCGTCGGCCTCATACGGATAGAGGGCATCATTGACAAAGTGCCGCTTGGACCATTCATCGAACGCTGCGCCCCGACTTTGCACCCTATAGAGTTGCTCATATTCCTTCGGGTTCCCGAACCCTCGATAGGGCATGTCCCACGGCGCAAGCATCTCGGTCTCATAGCCAACCCCATGCTCTACCATAGGGCCGCGCTCGATCATGACAACCCGCAAGCCTCGTTCGGTCAGTTCCTTCGCTGCCCAGCCGCCCGTGATGCCGGAGCCAACCACGATCGCATCAAAATTTCCGTTCGTCATGATACGAGCAACGCCCTCCAGTCGTTCGCCCACGCCCGATCAAGCGGTCCGATCGTGATATCCGGATCGAAGCGACCAGGTATGAGCTCGTAGAAAAGCTCCTTCTCCGCGCCGGCCTGGGAGGTGTAATAGCCCGCCAGAATAGCGCCCTTTAGCTCTCTCCATCCGACTTCCACCGACGAACCGATGCCGTTCGCTGTCGAATAAGATCGGCGATCAATGTCTGCGATCAGGGCCGAACGCTGCCGAACGCCAAGAGCAGGAAAACATCCCACGGAACGCTCCATCAGCGCATGAATCAGATCATCGACATAGATCGAAAGAATGCCCTGATCCCAAAGCATCGAGAGATAGGCGGGCACGGACGCTTCAACCGCGCCAGCCGTAGTCGTCCGCGGAATGACGACATCGCTGATCGCGACAAAATGTGCCTCGCGATCGACTGGCGATATGGAAGTTTTCCGAGTCAGGCAGCCTGCCAGTGTGGACAATGCAGGCGTCAGCACAAAGCCGGTCAGCATCATTCGTTTCAAGACGCTTCGCCTTGCCGTATTGCAAGTCATACCCACCCCTTTCAAATTCCGCATCGGACATATTTGCCTCTCAATGCGGGGTGAAGAATGCGCAAAATTTGCTGATACGCAAGTTACAAATAGCTGCTCTATGCAATAAATCGAGCGAATCACGACATCCCCAGATCGACAAGATCGCGCCACGGTAGAAGATTATCGCTTGAGGAATGGGTCGTGCAAAGGCGATTCGCTTCCCAAACACCCCACCAAGTCGACACATCAGCCGGCAGCTCGGATTGCCGCAATCGACAATTTGCGTCAGTTTCAAGGCAATATGGCGTCACCGCCACACCCAATGAGGAAATCTTATAAGCCCTATTGACTTGCGTATAAGCAAGGTATCTAAATTTGCATATCCGCAAGAACAAACATCATCGGCGGACTGGGGAGAACAGATATGGGCAAGGAGTTCAGGTTAGCAGTTTCACCTCTGATGGCATCCGCCGTTGCGCTCGCCATAGCGAGCGGAGGCACTGCATTCGCACAAGAGAATAACCAGGGATTTGGCGACATTGTCGTCACGGCAAACAAGCGCGAGCAGAGCTTGCAGAAGGTGCCGATCGCCATCTCGGCCTTTGACGAAACGGCCGTCCGGGCGGCACGGATCGAGAATTTCAGGGACGTTGTTCTGCGCATCCCGAACTTCTACGCCGACAGCGTTTCCAGAACCCAGACCTCCATCGCCATGCGCGGTGCAGGATCCCTTGAAGACTCACCCGGCTCCGACCAGGCGGTCGCGCTCTTCGTCGACGAGGTCTATGTCGGCGAAAATTCCGGCCTCGACTTCGACTTTTTCGACGTCGAACGTATCGAGGTCCTCCGTGGCCCACAGGGCACCCTCTTCGGGCGCAACGTCATGGGCGGCGCCGTCAGTATCATAACCCGCAAACCAACAACTGATACGACCGCGACGCTGGAAGGGACTTTCGGGCGCTTCAACCAGATTGATGTACGCGGGATGCTCGGCGGCGCGCTGATCAGCGATACGGTAATGGGGCAGATCGCCTTCAGTTCGAAGAACAGCGATGGCTATGCCCGCAATGAAGTGACTGGCAACCGCCTCGAACGCGACAACACCCAGAGCGTCCGCGGCAAGCTGCGCTTTCATCCGAGCGAGGATTTCGACGCAAATCTGAGCGTCAACTATATGCGTGACAAGTCAAAGGGCATCGCGCGCAAGCTCTACGGGGACGTGCCGGCCGCGCTCAATGCACCCGATCAACTCGACGTGACCCAGCAGGACATGGACGGCGGATATGATCGCAAAGCATATGGCGCGACCCTCCGCCTTGACTACAAACTGCCAATTGGCACCATTACCTCGATCTCGGCCTATCGATATGGGCTTCACCGGACGAACGTCGACCTCGACGGCACGCCTCTCGAAATCGCGGAGTTCAAGCTCCAGCAGAACCGGGTGAAGCAGCTTTCCCAGGAACTGCGCCTGGGCGGCACGGCCGGCGATCTCGACTATGTGCTCGGTGTCTATTACCTCAACGTGAAACTGCGCCGGAACGAATTTCTGACGGTCGAGGGCTATCCCGGATCGCTGTTCGATGAAATCGCACCGGGCGGCACCGTCGCCCCCGAGGGGCGAGGTCAGTATATCAATACCGAAAGCTATGCCGGCTTTGGTCAATTCACCTGGCATGTCAGCGATCGGCTCCGCCTGACCGGTGGCGCGCGCTACTCCTGGGAGAAGAAGTCCGGGCAAACCTATTGCCTTCAGGACGGCATCCTCTGCTCAGCCTATCTGCTCGACGTAAGCGATCACTGGAGCGCCCTTACGCCAAAGGCCACTATCGACTTCGACGTTGCCGATGGCATCATGGCCTACGCCACAGTCGCGCGCGGGTTCAAGGGCGGCGGTTTCGCGTCGGACTTTCCAGATGCCGAAAGCGCACGGGCGGGCGGGTCCTTCGACCCCGAATTTGCCTGGAGCTATGAAGCAGGCATCAAGGCGCGCTGGTTCGACAATCACCTCCAGACGAACGTCACCGCATATCGTGTGGACTATTCCGACCTGCAGGTCCGACAAATCAATGGTCCGTTCACCATTGTCGGCAACGCCGGCAAGTCTCAGGTCAAGGGTGTCGAACTGGAAATCGTGGCACGCCCCTTCGCTGGCGTCGAGATTTTCGGGAATTACGCCTATACCGACGGAAAATATAAGTCGCTGGTCCTGGAAGATGCCGACTATTCAGGCAACCGCCTCATCCTGACGCCGAAGAATTCCTTCACGGTTGGCGGCAGCTATACCATGGAATTCGATGCGGATAGCTCGCTGACACTGCGCGGTGATGTTCTCTACAAGAGCAAAAGCTATCTCGACGTTTCCAACGATGATCTGCTGACCGCAAAATATGATGGCGTCGTCAATCTGAGCGCTTCCTATCTGTTCGGTGGCGGCAAGTGGGAAGTCTCGCTGTTCGGCAAGAATGTCACCGGCGTCCGCACCCCCTCGACCGCGCAGGACTATTCGGTCTTCTTCCTTTCAGGCGATGATCTTGCCGCAGGCAAGCGCGTCATTGCGACCTCCTACAATCGCCCGACCACATACGGCGTTACGCTGCGCTGGAAATATTGATCGCGCAGATCGTCGAAAACCATCCCATAAACCAAGGAAGCTCAAGTGTTTCAGTATTTTCCCAAGAATTATTCATGGAGTCTCGCTGTCTCCTGTTCCATCGCGATGGGCGCGGAGATTTCCGAGCTCGAGGAAGCGCTTTCGCCGCTCGTATCGCTTGATGGACCGGCAGCGCATGAAGGCTGGTACCAGAACTGGCTGAAGCTCGGGCACAAGCTGACCGCGCTGGCAGACGCCGACGATGCGGCGGGCAATCTCTTTTCGGCCGCATCCAAATATAAGCGGGCAGCAAACTATTATCTCTTTGCTGAACGCATCGCATCCTGGTCCGACCCGCGCCGCCTGCATGCCTACAATCTGGGCATGACGGCCTTTCGCAAGGGCCTGGAGCGCTCGGGCGATCTGTGGGAACGCGTCGAGATTCCTTATGAGGACGGTGTCCTTTCAGGCTGGCTGCGCCTGGCCGAGAGCGAAGGCAAGCAGCCGGCTGTGATCTTCTATAATGGCTTCGATTCCATCAAGGAGATGCACTATCTCATCTATGCCGACATGTCGGCAAAGCGCGGCATCGCGACCCTCTTCGTCGACCAGGAAGGCACTGGCGAGGCCGTTCGCTATCACCACATCGCCAAGCGGAACAATACCGAGCTTTCGGCCGGAAAATTTTACGATGCACTGGCCGCCCACCCCGCCATCGACGCCGACCGGATCGGCCTGATCGGCCTCAGCATGGGTGGCTATTGCGCGCCCCGGGCGGCCGCGATGGACAAGCGGTTCAAATGTGTCGCAAGCCTTGGCGCTTTCTATGAACTCGACGCCAATTGGGAAGCCATCCTGCGCGGCGATACCGGGACCGGGCTGTCGGACGGCCTCCCCGAAAGCGGCATTCACGCCATGCATGTGACCAAGACCGATACGATCGACGATGCCGTGGCTGTCCTGAAGTCTCGCACGCTGGCCCCGGTGATAGATAAGGTCACCTGCCCGCTGCTCGTCGTCCATGGCGAGAATGATCGCCAGGTTGCCCTTGCCCACGCCCGCAAGACTGTGGCCGGCGCGGTCAACAGCAGCGATGCGCAGTTGCGCGTCTTCTCCGTCGCGGAAGGTTCGACCGAGCATTGCGGCGTCGACGTGATGAAGATGCAGGGCGAATATGTCTACGATTGGGCCGCCCGCATCCTGGGAGGGCACGTCGCATGAGCCGCTTCCAGGACAAGATCGCCGTTGTCACGGGCGGAAGCTCCGGCATCGGAGAAACCATCGCTCGCAAGCTGGCCGAGGAAGGGGCGGTCGTCCATGTGGTGGCCAGCGGCAGTCTGGCCAAGGCTCAAGCCGTTGCCTCGTCCATCGTGGCGAGCGGCGGGCGAGCAGAAGGAGTGGTCGCGGACGTCCGGGACAGCGAGGCGCTCAAGACGCTGTGCGCGGGCATCATCGTCGAACATGGTCGCATCGATATCTGGGTCAATGCAGCAGGTCTCTTCCTTGCTTCCCCGGCGGGAGACACGGAGAGCGACATCCTCGACAAGATGATCGACACCAACGTTAAGGGAACGTGGAATGGCGTTCAGGCCGTCGTGCCGCACATGAAAGCGGCTGGAGGCGGCAAGATCCTGAACTTCTCCTCCGTTGCGGGCCTGACCGCATTCAAGGGGTTCGCGATCTACAGCGCCAGCAAGGCTGCCATCGCGATGATGACGAAGGTACTGGGGGCCGAACTCGCGCCCTTCAACATCAACGTCAACGCCATCGCGCCAGGCAATACAGAGACGCCTATGAATGAGGCGATGCGTAATGACCCATCGCAAGCGGCAATCCTCGATGCCATGAACGCGATGACGCCCAGCAACCATACCTTCTCGAAGCCGGAGGAGATTGCCGCGGCAGCCCTCTTCCTCGTCTCGTCCGAAGCTCGCCCGATGCACGGAAGCATCCTGCTGGCGGACGAAGGCATCTCGGCCGCTATCGGCTGAGGCAATGGCCATGCGCGCTTTCTCTCACCCTCAAGGCACGCATGGCCCTTCAGCTAGCCGAGCAGGCAAGCTGCCTCAGAACGATTTCTGCATTTTCAACAATATCCTCGCGCAGAGCAGCCTCCACCAAAACCGGATCTTGCCGACGAAGTCCTTCAAGTATGCGAACATGCTGAATGTAGGTGTCGGCCTTCGACGGCACACTCTCGATCATATTCAGAGCAGGGCCTACCCGCAGCCAGAGGTTCTCGATCATCGCGAGCGCACTCGGCATCCGAGCCGCCCGATATATGGTGAAATGAAAGCTGAAATTCTGACGCAGGGTCTCAGGCCAGGAACAGGCGCGCGTCAGGCGATCATGCGCTTCCTGCGCAATCCGAATTTCCTCAGCTCTTATGTGGCGAGCGGCGTGCCGCACGACCAGCCCCTCCAGTTCGAGACGCACAAGCAGCAATTCCTCATAGTCGTCAGGCTGCATTGGCGGAATGACATATCCGCTTTTGGCGACACTTTGGACGGCCCCATCCCCTTCAAGTCGCTTGAGGGCTTCTCGTACAGGCATCTGGCTCACCCCGAGCGCCTCACCGACCGAGCGACTGGAAATACGATCCCCCAAAAGCAGACTGCCGCTCATGATCGCCTTTCGCAGCGATTGATAGACCTGCCGGTCAAGAGGTCCGTCATGCTCGTCAAGTGGAGAAAGAACGGGCGCTGGAACACGGCTTCGATTGCGTACTCCCGGTGTGGTGATTGTTTCAGTCATCCTGTTTCCATTCCAACAGTCCACGTCCCAGTGCCAGCCCGGATGCGCGTAGAGCCTCTCTCGCGCTCGTCATCGCAAATCACACGTAACCAGCATGTCACATACCATCTTGACACGACCGGCAATCCAAACCTTTATCTGCGATCTCAGATAAAGGGGAAATTAGTCATGCATAGGGGACACAACAAGGGATATCGCATCGCAAACCGCCTTCTGACGCTGCTCGCGACGACAGCGGTCTGCGGCGCTGCAAACGCACAGGAAAACAATCAGGGCGATATTGTCGTCACCGCACAAAAACGGCAGCAGACTGCGCAGTCGGTCGGCATTTCGATGCAGGCCTTCGGCGCTGAAGAACTGACTTCAAGAGGGGTCAGCAACGCATCCCAGCTCGTAAACATCACGCCGGGCCTGAGCACATCGGGCGCGTTCGCTGGCGACACTTTGGCATTCGGCATTCGCGGCGTAGTTCAGCAGGATTTCGGCGGCCAGTCGGAGTCGCCCGTCGCCACCTATGTCGATGACAGCTATGTCGCGAGCGCAAGCGTTGCCGGCATTGGCCTTTTCGACGTTGAGCGCGTGGAAGTCCTAAAAGGGCCGCAAGGTACGCTTTTCGGACGCAACGCAACTGGCGGCGTCGTAAATATCTTTACGCGAGAACCCACATCATCAGCCAACGGCTTCGTAAAAGCAGACTATGGTTCCCATGACAGCATGCGACTCGAAGCCGCGACCGGTGGCCCGATAAGTGACACGCTCAGCTTTCGCGTTGCGGGCCTGTTCGATCGAAACGGCGCATGGGTGAAGAACAAGAATGCTCAGGGCGATGACCTAGGCAACAAAGAGCAAGCCGTTCTCCGACTTCGCCTCGCTTATAAGCCGACGGCCCATTTGTCGCTGCTGCTCACCGGCTTCATCGCGCGGCAGACCAGTTCCTGGGCGCCGTATTTCTCCCAGGCTGTCGCACCTATCCTCAACAACGCTGGCGATGTCGTCGACTCGACGATCGTCAGCGGCGACACCTTTTTCGGACCGCCAAGCGACATCAAGAACCTGACCATCGATTCCGAATCTGCGCGCAGTTCAGGCGGTCGGAAAAGCGCATCTGGCGTGACGCTCAAAACCACGTGGGATTTCGGACCTACGCTTACATCGATTACCGATGTCAAAACGGCACGATCCCGCCAGGCGATCGATGACGAAGTATCGCCCACCTATTTTCTGAACAGCATTTCGCAGGATTTTGCCAAAAGCCTCTCGCAAGAGCTTCGCCTCAGCGGCACCGCGCCCCAATTGCGGTGGTTCACCGGTGCCTATTATCTGCACATCAAGAGCGGCACCAATCCCGCCGACCTGATCGTCGCGCCGGCCGACCTCATCACGCGTGACGAATATAACCTTAGAACCAACTCTTACTCAGCATTCGGGCAGGTTGAGTATGACCTTTCTTCAAGGCTGACCCTCATTGCCGGTGGCCGTGTCACATTGGAACGCAAGGCATTCGACTATCAATCGACAAATCTGACACTTGCGGAGGTCGTGGTCGGGCCAGCGCGCACCCCCTACTCCGGCAACATGTCGGATACGCTCTATTCGGCAAAAGCGCAGATTGAATATAAGCCGTCGCAGGACGTCCTCATCTATGCGGGCTTTAACAGGGGCGTGAAAGCAGGCAGCTTCAACGCGCCTCTGGCGGGCGGAACATCCTATCCCGACAGCGACATACCCTATGCGCCGGAAACGCTGAACGCCTATGAAATCGGCGTGAAGTCGGACCTGTTCGATCGCCTTCTCCGGCTGAACGCATCGACCTTCTATTATGACTATGACGACTATCAGGCATTCAAGGTCATCGGCCTTTCGACGCAGGTTTCCAACAATCGCTCCAAAATCTACGGGGGCGAACTTGATGCCACGCTGCGGCCCATTGACGGCCTGACGCTGAGGGGCTGGGCAAGCTACACGCATGATCGTGTCTACGACGTATCGATCAGCGGCCAGCCGACACTGCTCACCCGTGTTGCGCCGAACACCTCCAAGTGGAAGGCTGGCGCCCTTGCTCGATATGAAACCGACCTCGCCGGTGGTAGTCTGAGCTTCCAGGGCGATCTCAACTATACCAGCCGCTTCTGGTTCTCGCTGACAAACTACAGTGCGACAGAGGTCAAGAAATATGCCCTGCTGGGCCTCGGCCTGGGCTGGGACAAGGGCGATTGGTCGATCCTGGGGCAGGTCTCCAACCTCACCGACAAACGATACAAGACCGTTGGGTTCGACCTCAACGCCTTCTGCGGCTGCTCGCAGGTCGGCATCGGCCAGCCTCGCTGGTTCCGCCTTAGCATTACACGAAATTTCTAAGAACGACGGGCGGCCGTCAGGGCCGCCCCGGAACGCATGGACAGGGTAAGAATATGCAAGAAAAGGTCATCATAACCTGCGCTGTCACCGGAGGGCTGCACACCCCCACGATGACGCCCTATCTGCCGATCACGCCAGACGAGATCGCAGACGCCGCGATCGGTGCCGCCGAAGCCGGCGCCGCCATCATCCATCTCCACGCCCGCAACCCGGAAAATGGCCGCCCTGTTCAGGACCCGGACCTGTTCATGCAGTTCCTGCCCCGTATCAAACAGGCGTCCGACGCCGTGGTGAACATCACCACTGGCGGCGGGCTTGGCATGGCGCTCGACGAAAGGCTGAAACCCGCGCATCGCGCCAAGCCGGAAGTCTGCAGCCTCAACATGGGCACGATGAACTTCTGCGCCTTCGAACTGGTCAACAAGTATAAGGAATGGCGCTTCGACTGGGAAAAGCCCTATCTCGAAAGCACGAAGGACCTGATCTACCCCAACACCTATGCAATGCTTGAACGCATCATGGTGGAGGTCGGGCAGGCCTATGGCACACGGTTCGAGTTCGAATGCTTCGATCTCAGCCATCTCGAAGCCGTCCGCTACTTCGCCGACAAGGGCCTGATCAAGCCGCCCTTCCTGATCCAGGGCATTTTCGGTGTCATGGGTGGAATGGGTGCCACGATCGAAAATCTCGTCCATTTCAAGGGCGTCGCTGATCGCCTGTTCGGTGATGACCTGGTCTTCTCATCCTTTGCCGTCGGTCGGCAGCAGATGCACTTTCTGACTGTCGCAGCGATCATGGGTGGATCTGTTCGCGTAGGTCTTGAAGACAGCGTCTACATTGCCCGCGGCGAGCTCGCCACGTCCAATGCCCAGCAGGTGCTCAAGATCCGTCGCATCGTCGAGGAACTGGGCATGGAAATCGCCACCCCCGACGAAGCCCGTGCGCGCCTTGCCCTCAAGGGCGGCGACCGCGTCGATTTCTGAAAACCGGAAGGATAGATCATGCGCTTTGCCAGCGACACCGGCGGCACCTTCACCGATCTGGTGGTCGAGGATGATGATGGCCGTATCACCATGTACAAGTCCCCTACCGTGCCCAGCGATCCCGTTCAGGGCGTGCTGGGCGCGCTGACCCTTGCGGCTGCGGATCGCGACCTGTCGCTGGAGGCCATGCTCGGTCGCGCCGACATGTTTATCCACGGCACGACCCACGCGATCAACGCCATCATCACGGGCAATGTCGCCAGGACGGCGCTGCTCGTGACCAAGGGCCATCGCGACATGCTCGTGTTCCGCGAAGGCGGGCGGGTGGAGCCGTTCAATCACAGCGTCCCCTTCCCCAAGCCCTATATCCCGCGCGCGCTTACCTTCGAGGTGCCCGAGCGCATCCTCTATAATGGCGAGGTCCGCGACCCACTGGACGAAGAGGCAGTGGTCGAAACGCTCCGGAGCCTGAGCAAGCAGGGTGTGGAGGCCATTGCCGTCTGCCTGCTGTGGGCGACGATCAATCCGGCCCACGAAAAGCGCGTCGGCGAATTGATAGCTCAGCATCTGCCCGGCATTCCTTACACCCTCGCACATGAGGTCAATCCGACACTGCGCGAATTTCGTCGGGCTTCCTCGGCTGCGATCGACGCCTCACTCAAGCCGCTCATGGGCAAATATCTTGGCGGACTGACGGACCGGATGCGAGATGCCGGTTTTGCCGGTGACATCATGGTGCTGACCAGCGGCGGCGGCATGGTCGAGGCTGGCGATGTCGCCCGTGCACCAATCAAGGTCATCAACAGCGGCCCCTCCATGGCACCTATCTCCGGCCGCTACTATGCCGCGCTGGAAGGTGAAGCAGACAATGTCATCGTCGCCGACACTGGCGGCACCACCTACGACATCAGCCTGGTTCGGGGCGGTACCGTGCCCATGACCCGCGAATTGTGGATCGGCCAGCCGTTGCTCGGCCATCTGGTCGGCTATCCGTCGGTCGAGGTGAAAAGCGTTGGCGCAGGCGGCGGCTCCATTGCCCAGGTCGACGCTGGCGGACTGCTGCGCGTCGGGCCGCAGAGCGCAGGCGCGACGCCAGGTCCGGTCTGCTACGGCCGGGGTGGTACGCGGCCAACCGTGACCGACGCATCCGTCGCTTTGGGCTATGTCGATCCCGACTTTTTCCTCGGCGGCAAGATCAAGCTGGACCGCGCCGCTTCCATCACGGCGATCCAGACCCAGATCGCCGATCCACTGGGTATGCCACTCGATGAAGCGTGCTGGCGGATCATCGAACTGGCGACCGAGAATATGGTGCAGGCGATTGCGGACATCACCGTCGCGCAGGGGATTGATCCGGCCGGAGCCACGCTGATCGGCGGCGGCGGGGCTGCCGGCCTCAATTCGACCTTCATTGCCCGTCGACTGGGCTGCAAGGCATTGGTGATCCCGGAAACCGGCGCGGCGCTCTCGGCCGCTGGCGCAATGATGTCGCAATTGGTGAGCGAATATGCTGCGAGCCTCTTCACCACCACAGCGGCTTTCGACGCAGACCGGGTTGCCGCCGCGATCGCCGCGCTGACCGAAAAATGCGACGATTTCGCTCGGCAACCTTCGGCCAGCGGCGCAGACGCGACAGTCAGCTTCATCGCCGAGGCGCGCTATGAAGGGCAGGTCTGGGACATAGACGTGCCCTTCGATGGCCACGCAATCCTGTCAGCAGAAGGACTGGCCGCGTTCCGCGCCGATTTCGATGCCCTGCATGAACAGATCTTCGCCGTGCGCGATGAAGCGTCGGAGGTCGAGATCATTGGCCTGCGCGCGACCATTCGCTGCGACATTCGTGAGGATCGCGCTTTCCGACTGGATGCGCCGGCAGATGCAGGCGAAGCGCCACGCCCCCGTTCGGTCTATTTCCACGGCCATGGCCGTCAGGAAACCCCGATCCTGCGTCTGGAGGCCATGGCCACGGCCGTCGAACATCAAGGCCCGGCCATCATCGAATCCGCCTTCACGACCATCGTGGTCGATCCCGACGCCCGCTTCACCCGCTCGGCAGCGGGCAGCATCGTCATTCATCCCTGATCGCCGGAGGCACCATGTCCACTGATCTTCTGAACGGGGCCGAACTGGCCATTCTCAACAGTCGTTTCGAGGGAATCGTCCGCAAGATGGCGAACACCCTCCTGCGCACAGGGCGCTCGGGCGTTCTCAACCGAGCGAAGGATTTTTCCTGCTGCATCGTCACCGCCGGCTGCGAATTGCTGGCGGCAGCTGAGAGCCTGCCAATCCACGTCCTTTCCGGACCAGACATCATGGCTCGCACGATGGCCCAATTTCATCCCGTGCTGAAACGGGGCGATGCGTATTTCCACAATTCGCCCTATCACGGCTGCTCCCACGCGGCCGACCTCACCATCCTGGTTCCGGTCATCGACCACGAGGGACGCCACCGCTTCACCGTGTTGGCCAAGGCACATCAGGCCGACATCGGCAACAGCGAACCCACCACCTACATGGCGACCGCGCGCGACATCTATAATGAAGGGGCGCTGATCTTCCCGGCTGTACAGGTGCAGCGCGACTATCGCGACATCGACGATATCATCCGCATGTGCGAGTTGCGCATCCGCGTGCCTGAGCAATGGCGCGGCGATTATCTGGCGACAATCGGTGCTGTCCGTATCGGCGAGCGCGAATTGCTGGCGCTCGGCGCCGATGTGGGCTGGGACCGACTGGACCAGTTCGCCGCCCAATGGTTCGACTATAGCGAGGCGCTGATGGACGATGCCATCCGCGCCCTTCCCGCCGGCAACGCATCGGGCCAGTCTACCCACGACCCCTTCCCCGGCCTGCCGGACGACGGCGTGACGATTACGGCCCATGTCGCCGTGAAACCGGAAGAAGGCCGCGTCGCAGTAGATCTCACGGACAATGTCGATTGCCTGCCATCGGGTCTCAACCTGTCGGAGGCCTGCGCACGTACGGCCGCGATGATCGGCGTGTTCAACTCGATCGACCATAATGTGCCCAAAAATGCCGGTGCCTTCCGGCGCATCGACGTTGCACTGCGGCGCAACTGTATTGCTGGCATCACCGAACATCCCCACAGTTGTTCGGCAGCGACTACCAACATCTCCGATCGCGTCGCCAATGCGGTGCAGCTTGCGCTCGCGGATCTGGGCGAAGGCATCGGCATGGCAGAGGTCGGCGCTGTCATCGCCCCGTCGGCTGGTGTCGTCTCCGGGGTCGACGCCCGCAACGGCAAGCCCTTCGTCAATCAGATCTTCCTGGCATTCTCCGCCGGCGCAGCCAGCCCTCATTCGGATGCTTGGTGGACGATGATCGACGTCGGCAATGGCGGAATGTGCGGCCTGGACGGCGTAGAGCTTGACGAGCTCTACCAGCCCCTTCTGGTCGAACGGCGCGGCTTCCTGACGGACACGGAAGGCGCAGGGCGTTACACCGGCGCACCCTCCACCATTGTGGAATTCGGGGCGGTCGCGGGCAGCATCGACGTCGCTTATGGTGCCGATGGTCACGTAAATCCGCCCAAGGGCGTCCGCGGCGGCGGGTGCGGCGGACGGGCGGACCAGCATATCCGCCGCGCGGACGGCAGCGTCGAGCGACTGCCCGCCTGCGCACAGGTGCGCATGACGCAGGGTGAAGCCATCCTGGCGACCTCGACCGGCGGGGGCGGCTATGGCGATCCTTATGCACGTGATCCGCAGGCAGTTGCCGAAGATGCTCGCGAAGGCTGGGTCAGCATCGACCGAGCCCGAACGGTCTATGGCGTCGCTCTCGATAGCAACGGCGCCGTCATCGAAGCCGAAACCGCCGCCCTGCGTACACGGAGGGCCGCATGAGCCATCGCGTCATCATCACCGCCGGGGCATCCGGCATCGGCCTTGCCACCGCCCGGCGTTTTCTGGCCAGCGGTGCGCAGGTCGCAGTCTGCGACGTCAATGCGGATGCTGTTCGACAGGCACAGGAACAGCATCCCGAACTCTATGGCGAAGCGTTCGACATCTCCTCGGAAGAGGCAGTCGAGCATTTCGTCCGGAATGTTCGTGACGCCTTTGGCGGCATCGACACGCTGGTCAACAATGCCGGCATCGCAGGTGCCTGCGCCGATATCGAGGATATCCCGACCGAACATTGGGTCCGCTCGTTCGACGTGAACGTCCATGGCGCCTTCTACTTCATGCGGGCACTCGTACCGGTGATGAAGGCGCAGGGTGGCGGTGCGATCATCAATATTTCGACGGGTTCGGTTTTCACCCTGCCGGTCGGTCGTGCCGATTATGTCGCCTCTAAATGGGCTATCGAAGGTTTGACGCGGGCAGCAGCCAAGGAGCTTGGCCCGGAGGGCATCCGTGTCAACGCGATCCGGCCGGGCTTCGTCAACAGCGCGCGCATGAAGGGGATATTGACGGCCAAGGCTGAGGTGGAAGGCACGACGCTGGAAGCGCTGGAGAAGACTTTTCTCGATTTCATCTCCATGCGTACCAAGGTGGAGCCGGAGGAGATTGGCGACATGGCGGTCTTCCTCGCCTCTGACGCAGCGCGTCACGTGACGGGGCAATTGCTGAGCGTCGATGGCAATATCGAGTGGGAAGCATGACGGCCCGGGATCGGCCCGCCAAGACGGCAGGCGAGGAATTTCGCTCCGGTTGGGGCCTGATCCTGATCGCAATGCTGGGATGTGGGCTGGGCGTTTCCTCCCTGCCACTCTATACTGCTGGCATTTTCATGCCAGCACTGGAGCGGCAATTTGGATGGAGCCGGACCGCGATGTCGGGATCGGTCCTGGCCTTCACATTGACCCTGGCAGTGGCCTCGCCACTGGTCGGAAGGATTGTCGACCGCGTTGGTGTGCGCAAATCCGCTCTTGCTTCGATCTGCGCGGCTACCGCATGCTATCTCATCCTGGCGACGACACTTGCCACCCTGCCGTTCTATTACGCCACGCATGTAGCCATCGCCGGGTTTGGAGCAGCGGCCGCTCCAGTCGCCTATACGCGCATCATTGCCGCGCATTTTGTCACGGCGCGCGGATTGGCTCTGGGCCTGACATTGCTTGGCCCGAGCATTGCTGCTGCCATCGCGCCGCCTGTCGCAGCCAATGTCATCGAAACCGGCGGCTGGCAGGCAGGCTATCTGCTCCTAGCCGCACTAACAGCAGCAATGCTGCCCTGCCTCCTGCTTCTGCGAGAGACGATTACCGCAGAAAGTCGCCCTCAGGATATTCAATCCAATCCGGTCCCGCACGCTCTTCCTGCTTTGCTTCTCGGTCGACTGATCCTCGCCTTTGCTGTCTTTTCGCTCGGGGTGGGTGGGCTCATTGTCCATTTCGTGCCCATGCTGACAGATGCCGGCATCTCGATGGCGACCGCGGCCCGCATGGCCGCCCTCCTTGGTGTTGCCGGTATTGCTGGACGATTGGTCGGCGGGGTGCTCGCAGATCGGTACTTTGCACCCTATATTCTCGCCGGTGTTGCTGTCTCGGCTGCACTTGGCTGCCTGTCGCTGGCCATCATGGGACCATCGGCCGCCACCTTTGCGGCTCTGGCCGTCGGCTTCTCGCTTGGTGCAGAAGCTGACCTCATGGGTTATGTCGTGTCTCGATATTATCCACGACAAATCTATGGTCGCATGTTCGGCTGGACCTACGCCGCCTTCATTATCGGGATCGGCATCAGCCCGATGCTCGTTGGAACGATCCATGACCGGACCCAATCCTATGCCTTGGGCCTTACTGGCAGCACATTGCTGCTAGCGATCGCCGCCCTGCTTTTCTGGCGACTGCCACAGTACGCTAGAATATGACAAGAAATGCTCGCTCTCTCATCGCCCGTTATTTATCGCCGACTGGCCAGATTATATGGGTCGCAAGAAGTATAGCGATCAGGGCGGCCTTCTCGAAAGCGGCCGCGCAGCCAGGACAACTCATCTGGATCAACGAGGGCTATCCAAGTTTTAAAAAGGCGCAATCGCCGAGCGATAAATTATGCGTGCCTTCCTCCGGCCGAGCCATAGTCAGTGGCTCGGCATCTCGACGAATTGATCAAGGCCCAGCGCCAGTTCAGACTTGAGGTCTTCCAGTGGCCGATCGATCGCAAGCGCCAGCCACAGCGAGCCGTCCACGAAAGCGCTCATACCCTGCGCCGTCTGTCGTGCGCTCATCCGCAGCCTGATTTCGCCGCGATCCGCCATGGCCTGAAGGTGCCCGCTCACTATCGTTAGCGCCTCCTCCAGTATCGGCTTGAATATGTCGTGAAGATTGCCCGGCCGGGTCGCTTCCGCGCGCAGATGGAGCCTCGTCCGCACGATGGTCTCGATGTCGAAACCGAACTGATCGTCGAGGTTCGCGATCAACGCCCTGAATGATGGCCAGTCCTCGGGAAAATCGAGCGCATCGACGATCCCGTAGCGCAGGGCTTCGGCGACGATGTCGTTCTTATTCGCGAAATGGACGTAAATCGCGCCAGTGCTGAGGCCCGCCTGTTGGCGGATGTCGGCCATGGACATGCCCTCCACCCCTTTGCGTGCAATGCACTCAATCGTAGCGCGCAGTATCCGCTCACGCTGGGCGTTCATATGCTCGGGGTCGCGTTTGGGCATGGCATCCTCAAAAAGTATAATCGTTCTTTATTTTGTCCTGCTGAAAGTTACAACCTCTTGACAGCCCCTTTAAAAGAATGAACGTTCGGTTTGTATTAGAGTTGAGCATTTCGGTAAGGGGGAATGGCATGGCATCGATCAAAGCATTGTGGACCACGGGCGCGGCAGCCTTGGCCATGACGTCGGGAATGTCTTCAGGAATCGTGTTCGCTCAAACGGCCCTAGCTGAAGGCGGCAGTGATATCGTGGTTACGGCGCAGAAGAGGGCGGAGCGCCTGCTCGAAACGCCACAGTCCGTCACGGCGATATCGGGCGAAGATCTGGCGCGCATCAATGCCGTGCAATTCCGCGACTTCGCCAATTCGGTACCGGCGCTCTCGTTCACCACGGCCGGGCCGGGGCAAACGCAGCTCACGCTACGCGGAGTTACCGCCGGCAACGACATCGGCCCGACCGTGGGAGTCTACGTCAACGACGTGCCTTATGGGTCGAGCACCGCTTTCACCAATGCCTCGTCATTGTCGCTTGACGCAGGACTGTTCGACATGGACCGTATTGAGGTGCTGCGCGGGCCTCAAGGCACGCTGTACGGCGCCAGCACCATGGGCGGCCTCATAAAATATGTGACCGCCGCTCCCGAACTCGATGTCCTGAGTGGCTCGGCGCAGGCTGGCGTCTCGGATACGCGGCATGGCGGCATCAGCTATAATGGCGCCGTCGCGGTCAATGCGCCGATCGTGACGGACAAGATCGCCCTGCGCGCCAACGGTTTCTATTCGCACGACGGCGGCTTCATCGACAATCTTGCCCTGGGGCGTAAGGATGTGAACCGTTCGCGCGTTTACGGCGGGCGTGCCGACTTGCTGCTCAAGCCATCCGATGCGCTATCGATCCGCATCGGCGGGTATATCCAGAATATCCACCGCGACGGCACGGCGGCCGCCGACTATACGCTCGCAGGCGCCCCGGTTGACGGACACTTCGACCAGCGCAGGCTGTTAGCCGAGGGGTTCGAGCAGCGCTTCCGATTGGCCAGCGGTACGATCGACTATGATCTTGGCCCGGCCACGCTTACCTCCATAAGCAGCTACCAGACGACCCGCATCGCCTTCCGCCAGGATGCGTCAGCCGTTTACGTGCCGCTGCTTGGCCAATTCGGGCTGAACTTCAACGCCGTTGCGGTGGATCAGATGCGCAGCACGCGCAAATTCACACAGGAACTGCGCCTCGCATCGAACGATACCGGCGTAATCGACTGGCTGATCGGAGGCTTCTACACCAACGAGAATAGCAGGAACGGCCAGCTTATTGTGCCTTATGCAGCGGACGGTTCGATCCCGCCCGTGAATCTTGCCACGATCGCCATTCCCAGCCGCTATCGCGAACTCGCCGCCTTCGGCAATCTGACCTGGCACATCACCGATCGCTTCGACGTTTCGGGCGGACTTCGCTATGCCCGCAACACCCAGCGCTTCGAGCAGATCGGATCGGGCCTTCTGATCGGCTCCCAGCCGCAGGCGCGCTCCAGCGATGATGTGGTCACTTATCTCGCCAACGCGCGTTATCGCTTCAGCGACAAGGCGACCTTCTATGTCCGCTATGCAACTGGCTATCGGCCAGGTGGTCCGAATTATGTCGTCAACGACCCACTGACCGGCCAGCCGCTGGCTCCCGCTACATTCAAGTCGGATTCGCTGCAAAGTTTCGAGGCAGGCTTCAAGGCGGAAACAGCCGACCGGAGCTTCGGCATCGATCTGGCAGGCTATTATATCGACTGGAAGGATATCCAGATCGCCACGGCCGCAGGCGGCGTTTCGGTGATCGCCAACGCTGGGGGCGCACATGTCACCGGTGCGGAACTGACGCTGACCGCGCGACCAAGTTCCACCGTCACTGCTACCGGCGCTTTCGCCTGGCAACATGCGCGGATCGCGGACGACAGCATCGACCTTGGTGCCATCAAGGGTGATCGCTTGCCCAATGTGCCCAAATACACAGTCACAATGAACCTCGACTATCGGGCGCCTGCGACCTCCACGCTACGTCCGAGTGCGGGCGCTACGGTGCGCTTCGTATCCGATCGGTCGTCTTCGTTCGACGGCAGCACAGGTTTCCCGCAGTACGAACTGCCAGACTATGTCGCGGTCGATCTGCGAGCCGGGGCAACGTTCGGCCCGGTCGAGGCGCAGCTCTTCGTGCGCAACCTGTTCGATACGCACGGCCAGCTTTCCGCTTCTACGGTGCTGTCTATCCTGGGCGGTCCCGCTCAAGTCTCCATGATGCAGCCGCGCACCATGGGCATCAGCGCGACCACACGCTTCTGATCCCTGGCCACCCGCGCCCTCTCCCGAAATCCTCTCCCAAGGAGACCTCCCATTTCCCAGCAAGCCAGGATCGACGTGGCGGCGCTCGACGCGCTGTTCGCGCCCTATGACAGAACCGATGCGCCCGGCTTTGCAGTCGGCGTCGCCCTCCAGGGTGTTCCCGGCTATCGCCGCGGCTTCGGCATGGCCAATGTCGAGCTACCGGTGGCGCTATCCCCCTCGATCCGCATGCGGATCGGTTCGACCACCAAGCATTTCTGCGTCCTTGCGGTCATGCTGCTGGTCGAGGAAGGCAAGCTGGCGATCACCGAATCGCCGCGTGCCCATATTCCCGAGCTCCCCGCCTGGGCCGATCCGATCACGATCGAGCAGTTGATGGCGCATACCAGCGGCATGCGTGACAGCCTCGACCTGATCTTCTCGTCTGCGGGACCGGGCGTGGCGGCCAATGCCGGCTTCCAATTGGAACTGCTTACCGGGCTGGACAGCGTGAATGCCCCCGCCGGGACGACGTGGAACTATAATAATGGCGGCTACGTCCTGTTGACGGAGATCGTGGGGCGGGTGAGCGGCATGCCGTTCGCAGACTTCCTCCGTACCCGCATCCTCGATCCCATCGGCATGGCGGACACGCTCTTGCGTCCGCTTGATACGGACCTTCTGCCCAACAGCGCCACGCAGCACCTGCCGCGCCCGGACGGTGGCTGGAGCCGGGGCATCTTCGGCGCCTGGATCGGCGGCGAAGGCGGCATCGTCTCGACCGTCAACGACATGCTGGCGTGGCTACGGCACATGAGCCACCCCATCGTTGGCAGCGCTGAAACCTGGGCGCAGATGCGCACCCCGCGCATGACCCATGGCTACGGCCTGGGGCTCAACATGACAAAGCATCGCGGGCTCGACACCGTGCATCACGCCGGCGGCGTCGTCGGCGGATCGAGCCAGATGCTCAAGGTGCTGGGCCATGAACTCGACATCATCCTCATGACCAACGGCCGCAGTGCGCTGGACCTCTACAGCCTCGTCGATGCGATCATCGACCGCTGTATCGAGGGCCTGCCGCCAGCGCCGCAGGATGTCGCGGGCCGGCTGGTCGATGGTACATTCCATTCCGCACGTACCGGGCAGGTGCTTTCGCTCGTCGGGCATGCCGGGCAGCAGGCCGTCGTCATGGGCGGCATGACCCTGCCCACGACGAGAGACGCGGACGGGCGGATGACCGTAGCAATCCTGCCCACCGACCTGCGCATCCTGCCGATCGAAACGGGCGGGGTCACGACGCTCGAAACCACCGAGTTTGGCGAGACTGACCTTCTCGCGCCGGTGGCGGTGCCCGCAGGAACCACTGCCGCTTCGTTGGTCGGCCGCTACGAGAGCCGCGCGGCAAAACTAGCCGCCGATATCCTGATCGACGAAACTGAAACCGCGCGGATCATGCTGTCCGGGCCGCTGGGCGGCACCGACTATCTGCTCCAGCCGCTAGGGCCAGATTTGTGGCGCGCGCTCTCGCCTACCTGGTCGCCGCCCGGCGGAACGCTTGAATTTAGCGAAAACGGCTTCCTGTTCACCAGCGGCCGTACCGTCCGGCTCGCGTTCGAGCGGAGCGTGCAGGCATGAACAGCATCGCCGCCCCGGCTTATCCCGACGCCCGCCGCGCGCGGACTGCCATGGCGGTCCTGGCGCTCATGGGCTTCTTTTTGTCGATGGACATCACGCTTACGACCCTGCTCATCGAACCGATGAAGCGGGAGATGGCGCTGAGCGACATCGAGATCGGCCTACTGCAAGGCACGGCCTTCGGTCTTGCCTTCGGCCTCAGCTCGATCCCGCTCGGCCGCATGATTGACCACCGTAACCGGATAAGGTTGCTGGTGTTGGGTTTGGCCGTGTGGATGGCAGCCATGGCCGGCACGGCTTTTGCCTCAAGCGTGACGCTGCTGGTGATCTGGCGGATCGCGCTTGGGATGGTCTTCGCGCTCATCATACCTGCGAGCTTGTCGATCATCGCCGACCTTTTTCCACCCGAGCGCCGATCGGTTGCAACCAGCCTGTTTGCGGTGGGACAGGCATCAGGGCAGGCCTTCGGCATTCTCGCAGGCGGCCTGATGTTCGATGCGCTGACACGGATGCTAGCTTCCAACCCCGACCTGCTTGGCGGCCTCGTGCCCTGGCGTGCGCTCTATCTGGCGGCAGCGGCACTTGCGGTCGTGCTGCTTGTCCCCCTGCTACTGATCGCCGAGCCTGCCAGGCAGGAGCAGAGGGAGAAGGCCACCGCCACATCGACAGCCTTCCGCGAACTATGGGCCTATCGCGCCTTTCTGGGCCCGCTCCTTCTTGCAATGCTGTTCTGCCAGATCGCCTTGCAAGCCGCGGCGGTATGGGCAACGCCGGTGCTGATCCGCGACCATCATCTGTCACCCGGCCAGTTCGCCGGCTGGCTGAGCGCCATCACGTTCCTGGGCGGCATCCTCGGCGCGCTCGCCGGTGGACAAGGGGCTGAACTGGGTCGGCGTCGCGGCGGCAGGTCCGGGGTTTTGATCCCGGCTTTCCTCGCCGCACTGGCGACCGCGCCACTCTCCTTCTTCGCGCTTGCGCCGGGCATTCCGTTGTTTGCCAGCATGCTGGCGGCCAACCTGATGATGGGCGCGGTGACGGCGACGATCGGGGTCATCGCGATCACGCTCAACATCCCCAACGAGATACGCGGTCTGGCGCTGGGCACAAACGTCTTCACGTCCGCGATATTCGGCGTTGCGACCGCGCCTGCCGCCATCGCCCTGCTCAGCCAGGCGCTGGGCGGAGAGGCTATGTTGGGGCAGGCGATCGCGGGGGTCAGCTTTCCCAGTTCGCTACTGGCAGCAGTCTTCTTCCTGCTGGCCATGCGCGGTGCGCGCCGTAGCGGGATCGACGGAGCAGCCGCATGAGCAAACTGACGCTCCACGTCGAGACCGACCCAATGACCTTCAAGCAGCCGCTTCGGATCGCTGGCCATATATTCACCGGCATTCCGGCCGTGCGGGTCAGGCTGGAAGGCGGCGGCATCGTCGGGCGCGGCGAGGCGAGCGGCGTCTACTATACCGGCGATACGCTCGACCACATGCTATCGGTTCTCGAGGACTATCGCGCCTTCATCGAAGACGGTCCCGACCGTGAGTCTCTGCGCCATATCATGCCTGCCGGCGGCGCGCGCAATGCCATCGACGCGGCGCTGTGGGAAAGGGAATCGCTCGGACAGGGCATACCGGTCTGGAAGCTGGCAGGCCTTTCGCCGCCCGTCCCGCTGGTCACGACGTTCACGCTATCCGCCGACCCACCGGCGCAGATGTTGCGACAGTTGGAAAGCTATGCAGGCGCACGGGCGATAAAGCTCAAACTCGACGGCGATTTCGAGGCCGATCGCGAGCGGATAAGATTGGTGCGACAGCATCGTCCGGGCATCTGGTTCATGGTCGACGCCAATCAGGGCTATCGTGTGGAGAGCCTCGATGCGCTTCTTCCTACCTTGGTCGAGGCCGAGGTTTCGCTCCTCGAACAACCCGTCCCGCGCGGCGGCGAAGCCGGGCTCGAATATATCCGCTCGCCTGTTCCCATCGCGGCGGACGAAAGCCTGTTGGGGCTGGAGGACATGGCAGGGCTGGTCGGCCGGTTTCAGGTCGCCAACATCAAGCTCGACAAGTGTGGCGGCCTGACCGAAGCGCTCGCCATGCAGGCGTTGGCCCGCAAGGTGGGGCTGGGCGTTATGGTCGGCAACATGGCCGGGTCGAGTCTTGCCGCGGCGCCAGCCTTTCTGCTGGGGCAGCGTTGCGACTTTGTGGACCTGGACGGCCCGGCCTTTATCGCCACAGATATGCCTGATCCAGTTTCTTATCGTGATGGACGCATTCATTGTCCGCCAACCCTATGGGGCATGCCTAATCTGGCTTGACGATCAAATCTCGCATGATTTATATCCATCCGGTCAGATAAAAATGGATGGCAGCATGGGTCGCAAGAAATTAATCGATCAGGACCGAATTCTTGATGCCGCCGAGGCGGTCGTCTCAACAGTCGGCGCTGCGCGGCTGACGCTTGAAGGGGTCGCCCGGGAAGCGGGCATCAGCAAAGGCAGCGTCGTGTACGACTATGGCTCCAAGCAGGCGTTGCTCGAAGCCATGGTGCAGCGCGCGGTGGTGCGCGACAACGCCTTCAACGACGCTGCCGCCGCATCCTGCGACGCCCCCCGGAACCGCACGCTCCACGGACGTATCGCAGCGGCAGCACAGCCGTTCCCCGATGCATTCCGCGCGGTCGCGCTGAACATCTGCGCAGCCCTCGCGCAGGATCAGGATTTGCGTTCGGCGATCCAGGAAAACCAGAATGCCGTCATCGACCACATTCGCGAGGAAGCGGATGGCGCGCGCGGTCCGATGCTGGCCTATCTCGCGCTCGAAGGACTCAAGCTCCTTGAAACCCTCGATTATCATCAATGGTCCTCAGCCGAGCGAGACGTTCTGCTCGGCGACATTCGGTGGCTGGCTTCGATAAACGCCGCCTGACTTCCCCAAACAAGAAAGCGATATCATATCATGACCGACCGCATTGCGGAGGGAGGCCGTGTTGTCTCTCCTCCCTTTCCGGACGCGCCTGTCTTCCTGACCGGGGGCAGCGGCTATCTCGGCCGCAATCTCATCCGTCATTTTGTTTCGGCCGGTGTTGAGGTGACCGCGCTTGTCCGTTCGCAAGAGGCGGCCAACATGGTTCTCGAACTGGGGGCAGTGCCGGTCGAAGGCGGCCTGGACGATCCGCGCCTCGCTCAGGCTATGGAGGGGTGCGCTGCCCTGATCCATGCTGCCGCCCATACCAGCCACGGTCTGGAAACGCCTGATCATAAGATGGTCAACGTCGAGGGAACGCGCGCTGTCTTTGCCGCCGCCCTCACGGCCGGCGTGAAGCGTGCGGTTCACGTCAGTACCGAATCCGTCCTTCTCAATGGGCGGGCACTGGTCAATGTCGATGAAAGCCATCCGTCTCCGAAGCGATTTCCCGGCGCCTATTCGCGTACCAAGGCCCAGGCCGAGACCATTGCCCTTGCATCGGCACGCGACGGCCTTGAGGTCATGGTCGTACGACCACGATTCGTTTGGGGCCGAGACGACACGACGGCGCTGCCGATCCTGGTCGCGGCTGCGCGCTCCGGGCAGATGGCGTGGATCGACGGAGGACATTATCTGACTTCGGCGACGCATGTGGCGAACGCGTGCCACGGGATCGATCTCGCCCTGTGCAAAGGCAGCAGCGGCGAGACATATTTTATCACGGACGGTGAGCCCCTCACCTTCCGAAATCTCGTATCCCGTATCCTTGAGACTCAGGGTATCGCCGCCCCAACCAAGGAGGTGCCGTCATGGCTGGTCCGCGCCGTTGCCGGTGTCGCCGAAGGGGTGGCCAGGCTCTCCGGTGGGCGGATCAAGCCTCCGGTTACGCGGCAGGATCTGGCGACGATGGCGGGCGAGGTTACGCTGGATATCTCGAAGGCCCGGCGCAAACTGGGCTATGCGCCGACAGTCTCGGTCGAGGACGGCCTTGCCGAACTGGCCCGCCGCGCAGCCGCAGATCAACAGTGATAGATGCCGGGCTGTGGTGAAGCACCCGGTCGACCAGCCTCTACCCATTCAACCTTCGCCTCCAGGAACGTCAGCGCGGCATCGAGTTCGCGTCGCCGCTCCTGAAGGCGAGCGATCTGACTGCGCAGGATCTCGGCCGTGCGTTCGGGCGAACCTGCGCCACGTCGATATTCTTCGCCCAAGGCGCGAATTTCCGCGAGCGAGTAGCCCAGCGATTGCTGCAGCCTTATCATCTGCGCCGCCGTCACATCGTCCTGGGTAAACAATTGATAGGGGTTGGCTCCGCCCTTTGCGCTTCGTTCGGGCTTAAGCAGGCCCTTGTTGACGTAGAAACGCACCGTATCGACCGACAGGCCGGTTCTTTGGGCGAACTGGGAAATCAACATGAAAGCCTCTTGACCATGGACCATAGTCCACACTTATAGACCATGCCGGTCATCTTTTGGAGTAAGTTTATGACAGGCAAAGATATGCTTCCCCAGATCGTCCTTGGCGACGGCGGCCCCGCGATCGGCATCCAGGGCCTTGGCTGCATGGGAATGAGCGAATTTTACGGCGAAACCAACGAAACTGAGGCCTATGCCACCCTCGACCGCGCGCTCGAACTGGGCGTGACGATGTTCGACACCGCCGATGTGTACGGCATGGGAGAAAATGAGCGGTTTCTAGCGTCGTTCGTGAGGGCGAACCGTGATCGGGCGGTAATCGCCACGAAATTCGGCTATGCACGCACGCCCGAAACGCCCGACGACTGGAGTTTGGACAATCGGCCTGAATTCATCCGCAAGGCAGCCGATGCCTCGCTCCAACGTCTCGGCGTCGATGTGATCGATCTCTACTATATGCATCGGCGCAGCGCAGATGTGCCGCTTGCCGAATCCATTGGCGCGATGGCTGAGCTGGTGGAGGCCGGGAAAGTGCGCGCGCTGGGGCTGTCTGCCGTTTCGGCGGAGGAACTGCGAGAGGCACATGCGATCCATCCGATCGCAGCGCTGCAGTCTGAATGGTCGATCTTCACGCGGACCATCGAGGCCGAGATCATACCCACGGCCGTCGAACTGGGCGTGACGGTGGTGCCCTATTCACCGCTTGGTCGGGGCATGCTCACCGGGCAGGCGTTCGCCAATGCCATCGGCAGTAACGACGCGCGCAACCACTTCCCCCGCTTCTCGCCGGAGAACAGGGATGCGAACATGCGGCTCGTCGCGACCATCGAAGGCATCGCCGCCGGTCTTGGCGTGACCCCGGCCCAAGTCGCAATCGCCTGGCTCTACGCCAAGGCGCAGGACCTGGGCGTGGCGATCGCGCCGATCCCGGGAACCCGCAACCGTACGCGCCTCGAACAGAATGTTGCTGCAGCCTCCATCGCATTGGATTCGGCGGCACTTGGCGCCCTGGAACCACTGGCGCGCGAGGTTTCTGGCGTCGCTGTCTGACCTTTGGAAAACCTCGCGAGTTTGGCTATGCACCGTCCCATGATCAGCACCGACCGCCTGACCTTGCGTCCCCACAGGATCGAAGATCTCGATGCCATGTTCGAACTCGCGACCGATCCAGCAGTGCTCCAGTTCATTCGTGGACTACCCACGTCGCGCGAGGAGGCGTGGCATCGCCTCCTTCGCTATGCGGGACACTGGAGCCTGCTGGGGTTCGGCATGTTCGCCGTGTTCGAACGCTCCAGTGGAGCCTTTATCAGGGAAGTAGGCCTGGCTAATTTCCAGCGTGGATTGGGCGCCGATTTTGACGGAACGCCAGAAGCAGCCTGGATCTTTAGCGGCGCGTCCCATGGGCAAGGCTTTGCTTTGGAAGCGATGCGCGCATTGCTCGATTGGTTCGATAATGAAAGCCCGGATGAAAGATGTGTGTGCATTATCGATGTCGAGAATAGCGGATCAATCAGGCTCGCTTCGAAACTGGGTTTCGAGCAATATGGTACGGCTCGCTATCGGGATGGGGATATGAAGAAGTACGAACGCCTTCGTGGCTGAAGGCTTGACTGTATGCATTTCAGTTCTCTGCAACTGAGCGATCTAGACATCGCTCCTTGCAGGCCAATTATGAGCCTGGATCAGTGGTGTCGAAATATCAGCTTTCCAATGCGCCGAGAATTGGATGGAATAGCGAAACTGGCAGATAGGCCACTTTCCCATTACGCCCCTTCTGTTCGATAAAATGGATTCGGCCCGCCCCGTCAGCCCAGACGCTCGGGCATCCAGGGCCGGGTCATGCTCCCACCGGCGAGAAATTCGGTGATCGGCGACTGGAACATGAGATAGGGATGGATCGGCGCCAGCGCGCTCACATCGTCCAGTTGCCTGCGCAATTCGGGCGGAATCGCGAATCCGCCCGCATCCAAATTCTCGCCCAATTGCGCGACCGAGCGCGCGCCAATGATCGGCGACGTGCTCCCCGGCTGCGTGCTGGCCCAGTTGAGCGCAACCTTGACCGGGGATTGCCCCAGTTCCCGCGCAACGGCCATCACGACGTCCAGAATTTTCCAATTTCGCGGATCGGACAGGCGATCCTGCAACATCGGGTTGGACGTCATGCGCCCCTCCCCCAGCACGCCACCAGCATCCCGGCGATATTTCCCGGCCAAAAAGCCACTGCTCGTCGGGCTCCAGGCGCACAGGGCCATGCCCATCTCCTGCATCGCGGGCAGATGCTCCCGCTCGATGCCACGCTCGATCAGCGAATATTCCATCTGAAGCGCGATGGGCCGGTTGCGGCCGCCCTGCTCCGCCAGCGTATATAAGCGCGCCGCATACCAAGCCGGAACGTCGGACAATCCATAATAGCGGATTTTCCCGGCCTTCACGAGGCCATCCAGAGCGTCCATCACCTCCTCTGCGGGCGTCAGCGCATCCCAGCTGTGCATCCAGTAGAGGTCGACATAGTCTGTCTGAAGCCGCTGAAGCGATTGGTCGAGCGAAAGCATCAGCGCTTTGCGGCCATTGCCCACCGCATTGGGGTTGCCCGGTTCGACGCAGCGCGTGAACTTCGTCGCGATCACGGCCCGGTCGCGCACGCCACGCGCCTTGACGAAGGCGCCCAGCATGCGCTCACTCGTACCGCCTGCATAGCTGTTCGCGCAGTCGAAGAAATTCCCGCCCTCGTCGCAATAAAGGTCGAAAACCGCGCGGGCCTCACCCTCTTCCATGCCCCAGCCGGTTTCGGACCCGAATGTCATCGTTCCCAGGCAGGTCGGGCTGACGCGCAGGCCCGATCGGCCGAGCGTCACATAATCGGTCAAAGCCATGACAAACTCCCCATGCAATTCGGCGGCGAGCAGCTTCCCTGTCGGCCGACGCCCGACCATCTCTGCCACCCATGCAGATAAATTTCATTAGGTCTGACTTATATATTGATAACCTAGACATATTTGCAATAGAGAATGGCCGGGCGAGCCGCATGTTGCGTTTCGCCTTGGAGGATAAGCAGGGATGGAGCCTCAAAAAATCCTGGTAACGCGCCTCTGGCCACAGCCTGTGTTGGATGCGATGCGGCAACGGTATGATGTCACGATCGATGCCACCGATCAGCCGCTCACCCGAAGCGACTTGGCCGAGGCCCTCATGCGGTTCGACATTCTATGCCCCACCATCACCGATCGAATCGATGCGGAGATGCTCAGGCAGAGTGGACTTTCGGCACGCCTCATCGCCAATTTCGGTGCCGGCTGCGATCATATCGCCCTCGCCGCTGCGCGGCAGGCGGGGATCATGGTTACCAATACGCCCGATGTACTGACGCATTCGACCGCTGAGCTTGCCATCATGTTGATGCTGATGGCGGCACGGCGCGCAGGCGAAGGCGAACGGCAATTGCGCGCGGGGAACTGGCCCGGCTGGCATCCCGTCCATCTGATGGGGGTAAGCCTGCAGGGCAAACGGCTCGGCCTGATCGGTTACGGCCGCATCGCGCAGGTGACCGCGCGGCTGGCCCGGTCCCTATGGGACATGGAGGTGGCCTATCACGCCCGCCGCCCCGTCATGTCCGAAGATGCGCCTCCCGCGCTGTTCGTGCCGGACCTGACAGATCTTCTGGCCACTTGCGACGTGGTCTCGATACATTGCCCCGGTGGCCCGGAAACCCATCACCTGCTCGATGCCGACAGGTTGGCGCTCATGAAGCCTAGCGCGCTGTTGATCAACACGGCGCGGGGCACGGTGATCGACGAGGTGGCGCTGGTCGCGGCGTTGCAGGCAGGACGACCAGCGGCAGCGGGCCTCGACGTCTATGAGCGGGAGCCCCTGCTGTCGGCAGACCTGGCCAGCCTGGAAAATGCCGTCCTGCTGCCGCATCTGGGCAGCGCGACGATCGAGACACGCTGCGCCATGGGGTTCCAAACGCTTGCCAATATCGACGCCTTCGTCGCTGGAAAGGAGCCGCCGGATCGTGTCGCCTGACAATGGAAAAGAACCTTCGCTGGCCGATCATATCGCGACCTTCGTCGCGTCGAGAAAGCCCCTGCCCCGTTCGGACGGCCATGCCCCCTTCGTCGTGGGACTGTGCGGCGCGCAGGGCATTGGCAAATCGACGGTGGCGGTGGCCGCGGCGGGGCAGTTGCGGGCCAAGGGCTTCAGCACGCAGATATTGGCGCTGGACGATCTTTATCTGCCAAGGCGGGATCGGCTTGCATTGGCTGCCGAGGTTCATCCCCTGCTGGCAACTCGTGGCGTACCGGGCACACATGACGCGCACCTGGGACGGTCGCTGATCCAGGCAGCCCAAACTGAAGGCCAGGTCGTCTTTCCAGCGTTCGACAAGGCCCTGGACGATCGTCTGCCAGCCTCCGCCTGGCCGGTCATCGAGCCGCCGCTCGACATCATCCTGCTCGAAGGCTGGTGCATAGGTGCCCGCCCGCAGAGCGAGGCCGCGCTAGCCCCACCCATGAACGACCTGGAACGCTACGGCGATGCCGACGGCTTGTGGCGTCGATATGTCAATGACAGGTTGGCCGACGAGTATCAGCGCCTTTTCTCCTGTCTGGATTTGCTGATCCTGCTTGCCGCACCGAACTTTGAAGTCGTCGCCCGCTGGCGCAACCAGCAGGAAGAGCAACTCAAGGCGCATCTGGCGTCAGACCCGACCGCTGCCCGCAGAACGATGAGCCAGGATCAGATCGATCACTTTATCCTCCACTATGAAAGGCTGACACGCCATATCCTGGATGAAATGCCCAATCGCGCGGACCTCGTCTTTCATCTCGATCCTGAACGAAGGGTGACGCGGATACGGGTCAATCCAGCCTAGAGGCTACACACCCTTTGTATCGACATAGGTTCTGTCGATGAGGGCGGTCATGCATGCGCCTGCCTGTTCAGCGTCACCAGCGGCGATGGCTTCGAACACCTGCCAATGGTCCGGCACGGGGTCGCGCTGCACTGGTGACTTGTTCAAGCGAAACATGGTGGCAAGGCTCACCGCCGCACAAATACCGTCGCTCAGCGTCGTCAGAAACGGATTGGCAGACGCCTCCAGCAGGACGGAATGAAACCGGTTATCGGCCGCGCGCCCCCTTTCGTCGGCAAGCGTGAAGCGCTCCATCTCCTTCAAGGCCGCCTCCATCTGGCCGAGTTGCGCGAAGCTGCGCCGGCCGGCGGCAAAGCTGGCTGCGGCGGGCTCGATGACCCGGCGTAGTTCGAACAGGTGTGCGATCAAATCCTGTCGGGGTTCGGATGAAAAAATCCACGCCAGCACATCCGGATCGAGGACTTGCCAGTCCACCTGCTCCGAAACGCGCGTGCCCGCCTTGGGCTTTGCCTCGACCAGCCCCTTGGCCGCCAAAATCCTGACCGCCTCCCGATAGGTCGCCCGCGACACGCCATTAAGCTTGCTTGCCACGATCTCGCTGTCGAGGAGAGTTCCGGGCTGCATCCGCCCGGATACGATTTCCCGCCCCAAATCACGGGCGATCGTGCCGTGCATCCGCAGAGATTTTACTCCGACTTCGCTTCCTTTAATGTCATCGCCCCTTTGCATCCCCCTCCTTCGCACCGGCTGATGAACGCCGCAACCTTCCATTTTCGAAGGACCGGCGCCCCTCGCTCGGCGAACGATGTCGCGAGACGATCAGTCTGCGCTATCCCGCATCAAGACAGGCCGTCGTTCCTCACCTACTTCACCGAGAAATCATGGCCGGTGCTGGCAGGAGCGATGACGGCCTTTTCAGGCTTTCTCGCGCCGCCTCCTCAAAAGCACCGGCAAAGCAGCGGGAGATGGTGAAATGATGTCCGAGGACGATCGCAATGCACTGACGGAATTGCTGGATCGGGGAAAAATCCGGGACTGTATGATGCGCTATGCGCAGGCAGTCGACCGGCTGGAGATGGTTATGCTGAAATCTTCTAGTTCTCAGCGTTTCTATGTGGCGTCCACGTCGGTGCCCGGCTGCCGCCCGACTCAGTCTCACAAACCATTTGAATATTCATCCCCATCTTTGAATGCCACCAGTCGGATAGTGCATCGAGAAGCGCCGGAATATATCGAAAATGTCGAGCCTCAAGTTGCCAACACCCTTCTCGCGAAAGGAGCTCGCGCCGCCATTGCCGGGAGGTAATAATGTTCATCCAAACGACTGTACGTAGGCCGCGACTTCTTCGAGTGTCGGCTTGTTCGGCGTATCCCACCCTTCAAAAACAGGCGGCCGCCCCATAGGCACCGCGTCCCAATACCGTCCGCTAAAGTCGGGCGGTCCAAGATAGGTCAGATTCCACCATCGACGAGCAAACCGCCATCGGCCGTCTTCCACTTTATATTCGTCATGGTAGATACCCATCACGATCCGCGGCTTTCCGTCAGTCGCTCGCACGGACTCGGTGACATAGATACGGCCCAAGGCTTTCTCCCCCCTGACCTCTATGATCGATGCGACGGGGCTGTGGAGGATATTGTGCCGATCTTTCATCAGAGTGCGCCAGAACTCCACAATGGTTTCACGACCTTTCGTAGAGCGGCCAAATGCGATCCACTCGCCATCCGATGCCCAGCAATCGCGGTAATCTTCTTCGCTTTTACGGTAGAAGGCGTCCGTGTAGAGTCCGTGCAATTCCTGAATGGCAAGCTTTGCGCCAATGTCCTTGAGCATGATCTCTCCCTCACAAGGGCCGTAATTTCCGCCATTCTTCGTTCGCAGCCGTAAGCGCATTATCTAGCATTCCGGCCGGACGGGATCGCAAAGAAAGTGGAGCGAAGTCGATCAAAAGATCAGAATATCGATCATGACCCGGCAACGTCCGGGATAGAGTGGCCATAGTATTTTTCCATACCCGACCTGCAGTTACGCGCCAGCGAGCCTATCTCACCAACATAACGTTTCAGCGGGCAGTTCGCGTTGTTTGATGGCGCCCAGCGCGGCGTCCACCAAACCGGCAGCAGGCCAACGTTGAGGCTCGACAACCCAACTGCCTCCTTACTTGCTCAGCGCCTTCTTGAGCGCCGCCTTCCAGGAAGCAGTGAAACGCCGCGAGATCGGCGCGTCCGGTACTGCGAGATCAAACCCATGATAGGCCCCCGGCACAACAAGAAGTTCAGTTGGCACTCCGGCTTCCATCAACCGACTGGCAAATTCGATATTCTCTCGCGCAAAAAGGTCAATCGCGCCGGCTGCGATATAGGTAGGCGGAAGACCGACCAGGTCGCTCACGCGCGCCGGGACCCAACCTGCTGGAACGGTATCGCTGCCGGCAGGCATCCCAAGCAGTGATGACCACCCGAAGCGGTTGGAAGCAGGCGTCCAGATAAACCGTCCCGCATTGGCTGCGGCGGGCCTGCTACTACCGGTTCTGTCATCGAGCATAGGATAGACAAGAAGCTGGAAGGCGGTTCTGGGACCACCCCTGTCGCGGGCAGCGATCGTCAGCGATGCCACATGCCCTGCCCCCGCGCTCTCTCCGCCGACCGCTATGCGGCTGGCGTCGATACCCAGCGCATCCGCATTGTCATGAAGCCAGCATAGCGTCGCATATATATCCTCCAACGCAGCCGGGAAGCGTGCTTCCGGCGCCAGACGGTAATCAACGGCCACCACCAAGCAGTCATTTTCGAGCGCAATTTCCTGAAGGAGTCTCGGGTTTCGATCAGCACTGAACATGACATATCCGCCACCGTGAACATAAATATAGGCTGAGCGGCCACGTGTCCCCGGCGAAGGGTCGACGACGAAAATGGAGACAGGCGGATTGCCCTGGGATCCCGGAATGACTTTCGGCACCAGCCGGGGCGCAGGCGGCGGAAGGGTTTCGGCTGGGACCGTCGGAAGCGCGTTTCGCCAGCGCGACAAGGTTTCCGCGCTGACGTCTCCCGCCCTGATCTGACGTAGCCGCGAAATCAGGTCGGGGTCGACACCTGCATAGGCATCTTCGAACGCGGCGGCCATCGCTCGATCGCCATATTCAGCCACGAAGCAACCCGACGCGAGCGCAGTGACCAGAATTTCGCGCCGACTGATCCTCATGAACGGGAGGCATGATGGGCCCGCGTCTCATCTACCATGCGAGCAACCGTTTTTCGCAGCAGCATGAGCTCCATCTCTATGATCAGCATGTCTGCGTCATCGAACCCCAAACCGCATGGCGCGAGCGCGCTTTTGCCGGCTTGTTTCGTCGCGGCAAGCATCGTCTGCCAAGCCCCAACCAGGAGATGACCGTCTTTGACAAAGTCGATACCCATATCCGCCGAAAGGTCGCCCGGCCCGTACATGACGATGTCAATGCCATCGACGGCCAAGATTTCGTCAACATTTTCGATCGATTTGCGAGATTCCAGAATGGGAATGATCAGGACATTCGCGTCGGACGCATCGACATGCGCGGACCATCCCCCCATACCGTAACCGCCAGCATTACAGGCCGGACACATGCCTCGCTTTCCTCGCGGCGCATATCGGCTAGCCGCGACCGCAGAACGGGCATCGTCGGCGGTGTCGACATGCGGGACGAGCACCCCTTGCGCGCCAAGATCGAGCGTCGACTGGATCAAGATCGGCGAATTTTCGAGAATGCGAACGAACGGGAGTATGCCGCCGAGGTTGGCCGCCCGAACGTGGTTTTCAATATCGGCTCGCCCGAAACGGCCATGTTCTGCATCGATAACAACGAAATCGACTCCCGCGAGCGCCATGATATCGGTCGAAGCCGGATCAAGAGACGAAACGAAGATGCCGACTGGCTGCCTGCCCTGACTCATCAACTCGATGAGATGAGATCGCGCGTTCATGCTGCTCACTATGTCTACCTTTCCGTCCTGGGCTCTTAATGACATCGGCTATGGTGGGAGCATCATCCCGCGTCAGCCGTGACTCTTCCAACTATATGCCGTCCCTCCCTGCGCCTGTGCCGCTTGATAGGCGGCACGATAGGAACCGTTGCGGATGTCGTCGATCACGTCGAGGTGGCGAGGATTCCAGCCAAGTTCCGCAACTGTTCGCCGCGCGATTGACCGGCTGTTGACAGCGAGCGCGATATCTACCCAGAAGCTGCCCCAGAGCTCGCATGCGGCTTCATAGTCCAGGCTTTGCGTCTCGCATCCAACGACATCCGCAACCGCCTCGGCAATGCTGCGGAAATTCGCCTCTCCCGAGACCGTATGATAGAGCGCGCCAGGCGTTCCTCGCTCGACGGCAAGACGATAGCATTCAGCCAGGTCGTCGACATGCACGGCCGAATAGAGGTTCAATCCATATCCAAGATAGCAAGCCTTGCCCGTCTTCCTCGCTGACTCGAAAATCTGCGGAATCTGAATGCTTCCACCATGCCCATAGATGAGCGGCGGCCGAACGACATAGGTACGCAGTCCCTCCCCCGATGATTGACGCACCAGGTCTTCGGTCTGAATGCGAACCGCACGGTTTGGACGTGCGGGGAATGGGAAAGCATCATCCTCGGCGAAGGTTTCCTGGTTCCAGGAACCATCTTTCGATTCGATAGAAAGCACCCCGCTGCCCGACGTGAAGATGAGATGCTTGTCCGAACCGTCGCGACAGGCCGCGACCAGTGCCTGCATGAGAGGCGCCTCATCATCAAAGGGGATCATGCCGGCCATGACGATCACGTCAAACGGCTTTACGAGTGCTGCAAGCCCGGTGAGATCGGCAACGTCTCCCCGTACTGCCGTAACGCCAGCGGCTTGTAGTACTGTTTCATTGGAACTATTGCGAGCGAGCCCGAAAACATCGTGGCCCGCTGCCTTGAAAACACGTGCGACGGCCGACCCGACGAATCCGGTGGCGCCGATGATGAAAACTCTCATGATCCCTCCCTCATTGCGACAGATCGCATTCTGGGCATGGCTTTTAGCGTGAATGAGTGCGCCAGAGCAGTTTTGAGGTTTGATCAAAGTGAGCAAGACATGCGCCGACCGACCGTCAACCTCGCCCCTGGCGCCTGTCGCGATGCGCCTTGCGACCGGTCAACGGACTTTAGTGGCCGCAGCTCCGTAATCATCGGCAAGATTGTAATAGGGCTGCTCATACACTGCGAGCATGTCGGATGAGACGTTGTCGAGACCGATCCGCTTTGCGCGCCCTACCGCTGGACGATCCGACATCTTCCTGAACCAATTGCCGACATGCGGAAAGTCCTCGAACGACTGTCCATGCATGCGATGATAGAATACCCATCCCCAGCAGGCCATGTCCGCGATGCCGTATTCCCCTGCGAGCCATTCGACATCGCCAAGCCTGCGATCCAAGACCCCATAGAGACGAGCCGCCTCCTTTGTGAATCGGTCGCTGGCGTGCTCGTTGCCTGACGGAGCATATCGGCGAAAATAATGAGCCTGTCCGGCGATTGGGCCAAGGGCGGACATCTGCCAGAACAGCCATTCCAGCGCGACCGCCCGATCGAAGCCAGTTGATGCCAGAAAGCGCCCGCTCTTTTCGGCCAGGTAGAGAAGGATCGCTCCCGATTCAAAGATCGGAAGAGGCCCTCCTGGCGCTTCGACATCGACAATAGCCGGAACCCGGCCATTGGGATTGATTTTCTGGAATTCGGGCGAAAACTGTTCGGACTGGTGGATATTGACGAGCTTGAGTTCGTAGGGGAGCCCGCACTCCTCCAGCATGATCGCCACTTTCCAGGTGTTGGGCGTTGGATGGTAATAGAGTTCGATCATGTGCTTCGATCCGTTTTGGCTTGATAGGATTGTCTTCGTGGAGCTGCAGTCGCTTGGTCAGGGCGACTTATGCGGGCAATGGCGGCTTTCCCGGCCGCTCTGACTACGGCTCCCCACTATCGGCGTCACGCTACCGTCCCGCCATCCACGACAAGGCTCTGACCGGTCACCATCCGTGCCCGATCGCTGCCAAGGAAGACCACCATTTCAGCGATTTCCACGGGCTCGACCATCCGGCCAAGCTTAGCCATCGCCGATACCTGCTCGTAAAACAGCGTTGTGTCCCCACCCCCGGTCGCCGCTTCGGCAGAGCGTGCCATCATGCGGCTGTTCACAGAGCCAGGGTGGACGGTGTTGCATCGTATCCCACGCACCGCACAGTCGGTGGCGATAGAGCGCATCATACCCGCGACGGCCGCCTTGCTGGCAGAATAGGCTGCATTGCCCGGAAGCCCCATCAGCGAAGCGATCGACGCGGTAATGACGATACTGCCGCCGTCCCGCATGATCGGCACAAAGTGCTTCGCCATCAGGAACACGCCCTTGACGTTGACGGCCATGACCCGGTCGAAAAGTGCCTCGTCAAGGTCGATAAAGGGCGCATGGGGCTGCTCTATGCCCGCGTTGAGGAAAAGCAGGTCAATCATGCCCATCCGTTCCTGCACCGCCGCCGCGGCTGCCGCGACATCGGCGCTCGACGTCACGTCCAGGCGGTAGTGCAAAAGGCTGGCGTGCTCTGCAGCAGCAGCGGCAATCGCGTTTTCGTCGATGTCGAGAAGCATGACGGATGCCCCTTCTTCAACGCAGCGACGCGCGGTGGCGCCGCCGATATCACCGGCGGCGCCAGTGATGACGACCCTCTTGCCTTCAAGCTCCAATGCTATTCTCCGTCCGGTTGGTCATTAGGATGCAGCTACGCCGTCCGGCCCGGACTCGTCCCGCTGCTTGGGTCCAGCGCGAGCATGCGTCGGATGGCATCGAAAAGGTCGCGCTCGAAACGAACGGAAGGGTCCCCGGGCAGTCTGTCGAAACCGTGAAAACATCCCGGATACGTCCGCAGTTCGACTGAAACGCCAGCGCGGAGGAGATGCTGGGCATAGGCTAGGCATTCGTCCACGAAGAGATCCAGCGTCCCGACGCCGATGAAAGCAGGAGGCAGGGCAGAGAAATCACGCGCAAGCGATGGCGAAAAATGACCCAGTTGTTCCGCCTCCACCTCTTGATGGCCACGCATGGCGCCCCAGCCGAACTGGTTCATGGCGCGGGTCCACAAAAATGCGCCCGTAAAGGGATTTGGACACGGCTCCTGCGGACTTCCGGTCCGGCAATCCAGCATGGGATACATTAGAAGCTGAGCGCTGGGCTGGGGACCACCGCGATCACGTGCCAGCAGGCACAGCGCCGCAGCCAAACCGCCGCCACCGCTATCTCCCATGACGGCAATGCGTCCAGGATCGACATTCAGCATCGCAGCCTGCTCGAACAGCCAGCAAAGACCGCTATAGCAATCTTCCAGCGGCCCGGGGAACGGCGCCTCGGGCGCCAGCCTGTAGTCGACATTGGCAATGACGACACCAAACTCGTTGGCGAGGCGCGCGCAATAGCCGTTCATCATGGCGGCGTTACCCATGACGAAACCGCCACTGTGAATATAGAGAATGGCCGCGCGCGCGGTTTCCGATGAGACTGCCGGCTCGAAAAGGATCACTGGCGCCTCATCGATGGTGCGCGGCGGGATCGCAGGATCATCGGCAAGAGGGAGAAGATCGAGGAACATGTCGACCATTGCGCTGCGCGCGCTAAGCAGCCCATCGCCTGACAATTGAAGCATGGGGATTTGCTGCACTATCTCGCGATAGTCAGCTTCAACCAAATTGGTCATCGCCGTGGTCAAGCTGCCCTCTCCCTTCATCTGTGCGCATGCGGCTTACACCGCCTAAGAGTGCTCCTGACAGGTCACGATAACAGGCACAGACCAGCCAGCGCAGATCAACGATGTGTTGAGAAACGCGCATTTCATCGCTTTTTGGATCGTAGAACCGACAGGGCCGATCCCTTCACGCCTACCATGAGCGCCGCCGGAGCGCGCCCTCTCCGCAATGCTCCATTTGTTAAAGCAAACCCTATTTCGAGAACATCAACGCGGGCGAATGAGATGACAAGTCAGGTTATCGAGAAAGCGTGGCATTCCCATCGCGCAACCGAGGTCGAAGCGCCGTCCATAATAAAATATGATATCACCTGGGAGGGGAACTCGATGTATAAGCGGCATGAAAAGCACCTGACTAGCACGACCGGGTTTTTGACAATCACTACATTCGCAATCGCTTTTCTGGCCACGTCAGCCAGAGCCGAGGATCAGGCAACAGAACCCGCGACTGGCGGTGTGCAAGACATTATCGTCACTGCGCAGAAGCGTGCCCAAAATCTTCAGGACGTTCCAGTCGCCGTGAGCGCATTTAACGATGCGGCGCTGGAGCAGCGCGGCATCAAGGATGTTCGGGAACTCACCAGGGTCACGCCGGGCCTTCAAGTGGCGCAGGGAACAGGCGTAGCCCTTCCCTTTTTGCGAGGTATCGGCAGCAATGCCTCTGCTGCCGGCAACGAGTCCAGTGTCGCCGTCTATGCCGACGGCGTTTACTATACGCGGCTGCCATTGGGTTTTCTCTCGCTCAGCAACATAGAGCGCGTCGAAGTTCTGAAAGGGCCGCAAGGCACGTTGTTCGGACGCAACTCATCGGGTGGCGTCATCAACATCGTGACACCAGACCCCTCGTTCGACTTTTCGGGCCATGCCAGCCTGGGCTATGGCAACTACCAGACCTTCCAGGGCGATCTCTACGTGACGGGCGGCCTGTCGGACACCGTCGCAATGGACCTCACGGTCGGCGGCACCAATCAGGCTGATGGCTGGGGCACCAACATCGCCACCGGCAACAAAACCGGCTTCCAGAACAATTTCACCGTGCGCTCCAAATTGCTGTGGGAACCGAGCAGCAGCACCAAGATCGTCCTTACGGGCTATTACTCGCTGTCCAGGGTCAGCACGCAAGGCAACATCATGAAGGGATATACGGGCGGCACGAGCCTGCCGCCCTACGTGGTTCTCCCACCCCTGCCCGGCTTCTATGACACGAGAGACGGTATCGATGGTCGCAATATAACCAAGGGCAAAGGTGGCTCTTTGCGGATTGAGCAAGATCTTGGCATAGGAACCCTCACCAGCACCACGGCCTACACGAGCGAGCGCGAGAGGCAGCCTGGCGTTTCGGATCTCACGCCGCAAGGCGATGGCAGATTTACACTCTACATCGGCGTGAAACAGTTCACGCAGGAACTGCAGCTTGCTGGCAAGAAGGGGGCGATCACCTACGTCGCCGGCCTGTTCTATTATAACGCTCTGAGCGAATATGATCCATCCGATTTCAGTGGCCCGCTCTTTTCGGGTCCCGGTTACAATGGGGTGCAAATCTTTGCCAAACAGCGAGCAAAATCTTACGCTGGCTACGGCCAAGCGACTTTAGAGGTCGTGCCGGGACTGAGCCTGACGGGTGGGCTGCGCTATACCCATGAAAGCACATCAGGCGAGGGACGAACGGCCCTGATCAACGATGGAACCGAGATCGCCAGCTTCCCGGTCGCTCCGGACACGACGAAGCTGAACAAGCTGACGTACCGCGCTGCAATAGACTACAAGTTTACACCCGACATTCTTGGCTATGCGTCCTATAGTCGCGGCTATAAGTCAGGCGGATATAATCTTATCCCCTTTACAGCGCCCGCACAGCGGCCAGAGACGGTAGATGCCTTTGAAGCGGGTTTCAAAACCTCGCTTTTCGATCGCCACCTGCGACTGAACGGGGCCGCCTTCTACTACAGGGTTGCAGATCCACAGGTACAGTTGATCAGGTCAGGTTCCATCATTCTGTCGAATGCCGACAGCGCGCGTATCAAGGGCTTTGAACTGGAAGCCGAGGCTGCACTGACGTCACATTTCAGCGCGCATGGCGGTTTCACCTATCTTGATGCTACCTACAAATCATACAAAAACGCCCCCTCGGCGCCGCCAAACCCCAACACCGATCCGGCGCTCGGCTATGTTGGCGGCACCATTCCCGCCATTTCGATCGATGCCAGCGGCAATCAGCTTCCGCTTTCGGCGAAATATGTTTTCAACGTCGGTGCGAGCTATACCGTGGATACCGGGCGAGGCGATGCTCAATTCTCGGTCGACTACTACCGTACATCGCGGCTGTATTTTGAACCCGACAATCTCCTGAAGCAGGATGGATACGGTCTGCTGAGCGCGCAGTTGAAATACTCGCCGACGCAGAACACCAGTATCCGTTTCTGGGGGAAAAATCTGCTCGACAAGAAATATGTCTCGCTTGGCGTCAGCTATGCTGGCCCGGCAGGATATCCCTATCTGCCGGGCGCGCCCCGCACCTATGGCGTGACAGCAGAGATCAAGTTCTAATGTCTTACAGGGTCCGACCGGCTCACAAGATCCGGTCGGACCATCACTTTCCTTGAACGCTTCTGGAGATAGATATATGCTGCGCTTCTACTTTCATCATACGCCTAACCCGATGAAGGTAGGCCTACTCCTTGAAGAGCTCGGCCTTGAATATGAGACCATCGCTATCGATATTCTGAAAGGCGATCAGCACGATCCCGCGTTTCGCGCCTTGAATCCCAACGGGAAGGTTCCGGTCATCGTCGATGGCGCGGTGACGGTTTTCGATTCCAACGCGATCCTGCTTTATCTTGCGGAAAAACACGGTCATTTTCTGCCGGCAGATGAAAAGGAGCGCGGCGCGGCGCTGTCATGGCTCTTCTTCGTGGCGACCGGCCTGTCGCCCTTTTCCGGCCAGGCCGTCCATTTCCTGCGCCATGCACCCGAGACCCTGCCCTATGCGCAGAACCGCTATCTGAAGGAGACGCAGCGGCACTATCAGGTGATCGAGGATCATCTGTCCA
Source organism: Sphingobium sp. AP50 (assembly GCF_900109095.1). Classification (GTDB taxonomy): domain Bacteria; phylum Pseudomonadota; class Alphaproteobacteria; order Sphingomonadales; family Sphingomonadaceae; genus Sphingobium. The sequence goes on from NZ_FNYZ01000020.1 coordinate 89,659, forward strand.
CGAACCCATATCTGGCGGGCAGCGAGTACAGCATCGCCGATATGGCATTTTGGGGATGGGCCAATATGGCGCCCATCATTTTTGGCGAAGAAGGACTTGCCGCTTATCCTCGTGCAGCAAAGCTGCACGCTGAGATCAGCGCGCGGCCGGCTGCTGAGCGCGCGAACCTCATCCAGAATCGTTTCCAGATGAAGACCGGATTCGACGCGGAAACCCATCGGGTGATGTTTCCTCAAAATCACTGAGCGCGGTGATGGTGATACCAAGCAGATGGCTCTGGCAGGATCCCGGTTTGCTGGGTCAGCAGGCTGTAGCGCCGCCCGCGGCTGACCGCTCACTCGTTTCCGAGATGCGGGACGTCGTCGGCCGGCGCCATGTCCTGACAGGAACTGCGGCTACGCAGCGCTTCTCCAAGGGCTACCGCTTTGGTGAAGGGCCTGTGCTGGCCGTGGTACGCCCGGGCACCCTCCTCGAACAGTGGCGGATTCTTCAACTTTGCGTCGCGGCCAACGTCATCATTATAGCGCAGGCCGCAAATACCGGCCTGACCGGAGGCTCCACACCCTTCGGGAACTATGATCGCGACGTCATCATCGTTAACACCGGCCGCCTGCGCGGCGTTCATCTTCTGCGCGGGGGCAATCAGGTCCTTTGCCTTCCTGGCACCACGCTCCACGAACTGGAGCAGAGGCTCAAACCTCTCGGGCGCGAGCCACATTCCGTGATCGGATCGTCCTGCCTCGGCGCGACGGTCGTTGGGGGCATCTGCAACAATTCAGGCGGAGCGCTGGTCCGCCGCGGCCCTGCCTACACGCAGTTCGCCTTATATGCGCAAGTTGGTGCTGATGGCGCTTTGCGCTTGGTCAATCATCTCGGCATAGAATTAGGTCGACGACCGGAGGAGATTCTGGACCGCTTGGACCGGGGGAGTTTCACGGACGCCGACGTTGCAACGGTCGAAGGACTTTCGGCGTCCGACGGGGGCTATCCCGATCATGTTCGGCAAATCAACGAAGGGACGCCCGCCCGTTTCAACGCGGCCCCCCTCCGCCTGTTCGAGGCGGCCGGTAGCGCTGGAAAGCTTGTGCTCTTCGCCGTTCGGCTAGACAGCTTTCCAGCGGACGAGCAAACTGCGACCTTCTACCTCGGCACGAACGATCCTGCGATATTTACCAAGCTGCGCCGTCATATTTTGAGCGGCTTCTCCCATCTCCCGGTCTCAGGGGAATATGTGCACCGGGACGCCTTCGACATCGCGGCGAAATATGGCAAGGACCTGTTTCTCGCGATAAAATATCTGGGTACGGAGAGGCTTCCGGCCTTGTTTGCGATGAAAGCGCGGCTCGACAATTGGGCTGATCGGCTTCCACTGCTGCCGCGCAATTTCAGCGATCACCTGCTTCAATGGTGCAGCCATTTGTGGGGCAAGCATCTTCCCTCACGGCTGCTCCATTATCGCGATCATTATGAGCATCACCTCATTCTGAAGATGGCGGACGGCGGCATAGAGGAAGCGCGCGCTTATCTCGCATCCCTCTTTCCATCTGCCACCGGCGACTTCGTCGAATGCAGTCCATCGGAAGCTGCAGACGCCTTTCGTCATCGGTTTGCGGTGGCCGGTGCGGCGGTCCGGTATCGCGCCATGCATTCCGATCGCGTGGAAAACATCGTGGCGATCGATTTCGCACTGCGCCGCAATGACCTAGATTGGGTCGAGCAACTGCCCGAATCCATATCGCAATCCATCCTGTACCGCCTCTATTACGGGCACTTCTTCTGCCACGTATTTCATCATGATTATGTCATAGCCAAAGGCGACGACCCGATCGAAATAGAAGAAAAGATGTTGGCGCTACTTGATCAGCGCGGCGCGGAATATCCAGCGGAACATAATGTTGGCCATGTCTATCATGCCAAGAAGCCTCTCGCCCAACATTACGCAGCGCTCGACCCCCTCAACATTTTCAATCCGGGTATAGGGCACACTGATCGCAATGGCAGACCTCCTGCAATCAAGTAGCGGGACCTGTAGGACTGGCTGCACTTGGTGTGCCAGAGAAGGTGTAGATTTGCGCCCTCGCATATCCCGATGATCAATCCGCCATAGGGAATGCCACAATAAGCAATCCGGAAAGGTCGCCATTGCGCTACTTGGAATGGCATTCTGCGTCTGGCGACGCCATCGCGGAGAAAAACAGGTGCGATCCGGATCAGGGAAAACTTTAGAAGGCGGCAACGACGCAAACTTTTCTCGTTTTTGCAACATTGCTCTGAAGACACTGACGCCAGTCATGGTGATCGGCCTCGCATGGCTGAATGGTGCAGCCGCCCATGGCCAGGGATTGGTTGTCCCGAAAGGCGTCCCGCCGAGCGGCGAGAAGCTGTTCGGCCAGCAATGCGGCGCCTGCCATTCTACTATAGCGGGAGAGGCGCGTGTAGGTCCGTCATTGGCCGGTATTATGGGGCGAACGGCAGGGAAGTCGCCGGGGTTCACTTACTCCCGGACGCTCCGTGCGTCCCAGATCAGGTGGAACGAGAAAACGCTCAACCTCTGGCTCGCCGACAGCAATGCTGAAATCCCAGGCAGCATCATGAACTATCGCCAATCGGATCCGGCCAAGCGCCTGGCGATCATCGCCTATCTCAAAAAGCTGAGCGCCAAATGACCGTTCGAGTGACTTCATATTCGGGAACAAGCAAACATGGCTAAAATCATTCACTCGATGGTTCGCGTGACGAATGAACGGGAGTCCGTTGATTTCTACAAGGCAGCCCTGGATCTCGACGTTGCAGGCAGGTTTCCGTTCGAGGATTTCACGCTCGTCTATCTGCGCAGCCCGGATAATGATTTTGAGCTTGAACTGACCATCAATCATGGCCGCGCCGAACCCTATGCCCTGGGTGAAGGGTACGGCCACATCGCCGTCGTGAGCGACGACCTGGAAGCCGAGCATGCACGGATGGAGCGCGCCGGCCTGTCACCACAGCCGATAAAGGAATTCAAGGACGAGCGCCTGCCGGCGCGGTTCTTCTTCATCAGCGATCCAGACGGTTACAAGATCGAAGTCCTGCAGAGAGGCGGCCGTTACCAATAGGGTGTCCTGTAGAAGCAATACTTAATCCTATATTTGTGAGACAGCCCATGCGCGTAATTGACAGGATCAACAATGTTGATCGGCGATCATTCATCGGAGGATCGGGGCTAGCCGCACTCCTGGCGACGTCGTCCGCCCTTCTCCCGGTCAAGGCACTTGCCGAACCGCTGAAGACCGTTTCGGTGGCATCCGCACCGACATTGATATTGATCGCTCGAGATCTCTTCCCGCACGACCGTCTTGGCGATGATGATTACCGAACGGCTATCATAGCGATCGATGAACAGGTTGCGGCCGATGCGAACAAGAAGGGCCTATTGCAATCGGGGACCGCATTGCTCGACGATGCGTCACGCAAGACGTTTGGCCGCCCCTATCTCGCCATCAGGCAAGAGCAGGATCGCGTCGGCATCTTGAAGACGATTGAAGGCACCGATTTCTTCAAGACCCTTCGATCCGGCCTCGTGACCGCATTGTACAACCAGCAGCCGCTGTGGAGCCGGTTCGGTTACGAAGGATCGTCCGCAGAGCAAGGCGGCTATATCCGTCGAGGCTTCGATGACATCGATTGGCTGCCGGCCTGAACAGGGCAGAGGGATATTCCATGACAGCGAAATTTGATCTGAATGACGACGATGTGGTCGTCATCGTCGGCTCGGGCGCGGGCGGCGGCACCTTGGCCAACGCATTGGCACAGAAGGGCATCAAGGTCGTGTGCCTTGAAGCGGGCCAGCGGTACGAGATCGCCGATTTCATCAATGATGAGTGGGAAAGTTTCGCGCAGCTTGCCTGGACCGACCGCCGTACGACGTCGGGATCCTGGCGGGTCGCGACCGATTTCCCCGAGCTTCCGGCATGGATCGTCAAGGCCGTTGGCGGCACGACCACGCACTGGGCTGGCGCATCCTTGCGCTTTCAGGATCATGAGTGGAAGGCGCGCACGACCTATGGCGCCGTCGCCGGCGCTGCCCTCCTCGACTGGCCGCTGGATGCAGCCGAAATGGCACCTTGGTATGCGGCAGCAGAATTTAGAATGGGCACAACCGGCACCCATGGGATACCCCGACTGCCTGGCAATAACAATTTCAAGGTCTTCCACGCCGGCGCCACCAAGATCGGCTACAAGGAGGTTCACACCGGCAACATGTCGATCAACAGCCAGCCGCGAGACGACCGTGGCAGCTGCCAGCAGATCGGCTTCTGCTTTCAGGGGTGCAAGTCCGGCGCGAAATGGTCCACGCTCTATACCGAGATTCCCAAGGGCGAGGCGACCGGCAAGCTTGAGGTGCGTTCGCAAGCGCACGTCCTGCGCATCGAACATGATGCACGCGGACGGGCAGCAGCCGCTGTCTACGTCGACGCTGATGGCCAGATACAGCGCCAGAAGGCCCGCGCGGTAGCGATCGCTGGCAATTCGATCGAAAGCCCGAGACTATTGCTCAATTCCGCAAGCTCTATGTTCCCGCATGGTCTTGGTAATGGCGCCGGACATGTCGGGCGCCATTATATGCGCCACACGACCGGCACGGTGTGGGGCATTTTCGACAAGCCCGTCCACATGTACCGCGGCACCACCATGGCTGGCGTTGTACGAGACGAGGCTCATCACGATCCGTCGCGGGGCTATGTCGGCGGCTTCGAAATGGAAACCATTTCCCTCGGCCTTCCCTTCATGGCCGCGTTCATAAATCCTGGCGCTTGGGGTCGCGACGTCAGTTCGGCGCTCGATCACTATGATCATATGGCTGGGCTCTGGATTGTCGGCGAAGACATGCCGCAGGCCAACAACCGGGTAACGCTCAACACCGAAGTCAAGGATCAGCACGGCATGCCTGTGGCCAATGTGAATTATGACGATCACGACAACGATCTGGCAATGCGCGCCCACGCGTACAAACAGGGGGAAGCCATCTATACTGCCGCAGGTGCAACGCGCACGATCATCACGCCGCCTTATCCGTCGACCCACAATCTTGGCACCAACCGGATGAGCGCTCGTCCGGAAGACGGCGTCGTCAACCGCTGGGGTCAGTCTCACGAAGTGAGGAATCTGTTCATCTCGGACGGCAGCCAGTTCACGACCAGTGCCGCTGAAAACCCGACACTTACAATCGTCGCGCTGGCGCTCCGCCAAGCGGAGCATCTCGCCAGCCTCATAAACCGGAATGAAGTCTGACCTTATGCCTGATACACAACAAACACCGACCTCGCGCTATGATCTCATCGTCGTTGGCGCTGGCTCAGGCGGCGTGCGGGCAGCGCGGGTTGCTTCCAGCCACGGCGCGCGCGTTGCACTCATCGAGGAACATCGCGTGGGGGGGACGTGCGTGATACGCGGCTGCGTGCCCAAGAAGCTACTCGTCTATGGCGCGCATTTCGCGGAAGATCTCCGTGATGCGCGTCAGTTCGGCTGGGATGTGCCTCCATGCCGTTTCGATTGGCCGGTGCTGCGCGATCGGGTCCTTCAGGAAGTCAGCCGACTGGAAGGCCTCTATAAATCGTCGCTAACGTCTGCCGGCGTCGAACTGATCCAGGGCCGCGCAAGACTGGCGGATGCCAATCGCGTAGTGCTCGATGACGGTCAATCGCTTGAGGCTGATCGCATCTTGCTAGCTACAGGTGCGTGGCCAGCGCGTCCCGATTGTCCAGGCGCGGAATATGGGATCACTTCAAATGAGGTCTTCCACCTTGACGCTCTGCCTCGCCGGATTCTGATTGCCGGCGGTGGCTACATTGCCAATGAATTCGCAGGCATATTCCATGAGTTCGGCTCTGAGGTCACGTTGATGACGCGCGGTGACGCGATCCTGCGCGGCTATGATGCGGAACTGTGCCAGCGCCTGCAGGAAATATCGATCGCAAAGGGAATATCCTTCCGCTTCCATGCAGCTTTCCAAGAGATAGAGAAGCGTTCCGACGGCTCATTGGTCGCGCATATCGTCGGGCAGGCCCCCATAGAGGCCGACGCGATCCTTTTTGCCATAGGCCGCGTGCCCAAAAGCTTCGATCTGGGTCTGGAGGAAGCAGGCATCGCCTTGGATGGGCACGGCGCTATCCGGATCGACGCCCAATATCGAACCAACCTGCCCAGCGTGTTCGCGGTTGGCGATGTGACCAATCGGGTTCAACTCACTCCCGTGGCGATCCGCGAGGGACAAAGCTTTGCCGATGCCCAATTTGGCGGGCAGCCGTCCGCAGTCGATTATGAGCATATACCCAGCGCGGTGTTCAGCCATCCGCCAATGGCTGGCGTCGGCCTGACCGAAGCGGGCGCCCAATCCCTCGGCCGGCCGATCAAAATCTATCGGTCCAGCTTCAAACCGATGAAGAATGTGCTTGCCGGACGTGACGAGCGGGCATTGTACAAGATGATCGTGGATGCTGAAACCGACCATGTCCTCGGCATTCATATGATAGGTCCGGATGCGCCGGAATTGCTGCAGGTGGCAGCCATTGCGGTGAAGGCCGGCCTTCGCAAGGCGGACTTCGACCAGACCGTCGCGCTGCATCCATCAATGGCCGAGGAGCTCGTGCTGCTGCGCTGAGCGCTGATGCAATTTCGCAACGCGGGGCATGACGGCGTGTTCGAAATCCCACGCTGATCAATCAACGGGGTGCGTCGGGTGACCCCGCCAATTCAAGGAGCAAGATCATGAGAAGCTGGTTCATTACGGGCGCCAATCGAGGCATGGGCCTGGAGATCGCGCGCACGGCCCTTGCGGCCGGCGATCAAGTCGTCGCCGCGTCACGCAAGCCGGACGACGTGAGGGCCGCCCTCGGCGACCATGGCGAGCGTCTCCTGGCCGTGCCGCTGGACGTGACGAACGCGGATGAAGCGCAAGAGGCTGTCAAAGCTGCTGTAGCCAGATTTGGTGGTATCGACGTCCTCGTCAACAATGCCGGCTTCGCCCAGATTGGCCCGTTCGAGGCGAATTCGCATGAGCAGGTTCAACGGCAGTTCGATACCAACGTCTTCGGCACGTTTCATGTGACCCGAGCCGCCCTCCCCGTCATGCGCGCCCAGCGGTCTGGACATATCTTCACGATATCGTCCCTCGTCGGCCTCGTCGGCTTCGGAAATTCCTCTCTCTACTGCGCAACGAAATTCGCTTTGGAGGGGTGGTCGGAATCGATCGGTCAGGAACTGGCCGAGTTCGGCATCAAGGTGACGCTGCTCGAACCAGGACAGTTCCGGACCGATTTCCTGGATCAAAGCTCGGTCAGGTTCGCGAGCCTGTCAATCGACGATTACATGGCGAGCGATGACGCACACAAGGCCGCGTTGGCGGATTTCAATCACCAGCAGATCGGAGACCCATCCAAAATGGGGGACATCATCCTGGCTATACTCGATGCGAAGGAGACGCCGGTTCGCGTTGCGGTTGGCTCGGATGCTCTTGCTACTCTGCATGGTCGAGGCGACACTTTCCATGCACAAGCGGATGCATGGCGCGCGCTTTCGCTGAGCACCGATTTCCCCACCGGTTGACCTTGTCGGAGGCTCGAAGCGATTTGATATGGGGCGCTTGCTGGTAGCAGGCGCCCCATATCGTCTCCAGCAGAGGTCGATGATGTCAGGATCACACACCATTTAGCCATGGGCTACAACGACATCTCCCAGAAAAACGCCGGAGCCTGACTGGATGAAGTTCGCAATATCCTGCGCGATCTCCAGCCTGGCCGCTTCATCCGGGAAAAATTGATCCCAGTCCTCGACCGTCCGGAACGAAAAGTCGGCATAGCCATCAACCGGGGTTGCCCCCTCGGACCAGGACATGACTTCATCGACCCAATTGCGCTCATATTTGGTGAGGCTCGCGTGAACGCGAAGCGCTGTCGAGACATGCTCATCCCAATGACGACGCGCTTCTGCTCCGGGCAGCCCGGCTCGCCAGGAGACGGGTGTCACATAGGTGAGCGCAGGGCGCGCCCCTTCGTTACCCGCCTCCGCAAATCTTGGATCCTTCTCAAGCATCGGTGTCACACGATAGCTGACGAAGGTGGCGTCCTTGCTGCGCAATAGCGGTTCGACCAGACGAACTGTCCGCCGGAAATCCTCCGCTGTCACGAACCAGCTTTCAAGCATCACATGATAGGCAACATGTGCGGGGTCGCTCGGATCGCCGCGCCGCTCCGGGAGCTGGCCCGGCGCTGGCTGCGACAGTCGAACCACGGCCGAGGCGAGGCCGACGCCAGCCTCGACAAAGCGCTGAAAATAATCAGTGGTGAACCAAGTCTGGAATGCAGGTACATCCTCTCCAGAGGGCGCGGCCACAAAGGTCGTAAATTTCATCGATGCTTCTCCGGGTTCTAGCGATCTTTATCACCCAAACTGTACGCGACGATGTAGTCGCCCATTCTGGACCGCAGGGGCAAAGACCCTCCTGCTGCAATGACGACCATCTGGCGACCCGAGCGCGTCAGATAGGTTGCGGGCGATGCGTGACCGCCGGCGGGCAGCTTCGTCTCCCAAAGGAGCTTGCCACTGGCAGTTTCAAATGCGCGGAAATAGGCGTCCTGGCTGGCCCCGATGAAGGTAAGGCCCGTTGCGGTGGTCAGTGATCCGCCCTGAAGCGGCGTGCCCACACGCAGAGAAAGATGTGACCGAAAGCCCATAGGTCCGCTTTCCTCTGCGCTGCCGATGGGCTGGGTCCAAACCAGCTTGCCTGTTCGCAGGTTGACGGCCGACAATACGCCATAAGGCGGCTGTTGGCATGGAATACCGAGCGGCGACAGGAAGGGGTTTAGTTCGACACCGACTGGTGTGCCCTGTTGAGCCGCCAGCGAAGGATGCCCGCCAGTCGAAGTCCCGATCTTTGACCAGATGGTGGGCCGTATTCCTGCACGTTGACGCTCGGCATCGGGTATCAGCCGTGCATAAGTTGCCAAGCGCAGCGAGCCGACAATCGCAACGTTGCGCCTGGGGTCGATCGAGACTCCGCCCCAGTTACTTCCCCCCATATAGCCGGGGTAGATGATGAAGGGGGACACGCCTGGCGGCGTGAATTCGCCCTCGAAGCGGGCCTCCTTGAAGCGGATACGGCACCAGAGCTGATCGAGCGCGGTGACACCCCACATGTCTCGTTCGGTGAGTGGCGGCCCGCTGAAGACAGGCAGGTCCGTGGAGTAAGGCTGGCTGGGCGACAGACGCTCACCCTCCACAATCCCGCCCTGCGGAACCTGGCGTTCAACCACCGTGGAAAGCGGCTTGCCGGTTCTTCGATCGAGGAGAAACAGTTGACCTCGCTTGGTGGCCTGCACGAGCGCTTGCACGCTCGATGAGCCTCTTGGAATGTCTACGAGACTGGGCGAGAGGACATCATAGTCCCATAGATCATGGTGGACCGTCTGGAACGACCAGCGCACAGTGCCGGTCCGTGCATCCAACGCGACGATGGAGCTCCCGTACTTCTCGTCAAACGGGCGTCGTCGCCCCCCGAAATGATCTGGCGGCGCCCCACCCAGCGGGACGTAGACAAGCCCAAGCGCCTCATCCGCCGCCATGGGCGCCCAACTGTTGGGCGTCGATGGCGTGTAGGACTCGCCTCCTGCGGGTGCCCCTTTACGGTCGGGGCGCCCCATGTCCCATGCCCAGGATAGCTTTCCGGTCTTGATGTCATAGGCGCGAATGACGCCGGATGGTTCACCCCAGAATTGGTTGTCGAACACCCATCCCCCAAGCACGACATTGCCGGCGACGGCTGTCGGTGCCGAGGTTTGATAATAATATCCGGGGCGTACCGCGCCCATGCCTTCAAGCAGGGAAACCTCGCCGGCCTTACCAAAGCTCGCGCATTTCCGACCGGTACGGGCATCGAGAGCTATGAGCCTGGCATCGACGGTGTTCGTCAAAATGCGCTCCGGGCAGTGCTGGTCATTGACCCTGGCAAAAGCCAGGCCGCGGCAGGCCGCGACGGGGACTTCCCGAATGTCCGCACCTGATCGGAAGCGCCATTGCTCCTTGCCGCTTTCGGCATCCAGCGCGATGACGTCGCTGTAGCCCGTGCAAGCGTACAGCATATTCCCGATCTTGAGCGGCGTCATTTCAAGGGCGGACGGCTTCCCGAGGCCAGCGGGGGTCGGCCCGACCCGATATGTCCACGCCACCTTCAGCTTGTCGACATTGGCTGGCGTGATCTGGTTCAGCGCGCTCGACCGATGAGCACCGGCATCGCCGCCATAATAGGCCCAATCGGCATCGGCCATGCCACCGCCGGCCGGACGCGCCTCGTCTGCCGTTCCTACGCCAGCCTGAAAGGCCGGGTCGATGGGAGACGGGACGAAAAGAACATGTACCACAGCGCCGAAGGCGACAGCGGTCACAGCGGCCGCAATTGCCGTCAAGCGTGCGCGCCTGGTGCGATGTCGCACGTCAGCCCCTCGCGCCACATTCTGACCCGCTTTCCCCCAAAAGATCAAAGGCAGACCGAGCACGACAGGCGGGATGATACGGGGCGCAAGTGCCCAACCGTTGCTGCCTGCTTCAGCGACCGCCCAGGCAAGAGTTACCAGCAACATCAGGGCATATAGCCGGACGCCCCCCTTTCGCCTCATGGCGATCAGGCCGCCTGCGGCCAGCGTAGCACCTCCCGCAAGCGCATAATAGAAGGAACCACCGAGCCAGATCAGCCTGGCCCCTCCGAGCAGCAAGGCGCCGCCCACAAGCATGAGGACAATGGCATAGAGGAAGATAATCGCGCGCAATGCGAGACTTTCCCGTCGCTCCCTGACGGCTGCCACGCCAGCCGGATTCACAAGGCGAGTCTCACGATCAGGCATCAGTGCGAACGCTCCTTATCGGTGCCCCGGCCGCACGGCTATGTCGAGCCAGTTTTGCTTCATTTGTACGTATGTTGGGTTTGGTCTGCCGCCATTGCGGCAAAGGCTTGATCAGCCGGCAGGCGACGCCGACGCTGACAGGTTCGCCCAACTGCCGCACTCGCCCGGCCGCGAGGCTGGCATGCGCCAGCATATGCGGCACGGTCGCGCGACCAAGGCCATTGGCCGCCGCCTCGATCGCCAGGCCGGCATCGGACACACAGATCGCTGACGGCTGATCCGTGTGCGGGCAGCCAGGCCATTCGATCCGCGCATCAGGTCCGCCCGCCTGCGCCTCGACCGTCACGAACAACAGCTCGCCGCGCGCGTCGCCTTCATGCTCGATGGCGCTCGCGCTCAGGCGCAAGGCCGGATCCAGATTGGCCTTGGTAAGGTCGAGTGCATCGCCCATCATTACCAGCGCCAGAGTCGAATCGAGGGCACCGGCGGTGCGCGTTGCCAGACGGGGCTGGAGCCATTTGTCGATGATATAGTGCGTCGCGGCAATCGTCAGACTTGCCTGCATCGCCCGCACCGCTTCCTCAAATGCCAGAAAGCCTGCCCGCAGCGCATCAAGTCCGGCTTCCGTCTCCGGCGTCAGTTCCAGCCGCTTGGGCGTCCGGCGAAACAGCATGACACCCAGCATATCCTCCAGCGCGCGGATCTGCTGCCCCACGGCAGCCGGCGTCACCGCCAGTTCGTCCGCCGCGCGGGTGAAGGACAGGTGTCGCGCCGCCGCATCCAGCACGCGCAGAGCGTTGAGCGGCAAATGGGTCCGCTTCATTTGGCTACTGTCGGCGCTACCAGCGCGAAATTGGGAATGGCGATGGCGAAGCGCGCGCCATTGGCAACCAGCGTCATATAACTGCCCTCCATCAGTCTGTCCGGCATATGCGCGGAAAGCCCGACACATAGTCACAGCTCCTGCCAGACCGCACGATCATCTGCTCGCCGGTCCGGCACATTTGCTCAAACCTGTTCAGTGCCGTCGGGGCGCCTGCCCGATGTCCGCGGATGACGAAATGCCAGAGCGGATCACCGCTACGCATTGTATGTCTTCACATCATGCTGATGCGGGAGCCAGCACATCACTTTTCGCGGGGAAGTAGGCGTAGGATGGATCAGCGGGCGTGCGCGTTCCCTGAACCAGTTGCTTAATCAACCCGTCGTCCATCTGCTCGACAATAGGATCAACGCGGTTCCAATCGCCAATCACCTGGCGATGCGCAATCTTCCATAGGCCTTCGCGGCATTCGAAGCGGTCGAGATAGCGGCCACATCCCGCCAGGTCGTACAGACGCCCATCCCGCTCGAAACGCATGATGACCTGGACATAGGTCTCAACCGCCGCCTTGTCTCCATCAAGCTCGATGTAGATGTTCGTGAGATAATGGGACGTCCAGATAAAATGGCTGCTCTGAGTATCGATCGCCCAGTCGACAAACTCCGCCGCAGGACCATTGAAGCTACCGTGCGCGTCCCACCCATCCTCGTGATAGGCGGAAAGGGCGAGCGCACGATCACAGCGATCAAGCGCCCTGGCGAGCCGCGCAAGGACCTGATGAATGTCCGCTCGTGCCTTGAGCTCCCGCAAGGCGAACTCATCGTCTTTATTCATCAGCATCCACCGCTCTCGCCCGTTCGATTTCTCACTTTGGCGTAAATCTGGCAGGCCCGCTGGCGAAATGAAAGGCGCATCGAGTTGGCCAGATCGAACAAATATTCAGAAATGCGGCACTGTGATCGCCCGCCCTCCTGCGTGCGCAGTTGTGCAACGGACTGATCATTTTGCTACAAACGCAGGACTGAGCGTTATTGTGCGGTATGTGTAGCGTCAGGGTGCGGACAAGCATTGGACCCGGCGAGGATCCCCGGCGCGACGCGGTTAGGAGAGGTAAACGGATGGCTGATCGTGATGTCACTGGAACGAGCACGTTGGCTGACACCGCGAACTGGGATGGCACTTCATTTTTTCTCCAGGTCGCAACCCTTTCAAGGGGAGCAGGTGATCATCCGAGGTGGGCTGCCAGAATCTATAGGGCGCAGAGGCAGATCGGTGAATAGCCGCTACCTCGATATGGCTTCGTCACACCCTGCAAACCATGATCCTTCGCAGTCACAGTCCAAGGCTTTGCTCCTGAAGCTCCGCATATGGAACTAGGAAAGGACCTATTGATGGCCGTTAACCTGAATCGAATGTACCACATCAACATCAACGTGAAGGATCTGGATCGATCGATCGCATTCTATGAATCGCTCGGTTTCCACGTCACAGCGCTTTTCGATATGGAGGGAGAACTTGGCGAACGTAACGCCAGCGCATTTGGCGTGCCCTTCAATCCAATCAAGGCCGCATTCTTGAAGCTCGGCGATACTCCTCAGTCGATGCTCATCGACCTGTGCCAGCATCTCGACCCGCCGACTGAAGGCACCCCGGTTCAATCGCTTCACCACGCGGGCTTTGTTCGCCTAGCCTTCCATGTCGAAAATATCGAAGAGGTCTATCAGGAACTTCTGAACATGGGCGTGAAGATGCTTGGGCCTCTGGAGTTCATGACTCCCCCAGGTGGCACCCGCTCGGGCGTGTTCGCCTTCTACGATCCTGACGGGACTATCCTTGAGGTCCTGACCGGCGTCGAGCATATGGCTGCCTAGCGCAGAGCATCGGCCGCCTTTTATGAAATTTGCGCCGGGCTAGCAGCCTTTGTGCTGACCAGAACCAATAGTGGCGCGGCAAATAATTTGCCGTGCCACCGTTCCTGCCTCTAATATTGCGCGCATCCTGCGGACACCGTGCCTCGCAGCGGCGCCATGTCATACCAACCTGCATTGATCACGACCCACGCGCCCATTTGCTGCGTCCGATCGTCATGATGCGCCAGGGCTGATCGACCAGCTTGTTCCAGGCGTCGCAGCAAAGGTTGATGATGCTGTCGTGGGACGTGAAGATCCGGTTGGAAAGCCAGTTATCGCACATGAACTGCCAGACATTTTCGACCAGGTTGAGTTCTGGGCATTTGGGCGGCAGCGGAACGATACTGATGTTCTCGGGCACGTCCAGCTTTCGGGTCATGCGCCACCCGGCTTGATCCATCAGCAGCACAGCGTGGACATCTGGTTCGATAGCGAGCGATATCTCCGCCAGGTGCAGCGACATGGTCCGCGTGTTGCAGAACGGGAGCACCAGACCAGCGCCCTTGCCGAGTTCGGGGCGGATGGTGCCGAAGATGTAGGCCGATTTCGTCCTTTGGTCCTTGGGTGCCGACGGTCAGGTGCCGCGCCTGGTCCAACGCCGGGTGATCTGGTCTTGCGGGGCAATGATCCCCCGGATCATTGACTGCTCCGCGCGATCTGGCCGATCCGGGCCTCGTCCTGGAACCAGACCTCTATCGGCGTGCCGTGCGGGAGGGCCGCTTTGACCTTCGCCAGCTCGGCTGCAAAGTCCCCTTGTTGAAGTCCTCCATCGCATATTCGTTCTGGGCATGATGACGTGGACGCCCCGTCAGTTTAACATAACCCAGCCTCTTCAACTCCCGGCCCCACCGTCGTTTCCGTCAGGGACATGCCAAACTCGTCATGAAACCACCGCGCCAGATCGATCAGCCGCCAGCGCACAACCCCATGGATCGCCGGAATCGTGCCGCTTTCAACGGTCTCCCCAAGTGCCTGGCCCTAGCATTACAGTTGCATATTGATTGAAACTCTGAATCAATGGGTCTCCATGGTAAGGAGGCCGTGGATGACGGGCGCATCGATCGAAACGA
>NZ_FNYZ01000029.1 GCF_900109095.1 Sphingobium sp. AP50
GAGCCATTCCTGCACAATATATTCTAGTGGAATATACTGAGACATATAGACAACCTTCCAGGATAAATCCCAAAAGGCTCCAATAAGGAACGGCCCAATTTAACCGATCACATGACGCCTGAAAGCCGCCACAGACCGGAGCCGCCGCCCACATGTCCCTTCATCTAACCGACAATGTCAAAGAACCGACAACCTTAGCGGGACAGCAATCCTTCCCTGAAACCTTGTCCAGGGGAGGTGCATCCCGTCTATGTTGGCGACCGTTCCAAACGCTCCCTGATGGCAGCGCCCCGTCCGGTGAAAAGCCCTCTAGATACCACCGACCAAACCGTCAACACACTTTTTGAAACTTTCGTGAAGGGGACCGCATCGACAAGCGAAAACCCCTCAAATTTAGGGGATTTTGCTGCATCGGAAAAAAGAAGGGCGCAGAAGGCCAGAACCCTCCGCACCCCATATCGTATCCCTTCTCATCGCGAATCGGCGAATCAAGCCATTGAAACAGCCCGAGAATCACTGACTCCGATTCAGGCCAGCGGTTCGCCTTCCCAGATTTCGGTATCGACCTGTGCCTGCGCCTCCCTGGGATAGCGCGGCCCCGACGCTGCATCGAAGGGGAAGAGCGCATCGACCGCAGCGATCAGGTCCGTCGACCATTCGCGCGACAAAGTCTCCAAATCCTCGTCCAGATGGGCGATGCTGGTCGTCCCCGGAATCGGCACAATATGATCGCCCTTCGCCAGCAACCAACCAAGGCATAGCTGGGCGGGGGTACAGCCTGCTTCGCCTGCCAGTGTCGCCAGTTGCCCCGCCAATGCCAGATTTGCCTCCAGATGCGGCGCCTTGAAACGCGGCATGAAGGCGCGAATATCGCCCTGCGGCAGATTGGCAGCATGGGGATTGCCCGCGAGCAGCCCGCGTCCAACCGGCGAAAAGGCGACGAAACCCACGCCCAGTTCGGCGCAGGCATCCAGTACCGCCACTTCGGGATTGCGGGTCCAGGGCGAATATTCGGTCTGCATCGCCGCGATCGGATGCACCGCATGCGCACGGCGCAGCGTCGCCGCCGACATTTCCGACAGACCGATCGCACCGATCTTCCCTGCTTCGAGGCCGCGAACTAATGCACTCACCGAATCCTCGATCGGCACATTGGGGTCAAGCCGGTGGAGATAATAGAGATCGATATGGTCGACCTTCAGGCGCCGGAGCGAATCTTCCAATGTCTTGGTGATCGCGGCAGGCGAACCGTCCAACCCACGCTTGCCGTCAACCTCGCCCAGCACGCATTTGCTGGCCAAGGTAAATTCCCCCCGCCGGTCCATTAACGTCCGGCCCAACAATTCCTCATTCGCGCCGAAGCCGTAAAGGGCGGCGGTGTCGAAGAAGGTGACGCCGGCATCGAGCGCGTGACGCAGAAGCCGTTCAGCCTCCGCCGCGTCAGGACGCGGCAGATAGGCGTGGGACAGGTTCATGCAGCCAAGGCCGATGGCCGAAACGGTGAAGGCGCCGATTTTGCGAGTGGGAAGGCTGGTCATCTCTACAGGGGTAATCCTACATAATTTTCCGCGATCGTCGTCTGCGCCGCGACCGAGGATGCGATATAGTCGAGGTCGGCGACCTGCATCCGGCGATCGAACGCATCGCTGTCGGGGAAGCGGTGCATCAGCTTCGTCAATTGCCATGAAAAGCGTTCGGATTTCCAGACGCGGGCCAGCGCCTTGTCCGAATAGCCGGCCACCGCGTCGCTGTCATGATTTTTGAAGAAAGCGATCAGCGACTGCGACAGATAATGCACGTCCGACATCGCCAGATTCAGACCCTTGGCACCCGTGGGTGGAACGATATGGGCGCTGTCGCCCGCCAGCATCAGCCGGCCATGGCGCATCGGTTCGAACACGAAGCTGCGCAGCGGTGCGATGGACTTTTCCAGTGCCGGGCCACGGGTCATGTGCGCGGCCGCTTCCGGCCCCAGACGAACGGCCAGTTCGTCCCACAGGCGATCGTCTGGCCACTCCTCGATCTTCTCGTCCAGAGGCACCTGAATATAATAGCGGCTGCGCGTTTCCGACCGCATCGATGCCAGGGCAAAGCCGCGCTCGTGATTGGCGTAGATCAGTTCATGGTTACAGGGCGGCACATCCGCCAAAATGCCGAGCCAGCCGAAGGGATAGACTTTCTCATAGGCGGTGGAGACCGATGCCGGGATCGCCTTGCGCGACGGCCCATGGAAGCCGTCGCAACCGCAGAGGAAAGCGGCATCGATGCGATGACTGGCACCATCCTTGTTATAGGTGAGATAAGGCGCATCGCTGTCCACATTATGCAGCGCGACATCGGCTGCATCGTAGATGATTTCCAGCCCGCGTTCCGGCGCCGCATCCATCAGGTCGCGCGTCACCTCGGTCTGGCCATAGACCATCACCTGCCTGCCGGTGAGTGCGGCAATATCTATGCGGATCAGTCGCTCCCCATCGGCCAGATGGAAACCGTCATGCGGCAATCCCTCCGCATGCATCCGCGCGCCCAGACCCAGACGATCCATCAGATCCGTGGTGGTACGCTCCAGCACGCCCGCCCTGATGCGGCCCAGCACATAGTCCGGCGATGCCCGCTCGACGATAACCGCATCAATGCCTTCTGCGCGCAGCAGATGGCCAAGCATCAGTCCGGCGGGGCCTGCGCCGACGATGGCGACCTGGGTCTTCATGATCATCCTCTCCAACCTATGCAGAATTGAAGGAGAAGATGCCGCGCCGCGCCTGTGACGCCCATGGCCGGAACAGCCATTTATTTGGACGATCGATCATCCTGAATGGCAAGTATCGATATTAATCGGCTTATTTCATAGCAAATAACCTGCTCTGGCGGCGGATCAGCAATGGACAATCCATCCGCATCCTTTTCCATCATGCGGCAGGAAGAGTCACCACGCTGTCGGGTGCATCGCGCAACCGAAGATAGAGTTTGCCATCCTGCGGCGCGGGGGCCTTGAGCGTCGATCCGGTATAGCCCTGCGCCACAGGCGCGGCCTGATCCAGCGCGGGCGTGCCACCCACCGCGTCGATCAGGAAGAGGTCGCGTCCCTTGATGGTGCATCCCTCCGCCTTCACCTCACAGGAAACAGCCTCAATCTGCGGCAGGCGCGCCAGTGTCACCAGCGGCTGCCAGTCGCTCGCCTCGTCACCGTGGCGCAAGCGAAAGCGCAATGGCCCGAACAGCGACGGTGGCATGGCCTTGGGGTCCAGTGTCGCAACCATCACCTGCGGACCTTCAAGGCGCACGCCATTGGATGCGGTCAACCGGATCGCCGCACCATCGTCAGCCGGTGCAACCTCGATCAGATCCCCGGCCGTGAATTTCGTGCCATCATTGGCGCGAACGGAGAAAACCAGCCTGCCATCGTCGGGCAGCAGCGCATCGCCCGTTAATGTCAGCGCCTTGCCGTTGGCAGGCGGGGCGCCCGCTGTGATGCTCTTACTGAGCAAACCGACCTGCGGCCGCGCCGCCGTTACCGTCATGCCCAGACCGACCGTCCGTCCATCGCGCAGCTTGACCTTGGCAATGACGTCGCGTCCCTGCTCCAATGTCCCACCGCCATCCGATGCGACCAGTCGCAGCCGATCCACCGACCCGTCACGGGTCAGGCCATCCGGGCGCAAGAGCAGACCCGCGACATCGACGCTTTCCACCTGATCCAGCCGCTGCCCCGACAGCAGTGCGGTGCGATCCCCGGCATGCAGTTGCAATCCATCCAGCTTGCTCGCCTGCGCATAGCTGCGCAGCGATATGCTGGCTGGTTGCGCGACGCCCTGATATTTGACCTCGATAGCGAGCGGACCCGGCCTGCGGTCGGCCAGAGGCAAGATCAGCGCCAGCCGGTCCTGCCGCTCCACCTTCCATTTGACCTGCTGGGTCGCATCCCCCTGTCGCACAGTCACACTCTCGACACAGGCTGGCGCGCCGCCTTTCAGCATCAGATCATTATCACGCCCGACCACCAGAGCCGGCGTCTCACCGTCTACCGCCCAACCCTTTTCGTCGGGCATCTGCAACGTGAAATCCGGGCCTTCGAAGCGGTCGAAACCCCATTGGCCATAAAGATGCCCCTGCGCCGTTCCCTTGAATGTCGCGGGCAGCACTGCATCGCGAGCCAGCACATAGCCGCCCCGGTCCGCGCGTGCCTCCACCGGTAGTTCCACCGTTTCGCCCGACGCCGATTTCAGCGCCAGCATCATCGATCGGGCGTAACTGGTGGAATAGATCAGCGGCGCCCCTTCCACCGGCAGCACGGCATCCGGCCGCGCCGCGCAGATCGGTCCGCTGGCCCCACTGCGCAGGCGGGGCGGACTATTGGCCTCGATCGCGGGCATGGCGACGACCATCACCGACTTGGGCTTCTGGAACGAAGGCGCGCTATTCAGCAGCAGACCGATTCCGTCACCCTTGCGCACACTCAGCGTGGGGAGATAACCGAATTCGGGATTGCTGAAGGCGCCGAATATCTTGGCAACGTCCCGCACCACGGCGATGTAGGCGCTGTAATAGCCATAGCCCGCCTCCCGCGTGGCGCTGAGTTGCAGGGCGAGATCGGTCGGCGCGCCCGTCAGCGTCTCCGCCATGGAACTGGTGTGCACATCTGACAGCACCAGCGTATCCCGGTTGTCGAGCAAACAGGAGGCCTGCATCTCGATCACCTTGGACAGGCATTCCTCATTCAGCTTCATCGACAGGCTGCGCGCCAGAACGGGCGCGAGCGTGCGAAGATATTCGGGATGGCTGTTATCCTGCGCGCGGATCGCCCCCATGAAAGCGTCCAGCCGCGACCGGTCGAGCGAGGCCTGGTTGAGATCCTGCGTCGCACGCACGAACTCGCCCGGCTTGCCCCGTACAGAATCGGCCAAGGTTCCTTCGGCGCCGCCAGTATCAGGCACCAGAAATGCCACCATCTGTCGCGCGCCCTTGGGCACGGTCAGGGTCAGCAGCTTGTCCTTGGGCTTCTTCCGCCAGGTTTCGGCAAAGCTGATCCAGTCCTTGGGCGGCGGATTGGTCGCGCCGCGCAGGAAGGCCGACACCAGGATGAAGCGAGCCCCTTGGTCCCCTTGCAGGTCCGCTTCGACCGTCAGCTTATCCCCTTCGGAAAGGCTGGGAACCTGCGCAATGGGCAGGCTTTGGCCGCCGCGCGTCACATTCACCCGCAGCGACGGACCGGTCAGTTCGAATGGTGCGGGGTCGGCAGCATAGGATGGCACCGACACCAGCAGCACCGCCGCACACAAAGTGAAACGCATCATCCTGTTGAACAACAAAAGCCTATTCCTGTCATCGGGCAGCCAGGCCACCCTCTACACCGTCCCTCCCCCGCCAAGGGACAAAAGGCGGATGGTTGGAGTAACGCCGCTTCGCACAAAGTTGTTCATCCTGCATGAACAACGCCTGTCCCCGCCGTTGAAATGAAACCGATCAATGCCCGATGATCAGGCAAGCATCGTCATTGCGGTGCAACAGGCAGCCACACTGCACTGGCCGCATCGCCGCCCCAATGAATCGTCTCGGTCGCCTTCTGATAATCACCGGGCTTCGCCTCCATGATCGAGGGCACCCAGCTTTGCGGGTTGCGATCATAGAGCGGGAAGAGGCTGGACTGGACCTGCACCATGATTTTGTGGCCGGGCAGGAAGACATGATCGACATTGGGCAGCGTCCATTGGAAGGCATAGGTCTTGCCCGGCTCCAACGGCGCGGGGGTCGCAAAACCGTTCACATAGCGCCCCCGGAAAATCTCGATCCCGATGCCCAGTTGATAGCCCGCCATGGTCGGATCGGCCGAATTTTCCTGCGGATAGACATCGATCAGCTTGACCACGAAATCGCTGTCCCGCCCGCTGGTGGCGGCGCGCAGGTCCACCTTGGGCGCACCCTTGATATGCACCGGCTTGTCGAGCGTGCCCGTTGCATAGCTCAGCACGTCCGGCCGCCCGTCGACGAAGCGCTGGTCATGGACCAGCCAGGTGCGCCATTCGTCTCCTTGCATATGGATCGGCCGGGGCAGCATCGGCACCGGCTTGGCCGGGTCGGACACATAGCTGTCGCTGCCCGCCTGCGGCTTGCTCCACGACAGGCCGAAATTCTGCCCCAGATAAAGCGGCGTATAATCGCCCGCCGGCCATTGTTTCGACACTTCCCACCGGTTGGTGCCGCTGGCGTAGGTCAGCACAGGCGGCGTGTCGCATTTGGGCGCGACCGTCTTCAAATGGCAGTCCAGGAATGGCTTCATATAATTGGTACGGAATTGCAGCCCGGTGTCGCCCTCCCATTTGAGCGGTCCCAGTTCGCGGGCTTCATAATTGACCTGGCTATGGCGCCAGGGGCCGATCGCCAGACTGAGCAGGTCATTATTGGCATCCTGCTTTTCCAGCGCCTGATAGACGGCGGGCGCGCCATAGCTGTCCTCCTGATCCCACTGCCCCACCACCAGCATGGTCGGCACGGTCAGCTTGCGCGCAGCCAGCAGCTTGTCGACCGCCTGCCCCTGCCACCAGGCGTCATAGGACGGATGCTCCAGCACCTTGCGCACGACCGGCAGGTCGGTCAGGCCATAGGTGCGGGCATAATCGCCGGCCGATCCGGCCGCCAGATAGGCTTCATATTCGTCGCCCGTCCCCTTGGGCACGGACCCGCCGCCCTTCTTCACCGTCTGGCCCAGATCATAGTCGAAGCCGAAGGTGCGGAAGGCCCCATTATGGAACCAGTCGTCGCCCATCCAGCCATCGACCATCGGGCTTTGCGGGACGGCGGCTTTGAGCGCCGGATGCGGATCGATCAGCGCCATCAGCGATGTGAAGCCCAGATAGGAGGAGCCGGTAATGCCGACCTTCCCGTTGCTTTCCTTCACATTCTTCACCAGCCAGTCGATCGTGTCATAGGCATCGGTGGCATGATCGACCTTGGTCGGGTTGAGGAGGCCATGCAGCGGGCGGTTCATGACATAGTCGCCCTCCGACCCGTCGAGTCCGCGCACATCCTGATAAACGCGGATATAGCCGTCATTGACGAACGCCGCGTCCATGACGGGCAGGATTTCCTCGATCTTCTGGCTGCGATTCCGACTGGTTGCCTTGTCCGCATTATAGGGCGTCCGGCTGAGCAGGATCGGCGCGTCGGTAACACCCTTGCGATAGACGATGACGGTGTAGAGTTTCTTCCCGTCACGCATGGGGATCATCACCACCTTGCGCACATAGTCGGCCTGCGGGCGAACCCAGTCATAGGCCTTCACCTGCTCGTTCATCATCGTGTCGGTCGGCCCCGTCGCACTATCCTGCGCAGCGAGCGGCAGGACGGGCGAAAGCAGGGCGAGCGCGGCAGCGCTCAGGCAGGCGACGGTGCGGAAGGGCTTTTTCATATGTCATGGGTTACCGGCCGCCATCGCCCGGTCAAGCGGGAATCAGACGCCTGACACAGGCAATATTATAACCGCCGCCCGCACGCCCGATCCGGCATCGAAAAGCGGGGATCGGTCGTGAAATGCGTATCGCTCAGGCCTTGCAGAAAGGCGATGATTGCAAGCATATCCTGTTCGGGGATCGCTTTGCCATGACGACGGATGGCACCCTCCAGCGTCCGTTCGCTCCCGTCATGCCACCATGGCCCGGTCAGCGCGACATTGCGCAGGGAAGGCGTACGGAATCGACCGGCGTCACCAGACAGACCGGTCCGTTCCACAAGGCCCGGATCACGCGCCGCCACAGCCTCCAACCGGTGATAGTCCATATCGGTCAACAGGCGCCCCGCATGACAGCTGGTACATCCCGCCTGCGCAAAGACCCGAGCGCCCCTTTGCGCGGCCGCTGACAAAACCGTCCGGTCACCCCGCCCGAACCGATCATAGGGACTGTCGAGCGCGATCATCGTCCGCTCGAATGCCCCCAGTGCCGCCGCAACATTGTGCAGGTCGATCCGTCCCCCTCGCTCCGGAAAAGCACGCGCGAACATGCGCCGGTAACAGGCGTCCGCGCTCAGCCGTCGGGCAAGCTCCGCCTCCAGCCCCTTCATGCCCATCTCCACCGGGCGCTCGCCCAGCAACGGCACCAGCACCTGCGCCTCCAGCGTCGTCACATCCGGATCGGCGGCGGTCAGACGGCTGAACCAGCCGACATTGGCCAGGCCAGGGACATTGCGCCGCCCCGGATCGCCATGCACGCCCGGTCGCGTAGCGTTCCCATCGGCAAAGGCGCGCTTCTGTTCATGGCAGGCCGCGCAAGCCATGGTGCCATCGTCCGACAGATCGGCATCATAGAAAAGCCGGCGGCCAAGCTCGACCTTGGCGCTGCTCATGCGATTATCGGCCGGAACCGGCGGCGGCGCGACCCCAGCGGGCAAATCCCAGCGCCATGGCGCCCCGGCCGCGATCAGCAGCAGCGCCGCGATCGCCAGAAAGACGCGCGTCACGGCAGGCGCGTCACCAGCAGCGTCAGGCTATCGGCACCATTGGCAGCGACCTGCACGCTATAGGTGCCGGGCTCCAGACTATAATCCACCATCTTGCGCACGCCGCTGCAATCGGGGCCGTGACCATGGGCAATAGAGGTCGCCGCTTTGCCATCCTTGACCACATCCACCCAAGCGCTCGATCCCAGCGCCACCCGCCATGTGCCGGCCTGCGCCACGGTGAAGCTGGCAAGGCCGCCATAGCTGACCGATCCGCCCGGTTTGGCCGGACGCACGGGATAGGCGATCTTCGGCGTGGGGCTGAGCGCCAGCGTCACCGCCTGCCCGGCCGTCAGCATCGCCTTCGCTGCCGTCTTGCGGTCGACGCCCGCTTTCAGCGGAACCGGGCTGCGCCAGGATTGCAGTTCTGCCGGCAATTCGGCTGGCGCAGAACAGGTCGCAGCCTCCTGCCCCATGGGCATCTGCGCCAATGCAGGAGCCCCGCAGCCCAGGACGACCAGGAGAGGCAGTGGCAGCAGGCTGTTCAAACGCATGATCTCTTTCCCCGAAGACGACGATCTATATACAGCCAAATATAGCGAGTCGAACGACCAAGATAGGGGGATTTCATGCGTATCACTTCAACTGCCCTGCTGCTGGCAGGCAGCATCCTTGCGGCCCCGGCCATGGCCCAGACGGAAGCGGTCCCGCAGCCCGACACGTCGGACCGTTTTTCGCTGGGCCAGATCATCGTCACGGCGCCCCGCGCACAGGGCATTGAAATCGACAGCAACAGCCTGTCTTCCGACGCCATCTATACGTTCAGTCGCACCGCGCTGGACGATGCCGTCAACCTGATGCCCGGCGTTTCGGCTGGCAATAGCGGCGGCACGCGCAATGAGCGGCTGGTCTTCGTGCGCGGCTTCGACCGGTTTCAGGTGCCGCTGTCGATCGACGGCATCCGCGTCTATCTGCCGGCGGACAACCGGCTGGACTATGGCCGCTTCCTCACCACCGACATTGCCGAGGTACAGGTGGCGAAGGGCTATGCCTCCGTGCTCGACGGCCCCGGTGCCATGGGCGGCGCGATCAATCTTGTGACGCGCAAGCCCACCAAGGAATTGGACATCGACGTGCGCGGCACGGTCAATTTCGACAATGATGCCGATTATGCCGGTTACTCCACCTCCGCCATGGTCGGGACGAAACAGGATAATTGGTATGCGCAAGCCAGCTACGCCCGCAGCTTTACCGACCATTGGGATCTGCCCAACGACTTCACGGCGAAGGTGCCGACGCTGGAAAATGGCGGCGCCCGCGACTTCTCCCGGACCGAAGACTGGCGCGTCAATGCCAAGGTCGGCTTCACCCCCAATGCCACGGACGAATATGCGCTCAGCTATACCTATCAGGAAGGGTCGAAGGGCGCGCCGCTGCACATCAGCGATACGGTGACGACAGCCCGTTTCTGGGACTGGCCGCAATGGAACATCACCAGCCTCTATTTCCTGTCGACGACTGCGCTGGGCGATCGCGCGACACTCAAGACCCGCGCCTATTATAACCAGTTCGATTCCATATTGCGGTCCTTCAACGATCGCACGCAGACGACGCAGAGCCGCCCCTATGCCTTCGATTCCCCTTATGAAGATCGTGCCTGGGGTGGATCGGCTCAGCTCGATTTCGATGTGACGGAAATGGACACGCTGCGTCTGGCCTTCCACTATCGCCATGACAAGCATGTCGAATTCCAGACCAGCTTCTCCACCGCCGGTGTCGCAACCACCGAGCCGCGCCAGACCCAGACCGAGGAAACCTTCTCCGCCGCGCTGGAAAATGAATTGCGGCTCAGTTCGGACCTGACCTTCACTTTGGGTGGCAGCTTCGACTGGCGCAACCTGATCAAGGCGGAGGAATATGGCGCCCCGCTCGGCACCTCCGGCGCGTCCGTCCTCTACAACTATCCGCGACGCGACTCCGACACATGGAATTTGCAGGGTCGCTTCGACTGGCAGGCAAGCGATGCGGTGGCGCTACACGCAAGCCTTTCCTCCCGCGCACGCTTCCCGACCATCTTCGAACGCTTCAGTCAACGCTTCAACACCGCCATTCCCAATCCCGATTTGAAGGCGGAACGGGCGACCAATGCGGAAGTCGGCGGAAGCTGGAGTGGCGGTTCGGTCCGGGTCGAAGGCGCGCTCTTCTACAGCTGGGTACGCAACGCCATCTTTAGCGTACCGACCCCGGCCTATCCCTGCACCGCGTCCACCGCCCCGCCCGCCGTCCCCACCGCAGGCTGCGTCCTCACCAACCTGACGCAGAGCCGCAACGTCGGCAAAGGCGAATATTATGGTGTGGAACTGTCGGTGTCCGCCACCATCCTGCCGGGGCTGGATGTCGGCTTCAACTATACCGGGATCAAGCGCGATCTCGATTATGCCGCCAACCCCGCCTTCCGCCCGACCGGCGTGCCGACGCACAAGGGCTTCGCCTATCTGGACTGGGCGCCGACCGAGGGGCTGCATATCGTCCCCAATGTCGACCTTGCCTCGAACAGATGGACATTGTTCACCGCGACGCCGGCTTCCGCTGCGCAGGTCTATTATCGCACCGGCGCCTATGTGAATGCGGGCCTGCGCGTCGATTATGCCCTGACGCCGCAGATCGACATCGGCGTGGGCGGTCGCAATCTGCTGGACGATTATTACACGCTGACGGACGGCTTCCCCGAACCGGGCCGCACGCTCTTCGCCAGCGTCCGGGTCCATTACTGATCGTGCAGGGCGGGGGCGGCATAGGCTGCCCCCGCCAGACGTCCAATAATATGGACGAAACAACATTGCCCGGCTCGCGATCCTTGTTGCCGCTTTAAGCAGCCTCCCCTATTCCCGTCCCATGTCGACGGCGTCCGTTCCCAGCTTCTATCTTTACGGCGAACCGCAGCGCAGCGTGGCGGAAGGCTTCGTCCATGTCGAAAGCCTGGACGACCGGTCCCGTCCCAGCGAATGGACGATCCGCCCGCATGTCCATCGCGATCTCAACCATATCATCCTGATTGCCGAAGGCGGTGGCGCGATGCAGGCGGAAGCGTTGATGGTCCGTTTCGATGCCCCCTGCCTGTTGCTGATCCCGGCCGGCATCGTCCATGGTTTCAGCTGGCACAGTGAATCGCGCGGCCATGTCACCACCATCGCCGATTCCTATCTGCGCCATCTGATCGGCCGCGACATCGATCTCGCACCGCTGTTCGCACGCCCCCATGCCGTTACCCTGCCGCATGAGGAAGGTCTCACCGCCGAAGAGATTATCGGTCGCATGGCCAGAGAATTGGGCTGGGCCGGCCCCGGCCAGCGGGCCGCCGTCGAATCCGCGCTGCTGTCGCTGATGGTGCTGGCGCTGCGACACACGACGTTGGCCGACGCAGCACAACCCGGAACCGCGCGTCAGACAGCCCTGGTCGCCCGCTTGCGCGAACGCATCGAACAGCGTTTCCGCCAGCGCGAGCCAGTATCGGTCCACGCCAAAGCGCTGGGCACCAGCCTTACCGCCTTGCGCCAGGCCTGCGCGCGGGTAGCGGGCAGTTCACCCGCGCAAATGCTGGATGATCGCAGCCTGCTGGAGGCCCGCCGCCTCCTGCTCTATTCGCAAATGTCTGTGGCGGACATCGCCTATGCCGTGGGCTTTGAAGATCCGGCCTATTTTTCGCGCTTCTTCGCCCGCCATGTCGGGCAACCACCCCGCACCTATCGCGCCGCACGCGAACGGCCCCAGCCATGAGCGACGAGATTCGCCATATCCTCGACCGGCTGCGCACGTCGCGCGACAATATCGTCACCCGCGCCCGCCATATGGTCGAATACCATGTTCCGCCCGAACGGCGCGGCCCCGGCTGGGACCGGCATTGGCGCGAACTGGAGGCTTATCTTGACCTGCCGGGCCATTGGTCGGCAAAGGACGGCAATGACGAGTGAAGGGATGATCGATCTTCTGGTGGCGCGCCTACTGCGCGACCATGGCAAAAGCAAACATCATTGGCGCAAGGCGATTGGCCCGATCCGCCTCTATAGCCGGGCTACCCATCCCCATTGCAACTGGGCCGCGGTGCCGACCGGCAGCATCCGCGACGTGGCGCTGATCGAGGACCTGCTCGACGATCTCCGCTTCACCCACCCTATCCTCGCCTGATAGAGAAAGGGCGCGGCCCGCTGTTGCGGCCACGCCCTTCCCTGCGACCCCGAAGGGATTGCCGGCTTAGCCGAGCTGCGTTTCCAGCTCACCCAGCACGCGATAGCAGTCGAACACCTTGGCGACGCTGGAATTGGGATCCCGGCCTTCGCGGATCGCGCTGATGAATTCGCGGTCCTGCAATTCGATGCCGTTGTTGGAGACGGCGACGCCGGCCAGATCCACCGGTTCTTCCTTGCCGTTCACCAGATCGTCGTAACGCGCGATATAGGTATCGGTATCGCCGATATAGCGGAAGAAGGTGCCGAGCGGGCCATTATTGTTGAATGACAGCGACAGGGTGCAGATCGCATCCGTCTCGCTTTTCAGCTGGATCGACATATCCATGGCGATGCCCAGTTCCGGATGGATCGGCCCCTGCATGGCATGCGCCGACACGATCTTGCCCGCCTGATAGGCGAACAGATCGACGGTGTGCGCGGCATGGTGCCACAGCAGATGGTCGGTCCATGACCGCGCTTCACCCTTCGCATTGATATTCTTGCGACGGAAGAAATAGGTCTGCACATCCATCTGCTGAACATTGAATTCGCCCGCCTTGATACGGTTGTGGACGAACTGGTGCGACGGATTGAAGCGGCGCGTGTGGCCGACCATGCAGGTCAGGCCCGTTTCCTGCTGCTTGGCGAGCACCGCCTGCGCATCCTTCCAGCTGTCGGCCAGCGGAATCTCGACCTCGACATGCTTGCCCGCATCCATGCAGGCGATCGCCTGTGCGGCGTGCATCTGGGTCGGCGTACACAGGATCACCGCGTCGACATCATCGCGCGCCAGCGTCTCGTTCAGGTCCGTGGTAACATGGCCGATGCCATATTTCTCCGCGACCTTCTTCGTCGCTTCCAGTTCGCGACCGATGATCGAGGTGACGGTCACACCGTCGATATTCTTGAGACCATCAAGATGCTTTTCGCCAAAGGCGCCGGCACCAGCCAGGGCAATACGCATGAGGAACTACTCCATTATTAGCCCCTCCCCTTCAGGGGAGGGGTAGGGGGTGGGGGAGTGAGGCAAGCGCTGCGCTCAGTTGGACAGCCCCCACCCCAACCCCTCCCCTGAAGGGGAGGGGCTTTATCTAGCTATTCCGCCGCGATCGCCGTCACGTCGCTGCCGGTCATGTCCAGTCCTTCGCCATTGTCGGGGCGCAGCACCATATGGCCGATCGCGGTGTTGGAGCAGGGCACATGATAATGGCGATGCAGCATGCGGGTGTTCTTGCCGAGCGCGCCGCGCATCACCAGCCACATCACCAGTTCGATGCCTTCACTGCCCGTTTCGCGCAGATATTCGATATGCGGGATGCGGCGCAGATGGTCGCTGTCACCGATCAGCCCGTCCAGGAACATATTGTCCCATTCCTTGTTTATCAGCCCCGCGCGCGGTCCCTGCAACTGGTGGCTCATGCCGCCCGTGCCCCAGATCTGGACGTTCAGATCCTCGGGGAAGCTCTCGACCGCCTTGCGGATCGCCTCGCCCAGCGCCCAGCAGCGGTTGCCCGACGGCGGCGGATAAGTGACCACATTGACAGCCAGCGGCACCACCTTGCACGGCCAGGCGTCGGGCTTGCCGAACATCATGCTCAGCGGCACGGTCAGGCCATGATCGACATCCATCTCGTTGATGATGGTCATGTCGAACTCGTCCAGGACCAGGCTCTGCGCCATGTGCCAGGCGAGGTCAGGATGCCCCTCCACGTCCGGCACCGCGCGCGGCCCCCAGCCCTCGTCGGCCGACTTGTAACGCTCGCCACAGCCGATCGCGAAGGTCGGGATGATCTTCATGTCGAAGGCGCTGGCATGATCGTTATAGACCAGGATGACGACGTCGGGCTTTTCGGCCTCTTCCCATGCGCGGGTCCAGTCGTATCCGGCGAAGATCGGGCCGAAATAATCGTCGCGATCCTTGCCGAAATCGGACGCCACGCCCAGCAGCGGCACATGGCTCGACGCCACGCCAGCGGTAATACGCGCCATCTCAGCGATCCTCTTTCTTGGCGGCAGCGGCCGCTTCATTGGCCTTGATCGACCGCACACCCTCGGGCGAACGGCCGCCCTGCATCATCATTTCGCGATATTCCGGGAATTTCATGTCGGTCATGGTGCTGACCGCCTCGGCGAAGGGAATGCCGTCGGTCGAAAACAGCTTCGACAGGAAATAGACATTGCCGCCAAGGTCCAGGCAGCGATTATAGTCGCGTGCCAGCAGGGCCTGCTTCTGGTCCTCGGTCAGCGGCCACTCGTCCATATAGGCGCGCTCGTCCGCCTTGAACTTGGCGCGGTTCTCGGCGTTCATCAGGCTCATCGCGAACTGGTTGATATGATAGCCCACCCGCGCCCGCGCGGCGGTGAACACGCGCGTGCCGGGGATATCTTCCATCTCGGCCAGATATTCGTGAATGTCCTGATGCTTGGGATCTTCTGTTATCATAGTCCCCTCTCCTTCAATTTGGCGTCGAGGCGCGGGAAGACGCGACGGGCATTGCCCGCGAAGATCGCAGCGCGCTCTTCGTCACTGATTTCCAACGCATCGACATAGCGTTTGGTGTCGTCGAAATAGAAGCCGGTGGTCGGGTCGATGCCGCGCACCGCGCCGACCATTTCCGATCCGAACAATATATTCTTGTTCTCGATCACGTCGGCCAGCAGGTCGACGCCCGGCTGGTGATAGACGCAGGTGTCGAAGAAAATGTTGTTCATCAGATGCGTCGACAGATCGGGCTTCTTGAGCATGTCGGCGAGGCCACGATAGCGCCCCCAATGATAGGGCACCGCGCCGCCGCCATGGGGGATGATGAAGCGCAGCGTCGGGAAATCCTTGAACAGATCGCCTTCGAGGAGCTGCATGAAGGCGATGGTGTCGGCCGCGATATAATAGCCGCCGGTCGCATGCATCGCCGGGTTGCAGCTGCCCGACACATGGATCATCGCCGGCACGTCCAGCTCGACCATCTTTTCGTAGAAGGGATACCAGTAGCGGTCCGTCAGCGGCGGGTGGGTGAAATGACCGCCGCCCGGATCGGGATTGAGGTTGCAGCCGATGAAGCCCAGTTCGGTGACGCAGCGCTCCAGCTCCGCGATCGAATTGCTCATGTCCGCCTTGGGCGACTGGGGCAGCATGCACACGCCGACGAAGGTTTCGGGGAACATCGCCACGACGCGCGCGATCAGGTCGTTGCAGCGGATCGCCCACTCCTTCGCCACCGCCTCGTCGCCGACATGCGGCGCCATCGCCGATGCACGGGGCGAGAAGATGGTAAGGTCCGCGCCGCGCTCCTTGATCAGGCGAAGCTGGTTCGCCTCGATCGTCTCGCGAATTTCCGCGTCGCTGATCTCGGGATAGGGCGGGCAGGCTGTGCCAGCCTTGAACGCCGCCTTCTGCTCCTCGCGCCAGGCATCATGCCCCTTGGGCAAAACGGTATAATGACCGTGGCAATCGATAATCAGGCTCATCCGCTTCTATCTCCAACCTTATTGCGTCACCCCGGCGTAGGCCGGGGTCTCAGGCGACGGCGCATGACGCCCGCGCCAAAAATTCATTCAATCCTGCGTAATCGCACCGATCTTCGCGCCCAGCCCTTCGGGCGGCACCTTCACGCCCAGCGCACCGATCGCCCGCTGCCGTTCCACCGTGCCGCGCGTCATCGCCGCGCCACTGCCCAGCCCTTCCAGCGTCTTGACCACTTCCTCCATCTCGGCCGCGCGGCGCAGCCCGTGCACCAGCATCCGGTCGAGATTATAGTCCGCCCTTTCGTCCCAAGGCCGAGGCCGCTCGCTCGCATCCAGAGACGCCATCACCTCGTCCAGCACATCCGCCTCGCTGGCGGCCAGCACGCATTCGGCGGTCAGCGCCTCGATCCCCTTGACCATGACCGACCGGATCATCTTGATCGAGGAAGCCCGGCCGACGGCCTCACCCACCACGCGGGTCTTGGCAAAGCCCAATGCCTGCAACCGCGCCTCAACCTCCCCGGCTTTCTCGCCACTCAGCAGCAGCGGCACATTCAGCCGTGCGGGATCGACCGGTGCCATCACCGCGACATCGACATAATGACCGCCCGCCGCCCCGATGGCCTGCGCCGCCGCCTGCTTGGTCTGCGGCGCGACGCTGTTGAGGTCGCAATAGAGCGTGCCCGGCACGATCAGCCCGGCGGCGGCTTGCGCAACAGCCAGGGCCTGATCCGCCGTCACCAGCGACAATATGAGCGATATGCCATCCAGCGCGTCGACCAGCGTGTCGGCGGCAGAAACGCCAGCTTCACCATAACGGGCCAGCATAGCATCCCGCGCGGCGGCATCATCCGTCTTCGCATCGAACACATGGGCAGAAGCGGTCCAGTCCCCCGCCATTGCAAAGGTTGACCCCGCTTCGCCAAATCCGATCAGACCAATTTCCTGCTCCATAGCGACAAGGGATGACCCATCGGATCGGAGGCCGCCAATCGAATCCGCCCCATACTCATAAGAATTTACGAAGTCATCTCTCGGACAGAGGCTTCGACCGCCACCATGAATTGCTGCTGCAAGCGGGTCGGACGCCAGTCTGTGCGGGTTGTCAGGCCGATGGTCCGACTGATTGCACCGGGTGCAGGGCCGATATCGGCCAGCAGCCCCGCTTCCAGTTCCAGCGCCAACTGGTCGTAGGACAACAAGGTCAGATAATCGCCGCCGACCAGCAATTGCCGGATCGTCATGACCGATCCGCACTCGATCGGCACGGCAGGCTCGTCGCCCCCCAATTCCGCAAACATCGCCTTCCACAACTGCCGCAGCGGCGTTCCTTCAGGCGGCAATATCCATGGAAAACGACGCAGCGCATCGGCATCCCATCCGGTCGCCAAGGGATGACCATGCCGCGCCAATATGGTCGGTCGATCCTCGAACAGGGCGCGCTGCTCCAGGTCCAGCGCCATGGCCGGGTCGCGCAGCGCGCCGATCATCATGTCGATCTCGCCGTCCCGAAGCGGACCCACCAGTTCGGCATGCGATCCTTCCGCCACGCTGATATGGACCTGCGGGAAATCGACCCGGAACCGCGCGATCGCGTCAGGTAGCAATCGCGCACGCGACAGCGGCATAGCCCCCACCAAAATGCGACCGCCCTCATCTCCTTTCAGATCGGCCAGATCGGCCAGCCCCTGCCGCAATTCCGCCAGCGCCAGCCGCAATCGCTGCGCCAGCGCCATGCCGGGCTTGGTCAGCATCACCCCCCTACCCCGCCGGTCGACCAGCCGGCTGCCGACCGCCAGCCCCAGATCACCCACCGCCCGGTGCAGTGACGGCTCTGCTACCCCCGTCGCGGCCGCCGCCGCCGCATAACTGCCCGCCCGCGCCAGCGCCACGAAGGCCCGCACCTGCGCCGCCGTCACGCGATTGCTGCCGATCAGCCGCAGCGCCACATCGATCCGGGGTTTCAGCCGCTGCGCCGCCTCCAGCGCCGCCATGCCGCCGGGCTGCCGGTCGAACAGCCGCACGTCCAATTGCGCCTCCAGCTTCGCGATGCCCTGCGTCACCGCCGGCTGGGTCAGATTGACCGACCGCGCCGCCAGACTGACGCTGCCCTGATCGACCACGGCGGCCATCGCGGCGAGGTGTCGGATATTGAACTGATCGGGTTCCATATTTGATGATTATCAAAATTTAATGGCATTGCGCCAGTTCGGATTTGAGCATTTCGCTGCAACTGTCCATGTCGCTGTCCATCTTGGGAGAAGGAACCGGTCCATGTCCAACGTCGTCGTCCAGAATATCCAGCGGGCGGACCTCTCCGTCATTGACGGCCTCGCCAAAGCCGGCGTCGCCACAGTCCATGAAGCGCAGGGCCGCACCGGCCTGCTCGCGCCCTATATGCGTCCCATTTACAGCGGCGCCCGCATCGCCGGCAGCGCCGTCACCATTTCGGCCGCGCCGGGCGACAACTGGATGGTCCATGTCGCGATCGAGCAGTTGCAGGAAGGCGACATCCTCCTCCTCGCCCCGACCAGCCCCTGCACCGACGGCTATTTCGGCGATCTGCTCGCCACTTCGGCGCAGGCTCGCGGTTGCCGCGGCCTCATCATCGACGCGGGCGTGCGCGATGTGCGTGATCTGACGCAGATGAACTTCCCGGTCTGGTCGAAGGCCGTCCATGCGCAGGGCACGGTCAAGAATACGCTGGGCAGCGTCAATATCCCGGTCATTTGCGCCAATGCGCTGGTCAATCCGGGCGATGTCATCATCGCTGACGATGACGGTGTGTGCATCGTGCCCCGCGCCGACGCCGCGTCTGTGCTGGAAAAGGCGCAGGCCCGCGAAGCCGCCGAGGAAGCCAAGCGCGTCCGCCTTGCCGCCGGCGAGCTTGGTCTCGACATCTACAATATGCGCCCGCGTCTGGAAGAAATGGGTCTGAAGTATATTTAAACCGTCAGCCGTTCGTTTCGAGCGTAGTCGAGAAACGATTGAGTTGCCCTGACCGCTTCTCGACTTCGCTCGAAGCGAACGGAGGTTTCAAGTGACAGCACATACCCAATCCCGCGTCATGTGGATGCGCGGCGGCACATCGAAGGGCGGCTATTTCCTGGCGGAGGATTTGCCTGCTGACACCGCCACCCGCGACGCCTTCCTGCTGCGCGTCATGGGCTCGCCCGACCTGCGCCAGATCGACGGCATGGGCGGCGCCGACCCGCTGACCAGCAAGGTCGGCGTCGTGAAGAAGTCGGAGCGGCAGGGCGTCGATGTCGACTATCTCTTCCTTCAGGTCTTCGTCGATCAGGCGATCGTCAGCGATGCGCAGAATTGCGGCAATATCCTCGCGGGCATCGGCCCCTTCGCGATCGAACGCGGCCTTGTCGCCGCGCAGGACGGCGAAACCCGCGTCGCCATCTTCATGGAAAATACCGGCCAGATCGCCATTGCCACGGTGCAGACGCCCGGCGGCACCGTCCGCTATGATGGCGACGCTAAGATCGACGGCGTTCCCGGCAGCGCTGCCCCCATTCCGCTGGAATTTCGCGATACCGCCGGCTCCTCCTGCGGCGCGCTGCTCCCCACCGGCAATGCCTTTGACGAGGTCGAAGGCGTGCGCGTCACGCTGATCGACAATGGCATGCCCTGCGTCGTGATGAAGGCGCAGGATGTCGGCGTCACCGGCTATGAGGATCGCGACACGCTGGACAATGATACGGCGCTGAAAGCCCGGATCGAGAAGATCCGCCTTGCCGTCGGCGAACGGATGAACCTGGGCGAAGTCAAGGACAAGTCCGTGCCCAAGATGATGCTCGTCGCCCCGCCCCGCGATGGCGGCGCGGTCACGGTACGCAGCTTCATCCCGCATCGGGCCCATGCCTCGATCGGCGTGCTCGGCGCCGTCAGCGTCGCAACTGCCTGCCTGATCGAAGGGTCGCCAGCGGCGGAGGTGGCCTCGATCCCGAAAGGCAATCGCAAGACGCTGTCGGTCGAACATCCGACGGGCGAGACGACCTGTGTCATGGAACTGGACGATAGCGGCACGGTCACCAGCGCGGCCATGCTGCGCACCGCGCGTAAATTGATGGACGGAGAGGTTTTTGCATGAGCAATCGCATCACTTCATGGCACGGCAATCCGTCGAAGCCGCTTTACACGCCGCCAGCAGGCGCGATCGATGCCCATTGCCATGTCTTCGGCCCGATGGCGGATTTCCCCTTCAGCGCGAAGGCCAAATATCTGCCCAAAGACGCCGGCCCGGACATGCTGTTTGCGCTGCGCGATCATCTGGGCTTCGCCCGCAACGTCATCGTGCAGGCCAGTTGCCACGGCACCGACAATGCCGCGACGCTCGACGCCATCGCCAAGTCGAACGGCAAGGCGCGCGGCGTCGCCGTGGTCGATCCGGCGATTTCGGAGGCGGACCTTGCCGCTCTGCATAAAGGCGGGATGCGCGGCATCCGTTTCAATTTCTTGAAGCGACTGGTCGATGACGCGCCAAAGGACAAGTTCCTGGAAGTCGCCAAGCGTTTGCCCGCTGGCTGGCACGTCGTCATCTATTTCGAAGCCGACCTATTGGAAGAACTCCGTCCTTTCATGGATGCCATCCCCGTCCCGCTGGTGATCGACCATATGGGCCGCCCCGACGTGACCCAAGGGCCAGACGGCGCCGACATGAAGGCCTTCCGCACCTTCCTCGATAGCCGGGACGACATCTGGTTCAAGGCGACCTGCCCCGACCGCCTCGATGAGGCGAAGAATGGAGTTGGCGGCGATCCGTGGAATGCCTTTGCCGACGCAGTCGCACCGTTGGTCGCCGACTATCAGGACCGCGTCCTGTGGGGCACCGACTGGCCGCACCCCAATATGCAGGATAATATCCCGGACGACGGCCATCTGGTCGATATGATCCCGCGCATCGCACCCACCGTCGAGTTGCAGCGCAAGCTGCTGATCGACAATCCGATGCGCCTCTACTGGCCCGAAGAGCTCGCCTGATCGCCGGATAAACATCAAGAACGCCGCCGCATGCACCATGCGGTGGCGTTCTTACAACCGCTCGCGCATGTCCTGCGCCACGTCATCCAGAAAATCGACGATCGCCCGCACACGTGGCAGACGTTGCAGATCGGCGTGCATGACGAGCCAATAGCTGCGCCACACCTCCGCCCGCCCCGGCAGCAACCGCACCAGTCGCTCGTCCGTCTCCGCCGCAAAGACATGCAGCACGCCCAGCCCCACGCCAGCCGCAACGGCTTCATGCTGCGCCGCGCTGGAACTGGCGCGAAAGCCGATCGTCGCCCCCGCCACAATCTGGTCGAGCGCGATCATTTCAGGAAAACCAGCCAGTTCCTCGATATAGGATACGAAGGCATGGCGGCTAAGGTCGGCGCGCTCTGCCGGAGCGCCATGCCGCGCGACATAGTCTTTCGATGCATAAAGGCCGATCCGATAGTCGGCCAGCTTGCGGGCGACCAGTCGCCCCTTGGGCGGTGGCTTCAGCATCACCGCAATATCCGCCTCGCGCTTCGACAGGCTCGCCGCCCGGCTTTCCGACGCCAATTCCAGCATCAGTCGGGGATGCTGCACCCGTAGTCGCGCGACATGCGGCGCCACCAGATAGGCAGCAAAGGCTTCCGGCGTCGCCAGTCGCACTACCCCTTCCACCTCGCGGTCACGCCCCGCGACGCTGGCCGCCGCCGCCACCAACTCGCTCTCCACCTTCTCGGCATGGGGCGTCAGCGCGAAAGCCGCTGGCGTCGGCGTCACCCCGCGTGGCGATCGGTCGAACAGGCGCGCGCTCAACGCCACCTCCAGCGCGGTGATCCGTCGCGCAACCGTGCTATGATCGATGCCGACGCGACGCGCCGCCGCCAGCATATTGCCTTCGCGCATGACCGCCAGGAACAGGCGCAGATCGTCGGAGTTCAGCATAGGCATTTTCGCACAACCAATGTGTCAGATCACCTGTATCGCTGCCAAACGCACAGGTCTATAGCATTGGTCACGGAAAGAACCGGAGAGGAGCACCGATCATCATGCGATCCATCACCCATTTCATTCATGGTAAGACGGCGCCGTTGCCCGGCGCACGCCTGTCCGATGTACTCGATCCCTCGACCGGCGCGGTTCAGGGGCAGGTCGAACTCGGCACCCCTGCCCTGCTTCAGCAGGCGATCGATTCCGCGCTGGAGGCCCAGCCCGCCTGGGCCGCCACCAACCCGCAGCGCCGCGCCCGCGTCCTGTTCCGCTTCAAGGAACTGATCGAGGCGAATATGGACGATCTCGCCCATATGCTCTCGTCCGAACATGGCAAGGTGATTGCCGACGCAAAGGGCGATATCCAGCGCGGTCTGGAAGTCGTGGAATTCGCCTGCGGCATCCCGCATCTGCTGAAGGGCGACTATACCGAAGGCGCAGGCCCCGGCATCGATGTCTACTCGGTGCGCCAGCCGCTCGGCATCGCGGCGGGCATCACCCCGTTCAACTTCCCGGCTATGATCCCGCTATGGATGGCATCGATGGCGATCGCCTGCGGCAATGCCTTCATCCTGAAGCCCTCCGAGCGCGATCCCTCGGTCCCGGTGCGCCTCGCTGAACTGGCAATGGAAGCGGGCCTGCCGGCCGGCATCCTCAACGTCGTCCATGGCGACAAGGAAATGGTCGACTCGATCCTCGACCATCCGGCGATCAAGGCGGTCAGCTTTGTCGGCTCCTCCGACATCGCCAACTATGTCTATCAGCGCGCCGCAGCCAATGGCAAGCGCGCCCAGTGCATGGGCGGCGCCAAGAATCATGGCATTATCCTGCCCGATGCGGATATGGATCAAGCCGTCGCCGATATCGTGGGTGCGGCTTACGGATCGGCGGGCGAGCGCTGCATGGCCCTGCCGGTCGTAACCCCGGTGGGCGAAGCGACGGCCGAAGCCTTCCGTGCCAAGCTGATCGCCGCGATCGAAACCCTGCGCCCCGGCATCCCGACCGATCCCGACGCGCAATATGGCCCGCTCGTTACCGGCGTGCACAAGGCGCGCGTAGAATCCTATATCCAGATGGCGGCCGATGAAGGCGCAGAGATCGTCGTCGATGGGCGCGGCTTCTCGCTCCAAGGCTATGAGGAAGGCTTCTACCTCGCCCCGACCCTGATCGATCGGGTCACGCCGCAGATGAAAAGCTATCAGGACGAGATTTTCGGTCCGGTGCTCCAGATCCTGCGCGCCGAAACCTTCGAAGAAGCGCTCAGCTATCCGTCCAAGCATCAATATGGCAACGGCGTCGCCATCTTCACCCGCAATGGCGACTATGCCCGCCGCTTCGCCGCCGATGTCGAGGTCGGCATGGTCGGCATCAATGTGCCGATCCCGGTGCCGGTCGCCTATCACAGCTTCGGCGGCTGGAAGCGGTCGGGCTTTGGCGACCTCGATCAATATGGCGAGGATGGCGTGCGCTTCTACACCCGCACCAAGAAGATCACCCAGCGCTGGCCGACCGGCGGCGCGGTGATCGATCAGAGCTTCGTTATCCCGACGATGAAATAAGGGTTCGGCGGATGGAATCGCTCTCTGCTGGATGGCGATTCCATCCGCCGATATCTTTGCAAGCTGATCCGGCGGGACAGGCGGTGAAGCGCCGTTTCGCTTTCACGAGACAGAAATGATCTGGCAAACTTCTATTTTTCTGAATTCCATATTACTGAAAAACAAAGAATAATTCTCTCCCGGATTGAAAACTTATTTCATCCGCGCCGGAAGTGATATCTTTTCGATCATCCGGGCGTGCCATCTCACCCGCATCGAATTCCGCTACGTCGGCCATTTTGGCGGTCAGCAGCGGGGCGATTTCAGGGAGAGGGCTTTCATGAAAACGAACTTCTATCTTTGCACATTGCTCGCAGGCGTAAGCCTGTTGGGCCTGTGCGACATGGCCATGGCGCAAGGGACATCTGCCAATGCGGACGATATTTCGGCCGCGAAAGACAACGCTGCCAACGGCGTCAGTGCAGCCGACATAGTCGTCACCGGATCGCGCATCATCCGCAACGGATCGGCCAGTCCCACGCCTCTGACCACCGTTTCCACGGAATCCCTGGCTGCGGCAGCCCCAGCCGGCACCATTTCGGACGCACTCAACAATCTCCCGGTCTTTTCCGGTTCGCGTAACCAGTTCAGCAATCCCGGCTCCAACGCGACCGGCGTACAGGGCGGCAACGGTGCCGCCAACGTCCTCAACCTGCGCAATCTGGGCTCCTATCGCACGCTGGTCTTGTTCGATGGTCACCGCATCCCGCCCACCCTCTATAATTCGACCGTCGACGTTGATCTGATCCCGCAGGAACTGATCAGCCGTGTCGACGTCGTCACCGGCGGCGTCTCGGCCGTCTATGGCTCGGACGCGGTGTCGGGCGTGGTTAACTATGTCCTCAACCGCAATTTCGACGGTTTCCGGGCCCATGCCGAGGCCGGCATATCGCAGCGCGGTGATGCCGCAACCCGCGACATCGGCGCCGCCTTCGGCTTCAAGGTCGGGGAGCGCGGCCATTTCGAAGCCAGCGTCCAGCATCGCGAATATGACGGTATCCTCAACCGCGCCTATGATCGCAGCTGGAATAATCTGGCGGCTATGCAGGGCGCAGGGACGGCGGCCAACCCCTATTATCTGGCGACCGACGTCCGTCTCGCCACCTATACTTTCGGCGGTTACATCACGAACGGCGCCCAGCGCGGCAAGCAGTTCGACGCATCGGGGGCCGTCGTGCCCTTCGTGGCAGGCACGGCATCCGGCTCCTCCTGCTGTCAGATCGGTGGCGATGGCGCCTATCAGAATTCGTCCATGTCTTCGCCTTCGCGCGGCACGCAGGCCTTTGCCCGCTTCGACTATGACCTGACCGATGACATTCATGTCTATGTGCAAGGCGCGGCGAACATCAAGAAGAACAAGAGCTACACCGGCTGGAACCA
The DNA here is from genome assembly GCF_900109095.1 of Sphingobium sp. AP50. GTDB lineage: Bacteria > Pseudomonadota > Alphaproteobacteria > Sphingomonadales > Sphingomonadaceae > Sphingobium. Next base: position 25,070 of record NZ_FNYZ01000029.1, read on the forward strand.
ACTGACGGGCCTGACCTTCAATAGCAGCAACGCCTTCCTGTCGCCGGCCGCGCAGACGGCGCTGGCTGGCGCCGGCACCTTCACCATGAACGAGATATTGAGCGGCGCGCCGCGCATCGAGGCATCGTCCAAGACCAATCAATATTATGGCAATGTCGGCATCGAAGGCTCCTTGGCGGACTTCAAGTGGAACGCCACCTACACCCATGGCTATTCGCGGCTGCAGACCACCGTCGACAATATGCCCAATAATCAGCGGCTCGCCGCCGCACTCGACGCCGTCTATGACAGCAGCGGCAATATCGTCTGCCAGGCATCGCTGACCAATCCGTCCGCTTATGGCGACTGCGTGCCCCTCAACATCTTTGGCGCCAATTCCGCCAGCACGGCCGCTCTGGACTATGTGCTGGGCAAAGCCGTCTTCACGACCCATACGATTCAGGATTCGGCCGATATCTCGATCAGCGGGCCGGTGTTCAACACATGGGCCGGCCCGGTCAATGTCGCCCTGTCGGGGGAATGGCGCAAACAGCGCTTCAATGCCGCCAGCAGCGTGTTGCCCACCGACCTCGCCGACTGCACAGGTCTGCGCTACAACTGCACCAGTGCGACCGTCCTCTATCCCACGACCTTCCCCTATAGCGAAACCGTGTCGCAGAGCGTGAAGGAAGCCGCGATCGAGGTCGAAATTCCGCTGCTCAGCGACATGGCTTTCGCCAAGGCACTGACGCTGAATGGCGCGGCCCGCTATACCGACTATAGCACCAGCGGCCATTATACGACCTGGAAGGTCGGCGGCGTCTGGGAAGTGAACGACCAGATCAAGCTGCGCGGCACAGCCTCCCGCGACATCCGCGCCCCTACCCTCTACGACCTCTATCAACCGGTCACGACGGTCTATGGCAATTATACCGATACGACCAAGACCCCCAATGTCACCGCCTATCTGCCGTCGATCAACATGGGCAATAGGAACCTGACGGCCGAAGTGGGGCGCACCTACACCGCCGGCATCGTGCTGAAGCCCGACTTCGTGCCTGGGTTGACGCTGACCGCCGATTATTATCATACCGTCGTCAGCAATGCGATTTCGGTGATTCAGGGCTTCAACGCAGCCGTACAGAAGGGCTGTGTCGACAGTGGCGGATCGTCCATCTACTGCTCGCTGATCCAGCGCGATGCAGCGGGCAATGCGACGGCCTATTATATCCAGCCCTATAATATCGCGAAAGTGAAGACCTGGGGCATCGATGGCGAAGCCGATTATGCCACCCATGTCGGCGGACATCCGCTCAACCTGCGCCTGATGGTCAATTATCAGCCGCATATCTATTATCAGCAGCCGGGCATTCCGACCATCGATCAGGGCGGTGCAGGATGGGGGCTCAACGGCCTGATGCCCAGCCCCAGCGTGACGCTGGCCGGGTTCATCAACTTCAAGCCCAGCGACAATGTCTCGATCGACCTGTTTGAACGCTATCGCAACAAGTTCCGCCGCAGCGGCGTCGCCGCCCATGTGTTTGCTGATGGCCAGGAATATGTGAGGGATTTCGCGACCACCAACCTGACCGTGACGCTTAACACCGGTTCGGGCTGGAAGGTCGCGGACAGCGCCCTCTATTTCAGCGTGACCAACCTGTTCGATGCCAAGCCGCCACTCAGCGGCTATTATAGCGGCACGACATCGGCCGGGGCCTCCTATGAATTTTCGGATGACCCGACCGGGCGCGCCTTCATGGTCGGCTTCCGTATCAAAGGCTGATCGAACGATGCGCCCGATCAAGGCAGCCGCCTTTGCCCTGCTGTCCGCGCTGGCCCTCACCGGGGGCCAGCCGGCATGGGGGCAGGAAGTGCCCGGCATTCGCCCCGCTTTCGTCCATCTGGCCCCCGGCGTGCCGGGCGCCTATTATGAACCTGCCACACCGGGACCAAAGGCCGGGACCGCGATCTTCATCATGCATTCGTCGGCCGATTATCTCAGCTTTTCGGGCTGCACTGAATTGGCAAAGCGCGGCTATCGCGTCCTGTGCGCCAATAATTCCACCAGCAAATCGGGCGCATCGAATGATGGAATGCTCGATCAGGTTCTGCTGGAAATCAAGGCCGGGGTCGCCTGGCTACGCAAGCAGCCCGGCATCGATCATGTCGTCCTGCTCGGCCATAGCGGCGGCGGCACGATCATGAGCGCCTATCAGATGATCGCCGAACGCAGCGTCAAGGCCTGCCAGGCAGAGGAAAAGATATGGAAATGCCCCGATAGTCTGGCCGGCCTGCCACCGGCTGACGGCCTGATGCTGGTCGATTCCAACTGGGGCCTCGCCGCAATGACGCTGTTCAGCATCGATCCCGCCGTCCGGGACGAGGGCAGCGGCATGGCGATCGATCCAGCACTCGACATGTATAATCCCGCAAACGGCTTCGTTCCGACCGGATCGCATTATTCAGCCACCTTCATCAAGACCTTCCTTCAGGCCGAAGAGCATCGGAGCAATGCCCTGCTCGCCCGCGCCCAATCGATGCTGGCGGATATCCAGGCCGGCAAAGGCCCCTTTGCCGATGACGCCCCTTTCGTCGTGCCCGGCGCGATCCTGTTGGGCAGCAACAACAAGCTGTTTTCGCAAGACATCAGCCTGCTGGCGCACAGCCAGCAGGCATGGCCCTTGCTACACGCCGGCGGACGGATCACGCAGACAGTCGTCCCGACGGTACGCGTGCCTGAAAATATCCGCAGCATGACCCCATCCCTGATGCGTGGCGCGCTCAAGACCACGGTCCGGAATTATCTCAACACTTATGCGATCCGCACCGGCCGCGACTTCGGCTATGATGTATCGGGCGTCCATGGCGTGGAATGGACATCGACCTATGCCAGTCCGCCGGGCAATGTGCAGGGCATCGGCGCGCCATTGCTGGTCATGGGCATGACCGGCCATTGGGAATATCTGGCGGCCGAGGAAATCTACAGGCGGGCGGCCAGCGCCGACAAGTCAATCGCCTTCGTGGAAGGCGCAACCCATATGTACACCCCCTGCACCAAATGCGAGCCGGTGCCGGTTGCCTATGGGGACACGCTCAAAACGACCTATGACCATATTGACGGCTGGCTGGCCAAGCCGGGCCGCTTCGCGCCGACTGCGCAGTGAAGGAATATCGCATGACGTTCGGAAATTCACGCCTCGCGCTGGTCAGTCTGGCTACTATCGCGCTGGCCATCGGCACAGCCGCTGCGCAACCAATGCCCACCAGCATCGGCCATGACCCGCAATTGCTGATCGCCGCCATCGGCTCGGTCCCGCTATTGCAGGTAACGAGCCCCTCTTTCGCTACCGACAGCGACATTCCTATCGCCAATAGCCAATATGGCGACAATCGCTTCCCAGGGCTGAACTGGACCAGCGGCCCCAAGGGCACGAAGGCCTATGCCGTCGTCATGCAGGGGCAGTTGAACGCGGCGGACCCTCAAGCGGGCACCAGTGTCCAACTGACACTCTACAACATTCCCGCCAACATCCTGTCTCTGCCTGCCGGAATGACCACGCCGCCCACCGGCAGTGCCTATGGCCCCAATGTCCACGGCGCTGACTCTCCCTATGCCGGACCGCATGCGCATGACACGGAGCGCCATGGCTATCATGTTCAGGTCTTCGCCCTCGACACGCCGCTGGCATTTTCGGGGAAGCCCAGTTTCGACATGCTCAAACAGGCTATGCGCGGCCATGTTCTCGCCGCTGGCGATCTTGTCGGCTATAGTCAGAAACCTGCTTCGGCACCCGGCCCGATCAAGGTGGAAAGCGGTTTGCTGACCGGCGCGGTCGGCCGCGATCCGTCTATTTCAGTGTTCAGGGGCATTCCCTATGCCGCTCCCCCGGTAGGACCGCTGCGCTGGCGCGCGCCCGCAGCACCGCTTGCCTGGAACGGCGTGCGCAATGTGGATACATTCGGTCCGGCCTGCCCTCAACCGGGCGGAGAAATGGCCAAGGGCCTTGCCCAGAGCGAGGATTGCCTGACACTTAATATCTGGACCAATGCCAAGCCGGGCGATCCCGAAAAGCGCCCGGTCTATGTCTGGATCTATGGCGGCGGCTTTATAGGCGGCACCGGCGCCAGCCCGCCGTTCGACGGAGAGGCGCTGGCCCGCAAAGGCGTCATCGTCGTCACCTTCAACTATCGCGTCGGTGTGCTGGGGTTTCTCGCTACGCCCGAACTCAGCCGAGAATCGGGACATGATGCCTCTGGCAATTATGGCCTGCTCGATGACATTGCCGCGCTGCAATGGGTAAAGCGCAACATTGCGGCCTTTGGTGGCGATCCGGACAAGGTGACGATCGGCGGTCAGTCCGCAGGCGCCGGTTCGGTCGGTTTCCTGACCCTGTCCCCTCTGGCCAAAGGGCTGTTCCGGGCTGGCATAGCGCAAAGTCATGCCCGCTATCCACGCGACACCGAGCTACGCTATCTGTCCGTGTCCTGGCGCCCATTGAAGACAGCGGAGAAAGCTGGACAGCATTATGCACAGCAACATGGCGCCAACAGCCTGGAGGATTTGCGCGCCATGCCGTGGGAGAAGCTGATCGAAGGCAGCGCCACGATCGACGCGGATGTCGAAACCGGCAGCGACGGCAAACCGCCTTTGTTCCGCCCGGTCGTCGATGGCTGGGTTATCCCGCAATCCTATTGGGACAGCTATCAGGCAGGCACGCAGCAACCGATCGCCTATGTCGCGGGCAACAATAAGGACGAAACCGGTGCCGTCCCGGAAACCGCCTTTGCCACATTGCGTGCCAGCACCACCCCGCCCCGTGCCGGCATGCCGCAGACCAGCGTCACCGTCGCCCAGTTCAAGGCGTCCGCGCAGCGGAAATTCGGGGCTCTGGCCGGAGAATTCCTCAAACTCTATCCCGCCCGGACGGATGACGAAGCCGCCTTGCAGAATAACGCTGCAGCGCGAGACAATGGCCGCATCTCGACCTGGCTATGGGGCACGCTCTGGCGCAAGGGTAACCAGCATCCCCTACATACCTATTTCTGGACGCATGCGATGCCGGGGCCGCAGCATGACCTGCGCGGCGCATTCCACGGCTCGGAAATTGCCTATGCGTTCAACAGTCTCGATGCGATCGACCTGCCCTGGACGCAGGACGACCGCCGCATTGCAGAAACCATGTCCTCCTACTGGGCCAATATCATCAAGACCGGCGATCCCAATGGACCGGGCCTGCCCATCTGGCCGGTCTATGATCCGCAACTGCCGCAGGTCATGGAACTGGGCGATCATTTTGCGCCTATACCGGTGGCATCGGCTGACAAGATCGCTTTCTGGAAGCGCTTCTATGCAACGCAGCCAGCCTGGTAAGCCGACCCGGTCGCGGTCACTGACACAGTCTTGATCCGCTCTTACGGGCAGGTCACTTTGGTCGGCCGCAGGCTGTCAGGGCCACTATAACCGCCACCTATCCGTCAAAAGCCCAATTCACCCTGTCCCGCTCTGCCGGGCAACGGCGGAGCGGGCGCACGGATCAGCAGCGCACGGGCGAGGCCCGTCAAAGTGTAGACGGCATGTCGCTGCGCACCCCGATTATGGTGATCGACACGGAAGCCCTGATAATGGCGCCGCAGGAGATCCGCCGCGACCAGTTCCGACACGGCGCGGCTCAGATTCGCCTTTCCTGACACACGCACCCTCAGCTTCACTTCCTCTTCGACCGCCGCATCGGTCGGCGATTGCCCCTGCCCTTTCAGTTCAAGCCGCACCCGCTCGGTCAATGCCAGTCGTCGGGGATCACGACCACCCATGGGCGTCAGCGCGTCACACAACCAGTCCCGCAATGTCAGCAGAGCGCCTTCCTGTGCCACCAATGGCCCCGCGCTGCCATCAGATCGCGCCACTTCAGCGATCAGAGTCAGCAGCATATAGGCATAGCGGGGACGCGAACTTGCATGCGCAAGGCGATCAAGCAGCGCCGAAAGATCGCCGCTGCGCGGGGAACGTGGCTGGATGGACGCTTGAAACATAACAGGTAGGAATCAAGCACAAGACGGGACCAAAGGGAATCCCCTGCGAATCGTGGAATGTATTTTTGTCGTGAGTGACACTTTGCCTGAGGGTAAAGTGTCATAAGGGGCACTTTGCTATGAGTGCGGGAAGATATCGATATCAAAACGCTGAGCCTTGATGAAGGGCTGGCGTCTCGTCATTTGATCCGGTGTCGGAACTGACTGCTCCCCACATGATAGCAAAGGCATCTTGACCACCAGCCTGCCTCCATTCTGACGCAGAGGTCTGCTTCCAGGCCTGATGCGCAATGGAGAACTGATATTCTGGCAGATAATGCGTCGGCAGGCGACGCACAAATTCCGACTATCCTGGCTTTGGCGATAAAGCGACGATAGCACCGCAATATGGACGGGGAATTGTCGCCCTATGTCGCTTTTACCATGATCGCCCATCCCCTTTTTGCATTGCGCCTTTTGCCGACAATCGAAAGAGCCGGGCGCTGGATGGGAGAAATCGATCCTGTAGGACAGATTGTCGCTCTCGGGCGTTAACCTTGCGAACAGCAAATCATATTCGGCTATGCTGACGTCACCAGCGCTTAGCCATCTTCCGCGCCTTTGTTGATGCGTATGTCCGCTAGGTCGCTCCGGAGGGATTGAAACCTGACCTGACGGTCTCGCAAGACAGGAGCAAGCCGTCTTTCATAACCCAACGTTGCGCAAAATCGGTGTTTCTCCGGGGAAACCGACCGAAAAGGTGACCATCTCATTCTGTGTATTCGATAGACATAGAACGAGAGAGCATTTTCGTGGATATGTGCGGAGATATGATGGAGGTCGTGCTGATTATCTGCTATTAAAATCGCACGTGTCGGCGGCAATTTGCCCGGCGCGTCATCCGAAAATTTTCTGTATCAGCAGATGTAACCAAACCCCTTATTTGGTTACATTGAAATATGCGCTAGACCGCAGATATGAGCGGTTATTCTTATAATTCAGATCACGCCCTGCTCCTGCTTGGCAGGCTTGATGGCAGGCTTCAATCCAGCCCCGTCGCGGACATCTGGCTCGCAAGGGCACGTCTCCGCGGCGCAGCAACGCTAGCCAATGCTGCAGGTGTACCGATCGAGGTGCGGGACCTTCAAAACTGGATAGCGGGGCGGACAGCTCCACCCCGCCATAGCGAAGGGTTGAATGACCCGCTCTCGGTCGCAGCCTTGTTTCACTTTGCACTCTCGGCCGCTGAAGATGGACAGGATTCCCTGTCGCGAGCTACGTTGAACCTGTCACGAGACTTGTTGGATGATAGGGAAGAGGCCACGTTGTGGGCGCAAGAGGACCTTGTCCGTTTCGGTCCACTCTGGCGGGCCGCGCAGGAGGTTCTTGGTGCGTCTTATGCCGCTCCGTCCCTCCTGACCATCGCAAAGCGCTTGGCCGAGGTTCGCCAGTCCGTGACAGTCTCGCCGGTAGAAGGACCGCTGATGACGACGTCAGACGGGCGCCAATGGCGTATTGCATCCGCCCGTCCGGATATGGCCTGGCTGGCAGCCTGTCATATGCCACTCGCCTTGCAACGCTCGGGGCTCGCCCTTCGGCTGCTTCCATCCTTTACCGACATGCCAAGGTTGCCGCCAGAGGATGTAGAAGAGTTTGCGGCCGTTCTTCAGGACCGTATCCTTAAACGCGCAAGAGAGGGGCTGGCGGATCTCAATCGTCTTGAAGCGCAGATGGATCGGTTGCCTATTGATCTTAACGTAACACGCCGGAGCAAACTGCCGCTGCTGATCAGGCTGGAACTGGCCTATCCGGGCTTGAGCAGGATCGCTGTATCCCGCTTGTTGGGTGTATCGCACCAAGGAGCGACGAAGCTGGTCGAGCAATTCAGAGCTTTCTCAAAGCCATAGTTGAGGCTGCGGCTCTGGTACTTATCCACTCTCTAAAAAGAAGAATTGGCTCACTACCGTTATAAGGTTTCTAATTAGGTTAAAGAGTTAAGCGAACCGGGACATTGTCCGAATCGCCTGAATCCGGCGATTCGGATAGCCGGCCGGTTCCCGAAATGACGGGCTATCGTTCCTGAAATGTCGAGCCATCTGTTCCTGAAGGATCGGCTATCCGTTCCCAAAGGTGCGAAGCCCGTTCCTGATAGATCGAAGAGCCGTTTCAAAGGTGCGGAAGGCGTGGAAATTTGAATCACTTCGTACCATAGCCTGACCAAGCATGTTCAATTCCGGCCCAGCTTCACCGAATGATATTTGAGCCGTAATCGAACGGTCATGCTGCATCTGGGAAACCCGACACATCGGGAACGGGATGCCGATCAGGAGAGCAAGGCCCCTCCCCTGCTCCGGCTGGTTTACAGACTGTGCCGGCTTTTCTCATGAAAACGCCGGACAAAACCGATAAACGCTTTCTGATAATTGACGGGCGTTCGTTCGACATCGCTGCCGATCCAAGCCCGGAATTCCTGATGAAGGGTCTGATAGTCCCAGCCCGGACATTCGGCGCGCAATGTCGCCAATGTTGCATCCGTCAACTCACCGGCGCTGGCACGGGACGACAGGCTGACGACACTGCGGCGGATGAGAGCGCTCGCGTCGATCTCGACCGCATCATCGGCGGCTTTCGGAGCAAGCTGCATCGTGCTCGAACCGACAGTTGACGTTTCCTTTTCCCGCTGCGCGGTTGAAGGAAGCGCTACTGCCGTCTTGCGGCGGCGCATCCGCAATGAAGGTTCCCGCTTGCCGTCGGGCTGCTCCAGTTCGAGACTATAGCCGGGCAGTGGGTCGCGATCGGCGATCTTGGCGATCTCGAATTTGAAACGGCGATAAGCGCCTTCTGCACCCGATTTCTCAAAAAGGGTTGGCATGGAGATGGCAAAACCCGCCTCCCCTGCCCCGCCGGCATGTTTGCGGGCAACCTTGTAGAGCCAGCGTTCGCGTCCGCCCGTCAGGTCGAAATAGGCGCGATCGATGGAGAGCACGCCGCCTTGCATCAACACGCCCTCATAAAACCAGTTGGAAAGTTCGATCGTCATGCCGCGAGATCGCTCGGTACGCTCGTCGACCAATTGGGTCCAGCCATCAAGCCAGGAGAAAGTGGCTTCGCGCCGATTCTCGGCCCGGATGTTGGTCTTGATCGTCGTGGCGACAAGTCGATCGAGCGATTGACCCAATAGCTCGTAGGCGCGGCCGGTGGTCGGGCGATGAATGGCACGCAGCAAATCATAGGGCATGAGGTGCAGCTTGCGTGGAATGTCATTCAGGCCTCGACGCGCCATGTCGGCCAGAACTGAAGCGCAGTAGATCAGGATATCCGCGTCCCAGATCGTCGCCATGCCATAATCAGGGTTGGCCGATACATGGACCCAGGCCTTGCCATCGGGGGAGGTGTAGTCGATCGGCTTCACGCGCTTCGACTTGGCGAGCGAAAAGAAAGGGCGTTCCATCATCTCGCGCTGGTCGCGCAACGGCATATCCGCGATATAGGGCAGGAAGAGCTCGAACTGATCGTTGATCGTGGCGTTGGGCGCGCGGGTCATGAGAAAGATGATCCAATGGTAGAGCAAGACAACCCGACTTTGCAGGGCATATGCTGGACCCAGACAAAGGCGAGGGGTTGGTGATAAAGCGGCACGGAAGAAAGCCGTTTCCCCGGGGAAACGGCTTTCTGTATGTAGCTATCGAAGAATAGAAGGCGAAGCGTAAGGCTTGGCGGCGGATGGCTACCGGGGTCGTTTCCCCGGGGAAACAGCCCTGCAAGCACGGGCCGGTTCATTCTGATCCGCCGCGCGCTTGTCACCTCTGAAGACCCAGGCCCTGTTGCTCCAGATGGGCGAGCGTATCACGCAGGGCATCAATCAGCGCCTCGGTATCCGCGCCTGAGCCAGCATGTAGCCGCAATGTGATGCCCTGACGGCTCACCGACTGAACGGACAGAACTGGGCGACCCAGCGGACTGTTCCAGACATAGGGCTCGGCCTTGGGAGTGGCAGTTGCGGCCCGGGGGGCATCCAGCAGTCGCTTGAGGACATCGGCAGCTGCCAATGGCGTGCCGCCATTTTGACGCAGCATAGCCTGCTCGCTTTCGAGGCCGGCGGCGGCGGCCCGGATCGCCATGGCGGCTTTCTGGTCGTCCAGCGCCTGGGCCAGCGAATAGGCCGGCTTGAGCTGGACATCGGAGGGCGAAGCAAAGGCGCTGATAACCGCGTCCGGAATCCCCGCGACCTTGATCATTTTGCTCAGCCAGCCCTTGGACAATTTCAGGCGCTCCGCCATCCGGGTCAGGTGGCTGCCATAATGGTCGTTGAGCGCCTGCGCATAATTGCGGGCGCGCTCCAGATCGGAGACATCCTTGCGCGCGCGATTTTCCAGATCGGCGAGGCGGAACGCTGCTTCGTCATCCAGCACCGCGACCTGTGCGACGAATTGAACGTCGGGATAGCTGTGCTTGCGCAGCCAGCTGATCGACCAATGGCGTCGAGTGCCTGCAATGACCTCATAATCATGGTCGGGATCACCCTCGACCCGGCGCACCACGGCGGGGACCTTCTGGCCGCCTTCTGCAACGATGGAATCGATCAGTTCGCGGCAATTTTCTTCGGACAGATGCGCATAAAGACGCGCATTGCCGGGCCATATCCGTACGCGCGCAGGGTCCAGCAGGAGTTGCGTAACCTGACGCACCTCTCCTGAAGCCAAACGTGCAAGTGCAGACTCTCGGCCGAGTAAGGTTGTACCGCGTGCACGATCTCGCTCCACGCGCGGTGCGACAGGAGCAGGCGTGGGGAAAGTAGTTTCCTCTACCGGATCCTGAACAGGCGGTGGGGGGGCTGTTGCTTCATCAGACAGCAGGGCGGCCAGATAGTCAGATTGCTTACGCGCCATGGAACTGTCCTGAAGCAATGGAACATAAAGTGAACAATCGGAAAGGCGAGATTTGCACTCTAAGGTGGCGGATATCACCCGACATTGACGATATCCTCCTCCCGCGCGGGCGCGACCCGGCCCCAACCTTGCCGGACCAAAGCCTCGATCTGGCCCATAGCCTGGTCCAGATTGGCCCGGCAGCGCTTGTGCGTGCGTGGCGTGCCGATCGGCTTTTCCAGTTCGTAGACGGTCATCATGCGCAGGGCGGCATGGCTGATTTCCGCGGAATCCAGGATAGGCACTGGCAGGAGGGCAGGGCCGAAGCTCTGCTCCATGATCGCCCGAACCATCGCATGGCTGGGATCGTTGGAATCGAACTTCGAGCAGATCAGTCGCACGAAACTATAGTCGACGGCGATGCCCGCGCCCTGCAACTGGCCGATCACCTGATCCATCATCGACAGGAACTGCACCGTCGAACAGAAATCGGGCGTCGTTGCCGCCAGTGGCACCAGCAGCGCATTGGCTGCCTGCATCACCGCCAGACTGATCGTGCCGAGCGCTGGCGGTGGATCGAGCAGCACGATGTCATAGCCGCGGGCCAGATCCATCAGCCCTTGCTTGAGCTTGCGGAAACGGGCTGCGAGCACCGACCCGCCGTCGCTGCCAGCCGCCGCCAGTTCATATTCCACGTCGAACAGTTCCAGATTGGACGGGATGAGGTCGACATTGGGCCAAGCCGTGCGCTTGACGGCGTAGAGAAGGTCGACCTGTGTCGGATCGATCGACAGATAGGGATAAAGCGTCTCTTCCCGCTGGATGTTGAAATGCGGGTTGAAGCCGAACAATGTCGTTGTCGTCGCCTGACTGTCGCAATCGACGACCAGTACGCGATAGCCCTGCACCGCGAAATAATGGGCCAGATGCGTCGTGACGGTAGACTTGCCGACGCCGCCCTTGAAATTCTGCACCGCGATGATGGCCGGCACATCGAGCGGCGCGCGTTCGGGCGTGGCGCCCAGCACTTGCCGCATGTTGAGCAGTTCATCGATCGTATAGCCGGGGCGACGGCCATTTTCAGTCGGCGGGGCAGGGGGCAGGCGGCCATCATCTTCCGCCATGCGGATACGATTCGTGGAGCAGCCCAACAGTTGCGCGGCCTCGGCAATGCCAAAGCGCACGTTCAGTTCCTTGCGGCTATCGGGCAGAAAAGCCTTGCGACGCAGGCGTTCCACCATCTTTTCGCCGGCCTCGGCCAGATCGCCGATCTGGTCAACCACTGCGTTCATTTTGTCCCCCGGACATTGGCTTGAAGCTTAATGTCGTGGACTATTGCAGACTTCATTCAAATCTGCAATGTGCGAGCGTCAGGGAGGCAGGTTTGGCTATTCTGCCCATTTTGCATTCCAACTCTATTTTATGATCGGAACTGCAACAGGACGACATCATGCGCGCAAGGATGCGCGCAAACGCCGCCGTGCTTGCTTTATTGCCGTGTTTTCGACGCGCCGCTTGCCCAATTGTCGGGGCCTGACGCTGCGCTGTCTTCAGGGCCGATATCCAGCATCGGCTGACCCGCCGCGCCATGGCGCTGCCAGACGGGCAGGCCGGTGCCGTTGGGATTGCCGTTCTTGACGAAATTTACCAGATATCCGCTGGAAATCCGCCCAATGGCGCGATCGGCAGCAGTGGTCGCCGCGCCATATTTTATCCCCACCGTGTCGAAGAAATAGGGGATTTCGCTGGCATGCCCCGCGCCCTTTGTCTCGGCTGTTCGCGCCGATGCAGCGACGTAGGAAAAGCGATAATAATAGGTCGGCACGCCTTGCGCGACGAACTGGTCTGCCATCGTCCGGGCGCCCGCGATCATTGGACCGGACGGCCCGCCAATATCATCACTGGTCGCGCCGACCATCACCGGCACCCTCGCGAAATGCCCGGCCTGATAGGCGGCTAAGCTGTCGACCGCGATGCGGCCATCCGCAATGGGGCTGCTATGATCGCGCGGTGCGCCACTGAACAAGGCGGCCAGATTCAACCCATCCACAATATCGTCTGCCGGGAGGGCGCGCAATTTGGCGAGCGCGTCGGGACTATCGGCTGCCACGCCCTTCTTCGCGCCAAAGGCAGCGCCCAGCACTTGCGCCCCTGCCAGCGTGGCGTCGCCCATCGGCATCGGTCCGCCCGACTGGATCACCGCCTTGCTGAACAGCCCCTGCGCCATGGGCGAGGTCAGCAGCGCATGCACGGACATGCCGCCAGCGCTTTCGCCGATGATGGTGACATTGGCGGGATCACCGCCAAAAGCCGCGATATTGGCCTGCACCCAGCGCAGGGCCGCGATCTGGTCCATATAGCCATAATTGGCGAGCAGACCCTTGTCCGCATCCGCCTTCGTCAGGGCAGGATGGGCGAAGGTACCGAAGCGGCCCAGCCGATAGTTGAAACTGACCACCATGATGCCCTGCCTGGCCAGCGCATCGCCTGCATAGGTCGGCGGGGACGAGCCACCGTTTACGAACCCACCGCCATAGATCCAGACCATGACCGGCAATCTGCCCTTGGCCGCTTCCGGCTTCCAGACATTGACGAACAGGCAATCCTCGGCCGGCGGGGTGCCGAGCGGCGCCGCATCGCTGGGGAAGGGGAGTTGCATGCAATCATGCCCGTAATGGCTGGCATCGCGTATCCCCTGCCAATGCGCGACGGGTTGCGGCGCGCGCCAGCGCAAGTCGCCGACCGGTGGCGCTGCAAAGGGAATGCCCTTGAAAGAGGCGACCCCTTCCGCCGCCACACCGCGCAATGCGCCGTCGCCTATCGTCACTTCCGGCGCGTCAGGGGCAGCCAGGCTGGGGGGTGAATATAGGGCAAGGGCCAGCGCTAACAGGCGTGTCGACTTGGACATGGCTTATCCTCTCCTCGTAACGGGGGCTATTCTGTCTCGAAAGGTGTCCTCAATCCAGAGGTAGCGTCACGGCACGGGCTTCGCGGGCGGACAGCCATGCCGCTTCGATCACTTGCTGGACCGCGACCGCATCCTGTGTGGAAACGGGCAGGGGGCCTCCGGTCAGCAAGGCTTCGGCTACCCCGGCATAAAAGCGTTCCTGGCATCCGGTTTCTGCCGGATGCCGTGTCATGCACCCGTCGCCATCGCGATGTTCGACCGGATCGTCATCCACGCCCCACCCCCTGTCGCCCGGTCGCAGCCCGGCGATCAGTTGGGCCTCCTGCGGATCGAGTTGGCGCTTGATGAGGGTGCCTTCGGTCCCATGAACCGTGAAGCGCGGCGCACCACCTTGGTCTCCACCCGGCGCGTTCAGGCTGGCATGCAGCACGATCCGCTTGTCGGCGTAGCGCAAGATTACATGCGCCCAATCGTCCGCGCTCGACCCCGCTCGCAGTGCTGTAATATCCGCGCTGACGGCGTCGGGCGATCCGAACAGGGCCAGCGCCTGATCCACCAGATGTGGCCCCAGATCGAACCAGACGCCCGATCCTGCCGATCCATCTTCCCGCCAGCGATCGCGGATTTCCGGTCGGAACCGATCGAAATGGCTTTCGAAATGGGTGACGCGACCGACCGCGCCAGTTTCGATCGCTGTCTTGATGCTGAGGAAATCGCTGTCGAAACGGCGATTGTGAAATACCGCCAGCCGCCGGTCCACGCTCTGCGCCAACGCCGCCAGCTCGCGCGCTTCCCCCAGCGACAGGGCAAAGGGCTTGTCCACCACGACATGTTTGCCCGATCGCAGCGCATCGGCGGCCAGCGCTGCATGTGTCGCACTCGGTGTCGCAATGACAACCAGATCGATCGCCGGATCGGCCAGCAAATCCTCCACTTGCTCGACACAGGCGATGGCAGGATCGAGCGCGGCAACCTCCACCTCCCGACTGGTGACGATCGCTTTCAACTCCAGCCCGGCCGCCGCCCGGATCAGTGGCGCATGGAAAACCCGGCCGGCCATGCCATAGCCGATCAGCCCGACCCCGATGCTCATGGCTTTAATGCTCCCGCTACGACAGGTGCCAGTTTGCCGACGATCACCGTCACGCCCTTGTCATTGGGATGGATGCCGTCAGGCAGTTGCAGCGATCGTTTGCCGATCACGCCGTCCAGCATGAAGGGATAGAGGGGCGCATCATAGCGTTTGGCAAGATCGGAATAGATGGGGTTGAAGGCGGCTGCATAGTCCGGCCCCATATTGGGCGATGCGAGCATGCCGGTCAGCATTACCTTGATCCCCCGCCGCTTCGCCTCGCTCAGGATCGCACCCAGATTGGCGCGGGTTTCTTTGGGGCTGAGGCCGCGCAGCATGTCGTTGCCGCCCAGTCCCACCAGCATCAGGTCAGGTTTGCGCGGCAAGCCGTCCAGCGTGAAGGCGAGACGCGCCAGACCGGCCGCCGTCGTGTCGCCCGACACCCCGGCATTGACCACCCGTACCTTCATGCCGCGCCGGTTCAGCGCCTGTTCCAGCACTGGCGCCAGTCCCTTGTCCTGATCCAGATTATAGCCGGCATAAAGGCTGTCGCCAAAGGCCAGGACCAGTTTTGCGTCGGCGATCGGGGCGGCAGCCGAGACAACCGCATTGCCGGTCTGTGCCGTGTCGGCCGGCGGGGGAGGGGGCGGCGCCTTGTCGGAACAGCCACTCGCCAGATGGACAAACAGCATCATCGCCCCATATTGCAACAGTCTGCCCGCCAAGGAGCGCTCCTTTTTCATGCATTTGCCCATCGATCCCGCCACTATCGCGATCCGCGCGCACAATGTCACCCTCTCGCTTGGCACGTGCGATGCGCCGGTAGCGATCCTGAAGGGCGTGGATCTGTCTATCCTGCGCGGCGAAAGCGTCGCCATATTGGGCGCTTCGGGATCGGGCAAAAGTTCGCTGATGGCGGTCCTCTCCGGCCTCGAACGCGCCAGTGGCGGTCATGTCGATGTCGGCGGCGTCGATTTCGGGACGCTCGGCGAGGATGAACTGGCCCGCGCCCGGCGCGGCCGGATCGGCATCGTGCTGCAGAGCTTCCACCTGTTGCCGACCATGACGGCACTGGAAAATGTCGCCGTCCCGCTCGAACTTTCCGGCCATGCTGATGCTTTCGCGTTGGCCGCCGAAGAATTGCGCGCCGTCGGCCTCGGCCACCGGCTCGATCATTATCCTGCCCAATTATCGGGAGGGGAGCAGCAGCGCGTCGCCATCGCGCGTGCGGTCGCGCCGCGCCCGACCCTGCTCTTCGCTGACGAGCCGACTGGCAATCTTGATGTCACCACGGGCGCGGCGATCATGGATTTGCTGTTCGACCGGCAAAAGGCGGCGGGCGCGACGCTGGTCATCATCACCCATGATCCCGTCTTGGCGGAACGCTGCGGCCGCATCATCGAAATGCGCGATGGTCAGATCGTCGCGGATCGCGCGGCATGAATGGCCTTGGCTGGCGCGGCTATTGGCGCATCGCCCGGCGGGATCTGCATCTGGGGTTCCGGGGTTTGCGGCTGCTTTTCCTCTGCTTGTTCCTGGGCGTCGCAACGCTGGCGGCGATCGGCAGCCTGACGGCCGCGATCACGCAGGAATTGCGCGACCGGGGCCGGGTCATATTGGGGGGCGATATCGAAATCGCCATGACCCAGCGTGAGGCGGGCTTTGGTGACAAGCAGGCTTTCCGTCAATTGGGTACGCTCAGCGAAACGATTCGCATGCGCGCCATGGCTCAGCGCGTCGGGCAGGGCAGGGGGGATGCGCCTCCGGCGGTCCTTACCGAACTCAAGGGCGTCGACGCCGCCTATCCGCTTTATGGCACGCTGACCCTGAAGGGCAGCCGCTATCAGCCGATGGATGCCGACCATATTTTGATCGGGGAGGCACTGGCCGAGCGGCTGGATATCCGGCGCGGCGAGCGGCTGCACTATGGCCAGGCGGATTTCACGATTGCTGCCATCATCGCCGATGAACCCGACCGACTGGGGGAGGGCTTCACGCTTGGCCCGGTCGCGATCGTGTCAATGGAGGGACTGCGCCGCACCGGGCTGATCCAGCCCGGCAGCCTCTACAATAGCAAATATCGCATCCGCCTGAACCCGCGATATGACGCGGCCACGGTGCGACAGGATTGGGAGAAGGCGCGCGCCAATGAAGGCTGGTCCTTCAAGGATCGCGATCGTGCCGCGCCTGGCGCGGATCGCTTCATCGAACGGATGGGGCAATTTTTGTCGCTGATCGGTCTGGCCGCGCTGGTGATTGCCGGCATCGGCGTGAGCAATGGCGTCGCCTCCTATCTGGCGGTCAAGCGGGGCAGCATCGCGACCCTGAAGGTGCTGGGCGCCACCTCGGCCGACATTGCCCATATCTATCGGCTGCAAATCGGGGCGGTTGCGCTGCTCGGCATCGGCGCGGGGCTAATCGTCGGCGCGGCATTGCCGCCTCTGGTGGTGGCGCTGGCTGGCGATGTGCTGCCGGTCAGTCCCGGTTTCCGCCTGCACCCTGTGCCGCTGATCACCAGCGCCGTCTATGGATTGTTGATCGCCTTTCTCTTCACATTCCCGCCTTTGGCCAAAGCGCGGACCCAGCCCGCAGCAGCCATTTTCCGGGGAGCGGTGGAAAGCCGGTCGGGCCTTGATCGTCGTAGTCTTGGTGCGATGGGATTGGCTGGCGCACTGCTGGTCGCGTTGGCACTGGGCACCGCGCGCGAGCCACTCTTCTCTGCGGCCGTGCTGGGCGCAGTAGCGGCTGTCCTCTTGCTCCTGCTGGGCCTCGGTCTGGCCGTCAGCCATGTCGCGCGTCGTCTGCCCCGGCCGCGTCGCCCGCTGCTGCGTCTTGCCATGGCCAATCTCCATCGCCCCGGTGCACAGACGGCTGCGCTGATCGTGGCGCTTGGGCTAGCTCTCACCTTGTTTGTCACGCTCGCAGGAATCGAAACCAGTCTGGATGCGGAAATTCGCAGCGTCGTGCCACAAAAGGCACCGGCCCAGATCGTGCTGGATATCCCGGCACCACAACAGGCGCGCTTCCGCCAGATCGTCGCGCAGCAAGCGCCCGAAGCGCAGCTCAATATCGTGCCCGTCCTGCGTGGCACCATCACCGCCTTCGGCAAGCAGCGCGTTGCCGATATGAAGCAATTGCCCGACGGCGCCTGGTTTCTGCGCGGCGAGCGGGGCGTGACCTATAGCGCGACCCTGCCCGAAGGCAGCGATCTGGTCGCGGGAAAATGGTGGGCGAAAGACTATCAGGGACCGCCGCTCGTTTCGCTCGACGCCGAAGCCGCCAAGACGCTCAATATAGGGGTCGGCGATACGCTCACCGTTTCGATCCTCGGCCGCGAAATCGAAGCGCGCATCGCCTCCCTGCGCAAGGTCAATTGGGACACGATGGGCTTCAACTATGTGCTGGTCTTCTCACCCGCCACGCTGCAATCCGCGCCGCACAGCGTGGCAGCCACCATCACCATGGACGATCGCCACAATGGCGCGATGACTCGTGCGTTGCTCGCGGCCTTCCCCGGTGTGTCGGTGATCGCGGTCGGCGAAGTGATCGATCAGGTCGGCACCATCCTTACCCAGATGTCGCGCGCCATCCTCGTCGCGGCTTCGGTGGCGATTCTTGCCGGCATCGCCGTGCTGGTCGGCGCCATCGCCGCTTCGCGGCAGGCCCGCAGCTATGACAGCGTGATATTGAAGACGCTGGGCGCCACCCGTGCGCAGTTGCTGGGCGGGCAGGCGATCGAATATGGGCTGCTCGCCGCGATCCTGGCGCTGGTGGCGCTGGCGCTGGGCAGCGCGGCGGCCTGGTTCGTGATCGTGCAGGTCTTCGATTTCGGCTGGGCGCCCGACTGGCCCGTGGTGCTGGCGACGCTGGCGGGCGGGGCGCTGCTGACGCTGGGCATCGGTCTGGCCGGATCGGTGCCGTTGCTGTCCGTCCGCCCGTCCCGCGCCCTGCGTCAGGTCTGATGGCTTATCGGACCTTGAAGCTGTAGCCGCCCTCCACTTTGTGCTGGTCGACGCCCACGACATGCCATTTCAGGTCATAGGTGCCGGCGGGCAGGGCGCGGGGGAAAGTCAGGATCATGGTCTTGCCGTCGACCATGGTCGTCTTGAACCCCTTGATCGGCATGGGTTCATGGTTGGCCATGCCGGGCATCCCGGTCATGGTCAGGTCCGCGCCGCTCAAGGCCGCCTGAAAGGTTTCGGAAAAGGTCAGCGTCATTTTGGTTGGTTTCGCCACGGTCGCATCGGCGGCCGGCGTGGACGACAGCAATTTGCTGTGTGCGCTCGCCACGCCGGGCAGCAACATGGCGACAGCAGCGGCAGTCAGGAACAGACGGTTCATGGCAATCTCCTGCAAGGATAGTTGCAACCTGTTACGCACGGGCTTGCCGGCCCCCTCGCGCCATGCGCATATTTTTTACCCTGCCAGATTGAGGGATGGAAGTGCGCCATGCGTATGTTCGGGCAGGAATGGAGAATGACGCGATGACCGATCTGGACCAGATGCTGGACGCCATGCGGGCAATGCCTGCCGACACGCGGCTGGCGGGCATGGATGATGCCGTGCTGACCGGCATGGTCGAGCGACGCGAACGGATGACCGCGCGCCGCAGCCTGATGTTGGCAAGTATTTTGGCGATCGGGATCGGCTGGATCGGCAGTATCCTGCCCGCCGCCCCGGCGCAGGCCATGCCGATCGGCATGTCGGACTATGCGCCTTCCCGCCTGCTCGGCCAATGACCGCCCGGCGCTATCTGCTCGTCGCGCTGGTCGCCTTTGCCGCATCGCTGGCGGCGGTTCTGGTGACGCGCTTCTGGTTCGCGCCTGAACCCCGCGTCGAAAGCGAAGTGCACAGCCTGCTCCATCAGCGGCTGACTCTCGATGCGGGTCAGGAGCAACGCATCCATGAACTGGAAACCGCCTTTGCGACCCGACGCGCATCGCTGGAAGCGGAAATGCGCGCTGACAATCAAAGGCTGGCGGACGCGATCGCCGCAGAACATGGCTATGGCCCCAAGGTGGCGGAAGCGGTCGATCGATCACACCATGTGATGGGCCAGCTGCAAAAGGACACGTTGCAACATATTTTTGCGATGCGCGCCGTGCTGCGTCCTGATCAGGCGGCGCAGTTCGACGCTGCTATCGTCAAGGCGCTGACTCAGCCCGCCCAGTCCACCCGATAAGGTGAACGATCCGAACCCCGACGATCGCGTGCTGGTCGCTCACGCGCTGGCCGGGCAGCAATCGGCTTATGCCGCGCTGATGCGGCGGCACCGGGATGCCGTGTGGCGGCTTGCGCGCGGTCATGTCGGCGACGGGGATGTCGCACTGGACATTGTGCAGGAAAGTTTCGTTTCGGCCTTCGCCGCCCTTGCCCGCTATGATGGCACGCGATCATTCCGTGTCTGGATTGCCCGCATCGCCCTCAACAAATGCCGCGATTGGGCACGCCGTCGTGCCGTCCGCAGCTTCTTCACCTTCGCCAGGCCGATCGACGACGCGCTCGATATCGCCGATAGCGCAGGCACGCCGGAAGACGCGCTGCAATCGCAGCGCGCCGTCGCCCGGATCAATGCCGCCATCGCATCATTGCCCGCCAATCTGAAAAATGTGCTGCTGCTCCGCACGATCGAACAGATGAGTCAGGCGGAGGCGGCGCAGGTGCTGGGCATTACGGAAAAAGCAGTCGAAACCCGACTCTATCGCGCGCGCGCCAGACTGGCGGAAATTTTGAGGGATTGATCCCCCATCCGCGTATGAAGGGGCATGCAGAACTTGTCCCTCGATCGCCGCGCAATGATCAAAAGCGCTGCTGCCCTGACTCTGGCTGGCGCCTTTCCCGCCTGGGCGCGCAGCGGCACGCCTGGGCTTGTTCATGCCAGCACCGGTTCTGGCATTCTGTCCGGAAACTCCATCGCGCTTCAGATCGGCGAGAGCCATTTTTCGACCGGCGGGCGTTCAGGCCACGCCGTGACCGTCAACGGCACGCTGCCCGCG
The DNA here is from genome assembly GCF_900109095.1 of Sphingobium sp. AP50. Lineage (GTDB taxonomy): Bacteria > Pseudomonadota > Alphaproteobacteria > Sphingomonadales > Sphingomonadaceae > Sphingobium. The sequence goes on from NZ_FNYZ01000029.1 coordinate 45,902, forward strand.
CCGCTGCTACGCCTGCGGGAAGGCGAGACGGTGCGTATTGCCGTTACCAATAGCCTGAAGGAGCAAAGCTCGATCCATTGGCACGGGCTGTTGCTACCCTTCCAGATGGACGGTGTGCCAGGCGTGAGCTTCCCCGGAATCGATCCGGGCGAGACATTCATTTACGAGTTTCCGCTCACCCATGCAGGCACATTCTGGTATCACTCGCATTCCGGCATGCAGGAGGCAGAGGGGCTGTTCGGTCCGATCGTGATCGACCCTGCCAGTACCGATCCGATTGCCTGCGATCGCGAGCATGTGCTTGTGCTGTCGGACTGGAGTCCGATCCACCCCCATGAACAGATGCGCCGCCTCAAGATGATGAGCGGCTACTTCAACCGCCAGCGCCAAACGCTCTGGGGGCTCCTTGCCGGTAAGGACCAGTCGCTCGCCGATCGACTCGCCTGGGCGAAGATGCGCATGGACGCGACCGACATTTCGGACGTGACTGGATCAACCTACAGTTTCCTTATTAACGGCCACGGTAATGAGGAGAACTGGACCGGGCTGTTCGCACCGGGTGAGAAAGTGCGTCTGCGCGTCATCAATGCCTCTTCGATGACCAATTTCAACTTCCGCATTCCCGGCTTGCCGCTCACTGTAGTGGCGGCGGACGGCAATGCCGTGCAGCCGGTCGAGACCGATGAAGTGCAGATTGCCATTGCCGAGACCTATGACTTCGTCGTCCAGCCCGGTGCCGTGGAAAGCTATGGCGTTATTGCCGAGGCTGTCGACCGCTCCGGGCTCGTGCGCGCGACACTGGCTCAGCGTCCCGGACTCGTTGGTGAAATGCCGGAACTGCGTTCGCGTCCAGTCCTCACCATGCGCGACATGGGAATGGACATGGACGGCATGGACATGGGCGAGGGTGGAGTGATCGACCTCAGCAAACCTGCCAATAGCTCAATGAGCGGCCACTCAATGTCGATGCGCGATCCTTCCGTAGCACCGGGCGTGAAGATGGGACCCGGCGTCGCCACGCTCTCGCCGATGCCGGTGGACCGGCTGGCGGATCGCCCAACCGGACTGGAAGCCGTCGATCACCGCGTGCTGACTTATGCCGATTTACGTTCGCGCGACCCCAATCCCGATCCGCGCGTGCCGAGCCGTCAAATCGATGTGCATCTGACCGCGGCGATGGAGCGGTATATGTGGAGTATGGACGGTGAGGCGATGTCGGAAAACCCGGCGCCGATCCCTTTCCGTCTGGGCGAGCGCGTGCGCGTCAATCTCATCAACGACACGATGATGCCGCATCCGATCCACATCCATGGCCACTTCTTCGAACTGGTCAGCGGCGAGCCCGGGAATCGCGCGCGCAAGCATACCGTCAACGTGCTGCCGGGCGGCAAAGCCTCGTTCGATCTCACCGCCGATGCTGAGGGTGATTGGGCTTTTCACTGTCACATGCTGCTGCACATGCATGCCGGGATGATGCGCGTTGTGACTGTCCGCAGGGAAGGGTAAGCCGATGGCGCATCTCCTCCCGACGCTCACTTCGCTTTTGCTGTTAGCTGGGGCTCCGCTTACTGTTCAGGCTCAGGAAAGTGCGGCGGTATCTCAACAGGCCGATGAGCATAGCGGAATGGATCACGGGCCCATCGCCCCATCTCAGATCGATAGGCAAAGCATGGATCATTCGGGCCAAGCCTTGCCTGCGAGCACCATGTCCGACGAGCCGGGCGATGCCCCGCCGCCGCCGGTGCCCACGGATTTCCCTGCCGAACGCTTCTTCGCAGCCGAGCGCATGGCAGCTTCGCGCGCAGCGATGATGAAGGAGATGAATTTCAGGACTTTCGCGCTTCAGATTGATCAACTGGAATTTCGCACCGGCAAGGGTGGGGATGGCTTTGGTTGGGAAGGGCAGGCCTGGTATGGCGGTGATGTCGATCGGATTGTGCTGGCTAGCGAGGGTGAGGGGACGTTCGGTGCGCGGGCCGAACGTATCGAATTGGGGGCCTACTGGCGTCATGCAATCGACCCTTGGTTCAACCTGCAACTCGGTATGCGGCAGGACTTCCGCCCGGATCCGCAGCGAACTTATGCGTTAGTGGGGCTCGAAGGGCTGGCACCTTACTGGTTCGAACTACAAGGGCAGTTGCTTGTCTCCAACAAGGGTGATGTCCATGCGCGTGGCAAAGCGGGGTACACCCAGCGCATCACCCAGTCGCTCGTGGTGGAGCCCGAGGCCGAGGTTGATTTCGCGTTTCAGGACGTTCCCGCACTAAATGTCGAGGGAGGTTTCGAACGCCTCGAACTGGGGGCGAGGCTTCGCTACGAGCGAAATCGCTCTCTGGCGCCCTATATTGGCGTCAATTGGGAGCGCAAGCTTGGTGGAACGGCAGAGCTCGCACGTGCTGCGGGGCAGGGTGTGTCCGGCGTATCGGCAGTCTTTGGCGTGCGTGCGATGTTTTGATTTTCGCTGCGGTATTTAGTTCGAGAAGGGGTGAGAATGCTCTTCTTCAGCCGATTGTCCCGACATTCACCTCAGCTCGGCAATCTATAGTCCATCGGAAGCTGGACGGGAAAGCGCCGGCGTGGAGAGCACGCCTGACGCAATGGCGGCGATCGGCTTCATGGCTCAGTGGAGCAGCCTGTCCGCGGCCTTTGCCATATTGTCCGTTCTGGTCCTGCTGGTTGCCTATCAGGCGCCTCGGACGACACCCAAAGGGTGAGTTGATCGGACCATTGGTGTGAGTCGAGCGATAGAATCACCGGAGTTTCTCGATTCTGACGTTAAATCAGGGGTTTGATTCTGGGTTTTGGTGGATTGGCGATTGATGCTCGGGGATGTGGGGTTTCTGCTAGTTTGACGTAAATATCTGTAAATAAACAATATTTATGTCTCCTGCACGAAAGTTTCAAAAAGTGTGTTGACGGAATTAGCGGTCCTATCTAGAGGGCTTTTCACCGGACGGGGCGCTGCCATCAGGGAGCGTTTGGAACGGTCGCCAACATAGACGGGATGCACCTCCCCTGGACAAGGTTTCAGGGAAGGATTGCTGTCCCGCTAAGGTTGTCGGTTCTTTGACATTGTCGGTTAGATGAAGGGACATGTGGGCGGCGGCTCCGGTCTGTGGCGGCTTTCAGGCGTCATGTGATCGGTTAAATTGGGCCGTTCCTTATTGGAGCCTTTTGGGATTTATCCTGGAAGGTTGTCTATATGTCTCAGTATATTCCACTAGAATATATTGTGCAGGAATGGCTC
>NZ_FNYZ01000036.1 GCF_900109095.1 Sphingobium sp. AP50
CGCAGCCGACTGAGTCGCACATTGTTTATAAAGGACTTGCCAAGAGGCCGTCCACATATGCCCAGGCGGAGCTCGACCGCCCGTTCAAACGATGACGGCCTTCATAGACGAGCATCGCGCGGAATATGGGGTCGAGCCGATTTGCAGGGTTCTGCCAATTGCCCCATCCACCTATCATGAGCGCGTCGCACAGCGACGTGATCCGGAGCGACTGTCAGATCGTGTCCGGCGCGATCAGGATCTGAAGCCAGAGGTGGTCCGGGTCTTTGCCGAGAATTTCGGGGTGTACGGCGTGCGCAAGGTCTGGCGGCAGATGAACCGCGAGGGCTTTGCTGTTGCCCGTTGCACTATCGCGCGTCTGATGCGCGATCTGGGTTTACAGGGGGTGATCCGGGGCAAGCCCGTGCGCACCACGATCAGCAACAAGGCTGCGCCGTGCCCGCTCGATCATGTGAACCGGCAGTTCCATGCACCGGCGCCGAACATGCTCTGGGTGTCGGACTTCACCTACGTCGCGACGTGGGCGGGCTTCGTTTATGTCGCCTTCGTAATCGATGTCTATGCTCGCTACATTGTGGGCTGGCGGGTCAGCAGGACTGCGCATGCCGGCTTCGTGCTGGACGCACTGGAACAGGCTATCCACGAACGACGTCCTGTCCATCGGGGTGGTCTCATCCATCACAGCGACCGCGGATCGCAATACGTGTCGATCCGATACTCGGAGCGGCTTGCCGAAGCCGGGATCGAGCCATCGGTTGGCAGCGTCGGCGACAGCTATGACAATGCTTTGGCTGAGACGATCAACGGCCCTTATAAGGCCGAGGTGATACATCGGCGAGGACCATGGCGGTCCTTTGAAGCCGTGGAATATGCCACGCTCGAATGGGTGGACCGGTTTAACAACAGACGCCTGCTGGAGCCCATCGGCAATATCCCACCGGCTGAGGCCGAAGCACAATATTATGCCATGCTGGACGACGTCTCCATGGCTGCGTAACTTAAACCAAATAGCCTCCGGCAAACCCGGTACGGTTCAGACCGTGCTGGCAGCGCTTCGTATGATCGAGGGTCGTGGGGCGATTGAGACAGCCAAGCGCGTCAAAGGATATGTTGTAGCTGTGCTGAAGCGCGCCCATGCAGAAGGTCGCATTTCAGCCGATTCCGTTCGTTCTGTCGAGTTGATAGGCGCTGCGCTGAAGCCTGCGATGCCGGTAATGCGGCTGCCAGCATTGACGACTGTCTCGGAACTCGCCGATCTGCAACTAGCGGTCGACCGCTCAACAGCAGGGAGTATGACAAAGCTTGCGTCGCGTTTGCTTGCATTGACAGTTCCGCGAGCAGGTTTTCTGCGGCAGGCCGTCTGGTCGGAATTCGAAGGCATTGACTGGGACAATATTGAGGCGCCATCCTCCTACGCGATCTGGCGAATCCCTGCCCATCGGATGAAGCTGGATATGGGAGATAAGCTGCAGCCCGAATTTGGGCACGACGTCCCTCTTTCGCGTCAAGCGATCGACGTGCTGCGAGCCGTTCGAACGCTGACTGGGCGTTTCGAATATGTGTTCACCCACGGACGATCCTGGCGTGATCCTATGACCGATGCTTCGTTAAGTGCACTCTACAAGCGTCTTGGAAATGGACGGTTTAAGAACCGGATGGTGCCGCATGGATGGCGGACCGCATTTTCGACAATTCTGAACGAACGGGCTGCGGAACTGGAACGTCCTGGCGATAGGCTTCTGATCGATATCGCACTTGCACATATACCAGAGGGGATGTCGGCCTCCGAATGGGCATATAACAGGGCGAGATACTTAAAGCCGCGCGCCACGCTTTATCAGGTATGGGCGGATATTATTGCACAAGGCCTTCCATCGCCGGATCGGTTGCTGCGGCAGGGAGCTGCGTGCCCCTTTGAGACGTTGCAAAATACACAAGGACTAGTTATATGACTAGTCAGGAGATTGATATGCGACATTGGCCAGTGCAAGATGCAAAAGCGCGATTTAGTGAACTCCTTGATGCATGCTCAAGCGAGGGACCGCAAATGGTAACCAAGCGAGGAGTAGAGGCTGCTGTTCTCGTTCCGGCTACCGAGTGGCGTCGTCTGAAAGATCGTGCGCGCCCTTCTCTTAAGGAACTGCTTCTCGCGTCGGAGGGGAGAGGGGATCTAGCTGTGCCTGCGCGCGGGGGCGGGCATCGCCGCAAGCCTCCGGTGTTCTGATGTATCTGCTCGATACGAATGTCGTGTCTGAACTGCGTCGTGCGCGTCCTCATGGGGCAGTGCTAAATTGGCTCGAAAGCCAAGACGACCAGAATCTATATTTGTCCGCCGTGACCTTGGGTGAAATCCAAGCGGGAATTGAAATCACGCGCTCTCAAAATCTTGTTAGGGCAGGTGAGATCAAGACATGGGCAGACGCTGTCGCTGATGCTTGGAACATATTACCGATAGATGCCGCGATCTATCGGCAATGGGCTAAGCTCATGCATGGACAATCAGATCATCTCTATGAAGATGCACTTATAGCCGCGACGGCTCATGTTCATGATCTCACCGTTGTGACCCGAAACATTGGAGACTTCACGATATTTAACGTGAGGTTGTTAAATCCATTCGAGCAACGAGAGTAAGTAGAAGGTCGAGTTCGTAGGGAGAGGGGTGGCTTAAATGTGGATTAATAGATTGTAAAATAAGGAGAATATTGTAATTTTAGCAGCCGGTTTCTTCTGCGGGCATAATTGCGGGCATGATCCGAGAGGACGCAGAAAAATCATTTATTTTCAATGTATTAATTATAAATTTCGGTTGCTGCCGGGCCCACCATACCTTCAAATCACACGCTCCTTATGGTATCTGTAAACCCTTATGAAACAAGGGTTTATCAGGCGTTGTTCAACCATATGCCACCATGGGAAACCATGTGATTGAGTAGCCCCTAGTTTTCTAGACGCCTTCTGCTTTCAAAATCTGCTGCCGTTCGAACTGGGCGGGTGACAGCATCCCGTTCCTGACCTGCTTGCGCACCGGGTTGTAGAACATCTCGATGTAATCGAACACGTCCTGCCGGGCTTCCTCGCGTGTTTTGTAGGTGCGGCGCCGAATGCGCTCACGCTTGAGCGAAGAGAAGAAACTCTCGGCGACGGCGTTGTCATGGCAGTTGCCGCGCCGGCTCATCGAATGCTCAAGATTGTGAGCCCGGATGAAGGCCGCCCAGTCCATGCTGGTGAACTGCGAGCCCTGATCTGAGTGGATCAGCACCCGCTGCTTCGGCTTGCGCCGCCATACCGCCATGTGCAGCGCTTGCAGGACCGCATCGGTGGTCTGCCTGCTCTGCATCGACCAGCCCACCACGCGGCGGGAGTAGAGATCAATCACGACAGCCAGATAGGCAAAGCCCTCCAGGGTGCGGATGTAGGTAATGTCGGTCCCCCAGGCCTGATCAGGGGCAGCAACGTCGAACTGCCGATCCAGAGTGTTGTCGACCGCGAGGGATGGCTTGCCGCCATAGCTCCCTGGTCGGCGTTTGTAGCCGATCTGCGCCTTGATACCTCTCCGACCAGCTTGAGGGCCAGCGATGGCCCAATGCCATGGATCTGGGTCAGGTCTACTCCCAGCACGCGATAGAGCGCAGAACGAACTTCAAAGTCCGGCGCGTTCACTTGTTTGGTCCTGGTCCGAACCTTGGGCAAACGGGCAATGTCGTACCCGTCGTCGCCTTCGAGGTCCCGGAGCGCAATCTCCAGCTTTCGGTCGCACTCCACGATTTTGAGCTGGTAAAAGTCGAACAGCGCAAGCGATTGGCACAGCGCGAAGACGTGTTCATCGCGCCAGTTTCCGGTCAAGGCGGAACAGATTGTCTCTGTGCTGGCATGACACCGAACGTCACGCATCTGGGCAAGGGTGGCGGGGTTGCGCTCGCCGTCGGCGATGGCCCGGATAACACGCATGCCCGTGGCCCCGGTGATGTCGGAGACGACGTGGTGCAGTTGCACATTCATCTCCATCAGCGCCTTTTGCATGTGTTGAATATGCGATGCCGAGTACTCGATCAGTCGCTCACGCTGCCGCATATAGGCGCGCAACGTGGCGACCCCGGCCTTCGGGCGAAAACTGCCTCGCAGGAGACCGTAGCTGTGCAGCCGCTGAAGCCATGACGCATCATTCACATCGGTTTTGCGGCCGGGGACATTCTTTGCATACCGCGCATTGACGAGGATGACGTGGAAACCGTGCTCTTACAGCACTTCGAAAGCTGGGATCCAGTACACACCGGTAGATTCCATCGCCACGCTCGTGATGCCGCACGCTTTGAACCAGCGGGCCATATCATGCAGATCGCCGGTGAAAGTGTTGAATGCCCGCACGGGCCGATCGTCAGCGTCCGGATTGACCGCCGCCATATGCATCGTCGAACCGATATCGATAGCCGCCGCGCCCGGCACAATCATCGGCATATCACCGACTTTCGCCGCTATTGATCTACTCATTCCACATCTCCTCCAAAATGGGAGGGCATGGGCAATGCAAACCGTCATTTTCCTAACCGGGGTCGCCGCATAGCGGCGCCACCACTCTCAAGTGCGCAACTGCCCACGGGCCACGTTTTTTAACGGGGTATCATGCCACCAATAAGCGAACGGCCGCGACCCTCCTGCGGCGCAGCATAGCACGGCCCGTTTCTACCGCGCACAGGCGGGCCAACCCGCGACCGTTTTTTAGTATATCGCGCTCCTCGGTCACCCGGGCCAGCTCGCGCTTCAACTGGCGGATCTCGGCATCCTTGCTGGCATCGCCAGACACAACCTTCGCCAGTTGCCGCTTCCAGGCGTACAGCGAATGCTGACTGACGCCGAGCCGTTCAGAAACCTCCGCTACCGGATACCCACGTTCGATGATCTGGGCCACCGCATCACGCTTGAACTCATCGCTGAAATTAGGCTTCCCCATCGTCGTCTCCTGTCCTCAAAATTAGGATAGAAGGCGTCCAGAAATCTAGGGGCTACTCATTTCCTCACCAGAACCAAGCCGCGAGTTTCCACCGAAATGGCCCTTCACGTCCTCGCCTACAATCTCACCCGCGTCCTCAACATCATGGGAAGCCGTAAGCTGCTGAGTGCCATCACCGGCTAAGACAACGCCGTGCAAAACTCAGCACGGCCAATATTTATCAACCATGTCAACGAAGGCGTTTTCACACAGCCTGGGTCGGTTTCCGTGAGCCTCGAGCGACGCACTGGTGAGATCACTGAGGCGGTCCCCGAGTTGTTAGTCCTCGGGTGGGTAGAGGCCGGCTGCAATGACGGCATCGTTCAGCGCCTTGGCGTGACCACCCTCCCAGATCGGAATGATTTCCCGCCACCCTTGCTTGTCGACCGAGTCCGCGCCCGGAATTTCCGAAAAGCCAGCGCTGATCCGTACGAGCCACTCCCTGTCGACATCAGTAAAACGGTTAACGCCGTAGATGACGAGCTTGTCCATCAATCCGTCGCATCCGGGCGGTAATGGGCCATCGCCCTCGCGCCGAATGAGCCAAGCCAGCAAATCCGAGGCTTGGATAGCGACCTCGTCCTTGTCGTCGGCAAAGCGAACACTGCCGCTGATCTGACTGCCCCATGATCCGCCTGAGGTCGCGATCATGTCGTTGAGCATAGGCAGCGTCTTCTTATCAAGCCCGGAAAGTTGATCGAAGATGAAGTCGCACGGCTCGCTAATGCTAAGCGCTTCATGCATTCGCGCGACCCCGAATGCGATCGCGTAGAACAGCAGGAAATAGGGCGTTCGCATAGGGAAGGGTGCGGTTGGCTCGACCAATTCGCGATAGTCAGTCGTGCTGACCGAGGCGTGAAAGCCCCAAGGTGCATGACGGGCGACGATATTGGCGAGCGCATGGACTTTGCGATTTCGTTCCTTCTCGGAAAACCCCTTGAACTGGTCGCGCCGGTTCTGCGCCTCGGCCATCTTAAAGTAGGCGATTGCTGGTGGCTCGGCGAGCGCACGTTGCCAATCCACTTCGAATGCCGCCCATGTCGCCTCTCTTTGAATCAGTGCAGCGAGCACCAGCCGTCGGTCGCCAGTGTTGGAAACAGAATCGTCGATGTAAGCTCTCAGCATTTGACTGCTTTAGCGCAGCGGCGCGGCGAACGTTACCCAGGCTATCCTCGTTCGAGCGCAGGGCGGCTCATAAGAATGCTATCGTCCTGGCAGATTTTCTTGGTTCTCGCCAAAAGCGGCCGTTCTGCATCTGAGAGCGGAAAAGTTGGCGCTGAGCGTCCAACATGGTTCGGTTTTGCCATGATCGATTTATTGCGACAAATTCGCTAATAAACCTAAAACTCGTAACAGAATTTGGGTGATTTGTTGCTATAGAGTTTGCAAATCTATTGGTCTTATCATGATAATATTGCAATTTCTCCTTGGGCTTGCCCCTTATAGCCTATCTCTCTGATCGATCATGTCCCTGATCTTATTGGCTACGGCTTCGATCCCGAACGGCTTTGTTATAATCTCCATGCCATGATCAAGAAGCCTGTTTCCAACGACCGCGTTTTCTGCGTAGCCCGTAATGAACAATATTTTGAGCTCAGGCCTTAAAGCCCGGCCGGCATCAGCAACCTGGCGCCCGTTCATTCCACCGGGTAGGCCAACATCGGTAACCAGCAGGTCGATACGCAGGTCGGACTGCAATATCTTCAGGCCGCTTGGGCCATCGGCAGCTTCGACAACATGATATCCGCTATCGGCCAGGACATCCACGATGAGGGAGCGAACGGACGTCTCGTCATCGATCACCAGAACGGTTTCGCCATGGCCGTCGGGTGGGGGCAGATTGGGTTCGAGCGCTTGTTCGACATCAATGGCATCGCCGATATGGCGGGGAAGGTAGATGCACATGGTTGTGCCCGAACCGACTTCGGAATAGATTCGCACCTGGCCGCCGGACTGGCGGACGAAACCGTAAATCATCGACAGACCAAGTCCCGTCCCCTCGCCCAGCGGTTTGGTCGTGAAAAATGGATCGAAGGCGCGCGTAATGACTTCGGGCGTCATCCCAGTCCCCGTGTCGCTGACGCAAAGCGAGATATATTGGCCCGGTGGCAGTTCGCGTTCGCGCGCGGTGCGATCGTCCAGCCATTTATTGGCCGTTTCAATCGTCAGGCGTCCTCCGTCCGGCATCGCATCCCTAGCGTTGATGCACAGGTTTAGGATCGCATTTTCTAGTTGATATCGATCGACCATTGTCGCCCAAAGGCCACCTGCACCCACCACTTCGATTTCGATCGATGGACCTACGGTGCGCCGCACAAGGTCTTCCAGTCCGGATATCAGTTGATTGACGTTCACCGGCGAAGGATCCAGCGTTTGCCGCCGGGAAAAGGCAAGCAGGCGCTGGGTCAAGGCGGCGGCGCGTTTTGCCGCGCCCTGCGCGGTTTCCAGATGACGGGGGACCGCTTCAAGCCGGCCTTGCGCTATGCGCAGATCTAGCAGCTCGAGATTACCCAATATCCCTGCAAGAAGATTGTTGAAGTCATGGGCGATGCCCCCTGTCAGCTGGCCCACCGCCTCCATTTTCTGGCTCTGGCGTAACGCCTCTTCTGTGGCTGCGAGCGTCTCGGCCGCCTCGGTTTCCGCAGTTATATCTCGTCCGAACAGATACAGCATTCCGGCTTCTGGAACCGTCGTCCAGGCAAAACGCACATGACGACCGTCACTGGCACAGAAGACGCTTTGCGACTCCACGACAGTTGCGTCGCTGGCCGAGAGTTTCGCCAGACGCGCCGCCGCAGCGTCGCGCTCTTCGGCGACAAATTCCAATATGCCACGGCCGATCGTGTCCCGCTCGGTCCATCCCAATATCGTGGTCCATGATGGGTTGACCGCGGTGATAAGCCCTGAGGTCGTGGCAACGACCTTGACGATCGGCGATATGGCCCAGATGCGCTCCCGGTCCCGGGCGAGTTGGCGTTCTTTCGTGATGTCGCGCGCCACGGCATGGATATGGCCGGCATCGGGCACCGCATTCCAGTCCAGCAAGCGGTAGCTTCCATCCTTGCACCGGTAACGATTTTCAAACGCCAGGGTCGTGACGCCTTGCGCCAGCTTGCCGACTTCCGCAGCGGTGCTGGCCAAATCGTCGGGGTGGACGAAGTCCGCGAGGACATGCCCGACCATCTCATCCTCTGCCCAGCCCAGAAGGCGCGTGGCGGTGGGATTGACGGAGCCGATCACGCCTTGAAAGTTGCAGACCAGCATCAGATCCTGGCTAAGGGTCCACAGGCGATCCCGGTCTCGACGCTGTGCCGACATCGCCTCGATCGTGGCGAGCGCTCCAGCGATCTGGCTGGCGATGAGCAATGCATAGTCTGTCGTCGCCTCGTCGAGCGGCCGGTAGGGGTTTAGCGCCAGAACCAACGCGCCCGCTGGTTGTGCCACGCCCGACTGATCCACTGACACCATCAGCGCCTTGCGCGGTGGAATCCGCCAGGCGCCGGTCGGCGGGTCGGTCAGCAATCCCTCCAGCGGGACGACGAACTGCTTCGTGCCATTTTCGATGGCGGCAACTGGCCATACCACATCGTTCGCTGGCGCTGGCCCCGTACTGTCGGCGGTTGCGAACAGCACAAGGTCGCCAAAAGGGAAGTCCTTGCCGTCAGCAAATGTCTGACGGACGGCATCCACCACATCAGCACGGCTCCTCGCGTTGAGCAAGGCGGCGGCAAGGGCGTTCAATTGGGTGATCCGCCGTTCGCTGATGACGCGTTCGGTTTCCTCGCTGACCACGCACATCAGACCTTCGGCAGAGCCACTGGTGCCGATCAGCGGGCTGTAGGAAAAGGTGTGATAGGTTTCTTCCGGATAACCATTGCGCTCCAGCAGCAGCAGCAACTGCTCGTCCCAGGTCGCCCTACCGTCACGCATGACAGAGACGACGCGATCTTTCACATCGTCAAAGACTTCTCGCCATACCTGCGACATAGGCGCGCCCAATGCGGCGGGATGTTTGGCACCCAATGTCGCGATATAGGCGTCGTTGTAGAAAAAGCTGAGTTCTTCGCCCCAGCCAAGCCACATTTCGAAACGCGACAGGAGCATGAGTCTGAGTGGTGCCCGCAATGCTTCGGGCCAATGTTCCGGAGGGCCTAACGGCGTCGCATCCCAATCATGCGCGCGCATGATCGCGCTCATCGTGGAATGTCCCGGGAATATATCCGTTAGGCTATCCGACATAATCCCCTCGACACGCCTGATCATCTTGGAAAGACAGGCGCAATTTCCCTATCTGGTCGGGTTGCTAGTTGAAACACCTGGCCGTCCATTTATCAGCGGCAAAGCCGCGATCATAGCGCCTGAAAATCGGCCAGTGCGTAATGGGGAATGGAAGGGGGCCACTTTTAGCGTGCATGCTGTCCACCTTGCAACACGCCAGATAACTCCTCCACGGAATATGGCTTGTGAAGCAGAGTGAAGCCATGATGCGCGTCATCGGCAAGGACATGGCTGTAACCGCTGGTCAGCACGATTTTGACCGCCGGCCAGCGCGAACGAACACGGCGCGCCAGTTCCAGACCGTCGATACCCGGCATGACGACATCCGAAAAAATTATGTCGATTTCTTCCGCCTCTTTGTCGAGGATGGCCAGCGCTTCATTGGCATTGGTAGCGCGCCGGGTAACAAAGCCGAGATCGCCTAAAAGCTGGGTAGCGAACGCCCCGACTTGCTCATTATCCTCCACAATCAAAATATTCGCCTGGGCGCCAACGACATTGCCGGGAAGGCGGGGCTGCTCCGCGATATGCGCGGCGGCGATTCGCGGCAAATAGAGGCTGAAGGTCGTGCCTTTGCCAAGGCGGCTGCTCACGTCGATTTCACCACCCGACTGTTTGGTGAAGCCATAAACCTGACTGAGTCCAAGGCCCGTGCCCTTGCCTACTTCCTTGGTCGTGAAGAAGGGTTCGAAGATATGCTGGATCTGGGTATCTGCAATGCCCGACCCGGTGTCCGAAACCGACACCTTGACGAAGTCGCCTTTCGCACCCGCGTGGCCGCGGCGGGCGGGAATGGCCCCGGCGGCCTCGATTGATATGATGATGCGGCCTTCGCCGTTCATCGCATCGCGCGCATTGACGGCCATGTTGATCAGTGCAGTTTCAAACTGGCTGGCATCCACCTCGACGAAGCAGGATTTGCATATCGGATCGACGACAAGGTCGATACGCGATCCCACCACCGTCCGCAGCATATCGGTAACAGTTTCGACCTTGGTCGCAGCGTTGAAGGTTTCGGGACGAAGCGCCTGCCGGCGCGCAAAGGCAAGAAGCTGGCTGGTCAGCTTCGCCGCACGATCAGCGGTATCCGCGATGGCGCCAATATATTTTTTCTGCTTCTCACGGGGCAGGTCTCGTGATGCCAGCAACTCTGCCGAGCCACGGATGATGGTCAGCAGATTGTTGAAGTCATGAGCGACGCCCCCGGTCAACTGGCCGATCGCCTCCATCTTCTGAAGCTGACGGACCTGAGCTTCCGCCGCCATCAACTCGTGCGATCGCGCCTCGACCCGGGCTTCCAACGTTTCATTGAGGTCGCGTAACTGTTCTTCGGCTATCGTGCGTTCCAGCAGATCGGCCGCCTGACGGGCCACAATATCGAGCAGCCGCAAGTCCCGTTCCGACGGTTGATGTGGTTCGCTCCAATGGGTGGAGATCATGCCCAGCAATTTTCCATTGCGTGACAGCAGTGGCGTCGTCTGGGCCGAACGAATGCCGGCGGCGCGAAACGCCTCCAGATCAGGCGTGCCGGCAATAGCGTCCCATGTCTCAAAATCGGCAATGATGGCGCGCTGGCCGAGCTTCAATGCCAGCGTACAGCTGCTAAAGGCCGCAGGACTGACCCACTGCCAGAAGCCGACGGCCTCGGGCGGAAGGCCGCGATGGGCCAGAAGTTGAAGCTGTCCGCCATGACCGGAAGGATCACCGACGGGACAGAGAAGCTGCATCGTCCCGAACTGCGAGCCTGTGATCGTCACCGCAGCCTCGACGATCCTGCCATAAAGTTCGAGCCGGTCATTTTCGCCGATCAGGGCGACGCTGACGCTGTGCAGCAGATCGATGTCCGATGCGTCTCCATCCGATGATGGCGACACAGACTGCAATGGCAAAAGATTCGGCCCCCGATGCGTAACAGACATTGATACCCCTCAAGGCGCGCTCATCTCGCCCAGAACGCTAAATCCTGCTGCCCGCCAAAATGTTCCCGCCCGAGGGACGATCCCTAAACCTTGTCGTTTCGTTCAGTTGGCTTCCGTGCCGAACAGGTCCTCAATGGCCTTGGCGATATTATGCGTCGTGTAGGGTTTCTGGACCACTGTGGCCGAACGATGCTCCATCGGCAGGTTAGCCTGCTCCCCGTAACCCGATGCAAAGAAGAAGGGGATGCCCAGCTCCGTAAGCCGGTCCGCGATACCGAAACTGGTCTGATCACCCAAGTTGATATCCAGAATGGCAAAATCGACCCTGTTCTGATCCAGCGTATCATGCGCTGCCTCCGGCGTGGAAGCTGTAGCAACAGAAGCACCGAAGCGATTGAGAATATCTTCAGCGTCCAGAGCGATGATGAGGCTGTCTTCGACCAGCAATACCGTCTTGTGTCCGGCCAAACCCGGATCGACAGGCTGCTGGCTGGAGACAGGCCTGCGGGGAAGGCGCATTTCAGGACCACCACGGGATTTGGGCTCGGATACATGCCTTGATGGAATGCAAAATTCGGCGCGAACGCCATCGGGCGCATAGTCGATGCTCGCCTGTCCACCCAGGTCATAGGGGACGGACCGATTGACGATCGTTGTGCCGAAGCCTTTACGCTTGGGCGGCGACACCGGCGGGCCGCCGACCTCCTGCCAGACCAGCACCAGATCGCCCTTATGGTTGCGCGACCAGTTGATGTGAACCTCTCCGCTGCCGGACAGGCTTCCATATTTGGTGGAATTGGTGACGAGTTCGTGGATCACCAACGCCATCGTGGAATAGGCCTGGGGGTTCAGCAAAATAGGTGCCCCCGTAGAAATGATGGCGCTCTGGCGCGTCGCGGCGAAGGCGGCGGCTTCCGCATCGATCAGCGCTTCGAGCGGAGCTGGTCCCCAATGATCGTCGGTAATCTGGTTATGCGCGCGCGCCAGCGCATGGATGCGGCCGTCCACCAGCTTGACGAAATCCTTCACCTCCGCATTGTCCGGCTGGGATTGCCGGATGAGGCCGCGAATGACGCCCAGGATGTTGCGCACCCGATGGTTGAGTTCGGCGATCAGCATTTCCTGCCGGGCGGTCGATTGGCGCCGCTCTGCGGCTGCTTCGTCCGCCAGTCGCAGAACCACCTCGATCAGCGTTGCCCTCAATGTTTCCGCTACCCGAATTTCCGATGGGGAAAAGGGTTCGGCATGGCCGTCGACCAGTTCCTGCCACTCTGCAAAACTGGCTCGCGGCGTAAGGCGCGGTCCGTTGGGGCCATATTCGATCGGCTTGTGCGGATCGCCGGCCCAGCGCACCGAATGTTTCAGTTCCGACCGGAACAGGACAACATAATCGCGCGGCGAACGGGAAATCGGAATGGCCAGCAGCCCCGCTGCCATGTCCGCGAAGCCAGAAGCCTTTTCGATCAGGCCGCCAATATGATCGGTCGTATATACGCGACCAGCGGCAAGGCCGTTTAATGCACGAATGATCCGCCGGAAATCCTCGGTCGGCGGTGTCGATCCTGAAAAGGCATAATTACCGTTAATCCATATGCCGACGCCATCGGCAGGGATCGCGCCCGTCAGAATGTCGGCTAGCCAATCGGGGTCATTGAGCAACGTCTCATCCGACGCGACCGCGCCCAGCAACTGATCGGAAATGTCCCGTGCGCGCCGGTCATAATCCGCAATCAGCCGGCGTTCCCGCGATTCCAGCCGCATCGAAAACATCTCGGCAAACAGTTCGCATACCGACCGTCGCTCGAAAGTCGGCGCACGCGGCGAATAATTATGACAGGCAAATAGCCCCCACAGCTCGTCGTCAACCACGATGGAAATTGAGAGCGACGCCTGAACGCCCATATTCTTGAGATATTCGATGTGGATCGGCGATACCGATCGCAAGATCGAGAGTGACAGATCCAGACGCTGTCCAGAAGCGTCGATGGTCGGCACGATCGGGATTGGCTCTGCATCTACGTCACGGATGACCCGAACAAGGTTCCGCTTATAAAGGGCGCGGGCCTGACGGGGAATATCGCTGGCGGGATAGTTGAGGCCGAGGAAACTGCCGATGCCGGGTTTCGCCGCCTCCGCTACGACCTCACCCGCGCCGCTGGTCGCGAATTTATAGACCATGACCCGGTCATAACCCAGCATGGCGCGGACCTGACGGGCGCCTTCCCGATAGAAGGCTTTCATGTCCTTGGTCCGGTCAAGGCGCGACATCATGGCGCGCACGGAATTGGTGGCGTCGCCGCCACTCGCCACGCCCGGTTCCGCCTCGATCAGGATTTGGCCGGCGGAAAAATGCACGGCCACGTCATAAGGCTGGCCGGACGTGCCGATCTGACAGCCGAACATGCGCTCGACCATATCCGGCTCGGTAAGATAGGAAATCTTGTTGCGCAGATCGTGCAGAAGGGCGCCGGGTACATAATCGGCCAGGGGGGTACCGATCAGATGGTCGGGGTCGAAGCCCAGTAGGTCGCGAATATTCTTCGAAACCCGGGCAATGATCCAGTCCGTGCTTACGGCAATAAGGAAACCGGGCGACTGGATGGCGCCCAGAAGATGGATCGGCTCGCGATCGCAGTTGGTGAGATCAACTTTGTCGAAATCCTGCACGTTCATCCTGCTATTTTGTCGGCACCGGGCCGGTTTTGCGCCCAAAGGCGCTCCACGCGATAACGCAAGAAGTGGAAACTTCGTTGCGGGTGCGTCGGATGGAACAGGGCTGCTGGTGATGGCGGCTGTCCTGATCGCGAGCATGGCCAGCCTGGGTCTTGCCGGCGATTATGTCTATTTCGGCGAGATGCGCCAGACGCTCAGCGTAAACCTGGGACTGTTCGTGCTCCCCGTTGCCGGGCTTATCGGTGGCGTGGCCGGTGGGTGCTTCTCTCGGCTGATGCTGTCGGCAGGCAGGACGCCGTTCCAGCCGGTCGCGTGGTTGCGGTCGAGGCCGGTTTTGTTCGCCGGGATATGCGGCATGACCGTGGCGATCTTCGGCGTCGCGACAGGGCTGACCTGGGCACGGGCGACCAGACCGCCCTTGATGTCATCGCAGGGGAAGATGTTCCTCTCCGGTTTGGCGCGGCCAAGTTTCTGGCGACGCTCGCCACGGCATCGGGTCTGCCCGATGGCATATTCGCGCCGTCCCTGTCGGTGGGAGCAGCAATTGGCGACGTGTTTCGCAGCATCTTACCCCCTTATCCGCCGGGAGCGGGAATGCTGCTGGGCATGGTCGCCTATTTCACCGGCGTAGTGCGGGCGCCTTCGACTTCCGTCATCATTATATCGGAGACGACGGCAAGTTGCGGCCTCACGTTGCCACTGCTCGGCGCTCCTTAGATATGCGATTGACCCGCAATAGCGATAAAGCTAAGTCGCTTTGTGACGGAGGGGCCGACTATGAACAACAGATATTTGATTTGCTCGATCGCAGTGCCGGGGGTGCTTGCCATCGCTGCGACAGCAAAAGCAGCGGAAACTGCAGACCATGATGCGACCAATGAGCGCAGGGCGGACATCATCGTCAATGGCCTGATCGTCGATGAAGGCCAGAACAAGGTCACGGCTAATGGCGCGCTGGGCGCAAAGACGCTGCTCGACACGCCCTATTCGATCACGGTGGTGGATCGCGAAGATATTTCCAAACGGCAGGCTACTTCCATCGGACAGATATTCATCAACGATCCTGCCGTTTTTTCCTATTCCCCGGCTGGCACGACCGACTGGTGGGGCACGCAAATCCGTGGGCTGGGCGTGCGCAACTATTATATCGATGACGTACCGCTGATGCTCTATTGGGGCGGCACCTATCCGCTGGAATCGGTCGAGACGGTCGAGGCGCTGAAGGGTCTGTCCGGCTTCATGTATGGCTTTGGCGCGCCGGGCGGCACGATCAGCTATCGCACCAAGCGGCCGACGGCCGATCCGCTGCTCACGACCGAACTGGGATGGCGGGCGACGGGCGATGTCTATGCCCATGTCGATGCGGGCGGGCCGCTGACCCAGGATGGACGGCTGGGCTATCGCATCAATATCGCTGGTGAGAAAGGCCGGCTCTATAATGAGGCAAAGAACAACCGCTGGCTGGCGTCCGCCGCACTGGAATATGCGCTGACGCCCGACATCAAATGGTATGGCACGGCGGCATACGAGGAAAGCAAGCTCGAGGCGGAGCCGTTCCAGATCTATTGGTATGCCTATGAAGATGCGAAGCTGCCGAAGCCGACGACGGATTATGACAAGCTGAACATCGATAACACCTTCTATCGCGTGCACACTCTGTCGGCAGCGACGGGCATCGACTGGGGCTTTGCCGATGGCTGGAACGCCAAGCTCACCTATGGCTATGCCAGTAAGAAACATTGGTCGAACAAGATGTTCGCCACCATCCATAATCAGGCGGGCGACTATACCGGCAACGCCTATAATTTCGCCTGGCTGGACAGAAGCCATTTTGCGCAGGCGATGGTGCAGGGCGAGTTTGAGACGGGGCCGATCCGCCATGCCATCGTTGCGGGCGCATCGGTCATCGCGACGGAAAGCTATCGAAGCAACGAATTTTACTGGAGTGAGGATTTCACCGGCAATCTCTATCAGGATCAGCCGTTCCGCGTGACGCGCGCCTTCGACTGGTCGATGGATCCGATCCCCGACAAGCAGCGTCAATATGCCCTGTTTTTGAGCGACACGATCCATTTCGGCGATCATGTGCAAGCGGTCGTGGGCGGGCGGCAGACCTGGTATCGGCTGCTGCCGCTGCCTGGCGA
This sequence comes from Sphingobium sp. AP50, assembly GCF_900109095.1. GTDB lineage: Bacteria > Pseudomonadota > Alphaproteobacteria > Sphingomonadales > Sphingomonadaceae > Sphingobium. Next base: position 16,005 of record NZ_FNYZ01000036.1, read on the forward strand.
TCCCGACAGCGGCTATCGGACATCTACCCTGTCGCCGACTTTCGCGCTGATCGGCAAGCCCGCGCCGTGGGCGTCGCTTTATGGCAGCTATGTCGAATCGCTGGAGCCGGGGTCTCAGGTCGGCGGCGAATATGCCAATGCTGACGAGATATTGAAGGCGACCGTCAGCAAGCAATTTGAGGTCGGCGCCAAGGTCGAGCATGGCGGCATCAGCCTCACTGCTGCCGCCTTCCGCATCGAACGTGTGAATACGGCCGAACGTTGGGAGGCCGGTGTAAGTCAGCCCTATCTGCGGCAGGACGGACAGACGCTTTATAGGGGCGTAGAACTGATCGGCAGCTGGCAGGTGGACAAGCAGCTGAAACTGGGCGCAGGCGTGATCCGGCTCGACCCGGAATTGCGCAAGCTGTCGCCGGTCGTGGATGAGGATGGAAGCATCCTGCCGTCGCCGCTCATCGGCAACATCCCGGCGGAAGCCGCGAAATGGCAAGTCACGGGCAATGTCGAATATGCGGTGGCAGGGGTTCCGGGCCTCAGCCTGCACGCCAACGCCCGCTATTTCGGCAGGGCGCCTACGGGAGATGAGAATATCCTCTACATCCCTGACCGCACGATCGCCAACGCTGGCTTCCAATATGAGGCGCTGATCGGTGGGCGGAAGGTGGCCTTTACGGGCAACGTCAACAATCTGTTCAACAAGAAATATTGGGGCCTTGGCAATATCGGTGAAGGCATGAACGGCGCACTGAGCGCGCGCATCTACTGGTAACTGGAATTTTGGCATCCATTCGGGTCAACCGCCCGCCTGGATCGTCCGACTGGCAACTTATATGCTGCGCTGATTTTTATCGGGGCAGATGAGAACGTCGCACTTGGCGGACGCTGACATCATCTGAACGTTCGCGATCAGCGCGCCTCGAAATAGGATGACTGAATAGCTAACGTTGCGCATTTGGAACATTCATTTCGTGCGCTGGTTTTGACGATAGCGCGCTCTTGAACGTAATAGAAAGCCGCTTGTCTAAGGAGATATGTCATGTTTCGATGGGCCATTATTTTAGCAGTCGTAGCCATCGTGGCTGCGCTTCTGGGCTTCGGTGGTGTTGCAGGCCTCTCTGCTGAGCTCGCTAAGATTTTCCTTCTCGTCGCGGTTGTGCTCGTCGTCCTGGGATTTCTGTTCGGTCGGGGTCGCAGAGTGCCATAACCTTTTTGGCGGCGGGCAGCCAGTTTCCGCAAGGCTCGCGCGATCGCGCGAGCCTTTGCTTCAGCGAAACCTGACTTGCCGCAAGGCGTTGTACTTCGCGCAACCTTGAGGAGAGTGAAATGGCAGTCGATACGCACAAGCTGAAGCAGCATATGTGGGATAAGCTTGAGAAAGGGCCTTTCATCATGATCGGCCTTGCGGACGACGAAAGTCATTCGGAGCCATTGACTGCGCAGCTCGACAAGGATCAGGTCGACACGATCTGGTTCTTCATCGGCAAGGACAACCGTCTTGCAAAAGGTGGCCGGGCGATGGCTCAGTTCGTGTCCAAGGGGCAGGACTTCTTCGCCTGCCTGTCTGGCAGCGTGGTCATCGACAATGACACTGCTATGATCGACAAGCTCTGGTCCAAGCAGGTGGAAGCTTGGTTTCCCGAGGGAAAATCCGATCCCAATCTCGCCCTTCTCCGCTTCGACATCGATGATGCCGAGCTGTGGGAGGCAGACCTGTCGCTGACCGGAAAGCTCAAGATGCTCTTCGGCGGCAAGATCAGGGCGGACGAAGAGGGTAGCCACGCCGTCGTATCGAACACCATCGTCTAATCCGCATAGGGGCACGGCAGCGCAGGGCTGTGCTGCCACGTCCCCCAAAGCAAACATTGTGGGGGCGCGAGCAAGCCAAACCTTCTGATTGACGAGGATAATAAGGGGCACGGCTAGGCAGCGGCCACAAGCTTCTGCCCCGTGGGCCGCAGCCCAATCATCCGGATCATGAGGTCGGCAACTTTCTCGGCAATTGCGCCCGCCATGCCGCCTGCCACGACATCGCCGGGATAATGGGCGCCGCGGGGTATCTGCAAAGCGCCGTTCACCGCTGCGGCCGCCAGCACCGACCCTGTATAGCGAGGATAGTCGCGAGAGAACGCCCGGGCGAGAGCCCAAGCGCTGGCGGTGTGGCCGCTTGGAAAGGAACGCAGCGCTGCAGCACGCGATTTGCCCTTCGCCATATGATAGCGGCCAGACCTCAGCTGCTTGTTCGGCCTCGTCCTGTCGACATTGTTCTTTCCCCATTCCTTGAGTGCGATCGCAAAGAGATGGGCAAGAAGCATCCGGATTGCGGCTCTTTGCAATAGGGGCCTGCGCGCGATTGTCCCGCCGGCAAGCAGGGCAAGCGATAACCCCAGCAGCGGCGGTTCGTCGCCGACATTGCCGAGCTCCCCGATCCATTTTACGGTGGGAGCCTGAAGCACCGGCCGCAGCTTCTCGATGAATTCAACGTCTATCCGCTCGGGCAGCGACAGCTTGGCGATGCGCTGTTTGGGAAGCCGCCTGACCTGTGGCATGATGTCCTCTCCTCAGATATTCCGGTCGATCGCAGCATCCACCATCGCACGGTAAATTGCTCGCGCCTGATCGATGTCACATCCACCCATTTTTGCGCCCGCTCGGGTCATATGCTCGGTCGGTTCAAGCATGCTGATCAGCAGGCCTTTCGCCTCGCGAGCGACGGCCTGCCATTGGGTATCGAAATCAGAATGGTGGTCGTCGGGCGGTACGCCTCGCAATTTACAAATGGTGCGGGCGAGCCGCTCGATCATCTCGCTATCTTCCATGAGACTGAAACGACTGGTCAGCGCTACGGTTTGCCATCAATGCAAAAAAGGCCGGTCAGATGACCGGCGGATAAGTTTTAGGAAAGGATGCCGGAAAGGCACGTCCTCTTTCGCGGCACGACGCAAGCGCCGTAACAGATAGGGCGGTTAACACCGATGCAGGGTTTGCAATCAGGATTTCCCCTGCGGAAGGCCTTCATACCAACTTGCGTATGGCGTGTTCCTGATTAGGTGACGATTGTAATCCGGCGTGCCGTCGTCCCACCAGACCGGCCCGCGCTCGCCAAGCGCCTGCTTCGCCTCGTCCACAGTGGCGCGAGCCTTTTTCTTCGCCTCCATGTCCTGTGTCAGACGCGCGTCGCCCATTTCGCGACGAGCGCGCATCAGCACTTGGACCCAATGCTGGCGTTCTCGGTCTGACAAGGCTGGGTTGCTCATTCGCCATAGGCGCGCTCCCACCACGAAATATCGCCCGTCGGGCGTTACCGGATGGGGCGGTCTATGGTCAGTCTTTGTGCTCAGGCAGGTTCCTTCTCTTCGTACTGGCAAATTTTGCGAGCAGCTTTTCGGACATGGATTGCTCCATCTCTTTCGAGGCGCCCTTGAGTTTGAATTTGGGCTGCTCGCCGCCTGTGGCCACGAGCGCCGCACCTGCGGCTTTCTGTCGAGCTTTCGACTTGGCAGGCATGATCTGCCGTCCTTTGTTGGCGGTGGAGCAGAGCATTGGCGGCCAACAGAACGGCTCTGCAGAGACTAATTTATGTTGCTGGTTGCCAAGTCACCCGCGTTGACATCGTCAGCGCCCGTGCGGTCGGTTTCAAAAAAGCCGGAGGCGAGCGCCAGGGCCAGAACAATCACGATCAAAAGGAGGCTGACCGCCAGAATATTCCGGGTCATGCGTGCTGGCGATCCGCTCCGTACTTGGGTTGTCGACAAATGCGTGACAACCCCGTCCTCTTCGCGGTCCTTGTGCATCATTGCTTCTCCTTATGGCCAAACCATTGTCCCAGGTCTGGGTTCCTTCGCGATGGAGAACGGGGCAGGGAGGCAACTGTTTGGCGAGGATTACCGCTTCATATGGACAATGGGATTTGACGACTACCAGTCGGAAAGCGGACGGCCGGCGGTTGAACAACTGATAACACGTCTGAATATAACATAAGAGGTCACTTGTGCCCGACAAGGCGGTGGGTGTGGCCGATCTAAAATCGAGCTGACTAGAGCAGTTTCCGATCCGATTGCATCGGCTCGCCTGCTCCAAGTTTTTGGTTTACCGCATTTTCCGGGTCAGCAGGTGATTCCACCTGCTTGGAAAACGCTCTAGATCAACTTGTCGAGTGTAATCGGAAGAGAGCGCACACGCTTGCCAGTGGCATTGTAGACGGCATTGGCTATTGCGGCGGCTGTCCCAGTGATCCCGATCTCACCGATACCGCGCGCACCCATGGGCGTGTGCGGGTCGGGAATGTCGGTCCACATCACTTCGATCTTCGGCACGTCCATGTGAACCGGGAGATGATAGTCGGAAAGGCTGGCGTTCATGATCCGCCCCTTACGTTCGTCAAACTGTGCCTCTTCGGTAAGTGCAAGGCCCAGCCCCATGATCATGCCACCGCGAAACTGGCTCGCGGCTGTCTTGGGATTGAGGATGCGGCCGCAGTCGAAGGAACCGAGGAAACGGCGGACGCGCGGTTCGCCGCTGATGGCGTTCACGCGCACTTCGCAGAACATGGCGCCATGGCTGTGCATCGACCAGTGCATGATCTCCAGGGGCATTGCCGGTTTAGCCTCGACCTGAAGCTCTTCGCGCTGCGCTCGGGCAAGGATGGCCGCGTAGCTTTCATGGGCGGCAGGATCGCCGATCTTGCCAAGGCCGCCATCGCGACCCTCGATCTCAGAGGGTTTGAGGCCTGCCAGTGGTGAGGTATTGCCTGCCAGCTTGAGCAATTCGGCGACCATAGCATCGAAGGCCGCGCGCACCGCAGCGCCGACGGCAGCGGTTTGCTGGGAGCCGCCCGCCAATATCGTGCCGGGGAGGGAGGTGTCGCCATAATTCACCGTCACCTGTTCCGAGAACAGGCCGAGCCGGTCCGCCGTAACCTGAGTATGGACTGTCGCTGTCCCCATGCCCATCTCATGCGCGGCGACATCAACGGTGACGTGTCCGTCCCTGCGCAGTGTCAGGCGCGCTGCGCTGCCGGGCATACGGTAATAGGGATAGGTCGCGCCCGCCGCGCCCATGCCTACCAGCCACTCGCCCTCGCGCCGCATCCCCGGCCGGGCATTGCGATCCGCCCATCCGAACCGCTCCGCGCCATCGCGCCATGCCTGGGCGCTGTGGCGGGCAGAAAAGGGGAGGCCATTGACGGGATCCTTTTCCGGCTCGTTGCGCAGGCGCAGTTCTATGGGATCGATCCCCATCCGCTCCGCCAGTTCGTCTATAGCCGATTCCAGCGCGAAGGTTCCGACGGACTCACCCGGCGCGCGCATGAACGTATTGGCCAGCATGTCGAGATCCGCGACCTGCACGTCCAGCTTGATCGCCTCGGCCCCATACATCGACATCGCAGGCAGGATGAACGGTTCGGGCATGGCGTTATGTGTGGTCATGGCGGCATAGCCGGTGTGGATCAGCGCCTTGAACTTGCCGTCGGTATCAGCCCCCAGAGCCACACGCTGTTCCGTATTCGCTCGTCCGCCGACGAGACGATAGACGCCCTCACGCGATAGCATCACGCGCACCGGCCGCTTCGCGAGGCGCGCGGCTGCGGCGGCAAGGATCTGATGCCACCACAGTGTCTTCCCGCCAAAGCCGCCGCCCACATAGGGTGAACTGACATGCACCTGGGATTCGTCCAGCCCGAATATCTGAGCCAGCGTCCATGCCGTATGCGCTACGAACTGTATGGCGTCGTGGAGCCGCAAGTCGTCGCCGTCCCAGACCAGGGTTGCAGCATGTAGCTCAATGGCATTGTGGTTGTGGCGCGGAGTTTCATACAGTGAATCGACGGCGAACGGGGCGGCCGCAAGCGCTTCTTCCGCGTCGCCGATCGCGACCTGCAAAGGCTCGCCCTGAAATTCCACATGGCGGGCGTGTTTCTTCGCTTGCGCAAAGCACGTCTCTGCTGGCTCCTCTACATAGGTCGCGCGGATGAGCGATGCGGCATGCTGGGCCTGTTCATGGGTCTCCGCCAGAACCAGCGCTATGGGCTGACCGTTCCAGTAGATGCACTCGTCCTGCATGACGGGCAGGTCGCTGCCGCCCGCCGCCTTATCGTCCGACAAGAAGACGGGCGTGGGCTTGAGGCGGGGACAATTATGATGGGTCATGACGAGAAGGACGCCGGGGGAAGCTTCGGCTGCAGCGACGTCCAGCGCGGCGATGCGGCCCTTGGGGATGGTGCTGTACGCTAGGGCGGCATATGTCATGTTTTCAATATCGAACTCGGCCGCAAAGCGCGCGTGTCCCTGCACCTTTAGCGGACCGTCGATGCGGGAGAGAGCAGTGCCGATCGAGCCATTTTTGGCGCGCGCGATCAACGGATCGGGCACGCCGCCCGGGATCCAGCGATCAGGAGCGAGGCCAACACCCTTTTTCATGATCGCCTGCATCGCGCTCTTGAAACGGCTCACATCGGCTCTCCTGCCAGTTCGCCCAGCACAGCCGTTACGGTGCGTGCGGCCAACTCGATCTTGAACCCATTGCCGCTGAGCGGTCGGGCGTGCGCCAGTTCCGCCTCGGCCGCCGCGCGAAAACTGGCGGTATTTGCTGGTTGGCCAACAAGGTTATTCTCAGCTATCCTGGCCCGCCATGGCTTGAGCGCTACGCCCCCCAGGGCGACCCGCACGTCACGCACCAAACCATCCTCTACGGCCAGCGCCGCAGCGACAGAGACGAGGGCGAAAGCATAGCTAGAGCGATCGCGGACCTTGCGATAGGTCGAGTTCCAGGAGAAGGGCAAGGGCGGCAGTTCGACGGCGGTGATGAGTTCACCTGGTTCCAGCATCGTCTCGATCTCAGGATGATCGCCCGGCAGGTAATGGAAATCTTCGAGCGGCAGGGTGCGCGCGCCATTTGCGCCCTCCAGATGGACCACAGTGTCGAAAGTGGCGAGAGCAACGCACATGTCAGAAGGGTGGGTGGCGACGCAGGCAGGTGAAGCGCCCAATATCGCATGCATGCGATTGAAGCCGTCCACCGCGTCGCAACCCGAGCCCGGATTCCGCTTGTTGCAGGCGGACCCTTCCAGGTCATAGAAATAGGCACAGCGGGTGCGCTGGAGGATATTGCCCCCAACGGTTGCCATGTTGCGGATCTGAGGCGAAGCACCCGCTACGATGGCGCGGGTGAGGGCAGGGTAACGCGTCCTGACGGACCAGTTCTCCGCTAATGCCGTATTCTTCACGCTCGCGCCGATCAGCAGGCCGCCGTTGGCGCTGTCCTCTATGGTCGTAGAAAGACCGCTGACATCCACCAGGCTGCTGGGCTGTTCGATGGTTTCGCGCATCAGGTCGACGAGATTGGTACCGCCGCCCAGGAAGCGGGCTTGGCTCTCCTGCGCCTGGCGAACCGCTGATGCGTTATCATCGGCGCGCCCATAGCTGAACGGGTTCATTCCGCAGCCTCCTGCTGTTCGTCCTCTGCCCTGCAGTTTTCCGCGATGGCCGCGACGATGCCGTTATAGGCGCCGCAGCGACAGAGGTTGCCGCTCATCCGTTCACGCAGTTCGTCATGATTGAGCGCGATGGTGGCGGTCAGGTCCTGCGTAACATGGCTAGGTACCCCGCGCCGGGCCTCGGCTGACATCCCGATGGCTGAACAGATCTGCCCAGGCGTGCAGTATCCGCACTGGAAGCCGTCATGCTCGATGAAGGCCTGTTGCAACGGATGGAGGCCAGCTTCGCTTTCCAGCCCTTCGATGGTCGTGATCTCCCGCCCTTCATATTGGACCGTCAAAGCCAGACATGACAGGATACGCTCACCGTCGGCCAGAACGGTGCACGCACCGCATGCCCCCTGATCGCATCCCTTCTTGGTGCCGTGCAGGGAAAGATGCTCACGCAGATAATCGAGCAGCGAAACCCTGGCGTCTGTAGGCGCCGGTGCGGCGATGCCGTTGATGGTGATGGACATGGAGCGTGACCTCGCGCTGGGCAGTTCCTTTGTGGAGGAAGTCATCTCCGTACTCCTTGTTCCGCTCCACGCCGGCGCAGCGCGAATATCGAGCCTGTCCGGGTTGCCGTTGCGATGACCGGTTTTGATGCCGATCGGCCTGCGAGACGTACGGGAGGAAACCGGTCGACGCGGCCGGCGTTCCCTTGGCTTGAACGAGGAGAGGCGTATGTCCATGCAAAGTTACAAGCCCACCCTCAAAATGGCCTCAGCGGCCCGCAGGGGCTTGCGCCTGCGCGAAAAGTTCGACCGTGGTGGCACACAGGTGGGCGTTGATCGGGCCCATCAATTGGTTGAGCGCCGCGATCTGACGGCGGCAGACGTGAAATCCATGCACAGCTTCTTCGCGCGCCACGATGTCGACAAGGCAGGCAAGGCGCACAAATGGAATTCGGACAGCGATCCATCGGCGGGATTCATCGCCTGGCTCCTATGGGGCGGCGACGCAGGCAAACAGTGGGCCGACCGCAAGGTTAGGACGATCAACGACGAATAGGAGAGAGACTGTGAAACTCTATTATTCCCCGGGCGCGTGCAGCCTGGCCGATCATATCGCGCTCATCGAAAGCGGCCTGCCGTGGCTATGTCCCCGCCCTGGCGCTGGACGAGGGCGGCGTGCTCACCGAGAACATCGCCATATTGAGCTATATCGCGGATCGGTCGGGCAATCTCATGCCGATCGACGACCGTGCCCGGTTCCGCGTCCTGGAAGCACTGGCCTATATTTCGACCGAGCTGCACAAGAGGTTCAAGCCTTTCTTCATGCCAGACGCCGACGACGACGCCAAATCGGCCGCAAACAACTTGCCAAGCGCTTTGCCCTGATCGATCAGAATCTCGAGGGGCGAGACCATGTGCTCGGCTCGTTCAGCATCGCGAACTGCTATTTGTTCGTCATGCTGTTCTGGGCGAAGACCAAGGTCGGCCTCGACTTGTCGCCCCGCTTGTCGGCCTATTTCGACCGCGTCTCGGCGCGGCCGGGCGTTCGCGCTGCACTGGCAAGCGAGGGGTTGGACTGAGTCCAGGCCTTGTGGTCAGAAGCCTCACAGAAAGCCGTCATCGCGATCGGGTGATCTTTTCGCGCCAACGACTTTGCAAATTTCCGCACGGCTGGTTTCGGCCCTTCCTCATAGGTCGGATAATAGAAGGGCATGGCCAAGAGATCGCTGGCAGTCAGACCTTGCGTAATCGCCCAGGCGAGCAGATGCGCGCTATGTTCGACGGAAGGGCTGACCAACTTGGCAAAGAGCAAGCGGCCCGCCTTCAGACCGACATAGATCCTGCCGATGGCTGCGTTGGTCATACAGACCTTGGTGCGGCCTTTCAGCAGGACCGGGCGCTGCATATCGAGGTTCGTGACGATACCGAAACTGGACGCGCGGCGCGTCGCTTGCGCAGCGGACGCCGCCGCGATCAGCAGTTTCGACGGCATGCAGCCGACCGTTGCGCAGTTGGTCCCTGCAAAAGCTCATCGATAAGCACGGACGCCATGCGCACATGCGGCGCGTTCCGCCGCCAGCGCTGCTGTGCCTGCGCAGAAGATAGCGGCATCACATCGTATTTCGCGTGTCGCGCGCGATTAATCCTTGCGAAGGGCTTCGGGCTTGTGCGCAGCGCGCTTGCCATCTTGCGTCTCCACCAGATATTCAGGATTGGCGGTAGACGCAGCGACCTTATATCCTTTTATCGTAGTTGGTTTCGTGAGCTTGCGAATGACCTTGCCACGCGCCTCCCCGCCGTGGCTCTTCCAGCTAACGGCGGTACCCTTCTTTAAAGATTTGGTCACATTGCTCTCCTCGGCGTCTGTTCAGGACAAACGGTCTCAGGGCAAAGGCGTTCTATGGGGAAGCATTCCGCGCGCCAATTTTCGGGAGGTAGAATATGATGCCGGAGTATGAAGCACGCGCATGATAAAGGGAAACGTCCGCGCTTGAGAGCGAAAAAGAACGGCTTCCTCCTCTGCCACCAACGGCGATTGAACGACTTTTAGGGTCGCCCCGACGATCAGACCATGAGCATTGGGATAGTGGGCCTGCTTGCCGCGTTCATCCTGAACCCCCAGCATGAAAGGAGAGATGTCATGGCACAGACCGACATCGTCACGGACGAAACCAATCGCCTCATCGCCTCGAACAAAGTCGAGGGCACCACCGTCTACAACGCGCAGCGCGAGAAGCTCGGCTCGATCTACAATTTCATGGTCGAAAAGCGCTCGGGCAAGGTTGAATATGCCGTGCTTCAGTTCGGCGGCCTGTTCGGGCTGGGGAGCGATTATTATCCGCTCCCCTGGGACGTGCTGACCTATGACACCGATCAGGGCGGCTATGTCGTCAATCTCGACAAGAGCGTTCTGGAAAATGCGCCTCGCTACGCAAGCGACAGCGAGCCAGCCTATGATCGCGCCTATGGGCGAGAGGTATATAGCTATTACGGGGTCAACTACCCCTACTGATCAGACAGAAGTGGCCGGCCCAGAGGGGCCGGCTATTTCTTTGCACCCTATGACGACTTGTCGCTCAGCGCCTCGCCGCCTTTTTCCTCTTCCAGGAGTATGGCTGCTGAGCCGGCGGCTGAAAGACGAACCTTATTGCCTTCGACGGCAGCCACCAGTCCTCCAGAGAAATAGTGATGGTGATCGGCGTGCGAACCGCTGTCCGCTTTCGTCATCTTGATCCGATCGCCTTCAATCTTGTCGACGGTGCCGATATGGACGCCATCTGCGCCGATGATCTCCATATGCTCCTTGATCTGGCTCAGGTCCGTCATCTCAATTCCTTCCATCGGTTAAAAATTCTGTACTCATCCGTCGGGCCAAATTCGGTTTGGAGGCTCCCGGGGTTGGGTCGTAATGCCCCTTGCTCGCTGGACGAAGCGATCTAGCCGTTCACAATGATCCCGCCATTTGGATGGAGAACCTGTCCGGACATGTAGCTGGAATCCTCGCAGGCGAGGAACAGGAAGGCGGGCGCGACTTCGTTGGGCTGACCCGGCCGACCCATGGGCGTGCTCTCGCCAAAATGCTCCAGCTTCTCCGGCTTTGCGCCACCGCATGGATTGAGCGGGGTCCAGATCGGCCCCGGCGCGACCGCATTCACGCGAATGCCATCGCCAACCAGATTTTCCGATAATGATCGCGTAAAGGCCGTGATCGCACCCTTGGTCGAGCTATAATCCAGCAGGTCCTTGCTGCCCTGGTACATGGTGACGCTCGTGCAGTTGACGATCGCCGCGCCAGCCTTGAGGTGTGGGCGTGCGGCCTGCGTCAGGAAGAACATACCAAAGATATTGGTCTGGAAGGTTCGACGCAGCTGCTCCTCGCTTATGTCTGTGATGTCCTCATCGGGATGCTGCTCGCCGGCATTGTTGACGAGAATGTCGATCCTGCCGAATGCATCGAGCGTCTGGCGTACGATCTCATCGCTAAACTCTTTCTCGCCGATATCGCCGCGGATGGCGATCGCCTTGCGGCCTTCGGCCTCTACGATCCGCTTCGTTTCGGCGGCATCGTCATCTTCGAGCAGATAGATGATGGCTATGTCAGCACCTTCACGGGCATAAAGCGCCGCCACAGCGCGTCCGATGCCGCTGTCGGCGCCGGTTATGATCGCGACCTTGCCCTTTAGACGCTCCGAACCCTTGTAGCGGGGTTGCCATTCGGGCTTTGGCTCGAGTTTGCTCTCATGCCCGGGAAGCGCATCTTCGTGGATCATCTGGACGGTCTCGGTCATGGCGGCATCTCCTTTGAAGGCAGAACCCTTTTCCCGCCGATGAGTTCTCCTGTCTGTAAACGGGTGATCGCATGCCTGCGGCAGCCGACACCAAAGGAGACGATCGATGCCACTCAAGGCCCTGGCTCTCAATTGCACGCTTAAGAGTGACGCGAACGAGGCAAGCTCTACCGACGCGATGATCGCGGTGTTGAAACAGGCATTTTCCGACCGTCAGGTCACGATTACCGAGACGGTGCGGGTGGCGGCGCTCGATATCAAAGCCGGCGTGACATCCGACGAAGGTGACGGCGATGCCTGGCCTGCGCTGCGCAAGAAAATAGTTGCGCACGACATCCTTATTATCGGCGGCCCGATCTGGATGGGGCAGATTTCCAGCGTCGCCAAGCGCGTGCTGGAGCGGATGGATGCATTCCTGTCCGAGACGGATGAGCAGGGAAGGATGCCGAGCTATGGCAAGGTCGCGGTGGCTGCGATTGTTGGCAATGAGGACGGCGCGCACTTCTCATCCGCCCAGCTTTTCCAGGCCTTGAACGACGTAGGCTGGACCATTCCAGCGGTCGCGGCATGCTATTGGGTCGGGGAGGCGATGGGCTCCACGGATTTCAAGGATCTGGCAACGACGCCGGACAAGGTGACGGAAACTGCAAAGATGGTGGCTGGTAACGCCGCCCATCTGGCCGGCTTGCTGCAGAAAAGTCCCTATCCCGGCTAAGTCGAAAACTTAATCATCTTCGGGATAGCGGCATATGACGGAATGGATCACAACCATTGTCGAGCAGATGGGGTATTGGGCCATCGCGCTGCTCATGCTCCTCGAGAATGTCTTTCCTCCCATACCCTCCGAAGTCATCATGCCCCTGGCGGGCTACACTGCAGCTAACGGCGGCCTCAACATCATGCTTGTCATCATGTCTGGCACGATAGGGACGGTAAATGGCGCCGCCTTCTGGTGGTGGTTGGCAAGCAAATGTGGCGAACTTCGATTGAAAAAACTGGCTGACCGCCATGGGCGCTGGCTGACCTTGTCGGCCAGCGATATTGATAAGATCGACGACTGGTTCGATCGACACGGCTCATGGGCTATTCCCGTCGCCCACGTCATTCCCGGTCTGCGCACGCTGATCTCGATTCCGGCAGGCCTGTTCGGCACCACTTTCCCACGGTTTATCATTTTGACTATCTTGGGATCAGCTGTGTGGACCAGTGTCCTTGCAGGCGCCGGATATTTTCTCGGCCGACAATTTTCGGCCGTCGATCACTATCTCGGGCCTGCTGGCCTGGCGATCATGGCGGCAGTCCTGCTATATTACCTCTACCGCGTCATCACCTTTAAGCCGAGTGCCGGAAATGCTTGAGGACGATCTTCCCGTCACCCTCATGAGGCTCGGGCTCGCAACGTTTCTGGGCCTCGTTCTGGGGTTCGAACGCGAACGCCACGGCCATGACGCAGGCCTGCGGACACATGGTCTTGTTGCGCTGAGCTCAGGCATGCTCACCTTGTCTGCCCTCGAACTTGTGGAGCAGCATGGAGAGGGCGACCCTGTCCGTGTCATACAAGGGCTTGCCCAGGCTATCGGCTTTATCGCCGGGGCCTGATCTTTGTGCGCGGCGGTGATGTGCGCAACATGACAACCGCCGCCAGTCTCTGGATGGCAGCGGCCGTGGGCATAACGGCCGGTGCTGGGCAATATATTCTGGTCTTGGCCGGCACGGGCCTTGCTCTCTTGCTGCTAGTCGCTGCCAGCCTCGTTGAACGCATATTGCCAAAAAATGATAGTTTGCGAGATAGTGAGAAAACGGTGCAAATGCCGAATCGGCGTGGCTCTGCTGCACCGCCGCCTCCGCCCGCTCAGCTTAGCGAAGACGAAAAATAGAAATAGCTCCAAGAGCATTTCAGCAGGCTTATACCAACCTCCAATGATCCTGACTCACGTTGGGGATTCCCAAAGCGATGAATGTCTGAATCTATGGGTGCCGGTTGGAGGGCATTGCCATGGGT
>NZ_FNYZ01000039.1 GCF_900109095.1 Sphingobium sp. AP50
CCCCCATGATCTGATGATCAAACAGGCGGCGTGAACGACAACCGGGATTAGCTTAACTTAGCCGCCAAACTGTCCAAGAAGGCGGGACCACCTCAGGGTTCTGAACTGCCAGCCCGATGGGAAGGCCAAGGTTGCAAGCATATAGACTTGCAACCTGCTCATTGAACATGTGGATAGGGGCAACAAGCGAGGTGCGATCCCTGGCCCATCAGCAGCGGAGGCGCCACAGTTTCCGACAGGGATTCTAAGCTGCCGTTTCTCTGTCGATGGAGAATCAGCCTGCAATCCGATAACGGCCGTATCCGGTCTTCTGGAGCAGCCCTTCGTGACATGCGGGAGAGATAACAGCGAGGGATACCAATGCTTGTGAGGTCCTTGGCGCTCACTTCCCCCGCTCGCTTACAAAGGCGACGGCGCGTTCCCTCAGGGATGGTTTAAGGCCTCCTGCTGATTTGACACGTTCTTTACAATCACGATCACGCTTGCGAACCCCATGCGTGGGTTATCGAGGCAATGACAAAAGGGCGCCATTCGAAAATTCGAAATACTTCACCGTCACCTTTAGCAATGAATTTCTTGCCATAGCGCGATATCGTGATATAGTTTTTCTTTCTTAATTGGATAAGAATATTGAAATTGTTTTAGATTTATCCTGAAATTGGATCAAAATTCTTCCAGGCATCGATGCGCCGGCTTACATACCCGGACGCTGCCCGGCTACAGAGGCTCGATCCTGCAATCGCCTCATTCGATTTCGACGCCCTCCGTCCCGCTCAGCAACATATTCTCCGGACATTCGCGTAACTTATTTTTTGCCCCCCGACCGCAAGGGGGTTGCCATTCAGAAAGACCCGTTGCATAGGCGCGGCCTGTCCGGCGAAAGCCGGGTCGCTCCCCGATAGCTCAGCGGTAGAGCATTCGACTGTTAATCGAATGGCCGTAGGTTCGAATCCTACTCGGGGAGCCAATTTCCTGACCTGATAAAGCGATAGCTTCCGAACGGTCCCAAGCGGATCGGGTTATCAGTCGCGCACGCCCATCGCCTTCCGTGTGGCAGCCAATATCTCATCCGACAGATCGGCGTCCCCAACCCCGCGAGCCAGCACCATCGCACCCACCATCTGCGCCATGCGCGCCAGAGCATCCTGCCGATTCATGTCAGGCCCGGCCTGCTGCAATATATCCGTCAACCCCTCAAACCCCTGACGAAATGCCTTGGCCAGATCGCCGCCACGACGCGCCGCATCCGGCCCAAGCGCGATCAGTGCGCAGCCGGTTTCGGGCGCATCGCGATTGCGGGCACTGAGATAATTGGCGGCGATCGCGATGGCAGCCTCCTCCGGCGCAGCCGCCACAACATCATGCCAACGTGCGACACTCTTCTGCAGCGACGCGGCGCAGGCTTCGGCCGCAAGGGCATCCTTTGATTCGAACTGATTGTAGAAGCCACCATGGGTCAGGCCACATTCGCGCATCACCTCTCCAATGGCGACGCCCTCGACACCCCGCGCACGAAACAGGCGGGAGGCCGTGTCCACCACTTGGGCGCGATTGCGTGCTGCCTGTTCCCGACTGACCTTCATATCCTGTGCCCCATCATTGGCCTCTTGACCTTATATATGACATTCATCATTTAACGCCAGTCCGATCCTGATCCCGGGGGAATAGATGTTTTCGACCGCACTTGTCGCTCGCCTGTCTGCGCGCAACATCCATTATGGCTGGGTGGTCGCGGGCACCACATTCCTGACCATGCTTGTGGTCGCAGGCGCCGTTGGTGCACCCGGTGTGTTCATCGTGCCGTTGCAGAAGGAGTTCGGCTGGAGCGCGGCCGATATCAGTGGCGCGCTGGCAATCCGCTTTCTGCTGTTTGGCGGCATGGGGCCTTTTGCCGCCGCGTTCATGAACCGGTTCGGCGTGCAGCGGATGATGCTGATTTCGCTTTCCATCGTCATTGCCGGCCTGTTGTTGTCGCTGGGGATGAAGCATCTGTGGCAACTGGTGCTGCTGTGGGGCGTGGTGATCGGCGTTGGGACCGGCCTCACCGCCATGGTGCTGGGCGCGACCGTGGCGACCCGCTGGTTCAGTCAGCGGCGCGGGCTGGTGATGGGATTTCTGTCGGCCAGTACTGCAACCGGTCAGCTTGCCTTCCTGCCGCTGCTTGCCGGCCTGACGGAAAGCCATGGCTGGCGCACGGCGATGCTGCTGGTGTGCGGCGGGATAGTGGTCGCGGCTGTGGTGATCCTGCTGCTGATGCGCGATCGGCCCGCGGATATCGGCCTTGCCCCTTATGGCGACACGACTATCCAGCCCGTCCTACCCCAGCCTGCCAGCCTTGGCGCCCTGCTGGCGACGCCGATGATCGTCCTGCGCGACGCGGCGCGAGTGCCGACTTTCTGGATCCTTTTCCTGTCCTTCTATATTTGCGGGGCCAGCACCAACGGGCTTGTCCAGACGCATTTCATTTCGCTGTGCGGCGATTATGGGCTGGCGGCGGTCGGTGCGGCATCGATGCTGGCGATGATGGGGCTGTTCGATTTCGGCGGCACATTGGCGTCGGGCTGGCTGAGCGATCGGTTCGACAATCGCTGGCTGCTCTTCTGGTATTATGGGCTGCGGGGCCTGTCGCTGCTCTATCTGCCGTTCAGCGACTTCTCGCTCTACAGCCTGTCGCTCTTCGCGGTCTTCTATGGCCTGGACTGGGTGGCGACGGTGCCACCGACGGTGAAGCTGACCGCGCAGCGCTTCGGTCCGGAAAGAGCGAATATCGTGTTCGGCTGGATCTTTGCCGGGCATCAGTTGGGCGCGGCGAGCGCAGCGCTGGGCGGCGGCCTGTCGCGCACTGTGTGGCACAGCTATATGCCGGCCTTCATCGGCGCGGGCATTCTCTGCCTGATCGGTGCCGGTCTGGTGCTGCTGATCAATCGCGGACGACAGCCTGTGCTTTCGCCTGCTTGAACCTTGCCGCCAGCGCGTTACGCTGGCGGCATGAACGCACCTTCTGCTTTTACCCGTAAACGCCGATCCCGCTGGATCAGCATTCCGATCAGGATCGTTCTGGGCTTTGTCGCCCTGTCGATATTCATGGTCGTGGTCTATCGCTTCGTGCCGCCGCCGGTGACCTGGACGATGCTGCTCGACCCCAATGGCATTACCAAGGACTGGACCAGCCTGGACGAGATCGATCCGGACATGGCTCGCGCGGCAATCGCCGGAGAAGACGGCAAATTTTGCAGCCATCACGGCTTCGATGTGGATGCCATCGCCAAGGCGGCGATCCATAATGCCAGCGGCGGACGCATTCGTGGCGGATCGACCATCAGCCAGCAGACGGCCAAGAATGTCTTTCTGTTTCAGGGCGGCGGCTTCGTCCGAAAGGGGCTGGAGGCGTGGTTCACCGTCCTGATCGAGGCGATCTGGGGCAAGAAGCGCATCATGGAAGTCTATCTGAACGTCGCGGAGACCGGGATCGGCACCTATGGCGTGCAGGCCGGAGCGATCCGCTATTTCCACCATGGCGCAGGCAAGCTGAGCCGCCCGGAAGCCGGCCGCATCGCCGCCGTCCTGCCCCTGCCCAAGAAGCGCGCAGCGGTGGCGCCCAGCGGCTTTACCCGCCGCTATGGCAACACGATCGCAGCGCGGATAGGGGTGGTCCAGCGGGACGGACTGGATAGCTGCCTGCGATAAGCCTTCCCCTTAACTTCGCATATTTCCCGCAGATTTTGACATAAAATTACGTAGCGCTGATCCTATCGAAAAGTCGTGGCTGGACAGGCCCCATCATAGGGCGGAGGCGTCCGATAGGACATCATAGCCCGCCGGGCACGACCGACACGCAACGAAAAAGGGCGGGGATTGCTCCCCGCCCTTTTCTGTCTGATGCTGATCGGTAAGGATCAGAAGCTGACGTGCAGCGAACCCGACACCGCGCGCGGCGAACCGATCTGCACGAAGCCCGGATTGGCATAGGCGCCGGTCGAAGAACCCGTCAGATTGACGGTCTGGTTCAGGTTGCCGCCGAACCCACCGACATAGAATTTGTCGAAAAGATTGCTGACGTTCAGCTGGAACCAGGTGCCAGGGGCGCCGAAATGAGCCAGCGAGAAGCGGGCATCAAGATCGACCAGCGTGTAGGCCGGAGCCGCAGCGCCATAGATTTCCACGGGGGTCAGCGCAGTCGTGGTGTTGCGATAGGTCGGCAGGTTGGTGTCATAGACATAACGCTTGCCGGTGCGCTTCGCCTGGATACCCAGCGTCACGCCTTCGACGTTCACTTCACCACGAGCACCCAACGTGTAGACCGGCGCACCGGATTCGCGCTTGCCAGCGGTCGCCGCATAGACCGGATCACCGGCCGTGGCACAGCCCGCAACGAGCGATACGTTGGTCGGGCAAACGCCAACCTGAATGTCATCCTTGATCTTCGACTTCAGGTACGAACCGAAGACATACATCGTGAAATACTGGACCGGCGTGTAGCTGATGCTGCCGTCGAAGCCATATTTCTCGACAGTGCCCAGGTTACGATAAACGGCGGCGTTCAGTTCCGGATCATAGGACGAAGCCAGACGGTTCTTGTAGTTGGTGTACCAGAAGGAACCCTGAGCCTGGAACTTGCTGGTGGTGTAGCGCGCACCCAGATCGAAGCTGTCGGTGGTTTCCGGTGCCGGGTTGGCGCCTTCCGAACCGCGAGCGAAGTAGAAAGCGTTGTAGAGCGAGTCAGTGCCAGGCACCGAGAGGCCCTTGCTGTAGTTCCAGAAGATGCTGGCTTCCGGCGTGATCTTGAAGTTCAGACCGATGCTCGGCAGCAGCTTGTCATATTTGTAAGTACGCTTCTGCGGCGCCGCCCAGGCCGGGTTCAGCGTGCCAATGTTGCTCGGAATGTCCGCGCCGGTACCGAAGCATTCAACGAAGCCCGAAGCGCTGCTGGTGAAGCAGTTGTTCTGCAGTTTGCGCTTGAAGAAGGGCGCACGCAGGCCAGCCTGAACGGTCAGGCTTTCGTCCAGGAATTCGCCCAGATATTCGGCCGAGAACTGGTTCAGGATCGCGTAGGACAGACGATCGCGCTTCTGGAGGACATTACCAGCAGCGTCGAGCTGCGGATCGTCGACCGGGAAATAGGCCGTACCGATGCCCGAAGGAGCGACGAGACCAACTTCGCCGGTCTGGCGATGGCGGCCATGATCGAAGGTATAAGCTACGCGAATGCGATGATGTTCGTTGATGTCATAGCGCAGCGAGCTGATCACAGCGAAGCGATCGGTCGTGGTCTGGCTGGGTGCCAGCACATTGACCTGGTCGAGCATATCGCCATCGCCATTGAGGTCACGCCCGAAATAGGGAGCGCCACCGAAATAACCGACCATGTTCTGGACATTGCCGGCACCCGAAGCCGGGTTGATGTCGTAATAGCCTTCACGGGCGGTTGCGGTGCCGCCGCCATTGGCCTTCACATATTGATAGCTGGGATCAACCGTCAGCACCAGGCCATCGGCCAGGGTGAAACGCGAGTTGATACGGATGTTGCCGGTGTTCGACGGGTTATAGCGATAGTCGAACAAGGTGCCGCACGAACCAGCCGCATCGGCAACGCCGGCATTGGCGGTCGGCGCGGTGCAGGATACGGTGTAGAATCGCTCGTCCTTCGTGATCGGGAAGCGGTTCGACGAGGCCGATCCGGCAACGCGACCCTGATCGGTGTCGGTGCGCAGCGGCAGCGAGCCGAAGAAGTTGTTGCGGTTGGCGTTCCAGTGACCGGCGACCGACACGAAATCGCCATTGCTGCCGATCGGCTGATAGATTTTGCCGTTATACTGCTGCTTGTCGATCTTGCCGAGATTGTTGAACGGCACGTCGTTGCGCGTGGTCGAGGCCGAGAACCAGGCCTTGGTACCGAACGGCGTGAACACACCGGTTTCAACCAGACCGAACATACGGAACATGTTATACTCGCCAGCGGCGCCGACCATCGTCACCTTGAAATCGTCCGAACCGTTCATCGAACGATAGTTGACGGTACCGCCCGAAGCTGCGGCGGTCGGGCTGTCAACGTCGGTCGAGCCGAGGTTGACGTTCACTTCCTCGATCAGTTCTGGGTCGAGCTGCTGGTTGGAATAGATGGCATAGTTGCCGGTGTCGTTCAGCGGCATGCCGTCGAAGGTCAGCGACACGCGATCCGGGCCGAAGCCGCGAATGTTCAGCGTACCACCAGCCGAACCATAGGGATCGTTATTCTGGAAGCTGACGCCCGGGATCAGGTTGATGGCGTTCAGGATGGTGTTGCCCGAGCCCTGCTTCGAGATGATTTCCTGCGTCAGGACACCCTTGGCCTTGGTCACATCAGGCAGAACAACGCCGCCGATACCGTCGGCAGCTTTCGCGCCGGTCACGACGATCGTGTCTTCGAAATCCTGCGAGCCGGTCGACTGCGCAAATGCGGTGGAGGGGACGGCGACGGCGATGATCGCGGCGCTGCCCATCAGAAACTGTTTCATGTGACCCTTGTCCCTTTTCAAGAGTGGCGCGAGCAGCGCCTCTTAACTGTGATGCTCTTTCAAGCCGGAGCCCCCCATTGGCGGCGTCTGGCGAAGGCCCTGTGATGCTCTGATTGCATATTTGTTACAATGCATCAGCAGGACCGTCACATTCCTCTCCCGTCCGGCGGAGCCATGCCCCCGAACGCTGTGCAATTGAACGTAATATATTGAAGTTTAATGACTTATTTCACCGTACAGCGCCTAATTTGACACTGGTGCAATTTTGCAACGCAGCGAGATTTTTTGTGCACCGCACTCAGGCGTAACGAAAAAGGGGCTGACGATCGCTCGCCAGCCCCTTTGTTAATCAAGCTTTTTCCGCGGAAAAGATCAGGCCGCGTCTTCGGCTCGCTTCTTTTCGCTGAACACGCGAATCGGCTCCTTGGTGCCGGCGACGACATCCTTGTCGACCACGACTTCGCCCACACCCTCCATCGAAGGCAGGTCGAACATGGTGTCGAGCAGGATCGCTTCCAGGATAGAGCGAAGGCCGCGTGCACCGGTCTTGCGCTCGATCGCCTTCTTGGCAATCGCTACCAGTGCGTCGTCGGTGAAGCTGAGTTCGACATTTTCCATGTCGAACAGCTTGCCGTACTGCTTGACCAGTGCGTTCTTGGGCTCACCCAAAATCTTGACCAGGGCCGAAACGTCGAGATCTTCCAGCGTCGCGATGACGGGCAGACGACCGACAAATTCGGGGATCAGGCCGAATTTGAGCAGATCTTCCGGTTCGCTGGACTTGAGCAGTTCGCCGGTCTTGCGCTCTTCAGGCGCCGCGACATGGGCGCCAAAGCCGATCGACTTGGCTTCCAGACGGTCGCCGATGATCTTTTCGAGGCCTGCGAAGGCGCCACCGCAGATGAACAGGATGTTGGTCGTGTCGACCTGAAGGAATTCCTGCTGCGGATGCTTGCGGCCGCCCTGCGGCGGCACCGAAGCGGTGGTGCCTTCCATCAGCTTCAGCAGCGCCTGCTGCACGCCTTCACCCGACACGTCGCGGGTGATCGACGGATTCTCGGCCTTGCGGCTGATCTTGTCGATTTCGTCGATATAGACGATGCCGCGCTGCGCCTTCTCGACATTATAGTCGGAGGCCTGAAGCAGCTTGAGGATGATGTTTTCCACATCCTCACCGACATAGCCGGCTTCGGTCAGCGTGGTCGCATCGGCCATGGTGAAGGGCACGTCGAAGGTCTTGGCCAGCGTCTGGGCCAGCAAGGTCTTGCCGCAGCCGGTGGGACCGACGAGCAGGATGTTCGACTTGGCCAGTTCCACGTCGCCCGGCTTGGAGCCATGGTTGAGACGCTTGTAATGATTGTGGACAGCAACCGACAGCACGCGCTTGGCGCGCTTCTGGCCGATCACATAATCGTCCAGCACATCGCAGATTTCCTGCGGGGTGGGCACGCCACCATCCTTCTTGCCGACGAGACCGCCCTTGGTCTCCTCGCGGATGATGTCGTTGCACAGTTCCACGCATTCGTCGCAGATGAACACGGTCGGTCCTGCGATCAGCTTGCGCACTTCATGCTGCGACTTGCCGCAGAAGGAGCAGTAAAGCGTGCTTTTCGAATCCGAACCGGTAAGCTTAGTCATTCGCCATTCTCTCTTCCCCCCCGCTTTACAGTCACCAGAGACGCAGTCGGTGAGGGATTTTCTGGTCCAAAGGCCACTCTAGACCGTGGCACGCCCGTTTCACAAGGGGTGAAAGTGACGCACCACGGTAAAGATAGTCTTTAAGCCTCTGTCGTTTCCGCCGCGGCCGGGCGGCGATCGAACACTTCGTCGACCAGACCGAACGCCTTGGCTTCATCCGCTTCGAGGAAAGTGTCGCGGTCCATCGCCTTCTCGACCGCTTCCAGCGTCTGGCGGGTATATTTGACATACAGGTCGTTCAGACGACGACGGATGCGCAGAATTTCCTTGGCCTGGATCTCGATATCGGACGCCATGCCCTGTGCACCGCCCGATGGCTGATGCACCATGATGCGCGCGTTGCCGAGTGCGATCCGCTTGCCCGGCTCACCGGCGGCGAGCAGGAAGCTGCCCATGGAGGCGGCCTGACCGATGCAGACGGTGCCGACTTGCGGACGGATATATTTCATCGTGTCATGGATCGCCATGCCGGCCGTCACCACGCCGCCGGGCGAGTTGATGTACATCCAGATGTCCTTCTTCGGATTTTCCGATTCGAGGAACAGAAGCTGGGCAACGATGAGCGAGGCCATATGGTCTTCGACCTGGCCGGTCACGAAGATGATCCGTTCACGCAGAAGCCGCGAATAGATGTCGAAGCTGCGCTCGCCGCGGTTCGACTGTTCAATGACGATGGGGACCAACGCGGCCATGGGATCGGACATGATATCAGTCATTTTGCTCTTTTCCGGGTAGTTGCTTTTGCCCAAGGGCCTACATCGGGACAAAAGCCGGTGGGTTCAAGGGGGAATGCATAGTTACCGCAATTGCGCTGAAGCTATGCTCTTTGGTAGAAATTGAGTCGTCCAGCAGCCCTACCCGCGCGCGCGTCGACGCGGACCGGAGGAAGATGCAAGATGAACGACCTGTTTTCCGCCATCGCTCACGCCGTCCAGGACCCCGACTTCGAAAGGGCAGTAGCGCTGGTGCGCAGCGCGTTGGGACAGGAACGGAGCAACATAACTCGCACTTTCTTCAAGGGGTGCAACGAGGAAAGCTGGCCATTCAACACGGTCGCTGAACGTCGTCGCGTGTTGGCTGCCTATGTCCATAATGAGATCATGCTACAACGCGACAGGATTGCCGTGCCGGTCGCCACATCAGACCGAGCGATCTTGTGACGGCGCAGGGAAGGACAAATAGGCGAGGCGTCGCACCTCGCGACGGCCGCGCACTACGGTATCGAGGATGAGGCCGCACATGCCGGACAGGGTAGCGAGAATCATCAGGCCCGTCACCAGGATCGCGGTCGGGAAGCGCGGCACAAGGCCGGTCTTTAGATAGGTAACGATCAGCGGCACCGCCAGCCCCAGCCCCAGCGCCGCGAGGAAGGCGGCAATGATGCCAAAGAACAGGATCGGCCGCTCGATGCGATAAAGGGTGATGATGGTGCGCAGGATGCGGAAACCGTCGCGATAGGTGCTGAGCTTGCTGACCGACCCTTCGGGGCGGGCGCCATAGGTCGTCATCACCTCCGACACCGGCATGGCCAGTTCGAGCGCGTGGACGCTGATTTCCGTCTCGATCTCGAAACCGGCGGACAGGACCGGGAAGCTCTTCACGAAGCGGCGGGAAAAGACGCGATAGCCCGAGAGGATATCGGTGAAGCTGCGGCCAAAAAGCTGCTTCAGGAGGCTGGTGAGCGCCCAGTTGCCGAAGCGATGGCCACGACGATAGGCGGCTTCCACCTCGTCCCGGCGACACCCCACGACCATGTCGAGATTATCCTCCAGCATGGCGGCAACCATCTTCGGAGCGGCTGCAGCCTCATAGGTCGCGTCGCCGTCGGCCATGATATAGATGTCGGCATCGACGTCGGCGAACATGCGGCGCACGACATGGCCCTTGCCCTGCTGGCCGACGCGGCGGACGATGGCCCCCGCACCAGCGGCCAGTTCGCGGCTGCCGTCGCTGCTGTTATTGTCGAAGACATAGATGTCGGCGGCGGGCAGTGCGCGGCGGAAATCCTCCACCGTCTGCACAATCGCGCCTGCCTCATTGTAACAGGGCAGGATCACCGCGACGCGCGGGGCGGCCATGGCGGCTTCGCTATTCACTGCGGGAAATTCCTTCATCGCCTTCTCATGCCCTGCCCGGTTTCGGCACAGACATGGCGCATCATCCTTAATATTTCATCTGCCATGCCATAGCCGACATGAAAAGCGCCCGTGCTTCACAGGGAAGCCGGGCGCTCATCATATCGGCAAGGATAAGGCTTATTCGGTCTTGGCAGCGGCCTTCTTGGGAGCAGCCTTCTTCTTGGGCTTCTCTTCAGCGGCAGCTTCGTCAGCCGTTTCGGCGACGGCCTCTTCCTTCTTCGCAGCCTTCTTGGCAGCAGGCTTCTTGGCGGGGGCCTCTTCGGCTTCCTCGGCCTTCACCTCTTCAGCAGCCGGTTCGGCTTCAGCCCCCTCGACTTCGCTCGGGACAGGCTTCTTGGCAGCCTTCTTCGCCTTGGGCTTTTCGTCATGATGGTCATGACCGCAGTTGGGGCCATGGACGTGGGGCTTCAGATCGCCATCTTCGGCTTCGATCGCAGCTTCCAGCTCTTCACGGCTGACGGCGCGGTCGGTGATTTCCGCCTTTTCGAACAGGAAGTCGACGACCTTGTCCTCATAGAGAGGCGCGCGCAGCTGAGCGGCGGCCATCGGGTCCTGACGGACATACTGAACGAAGCGTTCGCGGTCCTGCGGGCTGTACTGCTGCGCAGCCTGCATGATCAGACGGTTCATTTCCTGATCGTTGACGACGACGCCGTTGGCCTGGCCGATTTCCGAGAGGAGCAGGCCAAGACGGACGCGACGGACGGCGATGGCGCGATAGTCTTCCTTCTCGGCTTCCATTTCGGCGAGGGCCGCGGCGGGATCTTCCTCATGACCGGCTTCATGCTGAAGCTGCTGCCAGATCTGCTCGAATTCGGCTTCCACCATGCTGGGCGGAACGTCGAAATCATGGGCAGCGGCGAGCTGGTCGAGCAGCTTGCGCTTCATATAGGTGCGGGTCAGGCCGTTATGTTCCTGCTCGATCTGCCCCTTGAGCAGCTCCTTGAGCTGGTCCAGGCCTTCCAGACCCAGCGACTTGGCGAACTCGTCGTCCAGCTTGGGCTTGTCGGCGTTCAGGATCGACTGAACGGTGATGTCGAAGGTTGCGGGCTTGCCGGCCAGATGGGCAGCGCCATATTCTTCGGGGAAGGTGACTTCGATGGTCTTCTCGTCGCCCTTCTTGACGCCGGTCAGCTGCTCTTCGAAGCCGGGAATGAACTGGCCCGCGCCGAGCTTGAGCTTCACGCCTTCGGCCGATCCGCCTTCGAATACTTCGCCATCGACCTTGCCGACGAAGTCGATGGTCAGCGTGTCGCCGTCCTTCGCCTTGTGGCTGTCGGCATATTCTTCGAGCGCGCCCTGCTGGGTGGCGATGCGGCCGGCAGCCTCATCGACCTGTGCATCGGCGACTTCGACGGTCAGGCGTTCCAGCGTGATGCCTTCGATGCTGGGCGCTGCGATATCGGGCAGCACTTCGAGCGCAACCTTGATCTCGGCGTCCTTGCCGAATTCAAAAGCTTCGTCCAGCTCGACCGAAGGCTGCATAGCGGGACGCAGCTTCTGGTCGGCGATCAGCTTCTGGATGCTTTCCTGAATGCTGTTGTTGAGCGCGTCGCGCTGAAGCGATTCGCCGTGCATCTTCTTCACCAGGTTGGCAGGCACCTTGCCAGCGCGGAAGCCGGGCATACGCACCTGCGGTGCGATCGCCTTCACTTCCTTTTCCACGCGGGCGTCGATATCCTTCGACGTGATGGTTACGGTGTAGGCGCGCTTCAGGCCCTCGTTCAACGTCTCGACAGTCTGCATCTCTTCTCTCAAACGCTTTCTTCAGCTGAATTTCGGTGGCGCTGCCGCGGTCGGCATACTGGTGCGGGCGAAGGGACTCGAACCCCCACATCTTACGATACCAGAACCTAAATCTGGCGCGTCTACCAGTTTCGCCACGCCCGCATCGGTCGCCGGTCGGCGCGGCATAGAGAAAAGCGCAGTCATAGGCAAGACATACTGGCGCAGCGGGCGGAACCGCCCTGCCCGGCCATGCGTAGCCTATATATAGTAGCAGGAGAGACAGAGATGGCCACCCGCCCAGATACCGGTCCCGATGACGTTCCACCGCCCGACCGTATCATGCCGCAATCGCCCGATGAGTTCCCTGCGCCCGATCAGCCGGTCGAAACGCCGATGACCCAGCCCGATGAAATCACGCCGGTCGGCCCGGATTATGATCAGCCTGATTCAGCGCCTGCCGAGCTACCGCCACCGCCGGATTGACTGGATGGCACATGATCCGTGCGCAGAGTGTGACATATCCACAATTATTTTACGCCAAATGGAACATTTTTATTAGCGGTACAAATTTAGGCCCCCGGAGCGGCTGGACAGACCCCTGCATCCATGATTGAAATGTGACAGAGAAAAGAATGTTGGAGAGGCGCGGCTGACAAATAAGGGGGTCAACGTGCAACGGGTTCGCGCTAAATTGGAATGGTTCAAAACGGTCATCCTGCCACAGGAAGCCGCGCTGCGGGGTCGCCTCCGCCGCATATTGCCATCCACGCATGAATTGGAAGACATGGTCGCCGAGGTATTGGCTCGCGCCTATGCCACGGAAAACTGGGAAAATGTGACGACGGGTCGAGCCTATCTGTTCACCATCGCACGCAACCTGGTGATCGACACCGCGCGCCGCAACAAGGTGGTGAGCTTCGAAACCATCGCCGACCTGGAACTGCTGGGTGGCGAGAATAATATCGAAGCCCAGCTGCATGCCCGCGAAGCGCTGCGTCAGGTCGAGGCGATCGTCGAGTCGCTGCCCACCCAATGCCGCCGTGTCTTCATTCTTCGCCGCATCCACGAAAAATCGATGCTGGAAATAGCGGAGGAGATGTCTCTGTCCGTTTCTACTGTTGAAAAACATCTGGCCAAAGCGATCGCAATAGTTATGCGAGCCTGGGCGGAACGTGAGGAAACGGACTTCGAACGTGCAGGCGTCGGAACCAAGTTCAAGCTGCGGGATCAGGGACGCGATCGAAGCGGAAGCCGCGCGCCTGCTGGCCAGGCTTAACAGCGACCCCAGTCCCGAAGAAGAAGCCGAAATTTGCGAGTGGATCGAATCCGATCCACGCCATGCCGTTGCCTTCGCCCAGGCCGAGTTCGCCTGGGAGGCTGCCGAGCGCCTGAAGAGCGCCGCCGCCGAGATTACCCTGCCCCCGCTTCAACAGATTGTCAGCGAAGAACAGCAACGCCGCCTGTCCCGCAACATCATGGTTGCCGCCGCCGTTGCCGTGATGCTGTTCATCGTCGCCGCGATCGTGACCGTCCGTACATTCAGTGGCGTCGACCGTTACGAAACACAGGTCGGCCAGATGCGCGACATCGCGCTGAGCGACGGATCGATCCTCCATCTCAACAGCGATAGCGAAGCGGAAGTCCGCTTCACCGACAATGGCCGCAAGGTGCGCGTACTGAAGGGCGAGGCGTCCTTCGACGTGGCGCATGACAAGAGTCGCCCCTTCGATGTCGAAGCACGATCGGCCATCATTCGCGCCGTCGGCACTGCCTTCAATGTACGGATGCGTCCTTCGATCATCGAACTGACCGTGACCCAGGGCACTGTCACCGTCCATTCGGGTGGCAGCATGGGACGGAAAGTCGCGGCCGGCAGCGGCGCGGTGATCCAGCCCCGCAGCATCGATCTGACCCGGCTTGGCCCCAAGCTGATCGATCAGCGCACGGCGTGGCGCTCGCAGATGCTGGAACTGGACGGCGAAACGATCGAACAGGCGGCGGGCGAATTCAACCGCTATCGCAAGACGCCGATCCTGATCGGTGATGCGCGGGTATCCGCGCTGCGGATCGGCGGCCGTTTCCGCACGACGGACAGCCGGGAATTCCTCTCGGCGCTGCAAATGAGCCTGCCAATCCGCGCCGTGGACGGTGAGGATGGTTCGGTGATGCTGCTCTATCGCGATGACGAGCCTGTGGCCGAAAGCGACGACGAAGGCTGATCGCGCGGAGCTGCACTGGCGTTTTAGGCCGACAAATTGAGAGCCTGATGGCTTGCTCGAAGCGAGTGGATCAAGGTGAAATCAATGATCCGTTCGCCCTGAGCCTGTCGGGCCGCAGGCGACCGTAGGTCAACGACGCACGTAACGCCCTTCGACAGGCTCAGGGCGAACGTATATTGGGTGGACTACATCGCGTTATCAGCGGCGTTAAGAGCATCCTCGAAAGTTTCGGGCAGCGGCGGCTGCACCGGCTTGTCGCAGCCAAATTCCTTCATATGGGCGCGCAGGGCATCCATCCGGCCCAAGTTCCAGCGCGCCAGCGGGACGCCCAAGGGCCGAAACTCCGCGCGGTCGAACAGTTCCACGACATAGGACTGACACAGGCTGTCCACCTGATCGAGGGTCAGCATCCCCAGATTCATCACCATCGGCTTGCCCGGAACGCCGTTGCGACCACGCACCAGATCGGTGACGTACAGGCCACCACGGGGATCGACCAGCACGACATCCGCCTGGCTCGAATCGATCAGCTTGTGGCTGGCGGCATAGGGCGCGACGAATTCATGCGTGCGCCAGACCAGAAAAGCGCTCGATAGAACGGTGATGGCCAGGCCGATGAAAAGCGGCCGCATGGTGCCTTCTGGTCGGAAGCGCGCCCAGCCGAGGCCAGCGAGCAGGCAAAAAGGACCGATAAAGCCATGGGCGTAGCGGAATCCCCAGCCATAGCCCTGCGCCAGTGCCAGCATGCATCCGGCCAGACAGCCCAGCGCCAGCGGCAGGGCAATTTCCTGCCCCTTTATCGCCCGACGCCAGCGCATCGCCGCGATGCCGAGAGCCGCCAGCGGCACCATCAGGATATTGTTCCAGGCGACATAGCGGCTGATATTCACCAGCGGCTGCCAACGATCGCCGAGGCGCTGGAACAGGCTGCCTACCTTGTCCGCGACGCCGGCCGAGGGACGAACGTCGGTCGGGGCACCCAATGCATGGAGCAAAAAGCCCGGCCAGATCTTGGCCCAGAGGATGACGATGGCGACCAGAGTGAGCGCGTGGAAGATCGCCACGCTCCAGCGGCGGGCCAGCAACATCCACAGGATGAAGGGCGCGATGAAGATCGGCGGGAAATGCCATTGGTGCAGCCCCGCCGCGACCAGCGCGACGACGCCAGCGCTGAGGTGCCCGACCACGCCGCCACGCAGCACCAGCGCCAGCCAGACCATGTTGAGCGCGAAATGGCCGGTCATGGCATAGGGCGTCATCGCCGTGACCCAGAGCTGGCTGGACGATATGCCGAGCAGCACCGTCACCCACACCGCGTCCGGCCGATCGGGCATGAGGCGCAGCGCCACACGCCACAGCGCGAACAGGCCCGCCATCAGCAGGACGGGGCCGGCCAGATTGGGATCGCCCAATTGCCAGAAAATCGCCTGAATGGCGCTGTTCACCGGCAGATAGGCGGCGGTCCAGTAATCGGCCGCGCCGAAGGGCGAGAAAAATTCGGGCATGATCGCCCGGCGATAGGGCTCCCATTCGATCGGGATCGGCCGGGCGAACAGGCCTTCGCGCATATAGGCGGCAGCGAAGCGGGCGACTTCCTCATCCCGGCTGATCGCATAATCCTGAAACAGCGCATAATGGCCGGCCCAGGCGGCGAGCCCCAGCAGGACGATCAGCGGCACCACGATCCGCGCGGTGGGCCGGGGAAGCGAAAAGCCCTTCCCCTCCGCCCAGGGGGCCGCCAGCGCCAGCAGCAGCAGCGACCCCAGCAGCGCCGGAAAATCCTGATCCAGCAACAGGATGACGGCCAGGCTGACGCCTTGCCGATAGGTCACATGCCAGACGAATGTCACCGCCAGCCACAGGGCCAGGCTGATCGCCCCCGCCAGAAACAGGCGGCGTGCCTGAACATATCCGGCGGCGGGCATCATCCTCACTCTTCGACCAGCGCCCGGTTGACGAAGATGCCGTCCATTTCAACGAGCAGCGGGAAATGCCCCTTGTTATTGGCGAAGAAGGCGGACGGCAGGAAGGCACGCGCCTCCAGCCAGTCGATCATCGCGCGATAGCCGGTGCCGCCTTCGTAAATGGGACGCACGCCCAGTTCCGTCTGCACGCCCAGCATCTGGCTCAGCACGTCGCCCGCGCCTTCGCAGACCGACAGGTCGTGGCCCTGCGTGTCCATCTTCAGGAAAGGCCGGGCAAAGCCATGCTGCGCGACCAGTTCGGGAAGCATGGTGTCAAGGCGACGGCATTGCATCTCCACCGTCTTCGTCACCTTGTTGCGATCGGCGAAGATGGCGTCCTGTTCGCCGGACGGCTTTTTCAGCGAACTGAACTGATCGGCGGCCATGATGTTGAAGCTGGCGGTGCCATCGAAATCGGACAGCGCCATGTTGAACACATGCCAGTTGCGATCGGACGCAGCAGCCTTCTGCAACTGCGCGAACACGTCCGGGTTCGGTTCGAAGGACAGGATCAGGCCCTTATAGCCCGCATCCTTGCGCAACATGGTCGCATATTGGCCGCGATTGGCGCCAACATCGAACAGGCAATCGACCGCGAAGATCGACAGGAAGCGTCGCAGCGCCTGCACTTCGGGATATTGGTGAACGCGGCCCGACATAGCGAGGCGCAGCGCCAGCTTGCGGTCGGCCAGTTCGCGCAGATAGCGGTTCATGCGCGCCCGGCCAGCACGGTTTCGTAAATGCCGATCGTCGCCACCGCCATATCCTTCCAAGACCCCATTTCTTCGCCATAAGCCCGCGCGCGGGCGCCATATTCCTGCCTGATGGCCCCGCTTTCGATCAGCGGCAAGAGGGCTTGGGCAAGGGCGGGTGCATTTCCCGCCGCCGAGCGGACCGCAACCCCGTCCGGCAACTGGCCGAACATGCCCGCATCGGACGTGACCATCGCCTTGCCATGATGCAGCGCCGACAGGAAGGCGCCGCTCGAATCGATGTGGCGATAGGGGAAGACCAGCATGTCGGCGCGGGCCATATGCGCATCCAGCCTGCCTTCGGTCAGGAAGCCGAAATCGGTGATCAGCCGATCGGCAAAGCCCGCCTGCGTCACGCTGTCGATCAGGGGCGCGACGTCCATGAAGGGCTTGCCCGCCAGCACCAGTTCGAAAGCATGGCCCGCGCGCCAGAGCTGGAGGCAGGCTTCGATCAGCAGGTCGACGCCCTTATAGGGGCGGATCGTGCCGAAGAAGAGCAGGCGCGGCAGGCTTGGCGGGGTTATGGCGGCAAGGTCTTGCGGGGATGCGGCCGCGAGGCGCATCGGGGGATGCGGCGTCACATGGATGCGCGCCGGGTCGACGCCCTGCCCCACCAGCGCGGCGCGGGTCGTGTCGCCATGGACGATAAGCGCATCGAACATATCGAGCAGCGCGCGATAGCCGCGCCCCTGCAGGCCCGCATCGGCATGATAGGCGTCGGCATTATGGACGGTGTGAACCAGCCCCACCTTGCCCTTCAGCCGGTTCAGCATCAGCCGGTCGGCAGGCGCAAGCGGCAACCATTGGACATGGACCAGATCGGCGGCAGTCAACGGCGAGATGTCGCCCAGCGCGCAGGCCAGGCCATATTCTGCCGCCTTGGCAAGGCGGAAGGCGCGCCCTTCGCCCAGCCGATCGCGCAGCGCTTCACTCTGGCGGAAGAAATGCGGATGGTACGCATAGCCATGCGGCGCGATGGCATCGGTCGCCCGCATCGGACGGCCGAGCAGGCTGACCGAAGCCCCCTGCCTTGCCAGCGCCGCGCACAGGCTGTCGTCATAGCGCCCGGTGAAGAGCGACGGATCGAGCATGGCGACCTTCATCGACGGACCAGCGCCCGGAGCGACAGGAGATGCAGCCCTGCCACGCCGACCAGCGTCAGGGCATAAAGCGAAAGGAAGGCGAGATCGAACCGGCCCGGCCAGAGCAGCATCGCCAGCGGCGCACTGATCAACGATCCGACGAGGAACGGCAGCGAGCGGGCGAGCAAGACACCGAAGCGACCCAGCGCCGCCTGCACATAGACAGACACGCACAAGATGGTCAGCGCCGCCAGTGCCAGCACGATCAGCGCCAGATCCGCCCGGTCGATCGTAGCGCGCCCGTCGAACAGGATCGTGAACAGCCGGTCGCCCGCCAGCAGCAGCACCGCCGCCAGCCCCACGGCAAAGACCATCGCCGCGCCGATCGCCCGCCCCAGCAATTGCCGCAGGCGCGCGGTTTCCGCCGCATGATAGGCGCGGGTGATGCGGGGCAGCGCAGCCTCCACCATGGCGCGCACCAGCATGGACAGGGAACGCGACATCTTGAAGAAAAAGTCGAAGACCAGCATCGGGCGCGGATCGGCGGTCGCGGCCGCTATGGTGAAGTAAGGCGCGTTATAGGCGATGATGTCCGACACGGTGAAAGCCGCCGACGCCCCGATATCGCGCAGATAATGGGCGCGGACATGTCCGCCACCGACACGGAAGGCCAGCCAGTGCAGCCGGTCCATCCCCAGCCGACGATGGACATGGACGATCGCATAGCCGATCACCACGACGCTCACGACCAGTTGCAACGCCAGCGACAGGCGGGGATCGAGGCCCCCCAATATCGCCAGTAGCAGGCCGATCGTCACGACGCGCCGGGCGCAATCCAGCGCTTCCCAGAGGAAATTGCCGTCCACCGCCGCCAGCGCCCGCTTGGCAAGCAAGGCAGGCAGGTTGAGACAGGCGGACAGGAAGAACAGCAGGAACAGCAAGGGCATGCCCGTCGCCAGCCAGCCCATCGCCAGCGCGCCGAGCAGGATCAGCGTCCCGCCCGCGACCAGCAGGCCGAGGAAGAGGAACAGCACGCCCATTTCCTCCAGTCGAAAGCCACCATCCGCCTGCGCCTGACCATTGCCCAGCCAATGCTGGCGCAGCCGCGCATAAATGATGCTGGTCAGACCGAATTCCGCCGAGATGGTGAAATTGCCGAAGGCGACGAGCAGCAGGAAGGACTGGAATTCCGCGATCGGCAGCGCCCGCACGAAGACGAAGGTGACGGCAAAGCCCCAGACCAGCACCAGCCCCACATTGGCGAGTTTCACCAGGGCCAGGATGCGGGCGGAACCCTCCATCCGTGCGAGGCGGCTCACCGCGGGGCGACCTCGGCCGGTTTGCGGGCGCGGAACAGCCGGTCGTCCAGCGCATAGAAATGGCTGATGTCCGGATCGATCGACGCAGCGTCGATTTCCTCCAGTTCGAAGCCGGCGGCGCGGATGCGATCGGCGAAATCCAGACCATATTGGCGGACATGATCCCATTGGCCGAAGCGGCGTTCCCGTTCGCGCGGCGGAATGTCGAAACTGCCATCCTCGGTCGGCTTGTCCCACAGCGGTACGATCAGCCAGGCTTCGCCGCCGGGCTTGAGTGCGCGCAGGATGTTGCGCAGCACGGCCATGTCGTCGGGCACATGCTCCATCACATGGCTGGCGTAGAACAGGTCGAAACGATCCGTGTCGGCAAGTTCCATCAGGTCGACGCGGTGCATATGCGGCACCGTATAGCGCGATGGATCGAGATCGGCCGGGACATAATCGGCAGCGATGGAGAAGCGCTTGACCAGACTGCCCTCATTGGGCGCCATGTGCAGGATCGCACCCTGCACGGGGACGGTCAGCACGCCCTGCCCGATCAGCCAGTTCATCAGTCGCTCGCGCGGCGATGCGCCACATTCCGGGCAGCCCCATTCGCCATTGTCGCCATAGCGGAAGAAGCCCACCACTGTCAGGCCGCAGGCGGGGCAACCGCGCGTGGCGCGCGCACCCAATGCCTTGCGCAGCTTGAGCGCGGTTCTGGTCAGATGCTTGCCGGCGGCCTTGGCCACCCGCTGGACAGTAATCACCTATTGCTCCGATCAAAGCGGGATCGTGAAGCGGGCGCTATACTATATGCGCCGCGATATGCGAGGGGGCATGTGCAGCAATCAGCCGAGCAGATCGCGCACCAGCGCCGGCACCAGTTCGCTGGCCGGGCCAAGGCGGGTTTCATCAAAATAACTGCTACCGGCAGACGGATCGAGATTGAGTTCCAGCGTCTGCGCCCCGGCATGGCGCGCCAGTTGCACGAAACCGGCGGCCGGATAGACCGCGCCCGACGTGCCGATCGACACGAACAGGTCGGCATCGCCGATCGCCGCGTCGATCGCCTCCATATGATAGGGCATTTCCCCGAAGAAGACGATGTCGGGGCGCAAGGCGGGACGCCCGCATCCGCCACAGCCCGATCCCGGCGGTAGTGCATCGGCCCAGCCGACGGCCTTGCCGCAGCCCGCGCATAGCGCCGATTTGAGTTCGCCATGCATATGGATCAGCCGCCGCGCCCCGGCCCGTTCATGCAGGTCATCGACATTCTGCGTAACGATCAGCAATTCGCGGGGCCATGCGGCATCGAGCGCAGCCAGCGCCTGATGCGCGGCATTGGGCTGCACCTGCGCCAGCTTCGCCCGCCGCTCATCATAGAAGCGATGGACGAGCACGGGATCGCGCGCGAGCGCTTCGGGGGTGCAGACATCCTCGACGCGGTGCCCTTCCCATAAGCCATCCGGCCCACGGAAGGTGGCGAGACCGCTTTCGGCGGAAATGCCGGCACCGGTGAGTATGACGATGTTAGCAATGTCATGATTCATACGCTTGCCATAGCCTTTAAGGCCGCACTGAAGAATAACGATATTGCGATCGGTCTTACGGATAGAGCCACGTCTGGGCCGCAATCAGCGCAGCTTGCAAAGACAACAGCAGGGCTGCGCACATCACACTCTTCCACGAAAAACGGCGATTCCAAAAATGGAGAATGGGCGCAACAATCGCGATGGCGACCAGCCCCTGCCGCAAAACTGAATTATGGCCGACCATCACAGCGGGGGTAAAGACTGCGAGCAAGCACAGGGATATGATCAGGCTAGCCGCTATGAGCAGTCCATAAAGAAGCAGGCAAGCCACATGCGCGACGTCCTTGATCAAGCTGCCTCCAAACCCATTAGCATCGCTCATGTTTAAACATAGCCGTTATGAGCTAGATTCTAAGACTGATGATCGTCGCTGCCCCTCCATCATTAGCTCGACACAGCTTCGATCTGCAATGATGTGAGGTGGTTCCGCCTTCTTGGCCAGTTTGGCGGCTAAGTTAAGCTAATCCCGGTTGTCGTTCACGCCACCTGTTTGATCATCAGATCATGGGGGGGCATGCCCCCCATGATCTGATTGCCCGATCCGCCGATAGGCCTCGACCGGGGTTTTTCCGGCCAGGCCTGAGTGCGGACGCTGGGTGTTG
>NZ_FNYZ01000015.1 GCF_900109095.1 Sphingobium sp. AP50
CCGTCCTTAGTATCGGTGCAAACACCGGCGCTTGCACCAGTGCCATGTCAAAATATCAGCCGATCACCGCAAGGCGGCCCTCACCGGAGCAATACATTTCAGCGTCACTTGTCCTGTAGATGCCCGCATATGGGAATGGGAACGCAGGGTGAACATTTCAAGATGCCGAGCCGCTTTGGGGCACCGCAAACTGGTGGAAATCGATCAGTGCTGGTCTGCGGCGGCTAGCCACATCGACGGCGCGGGAAAGGGCCAAGAACGACGAGAAGGACCATGAAAGCACGCTGACAGGTAGGCGGCTGCTAACCCTAGCCGATCATCGTCTCCGAGCCGCTCGGCCTTCGCCAATTGGCGGGCAAGCTCAGGCAGATTTCCCTTCGTTCTGGTCCCAACAATCGACTTACCTCTGGCAAATGCTGATCAGGCACTCTCATGCGCGCGAGCGAGAGCGCGTTGAAAAGCGCGTCGGCCACCTCATCCTCGCCTAACGCCATCCGCACCGGCGCCGACAGCAACAGGTCGGCAGTGCTCATCACTTTGAGTGTCGGATAACTAAGTTCGCAAAGGTTGGTCGCCTTTCTCTCGTCGATCAGCGCCACTGAGTGCGATCCCATAGCGAAGGCTATCGTCGCCGCTTCACCATCGTCCAGCGTCTGGCTTACGGGCCCAGCGACGAGGCTGAGGAAGACCTCCTCCTCCGCCGGGCCTAACGCGACCTCGTTGACCAGCCCCATCTCGATGAGTTCGGCAACGACCGATGCCGTCCGCCGCCCTTTTGCTCGTCCGGCATCGAGTTCACCCCGCGCCGTCGCCGTGATGAGGTGTGGTGCCGGTGATGCTCGGAGGATTTTCTCCGCGCGTCCGGTCGCGACGAGATTGACCCAAATGCTGGCGTCGCCGACCAGCGATGCGGCATCGTCAAGCCAGGAGCCAAGGGGACTCATCGCCGACCGCTCCTTCCGCATCGAACTCATCGATCATCTCTCGAGCCTCGACCCGATCGATGTGCAGAAGGCGCGCGAGTTGGCCCTCGCTGAGCAGGCCTCGCCGCCATGCTTCGCTCGCCAGTAAGCTCATGCGCATCGAGACCGGACGCGCCGCGTCACTTTTGACAGCGTCGGCCGGAAGCGCCTCACCCAAAACCTCGCGAGCTTGCTCGTCGGTGATGCCACCATGATCCGCGAACCAATCCCAGGTTCCTGCCTTGGTGAGACCAAGTTCCTCGAGACGTCGGACCATAGCCTCGCGGGAAACGCCGAACGCATGTGCAAGGATGATGATGTGCCGCCGGGTCAGTCGTGCCGCGCCGGCAGTAATATCCTGAAAGCGGGCCGCCACCGCTCTTGCGGGCGTCAGGAGGCAACGGGCGAAGGCGTTCGCATAGCGTTCCTCCCGTGTTGCTTCAGGCGAGTCACTGTAGAGCGCGTCGGGCGCTCGACGGGTCGAAATGAAATGCCCAGTCTCGTGCGCTGCGGTCTGAGCTCGCCGATCGCGCGGATGCGCGGCATTGAGAAGAATGCAGGCACCTGCTTCCTCGTCGAACGCATAGAGGCCCGATACCCGGGCTGGCAGCTGTCGAACGAAGAGCCTCGCGCCAAGTTGGACCTCCAACAGGCTCATCATGTCATGGATAGGGGCCATCCCAAGACCAAGCCATTGCCGGAGTTCGGCCGCGTCCTGCTCGGCCTGGGCTACGACATTCCCCGGCAGCAAGGGCCGCTCAGGCGGGTCATTGCGGGCCCGCTTGATGCCCAGCAGATTTTCAAGCTCCAGTTCCGCTTGCACTAAGCTGTTGAGCAACGCGACCGCATCCTCGACATCCTTGTCGACTTCGCCTGCCCGGCGAAAGCGCGGACGCAGATCCACCTTCACGCCGTCCTGGCGCAGAAGGACATTCAGCGACACACGGTATAGCGCTGCGAGCGTTTGCAGTTCGTCGATCCGCGCGCGACGCTGGCCTTGTTCAATCGCCACCAAGGTGGTGCGCGCCACATTGAGCGCCTGCGCTGCCGCCGCCTGAGTGAGCTTGGCGTTCTCCCGCGCCTCGCGCAGAAGCTCCCCGAGCGCCTCGGGGGTAAGGCTGCCGGTCACTGCGGCCATGGCGACACCCGAGCAAGCTGTGAGACAAACGAATTTGGACCCAGGTTGGACTGGAAGCGGAGCCATTCCTCGCGATGTCGGGTCAAGAGGTCATGCATCTTTCGCTCCGCATCCACAGGTTCGATCGACAAAGCCTGAGCGGTCTCTCGGGCGACGCGGTCGACAGTGCGGCGGTGGATCTCGGATCCTGCCAACGCGGCAAGATGATCCAGGTGAAGCACGCCGGCGATAGCATGCTCCTCGAGCGCTTTCGTCATGAGGGTAAAGCCGTGCACTGTTCCGGAGGCTATGTCCGGCGCCGAGAGATTCTCCCAGATATAGTTGGATGCGGGTTCGTCGACGCCGGCTGCGTGCATGCTAAGGCGACGAAGCATGCACGCTGCGCAAATTCCGCACTGTCGTCGTTGATGGGCAAAGCTTACCTGTCGCGAATTCTGCCAACAGGAGCGGGTGCTCGACCAATTCGGTGGCGATGGCAACGCGCTTGCGGCTTTCACGGTCTCGCCTTTGGTCGACCAGATTCTCGGATACTCGTACCGAATCTGCTTGCCGGTCAGGGCCATGAGGAGAGCTTCCACACGCCGGGTGAAGGCCGGGTGGACACGGTAATCCGGGTAAGCCTGTCCCAGTGTTGCGAGAATCGGGCCGAGGGCGCCTTGGCCACTCTCGGTAACGACGATGCGTTTCACATTTGCGAGGCAGGCCGCAACGCCGGTGATCACAGCGAATTTGAAGCCGCGTGATCGAGCAGTGGATTCGACCCGCTGCCGCGCCTCCAGCTTGACCTGATAAGGCACTGACATGAAGCGCCGTTCCCTGGGGTCGCGAGACCGACTGTCCGCGCCCTTGGTGCCAAGCCGTACCCGGACGAGACCTCCGTCTTCTTCGAAATCGACCAGCGAAGCGACGGCGCGCGAATCGATGCCGTCACTGTACGGCATGATGATTCGATCCCGTACGTCGAAGCCCAAGGTCCCCTGACCGACCTGAGCAATCTCCCGCTCGCGCTGACTGAACGAAACCGCCCATGCATCGCCAGTAAGAAAAGTCAGCGCTTCTTCCAGAGCAAGGGCGACGGCCTCGTTTTCCCATCGGGACAGATCATGCACGGCAACCCGCAGATCGAAGGACCGCGCCCATCCCCATCGCGGGCGGCGGACGCTGAGATCGCAATATTCCACGGCACCTGCGATCACCATCAGATCGACAAGCTCGGGGTGCCAACCGGTGTAGAAATAGGTCTCAAGGCCCGCTGTTGAGAGGTTAATCGCGGTTCCGAGAAGGGCGCGCGCAGCACCATCGCGAACGTCGCCACCGGGTTCGACAGCATCGACGAGGATCGGATCCTCACGACGCGCATGATAAGTCCGGGCGGTCATAGCGGTACTCCTGCATCAAGATCGCGCGATGAGACACGGTCTCTGCGGGGCAGGGGGTTGCCGGTTTTCAGAAGCGCTCGGGTAAGCCCCGTAAAATCGATCTGGCCATGCGCGGTCTCAACTCTGCCGCGGACGAATTGAGCGCTCCGAAGGCTATCGTCACGCCGGACATGTTCCTCAACCTGGCGGTAATTGCAGAGCACGCGGTCGGCGAGAGCGTCATGGGCGGCCTGCTCGACGGCCGATGGCCCAGTCTGGCCTGCGCGAACAGCGTCCATTGCGGCGCGCACGAAAGTGGACTCCATGGGTGAACTGCAGCTCCGCTGAAGAGCACCGAGGTCGGCTACAGTTTGATCAGAGAATAGGGACTGTTGTCCGGAGGCTTCGACGATCGCTCGAACCTGACTGACGAAAAGGGGCCGCACTTCGCTTCGCCAGTCGGCATGCGACGCTCGGGTGACGCTATCGACCACCTCTTCGGGCGAATAGGCCTCCTTGTATGCGCATTTGGCCGCATGCCGCCAACGCGGCTTCATAGGCAGTGACTTGTATGGACCGTCGCTCATGAGACGCCTCCCGCACTCCATCTGATGCCGAGTTCTGACATTGTCAACACGTTATGGAAAGAAAGCTGACATCTGTGGAGTTGGCTAGGCAGTTTGGCTTTGCTGGGTCGCTGGTGCAGAGAAGGCCCTGACGGTACTGTTCGAGTCAGGGTGACGGTATCAAGGAGAAGCTCGGCGCAAGACAACTCGCTTTAACAGTCGGACTTCGCCCGAGGCGGCCTAGCGATAGGCAGCGATAGATGCTAATCCCCGCTCGGCTAATTTTATAACGTAAATTCAGTGGCTTATGGATGTGACGGTATTACTGACGGTATCGCAGAGTCTGAAAATTTATTTTCTGTGGCAACTCAACATGTTACCACGCTTCCGAACAATCGAGTGGGAGTGAGGCTGGTCGCGCCAGCGATAATGCCGAACCGTGCCTCTGCTGTCAGCGGAGCAAGCTGATCCATTTGCGCGCCTGTGTTCAGGGCAGGCGCGCATAGATAGTCCGGGGGGCCGTCACACCACAGGCGTCAGCAGCGGCTCGCCCGCGAAATGCGCATCCAGATTGGCGAGGACCAGATCGGCCATCGCCTTGCGGGTATGGACGGTGGCGCTGCCCTGATGGGGTTGCAGCACGACATGGTCCATCGTTAGCAGCGCCTGCGGCACATGCGGTTCGTTCACGAACACGTCCAGACCCGCGCCGGCGATACGCCGTTCCGCCAGCGCCGCGACCAGCGCATCCTCGTCGATCACCCGGCCCCGGCTGATATTGACGATCACGCCGTCCGGCCCCAGCGCGTCGAGCATGGCCGCATCGACCAGCTTCGCAGCCTCCGGCCCGCCCGATGTCGCGACGATGATGACATCGCTCTGCCGGGCGAAGTCCAGTCCGTCGGCAACATAGCGGTAGGGCGCATCTGCCGCCTCCCGCCGGTTGTGATAGATTATCTCTCCCGCCACCGGTTCCAGCCGTTTGGCGATGGCGCGGCCGATCCGCCCCAGCCCCAATATGCCGATGCGCGATCCCGTGACCCGGCCGGACAGAGCGGGCTTCACGCCCCGCGTCCAGTCGCCCGCGCGCACCATCCGGTCGTTGGCGGCGATATTGCGCACCGTGGCATAGAGCAGGCCGACGGCAAGGTCGGCGACATCGTCTGTCAGTACGTCGGGCGTGTTGGTGACGCGGATGCCCTTCGCGCGGGCATGGTCGACATCGACCTTGTCATAGCCGACCGAAAACAGGCCGATCATCTCCAGCTGCGGCAGCGCGTCCATGATCGTAGCGGGCGCGCCGACCGACCCGAAGCTGACGAGCGCGCGGGCGCTGCGCACATCGGCGGGCAGGGTGGACAGGTCGGCGTCGGCCGCCACGGCATGCACGGTGAAGCGGCGTTCCAGTTCCTGCGTCAGATAGGGGTTAAGCGGGCCATAGGCGACGATCGGGGGGAGTGGGTTTTCGGTCATCCGGCCCATCTAGGGATTGCGCCGCCACTGTGCCAGATTGACAGCGCCCCGTCCCGGTCCTAGCCCCGCTCGACTATGGCCAGCGTCCCCATCAGCGAAGACAACCGCTTCGGCCTGCGTCGGCAGGCCCGCCTTGCCGGTCCCCTGCGTCTGTCGAGCGGCGCGCAGCTTGGTCCGGTCGACATCGCCTATGAAACCTATGGGCAGATGAA
Source organism: Sphingobium sp. AP50 (assembly GCF_900109095.1). GTDB lineage: Bacteria > Pseudomonadota > Alphaproteobacteria > Sphingomonadales > Sphingomonadaceae > Sphingobium. The sequence goes on from NZ_FNYZ01000015.1 coordinate 5,710, forward strand.
TGCGGACAAATCCAACGTCATCCTGATCTGCCATGCGCTGACCGGCGACCAATATGTGGCGTCGGACCATCCCGTTACCGGCAAGCCCGGCTGGTGGTGGCGGCTGGTGGGCGAAGGCAAGCCGGTCGATCCCGCGCGCCATTTCATCGTCTGCTCCAACGTCATCGGCAGTTGCATGGGGTCGTCCGGCCCGGCCAGCCTTGATCCCGCGACGGGCGATCCGCATGCGATGCGCTTCCCGGTGCTGACCATTGCCGACATGGTGCGGGCGCAGGCGCTGCTGCTTGATCATCTGGGCGTCGATCGCCTGTCGGCCGTCATCGGTGGATCGATGGGCGGGATGCAGGCGCTGACCTGGCCCACCCTGTTCCCTGATCGTGTCGAAAGCTGCGTCGTCATCGCATCGACCGCCCGCCACAGCGCGCAGAATATCGCCTTCCACGAAGTCGGGCGGCAGGCGATCATGGCCGATCCCAACTGGCGCGGCGGCGACTATTATGCCGATGGGCAGGCGCCGATGGCGGGGCTGGCCGTGGCGCGCATGGCGGCGCATATCACCTATCTGTCCGAAGCGGGTCTGACCGAGAAATTCGGGCGGCGACTTCAGGGGCGTGACGCCAAGACTTTCGGCTTCGACGCGGATTTCCAGGTGGAGAGCTATCTGCGCCATCAGGGGCTGAGCTTCGTAGAGCGGTTCGACGCCAACTCCTATCTCTACATCACCCGCGCGATGGACTATTATGACATTGCGGAGGATCATGGCGGATCGCTGGCCAAGGCGTTCACCGCCACCAGCGCACGCTTCTGTCTGGTCAGCTTCGACACTGACTGGCTTTATCCCACGGCGGAATCGCGGATCATCGTCCATGCGCTCAACGCATCGGGCGCGCAGGCCAGCTTCGTGGAACTCTCCAGCCCCTTCGGCCATGACGCCTTCCTGCTCGAATGCCCGGAATTGAACCGGGTGGTCGACGGATTTCTGCGGGGTGGACGGGCATGAGCGAGACTTTGCGCCCCGACCTCGCCCTGATCGCGCGGACCGTGCGGCAGGGCGCGCGCGTATTGGATGTCGGCTGCGGCGACGGTGCGCTGATGGCGGCGATGCGCGACAGCAGTCAGGTGGATGCGCGCGGGCTGGAGCTTGATGGCTCCAACGTCGCGGCGGCGGTGGGGCGTGGCCTGTCGGTAGTACAGGGCGACGCCGACACTGATCTTACTTATTATCCCGACGCCAGCTTCGACTATGCGATCTTGAGCCAGACGCTCCAGACGACCCGTCGCCCCGACAAGGTGGTCGAGGAGTTGCTGCGCATCGGGCGGCAGGCCTTCGTCTCCTTCCCCAATTTCGCCCATTGGCGCGGGCGGCTGTCGCTGATGTGGGGCGGACGGATGCCGGTGACGCGGCTGTTGCCCGACACCTGGTATGACACGCTGAACATCCATCATGTGACGGTGGACGATTTCCGTGCGCTGGTGAAGGAACGGGGCTGGACGATCGATGGCCAGTGGTTCCTGAAGGGCGACAAGGAAACCACCCATGCGAACGCCAATCTGTTCGCCGAACATGCGGTGTTCCTGCTGCGGAAGTAACGGGCCTGCATAATAGAGAATCATCATTGCGAGCGCAGCGAAGCAATCCATCGGCGCGCCAGTGGATTGCTTCGCTGCGCTCGCAATGACGAAAATGTCAGGCCAGCGCGGTCAGTCGCTTGCCCACCATTTGCAACTCCGCCACGAAGCGCGCCTGCTCCTCTGCCCGCCGGGCCGCGTCGGGCAAGCGCAGCAAATAGCTGGGATGCACCGTGACCCATCCTTCCGCGCCGTCCGCCAGCGGGATCGGCATGCCGCGCGTCGCTCCGATCGTCACCGCCTTGCCCAGCATCGCCCGCGCCGCACTGGCGCCCAGCGCGACGATCAGGCGCGGGCGGACAAGCGCGATCTCCTGGCTTAGCCACCAGCGGCAAGCCTCTATCTCGCCCGCATCGGGTGACTGGTGCAGTCGGCGCTTGCCCTGTCGTTCGAATTTGAAATGCTTGACCGCATTGGTGACATAGGCGCGCGACCGGTCGACCCCGGCCTGCGCCAGCGCCGCGTCGAACAATTGCCCGGCCGGGCCGACAAAGGGGCGCCCGGCCAGATCCTCCTGATCGCCCGGCTGTTCGCCGATGAAGAGGATCGGCGCGTCGAGCGGGCCTTCGCCGAATACGGTCTGCGTCGCTGGCCCATGCAGCGGGCAGCGGGTGCAGCCCATGGCGCCTTCGCGCAGGGCCGCCCATGCGGTGGCAATGTCATCCGGCCGCCGGGGCGCGACCGAGGTCGTGGCGATCATCGCCGCTTCGCGCGCCTGTGCCCCGGCGATCAGATCGGGGATCAGCGCCGCTTCGGGCAGGTTGCGCCAATATTTTTTCGGCATTTCGGACAGCATCGCCCCGGTCTTCAGCCGCGCCGGGTTGAAGATGGCGGCATAATAGCCCTTCCACAGCGCCTCGACCGGATCGCCATCGGGCGCGTCGGATCGCTGCGCGCCCGGCCCTTCGTTCAGCGTTGCGCCATCCCAGTGGATGCTGAGGTCGGGCGTCAGGATCGACCAGCGCATCGAAGCGAAGCGACGCAGGAAGAAGCCCGCATTGGCCCGGACGATATGATGCTCCGGTTCGAACCAGGCCACGAAGCGCGTGTCATCGCCCTCCGCCACCTCGCGGAAGCGCACAAAGGCGCGCATCTTGTGGATATCGCGCCGCACCGCCTTGGCCAGCGCATCGATCCGGCGCAGCAGCGGATCGGCCCGGTCCTCCATCAGGCCGGGCTGATCGCGCAGCCGCCACAGCAGCGCATAGAGCAAGGCAAAGCGTTCAGGATCGCGATGCAGGATCGTTGTCTGCGCCAGATCGACAAAGGCGCGCGGCACGGAGAAGGCGGCCCGCTCCGGTTCGGGCGGCAAGGGATCATGGCCGAACAGGTCGGCCGGCGCATCGCCGACCTGCCAGACCACGTCCGCCGGATCGACGCCCACGACCGCCAGCCGCCGCGCCGCCGCGCGCCAGCCGTCGAAATCGTCCGGCGCGCTCAGTGCGATACAATACATATTATGGCATGCCGTTCGTCCTGAGTAGCCCCTTCGACTGCCTGCCAAGGCAGGCGCTCAGGACAGGCATTGAGCTTGTCGAAATGGCGTATCGAAGGATCGGTGCTTCGATATGAGGCTTCGACAAGCTCAGCCTCTACTCAGCACGAACGGAAAAAGAATAGCATTTCACTCCGCCGCCTGCGCCCGCTCCAGTTCGGCCGGCTTGCGCTTGGCGAACAGCTTGCCCAGCTTCTCTTCTTCCGCCGCGCTCAGATCCTTCGCGGCGTCCGGGAACATCTCTTCCTCTTCCTCCTCGATATGGTGGAGGTAGCGCTTCTTCATCTTGTCGAACTCGCGGCGCCAGGCTTCGCCGTTGAACTTCAATTCGCTCAACTCTTCCAGATAATCGTCGATTTCCTTGTGCTCCGACACACTGTGCTGCGCATCCTCGCGCAGGTCGGGGCGGGACAGCATGGTGGCGTAGAGCGTCTCTTCCTCGGCGGCGGCATGGGCGCTCACCTCCACCTTGAACTGCTCGAACAGCTTTTCCAGCCGCGCCTCGTCCTTCTCCCGATCCGCTTCCGCCATCTTGGCGAAGAGCTGGCGGTGGGCGTCGTGATCCTGCTTCAGACGGTCGAAAATCGTTGCATTGGCCATGGGGGAACCTCCTCGTTCGAGGAAGGACAACGTGGCAAAATGGAATTGGGTCCGGCGCGCGCGCCGAAGTCAGTTCAGCCGAACAGGAAGCGGTAGATGATCGCCACCGGCACCCACAGCAGCGCGCCGACCAGGCTGGCGCCCCATAGCTGCACCACATCACGGCGGAAGCGCAGGGCCATGCCGCTGTCCGACAGGCCGCCCTGTTCCAGCATGTGCCAGCGACGTTCCAGCCCGCGCGCGGCCACGGCATAGCCGCCGATCGCGATGATGATGCCCAGATGCAGGACCAGCGATCCGCCCATCTTGGCGACGATGCCGATCTGGAGCAGGCAGAAGACGACGAGCGCGGCGGCAAGATGGCTGCTGATCCGCTTGGCAAAGCTCTTGCGCGGTTGCGTCCTGCTGCCCAGTGCCGTCGCCAAAACCCGAACTCCCTATGTGACCCGTAAGCCACGATTTCACGATCGCTCCCATGGATCAACCCAAAAATGGCGCTTATGCGAAGAGATCGAGCTGTTTTGCCGGCGGCGCCAGCCGCGCGCGCAAATCCGCCCGGTCGGTCAGCACCAGCGGGCGCCAGTCGGCCGCGATCAGGAACGGGCGCAATTTGCGGATCGAGGTGGTCAGTCGCGCGACATCCTCCAGCCGCAACCGGCGCTGGCGACGGCTCATCAGGATGCGGTCGACCGCCTTCACCCCCAGTCCCGGCACCCGCAACAGCGCCTCGCGCGGGGCACGATTCACGTCCACCGGAAAGATCGCCCGATGGTTGAGCGCCCAGGCCAGCTTGGGGTCGATATCCAGCGGCAGGCATCCGGTCGCCTGATCGGTCGCCGCCGCAATCTCCCCCGCTTCATAGCCATAGAAGCGCATCATCCAGTCCGACTGATAAAGCCGGTGCTCGCGCATCAGCGGCGGGCGCTTCAGCGGCAGCACCGCGCTGGGCGAAGGGATGGGGGAAAAGGCGCTATAATAGACGCGGCGCAGCCGGTGCCGGTCATAGAGGCTGCTGGCCCGCGCGATGATCGCCCGGTCGTCGGCCGCGTCCGCACCCACGATCATTTGCGTCGACTGGCCGGCCGGGGCGAAGCGCGGCGCGCTCTTATATTTGCGCCTTGCGTCCTGCCCGTCCTCCATCTCGGTGCGCAGATGCCGCATCGCCCCCTCGATCCGGCCGCCATCCTTCTCGGGCGCCAGCCGCTTGAGGCCGCTTTCGGTCGGTAGTTCGACATTGATCGACAGCCGGTCGGCATGCAGCCCTGCCAGCCGCAGCAGTTCCGGGTCGGCATCGGGAATGGTCTTGAGGTGGATATAGCCGCGAAAATCATGGTCCTGCCGCAGCGACCGGGCGACCTCGACCATTTGTTCCATCGTATAATCGGACGAGCGGATGATGCCGGAGGAGAGGAACAGCCCCTCGATATAATTGCGCCGATAGAAATTGAGCGTGAGGTCGACCACCTCCTGCGCGGTGAAGCGCGCGCGGCGCACGTCGCTCGACCGGCGGTTGATGCAATAATGGCAGTCGAAGATGCAGCTGTTGGTCAGCAAAATCTTGAGTAGCGATATGCAGCGGCCATCGGGCGCATAGGCATGGCAAATCCCCATCCCCTCGGTCGACCCGATCCCCTTGCCCCCGCGACTGTCCCGCTTCGCCGTGCCCGACGACGCGCAGGACGCATCATATTTGGCCGCGTCTGCCAGGATTTCGAGTTTCTGCCGGATGGAAAGCTGCACCATATGTTCCTGATATGTTCAGGATGGCAGCTTGTCCATGATCTGGATCAGGACTGCACCAAGGGGCAGGGGTGGGAGGCGATCATTTCGATACGCGGACGCTTTGCAATTTCTCGACAAACACTGTCCGCGTGGAATCACCGAGATAGCGTTTTTGGCGAGGAAACAGGCTGACACGCCCGATCAGTTGAACGGTGAACGTCCCCCAGGGTGGCTCTGCCTTTCGCCAGCCAGAGGCTTGCCTTGCTCTCACATCTAATTGTTTACATTCATTATCGGCACATTTAACAGAAGCGCCGTCTTCGCCCCGGAGAAGGTTTCCTGACGCATCCCGGCATTGCTCAAATCGGCTATTCTCGAAATTCGTAAACCATGTGCAGGTCATCGTGCGACGCTTGCCGAAAACCTCGTCATCAACCGTGACCTCGTCGGTCCCGACGGGCGTCGCTGATGCCAGCGCAAAAATAACGAATTGCCACATTTGCTCTTCATATCGCCCATTATCTGGCCTGCAATCACCCGATCATGATGGCGAGAAAGGCAGTTGGAAATGCCGGCTCACCGAGGCTCCCTTTACGCCACCCCATCCCCGTCCAGCACCTGCCGCACCTTGATCGCCAGCTGGTCGAAGGTGAAAGGCTTGGCGAGGAAGGCGACGCCGGGGTCCAGCATGCCGTTATGGACGATTGCGTTGCGGGTATAGCCGGTGGTGTACAGCACTTTCAGCCCCGGCCGCTCCGCGCTCGCCCGGTCCGCCAGAATGCGGCCGTTGATGCCGGGCATCACGATGTCGGTGAACAGCATGTCGATGCGCGGCTGGATCGTCAGCATCTCCAGCGCCTGCTCGCCGTCGGACGCCTGCACCACGGTATAGCCCAGCTCGCGCAATGAATCGACCGACATGTGGCGCACCCGGTCCTCATCCTCGACCACCAGGATGATTTCCTCGCCCTGTGCGCGGGGCAGGCTGTCGGCGGCGGGCGCGGCATAGCCCTGCGCGGCGTCCGGTCCATAATGGCGCGGCAGGTAGATTTTGATGATCGTGCCTTCGCCCGGCTCGGAATAGATTTTCACATGGCCGCGCGATTGCTTGACGAAGCCGAACACCTGGCTGAGGCCCAGCCCCGTCCCCTTGCCCACGCCCTTGGTGGTGAAGAAGGGATCGAAGGCGCGCTCCACCACGTCCGGCGGCATGCCGGTGCCGGTGTCGGCGACCGACACCAATATATATTGGCCCGGCGTCACTTCGTCATGATTGGCGGCATAGGCGTCGTCCAGATGCGCGTTCGCCGTCTCGATCGTCAGCCGCCCGCCGCCCGGCATGGCGTCGCGCGCATTGACGCACAGGTTCAGGATTGCGCTTTCCAGCTGGTTGGGGTCGATGCTGGCGCGCCACAGGCCGCCGGCCAGCACGGATTCCACGCGCATATCCTCGCCTATGGTCCGGCGCAGCAGTTCGGACATGCCACCGACCAGCTTGTTGACGTCGGTCGGCTGCGGATCGAGTGGCTGTTGACGCGAAAAGGCGAGCAGACGGGACGTCAGTTGCGCGGCGCGCTGCGCGCCTTCGGTCGCATTGTCGATGCCCTTCATCACGCGGGGATCGCCATCCTCGCCCAGCCGCCGCCGCGCCATGTCGAGCGATCCGATGACGATCGCCAGCATATTGTTGAAATCATGCGCGATGCCGCCGGTCAGCTGGCCGATGGATTCCATCTTTTGCACCTGGCGCAACTGGGCCTGCGCGGCCTCGCGCTCCTCGACTTCGCCGATCAGCCTGGCATGGGCAGCGCTCAGCGCCTCGCGGCTTTCCACCGCCTCGCTCATCCGCCGCTGGGCATTGCGCAGCGCCATCAGCCCCAGGATGATGACCAGCGCGGCGCTCAGCGCCAGCCCGGCCGTGACCATGATGCTCATCCGGTTCGCCGCGATGGACCGGTCGCGTAGCAACTGTTCCTCGCGCGTCTTCATATGGGCGACATGGGCGCGGATGCGCGCGGTCATGGCCAGACCGGGGAGGAAGGCCTGTTCGGGCAGCGAGCGGCCTTCACGGCGACGCTCGATCGCGGCCTGGAGCATGTCGACCCGTTGCTCGATCATCGCACCCAGTGCGTCGACCGCTTTCATCTGGTCGGCATTGTCATGCACTTCGCTGCGCAGGCTGCCCCATTCATCGCGCCAATGCGTCCGGAAATCCTGATAGGGTTCCAGGAAATCCTCACGCTTGGTCAGGATGAAGCCGCGCTGGCTGCTTTCCGCCGCCAGCGCCCGCGCCAGCAGCATCGACAACCGGTTTTCGACCCGCAACGTATGGTTGACCCAGGCGATTTCCGCCTGCTGCCCCCGATAAAGCCAGAAGGTGCCGCTCACCGCCGTCACGACGACGATCAGGGCCAGCAGCAGGATGACGATGGATCGTTCGGGGCGCAGGGCAGGCATGGCGTACCTCATGTTGCATTCACCATCACAGGGCAAGCTCTGCTGCGCTGTGCCGGTGCGCATTTGTCCTTTGCCTTCTGGCGGTTGGACGGCGCAGCTTCGTTGGGCTTTGGAATCTGTTTGGAAATGCGCCTCCGGTGCGGCAACAAAAATGCGCTCTTTCGCGCATTTTTCAAACAGACCCTTAAAACGGATCACAGGGAGGGCGGAACATGGACAGAAGGGCATTTCTGGGCACGGCGCTGGGCGGCGCGGGCATGGTCGGGCTGGCATCGGCGGCCCGCGGCGCCTTCGATCCGCTGGCCGGGCTGGAGCCGGTGCGCGCTACGCCCGACCGCATTTTCCGCACCACCGTCTGCCTGCGTCCCTTCCGCGCCGCCGGCCCCCGGATCGAGGTGGAGCAGGTCGGCCGCAAGCGTGTGATCCATAATTATGGCCATGGCGGCAGCGGCTGGTCCTTGAGCTGGGGGTCGGCGGAGCGGGCCGTCGCGCTGGCGCTGGCCGATGGCGTGCGCGACGTCGCGGTGATCGGCGCGGGCGCGCTCGGCCTCACCGCCGCGCTCACCGCCCAGCGCGCGGGCGCGAAAGTCACCATCTATACCAAAGAGCAATTCCCCTTCGTCCGCTCCGCCCGCGCCACCGGCACCTGGTCGCCCGACAGCCGCGTGGCGATGGAGGGCGCGGTCGACGCCGGCTTCGCCGACCGGTGGGAGGGGATGGCCCGCACCTCCTTCACCTATTTCCAGTCTATGCTCGGCATGGCCGGCGATCCGGTCGAATGGACCGATCGCTACATGCTGTCCGACACCGCCGATGCTCAGCGTCATCCGCCCTCGATCAGCGGAAAGCCCGGCTTCCTGCGCCTCGAATCCCGTCTGGCCGACATCACGCCGCGCAGCGTCGACCTGCCCCCCGGCAGTCATCCCTTCCGCCCGGCCTTCGCCCGGCGCAGTTCTTCGCTGACCTTCAACGTCGCCGACCTGATGCGCCATCTGACCAGCGATTTCCTGCTCGCGGGCGGCCATATCCTCCCAATGGAATTTCATGCCCCCGGCGACGTCACCCGGCTGAAGCAATCCTCGATCATCCATTGCACCGGCTATGGCGCCCGCACCCTGTGGCGCGACGAAAGTATCGTGCCGGTGCGCGGCCAGATCGCCTGGCTGATCCCGCAGCCCGGCGTCACCTATGGCGTCTATTATCAGGGCCTGTCGATGCTGGCCCGGCGCGACGGCATCGTCGTGCAGCCGACGGGGCAGGACGAATGGTTCGGATATGGCGACGCCAATGAGGAAGCCGATCGTGCATCCGCCGAAGCCGCAGTCCGGCAACTCGCAACCTTCTGGGCATAAGCCAAAGCGCCTTGCTATCCGGTGGGCGTGCCGCCATCACGCCTGCCCATGACATGGCAATTCTGGATCGACCGCGGCGGCACCTTTACCGATGTGGTGGCGCGCGCACCCGACGGCACCCTCCGCACCGCCAAATTGCTGTCGAGCGACCCCGAACGCTATGCAGATGCGGCGGTGGAGGCGGTGCGGCGGCTGAGCGGGGCGGGTGACGGGCCGATTCCGCCCTGTTCGCTGCGCATCGGCACCACCATCGCCACCAATGCGTTGCTGGAGCGCAAGGGCGAGTCCGTCCTGCTGGCGATCACCCGCGGCTTTCGCGATGCGATCCGCATCGGCACGCAGGAACGGCCGGATCTGTTCGCCCGCGCCATCCATCTGCCCGATCCGCTCCACGCCGATGTGATCGAGATCGAAGAGCGGCTGATGGCCGATGGCACGATCCGCACCGCACTGGACGAGGATAAAGCCCGCGCCGCACTACAATCCGCCTATGATCAGGGCCTGCGCGCCGTCGCGATCGTGCTGATGCACGGCTATCTCTATCCCGCCCATGAACAGCGGCTGGCGCAGATCGCCGCAGACATCGGCTTCACCCAGATCAGCGCCAGCCATGATGTCGCCCCGCTGATCAAGCTGGTCGGGCGCGGCGATACCACGCTGGCCGACGCCTATCTCTCCCCCGTGCTGCGCGCCTATGTCGACGGCCTGCACGATGCGCTGGGGCAGGGCGCCGACATGCTGTTCATGCAGTCGAGTGGCGGCCTGACCGATGGCGGGCTGTTCCGGGGCAAGGATGCCGTCCTCTCCGGCCCGGCCGGTGGCATTGTCGGCCTGGCTCGCACGGCGCAGCAGGCCGGCTTCACCGAAGTCATCGGCTTCGACATGGGCGGCACTTCGACCGACGTGTCGCACTATGCCGGCGCCTATGAGCGCGACAATGAAGCCAAGGTCGCGGGCGTGCGCCTGCGCGCGCCGATGATGCGCATTCACACGATCGCGGCGGGCGGCGGCTCCATCTGCTCCTTTGTTGATGGCCGCTTCCGCGTCGGCCCGGAATCGGCCGGCGCGGTGCCCGGCCCCGCCTGCTACCGGCGCGGCGGGCCGCTCACCATCACCGACTGCAATGTCATGCTGGGCAAGATTCAGCCCGATGTCTTCCCCAGCCTGTTCGGCCCCAATGGTGACCAGCCGCTCGACCGCGCCGCCGTGGAATCCCGCTTTGCGGATATCTGCGCGCAGGTGAAGGACGAAACCGGTCGCGACCTGACCGCGCGCGCAGCAGCGCAGGGCTTCATCGCCGTCGCCGTCGCCAGCATGGCCAATGCCATCAAGCGCATCTCGGTCGCGCGCGGCCATGATGTGGCGCGCTATACGCTGGCCAGCTTCGGCGGGGCAGGGGGGCAACATGCCTGTCTGGTTGCTGACGCGCTGGGCATGGACCGGGTGATGATCCACCCGCTGGGCGGCGTGTTGTCCGCCTATGGCATGGGTCTGGCCGATCGCCGCGCCGTGCGCGAACGCACCCTGGCCCTGCCGCTGGACGAAGCGAGCGCGCTGGCCAACGCCATTGCCACGCTCGCCGCCGATGCCCGCGCCGACCTGCCACAGGCCGATCGCATCGAAACCTTGCTGCGCTTGCGCTATGACGGCACGGACAGCCTGTTCGACGTACCGCTGGGCGATGCGGATGCCATGCGCGCCGATTTCCTGGCTCAGCATCGCGCCCGCTTCGGCTTCGAAGGGCAGGGGCGCATCCTCATCGACATGGCCCGCGTCGAAGCGATCGCCTCCACGGCCGAGGATATGGGCAATATCGTCGCCATAGCCGAACAGGCCGCCCCGCCACTGGCGCAGGTCGACTATGCCGGGACGCAAGCGCCGGTCCATGATCGTGCCGGCCTGTCCCTCGACAGCGTCATCGATGGCCCTGCGCTCATCATCGATCCCGTCTCCACCACGGCGGTCGAACCGGGCTGGCGCGCGCGGCTCGACCCGATCGGCAATCTCCTCCTCACCCGCCACACGCCCCGGCCGAAACCGCAAAGCGACGACGCCACCGCCGTCGATCCGGTCCGGCTGGAGGTGATGGGCGGCCTGTTCATGGCCATTGCCGAGGAGATGGGCGCCGCGCTCCAGCATAGCGCTTCCTCCGTCAATATCCGCGAACGCCTCGATTTCTCCTGCGCACTGTTCGACGTGCAGGGCAATCTAGTCGCCAATGCGCCGCATATGCCGGTACATCTGGGCAGCATGGGCGAAAGCATCCGCGCCATATTGCGCCGCCGTGGCCCCGGCGCGGACGGTACGCCGATCGACGGGCGCGGCATGCTGCCCGGCGACGTCTATGCCCTGAACGCCCCCTATGATGGCGGCACGCATCTGCCCGACGTCACCGTGGTCATGCCGGTCTTCGTCGATGGCGACACGCCCCGCTTCTATGTCGCTGCGCGCGGCCATCATGCCGATATCGGCGGCATCACCCCCGGCTCCATGCCGCCCGGCAGCCAGTCGGTGGAGGAGGAAGGCATTCTTCTCGATAACCTCCTCGTCGTGGATCAGGGCGATTTCCGCGAAGCGGCGATCCGCACCCTGCTGGCGTCCGGCCCGTTCCCCGCGCGCAATATTGACCAGAATATCGCCGATCTCTCCGCCCAGATCGCCGCCTGTGCGAAGGGCGCCAGCGAACTGCGCCGCATCAGTGATAATTACGGTATCGAAACGATATCCGCCTATATGGGCCATGTGCAGGATCAGGCCGAAGCTGCCGTCCGCCGCCTGATCGGTAAGCTGGACGATGGTCGTTTCAGCTATGCGATGGATAATGGCGCAACTGTCCATGTCGCCGTCTCGATCGACCGGGAAGCGCGCGCCGCGACCATCGACTTCGCGGGCACGTCGGCGCAACTGCCCGGCAATTTCAACGCTCCCGCCTCGATCGTGCGCGCCGCCGTCCTCTATGTCGTGCGCACCCTGATCGATGAGGCGGTGCCGATGAATGACGGGTGCCTCAAGCCCATCGACATCATCGTCCCCGAAGGCTCGATGCTGCGCCCCCGCCATCCCGCCGCCGTCGTCGCGGGCAATGTCGAAACCAGCCAGGTCGTCACCGACGCCCTGTTCGGCGCTCTGGGCGTCATGGCCGGGGCGCAGGGGACGATGAACAATTTCACCTTCGGCAATGCCCGCCACCAATATTATGAGACGATCGCGGGCGGATCGGGCGCCGGTCCCGATTATGACGGTGCCGATGTGGTCCAGACGCACATGACCAACAGCCGCCTGACAGATCCCGAAATCCTCGAAACCCGGTTCCCCGTGCTGCTGGAGGAATTTGCGATTCGCCCCGGTTCAGGCGGGCAGGGCGCGCATCATGGCGGCAATGGCGGCCTGCGCCGGATTCGCTTCCTGGAGGATATGACCGCCGGCATCCTCTCCAACCGCCGCACCGTGCCGCCCTTTGGCCTGGCGGGCGGCCATCCCGGCGATGTCGGCCGCAACCGGGTGGAACGTGCCGACGGCACGATCGAACCGCTCGGCCCCACTGCCACCGCCCAATTGCAGGCCGGCGACGCCTTCATCATCGAAACGCCGGGCGGCGGGGGATTTGGCCGGACAAAATTATAACCGTTCGTCCTGAGTAGCCATTGAGCGAAGTCGAAATGGCGTATCGAAGGACATATGCTTCGATACGGGCCTTCGACAAGCTCAGTCCCTACTCAGCACGAACGGTTACATGGTGGCCCGCCGCGCCCTAATCCCGCCAGCTTGGATCGACCCTGTCAATCACCCGCAGCATCGCCTGAAAATCCGGCACGCCCGGCCCGACCGGCAATTGCACCCCGGCCAGATCGCGCTGATGCACCGCGATCACTTCGGGAGGGATATCCACCGGCGTCCCCGCCGCCCCTGCCGCCACCTGAATCTCGCAGGCCCGCTGGAGCAGCCATTGCTTCAGAAAGGCCTCGGGCAGGGTAGGGGCCATCACCAGCGTTCCGTGGTTGCGCAATATCATCGCCCGCTGGTCCCCCAGATGGGCGATCAGCCGTTCGCCCTCGTCGGCCCGAATCGTGACGCCCTCAAAATCATGATAGGCGATTCGCCCGATGAAGGCGGCGGCATAGAAGCTGATCGGCCGCAGCCCTTCGGCACAAGCGCTCACCGCCATGCCCGCCGTCGTATGGGTATGGATGATGCAATGGGCATCAGGCAGGTGCCGGTGGAACACGCTATGCTGCGTAAAACCGGCGCGATTGACCGGATAGGGGCTGCCGTCCAGCACCTGCCCATCGATATCGATCTTCACCAGATTGGATGCGCGCACCTCCCCATAGCTCAGGCCAAAGGGATTGATCAGGAAGGCGCTATCCTCACCGGGAACGCGCAGGGTGATGTGGTTGTAGATCAGTTCCGACCAGCCCATATGGTCGAAAATCCGGTAACAGGCGGCCAGTTGCTGGCGCGCTTCCCATTCGGCGGGCGACACATCGGGGCCTTTTATGGCGGTGGCCATGGCGATCCTCCTCCTGTTTTTATGCCGCCACTATCCGCTGATCCGCCCGGAATGTCGAGATATGGTCCTTTTGGGTTGAATTCCCATGCCCCTGCTGGTAGGGCGCCGCCCACATGGCGTGGGGTGACCCGCGACGACTCACTGGCTTTGCTATTCGGTCGGCCCGTCGGGATGGACAGACAAGTCCCGGCGAACCGCCCGTTTTCGATTGGAGATTGACGGACTTATGCAGATCATCGTTCGCGACAATAATGTCGACCAGGCTCTTCGCGCGCTCAAGAAGAAGCTGCAGCGTGAAGGCGTTTATCGCGAAATGAAGCTGCGTCGTCACTACGAAAAGCCGTCGGAAAAGCGCGCCCGTGAAAAGGCTGCCGCTGTCCGTCGCGCCCGCAAGATGGAACGCAAGCGCGCAGAGCGCGACGGCGCGAAGTAAGCGCCGTCCGGGGCGCACCCGCGCCCCGTTTTCCAGCTTGTCCTGCCCTTAATTGCGAGCTTAACGCCCATGTCCACCACGGCTGTTCCCCTTCGCCCTATTGCCAAGGGGTCGCTGACGCGGCTCTGGATCGGCGTTGCCGCCGTCGCTCTGGCGGCGGGTGGTCTTGCCTGGGCGGGGCAGCAGGGCGTGGACGCTTCGCCGGCCGCTTTCCTGAGCCAGAATGCCCATGCGGACGGTGTCGTGACCACCGAATCGGGCCTTCAGTTCAAGGTTCTTTCGGAAGGTACGGGCGCCAGCCCGACTCCGGCCGATGTGGCGCTGGTTGGCTATAAGGGCGCTCTGCTAGACGGCACCGTGTTCGACGAGAATCCGCAGGCCGCCATGCCGATCGACGGCGTGGTGCCGGGCTTCTCCGAAGGCCTGCAAAAGATGAAGAAGGGCGGCAAGTACCGCCTCTGGATTCCGCCGCAGCTTGGCTATGGCGATCAGGCCGCCGGCCCGATCCCGGCCGGTTCTGTGCTGGTGTTCGACGTCACGCTGCATGACTATAAGTCGAAGGCGGAACTGATGCAGATCCAGCAGCAGATGCAGCAGCAAGGTGCCATGCCGCCACAGGGTGGCCACTAAGCCGCGCAGCTAAATCAGATCAGCCAGCCAGTCTGATCAGGAGAAGGGGCCGTTTCCGGCCCCTTTTTCTTTGCCTGTTTTCAGGCATGTCCCTGACAGACCGAATCATCTACCGCCGGGCTGGCGCCAAAGGCCAAAGCATCGGCGCTGCCGACCCGCTCTTCGCCCGCAAACAGCTTGTCGAGCCGCGCCTTGATGTCGCGCCGATATTCGGCATTGGCGACCGATCGCGGCGCCGACACTTCGATATCGCAGGCGATGGCATTCTTGATCCGCTCGATCGCCGCTTCGTCCAGCACGCCCGCGCGCCGCAATTCCAGGCACATTTGCAACATGCCCACTGCCGTCGCCTGCGCCCGCATACCCACATTGGTCAGGTCAAAATGCAGCTTCTTCTGCTTGTCGAGGTGAATCGTCATCCTTCGCGTCCTTCTTGTCATCCTCTGCCTGTATAAAGAAGCGCAGAAGTGGCCGGAATGATCCAGCGCAAAAGCGGATAACTGTCCTACGCGCGCGCATTGGCCTAGACGCAGGGTATGCGCACAACGGGTTGTTGGTCATAAAATATCGCGAACGGGACAGGAAATTTCACGATTCACGGGAAATATGCGAAGTTAAGCGTCGTCAGGTGAAGCGAGGCCGCACACCACCTCCGTTCGGTTCGAGCGTGTCGAGAACCGTTGCGCGAGACGTCTCGACAGGCTCGAAGAGAACGGGTTTGACGAACAGACCCTAAGCGATTGTCTCCGAACCGCCCTTCGCCCGTCCCTTCAGCGCCTTGGACCGCTCTTCCAGATAGACCTTGATCATCGCCACGATCGGATCGGCCAGGAACAGGCCCATCAGGCCGAACAGCGCGCCGAACAATATCTGCGCCGCCAGCACCAGCGCCGGGGCCAGATCGGTGGCGCGCTTGGCCACCATCGGTACGATCAGATAGCCGTCGATCACCTGCACCGCCATATAGACGCCAAAGGCATAGAGGCCCGTGTCGGTCCCGCCGGAAAAGCCGACCAGGATGATCAGCGCCCCCGATATGATCGATCCGATATTGGGCAGGAAGGCGAACAGGCCCGTGAGGATGCCCAGAAGCCCCGCCATCGGTACGCCGCCGGCCCACAGCAACAGCCATGTGCCCACGCCCTCCACCGCCATGCCGATCAGCCGGCCGAACATCAGCCGGCGCAGCGTCCAGCCCATCTTGTCGGCGATGGCATAGAAATGGGCGCGCTTGTCCATCGGCAGCATCCAGGCGACGCCGCGTTCATACAGCTTCGGTTCGATCGCGATGAAGATCGCCAGTACCAGCATCATGACGCCGCTCGTCACGGCGCCGACGGCCGTGCCGACCGCCGCCGTCACCCGGCCCATGCTGCTCATCGCCTGACTGGCCAGACTCTTGAGGTCGTCGGGCGTGGTGCTGATGCCCAGTTGCTGCATCCACCCGCCGATCCGCGCGACCTGTGATTCCACGATGGTCCGCATTGCCTGCGCCTGCGCCGCCAGGCTCGATCCGGTCAGGTAGAAAGTATAGGCCATGAAGGCGACCGCGCCCAGCAGCACGATGGTCAGCCGCCACCCGCGCGAGATCGGCAGCACCCGGCCCAGCAGCCGGGCCCCGCCATCCATCATCGTCGCCAGTACCAGCGCGCCCATGATCAGCATCAGCGGCTGCGCCAGCAGCACGACGAGGGCAATGGCGACGGCCAGCGCGCACCACACGCCCGCGCGCTGCAACTCATGGCTGACTAAAGGACTGCGAACTTCGCTGGGGCCGGGTTCCTCGACATGCTGCCTGTTCGTGTCGCTCAAAAGCCGGTGCCCCTTCGTCGGTTATTTCGCTGCTGGAACGCTCTCCGGCCGCAGGCTGTTCCCCGCCCGCCCGCTACGGAAGGCATGAATCCAGGTCAGCGGATTCCAGGTCGAATCGCCATCCAGGCTGAAGGTGATGAATTCCGCCCGGCCGCCGATCGCCTCGAACGGCACCGGTCCGCCCAGGCCATTTTCCTCCAGCGGCGCGCGGCTGTCCGCGCTGTTGTCGCGATTGTCACCCATCAGGAAGAGATGATTTTGCGGCACCCGCACCGGCCCATACCAGTCGAGCGCGCTCGGCCCCATGTCGATCGTGACATAGGTCTTGCCATTGGGCAGGATTTCCTGCCGCACCGGCAGTTCGCAATATTCCTTGCCATCCTTGCCCGTTACCAGCGCGCCGGGGAATTGCAGCGGCGGGCAGGGGGCATTGCCGTCCACCGGGATGCGCAGGGGCTTGAGCGCCTTCTGCGGCACCGCCACGCCGTTCAGGATCACCTGACCGCCGCGCACCTCGATAATGTCGCCGGGCAGGCCGATCACCCGTTTGATATAATCCTCGCGCCGGTTCTGTGGGGACACGATCACGATGTCGCCACGCTCAGGCAGGTGGCCCAAAATGCGCCCCTTCATGAAGGGCAGGGGGTGGAAGCTGGGCGAGACATAGGACCAGCCATAGGGGAATTTGCTCACCACCAGACGGTCGCCGGTCAGCAGCACTGGCATCATCGATTCGGACGGGATGTAGAAGGGCTTGGCGACGAAGCTGTGGAACGCCAGCACCGCCAGGATCAACAGGGTGATGCTCTTCACCTCCTGCAACCAGTTGACCGGGGCCTTCGTCTCCGCCGGGGGCGGGGCGCCCTGAATGGTCTGGTCTTCTGGCAGGTCGATGGCCGTCACGGGCGGGCTTTCCTTGGGGGCGTCGGGATCGGTGATCGGGTTGGTCATTACAGGGGAAGGGCTTCGATGATGACGAAGGCCTGCGCCCATGGATGATCGTCGGTGAGCGTCAGATGAATGACGGGTTTATGACCCGCCGGCACCATCGATTCCAGCCGCTTGAGCGCCCCCCCGGTCAGCGCCAGCGTGGGCGCGCCCGATGGCGCATTGACGACGCCGATATCCTTCATGAACACGCCTGCCTTGAAGCCGGTGCCCACCGCCTTGGAAAAGGCCTCCTTGGCGGCAAAGCGCTTGGCCAGCGTGCCCGCCTTGGTGAAGGGGCGTCGCTCGGCCTTGGCCTGCTCCACTGGCGTAAAGACGCGCTGCACAAAACGTTCGCCAAAGCGATCGAGCGAATTCTGGATACGCTCGATATTGCATAGGTCGGAACCGAGACCGATGATCATGCGAAAATCCAAACGGCGCAGATATCAACGATGCCTAGGGTTATTAACACGACATTCGCTTGCCCAACCAATGCGCTGCGCTTTCGTTCTTGGGCAAATGCCAGCCCTGCCGTCTGCCAGATCGCTGGCAATAAAAAGGTGCCTGACATGGCCATAATGAAGCCGACCACTACACCGATAGCTAAATAAGCCAGGACAGCCCAATGAACCGAAAACAGTATCCAAAACAGCATCGGTTGAGCGGTCCGGGCGAGGCTCACCGCGCCAGATCCATCTGCCGCCGCATCTCCCGGATGCTCGCTTCCAGCCCGCCGAAGATCGCCTCACCGATCAGGAAATGGCCGATATTGAGTTCGGCGATCTGCGGGATGGCGGCGATCGGCGCGACATTGTCGAAGGTCAGGCCATGGCCGGCATGCGGCTCGATGCCATTTTTGGCCGCCAGCGCGGCGGCGTCGGCGATGCGGCGCAGTTCGACCGCGCGGGCCTCGCCGGTCAGGTGCGCATAGGCGCCGGTATGAAATTCCACCACCGGCGCGCCCAGCCGAATCGCCGCGTCGATCTGCGCGGCGTCGGCCTCGATGAACAGGCTGACGCGAATGCCGCTTTCGTTCAGCGCCGCCACGATCGGTTGCAGCGTCGCAAACTGTCCGGCGGCGTCCAGCCCGCCTTCGGTGGTGCGCTCCTCGCGCTTTTCCGGCACGATGCAGGCGGCGTGCGGCCTGTGGCGCAGGGCGATGTCCAGCATCTCCTGCGTTGCCGCCATCTCCAGATTGAGCGGCACGTCCAGCGCCGCCATCAGCATGGCGATATCGGCGTCACGGATATGACGGCGATCCTCGCGCAGATGCGCGGTGATGCCGTCCGCCCCGGCCTTCACCGCCAGCAGGGCGGCCTTGACCGGGTCGGGATGTTCGCCCCCCCGCGCGTTGCGGATGGTCGCCACATGGTCGATATTCACGCCAAGGCGAAGGGGCATGGTCATCGTTACTGCTTCCGGCTGCCGGGCTTGATCGCGGGGACCGCCGCCAGTTCGGGCGGGACGGCGTCTTCGTCATAGACCGGGAAGTTGATCGATACGAGCGGGTAGAAGGGCACGCCCAGATCGACCTCGCCGGCCGACCGGTCGACCAGCGCCGCTTCGGCGATAACGATGCCGCCTTCCTTCTCGACCGATTCGATCGCCTGACGCGACGACAGGCCGGTGGTCACGACGTCCTCGACCATCAGCACCTTCTGCCCCGGCGTGATGGTGAAGCCGCGACGCAGCTCGAAAAAGCCCTCCGGCCGTTCCAGGAACACCGCGTCCTTGTCCAGCGCGCGGCCGATTTCATGGCCGATGATCAGGCCGCCCATGGCGGGCGACACGACCAGGTCGATTTCCTGGCGCAATTCGCGGGGCAGCTTCTGCACGGTGGCGCGGGCCAGCTTGCCGGCGCGTTCCGCATTCATCAGGACGCGGGCACATTGCAGATAATTGGCGCTGCGGCGGCCCGACGACAGGATGAAATGTCCTTCGAGCAGCGCCCCCGCCGCCCGGAATTCCGCCAATACTTCCTCGTCGTTCATGCCGTCCACTATCCATGTCGGGCGACCCGACGCTACTGCGTCCGGTCCGCCATTCCGTCAGCATGACCGGCCCTTCGGCCTGCCATGATCGCGCCCCTGTGCGCTCTGCCTGCCGAATAGGCGGCCAAGGGAAGCGTTGCAACAGCGAAGAAAATCTGCTCCCTCATGCTTGAGGCAGGGGAAAAGCCTGCTTATAAGCCGCGGAAGAACCGAAACGGGCGAGGACCATAGCGCATAAAGTGCGTCTTCGTTGCAGCGGCGCCAAGGGGTTAGGGGTACGAAGACGCTATGAAAACGGTGAAATCGCTCGTTCTCGCCGGGTTGTTGGCCTTGATGCCCGCACTCGCATTGAATGGATCGGCACTCGCACAGGACAATAGTGTCGCTGCCGCACCCGCAGCGGACAATGCCGCCGCACCGGCCGAATCGGCCTCCAACGCGACCGCACCAACAGCCCAAGCAGCGCCCGCCGCGCCCAAGGTCGCCGCGCCGCCGCGCATGAAGCCGACGGAAGGTATCGGTATGCCGATGCCGGGCGAAATCACCCTGCAAAAACAGTTCAGCCCCACCGGCCACACTGCGCGCTGGCTGCACGACGTGCTGCTGCTGCCGCTGATCACCGTCATTTCCGTCTTCGTGCTGATCCTGATGCTCTATGTGATGTGGCGCTATCGCCGCAGCGCCAATCCGGTGCCGTCCAAGACATCGCACAACACGCTGATCGAAGTGATCTGGACGGTTTTGCCGGTCGTGATCCTGCTGATCGTCGCCGTGCCGTCCATCGGCCTGCTGGCCGACCAGTATAAGCCCGCGCCCAAGGATGCGCTGACCGTCAAGGTGACGGGCTATCAATGGTATTGGGGCTATGAATATCCGGACAATGCGATCCCGGAATATGTGTCCAACCTGCTGCCCGAAGACAAGGCGAAGGCCAATGGCGAGCCCTATCTGCTGGCGCCCGACAATCGTCTGGTGCTGCCGGCCGGTCGCCCGGTCAAGCTGATCATCACCGGCGCCGACGTGATCCACGCCTTCGCCGTGCCTTCGCTGTGGCTCAAGATGGACGCCGTTCCCGGCCGCCTCAATGAAAAGAGCGTCTTCATCGAAAAGCCGGGCGTCTATTACGGCCAATGTTCCGAACTGTGCGGCGCGCGCCACGGCTTCATGCCGATCGCGATCGAGGCGCTGCCGCCCGAACAGTTCGACCAGTGGGTGCTGTCGCAGGGCGGTAGCCTCAAGGGCGCAGCGGAAAAGACGGCACAAGCCGCTCCCGCCGCGACCGAGAAGAAAATCTGATCAGGGGTAGGAACGTCATGACCACCATCACCGCGGATCATCACGGCGATCATGCCCATGATCATCATGATGCCGATCACAAGCCGGCCTTCTTCCAGCGCTGGTTCATGTCCACCAATCACAAGGACATCGGCACCCTCTACCTGATCTTCGCGATCGTCGCCGGTATCATCGGCGGTGGCATTTCGGGCCTGATGCGCGCCGAACTGGCGCATCCGGGCATCCAGTATCTGCACACTTGGGCGATGATGATGGACGGGCCGGAGGCGACTCTGGATCAGGCCTATCATCTGTGGAACGTGCTGATCACCGCCCACGGCCTGATCATGGTCTTCTTCATGGTCATGCCCGCGATGATCGGCGGCTTTGGTAACTGGTTTGTGCCGATCATGATCGGCGCGCCGGACATGGCCTTTCCGCGGATGAACAATGTCAGCTTCTGGCTGCTCATCCCCGCCTTCGCGCTGCTGCTGGGCAGCACCTTCTTCCCCGGCGGCACCGGCAATGGCGCGGGCACCGGCTGGACGGTCTATGCCCCGCTCTCGACCAGCGGATCGGCCGGTCCCGCCGTCGATATGGCGATCCTGTCGCTGCACATTGCGGGCGCTTCGTCGATCCTCGGCGCGATCAACTTCATCACCACCATCCTGAACATGCGTGCGCCGGGCATGACCCTGCACAAGATGCCGCTGTTCGTCTGGTCGGTGCTGGTCACCGCCTTCCTGCTGCTGCTCGCGCTGCCGGTTCTGGCCGCCGCGATCACCATGCTGCTGACCGACCGCAATTTCGGCACCACCTTCTATGATGCCGCCGGCGGTGGCGATCCCGAGCTCTACCAGCATCTCTTCTGGTTCTTCGGCCATCCCGAAGTCTATATCATGATCCTGCCGGGCTTCGGCATCGTCAGCCAGATCATCTCGACCTTCAGCCGCAAGCCGGTGTTCGGCTATCTCGGCATGGCCTATGCCATGGTCGCGATCGGCGTGGTCGGCTTCGTCGTGTGGGCGCACCACATGTTCACCACCGGCATGTCGGTGAATGTGAAGATGTATTTCACCGCCGCGACGATGGTCATCGCCGTCCCCACGGGCATCAAGATCTTCTCGTGGATCGCGACCATCTGGGGTGGGTCGATCAGCTTCAAGACGCCGATGATGTGGGCGCTGGGCTTCATCTTCCTGTTCACCGTGGGCGGCGTCACCGGCGTCGTGCTGGCCAATGGCGGCGTGGACGACGTGCTGCACGACACCTATTATGTCGTCGCCCACTTCCACTATGTCCTCTCGCTGGGCGCGGTGTTCGGCCTGTTCGCGGGCTTCTATTACTGGTTCCCGAAAATGTCGGGGAAGATGTATAACGAGTTCCTCGGCCACCTGCATTTCTGGGTGTTCTTCATCGGCGTGAACCTGCTGTTCTTCCCGATGCATTTCCTGGGCCTGTCGGGCATGCCGCGTCGCTACCCCGATTATCCGGCGGCGTTCGAACATTGGAACTGGGTCGCGACCATGGGCTATATGGTCATGGCCAGCGGCATGGTGATCTTCTTCATCAACCTGATCTGGTCGCTCGCGGCCGGCAGGAAGGCGGAAGCCAATCCCTGGGGTGAAGGTGCCACCACGCTGGAATGGACCCTGTCCAGCCCGCCGCCCTTCCACCAGTTCGAAACGCTGCCCGTCGTCGACTGATAAGGATAGAGCGCCCGGTTCCGGCCGGGCGCACCCGCGCAAAAGCGGGCGGACGGGGGTAGGACCGTCTGTCCATTTGCCGGAATCGGCCCATGCCTGTAAGGGGCGCGGCCGATGCAAGAGGAGTTTATGGCCAGTACGCCGATCATGTCCGGGGTGGAAACGCCCATGATGCCCGCCCATTGGCGCGATTTCGTCGCGCTGACCAAGCCGCGCGTCATGACTTTGGTCGTGTTCACCGGCCTGTGCGGCCTGCTCGCCGCGCCAGGCCATATCCATCCCGTCCTCGCCTTCACCGCCATCCTGTGCATCGCGCTGGGCGCCGGGGCCGCCGCCACGCTCAACCAGTGGTGGGAAGCCGATATCGATGCGAAGATGAAGCGCACCGCCAATCGTCCGCTGCCCGCCGGCCGCATGGACCGGCAGGCGGCGCTCCATTTCGGCGTCGGCCTGTCCTTCTTCTCGGTCATCCTGATGGGGGTCGCGACCAACTGGTTCGCGGCGGGCGTGCTGCTCGTCTCGATCCTCTTCTACGTCTTCATCTACACTATCTGGCTCAAGCCCCGGACGGCGCAGAATATCGTCATCGGCGGCGCGGCCGGCGCCTTCCCGCCGATCATCGGCTGGGCGGCGGTGACGGGCGATGTCGGCGCGCTGCCGGTCGCCTTGTTCATGCTGACCTTCTTCTGGACGCCGCCGCATTTCTGGGCGCTGGCCCTGTTCGTGCGCCCGGACTATGCCGCCGCTGGCATCCCGATGCTGCCGGTGGTCGCCGGTGAACGCGCGACCCGCCGCCAGATCTGGTTCTACACCGCGATCATGGCCGCCGCCGCGCTGGCCCCGGTGCTGCTGCGCCTGACCGGCATCGTCTATGGCAGCGTAGCGCTCGCCGGAACGGCTGTCTTCGTGGCGCTCGCCTTCCAGGTCTATCGCAGCCGGGAAACCGACCCCGCCCGCATGAAGCCGGAACGGCGCCTGTTCAAATATTCGATCCTCTATCTCTTCCTCTTGTTCGGGGCAGTGGTCGTCGACCGCTGGCTGCTGGCATGAAGCCGGAGGATCAGGACCAGATTCGCGCCCGGCAAAAGTCGCGCTCGATCGTCACCGGCCTGTTGCTGGGCTTCCTCGCCATCCTCTTCTTCGCCATCACCCTGGCCAAGATCGGCGCGAGCCACGCGATCTGATGGCCTCGCTCCCGCCTTCGCCCTTTGACCGTGACCGGCGCAATCGCCGGACGCTGGTGGCGACGGCGGTGGTGGGCCTGTCCATGCTGGGCCTCGGCTTCGCGTCGGTCCCGCTCTATCGCATCTTCTGCGAACAGACCGGCTTTGGCGGCACCACCAGCCGCGCCGCCGATGACAAGGCGGCGCGCGCCGTCATCGGCCGCACCATGTCGATTCGCTTCGATTCCAATGTCCAGCCGGGCATGCCGTGGAAATTCTACCCCGAACATCCGACCGATACGGTCACGGTGGGGGCGAAGGACATGGCGATCTTCATCGCGAAGAATATGTCGGATCGCCCCGTCACCGGCACCGCCAGCTTCAACGTCACCCCGACCCAGGCCGGTGGCTATTTCACGAAGATCCAGTGCTTCTGCTTCACCCAGCAGACGCTGCAACCGGGCGAGGAGGTGCGGATGCCCGTCCTCTATTATATCGACCCGAAAATCCTCGATGATCCCGACAACAGGGACACGCAACAGATTACGCTGAGCTATACCTTCTATCCTGTTGAGCAGGGCAAGAAGGCAAGCTAAGGAAAAGAGAAGAACAGGAGCAGGGAAAAGCGGTCATGGCAGGCGCAAAGAATCACGATTATCACATCCTTCCGCCCAGCATCTGGCCGCTGTTCGGCTCCATGTCCGCTCTGGTCATGGCGTTCGGCGCGATCATGTGGATGCATCCCGATGCGATGCCCGCCGGTGGCGGCGCGGTTTTCCTGATCGGCCTTGGCGGCGTGCTGTTCACCTTCTTCAGCTGGTGGGGCAATGTGATTGCCGAAGCCCATGCCGGCGATCATACGCCGGTGGTGCAATTGCACCTGCGCTACGGCATGATCCTGTTCATCGCTTCGGAAGTGATGTTCTTCGTCGGCTGGTTCTGGGCCTTTTTCGACTTCTCCCTCTTCCCCAGCGCGCTCGCACCGATCGAGGGGATGTTCCCGTCCAAGGGGATAGAGGTGATGAATGCGTTTGAGCTGCCCTTGCTCAACACGTTGATCCTGCTCTGCTCGGGCACCACCGTCACCTGGGCGCATCATGCGCTGATCCACGGCGACCGCGATGGCCTGATCAAGGGACTGTGGTGCACCATCATCCTGGGCGCACTGTTCAGCAGCATCCAGGCTTATGAATATGCCCATGCGCCCTTCGCATTCGGCGGCAGCCCCTATAGCTCGGCCTTCTACATGGCGACCGGCTTCCACGGCTTCCACGTTCTGGTCGGCACCATCTTTCTGATCGTCAACCTCGTCCGCGCCTATAAGGGCCACTTCACCCCGCGCCAGCATTTCGGCTTCGAAGCGGCGGCCTGGTACTGGCATTTCGTCGACGTGGTGTGGCTGTTCCTCTTCGTCGCCATCTATGTCTGGGGCGGCTGGGGCGCCCCGGTCCATGGCGGCTGAGGCTCTGGCCCTCGCATGATGTTCGGAGCGGCCGGGGCGAACACTCCGGCCGTTTTCTTTTGGGTTAATGCGTAGCCCTGTTAAGATCGGAAAAGCCGTTCGTGCTGAGTAGGGGCTGAGCGCCTGCCTTGGAAGGCAGTCGAAGGGGCTACTCAGGACGAACGGGAAATTACTGGAACCAAGGACCGGCCATGACCGATCAGCCCGCCAAAGCCCGCATCCCCCTGATCCCGACGATCCTCGTCGCGCTGGCGGTGCTGACCATGATCGGCCTTGGCGTCTGGCAGTTGCAGCGCCGCGCGGAAAAGGCGCAGGCGCTGGCTCTCGCCGCCGCCAATCCCACTCGGCCAGCCGTCGCCTTCCCGAAACTGCCGCCGGTCGACCCGGCGATCCTGTTCCGCCCGTCCTCGGTCCATTGTCTGAACGTCGTCGAATGGCAGGTGGAGGCCGGCCGCGCCGCCGATGGATCGACCGGCTATCGCCATATCGCCCATTGCGCGACCGGGGCGGAGGGGCCGGGCGTGCTGGTGGCGATCGGCGTCGGCCAGAAACCGGATGACAAGCCCGGCTGGACCGGGGGGCAGGTGGAAGGCTGGATCAGTCAGGAGCCGGACCATCGCGCCCTGTTCACCCGCATCGATGGGAAGGCGCCGCCACTCCGCCCTATGCTGATCGCCCGCACCGCGCCCGCCGGCCTCAAACCCGTTGCGCCACCGGTCGCGGACGACCTGCCCAACAATCATCTGGCCTATGCCGTGCAATGGTTCCTGTTCGCCGGAATCGCCATCATCATCTATATTCTGGCCCTGCGCTGGCGGAACGCCCCCAAACCCGCCTAAACGCTTGCTCCGGCGCGCGTGGATCGCTACCGCGCTTTCCCATTATGCAATATCAGAGCACCAGGGGGAGCGCGCCCGCGCTCGGTTTTGAGGATGTGACGCTGGCCGGTCTGGCGTCCGATGGCGGCCTGTATCTGCCGACGAGCTGGCCGGCCTTCACGCCCGACCAGATCAGCGGTCTTGCCGGCCTCTCCTATGTCGAAACCGCCGTCCGGGTGATGAGCCCCTTCGTCGCCGGTTCGCTGACCGAAGAGGAATTGCGCGAACTCTGCACCGCCGCCTATGGCCGCTTCAGCCATCAGGCCGTGACCCCGCTGGTTCAGCTCGATCATCAGCATTGGGTGATGGAACTGTTCCATGGCCCGACGCTGGCGTTCAAGGATGTTGCGCTCCAACTGCTCGGCCAGTTGTTCGAACGTTTCCTCTCGCGCCGTGACGATCATCTGACCATCGTCGGCGCCACCTCCGGCGACACCGGCTCCGCCGCGATCGATGCCGTCGCGGGCCGGGCGAAGATCGACATCTTCATGCTCCATCCCGAAGGCCGCGTGTCCGACGTGCAGCGCCGCCAGATGACCACCGTGCTGGCGCCCAACGTCTATAACATCGCCATCGACGGCAGCTTTGACGATGCGCAGGCGCTGGTGAAGGCGATGTTCAACGACGCCGACTTCAAGAGTCGCTTCAACCTCTCGGCCGTGAACAGCATCAACTGGGCGCGGCTGATGGCGCAGGTCGTCTATTATTTCTACGCCGCCGTGCGCCTTGGCGCGCCGCATCGCGAAGTCGCCTTCTCGGTTCCGACCGGCAATTTCGGCGACGTGTTCGCCGGCTATGTCGCCGCGCAGATGGGCCTGCCGGTCGCGAAGCTGATCGTCGCGACCAACGTCAACGACATCCTGCACCGCGCACTGGCCGAGGGCGACTATAGCCAGGGTCGGGTGGTGGCGACCGCGACCCCCAGCATGGACATTCAGGTCAGCTCCAATTTCGAACGGCTGCTGTTCGCTGCCGGCGGCCGCGATGGTCTGGTGCTCGCCGAACAGATGCGCGGCTTCGAAGCCAGCAAGGCGATGCGCCTCACCAACGCCCAGAGGGAAGGCGCGGCGCGCCTCTTCTCCTCCTCGCGCGTCGATGCCGATGGCATGACCATGGCGATGCGCTGGGCCTATGATGCGGCCGGTCAGATCATCGACCCGCACAGCGCGATCGGTCTGGCCGCTGCCCGCACCGCCGGCGTGGATGCCGCCATCCCCGTCGTCACGCTGGCGACCGCCCATGCCGCCAAATTCCCCGACGCGGTCGAGCGCGCCACCGGCACCCGTCCGCCGCTGCCTTCGCGCGTGGGCGACCTGTTCTCGCGTGAGGAAAGCTATGCCAAGCTGCCCGGCACGTTCGAGGCGGTCACCGCCTATGTCGCCGAACGCGCGACCCCCCGCGGCTAAGCCCTTTGGAACTCAAGACCCTCATCGGCGAACCCTGGTCGGATTACGGCCTGCTTGATTCGGGCGACGGACGAAAGCTGGAGCGCTATGGCCGCTTCCGCTTCATCCGCCCCGAACCGCAGGCGATGTGGAAGCCGGCGACGACCGACTGGAAGGCCGACGGCGAATTCATCCCCGGATCGGACGAGGATGGCGGCGGCCGCTGGTATTATGACAAGCCGGTCCCGGCCGAAGGCTGGCCGCTGCACTGGAAGGAAGTGACCTTCCAGTCGAATTGCACGCCCTTCCGCCATCTGGGTTTCTTCCCCGACATGGCGCCGATCTGGGACGAACTGCGCGCCAGCTATGCCGACAAGCCGGACGCAGAGGTGATGAACCTGTTCGGCTATACCGGCGTCGGCACGCTGGCCCTGTC
Source organism: Sphingobium sp. AP50 (assembly GCF_900109095.1). Lineage (GTDB taxonomy): Bacteria > Pseudomonadota > Alphaproteobacteria > Sphingomonadales > Sphingomonadaceae > Sphingobium. Next base: position 33,576 of record NZ_FNYZ01000015.1, read on the forward strand.
GGCCGGTGGCGCGCGCATGGTCCATGTCGATGCATCGAAGAAATCGGTGGCGCAGGCCCGTGCAAACGCCGCACTCTCCGGCATGGAAGACAAGCCCGTCCGCTGGATCGTGGAGGACGCCGCCAAGTTCGTCGCCCGCGAAGTGCGCCGCAACCGCCGCTATGACGGCATATTGCTCGATCCGCCCAAATATGGTCGCGGCCCCGATGGTGAAGTCTGGCGCCTGGAGGAGGATCTCCCCGGCCTGATCGCCAATTGCCGCGCGCTGCTGGACGCCGACAGCCGTTTCCTGTTCCTGACCGTCTATGCCGTGCGCATGTCGGCGCTGGCGATCGGCGAATTGCTGCGTCAGGCCTTTGCCGACCTGCCCGGCACGGTCGATGCGGGTGAACTGGCCGTGCGGGAAGAGGCGCGCGGCATCGCGCTGCCCACCGCCATCTGGGCACGCTGGCGCCGCTAGAGCATTTTGAAGTCATCTGGAACAGATGACGGCTCGCAAAATGCGGAAAACAAAAGACTCCTGGAGCATGATGCGGCTCAATCCAAGCGCATCATGCTCCAGGCCTGCGATGCGGCGAGCCGTGCCGCATCTTCCTTTATTCACAGTGACGTGACTGATATTGTTGCGACTCACAATCAGGGTCGCCCATGTTCTCGTCTCTCACCGCCAGGATCGCCACTTTCGGCCTGCTGGTCATGCTGGCCCTGCTGGCGCTTATCTGGATGCTGGTCGATGCGTCGATCCAGACCCGCGACAGCTTCCGCTGGGTCACGCATTCGGCGCAGGTGATCGAGACGATGGACGACGCCTTCGCCGCTTTGCGCGAAGCCGAATCGGGTCAGCGTGGTTTCGTCCTCACCCGTAACGCCAGTTTCGCGGACTCCGTCGATGCCCGTATCAGGGACGCGCATCAGGCTGTCGGCCAGGTCGTTACCCTGACGGCCGACAATCCCGCCCAGAATGCGCGCGCCCGCGAAGTCGGGACGCTGGTCGAACGGCGCATCGCCATGCTGCGCGGCACGATCGATCAGGCCCGACGGGGCGATTTCGATCAGGCGCGGGCCGTGATCGCCAGCGGCGGCGGCCGCGACCTGATGGCCATGGTGTCGCTGCGGGTCGACAGTTTCCTGATCGAGGAACGGGCGCTGCGCACCAGCCGGATCGAGGCTGCGGACCATCGCCTCGCCTGGGTCCGCAAGCTGGCGCTCGTCGGTGGCCCGCTGCTCGCGCTGCTGATCCTCTCCATCTCCCTGCTCTTCATCTGGGGCATCCGCCGACCCGCCGGTCTCATCCGTCAGGCGATGACCGCGCTGGGGCAGGGGGAGCGGGACGTGCGCGTCACCGAACCGATGGGATCGCGCGAGTTTGAAGAGCTGGCGGACGGCTATAACGCCATGGCCGACCAGCTACAGGCCGCCATCGCCGATCAGGGACGCAGCGAGCGGGAACTCAAGGCCGCCCATGCCGAACTGATGAACAACAGCGATACGCTGCGGGAACGGGGTGAGGTGATCGAACTGCTGGGCGGCATGGCGCACCGCATGCAGGCCGCCCGCACGGACGAGGAACTGGCGCAGGTGATCGGCGTGTTCGTGCCGCGCGTGCTGCCCGGCATTCCCGGTGGCCTTTATGCCCATAATAACAGCCGCAATCTGCTGATCCCGATTGCGGGATGGAGCGGCTATGTCCCGCGCGCAGAGGGCTTCGCGCCGGACCAGTGCTGGGCCTTGCGTCGCGGGCAGAGCCATTTCGTCGCCGAGCCGGGCGGCGACATTGTTTGCGCCCATGTCGAGTCCGACACCATCTATCATTGCGAGCCTTTGCTGGCCGGTGGTGAAGTGATCGGCACTCTCTATCTTCAGGGCGTAGTCGGCGAAGAACATCGCTTCCGCCTGACCGTGATGGCGGAAAATATCAGCTCCGCGCTGGTCAACCACCGCCTCCAGCGCGGCCTTCGCGAACAGACGATCCGCGATCCGCTGACCGGCCTGTTCAACCGCCGCTATATGGAGGAGGCGCTGGCGATCGAGATCGCCCGCTCGCGCCGGTCCGGCATCCCGCTCAGTGTGGTCATGTGCGACGTCGATCATTTCAAGCGGTTCAACGATGAATTCGGCCATGATGCCGGGGACAGCGTGCTTCAGTCGGTGGCCAGCGAAATGCGCAGCCGTTTCCGCGATGGCGACATCGTCTGCCGCTATGGTGGGGAAGAATTCACCATCATCGCGCCCGGCACCACCGCGCAGGCGCTGTCGGCGCGGGTCGAACTGCTCCGCAAGAGCATCAGCGAAATCGTGCTGAAACAGGGAGGACGCGCGCTGGGATCGACCAGCATGTCCTTCGGCATCGCGACCTGGGCGGAACCCATGGCGCGAGACGGATCGACCCTGTTGCAGGCCGCCGACGCCGCGCTCTATCGCGCCAAGCGGGGCGGCCGCAATCGCATCATCCTCGACATGCCGGTTGTCGATGACGGCGGTGACAGCGATTCGAAGCCGGCCCCGGCTCAGGCAAGCGTCAGGTAAATTTCCGCCTCGATCACCCAGTCGCCGCCGCTATCGCGCCACTTCGCGCTATAATCGCCCGACGCCTGCACCACGCCATCGACGGCGCCCTGCCAGCGGCCATGTTCCATGGCGATCGGCTCGACGGGCGACACGATGATCCGGTCGGGCGTGCGGGTGTAGATCATCCGCGCCTTCGCCGCGAACTCGCGCTTCCAGGCCATCAACTGCGCTTTTCGCCCGCTGATCACCGCGCTGTCCGTGCCCGTCACCATTACGACGTTCATGGCCAGCAGCGGCCCGATCGCGTTCAGGTCAGCCTCAGCCAAGGCGCGATTGAAGGTCGCACGCGCCATGCGAATGGCCAGATCGGCGGCAGCGGTCATAATCAAAATCCAGGTGCCGTTCGTTTCGAGCGCAGTCGAGAAACGAGAAGGATGCGCTATCCGCTTCTCGACAGGCTCGAAGCGAACGGAGGGGAAGAATTACCCGCACCGCGCGGACGTAACCACCATAGCCTCATCATAGCTGACGGTCAGCCGGTCGGGACGGAAATCCATCGTCATCGCCATGCCCGGTGCGCCCCAGCGCAGCGTCTTGGCGCCCGAAGCCTGGAGCAGTTCCGCGCCCAGTTCCGCGCTCGCCTTCTGCCCGACGAACCGGTCCAGCCCGTCATTGCGGCAAGGCCCCTCGGAGGATGCGGCGGGCGGCGTCTCCGGTCCCTGACCATTGGCCCCCGCACAGGCGGCGAGCGGCAGCGCCATCAACCCCACAAACGCCATCCGCATCTCGCATCTCCTCATTCGGTGCGCGTCATCTTCAACCGGCCATTCTTGACCGCAAAGGCCATGCGGCCCTCGACCAGATCAACCGCGTCCCGGCCAAATTGTTCATAACGCCAGCCCTGCAGGATCGAGAGGCCCTCCCGCACGCCCGCCGCCAGCGCATCGATATCGTCCGTCCGCGCGATCAGCCGCGCCGCGACATTGATGTCGCGCGAGCGAATCTTGAGCAGCAGCTTCAGCAAATCCGCCACCAGCGCGCCGTCCTTGCCCAGACCCGGCCGCTTGGGATCGCGCTCAGGCATCTCGTCCTTGCCCAGCGGCTGATGCTTGGCCAGCGCGTTCATCAGCCGCGCGCCGATATCATTGCTCCGCCATGTCGCGCTCAACCCGCGTACCTTGCCCAGATCCTCCTGCGTGCGCGGCGGATGGCTGGCGATATCGGCCAGCGTCTCATCCTTCACGATGCGCCCGCGGGGCAGATTCTTGTCCTGCGCCTCGATCTCGCGCCATGCCGCCAGCGCCTTCAGCCGACCCAAAACGTCGGACTTCTTGCTGGCGATGCGCACGCGCTGCCATGCCTGCGACGGATCATTTTCATAATGGCTGGGATCGCTGATCCGCTCCATTTCCTGATCCAGCCAGTCGCCGCGCCCGGTCTTGCGCAATTCTTCCAGCATCTTGGGGAAGATCTGGATGAGGTAGGTGACGTCGCCGATCGCATAGTCGATCTGTCGCTTGTCCAGCGGCCGCCGCGCCCAGTCGGTAAAGCGCGCGCCCTTGTCCAGCTGCACGCCCATCCACGCATCGACCAGATTGCCATAACCGATCTGCTCGCCCAGCCCCAGCGCCATGGCCGCAATCTGCGTGTCGAACATCGGATGCGGCGTCTTGCCGGTCAGGTTGTGGACAATCTCGATATCCTGCCCGCCGGCATGGAAGACCTTGAGCACATCCTCATTATTGACCAGCAGGTCCAGCAGCGGCTTCATGTCCAGCCCCTGCGCCTTCGGGTCGATCGCCGCGGCTTCGTGCGGGTCTGCAACCTGCACCAGGCACAGTTCGGGCCAATAGCTATTTTCCCGCATGAATTCGGTATCGACGGCGATGTACGGGGATTTCGCAATGCGGGCGCAGAAATCGGCAAGGGTCTTGCTGTCGGTAATCAGCGGATGAATTTGCATATGGTCTTCGATCTTATTATGGGCTGGCCCGTCGCTCACGGGCTCGTCAATGCTTGACAGGACCGGGCATAGCGACGCTGCAACAGTTTGTCATTTCCGTAAAACGAATCTGAAAGATACAAAACGCCATGCACGCCTATCGCACTCACACCTGCGGCGCCCTGACCCTAGCCGATGTGGGGGGCGAAGTCGGCAATCAGGTCCGCGTATCGGGCTGGGTGCATCGCAAGCGCGATCATGGCGGCGTTCTCTTCGTCGATCTGCGCGATCATTATGGCATCACCCAGATCGTCGCGAAGGCGGACAGCGATCCGCTCCGTGCGCTGGAAAGCCTGCGCCTTGAATCGGTCGTGACTATCGAGGGCGCGGTCGTCGCCCGCGCCGCCGAAGCGATCAACCCCCGCATGGCCACCGGCGAAATCGAAGTCGTAGCCGACGTCGTGACGGTGCTTTCCATCGCCGCCGAACTGCCGCTGCCGGTGGCGGGCGAGCAGGACTATCCCGAAGATATCCGCCTGCGCTATCGCTTCCTCGATCTGCGTCGCGAAACGCTGCACGCCAACATCGTCACCCGCACGAAGATCATCCGCGACATGCGCCGCCGCATGGAAGATGTCGGCTTCACCGAATATTCGACGCCGATCCTGACCGCGTCCTCGCCCGAAGGCGCGCGCGACTTCCTCGTCCCCTCGCGTATCCATGCCGGCAAATTCTACGCCCTGCCGCAGGCGCCCCAGCAATATAAGCAGTTGCTGATGGTTGCCGGCTTCGACCGCTATTTCCAGATCGCGCCCTGCTTCCGCGACGAAGATCCGCGCGCCGATCGTCTGCCGGGCGAATTCTACCAGCTTGACCTCGAAATGAGCTTCGTCACGCAGGAAGATGTCTGGAACACGATGGAGCCGGTCATCGCCCAGGTGTTCGAGGAGTTTGCCGAGGGCAAGCCCGTGACCCCGGCGGGCAGCTTCCCGCGCATCCCGCACGCCGAAGCCATGCTGAAGTATGGCAGCGACAAGCCCGATCTGCGCAACCCGATCTTGATTCAGGATGTGACGGAGCATTTCGTCGGCTCGGGCTTCGGCATCTTCGCTTCGCTGGTCGAAAGCGGCAGCGTGATCCGCGCTATCCCCGCGCCGGGCGCTGGCGCTGGCAGCCGCAAATTCTTCGACGAGATGAACGTATGGGCGCGCGGCGAAGGCTATTCGGGCCTTGGTTATATCAACATCAAGGATGGTGTGCCCGGCGGCCCCATCGCCAAGAATCATGGCGAGGAAGCGACCGCCAAGCTGATCGAAGCGCTGGGCCTTGGCCCCAATGACGGCGTCTTCTTCGCCGCCGGCAAGGAATCGCAGGCGGCCAAGCTCGCCGGCCTCGCCCGTATTCGTGTGGGCGAACAGCTGAACCTGATCGACAAGGATCGGTTCGAACTCTGCTGGATCGTGGACTTCCCCTTCTACGAATATGATGAGGATTCGAAGTCGATCGACTTCGCCCACAATCCCTTCTCCATGCCGCAGGGTGGTCTGGACGCGCTGAACAATCAGGATCCGCTGACGATCAACGCCTATCAATATGACATGGTCTGCAACGGCTTTGAAATCGCATCGGGTTCGATCCGCAACCAGTCGCCCGAACTGATGGTCAAGGCGTTCGAGAAGGTCGGCCTGTCGCAGCAGGATGTGGAGGAGCGCTTCGGTGGCCTCTACCGCGCCTTCCAGTACGGCGCCCCGCCGCATGGCGGCATGGCGGCTGGCGTCGACCGCATCGTGATGCTGTTGTGCGGCGCGCAGAATCTGCGCGAAATCACGCTGTTCCCGATGAACCAGCGCGCCGAAGACCTGCTGATGGGCGCCCCCAGCGCCGCCGAATTCAAGCAGCTGCGCGAACTCCATGTCCGCGTCGTGGAGCCGCAGACGAAGGGCTGATCCGTTCCAACAGCAAATCAAAAAGGGGCGCGGGACCATGGTCCCGCGCCCCTTTTTACATCCGTTTCGGACTGATCCTTTCCACCATCCTGTGAAACTGTGGTACACAGGATGCATGAAGAACGTCACCATCGCCCTGGACGACGACACCCATCGCAAGGCGCGCATTCGCGCTGCCGAACTGGGTACGTCGCTGTCGGCGCTGGTGCGGGATTATCTCAATGGCCTCGCCAACGGCGCCGATCCGCAGGAGGTGTGTGACATGTCCATGCCCTATGCGGCGCCTCCGCCCGACCAGAAACCGGACGGCCCGCCATGGTTGATCGACGGCAAATGGGTCTACACCCGCGACGGCAAGCCGCGCCAGCCGGGTGCCTTGCGGGACATGTGGATCGCTGATGATTTCAACGAAACGCCCCAATGGCTGCTCGATGCTTTTGAGGGCAAGGACAATGACCTGCCCTGGCCAGAGCCGCCGCCCAAGACATGAGACTGCTGCTGGATACCCATGTCCTGATCTGGTGGTTGCGGGACGATCCCAGACTTGGGGCTAAGGCCCGGCGTATCATCGCCGATCCACGGGTACGGGTCATGGCCAGTATCGCGTCGCCATGGGAAATGTCGGTGAAGTGCCGCATCGGCAAACTGACTGAACGTGGCGCCGACATGCTGGAATGGCTGGATGGGCAGGGTGTCGCAACCCTGCCCATTCGCGCTGCCGATCTGCATGCACTGGAAGCTTTGCCACTATTGCATCGCGACCCGTTCGATCATCTCCTCATCGCGCAGGCGCAGGTTGAAGATGCCCGCATCATGACCGATGATGGCCTGATCCTGCGCTATGGCGTCCCCTGTATCGGAGTGTCCTGACATGACCATCGACCTTGCCGACTATGAACAGGGCGCGAAATATAAGGGCGATTATGAGGCGGACCTTGTCGCCCTCCAGCATCGCCTCGCCAAGATACAGGTCGCCCATATCCTCCACGGCCGGCGCAGCGTCATCCTGCTGGAAGGGTGGGACGCGGCGGGGAAGGGCGGCATCATCAAGCGACTGAGCGCCGACTGGGACCCGCGCTACTATCAGGTCCATCCCATATCCGCCCCGACGCAGGAGGAGCGCGACCATCATTTCCTCTGGCGTTTCTGGACCCGTCTGCCCGCCAGCCGCAACATCGCCATCTTCGACCGTAGCTGGTATGGCCGCGTGCTGGTGGAGCGGGTCGAGGGCTTTTGCAGCAAGGCCGACTGGAAGCGCGGCTATGACGAGATCAACGCCTTCGAAGCGCAACTGGCGCAGGCCGGCACGAATTTCGTGAAGCTGTTCGTCCACATCACCCAGAAAGTGCAGGACGAACAGCTCGCCCAGCGGCTCGATACCCCGTGGAAGCGATGGAAGACCGGCGCCGACGATTATCGCAACCGCGCCCGCCGCGACGATTATCTCGACGCCATGCACGCCATGTTCAAAAAGACCGACAGCAAGATCGCGCCCTGGCAGGTGATCGACAATAACAACCGCAAAGCCGGCCGGATCGCCGCGCTGACCTATGTCGCCGATCGGCTGGAAAAGCTGGTGCCCATGGATTTCCCCGAAGCCGACCCCGCCGTGGTCAGTCTGGCGCGGGAGGCATTCGGATATAAAGCGAAGTAAATCAGTTACTTGTCATAAAAGTGTCATGAAATTCTAACGCGGCATTTACCATTCAGGCGTTAGGTCGGCGTCATGTCCCCACGCCGACCCGCCCTGTCCGCTCTGTCCGATCCTCCTTTGGCCGATCCTCCTCTGGCCGATCGCTCGCCCATCGTTCGCCTCGGCCAGCCGCTCAGCGAAGCGGTCGACTGGTTCCAGCACGATTCCGCGCTGCGCCTGCTGCCGGTACTGGATGCGGTCGATCACCCGGTCGGCGCCATCTACGAACGCGACATGCGCCGCATCCTGTTCAACCCCTTTGGCCATGCTCTGCTGCGCAATCCCAGCTTTGGCGGTCGGCTGGACGATCATGTCCGGCCCTGCGCCCATGTCGATCAGGCGACCGACATAGAGGCGCTGGTCGACCTGTTCGCCGGGCAGGGGGCGGGCTGCGAAGGGCTGATCGTCACCACGCAGGGTCGCTATGCCGGGGTGCTGGGCGGCACGTTGCTGCTGCGCCTCACGGCCGAGCGGGATGCGCGCGTGGCGCTGGCGCGGGCCGAACGGGCCGATCGCATCACCCGCCAGAGCGCCGATTTCCGGCAGGATATCGCCAGCATGATCGCCGACATGGCCACCATGGCCGATCGCTTGGCAGGCCTCGCCAGCCAGTCGGCCGAGCGCGCCGCCGGCGACAGTGCGGATTCCGCCGCCATGGCCGTCGCCGCCGCCCAGACCGCCGAACGGCTGGCGCAACTGGCGGCTGGTGGGGTGGATCTCAGCCAGCTTTTCCAGTCGATGGAGGCCGAAGCGCAGGATGCCGGCGCCACCATCGCCGAGGCCGCCGCCCACAGCCGGTCCGGCATGCTGCGCAGCGATGCCCTGCGGGTCGAGGCGGACGGTATCGGCGAAGTCGTCGCCCTGATCGATGATATCGCCCGCGCCACCGCCATGCTCGCCCTCAACGCCGGGATAGAGGCCGCGCGCGCCGGAGAAGCCGGGCAGGGCTTTGCCGTGGTCGCCCGCGAAGTCCAGTCGCTCGCCCAGCAGACACGCGAAGCCGCCGCCGGCATAGCGGGCCGGATCGATCATATCCGCGCCACCATTGCCGACGTCGCATCCGGCCACGCCCATATGGACGCCACCATGACCCGCGCCGATCGCCTGTCCGCCGCCGTTTTCGAAGCGGTCGCCCGGCAAAGCGCCTTCAGCCGCGCCATAGCCGACAGCGTGGCGGAGGCCGGCGCCTCCAGCGCCCATATCCGCGCGGGCGCCCGCCAGATCAGCGACAATGCTCAGGCCAGCGTCCTCGCTGCACGGGGCATGCGCGACGTGGCCGACAGACTCGCGGACGAAGCCCACCGGCTGGAACAGCGCGCCGGCGGCTTCATTGCGGCCATGCACGCCGCCTGAACATTTCGCCGCAACTCTCCTCTGGCGTCCGCGCCGGAAAGCGCTAGCATGGTCGCCCATAAAAAGGAGAGGACGCCATGCTCGTGATGTTCGTCGGCACCGATCGCACCCAGACTGCGGTCAACCCTGCGCAAGTCACTTTCGTCACCCAGGTCAGCGACGGCACCCGCATCCGCTTTGGTGAGGGGCGCAGCGTCACCGTGACCGAACCGATCGCCGCCGTGCTGGAAGGTCTCAATCAGGCCCTCCGCCCGCACGAATAGGTTCACTCCGCCAGCTTCTTCCCCAGCGCCGCGTCCGCCCGCCCGGCGTAGCGGCGGCAGGCATTGGGGTCGATAAAGGGATTGGGCGTGCGCGCCTTCATCAGGCGCGCCACCCGCCCGGCATCGCCATCCAGCGGATGCGATGCGATCAGCATGTCGCACCGCATCGCCTTCACCTTGGCAAAGCTGCCGCGAAAGGCGTCGACAAAGCGCCGATGCGCCGGATCGGCAAAGCGCCAGCCCTCCACCGCGATCGGGTTGAGGCTGGCGGCGAAGACGATCGTCCGGCAATCCTTCCCCTCACAGCTTTGCCAGCTCCAGCTCATGCTGCCCAGCGTATGGCCCGGCGTCGCATGGGCGGTGATGGCCGTGTCGCCCAGCCGGATAACCTCCCCGTCACGCGCCACGCGCAGTTTTGTGACGCCCGGAAAGCGCTCCAGCCAGGCCGCCTGCGGATCGTCCTGATCACCACCGCCCTGACGCAGCACGGTGGTGGCGGGGCCGCTGGCGATCACCGTTGCGCCGCTGTCCCGCGCGAGCGCGGCTATCCCCCCGGCATGGTCGAAATGCGGCTCGGTGCTCAGGATCAGCTTCACCTGTCGGATCGAAAAGCCCAGCGCCCGCATCTTCGCCTCGATATCGCTCACCGCCTGCGGCACCGCGCCGTCGATCAGGATCAGCCCCGCGCTGGTGCGGATCAGCGCGACATTCAGCCCGCCAAAGCCGACCAGATAGGTCCGGCCATGCAAGCGCACCGGCGGCTGCGGCGCCAGCCAGCGCTTGGCATAGTCGGGCGCGATCGGCCGGGTCAGCGGGTCGTCCGCTTTGCCCGCTCCCATCATCATTATCCCAGCCAGACTAATAGCCAGTAGCCCCATCTTTTGCATCTTTTCGCCTCCATTCCCTTATGAAGGCCAGATTGCCGCCCAAGCTGCTCCGCCACAAAGCATCATTTCTCGACAGAGCCATGAGGTCAGCTTATGCTTTCTGGCTCATGGATCGCGCTCAACTGCCTCTCAACGCCCTGCGCGCCTTTGAAGCAGCGGCCCGCCATCTCAACTTCACCAAGGCGGCGATCGAACTCTGCGTCAGTCAGGGCGCGGTCAGCCAGCAGGTCGCGCAACTGGAGGCGCGGCTTGGCGCGCCGCTCTTCCGCCGCCTGCCGCGTGGCCTGATGCTGACGGATGAAGGCCGTGCGCTGTTGCCGGTCATGGGCGACGCGCTCGACCGGATCGGCGCCATGCTCAGCCGGATCGAGGGTGGCCGCCCCCGCGAAATCCTGAACCTGGGGGTCGTCGGCACCTTTGCGGGCGGCTGGCTGCTCGACCGGCTGGACGATTTCGCCCGCGCCTGCCCGCATGTCGATCTGCGCATCATGACCAACAATAATCGCGTCGATCTGGCGGGGGAGGGGCTCGACCTTGCCATCCGCTTCGGCGACGGCGCCTGGCACGGCACCCATGCGGAGCCGATCCTGCGCGCGCCACTCGCCCCGCTCTGCACGCCGGACTTGGCGGCGCGCATGCCCGATCCTGCCGCACTCGCCCGCGAGACCCTGCTGCGCTCCTACCGCGCCGATGAATGGCCTCGCTGGTTCACCGCCGCCGGCGCGCCATGCCCACCCCTGCGCGGGCCGCTGTTCGACAGCTCGATCCTGATGGTGCAGGCGGCGCTGCGTGGCCTTGGCGTCGCGCTCGCACCGCCCGCCTTGTTCGACCATGAACTGCGCACCGGCCAGCTGGTCCGGCCCTTCGCCGCCTCGATCGACCTGGGCGGCTACTGGCTCACCCGCCTCATGTCCCGTCCCGACAGCCCGGCCATGGCGGACTTTCGGGGCTGGCTGCGCCAAACGGTTCAGACCGGATAGACGATGTCCATCACTTCATATTCCTTCTCGCCCGCCGGCAGTCGGACGCGGCGCAGATCGCCCAGCGCCGCGCCGCGCAGCGCGCGCGCCATCGGCGATCCCCAGCCGATCCGCCCGGCATCCACATCCGTTTCGTCATTGCCCACGATCGTCACGGTGCGGTGGTTGTCATCCTCGTCGGCGATGGTGACGGTGGCGCCGAAATAGACCTTGCCCTTGTCGGGCTGCTGCCGGGGGTCAACGACCTTGGCGTCCTTCATCTTCTTCGACAGGCGCTTCAACTGCCCGTCAATCTCGCGCATTCGCTTGCGCCCATAAAGATAGTCGCCATTTTCGCTGCGATCGCCATTGCCCGCCGCCCAGCTCACCACCTCGACAATGGCCGGCCGTTCCACGCCCAGCAACTGGTCATATTCGGCCCGCAGCTTCGCGAACCCTTCGGGGGAGATATAATTGGGATAGGGCGTGGTCATGCCGCTGCCTTATCCTGTGTCGGGGATGTTGCGCAATTTGGTTCGCGCAGAGGCGCAGAGGACGCCGAGCTATAAATATTCGCGCGGAGGCGCGGAGATTTTCTGGAGCGGCCTGCGGCCGAAAGCCTGCCGCGTAACGGCCCTCAAATCTCTCTGCGCCCTCTGCGCCTCTGCGCGCAAAAAATAATTAGGACCAGCCTGCCGACCGACGCCCTCCGCGTGAACCAGAATCACCCCGGCGTCTGCTTCCCCAGATACCGACTCAACACCGCGCTGGTCCCCCGGAACTTCGCCCGCTCCGGGTTCATCGCCTCATAGACGACGGCATTTTCCAGCACCCGCTGCACATAGTTGCGCGTCTCGAAAATCGGGATCTGCTCGATCCAGCGCAGCATGTCCGCGCCGGGCAGACGGGGGTCGCCATTGGCGCGCACCCATTTGTTCACATTGCCCGGCCCGGCATTATAGGCCGCCACCGCCAGTGGATAGCTGCCGCCATAATAGTCCAGCATCCGCTGGAAATAGGCCGATCCCAGCATGATATTATAGCTCGGCTCGTTCAGCGATCCGGGATTATAGCCCATGCCCAGCTTGCCCGCCTGCTCGCGCGCGGTGCCGGGCATCAGCTGCATCAGCCCGCGCGCACCCGCATGCGACACGATCTGCTTGTCGAACTGGCTTTCCTGCCGGGCGATGGCGTGGACCATGGTCCAGTTATATTGCGCTTCGGATGGCACCGGCACGCGCGGGAAGGCGCTCTGGCCATAGCCGGTCAGGCCGCTCGAAACGGCGCGGCGCCCCACCATCACGCCCATGTCGGGGCGGCCGATCTTCTGCGCCAGTTCGGCCGCCAGATAATGGTCGGTATCGCTGTCAGCATTGTTGGCGATGGCGCGGGCGAATTTGCTCTGATCCTCCCAATAGCCCATCTGCCCCAGCGCCGCGACCGCGCGGACCACCGACCGGCTGTCGAAAGCGGCGCGCTCTGCGGCGGAGATCGGCACCGGCCGCTCGACCGTGGCGGGGGCGGGGATCGGCCGACCCAGCCGCTCCAGCGCCAGTTGCCCGTAAAACTGGTCGGGATAGACGCCCGCCTGACTGAAATAGCTGTTCGCGCTGGCTGCATCCCCGGCCTGCAATGCGGCACGGCCGGCCCAATAATAGCCCTTCGACCGGGTCTGGGGCGATTTGGCCGCATCGGCATAGCGGCGGAACATCGTCACAGCGTCGGTCGGGCGATTGAGATTATAGAAGGCGGTGCTGCCCGCCAGCCAGGCCAGACTCGTATAATCGTCGCGCACGCCGATCGGCTGATCGCTCATCTGCACGCCGGGCGCGACCGCATCGTCGATCTTGCTGGCGATGCCATAGGCAAAGCTCCACTGGCTGTCATTCGCGGCGGCCCGCGCCTGATTCAGCAGCACTTCATAGAATTTCTCGGCATTGCTCGGCCGGTAGGTCACGGCATTGCGGTTCGCCAGATATTGCCGCGCCGCGACCCAGTTGCCGCTGTCGCGCAGCCACACCGCCTTGTCGGCGACGAAACCGGCGTCGCTCGCGCCGGTCGCCTCGGCCGCCTGCATCAGCATCGGCGCGTCGGGCGATTTCCGGCGGAAGGCGATCCGCGCCTCGAACGCGGCCCGCCGCGCCGGGCTGACATAGGCGATCATCCGGGTCGCGCCGGTCGTGTCATTGCCCCACAGCAGCGCATCGGCGCGCAGGTCATGATCGGCCGGCGTCAGGCTCGATCCGAACAGTGACAGCAATCGCGCTTCGTCCGCGGGGGACAGCGATCCGCCGATCCAGGCATTGCGCGCGGCCACTCGCGCCTCGTCCATCCGGCCCATCTGCATCAGCGCCACCGCGTTGCGGGCATGGCCGGTCGCCGTGCGCGCCGGGAATCGGGCGAAGAAGGTCGTGACCTGCACCGGATCGAAACTGTCGGGATTGATGCCGGTTTCGGCCAGCCGCCGCATCCGGTCCTCCCCCGGCCAGCCGGGATTGGCGATCATGAAGCTGGCATAGGTGGAAAAGCCGAGGGCATCGCTCGATTGCAGTGCGCGCCACTGGCTGATCGTGCCCGCGATGCTGCCATCCTGCGCCACGCCGATCCGGCTCTGCACCTGTTGCCAGGGGCTGGGATGGGCGTCCTGCCCTGGGAGCTGCTGCACCACCGGCCCCTGCGCCGGATATTCGGGCGGCAGCGGCTGCACGACTTCGGTCTGCGCGCCTGCACCGGCGGTCATGAGCAATAGGGCAATAATCGGCATGCGGATGATGTAACTTTCGACATGGGTTGAGGCGCGCATGCTGGACATTATCCCCATTGCATCCTTATCAGGCCCTGAATGACGCGCTATAGCGCCCCGCTGATTTGATCATGCCCCGGCCGCCCGGAGATTTGAAGGAGTTTAATGATGTTTTCGGGCTCGATTCCGGCTCTGATCACCCCATTTCGCGATGACCGGATCGATGAGACGGCGTTTCGCGCCTTTGTCGACTGGCAGATTGCCGAAGGATCGAGCGCGCTCGTCCCCTGCGGCACCACCGGGGAAAGCGCCACCATGACGGTGGAGGAGCATAATCGGGTTATCGCCATCTGCGTCGATCAGGCCGCCGGGCGCGTCCCCGTGATCGCGGGTTGCGGGTCCAACGACACGCGAATCGCGCTGGAGCATATGTATGCGGCGCAGGCCGCCGGGGCGGACGCCGCGCTGGTGGTCGCGCCTTATTATAACAAGCCGAATCAGGATGGCGTCTACCAGCATTTCGCCTATCTCGCCGAACGCTGCGACCTGCCGATCGTGCTGTACAATGTACCCGGCCGCACCATCACCGATATCGGCGTGCCGGTCATGTATCGTCTGGCGGAAGAATATCAGTCGATCGTCGGGATCAAGGACGCCACCGGGAATCTGGGGCGTGTCACCGCGCAGCGTCTGGCCTGCGGCCCGGACTTCTGCCAGCTTTCGGGCAATGACGAAACGGCGCTGGGCTTCAACGCGATGGGCGGCAGCGGGTGCATCAGCGTCACCGCCAATGTCGCGCCGCGCCTGTGCGCCGATTTTCAGGCGGCGATGGCGGCGCATGATTGGGATGGCGCCTTGGCGCTTCAGGATCGTCTCTATCCCCTGCATGACGCGCTGTTCAGCGATTCTTCACCGGGTCCGGTCAAATATGCGCTGTCGCGGGTTCGCCCCGACATGCCCGGCGCGGTCCGCCTGCCGATCACCTGGCCATCGGAATCGAGCCGTGCCGCGGTCGATCGCGCGCTGGAGATTGCGGGATTGGTTTAAGGCACAGCCGACACCATATCCTGACGGCTCCGGGCACTGGCACGGAATAAAGGAGAGGCGCGCCGCGTATAATGAGCGACCGCGCTCGACACGAATGGAAGACTAGAAAAGACCGATGGCCCGTCCCCGCCCTGCCACCTTCGACAAGAAGAAGATCGTCGCCGAGAACCGGCGCGCGCGTTTCGATTATTTTATCGAGGACGTGTTCGAAGCCGGCATCGCCCTGCAAGGGACCGAGGTGAAGGCGCTGCGCGGGGGCGAAGGCAATATCGCCGAAAGCTATGCCGAGGTGAAGGGCAATCAGGTGTGGCTGGTGAACAGCAACATCCCCGAATATAGCCATGGCAACCGCGAAAATCACACGCCCAAGCGCCCGCGCAAGCTGCTGCTGCATGAGCGCGAGATCCAGAAGATGCACGGCGCGGTCGAGCGCAAGGGCATGACGCTGGTGCCGCTGATGGTCTATTTCAACAGCCAGGGCCGGGCCAAGGTCGAACTGGCGCTGGCCAAGGGCAAGCAGAATCACGACAAGCGCGACAGCATCAAGGAACGCGACTGGAAGCGCGACCAGCAGCGCATCATGCGGGACAAGGGCTGATCCGATGAGCAATCGGCAGCAGGGGCGTCTGGCCCGCTGGTGGCATGCCAATGCGCCCACCCGCGAATCGCTGGAACAGAGCAAGGTGTTGGCCCCGGTCGCGCATCGCGTGCTGGAACCCTCACTCTGGCGCTTCACCCGCCGGTCGGTGCCGCGCGGCGTGGCGCTGGGCCTGTTCGTGGGCATCTTCTTCCTGATACCCGGCGTGCAGATTGCCGGGGCGGCGCTCTTCGCTTTGCCGTTCCGCGCCAATATCCCGGTCGCCGCCGCGATGACCTTCCTGTCCAATCCCGCCACCACGCCGCTGATCCTGATGGCATCGGTATGGCTGGGCAACTGGATATTGGGCCGCAGCGCCGACGCCACCGGCTTCATGGCGCTGGTAGACGGTCACGCCACGGTCCGCGAATGGACCACTTGGCTGCTATCCGAAGCGGCGCCCGCCATGCTGCTCGGCCTGTTCCTCATTTCGCTCGCCAGCGCGGTGATCGGCTATTTCCTGTCCGACTGGTTCTGGCGCCATCGCATGGGCCGCAAATGGCAGGCGCGCAAATTGAGGATTGGCAAGGTCCATCAAAGCAGCGCATTGGAGGAAACCGCCCGCGTCTGACGCTGGCTGTTCGACGTGCGCATCAGGGGTATGGGTTTGAAAAGAGGTGAAGAGGCCTGGCTGATTCAGCCGCGCTCGCGCATTGCGTTGCCGCTGCTGGTTCTCGCCGCTTTGGCCTCCGCCGCTTTGGTCCTCTATGCGGCGGGAAGCTGGGCGCTGGCCGCCGGTTTCGGCGCGACAATCCTGACCGCCGCCGCGCTGCTCACCTGGTATCAGCATCTCTATCCGCCGCAGATTTCCGACCGCGAAGCCACGCCCGACTGGACCGTCGCCCGCGCCGCTGCCGATGCGTCCAGCATGGCGATCGCCGTTACCGACCGCACCGGCCGTCTGGTCTGCGCCAGCGACCTGTTCGGCGAATGGTTCCCCGGCTATCCCACGCCGCCCGCCGTCACCGCGGACGAAGCGCTGGCCGCCAGCCTCTCCACCGCCGCCCGCGCCGCCTGGCGCGATGGCGAGGCCCGCTATGAAGGCATGGTGCAGGGCGGCCTGCGCCTTGACGTCGACATCACCCGCACCGGCCGGACGGAGGATTATCTCCTCTGGCGCTTCACCCCCGTTCGCCAGCCCAGCGCGCTGGATGACGTGCATCGCTTCCTGACCGGGGAAGCTGGCCGGCAGCTTGGCGAGGCAGGCATCATGGCGGTGATGATCGGCGGGGAAGGGCGCATCCGCGCCGCCAATGGCGCCTTCCTGCTGCGCGCAGCGGGTCGCATCGACGCCAATATCACCGGCCGCGATTTCGCCGCCCATATGCGCGTGGATGACAAGGCGCGTCTGTTCCTGGCGCGGGAAGAGCAGGGCGGCCTGCCGCTGCGCCTGCTGCAAGTGCCCCTGAAGCGCGCCGCCCAGCCCAACGGGTCGCAGGCATCGGCGCAGGACGGCCCGATGCTGCTATTGCTGATCGATGAACCGGCGGGCGGCGGCGGCACTTCCGCACTGTCCTATATCGAAACCCTGCTCTCGCTGCTGCCCTTCGGCCTTGCCATGGCGGATCGCGACGGCCGCGTTCTCTTCGTCAACAATGCCTTTGCGCGCGTCGCCGGCCTCAAGGATGGCGAAAAACCCAGCTATCCCGGCGACCTTGTCGTGCGCGAAGATCAGGCGGCGGTGGCCGATGCGGTGCGCCGCTTTGCCGTCGGCCCGCAAATGTCCGGCGACATCGCCGTGCGGATGCGCGACACGCCCGACGATCCGGTCGCGCTCAGCCTGGCGGGCGTGCGCGGTCTTGGCGAAGCGGCCGTGCTCCTCAGCCTCAAGGATAATAGCGAGGAGAGCAAGCTCAAGCGGCAGGTCGCGCAGGCCACCAAGATGCAGGCGATCGGCCAGCTTGCCGGCGGCGTCGCGCATGATTTCAACAATATCCTGACCGCCATCATCGGCCATTGCGACCTGATGCTGATGCGCCATACGCCGGGCGACAGCGATTATGACGATATTCAGCAGGTCAAATCGAACAGCAACCGCGCCGCCGGCCTGACCCGCCAGTTGCTCGCCTTCTCCCGGCAACAGACGTTGCGCCCGCAAATCCTGCAACTGCCAGATATCGTTGCCGACGTCTCGACGCTCCTGAAACGCCTGCTGGGCGAAAATGTGAAGCTGGATGTCACCCATGGCCGCAATCTGGGCGCGGTGCGCGCCGACCCCGGCCAGATGGAGCAGGTGATCGTCAACCTCGCGGTCAATGCACGCGACGCCATGCCCGAAGGCGGCACCGTCAATATCCAGACCTATGCCGTGCCCGCCGCCCGCGTCCGCGAAATGCGCCAGCAGATATTGCCCGCCGGCGATTACAGCGCGCTGCGCGTGTCCGACACCGGCCTTGGCATCCCGCCCGATATTCTCGCCAAAATCTTCGAACCCTTCTTCACCACGAAGGAACTGGGCAAGGGTACCGGCCTGGGCCTCTCGACCGTCTATGGCATCGTCAAGCAGTCGGGCGGTTATATCTTCGCCGAATCCGAACTGGGACGCGGCGCCAGCTTCGTCATCTATCTCCCCGTCTATGCCGGGGCCGACGCCGAACAGCCGGTGGAGGTGAAGCCCGCCGCGCCGCGCACCGAAACCTGGGGCACCGGCACGGTGCTGCTGGTGGAGGATGAGGATATGGTCCGCGCCGTCGCCGAACGCGCGCTCACGCGACAGGGCTATAAGGTGCTGACCGCCAATGACGGCGAACAGGGGCTGGAAGTGCTGAACGGCGGCGAGCAGATCGACCTGCTGATTTCCGACGTGGTGATGCCGAACATGGACGGCCCCGCCATGGTCGCCCACGCCCGCCGCACCCATCCCGACCTGCCGGTCCTCTTCATGTCGGGCTATGCCGAGGAACAGCTGCGCAAGTCGATCGACATCGCCAATGTCGCCTTCCTGCCCAAGCCCTTCTCGGTCAACCAGCTTGCCGAAGCGGCGCGCGACGCGCTGCTGGCCCGGCCTGCGGCGGAGTGATCTTGCGTCAGATCAATCGGAACAGGCTAGGCAAGCGCGCGCCTATCGGATAGCGATTCGTTGTTACGAATAAAGGAAAACAGCGCATGTCGGACGCGAAGAGCATTTTGATTGTCGAGGATGAGGCGATGATCGGGATGATGCTCGAAGATTATCTCGATGCGCTCGGTTACCGGCTGCACGCTATCGCCGCCACGGTCGATGAAGCCTGCGATCAGGCGCGCGCCGGCGGTTTCGATGCGGCGCTGGTCGACTGCAATTTGCAGGGCGAAAAAAGCTGGCCCGTGGCCGACATATTGGCACAGGCCGACATTCCCTTCATCTTCGCCACTGGCGGCATGGCGGATGATCTGCCGTCCGACCATGCCGGGCGGCCAACCCTTGCCAAGCCCTTCACCATCGGCGCGGTCGAACGCGCGCTGGGCAAGGTGCTGGGCGGTTAAACTATCGTCCGACCAATTTCGTCATTGCGAGCGCAGCGAAGCAATCCATGGCACGACATTGGATGGCTTCGCCGCGCTCGCAATGAGGGATTTCATCGGCTAGAGAGGCTGTCGAAGCTGGGAACCGCAGGCGAATAGGAAATTTCCGTTCCCCTCTTGTTCTTGTAGAACAAACAGGATACATCATCGTCCAGACGCACGATATCATGCGTTTCCCTTGACAGAGGACTGGCCGATGACTGCACTGCTCTCACTCATCGATTCCAAGAAGACGGGAAACATGGACAGACAGAAAGCATTGGACGCGGCGCTCGCGCAGATCGACCGCGCCTTCGGCAAGGGCAGCGCCATGAAGCTGGGCAGCCGGGAAAAGCTGGAGATCGAGGCGATCTCTACCGGCTCGCTCGGCCTCGACATCGCGCTGGGCATCGGCGGCCTGCCCAAGGGGCGGATCATCGAAATCTATGGCCCGGAAAGCTCGGGCAAGACCACGCTGGCGCTCCACGCCATCGCCGAAGCGCAAAAGGGCGGCGGCACGGCGGCCTTCGTCGACGCCGAACATGCGCTTGACCCTGGTTATGCCAAGAAGCTGGGCGTCAACATCGACGAACTGATCGTGTCGCAGCCGGACACCGGCGAGCAGGCGCTGGAAATCGTCGACACGCTGGTCCGCTCCAACGCGATCGACATACTCGTGGTCGATTCGGTCGCCGCGCTGGTGCCGCGCGCTGAAATCGAGGGGGAGATGGGCGACAGCCATGTCGGTCTTCAGGCCCGCCTCATGTCCCAGGCCCTGCGCAAGTTGACCGGCTCGATCTCGCGTTCCAAGTGCATGGTGATCTTCATCAACCAGGTGCGCATGAAGATCGGCGTGATGTACGGCAATCCGGAAACCACGACCGGCGGCAACGCGCTCAAATTCTACGCTTCGGTCCGGCTCGACATCCGGCGCACCGGCCAGATCAAGGATCGCGACGATATCGTCGGCAATGCGACCCGGGTGAAGGTGGTCAAGAACAAGGTCGCGCCGCCCTTCAAGCAGGTCGAATTCGACATCATGTATGGCGAAGGCATTTCCAAGATCGGTGAGATGCTGGACCTGGGCGTCAAGGCCGGGCTGGTCGAAAAGTCGGGCGCCTGGTTCTCCTACGACTCGGTCCGCATCGGCCAGGGTCGCGAAAATGCCAAAACCTTTCTCAAGGAACATCCCGAACTGGCGGACAAGCTGGAAAAGGCGATCCGCGGTAAGACCGAACAGGTCGCCGAAGGGATGATGACCGGACCCGATGCGGAGGATGATAGCGAATAAGCACGGGATCGGCGCCCGGCCGGATCAGCCGGACGCCACCCTTGCAGGCTCGCCCGCCTTGCGCATCACGCACCGAAAAGGCCCGCCGCGCTTCCTGCGCGACGGGCCTTTTACCGTTCCGGCCAAACGGCGGTGGGTGAGGGCAGGGGCTTTCCGATAGGATCAAGGCAGCGCAAGAAAAGAACAGGATTCGCGGGAAACATGCGAAGTTAAGGCCTACTGGATACCACGCCTCACCTTCCATCTGCATCACATCCGTTCGGTTCGAGCCTGTCGAGAACCCTTACGCTGACTTCCCGGCAGCGCCAGAAAAGCCATCAAATCCAGCTAAATTGGATCGAGATCACCCCTCAAACCGTTCGCTCTGAGCCTGTCCTGCGCGCCTGCCTTGGCAGGCAGTCGAAGGGGGTCGTTCTTCTTGAAGGCTAGAACGAGGCTTCGACAGCCTCTCCTGAGCGAAGTCGAAAGGCCGAACGGAACCATACTCCAAGTGCTCCGCTTAACCCGCATCATATGCAATCCGCTTGCTAACCCCTTGCGCCGCCACGATGCTGCACCACGCAGGCCGACTCGGTCCTGCCCCCTCTGACATCCGGACCCCATCGCCATGCGCGTCGCGATCGAAGCGATCCTCGACTATGATTTTGCCGAGCAGACCGACGTGCTGCTCGCGGTGGAGGCGGCCGCGCTCCCCGATCAATTGGTGATCGAACAGTCGCACATCATCAACAATGCCGGGCCGCTCACCAACAAGGTCGGCGGCAGCGGCGTCGGTCGCCGCACCTGGACCCGCACCGGCGTCGGCCGCATGGTCAGCACCTATCGCGCCACGCTCGACGTCGAACGCCCGATTGTCGACATCGCCAGCCTCCACAAAAGCCCGCTCGCCAGCCTGCCCGAAGATGTGCTGCCCTTCATCTGGCCCAGCCGCTATTGTGAGGCGGACCGTTTCGTCAGCTTCGTCTGCGGCCATTTCCCTGATCTGGAAGGGGGCGCGCTGGTGCATGCGCTGGTCGAATGGGTGCACGCCAATCTCGTCTATGTTCCGGGCAGTTCGAACGTCACCACCACTGCCGCCGACACCTTCGTCGCGCAGCAGGGGGTGTGCCGCGACTATGCCCATCTCACCGCCGCGCTGATCCGCTCGCGCGACATTCCCGCCCGACTCGTCTCGGTCTATGCGCTCGATCTCGATCCGCCCGATTTTCATGCCGTGGTGGAGGTCTGGCTCGACGGCGCCTGGCACATCGTTGACGCAACCGGCCTCGCGCCGGTGGAAACCATGGTCCGCATCGCGGTCGGCCGCGACGCCACTGACATCGCCTTCATGACCGCCTTCGGCAATGCCGTCATGAACGCCCAGTCGATCACGGTAACCCGACTATAGCGGCTGCAAGCCGATCACCGCCAGCCTGTCGGCGGATGTCAGGAACAGTCGCCCGCCGACTGCATCGATCGCACAATTCGCGATCGCCTTGCCCGTGCGGATCATCCCCAGCAACTGCCCGTCCGGCGCGCAGACATGCACGCCGCCCGGCCCGGTCGCGAACAGATTGCCCCGCGCATCCACCTTGATCCCGTCGGGCAGGCCCGGCAGCCCGCGCGCCAGTTCCGTCCGCATGTCGCGGAACAGCCGCCGCCCCGTCGGCAGGCCATCATCATCCAGCGCATAAGCCAGCACCTCCGGCTGCTTCTCGTCCGACAGTGCCAGATAAAGCGTGCGCCCGTCCGGCGACAGGGCAACACCATTGGGCCGCCGATGATCGTCATCCAGCAACGTGACAGTCCCATCGGGCGCCAGCCGGTACAGCCCGCACCGGTCCAGTTCGCGCAGCGGCGACGCATCGCCCTCCGCCAGCCCATAGGTCGGATCGGTGAAATAGATCGCACCGGACGCCGCGATGCACAGATCATTGGGGCTGTTGAACCGCTTCCCCTCAAACCGGTCGGCCAATATGCGGCGCTCCCCGCTGGCAAGGTCGATCCGCACGATGGCCCG
The DNA here is from genome assembly GCF_900109095.1 of Sphingobium sp. AP50. Lineage (GTDB taxonomy): Bacteria > Pseudomonadota > Alphaproteobacteria > Sphingomonadales > Sphingomonadaceae > Sphingobium. The sequence continues at coordinate 56,324 of NZ_FNYZ01000015.1, forward strand.
CGTCCCGCTGTCCGCCGCGATCAGCGCGCCGTCCGCATCGATCGCCAGCCCGTTCAGCCCGGCTTCCCTGATCCCGGCCGGAACCGGCGTCTGCAACCCCGACGGCGACAGGAAAGGCTTCGCCCCATCCCCCGCGCGCCAGCGATACAATATGTTGGAGGGCGGATCGTTGAAGAGCAGGCAATCCTGCCGCGCCGCCCAGACCGGCCCTTCGGCCCAGCGAAAGCCGCTCGCCAGAAATTCAACCTGGGCTGAAGGGTCAATGATCCGGTCCAGCCTCGGATCGATCCGCACCACGCCCGCCGCATCCGCCGCCCGCGCAACAGCCGCGATCGGCAAGCAGCCAAGCCCCGCCAGCACCGTTCGCCGCCCGATCATGCGCCCAGCCGCACGCTGCGGCCTTCCGCGGCCGACCGATAGATCGCCTCGATCACCCGCAGATCGGCCAGCCCTTCCTCGCCCGGCACGATCGGCGTCGTCCCGCGCTGGATGCATTCGGCCAGATGATCGAGTTGCCCCGCAAACTGGTTCTTGGCCGGCACGGGCAAAGTGCGCGGCGCGGTCACGCCATCCTTGCGGATCGTCATGCTCTGTCCGCTATAGGGCGTCGCCGGTTCCATATCGATCCACCCCTGCGTGCCGATCACGCGATAGCCATTATGCCCCGAACTATAGCTGGAAATGCAGTTGGCGATGATCCCCGACGGAAAGCGCAGCATGAAATTGATCCGGTCCTCCACCGTGGCAAAGCGCGGATCGCTGCGGTCGGTACTCTCCACCGCGCTCACCTCCACCGGTTCCTCCCCGGTCAGGTATCGCGCGGCGTTCAGGCTATAGATGCCGATATCCATCAGCGACCCGCCGCCCGACAAAGGCTTATCCAGCCGCCACTGATTGGGCTGCGCCGAAAAGCCATGCTCGGCCGTGATCAGCCGCGTCGGTCCGACATGCCCGCCCCGTGCCAACTCTATCGCCAGCCGGTTATAGGGCTCGAACCGTGATCGATATCCGATCATCAGCTTCTTGCCCGCTTTAGTGCAGGCGGCGATCATCGCCTCGCATTCCACCGCGGACACTGCCATCGGCTTTTCGCACATCACATGCTTGCCCGCCTGTGCGGCGCGGATCACATATTCCGCATGCAGGCTGTTGGGCAGCACGACATAGACGGCGTCGATATCGGGATTGTCGCGGATACGGTCGAAATCGGCATAGCTGTAGCGGTGCGTCGCCGGGATGCCATATTGATCGCCATATTGGGCCAGCTTGGCCGGCGTCCCGCTGACCAAAGCGACCAGTTTCGCCTGATCGCACCCCGCGAAATTGGGCATGATCTGCCGCGTCGCATAGGAACCAAGTCCCACGATCGCATAGCCGACCTTCCGCGATGCCGCGAAGGCAGGGCCAGCCATGCCCGCCAGCGCCAGGCCCGCGCCGATACCGCCCATCATTTCCCGTCTGGACCGGTCCATCATGCTCTCCAACGGCTAGAGCGAGCTGACTTTGGCCGCCCCGCGCCGTCATTGCGAGCGCAGCGAAGCAATCCATGAGCGCGCCGGTGGATTGCTTCGCTGCGCTCGCAATGACGAATCAACAGGAGGTCATGTCGCTCGAGAAAATGTCAGTCGGCGGCGTGGCCCAGCGTCGGGCGCATCCAGCCAAAATGCCCGGCGGCAATCGCCACCTGGGTCCGGTTGCGGACATTCAGCTTGCGCATCAGCGCGGTCATATGAACCTTCACCGTCGCCTCCGCCATGCCCAGTTCATAGGCGATCTGCTTGTTGAGCAGGCCCGAATGCACGCAGCGCATGACCTTGATCTGGGTCGGCGTAAGGTGCGGGGGTTCCGGGGCGTAGCGATCCTGACGATCGGGTAAATGGTGCAAATCCGTCGCGATATGCATCGATCCTCTCCCTTTTCGATCTGCCGGAGACAGCCCCATATTGGCCGGACTGTCCTGAGATTCGTTAGCGCTAACGATAGTGGAATCAGTCAGACAGGTTCAAGAGGAAATTCGCGTAAATCGGGATTTATTCTAGTTTAACCCGAAATTCCGCGTATAAGCTGTCCAACAGATTTTCGGGATTCGTCTGTCGGATCATCGATCGAACAAAGTCAGGGAGAGGGTGGGGATGGCGTTACCATTTCGTCGATCGGCAGCATGCGGACCGGTTCTGATCCGTCAGGAGGCGCGCCGATGACGCCTGCCGACTATCGCCTGCTGATCGCTGCCGTCATCGGCATTGCCCTCTCCATCGCCCTCATCATTCGCGGCCGACTCCATCCCTTCGTCGGCCTGCTCTGTGGCGCCTTCACCGTCGGCCTGATCGCCGGCCTGCCGATGGAGGACACGGCCAAGGCGGTGGAAAAGGGCGCTGGCGCCATCCTCGGCGGCACCGGCCTGGTGGTGGCGCTGGGCCTTGGCCTGGGCGCCATGCTGCAATTGTCGGACGGGGCCGGTGGCCTTGCCCGCTCCGCGCTGCGCATCTCCGGCGTGAAGGGCGCCCCCTGGGCCAGCCTGTTCACCGCCATCGTCATCGGCCTGCCGCTCTTCTTCGAAACCGGCCTTGTCCTGCTGCTGCCGATCGTCGCGTCCGCCGCCGCCGCGCTGCCCGCCGGGCAGAATGGCGACACCGCCAAGCTGCGCCTGATGCTGCCCGCGCTGGCGGGCCTGTCGGTCGTCCACGCGCTGGTGCCGCCGCATCCCGGCCCCTTGCTCGCGGTCAATGCGCTCGGCGCCAATCTCGGTCTCACTCTCGTCTATGGCCTGATCGTCGGCATCCCCACGGCGATCATCGCCGGCCCCGTGCTCGCCCGCTTCACCGCGCCCGGCGTCAAGCTCAACCCGCCTCTGCTCGACCCTGTGAAGGTGGACGTTGCCACCCCCTCGGTCGGCCGGGCGCTCGCGGCCGTGCTGCTGCCGGTGGTGCTGATCGCCGCGGGGCAGGCAGTGGCCCTGCTGCCGCCCGCCGTCGCGCCGCATTTCCACTGGCTTAGCTGGGTCAGCGATCCGGTCGTCGCGCTGCTGATCGCGGTGCTGGTGGCGCTGCCTTTGCTGTTCGGCCGCCGCATCACCGATGCGAAGATCCAGAACGCCATCTGGTCCGAAGCGATGGTGCCGGCCGGCGGCATCATCCTGGCGATCGGCGCGGGTGGCGCGCTCAAGCAGGTGCTGGTGACGGCGGGCCTCTCCGACCTGCTGGTCCGCTTTGCCGCTGGCGGCGCGATCTCGCCGATCCTGCTCGCCTGGGGCGTGTCGGTCTGCATCCGCCTTGCCACCGGATCGGCCACCGTCGCCACCATCACCACCGCCGGCGTGATGCAGGGGCTGGTCGCGGCATCGGGCGTGGAGCCGGAATGGATGGTGCTGGCGATCGGCGCGGGATCGCTCTTCTTCTCCCACGTCAACGATCCCGGCTTCTGGCTGGTGAAATCCTATCTCGGCACCGACATGCCGGGCACATTCAAGACATGGTCTATCATGGAAACCGTGGTCGCGGTCGTGGGCCTGCTGCTGGTGCTTGTCGCCAGCAGCATCTTCTGACTAGGAGACGGCGATGCAGGAAGTTGATCCACAGGTGCGCCGATGAGCCAGGCCCGGCTGTCCGACCATGCCTATGCCGGTATTGTCGAGATCATCAATGTGCAGGATCTGGAAGTCGGCGCCCGCCTGCCGTCGGAGGCGGCGCTGGCGGAGCGGTTCGGCGTGTCCCGCGCGATCGTGCGCGAAGCGCTGGTCCGCCTCGCTTCGGACGGCATTACCGAAGCACGCCGGGGCGCCGGCTCCTTCGTGAAAAGCCGCCCGTCCCAGCGCCTCGCCGCCTTCATGCCGGCGACCGAATTGCCCGCGACGCTGGGCAGCTATGAAGTCCGCTTCGTGCTGGAAGCCGAAGCCGCGCGCCTCGCGGCCACCCGCCGCACCGCGCTGGAAATGGCGCATGTCGAGGAAGGGATGGAGATGCTGCGCACCGCCCTCCTGTCGAGCGAACCCGCCCATGCCGAGGATATGGAACTGCATCGCCGCATTGCCGAAGCGACCGGCAACCCGGCCTTCCTGATCGCCTTCGACGCGCTCCACGCCGATGTCGACAAGATCATGCGCGCCGGCGTCGACATCAGCCGCTCCCGCCCGCCCGAGGTTATCGCGACCATGCTGCGCGAACATGAACAGATCGTCGCCGCCATCCGCGCGCAAGACTCCGAAGGCGCCGCGCTCGCGATGCGCTGGCATTTGTGGGAAGGGCGGCGGCGGCTGATGCCTTGAGGGGGATAGGTAGTTTGGGTGATTGGCAGACGTTGCGGCTTTTGTTGCCCCTTTTATCTATGCCTGAGGTCATGGGTATGGCCTGATGCCATGAGATCGGATGGCCGCCCAATCCCATGGTTTGATGGTGCGATTGAAGGCGCGTCAGTGGGGATCGCCTGTGATGCGCGGTGAGATCCTTACGTTGGCGTCTTTTGCCTGTCGGGAAAGTAACGCCAATGCTTTGCTAATCTGAACGATGGCAAGGGGATCTGACGTCGCTGATCGGCGCTGCTTCTGGACCATAAAGTCGTTTGTTGCATGGAGTAGCCGTGCGGTCAGTGCTTCCAGAGCATCGAACGTGAAATAGGAATCTGGGGATTCGCAGAGGGGCGAGAATGAGATCCACCTTTATCGGAAGGTGGATCATGGGGAAATCCTATTCAGCCGATCTCGGGGAGCAAATTGTCGATCGCATTGCATCTGGGCAATCGCGTTTGGTCAGCATCGCGTCATTTTGGGATAAGTCCCAGCTGCGCTGTGAAGCTGGCTATCGACTGATCTTCATCGACGAGACGGCAACCACGACGAAGATGACAAAGCTGCGGGGACGGGCGCCGTGACCAGCGCCTGAAGGCGCGAGCGCCCTTTGGCCACTGGAAAACCCAGACATTTGTCGCTGCCCTGCGTTGTGACGGACTGACTGCGCCATGGGTCATGGACTGCCCCATGAACCGCACGACCTTCGAAACCCACTTCGAAATTCAACTCGCCCTGACCCTCAGGCCTGCTGATGTCGTTATCCTCGACAATCTCTCCAGCCACAAAAGGGGAAAATCAAAGGCCATATTCAACGCCAGATGCGCATGGTCCCTCTCTACACCAACCTATAGCCTCGACCTAAACCCGATCAAAATGGCCTTCGCTAAACTCAAGGCCCGTCTGCGCCGCACCCGCGCCAGAACCATCGACGCACTATGACGGGCCATCGGAAATATCTGTGACCTCTATACCCAGAAGAATGCTGGAACTTCATCAAAGCTGCTCGATATGCGTCCGGTTAAAGGCTCTATGCTATAGACTGGCCTGTTGCGACTGGGCGGCGGCGTGGGCGTGCGTTTGCGAGCATCGGTGAACCAGGCCAGCACCGGCTCTCCATGCGGTCGGTCTTTTCCTGGCCCCCGATCGCCTGCGTGAAGGCGCGGGCGTGTCGCGGATTGCCGATGGCGCGCGCGATGCGCTGCGCCCAGAGCCGGAGGAGGGCAGCTTTTTTGCATCCCTCGCTCGCTTCCAGCGGGTCATCGCCGTCATGTTTTCGCGCGAAATCTGCAAGATCAGCTATGTCATCGGCCGCATTGGCACAGCATGTTGCACGATTGGGTACACTCCACGCATCCAGCCATGCCCTCGAACTATCTACTCCGATCGCGATGTGCATCACTTTGTCTGTGCGATTGGCAACCATCCTACTGTTCGGTCGCAGTGTAACAAGCAGGCCGGTCCCAAACGCCTGACGGTCGAACGAACTTGAAAGGCAATGGGCTTCGACACTGTGGCCATGGGATCGGGCGGCCACTCGATCCCATGGTGCCAGGCCATATTCATGACCTCAGGCATAGATACAAGGAACAACAAAACTGGGACGTCCGCCAATCACCCAAGTCAGAATTGCTGTTCTCGTCCCCCTTACCCCTTCTGCCCCGGATAGAGCAGGCGGAGGGAGGCGGGAGCCTTGCAGACGCGGATGGCGGCTTCGACCTGGCGGGCGCGTTCGGCGCTCAGCGTGGTGGTGGAGAGGGCGTGCTGGCGTTCGCGCGCGACTTCGTCGGCGGTGAAGGGGGCGGCGCCCGGCGGCGCGCTGGCGCCGCCCAGGCCGAAGACGACATAGTTCATCATGTCGGCCAGTTGCTGATTATCCTTGATCCGGCTGTTGGCGACATTGGGCAGGCGGATGAGATAGGCGCGGGCCTGTGGCGTGCAGAGGAACCAGCCGACCCGGCCGCGCAGTTCGGGCAACTGGGCCGGCGCGGTGCTGCCGTTCACGCCATGGCAGCCCGCGCATTGTTCGACATAGTCGGCGCGGGCCATGTCTGGGTCGGTGATCACGGCGGGCAGCAGGCCCATCGGCGGCAGCGCGGCGCGCAGGCCCACGGTGGCGCCGAGCAGGAGCAGGGCGGAGCCAAGGAGCGGGCGGAACAGGCGGGAAACCGGGGCCGACATTTGTCTTATCTACTCACACCATCCGTTCGTTTCGAGCCCCGTGACGGCTTGCTTGCAGCAAGCGCTCGGGACAGGTGAAGGTCGAGAAGCGAAGGCACAAGCTGCGCGAGCGCTTCTCGACTTCGCTCGAAGCGAACGGGAAAATACGGTAAGTGTCAGCTCGCGGCGCCCACCAGCACGGCGGTCGAGCAATGATATTCCATGCTGGTCGTGCCGAAGCACCAGATCACGTCATTGTTGAGCTGGGGCATGTAGAGCTGGGTTTCGCGGTCGGTATTGTCGCAACCGCACTGGCCGCAGGCGGGTTTGCCGCAGCAGTCGCGATAGGCGATCAGATAGGCCTTGCCATCGTCCGGGTTGATGCAGGTGCCGACCCAGCTGACCGGGGACGGCTCCGCGCCCGGCGGGCAGCTATGGATGCCGCCGCCGCAGCAGGTGCACAGCGCCCCGTCGATCGCGCAATAGCGCCAATAGTCGCACTTGGTTTCGTCCTTGGTCTGGGCGGTGCGGGCGAAATTGGTCTTCGCTTCGGGCGATCGGTCGGGCTTGGCCGCCTCGGCGCGGCTGACCGGCAGCAGCGGGAAGGCGGGTGCGGCGACCAGCGCGGCCCCCAGTCGCGTCAGCATCGATCGGCGCGAGGAGCCGCCGGCGAATTTGCGCAGTAGCTTTTCCCCCAGCGCATCGGCATTGAACTTTTTCATCGGTCTTGCCCCCACTTGCTATTTTATGCCGCCTGCGCCTTCAGGCTGCCGATATAATCCTGCACCGTGTTGATGCCCATTTCATGCGCGATGATCAGGCTTTCCAGATGCTCGCGGCTGTTGACCAGCCCTTTGGACAGGATCGCGCCTTCGCCATCCAGCAGCACCGCGAAGGGCAGCTTGGCGACGCCATAGGCCTGACCGACTTCGGGGCCGTTGACGAAGGCATAGCCTTCCAGCCCATGCTGCGCGATCATCGCGCGCTGGGCGGCGACATCATCGTCACCAACGAAGGTCAGGGCGACGCGCTCTGCATGCGCGAAGCTGGTCGCCATCGGGATCACCGCCTTGCACAGCGGGCATTGGGCGGAGACGAACAGCAGCAGGCGCAGCTTCACGCCATGGGCATGGCCGCCGATCGTCACCGGCTTGCCGTTGAGGTCGAGCGTGGCGATCGGGCCAGTGGCGCTGCCCACGGTCGGGCCGCCAGCGGTGGCGAGCGCGCCGGCCGGGGCGACGCGGATGTGCAGCACGCCGACCTGCCGCGCCAGCGCCAGCAGCGCGACGATCAGGCCGATGATGACGATCCAGGAGACGATCTGCGAAAGGATGAGCGAGGTCAGCATATTATCTCCGATGGAGGGGAGAAGCGGTCAGTGCGGACAGCGACTGGAACAGCAGGCAGAGCAGCGCGATGGCGATGCCGCCGGCCAGCGCTGTAGCCATATCCATCGCGGTGAAGGATGGCGCGAAGGCGAGGCGCAGGCCGAGCAAAGCGGCGAGGGCGATATTGCGGGCAACCAGCGACCAGCCGATCGGGTGGCGCAGCGCGCCATGACCGCAACCGCAATCGATATGGCCGCGTCCGCGCCGGATATTGACCGCCATCGCGCCGGCAAAGACCAGCAGCAGCGCCATGGCGACGACGACCGCCAGCGGGTGCAGCCCGATCAGCAGCGCGGCGCCGGTCGCGACCTCCACCAGCGGCAGCGCCGTGGCGGCCGGGCCGACCAGCGATGCGGGCAGCAGGCGATAATTGGCGATCACGCCGGGCAGCAGCGCGCGATGCCGCCACTGGGCGACGCCGGCTGTCAGGAACAGCAGGCCGATGGCGATCGCGGCGGTCAGGCCGAACAGGGCCAGCATCTGCGTCAGCCCCGGAATGGCCATGCTCAATAGACCTCCGGCACGGTGATGGTGCTGCCGCCGGCCTTTTCGATCTTGTGCTTTTCCTCGCCGGTAGCGACGTCCAGCACCAGTGCCTCGCCCTTTTCGCCGTTCATGTAGAGCAGCGGTTTTTCGGTCTGCGACACTTCGATATTGTTCATCGGGTCTTTCAGCGTGAAGCGCTTCACCACCTTCTGCGCGGCGACATCGACCTGCCACACTTCGGTCCCGGATTCCTTGTGCGACCAATATTCGCCCTTGTGCATCAGGACGAACAGGGTGCCGGTCGCGCGATGCAGCGCCATCGGCTGGCGCCCGCCGGGATACCAGTTGACGTCCAGCGGCTTGGAATCACCGACGCGGACACCGGCAGCCGTCTGGATCGAGAAGGGCGCGGACACGGTGGGCGCGGCGCTGATCTGGGCGGTGTAGATCTGGCCGGTATAGGTCAGGAAAGTGCTGGTCTTCTTCTTCCGGTCATAGGCGAAATTGTCGAAGATCGGATCGTTGGTCGCGTCGAAGAAGGGCGCGGTGTGAGTGATGTCCCCCTTCGTCCCCTTGATGGCGACGGTGGCGATCGATCCGTCCGAACACAGGGCGGAGAAGCCGACGCCGGGATTGGGCATCAGGCTGGCGCAGCCGGGCAGTTCGATCGCGGCGGTGAATTTCTTTTTCGCGAGGTCGACGATGTTCACGCCCGACGTCGGGCTGAAATCATAGACATAGGCGGTCTTGCCATCGTCGCTGACGATGAAATTATTCTTGCGCGATCCGATCAGGATGCGGCCGGGCAGGGCGATTTCGGTGACTAGGTTCAGCGTCTTGCTGTCATAGACGGTCACCATGTCCTGCCGGGTGCCGCGATCTCCCTTCGACCAGATGGTTTCGGCGACATAATAATATTGGCCGGCCGGATCGATCGCCATGTCGGCGAGGCGCCGGGTTTCGACCATGCCCTTCATCTTGCCGCTTTCGCCGTCGAAGATGCTGGTGCCCGGCATGTCCCACCCGCCGTCGACATAGAACCATGTCGGCTTGGGGGGATCGATGGTCATGACATCGGATTCTTCCGGCTCCACCGACGCCTTGGTATCGGCAAGGTCGGCATGGGCGATGGCGGCGCTGCCCAGCAGGAGGGCAGAAAGGGCGGTGGCGAAAATCCTGCGACTGGTGGTCGACATGCTGGCTGATCCCCCTTGATGCCTGCTGCGTCGATGACAAGGTTTGACACTTGTCCAGATTCGGTCAAGGGGGTGAAACGGTCCGGCAATAAATAAATGTTGCGGCGCGATAGATGGTTAGGTGGGGTGGGCAAGCGCAACGTTGCAAATGCCCACCCCGCTGCGACTAAACTCGCTGCGCTCATTAAGTCTCGCAGCCCCTCCCGCTTGCGGGAGGGGCAATTGAAAACCACCCAACAAATCTGCCGTTTGACGGCGCCACGCCGCCTAAGCGGGTTCGAGTTCCCGCACAGGAGCGAGGGCGGCGATGTCGCTGGAAGTCGCGGTGCGGGCCAGCAGGATGAGAGACTGCACCGCGAGCGCGGTGAAGGCCGGCATCCGGTCGGCCCAGGGCTTGCCATGGCCCAGGAATGGCGTGGCGCCCTCCATCGTCGCGCTGATGAACAGGGCGACGGTGCGGACATCATCGTCGGATAAATCGGGATTGATGGCGGTGACATATTCGCCGATCACGCCATGCACGCGCTCGTAAAAGGCCTGCACCCGGTCGGCGACGAATTCATCATGGTTGGCCAGCGCCCACAGCTCGGTGAAGAGATGGGTGGTGCGTTTCGAACTGATATCGTCGAGGCACAGGATGATGACCAGCTTCAGCCGTTCTTCAGCGGTCAGGCCCGGCTTGCGCACGAGGTCGTCCAGCATCTTGCCATAGCTGTCGACCAGCTCGTCCAGCAGCACCTGGATCAGCATTTCCTTGCGCGGGAAATGATAGCTGACATTGCCCACCTTCATGTCGCAACGCGCGGCGATGCGGCGGATCGTGAAGGCGGCAGCCCCCTCGTCAATCAGCACGTCCAGTGCCGCCTTCAATATGGCGTCGACCGTTTCGGTGCCGCGGGCATAGATGCCGGGGCGGGAAGGGGCGAGGTGCTGCGTCATTGCCTTGACAGGCGGTGTAACATTCCTTGCCCGTGCTGGCCAGCAAAGATGGACCGGGGATGGAGGCTTCTTCCCGGTCCTTCGTTGTCTATCCTTCAAATAATTTGATTTCTGCCAGGCGTATGGCCTTTCCGGCGGGTTGGGTGAAGAGCAGGCGGAGCTTGCTGACCGGGCGTTTCGTCCAGTGGATGTCGGTCACGCCATTGGCGACCGGGCTGCCCTTGGGGCTGGCGATGTCGCGCCAGTCGCCATCGACCCAGGCTTGCAGGCGATAATCCTGCGGCACCGCGAACCCCTTGCCATCGGCGAAGAAGGCGAGTTCGGCGCGGGCGAGATTGACCGGCTTGCCGAGGTCAATCGCATACCATTGTTGCGATGCGGCTTTGGTGGGGGCGGAGGACCAGCCATTGGGCAATTCGGGGAAGAACCAGACGCGGCCGTCGATCGCGTCATGGACATTTTCGGCGTCCGTGTTGCTGGAGGCGGAGCCCATGGGGAATTGGCCGCGCACCAGCTGAACAGCGCGGTTGATCGGGCGGGCGATCGGGAGCGTGGCGGCGCGCGTGACCGGCACCTCGACCCGGCCCAGCGTGTCGCGGCGGGCGACTTCGCGGCCATCCACCTCGATCGACAGGCCCTTGCCGCGCTTGTAGTGGCTACCATCGGCGTCCCATGTCACGGCGACCTTGTGGCCATGATAGGGAATGTCCTGCGCGCGGAACCAGGCGAGGGCCTGCGGATCGCGAGCGTCGGGCAGAAGCGGGTTCACTTCCAGCACATCGTCGGCGCGGGGGCGGATGCCGACCAGTCCGGTCAGGATCAGGTCATTGAAGCCGGAATGGAAATAATGGTGGCTGCGGTCGAGGCCGACGATCGGCTTGCCGGTTTCGGGATGATAATCCTCCTCGATATCCAGCCGCCGGTCCTTGCCGCTGCCCTGATAGTGGAGCGCGGCATATTGGCGCAGCAGGCGCATATAGGCGCTGCGGGTGACGGGGCCATCGGCCTTATAATGATCGAGCAGATTGGCCATGGCGTGCAGCACCTGCGTCGTCTGATAGGGCCAGATCGGGCCGTTCCACTGGCATTCGGGCGCGTCGCCAAGATAGCGGTACTGGCGCATATAATATTCGTAATTCGCCTCGACCGTGCGCATGCCGGCCTTGCCAGCAAGCGAGGCGGGATCGAGCAGATGTGCCCAGGCGGCTGCATATTTGGCGTCGTCAGGGACGAGATCGAACATCCACGGCAGATAACCGACCAGCTCGCGATTGCGGATCGGGTCCCAATATTTGACGAAGTCATTCTGCCGCGACTGGTGGCGGTCGATGAAATGGCTGAGCCTGTCGCTCCATAGATCGGTCAGGACGCGCTTTTGCAGGGAGTCGGCGCGGGCGGCATAGTTGGCGGCCATCGCCTTGTTCCCGGCCATTTCCGCCATCTTGGAGAGGGCGCGGGCGTTGGCGAACATATAGCTGTTGACCGAGGGGCGGAAAGCGTCGCCGCCCCGGAACCCGTCCTTGCCGCCTGAAGCGTCGATCGAGGAGACGGTATATTCGGTCGCGTCGAGCAAAGGCTCCACGAAATAGAGGCCCTTGTCGAAGTCATATTTATCGTCCCACAGGCGATAGATATGGTTCATGACCGGCAGGTGCTTCACCGCGTCGGCGCGATCGCCATCGACCAGATAGCGGCCCCATACGCTGTCGGCCATATGATCGGTGAAATGCCGGTCATTGCCGCCGCTGCCATACATGAAATTGATATAATCGTCGGCGAAGCGGCGATCGTTGAGCCAGCGCCCTTCGCCGATATGGAAGCCGCTGGCGTCGTTCAGGCTGGCATAGGGATGGCGTTGCCAGTCGACATCGTCGAAAAATTCGGTGGTGATATAGCCTTCCGCGCCCAGATCACGCTGGTGGCCGCGATAGACCTGCCAGCGATAATAATAGACGGCGTCGATGGTCGGGTCGGCGGATTCGAAGAAGGGGATGCGGTCGCGATACCAGGGCGCGTCATTGCCGAAGCGCTGCGTGGCGATGGCGGCGGTGTCCATCGCAGGGGGTGGGGAGGCAGCGCCGATGCCCATCAGGGCGGCTCCCGCCAGCAGGATCATCTTCATCGCGCGCATCTGTCATCCCTCCTTTGGCAGAAACAAAATGGCGGCCGTAACGGGACTGGAGAGCATCCCGATACGGCCGCCATGTTATGGAGCGCAGCGAGGAGACGCCGCGCCCCATGGGCACTCAGTCAAACTTGAAACGGACGCCAACAGCAAAGGTCCGGTCGATCAGCAGCGTGCTGGAGTTGAACTCGGTCGGATTGCCGACATCGCCAAACTTGTAATAATTTTGCTGCTTCGCCTTGGTGATGTTCACCGCGTCGAAGGTGATGCCGATATCTTCGTTCACATTCAGGGTCAGCTGGAAGTCCAGGCTCTTTTCCGGTGCGCGCCAGAAGCCGATCGGGTTGGCGAAGGAACGGCCTTCATTGCTCTGGAGGAAGCCCTTGCGCCAGATGTAGGACAGGCGGGCACCGATCGGACCCTTATCATAGGCCAACGTGGCGTTGTAGGACAGCTTCGACACGCCGAAGAAGGCCGACTTGGTGGTGCCGGTCATTTCACCTTCGCTGTTCACAACCGGGATCGTCTGTTCGGAATCCAGGATCGTCGCGCTGCCGGTGAAGCCCAGGCCGTCCAGGAAGGCGGGCAGGTAGGTCGGGAAGTAGGTCAGGCCCAGTTCCAGCCCCTTCAGCGTGCCGTTGGAGGCATTTTCCGGACGGGTGATGTTGAAATATTCGGTATAGGTTTCGTTGCGCGGCAGATAATTGTCCGGGACGAACTCACGCGCGGTCAGCGGCACGACCAGGCCGTTGATCTTCCGCTGGAAGAGCGTCGCATAGATGGCGCTGTTGCGTTCGAAATACCATTCGATTGCAAGGTCCAAATTCTTCGAGTGGGTTGCCCGCAAATTGGCATTGCCGGCCGAGCCCGTGCCGAAGCCGATGCGCGACAGATCGCCCGTCAGCGACAGGTTGGGATTGAGATCGCCAAAGGCCGGACGGCGCAGCGTTTCGCCATAGTTGAAGCGGATGCGCAGATTGTCGGTGATGTTGTAGCGCGCCGTGAAGGACGGCAGGAATTTTTGCGACCCGGTGGACACGGTGGTCCGGGCGAAATCATTGCCGCGATCGAAATAATCATAGAGGGTGTCGATCGCCACGAACCGCACGCCGCCCTGCACTTGAAGCGGACGGCCGAAGATTTCGGCTTCCCCATCGGCGACGATATAGGCGGCCAGATTGGTTTCGTTGATGCCGAAGACATGACCGAAGGTCATTTCATCCGACAGGAGCAGGCCGCCATTCGGATAGGCTGCGCGATACAGGGCGCGGATCGCATCCTTGTTCATGCTGCGCGGATCGGCCAGCACCCAGCTGGTCGGAATATCGGCGCGACCGTCGAAGAAGCCGCTGTTGGTGAAGGGGGTGCCTTCGCCCAGTGCGTCGAGCGTGATGCCCAGACCGCCAGCGCCCTGATCGCGGATATAGCTGTCAGCATTGCGATTATCATAGCGGAAGCCCGCCTTGATGCGGCGCAGGAAGCCTTCGTCCCAGCTATATTCGCCGTCCAGCATCAGGGTCAGCGCGTTGCCGGTATTCTTGGTGCCGCTGTCGAACAGGTTGCCGACGGTCCAGGCCGATGCGTCGGTCAGGACACCCTGATTGCCAAAGCTGTAAGAGGGCAGGCCGCCGCCAGCGTTGAAATCGATATCCAGGTCGAGCGGACCGCGATCCGTACGGATGGCGAAGAAGGAGGTTTCGTTCTTGCTGTCCTGATAGGCGACATCGGCGGTGATCTTGCCGCGTTCGCCCACGTCCCACTTGGCGTTCAACGCATAGACATAGCTGTCGGTCTTGTTGGTCGCCATGTCGCCGCTGTTGAAGCCGGCGACTGCGCCCAGTTGCCGCGACTTGATGATGTTCGTACCTTCATACAGTTCGAAGCTGTTGGCGACATCGGCGGGCAGATTGCCCCACCAGTCGGCGAAGCTGAAATGCAGGCTATTGAAGGTTTCGCCGCGGAAGCCGGTGTAGAAGACTTCGGCGGTGTAGACCGAACTGTCATTGGGCGCCCACTGGAGCGCGGCGTTGATCGAGGGACGCTCCCGCTTGCCATAGAGGTCCGACGCGATGACGGCGTCACGCGACAGATAGTAGGGGACTTCCACGCCGTTGATATTTAGGGTGGAGCCAGCCGCCGTGGAGAGGCCGGCGTCGAGGCCGGGCGTCCAGAGATTGCCCTGCGGGTTGGCGGCTGTCACGGCACGGCAGTCCTGCGTGAACAGGCGCTCCAGAGCACCCCAGGGGGCTGGGTTGCCGCCGCACGAGCCGGGCGTGATGGGCGGGCGGGCACCGTTCGCAGTCAGGAACGGCACCATCGCGCCGGCCTGGAGATTCTGGTTGCGATACTGGGCCTTGGTGTAGCTGCCGTTGATCAGGAAGCCGATGTCGCCGATGCCGGTTTCCCAGCGGTCGCTGACGAGCAGGGCGACGTTGGGATTGAACTTGTCGGCCAGCTCCGAATAGATGCCGCGCGCCAGACCGGAGATGGTGAAGCCGTCAAAATCGAGCGGACGGCGGGTCTGCACGTCGATCTGGCCGGCGAGGCCACTTTCCAGCTGGTCGGCCGAGCGGGTCTTGTACACGTCGACCTGCTTGACGAGGTTCGCCGAGATATCCTGCAACGCGAAGGACGTGCCGGCGGCCGTGAAGATATTGCGGCCGTTGAGCGTGGTCAGCGGGTCGGTCAGGCCGCGGATCGAGATGGTGGCCGCTTCGCCACCGGCGCGGTCGGTGACCTGAATGCCGGTCACGCGCTGGAGCGCTTCGACGACATTATTGTCGGGCAGCTTGCCGACGTCTTCCGACACGATCGAATCGACGATCTGGGTGGATTGCTTGCGGACGTTGAGCGCACCGACGATGGAGGCGCGGACGCCGGTGACGACTATGTCGGCGGCTTCGTCATCGCTCTGGGCGACCTGCGGTGCGGCAGCGGCAGGCGTTTCCTGCGCATGGGCGGCGCCTGCGAGCATCAATGCGAAAATGGAAGCGGAACCGAGCGCGATTGGCTTGATGGCCATTATACTATCCTCCCCTGAGCTGGCGCCATACGCCATGCATGAATTACTCGGACTAATTATTGCTCCGACAAATGAAGCGCAAGAGGGAATTTTTGCGCGGGGCATATGAAATATGTCGAAATGTGATATTAATGCCGCATCCAGAAATCGCGGCCTTTTTCCACCCGTCTCCGCTACATTGGCAAAGAAAAACGAGCGCCTCGCTGGTGGCGGGGCGCTCGTTTGCCATTGAATAGTCAGACTTAAGTTGTCAGTCGAGATGCCACCATGCGCTGGGGTCACGGCTCGCCACCAGCGTCAGCTGGCCTGCGGCATTGCCGATCGCCTTGCCCGGCACGGCGATCGACACGAAGCGCGCGGCGTGCAGCGTCTTTTCGTCGAAGCGCACGAACTGGCTGCGGAGGGCGAAATCCGCGCTCTTGCTGTCAGGTTGCAGACTCAGCGATCCGTCCTTGCCGGCGACCAGATAATGATCGGGCATCAGGATGGGGGATAGCATCACGCTGCGCGCGCCGGCGCGGCCGGGCGTCTGGCGGAACTGGGTCTGCGCCAGCGACGGATTGCCCAGCATCAACTGCGTACCGTCATGGGCCATCAACTGCGCCGGGTTGGTGGACGAAATGAAGCGTTCCGGCAGCGGGCCATTGCCGACCGGCACGCCGAAATCGGGGGTGCCGTCGGCCGTGTAATAGAGGCGCTGGACGCGGGTGTGGCGATCCGGGTTGAACAGCGGGTCGCCCTGGATCGCCTCATAGTCACGGCCATGATAGACGAGGATGTCGCGGCCCTGTTCGTCCACGGTGAAGCTGTTGTGGCCGGGGCCATAGACGCTGGTCGCTTTGTTGGTGACGAAGACCGGCTGCGGCGACTTGGTCCAGCTCTTGGCGTCCAGCAGGTCGGCATTTTCGTCCGCCGTCAGCAGGCCAAGACAATAGCGCGCATCGGTGGCGCTGGCCGAATAGGTCATGAACAGGCGGCCGTTGCGATGCAGGACGGCGGGGGCTTCGGCCACCTTGTAGCCGCGTATTTCCCAGTCGAGCGTGGGGACGGTGAGGCGGGTCGCTTCGGTCGCCAGCTTCAGCGGGGATTCCAGCTTGGCGATATAGAGATTGCTGTTGGTGTCGATGCCCGGCTCCTTCTGGGCCCAGGCGAAATAGCGGACGCCCTTGTGCACGAAGCTGGTCGAATCGAGGTTGAAACTGTCCCAGGGCGCTTGAAATTCGCCCAGCACGCTCCATTTTCCGGTCATCGGATCGGCGCCGTCGCAGGCCACGGCATAGGTGCGGATGCGGAACACATCGTCCCCGCCGCCGCTGGGGCCGGCGGCGAAATACATATACCATTTGCCGTCGATCTGGTGGAGTTCGGGCGCCCAGATGAAGCCGGAACGCGGGCCGCTCGCCTCATGCCGCCACAGCACGGCTTCCTTGGCGGTGGCAAGGCCCGCGATCGTCTTCGACCGGCGCAGGACCAGGCGATCATATTCGGGGACGGAGCCGGTCAGATAATAATAGCCGTCATCATGACGGAAAACCTGCGCATCGGCGCGCTGCTTGACCAGCGGGTTGCCGGGCACCGGCGCGGCCGCCTCGGCCGAAGCGGTACGGGCGATCGCCGGCGCGGCCGAAAGCGCGGCGGCGCTGCCGATGAAGCCACGGCGGGACAGGGTGAAGGGCATCAGAGTCTCTCCGAAATGCGGCATGGAAATATAATCAGACAATTAGGTCAATAATCGGCCTGGGGCCAGCCGTCAGCCCCCCAGCGTACCGGCGCGATGCGCAGGGTGGGGGCGCCGTTCGCCTGTTTGTCATAGGCATGGTAGACGACATAGTCTTTGCCATCCTTATCGTGGAGCCAGCCGGCATGGCCGGGGCCACGGAAGCGCTGCTGTTCCTGAAGATCGGCGCGCAGGAAGATGGTGCCGCCGCCTTCCATCAGCGGGCTGCCATCCTTGCCCAGATAGGGGCCGGTGATCGCTTTCGACCGGCCCATGACGGTGTAATAGGTGCTGTTCACGCCCTTGCAGCAATAATCATAGCTGACCATCAGCCAGTAATAGCCGCCATGGTCGACGATGAAGGGCGCCTCGACCGGGGCCGGGCCACCGGCCGGGGCAGGGCGGCGGGCGATGGAGAAGGGCCTGGCCTGCGGATCTTTGGGCTTGCCGGTCTTCGGGTCCAGTTCGAACAGCTTGATGCCGGTCCAGAAACTGCCCAGCGTCAGCCAGTGGCGGCCATCCCGGTCGATGATGAAATTGGGGTCGATGGCGTTATAGTCGTCGTCCTTCGTGGACAGGATGACGAGGCCTTCGTCGCGCCAGCCATAATTTTTCGCCTTGGGGTCCAGCGTCGGGCTGGTGGCGAGGCCGATGGCGGAGCGGTTGGAGCCGAAGGTCGAGACGGAATAATAGAGGCGATAGCGGCCGTTCACATAGCTGATGTCGGGCGCCCACATGCCGTCGCTGCCGGGGATCGCCTGCTTCGCCCAGTCGGGCAGGGCGGTGAAGATCGGATCGCCCGCCGTCCAGTGAATGAGGTCGGGCGAGCTGCGCGTTTCGATCAGCCGCTTGCCATGGCCGGTGCTGAACACATGATAGGTGTCGCCTTCGCGGGCGATGACCGGATCATGGGTGGGGACGAGATCGCCGGTCAACTGGCTGTTGAGCGTCGTTCCGGCAGGCTGTGCCGCCGATTGCGCGCAGGCGGGGCCGGTCAGGAGGGCGAGGCCCAGCAATGTCACAAGCGTCTGCCGCTTCATGCGGGCCTCTCCATTCATCATCGCATCAAGGGGATGGAGCGGGCGGTAATTCCACCCACCGCCCGCTCCAAACAGGTTATTGCAGTTCCAGCACGACCACCGACTTGGCCGGCAGCGTGACGGTCAGCGTGCCGCCGCTGACCTGCGCGCCGGTGAAGGCGACAGGCTTGACGGTTTCGGGCGCGTCGAAGCTGTTGAGCGAATTGATCGCCGGCGCGGTCAGGATGCGGCCGGTGACGGTCGCGGCGTTCAGACCGTCCAGCTTCACCGTGACGGTGTTCGACTGGTTCGGGTCCAGGTTCGACAGGCCGACATGGACCTTGCCATCCTTGCCCTTCACGGCCGAACCGCTGACGGCCGGCATATTGAACTGATCCTTGGCATACCAGGGCGACTGGATGTCGATCGGCAGCACCGTCGCATCCTGCCAGGGCTTGTACATTTCGAAGACATGATAGGTGGGCGTCAGCACCATCTTCTTGCCGTCGGTCAGGATCATCGCCTGAAGCACATTCACCATCTGCGCGATCGCGGTCATGCGGACGCGGTCGGCATGTTTGGCGAAGATGTCGAGATGGATGGAGGCGACCAGTGCGTCGCGCAACGTATTCTGCTGGCGAAGGAAGCCCGGATGCGTGCCCGGGTCCTGCGCATACCAGGTGCCCCATTCGTCGACCGCCAGGAACACGCGCTTGGCCGGATCATATTTGTCCATGATCGCGCTATGCTTGGTGATCAGCTCGTCCATATGGACCGCGCCGGACAGGATATTGGCCCAGCCAGACTCATCGAAGTTGGACGGATCGCCGATCGGCGGGAACTGGCTGTTGAGCAGCGTATAATAATGGAGCGAAACGCCATCGAGCTGCGGACCCGCAACGCGCATCATGGTTTCGGTCCAGTTATAATCGTCAACATTCGCACCGGCCGCGATCTTCATGATCTTGGTGCCGCGCGGCGCCTTGACGAAGGTGGCGTAGCGACGGGTTTCGTCCGCCGCGAATTCCGGGCGCATATTGCCGCCACAACCCCACAGCTCGTTACCGACGCCGAAATAGGGGACGGCCCAGGGTTCCTTATGGCCGTTCTTGGCGCGCAGGTCCGCCAGCGTGCCCGCGGGCGAGGTCATATATTCGACCCATTCCGCCATTTCCTGCGGCGTGCCGTTGCCGACATTGCCCGCGATATAGGCTTCCGCGCCGACCTGCCGCAGCAGTTCGAAAAATTCGTGGGTGCCAACGCTGTTGGGTTCGGTCACGCCGCCCCAATGGGTGTTGATCTTGACCGGGCGGTTCTTCTGCGGGCCGATGCCTTCACGCCAATGATATTCGTCGGCGAAGCAGCCGCCGGGCCAGCGGATGACCGGCACGGACAGATTCTTGAGCGCGGCGATCACATCGTTGCGGAAGCCGTTGGTGTTGGGGATCGACTTGTCGTTGCCGACATAGAGGCCGCCATAAATGCCATTGCCCAGATGCTCGGCAAACTGGGTGAAGACGCGCTTGTCATAGACCGCGCCGGGCTTGTCGGCGTGGATGGTGGCGCTGGTCGGCTTGCCGTCCGTATCGGCCTGAGCCGGCTGCCAGGCCAGAGCGCTGGCGCAGAGCAGCAACGCAGTGGCGGTGCGGCGCAAGGTTTTTGTCATGTCCGTCCTCTCCCTGTGGATAAAATTGTGAATGAATATTGGATAAGTCAGTCGTGAAAGGCGTCCGTCGTCTCTCGCGTGCCGCGCAGGAAAGCGTCGGCGACCAGCCGCAGCGGGCTGGTGTCGACATCCGACCGGCCGCCCCGGATCAGCGTGGCGAAACGGGCATAGAGGCCGGCATATTCCACATCCTCGCCATGTTCCGTGCCGCTGGGCAGGGTCAGCACCGCGCCGCCATGCGACAGTTTGAGCGTGCCGGCGTCGGTTTCGACGACGATGTCCCAGCTTTGCGGGCCGGTCTGGCGCCAGTCGAGGTCCATGTGGATCGGCGCGCCCGCCGTGTCGCGGAAGGCGATGTCGGCGGCGATCGGCGCTGCGCGGTTTTCCGGCAGCACCAATGTCGCATCCTTCAGGAAGAAGGGGCGTGGCAGGATATGGGTGACGATCGACAGGGCGTTGATGCCCGGATCGAACACGCCAAGCCCGCCGGGCTGCCAGATCCATGCCTGACCCGGATGCCAGACTCGAACATCCTCGCGCCAGATGATCGACACTTTCTCGATCCGCCGTTCGGCCAGCCAGGCGCGCGCAGGGGCGACCCCGGCGGCGAAGCGGCTGTGCCAGGCGGCGAACAGGCTGACGCCGACCTTGTCGGCCTGCGCCTTCAGGGCCTCCACCTCTGCCAAAGTCGCGCCGGGCGGCTTTTCGAGGAAGAGGTGGACGCCCTTCTTCAGCGCCTGCGTCGCCAGATCATAGCGGACCTGCGGCGGGGTGCAGAGCGCGATCGCATCCACCGCCGGTCCTTCGGCGAGCAGCGCGTCCAGACTGGCATGGTGCGGCACGCCGTCCAGACCCCCGTCATGCGGGCTGACGGTCGCCGCCAGGCTGAAGGCGCTGTTGCCCCGGATCGCCGGCACATGCTGATCGCGTGCGATCTTGCCTATGCCGACGATCGCGATACGGATCGGGTCCATGGAAATCAGAGCGCCTGAACGGTGACCTGAACGGGGGCGGCGCGCTTGAGCGGATTGCGCACCGGCAGGGTGAAGGGGGCGGCGATGATTTCGAACACGTCGCCTTCCTGCGGGACGATGCCGTCGCTGAACGACAGGGTCGCGGTGCCGAAGAAGTGGACATGCACGTCGCCCGCGCGGCGGAACAGATCATATTTGAAATGATGATGTTCCAGATTGGCGAAGCTGTGCGACATATTGCCTTCGCCCGACAGGAACGGCTTTTCCCAGATCACTTCGCCGTCGCGCAGGATGCGGCTGGCGCCTTCGATATGCTCCGGCGGCGTGCCGACCAGCAGTTCCGGGCCGAGCGCAGCCTGACGCAGTTTCGAATGGGCGAGCCACAGATAGTTATGGCGCTCGGTCACATGGTCGCTGAACTCGTTGGCGAGTGCGAGGCCGAGGCGATAGGGGGTGCCGTCTTCGCCGATCAGATAGATGCCGGCCAGCTCCGGTTCCTCGCCGCCATCCTTGGCGAAGGCGGGCATGACGAGCGGATCGGTCGGGCCGACCAGCTGCGAGCCATCGCCCTTGTAGAACCATTCGGGCTGCTGGCCGGTTTCGCCAGCGGCGGGCTTGCCGCCTTCCAGACCTTCCAGGAACATGCGCATCGAATCGGTCAGCTTTTCAGCGGCGGCGGCTTCGCGGTGCATCTTGTCGCGACCCTCGGCGGAGCCAAGATGGGTGAGGCCGGTGCCGGTGAGTTGGACATGGGCGCCATCTTCATGATCGATCGGCGCGAGCAGGCGGTTCGCCTCAAATTCGGCGGCGATGTCGACGGCATCGCCCTTGCCGGCGGCGTCTACGGCCGCGGACAGGCTGATCTTCTGCGCGATCGCGTGCAGCGCCAGAGCGCGGATGGTGGTGAAGCCCGGCACGAAATGAGCGGCATCGCCCTGCGCGGCGATGACGGCCCGTTCGCCAGAGTCCGAACGATGCTGCAACAGGCGCAATGTCATGAAAATCTCTCCTCCCGCACGCCCGGCCGGGCGTCGTACACGTCAAAAGCCGCTTCCCCGCGCACCAAAAGAGCCGTTCCGGGTGGAGCGGCGCGGCGACGGTGAATCTTCTAATTACTCCGACATATTACAGGATGGTGGTAATGGCAATGCTTCTATTGTAGCGACGGATATGCCTTATTGGGGTGAGGCGAGAGGAGCGGTGATGGGAAAGGAAAATCCGTCTTTGCAGGATGGTGAGACGGACAAGGAAGGCAGCGCCAAGGCGGTTCGAGGTCCGGGGCGACGGCTGCACGGCGCGATCGCGCACAAGCTGGGCATGGCGATCTTGTCGGGGCAATATCAGCCGGGCGACACGCTGTCGGGCGAAGTCGCCTTTGCCGAGGAACTGGAAGTGTCGCGCAGCGCCTATCGGGAGGCGATACAGGTGCTGACCGCCAAGGGGCTGGTGGAAAGCCGGCCCAAGGCGGGGACGCGGGTGCTGCCGCGCAATCGCTGGAACCTGCTGGACCCGGAAGTGCTGGCCTGGGCCTTTGCCGGGGAGCCGGACGTGCAGTTCGTGCGCGACCTGTTCGAGCTGCGCGCGATCGTGGAACCGGCGGCCGCGCGGCTGGCGGCGCAGCGGCGCGACAAGGACGACCTCAAGATCATGAAGGATGCGCTGGCCGCGATGCGCCGCCATACGCTGGCGACCGAGGCGGGGCGCGCGGCGGACCGCGATTTCCACAATGCGATCCTGAACGCGACCCGAAACGACGCGCTGCTGGTGCTGACCGCCAGCATCGGCGCGGCGGTCAACTGGACGACGCAATATAAGCAGCGCGCCCGCGCCCTGCCGCGCAATCCGATCCCCGACCATGTCCGCGTCTATGATGCGATCGCGGCGGGCGATCCGGTCGCGGCGGCCGAAGCGATGGGCGTGCTGGTCGATCTGGCGCTGGAGGATACGGCCAGCGCGATGGGGGGATAGGGGTCAGCAGCGGTTTCTGGCTGGCGTGGCGTGCATCTGTTCCTCGTAAATATGTCATGTGTCTTCGGCGCAAAAGGACCAAAGTAAGATACGCTGGCCTATTTTCTCGGTGCCCAATTGTGGACATCGGAAAGATCATGTCTATCTCTGCTATGGGCTTCAGTTATTGCATATCGCTTCAGGTGCGTCATCCGGATGCTGATCCAGACGATATTATTCACGAGATAGGTCTCCCAGTGCGGCGAAGCTCGAAGATGGGCGAGCCACGCTCTACGCTGCGTGGCGCACCGTTGCCGGGGCACTACGATATGACCTTTTGTGTCTTTGATCTTGGTGTTGGTGCCGATGGTGAGTTGGCTGATCACCTTCGCAGTCGGATTGCTACGCTTATTCCCAAGCGGGAGTTCTTGCATGAACTGCGGGCCACCGGAGGCTCACTCAACTTGTTCATCACATGGACAGTAGGAGAACGGGGTGAGGTGTTTGATTGCACCCTACTCTCCGATTTGGTCAGCTTGGGCATTGATCTAGGGATCGAGCCTATTAGCGCTGATTGAGTGACCGCAAATTGGCTTTGCCTTTCGCAAGGCAATAGTACCTTGGCCCCAAATCCGCCATCGGGGCGCTATGCGGGTGATGGCGCATCCCTGTCGCCGTAGATGAAAGCCGTCAGCCCTGACCGCAGCTTCACTTCGCGGCGGACATAGTCGACCTCATAGGCGTCGGCGCTGGCGATGTCCTGTGGGGTCAGGCGGAAGAGCAGGCCTTCGACCGCATCGGCGGGATCGTCGCTTGGCTCGACCATGGGGTGCCAGCGCGTGCCGCTCTTGGCGATGACATCGGGATCGGTGATTTCGATCATACGCTGACGAAAGCCGGGGATCGCATCCGGCGTGCCGTCGACCGGGCGGCCGAACAGGGCGATCTGCACTTCGCGCTGGCGCAGCGTGCCATAGGAAAAGAGCAGGATGTCGGCCATGGCGGAGTCTTTCATGCGCTGGGATGCTGGCGCGATAGGCCGACGGGCGGGAGGCGCAAAGCAAAAAGGGCCGGAGCGGCATATCCGCTCCGGCCCTTTTCTGTCTTGGGCTATACCTTCCGCCCCTTATCCCGCGATCTGCTGATCGGGCAGGGCGTGGGTCGTCTTCGATCCCCACAGGGCGTAGAAGAGGACATAGAGTTCGCAGGCGGCGGTCAGCAGGAAGCTGGTCTGAAGGCCATAATGGTCCGCCAGATAGCCCTGCACCACCACCAGCGCGCCACCGGCGATCGCCATGATCAGCAGGCCGGAGCCTTCTTCGGTCAGGGGGCCAAGCCCCTTGATGCCGAGGGTGAAGATGGTCGGGAACATGATCGAATGGAACAGGCCGACCAGGATCAGCGACCACATGGCGACGGGGCCGGTGGTGAAGACGGTGACCATCATCACGATGAAGGCGCCGATGGAGAAGGCGGCGAGGACGTGGCCCGCGTCGAACTTCTGCATGATTGCCGAACCCGCGAAGCGACCGACCATCATCCCGCCCCACAGGAAGGTCAGGTAATTGCCGGCCTGCTCATGCGTCAGATTGGCGATGGTTGGCTGGCTGACGAAGTTGATGAACAGGTTGGCGACGCCGATTTCCGCGATCAGATAGATGAAGATCGCGGGGATGCCGAACACCAGATTACGGTGGTTCCAGAGCGAATATTTCTTGCGCTCTTCCTTGTTGTGGCGCTGCGTCGCGTTGCCCATGGCCGGCAGCGGGAAGCGGGCGATGACGATGGCCAGCACTGCCAGAACGACCGCGACGATAACATAGGGCAGAACGACTGACTGGGCGTCGGCCAGACGTTCGGCCTGCGTCAGGACGACTTCGCCCTGCGCCGTGCCGCCCTTCGACCGGCCCAGGATCAGATAGGCGCCGAACATCGGAGCCAGCATGGTGCCCGCCGAGTTCATCGCCTGCACCAGGTTGAGGCGCGAGGAGGCGGTTTCAGGCTTGCCGACGACCGCGACATAGGGGTTTGCGGCGACCTGAAGCAGGGTGATGCCGCTGGCGATCACGAACAGCATGACCAGGGTCACGCCATAGGAGGGGATCGACGCCGCGACTGTCATGCCCAGCGCGCCGGCTGCCATGATGAGCAGGCCTGTGACCATCGACTTTTGATAGCCGACCCGTTCGATCAGCTTGGCCGAAGGGATGGACGCCACGAAATAGGCGATGAACCAGACCGATTCGATCAGGGTCGTCTGGGTGTAGCTGAGGTCGAACACGCTGCGCAGATGGGGCAGCAGCGTATTGTTGATGACGGTGATGAAGCCCCACATGAAGAAGAGGCTGGCAAGTAGCGCGAGGGCAGGGCCGTAGCGTGTGCCGGGGTTATGCGTTGCGACGGGCGCAGCGCCTGACGAGATCGGTCCTGCCATTCATCCTTCTCCAGTGCAGTTCCAGTAGCATGCGACCCGATCAAGGGTTGCGCCTGCTTATTTTGTCGGAGTATATCCCCCGTAACCGCCCGTCAATGGGCGCGCGTTTTTACGGGAGGAAGTCCATGCGAAAGGTCGTCGATTTTAAAACAGCGTTGTCATGCGCCATGCTCCTGTCCTTGGCAAGCGGCACCGCCTTTGCGGCCGACGCCAGCCGTGCGCCGGCCGGCACCGCCAATGGCGCGGCGATCGAAACAATCACGCTCAGCAACGGCGCGGGCGTGTCGGCGAAGATCCTGACCTATGGCGCGACGCTCCAGTCGCTGGTCGGCCCCGGCAAGGACGGCAAGAGCGCCGACGTGCTGCTGGGCTATGACGACCTGAAGGATTATGTCGAGCATCCCAACTTCTTCGGCGTGACCGTGGGTCGCTATGCCAATCGGATCGCGGGCGGCAAGTTCAGCCTCGACGGGAACAGCTATCAGCTTCCCCTGAACGACAAGGTCAATTCGCTGCACGGCGGCGGCAAGGGCTTCGACAAGCAGGTGTGGAAGGTCGTGTCGCTCAAGAGCGGCCCCAAGGCCAGCGTCGTGCTGGGCCTGACCAGCCCGGACGGCGAGTCGGGCTATCCGGGCAAGCTGGACGTGACCGTCACCTATACGCTGGATGAAAGCGGCAATCTGGGCATCGTCTTCGACGCGAAGACCGACAAGCCGACCATCGTCAACATGACCAACCATGCGATTTTCGATCTGGGCGGTGAGGGGTCGCCCGATGGCGCGATGGGCCATTTGCTGACGATCCCGGCCAAGGCCTATACCCCGGTCGACGCCAACCTGATCCCCACCGGTGAACTGAAGCCGGTCGAAGGCGGCGTGTTCGATTTCCGCACGCCCCGCCGCATCGCCGACGGGCTGCGCGATGGTCGTGATCCGCAGATCATCGCCGGGCGCGGCTACGATCATAATTTCGCGCTCGACAAGGGGCTGACCAAGACGCCGGAACTGGCCGCGCGGCTGGAAGATCCGGTGTCGGGCCGGGTGCTGGAAGTGCTGACGACCGAACCGGGCGTGCAATTCTATACCGGCAATTTCCTGGACGGCACCTTCATCGGCAAGCAGAGCCATGTGTACCGCATGGGCGACGGCATTGCGCTGGAGCCGCAGAAATTCCCGGATTCGCCCAATCAGCCGAGCTTCCTGTCGGCCCGCGTCGATCCCGGCAAACCCTATCATCACGAGATGATCTATCGCCTGTCGGTGGCGCGCTGATGGCGGAGTGGCGGCTGATCGAGCGTGACGTCGCGGACACGCTGGGGGAAGGGACGCTCTGGTCGGCGCGCGGCAACGCCGTCTACTGGGTCGATATCCTGGCCCCGGCACTCAACCGGCTGTCTCTGGATAGCTGCGCGATCGAGCGTTTCGCCATGCCCGAGCCGCTGGGCTGGGTAGCGGAGCGCACGGTCGGCGGCTTCATCGGCGGCTTCCAGAGCGGCTTTGCCGAAATCAGCCTCGATCCGCTGACCATCACGTCGTTCGGCAATCCGGAACCGCATTTCCCCGGCAACCGGATGAATGATGGCAAGGCGGATGCGCAGGGGCATATCTGGTGCGGCACGATGGATATGAGCGAAGAGCATGATCGCGGCGCGCTCTATCGTCTGGCGCCCGATCGGAACTGGACCGTGGTGGACAGCGACTATCGCGTGCCTAACGGCCCTTGCTTCTCGCCCTGCGGCCAGTGGCTCTACCATAGCGATACCGCCAGGAAGCAGATGTACCGCTTCCGCCGCACGGAGGAAGGCGCGACCGAGCGCGAGCCGTTCATCCAGTTCGGCGAGGAGGATGGCTATCCCGACGGCATGACCGTGGATGCAGAAGGCCATATCTGGGTCGCCCATTGGGGTGGCAGCCGGATCAGCCGCTTCACGCCCGAGGGTAAGCTGGACCGCGCCATCGCCATGCCTGCGCGGCAGGTGACTAACATTACTTTCGCGGGGCCGAATCTGGACCGCATGTTCGTGAGCAGCGCGACGATCGGACTGGACGATCCGACGCCTTATGATGGCGGCTTTTTCGAGGTGGAAAGCGGCGTGCGCGGCTTGCCGACGCATCTTTACGCGGGCTGATCTTCCTGTGGTGATGTCAGGGGCGCGGTTGCTACAGGGCGACCGCGCCCTTTCTTTTGTCCGGCGCATAAATGCTGTTGCACTGGACGCGCGAATCTTCTAGATCGCCGGGACAACGTTGTCATACCTCTCCAAGTAAGGCGACGTTGCGATCCCGGACGGCCCACTGGCGAACTGCACGCGTCATGGTCGTCCGGGACATTTTTTGCCCGCCATGACGGGTCTTTCCCATTTTTCAGCCGGTTTCCAGTGCGTCGAGCGCCAGCGCTATCGCGCCCAGCGGCCCTGCCTGATCGCCCAGCGCAGGCGTGCGGACGATCGTGGCGACGCTGTCGGCGGTGACGAAGGGGAGATAGCCGCCCAATTGCGTCACTAGCTTCCCGCGCACCCGGTCGAGCAGGTCGGCGCGCCCCATGCCCACGCCGCCACCGATCAGCACCTGTCGTGCGGCCGTGGTCAGCAGGATCGTGCCGACAAGCTGGGCGATATCATGCGCAACATTGTCCCAGCGGGGATCATCGGGGCTGATCCGGTCGCCGCTCGTGCCGAATCGCTTCGCCAGAGCGGGGCCGCTCACCAGCCCTTCGATACAATCGCCATGAAAGGGGCAGGCACCGGGGAAATCATCGCCGGGCGCGCGGCGGGTCAGGATATGGCCCAGTTCCGGGTGCATCGCGCCATGCAGCGCGCGGCCATGCAGAGCGAAACCGCCGCCAAGGCCCGTGCCGATCGTGAGGTAGCAGAGGGCATCGGAGGTGGTGCCAGCCTCCATCCCCGCGCCCCAGCGCAGTTCGGCCAGCGCCGCGCCATTGACGTCGGTATCGATCGCGGCCGGGCAGGGGAGCGCTCCGGCCAGCGCGCCATAAATGTCCGCGCCGGTCCAGCCCGGCTTGGGCGTGGGCAGCATATGGCCGAAATCCGTCGCGGCCCGATCAAGTCTTAGCGGGCCGAAGGAGGCGATGCCCAGCGCCGCGAAGGATGCCTTTGCGTGCCATTGGGTCAGCAGGCGGGCGGCCTGACCCAGCGTTTCCGCTGGGCTGGTGGTGGGGATCATTTCGCGATCTACGATGTGCCGTCCGCGCGCGCGCAGCACGACGACTTTGGTGCCGCCCAGTTCGACGCCGGCCAGAAGCGGGGCGTTTGCGTCAGTGGGGTGCATGTCGCTGTGATCGGGTTGGGCCATGGTCTGGCCGTCATAGGCAAGGGGGAACGGCCATGCCAGCCTCTTGGCCGACAAGATGGTTGCGGGAAGGCCCGGGATGCGTCAGACTTGTCCCCACATGCGCAAGACCGATCCTATGAGCCTCGCCCTCGATTGCTGGAGCCTCGGCATCGAATCCTGTTCCGTCATCGGAATGCGCCTGCCCCGATTGATGACCGGCGACCCCGCCGCCATGCTGGAGGCGCAGCGCATGGTCAGTGAAAAGGTCGAGGCGGCCGCCAGCCTGCAATGGAAGCTGATGACCGGTACGCTGGGGACGACGGCGCCCGGCGTATTGGGCGCGTCGGTGGCGCATTATCGCAAGGTGGTGCGCAGCAATCGTCGGCGTCTGGGCGGCAAGGCCGCGCGATAGAAGGCCGGGCTATTTCCGGCGCCAGCGCCGAACCAGCGAAAAGCCCAGAAATCCGCCCCCCACGACCGCCGCGATCGCGCCGCCGGCCGATGCCAGCGCCCAGGCGCCGGCCGCCAGCAGGCCCGTCAGAAAATCGACGATGATGAGGGTGAGGTGGATCATAGTAGGAACAAGACGGAGCTACTGCCCCAGTTCCTTGGCTTCCTGATATTTTAATTCCAGAAAACGGTTCTGAGTCGCCAGCTTGTCGAGGTCGCCGCTGGCCAGAGTTTCGGTCATCCGGGCGATTTCGGCGTCGATGACGTTCAGCCCCTCCACCAGTTGCTTTTCCGGCACGCGACCATTGCGCGCCTCGCGCCGGAGCGCTTGCGGGATCGACTGATAGCCGGTGACGAGTTCGGGCAGATGATCCGACAGCAGCTTGCGGATTTCCTGCGCGGCCGGTTCCTGTTCGGTGAGCCGCTCCAGTTGCGGCGCCAGCGTTTCCAGCCGTACCCCGATGCTGTCGATCAGGGTGACGGCGGGGGCGGGCAGCGCCTTGCGCTGATTTTCCAGCCAGATTTCGGTCTTCAACGGCAGGGCGGCGATATCGGTCTGGGCCAGCGCCTCGGTCTTCACCCCGCTTTGCGTGGGGATCAGCGCGATCAGCAGCAGGGCGGCGATCATCACGCCCAGCACGATCATCACGCCGGTCGTGCCCAGCGGCAGGATGAAGCCCGCCACCGCGCTGCCCAGCAGGATCGCCAGCACCGCCCAGAAGGCATATTTGACCTTGCGCATCAGGCCCGCATTGCGCCGCTGCCGGGCGCGCGTCGACAGGCTGCGCCCGCGATCGCTGTGGCGGCGGAGAGTAGGTTCTATCCGGTCGCGAATGTAGCGATCGACATCGCTGGTCATGATCCCAATCCCCAAGTCCGTTCGGGCTGAGCGAAGTCGAAGCCTCCGCCTGAGCGGAGACGAAGGCACCTCGCTACGCTCGGCGACGCCCTTCGACTTCGCTCAGGGCGAACGGATGGTGACATTTTGCTCACCCCTCGATCGCGCTCAGCAGGGGATTGTCCGCACGCACTTCCTTGGCGGCCTGGGCCTGTCCTTCGGCGCGGGCGATATAGCCCTTCGATTTTTCGACCTCGCCCGACAGTGTGTTCACCGTCGTCTTCATATTCTCCAGCGCTTTCAGCTTGAAGGTGTCGATGCTGTCCATCGTATCGTAGATATTCTGGAAGGCGCGCTGGAGCGTTTCGACCGGGATGGTGCTGGACGCGGCCTGTTCGTGGATCTGCGCGGTCTGGCTTTTCAGCAATTCGCCGGTGCGGTCGATCATGTTGGCGGTCGTGGTGTTGAGCGCGCTGATCTGCTCCAGCACCAGCCGCTGGCCGGCCAGCGCCTGCGCCACCGTTACCGCCGTGCGCAACGCTGCGACGGTCGTCGTGCTGGCGCGGTCCACGCCCTTGACCAACTCGACATTGTTCTTCTTGACCAGATCGAGCGCCAGATAGCCCTGAACCGTCACCGCCATCTGGGTCAGCAGATCCTGCGTGCGTTGGCGGATGTAGAAGAGGGCGCTTTCGCGGATCGCCTTCGCCTTGGCCGGATCGGACGAATCCAGTTCCAGCGCCTTGTCTTCCAGCCGGGCGTCCATCGTCTTGCTGATATGGATCATCTGTTCCAGACGGCCCATGGTCTGCCACATATTCTGGCGTTCCACGTCGATCGCGGCATTATCCTTGATCAGCACGTCCTTGCCGCTGGCCAGCGACCCCAGGATCGAATTGATATGGCCCTGCGCGCTCTTATAGCCGTCGAAATAATCGCGCATCTTGTTGCCGAACGGGATGATGCCGAACAGCTTCTTGGGCGCCAGCAAATTGCCGCGCTTGCCCGGATCAAGATCCTCTACCGTGCGGCGCAGTTCGGCGAGGTCCGCGCCCACCTTCGTATCGCTGTCCATCGCGCGGACAGGGCGGTCGAGGAAGCGGTTGGAGTGGCCGGCGGCCTCCGATATTTCCTTACGCCCCATATTGGTCAACTGGTCGACCCGCGCGCCGAATTCGGGCGAATTGGCGTCCTGCGCGACCAGATCGGCGACGAAGGCGTCGACCTTCTCATCCAGCTTGGACCGCTTTTCACTGTCGATGGGAACGAGGCCGGACGCCTTTTCGGGCGCGACCACGGGCACCGGATCGGGCGGCGTAAGGTTCAGCGTGTCAGCGGTAGCGGTCGGCGCGGTCGAAGCCATGTCATCTCCCAGAAGCCAGTGTCGGCCCTCCACTGTCATATGCGTATAGAACAGTCGGGCCGCAAGTCTGTGTCGTCGTTATAAGGGGGGACGTCATGCCATTGCAATCGCTCCCCGCCCGGTTAGCATGGGGCAAAAGGCAAAGGAGAGCGGATGGCCCGGACGGATGAGGAAGCGCTGGTCGCGGCGGTGGCGGCCGATCCGCGCTATCAGGCGCTGGTGGCGCGGCGCGCGCGGCTGGGCTGGTGGCTGTCGGCGATAATCTTTGGCGCGTTCGTCACCTATCTGCTGCTGATCGCGTTCGACAAAGCGTTGCTGGGCGCGCCGATCGGGGCGGGGGTGACGTCGATCGGCATTCCCATCGGGCTGGGCCTGATCCTGCTCGCGATTGCGCTGACCGGCCTTTATGTCGCCCATGCCAATCGCCATCATGACGCGCAGATGGCGCAAATTCTGAAGGATCATGGCGCATGAGGGCGCTGGTCGGGCTGATCGCCCTGTTCCCGCTCCCCGCCTTCGCCGCCGCGCTGGAGGGAGAGGCGCAGCGCCAGCCGATCAACTGGGTGGCGATCGGCATGTTCGTCGCCTTTGTTGGCCTGACGCTGTGGATTACCAAGGCGGCGGCCGCGCGCACCCGTACCGCGTCGGATTTCTATACTGCCGGCGGCGGGATCAGCGGGTTCCAGAATGGCCTGGCCATGGCGGGCGATTATATGTCCGCCGCCTCCTTCCTCGGCATATCGGCGCAGATCTTCAATGACGGCTATGATGGCCTCATCTACTCCACCGGCTTTCTGGTGGGCTGGCCGATCCTGCTGTTCCTGATGGCGGAGCGGCTGCGCAATCTGGGGCGCTTCACCTTCGCCGATGTCGCCTCCTACCGCTTTGCCCAGCCGCCGGTGCGCAGCTTTGCGGCGGTGTCCACGCTGCTGGTCGTCAGCTTCTACCTGATCGCGCAGATGGTGGGGGCAGGGCAGCTGATCAAATTATTGTTCGGTCTGCCCTATGCGCTGGCGGTGGTGATCGTGGGTGGGCTGATGATGCTCTACGTCCTGTTCGGCGGCATGCGGGCGACGACCTGGGTACAGATCATCAAGGCGGTGCTGCTGCTGGGGGGCGCAAGCTTCATGGCGCTGATGGTGCTGGCGCAATTCGGCTTCTCGCTGGAGACGCTTTTTGCCCGTGCCGTCGAGGTGAAGACGCAAGCGGCGCTGGCCGATGGCGCGAATGCGGGCGAAGCGGCGGAGCGCGGCCGCTCCATCATGGCGCCGGGCAATTTCATCAAAGACCCGGTGTCGGCCATCTCCTTCGGCCTCGCCCTGATGCTGGGGACGGCAGGCCTGCCGCATATCCTGATGCGCTTCTTCACCGTTCCGGACGCGAAGGAAGCGCGCAAGTCGGTGCTGTGGGCGACCGGCTGGATCGGCTATTTCTATATCCTGACCTTCATCATCGGCTTCGGCGCGATCATATTGGTGGGGACGGATGCGGGCTATCTGGACGGGCAGGGGGCGTTGCGCGGCGGCGGCAATATGGCGGCGATTCACCTCGCCCATGCGATCGGCGGCAATGCGTTTCTGGGCTTTATTTCGGCTGTGGCCTTCGCGACGATCCTGGCGGTGGTGGCGGGGCTGACGCTCTCGGCGGCCTCGGCGGTCAGCCATGATCTTTATGCGACAGTGTTCAAGCAGGGACAGGCCAGTTCGGCGGACGAATTGCGCGTGTCGCGGCTGACGACGCTGGCGCTCGGCGCGCTGGCGGTGCTGCTGGGGCTGGTGTTCGAAAAGCAGAATGTCGCCTTCATGGTCAGCCTGGCCTTCGCGCTGGCGGCGTCGGGCAATTTCCCGGTGCTGATCCTGTCGCTGCTGTGGAGCGGCTGCACCACGCGCGGCGCGGCCTGGGGCGGGACGATCGGGCTGCTGACGGCGTTCGTGCTGACCCTGCTGTCGCCGGCGGTGTGGACCACCACTTTCGGGCTAGGGGCGGCGCCTTTCCCCTATAGTTCGGCAGCGATCTTCTCTGTCCCTGCCGGTTTCATCGCCATCTGGCTGATCTCGCGGTTGGATCGCTCCCCCCGCGCGGCGGTGGACAAGGCTGGCTATCCGGCGCAGCGGGTGCGGGCGGAAACCGGCATCGGGGCGTTTGCAGCGAGCGATCATTAAAAAAGGGCGGTGTCACTACCGCCCTTTTTATATCAGCGCGCACCCTCGGCGTAGTAGCGCTCCATGTCGAGGCGCATCTGGTGCAGCGCTTCCGGGTTCAGATAGACCATGTGGCCCGCCGGATAATATTTGAACTGGAGGTTCTGGCGCAGTGCCGGTTCCAGCATCATGTGCTTGAGGTCACGCTCGGTCGAGAAGAAGGGCGTCGCCATATCGTACCAGCCGTTGAGCGACAGCACGCGCATATGCGGGTTGGTGCGCATCGCGGCGCTGAGGTCGGCGGTCACGTCCGCGACGTTCTGCTTGCCGCCTTCCGGGGGCGAATGGCTCCAGTCCCATTTGAAGTCGCCACCTTCGCGCGCGCTCAGGCGATAGTCGAGGTCGGTCTTGTAGCCGATCTTGTTGGTCAGCTGGTCCAGGAAGCTGCCGACATAGAGGCCGGTGATGCCGGTGCTGGACGGGTCAAATTCCGGTTCCTCGCCCGCCGCGTCGGCATCGATGCCCTTGTAGCGGCTGTCGAAACGACCGATCGTCTCATGTCCGTCGCGCAGCAATTCCTTGCGGAAGCGGGACAGGTTGACGCGCAGATTGGCGCGCTTGAGATAATCGACCGACAGGCCGGTGAAGCGGCTCAATTGCTGGGCGATCTGGTCCGTTTCTTCCGCGCTGAGGTCGGACCCCTTGAGCAGCGCCGTGGCATAGGGGCCGTTGGCGAAGACGCGGGCTTCCTCGACAAAGGCTTCCAGGCTGGCGGGGCGGCCGCCGGGCACGCGGTTATGATACCAGGCGGTCGCGGCATAGCTGGGCAGATAGCCGACATGGATCGCATCGAAGCCCGACTGGCGGATGCCGTAATTCATGATCGACGACAGCAGCACCACGCCGTTCAGCGTCAGCCCGCGATCCTCCAGTTGATAGGCGAGCGCGCCCGACCGGGTCGTGCCATAGCTTTCGCCGAAAATATATTTGGGCGACGCCCAGCGGCCATTCTTGGTCGTGTAACGGATGATCGCCTTGGCAAAGGCGTCCACATCGCCATCGACGCTGTAGAAGTCGGACGGCTTGGCATCGCCCAGGATGCGCGAATAGCCCGACCCGATCGTGTCGAGATACACCATGTCGGTGCTGCCGATCAGACTGTCATTATTGGGGCCGACATCGAAGGGGGCGGGCTTCACCGCTTCGGGATTGGTGGTGCGCACATGTTCGGGCGCGAAGCTGCCCATGCGCAGCCAGAGCGACGACGAACCGGGGCCGCCATTATAAAGGAAGGTGACGGGGCGGTTCTTACCCTCTGCCGTATAGGCGGTGTAGAACATGCTGGCGACCGGCTTGCCCTGGGCATCGCGGATGGTGAGCGTGCCGGCGGTTTGGGTGTAGGGGATCGCCTTGCCATCGACATGGGCGGTGCCCTTGCTGCTCTGCGTCACTTCCTCGACCGGGGCGCTGGCCCAGTTGGCGGCGACCTCACCGGCGATCTTGTCGGCATGCTGCTTGGCGGCGTCGGGCGCGTCCTTCTGCGCGAGGGCCGGGGCGGCGAGGGCAATGAGGGAGGCGAAGGAAAGGGTGGCGGCAAACCGCATGGGGGGAAGGCTCCTTGCAGGGATATGGTATATTATTGACGACGGGGCGCACCATAGGAAGGCCAGCCCGTGGGGCAAGGAGATATTGCGCTTTTGTAAAGCAAGGGGCCGACTTGGACGGGAAGCGGAAGGTCGCCTTCCCCCCACCTCCGTTCGTCCTGAGTAGCCGCTGAGCTTGTCGAAGCGGCGTATCGAAGGATCAAAGCGTCTCGCATATCCTTCGATACGGGCCTTCGACTTCGCTCAGTCCCTACTCAGGACGAACGGAGTTCTGGTATGTTCGCTCCTGGCCTAGACCGCCCGCAGCCCCTCGATCACCGCTGCCACATCGTCATCGCTATTATAGACATGCGGCGAAAAGCGGATCGCGCCCGCGCCGCCGATCTTCGATGCAGCGGTGGCGATTTTTGCCTGCCATAGTTTCGCGCGCAGCGCCGCCACATCGCGGCCGGGGAAGGCGACGGTAATGACCGGGCCGGTAATGGCGTCCACCCCGCTGCCGAAGGGCTTGGCCCCCGGCACGGCGGACAGCGCCTGCCGCATCGAGGCTGCCCGCTGCCGTGCCGCCTGTTCGATCGCCGCCTGGCCCACGCCGTCCAGCACATCCAGCGTCGCGGCAAAGGCCATCAGGCGCGGATCGTCGCGCTGACCCAAAATCTCATACTTTTGCGCGGTGTTCAGGTTCGCTTCGTCGGTCAGCCAATAGCCATGGCTCATCATGATCGGCTGGAGTTCCGCCTGCCGTTCCTGCTTCACATAGAGCATGCCGCCCTCCAGCGGCCCCATCAGCCATTTATGCGTGCTGCCCGAATAGCTGTCCACGCCCAGCGCCGCGAGATCCAGTTGCATCCAGCCGAAGGTCTGCGCGCCATCGGCATGCAACCAGATATTCTTCGCCTTTGCCAGCTTGGCGATTTCCGCCACCGGATAGATGATGCCGGTGATATTGCTCATGTGGGAGAGGAAGATCGCCTTCGTATTCGGCGTCACGGCGGCGGCGATGCTGTCGAACAATTCCTGCGGCGATTTGGCATCGACCGGGACCGGCACGACATGCAGGTCCAGCCCCTCGCGCTCCGCCCGCAATTTCCAGCTATCCCACGTCGAGGGATGATTATGGTCGGTCAGGATGATGCGGTCCCCGGCCTTGAGCGCCAGCCCCCGTACGGCGACGGTGTTCGCCTCACTGCTGTTGCGGACCAGCGCGATTTCCTGCGCCGTGACGTTCAGTCGCTTGGCGATTCGGGCGCGCAGCGCATCGGCCGCCTTGGGATAGAGGGCGCGGCGCTCGACCGACGGGTCCATCTGGAAGGCGCGGGTTTCGCTTTCATGCACGGCCGCCACGCTGCGGAAGGTCGGCGCGATATTGGCGGCGTTGAAATAGCGGATCGCCGGGTCGAGCAGCATGGCGTCGCGCAGCGCGGGCTTGCCGGCCGCGCTCAGCATGCCGGGCGTCAGCGCCAGGGGGGCGGCGATGGCCGCGGCCTGCATCAGGGTGCGGCGGCTGATGAGCGGGCTGTCGGTCATGGGCGTCTCCTTCGGGAATAGAAGGATGGACGGATCGGGCAGGGCGATCCGCCATATGACCGCCGCCCTTGCCGCAACGCATCATTTCCTGTAGGGGCGCGCCCGATAGTCCTGGACAGGCGTGGTGCCGGCCGGGAGAACCCGAATCCCGAAGGCACAATATGTCCCTGCGTAATATCGCGATCATCGCGCACGTCGACCATGGCAAGACCACCCTCGTCGACCAGCTTTTCCGCCAGTCCGGCACCTTCCGCGACAACCAGCGCGTCGAAGAACGCGCCATGGACAGCAACGACCTGGAAAAGGAGCGCGGCATCACCATTCTGGCGAAGCCCACCTCGGTCGAATGGAACGGCACCCGCATCAACATCGTCGACACGCCCGGCCACGCCGACTTCGGCGGCGAAGTGGAGCGCATCCTCTCGATGGTCGACGGCGTGATCCTGCTGGTCGATTCGTCGGAAGGCGCGATGCCGCAGACCAAGTTCGTGACCGGCAAGGCGCTGGCGCTGGGCCTTAAGCCCATCGTCGTCGTCAACAAGGTCGACCGTCCCGACGAGCGCATCCAGGAAGTGCTGGACGAAGTGTTCGACCTGTTCGTGACGCTGGAAGCGAATGACGAACAGCTCGACTTCCCTGTCCTCTACGCGTCGGGCCGCAACGGCTATGCCAGCGAAGATCCGCAGCGCCGCGAAGGCACGCTGGAGCCGCTGTTCCAGAAGATTGTGGACCATGTGCCCGCGCCGTCGCTGGATCAGGACGCGCCGTTCAGCTTCCTCGTCACGCTGCTCGACCGCGACAACTTCCTGGGTCGTATCCTGACCGGCCGTGTCCAGTCGGGCACGGTGAAGGTCAACCAGCCGATCCACGCGCTGGACATGGACGGCAATGTCATCGAAACCGGCCGTGCGTCGAAGATCATGTCGTTCCAGGGTCTGGACCGCGTGCCCGTCGATGAAGCCAAGGCGGGCGACATCATTTCGCTGGCCGGCCTCGCCGTCGCGACCGTGGCCAACACCATTTGCGACACCGCCGTCAGCGAACCGATCCAGGCCCAGCCGATCGATCCGCCGACTCTGTCGATGCGCTTTGCCGTGAACGATTCGCCGATGGCGGGCCGCGAAGGCAGCAAGGTGACGAGCCGCATGATCCGCGATCGTCTGGCCCGCGAAGCCGAATCGAACGTCGCCATCAAGGTGACCGAATCGGAAGACAAGGACAGCTTCGAAGTCGCCGGTCGTGGCGAACTCCAGCTGGGCGTTCTGATCGAAACCATGCGCCGCGAAGGCTTTGAACTCGGTATCTCGCGTCCGCGCGTGCTGTTCGGCGAAGACGAAAATGGCGCCAAGACCGAGCCTTATGAAACCGTCGTCATCGACGTGGACGATGAATTCTCCGGCACGGTCGTCGACAAGATGAACATCCGCAAGGCGGAAATGACCGACATGCGTCCCTCGGGCGGCGGCAAGACCCGTATCACCTTCTCCGCGCCCTCGCGCGGCCTGATCGGCTATCATGGCGAATTCCTGTCCGACACGCGCGGCACCGGCATCATGAACCGCCTGTTCGAGAAATACGGTCCGCATAAGGGCAAGATCGAAGGCCGCAAAAACGGCGTGCTGATCTCCAACGGTGCCGGCGAAGCCAATGCCTATGCGCTGGGTCCGCTGGAAGAACGCGGCATCCTGTTCGTGGGCGTGGGCGAGGCCCTCTATGAAGGCATGATCGTCGGCGAGAACGCCAAGCCGGAAGACCTTGAAGTCAACCCGATGAAGTCGAAGGCGCTGACCAACTTCCGCGCCAGCGGCAAGGACGACACCGTTCGCCTGACCCCGCCGAAGAAGGCGACGCTGGAACAGGCCATCGCTTATATCGACGATGATGAAATGGTCGAAGTGACGCCCAAGACCATCCGTCTGCGCAAGCGCTACCTGGACCCGAACGAGCGCAAGCGCATGAGCCGTTCGAAGGCCGCCTG
The DNA here is from genome assembly GCF_900109095.1 of Sphingobium sp. AP50. Taxonomy (GTDB): domain Bacteria; phylum Pseudomonadota; class Alphaproteobacteria; order Sphingomonadales; family Sphingomonadaceae; genus Sphingobium. The sequence continues at coordinate 94,870 of NZ_FNYZ01000015.1, forward strand.
ATCTATCAGGGTGGCCTCAACAAAGGCCGCCTGATGTTTCAGGGTGGCCTCTTAAAGGCCGCCTGATTTTAGGGTAGACCAGTATCGAAAGGGCCGGTGTCGCGAGGCACCGGCCCTTTTCCGTTAGAAAGAAGTGAGATCATCATGGCTGACCTCTATTTGAAGGCGCTGACCGCCGAACGCCGCTCGCTCTGGGCCGAATGCCGATTGAAGGGGCTGCCCAAGGATACGCCGCAGCGCCTGCGGATCGTGGAAATCGACGCGCTGCTGGCCGCGCACAAGGCGAAGCAGGAAGGCCCGAAGGCCAAATCCTGATGCGGGTGCTTTTGCTCAACTCATAACGGGTCGAGCATAACGCATTGGAGCCGGGCACGGTGATGCGCCTAGCTTTCGATCCATCACCGGATCGAAAGGCAAGGATCATGACAGAGCAGCGGCATATCAAACTCGGCTTCATCCTGCATGGCGTCGGGCGGACCTGGAATGACTGGCGCCATCCCGATCGCGATGGCGGCGCCAGCACCAGCCTGGCCCAATATCAGCGGCAGGCGGCGACGGCGGAACGCGGCAAGTTCGATTTCCTGTTCGTGGCCGACAGCCTGTCGATCAACGAAAAATCCAGCCCGCATTATCTCAACCGGTTCGAGCCGATCACCATCCTGTCAGCGCTGGCGGCGACCACATCACGCATCGGTCTGGTCGCGACCCTGACCGTCAGCTATTCCGAACCCTTCAATGTCGCGCGTCAGTTCGCCTCGCTCGATCATCTGAGTGGTGGGCGGGCTGGCTGGAATGTCGTCACCAGCTGGCTGGGCGACACCGCGGCCAATTTCAGCAAGACCGAACATCCGGCCCATGCCGTGCGCTATCGCATCGCGGCGGAATATCTGGATGTCGTGCAGGGGCTATGGGATAGCTGGGAAGCGGGCGCCCATGTCGCCGACAAGGAAACGGGGCAATTCGTCGATCCCGATCGGCTCCATCGCCTCGACCATAAGGGCGAGCATTTTCAGGTGCGCGGGCCGCTCAATATCAAGCGCACGCCGCAGGGCCAGCCGGTCATCTTCCAGGCCGGCGCATCGGACGACGGCCGCAGCTTCGCCGCGCGTCGGGCGGAAGTGATCTTCACCCACGCCCCGACGCAGGAGGAGGGGCAGGCCTATTATGCCGATGTGAAGGCGCGGGCGAAGGGCTTTGGCCGGGACGCGGACAGGTTGTTCATCCTGCCCGGCATCGCCCCGATCATCGGCGATACGGACGAGGAGGCGGAGGCGCGCTATCGGGAACTCGCCGCGCTGGAATCGATCGACACCGGCCTTGGCTATCTGTCGCGCACCTTCAACGACCATGGTTTCCGCCAATATGACCTCGACGCACCTTTCCCCGATGTCGAGCATATCGGCCTCAACAGTCAGCAGAGCGGCACGCTGCGCATTTTGGCCGAGGTGCGGGCCGAAAACCTGACCCTGCGCCAGATAGCCGAGCGGCTGGCTACCCCGCGCGGCGCCTTTGTCGGATCGCCCGAGACGGTCGCCAACCGGTTGCAGGACTGGTTCGAAAGTGGGGCGGCCGACGGCTTCGTCCTGTTCGAACCGCTGCCGGGGCAACTCGAACAATTTGTCGACAAGGTGATCCCGATCCTTCAGGCGCGCGGCCTGTTTCGCACGGATTATGAAGGCACGACCTTCCGCGCGCATCTGGGCCTGCCGGAGCCGGACAATCGCTACACCGCCGCGCGGGCGGCGAAGAGCGCCGCCTGACCGCAGCGTCTCCGGCGAGATGATGCAAAAATAATCCGGACCGCTCCGCTCCGCGGATAATCTCGGGTCAAAGGCCGATGCCGCAAAGGCGTCGGCCTTTTTCGCATGCCCTCTTCATTGCGCGTCCATGCCCTGTCGTGCCACTTTAGGGTTCGCACGAACCGAATCGCAACCTTGATTTGACACTTAAAGTCTAGTGACTGGGCGTTGGGCAGCTGGGCCTCCCCGGCGTCGATGGTGCGTTCATCGGCGGGGGCACACAGGAGGAATGACGAAGTGGTGGAAACCCTTCCAGCGTTAAGCGAGGGGGAAAAGCAGTGCCTGCGGCTGGTGGCGCAGGGCTTCAGTTCCAAGGAAATCGCGCGGCAGCTCCATGTGTCGGAGCATACGGTCGATCAGCGCGTCCGCACCAGTCTGCGCAAATTTGGCGTGCCCAACCGCAAGGAAGCCGCGCGCCTGTTCGTTTCGGTTGAACAACGTCCGCCCCAAATCGACACATATCAGCCTTTGATATATCAGCCGGAGCCGCTTGCTTCCGATCCCGAACCTGCGTCATCCCTTGATCAGCCGGACAGGTCGGATGAGCAGACGGAGCCAAAGACGCTCCTGCGGCGCATCCTCGCCTTCGGGCCGCCGCTAGGGGGATCAACCAATGAACTGAGTATCGATGGCCGCATATTGGCGATGATCCGGGCCGCGGTTCTGACCGGGGTAGGTGTCGTCACTCTGCTGCTGCTGATAGCCGGAGCTTTCCGGGTTCTGGCCTGATCCTACCGAAATCGCCATGCTTGCAAACGCACCGTCCGGGAAGGGCGTCGTGCGAAGGAGATGACTTGTGCTCAACCTCGACCCCGCCAAGACCCAGGCCGTCGCCGATCAGACCCGCCAGACCTTCGCCGCGCTGGACAATGCGCTGGTCGATGCCGCACAGCTCACCACCGCCTTCATCACCGCGTCGCAGGGCGCCGGCCTGACCGCCAGCGAAAGCCAGCGCATCCTGAAGCAAATTCATGACAGCGCGACCAAGATCATCGAAGGTCGCAGCGACATGGTCCGCGCCACCGCGCTGCTGACCCGCTGCATCGAACGCAGCCAGCACGAAGTGACCGCCTTCGGTTGCCCGATCGGTCTGGAAGCCCCCGAACAGGAAGGCGCACCGCGCTACCTGACCCTGGTCGCCTGACCGGGACATGGCCGTCAGCATCCGGTAGGACGCTTGATTTCTCCCCCTCAAGTCGGTGAACCGGATGTTGGCGGTTTTCTTCTGGATATTGATGCTGATGACCTGCGCCTTCGCGATCTGCTTTGGCGGACGCGAAGGGCGGATGCTGGTGGTGATCATCGTGGCGGCGGCGCTGCTGTCCATCCCGGCGCAACTGGCCGGATCATGGCACGCCACGCAGCTATGGCTGATGATGGTCGACGTCGGCACGCTGGGCGCGCTGGTGTGGCTGATGCTGCAAAGTCCGCGCTACTGGCCGATCTGGGCTGCGGCCTGCCAGTTGATGACGGTACTGACCCATGTCGTCACGCTGCTGCTGCACAGTTTTTCCGACCGCATATATGCAGGCCTGAATACGGTCTGGGTCATTCCCCTGATGCTGTTTGCGATCATCGGCATCGAACTGGACCGGAAGGCGTCGCATGACCGCGCATATACCGCCTGACCGAAGCGTGCCGAGCCAGGAGGCCGTCGACCTGGTGGTCGCCCTGCAACGCTGCCTCACCAATTTCCATGCGAATAAGGAAGAGCCGGCCATATTGGACGGCGAGGGCGGGGAGCAGCAGGACGCGCTGGCCCGCTATATCGAGGCGCGCCGGGTACGGTCGACGCTGTTCGGCCAGAATCTCTTTTCCGATCCGGCCTGGGACATCTTGCTGATGCTCTATCAGGCGGAGCTGGAAGGGCGGTCCCTGACGCTGGAGCAGTTGAGCGAGACGCTGCGTCTGTCGCTCAGCACCGTCGTCGGGCAGGTGGGCGTGATGGAGCGGCGCGGCCTGCTGGTCGAACACCGCAGTTCGCCCAACAGCCGCCGCCGCACCGCGCAGCGTCCTTCCCCTCTGGCGATGGATGCGATGGCGTCCTGGTTCTCGCTCGCCTTTTCCGGCGACGACTGACGGGTCAGCGTTCCAGCGGCAGGGTGATGCTCGCCCGCAATCCGCCCTCGGCGCGATTGGCGAAGGCGAGCGTGCCGCCATGGCGCTCGGCGATGGTGCGGGCGATCGACAGGCCCAGCCCCACGCCGCCGGTTTCCCGGTTGCGCGATGCTTCCCCACGATAAAAGGGTTCGCACAGGCGTTCGATCGTCGTTTCGGGGACGCCGGGGCCGTCATCCTCGACCGTCACGGTAGCATGCCGGCTGGTGACAGCGATGGCGATCCGTGCGGAGCCGCCATAGCGCACCGCATTTTCCACCAGATTGCCGATGCAGCGGCGCAGCGCGCCGGCGTCGCCACGGATGACCGCGCGGGCACTTAGCGTCACCGCCACATCCTGCCCCATATCGGCCAGATCGTCGGCCAGCGTCTCGACGATGGCGGACAGGTCCATCCGCACCCGCTCCGCATTGTCCGTTCCCTCGCGCATGAAGTCGAGCAGGGTGGTGACCATCGCCCGCATCTCCTCCACATCGGCCTGCGCCCTGGTGCGGGTGCTGTCGGGCAATTCTTCCAGGCGGAAGGACAGGCGGGTCATCGGCGTGCGCAGATCGTGTGCGATCGCCACCAGCATGGCGGTGCGCTCGTTCAGATAATCGGCGATGCGGGTGCGCATATGATTATAGGCGACGCCAACTGCGCGTACTTCGGGCGGCCCTTTGAGCGGCAGCGGCTCGGCGCGTTCGGGCCGTTCGGTGGCGGCGCCCTCGGCCAGACGGCGGATCGGCTGGGTGATGCGCCGCGCCACCCAGTAAGCGGGCAGCAGCAGCAGGATGAAGATCCCCGCCATCAGGGTCAGCGTGATGGCGTACCAACTGCTGTTGGCGCCTTGCCGCGCCTGCACCACCTGCCAGCCGTCGGCAGTGCGCCGCGCCAGTATGAAGGCGCCGTGCAGCATCATCCGGCCGGGGCCGGGTTGCGGCGCAAAGGCCATGTCGGGTTCCGGCATGCCCATGGGCGGGCGTTCGCGCATCAGGTGGATGTCGGTGGCCGGGGCGGCGAGCAACAGGGCGATCTGCTTCGCGCTGCGCTGATCCTGAACCAGGTTGGTTTCGGTCAGCGGTATCCGGTCGGACTGGTAGCGGGTGACGGTCCAGCTGCCCGCAGGCGCATTTGCCCCCTGCAACAGGGCGGCGGCTTCGCCCAGCATCATCGGCCGGGCATGGGGCGGCGGTCCGCGAAATGTCACCAGCATCATCGCGCCCAGTGCCAGCAACAGCGTGGCCGCCACCAGCGCGACGATGCGTGTCAGGATCGACGGGTTGAATCGATCGAGGCGCGATGTCACGCCGGGCGGACCTCGGCGGTGAACATATAGCCTTCGTTGCGGATCGTGCGGACCAGCTCGTCGCCGCCATCCTTGGCACCGCGCTCCAGCTTGCGCCGCAAACGGCTCACCTGCACGTCGATCGCCCGGTCGTAACTTTCGCTTTCATTGCCGGCCGAATAGTCGAGCAACTGATCGCGGCTCAGCACCCGGCGCGGATGTTCGATGAAGGCGCGCAGCAGGCGGAACTCGCCGTCGGTCAGGGTGACGACGACATTGTCGGGATCGGTCAGCAGGCGGGCGCCCATGTCGATCTGCCAGCCGGCAAAGCGCAGCTTCCTGCCCGAAGCCTCGGGCGCTTCCTCCGTCTGTCGCCGGTGTCGGCGCAGCACGGTGCGGACGCGCGCGAGCAGTTCGCGCGGGTTGCACGGCTTGGGCAGATAATCCTCCGCCCCCATTTCCAGCCCGACGATGCGGTCGATATCGCTGCCGATGGCCGACAGCATGATCACCGGCAGGCCGCCGCGCGCCGCCAGCCGGCGCAGGATCGACAGGCCATCCTCGCCTGGCATCATCACGTCGAGGACGGCGATGTCGAAATCCTGCGTGGCGAGGGTGCGGTCCATCGCCGCGCCATCCGCCACCGCCGTCACGGCAAAGCCATGCTGTTCCAGAAAGTCGGACAGCAAGGCGCGAATGTCCGCGTCGTCGTCGACCACCAATATGCGTGAACCGTCCATATGGGGCGTCAGCATATCGGCTGAAAACGCTTCCTGCAAAGTCATCCGCGCCTTTCCCGTCAGATTGCCAGACCGACCGTCACCGTGCCGGTATAGCCGTTGGTGATATCGCCGGTCATGGTGGGGGTCATGGCTGCGACCTGCGCCGACGTATTGTCGCCGAACACATTGTCGCTGCTGGTCGTTATTTTTGCGTAATTGGTCTTGCTGCTGGAATAGGCGCTGGTGGCATAGACCGTGTTGCAGGCATCCGTCGGCATCGCGAATTGCGACGTCAGTACGCGGTTGGCGTAGCTGGTGGCGCGGGTCAGGCTGGGATAGACCTCGAAATGGATGTGCGGATAGCGCCCGTCATAGCAGCCGGGGAAGATGCTGGTGAAAGTCACCTGCCCATTGGCGTCGGTTTCCGCCACGCCGCGCAGATAATTTTCGCCCGGAACGGTGTAGAGTGAATAGAGGCCGTCCAGCGTGCAATGCCAGATATAGACGGCATAGCCTTCCAGTGCGGCGCAACCGCTGTTCACATCGACGACGGTGATGGTCAGCGTCATGGCGACGCCGTCGGCCGTGCCGCTGGACGAACCGAAGCTGGACCGGATGTCGGTACGAACGATACCCGTGTCATCCAGCACATTGACCACGCTGCCATTGCTGCTGTTGGAACCGTCGGCCGGATAGGGGCCGTTGGTTTCCTCCGGATCGGCGATGCAGGTGTCGGTCGATGTCGGGGTGGGGGTAGGTGTCGGTGTAGGCGTGGGAGTAGGCGTTGGCGTTGCGGTCGAATCGCTCGACGAACTGGAGCCGCCACCGCCGCAGGCGCCGACTAGCGCCGCGCCGCTTGCGGAAAAGAGCAGGCGCAACGTCCGTCGGCGGCCGATATTTTCCTTAGCCAGTGCACGCATCCGTTCCAGATCGTGCATCAACCCATGATCATGGGGTTCGCTACCCTGCGTCATCCCGTTTCCCTCGTCTTGTCTGTTTGCAGACCCTCAGAAAAGGGGATTAGTCTGGCCATATCTCCGGCCGATTACCCAATGTAGCCGCTTTGTAGCATGGCCGGCTTGCAGCAAAGCGCTGGCCTCCGCGCGTCGGGGCCCATATAGTCACCGGGTTTGTCCTTTTCCGCGAAAGCGCTACATGCATCTTCTCATCGGCCTTGCCGGCATATTGCTCATCCTCGCCATTGCTTTCGCTCTGTCTTCCGACCGTCGCGCCATCAAGCCGCGGGTCGTGGGCGCGGCCTTCCTGTTGCAGGCGGGGATCGCGCTGCTGGTGCTCTATGTGCCCGCGGGCCGGGCGATCATCGCCGGCATGTCGCATGGCGTGGCCAACTTGCTGGGCTATGCACAGGCCGGTACGGACTTCATCTTCGGCCCGCTGGCCAAGCCGGAAATCGGCGGCGCCAGCTTCGCCATCGCCGCGCTGCCGGTGATCATCTTCTTCGCCAGCCTGGTGTCGATCCTCTATTATCTGGGGATCATGCAGTTCATCGTCCGCTGGGTCGGCGGCGCGATCGAGAAGGTGACGGGCGTGTCCAAGGTGGAAAGCCTGTGCGCCGCCGCCAATATCTTCGTGGGGCAGAGCGAAAGCCCGCTCGTCATTCGTCCCTATCTGGCCGGCCTCAACGGGCCGCAGCTCTTCACCGTGATGACCAGCGGCATGGCCGGCGTGGCGGGCACCATCCTGGCGGCCTACGCTTCCATGGGGATCAAGATCGACTATCTGCTCGCGGCCAGCTTCATGGCCGCGCCCGGCGGGCTTTTGATGGCCAAGATCATGATGCCGGACCAGCCGGAATGCGAACCGGAACTGCCGCTGGAAGAGGATATCCACCTGCCCGAAACGCGCCGCAGCGCGGCCGTGTCGCAGGCGCTGAATGCGGAAACCACGCCGGGCGAACCCATGCCGGTCGCCACCCATGATGAGGAGCGCCCCGCCAATATCATCATGGCCGCCGCACAGGGCGCGCAGACCGGCGTGAAGCTGGCCGTGGCGGTCGGCGCGATGGTGCTGGCCTTCGTGGCGCTCGTCGCGCTGGCGAACGGCATATTGGGCGGCATCGGGGCCTGGTTCGGCTATCCCGACCTCAGCTTCCAGATGCTGCTGGGCTATGTCTTCTCGCCGGTCATGTATCTGCTGAACATCCCCTGGAACGAAGCGCAGGTGGCCGGCGGCCTGTTCGGCACGAAGGTCGTGCTCAATGAATTCGTCGCCTATATCAATCTGGGTCAGGTGCAGGGCACATTGTCGCCCGCGACCATCGCCATCATCACCTTCGCGCTGTGCGGCTTCGCCAATTTCAGCTCGATTGCGATCCAGATGGCGGTGACGGGCAATCTGGCCCCCAATCAGCGGCCGATGATCGCGAAGCTGGGGCTGAAGGCGCTGGTGGCCGGCAGCCTCGCCAATCTGATGAGCGCGGCGCTGGCGGGATTGATGCTCAGCCTGTGATCGGCCAGTGATCAGTTGGTGATCGGGACGAAGGCGTAACGGAAACGCTATCGCCCCTCCTGCAAATCGGTTATGGTTAACCGATGGGGGCAAATAGATTTTTCCTGGTCGCGCTGGCGGCCCTGAACTGGTCGGGCATGGGCATCGCGCAGGCGCCCGCGCCCGGAGCGTCGAACAAAGCGCAGGCGCCTGCGCTCGGAGCGCAGGCCAGCGTGTCCGCGCCGAAGCCGGGTACGCTGGAAACCTACAAGGACTGGACCATCGGCTGCGACAATCGCAACCGGTGCGAAGCGGTGTCGTTGCTGCCCGATGGCGGTGAATGGCCGGACAATCCGGTGATGGTCGGCATCGTGCGCGACGCCGGGCCGGATGGCGCCGCCGAAGTATGGGTCAGCCGCGATGCCAAGGGCAGCGGCGAGGTCAGCTTCCATATCGACGGGCGCAAGGTCGCCAGTGCCCAGAGCCGGGACGGCGACGCCACATTGCGCGGGCCGCAGGCGGCGGCGCTGGCCATCGCCATGGCACGCGGCGGCACGCTGGAGGTGCGATCGGGCAACCGTGTGCTGGGTCGGCCGTCGCTGGCCGGATCGGGCGCGGCCCTGCGCTATATGGACGCGCGGCAGGGGCGGGCCGGGACCAGCACCGCGCTGGTCGCGACCGGCGTGATGGGGCCGATCGCGGTGCGTGCCGCGCCGGTCGCGCCATCGATCCGCCGGGCGATCATCTCCGCCGGCGCCGTGCCTGCGAATCTGTGGCGCGAGGAACTGACCGCGCTCGGCAAGTTCACCGGATGCACGGAGGAAATACGCGACACCAGCCAGACGCCCGACCTGCATCGCCTGTCGAAGACCGAGACGCTGATCCTCGTCCCCTGCGGATCGGGCGCCTATAATTTCACGTCGGTTCCGGTGATCGCTACCGGCATTGCCGGTCGCCGCACCTTCCGCCTCGCCAGCTTCGACTATAAGCCCGGCTGGAGCGAGGAAGAGGCCAAGCCGATGCTGGTCAATGTCGGCTGGACGCCGGAAAAGTCGGAACTGTCCAGCTTCGCCAAGGGGCGCGGCATCGGCGATTGTGGCGGCAGCGAAACCTATGTCTGGGACGGCACCCGCTTCCGCCTGACCGCCGCGACCAGCATGGGCGAATGTCGCGGCGCATGGCATTGGATCACGACATGGTCGGCCGGGGTGGTGGAGTAGGGCGGACGATTTCACCCCTCTTTCCGTTCGTGCTGAGTAGGGGCTGAGCTTGTCGAAGACCCGCATCGAAGCACCGATCCTTCGATACGCCATTTCGACTTCGCTCAATGCCTGTCCTGAGCGTCCAAAGCAGTCACGTGCCTGCTTTGGACCTTGGCAGGCAGTCGAAGGGGCTACTCAGGACGAACGGGGTAGAGGCACTCCACGCAATCGCGCTACCGTGCTTTGCAATGGAATTTGCATCTTTAGCCCTCATATTGTGACCATGGCCAACCCTCTCCGCCAATCCGCCCCTGCCCCCCGCACCTCCACTCTGCCGGACCCGATCCGCGCGGTGATCTTCGACATGGACGGCACCCTGCTCGAAACGGAGGCGGTGCATCGGGACGCCTTCGCCCGGACCGGGCAGGCGCTCGGCTGGCCGCTGTCGGAAGAGTTGCTGCTATCGATGGTCGGCATCCATCGTGACGAGAATGAGCGGATGCTGGCCGCCCATCTGGGACCGGACTTTCCGCTGGCGCGCTTCTATGCCGACAGTGACGCCCTGTTCGAAGCGGCGGTGGATGCGGGCATTCCGCTGCGTCCCGGCGCGGAACTGATTCTGGAGCATCTGGCGCAGAGCGACATTCCCATGGCGATCGCGACCTCGACCGCCGCGCCCTTCGCCCAGCAGCGCCTGGAACGGATGGGGCTGCTCCCTTATTTCGACGTGGTCGTCACCCGCAGCGATGTGGAGCATCCCAAGCCGCATCCGCAGCCCTATCTGCTGGCGGCGCAGCGTCTGGGCGTCGAGCCGGCTTATGTCGTCGCGGTGGAGGACAGCCATGCCGGCGTCCGTTCGGCCGTCGCGGCGGGCATGGCGACGGTGATGGTGCCCGACCTGCTGCCCCCCACCGAAGAACTGGTCCTCGCCTGCGCACAGGTGCTGCCGAGCCTGACCGACCTGCGCGATCTGCTGCTGGCTACTGGGTAAGCGACTCTCCACACCGTCATCCCCGCGCAGGCGGGGATCCATCTCCCACCTTTTTCCCTCGCTGATGGGTGGGGAGGTGGGTTCCCGCTTTCGCGGGAATGACGAAAAGGGGTGGCTTCCTGACAGACAACTTTTCAACCGCCGATGCGTAAAGCGGCCATTGCCACAGACATCAGATTGTGGATGTTTGCGCCATGGCTGCTGAATTATGGATCAACGAAGACACGGGCGAGATGCGCATCGGCGATCTCGCGCTATTGCAGCCCTATCAGACGAAAGGCTCGATAGAGCCACAGGTAGCTGATTTGCTCGAAGGCTCGCGAGATTATGGCAATGGCTATGAGTGGCTTTATCTCGGCGGCCTGACGTTCGGCGGGCTATCTGCTCGGCTCGCACTATGTTTCCATAACGGTAGCCTTGAACAAGCATCATGGAATGTTCAGTTGCCTGATGCACCGGCGGAAGGTGGTTGGCCGACGCGCGAAGCCATCGATTGCGAGTTGTCGTTCGTTCGCGACACATTGGTTCGAGACATGAATATCCATGCGGGGCAGATGCCTTGGGGTGAAGTGTGGAGCAGCTTCGACGCCAAAGGCTTTATGGCAGCTAACGGGCTTCGCTACGCCCACAGGTAGACACCGTCATTGGTCGCAATCAGTCCCCTCAACCCGCCTCCGCCAGCACCAGCGCGAACAGCCCTTCCGCGTCGGTCCATTCCTGTGTCGGCTCCCAACCGCCCGCGCGCAGCAGCAGGCGTTCGTCGCGGGTGCCATATTTGTGGCTGCTTTCGGTGTGGATCGTCTCACCGGCGGCCATGCGGAAACATTGGCCCGCGACGTGGAAATGCAGCGGCCGCATCGCTTCCAGATGCATTTCGATCCGCGCTTTCTCGTCATTCCAGATAGCGCGATGGGCGAAGCCGTCGATCGGCAGGTCGCCTTCCAGTTCGCGGTTGATCCGGGTGAGGAGGTTGAGGTTGAAGGCCGCCGTCACCCCCTGCGCATCGTCATAGGCGGCGACCAGCCGGTCCCTGTCCTTGATCCGGTCCATGCCGATCAGCAGCATGGCGCCCGGCCCCAGCAGGCGCCGCATCGCGCGCAGCAGGTCGACAGCCGCGTCCGGCTCCATATTGCCGATGGTGGAGCCGGGGAAGAAGCCCAGCCGGGGCATGGCCGCGATCGCATCGGGCAGATGCAGCGGCCCGTTGAAGTCGCCGACCAGCGGCAGCACCGGCAGGTCGGGAAAGGCCTGCGCGAGGGCCGCGCTGCTGGCGTGCAGGAAATCGCGGCTGATATCGATCGGCACATAGGCTGCGGGGGCAATCGCGCGCAGCAAATGCGGCGTCTTGCGCGCGCTGCCCGCGCCAAACTCCACCACCGCGCGTCCGGCACCGACCGCCGCGCCAACGTCGCCGCCATGGCGCTGGAGCAGCAATGTTTCGGTCCGCGTGGGATAATATTCGGGCAGGCCGGTAATATCTTCGAACAATTCCGATCCCCGCTGGTCGTAGAACCAGATGGGCGGCGTCGCCTTGGGGCTGCGCGACAGGCCATCGATAATGTCGCGGCGAAAGGCCGGATCAATGGCGCGCGAAAGGGATGGGCTGTCGTCGGTCAGCAGCATGGGGCTTAGAGATCCTTTGCCAGCCGCAGTCCGGTGAACTGCCAGCGTTGGTGGGGGTAGAAGAAATTGCGATAGCTGGCCCGCACATGGCCACGCGGGGTGGCGGCGCTGCCGCCTTTCAGCACGAACTGGCCGGACATGAACTTGCCATTATATTCGCCGACCGCGCCCGCCGCCGCGCGAAAGCCGGGATGCGGGCGATAGGCGCTGCCGGTCCATTCCCACACATCGCCGAACATCTGCGTCAACCCGGCGCCCGGTTCCGCGGGCAAGGGCCGGGGGCAGCCTGCGCCATCCAGCAAACGACCATGGACCGGCGCGACATTCTGCGCCGCGCTTTCCCATTCCGCCTCCGTGGGCAGGCGTGCGCCCGCCCAACTGGCATAGGCGTCCGCCTCATAGAGGCTGATATGGGTGACGGGCGCGGCGGGGTTGACCGGCTGGCGGCCATCCAGCCCGAATCGGCTCCAGCCCGCTTCCCCCTGTTTCCAGTAGAGCGGACTGTCGATCGCCTCCGCCTGTACCCAGGCCCAGCCGTCCGACAGCCAATGGGCGGGATCGCGATAGCCGCCATCCTCGATGAAGGCGATCCATTCGCCATTGGTTATGGGGCGATGCGCCAGCGCATGGGGATGCAGCACCGTCTTGTGCCGTGGCCCCTCGCAATCGAAGGCGAAGCCGCTGCGGCCATCATCGCCTATCTCGACCAGTCCCTGCCGCCCCTCGATCCAGTGGAGCGGCCCTGGCAGGTCGACCGGCGCGGCGCTGGGCGCGTTGAACAGGGCTGGTTCCAGCGGGTTGCGCGAAAACAGGTGCAGCAAATCGGTCAGCAGCAATTCCTGATGCTGCTGCTCATGCTGAAGCCCCAGCGTCACCAGCGCCCGCGCATCCTGCGGCAACATGCCGAGCGCGCCGATCAGCGCCGCGTCGACATGGGCGCGATAGGCCCGGATTTCACTCAGCGTCGGGCGGGTGAGCATCCCGCGTTGCGGCCGGGCGTGGCGCGGCCCTTCCGCCTCATAATAGCTGTTGAACAGGAAGGCGTAGCGCGGGTCGAACGGGCGATAGCCCGCCACATGATCGCGCAGGACGAATGTTTCGAAGAACCAGCTTGTATGGGCCAGATGCCATTTGGCGGGCGATGCGTCGGGCATCGACTGGACGGTCGCATCGGCATCGGACAGGGGGGCGGTCAGCGCTTCACTGAGCGCCCGAACGGCGCGGTAGCGTTCCTCCAGATCATCCTGATGGGCGTCCATCCAGCTTCTGGCCATGCCTGCCCTTTCCCGATACGGTTGCGCCGCTCTCTTGCCTGAACAAGCGCATGAAGCGGGATGGGGTTCCGGCCCGCTGTCGGATCACACCTCCTGAAAGAGCGGCGCGGCGCGGCAGATGCGGTCGCGGCCGGATTGTTTGGCGTCATACAGGGCTTCGTCGGCGCGGGCGAAAGTCTCCTCCAGATCGCCGCCATGCCAGCGACAGATGCCGGCGGAAAAGCTGATCGGGCGGCCATGCACGTCACCGATCGGATGGCTGCGCATTCGGCTGGCGATGCGGGCCAACGACCAGCTTGCCTCATCCTCGATACAATCCTGGAAGAAGATAGCGAATTCCTCGCCACCCCAGCGTGCGACCAGATCGACCCGGCGCATCAGCGCGGACAGGCGGGTGGCGAAGGCGGCGAGCACCCGGTCGCCTTCCTCATGACCCTTCAGGTCGTTGACCCGCTTGAAATAGTCGATGTCGATGATCGCGATGCAGCCGCGCCGCCGTTCGGGCGGCAGGGCGTCCAGTCCGGCCAGGAAGCCGCGGCGATTGGCGATGCCGGTCAGCGGGTCTTCATGCGCGGCCTGATGCAGATCCTCCATGCGGTCGCGGGTGGCGCTGGCGACGCGCTGGACCCCGGCATAGAGCGTCTGGATCACATCGCCCACTTCGGGCAGGGCGACGCCGTCTTCCTTCGCTTCATGCAGGGCATCGGCCAGCGCATGGATCGGATTGAGCAACGCGCCGATGCCGAACAGGGCGATGGCGGTGCCGACCACGGTGGCCAGCGTCAGCAGCACAAACTCTGCCAGCGCGATGCGGCCGGTCGAAAGCCCCCAGACCAGATAGCCCAATAGCGGCATATGGGTGGCGACGAAGCAGAGGGTGAAGAGGCGCAAGCGCAGAGATCGTGGAAAAATAAAAGACGTGGCCAGATAGAATTGCACGGCATCCCCCGTTTATTGTGCGACTGCACAGGGCATGTCCGGGGACGGGTCTAAACACATGCTGAAGGAACAGGGTTAACGCGCCGCTACCGGACAAAGCGTGTGGCGGGCGAGTCGAGCCGTGTTGTCACTGTGTGGCCGCCTTAACGCGACGCGCCGGGCACCCATTTGACGTCGGCAGCGCCATTATCGTTGAGTCGCCGCGCCAGCACGAACAGCAGATCGGACAGGCGATTGAGATAGGCGAGCGCATGGGGGTTGATCGCGACCTCGGCGGCAGCGGCGGTAGCGCTGCGTTCGGCCCGGCGGGTGATCGCACGGGCCAGATGGACGGCGGCGGCGGCCGACGATCCGCCCGGCAGGATGAAACTGTCCAGCGGGGCGAGATCGGCATTCACCCTGTCGATTTCCTGTTCCAGCCGATCGACCTGCCCCGCGATGATGCGCAGCGCCCAGGGTTCGTCCGCGCCCTGCGGGATCGGCGTGGCGAGGTCCGCGCCCAGATCGAACAGGTCGTTCTGGATCACCGTCAGCCAGCGACTTTCCGGCCGGGCACCCATGGCGACGATGGCCAGGCCGATCGCGCTGTTCGTCTCATCGACATCGCCCACCGCCTGCATGCGCGGCGCATGTTTGGGCAGACGCGATCCGTCGACCAGTCCGGTGGTGCCGGAGTCGCCGGTGCGGGTGTAGATCTTGTTCAGCTTGACCATCGGCTTGGTCCTTGATGTGGGAGGGGTGGCGGGGCGCGCCTCCTGACACAACATGGCATCCTGTGGCCCGCCCCCTCCGTCAGCCCTTCGGGCTGCCACCTCCCCGCGAGCGGGGAGGATGCTTTTGTGTCAGCCGTGGCCCTTGGCCATCAGCAGGATCGCGACGATGATGACTGCGCCCGCCTGAAACAGGATGCGGTTCATCATCATCCTGTTCTGCTTCAGCCGCGCGGGGCTGGGGCCGCTGCCTTCCGGCGCGTTCAGATCCTCCTTGGTCGTCTGGAGGAAGGCGATGATGCCGCGGACCAGCGCGACCAGCGTCGCGATCATGGCCAGGATCAGGGCGATGACGAGGATCGTAGTCATGAAGGCGATGCTAGGCGCTTGCGAGCGCGATGCCAATGGGAAAGCGCCCGGCCCGCAGGTCCGTCGCCAGCGCGTGCGGATCGACCCCCTGCGCCCGCAGATCGGCCAGCGCGATCGATCCGTCCCGCTTGGCCAGCCGGCGGCCATCCGGCCCCACCAGCAGCGGATGGTGGAGATAGGCGGGGGAGGGCAAATCGAGCAGCGCCTGAAGCAGGCGGTGGATATCGGTCGCGCTGCGCAGATCATCGCCGCGCAGCACATGGGTCACCCCCATCGCGGCATCGTCCAGCGTGCAGGACAGGTGATAGCTGGCCGGCGCATCCTTGCGCGCCAGCACGACATCGCCATGGGCGAGCGGGTGGGCTAAAACCTCCGTTCGTACTGAGCCTGTCGAAGGGAGCGCGCGTGCTTCGACAGGCTCAGTACGAACGGGGGATGGTAAAGCCATCCAGCATAGTTCGCCCGCCATCCCCACCGCCTTCGCCATGTCGATCCGCCAGGCATGCGCTTCCCCCGCCGCGATGCGCTGTGCCCCTTCGCTCGCCGACAGTCCCCGGCACGTCCCCGGATAGAGTGTCCCCTCCGGCCCGTGCGGCGCGGTCAGGCTGGCCTGAATATCGGCACGGGTGCAGAAACAGGGATAGAGCAGGTCCATGGCGCGCAGCTGGTCCAGCGCCGCCTCATAGTGGGCGATCCGCTGCGACTGGAAGATGACCTCGCCGTCCCAGTCCACGCCCAGCCAGCGCAGGTCTTCCATCATCCCCGCGACATGCTCCGGCCGGCTGCGGGTGCCGTCTATATCCTCGATCCGCAGCCGGAAGGCGCCACCCGCCGCGCGGGCCATGTCCAGCGCCAGCAGCGCCGACCAGCCATGGCCGACATGCAGCTTTCCGGTCGGGCTGGGGGCGAAGCGGGTCACCATATGCTGTGGTGCGACAAGATGAGTCATACAGGCTCTTGACGAGGGATATTCGTTAATGCTGTCATGCCCTTGTCACGTTGCTGGACGATCAGCAGCGTCGGCCAAGGGGGAAGAAGGTTTCTATGTACCATCCCGACCTTATACGACATCCGGAAAATTGTCCGGCGCTTGTGTTGAATGCGGATTATACGCCGCTCAGCTATTATCCGTTGAGCCTGTGGCCTTGGCAGACCGCGATCAAGGCGGTGTTTCTGGACCGGGTGGACATCATCTCCAGCTATGAGCGACAGGTTCACAGCCCCAGCCTGGAAATGAAGATCCCCTCGGTGATCGCGCTGAAGCAATATGTGAAGCCGTCCGAACATCCCGCCTTCACCCGGTTCAACCTGTTCCTGCGCGACAAATTTTCCTGCCAATATTGCGGCGTCACCCATGATCTGACCTTCGACCATGTCGTGCCGCGCCGCGCGGGCGGGCGCACGACGTGGGAGAATGTCGCGACCGCCTGTTCGCCCTGCAACCTCAAAAAGGGCGGGCGCACGCCCCGGCAAGCGGGCATGAAGCTGCATGTCCAGCCGATCCGGCCGACCAGCTGGCAATTGCAGGAACATGGCCGTGCCTTCCCGCCCGGCTATCTGCACGAAAGCTGGCGCGACTGGCTCTATTGGGATGTCGAGTTGCTGGCGTGACCGGCGCGCGGGCGCGCGGGCTGGCCTTTGTGTGCCTGCTCCTGTCGCCCGTCGCACTCCACGCGCAGGAGGATCATAGCGGCCTCACCCGCGCCAAATATGTGCGCGGTTGCCTGATGTGCCACAATCGCGCCGCACCCGAAGGCATTTCGCCCGCCATATTGGCTGGCCTATATCCCGAACACGGCCTGACCCCGGCAAAGGCGATGCCAGGCGTCACCTGCTGGCGCCGCTGCACGACCTGCTTCCCGCCGGAGCCGAAAGGGACGCCGTCCGGGCGTTGAGTTGGCGTGGTGTTGCTGGAGAGGGCGCCGATACGGTGCATCACGGGCGCAATCTGTTCCAATGTGGCGGAGCGGCAGGGATTCGAACCCTGGATACGCTTTTGGCGTATACTCACTTTCCAGGCGAGCGCCTTCGACCACTCGGCCACCGCTCCGCATATCGCTGGAGGCGGCTCCCTATCGTGGCGCGTCGCGCTAGGCAAGGGGCATTGGTGCAAGGCTTTACATTATGTCGCGCGCGCTGTTTGATCGCGCACCATGAGCCATCGCCTTCCCATCGCCGCCCTGCTCGCATCGCTGAGCGCCGTCCCCGTGCTTGCCGCCGATGCGCCCGCGACCACGCCTTCCGCCGTCGTGGCGCAGGCACCGGCCTCCGCTTGGCGCGCCATTCCGGCCGAGGAATTGCTGGTGATGACGATCGAGGGCGGCAAGCGGGTCGTCATCCAGCTTGCACCGGCCTTCGCGCCGCGCCACGTCGCCAATATTCAGGCGCTGGCGAAGGCGCATTGGTGGGACGGGACCAGCATCAACCGGGTGCAGGATAATTATGTGGTTCAATGGGGCGACGCGACCGAGAAGAAGCCGATGCCGCCCGGCTTGTCCGTCACCAGTACGGAGGATTATACCGTGTCGATCGCCAATCGGCGGCTGGCGATCACGCCTTTGCCCTATGCCGATCCCTATGCGGCCAAGGCCGGCTTTGTCGGCGGCTGGCCGGTGGCGATGGATGGATCGGCCGCCTGGCTGCCGCATTGCTATGGCGCGGTCGGCGTGGGCCGCAATATCTCGCCCGATGCCGGGACCGGCGCGGAACTCTACACCGTGATCGGGCAGGCGCCGCGTCAGCTCGATCGCAACATCGCGGTGGTGGGGCGGATTATCGAGGGCATGGCGAACCTGTCGAGCCTGCCGCGCGGCACCGGAGACCTCGGCTTCTACACGCCGCAGGAACATCAGGTGCCGATCTTGTCCGTGCGCCTTGCCAGCGAGTTGCCGGAGGCGGAACGGCCGCATTTTCAGGTGATGGACGTCGCGTCGCCCAGTTTCGCGGATTATCTGCGCCTGCGCGCCAACCGGAAAGATGATTTCTACGATCGTCCCGCCGGCGGCGTGGACATCTGCAATGCGCCGGTGCCGGTCAGGGCTGCGCCATAAGCGATTTCAAGCCTGATGCCGCATCCGATGTTTGGAAATGGCATCTCCTGTGCCGAAATCGCGCCCATCAAAGACGTAGCCCGCGCAGGCGATAGCCCTGCCAGTTGCGGATGCGGCGGATGGCAAAGCTGGTGCGGATTGCCGATACACCGGGCAGGCGCGCCAGACAGTCGCGATGGATGGCGTCGAAGCCCTTCAGGTCTGCCGCCGCTACCCGCAACAGATAGTCGGCCTGCCCAGCCATCAGATGGCATTCCAATATTTCGGGGAAGTCCGCCACGGCCGTTTCGAACCGGTCCATCGTCTCGCGGCTCTGGCTGGTCAGCGACATCTCGACAAAGGCGTGCAGCGTCAGGCCCAGTGCCTCCGGGTCCAGTTGCGCCGCATAGCCCGCGATCAGCCCGGCATCCTCCAGCGACTTGATGCGCCGGTGGCAGGCGGAAGCGGACAGGCCGATATGCTCGCCCAGTTCCGCCATCGACCGGCGTGAGTCGGCCTGCAACGCTTCCAGCAACGCGACATCGAACCGATCCATGCAATGATATCCTGATAAATATAATTTATGCAGGATATCATCCTGATCCTCTCAGCCAAAGCCGGAAAATCAGGGAACATAAACCGACTCGTCTGCGCTATCCTGTGGTCATGAGGATGCGCATCGGCGCGCCGCCTGATTTTTTCGGAGAGTCATGATGATCGTCGGCACCGTCAAAGAGATCAAGAATCACGAATATCGCGTCGGCCTGACGCCCGAAAGCGTGCATGAACTGACCGCCCATGGGCATCGCGTACTGGTGGAAAGCGGCGCGGGCGAGGGGATCGGCGCGCATGACGCACTGTACGAAAAGGCGGGTGCCGAAATCGTCGCGACCGCCGCCGAGATTTTCGCCACGGCGGACATGATCGTGAAGGTGAAGGAGCCGCAGGCCGTAGAGCGCGCCATGCTGCGCTCCGGCCAGATTCTCTACACCTATCTCCACCTCGCCCCCGATCCGGAGCAGACCCGCGACCTGATCGCCTCTGGCGCGACCTGCATCGCCTATGAAACCGTGACCGACGCTAGCGGCGGCCTGCCGTTGCTCAAGCCCATGAGCCAGGTGGCTGGCCGCATGGCGATTCAGGCTGGCGCCACCGCACTGGAAAAGGCGCATGGCGGCCGTGGCGTGCTGCTGGGCGGCGTGCCGGGCGTGCTCCCGGCCAAGGTCGCGGTGATCGGCGGCGGTGTCGTCGGCTTCAACGCGGCGCAGATGGCGGCGGGCCTGGGCGCAGACGTCACCATTCTCGACCGCAGCCCCGAAGTGCTGGAAAAGCTGGGCATGTATTTCGAGGCGCGGGCCAAGACCCGTTTCTCCAACCGCGCGAACCTGGCCGAATGCGTGGCCGAGGCCGATCTGGTGATCGGCGCGGTGCTGATCCCCGGCGCCGCCGCGCCCAAGCTGGTCAGCGCGGAAATGCTCAAGACCATGAAGAAGGGGGCGGTGCTGGTCGACGTCGCGATCGATCAGGGCGGCTGCTTTGAAACCAGCCACGCCACCACCCATGCCGATCCGACCTATATCGTCGATGGCGTGGTCCATTATTGCGTCGCCAACATGCCCGGCGCGGTCGCCCGCACCAGCACCTATGCGCTTAACAATGTGACGCTGCCCCATGCGCTGCGCATCGCCGAACTGGGCTGGAAGGAAGCGCTGCGCCGCGATCCGCACCTGCGCGAAGGGCTCAATGTCTGGGACGGCAAGGTGACCTATCGCGCCGTCGCCGACGATCTGGGCCTGCCCTACTCCCCGGCGGAAGAAGCGATCGCCTGATCCCTGCAGGCGGTGATCCGGCGCTCCGACAGGCGCCGGACAAAAAGCGGCGTCAGCTCCTTCCTGGAGCTGACGCCCTTTATTTTTCTTGCGCCTTTGATCCAGCAATTCCGGGCATTGTTTCCCGATCGCGTCAGCCCTCGGCAGAATCTGTTGCGGGTTCCGCCCCCTTGTTCGTCTAGCCGGGACAGGGGGACATGACCACATGCCCCCCATGCATCCTGGTTCCGCCGAAGAGAGGCATGGTTTAACGTCATGGTCGATTACCCAAAATTCGCCGCCTTGATCCGCAACGGCGAACGCAGCAATGTGCGCGTTCGCAGCACTGTGCAGAAAGGGGCGCGCTGATGTCTGGTGATCTTATGACCTGGCTCGTTCCGCTTGTCGCCATGCTGGCGGCGGGTCTGCTCGCCGGCTTTGCGGCGGGCATCTTCGGCATCGGCGGCGGTTTCGTCGTCGTGCCTGCGCTGCTGGTCGTGCTGCCCCTGCTGGGCGGTACGAAGGACGCCATCGCTCATGTCGCGATCGGCACGTCGGCCGCGACCATCATCGTCACCTCGATCCGCTCGCTCCTCTCCCATGCCAAGCGCGGAGCGGTGGAGTTCGAAGTGCTCAAGACATGGGCGCCCTGGATCATCCTGGGCTGCGGCGCCGGCGTGATGCTGGCCAGCCATGTCGATGGCACGACGCTCAAGATGATCTTCGGCGGCGGCGTCATCCTCATGTCGCTCAACTTCCTGCTGCCCAAGGTCAGCGGCAAGGTGCTGAGCGAAAACATGCCCTCGGGCATGCTGCGGGTCGGCATCGCCGGTGGCCTCGGCACCTTCTCGTCGCTGCTGGGCATTGGTGGCGGCACCATCGCCATCATGGTGATGACGCTCTGCGGCCGCACCATCCACCGCGCCATCGCCACCGCTTCGGGTATCGGCACGCTGATCGCGATCCCGACGACCATCGGCTTTGCCATCATCGGCCTCAAGGAAGGCGGCCTGCCCTGGGGTTCGCTGGGCTATATCAACCTGCCCGCTACCTTCGCCATCGCCTCCATGTCGATGCTGACCGCGCCGCTCGGTGTCGCCGCCGCGCACAGCCTGCCCGCCGGCCCGCTCAAGAAGATCTTCGGCATCTATCTGCTGATCATCGGCGCCCTGATGCTCCGCGCCGGCCTGAAGGTCTGATCCCTTCCACCATCGGTCGATCTGAAACGGCCGTCAGTGACGGGCTAGGGCCCATCGACACGTCACCATCTGACTGTCGGTAGGCCCTAACAGCCTTTGTCACTGGCGGCCGTTGCCGTTATGGATAAGGCGGGGGGATTATGGGGCAGGCCGATCAGATTAGCATTTTGCTGGTGGAGGATGACGATGCCGCGCGCGCCAATATCGCCGGCATCCTGACCGGCGCGGGCATGACCGTGGAGCAGGCAGCCGATGGCGCCACCGGGCTGCATCGCGCGGGCGGCGGCAGCCATGACGTGATCATCCTCGACCGGATGCTGCCGCACCTGACCGGCATCGACATCGTCACCCGGCTGCGCGTTGCGGGGGTGGGTGCGCCGGTGCTGATGCTGTCCGCGCTCGGCCGCAGCGAACATCGGGTCGAGGGGCTGGAAAGCGGCGTCGACGATTATCTGGCCAAGCCCTTCGAACCGGACGAACTGGTCGCCCGCGTCCGGGCGCTGTGGCGTCGCGCCAATCGCGGCGGCAGCCATGATCCGGTGCTGCTGTTCGGCGATCTGGAATGCCATGTGAAGGCGCGCACCGCCTTCCGCAACGGACGGCATCTGCCGCTCTCGCCCAAGGAATTCGAACTTTTCCGCTATCTGATGGACCATGCCGGCGAAGTGGTGACGCGCGAAATGCTGCTGCGCCATGTGTGGAAACTAAACTTCGATCCCCAGACCAATGTCGTGGACGTCAATGTCGGCCGGTTGCGGCGCAAGCTGGAAGACGGATTTGACGGCCCGGTGCTGGAAACCGTTTGGGGCACGGGCTATCGCTTGATCGCGGCATCGGCGCCCGCCAGTGCCTAGACCCGGCCTGCTGCGGTCTGTCTTCGGCCGTGTCACTCTCTCCGCGCTACTGGTCAGTCTGCTTTCCACCCTGGCCCTGTTTCTGGTCGTCCAGAAGATCGTCGACGATGACGGCCGCACCATGTTGGCGCGGGAAGTCGATACCGATCTTGCGGGCCTTGCCG
The DNA here is from genome assembly GCF_900109095.1 of Sphingobium sp. AP50. GTDB lineage: Bacteria > Pseudomonadota > Alphaproteobacteria > Sphingomonadales > Sphingomonadaceae > Sphingobium. The sequence goes on from NZ_FNYZ01000015.1 coordinate 117,386, forward strand.
ACATCTATCTCAGCGGAGGCGGCTCGGAACTGCGCGATCGCATGAGCGATCGTCTGGCCGTCAACCGGGAGGATGGCGAACGCAGCTGGTATCTGCTGGCCGACGCCAATGGCCGGATATTGGCCGGCAATCTCGATCGCTGGCCCGCCATCGCGCCCGAAGTGTCGGAAGCGCGCTTCGTCGTCCTGCCCGATGGCGAGCGCATGTTCGCGCGCGCGACCCAATTGGGACCAACGACCCGTCTGGTCGTGGGGCGCAGCAATTATCGCGGCGAAGCGCTGCTTACCCGGCTGGCCGTCGCCTTCTCCATCGCCGGGGCGGGCATCGCTCTCCTCAGCCTGATCGCAGGGCATTTTGCTGCCCGCCGCCTGCGCGCGCGGGTGGGCATGGTGAATGCCACTTTCGACGCCGTGCGCGCCGGCAGCATCACGGCGCGGGCGCCCAGCGCCGGGGACAATGACGAACTGGCCGAACTGGCCGCCAATACCAACACCATGCTCGACCAGCTCGAACGACTGGTGGAGGCGCAGCGCGCCGTGTCGGATCAGACCGCGCATGAAATCCGCACGCCGCTGATGCATCTCGACACGCGTATCCTCAAGGCGATGGAGGGTACGCAGGACGAAGCGCTGCTGCGCACGCTGGAACAGTCGCGCGGGGAAATTCGCGGCGTCGTGCGCCTGCTCGATTCGCTGCTGGATATCGCCAGTACGCAGGCGATGCGTGGCGACCTGCGCGGTCTGGCCGATGTCGACCTCAGCGATATCGCCGAAAGCCTGGCCGACCTCTACGGCGCCAGTGCCGAGGAGCTGGGCATCGGTTTCCATGCCCGGATCGCGTCGGGCGTGCATTTCCGGGCCGATCCGATGCAGATGACGCGGCTGATGTCCAACCTGCTCGACAATGCCTTCAAATATGTGCCGAGCGGCGGTTCCGTCACGCTGCAACTGGCGCCAGGGCCGCATATCATCGTGCAGGATGACGGGCCGGGCATCCCCTGTGCCGATCGGGAGCGGGTGTTCGATCGCTATGTCCGGCTTGACGGCGCGCGGGGCGGGGGGCATGGCTTGGGCCTGTCGCTCGCACGGGCGATTGCGGAACGGCATGCGCTGTCGCTGCATGTGGAAGACGCCGCGCCGGGGGCGCGGTTCGTCGTTCAGCCGGAGAAGGGCGATGATTAGGTTGCTCATGTCGGGATTGCTGCTCGCTGCCGCGCCGGTTGTCGACACGCAGCCTATCGACCCGGTATTGCACACCCTGATGGAGGGCGACGCTGCGCAGGCGCATGGCGACCCCGATACGCTGATCGACATGGCCCAACTGCTCGACACGCTGGGCGCGAAGCCGGCGGAGGGGCAGGAAGATCTGGCCGCGCTCTGGACGCGGGAGGCCAGCGATCATGGCGCCAACGGATCGCCGCTGGCTTATCGGGGGCGGGCGCTCGGCCCGGCCTATCGGCGCGGATCGCTCAATGCCGGCGGCACCGTCACCATGCGGCAGCTTTTCTTCGCGGGCCAGCGGGCGCAGATTTCGGTCGCGCCCTCCGGCCCCACCGCCAAATTGTCGGTGAGGGTACGCAACGCCGACGGCGGCACGCTGTGCGCCAAGCCGGTCGGCGGCCCACAGGCCGATTGCGCCTGGATGCCGATTTTCACCGACCGCTTCGACATCGTCATAGCCAATAGCGGCGCGGAACCGGCGGCTTTCTATCTGGTCGTGCGTTGACCCTTCAGGGCGCTGATTTCATTCGATAAAGATGCAGATCATCGCCGATATCCCCGGCGCGACCCATCGCTGACTCCGCTCGCTTCATCCCTTCTGCACATCCGTTCAGGCGCAAACAGCGCGGGTCGGTGCGTTATGTTCATCATGGTTCACACCAGCAGGAAGGAGAAAACCATGATCCGTTCGAAGATATTTGCCGCCGCCGCGCTGCTTGGTTCCGCCACGCTGGCGCTGCCCGTCGCCGCGATCGCCCAGGCACCGGTGGTCAGCTATGAGGAACAGCTCGCCAAGGTAGAGGACCAGCTGGCCTATCAGGCGCCGATCGCCGGGGTCGAGAACAACTATTGGTTCAACTATCAGACCGATCTGGCCGAAGCCCGCAAGGAACTGACCAAGGATCTGCGCCATGCCACCGATGCCGAGGATAATCGCGATGCCTGGGACGAATATCGCGCCGAACTGGCCGATGCCCGCGGCGACTATGCCAAGGAAATGGCCGAAAAGGGCTATCCGGTCGGCGAAGTCCGCGTCCTGACCGACAATGGCCGCTAATCCGCATTGATTGAGGGGGAGGGGCGCTTCCCCCTCAGTCCGCATCCGGATCGCGGAAATTCAGCCGCCGCGTGACGGTATAGTCCAGCACGCCGACCAGCAGATAGCTGATCCCCTGCTTCAGCAAGGTCAGGAAAGTGCGGCTGGCCCGATGCTCCGCCAGGCTGATCGCCCGGCTTTGCCCGGCCTCCTGCGTGATGAAGGCGCGCATGGTCGCGGCGAAATCCCGGTCCTCCACCCGCAGCATCACTTCCAGATTCAGGAACAGGCTGCGCATGTCGAAATTGGCCGATCCAATGAACACCGCGTCATCGATGACGATCAGCTTCATATGCAGCTTGCAGGGCTGATATTCGTAAATCTCGACCCCGCGCCGCAACAGCGGCCCATAGAGCAGACGCGCCGCCGCCACCGTCGCGCCATTGTCCGACCGGGTCGGCAGGATGATGCGCGCGCCCTTGCGCCGCGCCGCCCGCGCTATCCGCTTCAACATGCCCCGGCCGGGCGAGAAATAGGCCGCGATCATGTCGACCCGCCCGGCATGTTCCAGATCATGTTTCACCACCTGCGCCCAGGGGCTCAGGCGCCGGGTCGGTCCGCCGATCAGCCAGCGAAACGGTTCGGCCGGGTCATGATGCAATTCGGGGTGCCATTGCCGCACCATGCGGCGCAGCGTGCGGAATCGCTGCTTCTTCGTCGCCACCCATCGCCATAGCTGGCCATACCAGCGCACCATCGCCTCGACCTGATCGCCTTCGACCAGCAGGCCGATGTCGCGCCAGCAATCCTCCGCCGGAATGCCGAAATAGCCATCCTCGACATTGAACCCGCCCATCAGCATCCGCGTCTCGTCGGCAATGGCCATCTTCTGGTGATTGCGGATCAGATAGCGAGTCGATCGCCGCGTCCCGAAGCGGGCGAAATGCGCGCCCGCCTCGATCAGCGGGGCAAAGAAGCTGTCGGGCGTGTGCGACGATCCGAACCCGTCGACCATCAGCGTCACGGCGACACCGCGCGCCCGTGCCGCGATCAGCGCGTCGCGCACCAACGTCCCGCTGCCATCGCTCGCAAAGATATAATAATAGAGTTTCAGGCTGTGCTTTGCGCCCTCGATCAGCGCGATCAGCGCGTCCCGTATCGCCGGTCCGTCCGTGATCAGGCGCAGGTTGTTGCCATGCAGATCGGCACGAATATCATCCGCGTTCGCACTGGATGCGACAGGGGCGGGGGCGGGCTGGATGGTCGCCATGCCCCTTTCATGCCGCTTTTGGGTGGGGTGCGCCATGGCTTTATGGCCTTTTCATTGACTCTTTATGGTGGCGCTGCTAGTCGGCGGGTTCACGACTTTCCTTCCGTTTTTGCAGGAGGCCCTGTTTGGCCCGCGTCACCGTCGAAGATTGCGTCGACAAGGTTACCAACCGTTTTGACCTCGTCCTCCTCGCCGCCCAGCGTGCGCGGGAAATTTCCGGTGGGGCCGAGCTGACGCTCGACCGCGACCGGGACAAGAATCCGGTCGTCGCCCTGCGCGAAATCGCCGAAGAAACCGTCATGCCTGCCGATCTTCATGATTCGGTCATCGCGTCGCTGCAAAAGGTGCAGATTGACGATGATGATACGCCGGACGAAATCGGCTCGATCGCCCAGTCGGCGGAGGCTCTGCGCCTGACCGCCGCTGCGCCGCCGCGCAATCAGAATATCGGTGGCGATTACGACGGCTGATCGCTCTACGTGTTTGGAGAGGGAAAGAGGCCCGGCCTGCGCAAGCGGGACCGGGCCTCGACCTTTCTGGGGATAGAAAAATGGCGCGGGGACCATGTCCGCCGCGCCATTTCCTTTTTTAGCAGCTCGAATTGCGATCGATCGCCCGGCCAGCCAGCGCGCCCGCGCCCGCGCCGATGATCGTGCCCGGTGCGCGGTCGCCGCGCGTATCGACGGCCCGGCCCAGCAGAGCCCCGGCGACGCCGCCCAGCAGCAGGCCGGTGGTGCCGCCCGACTTGCGGCAGCGATAGCTGCGATCGTCGCGATAGCCGCGCCGGTCGGCATAGCGATCGCCCCGATGATGATCCCCGCGATACTCGCGATGATAGCCGCGACGATCATGATCGCGGGCATAGGATGCCGACGGGATCACGGCCGTCAGCGAAGCTGCGGCAAGGGCGGTGGCCATAATGGCTTTACGAATGATCATGTGCTTCTCCTCAGACCTGATCTCTTTGACTACGGTCCGGATATCGCACACCCCGAATGATATATTCCTGAACCGCGCTGTTATGCGCCGTTCAGCTAAAGCCTGGCCCTAACCCAGCGCCGGCAGCGCCCAGTCGATCGCGCCACGCCCCTTCGCTTCCAGAAACTCATTGGCCTTGGAAAAGGGCCGCGATCCCAGAAAGCCGTTGTGTGCCGACAAGGGGGAAGGGTGAGCCGACTTGATCACCAGATGGCGGCTCTGGTCCACGAACGCCGCCTTGCGCTGGGCATAGGCACCCCAGAGCAGGAAGACGACCGGCTCCTCCTTCTGCGCGACCAGCCGGATCACCGCATCGGTGAACACTTCCCAGCCCTTGCCCTGATGGGAGGCGGCGCGGCCCATCTCCACCGTCAGCACGCTGTTGAGCAGCAGCACGCCCTGTTTCGCCCAATGTTCCAGAAACCCATGGCTGGCCCGTTCGATGCCCAGATCGGCCTGCATTTCCTTGTAGATATTGACCAGCGAGGGCGGCGTGCGCACGCCCGGCTGCACCGAAAAGCACAGGCCATGCGCCTGTCCCTCGCCATGATAGGGGTCTTGCCCCAATATCACTGCCTTCACCTGATCCAGTGGCGTCAGGTCCAGCGCGCGGAAATATTCGCTGCCTTTGGGGAAGATGCGCTTGCCCGCCGCCTTCTCCGCCTGAAGGAAAGATTTCAGCGCCTGCATATGCGGCGCGGCGAATTGCTCCGCCAGCGGCGTGCGCCAGCTTTCGTGCAGCTTGATCATATCGGTCATGGCGCCCTGCATGGCCTGCGCTGCAAAGCCCTGTCAACGCGCCCATATGCGGTTAATGGTCTTGCCTACCCCGCCGCGATCCGCGACTAGGGGGCCATGTCGCTTCCCCGTTCGCTGTCGTTCCTCGCCGCCCTTGGCCTGTTTCTGGCCCCCTTGCCCAGCGCCGATGCCTTTGGCCCGCCGCCCAAGCCGCTGCTCCAGCAGAGCGCGGAGGCCAAGTTGCAGGCCGAATTCGCCCGTTTCGCCGCCTTGTCGGACGGCACGGTCGGCATTGCCGTGCGCGATCTTCAGACCGGCGAGACGCAGGCCTTTAATGGCGACACGCTCTTCCCCATGGCCAGCGCCTATAAGGTCGCGGTGGCCGGGCGCATCTTCTCCCTGATCGATGCGGGCGACCTGCGGCTGGACGACAAGCTGGCGCTCGATCCCGCGCTGGCCAGCGAAGGCGGCATCGCCTGGATGTTTTCGCGCCCCGGCGCCAGCCTGTCGGTCGACCGGCTGCTGGAGCTGATGCTGCAAAAGAGCGACAATAATGCGACCGACGTTCTGGTCGCGCGTGCGGGCGGGCCACAGGCGATCACTGCCTTCGTCACCAAGCTGGGCGTCACCGGCCTGCGCGTCGACAGTGACACCGCGCATCTTCTCTACCGCGCCATGGGCATCCATCCGCAATCCGGCAGCTTCCGCCAGAATGCCGAGGCCGCCCGCCGCGCCGATCCGCAGATCGCCGTGCGCGATATCCGCGACCTGCCCAATCTGGCCTTCTCGATCGAGCCGGAGGATACCTCCACGCCGACCGCCATGCTCGACCTGATGACCGCCTATGAGGAAGGGCGCGCCTTCTCGGCCGCCAGCACCCAGCGCTTCTTCACCATCATGGCCCATTGCGAAACGGGCAAGGCGCGGATCAAGGGCATGTTGCCGCCCGGCACCGCCGTCGCGCACAAGACCGGATCGCTGAACGGCGTAGGCAATGATGTCGGCATCGTGCGCCTGCCCGACGGGCGCCGGATCGCTATGGTCGTCTTCGTCATGAAGGACAGCAAGGGCCATGTCTCGCGCGACCGCATCATCGCGGAGGCATCGCGCGCTGCTTATGATTATTTCCTCTACGCCCCGGACAGGGCGCACGGCCGGGCGCATGAAGCTTAACGTGGATCAAGCGATTCGATAGGATCGCGTCAGAGAGGCCTAAAAGAGAGGATGCCGTGAGCAGCATGAAGCTTTTTCGCGATTTCTGGCCCTATTATTTGCAGGAACATGCCCGTCCCGGCACGCGCGCTCTCCATTATGCGGGCACCAGTCTGGTCGTCGGCCTGCTGCTCAGCGCGCCGTTCATCGGCCAGTGGTGGATGGCGGCCGCGCTGCCGGTCGCGGGCTATGGCTTCGCCTGGGCCGGTCATGGCCTGATCGAGCGCAATCGCCCCGCTACCTTCCGCCATCCGCTCTGGTCGCTGCGCGCTGACTTCGTGATGTGGCAGCGCTTCCTGACCGGCAAGATCAGCCGCGATCTCGCCAAGGCCGGCGTCCGCGCCGACGGCACGGTCGATCCGGCGCGGCGGATCAGCGTCTGAACTTTCCGCACGCCGCTTGACCCCGCCCGACGCTCTGCCACAAGGGGCGCGATGGCATGTTCCGCGACCTTCTCGCTGCCCGACCGGGCCCTCTTGGCGCAGCGCTGGCAGGCGCTGGAGGCGCGATCGGATGCCTCCTTCTTTCTGCGCTGGACCTGGGTTGGATCATGGCTGGACAGCTATCCCGTCCGGCCCGAATTGCTCGCCGTCACGGACGATAAGGGCCAGGATATCGCGCTGGCGCTGGTCGGCCATGCGATGCAGCCGCGCCTGCTGGGCAGCATCGCGACGCTCAGCCTCAACCAGTCGGGCGATGCGGATGCCGATCGGCCCTATGTGGAATATAATGGCCTGCTGATCGAGACGGGCAGGGAAGAGGAAGCGATCGCCGCCGCCCTTGCCGCGCTCGCCCGCCGCCGCGACTGGCGCGCCTTGCGGCTCAGCGGCATCGCGCCGCAATCCCCGTTCACGGGCATAGCCGCCCGCCGCAAGACCCGCGTTGACGTCTCGCCCGTCTATCAGGTCGATCTGGATGCCGTGCGCGCGGCCGATGGCGATTATCTCGCGCTGCTCAGCGCCAACACGCGCAGCCAGATTCGCCGCGCGATGAAGGATCATGGTGGCCCGCTGCCCGATATCGCTATCGCCACGCCGGACGATATCGCGCCATGGCTGGACGAAATGGCCGCGCTCAACAGCGGCCGTCACGCCGACAATGCCTGGGACAGCGCGACCTTCCGCCATTTCGTCGCGACCATCGCCGCGCGCGGTCTGCCCGAAGGCATGGTGGAACTTCTGCGCTTCACCGATGCCGGTGGCCCGGTCGGCCTGCTGGTCAATTTCATACAGGGCGGGGTGGCGATGAACTATCAGTCCGCCTTCGCGCAGCCGCGCACCGGCAAGGACAAGCCCGGCCTGCTCTGCCATGCCGCCGCCGTCGGCCATTATGCCGCGCGGAGCCTTGGCCGCTATTCCCTGCTCGCGGGCAAGGATCGTTACAAGCAGAGCCTCTCCACCTGCGAGGAATCACTCGAATGGTGGCTGCTCGAACGCTTCACCCCGCGCCTTGAAGCCGAAGCGCTGCTGCGCCGGCTGCTCAGGCGCCCAGCTTCCGCATGAGGCGATAGACCAGGCGGCGCAGCCCCTGTTTCTCCGGCGCTGCGCTCACCGCGCCGGTCGGCAGGCCGCGCTTGCGCAGCAGGGCGTTGAAACTGTGCAGTTCGCCCTCGGCCACGCTGCGGTCCGACCGCCATGTCACGGACAGGCTGACCGACACGGTCGGGCCATTTTCCACGAAATGCGGCGCCTTCACCGGCACATGGATGGCGTCGCCCGGCTCCAGCAGAACCGCCGTGCCGCGTGCTTGGAACCCATCCTGCCAGATCAGGTTGCGATGCCCGCCGGCATGGAAATCCTCGCTCTTTTGCGCCGGCACCAGTTGCTCGTCGCGGGCAGGGAAGACCGTCATCGTCTTGGTGCCCATGATCTGGAGCAGGATATTATGCTCCGGGTCCATGTGGAACGGCGTCACGCTGCCGGGGGAGGACAGGAAGATGAAGGCTTCCCGCTTCAGCATCGGCCCGGTCGTCTTCGCGACGATCGGCTCCAGTTCCGCCAGCGCCGCGTCGAGCAGCGCGCCATAGGCCGGATCGCGCTCGACATTTTTCAGCACAGCCCAGCTGCCATTCGTGTCGATCGTGCGGATCGTCTCGCCCAGCGTCAGCCCGTTGGACGGCGTATCTTCCGGCCGCACGCCCAGCGGCAGCTTGCCCAGATTATATTCGACCGACGTTTCCGGCATCCGCTCCGCCAGCGTCGCCAGCGCGTCCAGCGTCAGCAGGTCATGGCCGATCAACTGATGGGTCAGCCGGGTCGACTGGTCGGGATAGGCGGCGGCGAAGGCGGCGCGGGCCGCGTCCGAAAATGTCGCGCCGTTCGCCGGCGCGATGCTGCTCTGCGCGGTCATCGCTGTCCTTTCAACATTCTGGCTATGGTCTCGGCGCCGTTCGCCATGGCAAAGGCGACGCGGCGCTCCATCCATGCGCGCCCCTTGCCATGCAGCGCTATACGATATTGTACGATGGTGCGCCGCTCCGCCCACAGGCTGTCGATCATCGGATGATCGGGCGCGGCGCAACTGTCCATCCAGCCGATCGCCGGATCATCCTGCACCGCATGCAGATTGGCGATTTCGATCAGCACGCCGGGCGAAAAACGACCCAGCGCTTCGTCAAAGGCGATCTTGAACGAAAAGGCACCGTCGCCATGGCGGAAATTGACCAGCATGGCGATCGCCCGGTCATCCAGGTCGATGCGCAGCATATGCAGCCGCCCGGCCGCAAAGGCCGACGCGCAGGCGCTGCGGAAAAAAGCGGCGTCCTCCGGCTTGCAGCCCAGCGCCGTGCCATTCTCTCCCTTCCAGCCCGATGCTTCCAGCGCCAGAAAATCGTCGCACCAGCGGGCGAGGTCCGCGCCATCGTCCAGCAATCGCGTCTCGACGGCGCCCAGTTCGCCCAGCCGCTTTTGCAGGCGGCGCAATTCCTTGCGCTTCTTCGATCGAACCTGCGTTTCCCAATAGGCGTCGGCGGAGAGGTCCGACCGCAGCATCGCCCGTTCATAGCGGTGGATTTCGCGCCAGCCCCGCCGCTGTTCGACGCAGACCGCCTCGATCGCGGCGGCATTGGCGCCGGCAGCGTCCAGCCCCTCCAGATGCAGGAATCCCGGTGCCCAGGGCGCAGCGTCGAGTTCCGCCAGAAAGCCGCGCCAGGCGGCTGCTTCATGGCCCCGGCGCAGCATCGGCGCGCCGAAGAAGCAATGATCGTGCATCCAGTTGGATATGCAGCCGATCGGCAGGCGGCCGTGGCGCGCGCGTATCGTCACCGGCAAAATGCCGATCAGCATAGCGCCATCCCGTGCTTCGATCAGGCGCACATCCTGTCCGCCGGGCAGATGATCGATCGCCGCCCCCAGCATGTCGGGCGCGTAAAAACCATTGGCTTCCGCCGTATCCAACGCCAGCGCCGCCCAGTCGGCGCGCTGATCCTCGCCCGCTGTGGGGGCGTTGGGCCGTGATGGATGGGATGCCATGTCCATGACTGTCGCATAGTCGGTAAAGATTAGGGAAAGCCTAAATCGCTATCCCGTCCATATCGCACGCGCGGCAGGACGGGGCTTTACATTATATGGCGGATTGTTTGAGACGGGGGCGGGCGGCATCCGGCCGCTGGCAGACTAAGGAGAAAATGGCATGACGATCCTGATCACCGGCGCAGCCGGGTTCATCGGCATGCATGTTGCCGACCGTCTGCTGGCGCAGGGGCATGCTGTCGTCGGCGTCGACAATATGAATGACTATTATCCGGTGTCGCTCAAGCGCGACCGGATCGCCCGCTTGCAGGCGGCGCATGGCCGGCTCTTCACCTTCCACGAACTGGATTTTGCCGATCTGGAGGCTGTGCAGGCGGCATTGGCCGATCAGGTGATCGAATCCATCGTGCATCTGGGGGCACAGGCCGGGGTGCGCTATTCGCTCATCAACCCCCATGCCTATGTCCGCTCCAATCTGGCGGGGCATGTCAACATGCTGGAACTGGCGCGGGAACGGCGGGTGCGGCATCTGGTCTATGCCTCTTCCTCCTCCGTCTATGGCGGCAACGACAGCTTGCCTTTCCGGGTCGAGGATCGCGCCGACCATCCCGTTTCGCTCTACGCCGCGACCAAGCGCGCCGACGAACTGATGAGCGAAACCTATGCCCATCTCTTCCGTATCCCCATGACGGGGCTGCGGTTTTTTACCGTCTATGGCCCTTGGGGGCGCCCCGACATGGCGATGTGGATCTTCACGTCGAAGATTTTGGCGGGTCAGCCGATCCCGGTCTTCAACCACGGTCGGATGCAGCGCGACTTCACCTATATCGACGATATCGTGACCGGCATATTGGGCTGTCTTGATCACCCGCCGGTGGACGACGGCGCGGTAAAGGCCGGGGGCAGCCGCGCGCCGCATCGGCTCTACAATATCGGCAATAACCAGCCCGAAGAACTGATGCACCTGATCGCGGTGTTGGAAGGCGCGCTGGGCATGAAGGCTAATATCGATTTCCAGCCGATGCAGCCGGGCGACGTGCATGCCACCTATGCCGACATCAGCGCGATCGCGCAGGACATTGGTTTCGCGCCGACGACCGGAATCGAGTCGGGCGTTCCACGATTCGTGAACTGGTATCGCACCTATCATGAAGGGCGATAATGCCGTGTTGCAATGCACGTTCACAAAGCAGAAAAGTTCCGCAATTCATCGCTCAAAATGATCGACTTGCCTTGATCGTTTCGGTCGGCGGTGGCTTTTTCCTGTTCGAATTTTCTTTCGCACTTGCAAAATGGATTGCCATAAGTGCCTGAAACAGCGTAAGCCATATACCCATACCGGTTGAAAAACTGGTTAGGGGTCGCGGAATTGAGGAAAAGACGACACATCGAACACGATGGTTCGTCGCCGTTGTACGCGCCGGGTTATCCGGTGCGGAATACGGGGAAAAGGGCAAACGCGTGTCGACACCAGCTTCGAAAATTGTTCCTTTCGGCTCAGGAGGGCGCATCGTAGAGAGCGCCTGCCGCAGCCTGTCGATCGCAGCCTTCGGGCTGAATGCGCTGGAAGCGAAGTTTTCCGAGCGCGATTTTGCCGCCACCTTCCTGCGCGTCATCGGCATCATCATGAAGGTGCGTGGCCGCGTCATCGTTACCGGCATCGGCAAGAGCGGCATCGTCGCCCGCAAGATGACGGCCACGCTGACCTCAACCGGCACGCCCGCCATCTTCCTGCACCCGGCCGACGCCGGTCATGGCGATCTGGGCATGATCACGCCCGACGATGTCGTGCTGATGCTGTCTCATTCCGGCGAGTCGACCGAACTTGGCCCGATCATCCATTATTGCAAGCGCTTCGCCATCCCGCTGGTCGCGATTACGGCCCAGATGCACAGTACCGTCGCCGCTGCCGCCGACATCTGCGTGCAGATGCCCGAAGTGGAGGAGGCCTGCCCCAATTCGCTGGCGCCCACCACATCGACCACGGTGCAGATGGCGTTCGGCGATGCGCTGGCCATTTCGCTGATGGAAATGCGCGGCTTTTCTGCCGACGATTTCCACAAATTCCATCCCAATGGCAAATTGGGCGCGCAACTGGTCAAGGTGCGCGAACTGATGGCGACCAATCAGGACGTGCCGATGGTGCGCGAAGATGCCTCGCTGCTCGACGCCACCATCGAAATGACCCGCGCGCGCCTTGGCGGCACCGCGATCGTCGATCGCAATGGCCGCCTGATCGGTGCCTTCACCGATGGTGATCTGCGCCGCACCGTCACCGGCAAACAGAATCTGACCGATGCGGTCGGCCGTTTCATGACCCAGACGCCGCTGGCCGTCGCGCCGGACGAACTGGCGTCCGAAGCGCTGCATCTGATGCATGAACGCAATATCATGCTGCTGTTCGTGTGCGAAAATGCCCGTCTGGTCGGTGCCGTCCACATGCATGACCTGCTGCATGCCGGGGTCGCCTGAGCCTTCTCGTCGTCATTCCTGCGCGTGCCGGTTCTACCCGTCTGCCACGCAAGCCGTTGCGCCCGATCGCCGGGCGCACCCTGCTTCATCGCACCATCGCCATGGCCCGCGCCGCGATCGGCCCGCGCGAAGGCGTTTCGCTGGTCGTCGCCACCGATGACCAGCCGATCGCCGATCACGCCTACGCGGTGGGCTGTGACGCGGTCCTGACCGACAGCGCCATCGCCACCGGCTCCGGTCGTGCGCTGGCCGCAGCCCTGGCCCAGCCCGTCACCCCCGATTTCGTCGTCAATCTTCAGGGCGACTCGCCCTTCCAGCCCGAAGGTGCGCTCGGCGCCGTTATTGCTGCGTTGCAGCATGGTGCGCAGGTCGCGACGCCGGTCATCGCGCTTGACTGGTCCGCGCTCGATGCCCTGCGCGACCATAAGAGCCGATCGCCCTTCAGCGGCACGACCTGCGCCCGCGGGCCCGACGGACAGGCGCTGTGGTTCTCCAAAAATATCATCCCCGCCATTCGCAATGAAGATAGGCTTCGCGCGGAACAGCCCCGCTCGCCGGTCTGGCGCCATGTCGGCCTCTATGGCTATGCGATCGACGCGCTGCGCCGGTTCGAGGCCTGCCCGCCCACCGCGCTGGAAAATCTGGAGGGGCTGGAGCAACTGCGCCTGCTCGAACTGGGCATCCCGGTCATGACCGTCGCGGTCGATCCGCCCCTGTTCGACAGCAGCGGCATCGACACCGAAGCGGACATCCACCGGGTCGAGGCGCTGATCGCCGAACATGGCGATCCCACGCCGCCGCTCTGATGCGCCGTCTCTTCATCATCCGCCACGGCAATACCTTCGCCAGCAGGGCACAGGCCTGCCGCGTCGGCGCCCGCACCGACATTCCCCTGGTCGACAGCGGCCGGGAACAGGCGGACCGGCTCGGCCAATGGTTCGCGGCCCAGGCGCTGCCCGTCCGCCATATCCTGTGCAGCCCGCTGCTACGCGCGCGCGAAACCGCCAGCCGAATCGGTGCTGCCATCGATCATGAAGTGGACGGCCAGCGCGACTGGCTGGGCGAGATCGACCATGGTCCGGACGAAGGCCGTCCAGAATCGGAAGTATTGGCCCGCATCGGCGCACGGGCGCTGCTGGACTGGGACACCCGCGCCATCGCGCCGGATGGCTGGATCGTCGACGCCGACGCCCGCATCGCCGCCTGGCGGGCCTGTTTCGCTGAGGAAGGGGAGGGCGTCGACCTGCTCGTCACCAGCAATGGCGCGGCCCGTTTCGCCTTGCTGGCGGCGGACCTGCCGCTCGGTACGCTCAAGCTGCGCACCGGGGCTTTTGGCGAACTGGCGGTGGACGCTCGCGGGCAGGTGACGCTGTTGCGCTGGGACGAACGTCCCTAGACCTGCCGGATCAATTCTTCCGCTGCGGCACCGTGAAAGTGCCCGACACGCGCCCGCTGGGGCTGGTCGCCGCGCCCGGCACGCTGCCGCCGGCCGAACGGCCGTCGACGGTGGACCGGCCGCTGTTCAGGTCCATCACCAGCCGTCCGCCGGTAAGGCGATTGCTGCCCTGGGTCAGCGCGACATTGCCCAGCATCGTGATCAGCTTGGCATTGAGGTCATAGATCGCGACATTGCCACGCGCGGTCTGGTCCGCCTTGGTCACCACGACATTGCCCGATGCATCGATCCGGTCGATCTGGATGCCATCGGTGCCGGTGCCGCCGCCGGGCTGATTCTTGTAGGCCACGGTCATCCGCGCGGCGTTCAGCGTCATGCCGGCCTGCGTCACCACGACATTGCCCGACACCAGCACGCGATCGGCGCGATCCTGCACCTCGATCCGGTCGGCGGTGAAGTTCACCGGGGCGTTGCTGTCATGATTCTTCATCACCTGCGCGCCGGCCCCGGCGATCATCACGCCAGCGGTGCCCAGGAAAGCGACGGAAGACAGGATCAGGGTGCGTTTCATCACTTCTGCCCTTTGAGGCCATTTTGCTCGATGCGCAAGCTCGCCCGGCCATTCAGCGTTACAGTACGCGCCGCCATGTCCGCTTCCAGATGGTCGCCGCTGAACGTGCCGATCGGAATGCGCCCGTCCACACGGCCCGCGCTCTTCATGCGTCGGCTCTTCAGGTCCACGCCCACGTCCCGCGTCGTCAGGCGATAGCCGCCGGCCGCTTCGAACTGCACTGGTCCCTCGATCCCGACTCGCTCGGTGTTCATGTCATATCGCCCCTTTTGCGCGGTCAGCACCGCCGGACCATCGGTCAGCAGGATTCGGGCGGACATGCTGTTCAGGTCGACGATCGGTTCGCGGGAGCTTTTCTGCACGGCGGAGCCCGCCCGCAGGGAAAAGGGCTGGCCCTTGCTATCCTCGCCGCGATACAGCGCCTCGGTCACGCGCATCCGTTCCTTCGCCACCTCAACCTTGTTCTTGTCGAGCAGGAAGCTGACCTTGTCGCCGCCGGTAAAGGGCGCCATCGCCAGCAAAGCCGCCAGCACGCCCACCGCCACCGGCAGCCAGTTCTTCAGCAGCGCCACCAGCCGGTCATGGCTGCCGCCGGGCCGCGCCCAATGGCGGCGCACATTGCGTTGCTGTTCGGCCTGGACGGACACGGAAGCCGTATCTCCCTTACATATGCGCGAAAATGTCGATTTCCGGCCAGCCTGCCAGGTCCAGCTCGGCCCGGTGCGGCAGGAAATCGAAACAGGCCTGGGCCAGTTCCATCCGCCCTTCGCGGATCAATCGCTTGTCCAGCTCGGCCTTGAGCGCATGGAGATAGCGCACGTCCGACGCGGCATAATCCTTTTGCGCGTCGGACAGGACCGGGCCACCCCAGTCGCTCGACTGCTGCTGCTTGCTGATGTCCTGGCCCAGCAATTCGCGCACCAGTTCTTTGAGGCCATGGCGGTCGGTATAGGTGCGGATGAGGCGCGAGGCGATCTTGGTGCAATAGACGGGAGCTGCGACCACACCCATATAATGTTTGATCGCGGCGATATCGAACCGCCCGAAATGATAGAGTTTCAGCCGTTCCGGGTCCGCCAGCACGGCGCGCAGGTTCGGCGCGGCATAGTCGCTGCCCGGATTGAAGCGCACCAGATGCTCGTCGCCCTTGCCATCGCTGATCTGCACGACGCACAGCCGGTCGCGCGGGGTGATCAGGCCCATGGTTTCGGTGTCGATGGCGATGGGGCCGGGGGCGAGCACGCCTGCGGGCAGATCTTCTTCGTGGAAATGAACGGTCATGGCATCTCCCTTATGGCGAAACCTGCCGCGCTGCAATGAAGGCTTTGCATCGCAGGAGTGGCGAAATGCTGGTGGAGAGGGCGGCCTGACGGGTTATTTCGCCTGAAAGGAACGGAACATGATCGCATCAGTGAAAATCATTCGCGCTGCCCTGAAAAGTTGATATAGTGATTCCCAAACCCGCCTTTGCGGTGGATTCTGCATGTCATTCGCCCGACATGTTTGTCCGAATTGTCTTTGGGGCGAAGCGAAAGTGACTAACAGGGCATGAGTTTTGACAGAGGTCGCCGCGGCGGGCGCGGCAAGGACAAGCGCGACGGTTTCGGCGACGACAATTTTTACGGTGGCGGCGGTGGTGATCGCGGTGGCTTCGGCGGCGGCGGTTTCGGCGGTGATCGCGGCGGCTTCGGCGGCGGCGGTGGCGGCTGCGGCGGCGATCGTGGAGGTTTTGGCGGCGGTGATCGCGGCGGCTTCGGCGGCGGCGGTGGTGGTCGCGGCTTCGGCGGCGGCGGCGGTGGTTTCGGCGGCGGTGGCGGCGGTGGTCGCGGCATGCCTGCCCAGGTCGTCGGCGAAGGTAAGGGCGTCGTAAAGTTCTTCAACGGCCAGAAGGGCTTCGGCTTCATCGTTCGTGACGATGGCGGCGAAGACGTGTTCGTGCACATCAGCGCGGTCGAACAGGCCGGCCTGACCGGTCTGGCCGAAGGTCAGCAGCTCGGCTTCACGCTGGTCGATCGCGGCGGCAAGGTGTCGGCGACCGATCTGGTGATCGACGGTGAACCGCTTCCCGTCACGGAACGCGCTCCGCGCGAACCGCGTGAACCCCGCGCCGGTGGCTTCGGTGCCGATCGTGGCGGCTTCGGCGGCGGTGCCGATCGTGGTCCGCAGCGTCAGCTGACCGGTGAACGCTCCAGCGGCACCGTGAAGTTCTTCAACGCGATGAAGGGCTTCGGCTTCATTCAGCGCGATGACGGCCAGCCGGACGCCTTCGTGCACATCAGCGCCGTCGAGCGCGCTGGCATGGGCGCCCTGAACGAAGGCGACCGCCTCGACTTCGAACTGGAAGTCGATCGTCGCGGCAAATATGCTGCGGTGAATCTCCAGTCGAAGGCCGACTGAACGACTTAGGATCATCCCTGTTATAAGGGAGAGGATGCAAGGGGCTGCTCGCAAGAGCGGCCCCTTTTTCTTTGCGGGTGCAGCGTGGGGCAGGGGTGTCTTCCCACTCAAACAACCGTCATCCCCGCAAAGGCGGGTCGAGGAAGAGGCACGCGACTCTCCCTCGACATCTCTCGGCTCTCCCCTGGCTGACAGGTTAAGAGATGGCTTCCCGCATTGGCCTGTGGCCCCCTTTCGGGTCACGGGAATGACGGGGAAGGGTGGGGACTGGAAGGTCGGCTTTTGGGTTGACGATCGGCGATAGCTGACGCCACGCAGTGAAAAATCTTTCGGGAGCAATCGCTCCATAGCAGACGCCAGCGTTAATCGTTATGGCGGACCTATGAAGAATATCCTGATCGTCGATGGTGCGATGAATGCTACCTTCAGCGTGTTCCAAGCCACAGATGAAGAGTATGCGATCCTTTTCCCTAACGGAGAGGAGATCGAGGTAATCGAGGATGTCATCGACCGGGTCGGCGAGGCTGTGGCAGATGAGATATTTGCTAGCGTTTGGGAGCGTCCTATTCTGAAAAGGGAGGTTCAAGGTATCCACGCTACCCTGATATACGATGAGCCATCGCGCCGTGACTATCTGCCAACGTCTCGACGCGAGGTCGACTGAGACGAAGGCTCAATCAATGAGGCGCAGCGTCGTCTATTTCGTTCAAAGCGGTAGCTTCCGCTTTCTACCAGTTTTGGTCATTCAGTCTTCACCTTGCCATCGGCATGAGTGGCCAGTTTCAGCGATACGAATGATTTGACGGAGTGACCTAGAATGGTCGTGATCAGACCTTCATCGTCATGCCAGCGAGGGCTGGCATCTTCCCCGGAGGCGCGAAACGGTTTAGCGTGGCGCTTGTCCAAATCTATCCTGCCACCGCCTGAGACTCCAGCGTTGGCTTCGCCGCCCTGCGGGTCGCTGGGGTGACGAAAATGAGAGGCGGCTTTCAGGCAAGGTCGCGCTCCGCTCGCATTTTCGCCTTCGGTCGCTTTGCACCGACGGTGCATATCATACGCGCGCAGAGGCGCGGAGAACGCAGAGCGGGCGGGGCAATTTCCTCTGCGCTCTCTGCGCCTCTGCGCGAAATCTTCCTTTGATTGGGTTCACGCGGAGACGCGGAGAGGATGCGCAACCCCTCCCCGTCTTCGCGCCTCCGCGCGAACAACATGTACTGCCTGCGATGCCCCTCCAGCGACCTGCCTGTTGAAGCTGATCCCGCCATGCACGCTGCCCATACCATAGCGATAATCCTCAATTCAGATCGGGCATTATGTCCAATGTCCATCATCTTTATATCGAAATATGGCGATATCGATGATGGCAATTAGAATCTGCTTATTTTCCATAATATTTGAGGCATCTTGAAATAAATGGATTGGGTTCCCGTTTTTCTCATCATATTCAAGGTCGTCGTGCTTGGCGCGGGCATGTTTTTCGCCGTCAAATGGCATTATGACAAGGATAGAAAGGCCCAGAAGGCAGGGGTGCTCAGCGCTGTCGGCAAGATAGCCGCGATCCTGATGATATTGCTTCCGGCCCTGCTGTACGCCACCTTCACGCTTGCCAGGACGCTTGGTCTGGACTTGACGCTACCGGGATAGTGGCGCGCCTGCACCAGAGCCACTTTGCTCGCGGTTTCCAACATCCTTCCAATGTAGGATTTTCTCTGGTCTATCCTGTCGGATGGAACCGTCGGCCGATCCACTACCGCTTGAGCCCATACAAGGTGCGCCGACCCGACGCATAAGGCATGCGCGAGAGGCGCGTCCCTGCCGCGCGCGCGAAGCGTTCCTGTCGCGTCACCATGGCGTTTCAGGCGCGCCGCATGGCCCTCCAGTGGCGCGTCACAGGGGCGTTACAGGCGCGTCGCGGGCGCTTTCCCGGTGCAATAGGCCCCAAAACAGCCGACGACACTATGAACTTCGGTCGTCTCCTATCGCCGCTGTCTCAGGCCGGCAGCACCAGACTCGCTTCCAGCCCGCCCTCGGGCCGGTTGGCCAGCCGCAATTCGCCCTGATGCTCGGCCATGATCGCCCGCACCAGCGCCAGCCCCAGCCCCGCGCCGCCCGTCTCCCGATTGCGCGATCCTTCCAGTCGCGTGAACGGCTCCAGCATCTCGGTCATCCGGTCTTCGGCAATGCCCGGCCCATCGTCAGCTACGGCGATGCGGATCATCCCGTCCGACTGGCTCACCGACACATAAGCGTGCTCGCCATAGACAATGGCATTTTCAATGAGGTTGCGCACCGCCCGGCGGATCTGCTGCGGCCGCACGAAGGCGACGGCCCGGTCGCTGTCCGCCATGTCCACCGGCGATCCCAGTTCGATGAAATCCTCCACTACGGCATCGGTCAGCGAGGCAAGGTCCACTTTCTGCGGATTTTCGGTGCTGCGCCCGGCGCGGGCCAGCGACAATATATCCTCCAGCATCCGGTTCATCTCGTCGATCGTCTCGGACATGCGGGCGCGCTCGCCCTCATCTTCGACCGACTCGGTCCGCACCCGCAGCGACGCGAGCGGGGTGCGCAGATCATGGCCGATCGCGCCCAGCATCCGGTCCTTCTCGTCCAGCATGGCGATAATGCGCGCGCGCATCGCGTTGAAGGCCAGCGTCAGGTCGCGCACATCGCCCGGCCCGCGCTCGTCGACAGGGTCGGCTGCGCCGGTCCTGGCAAATTGCTGCGCCGAACCGGTAAGCTGCTTGAGCGGCCGGGCCAGCCGACGCCCCATCCACAGCAGCGGCACCAGCACGATGACATAAAGCACCAGCGTCTGCCCGACCAGCCAGCCGCCATAGCGTTGCGGCCGGTCATTGGCGCGTGCGTCAGCCAGAACCCATTTGCCCGGCTCATATTCGGCCGCCAGCGTCAGCACCGTGATCTTGTGGTTGCGCGGTGCTTCCCCGGTCGCACGGCCCCGAATCCTTTCCCACCGGCGCAGCGGCATCACCGCCTCTTCCTCCACCACGCGAACGGTGCGGATATTGAGGCCGATATCCTCGAACATGGTGGTGGCGCGATGCTCCACATCCGGGCGGGCGCGCCCCGTCAGATGCGGATCACCCTGCACGAAGCGGGCGCGTGGCCGTTCCCGATCCTGCCGATCGGGCCGGGTGTCGAGTGCATCCACCACCCGATAGACGGCCGGCGCGGTCTGCGCGGTCAGGGTCAGCCGGTTGCGCTCGCGCAGCAGCAGAGCGAAATTGATCGCCTGCGCCACGAACAGCGCAAACGCGACCAGCAGGATGATCTGGCCAACCAGACTTTGCGGCCACAGGCGCAGCTTGCTCATAGGGGGTGCTTCACAGTTTGCGGACCTCTGCCGACAATGTGTAACCGCCGCCCCACACGGTCTTGATCAGCGTCGGGTTCTTGGGATCGGGCTCGATCTTCTTGCGCAGCCGGCTGATCTGGTTGTCGATCGCCCGGTCGAACGCATTGGCTTCGCGGCCCTGCGTGATGTCCAGCAACTGGTCGCGGCTCAATATCTGGTTGGGCCGCGTGGCAAAGGCCAGCATCAGATTATATTCGGCGGTGGACAAAGGCAGGGACACGCCCTCGCTGTCGACCAGGGTGCGCTCCTGCGATTTCAGCAGCCATCCGGCAAAGGCGTAAGATGCTCCGTCCGGCGCGGTGACACGCTGCCCGCCAGTCGCCACGCGGCGAAAGATCACCTTGATGCGGGCCACCAGTTCGCGGGGAGAAAAGGGTTTGAGCACATAGTCATCTGCCCCCATTTCCAGCCCGACGATGCGGTCCGTCTCCTCCGACTTGGCGGTCAGCAGGATCACCGGAATCTCGCTCGTCTCGCGGATATGGCGGCACAGCGACAGGCCATCCTCACCGGGCATCATGATGTCCAGGATGATCAGGTCGATCGCACTGGCGTTCAGCCGCAACCGCGCTTCGGCGGCATTTTCGACGGCGGTGACGCGAAACCCGTTGCGCGACAGATATTGCGCCAGCGGTTCACGGATCGAACGCTCGTCATCGACGAGCAGCAGGTGGGGACGGTCGCTCATCTTGCCTGTCTGTCATGGGTTGGAAGCGGTTGGAAGGGCGAAGGCCAAGGGGGAAGCCTTCGCCCTTCCGGGATGGGCGGCCGGTGGCAGGGGGACAGGGGAGGGAACCCCCGTGCCGCACGGGCCGCCCATGGCCTGTCTTCAGTCCGCCGGCGGGGGCGGAGGGGCATCCTGACCGGCCGCATTCGGGCCGGGGCCGCGATGCCCCATCGGGCCGCGCTTATGGTCGCGCATCTGCGGACGGGCGGCCTTCATCTCGTCGGCAGTGACGAAACCGTCCTTGTTGGTATCGGCCTTGTCGAACATCGCCAACGGCCCGGCCATGAATTCGGCCTTGGTCACGGTGCCATCCTTGTTCGCGTCACCAAAGCCGGGACCGCCCGGCCCACCGCGCATCATGCCACGGCCGGGACCACGATGGCCGCCCTTGCCCCAGCCGCGCCCGTCGGGCTTGCCGGCTTCTGCGCGCTTGTCGGCACGGGCCTGATGGCCAGTGGTGAATTCCGCCTTGCTGATCTGGCCATTCTTGTCGGTGTCGAGCGCGGCGAACCGTTCGTCCATCCGCTGCTGATGGCGCAAGTCCCGATCCTTGTCGGTCAGCTTGCCGTCCTTGTCGACGTCCATCCTGGCGAAGCGGGCTTCCAGCGCGGCGGTCAGTTCCGCCTTGCTGATCTTGCCGTCCTTGTTGGTGTCGGCCTGTGCCATCATGCCGCCACGCGGGCCGCCGGGGCCTTGCGCGCCGGGCTGGGCATAAACGGTGTGGGTTGCCGCGAGGCCGCCGACGAACAGCGATCCGACCGCGACGGTGGTGAAAAATTTGCGGAGCATGTCCTGTTTCCTTCCAGTGTCTTCGTGAACGGCAGGTCCGCCGTCCTTGAAGATGCTTATGGAAGGAATTTGTCCCGCATCTATGTCACGACGCCCGTTTCTTTGTCGCGAATTGTAACGGGTTTCTTTGTTAGAGAACCGCACCGGCCCGCACCCCCGCCCGACCGCCCATCCAGGATATACTGTGGGAGGTCGGGTGGGGTGCGGGCCGGTGCGGCGCTAAATTAACGGTCGCGGCGACCGAGAAGGCGCAAACGCAGCGCGTTGAGCTTGATGAAGCCCGCCGCGTCGCGCTGGTCATAGGCGCCGGCATCATCCTCGAAAGTCACGACCTTTTCGCTGTAGAGCGAATAAGGCGACTTGCGGCCGACGACATAGACGCCACCCTTGTACAGCTTCAGGCGAACGGTCCCCGTCACCTTCTCCTGGCTGTAATCGATGGCAGCCTGAAGCATCTCGCGCTCCGGCGAGAACCAGAAGCCGTTATAGATCAGCTCGGCATATTTGGGCGCCAGCTCATCCTTCAGATGCGCGGCACCACGGTCGAGCGTCAACTGCTCGATACCGCGATGGGCGAGGTGATAGATGGTGCCGCCCGGCGTTTCATACATGCCGCGCGACTTCATGCCGACGAAGCGGTTCTCGACCAGATCGAGGCGGCCGATGCCATGCTTGCGGCCATATTCGTTCAGCGTTTCCAGCAGGGTCGCGGGCGACATGCCGACGCCGTTGATCGCCACGCCATCGCCACGTTCGAAATCGATGGTGATATATTCCGGCGCGTCGGGCGCGTCTTCCGGGTTCACCGTGCGCGAATAGACATAGTCCGGGGTTTCTTCCCACGGATCTTCCAGAACCTTACCTTCCGACGAGGTGTGCAGCATGTTCGCGTCGGTCGAGAAGGGGCTTTCGCCACGCTTGTCGCGCGGAATCGGAATCTGGTGCTTTTCGGCGAATTCGATCAGCTTGGTGCGGCTGGTCAGATCCCATTCGCGCCAGGGTGCGATCACCTTGATGTCGGGGGC
Organism: Sphingobium sp. AP50; assembly: GCF_900109095.1. Lineage (GTDB taxonomy): Bacteria > Pseudomonadota > Alphaproteobacteria > Sphingomonadales > Sphingomonadaceae > Sphingobium. The sequence continues at coordinate 140,063 of NZ_FNYZ01000015.1, forward strand.
CAGGCCATAATAGCCCAGCTCGAAACGGACCTGATCATTGCCCTTGCCGGTCGCGCCATGCGACACTGCGTCGGCGCCCAGCTGCTTGGCGATTTCGATCTGGCGCTTGGCGATCAGCGGACGCGCGATCGAGGTGCCGAGCAGGTAAAGGCCTTCATAGAGCGCGTTGGAGCGCATCATCGGGAAGACATAATCCTTCACGAACTCCTCGCGCAGGTCGTCGATGAAGATATGCTCTTCCTTGACGCCCATCAGGCGAGCCTTGGCGCGGGCCGGCTCCAGCTCTTCGCCCTGACCCAGATCGGCGGTGAAGGTGACGACTTCGCACTGATATGTCTGCTGCAACCATTTCAGGATCACGCTGGTGTCGAGGCCACCGGAAAAGGCGAGGACGATGCGATTGATCTTGTCGGACATGGGCAGGCGACTCTTTTCGTGCAGGAAGGACGCGATATTGTTGCGCGCGCCCGGTATCAGGCAAGCCGCCAAAGCGCAACCGGACAGAAAAAGAGCCGGGCATCTGCACGCCCGGCTCCATCATTTCTGCGTCGCTTTTTTATGTCAGCGCGTACGTGGCTTCAGGAAGCCCGACTGCGCCTGTCCGCCAAAACGATAGACGGTCTGGCTGCGATCCGGTGCAGGGGCCGCGACCGGTTCGGCATGCATGGTCTGCGGTGCCGGGGCCTGCGCGTGACTGGCCGCCTGTCGCGCCAGCAGGAACTTCGCACGACGCATCCGCTTGGTCCGCGTAGTGAAGGGATTGTCGGCGCTCGGTGCCGCCGCGATCATCGCTTCGAGCGTGGCGTCGGAAGCGGTCAGTGGCATGGCGGGGGCCAGCGCCGGACGCACCGGCTGATAGGCCGGTTCCGCGACAGGCGTGGCGACCGGAACGACAGCCGGCTCGATCTGCGGATCGGCGATGACGGCCTCGTCATCGCGACGACGGCGCATCAGTGCGGTGCCACCAAGGCCAAGCAGCAACAGCGCGCCGCCACCCAGTGCCCAAAGCAGCGCATTATCGGTACGGGCCGGTTCGGCAGCAGGCGAAGCTGCGGTAGCTTCAGGCGCTGCGACCGGAACCGGCTCAACAGCGGCGACTGGCGCCGCGACCGGGGCAGGCATGGGGGCTTCGGCCACCGGCGCAGGCGCGCGTTTCGTTACAGCGGTTCTTTCAGCGCGCGCTTCTGGCGCAGGGGCAGGGCGCGAACGGGCAGCAGGACGTGCCTGCGCCTGCTCAGCCTCGGCAGCAGCGGTCGCCGCCGCAATGCGTTCATCGACCGGCGGTGTGGCTTGCACCATCGGCTCGCCCGGCGTGAAGACCGGTGCTGCGCTGGCAGGCGTGCTGGCCGCTGCGGGAGCGGGCGCCGCAACCGCTTCCGTCGCAGGCGACGTCACGCTGGGCGGAACGACCACGGTCTGTGCAAGCAGCGGGGTTGCACTCAAAGCCAGAACAGCGGCAATCGCGGCCCTGGCGGGGCGGATGAAGCGAATATTTTTTGTCATAGCGAAAGATCAACAATCGATATGAGCAATCTATCTCATGCCATGGATCAGAATCGCGATGAAATGTGCCAATCTATGGCTATGCCGAATAGTATGAACATGCATTCATATTCCGGGATGAACCCTATATTTACAGGTCGGATAAAAGGGCTGTGCTATTCGTCATCTCTGCTTGAGCGATCTTCCCGATAGGCGCCGTCCAGCCGTGAAGTCTTCTTCTGCTCTTCGGCAACATCGGCCGCCTTCTGCGCCTTGGTCCGGCCGAACTTGGCGCGATTGGCCTCTGCCTCCCGCGCCTTGTCGGTCCGTTGCTTGGCCTTGCGCGCTTGTCGCAGGTTGATGACATTGCCCATCGGCACATCATAGTTGCGATGACGACATCTTGCCAAGAGCCCCGCAAACTGCGCATGACAACCTTTTCCCAGCGGGCTGAGCCAATATTTCATGACGAGTATTCACGACGTCGCCGCCCTGGCCAAGGTTTCGATCAAGACGGTGTCGCGCGTCGTCAATAAAGCGCCCAATGTCAGCCCGGAACTGCGCGATCGGGTGCAGGCGGCGATCGAGCAGCTCGGCTATCGTCCCAACCAGTCGGCACGGCGACTGGCGGGCGGGCGCTCCTTCATGATCGCCTTCCTCTATAATAATCCCGCGCCCGGCTATGTCAGCCGGATTCAGATCGGCGCAGCGTGGCGCTGTCGGGAACTGGGCTATCATCTGGTGGTGGAGCCGATCTCGCTTGGCGGGGAGGAACGGTTTGAGGTGCTCGACCGGCTGGTCGCCGCGCTGCGCCCCGATGGCGTGCTGCTGGTGCCGCCACTGTCGGACGATCCCGGCCTGCTCGCAAGACTGGCGGACATGGGGCTGCCCTATGCGCGCATCGCGGGATCGGGCGAGGAGGGCGGCTTCACCATCGAAACGCCCGAACGTGCCGGCGGACGCATGGTCGCCGACCATCTGATCGCGCTGGGCCATCGCCGCATCGGCGTCATCACGCCGCCGTCCACCCACCATGCCGCGCAGCATCGCGTGGAAGGCTTCCGTGACGGGCTCGCCGCTGCCGGCCTGCCGGTCGAAGACGATCTGTTCCTTCAGGGCCGCTTCGACTTCGCGTCGGGCATAGAGGCCGGGGAAGCGTTGCTGGCCTTGCCCCAGCCACCCAGCGCGATCTTCGCGACCAATGACGAAATGGCGCTCGGCGTGCTGACGCTGGCCCATAATATCGGCCTGCGCGTGCCGGAAGACCTGTCGGTGGCGGGCTTCGACGATACGACCGCCAGCCACACCTCCTGGCCGCCTTTGACCACCGTGCGCCAGCCGCTGGAGGATATGGGCCGCCGCGTGATCGACGCGCTGGCCAAGGGGCCGACGGAGGGTGCGGGCTTTGAATTCACGCTGATCGAACGGGGAAGTTCCGGCCCGCCAAGCTGATGGGACTGGGAAAAAGTGGATGCGCGCGATTCCATCGTCGCGGCTATGGACGACTGCCGTCTCTGCGATATAGTCGTTAAGCCGCTGGATTGGGGGAGCAATTACACTGCTTGCACGACGCATCTTATCCGACAGGCCGGAATTCATGCCGCTGCATCGTGTGCATGAAGGCTATTCGAGCTAGAATCGGATGCTGTATATTGCGCTGATCGTCGGATTCTTTTGGATTGTTTCCTGGTTCCGCGACAAAATAAAACCTCCATCGTCGCCCCCGGCCAGTCGGCCCAATCGCGTACCGCCACCTCCTCCCCCGCCGCGGCCCGCAACTGTCCATCGTCCCAGCCGCCAAGCCAGCCCGTCTCCGATCCGGTTCAACAATATCGACAACGCTATCGATACCGGCGGCGGCGAAACTCTGTCGCAGGAAAATCTTGATGGCCTGCGGGATGCGTTCACGGGCGCACCCCTTGATATCGGCCTTGGGCTGTACAGATGTTCGACCTGTCAGGTCTATTATCATCGCGAAAGCTATGATGTTGTTCGAAGCGAAAATGGCGGACACTGCGTCGCCTGCGCCTCGACCGCCATCGTCCCGGTGCATGACAAGACGTCTCCGGGGCGGAACTTCACCCCGGATGTCGTGACGCTCGCCAACTTCCGCGATCATTTCGGCCATGTCGTCACCTTCGAAGGCGAGGTGAAAACCGTTCGGATCAGTCAGCGCGGAACGGATTTCGCGGTCATGTTTGAGCGCAAGTCGTGGGTGGCCGGTTTTAAGCCGGTGTTCTTCCGCCAGGCTGTCCGCAAGGTGGGCGGAGCTGACTTCATCAACAGCCTGCAAGGCCGTCGTGTTCGTGTGCGAGGATTGTTAATCAATCATGCGCAATTTGGACCGGAGATCATCATCTCCGAGCGCTCGATGATATTGGAAATAACATGATCAGATGGCGCAATCTGGATGATCCCTATTCGGACCGGCTCGCCAGTGTCCGCACCCGGGCCCCGCACGACATATTGGGCGTGCCGGTCGATTGCACGAAGGCGCAGGCGCGCCGCGCCTATCTCGCGCTCGTGAAAACCTATCATCCCGATCATGCAGACCCGTTCATGGCAGCCTATAATCAGGAGATGCTCAAGCTGGTGAATCAGGCCTATGCCTATGTTTCGAAGCGGGCGGTTTGACGATGGATCGCTATGCCCGGCACAATCTGATCGACTGGTTTTCGCAAGATGCGCTTGCCGGCATGACAATCGCCGTGATCGGCGCTGGCGCCGTTGGGAACGAGGTGATCAAGAACCTCGCCCTGCTGGGTGCAGGCCATATTTTCGTTTTCGATTTCGATCGGATCGAACCGCATAATCTCACTCGAAGCGTGCTGTTCCGGGAGGGGGACATTGGCGGCTGGAAGGCGCAGGTCGCCGCCGCCCGCGCGCAGGAGCTTGACCCCAATATCGAAGTGACCGCGCATGTGGGCGACTTCTGGTCGCTTCTGTCTTTGCGGGATCTCAAGGCCTATGATGTCGTCTTCTGCTGCGTGGATAATTTCGAAGCCAGAATCCGATGCAACATGATGTGCATCCTTGCCGGGGTCGATCTTGTAAATCTTGGCATCGACAGCCGATTTTCCGTGGTTGAAGCCTTCCGCTTCTCGTCCTCGGCAGATAGCGCCTGCTATGAATGCAGCCTGCCGGACTCCGTCTATCAGCGCATGGCCCAACGCTATTCCTGCGGTCACCTGCGCAAGGCATCCTTCATCGAACGAAAAATTCCGACGACGATCGTGACATCGGGCACGGCCGCCGCATTGGGTGTCTCGATGGGCCTGCGGCTCGGTTCAGATAAGGAAGTGGAAGCGACCAGAGTTCTTGTCGACACCATTTCGGGCGCGTCTACCCGAACCGGCCTTGTGCGCAATCCGATCTGTCCGGCGTGCGGACGGCTGCCCGCCAGTCCGCCGCTCCTGACATGCGGTCGACACATGGGCAATCTTGATCTCGCCCATGATCCCGCAGCCATCACGGTCACCTTCAGCGAGCCGATCCTGACAGGCTACCGGATCGGCGGCGATTATATCACGGTCTTCAAACGGGCCTCCGATTTCGACGATAGCTATGCCAGCCAGTTGGCGGATAATCCGGAAGCTGTGGACATCGAGATTCGTGATCAGTTCAGTTTTGCAGAATTGATCAGTACATTCGGCCATCATCCGGTTCCGGCCAAATTTGCCATCGTTGAAGCCGATGGCCGTAGCATCGTCTTTGAATTTCAGGGAGATATGGATGTCTGAGGTCAAAATCATATTGCGCACAGCGGATCAGACGCGAAAGGCTGAGGTCGAACTGGCTCGTTCGATGGTGGGTGCCGATGTCATTCAGGCGGCAGTGCAGAACTGGTCGATGCCGGTCGATACGGATTATACGCTGGTCAACACGGCGACCGGAAAGGCGATCTTGCCGACGCAGGCCCTTGTGGCGGGCATCGTCGATGATGGAAATATCCTGGAGGTCCAGCCGGTTCTGGTGGCGGGGTATATAGGCTGATGTCCGCCTTTGCCGAACGTCGCGTTCAGGACATTGAAAAGCTGCGCCAACTGAGCAGCACGTCGAATGGGCGGATCATCCTGACGGCGGCAACCGGTCATCCTGTTTCCCGGATCATGGTGCAATTGCATTATCGGACGGCAGGATCGCACCGCTTTCCAGCGGAAGTGCAAAATGTCACCGAAGTCGTCATCGATCTCCCGGCCCGATACCCTTTTTCGGAACCGTCTGCCAAAATCCTGACGCCGATCCATCATCCCAACGTCTATACGTCGGGCCTCATCTGTTTCGGTCAGAAATGGTTGCCATCGCAAGCACTGGATTTGCTGGTGCAGCGGATCGTCCAGATTGTGACTTTCGACCCCCTGATCCTGAATGAGCTTTCGCCCGCCAATGGCGCGGCGCTAACCTGGTACCGGGAAGTGCGCCGTCAGAACCCCTCGCTGTTTCCCACAGACAGGCTGGACGCCGCGGCCACCGCGAAAAAGCCCACCATGGCGTGGACGGATGTGCCCAAGGCCAGTCCGGAACGGACAACCGTGACTTGCCCTCACTGCGCAGCAAAGCTGGCTTTGCCGACCGGGAAAGGCGGCAGGGTCAATTGCCCCAGATGCAGCACTGGCTTCGAGGTCAGAACATGATCCGTTGGACCGATAAGGCGCCCGACTTTACCATCCTGCCGCTGGACAGGCTTTTCGCCCGGCTTGGCTTTGCCGAGGCGGTTCTTCTCTGGAAGCAGGTTGGCGATGGCCTGCTGATCGTCGTTGATACCCATGTCCGCGAGCGCGTCGAGAACCATCTCCAGTCTCAACGGATCGAACAAGGCGGATTGCTGATTGGCAGGGTCTTCGGTGAAGACCCGCATGATCCGGTCATTGTCACCGTGGAAGAGGCCGTCGGTGCGAGCGACGCCCATGGCACGGGCGTCTCGCTCATCATGGGAAGTCGCGTATGGGACGATGCGCAGACGCTTTGCAAGGAGGGTCTCTATATAGTCGGATGGTATCATAGCCATCCGGACCTGGGCGCTTTTTTCAGCGGTACGGACCGAAACACGCAGCGCGCTTTCTTCGGCAATGCTCATTCGATAGGCCTCGTAAGCGACCCGATCCGTGGGCAAGAGAAATGGTTCGCCGGGCCCGATAGCGTCGAAGTACCATTCAGCGCGCGATATAGCTGGCCGCTCAGCGCGCCTGTCCCACACCTTGGGCAGAGCCTTTCATAGGCGGTCATCGGCTCGCTTGTCGCTATTCGGATCTTGCAAATCTGGGCTCGATGCTTGCCACAACTTAGCACCTGCCCCCGCCGCCTATCGCATCGTTGCCGCACAGGCTGTTCCGCTCAAACTGGTGAGCGACGGCAAAAGGGCTGATTTCCGGGGAAAATTCATGGAGCGGGTAGCGGGGATCGAACCCGCATCACAAGCTTGGAAGGCTAGTGCTCTACCATTGAGCTATACCCGCCCGGCAGGCGGACGCCCTGCCATCATCATAGGGGGTTCGTCAACAGGAGACTGTCTGGAAATACGCCTTCGCACATCTGCGCTGGCATTGATGGTAAATGGGCGAAGATCGCCCTTACCCGCGCCCGCCATTTCCTCTATCAGTCGCGCATGAACAGCCCATCCCTGCGCCAGTTGGACATATTTGCGCAGATGGTGGCGGCGGGAAGCGCAAGGCGTTGCGCCGCCGACCTGGGCATCGGCGTCGATCTGGTGTTGCGCGATATCGCCTCGCTGGAGATGCGGCTGGGTTATCGGCTGTTCGACGATCCGGAGGGCGACGCGCGCCTGACCCCGGCTGGTCGCAAGACGGCGCAGGCCATGACCCTGCTCGACCAGGATGCCCCGTTCCCCGAGAGCGAACCTGTGCCTGAGGCTGCATCCGAAGCGGCCAGTGCCACGCCAATCATCGCTGCGCCGGAAGCCCCGCCGCGCAAGACGATCGTCCTCGCCGCGCCCGCGCCGATCTTCGGCCATTTCCTCGACGCGCTCACCGCGTTCGAGGCGGCGAACGAAGATATCGCCATCACCCTCGACCTGCGGGTCCAGACTGCGCAACAGGCCATGGCCGCGCTCGCCAGCGGTCGCGCCGACATCGCCTATTTCTACGCGCTGGAGGAGCCTGCCGGTTTCGCCTCCCGCTATGGCTGGTCGGAGCCGCTTAACCTCTATGCCGGCAGCGATCATGAACTGGCGCGCGCCGATTATGTCAGCCGCGATGCACTCGCCATGACGCCGATGCTGACGATGGAGCCGCAAAACGGCATGCGCGACATCATCGACGCCGCCCTTGCCAAGGGGCGGGTGCGCGCTTTGCCCGCGTTGCTGGAGAGCGACAATATGTTCGAAATCATCGCCGCTCTGCGCGATGGCGCGGGCTATTTTGCCGCGTTCGGCTCGCTGGCCCGCGATCTGGGGCGCATGGGCGGTATCCGGCGACTGGCGCTCGACATGCCGCTGCCCGCGATTGAAATCCGCCAGGCGATCGCACCACGCGCGATGGAGAAACCGGCGGTCGAGGCGCTGGCCGAGTTCCTGTTTCTGTAAAGATGACGAAGATTTAATGCCGCGGCGCAGCGAAAATGCGGCCAACTGATCTTGATATGATGTATCATTCTAGATACAGAATCACATAGACCAGAACCAAAGGGTTGATCTTCCATGTCCCGCTTTCCGATATTGCGCACAGGCTGCGCCCTGTCCGTGCTGTGCCTTGCCGTTCCCGCCTTTGCCGAAGATGCCGCGCCGGCCACCAGCGCTCCCGCCACCGACAGCCAATATCATGATCAGCGCGCCGACATCGTCGTCACCGCGCTGATCCCGCGCAAGCAGGGGGATATCCTGTCCGGCACCACGGTTGTCACCGGCGAGAAGCTGACCCGCGAACTGCGCACCAGCATTGGTGAAACGCTCGCGCGCCAGCCGGGCGTGTCCGCCACCTCCTTCGGCCCCAATGCCTCGCGCCCCATCCTGCGCGGCTTCCAAGGCGAACGCGTCCGCATCCTGACGGACGGCATCGGCAGCTTCGACGTATCCAACACCTCGGTCGACCATGCCGTCGCGATCAACCCGCTGACCGCCGATCGTATCGAAATCCTGCGCGGCCCGGCGGCCCTGCTCTATGGTTCCTCGGCGATCGGCGGCGTGGTCAATGTCATCGACAGCCGCATCCCGCGCCGTGTGCCGGACGAACCGGTGCATATCGACGCGATCGGCACCTATGGTAGCGCGTCGAACGAGCGCACCGGATCGGGTGAAGTCGAAGTGCCGCTCAGCGACAAGTTTGTCGTCCATGTCGACGGCAGCTATACCAAGACCGGTAATCTCGACACCGGCAGCTATATCCTGACCCCGGCCCTGCGCGCGCAGGCCGCCGCCAGCAGCGATCCGGATATTCAGGGCCTGTCGACCCTGCATGGCAAGCTGCCCAACAGCGCCGCCGAAACCTGGGAAATCGCGGCCGGTGCAGCGCTGATCACCGACGGCGGCAATCTGGGCTTCTCGGTCGCGCATACCGACAATCTCTATGGCGTGCCGGTCCGCTATGCCGTGACTGACGGCGGTGAGGCGGAACAGGTGCGGCTGCATATGAAGCAGGACCGCGTCGACATGCGTGCGGAACTGCCGGTCAATGGCGACATTTTGGAATCGATCCGCTTCCGCGCGGGCTTTGCCGATTATCAGCATCAGGAAATCGAGGACACGGGGGAGGTCGGCACGACCTTCTACAACCAGTCGATGGAATCGCGCCTCGAACTGGTGCAGGCCAAGCGTGGCGGATGGGATGGCGCGGTCGGCGCGCAGTTCTTCACCCGCAAATTCTATGTCGTGGGCGAAGAGAAGTTCCTGCCGCGTAACCAGACCGACCAGATCGGCATCTTCACCCTCCAGTCGCTGGATCTGGGCACGACCCGTGTCGAGGTCGGCGGCCGGTTCGAACATACCGATGTCAGCGCTGATGCGGACGAAACCCTGTTCAACCCGTCCTACAGCCGCAGCTTCGACACCGTCTCCGGCTCGATCGGCGCCAGCCATGAACTGGTGCCCGGCTGGCGGCTGGGCCTGAACCTGTCGCGCACCGAACGCGCGCCCTCGGCCGAAGAATTGTTCGCCCGCGGCAATCATGCCGGCACCCAGGCGTTCGAAGTCGGCAACCCCGATTTCAACAAGGAAAAGAGCTGGGGCATCGAAGGCACGCTGCGCGGGCAGGGGACGGGCTACAGCGTGTCGCTGTCGGCCTATCACAACTGGTTCAGCGGTTATATCTATGACGCGCTCGTCGCCGACGATGCCTGTCTGGCGGTCAATGGCGGCGCGGAACTGGAATTCCCCTGCTATCAATATAATCAGGCCGACGCCCGCTATATGGGCTTTGAAGCCGAAGCCACGGTCAAAGTGGCACAGGTCGGGGGCTATGCCATCAATGTCGATGGCGTTGCCGACTATGTCCGCGCCACGATCAAGGGCACCGGTCCCGCGCCGCGCATTCCCCCGCTGCGTCTGCTGGGCGGGCTGGAAGCGCAGGGTGATCGCCTGAGCCTGCGCGCGGAATTCGAGCATGACTTCGCGCAGAACCGCACGGCCGAAACGGAAACCGATACGGACGCCTTCACGCTGGTCAACGCCTCCATCTCGTGGAAGCCGCTCAAGGATAATAACCGCACGACGCTCACACTCTCGGTGAACAATATCTTCGATGTGGAGGCCCGCCGCGCCGCCAGCTTCCTCAAGGATTATGCGCCGCTCGCCGGTCGCGACATCCGCCTGACGGCGCGCCTGTCCATCTGACCCGAATGCCGCCGGCGCGCCCGATAATAGGACGCGCCGGCTTCGCACTTCTTGCGCATTGTGACAATTTCGTTACAAGCGGTCCATGCGCCAGATCGCCGCCTTGCCCTATACCACCGCTGCCGACGGATCGATGCAGATATTGCTGATCACGTCGCGCGACACGCGGCGCTGGGTGATTCCCAAGGGCAACCGGATCAAGGGCCTGGCGGGCCATCGTGCCGCCGAACTCGAAGCCTATGAAGAAGCTGGCATCCACGGCATCGCCTGTCCCGCGCCGCTCGGCCGCTATGTCTATGACAAGCGCAAGCGCAAGGGCGGGTCGCGCGAAGCGACGGTGGAGGTTTTTCCGCTTGCGGTCACCGGCCACCTGACGCAATGGCCCGAACAGGGCCAGAGGGAATTGCGCTGGTTCCCGGTCGCCGAAGCCGCTGGTGCGGTCGACGAACCCGATTTGAAGTCGATCATCGCGGCCTTCCGCGAACCGCCCGCCGATCCGGGCTGGTTCATCCGGATGCTGCTGGCGATCCGCGAGAAGCAAAGTGAAAGGACTGGAATGCTGCGCTGGTTTCATGCGCTGATGCCCAAGCAGGGGCGCTTCTTCGAACAGTTCGAGGATCATGCCGCCACCCTTGTCGCAGGCGCCGACGCGCTGGCCCGGCTGCTCAAGGGCGGCCCGGACATGGCCGAGCATATCAAGACCATTTCCGATCAGGAGCATGAGGCGGACGATATCATCCGCGACGTGCTTCAGGATGTGCGTCGCATCTTCGTGACGCCGTTCGATCGCAGCGCGATCACCGGTCTGATCGGCGTGATGGACGACGCGATCGACCAGATGAACCAGACCGCCAAGGCGATCGCCCTGTTCGACGTGAAGGAATTCCCGTCGCAGATGCAGGATATGAGCGCCCTGATCGTCGAATGCGCCCGCATCACGGCAGAAGCGACGCCGCTGCTGCGCTCGCTCAACCTCAACGCCACTCGCCTGCACGAGTTGACCGAGCGGCTGGTCAAGCTGGAAGGGCATGCCGACATCCTGCATGAATCCGGCCTCAAGGCGCTCTATGAACAGGCGCGGGCGGGTAATCCGATGGACTTCATCGTCGGCAACGAGATTTACAGCCATCTGGAAAAGGTGACCGATCGCTTCGAAGACGTCGCCAACGAGATTTCCGGCCTGGTCATCGACCACGCCTGACGGTGGGGTTCCCCTCACCCGTTCGCCCTGAGTAGGGACTGAGCCTAGTCGAAGGCCTGTATCGAAGGGGGGCGCATCGCTCCAGTCCTTCGATTTGCCCCCCGGATCAAGTCCGGGGTCAGCGGCTACTCAGGACGAACGGACTTTTGAAGGACAGACGTCAGTTCCATGGACGCCCATATCGCCTTGCCGCTGCTGATCGCGCTGATCGGTGTCGCCTTGCTGTTCGATTTCCTGAACGGCCTGCACGACGCTGCCAATTCGATCGCGACCATCGTGTCGACCCGGGTGCTGAAACCGCAATATGCGGTCGCCTGGGCCGCTTTCTTCAACTTCATCGCCTTCCTCTTCTTCGGCCTGCATGTCGCCGAAACGGTGGGGAAGGGCATTGTCGACGCCAGCATCATCGACGCGCAGGTCATTTTCGGCGCGCTGATGGGGGCGATCGCCTGGAACCTCATCACCTGGGGGCTGGGCATCCCGTCCTCCTCCAGCCATGCGCTGATCGGAGGCCTGCTGGGCGCGGGCACGGCCAAGGCAGGCCTTGGCGCGGTGGTGTGGAGCGGCGTGTTCAAGACCAGCGCCGCCATCGTCATTTCGCCGGCCGTCGGCCTGTTTCTGGCGCTGATGCTGGTGCTGCTGATCAGCTGGATATTCCGCAAATTCACGCCGCAGGGTGCGGACAAGGTGTTCCGCAAGCTGCAACTCGTCTCCGCCTCGCTCTATTCGCTGGGCCATGGCGGCAATGACGCGCAGAAGACGATGGGGATCATCGCGGTGCTGCTCTATTCGCAGGGCATGTTGACCGGCGATTTCCATGTGCCGCTGTGGGTGGTGCTCAGTTGTCAGGCGGCGATGGGCCTCGGCACCTTGCTCGGCGGCTGGAAGATCGTTCACACCATGGGGTCGAAGATCACCCGGCTGACCCCGGCGCAGGGCTTCTGCGCGGAAACGGGCGGCGCGATCACCCTGTTCATGGCGACCCATTTGGGTGTGCCGGTGTCCACCACCCACACCATCACCGGCGCGATCGTCGGCGTGGGCGCGTCGCGGCGCCTGTCGGCGGTGCGCTGGAACGTGGCGTCCAGCATCATCGTTGCCTGGGTCGTCACCCTGCCTGCTGCGGCGATCATCGGCGCGCTCTTCTACGGTCTGACGACATTCTTCTGATCGTCGGAACATGCAACAGAAAAGGGCGCGGGAGTGATCCCGCGCCCTTTTCTTGTGTCACAATCGGCAGGAGCCGATCAGGCCACCCGGCCCAGCCGGTGATAGAGATTGGCATATTTGACCGATTCCGGCTGGTCCTGCACTTCCTTCAGATAATGGGCGATGGCGGTGCGGATCAGGCCGAAATCCTCCTGGCTGAAAACCGCGCGCGAGCGAGCGGGCTGGGGCTGTTCGATCGTGTCGGTGGTCATGTCTGTCTTCCTTCATGGCTGGCCCCTGCGGGCTATGAACATCGAAATAGACAGGTGATTGGTTTTGCGTAAGGCCGATGAGTGGCCGCAAGTCATAATCAGATTTGGTCATTATGTCATTCTATGACATAATGACTTTATGGCAGAGCTGACCGACCGCAAACTCTATCTGGGGCCAAAGCTGCGCGTGCTGCGCCGGGAACTGGGCCTCAACCAGACCCGCATGGCCGAGGAGCTGGGCGTGTCGCCCAGCTATCTCAACCATCTGGAACGCAACCAGCGCCCATTGACCGCGCAGATGCTGCTGCGGCTCGCCAACACCTACGACATCGACATTCGCGATTTCACCGCGACCCCGGCGGAGGGCGGCCCCGGCGAACTCAGCGAAATCCTGTCCGACGCACTGGTCCGCGACATCGGCATCGCCCGCGACGAAGTGCTGGAAGTGGCGGAAAATTACCCCGGCGTCAGCGAAGCGATCGCCCGCTTCTACCGCGCTTTGGGCGACCTGCGCCGCCTGCCGGGGGAGGCGGTCGCCCGCAGCGGCCCCGCGCCGCTCGTCGCCCCGGTCGACTGGCTGCGCGAGACGATTGCGCGGGCAGGCAATCATTTCGCGGAAATCGACGCGGGCGCCGAAAGCCTGGCCGCGACGCTGCCGGACGATCCGGCACTGCTACAGGCGGAGTTGCGCGCCCGGCTGAAGGACCGCCATGGCATGAGCGTGCAGGTGGTGCGCGCCGATGTGCTGGCCGGTACGCTGCGTCACTATGACATGCATCGCCGCCGCCTGATGCTGAGCGAACGACTGCCCGCTTCCGGGCGGCTCTTCGCTATCGCCTATCATCTCTGCGCGCAGGAACTGGCCGACGCCATCGCCGCCCAGATCGGCCGTGCCGCCCCGCCGGACGAAGATAGCCGCCGCTTCGCCAGCATCGCGCTCACCAACTATGCCGCTGCGGCTTTGGTCATGCCCTATGACCGCTTCCGGCAGGCGGCCGAACAGAGCCGCCATGACATCGCCTTGCTGCGCGATCGTTTCGGCGCCTCGACCGAACAGGTGGCGCATCGGCTGACCAGCCTCAACCGCACCGGCGCGCGCGGCATCCCTTTCTTCATGGCGAAGATCGACCGGGCCGGTATCCTGTCCAAGCGGTTCGACGGGGAGGCATGGCCCTTCGCCCGCTATGGCGGCACCTGTCCGCGCTGGGACGCCCATGCCGCCCACGCGCCCGATCAGGTGACGCCGCAACTGATCGAGACGCTGGACGGCAAGCGTTTCCTGACGCTGGCGATCGCTCTGCCGCAGGGGGAGGCGCGGGGCCGATCGGTGATCGCGCTGGGCTGCGAGGCGAAGCATGCGCCGCGCATCCTCCACGCCGACGGCATCGACCCGGACAAGGGGGAGGCGACCGAAGTCGGCCCGACCTGTCATCTGTGCGAACGCCGTGCCTGCCCGGACCGCGCACTGCCGCCTGTCACCCGCGCGCTCGACCTGCACAGCTATGAAAGGACGACCGCGCCATTCCCGTTCAGAAGGGTCTAGAGCATCGAGCCTTTAATCGGACGCATATCCAGCGGCTTTGAGGAAGTTTCGGCATTCGTCTGGGGTGTAGAGGTCGCAGATATTGCCGATGG
>NZ_FNYZ01000014.1 GCF_900109095.1 Sphingobium sp. AP50
CATGAGACCGAGGCCGTGTCGAAGGCCGACAGCCGGCCCTCCAGGATCGCTCGGGCGACAACCGCGTCCGGGAGGGCATATTCGATCACGTCGTCGAAGCGCCGGAAAAGCGCAGGATCAAGCAGCTCAGGATGGTTGGTCGCCGCGACGATCAGTCCCTCGCTGTCATCCTCTTCGAGGAACTGCAGGAAGGAGTTGAGAACGCGGCGGATCTCACCCACGTCGTTGCGCTCGCTGCGGCGGGCACCGATCGCGTCGAACTCATCGAAGAAATAAACGCCTCGGGTCTCGGTCATCGCCGAGAACACCGCGCGAAGCTTGGAGGCGGTTTCGCCCATGAATTTGGTCAGCAGCCCGTCGAGGAGGACCGAAAACAGGGGCAGCTTCAGCTCGCCGGCGATGGCGGCCGCCGTCATCGTCTTGCCCGCGCCAGGCGGGCCGATGAGCAGCAGCTTGCGGCGCGGCTGCAGGCCGTGCTGGCGCAGACGATGCGCCTGCCGCTGCTCGACGATCACGCGCTGCAGCCGATCGCGCAGCGTCTCGGGAAGCACCATGCTCGAGAGACGCGTATCGACATATTTGGCCGCGACCAGGTTCGCCAGTTCGCCGCGTGGCTGCACCATCGGGACGGCGCGCGCGCGCGCCTTGGCCTTACCGCGGGCACGGGCATCATCGACCATGTCGCGCAGTTGCTGGGCGACCTTGCTATGGCCGAGCCGCGCCTCGTTTGCGGCAGCCTGCATGGCAACCGTCAGGAACTGCTCTTCATCGCCGTCGATGTGACTTTGCAGCAACGCGACAAGGTGGGTGGCCTTTGTCACCGCAGATCGCCTGTTCTATGATTTCTCATGCACTCATCTCGCGCTGTCTGTTGTGGCAACGCTCGGAAGACGCGCTTTGATCGACTGCCCCCAAGTCGTTGTCCGTTCTATCGTCGTTCCATCCTTCTGACAACGAAATCCGCACCCCCGGGCGCTGAGCCAGGAGCGCTTCTTGGACGGTCGTCCAAGGCGCCCTGCTCATCATTCGAGCCTTTTCGCGAGCCGGCCGACGGCGCCGGCTTCGGCCGCCATGTTCCGGTTATAGGCAAGTGGCATCCGCGGGCTCTTCCACCGAAGCGCGTCCATGATCCCGGCCAAGTCCTCTCCGCTTGCAAAAAGGTCCTGATTGAGCCCGATGCGCGTCGAGTGCGCACTGATCCCCTTGAGCAGCCGCGCCAGGTCTTCGGCGGAGAGATCGGGTAGCGCGCCACACTTGAAGGCCCGTTGGATCATCGTTCGATAGATCGGCCCGACCGAGCCGGGGTGGAGAGCATTAGCGCCCACATCATATTCGATGCGCGCGGGCACTGCCGGCTTGGGTAATGTCTTGCGCAGGTCCCATTTCTCCCGACCCGAAATGCTGTCGATCGAGCGCCCCTTCACGGCGGATCGTGCCTTGTAGCGCCGTACCTGAACCCGCCGAAACAGGGGCCCTGTGTCAATCCGTGCCGCTTCGCGCCAGGCGGCGATCGCCGAAACGCTGCGAGGGCTGAGAAAGGCGGTCGCCCCCTCCCCTTCCTGATCGCCCTTATGCCGCGAGATCTGAAGCAGCCGCGCGTCGGGGTCGATCGCCTCTTCGATATGCTCAACGGCTATCCCAACCAGTTCGGAGGCGCGCAGCCCCGTGTCATATGCTGTCGATAACAAGGCACGGTCGCGAAGGCCTGGAAGATCGTCCGGGCAGCTCTCGAGCAGCGCACGGAGATTCAGGCCGCGCGGACGATCGCGCTCTATGTCACGAACCGGCCCCTTGAACCGGAGCGGGCGCGCCTGTTTCTGCGCAGTGCCCTTGTCCCGGCGGATCGCGGCAAGACGCAGCTTTACCAGGGGCGCCTGTGTCGGGTCCTTGAGATCGAGCAGCTGGTGGATCTTGGCGATCGATGCTTTGTAGCGCCCGAGCGATGCCGGCCTGCTACCCTTCGCGGCGCGGTTATCGAGATAGTCGGCAATTGTCTCCGGCGTCGCCGGCAGCGCCGTCCGTCGCGACCGTCGACACCAGAGATCGAAGGCTTCGAGGTCTGATTTGAGCGCTCGGATGCTGTGGGGCGATGATGCGGCCTGATATGCCGCGATAAGCGCTTCATCGACTGTGATCCGCTGCCCCACCTGCATCTGAACTACGGTCCAGGCGAGATCGACCGGGGGGAGCGCCGTACCAGGCATCTGGCCTGCTGCAATCGGCGCAGGCGTGTCGAGTAGCTGATCGCTCATCGATCAGCGGTTCGCCATCTCGAGGATATCCTCGAGCGTATAGGGGTCCTGGCCGTAGACAGCCGCCAACCCGTTGAACGCATCGACGGCGACCTGCTGCAGCGCCTCACGATCGATCGCGGTCAGCGTCGTCGCATATTCGTAAGATGGCTCGACCGCAGCGAAACCATCGTCGCGAAAGCCGAAGGGACCGAGCGGCCACCAGGAGTCCGCAAGGCCGTTTACGCCCATCCTCACATGGATCGGCAGGGAGCCGCCATGCAGAAGGGCGAGCTTCGTATTGCGCTCCAGGAAATCGAGCCAGTGGCGAAAGAAGTAGCCCGTCGACAGCGTGCGCCGCTCTTCCCGCTCGAAGAGAAAGCCGCCAGCGACGCCCCAGAACTCCCCGGTCTTTTCGAACCACTGCGTCACCGCGACGGTCTCGGCCACGCCATCCTTCTCCTGCTGAGGCCAATAGATCGCCGTCCCGCCCCGGCTTGTGCCGTGGCTGATCGAGCGCGCGTCGGCCATCAGGTCCGGATGCCCCTGCCCGCTCGCCAGCGATTGCTTGGCGCCCGGCTTTGCCTCCCATTTGGAGGGGATAAGCCGCGCATAGCCGGGGAAATGGTCCTTCCAGCGATACTTGCTCGATCCGTGGCTCGGATGGGTGACGATCTGGGGCTCGTTGCGATCGAACCAGAGGTCCGGATCGCCCTCGAAGTGTGGTTGCCAGTGAACGGCCTCGGGCGGTGGCGGCGGGAGCTGGTCGAGCGCAAGGCGCAGATGATCGGCAAGGCGCTTCGCAAGATCGGCGCGCACCTTCCGCAGATCCTCGCGCTCCGCGCCTACGGGTAAGTTGAAGGCGATCGGCCCGCGCCGGCCCCTCATGTCGAAGGGCAGCTGCTCGAGCGTCGCGCCTTCGAAGGCCGTGTTCCAGACCTGCAGGACGCGATGCTCGGTGAGTGCCCTGTTGGCGTAGCCAAGCTCGATCAGCACATTAGGGTTGGCGCAGGCCTTGCCGCTGGCCGAGACGGCGATCGGTGTCACGTCGCCGACGAACACCGCTGCCTCGTCGATTTTACGCAGGATGGTGGCGACGATGTCGGGCGTGCCGGAAATGCCCTGCGTGTCCGAGGTCAGGCTCGGCCGATCGGCCTCGTCGAGATCGGCGGCGATCATGCCGATCGCCTGGTCGAGGGCGGAGCGGATCAGGTCGCGTGTCACCCGCGCATCAAGGTCGCTCTGCCAAGACCAAAACACTGTTCGTTCCATGCGTCTCCGCCCGCGCCATCGGCCTGAAGCCGTAAAGCAATCTATAAGGACGGGTCAATACCGCTTATGTGATAAGTGCAATTATCACATGCTGGGTCATCAACCCTACACAGTGCTAGACCGAACTGCGTATTTAGGGATACTATTGACCTGTATGCGACCGCTATCCGATCTTTCTTCCCCCAATTGGACAGGCAAGTTGGCTCGAGCGCTTGAGCAGTCTGCCAGCGCGATTGCTCGCCTCGACGCCAGAGTATCCGTCAGTCCTGTAGCCAAGGCGTGGTTCGAACGCGCAAGTTGGACTGGATATGCCTCAGCCCTGCGTGGTCAAAGTGTCGAAATCGAAGAAATCGATATTTTCGGGCAATCCTGTGGGGTCTCAATCCCGGGTCGCCAGGCTCCTGCCACACGAGGTTATGACGCTTCCGGACTTGCGGGCTGGCAGGCCTTCCTGCGCGACCGCACCGAGCGCCATTGGCGGGATGACGCGCCGTTTTCGACCGTCACAGCGGATGATTGGAATAACCGATCGGCTCTGCTGCGATCACTCGAGATACTGAGCCGGCATGCACGCGCTGACCCTTCAATCGCACCCTGGCTAGCTTTCCCACACCTTCTACAGTCCATGGGTGCCACGTCGACACCCCTCCCCTGCCTGGTGCACGCCGATAAAGCTCTGCGCTACTCTCCGCGCGATGCAGACGCCAATATTACCCGATACTTTCGGCTCATGACCGCTGCCGCAGAGGCTGGCCTGCAACGCCTAGCAGCGATGGAGGAGCACAGAGTTCTGTCCGTAATGACCACGAGAGAATCACTTCGTCCTGGCAAGCTCGGACCTCTCCTTGCTCTTTTGCAATACCGACCAGTTATCAGCCCACGCTTCGCAGCGGTCCGGCTCGGCATCAGCATCTCCGGCGCGGGGAAGCTTCTCACACGAGCGGCTGATAGGGAACTCGTCATCGAGATCAGCGGCCGCCAGGCGTGGCGAACTTATATCGTCAAGGATCTGGCGTACGCCTTTGGCCTAGCAAAACGTCCTGTAGGCCGACCAATCGAGCTTCGCCAACGGCTCGAGCCGCTTGATCCCGCCCTTCTCAGGTTCGATGCCGAGATGGCTGACCTCGATGCAACGCTATCCCGGCTTGGCATCTCAGCGCCAGTGGATGACGACAGCCGAGCCCCTGTGGAATAGAGTCTCTCGGCGGCTTTAGACCAGCAGATCAGCCCCAGTGCTGATCAAGGACGTCCCGCAGTGCCTGTTCGACTTCCTCCCGCGTCGCCCCGCCTCTTGGCAGAAGCGTGAGGCGAATGCCCTTTCTATCTGCCCCCTCAATCCTGAGCATTGCCTTCCCAGCTGCGGACGAAACTGTGGCTGGGCTTCCTGACCTCTTGGGGGATCCTGACTTCTTGGGGGGGTCCCCGGCAAGTGCCAATGCCTTGATGACATCAAGGATTGGCATGGACTGACCTTCGTCAGCCTGCCGCTTGGCCAGCAGACCCGCTTCCTTGAAAACCCGCGCACGCTTCTCTTCGGGTTTCAACAGAGGCTTGAGCGCCATCACGTTGCGGATTGTCAACCCCTGCGGCTCAGGAAAAGCCTTCATCAGCGCGTCGGGCAGTCGCGCGAGATCGAGATACCGCGTGAGCCAACTTTCGGTCACGTTGATCCGCTCTGCCATCGTTCTCTGGCGGCCGCCGTAATAGGCATCAAGTGCCCGCAGATAGTCCCTCGCCCGTTCAAGATCTGTAAGATCGTCGCGAGCACGGTTCTCGATGTCTGCTAGACGGAATGCCTCCTCGTCTCCGATTTCCCGGATATCGACGAGAAACTTGAAATCTGGATAGTTGTGGGCCCGCAGCCAGCTGATCGTCCAATGACGCCGAGCGCCACAGATCACTTCGAAATCGTAGGTCGGATCGCCCGCGAGCCGACGCACGATAGCGGGCATCTCCTGACGACCTTGCGCCTTGATGCTCTCAATAAGGTCCGCGCATCGCTGCTCGTTCAACAGACCATATTCACGATTATGACCTGACCACATGCGGCACCTTGCCGGATCGACGAGCTCCTGCGTTCGCGTAACGACGGCACCCGACGCCAATTCCGCAATGCGGTTGCTACGCCCGGTCAGGACGTTCGTGGCGATGCCGCTCCGTCTTGGCGCAGCCTCTCCAGTGAGATCCAGACCGGCCGCGAGATCGGCAGCGAAACCAGTATTCTTGCCGCTCATACGACCCTCCCTTTTCTGGAAATTGCACGCGTGCAATTTTCGCCTCTCATGCCAGTGCCTCCTGCCTCAGACGCGCCCGATGGCTCGGCCACATGGAACGCACATCGACTTCGATCTCCTGGTTCACGCCGTCCAGATAAGCGAGACAACGGTTGCGCACCTGCGAGCTCGTAGCAGGGCCGTCCAGCTCGTAAACCGTCATCAGTCGCGCCGTCGCATTGTCGATCTCGGCGGAATCCTTGAGCGGTGTTCTGATCATCGCATGACCGAACAGCGTCCGCATCAGGTTCAGCAGTTCCTTCTGCATCGACTTGTTCTCATCGACCTTCGAACCGACGAACCGGAGGAATTGGAGCTCAGGCGCGAGGCCACGCTCGGTAAGCTGTTCAATGGTCTCGTCGAGCATTGATAGGAATGCAGCCGTCGAGGAGAAATCCATGACGGTTGGAGGGACCGGAACGATGAGCGCGTTTGCGGCGCGCAAAACGGAAAGCGAGATAGCGCCGAGAGCAGGGGGCGGATCCATCACGATGACATCGAAGCGATCAGAGATGCTGTCGATGCCGATCCGCAGGCGGTCGAGCAACTCGCCACTGCCGCGCGCCATACGGGCCGCGAGCTCATATTCCGAATTGAACAGCCGCAAGTTTGCGGGGATCAATTCCAGGCCATCGAAGTGCGTCTTCCTGAGCGCATACTCGAGCGAGGTCCTCTCCTCTTGTCGAAGAAACGGATAAAGCGTGTCCTCCTCGGACAGGTCCAGATCCGGAACGTATCCGAAGAGCGTGGTTGCAGACGCTTGGCTGTCGCAATCGATCAACGCGACGCGATAGCCGCGGATCGCGAGATACTGGGCGAGATGGACCGCAACCGTGGACTTGCCGACACCACCTTTGAAGTTCTGGACGGCGACCACGCAGCAGGGATCGTCAGCGGAGCGATATGGTCTGGTGCCGAATACACCGCGCATATCGTTGATCTGCGCCAGGGTGTACCTCTCGCGTCTATTATTCTCACCTCGGATTGGCTCTGGAAGCCGACCATCCTTTTCGGCATCGCGAATCGCAGCTGCCGTTCTCCCCACCAGCTCAGCGGCCTTCGTGATGGTGAAAGTCGGTTCCCGCCGATCGTCCGCACGCGCAGAACGCGCAGAGTCCCTGAGCTTCTCGAGCACCGAGGAAGCGCGAGACGCGAGGGTGGCGACGGAGACAAGATCCTGCGCACCCTCGATATCTAATGATGATGACACAAGCCCACCTTTTGAAATTTGGGCTATGGTTCTCTCACTTGCGGTTTTTTGTCAATAATTTGCTCAATTTCGAAAGCTGATAGTCGATTCGGCGCCCTAAAGATTGGTTTCCGACGCCATCCTGACTCTATGGGGGACCCAGAAAATTGCACGCGTGCAATTTTCGCTTATGCGCGCCCCCTGCGGGTCACCCAACCTTCGCAAAAACCAGTCCAAGCCTTGATCAACTTCGCTCCTCGAACCTTCTCGAGCCGATCCCCCATCTGCTGTCGGAATCCAGCCGCGATCAAGTCGATATCCCAGCCACCGCCCTCGCGTCTGGCGATGGTAGCCAACTCCTCCGACCCGAACCGGATTGTGCCAGTGGGGAATGTGAGTTCGCCAGGCTTTGCCTTTGCCACCGTCGCTCCGGGGGTGGTAAGTGCCCCTGCGGCATCGCGCACTGTTTCTACAGTGCCATCCCGTCGCGGCTTGCGACCGCTGGAATGCCGCTCCAATTCGTCAACTGTCGCGATCAGCTCGGGCGCATCCTTCGGCTCGAACCGAAACTCAAGCTCGGTGACTGTGCGCCCTTGACGGATTTCCCGCCATTCGACGCGGAAGTGTGCGAGCTGGTCAATCTCTGCCTTTGCCTTCTCCAGCACCTTACGCCTCAATTGCGCGAAATCGCCATAGACATCCGGCGGAATGCCAAGGGCTGCACGAAGCGCGGTCATGTCCCCTTTCCAGGTCGCCTGGCGCCGGTGCAGCCTAAGAGCTCCTAGCTCGTAAAGCTTGAGCGCGTAGTTCGACCGAAATCCCAGAACTGCTTGTCGGTTGAGGACGGCGTAAGTTTCGGACGCCTGGATGAGTTTGCGAGCATCAGTTGTGAACTCCCATTCGATCCACCCGGCTTCGCCTTCCTCCTCGGTCTCCTCTCTCGACCTAGATATCAAAGAGAAAAGTGTGGTGGCCTTCTTGCCGCGCCAAGACCGATCGTCGACCGCAAAGAGCGTTCGGTGAAGTTCCTGAAGCATGTCGGTGATCCGCTCATTGCCCTTATGCCCGCGGCGGATGTCTGCCTTGCGCATACGATGTGGCTTGTCTTCCCAAGCATCACCACCGGCAGTGAGGATCATCAACGCCAACAAACGAGAAGCTGTAAGGCTGAGGGACTCGCCTTTGACGAATTTGACCTCGATAATACTGCCCGGCTTTGCAAACTGATCACCGCCTTTTGCCCGCAAGGCAGCGGCCACACGCATCGCGCGGCCCGGAAGCGTATCCTCGGCCGTCTCTTCGACTACTGCAATGCTATCGCTATTGTCGGCTTCCATGCATAATAACGATCAGACTCGGGATTCGGAGCGTGATTGGTGCCTGACCTGACCTCCATCGTCAAGTCAGGTCAGGAAGGTACCGGGGTTTCGCCCCCAAACGGTCAGGATAGCGATGACTGTTCTGATCGCGAAAAGCCCGGGTTTCCTCCGAGTCGCAATGGCGAGTACCAAAACTCTTCCGGACGCACGGTTTTCCGTGCTGAAGCGATTCAATTCGGTAGCTCTCCGCGCGTTTGGCACCGAGATTTGGATCTCCCCCAAGCGGTCAGGAAAGCCCCAAGCGGTCAGGGAAACTCCCCCACGAGGGCAGGAAACCGCCCCCGAGAGGTCAGCCAAACTCCCCCGCAAGGTCAGGTGAAACGCAATACCCCACTGTGTTTAAACGATTTTCTGCGTTCGAATTAGAATCTTATGAATCATGAATCCTTCCGCTGCGAGCAGCGGCGTCTTTATGGAATGATTCTTTGGGTCAAAATCGGTGAGTCGGAGAGTTAAACTACAATCTCTCTGACCGCTGGTTGTCCCTCTAACTGGGGGGATAGGTAGAGGGGGAACCCTGACCTATGCTCAAAGGCCAATCCCATGCGAGGTGGCCCGGCACTTGGGTACTCGTCGGGGAGAGTGCGCGATGCTCGCCCCGTCCTTTGTCGGCCGACCTCCAGATAGGAGGAGCTATGATCAACTTCGCAAAGTTCGAGATCATCGGCCGTGTCGGCGATATCGACGCCAAAACCAAGGTCACCAACGTCTCGGTATGCGCCAATTACAGGCGGCGTGGGGATGGCGATGAGTGGCTTGAGGACAGCTACTGGAACCGCGTCGTCGTCTTCGCCGATGGCCAGCGTAAATACATCACGGACAGGGTGCATGTTGGCGATCTCGTACGTGTTGCCGGCAGACTTCGAGACGTCTCTTATGAAAAGGATGGCGAAACCCACTACGCAACCGATCGCATAGTCGAGGAATTTGGCGTGCTGTCCGCAAAGACCGCAGCCGACCAACATGACGACACACCGCGCCACCAGCCACGCGCGCGGAGAGGAGAGAGGGCGGTGGGGGCACGAGCCTGACCCATGAGAAGGAGCGCCCTATGTCTCATCCCACACCTCATGGATCGTCCGTCGTTCCCTTGGAAAGCAGACCATGACGATCACTATCGAAGCCTCAGTTCGCGCTAAGCAGATCGTCGAGAATCTGGGAGGGCGTTGGACTGGCACGCGCGGCGAGTGCCGCTGCCCTGCGCATGATGATCATTCGCCGAGCCTATCTGTCCGCCTCGGCACTAGAGCGATCCTGTTCAAGTGTTTCGCAGGGTGCAGTTCAACCGATATTCTCAAGGCGCTAGATCGCCAGGGCCTGCACGATCGTGCGCCCCTTCGCGTCGAGGCTACGGCACCCACCCGCGACCTGAGCTCGCTTGCGCGGACTCTGTGGCAGAAAAGCGTCGCCCTGAAAGGCACCCCGGCTGAGGCGTATCTCCATGCACGCTCACTTTTTACGCCCAGCCCGGAATTGCGCTTCAACGCGCAGACCGTGATCGGGAAGGGCAAAGACCGCCGCATGCTTCCCGCGATGATTGCGGCCGTTCGCAATGAACTCGGCCTTGTCGCGGTCCATCGGACCTTCCTTGACCCGAGCGACATACTCCGGCGCCCTTTTCGCAAGCCCAAGCTCGCGCTCGGCTTTCTCGGCACCGGCAGTGTTCGCTTCGGGGAACCGGGGACGGATCTTGGACTGGCTGAAGGGATCGAGGATGCGCTGTCAGCGCTCGAATGGTTCGACATGCCAGTCTGGGCGGTCCTCGGTGCCGAACGCTATGCTCACGTCAGCATCCCGTCTCACGTGCGACGCGTTATCGTGTTCGGCCAGCGCAATGCAGCAGCGCGCAATTGCCTGGCGCGCGCTCGGGACCATCTGTCGTCAAATCGTCGACGCGTCGAGGAATGGGTGCCAAGTTCGCAGGACGACTGGAATGATGCGCTCCGCGAGCGCTTTGCGCACAATGTCGTTCCCCGGGCCGCCATGCGCCCGATCGCAGAAGGAGAATGGGTGTGAGCTTCGAACTGGTCGAGCAATATCGCGCGATCGTTCGCGGAATTGCCTACACCCCTGCAAGCGAACCCGAACTGGCCGAAATGCGCCACGCGCAGGCAGAAGCTGCCGCCTCTTCCGCTATTGAAGGGCTGGAAGCGGACATGGTCGACGCGGCATTTTCGGACATGCTTTTCGAGGAGCGTGTCCCCACGGCCCTCCGCGTTGATCTGTCGCGCCGCTTCGTCAGCGAACTCTACGGCACGCGCTAGAAGGTCCGGCCGTGGCCGATCCTTACAGCGTTCCTGGGGGTACGGCGCTTCGAAACAAGCTCGGGATCACCGACCCCGCAACACTGAAGAAGGCAGAGTATCGTCTCACGGTCGAGCGGATGATGGAGGCTGGTAAGCTTCAACTACCAGCATCCGCGGAAGGCTATCGACAGCTTCACCGCCACATCTTTCAGGATGTTTATGTTTGGGCTGGCGAGAACCGTACCGTCGATATGTCGAAGCCCGGCGCCTTCTTTGCGCGGGCATCCTTCATCGAAAGGGAGCTCGCGCGGCGCTTCGATGATCTGGCTGTAAAGGGACCCCTCAAGGGGCAATCTGCCCCGGTCTTCGCGGACAGAGTGGGCGAACATCTGGTCGAACTCAACGCGATTCATCCTTTCCGCGAGGGCAATGGCCGAACAATGCGCGCGCACCTCCACCATCTTGCGCGCGACGCGGGGCATGACCTCTCCATCGCCAGGATTGATCCCGGCAAGTGGATCGCAGCCTCGATCACCGGCATGCAGACCACCGACCATCGACCCATGCGTGATGTCATCCTCGGCGCGATCAAAGAGGCTGATCGCGAACGTGAGATTGCGGGCGCCCCTCGTACAATCGCCGCGCATCGTCAGCTGATGGCGGCTGTGGTGCAGGGCGCGTTGGGGAGTGATCCGGCAGCGGCAGCGCGCGTCCTGGCGGCAGGAACAGCGGTTCTCAAAGCTCATGTCGAACGCGGGAAAAGCCTGCGCCCGGCTGAAGTGCGCGCTGCACCGAAACCTCCCGAAAGGAGCAGTCCCCCGTACGACCGAGAGCGATAGCGAGAGGAGAGGAGGCCTCCGGCGGGGTGCCCGGTGACGATCATCGGGGTTTTACCAAGGAGCTCTCCAATGCCCTCTTCAAACGCTGTTCCTACCTTGAATCTCGACCTTCCCGACCCGGCCATCGCTGCTGCGCAGGAGATCGCCCGTTTGATCGCAACCAACCTTCCGATCGATCGCAAGCAGCTGATCCGGACGATGACGGCCGCGTTCCGCGCGAGCCCTGCGAGCGGAAGCTGGTCCCTGCGCGATGCCTATGACGTGCTCGAGCTCGGCCAAGTGCTACATCTCACCAGCGCCGCACTTCCCGGTGCGGCGACGGCCTGTCTTGCGGTCGTGAATTCGCTGAGCTCTCGCTTGCCGACCCACAGCGTGCGCAGTGAAAAACAGGTCGAACTGCAGCAATTTTCGACGCCGGCGTCGCTGGGCTTCATCGCCACACGTCTCGCAAACATCCGGTCGGGCGAGGTGCTGCTCGAACCGTCCGCCGGAACCGGCCTCTTGGCCATCTTCGCGCAGCGGGCCGGCGCTTCCCTGATCCTTAACGAGATCGACCCCTGGCGCCGAGCGATGCTAGCCTCGGCCTATCCCGACGCGCAAATCTTCGGTCATGATGCCGAGTTGATCGACGATCTGTTGCCGGTCGACGCCGTCCCCGATGTCGTGCTGATCAATCCGCCGTTTTCGCGCAGCGAGGGGCGTGGTTACGATGGTGTCGCCGGCCTTCGCCATCTGCGCGCAGCCCTTATGCGGCTGCGGAAAGGTGGACGATGCGTTGCGATACTGCCCACCCGCGTCGACACGCAGTCGTCGGATTGGAAGCAGGCGACTGCCGGTTCCACGCTCGCGGCGCAGGTCGAACTCCCGGCTAGTGCCTATGCGCGACATGGTACGTCACAACCTGTTCAGTTGGTGCTGCTTCGAAAAGGCGATGGCGCGGCGATGGCCCGCCTTTCGCACTGCGCGACGCTCGAGCTTGCGCTGGCAGCCTGCGAGGGTGCGGAGGCGCCGACACCCGCCGTCATTGTGCCCAGGCCTACGCGCACTGTCCCTCGCGCCTCGTCCTTGCTCGGCCAAGCGCGTCGCACTCTCATCCGTCCTGCCGCCTCGCGATCAACCTGTGCGGCTACATTCGCCGAACCTGTCATGTTCGAGAGCCTGGACGACCCCGTGCCTGTCGGTGTCCCGTCCGGCCTATATCTGCCTTACCGCCCGAGTCGCATCGTGCTGGCAGCGGCGCAGTCCCATCCGACCGCACTGGTCGAATCCATCGCCATGGGATCGATTGCCGCACCCAAGGCCGGCTATGCACCGCTCCTGCCATCGCGCCTGCTCGCCGACCACATCTTGTCCGACGCTCAGGTCGAAACGGTCGTCTATGCCGGCGGCGCCTTCGAGCGCGATCTGCCCGGCCGCTTCCTGACCAAGGACGAGGGGCTGACACTCACGCCTGATGAGACCGGAAACGGTGTCAGGACGGGCTTCTTTCTTGGGGACGGCACGGGAGCCGGCAAAGGCCGCCAGGTTGCGGCGATCCTTCTCGACCAGTGGCTTCGCGGTCGTCGCAAGCACGTCTGGATCTCCAAGACCGAGACGTTGCTCGAAGATGCTCGGCGCGATTGGGCCGCTGTGGGTGGCCTCGCGCTCGACATTCAGCACCTCAACCAGTGGAAACTGGGCACCCCGATCGGTGCCTCCGAAGGGGTGCTCTTCCTCACCTACGCCACGCTACGCTCGAACCGCGGCGACAAGGGTACACGCCTTCGCCAGCTCATCGACTGGCTAGGTGACGATTACGAGGGCATGCTGGTCTTCGACGAAGCACACGAGATGGCCGGCGTCGCCGGAGGCGAGGGTCGCTTCGGTACGTCCAAAGGTTCAGAACAGGGCATTGCCGGCGTGCGGCTGCAAAACCTGCTCCCGCGGGCTCGCGTGCTCTACGTCTCGGCGACCGGCGCCTCCGACGTCAACAATCTCGCTTATGCCACACGACTTGGCCTGTGGGGGCCTGGGACCGCGTTTGCCGATCGTCGTGATTTCGTCGAAAGCCTGCGCCGTGGCGGTATCGCCGCCATGGAACTCATCGCGCGCGACCTGAAGGCGCAAGGCCTCTATGCGGCACGCGCCCTCAGCTTTGCCGGCGTCGAATATGATATTCTCGAGCATCAGCTGACACCCGACCAGATCGGGATTTATGATGCCTATGCCGATGCCTGGGGCATCATACATCGCAACCTTCAGGCAGCGCTCGACGCGACCCGGATCACCGACAGCTTTAGCAGATCGACCTATAATGGTGGAGCCAAAGCGGCCGCCATTTCGATCTTCGAGTCAACAAAGCAGCGATTTTTCGCGCAGCTGCTCATCTCGCTGAAGCTGCCATCGCTGATCCCGGCCATGCGGGCCGATCTGGTGCGCGGCGACAGCGTCGTAATCCAGCTCGTCTCCACCGCCGAAGCGATGCTCGATCGGACGCTGGCCGGTCTTGATGCCGAGGCCAGAGCCAATCTCGACATTGAACTATCCCCCCGCGAGTTCCTGATGGATTATCTGAAGGCAGCCTTCCCGACCCGACAGATGCGGACTTTCACCGACGATTCCGGGAATGTGCGGTCCGAGCCGATGATCGATGAGGACGGGCGTCCTGTCCATTGCCAGGAGGCGATGCGGATGCGGGACGAGCTTCTTGAGGAGCTCTGCGCCCTCCCCGTCGTCGGCTCGGCGCTCGATCATATCATCAGCCATTTCGGAACCGATCAGGTCGCGGAGGTCACCGGCCGCTCACGTCGCATCGTGGCGGATGGACGAGGGGGGCAGCGGCTCGAAAGTCGATCGCCGCGCAGCAATCTGGCCGAAACCGACGCGTTTATGCGTGGCGCCAAGCGGATCCTGATCTTTTCGGACGCCGGCGGCACGGGACGCAGCTATCACGCCAGCCTCGCGGTCGAGAACAAGTCGCGGCGTATCCACTATCTGCTCGAACCCGGTTGGCGCGCCGACGCGGCAATCCAGGGGCTGGGACGCACCCATCGCACGCACCAGGCTTCCGCGCCCCTGTTCCGGCCCGTGTCGACCGACTGCCGGGGTGAGCGGCGCTTCATCTCGACGATTGCACGCCGTCTCGACAGTCTGGGCGCTCTCACCCGCGGCCAGCGCCAGACGGGCGGACAAGGGCTGTTCGACCCGCGCGACAATCTCGAGTCCGACTACGCCAAGGACTCGCTCGTCACCTGGTTCCGCCTGCTCATTGCCGGGAAGCTCGCCTCGACCAACTTCCGCGATTTTCAATCACTGACCGGATTGAACCTTGAGGGTGAAGGCGGTGGCCTGGTTGAGGAACTTCCGCCGATCCAGCGATGGCTTAACCGGATCCTCGCCCTGCGGATTAGTCTGCAGAATGCGATCTTCGACGAATATCTCGGTCTGATCGAGGCCCGCGTCGAGGCGGCGCGCGAGGCTGGCACGCTCGATCTGGGGGTCGAGACCATTGATGCCGAGCGGATCACGATCCTTGATCGTACTTGCATAAGGCGGGATCCCGTCAGCGGTGCGGTCACCGAGATCCTTCGGCTGGAGACCGAGCAACGCTACCGTCCGGTCGGCCGCGAGCGCGTCGAATGGCTTCTCCAGGATGGCGAGAGCCGCCGCGTCGTCAACCGGAAGTCGGGAAAAGCGGCGATCTGCGGCGCCACGCACTCTCTTACCGACGAGGACGGACAGATGATCAAACGGTGGGAACTCGTCCGGCCTGGACGCACCGAACGGCATCGCCAGGATCTTTTCCTCGAAACGCAGTGGGAGGATGCCAGCGCTGAAGAGTTTGCCACGCTCTGGGACCAAGAGGTCGAGGAGCTCCGACACCGCACACGCGTCGAGACGATCTACCTCGTCACCGGGCTATTGCTTCCGGTCTGGGGCAAGCTCCCAGAGGATCATGTCCAAGTCTGGCGTCTGACCACCGAGGACGGTCAATCGCTTCTCGGTCGCCTCATTCCGACGCCGCTCGTCTCAAAGATCAGCAGTGCGTTCGGCGTCGCAGGGGCTATCGAGGTGGCGCCGGCCGATATCGTTCGGCACGTGCTCGACACCGGCGCGGTCGAACCCGTCGGTGGGTATCAGCTCAAGCGGAGCCTTGTCGCCGGGGAGCAGCGGCTCGAACTCATCGACTGGCCGTCCACCCGCCTGTCGGAATTGAAGGCGCTCGGCTGCTTCTCCGAGATCATCGCATATCGTACGCGGCTGTTCCTGCCGCCCGCGCGCGCCGCGGAGATTCTCGGGGCCTTGGCGGGCTGACCCGTGCGGCGGCAATCACACCTGCGCAGCGTCGCGGCCCGAAAGGCCCAGCCAGCATGATTGCCGCCGCATTCGCTTGCCTCTTCCTGGGGGACAGTATCGATGTTGGCGCCGCCGCATATGTGCGTGCTCGCCACGGCCTGTCTTGTGATGTCGTCGCGCGCGTTGGCGCCTCCGCACGAACGGCGACATCCTGGTCTTTTCCCCTCCGACATTACGACACCGCGATAATCTCGCTCGGCTCGAACGACCCGGACAATCCGCGCCTGGCTGAACAGATCACGCGGATTCGCGCGTCTCTGTCCGTGGGCAGGGTAATCTGGCTTCTCCCCTATCATCGGCGGGCCGCGGCGGTGGTCGCGCAGGTCGCGTTGCGCTTCCGGGACGATCGCCTCGATCTTGCCAGCGTGCCGACTGCTGACGGGCTGCACCCGGATTATTCCCGGTTGGCCGACGCGCTCGTGGACTGAGGTTTCCTGCCTCGGTGCGCGGCGCGCGGCACCGTCAAGCTGAGACGCCCCGCCGAGAGAGGGGAGGAGGCTTCGCCTTGGTGGACCTGATGAGCAGGTCTCGAGCGCGACACGCTGGCGCTCGTCTCTCCAACGGAGAAATCCGATGATCCAATCCGTCAAAGTGAAGAACCTGTCCCTTTCCAAGGACAATGTTCGCAAGAGCAACCGCGACCTCGATATCGAGTCTTTCGCAGCGACGATCGCAGCCCATGGCCTTCTGCAGAATCTTGTCGTCACGCCGCTCAAAAAGAACGGCCACTTCACCGTGAAGGCCGGCGGACGGCGGCTTCGCGCGCTCCAGCACCTGATCGCAACGGGCGTGTTGCCGGCCGACCATGAGGTGCCGGCGCTGGTGCTGGCAGACGACGCTGACAGCACCGAGGCCAGTCTCGCGGAGAATTTTGGCCGGCTGCCGATGAACCCCGCAGATGAAGCGACCGCCTTCAACCATTTCATCGACAAGGGGTCATCCGCCGAGGATGTCGCCAAGCGGTTCGGCGTCACGACCCGCTTCGTCGAGCAGCGTGTTCGGCTCGCTGAACTTGCGCCGTCGATTTTCCAGGCGCTTGCCGCCGGCGAAATCAGCCTCGGCGTCGCCCAGGCCTATGCCGTGACGGGCGACACCGACCGGCAGGCTCGGGTCTTCGAGCAGATGAAGTCGGCATATTATGGCAATCAGCCGGACAATATCCGCCGGGCCATTTTGAACGGCACGGTCAAGGCTAACGATGCCAAGGCCCGGTTCGTCGGGCGAGACGCCTATGTCGCCGCTGGTGGCCGGATCGAAGGTGACCTGTTCGCCAACGAGGGCGATGAGAACTGGATCGATGTCGAGCTCCTCGAGGATCTGGCGGCCAAGAAGCTCGAGGAAGCGGCGGCTGAGCTTACCGCGAGACAGGGTCTGGCCTTCGTTATGCCGATCGCGGCGACCCACGTCCCTTATGATACCGAACGCCAGCTGCACGAATTCCACCCGACCGCGCGTCCGCTGACCGAGGAGGAGAAGGTTCGCGTCGACGAACTGGCAGCGGAGAATGACAGCCTCGTCGAACAGCTTGAAACCGTGCTCTCCGACGGCACCGATGAAGCTGAGGCTGCCAACGACCGTCTCGAGGCCATCGAGCGAGAGCTCGACGAGCTCGATGCGTCGCGCAGGACCGTCGACCCTGAAATCCGCGCTCAACTCGGCACTTTCGTCTATATCGGCGGCGACGGCGAGGTGCGCGTCCATACCCGGATGTTCAGCGAGAAGCCGGTGGTCGATCCCAACGCGCCGATCGTCGCAGGACCGGGTGAGGATGAGAGCGAGGGCTCGGTCGAGCAGGGCGCGAAGCTTAGCGCGACGTTGGTCGACGAGCTGGCAACCCAGCGGCGCCAGATCCTAGTGGCCCATCTCGCAAGCGATCCCGCTACGGCGCTTGACCTCACCATCTTCCTGATGGCGCAGAACATGGTCTTCGCGAATAACTACGTGCGCGACCATTCCACCCTGAAGGCGTCTCCGTCGCAATTCCCGATCTTCGCCTTCCGCGATGAGGGATCGCTCGCGTCGCAGACGATCGAGGACCAGCGCCAAGCGCTCGACACCAGCTGGGCAGGCTTTGACACCATGACCGCGCGGTTCGACGGCTTCCGCGCGCTCGACGACGACGCACGAGGCGCCTGGGTCGCGTTCGTGGTCGCCCAGACCCTCGAGCCGACCTTGAACGTCGCGGATGGGGGCCGGCTCAACGGTTTCCATGATCATCTCGGTCGGGTTCTCGGCATCGAGGTGGCGCAATGGTGGCGCCCGACCGCAGCAAACTTCTTCGGACGCGTGAAGAAGGATGTGATGCTCGATGCGCTGGAGGACATCGGCGGACCGATACTGAGAGGTCGCTACAAGGACGCCAAGAAGAGCGACCTTGCCGCGACCTGCGCGTCGCTCTGCAACGGCCAAGGCATCGTCGAAGCCGAGATCCGCGAGAAAGCGAGCGCGTGGCTTCCGGACGCGATGCGCTTCGACGCCGTCGAGAAGCCCGAGCGTCATCCGACCCGTTCGACCTTCCTTGAGGGTGACGATGAGGATGATCTCGACATCATCGACGAGGAACTTGTCGATGAGGATGCGCGCGAACCCATCGATGGTGATGCTGGTGACGAGGATTTGAGCGAAGCGGCCTGACGACGGACCTGAAGTTCGAGGCGACTTGGGGCGGTGCTCTTCGGAGTGCCGCCCCTCTTTTTGTGATCCGCCCAACGCGGGTTCGCCTCTCACTCTAAAGGAGACTGATCGTGGCCAAGACCACCGACAAGCCCTCACCGGCCGATATCATCACCAACGCCATCATCGACAAGCTCGAAGCCGGCGTTCGCCCCTGGGTGAAGCCATGGCGGCCGGGGCTCGGCGGCCGTCCGCTGCGCGTAACGGGCGAGCCCTATCGGGGGATCAACTGCTTCTGGCTATGGCTGGTTGCTGAAAGCGCCGGCTACAGCGCGCGCACGTGGATGACTTACAGACAGGCCCAAGCCCTGGGCGGCCAGGTCCGGCAGGGCGAACGCTCGCAGTTCGCCATCTTCTACAAGACATACACCAAGGAGGTCGCATCGCCGGTGACGGGCGCGGTGACCGATGAGGTCCGTGCGATGCTGCGCAACTATGCGGTCTTCAACGTAGACCAGATCGAAGGCCTGCCCGAGGATTATTATCCAAGCCGTGTGGCGCTGGTCGCGCCGGGTGATGTCCTCCCCGAGCGTGCCGACCGCTTCATTCGCGCTCTGCCCGCCACGGTCCAGGTTCATGGCGATCGCGCCTTCTACGACCGGATCGCCGACAGCATTACCATACCGCCGACCGAGCTGTTTACGACCCAGGCCTATTGGGCGTCGACGCTCGCTCATGAGGCTGGCCACTGGACGGGGCATCCCGATCGCCTGAACCGCGAATTCGGCAAAAAATTTGGCGATGACGCCTATGCGTTTGAGGAGCTGTGCGCCGAGATGACGTCCGCCCTTCTCGGAGCCGATCTCGGTCTCCCGACCGCGCATTTGGACGATCATGCCAGCTATATTGCGTCATGGCTGCGCGTGCTGAAGCGCGACAGCCGTGCGGTTATGACTGCTGCCGCAAAAGCGGAAGCCGCCACGGGCTTTCTTCTCCGGGCAACGGGGTTGGCTGGCGACGAGCAATCCGATGAGACCGTCCGTGAAGCGGCATGAACGAGGCCGCCCTCCTCCACCTCGCCGCCTCCCCGCGTTTCTTCGTGGTTTTAAGCGGTGGCAAAGACAGGCTCGCCACCACCCTCGTCCGTTTCGGCGATGGCGCGCCACGCGACCGCATCGAGCTGCATAACCATGACGACCTATACCCGCGTATGAGGTTCGTTCCCGGAGCAACTACCATAGGAAGCGCTCATGGGGGCTTTAAGGCAGATCATCGCAAGAGCGGCTAAACGACCCTCCAACTTCCTCGTCGGCTCGCTCCCTTCGCTATGTGTCGGCGACCTCGTCCGAGTGCGGCACGCATGCAAGATTGCAGCCGGCGGCGTCGCGTTTGCCTCCATTCCGGCGCTTGCTCAGACCCAGCGCACCGATACGCTGAGAATCGAAGAGCCGGCGCACAGTGAAATCGTGGTTACCGCGCGCAAACGTCAGGAAAGCCTGCTCAACGTCCCGGTCGCCATCACTGCCGTATCCGGATCAACCCTAACGGCACGCAACCTCCAGTCGATCAAGGATGTCGCTCAGCTTGCGCCCGGGTTGAATATCAGCAGCGATGGCGTCGGCCGTGTGTTCATCGCCATTCGCGGCGTAGGGGTCACCACCGTTACCTCGGTCCAGCCTGGCGTCGGGCTCTTCATTGATGGCGTCTACCGGCAGAACACAGCCTACCTCAACAATCCGCTGGTCGATGTTGAGCGCATCGAAGTGCTGCGCGGGCCGCAGGGGACCCTCTACGGAAAGAATACGCTTGGCGGAGCGATCAACGTTATCACGCGCGCGCCGACTGACGAGCTGCATGCCTCGATCTCAAGTAGCTATGCCGGCCCCGACGACGCATGGACGACCGCCGGGAGCATATCGGGGCCGATCGTTCCGGGGCAGATTACGGCTCGCTTGGCCTATTCGCATCGCCAGCATGAAGGCTTCCAATATGACCTTAACACCAAAGCGCCTACCAACGCGCTCAACACTGATGCCTTGAGCGCCACCGTCCGGATCGCGCCCGGCGCGGGCGACGCCGTTCTGACCCTGAATGGCTATTACGACTGGACCGTTGGGGTAAACCGTCCCTATTCACAGGTCTTGGGTCCGACAGATTACAGGTTTGGGACTCAATTCAATGCGTCAAACAAAGCCTTCTATCGCTACCGTGGGGTCAATGCGAAGCTGGAAACGCCGATCGATGCGGTCAGCGGTTCACTGACGTTCATCGGGTCTTATGACCTGCGCGATGGCAATCTGCCCGACATCGACAATGATTTCAGTCCGTCTGACCTCATCCGCACCACTAGCACCGATCAACTGCGCACTGAGTCTCTCGAGATGCGGCTCGACAGCAAATGGAGCGATCGGATCAGCGCGCTGTTCGGGCTGTTTTACAGCCACGAAACCGCAGCCTCCAACACGATCGACAATATCAAGATCAACGGGTCAGTTCGCACGACCCGCGCACGTAACTCCGGCGACACTTATGCGGCCTTCAGCACTATCTTTTTGAAAATCAATGCCGACTGGGAAGCCTCCGCAGGCCTTCGCTACGACCATGAAGATCGTGTCGCGCGGGGTTCCGTCATGACTCAAAGAAGCACTGGGGTATCCGGCGGTCCCCTCCCCCCCGCTAATATCAAAACGGACCAGATTGAACCGCGCGTATCCCTGACGCGTCACTGGACTGACGAGCTCATGACCTACGCGACCGTCGCGAGGGGCTACCGTGGCGGCGGGTTTAACGCGCCGACGGCGCCGACCCGAAGCTACAAGGGAGACAGCGCCTGGACCTATGAGCTGGGAAGTCGCCTTCTGTCGCGTGATGCGCGCTTCGCACTCTCCGGCGCGTTCTTCTATAGCGATTACCGGGACTATATTGGCCTAAGCAGCGTGGCGCCCGCGGCCGGGGGAGGCTTGGTCACCGTCGATCTCAACACGGGTAATGTCGATAGCTACGGCTTTGAGCTTGAAGGGACATTCCGCCCGACCGGCCGCTGGACGATCCGCGCCAGCACGACGCTAACGCATGCCCGTATCACGGACGACACGCAGTATCGCGAGACCACCGCCCGCACCCTTTCATCGGATCGCATTACGTTTCAGCCTGACTGGGCGTTCGACGCACGTGCCGACTATGCATTGCCTATCCAGTCGAACCAGATCGTGTTCAGTGCTGGGGTGACCGGCAAAGGATCACGATTAGCGGCCACTCTGAACCAAACCACGCCCACAATTCTGACATCCTACTATCTGGTCGACGCGTCCGTCACTCTCCGCCGAGGTCCTCTCGACCTAACGATTTTCGCCACCAACCTGCTGCAAGAACATTATGTCGAATCCTACATTGAGAAGACAACCCCGCAAATCGCAGGTTTGCCGGTCTCGGATTATAGTCTTGCCGGCGATGGCCGCCGTGTCGGCGTGCGTGCCAGCCTGACCTTCTGATGCCAAATATGTTTACAGGATCGGGCGTTGCCGGGGTTATCACATCCCGACTGAAGGCCCCCAGGCTACTCTTTTTCGCAGTTATTCTCGGCATTTTCGAGGGCACGGATATCGCCTCGATGGGCATGACGCTGTCACGGATTTCCAGAGCGCTCGACCTCAACCCCACTCAATCCGGCCTCTGCGCAAGCGCAAGCATGGCAGGCTTGATGGTCGGAGCGCTGATCGGAGGACGCTTGGCGGATATTCGCGGGCGGCGATCCGTCATGATCTCGTCGATTGCTTTGATGGGGGTGTTCTCGATAGCCACTGCACTCAGCTGGAGCTTTACCAGCCTATTCGCCTTCCGGCTCTGCACCGGCCTTGGAATGGGCGGACTGATGCCGCTCCTCATCGCAATGGCAAATGATTCAGCGCATTCCTCCTTCCGATCCACTGCGATCTCGATAGTGCTTGCCAGTGGTCCTATCGGAGGCTTCGTGGCCGCACTCGTCGCCGCGCACCCCGATTGGCGTATGCTATTTCTGTTCGGCGGCATCGGGCCGATGCTCGTGATGCCGCTCGTTCTTGCGTATCTCCCAGTTGCGATTTTCGATCCTGGAACACGACTCAGTGCACCGAAACGACGGTCATCTCTGGTCCGAACCTACTTTGCTGACGGCCGAACGAGCGGAACTCTTCTAATCTGGGCGATCGCATTTGCGACGGCGATCGTGGTCTTCGTAACGCTGAATTGGCTGCCCAGCCTTCTTGTTCGTCAAGGCATAAGCGAAGCGCAAACCAGCAAGGTGATGCTTGCTTTTTCCTTGGGCGGCATCATCGGAAATATCGTCGCGGGAGTGATGATGGACCGTGGTTCATCAGCCGCCCTTTATGCCCTTGGGTATATCGGCGCCGGCCTTTGTCTCAGCGGTATCGCAATCGCACCTGCCGGGGCCGGCATCTACGTCCTCGCAGCCGGGATCAACTTTTTCATCCTTGGCGCACTGCTGGTCACCTATTCGCTCGCCCCGATCCATTACCCCGTAAACGTCCGCGCATCCGGCATAGGCGGCATGATCGCGGCTGGACGCCTTGGATCGGTGTTCGGCCCCGTGCTCGCAGGGCAGTTGCTACAGGCCGGCTTCGCACCACAGACGGTTCTGCTGGCGCTTTTGCCTGCCTTGGGCGTGTCGCTTGTGTTCGGTCTTGGCCTTGAACGGCGACTCAGGCGCGGGGTGCCTCCACAGTCCTAGTAGGACGGCGTAGGTCGCGGAGGAGACCTTTGACTTCCTCCATGCGCACGGGACCAGGAGCTTCGGGCGCCCGGGATATCGTAGCTTCAAGGATTTCGCACGCGACCTCGCGATCGCCCCTCCGCGCCAACAACCGGGCGAGACCGAGGGCAGCTGGAATCTCGAATACCAGCGCTGCGTTGAGCCGCGCGTTCTCGATAGCCTGGCGATAGAGCGCGGTCGCTTCGTCAAGGCGCGCCTCGAAGCCGCTGGCTGCCAGCGCATCCGCGCGCACCCGCAACGCCGGTCCGACCACCTGGACGTCGGCCTCCACAATGCGCCGATCAAAGACCTTTTGCGCGGCAGCAGCCGCCCCATCCGCATCGCCAAGGGTGAGCCGAACCTCTGCCAAAGCGATTTGGAAGGCGCTGAACATCGTCCCGGAGGGAATGTTCACGCCGCAATAGCGTTCAAGCAGCTCGCTGGCCTCGGCGACGCGCCCCTCGGAAAAGGCGATCCACCCTCGGAATGCGCTGGCCATAAACGCCCACGGTGCGAAATCGCGGGCCGGTTGTTCCAGCATATCAAGATAGGCCCGCGCGCGGTCCCAGTCGTTGGACACGAATGACAGGAAGCAAGCGGCGCGGGAAAGGATCAGGAAACGACCCTGCGGAAGCCCGCGATCGAAGGTCAGCGCAAGTGCCTTGTCGACGTGCGCGTAGCTCTCGCGCGTGAAACCCTGCAATCCATCGATGAACGCGATTCCTGCGAGCGCGAACGGGAGTATCTCGCTGCCATAGTAGATTGCGATTGATCGCGGCACATCGCGTGCGGTCCTGTCTATGACCCCTTTGAAAAGCGCGCGCGCGATCTCCCATTCGTTGCGGTGCGTTTTCGAGACAGCCAGCAGGACTTCTGCGAAGGATCTGGCGTAGTAAGCGTCATCCAGCGCCGCTTCGGCGACCAGCTGCTCCGCGATAAGGAGCCCTCGGCCGTCGTGACGGGACTCATAGAAGAAATGGCCGTAAATGAGCGCCCGACTGAGCCGCGCGCGATCGCCCGCCGCTCGGGTCGCCGCGATCGCATCATTTACGGCCTCGAACGGCGTCCGCTTTGCATCGTACATCGTGCCAGCCGCAACCCCGGTCAGGATGGCCGCTCGCAATTCCAAATCCTTGATCTCGTGCTTTATCAGCCAAGCATGCGCTTGATGCATGCGCGTCTGCTGCTCCAAGAAGAGACTAATTTCGACCCAGGCGCGCTCTGCCGCTATCGTGAGGCGGATTGGCAGGCTGACGTCTGCGCCCGTGTCATAGGCCCAGCTGAGCGCCTCTCGGACATCCTTCGCCAGCCCGAGCGCGAGGCGTCGTCCGGCTGCCACATCCATGCTGTCCCAATCCGTCTCCACGAGGCGAGCCAAGACATGATGGGCAAACGTGTCCGCGGCCCGTGCCCGCTCATCCTTGTCTAACCGCGCGTTGGCGAAATGGCGCGTCGTTTCCAAGAGCCGATATTCTGGCAGCTGTGCGCTCAGATCGACGTTGAGAAGAGATTTGCGTGAGAGCGACACGATTGCAAGCGTCGCAGCGCCTTGGCTTAGTTCGTCAAAAGCGATCACCGCCAGGGCGTCTGCCAACGTAAACCATGCGGCAAAGACACTCAGGCGTCTCAGAACGAGGGCTTCGATCTCCTCGAGGCTATCATAGCTCCACGCAATCACTGCATCGAGCGTGCGATGGCGCGGGAGGCCACCACGCCTGCCAAGCGTCAGGACAGAGACCCGCTCATCCATCCCGTCGCGGATCTGTTCAAGCCCCAAGGCACTCGACAAACCTGCGGCAAGGTCGATCGCAAGCGGCATACCGTCGAGGCGGCGACAGACGTCGGCGACGATGGGTGCGTTATCGTCGGTCAGTTCGAAGGCCGAGGACATAGCTTTGGCGGTTCGCGCGAATAGGGCGATGGAACCATATTGCGCCGCGACGAAAGCAGTAATTGGCCCTTCGGGCGCGAGCTCCAGCCCATCAAGGTTTTCGACAAACTCGCCGGCGACACGCAGCGCTTCGCGGCTGGTTGCCACGATACTGACGCCGGGGGCATTCGCCAGCACCGTGTCGGCAAGCTCGGCGGCATCGTCGATCACGCGCTCGCAACAATCGAGGACGAGCAACATCCGCCGCATCTTCAGGAAGACCAGAACATCGGCCAGCGGCTCCCCAAGCACGGGACGCTCCAGCGCAGTGGCGACCGCTGCGGCTACGTCCGCGGGGCCGGACGCCTGGCTAAGATCGGCAAGGCAAGCACCGTCGAGAAACCCGCCATCAATCTGGGACGCGATCTCAAGCGCAAGCGTGGTCTTCCCGATGCCGCCGGGGCCTACGATCGTGATGAGGCGATGATCATTGAGCGCCTGCTCGATCGAAGCTATGACCGGCTCTCGTCCCACGGGCCGGGACAAGGACGGCCGCACGCTGAAGTGTTTCTGCGCAGGCGTTGCCTCGAGGCCTTCGATACGGCGAACCGCCCCGGAATAAGAATATCCAAGCGACTGCTCAGAAATAATGTTCTTCCCTGCCGCGCCGAGCTTCTTGCGCAGATTGGCGATTTGGACACGCAGGTTCGCTTCGTCGACCGACAGGTTCGACCATGCCCGTTCAAACAGCTCGCGCTTGGATACAGTGACGCCAGGCGATTCCAGCAAAGCGAGCAAAATCGCGTAGGCACGGTCCCCCAGTGGCACGAACTCCGGTCCGCGCCAGAGCATTTTACGTGCGGCATCAACCCGGCAATCTTCGAACACGAATTCCAGCGACGATACTCCAAACCATGGCGTCGCCATGGCTACCTGAACCGCATCGGGCCGCCAACCTATACCCGCGCATGAGGAGCGTTCGCGGTGCTGTAAACGCGCTATTTACGGCTCTTAACTCCCCTATTTTCCGCGGGTCGGTAAACAGGGATCACCGACCGCATCCCCAAGCGGTCCATGACGAGATCGGAGTTTTAGGATGCGGTATGATGGATCAGCGGGCGACGCCGAAGCACGTCAGGCAACCGCTCCAATGGCGGCGAATGCCAACGAATCGTTGGCAGCGGCAGTGACGCTTGCGACGGAATTCGCGCAAACCACTGACGCGGCCGCAGCAGGCGCGCTCCTTGCATCGCGCGTTAACGGCGTCGTCGGTGCTCGACGCGTCGTGGTCTTGATCCAATCCGAAGACGGTCTCGAGATGGTGGCAGATGGTCGGCGGGCTGGAGCAGATTTTACCGTGTCCGGCGACGCGCGGGGGCTGTCGCCGAAGGATCTGCCATTCTCGCTCTTCAAGAGCGTAATCGATCATCACGCCAGTGCCTGTCTGGAGGTCCAACCATCGGAGTCTGATCAGGACAGTGAAACGGACGGTTCTGCACCTTTGAAGGGGGCTGTCTGCCTGCCGCTCATCAGCCGCGGCGTGCTACTTGGTCTGCTCTATGTCGAAACGGACGACAGTCGCCTCTGCAGACACCCGCACCTAGCTGAATTCCTCGCTTGCGCCACGCAATTTGCTGCATCTGCCGTCGATGCAATTGCACGCGACGCTGCGGTGTCGACTTCGGTTGCTACCAGCAATGGCCTGAGGACGGAGCGGGACGAAGCGCGCGAGGTTGCACAGCTTCTCGACCGAGTCGGGCATGGCGGGACCTGGCGGTGGGCCACCGATAGCGGCTCCTTTGCCATGTCGCCGGAGCTGCGGGCCATTGTAGGCCTGCCGATGGCAGGCTCCTGGGATATGGTGTCGATCTGGAGCTTGGGAGTCGATGACGGTGCGGCTGTGCCGGTAGCGGTGACCCAAGCCGTCAGTGATGGTGCACCGTTCGAGATCGAATATCAGATCGTTCGGCCAGACAATGATCAGATCATGACGCTCCTGATCATGGGAGCTGTGGCGGCGTCTGGCGAGCAGGTATATACCGGCCTCGCCATCGACATCAGTGCCCAGGTGGAACGGCGTGAGCTTCAATGTGCGGCAGCGGCCCGCACGAACCGTTCGTCGCCAAATGATGCGACTAACGCTTCGAAGTCCTTCTCGGTGATGCTGGCAAACCGCTTGACCAGCATCATGGTCGACGCGAGTGCCGCACGTAGTTGGCTTGGTCGCGAAAGGCCGAACATCGAAGCGGCAGGATTGGCGATCTCCCAGATCCAGGAGATGGCACGCAGCATCTGCGATGTGATGAATCGCGGCAGCCTTTTGCGCCTTGCTGCATGAAGACGGCTGCTGGATGTCCATCTCACGTTTGCGCGCGCCGACGCCGCTCATGACGATGCGAGCCGCCAAGGTGGCCTTGGCGAAGACATCGAAAACCGTGTTCGCGCACTGATCAGCCACGGTGCGGGCAAGCCTGTTGGCCTTTGGTATCGAACGCCGCCTGCGCTGCCGCGCAAGCAAAGGATACTTGCCCGCTAAGGTCATCCTCAATAATGACCGCAGCCTGATGATCAGTCACCGAGTTGTGTCTCGATCAGATCTATACGTTCACCAACATGGTCTCGATCGCGGCGATGCCAGGCAGACAGCTCAGCGGGATTAATGCGATCTTGCGGCGTTTCGGGCAGAGGAAGCGAAGGGATAAGTGCGCATACGGTTGAACCGGTAGCCTCGCCGCCAGACGATGCGGCACATGGGTGGTCGCGAGGGTCCGGCAACCCGAGCGTGGCGGGCCGAGTTGCCGCGTGCCGCGGCTGCCCGCACCACCCCGCCACCCCCGGGTTCCCCTCGGCTGCGCCTCGGTGCCCGACCCTCTCAATCGACCGCCCAAGGGGTGCGCATCCGGCGGAGAGGCTGCCGGTTCAACACCGAAAGGCACGCCATCATGACCACTTCGCTTGCATCGGCCCTTGCAGCACTGGAGCTAGGGCATCTCGAACCCGCTCCTGACCAACTCTCAGGCATGGCGCCTCCACCAACAGATGCCCTCGAGCAAACTGTCTCTGCGATCTGGAGCGATCTCTTCATGACGATGACGAACACATCGATCGAGCGAGACATCGAAGATCTGGGCTGGGGGCTGGTAAACCTCTTCCACCGCGCCGCCGCCAAGAAGCACGGGCTGGTTGATCGGCTGACCGACGAAATCAGGCTCCTCCTCGCCGAACAAGATGGCTCGGAGATTAGCACGAACGATCTTGAGGAGAAGATTGATCTCGCCAAGAAGGTCGAGGAATCGGCGGGCGCCTTCGAGACGATGCGCGACGTCGCTGCCTCCCATTATATGCGCGAGACGGGCCGCTCTTGGGTTCCTTCGTCCGGCAATCGCATCTCGCTCGGGGTGACGGCCGCGATCGTCGATGGGCATGCCTTCCTACGTGCGCGCCGGGAGCGTCGGCTTGAAGCCAATACCGCGCGTGGAACGCCGGTCGTCTTTGCCGGGGGCAGGCTCGCCTTCTCCAACGATGAAGATATGAAGATCTTCGCCGACAATCTGCTGGCAACGCTTAACAAGGTCCGCGCGCATGTCGGTGATATGTACCTCGTCCATGGCGGTGACATGAAAGGCATCGAGCGCCTGGCGGCGTCATGGGCTGAGCAGAACGGCGTCCAGCAAGTCCGGTTCGGCCTCGATCGCAAGCTGGGCGATCGTGCGGGGTTCCGCCGCAACGAGCAGATGCTTTCGCTGAGGCCCCGCTTCGTAATTGCCTTTCAAGGCAATGGTGTCACGGAACGGCTTGTGATCGAGGCCAAATCCCGCAAGATTCGGGTGGTTGATCGCCGTGGCCGTCTCGGAACGCCCCCCTCAGCGCAGTAGTCGGTTCGGGCGCCGGTCAGCCGGCGCCCCCCTCTCTGTGCAATCCGATCGTGGGCATAGAGCCGACGCAGGTCTGATCGAAGCTGTGCAGCGAGCCAACCTCAAGCGGCCAGCCCACCATCGATAGCGAGTGTTGCACCCGTGATGTAGGTGGCCTCTGGACCGACCAGGAATGCCACGGCCGCTGCCACATCGTCAGGCTCACCGTAGCGACCAAGCGCCGACATCGATTTCAACGTGTCGGCAGCCGGGCCTTCAGTTGGCGCCATCCCGGTGTTGATTGGACCTGGCTGGATCGTGTTCGCACGGATGTTGCGAGGCCCCAGGTCGCGTGCCCAACTACGGGTGTATGCCGATGCCGCAGCCTTCGACGCCACATAATCCGCGATGCCTGCGAAAGGCGTATGGTAATTGGCACCGGTCGTGCTGATCGTAACGACGCTGCCCCCATCATTCATTAGGGGGGCAGCCGTCCGCATTACCGTGGCGACCGCTCTTACGTTGATGTCGAGTTGCCGATCGAGCTCAGCGACATCGACTTCCGGATCGCCAAGCAGGCCGGTCACGAAAACGCCAGCGTTGTTCACGACGATGTCGAGCCGCCCATAGGCCGCGTGTGCCTGGCGAACCATGTCCTGAACTTCCGAAGTGATCAGCTGATCGGCCCTGATCGCGGTCGCTCGCCCTCCGGCGGCTTTCACCTCGGACAGTACGGTTTCGGCTCCGGCCGGCGAAGAGGAGTAGCTGAAAACGACATCAGCGCCGTCCCGCGCCAACCGCTTCACGATTGCCGCGCCTATTCCGCGCGATCCGCCGGTTACGAGCGCTGCCTTTCCGGCAAGTGGCTTGGTCACAGTCCGTCTCCTGTCCGTCGCGGTCGGCGAGATGCCGACGCCGTCGAGATGCAGCTATCGGACGGACGACCGTGCCTCGATCAGACCCGAGAATATTAGGTGCAAACGAAAGTATGATGAGGCCTGTCCCGCCATCATACCCACTG
Source organism: Sphingobium sp. AP50 (assembly GCF_900109095.1). Taxonomy (GTDB): domain Bacteria; phylum Pseudomonadota; class Alphaproteobacteria; order Sphingomonadales; family Sphingomonadaceae; genus Sphingobium. Next base: position 29,870 of record NZ_FNYZ01000014.1, read on the forward strand.
CGGATTTGTGTAAATGGCGTCGAACGACGCTGCGCGGACCGGCGTGATCCCGACGGCCTCGAGGAAGAAGAGTTTTCCGGCCTGCCGCTCGTCCTTGGGGTCATCGACATAGATGTACCAGGCATCCTGGCGTCGCTGTGGAAACTTGCGGAAATATTTGGCTCGCTCGATTAGCAACCATCGCAGGAAGACCTCATTTTCCTCGAGAGCGAGTCCGAAGATTAGCAGCGGGCGATTGAACGCGACGTGCATCCAGGTGCCGGCCCCGCGCCAGTCGCGTTTGTTCTTTGCCTTGAAAAGGTTCTCCTCGCCAGCGCGATGCATCCAGCCGCGCGCGCGCTGTACCGATCCCATATAATGGGTAAGGCCAAGGCGGATGCTGAGCTTGTACCGAGCCATGCCGTTGATGTGCCAGATGCCGAAGGCTTCGCAGGGATCGTCGATGAGATCTGGGGCGAAGTAGCATTCCCACGGATAGAAGCTTGTGAACTTCGGATTCTCGGGACGCTGGAACGAGGCGCTCGCTGCCTTGCTGAGGACCTCGTCGAAGTTGGTCGTGAGGACCGGACAATCATTTCTCCGCGCCCATCCCATGATCATGTCGTGATGGCGGTAAGGGCGCCATCCGCCCATTTCCTCGCAGAACTCTGCCTGGAGGTCGCCGATCTTCGCGCGCGACCGTAGTTCTAGCACATCGTAAAATTCGGTCAGCGTGGTGCCCGCTGGAACCCTGCTGATCTGGGGCGCGCAATGGCGCGCGATCTTCAAGAGAAGATGGTCCCAGGAGTTTGTGATCGAAGCATTGGCATAGCGATTCATGCCGTTTCCGACGACGAGTGCGAGGTCCCGGGCACGCTCCTCCAGGATCCGGTTCAAAGTGATGTCAGCCAACGTCGTCGTGTCTCCCCTGCGGCTGCGCGTTGGCACGCGCAAATCTGCTTTCCCGCCGGCAGCCTGAGCCTCTGAGCGGATGGTCGTCAGGTCATGATTGCAGGTGCGTAGCGATGGCGCGAGACTTTCCCTCCATCCTCTCGACGTTTGTTGACAGCTGGCCGATGCCATAGAAAGCGGAAGCCGTGCCAAGGGTCAGCGGCAGAGCGATCGTGGTCCAGAACGACGCTTTGCTTTGGCCGATGACGCGCACGGCAGGTCTTTTGCTGGTCGGGATGATCTTCGCCGCCCTGCCCAACGGTGATTGTCCGGGGAGCCGACGCCACCAGCAGGCGATTGTTCTCTCACAGGTTTCCTCGCTGTCTGCCGGACGGGAGGGATAATCCCTTCTTCTTCACCTAACCCCTTGGTCGACCGTCCGCCGCTTCCAACCCGCGAGCCTTCGGGCCGAGTTGCCGTGTGCCACGGCTGCCCGCACCACCCCTCGTCTCGGGGTTCCCCTGTGCGCCATGGCGCTGCGGTGGAAGCGTCGTCCTGGCCGCCCTCTTCGGGGATCAGTCGAAGGGATCATCCCTCGACCGGCAAAAAAGGAAACCTCGACATGCAGAACCTCGTCATCCTTGCTGGTAACGTCGGCGCCACTCCCGAAGTCCGCACGACGCAGGGCGGCACCAAGATCACCCACTTCAGCCTCGCGACCTCGCGTCCGAAGCGCGACAGCGACGGCAAGGTCCTCAAGGACCGGGACGGCTACCGCGTCGAAGAGACCGAATGGCACCGCATCACCTGCTTCAACGGCATCGGCAAGACCGTCGAAGAATATGTCGAAAAGGGCATGAAGGTGATGGTCCGCGGCCGGATCCACTACACCAGCTGGACCGACCAAGACGATATCAAGCGCTACGGCACCGAGATCATCGCCGACGAGGTCACCTTCCTCACGCGGGCCAAGCCGGCGGATCGTTCGGGCAACGACACGACGGAAGACGAAGACATCCCCTTCTGATCCGGATCCGGCCCGGTGGCATCTGCCACCGGGCCCTTTCGGCTGTCAGACGCTGAGGTCGGCGATTGATGACCAAGAGCAAACATGCCAATGACTTCTCGCACTTTCGAGCTCGTTATCCGACCGCTTTCCCACCGCGGTTTCACGATTTGGCGGGCTTTTCCTGCGCGGTTGAGAACTGAAGGAAATCATGGAGATTTTCTAGTTTCTCGAGAAGCTCGTCGTACGTCAGCACTACCACCGACTTGAGATCATGCCGGAACAGTTCAAGCGACTTTTGTCGATCGCGATCTGCCGGAGTGCGACCGATCACCAGGATACCTTCCACCGCATAGACCTCGACATCGTATATACCGGACTCCTGCTTTTTGACCGCCAGATTCATCTGGAGCTTGTGACGCTGGTCGAGCAATTGGTTCACCCCGCCGGCAAGTTCGCGATCCGGTGCATAGACCCCGCCACGGTAGGGTTCCTTGCCGAACAGAGGCTCGTCGGGACCTTTGATTTCGACTAGGGCGAGGTTCCCTGTCGCTGCAGCCTTCATCACGAAATCGGGGATCTTTTCGCCCTTACCGTCGAACCGGGTCCCACCAACTGAAATCTGGTCACCCATCTTCATAACCGGATAGCCGAAAGCAAGACGTAGGATGAAGGGGTTCTGCTCGAAGAAGCGTTGCCATGGCCGCTCGGTCTTGTCGCGCTCTAGCCGCTTCTTCATTTCCTCGATCAGGCGTTCAAGGGTTATCACTTCGATGTCGCGGCTGAGTTGAAGCATCGCTTCTGGCTTGCGCGTCGTTAGCGGGCGAACCGCGGCATGCGCCGCAGACACGATCGCTGTTTGATCTTGCGATGACAGCTGATCCGCCGATCTTGTCCCGATCATTGCGACGACACCGTCCTTGCGATAGATCGGCGGTTGTTCTGGAAATGCCGACGCATCGGCACTGCTCAACAGGTGGTTGAACGCGATGCGGTCTTTTTCCTCGCCCGCTATGTCGAGGGATTTCGCATGGACGCGCCGGATCGCACGACGAACTTCGTCGAACTGTACCTTTGCAATTACGAGATTCCGCTTCTCGTCGATAAAAGGGAGGCCGTCACGCCTCCCGGATCGCACGACCAGCATGTCGATATCATGGTCGTCAAGCATGTCGATGATCGCGCGCAACTCATAGTCCAAGCCAAGACCGGCATGAGGCGAGCGGACAAAACCGGGTGGCAGTTTGTTCAGGACTTCGAGGGCCTCATAAACCGAGCTGGCCCCTAGGCCGCTCATTCCTTCTATGCGGATAAGGCGCGGCCTTCGATATTTCGGCCTAAAGGGATAATCGCCCAGACGCGTGGTGTTCAGCGGCCAAATGTTGAGCCAGCCGTCGTTCGCGTCCGCCTCCGCCAGCACGATCCCACCTTCGCGCGGTTGGTAGTCGGGCTCTTCCTCCTGAACGCGTGCGACCAGTTCCTTTTTCGGGATGAAGGTCAAAGACCACTGCTTTTTGTTCTGCGAAAAACGCAGCCGCCCATTTTCTGGTATGGTTGTCGGTCGGCCGACACGAAAATTGTTCAACGCCATCGGACGTGTCTATCTCGCGAGTCGCCGATCCGACAACAACTCTGCGCATCGATCCATGATCTATCGGCGCCGCCGACGGTCCTACCGAAAGTCCCTCGGCTTGATCTTGATGCCCTCCGTCGGCTGGCCGGGAATGATACCTGACCCGAGCCGCAGGTCGGGAATGTAGATGTCCCGGATAGCGCGGCCAAGCGGCCGTTCTCCCGGATCGCGGGGGTCCGGCCCCATTGGGCTACGTACCACATCGGCACGGGCTACCTGATAAATGCTGGCGACATCGTCGCGTTTGCCGACGGTTGCCAGCAGAGCTGACAGATCATCGAGCCGCTGCGCGACGACGTGGATCACCTCGCCCTCGCGTTGAACCTGGCCCCGCACACCCATCATCGAGGCGCCAAGCACGACCCGGCGATGCTTCTCGAACAGATTGGGCCAAACGACGAGGTTGGCGACATCGGTCTCGTCCTCGAGCGTGATGAACATCGTCCCCTTTGCGGAGCCCGGCTTCTGACGCAGCAGCACCAGTCCCGCCAGATTGATCCAGCGTCCGTCCTTCATGTCGCGCAAGGAAGCGCAGGTGATCATCTTTCGCGCGGACAGCTCATCGCGTAGGAAGGCCAGCGGGTGCGCTCGCAGCGACAGCCCGACCGTGCGATAATCCTCGACCACCTCCTCGCCCTCGGTCATCGCGGCAAGCGCGACTTCGGGTTCGGCCGCTTCGGGTCGCAGCTTGCCAGCGCGCTCATCGGCCGCCGCGAAGAGCGGCAGTGCCGCCTCGCCAAGCCCTTTGACATCCCAAAGACCTGTCCGGCGTGAAGGTGCAATCGTACCGAATCCATCGGCCTGGCCGACCTTGTCGAGCGCTCGGCCGCTGACGCCGGCACGCCGCTGGATCTCTTCGACCGTCGAATATGGCTCGTTGCCGCGCGCGAGCACGATTGCGGCCGCATCCTGATTTCGCAGGTCGCGCACATAGCGCAGGCCGAGGCGCACGGCGCGATACCGTCCCTGGGTTTCCTCGAGGGTGCAGTCCCAGCGGCTATGATTGACGTCGATCGGACGCACATCGACACCATGCTTGCGCGCGTCGCCGACGATCTGCGCAATAGCGTAAAACCCCATCGGCTGCGCGTTGAGCAATGCCGCGCAGAAGGCGTCGGGATGATGGCACTTCATCCATGAGCTCGCATAGGCGATCAGCGCGAAAGATGCGGCATGGCTTTCCGGGAAACCGTAGCTTCCGAAGCCTTCGATCTGGGTGAAGGTCCTCTCGGCGAACTCGTGATCATACCCGCGTGCGGTCATCCCATCGATCAGCTTGTCTCGAAAATGACTGACCCCTCCGGTCAGCTTGAAGGTCGCCATGGCCCGGCGCAGCAAATCGGCTTCAGATGCCGTAAACCCGGCGCATTCGATCGCGACACGCATTGCTTGCTCTTGAAAAAGCGGCACGCCCAGCGTCTTCTCGAGCACGCGGCGCAGCTCTTCGGTCGGATAAGAGATCGTCTCCTTGCCTTCGCGGCGGCGTAGATAGGGGTGCACCATGTCGCCCTGGATCGGGCCGGGACGCACGATGGCGACCTGCACGACCAGATCGTAGAATTTCGTCGGCTTGATCCGCGGCAGCATCGCCATCTGCGCGCGGCTCTCGATCTGAAAGACCCCCAAAGTGTCGGCCTTGCGGATCATCGCATAGGTCGCAGGATCCTCGTGGGGGATCGTCGCGAGATCCATCGCGATCCCCTTGTCGTCGGCCAGGAATGCAAATGCACGGCGCATGCACCCGAGCATTCCCAGGCCCAGCACATCAACTTTCATGAAGCCGAGCGCGTCGATATCATCCTTGTCCCATTCGATGATCTGGCGGTTCTCCATCGCCGCCGGCTCGATCGGAACCAGCTCGTCGAGCCGGCCGAGCGTCAGCACGAACCCGCCGGGATGCTGGGAGCTATGGCGCGGGGTGTTGATGAGGATGCGTGCAAGCTCGATCGTCAGCACCAGTCGCCGATCGGCCATGTCGAGATTGAGTTCCTGCGCGTGGCGCTCCTCGACGCCCTCGCGGCTCCACCCCCACACTTGGCTGGCGAGCCCCGCGACAACATCCTCGGTCAAGCCCAGCGCCTTGCCGACCTCGCGCACCGCGCCCCGAGCGCGAAAACGCGTGATGACTGCCGTCAGCGCCGAGCGCTCGCGGCCATAGGTCTCATAGATCCACTGGATCACCTCCTCGCGCCGTTCATGCTCGAAATCGACGTCGATGTCAGGCGGCTCGCGCCGCTCGGCCGAGACGAACCTCTCAAACAGCAGTTCGGATTTCACCGGGTCGATCGAGGTGATACCGAGCACGAAGCAGACTGCCGAGTTCGCGGCTGAGCCGCGCCCTTGGCACAGGATGCCCTTCGAGCGCGCAAAGGCGACAATCGAATGGACGGTCAGGAAATAGGGGGCATAGGAAAGCTGGGCAATCAACCGGAGCTCATGGTCAAGCTGGGCGCGGACTTTGTCGGGCGTTCCTCCTGGATATCGCTCCGGAGTCTTGCCCCAAGTCAGCCGCTCCAGTTCCTGTTGTGGCGTGAGGCCGCTCGCGCCGATCTCGTCCGGATAGGTGTAGGTGAGCTCACTCAAATCAAACCTGCAGGCCCGCGCAATTTCGACGCTGCGCGCCAGCGGGGTGATGTCGCCGAGGTAGCGGCGGAAGAGCCGTTCCATCTCCTGCGTGCCGCGCAGATGGCGATCGGCGAACCGCTCGCGCCTGCGGCCGAGCGTGTCGATCGTGCATTTCTCGCGAATGCAGCTCACCACGTCCTGGAGCAACCGACGATCGGGCGAATGATAGAGAACGTCGCCGGTCGCAACGGTTGCGACGCCCGCGTCTGCTGCCAGCCGTGCGAGATCGCGCAGGCGGATCGCATCCTTGGGGCGCCGCCGGATCGCCAATGAGAGATAGGCGCGCTCGCCGAAGACTTTGCCCAGCCGCGCGAGCGCCTGGGCGGTCTCGGCATCGGCGCGATCAGGGACGAGGATACCGATCATGCCGTCGGCCCAGTCGGCAACGTCGGACCAATGGAGATGGCAGGCCCCCTTGCCTGCCCGTCCCTTGCCAAGGCTGAGCAGCCGGCAGAGACGGGCATAAGCGATCTTGTCTGTGGGGAAGACGAGGAGCGACGTGCCGCATACCAGATCGAGCCGACACCCGACGATCGAGCGGACGCCCGTCATCTTCTGGCCGTCCCAGGCACGCACCACCCCGCCCAGTGTGTTGCGATCGACGATGCCGATCGCAGGGAGTCCAAGCACGGCGGCGGCGGCAAACAATTCCTCGGGACTGGATGCGCCGCGCAGGAAGCTGAAATGGGTCGTGACCTGCAGCTCGACATATCCGGCGCCATCGAGTGGATCGTCGCTCATCTGCCGAAGCTCGCAACCTTGCGCGGCTGGCTCATGCAAAGGCTCCGTGAAGGAACCACTTCATCGGCCCCGTCGCCGGATCCTCGCCGTCGCCGAGACGGAAGATCCAGTAACGTCCACCCGTCATGGTCTCGACCTGGAAATAATCGCGGACTGCATAAGGCGTGTCGGCCTCATGGCCCGCTTCGCGCCACCATTCGCCGTGCAGGCGTTCAGGTCCGTCGGCCTGGGCGATGCGATGCCGCTTGCCCCGCCAGACGAACATCGCCGGCGGGTGATCGGGCAAAGCCGCGATCACTTCCACGGCCTCGGGTGGGCTTAGCATCCGGGCAGGCCGCGGCAGATCATCGTCCCAGCTGGCAACTGTCGGTGCTGCCATCGGCGCAACAAGTCCGACCTCGCGCTCGGGCATCGTGCCGGGATTGGTGGCTGCGCGGTACAGGCGCCGTTGCCCGAAGCGATTGACCAACGCATCGACCAGCGCCGTCAGGTTCGGCCCACGCAGGCCGTTACCGGCGAGCCCCTCGCTCTGGCTCGGGCCCAGCGGCTCGACCAGCAGGGCCACGAGCGTCATCGTCTCGACGCCCAGGCCGGGATCGACCGTGTCGATCCGCTGACAGAGCAGCTTGGTCAGATGTCTGGGATCGCGCGACGGCGCTGCCGTCCCGATCCGGATCGACTGGAAATGCCCATCGACGCGCTCGAAGAGACAATCGAGCTTGCGCGCGCCGACGCCGGCTTTCACCAGCATCGTGACAAGATCGTCGACGAGATCGCTGATGACCTGCGCAAACGCCTCGGCGGTCCCGATCGGTTCCAGCAATCCGCGGCGTACTCTGGGAATGCGGGCCGGCAGGATCGGCTCGATCGGTTCCGGGACCTGTCCCAGCGCCTGATCGAGGCGCTTATAGAGGCCCTTTCCGAACCGCTTGGCAAGTGGCGCGCGCGGCGCGGCGATCAGCTGTTCGATCCGCTCGAACCCCATGCGTCTGAGTTCAGCGGCAACGCCCGGCTCGATGCGTAGCGCCGAGACCGGCAGGATCGCCAGCGCCATCCGGGATTTGCCGGGATCGATGATCGTTGGTCGTCCCGAGGGTACATGGCGGGCAACCGCATGCGCGCAGCCCGCAGTATCGGCGACCGCCACCTGACAGCTGGTGCCCGAAGCGGAGATCCGCCGCAGGATATCCTTGAGCAGCGGCGCCTCGCCTTCGAAGCGGTGGGCGCAGCCGGTGATATCGATCCACAGGCCATCAGGCGGATCGGGCGCAACGATCGGCGAATAGCGTCGGCCGGCCCAGAGCGCCAAGCGCTTCAGCCCGGCGAGGTCATCCTCCGGATCGGCTTCGATCACCACGAGCTCGGGGCTTAGCGCGCGGGCGCGCGTGATCGTGATACCGGGATGAATACCCAGCCGGCGTGCACCGGCATCGGCCGCTGCAACGATGCGGCGACCACGATCCGGCAAGGCTGTGACAAGGGGCGGCGCCTGGTTGTCAGGCGGCCCGCCGGTCTTCCGCCGAACGCGGTCGGTCGACCATGTCGGCAGGAAGACCGATACGACCCTGCGCATCGGTGCTCTCCACTATCCAGCTATGCGCGGCCCCGCCCCGCGCGCGTTCGAGATCCAACGCCCAACGCGGACGGCCAAGGCTCGGAATGCCGAGCGGCGCACTGGGCGCCGCGCGGACGCGCCAGCGCGTCATGGCCGCACTGCCCTCTCCCTTGGCGTCGATCGCGCAGGCGCGCCGCAGCACAAAGGCGGGCACGTTCGACTGTTCGGCCGCCAGCTGGAGGCGGCGCGAGGCCGTAAGACCAATCTTGCCTAGCTCGCCGACCACGCCGGCAAGACCGGCATGGCGCAGGCATTCTTCCATTGCGGTCAGCACGTGGGTGTCGCTGCCGGCTTCGACGAAGATCACCCTGTCGGGATGGAGCCCTGCGAGATGGAGTGCGGGCGCAAAGAGATCCCGCCAGCGCAGGCTCCAGACCACCATGCCTTCGAGCCTTCCCAGGATTCCTGCAATAAAGACGGTCGCAGCCGCGTCATCGGCCAGCTCGGGGCTACCCGCTACTTCATGGAGAGCGCCCGAGGCCAGTCCGCCGCCCGGCAAGACTTGGTCGATTGCATCGACCCCAAAGGGTAGCACATCGCGGGGCGTGGCGACGCCTTCGATCTGCGCGATCTGCGCGCGTAGGTTTTCGATAGCCGCAGACTGCCGCATAACATCAAACAGAGACTCGGGAATGGGTGAATCGTTCCCTCTTTGTTCTTGCTTGTGCGGAAAAGAGTCAAGCTGGTTGTGCTCGGCCAAGAAGCGCCGGACCCATACGCAGGGATGATCCAGCGAAACCCAGGTTCAAGCGACCCGCGCGCTTCTGCGGTTTATTTCGGGGTCGAGCCTGCTTCCTAAAGTTGGGGAAAAAATGTCGCGCACTGCGGCCCAGCATCAATCTCGCCCGGGCGACGTGGCGCAGGCATGACACGCAGGCTCGCGTTCTGTCTGGCCGCCGTCCTCCCCGGCATCGCACACGCGCAATCGACGCTAACGGATCATCCGAGCCCGACCCGCGACGTTTCCCAGCCGCCGACGCTGACCATCGATCGCTATCGCGAGGATTGGTCCGTGTTGGCAGACCCGGAGAAGCGGACGGGCCGCTGGACGGAGCCATTCAAATATATTCCACTCGACGCCAACGGTTCGGTCTATCTCACGACCGGCCTCGAGGTGCGCGTACGCAATGAAAATTACGACAATCTCCAATGGGGATCTCACCCGGCGCCCGACCAGGGATATCTGTGGACGCGCCTGCTGCCCTATGCCGATCTTCATGTCGGCCAGGCCCGCGCCTTCGTGCAGCCGATCATCGCTTATGCCAGCGGCGTGAAGCCCAGGGCCGGACCAACCGACGAGACGGGCGTCGACATGCTGCAGGCCTTCGTCAACTACGACTTCGACCTAGGTGGCGGCAAAGTGCTGCGCTTCGCCGCCGGTCGCCAGATGCTAAGCCTTGGCAGCGAGCGCCTCATAGGCACCCGCTACGGTGTTAACATTCCGCTCGCTTATGACGGCGGCCGGGTGATCTTGCTGACGCCGCGTTTCGGCATGACGAGTTTCTATCTGAAGCCTGTTGAAGCCGGGCCGCGCAGTTTCGACGATCGCAGCTCGCACAACCGCGCGGTCTGGGGCGCCTATGCGACGCGCTGGCTCGATCCCGCCCACAAGACGGGTTTCGACCTATACTACCTTGGCTTTCGCAACGCCCAGGCGCGGTACGATCAGGGCTCGGGCCGCGAGGTCCGCCACACACTTGGCGTGCGGAGCTTCGGGGTTCACGACCAATGGCGGTGGAATGTCGAGGGCATGTATCAGTTCGGCCAGTTTGCTGGTGCGCCGATCCGGGCGTGGTCCTTTTCGACGGCGCTCGGTTACCGGTTCGACGGCGTTCCGCTCACTCCCGATCTCTCGACCAGTTTCGGCGTCGTCTCGGGCGATCGCGATCGCAACCGGCCAGGCCTTCAGCGCTTCAATGCCCTGTTCCCCAAGGGCAAGTATTTCGGCGAACTCTCGCCGATCGGGCCTGCGAACATCATCGGCGTCCATCCCCAGATCGGTATCCATCCCATGCAGAAGGTGACCTTCAGCGTCGCTGGCATGGCCTATTGGCGGCAGAGCCTGGGCGATGGTGTCTATGATGTGCCGGGCAATCTCCTACGCAGCGGAGCGGGCTCGCGGGCACGCTTCATCGGCAAGCAGGCCGAGGCGGTAGTGGGCTGGCAGGCGACCCCGGAGCTCAACCTCTCCGCGTCAGCCAGCCTGTTCAAGGCAGGTCGGTTCATCGCCGAAACCGGCCCTGCCCGCACCATTCATATGCTCGGGCTCGAGGCCAATTTCCGGTATTGAGGACCTATCGTGCGTCTTGCCGACGTGCCCGCGGCCGAAAGCGAGGGCTGATTAGTGGAGGGCGAAGCCTCGCTCACCCCAATCAACATCGCTGTAAATTTCAGTACCGCTCGGGGAGGCTAGTATCACGATAAACCTCTGTGCCTGGTCGAGTGCGGAGAGGATGAAATCGACTGGAAGCGTTCGAGAGAAATCATCGCCTCCCTCATTGCCGTGCGCACTGGCCACCACTCATCGACTTCGTTCAGAGGGCCGCAGCCCTCTGCGAATGCGCAAAGACGTCTTGTTGAAACGGCTTCCTCAACACTCACGATTTTGCCGTCTTGAAGCAGGGGCGGCTTCCCATTGCTCATCAGGTAGAGGTCGGCGTCGCCAACGAGCCACAACGCAGCGGCCGGACCATCGTCGTCGTCCATGACGAACTGTGCTCGGGCGCATTCCTGGCGTGCTCCACCAAGCGCCACTATCGATTTTCGATGACCTTTTTGAACGCCAGAATAAATCAGTTGTGCCTCTGAGGCTTTTTCACTGCGGATCATAAGCGATGATGCTCGCGCCCCAAAAGATGCTATGGGGATGATATCGGCTCGGGGGGGCACTATGCGACAACTGATTTCATCGGCGTTGCTGTTTTCATTTACATTATCGGCGTGCACCGCGCCCCGCTTTGCGGGCGAGCAGCGCATTGCACCGCGCAATAGCCTGCCGCCGCGTAAGGCGGGCGCCCCGCTTCCCACCGCCGAACCCAACAGCATTCCAACCGCCGCCGATGTTGTGCTGCACGTGCAGTGCGAGCTTCAGGAAATCCTGAAGGACGATCGCTTCCCGACCTTCCGGTCACAAAAGTTCATTGTGTTTGCGACACTGACGCTGGAAGTGACCAACGCCGGCGGCGCGAACCCGGCGCTCAGCTTTATCGACCCGCTGAAAACGATCGGGGGTGCGGCACGCAAGCGCTCGCTCGGACTCGCGGGTAAATATGTGCAGACGGCCCACCGCACTTACAGCCAGACGTTCGTGCTCGACCTATCAAGTCCTGTGCTCGGTGAGGACAGCCTGCCAATCGTCGATAAGCGTTGTACCGACGCTGCTGACGGCCCCAAGCATCCGGGAATTCGGGGTGGTCTGGCTATTGCCGAAACGGTCGCGGAGGGCATGACCAACAGTCGCTTTCTCTTCAAGGCGCCGTCCGCCTCCTTGGCCGGGTTGCCACAGGCCACCATTCCGACATTCGGCGCGACGATCGACTTCACGCTTCTATGGAATGGCGGCTTCAATCCTGGCTGGAGCCTTATCCATTTCAGTGGCCCGTCGGGAAGCGGCGGCAACCTGCTCGACTTTTCCCGCACCACTAAAGATACGCTGACCTTGTCCTTCGCATCGGCGGGGCCGCGGTTGAGCGAAGCAGCGGTTGCTGCGAAAGTCAGGGACCGTCTAAATTTCCTCGCTTTACCGGCCAATTCCGCACTTCCGCGCCAAACCGAGGCGCAAATCCGTGCTCAGGTCGAGAGCGAAGACGAGCAGGCATCCGCCCAATCCAAAGCCGCCGCCGCCGCCGCAGCTCAGGACAGTGTGACGCGTCTTTTGCTGCAGCGGATCGTCCCGATCCCCAATCCTTGACGCGGCTTCTCTGTCAGGGCGCCACCGGAAGCGCTTCCAGGCGGTCAAGCGTGCGCAGCTCCAGTCCAAGCTGCGCGAGCGTGTCGTCGATGATGATCGCCGCATCCCCGAAGGGTGCACGGAAGAACTCGCGATCGGCGCGGATCCGATGATCCGCGAGCGCCCAATGGATTTCGCGCTCGGCGCTTGCGGGATCGCGCGCCCTCCAGCAACGCCTGACCCCAAACGGAAAGGGGACTCCGGTCGCGCCGTTAATCTCGCGAACCCGTTCCTCAACCGTTCGCGTCGTCATCCCGATCTTGAGCAGATCCGGCATCTCGCGGGTCGACAGCAGATAGATCCAGCCGGCACCTTCTTCTTCCGCGATCCGCGCGTGACCGATCAGGACGCGCAGGCATGCGCGACATGGTAGCCGGCGCAGCAACGACCATTGGCTGCGCAGAAGTGCCTGATCGTCGGCAATGAGCGTACGTCGTGCTTGGCCCAGCGTATCGGCGATCAGCAACGTTAGGCGAGCAGACGGATAGCCGAGGGATCGACTGGTAGAGAACCAATCCCACTGGTCCTGCTTCCCCACTCTTGAGAACAGTCCCTTGATCTCGCTCAGCGCATCATGCAGCGCTTCGTTGCGATCGTCGTGATCGAGGAAAGCCAGCACCTGTTCGGCGGCAGCGATCCGTCGAGCTTGGGCCGGTGGCTTGGGAGGCGCCATTCCGAAGCCCCACTTTTGATGAATTTCCTGGCTCATGTCATTTGGGTCAGTCCGTTAGCTCGGCACCGACGTCGATGGTCATCACGATCGCTTTCGCGATCGGAATGCCTTCAAGCGTCTTCGTCCAGTCGGTCACGAGCACCAGTCCGGTTTGGGATGGCGGCGCAACCAGGCTCGGGCGGCGCCCATGGCGACCAGTGTATCGCCAACATCTCGCCCTTCAAGACTGACCCGCGCAACGACGCGATTATAGCTGCGCCCGACAGGCTGGAACCGGACGCGCCGGCCATCGAGCAACGCGCGGGCTTTGGCGGTCGCCGCCCTCCCCTTCTCGATCTCGCGCGCGCATTTCGCCTGCCTCACGTGCGTTTCGGGTGCGTCGATGTCGGCGATGCGGATACGCTCGCCACTGGTCAGCCGGAAGGTGTCCCCGTCGGTGACATAGCGCACCGTGCCGCTTGTCCATGGATTGGCCGGCCTGGCGCTCGCCGCGCCGGCGATGAGCACCAGCATCAGAAACCCCATTCTCCTCCGCGTCATTGGCTTGCAGCCGCCGCGTGAGGCTTGGTCGTGGCCGTGATCGACGGCGCGGTGCGCCTATGATGATGGTGGCAGACGAGGCGGACGAGGAGAAGCCCGATCCCGACCACCAGTACGCCAACGCCGATCTGGGCGAGGCTCGGACGGAAGCGGTCGAGCAGTTCGGCGAGGCTCTCGCCCACGGCATAACCAAGCCCGGTGAACAGAAGGGCCCAGAAGGTCGCGGCGATGGCATTGAGCGTCAGGAACTTGCGCCGAGCGATGCCGCTCGCACCGACCACCAGCGGGCTGATCGTGCGCAGACCATAGAGGAAGCGGATACTGAGGATGAAACGATCGGGATGCCGCTCGAGCGTGGCGATCGCCTTGCGCGCCGTAGGCTTGCCAAGAATCTTCTGTGCCCAAGGCCGGTCGCGATAGTGGCGACCGACCGCGAAGATCGCCTGGTCGGCGAGGAAGGAGCCGAGCCCGGCGGCCACCGCCGCGCCCGGCAGCGAGACGATGCCCTGATGGGCAAGCACGCCGCCCGCCAGCACCACGGTTTCCCCTTCGAACCCTGCCCCGATCGCGATTGCGAGCAGGCCATAATCGGTAAGCAGTGACACAATCGACATGCCCGCCGTGGTGCCACGCCCGCCTTGCGATAGCCATCATACGCGAGGGGCATTCGTCAAAAAGCCGGCAGGCCCATCCCCGCTCTTTGAGGCGCAATCCTTGGTCGCTCCCGCGGCCTAATGCGATCAACCCGTAAAGGGTCCGCACGCTGCGCTACGGCCTTTTGCCGTGCCGCCAAAAGGTGATCGCGGCCACGAGACCGACACTTCGGGCGCCAGTCGAGCGGGGATGAACCCGCCGGCTTTCAAAGGAGCCTCGATATGTTCAGCGACATCGCAACCGCCCGCCGCAGTGCCCTCAGCCTCTCGAAGAGCCTCATGGTCGCCACGATGGTCATCGCCATCGGCACCCAATTCTCCGTCATCACAGCAGACGATTTCGACGGCGACGTCGCGGTGATCAACGAATATGATCCCTACGCTTGAGACCAACCGGCGGGGGCGTCGCCCCCGCCCCTCCCCCGTCGAGACCTGCCTTTGGATGACCTGACCGAACAAGCGAGCGCCCATTATCTCAACTCGACACTCCGGGAACGGATCGTCGAGCATGTCTTCGTGGGCGATGCGCTGCGGCGGCTGTGGCAACGGGGCGTGACCGACGTAGAGGTGCTGCGCTCCGAATTCGATGCGGGCGGCTATGATCTGGTAATGAGCTACAAGGCGATCACCCGCCATATCCAGTTCAAGACCAAGACGCTGGGAGGCCAAACCGACAAGGTGAAGATCAACCTCAAGCTTATGGACAAGCCGAGCGGCTGTGTCTTGTGGATCGTCGTCACTCCGGACCTGGAATTTGATCATTATCTCTGGTTCGGCGGCGCACCAGGCGAGCCGCTGCCCGATATCAGCGACAATGCGGTCGCCAGGCACAGCAAGGGCACGTCGCTGGGAGAAAAGAGGGCGCGGCCCAACCACAGGGTGCTGCGGATCTCACGGTTCGAGCCGCTGACCCATCTCGATCAGGTTCTGACCCGTTTGTTTGGGACCATTGAGGACGGGGCGGCTCCGACTGCGTCGGACCAGGCTCTAGGCTAAAGCCCCGAGCCCCGTGCCGGGTCTCGGCCCATACGGGTAACGATCCTTGCCGCGGGGCGCCTGGTTTCAGGCCTACTGTGCCATTTCCAATGACTGCAGGGCGTGGAGCCGGTCCTGCATCTCGCCGCGCCGATCGGGAAAGCGCGTCTCATTAATCATGAGCTCGAAGAAGCCGACCACCGGCAGCATCGCATCGAGCGCGAATGAAATCGCCATCGGGATCTGCGTCTCGAACGGGCCCAGGATCGGTCGGACCCCGCCCCCTTCCCCGCGCAGCCAGAGGCCATCGAGGCTGTTGTGCGAGAGATGGCCATAGAAGCTGCTGACGATGCGATATTCAAGATAGCCGGTGTGCGAGGGCAAGGACTTGGCGATCTCGCTGATCGAGGGCGCCTTCTTCCTGCCGGCGAGGCGCTTCACCAGCTCGGCTTCGCGAGCATGCGAGGCGGCCGCCTTGGCGGCGTCGCAATGATGCTCGCCGCGTAGCAGCTTCTCGCGGGCGATCGCGTTGTGCAGCGTGTCCGCCTCGAGCGCATCGAGTGCTTCCAGCGGCTTGGTCATGAGAAAGGTCAGCCAGAAGCGCACTTCATAGATGGTGCGGGCGACCCCTGCCGCTTCCATCGCCATTGCGCGCTCCGCAAGGGTGATCGCCGCGGCAAACGCATTCATTGCCCGCCCAAACATGCGGACCGCCGTGGGCGCCTGGTCATTTGCCGACCCGCCATTGCCCGCGTCCTGATGTTCCTGGAAGAGCCAGACCGCATACCGGTTGGCATCGCGCGCAAGCGCAAACCATTCCGCATAGGCCTCGATATAGTCGTGGCGCCAATTCTCGATTGTCGGCGCGAGCAAGCCTTCTTCCGCCAGCGCGGCGCGGGGATCGTCACCCTCCTCTGCGTTTTGCTCGGCCACGCTCAACCTCCCCTGAGGGTGCGAGCAGTGACCGGCGCCGGCAAATCGTCGAGGCCTTGAATCAAAGCAGGATCGGCGAGCAGGACACGCCAAGCTGTGTCGATGCGGCGCGCGGCCAGATAATAAGACGCGCCGTCACATCCGACCATCCGACATCGCTCCTGATGATCGATTGGCGACCACCCTGCCCCGTGGCGCGCGACGAGATCGGCCGGCTCTACCCGCATTAGCGTACCGCAGCGGCGGCACTGGCTCCGTAGCAGAATGTTGCGCTGCAACATGACGCCAACGGTCTTGGCCCAACGCGGCCACAGGGGTTCGATCTTTGCGGGCATGCGCGTGACGATAATCGCGGGTGGTGGTGATGGTCCAGCGGAACCGGGGTCGGTCATTCATCTTTGCAGGATGTCCGCGCTCGCCCGGGGTCTTTCGACGGTCCGTTCATCGCCGGGGCGCAGAACCGCGCAAGCCCGCAAGCGGGCTTCTCCACTGGCGTTGCGACCCTGACGGGTGCGCGGCCCCGCTATGCCCAGGCGCCACGGCCCCTGTCGGAAGGCCCCGATGGGCGGGGTCGGACAAGCGACAGGATGCACGATCATGCCCGACAGCCAGCCCTCCCCTGCCCTCACGGGCCCCGTTGCGATCGCAGCCCTCAACGATGCGCTGCGCACGAACCCCACCCAGCCCGGTCACAACGGGGTCGTCATGACCGCCGGCGTCGCTGACCTCATTGGTGATGCAAGCCTGTTCCGGAACTTCCATCGCCGCGCTGTCCTTCTGCGGCAGGTTCGCGACCATGACGATTTCAGCGTCGACAATGATCCACATGGCGAGCGGGATTTTGGTCGCTTCGAGTTCGAGGGCGCTGTGCTGTACTGGAAGATCGACTATTATGATCGCAGCCTCGAATTCGGCTCTCCCAATCCCGCTGATCCCAATGTGACCACGCGCGTGCTGACAATTCTTCTCGCGGACGAATATTAAGCTATAGTCGGCCTCGACATTCGTCGGGGCCGGCGATGCAACTCCCGCGCAGGTTGTCGCCCTGGCCGAACGATGGCCGCTCGGAGCCTCCCCCAGAGATCTGATCGCCGCGCCGAGGGTCGAGTCTGCTTGAGCAGACTTTTCATTCAAACCCCCACCAACTGGTCTGCTCTGTATTGAATTCAATACATGGTTCCGTTAAGGGTCGTCGGACCATGAGCCGTGAGGAGAGGGTCCAGGTGGCCGGTGCAGGGCAGGCGAGCGTAAAGCGGCGAACCGCCTTTTTGCAGATGCGAGTGACGCCGCAAATGCACGACGACATCGCGCGGCTGGCGCTCGATCATGGTAACATCACGATCAGGGCGCTGGTGATGAACGCGCTCAAACAGACCTATGGGTTGAGCGTGCCGAATGACGAGCTGGGCGACCGGCGCGGTCGGTCGCCCGCCCAGTCGGAGAAGGAGGCCGATCATGGCTGAGTATTTTTCCAGGCATCCCGATCATGCGATCCTGTTCGCGTTTTTCTGTTTCGCAGCTGTGGTCTACCTGTTCCGCCATGTCGGGCCGCGCATCGGATCGATCGGTGATCCGTCGTCACGTGATCACTATATTCGGCGTCTGCGCGATGGTGGAGATGGCTATTGAACCCCAGATTTGGATGTAACGCGTGAAGACCATCGTCATCAGCCTGCTCAAGGGCGGCGTCGGCAAGACGTTTTTCGCTACCCATCTCGCCTGGTATCTCGCCGAGCCGGAAGGGCGGCGCATCGCGTTCATCGATCTTGATCCCCAGGGCAGTTCGACGCGCCGCCTCGCCAAGGAGCTAACCGGACTGCTGTCGGCCGATCTGTTCGATCCCGAAGCGGCGATGGACATAGACAGCAAGCCGGGCATCACCGTCTTCGGCGCCGACCAACGGCTGCAGATGGTGAAGGCGGCCGAGGATGTCCGCGACTTCATCGTCGGGTTTCCCAAGCTCGAGGGCCATTTCGATTATTGTGTGATAGACACTGGGCCAAAGTGGGATGAGCTCACCTTGAGCGCGATGGCGGTCGCCGATGAAGTGATCGCGCCGGTTCAGGTCGCCGAGGACTCGCTTGAATGCGCCAAGATGCTGCTGACGGCGCTCAAGAAGGCTGAAGGCGCGCGCGGCGGGCGCAAGGTCAACTTCCTTGGCCTGCTGCCCTCGATGGTGAATGCCTTCGACAAGCGAGAAATGGAGAATGTCGTGAAGCTCACCCAGGCGGTGGGTCCGGCCATGATGTTCCCCGCCTTCGTGAAGGCACGGCCGACCTACAAGCATTCGGCTGAAAACCATCATGCCGTCTGGAACGAGAAGGGCAGCGGCGCCAAGGCGGCTGCCGAGGAAATCCGCACGATCCTCGCCGAAGTCGAACGGCGGGTCGGTGCGCGCAAGAAAGAGGCCGCCTGATGGGTAAGTTCGACCAACGCGCCGAGGAGTTTAGTCTCCTCGTCGGCGCGCATGACAGCGCCCGCCGCGTCGAGGAGCTGCCGCTCTCCGCGATCATCCCCGATCCCGACAATCCGCGCCGCGACTTCGACGAGGCCGAGCTGAAGGAGCTCGCGGCCTCGATTGAGGCCCGGGGCGTGCTGCAGCCGATCACTGTGCTGCCGGCCAATGGCGAGGGACGCTATGTGATACGGATGGGCGAGCGGCGCTATCGCGCCTCGCTCGCCGCCGGCCGCACGACGATCCCCGCGATCGTGGCCGGGGCGGGGGAGGGGGTTGCCAGCCTCGCTGATCAGATCGTCGAGAATGATCAGCGCGCCGACCTCACCGCCCGCGAGCTTGCACTTGGCATCGAGCGGATGCTGGCCGGCGGAATGACGCAGGGCGACATCGCCACGGCACTAGGCCGGTCGAAGCAGTTCGTTTCGCTCTATGCGGCCTTTGGCGACATGGAGCCTTATCTGCGCGACGCGATCGACAAGGCGCCGATCCGCGTCCTCTACGATCTGCACCGCGCGGCTAAGAAGCATCCGCATGAGGTGCGCGCGTTCGTGCGCGGCTTTGCGGAGACCGGGACGACGCTCGCTGCCGGTAACCGCTTCATCGCGTCGCTTAAGGTGCCGCCCGAACAACCTGCGCCCGCGTCCGCGACGCCCGTGGCGGCCGCAACCGCGCCCAAGGCGAAGGGCCGGGCAGGGGGCTCGCAGCCTTCCGCCCGTCTTGCCAGCCCGGTCAAGGTGACGGTCGGAACCCGGACCGGTCGGCTCGTATTACCCGAGCGGGTCCAGGTAATCTTCGATGATGGTGAGGAGGGCGATGTCCCTGTGACCGACCTCTCGTTCGATTGAGCCCTAGCCAACACCGACCCCTTACTCCGCGTAGACTTTTCAACCTTTGAAAGACGCTTGATGGCCGTCACCCTCGCATGAGGGTGGCGGCCAATTCGATTTCAGCGGACAGGAACCCTTGTCCGAATTTCGGGCGTGGATAGACTTTGTAGGTGGGAGCTCGGAGTCTGCTTGAGCAGACTGAGGAAGGATCAAAATTAGGTGAGGGCCGGATAGGCTTGTCGCCGGGAATGTTTAACATTAAGGTGAGGGGGTGGCGTTCTTCGGCATCCGCCTGCCCGATGATCTCGCGGCCCGCTTCGATGCGATCGCGGCCTCCCAAGGGGGCCGCTCTGCGGTGCTGCGCAACCTGGTCGAGGGCGCGGTTCGCTCGCCGGAGGAGGCGCCTGTGATTCCTGAGCCGCGCGGCCATACCACCGCCCGCGTCGAGATCCGGTTGACCGGATCGGATGCCGCAAGGCTCGATGAAGAAGCGCAGGGTAGGGGGCTGAAACGGACCGAATGGGTCATCGCGTTGGTACGCCGCAGGCTGTTCGCCAAGGCTCCGCCGCCCTCCGCAGACCGCGCGGCAATTGCGCAGGCCTGGCGCGAACTCAACCGGATCGGCATCAATCTCAATCAGGCGGTCCACGCCCTTCATGCGGCGACAATGGTCGACTCTGGTCTCGACCTCGCGCGCGAGGCGGCGCGTGTTGAAAGCTTTCGCGACGAGGTAGCGGCCCAGCTCAAAGGGCTGGGCGCCGCGTTGAAGGGTGACCTCGTATATTGGGACACGGGGGAGTGAGCGAGGAAGACGATATCCTGCCACTGCCAAGCCTGATGGAGGCGTGGCGGCCGCCGTCCGGCGGCAAACGCGTGCTCAAGGGCGGGACGGTGCGGATCCGCACGGGCAGGGGAGGGGGGCAGGCTCGGCCTGCGATGAGCCAAGCCGAAGCGCGCGCCAAGCTTGAGCGCATTGTCCGCAAGGCGCCTGAAGTGATGGTCAAAGTGTCGGGCAAGCAGCGCAGCACCCAGCATCTGGCTGAGCATTTTGGGTATGTCTCCCGCCATGGCAAACTTGAAGTTCGTTCCAGCGAGGGCGAGATCATTACCGATGAGAAGCGCCTGAAGGCGATCGCATTCGACTGGGCGATGCTCGACGAGGCGACCAACATCTATGGTCGCGACAGGCCGATCTCGACCTCGATGATCCTCTCAATGCCCGGCGGCACCGCGGAGGCGGATACCATACTCGATGCGGTCCAGGCGTTCGCGCGGATCGAGTTCAAAGGGCGCTTCAGCTACATGGTCGCGCTCCATACCGACACCGATCACCCGCATGTCCATGTGACCGTCGCCAATCAGGGCGAGGACGGAAGCCGGTTCAATCCCCGCAAGGCCGATCTTCATCACATGCGCGAGACCTTCGCGCTTGAGCTGCGCGCGCGCGGTATCGCTGCCGAGGCGACGCCGCGCCGCGCACGCGGCCATGTCCAGAAGCGCGTCCGTTCGGCGGCCAAGCATCTCGAGGCGCGTACGGCGGCCGAGGGCAGGGGACTCGACATCCACCGGCTCGTAGAAGAGCGCGCCGCCGAGTTCGCACAAAGCCAGGAGCCTGAACGGCGCGAGCAGGACCGCGCCGCTCTTCATCGCCAGAAGTTCATTCGAGGCGCCTATGCCGAGGCAGCTACCGCGCTTGCGGGCACGGGCCGAGAGGAAGATGCCGCGCTGGCGGACGAGATTACCCAATTCGTCGCCGACATGCCGCCTGCGGTCTCGCGCCGGCTCCAGCGTGCGCGCGAGATCATGATGGCAGACCGTGCTTCTGGCAGTGCTGATCGGACCGAGCCTTCCAACGAGCCACCCACGGACCCGCGTGATCGCGGCGTACCGCCACCCCCTGATCGCGAGCGCTGAGCCAAATCGCTTCGGCCGTTTAGTCTTCGGTTCGCTTCTCCCACGCATTTTCGAATTGCTCGGCCTCCACCTTGATCGACGTGACACGGAACGGCGCACAGCTTGCGATCTCGACTGCAGCAGGATCGAAGATCGCAATATTGAACCCGCCGCGGTCCTTTCTGTCCCCGAAGTGGCTTTTGTAGCCAATGGCGTCGTAACCGGCGCTGCGAAACAGCTCGGCCAGGATTTGGGTTGGCGCGTAGTCAGCTCGATCATCGGTTTGCGTGACCGGCTGCGAGAACGCGTTGTCGATGTCGGTCCAGACCGCAGTCTCTATCTCTTCTTGGGTCGGCGCGCGTCCGCCCGTCAGATGCTTGAAGATAGGTCCGAAGAAGGATGACTTTCCGTGACCGCGCGACAAATCGAGGGTACGTAGCGGACGTAACAACCTGCACCACGCGACTGAAAGCTCGGCCCCTATCCACGGCCGCACCTCTGATATCGCGGTCTCGATCGTACTCCCGACATACAGAACCGGTATTCCGGTTGGATTGGCCCGCCCGGCTTGCGCGCGATCGGGAAGGGGCTTCATGCGTGCCGCGCCATAGCCCCAATAGTCCTCGCCAATCCAATTGCCCTCATCATCCTGGCGGTCCTGGACGTCGATCCCACGCTGCGCGCGGTAGAGGATCATATCCTTTTTAAGCGTGACGTCGCGATCGCGGATCGTCGCAACAACAGTGTCCAGGAAGCTGCGGTCATCCACACTAAGAATATACCGACTGGAGAACCGGACGCGCCGTGCGAAGCTTGAATAGCTATCCCAGCTTGCAAATGCTGGTCTTGGCGGATCGTTTGAACTCATCGGGCGGGGCCCTTCCGTTGACCGGGATATTGCAGGCGTTGCATGCTCGAATGCCCCTCACTGGTTCGATCGGTAGCCCATGATGCTGAAATTAGCAGTGACGAGATAGCGAATCTGCATATCCGAACGCCGTTGCGCTTGCGACCGGCGCGTTGGCAGGCGAAATCGAGGCATGGAGTTGAATTCGAACGAATCGAGCGAGGCACAGATGGCGCTCTCGGCCTTGGCAGCACGGGCGCGTCGGATTCTTAAATCCGATGAGGCGGCGGCTGCTATCTGGAAAGGAATTGTGCGCGCCGCCCGCGATTGCGAGAGGTGGGGCGGTGATTGGCCGACAGACCGAGGCTGCGAGAACCTCCTTCAAGTGCGCGCAGCCGAGGAGCTTCACGAGGTCTTGGCAGGGCACAAGCTTGGGTGGCTGACATTGGAGCAGCCTCTAGCCGACATCATCTGGGAAGGGACATCTCAACGAGGTCGACCGCAGACTGGTTTAAGTGAGCAGAAGCGTGCCGATATTGCAATCTGGAGCAAATCCGAGCGCATCTACGCAGTCGCCGAGATAAAGCGTGCCGAAGCTGATAGAGATTGGCAGTTGGACCTTGAAAAAATCGCGCGGATCCTCAGTCGATACGGCCGGCGTCAAGGTAATCATATGCGATACGGTATACTCGGTGTATTCATTTCGAGACGGCGCGGTTCCCTGCTTGCCGAGCGCGGCGTAGCACTCAAAAAACTTGCTGCAACCGTGGCGGCAAATTTCGGTCTGAAACAGCGGACGGTATTCGACCACGGCAATCTTCACCACTACCGCGGCGGCGACAATACCGGGTGGACGTGCGGCGCGGCGAGCGTGGTTTTGAGCCTATGAAAGATAATATCTCGGCACAGGAGCTCGTTGAAATCGCCCTCGGCAAGGCTGACGCACTTGCGCCCGGGGTGACCTTCAAGCTGCAGAACCTCTTTACGGCCGATCAATGGGAAGCACTCCCCAAAGGAGTGCGGATAGCGGCCGGCCCCTTGTTCAAAGAGCGGGCTTACCTCTCTGAGACGATTGACGGATTAGGTCGCGATAGCACGAACCATCAGCGATATCGCAAGTTATGACCCACCATTTAGTCGTGATCGTCTGAACGACATTTGTCGAATGTGGTGAGCGAAGGCGCGCATCTAAAGCATCGAGATCTTGTACTAATCAGTTTGCCGTTTCATTTTGCTGCGCGATACATAATTCTAACTCTAGCTCTAGCTCTGACGAGCGGAAGCGTTTTCATGGAGAATCAATCTGGCTGGGCTCAATCTCGATGCATTGGAACTCTGGGCCCATCAGCGTGAGGCCGTCGATCAAACCGAGCATTATTTTGCATCTGATTGGGCCGGCAAATCCGCGCTCGTTCATCATCCGACTGGTGCAGGGAAAACAGGTATCATGGCAACGCTGGCCCGCCGGCGCGCGGTCCAAAAGCCGATTCTTATCATATGTCCGTCCGCCGCATTGGTTGCCCAGCTGGAACATCAATTCGCCGCCACATTCTGGGATCGATTGGCGGCAGCAGCGGACTGGAAGTTCCCCCATACGTTGCGATTGACGATTTCTCAGGTCGATGACGTGATCGCAGAGATTGTGCGCGTCGCACCGGAGCCTGTCGCCGTCTTCTCTACCATTCAAGCCCTTCAGCAGATTCACGCGAGCGCGCCGGAGTACGCGAAGCTCGCAGATGTATTTGGGACAGTGTTTTTCGATGAGGGGCATCGCGAGCCGGCACCCCAATGGGCGAAAGCCGCGCGGGGGCTCGGTGCGCCGACCGTCCTGTTCAGTGCCACGCCCTATCGGAACGACCTCAAAATCTTTGGCGTCGATCAGTCGTTCACCAGCTTTCTGTCGTTCACAGATGCGATCGGCCGAGGGCTAATTCGGCCGGTGGAGGTCCGAGAGGTCGACCTCCCGTTGGAGCCGGTCGCCTTTGCCCAGCGATCTGTCGCGCTGCGCGATGCGCTCCTCCTCGCCGGCCAAATTGCGCCCTCCGACAAAGTGATCATCCGGGCGGACAAGGAATCTGAAGTCGAAGCGCTCTATCTGGCGTTCTGTGACGCGCTGCATGGGCGCGACGACGGTGTGTTGGCAATCCACACCAATTTCGAAGCCGAGGGCGAAAATGGGAACTGGAAGTTCGGCGATGTGCCAGAGCAGCTGGCATTGCGGTCGGAACGGTTTCTGATCCATCAGCATATGTTGACCGAGGGCATTGATGACCCGTCTTGCCGTCTGCTGATGATCTTCTCTAAATTCACGAATGAACGACAGCTTGTGCAACAGGTAGGTCGCCTAACCCGCCACCCGGGTCCTGCAGGCGCCGTAGCGGACCCTGCTTATGTGTTCAGTCGCGCCGGCGACGCGGTCCTCGCGATGTGGGAACGCTTCCTGGCTTATGATGAGTATTGCGTCGAGAATGGTGGTCGCCCGCCGCTGCGCGACCAAGCTATTGTCGACAGGATTCTCGCCTCACTGCCGCAAGTCGATTATGTCGATGGGCAGTTCAGACGTCGCAACGATCTAACTGACATGTCGATCGCGGCTGACATTCGCGTCCCTCTTTCCGCCGTGATCTTCGAGACTACGGACGGCTTCAAAATTGACGAATTCGAGGAGGCTGTGACGGCAGCGCTCGATGAAGAAGATCGTATCGAGATGGCGGGCGGGCCGCTCCCTGACGTGCCGGTGAACTTCCATCTTTCCATCTCTTTGCGACAATCCCCTCTGCTGGCCGAGACCTTATTCCAAACCGCATCCGTTGAAGTGACGGCCTATGCCCAACGCGGCAAACGGCTTTTCTTCTACGACACGCGCGGCCTGTGGATGGATGACTTTGATGGGTTGGTGGCCCGTGTGGGACCGCGCACCCTAGGCTCGTTATTGCCGCAGAAAGGCAGGGCCATCACCGGAGTGACGCTCCGAAATACAGATCTCGGGCCACTTACTTTGCGGGGTCGCTCCTTTCAGGCGCCGTCCGTTGCCCGTGCGGGCGTGTTCCTTGGGGAGCAGACCCATGTGGTCACGCGCGCTACCGGTCGCCCAACTGATAAAGTTCGCCGGAGCCTCGGTTTCACGAGTGCGCGGGTCCGCCAAGGGGAGGGACCCGGCGCGACGTTGGCAGACTTTTCCGATTGGTGCAGTGAGCTTGACAAGGAGCTCGAGCTGGGCGCACCGCCGGCCGATCTTTTCAAGCGCTTTGCGACGGCCGTCGATGCGCCCAGCGATACAACGCCACTCAATATCCTGGTCGATATGGATTCGTATGACGGCCAGTTCCTGAATGCGAGCGGCGAGCCGATGAAGGTCGATCTGGAAAGCGCCTGCTCGGATATTACCCTCCGTCACGGGGGCCCCAAAAAGTACGACTATGCATTCGATCTTCGGATCGACGAGAACGATATCGTCGTATGGATCCGCTGGGATGCCGCAAAGCAAAAATACTGGCTCTCGTCGCGGGAACTCTCGACATTCCACGATAGTGCGAATTCGAAGGTGACCTTGCTTCACCGACTGAACCGGCAACAGCCCTTTCGGATCATCCTGAGTGCATCGCTCATCTACGCTTACCGCCACTTCTACTCGGTTGATTTGCAGCTTGGCCGCCCGGGGGGGGCAGCGAGCCTTGTCACCGGCCTGCTCCACGCCGTTCCGGGGCTCGACAAGATCAGATCAGAGAAGGGCAGCCTAACGAATCCGGCTGACACTTGGCCGAAGGGCTCCCTCTTTGGATTGATCGATAAAGCGCTCTCTCCCTCTGCAACGGCACGCCCGTTCGGACCTACGTTTGCGGCGCTCGTGTGTGATGATATCGGCAACACCGAAGTGGCTGATTTCATTGGGGTAGATGACCAAGGGGAGCAGCGCGTCGTGTTCATCCCGGCGAAATGGAAGTCCGGAAAAGCCGGCGCGGGTGCATCCGGTCTATATGACGTGAGCGGCCAAGCGCTAAAGAACCTGGCTTATCTAAAGGCGGACGGCCAGCCCCTGCCTGGGGCAAAGAACCGGTTCGACAAGATGTGGAATTTGTCCGGCGGAGAGGTTCCGCGGCGACGCATTGGCCCCGGTTCGAATGCCTTTCGCGCACTGTTTGAAAAGGTCCGGGCAAACCCGGCAGCGAGCCGGGAGGTCTGGCTCGTCGTCAGCGGCGGGATCCTCTCGAAAGCGGCGGTCGATGCGGAGTTCAAGAACCCCTCACCGCCCTCGCATGTCTTACAGCTCTTCCACCTGCTGCTATCGCTCTATGCCGGATGCCAATCGATCGGTGTTGACCTCAAGATATTCTGCAATCCTTAGACGCCTCGTGGGGCAGAACCGAGCGAGACAGGGCTGACACAGTCAATTCTTCTCGTGTCGACTTGCCGCAAGCTGATGCAATGTCGACGTCCATTGCGCGATGATCGCGCCTGCCTCGGGATTGGTTTCTCCCGTGACTTTCCCGTACACACCAAGCGCGCTCGCAAACTCTTCGACGGACGCAACCTGCGCACGCTCCATCAAGGCGGCGATGATGTCGAGGGCGCCGCCAATTGCAGCGACCAGCGGATCGGGCTCGGCCGACGTCATGTGCCTTGACCGATCGCGCCGCGGCACTGCTCGCAACTCAATCGTCTTGGACCATCGCAATCGTCTTCACTCCGCCCCTCAAAGGCGGCGTCCGCTCTTTCCATCCTTCTCCTCCCCGTGCCGCTTCGATCTGCGTCGGACAGCCGGCGGCACGCCCAGAATACTGATGCGTGCCGGCATTGGAACCGGGTGTTCGAAACCTGAAACGAGCCAGGCGCGGCCGCCTTTGGGCCGGGTGACCTTGGACATACGCGTCCGCCACCCGGTCGCCATAGCTGGGACCGGCTCTCGTTTCAGAAGGTTTCGACGCCTCCACCCGCGTCTCTGCAGGCAGCGCCAATTAAGCGAAAAGCACGCCGAAGCGCAATCGCGAAGGCGCCGTCGTTGGCGAATGTTGGCCCTTAGGCAGGGCGAGCGACCCAAAGGGGCCACGGCCTGCCGTCAATCCTCGAGCAGGTCCGCAATCGCCGCCGCTTTGCGACGCGACCACAGCTCACTCGTGCGATTGATTTCGATTAGATCGTCAGGGAAGACGCGGTCACGAAAGGCGATGACGTCGTCGAGCGATCCGTGTAGCCAGCGATCATAGTCGGCGGGCTCCAAAAGCACCGGCATGCGATTGTGAATCGGCCTGATCGCTTCATTGCAGTCGGTCATCAGACCGGAATAGGCCGGCCCCCATTCATCACTGATCCGCCACATGCCTGCCCATGCGAAAATGGGCTGGTTCTTAACGGTGAACCAGGTGCGGGTCATGCTGCCCTTTTCGCCCTCGGCTTCGGCGAACGCCGTCACCGGTATGATGCAGCGCCATTGCGGCTTGGGGGCTATGCCACGCCACATGAAGTTTGTGAGGTCGGCGATGTTGTTGACGGGCTTGGGCTTGATCGGGAGACCGGTCTTCTTGCTCTTCATCGGGCGGGGAAAACCCCAGACCATCGACTGCACGACCCGCCGACCGTCCTGCTCACGCACAACCATGCCACTATATCCGGGCAGCACTTCTTCCGCGGCATTGACCGGCTCGGGTGCTTCCACCCCGAAATGTGCCGCGACTTCGGCTGCACTTTTGCGGACCGTATAGAGATTGCACATCTTGCAACCCTATCAGATTCGTGGGCGCCCATGAAGGTTCATGGCGATTGCGCGGCAAACCATTCGGCATAGTCCGTAGTCCGGACCATATGGCGATTGAGATCTGGTGCGCCATCATCCCACCAGACCGGTCCGCGCTCCCCCAGAGCCAGTTTGGCCGCATCCACAGCATCATGCGCCGCGATTTCCGCGTGCATGTCAGACGTGCGTTTTGCGGACGCAACGGCGCGACGGGCTGTCATGAGGTCCTTCACAAGTGCCGTGTGTCGCTCGGGATTGAGGTGGGGATTGCTCATTCGCCAGAGCCGTCCGCGGACCACAAAATACCGCCCATCTGGCGTAACGGGATGGCCGCCGGCTTGCTTCGGCATTCTACCGAACCGCTTGGCGGGCCCAGTCGATGATCGCGCGTTCGGGCATGGCACCTGACTGGCGTGCGATTTCACGACCGCCTCGAAACAGGATCATCGTGGGGATGCTGCGAATACCGTAGCGCCCGGCGATAGCCTGCTCGGCTTCTGTATCGAGCTTTCCAAGCCGAACGGCCGGTTCGAGCTGGCGGGCGGCGGCTGCAAAGGCCGGAGCCATCTGCCGACATGGGCCGCACCAGGATGCCCAGAAATCTACAAGCAGAGGGATGTCGGCGCGGGTGGCATGTGCGTCGAAGTTGGAGGCCGTCAGTTCGACCGGTACACCAGCGAACAGGCGATTATGGCACTTCCCGCATTTGCCTCCGGCGCCGAGCTTCTCGCGGGGTACGCGGTTGGATGCCGCGCAGTTGGGGCAAACGATGATCAAGGTTTCTGTAGGTTCGGTCGCCATGGTTCAGTTCTTCGATTTCGGTCAGTCAGCCACCATGCCATCAATGCGCGGCCTATCCCATCAAACACGCAAGCTCCGATTGTGCTCCGCGATCTGGCGCCGATTGGCTCTTGCTGAAAAGCTGCGGAATGTGATCGACCAGCGCGACACGTCCATCTCGGCGATGCTATGTTCCCAATCGTGGCGCACTTCGCCGGCCAGGTGATAGATCGAGCGCGGCGACAGCGGTGCTGCGGCCCGATCGAACCCTGTCTCGGTGCGCTTGCGCAGCCGCATCGTTGCCGGTGCGCCAAGCGATACACCCACGACATGTTCGAACACAGGCCGGTCCCTGTGCCAGCCGATGCCCGCACCTGGATCGTAACGAAGCAGCAGTGCCTGAACGAGGGTGTCGTCCTCAAGACCAGCAAAGTGGGCCGCTCTCGCTTTCAGAGGCGCGAGCCAGTGCGGGATCGGAGGCGCCTCATCGAATGTGCTGCGATCAAAATCGTAGGACCAGCCGAACGAGGTCGTGAGACGCTTGCCAAGCCATCCCTGAAAGCGGAACGGGCTCAGGGATTGCGCATCGATCCGTTCGATCAATGCACGTTCCTCATCTGGACTCACAAAGTCTTCCGCATGCGTGAAGCCGGGAACGAGCGGGGTGCCGAACAGATCGTCGAACATCGTCAAAAAGGTCGGCCCCGCGGATAGCGTTCAGAGCAAAGCGAGCTGCGGCCTGCCGCTGCCCGGCAGGGCTCCGCTTCGCCACAGATCCTCGGTCTTCTCGACCTCCATGCGCGCCGCTGCCGCCGGCGCGCTGAACTGGAAATCGATCACTTCGCGGATCGAGCCTTTGAGCCACCGCTCATAATGACGGGGTTCCAGCAGAACCGGCATGCGATCATTGGTTGGCTCGACCGCCGCGTTGGCGGGCATCGTCATTCCAGCATAGACAGGGCCGTAGTCCGGCACGTTGCGGCAGAAGCCGGCCCAGGCCATCATCCGCTGGCCCTTCATCGAGAACCAGGTCCGTGTCTTGCTGCCCTGTGCGCCATCCGGATTGGCAAAGTGGGTGATCGGAATGATGCAGCGATAGCGAGGATCGGCGACCAGTTTGTCCCACAGCGGGTTGGTAAGATCTGCGACCAGGCCGACGCGTCCGGGCATCTCGCCGCGCTCCCGCATCTCGCGGGTGACGCGCGGGAAACCCCAGTCCATTCCCTTCAGGCGCCGCTGGCCCTGATGTTCGAACACAGCCAAGCCGCGCGCGCCCTCGATGGTCTCGCTCGGCAGATCGATCTCCGGCACATCGGCCACGTCGAAGTGCGTCGCGATGTCGACGAGACTGGCGGCGAAGATGTGCAATCGAGACATGAGACAGCCTTTCCCCTCACGCAGGGACTCGAAACGCTGCCTGTATAGCATGGAACATAAAAGGAACAAAGGTAGCGCTTCCCGGATCTGTCCTCAGTCTTGCCCGATCCCGCGCAGTTGCTCGAGTAGGGCAGCGCCAAGCCGCTCCGCCTCTTGTGCGGCGCTGTCTTCCACATCCTGTCCATGGGCGGCGCGGTTCATCGCGTTCACCGCTGGACGCAGGCTTTCAACGTCGACGTTGAGCTGTCCGCGGCTTTGCAGATCGCTGAGCATCTGGCCGATGCCGGTGACACGCATCGACGCCGCTTCGTCATTTTGAAGCCGGCGCAGTTCGCGCTCGATCTCGATCCGTAGCCGGACGAGCGACATGAGCGGAAACTCGCGCGCGAATTCGGCCAAGGTCGGTAGCTCAGCCTGCAGGCGTTCGGGAAGCGCCTCGGACAGGCGATACTCCGCGACACCCATCGGCTTGTTCGCATCGCGTAGCGCATATTCGACGATGACTTCGTTGCGCCCCTTGCACAGGATGATGCCGATGCTCGGTGCGTCATCGACATGGCGTAGCTGGTCGTCGACCGCCGAGAGATAGAAGTTCATCTTGCCGGCGAACTCGGGCTTGAACTCCTCGATCTTCAGCTCGATGATGACGAAGCACCGCAGCCGCAGGTGATAGAAGAGCAGGTCGAGATAATAATCCTGGCCGCCGACCTCGAGGTGATACTGGCTGCCGACAAACGCGAAGCCTTTGCCCAGTTCGAGGACGAGAGCGCGCAGATGATCGATCAGACCTTTTTCGAGCTCGCGCTCGGAGATCTCGGAGCCGAGCGCCAGAAAGTCGAAGCTGTAGGGATCCTTGACCAACTCCTGGGCGAGGTCCGATTGCGGCGCGGGCAGGGTGCGCGCAAAGTTGGTGAGGGCCTTGCCCTGCCGGCGATAGAGATCGGTCTCGATCTGGTGGACAAGGACGTTGCGGCTCCAGCCATGAGCGATGGCCTCGCGCGCGTACCAAAGCCGCTCTTCGCCATCCTTGATGGCCTCGACCAGCTTTATGTTATGCCCCCACGGCAATTGTGCAACGAGCTGTTGCACGATCTCGGGATCGCGATGCGCCTCGGCAAAGGCCCGCATATATTTCAGATTGCGCGGCGACAGTCCCGTCATGTCCGGGAAGTCGCGGCGCAGGTCCTGAGCCAGCCGATCAATGACGCGCGCGCCCCAGCCTTCGGCGTCCTGCCGGCTCAGAATGTCGTTGCCGATGCTCCAATAGAGGCGGATCAGCTCTTGGTTGACGGTGACCGCAGCGCGCAAGCGAGCCGTGCGGATCCGTTCCTTCAGCTCATCCAGTAGTGCCGCATAACCGTCCCCACCGAGCGTGGGAATCTGGGTGCTCATTATCCCTGCCTAGCAGGTCGTCCGGCAGAATGCGCGAATAAGGAGGGGCGATAGATTCATTTCCTGGGGAAACGCCATTTACCGTGCACGCACCCGATCTTGCGGCTTAGGTTCTCGGCCGGGCGCAGCTGGGGGCGTTCGTCCGCGGCCGGCGGGCTGAGTGACCTCCATCGCCTTCGACCGCTCAGTGTCACGCACCACCGCAGGTTTGATCGTCCGGCCGGCCGCGATGTGCGCGTCGAACTGGGCGCGTGCGACCGACATCACCCGATCGACTCCCTCGGGGTTTTCGAACAGGGTTCGACGGATCACAGCCTCAATCACGCGCAACTGGCTGTCGGCCGCCTTCTCGTTGGGACCGGTGCGCACATCGACACGGCGAACGTCGCCAAGGTCCTTGCCGTTTGCTTTTGAGGAAACGGCTTTCTCGCTGCCGCCACGCGGCGCTGCCCCATCACGCCCGGCGGCTGGCGCGATGGAGTTACGGCTGGCCTCGCCTTGCAACCGGTCGAGCTCCTGCAGATCGCGCTCGTTCGGCTTGTAGCCGCGCACTTCGAGCCCCTTCTGGCTAGCCTCGAGCCAAGCGGCCCGACGGAAGCTTTCGCTACCAGTTACATGAACCCGGTCCCATCCACGATGTTGAGCAATCGCGACCAGATCCTTGACGACCTCCTGACTTTCGGTGGCCGTCACAAGGCGGCGGCCCTGGTCGCGAAACGCGGGATCCTTGGTTTGCGCCGAGGTGTAAAAAGCCGGCTCACCCGACCAGCGAGACTTTTGCGAATAATAGCGTTTGCGCACGCCATCCGGCACGTCACCGGGATCGATCGATAGAGGCCGCTCGGCGTCTGACTTTCCCGATCGCCCGCTTGCAGGCTCGCCGCGCCGCTCTTCCGGATTGGGCGCAGTGGCGTCCGGAGCAGCACCCTGTCTTATTGCGGCACGGCTATCGACGCTGACGCTGTTGGCGCGTTTGGCCCGCCCGGGCGCTTTTTCCTCATCGGCCATATGCTTCCCTCGTTTCCATCAGGTCCGGGGCGATGCCCTGGGGTTCATCGGCGTCGGCAACCGCGCGGTCAGCCATCGCGAGCACGAAAGCGAGCGCAGCCTTTTCGTCGCCAGGCGGTGGAAGTTCCTCGAGCTCGCCCAACACCAGCATGTCGTCGGTGATCTCGACGGCACCAGATATTTCCTCGCTGGTCAGTGGGCGGGTCACGATCATCTCCTCCTGCTGTCCGCCGGTTGTCAGTGCCGCTTTTTTCGCCGCAACCGATGCCCCGAGCACATCGGTGGCAGCGTTCGCCAGAGGCGCTGGGGTGTTGAGCCGCACGAGGCGCGGGGCGACCTGCGGAGGATTAAACACGCGGGCAGTGAAGCGGCGCGAACGAAAATATTCGATCTTGCGACCCCGCACCGGCGGGATGCCGCCGCGTAGAAGGAGCAGGTCGCGCTTGGGCATCTGCATCAATTCCTGAGGCATCATCAGCGCGCGGCGCTGATCCGATTCTGAAATGCTGCGATTGGCGAGAAAGCCATGGATCGTGCGGCTTTTCGATTTGACGTTCATCGTGAAGAAGCCAAGCCGCTCGGACAGCTCGTTGGCGACCTTAAGCTCCTTGGGGGTGAAGACGATTTCGAGTCCGCAATTGGCGATGATCTCGTCGGTCACGTCCGCGCCGTAGATGCCGCGCGGCTGCGAGCGACTCTGAATCACAGGGAGCAACCGCAGACCGTATCCCGCGACATAGGAAAAGGCCGAGGCGATGACTGGCGCCTTCCCCAGGCGCGCAAATTCATCGAGCAGCACCAGCACCGGCACATCACCCCCCGTCTCGGGAAGCTCGCGAGTGTTGAGGTCGATGAGCTGCTGAAGGAACAGATTATAGACCGGAGCGATCCGGTCGATATTGTCGGGCGACACGCCGAGATAGATCGAGATCCGCTCACGGCGGATTTGGCGGAGATCGAAATCGGTCTCCGAAGTCGCTGCGTCCACAAACGGATTGAGCCACAGGTTGAGCTTCGAGGTGATCGTCTGCTTGATCCCCGAAAATGTGTTGTCAGAGGCGGAGGTGAAATCGCTGAGCGCCGAGACACAGGCCTGGCTGAGACGCTGGCCGGTCCGCCGGGCTTCCTCGAGCACACGCGGGAGCTCGGACTTTGGATCACCTGTCGTCAGGCGTCGATAGATCTCGCCGATCGTGAAGGGCAGAGCGGGGTTGGCCGCGACCAAGGCGCCAACGCCGACGAATGCCCCGCGCGCCGCCTCGGCCCAGAACGGGTCAGCCTTTTCCGGGGCCGGGAACAGCATGCCAGCTATCTTCTGCAGTTCGTTGACGACATCCGTGTCGTCTTCGCGGTCGATGAAGCTCAACGGGTTGTACCGTGCCGATCGACCTTCCGGATCCAGAGGATCGAACAGATAGACGGTCTGCCCGTGGCGCGCGCGAAACCCAGCCGTTATCGTCCAGTTTTCGCGCTTCACATCGAGGACGACGACCGAGTCCGGCCAGCTCAACAGATTGGGGATAACGACCCCGACACCCTTGCCCGCGCGGGTCGGCGCTTCGAGGAGCACATGCTCGGTGCCACCGAACACCAGATAACGGCCGCCCTTCTGGCCAACGATGATACCGTTCTTGTCGCGCAGGCGCTCTCGGCGTAATTCGCCCTCGCTTGCAAAGCGGGCCTCTCCGTGAAGGGAGCGTCGATTGCGCAGAACGGCGAGCAGGACCACGACGAGGATTGCGCTGCTGACCAGCGCGCCGCGCTTCAGCCAAAGGTGCAGCAGGGGATCGCCGCGATAATACCATAGCCATGCCGGCAGGCTGAGCACGTCGAGCCGGGGACCAATCTGGCGCAGCCCGATCAGTGCGACGAGCAGGGTGCAGGCGACCATGCCGGCAAGCACCAGCAGCGCAATTCCGCACAGGACAGCAGCCTTAGTGGCTGGTCGTGCGTCCGACAGGCGGTTCAAAATAGACCTCCTCGACTTCGAATTTTCCGTTCTGCTTGCGGGTCTGGACCACGACGTCGACCAGCATGCGCAGCAGGCCGCGGATGTCGTCGCGGGCGAGATCGCGGCCGCCTTCGGATTCTTTCACGAGCAACGTGAGCTGCTCGAACGCGCCTGCAGCCGATCCTGCATGAACGGTGGTGATCGAGCCGGGATGGCCTGAATTAACGTTGCGCAGGTAGAAAAAGGCGGTCCCGTCGCGCAGCTCCTGCAAGAGGATCCGGTCAGGACGCATCCGCAGGGCGCTCTCCAGCAGCTGCTTAGGTCCGACTTTAGCCAGTCCCTGCTTTTCGCTC
Source organism: Sphingobium sp. AP50 (assembly GCF_900109095.1). Taxonomy (GTDB): domain Bacteria; phylum Pseudomonadota; class Alphaproteobacteria; order Sphingomonadales; family Sphingomonadaceae; genus Sphingobium. Next base: position 64,700 of record NZ_FNYZ01000014.1, read on the forward strand.
GAATAGACCATGTGGACGACATTGCGATGATCGACCACGAGCTCGCGCGTGTCCTCGATCGTCAGCAGGCGCTCGTGAGATGGGATGAGCTGGATCAGCGCCTTGGCGAAGGTCGTCTTGCCCGAACCCGTTGCCCCGCTCACGAGGATATTCTTGCGAGCGCCAACCGCGACCCGAAAGAAGGCCGGCCAGTCGCCCGCGTCGCGCAGCGCTGTCATCTGTGCATCGACGTCGCTCATACCCCGCGTCGCCGAACGGGTGGTCCCGAACAGTCCCTGGTTCGCGAGCTGGTCGATCGGCAGCGTCACACGCGATGGCTTGCGGATCGTGAACGAGGGCGCGCCGGTGGGCGTGACAGAGGGAATAACGATCTGGCAGCGTTCGCCGTCGGGCAGGATTGTCGAGCAGATCGGTGTCTCGCCATTGATATCCTGCCGCGTGTAGCTCGCCGCCGCCACGGCGAGGGTAGAAAGCCAGTCGCTGTCGAGGTCGGGTACCTCGTGCCAGTGCCAGCCGTCATTGTCCTCGATGCCGACCTCGCCCGGCCGATTGATCACCAGCTCGGTGACGACGGATGGCTCCAGCAAGGGTAGGAGAGGAGCGAGATAGTGGCGCAGGATGGTTGTGTCGGTCACGCTCAGCGCCGCAATTCGAGATTGTAGACGTCGGCGAAGTTGAAGTCCTTGGCGACGAAAATCCCGACTTCCTCCCCCTGATTTTTCTTGAGCACGGGCCGGATGTTGATGCTGTTCTGAAGCGCGATGGCAGCCCCTTCGCTCGGGGTGCGCGTTGTGTTGTTGAAATTGTTGTTGCCACCCGAAACCGCCTGACCCGCGATGTATGCCGCATCGTCAACCAGGGACATCAGCAGCGCGCTGCCGAAGCGAGCCCAGAAGAAGGTATCGACCGCGCCGGCTATGCCCGCACGGCCCAGCGCATCTGACCCGGGCGATGCGAGATCGATCTTCACTCCCTGCGGTGTGACCGCGCGCGTCCACAACACAAACAGACGGTTTTGCCCCTGCTGGATCCCGCCATGATATTCGCCGAGCACCTTGGTGCCCTTTTCCATCAGGATGACGCGACCATTCTCTGAATAGACATCACGCGGGATGAGACAGGATGTATATCCCGGCTGTGCTGAATTGATTGCGGTTTGCAGAATGCACGGGATAAGCGTGCCTGCAGTGATGAGATAGTTGCGGTTCGGCAGCATCGACGCGCGCGCCTCGCCGATCGCCGAAGTTTGGCGCAAGGCATCCAGCGCGTTGGGAGCACCTTCAGGGCGGTCGCCTGTGCCGGGCGCAGCGGGGCTCATCGACTGCGCGCCGTCCTGGCCTGCTCCGCTTTGCGGTTGGCCCTGAGGGGACATCGATCGACCGCCATAGGCTATCAGCGTGGAACGACGCGCCTGCTCTGCAAGATTAGGCCGACCTGATTGCGAGGAGGAGGACGTGCCGGGTGCGGCGCCGGGCTGCATGGCCGGGACGATCTGACCATCCGCGCCGATTACGGCGCCGCTGGTCGCAGGGTTGAGGACTGGCGCATCGGGATCGACGCCCGGCGTGCCGAGCGGCTTGGGTCTGGCGGCGACCGCGTCATAGGACACGGTTTCGCGCGCCGCGAGATCGGGGCGTTTGGCGGTAGCTTCTGGCGGTGCGATCAGGCTCGGACGTTTCGAACTCGGAGAGGAATTCGCCCATAGGAGACCGAGCACCATGGCGGTCCCTGCGAAGATCAGCGCCGTGTTGCGTTTTGCCGGCGTCATCCCGCCGATCGGATCGATACCGCGCTCGCGGATGATTTCGTCACGTTCGGGCGTGGGATCACGCGGCCGCTGGTTGTTCGCCTGAGGCGCGGAGTCGTCCATCGCGCTCACTCCTTTGGATTCTGGACGGCGCGATCGACATGCGGAGAGGCCGTGTTCGTACCGTGATCGACGCCATAAGGGGTAGGCGCCTGGTTATAAATGCAGAGCACCTCGCCGTTGCGGCGCAAGCGAAGCTGCGCGGCGACGAGGTGGACCACAACGAATTCGTCCCGGACATCGAACGGAACGAGGGTTTCTGACCCATCGGGGCGAACCAGATAGATTGCGGGTACCTCATGGTTGCCGGGGAAGCGCAGGACGGTGAACTGGCCGTTGTCGGAGACTTCCGACGGCTGCAGTTCGCTTGACCCCTGGACCTTGTAGTTGAGGTTTCGCGGTCCTTCGATCACGCCGTGATCGAGCGCACCTCGCACTGCGGTTGCCTCGAGCGCCGCGACACGCTGGGCCTGCTCAACGGCGCGCAGGCGAGCAGCGCGTTCTGCCTCGTCACGCGGATACCGAAAGCGCACCTGAAAATAAGCGTCGTGGTTGGCGCTGGTAATCGCACCGCGCCTGGTCGTGAGCTCGAACGCATAGTTGCGCAGCTCCCCGTTCCGGCTGGTCGTAACGATGAGATTGGTGGGCCCAGCCCGTTCGCGTGGCTTGAGGAACAGGATGTGGCCGGCAACCGCGACTTCCCACGAAACGGTATCGCCGAGCGCGACATGCTCGATATTCTCGTCGGGTCCGAGAACGATCTGGGTTGCTGTCCGGAAAGTGCCGACGATGCGATAGACCTGCGTTTCCTGATATTCGACGAACTTCACGCGTGCGTCAGCTGGCCCGCCTCGCGGAACATCCTCGGCCAGGGCCGGCGTCGATAGGGCGAGCAGGGCGACTGCGATGACCGAGAGCCGCCTCACCGGACCACCTCGGGATCGGCGCGATAATTCTCGACCTGGAACCCGAGCGGATTGCGATAGCGGTCGCCCTCCGCCATCGGCGCATTCGTATATTTGAACGTCACCGTCGCAATCCAGTCACTGCTCTGGGTGTCGGTGTCTGTCTGAACGGTGCGCGTGAAGCGTATGTTCGCAACGCGGTCGTTGATGAAGGCGATGTTGCGCACCCGCGCCTGCACCGTCGCCGTTTTACCCCATACGACCTGAGGACTGGCGCTGTTATTGGAGCTGAAAAACTTGCCCCAGCGCTGCTGTTCGCCAGGATCGGAAAGGATCGTGACCGAGCGGAAGTTTTCCTCTGCAGCCGCAGGCAGCCAGCTTTCGCGGGCACGCACATACTGCGCGAGGAAGAATTTCGTGACCGCCTCATCATACCGCATTGGCTTGTCGGTGAGCGCAGTTTGCACGTCGACCGCGCCGGTCGTGGCATTGACGCGGATCACGTAGGGGACGACCGACTTGAGCGGGGCTAGTCCGGCGAGGGCAAACCCTTCGACCAGAGAGACGAGAACGGCGAGGCCAGCAATGATCCAGGCGATCCGCTCAGATCGCAGCGACTTGCGCTGACGATCCTGGTCCCACGATCGGGCCTGATTGAAATACCGCTCAGCATCTGCGGACGGCACGCCTTCGGTCGAGCTCCGCATAGTCAGCAACTCGCAAATGTGGATGGTGGAGACAGAGCCGAGGTCTTGTCGGCCGGTGGCTCCGGCACAGGTGGCGGAGCCTCATCTCCTGCTGGCGCGGGCTTGATATCCGGCTTGGGCGGCGGGGGAGGGGCGGCGGTGACGGCCGGGATCGTTGATCCTGGAAGCACGCTGCCGTAGATGTTCACGTCGCGCAGATGCTTGCCGTTGCAAACTGGGAGCTTTTTCGGGTTGGACGCTCCGGTGGAGACTGCCGGAAGAAGCGCTGCCAAGAGCAGGGTCCGTTTCGCGACGATAAGAATATGATGGCTCCTGATCATGGGATCTCCTTGTCAGGCTTGGCTGACCGAGCCGCCTCGGCGGGCGGCTCTGTCGAGGTTGCGGCTATCACGCACCGCGCGGCTTTGACGGAAGGGCGCGGCCATTGTGCCCCAGGCACTGCCTGCGAAGGCACCGATGCCAGCAGATGCACCGCCAGAAATGCCGGTCGCGATCGAGGGCGCTTGGAGGAAAAATATTGTGCCGAGGAAGATGTAGACTGCGAAGAGTACCGCGCCGATGGTGACGTCCGGCGTGCTCTCAGCGGCTGCTAATGCCGTAGCTCCGAGATCAGTGATGAGGGTCGTGATAGCGATGATCACTGCTATCAGTAAGATGAAATTAACGGCTTGGCCAAGCCAGCCGTAGAAGAATCGACGCGTCGGCTCGAACAGTGAAAGAGCTATAAAAATCGGACCGAGCGCAATCACGATCGCCAGCGCGACCTTGGCGAACACTGTAATGGCAAAGCCAATCGCAGCCGAGAGGCCCGCGAGCGCGTAGATCGCGATAGCGAGCGTTAAGAGCACCAATTTCCAGGGATTGATATCAAGATAGGTCTCCGCTTCCGTACGAATTATGCGAACGATGTTATCGACCTGAGCAAAGTAGTCATCGAAGGCGCCTCCAACGCTGGTGACCGTCTTTCCCGCCAAAGCCTGCGAAATGGCGTCCGGCATACCGTGAAAGAGCGGATTGGTGACCCACTCGGAATAGGCCACCGTCGTCGCGGCTAGATAGAGAAGGCACAGCTTGCACATTCGATAGAACAGCTCACCCCATGGCTCGCTGACGATGCCGCGCATGACCATGTATCCAAACAGGGCGATGTAGATCACGAGGCCGAGCGCGAGCGGCCCACGAACAACCTCAATGACATTATTGAGCCGCTCGTTGAGAAACAGATCAAGCTTCCCATCGATGTTGGTGTAAATATCGGCGAACAGTGTCGATGCCATCGCTTCAAACCATCACTTAGAGCCGAGCGACCGCTCAAGCTTGTCGGCATTATCGACAGCTTTTGCATTGCTGCACTCTTGGCTATTGATATGGGTGCCATCCGCGCAGTCGCGCAGCACCTGATTTCGGAGGTCTTGGTCTTCGCGCAGAGCATCTTTCCCTACCGGCTTCTGACAGGCTGCCAGAAGTAGTGTGGCTGCGACGAAGCCGGCTCTTTGAAGGCTCATCATCGGGCTCCAAGGCTTTCGTCGAGTTTCGCGAGCGCGCGCTCGCTATCACGTTGTGACCGCAGCCTGTCTTCGGCGACCTGGCGCATCTGCAGAGCTTGAAGTTGGACCGCGTCGTTCTGAATATGCGCGGTTTCGACACCGATGCGCGCTTGGATATCCATCACCTGCTTCGCATCTGAAGCGCCGTCCAGGGAGCTTCTAAGTTCTTCTAGTCCGGTCGTTCGTTGGGCGGTGACGGTGTACGCGGCCTCGGCGACTGCTGCATCTCGCGCAGCTAAGTCGCCGTTTTGAGAAAGTGCTTCTCTCCCACTCCGTTCGAATTCGCTGGCGTCGGTGCCTAGTGTCGGCAGACTGAAGCGATGGGCAGATCGGATCCGCTCGGCGGATGACGAAAGGCCGCCCATCCCGGTGATGTCGGACGACATGAGCCGCTGAATGTCGCGTGCCTCAGTAGGTAGCAGATGACGCACAGAATCGTTGGCGAGCGACGGTGCGATCCGGTTCACATTGGTGATCTGGTTAAAGCTGTCGAAAAGCTGCGTCGCCTGAGAGATCTGTTCCTTGCCCTGTTCGATCATCGACAGCGTATTCTTCACGGTCGATACGGTCTGAAGGAACGTGGAGCTGTCGTAGACGGGAATGCCTTGGGCGTTGGCCGGCACGACGAGGCACAGGCCTCCTGACATCATGAGCAATCGGACGATACGCATGGCTTTATCCTTTCCTGGGTGACGCACTCCGTCGGCGATCGTGGAAGAGGGGGAGCCACACCGCCGGATCGTCGCCGTGGGTCGCTCTGATTTCGTCAAGGAGGCCGACGGTTTCGGTGGTGCCCGACAGCACCGCGAGCTCATCAGGCAGACTGGCGAGATCGAGTTCGACCACGATGGAATCGTGGCCCTGTTTCACCAGGAAGCGACGGCTTTCCGGGATGAGCTCGTTGCGGATCAGTCGGAATTCGGCTCGCGTGAGCCCCAGTCCGTCAACATAATCAGCTTCGCGGCCGTTCGGATTGGGCAACAGGATTTTCGTGGCCACCTGCTCAATGATGCTGTGTGAGATATCGGAACGCAGGGCGTCGGCGGGGCTCTGGGTGCCGAATACGAGGACAGCGTTCTGCTTCCGGTAGGTCTTCAGCCCGTCCTGCGCGAAAGCGCGGAAGGCCTCATCGCCCAGAGCCTTCCAAAACTCGTCGATGTCGATGACGAGGCGACGGCCGTCGAGGAGCGCGTCGATCCGGTGGAACATGTACATCATGACCGGGGTCCGCACCTCGGGATTGTCGAGGAAATCCGTCATGTCGAAGCCGATGAAGCGGGCATTGAGGGACAGCTCGTCGCTATCGTTGTCGAACACCCAGCCGAGCGCGCCGCCGCGCGACCACTTTTCGAGACGAGCGCCAATCCCCTCGGGATCGCGCTGGCCGAGCAGTTGTCGCAGGGCGAGGATGGAACGCTGCTCCGCCGGCAGGCGGCCCACTGCAGCGATCGCCTCGTCGATCATCTTTTCCTGTGCGACCCCGAGGGTGACGCCGTCAGGTGCCACCAGGTGCCGGATCAGGCGGGAAAGGAAAACGACATTGCCCGGTGTGTGTTCGAGGGCGCGCAAGGGTGCGAACCCAGTCGGCATACCGTTTGTCAGAGTTAAGTAGGTGCCGCCCGAAGAGCGGACATAGATTTCGGCGCCTCGGTCTTTGTCGATGAAGATCTGTTGGGCTCCAGTCTTCTCGAGTTGAGCCATCAGGAAATTCTGGACGACCGTCTTGCCGCCCCCTGATGGCCCGATAATCAGCGTATGACCAAGATCATTCACGTGGAAGTTGAAGTAGAAGGGAGACAGCGCCGCAGTCTTCATCAGCGCGATCGCTGATCCCCAATGATTTCCTTCGGCCTTTCCAGCCGGGAAGGTGTGAAAGGGAGAGAGCGCGGCGAAATTTCGCGATGTGATGGCTGCAGGGCGTGCCCGCCAGGCGAAATTGCCCGGCAGCTGCGACCAGAATGCGGCTTCGATTGCGGGGCCTTCGCGAGAGGAGACTAGCCCCGCATCGGCAAGCGCCGCCCGCGCGACCGAAAGACTGTCGGAAAGGCGCTTCTGGCTTTCGCCAAAGACCGCAAGCGAGAGGTGGTGCTCGCCAAGCACGAAACGGTTGCTCTGGAGATCGTCTGCCGCATCGGCAAGGTCGAGCGCTTGGCTGGCTGCCGCGTCTTCTGTCGATGCCATCTGGTTCTGACGACGGCGCAGCCGCTCGGACGCGCGCGCCTTTCCCATGAAGGCGAAGGACTGCGTGAGGACAAACGCGAAATCTTGGGATAGCAAAGCATTGAGCTGCCCCGGGCGCGTCATGGCAGGATATTCCCGAATGCCGAACAGGGCGCTGAAGCGGCTCTCGTCGTGCGCGCGAATTTCGACCGTCTCGCGCCCGAATATCACACGGTCGCCATAGAGCGCCGATCCCAGATGTCCGCGGACGAGCGGCACACGAGACGGACGGCCCATCATCACGAGCTCAAGGACCTCGAGAGGTTCGGAGAACATCAGCCCCTCAAAATCATAGAGACCGAGACGTTGAGGCTTGCACCGTCCAAGCAGCTTCTCAACGTCGCGCGCCTTGTCCTCGAAGCGGCCAATCTCTTCGTCATCTACTTCCTGCCCATCGCGCCGGGCGTTCGAAAGCCGGCGAAGCAGGACGCCGGTCCGATCGGTCGAGCCCACGGCGGGCCGCAACACGAACGTGAGATATAGCTCGTTGACATAGAGGCGGCGGGCGGTGACCCGCGCCCGATACTTGGCGTCGAGATCGGCCGCGAAGTCCGAGCGGAAACGACCTTCAGGATAGTCGGTTATCGGCCGCCGCACCACATGGGTCCACAACGCGAGACGATCATCCGCGATGTTACGGAGCGTGCTGTTCAGCTTCTCATGCCAATCATTGAGGTGGCTCGGATCGGCGGTTTCGAACGCCAGGCCGTCGAGCCTAAACATCATCATCATGTCGCGGCCGTCGAGAGCGATGATATGCTCGTTGATATGGCGGGCGTAGGGGAGGTAGCGATCGGGATCGGCCTCGTTCTTGAGGATCCGCCAAGGCGTTTTGGCGGCGTTGACGCTACCGAACAGGGAGGCGCTAGCCATGTGCAAACCCCCGGCGCTTTGTGCCGCGGACGGGCAGGGGGGAGTATGAGCTTCCGCCCCACCAGCTGCGGTTGCGACACTTCGCTTTGGTCATCGTCCACAGCCACAGCAGTCGAAATGCGTTGGCGTCATGCCTGACGATCAGACGGGCGATTGCCAGAAATGCACCGGCGAGCGCAGCGGCGTAGAGCGGATTGCCGGTGATGATCAGCGTGAGGCAAGAGGCCAACGCAATCGGCAAAGATGCCTCGATCGGAACGCCAAGCCACATTGTCGGCCTTGTTACCGCGAGGAAGAGGGTCTCTTCCCGAAGCTTTTCGTCTTTCATGGCGCCGTACTCACGCGCCGCCAGTGATGGTGTCGACGATCCATTGCGCACTGAACACGATGAAGATGCCGACGATGACGGTCACAAGCAGCCCAAGACTGGCACGACCGGTGAAGAACATGAACCCGACGATGACAACGGCGATCACCGCGACCGTCTTGGCAAAAGTGCCGGTCAACCAGGTCTTGATGTTCTCCGCCATCGACGTGATGCCGTCCGCCGACTGCGCGTGAGCAGGGTCACTGATCAGCATCGAGACAGATACCAGCAGTGCCATCAGCGCGAGGCTCTTCAAAATCTGACTGGTTCGCGGCGACAGCCAACCGGGACGGAGGAGGGCCAGTGTTGTCATTCAGATGGTCCTTTCGAAGTTGCTGTTGATTGCCCCCCGAACACCACCAATCCTGCCGTCTGCGCCCCTGCTGACGTGTTCCATACTTGTAGATTCTGGGCTGTCGCAGGTCGTGCTTCTGCGGGCACGCTGACCGGCCGGACCGGCGCACGCGCGGTGCTGGCAGTTGCAGGGGTGCCGGTGAGCGCAGGCACGACAGTCGCCGAAGAGCGATAGACCTTGTCGACATAGCCGTTGCCGAAGCCACGAGACGCATTGCCGGTATTGTAGATCGACATTGCCATTGCGATGGCAGTTTCGCTGTCCGGGCTGGACCGTGCGACAGCGAGGTAGTTTTCGGTGAGCACCCGAGCCGAGGCTGCGAGATTACGACAAGGATCGAATGCGTCCTCGACCGACAGACCGAGGCGGCGCAGATTGGAGCTGTTGATCTGTCCTAGGCCAAGATCGATGTTGAAGCCTCGGGCGATGAGCCGCCGAGCGGCGATCGCCGCAGTGGCTGCGTCCTGAGCTCTCGGTGCGGTCACCCCTTTGGTGTTGATACCGATAGCATAAGGGTCGAAATGGCTCTCCGCGTGGACGAGCGATATGAGCGTCTCCGGCGCCACGCTGGGGCCGCACTGGCGCGCGAGGGTTGCAACGGCGGCGAGCTCGAGGATCATCGTGGGACCGTTCGAGCGGCGGAGGGGGAGTTCTGTTCGATGTTCGCCAGAGAAAGCGTTTCACGTCGGCCGTCGCGATAGGTCAGCTCGACCGACCGGCGGGCAGGCGACTTGAGGTTGCGCACAACGCTTTTGACAACACCGCCCTCGCTGCACTTTGGAAACGAGGCTCCGCGTGCGAGCATTCGCCACAATTCGCTGATGGGCGGCACGCACTCGCGGTACTGTGTCGGTCCGCCCGGGTTGGACAGGCAGATGATCACCTGGCAGCTCAGGGTGCTGGCGTGTGCGGGCACGCTTGGGACAGCGGACGCGATGAGCGCCGCGCCGCCGACTATGAAGCTACGCATCGTTACCTCCCTCCCGCACAGTTGTGCGGCGTAAGGGCACTCGCGAGTGACCGTGTCGGTTCGGATGCCTAGAGAGCCTGACGAGGGCTAGATCAACAATCCCCCCACCGAGGGGGAGGCAAACAAAAAATGCCTGCCGGAACCCTTCATCGATGGTGTAAATTGCTGTTGTTCTGTGCCGAGTGCCCGCAACGACTGTCTGCTCTTGCAGACAGACTTTCGTTTATCATCCAATGTGGATGAATTAAATCAGATTATCGATGTCGAGATTTCCATCGCGAACGGCACGCAGCACCATTTGCGTTCGTCGCCGAACGCCGTAACGCTTACGCGCGCCTTCGATATACTCGTGAACGGTATCTTTGCTGAGACCAAGGATCTGGCCGATCTCCCAATCGCTCTTGCCTTGGGCGACGAGCTGCAAGCAATCGATCTGGCGTGGACTGAGCGCAATCGGTGGATCGGGCTGCACCTTGTCGCCGTGCAGTTCACGGGCGCGGTCGAAGGCGATCGAGCCGAGAAGACGAGCGGCGAGCGCCTGTTCCTGGGTAATCTCTTCATCGCTTCGCTGAACCACAGTGAAGATGCCATCTGGCTCGTCGGGCATACGTACCGGCAGGCTGTAGCCTTGGTTCAGGCCATATTGCCGACCGCGCTCGAGGATGGCTGTATGTCGATCGGTCACGGTAATGATGTCGCGCAGCTGACTCCATGTAAAACCGCCGAAGGAACGCTTGGAGGCGGCCTGCACGGGACCGTCGAGAAACATGCCGCTCTCTATCAGCTCGTCACGCCAGACACTCGGATAGGTCGTGAGCTTGATGCCGGCCTGATCGGTCTTGGAAAAGTCCACATGGTGAAGGAGGCCGAACCACCTGAAGCCGAAACCGCGGATTGCAGCATCGATCAGCGAAGTCAGATCGCCAAGGGACTGACACATCTTCGAGTGATTTTCGAAGGCGGCAATCTCCCCAAGGAAGCCTCTGTCCATCAACCGGTCCATAATCTGCCGATTATCGGCGCCCGATTTCGGCATCGTCCACCCTCCTTCGGAGCAAATAGCGATAAATGTTGATGTTAATGCGATGAACGGAGCCGCCGTTTATCGGGTTCCGGTCCAATCATATCGAAAACAGCCGCCAGCGACACTTTACCTTCGGGCAAAGTGTCGCTGGTGACAAACAGCATGGTGACGAGAAAAGGGGATTCACATTGGACTTGGTATGTGCTTGATTCATTCACGTCATGTTTCACGGTCCGATCGATGCAGAATTTGGCGATGTGCTCGACATGCCCTCCTTGTTGGAGGTGCTGGCACAATTCTCGTCGCGTCCGCGCTATGCGTTCATGGTGCTCAATCTGATCGCACAAGTAGCTAAGGCTGACGGAAGCGCAGGTCCGACCATCATTGCAGACGGAGCGAGCGTAAACTTGCGAGATTGGCTTTGCGACGCGCTCACGCCGATGGGACAGCGAGATCCGCGCCGTATTGCTCTCCAGAACAAGGTGCATGCTGAGCTGAAAAATCTCGGCCAGCTGCCCAAGGTAGAGGACGAGGCTCGCTCGGTCGTGGACGACGAGGTGCGCTCGCGCTTGCGGTCATCAGGGAAGACCAACGTAAGCCGGGCGGTTTCCGAGTTGGTGAAGGCGGGTCTGCTCAAGCGTCATTATCAGGGCTATCGCGTCGATCATCACAATCGCGGAGCAAAGCGTCACGCGGTTTATACGCTCGCCGAGGCAGCGCGTGGGCTCATGCGGACACCGCCCCGGCGGCCGACACCGGTTGCCCGCGCAGCGCAAGGTGAGCTTCTATTCGGCTAGGGGCTGGCTTGCAGTGCCGACGCTACCTGCACTTGAGTAGGGCAAAATGCGCACGCGGCCGCGGAGTGCGCGCAGCAATCTGAGGTATAAGGTCTAATCTGTGCGCGAGGCAGGCCGCTGTTTCGCGTCGTCCGCCTTCTTGTCACCTGTTGCAGCGAGCACCCCGATCACGCCACCTTTGATATAGGGTAACGCTGTCAGAGTGATGACTAAAACGAGGGTCATCAGAATGCTCATCGACGCCCACAGGGGAGCGGACCAAACCCACGGGATCGCCAAAGAGGGGGCAATCACGAGATGGCCGACCAGCAGGATCGTAAAATAGGACGCGATATCGTCGACGCGGTGCTGTCCATTGTCCGCGCCGCACACTGGGCACCTTGGCTGGACCGTAAGGTAACCGCTGAACAAGGTCGGGGAGTCGCAATGCGGGCAATGGCGCCGCAGGCCGCGCTTCAAACCCTCGCTGATCGTGATCTGGTCCATTCCTCGGGTATGCGCGAGCAGTGATTGGATCGCTATCATACGGACGTATGCGTCCATCATACGTCTGAGGCAAGTGGCAGCCGCCGTACAAATGTCTTGGGAAAGTACTTTTGGAAATACAGATTAATATTAGCGGAACACAGTTTCAATTTAACATAACATATATTATCAAACTTCGACAATCAGTCTTCAAAGCTAGCATTTCAGCTTCCGACTATTGATTACTATCATACTTTTTGTTGCGTGTTAAGCGCAGCAGACTTTTGCGAAACCGAATTGACCTGCTAGCGGTTTGAAGCGTCATGAAACATATGTCGATTATTTCGCCTGCAGCTATTGCGCTTGGCCTTAGCGCTGCCGCCTGTTCGGGTGGTTCGGATGGCCAGTCTGCTGACACGACGGAGGCGAACGCTCAGGTCGATGCGGCAGCGCCCACAACCATTGGGACCTCCGCACCATTGAACTCGCTCACACCTGGGGAAGCATCTGCGCCTGACCTGTCCAAGGCGATTGGGCTGGAGGGACTTGCCGATCTTCGGATCGGAAAACCTCTCCCAGTTGGCGGATCCTGGACCGAGCGAGGAGCTCAAACTGGCGCCGAATGTCGCACAGTCAGTTCTCCGGACTATCCGGGTGTCTATGGTTTGGTAACGAAGGGTACAGTCCGGCGGATCACGGTGGGGCAGAACTCAGATGTGAAGCTTGTTGAGGGCGTCGGGATCGGCTCAACCGAGGACGAGGTCCAAAAATGGTTCGCAGGCTTCCGCAGTGAACCGCACAAATACGAAGACTCGCCGGCCAAGTATCTAACAGCGCCGAACGCTGCCAGCGGTGATCCAGCGGTTCGTTTTGAGATCGGAAAAGATCGCAAGGTAAAGTTGATTCATGTCGGCATGATGCCTGAACTCGGCTATGCGGAGGGCTGCTCCTAACGAGTGATCCAATCGGATCCGGCCGTCGGTTGATCAGAAGACCGGTTCCTCACGGATCGCCCGCGAAATAGGCCTACTCGCGAGCTAAGCTCTTAGCGAGGAGCCAGTCTCTAGCAGTCGCGCTCAGCGCGTTCCGAGATCCGTTTCGTTTGCATCGAAGCGCCCGAAATTCGGCGTGCACCGGTCCGTGTCCGGCTCAGGGGGCTGCTTGAGCGCCAGACGGTCGATTTGGCAGAAATCCGCCGAAGGACCTTACCATTAGCCATTAGCCCACCGACACAACATTACGCCTCAGCGTGTTCGAAACCCGGGTTTTTCTCTGCCGCCAAAAGCTGCCTCACCCTACACTTCAGCGGCGGCACCCAATGGGTGTCTCTAGCATGATGCCATCAGGGGCAAATCGACCAAGGCCTAGGGATCGGCCCTGTTCGAAACCAGGGTGATGATCAGGTCGTGGTATAGCATAGGAACCGCCTCGTAATGGGGAAGCGCCGGGAGGTTCACCGGCGAACCGGTGCGCGTCCGGCGAGTTCACGCCTAGTGCCGCGTCGCCGCGCGCACGCTTTCATTAAGTAGCTCAAGATGCTCGGGCGTATAACCGGCTTCCTCGAACTGCTCGACCTCGTCGGCAGTCAATCTGTCAGGCGCATGCCACACGAGAACGGACATCCGCCGAAGCGCTTCGAGATGATCGTCGGCGAGACGATTGCTGAGCCGGCGGCCGAAAATCACCGCCATCGCCTGCCCCATGCGGGTCGGCGTCTCGAGTGTGTCGAGGTTGTCGCGGCGTGCAAGTGCAACCACAGCCCATTCGAGCGGGCTGAGGCGCGCTGTAGAAGTCGACGCAATGCTCTCGAGCTGTTGGTCGGGGTGCGGCGCTGAGAATTCGTTGAAGGACATGAAGGCCATGATCGATCTCCTGGGGAGAAGCTGAACTGTGAGAGAATATTGATCCTCTCGTCCTGGTCGTGAAATCACCCGCGGGATCGGCGTGATGAGACCTAAGTATGAGCTCGACAGCTTCCCTGCCTTTTTCGGCCAAACGGCCAGACTGATGGATAGATGTCGAGCGTCACGCACCGGCGAACGGCCGGATGGAACGACCGCCCGCCGCGCATGGACCCACATCAGAAGCGATAGGCCGCGCCGATGAGGACCTGATGGCGATCCCATTTGCCGCCCTGACTACCGAGATCGGCATAACGATATTCGAGGCGAGCCGAGACCTTGTTCCAGACGATCCGTTCCACACCGCCGCCGACCGTCCAGCCATCGCGGTTCGCGCTATCGGTGCGAATCCCGCTGGCATTGCTTACCGACGTGCGCACTCGCTCATTGGCATAGCCGCCGCGCAAATAGACGAGGGTCTTGGGCGCCACGATGTAGCCCGCACGAGCCGTCAGATCGAAACCCCATTTGGGATCGAGACGGGTGGCGCCGAGCGCCGTGCGCTGCGTGATGTCGTCGCTGGCACCGATATTGAAGTCGGCCTGTCCGCCCAGCACGATCGAAGGCGCGATCTCGCGATCATAGCCGGCAAAAACACCGCCCACGAAGGAATCGCGCGACTGGTCGATCTGGGTGATACCGACACCGGTTCCAGGGTCGCGAACGTCCGACTTGTTCCAACCGGCTTGGGCGCCGACGAAGGGACCGTTGAAATCCTGTGCGTGAGCAGCGCCGGAGATAGCGGCGACGGCGGCAAGCGCCGGAATGAGAAACTTGCTGTACATGGGTTGTCTCCAAATTTCCGGCGAAACCGCGATTGGCTGCCGTCGACTTGGAATTAGGAGACGGAAAGAGCTGCCTGAATCAGCTCCGCAGACAGGTTTTTCAGTCTTAGGGTTCAACGCGCCATACACTGACGGTCAAGCGTTGTGCCTCCGTTCACTTTCGCCAGACTCAGGTATGGTGCGAAGGCCAGGTAGGTGTAGCTACGCCTCAACCCAAGCAGCGATTGCCATCCGTTGGGCTTATCAAGCTTCATTCCGGCAGGTACTTCCACATACTCAGGGATGAATGATGCGAACGCGGGTCTGATCGTCGCGCCGCTTTTGACCACCTAGGTAGAGGGGGCACCGGGCTCTTCCCCCCTCCCCCGAGCCGGTGTCTGGGTGCCACGCTCCTGCGATCCGGCACATTTGAGCGGGCTGGCCAATGCCCCCCGGCCAGCCCGCTCCTTTCTTGCCATCATCAACTTTGCCGACAGCGACCCGCCTCGGGTGATCGAGATAGGTTACGGACGTAGAACCGGACCCGAACGATCCGGTCTTCACCGAGATACGACAGGTCTGCAGGGATGAAGAGCGGAAAGGTGCCTGTGTAGGGTCTGCGGGGCGAACATCCCTGAATCCCACGCGCCGACTGTACGCTCAGGTCAAGCAGGTTGAAGCGCCCCATCCCCTGTCAGCAGGAAGGGCACAATCATAACGAGACCGTGATCGGCGAGTGCAATTGTGCTACGAACCCGTGGTTGCAGCGCATTCTGGCTGATGAGGGCCGGTCCGGGCAATCATCTTCGAATGTCGCCCTTGTGGCAATCGGCGACACCACAAAGCTGCGAGATGAGGCGCTCCTGAGGGAGCAACGGTTCGATTGCCGAACTTCTATCACCTTGCAACAGTGCGGGCTGCAAGCGGTCACAACATGCCTGCCTGAATCGATTGGCCGCAGACCAAGAGTGTGATCTCGGCCTGCGGCGACAATCTTTATTAGGAGCCCGCCCGCGCTACTTTGCAAGCTTGGCTTTGAGGAAATCAATCGCTTGCGCGATCGCGGCCCGTGTCGGCTTCGTCTGACTGAGTGCGTTGAGCATCACGAAGTCGTGGATGGTGCCATCGTAACGGGTTTGCGTGACCGAAACGCCCGCGTCGGCCAGCTTCTTGGCATACGCTTCGCCCTCGTCGCGCAGCACGTCATTTTGCGCCGTAATCACCAGCGCCGGCGGCAGGCCCTTGAGGTAGTCGGTTGTGGCGCGCAGCGGAGACACATGAGGCGTCGTCCAGATCGCCGCATTAGGCAGGTAGGCATTCCAGAACCATTGCATTGCCGGTTTGGTCAGCCAGGGCCCGTCGGCGAACTGTTGATAGGATCCGGTCGCCATCCCGGCATCGGTCACTGGGTAGAACAGCAGCTGCGCCTTGAACTTTGGGCCACTGCGATCCTTGGACATCATACTTACAACCGCAGTCATGTTGCCGCCGACGCTGTCGCCTGCGATGGCGATCCGGTCGGGGTCTCCACCGAATTCGTTCGCGTGCTTTGCCACATATTCGGTAACCTCATAATCCTCTGCGACTGCGCCCGGAAACTGGCTCTCAGGCGAGCGAAGATAATCGACAAAAACCGTGACCGTGCCAGCGCCAACGGTCAGTTCGCGCACGAGACGGTCGTGGGTTTTCTGGCCACCCATCACCCAGCCGGCGCCGTGATAATACATGAGGATCGGCAGAGTGCCGGTGACGCCCCTCGGTCGGTAGACGACGACTTTGGTCTTGCCGAACGGTCCGGTCGCGAGTGTCTTTTCTGTAACATCAACGGCAGGTGCCGCTGCGGGACCTGACTGTACGGTATCCAGCACGTCGCGCGCCTCCTGTGGCGTGAGGGTGTAGATTGGCTTGGCACCTTCAAGCCCATCGACAAACTTCTGGACGGCAGGATCCAGCGCCTGTGCCATTGCAGATGAGGTCAGAAGGGCACTACCAAGTGCCACTGCAAGGCCGAATTTACGCATGACGTTATCTCCTTTCGAGTGAACTGGGCAACCAATCTATGGGGAGCCGGTCTGCGCTTCGCCTCAGCTTTCGGAGTATGAGAATAAGCCACAGGCATGGCCGCTTCATTCGTGAGTATGAAGAGCGCCTGCTTCATAGGCCTGCGCGTAGGGCGCTGGCTCACCAAATACTGGCGAACCCGTGCTAGAAGGTAAGGACCGTCTTCACACCGGCGAATGCGACATTCTTGGAGGACTGGTATCCTCCTGCATGTTTCACCCATTGCAGGCTCGGCTGTATTGCGAGCCAGGTCACTGGCCGCATCTTATAATTGAACTCTACCGCATATTCCGAGCGAGGTGCCTCTCTACCCGAAAGCCGTTCTGTTTCAGCGAAGCGGGGGTTGATGTGAGTGCGCCCAACCGCCAAACCGATCGTGTCCCTTGGCGCAAACAGACCGCACAGAAACATGCCAAAGGACATTTGATCCTCAATACGTGCCGTCCTACGATCTCCTTTGGTACCGTTGAAGAATAAAGTTACGCCGGAGATCGCCTGGCCATTGGCGGTACGCCCCGTAACCTGCTGTTCTATACTCAAGTAAAAACCTGAGCTTCCTTCGCGTAGCAAAGCTGCTTGGCCGGTGAGGGGTACGGGCCGATGGTCTTTGTCCAGGAGAGCGTCTGGCTGATCGGCCGTGCTGACGAACGCGCCGACTTTCACTACACCCACCAGACCGTCCCCATTACCGCCATGGGTCCAGCCCGCCTCGACCGGTATCAGAACGCCGGTCGCGCCATGAAGGTGTCCTAGGCTAAACCGCTCATCAAGGTTGCGGGGGTTGATCTCATAAGCGCCAATCTGCGCGTACAGCGCCCTCATCTGAACGCGTACTCGCGTGCTCCACATCGAGATTGGTGATGCGACCCAGTATCGATCAAGGATTTCGGTTGGTTGCGAACCACAGAATGTGACGTTCATAAAATCGCAGGAGAAGGTCGCGAAATCCTCTCCTGGGTTCGATCGGCCGATTTTCCAACGTACCGTATCCCCCGCGAAAGACTGCTCGTACCATAATGTGGTGAGTCTCAGCACGTTGCCGCGCCCATGGACTTCGATCGTGGGTTGAAGCGTGCGAAGTCCCGCATGGGGGTCAAGGCCAACCCCGTAACGTCGGTTAATTCCAAACCGAACGCGCCCTCCAGGCATTCCTGCGAGTTTCGCCATATCGGCATCAAAGGTGAGCATAAACTGCCCAGCTACGGCCGGCGAGGACCGTTTGCCGCCAGAGTAGATCAGACCTGCTTCGTTGATGTCGAGGGCGGAGACCTCGATCCCCAGCTCACGGAGTTTTTTTTTTGGTTTCACGCCGAACCAGTCGCCCAAGGCTCCAGCATTGCCGGTTGCGGCGGCTTTTCCTAGGGTCCTGCCGGAGGCGTCCGGATTGTCCTGCAGCAAGATCGCGCCCTCGCGAACGGGGGTCCTGGCGTTTTCTGCTTTTGGCAAGAATTGGTTGACTGAGCTGTCTGGGACTTCGGCCGTTCCGTCGCTCGTCTGCCCTGCACGCGCGGTGGCAGGCAACCCCGCGATCGTCAGCGCGCATCCACCAATGGCAAATGCGACACTCGCTAGTCCGCGCCGAAAACGTTCGAAGAACTGGCCGTGAATCCTCGGTATACACCGCGATTTTGTCGCTGTTGGAACTCTCAAGCGTGGGTTTGGAAAGCTCATTTTCACGATCCCACACCCCCTCCTCACCCTCGAAAGTGGCCGCGGAAGGGTCGATGATCTTGGCTGGCGTAGAACTCAGCCGCGAGAATGATTGGTCTGTACGAAGGACCGCTGCTCTGTTGCGGCGTCTAAATCATCGGGCTGGGCAGCGTTAACCGTACTTCGCTGCCCAGCCTGTTGCTGATCATTTTTTTATGAAGTTGAGAACCGCTGCCGCGACTTCACCAGGCTGATTTTCTGATATCGCATGGCCGCTGTCTTTTATGTATCCAGATGTAACATTGACCGCCACGTCCTTTACGCCTGGCAGAAGCAAACGCTGTGGAATACCATTGTCACCATTGAGAACAAGAACTGGCATTTTCAGCTTACCATTTTTAGCAAGCTGGTCACGGTTGTACTTTCCGTCTTCGTACAGTGTAGAATAGACGCCAAAGCTGGCTTTCATTCCACCGGGCGCGCCGAATGTGCGCATATAGACTTTTTTGTCTTCATCAGTGACGCCGGCATTCCCGTAACCGGCGGTCCATGCGATCGTGTTCAGGTAGTAATATTCCTGGCCTTCGATCAATTCGCTAGCCATCTCCCACTGGCGGTGAAAGCCGAAGTGCCAAAAGCCCTGTACATCCGGATCCATGCTTTTCTCCAAGCCAAAGCCAGGAATCAAAGATTCGGAGATGACAAGCTTTTTGACTGTTTGGGGGTAGGCGGCTGCATAGGAGTAGGACACCATCGTACCGATATCAGTACCGACAAGGTAGAATTCCTTCACCCCGAGCTGCCCCAGCAGCTGATGAATGTCTTCTGCGATCGATCGTTTATCATAGCCCCTGTCGGGCCACTGGCTATCACCATAGCCCGGCATATCAATCGCAATCGTCCGATATCCTGCAGCTGCCACCTTGGGGAGAACGTCCTTCCATTCGTACCAGGAATAAGGCCAGCCGTGAATGAACAGCACCGTGGGGCCGGAGCCTCCCGAGACATAGTGCAGCCGGATGCCATTCGCTTGAGCATAATGATGTGTGAAGCCTTTCAGCTCCTGGACAACCGAATTGTCAGGAGGCGAATTCGGTGCGTCGGCATAAGCAATGCCTGATGCGGCAATGGTGTAGAGAAGGGCTAAAGCGGTAAAAGTGGTTTTCATGGCATGCACTCCGATATGTTGGGCTGGGGTAGGATTGTCGGCCCACCCGCAGCAGCACCGGCGAGATGCGGGCCGCCCGCACCTCCGGCGCTCGATCAGGTAATCAGGACCGGCAAACCGCTAAGACGCCTGGCATCCATCTCTTCGTGGGCTTTGGCGATGTCTTCGAAGGCGAAGCGGACGGTATCAAGGTCGGCAAAGAGTCCCTTGCGAATTGCGTCCCACAATTCGTTGGTGGCTTGTTCGACGGTGTCCCCACGAACATATTGCGGCATCCCGCCGCCGCGGACTTGAACCCCGCGCTGAACAAGATCACTGTCCTCCGGCGCGGGTTGGCCTGTCACCGCGCCGATTGTCGCAATAACGCCGCCGTCGCGAACCGCCGCGGTCGCCAGAGCAAAGGTCGCCTGACCGACGAAATCATAAACTACATCGACGCCAGCGGGAGCGATCTGGTGAATTGTCGCGCTGATATCCGGATCGCCTGCCAAGAGTGCATGCGTCGCACCGGCTTGGACCTTGGAGAGCTTTCCGGCGGAACCTGCCACGCCGATCACCGTAGCGCCCAGTGATTTGGCCCATCGCGAAAGAATTGAGCCAACGCTTCCAGAGGCGCCCAGGACTAGTATCTTGTCGCCCGCGCTGACCTGGTGGAGTGCTCGAAGACCCATCCACGCAGTCAGGCCTTTCGCGAGAAACGTGGCCGCGACTTCACTCGATATGTCGTCTGGTAGTCTGACCAGAGTATTTGCTGGTACCAATGTCGCGGTGGCGTAAGCGCCTTTGGCGAAGAAATACGCGACCCGATCGCCCGGAGCAAAGCCGGTTACTTCAGATCCAACAGTGTCGACGGTTCCTGCGCCTTCGAACCCGGGAATGGCTGGTAGCGCAAGCGGATAAAGCCCCTTTCGTACGAGCACGTCGACATAATTGATCCCGATCGCTTCCTGGATCAGGCCAACCTCACCATGACCGGGCGCGCCGACACCTGCCTCCTTAACCTCAAGGACTGACGGACCACCGTTCGCGCTTATCTCGATTATTTTTGCCACCAAAACATTCCTTTGGAATTGCGGAGGTGCGCCTCGGGCGCACCTCACTGCTGGATCAGGCGATCTGGCCGCCGTCGACGTTGAGGGTAGAGCCGGTGATGTAGCCAGCTTCAGGTCCCACCAGGAACGCGACCGCTGCCGCGATGTCCTGTGGCTGGCCGTATCGACCGAGCGACGTCAGCGCGCGCAGCGCGTCGGCATGTCCCGCGTCTTCCGGATTCATCTCGGTGTTGATCGCGCCGGGCTGAATGATGTTGACCGTGATGTCTCGTGGCCCGAGGTCTCGAGACCAGCCACGTGTGTAGGCTGCGATCGCCGCTTTCGTGGCGACATAGTCAGCCGCCCCTTGGAAAGGGATCCGCTCGGCACCTGTCGTGCCAATCGAGACGATACGCCCCCCATCGCTCATGAGCGGGGTAACCGCACGTACTGCGCTAACGACACCCTTGATATTGATATCGATTTGACGATCAAACGAGGCGAGGTCCGCGTCCTGATCACCGACATGGCCTGTGATGAACACCCCCGCGGAGTTTACCAGGATGTCGATACGACCAAGGTCTGCATGCGCGGATTTGATAAAGTTCTGCACATCTGCGGCACTTCCCTGGTCGGCCTTATAGGCGATCGCCTTGCGTCCAAGACCCGCCACCTTCGCAACGATCTGGTCTGCACGCTGCTTGGAATTTGAATAATTGAACGCGACATCCGCGCCATCCTTGGCAAGCCGTTCGACGATGGCTGCGCCGATGCCACGCGATCCACCCGTGACGACTGCGACTTTGCCCTCAAGAGGGAGGTTCATTGTACATCCTTTCAAGTTATGTAGTCAGCGCTACATATGTGCTGGACTTTCGGAGTCAAGCATATTATGTAGCCGTAGCTAAATAAGTTTGGAGGAAGCTATGGCGATGGGTCGCCCAAGAGCGTTCGACGTTGAACAGGCGGTAGCTGCGGTGCTGCCGATCTTCATCGAGAAAGGCTATGAAGGAGCAACGTTCAGCGACCTTGTTGCTGTCATGGGTATCAAGCCGCCCAGTTTTTACGCAGCGTTCGGCAGTAAGGAACAGTTGTTCGAGCGCGTCGTGGGCCTCTATGCCCAGCGCGGCGAAGCCATAGTTCAGGCGGCGCTCGATCAGCCTACCGCCTACAAGGCGATTGAAAAACTTCTGCGCGACACCGCCGACGCAGATACGGATCCCGCCCGCCCCGCCGGCTGCCTCTATGTGCAAGGGGCACTGACATGCAGCGACAAGGCTGCCGGTATAAGGGAAGTGCTGGCCCAGCGGCGCCTTGCGATCGAACCCCTTCTCCAAGAGCGAATACGCAGTGCGCTGGCAGCTGGCGACCAGAGCGTTGGCGGCGACCCCGCGAAGGTGGCGCGGTTCTTGTCGACCGTCATTCATGGCCTTGCCGTTCAAGCGGCGAGTGGGGCCACGCGCGCGGCGCTTCACGAAGTTGTCGATGTCACCCTTGATGGCATTCGTCGGTCCTGAAGACGATGTTACGGGCGCAAGAATGGTCTGTGGTAGGCACATGATCGATCCGATCGCTGGTCGCTAACGCTCAAGCGGGTTGGCGGAACTGGCGGAAAGCCTGGCGTATCTCCTGCGTGAAGAGCTCGGGCTGTTCGAACGCCGCGAAATGACCGCCCTTGGCGGGTCTGTTGTAATAATACAGGTTTGGGAACGACTGTTCGCACCAGCTCTTGGGAGCTTGATATATTTCTGCAGGGAAGACACTGACAGCGACCGGGATATTGACACCACCCATTCGGTCGTAGCTCAGATCCCCATTCTCCCAATACATACGCGCGGACGATGCGCCGTCGTTGGTCAGCCAGTAAAACATGATATCGTCGAGCATCTCATCGACCGACAGGACCCGCTCGGGCACGCCGCCACTATCGGTCCATGCGATGAACTTGTCGTAGATCCATGCCGCCTGACCAATCGGAGAATCCGCCAGCGCATAACCAATGGTCTGTGGCCGCGTGAACTGGATAATCGCGTAGCCAGCGCCCGTGCCGTAGAAGGTTTCGATTTGCTTGGCCGCCAACGCTTCATCAGAAGTCAACGTGGCCGGTAGCACCTTGGGCTTAGTCGCTGGCATGTTTACATGTATCGCGACGAGGCCGGCGGGGGCCTGCTGACCCATTGCCTGCGTGATGACCGATCCCCAGTCGCCCCCTTGGGCCACGTAACGAGCATAGCCAAGCCTCTCCATCAGTATGCCCCACGTCTTCGCAACGCGGTGGCGCCCCCAGCCCTTTTCGGTGGGTTTGCCCGAAAAGCCGAAGCCCGGGATGGTCGGAAGGACGAGGTGGAATGCGTCTGATGCCTTACCACCATGAGCAGTTGGGTCGGTGAGCGGCCCGATGACCTTGAGCAGTTCGACGATCGATCCCGGCCAGCCGTGCGTCATGATCAGTGGCATCGCTTCGTCATGCTTGGAGCGAATGTGGACGAAGTGGATGTCGATCCCGTCGATCCGTGTGATGAATTGGGGAAAGGCGTTGATCTGTCGCTCGGCTCGCCGCCAGTCATATTTTGTACGCCAGTAGTCGGCTAGCGCTCGCATCCGCGCAAGCGGCACGCCCTGGCTCAGATCATCGACGATTTCCTTGTCAGGCCAGCGTGTATTTTCGAGACGCATCTTCAAATACTGAAGATCAGAATCCGGAACGTTGATCTTGAATGGCGTGATTGACTGGCTACCGGGAACTGCAGCCTTCGCAGCTCCTGCGAGCGCCGCCAAGGCGATACCGCTGCCGATAAGTTCACGCCTTGAAAAGCGAGGGTCGAACACGATCACTCTCCCTTTTTCTTAGGGGAACAGTTTAATCCTTGCGGATCGTGGGCCAATTAGCCGCGCGGATTTCCAAATCATACTGACGTATAGGAATGGCATTTATGTGCGCCGGGGACTCAGGATCGGCCTGCCCCGCCCCGCCCCGCGTCGCGCGACGGGCATCTAATGTGCCAAGGCATTCAAGCTGGGTGGTCGCAGAGACCTTGAACAGCCGCGCCCGGCTTTGCGGCCCGACCGAAAATGCCCAGCAGCATGGCGGTGCAAAGAGCTGCAAGACTGCCAAAAACTAGGGCGCCGGTAATGCCGACATGATCCACGATCAGCCCACCGATGAGCGCACCGCTGCCAAGCGCAGCTTGCGCAACGGAGACAAACAAGGCCTGCATGCCCTCCAGCCTGCCAGGCGCGGCGCTAAACATCCAGCTTTGCAATGAGATCGGCATCATGCCGAAGCCGAAGCCCCATGCCACAACCAAGAGCGCCGCAATGCTGGGGTGGGTGCCAAACATGCTCAGCAGCAGTACCGAACCGCCGAGAACAAGACCCGTCAGCACAACCGATGCCTTCAAGTCCTTCGATGACAGCCATCCACCGGTTATATTGCCGAAGAATCCAGCAGCGCCGTTGGCAAGCAGCAGCATGCTGAGCGTTCCGCCGGCGATGCCCGCCTTGATATCCAGAAACGGCGCCACATAAGTGTAGGCGGCAAACTGACCGACGAAGATCGAGATCGCGCCAAGCAGGCCCAACCGCGCGCGTGGTTCGCGCAGGATCGAAGGGATTTCGCTCAAACCATTGCTGCGCTCAGCGGGTATCGCTGGTAGCAGACTGACAAGCGCGACGATCGCCATGCCCGCGAGTCCCGCTCCGGCGCCGAAAGCCACACGCCATCCAAAAAGGTCACCGATCAGTGCGCCAGCGGGGACGCCCGCGACGGTGCCGATTGATACGCCCGAAAGTATAAGAGCGCTCGCACGAATGCCGTCGGGGCCCGGTTTCAGACGCGGTCCCAAAGAGCCGGCGATCGTCCAGAAACTGCCTACGGCGATCCCGAGCAGCATGCGTCCAACCAGAAGCTGGGGGAAACTCGCTGCCGTCGCGACTACCAGGTTCGAAGCGACCAGTAATCCGAGCAGGATTGTAAGCACGCGACGTCGATCGACATGGCCGGCGAATTGGATAGTCAGGATCGCGGCTATTGCGGCCAGAAAGCCTGGCATTGTGACCATGAGTCCAGCCTCGCCCGTTGTGACACCCACATCGGTCGCAATCTGCGGAAGGAGGCCGACTGGCAGGAACTCGCTCGTAACGAGGGCGAAGGCGCCAATCGCAAGCGAACCTATCGCGATCCACGAAACGGGTTTGGCAACTGCGGTCGAATTGGTGGGTACGATGTCCATGACAGACCTTTCAAAGGTGCCGGCGGGCCCGAGTCTCTCGAAGACCCGGCACAGGTCAGTTCCCGCTGGGAAATTTTCATTAGGCGCTCTTTTGCTGAGTTTGGCGCTCCGCAATCCGGCTTCAGTAGCTTTTTGCTGACAAGCGAGATCACCGAAATCATGCTCACGGCTCGCGCTTTCATCTTTAGGTATGGCCGCGGTCAAAGAAGACCTTCTGATGGTGCCTGCCGAGGATCGCCATCGCTTCGGATAAGATATGGTTCCTGCGGTGGATGCTCACGATCATACGCAAGTATGGCCGGATCACGCGCGCGTCTGGCTGCATCAGGGCGCTGAAATTGTCAGATAAAGTCAAGCCTTGATAGCCGCAGCCTACACGTTGTGCGGCTCCATTCCGGAGACGATGAAATGGCAAAAATACTCGTTCTATATTATTCCAGCTATGGGCATATCGAAGCTATGGCGAACGCAATCGCCGAAGGCGTGCGCGCCTCTGGTGCTACGGCTGACGTCAAGCGAGTACCCGAAACCGTACCCGTTGATCTTGCACGTAATGCACACTTCAAATTGGATCAGTCAGCGCCCATCGCGTCGATCGCCGACCTCGAATATTATGACGGGATCGTTGTTGGAACAGGGACACGTTTCGGACGAATCTCGGGCCAAATGGCCGCCTTCCTCGACCAAGCCGGTGGGCTGTGGGCGCGTGGCGCGCTCAACGGTAAAGTCGGCGCGGCTTTCACATCGTCAGGCACCCAGCACGGCGGCAACGAAACCACACTCTTTTCGATCATCACCAATCTTCTGCATTTTGGCATGACGATCGTCGGCTTACCCTACAGTCACTCAGGACAGATGACGATCGAGCAGATCGTGGGTGGAGCGCCCTACGGCGCTACGACAATTGCGGGCAGCGACGGCTCGCGCCAGCCCTCGACAATCGAGTTAGATGGCGCACGCCACCAAGGTGAATTGGTGGGCCGCCTTGCTACCAAGCTGTTCGGGTGACGTTCGTCGACGCGGGCGGTCGCTACGGCTGGCAAAATTTCGCTAGCCGCTGTCTGCATGGGGGTTTGGCGCACTGACAGGATTTTTGCCGACAGCACCGGCCGATTTCCGGTGTAAAGCGCCGACAGCCCGGCCAGTCGGCACCCCCTCCTCTCAACACTACCTCTTCGTGACCTTCAACCGCCGGAACGTTGACATCATAATCGAAGAAGTGACGGAGGCTCGGCATTCCGCCGTGAGCTCATATGCGCTCTGTTGATCTTGCGCCTACAACCAGGGCGAGTGCACTTTACAGCGCAGAAATCCTCCAGCTCGCGGTGAACATCCCACACCATCGTCGGCTAGAAATGGCAGACGGCTCGGCCGAGCGGCGGTCGCCAATCTGCGGCAGCAGGGTGATCGTCGATATTACGCTAGATCCTCACGTCCGAATAAGGGATCTCGGTATGGAGGTAAGGGCATGTGCCCTCGGGCAAGCGTCGGCTGCACTGATGAGCACGCATGCGATCGGGCGATCGCTTGAGGAAGTAATCGCATCCCGAGATGCGCTCGCTTGCTACCTTGGCGGTACGCGCAGCGATCCAGGTCCATGGCCAAAGCTCGATCTTTTCGCGTCAGCACGGGCGTACCCCGCGCGCCATGCATCGATCAGCCTGTGCTTCGAAGCAATGGTTGATGCGATGAATCAAGCGCTTCTGGCCGGTCGGAGATGCCCGCCCCTCTCACATCACGGCTCTGCACTGCCTTTCACCTCATTATCTTGTGCACGAAATGATTAGGGCGATCACAAGCGGTTGTTGCTAAACTAATCCCTTTGTCGTGATAGAGTGTGGACCAAAGGGGTGATGGTGAAGCAAGCGATACGCTCGTCTCTAGGTCTGGTAGGCCTACTGTTGTCGACATCTGCGTTGGGCCAAGGGCGATCTGATGCCGCAGGAGCCGTTGCAACACGAGGCGATATTGTCGTCACGGCCCGTAAGCGCGAAGAACGTATCGTCGATGTCCCTCTCGCAGTGACCGCGTTCGATGGCTCCGATTTGGAACGACGCGGGGTCGTCCACTTGAGCGATTTTCTGCAGCAAGCACCGGGCGTTGGAACATACGATTCCGGTGACGGGACCGCGAAGATCACCATTCGAGGGATCTCGGCCACGCTCGGCGCCAATGAAAACGGCTATTATCTCGACGACCTTCCATTTTCGGGCGTCACGACCCCGATTACACCTGACGTCCGCGCCTGGGATCTGGAGCGTGTCGAAGTCCTGCGGGGGCCTCAGGGCACGATTTTTGGCGAAGGATCCATGGGGGGAACCGTGAGGATTCTCACAAAAGCGGCGGATCTTGAGAACTGGGAAATCAAAGCGAGCGGCCTGGTCTCGAATATCAACGAAGGAGGAACGAACGCCGGTTTCAAGGGCGCTTTCAATGTCCCCGTCATTCCGAACGTCCTAGCCGTCCGAGTGGCCGGCACCCGCGAACGTTATGCTGGTTGGCTCGATGATGCCGCTACCGGCCGGCGCGACATCAACAAACAACGGTACGATACTTTGCGCGCCAAAGTGCGGTTCGATCCTACCGAGCGGCTTTCGTTTCAAGCGTCCTATTGGCGAGTAAACGACGACTTTCCGGCCGGCGGGCCGATTGGCGACGAAAACGGTTTTGCATCAGGTTCCGGAAATCGGCCAAGCAAGCTCAGATATACACTCTATGGGGCAACCGCACGATATGATGTCGACTGGGGCGAGCTCTTCTACGGCTTCTCCCATCTCGACCTCTCACTTCCGGTAAGCGGCCCATTCGCGGGCGGGACACTCACGGTCGGCAACGAGATAGGCAACACCTCCCACGAAGTCCGTCTCGCTTCGAATGGCGTGTCTCGGCTCAAATGGACGATCGGCGCCTATCAGCGCTCGACCGATCGCTTCAATCCTGTACGCTTCCCGCCGCTTGGGATTGATAACGCCTCCACCACGCGGAGCACTTCGCACGCCGTTTTCGGGGAAGCCACCTACTCACTCCCGGACGCCCCGATCGACCTTACCGCCGGCCTGCGATACTTTCAGGACCACCTGCGCGGTGTGGAAAGCAACGCCGGCGTCGTTTCTGCACAGCCGGGCGACTATTATCATTCCTGGAATCCACGCTTCTCGCTTGCGTGGCATCCGACGACCTCTGCCACGATTTATGCGAGCGCCGCTAAAGGTTTTCGATCAGGACAGCTCCAGCCGACGCTCTCCGTGACGCTAGCGGCCACGGTTCCCGGGTTCACACTGCCGACGGCGCTCAAGCAGGATTCGATCTGGACCTATGAATTGGGCGGCAAGGCGGATCTCCTCGGGCGTACGCTTTACCTTGAAGGCGCGGTTTTCTACTCGCGTTGGAAGGACCAAGCTGTCCGCATTCCGATCGGGACAACGGGATTCAACGGCTTAATCAATTCGCAGGGCGTGCGATCGAAAGGTGTCGAACTTAGCTTGGCAAGCCAGCCCATCCGCGGGCTCGCGCTATCGGCGGGTGGTGCCTATGTCGACGCCTCATACGCAGCGATGATCCCAGGTACAGGCATCATCAAAGGCGGTGCTGCCGACGAGGTTCCACGGTTTACCGCCAATTTTTCTGCCGACTATCGCCGTCCTTTCGGGAATGGCATCGACGGCATCGCCCGCGTCAGCTGGCAACATAGCTCGCCACGTCGCTATACTGTCTCGACTAGCTATCGAGCAGGCAGCACGATCGACCGCGTAGATGCTCGTCTCGGTCTGGAGCGGGATCGATGGTCGTTCGCTTTTTTTGCAGACAATCTGCTCAATGAGATGGGGGCGATCGACGCGCGTTTGGTTACGCCGCGTGCTGGCCGTGACCCTGACATCAGTGCGCTGCGTTTGCAGCCGAGAACGATAGGAATTGAGGCAAGTTTTCGGTTCAGCAGCAAAGCGCGATAGGCAACGACGTCGATTCCCTACCGGTAAACCGGTATCGTTCCAGTCGTTGTCCGGCGATCGCCCGTCTCACTGAGCCGCTCTCCTATCTCAGCGATCCGCCGCTCACCCGCCTCGAGGGCAGCGGCCGACGTATGAACGGAATAATAGCCGAGATGGAGCGGGTGATCGTGCGGCTCGGCCGTGCCGATGACTAATGATGAACCGTCTAGCCCTGCTTCCAGCGCGATCGGCTCCCTGCCCTCTTCGAACACGGCAATCTGGCCGGGCTGGACCACCTGGCCCAAGCGCAGTTCGCCCTTCGCCACGGCGAGCCATCCCACCGTGTGGCCGGCAGGCGGAGTGAAAGTCCATCGTTCCCCAGCGCCCAGGCGAACGAGAAGATAGACGATACCGTCTGGTGCCCGCACCGGACTTGTCGCGCCCTCATACTTTCCTAGGATCACTCGGGCTGGCCCGGCTGCGGGCACCTCTCTCGCTTCGATATATTGGCTTTCGACTGGCCCGTTTTCCAGTTCAGGTGGGAGCGCGATCCACAGTTGGAAACCCTGGATCGTTGCCGACTCCCCGGCGGAGAGCTCTTTTCCGTGCCAGACACCGCCCCCAGCGCGCATCCATTCCACGCCGCCATAGTCGAGGCGGCCTGAGCCCGCCTGGGGATCATCAAAGCAAACGTCGCCGTCAGTAAAGACCGTGACGGTTGCGATGCCCGAGTGAGGATGGATTGGCATCGCCTCCTGCATTAGTCGCATGTCGCCCGCGAAGAGGTCGAGAAATACGAACGGCTTAAGATGCTCACCGAGATCCGAAGGACTCATCAGGCGAAGAATATCGCCATGACCGCGCCCTGTGGCAACAAGAGCGAGCTGCCTCTCGGTTGGCGTGACATCTGGGGCTTCGATATTTTCGTGCATGGGGAGGTTCACTCACTGGCTTGAAGGTTAGTCACCGGCACCATCAGGGCTCCAGGCCGTCCGCCGAGACATCCGGAGACGGTGGATCGAAAAAGAAATAGTGTTCGATGATCTTGTCATCAGCGACGCGGACCGCGTCAGCGCCACTCACGGTGACTTCTCCGGGCGGTCCACCCTCCCAGCGCGTGACCGACACACCATGGTGACCGAGGGTCGGCCCCGTGACCTCAAAGCGAAAACCAGGCGGCATGCCTGCAAGAACCCCTGCTACGACCTCAGAAATGGCCTCATGCCCGGTGACGGGTCGTGCCGGCTCATAGATGGTTGCGGACGGATGGTAGATCTCGCCGATCGCAGCCAGGCGAAGGACGTCATCATGTTCGTTCCAGACGCGCTCTATGCTCGCATTGAGAAGCTGCACCTCGATTGGATCTGCCATCGGCCATGTCCTGTTCTTGCGTGAGGATCACGGAACGCTGCCCGATGACCTTTGATGGAAGGTCGATCATGTTGGCGCGATGCTCAAGTCATACCTGCGGATATACGGGCTCGCATTCGACGCAAAGCGCGGCTTGGAAAGCATTGCGCGCCCCGCAAAGAACAGACCACCCTCGTTCATCGCCGCTCCAGAAATCCCTCGCCCACGCCCTATATCCGCGTATAGTTGCTGAGACGGGAGCATGTCGTCTATCCGGCGATGTTCAGTCCATTTCCGCATCCGGAGAGCTGAGGGCGACGGGGTTCGAAACAAGCGATGGGCCGATGGGCGTCGATCCGTTTTAACCGACTTCTTACCGGCAGTCTGCTCGTCGCAATGGACGCGCTATTCGCGACCTTGCTTCTTGGATTTGCGGCACCCGTCCGCGCAGCGTCCCCGAACTTAAGCTGGTATAAGCACACACGGTGGCTTGCTGATGACGGAGCACCCACTGAGATTTCGGCGCTCGTTCAGGACAGGCAGGGCTTTATCTGGATCGCGGGCGCGGAAGGTGTCGTTCGGTTCGACGGCCTCAAGTTCGAGTCGATCGCTTCGCCTCCTGGCCCTACCGATCATGGCAGCAGGCCCACGATGATCGGGCTGAGTGGCACAGGCGAAATCTATGTCGGATACGACCGTGGCGGCGGCGTCGCGGTCTTTCGCAACGGTCGGCTCGAGGACACCCATATGGCGTCCCCGCCGCTGGTCATCACCGGCCTCTTCTTCGCCCGCGGCACGATGTGGGCGCTGTGGGGCGGCTCGGGCGAGTCCCTGTGGCGGCTCGACAAACGAGGCTGGCAGCCGATGAGTAAGCAACTCAAGCTGCCTTGGGGGGCGTCGTATAATCCCCATGTGACGCCTGACGGCGCGATCGTCCTTTCCTCTACGCACCGCGTTCTCCCCGCGCAGGGCGTGGCCATTTTACCGCCGCGCGGCGATCATTTCGTCTATTCGCCGATCAAGGGCCGATTTCCGTTCGTCGCCAGCGACAACAGCGGCCGGACTTGGGTCACCGATTCAGCAGGAACGCGTCGGCTGAGCATCGCGCAGGATGGCAAAGCAACCGAGGAGGCGCTTAATTTTCCTCCCGTATCGGACAAGGGCTTTTCGTTCATCTCCTTCGACCGCTCAGGCGCCATCTGGGGATCGACCTCGACCGCCGGCATTTTCCGTATCGGTGATCCAAATCGACCCGGTCTCGTCGAGCGTTATCAGGAAAGTGACGGGTTGAGTTCGAACGTCGCGAAACTGCGGCTGGTTGATCGGGAAGGTAATGTTTGGATCGGCACCCAAGCGGGACTGGATCAGTTCCGCCCGGTCTCGATCGGGCCTGAACCGAATTTGCCAAAGCCGGCGGCGGGAGATTGGATCACCTCAGTTCGTGCCGTCAACGGCGACGCCTATGTCCAAGTCAATCGTCAGCTCTTTCGGGTGTCGGCAAATCGCGCGAGCTTCGAAAGCCTGCCTCATCCAGCCGGCGACTGGCAGCGCTTTTGCCCGGCCAGAAACGGCGGCATTTGGCTTGCCTATACGGATCGCCTTTTTCGCCTCGGCCGAGCTGTGGAAGCGCCTGTTGCAGTGCCCGGTCCACCTGCCGTCATCTACGATTGTGCCGAGGACAAGGACGGGCGCCTGTGGCTCGGCGGCGAAGGCGCAATCCGATGGCATGACCAGCGTGGATGGCACTCGACTCCCCTCTCACGATGGGGCGTCAATAACTCCCGTGATGTCCGTTCGACGCCCGACGGCAACGTCCTCTTCAACTTCTCGGGGCTCAAGCTTGGTATCGTCGCGGGTCTGCAAATCCGGGTTATCTCGGCACACCAACTGGGTCTCGAATTCATCAACAACGTGTCGAGCGGTTCGCGCTACGCGCTTGTGTCGGGATACAAGGGGATCGCCAAGGTCGAGAATGGCCGGATCGCGGTTCTACGGTCGCGTCAATATCCGTGGCTCAGCCAGATTCGGGATGTCACCGAGGATTTTTCAGGGAGGACGTGGCTGCTTTCGCCGCGCGGCGTGTATAGCGTCGCAACGCGTGACCTGGACCAGGCCTTTGCCAAGCCCGGTTCGCCGCTTCCCCATATACTCCTTGATTCCCAAGCCGGGCCGCAGCTCGTCCAATCCTTCAATGTTCCAGGAAACCACTTTTTCGCTCTAAGGGATGGTCGGCTTTGGGTTTTGAGCCGCACGGGCGCCATGCAGATCGACACCCGCCGGGTTTCCTCGAACAAGGTTCCACCGACGGTCATCATTACGTCTCTTCAAGCGCGCGACCTGTTGCTCGCGGAGCCGAAGAATCCGACGCTTCCTGCTGGCTTACGCAACCTCTCGATCAATTTTACGGCAGCCAGCCTCACCAACGCCCGGGTTAACCAGTTCCGTTATCGTCTCGACGGGGTGGACGAGGGCTGGGTCGACCCGGGCTCGCGACGCCAGGCCTTTTACACCAACCTTTCACCCCGCACCTACCGGTTCAGGGTCATCGCCTCTAACAACGATGGCGTCTGGAGCCGGCAACCTGCCGAGATCCGCTTCACAATCCCTCCGACGTTCATCCAATCGCCAATCTTCAAGCTCCTGTGCGCGGCCGCCACGATCGCCTTGCTGACGCTCCTCTACAATCTGCGCCTTCGCTACGTCGCCAACCGGATCCGCGCACGGATGCAGGTGCAGCTCTCGGAACGCGAGCGCATCGCACAGGATTTGCACGATACATTGCTCCAGAGCATACAGGGCCTTATCATCCGCTTTCATAGCCTCTCGATGAAACCAAACCTTGATGCCGATACGCGGCACGTCATCGATGAGACGCTCGATGAGGCCGAAGCGACGCTCGTCGAAAGCCGCGAGCAGGTGGCGGGCCTCAAGAGCGCGCGCGTCATCAGCCTTCACCGGCAGATCGAGGAAGCTGCGGCTCGCCTCAAGCTTGCCGACCATACCAAGCTGTGCGTTGCAACGCAGGGTGACGAGCGTCTCCTCGAGCCCATCGTCTCACAGGAGGCAGCAATGATCGCGCGCGAAGCCCTGAACAACGCGGCCCAGCACGCCCGCGCGTCAGACATTCGCGCTGACATCACCTATCATGCCGATCACTTGTCGGTTTGCATTTGTGACAACGGGACCGGCATCGACGCGCATGTACTTCAAAACGGTCGCGACGGGCATTTCGGGCTCAAGGGCATGGCCGACCGCGCTAAACGGATCGGCGGCCGTCTCGAGATACAAAGCGAGCACGGCAAGGGTACGTCGATCCGTCTCGAGGTTCCAGCGCGCTTCGCCTTCCGACGAATCGAACGCAAAGGCCGATTTTCTTGGGTTCGTTGGCCGCAGCTTGCGCGCTGAATGGGTCAGAACTCCGCCTCGCTATCACAAGCATGCTGTCACGGTCGCCAATCGGCGCGGGATCATAGAATTACGCCAACGCTGAGCTGGTACGATCATCTCGCGCACGACCTTTGGGGCGGATCCGAAAGGGCTGCAGCCTGCTACTACGCTGTGCTCGAGCGGCGTTGCGGGTCTTTCCGCGACGACGAGGGAATTCCGCAGACTTACCAGGTCACCACGGATGCTCGTTCTCACGGGCTCAACAATTACAGCACCCAGTTCTGACGGCAGGCTTCCTGACCGTCGTCAGGCAGCGCCACTCGCATCAAAGTTTCGGACCGCTGCCTGGTGTCAGATCGATGATCCCTCTGCGGGCCGCGACCGTGACGGCTTCGGTTCGGTCAGCAACTCCCAGCTTGGCGAAAATACTCTTCACATGCGCTTTCACTGTCTCTTCGGTGATACCAAGCTCCCTGGCTACCCCCTTGTTGGGAAGGCCTCGCGATACGGCCAACAGCACCTCGAGCTCGCGATCGGTCAACATCTCCCGGACGGCGTTCATACCGATGTCGTTCGCGATCTCGGGTGGGACGTGAAAACCGCCCTCGTGGACGCCGCGGATCACGTTGAGCAGTTCGTGACGCAAGGTGCTTTTCAGCAAATATCCTGCCGCTCCCGCCTTGAGCGCTTGGAGGGCCTGCACGTCTCCCGCGTAGGTGGTGAGGACAATCAACCGTGAGGTGGGAAACTCCTGACGGATCCTAATGATCGCCTCCAGCCCGCTCATGCGCGGCATCTGAAGGTCGATCAGTGCCACGTCTGGCCGAAGCCGGCGGTATTCATCTACCGCGCCGTGGCCGTCATCAGCTTCACCAACAAGCTCCATATCCTCCTGCATACTCACGACCGACGCGACGCCCACTCGGATCAGCGAGTGATCATCCGCGATGAGGATCCGTATTTTTTTGATCTCGGTCATGTTTGGTAGGCATCCTCTCCCCCGCGCGGGCCCGGGGCGCAGCGAAAGCCGTGCTGAATTGCTCTCCTCGCTGTCTTGTTTTCAACCAAAAGTCGATCCCCCAGTCGAGGGATTCCAGCGCCTACTCGACCAAGGAATTGTCGGGCAAACGCAGGAGTTTATTCTGAGCGCGCGCAGTAGCGGACGGGACAACCAAGCACGACTCAAGAGAGGTGCGACAACTGCCCCTGAAGGTGAAATGCGCGGAAGCCGACTTAGCTCCGTAATATCGGATCGGCGGCTCAATCCAGGCAATTTGCCTGGGAGGTGCACAACGATGGATGATGGATCTCTACGCATAGACGGTGGCGACTATGTTCGCTCTACCAGTGATGCCGTGCCGGCGCTGATCTCGTTCTTCGATGCGGAGCATATCTGCCGCTATGCGAACGATCATCACGCGCTTTGGTACGGCCGTGCGGCTATCGACTTGGTCGGGCTGCATATGCGAGAGTTTCTCGGGTCGGATGCCTACGACATGCGTCGCGAGCATCTCGATCGGGTGGCGGCCGGCGAGCAGGTGTCGTTCGAGGCAAGCGTCCCCTATCTCGACGGGACAGCACGTGACGCCGCCATCCGCTATGTGCCACGCATCGGCCCGCTGGGCTTTGAGGGCTTCCATACACTCGTCTTCGACCTGACCCGCGAACAGCACCGTTACCACAGCGTGTTTGATGGTACGGCGGTCGGTTTCTGGGAAATTGATCTCACGTTCATGCGGCGTTTCCTGGACGAGATCGACGGCACCGTCCCCGATCTGAGGGCCCATATAGAAGCTGACCTCAGCGTGGTGCGCAAAGTTCTCGACATCACCCCAGTCCTTGATCTGAACGAGAAAGCGTGCCGGATGTTCGGGGTCGAGAGAACAAGCGCTATCGGACGTACAATGGGCGACTGGTCGCCGGCCGGGAGCCTCGATGCCTGGAACCGCGTGATGCTCAATTATCTTGCCGGCGCCGAGAGCTACGAGACCGAGACCGTCCTCGAGCG
Source organism: Sphingobium sp. AP50 (assembly GCF_900109095.1). Lineage (GTDB taxonomy): Bacteria > Pseudomonadota > Alphaproteobacteria > Sphingomonadales > Sphingomonadaceae > Sphingobium. The sequence continues at coordinate 100,218 of NZ_FNYZ01000014.1, forward strand.
TGCTGACGGGACACCGATCGATATCCTGATCAGTTGCGCCTATCCCAAAAGGCCTGACGAGCAGGTGATCGTCGTCGTCGGTCTCGTCGATATCAGTTCGCGCGTCGCCAAAGAAAAGGAACTTGCCCGCGTTCAGGCGGATCTGACCCATGCGGCTCGGGTCGCCACGCTCGGCGAATTGATGGCATCGATCGCCCACGAGGTGAACCAGCCACTGGCTGCCGTGGTGGCGAACGGCAATGCTGCGCTGCGCTGGCTCGACAGGGATGTCGATGAAGCCAAGGCGGCCATCAGCCGGATGATGAGCGAGGCAACGCGTGCTTCGGAGATCATCGCCCGCACCCGGCGCATGGCGGTCAAAGGGGAAACGACCCCGTCCGAGTTCGACCTCAATCAGATGATATCGGAGTCGGTGGATATCACTCGGCGCCAGGCATCTGGGCTCGGCGCGCATGTAATCCAGACGCTCGCACCAGATCTTCCGCTCGTGGCGGCTGACCGTATCCAGCTTCAGCAGGTCATCATCAATCTTATCGTCAACGCCGCTCAGGCCATGGCAGAGCAAACCGAAGCGCGACTGATCGAGATCCGATCGGGTCAGCAGAGTCGCGACGCCGTCCAGATCGAGGTCGCGGATACGGGGCCTGGTTTCGGCGAACATGCCGGCCGGGTATTCGAAGCGTTCTACACGACCAAGAAAGACGGAATGGGGATGGGCCTCTCCGTGGCAAAGGGAATCATCGAAGCGCATGGCGGTGTAATCGACGCGCAGCCGAGATCCGGCCGTGGGACGGTCTTCCGGATCGATATCCCCCTCGGTGACATGCCTGTCTGCGAGGGCTTTCCGGTTCTAAATTGAGCACGGCAATCAGGCGAAATTCTCCATGATCGGCAGCTTGCGGATCCGCTTGCCGGTGAGCTTGAAGATCGCATTACAGATTGCCGGCGCTATGTTGGGTGAACCGCCCTCGCCCGTGCCCTCGATCGACTCACCACCATCGATGATGACCGTGTGGAACTGCGGGGTCTCCGAGAAGCGAACCATGCGGTAATCGTGGAAATTGGTTTCCTGAACGGCCCCGTTTGCGACACTGACCTTGCCATAGAGTGCAGAGCTCATGCCCCAGATCACGCATCCTTCGATCTGAGCCACTACAGCATCGCGATTGATCGCCTTGCCCGGATCCGCAACAGAATAGACCGCCTCGACAACCGGTGCTCCGTCCCGGATTACAACTTCAACGGCCTGCGCGACAAAGCAGTCCTGCCATTTATGGCTAACGCCTAATCCGATCGCCCGACCATTAGGTCTGGTTGCAAAGGAGCCACCCACCATCTCTTTCAGCTTCGCGAGCGCCGCAAGCGCCCGAGGCTTCTTCGCCAGCAAGTTCCGCCGGAGCTCATACTCGTCGACGCCGAGATCATGGGCGACTTCATCGATAAAACTCTCGATCGCGAAAACGGTCTGACCGGCCCCGACCGTGCGCCACATGCCAGTCGGAATGTGCGTCTCACTGCGGACCCAACGCGTGTCGACATGATCGAAGTCATAGGGCGAGCCGACCGCGTCGGTCACCACGGAGTCGAACTTGCCCATAGCCACCGGGTACATCCGAGGCAGGATCGACGGGCTTACCGTTCGGTGGCTATAGACCGAAATATCCGAACCCTTGATCCCGGCCTTGAGCTCCGAGATGCCGGCTGGCCGATAGAAGTCATGCGAGACATCCTCCTCGCGCGTCCAGATCAGCTTCACCGGCCGCGGGGAAAAATGTTTCGCAGCGATCACCGCCTGCTCGACCATGTCGAATTCTTGTCGACGGCCAAAGCCGCCACCAGCAACAAGCGGATGATAGTCGACCGCCGTTTCCGAGATACCCAGCACCCGCGCAGCCGCCGCGCAGGCATTGGCTGGCTGCTGCGATCCCAGCCAGATATCGCACCGGCCATTTTCGACTTTCGCGACGCAGCTCATCGGCTCCATCGTCGCGTGTGCGAGATAAGGGACCTCATATCGCTGAGAGATTACCCTGTCGGCGTCTTTCAGGCCGGCGACGGGCTCTCCCCGCGTCTCGACAACGATGCCGTCCTGTGCCGCGAGGTCGCGCTCGAATTGGCTGGTGATGCTTTGCGAGCTGACATTATCGTGCGGCGTTTCGGCCCAAACGATCTCGAGGAGCTCAAGGCACCGACGCGCAGTCCACCACCGGTCGGCCACGATCGCCACTCCGTGGGGCAGATCCACGACGCCGCGCACACCTTTGACCCTGAGCACATCTGCACGTTTGTCCGCGGTGGCTCTGCCGCCAAACACCGGCGCGGCCGCAACGGCGACATACAGCATGTCCGGCAGCTTGAAATCGACCGCGTAGATCGCGCTCCCATTGACCTTTGACGGGATATCGAAGCGCCCCAGACGTTTGCCTTGGTAACGAGGGCGCGTATCCGTACGCGCGATGATCTTGTCAGGTGCCGGCACCGGCAGGCGCGATGCGGCCACTGCGAGCTGGCCGAAGCGCAGGTCTTGCCCAGGCTGCGGACCAAGAACACGTCCGCTCTCGGTCCGCACCTGTGTCACGGGCACCCGCCAGCGCTGGGCCGCAGCCTGCAGCAGCATAGTTCGGGCAGTCTCGCCAGCCTTCTTGAATGCGGGGTGGAACGCCGCCATGCCGGTGCTGGCTCCGGTGAGCTGGCCACCGAGGATCGGATTGATATAGGCATCGTCGCGCGGAGCGAGCTCGATGCTGATCCGGCTCCAGTCCGCGTCAAGGGAGTCGGCAAGGACCATCCCATAGGCCGTCGAGGTTCCCTGGCCGAGCTCTGCCACAGGCGACACGAGGATAATCTCGTCCTTGTCAGTAATGCGCAAAAAGGCGGTCTTGTATCCGGCCTCTGCATCGGCTCCCGATGCGATCAACGGTACGCTTAGAATCAGCGATCCGGGGATCAGCGCAAGCGAAGAGCGAATGAACGTGCGCCTCGAGGTCGCAAAATCACTCATGCCGCGAGAACCTTCTTGGCACCGGCGCGCGCCTCCTCAATGGCCGCCCGGATGCGCGGATAGGTGCCGCATCGACAGATGTTGGTCATACGCGCCAGGATTTCCTCATCGCTGGGCGATTGGTTTTCGTGAAACAAGGCGGCCGTCGCCATGATCATGCCCGACTGGCAATAACCGCATTGCGGCACCTGATGCTTGATCCAGAGCTGCTGGATCGGATGAAGCCCGTCGCCGCCAAGCCCCTCGATCGTGGTGACGTGCTTGCCTTCGACCTCCTCTACAGGAAGCAGGCAGGAGCGCTTGGCCTCGCCATCGACATGGACCGTACATGCACCGCATTGCGCGATGCCGCACCCGAACTTGGTTCCTGTCAGGCCGAGATCATCGCGTAGCACCCACAGAAGGGGAGTGCCCTCCTCGATGTCGGCCATAACCTGTTTGCCATTGACTTCGAAATTGACCATTCCGTCCTCGGCGATTTGCTAGAATATCCGCCCGCCAGCACGTTTCGATCACTGGCCAGGGTCTCGCCGTTAGTAATCACCTGCCCCCCTCACCAAGCAACTATACGCGGGTATCATCCAAGCGCCTCACGCCGCGCCTTGTATCGAACCTGACTGTAGCTTGCGGGCACGGAACATAAACCCGCGTATAAGTGCCTTATCTCACGCTCGCGCATAGCAATGAAGGCTACCAATCAAACTAGGGGCGGCAGCATCACATGCGCCGATCGATCAGATCGTGACCAGGACCACCAAGATCAGGATATCGGGCGCAGGCGTCGTGATGTTAATCGCGGCCCTCCTGATCGCATGGCGGATGCTGTTCCTGCCAGGTCCACTGGCGTTCGCCGATGGGACCCAAGTCGACCTTGGCGCCTATGCGGACAAGGTGACTGGCGTGCCAAAGGAGCTTGCCGGCGCGGACTATCTGACCAAGGGGAAGTATCTCACCGAAGCGGCGGACTGCATGGCCTGCCACACTGCCAAGGGCGGCAAGCCGTTTGCTGGCGGGCGGGCGTTTAAACTTCCCTTCGGGACGATGTACACGCCCAATATCACGCCGGATCGCGAGACCGGGATCGGGAACTGGAGCGACGCAGAGTTCATCCGCGCTGTCCACAAGGGCATCTCGCGCGATGGTTCACGCCTCTATCCCGCGTTCCCCTACGCATCCTATGCTCTTCTCACCGACGAAGACGTGCTGGCCATCCGGCGCTATCTCGCGACCGTGCCGTCGGTCCGCCAGGCCAACAAGCCACTCGCGTTCAGCTTTCCTTACAACCAGCGTTGGCTGATGATCTTCTGGAGCGCGTTCTTCCGACCCTCCGATGGCTTCCGTCCGGTCGCGGAGCGCAGCGCGGAATGGAACCGCGGCGCCTATCTTGTCGAAGGCCTCGCCCATTGTGGCGAATGCCACTCACCGCGCACGGTTGCGCAGGCGATGGACACACGAAGCAAATTCGGTGGTGGCGCGGCAGAGGGCTGGAACGCCTATAATATCAGTTCGGATCGCAAGAGCGGTATCGGCGACTGGACACCGCAGCAAATCGCCGAATATCTCAAGAAGGGTCACGCGCCCGGCCGCGGCGTTGCATCCGGCCCGATGGCCGAGGCCGTCGAGCTCAGCTTCAGCAAGATGACCGACAGCGATATCGCCGCGATGGTCACGTTCCTTCGAACCGTACCGCCGGTATCGTCCTCACGACAGCCTCAGATGGCAGGACCTGCCCCGACGTCTCCCGTGGCGGGAAAGCCGTTCACAGGAACCGGAGCAAAGATTTTCTCGGGTAGCTGCGCGGGCTGCCACAACTGGAATGGTCGCGGCGCCTTGGTCGTCGAGGCCCAGTTGACCAACAACCGCGCCGTCAACGACGCGACCGCTGCCAACGTCGCGCTGATGATTCTCAATGGCTTCGGCAAATCGAGTAATCCCCGCGCATTCATGCCGAGCTTTCGCGAGAGCTACACTGATGCGGAGATCGCGGCCGTCGCCAATTATGTGACGGGCCGCTTCGGATCGGTGCCATCCCACATCACGGCGGACGAGGTGAAGAAACTCAGGGAAGAATGACGGGGATGTCGGTTGGCCAGGTCGCGAGAAAGCCCGCCACGACGTCGGCCAGCTCCTCGGCAACGATCCCGCATCCACGGCGGTCAATCCGGTCTTGGAGCAGCAGGCGAAAGGCATTGCGCCCAAGCTACCGTCACAGTGGAGGCAGCTGGCGCATGCAACGAAAAACGCCGCCGACTTGCATGTGTCTGCCCATCATGGATTGACCGAACGTCTACTCCGATCATCCTCGCGTATGACTGCGCTGGATTGGAAAGTTCGTCAGACAGGGAGGTATGCACAAGTATCCCCATTGCTTTTTGAGCCCCGTCGCTCGCAACGCCGGAACGCCGGGCAGCAGTCCCCTCGGTCTCGGCATGAGGAGGGTCGCCCGCCATGGTTGAAAAGCGGCCTGATGGGATACGCGACTATGACGAGCCGGCCGGTGGCTGGGGTGCGCTCAAGGCGGTGGCGACGACCCTGAAACGCCAGCAGATTGTGGTTCAAGGACCCGCCACGCTCCTGCACGCAAATCAACCCGGAGGTTTCGATTGCCCTGGCTGCGCCTGGCCTGATCCCAAGCACACATCGTCGTTCGAGTTCTGCGAAAATGGGGCGAAGGCGATCACTTGGGAATCGACGGCGAAACGTGCCGCGCCATCGCTCTTCGCTGAGACCACCGTTTCGAACCTTTGGCAGCAGCCGGATCACTGGCTGGAGATGCAGGGACGTCTCACCAACCCGCTGCGCTACGACGCTACAAGCGACCGCTTTCTGCCGGTCAGCTGGGACGAGGCATTCGCCGATATCGGGGCGCGGCTCGCTGCAATCGACGATCCAAACCGGGTAGAGTTCTACACCTCAGGCAGAGCGTCCAACGAAGCCGCCTTCCTCTACCAGCTGTTCGTCCGGCGCTATGGGACGAATAATTTCCCTGACTGTTCGAACATGTGCCACGAACCGACAAGCGTCGGGCTGCCGCAGACCATCGGGATCGGCAAGGGCACGGTGTCGCTCGAGGATTTCGAGCATGCCGACCTGATCTTGTCGATCGGCCACAATCCGGGGACGAACCATCCCCGCATGATGACCTCGCTTCATGATGCCTCAAAGCGCGGCGCGAAGATCATCGTAATCAACCCATTTCGTGAGCGCGCGCTTGAGCGCTTCGAAGCTCCGCAAGCGCCCATCGAGATGGCGACGATGACATCCGTCCCGATCGCGCAGACCTATCTCCAGGTGCGGATCGGTGGTGACGCCGCAGCGATCAAGGGCATCAGCAAGGCGCTCCTCGTCCTTGACGATGCAGCGGTTGCAGCCGGGCGCGCCGCAATCCTCGACCATGAATTTATCAAGGGTCATACCGCCGGGTTCGACGCTCTTCGCGCGGACCTCGAATCGAGCGACTGGACGGCGATCGAGCAGGCCAGCGGCCTGTCGCGTGCCGCGCTTGAGGGCGTAGCACAGGCCTATGCAACGGCTGACGCCACGATCGTCTGCTACGGAATGGGCATCACCCAACACCGGACTGGCACGGCCAATGTCCAGCAGATCACCAACCTCCTTCTCCTGAAAGGCAATATCGGCCGGAAGGGCGCAGGGGTCTGCCCGCTGCGTGGACATTCAAACGTCCAGGGTGATCGAACGGTCGGGATCACCGAGCGGCCCGCGGCAGCTTTTCTTGATCGCCTGAAAGCGACCTTCGGTTTCGAGCCGCCGCGTGAGATCGGCCATTCGGTCGTCGAGAGCATCGCCGCCATGCGCTCCGGCGAAGCCCGCGCGGTGATGTGTCTGGGCGGCAATCTCGCCGTTGCGGCGCCCGATCCGCAGGCCTGTTACGAAGGCTTTCGCAATGTCGATCTCGCGGTGCACATCGCGACCAAGCTCAACCGGACCCATTTGCTGACTGCGCGCGAGGCAACATACATTTTGCCGTGTCTCGGACGGACAGATCTCGATGTCCAGGCAAGCGGTCCCCAGTCGGTGACGGTCGAGGACTCGATGTCCATGGTCCATGCCTCTCGCGGCTTCCTCAATCCGCCGTCACCTGACTTGCGGTCAGAGCCAGCGATCATCGGTGGCATCGCCAAGGCCACTCTCAAGGACGGTGGCGGGATCGACTGGGATGCCCTTGTCGGCAATTACGCCCTGATCCGCGACAAAATCGAAGCGGTCTTCCCCGATTTCCAGGCCTTCAACGACCGCATCCGCAGGCCTGGCGGCTTCCAGCTGCCAAACTCCGCCGCCAACCGCGAGTGGCGCACGTCCACGGGCAAGGCGAACTTCATCGTTTTCCCCGGCCTCGAAGAAGATATGGTCGTCAAGGATCCGCAGGTGCTGCGGCTGACGACGATGCGCAGCCACGATCAGTACAACACCACAATCTATGGCATGGACGACCGCTATCGCGGCGTATTCGGCCGCCGCGACATTCTCTTCATCAGTTCTCACGACCTCAAAAAGCTCGGTCTTGCCGATGGCCACTTGGTCGATGTGGAAACTGCCTACGACGATGAGGAGCCGCCGCGTATCGTGCCGGGTCTCACGGCGGTCCGCTATGATCTCCCCGAAGGCTCATGTGGCGCCTATTACCCCGAGGCGCAGGCACTTGTAGCCCTCGCCTACCACGACCCGGCAAGCTTCTGCCCATCCTACAAATCGGTGCCGGTCCGCATCCGGCGAGCCATCATGGAAGCCGAGCGCATCAGTCTTCCGGCGCCGCACCCCCGCGAGGAGGACTGAACGCCCATGGACCAACTCCTCCTTTCGCGACTGCAGTTCGCCTTTACGATCGGCTACCACATCCTCTGGCCTGCCTTCACGATCGGGCTCGCCTGGTTCGTCGTCGTGCTCAACGGCGCCTGGCTGCGTACGCGACGGGATGTCTATCGCCAGCTGATGCGCTTCTGGATCCGGATCTTCGCGCTTGCCTTTGGGATGGGCGTCGTCACCGGGGTGGTCATCTCCTATCAACTCGGTCTCAACTGGTCAGGCTATGCGAAAGCAACGGCCGATGTGCTCGGGCCTCTATTCGTGCTGGAGGTACTTACCGCCTTCTTCCTGGAGGCAGGCTTCATCGGCATCATGCTGTTCGGCCAAGAGCGCGTCGGCGAACGAATCCACTTCGCTGCCTGCGTGATCGTCGCCACGGGCACAGTCATTTCAGCCTTCTGGATCATCTCGGCCAACAGCTGGATGCACACCCCAGTCCATTACCAGATCGAGGAGGGCGGCCGTTTCGTTGCGACCGACTTCTGGGGCGTCGTGTTCAATCCATCGATGCCGTATCGGTTTGCTCACATGATCATGGCGAGCTTCGTCACCGGCGCATTCGTCGTGACCGGAGTCTCGGCCTTCTGGATCTGGCGGGGTCGCGAAAGCGAAGCGGCGCCGGCCCGAACCGCCTTTTCGCTTTCGCTGGGCCTCCTTGCGGTCCTAGTGCCGCTCCAGATTTTCATCGGCGACCAGCACGGGCTGAATACCCGTGAGCATCAGCCCGCCAAGATCGCAGCGATCGAAGCGCGATGGGAAACCGCGCGTCGCGTTCCCATCACCGCAATCGCATGGCCCGACGAGCAGGCCGAAACCAACCGCTACTCGATCGAGATCCCCGTCATCGGCTCGCTCATCCTCACGCATGAGCTCGACGGTGAAGTCCGTGGTCTGAAGGACTTCCCGAAGAACCAGCGGCCACCAGTGGTGCCCGTGTTCTTTGCGTTTCGCATCATGGTGGGCTGCGGCCTTGCTTTGCTCGCGATCTCCTGGACGGCGCTCTTCCTGCGCTGGCGGGGCAAGCTCTTCAACCAACGCTGGTTCCTACTCGCGGCCATGGCGGCGACGCCACTCGGGTTCGTCGCGACATTGGCGGGCTGGACCGTCACCGAGGTCGGACGCCAGCCCTACGTGATTTACGGCCAGCTGCGCACAGCCGATGCTGTCTCTCCGGTCGCGGCGGGTGCCGTTGCCAGTTCGTTGGTGATCGCCCTCGTACTTTATAACCTGCTTCTTCTAGGATTCTGGTGGTTCGCCGGCCGTCTGGTGTGGCGGGGTCCTGCCACCGACAAGCCGCTACCGCCGGTAACCCGGCCGGTCGCGGCCAAAGCCATCGCGCCGGTGCTTAGTCCAACACCCGCCGGAGACCCGTCATGACGCCCGATGGATACACGCTCTTCTTCGCGATCATGGCGGCGCTCGGCATTGGGCTCTACGTGATCCTCGACGGCTTCGACCTTGGCGTCGGAATTCTGTTCCCGTTCGCGCCCCGCAGTGCGGACCGCGACATGATGATCACCTCACTCGCGCCCATCTGGGATGGCAACGAGACCTGGCTCGTTCTCGGCGGCATGGTCCTATTGGCCGGCTTTCCCGTGGCGTTCTCGATTTTGCTTCCGGCATTCTACGTGCCGCTCGCCCTGATGTTGTTTGGATTGGTACTCCGCGGTGTCGCATTCGAATTCCGGTCCCAGAGCGGGGCCTCGCGCCTTGCGTGGTCAGCGGCCTTTGCAGGCGGATCGCTGCTTGCGGCCATTTGCCAAGGCGCCGTTTTGGGATCGCTTATTTCGTCGAGGATCGCCGTCGTCGACGGTCGGTTCGCTGGAGGCCCTTTCGACTGGGTCGGACTTTTTCCAATGGCCGTTGGTGTCGGGCTCGCGGCGGGCTATGCTGTCCTTGGCGCTGGCTGGCTGATCTGGCGGACCGAAGGCGCAACGCAGACGTTCGCACGCGAGATTGCACGGCCAGCGTTACTGGTGACCGCCGCCGCGCTCCTGTTGGTCGGCGCATGGACCCCGTTCGCGCTCTCCTCGATCTGGACGCGTTGGTTCAGTTGGCCCAATCCTTTATTTCTGGCCCCCCTTCCGCTTGGCAGCGTGATCGCTTGGGCCCTTACATGGCGCAACCTGTGGCACGCCCAACATTGGCGCCCGTTCGCCAGCGCGGTCTGCATATTCATTTTTGCACTCGCTGGGATCGGGGTCAGTGTCTGGCCCGATGCAATTCCCGGTGTTCTGCCGTTAGCTGACGCCGTGTCCGCACCGCGAACTCAAAGGATCGTGGCATGGCTACTCGTCGGCATCGTGCCGGTCATTCTGGGATATGTTGGTTACGCATATTGGGTCTTCCGCGGGAAAGTTCAGCTCGAGGGTGAGGGCAAGGCTCCAACCCAAGGCGAAGTACAAAAGGGCGGGGGCATATCGGCCGCCTGACCCTCGATCACGCCAGCTTGCTTCCGACTAACAGCGTGCGTCGATAGCGCGCTGGCGTCATGCCAAAGCGCCTTCGGAACGCAGCCGTCAGCGCACCCTCTGACGCAAAACCCGTGCTGGCCGCAACAGCAGCGAGCGATATAGTCTCGCGTCCCAGTAAGTCCGCAGCGAGCTGGACACGCCACTCGGTCAAATAGCCCATCGGACCAAGACCGACCAGTTGCGCAAAGCGTCCGGCAAAGCTGGTACGAGACATTCCCACAGCCGCTGCGAGATCACGTACGCTCCAGGACCTTGCTGGCTCTGTTTGGATGGCGTGAAGCGCGGCCGCAACCTGACGGTCGCCCAATCCGCGCATCCATCCGGCGATGGGCGCGCCTCCGCTCGCCTGGAAGACCCGCAAGATGAGGATGACGATCATCTGGGCGAGATGATCGGCAAGAAGCGAACTGCCAGGTTCGCCTGTGCCGACTTCACCAACAAGCAGGTGCAGCGCCCATCGCAGATCCTCGCTCGCTGCCTTGTCCGCGCGGACAAGCACAAGGGGAGGCAGCTGTCCAAGAAGCAAGGCAGAGCTGCGCTGCTCAAGCGCCAGCTGACCGCCGATCACCAACGTCCCGACGCCGCTTCCTGCAACGGCAATGCCATCAACCAACGAACTAAAGACGGTTCCCGCAGGCAGAGGCGTGAGTAGGGGATTGCTCGTCAGCACATAAGACTGAGCTTTGACGAGCAGGAAACTGTCGCCCGCACGCAGGTGTATGGGCTCCGGTTCCGAATCTGCGATCAGCCAGCAATCTCCTTCAACGACTGCATTGAATTTGACCTCATCTGGCGGAGGAAAGCGCAAGGACCAATCGCCGCCCGCGCGCAAGCGGCCCGACAGGCCGGCTCGAGCATGAACCATGCGCAGCACGGATGATAAAAGATCCATCATTGGACGCTCATTGCAGTTTCTTGGACTCTACCGGCTTGATCGTCCGCGTGTTCCGCCGATATCGCGTCTTCAAGATCGGAGCAAGAATGACAACGCCTCAATTTTCACTCAACAGCGGGTTCAACGCCTTCACCACCGCACAAGACGTGCTTTCCGGTATCAGCTTGGAAGGCAAGGTCGCGATCGTCACTGGCGGCTATTCAGGGCTGGGTGCGGAAATGACGAAAGCCTTGCAGAATGCTGGCGCAGACGTAATCGTCCCCGCCCGATCGCTGGACAAAGCCAAAGCTGCCCTGGCAGCCATAGACAAGGTAGAGATTTTCCCGGTCGACCTCGCAGATAGCGCGGCAATCGACGCATTTGCCGACCGAATGCACCAATCCAGGAGGCACGTGGATATCCTTATCCACTCGGCTGGCATCATGGCATCGCCCCTTGGCCGCGATACACGAGGTCGCGAAATGCATTTCGCGGTAAATCACTTAGCACCTTTCAGACTCACGGCGGGATTGCTCCCGCTGCTTGAGGCGGCGAACGGCGCTCGGATTATCGCGCTGTCGTCGCGCGCTCACCGCCTCGCCGCCATCGACTTCACTGACCCTCAGTTCCAAACGCGTCCCTATGATCCTTGGAAGGCCTACGGACAGTCGAAGACGGCCAACGCGCTTTTTGCACTCGAAGCCGATCGCCGCTTGTCGTCCAGGGGGGTCCGCGCCTTTTCGGTGCATCCCGGCTCAATTCTCACGGATCTCGCGCGTCATCTCACGCGTGAGCAGATCGCGGCCTTTGGTGCCTATGATGAGAATGGCGGCGTCCGGATCGATCCCGAACGGGATTTAAAATCAATCCCTCAAGGTGCCGCTACGGCCCTTTGGTGCGCCAGCAGTCCGATGCTCGCGGAAAAGGGCGGCGTCTACTGCGAGAATTGCGACATCGCCCCACTTCGTGAGGGAGATGACCCGCGGCCCGAAGGCGTCCGGACATGGGCGGCAGATCCTGAGGCGGCTCGCCAACTGTGGACAATGAGCGAGGAGCTGGAGGCGCTTTCCGTGGGTTGAGAGCAGTGCTGATCGTGCGAAGCAACCATACGCGAGGCTAATGGCGAGCATCCGCGCATCGATTTAGCCTTTTGCGTGACAAAATGCTCTATTGTCCCGTGTGGCGGGTCGTTCAAAGCAAGGAAGATCAATGCCCGCAACGCCCCGCTCGGTCAGGCCAGACTTATCGTCATGACCAGCACCCATCTGCTCTCTGCGCTGATGCCCGTGATTGTTCTACTCGCATTCGGCATCGGCGCAGCGATCTTGTCGCGTTGGATCGGTCTCAGCCCGATCGTGGGTTACCTAACTCTTGGCCTTGTGCTCAAAGCCGTTGGACTACCGCTCGGGCCGTCGCAGCAGACGATCGACGTGCTTGCTGAACTTGGCGTCTTGTTTCTGCTGTTTGATATTGGCCTGCACTTCTCGTTTCGAAAGGTTCGTGCACAAGCTAGCGACATCTTCGGCTTCGGACCGGCACAGGTTGCAATCGCCACATCCATCGTCGGTGTAATTGCCTGGATGTCTGGCATTGCTTTTGGCGCAGCATTGCTTCTTGGCGCGACGCTTGCCCTATCTTCGACAGCCGTCGTTGCTCGGATCATCGCAGATCGCCATCAACAGGATTGCCCTGTCGGCGTCACCGCTACAGCCATACTTGTCTTCCAGGACCTCGCTGGAATCTTTGTCCTAATTATTGCCGCGTCCATTGGCTCGGGTGCCTCGCCGATCGGAACGTCGATCGACGCGCTCGGCAAAGCTGCGGCGTGTTTTGGCGCGGCAATGCTTCTCGGCAAGATTGCCGTTCAGCCTGTTCTCAATATCATTGCGCGCGCGCGGAACGAGGAAATCTTCACTGCAGTGGCTCTACTCGTCGCGCTTGCGACGGGCTGGGTGACGGGCAGCCTCGGCCTCTCTGTCACCCTTGGCGCATTTCTTGGCGGCGCCATGCTCGCCGACACTCCGTTCCGGCCGATCATCCAGTCAGAGATCAAGCCCTTCCGAGGACTCCTGCTGGGATTTTTCTTTGTCTCCGTAGGCCTATCGCTCGATGTCGAGTCTGTCGTTTCCCATTGGTATTTGATTGTCTTTGCCGCAGCCGGTCTCCTCGGCCTGAAGATCACGGCAAACATGGCCGCCAGCCTACTATTCCAATGGTCGGTCCCCGGGTCTGTGCATCTCGCATTCCTGCTCGCGCAAGGCTCCGAATTCGCGTTCGTGATTTTCAGTCTCCCGCCTGTACAACTGCTGTTGGGCCCGCAACTAACAGCCGTCATCGTACCGGCTGTTGCCCTGACGCTTGTGATCACGCCCAATATCGCCACATGGGGACGCACTCTAGCAGGGCGTCTGCGGGCGAACCGGTCAGGCATCGAGGACCCCGAACTCCTCCCCAACGCAGCCCTGGGCCCCGTACTCATTGTCGGGATGGGCCCGGTCGGCCGTGCGATTGCCGATGCGCTGGGGCATTTCGACATCGGCTACATGGCGATGGAATCTGACCAGCGTCGTCTTCGCGAGGCGCTTGCGGATGGATATCGAGTTGCCTTCGGCGACATCACCGATCCGCGAATGTGGGAGCCGGTCTCGCTTGCCGGACGTCGTATCAGCGTACTCACCGAGCCGTTGTTGGATATCGCTTCTCGCATTACCCCGATAGCGCAGCATTATTTTCCATATGTGACCCGGCTTGCCGTCGTTTCCTCCACCGCCGAAGCGGTAAGGTTCGCCGAGGCTGGACTTCAGCCAATCGTCGAGCGTGCAGGGTCTAGCGGTCTTGATACGGTAGAGGCCGTGCTCGACGGTCTGGATATCGATCCGGTCGCCCGCGCCGAATGGATCAACGATCGGCGCGCGCGCCATGCAGCCGAGAAAACAAATGCGCCGGATGACACGGTCATGGGTATGAGCGTGGTCGCGTGATTTATAAATCTGCACGACGCAAAAACGAAGCAGTCGACGACGCGCGGCTCTCGTACTTTCATACCTACGTATGCTTGGTTTGTACCAGCTTGTCCTTACACCATGACGGGCAAAGAATAGGGTCGTTACCCGCAACGCACTGGGATGCAAATCGGGTCACCGCGAGCATTTTACGGGATCTCGCGCCCGCCCGATGGGGAGGAATACCCGACGATGTATGAGCCCACGATAACGCATTTCGCAGAACTAGCTCGCGAAAAGGCAGATGCCTTGAAGCGATCACCAGCCGGCTTCTTTATCGCGGCAGCTTGCGCCGGCGCATATATCGGTATCGCCATGATCCTTGCCCTGAGCGTAGGCTCCGGCATTCCGGCGGCTTTGCGACCACTTGTCATGGGCTCGGTCTTCGGTATCGGCCTGATCCTGACCGTCTTTGCGGGTGCTGAGCTTTTCACTGGCTACGTGATGTATCTGGGTTTTGGTCTCGCGCGGCATACCGTCGGTGGCTACGACATCGCGCGCCTGCTCGTAGTTGTGTGGCTAGGCAACCTGGCCGGCGCAATGGCGCTATGTGCTCTTTTCAACGCTGGCGGAGGAGGCTCGATCTTCGCCGGGACGGCCGATGCCCTTCACCTATATGCCAGCCATAAGGTCGCGAGCACGACCGGCGCACTCTTTGCAAGAGCCGTGTTGTGCAACTGGCTTGTCTGCCTGGCAATCTGGACGGCAGCCCGGGTGCAGGGAGACGCAGCCAAATGCATCGTCCTAGCCTGGATCCTCATGGCGTTCGTCGCCTCAGGCTTTGAACATTCTGTCGCCAACATGACTGCGCTCACGCTCGGTCTTCTGGCGCCGGGATCAACGATCGACCTGTTCGGCGTTGGCCGCAACCTCGTGATTGTCTCGATCGGCAATGTCGCAGGCGGTCTCGTTTTCATCGTTGGCAGCTATCTTGCTGCGGCACGGACCGACGGGCCTGGGGAGCCACGCCACGATTCCGGAACGCTGCCCAATCACAAGCGGCTCAGATGACCGACATTCGCCCCCAGAGATACCTTCACAAGAGTTTCCGACATGCGCACACAGAATTCAGCTAACCGTTCGAGGGCATTGACTGGCTTGATGAGGTCCTTGGCGGCTTGCACTCGCAGGATATCGGATAGCCACGGCAAAACATTGCTAGCGGCCGCGTTCGGGCTGACCATTGGCATCGCAGCGACCGCCCAGGCCAAAGCGCCCACCGAATTCGCAGAACTCCTATCGGGAGCCATGGATCGCATGATGGCGGCCATGGAGACCACGCCAACCGGCGACGTCGATAGAGACTTTGTCGCGGCGATGGAGCCGCATCATCAAGGCGCGATCGACATGGCAATTGCCGAACTGAGATTCGGCAAAAACGAGCAACTGCGCCGGATCGCCCAAGAGATCATCGTCGATCAGCAGCAGGAGATCGCGGCTATGCGCATGGCAGTAGGCCTTCCACTGCCAGCGAGCGCGCCTGTTCCCACCAGTCCAACCCATGTTCACACCTCTGTAGGAGACGCGCCGCAATGAAGACCTTCGCTGCACTTGCCGCCATAGTCATGTCCACTAGCGTAGCCCACGCACAGCAGGCGCCGTGGGCAGCAAAGGACAAACCCATTTCCGGCAGCGATCGGATCTATGCCGCCGAACAATTCTCGAACACGGTGTCAGTGTCTGATCCATCGACCAACACCTTGTTGGGGGTTATTCGGCTCGGCGAGCCCCAGCCTATGAACTTCTCGCCCCTCTATAAAGGGCAAGTTCTGGTCCACGGGCTTGGATTTTCTCCAGACGGCCGCACACTAGCGGTGGTCTCGATCGGCTCCAATTCCGTCACTTTCATCGACACGGCCACAAACAGTGTCAAGCACACGACCTATGTCGGTCGCAGCCCCCACGAAGCCTTTTTCACGCCCGATGGCAAGGAAGTTTGGGTGACCGTGCGCGGAGAGGACTATATAGCCGTTCTCGACGCTACGACCTATGTCGAAAAAGCGCGCGTGAAAACGCCGGGCGGGCCCGGTATGACGATCTTCTCGCCCGATGGGCGCTACGCCTATATATGCTCGTCTTTCAATCCCGAACTTGTCGTAATCGACGTCGCTGATCGCAAGCCCGCAGGCCGGGTTGTGCAGCCCAGTCCATTCTGCCCCAATACCGCAGCGACGCCAGATGGTAAGCAAGTATGGTTCACTCTGAAGGATGTCGGCAAGACTGTCATTTTCTCCGCGCGGCCGCCATTCACGGTCCTCAAGACCATCGACACGGGACCAATTACCAATCACGTGAACTTTGCTCGTACGGCCCGAGGGCTCATCGCCTATGTTACGATCGGCGGAACGAACCAGGTGAAGGCATATCGTACCGACACGTTCGCGTCCGTTGCAGACATCGACGTTGGTGCCCTTCCCCATGGTGTATGGCCGTCTGGCGACGGCACGCGGATCTATGTTGGCCTCGAAAACGCTGACGCCCTCGCCGCAATCGACACCGCGACAAACAAGGTGGTGGCACAAATACCAATTGGTCAGGCACCACAAGCAATCGCTTATGTTCCTGGCGCTGTCGCTACTGGGGCTGGAACCGGTAACCTGCAACCGTTGGGCATTGCTGGCAACACCGCTCACCTGTCACTGGCAGCGGTCAATGGCAAGACGCCGCTCACGACGGTCACCCTCTTCGATCAAGGCTTGATCCAGATCCTTCAGGCAGCCGTAACCGGTCTTGCACCGAAGCAGCCTTACGTCCTGGCCTTGTCAGATCGCTCCGATGGGAGCGGAAGTCTTGAACCCCTTGCAAAATTTATGACCAATCCGGCAGGCGCCGCGATCGTGAACGCCACAGGTCCCATCCGGCAGATTGTTCGGCCGGACGCATCGGAAGCGAAGCGTTATCTGGTTATCACCACATCGGTTGATGGCAAAAGGGGAGCTGTGGTCCAGACCCAGGCGCCTTGAGCGCCCGTAGGGTCGGGACTCAATCAGTGAGCGCGCGCTCAATACAGGTGACGAGGTCTTCGCCGTCGAACGGCTTGCGCAACGCGCAGTACGCACCCGCCTTCTGGGCCTCAGCGCGCGCATCCTGTCCTGTGAAAGCGGAGATCAGGATGATCGGCACTGTACGACCGGTCGCCTTCAGCGCGGAAATAAGCTCGATTCCCGTCATCCCCCCTGGCATCTGAACGTCGCTGACGACGCAATCGCACTCGCTCGCTGCCTGCGATTCAAGAAATCCTTCCGCGCTATCGAACAGCGCTACGCGATAGCCCAAGCTGCGGACGAGACCATCGAGCGACGACCGGATGCCGGCGTCATCGTCGACGATCGTAATCAGCGGTTGATCTGTCACCTCTGCTCGTCCTTCGTCTCTTGCCGCGCTCCGTGCGTGACATAGTTCCCATCTGCACTGTCCGCGCCGCTTTCGAAATTATACGCGTGGCTGGCTGGCATGATCCCTGAAGCTGGTCTGTGTCACAAGAGCGCGAGCACATGCACCCCGCCTAGCCGCGTGTCCCGTGGGTATTCGCACAATAGAACTAGCTGTTGTGGCCGCAATATGCACAGCTAGACATGTCACCAAAGCAAACCCAAAATAAGCGCCCTCCCAACGAGCGAACCTCACACTATTGAAATCGATCGATAGGCGCTGGAATTTGCGCGGGACGGTCGGCAGCGCCTCCCTACCCTGAGTGATTTCTGCGCCAAACTGCTGAACTGCATCGCCAATCGATGCGTCGTCGCCTCCTTGCATCATGTATGCAATGAAGATTGCAGGGTCGCGCGCAGACATCTTCGAACCAGGGGTATGCCAACCGTGCGATCCCTGTTGGGCAAGTCTGTAAGCGAGACTGCGCCTTCGCGACGCAACTCCAGACGCGCCATGGCCAGGCGCCATGCAGA
The DNA here is from genome assembly GCF_900109095.1 of Sphingobium sp. AP50. GTDB lineage: Bacteria > Pseudomonadota > Alphaproteobacteria > Sphingomonadales > Sphingomonadaceae > Sphingobium. The sequence continues at coordinate 118,298 of NZ_FNYZ01000014.1, forward strand.
AAGCGCTATCCTGCTCGGACAGGCGCCGGCGGCTGTACAAGTCAGACACTGGTATGAGAGGGTCAGACGATCGTCTCCTGCCAGCATACGGTCGCACGAAAGCTCTATGGGCCCGTTCGGCATAGATCGTCACCAGCACCACCGTCCCTTCTCAAGGAGCTGCATGATGAGCACGATCACCACCAAAGATGGTACCAAGATTTTCTACAAGGATTGGGGATCGGGCCAGCCCATAACGTTTTCGCATGGATGGCCGCTCGCAGCTGACGCCTGGGACCATCAGATGATGTTTTTCGGTGCGCGAGGTTATCGTGTGATTGCACATGATCGGCGCGGTCACGGGCGTTCGGACCAGACTTGGGACGGCAACAATATGGACCAGTATGCCGACGATCTGGCGGAACTTATCGAAGCGCTTGACCTGCGCGACGTCATTATGATCGGCCATTCGACCGGCGGCGGCGAAGTTGCCCGCTATATCGGGCGGCACGGAACGGCAAGGGTCGCCAAGGCGGTTCTGCTCGGCGCCGTGCCTCCAATCATGTTGAAAAGCGAAAGCAATCCCGAGGGGACGCCCCTCGAGGTTTTTGACAATATCCGCGCGGGCACGCTCGCCGACCGGGCAAGCTTCTTCAAGGAATTGTCGGTGCCTTTCTACGGATTCAACCGCGAGGGCGTGAAGGTCGCCGAAGGCTTGCGCGACACTTTCGAACTGATGGGTGTTCAAGCGGGTGTAAAGGCGGCCTTCGATTGCATCTATGAGTTCTCGCAGACCGACTTCACCGAGGATCTGAAGAAAATGACGATCCCGACCCTCGTCGCCCACGGCGAAGACGATCAGATCGTGCCGATCGCTGCCTCCGCCCACAAGACAATCAAGCTTGTCCCGAACGGCACATTGAAAACATATCCCGGCGGATCCCACGGCTTAGCCCAGGTTTCGCCTGATGCCTTCAATCAGGACGTGCTCGACTTTATCAAAAGCTGAACACCGTTCCGGGGGCGCTGTGCCGTGCTCGGACAGCGCCTCCTGCCTGACAAGCGACCGATCGTTCAAGCAATACGGCATGCCAAATAGGAAGCAGAGGACAAGTCAAAGCGCCTGCGCTTTTGACGTATCGATCTTCACACGATCTGACGCAAACTTACCGACCGACAGCGAACTTCAGGGTTCAGCGACGCTAGGTAGCTGACCTCCGATATCATCGCTCTAGCGACGCCAGCGCCAGAACCCAGATCTGCGGGTATGGTCGACCTTATAGGCAAGCCGCGCGGGAACGATGAGTTGAACGGTTGTCCCGGTGGATGGTCCGCTATCGATGTTAAGCCTCCCGCCGATACGGATGGCGCGTTCCCGCATGCCACTGAGCCCGAAATGACCTTCGCGTCCCCCGTGAACCAGAACCTCCTCGTCGATTCCAACGCCATCGTCGGCTACCGTGATCTCCAGCCAGTCCGGTGAATATTTGACTGTGGCCCGGATATTGCTGGCTTGCGCGTGACGCGCAGCATTTCGGAACGCCTCGCCTGCAACTAGGCTAGCCTCCTCGGCAACCAACTGCGTGAGAAGGCGCTCTTCGCCTTCGGTATCGACGCAAATTTGCACATCTTCGGCTACAGGCGACCCACTTGCAATTTCTTCAATCTGGCGATGCAGAGCAACGGTGCGCGCGCGCTTCAATCCCGCAACATGCTCGCGTCCGACGGCGAGCGCGCGTTCGGTCTCGTCCAGCACGCTAGCGATCGCGTCGCGAGTGGGCATATCGATGCTGGGGCGAAGCGAAAGGCCATGAACGCGTATGATAAGAGCTTGCACGCTTTGCAGCAGGGTGTCGTGAAGGTCCTGGGCGATACGTTCTCGTTCGTGAAGTTGCGTCTCCATTCGCTGCCGTATGCGGTTCGCCATGTAGTGAAGGCGGAGTTTATATAGGACGGTAATTAGCAAGAGCGCTGCCACAATGCACAACGCCTTGAACAACCAGCCTTGTAAGAAAGTCGGCGCGATCGTGAATGTCGTCTCTGCTGCCACGGTGCTCCATGCCCCATTGCGATCAGCGGCAATGACGCGGAAGTGATACGTACCGGGGCTGAGCGCGGTATAGGTAGCGCTTCTGCTCGTCCCCCCGTCCACCCAGACATTATCGACGTTCGACAAGGTGTACCGAAAGCGCATGCGCTGGGGATCGGCATAGCGATAGGCGGTGAACCGGATTTCGACCCGTGTGGTGCCGCTCGGGAGACGTATAGCGGTAGGAGCCGGGCCGAATACACTGCGGGCGCGTATCTGGGTGATGACAGCGGTCGGCGGTGCAGTTGCGTTGGTGCCACGCGCCGGGTCGAAGCGCGCGAGGCCGCCGCTCGTCATAACCCATACGCGTCCTTCTGCATCCGAAGCTAAACTATTCACGTTCCAGAAGACCGCGTTGCCCGGGATGCCGTCGGCCGAATCGTACAGATGCACGGGCGGCTTGAAATTCCGGTCGCCAAACGCCCGGTCGAGGTCGGCTGTCCGAAGCCGCGCAACACCATTGATACCCTGCACCCAGGTGTCGTCTCGTGTTTCGGCAATCCCGGACACGAAGGTGAGCCATGGAAAGCGGTCGCGAGAGAGGAACGTGAACCGCCGTCCGTCATACCGCAACAATCCGCGATCGCCGCCCAGATAGAGATGGCGCGTGCCTTGAAAGACGACCTCTGCGAAACCCACCGGAAGTTGGCCTTGGCTCAGCAAAAGGGTTGACTGGTCACCATTCGAGCGGAACAGCCCGACACGGCCGATGTAGACGTAAACGCCTCCTTGGTGATCGGCTGCGAGTGTGAGGTTAGCGGTGTGCTCGGTGTACTTCCCAAAATCTACCGTCCTCGCGCCAGCCGGACCTAGAAGCTTCAGTCGTGAATAGTCTGAGACCCACAAACGCCCGCGGCTGTCCTCAACGCAATGCAACACATTCGACGTGCCGAACGCCGTAGTGTCCACGAGCGATAGGGCTGGACGCGACGAACCACCGGCGATGGTCAGGCGCTTGCCTGGTGCGGGAACCCACAGTCCGCCCGTCGAAGCGGGACAGAAGCTCGCTTTATAAGGAAGCACGAAGGATCGCTTCAAAAGTGCGCCTTCGGGCGTGATAGAGAAGATCGTCTCATGTTCGCGCAGCCACACTGTTCCAAGGCCGTCGCGCACTGCTGAATGGTCGAAATTGATTCCCTCGCGGCCCACCAGCTCGGTCGGGACATCGAAAGCGGTCTTGGCGAGCCGCTCAAGTCCCGCCTTGCCCGCTAGCCAGAGCCCGTTCTCACGGTCAACAAACGCGGAGAAACCATAACTGACTTCGCCCCGCTCAAACGGCGACGCTCCAACCAGGCGCCACGGAAATTCCTTCGAATGGGTCCGTTCGAAGCGATCGATTTTCCCCGAGCCGTCTCCCAGCCAAAGGGCTCCGGACCGATCGAACGCAAGAAGCGCAAGCGACGATACCGCCATCTTGAACTCGCTACCAGCGATGCGAACGATGCCGCCATCAGATTGGGCCGTCCATTGCGTAAGCACGCCCTTCGACCACAGCCACAACTCTCCGCGCGGCGAGACTGCGACGTGCGCGTCAATCGAAGTCGCCATCACCGTTTCTACAGATTTGCGGCCAGCGCGAAGGACCTTGAGCTTCCCATCGAGAACGTAGACGAGCGATCCGTTGCGAGCCACGACGAAGCTGGTTCCGCCCAAGCCCAGCAACTTATCTTTGGCAACAGCGATCCAGCGCTCGCCGTCCAGTCGGTAGATTGTCACAATATGACCACTCGCCGCCATGTACCAGCCGGTTCCGTCCGGGCCGCGAGCCATAAAGAAAGCCGTTCCCGGCAAACTTTGGACACGGGTCGTTCCGTCGTGGCGGCGTAGCGACAGTCCGCCATAATCGTGACCGACCCATAGGTCTCCATCAGGGGTGGCTAACAGCGTAACCACAGCTTCAGCGAGGGACGGCGACGCCCGCGGGGTCGGGATGCGTTCGAAGTTTACGCCATCGTACCGGTACAGGCCTCCAGCCGAGGCGATCCAGATAGCACCGGGCCCGTCCTGCGTAATCGTCCTTATGGAGGAAGGCGCACCATCACGCTTCGCGAGCGAGGATTTTGCCCAGCCTGGTAGCGTGTCGGGTGTTGACGAATCCGCAGCCAAACCGCCGGTCACCCCGATGAACAGAGTAACAAAGAGCAAAGTAGCCAGGCGCCAGACGGCCAAGCCTCTTTGCCGGGACCTAGCCCTCCCTTCGCTGACGTACGGCATTCGCGTCTCCCCCGCGCAACAGGTTCGGGGTGCCCTTCGGAAATCGGACAGACGCGAGTGTAATCAGAATAACACGAATAGGAGCCAGCCCGCTACTGGGCCTTACATCCACGCTGATCCATAAGCATGATTCAGTATCAGCGCACAGCCCAGCCTGATAAAATGAAACTCCTCAGGTTATGATGGGCCGTCCTCATCGCATACGAACGAAGACAGAGAATAACAAATGAGTCAATCTCATCTCCGCAAGACTACCGCACAGAAGCTAGCGCACACATGGTAACACATTGGAGCTTCGGACCAGCCTATCACTTGCGTTTCAATTCAGATCGAATTTAGCGTGATGCGACATTCGTAGCCAAGTCCTTCTGCTCCCAACCACCGCCGAGTGCCTTAAACAGATCGACTTGGAAAAATGCGATGCGGGCATCGGAAGCTGCAAGATCGGCCCGTGCGTCTGCCAGTGTTCGCTGGGCGTCGAGCACCGTCAGAAAGTCGATCGTTCCTTGCTTTTGCCGCGCCATGGAGACGTTCACCGCGCGCTGAGCCTCGCTGCGGGCGGCAACCAGGGCTTGGTGGCGATCAATCTCATGTGCATAAGCAGACAGCGCCGTCTCCGTCTCTTCGAGCGCGGTGAGAACTGTCCCGTCGAAGGTGGCGAGCGAGGCCTGAGTATCAGCCCTGGCCCCAGCAATCTTCGCCCGCGTCGCCGCGATATTGGGGAAACTCCAGCTGATGAGCGGTCCCAGCAACCAGCGGAAAGGCCCACCCCCGAATACGTCGGAAAGCCCCGCGCTGGTCGTTCCGATTTGTCCGCCAAGCGAGATGTGCGGATAGAGGTCCGAGGTCGCGACACCGATCCGAGCCGTATCCGCAGCAAGGCGGCGCTCGGCGGCACGCACATCCGGACGGCGTGCAATCAGCTGCGCCCCGTCACCAATCGGAATCGGGCGCTCGATCTTGGGAAGCACTGTCGCATCTCTGATCGACTGGGGTAGGTCCTGCGGCGTGCGTCCCGTTAACGTCGCGAGCCGGAACAATGCACTGTCTCTCTCAGCCTCGAGCGGGGCCACATCCGCCTGCCGCTGATTGCGCAATGCCGTGATGCGGATAAGGTCGAGGCGCTGCGAGCGACCCGCGTCGACCCGTGCTCCTGTCACTCGCACCGACCGGTCGAGAAGATCGACCGTTTCCTTGGCCACCGCGATCTGCTGCGCCGAAGCCGTCGCGTCGGCATAAGCCCGCACCGTGTCGGACACGACCGCGACTTGCACCGCATCGCGATCCGCCTCGGCCGCCTGCCAGTCACCGCGGGCGGCTTCCACGTTTCGCTTCACTCGTCCAAAGAGATCGACCTCATAAGAGACATCAAGCCCAAGGTCGGCGCTCCAGAACCGCCGGCCGGTCACAAAGCCCTGCTGGCTTGGCACCCGCTGATCGACAAGCGAAGCATTGATATTGGTTTGCGGCAAGCGGTCGCTTTTGGCACCCTTCAGATTGGCCCGCGCTTTCTCGAGCCGGGCCACCGCAACCCGTAAGTCGGTATTGGCCCGCAGCGCATCGACGATGAGCCCATTGAGGACCTCGTCATTGTACAGCCGCCACCATTGGGCATCGACGGCGGCGTCCGCTGTCACACTTGGATTTCCAGCCCCGAGGAAAGGTTTTGCCGCGCTGGATGCGGTTTCGGGCCGGCGATAGTCGGGACCGGCAGCACATGCGGTCAGCGAAGCGCTCGCGAGGAGCATGACGAAGAGGGTCTTGGTCATCGATCTGATCCTTATTCAGCGGGCTGAAGCGCAGCAGCGCCGTTCTTGCGGGCACACAGCTTGGCGAGGAAATCCTCGGCCGCGTTGCAGGCCGGGTGGTTAGAGAGGCGGTCGCCTAGCCCACGGCAGACGACGTAGAAGGTTGGCGCGAACAGCAAGCCGAAGCCGGTCACGCCGACCATGCCGAAGAAAACAGCAGTGCCGAGTGCTTGGCGAAGCTCCGCTCCTGCCCCGTCTGCTATGACAAGCGGAACGGCGCCAAGAATGAAGGCGAAGCTCGTCATCAGGATCGGACGGAGCCGCGTACGTGCTGCTTCGACTGCAGCTTCGATACAGCTCTTACCCTGCTCCTCGGCCTGCTTTGCGAATTCGACCACCAGGATCGAGTTTTTGGCCGCAAGCGCAATCAACACCACCAGGCCAATCTGGGTGAGGACATTATTGTCCATCCCTCTCACGTTCACGCCGATCATCGCTGCGAATAGGCACATCGGCACGATCAGGATGATAGCGAGCGGCAGTGTCAGGCTTTCATACTGCGCAGCGAGCACCAGGAAGACAAACAGCGTGGACATGGCGAACACGATGCCCGCCGTGTTGCCAGCGGTTTCCTGCTGATAGGCGATGCCCGTCCACTCATGGTCGTAGCCCGCCGGCATTGCATCACCCAGTTTCTCCATGACCTGGAGAGACTGTCCGGTCGAGAAGCCCGCTGGCGTATCGCCATCGACTTCTACGGCCGGCATCAGATTGTAGCGGACGACACGGTAAGGGCCGGTCTTGTCCCGGAAGGTCGAGACGGCGCCCACCGGCACCATGGCTCCCGAGTCCGATCGGGTCTTGAGGTTAGCGATATCCGCCACCGAATTGCGCGCTGACGCTTCTGCCTGCGCCGTCACTCGATACGTCCGGCCAAGGAGGTTGAAGTCGTTGACGAAGGACGAACCAAGATAATTCTGGAGAGTGGAGAGTACGCGCTCAGGCGGCACGCCCAGCATCGAGGCCTTGCGACGATCAACATCGGCGAAAATCCGCGGTGTTGCCGTCTCGAAGAAGGTATAAACCTGCTTCACTCCCTCGGTCTTGTTGGCTTTCGTGATGAGGTCATTGGCGACTTGCGCGAGCTCCTTGTAGCTACGGCCCTCGCGATCCTCGACCATCATGCGATAGCCGCCAGCATTGCCGATGCCCTGGATGAGCGGCGGCGGCACCAAAAGTACGCGCGCATCGCGGTAACCGGCCACCGCCTTACCGGCCTGCTCCATGATGCCGGCGTAGGTCACACCCTCCTTCCTGCGCTCATCGAAGCTGTTGAAGGGGAAGTAGATTGCGGCCGAGTTTGGTGCGGCTGTCTGGGATGGGCCATCAAATCCGGCGAACATCACCGCGCCGCGCAATCCTTTCACCGGCAAGATCTTGGCGGCGACATCACGCGTCACTGCATCCGTCCGCTCCAGGGATGAACCCGAAGGCAGCTGGATTACGGCGAGGAAGAAGCCCTGATCCTGCGCAGGTATGAAACCTGAGGGCGTGACGGTAAACATCGCGACCGTCGCTCCGATCAGTGCAACGTAGGCGACAAGCATCTTCTTGGGCTGCTGCACCAGATAATGAGTGAGCCTCGCATAGCGATCACTCAGGCGTTCGAAGGCATTGTTGAATGCATCGGCACCCCGCCTTGCCCACCGTCGGACAAGACTGTCATTCCCCGAAGCATGCTCGCTTTTGGGCTTGAGCAGGATCCCGGCGAGCGCCGGCGACAAGGTCAGCGAGAGGACAAGCGAGAAGATCGTGGCCGACGAGATGGTCACGGCAAATTGCTTGTAAAAGGCACCCGACAAGCCTGTCAGGAAAAGGGTCGGCACGAACACCGCACACAGGACCAGCACGATTGCAACGAGCGCGGTCGAAACCTCGTCCATCGATATCCGTGCCGCCTCCTTCGGGCTGAGGCCCCGCTCCATATTGCGTTCGACATTTTCGACGACGACGATCGCATCATCTACGACAATGCCGATCGCGAGCACCATGCCAAACAGCGAAAGCGTATTCAGCGAATAGCCGGCCGCAGCAAGTACCGCGAGACTGCCCAGCAGCGACACAGGGATGGCGATGATCGGAATGACCGCCGCGCGCCAGCTCTGCAGGAAAATCAAGATAACGAGGACGACCAGCACCACGGCCTCGCCGAGCGTATGGTAGACCGCATCGATCGATTGGCTGATGAACTCGGTTGGGTTGTAGATGATCTTGTACTCAAGACCTTGCGGAAACCGCTTGCCTAGCCGCTTCATCTCCGCCTGGACCGCGAGCGCCGACGATAGGGCGTTGCCGCCCGGCCGCTGCAGCACTGCCATGATGACCGACGGCTTGTTCGAGAGATAGGCGTTGGTACCATAGTCAGCGGCCCCAAGTTCGACCCGGGCGACGTCGGCGACGCGAACCTGATGCCCGTCTGCGTCGGTACGGATGACTACATCGGAGAATTGCTGCGGATCGGAAAGCCGACCAAGCGTCTCGACGCCGACCTGATACGCATTATGCTGGTTGTAGGGTGGTGCGCCGACCGCACCGGCTGCAACCTGGACGTTCTGCGCGCGAAGCGCGCCAACGATCTCGTCGGCAGTGAGGTTTAGGGCTGCGGCGCGGCCCGGATCAATCCAGATCCGCATCGCATAATCACGAGCGCCGTAGATATTTACGTCGCCAACACCCTCAATGCGAGCCAGACGGTCGCGCACCTGGGTCAATGCGTAATTGGAAACATAATCCGGTTTCAGCGACGCATCCGGTGACAGAACGTTGATCGCCATCAGAAAGTTTGGAGCGGTTTTGCGTGTCACGACTCCTAGTCGCTGAACTTCCTCAGGAAGTCGCGGCGTGGCAACGGCCACCCGATTTTGCACCAGTACCTGCGCTGAATCGAGATCAGTGCCGATCTTGAAGGTCACGGTGATGGTCACCTTCCCGTCGCCGGTGGACTGCGAGCTCATGTAGAGCATGTCCTCAACGCCGTTGATTTCCTGCTCGATCGGCGAGGCGATTGTTTCAGCGACGGTTTCGGCCGACGCGCCAGGATATTGTGCGGTCACCGTCACGGTCGGCGGCACGATGTCGGGATATTGCGAGATCGGCAGAGCGAAATAGGCAAGCGCGCCAATGACGGTGATGAGCACAGCAATGACGGCAGCAAAGATCGGCCGATCGATAAAGAAGCGGGAAAAGCGCATGGCTCCAATCCTTCGATGCAAGAGAGGGTGGTCCCCGGCCGCAGGAGACGGGCCAAGGACCAGTGGGCGGGTCGGCCTTGCCGCCCCACCCGGACTGGATCACGTGGCGAAGGAGGCCTGCGCCGCGACGGGAATGCTCGAGTTTGGCGATAGCGGTGCTGCCTCAGGCATGACTTTTCCACGCGTAGCGGTCACCTTGGAGCCCGGCGTCGCCGACTGCATGCCCGCGATGACGACCTGGTCGGAACTTGAAAGACCCGTTCGGATGATACGAAGGCCGTCGACCAGTGCGCCGACCGTCACCTGCTTTGTGACTACCGTTCCGTCAGCACCAACAACCAGAACCGTCTTGCGCGCTTGATCCGTTTGGATCGACGTATCCGGTATGAGCAGCACCCGTGCATGCCCGCCAGCAGCGAGGCGCATGTTGCCGAACATACCGGGCGTCAGGAAATTCTTAGGGTTCGCAATCGTCGCGCGGCCGCGGATCGTTCCTGAGCTCGGATTGAGGCCATTATCGGTGAAATCGAGCTTGCCCTGCCACTTATAGCCCGTTTCATCCTGAAGGCGGATTTCGACAGCGGTCGCAGGTTCGCCGTTCTCGCGAGCTCGTTTGGTCTTGAGAAAGAGCGCTTCGGACGCGTCGAATGAAAAGTAGATCGGATCCTGTGCGTTGATGGTCGTCAGGAGGCTGCCTGTATTGGCTTCTCCCCCCGCTACCAGGTTACCCACATCAACCCGTCGATCCGAGATGCGGCCCGCGACCGGCGCCCGCACCTGGGTCCACTCGACCTCGAGCGCGCGTTGCCGCAGCCGCGCCTGGGCGCCTGCGAACGCGGCTTGTGCTGATTGCAGCTTAGCGCGCAGCGCGTCGATTTCACCGCCCGAGACGGCGTCGTCACCGGTCAGACGATCAACCCGGCCCAGGTCGGCTCTGGCGAGCGTGACTGCGCTTTGCGCACTCGCAACCGAAGCGCGTGCTTCGGCCTGGGCCGCAAGAAACGGACGCTGGTCTATTGTGAAGAGCAGCTGGCCTTTCTGAACGATATCACCGTCGCGGAAATGCCTGGCCATTACTTGCCCAGAGACCCGCGGTCGCACCTCGACGGTCTCGCTCGGCACGAAACGGCCGATATAGTCATCCCATTCGGTCACATCGCGAGAGAGCGGCACAGCGACGCTCACATTGGGGGGCGGCGCGGCAGCCACTGCCGGATCGCCGTGATCGGCAATCTTGAACCCAACGATTCCCACCACCGCGATCGGTATGAGGAGCAGGCTACGACGACGCCAGCTGCGGCCATCGCGGCGGCCGAAAAAGGCTTTCGCTTCGAAGTCGGGGATCATGTTCATGCGGATGGCCTCCCATCATCAAAATTGTGATGCAGGCATCATCGGCATTCTGAATTGGGACGAAATCAGACGACGGGTTCAGCACCTCATACTGGCGTATGAGCGGCTAAGACGTGCACATATCCAAGCGGCTTTCAGCAGTGAAGCTCGTTGGGCGTCTGATCATCGTCAGTTCCTTCTGACCGGTATTTCACCGTTTGACGACCTTCGAATGGAACATTCAACTGTGGTCTACCATCAACCACAAAAGATCGGCCGCAGTATTCACGTTCGGAATCTTCCGTGCATAGTCAACCGGCCGAGCATCGGCGCGCGCCGCCCAATCTCGCATTGATCGCCGACCGCTTGCAAGAAATGTATCTAGTTCATCGGCCAGGTCACAAGACCATAGCCCGATGACGGGACACCCTACCAGATAAGAGCTAGTCCCCATACCAAGCAGTATAGCAAATGCATCATTGGGAACCACGGGCGTATCACAGGGAATACTCAGAACCGCATCGTAGCCATTGCTGCGTCCGTGATGGAGAGCAGCGTTTAGCCCCCCGAGCGGCCCCTGGTCCGGAGCTGGCCGATCGGCCAGACCAGGCTCGCGGCCGCAGATGACCAACGCCTGCGTCCAACCGGAAATCAGGTCCTGGGAACGCGCCATGAGAGACCGGCCGCCCAAAGTCGCCAGAGCCTTGTCTCTCCCAAAGCGCCGCGATCTACCGCCAGCTAGTACCGCGCCGAGCACGCGCATCAAGACAGGTTCACCAGCAGGGCGTCGGGCCGAACCAGGACATGTAACGATAGCCCCGCTTCGCCGGCGCGATCTACCGCCAGTGCAGTCGGCGCGGAGATGGTTGCGAGCATTGGGCATCCGGCCAATACCGCCTTTTCGACGAGTTCGAACGAGCAGCGCGATGTGAGGAGGGCGAAACCGCCGTCCCAGCTCTTACCGGCACGCAATAGCGACCCAATAAGCTTGTCGAAGGCATTGTGTCGGCCAACATCTTCGCGAACAGCTGTTACAAGACCGCTGGAGGCGCAGGCAGCGGCGGCGTGAACAGCACCCGTGGCATGATTGAGCCGCTGGTGCTCGGATAGCGCATCCAATGCGGCAAAGCACGCAGCCTCATTGGCCTCACTGCGATTGGTAACTTGCGGCAATGGTCGCATGGCCTGCTCGAGATTCTCGATGCCACACAGCCCGCATGACGCGTCGCTTGCGCGGTGACGAACTCGCTCCAAGATGCGCGGCGAGACACTGTCGGATAAGGTGATCCTAAGGAGGATACCGCCCTCGACGCTGAGCTCTTCGACTTCCAGGATATGGTCGGCTTGATCGATCAGGCGTTCGCTGAGGCTGAATCCGTACGCAAGATCAACCAGATCGAACGGCGTAGCCATCAGGACCGCGTAGCCGATACCCTGATATTCGAGCGCGACTGGCACTTCGTCGGCAAGCACCCGTTCTATGACGCGGCGCTCACCTGAGGCCGAGACGTGAGCAAATGATCGGGACGGAAGGTCGCTTTCGCGGATGAGAAAACCCTCTGCGGCAGAAGACACCGCGTTCATTGGGTGAAATCGTATGAACCGCGGCCGACGGCAATGAGCGCCTCCATATCGACAACGTGATTGGTAGATGGTGCCGCTGCCAGCGGGGCACCCTCCGAGACCGTCTCAATCCGGGCACCGCCGGTGAGTGTCCGATGGACAGGGCAGAGATCCGCAATCTCGAGCAACCGCGACCGTTGCGCCGAATCCAACGTCCCGTCGATCCTGATACGGCGAACAAAGATGTCGGCCGGCACGACATCTTCATCGCGGCGATGTTCCACGCGAGTCTCGATGCTATCGACTAGGAGATCCTTGTGTGCGGCATAGAGTTTGAGGGTCATTGTCGTGCATGCGGCCAGCGCGGACGCAAGCAATTGATAGGGTGTTGGTCCCGACCCGAGCCCACCTGCCGCCAGCGGTTCGTCGGCGAAGAAAGACAGACCAGCCGTTTCGACATGAGCCTGGAAACGGCCATTGCCTGTATTCACCGCACGTGCCGCGTCGAGGCTCGCCTGGAGCTCACTCACTGTCCATATCTCCTGCAAAGACCATCTATCCCGATAAACTCCTCAAGCGTGGATGTAGCCGCCCGGCCTTTCCTGGGTAGCGCAGTCAGCCTTTCGAACGTCGAAGCAAAGTCTCCTACCACGCCCAATGCCTCCCGTGATTGAAGCTTGACCGTTCGATCTGCGGTAACTTTCGGTCGCCCTGCATATACGCGAAAATATCCGGGCAGCCCCGAAGCGCCGAGCGCGACAAATCTTTTGGAGCCGGGCCGGTTTTCATGGCCGCCATGACCGAAGTGTTACTAAACTGAAACCTGAGAAGTCCGTTTGAGATGGCGCGGGCCAGTCCGCCGTTATCATTGACCGTATGCGTCATGACCGCCAGCCTCGCGATACTGTTTTAATAGTAACGCGGAATCGGTCCGTCCTGCGGCGTGACGTTATCGCCCAGATCGAGGAAGACCTCGTCGACGTAACACCAGCCCCAGCCTTCAGGCGGGTCGTAGCCCTCAATGATTGGGTGATGTGTCGCATGATAATGAGCCGTTGCATGCTTGTTCGGCGACTGATCGCAGCATCCGACATGCCCGCACGTCCGGCATACGCGCAGGTGAAGCCACCAAGAGCCGGTCTTGAGACATTCCTCACAGCCGCGGGCGCTTGGCGTGACCGTGTTGATGACCCGCGTATGGCTACACTCATCCATGCTAAAGCTTCCTTTCAGGCAGGATCGAGAAACTGATGTATCGCTGATACGACTACGGACCCCTCGCCCACCGCCGATGCGACACGCTTGACCGAGGCCGAGCGCACATCACCAATCGCAAAGACGCCAGCGAGTGACGTTTCGAACATACTGTCATCCGCCCGGCCAGCTTTCTGTCCGGTAAGAACGAAGCCGCGCTCATCCAGATGCACGCAATCGCCAAGCCACGTGGTATTTGGCTCGGCCCCCACCATCACAAATAGGCTCGAGGTATCAATCGATCCCTCCTTTCCGGTCAGCGTATTTCGCCAGTCAACTTTTCGCAGAAACGGCTCGCCCGAAAGCCCCGACACCACCGTATGGCTGTGCAACGTGATCTTTGGAGAAGAGGCAATACGCTGGATGAGATAATCCGACATTGTCGCGGCCAGCCCGTCCCCGCGCACGAGGATGTGAACGTGGCGCGCGCCGCGCGACAGGAAGATAGCCGCCTGGCCAGCGGAGTTTCCGCCACCTACGACAACGACCTCCTGATTAGCTGCGAGGTTCGCTTCCATTGCGGTGGCTGCATAATGGATGCCGCGCCCTTCGTAGCGCGCATCATCTCTCACTCCCAGACGCCGATACCGCGCGCCTGTAGCAATGACGATCGCCCGCGCGTTAATGGCAGAGCCGTCATCTAGCACCAAGCGATAGGGCACCACGCTGCAATCGAGTGACACTGCCTTGCGTGAGATAGCGAGGCGCGCACCGAATTTCTGTGCCTGCACGTGCGCACGTCCCGCCAGCGCTTGGCCAGAGACTCCGGTCGGAAAGCCGAGATAATTTTCGATCCGGCTGCTCGTGCCGGCCTGGCCGCCTGGCGCGTGCCCTTCGATGACGATGGTGTCGAGACCTTCGGACGCCGCATAAACGGCGGCGGCAAGGCCTCCTGGACCAGCACCGACGATGACGATGTCGTGGACACGCGCGGGATCAAGTGGCTCCATTAGGCCGATCGCGTCCGCAAGCGCATGGATCGTCGGTCGCCGCAAGGTTACCCCACTCGCGAGAACGACAGCAGGCAGGTCGGCGTTATCCAGGCTTAGCTCCGCCATGAGCTTTTGTGCTTGTGGACTTTCGTCCGCATCCTCGACACGCAGCGGATAGCCGTTGCGTAGCAAAAAGCGCTGGACCTCGAGCGTAGCGCCATCATTAGCTCGGCCGATCACAGTAAGCCCGTTGTGAGCATATCGAATGATGCCCATTCGTCTTAGGATCACGGCCCGCAAGATGATCTCAGCAGCATCGGGCTCCCCGACGATCATCCGTTGGAACGAGGGTCGATCAAGGCGCACGATCTTTGCATCTTCGATCACCCGGGCCTCAACCAGACTCTCGCGCTCGTTGAGGAGATCGAGCTCGCCGGTGAACTGGCCCGCATCATGTTCCACAATCAGCGACTGAGTGCCATCGCGTTCGCGGGCGAAAATACCGACGCGGCCGCTGGTGATGACGAAAAAATCGACACCGCGCTGGCCGGGCGATGCAAGCACGCCGCCCGCGCCGATTGTCTCACTCGCGCCGTAGGTGCAGACCCGGTCAATCATCTCCGGCGACAAATGCGGAAAGGTTTGCTCGGTCCTCACATATGGGTCAGCAGGATCAAATATCGATTGATCAGCGGCAAAGACAGTCGGAGGAGGATTGCTCGGATCGCCGGGCGCCACCTTGGGGAAGCTCCGCTCGATCATCGGAACATCGGCGTCGAAGGAAGAACGATGCGGAAGATGGTGCCGCGCCCCTCAACGCTGTCGATTGACGCGTGTCCGCCGCAATCTTCGGCAAACTGCCGAACGGTGACCAGGCCGAGCCCACTGCCCCTTTTACCCTTCGTGGTAAAAAATGGCTCAAATGCGCACTTTGCTATCGCTGCGGACATACCGCATCCCGTGTCCTCAACCCTCAATTCTACTGCAGGACCCGAAGGCAAACACATATTGCGAAAACTAACCGTCAGCGTGCCATGCCCGTTCATGGCGTCACGCGCATTGATCGCGAGATTGATCAACGTATTCTCGAGCGCCGCCAGATCTACCGGGACCAGGTGTAATAGGGCTGGAATGTCGAGCTTTACGTCGATACCCGGACCTGCAGCCTCAACCAGTGTAGCTACGATCGTCGATCGTTCGGCTTGAATTGCACACAGCCGCCCGTTGCATGCGACATGGTTACCGCCGATAACCGATCCGGCAAGCCTGGTGCCAAGGTCGACACCGGCGAGCGCGCGGTCGATGTGCTTCATCGCGGCCGGATCATCGGTTAGGCGTCGCGAAAGCAGGGTGAGGTTTCCAGAGATGATCTGGAGAATGTTGCGCAGATCATGCGCCATGCGCCCGGCGAGCGGATCACGGACAGGAAGATGGGCCACGGCTCCAGCAGAGCTCAGGCGCCCGGGCATTTGGCCTTGCGCCTCGTGACGCATCACTGATCTCCATCAAACCGCCGACCCCGCGTCGACAAATTTCAGATACCCTTCTTGATACTTCGCAGGCCATTATACGCGAGGATGCCCGACCTAAATCCTGGAAAGCATAGCGACACGGCGCTTATATGGGCCTGTCACCGGATAGCGCTCTGGAAACCGTGTTGGTCCAGGACCTTCTGGGTGAATAATGTGCTCGCGTTGCAAACGCGAACGCCCGCTACGCTGTGCGTAGCGGGCGAACAATTCCGAGTGCTTGCGCCTTCGTCAGATAGCAGCAGGGTAAGAGTTATATCCCTCGCTAGCTTGAGTGAACCACGTGCTCGCGTCATCCGTGGCAATCGGCAAATGCTCGCGAATGCGGTAGGGCAAATCCGGATTGGCGATGAATGGTCGGCCGAAGGCGACGGCGTCACCCACGCCCGCCGCAATTTCTGCTTCCGCCCGTTCTGGCGTGAAATCCGAGTTCAGGATCAAGGGCCCCTTGAAATAGGGGCGTAGCTGCGCTGCCAAAGGATCGACTTCGCCGATCCCAAAGGTGCCGTCGATGGGCGGCTCGCGAAGTTCGAGATGGGCAATGCCTATCTCGGACAGCGTCTCGAGCGCTTCAGCGAACAAGGGAAGCGGGTCGCTGTCAGAGACGCCCTGCGTCTCTCCATTCGGCGACAAACGCACCCCCGTCCGATCGGCACCAATCGCATCTGCGACGGCCTGCGTCGCTTCCTTGAGCAGGCGGATCCGATTGCGGGTCGAACCGCCATACTCGTCATCCCGCAAGTTCGCGCTATCACGCAGGAACTGGTCGATCAGATAGCCGTTGGCGGCGTGTATCTGCGCGCCGTCAAAGCCCGCCTCGATCGCATTCAGGGCGCCGCGATGAAAATCGGCAAGGATGACCGGGATCTCGTCGGCGTGCAGATGGCGAGCCTCCTCATAAGGCTGGCGGCCATCATAGGTGTGAGCATGGTCGGGTGCTGTCGTGGCGGACGCCGAGACCGGGCGTTCCCCATCCAGGAAGCTTGGATGGACAGCACGACCCATATGCCACAGCTGGACGATGATGCGTCCGCCCGCTTCATGAACCGCATCGGTGATCCGCCGCCAACCGGCGATTTGTTCGTGCGTCCACAGGCCCGTAGCATAAGGCCATCCAAGACCTTGCTGGGTAATCCCCACGGCTTCTGAAATGATGAGCCCGGCTGACGCGCGGTCGCGATAATATTGCTCCATCATCGGCGTCGGCACATGTGCCTTGGTTCCGCGGGCACGCGTCATCGGCGCCATCAGGATGCGGTTCGGAGCCTTGATCGCTCCTAATTCAATCGGGTCAAAGAGACCGGGCATTTGGTCCTCCTGGGAAACATGCAGGCTCGACCCAAGTGGGTCGAGCCCAGTGGATTAGGATGGGCTCAAACGAGCGCCGCCCCCCCGTCGATCTTCAGGGTCGTGCCGTTCATGAAGCCGTTGGCCATCAAGAATACGACGGCGGCGCCTGCTTCCTCGGCTGTTCCCAGACGATGCAGCGGTAGAGTTGCCTCGAGATGCTCGACATACGCGTCGCGTCCATCTCCAAGCGTCTTCTTGAGCAGAGGCGTATCGATCGGCCCCGGCGAGAGGGTGTTTACGCGGCGCGGAGCGAGCTCAAGGGTCAGACCACGGGCCAGCGCTTCCATTGCCGCCGAGGCTGATGCGAGGACGGAAGTGCCATATCCATTTGGACGGTCTGCCAGAACGCCCGATATGAAGGTCACAGAACCATCCTTGGCGAGCCGATCGCCCAACGCGCGGATCGCGAAGATCGACGCCCAGACGCGCTCATCGAACGCGCGCTTGAGGTAGGAGATATCGGCCTCGAGGATCTTACCTGCGATGAAACTGCCAGCGAGCAGGACAAGATGGTCGACGTGCGGAATGTCGGCCAGCGCTTCTTCGAGTTGCACGCTGTCGGTTACATCCGCCGCCCGATAGCCGTCGAGCCCGTTCTGGGTCGCCGCTTCGGCAGCGCGCTCGCGATTCGATCCGATGACGATTACCTTCGCGCCTGCTTCCTTGGCCTGGATTGCAGCCGAAAGCCCGATTCCCGAGGTTCCACCAACGATGACAACAGTGCGGTCGACGAGCTGATTGGCGACGCCCACACCTGCGGCAGGATTCAC
Organism: Sphingobium sp. AP50; assembly: GCF_900109095.1. GTDB lineage: Bacteria > Pseudomonadota > Alphaproteobacteria > Sphingomonadales > Sphingomonadaceae > Sphingobium. The sequence continues at coordinate 136,309 of NZ_FNYZ01000014.1, forward strand.
TTTGGACATTTTCACTTCTCCATCCAGCGCCGCCTCGGCGCCTTGGTTGTGAGATAGTCCATTGCTTTGGGTTTGATAATTATACTCGAAGGTGCTTTACTTATACCATGACGGAACAAATTGGACTGGAGCGGCTGACCGGTTTGATCGCCTTTGCGCGATCCGCATCGCTTGGCAGCTTCACTGCCGCTGCGCGATCACTCGGGATTTCGCCATCTGCCGTCAGCCGAAGCGTCCAGCGTCTCGAGCATCATTTCAGCCTCTCGCTGTTCACACGAACGACGCGGTCTCTCACGCTCACGCCTGAAGGTCGAAATCTTCACGAGCGAACGCTTCGGCTGCTCCACGAAGCGGAACAGATCGAGCAGGCCGCTTTCGCGGCCCGGGCTGAACCGGCCGGTCTCATCAAGGTGACTGCGCCTTTGCCGATTGGTGTCCACATTCTCGCACCTGCTCTCACGCACTTCCGGGTGCGCTATCCAAAGTTGGCCGTGGATCTGCGCTTGAGCGATCGCGTGGTCGATATCATCGAGGAAGGCGTCGATGTAGCTATACGTGTGGGTGATCTTGCGGACTCCCGCCTCATCTCGCGGCAACTAACCCCCCATCGCCTCTGCGCCTTTGCGTCGCCCGCATATCTAGCAGCGCGCGGCACCCCCCAGCATCCCGACGAGCTTGCACAGCATGAATGCGTCAATTTCCGATATCAGAGTTCGGGACAGACGCTGCGATGGCCATTCAAAATTGGCGATAGGATCGTTGAAATCACACCACCGGCGGGCATAGTTGTCGATGTTAGCGATGCCGTTATCGCCGTGGTCGCGAGCGGCGGTGGAATCTGCATTTCACCCACCTATCTTGCCGCGCCCTTTGTCGCGCGCGGCGAAGTGACGCCGATCTTGGGCGCGTTTTCAGTCGAGGTCTTTAATGTAACCGCCCTGTGGCCCGATAGCCGGCGAGCGAACCCGAATGTGAAGGCATTCCTTTCTTTCCTAAGCGAGGTCTTCCCCGCCGCTCCTCCATGGAGGGACATCCACCTGTCAACTTGAGGGCCGACGCGGTTTTTTGAGCGGCCTTTCTTCCTGGTCGCGTCATCGGCTCATCCAAGAAGCCTCGTCTCGAGGGACAAAATAATTGCCCGACCCCCCTGAACAGAGGGATTGTGCAACAGCTTCCCAAATCTATCATTCTGTCGCGTCCATCTCGGAGCCAGCGCGGTCCGTTAAATGCGGGACGCGTGTGCGAAACGTGCGGGTGGGGAAATGGGCGTATTAGTGTGCCGTCGCTTGGCGGATCGGAATTCTCCGAAGCGAGCCGTCTTGTGACGTGCCCGTCCATTCGCGCTGCTCCCCGCAATCCCGTGCTGGCTCAGGGTTTCTCACAACCTGAGGGACCAGTTTCGCTTGGCAATGGTACGTTCGCGCTGGTGGAGATGGGCGAGGAACGCGCTTGCGTGACCCTGCTGCATAACGAGATTGCACAGCGGATATATGCAAACGCGGGAGGCCGCCCGACAGGGCTCGCGCTTGATGGCGATGGCCACCTTTGGGTTGCAGGCGGCCCTGGCAATTCTCTGGTGCGCATCGATTGCCTGGGGCGCGAGCTGTTGCGGGTCACGGGCTACCGCGACCATCCGTTCCTGTTTCCCAACGATCTTGCTTTCGGACCAAATGGGCTGCTCTACATGACCGATTCCGGCATGCAGCCAGAAGCGTTCATCACCGGACTCGCAATTCGATCTGATTTCGCTACCGCTGCATACCGGGGTTGCGTTTACGAGATCGATCCCGCCACCGGTGTGGTCCTACGCTGCCTTGCGAACGACTTACGCTTCGCCAACGGCATCGCCTTCGATGCTGCCGGCGCAATGTATGTGAATGAGACGCTGACCGGACGAATCCTCCGTCAAGAACTGGACGGTGCACTTGAGCTGTTCGCTCAGGTCAGCGCTGAAAACAGCGGCATGACATTCTCTGGCCCGGATGGAATGGCATTCGACCTGGATGGACGGCTTTACTGCGCGATTTATGGCGAGGGCCGGGTCGCGGTGATCGGCGGGGATGGAACGCTTCTTCCGTCGCTGCAGACCAACGGTCATCTGCCGACTAATGTCGCGTTCTGTCCGTCCGATCACGCCTTGCTCGTTACCGAGGTCGAACACGGCGCGATCGAAATTCTGACTGTTCCGGCAATGGGCATCCCCCTTCATCAACCGCCGATCACGCGCTGATGACCATCCTCAAGCCTTTCGTCGCGGTCATCCATTTTGGATCGGCCGCACCGGCGCCTCGCCTAAGCGGAGAGCGCCTCCTCGACCAGGTCTATCAGAACCTCACCGTCGAAGGGTTTGCGAAGAAATGCGTGCACGCCAGCCGCATTGGCTTCGGCACTTACCCTTTCATCCACGAATGCAGAGATAAGGATGATCGGTATCGGGTCACTCGATGCTTTGACTTTTTGGGCCAGCCGGATACCGCTCATTCCGCCCGGCATTTGTACGTCGCTGATGATGCAGGCGCTTTCCGCTGCCACAGCGGAGGACAGATAGGCTTCCGCACTGCTGAACGTCGAGACGCGATAACCCAGACTTCGTACCAGCCCATCCAGAGAGACTCGCAGCCCCTCGTCATCATCCACGATTGCAATGAGAGGCTGCAGCGCCAATCGATCTATCCTTGCATTGCCGCCCGCCTGTTACGGCCGGCGGTGTCTTGTTGCCCCACATCCAGGCATCTGGGAATCATACGCACGGATGACGGAACCGCCCGGGGTTCAGCGATCGAGGTTGAGCGTGTTGATCATGCGGATGAAGTCGGCGAGCGTTTTGGCGCCGAGCTTGCGCATCGCATTGCCGCGATGGATCTTGACCGTGATCTCGCTCAGTCCCAGGTCATAAGCGATCTGCTTGTTCATTTTGCCGGTAGCGACCCGCGACATGACCTCGCGTTCCCGCGAACTCAGGCCCTCGGCCCGTTCACGCAGCTCCTCGTCCTGCCGGCGCTCTTCACGTTCCGAGGCATCGCGTGCCAAGGCCGAGGCTACAGCGTCAAGCATATCCTGCTCCCGAAAAGGCTTGGGCAGGAAATCGACCGCCCCAGCCTTCATGCCGCGCACCGTCATGGGAATGTCGCCATGTCCAGTCATCAGGATGATCGGCATGGTGATACCCGCCGACGAGAGTTTCTCCTGAAAATCGAGGCCGCTCAACCCTGGCAAACGGATGTCGAGGACGAGGCAGCCAGCGGTCTTCGCCGCGCCCGACTCCATGAACTCGGTGGCGGATCCAAACTGGCGCGTCGTGTAACCCACCGAACGAAACAGCGCGTCCAGCCCCTCTCTCAATCCCGCATCGTCGTCGACGATGTAGACGATCGGGCTCGGCGTGTCCGTTTTGATTTCAGGCATTGGCATAACAACAGTAAACTGACGGCAGCGTTACCGCTCGTCAACGGGACCTATACGCATGGATGATGGCGTTGCTAAACCGATTGTCTATGATTATGTGCGGCATACTACCGACGCCATTCCCGCACTGATCTCTTTTTTTGACGCAGATCATGTGTGTCGATACGCTAACGATCACCACTTGATCTGGTATGGACGTGCGCCAGAAGATCTGGTTGGTCTTCATATGAGCGAATTTCTTGGCGGTGAGGCCTATTCAACTCGTATTCCGTATCTTGAACGCGTCAAAATTGGTCAGTCGGTTTCTTTTGAGGCTCGAGTTCCTCATCGCCAGGATGGTTGGCGCGACGCCGCTATTCGCTACGTGCCGCGCATGGGGGTCGACGGGTTCGAAGGATTTCATACCCTCGTTTTCGACCTGAGCCGCGAACAGCAGCGCTACCACAGCGTGTTCGATGGAACCGCTGTGGGATTCTGGGAAATTGACCTCAGCAACCTGCGCACTCTCATCGCAGAGCTCGAGGCAACCGTACCCGACCTCGTGCGCCATTTGCGAACAGATTTGAGCGTGGTTCGCCGGGGCCTCAATGCAACCCCGGTGCTCGACCTCAACGAAAAAGCGTGTTCGATGTTCGGCTTGGCGCGCAGTACCGTGATTGGCCGATCGCTCGGCGATTGGGTTCCCGACGCCGGACTCGATGCCTGGAATCGTAATCTGCTCGCCTATCTCGCAGGCGAGGAAAGTTACGAGACGGAGACAGTCATGCGTCGCGAGGACGGCGCGCTCATTGACATTCTTTTGAGTTGCGCCTTTCCGAAAAACCCGTCTGAACAGGTCATTGTCGTCGTCGGCCTCGTTGATATCAGCGAGCGAGTCGGAAAGGAAAAGGCTCTCGCTCGCGCGCAGGCCGATCTCGCACATGCCGGCCGCGTGGCAATGCTGGGAGAACTTATGGCTTCCATCGCGCATGAGGTTAATCAACCCCTTGCTGCGATCGTTGCCAATAGCAACGCCGCACGCCGTTGGCTTGCTCGCACGGAGCCCGACATCGTCGAGGCGAAGGCCGCGATCCAGCGGATCATGAATGAAGCGACACGGGCGTCCGAGATTATCACACGAACGCGGCGCATGGCCATGAAGGGCAGTGGGACCAGAACCGAGTTCGACGTGAACGCAATGATCGAAGAGACGCTCGACATCACCCGGCGCCAGACCGCGGCTCTTGGCGCGCAGACCAGCGTCGCGCTCGTCCGCGACCTCCCCTTGATCGTCGCCGACCGCATCCAACTCCAGCAGGTCTTGATCAATCTGATCGTCAATGCTGCCCAAGCAATGGCAAATCAGCCGGAGGGTACGCGCGACATCATGGTCAGCTCCAGTTGCGGCGAGGAGGGCTTCCACTTCGAGGTTTCCGACACAGGTCCCGGCCTCGGCGCGGACGCCGACCGCGTCTTTGAGGCCTTTTTTACGACGAAGAGCGACGGAATGGGAATGGGTCTGTCGGTCGCAAAAAGTATCATCGAGGCGCATGCCGGCACAATTACCGCGGCCCCGAGACCGGATCGCGGCGTGCGCTTTTGCATCACGATGCCGATCGGATCACGATCCGTGATGGCGGAAAACGGCATCAACGCTGCCTAAAACGCGGTCAGCGTTGACCGTCAACCAGCCAAGCGTAACGATGCCCCGATTTCGCGACTGCGCATAACCAGCCACTGCGCGGAAGCGAGACGATCACGCTCAAACGCGCGCAATGCCTCCCCGATCGTGCCCGCAGCACCGAGAGCGGTGGCCAACGCGACCGCATCACCGGCGGCTTTTGACGTGCCCATCCCGACATGAGGCCGAGCAAGCGCCCCCGCATCGCCCAGAAGAACGACGCGCCCTGCGACCAGACGGCGAGGCAGATAATCGAATATTCCCTGTATCCAGGGCCGGTGCTCGGATTGCGTGATCTCCGCGAATTGAGGCGGCAGAAGGGCTGCTGCATCACGGCGAAATTCCTCGACACGCTCTTCGGACATGCTGCCGGGAGGCAGCGAATATTCAAACCGATGGCCATCTGCCGTCGTGAAAAGCGAAGTCAGTTCGCGCGCAGACGCCGGTCTGTACCAACCCCAGCTATACCGACGCCGACCGGGTTCGATCTCGCCGGCACCACCTGGGACCATATATCCGATCGACTGAATACCCGGCCAGCTGAAGGCGACCAGCGCATTACGCATCGACGACAGGCCTTGGGGGAGCTGCTGTTCCGGCAGCAGGATGCGCCAGGCGGCATAGCCTGCATAATCATTGGCAAAATGATCAGGGTCGACCAGCTGCCGCACGACTGATGCCACGCCGTCTGCGCCGATCACCAAATCGGCCCGCTCCTGCTCGCCGTCTTTGAACACTACCGCAGCGCCATCCTCGAGATGCTCGACGCGGACCACATGGCGGCCCTGCACATATTGATTGTCGGAAAGCTTGGCGCGGGCCGTCCGATAGAGCAAATCCCAGGAGAAGCGTGACCCGGATGCAGGTTGGTCAGCGACCACACCGCCCTGCTGGTCGAGCATGACTTGTCGGTCCGAGAGCACGCTCAAACGGCTCACATTGCTACAGCCGATCTTGTGGATCGCGTCGAACAGCTCGCGGCCGCCCGTCAGTCCAGCTCCACGCCCCGACAGATCGGCACCTGAGCGCTCATAGATCCGGACATCCATCCCCTGGCGATCAAGCAGGATTGCCGCGAAAAGACCGGCAATCGAGCCACCGACGATCCGGATACGGAGCGGCCTCACCATTGCTCGACCAAGCCCACCGTCCCTGTATCCGTCGCGCTGCGACGGGCACCGTGGGCGCGGCAGAATTGGCCGATCCGCCTGGAGAGATCGGTGTAGATGAGCTGCGAGCTCGCCACGACGAACGTCAATTCCTCAGGCGACATGCGCAGTGTGATCGGAAGAACTGCCCAGGCGGTCTGCCGAGCGCGGTGAGCGAACCTATGCACGGCCATGCCCTCCTTTGCGCGCTTCCGATCGTGGGGCGGTCACGGAGACGAGGGTGACAGTGACCATCGCACTGATGATGACCGTCCAGACCGGGTCCTCGACGATACGATACGCCAGGAGCCCGGAGAACAATGCGACGCCCAGCACGATGGCGATGACGCTCGCCGAGGGTCCATATTTAGCCACTTGATCGCACAGCGTCCGCATGGGTCTGCCTCCGATTTTGCCGATGGAGACAAGATCGCAGCGCAGACCGGAAAGAGAAATCGTACCTGCAGGCGCAGGCGCCATACACAGGTATGGAACCAAGCACCTGAGAATGAGCCTCACCGCTGCAGCGGTTAGGCTTCGCGCTCTCACCGCAGGGCACCCTCTTGGCCGGGGTGCACTGCCTTCCACTGCATGGCCCGCTCAATCCTGTGCGCGATGCTGGGATGATCATAGAACAGCGTCTCCTCAAGCGCAGACGGTCTGCTTGCCCGGAAGTCGACCGTTCGCAGAAGACTGCGAGCCGCGCCGCTCGGCTCGTTCGCGAGCGATAAACCGAACATGTCGGCATCGTTTTCGACCGCCCGCTGGGCTGTGACGATGATTGGCGACGTCAGCAGCATGAAGGTTACCAACGCCATATGTAGCGCCGGCGCACCCGCCGGGTCGCCAATCGAGAGATCCGGCCGTCCCGCCAGCCGCGCAATGTAAGGGAAAGTGCGATCGACCGCCCACAAGCCGCATGTTCCCAGAAACGCAACCACAAGCGCGAGGATCATCAGGTGGTGATGGACATAGTGACCGATCTCGTGGGCGACGACAGCGCGCACCTCGGCGAGGTCCGCGCCACTCCGCAACATCTCATCGCTCAGCTCGATCGTGGCAAAGCCCGGTCCGCCCACCACGGTGGCTGTGTAACGGTTTGTCTGGCTCGCGCTGTTCGAGACGACAATGCGATCTGACGGAATGCCGGCATCCCGCGCAAGGGCAACCACTGCTGTACGAACCGGTCCAGCCGGCACCGGCTTCGCGGTGTTGAACAAGGATCCGAACGCGACCGGACCAACGACGATACCGACGAAGGCAAAGACGACCACGACAAGGCTCGACCAGCGCCACCAGCGCCGCCCAGATCGGCGGATGAGCGCATAAACGGGGGTGGCGAGCAGGCCCAGAAAAAGGGCTGCGAACAAAGCGACGATCGCACCTTGCGCGATCCAGGGGACGAGAGGCTGGCTCGAGAGCCCGTAGCTGATCTCGCGCGCCCATTCCGCGTAGATTGCCCACGGCAGCAGGATCACCCAGTTCGCGAGCAAGAAGACCGATACGCAGCAGAAAGCGGCCAGCTTCGGCCGCAGTCGCGTGCGCTGGACGCCGTCGCGTACCCGCTCGAGCAGTCTCATTCGCAGTATGAGCCAGTCGGCCAATATTTTCAGAAGGAGGGCCCATAGCAGGATCCAGTGCGCTCCTTGTGTATAGGCGATCGCACGTGCTTCCCGACCGGGATCGATCGAGCGCAAATATTCTGCGGTCGCGGCTGCGGCCTCAAACCCGGTCACTGGAATTCTGCTCCATAAAAAGAAGCGACGACGCGGCCGTCGCGGCAGCTTGTCTTCCCACTCATCGCGTCGCGGTGGGATTATACGCGGGTATGGCCGCCTCGCCGCGCTGGCCTCGGATCGCGCATACGTGCGTATAATAGCTGCCGCGCAGCACGACGCCCACGGTGTAGTATCGCCGGATAACTGCCATAGCAGGCAACTTGAAAACGATGGGGACCCACGCGCCAATGACGGACAGCGCTGCAAGCGAGCAGACTATGGCTCCGCAGCCAGCGTCAGCCCTCGCCGATGGTTTCGGACGGCGCATCACCTATCTGCGCCTATCAGTCACAGATCGATGCGACCTGCGCTGTCGATACTGCATGTCCGAGACCATGCGCTTCCTTCCCCGCGCAGACCTCCTTAGCGTCGAGGAAATGGCGCTTATCAGCGAGCGGCTCATAGCACGCGGCGTCCGCCGCATCAGGCTGACCGGTGGAGAGCCACTGACACGGCGCGGCCTGCCGGACCTCGCGCATCGGCTTGGCTACCTTTTAGCCACTTCACCGCTCGAAGAGGTCACGCTCACCACTAACGGCACACGGCTCGCGCAGCATGCAGCCCTGCTTGCGGACGTGGGCGTCCGCCGGATCAATGTCAGTCTCGACACGCGAGATGCAGCGCTGTTCCGTCACATCACGCGCACGGGCGATCTCGGCCATGTCCTGGACGGGATCGAGGCTGCGCGGACAAACGGTATTCGGATCAAGATCAACATGGTCGCCCTTGCGGGTCTCAACGACCAGGAATTCGGGACGATGCTGCGTTGGTGTGGCGACGAAGGGCACGATCTCACGCTGATAGAGACGATGCCTCTTGGCGTCGTCGAGGAAGATCGAACAGACCGGTATCTTTCGCTGGAGACAGTGCGCGCCGACCTTGAAGGCTCGTTCGCGCTGCGTCCAAGCACTCATCGAACAGGTGGGCCAGCGCGCTATTTCGAGCTTGCCGGCACCAGCACCCGCCTCGGTCTCATTACGCCGATGAGCGGGAATTTTTGCGAGGGCTGCAACCGCATTCGGCTCACCGCAGACGGGCAGCTCACGATGTGCCTTGGTCATGAAGACTATGTTGACCTAAAAACAGCCTATCGTGATGGCGGCATGGCCGGCCTCGACGCGGGGTTGGATGAGGCATTGCGCGCCAAACCCCCTCGCCACCTGTTCGAGATTGGACGAGGCATCGCTCCCTCCACCGCGCGTCACATGAGCGCGACTGGCGGGTGATGCTGTCTGCACGGTGGCCAATCATCCTCGCGGATAGCTGGTGAGTGCCACTCGCTCCCCGTACGTTCGCATCAATGCCAGACCATGATCCGATTTCGCGCGAATGGGACGCGCCATGATCTCCTTCGATGACGCTCTTGCGCTTGTCAAAGTAGCCGCGCTTCCGTTGGGTCCGGAAACCGTAGCGCTTGGCGATGCGCATGGTCGGATTCTTGCGGCGCCGTGCATCGCGCAAATTACCTCGCCCGCCGGCGACGTCTCGGCGATGGATGGTTACGCCCTGCGGGATCAAGACCTCTCGCTGAGCACTCCGTTCGAGGTCGTCGGCACCGCTTTTCCAGGAACACCTTTTGAGGGCACCGTCAGACTGCTCGAATGCGTGCGGGTATTCACTGGCGCGCTTATTCCCGGCGGCGCCGATCGGGTTGTCGTGCAGGAAGAGGTCCAACGCGACGGATCACTCGCGACAATGCTCCACCCGTCCACCGCGCGTCGGCACATTCGACAGGCGGGGCTGGACTTCGCGGCAGGCGATGCGCTCCTTCCGGCCGGCCGCCGGCTCGATCCGCAGGCGATAGTGGCCGCAGCCGGTGCCGACCTGGATGAGCTCGAAGTCTGGCGGCGACCCCGCATATCCATATTAGGGACAGGGGACGAGCTGCTCCCTCCCGGCAGCGCGCGCTTACGCCGGTTCGCCATTCCCGAGAGCATTTCTTATGGGGTCGCAGCGCTCGCTGAGACTTGGGGCGCGCAGATCATCGGCCGGCACCGCATCTCCGACGACATCGCCACGATTACCCACGCGGCCGGTGAGGCCGCGCGCTCTGCCGATCTCGTCATCATGACAGGCGGCGCTTCCGTCGGAGAGCGGGACTTTTCCAAGCAAGCATTCATCGGCCTCGGCGCAGAAATCTTGTTCCCGAGGGTTCTGATGAAGCCAGGCAAGCCGGTATGGTTCGGCCGCCTCGGGACAACGCTCGTTCTTGGCCTCCCGGGCAATCCGAGCTCTGCAATGGTCACCGCTCGACTGTTCCTCACAACCCTCCTTGCAGGGCTTACGGGACGGGAGCCATCACATGCGTTGCAATGGCGCCGCGCCCGTTTGGCCAGCCCGCTACCATCGACCGGAGTTCGTGAGACATTTCTTCGTGCTTATGCCGACCCTGACGGTATCGTGAAGGTCGATAATCAGGATTCCGGCATGCAGCTTGAACTCGCGAACGCCACGCTGCTCGTCCGGCAGACGCCCAATTCGCCCGCGCTTGCCGCCGGAGAAATGGTCGATGTCATCGACTTTTGATCACCGTACCAAATGGGCCCCTTCCGCTTTTTCGAAAATGACCAGGCGCTTCTTGCTCAGTATCCGCCTCGCCGTCTCATCCCTATTCTGTTTCTTGCAGCACCTGCTCTTGCGACACAGCCTCTGTCCGCGATGAACTATGCGTATCCGTCCTCTATGTCAGCCACGACCGGGACGAAGTCGGTTGGCTGGTGCCCAGCGTGATCGAAATCGGCGCCTGACCTATACGCAAGTATGCCGTTTGTGCGCAGCGTATAGCCGACAGCCGCACCTCGCGCCGTGCATCAATCTTCCCCGATGGAAACACCAAGGCTTAAGCCCTTGCGCGAACGAGGTATCGACAATGGACGCACGACTGACCCAGGAAACTTCTGGCTGCCCGATGGCAGGCAGGGCCGCCAAGCGAGCGCTTCTGGGTCGGACAAATCGCGACTGGTGGCCCGACCAGCTCTCCCTCGACATTCTCCAACAGAATGGCCTGTCGGGCAATCCGATGGGGACCGACTTCGACTACGTCGCGGAGTTCGAATCTCTCGACCTCGCTGCGGTAAAGGCCGACCTCGTCGCGCTGATGACGGACAGCCAGCCCTGGTGGCCGGCCGACTATGGGCATTACGGCCCATTCTTCGTCCGCATGGCGTGGCACTCATCTGGGACATATCGCACTGGCGACGGTCGTGGCGGCGCAGGCGCTGGGCAGCAGCGCTTTGCCCCCCTCAACAGCTGGCCGGACAACGCCAATCTCGACAAGGCTCGCCGCCTGCTGTGGCCGATCAAACGGAAATATGGTCGGAAGATCAGCTGGGCCGATTTGATGATCCTCGCCGGCAATGTTGCGATCAAGGACATGGGTGGGCCCGTTTTCGGCTTCGGCGGCGGCCGGGTCGATCTCTTCGAGCCGGAGCGCGACATCTATTGGGGCACCGAGGAACAATGGGTCGGCCAGGAAGGCAATCTCACCCGGATCGACGAAGCGGCCGGTCGGGCGCTGGAAGAGCCTCTCGCCGCGATCCAGATGGGGCTGATCTACGTCAATCCTGAAGGCCCCGGCGGGACACCCGATCCGCTTCTATCCGCGCGCGACATTCGCGAAACCTTCAAGCGAATGGGAATGAATGACGAGGAAACTGTCGCGCTCACAGCCGGTGGTCATACCTTCGGTAAATCGCACGGCGCAGGCGATGCCAGGCTCGTTGGTGCCGAACCAGAAGGGGCCGATATCGCCTTCCAGGGCTTTGGCTGGCACAACACCCACGAGAGCGGAACCGGCGACCACACCATCACCTCCGGTATCGAAGGCAGCTGGACCCCGACGCCGATCGCCTGGGACATGACCTTCTTCGATATGCTCCTCGACCACGATTACGAGATTGTGCGGAGCCCCGCGGGCGCGCAACAATGGCAGCCGATCGGAAACCCCGAAGAGACCCTCGCGCCCAAGGCCCATACGCCCGAGGTCAAGGTGCCGACGATGATGACGACGGCAGACATGGCGTTGAAGGCCGATCCCACCTATCGGGTGATCATGGAGCGGTTCCGGGCAGACCCGGCGCATTTTGGCGACATGTTTGCTCGCGCCTGGTTCAAGCTCACCCATCGCGATATGGGGCCCAAGGCGCGCTATCTGGGGCCGGATGTGCCCGCCGAGGATTTGATCTGGCAGGATCCACTGCCTTCGCCAAGCAGCTATGTTCTCGACGATCAGGATATCGCCTCGCTCAAATCGGACCTGTCCTCTTCGGGACTGAGCACCCAGGACCTCGTGAAAACCGCGTGGGCGTCAGCGGCTACCCATCGCACCTCGGATCACCGTGGCGGCGCCAATGGCGCGCGGGTCCGGCTCGCCCCCCAAAGGAACTGGGCCATCAACGAGCCGATCGAACTCGAGCGCGTTCTCATAGCGGTCGAGGCCGTTAAAACTCGGTTCGACAATGGCACCCGACAGGTATCGCTGGCCGATCTGATCGTACTGGGCGGCAACGTCGGCATCGAGCGCGCGGCGCGATCTGCCGGATACAGTGTAGCGGTACCGTTCACGCCCGGCCGCGTCGATGCCCTCGCCAGCCAGACTGATATCGAGGGCATGAGCATGCTCGAGCCCAAAGCAGACGCATTTCGGAACTATCTGGCATCGCCATTCAGCGTCCCGACCGAGGAGCTGATGATTGACCGCGCTCAACTGCTGGGGCTCTCCGCCCCCGAAATGGCCGTGCTGATCGGCGGCTTGCGGGTCATCGGCGCCAACCATGGTGGATCCGAACGCGGCGTGCTCACCACACGCGTCGGGCACCTCACCAACGACTTTTTCGTCAACCTCCTTGATATGGAAACCGCGTGGCAGCGGATGGAAAGCGAGGACGGCTGTTTTGTTGGTAATGACCGCATAACCGGCGACCAGCGTTGGACCGCGACAAGAACCGATCTCGTTTTTGGATCCAACTCTCAGCTTCGCGCAATCTCAGAGGTCTACGCCTCTGAAGATGCTGGCGAGAAGTTCGTTCGGGATTTCGTTGCTGCTTGGACGAAAGTTATGAACGCTGATCGATATGATTTGGTCACACGAGACTAGAGAACGGCTTCCAAGGCTGGCAGACGCTTAAGTGTACTGAAGCCAAGATCATTGCTCATCATCTGTGCGGGGTCGTCGAGAGTAGAAAATGAGCACTCGTTCGCAGCGTTACATCATCGAGCCCAAATCGGCCTGCCCAGTGCATCTGCGGCGTTCAAGCGGAGGTCCGCTTGGCCGGGTCACCTTAGACATCGAGGAAGTGGCGCGCTGCGCGTGGAATGAGATCCTCCAAACGGCGCCGAGCGGTTCGACTCTGTTCGGTCTCCTAGAAGATTTACTCGAGCCTGGGACCGATCTTGTATGGCGTGAAAACGGTCCGGGACGGGGCACCGAAATGCGCCGCTCCTTTTCGGGTCTGTTCGGCAGATTCTTCGCGCGCGCATATCTTGCGCAGCATCACGACTTCGTCTGGTTCGCATCCATTGATGGCGATAATTTTCATCTGTCCAGAAATTGGCGGGTCAGTCGCAAGCCCCGCTCGAAAACCGAAATGCCAGACTGGGTCTGCGCACGTCCCGGCGAACTTGCGATCGGGGAAGCCAAGGGCTCACATCAGAAAGGCAATGCCACAAGGGGCGGTGTCCCAGGGCCGATCAAGACTGCCAGCGGTCAGATCACGGGCATTCGTGTCCAAAAGCGCCAGCCTCCGGGATCGCGGGTCCAATGGCGTTCCAAGCGGGTAAAGGGATGGGCAGTGATGTCGCGTTGGGGCCTAGCTGATCCGCCGCGCGATCCGTTCCTATATGCTCTCGACCCTGAGACCGAGGGCGACAAGCCGACGCCCGAGGAACATGATGACCTCGTACAGGCCGTCGCGCGCGTCCACGTGGCACAGACAGCCCAGGGCCTTGGCCTTTTGAAGATGAGCGACGACGGACTGATCCCAGTCGCGCGTTCACGCATGCGCATTGTCACGGACGAGGAGAAGCGATCGTTCTCCGGGTCGGTCATATCTCCGTTCGGCCTTCTCGACGTCGATCTCGACACGGCAAGGACGCTGGCGGCGTCGTTGCCCCAGCCTGGCCTCGTCCGTTTTGTCGGCCTCGATGAGGGTGTGTTCCAAAGCTACCTCGAGGGTAGTCCTATCAAACCCCGTGAGCGCGAACGGATCGGTGACCTGTCGGTACTCGGTCGGGACGGCCTCATCGTCGCACCGATTGAACAAGTAATCAATCTAAACGGGCAAGCCGAGCAATCTTGAGGCGTAAGCAGGGCGGAGGGTTCGCTATCTTTTGGTAAGGCGTTCGTTCCCCCTTAGAACGCGCGCGAGGGCATGCCCTCGCGCGCGCTTGGTTCAAAGGTTGAAGCCGCCACTCAAATCTAGGGACTGACCGTCCAGCCACCGCGATTGGTCCGTTACGAGAAACAAGACTGCGTCGGCAATGTCCTCGGGTTTCCCGATGCGATCAAGAGCCTGCATCGACTTGACCATATTGCGGCCCTCTTCGTTACCTAGAACGATCTGAGCCATGTCGGTGTCGATCGCCCCCGGTGCAACTGCGTTGACCCGAATGCCGCGAGGACCAAGCTCCTTCGCCAGATTTCTCGTCAATACGGCAATGGCGCCCTTTGTTGCTGTGTAGACGGATGCGCCATTCATCGCAGTAGAAACAACATTGGACGACCACAGGACTATGCGCCCGCCGGTATGCATGAATGGAAGCAGCTGCTGGACGAGGAAAAACGGTGCTCGCACGTTGACGGCGAATTGATAGTCAAAATTCTCGACTGTCTGTTCCTCGATTGAACTCAGACCGCTGGTACCGGCATTCGCCGCAAGGATGTCGATTTTGGAAACTCCAAGCTCCTTGATCGCACGCGCAACTTGATGCGCGCCATCAGGCGCCGACAGGTCGGCAGCGACCAAGTCTACGCGTCCGCCCCCTGCTCGAATTTCCTCCGCGACCGCTTCTGCGCCTGCCGTGCTGTTGCTGTAATGCGCAATGATATGCGCGCCTGCTTTGGCGAGGCGTAATGCCGTTGCGCGGCCTAAACCGCGCGAAGCGCCTGTGATGAGCGCTGTCTGATTTTCAAGCTGTTTCACACGGAATCCTTTGTCTAGGTTTCCGCAGGCTAGCTGTCGACGCCGTGCAAATCATTCATACGTGGGTTTAAAAGGCGCTCAGCAGCTGCTCAATGATCCACCGACGTTCGAGGATCGTCCTGAGCTTCGTCGATAGAAACCCGATTGCATCAGACTGCTGCGGGACCTTCTTTCAACAAGATACATGCCATGAAATTTAGCGGGGCGCTCAAACCATGCTGGCGAGCCAAACGCGCAATCACGCCATTGCGTGCGTCCGCCTCGGTTTGACGCCCAGCCAGACGATCAGCGTGGATGGAGTTGATCGAATCTGGGGGACCATTCTGGTAA
This sequence comes from Sphingobium sp. AP50, assembly GCF_900109095.1. Classification (GTDB taxonomy): domain Bacteria; phylum Pseudomonadota; class Alphaproteobacteria; order Sphingomonadales; family Sphingomonadaceae; genus Sphingobium. The sequence continues at coordinate 151,769 of NZ_FNYZ01000014.1, forward strand.
TTGTCCACGACTTCATCGGGCAGCCTATCGGTTAGCACGGCTCCCTCCGCCCTACCGACAGCGACACATTCGCGAACAAATGCCCGCATGAGCTCGGCGATCTCTGCATCTCGCGCTATTCCGGAGGGCTGCATGGTCAATGCGTTGACGGCGCCAGCACAGTTGATCGCAAGCTTGCGCCATGCAGCGGATTGCCAATCTTCGACTGTCTGAACATCAATCGACGTGTCAGTGAACAACGCGGCAAAATCGTGGCCATTTGCGTTTGCAGGGACGACTATAGACCCATCCCGGCGCTGCTTCACGCTACCCGGCTTTGTCCGCTCCGCGGGGATGTCCACGATTGCAGGTACAATGCGATCGCGATTAACCGACGGAAACCGCGAAAGATGTTCAACGCCATTCTGCAAGACGGCCACGCGCGTATTGAGGTCGCTTAGCGCATTGATCCAGCTCGCTGCTCCCAAGGCGTCGTAAGTCTTAGTGGCAACGATCACCCAATCGACCGTTTCGGCCTTTGATAAGTCAACGATCTGCCGTGGCGTTGCCGTTATAAGTCCTTGGGGCGTCTCCACATTCAGATGTTCAAAGGGTGTCCGTACACAAAACGTCAGATCGATTGCCGGGCGCTTTGTCAGCCACGCCCCAACGGTGGCTCCGATCGCGCCCGCCCCGACAACCGCAACTTTGCTCACCAGCGTGCTTTCTAATTTAGATCGAGCCCTAAAAATCACTAAATCAAGTGATCCGTAGTTTTGACGCCGCGGGCCCGATCGCAGGGAATCGGATCTGGCGTCCAAGAATTATAGGCAAGTTTTATCGTCTGACACGTCATACCCTTTCGCGCTCTCTACCACAGAAAACAACCTTTACCGACTGTGCGCATTGATCTCTTTCGCTAGACGTAGAGCGTCTGGCAACCGGACGCTCGCGACCAGCTTTAGACATTCAGCGTCGGTGATGTAAGCGTCGGCTTTTGCCGCAACCTGTCGTTCAGATCGCGCAAACCTGCCAGTCCGCCGTGCGCCCTATTTCGCCTTGGCCGAGCTCTGCGGTGCTCAAAATTGCAGGCAGTCCGCTTCATACCCGCTGGCCGCGTGCAGCGGCTTCCGCATCGCGCGATTTTGGGGGGGAACCAGCCTGTCCGGTTTGGCGCGGGCGTCGCCGTGAATACCCGTTCGTTCAGGCGGCCAACCAAGCGCTCGAACTGCTTCACATGCCGGACGTGGGTTATCGCCGTATGAGGGCACCACTGATCCGTGATTGTCGCCGCGATCCCGATCGTTAGATCTCGAACTCGGGAACACCCGCATTGGCCAACAACTGGAACAGCTCCGCCACCTTATTGCGCTGACCCCGTCCCCGGCAGAACGCGAAAATCGCTCGCTGCTTCGCGCGCGACAGCGCGACGAAGAAGGTCGCCAGCCCCTCGGCATCCCCCGGCTTGTGTGACCACCACGCCTGATCGTCGAGGCCCACAAACACCACCGTGTCATATTCGAGCCCTTTGCTCTTATGTACGGTCATTAGCGGGATCTGACCGGTCCCCTCGAAGGCGTCCAAAGCAGCGGACCAGCTTGTTGCACCCAAGGCGCTCGCTACGAGATGCGTCCTGAACGCTTCGACAGCGATATCGAGGAGCTCGCCCTGGGCATATTCAGGATAGCTCCGTCTAAGCGAATCCATCCCGAGAAAGGCGAAGGCCCGCCCCGCCAGCGTGGCGGCGCTGTCTCCCGCAGGCACCAGTTGGGCCATGTCACTTCGCAGGCTCTTCACCCAGCCTGCGAGCAACGCCTCGCATTGCGCGTCGCCTACCATATCGTCGCCGGCAACCGCCCTCAGATCGCGCATCGCGTCGGAGCAGTGCTGCCACGCGGCTGGCGCGCGCTGATCCGCCCCGAGCCGTAGAAGCGCGAGTGCGAGCTTTGCTGCGCTATCGCTCAATAGATCTTGCAGGCTCATCTTGCCGAGCAGTTGTGCTTCGTTGCGGATCCGAAGCCCCGCTTCCGAGAAGCGTTTCGCAAGATCGGCTTCGAAAAGGTCGGCGCGTTGCTTGACCAGGATCACATAATCGCGCGGTTGGCGTCCGCGCGCCTGCATGTCGCTCAAGAGCCAACGTGCGAGATGCAGCGCCTCGCTGTCTTTCGTGGCGCTGCTCCACACCTGTGCGACATCGCCATCGACTTGTTGTTCGGTCCGCGAAACACCCTCGGCCGCCTGTGGATCGAGCGCCCGCGCAACAACATGCTGGATCCGCACGAGATCAGGTGACGAGCGGAAGTTGAACAACAACGGGATCGGGGCGGCTGCGAAATCCGCCTTAATCCGGTCGAAAGCGTCGGGCCGGGCCCCCGCCCAGGTCATGATCCGTTGCTTGTCGTCGCCGACCGCCGTTATGATCGACGCCGAGCCGTGAAACGCCGACATCAGGAAATCATACTGGGAGTAGGTCGTATCTTGGAACTCGTCGACGAACACGAACGGATAGGTCATCTGCAGCGCACGGCGGATATGCGGGCTCGCACGCATGAGCAGTTCGGCGAGCCTGTTCAGGCTTGTGAAGGTCATACTCGACCGCGGCTGGGCTTGGAGCATGCGCGGCCACCAGCGCTGGACTGCCAACTCCGGTCCCGACTGCGCCGCCTGCTGCTGTAACGGTAATCGATACCGGCCGACATAACTGGATTCAAATCCGAAGGCGGAAATGCCTGCGATTGCCGGCTGCCACTCAACCGGCGCCGCCAGCCGGCTTTCCGTCAGATGGCCCTCGGTCTGCTGTTTTGTCGGCAACCAGATATCGTAGGGCCGGCTCGGTCGCCAAGGCATCGGAATGGCCGGCTGGAAACGGTCCACCAGTCCTTTGGTGAAAGCATCGAAGGTGAGCGATGTGAACCGATTGGCGAGTTCGGGTGGGCAGCGCTTTCGCACGCGCGCCGCGAGATTATCGGCAGCGTCGGTCTTGAAGGAGATAGCGAGCACGCGGAAGGGGGCCGGGCAGATGCCTGTTTCGAGCAGATAGGCCGCGCGCTGGGCGAGAAATTCGGTCTTGCCGGCGCCCGGCCCGGCGATGATCGAGGTCGAGCCCGGCGCTCGCAAAGCGCGCCAGGCATTGGGTTCGAGATCGTCGATCCCGCGCGGCCTCCAGTCGTCAGGGGCAATGAGGGGCATATTATGACGCCGGTGGCGGTGCGGGAGGAGGTGGCGCCAAGCGCTGCACTATCGATTGCAGCAGTGCGCGCAACTCGGGCGGGGCGCTGGCCGCCATGTCCGCCGGCGCCATCGCGCTTAGCACGCGGACGTGGGTGCTGGGCTTCCCCCGCCCGAGGAAAAGATAGCGATACCAGCGGAGGTCCGTATCCGCCGTGGTGGCATAAAGATGGCCGAGATGGTGCTCGCCGAGCACTGCATCACGCGGATCGCCCTGACCGGAGGGCCCGGTTCGTCCCGGTTCGGACACGCGATAGGCCGCCGGGAAGGCGCACAGCATCGAATAGTCGAGGTCGAGCGGCGCCGCGAAGTAGACGTTGAAGCGACGGAGATGCTCGATCCATCCGATAATGCCCGCGGTGTCGGCCTGATTGAAGCCGTCGAAGGCAGCGACACCGAGCAGGTCCAGGCCGTCCTTGAGAACATTTGCCGCCGGCAGACCGATTGCTAGGAGCTGCTCGCAGCTCGTCTTGATCCGACCCCAGCCGCCGCCATTGCGTCCCCAGTCGAGATCAAGCAGCGTTGCGTGCGGAATGTCGAGCGCATTGAGCAGGCGCCACAGGTGGTTCACATGCCGGCCGCCAAGCGGCACGACCGCAACGAAAGACCGGTCAATCTCAAGCCCCATCGCCTCTGCTAGGCGTGGTAACACGACCTCTTCTGATGCTCCCTCGCCCAGCACGACAAACTTCGCGAAATAGAGCTCCGGGTAGGTCCGCACGGCTTCACGCACGAACTTCGATGCCTCCTCGATATTCTCGGGAAGCTCGATACGCCTGACCTGCGCCGTTCGGCTCTTTGGCTTGAGCCGGAAATAGCGCACCTGCTCCGGCTCGACGCGCGCCAGAATGCTCGCCGAATGGCTAGAGATGATCGCCTGCGCTCGCGCGCCTGCCGTCAGATCTTCGATCTGCTTCACGATCCGCGCGAGGTAGAATGGCGCGAGATTGTTCTCGGGCTCTTCGACGGCGATTAGCGTCAACGCCGGTAGTGGGACGCCTCCAGGCTGGAAACCCGTGCCGGCGCCTGCGCCGGCGATGCCCGCCTCGACATCGAGTGTAGCTGCGGTCATCGCGAGGTGAAACAGTGAACGCTGACCGTCGCTCAGATCGTCGAGCGCTCGCTCGCGCCCAGCTTCATCGGGCCTGAACATCACCTGGACCTTGCGAATGAACTCCTGAAATCGAAGGTCGATCGGGCGGAATAGAGGGGTAGTGTCGGTGCCCGCTGTATGCACCTCCTGCCAACGCCGCGTGACCGCACTTGCCACCAAACCGACCGCGGCTTCGCCGGCAAAGGCGGTATTGAGCTGCGTGCCGGCCTCCTGAAAGCTCTGCCGGACCGCAGGCGACCAGTTGATCGCCCGCCAGAGGCGCCCGCGCAGGAAAGACGCGACCTGCGAGGCGCCGTCTCTTGAGGCAGGCACGTAGATCATCTGGATCCGCGCGCGATCGAGCGCCTTGATGTCGATGCAGTCGAGCTCAGTGAACGCTCCTAGCGTTCGCACAGCCCAATACTTCTGTTCCACCGTCCCTTCGAGCGAACCGTCGTCGGTCCAGGTTGCCTCTATCCGCAGGCGGCATTTCAGCTGGCCGGCATCGTTTGCGGCCATCTGCTGAAAATATTGCGGAACGGCAGCGCTGGCTCCTGCGCCAGAATCGAGTTCGGGAAAGGCGAGGATAACATCGAGCGACAGGGTGCGGCTGAGTGGCGGCGCGCTTTCGTCGACCGGCACATGAAAGTCCTGGCGCCTTAGCCGGCGCTCATCACCTGTAATCCCGAACAGTCGCTGAAGCGCCTGCAGGGCAGCGGTCTTTCCGGCGCCGTTCACACCGACGAACGTGGTGAGACCCTGGCAAAGCTCGATTGTCGTCGCATCCGGCCCGAAGCACCGGAAATTGGTAAGGGTGAGCTTTTCGATGAACATCAAACCACGCTCGTTGCAAACTGATGGCGCAGTCTAGGTCATTCCTATCGAACTGCCAGCTCCTACGCGGTGGGGCCACTGTGGTGCGTGGCGGAGTGTCACGATCAGATGAATGACAGGTTCTCCCACTAGAAATGTTGACATTGTCAGGTCAATCGACCATTTAACCTGACAGGAGGACTTCAAATGAGCGATGGTCCGTACCGTTCGTTGCCGATGTCACCGAAGTGGAAGCAGACGGCGAAGCGCGCCTATCTGTCGTCTTTCTCGGCGCCCGAAATTTCCGAGGCGCTGCAGCAGGCAGCGGAGCGTGACTGCCGTGCGGAGCTTTCCGCTGGGCTCGTGCGTCGCGTAACGGCCCTGATCATCGGCCCCGATGAGCCCGGGCTCTTTCGTGACCTTCCGACCGCCGATCTGAATGCGCTGCACCGCGAATGCTCCTCGACCATGGAGCATGGGCTCGTGAATAACGCGATCGATGCTTTGCAAGACGGGCTGCGCGGGCAGGCGGCGCTCCAGCGGGCCGCGGAGGCAAGCGTGTCGGACCGGATGCTCGCGGGCAGTCGGCAGATCGAAGAGCATATGCACCGCGAAGCCTCGGATCACCGGGCGCGCGCCACCCGTTCGCGTCTCGAAGAGGCGCATGGCAGAGTGGATGTATCCGGCGTCGCCCGGATTCTGTTGCGGGCACCGGATGCGCCAGCGCGAACCGCCACCGTCGTTTATTCCGGCCTTGATGACGGAGTTCCGCTTTGACCGCCAAGTTCTATCATGCCGCGGATGCGGTGCCGCACCGTGTCGATGCCATTGAGATGGACGAAGCGCCGCGAGAGGGCGCGCGCGTGGCGACACTCGGCCAGACCATCACGCTGTCGATCGAAGGGCTCAAGGACTTCTTCTTCGCCGACTGGCGGCGCGATCTGATCGATCTGCTCGTGATCGCTGCCGCCGTCGAATATTGCGACCTCAGCGTCCGGCGGCCGGCCTGGGGCTGGGCACGGTCGTTCGACTTGCTCGTCGCGGTGCATGACGAAGAGAAATGGAGCTCGCCGCCGGTCCGTAGCGCGCTCGAAGAGGCGCTCGCCTTTCTAACTGGCGATCGCTGGACCGTGAGCTTCACCACACGCCGCGATCCCGTTGTGAAAATCACGCCGCGCCGCCTCGAACTCGACACCCCCGACAAGGTCATCATGCCCTATAGCGACGGGCTCGACTCCCGGGCCGTCGCCGCGATCGTGGAGGACCAGGAAAAAGGCGGCCTCGTCCGTGTCCGTCTCGGCTCCAAGGGGGTCGACAGCACGAAGGTCCCGCGCAAGAAGCGCCGCTTCGCGATCGTACCGTTCGACGTAAGGCTCGGCAAACGCCAGCGCGTCGAATCATCCGCGCGGTCTCGGGGCTTCAAGTTCGCGGTGATCACAGGCATTGCCGCCCAACTCGCGCCCGTCGACCGCATCGTGGTGACCGAGAGCGGGCAGGGCGCGCTTGGACCGATCCTCGTCTCGTCTGGACAGAGCTATCCCGATTATCGGGTCCATCCCGCGTTCACCCGACGTATCGAGCGGCTGTTTCAAGCCCTTACCGACAAGGCCCCAACCTATGAATATCCGCGTATCTGGAACACCAAGGGGGAAACCCTCGCCTTGGCCAGCGCTCTTGCCACCCCGCCCACCTGGCATGATACGCGCTCGTGCTGGCAGGATTCGCGCCGCGTCAGCTTCGATGGCGAGCGCCGTCAGTGCGGCGTCTGCGCAGCCTGCATGTTGCGGCGCATGAGCATCCACCGTGCCGGGATCGAAGAACCGGCCTCGCGATATATCTGGGAAAACCTCGGCGCCGCCGAATTGGAAGATGGCGCCGTGGCAGGCTTCTCCGGCATGTCGCCGGCTTTTCGCGACTATGCGCTGGCCGGTATTCTCCATCTCGATCATCTCGCGGCGCTCAGCGGTTCCGAGTTGCATCAGCGGACCGTCCGGCGTGTCGCCCGCGAAACTGCCGAAGCGCTCGGGATGGAAATGGCCGAAGGCGAGAGCGCCCTGACGGGCTTGCTCGAGCGACACCGGGCCGAGTGGCTCGATTTCCTCACCAGCCTTGGCAATCGCTCGTTCGTCGCCCGCGTGGCCAGGGTGTCGCCATGGCACTGATACCGGGCGGCTTGTCGCCCAAGGACTTGGGAGACCTGCTGCGGCAGGCCCGCGAGAACACCAAGATCACGCAGGCTGCGGCCGCGGCTGCGCTTGATGTCGCGCGCACCACTCTGGTCGCGATGGAGCAGGGGCAGCGCCGGCCGCGCGTCGACGAGCTTCAGAAACTGGCGGTTCTATACGGCCTGTCGCTCAACGAACTGCTGCGCCAAGACAGCATCCGCATCGATCTGCGGCCCCGGTTCCGTCACACTGGCGAGCAGAGCGACAAGCTACAAGCAGCCATCGAATTGCTCAACCGCCTCGTTCAGGCCGAAGTTGAGTTTGAGGACCTGCTGGGTATTCAGCGAGCGCGGCTCGATCCGCCAGAGCGCCCTCTTGTCCCGGGCAATGTGGCCCTTCAGGCCGAACAGGACGCTGCGGAATTGCGCCAATGGCTGGGGCTCGGACTGGCACCGGTCCACGATATCGTGAGCCTGCTCGAACTTCAGCTTGGCGCGCGCGTCTATGTCCGCAAGCTCGATCCGAAAATCTCTGGACTCTACGCCTTCGACGAGCGCGCGGGTGCGTGCATCCTGCTGAATGCCGATCACCCGCGCGACCGCCGCACGCAGACCGGGGCGCATGAGTTGGGGCACTTCATCTCGACCCGCCAGTCGCCGGATACGCTTCACGACGGGACGCCGGACTCGACCCGAGAGGAGCGCTATGCCAACACCTTTGCGCGGTGCTTCCTTACCCCGGCCCGGGCCGTGAGCGTCAAGTTTCAAGAGATGACCGCCGGGGCCTCGAAACTGACCCGCCGCCACGTCATCCTGCTGGCCCACGTTTTCGGCGTCTCCCGGGAAGCCATGCTCCGGCGTCTTGAAGAGTTGGGGCTCGCTAAGCCGGGAACGTGGGATTGGTTCGTCCAACAAGGTGGGATCACTGATGCGCAGGCGCTTGAGGTGCTCGGCGACTTGATCCCGCCGGACGATGCGAAGGTCGACGCGCGGCGCCAAATCTCGATGCGCATGAGCGTGATGGCCAGCGAAGCCTGGCGCCAGGCACTGCTCAGCGAAGGCCAGATTGCCCGGCTCCTCCACATCGATCGCGTCGATGCCCGGACCCTAATAGACGAGTTCGAGGCGGAAGGAGCTGAGACGGATGGATCCCGTTCGTTTTCGGCCTGAACCGCCGCTCGTCGCGGACGCCAGCGTCTGGATCAACCTCGTCGCCGGGGGGCGCGCAAATGATGTTCTGCGCACTTTGTCCAAGCCTACGATCATCCCGAGCATCGCGCTCGGCGAACTTGAACGCGGGCGCGACAAGGGCCGCAGCGCACACGATGGCATCACTCCGCTGATCGCGGCCGGCTACGTCACCGTCATCGACCTGCCGGCAGAGGCGGAGGACGTCTACCTGAGCCTAGTCGCCGGACGCGCCACCCAAACGCTAGACGACGGCGAGGCCGCCACGCTCGCACTCGCACTCCACCTCGGCGCGACCGCGCTGATCGACGAGCGCAAAGCTATCAGCATTGCCGCCGCCCGATTTCCGGTCCTCACCGTCGCCACGACTACCGACCTTCTTCTGAGCGCACAGGTCCGCGCCGTGTTGGACGCCGAGCAACTCGCCGACGTTTTATTTGCCGCGCTCACGGAAGCGCGCATGCGAGTTCCCGATCATTTGCTTGACGAGGTTTGTGCCTGCCTCGGGTTTGACAGAACACAACTGTGCCTCAGCCTCCCAGCGCGTGTGAGGAGCGCTCCACAAAGCGATTTGGGGAGGCCGCTGATTCGCTAGCTTGGCCGAAGAATACAGCCTCCGATGATCCTATTCCCGCTGGCGCTTCGATGGCTCGAAGCGTTCCCCCGAACGACGGTCCGCTTCCGCAGCTCGTCGCCGGAAACATGTCAGTCCGTTCTCGGCCAGTCTCGCTCGTTTAATGCCGATGTATGGCCAAAATCGGGAACATCGGCTTTCGTCGGGCGCTGCCGTTCAGACACTGAAGCAAGAACGGCCGCAAGGTCCCAACTGCGCCCATCCAACATGCCAGGAGGAGCACAGCCACGTCACCGTTCAGCGGTTCGCCGGTTCGCCGGTTCGCCGGTTCGCACTTGGTGAATGGTAGACGAAAACCGCATATCAAAGCTCGGACTTGCGCCGCCGCACGAGGCCTTCTTGCCCCTGATCCATTGCCCTAGACCTCGATCGCGATCTCCGGAGTGACCTGCGCTACAACCTCCGCGTATAATTCGGTGCCTGGTGCCGCACGGATGCTGGCAATGAGGCTGTAACGTACCGGCTCTCCGACGTGGCCTTGCGCGACATTTTCCCGCCACCAGCCGCCAGTCGGATAGACTATGATTGCGTCACGGGCGGCAAGCTCGGTTGCAGTTCCCTCCCAGATATCCGCGTGGAGCGAACCTCTGTTACGCAGTTGCGGACCCACAGTCCAACCGGTGTCTGATGCGGCGCGTTTGGAAGGCCGAGCGCCCGCCTCCGATGTGCGTCGGCGCAAAAAGGTATCCATCGGGTCATCAGCGTGCTTCAGGTCGAAGCGCAGACCATGACTCGCATAGACGTGCCGCCGCGAGAGACCGCGCTCGCCGGGGTTCGGTTCGATGAAGTAACTCAACGTAATCCGCAGCTGAACAAGTGTCGCGGGGTCCAGCGCTAGGAGCGCCTCGCGGGGCCATGGTAACTGATGAACCGCCAGCTCATCTGTAACGGCCGCCCCGCTCTTCATCTTAAACGGCACGATTTCGTCCTCAATGATGAGGGTCACATCGTGATCGAGGCTGCCAAGCGCGCGCGCCAGTGACGGAACGCCAAAACCGTATCGCCGCACGAGAGCGGGCTTGCCAATGGTGCCTTGGTGGGCGCGCATGGCTGCGGTCCACTCTGCAGAATGCACGATCAGACCACGGACCGTCTCGGGCCACAAAGTAGGCTTCTCCGCCATGATCTCTGCCGCCATGCGTGCGGCGAGCGCGGTCGCCGCACTAGTATCGCCCGTCGTCGTGAACGGCCGCTCCGCCATCGTACGATAGGTGGTTAGCAAGGCGAGATCATCGACATGGTCGCCCTGGCCTGTCGCTGGATCGTGACCGATGTTGCCGCCTTCGAAGACGACATCGGGCTTGAGCGGCCACTCGCGGATCCAGCTGACGGAGGTGCGGCTGCGCGGCATGATGTCGCCGGCCGCCCCGAGCGCGCTCCAGCCGGCATAGGTCGGATCCGTGATCAGCGTGCGCTCGGTGAAGGCGCCCACCGTCAGTGCATTCCAGGCTTGGGCCGGGCTTTCGATCGGCATCGTGTCGTTGCGCGCGGGATAGTCGGCCGCGACGATCGCCTCGCGGATATTGCCTGCGGCGACCGCGATGAAGCGCTGCACCTCGTCGCGGCCGAAAGCGATCGCGTCGAGCTTCGCCGACCAGGCCGATGGTCTCCCTCGACCATGATCGCCGAGACTGGTGACGGCGAGGCAGATCGCCCTTGGCCGGTTCGGCGCCGCGATCTCGGCGCGTGCAATAGCCTGGGCCGTAATCGCTCCATACAGATCGGGGTCGTTGGCGCCGTGATCCGGCAGGATCTTGACGGACTCGAGCCGGTGCCTGACGGTCACAGGCCCCGTCCCGTCGAGCACGTCCATGAGGTCGCCGTAGAGCAGCGTCCCCGACATCTGCGTGCCATGCCCTCCATGAGCCTGCGTGCTAACGTCCTCGACGTTCCAGGCGGCGTCAAACGCCTGCTGGTCTCCGGGCGCCAGATAGGGCGCGATGAGCGGATGGCCGATGGTCGTTCCGGAATCGAGCAGGCAGACGGCGGGCACTTCGCCGTCGATCGGCACGAGCCGGTCGGCGAGGTCGGCGCTCCACGTCCGCTGCTCGGCGCCGTCCATGCCCATGTACAGCGAGGGCGTATCCCGTGCGAGGCGGAGTTCCGCGACGCTGTCGGTGTTCGCGATGACCCGGCCGAGCTGTTCCGGTGTGCCTTTTGCGACGACGACATCACGTTCAGCGAATTCGAGGCTATATTCGCGCGTCGCCATGCCGAGCGCCTGTGCAGCCTTGTCGAACGACCCCTTCGTCCCTTTTCGGACCCAGACCTCCCACCAGGCCTCAACACCCGGCGCGGGGAAGAGATCTACCTGGTCGGTGTAGAAGGACCGCGCGACCGCCAGCCGTGCCGTCTCGAGCGAGGCGACGAGGCGCTGGTTTTTCGGCTTGCGAATTTCCACGGTCGAGCCATCGTCGAGCGTCTTCTGCCTAACCGTGTCTTCGTCGCGATAGGCTGTGACCTTCTTGAGGTAATAGTCCTTCTGCTTCTCCGGGACGAACACCGTTGCCGAGACGAGCCCCTCTTCGGCAGGGTGCACGTTTACCAGCTCGATGGGAAAACGGCCGCGTCGGTTCTCTAACTTGTCGACGATGTCCGCCTGGTCCGCGGGCAGCGTGAATTCGACGTAGAAGCCCTTCTCGCCCGCCGCCACAGCGGGCTCGCGGCTTGCAAGGATCGTCTCCCCCTGCTGCACCACCTGCGTCAGGGCCTGGGCTAGAGCGTTTGCGTGACCGGCCCTGTCGCGCTGCGGCGGTCCTCCGCCCCCATCGCCGCCCGCCTGATAGGCTGTGTACCCCTGGCGCGCCCCTGTCCCCTGCAGGTAGATATGCGGATGCGGCCGCGCTTCCTCGTCTGCCATCGTTACCGTCGGGCCGCTGCCCTTCGCTCAGCGATCGCCGCGAGAAGATCCGCTGTCTCCACGCGCTCACGCCCCGCGAGCAAGGTCCGTTTCGCCGATTCATCCGCAATCCGGGCGAGATCCGCCTGGCTCAGTCCCTCGATCTCTCCGGTCGCTTGCTCCCATGAGACCGAGGCCGTGTCGAAGGCCGACAGCCGGCCCTCCAGGATCGCTCGGGCGACAACCGCGTCCGGGAGGGCATATTCGATCACGTCGTC
>NZ_FNYZ01000008.1 GCF_900109095.1 Sphingobium sp. AP50
GCGAAGGCCTCGCTCAGGATCTCCTGCCGTTCCTCGTCGTTCCAACGGCGACGCCGCTCCGGCCCGGAAAACACCGTGATCTGACCCATCGACCGCTCCTAAGCGCACTCTTAAGAGCGCACTTAAGACCGCTCGCTCACCTCATCGGCAAGGCGGGCTTCGCCGGATGGGTACAGAGCCACAGACGCATAGTTCGTTTCTTCCCACTTTGGCGCGTGCTTTGGGTTTCGCAGTCGCCCTCGGAAACTCCGAGATCGTCTGTCTGCTCGCCTGCATTTGCGGTGTCCGGAAAAATCTCAGTTCCTCGTTAGCCTCCTGGTAGTAGGCCTGTCGCTCTGCGTTCCAGTCCTCAAATTCCATCAAAAGCAAATCTTCGGAATTTGTTTTGCCCGCAAACTTCGGCGCGTCAGTCGCAATGCCGATCACTCTCTTGATAGTCGGCATTCTGAGCTTTGCAGCCCCACACGCTATCTCAAGCATGCCGGAACGTACCTCCCGATAGGTCTCTGAGTTTCGGAGATCATCTGAAGCTTTGAGTTGAAGGAACACGTACACCATGCCTTCGTAGAATGAGGGCATTAGCGAGACATTACGAACCACTGGCGCATCAGATTCTGGGAAGTTTCTTATCGACTTCAGCATGAAGTCCGAAAGGCCCCGCCGAGAAAAACGCGGCTCCATGGCCATGAAATGCAAGGCGCTCTTGCCGTGGAAAGGCTTGCTGTTTCCGCCAAGCACACCCTTGAGCGCGTTGTTGGACGTGATCTGTAGCAAGCGATCCCAGAAATACGAAGTTTGGTTTGCCGCTTTCCGTCGCGCATATGGCTCGCTGCGCTCAAAGTCGAACCACTCGCCTTCACCGATATGAACCGTATCGAACGCGTCGAGTGTACCGATCATATGGCGGTTTTTCTTCTCGTCAAAATTGAGGAAGTAGTGCGCGATGACATCTTCCTCCCCGCAATACGATAGGGCGTGACGCTGAATCGCTCCAAGTTTTGCATCCAGATAAGCCGTGAAATCGAAGATCGTATCGAGTTCGGTCAGGGCGATTTCCAAATTCTCGATATCGAGAATGTGGACGGGATGGTTCCGATCAACCTGCACGAAAAATGGGTGATCTAACCGCTCGCCTTTCTCCTCGTAGGAGATCGCCAAGCTACCCGAAACGTTTGCCGAAGAAGCTCGCTTGCAAGCCTCTTTCACGCCATGCGCAACAACGATCTTATGACACCTCACCTGGCCTGGATCGATAGGAATAGGAAATGGCTGTTTCTTCTGAGGATCTAGATAGATCGATCGCCCGGAACGAATGTACCTCTCCGCGCCGTGGGCGGTGGCAACCTGCTTGTCGATGACTTCCTTGCGCCAGCGTTTCCAAGCCAGATTAACGTCTTCTGGATTTTGGTCGAATCTCCGATTTTCTCGGTCGAAGAAAATCAGAACATCATTCTGAAAGACGACGAGCAGGTCGCACAGTTCTTTTCCATCGTCGCGGCACGGATTAGGATAACTCCAAAGGCGCAAAAAGGTGCGGTCGCACAATTCCGCCAATAGCCGCTCAGTGGGCGATACTCCTTCAGATTTTAAGATGGCCATGGCGGATCATATCACGGCTGGAACGGCACGTTCCAATAATTACGGCATACGTATCGGCAACGAAAACAACCTTATCGCTTTAGGCGAAGTTCCGCAGGTGGCACGTCTGTTCGGTGCTCACAGAGCCCGAAAGCTGCCGGTCCAAAATCGGCCATTTCCAGTCCTCTCAAACAATCGCCGCCGTCATCCCCCCTCCCAAAAAACATCCCCCTACCAATGTAGGATAATCTCTGATCTATCCTGCCAGATGAAACCCCGGCGCCTCACCTCCATGCTCGCACCCTCGGCCCCACAACCGGGCCGCCGACCCGTGACCTGCAAGGCGCGTCACCGGCGCGGTGCTGTGACCCGATCGGCGCGTTCCCGGTGCGCCGGTATGACCCGGCTGTCGCGTCGCGGGCGCTTGCCTGCCGCTTTGCAGGTGCAAAACCCCGTAAATGGCGCGCATCGACACTGTGAACTTCCGGCCCGTGACCCTGGTGGCGCGTCACTATGACCGCAATCCCCCCATCGCAGTGGCGCTTGGGGCGTCCCAAGCAAATCCTTCGCTTGCGCCCGCGCCGTCGCCGCCTATCTCTGTCGCCCACCGAATCGCAGTTTGAAAGCCTGACATGACCGCCACCCATTCCACCCGCATGTTGATCCTCGGCTCCGGCCCGGCCGGCTTGTCCGCCGCCATTTACGGCGCGCGCGCGGGCCTCGCGCCGATCGTGGTGCAGGGGATGCAGCCGGGCGGCCAGCTCACCATCACCACCGACGTCGAAAATTATCCCGGCTTCAAGGATGTGATCCAGGGCCCCTGGTTGATGGAACAGATGCAGGCGCAGGCCGAACATGTCGGCGCGCAGATGATGTATGACCAGATCGTCGACATCGATCTCTCCGAACGCCCCTTCCGCCTGCGCGGCGACGGTGGCACCCTTTATGTCGCCGACACTTTGGTCATCTGCACCGGCGCGCAGGCCAAATGGCTGGGCGTCGAGGGTGAGGAGCATTTGCAGGGCAAGGGCGTGTCCGCCTGCGCCACCTGCGACGGCTTCTTCTATCGCGGCAAGAAGGTCGTGGTGATCGGCGGCGGCAACACCGCGGTCGAGGAAGCGCTCTACCTCACCAACCACAGCCATGACGTGACGCTGATCCACCGCCGCGATTCGCTGCGCGCGGAAAAGATCTTGCAGGCCCGCCTTCATGCCCATCCGAATATCAAGGTGCTGTGGAACAAGGCCGTCGACAAGTTCGTCAGCGGCGGCACGCCCGAAGGGCTGGTCGGCGTCGACCTGACCGACACCGTGACCGGCGAAAAGTCGCATGTGGCCACCGACGGCGGCTTCGTCGCGATCGGCCATCACCCCGCGACCGAATTGTTCGAAGGCAAGCTGCCGCTCGACGAAGGTTATATCGTGGTGGAAAAGGGCACGACCCGCACCGCCATCCCCGGCGTCTTCGCGGCGGGCGACGTGACCGACAAAATCTATCGCCAGGCCGTCACCGCCGCCGGCATGGGCTGCATGGCCGCGCTGGACGTCGAAAAATTCCTGGCGGAAGCCGATTTCGAGGAACTGGTCGAGGCCTAAGCTTCTCCTTCAGCGCCTTGCATCGCGTTCTCTATCATGATAGTAGAGAATATAGATGCAAGGCGCATTTCGTCTAAGCGGTCCGCCGCAGGACCAAGCTCTCTGGGACAGGATATCCTCTTATAGGATTGGCCCGGAGGACGCAGATTTTCCCTTCGAAGCGCGACTGGCGCGGGAAAATGGCTGGACGCTCGATCATGCCCGGCGGGTGGTCGAGGAATATCGCCGCTTCTGTTTCCTCGCGGTCACCGGCCCTGATCAGGCCACGCCATCCGATGCGGTCGATCAGGCCTGGCACCTTCATCTGACCTATAGCCGCGATTATTGGGACCGCTTCTGCCCGACAATATTGGGCCGCCCCCTCCATCATGAACCGACCCGTGGCGGTCCGGCGGAGCAGGGGCGCTTCTTCGACCAATATGCCCGCACCCTGCGCCGCTACGAACAGATTTTCGGGGAAGCGCCCCCCGCCGACATCTGGCCCGATGCCGCCCGCCGGTTGCTCCACGATCCGCGCGCCCGCCGCGTCCATCCGGCCGACGCGCTGATCCTGCCCCGCCACCTGTTGCGCCGCATGGCCCTGCTTCTCCCCATTCTCGTCCTGATCCTCCTGTCGATTGGAAAGATGGTGTCCTATGCCCTTGAATCCCTTTGACCTGACCGGTGGCCCGTTCCTGCTGCTCTATATCGTCCTGCTGCTGCTGGCGACGATCGCCGCCTTCCGCATCCCGCACCGGCTGCGTTCGGACGGGCGCGCGGGTCAGTCTTTCGACGCGGATCATCTCGCCTATCTGTCCGGCGGCCCGACCCGCTATGTCGACACGCTGGTCGCCCGCCTGCTGACATCGGACCTGCTGACCCTGTCGGGCCGACACAAGTTGATGTCGAAAGGCGCAGGTCAGGGGCGAACCGCAGCGGAGATGCACGTCCTCGCCCTGCCGGGAGAGGTCGGATGGAGCGCGATCGAACGCGCCGCCATCGACTATGCCGAACCGATCCGTCGCGATCTGGTGCGGCGGCATCTGCTGATCGATGAAGACAAGGTGCTGCTGCTCCGCCTCTGGCAGACCCTGCCTTTCGCGGCACTGCTGTTGTTCGGCGCGATCAAATGGGAAGTCGGCACGATGCGCGACCGCCCCGTCGGTTTCCTCACGGTCCTGCTGGTGCTGACCTTCATCTTCGCGATCATCCGCTTCGCATCGGTCGACCGGCGCACCTGGGCCGGCATCGCCGCGCTGGAGGATGCACGCAGCAGCGCGGACCGATTACGGCGCGCGGCGGTGTCGGACGAAATTCCGCTGGCCGTCGCCCTGTTCGGCACGACGGTCCTCATCGGCTCCTACTGGTCCGACTATCATGACTTGCGCCGCGCCAGCAGCAATGATGGCGGGAGCAGCAGCAGCGACTCATCGTCGGATGGCGGTTGCGGCGGGGGAGGATGTGGTGGGTGCGGAGGCGGGGGCGACTAAGTGATTTCGAGTGAAATGGAACATTTCACGGCTCGGAAATCACGGAAAGCAAAAATCAGCCGCCGACCTTGGCCTGTGCAAAGGCGACCAGCGATCCGAACGTCTCGAACGTGTCGCCGTCAATATCCTCATCGTCGATCAGGATGTCGAAACGATCCTCGATCTCGGTCAGCAAACCGGCGACCGCCATGGAATCCAGTTCCGGCAGCGCACCGAAAAGGGGCGTGTCCGCGTCGAAGGCGTCGACCCGATCCTGCGTCAGGCCGAGCACGTCGCGCAGCAAGGCCCGCATCATGCTGTCTACATCGAGTGTCCGGTCGACCGGCTGAGAATTTTGCGCCTGCATAACGGTCGCCTAACTAGTGGTTCGCGCGCTAACCTACAAGCGCGGAAATGGCCGTCCGCGCCGCCGGCAACCAACTGGACAGGTAACGCGGATTGAAGGCGTCGATCCGGTGCAGTGCAATGCGCCTCTCCATCCAGTCCCGCTTATAGCCATTGTCGCCGGTGCCATAGTCGATCCGGCTGACCCGGTCCTGATCGATCGCCTGCTCGAACATGCGATGGCTCAGCAGCGTGCCAGGCGATCCGCCATCATGCGCGCTGTCATGGCTCAGCTTGTGGATCAGCGCGACGCCATGCTCGACCGTCCAATATTGCGTCGCCACCGCTTGCCCATCGATACGGGCAAAACCCAGCCGCAAAGTCCCCGCCGCGCTTTCCCGCTCGGCCAGATCGCGCAGGAAATCGAGGCCTGCGTCCGGCTCCGCCTGCTTCCAGCTCCGCGAATGGACATCGATATAATCCCGCCACAGCGCATCGGTCAGCCTGCTTTCGATCGACAGAGTATAGGGACTGTTGCGCCCCTTGCGACGAACCAGATTGCGCAGCTTGCCGGGGCGCTCTGCCCAATAATCGGCGAAGCTGCGACCATTGACATCCAGCAGATAGCGCCCGCCCATCGGCCGTTGTACAGTGAACCAGCCCGCCTGCCGGAGCACGCTGACAAGCGGCCCCGTCTCTTCAAGTGGATAGAGGTCGATCTGAGCATGACTTTTCAGCAACTGGCGGGCCATCGCTTCGGTCAGCTTTTGCTGCACGGCCGCGTCCGGCGCGCCAAGGAAGACCGGCGCCCATCTGAAACTATACCAGTTGGCGATCGCGCTCGCCCGGCGCGGGGCAGGGGACAGAAGGAACAGCCAGCCTTCCCGACCGTCTTCTTGCCCATGAAGGATACGGACGGGCATGTCGGGAAAACAATGATGATGCAGTGACGAGAACCAGTCGAAACGGTCGAACAGGCCGGGCACGCGCGCACTATCCAGCCGGCCGGCAACCGCCTGCCTTGCCTGATCGAGGCTGTGATATTCCCTTGTCGCCCGCAACCGACTATCTCCGCCCTCAGTCACTTTGTTGGCCTTGGCCCCGCATAGGATAAAAACATCGATATGGAGTTAAGCGTTTGTGACTAACTATTTCCCCATGATCGATGGCGCGCCGGTGCAACCGATAGATCATCTGTTGCTGCGTGGCGATCCGGCCCGTCCGGCGCTGGATGGCCGATCGGGCAGCTATGCCTATGCGGAACTGGAAGAGACGCTGGGGCGACTGGCGGGCTGGCTCGCCGGATTCGGGCTGGAGCCGGGCGCGCGGGTCGCAAGCTGGATCGCCAAGGGGCCGGTCGCCGCGCTCATGCCGCTGGCCGCGCCGCGCGCCGGCCTCGTCCATGTGCCCGTCAATCCGCTGCTCAAACATGCTCAGGTCGCCCATATTCTGGCGGATAGCGGCGCGGCACTGCTCATTGCCACGGGCGCGCGACTCGACAGCCTGCAACCCGGTGATGTGCCCGCTTCATGCCAACTCCATCGGGAGGATGACGCCGCCTGCGCCATGAGTGGCGGTCCCGCGATCGGCCCCTCCACCGCCGCCCCGAATGATCTGGCGGCGATCCTCTATACCAGCGGATCGACCGGTCGCCCCAAGGGGGTTGTGCTGACCCATGCCAATTTGTGGCTCGGCGCGGTGGCGGTGGCGGATTATCTCCATTTGACGGAAGAGGATCGCACCGCCTGCGTCCTGCCCTTCAGCTTCGACTATGGGCAGAATCAACTGCTTTCCACCTGGTATGCCGGTGGATGCGTCTATCCGCTCGACTATCTGACGCCGCGCGACGTGCTGAAGCTGGTCGATCGGCGCGACATCACGACGCTGGCGGGGGTGCCGCCGCTCTGGGTGCAACTGGCCGAACTGGACTGGCCGGCGGAGGTTGCGGGGAAGCTGCGGCGCCTGACCAACAGCGGCGGCGCCTTGACTCGCCCACTGGTAGCAAAGCTGCGCGCGCTGTTCCCCCAGGCCGATCTTTACCCGATGTACGGGCTGACCGAGGCGTTCCGCTCGACCTACCTGCCGCCCGCATTGGTCGACAGCCATCCCGACTCGATGGGCCGGGCCATTCCCTTCGCGGAAATATTGGTGGTTCGCCCCGATGGCAGCCTGACGGATGCGGGTGAGCCGGGGGAACTGGTTCATTGCGGCCCGCTGGTGGCGCAGGGCTATTGGCGCGATCCCGCGCGCACGGCGGAGCGTTTCAAGCCCGCGCCAGCCGCATCGCGCTATGGCGGCATGGCGGTCTGGTCCGGCGATACGGTGCGGCGCGATGCCGAGGGTCTGCTCTATTTCGTTGGTCGCGACGACGCCATGATCAAGTCCGCCGGCAATCGCATCAGCCCGACCGAGATTGAGGAGGCGGCCGTCGCCATACCGGGCGTGGCCGAAGCGGTCGCGCTGGGCGTAAAGGATGATCGGCTGGGGCAAGCGGTACGCCTGCTGCTTCGCTCTGCCGATCCGACCATCACGGATAAGGTCACCATTCATCTCAAACAGGAACTGCCCAACTTCATGCAGCCCAGGGACATGGTCATAGTGTCGGAATTTCCCCGTAACCCCAATGGCAAGATCGACCGGGTCGCACTGGCAAAGGACTATGGCGCATGAAGTCGATGGGACCGATCCCGGCCTGGTTCGCAGCGGAAGAGGGCATGTTGCTGATCGGCGGTTGCGGTGCGGCCAGTCTGGTGGATGAAGCGGGCGATACGCCGCTTTTCGTCTATGACATGGATATCGTCGGCGCGCAGGTGCGTCGTTTCCGGAGTGCCATGCCCGATGCGCTGCACCTCCATTATGCGGTGAAGGCCAATCCCTATGCGCCGTTGCTGGCGCGGATGGCGGGGCTGATCGACGGTTTCGATATCGCGTCGGGTGGCGAACTGGACATGGCGCTCGGCGCCGGGATGGCACCCGACCACATCAGCTTCGCCGGGCCGGGCAAGCGCAATGACGAACTGGAGGCCGCGATCTTCGCGGGCGCCACCATCCATCTGGAATCGGAGGGGGAAGGGCGCCGCGCGCTCGCCGCAGCGGAAAAGGTCGGCAAGACGCCGCGTCTGGCTGTGCGGGTAAACCCGGATTTCGATCTGAAGGGATCGGGAATGAAGATGGGCGGCGGTGCCAAGCCCTTTGGCGTCGACGCCGATCGGGCGGGTGCGCTGGCGCGGGCGATGATCGATGCCGGGGCGGACTGGCGGGGCTGGCATATCTTCGCGGGCAGCCAGAATCTCGATCCCGCGGCGATCATCGCAACGCAATCGGCGACGATCGCTCTGGCAGCGCGATTGTCGGATCAAATCGGCACGGCGCCGCCGCTGGTCAATCTGGGCGGCGGCTTTGGCCTCGCCTATTTCCCCGGCGACGAACGACTCGATATCCGGCCGATCGGCGTGGCGCTGGACAGCGAAATGAACAGTTTGCCCGATATTCTCAAAACCAGCGAATTCGCGATCGAACTGGGGCGCTGGCTGGTGGGGGAGGCGGGTGTCTATCTGACCCGCGTCGTCGATGTGAAGACCAGTCAGGGCGAAATCTTCGTCGTGGTCGATGGCGGCCTGCATCATCAATTGGCGGCCAGCGGCAATTTCGGCACCGTCGTCCGCCGCAACTATCCGATCGCGATCGCCAATCGCTTCGGCGCGTCGCCTGTGCCCGATCCGGTGACGGTGGTAGGGTGCCTGTGCACTCCGATCGACCGTCTGGGCGACAAGGTGGCGTTGCCACCTGTGCAGGAAGGCGATCTGGTCGCGATCTTTCTGGCGGGGGCTTATGGCGCGTCGGCTAGTCCTTCCGCATTTCTAGGGCATCCAAGTCCTCGCGAACTTTTACTTGGCTGATTTGTGCACTATTTAACTCCTAACGGTATCTTTACCCTTTGGCGGCACAAGAAGCCCAAAGCCATGTGCTGGCAGGCGACCGTTCCCTTTTGCGGCGGCCCGTTGCGCACGGCTCTTCAAAGGGGTTGGACTATGCGTTTCATGTCGGTTTCCAGACTTCTGATCGGTGCGTCGCTGCCTGCGGTCGCCCTGTCGGGCTGCGCCACGGCGCCGTCAGGACCGCAATTGCCGCCGGCCTCCTTCGTGTCGACGCAGGAAGGGCCGGGCGAGGAATATGTCATCGGCCCGCTCGATGACCTGACCATCTTCGTGTGGCGTAACCCCGAACTGGGGGCGAAGGTACAGGTGCGCCCGGATGGCCGCATCACCACGCCGCTGATCACCGACATGCCGGCCGTGGGCAAGACGCCCAAGATGCTGGCCGAGGATATCAAGCTGGCGCTGACGCAATATATCGAAAATCCGCTGGTGTCGGTCATCGTCAACAATTTCAACGGCACCTACAGCCAGCAGGTGCGGATTGTCGGCGCGACCGAAAAGCCCGCCTCCATTCCCTATCGCGCGAACATGACCCTGCTCGACGCGATGATCTCCGTCGGTGGCCTGTCCGAATATGCGGCGGGCAACCGCGCGCGCCTCATCCGTTTCGACAAGGCGACCGGTAAGCAGAAGGAATATCAGGTCCGCCTCACCGACCTGCTCAAGAAGGGCGATACGCGCGCCAATGTGCAGCTCGCGCCCGGTGACGTCATCATCATTCCGGAAAGCATGTTCTGATCATGGCGGGCCTTTACGACGAACTGCTTGTCCTCCTCCATGGCATATGGAGCCGCCGCTGGATCGCGCTGGGCGTGGCCTGGGGCGTCTGCATGCTGGGCTGGCTGGGCGTGGCGCTCATCCCCAACAGCTATCAGTCCAAGGCGCGGGTCTATGTGAACACCCAGTCGCTGCTGGAGGACAAGATCGGCATCACCCAGGTCCAGTCCCAGCAGGATCTGGACCGGGTGCGCAGCACGCTGGCCAGCGCCGAGAATCTGGAAAAGGTGGTGCGCGACACCGACCTGTCCCAGTCGGTGTCCGGTCCGCGCGATATCGCCGCGAAGATCACCAAGCTGCGTGAGAATATCACCGTCATGGCGCAGGCCGATCCCAGCATGATCGACATCAGCGCCATCTCCGCCGATTCCAGCCTGTCGGACGGGGCCAATGCGCGCATCGCCCAGCAGGTGGTGCAGAAGCTGATCGACATCTTCCAGGAAGAAAATCTGTCGGGCGACCGCAACCAGACCAAGCAGAGCCTGGCCTTCCTCGACCAGCAGATTGCCGCACGCGGCAAGCAACTGGAGGCGGCCGACCAGCGCCGTGTCGAATTCGCCCAGCGCTATATCGGCCTGCTACCCGGTGCCGGGTCGATCAGTCAGCGCATGGACGCGGCCCGCGCGGAAATCAGCAACATCGATTCGCAGCTTGTGCAGGCGCAAAGCGCGCTCAGCGCGATGAACGGCCAGTTGGCCGGTACGCCGGCAACCCTGCCGGGCACGACCGCAACGGGCGGCGTGTCGCCGCTGGCGCAGGCGCAATCGAACCTGGCGTCCATGCGCGCGCGCGGCTGGACCGCCAGCCATCCCGATGTGATCGCTGCCCAGCGTGAGGTCGATGCCCTGCGCAAGGCGGGTGGCGGCAGCGCGGCTGCGGCTGGCAGCACGCCCAATCCCGCCTATCTGTCGATCAAGTCGATGCAGGCCGACCGCGCCGCCACGGTGCAGGCGCTCAGCACGCGCAAGGCGCAGTTGCAGGGCGACCTCAACACCATGATGTCCAAGCAGGTGAACGAGCCGGGCGTCGCGTCGGAACAGGAAAAGATCGAAAGCGACTATGCCGCGCTCAAGGCGCAATATGACAAGCTGGCGGCCGATCGCGAGGAAATCCGTCTGCGTGGCGACGTGAAGACCGAAACTGGCTCCGTCCAGTTCCGCGTCATCCAGCCGCCCAGCACCCCGACGGCGCCCTCCGCGCCCAACCGGCCGCTGCTGCTGCTGGGCGTGCTGATCGTGGGGATCGGCGCGGGTGTCGGTGTCGCCTTCGCTCTGGGACAGCTCAAGGGCACGTTCCCGACTGCCGCGCGGCTGGAAAAGGCGATCGGCCTGCCGGTCGCCGGATCGATCAGCCAGACGGTCAGCGCGGCGCAGGTCGCGATCGACCGGCAGCGCATGAAATGGTTTGCGGGGGCAAGCGGTGGTCTGGCCGCCGTCTGCCTGCTGCTGATCGTCGTTGAATTTGTCCAGCGTGGTATGGCGTGAAGGATCCGGACAAGATGAACCAGCATACCCCCATCAAGGGTCGGGGATCGCTGATCGAGCGGGCCACCGAAATCTATGATTTCAACGCCGCGCTGCGCGGGCGTGCCGCGCCTGCCGTCGATGTGCCTGCGGACCTGCCGCCTGCGCCCGCGCCGATCGCTGCCGCGCCCGCCATGCAGGCGCCTATGACGCCGGCTGCACCGATCGTGCCGCCCGCTTATCGCGCGCCCGACTGGACCGGGCCGAAGCAGCCGATCGATCGGATCGCGCTAAGCGAAGCGGGTTTCATCCGCCCGGATGGTCCGGTGACGGCGATGAGCGAGGAGTTTCGCCTGCTCAAGCGTGACCTGCTGAGCCAGCTTCGCGATAACAAGCGCGGCAATCGCATTCTCGTCTGCTCCGCCCATAGCGGCGAGGGCAAGAGCTTCTGCGCTATCAATCTGGCGCTCAGCCTGGCGGCGGAAAAGGACAGGGAAATCCTGCTGGTCGATGCCGATTTCGGCAAGCCGGGCATTCCCGCCAAGCTGGGTCTGGAGGCGGGCCCCGGCCTGATGGATGCACTCGCCGATCCGATGATCACGATCGAGGACTGCGTTATCCGCACGGATATCCCCTCATTGTCTGTCCTGCCCGCCGGGCAGCGCAGCAACAATGACACCGAATATCTGGCGTCCGCCCGGACCGAACAATTGCTGCGCCGTCTGACCGACGGCCGCCCGGACCGCATCCTGATCTTCGATTCGCCGCCCTTGCTGGCGGCTTCGCCGGCCGCCGAGCTGGCCAGCCATGCGGCCATCGCGCTGCTGGTGGTACGCGCCGACAAGACGACCGAAAGCGCGCTGCGTGATGCGGCGGGCATGCTCAAGGGCGGGGCGCAGGTTCAGCTTCTGTTGAACGCAGTCCGCTTCAGGGGCGGTGGCCGCCGGTTCGGCAGCTATTATGCCAAGGGGGATAACCAGTCATGACCGTCCGGCAGATGTTAGCGGGCGCGTCGCTCGCCGCGCTGGCTGTCGCTACGCCCGCGCTTGCCCAGTCGGGCACGGAAAAGCGCACCAGCGTCACGCCCTATATCGGCATTGATCAGGTCGTAGCTGGCCCGATCAAGGGTGATGGCGATGTGCTGACCTATACCAATGTCACCGCTGGCGTCACGGCTGAGGTGAAGACCCGCCGCGTCGAAGCGGCGGTCGACCTGCAATATAATCACAGCTTCGGCTGGGGACCGGCGACCGATCAGGATGTGCTGACCGGCGTGGGCCATGCCACGGTCAATGTCGCACGGGGCCTGTCTATCCAGAGCGGCGGGCTGGCAACGCGCGTGCGCACCGATGGCCTGTCGGGCGCGGCGACGCAGCGCGATACCTATACCAGCCAGGTCTGGTCCGGCTATGTCGGCCCGGCCTATACGACGCAACTGGGCGACTTCAACGTCAACGCCTCTTATCGCCTCGGCTATGCGCGGGTCGATGACGGCACGAACCTGAATGACGGCAATGCCCAATATAACGGCTCCTTCGCCGATAGCTGGACCCATAGCCTGACCGGATCGATCGGCTTTTCGCC
Source organism: Sphingobium sp. AP50 (assembly GCF_900109095.1). GTDB lineage: Bacteria > Pseudomonadota > Alphaproteobacteria > Sphingomonadales > Sphingomonadaceae > Sphingobium. Next base: position 12,729 of record NZ_FNYZ01000008.1, read on the forward strand.
GGACACGGTGCTGCCGGGCGTGGGGCTGACGGCCAGTGCGGGCTATGACCGGGAAGATGCCAGCCAGCTCGACCAGCGGTTCGAGGATGCCTGGGGCCGTGTCGACGCGACCGTGCCGGTGACGCAGACCGTCGCACTGGTCGGCGGTGTCGGCTATGAAGAAATCAAGATCAGCCAGCGCTCGCCCGTTCTGGACGAAGATGGCACGCCGCTGATCCGCAACGGTCGCTATGTCACCGACAAAAGCTCGCCGCGCGCGCTGATCTATAATTTCGACGATATCATCTGGGATGTCGGCGTTTTGTGGCGGCCCAATCACCGCACCTCGCTTCAGGCGCGGGTGGGCGAGCGCTATGGCGGCATGACCTATCAGGGCAGCTTCGTCTGGCAGGGCCATGACAGCAGTTTCGCGCTGATCGTGTTCGACGGCATCGACAGTTTCGGCCGCATGATCAGCGCCGATGTGGCGGCGTTGTCGGGCAGCAGCTTCGACGTCGCGCGCAATCCCTTCACCGGCGATATCACCGGTTGCGCTTTCTCCACCACCGGGGGCGGTCAGTGCTTCAACGATGCGCTGGCGGGCATCACCGATGCCAATTTCCGCTATCGCGGCGTGTCGGCGCAATATTCGCGGCGGCGTGGCCCCTGGGGCTTTGGCCTTGGCGCAGGCTATTCGCAGCGCAAGTTCATCACGCCTGAAGGGCAGACGGTGCTGATCCGTGGGTCGCGGGATGAAAACTGGTACGGCAACGGATCAGTCACCTATGCGGTCAGCGATCGCGACAGCATCGATCTGGTGACCTATATCAACTATTATAATGCCAGTGGTGGGCGGCCCGACGTACTCAACTATGGTGCGTTCAGCAGCTATTATAAAAGTTTGACCCGTCGTCTGTCGGGTTCCGTCTCTCTTGGTTTGGACGGCGTACAGGCGGACGATATCGACACCATCATCAGCGGCATGGGGCAGGTCGGCCTGCGCTACAGCTTCTGACGGGTCGCCTGGGAGACGAAGAGATGTACGATCAATTCTACGGTTTGCAGGGCCGCCCGTTCCAACTGACGCCCGACCCGCATTATTATTTCGAGAGCGCGACGCACCGCAAGGCGCTGTCCTATCTCGGCTATGGGCTGGCGCAGGGGGAAGGCTTCATCGTCATCACCGGCGACATCGGCGCAGGCAAGACCACCCTGGTCGGCCATCTGATGCAGACGATCGATCCGGCCCGCCTGACCGCGGTCAAGATCGTGTCGACGCAGGTGGAGGGCGACGACATGCTGCGCCTCGCCGCGCAGAGCTTCGGCCTGGCGACCGATGGCCAGAGCAAGGCAGCGATCCTGCATCAGGTGGAAGGCTTCCTCTACGCGCAGGCACGGGCAGGGCGTCGCACGCTGCTGATCGTGGACGAGGCGCAGAACCTCCCGGTTTCGGCGGTCGAGGAATTGCGGATGCTGTCCAACTTCCAGTTGGGCGGGCAATCGCTGCTTCAGATTTTCCTGCTGGGCCAGCCGGAGTTTCGCGATCTCATCCGCTCGCCGGAACTGGAACAGTTGCGCCAGCGCGTGATCGCCACCCATCATCTGGAACCGATGATGGCGCAGGAGGTCGAACCCTATGTGCTGCATCGGCTGAGCATCGCCGGCTGGAACGGCAATCCGGCCTTCACCCCGGCGGCCTTCTCGGCGCTCTACGCCGCGACGGGTGGCGTGCCGCGCCGGCTGAACGCGCTGGTGAGCCGCGTGCTGCTGCTCGGCGCGATCGAGCAACTGCATCTGATCGATGAGGATGTGGTCGGCGCGGTCGTCGCCGACATGGGTCTGGACGTCGATGTCGCACCCGAACCGGTGGTCGCCTCCACCCTCGATACGGTCGAGGAATGGGATGCGCCGGAAGAGGACGTGATTGAGGAGGAACCTGTTTCGATCGCTGATCCGATCGAGCCGGAAGAAGCTGTCTCCGTCGCTGAACCGGAGGAGGAGCCGGCCTTCGCAGCTGCCGAGGTCGATCTGGTAGAAGAAGCGCCCTTCGCGGTGGCTGACGTCGATCGGTTGGAGGACGAAATCGAACTGGTCGACGAAGTTCCCATGATGGAGAGCGTCGAGCCGGAGACGGAAATTGCCGCGTTCGAACCGGAAGCGGAAGAGGCGGAAGAGGCGGAAGAGCCTGTCGAGGCCGAAATCGAAGAAACGGAAGAAACCGAAGAAGCTGTCGCTTTCGCTGTTGCTGATACGGTGGAAGAGCCGGAACCCGAAGCAACCCGCCCCGCCTTCCTGCGCCCGATTGCACTGGTGCAGCAGGAACCGGACGAGGAGGATGCCGAAATCTTCGATCTGCGCGACATCGATACGAGCGCGCGGGTCACGCCCTTCCTGCGTCCGGTGACGGATGGCAATGTCGCGCCCTTCGCGCCCCCCGTGTCCGAACGGGTGGTGGCATCCTTCGCTGCACCGGTGACGGTGGACGAAAGCGAGGATGAGCCGGTCGAAGCCTTTGCGGAAGAGGATGAAGCGCTCGAACTGGAGCAGGCCATTGCGGTCGATACCGGCATCGAAACCCTCCGGTCGGACATGCTGACCGAGATCGAGGCGCTGCGGGCGGAAATCGCGTCGCTGCGCGCGATGCAGGCCCATGCGCCCTTCGCCCAACCCGCGCCGCAGGCGCAGCCGGAAATCGATCCCGAAGCGCTCAAGGGCTGCTTCACTTTGATCGAGGAACGACTGGCATCGTTGGAATTTCGGGCCGAGGAACAGGATACGGCGTTGCGCCGCGTGCTGACCCTGCTGGTCGACTGGGTCGAGCGCGAAGAGCAACTCGCCGACGCGCAGGCCGTCGCCTGACGGCCGGAGGAACAGGCCCGATGCAAAATGCCCTGTCGGTCGATGTCGAGGACTGGTTCCAGGTTGGCGCGTTCGAGCGCACGATCCGCCGCGCCGACTGGGATGGCCTGACCCACCGGGTCGAGGGCAACAGCGATGCGGTGCTGGACCTGTTCGCGGCGGCTGGGGTCAAGGCGACCTTCTTCACGCTGGGCTGGGTGGCCGAACGCTATCCCGCGCTGATGCGCCGGATCGCGGATGCCGGGCATGAAGTGGCCAGCCATGGCTATGACCATGCCCGCGTCTTCACCTTCACGCCGGAGGAGTTTCGCGCCGACCTGCGCAAATCGCGCGCCATATTGGAGGATGCCAGCGGGCAGGCGGTGACGGGCTATCGCGCGCCCAGCTTCTCGATCGATCCGCGTACCCCCTGGGCGCACGGCATATTGGCGGAAGAAGGCTATCGCTATTCCTCCAGCGTCGCGCCGATCCGGCACGATCATTATGGCTGGCCGGATTCGCCGCGTTTCGCCTGGAAGCCGGTCAAGGATTCGCCGCTGGTCGAACTGCCGGTGACGACCGCCAAATGGGGCAAGCGCACCTTGGCGGCGGGCGGCGGCGGCTTTTTCCGTCTCTTGCCCTATGGCTTTTCGCGCTGGGCGATCCGGCAGGTGAATGAACAGGCGGGGCGGCCCGCCATCATCTATTTCCACCCCTGGGAAATCGACCCGGATCAGCCGCGCGTGCTCGATGCCCCGCTGCGATCAAAGCTGCGCCATTATAGCAATCTGTCGGTCATGGCGGCCAAGCTGCGTCGGTTGACCAGCGACTTCGACTGGACCCGCGTCGATGCGCTGGTGGAGGCGGAGGTCGCGCGCGCATCATGACGGTCGGCGATGGCGCCGGCCCGGCGATCAGCATATGGGACCCGGCGAACCCGGCGCAGGCCGCTGCTGCCGACGCCTTCGTGCGGGCGCAAGATCAGGGTACGCCCTTTCACCGCACCGCCTGGCTGCGCGCGATCACGCAGGCGACCGGTCATCGCTCGCTGTTGCTCGCCGCCCTCGGGCCGTCGGGCCGGATCGCCGGGCTGTTGCCGCTCCATCATGTGAAGAGCCGCTTGTTCGGAAATGCGCTGGTCTCCACCGCTTTTGCGGTGGATGGCGGCATATTGGCGCAGGACGGGCAAGTGGCGCACCAGCTTGCGAAGGCGGCGGAAGCGCTGGCGCGCGAGCGGGGCGGGCTGCCGATCGAATTGCGCGGTGGCATGGCGCCGGGCGACAATTGGGACCGGCGGGAGGGCGAGCATGTCGGCTTCGTCCGGCCGATCGCCGCCGATGATGAAGCGGAATTGTTGGCGGTCCCGCGCAAGCACCGCGCCGAATTGCGCAAGGCTCTGGCCAATCCCGCCCTGACCGCCGAGACGGGCCGCTCTGCCCGCCTGCTGCGCGACCATTATCGCGTCTATGCCGAAAGCGTCCGCAATCTGGGCACGCCGGTCTTCCCCGCCAGCCTGTTTCGCGCGATGCTTGACCGCTTTGGCGAGGATGCCGACATATTGGTCGTGCGCGAAGGGAAACGGCCGGTGTCGGCGGTATTCAACCTCTATCATGGCGGCCGGGTCATGCCCTATTGGGGCGGCGGTCTGTCCGACGCGCGCAGGCTGCGGTCCAATGAACTGATGTATTATCGGCTGATGGGCCATGGCCGTGCGCGCGGCATGACCCATTTCGACTTCGGCCGGTCCAAGGCGGGGAGCGGTCAGGCGGCCTGGAAGAAGAGTTTCGGCTTCGATCCACGCCCGCTGGTCTATCATGACTGGTCGGCGGATGGCGCGGCGCGCGATGTCAGCCCCGGCAGCGCCAAATATCAGCGGCGGATCGAATATTGGAAAAAACTGCCGCTGCCGGTCGCCAACATGATCGGCCCGATGATTTCACGCGGCCTTGGCTGAAATGCACATAAATTATTTAGCCGGAAGTCGTACTATCCGGCTCAGAATGGCAAGGGAAGTTTGACCATGAGCGTAATGACCGGTCTGGTCTTCGTCGTAGAGGAAGCGCGCCTGTCCGACATGGCAGTGGTGGCGGAAATCGACGATTGGGTTCGCGCCCATCCCGATTCCACGCCGTTCCAGCGTCCCGGCTGGATCATGGGCGTGCAGGCGGGCACCGGCCAGAAGGCGAAGATGCTGGTCGCGCGCTCCGGCGCTGGCGAGATATTGGGCGTGCTGCCGCTCACCTATATCCGGTCCGCCCTGTTCGGGCGCGCGCTGGTAGGCAGCGGTTTCGCGGTCGACGGCGGCATATTGACCACCCATCGGCAGGTCGGCGAAGGTCTGGCCAACGCCGCCTGGACGCTGGCGGAGCAACTGGGCTGCGCCACGCTGGAACTGCGCGGCGGCGAAGCCCCGGTCGACGCCCAATGGCAGGAAAAGGCCGACGCCTATCTGGGCTTTGCCCGGCCGCTGGCCGCCGACGATGAGGCGGAACTCAAAGCCGTGCCCAAGCGCCACCGCGCCGAAATCCGCAAGGGACTGGGCAATGACCTGGATTTCGAGATGGGCCGGGACAAGCGGCTGCGCGATATTCATTATCGGCTCTATGCGCACAGCGTCCATAATCTGGGCACGCCGGTTTTTCCGCGGGCATTGTTCGATGCGGTGCTGGACCGGTTCGGCGAAGATGCCGACATCGCCATCGCATCGAAGGATGGCAAGCCCTTGTCGGCGGTGATCAGCCTCTATCATGGCGGCGCCTGCATGCCCTATTGGCATGGCGCGGCCGATGGCGCGCGGGCGATGCGGTCGAACGAATTTCTCTATTTCAGCCTGATGCGCGCCGCGCGCGAGCGGGGATGCAGCATCTTCGATTTCGGCCGGTCGAAGGTCGGAACCGGGCCGGCCGCCTGGAAAAAGACCTGGGGTTTCGAAGGCGAACCGCTCGGCTATCATCTGCGCACCGCGCCGGGCAAGGAGACGCGCGACGTCAATCCGCTCTCGCCCCAATATCGGCGCAAGGTGGAATTGTGGAAGAAGCTGCCTGAATCGATCGCCAATCTGATCGGCCCGCATATCGCGCGGGGGCTGGGATGACGGGCGAGATCCTCTTTCTCTGCCACCGCATCCCTTTTCCGCCGGACCGGGGCGACAAGATCCGTTCCTGCCATCTGCTCAAACGTCTGGCGCAGGTCGCGCCGGTGCATGTCGGCTGCTTTGCCGATGACGATCGCGATATGCGCTTTGCCGCCGAACTGGCGCAGGTGGCGGCGAGCCAGTGCCTGCTACGGCGCGACCGATCGAAGGTCGTGGCGGGCCTGACCGGCCTTGCCAAGCGGCAGTCATTGTTGATTTCGCTGTTCGACCATCCCGACCTGCATCGCTGGGTGGGTAAGACACTGGCGGAGCGGCCGATCCGTGCCGTCGTCGCTTATTCGGCGCAGATGGCGCATTTCGTGCCGACGCTGCCGTCCGATGTGCGTTTCCTGATGGATTTCGTCGATTTCGATTCGGCCAAATATGCTGCCTATGGCGCGGAAGGCCGCGGGCCCATGGCCTGGATCAACCGGCGCGAAGGGCGGGTGCTGCTGGATTTCGAGAAGCGCGTAGCACAGTGGGCCGACATCTGCTCCTTCGTCAGCGAGGCGGAGGCGAGCCTGTTCCGCGATGTCTGCGGGCTGGGACCGGACCGGATCGTCGCCATCGAAAATGGCGTGGCGCTCGATTATTTCGATCCCGCAGCCGATTTCCCGGCGATCGATCATGGCGATGGCCCCTTGCTCGTCTTCACCGGGCAGATGGATTACCGCCCCAATGTCGAGGCAGTCGAAAGTTTCGCGCGCCAGACCTTGCCTGCGATCCGTACCGTCCATCCCGACGCGCGCTTTGCCATCGTCGGGCGTAATCCTGCGAAACAGGTGGAGGCGCTGGCCGACCTGCCTGGCGTGATCGTCACCGGCGGCGTGCCCGACGTGCGCGGCTGGCTGGCGGCGGCCGATGTCGTGGTCGCGCCGCTGCGGATCGCGCGCGGCATCCAGAACAAGGTGCTGGAGGCCATGGCGATGGCGCGGCCGGTTGTCGCTTCGCCACAGGCCGCCGAAGGGATCGACGCCACCGACGATCTGCATTTCCTGATCGCTGCCAACCCGGCCGAGGAGGCTGCGAAAGTCATCGCTTTGCTCGCCGATCCCGCGCGTGCGACCCGTCTGGCCGTCGCGGCGCGAGCACGGATGGAGGAACGCTATCGCTGGACGGCAACGCTGGCCGGTTTGCCGGACATGCTGTTTTCCTCCGACGGCAAGGCCGGTTCGCGCGCCGCATGACCGACCGCGCCATGCCCCTCGATCGCATACCGCTGATCGCGCTGAATGGCTGGCGCGGGCATCTGACGGCGCTGGGCGTGATCGCCTTCGCCATACTGGCGCTGTTTCTGGGCGATGTTCATACCATGGTATCGATCTGGTGGAATGCCTCCACCTTCGGCCATTGCCTGTTCATCCCGTTGCTGATCGGCTGGCTGGTGCAACAGCGTCTGCCGGGGCTGCGCCAGCTACAGCCGGTCGCCTGGGCGCCGGGACTGCTCTGGCTGGCGGCGGGGGCGCTCGCCTGGCTTCTGGGCGCGGCGGCGGGGGTGGCGATGGTTCGCCATGGCGCGCTGATCCTGATGTTGCAGGGCGCGACGATCGCGCTGCTGGGGCCGGCGGTAGCGCGCGCCTTGCTGTTCCCGCTCTTCTACGCCTTCTTCATGGTGCCGTTCGGGGATGAAATCGTGCCGCCGCTGCAATTGCTGACGGCGCGTATAGCCCTGTTGCTGCTCGATCTGACGGGGGTGCCCGCGCATATCGAGGGTATCTTCATCACCACGCCGACCGGCTATTTCGAAGTGGCCGAAGCCTGTTCCGGCGCGAAATTTCTGATCGCCATGACCGCCTATGGCGTGCTGGTCTGCAATGTCTGTTTCCGCAGATGGAGCCGGCGCATCCTGTTCATGGCGGGTGCGCTGACGCTGTCCGTGCTGGCCAATGGCGTGCGTGCCTATGCCACCATATTGGTCGCGCATCTGACCACGGTCGATGCGGCGGTCGGTTTCGATCATGTCGTCTATGGCTGGGTCTTCTTCGCGATCATCATGATCGTGGTGATGGCCGCCGCCTGGCCTTTCTTCGATCGTAAGCCGGGTGATCCATGGTTCGATCCGCAGGCGCTTCAGGGCGCTGTCGGGCCATCCCATGCCGGGCGGATCGCGGGTGCGGCGCTGGTCCTGATCTTTGCCGCGCCGCTCTGGCTGGCGGCAACGGCGGCCGCTGCCGATCCCCTGCCGCCGGTGCTGGCGATGCCGCAGGTCAGGGGCTGGGCCCGCACCGCCGATCCGCAGACCTATCCGTGGAAAGCCCGTTTCGACGGCGCGGATCATTTCGTCACTGGCCGCTACCGCAATGCGCAGGGGCAGGTCGTGGACCTGTCCATCGCCACTTATGACCGGCAGGATGAGGGACGCGAACTGGTCGGCTTTGCGCAGGGCGCGGCCGATCCCGACAGCGAATGGGTCTGGTCCTCGCCCGCCCGCGCCCCGGCCAATGCGCGCGGCGAGCAGATCACCGCGCCCGGCCCGGTCATCCGCCATGTCGTCAGCTTCTACCGTGTCGGGGACGGCGCGCCGACCGGCAGCAAGCCGCAGGTGAAGATCGAGACGATGGCGGCACGGCTGTTGGGGCGCGACCAGCGCGCCGTGGCCATTCTGGTATCGGCCGAAGAAGGGGAGGGGCGCCCGGCCGACGCCGCGATCACGGCTTTCCTCACGGACCTTGGCGATGTGCAGCCCCTGGCTGACCGCGCCGTCGGTATCCAATGACGCTGTTTTCGGCATTCTGCGCCGTCGGCTGTTCCAGCCGACTACAGAATGCTCTAGGGAATTTCGCATGTGCGGCATAGCGGGCATCTTCCATCTCGAAACGGCCAAGCCGGTCGATCCCGCGCGGGTGCGCGCCATGCTGGACGTGATGCCGCATCGCGGCCCGGACGGCAGCGGCATCTGGACGGCGCCGGGGGTTGGGCTGGGCCATTTGCGCCTCTCCATCATCGATCTGGGCGGCGGCGCGCAGCCGATGCTGACCGAGGACGAAAGTCTGGTCGTCGTCTTCAATGGCGAAATCTATAATTTTGCCGAAGTGCGCGCGGAACTGGAGGCCAAGGGCCATGTGTTCCGGACCGATAGCGACACCGAAGTCATCCTGCACGGCTATCGCCAATGGGGCGAGGAATGCGTGCATCGCTTCAACGGCATGTTTGCCTTCGCTTTGTTCGATGCGCGGGCGCAGTCGCTCTGGCTGGCGCGCGACCGGTTGGGGGTGAAGCCGCTCCATTATGCGCTGCTGTCGGACGGCAGCCTGATCTTCGGATCGGAACTGAAAAGCCTGCTGGCGCACCCCCTGTTGCGCCGCGCGCCGGACCTGAGCGCGGTCGAGGATTATATGGCCTATGGCTATGTGCCCGACGATGCCTGTCTGGTGGCGGGCGTGCGCAAGCTGGGCGCGGGCGAGACGCTGCGGCTGGTGCGCGGCCGGCCACTGCCGCAGCCGCAACGCTATTGGGACATCAGCTTCACCGACCGGACCAGGGCGAAACCCGAAGCGCTGGAGGAGGAACTGGTCGCGCTGATGCGGCAGGCGGTGCGATCGCGCATGGTTGCCGACGTGCCGCTGGGCGCGTTCCTGTCGGGCGGGGTGGACAGCAGCAGCGTCGTGGCGCTGATGGCCGAAGCGTCGAGCCGCGCGGTCAAGACCTGCACCATCGGCTTCGACGTCGCGAGTCTGGATGAGACGGGCTTTGCCGACCGTGTCGCACGCCGCTTCGCCACCGATCATCGCACGCGCATCGTATCACCCGATGATTATGGGTTGATCGACCGGCTGGCCTTCCATTTCGACGAGCCTTTTGCAGACGCGTCCGCGCTACCGACCTTCCGCGTGTGCGAATTGGCGCGTGAACAGGTGACGGTGGCGCTGTCGGGTGATGGCGCGGACGAGGCGTTCGCAGGCTATCGCCGCCATCGTTTCCAGATGCAGGGGGAGCGGTTGCGCGGGTTGATCCCGCAATCGGTACGCCAGCCCTTGTTCGGTACGCTCGGGCGCTATTACCCCAAGGCGGATTGGGCGCCGCGCGCGCTGCGGGCGAAGTCAACCTTCCTTGAACTGGCGGGGGAAGGCGGCGAAGCCTATGCCGCATCGGTCGGCGTCACGCCCTATGCCCTGCGCCAGCGATTGTTCAGTCAGGAAATGAAGGGGCGGCTGGGCGCCTATCGCGCCGAGGATCGCTATATCAAGGCGATGGCGGAGGCGCCCGCACGCGATCCGCTCGACCGGGCGCAATATGCAGACATCCGCATCTGGCTGCCCGGCGACATCCTGACCAAGACCGACCGGATGAGCATGGCCGTCAGCCTGGAGGCGCGCGAGCCGTTGCTGGACTACCGACTAGTTGAGTTCGCCGCGAAGCTGCCGGTCGCGCAGCGCATTCGCGGCAATAGCGGCAAATATCTGATGAAGAAGGCGATGGAGCCCTTCCTGCCGCAGGATATACTTTATCGCCAGAAAATGGGCTTCGTGACCCCGATCAGCGCCTGGTTCCGTGGCGCGCTGGCGGGCGAGGCGACGGCGATCGCAGGCGGATCGGCGCTGGCGAAGACCGGCTGGTTCGACCCGAAGATGTTGGCGAAGGTCGCGGCCGACCATCGCGCCGGCGTGTCGGATCATGGCCGTCTGCTGTGGCAGTTGCTGATGCTGGACAAGGCGCTGGTAGGGTTGTTCGGCGTCTGACCGCGAACCTCCCCCTTGCAACCCGCCGCTGCCAGTGCCAACGGGACGCATGACGAAAATCAGGGCGCAGCGGTGACAGTCTCCAAGGAAATCGTGCGGCTGCGGCTTTATGCGCTGTGTCTGGCGGGGGACATGGCGGGCCTGTTCTGCGCCTTTCTGGCCGCTAACTGGTTCGTGCTGGGCGCGCTTTGGGGCGAGCCGGGCAAGCCTCATGGTCTGGTGATGTTCGCCATGGTTGCACCGCTTTATGCGCTGCTGGCGGTGCAGGGCGGCGCTTATGGCATCAATACGCTGGACCGGGTGCGACGCGGCATCGTACGTGCGCTCTGGGCGCTGGCGCAGGCGGCCTTGCTGATGCTGCTGATCGTCTATCTGGGCAAGATCGCCGAGCAATTGTCGCGTCTGACCTTCATCACAGGGCTGGGGCTGAGCGCTATTGCGGTCGCGCTGGTGCGGCTGGCCGTGGCGCGGTTGGCGGTGCGCGTGCTGGGCGATGTGCCGCATCTGACCGCCGTGATCCTGGACGGCGTGGCGATCGAGACGGGACCGCATATGGACCTGATCGACGCGGACGCCGCCAATCTGCATCCCGAACGGCATGATGCCGACATGGCCGCCCGCCTGGCGAGCGCGGTCGGCATGGCGGAACGGGTGATCGTCGCCTGTCCGCTCGATCGTATGACGGACTGGTCCGCCGCACTCAAGTCGCTGTCGGCGCGGGGCGAGATCGTCGTGCCCGAACTGCTGCGCTTCGCCCCGGCACGGGTGGATGAATTTGACGGTCAGCCGACCATCATCGTCGCTGGCGGCCCGCTGCATTTCCGCGACCGGCTGATCAAGCGGTTGTTCGATGTGATCGTCGCCAGCATCGCCACGATCCTGCTGTCGCCGATCCTGATCGCGGCCGCGCTGGCCGTGCGGCTGAGCAGCCCCGGCCCGGCGCTGTTCCGTCAGCCGCGCATCGGCAAGGATGCACGGCCCTTCTCCATCTACAAGTTCCGATCGATGCGCAGCGAGGCGAGCGATCACAAGGCGGCGACGCTGACCCGGCGCGACGATGATCGCGTGACCCGCATCGGCGCCTTCCTGCGCAAGACCAGCATCGATGAACTGCCCCAGCTTTTCAACGTGCTGAAGGGCGATATGAGCATCGTCGGCCCGCGCCCCCACGCCGCCGCCGCTAAGGCGGGCGACAGCCTCTATTGGGAAGTCGATGCCCGTTATTGGGAGCGGCATTGCATCAAGCCGGGCATGACCGGTCTGGCGCAGGTGCGCGGCCATCGCGGATCGACCGACCATCATCAGGATCTGATCGACCGGCTTCAGTCCGACCTCGAATATGTCAGCGACTGGTCGATCTGGCGCGATCTGCGCATTATCGTCGCGACGCTGGGCGTCCTCGTCCATCACAAGGCCTATTGATCCGATGGCGACCAACTTGATTCTTGCCGCGATCTTGCTGCTCTGTCTGGTGGCGGTGGCCTGGCCCTTCCTCTTCTATCCGCTGATCCTGCGCGCTTTGTCGTCGAAGGCGGAACAGCCTGTCGCCGGGTCGACGCCCAGCGCCTCGCTGCTTTTCTGCGCCTATAATGAAGCGGAGGCGATGCCGGAGAAGCTGGCCAATCTGGCGATGCTGAAGCGCCGCTATCCGACGCTGGAGTTTCTGGCCTTCGATGATGGCTCCTCCGATGGCACCGGCGATCTGATCGCGGGGCAGGGCGATCTCGTCACGCTGATCCGTGGCCCCGGCCGCAGCGGCAAGGCGCATGGCATGAAGCAACTCGCGGCCCGTGCGCGCGGCGATGTGCTGATATTCACCGACGCCAATGTGCTGCTGGACGAAGAGGCCGTAGAGCGACTGCTGGCCCGCTATGCCGATCCGGACGTCGGCGGCGTGCTGGGATCGCTCCACTATATCGGTGCGGAGGGCAGCGCGACCGCCTCGGTCGGTTCGCTCTACTGGCGGCTGGAGGAGCGGCTGAAGGACGAGGAATCGCGCACCGGCAATGTGCTGGGGGCGGATGGCTCCATCTTCTCGATCCGGCGCAGCCTCTATCCCGATTTCCCCGACAGCGTGCTGGATGACCTGACCGTCTCCATGGCGGTGGTCTTCGCGGGCAAGCGCCTGATCAAGGCGAAGGATGTGATCGCCCGCGAACGGCTGGTGACGGCGCGCAAGGATGAATATCGGCGCAAGGTGCGGATCGCTGCCCGCGCCTGGCATACGCACAGCCATTTGCGGCCGCAATTGCGGCAGATGGCGGCGGTCGACCGCTTCAAATATATGTCGCGCAAGATCGTCCGCTGGTTCGGCGGTGTCTTCATCCTGACCGGCGCCGTCGCCGCCGGCGCGCTGGCCATGCGGATTTCGCCGATGCTCTATATGGCGGGGGCCATCGGCGTGGCGCTGGTCATCTGGATCGGGGTGCGGGCGAAGAGTGGCCCCTTCGCCGCGCTGGTCGATATCCTGATCGCCTATGCCGCAACCTTGCAGGGCGTGCTCAAGGCGATGCGGGGGCGCACAGTCACCATCTGGAACCCCGCCAAGTCCCGCTGATCTGACTTATTGCCCCTTCACATAGACCCGCTTGCCACCGATCCAGGTTTCCAGCACCTGCGTCTGGCGGATATCGGCGGGGCGTGTGGTCGAAATGTCGCGATCGATCAGCAGGAAGTCGGCGCGCTGGCCGACCGCCAGATTGCCGAACCGCTTTTCGGCAAAACCGGCATAGGCCGCCTGCCGGGTAAAGCCGTCCAGCGCCGCCTCAAAACCGATCCGCTGTTCGGGCATCCACCCGCCCGCCGGTTCGCCCTTGGCATCTTCCCGCGTCATGGCGACGGCGATACCGGCGAAGGGATTGGGGCTCTCCACCGGCACGTCCGACCCGAAGGCCAGAGGCACGCCATTGTCGAGCATCGTCTTCCAGGCATAGGCGCCCTTCAGCCGGGCTTCGCCCATGCGCGCGGTCGCCATGCGCCAGTCCGACGCTTCATGCACTGGCTGCATCGACGCGACGACGCCCAGCGGCTTGAAGCGCGGCAGATCGGCCGGGTCGATGATCTGCGCATGTTCAATGCGCCAGCGCCGGTCGCCCTTATAGGTGTCGTTCAGTTCCTCGATCGCGTTCAGCACTTCATGGTTCGCCGCGTCGCCGATCGCGTGGACCGCGACCTGGAAATTATCCATCGCCGCGCGGCTCATAAAGTTGCGAAGTTGCGTGTCGGGGATCATCGGCAGGCCGCGCTGGCCCGGCGCGTCGGCATAGTCCGCACGCAACCATGCCCCGCGCGATCCCAGCGCGCCGTCCAGCAACAGCTTGATCCCGCCCATGCGCAGGCGATCGTCATACAGCCAGGGCGTCGGCTCCGATCCGGCGATCAGCACCATATTGTCGACGCCATAAGCATAGGACATGATCCGCACGCGCAATGCGCCGCGATCGGCCGACCGGCGGAAGGCCTGCCAGTCTTCTATGCTGGTGCCCATGTCGGCGATGCCGGTAATGCCCATGGACAGCAAGGCGCGCTGCGCCTTTTCCAGCGCATTGTCGCGATCCTTGGGCGCTGGGGGCGGCACGAATTTCTGGATGAGGCTCATCGCCTTGTCGACGAACACGCCCGCCGGTTTGCCTGCTGCCATCTCGATCCGGCCGCCCATGGGCGCCTTGGTCGTGGCGGTGATGCCCGCCGCGCGGATCGCGGCGCTGTTGGCCCATCCGGCATGGCCATCCACCCGCTCCAGCCAGACCGGCGTCTCGCTTTCGGCGGCGTCCAGTTCGGCCGCGGTGGGGAAGCGGCCCAGACCCCATTGCTCCTGATTCCAGCCGGTGCCGATGATCCACTTGCGCCCCGGATTGGCCTCCACATAGGCGCGGATCTTCGCCTGCGCTTCGGCCAGCGATTTCGTGTCCGACAGGTCGAGCGTGATCAGCGCCATGCCATAGCCCATGACATGGCCATGCCCGTCGATCAGGCCGGGGATCAGCGTCTTGCCGCCCGCATCCATCCTGAAGCTCAGCGGCTTGGGCCGCTCCGGCCAGGGCTGGCCCTTTTTCGGCTTCTTGGGCTTATATTCGGGTTCCTGATAGCGGCCCTGAATCAGCTTTTCGACCTTGCCGTCATCATCGACCATCAGCGCATCGAAATGGACCAGCTTGCCATTGGCGTCGATCGCGATGCCGTTGACATTGTCGATCACGCCCGACGCATAAGCGGGGAGGGGCAGGGCTATCGCGGCGATCGCCGCCAGTGCAGCAGCCCTCATGCGCGGGTGATCCGCCGGACCAGTGCGCTGGTATCCTGCCGACTGCCGCCCAGCGCCTGCACATCGGCATAGAATTGGTCGATCATCGCCGTCACCGGCAGGGTGGAGCCGTTGGCGCGCGCTTCCTCGATCGCGAGGCCCAGATCCTTGCGCATCCAGTCGACCGCAAAGCCGAAGTCGAAACTATCCTCCGCCATCGTTTTCCAGCGATTTTCCATTTGCCAGCTTTGCGCCGCGCCGCCGGAGATCGCCTCGAACACCTTGTCGAGGTCCAGTTCCGCCGCCTGCGCGAAGCGCAGCGCTTCGGACAGGCCCTGCAACACGCCGCCGATGCAGATCTGGTTCACCATCTTGGTGGTCTGGCCCGCGCCCGCACCGCCGACATGGACGATCCGCGCGGCATAGGCCTGCATCACGATCTTTGCCGCCGCGACCGCTGGCTCGCTGCCGCCGCACATGATCGACAGCCGACCATTTTCGGCCCCCGCCTGACCGCCGGACACCGGCGCATCGACGCTGTGGATGCCCAGGCTTTCGCCCTCCACGAACAATTGCCGCGCGATCCGTGCCGATACGGTGGTATGGTCGATGAACAGGCTGCCGGCCTTCATCGTGCGGAAGGCGCCGTCGCGGCCCAGCGTGATCTGCGACAGGTCATCGTCGTTGCCGACGCAACTGATCACTATCTCCGCATCCTCGGCCGCCTTGGCCGGGCTGATGGCGACCCGTCCGCCATAGGTTTCGGCCCAGATCTTCGCCTTGCCGATGGAACGGTTATAGACGGTCAGGCTGTGCCCGGCCTTGGCCAGATGACCGGCGATCGGGCCGCCCATGATCCCCAGGCCGATAAACGCGATGTTAGCCATATGCCTCGTACAATTACTGCGTCCAGCCCTGCCATAGGGCCAGTTTTCCGACAGTGCCAGTTTCTTCCGCCGCAATTTTGCTTTACGGGGCCAGCCCATGACCAACCTAGCCAAGATCGAAAGCGCTCTGCCGCTGCCCGTCACCGTCGATGATATTCTTGCTGCGCGGACCCGCATTTCGGGCGCGATCGTCAAGACGCCGACGCTGATTAGCCAGACGCTGTCCGATATGCTGGGCTGCAAGGTCTATCTGAAATTCGAAAATCTCCAGTTCACCGCCGCCTATAAGGAGCGCGGCGCGCTCAATCGCCTGCTGCAACTCGATGAAGCGTCCAAGACCAAGGGCGTGATCGCCGCGTCGGCGGGCAATCATGCGCAGGGGTTGGCCTATCATGGCAAGCGTCTGAGCGTGCCTGTCACCATCGTCATGCCTACGACCACGCCGATCGTGAAGATCACGCAGACGCGCGGCCATGGCGCGACCGTGGTGCAATATGGCGAGAAGTTTGACGACGCCTATGCCCATGCCCGCAAGCTGGAGGTGGAGCAGGGCCTGACGTTCATCCATCCCTTCGATGAGCCGGATATCATGGCGGGGCAGGGCACGGTCGCGCTGGAAATATTGGAAGACGCGCCGGAAATCGACACGCTGATCATCCCGATCGGTGGCGGCGGCCTGTTTTCCGGCATGGCGACCGCGGCGCGGGCGATGAAGCCCGATATCCAGCTTTATGGCGTGCAGGCCGAACTCTATCCGTCCATGTATGATTTCGTGAAGGGCGCCGACCTGCCCTGCGATGGCGATACGCTGGCGGAAGGCATCGCGGTCAAGCAGCCGGGCGAACTCACGCGCCGCTTCGTGGAGCGACTGGCGGACGATGTCCTGCTGGTGACGGAACGCCGACTCGAAGAATCGGTGAGCCTGCTGCTTCAGATCGAGAAGACCGTTGTCGAGGGTGCCGGTGCGGCCGGCCTTGCCGCGCTGCTCACCTATCGTGAGAAATTTGCCGGACGTAGTGTCGGGCTGGTGCTGACGGGCGGCAATATCGACACGCGCCTGCTGGCCAATGTGCTGCTGCGCGATCTGGCCCGGTCGGGTCGTCTGGCGCGTCTGCGGATCATCCTCCAGGATCGGCCTGGCGCGCTGTTCCATGTCGCCCGCATCTTCGATCAGGAGTCGGTCAACATCCTGGAACTGGCGCATCAGCGCATTTTCACCAACCTGCCGGCCAAGGGCCTCAGCCTCGACGTCGAATGCGAAACGCGCGATCGGGCGCATCTTCAGCGGCTGATCGCGGCGCTGGGCGAGGCCGGTTATGAGGTTGCGCCGATCGAGGTTGCCTGACGCTTGAAAAGGCTCGCAACTTTTCGTGGTAAATGGACTTTTCAGCCGGGCGGGTGGACGGCATAAGTCCTTCATGATCGACGCGACGCGCAGGACTGAATCGGAGGGGGGAGCATGACGGCCCCTTTTCGATTCCCGCGTTTCTTCGTCACCAACCCGTCGCCCTGTCCCTATCTGCCGGGCAAGAGCGAGCGGAAGGTCTTTACCGAACTGAATGGCGACAATGCCGCCGAACTCAATGATGCGCTGGGCCGCATCGGGTTTCGCCGCAGCCAGAATGTCGCTTACCGGCCGAGTTGCGCCGATTGTTCGGCCTGCGTGTCGGTGCGTGTGGTGGCGGGCGAGTTTCAGCCCAACGCCACCCAGCGCAAATTGCTTCGCCGCAACAGCGATCTGGTCGTCACCGCCTGCAAGCCCTGGTCGACCGAAGAGCAATATACGCTGCTCCAGCGTTATCTTCAGGCGCGTCATCCCGGTGGCGGCATGACCGAGATGGACGAGATGGACTTTGCCGACATGGTCGAGCAGACGCCCGTCGACAGCTATGTGGTCGAATATCGCGAGCCGACCGTGGATGGACGACCGGGCAAGCTGGTCGGCGCCTGCCTGACCGATCGGCAGGGTGATGGCCTGTCGATGATCTACAGCTTCTTCGACACCGAACTGGAAGAGCGGCCCGGCCTCGGCAACTATATCATCATGGACCATATCCTGCGCGCGGCGAAGGCTGGTCTGCCCTATGTCTATCTGGGCTATTGGGTCGATGGGTCGCAGCGCATGCAATATAAGGTGCGGTATCGACCGCTCGAAAAGCTCAGCCGCACCGGTTGGGTGCGATTCGACCCGGATGAGCAGGTCAAGGCGGTACGTGAAGTGCCCCAGCGCGACGAACCGCCGCTACCAGTCGAACTGGTGGGCATGTTCCGCAAATAGCTTCAGGCTATATCGCTGACTTTCCTTGATATTAGAAATAGTGGGACGAATGGACATTTTGGACTGCCAATTTGTTTAACCTTTTTGGCTAGGTACCGAAAATAGTGGGATGAGGCGGTAGAAACGGGAGCGGGAATGGACCGCTTTGTTGATCATCGATTTGAGGATGTCCGGCTTGCGCTCGGAGGCGGCGGCGCGCGCGACTTGTTCCTTTATCGGAACGACCTTCTTGGCTCCCCCCTCTTCGATCAGGTTTCTCCGCCGATTCTGCGCTGGGTTGCCGACCATCATGGTCATCTGATCGCGGTCGAACGCGATGGCGTTGGCTTCATGCCGCGTCTTGCCGGTGATCCGATCGACCTGGGATGGCGCGTGCTTCTGTCCTGCAAGGATCGCCGGGCCTTGCTGGGCGCGGCGCTGAAGCAGGATCGGCCCCAGCCCCTGACCCTGCGCTTCGAATGCGCCGACGGGCAAAGGCGCTGGTGCCTTGTGCGCCTTGCCCGATCGGTGGGGCCGACGGGGCTGCCCTGCTGGTATGGCACGATCGAAGATATTCATGAGCGCCATGATCGTGATGCGCGTCTGCTGGCCGATGCGCTGGCGGAAAGTCGCGAACATTATCGCTGGTCGGTCGATCTCAGCCCGCAGGTGCCATGGACCGCGGGGCCGGATGGCAATGTGGAGGAAGTGGGGCCGCGCTGGCTGGACCTGACCGGCATGGCGCCGCAGGAGGCGCTGGGGACGGGCTGGCTTGGCGCCGTGCATCCCGACGATCTCGCGCGGACCGTGGCGACCTGGAGCAACCATCTGTCGAGCGGCATGCCGGTCGATGTCGAATATCGCATCCATTTGCGCGACGGCGGCTATCGCTGGATGCGGGCGCGGGCGTCTGCGCGGCGGGATGCCAGGGGCGCTGTGCTGCGCTGGTACGGCACGCTGGAGGATGTGCATGCCCAGCGGCTGGCGCAAACGGCCCTGAGCCAGAGCGAGGAACGGTTTCGCCTGGCGGTGCAGTCAGCCCGGCTGGGCATATGGGATTTCGACTGCGTGACCGGCGTGCGGACCTGGTCGGTTGAGTTGCGTCGGATGCTGGGCCTGCCCGAAGAACAGTGTGCGACGACGGAGCTCGCCCTCAGCCTCGTCCATCCCGAAGATCGCGATCGGCTGCGCGCCATGCTGGAGGCCGTTGCCGAGGGGGCACTGCCGCCGCATTTCGAAGCGACATTGCGCATTTACCGGGCGGATAGCGGCGCGCTACGCTGGATACGCAGTACCGGATGGACGACGCGATCCGATGGCGGCCGCCCGCAGCGGATCATCGTCACCTTCCTGGATGTGACCGAGGAAAGGGATGCGGAGCAAAGGATACGCTGGGCGGCGACGCATGACCCGATGACGCGGATGCCGAACCGCGCGCTGTGGCAGGCGACGCTGGAGGAAATGGCGGCGCGATCGCAGGCGAAGAATGAGAGCTTCGGCCTGCTGTTGTTCGATATAGACGATCTCAAGCGCACCAATGATTCGCTCGGCCATGATGCAGGCGATGCGCTGCTCTGCGCCTTTGCCCAGCGGCTGGTGGCGCTCGCGCCCGCTGATGCGATGCTGGGGCGTCTGGGTGGGGATGAGTTCGGGCTGATCGCGGCGTCGCTGGGCGACAGTGAAGCGCTGGAGGCATTCAGTGCCCGTCTGTACGACAATGTCCGCACGCCGCATCTGCATCAGGGGCGGGCGCTGGATTGTGGGGTCAGCATTGGCGGCGCCCTGTTCGGGGATCATGCCAAGCGCGCCGACGATTTGCTCAAGGCGGCCGATCTGGCGCTCTATGCGTCCAAAGCGGCCGGGCGTGGGCGGTTGACCCTGTTCCAGTCACAATTGCGCGCCGATGCGCAGCATCGCAGTTCTATGATCCGCATGGCGCGGCAGATCGTCTCCGACAAGCTGGTCATCCCCTATTATCAGCCGCGCGTGGACATGCGGTCCGGGCGCGTATTGGGCTATGAAGCGTTGCTGCGCTGGCATCATCCGCGCATGGGGTTGCAACTGCCCGGCACCATTGCCGCGGCCTTCGACCATAGCGAGATCGCCGTGGACCTGACGCGGCAGATGCTGGCGTCCGTGCTGCGGGATGTGCAGCAATGGCTATGGGCGGGGCATGATCCCGGCAGGGTGGCGATCAATGCGTCGGCGGCGGATTTCGCCAATGGCGATTTTGCCGAGCGATTGCTGGAGCAACTGGATCAGTTCGGCATTCCGACCGCGAATTTCGAGGTCGAGGTGACGGAAAGCGTGTTTCTGGGGCGCGGGACGGATCAGGTGGCGCATGCCCTGGACCATTTCGCCAAGGCGGGCGTGCGGGTTGCGCTGGATGACTTTGGTACCGGTTTCGCCTCGCTCACCCATTTGAAGCAATATCCGGTCGACGTGCTGAAGATCGATCGCAGCTTTGTCAGTCATATCGAAAAGGATGCGGGCGACGCCGCGATCGTCGACGCGATCGTGAAACTGGGCGGCAGCTTCGGCATGGAAGTTGTGGCCGAGGGCGTCGAGTCCGAGGCGCAGGCGCTGTTCCTGCTGGGCCTTGGCTGTGTCGTGGGACAGGGTTTCCATCTGGGCCGGCCGCAACCCTTTGATGTGCTGCATCCGCCTCTTGGGGATAACCGCGTCCGGCGATAGGGCCAGTCCCGTCAGGAACCGGCCCCGCACCGACGTCGTGACTCGCCGGGGCTTTTGCTTATTTGCAGCGACAGTTTCGCACGACCTTGCGCCGCACGGTCTTACGCGGCGCGGCCGTTTCCGTAGTATAGGTCGTGGTGGTCGTCGTTATGGTCTCTTCCGGTTTCACCGTGACCGTGGTGACGATCGGCGCGGGATAATAATAGCCACCCGACACATAACCGCCCTGTGTCGGCATCGGCCCTGCGCCGCGCCAGTGCGGCCCGCCATAGGGTGGCGCGTCATAATCGACGCCCGCGCCGCGCACATCGCCTTCGAAACGGCCCTCATAGGTGCCGCTGACCTTCCGGCCATCATCAGTGGTCCAGGTGCCGGTCCAGCGGCCGTCATATTCATTCTGGCTGGTGACGCGGTCATCGGCATAGCCATAGCCGTCATCATAGCCCGCGCCGGGGCGACGC
The DNA here is from genome assembly GCF_900109095.1 of Sphingobium sp. AP50. Lineage (GTDB taxonomy): Bacteria > Pseudomonadota > Alphaproteobacteria > Sphingomonadales > Sphingomonadaceae > Sphingobium. Next base: position 33,900 of record NZ_FNYZ01000008.1, read on the forward strand.
GGCGGGGGCGGGGCATGGCGGCGCGGGCCATCCTCCGCCTTGTCGATCGCCATGCCGGCAACAGCGCCAACGCCTGCGCCGATCAGCGTGCCGGCGGTGCGGTTGCCGCGCCCGGCGATCCGGTTGCCGGCCACGCCGCCGACGACCGCGCCGATCGCGGCGCCGCCCACGCCATTGTCCCGGCGCGGTTCGGGATAGGAGCCATCGTCATAATAGCCGTCGGGCGCATAGCCGCCTTCATAGCGGCCCCACTCGACATTGCTGCGATAGTCATAGACCCGGCCATAGCTGTCGGTCATGACCGCATCGTCATAATAGCGCGACCAGCCATAGCCGCGCGCGGGCACGGGCAGGCCGTAGGTGCCGTAATTGGCGATATAGTAGGTCGGGCTGACCCAGTAGCGGGGCAGCACATAGCCATAGACGGGACGACGATAGGCGCCCCAGCCGCCCGGCGCGCGCGTGCCGGCGAACCAGCGGCCATTCTGCAGCGGGCCCCAGCGATGCCCGTTCCAGTTGCCTGCGGGGCGGGGTGCCTGCGGGGCGGGGCGCGGGCCGGTCCAGCCACCAGCCGCGGGCGCTTCGGCAAGGACCGGTACCCCGATGCTCGCCAGTGCAGCGCTGGCGCCCACAAGCAGAAGGCTGGAAATCTTCATGGTTAACGCTCCCTGTTGCCTCGCGCAGCAAGGGGCGTGCGCGGACCAAAAATGCTAACGCCTCGTTTAGCATGATGATCCGCGCCTATCCATGATCCAGCCGGGAAATCGCTGTCCCGAAACGGGCCGGAAAGACCAAAATCCTTACGGCCCGGAAGGTGGGATATGGTTAATGCGTCAGATTATTCTGTCGGCGATCTTCGACACCAGCGCTTCAAGGCCTTGCGCGTCCTGCGAGTCGAACCGGGCGGGAAGGGGGCTGTCCAGATCCAGCACGCCGATCAGCTTGCCGTCATGGAGGACCGGCACCACGATCTCCGAAGCGCTGGCGGCGTCGCAGGCGATATGCCCCGGAAAGGCGTGGACATCCTCCACCAACTGCGTTTCGCCGGTGGCAGCGGCCGTACCGCACACGCCCCGGCCGACCGGGATGCGGATGCAGGCCGGCTTGCCCTGAAACGGACCGAGCACCAGTTCGCCTTCGACCATGCGGTAGAATCCCGCCCAGTTGAGGTCGGGCAGGAATTGCCAGAGGAGGGCGGACAGGTTGCTCATATTGGCAACCGGGTCCGGTTCTCCGGAAGTCAGCGCATCGGCGGCGGACAACAGGTCGTCATAGAGGCTGCTCTTGTCGACGGCGGTATCGGGCGAAAAATCATACATCGCGCCCATATAGGCGCGACGATGGATTGTTGCCAGAGCGGCAGGCATGGGCTTCGCGATGCCGCCCTGGGTGTCGTCTTACAGGGCGCCGCCGCCCAGCTTGTAGGTCAGTTGCAGGAACATGCTGCGGCCCACGCTGTCGAACCAGCTAATGTCATAATAGGGATAGGCGGCGTAGCTCGGGTCCTTGACCGGCTTTTGATCGAACAGGTTCGTCACGGTCAGCGACCCGCGCAGATGATCGGTAAAGTCATATTGCAGCGTCGTGTTGAACAGGTAGCTCGCCCTGATATAGGCGTCCTCGTCATAATTGGGCAGCTTGCCCAGACGCTTGCCTTCCACCGTCCATTTCAGTCCTTCCAGCGACCAGCTGACGCTCGCCGTCGTCTTGTCGCGCGGGATATAATAGCCGCTGGTTGCCGCCAGCTTGTTGATCGACGCATCGCCCGGATATTGGCGGAAGATGTGGTCGAAGACATGGGTGTGGGCGAAGGACAGGCCGAATTCGCCAAAGCTGGTCGGCAGGCTGCCATGCAAGGCGATATCGATGCCGCTGGTCTTTTCATGCGCGATGTTGATCGGATTGACCGACACCGAATCCAGTTCCCCGTCATTTACGCCACCGACGAAGCGATGGACGCGGGCAAGGGCATCCTGACAGGTGGGCGAATTGATATCGACCGCAGCGCCGCCCATCGTCGTGCCGATCCGACAGTCCGCCTCGTCACGCAGCAGCGTGTCGATACTGAGATCCTGCACCTGATTGGACAGGGACACGCGGAAATAATCGACCGACACGTCGAAATGGCGGGAAGGCGACCAGACGATGCCGGCATTGATCGATCGGGCGGTTTCGGGCTTCAGCTTCCGATTGCCGTTGCGTTGGGCGACGATGCCTTCATCGGCATAGCTGCAATCGCCGATATCCTCGTCCGGTTCTTCCGTGCGGCAGAGATAATAATCGGTCGCGGATGGATGGGTGTTGCCCGGACCGGTGAACACATAATGCAGGTCGGGCGCGCGGAAGCTGGTGCCATAGGCGGCGCGCAGCAGCAGCGTGCTGGTCGGCCGCAGCTCGATCCCGCCATTATAGGTGAACTTGCCCACACTGCTACCGCCAAAACGGAACCGGTCATAGCGGGCCGCGCCCGACAGTTGCAGGAAGCTGGTGACGGGCACGCGCAATTCGCCACCCAGCGCCCAATGTTTGCGGCTGCCTTGACCGTCGCTGTCCTTGAGGCCGTAATAATAGTCGGTCAGCGCCAGCGGATCGGGATTGAGGTCATAGCCCTGCTTGCCCAGTTCCGCGACGGCAGCGAAGCCGACCGGGCCAGCGGGGAGCTGAAACAATTCGGTGCTGCTGATCGTGGCCGACAGATTGTCGGTCCAGCTTTTGGGATTATAGACGCTGTAGGCGGTGATGCTCTCATATTCCGACTGGGTCAGCGGCGTGTAGAGGCGTGCGGGATCGGCATTGAAGATCGGATAGCCGCTATCTTCATCCACGCCCTGCTGTTCGCCCAGAAACAGGGCGTTGGCCTTGGCCGCGATCACCTGCGGGAATTTGACCTTCGCCTTATATTCGCTGTGGTTGAAGGAGAGTTCGTAATTCCATGTGCCGCCAAACTCGCCCTTCACGCCCGGCGTGATGCTGAACGTCTGTTGCCGGTTGCGGGTCATCACCTTGGAGAAGCCACCGGATTCCTCCGGCGTGAACTGCCGATACCAATCGTCCAGCTGGCCATCGAAACTATTGTAGAAGGTCGTGTCGCTGCTGCCTGCGCTATTCTGATAGCCCCAGTTGAGCACATCGGACATCAGCGCCACCTTGCTGATGCCGAACTGCGCGTCCACGAACAGTTGCGCATTGTCGGACAGTTCGTAACCCGCCGATGCGAAGCCGTTGAAGCCTTCGCGGCGTGAAATGACGGTGCCATAGCCGATCGACGTGTTGCTGCCGCAGAAATAGCCGGGACCATAATCTTCAAGCTCGTCGTCGTAGGCGCCGTAGCGCGGCCGGGACGCATAATAGGTCGACCCGCCATTGAGGCCGGACAAAGCGCCGCAGGTCGCCGCGCCCGGATCGACATATTCGTCGGCATCGGGATTGTAGCGCAGGAAGGTCCGCCGGGCGAGGGGCGAGGCAGTGGTGGGATTATCGGCCGTGCTGTCCTGAATCTTGCGCTGATAGGCCCAGATCGGGCGTTGCAGCAGATATTCGCCACCCGCGACGATATGGAAGCGATCGTTTGACCAGCCCGTGGTCGCGGTGATGCGGTGGGATGCGCCGCCGCCATGTTCCGTCCGCCCGGCACGATAGTCGATCGTCGTGCCGTCGACCTTGTCCTTCAGCTTGAAATTGATGACGCCGGCAATCGCATCCGACCCGTAAATGGCCGATGCGCTGCCGCTGAGCACTTCGACCTGATCGATCAGGCCCAATGGAATGTTCGAAATATCGGTGAAGTTGCTGCGCCCCTGAAAGGGCAGGGGGAAGTCCGCGATGCGACGGCCGTTGACCAGCACCAGTGTATGATTGGGGCCAAGCCCGCGCAGGTCGACCTGCTGCGCGCCGGGGGTGAAGCTGGCGCCGCTGAAGCTTTGCTGGCTCTGCGTTTCGCCACCATTCTGGGTGACGGCGCGCAGGATGTCGGGAACGCTGGTATAGCCGTTAGCGCGGATCGTATCGGCGGTGATGGTCGTCACCGGGGCCGGTCCTTCCTGCGCCGCGCGGGGAATGCGCGATCCGGTGACGATGATTTCCGGCTCGCCCTCCGGCTGCCCGCCAGTCTGTGCCGTCGCGCTGCCGATCAGTGCCGGCAGGCAACAGCCCAGGCCCAGCATCGCCCGAAAGATACGGCGTTCCGCGAAGTTCATATTGCCCCCATTCCGGGGATGGCGCCCCACGCGCCTCTGCATCCCCATATTTCCGATTGTTACATCAGAAACCTGCGTATGATTCAATCATTGTGATGGAGATGTGGAACATATTGTTTTGTCCTGTGGACAATATGTGACATGAAAATGCGCATCTGATCGGACGGGAGATTGCTATGCGACGCGCGCTGGGGGCTGCCATCGCATTGGCCGCCATGGTCCTAACCATGAGCGGGGCGCAGGCGAAGGAGGCATCCTATCGTCATTATCAACTGGGCAAGCTGACGACGCCAACGCCCGATCCAGTGTCCGGCGGCCTGCTGTTGCTGGGCGGTGGCGATCGCAATGCCGATGCCATGAAATGGTTCTTCGCGAAGGCTGGGCATGGCCATATCGTCATATTGCGGGCGTCGCAGAAAGGGCAGATCGGCGAGGAATTCTATCACAAGCTGGGTGGCATCCAGTCTGCCGAAACATTCGTCTTTGCCGATCGCAGTGCGGCGACCGATCCGAAGATTCTCGCCAGTCTGAAACATGCCGACGGCATCTTCATCGCCGGGGGGGATCAGGCCCGCTATGTCCGCTTCTGGCGCGGCACACCGGTCGCCGAAGCGCTGGATGCCCATGTCGCCGCGGGCAAGCCGTTGGCGGGGACCAGTGCAGGCCTCGCCATGTTGGGTGAGAAGCTTTACGGTGCGATGGACGATGGCAGCATCACCAGCGCAGAAGCGCTGGCCGAGCCCTTCGGTCCTGCCAACACGATCGAAGGGGATTTTCTGCACCTGACGCTGCTCAAGGGGATCGTGACCGACACCCATTTCAAGGAGCGGGATCGGTTGGGTCGATTGTTCGCCTTCGTGGCCAAGGCGCAGGTGGGGCGTCCGGTGGATCAGCCTGCCATGCTGGGGCTGGGCGTCGATGAAAGCGCGTCTCTGGCGGTTGAACCGGATGGGGTGGCGCGCATCTACGCCACCGATCCGCAAGGTGGGGCATGGCTGGTCGATGGTGCCGCGCTGCGTAATCTCCCAGTTCAGGGGCCGCTCAATGCTTCCGCCATATCCGTCACGGGCATTGGCGCGGGATCGGTCGTGCATCTGCCGCAGGGGCGCGTGGATCGGCCGACCTTCCAGCGGCTCTATGACGTGCAGGCTGGTCAGGTGCGGTTGAGCAAGGATGGCGAACGGCCTTTGCCATGACCCTGCCGGCCCGATATGATGACTATATGACGGGCAACGGTAATCCGCATGGCGCGATGGACGCCATGGGGCGATGATGCCCCATGGCGGTCTGCGCCTCGATGAGTTGGACGAACGGCTGCTGAGCCTGTTGCGACAGGATTCACGCCAGCCCATCGCCCAGCTTGCCAAGGAACTCGGTGTATCGCGGGGGCATCTCTATTCGCGCATTGCCCGTCTGGAGGAAGACGGCATCGTGGCGGGCTATACGATCCGTCTCGGCTCGGTCTTCTCCGCCAGTCGGGTGCGGGCGCACATGATGATCAAGACCCTGCCGCGCCATCGCCGCGACATAGAGCAGGCGCTGATGCGGATCGACCATGTTCAGGCGGTCCATGCCATCAGCGGCGAATATGACATCATTGCCGTGCTGGAGGCCGATGATGGGGCCGAACTGAATGATATCATCGACGATATCGGTCAGTTTGACGGCATGGAGCGGACGACGACCCTGGTGCTGCTGGCGACCAAGTTGGAGCGATAGGCGGGTTCAGCGATTGAATGGCCGACCATGACGTCAGGATCATATTGGCTGTCGAAGATATATAAGGCGTATCACCTGCCTGATCGCGCTTTGATCCCGTTCCGACCTGTCCATTCCACAGGTGCGTTACCCGCCACTGCTTTTTTGCTTCGTACAGAATGTCGATCCATCGGGTCCAGTTTCGGCCGCCTACCCCTGTTCATTTTCGGTTTGGTCGCCTCGTTCACAAGTCGGTTCAGCAACGGAGCGCAATGCTCCTGCCAAGAAAATCGACTTGAGGCATGCCTGATCCATGCACCGTCCTTTCGCCCTGTCCCTGTTGGCGGCTGTCGCTGTCAGCACGCTCGCTGCACCGGCTATTGCCGAAATGGCTCAGGTGCAGACCCGCTATGTGAAGATCGCGCCGGGCGTGCCGGGCGTCCTGTACGAGCCGGCTGCCGACGCGGCGAAGAAAGGCATCGCCATCTTCGTGATGCATGCCAATAATGACTATCTCAGCTTCCCGCCCCGCACCCAATTGTCGCAGCGCGGCTATACCGTGCCGTGCGCCAACAACAGCACCAACAAGATCAACGCCGTGGATGAAGGTCAACTGGACCGCATCCTTGCCGAAGCGAAGGAAGGTGTCGTCTGGCTGCGCAAGCAACCAGGCATCCAGAAGGTGATATTGTTCGGCCATAGTGGCGGCGCGACGATTATGAGCGCCTATCAGATGATCGCCGAAAATGGCGTTGCATCCTGTCAGCAGGCGGCGCGCCTGTCCAAATACCCGGACAATCTGGCCGGCATGCCAGCCGCCGATGGCGTAATGCTGATCGATTCCAACTGGGGGCACGCGGGCATGGTCCTGCTCAGCCTCGACGCCTCGATTGTGGATGAAGCGGATGGAAAGCGCACCGATCCGTCGCTCGATATTTACGCGTCGGCCAATGGCTGGAGCAAGGAGGGTGCGCATTATTCGCCAGCCTTCGTGGTGCGCTATCAAAAGCAACAATCGCCTGATCGACGCAGCGCTGGCGCGGGTGGCCGCGATCGATGCGGGCAAGGCGGCCTTTCTCGACGACGAAGCTTTTACCGTGCCGGGTGCCAGTTTCCTCGGTTTCTACAACCGCGTCTTTCCGCAGGATATCAACCTGATGGCGCATACGCGCAAGGCCTGGCCGCTGTTGAAGGGCGACGGGTCGACAGTGATGCAGATCGTGCCGTCCGTCCGCCCGGCCAGCGACGCAATACCGGCGCCGGGCTATTATGACCCGGGTGCCTTGCGGACGTCGGTGCGCAACTTCCTGTCTACCTATGCGGTGCGGACCAAGCCCGACTTCTGCCGCTGGACCGCGATCTCTGAGCGGCTATGATGCTTGTTGCCGCGTGCGAACACCGGGTCTTGTTGCCGCTGGACCGCGATCTCTGAGCGGCTATGATAGCGCACTTCCTTGGCCCCCTGACTGCCGGGTTGCCGCTGGACCGCGATCTCTGAGCGGCTATGATCAAGGTCAAGGCTGCGCCCAAGCAGGTCGAGTTGCCGCTGGACCGCGATCTCTGAGCGGCTATGATCAGTGACAGGGCTTTTACCGGCCTCTCAGGGTTGCCGCTGGACCGCGATCTCTGAGCGGCTATGATTTCGGCGCAGGTGGTGAAGAACGCGCGCTTGTTGCCGCTGGACCGCGATCTCTGAGCGGCTATGATTTCCGTTGCCGGGGTGGCCTTGGCCTCTGCGTTGCCGCTGGACCGCGATCTCTGAGCGGCTATGATTCATTGGCGGCGCGATCGTTGGCTGCGGCGGTTGCCGCTGGACCGCGATCTCTGAGCGGCTATGATATCGCCCAGCACGGTGCCGGTGCCATCGTTGTTGCCGCTGGACCGCGATCTCTGAGCGGCTATGATGACGCTGTTGCCGATCGCGCTGATCTGCATGTTGCCGCTGGACCGCGATCTCTGAGCGGCTATGATGGCGCGCGTGTTGGCCTCCGACGTGATCGCGTTGCCGCTGGACCGCGATCTCTGAGCGGCTATGATCTGCGTTACCTTCGCGCCGACTGGCACGCCGTTGCCGCTGGACCGCGATCTCTGAGCGGCTATGATAGCGCGGCCATCCGCGCGCGGTACGAAACGGTTGCCGCTGGACCGCGATCTCTGAGCGGCTATGATGCCTACGCCCGTGTATGGCTGTATAAATCGGTTGCCGCTGGACCGCGATCTCTGAGCGGCTATGATCGAAAATGTTCGTTCGATGGCGGAAGTGCTGTTGCCGCTGGACCGCGATCTCTGAGCGGCTATGATGTCCCTTCGCCCTTGACCGTCTGGCCCACAGTTGCCGCTGGACCGCGATCTCTGAGCGGCTATGATGAAGGGTGGCGTGGCGATGATCCTGCGCGGGTTGCCGCTGGACCGCGATCTCTGAGCGGCTATGATGTTGCATAATCGCCCGAATTTCGATCAATCGTTGCCGCTGGACCGCGATCTCTGAGCGGCTATGATGCGGCCGCTTTGCTGGCGGACCAGATGCTGGTTGCCGCTGGACCGCGATCTCTGAGCGGCTATGATTTCTTCGGCGTCGGCCACAAGGAGATAACGGTTGCCGCTGGACCGCGATCTCTGAGCGGCTATGATCCCCTCTTTGCATCCTCAACGGTCCTACACGTTGCCGCTGGACCGCGATCTCTGAGCGGCTATGATCGGCCAGACAGGACATACGCAGGATCTTCAGTTGCCGCTGGACCGCGATCTCTGAGCGGCTATGATTGACCGGGCTGATCGTGCCGATGACGCCATGTTGCCGCTGGACCGCGATCTCTGAGCGGCTATGATGTTCCAGGCGCTCTATGCTGACAGCACGCTGTTGCCGCTGGACCGCGATCTCTGAGCGGCTATGATGCGCGCGATCCAGCGCGAGGCGGATTTCGTGTTGCCGCTGGACCGCGATCTCTGAGCGGCTATGATCTCGGGCAGCTGCGGTCGGCTCCGTCAGCAGTTGCCGCTGGACCGCGATCTCTGAGCGGCTATGATCTGGCGCAAGCTATCAACGATTACCGGACGGTTGCCGCTGGACCGCGATCTCTGAGCGGCTATGATCTCCTCAATCTGGTCAGCCGCCGCAAGCAGGTTGCCGCTGGACCGCGATCTCTGAGCGGCTATGATGCTCTACGCGCCGAACTGCAGATGTTCGACGTTGCCGCTGGACCGCGATCTCTGAGCGGCTATGATCGCCTATGCCAAGGGGAATATCAGCATCCGGTTGCCGCTGGACCGCGATCTCTGAGCGGCTATGATAATCGTGGATTAGTTCCGACTGTTTCGCCTGTTGCCGCTGGACCGCGATCTCTGAGCGGCTATGATCGGGCGCTTGGAGCCCCGGGTGTTCTTCCGGTTGCCGCTGGACCGCGATCTCTGAGCGGCTATGATCTACATATTGCTGGCGGGTGCCAATTCGGCGTTGCCGCTGGACCGCGATCTCTGAGCGGCTATGATGCTGACGGGCTGCGGATGCGCTACGGCCGGTTGCCGCTGGACCGCGATCTCTGAGCGGCTATGATCTCGACGCCGCTTTCCGCTGCCTCGGACGCGTTGCCGCTGGACCGCGATCTCTGAGCGGCTATGATTGCGCGCGGCGACTATGATGCGCGTGGCGTGTTGCCGCTGGACCGCGATCTCTGAGCGGCTATGATGCTCGGCCGCGCGGCGCCGCGATCCTTGACGTTGCCGCTGGACCGCGATCTCTGAGCGGCTATGATTCGCTTCACCGTCGATCTGGTCCGACAACCGTTGCCGCTGGACCGCGATCTCTGAGCGGCTATGATCCCGGCGTCGATGCCGACGACCAAACTTTTGTTGCCGCTGGACCGCGATCTCTGAGCGGCTATGATCGCAATCGCCGTGCCCGCAGCAGTCGTGGAGTTGCCGCTGGACCGCGATCTCTGAGCGGCTATGATTTCCTGGCGGTTTTCTTCGAGCTTGGACCGGTTGCCGCTGGACCGCGATCTCTGAGCGGCTATGATCGGGATATAGGGTATCTCGGCCTCCTTGCAGTTGCCGCTGGACCGCGATCTCTGAGCGGCTATGATGAAATGGCCGTCCGCCACTTCGATCGGCGCGTTGCCGCTGGACCGCGATCTCTGAGCGGCTATGATGCGGTTCAGCTTCTCGCGTTCAGCTTCCACGTTGCCGCTGGACCGCGATCTCTGAGCGGCTATGATTTCGGCGCATGTTGTGAAGAACGCGCGCTTGTTGCCGCTGGACCGCGATCTCTGAGCGGCTATGATTCTGCGCTCCGTCGGACAAAATCCGGCCAGGTTGCCGCTGGACCGCGATCTCTGAGCGGCTATGATTTCGGATGGCCTTCACAAAGGGTGACACCGGTTGCCGCTGGACCGCGATCTCTGAGCGGCTATGATCGTTTGCGCGATCCTGAGCGGCAGCCTTCTGTTGCCGCTGGACCGCGATCTCTGAGCGGCTATGATGACACCAATCTGTGGACCCTCTGCAAGCCTGTTGCCGCTGGACCGCGATCTCTGAGCGGCTATGATCGCGATCGACAAACACCTAACGCGCCTCCGGTTGCCGCTGGACCGCGATCTCTGAGCGGCTATGATGTCGGACATGATTTCGACCTTGCCCCTTTCGTTGCCGCTGGACCGCGATCTCTGAGCGGCTATGATGGTTCGAATCCTCTTGGGTGCACCATTCCAGTTGCCGCTGGACCGCGATCTCTGAGCGGCTATGATCTTGACCAGGCCGTTGACCACCTTGCCGCCGTTGCCGCTGGACCGCGATCTCTGAGCGGCTATGATCGACCACGTCAACTGGCGCTTGCCATGGAAGTTGCCGCTGGACCGCGATCTCTGAGCGGCTATGATTCCGATGTGCGAAGGCCCGGTGCCAATACGTTGCCGCTGGACCGCGATCTCTGAGCGGCTATGATTCTGGAAGAGCCGGGCAAGGGCAAGGCGATGTTGCCGCTGGACCGCGATCTCTGAGCGGCTATGATACCAAGGCCGTGTTCCAAGTCGCCGGGTCGTTGCCGCTGGACCGCGATCTCTGAGCGGCTATGATGGATCAACGGTTATTGCATTGAAAAACATTGCAATAACCGTTGATCCATCACCGCAAAATGCGCGCGAATCATCAGAACAAAGCAAGCTGATCCGGATTTTTCTGCTGTCGTCGTCGTCGCTGTCCTGAAAATCGCACGATATTTTCATATTGCCGGTCCGTGAAACTGAGGATGTGGACATCACCGCGATCCGGCAAGCTCGACTCGACCCGCCGCATATAGGTTTCAAACTGTTCCTTGCCGTTGCAGAAGCGAGCATAGACCGAAAACTGGCTCTTCTCAAAACCTTCATCCAGTAAAAACTCGCGAAATTTCGTGGCTGCACGGGCTTGCTCCCTAGTCGTCACAGGCAGGTCGAACATCACGAAAATCCACATCAGCCGGTATCCGCTCAACTGGCTCGCGCTCATGGGAGCAGCGAATCGAGTCCGGCCAGTTCCAGCGCGGACGGGGGTGACGGGAGCAGGATGTCGGCCGCCTGTCCGCTCTGGAAAGCACGCGCCAGGCTTTGCGCGGCGCGGTTCGCGGCGCCCGACACGGTGGTCGTTCCGTCCGGGCCGGGCAGGTCGAGCGCGATCAGACTGGCAAAGGCGCGCTTGGCCTCCGGCGTTACGCTGACGATACCGCGCGCGAAAAGCCGCAGGGCCAGCGCATCGACCAGTGGCCGGAACGGTTCGATCAGATCGTCGGCCAGGGCAAAGGCATTGGTCCGATTGGCATGGTGCACGCCGATGGACGGGTGCAGGCCAGAGCCGACCACGGCACGCGCGCACAGTGACCGCAGCACCGTATAGCCATAGTTGAGCAAGGCGTTGATATCTTCTGCATTCCGATCCCGCCGGAAGCCTTCCCCCATCAGCAACGGCCAGTAACGGCGCGCCGCCTGCGCCTCGACATTGTCGGGGTCGCCCGATCCCACGCGTCGGGCGAGCAGGTCGAAAGCGGAGGAGGGGATGCCATTGGCGTCCAGCACCGCGGCTTGCCACCGGATCTTGGCGATGATGATCCGGCGCCACAATTGCTTGGACAGCGGCTTGCCTGCCTCCCACTGGGCGCGCATCCGGCTGTTCTGGGCATGATGGCCGTCCAGAGGCAGGCAGACGGCGACGGGGGCGTGATTGCTGCCGCAGAGCACCATCACCGCCCCGCGTTGCGCTAGCGCGACGATCAGGCTGGTCGACCATGTGACGCCATGCGCATGGACGATGACGGCGGCGACGTCGTCCAGCGGGATGCGGCCAACTTCCGCGCGATCCTCCGATACGATCAGGAAACCGCGATAGGCAGAAAGATGGCGGCCGTCGGTGGCGATGTCGACGATCCGGTCCACCTTTACTGCGCCTCCGCCTGCTCGTCAGCCCGGCTTGCGCGTTTTGCGGCGGGCAGTGCGTGCCGGGAAGCCGGGGTCCATGACGCGGCCGAGTTCGTCGATGCGGACCCGCCTTGCCCTTGCTTTTTTCAATCCGCCACAGGTTGGCGAGTAGTTTCGATATGGGTCATCCTTGGACTTGTTTCGCTCTTCCAATTTGCCGGCTTCATTATGTTCGACCAGGCGAACCTGTCCATTCTGCCAGAATTGGGTGACGATCATCAGTCTGCGCATCCCACTTTCCTGCTCGATCGCGATCAAGTCTCCCTGGTGCAGGCTCAGAGCCTTTCTGGCAGTGGGATTATTGGCACGGATTTTCGATATCCAGCCTGGCTGATGTGCGTCGAATGTCGAAACCACTTCTGCCTCCCATTTCCCGTCCGGTAATTCCCATATGTCGTAACGATAGTTGGAATCGCCCTTATATCCCTTATAGATGCGTCCATTCCGGTCCTTGATCGGGATGACGGTCAAAGGCTCGATCACGCGCACGCGGCGCACGCCGCCAAAGGGATGCCATTCCAGTCTGGGGAACTCGGCCAGCGCCTTCTCGAAGGCCTTGCCCTCCAGCCCGTCCAGATGCTGATAGAGCGCGGCTCTCAAATCGGCGTCCCGGACTCGGTCCAGATCTGTGATTTTCTTGAAACTGATCAGGGGCACACGGCGTACGACGATGCTGTTGCCTTTCGCATCGACTTCGCCAGTCAGGCCATAGGCGGTATCATTGTGCAGTCGGCCGGCGGTCGCATCCTTGCCCTTGGGCAGTCCTGTCTTGGAGGCAGTGCCATGGTCGGTGCGATGGCTGACGGTAATGGCGTTGACGGCGGCGCGCAGGTCGTCGCGAAAGCCTTTCCAGGGTGGTGGAATTTCGATGCGCTCGCGGCCATCTACGCCTTCTTGTCCCGATACGCGCGCAATCTCGTTGAGCATGCTTCGATCGACGATCGCCACGACCACCGCGTCGATGGCATGATGGCGATGGTCCAGCCGGTTCTTGGCCTGATCCGCGCCGCCACCGAAATTATGGTCGGGCAACAGGTCGTTCAGGCCCAGCTTGCGCCGCACCATCTCTGTCAGTCGCCCTGGCGAAACCCAGATATGGCCGCTGCCTTCCCCCTTTTCGGGATAGAGTGTCGCCAGATATTCGCGCGACAGTCGGGCGAGATATTGGGTGTCGACCAGATGGCGGGCCTGAAACCCGCCCGCGTCCTTGAACTTTTCCATCGCGTCCGGCTCGAACCGCCAGCGCTTGTTGCGCGGTAGCTGCGCGGCACGCGCGGCAATTTCTTCCCAGCGAGCGCCATGACCCCATGCCTCATAGGGGGATCGCTTGCGCTTTTCCCGATTGGCCTCCCGCATGCAGACGATTTTGTTGCCATTGCTGTCATCCAGCGTCGCGGTGAAGGGCAGGATATGATCGACCTCCACCGCCGCGGAAAACAGCATGTCGATGGAAATCTGCGTACCGGTATAGATGCAGCGCCGGTCCAGCACATTGGCGGGATTGAGTTCCTCCCATAATTTCAGCAACGCCCGGTTGCCGCCAGTGTCGGGCTTGCCAATGGCCAGCAGCTTTTCCGACCGCCGTTCCGCGGCGATCCGGTTGTCATTATTCTCCCGGTTGATCCGCTTCTTGTCCTCGTCGGTCAGCTTGAGTTCGCGCGCCAGTTCGATCGCGATCTCGGCGGGCGGGCCATAAGCGCGGATCAAAGTGTTCACGATCCGGCGCAACTGGTTGAGGCCTATATGCACGGTCGGATTGGTCAGTCGGCCGACCCGCATTTCCTCCGGATCGGATGGATTTCCCGTACCGGGCATGATGTGCCGTTCCAGCGCCACGCCATAATAAGGGAGTTGCGGGCGGCCTTTTTCATCCGTGAAGGTCGTGCCTTTGCGCAAATCGCTATGATGGCCAAGGTCCGCCAGCGCCACCGCCTCACTATACACGATTACGCGGCCATCCTTCTCGCCATCGCGCAGCGCGTCGATCAGCTTGCGCGTCGCCGTCTCGCCAAAGCGGCCATAGCCCGGCGGCAGCGGCGCATTGGCGACGGCGCGCGCCTGCTCTGCACTCAGGTCATAGCTATCCACCAGCCATGCACGAAATGCTGCGTCCTCCGCGTCACTCTCGATCTCGTCGATCCGCGCGATGACGTCCCATTGTTCGTCCACCGACAGATGCACCCAGCGCGTGCCAAAGCGCGTCTTGGCGCCCATGGTGGCGGCCACTTCGTCACCTTTCAGGTCGGGTCGGTTCTCGCTCTCCTTGTTGAAGCGGGCATCGGGATCGAACTTCAGCGTCTTGCGCAGCGTAGCGAAGCTAACCTTGCCCTTGTCCTTCAGCTTCAGGAACAGCGTGTCACGCTCTTCCCGCGTCAATCGCTGTGCGACCTCGCCGGGGCGCACGATCATCAGCGCGTTGATCTCCTCCAGCAAACGCCGCTTCTGGAACAGAGGATGGGCTTTGGGCAGTCGCTTGTCGCCAGGCCGCAGCGTACACATGCCGATTTGCGGCGCCTTCAAGGGGCGCTGGTAGAATATGATCTCATGCAGCCGTTCATAAACTTCGTTCGTCAGCACATCGGGATGATGCGGCGCCTGCGCAGCCCAGATGGCGTCGAATTCCTCCTCCATCAGCGCGCGGCCGGGATAGAAATCATAGCCATCGCCCTTGGCATCATCGGCACTTTCCGGGCGAAGCCGGGTGCGGACAGGCTTGCCGACCAGGCGACGCTCATATAGCCATTTGCCAAAGGTCCAACTGCCTGGCTCGACGCCTGCCGCCTCTTCGTCTTCGGCGATGGCATTGCGCGTTCGGTCGATGCCGATCGCGATTTTGCCCATATCATCGTCCGCCTTGCGATCGGCCTTGCGGTTCGACTTGAAGCCGCGCCGCTGGTTCAGGTGGAACAGCGCCCGGCCCAGTTCGGGCAGGGACAGCGCCTCATCCAGTGCTCGCGCGCGGACTTCATAGGGGTCGATCGCCGCCATTGCTTTTCGCGCAGTCTCGTCGGTGGGGAGCAGCCCGTCGGCGATCAGATATTTGATCAGCGCTTTCTGTCGCTGCTGAAAACGATCCCGCCGCCGCCGCATTGCGCGAGCATCACGCCGGTCGACCGCGAGTGATGCGCCAGACTTGGGGTCGCGGCCATCGCTGAAAATGCGGGAGCCGGCGGCAAGGATAGCAAACGGCTTGCCGTTCGGCGCTGGCCCGTCCAGTTCGATCGCAGCCCAACCGAGTGAGTTAGCGCCAAGATCAGCGCCAAAACGCCAATATCTCGTTCCTGCCTTTGACATAAAAATCCCCCATTCCTTTGAAGGTCAATGGGGCGTTTCCTTTTCTGTTCGTCAAGCAGGATTATCTTCTGAATTGAACATATTGTAGAGCGAAGTGACTTGACTGCATTTCGCCTCCGTGACATCTTCATGTTTCAGAGATCGCGGTCTGGCAGTTAACAAGTGTCAGTACGCACCAGATAAGGGCGACGCTCCGGCGTCGCCTTTTTTGTTTCTCCCTTGGCAGGTCAGCGATCTTTGCGCCGCACTCCGGACGCCTCAGAACCGTTTGGCGATGCGGGGGAGCTAATGCAGGCCGGCATTTGATATCGGGAGCAGGAAAAAGCAATCACATCATATTTTCGATATTTTCGGACTTGTCGCGATGCCGCGTTGGATACACCGAAAAGAGCGTTGCCTCCAGATCGCCCACGACCGGTATCGGCACGCTGGTCGTCCAGCGATCCGATACCTGCACCGGCTTCCACAGCCCCGCGCCTATAATGGTGAGCATGAGACCCAGACTCACGCTGGCGAACATCAGCGCCGCCAGCAATATCTGTGCCAACGACGCATCAGCGGACGGTTTGGCTGCCATCAGGTCCTGCAACCACAGGCCCTCCATCCACGCCGTGCCCAGCAGTGCCAGCCCGATGACCCTGATACCAATCCTTGCGACCAGTTTTTCGTGCCACTGAACCATGACGATCACCTCTCAAAAAAGAGGCCGTCCAAATAGACAGGCGCGCATAGGAACGCGAGAGGAGGAAAGGCGCCTTTCCATTGAGATTGCATAGAAATCGGCGATATTCATCGCTTTTCCGGCAAAATCATATGGAATTTCTATGCGAATGGCGCAAAGCTCATATGGCAATAAAATGCGACTTTGTGCGATGGAAGATGCGCAACAGGGTGAGCATATTCGTTGACGACCGAAGAACCGAGCGCGCCTGCGGAGCAGGGGCACAGCGCGCATGGGAAACTGCCCATCCTCGCTCTGGGCGCGCTTGGGGTGGTGTTCGGTGATATCGGCACGTCTCCCCTTTACGCGCTGAAAGAAAGTTTCATCGGCCATCATCCGCTGACGGTGGATGCCGATCATATCTTTGGCGTGTTGTCGCTAATATTCTGGACGATGACGCTGCTCGTCACGCTCAAATATGTGTTCATCGTCATGCGGGCAGACAATAAGGGCGAGGGGGGCAGCATGGCGCTGCTCGCGCTCATTTCCCGCAAGCTCGGCGAAACCAGATGGACGCCGGCCATTGTCATGCTGGGCGTCCTGGCCACAGCCCTCTTCTATGGCGACGCGATCATCACCCCGGCCATGTCGGTGCTGTCGGCGGTCGAGGGTCTGACCGTCGTCAATGATGGTTTTGCGGCTTACGTCCTGCCGATCGCTATCATTATCCTGATCGGCCTGTTCCTGATCCAGAAACATGGAACGGCAAGGGTCGGCGCCCTCTTCGGCCCGATCATGGTCATCTATTTTCTGGTGTTGGCCGCGCTGGGCATCATCAATCTGGTGCAACACCCTTCGATCATCGGCATCGTCAATCCCTGGTGGGCGGTCCATTTCTTCCTGATCGACCCCAAACTCGCCTTCCTTGCGCTGGGTTCGGTTGTACTCGCAGTGACGGGCGCGGAAGCGCTCTATGCGGACATGGGGCATTTCGGGCGCAAGGCGATCAGCATATCCTGGCTTTACGCAGCCTTCCCCTGCCTTCTCCTCAACTATATGGGGCAAGGCGCGCTTCTGCTCGCCAATCCGGCGGCCGTAGCCAACCCCTTCTTTCTTCTGGCACCTGAATGGGTGCGTCTGCCGCTCGTCATTCTGGCGACCATGGCGACCGTCATTGCCAGCCAAGCGGTCATTTCCGGCGCTTTCTCAGTCACGCAGCAAGCAGTTCAGCTTGGCTTCCTGCCGCGCCTCAGGATCGAACATACCAGCGCATCGGCAGCCGGGCAGATCTATGTGCCGCTGGTCAACTGGGCGCTCCTTATCCTCGTCCTGCTACTGGTCATCGGTTTCAGATCGTCCAGCAACCTGGCCGCAGCCTATGGCATCGCCGTGACCGGCACGATGGTCATCACCGCCTGCATGATGGGCGTGCTGACCTTCAGCGTCTGGCGCTGGAATCCCTGGCTTGCGGGGGCAACCACCGGCCTGTTCCTGCTGATTGACGGCGCCTATTTCGCGTCGAACGCCACGAAGATACCGGATGGTGGCTGGTTCCCGCTGCTGGTGGCGGCGGTGACTTTCATGGCGCTCACCACCTGGTTCAAGGGGCGCAGGATCATGCACCATTATCTGAACGAAGGCGCGATGGAGGTGCCGCTGTTCATCCAGTCGGTATCCCATTCACTCAAGCGTGTAGCGGGGACCGCGATCTTCCTGTCATCGCGGGTGGAAGGGGTGCCGCCAGCGCTGCTCCACAATGTAAAGCATAACAAGATTTTGCATGGGCGCATCATCATCCTGACCGTGCGGACGGAAGCTGTGCCGCATCTGCCGCTTGCCGGTCGCGCAGAGGTGACGGACTGGGGCGAAGGCTTCTATCGTGTGATATGGCGCCATGGTTTCATGGAAGATGTCGATATCCCCGCCGCCATGAAGACCGTGAAGGGTTGCGGGCGACCCATCAATATCAGCGACACCAGCTATTTCCTGAGCCGCCAGACGCTTATCCCCTCGGACAAGCCGGGCATGGCGATCTGGCGCGAGAAATTCTTCGCCTGGATGATCCGCAATGCGGAAACGCCGATGGAATTTTTCAAACTGCCCACCAACCGCGTTGTCGAATTGGGATCGCAGGTGGAGATTTGAAGGCCTGTCCAGGCCGGTCGGTTCAGGGCGCAAATTCCTCGGTTTCGCCCTCTTCGGTGAAGCGCAGCCGATAACCGATCCCCAATTCATTGCCGATGATCCGGGGCCGTTGCGGATCATCCTCCAGCTTCTGCCGCAGGGTGCGCACCAGAACCCGCAAATATTCGACATGATGCTCCTGTTCGGCCGGCCAGACATGCGCCATGATCTGCTGATGGGTGATGACCCGGCCGGGGAATTTGGCCAATTGTGCCAAAACCCCATATTCCTTGGGCGTCAGATGCACCTCCCGTCCGCCCTTGCGGACGATATGGGCGACCAGGTCGATCTCCACATCCCCCGCCCGCACCATCGATATCCCGCCATCCCGCGCCATGCGGTTGCGCAGCGCCACCCGGACGCGCGCCAGAAGCTCTTCAGTGTCGAACGGCTTGGTCAGATAATCGTCCGCGCCCAGATCCAGCGCGGCGACCTTATCATCGGTCGCCTCGCGCGCGGACACGATGATCAGCGTGGTGTCGGACTGCTGCTTGAAGATCGGCACCAGTTCCAGCCCGTCCCGATCGGGCAGCCCCAGATCGAGCAGGCTGATGTCCGGCCGGGCTTCCTTCAGCCGTTCGAGCGCCTGACGCGCATTGGCCGCCTCGATCACGGCATAGTCGGCCCGCGTCAGCGCCGTATGGATCAGTTTGCGGATATGTGGTTCGTCATCGACGACCAGCACCTTGTGGCGCAATTTCATGGGATATCCTCATGGGGCAATTCGGTGATGATCAGCGCCTGCGGCATAGTGAGGGTGAAGCAGGCGCCCAGTGGCTGAGCCCTGTTGGCGGCGGAGACGGAAAGGCCCATCGCCTCCGCAAAGCCCTTCACGATGGCGAGGCCAAGGCCGGTGCCCTGCCTGCCCCGGTCCGATCCCTCCAGCCGGGTGAAGGTATCGAACACCCGCATTTCCGCCCCGGCCGGGATGCCCGGCCCTTCATCGATGACGGAGAGGCTGATCGCATCGGGCAGGCGCAGGCCCCGGATCAGGACCGGCGTGCCGGAATCGGCATAGCGGCCGGCATTGTCGAGCAGGTTGATCAGACAATGGTGCAGCAGGGTCGGATCGACGCGAACGAGTGGGATGTCGGGCGGGATATCGACCTGCACCTCATGCCCCAGCAGCGACTGGCGGCTGTCATGCACGGCGCTGGCCACCGCGTCGAACAGGTCGGTCGGTTCGAGTTTGAGCGGCAGGGCGCCCGCCTCCACCCGCGCCATGTCGAGCAGGTTGGCGACGAAACGATTGAGGCGCTGGGCTTCGGCCGCCACGGAATCAAGCAGGTCGGAGGGCTGATCGCGGCGCAATTCGTGGACGGCGGAGATGATGGTGGTGAGGGGCGTGCGCAGATCATGGCTGACCGAGGAAAGCAGCGCAGACCGCAGCCGGTCCCGCTCGCGTATCTGACGGGCGTCGAGCATTTCCTCCTCCAGCGCCATGCGATCGAAGGCGATCGAGGCCTGATCGAGCAGGCTCATGAGCAGGGGAATCTGGTCGGACCGGAGCGGTTCGCCCGCATCTTCGCGGGCGAGGCCCAGGACGCCCAGAACCCCGCGCGTCGTGCGCAGCGGATGGAACAGCCAGTCCGACGCGGTAAGGGTTGATGATCCGCGCCCGGCGGGTTGTTCATTGTCCATCGCCCATTGCGCTGCCGCCTTTTCAATCTGTTCCAGCCGGTCTTCGGGCGGGAAGGCTGCGCGCAGTTGCGGGCCATCGCGGGACGGCAGGAGCAGGACGGTGCGGACCGAAAATAGCCGCGCGACTTCGGCGCAGATGGCCTGCATCAATTCCTCCTGACTGGAGGCGGCAGTGAGATGGCGCGAAAAGCCGGCCAGAGCGGCATTTTGCCGCGCGCTGGACTGGGCCAAGTCCGCCTGCGCGCGGACCCGCGCGGCAAACTGGCTGGTCACGATCGCGACGCCCAGCAGGACGAGGATGCTGATGATATTTTCGGGATTGCTGACGGTCAGCGTGCCGGTGGGCGGCAGGAAGAAGAAATTATAGGCAAGGCTGGACAGAAGGCCGGAAAACAGCCCTGCGCGCAGGCCGAAGCTGGCCGCCGCGAACATCACCGGGACAAGGTAGAGCAAGGCGATATTGCCGAGGTCTATGACTTCAAGCAGCATCCGCCCCAGCGCGGTCATGCCGGCGATCATCAGGATCGACCAGAGATAGTCGATCGGCCTGCCCCAGCCCTGACGCAGCGGCCTGCCCGCCGCCTTCCGGCCGGGTGCGGTGGCATCACCGGGCAGGACATGGATGGCGACATCATTAATCTCGCGGACCAGCCGGTCGACCACCGATCCATGGCGCCGTTCGAACCACCAGGACCGGGCCGACTTGCCGATCACAATCTGGGTGGCGCGGGCGTCGCGAACATAATGGCGCAGCCCTTCGAACACGGACGGCGCCGGGATGGTCGCGGTGGTCGCGCCCAGCCGGGAGGCGAGCGCCATGGTGTCAGCCAGTTGCTCGCGTTCCTGCGCGGTGAACGTCAGGCTGCGCTGGGTTTCGATATGCACGGCCGACCAGGGCGCCTTGAGCGCATCGGCCAGCCGTTTGGCGGCGCGGACGAGGCCTTGTGCGCCGGGCACTTCGCTGATCGCGACGAGGATGCGCTCACCCGCGGCAAAGCTGCCCGCCAGCGCATGGGCGCGGACATAGTCCAGCATCTGCGCGTCGACCGCCTGTGCGGCGCGACGCAGCGCCATTTCGCGCAGGGCGGTGAGGTTCGACTTGGAAAAGAAATGGCCGAGCGCGCGGGTCGCTTCCTGCGGGATATAGACCTTGCCGTCCTTCAGCCGCTCGATCAGTTCGTCGGGCGGTATGTCCACCACCTCGATCTCGGCCATTTCCAGGATCGAGTCCGGCACGGTTTCGCGCACGCGAACCCGCGTGAAGGAGGCGACGACGTCGTTCAGGCTCTCCACATGCTGGATATTGACGGTCGAATAGACGTCTATGCCCGCGTCGAGCAGTTCCTCGATATCCTGATAGCGTTTGGGATGGCGGCTGCCGGTCGCATTGCTGTGCGCCAGTTCATCGACCAGCACCAGCGCCGGGCGGCGCTCCAGAATGGCGTCGAGGTCCATCTCGCCCAGCCGATGGCCCCTATGGTCGACATCATGCCGTGCGATGATCTCATGGCCGGCGAGCAGCGCTTCCGTTTCCTTGCGTCCGTGGGTTTCGACCACGCCGACGACGACGTCGATGCCGGCCTTGCGCCGCTGCATGCCGTCGGTCAGCATCTCATAGGTCTTGCCGACGCCGGGCGCGGCGCCCAGGAATATCTTGAGACGGCCGCGACCTTCCTGCGCGGCGGCGCGCAGGAAGGCTTCGGGATCGCGGCGATCGGGATCATTCATCGGACGGTGGTAGCGCCGATCCGGTCCAGCCGTCGATTGATTTCAAGGACGTTGACGCGCGGTTCGCCCAGAAAGCCAAGGAGCGGCTGTTCGATATGCTGATCGACCAGCGCGCGGACATCGGTCGCCGCAAGCCCGCGCACCCGCGCTATCCGGTCGACCTGATAATAGGCCGCTTGCGGCGTGATGTCGGGATCGAGGCCGGACGCCGAAGCCGTCACCAGATCGGCGGGGATCGGCTGGCCGGGATTGGCCTGTGTCAGCTTCTCGCTGTCGGCCTTGACCCGATCAACCAGCACCTGGCTTGCCGGGCCAAGGTTGGACCCCGAAGAAGCAAGGCCGTCATAGCCCTTGCCTGCGGCCGAAGGGCGCGAGGAGAAGTAACGATCGGACGTAAAGCCCTGTCCGACCCGTTCCGACCCGATGATCTTGCCATCCTGCTCGATCAGACTGCCATTGGCCTGAGACGGGAAGACCATCTGGCCGATGCCGGTCAGGGTCAGCGGATAGGCAAGGCCCAGCAGCATGGCGAAGAGGATCGTCATGACCAGAGCGGGCCGGAGCGATGTGATGATGTCCTTGTTCATGGAGAAATTCCTCAGGCGAGGCCAAGGCCGTTGACGGCCAGGTCGATGATCTTGATGCCGACAAAGGGCGCGACCAGCCCGCCCAGACCATAGATGGCCAGGTTGCGCGCCAGCAGCGGCCCGGCGCCGATCGGGCGATAGGTCACGCCCTTCAGCGCCAGCGGCACCAGCAGCGGAATGATCAATGCGTTGAAGATGATCGCGGACAGGATCGCGCTTTGCGGCGTGGCGAGGCCCATGACATTGAGCACGCCGAGCCCCGGATAGAGCACCACGAACATCGCCGGGATGATCGCGAAATATTTGGCGACATCATTGGCGACCGAGAAGGTGGTGAGCGCGCCGCGCGTCATGAGCAATTGCTTGCCGAGCCCCACAACCTCGATCAGCTTGGTCGGATCGCTGTCGAGATCGACCATATTGCCCGCTTCGCGCGCCGCCTGCGTGCCGGTATTCATGGCGACGCCGACATCCGCCTGCGCCAGTGCGGGCGCGTCATTGGTGCCGTCGCCGCACATGGCGACAAGGCAGCCGCCCTCCTGTTCCTTGCGGATCAGGGCCAGCTTGTCCTCCGGCGTCGCCTGAGCCAGGAAATCGTCCACGCCCGCCTCGGCCGCGATGCTGGCGGCGGTCAGAGGATTGTCGCCGGTGATCATCACCGTGCGGATGCCCATCTGCCGCAGTTCCCCGAAGCGCTCGCGGATGCCGGCCTTGACGATGTCCTTCAGGAAGATGGCCCCCAGCAGTTCGCCATCCTTCGCCACCGCAAGCGGCGTGCCGCCTGCGCGCGCAATCTCGTCCGTGATGCGGCGCAGTTCAGCCTCCCCTTCCGGCTGGCCGTCGATCGCTTTGAGCACGGAATCCACCGCCCCTTTGATGATTGTCGATCCGCCGGCCTGCACGCCCGAAATACGGGTCTGGGCGGTGAAGGGAATGACCTCCGCTCCGCCCGGCAAAACCGTCGTGGTCTGTGCAAATGCCTCGCGCGCGAGCAGGACGATCGAGCGGCCCTCCGGGGTTTCGTCCGCCAGGCTGGCGAGCAGCGCGGCTTCGGCAAGATCGGCCTGCTTCATAGCCCCGACGGTGCGGAACTCCGTCGCCTGACGATCGCCGACCGTGATCGTGCCGGTCTTGTCGAGCAGCAGCACGTCGATATCGCCCGCCGCCTCGACCGCGCGGCCCGACTTGGCGAGCACGTTGAAGCGCACCAGTCGATCCATGCCGGCAATGCCGATCGCCGACAGCAGGGCCGCGATGGTGGTGGGGATCAGGGTGATGAGCAGCGCGGCCAGGATCGATACGGGGATCGCGCCGCCCGCATAGCTGGCGAAACCGGGAATCGTGCCGACCGCGATCAGGAAGATGATGGTCAGGCCCACCAGCAGCAGCGTCAGCGCAATCTCGTTGGGAGTCTTCTGCCGTTCCGCACCCTCGACCAGTGCGATCATGCGGTCCAGGAAGCCCTGCCCCGGATTGACCGTCACGCGCACCCGGATTTCATCGGAGATGACACGGGTGCCCGCCGTCACGGCCGAGCGGTCGCCGCCGGCCTCGCGGATCACCGGCGCGGATTCGCCGGTGATGGCGGCTTCGTTGACCGACGCGACACCGGATACGACTTCGCCATCGGACGGGATCAGGTCGCCGGTTTCGACCAGCACGGCATCACCCAGCTTCAGCGCGCTGGCCGGGACATCGTCATAGTCTCGGCCGTCGCCTTTCAGGCGCTTGGCGGTCAGTTCCGCCTTGGTCGCGCGCAGTGAGGCGGCCTGCGCCTTGCCGCGCCCTTCGGCAATGGCTTCGGCGAAGGTGCCGAACAACACGGTCAGCCACAGCCAGATGACCAGTTGCAGCTTGAAGCCGATCGATAGCCCGTCCTGCCCGACGACGAGCAGGACGGTCAGCAGCACCGCGACGACGGCGGTGGTGAACATCACCGGATTGCGGATCAGTTCCTTCGGCTTGAGTTTGCGGAAGGCGTCTCGACACGCAGGCAGGATCAGGTCGGCGGTGAAGAGCGATTTGGACGCGGTGCGTGCCATTTATATGCTCCAATCTTTAGAATGTCTGGCCGTTGATCATCGCGAGATGATCGGCGATCGGGCCAAGGGCGAGGCCGGGCAGGAAGGTGAGGCCACCCACGATGAGGATGATGCCGACCAGGAGGCCGGTCCAGAGCGGCCCGGTGGTGGGGAAGCTGCCTGTCGTTGCCGGCGTATATTTCTTCACGGCCAGACCGCCGGCGATCGCCAGCATCGGCACGATGATGAAGAAACGGCCGATCCACATCGCGACACCCAGCAGGCCATTATAGAAGGGCGTGTTGGCGGACAGGCCGGCAAAGGCGGACCCGTTATTACCCACGGCCGATGTGAAGGCGTAGAGGATTTCGGAGAAGCCATGCGGCCCCTTGTTCAGCGGTCCGGCCAGACCCGCCGGCAAGACCGATGCCAGCGCCGAAAAGCCCAGGATCATCAGCGGCAGCACGGCGATGGCCAGAACCGCCAGCTTCACTTCCCGACTTTCGATCTTCTTGCCGACATATTCCGGCGTGCGACCAACCATCAGTCCCGCGACGAACACGGCGAGGATGGCGAACAGCAGGAAGCCATAGATGCCTGCGCCCACGCCACCGACGACGACTTCGCCCAGTTGGATATTAATCAGCGGGATCATGCCGCCCAGCGCGGTAAAACTGTCATGCATGGCGTTGACGGCGCCACAGCTTGCGGCCGTCGTGACGACCGAGAAAAGGGCGGAGGCGGCGATGCCGAAGCGGACTTCCTTCCCCTCCATATTGCCCCCGGCGATGCCCAGATGGTGCAGCACCGGATTGCCCGCCGCCTCCTGCCAGTAGGTGACGGCCGTGCCCAGGAGGAACAAAAACGTCATGGCCGCCAGTATCGCCCAGCCCTGCCGCACATTGCCGACCGCCTTGCCGAAGGTATAGGTCAGGCCGACGCCAATGAGGAAGATGGACAGCATCTGGACGAAATTGGTGAGCGCGCCTGGATTTTCGAACGGATGCGCGCTGTTGGCGTTGAAGAAGCCGCCACCATTGGTGCCCAGCATCTTGATCGCCTCCTGCGAAGCGACCGGTCCCAGCGCCAGCGTCTGCCGCGCGCCTTCCAGCGTGGTAACATCAACCGATGCCGCCAGGGTCTGCGGCACGCCGCTGGCGATCAGGAACAGCGCGTAGAGGAAACAGGCCGGCAACAGCAGATAGAGGGTGATCCGCGTCATATCGGCCCAGAAATTGCCGATGCCCTTTGCCTCCCGTCGGGCAAAGCCCCGGAACAGCGCAAAGGCCAGCGCAATGCCGGTCGCCGCCGACAGGAAATTATGGATGGTCAGGCCCAGCATCTGGCTGAGGTTCGACATTGTCGATTCCCCGCCATAGCTTTGCCAGTTGGTGTTGGTGGTGAAGCTGACCGCCGTATTGAACGACAGATGCTCGCTCAGACCTGGATAGCCCAGCGGATTGAGCGGCAATACG
Source organism: Sphingobium sp. AP50 (assembly GCF_900109095.1). GTDB lineage: Bacteria > Pseudomonadota > Alphaproteobacteria > Sphingomonadales > Sphingomonadaceae > Sphingobium. The sequence continues at coordinate 59,828 of NZ_FNYZ01000008.1, forward strand.
CCCTGAAACCGCAGGATCGCATAAGTGAAGAAAAGCAGCACCGCGTTGAAGATGAGCATGTGGACCGCATAGCGGCGCCAGCCCTGCTCCTGGGTCGGATCGATGCCGGAGAGTTTGTAGAAACCGCGTTCGACCGGCTCCAGCACCGCATGAAGCGGCGTTCGGCGCCCTTCATAAAGGGCAAAGAGCCACAGGCCCATCGGCTTTGCCAGCGCCAGCAATAGGCCGACGAAGGCCAGGATCAATATCCATCCCTGGAATGTCATGGTTTCGCCCCCCCCGATCAGAAGCGTTCGGGGCGTGCGAGCACGGCCACCAGATAGAGAAGAAGGCCGAGCGCGGTGATTGCCGCCAGCCAGAGGTCGATGGTCATGGCTGTGCCCTCTTATGCATTGTCGCACAGGGCCGCATAGCCAAGCGTCGCCGCCAGCAAGCCCAGGGTGAGGCCGATCCAGAGGATGTCCTGCATGTGAAATCTCCCGCATGACGCCGGAGCCGCAGGAGATGCGGCATCGGGTCCTATGCAGCGCTTCAACTAGGGCAGGGCCGCGTTTGAATTCGAGAGCGGGAACAGATGGAACGCATAGTATTTGCGTATGATTGGCATATTTTTGTGACAAAGGCCGCTGAAATCGGGCGTTTTATCGTAGCTTTTATCGCCGCAGCGACTCTTCGTATTTCGAAAAATCTATGCCGATTGCGCCTTCCCGATCTGGAGAAAAAATGGTCGGTTGAGCCATATCCTCTGGCACGCCGCAGGGTTGTGGCGCGACTTCGCTCATGATGAGCCAAGCCTTTTCGGGCGCCGTCAAGCGGCGCTGACAGGGAGCAATTATGGCCACTCGGCTGCAAAAATTTGCTGAATCAAAGTCGGCCCATTCGGCATGGCGTAGCTCCCCAGGGCGCACGAACACATGGGGAGAAGTCGGAGCGCCGCCTTGGTGTTGGCGAAATCCTGGAACGTTTCGATAGCCCGTAACAGCCCACCCGCATTTTCTGCGCAGGCTGGGGCGCGATCAATGCGCCCCGCAGGTCTGCCGCCACGTCACGCTCTGCACGGGCCGTGGCGATGGCGTAGCGGAATATCTGGCTGCATGTACTGCGCGCGCTTGGCTGTCTCGTATTTGCCCTTGCCCTCCATCTTGCGCAGCATGGTCAAGACTTCCTGCGTGGTGATGGCGGTGACTGGACGCTTGCCGAGAGAGGCGTTGATGAAGGCCAGCAGTCAGCGCAGTTTATCATCGTGATGGCAGAGCGGCCTTCGCGCTCCACCTTCATCAACCATTCGTCGGCGACGGCTTTGAAGCTGTTGGAAGCGGCCACCGAGGCGGCAATACGATCCAACTTGATCTTCTCGGCAGGATCGTCGTCCTTCGCCAGCACCTTGCGGGCGGCGTCGCGCCGCTCGCGGGCATCGGCAAGGCTGGTGTCGGGATAGACGCCGAAGGCAAGGGTCTTCTGCTTCCCCATGTGGCGGTAGTTCATCCGCCAGTAGCGCCCGCCATTGGGCATTACATAGAGGAACAGGCCATCGCTGTCTGTGAGTTTATAAGGCCTGGCGTTGCCCTTGGCATTCTTGATCGCAACGGCGGTAAGCGCCATGACGGTACCTCCTTTTGGGGGAGGGCCACGCTACCATCAGATATACCATCAAGATGCTGGTATCCGGTGGTCCAAGACCGCTCCGTATGGGATACCTATACCACGAAAAACCGCAGAAATCCGCCATTCCTGGCACCATCTGATACTCTCTGAGAGAGTATTTTGGTGACCCCTACGGGAGGCCTTGCATTGAGCCCCAGGCTCGAATTTCTGCGGGTTTTCGGGCTTCACCCAACCTGCTTTTGTACCCATGCTCTGTACGTGGAGATCAGCCTATGCGGACCAGCTTGGTTGGTCAATCTACTTGGCGATTGAACGCCGGACAGGCCGGGGCCTTAGCGGCCCCGACCTGATCTTCACCAATTGCCGGTCTTTCGTGACCGTGCTGTCACGCCGCCTCCGCCAGATGTACGGACATTTGTCCGCTCATATCGACCCCATCTGCGACAAGCTGGCGCAGTCGGGACGCCGCGCGCTCGATTCCATTCATGAGGTTCACCGGCTTACTGTCGCGCTGGATGATCTCGTCCGTCATGATCTGAAAATGACCACGCCCGCCTTCTCGGGGCAGCAAGCGCGCAATGCGACTGCCGGGCGCCAGCGCCAAGCGACAACCGCTATGGACATATACTGCACCGTCTCGTGGCGCGATCAGCGCGATGCCCCGCATTTGCGGCTCTGGCACCGTAAAGTCGAACTCGAGGACGACGATATCCGCATTGGCATGCTTCGCCGTAACGGCGATGTTGGTGAGGGTGGTCGGCGTGAGCGGGTCGGCTGCGACTATCGAGAGGCGCGCTCCCATTTTTTTGTTTCCGAGCAGCATCTTGCTCACAGCTTCGACGTGACGGCGAGCGGTGTCGAGGGCGGTGTCGGCGGTATTCATTCAGGTCTTCCTTCATTTTCATCCCCCCATGGGGATCGACCTTCCACCTTCATTCCATTCAACCGGCAGCGGCCCCGCCGCGGCCGCGTGTGTCACGAAAAACCCGGACCATGGTCGAAGCCAGGTCCGGGCTGCTTTCCGCCGATCGGTGAGCCACCGACGATAGCGCTGTTTATGCTCGGTCATCCACGAGGTGTCGGCGCCACATCGCTTCAATGACGGCTTGCCCCTGATCGCACGTCAACTCGTCATCATACACACCGTACCGAAGGCCAAGCTCGGTCGTTCGCGGAACGATCAGCAGGTGGCAGTGCGGCGGGTGTGGCGCACCTATCGCACCCGGCGCATGGAGAATCAGAACTGAGGCAAGGCCGCGTTCGCGCCCGATGAGCCGGGCGAAGTCACGGCATCGTTCCCACCCCATGTGCAGTCGGTCGCCGTCCTGGAAAGGCAGAGTAAGGTAAACCAGCAACGCCTTCTGATGCGCGACGGCGTGTTCATCCATCCGGGTCAGGATTGTCTCTGCATCAGCTAGGCTATCGTCGGTGCCCGGCGGAAGGACGACATCTATACGCTCTGCGGTCGTGCGCCACGGCGAGGCCATCGGATCGCCAGCGGGCGCGATCGGCTGCATCTTGCGCCGCGCGAATTCCGCCGCACTGTTCAAACGGTCGCCATAGTTTCGCCGGAGCACGCCAAAGACCAAACCGCTGTCGCTGCTGCCTTTCGGGTTCGTGTAAAGCCACGTCAGCGGGTCATCTGGATCGGTTACGATGGCTTTGACAGGCACAGGAACCAGAGCCTGCTTGACCGCGATGCGCGCGGGCTTTGTGCGGGCAGCCATCAAAATGCACCCCTGCGGTTTACGATCCGAACAATTTGCGAAGCGGCGCGGCTGGTGCCATCGCATCGCTCATCCCAGGTCGCAAACGGCGGCGTGGTCGTGAGCGCCAAGCCATCCGTCCGAATTTCCACGAACGGCCCGAGGCGCTGAGGGACAAGCCATAGACTGCCGTCACTCCGCCGCATGAACGCCAGATCATTGATGATTAGCGGGCCGCCCGGGTAAGACAGTGCCAAATCGACGGAAACCGGATCGAGTGTTTCCGGAAACAGGCCGGTCCGCACCAACATGACGTCACGATCCGTCCGTCGGCATGCCTTGTCGATCGCAGGCCGGAACAACGGAGCGCTACAGGGCGTGGCAGCTATGACGAGGTTTGCGGACGCCACATCGAATGCTCCAGCGGGCAAACCGTCGCCGGCATGGACTTTACCGGCGGCACCCAAGGCGTGGAACGGCAGCGCAAGAACGCGCAGAGACGGATCGAGCGTGGAGCCGCTCGGGTAGGTAAGCATCAAGGTAAAGCCTTCTTGGCAAGAGGATCGCCGGACCGACAGGGTCCGGGTCAGGCTGCCGACCTTCAATTTCATCACGGCCGACAGCTTCGCAGGCTCGTGCCATCCTTTCCGATGGGCGCTCTTGCGGCCGGCGCCTTCGCGAGCAGGGGCGATCGAGGCCGTCAGGCCAACGATCAACAGGCCCTGCGAGCTCGCGCCAACGGCGCGATTTGTCCGGGCTTGCCCGGCCCGCCTTTTTTTCGTCGTCCGGGGGGATGCGAAAAAAAGAATAGCGGGTTATCTTTTTCTCCGTACCTTCGAAAAAGAGTTTGACCTGTGTCCTTATACTCAATGGCCCGCATCAGGCGGCAGACCTTTCTTGAACTGGAGCTAGCAGAGACGCACGCAAGACGTGGCGATAAAAGGTCGCAGGCGCGACGTGTGCGCGATGTGCCGCCATTGACGTGGCTGCCGGCCGGCGTGAGCGACGATCCGCTGTCCTACGGAACGTTGTATACTCACCATGTCGAGGGGGCCTTCATTCCTAAGGGCAAGGGCAAGGCGCTGCATCTGCTGGTAAAATTCCCCGAGAGCGTTCCGGTGGAGACGAGGGAGGATGCCGAGGCGGCGCTGAAGCTGGCGGTCGATTTCGCTCAGCACATATTCGGTGGCGATGCGGTCTTTGCAGCGCGGATGGACCGAGATGAAAAATCCCTGACCAACGCCGATCTGTTCCTGGCACCGCGCTATGTGAAGAAGACCAAGCACACCGAGAAGATAGCGATCAGTCTGTCGAGGCACTTGAAGCTGATGGCCGAAGATCAGCTTGGGCCGATCAAGGAGGATAAGGATATCCTGCGCCAGCAAGGGCGTGCCTTGCAGGATGCGTTCGCGAAGTTCCTGCGCGCGCGTGGTTTCCAGGCGATCCGCGGTCAGGCGAAGCAGGCACCTGAGCCCGATTGGAGTTCGCCAGAAGCATATGGCTCAGCCACCGATCGCAAGATCGCTGCGGCAGATCGCGAAGTCGCCGCGCACGATCGCGCGGAAATCGAGGACCGCCTTGTCGATCAGGAGCGCGAACTGGCGGACAAGGCCGTTGGCCTCGTGAAGGGCCTTGAAGATGCCCGCCAGATCGGTGGCGATCTGATCGCAGATGGTATCGCTGAATCGGATCGGATTCGTGATGCTGCCCGAGAGGATGCCGATACGATCCGAAAACAGGCAGAAGCGGAGAAAGAACGACTGCTGGATGCCGCCACACAGCGCAGTGAACAAATGGCCACGCAGATCCGCGACCAAGCACAAGCAGATGCCGATGCAGTCGCGGCGAAAGCGAAAGAGGCTCGGCTGGAAGTGGAGGTCGCGCAGCGCAAACGCGACGAGGCCATTGCCGACAGGCACGCGGCGGAAGCAGCGAAAGAAGCGGCACGGTCTGATGCAGATATCGCGTCTCTACAGCTAGCCCTTGTTAACCGAGCGCTGGTTGACGACGCCCTGGAACTTCGACCCGACGATGGCGAGCGCGGCATCTTGATGAATGAAACGGCCATGCAGGAACCCGAACGCGAAGCCTATCGAGCGCGCTGGGCTGATTGGGTGCGCACCGTCGCCCGTGCGGCCGCGATGGCATTGGCGAAAACTCGCGCAATAGCTGCGGCGGCAAAGCACGAAGCCGAGCGCATGATCGATGCCGCGAAAGCGAAACTGGCGGACGATCGGATAAAGCTGGCAGCAGAGCGGACAAAACTCAGCGCCGAACAAATCCAACTGGCGCTCGGCCAGAAGGCGCTTAAAAAGCAGCGAGCTGAAGTGGTGTCATACCTTGAGATATGGGAAGCTATTCCGCCAGATCGGCGATCGCCTGAAGTCAATGCTGCGGTTGAACGTACCAGCGGCCTGAAACAGCAGGCGGAGAGTTTGTCGGCTGAGACTCGCAGCCGGTCCAAGAGGCGTCTGTCAGACGTCGATGCTCCGGCTCAGGCGGTGCGGGATTGGCTCGATGAAGGGCGATAGAGACGATCCATTTTGCGCTTCACGCAGATTCGCCGCCAAGGGCGGCTGTCGACCAAAATACGCGTTCGCCGATCGGACTTGGACGGCAGACATTTACACAACTTGCCATTCGCTGAGTGCGAAACCGTCTGGCAGCAACGCCCCCAGTCACACCGCAGGCTGGTTCATGTCTAAGCCGCCAGCAGCGACGTCTCCTCCTTGAAGCTGAACCGCCGCGACAGGCATCGTGTGTCCTGATGTGGCCCACGGGCCAGCTCGAGCGTGAGCAGGCTGTCGCTCGGGAACGCGGGGCTCAACTCCAAGCGAAGATACTCGAAGAGTTGGCGATCGTGAACGGCGATGACGATTTGCCGCCCATGCTCCTTCGATAGCGTACGCAGGAGAGCAGCGAGATGAGCGATGTGGATGTCGTCCATCGACTGAACGGGATCGTCCAGAATCAGCCAAGGCAGCGTCTTCGGTACGGATAAGTGGAGCGACAGGAACAGCGTCAGCGCCGCCGTGTTGAGGTTGCCCGCGCTGAGCATGGCACCTGGCGTGCCGCCCGCGCCCCCCCCTCCACGATGGTCGGTGACGAGGCGCGGTTGGATGCGCTGCGTCTCTGCATCGGGGATCCGGAACGCCGGAATGAACGGCTCGCCCGGCGCGAGGCGTACGAAGAGGTCTCGCCAGAGGCGGTTGAGCCGCTCGTTGAATTCCCGGCGGATGATGGCCGATCGGATCGCGTCCACTGCGTCGCGGATCTTTGTCCCCTGCACCCTGACCTTCTGCCCCCGCTGCTGCGCCTCAGCGACAATCTTGAGCGTCGCCTCGTGCTGCCCGAGCTCGTCCGAAAGACGCTCGGCCCGCGACTGGAGCGAGCGGATCGTTGCGACGGCGCTGCGGCCCTCGCGCCGCAGCGACAGTCTGTCTTCGAGCTGTCGGTTCTCGGTGTCGAGGACGGACTGGATCCGCTCCGCCGCTACGCCCAGGTCCTCGCCGTCGACGATGGGACTCGTGGCGACGGCTACGGCGAAGTCGGACAGGGTCTGGCGGGCCGCGGTCAGCGCCACGCTGCGCGATTGCGCCTCGGTGACGGCACGCTGCGCCGCCACCTGACCAGCGCGCAGGCGCGACCCTTCCTTCAGCGCGTCGAGAATACTGGAGAGCTCGGCCCGCGCCGCGTTCCCGTCGGCAGCGGCGCGGTCGAGATCGGCGAGCGTCCGCTCGTCCGGGATCGCGTCGGTCAGCGTAGCGATCTCCCGTTCGAGCCTGTCGACGAGCGCCTGCGCCTGCGTGTTCGTACGCCCGAGCTCCAGCAGGCGCTGCGCTGAGGTAGACAGGCGGCGCACCTTGCCGTGGACGTGCTCTACCAGCGTGCCGGCGTTCAGCTCGGCATAGTCGCGATCGCAGACGGGGCAGGTCTCGCCGTCGATGAAGGCCGTCACTTCGGACAGTATCGCAGCGAGGCCGCCCGCCGATGTCGAGATTCCCTCCATCTCGCCGCTGATTGTCCTGAGGCGCGATCGCGCGACCTCGATCTCGCTCCTGGCCGCGGCGAGCCGCTCGGCGTCGGCCTTGGCCTTGCTCGCGCGGGACGTCGTCTGGTCGGCGTGAAGCGTGAGGTGGCGGAGCGCGGCGTCGCCGAAGGCCGCCATGTCGCCAGGCATTGACGTAGCGGGGAGGATCGCCTCGATCCTCGAGCGAAGCGCCGAGTAGCGCTCCAAATAGGTTGCGGCCCAGCGCTCGTACACGTCAGCCGACGGCTCCGTGACGATGGATGCAGACGGACCCGCTCCCGCAGCCCGCACGAGCTCCCGCCGGATCGAACCCAGTTCACGCCGGCGGTCGGTGATCATCCGCAGGCGTTGCTCGTCGTCCGTGGGCGAAAGCGCCTGCTCGATAGCGTCCAGCTTGCGTTCGTCGAACTCTAGGACAAGTCCGAGCGTGTCCGCCGCCTTCTTGATATCCGACATCTGGACGCCGATGTCCTCAATGATTTGGAGCAGACTGAGCTTCTGGTCCTTAATAAGCGCGTCCAGCCGCGTAATCTCCAGCTCGTTCTCCGACCAGCCGTCGACGACCTTGCGGACGTTGCGCACGTCCCCGAGCGGCTTCAGCCCGGTCTCGATGGCGTCGAGGCGGTCCAGGCGCAGCAGTTCGCCGACGAACTTCGCCAGCGGGGAATCCGCGCCGCTTCCCGAATCTTGGTAGATTTGCAGGAGCTGCCCGAGCAGCGCTTGCGGCAGGTAGCTCCGCTCGCTGAAGAACGACGCTAGCGTCGCATCGAAGGAGGTCGATGTCGCAATTCCGTCCGGGGAAAGCGTGGCGCCGTACTTGGCCGCACCGGTACCCACCGTAGCCACCGACACGCTACCCTGTGCAGCGGACCGGTGCATCAGCTGTGATGCGTAGCCCGGGTCTGCCCGCCGAAGCGACTGAACGCCTCCCGTCAGCGCAAGCTCGATGGCCGACAGAAGGCTCGTCTTGCCGGCGCCGTTCTCGCCATGCACGAGGACGACCTGCGCGTCGAGCGGAGCATGCACGCGCCCGCGGATGCTGCGGAAGTCGGTGACGTCCAACTCCTTGAGAAGAAGGTCGGTCATGCTTTCTCCTCCTTTTTGACGAGCGCCGCATCGATAAGGCTCGCGATTGCCTCGGTCACGGCCTCGTCGCCGCGCTCCGCCGCGTCCAAGATGATCTTGATTGTCGCTCCATCGACGACGTTCTTCAACGCCTTCTCCAGCTGGTCCTGCGCCGTGCCGCCCTGCTCGTCGGCGGCCGGCTGCGGGATCGACAGGGGCAGCAGCACTCGGAGGCTGTCTTCCAGGCGGTTGACGTCCGGGGATCCCGCCTGATCGACGGGAAGCGTGTCGACGTGCAAAACGCGTGCGGTGTCCGCCAGCGCCTCGACGTCGCCGGGCAGCGTCGCCCCGGCGAGCACGACCGTCAGAACGTATCGCGATGCCGTAACGTCGAGCGCGCGGCTCAGCGCCTGGACCCGGGCACGAACACGCGCGCCATCGCTGTCGCCGAAAGATCCCGCCGTGGTGTCGACAAGAAGCACGAGGTCGAGTGCCCGGCCGTGCCGACCGCGAAGCGCCCCGGTGAACTGGAACTCGACGCCAGCCATCCTGAACGGAGTCGGCAGGTCGTCGTATCCGGCTTCGTTGAGGCGCTGGCGGATGGCGGCAATAAGGGGAGATGATGTCATAGCAGCACCTCGGCGGCGAAGGATGCACGCAGTTCGTCGATGTCGCCGGACGCTTGTAGGAGGCTCTCTACGCTCACGTGGGAGGGGGCGAGCGATCCTGTCCGACCCGGCGCGCTCGATGGCGACCTGCTGGAGCGGGTGGCCATCGTGAGATGCCAGGTGTCGTCGGAGTGGATGACGAGGGCATTGTCGTTGGCATAGGCGCCGTCGGCCTGCAGGCGGATCGCTTCGGAAGCCGACTTCACGAGGAAGACGGGACGGGCGGGCGCTCCGGCGCGACTCGCCTTAAGCGAGGCGACCCCAGCGGATAGATCGTCGTTCGCTGGCGACGCGAGCGACCACTGAGCCGTCGATCGGCCATACTCCAGCAGTGCGAGCACGATGGCGAGATGCCCGAGCCTGCTCGCCCGGGCATTCTGGTCCGTCGCCAGCAGGCCGATTGTATTCGGACTGATCGGCTCGTAGGCTGCCGGATCATGCTGGAGCTGCCCGCCCCGGAAGACGGACAATGCGCGTGACCAGAGAGCGATGCCCGTGTTGACGGCGGTCGTCCGGCTCTGGTCCACCGCGTCGACGACGGCGCCGCCTGCCATCTGGTCACGGAGCGCGTTTACGGAGGCGGTCAGAGGGGCGAGAAGCGCGCCTCTGCCGCTCGCGTCGAGCGCGAGCCCCATCAGGCAGTTGAGCTTGTCGGCGACCATCTTGAGCACCAGCGCGACCAGGATCTGTTCGCCCCATGCCCGCATGTGACTGGCCGCGTTTATCGCTAACACGTTTCCGTTGTAGTCATCGCCATAGACGATCCGCAGGACGTCGCGTTGACCCTGGGTGATCTGGTCCTCGCAGAAAACGTGGCCCGGGGCATCCGGCGCGCATGGCCAGGGCCACTTGTTGATTCCGGTCGCCGCCGCGAACACGCCCTGCAGATTCATGTCCTGGATCGACAAGCCCAGGACCATCGTCTTGCGATTCGTGGCGATCCCGAGCACCTCGTTCCGCATGGCGGCGAAGTCCGGGTTGTTCGGCCACATCGCGATCTGCGTGTGGCTGCCGGTTAGAAAACGGCGATATCGCCCCTCGTCCTGCTCGGCGTGGATGATGCATCCGTGGAACTTCAGCAGCCTCGCCTGACCAGGAGGATCGCGGAGCTGGCCGGGGTCCACGACGACCTGGAGTATTCCGGGGATGCCGCTGCCGAGACGATGGATGGCGGCTTCGATGAAGCCGTCCCAGTTTCCGGATGCTATGGTCTTGATGGCACCCTCGAGCACGAGGAGCGCGATGCAGAGGTGCGACCCTACCGGCGGTGGCGGATTTTCAAACTGCCGCCGGATGTCGATCGCCGTCCAGAGGATGAAGTCGCCGGGTTGGGCACCAACGCGGATATCGAGGACGCGGGAATAGCTATTCCAGAGCGCGTTGACGATCGCATCGCGCGCTCCCCAGGCCACGAACGCCAAGTGGAGGTCGGTGCCGACTGCCGTTCGATCCGTTCCGGCGAGCTGCAGAGCCTCGTCGAGCGCGGGCATGTATTCGGCTTCGGTCGCCGGATCGACAGCTCGTATGCGAAGATATTCTATCGCCGCGGCGATGAGACCGCCTAGGCTCGGTGCCTTCCGCGAGATACCCGAACCGACCCACAAAGCAAATTCGCCGTTCTCGACGGCCTTCGCGGTGGCGGCGAATTCGCCGTCGAGCTTCTCCAGAACTTGGCGTACGGTGATGTTGGTCGCGTTGGGTGCAAGTCCCACTTCATGCCTCCCCGATCGGCATGACACGAGTCACCCGGAAGAGCTCAATGCTATGCACGATCCCCTTGGAGCGCAACGCCTTCTGGTGCAGTACGGGGAAGCCGCTGCGCTAGCTCGCGCCGGGTTCGTGTCGCGCTTCGAGCGGATCGGCTGCGGGTGGTTCCTGTCGATCTCTCCTACATTCGCCTTCATTGAGGACGGCCTCCGGCCGCACCAATTCTCCAGCCCACGAAGTTAGACGGATGACCGATTTTCAGCAGTAGGATCGGACCTGCGAATGGCCAGCATGGAGTCTTCCCGAACACGACGGCCCGGTGAACGAATGTGAGCAAAGCGCCTCGACTCGCCCGGGACCTGCCAGAGCACAAACCGCCGAGGTCGGTCGGCCCATGAGATCAGAGGCGCAATCGCTGAACGTCGGCATTTGATAATATCCGCCGTTCGCCACGTCGCCGGTGAACGGCGGAAATGTCCCACGGCCTTCCGGCAGCAGTCGACCTGCTTACGGCGTTCCATGCGATGTTAGGAACGTCGGTCCTCGCCCAAACCGGTCGTTCCTTAGCCAACCTTGCTGACGACTAATCACGCCTGATCTGTCGTGGTGGGCCGTTGTTCCGCTTGCACGCAATCTCATAGTTGAAGCGGGCGTTTGTCCATTCTGAATGCGACGGTAGCCGACTAGTCCAACCATCGATCTTTGATCGTCTAAGAGAGCCCCTTCGCAACATCAGCCTCGGTCACGTTGGCCAGCTAATCGGGCCAGGCATTCGCGAGCGGTGAGAGATCCTGCATCTGCAATTACAGATAGGATCAATCGGACTTCCTTGCGGACGGTTGGGGCGGACGTGGCGAGCGGTTCGAGCAACAGGGCGAGTTCGTCCCCCAGATGGTCATAGGTCCAGAAGCGCTGATCACCCTGGCGGCGGTCAACCATCGCCGCAGCCCAAGGTAGCAGGCATTGCTGACGCTGTGCTTCATCGAAACGCAATGCGAGCCGCACGAGCCGCCGCGCAGCAATAGCGGATCCCAGACTAAGCCTGGCCCAGCGGTCAATCTCGGGTAGGACCATGTCGAGATGTGGCCAGTCATCCGGCAGCGGGAGTCCGTAGCGTCCCATGAACCCAGCCGGGGTGCCCCATTCAGCGATGTAATCATCGGATTCGCGCTCGTGCTCAAGTCGGTCGAAAATCCAGCTGGAAGCCCCCCTCCAAGCAGTCCAAAAGCGTTCATCGGGTGCGCTTCGACTGGCGACCAACTCGCTGATCAGCGTGTCGAGATACTGGCTGACGCAACGCTCGGCATCTCGCTCCTTGTCAAAGTCGCTAAGTGGGCGCCAGAGATCGGAGTCCCCGGCCGCGAGCGCAAAGCGGGCGATCGCCTTGGCAAGATGGGAACTCCATTCGGCGGGGAATGTCCTGTCGGTCCGTCTCCCATTGGCGCTGGAATAGTCGTGCAGCCAAGCCAGACATTGGCGGAGATACGTGTCCATCCTCCGGGCGATCTGCGGCTCGTCGGCGATCGCGGACATAGAGAGACCGTCGAGAATCTTACCAGCGCGCGTCCACAGAAAGGTCCAATCTGTCCGGTGGAGGCCGTATTTGAGGGGTGGCCAACCAGTTGTTCGATGAAGGCCACGGCAGACGATGGTGCGCGGCGCCCGGGGCGATCGAGGGCTCGCGAACGGCCACAAGGGATTGCCGACGCTCCGGCGCATGAGCCTCAGGTTGGCGCGGAAGGCGCGCCTTGCCGCCCGATCCTGGCCCGGGCCCCAGTAGCGGACGACACAGCGGTCGAGCGCGATGACGGCGAGATCCCATGCCTCCCGTGTTGATCCGGCCCAGTCGAGTGATTTGATGAGATTGAGGCTCGCGTCGGTCAACCGACTGTAGGCGATCATGCGAACCCAACCCCCGATTTCGGGATTCGACGTGCCGCGTGACATGATCACCGCTGCTCCGCGAGCGCCGTAGGCGATCGGCTGCATCGATAGCAGCGCCTCATCGACGAGCATGCCGTTGGCTTCTGTGTCAGGGAGCGTCTGGCAGGCAAGAAGGATCGTGGCTTCGATCCAGTCGCGCCCCCCCGCAAAGAGTGTATCTGATCCGAGGCGGGCGGCAAGCCATGCCGTCGCGCTCGTGCAGGCCAGCGCCAGGTTGATGTGGAAGTCATCCTCCTCGAGCAACTCCGCGAGCGGCAGGGCCTGGATTGCCTTCGCCCTTTCGATGGCCTGCTCAAGCGAGAACAAGGGATCGAGTTCTCTCTTCGATTCGTAAGCGGACACCCAGTTCATCAACTCACGGACCGGGATGAGGGCGCGTTCGCGCGCCTCGAGACGCTCACGCTGCGCCGCCTGCTCGGCCGGCGGCTCGATCCAGATCGTGCCGCCTGAGCCATCCTCATTGCGCGCGACCCTTACGTTGGAAGGGTCGGTGTCTGATCGGAGACGGACGAGATCTTCCTCAAGCGCGCGGACATGATCCGCATCTTCGAGCGACCGCAGGTGCGCTGCGAGATCGGAGGAGGTCCACGTTTCGCGCGCGGCTGCGAGCAGTGCCCTCGCGTTGTCGCCGGCTTGGACGTGGAAGCGCAACGTCAGGTCGTTCTTGAGGAAGGTGCGCCGGCGCCAACGCTGCCAACCGACGTCGGCATTCGCGAAATGGTGATCGAGCGCGGAGAAGCCGATAGGGTGCTCGTAATGCATAGTGTTGATGAAGCGCTTGAGCTCATAGTCCCAGAGCCTCGGGGTTGCGAGGAAAGGAGCCGCAGCATCGATCATGCCAGGCGTTTCCGCTTTGAGCGCTATCGCATTAATCAGCAGGGCCGCTGTGGCAGCAAGTCCATTGGGCTGGAGGATGAGGCGTGCCAACTCCTCAATTTCGCGCCCGGCTTCCAGTTGCGCCCAAAGCCAGTCGTCGAGCGCTAGATAGCTGGATCCCAGAACGTATGAGCCGAGGATCCCACGAGACCACGTGTATTCGTGCTCATTTCCCCAGAGCGGGACGACGCCCCACGGCATCGGCACGCGAAGCGGGTTGAGCGGGTTGCGCTCCCCTCGCGCGTGATAATGACGCAGGTGGACCGAAGCGCGCATCTCAAGACGGTGGAACAGACGCAGGCCATCCGCTTCGCTCTCCTTGAACACGGTGTCGAAGCCGTACCGGCTTGGCGAAGCGTCCGAATGGAAATGCGCGCTGCGAATGCCGGCGTCATGATAATCGGTGATGCTGAAACAGTCCGCCATGAACAGCATGTTGTCGTGTCGCGTCTTGCGCTCGCGCGGCGTGAAGTAGGCGATCATCAGGTCGACATAGGGACCGGGGAGAACGGTCGGAAGCTGGCCATGATGCTGTATCAGGTCGCTGGCTGGGTTTTCCCACCGGCGATCCGACTGGAGGCGCCGAAGATAGGCGGTGACCTCTTCAGGCGCTGCTGCGGCACCTCGCGCGACGGCGTTGCGCAGCAGTTTTTCGGTCTCCTCCCAACTGCGGTGCTCCTTCTCGCCGAAGGGGCGCTTGCGCTCGCTCCAATTGCGCCAGTCCTGCCCATGCTCGCAGTCCTCGATCTCGCGGAGGAGCGCGAGTGCCTCCTGGACGACGGCCCGTACGATTGGCCACTCCGCCCCCTGCGTGGTGGCGCACCAGCGTTGGGCGATCCGAGCGAGCGGGACCACGAGAGCGGATGGCCATGTGGTCCACCACCGCACCGACCACCGTAGGAAGTTGTTCCAACTTCGGTAGATCGGCAGTTGGTATTGTATGGCTGAATCGGCCCCGCCCTGCGTGGGCGAGGTTTCCAGGAGGCGCATCTCGGCAATCAACAGCGTATCGAGCATGCGGCTGAGAAGATGGCCATCGTCAGCCAGCAGGGTAGGCTCCAGCCCGCTCAGAAAAACCTGCGAGCGCTCCGAATAGAGGGGAGCGGCCAGCAGACTGCGCGCCCACGCCGGATCCAGTCCGGAGACGGCGTCGAGCCGGTTGAGGGCTGCCAGCCAAGCCTGATCTCCATCGGGTCGCTCGAGCAAGGCCTGTCCATAGACACGCATTGCACGCAGCCAGGCTAGCGGCTCCTCCGCGCGCTGGAGAAGCGCCGGGAGGTTCGCTTCGTGGTTGAGGAAGGCTCGAGCCAGCAGCCAGTCCTCGTAGATGTCGTGCGTGAGCATCACGCGGTCATGGCCGGGCGCGAGATGGATCGTGCCTTCGCGCTGGAGGATCAGGCAGCCCTCGAGATCGAGGTCGGCCTGTGCCGGAGGCTGATCCGGGCGCTCGAGCAAGAGCGTTCCAATCCGGATCAGGGCGGCGTCGCGCGCAGGATCCGCTGGCTGGGCGTGCACCCCGCGCGTGGCCCACGCCTCAGCGAGTTGAACCTCGGTTGCCGTGTCGCCGAGCTGTGGTGAGGCCAGCATTTCACGATAGAGGAAAAGAACGCGGTTGAGATCTCCAAGGTCGCTGCGCAACGCGACTGCCCGAAGCGCCGGCAGCGCCTCCCCGATCATGCGCACGTCGGCCGAGGTGACGCCAGCGACCGTCAGCCTGCGACCTTCGGGCAAACCAACCTCGGCAAGGGCAAGGGCGACAATATCCCGCGTCTGGAAATCGCGCGCGCTGGTCACGATCGACCAGCGCTGCCGCAATGGACTGTCGACGATCGCCCGGAACAGGTCGAGGACGACAGGTCGCCGTTCAGAGAGCAGGAGGCGGTCGGCCCCGTCGATCGCCAGCAGATACTGCCCGCGCGCGGCGAGTTCGTCGACCACCTCGCCGGCCGTTAGAGCCAGACCGAGAGAAGCCGCATGAGCCGCCCAGCTCCGGGCGTCGACGCGGTCGTCCTTGAGGACAAGCGCCGGTCCTTGGAACCGCGCGGCGATTTGGCGGAGCAATGCTGACTTGCCGCAGCCACCATCGCCGGCAATGCGCAGCACGCCGTGACCACCGAGGCCTTCCACGCCAGCATGCACCAGATCGCCACGTAGCAGGCATAGACCTGCAGGCTCCGAGTTGGGAAGGCTCAGATGCGACACGATCGATGTGAGCGCGTCGCGGCTTTCACTCTCAAGCCGTGTGATCGGAGCGCGCAAGCGCTGGATCGGCAGAAGTCCGTAGCCTTCCGGCAACCGAGCGGCCAGCGACGTGCGTGTGTAGCTGCCGGCGAGTTTCCCGTCGGCAAGTGCCAGGCTGCGCAGGGAAGCCAGGAGATCGGGCGCACGAACCGGCTCGCTCAGCGAATGAGCGAGCAGATCGACCGCGTTCTGCCTGTCGCGCGAGGCATCGACGTCGAAATCGGCGATGACGAGCCTAAGCCGTTGGAGGACGGTGAACCGCTCGGCTGGCGATGCCGCAGGAAGGCCGCTGGTGACCGCTGCCAGAAACTGGCGCTTGGCGTCATTCAGCACGCCTTCCTCGACCCACAGCGCGTCGAATGTCGCGGCGTCGGGCTGAGTTCGAGCGGATCCGAGGAGTTCGTCGATGTCGCGCGCCGTGGGCGTGCATGCCGCGGTGATGATCGTCACGGTCCAAAGCCCGGAGTCGGTCGCAATGTGCTGGTGGATGGCGCCGAGCAGAGCGCGAAATTCGGCTGTGTCGCCCAGCGCGTAGCTGCGCTTGGCCTGTAGGTAGGCGATCGTCGCGCTGCCGTCCTCAACTGTGCCGTGAACCGTGATGTCGTCGAAGCCGCGTGGGCCGCTGCGATGCTGTAACGAAAGGCTCTCGGGCGTGATCGAAGGGAGGTAAAAGGCATCCGTCCCACCCGCAAGCAGGCGTGCCATCAACGCGGCTGCAATCTCGACCTCATAATCCACACCGGCACCACCAGTCGATGCATAGGACGCCTTCACTCGACAATTCCCTCCATTCATACGGGCACGCGTTAATGTGCTGGGTCAGCAAGGTATGAAAGTGGATCAAGAAGGGAACAAGGGACAATGGGCAAGGAGCGCGGATTCTTGACCGTGTAGATTTGCGGGACAGATCCGGGCGATCAATGGCGTGAGTGAAAAAGAAACGCAGCGCAGACACGATGCTGTTCATGGTCGGGATCCCTATGCCCGCCTCGCGCTGTTCGACCTGGAATTGCCGGAGCTCTTCTGCGGTCGCAGTATAAGGGGGGACGCCCAAGATATGCGGCGAACCTTGCGACATGCCGGACGTAATCGAACTGGGTCTTCCGCGTGAACCGGCGCATATTCATATCTTCGATCATGCGCTGACGCAGCGAACTGACGGGGGCATCAAGTTGACCATTGGTCATGGTACGACTCCTAGGTTGAAAGGAGCCGCAATCGTCTGCCTACTTGGCCTACACCTCAACTTAGACCCAGGCCGCCGATTACTGTCCAGACCTCAAGGCAAGCAACACTCCCGCGCCAGCGGGTTAGTACAAGTCCCAGCCCTCGTCACTCAAGCGGCTTCGCAGCGACGGTGAATGAACGGCAGGTTCCGAAGCCGCAGTCCAGGCCCTTGAACGTCTGGAATGAGGGCGAATGTGGCCAGCACATAAATGCGATCCGAATGTCTGGTTTTCTGTTTTTGCGCTCCGAAGCGGACCGAGCACAAGGTCCCAACTGTAGATCTCGATCTACAACGGATCAAAGTGCCTTGATCCGCGCGATGACACTGTCCCAATCCACGCTGGGATAGCTGATCTTGACGATGGCATCGTACAGCGTCTGCATGTCGGCGCCGCGACCGTAGGTCGAGCTCACCTTGTTGTCCGCATGGCCGAACAGCAGATCGACGATCTCGCCTATCACCTTGCCGCGCAGTGCGCGCTTCCCGGTATGGCGAAACGAGTAGAACACGAGTTCCGGATCCGACAGGCCGATTCCGTCAAGGAAATCGTTGAATACGCGTGACAGCCGCTGCGTCCGCGAGCCGTACTTGTTGGTCTCAAGGTCTGAGAACAGCCATTCTTCATCAGCGGCCCGCCTCCTCTCCACAAGATCGAGGAAGCCAGCTTCGATCAGCAGCGGATGAAGGGGGACGTGCCGGAGCGAACTGGACGTTTTCACGCGTTTCCGGTGTGTGCCCTCCCGTTCTCGAACCTGACGCCGATCACGCTCGATAGCTATATAGGGAATGCCGTCAAACTCGCGTATGTTGCCCGGGCGCAGCGTACCGAGTTCCTCAAGGCGACATCCGGTGAAGGGAGCAAGCAGCAGCAACCAGAACAGGGTCTCGACCGAGACACCGCTTTTTTCCGGCAGCGGGGCGGAGAATATCACCTTCAGATCGTCGGGTTCGAAGGGAAGGCGTGCATCCTCGTTTCCGTCTCGGGGTAGGGAGGTTACGGTCTTACCGACATTCTCCTCGATGGCCTCCATCACCTCAACCGCATGATCGAGCATGACCCGTAGGCCTGACAACGCCTTGTTTACGGTGTCCGCAGCCAAGGTGGGCAGCGATTGCGCCTTGGCCGCTTCCACCTGATCACGCAGCGGCAGGCTGGCGATGTCCTTGCGTGCGCGGGACGGAAGGCCGGCACAGGTCCGCCTGTAATCGCGCAGCATCGCGGCGGTGATCTGATCTACCGGCAAATCGCCATTCAGTGCGACGAAGCGCCGGACCGCGGTTGCCCATTCGGTGAGCAGCTTCGGCTCTCGCGGCTTGAAGGTGCTCCAGTCGTCGTACACCGCTGTGATGGTCGGCGCGACTTTGCTGGGCGTGATAGCTGCCGCCAGTGACGTTGCGGGTTGAGCGCCGCCTACTATGATGATGGGTGCCGGGATGATCCGGCTACGGCTTGGTTCGATTCGAACGGCACAGGCGGCGCAGAGGCGGTCCAGATATGCCCGGCCGATGGCCTCATGGAGTTCGCTGCCGGGCTCGGCGTCGGCGCCTGCCTGATAGGCGATGGAGGCGATAGCCCAGTCGATCGGGTCCAGCGATGGCAGCGTCGAAACGCGGCGGATGGTTTCCAGCCAAGGCAGCGACTCCAGGTCGGGCACGCTCTCCAGCATCTGCTGTCGTGACAAGTGGTCTTTCAGGTCGGTGAGTGCCGGAGGCGTGCCGAAATCATAGCGAGCACCTGGAGCATTCCGCATAAGCCCATGAGCGTTGGAGAAGGCTTCGCTTTCCAGCGAAGCCAGTTTTCGAGCGATACCGCGCAGGGTATTGTCATCATACCCCTCAAGAAACGTGTCGACCATCGCAGTCGCCGCCTGAAGGTGCTGGTTGAGCAGCGCACGCCGGGCGGCTGCCAGCTTCATTTCGTAGATATCGGCTTGCGCGGGGTAGCGTGACTTCGCTGTTTCAGGATCGCGGGTGTCGAGCGACCGTTTGTACTCCGATTTTCCACCATCGAAGAACGGTCGCAGTGCCTTGGGCACTACGCGCCTGAAGATATAAATGCCGGTGCGGGGATCTTGAGTAGGGACTGCCATTCGGATCACTTTGTACCCATCCTTTGTACCCAAGGAGGGATGAAGTGACCGTTAACGCTGCAAAAATCCCAGTTTCCTGCCATTTGTTGCAGGAATGGTGACCCCTACGGGAATCGAACCCGTGTTTCAGCCGTGAGAGGGCCGCGTCCTAACCGCTAGACGAAGGGGCCATGGGCCGCATCGGCGGCTGGCAGGGGAGGGGCTTTAGCAGGCACGCTGATCGCGTCAAGCCAAAGCATGCGGCATCCCGCCGTCGCCCCATAAAAAACCACCCCATGCAAGCATGGGGTGGCCAAGGTTCAGGGAGGAGACGTCTCCAAAGGGGGAGACGCCCATATGACACACCCGAAAGGGGGGCAGGTGCGCCATATATTTGATAGATAGGGCAGGTCGCATCCCCTTGCAAGAGGGGCGCGGCCTGCCTTCCATCAAATTTTTCAAACCGTTCGGGTTAACTTCTCATTCAGGCTTCAACCGGCTCCGGCGCGGCGGGCACGGCGATCGGGCCCTTGCCCTGGCCGACCTGACCTTCGAAGATTTCGCGCATCAGCTGGAGCGAGAAGAGATGGGCATAGATCAGCGGCAGCATACCGTTCTGGTTGATCTTGCGGAGTTGATCGCCGCGCAGGTCACGCAGCTTTTCCTCGTTGATCATCTTGAAACCGCGATAGACGAAGGGCTGCTCGGCGATCGGCGTCTGGATCGACACTTCGCCGTCCATCAGCAGGTCCATTTCCTGAAGGTCCTTCACGAACTGGCCGGTGCGGGCCGCAGCCTGTTCGAAATCCTCGCAGAATTTCAGCACGCCCTGCGTCAGTTCGCTCGGCTTGCCGTCCACGAACAGCGGCTGGCCTTCTTCACCCGCGCCGATCGTCGGGCTGGTGGGGTCGAAGCAGAGCGACAATTCGTCGCTTTCCGGGCGCAGCTTGGCCAGCATCCAGGGATAGCGGCGGACATAGGCCGGGACATAGGCCGGACCGCGCAGCTTGCCTTCGTCGTCCACGAAGATGTTCACACCTTCATTGAGGCCCATCAGCAGCAGCGGCACGGAATCGGCACCGGCCGAAAAGATGATCGGCGCAAAACGCTGGGCCGGCACGAATTCGTCGATGGTCAGCGGAACGGCATGCTGCGACACCAGGAAGGGGGCCGCATCCGCCGGCTTCACCTTATGGTCGATATGGTCGACACTGCTCAGCGGCAGCAGGTCGTTGTAGAAGATCGGCAGAGTGTTCACGGGCGCGCTGGCCATGGTCAGGTCCATTCTCTCATAAGGCGACGTGTTTTGGGGCACGCCGCAGGTCGCAACTTTGGGGCAGGGCGATATAGGCCTTGCGGGCCATGCGCAATCGCTTTGTCAGCGGCGCACCTGCCCCATGATCAGCCTTCGCCGGGTAGCGGAATGAGCTTGCCAGGATTGAACAGCCCCTTGGGATCGAACGCTGCCTTGATCGCGCGCAGCGCGCCGATTCGCGCCGGCCCGGCAAGTCGGCCGAGTTCCGTCCGCTTCATCTGGCCGATGCCATGTTCCGCCGAGATGGAGCCGCCCGCCGCGACCACCGCATCATGGACGAAGGCGTTGATCGCCTGCCCCTGTGCCGCGATCCAGGCCGGTCCATCGCTCGTCCCCTTGGGCGCGCGAACATGGAAATGGACATTGCCGTCGCCCAAATGGCCGAAGGAGGAGGCCGTCGTGCCGGGGAAGGTCGCTTCGGCGGCGGCGGCGGCCTCGATCATGAAGGCGGGCATCTTCGCCACCGGCACGCTGATATCATATTGCAGCGCAGGCCCCTGCGCCCGCTCCGATTCCGACAGCGATTCGCGGATGCGCCAGAAGGCTTCGGCCTGCGCTTCGTTCGCGGCGATGGCGGCATCGATCGCGATTCCCCGTTCGAACGCCTCGGCCAGCGCCCCTTCCAGCCGCTCGGCAGGGGAGGGATCGGACAGGTCGGCATGATCCACCTCGATCAGCACATGCCAGGGCGTGCGCGTCTCGATCGGCGAGCGCGTGCCCGGAATATGCCCCAGCACGAAGCCCAGCGTGTCGTTGGCGATCACCTCGAACCCCTCGACACTGTCGCCGAGCTTTTCCTCGGTCAGCCGCAGCAGCCGCAGCGCATCGGCCGGCGTCTCCACCCCGACCCAGCCTACCGCCCGCGCGGCGATCGCCGGCACCAGCCGCAGCGACGCGGCGGTGACGACGCCCAGCGTCCCTTCCGCCCCGATCAGCAACTGCTTGATGTCATAGCCGCGATTATCCTTCTTCAGCGCATCCAGCCCGTCGAAGATGCTGCCGTCGGGCAGAACCGCCTCGATCCCTTCGACCAGCGCCCGCATCGTCCCATGGCGCAGCACCTGCGTCCCGCCCGCATTGGTGGACACCAGCCCCCCGACCGTGGCGGAGCCTTTTGCCCCCAGGCTCAGCGGAAAGCGCCGTCCCGCCGCCTCGGCCGCGTCATGCAGCACGCTCAGAATCACGCCAGCCTCGCACAGCGCCAGATTGTCGTCGGGAGAGAGGCTGCGAATATGGTTCATCCGCCGCAGCGACAGGATCAGCGCGCTGCCATCGGCCGGCGGCGTCGCGCCCCCCACCATCGACGTGTTGCCGCCCTGCGGCACCAGCGCGATGTCCAGTTCCGCCGCCAGCTTCACGGTGTCGGCAACCTCCTGCGTCGATGCGGGGGAAAGGATTGCCACGGTCGCGCCATGATATCGCCCGCGCCAGTCGCTGGTCCATGGGCTGATGTCGTCCGGATCGGTCACGACCCCCTTGGGGCCGAGCAGGGCGATGAAGCTGTCGATATGCTGCTGTTCTATCATGGGACGATGCTATGCCCCGGAATTCATCGACGGTTCAACCTTTGGGCGATAGCGTGCCAGTCCCAAAAAGGGGTTCGACTTGCTTCCATCCGTTCTGCTGCTGCTGATCGCGTCCGGCGCTGAGCCTGTGCAAATGGCGCAGCTCACGATTCAGCAGCGCATCATCATCCGCGTGCCGATGGCGAAAAAGGGCAGGGCGCCCGCCCGTCCCGCGCCGGAAGATCAGCAGGCTTGGGAAGAAAAAAAAGGGCCGCGCTGCGTGGCTCTCCGCTCGATTCGCGGGGCCAGCATCGTCGTCGGCAATGGCGTTGACCTGATTCTCGCGGACAATCATCGCTATCGCGCCCGGCTGGAAAAGGGCTGCGACTCCGATGGCTTCTATTCCGGCTTCTATGTCGAACCGGATGATGACGGTTCGCTTTGTTCGGGCCGCGACGAATTGCAGGCGCGCAGCGGCCTTAGCTGCGGGATCGACAGCTTCCGTCGCCTGATCCCGATCGACGAAGAGGATTGATCCTTCTCTATAGGCGGCAAAATACGCGAATTTCTTGACAAGTGGCCGATATTTCCGCAATGCGCGGCCGATTTCCTGCATGCGGACGCGCATGTCGGCCACCTCCTGTCCGGACATATGAATGACTTTTGCCGATCTCGGCCTTTCCGACGAATTGCTCAGGGCCGTAACCGAATCCGGTTATGACACGCCGACGCCGATTCAGGCGCAGGCGATCCCCCCCGTGCTGATGATGAAGGATATCATCGGCATCGCCCAGACGGGGACGGGCAAGACCGCCAGCTTCGTGCTGCCGATGATCGACATTCTCGCCCATGGCCGCGCCCGCGCGCTGATGCCGCGCAGCCTGATCCTGGAGCCGACCCGCGAACTCGCCGCCCAGGTTGCGGAGAATTTCGAGAAATACGGCAAGTATCACAAGCTCTCCATGGCGCTGCTGATCGGCGGCGTGCAGATGGGCGATCAGATCAAGGCGCTGGAAAAGGGCGTCGACGTGCTGATCGCGACGCCGGGCCGCCTGATGGACCTGTTCCAGCGGGGCAAAATCCTGCTCAACGGCTGCAACATGCTGGTCATCGACGAAGCCGACCGGATGCTCGACATGGGTTTCATCCCGGATATCGAGGAAATCTGCACCAAGCTGCCGGCGCAGCGCCAGACTTTGCTCTTCTCCGCGACCATGCCGCCGGTGATCAAGAAGCTGGCCGACCGCTTCCTGTCCAATCCCAAGTCGATCGAGGTGGCACGCCCCGCGACCGCCTCCACCAATATCGTCCAGCATCTGGTGAAGGTCGATTCGCGCAAGAAGCGCGACGCCCTGTGCGACATGTTGCGCGTGGCGGACGTGACCAGCGCCGTCGTCTTCTGCAACCGCAAGACGACCGTGCGTGATCTCAACAAGGCGCTGCAACGGCAGGGCTTCCGTTCGGGCGAGATTCACGGCGACATCGACCAGTCGTCGCGCATCGCCGAACTGGAACGCTTCCGCGACGGCACCGTCAACATCCTCGTCGCGTCGGATGTCGCGGCGCGCGGTCTGGATATCAAGGGCGTCAGCCACGTCTTCAACTTCGACGCGCCCTGGCACCCGGACGATTATGTCCACCGTATCGGCCGCACCGGACGGGCCGGCGCGACCGGCGTCGCCTATACGTTCGTGACCGAGGCGGATGCCGAGGCGATCGACAATATCCAGAAGCTGATCGGCACCAAGATCGCCTATGCCCCGTTGCCGGGTGGATCGGGCCGTGAGGAGGAAGCGCCGCAGGACAGCCGCCGCAGCGAAAGCCGCGACCGCAAGCCCGCCCGCCGCGAAGAAAAGCCGCGTGACGACAAGCGCCGGGAAGATCGTCCGGCCGAACGTGCTCGTGAGGATCGCAACGAAGAACGTCCGGCGGCACGTGCCCGCGACGATCGTCCGCGCGAAGACCGTCCCCGCACTGAACGCAAGGATCGCACGCCCCCGCCACAGCGTCGCCGCGATCCGGTGGACGATGGCCCGGACGATGGCTGGAACGGCCCCGTTCCCCACTTCCTGTCGGTCGGCTTCATCGGCTGATACTATCTTCCGCATCGGCGGTAAGGATTTGAGAGGCACCCCTGACAGGATCGGGGGTGCCTCTTTCGTTGCAGCCTGCCGCTGGACCCGGCATGATCGGGTTGGATTGTGATGACATTGTTCTGATCCGACGGCGTCATTTCGAGCGCAGCGAAGCAATCCAGTGGTACATCGTGGATTGCTTCGCTGCGCTCGAAATGACGACTCATACAGATATCATCATACCCTAATAGGCAGGGGTGGGGCATGAAGCCGGACAATATCGATCGCCTGACGAAGCTGGAGGAACTGCGCGCAGCGGGCGTGCTGACCGACGCGGAATTTGCGGAGGAGAAGCGCAAGCTGCTCTCCGCCGGATCGACCCGCTGGCCGCTGATCATCGGCGCGGGCGTGCTGGGCATCGCCGCCCTGCTGGTCATCGGCGCATGGCTGGTGCCGGGCCAATGGTCGACCTCGGTTGCGCCGCCACACCCCACCACGCCACACCCCACCACGCCGCAGCCCGTCCTCACGCCGCCTGCGCCGGTCGCCACCACGCCGCCACTCGCCCCGGCGGAACGTCTGGCCCGCGCGTTTGAGGCGGCGACCAGCCATCGCCGTCCCTTCGTGCAGACGGTGGAGGGCGAAGCCTTCACCATTACGCCCGTCCGGATCGTGGACCTGCCCTTCGGCCCGGCGCTGATCGCCACCCTTGAAATGAAGGATGGCTGCCACGCCTGCACCGGCTTCCTCAGCGTCTATTATCTGGCGGAGGATCAGGGGAAGACAGTCGTGCGCGCCGCCTATCCCGAAGCCGTGTCGGGCTGGGGATGGGGCGCTGGCCCGTCGGACTGGGACATCACCAACCGCTTCACCGCCAATCCCGCCATCTATGCGTCGGGCGGCTATACCGGGCAGGGCGTCACGGAATTAGGCGCGACCATCACGGAGCTTCGGCCAGAAGGGCCGATCACATCGGACCTGATCGGCACGGGCTATAGCGACGCCGGGGCGATCTCTGACGATAATCCGCGCAAGGCCTGCGAACTGGAAGGTCGGATCGCCAATGTCGTCAGGGACAAGGGCTTCGATGTCATCGTCACCGGCTCCGTCAACCGAACGGAACATTATGGGAAGCGGCAGGGCAAATTCGTCCCCGCCAACAAGCAGGACTGGGGATTGCCCTGCGGCGGGTGAGGGGCGTTCACCTGTCCTATCCGCACGCCCTTTGCTAAGGGATGATCACGACATGCTGATCCGCTGTTGGAAAGAAAATTTCCAACTTATGTTCGAAAAGAACAGGATTTACGGGAAATATGCGAAGTTAAGCGCGACGAATCCAACAGGGGCGACCCTCCGGCCACCCCCGCAGGTCGCGCTTATTTCGGGTCCAGCCGGGTGATCCCGCTCATATAGGGAAGCAGCGCGTCCGGCACGGTCACGCTGCCATCGGCCTGCTGGTAATTCTCCAGCACCGCGACCAGCGTGCGTCCCACCGCCAGCCCCGACCCGTTCAGCGTGTGCAGGAAGACGGTCTGCTTCGATCCTTCCGGCTTGAACCGGGCGTTCATCCGCCGCGCCTGGAAGTCGCCGCAGTTGGAGACGGAACTGATCTCGCGATAGGTATCCTGGCTCGGCAGCCAGACTTCCAGATCATAGGTCTTGCGCGCGCCAAAGCCCATGTCGCCGGTGCACAGCAGCATCTTGCGATAGGGCAGGTTCAGCGCCTGCAAGATGCCCTCGGCCGCCGCGGCCATGCGCTCATGCTCGGCGGCAGAGTCTTCCGGCGCACAGATGGCGACCAGTTCAACCTTCTCGAACTGATGCTGGCGAATGAAACCGCGCGTGTCGCGCCCGGCAGAGCCTGCCTCCGACCGGAAGCAGGGGGTCAGGGCAGTCAGCCGCAGCGGCAGGCTGTCGACCGGCACGATCTGGTCGTTCACCAGATTGGTCAGGCTGACCTCCGCCGTCGGGATCAGCCAGCGGCTATCGGTCGTCTTGAACAGGTCTTCGGCAAATTTGGGCAGCTGCCCCGTACCGAACAGCGCCTCATCCTTCACCAGCAGTGGGACGATCGTCTCTTCATAGCCGTTGGTGGCGGTCTGCGTGTCCAGCATGAACTGCGCCAGCGCCCGATGCAGCCGCGCCATCTGCCCGCGCAGCGCGGTGAAGCGCGCGCCCGACAGCCGCGCGCCGCCCTCGAAATCCAGCCCCAGCGCCGGCCCAAAATCGGCATGGTCCTGCGGCGCGAAATCGAAGATGCGCACCGTGCCCCAGCGGCTCAGTTCCACATTGTCCGCTTCGTCCGCGCCCTGCGGCACATCGTCGGCCGGCAGGTTGGGGATGGCGGCCAATATGGCGGTCAGCGCCTCGCTCGTTTCGCGATCGTCCGCTTCCAGCGCCGGCATGCTTTCCTTCAGCGCGGCGACCTCGGCCTTCAGCGCCTCGGCCTTTTCCATATCCTTGGCCGCCATAGCCTGGCCGATCAGCTTGCTCGCCTCGTTGCGGCGGGCCTGGCCCTGCTGCAACTGGGTCTTGATGGCGCGGCTCTTCTCGTCGATCGCCAATATCTCGGCGGACAGCGGCGACAGGCCGCGCCGGGCGAGGGCGGCGTCGAAGGCGGCGGGGTTTTCGCGGAGGAAGCGGATGTCGTGCATGGGTCAGCCCTATGCCGCTGTGCGACGGGCCGCGCAACCCTGTGCGCTGCCGTCCGTTGGTCTGTCATCACCGATAATGCAAAAGGAGACGGCGATGCAGATCGATCATGACGCGATGATATTGGTGGCGGACGGGCGCAAGCTGCTCTTCTTCCGGAACAAGGGCGATTCCGCCTTCCCGCAACTGGAGGCGGAAGCGGTCAGGGTGCAGGATAATCCGTCCCATCTGGAACAGGCATCCGACCGGGCGGGGCAGTCTTCCTCCACCGGCACCGCATCCGGCACGATGGGCGAAAACAACTTTCACGAACTGGAGGAGCAACGCTTTGCCGCTCAGGCCGCCGACCTGCTCAAGCAACGCGCCTTCGCGCAGGATTATGAAAAGCTGATCATCGTCGCGCCGCCGACGGCGCTCGGCGAAATGCGCAAGCATCTGCACAAGGAAGTGCGCGACCGGCTGGTGGGAGAGATTGCCAAGGATCTGACCAACCATCCCGTACCCGAAATCGAAAAGCTGATCACCGCCAGCTAAGCTGCGCAGCCCAAAGCCCAAAAAAGAGGGCGGCCCGAATATCGGACCGCCCCATTTTTCTGTCCGTAGTATTCGCCGTCAGGCCGCAGCCTGCGCCTTGCGATCAGCAAAGCGCTTGCGGGCGATCAGCGCGACCGCCGCCGCACCGAACAGAAGCACCATGGGCGGTGCCGGAACGTCGGTGCCACCGGTGCTGCTCGAGCCCCCGCTCGAGCTGCTGGAAGAGGAACTGCTCGAAGAACTGCTGCTCGACGAGGAGGAGGAACTGCCGCTCGACCCGGTGCTGCTGCCCGTGCTGCCGAAGCTGGACGAGCCGCCCGAAGACGAAGAGCTGCCGCTGGACGAGGAGGAAGACGAGCTGCTGCTCGATCCGCTCGACCCGGAACTGCCACTCGACCCGCTGCTGCCGCTCGATCCCGAACTGCCGCTGGAACCGCTGGACCCGGAGCTGGAATGATCCGGCTTGTCGGGCTTGTGCGGCTTGCCGCCGCTCGATCCGCCCGAGCTGCTCGAAGACGAGCTGGACGAGGAAGAAGAGGACGAACTGGAACTGGACGAGGAAGACGAGCTGGAGCTGACCCCCGACGAAGTCGAAACACCGCCGGTGGAGGTGGAAACACCACCCGTCGACGTGGAAACGCCGCCAGTGGAGGTCGACACGCCACCGGTCGACGTGGAGACGCCACCCGTGGTCGAGCTGGTCGAGCTGCTGATGCCGCCGGTGGAGCTGCTGGTCGAGGAGATCACGACCGAACCGCCGCTCCCGCCGCCACCGCCGCCGAAGAAGCCGCCGATAAAGCCACCGCCGCCAAAGCCGCCGCCACCGCCCATCACGACCGGCACCGATCCGCCACCGCCCGACATTACCGGCATTTCGGCCGGGGGCAGGGGGATAGGCGCGGGCTGGCTGGTGACGGTCACGACCTGCGCCGGCGTAACGGTCTTCACCGTCTGGACCGTCTTCACGACCTTGCGCTTCACGGTGCGCACGGCATAGCGCTTCTTGGGCGCCGCCTTCATGCTCTTATAGCTGTGGACCACAGCCGGACGCGCGTTTTCGGCCACATGGACGGCGCCGCCGCCAATGATCGCCCCGCCGCAAGTGCAGGCGCATAATTTAGCCAATGCCATCCGTACCGACATAGGATCCACTCTTATTCTTGTTTACCCCTGGGCCGCCGCCGGTTTGTGGCCGGATGCGGTTGAGGAACTTCCCGTACGTAATAACGCAAAACAAACGGTTAATCGCAAGTCTGTTAACCCTGATTCCGCCTTTCAAGTCTAGGGAAATCCTTCCTTTGCTTGAAGGAATATGGTTAACGTCCCACATTGGTACGCAGGCGATCGGCAGGATAAATTAACCTTGTTTAGCTTTTCGACCACCCGTGATTTGCCGGACTCGGCCGCGAAGGCCGATCTTGCTGCAAAAACACACAGTTCTAGGCGGCGGCGAGTAGATTGCCCGCTTGTGTCGGTCTGCCCCGATGGCTATGAGGCGCGCACAATCAAGTCATGGGCGCCCGGACATTATAAGCGCTGGGGCCTTTCGAGTCGGAGAGCCAGATGGCATCGGTGCTGAATTCCGATAAAGACGGCGAAAAGCCGCCCAAATCGACTGTAACGCTTCCCGCCGACTATCGGCCGTCGCCTGACGAAGAGTTCATGAATCCCTTGCAGCTGGAATATTTCCGCCAGCGCCTGTGGGACTGGAAGAAGCAGATCCTCGCCGAAGCGGAAGGTACGCTGGCGGTGCTGCAAAATGAACCGCTGCGCGAACCTGACCTCAACGATCGCGCGTCGAGCGAAACCGACTGGTCGATCGAACTGCGCACCCGCGATCGCCAGCGCAAGCTGATCTCGAAGATCGACTCCGCGCTGCGCCGTATCGATGACGGCGAATATGGTTATTGCGAAGTTACCGGCGAGCCCATTTCGCTGGGTCGGCTGGAGGCTCGGCCGATCGCGACCATGACTGTCGAAGCGCAGGAGCGGCACGAGCGGCAGGAAAAGATATCCCGCGACGATTAACGCTTTGTCCACCACCCCGCGATTAGGATGGTGATCATTCGGATATCATTTAGTCGCGGGTTAGTTCATGGACGAAGAACGGGATATTTCTGATCGGGGGCCGGCACGCGCCGCGCCGCGCGACAGCCTGTTTCTCCTGACCACCCTCTGCACGCCGGAAGGCGCGGAGCTCGGCAAGGCACGCATCCGCAACCTGTCGGCCACCGGCCTGATGGCGGATTGTGAGCGAGCCATTGCCGTCGGTGCCCGTGTCATTTGCGATTTGCGTGGCGTCGGGCAAGTCGCCGGGACCATCGCGTGGTCGCGGGAAGACAAGATCGGCATGGCCTTCGACGAAGCGATCGATCCCCAACTCGCCCGCAAGCCGGTAAGTGGTAAGGGACAGGGCGTGCCCGATTATCTGCGCGTGCACCAGATGCAGGCGCCGCGCCGCTAAACCGTTTTTCGCTTTAGGCACAATAAAAGCCCCGCGACCATCCGGTCTTCGGGGGCTTGCTTCGTCTTTGCTGACGCCACGGCATTAGCGAGCGCTGCGTTAAATCCGACGCAAATAGCGCGCCCTAGATTCTTGTTTTGGCATCGTCTTCTGCCCAAACCGGTTTCCACTTTTGGGCGGAATGCTCTAGCGACCGGAAGGGTCGGATCGGCGGTCTGCGCCGCCGGATCCTGACCTCCTCCCAGCACGCAACATGGATGTCAGTGTTGCGCTGCCATCTCCTCTTTCAACCGCAATTTCTGCTTTTTGAGCGATGCTACCAGGATGGCGTCGGGCATGGGCCGACTCGATTCCGCCTTGATTCGGGCCTCAAGGCCGGCATGCTTTGCTGAAAGAGCTGAAACGTGGCTGTTTTCCATGACATTCTCCTTACGAGGGGTGATGGACGACAAAGTAGATCATGATTCGGATGGCTTGTCTTGCGGTGATTCGCGCTTTGCGATGGGCCGCCCGCAAATTTGCGATGGCCCGCGCGGTCCTGCCCGGCTATCAGGGCGGTTCGAGCGCAGGTCAGGGAGGCAATGGGCGCGGTGAGCCGGGAAGACATCATGCGCCGTCTGGAATTGCTGCGGGTGGAGCATCGCGATCTCGACAGCGCGATCGCGGCTCTTGCGGAAACGGGCGGCGGCGACCAGATGCAAATCGCACGGTTCAAGAAGCGCAAGCTGCGCTTGCGGGACGAGATTGCCTCGCTGGAAGATTCGCTGGTTCCGGACATCATCGCCTGAACGGCTTCCGCAATTTCCGGTTAACGGCCCGCTAACCGATCCCAAATGGGACATTGCGTGTCCCGGTGGCCATTTCGCGCCAGCTAACAGGCCTGACAAATTTGCAAAAATATGGCAGCAACGCGGGATGCGGAACGCTGCCTTTCTTGATCCTGGCCTTCATCGCCGTCTGGTCGACGGCCTCTATCTGGAAGCCATGGTGATGGCGGATGAGGCGCGCACCTATTTCGACGGCAGTGACTCGCTGGACGATGGCGGTAACGACCCTTTGCGTCGCGTGGCTTTCGCCTGCGAATCGCTCAAGGTCACGACCCGGTTGATGCACATAATCGCCTGGCTGCTCAGCCAGCGGGCCTGGCAGCGCGGCGAGATTGGCGATGCAGATCTGGTGGACGAGAAATATAGGCTCGGCCGCGCGACCCAGACCGATGCCGAACTGGCAGGCAGTTTCCCCTTTACCGCCCGTGCCCTGATCGAGGCGAGCCAGGAACTGTACGACCGCGTCGCCCGGCTTCAGGATCGGATGGACCTGATGACGGGGCAGGGGGGGGATCAGGCCGGTGCCAGCCCGGCACGCGCCCTGTTGGATCGGTTGAGCGGCGCTTTCTGACATTTGGCGGAGTTTTGACGCCGACTGGACGCTTCCGGGCTGGCTTTGGCGCGCAAAGTTGGGCTAGACCAGTGGTATGACCGATGGTTTGCGGATCAGACGCCGCGTTTCAGGCTGCCCGCACACCGCTCGGCTTCTCCTTGCGCCGTTGCTGTTGACTGCCCCCTGTGTCGCGCGGGCGCAGCAGCCTGCGTCGGCGGAAGCCGCGCCCGATCCCACTCAGTCGCTGGAAGCGATGCCCGATATCGGCGTCGACTGGCCGGACATGGGCCAGCCCGACACCGTCACCCCCTTGCCCGAAGATCCTGTTGATGCGCAGGCTCCCGCCGCGCCAACGCCCGGCGCGGAGCCCGCCCAGCAGGTTGAGGCGCCCGCAACGACCGAACCGGATGTCGCTCCGCCCGAAGACAATGTCGGTTTCACTGATGCCGGGGAAGAACGGCGCTACACGGTCCAGTTGACCGGCATAGATGCGATCGCCGACGCGCAATTCACGCTGCGCTTCGATGAATTGTCGGTCCTGCGGCAGGGGCAGGGCAAGTCCGCCAACCTCGCCCAGATCAACCGGCGCATGAAGGAAGATGGCGAACTGCTCGACCGGCTGCTGCGCGCCAAGGGCTTTTATGCGGCCCGCATTCGCAGCGCCGTCGCCGCGCCTCCACCGGGCAGCGACCGCCTGTCCGTCACTTTCGACATCGTGCCCGGCACCCAGTATCTGCTCGATTCCGTCGAAGTCAGCGGCTTGGCCGAAACCGCCGAACGCGAAGCCGATCTGCGTGCAGCCTTCCCGCCGAAGGCCGGCGATCCGGTCGATGCCGACAAGATATTGGCCGGGCGCGATGCGCTGGCGACCAAGCTCGCCGAAAGCGGCTTCCCCTTCGCCAGGGTGGACGAACCCGAAGTGCGGATCGACCATGAGGAGCGCAAGGGCGATCTGGACGTCATCGTCACGCCCGGCGGTTTCCGCCGCTTCGGCGCGATCAAGATGGCGGACGACACGCTGTTCGACGCACATCATGTGCAGGAAATCGCTCGTTTCGATCCGGGCGATCCCTATATGGCCTCCGATGTCGAGGATTTGCGCCGGGCGATCGTCGCCACCGGCCTCGTCTCTTCGGTCAGCCTGACGCCCAAGGATGCGGGCGATGGCGAGCATGTCGATCTGGACGTCGGCCTGCGCCCCGCACCGCTGCGCACCATCGCGGGCGAACTGGGATATGGCACGGGCGAAGGTTATCGCGCCGAAGTGAGCTGGCAACATCGCAATCTCTTCCCGCCCGAAGGCTCGGCGACGGTGCGCGGCGTGCTGGGTACGCAGGAACAGACCGGCTCCTTTACCTATCGTCGCAATAATTTCAAACGGCGCGACAATGTGCTGACCGGCCTGGTGTCGATCAGCAATATCAAGCGGGACGCCTATGATGCGCGCACCATCACCCTGTCCGGCTCGATCGAGCGGCAGAGCAATATCCTGTTCCAGAAGAAATGGGTCTGGCGCTTCGGCGGGGAACTGATCGCGTCGGACGAAGCCGATGCCTTCAGCGGCGGCGCACGCCGCACCTTCCTGATCGGCGCCGTGCCGGTCAGCCTCACCTATGACGGCAGCGACGATCTGCTCAATCCCAGCAAGGGCTTCCGTCTGGGCGCCCGCGTCAGCCCCGAACTTTCCTTCCAGAACCAGACCTTCGGTTATACCCGCGTGCAGGTCGACGCCAGCGTTTATCAGCCGGTGAGCGATCGCGTCGTCGTGGCCGCCCGCACCCGCTTCGGCACGATCCTGGGGTCGAGCGTCGAGCAGATTGCGCCGTCCCGCCGCTTCTATGCCGGTGGCGGCGCATCGGTGCGCGGCTATGGCTATCAGGCGATCGGCCCGCGTTACGGCGAGGATGACGATCCGGTCGGCGGCAAGAGTCTGGCCGAATTCTCGCTGGAAACCCGCGTCCGCTTCGGCAATTTCGGCGTCGTGCCCTTTGTCGATGCTGGCAATATCTCGACCAGCTTCCTGCCGCGCTTCCGTGACCTGCGCGTCGGCGCGGGCATGGGCGTGCGCTATTATAGCAGTTTCGGGCCGATCCGCGTCGATGTCGGCACGCCGATCAATCCCCAGTCGGGCGATCCGAAGGTCGCCGTCTATGTCTCGCTGGGGCAGGCCTTCTGATGGCGGAGGACGCGATCCCGACCCCGCCCGTGCCGCCACCGCCGGCCGCGCCACGCCCCCGCCGGGCCTGGGACGGGCGCTGGCAGCGCTGGCTGCTGGGGATTATCGCCAGCCTGCTCCTGATCGTCGTCGGCGCCCTCGTCTGGCTCGATACTACGCCCGGCCACCGTTTCCTTGCCTCGCGTATCGCCACGATCAAGCCCGTGTCGGGCCTGCGCATTCGCGTCGACCGGATCGATGGCAGCATCTATCGCAAGCTGGTCCTGCACAATCTGGCGCTGTCCGATCCCAAGGGCGTGTTTCTGGACGCGCCGCGCGTGGAACTGGACTGGTGGCCCTTCGCCTGGATGTCGAACCGGCTGGACATCGACCGTCTGGTGATCCCGCGCGCGACCCTGCGCAAATTGCCCAAGCTCAACCCCACCCAGCGGCAGGGGCCGATCCTGCCGGGCTTCGACATTCGGCTGATGCAATTTTCCGTTGGTCGGCTCGATGTCGCCCCGGCCATCGCTGGCCGGGCGCAGGTCGCGACCATGGCGGGCGATGCCGATGTGCGCGGCGGCCGGGCGATCATCGATCTGACGGCACGCACGCTGGACGGCGGAGACGCGCTGACGATCGCGCTGGATAGCCGCCCGGACAAGGATCGCTTCTCGCTCGACGTCACGGTCAACGCGCCCAAGGGCGGCGTGCTGGCGGCGATGGCGGGGCTGAAGCAGGCGGCCAATCTGCGCATCGGCGGCAAGGGTAGCTGGAGCCGCTGGGATGGGCGCCTTTCCGCCACGCTGGATGCCGTGCCCGCCGCCGATTTCACGCTGACCGCGCGCAGCGGCGCCTATTCCGCGCGGGGTTCGATCGAGGGCGCGGCGATATCGGGCAACGGCCTGCTCCGCCGCATGGCCGATCCGCGCCTGATGGTCCGCGCCAATGGCACGATGGTCGACCGGGTGATCGACGGCCATGTCATGCTGCAATCCTCCGCCTTCGATCTGGGCGCGGACGGGGCGATCGACCTGCGCAACAATGCGCTCGACAATATGCTGCTGACGTTGAAGCTCGCGCGACCGCAGGCCCTGCTCAAGACGATGCGTGGCAGCGATATCAGCGCAAAGGTCCGGCTGGACGGCCCGTTCTCCGCGCTGGGCTATGAATATCTGCTCACCGCCAAGCAGATCGCCTTCGAAAAGACCGTCATCCATG
The DNA here is from genome assembly GCF_900109095.1 of Sphingobium sp. AP50. Classification (GTDB taxonomy): domain Bacteria; phylum Pseudomonadota; class Alphaproteobacteria; order Sphingomonadales; family Sphingomonadaceae; genus Sphingobium. Next base: position 94,268 of record NZ_FNYZ01000008.1, read on the forward strand.
ACGTCCGCGCCGAAGGCAAAGGCCGCGCCGGCAAGGGGCCGGCACTGATCCCGGTCAAGCTGCGCGCGCGCCGTCTGGACGGGCAGGGCGACCTGATCGAAGGCATCGTCCGCAATTTCCAGATTGATGGCGTGCTGCAACTCAAGGGGCAGCAGATCGTCAGCAATCCCATGCCCTTCCGGTCAGACAAGCTGCGCGGCAAGCTGGTGGCGACCGCCGATCTCAAGACCGGCCGCTATGATATCGGCCTGGACGGGCAACTGACCAATCTGTTCATTCGCGGCCTTGGCATCGTCGACCTGACCTCCCGCCTGCGTGCTGTGCCGCGCACCGATGGCGCTTTTGGCCTCACCGGCACTGCGCTGGCGCGGGTGCGGCGGCTGGACAATGAATTTTTGCGATCGCTGGGCGGCGGCCTACCGACGGTGCGCGGCGGGCTGGAATTGCTGAAGGGCGGCGAACTGGCGCTGACCAATCTGACGCTGGATTCGCCGCTTCTTACGCTGACCGGTCGCGGGCTGCGCCATCCCGACCAGACGCTGCATCTGGAAGCGAGCGGCCGACATCAGCGCTACGGTCCGCTGCAACTCACGCTCGATGGCATGATCGAACATCCCACCATCGACCTGCTGCTGCAACGGCCGATGGATGCGCTGGGCCTGCGCGATGTGAAGGCGCATCTGATCCCCGACGCCAATGGCTATAGCTATGTCGCCAATGGCGGATCGACGCTTGGGCCTTTCGTCGGCCGGGGCGTGATCCTGCTGCCGCCCGGTGGGCAGGCGGTGGTGCGCGTCGCCAATCTGGCCGTGTCGGGCGTCACCGCCAGCGGTGATATCCGGCCGATCAATGGCGGGCTGGACGGACAACTGGCGGTCAACGGCCCGGTCACGGGCTATATCGGTTTCAAGCCGATCAATGATGTCCAGCAGGTCCAGCTTCAACTCAACGCGAACGATGCCAGTTTCGAAGGGCCGACCGTTATCGCAATGCGGCGCGGTACCCTCAACGGCACGATCCTGCTCGATCCCGACGGCACGACCGTCACGGCTACCGCGCAGGCGCGTGGGCTGCGCGTGGGCGGCGTGCTGCTCGGCCGCTTCGCCGCCAATGCCGAACTGGTCGATGGCAAGGGCAAGATACGCGGCAGCCTGGCAGGGCAGCGGGGCCGCATCTTCGATCTTCAGGGCGAAGCGCAGGTGGAGCCCAACCGCATCCGCCTGTCGGCCGGTGGCACCATCGACAAGCGCCCCATCCGGCTCGACCGGGCGGCTCTGCTGACGCGAACCGAAGATGGCTGGCGCTTGTCGCCCGCAACCATCAGCTATGCCGGCGGGTCGCTGCAACTGGCCGGCGAACTGGGTGCCGCGTCGACCCATGTCGAGGCGCGGATGCAGAAGCTGCCGCTGTCGCTGCTCGACATCGCCTATGACAATCTGGGGCTGGGCGGCATGGCAACCGGATCGCTCAGCTATGTGCAGCCGCGCGGTGGCCTGCCAACCGGCAAGGCGGAACTGCGCATCCGTGGCCTGTCCCGTTCCGGCCTGTCGCTCAGTTCCCGTCCGGTCGATGTCGGCGTCAACGCGATCCTGTCGCCGGATCGGCTGGCGACGCGCATGGTCTTCGTGTCGGATGGCAAGACGATCGGACAGGCGCAGGCCCTGCTCAATCCGCTGGTCAGCGACGGCAATCTGGTCGACCGGCTGAACAAGGCGCCCTTCTTCGCCCAGTTGCGCTATAATGGCACCGCTGACACACTATGGCGCCTGGTGGGCGTGGAGATTGTCGACATTGGCGGCCCGGTCGCCGTATCGGCCGACATGCGCGGCACGCTGGGCGAACCGGCGATCACCGGCACCTTCACCACCGATAATGCGACGATCAACAGTCCGGTCACGGGCATGCGGCTGAACGGCGTCAAGGCGCGGGGGCGCTTCTCCGGCGCGCAACTCGTCATTTCCAGCTTTGCAGCCAGCGCGCAAAATGGCGGGACGGTGAACGGCACCGGTCGCTTTACCTTCAACGGTATCGCGGGCGTCGGCATGGACCTGTCGCTTCAGGCGGATAATGCCGCGCTGCTGGAGCGGGACGATATCGCCGCGACCGTCACCGGGCCGATTACCATCCGCTCCGACGGGGTGGGCGGCACGATCGGCGGCGACCTGACGCTCAACAAGAGCCGCTTCACCATGGGCCGCGCCGCCGCCGTCGCCGAAATCCCGGAACTGCGCGTGATAGAGGTCAACCGCGCCGGCGACGAAATCGAACGCGCGCGGGCCGTTACGCCCTGGACGCTCGCCATCAAGGCACGGGCGCGCAATCGCCTGACCGTGACGGGGCTGGGCATCGAAAGCGAATGGCGCGCCAATCTGGACATTGGCGGGTCGGTGACCAATCCTGCGCTGGCGGGCACGGCCGATCTGCTCAAGGGCACCTATGACTTCGCCGGTCGCCGTTTCGACCTGCGCGAAGGCAAGATCCAGTTTGATGGCCGCACCCCGGTCAATCCCACGCTCGATATCGATGCGGAGGCGGACGTCAGCGATCTGAGCGCGACCATCCATGTCGGCGGCACCGGCCTCAAGCCCGACATCACCTTCAGCAGCACGCCCGCCCTGCCGCAGGACGAGCTGCTCTCGCGCATCCTGTTCGGCACTTCGATCACCAGCCTGTCCGCACCCGAAGCGTTGCAGCTGGCATCGGCGGTGGGTTCGCTTCAGGGCAATGGCGGGCTGGACCCGATCAATGCGGTGCGCAAGGCGGCCGGGCTGGACCGGCTGCGCATCATCGCCGCCGATCCAACCCAGGGGCAGGGGACATCGATCGCGGCGGGCAAATATCTGACCCGCAAAACCTATGTGGAACTGATCACCGACGGACAGGGCTATAGTGCGACCCGGATGGAATATCAGGTGACTCGCTGGCTGTCGCTGCTAGGGGCGATCTCCACATTGGGGCGCCAGAGCGCCAACGTGCGGGTGTCCAAGGATTATTGATGTGACCAAAAGCCGTATCGACGCCGCCACCGCGATCAGCGTGATGGACCTGTTCACCATCGGCATAGGTCCGTCCAGCTCGCACACCGTCGGGCCGATGCGCGCTGCGCTGATGTTCATGGACACGCTGCCGTCTCATCCCGACCGGGTCCAGTGCGAATTGTTCGGGTCGTTGGCCCTGACCGGCCGGGGCCACGCCACCGACAGCGCCATCCTGCTCGGCCTGTCGGGCTATCGCCCCGAAAGCGTCGATCCGGACGCCATTCCCGCCATATTGGCCGCCATTCGCGACGATCGCCGCATCCGTGCCGGCAGCGCCCTGGACCATTGGGTTGCGTTCGAGGAGGATCGCGACCTGCTGTTCCGCATGGGCGAATTTCTGGAAGCGCACAGCAACGGCATGCGCTTTACCGCCTGGCTGCCGGGCCGGGCGGAGCCGCTGGTGCGCGACTATTATTCGATCGGCGGCGGCGCTGTCCTACCCGGTGTCGTGCCGGTCAGCGACAATGCCCCGCTCGGCCATAATGTGGTGCAGCCCTATCCCTTCTCCTCCGGTGTCGAAATGCTGGCGCAGGGGGAGGCCAGCGGCCTGTCGATCGCAACTCTGGTTCTGCGCAACGAGGGCGCCTGGCGCGTACAGGCGGAAACCGACGGCTTTCTCGACAGCGTGATCGATGCCATGTCCGCCTCCATCGATCGGGGACTGGAACAGGAAGGCCTTCTACCTGGTGGATTGAAGGTCCGCCGTCGCGCCCGCGCCATCCATCAGCGCTTGCGCTTGCAACAGGATGCGCTGGGGCCCGCCCAGATCTTCGAATGGGTCAGCCTGTTCGCGCTGGCGGTGAACGAGGAAAATGCAGCAGGCGGCCGGGTCGTCACTGCGCCCACCAATGGCGCGGCGGGTGTGATCCCGGCGGTTCTGCACTATTATCGCCGCTTTGTGCCCGGCGCGGATCACGATGGCGAGCGTCGCTTCCTGCTCACCGCCGCCGCGATCGGCTTCCTTTACAAGAAGCGCGCCTCCATCTCCGCCGCCGAAATGGGCTGTCAGGGGGAGGTCGGCGTCGCCTGTTCCATGGCGGCGGCCGGGCTGGCCGCGGTGCTGGGCGGTACCAACCAGCAGATCGAAAATGCCGCCGAAATCGGCATGGAACATAATCTTGGCCTCACCTGCGATCCGATCGGCGGGCTGGTCCAGATCCCCTGTATCGAACGCAATACGATGGGCGCGGTCAAGGCGATCAATGCCGCCTATCTCGCGCTTCAGGGCGACGGCCGCCATATCGTCAGCCTGGACGCGGTGATCGAAACCATGCGCCAGACGGGTGAGGACATGGCCAGCCGCTACAAGGAAACTTCGCTCGGCGGCCTTGCCGTCAATGTGGTGGAGTGCTGAATCGGTTCCTTCGCTTCATCGCTTCGACAACACATATGCAAGACGAGCAGAGGCGATTTCGTGTCATTAATGCCACATAATCAATTGTTTATCTGGCGTTCATGAAACAAAGATGGCCGCTCCGGCTTCATCGCCTCACCCCGTCGAAAGGGGAGAGAATGACGAACGGAGTATCTGTTATGCGTAAGTTGATGGTCGCAACCCTTCTGGCCGGCGCAACCGTCGCCACCCCCGCGCTGGCACAGGACCCCGCGCCGACCTTCACCGGTCCCCGCGTCGAAGCAATCCTAGGCTATGACCGTACCGGCGCCGGCAGCGATGTCGATAATGACAATGGCAATGACGATCAGAATATCGATGGTCTGCTTTACGGTATCGGCGCAGGCTATGACATGAACCTGGGCAGCGCGGTCGTCGGTGTCGAAGGCGAATATACCGACTCCACCGCCAAGAGCAGCCGTAGCGACTTTTCCGACCAGTTCGGTTTCGGCCGCGTGAAGCAGGGCCGCGACCTCTATATCGGTGCGCGCGCCGGTATCCTCGCCAACCCGCAGACGCTCGTCTATGTGAAGGGCGGCTATACCAACACCAAGCTGGACGTGCTGGCCGGCGACACCGACGAGACGACCGACACCGCTTTCAAGCTGGACGGCTGGCGCATTGGTGCGGGCGTGGAACGGGCGATCAACGCCAACACCTTCGCCAAGGTGGAATATCGCTATTCCAAATATGAGGATGCTCACATCAATTTCGCTGATGGATCGACCAGCAGCGAATTCGGCATCGACACCGATCGCCATCAGGTCGTCGGCAGCATCGGCTGGCGTTTCTAAGGCATCGCGCCTTTAGTCTGCACTACCCCCGTTCGCTCCGGGTCTGTCGAGAACGCTCTCGCGCGCTGGCCGGACGGGGAACGGAGCAGACTGAAGGGTGCAAAGTACAGGTCGAGGGGGAAGGGGCCGGTCATGCGATCGGCCCCTTTTTCCGTCGTCACGCCGATGCCCCCTATCTGCCCGCTTGCGGGGATGCTATTTACATCCTTGTGAGTAACGCGATTCCCCACCTGTATCCGGTCGGCATCGACCCCGAAGACATCGACTTCATGGGTCATGTCAACAATGCCAGCTACCTGAAATGGGTGCAGAATGCCGTGCTGGACCATTGGCGCGCGCTGGCCCCGGCCGAAGCGGTCGCCCAGCATCTGTGGGTCGCGCTCAAGCATGAAATCACCTATCGCAAGCCCACTTTCCTCGACGACGAAGTGATCGCCACCGTCCTGCTGGAAAAGGTGCAGGGCGCCCGTGCCTTCTACGAAACCGTGATCCGCCGGGGCGAGGAAGTGCTGGCCGAGGTCAAATCCAGTTGGTGCTGCGTCGATGCCAGCAGCCTGCGCCCTGCCCGGCTGACGCGGGAAGTGATCCAGCATTTCTTCCCCGGAGATGAGGGCGAAGAGCGCGCCTGATCGACGGGCGGCTTATGGTTTGAACGGCGGAAAGCGAGCCTAATTTCTTCTCCCATCGGGAGAGGAAGAGCCCCGCTCGGCGCAGCCGAGTGGGAAAATGAGGGTGATGCAAGGCGCGACCTTTGCCCTCACCCTTCCGCCGTGCTTCGCACGGCTCCCTCCCTCTCCCGGCGGGAGAGGGAATTTGACCAATCCCCCCTACAGCGTCGCCTCAATCTCCCGCGCGGCCATGTCGGGATTTTCCGCCTGGCTGATCGGGCGGCCGATCACCAGCATCGATGCGCCCCGGTCCAGCGCCTCGCGCGGGGTCACGGCGCGCTTCTGGTCGCCCATCGCGCCGCCGGTCGGGCGCACGCCGGGCACCACGAAATAGCCGCCATTCCAGGCCGCCTTGGCGATCGCCACTTCCGCGCCGGAGCAGACGATGCCGTCCAGCCCGGCGCTCTGCGCCAGATCGGCCAGCCGACGGACCTGATCCTCCGCCTTGCCGCCTACGCCAATGTCCAGCAGGTCGCCATCGTCCAGGCTGGTCAGCACGGTCACGGCGACCACCTTCGTATTCACGCCCGCCGCCGCCTTCGCATCCTCCAGCATGGCGCGGCCACCGGCGGCATGGACGGTCAGCACCGCCGGTTCCAGCATGTGCAGCGCCTGCACCGCCTTGGCCACCGTATTGGGAATGTCGTGCAGTTTGAGGTCGAGGAAGATCGGCAGGCCGAACTTCATCATCTCATGCACGCCATGATGGCCGTTGGCGCAGAAAAATTCGAGGCCCAGCTTCAGCCCGCCGACATGATGCTTCACCTGCCCGGCAAGCGTCTGCGCCTTGCTCAGGTCGGGCGTGTCGATGGCGACATAGATGGGGCTGCTCATGCTGGTCCTGTAAGGCTGGAATTGGGGGTATGGGAGTCCGTAATCGCCGCAATGGCGGGCTGTTCCGGCGCCAGAGAGGCCAGGGTCGGCGCTGGTGTCGGCGCTGGCGGCGGGGATGCTGCTGCTGCGGTCGCGGCGGCGAGCGCCCGTTCGCTGCTGTCCAGCCGACGCTTCAGGCGCCAGCGGGTGGCCCGCGCCATGATCCAGAAGGGCAGGGCGCCCAGCAGGAATGCGCCGATCAGCAGGACGGGCAATTTGGTTTCCATCACCATGTCGCCCCATAGGCGCACGGTCACGGGGACATAATTCGCCATGCAGAAGAAGGCGAGCCCCACGGCGATGACGACCCAGAAGGCTGTCCGCAAAAATTGCATAGGCTTGAAACCCCTTGCTGCTGCTTTCGGGCAGCTTAGGCGATTGCAGCCGATTTCGAAAGCGCCGGATGGATTTTGTCGATGGCGATGGTCATGGACAGATGCGCCGTCGCGCCGGCGGGCAGCACGGCCATGCCGCCCCGGTTGATCGCGTCGGGCATATGGCTGACCGGTTCCAGACAGAAATCGATGCTGCCGGGCGGGCGATAGACATGCAGATAGTCGGCGCCCGTGGCGTCAACCGTCAGGCGCAGCCCGTCGCCACGATCGACCACCGCCGGGCCGGTCCAGCCGGTATAAGCATTGTCGACCAGCGTGTCGCCGCGAACAATCGCGGACTGCGACCAGTCGCCCAGCGCATCGGCGGGCGCTTCCCGGTCAGGCAGCATGTCGGGCGTCGAAAGCCACAGGCCGCGCGCATCGAAGCGCAGCGTCGTCTCCGCATCGGCCAGAAAATAGGGATGGAAGCCAAGGCCTGCCGGCATCGGCGCGTCACCGATATTGGTGAGAGACAGCGACATGGACAGGTGCGAGAGCGTCAGCGCGACATGCTGTTCCGCCCGATAGGGCCAGGGCCAGCCTGCGTCACCCGGATGTTCGTGGATCAGGCGGGTGGAGGCATCGTCTGTCTCGACCGCTGTCCACATCGTCTGCCAGCCAAAGCCATGGATGCTGTGCGGGTGATCGCCGAAGTTGAGCGGTAGCTGATAATGCTGCCCGTCAAAGGCGAACCGCCCGTCCGCTATGCGATTGGCATAGGGGACGAGCGGGAAACTGGCCATCGCCAGCGGATCGGCAGCGTCGGCAGGCGCGCGGCGCAGCAGGTCGACGCCATCCAGCGCCAGCCAGAGCAGCGATCCGCCGACCGTGGGGGAGAGGGCTGCTTCCAGCCCTCCCGCCTTCAACATGATGATATGCTTGCTCAGCCGACCATATCCTCAAGCTCGCGGCCCTTGGTTTCATGTACCATGGCGCGGACGAAGAAGAAGCTGATCGCCGCGAACAGCGCATAGCCGGTATAGGTGACGACCAGCCCCGGCGACACGGCGAGCGAGGGGAAGCTGACCGAAATGGCGGCGTTGGCGATCCACTGGGCAAAGCCCGCGACCGCCAGACCCGATCCGCGAATCTGGTTCGGGAACATTTCGCCCAGCATCACCCACATGATCGGACCCCAGCTGAGGTTGAAGAAGATCACATAAAGGTTGGCCGCGATCAGCGCCATCAGGCCGTTATGGCCCGGCAGCACGACGCCGCCATCCGCGCCGGTGACGGCGGTGGAGAAGGCATAGGCGACCACCGCCAGCGTCACGGCCATGCCGGCCGATCCGATCAGCAGCAGCGGCTTGCGACCGATCTTGTCCACCAGCATGATGGTGCCCAGGCACGCGCCGATCGACAGCACGCCCGAGAGGATGTTGATCTGAAGCGCATTATCTTCCGAAAAGCCGACGGCTTCCCACAGGGTCGCGCCATAATAGAAGACGACATTGATGCCGACCAGCTGCTGGAAGACGGCAAGGCCAATGCCGGTCCACACGATCGGGCGGATCTTGCCCGTGGTCTTGCTGATCAGGTCCGACAGCTTCGGGCGATGATGATCGGCGGCCAGGCTGGCGCGGATTTCGGTCACTTTGCGCGCGGCTTCCTGCGGCCCGAACAGGCGGGTGAGGACGTCCAGCGCGCGCTTGTCATGTCCGCGTGCGACCAGATAGCGGGGGCTTTCGGGAATGACGAGCAGGGCAAGGAAATAGATGGCGGCCGGGATCGCCTGCAACCAGAACATCCAGCGCCAGGCCGGGAAGTCCAGCCACAGCGGCGCGGTCGAACCACCGGCATAGCGGGCCAGCACGAAATTAGCGACGAAGGCGCCGGTCAGGCCGGAAATGATCATCACCTGCTGCACCGACGACAGGCGTCCGCGCACATTGGCGGGGGTGACTTCGGAGATATAGACGGGCGAAATGACGCTGGCTGCGCCCACGCCCAGACCGCCGATGATGCGGGCGATGATGAAGATGGCGGAGGAGCCGGCCGCGCCGGCGACCAGCGCGCTGACGAGGAAGAGGATGGCGGCGAGCATCATCACGCCGCGTCGGCCAATGATGTCAGCCATGCGGCCCGCGCCGAACGCGCCGATCGAAGAGCCGACCAGAATCGCGCCGACATTCACGCCGATGCCTAGCTTGCCCAGATCGAAGGCGGCTTCCAGCCCCTTCTGCGTGCCGTTGATGACGCCCGAATCATAGCCGAACATGAAGCCACCGATCGTCGCGACGGCGACAATCGCGGCGATGAAGGCCATATTGACCCTCTCGGCGCTCCCCTCACTCATTATAGCGTTCCTTCCAAATCTCTCATTATATCGTTGCGATATGCCCTGGCAGCCCCGCGACGCCGGGATCGAAGGCGAACAGATCGCCTGCCAGAGGCTGCTTTGTCAACGCTGTCATATCCAGCCCCTTGCGCGCCGTCGTCGCATAGGCGGTCTTGAGGTCCGGACCGCCAAAGGCGATCTTGGTGATGTTGGCCACGGGAAAGCGGATTTCGCGCATCAGCTTGCCCGCCGGATCATAGCGGCGCACCGCCCATCCGCCGAACAGGCCGGTCCACAGGCAGCCTTCGGCGTCCACGGTGGGACCGTCGGGATAGCCCGCACCCTCTTCTATCTTGGTGAACAGGGTCGTGTTCCCGACCGATCCGTCCTGCTCCAGCTGGGTACGCCAGATGCGCTTGCCCAGCGTGTCGGTGTGATAGAGCGTGCGTCCGTCCGGCGACAGCGCCGGGCCGTTGGTGATCGATACGCAGGGTAGGCCCGCTTCGACGCAGACGCCTTTGTGGAAGCGGTAGAAATAGCCGCTATCGGCTTCCTCCGCGTCATCCATCGATCCGAACCACAGCGCACCGTCCGGCGCGACGCAGGCGTCATTCTGGCGATTGCCCGGCAGATGCGCTTCGGGGGCATGGATCAGCGTGAAGCTAGCCTGCACGGGGTCGAAGCGATGCACGCCCGATTGCAGGCCGACGGCAAACAGGCCGTCGTCGGTGGGCGCTATCCATCCCACCTGACCGGGCGCGGCCCAGCTTTGCCCGACGTCGATCGCCGGATCATAGCGGTGGATGCGATGCGCCTTGATATCGACGAACCACAGCGCCGCGTCGCGCGCGACCCAGACCGGGCCTTCGCCCAGCGTCGCGCCGACCGACAGGACGCTTTGCGGCGCGGTGGACAGATCGACCGTCATGACGTCAGCGCCAGCCGGCATCGATGAAATAGTCATGCGCGGTGCAGTAACGCGCATCGTCCGACGCCAGGAACATCGCCAGCGCGGCGACATCGACCGGCAGGATGCGGCCATCGAGACACTGGGCCGCGACGATTTCCGCTTCGCCTTCGGGCGTGTACCATTTTTCCTGACGCAGCGTCTTCACATTGCCGGGGATGATGGTGTTGACGCGAATATTGTCGCGGCCAAGATCGCGCGCCAGACTGCGGGTCAGGCCTTCGATCGCGGCCTTGGACGTCTGGTACAGGACCAGTTCGGGCAGAGCGAGGTGCCAACTGATCGACCCGAAGTTCAGGATCACGCCGCCACCGGCGCGCTTCATCGCCGGGACCACGGCCTGCGCCGCGAAGAAGAGGTGGCGCAGGTTCACCGCCATCCGCTCTTCCCAATAAGCCGGGGTCACTTCCTCGATCGTGTGACGGTCATCATTGGCGGCATTGTTGATCAGGATGTCGATCCCGCCCAGTTCACCTTCGACCTTCGCCATCATGGCCTGCACGGCGTCTATGTCGCGCAGATCGACGGCATGGAAGATCGGCGTGAAGTCTGCGCCGGACAAGCGCGCGACCAGTGCTTCACTCGCGTCCACGGCGATGTCGCAGAAGGCGACCTGCGCACCCTGACCGACGAAGGCCTCGACCAGCCCTTCGCCGATACCGCTACCGCCGCCGCTGATGAAAACCCGCTTGCCCTTCAGGCTCGGGTAGATGGCGTGGCTCATGCGGTTTCCTTTTCCGCTACGGTCAGCAGACCGCGCGTCGCGAGATTGGTCATCAGGGCGGTCAGGCCGAAGGTCCAGGGGGCGGCGTCCTTCGACGTGACGACTGTGTTGGTCAGCTTGCCCAGACGCGGGGTGGAGATGGTCACCACGTCGCCGACCTTGTGGGTGAAGCCACGGCCCGGATCGTCGCGATCCTGCACGGGGGCGAAGAGCGTGCCCAGGAACAGGGTGAAGCCATCGGGATATTGATGTTCGGACAGGGTCTGACGCACCAGTTCCAGCGGATCGCGGCTGATCTGGTTCATGCTGCTGACGCCTTCCAGACGATAGCCTTCCGGCCCGTCGATGGTCAGTTCCACCTCTGCATTGCGCACATCATCAATGCCATAGTCGCCGTCGAACAGGCGGATGAGCGGGCCGAGCGCGCAGGAGGCGTTATTATCCTTCGCCTTGCCCAGCAGCAGCGCCGATCGCCCTTCGAAATCGCGCAGGTTCACGTCATTGCCCAGCGTCGCGCCGATAGCGCTCCCGGCGGCGTTGACGATCAGCACGACTTCGGGTTCAGGGTTGTTCCAGGTCGAGTCCGACCGGATGCCGATGTCCGCGCCCAGACCGACGGTGGAGAGCACCGGCGCCTTGGTAAAGACTTCCGCGTCAGGGCCGATCGCGACTTCCAGATATTGCGACCACAGGCCGTCCTCGATCAGCGCGGCCTTCAGCGCAGCGGCTTCTTCCGTGCCCGGCACCACGGCGCGGATCGATCCACCGACGCGCTCTTCCAGGCGGCCGCGAATCTCGGCGGCGGCGCCAGCGTCACCGCGTGCACGCTCCTCGATCACGCGCTCCAGCGCGGACAGGGCAAAGGTCACGCCGCAGGCCTTGACGCATTGCAGGTCGACCGGGCTGAGCAGCGGGAGGTTGAGGTCTTCCAGCGGGCCGAGCGCTTCGCCCGATTCCGGCGCCAGCGGCAGCTTCTCGACCAGTTGCGCCACGGTCGGCGCGACCCGGCTCATATCATAGGTCAGGCCGTTGGCGACCAATATGGGGGAGGGGCCAGCGGCAGTCTGCACACGGCCGAGGAACAGGCCGCTGCGCCAGTCGGCAGGCAGGCTATCGAGCAGGGAGAAGTCGCCCGGCATCATCAACTCCTAAATGGAACGGTTGTAAATTGATAGCGCTACCAACATCGAACCGGGCGCGGAGTCAAGGGGTGTTGCGTAAAAGGCGCGTAAGCGAAAAGTCGTAGGGGTGGGACGTCTTGTCCCTTTTCCATCACCCGGCTTTGGGGCATAGATGATCGGACCATGAGCAAGCCCGAAGACAGCGCGCCGCCCGCCGGCGCAGACGCCGCCGCTCCCGCAACGCCTGACAAGGGCCCCGATGCCGGCAAGACCGATCTGGCCAGCGCCGCGCGCAAGTCAGCCAGCAAGGGCGTATGGATGGGCACCGCCGTCGGCATCGGATCGGCGGCGATCGTCGCGGCGCTGCTTTACACGCGGAAAAAGGGCTGACTGGCCGTTACGGGCTTGGAGCGCGCGTGTTACGCTATCTGGACCACCTTCCGTTCGTCCTGAGTAGCCGCTGAGCGAAGTCGAAGCGGCGTATCGAAGGATGGGTCACGCCAGACCCTTCGATACGGGCCTTCGACAAGCTCAGTCCCTACTCAGGGCGAACGGTTCGGGTTTAAAATGCGATTCTCTAATTGTTCGTCATGCCATGATGCTCGAACGCACGGCTTGCGTCCTGTGGGCGTTCATGCGTGGTTTATTCAAACCGGCACGCACCGCGCACAAAAATAGGGCGGCATGGCCTTCGTTCCATGCCGCCCCCGGTGCGACCCGGCAGGCTCTCTTATATCCCCCGCCTTCGTGACAGGCGTTTGGGGAAGCGGCTTTAGCCTGCGCCGCCACTCAGATAGCTGATCAGTTCCGGCTTGCTGATGCTGATGCTCTTGTCCTTGTCGGCCGTGGAGAAGGCGCCATTGGCCCAGGCCATGACCTGATCGGTCGGCAGTTGCGATCCCGTCGCCTTCATTTCCTGCGTCTTAAGCGCTACCATCCAGCGCGAAAATTCGGACTGGTCCAGTTGGCCATCCTTATTCGCGTCATAGGCCGGAAATTCGCTGTCGACGATCGACGCGACCGCGTTTGCCGGATTGGAGGGCGCCGGATTCGCGGGCGCAGCGGGTTGGGCCTGCGCCGGACTGGCGGGGGCTGCGGGCATCGCGCCCTGTTCCGGCGCGGTCTGCGCCATGGCGGGGGCCGTCACGGCGATGGCAGCGGACAATAATAATATGCGGACCATGGCAATCTCCTGTCGCCTTGAAATGCGGGAGGAAGAGGATTGTTTCGCTCTTCCTTGAAAATCTGCCACTATAATGGACGAGAACAGGGAAATGTTCCTGAATATCCATTCATAATGCCGAATTTGACTTGAAAAGAGGCACGGTTCGTCTCTCAAATCGGCATCTGGCGCAATAAACTGGCCGAAGGGCGAACATAATCTTTCGCGATTTGCCCCGCCGCCCCGACGCTGCTAGGCGGCGCGGCAATATCCACCCTCCAGCCGCAGGATTCGCCCATGGTCCCCCGCTATTCCCGTCCCGCAATGACCGCCCTCTGGGAGCCGGAAGCCCGCTTCAAGATCTGGTTCGAGATCGAGGCGCACGCGACCGAGAAGCTGGGCGAACTGGGCGTTGTCCCGCCGTCCGCCGCCAAGGCGCTGTGGGACTGGTGGGCCACCAACCCCGCCATCGATGTGCCCGCGATCGACGCGATCGAGGCCGTCACCAAGCATGACGTCATCGCTTTCCTGACCTGGGTTGCCGAACAGGTGGGCGACGAAGCCCGCTTCATGCATCAGGGCATGACCAGTTCCGACGTGCTGGACACCTGCCTTGCCGTGCAGTTGGCCCGCGCCGCCGACATCCTGATCGAGGATCTGGACAAGCTGCTGGAGGTGATCAAGCGCCGCGCGTTCGAACATAAGCTGACGCCGACGATCGGCCGCAGCCATGGCATCCATGCCGAGCCGGTGACCTTCGGCCTGAAGATGGCGGAAGCCTATGCCGAATTCAGCCGTTGCAAGACGCGCCTGATCGCCGCGCGCGAGGAAATCGCCACCTGCGCCATTTCGGGCGCCGTCGGCACTTTCGCCAATATCGACCCACGCGTCGAAGAGCATGTCGCGGAGAAGCTGGGCCTTGCGATCGAGCCGGTGTCGACGCAGGTGATCCCGCGCGATCGCCATGCGATGTTCTTTGCGACGCTGGGCGTGATTGCCTCGTCCATCGAGCGTCTCGCTGTCGAGGTTCGTCACCTTCAGCGTACCGAGGTTCTGGAGGCTGAGGAATATTTCTCGCCCGGCCAGAAGGGCTCGTCGGCCATGCCGCACAAGCGCAACCCGGTGCTGACCGAAAACCTGACCGGTCTGGCCCGCGTTGTCCGCGCCGCTGTGGTGCCTGCGCTGGAAAATGTCGCCTTGTGGCATGAGCGCGATATCTCGCACTCGTCGGTTGAGCGCTTCTTTGGCCCCGACGCGACCATCACGCTCGACTTCGCGCTGGCGCGACTGACCGGCGTGATCGACAAGCTGCTCGTCTATCCCGAGCGGATGATGAAGAACCTCGACAAGATGGGCGGCCTGGTCCACTCGCAGCGCGTGCTGCTGGCCCTGACGCAGGCAGGTGTCAGCCGCGAGGACAGCTATCGCTATGTCCAGCGCAACGCGATGAAGGTGTGGGAATCAGACGGCCAGCTCTCGCTGCTGGAACTGCTGAAGGCCGATGCCGACGTCACCGCCGCGTTGCCTGCCGAACAGATCGAGGAAAAGTTCAACCTCGACTATCATTTCAAGCAGGTCGACACGATCTTCGCCCGCGTGTTCGGCGAGGCGTAAAACAACCTCCGTTCGTTTCGAGCGAAGTCGAGAAACGGTAGCGCTGCGCTAGCCGCTTCTCGACTTCGCTCGAAGCGAACGGACTTTGAATTTAACGGCCACCCATCCTTGGTCGCATCCGTGGCGCTGCATCCGACTGGCGGCGGATCAGTTCATAGTCCAGCACCAGATGTTCGGCCGCGTCGCTGCTGCGGCGGCCCTTCAACTGGCGCACCAGCACTTCCACTGCCGCGCGCGCCATGGCGCTGATCGGCTGGCGGATGGTCGTCAGCTCCGGCCAGATGGTGGTGGCGAGCGAGGTATCGTCGAAACCGCAGACGGTCAGGTCGCCCGGCACGTCCAGCCCGGTGCGATGGGCGATCGCCACCGTCGCCGCCGCCATATCGTCATTGCTGGCGAATATGGCCGTCGGCGGATCGATCAGTGACAATATCTGTTCGGCTGCGTCCAGCCCCGATCGATAGGTGAAGAAACCCTGCGCGATCAGTTCGTCCTGCACCGTCAGGCCCGCTTCGCCCAGCGCCGCGACATAGCCTTCGAACCGGCGGGCGCTGGCGCTCTGGTTCGGATTGCCCTTGATGAAGCCGATCCGGTCATGGCCCAGCGCGATCAGGTGGCGCGTCATTTCATAAGCGGCGTGCCGGTCGTCGATGCTGACGGCGGCGAGATCAGACGGTGCGCGGCCGGTCGCCACCGCCACGGCCGGAATACCGGCCCGGTCCAGCGCTTCGACCAGTTCGGGCAGGTCGCACAGCGGCGGGGGCAGGATGACGCCGTCGATACGCCCCCTTTGCAGATGGGCGACCACCGCTTCGACCGATGTGTCGTCGTCCCATTTCTCTACCACCAGATCGACGCTGCTGCGGGTCGCCTGATCCAGGCTGCCGACCAGAAATTCGCTGAGATAGGAGGAGGAGGGGTTGGAATAGAGCAGGCCGACCCGTGTCTCCTCGCCTCCGGCCAGCGTGCGCGCGGCGGCGCTGGGCGCATAGTTGAGGGCGGTGATCGCCGCCTCGACCTTCTCGCGCGTGGCCGGTCGCACCACCTGTTCGCCGTTGATCACGCGCGACACGGTCATCGGCGACACCCCGGCATGGCGGGCGACATCGTTGATGGTGGGCGCGTTGCGCTGGCGGCGGGAAGATCGGACGTCGCTCAAAATAGGTGGGCTTTCGCTGGGATGATGTCGCGGCCGAAGGGTAGCGACATCATCTGTAATGTTTAAAGCGAAAAATCAGTTATGCCCCGGCGCATAGGGGAATTTCAGCGCCTTGTACCAGTCGAGGTCATGCGCGGGCGCGTCCGATCCGGCGGGCAAGGGGCGTTTCGACACCGACTGGAAATAGGCGATGCTGGCATCCCGCCACCACAGCGCTTCGCGATGCTGGATGCTCAGGAAGGCTTCCGTCTCGGCAAAGCGTTCGGCATCGACATAGGGCTTCAGCGACGCCCATGTTGTCTGCATGTCGGTGACATAATTCACGCCCCGATCATAATGGTGGATCAGCCCGTCCCACAGCGTGTCGCCAGACTTCAGGCGATAGTCCCAGGGCAGATGATGGAACCAGAGCAATTCGCTTTCCGGCGTCGTCTTTGCGCTGGCCAGCAGCTTCGCGACCGGCGGCGCATATTGGCCCACGGCGTCGCTGCCGCTCTTCGTCCGGTCAAAGCCGATGCCGCCCGCATCCGCCTTATGATAATAGACCGGGTTCCATTCCGGGCGCGCCAGTTCCGACACCCACGGTCCCGGCCCATAATGATGTCCGGTATCCATGACATGGGCCAGGCCCAGCGGTGTCATATAATCGACCGCTGCCTCGCGCGATCCCATCATCATCCTGACGACCGGCTGCACCAGCTTCGGATCGGGGGAGAAGGTCATCTCCGCCCATTCCTTGGCGATGCTGTCGGCCGACAGGCTGGTGTCCCAGGCGAGGCGGCCAAAGGCATACCAGTCCGCCTGATTGAAGATCGATCCGCTCCAGTCGCGATCGACGCCGATATTGGCGACGCCTGCAATGCCGGTCAGTTTGTGGCCCTCCAGCGATCCGTCGATTACCTTGGCAACTGTCGAGCCCTTGCCTTTCGCGAAAGTGTCGGCGTCGAGCGTCTCCTCGAAGAGCGGGCCGAGATAGGTGAGGTGCGTCGACTGGCCCAGATATTCCTTGGTGATCTGGAATTCCATCATCAGCGGCGTCCTGGGCATCGCCCCGAACAGCGGATGGAAAGGTTCGCGTGGCTGGAAGTCGATCGCGCCATTCTTGACCTGCACGATGACATTGTCGGCGAACTTGCCGTCCAGCGGCTTGAAGTCGCTATAGGCCTGCTTCGCGCGGTCGTCGGGATTGTCATGCGCGTAGACGAAGGCGCGCCACATCACGATGCCATTATGGGGCTTCACCGCTGCCGCCAGCATGTTCGCGCCATCGGCATGGGTGCGGTTATAATCCTGCGGCCCCGGCTGGCCTTCGCTGTTCGCCTTGACGAGGAAGCCGCCAAAGTCGGGGATCGCCTTGTATATTTCGTCCGCCTTCGCCTTCCACCAGGCGGCGACCTGTGGATCGAGCGGATCGGCGGTCTTGAGGCCATCCAGTTCCATCGGCGCGGTCCATTTGACCGACAGATAGACTGTGATGCCATAGGGGCGGAACACATCCGCCAATGCCGCCGCCTTGGCGATATAGGGGGCGGTCAGGCTGTCCGCCTTGGCATTCACATTGTTGAGCACGGTGCCGTTGATACCGATCGAGGCGTTGGCGCGGGCATAATCGGCGTAACGCGGCCCTTTCCAGTCGGGCAGACGCCACCAGTCCCAGATGGATTGCCCGGCATAGCCGCGTTCGACCGTGCCATTGAGATTATCCCAATGGTTGAGCAGGCGCAGGCCGATCTTCGGCGCGCTGCTTATATCCAGCTTGTCCAGACTCTCGCCGCTCTGGGCGAGGCGCAGCCAGTGATAGGTGCCGTGGAGCAGGCCCACATCGCTGTTCGCGGCGATCAGCGTGACGGCTTTGCCATCGATCATGGTCGAGCGAATCGCATAACCCTCGCTGCCCAGACCGTCGGTCTTTACCGGCAGGGCAGGGGTGGAGGCGGGCGTCGCCAGCAGCAGCGCACCTTGCTGCACTGTTGCTGACAGTGCTGGCGTGGTGCCGGTCATGCCGGCAATCGCGCGCTGCAATTCCTGTGTTGCGATGGTCAGCGTCGGCCCGGTTCCGGGGACGACGATAGCGGTCGCATGGGCGGAAATCGTGGCGCTGCGCGGCGTATCCGCATGGGCATAGCGCAGCCACAGATCATAGCCGTCCTCGGCCTGCGCCGCAGGTACCATCACGGGCGACAGGCTGGTTCCGGCCATGGCAATCATCCAGCAAAACAGGCGCGCTCTCACTCTTCCCTCTCCCTATTGCGTTCCATGTCAAAGCCGGTTCGACGGGCATTGACAAGTGCGTTTGTCCGAGCAATGGTAACGCTATCAGTTTACTCGCGGCAAGCGTAAAGTCGCCGTGATATAAAAATGGAGAGGGGTTCCGTGATCCGTACCAGCAAAATCCTGTGCGCCGCATCGGCGCTGGCCTTCTGTATCGCCGTGCCCATGGCGCCGGTTCAGGCTGCGCCTGCGACGGCTGCGTCGGCCAAGCCGGTCTACAAGGATGCGACTGCCCCGATCGAGGCGCGCGTCGATGATCTTCTCTCGCGCATGACGCTGGATGAAAAGATCGCCCAGATCACAACCGTCTGGCTCGACAAGGTCAAGATTTTCGACGACCAGCTTCAGCTCGATCCCGCCAAGCTGGCGGCGCAATATCCCAATGGCCTGGGGCATTTCACCCGCCCGTCGGACGCCAAGGGCTCCGTCAGCCCCCGCGTTGCCCGTGGCCGCGATCCGCGCCAGACGGTCGCACTCGTCAACGCCCTGCAAAAATGGGCGACGACGCAGACGCGCTTGGGCATTCCGATCCTCTTCCATGAGGAAGGGCTGCATGGCTATGCGGCCGTCGGCGCAACCAGCTTCCCTCAGTCGATCGCCATGGCATCCTCCTTCGACACGGACATGCTGCGCGACGTGAACAGCGTCATCGCGCGGGAAATCCGCTCGCGCGGCGTGCCGATGATCCTGTCGCCGGTGGTGGATATCGCCCGCGATCCGCGCTGGGGCCGGATCGAGGAAACCTATGGCGAAGATCCCTATCTGGTTGGCGAAATGGGCGTCGCTGCGGTCGAGGGGCTGCAAGGCGTCGGCCGTGAACGCAATCTGCGCGATGGCAAGGTATTCGCCACGCTCAAGCATCTGACCGGCCATGGCCAGCCCGAAAGCGGCACCAATGTCGGCCCGGCGCCGGTCAGCGAGCGCGAACTGCGCGAGAATTTCTTCCCGCCCTTCGAACAGGTGGTGAAGCGCACCGGCATCGAGGCCGTGATGGCGTCCTATAATGAAATCGATGGCGTCCCCAGCCATGCCAATCGCTGGCTGCTGGAAGATGTGCTGCGCGAGGAGTGGGGCTTCAAGGGCGCGGTCGTCTCCGATTATTCGGCTGTCGACCAGTTGATGAGCATCCACCATATCGCCGCGAATCTGGAAGAAGCGGCGGAACGCGCGCTGGACGCTGGCGTCGACGCGGACCTGCCCGATGGCCTGTCCTATGCGACGCTGGGCAAGCTGGTGCGCGAAGGCAAGGTGAGTGAGGCGAAGGTCGATCTGGCCACCCGCCGCATGCTGGAGCTGAAGTTCCGTGCGGGCCTGTTCGAGCATCCCTATGCCGATGCCGCCGCGTCGGAAAAGATCACCAACAATGCCGAAGCCCGCGCGCTGGCGCTGAAATCGGCGCAGCGTTCCATCACCCTGCTCAAGAATGACGGCATGTTGCCGCTGAAGCCCGAAGGCACGATCGCCGTCATCGGCCCAAGCGCGGACGTGGCGCGTCTGGGCGGCTATTACGGCCAGCCGCCGCACACCGTCTCCATCCTCGACGGCATCAAGGCGAAGGTCGGCAGCAAGGCGAACATCGTCTTCGCGCAGGGCGTGAAGATCACCGAAAATGACGACTGGTGGGAAGACAGCGTCACCAAGTCCGACCCGGCGGAGAATCGCAAGCTGATCGCGCAGGCGGTGGAAGCGGCGAAGAATGTCGACCGCATCGTCCTGACGCTGGGCGACACCGAACAGTCGAGCCGCGAAGGCTGGGCCGACAATCATCTGGGCGACCGCCCATCGCTCGATCTGGTCGGCGAGCAGCAGGAGCTGTTCGATGCGCTCAAGGCGCTCGGCAAGCCGATCACCGTCGTCCTGATCAACGGCCGCCCGGCCTCGACGGTGAAGGTCAGCGAGCAGGCGAACGCCATATTGGAAGGCTGGTATCTGGGCGAGCAGGGCGGCAATGCCGTCGCGGACGTGCTGTTCGGCGATGTGAACCCCGGCGCGAAGCTGCCCGTCACCGTGCCGCGTTCGGTCGGCCAACTGCCGATGTTCTACAATGCCAAGCCTTCGGCGCGGCGCGGCTATCTGTTCGATACCACCGATCCGCTCTATCCGTTCGGCTTCGGGCTGAGCTACACGACGTTCGACTTGTCGGCGCCGCGTCTGGCGGCCACTCGCATTGGCACCGGCGGCAAGACGACTGTCTCGGTCGATGTCCGCAACACCGGTGCGCGGGAAGGCGATGAGGTCGTCCAGCTCTATATCCGCGACAAGGTCAGCAGCGTCACGCGGCCGATCAAGGAGTTGAAGGGCTTCCAGCGCGTCACGCTCAAGCCCGGCGAAGTGCGCACCGTCACTTTCACGATCAGTCCTGAAAGCCTCCAGATGTGGGATGCGGACATGCACCGCGTCGTCGAACCGGGCGATTTCGAGATCATGACTGGCAACAGCTCGGTCGCGCTGAAATCCGCCACGCTGACGGTGCAATAATGGGGACTTTTGCTCGTCGTCAGGCGCTCGGCCTGCTTGCCTCGACCTCCTTCGCGGTCGTCACGCCTGCCTTCGCGAAGAAGGCGGACGGGCCGCTCTACAAGGATGCGTCCGCCCCCACCGACCTGCGCGTGCGCGACCTGATCGGCCGCATGACGCTGGAGGAGAAGGTCGGCCAGATCATCGCGCTCTGGGCGACCAAGGCGGATATCATGGATGACCTGACCTTCTCGCCCGCAAAGGCGAGCAAGGCCTATCCCCAGAGCTTCGGCCAGATCACGCGGCCTTCGGATCGGCGCGGCGCGCCCAATGGTTCGACACAGGCGGGTGGCGTTGGCGCGCGCTGGCGCACCCCGGCGGACACGGTCGCCTTCATCACCGCCGTCCAGAAATGGGCGATCAATGAAACCCGCCTCGGCATCCCCGTGCTGTTCCATGAAGAATCACTCCATGGTTATATGGCGACCGACGCCACCATGTTCCCGATGGCGATCGGCATGGCCGGTGCCTTCGACCGCGACCTGATGCGCGAAGTCCAGTCGGTCATCGCGCGCGAAGTGCGCGCGCGCGGCGTCCATCTGGCGCTCTCGCCGGTAGTGGATATCGCCCGCGACCCACGCTGGGGCCGGATCGAGGAAACCTTTGGCGAAGACCCCTATCTCTGCGGCGAAATGGGCGTCGCGGCGGTGTTGGGCCTGCAAGGGGAAAGCAAGCAACTCGGCCCGGACAAGGTCATGGCCACGCTCAAGCATATGACCGGCCACGGTCAGCCCCAGAGCGGCGAGAATATTGCGCCCGCGCCGATCAGCCAGCGGGAGTTGCGCGAGAATTTCTTCCCGCCTTTCCGGCAGGTGGTGAAGCGCACCGGCATTGCTGCCGTCATGCCGTCCTACAATGAAATCGACGGTGTACCGTCGCACCAGAATAAGTGGCTGCTCGGCGACATATTGCGCGGCGAATGGCATTTCGACGGTGCGGTGGTCAGCGACTATGGCGCGGTCCACGAACTCGACACCATCCACCATGTTCAGCCCGATCCGGAGGCATCGGCCCGCGCCGCCCTCCGCGCCGGCGTCGATTGCGAGTTGCCCGATGGCCAGACCTATCGGACGCTCGTGGAACAGGTCCGCGCGGGCAAGGTGCCCCTCGAAGCGGTCGACATCGCCTGCACGCGCATGTTGACGCTCAAGTTCCGCGCGGGCCTGTTCGAAAATCCCTGGCCGCGCCGCGACTATGACGCGCTGACCGGCAATGCTGAGGCGCGCGCGCTGGCATTGAAGGCCGCGCACAAATCGATCGCGCTGCTCAAGAATGACGGCACGCTGCCGCTCGCCGCCGGTGCGCACAAGCGGGTCGCGGTGATCGGCCCCAATGCCGCCATCGCGCGGCTGGGCGGCTATTCCTCGATCCCGCGTCAGGATGTGTCGCTGCTGGAAGGGGTGCAGGCCAAGCTCAAGGGCAAGGCGGAGGTCGTCCATGCCCAGGGTGTGTTCATCACCCAGAGCGAGGATCGTTCGGTCGATGAGGTCTATCTGGCCGATCCGGTCAAGAACCGCGCGCTGATCGCCGAAGCGGTCGAGGTGGCGAAGGGCGCGGATATCATCCTGCTCGCCATCGGCGACACCGAACAGACGAGCCGCGAAGGCTTCGCCAAGAACCATCTGGGCGACCGCACCAGCCTCGACCTGGTGGGCGAGCAGAATGAATTGTTCGCGGCCATGAAGGCGACCGGCAAGCCCATTGTGGTCTGCGCCATCAACGGCCGCCCGCCCAGCTATCCTGCCGTGGTGGAAGGCAGCAATGCGCTGCTCGAATGCTGGTATCCGGGGCAGGAGGGCGGCACCGCCATGGCCGATATCCTGTTCGGCGACGTCAATCCGGGTGCGAAGCTGCCCGTCACGGTCGCGCGCGACGCGGGGCAGATTCCGATCTTCTACAATCGCAAGCCCAGCGCCCGGCGCGGCTATGTGTTCGAGGATATCTCGCCGCTCTTCCCGTTCGGCTATGGCCTTAGCTACACCAAGTTCGAAATTGGAAAACCACGACTTTCTTCGCCGCGCATCGGCACGGGCGGCAGCGTGACCGTCGAAGTCGATGTGCGCAATGTCGGCCAGCGGGCAGGGGATGAGGTCGTCCAGATCTATGTCCATGACCAGGTCGCCAGCGTCACCCGCCCGATCAAGGAATTGAAGGGCTTCGAACGCATCACGCTCGCGCCCGGCGAAACGAAGACGGTGCGCATCCCGCTTGGTCCCGACGCCTTCACCCTGTGGAATCTCGACATGGAAGAAGTGGTCGAACCCGGCCTGTTCGACATCATGGTCGGACCCGACAGCCAGAACATCCAGACCGTCACGCTCGAAATCATCTGAACAGGACCGCTCAAATGCCCAAGATTATTGATGCCAAGGTCATCGTCACCTGCCCCGGCCGCAACTTCGTCACTTTGAAGATCATTACCGAAGACGGTGTTTATGGTCTGGGCGATGCCACGCTCAACGGCCGCGAACTGTCGGTCGCCAGCTATTTGCAGGACCATGTCATCCCCTGCCTGATCGGCCGTGACGCGCACCGGATCGAGGATATCTGGCAATATCTCTACAAGGGCGCCTATTGGCGTCGCGGTCCGGTGACGATGAGCGCCATCGCCGCCGTCGACACCGCGCTGTGGGATATCAAGGGCAAGCTGGCGGGCCTGCCGGTCTATCAGTTGCTGGGCGGCGCCAGCCGCGAAAGCGTTATGGTCTATGGCCATGCCAACGGCACCACGATCGAGGACACGGTCAAGACCGCGCTGGAATATCAGGCGCAGGGCTACAAGGCGATCCGCATCCAGTGCGGCGTGCCGGGCATGGCCAGCACCTATGGCGTGTCGAAGGACAAATATTTCTACGAACCCGCCGACGCGGACCTGCCGACGGAAAATGTGTGGAATACCAGCAAGTATCTCCGCATCGTTCCCGAACTGTTCAAAGCCGCGCGCGAAGCGCTGGGCTGGGACGTGCATCTGCTCCACGACATCCATCACCGCCTGACGCCGATCGAGGCGGGCCGTCTGGGCAAGGATCTGGAGCAATATCGTCCCTTCTGGCTGGAAGATGCGACCCCGGCGGAAAATCAGGAAGCGTTCAAGCTGATCCGTCAGCACACCACGACGCCGCTGGCCGTGGGCGAGATTTTCAACTCGATCCACGATTGCCGCGAGCTGATCGAAAATCAGCTGATCGATTATATCCGCGCCACCGTGGTTCATGCCGGCGGCATCAGCCATCTGCGCAAGATCGCCAATCTGGCCGACCTCTATCAGGTTCGTACCGGCTGCCACGGCGCGACCGACCTGTCGCCGGTCTGCATGGCCGCCGCGCTGCATTTCGACCTCAGCGTCCCGAATTTCGGCGTGCAGGAATATATGCGCCATACGCCCGAAACCGACGCGGTCTTCCCCCACGCCTACACCTTCGCGGACGGGGCCATGCATCCGGGCGAAGCGCCGGGTCTGGGCGTTGATATAGATGAGGAACTGGCGGCAAAGTACGAATATAATCGCGCCTTCCTGCCGGTAAACCGGCTGGAAGACGGCACCATGTTCAACTGGTGATGGCTATGCTGGACCTACTGTCCCTCTCCCAATGGGTCGAACGGAGGCACGTGGCTCCGTTCGAGGAAGGAGCCGCGAAGCGGCGGGAGGGTGAGGGCGATCTGCACCCCTTCCTCACCCTTCCCACGGCCCGCGCCCGCAGGCCCCTTCCCTCTCCTGAAAGGAGAGGGATATGAGTGCCATCTCAAAACTCTCCGTGCCCAAACTCTCCGGCCCACCCAAACCCTCCGGCAAAGTCCGCTGGATCGTCTGCGGCCTGCTGTTTGCGGCGGTGGTGCTCAGCTATATCGACCGGCTCGTCCTGCCGACGCTCAAGCCCGATCTTCAGGCCCGTTATGGCTGGAGCGAGAGCGGCTATGCCAGCCTCGCCATCTGGTTTCAGGCGGGCTACGGCATCGCTTATGTGGCCTTCGGGCGTCT
Source organism: Sphingobium sp. AP50 (assembly GCF_900109095.1). Taxonomy (GTDB): domain Bacteria; phylum Pseudomonadota; class Alphaproteobacteria; order Sphingomonadales; family Sphingomonadaceae; genus Sphingobium. Next base: position 119,200 of record NZ_FNYZ01000008.1, read on the forward strand.
GATCGACCGGATCGGCGCGCGGGCGGGCTATGCGCTCGCGGTGACGCTGTGGACGATCGGCCATGTCGCGCACATCTTCTTCACCTCGACGGCGGGGATGCTGCTGGCGCGCATTCCGCTTGCGATCGGGGAGGCGGGGACATTCCCCGCCGCCATCGCCGCGACCAATGAATGGTTCCCCAAGAAGGAGCGGGCGCTCGCCATCGGCATCTTCAATGCCGGGTCCAATGTCGGCGCGATCCTGACGCCGCTGGTGGTGCCGATCATCGCGGTGACGCTGGGCTGGCGCTGGGCCTTCATCCTGACCGGGCTGCTGACCGTCTTCTGGCTCGCGGCCTGGCTGACCTTCTACCGCCGCCCGCGCGAGAAGAAGGGGCTGTCCCGCGAAGAACTGGCCTGGATCGAAACCGATCCGGTGGAGCAGCATCGCCCGGTCAAATGGCTCACCCTGTTCGGCTATCGCCAGACATGGGCCTATATGGCGGGCCGCTTCATGATCGATCCGGTCTGGTGGACCTTCCTCTTCTGGCTGCCGGATTTCTTCAACAAGCAATATGGCGTGAAGATGCTGGACTTCGGTCCGCCGCTGATCGCCGTCTATCTGATGGCCGATGTCGGATCGGTGGCAGGCGGCTGGGCCTCCTCGCGCTTCATGGGCCGGGGTTGGAGCGTCAATCGCGCGCGCAAGACGGCAATGTTCCTTGCCGCATTGTGCGCCGTGCCGATCGCCTTTGCTACCCATGCGCCCAATATGTGGGTTGCCGTCGGCCTGATCGGGCTGGCCTGCGCCGGGCATCAGGGCTTTTCCGCCAATCTCTACGCCCTGCCGGGGGACGTCTTCCCGCGCCATATGGCCGGGTCGGTGGTCGGGCTGGGCGGTCTGGCCGGTGCGATCGGCGGGATGCTGATGGCGAAATTCGCCGGGGTCATTCTGGAAACCGTCGGCAGCTATGGCCCGATCTTTGCCGTCGCATCCTGCGCCTATCTGGTCGCTCTTTGCACTATTCATATTATCATAACACGTTATCAGGTCGTTGACACCGGTATCAGTGGAGTCGAATCTTGACGAAACCCTTGCATCTCCATCCCGATCGCCTTTTCCCGGCCGAGCCGACGACCCGCAGCATCGCCCGCGCCCTGCATGCGTCGGTGAAGTATCTGCCGATCATCAGCCCGCACGGCCATACCGACCCGCGCTGGTTCGCCTATGACGAGCCGTTCGCCAATCCGACCGACCTGCTGATCGTTCCCGACCATTATGTCTTCCGCATGCTCTACAGCCAGGGCGTGAAGCTGGAGGATTTGGGCATCCCGACCAAGGACGGTAGTCCGACCGCCAGCGATCCGCGCGCGATCTGGCGTCTGCTCGCCGAACGCTATCATCTGTTCCGTGGCACCCCTTCGCGCATGTGGCTGGACTGGGTGTTCTCCGACGTGTTCGGGCTGGAGGTTCAGCTGGAAGCGGCGACCGCCGATCTCTATTATGACACGATCGACGCCGCGCTGAAGACCCCGGCCTTCCGCCCGCGCGCGCTGTTCGAACAGTTCAACATCGAAGTGATCGCCACGACCGAAGGGCCGCTCGATCCGCTCGACCATCATCGCGCGATCCGGGAGTCCGGCTGGAGCGGCCGCGTCGTCACCGCCTATCGCCCCGATCCGGTGATCGACCCGGAACATGACGGTTTCCACCGCAATATCGAGAAGTTCGGCGCCGTCAGCGGCGAAGATGTGTCGACCTGGGCCGGCTATCTGCGCGCGCACCAGAATCGTCGCGCATGGTTCCGGGAAGCGGGCGCCACCTCGACCGACCATGGCCATCCCAGCGCCGCCACCGCCAACCTGTCCCGCGCAGAAGCCGAAGCGCTCTATGCCAGGGTGCTGGCCGGTCCGGTCACGCCGGCGGAAGCGGAACTGTTCCGTGGCCAGATGCTGACCGAAATGGCGCGCATGAGCATCGACGATGGCATGGTGCTGCAAATCCATCCGGGCGTGTGGCGCAACCATAATGCCGGCGTCATGGCCCGCTTCGGCCGCGACAAGGGCGCCGATATTCCGATGGCGACCAGCTATGTCGATGCGTTGAAGCCTTTGCTCGACGCCTTTGGCACCGATCCGCGCCTGTCGGTGATCCTCTTCACCCTGGACGAAACCAGCTATTCGCGTGAACTCGCGCCGCTGGCCGGCCATTATCCGGTGCTGCGCCTTGGTCCGCCCTGGTGGTTCAACGACAGTCCCGAAGGCATGCGCCGCTTCCGCGAGCAGGTGACGGAGACGGCCGGTTTCTACAATACGGTCGGTTTCAACGACGACACCCGTGCCTTCCTGTCGATCCCCGCGCGCCATGACGTCGCCCGGCGGATGGATTGCGGCTGGCTGGCGCAGTTGGTGGTCGAACATCGCATCGAAGAGGATGAGGCGTTCGAACTGGCCCGCGCGCTGGCCTATGACCTCGCCAAGCAGGCCTATAAGCTGTGACCCGACTATCCTTGCAAACGCTGGCGGATTTGCCCGCAGATGTGATCCGTCCTGCCTATGACCGGTCGGCAATGACATGCGGCGTCGTCCATCTGGGCATTGGCGCCTTCCACCGCGCGCATCAGGCGGTGGTGTTTGACGATGCGCTGAATGCGGGCGACATGCGCTGGGGCATCATCGCGGCCTCGCTGCGATCGCCCTCGGTCCGCGACCAGATGGCGCCGCAGGATGGCCTTTACACCATGCTGGTGCGCGATGGCGCGGCCGAGCAGGCGCGGTTGATCGGCGCGGTGCAACAGGTGATCGTCGCACCGGAAGAGCCACAGGCATTGCTCGCCGCACTGGCATCGCCCGACACGCATATCGTCACGCTGACCGTCACCGAGAAGGGCTATAAGCTCGATCCGGCGACCGGCGCGCTGATCGAAAGCGATCCGCAACTCGCCGCCGATCTCGCTTCGCTGGAGAGTCCGCAGACTGCGCCGGGCTATCTCGTCGCCGCGCTGGCGCTGCGCAAAGCCGCGGGCCTGCAGCCCTTCACCGCGATCAGTTGCGACAATCTGCCGCATAACGGCACCCGCCTGCGTGCCGCCGTGATCGCGCTGGCCCATCGCCATGATCCGGCGCTGGCGGACTGGATCGCGGCGGAGGGGGCTTTCCCCGAAACCATGGTCGACCGCATCGTGCCCGCGACCACGGCCGATGACATCGAAGCGCTCACCCGGCGCATCGGCGTCGAGGATCAGGCCATGGTCAAGACCGAGCCTTTCATCCAGTGGGTGATTGAGGACAGTTTCTGCGGCCCGCGTCCGGATTTCGGCGCAGGCGTGCAGGTCACGGCCGCCGTTGCCCCATGGGAGGAGGCGAAGCTGCGCCTGCTTAACGGCGCGCATAGCGGCATCGCCTATCTGGGCGGCCTCGCTGGCATCGACCATGTCCATGAAGTGCTGGCCTTGCCCGAAGCCCGCCATTTCGTCGAAAGCCTGTGGGACGAGGCGGAAACGACCCTGTCGCCCCCGGCCGAGTTGGATGTCGCCGCCTATCGCCGCGACCTGATGGCGCGTTTCGACAATCCGACGCTGAAGCATCGCACGCGCCAGATAGCGATGGACGGATCGCAGAAGCTGCCCCAGCGTCTGCTCGCCACCATCGCCGCCCGGCTGGCGGCGGGGCAGGGGATCGATGCCCTTGCGCTGGCCGTCGCCACCTGGGTCCGCTGGCAGGCTGGGCTGGATGATTTGGGGCAGTCGCATCAGGTGGACGATCCGCTTGCCGCGCCGATCGCTGAGGCGCTGGCACAGGCGACTGATCCTGAATCCCGCGTCGCGGCGATTCTGGCGTTCGATGCCGTCGTGCCGCCCGAACTGGCGTGCAACCCGCTGTTGGCCGAAGCGTTGACGCGCTGGCTGACGATACTGGAGACGCAGGGTGCAAGGGGCGCATTGGCGGCTTTCCGCCAATGACAACGTAGACACCTATATCGTTACCATTTCCAATGCCGCCGCATCTTGACAATCAGGATGCGGCGTTTATTGAAGTCTTAGTGATAGCGCTACCAGTTTGGCCCACCGGAGAGTCGGGGGCAGCGCTCAGGGAGAGGAACGGATCAATGTCTTCACGCACGCATCATTTCCGTAATGCGCTGTTCGCCGCCTCGGCGATCGGCTCGCTCGGCCTGTCGCAGGCCGCTTTTGCGCAGGATAGCGCGGCAACTGCCGCCGCCCCGCAGGCCGATGCAGCCGTTGCGCCGCAGGACGATGGCGTTGCGGACATCGTCGTCACCGGCATCCGCGCATCCTTGCAGAGCGCTACCAATGCGAAGAAAGATGCTGTCGCTTTTGGTGACTCGATCTTCGCCGAAGACATCGGCAAGCTGCCCGCCACCAACCTCGCCGAAACGCTGAACCGCATGCCGGGCGTCCGCCTGCGTCGCGACAATAATGGTGAAGGCACGCAGGTCGCGATCCGCGGCCTTGGCCCCAGCTTCACCCGCGTATTGCTGAACGGTTCGCAGATTCAGGTCGCGTCGGATGGCGGCACCAACGGCGGCAGCGCCAACCGTGAAGTCGATCTCGACTTCTTCCCGTCCGAACTCTTCACCCGCCTCGATCTGGCCAAGAGCCCGTCGCCCTCGACGCTGGAAGGCGGCATCGCCGGCACCGTCAATCTGCGCAACGCGCGGCCTTTCGACAAGGAAGGCACGCACTTTACCGTCGTGGCACAGGGCCAGTATACCAGCCCCAATGACAAGGTCAGCCCGCGTGGCGCGATCGTGGCCAGCCATACCACCGACACGTTCGGCATATTGGTCGGTGTCGCTGGCGTGAAGACCAAGACCCGCATCAAGGGTTTTGAAACTGTCGGTTGGACCGATGGTAATCTTGGCCGGGATACGGCTGGCAATAATGATGCCGGCGGTAATAACTTCTCTTGGGCGTCGGTCGTCCCGGCCAATGCCGGCCATGGCCTAGTCGCTGGCCAGCCGGTCGATGTCGTCGCGACGTCGGGCCTGACCCGCTCGCAACTCAGCACCGCGCTGTTGCCGCGTCTCGGCCGCGAAAGCCTGACCGAAGGCACGCGCTCGCGCATCTCGGCGCTGGCCGCGCTCGAATGGCGCCCCAGCGATGAACTGCATTTCGCCATCGACGGCATCTGGGCCAAGTCGACCCGCGACTATACGAAGGTCAACATGAACTGGCAGGTCCGCAATTCCGGCCCTGGCACCAGCGCACAATCGACTGGCGGCATGATCCCGATCGACCTGACCGTGGACGAAAATAATGTCGTGACCAGCGGCACCTTCGCCAACTCTTCCTACTTCCTCGAAGCCAGCATGTTCAAGCAGACGACGAAGTTCTGGAACGTCAACCCCAGCGTCAGCTGGGAACCGACCGACAATCTGAAGGTCAACCTCAGCGCAAACTATTCCAAGAGCCGCTTCTTCCGCGAACAGCCGACCTGGGCTTTCCAGACCACCCCCAATTCCGGCGTCGACACCTATTATGAAAATAATGGCGGCGACTATCCCTCAATCACCAGCAATCTGGACCTTAACGATCCGAACAATGGCAGCTGGCAGTGGTATCGCCAGAATATCCAGCTGGTCCGCCGTCACACCGAAACCAAGGGCGCGCATTTCGACGTCATGTATGGTGATGATCAGTTCAACGTGAAGGTCGGCGCTGCCTATGACCGGGCGACCCGTTCGATCCGCGCCTATGACAACAGCTCGGCCTATCAGTTGTCGGTCTGCGGCACGGGGTGCACCGGCGCCACCGGCTCGATCACGACCAGCCAGATCGCGCAATATCTGAAAAGCTCTTCAGTCGCCGGCTTTGTTGTCCCCGATTTCAACGCCATCAAGTCGGCCACCAACTATACCAGCTATCGCGACAGCGCGCCCGAAGCGCGTGGCGCGGTTACGGGCGGCGCGACTGGCGACATGGATGAAAAGGTGATGGGCGCCTATTTCGAAGTGAACGGCGTGACCGAAATTGCCGGTCGTGACCTGCACATAAATGCCGGTATGCGCTATGCTCATACCGATCAGGAAGTGACCGGCCCCAGCCAGGTCGGCACCACGATCGTCGATATCACGTCGCGCTCCAAATATGAAAATTTCCTACCGTCGATCAACCTGACCTATGACGTGGCCGACAATATCAAGCTGCGTGCATCGGCCTCGCGCACCATGACCCGTCCGGATGCGGGCCAGATCCTGCCCGGCGTCACCTTCTCCGATCCGTCGGCCCTGGTCGCGACGGCTGGCAACCCGGACCTGAAGCCCTACACCTCGGACAATTATGATCTAGGTGGGGAATTCTACACTGGCGGCATCGGCTATATCGGCGTCTCGGCCTTTACGAAGAATGTTCAGGGCTTCACCACCACGGTGCCGACGCAGGCGACCTTCGGTTCGCTGAACATCCCTTATGCCAGCCTGCTTTCGACGCAGCAGATTGCTTTGACCGATCGTTCGGCGGCGACTGGCGTTGCCGTCAATGATCTGGCCATTACCGTGAACCGTCCGGTCAACCTTTCTGACCTCAAGATCAAGGGTCTGGAAGCGACTTGGGTGCAGCCGCTCGACTTCTTCGTGAAGGGCCTCGGCTTCTCAGCCAACGGCACCTATCTGAAGCAGTCGTCGTCTTCGGGTCTGGTGGCCGAAGGCGTGTCGAAATATTCGTACAACCTTCAGGGCTTCTACGAAAATCACGGCCTGTCGATCAGCCTGAACTATGTGTGGAATGGCAAGTCGATCGCACCCGGCGGGAACGGCCCGCAGAACGGCATCACCGGCGCGGACCTGAAGGCTGATGCCCGTGGTCAGCTCGACCTGTCTGCCGGCTACGAACTGCCCTTCTTCAACAAGGCGATGCGCCTGACGCTGGACGTGCTGAACATCACGAACGAGCCGATCCGCACCACCTTCGAATATAGCAATGCTGCCTATTCGGTCTATTATCCGGGCACGTCGGTCCTCGCCGGCATCCGGGCCAACTTCTGATCCTCCCCCAGGACCAATACAGAGGGCCGGCCGCAACGCCGGCCCTTTTTTGCAGGGAGAGGAGGCAGGCTAAGGCTGCCATGATCCTGCCCGACAAAATCCTTTCCATGTTGGATTTAATCTGGTCAATCCTGTGCCATGACACAGCAGCATTCGGCCCTGTCCCATCCCTTCGCACATCCGTATGCCGCCGGCGGTGGCATAGCCCGACTCCATCACATGTCGCGTTACCGTCGCCTTTGTGGTGCTTCACTGTGGCGCCAGAAGCGCGTGACAGGCGCGTTGATGCCGCTTTTGTAGGCCATAATCAGTGGAAAACGCCCGGAAATGCGAAGCCAGTGACGGTGTGAACTTCGCTCCTGTGATCTTGCAAAGGCAGACAATGATGCGTCTCTCCCTTCTGGCCGCTCTCCCGCTCGCTCTGATCGCGACCCCTGCGACCGCAAAGACCTGCACGCCGACCTGGGTGGCCGGTTGGGCCTCGTCGCAATTCCGCCCCACCGGCGACGCGGAACTGCCCGCCGGCACGCTTCGCGACCAGACGCTGCGACAGATCGTGCGTCCCTCCATATCGGGCGACCGGTTGCGGGTGCGCCTGTCCAACCTTGCCGGAACCACGCCGCTGCGCATCGCCGGCGCCAGCATCGGCCGCGCGCTGGGGCCGGCTTCGGCGGCGGTCGATCCCGGCACGCTGATCTCCCTGCGTTTCGACGGCGCGCCGGAGGTCGTCATTCCGGCCGGTGCCGACTATCTGTCCGACCCGGTATCGCTGCCGGTCGGCGCGCTGGAGAATATCGCCATCTCGATCCGCTATGACGGGGAACCGGAACAGACATCGCATCCCGGATCGCGCGCGACGTCCTGGCATCTGCCGGGCGACCATCTGACCGATGAAGCGATGGCGGGGGCGGCCAGCTTCGATCATTGGTTCAATCTCGCCGCGCTGGAAGTCGAACGCTGTGCGCCCGCAAAGCTCATCGTGGCGCTGGGCGATTCCATCACCGATGGCAAAGGCTCCACCACCAACGGCAATGACCGCTGGACCGATGTGCTGGCACAGCGGCTTCAGGCTGACCCGAAGCGCCGGGACATGGCCATCGTCAATCAGGGCATTGGCGGCAATCGCCTGCTGCATGACGGGCTTGGCCCCAATGCGCTTGCGCGGCTGGACCGCGACGTGCTGGCCCAGCCCGGCGTCACCCATCTGATCCTGCTGGAAGGCATCAACGACCTTGGCACCCTGACCCGCGACGCACCGGTAAGCGCGGCCGAGCATCAGGCCCATGTCGCCCGCATCATCGGCGCCTATCGCCAGATCATAGCCCGCGCCCATGCCAGGGGGATCAGGGTGATCGGCGCGACGATCATGCCCTTTGTCGGCAACGGATACTATCATGCCGATGCACAGAATGAGGCGGACCGGCAGGCAGTGAATAGCTGGATCAGGACGCCGGGCCATTTCGACGCGGTGATCGATTTCGACCGCGTGACCCGCGACCCTGCGCATCCCGACCGGCTGCTGCCCGCCTATGACGACGGCGACGCGCTCCACCCCTCGCCAAGGGGCTATAAGGCGATGGGGGAGGCGATCCCGCTCAGCCTTTTCGACTGACCCGTCTGTGTCCGGCCTCCAGCACCGTTTCCATTGCGACGAAGGTGGATGTGCTGGCGACATGGGGCAGGGCGCTGATCTTCTCGCCCAGAACGACCCGGTATCGCCGGATATCGGACGTCCGCACCTTGAGCAGATAGTCGAAATTGCTCGCCAGCATATGGCATTCCTCGACCTCAGGGATGCGCCGCACCGCCGCGTTGAACTCGCGCAGCGCCGCTTCCCGCGTGTCGGACAGCTTCACTTCGGTAAAGGCGATATGGTCCATGCCCAGCTTCGCCGGATCGACCATCGCGCGAAAGCCGCGAATGACACCGGCCTCCTGCAACCGCTTCAGCCGCACCTGGCAGGGCGTCTTGGAAAGGCCAACAAAAGCAGCAAGATCGGTAACGGTCATCCGCCCGTCATCGACCAAAGCGGCTATGATACGGCGGTCGAACTCGTCCAGTTCGACTGTTCGGGGCTTATTATCCATCCATTTTGCCTAACATGGGCCTTTTAATAAGTCACTCCGTCCATATCCGGTGCCTTCATAAGACGGAACGAAAAGCTGATCCGGGTTATTCATGGCGTATGACCGACCAGCCATTCGCCAGCTTCGCCCCCGCCATCCGCCAGCCTACCCCGCTGCGTCAGGCGATCACCGCCGCCTATCGCCGGGACGAAGCCGAGGCGCTCGCCCCCCTGATCGCCGCTGCGACCCTGCCGGCAGAGACGAAGGCCGCGATTGCCGACACCGCCCGGACACTCGTCACCACGCTGCGCGCCAATCACAAGGGCACCGGCGTCGAGGGACTGGTGCAGGAATATGCGCTGTCCAGTCAGGAGGGCGTGGCGCTGATGTGTCTGGCCGAAGCGCTGCTGCGCATCCCCGACACCGCCACGCGCGACGCGCTGATCCGCGACAAGATCGCCGATGGCGACTGGGGCTCGCATCTGGGCGGGGACAAGTCGCTGTTCGTCAATGCCGCCACCTGGGGACTGGTGGTCACCGGCAAGCTCGTCGGCAGCGTCGATGATCGCGGCCTTGGCGCGGCGCTCACCCGCCTCGTCGCCCGCGCTGGTGAACCGGTCATCCGCCGCGGTGTCGACCTCGCCATGCGGATGATGGGCGAACAGTTCGTCACCGGCGAGACGATCAAGGAAGCGCTCAAGCGCGCGAAGGAGCTGGAAGCCAAGGGCTTTGCCTACAGCTACGACATGCTGGGCGAGGCGGCCACCACGGCCGCCGACGCGAAACGCTATTATGCCGATTATGAGCAGGCGATCCACGCCATCGGCAAGGCATCGGCCGGACGCGGCATCTATGCCGGTCCCGGCATCTCGATCAAATTATCGGCGCTCCATCCCCGCTATGTCCGCGCGCAGGCCGATCGGGTCATGCGCGAATTGCTGCCCGCCGTGAAGAAACTGGCGCTGCTATCCAAAGGCTATGATATCGGCCTCAATATCGATGCGGAGGAGGCCGACCGGCTCGAACTCTCGCTCGATCTGCTGGAAAGCCTCGCCACCGATCCCGATCTGGCGGGCTGGAACGGCCTTGGCTTCGTGGTGCAGGGCTATGGTAAGCGCTGCCCCTTCGTCATCGACTGGATCATCGACCTCGCCCGTCGCGCCGACCGCCGCATCATGGTGCGGCTGGTCAAGGGCGCCTATTGGGACGCGGAGATCAAGCGGGCGCAGGTCGATGGGCTTGCCGACTTCCCGGTCTATACCCGCAAGGTCCATACCGACGTCGCCTATGTCGCCTGCGCGCAGAAGCTGCTGGCCGCGCCCGACGCCGTCTTCCCGCAATTCGCGACGCATAATGCGCAGACGCTGGCGACCATCTATCAGCTTGCCGGGCCGGACTTCACCATCGGCAAATATGAATTTCAGTGCCTCCACGGCATGGGCGAGCCGCTCTATGAACAGGTCGTCGGCGTGGGCAAGCTGGACCGCCCCTGTCGCATCTATGCGCCGGTCGGCACGCACGAAACGCTGCTGGCCTATCTGGTTCGCCGCCTGCTGGAAAATGGCGCGAACAGCAGCTTCGTCAATCGCATCGCCGACCCCGAAGTGTCGATCGAGGAGATGATCGCCGATCCGGTCGATGTGGTGCGCGCCATGGCCCATCCCGGCCATCGCCATGATCAGATTGCGCTGCCCGCCAGTCTCTATCCCGAACGGCGCAATTCCGACGGGATCGACCTTAGCAACGAAGATGCCCTTGCCAGCCTGAGCGCAGCGCTGCGGGAAAGCGCCGCGATCGGCTGGACCGCCGCGCCCGAAGGTGCGACGGGGCCGTCGCGCACCGTGTTCAATCCCGCCGATCATCGCGACGTGGTCGGCCGCGTCACCGAAGCCTCGGTCGAAGAAGCCCGCGCCGCCGCCATCCGTGCCGCCGCATCGCTCTGGGTCAACAGCCCGGTCGCGGATCGCGCCGCGGCGCTGGATCGCGCGGCCGACGCAATGCAGGCGCGCATGCCGATCCTGCTCGGCCTCGTCGTCCGCGAAGCCGGCAAGTCGCTGCCCAACGCCATCGCCGAAGTGCGCGAGGCGATCGATTTTCTGCGCTATTATGCGGCGCAGGCCCGCACGACCTTCGGCCCGGCGCAGATCGCGCTTGGCCCCGTCACCTGCATCAGTCCGTGGAACTTCCCACTTGCCATCTTCACCGGGCAGGTCGCCGCTGCACTGGTTGCGGGCAATCCGGTACTGGCCAAGCCCGCTGAGGAAACCCCGCTGATCGCGGCCGAAGCGGTGCGCCTGCTGCATGAAGCCGGCGTCCCGGCCGATGCGCTGCAACTGCTGCCCGGCGATGGTCGCATCGGCGCGGCGCTGGTCGCGGCGCCGCAAACGGCGGCGGTGATGTTCACAGGATCGACCGAAGTCGCCCGGCTGATCCAGCGCCAGCTTGCCACGCGCTTGTCGCCATCGGGCCGTCCCATCCCGTTGATCGCCGAAACCGGCGGCCAGAATGCGATGATCGTGGATTCCTCCGCGCTCGCCGAACAGGTGGTTGCCGACGTCATCGCCTCCGCTTTCGACAGCGCGGGTCAGCGTTGTTCGGCGCTCCGCATCCTGTGCTTGCAGGAAGATGTGGCCGACCGCACGCTCATGATGCTGAAGGGCGCGCTGGCGGAATTGTGGATCGGCCGTACCGACGCGCTGAAGGTCGACATCGGCCCGGTCATCTCCGCAGAAGCCCGTGACGGCATCAACACACATATCGATGCCATGGCGGCACTGGGCCGCAAGGTCGAACAGAGCATATTGCCCGCCGAAGCCGCCCACGGCACCTTCGTCGCGCCGACGATCATCGAGATTGAATCGATCGCCGATCTGGATCGTGAAGTTTTCGGTCCCGTCCTGCATGTGCTGCGTTTCCGGCGTGAGCGTCTGGATGCGCTGGTCGACCAGATCAACGCCACCGGCTATGGCCTGACCTTCGGCCTGCATACCCGCCTCGACGAGACCGTCGCCCGCGTCACCAGTCGGGTGAAGGTGGGCAATGTCTATGTGAACCGCAATGTCATCGGCGCGATCGTCGGCGTACAGCCTTTTGGTGGCTGCGGCCTGTCGGGCACCGGCCCCAAGGCGGGTGGGCCGCTTTATCTGGGCCGTCTGGTCGCGACCCCGCCGGTCTTCGCCGCGCGGGTCAGCCATTTGCGATCGCCGCTCCATGCCTTTGCCGACTGGCTCGATGCGCGGGGTGACACAGAGGCGGCGGCGCAGGCCCGCCGCACGGGGGACGCATCCGCGCTGGGTGTCGAGATTGCGCTGCCCGGCCCGGTGGGGGAACGCAACCTTTATGCCCTGCATCCGCGCGGCCGCATCCTGTTGCGCCCGGCGACCCATCAGGGCCTTTATCGTCAGATGGCGGCGATCCTGGCGACGGGCAATCAGGGCGTGGTGCAGGGCATGACCTTGCCAGACGATCTGCCTGCCGAAGTCGCCGCCTGCTTCACCCACAAGACAGCCGACCATTATGCCGCCGCGCTGGTGGAAGGGGACGCCGCCAAGATCGCCGCGACCACCCAATGCGTCGCCGATCTGCCCGGCCCGATCGTGTCGGTCCATGCCGACGATCATGGCCATGGCTATTGCCTCGACTGGCTGCTGGAGGAACAGTCGACATCGGTGAACACCACGGCGGCCGGCGGCAATGCCAGCCTGATGATGATCGGTTAATGCGCCACCGGCAAGGTTGCGCTAGAGTATCGCACCTTTAATCAGACCCACATCCGTTCGTCCTGAGTAGCCATTGAGCGAAGTCGAAATGGCGTATCGAAGGGTCGCGCAATGCTTCGATACGGGTCTTCGACAAGCTCAGCCCCTACTCAGCACGAACGGTTCAGATTAAAGGCAAGGTGCGCTAATCCAGTCGCACCTTGCCGCGTCCCTGCTTCACCGAACTGCGCGCTTTCTTGGTGTCGACGCGCCGGGCCTTGGCGGCCTTGCCGGGCTTGGTCGCGATCCGGCGGGCATCGCGTTCATGCGCCTTGGCGATCATCTCCATCAGCCGGTCGCGCGCATCCTGCCGGTTCGCCTCCTGCGTGCGGAAGCGATTGGCCTGAATCAATATCTCATTGGCGGAGGTCAGGCGCGATCCCGCCAGTTCCTTGATCTTGCGATAGGCATGGACGGGCAGGCCCAGCTTGAACAGGTTGACGCGCAGTTGCACTGCGGTCGCCACCTTGTTCACATTCTGCCCGCCGGGTCCGCCCCCGGTGATGAAGCGCTCCTCCAGCGCATCATCGGGAATATCAAAGTCCGGCATCGTCCAGTATCTCCGGCCCGAAACCGGCGGCGACGAAGGTGGCGGGCAGGGGCGCCGTCGCTTGCGCGGCGGGCTTGTCGCCGCGCGGCATGCTCAGGAAGCGGCTGTGCAGCAGCATCGCGCCCTTGCCATCACCATAGACCGGATCGCCGACGATGCCGAAGCCCAGCCCATGCTGGGCATGGACGCGGATCTGGTGCGTGCGGCCGGTTTCCGGGGTGAAGGCGATCAGCGCGCGACCATCCTTCTCCGCCAGCTTGCGCCAATGGGTGACGGCGGGCTTGCCGGCCTTCGCCGCGATCATGCGCCAGCCTTGTGCGGCGGTGCTGACTTTCTTCAGCGACAATTCGATCGTGCCTTCATCCTCTGCCGGCACGCCTTCCAGCACGGCCAGATAGCGTTTCGTCACCGTGCCAGCCTCGAACGCGGCGGCGAAGCGCTTGTGCGCCTTGGGATTGCGGGCGAGTAGCAGGCAGCCACTGGTGTCGCGATCCAGACGATGCACCGGCAGCGGCCAGCGCTGGAACCCGAAGGTCAGCGAGGCGAGATGATTTTCCAGCGCGATCGACCCGTCGCGCGGGGCATCCACCGGCAGGCCGGCGGGCTTGTCGAGGATCAGCGCCTCGCCATCGATAAACAGGACATGGTCGGTCAGCAGGGCCAAGGAAGAGGTTCCGATCGCATATAGGAAGAATTGACGTAATCGCCGCATCCTATAGGGCGTGGGGGCGATGGAGAATAGGGGGCATCAGCAGGCCCCATATCGGCTCGACTGGGTCGATGTGGCACGCGGCATCGGCATAGTGGCGGTGGTGGTCGGCCATGTCTGGACGCGCGGACCGCTGCGCGACGCCATGTATGCCTTTCACATGCCGCTCTTCTTCCTGCTGTCGGGCATGCTTTCGCGTGCCCATCCGGTGGGGGCCTTCACCCGGCGGCAACTGATCAGCCAGATGCGGCCCTATGCCGCTTTCCTGATCCTGCTGATCGTCGCCGACCAGAGTATCGAGCGGCTGAAAGGCCATCTGCCGATCTTTCATAGCTGGCCGGAGGATATGGCGCCGATCCTGCTGGGCGGCTTCTGGCTGCGCGGGCCGTTCACGATTTTCTGGTTCGTGCCCTGCCTCATGGTGGCGCGCATCCTGTTCAATGTGGCGCTCAACCGATGGCCCCACCCTCTCGACCGGCGCTGGGCAGTCCTGCTTCTGCCGATGCTGCTGATCGCCTATGCGCTGGGCTGGTGGACGCAGGCGTCGCCGCTGGGGCTGCTGAGCGCGCCGATGGCCTTCGTGCTGCTGTGGGTCGGAGCGGTCTGGCCAAGGATGCGCTGGCATAATGGCCTGATCCTGCCGCTGGGCCTGTTGGCGGGGGCAGGGCTGTCCGGCCTGTTGCCGACGCTCAACATGAAGGTCGCGGATTATGGCGCGCCCCTGCTGTCGATCGGGGCGGCGGTGGCCGCATCCTTGCTGATCTTCCGCCTGTCAGCGCGGATTTCGAACCATGCTGGGCCATTGGCGGCGCTGGGACGAGCATCGCTGGTGATCATGTATCTGCATGTCGCGGTGATCCACTATCTGACGCCCTATCTGGGCAAGCCATGGCTGCTGGCGCTGGCGTTGGTACTGCCTTTCGCGGCCTACCACCTGATCGGGCGAACGCCGCTGCGGCGGGTTTTTCTATAGTCGAGACTTGATGGCGGGGAGGGGGTGAAGAGTGGAGGGTCTGCTTTTGTTGCCCCTACCGCTTGCGGGAGGGGCGGCGAGACTTAATGACCCCGGCCTTGAGCCGGGGGAATTTAGTCGCAGCGGGGTGGGCATTTGCAACGTTGCGCAGGCCCACCCCCTTGATGGGAGTCACGTGCCTCCCATCAACCCTCCCGCTTGCGGAAGGGAGAACAAGGTCCACTTCTGGCCGATACTGCCGCTTCATGCCGTCAATGCAGATGCCGCAGCTTGTCGGGGTTGCGCATGATGTAGATGGCCTTGACCTTGCCCTCCTCGATATCGAGCGCAGTGGTCTGCACCTCGCCATCGGCCTCGCGGGTGACGAAGCCGGGCAGGCCGTTGATGATGCAGGTGCGCAGCAGGGTCGATCCATATTTGCCGAACAGCACCGCCAGCGCCTTGTGTACCTGCATGACCTGACCATAGCCGATTGCCGGGCGGATCGCGGCCGGGCGCTTGCCGCCGCCATCGCTGTGCAGGCTGACATCCTGCGCTAGCAGCGCGCCCAATGCGCCCATGTCGCCGCTGCGCGAGGCGGCGAAGAAAGCGCCGGCAATTTCCATGCCGCGCGCCTTTTCCACCTGATAGCGGGGCCGGGCATCGCGGACATGGCTGCGGGCGCGGGCGGCCAGCTGGCGGCAGGCAGCGGTGTCGCGGCCGACAGTGACGGCGACTTCCTCAAAGCCCAGCCCGAAAACATCGTGCAACAGGAAGGCGGCGCGCTCCAGCGGCGAAAGCCTCTCCAGCGCCAGCATCAGGGGCAGGGTGACATCCTCCTGCGCATCCTCTTCCTCGACCAGAGGTTCGGGCAGCCAGGGGCCGACATAGGTTTCGCGCTGCACCCGCGCCGATTTGAGCTGGTCGAGGCAGAGGCGCGTCACCGTGCGGCGGAGAAAGGCTTCGGGCTCACGGATATCGCCGCGATCGACGCCCATCCAGCGGATGAAGGCTTCCTGCACCACATCCTCGGCATCGGCGACCGACCCCAGCATGCGATAGGCGACCCGGATCAGCCGGGGACGCAGCGGGTCGAAACTCTCGGCTGCGTCCATCTGCGTCCTCCGCTCCATCAGGCCGCTGCCTTCATCGGCATATCATACCAGAGGTTGAAGCCCACGGCGATCCGGTTCCAGCCGTTGATGATGTTGATCATCAGGGTCAGCTTGACCTGCTCCTCCTCGGTAAATTCCCAGTTGAGCGCTTCCTTTGCGGCTTCATGGCTGTGGCCCTTGGCGATCTCGGTCAGCGCCTCGGTCCAGGCCAGCGCAGCGCGTTCGCGATCAGTGTAGCAGGGGGCTTCGCGCCAGGCGGTGAGCAGGTAGATGCGCTGTTCCGTCTCGCCCTTCGCGCGGGCTTCGTAAGTGTGCATGTTGATGCAGTTGGCGCAGCCGTTGATCTGCGACGAGCGGATTTTCACCAGTTCGATCAGGCTTGGTTCCAGACTGTCGGCGATGGCTGTGGAGAGAGCGGTCCAGCTCTTCATCAACTGGGGGGCGGCGGCATAAGGATTGATCTTGTCGGTCATGATGCAGTTCCTTTCCTCAAGTTCTGCAACCATGACGAGACAGGCGCGGCGGATGTGACATGGGGCCGCCTTATTTTTTGGCGCGCGAAAAAAATTTACATCCTCGATGCTCTGGACAGGGGGCGTGGGCGGCGGCTACCCGCCGCGCCCTATGTCAGTCATTGCAACCATCATGAACACGGCCACCGGCCAGCCCATCCAGAAAATGAAGTTCGAGCGCATGCCCAAGCCCTGGGTGTCGCTGAACCTTGAAAATGGCGAGTTGGTGACAGCCGACCGCGTCGTCGTCGGGAAGCCGGCGCCGGGGAAATTCATCACCCCGGTCGAAGTCTGGGTCACGCCCAAGACGTTGGGATAAGGGCGCCTCTGGCGCATCCGCACCGGCCCGCACCCCCACCCGACCGCCCATCAGGATACCATGTCTGGGTGGTCGGGTGGGGGTGCGGGCCGGTGCAGTATCGAAAATGCGCTCTTCCGCGCATTTTTCAAACAGACTCTAAGCGCGCCTCGCGCCGCCATCCCTGATCCACGCCCATAAAAAGGGCTGGCGCATAGTCCCGATGCGCCAGCCCTTGCTGCGTTTCTCAAAGCCTTGATGCGACCCAAGGGCTTTTCGGCACGCTGCATTCATCAGACGTCGCCAGAGGCGATCAACCGTGCAGCTTGATCGCAGTTTCCGCGATACGACGGCCCTGATAGCGCGCGCCGTCCAGTTCTTCCTCGCTCGGCTGGCGGCTGCCGTCGCCATCGGCCAGCGTGGTGGCGCCATAGGGCGATCCGCCGCGTACCTTGTCCACGCCCATCTGCCCTGCAAAGCCATAGTCGAGGCCGACGATGGTCATGCCGAAATGCAGCAGGTTGGTGATGATCGAGAAGAGCGTGACTTCCTGCCCGCCATGCTGCGACGCGGTCGAGGTAAAGGCGCCGCCGACCTTGCCGTTCAGCGCGCCGCGCGCCCACAGGCCACCGGCCTGGTCGAGGAAGGACGCCATCTGGCTGGACATGCGGCCAAAGCGCGTGCCGGTGCCCACGATGATCGCGTCATAGTCGGCCAGATCCGCGACGGCGGCGATGGGCGCTTCCTGATCCAGCTTGAAATGCGCGGCCTTCGCGACTTCCAGCGGCGCGGTTTCAGGCACGCGCTTGATATCGACGGTCGCGCCGACAGCGGCGGCGCCTTCGGCCACGGCATTCGCCATCGTCTCGATATGACCGTAGGAGGAATAATAGAGAACCAGAACCTTAGCCATGAAAAGTCTCCTTACCTGAAAGCTGAGAAGAGGGGGTGGCCGCCTGCATGAGGGGGATGCAGGCGGCCCGGCTCGCCCCAGGGGATGGGCGAGCCAAGGGGGTCAGATACTATCCACCAGAACGATCTCGGCATCCTCGATCGCGGTGATGGTGATGGGCGCGCCGCCGATAATGGCTGCGCCGTCGCGGGCTTCAAAGGGCTGGCCATCAATCTCGATCCGGCCAGTCGCCGGGACGAGATAGAGATGACGTCCTTCGCCGCTTTCATAAGTCACGCTCTCGCCCGCCCGGATCGTGCCGCCCAGCAGGCGGGCATCGGCGCGGATGCGTAGCGCTTCCCTGTCATCATCATAGCCGCTGGCCAGCACGACCAGCTTGCCGGAACGATCGCCCTTCGGGAAAGGCTTGGCGCCCCAGCTGGGCTGACCGCCGCGGGCGCGGGGAATGACCCAGATCTGGAACAGGGTGGTGGTTTCGTCCTCCAGATTATATTCGGCGTGGCGGATCCCGGTGCCCGCCGACATCACCTGAACGTCGCCTGCTTCCGTACGACCCTTGTTGCCCAGACTGTCCTGGTGGGTGATCGCGCCGGTGCGGACATAGGTGAGGATTTCCATGTCGCTGTGCGGGTGCGGCGGAAAGCCCGAACGCGGACCGATTTCGTCATCGTTCCACACCCGGATCGCGCCCCAGTGCATGCGCTCTTCATCATAATAGTCGGCGAAGGAAAAATGATGGCGTGCGTTGAGCCAGCCATGGTCGGCATGGCCCAGCGACGCGAACGGGCGGCGCTCGATGCGGCTCGCGGTGGTCGTGGTCATACTAAATGCCTTTCGTTGCGGAGGCAGAGGCTTCCGCTTGCTTTCCGACAATCTAGCCATCAGTGTCGTTTCTTAAACCGGCAGCTTTGAAACGGATTGTTTCCCAATGCGACTACCTGACTTTGAAGCATGGGCGATGTTCGCCGCCGTGGTGGAGCATCGCAGCTTCACTGACGCGGCCAAGGCGCTCAGCGTGTCCAAGGCGACCGTGTCCAAGGCTGTGACCCGGCTGGAGGAGCATCTGGACACCAGCCTGTTCAACCGCACCAGCCGCCGTCTGGCGCTGACGGAAAGCGGCAAGCGGCTGGCCGATCATGCCCAGCGGATATTGGTCGAAGGGCAGGCGGCGGAAGAGGCGGCGCGGGACGAGACGGCGGACCTGTCCGGCGTGGTGCGCCTGGGCGCGCCGATGACCTTTGGCCTGCTCCGGGTCGCGCCGCTAATCGCGCAATTCACGAAAGAACATCCGCTGGTCGATGTCGACCTGCATCTGTCGGACGCCAAGATAGACATTGTGGAGATGGGGCTGGACGCCACCATCCGCATCGCGGACATGCCCGACAGTTCGCTCCGCGCCCGTCGGCTGGCTGATGTGACGATGCATACCATCGCGGCCCCAGCCTATCTCGACGCACGGGGGCGGCCGCAGCATCCCTCCGACCTCGGCACGCATGATTGCCTTTGCTATTCCAACGTGGCCACGCCTGACGTCTGGCGCTTTTCCGGGCCGGGGCAGCAGAATGTGGTAGTTCAGGTGCGCAGCCGCATCACGGTGAACAGCGGGGAGGCGATGCTGCCTGCGCTGCGGCTGGGTGTAGGCATTGCGCGCCTGCCCGATTTCATCATCGGCGATGCACTGGCGAAGGGAGAGGTGGAGGAGGTGCTGGTCGACTGGCGGCCAGCGCCCTTCGGTCTGCACCTCGTTACCCCGCCATCGCGTCTGCGTCCTGCGCGGGTCGATGCGCTGCTGGACTTCCTGACCAGGCATCATGGCTGTTAACCCAACTCGTCAACCTGGCTGAAAAGGGTTGCCAGGGCGATTACCCCGGTTGGCTCAAATGGTCGACCGAACCTTTCGTTTCGCAGGTGAATCCAGCTTGACTCAGGGTAGGGCGTTTCGGCTTCAACTCTTTGTAAATAGATTCGTTTTGCCACGACTCGCGGATTTCTGCCGGTTAGCGAAAAATTAACCTTTGTCCTTCAGAAGTTTTTTGGTTAATGAATTGGAGCAGAAGCCGTTCTGGTGGGGTGAACGGGACCTGCGACACAAAGGGGCTTCACATGCGCGTGCTGCTGATTGAGGACGAACCGACCACGGCCAAGGCGATCGAGCTTATGCTCACGACCGAGGGGTTCAACGTCTATACGACCGATCTGGGCGAGGAAGGCCTCGATCTGGGTAAGCTCTATGATTATGACATCATCTGTCTCGACCTGAACCTGCCGGACATGCATGGCTATGACGTGCTCAAGAAGCTGCGCGCGGCCAAGGTGCAGACGCCGGTCCTGATCCTGTCGGGCATTAGTGAGATGGACAGCAAGGTCCGCTCCTTCGGCTTTGGCGCCGATGACTATGTGACCAAGCCTTTCCACCGCGAAGAACTGATCGCGCGCATCCACGCCGTGGTGCGCCGGTCCAAGGGGCATAGCCAGTCGGTCATCCGCACCGGCAAGCTGTCGGTCAACCTGGACGCCAAGACCGTGGAAGTGGACGGCAACCGCGTTCACCTGACCGGCAAGGAATATGCGATGCTGGAGCTGCTTTCGCTCCGCAAGGGCACGACGCTGACCAAGGAAATGTTCCTGAACCACCTTTATGGCGGTATGGACGAGCCTGAACTCAAGATCATCGACGTGTTCATCTGCAAGCTGCGCAAGAAGCTGGCGCTGGCGTGCAGCGGTGACAATTATATCGAGACGGTCTGGGGCCGTGGCTATGTGCTGCGCGATCCGGACGAAATTCTTGAGGAGCAGGCCAAGGTCGCCTGATTTCCATAGATATTCGAGGGGGTGGAAAGGCCGGTCGTCCGCAAGGATGCCGGCCTTTTCCTTATGCTGCGTTCCGTCGCAAATATGTAAAATGCAAAAATGGTCTTAAAGGCCCGTTTACCAGTTGCGCGCTACTGCCATGACAAAGGAGCATATGCGTTCATGGGCCAAGCCGCACATCACAGTCTGGAAGCTGCGTGGGATGCGATCTGCCGTTCACAGGCGGTGATCGAATTCGACCCCACGGGCATCATCCTGTGGGCCAATGACCTGTTCCTGGACGTCATGGGCTATCGACTGGACGAGGTCGTCGGTCGGCATCACCGGATATTCTGTGACGAAACGTATGCGCGTAGTCACACCTATTCCGAATTCTGGCGCAAGCTGGGCATGGGTGACTTCGACGCGGGCGAATATCGACGGCTGGGCCGGGACGGTCGCGAAGTCTGGCTACAGGCAACCTATAATCCCGTGTTCGACGCCCAGGGGCGGGTGCAACGCATATTGAAGATCGCGACCGATACGACGCCGTCCAAGACGCTGCGGGCAGAACTCAAGACTATGGTCGATGGGCTGGTCGACATCGTCGATGGCATCGGCGTGATCGCGAACCAGACCAACCTGCTTGCGCTCAATGCCACGATCGAGGCTGCACGAGCAGGCGAGGCCGGTCGCGGATTTGCGGTGGTCGCGGCCGAGGTGAAGAAATTGGCTGGCGATACGCGATCAGCAACTGATCGCGCCCGCGCGATGGTCAACGCGGCCGTCTGACGATAGGAAAAAGGCCGACGGGATACCGTCGGCCTCATCCATTTTTACGATTTCGTCAGGTGCGGATTGCTCTGCGCCTGATCCATAATGTCGTCAGAATTCCAGATTGAACCGGCCATAATAGAAGCCGCCGCTGATCCCATAGGGCGCGTAGGCATTATACAGGCTGCCCGCCAGCCGGTTTACTGGCTTCAACTTGTTGGGATAGGTGTTGAGCAGATTGTTGGCGCCGATCGACAGCTTGACGCCCTTGGCCAGCTTATATCCCAGTTCGAGATCGAGGATGGTCTTTGGCTTCAGTTCTTCGTCGGCATAGCCCGACGTGCAGGTCGTCGACAACGTCGTGCAGGACACCCAATCAGCTGTATGGAGCACGGGAGACGCCGCACGCTGCGTGACCTTGCCATAGCGGGTGGCGCGCAGATTGGCATTGAACTGGCCGGTTTCCCACAGGAAATTGGCGATGAACTTGTTGCGCGGGGTGCCTTCGCTCAGATCACCCTGCCGGTCGCGCGCGACGAAGGATACGCCGCTGCCACCCGTTGGCGGGGGATCGATATGGGTGAAGATCGTCTTGTTGAAATTGGCAGACAGCGAACTCGTCAGATTGCCGAGGCTGCCCAGATTGGCGCGATGCGTGGCGACGATATCCAGACCGCGGGTTCGGGTGTCGGCTGCGTTCGAGAAGATGAGCGCGCCATAATTGCCAGCATAGCCATTGGCGTTCAGGATATCGACGACCGTCGTGCCCGACAGCGTGCCGCTGAGCAGGATGCGGTCCTTCACCTTGACCTGATAGGCGTCGACGGTGAGGTTGAAGTTGGGCAGGGGCGTCAGGACCAGGCCTGCCGAGAAGTTGGTCGATTTTTCCGGTTTGAGCGCCACGGCACCGAGCGCTTGTGCTGCGGCACTGTCGACCGGCAGCGCGACCACCGGGCGCAACTGGCTGACGCCGTCGATGACGACGCCGATCGTGCTGGACGAGTTATAATGCTGCTGCTGGAGGGTGGGCGCGCGGAAGCCGGTGCTGGCCGTTCCGCGGATCGCTATGCCCCTGACCGGCTCGATGCGCAACGATGCCTTGCCCGTATCGGTGGTGCCGAAGTCGGAATAATCCTCATGCCGTCCGGCCAGGCCGAATTCGACGCCCTCGATGATCTTGCCCTCGATATTGGCGTAGGCGCTCCAGTTGTCGCGGCTCCAGCTTCCCGATCCTTCGGGGGTGAAGCCGATCACGCCTTGCGATCCGATGCCGCTGGCATAGGTGCCGCCGCGCCAGCCGCCGACGGGGAAGATATAGCCGCCATTTTCGTAGGAAACAGAATCGCCGGGGCTGATGACGAACTTGTTCTTCTTATACTCGCCGCCCACCGCGACCGAGAGCGGCCCTGCAAGGCCGATGTCGAACTCCTTGCTGAGGTCCAGATTGCTGACCCATTCGTCAAAGCGCAGCTTGCCGAGGTAGAAATGGGTTGGGCTTGCTGTGCCAAGCGATGGGTTGAGCGATGTCGTCTGCGAATATTTGACCTCGTCCTGCCCATAGCTGGTGCTGAGGTCGAAATGCACGCCGCCGCCCACTTCGCCGCGCAGGCCGCCCGCGAACTGGAAATCCTCGTCATAGACATGGATGCGCGGAATATAGCCTTCCGGATAGATGGAGATGATGTTGTTGGCGGCTTGCGGCGTACGGTAGGTCAGCCAGCCAGCCGCATGGCGCTTGGAATAAGTGCCGAAGCTATAAAGCTCCAGACTGTCGCCCACCGGCAGCATGGCATCATAGCCAAAATTGCCACCGATGACCTGAGGCTGGCCATATTTGGCGCGGATGCGATCGGGATTATCGTTGCGGGAATCCCCTGTCGGATAAAATTGCCCGGTGATCGGGCTGCTCTTGGTTATCGTATTTTCCTGAAGAACCCCGTCGCCAGACAGGTGGATATAGCCACCATCCTGGCCCAGTGCGAAGCCATTGTCGATCTGCCAGCGGGCCTGCCAGCCGCCATTGTCGGCCGTGCTGCCCATGGTCAGCGCGGCGCCGCCGGACGTGTCATTCTTCAGGATGATATTGACCACGCCGGCGATCGCGTCGGACCCATATTGCGCCGACGCGCCGTCGCGCAGCACTTCGATCCGCTGGATCGCATTGCCGGCGATCAGGTCCAGGTCCGGCGGCGACTGGCCGTTCTGCACGCTGCCATTGATGAACAGGGTGGCGGTATTATGACGACGCTTGCCGTTTACCAGCACCAGCAACTGATCACCGCCCAGGCCGCGCAGCGACAGGGTGCGCACGGCCCAACTGGCGCCGGCACCGTTGTTCGATACGTTGATCGAGGGAACCAGCGTGCCGAGCAGGTCGCGTACCGACTGCTTGCCGCTCGTTTCCAGATCCTTGGCGCCCAGCACGTCGATCGGCGCAAGGCTCTCCGCCACGGTGCGGGTGGTGGTGCGGGTGCCGGTGACGATGATCGGGGTGGCGTCTTCCACCGGCTCAGGCGCAGGTGCCATCGTCATGCCTTCAGCGCTTGCGCCGGGCAGGCTGGCCTGGGCGAACTGGAGCGCCAAAGGGCCGCGGCGGGCTGCGCTGCGGTTGGCTGGGGCAGCGAGGGCGATGACCCCTGCGCCTGCTTCCGAGGATTTGAGATCGGTGCCGGCCAGCAGCCGGTCGAGCGCCGCCTGGGTCGACATCCAGCCCTGAATGCTGCGGCTGCGGACCGTGGCCACTTCGTCATAGGGGAAGAGGATACGCACGCCCGACTGGGTCGATAGCTGGCGCAGCGCGCCGCTCAATGGCT
Organism: Sphingobium sp. AP50; assembly: GCF_900109095.1. GTDB lineage: Bacteria > Pseudomonadota > Alphaproteobacteria > Sphingomonadales > Sphingomonadaceae > Sphingobium. The sequence continues at coordinate 143,435 of NZ_FNYZ01000008.1, forward strand.
GAACCTCAATGTCGAACTTGTGCCGCTGGCTCATCGCTGCATCGGTTTTTGCAGCTGCGAGAAGTTGCGTAGGCGAAGCAAGGCAGATGGCGAGGGCTGTCCCCGCCATGACGTGGCGTATACGCATTGTCAGTTCCCCTGATCTGGCGGCGCTCAAGCCGCTCAATTACCCCAGACGAAGCAATTGCGACATTCCGCTACTTCATATGTCATCTTTGAGACATAAAATACTGCTGATAAGATTATGAGAAATGGTGGCGAGCGGTGGCTATATTGCTGCCCTGTCAGAGATGCTGCGCTGCGGTGGATCAGGCGCCGGTCTGCAAAAACCAGCGGTCGGTCCCTTCCAGACCGATGGCGGTCAGGCGGCCGGAAAAATAGGCCCCGGTGTCGATGCCGATACGGTTGGAACGTTCATCCACCTCCGGCGTGATGCTGTGGCCGTGGACGATCATCATCGGATGCGCGCCTTCATGGTCCAGAAAAAGGCGTCGGACCCAGCGCAGGTCGGCAGACTGTTGCTGCGCGATCGGCACGCCCGGCCGGATGCCGGCATGCACGAACAGATAGTCGCCGATCGCGATGCTGTCAGGCAGGGCGTCGAGGAAGTCGACATGCGCGCGCGGCACATGATTGAGCATCCAGACGGTCAGTTCCGCATCGGTCATGCTGTCAAAGTGCAACGGGGCAAGGCCATAGCTGGTCAACGTTTGCGCGCCGCCGGCCCGGCGAAAGGTGGGCAGGATGCGCTCATCGCCGCGCGCAGCGAGGATGAACAGTTCCTCATGATTGCCCTTGACGCAGTGCACGGCATCACCCACCGCCATCATCGTCTTCACCCGCTCCACGATCTCGCGTGAGGCGGGGCCGCGATCGATCAAGTCGCCGAGCAGCACCAGATTGGGCGCCATCGGCCCACGCACCCGATCGTCTATCGCGATCAGGCGCAGCAATTCCTCCAGCAGGTCGAGCCGTCCATGCACGTCGCCGATGGCATAGACGCGCCTGTCCGCGCCCACGCTGGGCGGCGGGCGATCGATGGACGGTTTGTCCTCCTGCTTGCCGAAACGCCAGAAATTCATGGCGCGCAGTTTCGCATCACAGGCGGGGGAGTGTCACCCCTTGCTGCCCCATATATTTGCCCGCGCGGTCTGCATAGCTGACCTCGCACGGCTCATTGCCCTGAAGGAACAGGAACTGACAGGCCCCTTCATTGGCGTAGATCTTGGCAGGCAGCGGCGTGGTATTGGAAAATTCCAGCGTCACATGGCCCTCCCAGCCCGGCTCCAGCGGCGTGACGTTCACGATGATGCCGCAGCGGGCATAGGTGGATTTGCCAAGGCAGATGACCAGCACGTCGCGCGGCACCCGGAAATATTCGACCGTGCGGGCCAGCGCGAAGCTGTTGGGCGGGATGATGCAGCAGTCGGTCTTGCGATCGACGAAATTCTTGGGATCGAAATCCTTGGGGTCGACGATGGTGCTGTCGACATTGGTGAAGATTTTGAACTCGTCCGCCACCCGCGCGTCATAGCCATAGGAGGACAGGCCGTAGCTGATGCACCCCTCACGCCGCTGGCTTTCCACGAACGGCTCGATCATGCCGGTTGTCTGCGCCTGTTCGCGAATCCATTTGTCGGAAAGAATGGCCATGGGTTTCAGCTCTTTTTCATGGGGCCAATGCCCAGGTCCGCAGGACCAAAAGCATGGGGAAGGAGATCGGCGACGCGCAGGTCGAGCACGCGGTCGCCGCTGGGCGTGGCGCAATAGATGGCAAGCGTCCGCCCGGCCATCTGTTCCGCTTCGTTCATGATCTGGCGGCACCGGCCGCAGGGGGTGACGAGCGCCTCTTCGGCGGCATCCATCGCGCCGCCGACCACCGCGATTTCCGTTACGTCTTCGAAACGACCCTGCGCATTGACCGTGGCGAGCGCGACCGTTTCGGCGCAGAGCGACAGGCCATAGCTGGCATTTTCGAAATTGCAGCCGGTGACGATGCTGCCGTCGGTCAGCCGCACCGCCGCCCCCACGGCAAAGCGGCTATAGGGGGCATGGGCGTTGGCCATCGCGGCGCGTGCGGCGGCGATCAACTGTCCAACTTGCTGTTCATCTTGCATCAGGGTGCCACCACATTCCAACGGACCGGACCATTGACGCCGTCGATATGCCGCATATCGCTGGCTGTCCACATCACCCAGGGCTTGGTCGCATAATCGGGCGGGAAGAAATTGCCGTCCAGCCACAGCGTCCGGTTGATGCCGGAGCCGATATCATAGGCCTTGTCGAAATCCTCGCTGACGTTGAGAAGGGCCGGCTTGCCCGCATGGCTCTCCACCAGATTGATCAGCGTGTTGAGGTCGGACAGCAATTGGTCGCGGCCGGGGCGTGCCTGGCAGCCCGGTGTGAAGTCCATGCGGATGACCGGGGGCAGGGCGGCATTGTCACGCGGCACCGTGGTCATGAAGCTGGTCGCCTGATCGCTCGGCTGTCGGCACAGGCTGAAGTCGATCATCGCGCCATAACGCATGCCGACGGCGCGCACGCCGCGCCAGTTGGCGGCGAAGGCCGGATCGCGCCTGCCACCGGCGTCAGCCGCGCGCAGATAGGCCAGGTCCGCCCCTTGCGCGGCCAGAGTGCCCCATTCGACCGGGCCATTGTCGGCGCTGATCGACACGCCCTGCACGGGATATTGGTCGCGCGCCGGCGCCCAGCCGCGCGCATAGAGCCACAGCGCCACCGCCAGCGCCGCGACCACCGCCAATGCCGCCCCGATCCGGAACAGCAGGCCCCCCAAAGTCACAACCCTGATCGTCTTACCCCTTGATATGCAGCACGCAGATCAGCGTGAACAGCCGCCGCGCCGTGTCGAAATCCACGTCGATCTTCCCCTCCAGCCGCTCCTTCAGCACCTCCGCCGCATCATTGTGGATGGCGCGGCGGGCCATGTCGACCGTCTCGATCTGTTGGGGGGAGGCGTTGCTGATCGCCTGATAATAGCTGTCGCAGATGGCGAAATAGTCACGGATCGGCCGCCGGAACCGGCCCAGACCCAGGATGATCGCCTCCAGCGGGCTGTCATCCTCCCGGTTGATCTCGATCACCAGCCGGCCTTCCTCGACCCGAAGCATGACCTTATAGGGGCCGGCATAGCCGTCGCCATGCTCGCGCTGCGGCGCGAAGTGATTATCCTCCAGCAGGTCGAAGATGGCGATGCGCCGTTCCTGCTCCACGTCGGCATTGCGCCACAGGATCGTGCGCTGGTCCAGCTGGATGTCTATGATGCGCGGATCGGCCATATGCAAGCGAACAGTCAGTGCGGCGGCGCGCGCCGAAATGCAAGCGGGACTTATCCACAGATGCGTGGATGTAGCCCCTTGCGCATGTCCGGTCGGGAGAGGAAAGAGGGCGCATGGTCGAACTGCTGAAAATCAACCCCGCTGAAAACAGCGGAACCGAACTCCCGCGCAATGTGGAGGCGGAAGCCGCGCTGCTGGGCGCGATCATGATCGACAATCGCATTGCCGAGGATGTGCAGCTCAAGCTGAAGGCCGAACATTATTTCGAGCCGCTGCATGGCCGTATCTATGACGCGATCATGCGGCTGCTGGACAAGGATATGGTCGCCAATCCGGTGACGCTGCGGCCGATGCTGGAGCAGGACCCGGCGCTCAAGGAACTGGGCGGTCCGGCCTATCTTGCGCAACTGACCGGCAATGGCGCGGCACTGATCGGCGCGCGTGACTTCGCGACCCAGATCTATGACCTCGCCCTGCTGCGTCAACTTGTCAGCGTTGGCCGGGAACTGGTTGAAAATGCGCTCGACACGAGTGAGGAAGTCAACCCTCGCGAGCAGATCGAGGCGGCCGAAGTCGCGCTCTACAAAGTGTCGGAGGGTGAGGGCGAGAGCGGGTCGGTCAAGAGCTTCCTGACGGCGTCGACGGCAGCGGTTCAGGTCGCGGAACGCGCGCTCAACAGCGGCGGTCACGTTTCGGGCATCACCACCGGTATCAACAGCCTGAATGCCAAGATCGGTGGTTTGCACAATTCTGACCTTATGATCCTGGCCGGGCGCCCCGGCATGGGCAAGACGTCGCTGGCCACCAACATCGCCTATAATGCTGCTTCCCGCTGGCTGCGCGATCATGGCGACGGCATCCCGCCGGAAAAGAATATGGGTGCGAAGACGGCCTTCTTCTCCCTCGAAATGTCGGCGGACCAGCTGGCGACCCGCGTTCTTGCCGAACAATCGGGCATTTCGGGCGAAGCGCTGCGCATGGGCAAGATCAGCCGGGCGGATTTCCAGAACCTGTCCCGCGCCGCTCGCGACCTTCAGGAACTGCCTTTGTTCATCGATGATACGCCCGGCCTGACGATCGCGGCGCTGCGGACCCGCGCGCGCCGTCTGAAGCGTCGTCATGATATCGGCTTCATCGTCGTCGACTATCTTCAGCTGTTGCAGGGTAGCGGGCGCGGCAACGAGAATCGCGTGAACGAGATTTCGGAAATTTCGCGCGGTCTGAAGACTTTGGCGAAGGAGCTTCATGTCCCTGTGCTGGCCTTGTCCCAGCTCAGCCGAGCCGTGGAACAGCGTGAGGACAAGCGGCCCCAGCTATCCGACCTTCGTGAATCGGGATCGATCGAGCAAGACGCGGACATGGTCTGGTTCGTGTTCCGCGAGGATTATTATGAAGCGGCCAAGGAACCCAAGCCGGAAGATGAAGCCGCCTATGCCGCTTGGAAGGAGAATATGGAGCGCATCTACGGCAAGGCGGAAGTTATCGTCGCCAAGCAGCGTCACGGCTCAACCGGCCGCATCCGCATGAAGTTCGACGCGAAGATCACCCGCTTCTCCGACCTGGCCGAAGATGGCTATGAGGATCTGAGTTACGAATAATCCCGAAAAATCTGTCATTCCCGCGAAGGCGGGAACCCATCTCCCAACCCATATTCTTGGTGCAGGGTCGAGAGATGGGTCACTGCTTCCGCGGGGATGACGATAGTGGATAAAGCGGGGCGTTACGCGGCCTTGACCGCCTTCGCCCGCGCCGCCACGCGCTTCTCCAGCATCGACAGCGGCATCGCACCTTCCTCCAGAATGGCGTGGAACTGTTTGAGATCGAAGGCATCGCCCAGTTCCGCCTGCGCTGCCGCACGCGCCTTCGTCCAGACGCCATGACCGACCTTGTAGCTGGTCGCCTGTCCCGGCTGCGTGCAATAGCGCTCCACCTCGCGCTGACAGCGGGGGCGGGCGAAGCCGGTCTTTTCGACCATATAGTCGGTCGCCTGCTTCACATCCCACTTCTTGGCATGAATGCCGGTGTCGACCACCAGTCGGGCTGCGCGGAACAGGAAGGACTGGAGATAGCCGGCCCGATCGATCGGCGTCGCATAGCCGCCCAGTTCGTCCGCCAGTTGCTCGGCATAGAGCGCCCAGCCTTCGGTATAGGCGCTCATGAACGCGGTCTTGCGCAGCATCGGAATATCGCCGGCGGTCTGCGCGGTCGAAATCTGGAGATGATGGCCCGGCACGCCTTCATGATAGGTGAGCGAGGGCAGGCCATATTTCGGCCAGTCGCCGACATCCTTCAGGTTGATGAAATAGATGGCCGGGCGGGAGCCGTCGAGTGCAGCGCGGTTATAATAGCCGTTGGACGCGCCGTCCTGAATCTCAACTGGCACCGCGCGGATTTCCAGCGGGGTATCAGGAATAGTCGCGAAAGCATTGGGCAGCTTGGCCTTCATTGCGTCGATATCGCGATTGAGCTGCGCCAGCAGCGCGGCGCGCCCTTCGGCGCTGTCGGCATAAAGCTGGGCCGGATCGACATTGAGCGCGGCCAGCCGCTCGCCGATCGTACCACCGGTGCGTCCGGCATCCTTCAGGATGGTATCAAGTTGGGCGCTGATGTCGGCGACCTGCTCCAGCCCCATGGCATGGATTTGCTCAGCGCTCAGGTCCGTGGTGGTCGCCTGCTTCAGGGCGGCCGCGTAGATTTCATCGCCACGCGGGGTGCGCCACACACCGTCCCCGGCAGCGGTCTTGCCCTTGAGCGCTTCGATCGCGGCAATCTGTTCATCCAGCGCGGGATAGATGGCCTTTTCCACGATCGCGTTGGCCTGCCCCTGCCAGTCGCCGGCAATGCCCTTGGCAGCGGCGCGCTTGACCAGCGACTGGACCATGGAACTGTCGGCGGCAGGCTGGCTGCGCAGCTTCTTCAACTGGCCCAGCGTCAGGTCGAGCGACCAGCCCGGCGCCAGATAGCCGCGCGCTGCTTCATCCCGCTGAAGCGCGGTGTCGGTCCGCAGGTTGCGGGCGAAGGCGTCGAGCCGCGCGACATAGGCTTCGCAATCCGGCGCCGCGACGATCGTATGGGACGTGTTGAGAAAATCGGGGGTCGAGAAATAACTGCCGCCCTGCTGGAAGATGCGATAGGGCCGCTGCACGCTGTTCAGCCCGAATTTGCCGGCCGACACGGTCTGCTGGTCGAGCGCGTAGAGTACGACGTCGAGGTTCAGCCGCTGCGCGTCGGACAGGCTGGCGGACTTGAAGCCGTCCAGTTCCTTGATCGCGGCCTGCGTGGCGGCCAGCTTCTTCATCATGCCCGATTTGCTATTGTCGTCGAGCTGGCTCTTGGCCATCGAGCGCGCGCCCTTGTCCAGGCCCAGGCTCGTGACCATCGCGGGCGACAGATCGAGTTGCCGTTCGAAGATCGACGCGAAGGCGGCCGACAGGCGGGCGTCATCACCCCCGGCCTGCGCCAGCGCACGCGGCGCGGCGGCGCTCAGCGCAACGGCGCCGGTGGTAGCGAGAAATTGACGGCGATCCATGACGCGACTCCCTTATCCTTGAATAAGGGAGACTTTCTAAGCCGGGGATATGATCCGTCCAGAGGCTTGTAACAATGTTGCGTGCACGCTGCCGGGGACGGGCAAGGTCGTGGCGGCCGGGGTCAACAGATGCGCTTCGAGCAGGTCGAGGATATGGCTGTCCTCCTGCGCATCGAATTTGCGGGCGAACAGGTCCGGGCTCAGCGTCAGCCGCAATGCGTCGCGCGTGACGAAAGTGCGAGGACGCAATTTGATGTCGCCGTCGGGAATCCAGTCGATCGTGCGCAGATCGTCATTCACGACCTTGCCGCCGGAAAAGGCGTTCATCATCACCGTCTGGAAAAAGCCTTCATCGGCAATCAGCGTGCGACGGTAGAAGCGCTTGAATCGTCCGGTGGCCGGATCGTGGCAGGCAAAGTCGCAGAAATTGCGCGTGACCGCCTTCCACTGGGTGCCGATATAGGGGGTGACGGCGGCCATGGGGCCACGGCGGACGCCGGTCCGCACGATCCGGTTGAAGGCCTCCAGAAAATAATGGCTGAGGCGATTCATCGTGTCGGGACGGACCGCCTGTTGCGGAACGGCGCGAATAAACTCCGTTCCATCGTGGCTGGCCAGATAGTCGGCGATATAGGCCTGCGACTTGAGCGGAAAATCCTGTCCGCTCAGGTTGATGAAATAGCGCCAGTCCGCATTCATCTCCAACAGCTTGGCCATGCCCCGCAATTCCGCGTCGACAAGACTGTAACCGCCCCACAGCATCTTGCGCGAAGGCAGCATGGCGACGTTGGCATAGGGTTTGAGGAAGGCGGCAATGTCGGCGATCATCTGTGGCCCGGACCGCCGGTCGACATGGATCAGATACTGATTGCCCGGCACATAAATCGCCCGGAACATGCGCTTGAACTGTTCGGGGAAGCGATGGACGAGAATCAGATAGGCGATCATACAAGGCGTACTCCATCGGGCCCGCATCCGGTCAGTCGACCAGATGCGGTGCGGGTGTTTCCAGCCTTTTGGAAAATGATCGAACCTGGGTCCGATCGGCATAAGGGGTTCAGGTCGAAGCGAGGCCGCCCCGGTCCTATGCCGAGATCGGCATATAGGGATTGCGCAGGGCGATTGTTAGGGGCGCGCCGAAATGAGGTCGCCAGACATCCAGGAGCGTCCGCCGTACCAGGGGCGGCGGACGCTTGCGTCGGTTAGAAAACCGGCTGGTTCGCCGGGTCTTCCGGATCGGCGATGGGAGCCGGGATTGGCGAAACCGGCGAATGGATGCCGCATTCCACCTTGTCCCAGCCGCGCCAGCGACCCGCGCGGGGATCTTCGCCCGGCATCACCTTGGACGTGCAGGGTTCGCAGCCGATCGACAGATAGCCCTGCGCCTCCAGCGGGTGACGGGGCAGGTTTTCGCGGTCGAAATAGACTTCCAGATCGGCCTTGGTCCAGTCGCCCAGCGGGTTGAGCTTCAGCCGGCCATCCTCCACCTCGAAACGGGGCAGGTTCTGGCGCGTCACCGACTGAAACGCCTTGCGGCCCGAAATCCAGGCGTCCAGGCCATCCTTGGCGCGCTTCATCGGCTCGACCTTGCGGATTTCGCAGCAGCCGTCCGGGTCATAGGACCAGCGGAGGCCCGTCTCGTCCTTCTTCGCGATCACGTCCGCGATCGGGGCGACGGTGCGGCTGTCGGTAAAGCCGAGGCGCTTGATCAGCGTGTCACGATAATTGAGCGTCTCGGCAAACATCTTGAGCGTGTCGACGAAGATGACGGGGACAGTCTTGTCCGCCTTGGCCACCAGATCGAGGAGCACCGCGCTTTCCGTGCCGAAGGAGGAGACGACGGCGACATTGCCGGCGAGGCCTTCCGCGAACACGGTCTTGAGCATGGCGATGGTGTCGACGCCCTCGAACCGCGCGTTGAGCGCGTCGGCATCGGCCTGCGTAAAGGCAGGGCGGGCGTCGATAATGTCGATCTGGCGGGCAGGTTCAGCCATTAATTTTCTCCGGGTGCCGTTTCGCCCAGACGGGCTGGCGGCCATCGATCGCCTTTTGATAGACGTCGGCATAGCGATTGAGCGCGCGATCGACGGCGGCGTCGTCCAGCGGCTTTGCGGGGTGGAAGCTGTCGAAGCCGCAGCGGCGCATGGCGTTGATCTGGTCGACCAGCACATCGCCCACGGCGCGCAATTCGCCCTGATAGCCCGATTCCCGCAGGATGCGCGCGGCGGAGTAGCCGCGCCCGTCGCCATAGGCCGGGAAGTTCACCTCGACCAGCGAGAGCCGGTCGAGATAGGGCAGCAATTCGCGGGCATCCTCACCCGGTTCGACCCGGACAGCGGTAGCGTTGGTCTGGCCGGTGAAGGCTTCGACCGTGACAGCGGGTTCCTGCGCGGATTCGCCGTCGCGGAAGGACAGGAACTCAACCATAGATCGCCTCCTTGAAGGGCTTCATGCCAAGACGGCGATAGGTGTCGAGGAAGCGCTCGCCGCTTTCCCGCTGTGCGAGGTAAAGATCCGTGACCTTCTCGATCGCATCGACCACGCCGTCCTCGGAGAAGCCGGGGCCGGTGATCTGGCCCAGCGACGTATCTTCCGCGCCCGATCCGCCCAGCGACAGCTGGAAATTCTCCACGCCCTTACGGTCCACGCCCAATATGCCGATATGGCCGGCATGATGGTGGCCGCAGGCGTTGATGCAGCCGCTGATCTTCAGCTTCAGTTCGCCCAGTTCCGCCTGCCGTTCGGCTGCGGCGAAGCGCTGTGCGATCTTCTGCGCCAGTGGGATCGAGCGCGCATTGGCGAGCGCGCAATAATCCAGGCCGGGGCAGGCGATGATGTCGGTGATCAGGTCGAGATTGGCCTCGGCCAGCCCTGCTTCGTCCAGCTTCTGCCAGATGGCGTAGAGGTCGGCCTTCTTCACATGGGGCAGGACCAGATTCTGCGCATGGGTGACGCGCAGTTCGTCGAGCGAATATTGCTCGGCCAGCGAGGCGACCAGTTCGATCTGTTCCGCCGACGCGTCGCCGGGGATGCCGGTCAGCGGCTTCAGGCTGATATTGACGATCGCATAGCCGGGCTGCTTGTGCGTCGCGACCTGACGGTCGACCCACAGGGCGAAAGCCGGATCGGCGCGGTCGATCTCTTCGCTCAGGCCCGTTTCATAGGCGGGATTGGCGAAGAAGGTGCGGATGCGGTCCAGTTCTTCGACTGGCGGGTTGAGGCCGAGTTGCTTCATATGCGCAAACTCTTCCTCGACCTGACGCTTATACTCCTCGACGCCGATTTCGTGGACCAGGATTTTGATCCGCGCCTTATACTTGTTGTCGCGGCGACCGTAGCGGTTGTAGACGCGCAGGCAGGCTTCCAGATAGGAGATGATCTCCTCCTCCGGCACGAAATCGCGGATTTGCGGGGCGACCATCGGGGTGCGACCCATGCCGCCACCGGCATAGACTTCGGCGCCGACCACACCATCCTTCGACACCAGCTTCAGGCCGATATCGTGCAGGCGCATCGCCGCGCGGTCGTCGTCCGACGCGATCACCGCAATCTTGAACTTGCGCGGCAGATAGGTGAATTCCGGGTGGAAGCTCGACCATTGGCGCAGCAGCTCGGCCCAGGGGCGGGGGTCCGCCACTTCGTCGGCGCTCACACCGGCATATTGGTCCGAAGAGATGTTGCGGATGCAATTGCCGCTGGTCTGGATGGCGTGCATCTCGACGGTCGCCAGTTCGGCGAGGATGTCGGGCGCATCGGCCAGCTTGATCCAGTTATATTGCAGGTTCTGGCGCGTGGTGAAGTGGCCATAGCCCTTGTCATACTTAGCCGCGATCTCGCCCAGCTTGCGCATCTGCTTGCCCGACAGCGTGCCATAGGGGATGGCGACGCGCAGCATATAGGCGTGGAGCTGGAGATAGAGGCCGTTCATCAGCCGCAGCGGCTTGAACTGGTCCTCGGTCAGCGCGCCGGTCAGGCGGCGCTGCACCTGATCGCGAAATTCGTCGACACGGGCGTCGACGATGGACTGGTCATAGCTGTCATAGCGATACATGGTCAGATCACCCAGTTGCCGGCGTCGGCATCATTCGGTTTGAGATTGAGGTCGGGGCGGACAGTCGGGCCAAGGGCGCGAATGCGGTCCTTGATATGGGCCGGGCGCACGCCTTCGTCGGTCAGCGTAGCGTCGATCACATAGGCGCCCACGACGCGCAGCGCGGCTTCTTCGGTGCGGGCGAGATCGTCGCCATGGTCGCCCACATCAGCGCTGTCGCCGACCTGCCGCGACCAGCCGTCGCCCGCCCACCAGATGACGTCGCCGCTCACCAGGTCATTGCCCGTCAATATCTTCATTCTACCCTTTTCCCATCCGGTCCGGTCGTTGCCGATCCTTCGATATTCAGTGCCCCATGCAGATGGCTGTCGCGATAGGCGATCAGCGCGTCCTGCGCCAGCGCATGGGCGGCGACTTCGCCGACCACGATCAGCGCCGGGCTGACCACCTGTTCCCGCACCACCATGTCGCCCAGATCGGCGAGCAGGGTGCGCAGTGTCCGCATGTCCGCGCGCGTGCCATTTTCAAGCACGGCGACGGCCAGGGCCGGCGACACGCCATCGGCCATCAGCTTGTCGGCGATGTCGGCGGCGGTCGCCACGCCCATATAGATAACGAGTGTACGACCTTTACCCGCCAGACCGGACCAGTCCTGATCGGTCAGCCCCTTGCACTGGCCAGCGACGAAGCTGACCGCGCTGGAGGCCGCGCGATGGGTGAGGGGGAGTTGCGCGGCCGCCGCGCTGCCGATCGCGGCGCTGATGCCGGGCACGACTTCCACCGGCACGCCGGCGTCGCGACAGGCGTCGACTTCCTCGCCGCCCCGGCCGAAAATGAAAGGATCGCCGCCCTTCAGGCGGACGACCCGGCGCCCTTCGCGCGCCAGATCAATCAGCAGGGCGTTGATTCCCTCTTGCGGCATCGAATGGCGGCTGCGCTGCTTGGCGACGGAGATCAGTTCGGCGTCGGGCGATGCCAGCGCCAATATGGCGTTGGATACCAGCCCGTCATGCACGATCACGTCCGCATCGCCGATCAGGCGCGCTGCCTTGAGCGTCAGCAGTTCCGGATCGCCCGGTCCCGCGCCCACCAGGTGGACGGTAGCAGATGCATTTTCAGCCATGGTCGCCCACATGGCGAATGCGCCGCATGAGTTCAATTCAGAATGGGTATCGCGGGGATTAGGAAATGTTTTCGCGCCCTTGCCGGATCTGGGCGGGTTCAGTCGCCCATGGCCGCGACGTCGATATCCTTCAGGCCCACGCCGATGGACGCGCGGGGCGTCTCGATCTCCGCCGATACCACCGGATAGGCACAATAATCGGCGGCATAATAGGCGCTGGGTCGATGATTGCCGGAGACGCCTACTCCGCCAAAGGGTGCGTTGGAAGAGGCGCCATTGGTCGGCCGGTTCCAGTTGACGATGCCGGCACGGATATTCGACCAGAAGAGATTATATTGCTCCGGCGATCCGCCGATCAGCGACGCGGACAGGCCATAGCGACTATTATTGGCCTCTGCGATGGCGTCCTCAAATTCAGTTACCCGGATCACCTGAAGCAAGGGGCCGAACAGTTCGACATCGGGCCGCTCCTTCATCGCGGTCACGTCGATGATGGCGGGCGTCAGGAAGGGCAGGCCCTTTTGCGGGCGCACCATATGCTTGATCGGCCGGCCGCCATTGCTCATCAGCCACAGGAAACTTTCGGTGAGACCATCGGCGGTCTGGTTGTCGATCACCGGTCCCATATAGGGGGCGGGGTTGGCATGGGGATGATCCACGATCAGCCGGTCCGCCAGCTTCTTGACCTCGGCGATCAGTCGGTCGGCGAGGCTTTCCTTCACGATCAGGCGACTGGCGGCGGTGCAACGCTGGCCGCTGGTCATGAAGGCCGACTGGACTACCAATGTCGCGGCCGCACTGATTTCCGGCGTGTCCCACAGGATGATCGGATTGTTGCCGCCCATCTCCAGCGCCAGAATCTTGGACGGATTACTGGCAAATTGGCGGTTGATGGCGATGCCGGTCTGCGCCGATCCGGTAAACAATACGCCGCCGACATCGGGGTGCGCGTTCAGCGCCTTGCCCGTATCTGCGCCGCCGATCAGCAGTCGGATGACATCGGTGGGCACGCCCGCTTCATGGTAGAGCTTTACCAGCATTTCGCCCACGGCGGGCGTCTTTTCCGACGGCTTGAATACCACCGCATTGCCGGCCAGCAGCGCGGGGATGATATGGCCGTTGGGCAGGTGTGCCGGGAAATTATGGGGGCCAAGAACCGCCATCACGCCATGGGGCTTGTGCCGCACGGACTGGCGCGCGCCCAGCGCCGCTTCCAGCCGCCTTTGCCCGGTCCGTTCGGAATAGGCCGCCACGCTGACGTCGATCTTGCCCATGACGGCGGCGACTTCGTTGCGGGCGTCCCACAGCGGCTTGCCGGTTTCGCGGGCGATCAGGTCCGTCAGCGCATCCTCATGGCGGCGCACGACATTGACGAAGCGACGCAGCGTTTCGATGCGATAGGCGATGGGCTGCGCGGCCCATCGCGGCCAGCCGGCGCGGGCGCGCGCGACTTCCGTATCGACATCGCCCGGCTCGCCTTGCCACAGCAAGGTGCCGGTTGCAGGTTCATAAGATGTAAGCGCGACCATTTGGGCCGGGGGTATGACGGAAATTGGTTAAGGAATGGCGAGGGATATTTTCAACTCGTCGCTTTCGGCCCCAGCGCTTCCCCCATGCGCCGGATCGCCGCAACCTTGGCATGGAGCGGCGCCCAGTCGTCATCCCGGTCGATCGCGCTCCAGATGGCCTCGACTTCCTCGATATGCATGGAGCAGGGCGCTTCGTCTGACCAATAGGCATGATCGCGCGCGCCGGGTGTCGCGTTAAAGCTCTGGATCGCTTCCCGGAATGGCGCCCAGGCAGCGTCGTTATAGGCGGCGTCATCCCCCGCCACGCCGCCCCGCCAGTCATGGAAGAAGCGGTCGATTGGCGTTGCGCTCGTCACCATGCCGCGCACGGCGGCCTCGATCATCGGGCCGGGTTCCGCGCCCGGCTCCACGCCCAGCCGCCAGCAGAAACGGCGCTGCATCGCATCGCCATAGAGGACCGGGAATCGCTCCAGTTGCTCGATCAGGGCAGGCGCCTCGACCAGCGCGCGTAAAGACACCGCCAGTTGCGCGACGTCCCAATGGATGGCCTCGGCCTGCCGCCCAAAGGCATAAAGGCCATTATGGTCGAAATAGGCGGCGGTGAAATTCGCGTCCCACAGCGGCGTGAAGCGCCACGGCCCATAGTCGAAACTCTCGCCCGTCACATTGATATTGTCGCTGTTGAGCACTCCATGGACGAAGCCCGCGACCATATAGCTCGCCGCCAGATCAGCGGTACGCTCCACCACGCGCCCCAGCAGTTGCGCGGGCGGATTGTCGCCCGGCGCCTCGCCATATAGCCGCGTCAGGGCATAGTCGGTCAGCCGCTCCAACAACACTTTGTCGTCATGGAAGGCCGCACGCTGGAAGGTGCCGATGCGGATATGCGAATGGCTCAGCCGCACCATCGCCGCCCCGCGCGTGGGGGAGGGTTCGTCATTGCGCTCCAGCGCTTCGCCCGTCTCGATGATGGAGAAGGTCTTCGACGTGTTGACGCCCAGCGCCTCCAGCATCTCGGTCGCCAATATCTCCCGCATGCCGCCTTTCAGCGTCAGCCGACCATCGCCAAAGCGGCTATAGGGCGTCTGGCCCGATCCCTTGGTCCCCAGATCGAGCAGGCGATCGTCGGCGTCGCGCATCTGTGCGAACAGAAACCCGCGTCCGTCGCCGATGTCGGGATTATAGTGACGGAACTGATGGCCATGATAACGCAGCGCCAGCGGCCGGGGCAGGCTGCCGTCCAGCGGCTGGAAACGGCCGAAATGCGCGATCCATTCCTCGTCGCTCAACCGATCCAGCCCCACCGAAGCGGCTGCCCGGTCATTACGATAGCGCAGGATCGTTTGCGGGAAGTCGGCCGCGGCTACGGGATCGCCGATGTCGGGCATCAGCGTGTCGATTTCGGTCGCGGGGCGATAATTGGCGGCTTGCAGCGTCTGGTTCATAAGGCGATATGGGGGAAGGTCACCAGAAGGATCAAGCTTGAGCGGATATAGCGACGGATATTGGTGGTCTCCTGACGGCCTTCGGCTCCATTACCGGGATTATGCCGGCGGAGAGGACGGGCGTCCGCCGCTGCTCTGCCTGCCGGGCCTGACCCGCAATGCGCGCGATTTCGAGCCGCTGGCCGGTCGGCTGGCGGGCGAATGGCGGCTGATCTGCCCGGACATGCGTGGTCGCGCCGAAAGCGCCTATGCCAAGGATGCGATGACCTATGTCCCGCTGACCTATTTTCAAGATATCGGCCGCTTGCTGGCCGACCTTGCCATTACCCGCTTCGTTGCGGTCGGCACCTCGCTGGGCGGCATCATCACCATGTTGATGGCCGCCACGCATAAGGAATGGCTGGCAGGCGCGGTATTGAACGATGTCGGCCCGGTGCTGGATGAAGGTGGGCTGGCGCGCATCCGCTCCTATGTCGGCGTCGGTCAGTCGCATCCCACCTGGGTCCATGCCGCCCGCGCGCTGGCGGAGGCGAATGAAGACGTTTATCCGGGTTATGACCTGGAACAATGGCTGGCCATGGCCAAGCGCCTCTATCGCCTGAACAGCGGCGGGCGCGTGGTGCTGGATTATGACATGAAGATCGCCGAACCGATCCGCGCCATGGGCAGCGAAGCGGGCGTCGACATGTGGCCGGTGGTGCAGGCCTTTCGGGGCATCCCGACCCTGTTGCTGCGCGGCGAACGGTCCGACCTGCTGAGCGAAGCGACGGCGCAGCGCATGATAGGGGACATTGGCGACACTGTCGAACTGGTCACGGTGCCCAGCGTCGGCCATGCGCCTGCACTGGATGAGCCGGAAAGCGCGGCAGCGATCGACCGGCTGCTGACCCGTGTCCTCCATGGCTGACATGTCAGGCGGGAAACGGCCCCATATCCTCCATGTCCACGGCAGCTTCACCCTGGGCGGCAAGGAAGCGCGCGCCATCCGGCTGATGAACATCTGGGGTGACAAGGCGCGCCATAGCATCGTCAGCGCAGACGTGCAGGCGCTGAGCGCGCGCAGCGCGATCGATCCGGCGATCGATGTGGATTTTCCCGACGGGCCATCCTTCGCCGGTAAGCCGGGACCGGCGCGCTATCGGGAGATACGGGCTTTCCTCAAGCGCTTCGACCTGATCCTGACCTATAATTGGGGATCGATGGATGCGGTGATGGCGCATCGGCTGGCGGGCGCTTCGGCTGGCATGCCGCCGCTGATCCATCATGAGGATGGCTTCAACGCGGACGAAGCGAATGGCCTCAAGACCAAGCGCAACCTGTTTCGTCGCCTTGCCTTGCAGCGCGCCCATGCGCTGGTCGTGCCCTCGGTGCGGCTGGACGGGATTGCCCGCACTGTGTGGAAGCAGTCGACCGAAAAGGTGCATCTGATCCGCAACGGTATCGATGTCGCCCGCTACGCGCAGCCGCCCGCGCCGGATGCGATCCCCGGCCTTGTCCGCACGCCCGGCAAGCTGCTGGTCGGCACGCTGGCAGGCTTGCGCGCGGTCAAGAATATCCCGCGCCTCGTCCGCGCCGTCGCTGCCCATAAGGAGCGGCTGCAACTGGTGGTCGTGGGGGAGGGACCCGAACGGGAAGCGATCCTGGCGGAGGCCGCCGCCCATGGCCTGAACGATATCCATATGGCCGGCTTCATGGATCGCCCCTGGCGCTTCGTCGGCCTGTTCGATATTTTCGCCCTGTCGTCTGACAGCGAGCAATTTCCGATCTCTCTGGTGGAGGCGATGGCGGCCGGAGTGCCCGCAGCCTCAATGGACGTGGGCGATGTCGCCAATATGGTCGCGGCCGAAAACCGCCCCTTCGTCGTGCCAGATGAGGCCGGGCTTGCGGCGGCGCTGGGGACGCTGGCGACAGATGCCGATCTGCGCGCTCGTCTGGGCGCAGCCAATCGCCAGCGGGCGCAGCGCGATTATGCGGAACCGGATATGGTAAACGCTTATGCACGCCTTTATGGCGAGGCTCTGGCCAGTCCCATGATTTTGCGCTAGGGCGCGCCAAATTCGTCATAGACAGCCAAAGCTGCTATAGGGTCGCTTTTTACCCGGTCGAGGGGGCCGGGTGCATGTGCAGGAGATGTCGTTGTTCAAGGGGTTGAAGCCCATCGTCTATGGTGGCCGCGAAGTCTGGCCGATAGTCGAAGGTGGCAAGGGCGTTGCCGTATCCAACCACAGCAGCTCTGGCGCCTGGGCGGCGGCCGGCGGCATCGGCACGGTGTCGGCGGTCAACGCCGACAGCTATGACAGTTTCGGCAATGTCATCCCGCAACTCTATCATGGCCGCACCCGCCGTGACCGGCATGAAGAACTGATCGCCTATGCCATCGACGGCGCCGTCGAGCAGGTGAAGCGCGCGTTCGAAATTGCCGGTGGCAAGGGCGCGATCAACATCAACGTCCTGTGGGAAATGGGCGGCGCGCAGCGGGTTCTGCACGGCGTTCTGGAAAAGACCCGCGGCATGGTGGCCGGCGTCACCTGCGGCGCGGGCATGCCCTATAAGCTGAGCGAAATCGCCGCTTCCTACAATGTCAGCTATCTGCCGATCGTTTCCTCCGGCCGCGCCTTCCGCGCGCTGTGGAAGCGCGCCTATAGCAAGGCGTCGGAATGGCTGGCGGCGGTGGTCTATGAAGATCCCTGGCTGGCGGGCGGTCATAACGGCCTGTCCAACGCCGAAGATCCGCGTGCGCCGCAGGACCCCTATCCCCGCGTGCGCGACCTGCGCGCCACCATGCGCGAAGGCGGCATTTCGGATGAAGTGCCGATCGTGATGGCGGGCGGCGTCTGGGCGCTCAAGGACTGGAACGACTGGATCGACAATCCGGAACTGGGTTCGATCATGTTCCAGTTCGGCACCCGTCCGCTGCTGACGCAGGAAAGCCCGATCCCGCAGGGCTGGAAGGACCGGCTGATGCAATTGGAGCCGGGCGATGTGCTTCTGCACAAATTCTCGCCCACCGGCTTCTATAGCTCGGCGATCCGCAATCCCTTCCTGCGCTCGCTCGAAGCGCGGTCGGACCGCCAGATCCCGTTCAGCACCGAACAGGCGGGCGATCATACCCACCAGCTGGACGTGGGCGTGAAGGGCAAGAATTTCTGGGTGACGCTGGGCGACCTTCAGCGCGCGCGCGAATGGTTCGGCGCCGGCTTCACGTCGGCGCTCAAGACACCGGACAATACGCTGGTATTCGTCGATGACGCGGAAAAGGCGGAAATCCGCAAGGACCAGACCGATTGCATGGGCTGCCTGTCGCAGTGCAGCTTTTCCAGTTGGATGGACAGCGAAACCAACTCGACCGGACGTCTGGCCGATCCACGCAGCTTCTGCATCCAGAAGTCGCTTCAGGAATCGGTCCACGGCGGCGATCTCGACAAAAATCTGTTGTTCGCGGGCCATGCTGCCTATCGGTTCAAGCAGGACCCCTTCTATTCGAACGGGTTCGTGCCGACCGTGAAGCAGCTGGTCGACCGCATCCTGACCGGCGATTGATGGGGCCGCAATGATCGGGGATATTCAGGGGCTGGCGGTGCTGCACTATGGCGCTGCCGATTTCGATATCGTGCGGCCGGGGCGTTTCGTGCTCTGCGCCGTTTCGGGCGCACGGATCGATCTGGAAGATCTCAAATATTGGAGTGCCGAGTTGCAGGAGGCCTATCGTGGGCCGGAAGAGGCGACTCGGTCCATCCTCAAACATCGGGAAACGAACTGATCCGGAGCGATTCGTTCGCGTGCTAACAAAAATGCGGCGCACTATCTCTCCAAATAGCCTTTCAAGGGGTCGATAATGTCGGCTTACCTTCGTTTCGGCTCGCTCCGCCGCAACTTTGCTGTTCCGTTGCGGTAAAAACTGATGTAATCTTTTCCCATAAGCGACAAAGATCGCTCTTGGTGGAAGGATGTTGAGTGATGTCTCGTATTGACGTCTTTGGTGATCGTATCTGCATCGTATCGAGCCTGCTGATCGTCGGCTGGTTCCTCTACAGCATCGTGGGCTGATCGGCTTTACGGGCTTTCGGTCTGGCCGCTTTTCCCGCGGATTCCGCCTGGCAGCAGGAATTGGCACGCACCTCTGGCGGGCAAGGTCATCTGTACCTGCCCCCAAGCAAAGCTATTTCGACATTCTCAATTTAATCGCTAGATAAAGTGGCGAGCTTAGCGCTCCGCGGCTTTTGAAGGATGTCAGCTTGCTCCGCGTCACCAACGGCTAAAGCGCACGGTGCCGAAGCGACCACGCCAGGTTTCGTGTTCCCTTGCTTGAAGGAGAAGACGATGACCCGCACGACCACACGCGCCCGCCTGCAACGCCATGCCCAGTCGGCGCAGCATATCTATATCCCACACAGCAGTTGGACTCGCGCCGATCACAAGGTGGCTGCCGCGACGCCCGCGCCTATCGCTGCGGACGACTTCTGGGCGCGGCTGGGGCTGTAGATTACGTCCGCGATGGCTTTCTACAGATAGTTCATTGCCATGTTTTCGGCTTGATAACCGTAGATGCGAAAACCTTCTGCTGTTTCCTCACCGGGTACATGGATGGCCTGCAAGATTTCGCGAACGGCTTTGCGCTTGGTATCGTCTGTAACGAGAATGTCGAGGTAGGAAATGCAATTGTAGCCGCCGATACGGAAATGGTAATACCAGTCTGCATCCGGCTCTGACTGATAGCCTTCGGTTGAAACCGTGCGCCATTTGCAGGGGAAGGGTAGCTCATGCATGGCAAGCCTGATTTCGTCCCACTTGGTGTCGTTCATGACGGAAGTGGGTTTGCTTTTCTGTCTATCGGCCATGTCGATTACCGGAACACCACCGTCTTGCCGCCATTGATCAGCACGCGCCGGTCGGCGATCCAGGCGACCGCGCGGGCCAGCACCTGCGCCTCGATATCGCGGCCGATGCGGATCATGTCGTCGGCGGTGGCGCGATGGTCGACGCGCTCGACCGCCTGTTCTATGATCGGCCCTTCGTCCAGATCGGCAGTCACGAAATGGGCGGTCGCGCCGATCAGTTTCACGCCGCGCTCATGGGCGCGGTGATAGGGGCGGGCGCCCTTGAAGCCGGGCAGGAAACTGTGATGGATGTTGATGCAGCGCCCGGCCATCCGCGCGACCAGTTCCTCTGACAGTATCTGCATATAGCGGGCGAGGATCAGATAGTCGGACCGGCTGCGGTCGAAGATATCGAGCAGTGCGGCCTCCTGCGCCGCCTTGTCGCCATTGGCGGGCAGTTCATGATAGGGGATGCCATGCCATTCGGTGATGCGGCGCATGTCGGGATGGTTGGACACCACGCCCATGATATCGACCGCCAGCATGCCCGTCTGCCAGCGGTGGAGCAGGTCGGCCAGGCAATGCGATCCCTTCGACACCGCGATCAGCATGCGCGGGCGATGGCTGGCGGCGGTCAGAGACCAGTCCATCGCAAATTCTTCGCCAATGCTCGCGAAATCGGCGCGCAGGCCATCGGTGTCGTGCATCCGGTCATCGGTGGCTTCGAATGCGACGCGCATGAAGAACAGGTCGGCTTCCCGGTCGGCATATTGCTGGCTGTCGGTGATAAAGCCGCCGCGTGTCGCCAGAAATTGGCTGACCGCTGCGACGATGCCGACGCGATCGGCACAGACCAAGGTCAGAACCCAGGATGGAATGACAGGGTTGGATACAGGATTGGACAAGGGGCCCCTCCGATAAGGATGGCAAGCCGTTGCCCTAATGGCTTTAGCTGTTCAAGCCGTTAACTGGCACCGCCACCACGCCATCCGCCTCGAAACTGGCAATGGGATAGGCGCAATAGTCGGCCGCATAATAGGCGCTGGGCCGGTGATTGCCCGATGCGCCCAGACCACCGAAGGGCATATTGCCCGCAGCGCCTGTGGTCGGCCGGTTGCGATTGACCACGCCGGCCCGGCTTTCCTCCACCACGCGCTGCCACAGCGCTTCGTCCTGCGAGATCAGGCCCGCCGACAGGCCGAAGCTGGTGGCATTGGCGGCCGCGATCGCCGCATCGAAATCCGGCACCCGGATGATCGACAGCACGGGAGCAAAAATCTCTGCATCCGGCGCTTCCATGCCGGTCATGTCCAGCAGGGCAGGGGTGACGAAGGCGGCGCTGCGACCATTGATGCCGTTGAACGGGCGGATGACCTTCGCACCATGGGCGATCAGGTCGCTGACGGCGCGGTGGGATGCGGCAGCGGCCTGATCCGACACCAGCGGCCCCATGAAGGCCTCGCCCGGTTCGTTCCAGGCGGCGATGGGAAGCTGTGCGGCCAGTGCGGCGGTCGCCTCCACGATGGCATCGCCGGTCGCGCCTTCCGGCACGATCAGCCGCCGCGCGCAGGAACAGCGCTGGCCGGTGGTGATGAAGGCCGAATTGACGATGATCGACGCGGCGGCTTTGGGACTGTCCCAGGCGATCAGCGGATTATTGCCGCCCAGTTCCAGCGCCATGATGACATGCGGCCGGTCGACCAGCGCACGTCGCAACGCCGCGCCGGCGCCCGCCGATCCGGTGAAAAGCAGCCCGTCAATATCGCCCGCTACCAGGGCTTCGCCGGTCGATCGTCCGCCCTGCACCACGGTCAGCAACCCTTCGGGCAGGCCTGCGGCGGCCCAGGCATCGGCCATTGCCGCGCCAGTGGCCGGGGTGATCTCGGAAGGCTTGAACACGACGGCATTGCCCGCGATCAGCGCCGGAACGATATGGCCGTTGGGCAGATGGCCGGGGAAATTATAGGGGCCGAGCACCGCCATCACGCCATGACCACGATGGCGCAGCACCGCCCGGCCAAAGGGCATGTCGGCTGCGCGCTCACCGGTGCGTTCGCCATGCGCCTTGATCGACACATCGACCTTGGCGATCATCGATCCGATTTCGGCGTCGCTTTCCCAGAGCAGCTTGCCCGTCTCGCGCGAGATGAGTTCGGCCAGCGCGGCCCGCCGTTCGCCCAGCACCTGCGCGTAGCGGCGGGCGATGGCGATGCGATCGTCCACCGGCAATGCGCGCCAGCCGGGCAGGGCGGCGTGGGCGCGGGCGATAGCGCGATGGCATTCTTCCGCGCCCGCGACCGGCCCTTCCCAGACCAGTTCGCGCGACGCCGGGTCGAAGGACTGTAACATGGCGCTCACTTTGCTTCCTTCGCGCTGGTCATGGCGAAAATGCCGGTGGCGTTGCCGGTGTCGAACGCCAGGTCGAGGCGACCCGTTGCCGGGTCGATGTCGCGACTGATGAATTCATAGAAGGAGCCCGGCACCATACGCAGTTCCCCGTCAGCGAACGGACGTTCGACACTGTCGGCGCGAAAAGCCGTCTGGCGCACTCGTCCGGTGGCGGAGATTTCCAGCTTCTCCTTCATCGGGCGGTCTTCCGCCTTCAGGCGATCGGCCAGCGCGGCGACATTGGCGACCCGGTCGGTGGCGTGGTTGAAGGCATTGCCCTCGGTCGCGATCCAGGCCGCTTCATTGGATCGGGACAGCAGCAACTGATAATCGTCGAAGGCGGGCGGTTCATGCTGGCGATCGAAGGCGGACAAAATGGTCGGCAGAACCGCCATTGCATCAGCGAGTGAGACAGTTTCTCCTGCGGCATAGCGCGCCAGAACCGCCTTCGCCGCGTCATCCAGCGGATCGCGCGATGTGCCGAAGACGCGAGCCGCCGCCTCGCCAAATTCCGCGTCGAACCTATCGACATGCAGTTCGGACAGGAAGAATTGCGGAATGGCTTCGGGATAGTCGACATGGCGATAGGCGCGGCCGGTCATGCGCAGCCGTTCCAGCGGATAAAGCGCCGCCATTTCGAACCCCAGCGGCAGGAAAATGCGCGTAAAGGCATCCTCGCCACCGGGCAGGGCGCCGGTCGGCCCCTCCGGAAAGCGGATCGCCCGCAACGCGCCATGATCGAACAACACGGTGCCGCCCCGCGCCAACGTGTCGGCGACATAGGCGTCACCGCTGGGCACACGGACGAGCAGGTCGTGGAACAGGCAGACATTCATCGCCATGGCAAAGGCGGCGCGCGACACGCTGTTGCCGCTCTCGGCCAGCAGCGCCGGGTTGATCGTCAGCATGTTCAGCGTCTGGCGGGCAATATCCTTGCCCAGTGTCGCGACGACCAGCGCCTCTATCGTGCTTATATTCTCATTCGACATGAAATGCTCCGGGGTGATAGCATCATTATCGCAAGATAGGCATGATTTTCAAAATGGCGACCTGTCATCTGTTGATGCGAGTTTGGAATGAGCAATTTCCGCAAATGGCTACCCCCGATGAGCACGCTGACCGCGTTCGAGGCGGCGGTGCGCCATGGCGGCTTTTCCCGCGCCGGGCAGGAAATCGGCCTGACCCAGAGTGCGGTCAGTCGTCAGATCGCCCAGTTGGAAGCTTGGCTGCAAACGCCTTTGTTCGACCGGATCGGGCGGCGGGTACGCCTGAATGAGGCCGGACGCGCCTATGCCGAGGATTTGCTGCCTGCGCTTGATGCCATCCGCCGCGCCAGCGCGCGGGCTTCGTCGCGGCCATCGCAGACGGCGCTGCGGGTGGCGACCCTGCCCAGCTTCGGCATGCGCTGGCTGGCGCCGCGCCTGCCGCAACTGACCGCGCGCCATCCCGATCTGGTGATCGATTTTGCCGCCCGGTCCCAGCCCTTCGATTTCGGGCATGAGGATTTCGATGCAGCTGTCCATTTCGGTGTCGCGGAGGAATGGCCCGGCGTTGCGATGGACTTTCTTTTCCGGGAGGAAGCGGTGCCGGTTTGCGCGCCGGAATGGCTTGCGGCGCATCCGCTGCGCGAGCCAGCCGACCTGCTGCATGTGCCCTTGCTCAGCCAGTCTTCCCGCCGGGATGCCTGGGCGCGCTGGCTGGCGGCGGCCGGTGTGGATGCGTCGGGACTGCTGCCCGGTCCCGCCTTCGAACATTTTCTGATGCTGGCGCAAGCGTCGGCGGCCGGGGCAGGGGTTGCGCTGATCCCCAGTTTCCTGATCCGGCCGGAACTGGAGGCGGGGACTTTGATCATCCCCTTCGCCCGGCCGATGTCGACCGAGCAGGCCTATTATCTCGTCTATCCGCCCGATGCGCTGGCCGGGCCACTGGCCCAGTTTCGCGACTGGATGCTGGATCAGGCGCGGGGCGGGTGAGCTTTTCCAACATCCCCGTTCGCTTCGAGCGATGTCGAGAAGCGGCCAGAACGGCGCTTATCGTTTTTCGACTTCGCTCGAAACGAACGGAGGTAGCATTACATCTTCTTGGGCATGCAGTCCGCACCGGCCGCCCTGATCGCGCCGCACAGGCGGCTGGCGTCGGCGCTGCTGGCGATCGGCCCGGCCTGAAGCCGCGTGACGGCTCCGGCTTTCACCAGATAGGGTTGATAGGCGGACAGGCCGCCGACCTTCTTGCTGAGCTGACTCCAGAGCGCACGGGCGCGTCCTTCTTCGCCGAATGCGCCAAGCTGAACGCGCCAATTGCCCGATGCTGCCGGTGCAGGCGTGGCGCGGGGCGCAGGCGGCGTGGGTGCTGGCTTTGCCACGGCCACCTGCGGTGCAGGCTTGGGCAGAACAGGCTTGGCCGGAACAGGCTTGGGTTGTACCGGCTTTGGCTGGGTCGGTGCGGGGGTGGCGCTCGCCACCTGCCTCGGTGGCGAGGCCGAAGGAATGTTCATGATCGAAGGCGGCAATTCGGTCGTGCGGACCGCAGATGGGGTGCTGCGCATGGGGGTCGGCGTAACGGCCGCCATCGCGTTGCTGCTGCTGTCATTCTTTTCCAGGCTGGCGGCCAGGGCCAGACCCTGTCTGCGCTGGTCTTCAGGGATGAACTTGTCCATCTGCTCAAGGCTGGACGAGGCCTGCGGCAGGCCCGCAGCCGAAGCGCGGGTCATCAGCGCATAGGCACGCACCCAATCCTTGCCGATCATGTCCCCGTTGAACAGGGCGGTCCCGACAATATATTGCGCGCGCGGTTCGCCACGCATGGAGGCATGCTGGAGATAGGGCATGGCGCCGCTCCGGTCCCCCTGCTGGAACAGCAGCAGGCCCAGATTATCCTCGGCGCGCATATGCCCCTGTTGTGCGGCCTTGCGATACCAGTCGATCGCAATATTCAGATCCGGCTGGACGCCGCGGCCCAGCTTATAGGCTTGGCCCAGATTGAATTGCGCGTCGGAATCGCCCGCCTGCGCCAGCGGCCGCCATTCGCCGATCGCCTTGGCATAGTCGCCCTGCTGCCAGGCATCGACGCCGGTCTTTACATCGGCGATGGCCGGTGCGGTCGCGATCAACAGCGCGGCAGCCGCCGATCCCCAAATATGTCTACCGTGCATGTATCCATGCTCCTGCCCAGATGAATTTACAAAACATCTATCCCCAAACAAGGTTAATGTCGCGTTAGCGCGAGTGCATCAAGACAAGACATAGTCATGCATGCAGTTAACCGAATTTTAGGCGCGCCCATGGCAATCCCTACGGAACTGGATTTTCTGGGGGGACGTGCGTGCGGATTCTGGCATTGGCATCACAGAAGGGCGGATCGGGCAAGACGACCTTGTCCGGTCATCTTGCTGTGCAAGCGCAGATGGCTGGCGCCGGCCCCGTGGTGCTGATCGATATCGACCCGCAGGGGTCGCTCGCCGATTGGTGGAATGAGCGGGAGGCCGAATATCCCGCCTTTGCCCAGACCACGGTCGCGCGTTTGGCCGCCGATCTTGAGATATTGCGTCAGCAGGGCTTCAAGCTGGCTGTCATCGATACGCCGCCTGCCATCACCATGGCGATTCAGAGCGTCATTTCCGTGGCCGAACTGATCGTCGTGCCGACCCGGCCCAGCCCACACGACCTGCGCGCCGTGGGCGCCACCGTCGACCTGTGCGAACGCGCGGGCAAGCCGCTGATCTTCGTCGTCAACGCCGCCACGCCCAAGGCGCGCATCACCTCCGAAGCCGCTGTCGCCCTGTCGCAGCATGGCACGGTCGCGCCGGTGACGCTGCATCATCGCACCGATTTCGCGGCATCGATGATCGATGGCCGTACCGTGATGGAGGTCGATCCCAAAGGTCGCTCGGCCGGGGAGGTCGTGGCGCTCTGGTCCTATGTGTCGGATCGCCTCGAAAAGAATTTCCGCCGCACGGTCTTTTCCGTGCCCCAGGGCAGCGTCGGTACGGTCGGCGCACCGCGCCCTTCGGGCGGAGGCTTCGGCCGCCGCGTGATCGGCCAGTAAGGGGAGGGACAGACCAATGGCAGAACCCAAACCGCTCGCATCGCTGACCTCCGGCCTGCTCGCCCGCAAGGGCGCGGCGCAGCCTGCCATGCGCCGCCCGATGCTGGGCTTCGGCCGCGCCGCGACGGCAGCCGTTCCGCAGGATGATCTGGGCTGGAACGACATGGGCTTCGACGTGGAGCCGATGCCACAGCCGGTCGAAGAGCCCGTTGTGCCGATTGGCCTGACACCGATGGCACCGGTCCCGCCGATCACGGCCCCGGAGCCGCCGGTCGTCAAGGAACGCCGGACTCTGGCGCAGCGGATCATGGGTAAGGGCGCCAAGACCGATGCCAAGGCCGCAACGGGGCGCAAGGCCGCCTTCACGCTGCGGCTGGACGCCGAACGCCATCTCAAGCTGCGGCTGGCCTGCGCGATCACCGGGCAGTCGGCCCAGCAGATCGTCACCCAGTCGCTCGACGATTTTCTCAACGACCTGCCGGAAATCGACCGGCTGACGCAGCAGCTGCCGCACATGCGCGACGGCCAGTGAATGAAGGGTGGGTATTGATATGAACCGCAAGACATTTGGAAAGGCGGCACTATCCTCGCTGATCGTCGCCACCACCATGGTCGGCTGCACCGGTGCAGCCTTCCGTCCCCGGACCTCAGCGGTCCAGCAGAAGGGCGATCCGGCCAAACTTGCTGCCGCCGCTGAAAAGGCGCTGGCCAGCCGCAACGCCGTCAAGGCGGTGGAATCGGCTGAAGCCGCGGTCCAGCTTGCGCCGCAGAACGCTGCCTATCGCCAGATATTGGGTCGCGCCTATGTGCTGGCCGGCCGCTTCGCCTCGGCTGAAACCGCGCTTGCCGATGCGATGGATCTGGGCAATGCTGATGCCAGCACCGTCGTTAGCCTTGCGCTGGTGCAGGTTGCGCAGGGCCGTCCCGACGCGGCGCGCAACCTGCTGATCGAACATGCCGACACCGTCCCTGCCG
The DNA here is from genome assembly GCF_900109095.1 of Sphingobium sp. AP50. Classification (GTDB taxonomy): domain Bacteria; phylum Pseudomonadota; class Alphaproteobacteria; order Sphingomonadales; family Sphingomonadaceae; genus Sphingobium. Next base: position 170,632 of record NZ_FNYZ01000008.1, read on the forward strand.
GCGATTATGGCCTGGCCATGGCGATGGCCGGCGATCCGGTCGAAGGCGTGCGCATCCTGTCGCAGGCGATCCATGACCCGTCCGCCACCGCCCGCACGCGCCAAAATCTAGCCTATGCCTATGCGCTGGGCGGCCGCTGGAAGGATGCCCGTATGATTGTGGGCATGGACATGGAACCGCTGGACGCCAACAAGCGGATTTCCGATTGGGCGCAGATTGCCGAACCGTCGCTGGCTCCGATGCGCGTCGCCGCACTGATGGGCGTGATCCGTAATGAAGGTGATCCGGGCCAGCCGATCGCGCTGGCGCTGGCCGCGCCCGTTGCTGCGCCGGTGCAGATGGCGGAGGTCACGCCGGCCGCCGCGCCGGAGCCCGAAGTGCAGCCGATCGCGCCCGTACAGGTCGCTGAAGCCGCGCCTGCGCCTCAACCGCCTGCGCCCCAACAGGTTGTGCAACCAGCACCCGTGCCGGTCATCAAGGCATCGTCCAGGCCGGTGCGCGTCGCGGCGCGCGATTTCATCATTGAGGATCATAACGCTCGCCCGGTCGCGGCAAAGGCTTTCGCCAAATCCTCTGCCAAGACACAGGTTGCTGCCGCGCCGGTTGCCCGGATGCAGCAGGCTGCTTTCCTCAAGCCCGTCAGCAATGGCGCCAGCAACTGGGTCGTCCAGCTTGGCGCCTATGACAGTGCAGCGATCGCCAAGGAAAAATATATGAGCATGGCCGGTCGCAGCGGCACGCTGGCGGCTTTCCCGGTTCTCACCAGCCAGGCGACGGTCAACGGCAAACCCTATCATCGTCTCGCCATCAGCGGCTTTGCCAGCCGGGCTGACGCAACGCTGGCCTGCCGCACGATCCGGGCGCAGCGCGGCCAGTGCTTCGTGCGTGAAACCGCTCCGAACGCCACTCCGCAGCGCTGGGCGCTCGCCACTCGCGGACGCCAATACGCTTCACGCTGATTCCTACGCTCCCAAGCGATCCTTGAAGCGCGCAGACCCATCGGGTTTTGCGCGCTTTTTCTTCTGACGGAAGGCGAGTTGGGGAACGGATTTTCCGCCGTGCCATGTCTGGCCTTTGCGCTTATGGAGCGTCGTCATGGTCCCCGATCTCCCCGCTCTTGTCGACGAAATCGCTACCACCATGCAGGCGATGGAGGATCGCGGGCAGGTTGCCAGCTATATACCCGAACTGGCCAAGGTCGATCCGGCGCAGTTCGGCATTGCCATCGCGACGGCCGACGGTCGTCTGCTGGTCGGCGGTGACGCCGACACCGGCTTTTCGATCCAGTCCATTTCAAAGGTGTTTGCGCTGACTTTGGCGCTGGGCAAGGTCGGCGATCAGCTATGGGATCGGGTGGGGCGCGAGCCGTCGGGTAATGCCTTCAATTCGATCGTCCAGCTTGAACAGGAGCAGGGGATTCCGCGTAACCCCTTCATCAATGCCGGTGCGATCGTGGTGTCCGACGTCAATCTGGGTGGGCATCAGCCGCGTGTGGCGATCGGCGAAATGCTGCGCTTCGTGCGCTATCTCGCCGGCGATGACGCGATCGCCATCAATGAGGAGGTGGCCGCCTCCGAAACCGCGACCGGCTTTCGTAACATGGCGCTGGCCAACTATATGCGCGCCTTCGGCAATGTCCGCCATCCGGTCGATCTGGTGCTGGGCAGCTATTTCCATCAATGCGCGATCGAGATGAACTGCCGCCAGTTGGCGCTGGCCGGCCGCTACCTCATGCTGGACGGTCGGCATCCCGACGGGGGCAGGGTAGTATCGCCCGGTCGCGCCCGGCGCATCAATGCACTGATGCTGACCTGTGGCCATTATGATGCATCGGGCGATTTCGCCTTTCGCGTCGGCATTCCCGGTAAGTCGGGCGTGGGCGGCGGCATCCTTGCCATCGTGCCGGGGCGGGCATCGATCGCGGTCTGGTCGCCGGGGCTCAACGAAAATGGCAACAGCCAGTTGGGCACGCAGGCGCTTGAGTTACTTGCGCGCCGCACTGGCTGGTCGGTCTTCAGTCCGCCGGATGCGCGTTAAGGCACCTCATCCGGACGCAGTCGGCGCAGCTTTGGGGCGATTTCCAGATGGGCGGCTTCCTTGATGCCCATGCGCAGATCTTCGCGCGTCTGATGGATCGACGCGATCACTGGCCCCATCGCGACGCCTAGATCGACCAGCGCTGTTTCCGCCAGCTGCAATGAACTTTCCAGCGTCTCCGGTACGGCATCGCTCGCGCCTGCCTTGTAGAGTTGGGTCGCATGATCGGTGTCGCGCGCCCGGGCGATGATCGGCAGGTCGGGCACCCAGCCGCGCACCCGCTTGGTCACGCGCACCGATAGCACCGGATCGTCCATCGTCAGGATCAGCGCGCGGGCATGGCCCAATCGCAGCTTGTCCAGCATCTCCGCCCGCGCCACGTCACCGAACAGAATGGGATAGCCCAGCCGCCGCGCCTCTGCGACGACGTCCGGATCAGACTCGACCACGATGAAGCGCTGCTTATGGGTCTTGAGCAGGTCGCACACCATGCGCCCCACCCGACCGAAACCGATGACCACAGCGGCGGCCTCCGTCTGATCCTGCTCGGCTTCTACCCGTTCTTCGCCAATCGCCATTTCCAGCCGCCGGGCAATATCATGGCCGATGCGCGCCAGCAGCGGCGTGATGGTCAGGCCGATGGCGGTCACGATCTGCCAGAAGGCGGCCGTCGAAGGTAGGATCAATTGCGCCGCCGCCGCCGCCGACAGCACGATCAGCGTGGTTTCCGACGGGCTGGACATCAGCACGCCGACTTCCAGCGCTACACCCTTGCGCACGCCCGACAGATAAAGGAGGCCGGATGTCACCAGCGTCTTGGCCACCACCACGCCCATGACTGCCAGCAGCAGGCTGGGCCAGTTGGCCAGGATGACGCGAATGTCCAGGCTCATGCCCACGGTGATCAGGAACACGCCCAGCGCCAGCCCCTTGAACGGGGCGGTCATCACCTCGACCTCGCCATGATAATCCGTTTCGGCGATCAGCAGGCCGGCCAGCAGCGCGCCCACGATCGGTGAAAGACCCGCGATCGATGTGGCAAGGCTGGAGACGATCACGACCAGCAGACTTGCTGCGAGGAACACTTCAGGGCTTTTGGTTCGTGCCGCCTGACTGAACATCTGGGGCAGGGCCAGGCGCCCCAGCACCAGCATCACGGCAATGGTGATGCCGCCCTTCATCAACGTGTTGGCCAGTTCGTTCCAGGCGCCTTCCGGGCTGGCCGCGACCGATGGCGCCAGCGCGCCGAGCATGAAGATGATCGGGACGAGGGCAAGATCCTCGAACAGCAGCATGGAAAAGGCGGATCGCCCGACTGCGCTCTGTGTCCCCACCATCGGCAGCACGACCGCCGTGGAAGACAGGGCAAGGGCAAGGCCAAGGCCAATGGCGCCGGCCGTCGGCTGGCCCAGCAGATAGAGGCCCAGCGCGATCAGCAACCCGCTGCCGATCAGTTCCGCCGCACCTACGCCGAATACCTGGGCTCGCATCGTCCACAATCGTCGGAAACTCAGTTCCAGTCCGATCGAGAAGAGCAATAATATGACGCCCAGTTCCGCGAATGGTTCTATCGCTTCGCGATTGGATATCGTCACATGATAAAGCCAGGGATATTGGCCGACCAGCGCGCCAAGCCCCGCCGGGCCAACGGCCAGACCCACCAGAATGAAACCGATCACAGGACTGATGCGGAAACGGGCAAATCCCGGGATCACCAACCCGGCAGCGCCGAGGATGACGAGGGAGTCGCTGAAGCTTTGTGTATTGATTGTGCCGGCCATGCCCCATCATTGCGGCTGCGGGCGCAAATGGCCAGAGTTTGTCGTAAAAAATCCTCTATTCGTCGGCTTTATCTGTTCTCGCTGGCCTTCAGTCGCTGCAACAGTGAGCGATTGCGGAAGATCAGGTTGGCGATCGTGGCGCCGACACATTCATATTCCGCGTCGAACGCCGGAACCAATGGCAGGATGCCGGGGCTATACGGCGTTTCCAGGCCGGCTTCGACGATTATCCAGTTTGGGCGGTAGGGGGATGTTGTGATGAGGTGGTTGAGCACCTTGATATCTTCCCCTTCGATATCGATCGACAACAGGTCGAAGCGCAGCGGAATATCCTCCCGCGCCAATATCGCCGGCAGAGGTTCGACCTTTACGCTGATCTGACCAGCCGTTGGTCCGAATTTCGCCGAATGGGCCTGGGTCAGGGACGATACGCCATTGTTGGTACCGATGTGGAGCGTGGCTTCCCCTTCATGATTGGAAACCGCCACATTGACGATCTTATAGTTTAGTGGACCGAATTCATGCCTGATCCGGTCGATCAACCGGTCGTTCGCCTCGATCAGCAGGCCGCGCCAGCCGAACCAGCGCATCAGATCATAGCTGTTTGAATCATGGACACCAAGCACGCCAACGTCCACGACAATGCGGTTGGTGCAGACCATGTCCATCATGGCGCGGACCAACGTCGGGATTTCGCCAAATTGCGACATGTCCATGAAGAACTGGTCATGCCGTTCGGGATGATGATGGGTCAGTAACCGCCCGCGCTTGTGGAAGAATTCTTCCGAACCTAGTATCGAATTGAAAGCGTCGCCGATGGAGAGGCGGCCTTTGGTCAGGGCATTGATATGTTGTGCGCGGCCTACCGGATCGGGCGTGCGCAACAGCAACGTGCGATATAGCGCATCTACCAGATCGGGTATCAGGTTTCGATTATATCGGAAGGATCGGATCGCGCGACCGATCCGCCTCACTGCTTTCTCCACCCCATTTCCCCTTGCCACGCGATGCCTTGCGACCCGAAATACAGGTGGCCTGTGGTACAGTGTGGGTCAAGCATTGCGCCGCACGCGGCCTGCAACGGCGTTGCGGAAATGTCCAGTCGGCTGTCAGGGTGGTGCGGACGGCGGGACTTGAACCCGCAATTCCAGGGGAAGGCGGATTTTAAGTCCGCTGCGTCTACCGATTTCGCCACGTCCGCTTATATGCTCAAGGCTCGCCACCCCTGAAGGCTGGCGAGCGAGAGGTCAAGCGACAGATGGCGTTATCAGGCCTCGCCCTTAACGTTCAGCCGCTCGCGCATTTCCTTGCCCGGCTTGAAATAGGGCACGCGCTTGGCATCCACCGGCACTTGTTCGCCAGTTCGGGGATTGCGGCCCGTGCGGGCATCGCGCGATCGGGTGGTGAAGGCGCCAAAGCCGCGCAGTTCGACTCGCCCCCCCGATGATAATCGGTCGACAATCTCCTTGAAGAAAAGATCGACGATCTTCTCCACTTCCTGGAGGTTGAGACCGGGGTTTTCCTCGGCCAGTTTCTGGATCAATTCCGAACGGATCATTGGATCTCCAGCGCCCCTCTGCTGTGCCCCACATGCACAATAGAGATTCGGCAAGCCTTTGACAATCGGGCAACAAGAAGATCGTTTCACTTTCATAAGGACAGGGGCGAGAGACAAAGAAAAAGCCCGCCGAACCTTGGTTCGGCGGGCTTCTTTTTCATGCCGGATGGCAGAAAAGGCGATTAGCCTTCGCTCTTGGCCTTGAGCGCTTCGCCCAGGATGTCGCCCAGCGACGCGCCGCTGTCGGACGAGCCATACTGCGCAACAGCCTGCTTCTCTTCGGCGATCTGCATCGCCTTGACCGAGAAGGTCGGCTTCTTGGCGCGGTCGAAACCGGTCACCATGGCGTCGAACTTCTGGCCGAGCTGGAAGCGTTCCGAACGCTGTTCGTCGCGGTCGCGGCCCAGGTCGCTGCGCTTGATGAAGCCGGTGGCGCCATCTTCGCCAGCCTGGACTTCCAGGCCGCCGTCGCGAACTTCCAGAACGGTCACGGTGACGATCGCGTTCTTGTTCAGGCCAGCCGCCGCAGCAGTGGTGCCGCCAGCGGCCGGGCCGCCACGCTCAAGCTGCTTCATGCCGAGGCTGATGCGTTCCTTCTCGACGTCGATGTCGAGAACGACGGCCTGAACAGCTTCACCCTTGCGGTGCAGCGCCAGCGCGTCTTCGCCCGAAATGCCCCATGCGATGTCCGACATGTGGACCATGCCGTCCACGTCGCCGTCGAGGCCAATGAACAGACCGAATTCGGTCGCGTTCTTGACTTCGCCTTCGACGGTCGAACCGATCGGGTGACGTTCGGCGAACGAATCCCACGGGTTCGACTGGGCCTGCTTGAGGCCGAGCGAGATGCGGCGCTTTTCGGGATCGACTTCCAGAACCAGAACTTCGACTTCCTGGCTGGTCGAAACGATCTTGCCGGGGTGGACGTTCTTCTTGGTCCAGGACATTTCCGAAACGTGGACCAGACCTTCGATGCCGGCTTCCAGCTCAACGAACGCACCATATTCGGTGATGTTCGTGACGCGGCCCGACAGCTTGGCGCCGACCGGGTACTTGGCGCTGGCGCCTTCCCACGGATCGCTTTCCAGCTGCTTCATGCCGAGGCTGATGCGCTGCGTGTCGCGGTTGATGCGGATGATCTGGACACGGACGGTGTCGCCGATGTTGATCATCTCGTTGGGGTGGTTGATGCGCTTGTACGACAGGTCGGTGACGTGCAGCAGGCCATCGATGCCGCCCAGGTCAACGAACGCACCATAATCGGTGATGTTCTTGACGACGCCTTCGATGATCTGACCTTCGGCCAGCGTCTGGATGAGGCCCGAACGCTGTTCTGCGCGGGTTTCTTCCAGAATGGCGCGACGCGACACGACGATGTTGCCGCGGCGGCGATCCATCTTCAGGATCTGGAAAGGCTGCGGAATGTCCATCAGCGGGGTGACGTCGCGAACCGGGCGAATGTCGACCTGCGAACCGGGCAGGAACGCCACGGCGCCGTCGAGATCGACGGTGAAGCCACCCTTGACGCGGCCGAAGATGACGCCTTCGACGCGGGCGCTCTCGGTGAACTCGCTTTCCAGCTTGTCCCAGGCGGCTTCGCGGCGGGCGCGGTCACGCGACAGCATGGCTTCGCCATGGGCGTTTTCGACGCGATCGACATAGACTTCGACTTCGTCGCCGACCTTCAGGTCAGCCTTCTGGCCCGGCGCAGCGAATTCGCGCAGCGGCACGCGGCCTTCCGACTTCAGACCTACGTCGATGACGGCCAGGTCGTTTTCGATGGCGGTAACGGTGCCCTTGACGACGCGGCCTTCAAAGCCGCCGTCTTCACCACCGAGAGAATCATTGAGAAGCGCGGCGAAATCGTCGCGCGAGGGGAATGCCACAGAGGCCATAAAAGGTCCTTCGTTCATCATTGCTGGCCAATCGGTTGTGTCCGATGGTCTTTGGCCAAACCACGCGCAGGACCGAATATCCGGCGCGTATCCAATGGGTTGCCGGTTCAGGGACGCGCAGGCTGGATAAGCGAAAAGGGCGCCCGGAATATCCGCGCGCCTTATCGGGTCATCCCTCAGGGGTGACCTTCAAGCTGGGCGTCCACAAGCGCGATCGCCCGCTGGACGGCCGCGTCTATAGTCAAATCGCTGGTATCTAGCAAGTCCGCGCCTTCGGCCTGCTTCAGGGGGGCATGGTCGCGGCTCATGTCGCGCGTGTCGCGGGCCTGAATGTCGGCGACCAGACTGTCCATGTCAGGATGGCCGCCATGGTTGAGGGCGTCCTGAAAGCGGCGCTCGGCGCGCACCTTGACACTGGCTGTCACGAATATCTTGGCATCCGCGTCGGGCGCGATGACCGTGCCGATATCGCGCCCGTCCAGGATCGCGCCGCCCGGCTGGGTGGCGAAATCGCGCTGCCGCTGGATCAGCGCGTCGCGCACATTCTGATGCACCGACACGCGCGAGGCGAGGCTGCCGACGGCTTCGCTGCGCAGCGCCGGATCGCTCAGGATCGCATCGGCAAAACTGCAGGCGGAGAGGGCGTCCGCCTCATGGTCCGGATCGCCACCGGCCTTCAGCACGGACAGGCCGACTGCGCGATAGAGCAGGCCGGTATCCAGCACGGGCAGATCATAATGGCGCCCCAGCGCCTTGGCGATGGTGCCCTTGCCCGATGCTGCGGGGCCGTCGACGGCGATGATCATGATGGCTTTCTCTTCAATGTTTTTACCAGGCCCAGCAGCGCGATCAGCGTCCAGACGATTTCCAGCGTCATCGACGCCAGGTTGAAATATACGGTCAGCGACCAGATCAGCAACAGCGATCCGACCAGGTTCAGCAGGTTGAACAGCAGGAAATTCATCTGCTTGGCGATGTTGCTGTAAGCGTAGGCCACCACCATGATGGCGCTGCCGATCAGGCCGATGATATTGGCCCAGTCCCAGTCGAAGGCGTCAGCGGTCATGTGACCGCGCCGAGCGTCTGCAACAGCGGAACGAAGGTCGGGAAGCTGGTCGCCACCGGGCGCATATCGTCGATGGTGACGCCGTCCTTCGACACCAGCCCCGCCACGGCAAAGCTCATGGCGATACGGTGGTCAAGTTTCGTCGCGATCGGTCCGCCACCGGCCAGCGGCGCGCCGCCGCTGCCATCGATGATGATGCCGTCTTCCAGTTCCTCGACCTGCACGCCAATCGCACGCAGCCCGTCCGCCATTGTGGCGATGCGGTCCGATTCCTTGACGCGCAATTCCTCAAGGCCACGGAAGACGCTGCGCCCTTCCGCCAGTGCGGCGGCGATGAAGGTGACGGGATATTCGTCGATCATGCTCGGCGCGCGCGCGGGATCGGGCTCCACGCCCTTGAGCGCGGAGGCGGTGACGATCAGGTCGCCGACCGGCTCGCCGCCGACTTCGCGCGCGTTCACGACCTCGATCGATCCGCCCATCTCGCGCAGCAGGTCGATCAGGCCGGCGCGCGTCGTGTTGAGGCCGACATTGGCGATCGATATTTTGGAGCCTGGCACCAGCAGCGCAGCCACCATCGGGAAGGCCGCGGAGGAGGGGTCGCCCGGCACGACGATATTTTGTGGCTTCAGTTCGGCTTCGCCTGCCAGCGTGACGATGCGGGTGCCATCGGCCTGCACTTCGACCTTCAGGTCTGCGCCGAAGCCCTTGAGCATCCGCTCGCTATGGTCGCGGGTCGGGATTGGTTCGACGACGCGGGTGATGCCCGGTGTGTTGAGGCCTGCGAGCAGGATTGCCGACTTCACCTGTGCCGAAGCGACGGGCAGGGTGTAATCCAGCGGCACGGCCGGGCAGGCGCCCTTCATGGTCAGCGGCAGGCGATCGCCGGGGCTGGTCGTGAAGCTGGCGCCAATGCGCGACAGCGGTTCGGTTACGCGCGCCATCGGTCGCTTGCTCAAGGAAGCGTCGCCCACGAAAGTCGCGGTCAGGTCATGGCTGGCCAGCAGGCCCATCAACAGCCGCGTCGACGTACCGCTATTGCCCATGTCGAGCGCCGTTTCGGGCTGGAGCAGCCCGCCGACGCCCACGCCATGGATATGCCATACGCCGTCTGCATCGCGCTGAATGTCTGCGCCCATGGCGCGCATCGCAGCGGCCGTGGCCAGCACATCCTCGCCCTCCAGCAGACCCTCGACCCGGCTTTCGCCCACCGCAAGGGCGGACAGCATCAGCGACCGGTGGGAAATGCTCTTGTCGCCCGGCACGGTGACGCTGCCCGAAAGCGCAGGCGCGGCGGTGAAGGTCTTGGGGGCGGGAATATCGCTATGCTGGGTCACGGGCTATCCGTTGTCATGGAACCGAAAAAATGCGCCCGGCTTTTGACAGCGCGATCCTGCTATGGCAAGGCGCCGCACGTTTCGCGGGCAACATGCGTTGTGCCGTGTGATTTCTGTTTGAGCATCGAAGAAGGAACAGGCCGGACATGGTGAAGGCTGAATGGGGCACGAAGCGGACCTGCCCGAAATGCGCGACTCGCTTCTACGACCTGGGCAAGGATGATCCGGTCACCTGCATCAATTGCAACAGTGCCTGGGAACCGGAACCGGTGCTGAAATCGAAGCAGCCGCTGCCTTATGAGGAAGCGGCGCCCAAGAAGGTGATCGAAACCGCCGATGGCGAGCTGGAAACGGCTGATGACGATCTGGACATCGACGTCGATGACGACGGTGATTCGCCGGATAATGACGTCGATCTGGGTGGTGATGACGACCTGGGCGTCGATGCCGCCGGTGACGACGACAACGACGACAATTAAGTGAAATTTATGCTTGCCAACGGGGTCACCTGACCCTAGAGGCAGCGACCTCCGAAGCGCCGGACCCAAGCGGCGCTTCACTGGTACGGGGCCTTAGCTCAGCTGGGAGAGCGCCTGCATGGCATGCAGGAGGTCAGCGGTTCGATCCCGCTAGGCTCCACCAAATTTCGCCTCTGGCGGAATGCACATATGACCGACGGCATTGCCGGACATGGTCTGATCCATTGGGATGCAGCCTATGCTGCAAATGATGGGGCCTTAGCTCAGCTGGGAGAGCGCCTGCATGGCATGCAGGAGGTCAGCGGTTCGATCCCGCTAGGCTCCACCAATTTTGCCGATAAGCGAATGTCCGGGGGACATTCGTTGGCAAAATTCCCCGAGCAAAGCGAGGGTGGCACAGCATCGATCGCTGATGCCAATCAGTCCGAACATTTCAGAAAAACGCGCAGCCGCTGGGCTGATTCCGCCGTGCATCCCGCACCGCTTTTCCCTCCGCCCGCATAAAGGGGCTGGCGTCCCCTTTGCACGCCTGCCACGCACGGTAATAATCGGCGCGCGACGTCGAATGGAGAGGGTATTTCCGTTCGAACAAGGGGGCGGTCTTCGGACTGACAGGAGCCATCGTGATAGATCCTGCTTCGCTGACCGTCACGAAACTGTTCCCGACGCCGCTCGTCAGTGTCGTCCATCCCGATGCCGAGCGACTCAGTCCAGCTTTGAAAGCTGCCATCCTCGCTCGCGAATCCAGCCATCCCGGTGTCAGCCACAGTAATGAAGGCGGCTGGCAGTCCAGCGACGACCTTCTCGGCTGGACCGGCGAAGCGGGGCAGGCGTTGATCGATTTCGCGACTGAGCTTGCCAACATGCTGTCCGCCGTCTGGCATCCCCAGCGGGGCCTGCTGGAGGCCGATCTGAGCTGGGCCTTCAATGCATGGGCCAATGTCAACCGAACGGGGCATGGCAACGCCCAGCACGCCCATCCGGGGGCCTATTGGTCGGCCGTCTACTGGGTGGACGATGGCATGGCCGGTCAGGAGGATGATCTGGGCGGAGAACTGGAATTTGCCGATCCGCGCGGCCCGGTGGCGACGATGCTGTCGTCGGAACTCAAGATGAAGATCGAAGGCTGTCTTGACGCGGGCCTAGCCCATCGCATCAGGCCGCGCACGGGAACATTGGTCATGTTCCCGTCCTGGCTGCTGCATTCGGTGCGTCGATTCACCGGGGTGGGTCCGCGAATCTCGATCGCGATCAATTTCGTCCCGCCGGGGCGGTAAAGATACCTGCCCGTCAGGCCAGCGACACGAAACTGTCCATCACCCGCTTGCGCCCGGCCGTCTCGAAATCGATCTCCAGCTTGTTGCCTTCTATCTCTGCGACGGTGCCGTAACCGAATTTCTGATGGAACACGCGCTGGCCGATACTCATGTCGCTGCGTCCCTTATTGCCCAGCGATACCGCCGATGTCCGCGCTTCGACGATTCGCACCGGTTCGCGGCTGAACTGGCCCGACGATTGCGCCCGTTGCCAGCCCGGTCCCCGGCCTGATCCGCGCGCGACATTGGCGAAGGGATCGTCTCGCTCGGACCAGTTGGCCCGCCACAGCGACGCGCCGCCGCTCATGCTGCTTTCCTCCTCGACATGTTCGGGCGGCAATTCGCCCACGAAGCGCGACGGGATGCTGCTGGTCCACTGGCCATAGATGCGGCGATTGGCGGCATGCAGGATGGTGCAGCGCCTGCGCGCCCGCGTGATCGCCACATAAGCGAGCCGCCGTTCCTCCTCCAGGCTGTTCTGCCCGCCTTCGTCCAGTGCGCGTTGCGAAGGGAAGACGCCTTCTTCCCAGCCGACAAGGAAGGTCGTGTCGAACTCCAGCCCCTTGGCGGCGTGGATGGTCATGATCGTGACCTTGCGCTCGTCCGCCTGCGCCTCATTGTCCATGACGAGGCTGACATGCTCCAGAAACGCGCCCAGCGTCTCATATTCCTCCATCGCACGGGCGAGTTCGGACAGATTCTCCAGCCGCCCGGCGCTCTCTGTGGTGCGCTCGGCCTGCAACATCGCGGTATAGCCGCTTTCGTCCAATATCTGCCGTGCCAGTTCGGCATGGGGCAGTTGGGCCGCCCGGTCGCGCCAGCGCGCCAGATCGCCGACGAAACTGCCTAGCGACCGGCGCGCCTGCGGCGTCAGTTCGTCGGTGTCGAGGATGCGCGCCGCCGCCAGTGCCAGCGGAATGCCTTCCGCGCGGGCCAGCCGGTGCAACTTCTCCACCGCCTTGTCGCCCAGGCCGCGCTTGGGCACGTTGACGATCCGTTCGAACGCCAGATCGTCCGCCGGCTGGTTCACCAGCCGCAGATAGGCCAGTGCATCGCGGATTTCGGCGCGCTCATAGAAGCGGAAACCACCGACGATGCGATAGGGCAGGCCTATCTGGATGAAGCGGTCTTCGAACTCGCGGGTCTGGTGCTGGGCGCGGACGAGGATCGCCACTTCGTCCAGCGATCCGCCGCTCCGTTCGATCCCCTCAATCTCCTCGCCGACGCGCCGGGCCTCCTCCGGCCCGTCCCACACGCCGACGACCTTCACCTTCTCGCCGACGTCGATATCGGTCCACAATGTCTTGCCCAGCCGATTGCCATTTTCGGCGATCACGCCCGATGCCGCGCCCAAAATATGCGGCGTGGAGCGATAATTCTGCTCCAGCCGGATGATCGTGGCGCCCGGGAAATCCTTCTCGAAGCGCAGGATGTTCGCCACCTCCGCGCCGCGCCAGCTATAGATGGACTGGTCGTCATCGCCCACGCAGCAGATATTCTTGCGCGTCTGGGCCAGCAGCCGCAGCCACAGATATTGGCTGGAGTTGGTGTCCTGATATTCGTCCACCATGATATAGCGGAATTTCTGCTGATATTGCTCCAGCACGTCGCGATGCTTCTTCAGGATCGTCAGCACATGCAGCAGCAGGTCGCCAAAATCGCAGGCATTCACATCGCGCAGCCGCGCCTGATAGGCGGCATAGAGCTTCTGTCCCTTGCCATGGGCATAGCCTTTGCTTTCTCCCGCGCCGACATCCTCGGGCGTCCAGCCCTTATTCTTCCACTGGTCGATCAGTCCGCCCAGTTGCCGCGCGGGCCAGCGCTTTTCATCGATCCCCTCGGCCTGGATCAACTGCTTCATCAGCCGCAACTGGTCGTCGGTGTCCAGAATGGTGAAATTGGATTGCAGCCCCACCAGTTCGGCATGGCGGCGCAGCATCTTGGCCGCGATGGCGTGGAAGGTGCCCAGCCACGGCATCCCCTCGACCGCGTCGCCGATCATGCTGCCGACACGCGCGCGCATTTCCCGCGCCGCCTTGTTGGTGAAGGTCACGGCCAATATTTCCGAGGGCCAGGCGCGGCGCGTGCCGATCAAATGGGCGAGTCGCGCGGTCAGCGCCGCCGTCTTGCCCGTGCCCGCGCCGGCCAGCACCAGCACCGGTCCTTCGGTCGTCAGCACGGCCTCCCGCTGCGGTTCGTTCAGGCCCTTGAGGTAGGGCGGATCATTGGGGGAGGGGGCTGGCAGGGTCATCGGGGTCAACTAGGGATGGCAGGCAAGGGGAGCAAGGGGCGAGCGTTGGCCCGGCCCCTTGCGGCGACCGGCTTTCTATGAGAACAAAAGGCGAATCATGCAAGGGAGATGCGCCATGGTGACAGGCAAATGCCAATGCGGGGCGATCCGCTACGAAGCGGAGGGAGAGCCGGCTTATAGCGCGCTGTGCCATTGCGCTGATTGCCGCGCGAGTGCCGGCGCACCGATGGTCGGCTGGGCGCTGTTTCCGGAAGACAAGGTGACGATCAGCGGCGATCCTGTGCGTTACCAGTCGTCGGAAAATGCCACCCGCCATTTTTGCGGTACCTGTGGGACGGGGCTGTTCTACACCAATCCGGTCATTTTTCCCGGTGCGATCGATATTCAGACGGCGACTTTGGACGATTCCGCCGCTCTGCCGCCACAGGCGCAGATCCAGATGGCCGAAGCCGCACCATGGATGGCGCATTTGCAGAATCTGCCGAGCTTCGAACGCTATCCCGAGGGACCGTGATATCCGGTCTGGCGCGGCTGCGGCACGTCTGGTCGCCAGCGTAAGGAACGACGGGATGATGCTTCCGGTTTTCTCCTGAGCCCGAGCGGGCAAACGGGGCGAGAACATAGGAAGGAAATCCCGATGAAGAATGTCATGCTGGCCGGTGCCGCCATGCTGGGTATCACCGCCATGTCCGGTATCGCGATCGCGCAGGAGGTGCCGACCAGTCAGGCGCCTGCCGACGCGGCAACCCCGCCACCGCCTGCCGACCCAGCCGTTGCCGATCCCAATGCTGGCCAGCCGACCGGCGCTGTGCCCGCCGAAACGGGGATGGTGCCCGCCCCAGCCAACGTTCCGGAAGATCCGAGCGCGCCGGTCGGTTCCTCCGCCAATCCGGTGACGGTGGGCGGCAACATGACCCCGCCGCCGACCGAGGCAAAAGACTATCCGCGCTGCTCGCGCACCGTGCAGGATAGTTGTGTCAATCCGGGCGAGGCGGGGAAGGCCCGCAAGCCGCGCTGACACTACCCATCGGCGCGGGCAGAGCGGCGATCAGCGCCGCCAGCCCGCGCCGGTCGCGCGCTGCATCAGCCAGGCTGTAGCGGTCGAGAACCGCAAGAAAGGCGCCCGTCGCCTCGGCCAATATCCCTGACAGGCCGCACGCCGACCGGATTGCGCAGGATGCGCAGTCCGCCATTTTCATATCAGGTTCGCTATAGCGCACTACCGCGCCGATACCGATCTCCGTGGGCGGGCGTGCCAGAGTGAAGCCGCCGCCTCGACCTCGTTGCGTGGCGACGAAATCGCCAAGCGCCAGATGGTGAACCACCTTCATCAGATGATTGCGCGACAGGTCATAACCCTCGGCAATTTCCGCGATCGTCGCGCGCTCTGACGGTGCCGCGGCCAGATGGATCAATATGCGTAGCGCATAGTCGGTGTGGCGGGTCAATTGCATCGACATAGACGATAGAGGTGGAGCGGGCAGCTTTCAAACATATATTCTGTTTACATGTTATAAGATGCAAATTAAATGCATCTTATCGACTCCGCTGAAAGGTCAAACAAGTGTCTCACTCGCTGTCTCAGGAAACCGTCGCCATCGTGAAATCCACCGGCCCCGCTTTGCGTCGGCACGGTGTGGAGATCACCACGGCCATGTATGCCCGCCTGTTTCAGGATACGGAGGTGAAGGCGATGTTCGATGCTGCGGCGCAGGACAGCGGGGAACAGCCCCGGCGGCTGGCGGCGGCGATCCTGGGCTATGCCGAGAATATCGACAAGCTGGAGGCGCTGGGCGGCGCGATCGCCCGCATGGTTGCGCGCCATGTCGATACGGGTGTGAAACCCGAACATTATCCCAAGGTCGCCGCCGCCCTGCTGCCCGCCATCCGCGACGTGCTGGGCGAGGAGGTCGCGACCGACGCCGTACTGGCCGCCTGGGCCGAAGCCTATCAGTTCCTGGCGGACATTCTTATCGCGGAAGAGGCGAAGGCTTACGCCGTAGCGGCCTGATCAAACATCCGTTCGGTTCGCACTTGTCCAGAACCGAGCGGGAAATCACAGTGTCCCCGCCCGCACGCTGATCGGCCAGCTTATGGGGCGGGTCTGTTCGGGGTCGCCCCACAGGTCGATCAGGTCGGCGGCGAAATCCGTCAGCTTCCGTTCCTGCCCGGCCTCCCGCGCGCGGCGGACGGCGGACCATGTGCCGACATAGCCGAGCAATTGATGGGTGTTCCAGTTCCGACGGATCGCCATCGTGGGCACCGCCAGCGGCGGGAAAGGAAAGGCTATGTCTGCATAGCCATTTTCGACCATATGGCGCTCGGCGGGCCAGAAGGGGCCTACGTCCAGATCATGGAAGCGGGCCAGCCGATCATTGATCGGTCCCGGATCGAGCCGCGCCACGCCATAGCTGACCAGTGCGATCATTGCCCCCGGCGCGGCGATCCGCCGCGTCTCCGCATAAAAGGCAGGCAGGTCGAACCAGTGCGCCGCCTGCGCCGCCGTGATCAGGCTGGCCGCGCCATCCTCGACAGCCAGCGCTTCGGCTGGCGCGCAGCGATAAGTGATCCGCGCATCCGGTGCGGCATGGGCGATCTGGTCCGCACTGGGATCAAGGCCGATTACCGCTTCGAAATGCGCCGCCAGCAACCCTGTGAACTGGCCGTTGCCGCAACCGACATCGACCGCCAGCCGACGGTTGGGCGCCAGTTCCGCCAGCGCCTGCGCCAGGACATCGGGATAGTCGGGGCGATAGCGGGCATAGTTGGCGCCGCCCTGATCGAACCAGTTGGTCGCCCCGCCCATCGTCAATCTTCCGCCCGCAGCAGGGTGATCCGTGCTTTGCCGACATCGCGTACCGCGTCGACGGTAAAGCCCTTCACCACCACATCCTCGCGCCGGTCTGTCTCGATGCTGACCCAAGTCGCACTGTTGGTCCATCCCAGCCGCGCCAGCTTGTCGAGCGCCACCTGGCCCGCACCCGTTTCATAGGGCGGGTCCATGAAGATCAGGTCGAGCGGCTTGGGTGCCGGCCCAAGCGACAGGACGCTGCTGGCACGGATATCGGGGCGAATGCCCAGCCGGTCGCCATTGGCCCGGATCACGTCCAGCGCCGCCTTGTCCTGTTCCACGAACAGGCAGGACGCTGCGCCGCGTGACAGCGATTCAAAGCCCAGTGCGCCTGACCCGGCGAAGAAATCGCCCACGGCCAGCCCTTCGAACGATCCGATCCGGCTGGTCAGCATGGAAAACAGCGTTTCGCGCGTGCGGTCTGCGGTCGGGCGGGTCGCATCGCCCTTGGGCGCGGTCAGCGGGCGTCCGCGCCATTGGCCTGAAATGATCCTCATTGCGGGGCCGCCTTCAGGCTGGCGCGGAAGTAATCCAGATCATGCTGGCGCACTTCCTCGACCGCGCCGACCGGCAGTTCGCCCAGATGGAAGGGGCCGTAACTGGTGCGGATCAGGCGGTTCACCTTCAGGTCCAGATGCTCCAGAACCCGGCGCACTTCGCGGTTCTTGCCTTCGGTCAGGGTCATTTCGATCCACTGGTTGCGGCCGGTGCGCCGTTCCAGATTGGCCTCGATCGGGCCATAGCGGATACCGTCAATTTCCACCCCGTCGAACAGGTCTTCCAGTTGTTGCTGACTCACCTCGCCAAAGGCGCGGGCGCGATAGGTGCGCGGCACGCCGGACGATGGCAATTCCATCTGCCGCTTGAAGCCGCCATCGCTGGTCATCAGCAGCAGCCCTTCGGTATTCATGTCCAGACGGCCGATCGGCATCAGACGGGGCAGGTCGGCGGGCAGGCGATCATAGATGGTCGGCCGCCCGGCCGGATCACGCTCGGTGGTCAGATAGCCGGTGGGCTTGTGGAACAGGAACAGGCGCGTGGGTTCCGGTGCGGCGACAGCAATGCCATCGACCGTCACGCCACGCAGCGACGTCAGCAGGGTCGCGGGCGTATCCAGCGCCACGCCGTCCTTCGCCACCCGGCCTTCCTCGATCATCCGCTCGATTTCGCGGCGGGAAGCTACACCTGCACGGGCCAGCAGTTTGGCGATGCGCTGCGGTTCACCCGTGCCTTCCGCCGCGGCATGGGCGGGATGCGGGTTGGCCGGACCTGCGGGGGCGGGCTTCTTTCCACCCGGCTTGCGGGGCGGATAGCTTTTCGGAGCTTCTGCCTGTCCCCGATCGAAGCGAGGCCGTTCGGCGCGATCGCCTTCGGCGCGGCCCCTTGGTGCGCCGAAGCGCGATCCTTCCGGCCGAGCCCTTTCCGGTCGGCCGCGATCGAAGCGGGGCCGTTCTGCCCGTTCGTCTTCGCCCCGGTTGCCGCGTGCGTCTTTGGGGGCGCCAAAGCGCGATCCTTCTGTGCGTGCCCGATCGGACCGACCACGGTCGAAACGTGGACGGTCTGAACGCTCGCCGTCGCTGCGATTGCCGCGCGCGTCTTTCGGTGCGCCGAAACGCGATCCTTCCGTCCGCGCCCGATCGGGGCGGCCACGGTCAGTGCGGGGGCGTTCCGCTCGCTCACCTTCACCCCGGCTGCTGCGTGCATCCTTCGGCGCGCCAAAGCGCGGTCCGTCAGACCTGGTCCGGTCACGGGGGCGCTCGCTACGTTCGCCTTCATTGCGGCCGAAGCGTGATTTGCCATCCCCATCCCGGCCTCCACCGGGGCGCTTGCCGCCGGGACCAGCGGGGCCGGTCGGACGTCTTGGGCCGCCAGGTCCTGCCCGACGGGGCGGTCCGGATTTTTTCGGCGGTTGCACGGGCAGTTCCTTTATTAACGCACTGGTCCTTCCCATATCGACGGAAAGCCAGCAACAGGCTGAAATGTGCCGCTTGGGCGCTTGGGTGAGTGGGACAGCCATTGTCCTCTGGCAACCCGATGCACGAGCATGGCGTTTCTAAAAGTGCATGGCGGACTCAGGGCGGACTTGGCAAATGTTTTTCGGTTTCGTGAAAGAAGGCGGCGTCCATAATGCCCGGCGCAAAACCGTCCGCACCATATTGGTGGTGGAGGATGAGGCGCTGGTCGCGTTCGACAATGAACATGCGCTGGTCCATGCCGGCTATCGGGTCGCGGCCACCGTGGACGACCATGATCATGCGGTGCGGGTAATCGATGCCGGCGGGGTCGATCTGGTGATTGCCGACGTCACGTTGCATGGCGACAGAAGCGGTATCGACGTCGCCCGCCATGCCACGGCGCAGGGATTGCCGGTCCTCTTCGTGACCGGTAGCTGCCCTGTGGACGCCCGTGCTTTGGCGATCGGCTGCCTTGCCAAGCCCTATGCCCCGCGCGATCTGGTCGCGGCGATCAATGTGGTCGACGCTGTCCTGCGCGGCGTGCGCCGTCCGAAGCTGCCGCCCGGCCTCAGCCTGTTCGATATCGCGGCCTGATCGCCGCAAAGGGCGCTTGCCTGTCTGAAATCAGGCCATATGCTGGCGCCTGAATAGACGGTGCCGGGGGATTTAAGTGACGAATATTGACGAAGGCCGCAAAAGCTGGGGCGCGGTCATGCGCCCCTATGTCCGGCCGATGCCATTCGTTTCATTGCTTATAGGTATTTCCAGCGGTTTTCCGTTGATGTTGCTGCTTGGGACCATGGGATATTGGCTGTCAAAGGTCGGTATCCAGAAATCGACTATCGGCTTCGCCATTGGCTTGACCACCCCCTACACGCTTAAATGGCTGTGGGCCCCTCTGGTGGACAAGTTGCCCTTGCCGTTGCTGACTCGGCTTTTCGGTCAGCGTCGTGCTTGGTTGTTCTTCGTACAGGGCCTGCTGTTTTGCGCCATCTGGATGCTGGGAAGCAGCGATCCCGCCAATCATCTGGGCTATTTCGCCTTTTGTGCGATCCTTGTTTCCTTCCTTGGCGCGACACAAGATATCGTCATCGACGCCTATCGCATCGAAATATTGAGCGATGAGGAAATGCCTTACGGTACGGCGACCAATCAGTTTGGCTACCGCTTGGGCGCTTTCTTTTCTGGCGTTGGCACAATATTCCTTTACTCGCCTGAGACCGGTCTCGGCCTTGGGTGGGCCATGGCTTATGGCTTGACCGGATTTTTGGTGTTGCCCGGCGCGATTGGCGCGTTGATCGCCGGCCCTGGCATATATGTCGATCGGCATTCAGAAATGGCCGGTAAGAGCATTGGGGCATGGCTCAAGGAGACCGTGCTAAATCCGTTCATCGAATTTCTGGGACGGCGGGGGTCGGTCCTGATCCTTTTGTTCGTATTACTCTACAAGATCGGCGATGCGATGGGGCAGGGAATGCTCAATCCCATGATCGTCGATTTGGGTTTCACCGATGCCGAATTCATTGCGATCAATAAGGTCGTCGGATTCTGGGGGTTGATCGTGGGAACAGCGCTCGCCGCCCCGTTCATCGCCTGGCTGGGTATGGGGCGTGCACTGTTCTGGTCCGGCCTTATGATGATGCTTAGTAATCTGACTTTTGTTGGCGTTGCGATGCATGGGCATTCCAACTTGTGGCTTACCATTGCGGTTGCGACTGAACAGGTGACAAGTGGCATAGGATTGACCGTGTTCGTGACTTACCTGTCCGGCTTGTCGAGTCTTGCCTACACAGCCACGCAATTCGCGCTTCTGTCATCTTTTGCTGCTGTAGGACGAACTTGGCTCGCCGCGCCAGCGGGCATCATTGCCGACCAAGCTGGATGGGTAGGATTTTGGTTGATGACCATCGTTGCTGCTGTGCCGGGCATGATATTGTTGTGGATCATTTGGTACAAAGGCTTCGTGATCGACAGCGTCCGTCAATCCAGCACGCAAGACGATTGAGCAGGGACGCGTTATGATCTACTTCATCGCCTCGATCTGTCTTCAGATCGTCTGCGCCCTGCATGTCATCCGGTCGGGCCGAAACCAGATCTGGCTGCTGTTTATCTTCCTCTTCTCGCTGCTGGGCTGCTTTGCCTATGTGATGCTGGAGGTGTTGCCGCAGCATTGGAACAACCGCCATGTCCGCACTGCGCGGTCGCAGGTGGTGGGGAAGGTCGATCCCGAACGCGCCGTGCGCGAAGCAGAACGGGCACTGGATATGGCCGATACCGCAGCCAATCATATCGCGCTGGGTGACGCGCAGGCAGCGCGCCATCGCTATGCCGAGGCGGAAGCTGCCTATCGCAAGGCATTGTCGCTTGGGCCGGGCAATGACTGGGGGACGCAGGTCAAGCTGGCCGCCGTGTTGTTCGAACGGGGCGTCAGCGCCGAAGCGCTCCGCCTGCTGGACGCCGCGCCCGAACTGTCCCGCGGTAGCGAGTGGGATCGCAGGGCGCTGTTGCGAGCCCGCATCCTCGCCGACCTCAACCGCAGCGCGGAAGCACGAACCTTGTTCGAGGATGTGGTCGAGCGGGTCGCGGGAGAAGAAGCCCGCTGTCACTATGCGGCTTTCCTGCTCCAACAGGGCGATAGCCGCCGTGCGCAGGCGATATTGGAAGAGGTGGAGCGCCGCGCGAAGCGGATGGACCGGACTCAGCGGGCTTCGCAGGCGGACATGTATCGCTGGGCCGGCGAGCAACTGGCCGAACTGCGCAAGACCTGATCCGGGCGGGGCGGATGCAGCTATCCGCCCTGCACCCCAATTACGGCTTCAGCCAGCCGCGTAGATATCCAGTGGCCGACCAAGGTCATTATGCGCCTGCGCCACCGCCTGAAGGCAGGTCAGCGCGCCGAGCGCATGATCATTGCCCAGCAATTCACTGACCCGGTCATAGGCGGCATTGGGATCACGCAGGGCTTCCCCCGTCGCCTGCATCATCAGTGCCTCGTCAGCGGTCATCCGGGCGCAGCAGCAGGGCGCGACCAGTATCTTGCGGCTCGACGCGCGCGCCAGTTCCAGCATCATCGCGCGCATCAGCACCAGCGGCCGGCGATAGCTGCGGCCGAAAGCGCCCAGCATCGCATTGGCAGCATGGGCGTCATTGACGCCTGCCGTCGCCATTCGCCGCATCACGAACAGGAAGAGACGGTTGCCATAGCCACCGGGAATGGGACGGGGCAGGTCGAGGGGGGAAGTCTCTCCATAAGCCATAGAATCGCGCCTTCTGCGTTAGTCGGTGCACGCATAGTACGCTATTGCAAGTCATTCGCAACTGTTATTCAGTCGGGCAATTGCTCGTTCAGTCGCAAAATTTCGCCCGCCAGATAGAGCGATCCGCCGATCAGCAATTTGGGCGGCACGTTGCCCGCCACTGCTGCAACGGCGTCGATCGCTTCGGCCGGACTTGCGTGGGCGGTGCAGCCGATGCCCCATTGCGCCGCGACGGCGGCAAAGCGTTCGGCCGGATGGTGATCATGGCCGGGCACGGGCAGCGCATGGATATGGGCGATCTTGCCGACGAAGGGCGCGAGGAAAGCGTCCACTTCCTTGTTCGCCAGCATGCCGATGATGAGGTGCAGTTTCTGCCCTTCCAGACGGTCGGCATTGAAATAGGCGCCGATCGCTTCGCCCGCACCGGCATTATGGCCACCATCGAGCCAGGCGGTGGTGCCTTCGGGTAGCGGGGCGAGCAGCGGCCCCTGTTCCAGTCGCTGGAGCCGGGCGGGCCAATGCGCCCAGAGCGGCGCGGCCTTCAGCGCGGCTTCGGGCAGCGGCACAGCATGTTGATGGCGCAGCATGGCGAAGGCGAGCGCGGCATTCTGTACTTGATGCGCCCCGGCCAGACGCGGCAGCGGCGTATCCAGCCGACCCAGATCGTCCCGATAATGGAGCCGGTCGCGATAGACGGCGGCGTCCCAGCCTTCGCCCTGACCGAACCACAGGGTTCCGGCGCGGTCGGCCGCCTCCTGCATGATCGGATGAAGCGCTTCGGGGTAACGCTGCGTCACCAGCGCGGCGCCAGCTTTGGCGATGCCCGCCTTCTCAGCGGCGATCTTGTCCAGCGTGTCGCCCAAAAAGGCCTGATGGTCGATGCCCAGTTGCGCGATGCCGCACACCGCCGGATCGGTGATCACATTGGTCGCGTCGAGACGTCCGCCCAGCCCGACTTCGATGATGCAGGCGTCGGCCGGATGTTCGGCAAAGGCGAGGAAGGCAGCGGCGGTCGTGACTTCAAAGAAACTGGCGTTTACGCCTTCGGCAATATCCAGTACCCGTTCCAGATAGCGCGCCAGTTGATCATCGCTGATCAACTGGCCGGCAATGCGGATACGCTCGTTGAAGCGGACCAGATGGGGCGAGGTGAAGACATGGACGCTCTTGCCGTCCGCTTCCATCGCGGCGCGCAGGAAGGCGCAGGTCGACCCCTTGCCATTGGTGCCGGCGACATGGAACACCGGCGGCAGGCTGCGATGCGGATCGCCCAGCCGCTCCAGCAACCGGGTGATGCGTTCCAGCCCCAGTATGTCCGCGCCGGGGGAGAGCGACCAGAGGCGGTCCAGTTGCGCCTGCACCTGCGGATCGTCCGAAACGGCGTGGTCGGCCATGGCGCCTCAATTCCCCTGCTATGGTCGTATAACGTCATTGCGAGCGAAGCGAAGCAATCCACATGGTGCTAGATGGATTGCTTCGCTTCGTTCGCAATGACGAAGTCTATAGTTTAGGCAGTCGCGCGCGGCGTCAGATAGCCGATTACGCGGGCCAGCGTATCGCGCAATTCGCTGCGATGGACCACCATGTCGAGCATGCCATGATCGAGCAGATACTCGGCGCGCTGGAAGCCTTCGGGCAGCTTTTCGCGGATCGTGCTTTCGATCACGCGCTGGCCGGCGAAGCCGATCAGGGCATTGGGCTCGGAAATCTGGATATCGCCCAGCATCGCATAGCTCGCCGTGACGCCGCCGGTGGTGGGGTCGGTCAGCACGACGATATAGGGCAGGCCCGCCGCATGCAGCTTCTGGATCGCCACGGTCGAACGCGGCATCTGCATCAGCGAGAGGATGCCTTCCTGCATGCGGGCGCCACCAGCGGCGGTGAAGATGACATAGGGGCATTTATGGGCGATCGCGTCATTGACGCCCTGAATGAAGGCCGCGCCCACGCCCATGCCCATGGAACCGCCCATGAAGGCGAAATTCTGTACGCCCATGACGAGCGGCACATCGTCGATCGCGCCGCGCGCGTTGATCAGCGCATCCTGATCGCCGGTCGAGGCGCGGGCGGCCTTGATACGGTCCGGGTAACGCTTGGAGTCGCGGAATTTGAGCGGGTCTTCGGGCACATGCGGGGTCGGCAGCAGGATGAAGCCGGCGTCGAGAATCTGTTCGAAACGGGCATCCGGGCCGATGCGGCCATGATGGTCGCAGCGCGGGCAGACGGAGAGATTTTCCTCCCATTCCTTGATGAAGACCATTTCCTTGCACGACGGGCACTGGTGCCAGAGCGTTTCGGCGGTGGTTTCCTTCTTGGTGAAGGGCAGGGCGTTACGAACGCGGTTGATCCAGCTCATGCTGCGGTCTCCCGGATGGAAGTGGTGAGGGCGCCGCTGAGCGACGCAACGAAGTCTTGAACGAAGGGCGCGGCGGCATCGCCATGGCTGCCGATGATATCGACAATGGCAGAGCCGACGACCACGCCGTCCGCGACCCGACCGATGGCGGCCGCCTGTTCGGGCGTGCGCACGCCGAAGCCGACCGCGATCGGCAGGTCGGTGGCGGCCTTCAGCTTGCCGACGGCGATTTCGATATTGGCCTGCGCCGCCTGCTGCTTGCCGGTGATACCTGCGACGGCGACATGGTAGAGGAAACCGCTGGCGCCGTTCAGGACTGCGGGCAGGCGCGCCGCGTCCGTGGTCGGGGTGGCGAGGCGGACGAGGTGCACGCCGGCCGCGCGCAGGGCGGGGCCGAGTTCGGCATCTTCCTCCGGCGGGATATCGACGCAGATTACCCCATCGACGCCGGCGGTCTGGCACTGATCGGCGAACCAGTCGGAACCGCGCACCAGCATCGGATTGGCATAGCCCATCAGGATCAGCGGCGTTTCGGGGTGACGGGCGCGGAAATCGGTGGCGAGGGCGAAGACGTCCTTCGTCTTCGTGCCCGAACCGAGGCTGCGAAGGTTCGCCAGTTCGATCGCAGGGCCATCGGCCATCGGATCGGTGAAGGGCATGCCGAGTTCGATGATATCCGCGCCGCCCGCGACCAGCGCATCGAGGATGGCTGGGGTCGAGGCGACGTCCGGATCGCCGGCGGTCACGAAGGTGATGAGGGCGGCGCGGCCCTGTGCCTTGCAGGCGGCGAAGCGGGTGGCGAGACGATCCATGCTCACATCTCCACTCCCAGCGCGTCGGCGACGGTGAAGATATCCTTGTCCCCCCGGCCCGACAGATTGACGACGATGATCTTGTCCGCGTCCAGCGTCGGCGCGACCTGCTCGGCTGCGGCGACGGCATGGGCGGATTCCAGCGCGGGGATGATGCCTTCGAGGCGCGAGAGAGTCTGGAAGCTGGTCAACGCCTCGTCATCCTTGATCGGCATATACTTCACCCGGCCGATTTCGTGCAGCCAGCTATGTTCCGGGCCGATGCCGGGATAGTCCAGGCCCGCCGAAATGCTGTGCGCTTCGGTGATCTGGCCATCCTCATCCTGAAGCAGATAGGTGCGGTTGCCGTGCAGGATGCCGGACTTGCCGCCCGCCAACGATGCGGCATGCTTCTTGTCGAGGCCCTCGCCGGCCGCTTCCACGCCGATCATCGCGACCTCGGGGTCGTCGAGGAAGGGATGGAACATGCCGATGGCGTTGGAGCCGCCGCCGACGGGGGCGATCAGCATGTCGGGCAGGCGGCCTTCAGCCTCCATGATCTGCGCGCGGATTTCCTTGCCGATGATCGACTGGAAGTCGCGCACCAGTTCGGGATAGGGGTGCGGGCCGGCGGCTGTGCCGATGATGTAGAAGGTGTCATGTACGTTCGACACCCAGTAGCGCAGGGCGTCGTTCATCGAATCCTTGAGCGTCGAGGAGCCGGAATGGACCGGGATCACCTCTGCGCCGAGCAGCTTCATGCGGAAGACGTTCGGCTTCTGCCGCTCGACATCCTTGGCGCCCATGAAGATCTTGCATTCCATGCCGAACAGGGCGGCGACGGTCGCGGTGGCGACGCCATGCTGGCCAGCGCCGGTTTCGGCGATGACCTTCTTCTTGCCCATGCGGCGGGCGAGCAGAGCCTGGCCGATGCAATTGTTGATCTTGTGCGCGCCGGTGTGGTTGAGCTCCTCGCGCTTCAGGTAGATCTTGGCACCCTTGCCGGGCTCCGCCTTGGCGCGCAGAGCTTCGGTCAGCCGTTCCGCATAATAAAGCGGGTTGGGGCGGCCGACATAGGAGCGCAGCAATTCGGCGAACTCGGCGTCGAAGGCGGGATCAGCCTTGGCGGCCTTGTACACCTTCTCCAGCTCCAGGATCAGCGGCATCAGCGTTTCGGCGACATAGCGGCCGCCAAAGGCGCCGAAATGGCCGTTGGCGTCGGGCTGGCTGCGAAGGCTGTTGGGCAGGGTTACGGTATCGATCATGACTATCTTTCCAAGGACAATATGGGGCGTTCGCTTTCAGTTCAGGAAGCGATCAGCGCCATCGTCCTTCGATGCGCAGGGCAGGGGCGTTCAGCGTCAACATGGCTGAACCGCTTTGCAGAAGGCCATGATCTTGTCCACACTCTTGATGCCCGGCGCGCTTTCGACGCCCGACGAAACGTCGATCAGCGGTGCGCCGGTAATGCGCAGCGCCTCCACCACATTATCGATGCCAAGGCCGCCCGAGAGGCCCCAGGGTGCGGGGATGGCAAGGCCGCGCAGCAGCGTCCAGTCGAAGCGCAGGCCCATGCCGCCGGGCAGCGCCGCGCCGTCAGGCGTCTTGGCATCGAACAGCAGCCGGTCGACGGCACTGGCATAGACGTTGGCAGCGTCGATATCGGCGCGGGTCTTGACCGAAATCGCCTTCCACACCGGCAGGCCGAAGCGCTGGCGGATGGCGGCGACCCGCTCCGGGCTTTCCTTGCCATGGAGTTGCAGGGTCGTGATCGCGCCGGTGCCGGTCAGGCGGGCCAGTTGATCGTCATCGGCATCGACCACCACCGCGACCCGATCGACATGGTCGGGGATGGCGGACGCCAGCGCCGCAATCTGGTCCGGTTCGACATGGCGGGGGCTTTTGGGGAAATGGACGAAGCCGACATGGCTGGCGCCCGCTTGCACGGCTGCGCCTAGGGTATCGGGCGTGGACAGGCCGCAAATCTTGATCGCGAGTCGGGACATGGGGGCGCTTTACCGGCGATAGGGACGGAAGTCACATGCCTCTGGATGGCAGGTGGCCCGGCTGTGCCAGATCCATGTCATGCAGCGCCAGCCACTGGTCGGCATGGGTAACGCAGGCCTTGCCCAGAAAATCGTCCAGCGCCGCGATGATGTCCGCATCGCTCATCGTCGCCGGGTCGAGCGGCGGGCGCCAGTGGAGTTCGAAATGTGGGCCGCTTGTGCGGATGAGGTAGAAGGGCAGGAAGGTCGCCCCGACCTTGCGCGCGAGCCGCAGCGCGATCGACAGGTTGCCCGACGGCTCCAGCGGGCGGCCGAAGGTCGGGAACCAGACCTGCCGGTCGCGCCGTTCGTCGGCAAGGATATAGAGGGTGGCGCGATCCTTCTGGGTCAGATGCTTGAGTACGCCGCGCGCCGCGCCTTCGCCACCGATCGCTTCGCCCATATAACTGGAGCGGGCTTTCTTGAGCTGGGCCGCCGTTTTCGGATCGTCCGGCGCTTCATAGACGCCAAGGCCGGGGCGATCGGTCGACCATTTGATATGGGCGGCGAGCAAGTCCCAATTGCCCAGATGCGCGGTGAAGGCGATCATCGGGCCGGGGCCGTCGAGGACCGCCTGATAGGCCGCCTTGTCGATCACGGTTACATGGGCGTCGTTCACCAACCGGTCGATATTGGCGAGTTCCGCCATGGTGCGACCGATATTGACCCAGCGCCGGGTCAGGATCGCTTCTTGCTCCGCTTGCGACAGGTCGGTGCGCAACAGGGCCAGATTGGCGCGGGCGCGGGCATCACGCAGCTTCATGCGGGGGCGGGCGATGCGCGCAGATAGCCAGCCGCCCAGCCAGCTTGCGACGGGCGCAGGCAGCCAGCGCATCAGGAAGAAGAGAAAGGGGTTGGAGAGCATCGCCCAAGCGTCATACAGCAGCGGGTGAGGCGGTAAAGGGGCGCAGGTGACGGCGATGCTATGGATCTGGATCGGCCTTCAGGCGCTGACCGTGCTGGGCGTGGCCCATTATTGGCGGCATGTGCCGCGCGACCGGAAGATCGAGACACCGGACGGCGCGGTGGTGATCCTGAGCGTGCGGGATGACTGGGATGGCGGACCGGAGCTGATCGCTCGACTGAAGACGCAGAGTGCGCCGTTTCGCCTGTTGATCGCGACGTCGGGGGCTTGTCCGGCGGCGGAGGCGCTGGCGGCGCGGGAAGGCGACTGGGTGCAGATCGTCGCGGCCGGTGTGGCGCTGGATGAGGGGCAGAAGGTTCATAAATTGCGGGCGGCGCTGCGGGCGTTGCGGCCGGATGACCAATGGCTGGTCTTTATCGATGCGGACATAGCGCCGCCCGAGCGGCTGGTCGGGCGGCTGTTGTTTCCGCTGGTGCGCGGGAAGGCGGATATCGTCACTGGCTATCGGCTGTTGTTGCCAGAGGGCGGCCCGATGGCGGCGCTGGTTGGGGCGGTGGAGATGCAACTGGCGACGCTGCCGCGCTCCGCCAGCGCGACCATGCCCTGGGGTGGGGCAATGGCGCTGACGCGAGAGGTGGCGGATCGGCTGGATCTGGATGCGGTGCTGGCGGGGCGCCTGTCCGACGATATGAGCATTGGCCTTGCGGGATGGCGTGCGAAGCTGCGGTTGCGGCCGGTGCGCGACCTGCTGGTGGCCAGTCCGCTGGAAGGCAAGACGAGTGATCTGCTGGGCTTTGGCGTGCGGCAATATCGGCATATTGCGACCAACAGCTTTGGCATGTGGGGGCTGGCGACCGGGGTGGTTGCGATTCAGTCGGTGGCGTGGGGCTGGGCGCTGCTGGCGGGTGGATGGTTGGCGGTGGCTGTCGGCTATGGTGCGGCCTGGGGGCGGGCTTTTGTGCGCGGGCGCATCATTGCCGGCGTGCTGGAGCCGGAGCAGGCGGGGAAGGCGCGGCGATCGCTGGTCTGGGATATGGTGGCGCCCTTTGCCGTGACCTGGGCGCATCTGGTGGTGCAACTGCTGGCGGCGATCTCTAACCGGATCGTCTGGGGCGGATGGGTCTATCGGGTCAAAGGCGGCCGGGTGTTGGACATGGAACGCAGCGCTTAACTTCGCACATTTCCCGCAAGTTTTGACATATTGGTGCGGGTGTTGGAAATTTAATGTCTTATTTAGAGGCGGGCGATGGGCCGGTGCGCTCCTCGGCTGCGATCGAAGCAAAGGGTGGCATGAAGGGACGGGATAGGACAGAGAAGGTGGAACCGGTCGCTTTGGGTGGGAAGCGGGCTCGCGGCTTTAGGATAAGGGCGGATGGTGTAACGACAGGCACTTATCCTTGTCGTGATTGGCGGACCAAACTCAAATCCAAATCAGGGAACCCTAAAATCCGTTTCCTAATTTCGGTGCGCATATCCATCCAAGCAGTGACCAACGCCATGTGCGAAGTAACATCTACCTTTGATTGAAGAAATTTGAATACGATTCCCTGAATTTCCGATAGCTCACCAATCTCTATGTCGCGACCCTTTCGCTCTATCTCCAGCCATTCATTAAATGTGCTTTCGTTAGCATTTTTAAACTCGACAACCATATCGTGGATTTCGTCAGAAGAGTGCGATCTTGGATATGTTAGTCTCATTGCAATATCCGTTAACGCGGCGCTGATGGTTAGAATATTGGTATAGCGACATTATTAGTTAATGGTTATCGCGCCAATGAAGGTCGGCTTTCGAGCAAGGCAATCGACCATGGGAATGGCAAAAAATGGTCGAGGCTGTGTAAAAACATCTCGTCACAAACGAAATGAGCACCATCTGAATGCAGTTGGTTGCGTTGCTGCACGAAAAGAATCCGGTGCAGGCAATCACTGAATTAATCGTGCGCCGTTCGGCCGCGCGTTCGCGTTTTTACACAGCCTCGGGCGTTAGCCGTCATGCCAGCGGAAGCTGGCATCTGAGGCGGCGGCGCGATACGGTCGAACGTGGCGCTCGTTCAAGCCTATCTCGCCACCACCTGAGACCCCAGCCTTCGCTGGGGTGACGGCTATTGAGGGGAGCGAAATTAACCCCGCGTGGCAATGTTGGCCGTCATTGCCTCGTTCGTTATGCCGGGCCTGACCCGGCATCCCGCTTTTCTGTGCAAATGCGAGAGAAGAAGCGGGACCCCGGATCAGGTCCGGGGTGACGAAGGTGGGAGAT
The DNA here is from genome assembly GCF_900109095.1 of Sphingobium sp. AP50. Classification (GTDB taxonomy): domain Bacteria; phylum Pseudomonadota; class Alphaproteobacteria; order Sphingomonadales; family Sphingomonadaceae; genus Sphingobium. The sequence goes on from NZ_FNYZ01000008.1 coordinate 200,731, forward strand.
GTCCCGTCGCCTTTAAAAGCCCGCCGGGAACTGGTGCGCGCCATCGTCGCCAATGCGCAGGACGACCTTGCCGGCGACCGCGCTCATGGGCAGGTCGCCGTAAAGGTGGGGGAAGAGCGCGCCGCCGCGCGAGACTTCCCATTTGATCGCGTCGCCGAAGGGGGCGAGGTCGATCATCAGCATGACGAGGCGATCCTGACCCGCGAAATGCTTGGTGACCGTTTCGGCCGCCTGATCGCGGGTGGACATGTGAATATAGCCATCGGTCAGGTCGATCGGCGCGCCCTTGAACAGGCCGTCGGTCTTGAACTGGACATATTGATCGGCCGTCAGCACCTTATAGGCGAAGAGGTCGCTCACGCTTCGGTCGCTTCCGATGCATCGGGGGTTTCGCCCTCTTCGCTTTCCTCGATCTTCGCGGCGCTGACGACATGTTCATTGTCGGCGACGTTGAAGAGGCGGACACCAGCCGAGTTGCGGCCGATGACGCGCAGGCTGTCGAGGCCCATGCGGATCAGCTTCGCCTGATCGGTGACGAGCATCAACTGATCGCCCTGCGTGGCGGAGAAGCTGGCGACGACGCGGCCGTTGCGGGCGATATTGTCGATATTGGTGATGCCCTGACCACCGCGCCCGGTGCGGCGATAGTCATAGGCCGAGGACAGCTTGCCATAGCCATTGGTGCAGACGGTCAGGATGAACTGTTCCGCCGCCGCAAATTCGGCTGCGCGTTCGGCGGGCAGGGTGGATTCGGCTTCATTGCCCTTCCAAGCAGCGGCACGCAGATAGGCTTCGCGTTCGTCCGGGGTCGCATCGAAGCCCTTGAGGATGGAGAGCGAGATGACCTGATCGTCATCCTTGAGCGTCATGCCGCGCACGCCGGTGGCGGTGCGGCTCTGGAATTCGCGCACGTCGGTTGCGGCGAAGCGGATCGCCTTGCCCTGACGGGTGGCGAGCAGCACATCATCTTCCTCGGTCAGCAGGGCGACGCCGATCAGGCGATCCTCGCTGCCTTCGTCGAAGCGCATGGCGAGCTTGCCGTTGCTGGGGACATTGGCGAAGGCGTCCATGCTGTTGCGGCGCACGGTGCCGGTCGCCGTGGCGAACATGACGTGCAGATCCTTCCAGCTATCCTCATCTTCGGGCAGCGGCAGGACGGTCTGGATGGTTTCACCCGGACCCAGCGGCAGCAGGTTGACCATCGGACGACCACGGGTGGCCGGACCACCTTCGGGCAGGCGCCACACCTTCATGCGGTACACCTTGCCGGCGGTCGAGAAGAAGAGGACCGGCGTATGGGTCGACGTCACGAACAGTTCTGTGACGGCATCCTCATCCTTGGTCGCCATGCCCGAACGGCCCTTGCCGCCGCGCGCCTGCGCGCGGAAGCTCTCCAGCGGCGTGCGCTTGATATAGCCCTGCACCGTGACGGTGACGACCATCTCTTCGCGTTCGATCAGGTCTTCGTCATCGATGCCATCGGCGGCGGCGGCGATTTCCGACAGGCGCGGGGTGGCGAATTCGCGTTCGATCGCTTCAAACTCTTCGCGCATCACGGCGTAGAGTTTCACCCGGTCGCCCAGGATGGCGAGATATTCGGCGATCGCTTCGGCCAGTTCGGCCAGTTCCTTGCCGATTTCGTCGCGGCCCAGCGCCGTCAGGCGATGCAGGCGCAGATCGAGAATGGCGCGGACCTGAATGTCCGACAGCTTGTAGATGTCGCCGCTGATTTCCGTCTCGATCGCTTCGACCAGACGTAGATAGGGGGCGACCTCACCGATCGGCCATTCGCGCGCGAGCAGCTTTTCGCGGGCTTCGGCAGGGCTGGACGAACCGCGGATGATCTTGACCATCTCGTCCAGATTGCTGACCGCGACGACGAGGCCCAGCAAGATATGCGCACGATCGCGCGCCTTGTTCAGTTCGAACTTGGTGCGGCGGGTGATGACCTCTTCGCGGAACTTGACGAAGGCTTCGATGATGTCGCGCAGGCCCAGCAGTTCGGGGCGGCCGCCACGAATGGCCAGCATATTGGCCGGGAAGCTCGACTGGGCGGGGGTGTTGCGCCACAACTGGTTGAGGACGACTTCGGGCGTGGCGTCGCGCTTCAGGTCCATGACGATGCGCACGCCTTCACGGCTCGATTCGTCGCGAATGTCGCTGATGCCTTCGATCCGCTTGTCCTTGGCGGCTTCCGCGATCTTTTCGACCAGGCCGTTCTTGCCGACCTGATAGGGGATGGCGGTCAGGACGATGGACTGGCGATCGCCACGGCCTTCCTCGACCACATGGCGCGAACGCATCATGATCGAGCCACGGCCGGTGTGATAGGCGCTGCGCGCGCCCGACTGGCCCAGAATCAGCGGGGCGGTCGGGAAATCGGGGCCGGGGACGATCTGGATCAGTTCGTCCGTCGTGATGCCGGGATTGTCGATATAGGCAAGGCAGGCGCGCAGTACTTCGCCGAGGTTATGCGGCGGGATGTTGGTCGCCATGCCGACCGCGATGCCGCCCGCGCCGTTGACCAGCAAATTGGGGAAGCGGGCAGGCAGAACCTGCGGTTCGCTTTCCGAGGCGTCATAGTTGGGCGTGAAATCGACGGTATCTTTGTCGAGATCGTCCAGCAGCGCGGTCGCCACCTTGGCAAGGCGCGCTTCGGTGTACCGCATGGCCGCTGGCGGATCGGGGTCCATCGAGCCGAAATTGCCCTGACCATCGATCAGCGGCACGCGCATCGACCAGTCCTGGGTCATGCGGGCCAACGCATCGTAGATCGAGCTGTCGCCATGGGGGTGATATTTACCCATCACTTCACCGACCAGGCGGGCGGATTTGCGATAGGAGCGGTTATAGACGAAGCCCGATTCCTGGGCGGAGAAGAGAATGCGGCGATGGACTGGCTTCAACCCGTCACGCACGTCCGGCAGGGCGCGGGCGACGATGACCGACATGGCGTAATCGAGATAGCTGGTCTTCATCTCCTCGACGATGGAGATGGGGCTGATATCCGAAGGGTCGGCGAGGGCAGTCTCGTCGGTCAATGCGATTCTCTTTTTGGATGGATGCGTACGTTGCTGATGCACTAGCCCAGCGAAACAAATCTGTCACCCCTCGCGCGCGCTCGCGCGCCCGCGTGTGCAGCCAAGAGGGTATATGGTGGCCCGGGGAACGAAGGGGCCGCATAACGGTTGCAAATCCCATCGATTTAGGCTTGTTCAATGCCCATTCACGCGCCGCCCCCTAATCGGCGCTTAACCCCCGAAAGGTCGCCTGAATCCCTATTCAGGCGCGCAAAGGAGATGAGGATCATGCGTTTTGTTACCCCGGTGGCGCTCGCGCTGGCTTTGGCGCTGACGAGCGGTGCCGTTTCGGCGCCTGCCTTTGCCGCGAAGAAGGAAGAGAAGAAGGCTGGTCCTCAGCTCAAGGTTTCGCCTGACGTGATCAAGGCGCTTCAGACGGCGCAGAAGGCGGCCGAAGCGCAGGATTTCGCCGGTGCCAAGGCGGCTCTGGCCGAAGCCGACAGCAAGGCGACGTCGAACGACGACAAATATCAGATCGGCGCGATCAAGCTGAACACCTCGATCGCGAGCAAGGATGCCGCGCTTCAGGGTGAAGCGCTGAACCAGATGCTGGACAGCGGCCTGACGCCGCCCGAACAGGCTGCCCAGTTCAACTCGATCGCCGCCAATTCGGCGCTGGAAGCGAAGAATTTCGACGTGGCGATCCAGCGTGGCCAGGCGGCTGTTGCGGCCGGTGCCAAGGCGGAATCGGTGCAGCCGACGATCGCGCAGGCCTATTTTGGCAAGGCGGGCACCACCAACACCTCGGTCGAGCCGGCACGCGGCTTCACCCTGCAGGGCCTGACCGCGCTGAAGGCCGCCGCCGACAGCATGAAGGCATCGGGCCAGCAGGTGCCGGCGCAATGGTATCAGATCGGCGTTGGCCGCGCGGAAGCCGCCAAGCTGCCCGACGTGACCGAATGGGCGAAGATGGCCTATCAGGCTGACCCCAGCGGCCAGAATCTGCGCACGCTCGTCCGTCTGTTCCAGCGCGCCAACCCGAACATCACCAATCGCGAAAATCTGGACGTTCTGCGCCTGCTCGGTGCCTCGGACGGTCTGGTGATCGCCGCCGACTTCACCGAATATGCCGAAATGGCGTCGAAGACCGGCATCTATGGCGAAGTGAAGTCGGTGATCGACAAGGGCCGTTCGAAGGGTGTGTTGAACGCCAGCGGCGGCGCCGATCTCTATTCGACTGCTGTGCCCAAGATTGCGGGCGACAAGGCATCGCTCGGTTCGGCCGAAGCCGACGCGCAGAAGGCGGCCAATGGCAAGATCGCTGCGGCGACCGCCGACGCCTATCTGGGCTATGGCGACTATGCCAAGGCGGTTTCGATGTTCGAACTGGCCAAGCAGAAGGGCGGCGTGGACGCCGACGAAGTCAACACCCGTCTGGGCATCGCCAAGACGCTGGCGGGCGACACGGCCGGTGCCAAGGGCGCTTTCGAGGCGGTGCAGGGCGGATCGCGCAAGCCGATCGCGGGCCTGTGGCTGGCCTATCTGGGCACCAAGGGCGCCTGAGGTCGAGAGGGGCGTCGCCTTCGGGTGATGCCCCCGACCATTTGAAATGATCCATTCGAGAATGAAAAATTCGGGGGAGGCCGGGGCGGCCATGCGTAGATATTCCATCCTTTCCTCCCTCGCGATCGCAGCGGTCCTGCTGACGACGCCGGCCATCGCGAAAAAGAAGAAGATCGTCGTGGCCGGGCCGCCGATCATCATGTCCGACGTCTTCCGCGCCAATGCGCAGGCGGCGGATGCGGCGATCAAGGCGCGCGATGCCGCGGCGGCGGGCACGCAGGTTTCTGCGCTGATGCCGACGACCGATTTCGAGGCTTATGTCGCTGCGGGGTTGCGCTTTGAAGTGGCGACATTGCGCCGCGATGTGCAGGCGCAGCGAATTGCGCTGACCGACATGTTCAAGACCAGCGCGCTGCCGCGTGGCGATGCGCCGCGTTTGCGCTACATCGCTGGCTATCTGTCCTATGTCGTCGGCAATTATGACGATGCGATCGCCCAGCTCGATTACGCCAAGGCGCTGGGATATGACGAGGTCGACGCCACCATGTTGCGCGCGGATATCGCGCTGCGCCGGAACAAGCCCAAGGAAGCCCGGCCCTTTGTGACTGCCGCGATCGCGGCGCAGAAGGCGGCGGGCAAGCCGGTTCCGCTCGCCTGGACCGATCGGGCTATCTCGATGGCCTATCAGGCGGGCGACTGGCCAGAGGTGGTGCAACTCTATCGCGAGCGGCTGGACCTGGAGGATGATAAGGCGGATTGGCGCGCGGCGCTGGTCAATTATCAGGCGAAGAAGGATATCGACCCGCAACTGCGCCTCGACCTCTATCGCCTTCAGGCGGCCAATGGCGCCATGGCGAGCGAGCGCGATTATCAGGCCTATGCCCAGATGGCGGAAAAAGCCGGCTATTATGCGGAAACCCGCACCATCATCGAGGCGGGCCGGGCGGCGGGCAAGCTGACCCCGTCACAGGCAGTCACCAGCCAGTTGCTGAAGTCCGTCGCGCCCAAGGCTACGAAGGAAATCGCCAGCTTGCCCGTGCAGGCGAAGAAGGCGGCGGCGGCGAGCAACGGCAAGGATGCCCTGGCGCTGGCCGACAGCTATTTCTCGCTCAGCCAATATCCGCAGGCGGTGGAGCAGTATCACGCCGCGCTGACCAAGGGCGGCGTGGATGCCGACCGCGTCAATGCGCGGCTGGGCGTGGCGCTGGCGCGGTCAGGCGATCTGGCTGGCGCTCAGACAGCGCTGGCGCAGGTTAGCGGAGACTGGGCGCCGGTGGCCCAGTTCTGGTCCGCATGGGTGGAGCATAGGAACCGCAAGGCGGCCTGAGCCGGATTTTCGACGCAGGCCTGTGCCTGCGTCTCAGACCGGGAGCGGGACGCCCGGCACATTCTTCGATGTGCGGATCGTCAGCGACGTCTTGACGCTGACGACATTGGGCGCGGGCGTCAGCTTCGACGTCAGAAATTGCTGGAAGCTCTGCAAATCCTTGGCCACGACCTTCAGGATGAAGTCGATTTCGCCGTTCAGCATATGGCATTCGCGCACTTCGGGCAGTTCCGCGACATGATCCTGGAAGGCCTTAAGATCGGCTTCGGCCTGACTCTTCAGGCTGACCATCGCGAACACGGTGATGGTATAGCCCAGCATCGCGGGGGCGACCACGGCATGATAGGATGTGATGGCGCCGGCTTCTTCCAGTGCGCGCACGCGCCGCAGGCAGGGCGGTGCGGTCAGGCCCACCTTCCGCGCCAGCTCCACATTGGTCATCCTGCCATCCTGCTGCAATTCGCCCAAAATTTGCAGGTCGATGTCGTCGATATTGGGGCCGGCCATTATTCTGCTTATTTCCTGTCCTGTTAGTGCGCCCCATCATAATAATGTTTCAGAGCATTGCAATTGTCCCACTATGCGACGATCATATTCGTTCGCAGGATCAGCCCCTTTCCCTTTTTCCGCCAAGCGCCTATCCAGCATGAAAGCCGTATTGGCGGGCTGGGACGATGGCCTGCCCGTCGGCGCGATTTTGGGGATTTTTCGTGCGTTTCAACGATCTCATGCAGACGGTTCTGGCGGCTGATGATCGCAGCGGGCTGGGCAGCGTGACATTGTGGCGCCAGTGCGTCGACCTGTTGGCGCAGGGCGACGTGGCGGGGCGTTCGGCGATGCCCGAGGCGCAGAAGGCGGCCCTGATCGATCGCATCATCAGCTTTCAGCCCAAGCTGAGCGAAACGCAGCGAATCGCGACCGTGGTCGAACTGGGCCGGCGGTTGCGTTCACCCAGTCTGGTGCGGTTGTTCGCCAATGATAGGCCCGCGATTGCGGCGGCGGCGATGGCGCGGGCGCAATTGCCGGATGCGCATTGGGTCGAACTGTTGCCGCAGTTGACCCCCACGGCGCGGGGCGTGCTGCGTGGGCGGCGCGATATAGGCGCAACGACGCGGCAGGCGCTGGAGGCATTCGGCGCGCATGATCTGGTCCTGACGACCGAGCGGCAGGACATGATCGGGCAAAGCGACATGCTGCTGACCGCCGACATGGAGACGGAGGCGCCGGAGGAGCGGCCGAGCGCGACGGTCACGCCGCTACGGGCACCGCCGGGCGATGAAGGGCAGATCCGCAATCTGGTCGACCGGATCGCTCAGTTCACCAGCACCCGCAAGGCGCCCGAGGCGTCCCCTTCGCAGCCGGATGAGGCCGAGGAAGCCGTTGCCGCGCCGCGCGATTTCGCGTTCGAGACGGATGCGGAGGGCATCATCCTGTGGATCGACCAGGGGCCGCGCGCGGCGCTGATCGGGCTTTCATTGGGCGATATCGCGCTGGAAGGCGGCAGCGGGCCGGATGGCCATGTCGCGGGCGCCTTTGCCCGGCGCAGCGGGTTCCAGAATGGCCGCTTCACTATCGTCGGCGGCGCCATGGCGGGGGAGTGGCGGCTGACGGCGACGCCCTTCTTCGACAATCGCTCCGGCCGCTTTCAGGGCTATCGCGGGCAGGCGCGCCGCCCCTATCTGCATGAGGTCGCGAGCGAACCGCAGCCTTCGGCGATGGCGATCGCAGGGTTGTCGGCCGATTCCCTGCGGCAACTGGTGCATGAATTGCGCACGCCGCTGAACGCCATATTGGGCTTTGCCGAGATTATCGAACAGGAATTGTTCGGCCCGGCGGGTGTCGAATATCGCGAAATGGCGGGCAAGATCGCGGTGGACGCGCATCATCTGCTGGCGGCGTTCGACGATCTGGATCTGGCCGCGCGGGTTTCGCGCGGGGATGGCACCAGCGCGTCGCAACTGATCGACCCAGCCTTGCTGGTGACTCAGGTCGCGTCGCGTTTTCGCGAACAGGCACGGGCGGGGATCGATATCGCAATGGCGCCCGGCCTGCCGCAGGTGCGGATCGACCCGGTACAGGGCGAACGTATGGTGCAGCATCTGTTGCGCACGCTGCTGTCGGTGGCGCCCGCGACCGAGGCGCTGGTCGGCGCCTGCTGGTTCCAGCCCGACGCCGGGGCCGGGCAGGTGGTGCTGGCCATCGATCGGCCGGCGGCGCTGGCGGGGCTGGAAGAATCGCAATTGCTGGACCCCGGCTATAGCGGGGAGGGCGACTGGGCCGACGGGCCGTTGCTGGGGCTTGGCTTCTCGCTTCGGCTGATCCGGGGACTGGCGGCGACCTGTGGCGGCAGCCTGACGGTCGAGCCGGGGCGGCTGAAGCTGGCCATTCCGGCGGTCGCGGCTTTGGCGGGGGTGGCGGATCAGGCGTGATCCTGCAAGAAACCCTATCGCAACCATTATGCGATAGCGCTGCCTTATGACCGCTTCTTTCCATGACGGCTCCCTGCTCCAGCCTCCGCTGGCGCAGGACATGATCGCCCTAAACCCCGCCTTTGGCACCCGCTTCATGCTGTTCGTCGATACCGAGGAAGAGTTTGACTGGAATGCGCCCTTCAGCCGGATCGGCCATGGCGTGACCGCGCTGGACGGCATGGCGCGGGGGCAGGCCTATTTCGCGGCTGCCGGGGTGAAGCCCGTCTATGTCACCGATTATCCGGTGGTCGAGAGTGATAGCGCCGCAGCAATGATGGGGCAGTGGCTGAGCGATGGCGCGGCCGATATCGGTGCGCATCTCCATCCCTGGGTCAATCCGCCCCATGTCGAGGATGTGAACGCACCCAACAGCTATGTGGGCTTCCTGCCCGAAGAGGTGGAGCGGGCGAAGCTGGAAGCATTATGCGCGCGGATCGAGGCGCGATTTGGTCAGCGGCCTGTTGCCTATCGCGCCGGTCGCTATGGTGTCGGCCCGAACAGCGCGCGCCTGCTGGAGGTGGCAGGCTTTCGCCTCGACAGTTCGGTGCGCAGCCGGTTCGATTATAGTCATCAGCATGGGCCGGATTTTTCCGGATTGCCGCAAAATCCCTATTGGGCCGGGCCGACACGGTCGCTGGTCGAACTGCCGCTGTCTACGGCCTTTACCGGCCTGTTGCGGGGTGGTGGCGAGCGACTATATCGCGCGGCGCAGACCATGGGGCCGCTGGCGGGCGCCTTGTCGCGGGCACGCATGCTGAGCCGCGTGCCGCTGACGCCCGAAGGCGTTCCCGCGCAGGAGGCGATCGCCGCGATCGACGCGCTGATCGAGGAAGGCGTGCGGGTGCTCAATTTCAGTTTCCATTCGCCGACGCTGGCGCCGGGCCACACGCCCTATGTCCGCAACGAGCGCGACCGCGCGGACTTTTATGGCTGGTGGGACCGGGTATTGAATCATCTGGCTTTACGCGGCGTGGCGGCGGCTAGCCTGAATGAATTGCTGGCCGCCGTTCCGATGCGCGTGGAGGCTTGCCAAGCGGCCTGATGCTGCCTATTCGGCGGCTTCCAACAGGTGGGGCCTGTAGCTCAATTGGTTAGAGCTGTCCGCTCATAACGGATAGGTTGCGGGTTCAAGTCCTGCCGGGCCCACCAAATATTCTTTTCAAGACGGATCTGATGCGCTAATAACTCCTTGGAAAACAAGGGTTTGTTAGGTATTTAGCTGATCAGGACAGGTCGTAGCAGACCAAGATAGTTCAGCGAATCTGCGGGCATATTTGCGGGCATGGCGGGCCGATTTGAGGGCATAATCTCATGTCGCTTACCATCATCGAAATTAAGAATGCCAAGCCCCGAACGAGCGATTATCGGCTCGCTGATTCTCAGGGGCTTTTTCTTTACGTCACCAGCGCCGGCGGGAAAATCTGGCGCTACAGATATCGGGTAGGTCCCAAAGAGAAGACCCTTACTCTGGGACAATATCCTGAATTGGGTCTCGTTGCTGCGCGCGATGCGCATCACGAGGCGCGAAAGCTGGTGGCCGAAGGCAAGGATCCGGCGCTCGAAAAGCAGATAGCCAAGATATCGAGGCAAGAGGCTGCCAAAGTGACCTTCCGGAAAGTTGCGGAGGAGTGGCTGGCGGACCAGGAGCCCATTTGGTCGATCTCGAATGCCAAGCGTGTGCGGAACCGGTTTGAGCGCGACCTCTATCCATTGTTTGGTCATCATCCGATCGGCCAGATCGAAAGCACGTCGATTCTTCGAGCGCTCCGCAAAATCGAGGGCAGAGGTTCTGTCGAAACGGCCAAGCGCGTCCGCGGCTATGTAAGGGGCGTCTTCCGGCGCGCAAAGGCGGAGCGGCTTGTCGATCCTGCTATCCTGCTCGAAATCGATGAAATCAGGGACGCGCTCAAGCCGACGCGTCGCGGATCGAAGCAGCCGGCGTTGACCGAAGTGCCTGAGCTGCTCGAATTTCAGAAGGTCGTGGATCGCTCAACGTCCAGTCTGATCGTCAAGCTTGCCTCCCGGCTCTTGGCGCTCACTCTGGTCCGGGTGGGTGTACTTCGAACGGCTCTCTGGAGCGAGTTCGAGGGTATCGACTGGGAAAATCCGGATGCGGTGCCAAACGCACCGATCTGGCGAGTTCCCGCGAGCCGGATGAAGCTCGACGTCGAGGACAAAGGCAACTCGGCGTTTGGCCATGACGTCCCCCTTTCACACCAAGCAGTCGAAACGCTTCGCGCGCTCCGGCCATTGACTGGTGGGTTCGACCTGCTTTTCCCGAGCACGAAATCTTGGCGCGAACCTATTTCTGACGCTGCCTTGAGCACAATGTACAAGCGGATGGGGGGAGGGCGCTACAAGAACGTGATGGTGCCCCATGGATGGCGCTCATCATTCTCAACCATCATGAATGAGCGCGCCGCCGAACTTGAGCGCGACGGGGATCGGATGGTTATCGATATGGTACTGGCTCATGTCCCGCAGGGAGTTTCCGCCTCGGAATGGGCGTACAACCGATCGCGTTACCGCAAACCTCGGGGTACGCTCATTCAGATTTGGGCTGACCTCATCACCAGAGGGCTCGATCCGGCACATGAAGTGGTCAGCCGGTATCTGAACGGTAGGCTGAAGGATCAGCAATGAATTCGTCGATATCGCTTTCGTACCAGGCGACAGAGCGCAATCCGATACGGCGACGGCGAGGGAAGCGACCGGCTGTTTCTAACCTATAGATAGCTGAGACGGACATCCCGGTTCTTGCGGTGACATCAGGTTTCCGCAAGAGCCGGTCTGTCCGGCGATCCTTCGGGTAGATGCGATCTGCATCCACAGCGCTCGCCGCGCCTACCGAATATTGAGATATGTCAGACTTCATGGCCAACCCTCGTTCAGAAGGTCTGCCCGCCAAGACTGACTATGCCCCAATCACGGTAGAACGGCAATGACATTTGGTCGGCTGAGCGACGGGTCAAAAAGGACGGAAGTGCGCCGCCACAGCAGTGCCCTGCCCAGTGGCGTTTCCTTTGGAGGCAAAGGTCGACAAAATTGCCGATCGAGGATTGTTAGTGACGCCAAAGAAAAGCGGCGTGGTCTGCCAACCTTGAGAATTTCAACCCTCATTCGTACAGAATGGACAGCGCTGACGAACAGGGGGATTAAGTTGTTAGAGGCGGTAAGTAAGCGCGACCGTCCCAAAGGGCTGAGTGGCGCGGCGAACCAAGGGGCTTTCGCTTACTTTGTTGAGCAAGGTGGTCACACCGCTGGTTGCGCTCAATGCGATCCGATCGGTCAATCGATAGGTCGCTGTGAGCGTGCCCGAAATGTCCTTGAACCCCGCCCCCGTAGAGAAAGGGGAAAGCCCCGAAGCAGATGCTTCGACTTTGTCTACGCCAAAATACTGGTCGTTATGCGCCCGATCTGCCCACGTCGCTCCGACGGTCGGCGTGAGGGAAAATTTCGAAGAGATGAGGATTGTATAGGAGACGCTGGCATCGGCGATGATCCCGCCTGTGCCGCCCGATATGACTTTTGTTACGCCCAAGGTGCCAGTCAGACCACTGGAGCGCAGATTGATATGTGCTCGAGCACCCAGACCACCCGAAAGTTTCGAAATTCCCGTCGGAATGTCGCGACGCCGATACCCCTGGACAAAGACGGCACTCACACCTGCCGATATCACCCCGGTGCCAATTGGCTCGATCCCAATGCCATTACGTAGGTTCGCGAAGAACCACCCCTTCTTTATATCGATCGCGGGCAACGGCAGCACCCTGTAGTCGTCAGACCCTTGATAGGTTGGCGTCACCGCAACTCCTGCCCCAAGTACGACATGATCCTGCGCCTGTGCGGGTGCGCCGAACCAGATCACTCCAATAACGCAGAGCGGTGGAGCACTTACCTTTACACGTTTTTTCATCGAGCCGGTCGCTCCATCGAATGAAATGTCAGCGGCCTCGATCTTGGGTGCGTGCCCTCAATCCCGCATCGCACATATCGCCGATGTCATGCTTCAACGTCAATAAGAAACATTTTGTATCTTAAATCATCTTTGTGCGATGCATTGCTCAGGGCAGGGGCACGGTTAAAGGCATGAAAATCTGATCGATTATTGCCGATATGGTCTGATCCGAAATCGGCTGCGCGGTCACGACGATCTCGTGCATCACAAGGCTGGGTAGCACGCGCATGACGCGAGCGTTCAGGCGCTGGGGATCTATCTCTCCGCGCGCTACGCCACGTGCTATGACATCACCGATCGGGTTCTCGCTGAAACGCGCATCAGTGAAATTTACCTCTTCTAAAGCCATATCCTCGTGCATTTCGAACACAAGCTTCATGAGACTGGGAGGTGCCCGATCAGCAAATTTGCGCATTGCGCACTGGAGTTCATCTCTCAGGTTGCCAAGGTCGGGTACAATTATGGGATTGCGCTTCAGGTGCCGAACGATGGCGGACGAAGCGAGACTCGCGCGCGTTGACCAACGTCGATAAAGGACCGGACGGCTCGTCCCGGCCATGCGCGCGACGGTTTCGAAGGTAAACCTGGCATAGCCGTTGGTAGACAAGTCTGACCATGCCGCATCCAGTATGGCTTCTTCTAGTGCAAGCCCGCGACGCCTTCGGTTTGGTTTGTTACCCTCGTCACTGGTCAAAGTGTTCTTGTTCCTGTTGGTCTATGGCGGTCACGCGATGCCGACGGTGGCCCAGAAAAGACCTCTAGACTAATAGGATGAAAAGCCAACTGAAAGGCGGGATATTGCGTGGCGCAGCACATAGCTGGTCAGGTCACGACAAGGGCAAGGAGCTGAGGGGGAGGACAGGCAGGCGATCGAGATGATTGCGACGTCGTCAATGCTTTGGCTGAGCGTCGATGCCTTTCAATTACCCACAAATGTTGCGGCTGACGTTAGCACCGATTTTGATGTCCATCAGGCGAGACCATCCTCTCCAGATGACGATGTTGCCAGGCGGCGGATCATGGGCTCGCGCAAGATAGCCTCCGAGCCGGGCGATTTGGGTTAGATAGTCGGAAAGGGTTCTGCCTGGCGGTTCATTCTTTCGGGAAGCTGCGAGGCGGTCGATCAGGGTAATTTCGACATCGGTCAGGATCAGCCGAGGCGATGCGTCAGGAGCAGCGCGATTGATCATGGTCATCCAAAACAGGCGCCATGACAGAATGCAGAATATGGCGATCAGATTGGCGAGGCGTTCGGCGGTCCGCAGCCGCGCATCTTCGGCTCGGCAGCCAGATTTGAGTATCTTGTGGAAGAGTTCGATCTTCCAACGCTGAGCATACCAGTCGAGCTTTTCGATGGCTTCGTCAGGCGTCGTTACCGGCAGATCGGTGATGAGCCGCCAGTCGATTGGGGGGCGCCCTTCAGGCGTTCCACTCTCACGGGCATGCAAGATGGTCAGGCTGAGGGAAGGATAGCGCTTTTGCTTTCCGATCGGCGGCAAAACTTGGATGCGCCTATAGCGCAGTTCGATGTCGGCATGATCGTCTTTGCCAATGGTGATCCGATGCGTGCCTTGCACGGTGGTTTCGCTCATTTCGTCGGCGATCGTATGGCCACCGTCGCCAGCCAGACGATCGACACAGGTGCGGACCAAAAAATGCGTGCCGAGCATCTGTGTTTCGCAGAAAAACTCGTAAATGTCGTTCTCCCGATCGCCAATATGAACCAGTCGCTCTGGATCGCCCAGCAGGGTGGTCGATTGACGCATATTCTCGAGCCAGCGGTAGCTCTCCTTCTCCTCGATCGGTACGCGCGTGGGATTGATCCGCCGCTTCAACGCGTTGGCACCCTTGAACTTGGTACGGGTCCAGAATTTCGCCGCTGTCAGACCCAGTGGCAATCCCTCAGTCGTGATCGCAAGGCTGGAGTGCATGAGCAGGCCGCAGACCGTATGAAGCCGAAGCCGACCATTCTCATCACGCCGGCTCGGCGCAAGCCCGATGGCGCCAATCGTTTCAGGATTGCGCCTTTGATAGGAGAATTCGGTGGTGTCCTGTAAAACTAGGATGAACCCCTCAAGCGCCGTCGCTCGTGCCCGTGTCGCCTGGAAATGCCCGGCAAGTATGTCTCCCTCGTTTACCGAGCCATTAGACAAAAAACGGTAGGCCGCCTTGGTATTGGCCCAGTCTTGGCACGCCATCGGTATCGGTGCGCCAATCGCTCCTGACATCTGCTTAAGCATCGTTCGAAGCCGTTCGCCCAATCGCTTATCACGAAAGGCGGCGGGATCGACTTCCCCGTCAGCCCATCCTGCCGCATCGAAAACGGATGTCTCCACGTTGCACCCCGCCAACCGCTTCAGGTGCCAGGGAATGAATCATGCTTGATTCCAGGCGAGCAATGCTCATGCGGCCAACGGAATCACGCTCGCGACCACTTGTGGGTAATTGAAAGCGTCGATGCAGGATTACTAAACATGGACATCGTCAGTGGCGACGATGATTATGTTCAAGTTCAGCGGATTTCTGTAACTTGGAGTGAGCTCCAAACGTAGCCGGGCACGCCCGGATTGAGTTCTATGTGGTAAGGTCGCACGGCCGCGCCCGGCAAGAAAGGTCGCAAACCTGCTCGACTCGCGGTCGAGCGCGGCCACATGCCCATGACAATTGCGAAACCCGACCAATGCGTCACCGATATGTTATCGACTGAAGCCTGCAAACGAGGAGAAATAGAGCGCGTCGAACCGATCGAGCCGGGTTCTGATCTCCGGCGTTGTCTCTCCATAGACGTACAACTTCTCTATGCGGACGAGCGAGAGAAACTCCTCTGCGAACGGTGCGAACGTTGTATCGCTATGGGGTACGATACCGGCAGGACGGTAACGCTCGATGATGTGGACTGCTGTGCGATCTCTATTGACCACATATTCATATGTCAGCGTATCTGATTCTTTACTCGTAGCGTCGACGATTTTGGAAATAAGGGTCTCAAACGCGGGAAAATCGGTCGGCTCGATCGCCAGATGGTAGATCGTGTAAACTTCGTTCTTCATCTGAATTTTCTCTATTCGGATAGTGACTGTCGCAGTGGCTGATATATTTTCGTGCTACTGGCCGGCGGCTGACATTGTGTGCGTGATCTTGAGATTGCGAAAATGGGCTATCGTTCCGGATTCGAGCCATATTCCAACGCCGCCACATTGCCTGGCGCCCAGTTTGAGATCTTGAACCACCAACGCAGGCGTAGGCTTGTTGTCGAGATAGAGGATCGCTTGGAGCCCGCTGACCACGAGTTTCATCCTGATCCATCTTCCGGTCGCGATATCGGCGTAGGTCTCGTATTTTTCCGGGGTTTCTCGGCGCAGACGATCGAATAGATGATCCGGATAGGCCGCATATTGCACAGAATGATTGCGGCGAACCTGATCGTCCGAGACACTATTGGTCGGCCGAAGATAAATATTTTCAAATCGGCCTGCCGCATCGATCCTGAAAGCCAGGCCGATGAAACCACGCGCATAGCCAGGGGCATCTGTGGCCAGGTCGCTCGCAACGTCGACCTCGATCGTCCCGTCCTGGAAGTCCAGCGGAAGCCATGCCATGAAGTTGCGGTCGCTCAGTTGTTCCTTCGCGGGATCCTGGTACGCGCTCGACGGCATGCGCATCTCGAACGCCGTGCTACCAAGATGGCGGACCCCTGATAAAGAAACGCCCGACAGCCTGTAGTCAGCGACGTTGCCACCATCGTGTGCTAGAACCAGGGGAGCGGAGAAGCATAAGCCCATCGCCGCACAACGTCCTAGAGTGTACCGCGATAGACCTTTCATTTCGCGTCCTTAAGAAAGGCTTCTAGGTCTGCAGCGAACTTTACGGGATTCTTGAACATCAAGAAGTGATCCCCTTGTTCTGCTTTGCTGTAGATGTGCAGTTGGGAACCCGGAATGACCGATTGCGCCCATTGTTGACTCGGCACATTCGCGCTCCATTCCCCGGTGAAGATCGCTGTCGGACGGTCAATTTTGGTCCGCACGACGTCTCTCCAGTCATTTCCGGCATGGTCGTACATGATCAGCCCGAGCGATTTGGGATCATCCTTTATGACAGCACGCGCGAAGCTCTCCGAGTTGGCGAAATATGGGGAATCCATCAGCATCAGTCGCGCAAGCAAGCTTGGATCTTTCGGATCGGGATTGGCTGGGGGGGCTGCTCCCAATGCTGCAAGCAACGGTTCGGGCGAGGGGGCTATGGAGCCGGCCTCTTTGCGCTCCCGGGCCGACCAGTCGGCGTGGGATACAATGGAAATCGGTTCGTCGACCAAAGCAAGTTTGCGGATGCTCGAGGTACCAAACAGATCTATATATCCCCACAGGACCGAGGCGCCCATCGACCAGCCGCAAAAATCGGCTTGAGTAATGCCGAGATGGTCGACCAGTTGTTTAAGGTCCATCGAATAGCGCGAAATGCGCGTGCCATAATCGATGCGTTGCGAGAGACCCTGATTGCGAGGGTCCAGCACGATCACCCGATGGCGCTTTGCCAGGAGATACATAAGGTTTACATATTCGGCGCCATTCGCAGACCAGCCGGGAATGAAGATCAGCGGCGGTCCGTTGCCCGCTTCCCAATAGCTGAGCGTCACGCCGTCATTGGTGACGAAGCGATTGATCGTCAGCCCCTTGAAATCGGACAGGCGGGCAGGAAGGCCATCTATCTTGTTGGGAAAGGTGAAGTCGCGGCCCAGTACTGTGACAGCCGGGTCCGCAAGAACGTGCGCCGGCGTTGCAGCCAGCGCACCAGCGAAGAGGCAAAGGGCGAGGCGAACGCCGGCGCGCATGATCAGGCTTCTCCGCCGCTGTCGGGACTGCCGAAAAGCTTGCCGGCACCGGCCCAGTCACTTGCTTTTATGTCTTCGAAAATGACGTAGATATATTTCGGATCGGTATCTGTGTTGCGGACGATGCTTTCCGTGATCTCCGCTGCGACCTTTTCCTTTTGGCCGTGATCTTTACCTTCGAACCAACTGACGCGCACGACTGGCATGGTTTTCTCCTGCATTATTAAAAAAGGCAATTGGAGCCGACAGCTCCGCCGCTTACCCGATATAATTGTAGTTCGAGCGGCATTAAATATGATAGATTTCGCTTCTAAGTAGAAATGAGAGAAACAATGCTGGATCGAGATCCTTTTTCTGGCGTCACCGTTTTTGTGACGGCAGCACGAGCGGGCAGCTTCACGCTCGCCGCAGAGCGGCTAGGGCTGACCAAATCCTCGGTGGGAAAGACGATCGCGCGTCTTGAGGACCGGCTTGGCTTCAGGCTGTTCAATCGTACGACCAGGCTCATGCGGCTGACGGCCGATGGAGAGGCATATCTGGCGGCGTGTTCGGTTGCCATCGACGAGGTTACATCTGTTCAGTCGGCATTGTCCTCCAGCAACCGCATATTGAGCGGCCGCGTCCATATCGACATGCCGATCGTGTTCGGTCGCAAGGTTCTACTGCCGATCCTGATGGCGATCACGCGACCCCATCCGGATCTAAGCCTTAGCCTCACATTCACGGACGCTACAAGCGACCTCCTACGGGACGATGTCGACCTCGCCATTCGGTTCGGAACTCTCTCCGACAACAGTAATCTCATCGCGCGGCGGCTGACGTCGCAGCGACGCGTCATCTGCGCATCGCCCGATTATCTTAAGATGTGGGGAAAGCCCAAGGCGCTGGATGATATTCGGTCGCACCGCTGCATCGTCGGCGCACATAGGGGCCCTCCGCTTACATGGCTCGTCCGGGAAGGGAGCGTGGAAAGGCGACTGGTTCCACCTGCGACGCATCAGATTAGCGACGGGGAGGCGATGGTGGACGCGACCGTAGGCGGGCTCGGTCTTGCTCAGGTGCCGATATCCATGGTTCGTGCGGATATCGACGCTGGACGTTTGCAGACCGTGCTTGATGAATTCTCGTCCGTGGACGTCGACATCCATGCAGTATGGCCTCGGCAGGCCCAGTTGAGCCCGCGTGTGCGTTTTATCGTTGATCAGTTGGTAAACTTCGCGGCGGACGGCCAACTGGATTGAGCCTGGTGCAATGCATGCTGGCACCGGCATGTGCGGATATTCAATGATAGACGAGGCGAGGGCGGTGTATGTAGGATAGCCGCAGCGCCTTGCTCAGATCATCATTTTAGAGGGAGGAGCCCCCAGGCGCGATGCCGTTCCAACCTACGGCTGATGTCGTGCATGGTGCGCAGGCTGCGTTCCAGCTTCAGATAGACGTCGCCGCCATAATCCCATCCCAGCACGCCGATGCTGCCGGTGTAGCCCAGGCGATCGAGAGCCGCCACGAGCGCAAAATTGTCCAGTTCTCCGCGATCTGGCGGTTCCATCGTGGCAATACCGCCCCAGCCCAGCCGGGAAAGCGCGCTGCCCGATGTTACGACTTGCATGAGCCAGGGCTTCATTGCCTTCAGGCGCCGTTCCAGCCGCCCCTCCTGCGTTCCATACCAATGATAGGCATTGAAGGATGCGCCCAGAAACGGATGGCGAAACCGCTCGCAGATCTGGACGACCTGACTCGTCGTCTGGGTGACGTGATGCAGATGCGGATAGAGTGCGACGCGCAATCCGCGTTGTTCGACGACAGGCAAGATCCTCTCGATAAACCGCAGGATGCCGGGCGCGCCGTTTACGCTGGTCTGTACAGCCAGTTCCAGCAGTCCGACGCCCTCCACTTGCTCGATGATTGCTTCCAACGCTCGATCATTCCGCCCCTCGTGGAGGACCAGATAGAGTGCGCTGACGTCGATGCCATGGCTTGCCTTCACCTGTGGCAACAGGCTGAGGTCGGTATGGGGAGTGCCGCCCCAGGCTGAAACGGTGATCCCGTCATAGCCCAAGTCCGATAGCATTTCGCATTGTGACTGGAATTCATAGATGCCCATCGACGTGTAGAAGAAGGAATCCAGTGCATGAATCCGATGACGCATGGTGCCGTCCTCCATGTTCAATATGATGCAGGCTGGATTTCGGCCCAGTGGGGGTGGGTACGCAGCCGCGTCTCCATCGAACGGAACGCGGCTTCCGATCGCTGCAGATTGCCATAGACATCGCCGCCCATGCTTTCCCAGCCCAGAACGCCGTAGGTTCCGGCATAGCCACGGCGCGTCAACACGCCGAGCAGCACGAAA
Organism: Sphingobium sp. AP50; assembly: GCF_900109095.1. Taxonomy (GTDB): domain Bacteria; phylum Pseudomonadota; class Alphaproteobacteria; order Sphingomonadales; family Sphingomonadaceae; genus Sphingobium. The sequence goes on from NZ_FNYZ01000008.1 coordinate 220,251, forward strand.
TTGTCCATTTCGCCTTCGTCGAGAGGCTCGATCGTAGCTGCTCCGCCCCAACCAAGCGGGGACAGGCGGCATCCAGCCAGATTGACCCGCCGAAGCCAGGGCCAGAGCGCATCGAGCCGGGCCTCCAGCGACCCCTCCTGATTGGCAAACCAGTGATAGCCATTGAAGACGATGCCGAGCCGAGGGTGGTTAAATTCCTGACACAGGGCGACCGCTTCGGTCGTGGTCTGCATCCCGTATCTGATGTGGGGATAGAGTATGATGTCCAGCCCCCGACGCTCAGCAATAGGGAGCAATCGCTCGATCATGCGGCGATCCGCGTCCTGCACGCTTTCTCCGGAATGAAGCGCAAGTTCGATGGTCGAGCATCCCTCCACCGTCTCGAAGATGTTGAGGACATGACGTTCAAGACCGGGACGATAGATGAGGTAGATGGCGCCGACGTCCAGCCCCCATCTCTTCCTGACGGTCGGTAACAAAGCCAGTTCCTGGCTCCACGCCGATACGGTCAGTCCCTGGTAGCCGGTCTCGGCGAGCATTTCGCACTGGGTTGCAAGCGTATAGGTGCCTATCTTGGTCTGGAAGATGAAATCCATGTGGTGCAGTGGGGCGTTCATGCGGCGTCCACTAGCGCGGATGACGTCAAGGCAGGGGCAGGCCCCACCGGGAAGTGCGGCAACACATATTCCGCCAGTTCGTCGATGACCTCTGAGGCCGGGCGGCGTTGCGGCTTGAAGTGCAGGCCGACATGGGAAACGCCGTCACCTTCCTGGCGCTTGAACAGTTCGATCAAAGCCTTCCGACCGGCCCGCAATATCCGTCCGGGTATGAAGGGCGCGTCCGGGTCCGCGTCCAGATCGAACATCGTTCCGTAGCCATAGGGTTTGAAGATGTCTGGGCTGAGGCTGCGCCATTCGGCGACGATCCCGGCCACGCGGCTCGGATCGGCGGTATAGGACAAGATGCCATCGGTATTTTGCGCCGTCCACGCCATGCTCTGCCCCGCATGTCCGATGACGATGGCTGGAATTTTTTGGGCGGCAGGCTTTGGGACCAGATCCAGATTTCCCCTGAGTTCGCCATAATATTTCGATTGGTGGACCGGCCAGTCCTGCCCAAGGGTGGTGCGGATAAGATCCAAAGCGTCGCGAAAACGATCTGCGCGATCTTCATAGTTTTTGCCGAAGGCAGGATATTCGGTCGGCCGGTCACCCGTTGCCACACCTATGATGAAGCGGCCGCCTGAAAGCTGGTCGACGGTCGCCACCTGCTTGGCAATGATCAGGGGATCGCGAAGAGGTAGCAGCAGCCCTGCCGTTCCGATCGCGATGTTCCGCGTGACCGCAGTCAGAAACGAGGCGTAGGCCAGCGGGTCAAACACCTGCCCGATATCGCCAAATTGCGGATCGTAGAATGGCACGTCGCGTAACCAGATTGCGGCAAATCCCGCATCATCGACTTTGCGCGCCATCGCCGCATGGCCCGCCATATAGGGACCGACGGTTTGCGGATAGCTTTCCAGCGGCGCGATAAACCCGAAAGTCAGCCGTCCTGGCTGGAACACGCGTGAATAGCCGACATGCTGTTGTAGCTCGGCAGGAAGAAGTGGAGGGTTTGCAGGTGCTAGCATGTTCTGATCCCTTTCGAAGGAATGTTCTGCCTTCAAATAATGCATCTACTAGCTTTGAAAATAAGGCTCGAAATCCAAACTTATCGGAAAAAATTTCTAAAATGCGGGCGGCATATGTAAGGGGAGGTCATGGATCATTTCGGTGCGATAAACGCGTTCATGCAAACGGCTGCGACGGGCAGCTTTACGCACGCGGGTAGAAAATTGGGGCTGTCGTCTTCCGCCGTCGGCAAAGCGGTCAGTCGACTCGAAGAGAGCCTTGGCGTTGGCCTTTTACATCGATCGACGCGCGCGATGACACTGACCCCTGAAGGGCTGCTCTTTCTTGAACGGTGTCGAGCGATCGTGAATGATCTGGAGAGCGCCCAACGAGAAATGACCGAAATCGCGGGCAAGCCTCGCGGTCAGTTGCGAGTAGGGCTGCCGCAACTGGGGCAACATTTGATGGTGTCGATCACCGCATTCCAATTGGCCCATCCCGACATAGAGCTGGATCTCGACATTTCCGATCGTCTGGTTGACATCATCGGCGAAGGTTTCGACGCGGTGATCCGGATCGGTAGCCTTGATGACTCTCGGCTTCGCGGACGTATGCTCGGATCCTACCGGCACCGACTTGTCGCGTCGCCAGCCTACCTTGAGACCCGCCCGGCACCGCGCTCGATCATGGACTTGAAGGGGCATGTTTGCCTTCACTACCGATACCCGACCAGCGGAAAGATCGATCCTTGGCCATTTGCAGCGCTGCACTTGCCGGTGCGCGACATTCCTCGGAGCGCAGCCGCCAATTCGATCGATGCGTTGCAGGATATGGCTCTGGCGGGATTGGGCATCGCGTGCCTTCCAGATTTTTGCGTCGAGGCGCCGATCGAGGCCGGCCTGCTATCTCCAGTTCTTGAGGGGTATCTCGACGATAGTCGGCACCTGCACGTCGTTTGGCCAGCTAGTCGTCAACCGCTTCCCCGCATAAAAGCATTTGTCGAATTCATGGCGGGCCGAGCGGAAACGGGTGCACTGTGGCGTCGCGTCTCTTTGTAAAATCAAGCGAAATCCAGATCTGCTCCTAGTGGTCTCCAGGGCGGCGGAAGTCTGGACCATCGCCTTGGGCTACTTCTCCTGGATCAAATGCCGCTCAATCCGATGGTCGGTGTGTAGAGTTGGGCCTAATTCCAGTTTCAAAGCGTCTATGGCTGCATGGATCTTCGGAAGCAGGTGCCTGCGGCGCGGGTAGACCGCCCAGATCGGTTCATCTTTCGGGCGGACGTCCTCAAGCAGGAGTTTGACCATGCCGTGACGAAGATAGGGGAGGACATAGAATTCCGGCAGCTGGCAAATCCCCAAGCCGGCGACGCAGGCCTCGATCACCGCTTGACCGCTATTGCAGCGGAATCGTCCACTGGGCCGATGATGGGCGTCCTTGCCCGCGACAAGATAATGCCAGCTGGCGCTCGTTCCCCTTATGCATTGATGCTCCATAAGATCCTGCACGGTCCTTGGTTCTCCCTGACGTGCGAGATAGTCCGGCGCCGCGCATGTGTAGAAGCGCCGCTCCGCCACCAATGTGCCCAGCAAGCGACCGTCTGTCAGTTCGCCAGTCCGGATTGCGAGGTCGAAACCGTCCCCGACTAGATCGACGAGGTTGTTGCTAAGCTCGATCGACACATTCAGCTTGGTATGCTGCACTGCTAGGCGACGAATAATCGGTGCTACGAACCGTTCTCCCATCGTCGTCGAGCAGCTTATCTTAAGCTCGCCCTGCGGCTCGCCTTGTTCTCCGATGAGGGCGATCGCTTCATCTCGCTCGAGCACCAAGCGCTGGCAGTGCTCGAAGAACACTCGTCCGGCATCGGTCAGGCTGACCGTCCGGGTCGTCCGGTTGAACAGCGGGTTTTGAACGCGGCGCTCGAGCTCGCCGATAGACCGGCTCACATGCGTAGGCGACTTCCCTATCGCACGCGCAGCCTTGGTGAAGGAGTTTGTCGTAGCCACCGCGACAAACTCATCGATGCCATCCCACTCAGACATTATTATACCCTATATGGCATAGTGTTTTGAGCAATGACCATATTATCGCACATATGGCAAGGTGGTAGATCGGGGCATCAACAAGGAGGAGCAGCATCATGAAAACGCGTGCAGCAGTAGCGTTCGAGGCAAAAAAGCCTCTCGAAATAGTCGAGCTCGACCTGGAAGGCCCGCGTCCGGGCGAGGTACTCGTCGAGATCATGGCGACCGGCCTGTGCCACACGGACGCTTACACCCTTGGCGGTTTGGACAGCGAAGGAATTTTTCCCGTCGTCCTGGGTCATGAAGGGGCGGGCATCGTGCGCGAAGTAGGCCCGGGCGTCACATCGGTAAAGCCTGGGGATCACGTCATCCCGCTCTATACGCCTGAATGCCGCCAGTGCAAAAGCTGCCTAAGCGGCAAGACCAATCTGTGTACCGCTATCCGCGCGACGCAGGGCCAGGGCCTTATGCCAGATGGCACGTCGCGCTTCAGCTATAAAGGCCAGTCGATCTTTCATTATATGGGGTGTTCGACCTTCTCGAACTTCACCGTTCTGCCCGAGATCGCCGTCGCGAAAATCCGGGAGGACGCTCCGTTCGACAAGAGCTGCTATATCGGTTGCGGCGTGACCACCGGCGTCGGTGCGGCGATCAATACCGCCAAGGTGCAGGTTGGCGATGTCGTCATCGTCTTTGGCCTGGGCGGCATCGGTCTCAATGTGCTTCAGGGCGCGCGCATGGCCGGTGCTACCATGATCGTGGGCGTTGATCTGAACGACAGCAAGGAGGAGTGGGGCCGTCGTTTCGGCATGACCCACTTCGTCAACCCGTCGAAGATCGATGGCGACATCGTCGCACACTTGGTGGCTCTCACCGATGGCGGTGCAGATCATACGTTCGATTGCACCGGCAATGTCAACGTGATGCGGCAGGCACTCGAAGCATGCCATCGCGGCTGGGGCGTTTCCACCGTCATCGGCGTCGCCGAAGCAGGCAAGGAGATTTCCACTCGCCCGTTCCAGCTGGTGACCGGCCGCGTGTGGCAGGGCAGCGCCTTTGGCGGTGCCAAGGGCCGGACCGACGTTCCAAAGATCGTCGACTGGTACATGAACGGCAAGATCGAGATCGATCCCATGATCACGCACGTGCTGAAGCTTGAGGAGATCAACAAGGGCTTCGAACTCATGCATTCGGGCGAAAGCATTCGTTCCGTCGTCGTATTCTAATCTAAATTTGTAGAAGGATAAGAAAAATGGCAGTTATCTCTGGTAACGACGTGTTTTCCCACGTCATGATGGGCGCAGCCGATCTGGAAGCGTCGGTCAACTTCTATGACGCGGCACTGGGCGCGCTCGGCATCGACAATCTCGGCCCGTTCGGCAACGGTTGGGTGCTTTATGGCCGTGACAAGCCCGCCTTCATCGTCGCACGTCCCGGTAACGGCGAGGCACCGACCAGCAATGGCATGACCATCGGCTTTGCTGGCGCCACCACTGCCGAAGTCGATGCGTTTCACGCAGCCGGTCTTGCCGCCGGCGGCACGGACGAAGGCGCTCCTGGTGCGCGTAGCCATCTGCCGGGCGCCTATGCCGCCTATCTGCGTGATCCCGCAGGCAACAAGATCTGCTCGTACACCTTCACCGACGGTAACTAGCATTACAGTTGCATTTTAGTTTTGATGTGAGCTCGCCTGGCGGTGGCCTGATGCGCGCGCCGCCAACATGACCATGCGATGATATAGGCTGGTTTGATACGGCGCTGAGCCAGTTTGTTTGCGATGCGCCTGACTTCTTGGATGGACCAGCGGATCAGGTCCGGCTGAGCGGTATCCGCGGTCTTTTTGGGGGCGTTTCGAGATTGGCTCGGTATCGGATGGCGGCCATCATGGCGAAGGCGAGCATGACGAGCGAGACATGGCGATGCCAGCCATGCCATGATCGGGTTTCGTTGTGGTCGAGTCCGAGTTCGTTCTTGGCTGTTTCAAAGCTGTCCTCAATCGCCCAGCGATGGCCTTCGATGGAAACGAGCGTCTCAATGCCAGTCCCCGCTGGGCACCATGTCGTGAAGAAGGCGAGATCACCGTCGCTGATATTGCGGCGGATGAGGAGACCGCGGGTCCAAAGCCCAGACTTCGTTTCGTCATATTCGTCGGCACCGAGGTCGGCGAGTTCGCAATAGGCCCAGTCGTGAAGTCGTGCGCCCTTTGTGCCCTCGCCAGCAGAGAGGCGCTGCCAGGCGTCAGGGGCAAGATCGCAAGCGATCTTCTCCGCTTTTCCGGCCACCATGGGCTTGCCAGCCCAAGAGCCAAAGTGGTGATCGGATTTGACCCCAAGGACATAGCCTTTGCAGGCGCGACGTAGCGCGCCTTCGACGTCGCCCACGCCATATACCGCATCTGCCGCCACCCATGAAAAGGGCACGTCCGCTGCCAGCGCGCGCCGTATCATCTCGACAGCCAATGCGGGCTTCGTGGCGAACCCAACCGTCTCTGGGACATGGGTGGCGGCAAGTTTTTCCGGATCGCCGACCCAACTCTTGGGCAAGTAGAGGGCTCGATCGATGAAGGCATGGCCACGGGCCGATACATAGGCGGCAAATACGCCGATCTGACAGTTCGTAATCTTGCCCGCCGAGCCGGTGTACTGACGCGCGACACCGCAGGATGCCTTGCCCTGCTTGAGGAAGCCGGTCTCATCTATAACCAGGACAGCATCCGGGGTAGCGAGGTTCTCCACGACATAGTCGCGCACGATCTCGCAAAGAGCATCCGCATCCCACCGTCCGCGGCCCAAAATAGCCTGCTGCCGCCAAGGCCCCGGATCTCCGGCAGCTTCCGCACGCATCCAACCTGTCTTGCGCCGTTCCTCACCCAACAGGCCGTCCAGAAAAAGGTTAGCCGACGCCGCTACTCGCTCCTGAGTGAAAAGCCCACGCATGCGAACCTTCACGTCCCGTAGTGAAAATGCCCAAAGCTCCAGTGTCGTTTCGATCGATGCACCCGTCATCCACGGCCTCCTTACCATGGAGATCCATAGATTCAGAGTTTCAATCAATATGCAACTGTAATGCTAGGCCGTAAACTCATAAAAACTGGCGACTGATTTTGCGTGTGATATGGATGGGTATGCACATCACATGGAAGCGGGTAGCTCTGGCGTTGGGCCTTGCGATTGTCGCCCTTGCAGCGTTCATACGGTTTTCGCCTTGGGTGGCCCAAGATGCCTGCCTCGATAGCAGTGGTGCTTGGAGAAACGGCCAATGCCAGCATTAGGCCGTAAATTTCCGAGCAGGCTTGAGATTATCTGGCTCGCATGATTCAGGCTTTCCATTGCGATGGAGGCTTGATGGTACGGCGGCGATACGAACTGACGGATGGGGAATGGTCGATCATCGCCCCGCTATTGCCGAACAAGCCGCGCGGCGTTGCCCGCGTCGACGATCGGCGCGTGCTGAACGGCATTCTTTGGCGATTTCGAACGGGCTCACCGTGGGCGGAAATACCTGAGCGCTACGGACCCTCAACGACCTGCTACAACCGGTTCGTCCGCTGGCGCAAAGCCGGGGTGTGGGACCGGCTGCTTGCAGCAGTTTCTGCTGCTTTCGAAGGCGAGATCGTGATGATCGACTCCACCTGCGTTCGCGTCCACCAACACGGTGCGACGGGCAAAAAGGGGGAGCCGGAGATCGCGGCATGGGACGTTCCCGAGGCGGCCTCACGAGCAAAATCCATGCACTCGTTGACGCTGACGGTCGTCCCGTTGCGCTGCGCCTGACTGGCGGTCAGGTCCACGACAGCCAGGAAGCCGAAGCTCTGCTAGAGGCCATGCCCGAAGGCGCGACGCTGCTGGCCGACAAGGGCTACGACAGTAACGCCATCCGCGAGGCCGCCGCCAGCAAGAATGCCTGGGCGAACATCCCGCCGCGCTCCAATCGCAAGCAGCGTTTCCCCTTCTCGGGCTGGCTCTACCGCCAGCGCAATCTGGTCGAACGCTTCTTCAACCGCATCAAGCACTTCCGGGGCATTGCCACTCGATATGACAAATGCCCCGACAACTCCCTCGCCGCCGTGAAACTCATCTGCGCCCGCATCTGGTGTGCTGCGTAATGAGTCTACGGCCTAACACTACTTTGGCAGTTTTGTATTTTTGCGATTGAACTAACCCGCTGACGCGGGAGCGAGGTGGGTATTGGCCGGAATGGCCTCCTGATGAGAAGGTTTGGTTGCTGAACCAACCCTCAACCAGGAGACCATCTCATGACAGATGCCACGACAGCGGTAAGTCCGCTGCGTCGTCGTATGATCGACGATATGAGCCTACGCAACCTATCGCCCGCCACGCAGCGATCGTACATCCATGCGGTCAAGCGGTTCAGTCGGTTTCACAAGCGATCACCCGATCAGCTTGGCCTCGAGGACGTTCGTGCTTTCCAAGTCTACCTCGTATCGCAGGGCGTTTCCTGGGGCGCTCTCAACCAGACGGTGTGTGCGCTTCGCTTCTTCTATGGCGTCACGCTCGATCGTGCGGAGATTCCGGAACGCATCGCCTACGCCCGTACGCCGCGCAAGCTGCCGGACATTCTGAGCGCTGACGAGGTCGTCCGGTTTCTCGAGGCGGTCCCCTCGCTCAAAGCCCGTGCCGCGTTAACGACAGCCTATGCCGCCGGGCTTCGAGCGTCCGAGACGATCGGCTTGAAGATCGCTGATATCGATAGCGACCGGATGCTGATCCAGGTCCGTCACGGCAAGGGTGGCAAGGATCGCGCAGTCATGCTGTCGCCTCAGCTTCTCGGGATACTGCGGACGTACTGGCAGCTTGCACGTCCAGAGATATGGCTGTTCCCTGGACGGGGCGACAAGCCGATCGACGTCCAGGTGCTCCATGCTGCCTGCCGATCCGCGACAAAGGCAGCAGGCCTCGTCAAGCGCGTCAGCGTCCATACTCTCAGGCACAGCTTCGCGACGCATCTGCTGGAAAGCGGCGTCGATATCCGGATTATCCAGGTGCTTTTGGGCCATAGCCACCTTTCGACGACGGCTCGCTATACCCATGTCGCGGCAACGACGATCTCGAAGACGCAAAGTCCGTTCGACCGACTAACGCTTGAGGTAGTGCCGCCCGCCTGATTAGTGGCAGTGCGTGCCGAACTGGAGGTGGCGGATATATTCCGGCGCCATGGTCAAGCTTATCGTCTCGCCCACGATGGCCATATTGGCCGCGTGGAACGCCGGGTCATGTCGGCTATCGAGCTCTGCCGGACGGCGGCACTTGGGGGACATCTTGAGGCGTGCGAAGACTGCAGTCATAGCCGCGCCGCGTATAATAGCTGTCGCAACCGACATTGCCCCAAGTGCCAGACCGCAACCCGCGAGCGGTGGCTAGCAGATCGCCAGGCCGATCTGCTGCCGGTGCCGTACTTCCACGTCGTGTTCACGGTGCCGTCGGAGGTGGCAGAGATCGCGTTCCACAACAAAGCTGTTGTCTATGCGATCCTGTTCGATGCGGTCGCGGCAACGCTGAAGACCATTGCTGCAGATTCACGGCACCTTGGCGGCGAGATCGGCTTCCTGGCCATTCTTCATACCTGGGGTCAGGCGCTCACCCATCATCCCCATATTCACTGTCTCGTTCCCGGCGGCGCACTGGTCGATGGCGAGCGCTGGCTCGCCTGTCGGCCTCGCTTCTTCCTGCCCGTCCACGTGCTCTCTCGCCTGTTTCGGCGGCTATTTCTCGAACGGCTTCGGACCGCTCACGTTGCAGGCAGGCTCCGCTTCTCGGGCACGCTCACCGGGCTCGAAGATGCCGACACGTTCGCAATGTTAGTCCGTCAGCTTGGTCGCAAGGACTGGATCGTCTTCTCCAAGCCGCCATTCGGATCGCCCGAGCATGTCCTTGCCTATCTCGGCCGCTACACGCACCGCGTCGCCATCGCCAACAGTCGTTTAGTCCGCGTCGACAATACCGGCGTCTCTTTCCGCTGGCGTGATTATCGGCACGGCAACGCGTCAAAGGTGATGTCGCTTACTCCAGACGAGTTTATTCGGCGCTTTCTGATCCACAGCCTGCCCGACGGCTTTCACCGTATCCGACATTATGGGTTTCTCGCTAACGGTTGCCGCAAGGCCCGGCTCGCGATGATCCGTCGGCTCCTGCCACCGCCGCAAGCCACCAACGCCGAGCCGACAGTTATCGCCGCGATCAAGAGTCGAGCACGTTTCGACCCGACCATCTGTCCCTGCTGCGGTGGTGCGCTACGCATTGTCGCTGCCCTGCCACGGGTCAGGTACCGGTACGCTCAACCCTGTCCGGATACATCTTGAACCCTCAGCGCATCCTCAGAGCCTGATTCATAATTATCCGATGAGATTTCATAGCCTTGCGATGCGACGGGCGAATAGCTGTATAGAAGCTATGAACAGCCACGCGGTTGCT
>NZ_FNYZ01000072.1 GCF_900109095.1 Sphingobium sp. AP50
CCATGGGTGCAGCGATTGGATTGCGGGACGACTTTGATGCGGCAGGCTTGAGACGGCTGGCGCGCGCGACCAGAAGCGCGAACCAGGGTCGTCGGCTACTGGCCTTGGCGGAAATTTATGACGGCGGGAGCCGCAGCGATGCGGCGCGTATCGGCGGAGTAACGTTACAGATCGTGCGCGACTGGGTCGTGCGGTTCAATGATCAAGGTCCTGATGGGCTCCTCGACGGCAAGGCACCGGGCAAGCCCCCCTTGTTGAATGATATCCAGCGCATGGCCCTTGCCGAGATCGTTGAAAGCGGCCCGATACCGGCGATCCATGGAGTTGTCCGCTGGCGACTGATCGATCTGGCGCGGTGGCTCCATGATGAGTTCGGCGTGTCCTTGACGGAAACGACCGTGGGGCGGGAGTTGAAGAAGCTGGGCTATGTCAAACTGACGGCGCGCCCACGCCACCATAGCCAGAACGAATATGCGATGGAGGACTTCAAAAAGGGGGCTTTGCAGCAGAGCTGGCAAAGATCAAAGCAGCCCTTCCGCGCGGCACGCCGATAGAGGTCTGGTTCCAGGACGAAGCCCGCATCGGCCAGAAAAACAAGATCACCCGCCGCTGGGCCAAGCGCGGCACTCGGCCGTCGGCACCGAAGGATCAGAGGACGAAATCAGCCTATATCTTTGGTGCCATCTGCCCCGAACTCGGCAAAGGGGCTGGCCTGATCCTTCCGTTCTGCAATACCCAGACCATGTCGCTGCACCTGGCGGAAATATCGCTCGCTATCGAGCCAGGTGCCCACGGCGTGCTGCTGATGGATCAGGCCGGATGGCACATGACCGGGAAGCTGGAAGTGCCCGAGAATATCAGCATCGTTCCGCTGCCGCCGAAATGTCCTGAGCTCAACCCAGTAGAAAATATCTGGCAGTTCATGCGCGATAACTGGCTATCAAACCGCATCTTCACATCCCACGACAACATCATCGACCTCTGCTGCGAAGCTTGGAACAGGCTCGTCGATCAGCCGTGGCGCATCATGACAATCGGACGCCGCAAATGGGCATGTGGGTCGTGATCAATGCAGGTTGGTAT
>NZ_FNYZ01000003.1 GCF_900109095.1 Sphingobium sp. AP50
GAATGCTCCGTGCAGATGGGGTCATGACCCCATCTGCACGCAATCAACACCTCACATAGGTTTTGATCACCCAATCATCATGCAAGGACGAACGGTTGTGGTTAGATAAATTTATGCTTCCACCCACGCCTTCCCTTGCCACCTCGATCGGTCCGGTGCTCGAAACATTGAGCATTATCGGCACCTTCGTCTTCGCCGCGTCCGGGGCGCTGGCGGCGGCGCGGTTGCGGCAGACGCTCGTCACCTTCGCTTTCTTCGCGCTCGTGACGGGGGTGGGCGGCGGCACGGTGCGCGACCTGCTGATCGGTGCACCGGTCTTCTGGGTGGTGGATGCGGTGCCCGCGATCGCCTGCATGGCGGCGGCGCTGGTCGTCTGGTTCAGCCCCCGCCGCTGGTGGAGCGACCGCGCGCTCGACTGGCTGGACGCGATCGGTCTGGCCGCCTTTGCCGTATTCGGCGCGGCCAAGGCGATGAGCTTCGGCGTCCCGCCCTTCGTCGCGGGGATGATGGGTGTCGTCACCGGCTGCGTCGGCGGCATCATGCGCGATCTGCTGGCGGGCGAGCCGTCGATCCTGCTGCGGCCGGAACTTTATGTGACGGCGGCGGCCTTCGCGTCGGGGCTGTTCGTGGCGCTGCGCTGGATCGGGCTGGATGTGCCGGTCGCCGGCGTGATTGCGGCGCTGCTGGGGTTCGGCCTGCGCGCGGTGGCGATCTGGCGCGGGCTGGGCTTGCCGGGCTATCGGGATGAGAAGTAGGGCGATTTGGTTGGCAAACATATGGACCAATTCTGCACCGTCATCCCCGCGCAGGCGGGGATCCATCTCGCACCATTTCACTTTGTTCAGAGGTCGGGAGATGGGTTCCCGCTTTCGCGGGAATGACGAGAAGGGTGGTTAGGGGACTGTCAGCTTTTGCACAGAGTCAGTGTATAGCCGCCACAGAAATTGCATCAGGGGTGCCGCATGTTTGTCATAGAAGATGAGTCACACGCCGAACATGTTGGGCAGTTTGAGAGCAAAATCGACGCGATAGGTGAATTGCAGCGATTGGCTAAACTCCCATGGGATGAAGCGCCGAATGTTTGCCCCTGTAAAAGTTGGCGGACTTGCGGGCGAAGCTACCACCTAATCGAATACGATACGTCAGGAACCCCATGGCGACAGGTAAGCAATCTCCCCTTTCTCGAAGTATCGGCAGCCGGAATTTTGTGGCTGTCTGGCGTTGAGTGATAAACGTCAGCTTTCAGGTGCGAGAACCTCCAAGCTGACCGGCAACAAATGGTCGTTTGCGCCGAAAGTGCATGTCATATTCGCGCAGAGGCGCGGAGAACGCAGAGTTGGAGTGGTAATTTTCTCTGCGCTCTCTGCGTCTCGGCGCGCAATCTTTCTTTGGTTTGGTTCACGCGGAGGCGCGAAGGCGCGGAGGGGTTGCGCATCTGCTCCGCGTCTTCGCGCCTCCGCGTGAACAATATATGCTGCCTGCGGCGCGACTGCGGCTTAAGGTCGACTATGGTCTTGCCCACCCCGCTGCGACTAACGCGCTGCGCGCGTAAGTCTCGCTAACCCCTCCCGCAGGCGGGAGGGGTGCATCTGTTGCTGTTTTACCGCCACAATCCCGCGAGCAATGCCATCACGCCACGTTCGTCTGCGGCGCTTTGCTGCTTGGGCGCGCCATAGCCGCGGCATTCCAGGCAGTCGGCCCGGATGCCGGCGCCCGTGACCAGCGCTTTCACATCGGACACCGCCTGCATCGCCCAGCCGCGTTGCGCCGCCGCCTGCCGCGCCAGCATGTCGCGGGGCGCGCTGGCGTCTTCCTGCTCGCGCTGCGCGATCGACTGGACGAATTCGGTGAACGGGTCAGGCTTCTTCTCGATCGCATAGGCGCGTGCCTTGGCAGGATCGAGCTTGGCGCGGCGGGCGGCTTCGGCGATCGCGTCTTCCAGGCCGCCGAACCGGTCGACCAGCCCGATCTGGCGCGCGGTGCCGCCGTCCCAGACGCGGCCCTGCGCGATGGCGTCGATCTGTTGCGGGGTCTTGTGGCGCGAGCGGGCGACCAGACCCACGAAGCGGCGATAAATATCCTCGACGCCCAATTGCATGATCTGATCGAATTCCGGGGTGGTGCCGCCCACGACATCGGGCTGGCCCGACAGCGGCGTGGTGCGCACGCCGTCCGTGGTGATGCCCATCTTGGCCAGCGTGCCTTCAAAGCTGGGGATGATGCCGAACACGCCGATCGACCCGGTGATGGTATCCGGTTCGGCAAAGATCACGTCGCCCGGCGTCGACACCCAATAGCCGCCGCTGGCCGCGACATTGGCCATGGAGACGACCACCGGCAGCCCGGCCGCCTTGGCTTGCAGGATCGCGCCGCGAATCTTTTCCGACGCCATCACCGATCCGCCCGGCGAATCGACACGGACGACGAGGGCCTTCAAATCCTTTTCATCGAGCGCGGTCAGCAGCAGGTCGGAAATCGTGTCGCCCGCCGCCGTGCCGGGGCCGCCTTCGCCGTCCACGATATCGCCCGCGACCGTCAGCACGCCGATCTGGCCATCGCCGGAAGGCTTGTGCGCCTTCACATAGGCGGCCAGGTCGATGCTGGCGAAACTGCCCGCCTTGTCGCTGCTGGAGTCGCCCGCGACCTGCGCCACGCGCGCGCCAAAGGCGGCTTCGTCGCCCAGCTTGTCGACCAGCCCCGCCGCCAGCGCGGCCTTGGCAATGTCGCCGCCGGTGGCGCGCGCGGCGCTCAGCGGATCGGCGGCATAGGCGGCGATCTTCGCCTTTGGCCGCGCCTTGGCGACATCATCCTGCCAGTTCTGCCACAGGGCGTCGGCCAGCGCCTGATTGGCCTGCTTGGCTTCGGGCGACTGTTCGGACCGGATATAGGGTTCGACGAAGCTCTTATAGGTGCCGACGCGATAGACATGGGTGTTCACGCCCAGCTTGTCGATCAACCCCTTATAATAGAGGTTGGAGCCGCCCCGGCCCAATATGGCGACACCGCCCAGCGGATCGCTCCACACTTCGCTGGCATGGGCGGCCAGTTGATAGCTGTCGTCGCTGTAGAGCGTGGCATAGGCCAGCACCGGTTTCTTGGCGGCGCGCACGCCGTCCAGCGCCTTGCCCACGCGGGCCATCGCCACCTGACCGCCGCCGGCAAAGCCGTCGAGGTTCAGGACCACCGCCTTCACCTTGGCATCATCCTTCGCGGCGTCGAGCGCGGCGACGATGTCGGACAGGCGATATTCCTTTGTCTCCGGTCCGGAACCGCTGAGCAGGGCCATGGCGCCGACCTCGGCGGGTTGCTCCACGATGCTGCCGTCCAGATCCAGCAGCAACGCGCCGCTGCCGACCTTTTGCGCGGGCTTGGGGGAAAAGGAGAGGGCGGCATAAAGCGCGCCGAAGAAGAGCAGCAGGAGCAGCAGGACCAGTCCGTCCTTGATCGCAACCAATATGCGCCATGCGCCCTTCACAAATGCCAAGTCGGCTGCTCCTTCATCTTGAACCCTTTGGCTATCGCAAGGACGCCCTCGCTGCAATGTGGGGCATGAACAGCCCGCGACAAGCTTGCGCCCACGATTTTGCCCGTTATGGGAAGCACATCATTTGCCGCTATCGTGCAGGAGACGCGCCCTATGCCCACTCTCGTCCTTATCCGTCACGGCCAGTCGGCCTGGAATCTGGAAAACCGCTTCACCGGCTGGTGGGACGTCGATGTGACCGAAAAGGGCGTGGAAGAGGCGCGCGCCGCCGGCCGCCTGCTCAAGGAAAAGGGGCTGGATTTCGACCAATGTTACACTTCGGTCCAGAGCCGCGCGATCAAGACGCTCAATCTGGTGCTGGAGGAAATGGGGCGGCTGTGGCTGCCGGTCGAAAAGGACTGGCGCCTGAATGAACGCCATTATGGCGGCCTCACGGGCCTGAACAAGGCGGAAACAGCGGCCAAGCATGGCGACGCGCAGGTGAAGATCTGGCGCCGCAGCTTCGACATTCCACCGCCGGTGCTGGAAGCGGGCAGCGAGTTCGATCTGGCCGCCGATCGCCGCTATGCCGGCATCCCGATCCCGTCGACCGAAAGCCTCAAGGACACGATCGCCCGCGTGCTGCCCTATTGGGAATCGGTCATCGCGCCTGACCTGAAGGCTGGCAAGCGCGTCGTCATCTCCGCCCATGGCAATTCGCTGCGCGCGCTGGTGAAGCATCTGTCGAACATTCCCGACGATGAGATCACCGAACTGGAAATCCCGACCGGCCAGCCGATCGTCTATGATCTGGCCGACGATCTGACCGCGATCGACCGCTATTATCTGTCGGAGCGCTGATCGCGATCTTTGGAAGTAATTGATCGCGGCGATGTGAAGGGCTGGAAGCTTCGGTTTTCATACGCACAAGTCGCGACTGCGATCTCTGAACGGCTATAAACTTCATTGCCCCTTGGCGACCCGCTCGCTAAGGGGCTTTGCTTTCCGGGCCATCACCATCAGGGGAAAGTATCAAGGCCATGAGCGCAATCGACGTCGGTATCATCATGGGTTCGCGGTCCGACTGGGAAACCATGCGCCACGCCGCCGAAACGCTCGACGCGCTGGGCGTCGCGCATGAATGCAAGGTGGTGTCCGCCCACCGCACCCCGCAGCGCCTCTATGATTATGCCACCGGCGCTGTCGCGCGCGGCCTGAAGGTGATCATCGCCGGTGCCGGCGGCGCCGCGCATCTGCCGGGCATGACCGCATCGATGACGCGCCTGCCGGTGCTGGGCGTGCCGGTCGAGTCCAAGGCGCTGAAGGGCATGGATTCGCTGCTCTCCATCGTCCAGATGCCCGGCGGCATCCCCGTCGCCACGCTGGCCATCGGCAAGCCCGGCGCGATCAATGCGGGCCTGCTGGCCGCCGCCATCCTCGCCACCAATGACGCGGCTCTGGCCGATCGGCTCGATGCCTGGCGTGCCCGCCAGACCGATGCCGTCGCCGAAACCGTCGAAGACTGATAGATAGAAGGCCCATGACGACCATCGCGCCCGGCTCCACCATCGGCATCCTTGGCGGCGGCCAGCTCGGCCGGATGATCGCTATGGCGGCGGCCCAGCTGGGCTATCGCACCAGCATCTATGCGCCGGAGGAAAGCGGCCCGGCCGCCGACGTCTCGCCGCTCTGGACGCGCGGCGCCTATGAGGATGCGCAGGCGCTGGCGTCCTTTGCCGATGGCGTCGATGTCGTCACCTATGAGTTCGAGAATATCGATCCGGCCGCGGTTGAGGTTCTGTCCACCCACGGCCTCGTCCGCCCCGGTGCGCAGGCGCTGCGCGTGGCGCAGGACCGGCTCGCCGAAAAGCGCTTCGTCTGCGATCTGGGCGGGCTGACCGCGCCCTTCGCGCCGGTCGAAAGCCTCGACGATCTGGAAGAGGCGATCGAACAGGTCGGCAGCCGCGCCATCCTGAAGACCAACCGCATGGGCTATGACGGCAAGGGGCAGGCGCGCCTGTCCGAGCCGGGCGATGCGGTCGGCGCCTGGAACGCCATTGGCCGCCAGAGCGCGATCCTGGAAGGCTTCGTCACCTTTGCCGAGGAATTTTCGGTCATCCTGGTGCGCGGCGCCGATGGCGAAGTGCGCTTCTGGGATTCGGCGGCGAATGTTCATGTGAACGGCATTCTTGCCACATCGACCGTGCCCGCCGGGCCGCTGATCGAGGGGCAGATGGAACAGGCCCGCGCGATGGCGAAGCAGATCGCCGACGCATTGGGCTATGTCGGCGTGCTGACCTGCGAATTTTTCGCCAGCGCGGACGGCCCGGTCTTTAATGAAATGGCGCCGCGCGTCCATAATAGCGGTCACTGGACGATCGAGGGCGCGGTGACGAGCCAGTTCGAAAACCATGTCCGCGCCATTTGCGGCCTGCCGCTGGGCGACACCGGCCTTGCCGCGTCGCGCGTGGAGATGCGCAACCTGATCGGCGATGAGGCCAATGCATGGCTGGAGATATTGGGCGATCAGGCCAATCATCTGCACCTCTATGGCAAGCATGAAGCGCGTCCCGGCCGCAAGATGGGGCATGTGACGCGGCTGGTGCTTTAGGTAAAAGCGCCGTCATTCCCGCGAAAGCGGGAACCCATCTCCCAACCTCTGATCGGGGTGAAAAGGCGGGAGCTGGATCCCCGCCTTCGCGGGGATGACGGACGATGAGTGGCAAGGGAGTGACGTTTTGAGTGGGCAGAGCGGAATCACCCTGGTCCTTGCCCGCGCCGACAATGGCGTGATCGGCAAGGATGGCGACCTGCCCTGGCGGCTGCCGGCGGACCTCAAGCATTTCAAGGCGATCACCGCCGGGCACCCCATGATCATGGGGCGCAAGACGTTCGATAGCCTGCCCGGCCTGTTGCCCGGCCGTCGCCATATCGTGCTGACCCGCGATGCCGCATGGGCGAGCGAGGGCGCAGAGGCTGCGCAGGATATCGCAGGCGCGATCGCGCTGGCCGATGCCCCGGTTGCGATGGTGATCGGTGGCGCGGAAATCTATCGCCTGTTCCTGCCGATGGCCGACCGGATCGAACTGACCGAAGTGCATGTCGATGCGGAGGGGGATGCGGCGATTGCCTATCCCGACCCGGCAGGCTGGCAGGAAAGCGCGCGGGACGATCATCCGGCGGTGGATGGGCGACCGGGTTACAGCTTCGTGACGTTCGAGCGGAAGCGCTGATTTTCGTCATTGCGAGCGTAGCGAAGCAATCCACGGCGCGATATTGGATTGCTTCGCTGCGCTCGCAATGACGGTAGGATAGGGCATCCCGTCCATTGCCACACCCGGCCCACCTCCCTATAGGCGCGCCATGGAGCGGCTTTCTAGCGGCGCCCCGATCCCCGCCCATCTGCGCGGGAGCGTCATGGCGCTGGGCAATTTCGATGGGTTTCATGCGGGCCATCAGGCGGTGGTCGGTCGTGCGATCGATCGCGCGCGGGCCGAAGGGCGTCCGGCGATCGTCGCCACCTTCGATCCGCATCCGATGCGGCTGTTCCGGCCCGACACACCCAGCTTTCGCCTGACCACGCTGGACCAGCGCGCCGCATTGTTCGCCCGCGCCGGTGCGGATGCCATGCTGGTGTTCGACTTCACGCCGGAGCTGGCCGCGCTGGACGCCGCCGCCTATGTCCGCCTGCTCACCGATCAGATGGGCGTCGCCGCCGTGGTGACGGGGCAGGACTTCACCTTTGGCAAGGGGCGCAGCGGCACGATCGACAGTTTCGGCCAGTTCGGCCTGTCGGCAGAGGCGATTCCCCCGGTCATGGACGGGGAGGGGGTGATTTCCTCCAGCCGCATCCGCGTCGCGTTGCAGGCGGGCGATTGCGACACCGCCACGCGCCTGCTGACCCGCCCCTTCGCGATCGAGGGGCTGGTGCAGCATGGCGACAAGCTGGGCCGCACCATCGGCTTCCCCACCGCCAATATCGACATGGGGCCGTATCTTCGCCCAGCCTATGGCATTTATGCGGTGCGCGGCCTGCTGCCTGACGGCCGAGTGCTGGATGGCGCCGCCAATCTGGGCATCCGCCCCAGCTTCGATCCGCCCAAGGAATTGCTGGAGCCGCATTTCTTCGACTTCGCCGAAAGCCTCTATGATATGTCGATAGAGGTGCAACTGATCCGCTACCTCCATGGCGAGGTGAAATATGACGGGCTCGACGCGCTGATGGCCGGCATCGCCCGCGATTGCGAGGATGCGCGGCAAATCCTTGCGGGAACGCCTTACCTCGCGTAGGGCACGCTCTCCATTCACCCCGTTCGTCCTGAGTAGCCATTGAGCGAAGTCGAAATGGCGTATCGAAGGACTGGGCTTTGGCGCGGATGCTTCGATACGGGCCTTCGACAAGCTCAGTCCCTACTCAGCGCGAACGGTTTTACGTTCTAGTGCCGGACCCATCATGACCGACCAGCCCGATTATAAATCCACCGTCTTCCTGCCCGTCACCGACTTTCCGATGAAGGCCGGCCTTGCGCAGAAGGAACCGGCCATTGCGGCGAAGTGGGAGGCGATGGACCTCTATGGCAAGCTGCGCGAGAAGCGCGCGGGGCGCGAACGCTTCATCCTGCATGATGGCCCGCCCTACGCCAATGGCGACATCCATATGGGCCATGCGATGAACAAGGTGCTCAAGGACATCATCGTCCGCAGCCAGTCGCTGCTGGGCAAGGATGCGCCCTATGTGCCCGGATGGGATTGCCACGGCCTGCCGATCGAATGGAAGATCGAGGAGGAATATCGCAAGAAGAAGCTGAACAAGGATGAGGTGCCCGCCGCCGAATTCCGCGCCCAGTGCCGCGCCTATGCCGACAAATGGGTGGGCGTGCAGAAGGATCAGTTCAAGCGTCTGGGCGTGATGGGCGATTGGGCCGATCCGTACCTGACCATGAAGTTCGATGCCGAAGCGACGATCGTGGGCGAATTGCTGAAGTTCGCGGAAAGCGGCCAGCTCTATCGCGGCGCCAAGCCCGTCATGTGGTCGCCGGTGGAGAAGACCGCGCTGGCCGAAGCCGAGGTCGAATATGAAGACGTCACCTCGACCCAGATCGACGTGGCGTTCGAGATCGTCGAAGCGCCCAACGCGCCGGAGCTGGTCGGCGCGCATGCGGTGATCTGGACGACGACGCCCTGGACGATCCCTGTCAATCAGGCGATCGCTTATGGGGAAGAGGTCGAGTATTCGGAATTGCTGGTGTGGCCGGCTGATCTGCCTTTGGAGACTATGTCTCGGGAAGAGAAGATCGCTACCGCTGCAATCATTTTGGTGGCGACGGATCTGGTCCCGGCTGTCGTGGAGCGACTGCACATCATCGCTATGGTGCAACGCAAGTGGAAAGGCACCGACCTCGCCGGCGCGATCACCCGGCATCCGATGCACGCGCTGGGCGGCTTTTTCGCCAGGCCGCGTCCGCTGCTGCCGGCCGACCATGTCACGACCGATGCGGGTACGGGCCTCGTCCATATGGCGCCCGACCATGGTGAGGAGGATTTCCTTGCCTGCAAGAAACTCGGGATCGATCCGGTCTTTGCGGTCAATGATGCGGGCTTCTATCGCGACGACTGGGACTGGCTGCCGGGGCAGGGCAGCGTCATCAACACCAAGTTCAATGGTCCCGATGGCCCGATCTGCACCGATCTGCGTGGCGTCGGCGCGCTGCTGAGCGCCAGCGACTTCCGCCACAGCTATCCGCATAGCTGGCGGTCTAAGGCGCGCATCATCTATCGCTGCACCCCGCAATGGTTCATCCCCATGGATAAACC
Organism: Sphingobium sp. AP50; assembly: GCF_900109095.1. Taxonomy (GTDB): domain Bacteria; phylum Pseudomonadota; class Alphaproteobacteria; order Sphingomonadales; family Sphingomonadaceae; genus Sphingobium. Next base: position 9,278 of record NZ_FNYZ01000003.1, read on the forward strand.
GCAGGAAGCCGTGCTGGCGGACGTCGATGGCGGCGTGATGCCGACCCCGATCGTCACCGGCAACGGCCCGACGCTGCGCGAAATCGCCCTCGACGCGATCGAGCAGACCCGCTGGGTGCCGGAGCGGTCGACCAACCGCATCCGCTCCATGGTGGAAGGCCGCCCCGACTGGGTGATCAGCCGCCAGCGCGCCTGGGGCGTGCCGATCGCCCTCTATGTCCATCGCAAGAGTGGGCAATATCTGGTCGATCCGGCGGTCAATGCCCGCATCATCGAAGCGTTCAAGGGCGCCGGTGCGGACGCCTGGTTCGGCGCGGATCATCAGGCGCTGCTCGGTCCCGATTATGACCTCAACGACTATGAGGTCGTGAACGACATTCTGGACGTCTGGTTCGACAGCGGCTCGACCCACAGCTTCGTGGTCGAGGGCCGCTATGGCGAAGGCGTGCGCGCCGACCTCTATATCGAGGGTTCGGACCAGCATCGCGGCTGGTTCCAGTCCTCGCTGCTCGAAAGCTGCGGCACGCGCGGTCGCGCGCCCTATGGCGCGGTGCTGACCCATGGCTTCGCGCTGGACGGTACGGGCAAGAAAATGTCCAAGAGCCTTGGCAATGTGGTCGATCCGCTCAAGATCATGAGCGAGAGCGGCGCGGACATTTTGCGCGTCTGGGTCGCCAGCACCGACTATTTCGATGACGTGCGCATCGGCAAGGAAGTGCTGGCCGGTTCGTCCGACGCCTATCGCAAATTGCGCAATACATTCCGCTACATGCTGGGTGCTCTTTCCGACTATGATGAAGAGACGGAAGCGGTGTCCTATGCCGACATGCCGGAGCTGGAGCGTTATATGCTCCATCGTCTGGCCCAGTTGGATGCGGAACTGCGCGCTGTGGTCGACAAGGCCGCGAAGAGCGAGAACTGGCTGGAGTTCAGCCGCTACACCCGCGCGATCTTCGATTTCGCGAACAGCGACCTGTCGGCCTTCTTCTTCGATATCCGCAAGGATTGCCTCTATTGCGATGCGAAGAGCGATCCCAAGCGGCGCGCCTATCGCACCCTGCTCGACACGCTGTTCCACGCGCTGGTCCGTTATGTCGCGCCGATCATCCCCTTCACCGCTGAGGAAGTATGGCAAAGCCGCTTCCCAAGTGACGAGGATAGCGTCCATTTCCTCGAATGGCCGGAAGTCGATCATCACTGGATCAACAGCCACCTGAACGACAAATGGGGCGAACTGCGCTACCAGCGCGAGCAGGTGAACGAGGCGATCGAGCCCTTCCGTCGGGAAAAGGTGATCCGCTCCAGTCTGGAAGCCGACGTCACCATGGGTGAAATGCTGCCCAGCGACGGTGTGAACTTCGCCGAAATCGCCATCGTCGCCAGGATCGAAATGGGCGTGGGCGACGGCATCATCGTCAAGCCCAGCGACTGGCACAAATGCGGCCGCTGCTGGCGCCTGCTGCCGGAGGTCGAGGAAGACGGCACGCTCTGCAACCGCTGCGACGATGTGCTGAAGGCGTGACGGAGAGGGCGGGCCTGAAAACGGTTCGCCCTTACTGAAACAAGTTCATCGTGACGTCATTTCCAGGCTGAGATAAACGCAACCATGCCTACGCCATCCATCAACCATCGCCCGCTGGGGCTGACCGTCGCGATCGTGACGCTCGCGCTGGACCAGCTCGTCAAATATACCGTCACCTATCCGCTGGCGCTCAAGAGCCGACTGGACGAGGGGATCGAGATATTGCCGATCTTCCGCCTGCGCTGGCTGGAAAATCGCGGCGTTTCCATGGGCTTCTTCCATGCCGATACCGATATGGCGCGCTGGGCGCTGGTTGGCATGACCTTCCTGATCGCCGCCTTTGTGGGCGTGTGGATGTGGCGGGAACGCGCGCGGCAGGATGTCGCGGCGCTGGGCATGGTGCTGGGCGGCGCGATCGGCAATATCGTGGATCGCGTGCGCCTCGGCTATGTCGTTGATTATGCGGATCTGCATTTCGGCGAATGGCGGCCTTTCCTGATTTTCAACCTGGCGGACGCCGCCATCACGATCGGCGTGCTGATCCTGCTTGCGCGGGCGCTGCTGCTGCGCGACAAGGGCGCAAAGACGGAGACTTTGAAGTGAAGCGTAACCTGATCCTCGCCGCTGGCCTTGTTGCATCCCTGTCCGCCTGTGGCGGCGGCGGTGGCCTGTTCAATCGCGCGCGCCCCGACGAATTCGCCGTCTCGCGTCAGGCGCCGCTGGTCGTGCCGCCCGATTTCGCACTGGTGCCGCCGGCGCCGGGCACTCCGGCCGCCGCTGCGGTCGATTCGCGCAGTGAAGCGATGCAGGCGATGTTCGGCGGCCCCGCCGCCCGCAGCGCGGGTGAAACCGCGGCGCTGACCGCCGCCGGTCGCGCCAATGCGGCCGCTGGCATCCGCTCGTCGGCTGGTGATCCGGCGACCGAAGTGGTCGACAAGGGCAGCACCACCCGCGACATCATCGCCGCGCCGGAAGGTGACGGGCAGGACGCACGCGCCGCCACGCCGAACTGATTAATATCAGGGAAGGGGACCTTGGTGGTCCCCTTCCTCGACCAGAGCCTTGAGCCGGGCGAGGGTGCCGTCCCATTGGGCGCTCACTTCGTCCAGCCAATGGCATGCCGCCTCGATCGCGTCGCGCCGCAGCGCATATTGGACCTCCCGCCCGCTGCGGCGGCGATGAACCAATCCGGCGCCATGCAGCACGCTCAGATGCTTGGTGACGGCCTGCCTGCTCATCGGCAGCCCGTCGCCTAGCTGCGCGATCGACCGTTCCCGGCCATCGGACAGGCGCCGGACCAGCCCCAGTCGCGTCGAATCGCCCAGCGCGGAGAAGAGCGAGGCCGGTTCAGCCGCTGACATAGCGCCGGACATTCTGGACCTGCTCGGCCCAGCCGCCGTCATTGGAGCGCAGGATATTCGACCGACGCGGTTCCGGCACGGCATCGAAACCGCTTTCGACCACGGTCAGTCGCGTGCCCGTCGTGATCGGCTCCAGCAGGAATTCGACCAGCGTCCATTCCGGCACGCCATTGCGGATCGCCTCCTCATCCCCGCCGGTCGCCGGCCATTCGAAGGCGAAGCGCGTCATCGGCTCGATCGCGACGGTGCGCGATTCCCAGGGGAAATGCTCATAGCCCGGATAGGTCATGTGCCCGGTCGTGCTCTGGCCCACGATAAAGGGTTGGTCGAGCGCAACCTGAAACCAGGCGCCGAATTTTTCATGATCGGTGATGGCGTCCCAGACTGCCTCTACGGGCGCGGCGATTTCGATCGTCTTGATGATGCTGTCGGTCATATAGGCAACCTCCTGGTTGCTTATATGACCTGCTTCGTCGATTGGCGCAATAACATCGATATTTGTTTCTATATCGCAATGAAAATATCAATGATAAACAAACTATAATTTCAAAAGTTCCATTTATGTAAAACAATAGTATTTTTATGTAAAATATAAGAAGATGATACTGAATTATTATTTAATGATATTTTTTAAAATGATCTTAGAGGCAATGGTGTCTTTTGTATTGGCGGGGAGTATTTTGTCTGGAGGATGAAATGTCCGTATTGAAAAGCATGCCGAAACTTGCTTCTGCGGCTCTGATACTGGCTGCTGGCCTGGCGGCATCAACGCCGTCATTCGCTCAACTCAAATTGCAAAACAGCCCGATCCGGGTGCAGGTCGGCAATGGGCCGACATTGATCGGATCGTCTACGCCCAACAGCGGTATCGGTGTCAGTATCCTGTCCAATCAGGTCGGCACCCATAATGGCACGAGCATTCGCTTGTTGGGTGACGAAACGATTGCAGGGCTCAATACCAATTTGCTGGGCACCAACGGCAGCGGGGAAACGACTCTGCTGCTCTCGCTCAATCCGACGAAGAAATAAGGTCAGCGAGCATGGGAGGGCCGTTTCCGGTCCTCCCTGCTTTTTGGCAAGCCATGCATATCCTGCGCCTTTTTCTGATCATCTTGTCCGTCTTCATGGGCGCTCCGATACTCAGCGCGCAGGTGGCGCCTGATCAGGCGGGGAATGTCCAAGAAGCGGGCCTGTTTCCGTCGCCGGACGTCGCGATCCGGAAGATTGTGATAAAGGGCAGCAGGATTTCCGCTGATCTCGACCGGGCGGTGAAGCCATTTGAGGGCAAGGCAGCGAGTGAAGCGGCTCTGCGCGAAATCGCCGACGTGCTGGCGCGCACTTATAACCTCAGTGACATCGCGATATTCAACATCAGCCTGGACAGCTTCACGCCCGCCGATGGTGTGTTGCAAATCCATGTGCAGGAAGGCCATGTCGAAAAAATCCAGGTTGATGGTGATGTGACGGCAAAACGGGCGCAGCGCCATGTGCGAGCGATTGCTGCTCCGCTTGCGCTATCATCGCCGTTGCGCAAATCAGCGCTACAACGGGTGTTGCGCCAGATTGCCGATATGCAGGGCAACAGGGTGGAGGCGGACATGATCGGCGGCCAGGCTCCCGGCGGGTTGGTGCTGCGTTTCACGGTGCAGCGCGCAAAGCCCAGATGGTCGATCGGCTTCGACAATGGCGGCACGCAGATTTTCGGTCGGCCGCAGGCGCGTGTCGGCGCGGGATATGACAATGTGCTGACCGGTGGCGATCGAATCGACATGCTCTATAGCCGCCTGCTCAGTAGCAAGGGCGAAGCTATGGGGGCGACTTATATGGCGCCTCTGGGCGTAGATGGGCTGCAACTATCCTTGACGGCGGCGCATGGCCGGACGGAATTGGCCGATTACGAATTGAAGGCGCGTACAACCACCTTGTCCACGACGTTGTCCTACCCGTTGCATAGCGGAGTCGCGACAGCACTGTCGGCGAGTGCCGCGCTGGAAATGCAGCAAAGTCATCTTGATATAATCGGCCTTCGTTTGATCACGGAAAATGTGCGGATCGGTCGATTGGGGCTGAACTGGTCCAAGGCGAATGCACAGGCGCGATCGGAGATTGGCGTTTCCGTCTCCCGATCCATCGATTTGCCAGGTGCACAGACCAGTTGGTTCATCACCGACCGGCGTTTCACCAAATTGCGCGTTAGTGCTGCCTATCATCGTCTGATCGACCGTAATGTCATCGTCCGTCTCTTGGCTACCGGCCAGTATAGCAAGGATGCATTGCCGAGTGCGGAAGCCTTCTTTCTGGGGGGCGACAGCTATGGGCGGGGGTTTGAACCGGCGATAGTGAGCGGTGACAGCGGCATTGCGGGCAATATGGAACTCGCCTGGGCGCCGCCGGCGTCCAAAAGCGGCCGTCGTGCCGAATTCTACGCCTATGTCGATGGGGGGCGGGTGACATATAATGCCCGGCCGATATCCTATCGCGCGACCTATGGACTTGCGTCGACTGGGGCCGGGGTCAGAGTGCGCGATGGGCTGTTGCGCATGGACTTGTCCGCCAATCGCGTAATAAAAGACCCCTATGTCGGATTTGGCGATCGTTGGCGCTTGTCCGTCAGTGCGTCCTTGTCCTGGCCTTGATGGTGGCGGCTATTCAGATAGCGCGCGAAGCTGGCAATGCTGAGAGGCAAGGGAATGGTTTCCGGCGACCGGGCCGTTGCTTCAGGCAGTGAAAATAACTGGAAGAACTCGGCGATCATGTCTTCAATATCTTCCGGATCGATGCTGGCGTCCTTTTCCAGATCGTCATCGGGGTGCGGCAATATGTCGCCCTCGCCATAATAAGGGCTGATGGCGTCCCATAGGAATTCCGCCACAGGCTCCGCGATGCCGGATGCGACCAGCCCGTCGATCATCGCCCATGGCGCCATGCCATCCCGCTTCGCGGCCAGGCGTCTGGCCTGACGCTTCGCATGCCAATGGCCGCACAGGATCAAGCCGCCCATGCCCAGCCACACGCCGAGCAGCAGCTTGACGACGAGCGTCAGGCCCGCGCCTCCGCGCCCACGCTGTTGTGGCGAAGCGCGGTGAGCACCGTGTCGACGATCGCATCGGCATCGAGGCGCGCATCGGCATATTGTTTTTCGGGCTTGTCCTGATCCTGGAACAGGTCGGGCAGGCGCATGGTGCGCAGTTTCAGGCCATTGTCGATCAGGCCAGCGTCACTGGCGAGCGTCAGCACATGGGCGCCCAGGCCGCCGATCGCACCTTCCTCGATCGTCACGGCGACTTCATGCGTGGTCAGCAGCTTGCGGATCAACGCTTCGTCCAGCGGCTTGGCGAAGCGCAGGTCGGCGACGGTGGTGGACAGGCCCTTGGCCTCCAGCACTTCGGCGGCTTTCAGGGCTTCTTCGAGTCGGGTGCCCAGCGAAAGGATAGCGACCTGACGCCCTTCGCGCACGATCCGGCCCTTGCCGATTTCCAGCGCTTCGGGAACCGTCGGCATGTCGACGCCGGTGCCATTGCCGCGCGGATAGCGCACGGCGATCGGCCCGCTGTCATGCACGGCGCAGGTGTGGACCATATGGATCAGTTCGGCCTCGTCCGCCGCCGCCATCACCACCATATTGGGCAGGGTGGCGAGATAGGTGACGTCGAAGCTGCCCGCATGGGTGGAGCCGTCGGCACCGACCAGACCGGCGCGGTCGATGGCGAAGCGGACGGGGAGATTCTGGATCGCCACATCATGCACGACCTGATCATAGGCGCGTTGCAGGAAGGTGGAGTAGATGGCGCAGAAGGGGCGCATGCCTTCCGCCGCGAGGCCCGCAGCGAAGGTCACGGCATGCTGTTCGGCAATCCCCACGTCGAAGATGCGGTCGGGGAAGGCCAGTTCGAACTTGTCGAGGCCGGTGCCAGACGGCATGGCAGCGGTGATGGCGCAGACTTTGGGGTCGCGCTGCGCTTCGGCGATCAGTGCCTGCGCGAAGACATTGGTATAGCTGGGCGGGCCGGGAGGCGCCTTCGCCTGCGCGCCGGTGATGACGTCGAATTTCTGGACGCCATGATATTTGTCCGCCGCCGCTTCGGCCGGGCCATAGCCCTTGCCCTTTTGCGTGACGACATGGACCAGACAGGGCCCTTCGGCCGCATCGCGGACATTTTCCAGAACCGGGATCAACTGGTCCAGATTATGGCCGTCGACCGGGCCGACATAATAGAAGCCCAATTCCTCGAACAGGGTGCCGCCCATCGCCATGCCGCGCGCAAATTCATCGGTCTTGCGCGCCGCATTGTGGAGCGGACGGGGCAGCTTGCGCACCAGACGCTTGGCCAGGTCGCGCAAGCCCAGAAATTCGCGGCTCGACACCAGACGGGCGAGATAGGCGGAAAGGCCCCCGACCGGCGGCGCGATCGACATATCATTGTCGTTCAGGATCACGACCAGCCGGTTGCCCGCGTCACAGGCATTGTTCATCGCCTCATAGGCCATGCCCGCCGACATCGCGCCGTCGCCGATCACGGCAATGCCCTTGCCGGGACGGTCCTGCATCTTGTTGGCGATGGCGAAGCCCAGCGCCGCGCTGATCGAGGTGGAACTGTGCGCCGCGCCGAAGGGGTCATATTCGGATTCGGCCCGCTTGGTGAAGCCGGACAGGCCACCACCCTGACGCAGGGTGCGGATGCGATCGCGCCGCCCGGTCAATATCTTGTGCGGATAGCATTGATGGCCGACGTCCCAGACCAGCTTGTCGCCCGGCGTATCGAACACATAATGGATCGCCGTGGTCAGTTCCACCACGCCAAGGCCCGACCCCAGATGGCCACCGGTTACGCCCACCGCCGCAATGGTTTCCGCGCGCAACTCATCGGCCAGTTGACGCAATTGGTCGGGCTGGAGCTTGCGCAGGTCGTCGGGGGTGCGAACGGTATCGAGCAACGGGGTAGCAGGTTCGGACATGGGAAGGTGCCTACTCGTTTTCCTGCGCCAAGTCGAACCCTTGCGACGTTTTTGACGGCGCTAAAGCCTCGATCAGGGCCACGGCTTGGGCGAATCGCGCGTCCCAGTCGCCACCGACCGATGCCCAGCGCACGCCGCTCGTCTCCAGCATCGTCTGGCAGATCGCGGCGAAACGGGCGCGCGCCCTGTCTTCGCCATAGACGCGGACCTCATCGGGCACCCACCGGACATCGGCTTCCATCAGCAGATAGAGATCGGCCTTGGGATGGGAGAGGAGTTCGGTCGGGACGTGGCCGATCATCATCTCCGCCCAGGCGGCGGTCATCAGCGAATCGGTGTCTGAAAAGAGGAAGCCATTGGCCTTTGGTAGCGCCGCTTCGATCATCGTCGCCTGTGTCCGGCCGATCAGCAGCAGGTCGGCCTCGTCCATTTCCACGCCATGCGTCTCGGCATGGGTGCGGCCATATTCGGATACCCAGATCGTGTCGAAATGGCGGGCCAGCCGATCCGCCAGCACCGATTTTCCTGTGCTTTCCACGCCATGCAGAACGATAGACACGCTCATGCCGGCGCGCGCTCCATCGTGCGGCGCCATGCCATCAGGCCCCAGAGCGCGATGACGAAGAAGAGGGCATAGAGGATCGATGTCGCGATCAGGCCCCGGCTCCAGAACAGGCCGGTCGCCAGCGCATCGACCACGACCCACAAGATCCAGCTTTCGACCTTCCGCTGCGACTGGAGGATTTGCGCGGCTACGCTCATGCCCGCGATGGTCGCATCGGCGAAGGGCGCGGCGGCGTCGGTAAAGCGGGCCATCATGCTGCCCCATGCCACCGCCGCGAGTGCCGTGCCGGCCAGCCAGAGCACGCGCGCCATGGCGCTCAGCCGCTCCACGGCAATGCCGCCATCGTCGGTCTTGCGGCTATGCACCCAGTTCCACCAGCCATAGAGGTTGATGACCAGAAAGAAGATCTGGAGCAGCGCGTCGCTATAGAGTTTCGCGTCGAGGAAGACGAAGAAATAGAGCGTCACCATCGCGATGGCGAACGGGTAGTTCCACAGCGATCGGCGCGCGACGAGGATGATATTGACCAGCCCCAGCGCGGCCGCGATCCATTCGATCATGGTCATGGCAGGCGGCGAAGCCCCGTCAATGGGCGTTGCAGGTGCCGCGCATCTCGATCACCGCGCGCTTCGGCGTGAAGCCGGCCTTGTCGGCGGCGGCGCGCAGCGAGGAGGTGATCGGATCATTGTCGATATGCGTCACCTGCCCGCATTCGTCGCAGACCAGGAAGATGCAGTCATGATGACAGCCCGGATGGGCGTTGGCGATATAGGCGTTGGCGCTTTCAACCCGCATGGCGATGTTGTTCGCCACGAACAGGTCGAGGATGCGATAGACGCTGTTCGGCGCGACCCGCTTGCCGCGCGCCTTGGACACATTGTCGGCAATGTCATAGGCGGAGGCGGGCTTTTCCTCGGCCGCCAGCGCATCGAAAATGGCGGCGCGCATCGGCGTCCATTGTTCGTTCTGCGCCTCCAGCGTGGCGCGTGCGGCATTGGCCAGCTTCGCGCCGGTCGGTTCCTGATGATGATGGTGATCGTGGTCGGCCATGGTCTCTAATCTATGCGCAGCCAGGGGTTCCGGCAAGGGGAGGGCTTTTTAGGGACGGCTGAAGTTCCAGGCGGCCCACAGCCAGCCCGCGATCATCAGCGTGCCGCCGATCGGCGTGATCGCGCCCAGCCATTTGGGACCGCCCAGCGCCATGACATAGAGGCTGATCGCGAAGATCGCCGCGCCGACCAGCATCGCCGCCGCTGCGCCGCGCGCCACGCCCATGACCGCCAGCACGCCCACGGCATGGATCAACTGATATATCCCGCCGGTGCGCAGCCATTCGGCCGCCTTGGGATCGGCCACGCCATGGGCGCCGAAGGCCCCGGCGCCGATCGCCAATGCCGCCGACAGACAGGCCAGTATCGCGATCATGCCTCTTCTCCATCCCCTCGGCTCAGCAGCCGCATGCCGCGGCCGGGCCGATACATCAAGTCCTTCGCCGCCAGCAAATTCCCATGTTCGATCTGAAGCGCCATGCGCTGTTCGTCATTCTCGCGATATTGGCGCTCGACTTCTTCCACTTCCTCCTGCGGCACGCCCAGCGCTTCCATCGCCTGCACGCCCATGCAGATGGCGGATTCATAGACTTCGCGCACCACCCCGGCCAGATCCATGTCCTGAAGCGCCAGTACCTGCCGCCGGTCGAAGGCGCGGACCATCAGGGCGGCTTGCGGGAAGGCTTCGGCGATCGGCTGGAGCGCGCGGCTGTCGAGCGAGGGATCATCGATGCAGAAGGCGATCAGCCGCGCTTCGCCCGCGCCGGCGCGGTGGAGCAGGTCCATGCGCGTGCCATCGCCATAATAGACTTTCATGTCGAAGCGGCTCGACACTTCGATCTGCGCCGGCTTCTTGTCGATCAGGGTGACGCCGAAGCCATGGCCCATCAGCATCTGCGCCACCGTCTGGCCGAAGCGGCCATAGCCCACGATGATGGCGGAGCCGCGTGGCGCATCCTCAGGCCCCAGCAAGCTGCCGTCATCCTTAGGCTTGGCGAATTCGAAGCGGCGGGCGAACAGCATCAGGAACGGCGTTGTTGCCATGGAGAAGGTAACGATCGCGCTGAACAGGCTGGCGGCCTGCGGGGCGATCAGCAGGGCGCTTTGCGCCTGCGCGAACAGGACGAAGCCGAATTCACCGCCCTGAGACAGGAGCAAGCCCGCGCCCAGCGCCTGTTGCCAGTTCATGCCGAACAGCCGGGCCAGACCGGTGATGATCGCCGCCTTGGTCGCGACCAGCATCGCGGCCATCGTTATCACGAAGATCGGATTGGCGGCCACGGTATGCAGGTCCAACACCATGCCGACGGCCAGAAAGAAGAGGCCGAGCAGGATCGACCGGAACGGTTCCACGTCCGATTCAATCTCATGCCGATAGGGCGAATCGGCCAGCATGACGCCCGCGACGAAAGCGCCCAGCGCGGTCGACAGGTGAAGCGCGTGCATCAGCGCGGCGGCGGCCAGCACGGTGAACAGGCCGACGGCCACGAACAGTTCGCGCTCGCCCATGCGCCCGACCAGCCCCAGCAGCGGGCGCAGGATGAAGCGACCGGCCAGAACGAGCCCGGCGATCGCCGCGACGGTATAGCCTGCCATCATCCATCCCGGCGGGCCACCGGCATCGGCCGGATTGCGCGACAGGGCAGCGACGATGGTGATCAGCGGAACGATCGACAAATCCTGGAACAGCAGGATCGAAAACACCTTCTCACCGAAGGGCGAGTTGATGCGGCCGCTGGATTTCAGGCCCGGCAGCACCTGCGCCGTGGACGACAAGGCAAGCGGCAGGCCGAGCGCGATCGCCGCGCCCCAACTGAAGCCGGTGGAATAGAAGATGATCGCGGTCAGCGCGCATCCGCACAGCACGACCTGCGCCAGACCGAGCGCGAAAATGTCACGCTTCAGCCGCCACAGCCGGGCGGGATGCAGTTCCAGCCCGACGAGGAAGAGCAGCAGGACGATGCCGATTTCCGCGATGGCGAGCTTCGATTCTGCGCCACCGACAAGGCCCAGCCCCTGCGGCCCGACCAGCGCGCCCGCGACCAGATAGCCCAGCACGGCGCCAAGGCCGAAGCGACGGAACAGCATGACGAAGGCGACGGCCGCGCCTAGCAGGATCACGCCCTCGGATAGCAGCACGTCGGTCGCACTCACGGCAGCATGGGCCTCCATCAGGCGTCTGCCATGCGGGCGGCTTCGGCGATCGCCTCGAAACCGAGTCGGATCGATGCATGCCGGGCGGGATAGCCGCGCGCCGGCGCCAGCACGGCAAGACCCGGCCAGAAATCCAGATCGTCACTGTCGCCGGACAGATAGGCGGTCAGCCGGTCGCGCGCATCGGCCAGTTCCTGCGCCGTCAGGCCGATCGCCTGCGCCGCCATCAGCGCCGCCGATGCCTGTCCCAGCGCGCAGGCCTTCACGTCCAGCCCCATGTCAGCCAGCCTGCCATCGGCCATCTTCACGTCCGCCGTGACCCGCGATCCGCAGGTCGGCGACCGCCTTTCGACCGTGGCTTGCGGGTCGGGCAGGCGCTGGTGATGCGGGATGCTGGCGGCGAGCCGCAATATGTCCTTGTTATACAGGGGCGCTTTTAGGGGGGCGTTCATGCCGACCCATGTAGGGCAGGAGCGGCGCGGGGTGAAGGCGGCGATTGGTCCTAGGGGAAAATAGAATTGGGAATCCTCCCCTGCAAGGCGATGGTGGAGAGGGATTTGCCTAACCTCAAAGGGTAGCGCCATACTCCTCCGTCTGGCCTTCGGCCATCCACCTCCCCTCCCAGGGGAGGATTATCGGAAGGCCATTGTCTCGACTGCCCCGGCGGCCTATCGCGCAAGCCATGAAGATCCTCGTCGATGCCGATGCCTGCCCTGTGAAGGAGGAAATCTATAAGGTCGCCTGGCGGCATGAGGTGCCCGTCACCATCGTCAGCAACAGCCCGATCCGCATTCCCGTCCATCCGCTGCTGGACCGGGTGGTGGTGAGCGATGGTTTCGATGCGGCCGATGACTGGATTGCCGAGCGGGCCGATGCCCGGTCGATTTGCATCACCGCCGACATCCTGCTCGCGGACCGCTGCCTCAAAGCAGGCGCAGTGGTGATTGCGCCGAACGGCAAGCCCTTTACGCTGAGTTCCATTGGCGCCCGCGCGATCATGGCGGACCTGCGCGCGGGCGCGGTGGGCGATCCGATCGGCGGGCCGCCGCCTTTTTCGAAGACGGATCGTTCGCGCTTCCTGTCTTCACTCGATGAGGCGCTGATGCGCCTGAAGCGGGGCCGCTGATGGCCGACTATGACGCGATCATCCTGGGGGCAGGCGCAGCGGGCATGATGTGCGCCAGCGTCGCCGGACAGCGCGGTCGGCGCGTGCTGCTCGCCGACCATGCCGATGCGCCGGGGAAGAAGATCCTGATTTCCGGTGGCGGCCGCTGCAACTTCACCAACATCCACACCGCTGCCGACCGTTATCTGTCCGCCAATCCGCATTTCGCCAAGTCGGCGCTGGGGCGCTATAGCGCGCAGGACTTCCTCGCGCTGGTCGAGCGCTACGGCATTGCCTGGCATGAAAAGACGCTGGGGCAGCTTTTCTGCGATGGATCGGCGAAACAGATCGTCGCCATGCTGGCGGAGGAATGCACCAAAGGCGGCGTCACCATGGCGCTGGGGCAAGGCATTACGGCGATCGATCATGCGGACGGCCTGTATCGGGTGACGATCGGCGGGGTCGTGCATCGTGCTCCCGCGCTGGTACGGGCGACCGGCGGGCCATCGATCCCGAAAATGGGCGCGACCGGCTTTGCCTATGATGTCGCCCGGCAGTTCGGGCTGACGATCGTCCAGCCGCGTCCCGCGCTGGTGCCTTTCACGCTGGGGCCGGAGGAGGCGCTGTTCCAGTCGCTCTCCGGCGTGTCGGCGGATGTCGAGGTGCGCTGGAACAAGACCCGCTTTCGCGAAGCGGCTTTGTTCACCCATCGTGGGCTATCCGGTCCGGCGATGCTGCAAATCAGCAGCTATTGGCAGCATCGCACGCCCATTCAGGTGAATTTCCTGCCGGACAGGACGGCGGACTGGCTGCTGGAGGAAAAGCGCGAGCGGCCGCGCACCCATTTGCGCCGCGTGCTGGGGCAGGCGCTGACCGAGCGGCTGGCCGACACATTGCTGGAACGGATCGGCGTTCAGGGCGAACTGGCCAATCTGTCGGACAAGGCGCTGCGGCAGGTGGCGGCAAAGCTTGCGGACTGGCCTTTCGTTCCGTCGGGTACGGAAGGCTATGCCAAGGCGGAAGTTACCGTGGGCGGCATCGCCACCGCTGGCCTTTCATCCCGCACGATGGAGGCGACGAAGGTGCCGGGCCTTTATGCCATTGGCGAGGCGGTGGACGTCACCGGCTGGCTGGGCGGCTATAATTTCCAATGGGCATGGGCCAGTGGGTGGGCCGCAGGACAGGCGCTTTAGGGGCGTTCGACATTCAACCCTGACGGGCTGCAAATGGCGAATTGCCGCGCTTCCGGTGCTCACATACTTTTAGTACGCTGCGTTGAAACGAGGCACATGACTCGTTTCAAGGGTCGCGAAAATCCACCATTTTCGCTCCGTCATCATCTGAATGTCGAGCGCACCTAGGCAACCTGCGCCCGTGCGGCGCTGATGCTGGCTTGCAGGTGCGTGCGGCGGAACGGTTTGGACAGGCGGACGATGTCGGGCGCGATCAGGTCGATACCCTGATAGCCCGAGATGATCATCACCGCGACGGTCGGATGGTCTACTCGTAACCGCAGCGCCAGTTCCGCGCCGGTCATTCCCGGCATGACATGATCGGTGATGACGATGTCGGGCTGATAGCCTGCCTCGATCATGCTGATCGCCAGTTCGGCATGGTCGATATCGACCACGTCATAGCCCATGTCCGCCAGCATCTCGCGCGTGCTGTTGCGGACCAGTCCATTGTCGTCGACCAGCAGCACCTTGCCCTGAAAACCGCCCTGCGCCGTCACGGTCGGTTCGTCATTGGCTGGAGCGAGGGCAATTTTCTCGACCGGCAGCCAGAACTGAACCTGCGTGCCCTTGCCGAATTCGCTGTCGATTTCCAGCGCGCCGCCCAGTTGCCCGGCGAGGCCATGCGCCATCGACAGGCCGAGGCCCGTGCCGTGGCCGCTTGGCTTGGTCGTGAAGAAAGGCTCCATCGCCGACGCCTTGACCGCCGGAGTCATGCCGATGCCACTGTCCGCGATGGTCAGGCAGACATAGGGACGAGGGAGCAGCGGGGCGGGCAGGCCATGTTCGCGTATGTCGGCGCTGATGGACAGCATGCCGCCATCGGGCATGGCGTCCCGGCTGTTGACGACCAGATTCAGGATCGCCAGTTCCAGTTGGTGCCCGTCCGCGCGGACGGAGGGCAGGGAATGGGGCACGTCGATCGACAAAGTGATGCGCGGCCCCAAGGTACTGGCCAACAGCGCCTGCATTCCGTCGAGCAGATCGCTCAGATCCACCGCCGTCGGCAGCAGCGGCTGGCGGCGGGAAAAGGCCAGCAGCCGCTGGACCAGCGTCTGCGCCGTTTCGGCCGCTTGCATGGCGATGGATCCCGTCCTTGCGATGGCTTCGGGGGTTATGTTGCCGGAAAGGATGCGATCCAGTCCGCCGATGATGGGTGTCAGCAGATTGTTGAAGTCATGGGCGACATGGCCGGTAAGCTGGCCCAATATCTCCATCTTCTGGATCTGGCGCAGCGTGTCCTGCGACTTTTCCAGATCCTTGGTCCGCTCCCGCACCCGATCGTTCAGTTGCAGGTTGAGCGCTTCCAGCGAGGCGAAGAGGCGGCCATTTTCCAGCGCCGTTGATGCCGCCCGTGCCAGAGCCTCCAGCAAGGCAATCTGATTGTCGGTCGGCGCACCCGCTTCGGACCAATAGGCTCCCATCGCCGCAATCGATTCCACCCGGCCGATCGGCACCATGATCATGGATCGGACGAAGGTGGTGCGATACGCATCCACCGGCACCCGTGGGTCCATGAAAATATCAGGGATCACGGCGGTCTGGTGGTTGAGCATTGCCCAGCCGGAGACGCAGCGCTGCATCGGGAAGCGCTGGCCCGCCCAGAGCGGTTCCATCGCATCTTCCGCGACATAATGGCATTTGTCTTCATCGCGCAGCACCACCGCGATACCATCGGCGCCGACCGCACGGCGCGCAAAGGCACGCAGGACGGAGATGATCGCGTCGATCGATCGGGCACCGGCTAGTGCCTCCATCGCTTCGGCTGCCAGGGTCCAGCGTGCGGCCAGCGCCTTATGCTCGGCGCGAACCTCGCTGTCTGATGCTTCCCTCATCGCGCAACCTCTGCATTGGAACTGGCGCCATATGACATGCAGGCAGTTTCGTTGCGAAATAGGCCTTCGTCAACGGCTTACGCGATGAAGTGAGGAATGCGTATCCGATTATGTAATTTACGACAGGGCATTAACCACGCTGGAGAGGCCGGGATCATGGCCCATTATCTTCGCCCTCCGGCTGCGTCGGTGCGATACGCGGCGGGGGCGTGCCTTGCGGCGGCGCGGGGATGGGCTGGTCGGTCGGGATGCGGATCTGGTTCGGGCCGATATTGACGGTCATGCCGCCTTCATCGACGCCCAGGCCGACATTGCCGATGCCGGTTTCCACGGCGATGTTGGCGATGGCGTTGACCAGATCGGGATCCTGTTCCGCGTCGGACGTATCCTCGACCGGTTCGTTGATCGCGCCGCTCATGAAATTGCGCCAGATGCGCGCCGGTACGCCGCCACCGGCCGCACCGCCGGGAAGGGGCGTGTTGTCGTCATTGCCGATCCATACCGCCGTCACCAGACCGCCGGCATAGCCAACGAAAATGGCGTCACGGCTGTCTTGCGTCGTGCCCGTCTTGCCGAAAGTGCTGGTGCGCAGGGCGGCCGCGCTGCCCGTGCCGCGATTGGCGGCGGAGGAGAGCAGATCGCGGATCATTTCCAGTTGATCATCGCTGAAATGGCGCTGGCGTTGCATCAGCTTTTCGAACCAGCCTTGCTCCTCCGGCGGCAGGCCATGGGCGACGACCGGATAGGCCCCGGCTGCGACCGCCGCATAGGCCTCCACCAGTTCGACCAGCGGAATTTCCGACGTGCCCAGCGCCAGACTGAGATCCTCGGTCAATGGCGCGGTGACGCCCAGATCGCGCGCGACCTTGATGACATTGTCGACGCCGACCTTCTGGGTCAGGCGCACGGCCGCCACATTGCTGGACGCGGCGAAGGCCTGACGCAGGGTGATGCGACCGCGATATTTGCCGCTATGATTGGCCGGGCGATAGGTGCCGGTGGTGATCGGCGTATCCTCGATCATGTCGTCCGGCGTCATGCCCGCGCGAAAGGCCGCGAGATAGACGAACAGTTTGAAGGTCGATCCCGGCTGGCGCTTGGCCTGCACCGCGCGGTTGAAGCTGCTCTTGTCGTAATTCTTGCCGCCGACCATGGCGACGACGCTGCCATCGGGTTTCATCGCGACCAGCGCCGCCTGTGCCCCGCCCAGCGGCGCGCGGCGGATCGCGGCTTCGGCCAGACGCTGGATACGCCAGTCGAGCGTGGTCTTGATCTCCTGCTCGCCATAGACGGCGCCGGCCCGGTCGCGCGCCTGCGGCAGCACCCAGTCGGCGAAATGGGTGCCGCTGGTGGGGTCCGGCTCCTCATGCACGTCCAGCCGCGCGGGCGGCAGGGCATTGCGGTCAGCCTGGCTGATATAGCCTGCATCCACCATCGCCTGCGTCACCAGCGCGGCACGGGTGCGGGCGCCCTTCAGATTGGAGGTGGGGGCGAGGCGGGAGGGCGCCTTCAGCAACCCGGCCAGCATCGCCGCCTGCGGGATGCTGAGGCGATCGGGCGAACGGTTGAAATAATGGCGCGCGGCGGCGCGCAGGCCATAGACATTGTCGCCGAAATAGACGTTGGAGAGATATCTCTCCATGATCTGATCCTTGGTCAGCCAGGCTTCTAGCCACACCGCAATCAGCGCCTCGCGCGCCTTGCGGCCGAAGGTGCGGTCGCTGGACAGGAACACGCCCTTGGCCAACTGCTGGGTGATGGTGCTGCCGCCCTGTGACGATCCGTCCGACCAGAGATTATGCCACATGGCGCGCGCGATGCCACGCGGGTCGACGCCCCAATGGCTCTGGAAGCGCCGGTCTTCGATTGCCATGAAGGCCTGTGGCACATGGGCGGGCAGTTCGGCGACGGTGACGGGCTTGTCGATCACCGCGCCGCGCCGCGCGATCAGATGGCCGTCGGCCGACATCAGGCTGATCGCGGGCGGGGCGATGGGCTTTAAGGATCGGGACAGCGGCGCCGTGACCGCCAGCCAGCCGATCAGGATCATCAGCACGGCAAGGCCGGCGGCCATGACCCAGCCGAAAATCTGGAGACGCCGCCGCCATGGGGTGGGCGGGGCAAAGGCGCTGGGCGGACCCGCGCCAAATTCGCGCGGCGGCGCAGCGGCGGGATCGGCGTGGGCAGAGTCGGTCATCGGTTCGTTCATACTGTATTGTTCACATGATACAGTCAAGCCTGTCCCGCAGCGGGACACGGGCCGGAGTTAACCACAATAAGCGCTGGCAGATATGGTAAATTTTGCGTTAACCATTTTCCATGCGTAACCGACCTCTCGTCCTCACCACCGAATCGGCCCGCCATCCCTTCCGGCAAAGGCTGCCCGCCCATGTGTTGCGTGTGCGAGATGATGGGCCGACGGGCAAGAAGCGCCCGGTCGACGACGACAGCGACTGGAAATTATTCGCGCTCAGCTTTTGCGCCTTCTTCACGGCCTTCTACAGCTTCATCTTCTGAAGCGTCGGGCTGCGCGCGCCACTTAATGGCATAGCGGGCCGTCGCAGGCCTTGTGCAGTTTCCACGCCATGCCCGCGCAGGGGATGGTCAGGATCGCGACCAGAAGCAATTGCATCACCACGGATACGCCCGCGATGCTGAGGCCGATGGCGCAGAGCGATCCCACCACCATCGCCCCGGAATTGACGATATTATTGGCTGCCACCGTCCGCGCCGCCTCGCACTTTTCGACCGTGGTGGTCAGGAAGGCATAGAGCGGCACGACGAACATGCCGCCAAAGGTCGCGACGCCCAGCAGGCAGAAGGACAGAGGAATCGCCAGCGGATGAGCCAGGAATCCCGCCAGCGACAGCATCTGGCCATCGGGCGCCGGCGTCCACAGATCGCACACGATATGGAAGGCGACGATGCACACGCCCATGCCGATTACCGAAGCGGGGGCATATTTGGCGGACACATGGCCCTGAAGCAGGCGGTTGATGGCGATCGATCCGATGGCGATGCCGATGGAGAAGATCGCCAGAAACAGGCTGGCGACAGGCTTGTCGGCGGTCAGCACATTCTTCACCAGCGGCGGAAACTGGATGAACAGGATCGATCCCACCGCCCAGAACAGGCTGATCGCCATGATTGCCAGAAACAGCCGGCGAATATGCATCGTACCCTTCACCAGCGCGATGGAGGAGCGGATGATGTGAAAATCGATCGGCTGCTTTTCCAGCAGGGAGGGGGCAGACGGCACCTTGCGCCCGGCGACATAGCCGATCAGTGCGGTGATGATGATGCCGACGGCGGCCGCCTCGATCGGGATCAGGCCGGCCAGGATCGTGCCCGCCAGAATCGCAATATAGGTGCCGGCTTCCACCAGTCCGGTGCCGCCAAGTACTTCGTCATCTTCCAGATGCTGGGGCAGAATCGCATATTTGATCGGGCCGAAGAAGGTCGAATGGATGCCCATGGCGAACAGGGCGGCCAGTAGCAGGGGGATCGCCAGCGTGTGGATGGCGATGCCGCTCCAGATCAGCGCAAGGCCGATCGCGCCGACGCCCATGATGCCGATTTCCGCGGCTTTCACCCAGCGGATGATCATCGCCTTGTCTCGCTGGTCCGCCAATTGGCCCGACAGCGCCGACAGCAAAAAGAAGGGCAGGATGAAGATGCCCGTCGCCAGCGCGCTGAACCAGGTTTCCGACCGTTCGTCATTGTAAACCTGATACACGACGAACAGCACCATGGCGTTCTTGAACAGGTTATCGTTGAAAGCACCCAGCAGCTGAGTGATGAAAAGCGGCAGAAAACGGCGCTTGTTCAGGAGCCTGAGTGAGGCTTGCATATTATTGGGCGTCTTCTTTCCCGTTAGCGACCGGGGCGGGGTCTAGCGGGTGGCGGCGTCCCTGTCCAATACCAAGCGCCTGCATGCTGCCAACCTGCATGGCCTCGCTTGTGCCGCGTCCCAGTCTGTGGCAGGTCGCCCGAATGCTGACGCTGCCCAATTTGCTGACGCTTTCGCGCATCCTGACAGTACCCTTGCTGGTCGCTTTGCTGTGGCCTGCGGAGGTCGGTGCGCGCTGGACGACCGGCTATGCCTTTGCCTTCGGCCTCTATTGTCTGATGGGCATCACCGATTATTTCGACGGCTATCTGGCCCGCGCGCAGGGCGCGGTGTCGAAACTGGGCATCTTCCTTGATCCCATTGCCGACAAGATCATGGTCGGGGCGGTAATCCTGATGCTGGCGGCGACCCGCGACATTGCGGGGATGCATATCATCGCCGCGATGATCATCCTG
This sequence comes from Sphingobium sp. AP50, assembly GCF_900109095.1. Taxonomy (GTDB): domain Bacteria; phylum Pseudomonadota; class Alphaproteobacteria; order Sphingomonadales; family Sphingomonadaceae; genus Sphingobium. The sequence goes on from NZ_FNYZ01000003.1 coordinate 29,362, forward strand.
CTGCGCGAGATCGCGGTGTCGGGCCTGCGCGAATTCCTCGCCGGTTTGCAGGTGTCGGTGCCGGTGTCGCGGCTGGCCAAGTGGAAGACGACATTTCAGATCATCGCGCTGGGCGCGCTGATCCTGGCCGGTGCGGTGCCGCATTTCGCCTTCGTCCAGTTGGTGGGCATCATCACGCTCTGGGCCGCCGCCATTCTGACGCTGATCACCGGATGGGATTATCTGCGTGTCGGCATCAAGCATATGGACTGATCCATGGCCGCGCCCATGCTGACCATCGTCTATTTCGCCTGGGTGCGTGAAGGCGTGGGCCGAGATGATGAGCGGATCGATCGTCCGTCCCCCGACATGACGGTTGCCGATCTGGTCGCGGCACTGGCGGCGCGGGGCGGCGGCTATGCGCAGGCGCTGGGTGATTCCACCAAATTGCGCGCCGCACTCGACCAGCGGTTCGTGCCGCTGGAGGCCGTGATCGGCGAGGCGCGGGAACTGGCCCTGTTTCCGCCGGTGACGGGCGGATGAAGCGGGTTTCGATCCAGTCGCAGGACTTCGACATTGCCGCCGAACTGGCGGCGCTGGAGGCGCTGGGCGGCGGCGGCGTGGCGAGCTTTACCGGCGTGGTGCGTGGGGAGGGCGGCCTCACCGCGCTGGAACTGGAACATTATCCGGCGATGACGCAGGCGCAGGTCGACCGGATCGTGGAGGATGCGCTGGCCCGCTGGCCGCTGCTGGGCGTCAGCGTCATCCATCGCTTCGGGCGGCTGGAACCGGGCGCGCGCATCGTCTTCGTCGGCACGGCATCGCGCCATCGCACCGCCGCGCTGGAAAGCTGCGCCTTCCTGATCGACTGGTTGAAATCGCACGCACCCTTCTGGAAGAAAGAGCATTTCGGCGACGGCGCAACCGCGTGGGTCGAAGCGCGCGCAGAGGATGAGGCGAAGGCGAAGGGGTGGGGCGGTTGATCGCCTGATTCCCACCGTAAAGGGACAAAAGAACCGCAAAACGCGCGTGTTTTTGTCACCTTATGTCACCTTTGACGAGCGCAGGGCGGCGACAGGCATCGACAATGGAAAGAGCAGGTGATGCGGTAGCCGATTTGGGGTCTGTAGGACAGGAACCGGTCGGGCGGGTTTTGACCAAAGGCGGACTTCTCCGTGCCGTCACCCTGAACTTGTTTCAGGGTCCATTCCTCCTCTTGGAGCGACAGCATGCGGCTGCACGATGGATGCTGAAACAAGTTCAGCATGACGAACTGGGAAGGTGGCCGGTAGCGACCATTAGCTGCCATTTAACATCCGTAATTTACCGCTCTGTCAGGTAATTTCCTCTCGAACGAACGGATGTTGTCAATGCTCCGCTACCTTATGCCTTTAGCCTTGATTGCATCGGGAGCCTGTTCCAGCAAACCCGAAAAGGCAGATAATGCCGACGAACGCGTCACTCTCTATTCTCATGAGAGTAATGGAGCCACCCCAGCATATCGAACTCCCGGCTTATTGGATTGCGACCCGTTGACGGCCTATTACCAGATAGGTGGCAACCCTGTATTGGCAAAGGAGGCGCAGGCTCTCTTCCTGCCATTGCCAGATGCGAATGATAATGAGGGCGTGCTTCGGTCACGGGAAGAACGCGAGAGACAGAAATCCGCCGTGAAATTTGCACTGATGCACAACCATGCGGCTTTCAAAGCCGGAAAAGCACAGATTCTCCGGGTTTGCCGTTCCGCAAAGCTGGTCGATTTCTAAGCGGGGGCGCAACCAACTGCCGCTAGTAAAGCCGCCCTTCCGTTCCCCACCCATTTTTGCCGTTAAACCTGACCCAACAGTAGCGAACCGCCCCACGCCTCACGCTGCTTCGGGCAACCGGCAACTCATCGCCGCCGCATCGCGCAAAATTTCGGCCAGCATGTGGAATTCCTTTTCGCGCGGGCTGTTGCGGCGCCAGACCAGCGCGATATCGCGGGAGGAGCGTTCCGATTCCAGCGGTCGTGCGATGATCTTGGTATGCTCCAATATGCCGCCAGCGATCGCCATTTCCGGGATCATCGTCACGCCCAGCCCATTGTCGACCATCTGGATCAGCGTGTGCAGCGACGTGCCCATCATCGTCGCGCTGGCCCGCAACTCCGGCCGGTTGCACGCCGCCAGTGCATGGTCCTTCAGGCAATGGCCGTCTTCCAGTAGCAGCAGCTTGCTTTCATCGATCATGCCCGGCTTGATCCATTCGGGCGGGTTGCTCGGTTCGTCCTTGGGAAAGGCGACATAGAGCCGGTCCTGAAACAGGATTTCGCTGTCCATGTCGCCCATCGGAAAGGGTAGAGCCAGCAGCACGCAATCGACATTGCCGTGGCGCAACGATTCGATCGCCGCCTGGCTCGTCTCCTCGCGTAGATAGAGTTTGAGTTCGGGCCGTTCGGCGCGCAGCCGGGGCAGTAGGCGGGGCAGCAGGAAGGGAGCGATGGTCGGGATCACGCTCATGCGCAATTCGCCGGTCAGCGGCTTGCCGGAAGCTTCGGCGATCGCCGCCAGTTCCTCCGCCTCGCGCAGGACGCGGTGCGCCTTTTCCACGATCCGGTCGCCCAGCGCCGTGAAGCGCACCACGCGCCGGGTTCGCTCGACCAGCGTGACGCCGATCAGCGACTCCAGTTCGCGGATGCCCGCCGACAGGGTCGACTGGGTGACGAAGCAACTGTCGGCGGCCTTGCCGAAATGGCCCTGTTCCTTCAGCGCCACCAGATATTGGAGTTGCTTGAGCGTTGGCAGGTAACTGGACATTTATCGGCTTCCTCGATCAGAAAGCCGGATATAAGCGTCTCATCCGATATATCCAAGATATTTGGCGACCCCGAACAGCGATGTCAGCGTCAGGATGATGCCGACCGCCGTGAACAGCAGGCGCGGCGCGACATGGCGGGCCAGCATGGCGCCGAAGGGGGCGGCGACCACGCCACCGACCAGCAGGCCCAGCGTGTAGGTGGTGAAGGTTTCCCAGCCCAGATGGAAGATGAAGGTCAGGCTGATCGCAGTGGTCAGGATGAATTCCACCGTATTGACCGTGCCGATCGTATGGCGCGGACTGGCCCCCTGGATCAGCAGGTTGGATGTCACGACCGGACCCCAGCCGCCGCCGCCCGACGCATCCATGAAGCCGCCGATCAGGCCCAGTGGCGTCACCCATTTGGGATCGCGCGGCTTGGGCGGCAGATGAAATCCGCGCCAGATCAGATAGAGGCCGATCGCCGCCAGATAGGCCTGAACGAACGGCTTGATGACCGCGCCATCGATGTTGGACAGGATATAGGCACCGGTTACGCCACCGATCACGCCGGGGATGATGAGTTTGGCAAATAGTTTCCAGTCGACATTGCGGTGCAGGATGTGACTGATCGCCGATACGCCGGTGGTAAAGGTTTCAGCGACATGGACGCTGGCGGAGGCACGGCTGGGCGGTACGCCGAGCGTCAGCAGGAGCGTGCTGGAGATCACGCCATAGGCCATGCCCAGCGCACCGTCGATGATCTGTGCCCCGAAACCGACCAGGATGAAAGGCCAGATGTCGTCAAAATTGGCGACGAAAGTGTCGATCATCCATTACCCCTTGGTGACATTGTCTACCTTCATGATTGGAATATATCTGGCCGCCAAGCAAGTTTCTATTTGTTGCCTTAAAGGCTGATTGGGCCAACATCTGGAAATAGGCGACCGGTTCGCTTATATGCGTTGCTCATAAGATGTTGGGAAACGGTCAGGGACGTCAGGATGGTGCGCAACCTCATTGCTTATCTGGATTCGGTTAAAGCCCGTGATCCTGCGCCGCGATCCCGCGCCGAAATCCTGCTCTATCCCGGCGTCTGGTCGCTGGCCTTCCACCGCGTGGCGCATCGACTGTATCGGTCCGATCTGTTTTTCCTCGCCCGTGCAGTCAACCATATGTCGCGCTTCCTGACCGGGAATGACATTCATCCCGGCGCGAAGATCGGCAAGCGCTTCTTCATCGACCATGGCTTTACCGTGATCGGCGAGACGGCGGAGATTGGCGACGACGTCACCCTGTATCAGAATGTCACGCTGGGCGGTACCGATCCGGCCAATGGCATCGCCGGCAAGCGGCATCCGACTCTGCATGACGGCGTGATCGTCGGTTCGGGCGCGCAGGTGCTGGGACCGATCCAGGTCGGCCCGCGCGCGCGGGTCGGCGCCAATGCCGTCGTGACCAAGGATGTGGCCGAAGCGGCGACCATGGTCGGCATCCCCGCGCGACCGATGCTGGTGGACGTTACCGCCTATCAGCGCGACTTCCTGCCCTATGGCACGCCGTGCAGCGATTGTTTCGACCCGGAAAAGCAGAAGCTGGAAATGCTCCAGTGCGAAGTCGAGCAATTGCAGAAGCGCCTCGCCGAATTGATGGCCGAACGGCAGACGCCGGTCCTGCCGGGCGATGACGGCGCGCTGTTCAAGGAGCGCGGCCGGGCCTGATGACCAATGTGACGCCGTTTCCTGTTAACGGTGCGGGTCAGGTCGGTTTCGACCGACTGGAATTGCAGCGGATCATGGACTTGTACGGGCGCATGGTGTCGGCCGGTCACTGGCGCGACTATGCGATGGACATGGGGCGGGAAGCCGCGATCTTCAGCGCCTTTCGCCGGAGTGCCGAGCGTCCCGAATATCGTATCGAAAAGCGCCCTGCGCTGCGTCACCGGCAGGGTATGTGGGCATTGGTTGGTGAAAACGGCCAGGTGCTGAAACGCGGTCAGGAATTGCAGGGCGTGCTTGCGCCGGTCGAACGGAAATTGCTGCGCATCGTCGAGAATTGAGCGACCGCTGATGGTCAGACGGTCGCCCGGTCCAGATAGGGCAGGCGATCCGTCACCATCGGCGGCAGGCCATGGACGATCAGCGCGCGGGCATGGTGCCATAGGGCTGATAGCAGCAGCAGGGCGGAGCCGATCACCAGACTGGTCAGCGCCCAGGACAGTTCGACGGCGCCGGCCTGTTTGAACAGGGCATAGAGCGCGAACAGCACATAAGCGAGACTGGACACCAGCAGCGCCCGCCGGTCGATCGCCAGCGCGACCAGACCGAAGGCGACATAGAGCGCGATGACCAATATCGCCCGGCCGACGCTGATCTCGTCCCCGTTCAATACGCCGAGCAGGTGGAACAGCGCATGGGCGATCATCGGCGCGGCGGCCAGATGGAGCCAGAAGGCGACGTCGGACCGGCGGGTGGTCCGGGCGCGATCACTCATGTCCCACCACATGGCGAGGGCAAAGATCGCCAGCCCCGATCCCAGCAGCAGCAGGAAGGGCAGGGTCTTGCTATCCGGGGCGGCCGCCATGATGAGGCCGGCAATCACTCCGGCGGCGGCGGCAGAGCCGGCTGCCACGGTGATCGGCACGTGGAAGCGGCGCCAGTGGGCGAAGGCGGCAAGGCCGCTCATCGCCGCAACGCCGGAGAAGATCAGCGACGCCAGACTGTCGCCGGCATGGGGGAAGATGCGGATCGCCAGCGCGGACAGCGCAAAGCCGGTGCCGCCCACGAAGCCCGCCAGCAGCAGGATGGACGGAAGGGCCATGCGGCGTCGGCGGGTGAAATATTCGGCCAGACCCCAACTGGCCGCCGCGACCAGCAGGCCCGACATGAAAACGGGTTCATGCGCTGACGCGCCCAGCCGGAAGCTGTTGCCGAGCCAGCCGACTGCGACCAGCAGGATGATGCTGGCGATGGCGACGAAGATGTCGTTGAAGCCGGTGAGCAGCCGAAAATGTTCTTCATCCACGACCGGACTGGCGCGCAATTGCGCCACATGATCGCGCAACGCCTGTGCGGCCGTGGCGGGAATGACGCCCGCCGTCACCGCATCCTGAAGATCGCTCTCGCTATACATCGGTCCTGCTCCCGGAACTGTCCAGGATCGCAGAATAGCACCACTGTATTATATTATCAATACAGTGGTGCGCTGACTGTGCGCTCAGCGGGCGACGCGGTCTGCCAGGCTGCTTTCTTCCTGAAGAAAACCGCGCACTTCGGTGATGAAATGGTCGAACTGGTCATGGTGCAGCCAGTGGCCGGCATCGGTGAACTCGACCAGTCGGGCATTCTGGAAATGGCGGATGCGGCCGTCGCGGACCGGGTTGGATGCCCAGCTATCCTTGCCGAGGCAGAGGAGGGTGGGGCAACTGATCTGCGACCAGAAGGCGGGGAGGTCACTGTCGGTTCCGGCCTGCGGCGTCTGGGCATTCAGATAGGGATCGAATTTCCAGCCATAGCTGCCATCTTCATTGCGGTTGACGCCGTGGGCGGTCAGATGCAGCGCCTGTTCCACCGACAGATGTTCATTGCGTTCCCGCATGCGACCAACGGCGGCTTCGATCGTAGGGTAGCGGCGCGGCGTGCGCCCGGCGCTGGCGCGTCGTCCCGCAATCCACTGGCGCCAGACGTCGGTCGTCTCCTGCTCGGCTTGCTGCCGGACACGTTCGGGCGACAGGCCGAGGCCTTCGATGGCGACGATCCGGCGCAGCTTTTCGGGGAAGAGGCCGGCATAGCGAAGGCTGATCGCCCCGCCGAGCGAATGGCCCACGATCGTCACCGGCGATCGATCCAGCAGATCGACCAACTGTGCCAGATCATAGACGAAATTGCTCATCATATAGGAACCGTCGGGCGACCAGGCGCTGTCGCCATGGCCGCGCAGATCGGGTGCGATCACATGATAGTCGCGCGCCAGCGCCCGCGCCGTCCAGTCCCAACTGCGCGCATGGTCGAACCCGCCATGCAGCAGGATCAGCGTGGGCGCGGATGGATTGCCCCAGTCGAGATAATGAAGCCGCGTGCGCAACGACGTGAAGAAATGCGACGTGGGCGTAGGCACGGTCGGAATATCCATGCGATCCTGCAAGCTAGAGACGAAAGTCGATGACCTCCCCTTTGGCGATGTCTGTCGCCCTTGCAAGCAAGGAGCGATTAAAATCCTATCTTTATAATTATTTCAATCGCACAGTTCGAAAATGAATTCAACGATCAGAAAGCGCAATATTGGTTGTTTCCTCTGCGGGACGGCGCGATATGCTATGATGGATCGAGCCAATGGCCCTTGCGAGGTCGGCTTGCCGGAACGGTTTGTCGAGCCGCAACCGGCCGGAAACATGCGGCGGCAGTTCGGCAAAGCCGGTGATGATGATGACCGGCAGGCCGGGCCGCAACTGCTCGATCGAATCGGCCAGTTGCGCGCCGGTCATGCCCGGCATGGCATGGTCCGTCACCACCAGATCGACCGTGCCGCGTTCCAGCATGTGCAGCGCTTCCTGCGCCGACGACGCCTGAAACACGGTGTGCCCCAGTTCCTCCAGCATGCCCGCCGTGTTCATCAGCACCAGATCATCATCATCGACCGCCAATATCACCAGCGGCGCATTTTCGCCGATCATCTCTTCGATCGGCTGAGTGGGGGCGCTCAGGTCGCTGTCGCCCTGCGCCACCGGCAACCACAAGGATACGGTTGTGCCATGGCCCGGCTCGCTGGAGATGGTCAGCGATCCGCCGCATTGCTGGGCAAAGCCATGGACCATCGACAGACCCAGCCCCGTTCCCTTGCCGACGCCCTTGGTCGTGAAAAAGGGTTCGCGCGCCCGCTCGATCGTGGCGGCGTCCATGCCTTCGCCATCGTCGGTCACGGATAGGCGGATATAGCCGCCTTCGGTGAGATCGGGCCGTTCGCCTGAAACCACGGCGATTTCGGCGGCGTCGATGATGATCTTCCCGCCACCCGGCATGGCGTCCCGCGCGTTCACCGCCAGATTGAGCAAGGCCAGTTCCAGTTGCGCCGGATCGGCATGGGCCGTGCGCAGCGTCAGGGGGAAATGGGTTTCGATGCTGGCCGTCGTGCCCAGCGTGGTGCGCAGCAATTCCGCCATGCCCTGCACCAGCGCGATGCAATCGACGCCCTGCAACTTCAATTCCTGCTTGCGGGCAAAGGCCAGCATCCGCTGGGTCAGGGTCGCGCCGCGATCCGCCGCGGTCATCGCATTGTCCAGATAGCGGGAAATATCGCCGCCATGGGCGAGCCGCTGCCGCGCCAGATCCAGACTGCCGACGATAACCGCCAGCAGATTGTTGAAGTCATGCGCGACGCCGCCGGTCAGCTTGCCGATCGCTTCCATTTTCTGCGTCTGGACGATCGCGTCGCGCGCTTCGTCCAGCGCCTTTTGCGTTTCGCGCCGCTCGGTCAGGTCGCGGGTGATCTTGGCAAAGCCCAGCAGCCGCCCGTGTGGATCGCGGATAGGATCGATCACGACATTGGCCCAGAAGCGCGACCCGTCCTTGCGGATGCGCCATCCTTCCGCCTCGAACCGGCCTTCGCGTTCGGCGGTGTGCAGCGCGCGGGAGGGCAGGCCGGCCAGCCGGTCTTCCTCGCTGTAGAAGCGGGAGAAATTCTGGCCCATTATCTCGTCGGCGCGATAGCCCTTGGCGCGTTCCGCACCGGGATTCCAGCTTGTCACCGTACCGACCGGATCGAGCATGTAGATGGCATAATCGGTGACGCTCTGCACCAGCAGGCGAAACCGTTCTTCGCTTTCCCGCAGGGCTTCCTGCGTTTTGCGCCGCTCGGTCAGGTCGCGGGTGACCTTGGCAAAGCCCAGCAGATGGCCCGCCGGATCGCGAATGGGATCGATGACCACATTGGCCCAGAATTGCGACCCGTCCTTGCGAACGCGCCAGCCTTCCGCCTCGAACCGGCCGTCATGGTCCGCTGTGTACAGTGCGAGCGCGGGAGTGCCGCTGGCCTGATCCTCCGGCGTATAGAAGCGGGAAAAATGCTGACCGATAATCTCGTCCGCCTCATATCCCTTGAAGCGGCGCGCGCCTGCGTTCCAACTGATGACGACGCCACCCGGATCGAGCATGAAGATGGCATAATCGGTCACGCTCTGCACAAGCAGTTCGAAACGGTTGCTGGCCTGTTCAAGAGAGGCAGTGATCATGGAGTCCCCGGTTGCGCCGCCCCTACGGCGTCCTTTGCCTGTGGCAAAACACGGTATGGCAACGAACGTTCCACGATAGGCCCTGTTGATGACATTTCCAGTCCCTGGCGTGTCGGTCAGGGTCTTGACTTGAATCGCCGCGCTGCCCACCACGACGCCAGACTTAGGACAGGATGGCATGGTGGAAAAGGCGACGATCACGGTCATTGGGGAAGCGATGCTGGAATTGAGCCGTGGCGAAGGCGACGGCTGGAACCTGCGTTATGGCGGTGACGTCATCAATACAGCCGTCCATCTGGCGCGTTCGGGGGATCATGTGCGCCTTGCCAGTGCGCTGGGCGCGGACCCGATGAGCGCGCAGTTGCGCAGCCAGTGGGAAGCCGAAGGCGTCGATACCAGTCTGTTGATCGCGGTGCAGGGACAGCTTCCCGGCCTCTATGCGATCGAAACCGATGCGACAGGGGAACGCAGCTTCCATTATTGGCGCAGCGAAGCGGCCGCGCGACGCATGTTCGACCTGCCCGAAAGCCCGGTCATGGTCGCGCAGGCGGCGCAATCGGACCTGCTCTATTTCTCGTTGATCACCCTTGCCATCCTGCCCGATGCGGGGCGGGAGGCCTTGCTGGCACTGGCGAGGCAGGTGAAGGAGCGGGGTGGCAAGGTCGCTTTCGACGGTAATTATCGTCCCCGCCTGTGGAGCGATGCCGCCACCGCCTGTCACTGGCGCGACCGGGCCATCGCGCTCTGCGACATCGGCTTGCCGACGCTGGCGGATGAAGTCGAGATGGGCGAGGCGGATGACGCGGCGGATGCAGCGGCCCGCTGGGGCGCTGGCGAGGGCCGGGAGATTGTGGTGAAGCTGGGCGGCGACGGCTGCATGGTCGAGGGCGTGGTCGTGCCGATCCCGCAGAAGCTGGCGGTTATCGATTCGAGCGGTGCGGGGGATGCCTTCAACGGCGGCTATCTCCATGCCCGGTTGGCGGGCGCGAGCGTGGCGGATGCCGCACTGGCCGGCCATCGCCTCGCCGGGTGGAATATCGGACGGCGCGGCGCCATCCCCGCCAAGGATGCCGACGCGCCTTACTGATCAGGCCGGTTGCAGGACTGCGGCCGAGCGGTTCAAATCCTGTTTCAAGGTGCGAATCTGGCGCTCCAGTCGGCGCTGTTTCAGCACATTGGCATGGATATGGGTGGCCAGCATCCGTTCCTGCACAAGGAAAGGCTCGGCCGCCATCTGCGCCCGGCGGGCGGCGTTGCTTTGCGGCGGGACGGCCAACGCCTGTTCCAGATGGTGCGGCAGCAGATAGCGCGTCAGCCATGCATCCGGCGTGGAATGGGCGAAGGCGACACCGGTCGCATAATTGTCCAGAATTTCGGCCGCGAGCGATGCGGCGGACAAGCGGCGCTCCTGACAGCGACCGGTGAAATTGAAGCGGGCCGCTGCATCGCGATTGCCTTCGTGCAGATAGCCCGGCCCGCCGAAATGATCATAGACATAGACGGGCGTGCGGCCCGCGAGGGCATAGGGAATGCTCTTGCCGATGGAGATCACCAGATCCGCCTGTGCGATCATGGCCGGCGTCACCAGTTCCTCTTTGTCGCCGCTGCGGCCGATATGCTGAACGCTGCATGTCTGTCGCAACAGATGGAGCGCGCCCATAAGATCGGGGTCGCGATGGCTGCTGATGGTCAGGATGCGGGCAGGGCGGGTCGGCAGCGCGCGAGCAGGCGCGAAGAAGGCGGCGGGCGCCGCATTGTGGAAGCAATGGATCGGGCCGGTCTGGCCGATTTCCTGCAAATGGCCCGCCGTCATCTCGCTATTGGCGAGTATCATGTCGGCCAGCAACCGGTCATGCAGCCAGCCGCCGCTTTCCATATAGGATTTGCGCGACAGGCGACCGAGCAGGATCAGCGTCGCTTTCCGGTCTTCCTGTGAAGGCGCATAGTCGAACAGGCCCAGAAGCTGATGCTGGGCATAGAGGGCATCGAAGGTGAAGGGGCGGATCAGCGCCGGGTCGGTGATGATATGGCCCCCGGCATCGGCGATCAGCAAGGACATGGGCGGTTCGGCGATGCTGGCATAGACGGTCACGGCATAGCCCGACCGGTGAAGATGATCTGTCATTTCCAGCGCAACCACTTCTGACCCGGCGATATTTTTGAGGTGATTGGTCGCGACGAGCGCACGCCGCACGGGCGCGTTGGGAGTGGGGGCAATAGGCATGATCGCTGGCTGATCCGTGATCCGGCGGGGCGGGTCAATCCTTGATAAAAAGGGCGCGGTCTTCATCGACCTGAAATGGGGCCGTTGACCCGTTCGGGGCGCTATGCCATGGACGCTCCACGATGCGGGTGTAGCTCAATGGTAGAGCAGCAGCTTCCCAAGCTGACGACGGGGGTTCGATTCCCCTCACCCGCTCCAACTCCCCGGAAATAGCTGTTCAATAGCGGATCGACCATAACTGGTCTGTGTCCCGGCTTGAGTTGCGCCTGCCATTTTCGCTAAGAAGCAGGCATCAGATCTGATCGGGGTTGTGGAATTTGTGAACGGTTCGCGCAAGCAACAGGATGTCAGGCCGGCCGCGCGACAGCTTTTGCGGCAATGGTTGGGGTCCAGCGAGGCGGAGGCCTTGTCGTCCGTCGATGCCTTGGGGCGCGGGTCCATCCGCGCCGCTGCGCAGGCCGCCGAGCGTCTGGACCGGGGGACGGCCATGTCGGCTTCGGCCGATGGCGTGTTGCATGAATTGCAGAAACTGGCTGAGGCCTATGCACCAGCCGAACCGCCGCGTCGGCGGCTGCGCATTTTCGGCCGGGCGCAGGCAGTGCGCCCTGACAGGCCCGATCTCAATGCGCTGGTGGCAAAGCTGGAGCGGGAGCGGGACAATGTCGCGCATGGCCTGATCGTGATCGAAACCGATCGGGCCAGATTGCAGGATAGCGAAGCCGGTCTGGAGGAGGCGGTTCAACTGATCCACGCCTGCGTTGCGGCGATCGAGGCGGCGGCGCGGGAACTGGCGGGGGATCAACCGGCGCGGGCGGGGTTTTTGCGCGATGGCATCGCCCCCCGATTGCTGGCGCGGGAGCAGGATGTGCTGACCCAGTTGGCGGTGACGCGGCAGGGCGTGCTGGCGCTGCAACTGGTGTCGGACGGGCAGCGGGCCTTGGGGCAGGCGATCGATCGGGCGCGTGAAACCAGCGTGGCTGCGTTGCGGACCGCCATGGCGGCGCGGCAGGCGGTCGATGGCAGTCGCGACCTGTTGCAACAGGCTGATGCGCTGGATCGCACGATGGACGCTGCGCGCGGGGCGGGGGCGGCCGACCGGGACGTCGATCGGGCTGTGGCCGATGCGGTCGATCAGGTGCGCCGGGCCATTGAGGCTGCACACATGTCGACGCGCGCCCTCTAGCGCTGCGCTTTCCCCTCGCCTAGGATAGCTGCGTGGCTGGTTTTCTGGACAAATTGACGGGTTGGATGGGGGGAAGGGCCGCGCCCATGCCCCCTGCACGGGTAGAGCAAGAGCCCGCAGCACCCAGCATAGCGTCGGATGATCCGCGCCTGCCAGATGCGTCGCGTCCGCTGGTGGCGCGGATGTTGTCGCTGATCGCCGATATCGAGGCGCGGACGCAGGATGACGGGCTGATGGTGTCCGCGCTGACGGAGGTGCGCCAGATGCGCGACAGCCATTTGCCGCGCCTGATCGCCAGCTATGCCGATATTCCGGCGTCGCACCGGGCAGAGATTTTCCGTCAGACGGGGCGCTCGGCCAGCTATAATCTCAATCAGGGGTTCGAAAAGATGATCGCCCGGCTTGAGACCCTGTCGCGCTCGCTGGCTCAGGAGGATCTCGACAGTTTCGCCGACAATCTGCGCTTCATCGATCACCGCTATGGCGAGGATGATCCGCTGCGCTGATCGGTTTGTTTGGAAATGCGCCTATGGCGCATCCGCACCGGCCCTCACCCCCACCCGACCACCCAGATATGGTACCCTGTTGGGCGGTCGGTTGGGGGTGAGGGCCGGTGCGGTTCTTGAAATGCGCTCTTTCGCGCATTTCCAAACAAACTATCAGCCCAGCCGAACCGTCGGTGTCAGCCACACCGTCCCACGTCCCCGGAACATATAGACCAGCCCTTCGCCGCTGCGCATCGCATTGCGCAGGCCACGTACCAGCGGCCGCAATTCCACCTGAAGCCCGGCCGAAAACATCAGCATCAGGTCGCCATCGACGATCAGTTCCTTCTGACCGTCCAGTTCGACCACTTCGATCTCTTCGACCGGCACCGGCGCTTCGACCACGAAGGCGCCCCGACCGGTCAGCTTGGGCTGCATCAGGCCGTTGCCCGACAAGATGCCCTGCACCGACCGGTGAATATGCGTCGACAGTTCGATATTGGCGTCGCAGGCGTAGAAGGCGCCATCGTCCAGGATCAGCGAATCATCGGGGCCTTCCATGGAGGCGAGGATGAAATATTTGGTCGTGGCTTCGGTCCAGACCTCCCCCCATCCCGAATAGCGCGTGGCAAAGGCGCTTTCTCCGGTCCCGGCGGAGGTGATCGCCCGCTTCAGGAAACCACCGGCGCCGGCATTCTTCTGCACCTCGACCTGTAGCTTGCCATGCGCATATTGCAGCGCGCCCGGCTCCAGCAGCGCCGCGCCGCCATCCAGCATGATGCGCACTTGTCGCGCGGTCACGCCATGGGGCGCATGAAGATGGATGGTGGCGGCGGTGCCGTTCGGTGTCGGATTGGGGACATGGACTGGCCCGCCCAATATGTGGCTCTTACGCGCAAATTCATAGAGTTCGAAGCGAACCCCGGCGCTGGCCTGCTCATCGATCTTGCTGCGATAGGCGCTCATCCCTGCCTCCTCTTTCTGGATCAAGCGCGCAGGGCGAGCGGATCGGCGATGCCGAATAGCGATGCACGTTGCAGCAGCCGCTCGGCCCAGCCGCGATGGGTGGCCGGTTCGCACATCACGCCGTCACGGCCGAATACGGCCGGGCTGCCCTCTGCCAGCACGAGGCGGGCTTCCTCTTCCTCGTCGGCCGGGACGGCCAGGGCATTCTGGATCACGGCGATCTGGGCGGGGTGTATGGCCGTCTTGGTCAGCAGCCCATGCTCGATATCGCGCAGCACCTCTTCGCGCAGCAGCGCGGCGTCGGCATAGCGTTCCAGCACCGGCGCGCTCAAGGCAAAGCCCCAGGGCGCGAAACCGGCCACCAACTGGCCGATCAGGCTGCCGAGTGGCCCTTCATAGGCGGTGCGGTTGGCCGGTCGGCGCAGGCCCATCGCCTGCAACAGGTCGTTGCCGCCGATCCGCAGCACCAATATGCGGTCCTGCACCGCCAGCAACTGGTCACGGAAGCGGCGCATTTCCTGCGGGTCGCAGGCTTCGCGGGTTTCCAGCGTCGGCATCAGGCGATGCCGGTCATGCAGCGGCAGGGAGAGATAGGCCGGCATCGTGTCGGCATGCGCCTTTGGCACGACGAAGCCGTCAATCTGCTCGATGCCCGGCATGCATAATATATGTTCCAGCATCGCGGCGGAGCGGGGGCGGATGAACAGCAGCGGGTCGGTGGGGGCCGCCTCCCGCGTGACGAGCGCCCGCAGGAAGGTCGCCAGATGGGTGAGGGCGGTAGGCAAATCCGCCTCCCGCACCGAATCCTCCAGACACAGGACGGCCGATCGCAAGCCCGGAGGACGACGCGGGCCGAGGACCGCCGTAAACAGGTCGCCCCGCATGCAGGGAATGTAGAGCGTTGCCCCCAGAGCGACGGAGGAAATCGGCGTCGTGACGGTCATCTGTCATTTCCCAGGCTACGGATGATGGCGACGGCGCGATAATGGGAATCGGCGCCCAATGGTTCGATCGGGATGGCGTGGCCGGCCGCAAGGTGGAGCAGATGCGCGACATCCGCATCATCGCGGTCGCGGATCAGCAGGCGTTCGGGCATGCGGCGCAGCAGCGCGCGGGTGGCTTCAGCGATACCGGGCTTGATCCGGTTGCGATCGCGCGATCCGGTCTTTGCCAGCAGCGCTTCCACCATCGTTTCGCAAGCCTGCCCCAGCATCGCACGGCGCGCAGCATGCCCGGCTATCGACCGGGGCGTGGCGGCGGCCGCCAGCGGGGCAATCGCGGCGATAAAGGCATGGGACATGTCCGCATGCGCATAATGCGGGTAGGTGACGCAGGCATGAAAATCGCCGGGGCCGACGACGTCCGTGTTCAGGATGGACCGGCTGACGAGGCCCGACACGATGCCGTTCAGCAGGCCGGACGCGATCAGATAATCATCGTCGCTCGCCGCGATATCGGCTTGTCCCGCCGGATCGGCGATCACCGCCAGTGCCGGCGCAAAGCCATGGGGGCAGGCGTCCAGCGACCGGCGCAATTCCTGGGCGATGGCGCCCTTGCCGGTCCAGCCGTCGATGAAGATCGCATCGCGCGGATCGTGACGTTCCGCAATATGCGCCAGCGCCACGGGATCGATCCCGCGATCGCGGATGATGCTGATCGAATAATGGCTGGCGCGATGCCCCCAGGCGCGCAGCGTCCGCGCCAGCAGCACGCCGATCGGTGTGCCCGCCCGGGCGAGCGACACCAGTATAATCTCCCGGCCGGGCCTGCGCTCGACAAGTCTGGCGGCAAGGCTGGCCACATCCTGCGCCAGCCGGGCGCCATTGCGGGCCAGCGCGGCATGATAGAGGCCAAGATAGCGATCGTCCGGAATGGATTCCGGCGCGATCATTTCGGAATAATGGCGGCGGCCCGATTGGATCGCGGCTTCCTTCGCCGCGACATCGGTGGCGGCCATCGATACCGGCTTCAGTAGGAAGGTCACGTCCTGCGGATCATAGCTGCCGGAAAAGACGGGGCTGGCATCGGCATCAATGCGCATGGAACATGCTCCCCGCCAGTTGGGAGCGCGGCGGCATCATCGCATAGTCGCACAGGCCCATGAACGGCGCATCGGTCAGGCTGTCGCCAATGCCGATGACCGGCGCATCGGGATATCGTGCGCGCAGGGCGGGCAATATGTGGGCGACTGCATGTTCCTTGCCCAGATAGGGCGGCATCAGCGCAACATTATTGCCGTTACGGTGATCGGTCCAGCCGGGCGGCAGCGCGGGCACGGCGGCGTCGACGACCGCGAACAGCGCCGCATGATCGGCATCGGCATGTTTGGCCAGCGTATAGAGCGGCAGGTCGCCCTCCATCAGCACGCGCGCGCGAATGGTGATGCTGCGGGCCTGTGCTTCCACGGCGATGGCGTCGGACAAGGCCGCCAGTTCCGTCGCATGGCGGGCTGCCTTTTCGGCGATGATCGCCGCCCAAATTATGTCTACTTCGCTGTTTGCATCCAGCACGACACCGCCATGGGCACAGACTGCCGCCTTGAAGGGAATATGCGCCCGGCGCAGCGCGTCCAGACTGCGGGCGGTGACGGGGACCATATGGCTCGTCTCTGCCAGCCACTGAATGAACTGCATCTGGCGCGGGGTCGCATAGCTGAGTGGGGAGCCATCGGCGGCAAAGCCCAGCGGGGTCAGCCGATCATGCGGCACGTCCGCCGGGCATTTGCGCAGCGTCTGGAACAGCGTGTCGTCCAGATCGACCAGGGTGATGGCGCGCATCAGGCGTTCCATCCGATCAGGTCCGCGTCCAGCGCGCGGACCAGCGCCGGATCGACCGTGCCGGTGCCGGTTTCATGGGCGATCCATGTGGTGCGCTGGTCGGCCGGATCGGCATTGTAGAGATAATTAGGGACGCCGGTGTCATAATTGTCAGCGAAGCAGAGCTTGGCCTTCATCGCGGCGGCGAGGCGCGCTGGGCTGCGGCTGGTTGCCTGCACCACCACATCATGGCCTTGCTGCGCCATTTGTTCGGCGAGGCGGAAGGGGAGATAGGTGAACTCGCCGGTGCCCACGATACGCAGCGGGCCTTCGACCGGCGGCAGCGGGGTGATCGGTGGCAGGGCGATCGGCGCATCCAGTCCCAGCCTGCCGAAATTGCGATGGGTGGCGAGACGGCCGAGTGAGGCGGCGGCGACATCGAACGCGGCGTTCGCGGTCGCGACCTCCCCCTGCGTCCATTCCATGCGGCCGGAAAGCAGGGCCGCGATCTGCGTCGGGCGGGGCATGCGCGTCGGCCAGTCCTTGCCGACCGACCAGTTGGTCAGCGTCGCGACAACGATCGCCTCGACCGCCGGCCATGCCTCGACAAAGGCCGTCGCCAGATTGCACAAGGTCGTGCCGGTTGACACTTCATCGTCCACGATCACCAGCGATCGGGGGCCTTTCGGGCCGAGCGCAGGCAGGTCGGGGCGGTAGACGAGGTGAGCCGAAGCATGGCTGTGCGGCTCCTCGAACCGGCAGAGCAGGGGATGATCGATCTGCTGGCGGGTCGAATGGATGAAATAGATATCGTCGCGACCGGTGGTGAGACGCAATTCCTCATGGATCGTCTGGCCCAGACACACCGCCGTTTCCGCCAGACCGATCACCATGATCGGGCCGGGCAGGTCAGCCGGGATGCGAGCGGCGAGATCATGAACGCTGCGGCGCATGACCTGCGGCGCGGCGGGGGTATGTCGTCCCAAAACGCGTGAGACGACCAGAAAGCCGCGCCGGGGGTTCTCGCGCGCGGCGAAATCGCACAGCGCGTCGAGCGGCCAGACGGCTTCCTCCACCTCTATGTCGAGTTGGCCGGTCGGCAGGGTGATGGATCGGGCTGTTGCGGACCGGGTCAGCATGTGCAGCTAATCCGGGCGATCGTGTCGCGTGCCTGCCGGACCACGGCGGCCCGGCCGATGATCGCCGGATCGGGACGGGCAAAGGGCGGTTCGATGCCGAAGGAGTCGAGGAAACTCAGGATGATGGCCCCTTTTATGCCGAAGTTGATATTTTCCGCGCTGGCACCCGACTGGCGGATGCGATCGAGGTTCAGTGATGAGCTAACGAGTCCGACCAGATGACCCGCCATGTCCAATATCGGGCCACCGCTATTGCCGCTGGCGATCGGTGCGGTGAACTGGAAGACCGTGCTGTCATTGCCGATGCCGCACAGCGCCGCGATATTGCCGGCGCTGGCCTGTGGCCCGGTGCCTAGCAACCCTTGTAGCGGAAAGCCCAGCGCGACGATATCCTCGCCCAGATGCAGGCCGACCTGCGACCGGAAC
The DNA here is from genome assembly GCF_900109095.1 of Sphingobium sp. AP50. Lineage (GTDB taxonomy): Bacteria > Pseudomonadota > Alphaproteobacteria > Sphingomonadales > Sphingomonadaceae > Sphingobium. The sequence continues at coordinate 47,521 of NZ_FNYZ01000003.1, forward strand.
TGTGCCGTGGCGGGCAAGGGCGCTTCGACCCGCAGCAAGGCGAGGTCGTTGCGCGGATCGGCGAACACGGTCACGGCGTCGATCGGCCGACCTGCGGCATGGACGGTGACGATACGGGCGTCCTCCACGACATGCGCGTTGGTCAGGATATGGTGGCGATCGATCGCAACCCCGCTGCCCGAAGAGGTGCCGCCGCGTGGGCGATCATGGCCGCCATGGTCTACCTCCCGATCGGGCGGACGAAGCCGGGGGATCAGGCGCTGGACCCAGCCATGGTCGATGCCATGCGCGCCGGCGATGGCGCCCAGCCCCATGGCGAAGCCCTGCCCATTGGCGGCCATGCGCCATGCCCCCTGATGGCGATAGCATTCGATCAGGATCACCGCCGCGTCGGGGCGGTCATGCAGGTCCACGCCAAAGCGCAGGTCGCCGGTTTCGACCGTCAGCCGCCGCGCGATCGGCTGAGTCTCGCGATCGAAGGCGATCAGTTGCAGCCGGTCCACCTCAGCCGGCACGGCGTCGAGCGAGAGGGACAGCCGATCGCCATCCTCGAACCGCGCCGCCGGGCGCATTTCGCGGGTGACGCTGTCGAGTGGGGGGAAAGCCGAGGCGGTTCTGCGATCGGACCCCAGGGCGATCAGCGCCAGCGCGAGATTATGGCCGCCACCGCCGGCGAACGCGAAGATGCGCTCGCCGGAGATTGGCGTCCGTTCGCCCGCGACCAGGTCACGCATAGGCGCGCGCGGGACGGGTCAGACGTTGACGCCGAAGGAAGAAGCAAGCGGTCCCAGACCACCGGCAAAGCCCTGGCCGATCGCCTTGAATTTCCATTCGCCATTATGGCGATACAGGTCGCCGAAGATCATCGCGGTTTCGGTCGAAGCGTCTTCCGACAGGTCGTAGCGCGCGATTTCCGTGCCGCCATCGGCGTTCAGCACGCGGATGAAGGCGTTGGACACCATGCCGAAATTCTGGCGGCGGCCATCGGCTTCGTGAATGGTGACGGCGAAGCTGAGCTTGGTCACATCGGCCGGTACCTGATCGAGCGAAACGGCCACGACTTCATCGTCGCCGCTGCCTTCGCCGGTCAGATTGTCGCCCTGATGCACGACCGATCCGTTGCCGCCATTCTTGTTGTTGTAGAAGACGAAGTCGGCGTCCGACCGCACCTTGCCACCGTCATTCAGCAGGAACACGCTGGCGTCGAGGTCGAAAGCGCTGCCATCGGTGACGCGGGTGTCCCAGCCCAGGCCCACGCGCACGGCCTTCAGGCCCGGCGCTTCCTTGCTGAGGCTGACATTGCCGCCCTTGGAAAGCGAAACTGCCATAACTATTCTCCTTCTCGCCGGCCTTTAGCCGACATTGACACCATAGTTGCGCGCCAGCGGGGCAAGGCCGCCCTTATACCCCTGGCCGACCGCGCGGAATTTCCACTCGCCATTATGGCGATAGACTTCGCCGAAGATCATCGCCGTTTCGGTCGAGGCGTCTTCGGCCAGATCATAGCGCGAAATCTCCCGCCCGGTCGCATCGTTGACGATGCGGATGAAGGCGTTGGACACCATGCCGAAGCTCTGGCGGCGGCCTTCGCCATCATGGATCGTCACGGCGATCGCGATCTTTTGAACGTCAGCGGGAACGCGCGTCAGTTCGACCTTCAGGGCTTCGTCATCGCCGTCGCCCTCACCGGTGCGGTTGTCGCCGGTATGCTCGACCGATCCGTCCGAAGACCGCAGATTATTGTAGAAGATGAAATCGCTGTCGCCGCGCACCTTGTCGCCGGATGCCAGCAGGAAGGCGCTGGCGTCCAGATCGAAATCGGCGCCATCGGTGGTGCGCGTGTCCCAACCCAGACCGATCAGGATCTTCGACAGATTGGGTTCTTCCTTGGACAGGCTGACATTGCCGCCTTTGGACAGGCTTACCGACATGCTTTTCTCTCCTGCTTATGGGTGGTCCAGATGCTCGCCGGTGCCGCTGACCGGGGAGGCATCCTTGCGGTTGTTCCGCAGCGAATCATAGAAGGCGATGCCGATCAGCGCCGCGCCGATCAGGCCGGTGACGGTTTCGGGGATTTCGAACCGGACCGACAGCAGCATGATCGCGGCCAGCGCGACGATCGCATAGAAAGCGCCATGTTCCAGATAACGATATTCGGCCAGCGTGCCCTTATCGACCAGCATCACCGTCATGGAGCGGACGAACATCGCCCCGATGCCCAGGCCCAGCGCGATGATGAACAGGTTGTTGGACAGGGCGAAAGCGCCGATCACGCCGTCGAACGAGAAGGAGGCGTCGAGTACTTCGAGATAGAGGAAGCCGGCAAGGCCCGATTTCACCACCGCGCCGGTTGCGGCGTCACCATGTTCTTCCTGCTCCAGCAGCGCGCCGATCGACTGCACGCCGATATAGGTGATCAGGCCGAAAATGCCTGAGGTGATGAAAGTCATCGCCTCTTCCGGGTGGATCAGGCGCGAAATGCCGTAGAGCGCCAGCAGGACGATGCCGATCGCCAGACCCGAAATGCGCGACAGGTTGACGAAGGGGCGCTCGATCGGGCCGATCCAGTGGACGTCCTTGTCCTCATCCAGGAAGAAGGTGAGGCCCACCATCGCCAGGAAGGCGCCGCCAAAGCCGGAAATGCCGACATGCGCGCCGGTGATGATCTGTTCGTACCGGACGGGATCGCTGGCCGCCATGGTGATCGCGTCGATCGGCCCCATCTTCGCCGCGATGGCGACGATCGCCAGCGGGAAGACGATGCGCATCCCGAACACGGCGATCAATATGCCCCATGTCAGGAAGCGCCGCCGCCATACCGCGTCCATGTCGCGCAGCACGGTGGCGTTGACCACCGCATTGTCGAAGGAGAGCGAGACTTCCAGCACGCCCAGCACCGCGACGATCCACAGGATGCCCAGCGTGCCCGTGACGCTTCCCGTAATCGTCCAGCCCAGCCATGCGGCCAGCGCCAGACAGATAGCGGTGAAGAGGAAGGAACCCTTATAATATTTGAACACGATAACCCCCGTTTTGCCGCGAGCGGCTTAATCCTTGCGACCGGCAACCCAGCGCAGACCCCATCCCAGACTGTCATCCAGCACCTTCTGGTCGCGCACATAATCCACGATGCGTGTCGCCTTCAGGCGGCCGACATCATTTTCGATCAGCACGATACCGCATAGACGGCGATCGTTACGCCCTTCGGTCATGCGCACCTCGATCGGTGGCTGGTCTGGCATGGTGACGAGCACCACGCCATCCGTCTGTTGCCAGTTTGGCACGCCGTCGTAAATATTGGCGAACACCGCAATCCGCCGGATGCTGTTCCAGTGGGCGCCGTTGATCCGCATGGTTTCGCCCTGCGATACGTCGCCGGTGCGATCGTCGCCGGACAAAGCGATATAGGGCGGCTCGGCAAAAGCGCCGAAGACATTGCCCAGCGCCTGCACCACGCCCTTGCGCCCGTCCGCCAGTTCGAACAGGCAACCAAGATCGAGGTCGATCGCCGATCCGCCGCCGAAAAAGCCCTTGCGGCCGCGCGACCAGTTCAGGTTGATGCTGATCTCGCCAAAATGCGCGCCACGCTTTTCCAGGCTGATCGTCTGGCCCGGCTTTTCCAGCGACACCTTGCTGAGATTGACCGGCGGGGGTGGTGGCGGTGGAGGAGGGGGCGGCGGCGCAGCGGGCGCTTCCTCCGCCACATCGATGCCGAAGGAGCGGGCCAGAGGCGCCAGCCCGCCATTAAAGCCCTGACCCACGGCGCGGAACTTCCACTGTCCGTTGCGGCGATACAGTTCGCCAAAGGTCATGGCCGCTTCGCTCGCGCCGGCGAGGGCCGGGCGGAAGCTGAGGGCAGAGGAGCCGCCAACCGGGGCGACACTGATGCTCGCTCCGTCGATCAGCGCCAGCGTCTGGCCCTTCGCCTGCGCTTCATGGATGGTCGCGCAGAACACGATCCGCTCGATCTCGGCGGGCAGGCACTGAAGATCGACCTCGAACGCGCCGCGCCCCGAACCGGTGACGAAGCGAATGCCGCCACCACCGCCTTGCGGCTGGTTGTAGAAGATCATGTCCGCATCGCTGCGGACCTTGCCAGAGGCCGTCAGCAGATAGGCCGACGCATCGGCATCCACGTCCCGCCCGGCCGCGGGCGTCCATGCGAACGCAACGGTCAGTGTATCGCCGGGAACCGCTGCGTTTCCGCCCTGCTGGAGATCGGTCATCTAAGCCTCGGTCAAAGAGAAGCGCGGATCGTCTGCATCATGTCCTGGAAGGTGCGGCCGCTCGTGCGTTCGCCCAGCGCCTTCATGTCCCAGCCATCGCCATTGCGCGTCAGCTTCGCCATCAACTGCCCGGTGTGGGAGCCCGCCCCGGTCAGGTCGTAACGGGCCATTTCCTTGCCCGTGGTCGAATCGACCAGTCGGCAATAGGCGTTTTCGATCCGGTCGAAGCTGTCGCCCATGAAGCTGTTGACCGTGAACAGCAAGGTCTGGACGGTCGCGGGCAGGCGAGTGAGATCGACCTGGATGACTTCGTCATCGCCATCGCCCGCGCCGGTGCGATTGTCGCCGCTATGGACGATGCTGCCGTCGCGGGTGGAAAGCTGGCGGAACCAGACCTGATCCAGCAAATTGCCCTGCGCGTCGAACAGCAGGCAGGATGCGTCCAGATCGATTTCGCCGCCACCGCCCACCAGCTTGCCGAAAAAGCCCTTGGCCTTGCGCACGTCCCAGCCCAGACCCATCGCGACACGGGTCAGGCTGCCGCCACCGGACTTTTCCAGACGGACCGACTGGCCCTTTTGCAGACTAACCATGCACACCCTCCGTCAAACTTGTGATCATATGGAGCCTAGTGCCAATGGCTTACGCTCCGCAATAGCAACTGGGCGAATTTTGCTTTCCGGATATCGACTTGACCGTCGAATTTGACATCGCTTTTGCAGGTTGACCGGGGCTTATTTTCAGGAAACCCCGTATCAGGCAAACGCATTGCGAAACTATTACCATCGCCCGGCTTGTTAGGGCAGACAAATGCCTGCCGATCCCTTCTGACGCGGCTCTGCCTGCACCATCGCGATGACCTCGATGTCGACATCCGCTTCGAACGGATTTGCCGTGCCTGTCACCACGTCGATCCAGGTCGCGCAGAAGGGGACGCCAGCCGCATCGCAATAGGATGCGCCGCCGGCCGCGCGGGCGTTGATTTCCAGGATGCGCCAGCCGCCATGACGGTCCTGCTTATACTGGACGTTCACGGCGCCATGCAGTCGGTGTCGGCGGACCAGTTCCGTTGCATGTTTGGTCAGTTGGTGGCGAGTCTGAATGCGTTGCCGGTTGGCGTCCAGCTTGGTTCGCACCGCCGCCAGCATTACCGTGCCGCGATCGGCGACGATATCGACCGACGCTTCAAGGCCGGGCAGATGCTCCATCACCAGAAGCGAGAAACTGTCGCCGACCTCTTCGGCATGGCGGAGCGAGGCGGCATAGACCTCCGGCGCGATCCGCCGCGCATCAGGATCGGCCAGATGCGCCAGCGGTCCGTTGGCGTCCAGCGTCCAATAGCCCGCACCATAGACGCCCCGGCTGGGCTTAACACAGGCTGTCGCGCCATTGCGCGTCGTGGCGTTCACGGCGGCCTCGAACGCGGCGGCCGTCGTTACCCATGTCGTGGGGCACAGATAGGGATCGTCGGCCAGAGAGGCGCTGAACGCCGCCTTGTCGTCCAGCAGATCCAGCGTGTCGACATCAGCCGCGATATGGACGTGAATGCCGCTCGCCGCAAACCGGTCCAGCGCTCTCGCCACGCCGATCTTGCCGCGTTGGGGCACCAGCGCCTCTATGCCGCGCTGCGTGGCGGTTTCGATCAGCCAGTCGGTATAGTGTGTCTCGCCCCGGCCCGGCTCCGTCCAGAAGAGGGGCGACACGTCCCGCACCGGCGAGTCCTGGTCGATGGCGCTGACGCATAGCTGAATATGCGGCCGATCCGCAACGATACGACGCACAAGGTTGCGCATGGAAAAGGATTGATTGAACCAGACTCGCATCTGCGCGCGCTGCCCCCCCGATTTGACAAGCGTTGATGACATGTCAGCCTAGCGCGCGTGCAGGGGCTTGTCGCATTCCGAATGCGCGTCAAGTGCTTCAGGTGAAGACGAAATCCGAGACGGAAAGACTGGTCTTGTCGATCCCGTCCAGCACCAGCACCGTGCCCCCGCCAAAGTCGAAGACGGTATCGTCGCCATCCTGCACGGCGATCGCCATCACCTCGCTGAAGCTGTCATAATCTTCCCCGACAGTGACATTGATATGGTCGTCCGTGCCATCGCCTGCCGTGAAGTCCATGATCCGCTGTCGTCCGGTGCCGAACACGGTGAAGATGTCATAGCCATCCCCGCCATAGATGCGGTCATTGCCGCCGCCGCCCATGATGTAATCGTCGCCGCCCCCGCCATAGAGGACATTGTTGCCGCTGCTGCCATAGATGGCGTCGCCCGCTTCGCTGCCGCGCGCATTTTCGAAATCGCGGAATTTGTCACCCGTGCCCTCCGCGCCATAGGCGGTGCCGGTTTCCAGGTTGAGGCTGACCCAGTGGGTCGATCCTTCATAGCTGATCGTGTCGATGCCCGCGCCACCGTTCATCCGGTCGGCACCGCGCCCGCCTATGATGAGGTCATTACCCGATCCGCCGCGCAATATGTCGTCGCCGTCGCCGCCCTCGATCCGGTTGTTGCCGGTGTCGCCGGCCAGTTCATCGGCCTGTGCGCTGCCGATCAGCCGTTCGAAGCCGCTGAATGTGTCGCCCTGCGCATCCCCGCCGGAGGCCGCACCGGTGCCCAGATTGACGGAGACACCAAGGCTGGAATGGCTATAGTCGAGCGTGTCGGTGCCCAGGCCGCCGATCATCATGTCCGCACCCAATCCGCCGCGTAGGATGTCATTGCCCGCGCCGCCATTCAGTTGATCGTCGCCTGCGCCGCCGATCAGCAGGTTGGTCTGGCCATTGCCGGTCAAAATGTCGTTCTTGCTGCTGCCCTCGACATGGCTGAAATTCGCTAGTGTGTCGCCATCTGCATGGCCGCCCGATGCGGTATGGGTCAGCAGGTCGACCCAGACGCCAGCGGTCGATCCGGCATAGCTGACCGTGTCACCGCCGCCCCCGCCGTCCATATCGTCCGCACCCGCGCCGCCGGTGAGAATGTCCCGCCCGTCGCCGCCGCGCAATATGTCGTCGCCATCGCGGCCGAACAGCCGGTTGGCGCCGCTGTCGCCGGTCAACTGATCATCATGGGCGCTGCCGATCAGCCCTTCGATCGAGAAGAAGCTGTCGCCGATCGCTTCGCCCAGCGTGCCAAGGCCCGTTTCCAGATTGACGGCGACCGCAGAGGCGGCCTGGCTATAGCTGGCGCTATCCCGTCCGAAACCGCCATCCAGTTCATCTGCGCCTGCGCCGCCCAGCAATATGTCGTCGCCATCCCAGCCGATCAGCAGATCATCGCCGGCCCGGCCCAGCAGCGTATCGTCCGCCAGTGCGCCGACCAGCATATTGGAGGCGGCATTGCCGGTGCCACGGAAATCCTGGCTGTCATCGACATTGATCAATATTTCGACATTGTCGCCCAGCTTATAGGCAGCCAGGCCCCAGACGACGACCTGATCCATACCTTCGTCGGCATTTTCGACCACCGTATCGGCCAGGCTGTTCACGACATAGATATCGTCATCCAGCCCGCCTTCCATATGGTCGTCGCCCAGGCCGCCTTCCATTATGTCATAGCCATCGCCGCCCACCAGCGTGTCATCGCCATCATAGCCATAGAGCGCATCGTCGCCGTTCAGGCCGATCAGGACGTTGGCCTGCATATTGCCGGCGATGTCGTTATCTTCATCATTGCCGGTGCCGTCGATCGCGTCCGATCCGTCCAGCAGCAGCGCTTCGACATAGGCGCCGAGGGTGTAGCTGGTCGTCGTGACGACCATGTCATAACCGCCATCTTCCAGTTCCACGACCTGATCGGACAGGGAGTCCACGATGTAGAGGTCGTCGCCTGCGCCGCCGTGCATCTGGTCCTCGCCGGCGCCACCATCCAGCCAGTCGCTGCCGTCGCCCCCATAGAGCCGGTCATTGCCGTCACCGGAATCGAGATAATCGTCGCCCGCCAGCCCGTAGAGTTCGTCCGCGCCATAGCCGGAAATGACAATGTCCAGATCGCTGGTGCCGGTCAGTATCTTGTCGCCATGGGCCAGACCGGCATTCAATATGTGCCAACTCATGCTGACCATATCCGCGCTGAAGCTGTTCATCGCGGTTAAGGTCAGTGTGGCGTCGGCCACATCCTCGCCTGAGGGAAAGCCGATATAGATGGGCACCGTCTCGGAGTCCCAGCCATAGCCGCCGGTCCCGCCGCCAATGCCGGAATTCACATCATAATAAGTGTAGTTCCAGCTTGTTTCGTAAAAGGACTCGCCCGTCTCCGGATCATTATAGCCATCGACTATATAGTCGACCTGCATGTCGAAGCTGTTGGAGTCGCGATCGACGGAAAACCAGTATCCGATGGAACCTGACATGACCTGCTCCCGCCTCATCTTTGTTACGGGAGCGTTTATACTATTTTGCCTGTTTCAACAAGAAATCCCGGATATTCGACTGTCGATATTCAGCATCTTGTATCAATAAATAGATAGTAAATTCAGATATTTGGCAATTTCTTCATGGATGGCCGAAAATATCTCAACCAACCTGTCGCTTGGCGAGCTTGCGGGCGAGCGTGCGGCGATGCATGCCCAGGCGCCGGGCGGCTTCCGAAATATTGAAGTCGCTGTCCTTCAGCACTTCATGAATATGCTCCCACTCCAGTGTCTTGATCGATGTCGGGCGCGGGGCGAGGGGCGTGTCGGGATCGCCGCCGGACCGGGCGAACGCCGCCTCGATATCGTCGGTGTTGGACGGTTTGGCGAGATAGTTGGTCGCGCCCAGCTTGATCGCATCCACGGCTGTCGCAATGCTGGCAAAGCCGGTCAATACGACGATCAGCATCGCGGGATCATGGGCATGGAGCGCCTGAACGCAGGCCAGCCCGGATTGCGGGCCGAGCTTCAGGTCGACCACCGCATAGCCGGGCTGGTTGGCGGCAAGCAGATCGTTGACCGCCTCCAGACTGTCCGCCAGCAATACCTCATAGCCGCGCCGTTCGAAGGATCGTTTCAGGGTACGCGCGAAGCCTTCGTCATCCTCCACGATCAGGAGTTGCTTGTCAGTCGCCATCGCTTTCCTCCTCCAGCGCCAGCGTGGCGAAGGGCAGGCGCAACTGGATCATCGCCCCGCCATCCGCGCCGTTGCTGGCATCGACCCGGCCGCCCAGCTTGCGCACCACATTGACCACCAGGAACAGGCCCAGCCCGCCGCCCTGCCGACCCTTGCTCGACCGATAGGGTTTTCCGACATCGGCCAGCATGTCCGGGCTGAACCCCTTGCCATTGTCGCGCACCGTGATGTGCAGCCACTGGCTGTCCCGGCTGATCATCATGTTGATATAGGTTGCGCCCGCCTCGCGCGCATTGTCCAGCAGGTTGGTGACGGCCTGACGGATCACCGGATCGGCAACGATGCGTGGATAATCATGCGGGCCGAAATCACAGCGCAGCGGCATGCCCGCATTTGCGGCGCGCCAGTCGCGGGCGATGATTTCTATGAAGCTGCGGACATCGGTAGCCTGCGGGGCTTCGCCACGGGCTTCGCCGGCGGACATCAGGATACCGGTCAATATGGATTTGCAGCGCTTCACCGCCGCTTCCATTTCCTCCACTTCCTCGACCAGCGCGGGATGCTTCCTGATCTGGGGCATATGCCGCCAGTCGCCCAGCACTACGGCGAGCTGTGCGAGCGGGGTGCCCAGTTCATGGGCGGCGCCCGACGCCAGCAGCCCCATGCGGATGATATGTTCCTCTTCCACAGCCTGTTGCCGCAAGCGTGCCAGATAGGCTTCGCGCTGTTGCAGATTATGCGTCACGCGGGTCATGAACAGGACCAGCAGCACCGCGATCATCGTGACGCAGACCCATGTGCCGACGATATGCAGGTCGAACAAATGACCTTCCAGCGAGTCGCTCAGGTCCAGCGGTCGATAGAAGACGGTCAGCATCGCCGCGCAGGCGGAGGAGGCCGCCACGATGCCCCACACGCTCCAGCGATGGAGGAGTACCACGCCCAGCGCCACTTGCAGCAGATAGAGCGAAATGAAAGGATTGGTCCCGCCGCCGCTCAGATAGAGTTGGGTGGTCAGGGCCAGCACGTCGAACAGCAGCGCCAGGAACAGTTCGGCATGGGTGATGTCGGCCCGGCGTCGCAGGATCATCAGGCTGCCGACATTCATCAGCACCGCGATGCAGGGGACCACCAGCATCGACTGTAACGGCAGGTGGATGTTCATGCCGAAATGCACGACCAGGATCGTCGCGATCTGTCCGGCGATGGCGATCCAGCGCAATTGCACCAGCAAGGCCATGTTGCGGCGCCCGGCGGCGTCGGCGGGCCACTGGCTGGGGAGCCAGCGGATACGCTTGACCGGCGCGCTGTTCATCCCTGGCGATCTTTTCCCGACTGGCGCATCACGACGATGTAGCCCCCCACGGTCATCGCCGCCAGCACGAACCATGTGATGGCATATTGCAGGTGACTGTTGGGGAAGGAAATGACGGTGAGGCCGCCGACAGGCAGGGCGGACGGGGAGGGGGCCGCGCCCGCATCGATGAAATAGCTGGCCTCGACACCGTTCAGCTTGCGGGCATGGCCGATGGCCGCGACATCGCGGGAATACCAGCGGTCGGCGGTCGGATCGTTACTGCGCAGGAAGCCGCCGCCCGGTTCGGTCAGGCGCAGCAGGCCGATGACCTGCACCTTGCCTTCTGGCCGGTAATAGCGGGCCTTGCGGTCGGGCACGAAACCACGATTGATCAGGGTGATCTTGCCATCGTCCTGGCGCAGCGGCGCCATCACCCAGAAGCCGGGACCGCGTATGGTGACGGCCTGCGTCAGGGCGGCCTTGTCATGCAGGAAGGTACCGGTCAGCGTGACGCGGCGATATTCGTCGTCCCTGGTCGCGGTGGCGGGTGCGGGGACCGGCGCGGCGTGGATGCGGGCATCGACACGGGCGATCAGATCGCGCTTCCAGGCGAGGCGTTTGACTTGCCAGATGCCGAGCGCGGAGAAACCGGAAAAGAGGATCAGGGCGATCAGCGTCAGGCCGATCGTGAAAGCCGGGGAGCGCTTGGCACGCCCCCCGGTGTTCGCCATTGTCACGGCATGTCGCTCATGTTCGCCATGGCATTCATGTCATGATCGGCCATGTCGTGGGTCATTTCACCCGTGGGATCGCTCGGCATCGTCCCGGACATTTCCATGTCGCCATGCGGCATCATGTTGGTGTTCAGGTGATACATGACCCAGGTGGACCCCGACAGGGTGATGACGATCAGCACGACCGTCAGCATCATCGCCATGAACGACCAGCCGCCTTCGACGCGGGTGTTCATGTGCAGGAAGTAGATCATGTGGACGACCACCTGTACGGCGGCGAAGGCCAGGATGACGAAGCCGGTCAGCTTCGGATCGCCCAGCACGCCGGACATGACCAGCCAGAAGGGAATGGCCGTCAGGATCACCGACAGGCCGAAACCGATCATGTAGCTGCCCATGGTTCCATGGGCGCCATCCTCATGGTGGTCATCATGCCCGTGGCCGTGGGCGTCGTGGCTATGGACAGCGTCGCTCACCGCAGGACTCCCATCAGATAGACAAAGGTGAAGACGCCGATCCAGATGACGTCGAGGAAGTGCCAGAAGAGGCTGAGGCACATCAGGCGACGCTTGTTGGCCGGGATCAGACCCTTCTTGCCGACCTGCACCATCAGCGTGATCAGCCAGATCGAACCGAAGGTGACGTGCAGACCGTGGGTGCCGACCAGCGTGAAGAAGGACGACAGGAATGCCGAACGCCACGGACCTGCACCTTCATGGATGAGATGCGAGAATTCGTAGAGTTCGATGAACAGGAACGCCCCGCCGAACAGCAGCGTGACGAACAGCCAGGCCTGCGTGGCGCTGACCTTGTTCTTTTCCATCGCCAGCATGGCGAAGCCATAGGTGATGGACGAGAACAGCAGCATCGCGGTGTTGAGCGCGATGAGCGGCAGGTCGAACAGATCCTTGGGGCCAGGGCCGCCGGCGAAGTTGCCGCCGAGCACGGCATAGGTGGCGAACAGGATGGCGAAGATGAGACAGTCGCTCATCAGGTACATCCAGAAGCCCAGCATGGTGCTGTGGCCTTCGTGGAGGTGCGGTTCCTCGGGTAAATGATATACCCGAGGTTCCGTGTTTGCAGTTGCGCTGCTCATGGGTGTCAGACTCCCGCCGCGAGGATGCGCGTGCGCTCTTCCTCGGTGCGCGTGACCACATCCGCGGGGATGTAATAGTCGCGCTTGTAGTTGAAGGTGTGGAAGATCGCGAAACCGATCATGCCCAGGAAGCTGAGGCCCGCGAGCCACCAGATGTACCAGATGAGGGCAAAGCCGCACAGCGTGGCCAGACCAGCGAGGATAACCCCGGTGCCGGTGCCGCTGGGCATGTGGATCGCTTCATAGCCGCTCAGCGGACGCTGATAGCCATGCTTCTTCATGTCCGCCCAGCTATCGGCATCGTAGATGACCGGCGTGAAGGCGAAGTTATACTCCGGCGGGGGCGAACTGGTCGCCCATTCCAGGGTACGGCCATCCCACGGATCGCCTTCCACCTTATATTCGTCGCGCTTCCAGATGGAGACGGCGAACTGCACCAGCATCGCACCAATGCCTGCCGCGATGATCACCGCGCCGATGGCGGCGATGATGAACCACTTCTGGAGCGACGGGTCGTCGAACACGCGCATGCGGCGGGTCACGCCCATCAGGCCCATGATGTAGAGCGGCGTGAAGGCGAGCCAGAAGCCAACCTGCCAGCACCAGAAGGACACATGGCCCCAGAACTGGTTGAGCTTGAAGCCGAACGCCTTGGGCCACCAATAGTTGATCGCCGCGAACAGGCCGAACAGCACGCCGCCGATGATCACGTTATGGAAGTGCGCGATCAGGAACAGCGAATTGTGCAGAACGAAGTCGGCGGGAGGAACCGCCAGCATCACGCCGGTCATGCCGCCGACCGTGAAGGTCAGCATGAAGGCCACGGCCCACATCATCGGCAGTTCGTAGCGGATCTTGCCACGATACATGGTGAAGAGCCAGTTGAAGAGCTTCGCACCCGTCGGGATCGAAATGATCATCGTCGTGATGCCGAAGAAGCTGTTGACGCTGGCGCCCGAACCCATGGTGAAGAAGTGGTGCAACCATACCAGGTAGGACAGCACCATGATGGTGCAGGTAGCATAGACCATCGACGTATAGCCGAACAGGCGCTTGCCGCAGAAGGTCGAGACGACTTCCGAGAACACGCCGAAGAGCGGCAGGATGAGGATGTAGACTTCGGGGTGGCCCCAGATCCAGATCAGGTTCACGTACATCATCGGGTTGCCGCCGAAGTCGTTCGTGAAGAAGTTGGTGCCGGCGTAACGGTCCAGCGAGAGCAGGACCAGGGTTGCGGTAAGAATGGGGAAGGAGGCGACGATCAGCACATTGGTGCAGAGCGAGGTCCAGGTGAAGACCGGCATCTTCATGAGGGACATGCCGGGCGCGCGCATCTTGATGATGGTGGCGAGCAGGTTGATGCCCGACAGGGTGGTGCCGACACCGGCGACCTGAAGCGACCAGATATAATAGTCGACGCCGGTCGCGGGGCTGTAGGCAAGACCCGACAGCGGCGGATAGGCCAGCCAGCCGGTCTGCGCAAATTCACCCAGGAACAGCGAGGCCATGACCAGAACCGCCCCGCCAGCCGTCATCCAGAACGAGAAATTGTTCAGGAAGGGGAAGCTGACGTCGCGGGCGCCGATCTGCAGCGGGACGATGTAGTTCATCAGACCCGTCACGAACGGCATGGCCACGAAGAAGATCATGATCACGCCATGGGCGGTGAACACCTGATCATAATGGTGCGCGTTCAGATAGCCTTCATTGCCGTTGAAGGCCATGGCCTGCTGGCCGCGCATCATGATGGCGTCGGCAAAGCCGCGCAGGAACATGATAAGGCCCAGCACCATGTACATGATGCCGATTTTCTTGTGGTCGACGCTGGTGAACCATTCGTTCCAGAGATAGCCCCAGAGTTTGAAATAGGTCAGCGCCGCGACGAGTGCCGCACCGCCCAGCATCACGCCGCAGAATGTCGCGACGACGATGGGTTCATGCCATGGGAATGCATCCCATGTCAGACGACCAAAGATCATCTGTGTTGTTGTGAGTGTGCCTGTCATGGGCCTTACCGATGCTGCGCGTGCGCGTCAGCGCCGCTGGGAGAGGAGTGATCGGCCGAAACCGCACCCGGTGCGTCGGGAGCGCTTTCCTGCCCGTTATTCACGTCGGACTGCTCGATCGAATGGCTGTTGGGCAGGTCATATTTCAGACCTTCCGTTTCCTTCGCCGATTCCTTGCCGGCGCCGCCCATCTGGTCGATGTGCATCAGGTCGCTCATGCAACGCTGACCGGGCTTGACGCACATGTTGACCACCGCGTCGAACAGCTTTGCTTCGCTGGTGCCATAATAAGCGACGGGCGCTTTTTCGGTCGGCTTGGCAAGGGTCAGATAGGCCGCGCGGTCAAGCGGGGTCTGGCTGGCCTTCACCTTGGCCACCCAGGCGTCGAAGCCGGCGCGGTCCATGGCTTTGTACCCGAAGCGCATATGGGTGAAGCCCGCGCCCGAGAAGTTGGCGGAGAAGCCGGTGCTGGACACGGGCTTGTTGGCGACGGCGTGGAGCTGCGTCTTCATGCCGGGCATCGCATAGATCTGGCCGGCGAGTTCGGGAACGTAGAAGCTGTTCATCACGGTCGATGCGGTGATGTCGAAGCGGACCGGAACATTGGTGGGCAGGGCCAGTTCGTTGACCGTTGCGATACCCAGTTCAGGATAGATGAAGAGCCATTTCCAGTCGAGCGCGACCACTTCGACCGTCAGCGGCTTGACCTTGGGGTCGATCGCGGTGGTCGAGTCGATCCGGTCGAGCGGACGATAAGGGTCCAGCTTGTGCGTGCTAACCCAGGTCACGGCGCCCAGCGCGATGATGATCAGCAGCGGGGCCGACCAGATCAGCAGTTCCAGCTTGGTGCTATGATCCCAGTCGGGGTCATAATCCTTGTCGACCGCGTCGTTCGTGGCGCGATAGCGCACCGCGAACCATACGACCATCGCCATGACGGGGATGACGATGAGGAGCATCAGCGCGACCGAAATCAGGATCAGATCGCGTTGCTGCACCGCAATGTCGCCCGACGGGTTCATCACGACCCAGTTGCAGCCCGCCAGCGGCGCCGCAAGAATCGGAGCGGACCAGCGCAAACGCCTGATCCAGTTGGGGGAGAGTGGGTTAGCCATGGCGCGCGCCTAATCCTTCCGCACAGAGTCGGATAGTGGGCAATTTGTCCAATTGTGTGCGAACGCAAAAAATGTTTGGGATATGGGATACTGCTTAGACTCTGCGTGTTTTCTGTTATGCTGTGATTCCACGGCCACTGGCAGACGATATAACAACCGCACCGGTGGCCCTGCCAAGGAGCGGATGTCTATGAGTTCTGGGGCCATTGCCTTCACCTCCACGCCACTTGAGGATGATGCGCGCAATATCAATGCGCGTGACCATTCCATCGCGCCGGGTGATATTTCCATCGGGGTGATCATCGGTCGCACCTCCGAGTTTTTCGATTTCTTCGTGTACGCGATCGCTTCCGTGATCGTGTTTCCACACCTGATCTTTCCCTATGTGGATGCCCTGACCGGCACCCTTTATTCCTTCGCCATCTTTGCCGTCGCGTTCGTCACCCGGCCCCTGGGATCGCTGATCTTCATGGCGATCGACCGGCGCTATGGACGCGGCACCAAGCTGACGGGGGCCCTGTTCCTGCTGGGCAGCTCCACCGTCGCGATCGCCTTTCTACCGGGATATGAGACGATTGGCCACTATGCTGCGGTCGTCCTGATCATTTTGCGCGCGGCGCAGGGTATCGCGCTGGGCGGCACCTGGGATGGTCTGGCCTCGCTCCTGTCGCTCAATGCGCCGCAGCATCAGCGTGGCTGGTACGCCATGGTGCCGCAGTTGGGCGCGCCGCTGGCGCTGATCGTGGCGAGTGGCCTGTTCGCTTTCTCCATCCTCAACATGACCGAAGCCGATTTTCTCGACTGGGGCTGGCGCTATCCCTTCTTCGTAGCCTTTGCGATCAATGTCGTGGCGCTGTTCGCCCGACTGCGCATCGTGGTGACGCACGAATTCGAACGGCTGTTCGAACAGCGGGATTTGCAACCCTCGCCGGTGCTGCCGACGCTGCAGAAGGAAGGCCGCAATATCATCATCGGTGCGTTTGCGCCGCTGGCCAGCTTTGCGCTGTTCCATATGGTGACGGTGTTCCCGCTCTGCTGGGTCGCACTCTATACCGACCAGCCGTTGGATCGCTTCCTCATCATCGAGATGATCGGTGCATCCGTCGGCCTGCTCGCCATCGTCGTGTCCGGTTTCATCGCCGACCAGATCGGTCGTCGCTCGCTGCTCGGCTGGTCGGCGCTGGGCATCGCGATCTTCGCGCTGATGGCGCCGCTGCTGCTGAATGGCGGGGAGCTGGGCGAAGTCGCCTTCATGATCCTGGGCTTCATGCTGCTCGGCCTGTCCTTCGGTCAGTCGTCCGGCGTGGTGGCGTCCAACTTCGCGACGGAAGCGCGCTATACAAGTTCGGCGCTGACGTCCGACCTTGCTTGGCTGGTCGGTGCGGGCTTCGCGCCGCTGCTGGCCCTGCTGCTGTCGGTGAAGTTCGGTTTGGCCGCTTCGGGTATCTATCTGCTGTCCGGTGCGGTCGCGACCATGGTGGCGCTGTACGTCAATAAAGAACTCGCCGGGCGCGACCGTTAAATCGCGCGCCGCATTCGCTGAAGCGCCTTTCGGTCGAACCATCCGGTCAGGCCGGGGCGCGGACGCCAGCGGGGCAGCCAGTCCGCATAGAGGCTGGACAGACGCGCGGGGAGGCCATCTGGCCCCTCGCGCGTCATGATGTCCGACACGATCCGGTTCTGATAGAAACGGACAGAATAATTGATCAGCCTTTTATATTGCATGGTCCATGTCGACGGGCGGGCAAGGCCCACCATTTCGGCCAGAAAG
Organism: Sphingobium sp. AP50; assembly: GCF_900109095.1. Taxonomy (GTDB): domain Bacteria; phylum Pseudomonadota; class Alphaproteobacteria; order Sphingomonadales; family Sphingomonadaceae; genus Sphingobium. The sequence continues at coordinate 64,810 of NZ_FNYZ01000003.1, forward strand.
CCCGCATCGTCGCAATGCCGCACCCGGTCATGCACCCAGTGGCTGTCATCCTTCAGGTCCGTATGCGCCCAGGCGGCGACCAGTCCATCGTCTCCGATCAGATCGTCGGGCAGGCGCAGCCCGCGCCGCCGGATCGTCGCGACGAAGCGGCCTGACAGCGCATAAAGATCACCGAACAGCCCGCCTTCGGCCCGCAACCCCTCCCGATAGGCCTGCGCCATGCGGCCGTTCATCGGCATGCCGGCAACGGCGTTGGCGTGCGGATGCGCGGCGAGATGGGCCACCAGCGCGTCGAAGGAGCCGGACATGATTTCCGCGTCGCCATCCATGAAGATTACGGCCGCTTCGGTCCCGGTGAGCAGATGATGGACGAAGTGGTTCCAGGTCCGCGACTTGCCGCCCTGTACGATATCATGGACGATGATGTTCGCCCGGCCGCCCGCCGCCGCCTTTGCCCTCTCCACAGTCGCGTCGGTGGTGCCGTTCACCAGTACATGAAAGATGGTGTCCGCCCGGTCGAGCGGCAGTGAGGCGAGGCAGAGGCCAATCCGGCGCTCCTCCTGATGGGCGAAGATCGCCACAGCGACGGAGGCGGGGGGCAGGGGCGCGGCGGACATGGCCTTAGCGGAAGTCCCAACCCTGCTGGCCATGCTGCACGCCGTCCAGCCCGTCGGCCTCATCCTGCGGGCTGACCCGCATCGGGATGATGACGGAGACGATCAGCGCCGCGATCGCGCTGCCGACCATGGCCCACAGCGCCACCACGACCACGCCGATGACCTGGCTGACCAGTGCGCCGGTCAGGCTGATATTCGCGTCGAACCCAACTCCGCCCAGCAAGGGCAGAACGAAGATCGGCAGCAACAGCGCTCCGGTGATGCCGCCCAGCCCGTGGATGACGAAGACGCCCGCGCCGTCATCGATGCGACGGCCGATAATCACATAACCCAACCGACATATAAGGGCGGCGATCAGACCGATCAGCATCGCGCCCCCGGTCCCGACCAGTGCGGCCGACGCCGATATGGCGGCGATCCCCGCCAGCGCGCCGGACAATATGCCGGTCGCGCTGCTGCGCGCGCCCATCAACTTATCGAGCAAGGCCCATGTCAGCGCGGCGGCGCAGGCGGCGAAATGATGGTTGAGGATGGCGGTAGCGGCATCATCCGTCGCGCCCAGCGCCCAGCCGCCGATCACGCCCGACAGACCGACCCATAGCAGCGCGCCGCCTGCCATAGTCAGCACCGGCGCATGGCCCGCCGTCGTGGCGTCGCGCCGCGCGCCCACGATCAGCGCCAGCGCCAGCGCGGAAAAGCCCGCCAGCCCATGCACCACCAGTCCGCCGGCAAAATCCATGACGCCAAGGTTGGCGAGCCAGCCGCCGCCCCAGGCCGCATGGGCGACCGGCACATAGACCAGCAGCAGCCAGAGCGGCGTGAAGCCGATCCACCAGCCGATCGGCGTCCGCTCCGCCACCGCGCCCACCATCAGGCAGGCGGCCAGCAGCGCAAGGCCAAGCTGGAACAGGACGAAGGCCGATTCGGGTATGGTCAGCGCGTCGCGCAACTGGCCCAGATTGGCGAGCAGCAGATTGGCGCCGCCGCCCAGCCAGTCGCCACCGGGCGCATAGGTCAGGCTGTAGCCCGCAATCGCCCATGTCAGCGACGCCGCCGCCACGACCCCCGCGCCCTGCGCCATCACCGACAGCGCGCTGCGCACATTCACCCCGCCCGTATAGCGCAGCATCAGCCCCGGCAGCGCCGCCAGCAGCACCAGCAGCGCGCACAGGATCATCCACCCGGTATCGCCGCTATCGGCCACCGCCACCTGCGCAAAGGCAGGCCGGGGCAGCGCCAGCGCGGCAAGGAAGGGCAGGGCAAAAGTGAAGCGCATCGGTGGGACCTGACTGTCAAAACTGGCAAGGGTCTAGCGGAAGGCTGGTAAAGTTTTCGATAAGCAAGAGCGTGGCGTTTGGGGCAACGGCGACCGGTGGAGGGGCAACGCGACGGTGCGGCCGAAGTTCACAGTGTCGTCGGGCTTTTTCGGCCCGAAGCGTCCGCGAAGCGCTTGCAACGCACCGCGAAAGCGTCTCCGACGCGCCACTTGGGTCACGGCGGCGCGTCACAGGTGATCATGGTGACGCGGCAGTGACGCGATGTAGGTGCGTTAACGGCGCGTTGGGCACGCGATGACGGCGCGGGAGGAAAAAGGACGGCTGTTTCATCCATCAGGATAGATCAGAGAAAATCCTACATTGGAAGGGAGTTGAGGATGGTAGAGCCACAGACGGTGCAGTTTGGAGCGCAGGCTTTAGAAAAAGCTACCATTCCAATGGCGGCGGCTCCTGCCCCACCCGAGGAATTCAGCGCTAAATTTGCTCTCCAATGGCCTTAAATAGGCTGCGACAATCGACTGATTGTTTTGCCCGCCTCAAAACAGGTTTCCAGTGATATGTATCTGCAATCATCAGTTGAGCGGCCGCTGCCTCCTATACTGGCCCGATTGTCGAAGGGGGAGCGGTCCATTCCTATTCTGACTACACCAAGCAAGCCCGCCGCTGTATGGCTACGAAATGCTAGATGATACAGCCGCCCACGAATTGCTCACGTCGGTCTTCTATTCGGAAAATGAGGGCCTTCTGGAACGCCTCCAAGCTGGAGTGCAATTCGCGCATTACACCAGCGCCGAGACGGCGATGCGGATCATTCAGAGCCAAGGGGCAGAGCGGGCGATATGGCTCCGCAATTCCACCGAAATGAACGATTTCGCTGAAATTGAATACGGCTGCTTTTGGCTGAACAAGTGCCTAGAAGACCCCTCAGTTAACACACGGATGCTACACCTAGCGCAAGCGTTGGGGCTGAACATTGTTGATCTTATGGGCTCAATGAATGCGTCAAGTCGCCAGTTGAAAGTGGGCACTTTTCTGCTCAGTCTATCGGAACACCGCGCCACTGATAATACCGGAACGCTCAGCATGTGGCGTGCCTATGGCGGACACGCCAATGTGTGCATCGTCTTGAAAGCCGAGCCGCTCGCTGGCGATCAGGACGCTTATTCTGTCGATCTAGTAGCTGTGGATTATAACGGCGAAGACGGTTTTATGCGCCGGATCACAAAGCGTTTGGATAATATCGAAGATAATCTCGAAGCGCTGAAGCTCTGCAATCCCCAATGGGTACGATCAAACTGGCTGCTGTCGATTGAAGAATTGGTTCTCTCCACGAAAGATCCGGGATTCCATGAAGAGAAGGAATGGCGGATAATCCATCGACCCTCGCGTAAATGGTCGGCGCTGAACGTGCCGAGCAAGGTCGTGTCTGTTGGCGGCATTGTTCAGCTAATCCACTATCTCCCATTCCAAAATTTTCCGGAACATAATCTCAACGGTGTGGAACTCGAAGAAATTTTGGATCGGATCATTATTGGGCCAACGCCTAACCCCGCTTTGGTTCGAGAGGCATTCATCCGTCTGCTGCACGATGCGAACATTACAGACGCGGAGAGGCGTGTCGTAATCAGCAATATCCCCTTGCGTCGTTACTAAAACCATTCAGCTAAGTTAGCTAAGATTCACTACAGCTTAGGCTGAGAAGCCACCCCAGCCACCCCAACCCCATCATCCCCCTTCACCGGCATCAACTCCCGTATCACGCCCCAATAGCCCCGCGTCACATGCGCGTCCGCGGCATAGGCGGGGTCCTGCATCATATGCACATGCAGGCGGCGCAGATTGTGCCAGGGGACGGAGGGGAACAGATGATGTTCCAGATGATAGCTGACGTTGAGCGGCCCGATCAGCACGCGGTCGACCAGCGTGGGGAGGATGGTGCGGGTGCCGTTCAGTTCGCTGGTGTCGGCGACGCCATTATGTTCGGCCATCGCCCGGATGCGGTTGAAGATATTGGCCCAGAGATATTGGGGGATCAGGAACAGCCCCAATATCTGCCAGCGCCAGGGCGACCAGAGGACGAGGCCATAGACCACCACCGCCCACACCACATAGCGGATGCGCAGCGCCAGCCGATAATCGAAGCCGAAGCGGCGGGGATTGTGGAAATTGGCGAGCGGGGACCAGACCCGCGCGGCGCGGGCGACGCGATAATAGTTGAGGCCCAGCAGGCTGCGCAGGAACAGCACGACCATGCCCGCGCCATCCTTGGGGAAATGCTGGTCCGGGTCCTTGCGCTGGACCCGATAATCATAGTCGCGCGACGTGTTGGTATGGCGGTGATGCACCATATGCGCCACGCGATACAGGTCGACGCTGAACGCCAGCGGGTAGGCGACGAACAGGTCGCCGATCAGATCATTGGCCCGGCGATTGCTGAACAGCATATTGTGGCAGGCTTCATGCATCATCACCGCCAGACACTGGATGCGGGTGCCGATGACGAAGCCGGCCAGCAGATAGACGGGCAGGCTGTCGGCCCGGATGGCGACCACGCAGGCGCCGATCATCACCGCCCATTGAAAGACGAGCAGCAGCGCGTTGCGCATATTGGGGACGACGGAAAGCTGGCGGATCAGCGGCATCGTGCCGCGGCGCGAATAGCGATATCCTGCCGGCCGATCATGGGCGCTGTCTTCCATGGCGGCCTGCCTCCCTATGCCCCGTCAGCCTGAGCGCCATGCTATGGATGGTGCGATGCAGCGTCAAGCATTGCGCCCGGACGGGTGGGATTGAGGCTTCTACGGAATTGCGCCTTCAATCAGACCCACATCCGTTCGTCCTGAGTAGCCATTGAGCTTGTCGAAATGGCGTATCGAAGGATCAGGCGCAGCGCTGGATGCTTCGATACGGGTCTTCGACTTCACCTTTGGTGAAGTTTATCCTGAGCGCCTGCTGCAAGCAGGCAGTCGAAGGGCTCAGCCCCTACTCAGCACGAACGGTTCAGATCAAAAGCACATGCCCTAATAACTCTCGCCGCCGCACAGCACCTTGCCGACGCCGCGATTGTCGACGGTGCAGGCCGGCTTGCCTGCGATCGTCACGTCGCCGGTTCCGGTCGACGTCACCGTCGCATTGACGTCGGTCGTCAGGGCGATATTGCCCGCGCCGTCGTTGAAGATGGTCGCCTGTCGCGCGCGCAGCGGCTCGGCGGCCACGCTGCCCGGCCCGGTCAGGCGGATATTGGCGACCCCGGTGCGTCCGGTCAGCGTCGCCCGTCCACCGCCCGCCAGCGTCACATCGACCTGATCGAGTTGCACATCCGCGATGCCGACATCGCCATTGCCGCCCAGGATGATTTCGCCGCGCAGCCCCTTCATCCGGTTGATCGCGATCGATCCGCCGCCGGTCAGCACCACCCGCTCGACCATGCCGGTCGACAGGCGTAGCGTCGCGGCGCCGCTGCGCTTCTCACCGGCCTGCCGATCCATGCTGATGGTCAGCAGGCGGCCCGATACCTCGACTTTCAGCCGGTCTAGCGCGGTCTGATCGCCCTCGGCACGGGCGGACACGCCCATGCCGGTGGCCAGGATGACGGTGACGGGCGCGTCGACCCGGATCGCGTCGAAACTGGTGAGGGTGAAGCCGCGCGTCGCCGCACCAGCGGGCGCGGCGATCGCCAGGGGGATCAGGATCAGGGGGCGCAGCGCGCCTCGCCGGGACCAACTCCGCTTGTCGTGCATTGCGCCTTGCCCTTCACCGTCACATCGCCCGGACCCATGATGCTGATAGCGACCTGGCCGTCGGAGGCAATGTCGATATCGCCGGCGCCCAATATGTCGATCTTGGCGGTGCCGACTTTCAGCGCTTCGCCATCGATATCGCCCGCGCCGGTGATGGACAGGGTCGCCTTGTCGGCGGTGCCGGCGATCTTGATCGATCCCGCGCCGGTGATGTCGGTGCTGAGCGTCTTGAGCTTGACCGCGCCGATGCGGAAATCGCCCGCGCCGGTCAGCGAGAGGGAGAGGCTGTCGCCTTCCGCTCTGTCCAGATCGAAATCGCCTGCGCCGGTCAGGTCTGCCGACTTGATCGCGGGCATGGTGACATGGACGGTCGCGCCTTTGTCTCCGCTTTTGCGGCCCCAACTCCAGTTGCCCTTGGACTTGCGGCCGATGACCAGCTTGCCGCCCTTCACCTTGATGTCGAGGTCGGCGACGGCGGCAGAATCGCCATCGGCCTTCACGGAGAAGGCGTCGCCGATGGTGACGGAGACATTGTCCGGCCCGGTCGCGTCGATCGCGTCGAAATCCTTGAGGGTTGCCCAGTCCTGCGCGGATTGCACGACCTCCGCGGCGGTCGGCGCTTCATCGGTGCGCGAACAGGCGCTGGTCGAAAGGGCCAGTCCGGAGAGGGTGAGGGCCAGCAGGGGCAGGGAGCGGGGCATCGCAAATCTCCATATCGTGTATTGCCGTGATAATACACATGCGGGGTGGCGGTTCCAAGCCCCTTGTTCGTCGGACGGGTTGAAGCCAGACTATATATCTGAAAATCGCGGAGTCTCCCTGTTCATGCGCCTCTCTCTTCTTGCCCTGCCTCTGGTAGCGCTTTCCGTCGCCGCCCATGCCGAAACCAATGAGGAGAAGGGCGCGCGCTGGTGGAGCCATGTGCAGGCGATCGCCAATGACGGGATGGAAGGGCGCGGCACCGGCACGCCGGGTTATGATCGTGCGGCCGACTATGTGATTGCTCAGATGCAGGCGCTGGGCCTGAAACCGATGGGCGTGGACGGCTACAAGCAGCCTGTCGCCTTTGTCGAGCAGGTGATCCAGTCCGACAAGAGCAGCGCTTCGCTGGTCGGGCCGCAGGGCGCGGCGGCGCTGGCGGTGCCGGGCGACCTCATCTTTTCGGGTGGCGGCGGGCCGGTGCCCGAAAGCATCGATGCGCCGATGGTGTTCGCGGGCTATGGCCTGCATCTGCCCGAAGCGGGGCATGATGATTTTGCCGGGCTGGACCTGAAGGGCAAGATCGTGGTCGTCCTGTCGGGCGGCCCGGCCAATATTTCGGGTGCGCTGAAATCCCATGCCCGGTCGGAGCGTGCGCATTGGCTGGCGGCGCAGGGCGCGCTGGGCCTGATCACGCTGGTCACGCCCAAGCAGGTGGAGATCCCCTGGGTGCGCCGGGTGGCGCTGGCCAGCGCGCCAGCGCTCTATTATGCGGACAAGGCGCTGCGCGATACGGAAACGCCCTTCCTGGGTGCGCAGTTCGACCCGGCCAAGTCGGCGCAATTCTTCGCCGGTACGGGCAAGGATTTCGACGCGATCGCCGCCGCGGCTGATGCTTCCGCCCCGGTCGCCAGCTTCCCGCTGGCGCTGCGGTTCAAGGCGCAGGTCGCCGCCACTCGTCGCGACCTCTCCTCCCCCAATCTGGTCGGGGTCATGCCCGGCAGCGATCCGAAGCTGGCCAAGGAATATGTCGTCCTGTCCGCCCATCTGGACGGCTATGGCATCGGCACCCCGATCAAGGGCGACGCCATCTATAATGGTGCGTTCGACAATGCATCGGGCGTGGCCAGCCTGCTGGAAATCGCCCGCGCGCTCAAGGCCGGGAAGTTGAAGCCGAAGCGATCCATCCTGTTCACCTTCGTCACGGCGGAGGAAAAGGGGCTGTTGGGCGCCCGCTATTTCGCCCGGCGGCCGACCGTGCCGCAGAAGGATATCGTCGCCGACCTGAATTTCGACATGGCGCTGCCCATCTTCCCGCTGACGGCCGTCACGCCGATCGGCTATGACCAGAGCAGCCTGGGGCAGGATGCGGCGGCGGTCAGCGCGGCGATGAACCTTCCGATCACGCCCGATCCCTTCCCGGATCGCAATGTCTTCATCCGGTCGGACCAATATGCCTTCATCCGCGAAGGCATCCCGGCGCTCTTCTTCAAATATGGGTTCAAGGCGGGCACGCCGGAGGCCGACACCGAAAAGGCGTGGCGCGCCAATCTCTATCACTCGCCCTTCGACGATCTGAACCAGCCGGTGCTGCCGGCCGAGACAGCGAAGCTGAATGACTATGTCACCGCCGTCACGCTGCGCGTTGCCAACACGCCCGCGCGCCCGGCCTGGAATGCGGACAGCTTCTTCAAGCGCTTTGCCAAATAGGAATGCGCCTCTTGAACCAAAACCGTTCGTGCTGAGTAGGGGCTGAACCCTTCGACTGCCCGCTTGCAGCAGGCGCTCAGGATAAACTTCACCAAAGGTGAAGTCGAAGTTGAAAAGGTCGGATCGTCCCCCGGACGATCCTGAACCATCCGGGGGATGGTTCACCTGTTCAAGTATCGAAGGATCAAGCGCGGCGCATGATCCTTCGATACGCCATTTCGACTTCGCTCAATGGCTACTCAGGACGAACGGGGGCGGGGACGCTTTATCACGCAGATCGTTCGTACAATTCCAGCGGAAGACCGTCGGGATCGGTGAAGAAGGTGAAGCGCTGATCGGTATAGGGATCGATGCGGATGGGTTCGCATTCCACGCCTGCGGCGGTCAGGCGCGCCACTTCCGCGTCGATATCGTCGATCAGGAAGGCCAGGTGCCGCAATCCGCAGGCTTCGGGGCGGCTCGGGCGAGCCGGGGGTGTGGGGAAGGAGAACAGCTCGATCTGGGCATTGCCCGCGTCCAGATCGCACTTCCAGCTTTCCCGTTCCGCGCGCCACACTTCGCGAAGGACGGGAAAGCCCAATATGTCGCGATAGAAGGCGCGGGAGCGTTCATAGTTGGAACAGATGACGGCAATATGGTGGATGCAGCGCATGGCGGTGGCTTAGCCCAGAAGCCAGCCGGTGGGAATGGGAGGGAAGAGGTGGGCAACCTTGCCCTTTTGCGCCCCGCCAAGTAAGGCGCGCCGGTTATGACTCGCTCGCTCACCTTCGCCATCCCCAAGGGCCGCATCCTCGATGAAGCGCTGCCCCTGCTCGCCAAAGCCGGTATCGAACCGGGGGCGGAGTTTCATGACAAGAAGAGTCGCGCGCTGCGTTTCGCCACCAACCGGCCCGATGTGTCGATCATCCGCGTGCGCGCCTTCGACGTTGCGACCTTCGTCGCCCATGGCGCGGCGCAGATTGGCATCGTCGGTTCAGACGTGGTGGAAGAGTTCAACTATTCCGAACTTTATGCGCCGGTCGACCTCGATATCGGCCATTGCCGCCTGTCGGTCGCCGAACCGGTCGATGCGGCGGACGAAGATCAGGCGGCGATGAGCCATGTCCGCGTCGCGACCAAATATCCGCATCTCACCCGCCGCTATTATGAAGCGCGCGGGCTTCAGGCCGAATGCGTGAAGCTGAACGGCGCGATGGAATTGGCGCCGTCGCTGGGATTGTCGCGGCGGATCGTCGACCTTGTGTCGTCCGGCGCGACGCTCAAGGCCAATGGTCTCGTCGAAACCGACATCATCATGCAGATCAGCGCGCGCCTGATCGTCAATCGCGCCGCCTACAAGATGCGCTCGGCCGAACTGACGCCGCTGATCGACGCCTTCCGCGCCGCCGTGGGGGTGAAGGATGCCGCTTAAGCTCTCCACCACCGACGCCGATTTCGCGTCCGCCTTCACCGCTCTGGTCGACGCTCGTCGCGAAGCGGACGAGGATGTGTCGCGCGATGTGACCGCGATCCTGAAGGCCGTGCGTGCCGGCGGCGACACGGCGCTGGCGGACTATACCCAGCGCTTCGACCGGCATGACCTGAATGTCAGCGGCTGGTCCGTGACGGCTGCGGAAACGCGGGCGGCGCTTGACGGCCTTTCGACAGAACTGCGCGACGCGCTGGAACTCGCGGCTGCGCGCATCACCGCCTATCATGAAAAGCAGAAGCCGGTGGACAGCGATGGCGTGGACAGCGCCGGGGTTCGCCTGGGCGCCCGCTGGAACGCGGTCGATGCCGCTGGCCTCTACGTGCCGGGCGGGCGTGCCGCCTATCCCAGTTCGCTGCTGATGAACGTCATCCCGGCCAAGGTCGCGGGCGTAGCGCGCATCGCCATGGTCACGCCGACCCCCAATGGCGAGATTAATCCGCTGGTGCTGGCCGCCGCGCAAATTGCCGGGATCGAGGAAATCTGGCGTGTCGGCGGCGCGCAGGCGGTGGCCGCGCTCGCTTATGGCACTGACCGGATCAGGCCCGTCGATGTGATCACCGGCCCCGGCAACGCCTGGGTCGCCGAAGCCAAGCGCCAGCTTTACGGCGTGGTCGGCATCGACATGGTGGCCGGCCCGTCGGAGATCGTGGTCGTCGCCGATGGCAAGAATGATCCGGAATGGACCGCCGCCGATCTGCTGAGTCAGTCGGAGCATGACCCGACGAGCCAGTCGATCCTCTTCACCGACGATGCCGCTTTTGCCGATGCCGTCGCGCAGGCCGTCGAGCGCCAGATTCCGACGCTTTCCACCAGCGCCGTCGCCCGCACTAGCTGGGACGCCAATGGCGCGATCATCGTCGTGCGCGATCTGGACGAGGCGATGCCGCTGGTCGATCGGCTGGCGGCCGAGCATCTGGAACTGGCGGTGGACGATCCCGACCGCTATTTTGCGCAGGTGCGTCACGCCGGTTCCGTCTTCCTGGGTCGGATGACGCCGGAGGCGGTGGGCGATTATGTCGCTGGGCCGAACCATGTGCTGCCCACCGGTCGCCGTGCGCGCTTCTCCTCGGGCCTGTCGGTGCTCGATTTCATGAAGCGCACCAGCTTCCTGAGCCTTGACGCAGCGGCCATCGGCGCGATCGGCCCCGCTGCCGTCGCGCTGGCGCAGGCGGAAGGACTGCCCGCGCATGCTGCTTCGGTGGCTTTGCGTTTGAAATAGAATATCGTTCGCCCTGAGCGAAGTCGCAGGGCGCGCCTGAGCATTGGCGAAGGCAATTGACCTCACTGCGTTCGGTCATGGGCTTCGACATTTTTTCGAGGCCAGTGACTCGAAAAAACAGCCCGAACGGCTAAGGAAAGAATTATGAACGAACGCTCCAAATCCCGTTCCGCCGCGCGCCTTGCCGCGGTTCAGGCGCTGTACCAGCTCGAAATGGAGGGCACGCCCGTCCATATCCTGCTGCACGAATTCCATCAGCACCGTCTGGGTGCGACGATCGAGGATGTGACCTATGCCCCGGCGGAGGAACCCTTTTTCGACGATGTCGTGCAGGGCGTGGATCGTCGTCGGGATGAGATTGACGGCCTGATCGCCGCCCGCCTGTCGAGCGGCTGGAGCCTTGACCGCCTCGACAAGCCGATGCGCCAGATTTTGCGCGCCGGCACCTATGAGCTGCTCGCGCGGGCCGATGTCGGCACGGGCACCGTGATCAGCGAATATGTCGATGTCGCCCACGCCTTTTACGACAAGCGCGAGGCGGGCTTCGTCAACGGCCTGCTTGATGGCGTGTCGAAGGACGTGCGGAAGTAAAGTTTCGCGCCGGCTACCCGTATAGATAAGGGATCATGTCCGCCGAATCCCGCTTCCTCACCCTGTTGCGCCTGCTGGCTCATGATCCGGCGGCGCAGGGGCTGAGCGACGATGTCGCGATCCTGCCGGTCGGCGGGGCGCGGCTGATCCTGACCAGCGACACGATGGTCGAGGGCGTCCATTATCTGCCCACCGATCCGCCCGCCGACATTGGCTGGAAGCTGGCGGCGGTCAATCTGTCCGACCTGGCAGCCAAGGGCGCGCGCCCGGTGGGGTGCCTGCTCAACTATGCGCTGTCGGGCGACGATGGCTGGGACGCGGCCTTTCTGGAGGGGTTGGGCGAAGCGCTGGAGCGGCACGCCATGCCGTTGCTGGGCGGCGATACGGTGCGGATGCCAGACGGCAGCGCGCGCAGCTACAGCCTGACCGCCATCGGGGAAGCTACAGCGGCCGTCCCCACGCGCAGTGGGGCGCAGCCGGGCGACCGGCTTTATGTCACCGGGCCGGTGGGCGATGCGGGCATCGGGCTGGATTTGGCCCGCGCCGATCCCGCTGCATCCGGCCCGCTGGTGGAGGCCTATCGCCGTCCCCGCCCGCGTATATCGGAAGGCGCGCTGCTCGCGCCGGTGGCCGGCGCGATGATGGACTTGTCCGACGGGCTGCTGATCGATGCGCTGCGCATGGCGCAGGCGAGCGGCGTCGCCATCACTATCGACCATATCCCGCTGTCGCGCGCGCTGGAAAAGGTGCGCGGGGCCAGCACCGCTGTCCAGATCGCGGCTGCGCGCGCGGGGGATGATTATGAACTGCTCTTCGCCCTGCCGCCCGGCATGGCGGTGCCGGTCCGGGCGATCCCGGTCGGCCATGTGAGTGAAGGCACAGGCCTGACGCTGAAGATCGACGGCGCGATCCTGCCCTTGCCCGACCGGCTGGGCTGGGAGCATGGGTAAAGGCGGGCAGGCTGGGACAAACTGCCCGGCTTGATCCCCCCGGTTGCCGCGCCTACACCCCTTGCCATGACCCATGCACCCTATCCGGCGCTGCGTATGCGCCGTACCCGTGTCGCCGCCTGGAGCCGGGCGATGCACGCCGAAAACCGCCTGTCGCCCAGCGATCTGATCTGGCCGCTCTTCGTGACCGAGGGCGAAGGCATAGAGGAACCGATCGCCGCGCTGCCGGGCGTGTCGCGCTGGTCGGTGGACCTGATGGTCGCCCGCGCGAAGGACGCGCGCGACGCGGGCATTCCCTGCCTTGCCCTGTTCCCCAATACCCAGCCGGACCGGCGCAGCGATGCGGGCGAAGAGGCGCTCAATCCCGATAATCTGATGTGCCGCGCCATCCGCGCGATCAAGGATGCGGTGCCCGATATCGGCATCCTGACCGACGTGGCGCTCGACCCCTATACCGCCCATGGGCAGGACGGGCTGCTGGACGATAGCGGCTATGTCCTCAATGACGCGACGATCGACGTGCTGATCGGCCAGTCGCTCAATCAGGCGGCGGCCGGGGCGGATATCATCGCGCCCAGCGACATGATGGATGGCCGCATCGGCGCGATCCGCGCCGCGCTGGAGCAGGGCGGCCATGTCAATGTCCAGATCATGGCCTATGCCGCCAAATATGCCAGCGCCTTCTATGGTCCCTTCCGCGACGCGGTGGGATCGCGCGGGCTGTTGAAGGGCGACAAGAAAAATTATCAGATGGACCCCGCCAATGGCGAGGAAGCACTGCGCGAGGTCGCGCTGGACCTGGCCGAAGGGGCCGACAGCGTGATGGTGAAGCCGGGCCTGCCCTATCTGGATATCGTCGCGCGGGTGCGCGATCGCTTTGCCGTGCCGGTCTTCGCCTATCAGGTGTCGGGCGAATATGCGATGATCGAACATGCCGCCGCCGCGGGCGCGGGGGATCGCGATGCGCTGGTGCTGGAAACGCTGCTGGCGTTCAAGCGGGCGGGCTGTTCGGGCGTGCTGACCTATCATGCGCTGCACGCTGCGCGCCTGCTGAATGGCTGAATTCCGGCTTGAAACGGATCGGCTGATCCTGCGCGAATGGCGTGCGGGCGATGTCGATCCGTTCATGCAGGCGCTCGATACGCCCGATGTGATGCGCTGGCTGGGCGGATCACAACCGCGCAGCCATTATGCCGATCTGCAACAGAGCATGGCCCGGATGGAGGCGGATATCGGCCATTGTTTCTGGATCATGGAAAGCCGGGCTGACGGCGCGATACTGGGCTTTTGCGGCCCGCGCCGGGGGCGGCATCCCGGCACGCCCATCTATGGCGAAGTCGAACTGGGCTGGCGCCTGTCCGCCAGTCATTGGGGACAGGGCCTGGCACGGGAGGCGGCGCAGGCCGCGATTGACTGGTGCTGGGCCAATCTGCCCGACCGGCGGGTGATCGCCTATACGGTGCCGGGCAACAGCGCGTCCTGGGGGCTGATGCAGCGGCTGGGCATGGCGCGGCAGGCGGCGCTGGATTTCGATCATCCGTACTTCGCGCCGGGCCATCCGCTGTGCCGCCATATCGTCTATGCGCTGGACCGGCCGGATTGATCGCCTCTTAACATCCGCCTTCTCCTGCGGCATGACCATGATCGGGGCATGGGGAAGGGGAATGAGTTGATCGGCACACGCACCCGCTTCATCCTCACCATTTGCGCGGGGTCTTTCCTGCTCTTTCTGGTCCAGCCGATGATCGCGCGCATGGCGTTGCCGCGTCTGGGCGGTGCGCCGTCGGTGTGGAATTCGGCGATGCTGGTCTATCAGGCTCTGTTGCTGGCCGGATATGCCTATGCCCATCTGCTGGGCCGCTTTCCCGCGCGGCGGCAGGCGCTGATCCATCTCGGCCTGTTCCTCCTCTCCGCCATCTTCCTGCCGATCGGGCTGGCGACATGGCAGCCGCCGCAACAGATGGAGCCGGCTTTATGGGTGCTGTGGCTGCTCGCCGCGTCGATCGGCCCGCTCTTCTTCGTGGTCGCGGCGCAGGCGCCGCTGCTCCAGCGCTGGTATGCGCTGGCGGAGGGGCGCGATCCCTATCCGCTCTATGCTGCGTCCAATCTGGGTAGCTTCGCCGGGCTGATCGCCTATCCGCTGCTGGTCGAACCCTTTCTGGCGCTGCGGGCGCAGAGCCTGTTCTGGTCGCTCTGCTATGGTGCGCTCTTCTTCCTGGTCTATGTCAGCGCGCGGCGATTACCGCCCGATGCGCCGGGGGAAGTCGCCAGTGAAGCGGCCGATACGCCTGCACCGGGGCGGCGGCAGATGCTGCACTGGCTGGCGTTGTCGGCCGTGCCTTCCGGCCTGATGCTGGCGACCAGCCTGTATCTGACCACCGATATCGTCACCATGCCGCTGCTCTGGGTGCTGCCGCTCGGCCTCTATCTGCTCAGCTTCAGCGCCGCCTTCGCCACCCGGCGCGGCGTGGCGGACCTGTGCAGTCTGATCGCGCCCATCATCCTGCTGATCGGCGCCTGCATCGCCTTTACCGGGACGATCCATTTCCCGGTATTCGTGGCGCTGGGCATATTGGCGGTGCTGTTCGTTGTGTCGACCGCGCTCCATGCCCGCCTTTATGATCAGCGCCCGGCGGCGGCGCATCTGACCCGTTTCTACCTGCTGCTGTCGGTCGGCGGAATGATCGGCGGGCTGTTCTGCGCACTGATCGCGCCGCTGATCTTCGACTGGACCTATGAATATCCCGCGCTGCTGGCGGCTGCCGCGCTGCTGCTGCCCGCGCGCGAAGCGACGCTGCGGCTGCCGCGCTTGCTGTGGGAAAGTCCGGCGCGCCGGGTCTGGCTGGCGACGGCGATGTTGCTGGCGGGGCTGGTTCTGTCGATCATCGGTGGCGGGCTGGTGCCGGGATGGACATCGCCGCTGATCAAGACGATCTGCTTCACCACCATCATCGCCTTTGGCGTACTGGCGCTGGGTCATCGGTTGCTGGGCGCGGGGATACTCCTCTATCTGATGCTGTGCCTCAGCGGGTGGGAGAAGCTGTCCCAGTCGGCCAGCGGCATGCTGACGCGCAGCTATTTCGGCGTCTATGGCGTCGCGGACCGGGACGGGAAGGAACGCATCCTGTTCCACGGCACCACCCTGCACGGCATCCAGAATCTGACGAAGGGCCGGGAGACCGACCCGACCAGCTACTATGCGCCGCTGTCCGGCGTGGGGATGGCGCTGGGCCATGCGCCTACGTTGTTCGGCCCACATGCGCGGATCGATGTGGTGGGGCTGGGGGCGGGGACGCTGGCCTGCTATATCCGCCCCGGCCAGACATGGCGCTTCTACGAGATCGATCCGGCGATGGTCGCCATCGCCCGCAATCCCGCCGATTTCAGCTTCCTATCGCGTTGCCAGCCGCATGCCGACATCGTGATCGGCGACGCCCGCATGACGATCGCGCAGCAGCCGGCGGGCGGCGCGGACCTGCTGGTGATCGACGCTTTCTCTTCCGATTCCATCCCCATGCACCTGCTGACGCGGGAGGCGCTGGATATTTACGGCCGTCGGCTGGCGCGCAATGGCGTGCTGCTGATCCATATTTCCAACCGCTATCTGGACCTGCGGCCGGTGGTGGCGGGGGATGCGGCGGCGGAGGGATGGCACGCGCGGCTGCGTCATTATGTGCCGGACAAGCGGGATGAGGCCCGCCACTATGCCGCGTCTTTATGGGTTGCCCTGTCGCGCGACCCGGCGCAACTGGACCGTCTGGAATATCTGACCCGGCCGCAGGACTGGCAATTGCTGCGCCCGCGCCCCGGCTTTTCCGCCTGGACCGACGACCATGCCAGCATCCTGCCGGTGCTGAAGATCAGACCATGAGAGAGGAAGATATATTGTCCGCCCCAGACTATCCAGATGTCAGCATCATCCCCTTTGACGGCAAGGCCCCACGCATCCATTCCAGCGCCTTCATCGCGCCGGGATGCCGGATCATCGGCGATGTGGAAATCGGCGAGGATGCCAGCATCTGGTATAATTGCGTGATCCGGGGCGATGTGAACAGAGTGCGGATCGGCGCGCGGACCAATGTGCAGGACGGCACGGTCATCCATTGCGACAGCCCCGGCGACCGCGCCGACGGCCGCCCGGCCGATGGCTGGCCCGCGATCATCGGCGACGATGTGCTGATCGGCCATATGGCGATGATCCATGGTTGCGTGCTGGAGGACCGGGCATTCGTGGGGCTGGGCGCGATCGTGATGAGCGGCGCGCGGGTGGAAAGCGACGCGATGCTGGCCGCGGGCGCCCTGCTCTCACCGGGGAAGAGCGTGCTGCACCGCCAGCTATGGGCCGGGCGCCCGGCAAAGTTCATGCGCGACCTGAGCGACGAAGCGCTGATCGACATGCGCGAAGGGGTGGACCATTATGTCCACAACGCCAAGGCGCATAAGGGCGCGGTGAAGGCTATGGGGGAGTAGGGGGCTGGTTTGGGTGGGTAGGGGAAGGGCGGCGCTGGAGAAAATATGTGCTAAAGCTGACAGAGTTGGTTAGCATTATCGCATGATGCACCATCTTTGGCCTTGGTCTCTTGCTCTGCCATTTTTGGTGGTGATGGGAGGTGAAGCCTATGCCGCCCGCACATCGATTGCAGTGGAGCGGGCGGTGACGCATTGTGTAGGAGGCGTCCAAGAAGTTGATCTGCCCGGGGGTGAAGTTCCATTATCCCGTCGCGATTTCGTCAAGCCATCACCCAAAAGCCAGTTGCTGCTACGGCGCTTTCTTGGTGGTAGAAAATACCGACCGTTGACACCGGAACTGAGCAAATCACTTGGTGTGACCGCCAATGCGGGTCGGCAGTGGAATGCTATGGAGGTCACTGGAGATTACGGCAAAGATGCAAATGAAGCAGAGCGGACTTTTTACAATCCGCACGCTTTGGTTGCGTCATTTTTTCCTGCCACGAAGAAACTGGCTGTGGGTGTCTCTCTGCCATTTGTACCAAAATCGCGGTTTTTCTCGTTCATCGTGCTGATCGATATCCCGAAAGATACGAAGCAAGTCACGATTGATTGCGGTAATTTTAGATGACAGCTCAAGGGAGTTTCGTTCGCTAATCTAAATAGCGAAAAATGGTCGTTAGCCGCTGCATTGCCATTTCGTTATGCTGAACTTGTTTAGCTACGCTAGCCTTTGGCTCAGCATCCATCGCGCCGCCGAATCCATTCATCAAGAGGAGGAATGGACCCTTAAACAAGTTCAGGGTGACGATAAGGGAGAAGTCTGCCTTGATCGTCAGGCGCCGCCTTTCAAGGCTGCGGCAGTCGCGCCTTCATCGCGTCGATGCGGTCATTCTGCTGGTCGACCAGGGCCAGCGCGGCGCTGCGGGCGGCGTCTATGTCTTCCAGGCCGCCGCGCGCCTTGCCGTCGGCGATGGCGTTGCTGCGCTCGACATAGAGGGTGTCGAGGCTGGCGAGGGCCGAGACGCTGTCGTTGCGGGCGGTTTCCAGCGCGCTGATCGTCACCTGCGCGGCGACCCAGGCATCGCTCGACACGGGCGATCCGGATGCCGCGCGCACGGCCTTGTCAGCGGCGGCGGCAGCGGCGTCGAACCCGGCGGCGCCCTTGTCCGCCTGTGCCACATGGCTGGCGATTTCCTTCGACAGGGCAGCGTCGGCCGGGGCGGGCGCGGGGGGCGGCGCGACTTCGGCGACCGGCGCGCTTTCGATCGGCCGCTTGGCCAGCGACGGATAATTTTGCGGCGACCCGGCGCAACCGGACAGGAACAGGGCCAGAGCGGCAAGAAGGCGGCGCGGAGTCATGTGTATCATCTAGGTGGAGGCGAGGGCAGACGCAACCGCCTCAACGCCCTGGTTGATCATAGGCTTCGTTTCTCGAATGCCCGCGAAATGATCGAACGGATTAGAGTTTTAACCACCGGCGTCATTGCGAGGGCAGCGAAGCAATCCATGGTCGCGCCAGTGGTTTGCTTCGCTGCGCTCGCAATGACGATTCAATGTGAAATCATTCCGTCCTAGATCAACGCGGCAGGGCGGCGGCTTCGCGGGCGAGCGCTTCGATCTTGGCCGGGTCGATCGGTCCCTTGGGTACGACCCAACTGCCGCCGACGCATTTGATGAAGGGCTGGGCCAGCCATTCCGGTGCGCTCTGCGGCGTGATGCCGCCGGTGGGGCAGAAGCGGGCGGTGTGCAACGGCGCGGCCAGCGCCTTCAAGGCTGGCAGGCCGCCAGACGTTTCGGCCGGGAAGAATTTGAAATGGCTAAGCCCCATGTCCATGCCCCGCATGATGTCGCCCGCCGTGGCGGTACCGGGCAGGAAGGGGATGTTGGCCGCGATTGCCGCCTTGCCCAGCGGCTCGGTGAGGCCGGGGCTGACGATGAAGCGCGCGCCTGCTTCCATTGCTGCATCAAGCTGCGCGGGGTTCAATACGGTGCCCGCGCCCACAACGGCGCCCTCGACCTTGGCCATTTCGCGGATCACGTCCAGCGCGGCGGGGGTGCGCAGCGTCACCTCCAGCGCGGGCAGACCTCCGGCGACCAGCGCCTGCGCGATCGGCAGCGCATCTTCGACCCGGTCCACCACCAGCACCGGAATTACCGGCGCCAGTTCCATCACCTGTTCTACGGTCAGGCTCATCATCACTTCTCCCTATAAGCTGCGGCAGCGCCGAACAGCCCGATTTCATCATGGATGGCGCAGCGGATCGGTACGGTCGCCATCAGGCTTTCGAACCGGCCCTTGGCCTTGAAGCGGGTGTGGAACCCGCTCTGCTTCAAAAAGTCGTGCATGCGCTGGGTCAAGCCGCCGGCCAGCACCACCGCATGGGGGCCATGCGCCAGCGCCAGATCGCCCGCGACCGATCCGTAGCAGAGGCAGAAACGCTCCAGCGCGCGGCGGGCGAACTCGTCACTGCCGTCCAGCGCGGCCTGCCATAATTCGGGGTCTTCCATCAGGATGACGCGATCATGGCCGATCGTCGCCAGCGCCTTGTAGATGTAATTGAGGCCCGGCCCGGACACGATCCGCTCGGTCGACACGCGCAGGAACTTGTCGCGCAGGTAAGAGAGGATTTTCTCCTCGGTCGGGTCCAGCGGGGCGAAGTCCAGATGGCCGCCCTCGGTCGCGATGACATGGGGATGACCCTGATCATAGGCGATCATGGCGACGCCAAGGCCCGTGCCGGGGCCAAGGATGGTCACGCCGCCATCGCTGGGGAAGGGGCGATCCTCGCCGAACAGCAAAGGCAGATTTTCGGCCGGCAGGCGGGACACGGCATGGGCCACCGCCTCGAAATCATTGACCAGCCGCACGCTGTCGACATTGATGTCGGCCGCCAGCGTATCGGCGCGGATCACCCAGTTGCTGTTGGTCAACTTGATCACCTCCCGCCCGATGGCAGTGGCGAAGGCGATGGAGGCGGCGCGGGGCAGGTCGCCGCTGCCCTCCTTCTTCTCATCTTCGGCAAAGGCCGCCCAGCAGGCTTGCAGGCTGGGATAGTCGGCGACCTTGTACTTGCGCACGGTGCCGAGCGTCGGCACGCCCCGCTCGTCCAGCGAGGCGCGGGCGAAGCGGGCGTTGGTTCCGCCAATATCGGCGGCGATGATGTCGGTCATATTCGGACACCTTGATATAGTGTTCGTCATCCCCGCGTAGGCGGGGATCCATCTCCCGCCTTGGCCTCAGTTGCGAGGTTGGGAGATGGGTTCCCGCCTTCGCGGGAATGACGAGGATTAACGGTTCAGATCTCGCTTTCCATCGCCGCCAGGATCGGCGACGCGCCCTGTT
This sequence comes from Sphingobium sp. AP50, assembly GCF_900109095.1. Taxonomy (GTDB): domain Bacteria; phylum Pseudomonadota; class Alphaproteobacteria; order Sphingomonadales; family Sphingomonadaceae; genus Sphingobium. The sequence continues at coordinate 84,879 of NZ_FNYZ01000003.1, forward strand.
CGGCCAGGTCGCTATGATGGCGGAACAGGGCGAACAGCTCACGGCCGGTGTCGTATGGCGGGGGCGGGGCGGCGGGGATATCCCGCGCGTCCCATGTCGCCGCATCGACCAGCGCGGTCACTTCGCCGCTTTCCGCGCACACCCGCACCATGTCGCCATCGCGCAGCTTGCCGATCGCGCCGCCACCCAGAGCTTCGGGCGACAGATGGATGGCGGCAGGCACCTTGCCGGACGCGCCGGACATGCGGCCATCGGTCAGCAGCGCGACCTTGAACCCGCGATCCTGCAACACGCCCAGCGCGGGGGTCAGCTTGTGCAGTTCGGGCATGCCGTTCGCACGCGGCCCCTGGAAACGAACCACGACGATGACGTCGCGCTCCAGCTTGCCCTCCTTGAAGGCGCGCAGCACATCGTCCTGATCCTGGAAGACGGCGGCGGGCGCCTCGATCGTCCAGCGCTCCTTGTCGACCGCGCTCACCTTCATGACGCAGCGGCCGAGATTGCCCTGAAGCAGCTTCATGCCGCCATCGGCCTGGAAGGGATTGGCGGCCGGGCGCAGCATATTCTCGTCGCGCGAAGCGGGAACGTCGTTCCACACCAGCCCGTCGTCGCCCAGCGCAGGCTCCTTGCCATAGTCGGTCAGGTCGTCCGACGCGACGGTCATGATGTCGCGATGGAGCAGCCCGGCGTCCAGCAATTCGCGGATGATCACCGCCATGCCGCCCGCCGCGTGGAAATGGTTCACGTCGCCCGACCCATTGGGATAGACGCGGGCGAGCAGCGGCACCACGTCCGAAATCTCTGCAAAGTCGGTCCAGTCGATATGGATGCCCGCCGCCCGCGCGATGGCGGGCAGATGGATGGCATGGTTGGTCGAGCCGCCCGTCGCCATCAGGCCGATGATCGCGTTGACGATTGCCTTTTCATCGATGCAGTGGCCCAGCGGACGATAGTCCTCGCTGTCCCAGCCGATCTGCGTCATGCGCTGGGTGGCCGCACGGGTCAGTTCGGTGCGCAGTTTCGTGCCCGGATTGACGAAGGCGGCGCCCGGCATGTGCAGGCCCATCATCTCCATCATCATCTGGTTTGAGTTGGCCGTGCCATAGAAGGTGCAGGTGCCCGCGCCATGATAGGAAGCGCTTTCGGATTCCAGCAGCTCGTCCTTGCCGACCTTGCCCTCGGCATAAAGCTGGCGGATGCGGACCTTTTCCTTGTTGGCGAGGCCCGAAGGCATCGGGCCGGCCGGGATCAGGATGGTCGGCAGATGACCGAAGCGCAGCGCGCCGATCAGCAGGCCCGGCACGATCTTGTCGCAAATGCCCAGCAGCATCGAGCCTTCGAACATCGCGTGGCTCAGCGACACGGCGGTCGACAGGGCGATGGTGTCGCGGCTGAACAGGGAAAGGTCCATGCCCGCCTGTCCCTGCGTCACGCCGTCGCACATGGCCGGCACGCCGCCCGCCACCTGCGCGGTGGCGCCAACTTCGCGGGCCGCGATCTTGATGATCTCAGGGTAGCGGCCATAGGGCTGATGCGCCGACAGCATGTCATTGTACGACGTCACGATGCCGATATTCATCGCGCGGCCGGTGCGGATCACCGCCTTGTCCTCACCGCTGGCGGCAAAGCCATGGGCGAGGTTGCCGCAGGAAAGCTGCTCGCGGTTGGTGCCCGCGTCACGGCCCCGTTCGATCAGGTCGAGATATTTCAGGCGCGAAGCGGCGCTGCGCTCCACGATGCGGTCGGTGACCTTTGCGATCACCGGATTCAGATCAGTCATGCCAGCTGGCTCCGTCACGTTCGATAAGGGCAATGGCCGAAGACGGACCCCAGTTCCCTGATGAATAGGCGGCGGGCTTCATATTGGCCTCTTTCCACCCGTTGATGATCGAATCGATCCAGGCCCATTGGGCTTCCACCTCGTCGCGGCGGACGAACAAAGTGGCGTTGCCGGCCAGCAGGTCCAGGATCAATCTTTCATAGGCGATGCGGCGGCGCTGCCCGGCGAAGGCGGCGGTCAGCGACACATCCAGCGTCACCTCGTCCAGCTTCACCTGCTGCTCCAGCCCCGGTCTTTTGCTCATGATTTGCAGGCGGATATATTCCTCCGGCTGCAAGCGGATGACCAATGTGTTCGGCTCCAGCCCCGATCCATGTCCGTCCCGGCCGAAGATGCTGTGGCGCACCGGCTTGAACTGGATCACGATTTCGGACTGACGCTGCGGCATCCGCTTGCCGGTGCGCAGGTAGAAGGGCACGCCCTGCCAGCGCCAATTGTCGATATAGGCCTTCAGCGCAACGAAAGTCTCCGTGTCGGACGGCTGGCCCAGTTCATCGGCATAGCCGGTGACGATCTGACCGCTGACCGCGCCGGGGGTATATTGGCCGCGCACGCTGTGGGTCTTGACCGTCTCGTCGGTCATCGGGCGCAGCGACCGCAGCGCCTTCACCTTCTCGTCGCGCACCGACGTCGGGTCCATACGGGCGGGCGGCTCCATGGCGATGATCGACAGGATCTGGAGCATGTGATTCTGCACCATGTCGCGCAGCGCGCCGACCCCGTCATAATAGGAGACGCGGCCTTCCAGCCCGACCGTCTCGCCCACGGTGATCTGCACATGGTCGATCGCGCTGGCATTCCACAGCGGTTCGAACATCACATTGCCGAAGCGCAGGGCGAGCAGGTTCTGCACCGTTTCCTTGCCCAGATAATGGTCGACGCGGAAAATCTGGTCCTCGCCGAACAGATGGCCGATGCCGTCATTCACGACCCTGGAGGAGGCCAGATCCTTGCCGATCGGCTTTTCCATCGCGATCCGCGTGGTCGGCACGATCAGACCGGCGTCGGCCAAGCCCTGCGCGGTCGGCGCGAACAGGGACGGGGGCGTCGACAGATAGACCGACAGGCCACGTTCCAGCCGGCCATCGATTCGCTCCGCGAGCGCGGCGAACTGATCGGCATTGCCCGCTTCGACCGACTGATACTGGATCATCGCGCCGAAGCTGGCCGCGATATCCGCATCATAGCGGTCGGCGGGCAGGAACTGCTTGAGCGCCGCGTCAATCTCCGCGCGGAACGCCTCGTCGCTCATCTCCGACCGGGCCGACCCGATGATCAGGAAGTCGGCAGGCAGCAGCCCGTCGGACAGGAGATTGTAGAGCGAAGGGAAAATCATCCGGCGCGCCAGATCCCCCGTGGCGCCAAATAACAGAAACGTAGCAGACGGATCGGTCAAAGGATGGTCCTTCTCCGTTATGAATTTATCTATGTCTGCACGAAGCCGCCCTTATAGCGAGCGTGGATCGTTACGCAAGAAGGCTATCGTGCATGACTGTGCGCTGCAACATAATGGCGCATTCTGCCAGCATTTCCTTTGCGTCCGTTACCGTCGCTTGTCGTGATTATCACTCAGGCCGCGGCGCCAGTTGAGGATATGGGCACCCGCCAGCAACAGGCTGCCGGTCACGGTCCACAGGGTTTCGGCCAGCACGCTATGTGCCGCCAGCGCGCCGATGGTCATCAGCGCCAGCCCGGCCATGCCGGTCATCAGCGGCGCCACGCCACCGCGCCGCCGCCCCTGTATCAGCGCGAACAGGCTGGTTGGGATCGCCAGCGCCAGCATGATGATATGAAAGGATTCGCCCGGATCGATCCTGCTGGCGAAGGCGGGCAGCAGCGCGAACAGCAGCGGCAGGCCCAGACAATGCAACGTGCAGAGCGAGGATGCGCACAGCGCGAATCCGTCGAGCCATCGCCCGGCGCTCTTTTGCCCGTTCAGTTGCCCGCACGCCGCGCGCTCCGTTTCGAATCCGCTCATTTCGCCTCATTCGTGAATGATATAATATTACATTTAGGGGCAGCATGTGGGCGGCGAGGGCAGGCCTGTCAAGGATGCGGGACCAACTTCCGCGATCCGATCCGATTTTCGGCTGGACGCCCGCGTCGGATTTTGCCATTTGGCGCGAACCAGCCGTGCGGGTGTGGTGAAACTGGTAGACGCGCCGGACTCAAAATCCGGTTCCGCAAGGAGTGTCGGTTCGATTCCGACCACCCGCACCACTGGCTTCCTCGATAGGAGCGATTGCCCTGTCGCGGACTGCCTGCCGGCCTGCTATGCCAGACTCATGAAGCTCCGCCATATATTGCCGCCGGTGCTGTTCGGCCTGCTTTTCCTGACCATCATCAGCGTGGGCGACGCGCTGTTCTGGAGCGTGCCCCATGCACTCGAAAAGCTGCCGCCGCGCCTGCTGACGGTCGTCGTCCTGACCGCCCTGTGGCTGGTGCATGTCTATAAGCGGATGGTGCGCTGATTGGGATAAGCGGAGCGGGTCAGGAGAAGTCCGCAGTCCCGCTCCTTACCGTCCACCCTGCGCCTGAAACCAGGGCACCATCCGCGCGATCGCATCCTCGACCCGGTCGGTCGACACGGCGAAGCTGAAGCGGATGAAGCGGTGGCCGTCGACCGGATCGAAATCAATCCCCGGCGCGGTCGCCACGCCGGTTTCGCGCAACAGCTTCTGACAGAAGCTCAGGCTGTCATTAGTCAGATGGCTGATATCGGCATAGATGTAGAAGGCGCCGTCGGGCGGGGCGATCTGCGCCAGGCCCAGCGCGGGCAGGGCATCGAGCAGCAATTGCCGGTTGCGGCGATAGCCCTCGACATGCTCCTCCAGGTCGTCCGTACAGTCGAAGGCGGTCAGGCCAGCGCGCTGCGCCAGCACCGGCGGGGTCAGGAACAGATTGCCCATCCGCGCCCGCGCTACGCCGATCAGGTCGGTCGGCACCACGATCCAGCCCAGCCGCCATCCGGCCATGCTGTAATATTTGGAGAAACTGTTCACGATGATCGCGTCGGGCGCATATTCCAGCATCGAATGGGCCGGTTCGCCAAAGCTCAATCCATGATAGATTTCGTCGGAGATGATGCGGATGCCCCGCTCCGCGCAGACCGCCGCAATCCGTTCCAGTTCCTCCGCTGGGATGATCGTGCCGGTGGGATTGGCCGGGCTGGCGAGGATCAGGCCGTCCGGCGCAGGATCGATCGCGGCGAGCGCATCGGCGCTGATCTGGTATCGTTCGGCCGGGCCGCAGGGCACTTCGACCGGCTCCAGATAGAGCGCCTTGAGATTATTGCGATAGGCGACATAGCCCGGCCGCGCCGTGGCGACCCGCGCACCGGGGCGGAACAGACAGGTCAGCGCCAACACCAGCCCCGGTGATGCGCCACAGGTCAGGATGATCTGTTCGGGGTCGACCGCAACGCCGTGCCGTTCCCCATAATGGCGGGCGATCCGTTCCTTCAGCGCCGGGCTTTCCCAATAGCCCATCGGATCGGTGTCCAGCACCTGATGCGCCACCGCGATTGCCTCGGCAGGCGCGCCGGTCGATGGCTGGCCGAACTCCATATGCAGGATGGAACGGCCTGCGGCTTCGAGGGCATGGGCTTCGCGGCTGATGGCGATGGCGTGGAAAGGATCGATCTCGGCTACCATGGGGCGTGCCTATTATGACCGGGCAACCATGTCCATGGCCGGCGCGTTTCCACCGACATGGACCAGACGCTGCTCACCGCCTTGCAATATTATGGTGCCGGGGCCGCGACGGTCGCGGCGCTGGTGGTGTCGCTCAATCTGGGGCGGCGAGTGACGGGGTGGGCGTTCGTCCTGTTCGTCACATCCTCCATCGCCCTGATCGGCTGGGGTTTTCTCGACAAGGATAGCGAAGGGATAGGCTGGCAGAATGTCGCCATGCTGGCCATTAACGCGGTGGGCGTGTGGCGCTATCTGATTTCACAGCATGAAGTGCGGGCGTGATAAGCGTCCCTCATCCTACAGCAACGCGCTTTAAATCTGATCCGTTCGCCCTGAGTAGGGACTGAGCTTGTCGAAGGCCCGTATCGAAGGGGCTGGTATGTCCCATCCTTCGATACGCCGCTTCGACTTCGCTCAGCGGCTACTCAGGACGAACGGCGGGTGGTTCAGATTTAATGCTGTTCGCTCTAATCCCGTCATCCCCGCGAAGGCGGGGATCCATCTCTCGTCTTTTCACCGATCCGGAAGCAGGCGAGATGGATTCCCGCCTTCGCGGGAATGACGGGGAAATGATGTTAATGCGGGCCCGTCACGCCTCCGCGATCCACACCTCGACCGGCACGTCATCCTGCAACAGCGCCAGCCGGATCGGCAGTTCCTCTTGCCCACCACCCGCCAGTGCGCGATCATAGACCGCTTTCTTGCCCGCGCCGCTGATCTGAAGGAAGATGAAGCGGCTCTGCAAAACCCCATGGGCGGTCAGCGACATACGCTGGTGCGGGGCGACCGGCGGCGTCGCCGCGATGGTCAGCGCCTTGCTCACCAGCCCTTCGGCCAGTTCCGCGCCCTCGGGGAAGAGCGATGCCGTATGCCCGTCATCCCCCATGCCCAGCAGTATGATATCCAGCGGCCAGGGCAATACCGCAAAGGCCGCCTCGACTGCCGGCTGCCCGGCATAGGCGTCGGCCGCGTCATTCTTCATCGGCACGAAGTGCGCGCTGGCCGCCGCGCCTTGCAACAAAGTTTCCCGCACCAGCCGCTCATTACTGTCGCTACTGTCGGGCGCGACCCAGCGTTCGTCCACCAGCGTCACGACAACCTTGCTCCAGTCGAGATCGGCCGCGCTCAGCGCCTCCAGCACCGGCCGGGGCGATCGGCCGCCCGACACCGCGATGCTCGCCACGCCGCGCGCGGCGATGGCGTCGGACAGGATGGCGGCGATGCGCGTGGCGATATCGGCGGCGGCGTCCGCGCCGGTGGCAAAAAGATGTTCGGTCGGCATGGGGCTTACTCCGCGACTGCTTCGGGAAGCGTGCAAATGTCCACCCAAGTCGCCCCGGTCAAGGTCGCCAGTCGATCGGGCGTCAGTTCGACCGAACTGGTCCGCGATCCAGCCGCCGGAAAGACGGTGGCGAAATCCCTGAGCGATATGTCGCAATAGACGGGCAGCGGCTGGACAAGGCCGAAGGGGCAAACGCCGCCCACGGGATGGCCGGTCAGTTCCTCCACCTCATGCCCGCCCAGCATGCGCGGCTTGGCGCCCAGCGCGGCCTTGGACTTGGCATTGTGCAGCCGCGCGTCGCCGCGCGCGCAGACCAGCACGACGGCCTCGCCCACGCGCAGCGACAGCGTCTTGGCGATCCGCGCGGGTTCGACACCCAGCGCGGCCGCCGCCTCGATCACCGTCGCGGTGCTGACACCCTGATCGATGATCATCACATCGGGCGCATGCGCGGCGAACCACGCGCGGACGCTGGCGTCGCTCATTCGCCGCGAATATCGCCCAGCTTGCGTTCCCAGGCGAGCGCATGGCTCACGATCTTGTCCAGATCGGCATGTTGCGGCTGCCAGGGGAATTCCGCCATGATGCGGCGATTGTCGGAAATCAGCGAAGCGGGGTCGCCGGCGCGGCGTCCCTCGACCCGGCGGTCGATCGTCATGTTGGTCACGCGGTCGACCGCGTCCAGCACTTCCATCACCGAAAAGCCCCGGCCATAGCCGCAATTGAGCGTGTAATTCTTCGTCTTGTCCGCCTGCAACGCATCCAGCGCCAGCACATGGGCACTGGCCAGATCGCTGACATGGATATAGTCGCGCACGCCGGTTCCGTCGGGCGTGTCGAAATCGCTGCCGAACACCGCGACATGGCTGCGCTTGCCCAGCGCCGCTTCCACCGCCACTTTGATCAGGTGGGTGGCGCCGGCGGTCGACTGGCCGGTCCGGCCCTGCGGATCGGCGCCCGCGACGTTGAAATAGCGCAGCACGCAGAAATTGATCGGATGCGCCGCCGCCACGTCGGCCAGCATGATCTCCGTCATCAGCTTCGACATGCCATAGGGGTTGATCGGCAGCTTGGGGCTATCCTCCCGCACCGGGCTTTCCTCCGGCGTGCCATAGGTGGCGGCGGTGGAGGAGAAGATGAAGTGCGGCACGCCGACCCGCACCGCGCTCTCGATCAGGTTGCGGCTCTTGGCGCTGTTATTGTGATAATATTTGAGCGGATTCTCGACCGATTCCGGGACGATGATGGAGCCTGCGAAATGCATGATCGCGCCGATATTCTGCTCTTTCAGCAGCGCTTCGACCAGTGGCTGGTCGGATATGTCGCCTTGCGTGAAATGCACGTCTTCGGGAATGGCCCAGCGGAAGCCGGTGGTCAGATTGTCGATCACCGCAACGCGGTAGCCCGCATCGCGCAGCGCCAGGACTGCATGGCTGCCGATATAGCCGGCGCCCCCCGTGACCAGAACCGTCGGCTTTTCGCTCATAAAATAAGGTCTCCCCGGATGTGCCGGGGAGACCTAAACCAGCCTCGTTACGATTTACAGTCTTTTATGCCGCAGCGCGGGACGGGAGCGAGCGATAGAAGGTCGCGCCGCTCGCCGCCATGTCCCGCAACTGCTGCGTCGGGGCAAAGCGCGGGCCATGGACCGCCGCCAGCCGGTCCAGCACGGCCACGACATGGGCGATGCCGACCGTATCCATATGGCTGAACGGCCCGCCGGTATAGGGCGCAAAGCCCCAGCCGAAGATCGCGCCAATATCGCCATCTTCCGGCGTTTCCAGCACACCTTCCTCGAAACAGCGGGCGCATTCGATCAACTGGCGATAGAGGAGGCGTTCCTTGACCGCCTCGACATCGGGCTGGTCGTCGGCGCGCGGGAACATCTCGCCCAGCACCGGCGACAGATGCTTTTTCGCGCCTTCGGGATAGTCGTACCAGCCCTTGCCATTCTTACGGCCCAGGCGATCGGCCTCGACCATCTTGACCATGATGTCGTCCGAACCCTGTGGCACATAGGCGTCGCCCAGTTCCTTCTTCGCGGCGCTCATGATCTTCCAGCCCAGCTCGATCGATACCTCGTCGCTGACCGCCAGCGGACCGGTCGGCATGCCAAGCTGCTTGCCGGCATTTTCGATCAGCGCCGGATTGATGCCCTCGCCGACCAGTTCCGCGCCTTCCTGCACATAGGTGCCGAAGCTGCGCGAGGTATAGAAGCCGCGGCTGTCATGCACGACGATCGGGGTCTTCCTGATCTGCGCGACGAAGTCCAGTGCCTTAGCGATGGCGGCGGGGCCGGTCTTTTCGCCCAGAATGATCTCGACCAGCGGCATCTTCTCGACCGGCGAGAAGAAATGCACGCCGATGAAATTCTCGGGCTTGGTCCAGGCCTGCGCCAGCCTGGTGATCGGCAAAGTGGATGTGTTGGAGCCGAAGATGGTGTCGGCGCCCAGCACGGCTTCGACCTGTCTGGTCACTTCGGCCTTGATGCCGACATCCTCGAACACGGCTTCGATCACGAAATCGGCCCCGGCAAGCGCGGCATAGTCGGTGGTCGGCGTCACGCGGGCTAGCGTCTCCGCCATCTTCTCAGGCGTCATGCCCCGGCCGAGCCGCTTCTTCAGCACTTCCTCGACATGCGCCTTGCCCTTTTCGGCATAGGCCTGGTCACGGTCGAACAAGACGACTTCGATCCCGGCCTGTGCCGCGACGGTGGCAATCCCCGCGCCCATCATGCCCGCGCCCAGCATCGCGAGCTTGGTCGTCGGTGCCTTGGGCTGGTCCTTGGGACGGCGCGCACCGCGCTCGGCGGCCTGTTTGTTGACGAACAGGGTGCGGATCATGTTGCTCGCCTGCGGGTCGGCGGCAACCTTGGCGAAATATTTGCTTTCCACGCGGATCGCCCGGTCCATGGGCAAAGTGATGCCTTCATAGACGGCCGACAACAAAGCGATCGGCGCGTTCATGTTACGCTGCGTCTGCTTCAGCGTCATCGGCAGCGCGCCGGCCATGGTCTGGACGAAGGCGGGGTTGAAGCCGCCCGCGCCGCCCGGAACCTTAAAGCCCTTCACATCCCAAGGTTGCGTGTTGGCGCTCGGATTGGCCTTCACCCAATCGCGCGCGGCCGCCAGCGCCGTGCCCTGTGGCACGACGCCGTCCACGACCTTCAGCATCGCGGCTTCGGCCGGGCGGAACAGCTTGCCCTGCAACATATACATCAGCGACGCCTGCACGCCCATGATGCGCGGCAGACGCTGCGACCCGCCGCCGCCGGGGAAGAGGCCGATCAGGATTTCGGGCAGGCCAAGCTGCGTCTTGCTGCTGTCGCCGACGAAACGACGATGACAGGCCAGCGCCAGTTCGAAACCGCCGCCGACGCAGGTGCCCTCGATCGCGCAGGCGATCGGCTTGCCGCTGGTTTCAAGGCGGCGGAACAGGGTGTTCAGCACGAAAACCTTGTCGAAAATCGCGGCCGGGGCAGGGCGATCCCCGCTCTCGCTTGCCAGCATCGACCCGAAATATTTGAGGTCCATGCCGGCCATGAAGCCGCTGTCCTTGCCCGACGCGATGACCGCGCCCTTGATGCCCTCTTCCGACGCGATGCGCGTGATCGCGGCATCCAGATCGCTCAGGAAGTCCGGGCCGATGACGTTCATCGATTGGCCCGGAACGTCGATCGTCAGGGTGGCGATGCCGTCGGCGTCGATGTCGAAGTTGATGGTGTTCATGATGCAGCCTTTCCCATCTCCGTTCGTGCTGAGTAGGGGCTGAGCTTGTCGAAGACCCGTATCGAAGCATGGGTCCTTCGATACGCCATTTCGACTTCGCTCAATGGCTACTCAGGACGAACGGATTATATTTCTCAGATACGTTCGATGATGATGCCGGTGCCCATGCCCGCGCCCACGCACAGGTTGATGAGCGCGGTGCCCTTGCCCGACCGTTCCAGTTCGTCCAGCGCCGTGCCCAGCACCATCGCGCCGGTCGCGCCCAGCGGATGGCCCATGGCGATCGCGCCGCCATTCACGTTGATCTTGCTGTGGTCGAGGTCCATCGCCTGCATGTAACGCAGCACGACCGATGCGAAGGCTTCGTTCAGTTCCCACAGGTCGATGTCGGCCTGTGTCATGCCAGCCCGCGCCAGCAGCTTGCCCGCGACGAATTCCGGCCCGGTCAGCATGATTAGCGGCTCCGACCCGATCGACGCCATGGCTTTGATCCGGGCGCGGGGCTTCAGCCCATATTTGTCGCCGATATCCTTGTTGCCGACCAGCACGGCGGCGGCCCCGTCCACGATGCCGCTGCTGTTCCCGGCATGATGGATGTGGTTCACCTTCTCCAGTTCCGGGTAGCGAAGCAGGGCAACAGTGTCGAAACCCGGCATCTCCTCACCCAGCGCGGTAAAGCTGGGCTTCAGCGCGCCCAGCGACTGCATCGTCGCATCGGGCCGCATATGTTCGTCATGGTTCAGGACGACCTGTCCGATCACATCCTTCACCGGCACGATGGATTTGGCGAAACGCCCTTCGTCCCATGCGGCCTTGGCGCGTTTCTGGCTTTCCACGGCATAGGCGTCGGCATCGTCGCGGCTGATGCCGAATTTGGTGGCGATCACGTCGGCGCCGATGCCCTGCGGCGCGAAATAAGTCTTGTACGCGACCGCCGGGTCCATCGCCCATGCGCCGCCGTCGGACGCCATCGGCACGCGGCTCATCGATTCGACGCCGCCGCCGATCGCGAACATCGCTTCGCCCGAATAGACCTTGGCCGCCGCCATGTTCACCGCCTCCAGCCCCGAAGCGCAGAAACGGTTGATCTGCACGCCCGGCACGGTCTGCGCATAATCGGCGTTCAGCACGGCGACGCGGGCAATGTCCGCGCCCTGTTCCCCCACCGGGCTGACGCAGCCCAGAATGACATCGTCGACATCGGCCGTGTCGATCTGGCTGCGATCGCGCACGGCTTCCAATACCTGCGTCGCCAACTGGATCGGGGTGATTTCGTGCAGCGACCCGTCGGCCTTGCCCCGGCCACGGGGCGTCCTGACGGCGTCGTAAATATAGGCTTCCATGATCATTCCCTCTCCGTGGGGGGCCGTTTTGGCGCTTCGAATGTGGAGGGGAATGTATTTACGTTTACGTAAAGTGCAAGTGTCTATTGCAGGAGATTATCGCAACCGGCCCTGCCGTAACGGCAATAGTGCGTTCGCGATGCAACTGTCCAACTTGCTGTCGCTCGCCTTGCGCATTGCTGCGCGAATCTGCCCGATATTCCAACCCCATGGCGCGTAACAAAACGACCCGACCCGCACAGGGTGCGGGCCGGGGCGCCGGGATTGAAGCGGGGCGGGCGGAGGCAGTCCGCCCACCCCCCTGATCAGCCGATCTTGCCGAGCAGGCTGTCCACGGCAACCTTGGCGTCGCCATAGAACATCCGCGTATTCTCCTTGTAGAAGAGCGGGTTTTCGATGCCCGAATAGCCGGTGCCCTGACCGCGCTTCGACACGAAAACCTGCTTGGCCTTCCACACTTCCAGCACCGGCATCCCGGCGATCGGCGAGTTGGGATCGTCCTGCGCTGCCGGATTGACGATGTCGTTGGAGCCGATCACGATCACCACGTCGGTCGAGGGGAAATCCTCGTTGATCTCGTCCATTTCCAGCACGATGTCATAGGGCACCTTGGCTTCGGCCAGCAGCACATTCATATGGCCGGGCAGGCGACCCGCGACCGGGTGAATGGCGAAGCGGACGCTCTTGCCTGCTGCGCGCAGCTTGCGGGTCAGTTCGCTCACGCTCTGCTGCGCCTGCGCCACCGCCATGCCATAGCCGGGCACGATGATGATGCTGTCCGCATCATTGAGCGCAGCCGCCACGCCATCGGCGTCGATCGCGACCTGTTCGCCCTCAATCTCCGCCGCCGGGCCGCTGGTGCCGCCAAAGCCGCCCAGGATCACCGACACGAAGCTACGGTTCATCGCCTTGCACATGATGTAGCTGAGGATGGCGCCCGAAGAACCGACCAGCGCGCCGGTCACGATCAACAGGTCGTTACCCAGCGTGAATCCGATCGCAGCGGCGGCCCAGCCCGAATAGCTGTTCAGCATCGACACGACCACAGGCATGTCCGCGCCGCCGATGCCCATCACCAGATGGAAACCGATGAACAGCGCCAGCACCGACATGGCGATCAGAACGGTCAGTTCGCGGCCCTCGACCCCGATATTGCCGACATACATGACCAGCAGCACCAGCGACGCGATCGCCGCCGTCGCGTTGAGCACATGACCACCCGGCAGCTTCTTCGCCTTGCCGTCCAGCTTCCCCGCCAGCTTGCCAAAGGCGACGATCGACCCGGTGAAGGTCACTGCGCCGATGAAGATGCCCAGAAACTCCTCGACCTTCAGAATGTTGATCTCGACCGGTGTCTTGTGCGCCAGCACGCCGGCAAAGCCGGTCAATGCCGCCCGCGCGGCGGGATCGAGCGCGTTCACCGTTTCCAGTTCGAAATGCGCATTGTAACCGATGAAGACGGCGGCCAGACCCACGAAACTGTGCAGCGCGGCGACGAGTTGCGGCATTTCGGTCATCTGGACGCGCACCGCCACAACCCAGCCGATGACGGCAGCGACAGCAAAGGTCGCGACCACGATCGGCAGATTGGCCGCACCTGGGCCAAAGAGCGTCGCCACGACGGCAAGCGCCATGCCGGATATGCCATACCAGACGGCGCGCTTGGCGCTTTCCTGATTGGACAGGCCACCAAGGGATAGAATGAAAAGAACCGCAGCGGAAATATAGGCGGCGGATACCACACCGATATCGAACATGGATCGTCCCCCTTACGACCGCTGGAACATGGCAAGCATCCGGCGCGTGACCAGGAAGCCGCCAACGATATTGATCGACGCGATCAGGATGGAAATCGTCGCCAGAACCAGGACGATCGTGCTGGACGATCCGACCTGAAGCATGGCACCCACCACGACGATCCCGGAAATCGCGTTCGTCACCGCCATCAGCGGCGTATGCAGCGCATGGCTGACGTTCCAGATCACCTGGAACCCGACGAAGCAGGCCAGCACGAAGACGGTGAAATGTGCCATGAAGCTGGCCGGCGCGACCGCGCCGACCGCCATCAACAGCACCGCGCCGGCGATCAGCGTCGTGATCTGCGACCGGGTCTGCGCCTTGAAGGCAGCGACTTCCTTCGCCCTTTTCTGTTCGGGCGTCAGCTCCTCGGCCTTGGGCTTGGGTTTCTGGGCCGCGATCGCCTTGATCTTGGGCGGGGGCGGTGGGAAGCTGACCGTGCCTTCAAAGGCGATGGTCGCGCCCCGGATCACGTCATCCTCCATGTTGTGGACGATCACGCCATCCTTGCCCGGCGTCAGGTCCGCGAGCATATGGCGGATATTGCTGGCATAGAGCGTGCTGGACTGGGCCGCCATGCGGCTGGGGAAATCGGTGTAGCCGATAATCGTCACGCCATTAGGCGACACGATCTTCTGGTCGGCGACCGTCAGTTCGCAATTGCCGCCGCGCTCGGCCGCCAGATCGACGATGACTGATCCGGGGCGCATCGCCTCGACCATGTCCTTCGTCCACAGCACAGGTGCGTCCCGGCCGGGGATCAGCGCGGTGGAAATGACGATGTCGACATTGGGCGCCAGTTCGCGGAATTTCTTGAGCTGCGCTTCGCGGAATTCCGGGCTGGATGGTGCGGCATAGCCGCCGGTCGTCGCCCCATCCTGCTGTTCTTCGGCAAAGTCGAGATAGACGAACTGCGCGCCCATCGATTCGATCTGCTCGGCGACTTCCGGCCGCACGTCGAAGGCCAGCGTGATCGCGCCCAGCGATGTCGCCGCGCCGATCGCTGCCAGACCGGCGACACCTGCGCCGATCACCAGCACTCTGGCCGGCGGCACCTTGCCCGCCGCCGTCACCTGCCCGGTAAAGAAGCGCCCGAAATTCGCGCCCGCCTCGATCACCGCGCGATAGCCCGCGATATTCGCCATGGAAGACAGCGCATCCATCTTCTGCGCGCGCGAAATGCGGGGCACCATGTCCATCGCCAGCACATTCGCGCCGGTCGCGCTGATCGCCGCCAGCTCTTCGCCACGCTGGCCGGGATAGAAGAAGGAAATCAGCGTCTTGCCCGGCGTCAGGCGAGCGGCCTCGTCCGCTTCGGGCGGCCGTACCTTCACCACCACGTCCGCTTCGGCCCACAGCGCTTCCGCGCTCGGCAGTACCGTCACGCCGGCGGCGCGATAGGCATCGTCGCCAAATCCGGCGGCGACCCCTGCGCCACTTTCGACAAGGCACGCATGGCCCAGCTTTTGCAATTGCAGCGCGCTGTCGGGTGTCAGCGCGACACGCGCCTCATCCCGTGCGACTTCTCTGGGTGCACCGATCTTCACACCGTCTCCTCCCCCTTACATTATGTGCGCTTGCCACCATTTTGTCGCGCGGCAGACAGACTGACAAGTGGCTCTTGGTCGGACGGGCGCCATCAGTCCATCGCGAAACTCTTGGTGCGGTGGAAGCTGAGCTATCTTGGTCGTGCTGACAAGTGTAAGAGTTTGTTAGAAAGATGTGCGAAACGGCTCATTTTTGTTCCGGATAGCGCCTTACGCCGCCATTGCGTCTGCCCGATCCAGCGCGCGGCGCGATGCCATGATCTCCCCCACATGCGCCTCCGCCCAGCGGGTGATCTGGTCCAATATGCCGATCAGCCCGCCCGCCAGCGGGGTCAGCGCATATTCCACCGTCACCGGCACCGTCGGGAAGGCGGCGCGGCTGACCAGTCCGTCCCGCTCCAGGCTCTTGAGCGTCTGCGACAGCATCTTCTGAGAGATAGCGCCGACCCGCCGCCGCAGATCGTTGAAGCGCACCGGCCCGTCCTTCAGGCTCAGCAGCACCAGCACAGCCCATTTGTCGCCGATCCGGTCCAGCACCTGCCGGGTCGGGCAGTCGGGATTATAGGCATCGCCCACACGAAGGGGCAGGGGAACGGTCATGGTCGGTATCCTCGACGTAACCAGGTGATGGCAAAGTGCCTTCTTGCGACCATGATATCCCAATCGCTATCTGGTTTCCATTGGTAACCGTAAAGAAGGAGATAGTGGCATGAAGGTAGCGATCGTCGGCGGCAGCGGCCGGGCAGGCCGGGAAATCAGCGCGGAACTGGCCCGGCGCGGGCATCAGGTGACGGCGATTTCGCGCCATCCCGAAAATGCCGTCGAGGCCGAAGGCGTCACGGCGGTCGCGGGCGACGTCAACGACGGGGCGGCACTTGCCGAAACGCTGCGCGGCCATGATGCCGTGGTCAGCGCAGTCATGTTCTCCGACACCGATCCGGTTTCGCTGGTCGGCGTGGTGCGGGCGTCCGGCGTGCCGCGCTATCTGGTCGTCGGCGGCGCAGGCAGTCTGGAGGTCGCGCCCGGCGTGCCGCTCATCACCACCCCGGAATTCCCCGAAGCCTATAAGGCCGAAGCCGGGAAGGGTGCCGACTTCCTGACCTATCTGCGTGGCGTGGACGACATCGACTGGACCTTCCTGTCGCCGTCCGCCTATTTCTTCGTCGGCGATCGCAAGGGCAGCTTCCGTCTGGGCAAGGACGCATTGCTGGTCGACGCGGATGGCAACAGCAGCATCTCCTACGCCGACTATGCCATCGCGCTGGTGGACGAAATCGAAACGCCGCAGCACAGCAAGGCGCGGTTTACCGTGGGGTATTGATGCCTCATCCAATCTCCTCCCGCAAGCGGGAGGGGTAGCGAGACTTGGTTCGGCGCAGCCGGACCTAGTCGCAGCGGGGTGGGCATTTGCAACCTCACGCATGCCCACCCCTTGATGGGAGTCACGCGCTTCCCATCAACCCCTCCCGCCTGCGGGAGGGGGAATAATCAGGCCGCCCCTTCCAGCTTATCCTGCGTCTTCGTCTCGAAGTCGCTCGCATCATGCCGTTCGTGCAACTGCTCTTCCAGCGGCCCGTTCGCCTTGTTGACCATGCGGCCGCGCTTCACCGCCGGGCGGGCGTCGATCTGCTGCGCCCAGCGCAGCAGATTCTTGTAGCTGCCCGCATCCAGAAACTCCGCTGCGCCATAGGCCCGACCCAGCACCAGCCCGCCATACCAGGGCCAGATCGCGATATCGGCGATCGTATAGTCCGCACCCGCAATATAGTCATTGTCCGCCAGACGCTTGTCCAACAGGTCCAGTTGCCGCTTCACTTCCATCGTGTAGCGGTTGATCGGATATTCATATTTCTCCGGCGCATAGGCGAAGAAATGGCCGAAACCGCCGCCCAGCAGCGGCCCGGCGCCCATCTGCCAGAACAGCCAGTTCAGCGTCTCGGTCCGCCCCGCCGGGTCGGTGGGCAGGAACTTGCCGAACTTCTCCGCCAGATAGAGCAGGATGGAACCGGATTCGAACACGCGCTGCGGCGGCGACACGCTGCGGTCCAGCAGGGCCGGGATCTTGCTGTTCGGATTGACCTCGACAAAGCCGCTGCCGAACTGGTTGCCATCGCCGATCTTGATGAGCCAGGCGTCATAGTCCGCCGCGCTCACGCCCGCTTCCAGCAATTCCTCCAGCAGGATCGTCACCTTCTGCCCGTTAGGCGTGGCAAGCGAATAAAGTTGCAGCGGATGCTCGCCCACCGGCAGATCCTTGTCATGGGTCGCGCCGGCGATCGGCCGGTTGATATTGGCGAAGGGGCCGCCATTCTCCTTGTCCCATGTCCAGACTTTGGGCGGAGTATAGATTTCGGTCATGCGGGCTGGCTCCGATATAGGAATGGATGCCCCGCAGGTAGGAAAGGGGGCATCCACCCGCAACCGAGCAGCGCTTATCGATCCATGATTATTTCCCATCCACCCTGACGACCAGCACACTGACCGGCGCCATATGGACGATGGCCGATGCATTGGAGCCGAGCAGCCGCGACGTGAGCGAAGGCTGGTGCGACGCCAGCACGATCAGGTCGGCCTTGCGCCGTTCCGCCTCGATCAGCACTTCGTCGCGTACCCGCCCACGCCGGGTGAATATCTGGGTGCGGGCCGGTTCCAGTCCGGCCTCCTTCGCCCATGTCTGCATGTCGGACAGGGCGTCCTCTTCCTCCCGCTCGTCGAAATCGCTGGCCAGCAGATCGGAATAGCGGGTCGGCAGATAATAGCGGACATACAGGATATGGACGACCGCCTGCGTCCCGGCGGCCTGCGCTGCGGCGATTATGGCTGCACGGGCCAGATCGGGACTGTTGACGTCGACGGCGGCGATGATCGTGGCGTAGGGCATCCTCTTGGCTCCTGTATCATTATGCCGGATCAACCCGTCGCGCGCGCGGGCGATGCACCTGTCATGAAAGATTCCCGAAGCGACATATATAAGGAACAACCGCAATATCCGCGCAATCCATCGCGTTGGCGATGACGGGCGGGGGGCAGGGGGCCTATGGCGGCGCGCGTCGGGCAAGTTGTCCCGCCCACTGGAAATTTTTCCGCGCTCAGGCCCTTGACCGGCGGAACGACTTTTCCATATGCATGCCGCTAGCACTCTCATTCGATGAGTGCTAACAAAGAAGAGTTCATCGGGAGACGGACAGGCGGACAGGGCATTTCGGGGCGCGACCCCGGTTCCCGTGCGCTCACCCCCTCCCCAGACGCTAGGGAAAGGCAATCAACATGGCATTTCGTCCGTTGCACGACCGCGTTCTCGTTCGCCGCATTGAAGCGGAAGCGAAGACGGCCGGTGGCATCATCATCCCCGACACCGCCAAGGAAAAGCCGCAAGAAGGCGAAATCGTCTCCGTCGGCACCGGCTCGAAGGCCGAAGACGGCAAGGTCACGCCGCTGGACGTCAAGGCTGGCGATCGCGTTCTGTTCGGCAAGTGGTCGGGCACCGAAGTCAAGGTCGACGGTGAAGACCTGCTCATCATGAAGGAATCGGACATTCTGGGTATCGTCGCTTAAGCGACCCGCAGAATTTCGGTTTTCCAGTTTCCCAATTTTTCAAAGGAATTAGATCATGGCAGCGAAGGACGTAAAGTTTTCGCGTGACGCTCGTGAGCGCATCCTGCGCGGCGTCGACATTCTGGCCGACGCGGTCAAGGTGACCTTGGGCCCGAAGGGCCGCAACGTCGTCATCGACAAGAGCTTCGGCGCGCCCCGCATCACCAAGGACGGCGTCAGCGTCGCCAAGGAAATCGAACTGAAGGACAAGTTCGAGAATATGGGCGCCCAGATGGTGCGCGAAGTGGCGTCGAAGACCAACGACATCGCTGGTGACGGCACCACCACCGCGACCGTTCTGGCTCAGGCCATCGTGCGCGAAGGCATGAAGTCGGTTGCCGCCGGCATGAACCCGATGGACCTGAAGCGTGGTATCGACCTCGCCGTCATCAAGGTCGTGGAAGACATCAAGTCGCGTTCGAAGCCGGTTTCGGGTTCGGCCGAAGTTGCCCAGGTTGGCATCATTTCCGCCAACGGTGACCGTGAAGTCGGCGAAAAGATCGCCGAAGCCATGGAAAAGGTCGGCAAGGAAGGCGTCATCACCGTGGAAGAGGCCAAGGGTCTCGACTTCGAACTGGACGTCGTGGAAGGCATGCAGTTCGACCGCGGCTACCTGTCGCCCTACTTCATCACCAACCCGGAAAAGATGGCCGTCGAGCTGGCTGATCCGTACATCCTGATCCACGAAAAGAAGCTGTCGAACCTTCAGTCGATCCTTCCCATCCTGGAAGCCGTCGTTCAGTCGGGCCGTCCGCTCCTGATCATCGCGGAAGACATTGAAGGCGAAGCGCTGGCGACCCTGGTCGTCAACAAGCTGCGCGGCGGCCTGAAGGTTGCTGCGGTCAAGGCACCGGGCTTCGGCGACCGCCGCAAGGCCATGCTGGAAGACATCGCCGTCCTGACCAAGGGCGAAGTGATCTCGGAAGACCTCGGCATCAAGCTGGAATCCGTGACCCTGGGCATGCTGGGCACCGCCAAGCGCGTCACCATCGACAAGGACAACACCACCATCGTCGATGGCGCCGGTGAAGCCGACTCGATCAAGGGCCGTACCGAGCAGATCCGTGCGCAGATCGAAGTCACCACTTCGGACTATGACCGTGAAAAGCTCCAGGAACGTCTGGCGAAGCTGGCTGGCGGCGTGGCCGTCATCAAGGTCGGCGGCGCGACGGAAGTCGAAGTCAAGGAACGCAAGGACCGCGTCGACGACGCCCTGCACGCCACGCGCGCAGCCGTCGAAGAAGGCATCGTCCCCGGTGGCGGCACCGCGCTGCTGTACGCGACCAAGGTTCTCGACGGCGTCACCGGCGTCAATGATGACCAGACCCGCGGCATCGACATCGTCCGCAAGTCGCTGACCGCTCTGGTTCGCCAGATCGCCAGCAACGCCGGTCAGGACGGCGCCGTCGTGTCGGGCAAGCTGCTCGATCAGGACGACACCTCGTTCGGCTTCAACGCTGCGACCGACACCTATGAAAACCTCGTCGCCGCCGGCGTTATCGACCCGACCAAGGTCGTGCGCACCGCGCTCCAGAACGCTGCCTCGGTTGCTGGTCTGCTGATCACCACCGAAGCCGCCATCTCGGAACTGCCGGAAGACAAGGCTGCACCGGCCGGCATGCCCGGTGGCATGGGCGGCATGGGCGGCATGGACTTCTAAAAGCGATCGTAGCGGGTGGGCATCGCTCACCCGCGGTTCGATCGCGACTTCAAAGAAGTCCTGCCTTCCATATTGGAATGAAGAGGCCGGTGGAGCGATCCACCGGCCTTTTTCTTATCCTCGCTTTCCTGCGCCGTCACGGTCGGGCATAATGGTTTCTTGGACGGGGAGAATGGATGAAGCCCTTGATGACCGCATGGTTGCTTTCGTCGGCAGCGCCCATGACTGCCGATCTACAGGCTTTCGAAGAGCGGCGCATTCTGGCTCCGCTGACGGACTATTCTGTCGACGGGCGCGGCTTTGTCGAATTTGCACCAACGGTCGAAACGCGGAATGTGACGTGCGTCCTTGTTTCCAAGCGCATCTATGATTGCCGATATGACAGCCGCATAAAGCCGTCATTGGCAAATGATTTCGAACCTTGGCAAACCCGCAACGAGCGGATCATGAAACGGCGCAAGGCTTGGATCAGGGCCGATAAAGAAGGCTGAAGCAAAGCTCCTACAATATGACCCGTTTGCCCTCAGCCTATTGAAGTCTGTCCTGTGCGACGCCGTAGGCAGCATCCAAGGGGGCTGTGCTTTTCTTAGAGCATCGAACCTTAAATAAGAATCGTTCGGCCCTTCGACTTCGCTCAGGAGAGCCTGTCGAAGCCCCCTCTTGTTCTTCAAGAAGTACGACCCTTCGACGGCAGGCGCTCAGGACAAACCAAGATCGAGAAACGCCGGGCTGTTCCAGCCGCACAATCCTGTCCTATCAGGCACCCGCATGGGATAAGCGACAACGGCTCTTTCCCATCGTCGCCTCCATCGCCCGGCTTTCCGATAGGATCGCGCTGCTGTAATATTATGTCAGAATTCGCGGGAAATATGCGAAGTTAAGCGGCAGCGCCTTGCGATCCGTCGGCCTGCTCCGTCACTACCATCATCGGCAATTCCGCCCGCACTTCGAACCCCAGCGTCCGGTACAGCGAGATCGTCTTGTCATGCGCTGCATAGGCATGAAGGAAGGGCGTCTCACCGCGATCGAGCATCGCCTGCATCACCCCCCGCATCAGCGCCCCGGCAAGACCGCGACCGCGCCACTCGGGATGCGTGCAGACACCGCTGACCTCGGTAAAGCCCGGCATCCGCATCCGCTCGCCCGCCATGGCGATCAGCCTGCCCTCCACCCGCATACCGATGAACCGGCCCAGCCTGTGGGTATGCGATCGGAAAGGGCCGGGCTTGGTTAGCAGCGCCAGTTCCAGCATCTCGGCGGCGTCCGCTTCGCCCAGCACCGTCCATGCGGGCGGCGCGGCTTTAGCCGGGATGATGGTCGGTGCGACCATCTGCGCCAGCGTTGCGGTACGCGCCACCGTCAAGCCCGGAGGCGCGACGATCGCATCGGGGCCGAGCAGCCATAGCTCATCGTCCGGCGGCACCAGCGCGGCGAGTGCCCGGCGGCTCGCATCGCTATCATCCGCTGCCGCCCCAAACGGCCCATGAAGCGGATCGATCCGCCGGGCCAGATCATCGCCTTGCGCCAGCGCGGACCAGCCATGGGCCAGGCTATGCCAGATCGGATGGTCGAGCGGATGGATGGCGTGGCTCCTATGCTATGCCGTGGGGGACAGGAGAGGGCGGCCTATCATGTCGTTTCGCGCACGACAATATTATCGCAACGTCCTGCCTGCCGCCTCGGATTCCGTAGCGATATGAAGGCTGAAGCGCGCGATTGCCAATGCACCGTTTACCAAATGGCAATGCTGATCGCCGATAAGGCACAACACGTGTCCGGACCACTCCACCTTCTGCGCGCAAAGTTGCGCACGCGCTTCGCGCCGGCCACCCAGCAAAGCGCTGAGGTGAAGGATAGTCTCGTCAAGGCGCTTTACGCCTCGCCGGCCTCTCTGCTCAGCGGTGCGATTTCCGGTGGATCGCTGGGTCTGGTCGTCGCTTATTCGGCACGCCTGACGCCCATCATCGTCATTTCGATCCTGATCCTGGTCGTCGGGATCAGTCGGTCGATTTCCGCCGTCTATTTCCAGCGGCAACTGGCGCACAAGGATGATCTGGCCAGCCCGATCTGGGGGGCGGCCTATGAACTGGGCGCCTGGATCTATGCCGCCCTGCTCGGGCTGCATGCACTGGCCACGCTCACCATGACCGACGCCGCCAGCCTGCATGTGCTGAGCGTCGGCATGGTCGCTTCCTATGCCGGCGGCATTTCCGGCCGCAATGCCGGGCGGGTGCATGTCGCCGTGGGGCAGACCTGCTTCTCGCTGCTGCCGACATCGCTGGGCCTGATTCTGGCAGGTGGCCTTGGCTACACCATATTGGGTATCCTCTGCTTCCTGATGATCTTCGCCATGGCGGAGATCACCAAGACCACGCACCGCATCGTGTTGCAGGCGCTGCTCGCCAAGAATGAAAAGGCGCTGCTGGCCCAGAAGTTCGAAAAGCTGGCCCGCTATGACAGCCTGACCGGCGTCGAAAACCGCATGGCGATGCAGATGCGGTTGCGTGATCTGTTCGAACAGCGGCAATCCGATCAGGAAGCGATGGCGATCCTGTGGATGGACCTCGACCGCTTCAAGGAAATCAACGATTCGCTGGGCCATATCGTGGGCGATCAGTTGCTGTGCCAAGTTGCGGAGCGTGTGACCCGCGCACTGGACGGGCGCGGCCATGTCTCGCGCTTTGGCGGCGACGAATTCATCATCATCTGCCCCTATGCCGACCGCGTCGTCGCTGACGCCGTGGCATCCGATGTGATGCAGGAATTTGCGAGCGAATTCGAAGCGGGCGGCTATTCGCTCAGCGTGACCGCATCGATGGGCATCGCCGTGGCGCCCGCTGATGGTCGTGGCAGCGACGAACTGCTCCAGCATGCCGATCTGGCGCTCTATCAGGCCAAGCATGGCGGGCGTAACCGCCACAGCCGCTTCGACTGGTCGATGAAGGAACGGCAGAACCGCATCTATGAACTGGAAATGGGGCTGCGCGCGGCGCTCGCCAATGGCGACCTGCGGCTGCATTACCAGCCGATCTTCAACAGCGAGACGGGCCGCATCGTCATATGCGAAGCGCTGATGCGTTGGGATCATCCCCGACTGGGGCCGATCTCGCCGGGTGAATTCATCCCGATCGCGGAAAGCAGTTCGCTGATAGAGCCGATCACCACATGGGCGCTGGAAAAGGCCTGTCAGGACGCCATGGAGTGGGACGAGGATATCCGCGTCGCCGTCAACATCTCGCCCGCGCTCATCAAGAGCGACGGGCTTTCGCGGTCTGTCATGGCCGCGCTGCTGAAGGCCGGGATGCGCGCACGGCGGCTGGAACTGGAAGTTACCGAATCCACCTTCCTGGAAGATGATGGCCGCACCCATCTGATCCTGGCGGAAATGCGGCGGATCGGCCTGCGTCTGGCGCTGGACGATTTCGGGACCGGCTATTCGTCGCTGGGTTCGCTGCGGTCCCACGCCTTCGACACGATCAAGGTCGACCAGAGCTTCATGCGCGGCGTGGGCGAAAATCCCCGCGATCGCGCCATCGCCCAGTCCGTCGCCTATCTCGCCCATTCGCTGGACGTCGAAACGGTGGCCGAAGGGATCGAGACGGAAGAGCAGCTACGCTATGCCCGCGAGGTCGGCTTCACCAATGTTCAGGGGTTCGTGCTGGCCAGGCCGATGCCGGCCGACGCGCTGCTGGAACTGATGGCGCAGATGCGGTCGGACGGGCACGACATGGTTGGCCTCATCCGTCAGCGGCGCCTCGCCTGAAGCGCCGCTGCGATAGGGTGGATCAGCGCGTCAGGCGAGTCTGTGCGGAGGCCAGCCGACGCATCATCCGCATATCCTTCAAGTCGATCTTGACGGCCGACGCCGCCCAATTCTCGACAATGTCCTTCAGTTCTTCATAGTCGAGCGGATCGACCCGGCGCCCGGCCTGGAACACGCCGACATGCCCGGAATGATGCGGTCGCGTGCTGCTGATATAATCGCGCACCGCCGCTTCGCCCTCGCCATCTTCCACCAGCCGGTGGACGATGCCCAGATCATACATTTCCTCGGCGCTATAGACCTTGCCGGACAGGATCATGCGCTCGGCCATCAGGCGGCCCAGCTTGCGGGCGAGGATCGAATAGGCGCCCATGCCGGGGAACAGGCCGAACAGCATTTCGGGCAGGCCGAATCGCGCGCTGCGCTCGGCGACCACGATGTCGAAGCAGAGCAGTGCCTCAAACCCGCCGCCCAGCGCATCCCCCTGCGCCAGCGCGATGGACACGACCGGCATGTCGCCATTGCGCCAGGTGCGGTTGACCACGTCGATACAGGCATGGCCATAGTCGATCAGGCCGGGCAGGTCGCCGCGCTCGATACAGCCGGCGAACAACTCCAGATCCCCGCCCAGATTGAAAACGCCCGGAAAGCGGGAGCCGGCGACCAGATATTTGATCGGCAACTGGCCCGCGTCGAACAACCGCTTGCTCTCCACATACCAGCTGCGCACGTCCCGCAGCATCGCCATGGAGAAATTCGGCCGTTCCTGCGGCGCCATGAATGCCCATAGCGTTTCCAGCGGCGCATCCCATTGCACGTCGATCTGGCCCAGATCGAACATCTTCGACTGGCCGGCCAGTTCGATGGACTGCGTTTCCGTAGCGTCGAACGGCACATTTTCAGCCGATGAAAACGGCTCTTGTGATGCCGTGTCATATTCTCGTCCCGTGGGACTAAAACGTCCTGAATCAATCATGTGCGACCCCGTTTTCCTATTCTGCATGAACAGATCAGGCTGGTCGGCAGGATGCAATCAACCGACCCTTTATTGATAGGCTGTTAACCATTTTTGGTCATCACTGTTGCATTCCGGCCGCCCTAAAGCGCCGAGAAGCGGGGTCTCTGTGGCGCGAAAGTCACAAAACGTCCTATTTGGCAAATGTAAAATTTACCATGCAGGCCTTTGTTAACCTTTGTAAATTAGCGTCACGGGCATGATCGAACCGCGTTCCTCCTCCCATCGCGTGACCCTGGCCCTGCATGATGCGCAGGGTGATCCATGGCCACTGCGCCTGTCCGCCGACTGCCTGCGCTTCATCGGGCCTTATCGCCGGGTGGAAGGGTTTAATATCGATGCGATGCTATTGCTGGAGGGGCTTCGCAAGGCTGGCTGATCCCCGCTAATCCTTGTACATGGGCGCGTTCATCCCTAGAGCGCGGCGCATGACCAGACCCCGTTTTTCCTTTTCCATCAGCGCCACCGACGGCAAGGCACGCACTGGCGCGATTCAGATGAAGCGCGGCGAAATCCGCACGCCTGCCTTCATGCCTGTGGGCACCGCCGCCACCGTGAAGGCGATGCGCCCCGCCGAAGTCCGCGCGACTGGCGCGGATATCATCCTGGGCAATACCTATCACCTGATGCTGCGCCCCGGCGCGGAACGCATGGCGCGCCTTGGCGGCCTGCATGGCTTCATGGGCTGGGACCGGCCGATCCTGACAGACAGCGGCGGCTATCAGGTGATGAGCCTGTCTGCGCTCACCAAGATGAGCGAGGAGGGCGTTGCCTTCTCCAGCCATATTGACGGGTCGAAGCATATGCTGACGCCCGAACGGTCGATGGAAATCCAGCGCCTGCTAGACAGCGACATCGTCATGGCGTTTGACGAATGCACTAAAAATGGCTGCACTCATGACGAGGCGGCCAAGTCGATGGAACGATCGATGCGCTGGGCCAAGCGATCGCGCGACGGCTTCGACGCCGACGGCGAGCATGCAGAACGCGCGGCCCTGTTCGGCATCCAGCAGGGATCGCTGGACGAAAATCTGCGCCGCATCTCGGCCGAAAAGCTGATCGAGGTGGGTTTCGACGGTTATGCCGTGGGCGGTCTGGCGGTGGGCGAGGGGCAGGAGGCGATGTTCGCCACCCTCGATTTTGCGCCCGACATGCTGCCGCAGGACAAGCCCCGCTATCTGATGGGCGTGGGTAAGCCGGACGATATCGTCGGCGCCGTCGAACGCGGCATCGACATGTTCGATTGCGTGCTGCCGACCCGCTCGGGCCGCAACGGGCAGGCCTTCACCTGGGCCGGTCCGCTCAATATCCGCAACGCCAAGTTCAACGAGGATCTGGGGCCGCTCGATCCGCGCTGCGGCTGCCCGGTCTGCGCGACCTGGAGCCGCGCCTATCTGCACCATCTGGTCAAAGCGGGCGAAATGCTGGGCGCCATGCTGATGACCCAGCATAATATCCACTTCTATCAGGAACTGATGCAGGGCCTGCGCGACAATATCGCAGCGGGCACGCTCTCGGCCTTCACGGCTGATTTCCGTCGCGATTATCAGCGGGTCTGAGAGCGATCAGGGAATGACCGTGATGGCGATGGCGTATCGGCCGGCGTCGCCATCATGCTCCAACGGCGATCGCAACTGGCGCGACAGGCCGGTCAGGACCCGACCATAGCGTTCGCCCAGTCGACTGGTCATCTCATCGGACGCCATCAGCCCACGCGACTGCATCACCAGCAGGGCGCGGTCAGGTCGGGCCTCATCCTGATGCACGGAAATGCGCATCGTGCTCTGCGGTGCCATCATCATCGCCAGTTCGACCAGTTCGGTGATCAGGAAGGCGATCGGCACGGCCACATCCTGACTGATGTGCAGATTATCGCTTTCGATCTGGATCGCGAAGCGGCGGGCCTTGGCCGGGGCGGTGCCGCGCAGGCTGGCCGACAATTCGCTGATCAGCGGCCGCACGCCTACGCCGCGATTTTCCTCCAGTTCCGCAAAATGGTTGCGGTGGACGACCGACAGTGCATCGACCCGGCGCTGGATGGAGGCATAGGCTTCGATGGCTTCCGCTTCATGGGCGGAGCGGGCGTGCAGGCTGATCAGGCTGGCAATGATTTGCAGGTTATTCTTGACCCGGTGATGCACTTCGCGCGTCAATTTGCGCTGCGTGTCCAGTCCTTCGGCCATCTCCGCCTCATGGGTGGCGACATCTTCGCTGATCTCGCGGAAGGTTTCGCCCAGTGCGACGATCTCCTGCGCTGGGGTGCGCACCCGTTGCATCGGTTCCAGCACTTCGCCGGGTTGATAGGCGGCCACCACCCGGCGCAGCAGCACCAGCGGGCGGATCAGCAGCCGATTGACAACGAACCAGCCGATCGCCGCCGCCGCAAACCACATCACCAGCGGCAGGAACAGCGACAATAGCCGCGCCACCGTGGCCGGTGGATCGCGCACCGACATGGTCAGGATGATGTCAGGCGGATCGAGCCGGGCGGAAAGACTGGCGGTATGGCCCATCGCCGCACTGCCCGATCGGCTGACGATCAGTTTGACGTCGCCCTGGCGGAGGGTGAGTTGCCGGTTCTGGAGGGCGGTGGCGGGGTCCGCGATGCTTTCCAGATGCATGCGCGAATAATAGGCAAGGCCGACCACCTGGCCGTTCCGGCTCCGCACCCGGCTGACCAGATATTGCGATGTGGGCAGCAACTGGGCGACCGGGCGATCGAAGCGTGCGCCGGGTGCGATACCAGTCGGTTCGTCATTGTCCGATTTGCACAGCCGCTTGCCCGCCTTGTCATAAATATAAAAGCGTGCGCCGTCCGTATCATGCGACGACAGGAAGAAGGCCAGTCGCCCGCACATGCCCGGATCGGCGGCGCGATTGGCGATGGCGTTGACCGTTAGCTCCAGCGCGGTGCGGTCCGACTGAAGATCGGCCGTCAGCTTGCGGGCACTCTGCGTCACCGCAACCCGCAGCAGCGCTTCCTTTTCAAGGTCAGCGGTGCGGATTGCCTGAAGGGAAGCGACCAATGCGACAAGGCCAAGAGGCAACAATGCGAGCGTCAGGATGAGGAACATCTTGACGCCGGTGGACCGGAAATACAGCAGCAGGGGCTCTGTCAGGGACCGGGCTGCCGGAGGAAGGCTGCCCTCCGCCATAATGTCATCAGTCCAACTTGTTCAGCAGGTCCAGCATTTCGGACGGGATATCTTCGTTCACCGCGCGCTCATATACGGTGCGCAAGACTTGCGAAACATGCGCGTCTTCCTTGGCAGCGGGAGCCGCCGCGCGACGCTTGCTGGGGGCAGGCGCGTCCTTCACCTGATCCTCGGGTGTCCCGATGCCGGCATTGTTGCTGTCATCGGCCACGTCCCGATCCGTCGTTGAAGAAACCAAAATCAGCCCCTCTAAGCAGCCACATTTACCATGTCAGACATCCCGTTTCGCGGGATTCTTTCATGCCGTCAATTCGTTGGCAGGCGATCTTCACAGGAAAAACGCGATATCGCCAAAAAAACCATATGGATGCGAAACAAATCGAGCGGTCGATGGTTCCGCAATCCGAAGCATTTTTTACGCTGCCCGTTTCACGGTCGGCAAAGGGGGAACGGGGGCTTGCCAATGCGGCATGGACATTCCATCCTTCCTGTCACGCCGATGCTTCGGGACAATATGCCCGATTTGGGCAGGGAGACGATTTGACGATGTCGCTTGGACAGCAACTGCACCCCCATCTTCCGTTTCTGCGGCGCTATGCCCGTGCCCTGACGGGCAGCCAGGCGCATGGCGACGCCTATGTCCGCGCCGCTCTGGAAGCGATCGTCGCCGCGCCGGAAGAATTCCCCAGCGACGTCGATCCACGCCTTGGCCTCTACAAGACTTTCCAGGCCATCTGGTCCTCTGCCCATCTGGAAGATCTGCCGGCCACCGCAGGCAGCAATCGCGAGGCGATTGCGCAGGCGCGCCTCGCCCGCCTGACCCCGCTACCCCGTCAGGCACTGTTGCTGACGGCACTGGAAGGCTTTACGGTCGATGACGTGTCCTACCTCATCGGAATGGACAGCGATGAGGTCGAAGCGCTGGTGGAAGAAGCGCTGACCGAGATCGAGGCGCAGACCCGCGCCAAGGTGCTGATCATCGAGGATGAACCGATCATCGCGATGGATATCGAAACCATCGTCCGCGATCTGGGTCATGACGTCACCGCCATTGCCGTGACGCGCGAAGACGCCGTGCGCGAAGCGCTGGCAGATCGTCCCGGCCTTGTGCTGGCCGACATCCAGCTTGCCGATGACAGCAGCGGCATCGACGCGGTGAAGGATATTTTGGCCGAATTCTCGGTGCCGGTCATCTTCATCACCGCCTTCCCGGAACGGTTGCTGACCGGTGAGCGGCCCGAGCCGACCTTCCTGATCACCAAGCCGTTCCAGCGATCGACGGTAAAGGCCGCGATTTCGCAGGCGCTCTTCTTCGACGAAGCAACGGCCCCCGCCTGATTGGCGGCATCTCGATAAAATCGGGAACCCCGATCGGAACGCTGCGTTAATGATGCGTAACGATCGGGAGAAGGGCCATGGTCGAGCAGGAAAAACATATCGCTACGCAAGATGCGCGTGCAGGCGCTACGCCGCATGTGATGCGCTATGTGCTTGCCGCCTCTCTGGCGTTGGCCGTCATCGCCATGTTGCTGGTGCTTTGGCGCTAGTCGATGGATGCGGGAATTGGCTTTGGCGATAAACGATTTAAGGTACAGGCGCACTTATGGCTTTGACGACGTCGATTCATGCGGCGAAGGCGGTTGCCGACACAGGGATGAACCCCATGGATGAAGACGTTGGCGATGTCGGCGCTGTCGAAGAACGCGCTGCGCTGTCCGATTCGGACTTCAAGCGGGAACTGGCTTCGGTCATCCCGCATCTTCGCGCTTTTGGTCGCTCGCTTTCAGGCAATCGTGATCTGGCGGACGATCTGGTGCAGGAAACCCTGCTGAAGGCATGGGCGGCGCGTGCGCGTTTTCAGGCCGGCACGAACATGCGCGCCTGGACCTTCATCATCCTGCGCAACCATTATCTGTCGCAGATGCGTCGTTCGCGCTTCCGCGGCGAATGGGATGATCTCACGGCGGATCGCATCCTCGCCGCACCGGCCAGTCAGGACAAGCATGTCGAATTGTCCGACATGCAGCGTGCCCTGCTGCAATTGCCTCAGCCCCAGCGCGAAGCGCTGATTCTGGTCGGGGCAGGTGGTTTCGCCTATGAAGAGGCAGCCGAAATTTGCGGCGTTGCCGTCGGCACCATCAAGAGCCGCGTTGCCCGTGGTCGCGCCGCGCTCGAACAGATTTTGGAAAGTGGCGACCTGCCGTCTCGACGGACTCAGGAAACGACGGAAACGGCGGTCCTCGATGAAATTATGGATGACGTCGACCGGTTGAGCCGGGGTCGCAGCCACAGCGACGAAGATTGAACGGAACGTTCGCGCCGTCCTGGCCGTTATCGGAAAGCAAGGAGGCGACCATGGGTGACAAGCCCGTATTGCGGGAGGGTGATCCTGCATCGCATAGGCCTGCGCCGGAGCCATCGCGCGGCAGCGGCGTGATTTTCGTCGTCGTCGTACTGGCGCTCATTCTGGCGATCGGCTTCTTCTACATGACCAATGATCGGCGCGAAAATCGTCAGGCCGACGCCATAACCGGCGCAGCGGGATCGGTCGACAATGCGGCGCGTGTCATTGGTGACGCCGCAAAAAATGCCGCAGATGAGCTGCGCAACGACAATTAGAGCGCGCTGCGCCAAGTCCGAACCACTCGCCGTTCGTCCTGAGTAGCCGCTGAGCGAAGTCGAAGCGGCGTATCGAAGGATGGTGCACGCCAGACCCTTCGATACGGTCCTTCGACAAGCTCAGTCCCTACTCAGGGTGAACGGATTAGATGTAAAGTGTCGTCCTCTAGGCGCCATCAAGGCGGAGGGACGCACCTTCCGCCATTCCTCTTCATTTCGTCTCGTCGCGATTGACCTGGTCATCGTTCAGCATTTCTTTGCCATTTTCCGTCAGGGTAGCGCCTACTGTCGGATTATCTTACAGCGATTGTAAGGCCAGTCCGGCGCCAGAAGGCGCGCCAGTTCGGCGGCCAGCGGGATAAGTGCAACGATGATCAGGCTGTTCAAACATTATGTGCCGCACGCGGTGCTGCTGCTGGGCCTGCTCGATTTCGCATTGCTGCTCGCTGCGGCGGAGGTCGGCTGGGTCTTGCGCGCGCATCAGATCGGCATGGATGTCGATCATATTTCCACCCGCATCGGCCCGTTGATCAGCTTCGCCGTGTCGATCCAGACCGCGATGATCGCGGTCGGCGTCTATGGCACCGAAGCGCTGCAATCGATTCGTTTCGCCTTCGCCCGCCTGCTTGTCGCCGTGTCGCTGGGCGTCATCTTCCTGTCCGTCCTCTATTTCCTGTTGCCGGGCATGACCCTGTGGCGCTCCAATTCGCTCTACGCCATGGGGCTGGCGATGGGTGTGCTGGTGCTGGTGCGTCTGCTGCTGGGATCGATGATTGGCGGGGAGGCTTTCAAACGTCGTCTGGTGGTGCTGGGCGCGGGCAATCGCGCCGCCCGGATCAAGGAACTGGAGCAGAAGCGCGGCGCGGGCTTTCTGGTCGTCGGCTTCATCGCCATGAATGACGGCGCGCAGGTGATCCCGGAGGCGATCAACCGCGACGCCGTCTTCAACCTGTCCGATTTCGTGGTACGGCTGAACGCCAGCGAAGTCGTGCTGGCGCTGGAGGAGCGGCGCAACGCCATCCCCATGTCGGACCTGCTGCGCATCAAAACGACGGGTGTCCATGTCAACGACCTCTCCAGTTTTCTGGAGCGCGAAACCGGCCGCGTCGACCTCGCCAGCGTCAATCCCAGCTGGCTGATCTTCTCCGACGGTTTTTCCGCCGGCCGCCGCCTGTCCAGCATCGCCAAGCGCGTCTTCGATATCGTCGCCAGTTCGATCCTGCTGGCGCTGACTGGCCCGATCATCCTGCTTGCCGCGATTCTGGTGAAGATGGACAGCAAGGGACCGGCTTTCTACCGCCAGCAGCGCGTCGGCCTGTTCGGCCAGGAATTCTGGATCGTGAAGCTGCGCACCATGCGGCTGGACGCGGAAGTCAATGGCAAGGCGCAATGGGCCGAAAAGGACGATCCGCGCATCACCCGCCTGGGCTATTGGCTGCGCAAGCTGCGCATTGACGAACTGCCCCAGACCTGGACGGTGCTGAAGGGGGAGATGAGCTTCGTCGGCCCGCGCCCCGAACGCCGCCAGTTCGTCGAGGATCTGGAACAGCAGCTTCGCTATTATGCGGAACGCCATATGGTGAAGCCCGGAATCACCGGCTGGGCGCAGATCAACTATCCCTATGGCGCGTCGATCGAGGATGCCCGGCACAAGCTGGAATATGACCTTTATTACGCCAAGAATTACACGCCCTTTCTGGACCTGCTGATCCTGATCCAGACCCTGCGGGTCGTGCTCTGGCCCGACGGCGCACGCTGACGGGCAGCGGACGATGGGCGCGCTCCTCCAATTTGTCGGCGACTGGGGCCATGCTCTGGCGGCGGTGCTGTTCGCCGCGCTGGGCATATTCCTGCTGCGCCGACGCGCCGACGCGCCCGAACCGCGCCTGCTCGCGTCGGCGCTGCTGCTGACATCCTGCTGGGCGCTCTATGTCTCCTTCGGCGGGGTATCGATGCCGCTGTCGGGGATCGGCGAAAGCATCCGCAACGCAGCCTGGCTGCTGGCGCTATTCACCATCTGGCGGCGCGGGCCGGTGGGGCGGACCGGGGCGCGGGGCGCCATTGCGGCGGTCTATGCCGCTGTTGCCGGCCTGATCCTGCTCCAGACTTTCACGGACCTCACCTGGCGGCAATTGCCGGTGGACAGCGACCTGCATCGCGCGCTGCTGACCTGTTCGCTGGTCCTGCGGATGATGACGGCCATCGGCTGCCTTCTGCTGGTCCACCAACTCTACACCGGCTGGCCATCGCGCGAGCGGGGCGGGATCGCCCTGCTGCTCGGCGCGCTGGCGGCGATGTGGACCTATGACCTTAATCTCTATGCCATCTGCTATTTCGCGCCCAACCGGGTCAGCGAGCTTTACGCCCTTCGCGGGCTGCTGATGGCGCTGCTGGTGCCGGTGGTAGCGATCGGCATGCGCAAGGGGATGGCCGGGCGCCTGCAATTGTCGCGCACCATCGCCTTCCAGTCGCTCTCGATCATGGCGGTCGCCCTCTATGTCGCGGTGCTGGTCGCCGTCGCGGTGCTGATCGAACTGATTGCTGGTCCCTATGCCCGTCTGGTGGAGATTGCGGCGGTCTTCTTCATCGCTGTCACCGCGCTGGTGTTGCTGCCATCGCCCCGTATCCGGGCCCTGTGGCGGGTGCAGGTTGCCAAGCATTTCTTCCAGCATCGCTATGATTATCGCACCGAATGGATGCGCTTTGGCGAAACCATCGGCCGCCCCGGTGAAGACGCCGCGCCGCTGGGCGAGCGGGTGGCCAAGGCAGTGGCCGACATTACCGACAGTCCGGCCGCCATGCTGATGCTGCGCGATGACAGCGGCGACCTGATCTTTGAAACCCATTGGAACTGGAATGACGATCTGGCCGCGGTCGGCATCGTGCCGTTCGCCATCGTCCGGAAACTGGAGAAGAGCGGCTGGATCGTCGACCTTGCCCGGCTGAAGGGCGGGGAGGGGACGCTAGACCTGCCCGACTGGCTGATGGAGGACCGGCGCGCCTGGGCGCTGGTGCCGCTGATCCATTATGGACGGTTGATCGGCGCGATCCTGCTGGCTCGTCCCCCGGTCGACCGGCGGCTCGACTGGGAGGATTTCGACATGCTGCGCGCCGCTGGACGTCAGGCGGCGACTCATATCAGCGAAGCGCAGGGGCAACAGGCGCTGGACGACGCCCAGCGCTTCGACGAATTCAACCGCCGCTTCGCCTTCATCGCCCATGACATCAAGAATCTGGTCAGCCAGCTATCCTTGCTGTCCCGCAATGCGGAGCGGCACGCCGACAATCCCGAATTTCGCGCCGACATGCTGCTGACGCTCAAGGAGTCGGTGGGCAAGATGAACGACATGCTCGCCCGCCTGTCGCTGCATAACAAGGGGCGGCCCGAAGAACCCCGCCCTATGCCGCTGCGCGATCTGCTGGTCCAGCTTGCCCATGCCCGCGCGCGCCAGCATGCCGTGCAGGTCAGCGGAGACGCCCCGCTGGCGCTGGCCGATCCCGCTCGCGTCGAACAGATCGTCCAGCATCTGATGCAGAATGCCATAGATGCCAGCCCGCCCGGCAGCCCGGTCGACCTGCGCCTGTCCGCTGATGCGCAGGACGTGATTGTCGAGGTGATCGACCGGGGCAAGGGCATGAGCGCCGAATATGTCCGCCGCGACCTGTTCAAACCCTTTTCCTCCAGCAAGACCGGCGGCTTCGGCCTTGGTGCGTTCGAGGCGCGCAGTCTGGCGGAGGCGATGGGCGGCCGCATCGACGTGGACAGCAAACCCGGCGTCGGCAGCCGCTTCACCCTGCGCCTGCCATTGGCGCCGCTATCCGATCGTAAAGAGAAGGCCGCCTGATGAGCGACACCCGCCCCAAATTGCTGATCGTGGAGGATGATCCGGGCCTGCAACGGCAATTGCGCTGGGCCTATGAGGATTATCAGCTCTTCATCGCCGGCGATCGGGAAGAAGCGATCGAGATGCTGCGGGCCGAGGCGCCCGATGTGGTGACGCTCGACCTTGGCCTGCCGCCCGATCCGGACGGCACCAGCGAAGGCTTCGCCACGCTGGCGGAGATGCTCAAGATCAAGCCCGATACCAAGATCATCGTCGCATCGGGCCATGGCGCGCGGGAAAGCGCGCTGGATGCGATCGCGGGCGGCGCCTATGATTTCTACCAGAAGCCGGTCGATATCGATGAACTTGGCCTGATCGTGCGCCGCGCCTTCCACGTCCACGGGCTGGAGCGGGAAAATGTTCGGCTGGCCGATGTCGCGCCGGAGGATGGCCGCGTGCTGGGTCGCCTGATCAGCGGCGCGCCGGAAATGATGAAGGTCGCCCGCACCATCGAGCGGGTCGCCAGCGCCAATGTGTCGGTCCTGCTGCTGGGCGCCAGCGGCACTGGCAAGGAATTGCTGGCGCAGGGCCTGCATGACACCAGCCCGCGCCGCACCGGCGCCTTCGTCGCGATCAATTGTGCGGCGATCCCCGAAACCCTGCTCGAATCCGAATTGTTCGGCCATGAAAAGGGCGCCTTCACTGGTGCCATCAAGATGACGCCCGGCAAGATCGAGCAGGCGCAGGGCGGCACGCTCTTCCTGGACGAGGTGGGTGACATTCCGCTGCCGTTGCAGGTGAAGCTGCTGCGCTTCCTTCAGGAACGGGTGATCGAACGGATCGGCGGGCGGCAGCCGATCGCGGTGGACACGCGCATCGTGTGCGCCACTCATCAGGATCTGGAGGCGATGATTGCCGCCGGCACCTTCCGCGAGGATCTCTATTATCGCCTCGCCGAAATCACCGTGCGCATTCCGCCGCTGCGCGATCGCCCCGGCGATCCGGCCCTGCTGGCGCGCCATTTCCTCACCCGCTTCGCCCGCGACATGAACCCGCAGGTCAAGGGGCTGGCCCCCGATGCTCTCGCCGCGCTCGACGCCTGGGCCTGGCCCGGCAATGTGCGCGAACTGGAAAATCGCATGAAGCGCGCCGTCATCATGGCAGACGGCAAGCTGATCACCGCCGCCGACCTCGATCTGGATGACGAACGGGCGGATGGCGGCGATGTCGTGAACCTCAAGGCCGCACGCGAAATGGCCGACCGCCGCGCCATCCGCCGCGCCATCGCCCGGACCGACGGCAATATCTCCGGCGCGGCCAAGATATTGGGTATCAGCCGGCCGACCCTCTACGATCTGCTCAAACAATATCAGATGCAGAATTGATGCGCCGCACCCGACTGATCCTGATGCTGGGCGTCGCGGCCCTGCTGCTTGGCGTTGCCGGCCTGTGGCAATGGCGCGCGCATGAACGGGACGGCAGCGCCGCTCTGACGCGCGGCCTTGCGGCGCTGGAAAAAGGCGATGCCCGCACCGCGCGGGTCGAACTGATGAACGCGATCAAGGCCAATCCCCGCGCCGCCGATGTCCGCGCGGCGCAGGCCCGCGCGCTGGCGGAACTGGGTGATGGCCCCGGCGCGCAGGGGGAAGTGGAACGGGCACGCGCGCTGGGCCAACCGGCATCGCAAACCCGTGCCGTCATGGCGCAGGCGCTATTCCTGCAAGGGGATATGCAGGGCGCCCTGCGGGAAGCCCGCGCAACCGATCTGCCCGAAGCCGATGCCGTGCGAGCCGCGCGCGTCGTCGCCCGCGCGTCTCTGGCGCTGGGCGATGGCTATGCCGCCCGAACCGCATTGGAACAGGCGCTGGCCCTTGCCCCCAATGACCCGGAAAACTGGATCGATCTCGGCCGCTTCCGCATCGCCATGGGGGATCAGGCCGGCGCGATCGTCGCCGCCGAACGGGCGGTGGTGCTGGCGCCCGGCAATCCCCACGCGCTCGCCCTGCGCGGCGAACTGGTTCGCGCTCAATATGGGTTGATCGCGTCGCTGCCCTGGTTCGACCGGGCGCTGGCCGCCAACCCGGATTCGGTCCCGGCGCTGGAACAATATGCCGCCACGCTGGCGGACGCCGGACAGGCTAGCAAGGCGCTCAGCCTCAGCCGTCGCCTGCTGGCGCTCGATCCTGCCAATCCGCGCGCCTGGATGCTTCAGGCGGTGATGGCCGCGCGGGCGGGGGAGGGCGACCTTGCCCGCAAGCTGCTCGATCGCACGAAGGGGCGGTTGGACGCGGAGCCTGCCACCCAATTGCTGCGCGCAATACTGCATATGGAGGATGGCAATGCCGTGCTGGCGGCCGATACGCTGGCGCCACTGGTCGCCGCGCAACCGGACAACCGCACCGCCCGCACATTGCTCGGCCGGGCCTATTATCTGAATGGCGATTATGCATCGGCGGCGTCCACGCTCGCGCCGATCGTCGCCCAGCGCGATGCCGATCCCTATATATTGACCCTCGCTGCCCGTGCGCAGGAGGCACTGGGTGAGCGGACCATGGCTGCCGATATGCTCGCCCGTGCCGCTTGGCCAGTCCGCCCTGCGACCGATGCCTTCGCTAGCCCCCGCGACGCCGCGCTGGCTGCGTCGCCACCGTCCAGCGTCGCCACTGCGCGCGACAATATCCCCTATATCCGCGCCCTGCTCAGCACGGGCCAGCCAGAGGAAGCGCTGGCCCGCGCCCGTGCGCTCAGCCGTGCCAATCCCGGCGCGCCGGACGCATGGCTCATCCTGGGCGATACGCTCGCCACCGCCGGTCAGCCGCAACAGGCCGTCCGCGCCTATGAGGCGGCGGGCAATATCCGTTTCGATCGGGATGCCGCGCTGCGTCTGGCCGCCGCCTGGGCGCGTGTTGGCAATCCGGCCCGCGCGGGGCAGGTGGTGCAGCTTTTCCTCTCGCAAAATCCCAATGATGTGGAGGCGCAGCGTCTTGCCGCCATCGTCGCGGCGCAGGCGCAGGACTGGCGCACCGCGCTGCGGATGCTGCGCGCCGTCCGCGGGCAAGTGGGCGACAATGACGCGCTGCTGATGGCCGATCTCGCCCGCGCCGCGCTCGAAAGCGGCGATCGCGCCGCTGCCCGTGCCTATGCCGCCCATGCCTATCGCCTGATGCCCGGCAATCCGGTGACAGCAGACATGTTCGGCTGGGTGCTGTTCAAGAGTGGCGAGAAAGGCCCGGCGCCTGTCGACCTGCTGGAAAAGGCCGTCGCTTTGGCCCCCGGTGCGCCGGCGCTGCAACTCCATCTGGGGCAAGCCTATGCCGCCGCCGGGCGGAAGGGCGAGGCGAAACTGGCTCTGGCGCGCGCGGTGGCCGTCCCCGGCTTCCCCGGCCGTCAGGAAGCGATCGACGCGCTGGCGGCGCTATAGATTCGTCATTGCGAGCGAAGCGAAGCAATCCATGGTGCGACAGTGGATTGCTTCGCTTCGCTCGCAATGACGCAGGAGACTTTACGCCTTCGCCATATCCAGATCGTCGATCCGCAGCCCCAGCCGCCGGATCTGCGCCGCGACCGGCGGCCAGACATTGTCGATGAAATGCGCGCGCTCCATTTCGCGCAGGCGGCGGGTCGCGCCATCGGCCACGAACATGCCGACGCCGCGCTTCACCACTACAAGCCCATCATCCTGAAAGCTCTGATAGGCCTTCGCCACCGTCAGCGGGTTCGCCCCTTGCGTCGCGGCGAAAGCGCGGACCGAAGGCAACAGATCACCGTCGGAAAATTCCCCATCCAGGATGGAAGCGGCGATGATCTCACGCAAGCGGAGATAGACGGGTTTGGATTCGTCGGCCATGGTGCATCAGTGCCATAATACAGCCACAGGGGTCAAGCTAGGAAATTGCCCATTGCTTTACGCCCGTGTAATTATCTGTCCCAGGTCGATACGATATCGTCATATTCTGGCCGGGGGCGTTCTTCCTGCGCTTTGCCCACGGTGCCGATGAAGACGAATCCGGCAATCTTCTCGTCCGCCCCGCCAAAGGCATCGCGCACATCGTCGTTGAAGCTGGGCCATCCGGTCAGCCAGCCGCCGGCAAAGCCCAGCGCATGGGTGGCATGCAGCAGGTTCATGATCGCCGCGCCGGCGGACAATTCCTGTTCCCAGACCGGGATCTTGCTGCCCGCGACCGGTTTGGACATCGCCACCACTAGCGTCGGTGCCTGCTGCGCGAACTGGTGCATCGCCTCGATCTCCAGCCGCCCGGCCTCCGGCTTTTCGGCGCGATAGGCTGCTTCCAGCAGCGCGGCCAGCGCATCGCGCCTGTCCTGCGGCACGATCACGAAGCGCCAGGGCGCCAGCTTGCCATGATCGGGCGTGCGCAGCGCCACTTCCAATATCTGCCGCAACTGCGCGTCATCCGGGCCGGGCGCGACCAGATCGCGGGGCTTGCCGGAACGGCGGGTCTGGAGCAGGGCGAGCGGGGAGGAGAGGTCGTTGAACATCGCAGCGACAGATGGCGCGACATGTCCGCCAGCGCAAGAGCAGGCGGGGTTTTTGACAGGACGAACCCTTCCGCTCTAGGCTGTTTCCATAAGCGGCCCCGTGCTCGGCGGCCGGAAACAAGATAGTGATAAAGGGTGCCGAATGGCGATTTCGGACAAGATTGCGATCGAGCCAGGCAAGACCTGGCTCGGTCATCCGCGCGGGCTATATTTGCTCTTCTTCGCGGAAATGTGGGAACGGTTCAGCTATTACGGGATGCGCGCCATCCTGATTTTCTACCTCACCAAACATTTTCTCTTTGGTGAGGACAAGGCTTATCTTCTCTACGGCGCCTATACGTCGCTGGTTTACATCACGCCGGTCATCGGCGGTTATCTGTCGGACCGATTCCTGGGGCCGCGCAAGTCGGTGCTGGTGGGCGGTGTCTTTATCGCCATCGGCCATTTTTTGATCGCCGTGACCGAAGGACCGGGGGGACAGGACCCGCTCTATCTCAACGGCTTCTACCTCGCGCTGGCCAGCATCATCGTCGGCACCGGCTTCCTGAAGGCCAATATCTCCGTGCTGGTGGGCGAACTCTATGCCCGTGACGATCACCGTCGCGACCCGGCCTTCTCCATCTTCTATATGGGCATCAACATGGGCGGCATGCTCGGCCCGATCGTCTGCGGCCTGCTGGGCGAACTTTGGGGCTGGAGCTGGGGCTTCGGTGCGGCGGGCGTCGGCATGCTCGCCGGCCTCGTCATGTTCGTATGGCTGCGGCCCTGGCTGCTGGGCAAGGGGGAACCGCCCGCACCCAAGGCGCTCAGCGCGCCGACTGCCGCCGGCCTCAGTCAGGAATGGACCATCTATCTGGGCGCGGCGCTGGGTGTCGTCGCCATCTGGCTGGTGATCCGTTACGCAGAGCTATTGGGTTATGCGCTGCTCGCCTTCTCGGCGCTGACTGTTGTCTATATCCTCTGGCGCACGCTCGGCACGCTGGGGAAGGTAGATCGCGACCGGATGTTCGCCGCGCTCTTCCTGATTGCGCTCAACCCGCTCTTCTGGGGCCTGTTCGAACAGACCGGATCGTCGCTCAACATCTTCACCGACCGCAATGTCGACCGCGCCATTCTCGGCTGGGAGGTTCCCGCCTCGCTGTTCCAGTCGGTCAATTCGGTCTTCATCATCCTGTTCGCGCCGCTCTTCGCGGTGCTGTGGACCTTCCTCGACAAGCGGCGCCTCGAGCCCTCCTCGCCCGCGAAGTTCGGCATCGGCCTCATCCTGTGCGGCGCGGGCTTTCTGGTGCTGGTGGCGGGCGCGGCGATGGCGGGCGCGAACCTGACGCCGGTCCTGTTCGTCTTCCTCATCTATCTGTTCCATACGCTGGCCGAACTCTGCTTCTCGCCGGTCGGCTTGTCCGCCATGACCCGCCTGTCGGTGTCGTCGATGGTGGGCCTCGTCATGGGCACATGGTTCCTCGCCATGGCGGCAGGCAATTTCATTGCCGGCCTTATTGCCCGCGCGACCGGCAGTGGTGAAGTAGGGAATGTCAGTCAAGTGCTTGACGTCTATACGCAAATTGGCTGGTTCGCGGTCGTCGTGGGCGTGCTGGTTCTGCTTGTGTCGCCCCGTATTAAACGCATGATGCATCTCGATCTTATCGGTTCGGAGGAAAAGGCATGAAGACGGGAGGCAGATGGCTGCTGATCGCGGCGCTGCTGGCGGGCAGCGCCGGCCCGCTCGCGGCAAAGCGGGACAAGGATGAACCGGCGTCCGCCGTGCAGGGCTCCTCGGCAGAGCCCGAAAATCCCTATCCCTCCACCTACAAACCCTATCCCGGTCGTCCCACGGCGATCCGCGGCGCCACCATCTTCGACGGAGAAGGCGGCCGCATCGACAAGGGCGTGGTCTTCCTGTCGGAGGGCAAGATCGTCGCCATCGGCGGCCCCGACACGCCGATCCCGGCCGATATTGCGGTGTTTGACGGCACCGGCAAATATGTGACGCCGGGCGTGATCGACATTCACAGTCATCTGGGCGTCTATGCCTCGCCCGGCGTCGATGCGCTGTCGGACGGCAATGAAATGACCTCGCCCGTGACACCCCATGTCTGGGCCGAACATAGCATCTGGCCGCAAGACCCCGGCTTTGGCCGCGCGCTCTCCAATGGCGGCGTCACCACGCTCCAGATCCTGCCCGGATCGGGCAATCTGTTCGGCGGCCGCAGCGTCACGGTCAAGAATGTCCCCGCCCGCACCCAGCAGGGGATGAAATTCCCCGGCGCGCCCTATGGCCTGAAAATGGCGTGCGGTGAAAATCCCAAGCGGGTCTATGGTGGCAAGGGGCGTGAGCCATCGACCCGCATGGGCAATATCGCGGTCGATCGCCAGACCTGGATCAAGGCGCGGGAGTATCAGAAGAAGCGCGCCGCCGGGAAGGATCAGACCCGCGACCTCGGCATGGAAACGCTGGCCGACGTGCTGGAAGGCAAGATCCTGGTCCACAATCATTGCTATCGCGCCGATGAAATGGCGAACGTGATCGATATGTCGAAGGAATTTGGCTACAAGATCGCGGCTTTCCACCATGCGGTCGAAAGCTACAAGATCGCCGATCTGCTGCGCGA
The DNA here is from genome assembly GCF_900109095.1 of Sphingobium sp. AP50. Taxonomy (GTDB): domain Bacteria; phylum Pseudomonadota; class Alphaproteobacteria; order Sphingomonadales; family Sphingomonadaceae; genus Sphingobium. The sequence goes on from NZ_FNYZ01000003.1 coordinate 126,844, forward strand.
CAATGGCATTTGTTCGGCCATGTGGGGCGACTGGTATGGCTTCAAGATGGAAGCCTATGACGGGATCAAGGAAAATATCCCGCTGGTGCAGCAGGCCGGCGCCTGCGCCATCGTCCATAGCGACGATCAGGATGGCATTCAGCGCCTCAATCAGGAAGCGGCCAAGGCGCTGGGCGCGGGCCGCCGCATGGGGATCAATATCTCCGACGAACTGGCCTGGACATGGCTTGCCATCAATCCGGCGCGCGCCATGGGCATTTCCGAACAGACCGGCAGCCTCAAGGTCGGCAAGATGGCCGATGTCGTGCTGTGGAACGGCAATCCCTTCAGCACCTACACGCGGCCGGAAAAGGTCTGGATCGACGGCGCGCTTCTCTATGACAGCGCCAATCCGAAGCTGCGACCGGTCAGTGATTTCGAACTGGGCCAGATCGGCGCGGGAGACGTGAAATGAGCCAGCGCTTTTCTTTCAATCCGTTCGCCCTGAGCCTGTCGAAGGGCGCTGCCCGAACGGTGGTGGCTTGCGCATTGGCCATGGCCACCCCCGCACTCGCCCAGTCCATCGCCATCACTGGCGCCACGCTGGCGCTGGGCGACGGGTCGGAGCCGATCCAGAACGGCACCGTCGTCATTACCGCGGGCAAGGTTGTCGCAGCAGGCGCCGGCATCGCCGTACCCGCAGGCGTGAAGACTATCGACGCCGCCGGCAAATGGGTGACGCCCGGCATCGTCTCGGGCTTCTCCCGCGTCGGCCTGGCCGAAGTGCCCGGCGTCAAGGAAACCAACGACATCCGTGCCGCCCGCTCGCCTTTCTCCGCCGCGATCGACGTTGCGCCCGCGATCAACCCGCTGGCCAATCCCATCGCGATCAGCCGAACTGCGGGCATCACCCGCGCCGTGGTGGCCCCCGCGACCGCCAATGGCATCTTTGCCGGGCAGGGTGCCGTCATCGATCTGGGCGCGGACATGACGCCGATCACCCGCGCGCGCGCCTTCCAATATGTGGAAATGGGCGAAGAGGGGAAGGATGACGCCGGCGGCAGCCGCGCGGCGACGATCCTGACCTTCCGCATGATGCTGCGCGAGGCGCAGGAGTTCGCCAAGGCCCCCGCCAGCTATGATGGCCGGTCGAGGGATGCGCTGCTCAACCGTGTCGATGCCGAAGCGTTGGTGCCCGTCGTTACTGGCGCCATGCCGCTGATGGTCCATGCCGAAAGCGCGCGCGATATCCTGACCGTCCTGTCGCTGCGGCAGGATTTCCCGGCGCTCAAGCTGATCCTCGCTGGCGCGACCGAAGGCTGGATGGTCGCGCCCCAGATCGCCGCCGCCAAGGTGCCGGTCATCACCGCGGGCCTTGAAGACCTGCCCTCCAGCTTCGAAAAACTCGCCGCGACCCAGAGCAATGTCGGCCGCATGGTGAAGGCGGGCATCAGCGTTTCGATGGGTATGCTGACCGGCGACGACGCGCTGCAACTGCGCGCCGCGACCCAGCAGGCAGGCAATATGGTCGCGCTGAACCGGGTGCCGGGCGCGACTGGTCTGAGTTGGGGGCAGGCGCTGCGCACCATCACCTCCGCCCCGGCCGAGGCGATGGGGTTGGGCGACCGGATCGGATCGCTCAAGGCCGGCAAGGCGGGCGATGTGGTGATCTGGGATGGCGACCCGCTGGAAATGACCTCCGCCCCGGTGGCGGTCTGGATCGACGGCGTCGCCCAGCCACTGGAAAACCGCCAGACCAAGCTGCGCGACCGCTACGCCACGCCGGGCGAGGGCGACCTGCCCAAGGCGTATGAATGGTGAAACGGGAAGGGGGACTACGGCCCCCTTTTCTTGGATAAAGAGGCCACCCTCAATCGGAGGTCGACAGGGAGGCCGTAGGCACTGTCGCTTATGAAGTTGGCAGCCCCCACCACACCGTCACCCCAGCGCAAGCTGGGGTTTCAGGCGATAGCGGGATGAGGCTTGAGCAGGCACCTCGTTCGACTGTCTCCCGCCTCCGCCTGAGATGCCAGCCTTCGCTGGGATGACGACGTAAAATCACTGTCCCACAGTCTTCCCAGCCTGTCCTACCTGCCGGTTATCGCGTACCCAAAGCAGGGCTCTTTCGCATCGCCTGCACCCCGCCACGCTCGCAACGAAATTTCCAACTTCCGCACGAAAATATCAAGATTCACGGGAAACATGCGAAGTTAAGCGGCGCATATCCTATTTGTCGGTCGCGCCCCAGACATCGCTGGCCTTCACATAGCCGCGCTGGCCCTTGATATCGAAACCGCACCAGCCGCCCGAACAATCGCTCAACCGGCCAACCACGCCGCGCTCCGCCCGGAACAGGGTGCGCGATCCGTCGCTGGCACCTTCATGCAGGGGGGCGATGTCCGCTTTCACGATGGCGGTGGCGGTATCGCTCAACAGGCGGACGTGCATCCATCCCAGCGCGCCATCCGGGTCTTCGACCTTGCGCCACTGGCCCAGCACCTGCACCACCTTCACCGGCAGGTCGCGGCGGCGATAGACCCAGTTGGACGGATAATCCAGGCTTGGCCCCACGCGCATCCGCGCTTCATCCTGCGCCAGCGAAGCCCAGTAGGGCACCGGCTTGGCTGGCGCCGCCAGCGCAGCGCCCGCCGCCCCGATCCCGGCAGCAATGCCCGCACCCAGTAAAAACCGCTTCATTCCAGACCCGAAAACCATGTCGCCCATGGCTCTCCATAGTCGCTTGCGTCGATTTGCGACAGTCTTTCCTATCACCCGTCGGTCCTTATCCGCTTGACCCGCGACCCGGCCGGGAATAGCGGCTTGATCCATGGCCAAGAAGCAGCGACCCGCCAAGCCGCGCGTCATCGTCACGCGCCGCCTGCCACCCAATGTGGAGGCGCGCATGGCCGACCTGTTCGATACCAGCTTCAATGTCGGCGATGTGGCGATGAGCCGCACCGAACTGGCCCGCGCCATGGCCCAGTGTGACGTGCTGGTGCCCACGATCAACGACACGATCGACGCGGACCTGATCGATGCCGCGCCCGACCGGCTGCAACTGATCGCCAGCTTCGGCAGCGGCGTCGACCATATCGATCTCGCCGCCGCCCGGCGGAAGGGGATCATCGTCACCAATACGCCCGGCGTCCTGACCGAGGATACGGCCGACATGACGATGGCGCTGATCCTGTCGGTGCCGCGCCGTCTGGCAGAGGGGGAGAAGCTGGTCCGCACCGGCGAATGGCGCGGCTGGAGCCCGTCGGGCATGTTGGGCCACCGGATCGCCGCCAAGAAGCTGGGCATCATCGGCATGGGCCGCATCGGCCGCGCCGTCGCTCGCCGCGCACGCGCCTTCGGCCTGTCGATCGCCTATCATAACCGCCATCGCCTGCCTTTCGAAGTGGAGCAGGAACTGGAAGCGGAATGGCAACCCGATCTGGATGCGCTGATGTCGTGGAGCGATATCCTGTCGATCCATTGCCCACTCAACGCCGGCAGCCGGGGCCTGATCGATGCCCGCCGCATCGCGTTGCTGGGCCCCAACGCCTACCTCATCAACACGTCCCGCGCGGAAATCACCGACGAACGGGCGCTGATCGACGCGCTGGAGGAAGGGCGGATCGCCGGTGCCGGCTTCGACGTCTACACCCATGAACCGGCGGTCGACCCGCGCCTGCTGGCGCTGTCCAACGTCGTGCTGCTGCCGCATATGGGGTCTGCAACCTTTGAAGGCCGCGACGCCACCGGCGCCCGTGTCATCGCCAATATCCGCACCTGGGTCGACGGCCATCGGCCGCCCAACCAGGTCTTGGAAGGCTGGGTCTGAGGTCAGGCGGTGGCGAGCTGGTCCTTGAGGCCGTTCACGACCAGATGGCCACGCATAACCGACTCATTGGCCTGCCGCACGGCGGCATGGGTGTCGGCATCGATCGCCTCGTCCTTCAGCACCCGCTCGAATTCTTCGCGCAGATAATCTTCGCCACGGTCAATCGCCTGGATCACGGCCTTGTCACCGCCGCCCAGTGCCACGAAAATATCTTCCATCCGGCGATGTACCGTCCCGGCCGCCGACCCGAATTCGTTGGGCTTGCCGCCCAGCGCCCGGCTGCGCGCCTGCAACAGGTCCACCGCTTTACGGCGTTCGGCCGACAGATCGCGAAACAGCGTCTGGAGTTCGGCTGACTTCGCCTTGTCGGCGCTATGGTCATAGCCTTTCACACTGTCGATCAGGGTGGTGATCAGGTCGTCCAATTTGCTGATGGCATGGTTGCTCGACATCGCCTTCTCCTCATGATGGCGGGGAAACAACCGCCGATCGACCATGATGGTTCAATCAAGCACCTGATATTCAACCTTAACCTACCATTAGCTATAGTCTATCAACCCGCTACGCAGGCGGAACAAGCTGCCCCGTAATCGGTTGAGCAGGGCATGATCGCTCTCCTATGAAAGGACCCATCATGATCAAGCTTGCCCTTATCTCGCTCGTCATCGCCGCCGTTCTGGCGCTTCTGGGCTTTGGCGGCGCGGCCGGCACCTTTGTCGGCATCGCGAAGATTCTGTTCTTTATCGCCATTGCCGTCTTCGTTCTTTTCCTCGTGCTGGGAATCCTGGCTGGCAAGGGGATCAAGGACGCGATAGATTAAGGTATGACTGAGATTGGCGCTGGAGTGAACGAAACTGGCAGGTTGCTGCGCGATGAAGCCGGTTTCCTGCTCCAGCGTGATTGCGGCGGCAGCTACCGCCTCGTCCTGTTGCGCGTGCCCGTGGACCATGTCGAGAAACGGGTGCGGGTGCAGGGCTATTATGCCGGTGACAATATTGTCGAGGCCGAGGGCGTAGCCGCCGCCTGACCCTCTTGCCAAACACCGCGTGAAGCGCGATCCATTGCGCCCATGCGCAAGATTCTTTCTTCTCTCATCCTCCTGTCCGCGCCCGCTCTGGCGCATGCCCAGACAGTGCCCCATGATCAACTGACCCGGATCATCGACGATCATTGGGCCTGGTATCTGTCGACCCATCCGGTCGAGGCGACGGCGCGCGGCGTGCGCGACTATGACGACCGCATCTACGACATGTCGCTCGCCGCGCGCGATGCGCACATCAAGGCGGAAGGCGGCTTCGTTACCCGTTTGGAGGCCGTCCCGGCGCAGCAACTGGATGCGGCCGACCGCGTCAATCGCGACGTGCTGCTCTGGATGCTGCGCGACGATATCGACAGCGACCGGCATCCGGCAGAGCGGCTGATGCTCTTCACCACCTATTATGGCTGGCATCAGGGCTTTTCGGGCATGGCCGATGGCCTGCCTTTCTACAATCAGGCCGATTATGACAGCTATCTGAAGCGCCTCGCGCTCTATCCCAAGCAGAATGGCGATGCCCTTGCGATCACGCGGCAGGCGATCAAGGGCGGCTATGTGCAACCCTGTTCCGTGCTGCAAAATTACGCGAAGAGCATCAGCGGCATCATGGACGGAAAGCCGGAGGACACGCGCTTCTACGAACCGTTCAAGCGGCCCAAGCCGCGCGATATCAGCGACGCGGACTGGAGCGCAATGCAGGCGCGGGCCGTTGCCCTGATCCGCGACGTGCTGACGCCTGAATATCGCAAATGGCACGACCTGTTCGTGGCCGACTATCTGCCGCATTGCCGCAAGAGCGACAGCGCATCGGCGCTGCCCGGTGGCGCAGCCTGGTATGCCAGCCGGGTGCGGGCGCACACCACGACCGACCTGACCCCAGACCAGATCCACCAGATCGGCCTGGATGAAGTCGCCCGCATCGGCAAGCGTATGGACGAGATCGCAGCGAAAGCCGGCTATCCCAGCCGTGCCGCCTATATCCAGCATCTGCGCACCGATCCGTCCTACTATGCGAAGACTCCCGAGGAGTTGCTGCGCGTCGCGGCCCGTCAGGCCAAGACGATCGACGGCCTGCTTCCACGCTATTTCGGCACGCTGCCGCGTTTGCCCTATGGCCTGAAGCCGATCCCGGCAGCCGAGGCCGAAGGAACCACGACGGCCTATTATGGGCCCGGTGCGCCGGAGAGCGGCATTTCCGGCACCTATTGGGTCAATACGTCGAAGCTGGATCAGCGCCCCTTCTGGGAACTGCCCGCGCTGACCGCTCATGAAGCGGTGCCGGGCCATCACAACCAGATCGCCCTGCAACAGGAATTGCCGCTGCCGCCTTTCCGCAAATATCTGGCGGGATTCACCGCCTATGTGGAGGGCTGGGCGCTCTATACCGAATATCTGGGCGAAGAGATGGGCCTCTACGACACGCCCGAAAAGATGATGGGCCGCCTGTCCTATGAAATGTGGCGTGCCTGCCGTCTGGTGGTCGACACCGGCATCCATGCCAAGGGCTGGGACAAGGCAAAGGCCGTCGCCTTCATGAAGGCCAACAGCGCCCTGTCGGACGCGAATATCGACGCGGAGGTCAATCGGTACATCAGTTGGCCCGGTCAGGCGCTGGGCTACAAGCTGGGCGAGATCAAGATCCGCGAATTGCGGGCGAAGGCGGAGGCGGCGTTGGGGCCTAAGTTCGACCTGCGGCGCTTCCATGACGCGGTGCTGGCGCAGGGTGCAGTGCCGCTGACCGTATTGGAAAGCCAGATCGACGGGTGGATCGCGGCAGAGAAGGCGCGGGGATAGCCGTCCTACTTAAGTCCGTTCTTTACTCAGAGTAATAGAAAAGTCGCGGTTTTTGGTCGATTGGCGTGGTTCGCAGCAACATTTTGCTGCGCTGCCGCGACTTGCCAATTCGCGTCTCTTGGCGTACCGGGGCCGCGTCAGCTCCCGGACCGGGCATATAAGTCGGCAAGTGGCGCTGCGCGTCGACTCCGTGCACTTTATATGACGTTGGGAACGAGATGAGCATTTACCTGGATTATCTGGCCGAAATCGAAAGCCGTAAGACTCAGGGACTCGCGCCCAAGCCGATCGACGATGGCGCACTGGTTGCAGCCCTCATCACGCTGATCGAGGATGCGGGCAGCGAACATCGCGCCGAAGCGCTGAAATTCTTCATCTACAACACGCTGCCCGGCACCACCAGCGCCGCGGGCGTGAAGGCCGACTTCCTCAAGAAGATCGTGCTGGGCGACGTCACCGTCGCGGAAATCACTCCCGCCTTCGCGCTGGAACTGCTGAGCCATATGAAGGGCGGTCCCTCGATCGCCGTGCTGCTCGATATTGCGCTGGGCGATGACGCCGCTCTGGCCAAGCAGGCCGGCGATGTGTTGAAGACCCAGGTGTTCCTGTATGACGCCGACATGTTCCGCCTGCGCGACGCCTATAAGGCGGGCAATGCGGTGGCGAAGGATGTGCTGGAAAGCTATGCCAAGGCCGAATTCTTCACCAAGCTTCCCGAGGTCGAGGACGAGATCAAGGTCGTGACCTTCATTGCCGGCGAAGGCGATATCTCGACCGACCTTCTGTCGCCGGGCAATCAGGCGCATTCGCGTTCCGACCGCGAACTGCATGGCCAGTGCATGATCTCGCCGGCCGCGCAGCAGGAAATTCAGGCGCTCAAGATCCAGCATCCCGACAAGCGCGTGATGCTGATCGCCGAAAAGGGCACGATGGGCGTTGGTTCGTCGCGTATGTCGGGCGTCAACAATGTGGCGCTGTGGGCCGGCAAGCAGCAGAGCCCCTATGTGCCCTTCGTCAACTATGCCCCCGTCGTCGCGGGCACCAACGGCATTTCGCCGATCTTCGCGACCACTGTGGACGTGACCGGCGGCATCGGCCTCAATCTGAAGAACTGGGTCAAGATGACCGGTCCGGACGGCAAGGTCATCCTGAACAATGACGGCAATCCGGTGCTGGAAGAGGCCTTCTCGGTCGCGACCGGCACGGTGCTGAAGATCGACGTCAAGAACAAGAAGCTGACCGATGAGGCCGGCAACGAACTGGTCGATGTCGCCGCGTCCTTCACGCCGCAGAAGATGGAATTCATGAAGGCGGGCAGCAGCTACGCCATCGTCTTCGGCAAGAAGCTCCAGACCTTCGCGGCCGAGACACTGGGCGTCGAAGCGCCCAAGGTGTTCGCGCCGAACAAGGAAATCACGGTCGAGGACCAGGGTCTGACCGCCGTCGAGAAAATCTTCAACCGCAATGCCGTGGGCGTGACGCCGGGCAAGATACTGCACGCCGGTTCGGACGTGCGCGTGAAGGTGAACATCGTGGGTTCGCAGGACACCACGGGCCTGATGACCGCGCAGGAACTGGAAGCGATGGCCGCCACGGTCATTTCGCCGCTGGTCGATGGCGCCTATCAGTCGGGCTGCCACACCGCGTCGGTGTGGGACAAGAAGGCGCAGGCCAACATTCCCAAGCTCATGAGCTTCATGAACAATTTCGGCCTGATCACCGCACGCGACCCCAAGGGCGTCTATCATGCGATGACCGACGTCATTCACAAGGTGCTGAACGACATCACCGTGGACGACTGGGCCATCATCATCGGCGGCGACAGCCACACCCGCATGTCGAAGGGCGTGGCCTTCGGTGCGGACTCCGGCACGGTTGCGCTGGCGCTGGCCACCGGCGAAGCCACCATGCCGATCCCGCAGTCGGTCAAGGTGACGTTCAAGGGCAAGATGCAGCCCTATATGGACTTCCGCGACGTGGTGCATGCGACGCAGGCGCAGATGCTGCACCAGTTCGGCGGAGAGAATGTGTTCCAGGGCCGCATCATCGAAGTCCATATCGGCACGCTGCTGGCTGATCAGGCCTTCACCTTCACCGACTGGACGGCCGAAATGAAGGCGAAGGCGTCGATCTGCATTTCCGAAGACGCAACGCTGATCGAATCGCTGGAAATTGCAAAGTCGCGCATCCAGATCATGATCGACAAGGGCATGGAAAATGCCGCCGGCACCTTGAAGGGCCTGATCGCCCTTGCCGACAAGCGCATCGGCGAAATCCGCTCGGGCGAAAAGCCTGCCCTGTCGCCGGACGCCAATGCGAAATATTTCGCCGAAGTCGTGGTCGACCTGGACCTGATCGACGAGCCGATGATCGCCGACCCGGACGTCAACAATGCCGACGTGTCGAAGCGCTACACCCACGACACCATCCGCCCGGTATCCTACTATGGCGGCACCAAGAAGGTCGATCTGGGCTTTATCGGTTCGTGCATGGTGCATAAGGGCGACATGAAGATCCTGGCCCAGATGCTGAAGAACATCGAAGCGACTGAAGGCAAGGTTGAGTTCAAGGCACCGCTGGTCGTCGCTCCGCCGACCTACAATATCGTCGACGAGCTGAAGGCCGAAGGCGATTGGGACGTGCTGAAGAAATATGCCGGTTTCGAGTTCGACGACGTTCATCCAAAGAATGTCGCCCGCACCGAATATGAGAATATGCTCTATCTGGAGCGTCCGGGCTGCAACCTGTGCATGGGCAATCAGGAGAAGGCATCGAAGGGCGACACCGTCCTTGCCACCTCGACCCGCCTGTTCCAGGGGCGCGTCGTGGAAGATACGGCCAACAAGAAGGGGGAATCGCTGCTCGCCTCGACCCCGGTCGTGGTGCTGTCGACCATCCTGGGCCGTACGCCGAACATGGACGAATATAAGAAGGCGGTGGTCGGCATCGACCTCACCAAGTTCGCCCCGCCCAAGGCGGCCTGAGGACTGCCCCCAACCGCGGGCGAACTGCCCCACCGGGTGATGCGGCTTACACAGAAAAGGCGCCATTATCGTGGCGCCTTTTCTTTTTGCCCGGCTTTGGCGGAAACAGTAAAAAGTATTTGGGGCAAAGCCCGTCCCGCACTCGCAGGCAGAGCGGAAAAGACAGGCTGATCAGGCAAGCTGTGGCGCAAGGGGTGAGGGCGACATTTCTCCATCCTGTGCACAATAAAAGTGCAGGTCTTGCGCTCGTTACTGCGAATGATTTTCAGTAGTCGAATATGGCGGAAATAAAGGCCCTTCCGACCATTTCTCCCTTTGACTTGGCCGAGGCAATCCCTATCTCGCAGACATATCGGGACATACCTGCTTCGACCCATGGTTGGGGCGCGTCCCGCCCCTAATCCGTCCGGTGGCGAACCGGCTGGACCTTGCGGCGGATCATGCGTCAGCCTCCTTGCCCTGGGCCGGGGCCATCTGCGAGGAGACGCACGACCTATGACCGCCACTGGACAGGACACCCTCGGCACGCGCGACACGCTCAACGTCGGCGGCAAGGACATCGCCTATTATTCGTTGAACAAGGCGGCGGAGAAGCTGGGAGACGTTTCGCGCCTGCCTTTCTCCATGAAGGTGCTGCTGGAAAATCTGCTGCGCTTCGAAGATGGCGTCACCGTCACCATCGAGGATATTCAGGCGATCGTCGACTGGCAGAATGACCGTGGCAAGGCGGAGCGGGAAATCCAGTATCGCCCGGCGCGCGTGCTGCTTCAGGATTTTACCGGCGTTCCCTGTGTGGTCGATCTGGCCGCGATGCGCGACGCGATGAATGCGCTGGGCGCCGACGCCAGCAAGATCAACCCACAGGTGCCCGTCCACCTCGTCATCGACCATTCGGTCATGGTCGATGAATTCGGCACGCCCAAGGCGTTCGAACAGAATATGGAGATTGAATATCAGCGCAATATGGAGCGCTACGACTTCCTGAAATGGGGCAGCAAGAGCCTCGCCAATTTCTATGCCGTCCCCCCCGGCACCGGTATCTGCCATCAGGTGAACCTGGAGAATATCGCGCAGGGCGTCTGGTCGAGCGAAGCTGCCGATGGCACGTCCATCGCCTATCCCGACACCTGCGTCGGCACGGACAGCCACACCACCATGATCAACGGCCTGGGTGTGCTGGGCTGGGGCGTGGGCGGGATCGAGGCGGAAGCGGCGATGCTCGGCCAGCCTGTCTCCATGCTGATCCCTGAAGTCGTCGGCTTCAAATTCACCGGCAATCTCAAGGAAGGCGTCACCGCAACCGACCTCGTCCTCACCTGCACCCAGATGCTGCGCGCGCGCGGTGTGGTTGGTCGCTTCGTCGAATATTTCGGCCCCGGCCTTGCCACCCTGTCGCTGGCCGACCGTGCGACGCTGGCGAACATGGCGCCCGAATATGGTGCGACCTGCGGCTTCTTCGGCATTGATGACAAGACGCTGGACTATATGCGCCTGACTGGCCGCAGCGACGAGAATATCGCGCTGGTCGAGGCCTATGCCAAGGAACAGGGCTTCTGGATCGATCCGTCGATCGAGCCGGTGTTCACCGACACGCTGGAACTGGACCTCGGCACCGTTGTCCCCAGCCTTGCCGGCCCGAAGCGCCCGCAGGACCGTGTGGCGCTGCCCGAAGTCGATGATGTGTTCAACGCCGACATGGTCAACACCTACAAGAAGGCGCAGACCCGCGTCCCGGTGGAAGGCAAGGATTTCGACATTGGCGACGGCGACGTCACCATTGCGGCGATCACCAGCTGCACCAACACGTCGAACCCCAGCGTGCTGGTGGCCGCCGGTCTGGTCGCCAAGAAGGCGAATGAGCTGGGCCTCAAGCCCAAGCCTTGGGTGAAGACATCGCTGGCGCCCGGTTCTCAGGTCGTTACCGACTATCTGGAAAAGGCCGGCCTCCAGTCGCATCTCGACGCGATCGGCTTCAATCTGGTCGGCTATGGCTGCACCACCTGCATCGGCAATTCGGGGCCGCTGGCCGAACCGATCAGCAAGGCGATCAATGAAAATGGGCTGGTCGCCGCAGCCGTGATTTCGGGCAACCGCAACTTTGAAGGCCGCGTGTCGCCCGACGTGCGCGCGAACTTCCTCGCCAGCCCGCCGCTGGTCGTCGCTTATGCGCTCAAGGGCACGGTGATCGAGGATTTCATCACCACCCCGATCGGCACCAGCAAGGATGGGGAGGCTGTCTATCTGAAGGACATCTGGCCGACCAACGATGAGGTCGCCTCTACCTTGGCCGGCGCTGTCGACCGCCAGATGTTCCAGGCCCGTTATGCCAATGTGTACAAGGGCGACGCCCATTGGCAGGCGATCGAAGTCACCGGGTCGGATACCTACACCTGGCGCGCCGGATCGACCTATGTCGCCAATCCGCCCTATTTCGAAGGGCTGACCATGACTCCGGCGCCGGTCACTGACATCATCGACGCCAAGCCGTTGGCGATCTTCGGCGACTCGATCACCACCGACCACATCTCGCCCGCTGGCTCGATCAAGGCGTCGTCGCCCGCGGGCAAATGGCTGTCGGAGCATCAGGTCGCCCAAGCCGACTATAACAGCTATGGTTCGCGTCGTGGCCATCATGAAGTGATGATGCGCGGCACCTTCGCCAATATCCGCATCAAGAATCTGATGCTGGACGGCGTCGAAGGCGGCATGACCAGCTATAAGGGCGAAACCATGGCGATCTATGATGCCGCCATGGCGCACAAGGCTGACGGCACGCCGCTGGTCGTGATCGGTGGCAAGGAATATGGCACCGGTTCCTCGCGCGACTGGGCGGCCAAGGGTACCAACCTTCTGGGTGTCCGCGCCGTGATCGTCGAGAGCTTCGAACGTATCCACCGGTCCAATCTGGTCGGCATGGGCGTGCTGCCGCTGGTGTTCAAGGATGGCCAGACCCGCGATACGCTGGGCCTGAAGGGCGATGACAGCTTCACGATCACCGGTGTCGCCGACCTGAAGCCGCGTCAGGACGTAACCGTCAACGTGACCCGCGCCGATGGCTCGACCTTCAGCTTCACCGCATTGTGCCGGATCGATACCGTCAACGAACTGGAATATTTCCTGAACGGCGGCATCCTGCAATATGTGTTGCGCAAGCTGGCCGCTTGATCGGCTGACATGTCCGGCTAAGGAAAAGGGCTTCTCCTTCATGGGAGGAGCCCTTTTCCTTGGGGGAGTCGCGATGGCATTGTTCGTGGAAATCATCGGCTGGGCCGGCGCGCTTCTGGTGCTGGCGGCCTATGTCGGCGTGTCGACCGGGCAACTGGCGGGCGGATCGGCAACCTTCCAATGGCTGAATGCTGTCGGTACGACCTTGTTTGTCGTCAACACCTGGTGGCATGCAGCCTTCCCGTCGATGGTGCTCAACATCATCTGGAGCGTCGTGGGTTTCTATACCTTGTGGCGCATTTTTCGCCGGAGAATCTCCCTGTCATGACCCGCTTTATCGACCTGAGCCACGCCATCGAACATGGGATGCAGACCTATAAGGGTGTCGCCGCGCCGCATATCTGCGATTACTGGACCCGCGATCAGTCGCGCGCCAATTATGCCGATGGCAGTACGTTCCAGATGGGGCGGATCGACATGGTGTCGAACACCGGCACCTATCTGGATGCGCCCTTTCATCGCTTCGAAGAGGGGGACGACCTCTCGATGCTCGATCTCGACCGGCTGGCCAGCCTGCCCGCGATTGTGGTGCGGCGGCCGTTCGAGACGATGGGGCTGGCGACCGATGCTGCCGATCTGGACGGGATCAACGTGGCGGGGCGTGCCGTGCTGGTGCATACCGGCTGGGATCGGCACTGGCGCACGCCCGCCTATTTCGAAGAGCATCCTTTCCTGACCGAAGCGGCGGCGCGGCTTCTGGTGGAGCGGGGCGCGAAGCTGGTCGGGATCGACAGCCATAATATCGACGATACAAGACCCGGCACCGGGCGGCCGGTGCACCGCGAACTGCTGGGCGCGGGCGTGCTGATCTGCGAGCATATGACCAACCTTGGCGCGCTGCCGGATGCAGGCTTCACCTTTACCGCCGTACCGCCAAAGATTGTGGGCATGGGGACGTTTCCGGTGCGGACTTTTGCGACTTTATAGGGGCAGGAACCGAGCCATGCGCGCCTTCAACAGTGCGATCAGGTCCGGGTCCATAAATTCATAATCGTCGGGGATATCGAGGCAGACGATCCTTGTTCCGCCAAGCGCCGACCGGAAGCGCTTCTGGATCTTGTTGCGATGGGCCTTCTCCATCACGAAGATGGTATCGGCCCAGCGCAGCATCTCATCATCCAGTGGTGTTTCCGCATCATGATTGGTCCCGGCCGACAGGGTTTCGATGCCGGGATAGTCGGCGAAAATCTGTTCCGCTGTGGGGCTACGCAATTTGTTCTGGCTGCAAATGAACAGATAATGCCGCTCCCTCTCCATCAGCGCCCATATCCCGTCATCGAATAGGGCCGTGCCTTTTCGCCGGTTGCCCATGTCTTGTTGGGTGTGGCCTGCATCGTGAAGCGCAACTCTCCGCCGCCGCGGATTTCTGCGTCGGTGATATAGCCGCGCCCCAACGCCTTGCCGTTGAGCGTCACCCGGCCGACATAGCGGTTGGCGTCGGACAGGCCGTCGGCAATCACGGTGAAGGGCTGCCCGTTCGGTAATGTCATCTCCGCCCGGTCCACGAACGGCCGCCCGATCACATATTCATTGCTGCCCGGCGCCACCGGATAGAAGCCAAGCGCGGTGAAGACCAGCCAGGCGGACATCTGGCCCAGATCGTCATTACCGGCCAGGCCCTCGGGCGTGGGCTTATACTGGCTGTCTACAATCTGCTTGAGCCGCTCCTGCGTGCGCCATGGCTGGCCCGCATAATTGTAGAGATAGGCGACGTGATGGCTGGGTTCGTTGCCATGGATATATTGGCCGATCAGGCCGGATATGTCCTCGGCATGGCTATAGTCGATCTTGCTATTGTCATAGTCGAACATCGCATCGAGCTTGGCGACGGTTTTCGCGTCGCCGCCCAGCAGGCGGAACAGGCCGCCCTGATCATGCGGCATGAACCAGCTATATTGCCATGCATTCCCCTCCGTATAGTCGCTGCCATAGTTGATGGCGGTCGGATCGAAAGGGGTGCGGAAGCTGCCGTCCGCCTTGCGCGCGCGCAGGAAGCCGGTCTTCGCGTCGAAGCTGTTGCGCCAGTTCCGGGCGCGTTTATCGAAGCGCTCTGCCGTGGCGGTGTCGCCAAGCTGGCGGGCGAGGCGGGCGATGGTCCAGTCGTCATAGGCATATTCGACCGTCTTGGACGCGGCTTCCGGTTCGCGGTCGATCGGGACATAGCCGAGCTTCATGTAGTCGCCAAGGCCGCCATAGGGGGCATAGTCGGCGCTCGCGACCATCGCCTTGAGAGCGGCGGCGCAGTCGATGCCTCTGATCCCCTTCAGGCAGGCGTCGGCAATGACGGGAACGGCATGATAACCGATCATCGTCCAGGTTTCCTTGCCGCCGAACTGCCAGACGGGGAGGATGCCGAACGGGCTGGTCTTTTGTCCCGCGACCAGCGAGTTCACGAAATCGGCATTCTTCGTTTCGGGCTGGATCAGCGTCAGCAGCGGATGTTCGGCGCGGAACGTGTCCCACAGTGAGAAGGTGGAATGCATGGTGAAGCCGGTTCCGGCATGGACCTGATCGTCCGGCCCGCGCCAGCGGCCATCGGCATCGCTCCAGACGCTGGGCGCCATCAGGCTGTGATAGAGGGCGGTGTAGACATTGGTGCGCATCGGCTTCGGCGCGTCGATCTTCACCGCACCCAGCGCATCGGTCCAGGCGGTGCGGGTCTTGGTGCGGATCGCGTCGAAATCGCCCGGCTCGCTGGCGAGATTGGCGATCGCGCCATCCTCATCGACGCCGGACAGGGCGACCTTCGCCTCCAGCGGTTTCGTCAGCGTTCCGAAGTCGAGTTGCGCCACCAGCGCGCGGCCGGAGAGGGAATCCAGCGTTTCGGGGCCGCGACCGGGGCCTTTGAAGCCTTTGTACAGAATATCCTTTTCGGTGCTGACGAACTGGTGGCCGGTCAGCGGCGCGGAAAAGCGCATGGCAAAGAAAATGCGCCGCGGCGTGGCCCAGCCGCGCACCTCGCGCGATCCGGTAATCGTGCCATCGGGGCGGATGCGGATCGAGGACCAGAGTATCTTGCCGGGATAATCATAAATGATGGAGCGCAGGTCGAGCACCAGATGCGCGGCCTTGCCCGTTGGGAAGGCATAGCGGTGGACGCCGACGCGGGTGCCGGCGGTCATTTCCGCGCGTACGCCCGGATCGGTCAGGGTGACGGCATAATAGCCGGGTGACGCAATCTCATCGGCCTTGCGCGATCGGAAGCCGGGCGTCTTGTCGTCGCCAGCCTCCAGCGGAACCGTATCGCCGCTGACCGGCATCACCAGAAAATCGCCCAGATCACTATGGCCCGCACCCGAGAAATGGGTGTGGGAAAAACCCAGGATCACCGGGTCTTCATGGCGGTATCCGGCGGCCCAGTTATAGGTCTGGCGCGCCGGGCCGACCTGGGTGTCCGGCGAGAGCTGGACCATGCCGAAGGGCGCGACGGCGCCGGGAAAGGTATGGCCTTCGCCCGATGTGCCGATGAAGGGATCGACCGCCGCAACCGGATCGTCGGCAGCCGGCTGAGCGAGGAGGGGGGCGGCAAAGAGGGCGCCGGCGAGCAGCGCGATGCGAAAGGCTTTCATGCGCCGGTTAGATCATGGCAGCGCCCTTTGGCCAATAGTCCTGATTTTACGACCGCAAGAAAGGCTGGGGTGGCGGCGGCCGATACGATTGTCTAGCGTCCGAATCAGCAATGAAAAGAGCGTTGATCGTCCGTCATGTACCGCGCGAGGGTGCGGCAGGGTATCTCCAGCCGATCGAGGCGGCGGGCTATCGTATCGATCGTATCGATGTGGCCAGCCCCGATTTCGCGCAGGTCGATCTGTGCGATCCCGACCTGCTGATCATGATGGGCGGCCCTATGGGCGTCTATGAG
Source organism: Sphingobium sp. AP50 (assembly GCF_900109095.1). GTDB lineage: Bacteria > Pseudomonadota > Alphaproteobacteria > Sphingomonadales > Sphingomonadaceae > Sphingobium. The sequence goes on from NZ_FNYZ01000003.1 coordinate 143,550, forward strand.
CATGACCTGCATCCCTGGATTCCCGTGCAGATCGAAAAGCTGGCCGCTCGGCTTGCGTCTGACAGGCCAACGCTCGGCGTATGTCTGGGCAGCCAGATGATCGCGGCGGCGCTGGGTGCGCGCGTCTATCCGGGTGGCCATATGGAACTGGGCTTTGCGCCTGTGACGGTGAATGGCACGGGTGCTCAATCGCCGCTGCGCCATATCGACGGCGTGCCGATCCTGCACTGGCACAGCGACACGTTTGACCTGCCAGACAATGTCGAACTGCTCGCATCGACCGGGAAATATGCGCATCAGGCGTTCCGCCGCGGCCCGAACCTGCTGGCGCTGCAATTCCATGCTGAAATGGGCGAAGACCCTCGCTTCGAGGATTGGCTGACCCATTTTTGGGCCGATCTGGACGTGGCCCAGCAATGCGGCATCGCCCTGCGGGAGGATCATGCCCTGCACGGTCCAATCGCCGTGGCGGCCGGTCGCGCGATGATCGGCGAATGGCTGGCAGGCATCGATCCCCCCCCCTGACATCAGTAAGGTGATGGCAATCAATGTCTGTGCGGCGGTTCATTGCTCCGAAGATTTTTGGCAAAATATTTGGTAAATCTCGTAGGCTGGCATATATCGATGCACGGCGCTAACAGGGACAATGCCGATAGAAATCGAACGCAAATTCCTGGTTACCGGAGACGGATGGCGCAAAGATGCCGATGCTGGCCGTTTTTTCCGCCAAGGCTATGTGACACGCGGAAATTGTGGGCAGCAGGAAAAGGCAAGCGTGCGCATTCGTCTGGCCGGCAACCGAGCGTGGCTAACGCTGAAGAGCGCTCATGCCGGCATCATCCGGGACGAATATGAGTATGAGATCCCGGTCAGCGACGCAGCAGAGATACTGACGCAGATGTGTGGCGCGCCAGTGATCGAAAAGACGCGCTATAGGGTGCCGCATGACGACCGCATCTGGGAAGTGGATGTATTTGCCGGTAATGCAGCCGGACTGGTGCTGGCCGAGGTGGAACTGGAGGCGGTTGACGCGCTTTTGAATCTGCCCGATTGGGTTGGAAAGGAAGTAACCGACGATCCCCGCTTTCGCAATGCTGCAATCGGCGTTGAAACATCCGGCGATTACATTCCCAAAGCAGAAGGCCCATGAATTTCGACGATCAACTCCAGCGCTATTTTGGCGCACACGATATCGATGCCTTGCCTGCCGCTGCCATGACGGCGGGCATCGAAAAGATGCGGGTCGATTTCGGGCTGGAACAGGATCGGCCGCGACGCTTTGCCTTATGGTCGCTGCTGTTCCTGCTGGGGCAGGCGCCCGATCTGGACGCCTTCGAAGATTCGGCCGACCGGGAAGCCGCGCGCAATTTCATGGACCTGATGGATGCGGTGCCGCCTGAAGGTGGCGAGGAGTCCTGACGTCAGAGCCCTTCGGCTTCGACCCAGTGCGCACCGGTGATGTGGCGGGCCAATGTCCAGACCTGTCGCCGGATATCGGGCACGGCGACGATTTCCCAATGGGCGCCCCGCGTCATCGGTCCGACCACGAACAGCCGTTCCTGCGCTTCGCCGTCGCGGGTCAGGGCGCGGCCTTGCCGGTCGACATCGATCCCGATGGCCAGTTCATCCGCGCGGACCGCGCCGCGTTCCGCCAGCCGGTTCAGCAGACTGTCGCTGCTACGCCGCAAATCGCCCAATGGGCCGGTGCAATTGACGACCCGCGCGACAGGCATCGTTTCGCCACCGGTCATGCCGCGTCGGCGGATCGTGATCGCCAGACTGTCTCGATCCGGTACCGCATCCAGAATCTTCGCGGCCATGATCGTCAGTCGTCCTTCATCACACAGCGCTTCCAGCCGCGCGGCGACCTGCGGTGCGATCCGGTGGCGGTGTACGTCCCAATAGGGGCGCAGGTGGCGCAAGAAACGCTGCCGTTCCGGCGCGAACGAAGCGCGCCACATATCCTGTGTAAAGGGGCGCAATTCATCGATGGCGTTGCGCCACCCGATCTCCAGGCCACGCCGGCGTATCTGACGCAGCAAAGTGGATAGCGGTCCGGTCGGCTTGTCCCGACAGGCGGTGAAGGGGGCCGCCGGCGCATGGGCGTGCGGTGCCAGCCCACGCCGGGAGAGGGCCAGGATCGACCCTTCGAACCCCCCATTGACGAGACTGAGGATGGAGTCGACGGCGGTCAGCCCGGTGCCAAGCAGCATCACCCTGTCATCAGGCCCCAGCCCCTCGGCCAGATCGCAACTCCAGGGATCATTGACATAGGCGGCGCTATTCAGCCCGGCAAAGGCAGGCAGGCGATGGGGTGGCAGGTTGCCGGGTGCGATGGTCGCCACATCAGCGTCCACGGTGCCGCCCGATGCCAGTATCAGGCGCACGCCATCCGGCTTAAGCTCCAGGTCAACTGCTTCGTCGGCGATGATGGTGAAGCGGCCGGGCGCCGCGCGCTGCATGTCGTCCAGCAAATCGCACAGATAATCGCCATAATCGCGCCGGGTCGCAAAACTCGTTTCGCTCCCTTTGTTTCGCGTCTTCAGCCATGTTGCGAAATGATCGGGCCGATCGGGAAAGGCGCTCATATTAGCGGCGCGTACGTTCAGCACATGATCGGCCTGCGCCGCGCCATAGGCCAGACCCCGACCCAGCCGGTCGGGTCGCCTCTCGATCAGGGTTACATGCAGCGAGCCATGCCGGAGCAGGTTGATTGCCAACAGCGTACCGCTGAAGCCACCCCCGACGATGGCGGCGTGACGGGGGATCAGCATGGATCAAGCATTTCTAATGGTTCGCGCAGCATTGCTTGTGGGACATATCTCTACTGACGGAATAGATAAAGAGGCCATTTGATGCTTCCGGAAGGACGAGAATGCGCCTGTTACGATCCCTGCTCCAACGATGGCATGTGCTGCATGATGCCGCGCGGCGGGAATTGCTGCGCGATCCCACGATCATTCTGTTCGAACGGGCATCCGATTCGGGTGATGGGGCGCATGGGCGCTGAGATGCTTTCCCGTCGTGACATGCTGGTTGCCAGCGCTGCGTCCTGTCTCTTCCTGTCGGGCTGTGGCACGGCACAGGGCGGGCGACCGAAATTGCGGATATCGATCACCGGCAAGGGGGAAGGCGACACCCGCCTGCTGTTCAAGGCTGCGGGCATCAGGCCGGAAGGCTTTGACCTGATCTATAGCGAGTTCCAGTCGGGCCATCTGGTTGTCGAGGCGCTGAACGGCGGATCGCTCGATTATGGTGGCATGAGCGAAATACCGCCAATCTTTGCGGCCGCCTCGACCATCCAGAGCTTCCGTCAGATTGCCGTGGCGCATGGCGATGTGAACAATCAGGTCGTACTGGTGCCCAAGGGATCGAAAGCAAGATCCATCGCCGATCTCAAAGGCAAGCGGGTCGGTTATGTCCGCGCTACCACCTCGCAATATTTCCTGATCAGGATGCTGGAAGATGTCGGCCTGACCTGGGGCGACATTACGCCAGTGGCGATGGGCGTGTCGGATGGCGCTGCCGCTTTCTCGCAAGGCGCTCTGGATGGCTGGGCGATCTATGGCTTCCCGATCCAGAGGGCGATCGCGACCGAGGGCGCGCGTATTCTGAAGACTGCTTATGGCATATTGTCGGGCAACTATCTGGTTTCGGCCCATGTCGACGCGCTGGCCGACCCGGAGAAGGCAAAGATCATCGGCGAATATCTGGCGCTGGTGCAGCAGGGCTTTGGCTGGGCCGCCAATCATCAGGACGAATGGGCCGGTATCATCGCCCAGGATATCGGCGTACCGCGCGACTATGTGCTCGACCAGTTCCGGCACAAGAGTGCCAGCTATGAACTCCGACCGGTAACGCCGGAAGCCATCGCCTCGCAGCAGCGCGTGGCGGACCTCTTCTTCCAGCAGAAATTGCTGCCCAAGGCGGTCGATGTCCGTCCGCTGTGGGACGATCGTTTCAATGCCGACATTCCCAAGAGAGGCTGAATGACCATGGCCAGTCAAGCCATTGCCCGCGAAGATGCGACCGGTAAAAGCGCGCAGCGCGCCATTGCCGAACCGGTCGGTGCCGATATTCTCGATCGGATCACGAAACAACTGGCCGCGACGGCCGAGCAATATGACCGTAGTGGTGAATTTCCCCGTGCCAATTTCGATCTGTTGGCGAAGGAGGGGTTGATCGGCCTGACCGTAGCGCCTGAATATGGTGGGCGCGGCGCATCTTTTGGTGAGGCGATCAGGGTTCTGGCCGCCGTTGCGAAGGGGGATCCGTCCACCGCGCTGATCCTTTTCATGACGTACCACTATCATGCGAACCCTGCGCGGGCGCAGGGGTGGCCGGCCCATATCTATGAGCGTCTGGCGCAGGATGCGGTTGCGGGGCGCGGGCTGATCGGTGGGCTTCGGGTCGAGCCGGAACTGGGGACGCCCGTGCGCGGTGGTCTGCCGGCAACGGTGGCCCGACGAACCGCGGATGGCTGGGCGGTCAGCGGCACCAAAATCTATTCGACCGGATCAACCGGGCTGGACTGGTTTTCGGTCTGGGCCAAGACCGACGAGGAGACGCCGCGCGTCGGCAATTTCCTGGTCAGGTCCGACAGCCCCGGCATCACGATCGAGCCGGCATGGGATCATCTGGGCATGCGGGCGACGGTTAGTCATGCGGTGCATTTCGATGATACGCCGACCCCCTTGGATCACGCGGTCGATATCCGGCGGCCCGAACAATGGGCGGCGGGCGCTGGCGATCCCAGCCTGGCGATCTGGAACGCGCTGTCCATTTCCACCATCTATGACGGCGTGGCCCGAGCTGCGCGCGACTGGCTCCGCGCCTATCTGAACGATCGGGTGCCGACCAATCTGGGTGCGTCGCTCGCCACTCTGCCGCGCGTGCAGGAGAAGTTCGGCGAGATCGAGTCCCTGTTGCAGGTCAATCGCACGCTGATCCGCGATGCCGCCGCGCGCCATGACGCGGGCGATCCGCCGAGTGCTGTGGAAGTGAACAATATCAAATATCTGGCCACGGCCAATGCGATCCGCGCGGTGGAGATTGGCCTGGAACTGACGGGCAATCCGGGAATCAGCCGGAAAAATCCGCTGGAGCGCCATTATCGCGATGTGCTGTGCAGCCGCATCCATTCGCCGCAAACCGACACTATTTTGATCGCCGCCGGTCGCGCGGCTCTTGGGAACTGACATGTCACTCATCATTGCCAGCCAGCTTGACGCCGATTTCAATCATGGCCTCGGCCAGCATCCGATCGCACCGATCCTGATCGACGTGGCAGAGGATGAGCCTTGGGCCGCCGCCGCCGAAGCGGACGTGCTTCTGATCCGGCCGTCTCCGGCCTGGCGACAGCCGCAGGCTGCGGTGCCGCCAGCCTGGCCGGGGCGGTTGAAATGGGTCTATAGCGCATCGACTGGGATCGATTTCTATCCGCAATGGCTGCTCGATGCGCCGCTCGTCACGTGCGGGCGCGGAGTCGCGGCCGACGAGATTGCCGATTATGTGATCGCCGCCATCTATGCGCATGCCAAGAATCTGGAGGCGGTGACCGCCCGATCGCGTGCGCAATGGATCAACGTGCCGCTGGGCCGCGTGTCGGGGACGACGATCGGTATCGTCGGGCTGGGCGCGATCGGGCAGGCGGTCGCGCGACGGGGACTGGCACTGGGCGCACAGGTGGTCGGCCTGCGTCGATCGGGCGCGAAATCCAGTGTCAGCGGCGTCGAGAATGTCGCCGATGTCGAGGCGCTGGTGGCCCGATCGGATCATATCGTCATTGCCGTGCCAGCTACCGCAGAAACGCGGCATTTGTTCAACGATGCGTTGCTGGCGAAGGTGAAGCCGGGCGCTCATATCATCAATGTCGCGCGGGGTTCGGTGATCGATCAGGAGGCGCTGATGCGGGCGCTCGACCGGGAAGATAGCGGGCCGGGCTTCGCTACGCTGGACGTGACCGATCCGGAACCGCTGCCCGAAGGCCATGCCCTTTACACCCATCCCCGAGTCCGGCTGACGCCGCATATTTCCAGCAACCATACGCTGGTGCGGCATCGGCTGCTGGAAAAGGTGCGGGATGATATCTCCCGCTTTGCGCGGGGCGAGGCGCCGAGCGACATCGTCGACCCAGTGCGGGGATACTGAGCGAAGTTCACAGTGTCGCAGAGGCCGTCCAGCCAAGGGCCTCTGCCGTTAAAGCGCCTGCACCGTTTCCCTCGCCAGTTCGGCGAGGCGATGCGCAGCCTTGTCCAGCTTGTCCCCGGCGCGCAGGATCGCGGCGACGCGGGGCAGGGGCGGCAGCCTGTCATGCTCCAGCGTAGCGCCTTCACCCAGGAACAAATGGGTCCGGCAGGTGATGCCCAGCCCCGCACCCACGGCGGCTTTCAGCGTCGCCAGATTGGGCGTTTCCACCGCGATCCGCCATTGCAGTCCGGCATCTTCCAGTCCGCGAATAGCGGCTTCGCGGAAGCGGCAGGGTTGTTCTAGCACGGCGAGGGGAATGACCTCCCGGTCCGCCAAGGCGCTTTCGCCATACCAGCTCATCGGCGCGACGGTGACGGCATGGCTGTCATTGGGGGCGGCGAAGCCCAACAATATGTCGAGCTCGCGCCGGTCGAGCAGGGTCTGCAATTCGGCGGTACCCGCGACCCTGGCATAGATTTGCGCATCGGGATGCAGTTCGGCAAAGCGCGACAAAAGCCCGCTGAGCAGCGTGTCGGCAAAATCCTGGACCATCCCGATCCGGGCTGGGCCGGCGAAGCGTCCCGCGCTGACGGCGGCGACGGCTTCGTCATGCAACAGCAGCACCCGACGCGCATAATCGAGCAGGACGTCGCCTGCCGCCGTCAGATTGAGTCGGCGGCCTTCCCGCAGGAACAGCGTCTGCTGCACCAGTTCCTCCAGTCGCTTGATCTGAAGGCTGAGGGCGGATTGGGTTACGAACACCTGTTCCGATGCATTGAGCATCGACCCGGTGTCGACGATCGCAACGAAACTTCTCAACAAGTTGGTCGGCAAATTGACCGGCACGGGAGACCTCATAGGATAAAGGGAAGGCCGATCCGGTGTCGGGAACGGGTCTGCGACATATCGCCGATACTTATATATCAATCAAAATAGTAGAGATTTGTCAAGGCGAGGAAAATCTTGGCGAGAACGATCGATGCACCGGAAACCGCCATTTTTGCCGCTAATCCGCCCCATAGCGGCGATGAAATGCGATCTATGATCAACGCTGATAGGTGGCGGTAGAAAAACTTAATTGAATCAGTAGACAATTCATGTTGGGCTTTACGGGACTTCACAAAAGGCCCGGACATGGCGGTTGTAACGATCAATGATATTCCCGACGCAGGGCGACGACAGGCCGCTGTTCCCGCGCGTCGCTTTTCGCTTTCACGCTTTGGCGGGCGCTGGCTTTCGCCGGTCGTGCTGTTGCTCTTGTGGGAGGCTGGTTCGCGGATCGGGCTGATCCCTGAGCGGACGCTGGCGGCGCCTTCGGCCGTGTTGGGTACGCTGATCGAGATGGTCATCTCCGGCGAGCTGCCATCCAACCTGCTGGTATCCTTCGCCCGCGTTGCCGCTGGCCTGTTGATCGGCGTCGGCCTTGGGCTGGCGTTGGGGCTGGTTGCTGGTCTGTCCCGCACCGGCGAACTGGCGGTCGATCCGCTCATGCAGATCAAGCGGACCATCCCGGCGCTGGCGCTGACCCCGCTGTTCATCGTCTGGTTCGGTATCGGCGAAACGCCCAAGGTGGCGCTGATCGCCTTCGGCACGATCTTCCCGGTCTATCTCAACCTTTATAGCGGCATCCGCAGCGTCGACCTGCGCCTGCTCGATGCGGCCAAGAGTTTTGGCCTCAGCCGATGGGAGCAGATCTGGCATGTGGTTCTGCCGTCCGCCCTGCCTTCGCTGCTGGTCGGCCTGCGCTATGCACTGTCGGTGTCGATCCTGGTGCTGGTCGTGGCCGAACAGATCAACGCATCGGCGGGCCTCGGCTATCTGATCAACAATGCCCGCGATTTCATGCGGACCGACATCATCGTCGTCTGCCTCATGGTCTACGCCATTCTCGGCCTTGGCGCCGACTGGCTGGTCCGCACCATCGAAGCCCGCGCCCTTATCTGGCGCCCCAGCATAGTGGAGCAATAAGCATGGACGCTCGCCACGGCTTTTCAACGATCGACAGCGCCGTACATCAACCGCATCCCGAACCCGTCGTTCGGTTGCGGGGCTTTACCCGGCGCTTTGGCCCCAACACCATCATCGATGGCCTGAACCTCGACATCGCGCCGGGTGAGTTCATTGCGCTGCTGGGCCGGTCCGGATCGGGCAAGACGACCTTGCTGCGGACACTGGCCGGTCTGGACGAAGTGCGCGGACAGGATGTCGAAGTCCCCGATTCACGGGCGGTCGTCTTTCAGGATGCACGCCTGCTGCCCTGGAAGCCGGTCTGGAAGAATGTGTCGCTGGGCCTGAAGGGCGATGGTGGTCGTGATCGGGCAGAGGCTGCACTCAAGGAAGTGGGGCTGGGGCATCGGATCGATGCCTGGCCGCTGACCCTGTCGGGCGGTGAGGCGCAGCGTGTAGCGCTGGCGCGGGCGCTGGTGCGGGAGCCCAAGCTGCTGCTGCTCGATGAGCCTTTCGCCGCGCTCGATGCGCTGACCCGCTACCGGATGCACGATCTCGTCCTGTCGCTCTGGCGCCGGCACAAGCCCGCCGTGCTGATCGTCACCCATGATGTGGAGGAAGCGATTGCGCTGGCCGACCGCGTGCTGGTGCTGGACAAGGGCCGGATCGTTGCCGAAGAGCGGATCACCGCGCCGCGTGGTGAGCGCACCAGCTTTGCCGGTCGGCTGCGTGAAAAACTGCTATCCTATCTGGGCGGTGATGATCATGGCGAGGGTGTCCTGCCCTTCCCGGTGGCGGCGGAATGAGCGCGCTCGCTACATTGGAACGCCCGGTGAACGCGCCCGTCAATATCGGGCGGCTGCGCGGATTCATCACCGCCTTCGCCGATTTGCTGGCGGCCACACGCGACGAGCAGGCGATATTGGAAAGCGGTCGGTCGCTGCTCGCTCGCCTGATCGCCACTGATGATTGGTTGCCGGAGGAATTCACCCGCCCCGATCCCGATCGCTATCAACAATATCTGCTGCATTGCGATAGCCGGGAGCGTTTCAGTGTCGTCAGCTTCGTCTGGGGGCCGGGGCAGGCGACGCCGATCCATGATCATAGCGTCTGGGGGCTGGTCGGCGTGCTGCGCGGTGTCGAGAAGGTGGAGCGTTTCCGCCGTCTGCCGACCGGCGGGCTGATCGCGGAGGGCGAAGACCTGTTGCGGGAAGGGGAGGTGGACGCCGTTTCCCCGCGCGTGGGCGATATCCATCGCGTGACCAATGGCCTGACCGACCGACCATCCATCAGCATCCATATCTACGGCGCCAATATCGGCGCTGTCGAACGGGCGACCTATGCCAGCGATGGCACGCCCAAGACCTTCATTTCGGGTTACGCCAATGGCGTGATCCCCAATCTCTGGGACAGATCGAAAAAGCCATGAGCACTGATATTCTAGACCGCGTTCAGACCAGCACGCCGCAGGACATTCGCCACGCCCTGCTGGTCGGCAGCGAAATCGCCGTGATCGACGTGCGCGAGGAACATGACTTCGCGCAGGGCCACCCGCTCTTCGCCGCGCAGATCCCGCTGCGTCGGATCGATGAGGAAGCCCGCTGGCGCATCCCGCGTCTCGACACGCCGATCATCGTCTATGATGATGGCGAAGGTCTGGCGCACAAGGCTGCGGTTCGTCTGGAAGCGCTGGGTTACAGCAATGTCCGTGAGCTGGAGGGCGGCCTGGCTGCCTGGCTGCATGCTGGCTATGAACTGTTCGAGGACGTCAACAGCTATAGCAAGGCGTTCGGTGAACTGGTGGAGCATCGTCGCTATACGCCCAGCCTGGCCGCGGAGGAAGTGCAGGCGCTGATCCGCGAGAAGGCCGACATCAAGATCCTCGATGCGCGCCGCTATGACGAATATAATACGATGAGCATCCCGACCGGGACCAGCGTGCCGGGCGCCGAACTGGTGCTGCGCGCGCGGACCATCGCGCCCGATCCCGATACCACGATCATCGTCAACTGCGCCGGTCGGACCCGTTCGATCATCGGTACCCAGTCGCTGGTCAATTCGGGTATTCCCAACAAGATTTTCGCGTTGCGCAACGGCACGATCGGCTGGACGCTTGCGGGGCAGGAGCTGGAAAATGGCCAGACCCGTGTCGCACCGGAAGTGGATGATCTGGCCGCTATCGAGGCGCGCGACCATGCGCGCGACGTCGCCTATCGCGCCGGGGTTAAGCGTATCGGCTGGGACGAACTGGAAGCGTTCAAGGCAGATACCGCCCGCACCCTCTATCTCTATGACGTACGCCAGCCACGCGACTATGAAAGCGGCCATTTGCCCGGTTTCCGCAATGCGCAGGGCGGGCAGCTGGTGCAGGAAACCGACCATAATGCGCCGGTGCGTGGCGCGCGCATCGTCGTGACCGATACGCTTGGCCCCCGTGCCGACATGACAGCTTCCTGGCTGGCGCAGCTTGGCTGGGATGTGTCGGTACTGGATGTCGACTGGTCGACCGTGACGCTGGAGAAGGGGCCGGATGGCGCACCGTCGCCGCGCGGGCCGGAAGGGCGCTACAAGCGACCCTATGAAGGCACCGACAACAAGGCTGCTGCGATGCAGGCCTATCTCGACTGGGAATATGGCCTTGTCGCCCAGTTGGAACGCGACGGCACCCACGGCTTCTACGTCATCTAAATATCAGGAGACAGCATATGAGCGTCAGGTTCATCGGCTATATCGGCTTCAACAATGGTTCGGAAACGCAGGCAGCGGTGCGCAGCCGGGCGCTCGACACCGATTATGTCAACGCGGCGGCCAAGGCGCAGGAAGAGGGCGGCTTCGACCGGGTGCTGATCCCGTTCGGATCGAACAGCCCGGAAAGCCAGATCGTGGCGGCCCATGCCGCCGCCATCACGACAAAGCTCGGCTTTCTGGTCGCCCATCGGCCCGGTTTTACCCAACCGACGGTGGCCGCGCGGCAACTGGCGACGCTCGACCAGCTTTCGGGCGGGCGGGTCGCGGTGCATATCATCACCGGCGGCGCCGATGAGGAAATGGCGCGCGATGGCGACACACAGACGGTGAAGGCGCAGCGCTATGCTCGCACCGACGAATATCTGACCATCCTGCGGCAGGAATGGACCGCCGCCACGCCCTTCGACCATCAGGGCAAGTTTTACGACATTCGTCAGGCGTTCAGTGCGATCAAGCCGGACAATCTGCCGGTCTTCTTCGGCGGATCGTCGGAAGAGGCGATCGATGTCGCCGGTCGCCATGCCGATGTCTATGCGCTGTGGGGCGAAACGCTCGAAGCCGTGCAGGACACGGTGCGGGCGGTGCGCAAGTCGGCGGGGCGCTATGGTCGCGATCCCGGCTTCTCGCTGTCGCTGCGCCCGGTGATCGCGGATACGGAAGAAGCTGCGTGGAAGCGGGCGGCCGAGATTGAGGAACAGGTGCGCGAAAATCGTGTCGCTGCCGGTCTGCCGCTGACTGGCCATCGCCCGCCCAATGCAGGCTCCCTGCGTCTGCTCGACACCGCCAGTGGCAATCGTCGCGACACGCGCCTGTGGACCGGCGTGGCTGCGCTGACAGGCGCTGCGGGGAACAGCACGGGACTGGTCGGCACGCCGGAACAGGTGGCTGATGCGATGCTCGATTATTATGATATCGGCATCGACCATTTCCTGATCCGTGGGTTCGATCCGCTGGGCGATTCCATCCTGTACGGCCGCGAATTGCTGCCTGTCGTGCGCCGCAAGGTGGCCGAGCGTGAGGCATCCAGCCTCGCACTGGCAGGCTGACCCATGTCGAAGAAGAAAGTCGCCATCCTGTCGGCGGCGCTTGTTGCGGTGGCGGGCCTCGGCCTTGCCGCCGCGACCTTTAAGCGGAGCGACGACAATGTCCTGCGCGTCGCCAATCAGAAGGGGCAGGTCAGGGCGATGATGCTCGCCTCGGGCGCTTTGGAAGGGGCGCCCTACACGGTCGAATGGTCGGAATTTCCGGCAGCCCAACCGCTGCTGGAAGCGGTGGGCGGCGGTGCGGCGGACCTGGGCCTCGCGGCTGATGCCCCGTTCATCTTCGCCTATCAAAGCGGCAGCCCGGTCAAGGCTATCGCCGTGCAGGCACCCGTCAATCAGGCGCCCGAAGCGCTGGCCGTGCTGGTTAAGAATGCGTCGCCGATCAGGAGCGCGCAGGATCTGGTCGGCAAGTCCATCGCCACCACGCGCGGTTCGATCGGCCATCATCTGTTGTTGCAGGCGCTGGAGCGGGCGAATATCCCGGCCGACAAGGTGCGGGTTACTTTCCTGACGCCGGGCGATGCCAAGGCGGCGTTCGACAGTGGGGCGATCGACGCCTGGGCGATATGGACGCCCTATACCAATGTCGCGATCAAGGAAGGCGCGCGCGCCGTGATCGACGCCAAGGATTATGGCCTGCCGCTCTATATCGACATCGCCCACGCGGATTCGATTGCGCCCAAGCACGCCCTGCTGGCGGACTTCCTGCAACGCGAGGCTAAGGCGGTAGCCTGGGCGCGGGCGCATCCCGATCAGTTCGCGCAGGTGCTGGCGAAGGAGACCGGCCTGCCGCTCGATATTGCCCGTGCCAGTTTCGACCGGAACAACCGCGTGTCCCAGCCGATCGATGCCAAGATCGTGGCGCATGAGCAGGAGATTACCGCGCGTTTCAGCAAGGCAGGGCTACTCAAGGGCGAGCGCGATGTTACGCAGGCCTTTGACACCAGCTTCGGCAAATAACAGGCCAGTCTGTCATGAAAATGACGCGATGACCGGCATTCCGTTCCAATAAGACTTTTCACGTCGCATTTTACCGACTAGAGGGCGCCCATCCCCGGGGGGCCGCTGATACGCGGCTGAGAGCTGGCCAGTCAGGCCACGACCCGTTGAACCTGATCCGGCTGATACCGGCGTAGGGAGGGTTGGTGGCCTGTCTGCTGTCCCTCCATGTGGAGTGGACGTGTAATGAAGAAGATGGCTCTTGTTTCCGTTGGTCGGGCTGCGCTGATGGCGCCGATGCTCCTTATGGCGCCGGTGGCGATGGCCGCCGATGGGGATGATAGTGATCGCGCGACGATCCAGGTCACTGGCCATCCCGATCCCGAAGGTCTGCTGCCCGATCAGACCGCGCCGAAGGCGGTGAGCGCCATCTCCACCGACTTCATCATCAAGCAGGCGCCGACACTGAACGCCTTTCAACTGGTCAACCTGCTGCCGGGCGCCAATGTTTCCAGCAGCGATCCCTATGGCCTGTCGGCTACGTCCAGCCTGACGATGCGCGGGCTGGGGCAGGACCAGATCGGTGTGCTGCTGGAGGGCGCGCCGCAAAATGATATCGGCTATTATTATGCCTATCCCTCGCAATTTGCCGATGCGGAAAATGTCCGCCAGATCGCGCTGGCGCAGGGCAGCGCTGACATCGACGCGCCGGTGGTGGCTGCGGCCGGTGGCCTGCTGTCCCTGACGCTGGATGATCCGAAGGCAGAGTTTGGTGGACTGGTGAACCTGTCGGTCGGTTCCTATGACGAACGGCGCGCCTTCGTGCGGTTGGACACGGGCGAGATCGGCAATAGCGGTTTCAAGGCGTTCGTCTCCTACTCGAACAACCGGGCGGATAACTGGCGCGGGGCGGGCTATGACAAGCGCCAGCATATCGACGCGAAGATCCTGCGCGAATGGGGCGACGGCAATCGGGCCAGTCTGGCCGTCTCCTATAATGATGCCATCACATCCACCTATCCCAGCCCCAGCAAGGCCGACTGGCAGGCCTATGGTCGCGAATATAATTTTTCGGAACGCTATAATGGCGGCGATACCAGCTATTGGAAGCTCTATCGCGGGCCGTTCCGCAACCTCTATTTCGCGGCGCCGATCCATCTGAAACTGAGCGACAGCCTCAGCTTCGACAGCAGCGCCTATGCTCAGTTCGGCCATGGCAATTCGCCCTATGGCACGCAGCTGGGCACGACCGGCAATTATCTCGGCACCGAAGAGCTGACCCAGCCGATCATACTGCCCGGCGCCGTGGATGGCGTGGCGACGGTGCTGGGCAACTGGACGGGCAAGCAGCGCCGCTTCGGTGATGTGAGCAAGTTCACGCTTCAGGCGGGCACACATAAGATCGTCGCAGGCCTGTGGTTCGATTATGGCACCGACCGGGTGACCCAGTCCTACACTTCCGTCAATGCGGACGGGCAGCCGGTCGACGCCTGGGGCTATCAGGACAAGGCGATCCGCACGGCGGACGGGCGGCTGCTCGCCTATGAAAACCAGCGGACCGTTACCGTGACCAAGGGCTTTTTCCTGGCGGACAGCATCGCGGTTACACCGAAACTGGGCATCGATATCGGTTTCAAGGGCGTCAGCCTGCTGCGCAATGGTCGTAATTATCTGCCCGGTCCGCAGTCCAAGGTGCATGTCGACAGCTTTGCCGCGCTGCCCCGCGCCGCGATCCACTATCAACTGGACGACCGGCAGCAATTATTCGCCAATGTGACGACCAATTTCCGCACGCCGAACGAATTCGCGCTCTATAACAGCTATTATGGCGGCGAGTTGGTCAGCCGGGGGACGAGCGCGCTCAAGAATGAATATTCCGTCTCGCAGGAAGTGGGCTATCGCTATATCGGCCCCAGCCTGTCCTTCTCGCTGACCGGCTTCCATTATCATTTCCGCAATCGTCAGGTGGCGACCGTGGTCAATAGCGGTGGCGCGCTGGTCAATTCCACGATCAATGGTGGCAGCCAGACATCCTATGGGCTGGACGGCGAAATCGACTATCGTCCGGCCAAGGGCATGAGCATCTATATCTCCGGCGAATATCTGCATACCCGGCAGGATGACGACCTGTCCGTCAATGGCGATTATCTGCCGACGAAGGGCAAGCGCGCGGTATCCAGCCCGCAATTCCAATTTGGCGTCGGCACCACCTATGATGACGGCCGGCTGTTCGGCAGCAGCGCGCTCAAATATGTCGGTCGTCAATATGCGACCTTCATGAATGATGAGAGCATCAAGGGCTATGCCACGCTGGACCTGTCGATCGGCGTGCATCTGGCCGGGCTGATCGACAAGCAGCGCACCGATTTGCGCCTGAACGCGATCAATATCACCAATCCGCATATATTGTCGGGCGTTCAGGCGATCAGCAGCAATGCGCAGGATGTGACCGGCCGCAACGGCACGCTGATTCCCGGTTCGGCCCCGACCTATTATATAGGCAGCGGCCGGGCGTTCGTGGCGACGCTGTCCCGGACCTTCTGAGCATGAGCGGCGCGGCGTCTCACCTCGTCCATGGCATGGGCATGGCGATGGAGGCCCCGACATGGCCTGCCATCACCATGGCCGATGCGGAGGCGGCGCTCGCGCATTTCCTGGCTGCGGGTCGGTTGATCGGATTGGACTGGCATTCGCCGCGTCCCTTTTCGGCTGCGACGCTGGCGCGGACCGACGGGGGCGAATATTTCCTGAAGCGCCACCATAAGTCGCTCCGCACACCGGCCGCGCTGGCGGAAGAACATGGCTTCATGGCGCATCTGCGCGCTGGCGGCGTGGCCGTTCCGGAGGTGTTGGAGGCGGCCAGCGGTGCCAGTGCGATCGGGCTGGGTGACTGGAGCTATGAACTGCATCGCAAGGCGCCGGGCGTCGACCTTTATCGCGATCGCCAGTCATGGACGCCGTTCCTGACGCATGACCATGGCTATGCGGCGGGGGCTGCTTTGGCGCGGTTGCATGGGGCGGCACGCGATTTCACCGCGCCGCCGCGTGGCCCGCATCCGCTGGTGAGCAGTTTCACCATCCTGCCTGCGCGTGATCCCCTGGGGGCGACGCAAGCCTATATGGCCCCGCGCCCGGCAGTGGCCGATTTTCTGGCGGATCAGCCATGGCGGCAGGAACTGGCGGACCTGTTCGGAGCACTGGGGGAGGGGCTGTCCGATCGGCTGGAAGGACAGCCGTCGCTCTGGACCCATAATGACTGGCATCCGACCAATCTTCTCTGGTCGGACGACGGCACGGTCAGCAGCATCTTCGACTTCGGGTTGGCGACGCAGACCTGTGCGCTGCACGATATCGCCACCGCCATCGAACGCTGCGCCATTCCCTGGCTGGAACTGGAAGGCGGCATATGGCGCGGCGTGGCCGATGCCGACGCGGCGCTTTCGATCCTCGCGGGCTATCGATCGGTCCTGCCGCTTGGTCGCGACGATCTTGAGACGATCATCCGCCTGCTGCCGCTCGTCCATATCGAATTCGCCCTGTCCGAGGTCGATTATTTCGCCGGGATATTAACCGATCGCGATGCGGCCATGATCGCGTGGAAGGACTATCTGATCGACCATGCCCGATGGTTCCTGTCCCTGCCCGGACAGGCCTTTCTGGCAGAACTGCGCCGGGGAGCATTGGCCTGATGTCGCTTCTGGAAATCGCCGGCGTTGCCATCAGCTTTCTGGGCATCTGGCTGACCGCCAAACGCCGGATGCTGTGCTGGCCGATCAATTTTCTGGCCTGCGCGCTCTATTTCAAGCTGTTCCTTGATGTGCGCCTCTATGCCGACATGGCGCTTCAGGCTTTGTTCGGTGCTGCCATCCTCTATGGCTGGTTCCAATGGGCGCAGGGCAGGAATGACGTAGGCGAAGTTGCCGTCGAACCGTTGCGCCCTGCGCGGGCATGGACGGGCCTTGCGATCGGCGCGGTCGGCGCGGCGGTGATCGGCTGGGGCACCAGTCGCTATACTGACGCCGCCTTGCCTTGGATGGATTCCGGGCTGAGCAGCTTCAGTCTGGTCGCGCAATATTGGACCGCGCGGCGCCATGCGGCCAGCTGGCTGCTGTGGATCGCGGTCGATATCCTCTATGTCGGCATGTTCCTCTTCAAGGAATTATGGCTGACGGCTGGCCTTTATGCGGCGATGATCATGCTTGCCATAGTGGGATATCGGCGCTGGCGGCAGGCGAAGGCCACGCTGTCCGAAGCGGCATAGGCAGCGTACACAGGCTTCGAACGTCCGGGATGGGGCGATAAAGTGACAAAAGCACCGCAAAATGTGCCTGAAATTGTCACCTTATGTCGCCTTTGCCAATTCCGCACGGACCGCTTTTTCAGCGCGTTCTTTCTCGACAATCAAAAGAGTCGATCGCAGGATAAGGAAGCGCGATCCGGTAGGACAGGTCATTCCCATTCTCGACAGCCACATCGGGGCAGCGCGTTAGCCGGGATATGCCCGCGCCGACCGGGAAATCGCATCCTGCTATGAGAACGCCTTTGTGACCCTTGAGACATTCTCATTGGGCGGCGGCGCCCCCCCACTCTAAACAGGCCGGCAAAGGAGTAAATCCATGGCCACTGTCCTGAAAGACGACCGTTTCCGCCAGTCCGATATCAGCGAAGCGGAGTGGAAGGTTCGCGTCGATCTCGCCGCCTTCTATCGTCTGTCGGCCCTCTATGGCTGGGATGATTTCATCTACACCCATATCTCGGCGCGGGTGCCGGGACCGGATCATCATTTCCTGATCAACCCCTTCGGCCTGATGTTCGATGAGATCACCGCATCCAGCTTGGTGAAGGTCGATCTGGACGGCAATGTGATCGGCGAGAGCGACTATGGTATCAACTATGCCGGCTATGTGATCCATTCCGCGATTCATGGCGCGCGCGACGATGCCCATTATATCGCCCATTTCCACAGCGCGGACGGCATGGCCGTATCGGCCCATGCAGAAGGGCTGCTGCCGCTCAACCAGCGCGCCTTGTCGCTGATTCCGCGTCTGTCCTATCATGATTATGAAGGGGTCGCGCTCAATCTGGATGAGCGGGAGCGCATCGTCGCGGACCTGGGCGACACGAAGATCATGCTGCTGCGCAATCATGGCACGCTGGCGCTGGGATCGACGCCGGGTGAGGCGTTCAGCGGCATCTATCATCTGGAGGAAGCTTGCAAGGCCCAGGTCCGCACCCTCAGCATCGGCCGCGACCAGGTGCTGATCGCGCCGGAAGAGGCGCAGGAGGAAGTGCGCCGTCAGATGAGCCGGGAGCGCAAGCCGGTGGAAGGCGCCAAATCCCATTACGACCTCGTCTGGGAAGCCGCCCTGCGCAAGGCGCAGCGTCAGGCACCCGGTTACGACATCTGATTTCCAAGGATATATTGCATGACACAGCGTCAGCTTAAACTCGGCCTCGTCCCCACGGGCGTCGGCGGTCCCGGCGACAGCAATCGCTGGCTGGACACTGATATTCCGGTCGACGCCAGCGTCAGCATCGACTGGTATATCGATGTGGTGCGTCAGGCGGAGGCGGCCAAGTTCGATCTCGTCTTCATCGTCGACAGCCAGTTCATCACGGCGAATTCGCCGCCGCATTATCTCAACCGGCTGGAACCGCTTACCCTGTTGTCTGCGCTGGCGGTGGCCACCAGCCGGATCGGGCTGGTCGGCACGCTGACCACATCCTATAACGACCCCTTCAATCTGGCCCGCCGTTTCGCCTCGCTCGACCTGATCAGCAAGGGGCGTGCGGGATGGAATGTCGTGACCAGTGGGGACGCGGGCACGGCAGGCAATTTCAGCCTGCCCGAACATTTCGACTATGACACCCGCTATCGCCGTGCGGTCGAATTTCTCGATGTGGCCCGTGGGCTCTGGTCGAGCTGGGAGGAGGGGGCGCTGGTGCGCGATCGCGCGACCGGCCAGTTCCTCGATGCCGACAAGCTGCACCGGCTCGACCATCGCGGCGAATTTTTTCAGGTGGTGGGACCGCTCAACCTCCAGCGTTCGCCGCAAGGGGAACCCGTCATCTTCCAGGCGGGCGACAGCGACCAAGGGCGCGATCTGGGCGCCACCATCGCCGACGCCATCTTCACCCACGCTGCCACGATAGAGCAGGGGCAGGCCTTTTACGCTGACCTCAAGGAGCGCGCCGTCCGTCAGGGTCGAGATCCGGATCAGATCGTCATCCTCCCCGGCTTCTCCGTCTATGTCGGCGATACCGATGCGGAAGCGCAGGCGATCGAGCATCATTATCGTAGCGTCGACCAGAGCTTCGATCAGGCGCTCGCTGAATTCGGCCGCCCCTTCGGCTGGTATGATTTCCGCCAGCATGATCCCGATGCGCCCTTCCCGGCCGAAGCGCTGGAGCATGCCAAGAGCAGCTTCTATACGCAGGCGAAGAAGGTGACGAATTTTGCCTTGGCACAGGGGCTGACCCTGCGCCAGACGGTGGAACTGCTTCGCGCCGGGCGCGGGAGCCCCTTTGTCGGATCGGCAGAGACGGTTGCCAATGAAATTCAGCACTGGTTCGAAGAGCGCGCGCTTGATGGGCTCAACGTCCATCTGGGCCATCCGGCGCAGTTCAAACGCTTTGTGCAGGAAGTCGTCCCGATCCTTCAGGCGCGGGGTCTGTTCCGTACCGAATATGAGGCGGATACGTTACGCGGCAATCTGGGTCTCACCATTCCGGCGAGCCGCCATCATGCCCCTTCGGCCCATCGCGACGCGGCATGAAACTATAAAAATTCATCGATATAGGCCGGGCAACACTCATTGGCGCAGAGCGGTGGGGGGCGTCACTATGATCCGGACCGCAAGGAGATCATGATGGCGACACTTCTCACCGCAACGCTCAGGGACCGTTTTGCCGCGCTGCAGGCGGAACGGGCGAATAGCTGGCCCGCCACGCAACTGGCCGCCAATGCCCGTCAGCGTCATATACTGATCGATCGGTTCGATCCGGCGGCAGTGGCGCAGGCGGGGTCTATCCTGCCGCCCACGGATTTCGACGATGTCGAGGGTGGCACGTTGTCGCTGGACGCGCTGACGGCCGAGGGACCGGCGGTGCTGATCTATTTCCGCTTCGCCAATTGCCCGGCCTGCAATCTCGCCTTGCCTTATTATGCCGAACAGCTGTTTCCTGCGCTGGCCGCCAAGGGCGTCCGCCTGGTCGCGCTCAGCCCGCAAAGGGCGGATGCGCTGAGGGAGATCAAGACGCGACATCGCCTGCCCTTCGTGGTGGCGACGGATCGGGACAATGGGCTTGCCCATCATCTGAGCATCACCTTCGAACCCGACGATCAGCCTTCGCCGCCACCCTCCGGCTGGATTGGCGAAGTGACTGGTACGGGAAGCTGGGCATTGCCACAGCCGACGGCCGCCATCCTCGGGCAGGGGCGGCAGTTGCTATGGCTGCAAGTCAGCCCCGACTGGCTCGATCGTCCGGAGGCGGACGCCATTCTTCAGGCTGTCAGGGAAGTCCTTTCTTAATTCCTCCTGTCGCAGAATTGCGAATCTGTCGCATTAGCTGTACGGCGACGTCGGTATCGAATCGACCGGATGGCGGCGATTTGCGACGAGGATAAGAAGGATAAGAGAGATGCTGAAACAGTCGGTTCTGCTGGCGGCGCTGCTGGGTCTGGGTTCGGCGGCGCAAGCGCATGAAATCTGGGTGGAGCGTGATGGCACGGGGCCTGCGCGCATCTATCTGGGCGAACCGGGCGAGGTGCAGCCCGAAGGCGGCGATCCCGAGTTCGAGAAGCTGAAGGCGCCGCAGTTGGTGCCTGCGTCGAAGGCTGCGCAGGTGCGCAAGGCCGGCTATATCGAAGTGGCCGCGCCTGCCGGAGACGTTCGCGTCATCGACGACAGCGTGTTCGCGCCTTGGGGCGAAGAGGGGAAGAAGGAGGGTGTGATCTATTACGCTCGCGCCGGACGTGCCGAAGCCAAGGCCGGCCTGCCGCTGGAAATCGTGCCGACCGCCGCCCATGCCGACAGCTTCACCCTGATCCGCGACGGCAAGCCGCTGGCCGCGACCAAGGTGACGGTGATTTCGCCTGACAAATGGTCGAAGAGCTTCACCACCGACGCGCAGGGGCGCGTCACCCTGCCGCTGAAGGACAAAGGCCGTTTCATCCTGTCGGCCACCCATGAGGAAAAGGGCGACCTGAGCCTGGCGGGACAGAAAGTGTCTACCCTCTACCACATGGCGTCGCTGACTTTCGTCAACGATTGAGGAATGATGCGGGGAACCTGAATGCATCAGGCTCCCCGCACCTCAATCAGGCGGCGTCGACCAGGACGATCTCGCTATCTTCGATCGCAGTGACGCGGATGACGTCGATATCGCTGATCGCGGCCCCGTCGCGGGCGTTGACGCGAACATCGTCGATCTGGATCGCGCCGCTGGCGGGCACCAGATAGGCCTTGCGATCGCGCCCGATCGGATATTCGGCGCTTTCACCGGCCTTCAGCGTCGCGGCGACGACCCGCGCATCGGTGCGGATGGCCAGCGCGTCATTATCATTGTCATATCCCGAAGCCAGCGTCACGAAATGACCGGCGCGGTCGCCCTTGGGGAAGGGGCGGGCACCCCAACTGGGCGCTTCGCCCTGACGGGTGGGGATGATCCAGATCTGGAAGATCTTCGTCGTCACATCTTCCCGATTATATTCCGAATGGCGGACGCCGGTGCCCGCACTCATCACCTGAACGTCGCCCGCTTCGGTACGGCCCTTGTTACCCAGGCTGTCCTCGTGCGTGATCGCGCCTTCGCGGACATAGGTGATGATTTCCATGTCGCGGTGCGGGTGCGGCGGGAAGCCGGTGTTCGGTGCGATCGTGTCGTCATTCCAGACGCGCAGATTGCCCCAATGGGTCCGCTTGGGATCATGATAGCCGGCGAAGGAAAAATGATGCTTGGCGTCCAGCCAGCCATGGTTGGCGCCGCCGAGGCTGTCGAAAGGGCGAAGTTCGATCATGCTCTTGTCTCCATGCGGGGGCGGGATGCCGCCTCGCGTTGGAACCGTCTTTAGACCTTGCGCACTTTCCCGATCAGAGAGATAAAATAGGGTATTATGTTCGAGGAAATCGAAAAGTGAATAATCCCGGTACGCCGACTTTTGACCAGTTGCGCATCTTCCTGACGATCGTCGATACAGGCAGTTTTGCCGCCGCCGGGCGTACGCTCAATCGGGCGGTGTCGGTGATCAGCTATGGCATCGCCAATCTGGAGGCGCAGCTGGGCCTGATGTTGTTCGAGCGGGAAGGGACGCGCAAGCCGCAACTTACCGTCGCCGGTCGGGCGTTGCTGGCGGAAGTGCGCAGCATCTCGCATGGCATGGATGGGCTGCGGGCCAAGGTGAAGGGGCTGCTCGACGGGCTGGAGGCGGAGGTCAATATCGCCATCGACGTGATGCTGCCCGCCGACCGGCTGGGCAGGGTGCTGCGCGCCTTCGCACGGGAATTTCCCACGGTGCAATTGCGCCTTCATGCCGAAGCGCTCGGCGCGATCACCGCCATGGTGCTGGACCGGGGCGCGGTGATCGGCATTTCCGGGCCGCTTTCCGCCGGTGTTGAAGGGATTGAGAGCATGGCGGCCGGGCTGGTCCCGATGGTGCCCGTGGCCGCACCGGATCATCCGCTGGGCCGTATGGACGCGATCGTGCCGGGGGCAGGGCGGGATTATACCCAGTTGGTGTTGACCGACCGATCGCGCTTCACCGAGGGGCGGGATTTCTCCGTCAGTAGTCCGAAGACATGGCGCCTTGCCGATCTGGGCGCGAAGCATGCGCTGCTGCGCGAAGGGATTGGCTGGGGCAATATGCCGTTGCCGATGATCGAGGCGGATCTGGTGGCGGGGACGCTGGTGCGGCTCGCCATGCCCGATCATCCCGGCGGCACCTATCGCTTTTCGGGCATCTGGCGGCGCGATACGCCGCCGGGACCGGCCGCATCCTGGCTACTCGACCAGTTTGTCGCGCTGGGTCAGGATGACCGGGAGCCGGATGGATTGAGCGACGTCTGATCCGGCTGGCTCGCGATCGCAAGCCAGCCGGTTTCGTTTCAGACGAGGTCGAACCGGTCTGCGTTCATGACCTTGACCCAGGCGGCCACGAAGTCGCGGACGAACTTTTCACCCGCATCGGACCCTGCATAGACTTCCGACAAGGCACGCAACTGCGAGTTGGAACCGAATGCCAGATCGGTACGGGTCGCGGTCCACTTCTGTTCGCCGCTGACCCGGTCGGAGCCGACGAACGTCTCGTCCGCTGCATCGTCCACCTGCTTCCAGGCGGTATTCATATCGAGCAGGTTGACGAAGAAGTCATTGGTCAATTGCCCGACACGGGTCGTGAAGACGCCGTCCAGCGATCCGCCATGATTGGCGCCCAGCACCCGCAGGCCGCCGACCAGCACCGTCATTTCCGGCGCGGACAGGCCCAGCAACTGCGCCCGGTCCACCAGCAATTCCTCCGTAGGCACGTTGAAGCGGACCTGGAGATAGTTGCGGAAACCGTCCGCCTTCGGCTCCAGCACGGCGAAGCCATCGACATCGGTCTGGTCCTGCGAGGCATCGGTACGACCGGGCGTGAAGGGCACGCTGATAGCATGGCCCGCAGCCTTCGCCGCCTGCTCGATGCCGACGCTGCCGCCCAGCACGATCAGATCGGCGACCGAGACGCCGGCCTCCGCCGCAATGCCTTCATAGACCGCCAGCACCCGGCCCAGTTCGGCCGGCTCATTGACGTCCCAGTCCTTTTGCGGGGCAAGGCGCAGGCGCCCGCCATTGGCGCCGCCGCGATGGTCGGACCCGCGATAGGTCACGGCGGAGGCCCAGGCGGTCTTGACCAGATCGGCCACCGACAGGCCCGACGACGCGATCTTGTCCTTCAGCGCTGCGATATCGGCAGTCACGGTGCCGCTAGCCGCCGGGATCGGGTCCTGCCAGATCAGGTCTTCCGCCGGCACTTCCGGCCCCAGATAGCGTGCCTTCGGCCCCATGTCGCGATGGCAGAGCTTGAACCAGGCGCGGGCGAAGGCGTCGGCGAAATAGGCCGGGTCGGCCCGGAACCGGTCCATGACCTTACGATAGTCGGGGTCGACCTTCATCGCCATGTCGGCCGTGGTCATCATCGTGGGTACCTTGACGCCGGGCGTATGCGCCTTGGGCGCCAGCGTCTCTTCGGGATTGCCGACCGGTTGCCATTGCTTGGCGCCCGCCGGGCTGCGGACCAGTTCATAGTCATGGTCGAGCAGCATGTCGAAATAGGTCATGTCCCAGGTCGTGGGCGTCGGCGTCCAGGCGCCTTCGATGCCGCTGGTGATCGTATGATCGCCCATGCCGCTTTCATGCCCGCTCTGCCAGCCAAGTCCCTGCTGGGCGATGTCGGCGCCTTCGGGCTCTGCGCCGACCAGCGAAGCGTCGCCTGCGCCATGGGCCTTGCCGAAGGTATGGCCACCCGCCGTCAGCGCGGCCGTCTCCTCGTCATTCATGCCCATGCGGGCGAAGGTTTCGCGAATGTCGCGGGCCGACTGGAGCGCATCGGGATTGCCGCCCGGTCCTTCGGGATTGACGTAGATCAGGCCCATCTGGATCGCGGCCAACGGGCTTTCCAGCGCCATGTCCTTTTCGGGCTGGATACGGGTTTCATTGGCTTCGTCGCCGACCCAATTTTCTTCCGTGCCCCAGTAAATGTCCTTTTCCGGCTCGAACACGTCGGCGCGGCCACCGCCGAAGCCGAAGACCGGCCCGCCCATGGATTCGATCGCGACATTGCCGGCCAGGATCATCAGGTCGGCCCAGCTCAGCTTCTGCCCATATTTCTGCTTGATCGGCCACAGCAGCCGGCGCGCCTTGTCCAGATTGCCATTGTCCGGCCAGCTGTTGAGCGGCGCGAAACGCTGCGAGCCGGAGGATGCGCCGCCGCGACCGTCGCCGGTGCGATAGGTACCGGCGCTATGCCAGGCCATGCGGATGAAGAAGGGGCCATAATGGCCATAATCCGCCGGCCACCAGGGCTGGCTGTCGGTCATCAGCGCGGTCAGATCCGCTTTCAGCGCGTCATAGTCGATCGTCTGGAATGCGGCGCGATAGTCGAAATCGGCATCCATCGGATTGCCCGACAGGCCGTTCTGCTGAAGAATGTCGAGCGACAGCTGATTGGGCCACCAGTCACGGTTGGTGCGACCCAGCAGGGTTCGGCTTGCCGCCTTATCCTTCATTGGACAGCCCTGTGTTTCTGTTGTCTTGGCATCCATATTCGTCACTCCTTGTCTTTCCCTGCATGTCCTTCTAGGCGGCGGCCGGGCGCAAGCCAAACCGGGAATATCGCTCTGTCTGATCGATAGATTGATGCGACATGGACCACCCCCGATGGAGCCGCGCAGGATGCGCTGTTCTCCGTTCTGTTCAATGTGGAAGGGGCAAAGACGTTCCCCCCGGTGTTGGTCGAAGTGGACGCGGCATTGATCGCTGCGAGCGGACTTTTGATAGCTGGCCAGCGATGCGCTGCCTGTAGACCTCTGGTTCGATAAGCATAGAATGGAGCGGGTGGGACTGGTGCAGTCGGTGGTTTTCATATGAGCGTTGAGAGCCTGACCGGGGCCGAGGCCGCCGTTCGCACGCTTCAGGCCCATGGTGTGCGCCATATCTTTGGCCTGTGCGGTGACACCAGTCTGCCTTTCTATGACGCCTTGTGCCGGCTGGACCATGGCATGGAGCATGTGCTGACCCGCGATGAGCGCAGCGCGGCCTATATGGCGGATGCCTATGCGCGGGTGACCGGCCGCGTGGGCGTGTGCGAGGGACCGAGCGGCGGCGGGGCGACCTATATCCTGCCCGGCGTGATCGAAGCGAATGAAAGTTCGGTCGCGCTGCTCTCCATCACATCCGACGTATCGGTGACGGCGCGCGGGCGCTATCCGTTGACCGAACTGGACCAGCGCGCCCTGTTCGCGCCGCTGACCAAATGGAATGCGGTGGTCGATCATGTCAGCCAGATCCCGCATATCTTCCGCACCGCCTTTCGCGCGGCGACGACGGGGCGGCCGGGGGCGGCGCATATCGGTCTGCCCTATGACCTGCAAAAGCAGCAGCTCGACGCGGCGGATGTCTGGGCCGATCCGCGCCATGGCTGTTTTCCCGCCTATCGCACCGGTCCGGACCCGGACCTGATCGCGGCAGCGGCGGACGTGATGCTGGCGGCCAGGCAGCCTGCCTTCATCTGCGGCGGCGGGGTCATCCTGTCGGGTGCGTGCGATGTGCTGACGGAACTGGCCGAGATACTCGATGCCCCCGTCGCCTCCACCGTCAGCGGTCATGGCGTGATTGCCGACGATCATCCGCTGGCCGTGGGTGTGGTCGGCGCCAATGGTGGCACGGACGAAACGCGCGCGGCGATTGCCGACGCTGACACGGTGATCTTCGTTGGCTGCCGGGCGGGATCGACCACCACGGAACATGGCACGGTGCCGTCGCGTGGCGTACCGATCGTCCATATCGACATCGATCCCATGGTCGTTTCGGGCAATTACCGGGTCGAGGCGGGGATTGTCGGCGATGCGTTGCTCTGCCTGTCGGCGCTGAAGATCGAGATCGAACGGCGGCTGGCGGGCGCACGGCTGCATAGTGGCGCGGCGGAACGGCTCGCCGGTCTGAAGGCAGCGAAGCGGGCCGGGTTCGACCGGTTGGCCGCATCGACTGATACACCGATCCGGCCTGAACGGGTGCTCGCCGCCTTGCAGAGCATATTACCCGCCGATGCGATCATCGTGGCCGATCCGGGCACGCCCTGTCCCTATTTTTCCGGCCATTATCAGTTCAATTCGACCGGCCGTCGTTTCATCACCAACCGGGCGCATGGCGCGCTTGGTTTCTCGCTCCCGGCTTCGATCGGGGCGCAGATTGGTGCGCCGGATCGCAAGGTCGTGGCGGTGATGGGCGACGGCAGCTTCGGCTTTGCCGTGGGTGAGATGGAGACAATGGTGCGCAAGGGGTTGCCGATCACCATGATCGTCTTTTCTAACGCTTCCTTCGGCTGGATCAAGGCGAGCCAGAAGGATGGCTATGGCGAACGCTATTTCTCGGTCGATTTCACGCGCGTGGATCATGCACGCATCGCCGAGGCCTATGGCGTGAAGGCCTGGACGGTGCGCGATCCGACCGAACTGGACGGGGTCGTGCGGCAGGCCGTGGCCCATGACGGACCCTCGCTGATCGACGTGATCGCACAGCCGCTGGAGCAGTCGGCCGTGCCGGTCAGCAAATGGATGGGATGAGGAGGGAGGTCGCCGACAGATGCGATCCGGTTCTATGATGGATTTTATGGGAGCAGGAATGATGAATCGCAGATATTTCATGGGGCTGTCGCTGGGCGCACTGGCGGCCGGGGCAGCGCGGGCAGTCGACGTGCCGCTGGGCCGCAAGGGGGTGATGCTGATGAATCGCATCGCGCCGTCCCTTTCGCAGCTGATGATCGCCAATCTGGACGGCAGCAGCGAACGCAAGCTGCTGGTCGATACGGGCTATGAATATAATGGATCGCTCTCGCCCGACGGACAGTGGTTGTTGTTCACGTCGGAACGGCGCGGCGACGGGCAATCGGATATCTTCCGCGCGCGGCCCGACGGCACCGGCATCGCTCCGGTCGTCACCACGGACAGCATGGACGACGCAGCTGTCCTTTCGCCCGACGGGCGCACGCTGGCCTTCGTATCGACACGGGACGGCTATCGCGCCAATATCTGGTTGCAGGATCTGTTCACTGGCCGCATCAAGCAGCTGACCGGCGTCGGCGAAGTGCGGGGCACGAAGGATATGCCCGACTGCTATTTCCGCCCGCAATGGTCGCCGGACGGCAAGTGGATCGCCTTTTCAAGCGATCGCAACACGACATGGACCGGCCATGACGGGGGCAGGGGCTGGGAGCATACCCAGGAACTGAGCATCTATGTCATCAAGCCCGATGGCACCGGATTTCGCAAGGTGGCGTCCAAGCCCGGCTATTGCCTCGGTTCGCCTAAATGGTCGCCGGACGGCAAGCGCATCGTCTTTTACGAAATGACGGTCGAGGCGACATGGGGCGCCCGCCGGCCCAATTATGTCGGGAAAGCCTATTCGCAGATTGTGTCGGTCGATGTCGCAACCGGCGAGCGAGTGGAACATACGACCGGCACCGACCTCAAGCTCCAGCCACAGTTCCTGAGCAACAGCGAGATCGGCTATCTGGTGAAATATGGCCCCAATGAAGGGCTGGCCTATACGTCCGATCGCCCCGCAGTGAAACAGGCCTTCATCCGCGCGCCAAGCTGGACCCCGGATGGGAAGTCGGTGATCTATGAGAAGGTCGCGTTCAAGCCGGTGCGTCCGCTCTACAAGCCGCTGTTCAGCTGGGACAAGGATTATGACTATCAGCATGTCGACGTCTTTCCGCTATTGTCGCGGGATGGCTGGATCGTCTTCACCGAAAAACAGCTGGGTAATAGTTCGGTCTGGGTGATGCGGCCCGATGGGTCGGAGAAGCGCAAGGTCTTCGAATCCAGCGGCAACGGCCTGGACGAAAAGAAGGTGCAGATGGGCCTTGCCGGCGCCTTCCAGCCCTGCTGGTCGCCCGATGGCCAGTGGATCGCCTTTGGCCTGGGCTATTGGTTCGCTGAGCGTGACAAGATGACGGCCGCGCTGTGGCGCGTCCGTCGGGATGGCAGCGGCGCGGAGCAGCTGACCGACGGCACGACCCATTCCGGCTTCCCCAGCTACTCGGCCGATGGCAAGGAACTGGTCTATCGCGTGTGGAGCGAGACGGAGAAGGGACTGCGCGTTCTGAACCTCGACACGCGCAAGACGCGGGTGCTGACGCAGGGGATGGACAATCTGCCCGGCTGGTCGCCCGACGGCAAGCGCATCGTCTTCACCCGCAAGCGCGAGGACGGCAATTTCGATATCTACACGATCAAGCCGGACGGCACCGGCCTGTTCCGCGCAACCACCCATCCGTCGAGCGACGGCCATGCGGTCTGGTCGCCGGACGGGCGGATCATGTGGAGCGGGTCTGAACATGGCTTCCGCGACGAGGCTGCGCTCTATGACCAGACCTTCCAGCAATATGGCCAGATCTATGTGATGAACGCCGACGGATCGAACAAACGCCTGCTGACCGACAGCAAATGGGAGGATTCTATGCCGCTCTATTTGAGCGATCCATCCTGATCGTCTGAACGCGGAGAAGGGATTTCAGGCCCCGTTGCACATGGTGTGACGGGGCCTTTGCTGCTTTGCTGCGACAGGGAGTGAGACACATGTTTGCGATTGCGCGATGATGATTGATTTAACATAATGTATATTATCGAGTTATAAATCGGTTTGCCGGAGGGTTGATGAAGCGGCGATGCCTTGCTGGAAAAATTCATTGCCGTTTTGCATCGCAGCATGACAATATTTTTCCTTTCAGTTTATATTTCCGATATATTTTCTCATAAAATCCGCCTGTATCCTCCATTATGAAAAGATCATTTGGCGCTTTTGTAAGATAGTCATCCTATGACGGATGCAGACATCATGCGGCCCGATGACGCGGCGACGGACTGGACCATCGACCAGGCCTGGGACTCTTACAGCCCACAGGACCATGCCATGTGGGACCATCTGTTCGCGCGGCAGGCGAAGATGCTGCCCGACCGCGTCGTGCCCGAATATATGGATGGCCTGGACATATTGCGGATGACCCGGCCGGGCATCCCGAATTTCGAGGAACTGTCCGAACGGCTGATGAAGGCGACCGGATGGCAGGTCGTGGCCGTGCCGGGTCTGGTGCCCGATCATGTCTTTTTCGAACATCTGGCCAATCGCCGCTTTGTTGCCGGGCGCTTCATACGGACGCCCGCACAGACGGACTATCTGCAAGAGCCGGATGTTTTCCATGACGTCTTTGGCCATGTCCCGCTGCTCGCCCACCCGGCCTTCGCCGATTATATGCAGGCCTATGGCCGGGGTGGTTTGCGCGCGGACGGTCTGGGTGCGATCGAGAAATTGGCGCGTCTCTATTGGTACAGCGTCGAATTCGGCCTGATCCGGCAGGATGGCGGGCTGAAACTTTATGGCGCTGGCATCGTGTCGTCGCACGGGGAATCCCTGTTCGCGCTGGACGACCCCTCCCCCAACCGGATCGGCTTCGACCTGCGGCGGGTGATGCGGACCCGATATCGCATCGACGATTATCAGCAGACCTATTTCATCATCGACAGCTTCGAGGATCTCTTGCGCCAGACCGTGGAAACAGACTTTGCGCCCATCTATGCGCAACTCGCCGATGCACCCGATTTCGATATCGACACGATCCTGCCGGACGATCGGGTCCATAATCGGGGTACGCAGGCCTATGCCCGGTCGAAGGCGCTGTCGGCATGACCCTGTTTACCGACACCCAGGACGCCCTGTTCGATGCCCTGCGACCGCAGGCGCCTGATGCCCTGCTGGGCCTGATTACGGCGTTCAGGGCCGATCCGCGCCCGGACAAGATCGATCTGGGCGTCGGCGTCTTCCGCGACGACCATGGCGCGACGCCGGTCATGCGGGCGGTGAAGGCGGCCGAGGCGCGGCTGGTGGCCGATCAGCAGAGCAAGGCCTATCTCGGCGCCGAAGGGGACGCGCGCTATACCGAATTGCTGGCGGAATTGCTGCTGGGGGCCGATGCCGCCGATGAAGAGCATCTGGCAGGCGTGCAGACGCCCGGCGGGACCGGGGCACTGCGGTTGGGTGCAGAACTGATCGCCCGTGCGCGGCCGGATGCGCGGGTTTGGATCGGGACGCCGACATGGCCCAATCATATGCCGATCTTCCGCGCGGCGGGCCTAGCTATCCAGCCGCACGCCTTTTACCATCGCGACACCGGCGGGATCGATTTCGACGCGATGATGGCCGATCTGAGCGATGCGATGCCCGGCGACATAGTGTTGCTGCACGGCTGTTGCCATAATCCGACCGGTGCGGGCTTCGGCGCCGATCAGTGGCGGGACATCGCCGCCTTGTGCGAACGGCGCGGTCTGATCCCCTTCATCGATCTGGCCTATCAGGGACTGGGCGACGGATTGGATGACGATGCCGCCGCGACCCGGACGATGCTCGCCCGGCTGCCCGAAGCGCTGATCGCCTATAGCTGCGACAAAAATTTCGGCCTGTATCGCGATCGGGTCGGCGCGTTGTGGGTGCAGTCCCGGTCCGGCGCCGGGGCCGCTATTGCCAAGGGCAATATGCTGGCGATCGCGCGGGGCCTGTGGTCGATGCCGCCGGATCATGGCGCGGCGGTCGTGCGGGTCATCCTCGACAATCCGGATTTGCGCGCCGACTGGATGGCGGAGTTGGACGCCATGCGTATCCGCCTCAACGGCCTGCGGATGGCACTGAGCGCGTGCCATCCGCGACTGGCGCCTATTGCGAACCAGCGCGGCATGTTCGCGCTGTTGCCGCTCTCCTCCGATCAGGTCATCGCCGCACGGGAACAGCACGGCATCTATATGGCGCCGGACGGCCGGATCAACATTGCGGGGCTGACGATCGATACAATTACCGCTTTCGCGCGCGGGATCGTGCCCTATCTGAATATATAAGAGAGGAATGCAGTCATGCTGGAAGCTCCGGCCAATAACCCATTGGGTCTGAATGGTTTCGAATTTGTCGAATTCACCTCCCCCGATCCGGAGGCGATGGCCCGGCAATTTGAGGAGATGGGGTTCGTCGCCAGCCACCGGCATCCCCGCAAGAATATCACCCGCTACAAGCAGGGCCGCATCAACCTGATGCTGAACCGCGACGATGCCGGCCGCGTTGCCGCCTTTCGCGGCGAACATGGTCCGTCGGCAAGTGCCATGGCCTTCCGCGTCGCCGATCCGCAGGCAGCTTTGCAATGGGCGCTGGAGCATGGCGCGGAACGGACCGAAGAAGACGATACTGTCATCCGCGGGATTGGCGGCTCCTATCTCTATTTCATCCGGGACGGCGAAGACCCTTATGCCGACTGGGCCGAATTCCCCGGCTGGCAGCAAGCGGAGGCGCGCAATAGCGTCGGCCTCGACCTGCTCGACCATCTGACCCATAATGTCCGCCGTGGGCAGATGCGGGTGTGGAGCACATTCTACCGCACGCTCTTCGGTTTCGAGGAGCAGAAATATTTCGATATCAAGGGACAGGCGACCGGCCTGTTCAGTCAGGCGATGATCGCGCCGGACAAGGCGATCCGTATCCCGCTGAACGAAAGCCAGGATGACAAGAGCCAGATCGAGGAATTTATCCGCGAATATCATGGCGAAGGCATTCAGCATCTGGCGCTGACGACGGACAATATCTTCGAGACGGTCGAGAAATTGCGCGCACGCGGCGTACGCCTTCAGGACACGATCGAAACCTATTATGAACTGGTCGACAAGCGCGTGCCCGGCCATGGCGAGGATATGGAACGGCTGCGCCGCAATCGCATCCTGATCGACGGATCGGTCGAGACTGGCGAAGGTATATTGCTCCAGATCTTCACCGAAAATATGTTCGGCCCGATCTTCTTCGAGATCATCCAGCGTAAGGGCAATGAGGGCTTTGGCAATGGCAATTTCCAGGCCTTGTTCGAATCCATCGAACTGGACCAGATCCGGCGCGGCGTGATCACGGTCGATGCCTGAGCAGGACGCCTTGATGTTGGGCGGCTTCGGCAACCATCATGCGAGCGAGGCGATTGCCGGCGCCTTGCCGCAGGGACGCAATTCGCCGCAGCATGTCCCTTATGGCCTTTATGCCGAACAATTGTCCGGCACGGCCTTTACGGCGCCGCGCGCCGAAAACCGGCGAAGCTGGCTCTACCGCATGCGGCCTTCCGCCGCGCACGGGCCATTTCGCCCTTTTGTGCGGGAAATGCTGATCCGGTCCGGGCCGTTTCAGGATGGCCCCGTATCGCCCAACCGGTTGCGCTGGGATAGTCTGCCGCTGCCGGAGGGGGGCGTCGATTTTATCGAAGGGCTGACCACCTATGCCGGCAATGGCGATCCTGTCAGCGGTACGGGCTGCGCCATCCATCTCTATGCCGCGACGGCGTCGATGGTCGATCGCGCTTTCTTCTGCGCCGATGGCGAATGGCTGATCGTGCCGCAACAGGGACGGCTGCGGCTGGTGACGGAACTGGGTGTCCTGTCTGTCGGGCCGCTGGAAATCGCTCTCATCCCGCGCGGGATGCGATTCCGGGTCGAATTGCTCGACGGGGCGGCGCGTGGCTATGTCTGCGAAAATTACGGGGCATTGTTCCGCCTGCCGGAACTGGGACCGATCGGTTCCAACGGCCTGGCCAATGCGCGCGATTTTGAGGCGCCTTGTGCCGCTTTCGAAGATCTGGAAAAACCGTTCGAGATCATTCAGAAATTCCAGGGAAAGCTCTGGTCGACGACGATCGATCACAGCCCGTTCGATGTGGTCGCCTGGCACGGAAATCTGGTGCCGATGCGCTATGACCTGCGCCGGTTCAATACGATCGGCACGGTCAGCTATGACCATCCCGATCCGTCGATCTTCACCGTGCTGACATCGCCCAGCGATACGCCCGGCACCGCCAATATCGATTTCGTGATCTTCCCCCCGCGCTGGACGGTGGCGGAAGATACTTTTCGCCCGCCCTGGTTCCACCGCAATGTCATGAGCGAATTTATGGGGCTCATTCAGGGCGAATATGATGCCAAGGCGGGCGGCTTTGCGCCGGGCGGCGCATCGCTGCACAATAGCATGTCGGCGCATGGCCCCGACCGTGAGAGCCATGGCCGGGCCGTGGCCGCCGACCTTTCACCGCACAAGATCGAGGATAGCATGGCCTTCATGTTCGAGAGCCGCCATTGTTTCGCGCCGACCCGCTGGGCGATCGAAACGCCGCTGTTGCAGAAGGATTATGACGCCTGCTGGCAGGACTTTCCCAAGGCGCAACTGCCGTCCGACCCGGAGCACGGGGCATGAACTGGTGGCAGACGGACGAAACGCATGATCCGGCGCTGACAAGCTGGGTGGACAGCGCGAACGGCCATGTCGACTTTCCGATCCAGAATCTGCCTTTGGGTGTCTTTTCCCCTGCCGATGGCGGCGCGCGTATCGGTGTCGCGATCGGCGACCACATTCTCGATCTGGCGGCCTGCGCTGAAGAAGGGTTGATGCCGCAAGCGGTGGCGGCACTTTGCGGAGACAGCACGCTCAACCGCCTAATGTCGGTTTCTCCTGTCGCGCGAGCCGATCTGCGCAAGGCACTGTCCGTCCTGCTCTCGGAACCAGCGGGACGGAAGAAGGTCGAAGAGAAACTCTACGCCACGCGGGACTGCATGCTCCACCTGCCAGCGGCGATCGGCGACTATAGTGATTTCTATGTCGGCATACATCATGCCAATAATGTCGGGCGGCAATTCCGTCCGGACAATCCGCTGCTCCCCAATTATAAATATGTGCCTATCGGCTATCATGGTCGGGCTTCCTCGATCCGCCCGTCCGGCGTGCCGCTCGTCCGCCCCAGCGGACAGCGCAAGGCGCCCGATGCCGACAGCCCCATTTACGCGGCTACGGCCCGGCTCGACTATGAACTGGAAATGGGGGTTTGGATCGGCGCGGGCAATGAACTCGGTTCGCCCATTCCGATCGCGGAAGCCGGGCATCATGTGGCGGGCCTCTGCCTGTTGAATGACTGGTCGGCGCGGGACCTGCAAGCGTGGGAATATCAACCGCTTGGGCCATTTCTTTCAAAGAGTTTTCACAGCAGCATTTCGCCCTGGGTGGTCACGCGCGAGGCGCTGGCGCCATTCCGCATCGCTCAGCCTGCGCGGCCGGAAGGCGATCCTGCCCCCCTGCCCTATCTGCTCGATGCTGATGATCAGGCGCACGGCGCGCTCGCCATCATGCTTGAAGTGCTGATCTCCAGCGCTGAGATGCGCGCGCAGGGCCGGGCGCCGTTTCGCCTGAGCCATGGCCCGGCAAGCAATATGTACTGGACCATCAATCAGATCGTGGCCCATCAAACCGCCAATGGTTGCAACCTCAATCCCGGCGATCTGCTGGGCACCGGCACCATTTCAGCGCCGACACAGGACGGCTTTGGTAGCCTGCTGGAACTGACGCAGGGCGGGCGCGAGCCGATCATGCTGCCAAGCGGCGAGCAGCGTACCTTCCTTGAGGATGGCGACGAGGTGCTGTTGCGGGCCAGCACATCGGCAGAGGGCTTCGCCTCGATCGGCTTTGGCGCTTGCCGTGCTATAGTTTTGCCCGCGCGATGAGCGAGATTCTGCTCCACAGCTATTGGCGTTCCAGTGCTGCCTATCGGGTGCGGATCGCCCTGAACCTGAAAGGCCTGCTTTATAGGCAGATAACGCATGATCTTCGTGCCGGAGCGCAACGGCGGCACGACTATCTGGCGATCGCGCCGCATGGACTGGTCCCGGCGATCGAATATGAAGGGCGGAGCATCATCGAGAGCATGGCCATATTGGAATGGCTGGAAACGCGCTGGCCGGCTCCGCCCCTTTTGCCCGCCGACCCCGATGAGGCGGCCATTGTGCGGTCAATGGCGGCTTTGATCGGATGTGATATTCATCCGTTAAACAATTTACGTATTCTCAATACATTGCGGGCTGATCTTGCGGCCTCCCCGGGACAGGTTCAGGCATGGGCGTCGCACTGGATCAGCGATGGCTTCGCGGCGCTGGAAACCCTCATAGTCCAGCACGGCGGCGTCTATGCGTTTGGCGACGGTCCGACGCTGGCGGACTGCTATCTCGTGCCCCAGATATACAGCGCACGGCGCTTTGGTGTCGACCTGTCGGCTTATCCGCGCCTTGTCGCTGCAGGAGAGGCTGCCGGTCGCCTGCCCGCTGTCATGGCGGCGCATCCTGACAGGCAACCGGATGCTGATCCGTGAGCGAGGCTGGCGACAGGCTCACCGAAACGCCGGCCGGGGTGCAACTCTGCCGACTCGATACCATCGCAGATCACAGCGCGCGCAATTTCGTCCTGCAAATGCGGGCGGGCCGTTTTCATGGTTTCGTCGTGCGGTCCGGTGACAGGGTGCACGGCTATGTCGACCGCTGCCCCCATGCCGGATTGCCGCTGGCGCAGCGGCTGGATGACTATCTGACGCCTGATGGCCAGTGGATCGCCTGTAGCTGGCACGGCGCGCTGTTCCGGATCGAAGATGGCGCGTGCCGTGCCGGTCCCTGTGCGGGCCAGTCGCTAACATCCTGGCCCGTTGAGATCAGAGGCGAATGGATCGTTACAAGCTGAGCGCTTATCACGGTTAGCGATCAGATCGCATGTTCATCCTCGCTGGTAATTTCAGCGAGCTTGCCTTCGACCACACCCTTGCCCGGTTTGCTCTTCCGGAACGGTTCAAAGCTCGCCCGGCTGGCGTCGAATGTCATGTCCCAGGGGATATTGTCGCCCCGGAAGATCGGCGGTGCATTGTTCGACCAGAGCAGCGAGCCGAAGCGAAAGTCCCAGGCGCGCGGTACCCAATTATCGTCCAGATAATCCGTGTCGGCATGATATTCCGCCTCGCCGGCCTTTCCGGGCATGTCGCAATAATAATAGATGGCGGACGAGATGCGATGGCGCGAAATGCCGCCACTGCTGTTCATGCTGGCATTTTTCCAGCCCTTGGCTTCCATGATGTTGGCGCCCAGCATCACCTCGTCAATATCGTCCATGCCAAAGGCGATATGCATGAATTTGAAATGGTCCGGCGCGATCGGCAGGTCGCAATTTACCCAGAAAATCGAATGATGTTCGAACGTGCCGGGTGCGCGGGCGAATATGCCCGTGCCCTTGCTATGGTCGATATAGCGGAAGCCCAGATGGCGCTCGTAAAATTCGAAGCTGCCGACATAGTCAGGCGAGAAGAAGACGACATGGTTGATCGTCTTGGGAATGGCCCGGCGGCGCCAGATCCTGTGCTGGTTGAGGCGCGGATAGTTGCCGGGCGTATTGACCGGGCTCGTCTCGCTGACCACCGCACGCTTGGCCCAGACCTGCAACGCGATCGGCTGTCCGTCGGGGCACAGGCAATGCACCGCCCCATCGGCATCGCGCCGCACCGCCACTTCGGTCGCAAGGCTGGCGGCAATGCCCTCCAGCACATCCGCATTTTCCACGCCCCAGACGGTTTCCTTCAGGCCGTCGCCGGGGAAGGGATCAGGCGAGGGCAGGCGAGGGTCGCCATGGCGGTATAAGGTGATGCGTGAACCCGAAGGCAGTTCGAATATCGCCTCATCCTCATTTGCGTGGGACAGGGACAAGCCGAAATCCGTCCAGAAACGCTGATGTTCTTCGAGATCGGAAACGCCGAAGACAGCGTTTGCTACGCCCAAAATGCTCATGATCACTCCTCATCCTTCCCTGCTGTTATGAAGAGTGACCCGGTCGCCCAAAAACGCATTTCATGGGACGCAGCTATCTGCGGAACAGAAGGGATAGGAGGAACAGGATCGTCCTGAAGTCCAGCAGCCGAAGGGCCGCGCGGGCTTCGGCCGGGGTCAGCTTCGCCACCATGGGCATGGCGCCGAATATCTTGCCCCGGATGATCAGCGCATTGCCCTCCCGCTCGATCCGGCGCACGGTCATCAATTCCTTGTCCTGCGCGTCCAATATTTTCATGCCTTTGGGCTTCCGGCTCGTCATTGCACGGCTCCTGCGCAAACCTTGTCGAAATCGATGTCCATATCGTCCATCATCTGGATCGCCGTGGCGCGGCCGGCCCCGAAGACGCCGCCGCCCGGATGCATGAACGGCCCGACCAGATAGAGCCCCTCGATCCCCGGCACGCGCAAATGGCCCAGGTCCGGCGTCGGGCGATGGCCGACCGACTGATAGAAGAAGGGCGCACAGCCATGGATATCGCCCTTCAGGAAACTGGCCGGGCTGTCGCGTTCATGGTCCACCGGCGATCGTATCAGCCGTCCGCTGATATTGTCGTCGCTCAGGTTGGAGTAGAATTTGCGATATTGCGCCAGCGCCTTGTCGGCGACCTCCTCCTTGCGCTCGTCCCATGATCCGGGACCGCCGGGATAGAGGTCATAAGGCGCGAAATTCACGCCATAGAAGATGCCGGCGCCGTCCGGCGCACGGCTGGGATCGAAGATCGTATTGTCGCCGCCCGCGATCAGTCGTTCCGACACTTCGCCCCGCCGCAGCTTGTCATATTCCAGCAGCATGTCACGCATGCTGTAGAAGTCCATAAGTTCGGTCATCATGGCGTTGGTGTCGTTGCCGACCTTCAGCTTCAGCCGCTCCTTCAATGTCAAATGGGTCAGATTGATGGAAAAGGTCGACTGGGTGACGCGTTCCGCCCGCTCCAGCACCGGCTCGGGCGTTTCGGAGACGAATTTGCGCAACACATGCGGATGGATCGCGCCGATCACGCCATCCTTGGCATGAAACGTCTCTCCGTCGATCAGTTCCAGCCCGGTTGCCTTGCCACCGGACACGATCACCCGGCGCACCTCGGCATTGCAGCGCACTTCGCCCCCGAAATGCTCGATCGCGCGGACCAGCGCATGGGAGAGTTGCCCCGACCCGCCCTTGGGCATGGAACAGCCATAGGCGTGGATGATGCCGGGCATCAGGAACGCGCCCATGCCGGTGCCCAGTTCGTCGGGCATCTGGAGATTTTCCGTCACCATCCGCACGATGTGCAGACGCAGGAGATCGCTTTCGAAATATTGGTTCACCACGTCCAGCGCGGACCGCTGCATGACATCCAGCAGGAAGCGCCCCTCGTCCGACTGGTCCATCATCGCCACGAAGGCCCCCATCGGGAAAGGCGGCGCGTAGAGTCCGGACATGAACATCGGCAGGGCCGCCATGCTGGCCTGCGCGAATTTGCGATAGGCTTCGGCATCCTTGGGCGAAAAAGCCGCGATTTCCTCGCAGGTCCGGTCCAGATCGCGCCAGGACCGGACGATCGTGCCGTCTTCCCAGATCGAGGCATGGGGCAATTCGGGATAGATATATTCCAGCCCGAATTTCGACAGCAGGCCCAGTTCATCCTGACGCAACATCGGGTTGCCCTGGATCATGATATGCACATTGCTGTGCTCGTCATGCCAGAAGCCGGGCTGGATCAGTTCCCGCGTCGAAACCCCGCCGCCATAATGCGGCTTGCGTTCCAGCACCAAGACCTTCTTGCCGGCCTTGGCCATATAGGCCGCGGCGGTCAGGCCATTATGGCCGCCGCCCATCACGACGATGTCATAGCTGCTCATACATGCTCTCCAAAAAAGGCCCGGAATTGCGCGATGCCCGGCACATGACTGGCGCAGCCGCCATCGGCGACCAGCAACTGCCCGGTGATGTTGCGCGCCGCGTCGGACGCGAGGAAGGCGACCGCTTCGGCAATATCCTCCGGCTCGCCCAGCCGGTCGCGCAGCGTCTCCGCCTCCACCGCCTGCCGCAGCACCGGCGGGAAGGCCTCGCGCAAGGCCGGCGTCAGCGTCATGCCCGGCGCGACGGCGTTGCAACGGATACCCTGCGCCCCATGGCTGGCGGCGATGGAGCGGGTCATCTGGATGATCGCCGCCTTGGACGAACTATAAGCCGCCTGAATCAGATGCCCCTGCAAGGCGAGATTGCTGACGGTATTGACGATATTGCCCTTGCTCTCGCGGAGATGCGGCAGGGCGGCACGACAAGCGATCATCGTCCCGCGCACATTGACCGCATAGGTCCGGTCCCACAGCGCCGTTCCCATATGCTCGATATCGCCATCCTGCTGGGCTATATCGGGGCCAAGCAGGGCGGCATTATTATGCAGGATATCCAGCCGTCCATAATGGTCCGCCACGGCTGCCACCATGGTATGAATGGACTCTTCGCTTTCCAGATCGAGCGGCACGGCGATCGCGCCGGGCAGGCTGTCCGCCAGTGCTCTGGCAGCGTCGATCGCGATATCGGCAATCGCCACCCTCGCCCCGCGCGCCGCCATCAGCCTTGCCGTGGCGGCGCCGATCCCGCCTGCGCCGCCGGTAATGACCGCCACCTTTCCGTCGAGACGGATTGCATCCGACGCCATCGCCCTCTCCTTCGCTTGATCTTCTGGCAAAGCACCATAATGTGCCTGGCAAAGGGGAGAAGACGGTACTTTTTTGTGCCTTCCAAATAACGACCGATGAGCGATTTCGACGATTTCGATCCCGCCTGCCGCGCCCGATTGACGGCGCTGGCGCAGGATATGCACCAGCATGGCGCGGAACAGGATGCGCCGATCCGGACGATCTTTGGTCTGCTCGGGGATCGCTGGTCGATGCTGATCCTGCTGCTGCTGGACATCAGTGCGTTTCGTCATGCCGAACTGCGCCGCCTGCTCGACCGAATGAGCGCGGAAGGTGCGATTTCGCAGCGGGTGCTGACGCTCAAGCTGCGTTTGCTGGAACGCAACGGCATCGTATCGCGATCCGTGAGCGAGGATATTCCGCCCAAGGTGGGCTATGCGCTGACGCCGCTGGGGCAGGAATTGCTCGGCGAAGCCAAGCGCCTGCTGAACTGGACTCAGGGCAGACGGGATGAAATAGAGAAGGCGCGCGCTATCTTCGATGCTTAGCCGTATAATGCGCCATTAAGGACATATCCTAAGGATGGCGCATGACCGGGACGCTAGTTTGGCGACATGCGCCTGTTTCTCCTCGCCGCCACAGCGATCGCGATCACCCCTGCATCCGCCCAGGCTGACGACGTGCCGCTATCCCCCATTGGCCTGCCATTCCAGCCCGGCGCGCCCAGGGCTGTTGCGGCGGACCATCCACTCTATCACCGGATTGCGCTCGATCCGGTGGCCGATATGCCCAATGTCGTCGGTGCGTCGGCCACGGGCGGGATCATGGGAGCGGCCAAACGCAGCAGCTTCGAGAAGGCGCTGCGCGAAACGCTGGAGAAACTAAACCTGCTGGCGCCCAGCGAAAGCGAGGCGAAGGTGCGGTTGTCGCCCCGCTGGATCAATATGGAGGCGCCCTTCAAAATCTCCTTCTCCAGCAGGGCGATCGTGCGCATGGGATGGAGCCTGAAGCGCATCGACAATGGCCAGCCCATCTTTGACCGGGACATTTCGACAGCGGCGGAATCGAAGGGCGGGAGCGGCAGTGAACGCGCCATCGGGGTCGGCCGGGTGGCGCTGATGACCAATATCGCCTCGGCCATGCGCTGTATCGATCTCGCAGCCTATGGTCAGGCACCGCAGGACTGCGCCCTGACCCCCGACTTCACCTATAAAGCGCCGATCTACCGGTTCATGTGGGTGCCCTAATTGCGGGCACGCGGGGTCGCGTCGCTCAGAAACTGGGCCGCCAGTTCTTCACGCGAGACCCGCGCATGATCCAGCGACACCACGCTGCCGCCTGCCGTCGCCGGTGCCTGCGCGCCAGCGACGATCCGTTCCACCACCCATCGGATCGCCGGATCGTTGTTGCTGGAAATATGCCACTGGATCGCCTCGCGGATCGGCGGGATATCCATCGGCACTTCGCGCAGCGTCAGCGGCAGATATTCCGCCATGCGCGTGGCAAGCCGCCGGTGCATGGTGGCGATCCGGTTCGACCCGATCACCAGCCCCGCCATCGACAGGAAACTGTGAGTGACGATCTCGATCCGGCGCTGCCGCTTCTGCCGCCGCACGAACCAATCCTCAAACGCCGATACCCGCGCCCGGCCGAAGCGGGCGGTCACATGCCCCATCTCGAAATAGCGATCCTTGGTCATCGGCTCGGCCATGGCGGGATTCCCGTTCCAGCCGACGACGACATAATCATCCTCGAACAATATCTGGCTGGGATGATCGGCGGAAATGGCATAGTCGATCGTGACCAGCAGGTCGATTGCGCCCCGCTCCAGCGATTCCAGCAGCACTTCGGTCAGCGACTGGATTTCGAAGCGCATCCCCGGCGCCTGACTCTGCAAATCGGTCATCGCCGCCGCCAGCAGCACTTCGGTCATATAGTCCGATGCCATGATGCGGATCGTGCGGTCCGACGTCGCGGGATCGAAGGGCGGCGGCACGGCGATGGTGGTGCGAATTTGCTCCAGCACGGCACGTACAGGTTCGACCAGTCCCTCGGCACGAGCGGTCAGCACCATCTGCCGCCCCTTCTGCACCAGCAGATCATCCGCGAAATATTCGCGCAGACGACCAAGGGCGGAAGATGTTGCCGACTGCGACAGGCAGATGCGGTCCGCCGCCAGGCTGACGCTGCGTTCGCTGAGCAGTGCGTCGAGCGCCACCAGCAGATTGAGATCCAGCCTGTCGAACCGCATGTCGCTCTCCTCTTTTCAGCCTGCCGCTATCACCGACAATGCGTTGGCGACCAGCCTAGCAGCATCGCCGTCATGGGCAAAGCCGGCATGGTCGGCGGCCGGCGTGGACAAAGGTGGATGCGCGCCGAAAGCGGCCTCCAGCGCGGCATCGAGGCGATAGCTGACGAGATCAGCGGAGGTGCCGCACTGGCGCGCGATTTCCGCTGCCAGATCGCCCATGCTGATGCGCTGTGCCGGCAGGGTCACGACCCGCGTGGCCGGCATCAGCGCTGCGTCCATATCGATCGCGTGGAGCAGATTGTCGGCACAGCGGCTGACCGACTGCGCCCAGATGGTTGCATCCGCCGATACCGGGCAGGTGAAAGGCTCACCCGCCCGCAGCGCATGGAACAGATCGCTCATGAAGGCGGACTTCATGCCCGACGGCCCCTTGGGCCGCGCGAGGATACCGGGCAAGCGAACGCTCACCCCCTCGATCTCGCCGCGATGATGCATCAACGCGACGGCGACCTCCATCATCGCTTTGTGCCCGCCATAGACCATGCGCGGCGACAGCGGGGTCAGATCGTCCACCCCCTGCGTCGGCAGCGGATCGCCGAACACCGCGATCGAACTGGCATAGACGACCCGCGGCCGCTCCCCCGCGGCCTTCGCCGCATCCAGCAGATCATACATGGCGTCGATATTCACCCGGCGCGATGCCGCCGGATCGGCCTCCGCCGCGCCGCCCGGCACGGTGGCAAGATGGACCAGCGCGGTGCAGCCATCGGCCAGCGCCTCCGCCCGCACTTCGGCGGAACAGATGTCACCCACGACCGCCCGCGCGCCATCAGGAATACCGCCCGCCGCGGTATCCATGCCAACCACCTGATGGCCATTGGCCAGCAACCGTTGCACCAGTTGGCGCCCGACGAAACCGCCCGCGCCCGTCACGATAATCGTCATGCTTCAATACCGATCCGCATAATGGTCCTGCACATCTTCACTGTAGCTGCCCAGCGGATAGGGCAGCATCTGCGCATTCCAGCTGTCCCATTGCAGCCGCATCGCCTTCAGCCGGGCCGGATCGTCGGTAACATGGTCGGCCCGCTCCCGCTCATCCTGCGCCAGATTGAACAGATGCTCCTTCCCGCCCAGCTTCAGATATTTCCAGTCGCCGTCACGTAATGCGGCCTGCCCATTGCCCTTGTAGCGCCAATAGAGCGCGCGCGTGGTCGGCGCCGCCTTGCCGGTCAGTTGCGCCGACAGGTCCATGCCGTCGAACGTCCCGGCCTTGGCGACGCTGCCCCCCGCCATCGCCAGCAGGGTCGGCAGGAAATCCATCGAGATCATCACCTGATCGGATGTCGAACCCGGCGCGATCCTGCCCGGCCAGCGCATCAGCAGCGGCACGCGGATGCCGCCCTCCAGCAACTCACCCTTGACCCCGGTGAAGGGCCAGGTTTCGGAAAAGCGCTCGCCGCCATTATCGCTGGTGAAGATAACGATCGTATCATCCGCCTTCCCGCTCCGCTCCAACGCGGCGAGCAATTTGGCGACATTCTGATCCATCGCCTCGACCATTTCCTTATATTTGGCGAGACTTCCGCCATTATAATGGAAGGACGCGCCGAGCGTCGGCGCCACCGCCGCATCCTCCCGCCCTTCCCAGGGCCAGTGCGGCGCATTGAAATGCAGGCTCATGAAGAAGGGCGTGTCCCCGGCCTGCTCGATCGTCTTCACCGCCTCATCCCCGAACAGATTGGTCAGATAGCCGTTGCGTTCAATCGGCGTGTCGCCCTGTGCCAGGCCGATGCCGACATCCTTGCCGCCCATCACCATATGATGCCGGAAATAGTCAGCCGCACCTTCAACGATGCCGAAAAACTCGTCATAGCCATGGTGCAGCGGGCTATGTTTGGGCGGTTCACCCAGATGCCATTTGCCGATCAATTTGGTGCGATAGCCGATCGCCCGCATGACCGAGGCAATGGTTGGCCGATCGAGCGGGACGCCTATGCCTTCGGGTGCCGCTGGCCCCAGCGGTTCTTCTATGCCGATGGCGAAGCGATATTGGTAGCATCCGGTCAGCAGCGCTGTGCGGGTCGGCGAGCAGATGGAGCTATTGGCATAGCCTTGCCGCAGCTGGATGCCCTGCGCGGCGATACTGTCGATCGCGGGTGTCCTGATATGGTGCGACCCGGTGCAGGACAGGTCGGCATAGCCCAGATCGTCGGCCATGATGAATATGATGTTGGGGCGCTTGACCTTGGCGGCAGTGACCTGCGCCTCACCCGTCGCTGCCAGTGCCCCCAGCGCGCCCGCGCCCCGCAT
The DNA here is from genome assembly GCF_900109095.1 of Sphingobium sp. AP50. Classification (GTDB taxonomy): domain Bacteria; phylum Pseudomonadota; class Alphaproteobacteria; order Sphingomonadales; family Sphingomonadaceae; genus Sphingobium. The sequence goes on from NZ_FNYZ01000003.1 coordinate 188,057, forward strand.
GAATGACCTCCGATCGACCCGCAATGCTCTCTCCTCTTCCTTATCGAGGGGGCAGGCGCGCGACCTGCCCCTTCCCGTCCATCTCTAGCTTAAAATTCCGCCGACAGGCGTAGCCCATAAGTGCGCGGCGCGCCGAAGCGGGCGACCGCCATGCCGATCGGCGAGCGCTGCGGCGTGGAAATGCGGCGCTTGTCCTCGAGATTGTAGATGAAGCCGCCGACCGACCAGCCGCCATCGGGCGACCGCAGGGTCAGATTGAGATCGGTCTGCCAATAGGCCGGGATACGTTCGAAATCGAGATATTCGAAGGCGCCATATTGCGAGGCGCGCCAGGCCGTCGCGACATTGCCGACCAGTTCCAGCGTATTGCCGAGCGGTACCACCTGCTCCGCGCCCAGATTGACGGTCCATTTGGGCGAGAAGAGCAGAGGCTTGCCCGAGCAATTGAAGTCCTTCACCGGCGCGCCGCCCGCCGTGCCACCGGTCAGCGTGAAGGAGCAGTTGATATTGTCGCGCGGCGACGCGGTATAAAGGTGCAGGTCGTCATAAGTGGCTTTCAGATATTGCACCTTGGCGTTCAGCGTCGTCGTCCGGGTCGCCTTGACCATCGCATCCACATCGAAGCCCTTGATCGTTGCCTTGCCCGCATTCTCGTTGGAATTGATCAGCGTACCGCTCGTGTCGACGGTGAAATAGGTGATCTGCTGGTCCTTATACTTCCAGTAGAAGCCTTCCAGATTGAGCTGGACCCGGTTGTTGAAGAAGCGGTTCTTCGACCCGATCGTATAGGCGGTGATGAATTCCGGGTCGTAGCGCGATTTGCCTTCCGCCAACTGGAAGCCGCCCGCGCGATAGCCGGTCTCGACCGTCGCATAGAGCAGGTTCTGCGGGCCGAGGTCGAACTCCGCCGACGCCTTCCACGTCACCCGCGAATAGGTGCCGCTGTCGACCACCGGATTATAGGTTTTCAGGATCGTGCCGGTGCCGTTCAGCAACGGAAACACCTGGGCATTGGCCTGATCGGTACTGCCCGCCGCAATCCAGCCATTGCTGACCAACCAGTTCACCGTATCCGCCGTCGTCAGGAAATTGGGATAGTGGGGTAATGCTCCCGGCGCGGCGCAACCGGCCGCAAAGGAGGCCGGCGGCGTGATGTTCGCCGGTGGCAGGCCGCCGCAGAAGGTTATGAAATTGTTGATGATGCCATCCATCGACTTCTTGTCGCGGGTGTAGCGCGCGCCGCCGACCAGCCGGAACCGGTCCGTGACGTTGGCGGTCAACTGGCCGAACGCGGCCCAGCTCTTCGTCTTGTGGGTATAGGACTGGATCGGCAGCACGAATTCCTGATTATATTCATTTTTCGCGTCGATCGTTTCGTTGAAGTAGAAGCCACCCAGCACATAGTCGACCATGCCGACCGATCCGGCGAGGCGTGCTTCCAGACTATATTGGCTGTCCTTTTCCCAATTATAGGCCGTGTTGAAGGCCGGGCCGTAGAAGAAGGTTTCCCCCTTCGACTGGCGATAGGCCGGGATCAGGGTGAAGGTGCCGATATCGGTCTTCCAGTTCAGCTCCGCATTGACGCCCCAATAAGTATAATCGACCGATGCATCCTGGTTCATCGCATTAAGAAAGCCAAAGCCCGGTGCGCCAAGCAATGTCTGGCGATAGGCATTGGCCGCATCCGTGTTGAAGCCTTCGGACGCATCGAACGGCGATTTAGCGAAGGTATAGCCCGAAGCGCCGGGGGTGTAGGAACCGATATAGCTGCCTCCCGGACCGACGCCGCCTACCTTGGTCCAGTCCGCGCCGATGCGCAGGCTGACAGCATCGCTCGGTTCGATAAGGAACTGGCCGCGCAGGCCGCTACGGTCCAGATCGTCGCTACCGTCGCGATTGAAGCCGTCGCGCACCTGCCGCGTTGCCGCGAAACGCAGCGCGCTATTGTCGCTGGTGGCGAGGTTCACATAGCCATCGACATTCACCGCGTCATAATTGCCATAGGAGAAATTGAAGCCCGCGCCATTGCGGCCGATTTCCGGATGGGCGGGGATGATGTTGACCGCGCCGCCCGTCGCATTGCGACCATAAAGGATGCCCTGCGGCCCCTTCAGCACCTCGACACGGGCAAGGTCGTAGAAGGCGGAGCCGAACGCACCGGCCGCACGCGCCAGCACGACACCATCATAGCTGGGCGTCACCGCCGGGTCATTATAGCTGCTCGACGTGATATTGCCGACGCCGCGAATGAAGATGGATGTATTGGAACCGCCGCCATTGGTGATGCTGATGGCCGGGACGGTCTTGGTAATATCCTCGGCTCTGGCGATGCCCTGCTGCAACAGGTCGTTACCCGTCACCGCATCGATCGCGACGGCCGCCTTCTGCGCACTTTCTTCCTTGCGCTGTGCGGTGACGACGATCTCGTCCAGCCCCGCCGAGCCTTGCGCTGCCTGATCGGCCGTTTGTGCCTGCCCCGGTACGGCGGCCATCATTCCTATAAAGGCGGTGGTCGCCAACAATGCGTTACGCATGATCCTCTCCCCTGATGATTTGATTTTGGTCAATTCTGGAGCGTGCGGCGGAAAAGTCACATTGATTTGCTGGATGCGACCTATCTGCCCACAGGGACAGCAATGAAACGACCGGATGGATGCAACGACCGGATGGATGCGACGCATCGACAGGAAGAATTTGTCCTGCCGCCCCGCCCCGTTCAACCATGATCCCATGGCAGAGGATGTAATCGAGAGCATCGCGACGGCGCTTGTCGTTGGCGGAGGCATTGGCGGGATGGCGACAGCCATCAGTCTGACGGAAAGGGGGGTTCGGACCGAACTGATCGACCTGGATCCGGAATGGCGCGTCTACGGCGCGGGAATCACGATAACCGGGCCGACCCTGCGCGCCTATCGCCGCCTTGGGCTGCTGGAACCGATCAAGAAGGCGGGCGCGATCACCAACAAGACCCGGCTGTTCCGCTTTGACGGCACCCATCTGCACGATCTGGAAGAGCCGGTGATCGAGGAAGGGCTTCCCGCGACCGGCGGGATCATGCGCCCGGTGCTGCACAGGATCATGCAGGAGCGGGTGAAGGAATTGGGCATAGAAGTACAGCTGGGCCTGACCGTCACGGCGCTTGAAAATGACGAATCCGGCGTTGCGGTGACCTTCTCCGACGGTTCCAATGGCCATTATGATCTGGTGGTGGGTGCTGACAGCGTTGCGTCCAGCGTTCGGGCCATCGCCTTCCCGCATATGGGTCCGCCCCAGCCGACTGGCCAAGGCTGCTGGCGTATTTCCATCGCCAAGCCGCCCGGACTGGATGCGGGGGAATTCTATCTCGGGCATGAAAACCCTTGCGGTATTACCGCCTGTGGACCGGACACCGTGTATATGTGGATGCTGACTCCGCATGAAGAGCGGGAAGCCTTCATGACGGAAGAGGAACTCTTCTCTACCCTGAAAGACCTACTCAAGGATTTCGGCGGCAATGCCGGTTGGGTCCGCGACAATATGACCCGCGACAACTGGATCAACTACCGGCCACTAGCCGCTGCACTCCAACCCCGCCCCTGGTACAACGGACGGATTGTACTGGTGGGTGATGCTGCCCATGCCACCACGCCACATCTGGCATCCGGCGCGGGCATGGCGGTGGAAAGCGCCATCGTCCTTGCCGAAGAACTGGCCAGGGCGAAGGACGTGGCAAGCGGACTCGCCGCTTATGAAGAGCGCCGCTACAAGCGTTGCCGCGACGTGATCGAAAGCAGCATCGGCATCGGCCGGTTGCAACTGGAGCACCGCCCCCCGCAGGAACATGCCGCCTTGCTGGAAGGGGCGCTCAGCCGGTTGAACGATCCATTCTAACCCATAGGGACCGGTGGAAATATCCACCGGTCCCTATTTCTCATTCCGCCGTCCACCCGCCATCGACGATCAGGCTCGTTCCGGTCATCAAGCCTGCGGCATCAGACGCAAGGAACACGACCGCCCCCATCAAATCCTGTACGGTGCCGAGACGGCCCAGTTTGATCTTGGTAAGGACGCTGGCAAGGAACGCCTCGTCCTCGAAAAACGGCTTTGTCATCGGCGTTTCGATGAAGGTCGGCGCGATGGTATTGGACCGGATGCCATGCGGGGCCAAATCCAGCGCCATCGCCTTGCTCATCCCCTCCAGCCCCCATTTGGACGCGCAGTAGAGCGATCGTTGGGGGCCGCCGACATGGCCCATTTGCGAACCCATATGAATAATGGAACCGCTGAGGCCCGCATCGATCATGCGCCGCGAGACCGCTTGCGCGACGAAGAAGGCCGCCTTGAGATTCAGCCCCAGCACCGCATCATAATCCGCCTCCGAAACGTCGATGACGGATTTGGGTCGATTAGTGCCTGCATTGTTGAGCAATATTTCGAAGGGCGCGACGCCTTCGATCGCTCGCGCCGTTCCCGCGACATCATTCACATCCAATGTGAGCGGGTCCGCCTGTCCACCGGCAGCGCGGATCGCGGCGGCGCCCGCCTCAATCTCTCCATGGCTGCGTGCCGCCAGCGTCACATGCGCCCCGGCCTGCGCCAGTGCGGCAGCGCAGGCGAGGCCGATGCCCCGCCCCGCCCCCGTTACCAGCGCCCGCCTGCCATCCAGCCGAAAGCTCGGCGTTGTGGGCAGCGCGTCCATCAGGCGACCGTCGCCGGGCTGGGCACGGCAGTACCGGCATAGGGCACGTTCCGCCCGCCATAGCGCCGCACGCGGATATTGGCCTGTTCTCCATGGCCGGCAAAGCCCTCCAGCCCGCAAAGCCGGCTGCAATATTCGCCGATCAATGCGGAGGCTTCATCGGTCAGCACCTTCTGATAGGTGCAGGTCTTGATGAACTTCCCGACCCAGAGCCCGCCGGTGTAGCGCGCCGACTTCTTCGTCGGCAGCGTATGATTGGTGCCGATCACCTTGTCGCCGAAACTGACATTGGTGCGCGGCCCCAGGAACAGGGCGCCATAATTGGTCATGTTTTTGAGGAAATAGTCGGGATCGGCGGTCATCACCTGCACATGTTCCGACGCCAGATCATCGGCGATGCGCACCATTTCGGCATCATCTTCAGCCACGATCACTTCGCCGAAACTTTCCCATGCCTTGCGGGCATAATCTGCGGTCGGCAAGATGGCCAATAGGCGTTCGACCTCCTTCATCGTTTCGCGCGCCAGTTTCTCCGACGTGGTCAGCAAAACCGCCGGACTGTCCGGTCCATGCTCCGCCTGTCCCAACAGGTCGGTCGCGGCCAGTTCGGCATCGCAGCCAATTTCGTCCGCGATCACCAGCGTCTCGGTCGGTCCGGCGAACAGGTCGATCCCCACCCGCCCGAACAATTGCCGCTTGGCCTCCGCAACGAAGGCATTGCCCGGCCCGACGAGAATATCGACGGGATCGATGCTCTGCGTACCCAGCGCCATCGCGCCCACAGCCTGAATGCCGCCCAGCGCGTAGATAGCGTCCGCGCCCGCCATGGCCTGCGCCGCGACGATCGCCCGTGCCGGCTTGCCCTGAAACGGCGGCGCGCAGGTAATGACACGTGGCACGCCAGCCACCTTGGCGGTGATGACCGACATGTGGGCGGAGGCTAGCAACGGATATTTCCCGCCCGGGACGTAGCAACCCGCCGCATTCACCGGCAGATTCTTGTGGCCCAATATCACGCCGGGCAGCGTTTCCACTTCCACATCCTTCATGGAGTCCCGCTGAATGCGCGCGAAATTGCGGACCTGAGTCTGCGCAAATTCGATATCCTTGCGCTCCTGCGGTGTCAGGCTGTCGACGCATGCATCGATTTCCGCCTGACTGAGGCGATAATCCTCCCGGTCCCAGCCATCGAACTTTACCGACATCTCGCGCACGGCCGCATCACCGCGCTTTTCGATATCGGCCAGTGCCGCCTCGACGCTATCGCGAACCTTGCGATCGGCATCGGCCTTTGCTTCGGCCGTGGCGCCCCTTTTCAGATATTGTGCCATTCCATCATCCTTTTGAAAAATCTGTCAGAAACCCTGAAGTGCCCGCTCGACATGATCGACCTGCGGCGGCGTGCGGAAAAAGGGACCGGCGAGCGATCGCCATGCGGCAAAGCCGTCGGTTGCGCGGAAATCGACCATGTGCGCCTCCACACTGTCCCAATCGACCACCAGTTGATAATGGCCTGGCCGATCGACCGACCGATCCAGCCGGAAACTGCGACACCCCGGCGCCACGCGAAAATGGCGCATGGCCTCACCCACCGCAGCCTCGAAAGCCACGGCATCCGCCGGATCGATCTCGATCCGGGCAACTTCGGTAATCATGGCTTCTTCCTTCGCCCTACCAGGCCGTCGCACCTGCATCGACGGCAATATCCGCACCGGTGACATAGCGGGCTTCATCCGACGCCAGCCACAAGGCGCACCAACCAATATCCTCCGGCTCGCCCAACCGCTGGATCATGTTCTTCGCCAATATCTGCGCCTCGATCGCCGGATCGGAGGCCAGATGATCCCGCGTCGCCGCTGTCAGGATGAAGCCCGGCGCGATGCTGTTGGCACGAATGCCATGCGGCGCGCCTTCCATGGCGAGTTGCCGGGTCATGGCCAGCACGCCCCCCTTGCCGGCGCAATGGGCCAGTGCGGGCGATCCCTCCAGCGCATGGCGCGCATTGGCGGACGCAAAGTTGATGACCGATGCACGTCCGCTGGCTTTCAGCCAGGGCCAGGCTGCGCGCGTGGCGAGAAAGACGATGTCCAGTTCCCCGGCCAGCGTCGCCTTCCAATCGGCATAGCGCATCTTCTCGATCCATTCGAAGACCGCAAAGGCAGCCGCGTTGACGAGAATATCGATCCGGCCATGTTCGGCGCCGATCCGTTCGAACAGCGCGCCAACTGCCACTTCATCCAGCAAGTCGCAGCTTTCATCGGCACCGCTGCGGTCCACGCCGATCACTGTCGCGCCCTCGGCCGCGAAGAGGCGCGCACACCCCTCCCCGATGCCGTTGGCCGCGCCGGTCACGACCGCCAGCTTCCCTTTCAGCCGATCACCCATGGGCCACTGCCACTTCCATAGCCTGTTCACCGCGCCGGAACGGCACGACCAGCGCAAGGATCACGCCGATCAACGCCCCCAGCGACAACAGGCCAAAGGCTGCCATCAATCCACCTGCCTGCTTCGACAGCAGGGTGACGACGACGGGACTCAGAAACTGTCCGAAGGCAAAACTGCTCTGCCACATGCCTGCCCCTCGCCCCCTGATCTCGAACGAAAGAAGGCTCATGGCCCAGACCAACAGGGTCGGCAGCAGCAGGCCGGCGCCGATCTGGTTGAGGAAGCAGCCCATCAGGAAAGCCTCCCACTCGCGCGCCAGGCCCATGATGCCGAAGCCGATCGCCAGCAGTATGAATTCCAGCAGCAACAGCCCGCGCACCGGCCAGCGCCCGATCCGGGAATAAAGCAGGGTGCCCATCGGCACGCCGATACTGGCGACCGAAGTCAGGAAGCCTATCCGCGCAGGATCGCTCATCCCCAGCACATGCAGTCCTGACGATGCCTGAATTTGCACCGTGTAGAAGAAGATCGAGCCATAGATGGTGATCGCCATGATGATCAGCATCCGGCGCCAGGGGAAACCGGCCCATCCCGTGCTCTGCGCCTTTTCTCTGCCGGTCTCGCACCGCGGTTCCCAGGTATGGCGAAGCACCAGCACGAACATCAGCAGAGCCGAGGCATAGACCCAGAAAGGCGCCCGCCATCCGAACACGCCCAGTTGCCCGCCCAGATTGAAGAAGAGCAACGCTGATAGCGAGGCGAAGGCGGTCTGCCCGGCCAGCCATTTGTCGCGGGCAGCGCCCTTATAATAATCGCCGATCAACGTGGTCGACAGCACCATGATCAGGGCTTCGGCCACGCCCACCCCCACGCGGGAAATCAGGATGGCGGGCAGGCTGGTCAGGAAAAGCGGTGCCACACCGACCAGTGCATAGGCCAGGAAGGATGCCAGCAGCAGCCGGCGACGCCCGAACCAGTCCCCCAGCATCCCGCCAAAGGGCGAGAAGAGGGCGACGCATAGCGCCGGGATCGTCAGGATCATCGGCACCCAATATTCATAGCCGGGCACATCGCTGAAATCGGACATTAATTGCGGCAGGATCGGTGCCAGCAGCACGATCGCCATGGTCGACAGGGTAATCGGCAACAGCAGCGAAAAGCCGGTCAGAAAACCCGGTTCCTGCGCTTCTCCTCGATCCCTCATGCAGCTTGCTCGTGCAACATGGCGCCAGCCTCTCCTTCTTATGTAAAGAGAATGAAGCCGAGCGCGGGTGGATGGTCAAACCGAAAGGATCAAACCCACCTATTCGCCGGAACGATGCCGCCGTCAGACGTTCGTTTCTTCGACGAATTCGATCAGGTTGCCGGCACAATCTCGCAGAAAACAGCCCTTCCCGAATGCCTCCCGCACGACGAAAGCGATGTCGGCGCCCTTCTCCTCCATCTCGGTCAGGAACAGGTCCAGATCCTCGACCCGGAAGGCGACATGCTTGTTGCCGTGGGTTCGCAGATCCGATGGCGGATGCCGTCTTTCTTCCGGCAGAGGCGCCGCGCCCTCCACTTCAAACAGTTCGAAACGCAGCGGCCCCTTGCGGATCATCGCCGCATGCGATCGGGCGGCGTCGATGTAGAAGCGCTTTTCCACTGCAAAGCCCAGTACCCGGCCATACCAGTCGATCGCTTCATCCAGACTTGGGACGCTGACGCCGCCATGATGGAAGGTGAAGTCCGCCATCACCCCATCTCCGCAAATGTTTCGGCGCACCAGTCGGCAATATAATCCCGCATGCCCGTCCCGTTATCGGCGCCGCAATGTTCGACCTCGAAATCCTGCTTCGTGAACATGCGCAGCGTGCGCTTGGGTGAATTGACGGCCTGATCATAGCTCAACTGGGCATTGAAGGCCGGGATCTGTCGGTCATTCTCGCCATGGGTGATCAGGAAGGGTACTTTGATCTTCTCCACCTGACCATCCAGGCTGATCTGATCGGCATAGGTCAGGAAATCATCCCGGTTATCGAAGCCGAACACCCACATCACATGATCCCAATAATGAGGCACCGGATTTTCGCCCTCATTGGCGACCCGCTCCCGCTGACGCCGCCCCCAGACATGGTTGGCACCCATGACGGCGCATAGCGCATAGCGCGGATCATTGGCCGCAATGCGGGGGGCGTGATATCCCCCAAATGAAAGACCAAATATGCCTATTCTGTCATGGATGACGTCGGAGCGGGTCAACAGATGGTCGAAGGCCGCCGATCCCCAGCGTTCCGCATCATAGACCGCCGTCAACCCGCGCTTGCGCAGAGCCTCCCCGGTTCCGGGCTGGTCGATGAAGAGCGTATTGATCCCGCGCTCAAGATTGGCGGCGCCATGCCCCGCCATATTGACCTGTTCCTTCATGGAATCGAGACCATTGACCGAGACCAGCGTGGGCCGCGCAATGCCGGAACCGTCATGGACGAAGATGCCGGTATAGGCACTGTCCTCATAGGGGATTTCCACGAAATCGACATGCAGGCCGCGCAGCGCCGTGCCCTTGGCATAAAGTTCCAGACCGCGATCATAGGCGGCCCAGCGCGGCGCATAATCCCGGCTCTGCATCCGTTCCGCCGCCAGATAATAGCCGGATGCGCGCAGATATTTGCTGCCCGCCGACAGCAGATAACCCTCAGCCTCATCGGCGGCCGCATTGGCCGCCACCTGATCGGCAACCCGCAGCCAGCTATCGAACATCAGCGCACTACCTGCATCGGCGCCCGCTTTGGCCGCGTCCATGATCGGGCGATTGGCCTCGTCAATCTCACCATGATTGCCGCCGCAGACCAGCGCCAGGTTGGTCGCGAGGTTCCAGACATAATTACCGGGGAAGGGTTCGAACATTCAGCCTGTCCTTATGATCTCGCGCCAGACCGGCGCACATCCTCATGCCGCCAAAGACTGCCCGCCACCGTCCAGATCAAATCGAATTTATGGAGGCCGCCTATCGATAGATTGGCTTTGACCATCACGGGTCGCCTGCTCCACCTCCTTGGCACAAGAATGGATTGAAAGGAGACGGGATGCGGCTGGCAACGCTCAAGGATGGGAGCCGGGACGGGCAACTGATCATTCTCGCGCCCGATGGCCACCATTATGCGCCGGCGCCGGTTGCTACATTGCAGCAGGCGATGGAGGACTGGTCTGATCTCGCCGCGTCGCTGGCCGCAGTTGACGGTTTCCCGCACGCCCTTGACCCCGCCATGCTGGCGGCGCCCTTGCCCCGCGCATGGCAATGGCTGGATGGCTCCGCCTTCGAAAGCCATGGCACGTTGATGGACAAGGTTTTGGGCATCACTCCGGAGAAAACCGGTCGCCCGCTGATGTATCAGGGGCTTTCGGATCGCTTCCATGGCCCCACCGATGCCGTTCCGATGCCGGACGAAGCTCTGGGCATCGATTTCGAAGGGGAATTCGGCGTCATCGTCGATGAGGTTCCGATGGGAACGGACGCGCAGGACGCCATGGCGCATATTCGCCTGATCGTGCAGATCAACGACTGGTCGCTCCGCATGCTGGCCGGACCAGAAATGAAGACAGGCTTTGGCTGGGTTCAGGCCAAGCCGGCCTGCTCCATGGCGCCGTTCGCGGTCACGCCCGACGAACTGGGCGACCAGTGGCGCGATGGCAGGGTCTGCCTCGACCTGCTGGTGGACTGGAACGGCAACCGCTTCGGCGCCGCCAATGGCGCGCCGATGGCCTTCGGCTTTCATGAACTGGTTGCGCATGCCGCCCGCACGCGCCATTTGCCCGCCGGAACGGTGATCGGATCGGGGACCGTATCCAACGCCAATTTCCGGGAAGTCGGATCATCCTGCATCGCGGAACGGCGCGGGATCGAGATTGTCGACGAGGGCGCACCGCGAACCGGGTTCATGCGCTTTGGCGACCGCATTCGCATGGAAGGGCAACTGGCGGACGGCCGCGCGCCCTTCGGCATCATCGACCAGCAGATCATCCCCTATCAAAGAGTATCCGCATGACCGAAATGAGCGATTCCGGCCTTCCGCCGATCCAGCGCGTTGTTACCGGGCACAATGCCGACGGCCGGGCCATCTTCAAGTCGGAGGATGTCACCCCGACCCGGATCATCCCGAGCGGAGACGCCTCCTTCCTGTTGTTGTGGACGACCGACACCGTTCCTGCCGACAATAATGACGAAACGGACGGGCGGGACCGTGATGCCGGACTGACGATCAACCGTGGGTCGGCCATCCGCATCGTCGACATGCTGCCGGGCGGGCAGTCGCCCATGCATCGCACCAACAGCATCGACTATGGCATCATCATGTCGGGCGAGGTCGAACTGGAACTGGAAGACGGTCGCAAAACGACGGTCCGCGAAAATGGCGTCATCATCCAGCGCGGCACCAATCATCTGTGGCGCAATGTGTCCGACAAACCCTGTCGCATCGCCTTCATCCTGATCGAGGCGCCGGCCTATCTGCACAACGGCCAGCCCTTACCGGAGCATAAGCCGGAAGACGTGCATTGACCCTGTTCGACCTGCACGGAAAGATCGCGATCATCACCGGATCGACGCGCGGCATTGGCCTGGCCATTGCCCGCGCCTTTCGGGATCATGGCGCGCAGGTCGTCATTTCCAGCGAAAATGCGGAGGATTGCGCGAGCGTCGGGCGCGAGTTGGGCGCATTAGCGCTTCCCGCCGATGTGGCCGATCCTGACCAACTGGCTGCGCTGGTCGATAAAACCGTCGATCATCATGGCGGCATCGACATAGTGATCTGCAACGCGGGCATCACCGGGCGCCCTGGCCCTTTCGCTACCGTCGACATGGCCGATTTCGATCGGGTGATGGCCATCAATCTGCGCAGTCAGGTGGAATTGTGCAATCTTGCCTTGCCCCATATCGCCGGTCGGGGCGGGGGCAGCGCGATCCTGATATCCAGCCTTTCGGGCCTGCGCGGCAATGGCGCCATCAATGCCTATGCATTGGCCAAGGCGGGCGTCGCGCAGCTTGCGCGCAATCTGGCGGTCGAATGGGGACCACGCAGCGTCCGCGTCAACGCCATCTCGCCCGGCTTCATCCGTACGGAATTATCCGCGCCGCTGATCGCCGATCCCGCCTTCATGCAGCGCCGCATGGCCATGACACCGCTGCGGCGTCCGGGCGAAGTGCACGAGGTCGCTGGGGCAGCCCTGTTCCTGGCATCTGCGGCCGGAGGCTTCGTCACCGGCCATAATCTGGTGGTGGATGGCGGGACGCTGATAACCGACGGTAGTTGAGGTCAGAGACGATAGCCGCTTCGAGTCCCATTCTATCTGGACGACAGGCGACCAGCAAAACTCGCCTTGGCGACATCATCCCCGCAAGCCGTCAGAAATAGCGCGTTGGCTGCGGCATCAGCCTCTTGCCCGGTCCGATCGATCGAGAAATAGCGTTTCACCATCGTCACCTGAGAGGCTGGCAGCGCTGCGAGGCGCTGCCCCTGCTCCAATGCCGTCATGGCCGGGTCTTCAGCCAGCATATCGACCAAACCCCATTGCGCGGCCAACGGGCCGTCCAGACGATCGATGCCCCAACTCAATCGCCGTGCCCGTGTCATGCCGATGCGACGGGACACCCCCTCCAGTCCCCAGGCCGGGAATAGGCCGATCGGCACTTCGGGCAAGGCCCATCGCGCTTCGCTTGTGCCGACGACGATGTCGCAGGCCGCCGCAAGCGTCAGTCCGCCCCCCATGGCAAAGCCATGCACCGCCGCGATGATCGGTCGGGGATGGGCCATCATCATCCGCGCCAATCGGCCGCAATCCGCTTCGAACCGGCCACGGTCATGATTGTCCATCGCCGCCAGCTCGGTGAGGTCGCTACCCGCGCAAAAGCCCTTGCCCGCGCCCTCCAACAGGATCGCGCCAGCACATTGCCCCGCGCGCCCGTCGATCAGGCGCAACAGACTTTCGACCATGGCGACGGACATGGCATTGCGCCGGTCGGGCCGGTTCAGGATGATCCGGATGATGCCATTGTCCGCTTCTTCGCGAAATGGCTGGATATCCTCAAATCCCGCCAGCAGCGTCCATTCAGCCATCCGCCGCTACGCCCTTGGCGTCCGTCAGATAGAGATCCAGTTCCGCCAGAAACTGCTGTATCCGCCGCTCCTGTTCGGAAAAGACGATGATGTCGTTCAGCCCCTTGGACCGCATGCCGCGCTGGAGCGTCACCATATTGGCGATATCCTGCTCCACCACTTCGCCGCCCTGCGGATTTTCATGGGTCGTGCGGCGACGCGGCGGGCGAACCTTGCCCGACACATCGACATCATCCTCCACCCCCATATAGGCAGGCGGGCGTCGGCCGTCGCCCAGTTGGGCCGACAGCACCATCACATCATGATAGCCCTTCTCCGGATCGGTCGGATGAGGACGGAAACGTTGCAACAGCACGCCTTCGGGATGCATGTTGAGCGTGACATTGGGGAAGAGCGACGGGTTCCAGTCGTCGGTCAACTGATTGTCGGTGAAGCCGGAAAAATCCATGCCATATACATTGTCGGGCCGGCGCTTGGCCGCCTGAATGGCCCGCCGGACATGGCGCGCATCGCCCTTGAACCCGACGGCCTTGACGCCCGCTTCCTGCATCATGAAGGCCAGGCCGACATTGATGAAGCGACTGTCGGGCCAGCGCGGAGACACCACCGCCACGGGAAACAGATGCCGGTTATGGCCATGACGATAATGGTCATATTGAACATTATAATCGTCGACATAGGGTTTGATCTGCGGATGCGTGGCATGCGCATGGTAATTTTCGTTGAAGACAGAATACATGGTCTTCCAGTTGGCCGGCACTTCGATCGTCAGATCCTTGACGACATACATGTCCTCCATCCGGTAGGAGGCCAGCATCGGCATCAGGTCGGCAAAATACTCCTCGAACGGCATGGGATCGGTCGCCATGTTGACGAAGATCAGCCCGCCCCAGTCGCGGACATGGACCGGCGTCAGGTCCAGATTCTGGCACAGCGCTTCGGCTCCGAATGTCTCACGGTCGGTGACGCGGACATTCTTGCCTTTCATAGTATAGCGCCAGCTATGCATGATGCAGGTGAAGGATGTGGCGCCCTTGCCGAAATCCTCCTGCACCAGTTCATTGCCGCGATGTTTGCAGACATTGTAGAAGGCGTTGACTTCGCCATCCTTGCCACGCGCGACGATGATCGACTGGGTGCCGATATCGAAGCGGAACCAGTCGCCAGCATCGGGAATGTCGCTCGACACCCCGGCGAGCAGCCAGACGCGGCTCCACATCTTCTCCTCTTCGCGCGCCTTGGCGTCGGCGTCGATGAAAGGGCGGACCGACACCGCCCGGTAGCGGGCAATGTCAGGATAGAGCTCATCCAGCCGCCAGGGCGACTTCGCCTCATAATCGGCAGTGATCTCGCCCGGCTCCAGCAGCAGCGCTTCCGGATCGGCGCGCATCTCCTTGATCGGCCGGTCGTTGAAGCGGATTTCCGCGTAGCGCGCCTTGGTCGCCATTTGCCTGTACTCCTGCGTCAGAACTGGACGCGCTTGGTGAAGCCCCCGTCGACCACCAGATTGGCGCCGGTGACATAACCGGCCGCAGGACTGGCGAGGAAAGCGATCGCCTTTGCGACCTCCTCTGGCGTGCCCATGCGGCCCATCGGAATCTGGCCGACGATCCCGGCATACAGGTCAGGCGCCAGCGCCTTTGCCCCTTCCCAATTGCCGCCGGGATAGGTGATCGGACCGGGCGACACCATGTTCACACGAATGCCCTTTGGCGCCCAGGCTTGGCTCAATTGCTTGCCATAGGTGATGACCGCCGCCTTGATCGCGTTGAAGGCCTGCGGCACCAGGAATGTCTCGACCGCCGCCGTGCTGGACATCAGGATGATCGACCCTGCGGTGGATTTCTCCAGCCATGGTTCCAGCGCCTCGCACCCGTCGACCGCGCCCAGCATGTCCAGCCGGTAGCTTTCGTCCCAGTCGCCCGATCCCTGTGCACCGGACGAGCTGATCGAATGGATGAAGATGTCGCATCCGCCGATCCGCTCGGCAAGACCGGTGAGCATCGCGCGATAGCCTTCACGATCCTCCAGCACATATTCCTGCGTCTCGACCGTGCCGCCCAGTTCGGCTTTCAGATCGTCCAGCGCATCGCCATTACGAGAGAACAGCCCCAGTGTCGCGCCTTCGGCGGCCAGCAGCTTAGCCGTTTCCCGGCTGATGCCGCGCGTCGCGCCACCCAAAATCACCTTCAGACCGGAAAGCCCCAGATCCATCGTCACTCTCCCTTGAAAAACATGCCGTCGGGGTTTCAGCCCCGCGCCCAATAAATTGCGTCCATCGTCTCGCCCGCATCGAAGCGCTGCTGGATCGCCTTCATGCTCACCAGGCTGTCGGGATGGGCGAACAGAGTCTGGCTGATCGTCTGATCATTTTCGATGCCCTGACTTTGGTTGAGATCCTCCGCCTCGCCCAGCATCCGCTTCATGCCGGCCACCGACTGCGGCGGCAGCGCAGCAATGTGGCGCGCCATATCCAGCGCAGCCTCGACCGCGCCGCCCTTCGCCACGACGCGATTGACCCCGCCCAGTTCGTAGAGACGCTCGGCCGTCAGCGGTTGCCCGGTCAGCACCACCTCCGCCGTTATCGTCCGCCCGATCAGGCGCATCAGCCGCGACGTGCCGCCAATGCCCGTGCCCGCGCCGATAATGACCTCTGGCTGGCTGAAGCGCACGCCCTCCTCGGCAATGCGCAGGTCGCAGGCCCAGCCCAGTTCACACCCACCGCCCGACGTATCGCCGCTGATCGCCGCGATCGTCACGGCACTGCCGCGATTGAGCGTCTGGAGCGACCGGAACCAGCCAGCCGGATCGCCCGTCGCCGCCTGCCCCTCCACCAGCTTCACGATATCGTCGAGATAGGCATGTTCCAGCCAATGCCCCGCGACCGACGACGCCAGCACGATGACCCGCGCGCCCTGTTCGATCGCACCGTCCAGCGCATCCGCCAGCGCCGACACCGTGGCGCAACTGGTCGTATGGCCGGGCGTGCCGCCATCGCCGACTGTGATCAATGCAATGGCTGCGTCCGGCCACTCCACCTGAATGTTGGATGCCATGCCTGCCTCTCCTTGTCGTCGCGCCCATCCTTGTCGGGCGTCATCTGTCGGCGAACAGGCTAGCGCACTTGCTCCGCCTGTCAAGATAGTATGCTGGCACATTATTCGTTTACGCGCTATCTTGCTGGCAAATCAGAAACCAGAGGTGAGGAGTCCTGCCGCATGATACCCGCGCAAAGCGCCCATTCGCAGGCGATCGCCGCCCGACTCCAGCGCTTCATGGACGATCATGTCTATCCCAATGAAAAGCTGTATGAGGAGCAGCTCCATGCCGGTCCCGAACAGTTTCGCGTGCCGCCGATCCTGGAGGAACTCAAGGCGAAGGCAAAGGCGCAGGGCCTGTGGAACCTGTTCCTGCCCCATTCGGAAAACGGCGCGGGCCTCTCCAACCTCGATTATGCGCCGCTCGCCGAGATTATGGGCCGGGTCCATTATGCGTCGGAAGTGTTCAACTGCTCCGCGCCCGACACCGGCAATATGGAAGTGCTGGACCGCTATGGCAGCGAGGAACAGAAGCAACGCTGGCTGGCGCCGCTATTGGAAGGCGAGATTCGGTCAGCCTATTGCATGACGGAACCCGCCGTCGCCTCCTCCGACGCGACCAATATCGAGACGCGCATTGAGCGCGATGGTGACGAGTATGTCATCAACGGTCGGAAATGGTTCATCACGAACGCCTATCATCCCAACACCCGTGTTTTCATCCTGATGGGCAAGACCGATTTCGAGGCCCCTCGCCACCTGCAACAATCACAAATTCTCGTTCCAACCGACACGCCAGGAATCACCTGGGTTCGTCCGCTGCCGGTGATGGGCTTCTTCGATGAGCCCAAGGGCCAAGCGGAACTTCTGTTCGAGAATGTAAGGGTACCGACGGACAACATCATCCTGGGTGAAGGGCGCGGCTTCGAAATCTCGCAAGGACGGTTGGGTCCGGGGCGCATCCACCATTGCATGCGCATCCTTGGCCAGTGCGAGCGGATGCTGGAACTGACCTGCAAGCGCCTTCTGAACCGCGTTGCCTTCGGCAAGCCGCTCGCCAGCCAGTCGGTCTGGCAGGAGAGGGTCGCAGAGGCGCGCATTCAGATCAACATGGCCCGGTTGCTCACACAGCGCGCGGCGCACCTGATGGACACCGTTGGTAACAAGGAAGCGCGCAGCGAAATCTCGCAGATCAAGGTGGCTGCCACGCGGATTGGCCGGATGGTCGCCGACATCGCGGTGGCGGCGCATGGCGCGGCAGGCCTGACCAATGATTTCGGCCTCGGCTATGGTTTCACGCGCATGCAGATGCTGCGGATGGGTGACGGGCCCGACGAGGTCCACAACAGGATAATCGCCCGTACCGAGTTTGACAGATACAACTCCGTTCACCGCTCGGGAGAGGGCGAATGACCAGCCGCCAGGAACAATTTGGTGGCGAGGAAACCCCTCCTTCCCACCTCCAGATCGACCTTGATCGGCTGGCATCCTATTTGGGGTCGCGCCTGCCGGGCATGGGCCGCGACTTGACCGCAACCAAATTCAAGGGCGGCCAGTCCAACCCCACCTACCGCTTACATGGCCTTGGTGGCAGCTTTGTGCTGCGCCGCAAGCCGCCTGGCAAACTCGTCGAGTCCGCGCATCGCATCGACCGCGAGTATCGCATTCTCTCGGCACTGACGGAAACTGATATATCGGTGGCGCGCCCCTATCTCTATTGTGAGGATATCGATGTCATAGGGTCGGAATTCTATATTGTCGAACACATAGCGGGCCGCGTGTTCTGGGAAGCCGACATGGCAGACTGCATGCGCCACGACCGCGCTGCCATATATGACGACATGAATGCCATCCTCGCACGCCTGCACTCACTCGACCCCGTCGCAATCGGCCTTGGCGATATCGCCAAGCCTGACGGCTACATCGAGCGCAACCTGATGCGCTGGTCGACCCTCTATGAAGAAGCGCAGCTTACCCAGATTCCAGACATGGACTGGCTGATAGAAGCATTGCCTCAACATTTGCCGAAGGCGAAGGAAAGCTGCTTCATCCATGGTGACTTCGGCCTTTATAACCTGATCATTCATCCGACCGAGCCGAGAGTCTCGGCCGTACTGGATTGGGAGATGGCGACACTGGGTCATCCACTGGTCGACCTTGCTCATCATCTGCGCGCCTGGTGGGACTTGCCCAACTCGGGCCTTGCTGCAACGAGTCTCGTCGGCGTTGACCTGCCGGCGTTCGGCATTCCGACTATGGATGAATATGTCTGCCGCTATTGCGAGCGGCGCGGAATAGCGGTGCCCGACTTGTCCTGGTATCTTGCCTATGCGCAGTTCCGCTATGGCGCCATGGTGCAGGGCATCTTGAAGCGCGGAGCGGAAGGCACCGCTGCTTCGCGCGTCATGGTCCATAATCAGGACCGAGTGGTTCGGATCGCTGCCATGGCCCGCCGGTCGCTCGAAGGATATAAGATCAAGGAATAAAATCCCCGAAAATCTTGATGACTGGCGTTGAGAGATGGTCTGAAACTCCATCAGCATCCGTTTCGCTGAAACAGCGTAGAGGCGTGCTGACTCCAGAACGTATAAATCCACGCACGATGTTGCATGATTAATCTTGATTGAATCAAAATCGTGCAATAGTGCGCGGTCGTGGCCAATAAACTTTCTACATCTCGTCGCGATGTTGTGGCGACGCGCCTGCTGGCCGGAGAGCCGGTCAGCAGCACCGCCCTCGCCGGCGAATTCTTGATCTCCGAAGATGCGATCCGACGAGATTTGCGCGCACTGGCGGCCGCCGGCATCTGTCGGCGCGTTTATGGAGGCGCGGTTCCTCTTCTTTCCAGCGGGCTGCCGATATCGGCACGGCTGAAGGAAGGCCTAGTGGAAAAGCGGGCGCTGGCGAGAGCCGTCTTGCCTCTCATTCCACGCCAGAGTTTCGTATTTCTAGACAGTGGCAGCACCAATGTCATGGCCGCCGAAGTCCTGCCCGATGATGCGGATCTGTCAATCGGAACCAATTCGATTGAGGCAGCGGCGACGCTGGCGGCGCGTCAGGATTTGCCGATGCTCTTTGCAGGCGGCGGGGTCCACCTTGCCATCGGTGGTTGTGTCGATGGCGCTGCCATCGAAGCCGTCTCACGGCTGAACATCGACGTCTGCCTGCTTGGTGTTTGCGCGCTTTCCGCCGAGAATGGCGTCAGTGCGTTCGATGCTGCCGATGCTGCGTTCAAGCGGGTGCTGATCGCGCGCAGTCGATGCACGATTATACTTGTTTCGAATGAAAAATTAGCGGGTCATGCCCCGCATCGCATCGCGGGCCTCAGTGACGTCGATCATGTCGTCGTCTCGCACGACGCCCCGGAGGATGCCGTGGCTAAGCTGGAACTGGCCGGGGTGAAGGTCCTGCGCGCTGGTCTGCACCAGACAAACTGACGGAATTACCGATGATGACGCAGGAAGCCGGATCACGGCTCGCGACGCGCGCTGCCTTTCTGGTGGCTGGATTTGGTCTTGCCTGCTGGGCTCCGCTGGTGCCGCTCGCAAAGGCACGGCTTGGCGTGAACGATGGCGCTCTGGGCCTTTTGCTGTTGTGCCTGGGATTGGGGTCGGTCGCGGCAATCAGCTTGCCGGACCGCTGACCTCCCGCATCGGCGCGCGCCCCGCAGTCATCGTCGGCGGGATCGGACAGGCAGTCCTGCTGCCATTTCTGGCGTTTGCGCCCGATATCTGGACAATGGCGGCCGCACTTTTGCTGTTCGGCGCTTTTCTTGGCGTGATCGAAGTGGGGATGAACGTCCATGCAGTCGAAGTGGAAAAGCGTGCTGACCGCCCGTTGATGTCCGGGTTCCACGGATTGTTCAGCGTCGGCGGTTTCATCGGCGCGTCCATGATGACCCTGGCGTTGTCGGCCGGGCTGATCGCGGTCACGGGAGCGATAGTGGCGGCGGCTCTGATGATCGGCATACTGACTTTGGCAGCGCCGCGCTTCATCTTGACACCAAAGGCCGAAGAAACGCCGCTGTTCGTGGTGCCGCGCGGAATCGTTATCCTGCTGGCCCTTCTGGCCGCGCTGACCTTCCTGACCGAAGGCGCGATCCTGGATTGGGGCGCATTGCTGCTCAACGGCAAGGGTCTGGTGCCCACCGCACAGGCTGGCCTAGGCTATAGCGTCTTTGCGATTACGATGACCTTTGGCCGCCTCACCGGCGATGCCGTCGTCGCGCGACTGGGCGACCGTCGAACGATGCTTTGGGGCGGCATGCTGGCCATCATCGGCTATGTCGTCCTGCTGACCGCTCCGGTCGCCATGGCCGCTTTTGTCGGCTTCATGCTGATCGGGCTGGGCGCGTCCAATACGGTTCCCGTGCTGTTCCGTCAGGCTGGAGCGCAAACCGCCATGCCTTCCGGCCTCGCCATCGCGTCGGTCACGACGGTCGGATATGCCGGAATTCTTGCCGGCCCCGCCGGTGTGGGCTTCGTCGCGCAAGCCATCGGGTTGCCGAACGCTTTCTGGATGCTGGCCGCGATGCTGTTGCTCGTTCCGCTCTACGCAGGCATCGCTACGGCGGCGACGAAAAACTGAACGACAGACGAGAGTATGCACGATGCATGTACCCGACGCGACCGTGCGGCGTCTTTGGATGACAGGCTATAGCGGCGAATGTTGCGCAATGACCATGCTCGCAACTGGCTGCATCGATCTTGCGTTCGAGCCCTCGCTTCAGCCTTACGACATCGTTACCCAGGCAGGGAGGCGTGGTCACAACGCTGAAATGGCATCCGCTACCTCTACGCTGCATGCGCAAGCGCAGATCGGGATGCAATTTTCTCTGCAACCGTGATCGAAAGCGGCCAGTTCACATTTTGGGGAATGAAAATCGGCGGCTGACCGTCGTATTGGCCTCGACATTCCTTTCCTAATCCAGCTTCGCTTCGATGAAGCCCCGGACATCGCGTGTCACGTCGGTGAAGGTCTTGCCGTCGAGGTACAGCATATGGCCCGATGCATAATGGCGGCTGACGAGGTTGGGCCTGAGTTCGGTCGGCAGATAGAGATGGGCGAGATCGAATTCCGTCGCGAAGAAGGGTGTCGACAGGTCGTAATAGCCGCTGAGCGACAGGACGCGCATCCGTGGTGCACGGCGCATGGCGGCGCCCAGATCGATAGCGACATTGGCCATCGCATTCTGGCGCGGGCCGCCCGGCGGCATATGGCTCCAGTCCCAGACGGGGAAGAGCGCTGGCGTGTTCACCACATAATCGCCGTCCGACGCATAGCCCAGGTCATGGGCGAGATAGGCGGAGAAATTGGCGATGATCGCACCGGAGATCGCGTCGTCGGCCGGATCGCTCTGTGCCGTATCGGCCGCATTATCTCCCTCACTGCCGATAAAGCGTGTGTCGAACCCGCCCGTCACGGCGCTCCGATCCCGCAGCAATTCCTTGCGGAAACGGTCGGGCGGTACATGCAGGTCGGCCTGGCGGAGATAGTCCGGGCTGAGGCCCGTCAGCGATGCCATTTGCGCAATCACGCTTTCGCGCTCCTCCGCGCCGATATCCTGCCCCTTGGCCAGCGCTGCCGCATAGGCGCCTTGCGCGAACTGGCGCGCACGGGCGACATGCGCGTCCAGCCCCGTGCCCCGATCCACCTTGCCATGATACCAGGCCGTAGCGGCATAGCTGGGCAGATAATTAATATCCATCCGGTCGAGGCCGGGCGCCCGCTGCGCAAAATTCAGGATGGAGGACATGAGGATCACGCCATCGACCGGCATGCCGCTGTCGATCAGCTTATAGGACAACATCGCCGACCGGGTAGTGCCATAGGATTCGCCGAACAGATATTTGGGCGAGAGCCAGCGATTGTTGATTTCGACATAGCGGCGGATCGCCTGCATGAAGGCGGCGGCATCCTGATCATTGCCCCAATAATGCTTCGAGTCCTGGGGATCGAGCGCGCGCGAATAGCCGGTGCCCACCGCATCTAGGAAAACCATGTCCGTACTGTCGAGCAGACTGTCGGGATTGGGCGCGAGACGGGGCATGGCGCCGCCCTGTTTCCCGACATCGACCGGCACCCGCACCGGCGCGAAAGAGGCCATGTGCAGCCAGATGCTGGAGGAGCCCGGACCACCATTGTAGAAGAAGGTGACGGGCCGCCGCTCCGCTGCCTTCGGCGCGACCGTGTAGGCGACATAGAAGAGGCTGGCCCCCGGTTTTCCCTGCTTGTCCTTGAGCTGCAAGGTGCCGACGGTCGCACTATAAGGCAGCTTCACGCCCTTTGCCATGGTCAGGACATGGCTGGTGACCACGCGCTTTTCGGCGACAGGTTCGCTCGCCTGCGCTGCGGGTTTGTCGGTGGCGTGGAGCGGTGCCATGGGCGATGCCAGCATGATCCCCGCAACGGACGCGCTAAGCATGCGGCACATCAGCGGGTCGTCGCATCATAAAAGCGGTCGAGATCGAGCTTCAGCTTCCGCGATGCGGCCTCATCCACATAGGTCATGTGGCCGGACTCATAGTAGGAGAAGCTGATATTCTGGCGCAGATTGGGCGTCAGATAGAGATGCGAGACGTCGAATTCCGCTCCCGCAAACGGCGTCGCCAGATCATAGAGTCCGGCAATCACCATCACCTTGAGATTGGGATTGCGCTGCATGGCACCAGCGAGGTCCAGCGCGGTGTTGGGGACCGGAATAGGTTCGTCGATCCCCGGCGCCTTGTGATGATTATCCCATGCCGGCGCGATCACGCCATTGTAGAGCGGCCGATATTGCAGGTCCGGCTTGTAACCGATGTCGCGCGCCAGATGATCCTGGAAGGTGGAAAGATGAGCGCTGTTGACGCCTGCGGTCGCGGCATCGTTGGTCGCCGGATCATAGGAGCCGTCGCCGCTGACATAGGAAGCCGGCGCCGTGAAGCGCGTATCGAACCGGCCGATGATCAATCCCTGATCGGCCATCAGCGCGCTGCGATATTGTTCCATGCCGACGCGCAGCTTGTTCTTCTTGAGGAAGTCGACCGACAGCCCGATATAGCCGCTGAGCGTGCGGGCCACGGCGTCCATCTCCTCGGCCGACAGCCGGTCGCCCTTGAGCAGGGCGGTGGCGTAGGGGCCAAGGGCGAAGGCGCGGACCTCGTCGAGATAGGCCATCAGGTCGGTCGGGTGGGTCGCCGATTTGCCATGATACCAGGCCGTCGCCGCGAAGGAGGGCACCCGCCCGATGTCCTCCAGGTCGACGCCGGGAAGGCCGGTGCCGGAATTGAGGATGGTCGACATCAACACGACGCCGTTGAAATCCATCCCCTGATTCTGGAGCTTGTAGACAAGGCCCGCCGATCGGGTGGTGCCGTAGGATTCCCCGAACAGGTAGCGCGGACTGTTCCACCGGTCATTCTTGGTGATGTAGCGGTTGATGGCGCGGGCGAAGGAATCGATATCCGCGTCGACGCCCCAGAAGGCCTTGCCTTTGGTATCACCGACCGGGCGGGAATAGCCGGTCCCGATCGCATCGATGAAGATGAGATCGGACTTGTCGAGCAGCGAATAGGGATTGTCCTGCACCACATAGGGGGCCGGCAGGGTCGCCTTGGGGGTCAGCGTCGGCGGGCGCTTGGGGCCGAAACCACCGACATTGAGCCAGAGGCTGGCCGATCCGGGACCGCCATTGTTGAAGAAGGTGAGCGGCCGGGGCTTGCCCGTCGCACTGGCCCCCTGTGCGGTATAGGCGGTGTAGAAGATGCTGCCGCGGGGCACGCCATCATCATCGGTGATGATCAGCGTGCCGGCCGTCGCCTTGTACGCAATGGTCTTGCCGTTGATGATCATCTTGTGATCGCGGCTGGCCAGTTCCTCCCTGGGGCCTGCATCCTGCTGCCCCCCGGCGGGTGGTTCGCTGGCGCGCGCCACCGGCCCGTTGGCGACGAGCGCCGTCGCAGCGCCCAGCGCCAGCATCGAAACAAAAGCCTTCATCGTCGGGAGCCTCATTTGCGCAGGGTCAGCGTCGCGCCGATCGTGCGCGGGCGGAAGGTGACATATTGATAGGGTTGGGTGTAGTTTTCGTAGGTGGTGCAGGCTGCGCCTTCGCCGGTGGCACAGCCGGTCCTGCCGCCTTCATTGCCCAGCACATCCTTCGAATTGAGCAGATTGTCGGCGAAGATCGAGAATTCCCAGCCATCGCGGCGCAGGCCGATCCGTGCGGTCATATAGTCGGTGGCTTCCGACATATAGGTGTCGGGCGTGAAACTGCCCGTGCCGGGACCGAAGCTGTTCTGGTAGCGGGAGGCATGCTGCCAGTCGGCGCGCAGATAGGCGCCATAGCTGCCGATATCGAAGCGATATTCGCCCGCGATGTTGAAGGCCCATTTGGGCACCGGCAGACGATCGCCATCGCGGATATAGAGGGTGGACGACGGGGCCGGGCCAACGACGGCCTGCGTATATTGCGCGTCGGTATAAGCGACGATGCCGCTGAGCGTGAAGCCATCGACAGGTTCCACCGATGCTTCCAGGTCGAAGCCCTTGGACACCGCCTTGCCGCCATTGACGACATAGCCAAAGCCGCAGGTCGGCAGGCCATAGCTTGCCTGGATATTGCTCCAGTCGATGTAGAAGGCGCTGGAGTTGAGGCTGAGCTTGCGATCGCGCGAGCGCAGCTTGGCACCGACCTCATAGCTCCACAGCGAGTCCGCCTTGTAGGTGCCCGGCGTCGAGGTGATGCCAAGGGTCGCAAGATCCGCTCCGCAGCGCGATGCCGGCGGCGGCTGGTTGACGCCGCCCACGCGGAAGCCCTTGGCCGCCGTGGCATAGAGCATGTTGGCGCTGTCCAGTTGATATTGCAGGCCGAATTTGGGTGTGACCGGCGTTTCTCTGACCTTGCCGTCGGTCAGGCCGCCATTGGCGGTGGTCGGCGTCAGGAAGCCAGCAAAGGTTCCGGCCGTGACCTGATGATAGCGGAACTTCTCCCGGCTGACGCGCGCGCCGGCGATCAGCTTCAATTTGTCGGTAACGGCGAAATTCGCCTCCCCAAAGACGGCGAGCGATTTTTCCTTCAGATCCTGATCGCGATGATAGGTGATATTCCCGTCCTCGACCGGCACACCGAAAATGGCCGCCGCGGGCGCGCCGAACACGGCCTGGGTCAGATCGTCCAGATTGGCGACGATATGATAGTTGGAGTTGTTCTTATAAGTCGCGAAGAACCCGCCGACGACCCAGTTGAAACGGCTGTTGCCATCATTGGCGAAGCGGACTTCCTGGGTGAAGCCGGTGCGCTTATTCTCGTAGATCGGGGTCGAACGATAGCTTTCGATATCGGCGACGAAGGGAAAGCCACCTTGGAAATTGCCCGGTTCGATATAGCTATAATCCGACCGGCCATGGGTGCTGTCGCTGATATAGCTGGAGATCGAGGTCAGCGTGGTGCTTCCCATGTCCAGTTCCGCCTTCAGCGACGGAAGGAAGATGCGCGAGGTACGCGGCTGTCTGGCGACGCAGCGCGGCGTGGTGGCGGCGTAATTGTCACCTACATTGCAGTTGGTGCCGGTCTGATAATCGCCATAGACGGCGGCCGGATAGGTGGTGCCGTTCAGCGTGGTTTCCGGCACTGTCTTCCAGGCTGTATCAGCATCATGCTGCTCGCTCAGCGCATAATAGACCGATGGCGTCAGGCTGAAATTTTCGGTCGGCTTGAACAGCAGCGCGCCGCGCAGCGCCCAGTCATCCGAACTGTTCGTGTCCTTGGCCAGCGTGTCGCCGGTGAAGCGATCGACATGATCGATATAGCCCGCCGTCCGACGGTGCCACATGCTGACGCGAATGCCGAGCCGGTCCTCGATCAGCGGGCCGCCCAGCGCGACGCCCAGGTCATGATTGATGCCGCCATCCTGCACGGCGCCGATCTCCGCACGGGCATAGGCCGTAACCTTATCGAGGCTGGGTTCCGGTGTGATGAAGCGGATCGTGCCGCCCAGGGACGAACCGCCATAGAGCGTACCCTGCGGGCCGCGCAGTACCTCCACCCGTTCCAGATCGAACAGCGCCGGGATCGGCGTGCCGCTGCCCGAAATGCCGATGGCGTTGCGCTTCTGGAGCGGGGCATCATCCAGATAGACGCCGGTTGTCTGCGCCCCGGTTGACGATGCCACGCCGCGGATCGAGATGCTGGGCACACGGTCGGCGGTGGTCGAGCTCTGCATCGAGAGCGCGGGAACCGTGCGGACGATGTCGGACACGCTGCGGATATTGCGGCGGTCAAGCTGTTCCTGCGGCATGGCCTGCATGCTGATCGGCACCCGGTTGAGGGTCGTTGCCGTCTTGGTGGCGGTCACGATGATTTCGCCGCCGGTGCCGGGTTCGTCCGCTGCAACGGATGGGGCATTGGCGGGCTGAAAGGACCGGGGCGCTGCCCAATTTGCGGCGGCGCGTGCCGCTTGTCCGATCCGCAGCGACGTCGGCGTGGTGACGACATGGGCGCGCGGCTTGAGGATGATCGCTGCTCCGCTATCGGCAACGATTTCGAGATTAGCCTCGGCAATGAGGCGGCGCAGCGCCGCGCGCGTGTCGAAAACGCCCATGATGGCAGGGGAGCGAACGCCCGCAAGCTGATCGGCTGGCGCGATGATCTGAATCCCGCTTTGGCGCGCGAACATCGGCAGGGTCATGTTGATATTGCCCGCCGGCACGCTGAACTTGCGATCTTGTGCCTGCGCGTTGGTGGTCGCCATCGCGGCGATCAGGCTGGCGCCGATTAGCAGACTCTTCATGGTCGTCGAACGGTTCATCATCTGGCCCCCTGCCGCTCCCCGGACGCGGTACATGGATCGGGCCTTTCAGACCGGTCTGCGCATCCTCCCTGCCCCCCGTTCCCCTGGGGTTTTGCGGCCTAGATGCATGAGGCGGAATTTTCCCCCAGTCGGAATCGCATTTTTTATAAATTATTCGGCCGGTCTGTTTTTTATGTTTTGATGATAGCGTGTCGCACGGGTTCGCTCGTCATGGGGCTTGCCGACCATGACCGATTTTTCCGACGATCGCGCCTTCTGGCTGTCACGGCATATCCTGCCGCATGAGGGTAGCCTGCGCGCCTGGCTGAGCCGGCGCGCCCATATCGGTTTCGATATCGATGACGTGATCCAGGAGGCCTATTCCCGCCTCGTCATGCTCGAAACGGTGAGCCAGATCGTCAATCCTCGCGCCTATCTCTTCCAGACTGCCCATTCGATCATTTTGCAGGACCTTCGCCGGTCGCGGATCGTGCCGATCGGGTCGATCCATGAAATCGGTACGCTCGAACTGGAGGCCGCAGACCCCCTGCCCGATCAACTGGTCGACGAGCGTATGGAACTGGAACAGGTAGCGGCGGCGATCGAGGCGCTGCCCCATCGGTGCCGCGAGGTATTCGTGCTGCGCAAGGTGCAGGGCCTGTCGCAACGCGACGTCGCCATCCGGCTGGGGCTGTCGGAAAGCACGGTTGAAAAGCATGTCGCCAACGCTATTGGCAAATTGCTGAATTTCTTCGCGCATAGCGGAAAATGGAGCGCTCGTGCATCAAGGGCACGGAAACGAGACAGCCGGCCGCATGAAAAGAGACAGTAGCGCAAAGATCGGAGATGCCGCGGCACTATGGGCTGCGCGCATCGATCGTGCGCCCCTGGAGGCGCATGAACAGGCGGCGCTTGACGCCTGGCTGGCAGGCGACAGCCGCTGTGCGGGCGCCCTGATGCGGGCGCGCGCCGCCCTGATGCGCATGGATGCGGCCCAGGCTCTCGGTCCGGATTTCACGCCTGCAACGCCGCGCCCGCATCTGTCCCGCCGCACCGTCATCGCCGGGTCGGGCGGGTTGCTCGCCGCCTCGCTTAGCGGCTTCCTGCTCTGGCCCCGGTCCCAGCTCTATCGCACCGGAACGGGAGAGGTGCGGCTGATCCCGCTCGACGATGGATCGATCGCGACGCTCAACACCCAGAGCGAGATGGAGATACTATTTTCCCGTGAACAGCGACTGGTTCGCCTGATCCGGGGCGAAGGCTATTTTGAAGTCGCCAAGGACAAGGCCCGGCCGTTCATCGTCGCGGCGATGGGGGCGGAAGTCCGGGCAGTCGGCACCGCCTTCACCGTGCGCGCCCTGCCCAGCCGCGCCGTCGATGTGCGCGTGCAGGAGGGAGTCGTCGAAGTCGCCAAGCCTGCGCATGCCAGTCAGGCCGTCCGGATGGCCGCGAACATGGAAGCCAGGATCGACGATGACAATGATAATATTTCGCCCGTTGCGGTCACGCCGGACAATGTCCAACGCGTCCTGCTATGGCGGGAGGGTCGCCTGAGCTTCGAAAGCGAGACGCTCGCCAATGCCGTTGCGGAGTTCAACCGCTATAATCGCACCGCGATCATCCTGGCCGATCAGGATATCGGCAAGAGGCATGTGACGGGTCTATTCTCGGCAACCGATCCCCAGGGCTTTGCCCAGGCTATCGCGCTGAGCATGGATCTGAACACCCGTTCGAACGGCAATCAGATTCTTATCGAGAGCCGCTGAGCCGACATTCTCGCCTCTCCTCAGATGCAACCAGACCGCGAGTATCCTGCTGCTCTCCGGCTTAGCGATGGTGGGCCATGCAGCAGCTTTCTGTCGGGATGAAATGTCAGTCGATGCCCGACGTCCGTATCGCAAAGTAACTTGACCTCATTCACAAACGCCGCGATATGAACGCCACAAAATAGTGGGGATCAACCTCGCCAGGCATACGAGCGCCCATGGCGCCACGGGGCCGTAGAATGGGAAGGAGATCCTATGTCTGCGTGCTACCCACTGTCATCCTGTATCGAGTGGCAATTTACTGAAGCCGGTGAACTGGACGCGCGGCTGCGTGCGGCAAGCGCGACTGGTTTTGAACTGGCCGAATTTCATCTCTGGCGTGACAAGCCAGTGGATATGCTGGCGACCGCTCTGGCCGAGACGGGTATGCGCCTCACCGGCGTGTGCGTCGATCCGCGTCGTTCGATTGTCGATCCGGCCGAGCGCGAAGAGATGGTGACTGCAGTGCGCGAGACAATCGCTGCCACAGAGCGATTGGGCAAGCCTGACCTTATTGTCGCGTCCGGATTCAGGATTGAGGGGCTAAGTGAGGACGAGCATTTCGCCAATGCCTTGACGACGCTGCGTGCCGCGGCAGATGTGGCGGAGGAAGCAGGGGTCACGCTGCTGCTCGAACCGCTAAATACCCGATTATTTGCGGCAATGTATCTGGTCAGCACCAAAGTTGGCCTTGATCTGGTCGAGGCCGTGAACAGCCCCAATCTGCGTCTGCTCTACGATGTCTGGCACAGTGCGGTAATGGGCGAGACGATGGCGGAGGTGCTGGCAGGCCGCATCCATCTGGTGGCCCACGTACAAGTAGCCGACATGGAAGACCGCCATGAACCCGGCACCGGTAGCCTCAACTGGGCCAAGGTCATGCAAACCTTGCAGGATCTGGGCTATTCGGGTGCCATTGGCCTCGAATATTTCCCGACCCTCCCGATGGATCAGTCGGTGGCGCTAACCCGGCAAAAGCTGGGCTGCTGACGGCACGACACTGCCGATCAAAGCGGATCAGGGCCCGCCAATCGCCCGCGCCAAACACAGGCGGTCCGCTGTTTAGCCCCAGCGCCAGATAAAATGGATATCCAAATGCATTCCGATAATATCGCGATCAGTCTCGACCTGATTAATCGCCATTACCAGGAACCCAATCGCAACCGCTACGAAAGCCGGTATTTCTGGGAAGAATTATACACTCTGATCGCTGCATCCGGCTTCTCAGCGATCGAGATTCCCTATGAGCCGGTTTGGCAATTTGGCGGGCGCAGCGGCGTGCCGTTCAACCGCTATTGTGTAGCCACCAAATATGGCGACGCGGCCAACTATCGCAGCTTGCTGGAATCAAGCGGTATCAGCCGTGTCAGTGGGGTGACCTTCGATCCCAATCTGTTCATGCGCAACGCCAATCTGGACTTCTATTTCGGCGCCACGGGGCACTTCGCCAGGGAAGCGATCACCCATGCAGCGGATCTGGGCGCAAGCTATTTCGCAATCAGCCCGTCGCCATTCTACGGGCGCGTCGCGCAATATCATCCCGACATAGAGAATAATCTGGAGAGCTTCACCGCGCGCACCGTCAAACTGCTGGGCGATCTTGCAATCACCGCAGAAGATGTTGGCATCAACCTCTTGCTTCGCAACGAATATTGGAGCCTGTTTCACGGTGAGCGAATTCTATCATTGGCGGACGCGCTTCCCGAAACGGTGAAGCTGGACATTGATACAGCGAACCTCTTTGTCGCTGGAATCCCGGCCGCAACCTTCATCGAAGCGCAGATCGGCAGGATCGATTGCGTGCATCTGACAGATACCGATTTCGTCGACACGCAGACAGTCTGGAAATCCGCCAATCCCGAATTTCCGCGCGAACGGGCCACGCAGGTTTTCCGCGACCCCGGAACCGGATCGGTCGATCTGGCCGGGATCGCGGCGCTGCTCGACAAGCTGGACTATCGCGGCCCCATCACCTGTAGCGCCCGACAGACGAGGGACCCGTTTCGCGCGCTGCTGCGAACCCGTCTCCTCCTCAATCAGCTACAGAAATAAATTGAACGGAGGCTCCGTCATGCCGAACATTCGCTACGCAAATATGTGCCACTGGAAAGCGATCCCTTACCGCACGATCGATAATTTCCGTGAATTTTACTATGAAGACAAGTCCAACAGCGCCTATTATTCGGACTGGGACAATATATTGAAATATCAGTCCGCATTGGGCTTTGAAGGGATCGAAATCGCACCCTGGGATCTGGCCGACATCCTGCCACTGTTCGGATCACCTCAAAACTTTACCGAATTCGCCAAGGATCGCGGAGTCAAGGTCATCGGCATGTTTCATGGCGCCCATGCTTCTCATGCGGCGGATCATTTCGACGAGGCCGTTCGGGCCGGACGGGAAGCGGTCGACACGATAGTTCAGTTTGGCGGCACCTACATGAATACATGCCCCACCCAGAATTACTATGGAACCGGTCCGCTAAGCCGGGAAGAAGTGCAGCAATGCGCAAAGGTAATGAATGAGATCGGCCGCTATGCAACGGATCATGGTGTCAAAATCGGCCTGCATAATGAGTTTTTCTGCGCGATAAACCTTCCCAATCACCGCGAACTGATCGAATCGACCGATCCAAAACTCGTACATTACTGTATCGATACCGCGCAGATAGCGATCATGGGGGAGGATCTGCTCAAATTTTACGACGACTATCACGATCGCATCAGCACCTTCCACCTCAAGGACACTGCGTCGTCCAAACTGCCGGATAGCGTGCGTTATGCACAGGACCCTGAGATCGCTGACGACGGCACGCGATGGTTCTGGGAACCGGGACAGGGCGAGCTTGATCTGAAGGGCCTGTATCATCTGCTCAAGCAACACGCTTTCCAAGGCTGGATTTCGATCGAATATGACGGATCGCCGGACCTGTTGGCCTCGATGGCCATGACACGCTACTTCTTGGATAATGAATTGCGGCCAATCTACGATTGAGCGCATTTTCCGCAGGACGGCTATTAATCGCTTTCCATATGGAAATAGACGCACAGATGCCTGCTCGCCGTTTAGCGAAAAAATATTCTATTTATAATCATATCGAAGGCCGATGCAGGCTAAATCTACGACCGGCATAGTCGATCAACCGGTAACGACCGGACAGGAGAGGAGGCAGATTATGCGTTCCGATAACAGGCTTCGTCAGACCGCCACAACGATAGTTCTCATTCTTGCCTCCTGCCTGCTTGCCCTCTTCTTCACGTTTGTAGGGTATATGAAGGCTTTTGCCCCATTAGCCGAACTGGCGCAGCATCATGCCTGGACGGTCCATCTGCCGGAGCCTGCAGGGCGGGGTGTCGGTTGGAGCGAAATGGGTTGCGCATTGCTGCTTCTGATCGGCACGATCCGCCCTGTGGCGGGGCGTATCGGATCGATTGTGCTACTATTCAATCAGATGGTCGCAGCAGCGGTTCATGCGTGGACAGACGAGACCCGATCATTGCCACAAAATGCCGTGATCATCCTGATCTGCCTGTTGATCCTTCTTTTGCAATCGCGCCGCCGAATCATCGGTACTGATCGAATGGAGACCACGGGCACCGCGCATTAAGAACACCCGGCTCATCGGCTGGCTGCACGAAATGGCGATAGCTCCCCACCCGATAATACCAGAAATCCATGGACTATCCGGACGCCGCGTAGGGCCATTCAGCCATAGCAAAACTAAAATACATATTCTTTTATGGGTTGACGCATAGGATGGTCATTATTAAAACCATCATTGTAATTCGTAAAAACCCCTATGAGGGGGTATATCGAGGGGAGGAACCATGAAGAAATTCCGTCGCATATCCGCGCTGACCGCCAGCGTCGCCGCCGTGGCATTCGCCAGCCCGCTCTGGGCGCAGGACAATGGACCTGCCGACACCGACAAGGTCGGCCTTGCCGACATCGTCGTCACCGCGCAAAAGCGTGCCACCAACATTCAGGACACACCGATTGCGATGCGCGCGTTCGACAGCGATGCGGTGCTGAACGCCGGCATCAGTGATGTGAACGGCCTGTCGCGCCTTGCGCCGGACCTGAACATCACCAACGACACCCAATATACCAAGATCTCGGTCCGCGGCATTTCCAGTCAGGATCATGGCGAAACCGCCGACCCGGCACTGACCATCAATATCGACGGCGAATATATCAACCGCCCGATCGCGCTGAACGCCAGCTTCTTCGACCTGGAACGCATCGAAGTATTGCGTGGCCCGCAGGGCACGCTTTATGGCCGCAACGCTACGGCCGGTGCGCTGAACATCGTTGTCGCCAAGCCCAAGCTGGGCGAATTTTCCGGCTACGCCACCGGCAGTTATGGCAATTACAAGTCGTTGTCCGCCGAAGCCGCCGTCAACGTGCCTCTCGGGGATAAGGTCGCCATTCGCGCCAGCGGCATGCACAATGAGCATGACGGCTATTTCAACAACGGCTCGGCCGGTCGCGGCAGCGCAGGCAATACCGACGCCGCCCGCCTGTCCATCTACGCCGAACCGACCGAAGGCGTGCGCGCCTATCTGGCCGGTGAATATGTGAATGTCGACACGACCGGTGTTGCCCAATATGGCATCGTAGTAGCCAATAACGGCGTGCTGACCAACCCGGCCTATGCCGGTGGCCTGGTCGATCCCATTCCGTCGACGCCGCAGCTGGAAAATGGCGGCGTGCCGCATAATCTTCAGTTCAACCCGCCGCGCAAATCCTTCCCGCTGGGCGATCTGGGCTATACCCGGATCAAGCAATATGCGGTTCGCGGACGGTTGGACATCGACGTCGGCTCCATCGGTACGCTGAGCTATATCGGCGGTTATCGCGATGTGCAGTCCGATGTCAGCCAGCCGCTGAACGGCTATGTACCGACCGTCTTCATTCAGAATTACGAGAAGAATTCGCAGACGCAGAGCCATGAAATCCGCCTGTCGGGCGGCGAGAATGGCGGCGTGATCTATCAGGTCGGCGCCTTCTACTTTAACGAAGACCAGTATATGGCGCAGGGACTGTTCCTGCCGCTGGCTGCGGGCGGCAGCTACCTCAATTATTTCTATCGCCCCTATGTGAAGAATAAATCCTATGCTGGCTTCGCGCAGGCGACCGTTCCTCTGGCTGAAACGCTGAGCGTCACCGGTGGTATCCGCTATACCAAGGACAAGAAGAACGCCCAGTTCACGAATTTCGGCCCTCGTTTCGGCCTCGGTTCTACACCCCCGACACTCGAAACAGCGGGCAGCACGACCACTTATCCCAACATGAAGGACAGCCAGGTCACCTGGACGCTGGGAGTGGATTATAAGCCGAGCCGCGATAACCTGATCTACGGCAAGGTCGCCACCGGTTACAAAGCGGGCGGTTTCGACAATGTCAGCTCTTTCGGCGCGGAAAAGCTGACCGCCTATGAAATCGGCACGAAGAACAGCTTTGCCAACCGCACGATCCAGTTCAACGCATCTGCCTTCTATTATGACTATAAGGATCAGCAGATCCCGATCTTCCTCGACACCAATGTTGGTGCAGAAGTGGTGAATGCGGGCGCGTCACGCATCTGGGGCATCGAAACGGACACGACCATCCTGCTGTCCCGCAACGATCGTTTCACCGCGACCGTCAACTATCTGAATGCGAAGCTGACCAAATTCTCCGCGAACCTGCTGGGCCTGACGGGCACGCTGACCGACAGCGATCCCAACACGCCGGGACTTCAGCCCTTTGATCTGAGCGGCAATACGCCAGTGCAGTCGCCCAAATGGACCATTGCGCTGGGCTATGACCATGATTTCCACTTCGGCGATCAGAAGGTTACGGCCAGCCTGTTCAGCCGGTTCAAGTCGGATTATTATCTGCAACCCAGCAATGATCTGGCCACCCGGCAAAAGGCGTTCACCCAGACCGACTTCACGCTGGAATGGGTGGCCCCCAATGATCGCTTCAGCGTTCAGGGTTTCGTCCGCAATATCGAAAATTATCGGCCCTTCGCCTTTGCGGGTTATGTGAACGCCGGCGGTTCGCTGCTGATCAACTATGTCTATGGCTCTCCCCGCACCTATGGCGTTCGCGGCACCGTTCGTTTCTGACGGACAGCACGAACAAAATAGGGCATGATCTGGAGGCGGTTCCGGCTAGGCCGGCGGAACCGCCGTCCTTCTTCTTCGACCGGACCCAGTTTCTGCCGCGCAGGGACGATCAAGGAGAAGGTCATGATTCCGTCCCAGTCGATCACCAGCATCCGGGCCGCGACCAGCCTGTAACATCAAGGAATAACCATAGGGCCGGCCGCAAACCGGCCCTATTTTGCATATAGGCCCGGCGCGAACGGGCCATCATAAGATGGTGAGGACAGTGTGATGACGAGTGCGGTTGCAGGTCATGCCACAGACGAAACCCTGGTCAGGGCTGCTGCCCCTGCGGGCGGAGACAGGTTACGACCATGGGAGAAGATAAGCTATGGTCTGGGCGATTTCGCCTGTGGCCTCAGTTGGAACGCGGTGGGCGCATTCCTCCTCTATTTCTATACAAATGTTGCGTTGCTGCCCGCGGCCGCGGTAGGGACCTTGTTCCTGCTGTCGCGCCTGTTCGACGCGGGTGTCGACCTGGGCGTCGGTTTGATGGTCGACCGGACACGGTCGCGCTGGGGCCGCACCCGGCCCTATTTCCTGTTCACGGCCGTCCCCTTTTCGATCCTGCTGGTGCTGACATTCACCACCATCGATGCATCGACCGGCGCGAAACTGGCCTATGCCTACATCACCTTTTCGCTGCTGGGCATCCTCTACAGCTTTCTGGCGGTGCCCTTTTCCGCGCTGATGCCGATGATGACGACCGACCATGGCAGCCGCATGCAACTGGGCAGCGCACGGGCGATCGGCACGTCGATTTCCGTCATCCTGGCAACCGCCGCCACCATGCCACTGGTCGGCCTGCTGGGTGGAGGAAATGAGCGGACGGGCTTTGCGCTTGTGGCGGTGCTGTTCGCGGCGCTGACGCTGGCGGCGCTGCTCAACCTGTTCTTCAGTTGCCGGGAACGGCACCATGACGAAGCGCCCCGCAGCGAGGCGATCGGCCCGCAGTTGAGCGCAATGGCGCGCAACAGGGCGTGGCTGGTGACGTTCCTGTTCTGCACGCTCAATTTCCTGCGCTTCGGCTGTGTCATTTCCGTCACCGCTTTCTTCGCGATAGAGGTGATGAAGGCGCCGTGGATGATCGGCATATTACTGCCCGCCGTGTCCGGCACGCTGCTGCTCAGCGCCTTCATCGCGCCGATGATCTTCAAGCGGACGGGCATTCGCCGGGGCTGCATCGCCGCGCTGGCGGCCGCCATCCTGCTGCACCTGATCCTGCCATGGGTGGAGGCGCAGCATATGCTGTTCCTGAGCCTGTTCCTGATCGCCGCGATTTTGGTCAGCCTGACAATGACAGCCATTTTCACCATGGCGGCCGACGCGGTGGATTATCATGAATGGATTTTCGGCGTGCGCAACGAAGGGCTGCTGTCATCCGGCATCAGCCTGTCGACCAAGGTCGGCATGGCGGTCGGCACCGCCATCATCGCCTATGTGCTGGGCATCGCCGGTTATGATCCCAAGGCCGTGACCGATGGCGCACGCGCGGCGATCCGCTGGTCCTATTATGGCTGGCCAATCGCCATCATGATAATTCAGCTCATCATCATCGCCTTCTGGCCGATGGACGGCCTGCATGAACGCATCCGCAAGGAGATTGCGGCGCGGGTGGGCTGAGCGCTTCTCCGGTTGCAAAGGGGGCCGCTGCACCAACGCAGCGGCCCCCTTTTTGTTTGCGCTGAATGCTGATCAGAACATCGGGTGGGCGTTGCGCGATGTTTCGGGCACGGCTTGGAACATGTCCCAATGTTCGACGATCCGGCCATTTTCGAAGCGGAAGATTTCCATCACTGCCGCGCCACGATCCTCCGCCGACAATTTGCCGCGATAATGAACCGCCGCCAGATTGCCGTCGACCAGGATGCGCTGCACCGCGAAGGTCGCGCCGGGGGCCGAACGCAGCCCCTTGATAGCGGCGACCGCACCGTCGCGCCCCTGCCCCATGCGGCTGTTATGCTGGATCAGGTCGGGCGCAACGAACTGGCTGTATGCGCGATCGACATCGCCCTTCGTGAACAGCAGATCTATGAAGCGTTCGAACGCGCGGCGATTGCGCGCCGTGTCGCCCCGCCCCGCAGGATTTGCCGGGGCCATCGCTAGCGGGGCGCTGCCCGATGCCACGGGTTGCAGCACATCCCAATGTTCGACGACCTTGCCATCCTTCAGCCGGTAGATGTCAGCCACCGCCGCGCCGGACGTGCCGGGCGTGCCCTGACCGAACAGATGCACCAGTGCCAGGTCGCCGTCGATCAGCAGATGCTTCACGTCGAAATGCGCGCCGGGTTGGGCGAACTTTGGTCCCAGCACCTCGACGGCGACCGTCGCCCCGTCGGGAAGGCCGGGATTATGTTGGATGTAATCCGGCGCGACATGGGCCGCAAATGCGGCCGCTACATCGCGTTGCGCGTAGAAACGGTCGACAAAATCGGCAACGATGGCGCGATTGTCGACCGCCTTTGCCAGTGCGGCGGGCGCAATGGCGATGAGCGCGACGCTGAGCGCTGTGATGACAGGCCTCACAGCACGCCTTCCTTCATCAGCGAGACCGCATGGTCACAGGCGCGCGCCGTTAGTGCCATATAGGTGAGAGACGGGTTCTGGCAGGCGGACGAGCTCATCTGCGCACCGTCGGTGACGAACAGGTTGGATATGTCATGCGATTGGCTCCAGCGGTTGAGCACGGATGTTTTGGGATCATGTCCCATGCGCGCGCCGCCCATTTCGTGGATGGCGGTGCCGCCCGGATTGGGCTGGTCAAAGCCCATGATGACATGGCCGCCAGCGGCCTCCATCATCGCGGCGGCTTCCTTCTTCGCGTCGGCCAGCGCGCGCCGTTCATTGTCGCCATGTTCGAAATGGATGTTCAGCATCGGCAACCCTTGCGGGTCCAACTTTGACGGGTCCAGCGTCAGGCGGTTAGTCGCGCGCGGCAGGCTTTCGGCAAAGCCGACGAACACCATGCGCCATGCGCCAGTCTTGCGGGTTTCCGCCTTGTAATCCGCGCCGATGCCCGCCGACCGCTTGGCCGCTGTCCAGCCGCTCTGTAACGCGCCGCCCTGAAAGCTGTAGCCGCGGGTGAAGTCGCCATCCTTTCTATCGAGATTACGGAAGCGCGGGATGATCACGCCGGTCGGCCGGTTGCCGAAGGTCGTGCGATCTTCAAAGCCCGGCATCATCGCCATGGTCGACAGAGTCGAGGCATGGTCCATGACGTGGGTGCCGAGTACCCCGCTACTGTTGGCAAGGCCGTTGGGGAAGGCTTCGGAACGGGAGCGCAGCAGGATGTGCACACTGTTGAAGGCACTGGCGTTCAGGAACACCATGCGCGCGCTGTGGCTGCTGCGCTGGCCGGTCTTCACATTGAGGACGCGGACGCCCGTCGCCTTCTTCGTGGCGGGATCATAATCGACCGCTTCCACCAGCGAGTCCGTCACCACCGTCAGCCGCCCTGTCGCCTGCGCGGCAGGCAGCGTCGAGCTTTGCGTGCTGAAATAGGCCCCGTAGGAACAGCCGCGCGCGCAGATGGAGCGATACTGGCACGGCGCGCGTCCTTCCTTCGGCGCGGTCAGGTTCGCGGTGCGGCCGACGGTCAGACGACGGTCGGGCCATTTCTGCGAAATGGCTTCGCGCACATGCTGTTCCACTACGTTGAGCGCCATGGGCGGCAGGAATTTTCCGTCGGGCAGCGAAGGCAGACCTTCGGCCGCGCCGGACACGCCGATGAAGTCCTCGACATAGTCATACCATGGCGCGATGTCGGCGTAGCGGATCGGCCAGTCGGTGCCGTATCCGTCCACCTTGTTCGCGCCGAAATCATAGTCCGACCAGCGATAGCTTTGCCGTCCCCAGGTCAGCGACCGGCCGCCAAGCTGATAGCTGCGCCACCAGCTGAACTGCGTACCATCGGCAACGGCATAGGGATTATCCTTGTCGTTGACGAAATGGTTCTGGGTAAATTCGGTGAAGTGGCGGTTGAGCCGCTGCACCGGATATTCCGCAGCATAGAGTTCCGCGTCGCCCTCGCCCCGAAACGGCATGTCCCAGGGTGCCTTGGTTTCGGTCACATAGTCCGTGCCATGCTCGATCATGCGTCCCCGCTCGATCATCAGCACCTTCAGGCCCTTTTGCGTAAGTTCCTTTGCAGCCCACCCGCCGGTGATGCCGGAACCCACCACGATCGCGTCAAAATCCATGTTCATCCGAAATCCACCGCTGTCCAGTCGCTCGACCAGGAGCGGTTATTGGGGGCCAAGGGAAGGTTCGGGTCCCAACGACCCGGCACCAGTTCATATTGCAGTTCCTGACTGCCGCCGATTTCCGAAGTGTAATAGCCGGTCAGGATCAGCCCCTTCAGCTTCTTCCACGGATGATCCCTGCGGTCGCCAGTGAAGGCATCCGCATCATAGGCGGCCAGCACGTCATGCTGGCGGGCGGGCGACAGGTTCAGGAACAGCGAAGTGGTCAGTTGATTGAGCTCCCGCTCCACGCCGTCCAGCACGGAAAGGCCGCCGCGCTCTTCGCCCATATGGACACGGCCCGGCGTTTCGGGCGCGGTGTCCTCCAGCCCGTGACGCAGCGCCAGTTCGACAAAGGCAGGCACGCCAGCCGCAACGGCTCCGGGCGTATCGGTCGCGGGAATCACCAGGTCGGACAAACGGGCCAGCAGGAGCTTCTCAGACGCGCTGGCGCCGCCATCCTGCCCTTCCCGCACCTTGTTCCATGCATGCACTGGCAATCCCACCAGCGCGCCCAGAACGGCTGCACCACCTAATATCTGGCGACGATCGACCGTGGTCGGCGACCACCCGTCCGATGGCGCTGAAAGGCTGTTTTCGCCTTGTCCCATATCCTCTCCTCACGCGCCGACATGGGCGCACATGTGAACTATAATTCCATTTCTTACAGAGTTGGAAAGACGGCGGCAAGTCTTGGCATTGGAGTCTGTAGGGAAATACGAAAAATTGCTATTTCCCAGTATCTCTACCACCTTCTTTATTGCCACCCCCGCGAATTTGAAGCTGGCGCGGGATGGCGAGCGCGAGCAGGCCCACCGCGAGCAGGCTGGCCGCGACGACGATGGCCGACAGGGTGAAGGCATGGATCGCGTCTTCCCCGGCCGTTCCAGCCAGCGGATCGATCAGGAAGAACAAGGTGCCGATCGCCGCCGCGCCGATGGCGGAACCCAATTGTTGCGTCGCCTTGAGCGTGCCCGATGCTGAACCGGCATGGCCGACATCGACTTCGGACAGGGTGCAGGGCGGCAAAGGCCCGCCGACCAGCCCCATGCCCAGCCCCATGGCGAGCAGTGGAAAGGCGATCAGCCATGGCGCGGCAGTCATCAGCGGAGGGGCATTGAAAATCGCGATCAGCACGCCCAGCCCCACCACCATCAGCGCAGCGCCCCATGTGATGATGATCGGGCCGAAGCGCGGCAGCGCCTTGCGCGACAACAAGCCGATAGCGAAGGATGCACCAAAGGCATAGGGCACATGGGCGATGCCCACCTGCGCAGCCGTAAAATGCAGACCGCGCTGCATGGCGAGGGTCAGGATGAACAGCAGCCCGCCGGTCGCCGTCTGGAACATCAGGGTGGTGAACAGACCGAAGGTGAAGCCGCGCGCATGGAACAGGTCCGGCACGATCAGCGCCGAACCGTCCCGCGCCATGCGCGCCCGGCTGTGGCGGATCAGCATCAGCGCGATGGGCAGGCTGCACGCCATCAGCGCGAAGCCCCAGAGCGGCCAGCCATAATCGCGCCCCTGAATGAGCGGAAAGATGAGCGCGAACAGCAGCAGCATGACCAGCGTCGTGCCCCCCATGTCGAGGCGCGGACTGTGGGCGGATTTGCCCGCAGGCAGGATGCGCATCGCCATGATCAGTGCGATGATCCCGATAGGCAGGTTGATCAGGAAAATCGGCCGCCAGCCCAGCCCGAACAGATTGGCGCTGAGAATGAGGCCGCCGATCACCGGCCCCAATACCGCCGCCAGCCCGCCCAATATGCCGAACAGGCCCAGCGCCGCCATCCGTTCATGCGGCGGGTACATGATCTGCGTCAGCGACATGACCTGCGGCAGCATGATCGCCGCCGTTGCCCCCTGCAACAATCGCGCGGCGACCAGTTGGCCAGGATCCTGCGCAAGACCGCAGAGCAGCGACGTCAGGGTGAAACCCGCGACGCCGATCAGGAAAGCGCGGCGATAGCCGAATATGTCGCCCAGCCGCCCGCCGGTGATCAGCAACAGCGAAAAGATGGTCGAATAACCCGCGACCATCCATTGCACTTCGGCGTCGCTGGCGCCCAGTTGTGCCTGCAATGTCGGCACCGCGACATTGATGATCGTCATGTCGACAAGGTCGAGCACCATGGCGGTGGCGACGATGGCCAGCGCGATGCTGCGTTGCCGATGGGTGAGCCGCGACGCGGACGCAAGCGCACTGTCCGCGCCTGCCACAGCCTGCCCCAAGGCCCGACCTACACCCTGCCCTGCGGTGCCGTTCATACCCCTCCCCTGCGGACCCGCTGGCCTTGCCGCGAGTCAATTATGAACTAATATTCTAGTAATAGAATATCGCAATCTGCGTGCCCGTCAAGTTTGCCGATCTGGTCTAGCAAAAGCCTATCGACAAGCAGAATTTTTGTTCTAATAAATGTCGCGCGGCGCTTTGTCTGCCGCGCGAATCGGTAAGACTGCACCAATTTTTGTCCCGCAGCATCAACCCTGTACGGGGTGATTGACGCTGCCGGACAACGCGCCCGGCCGCACCTGACAGCTCGCCTCGACTGCCTGCATCATAATCACAATCACAAGAGAGGAGAATGCAATGAAGCTCGCCACCCTTGCGGCTATGACAGCCACCGCCATGCTGGCCCTGCCCGTCAGCGCGCAGGTTATCGTGAACATCAAATATCGTCCGCCCGAAACCGTGCAGCGCGTCGCCATTCCGGTCGATCCGGCGGAAAAGCGGGTGAAGGTGCTGATCATCAGCGGCCAGAACAGCTATGAACATGACTGGACCGGCGTGAACAACATGCTGCGCACGCTGATGCAGGACACGGGCCGTTTCGATGTGCGTATCACCGAAGATTTCGACCATGGTGATCTGGCCACGCTGAAAAATTACGACGTCGTGCTGCTCAACTATTCCAGCCGCTGGAACTATGCCGACAAGGATGAGCATCGCTGGTCGAAACCGGCCGAACAGGCGCTGCTGGACTATGTGAAGCAGGGCGGCGGTCTGGTCGCCTTTCATTCGTCCTTCACCTGGGGACAGAATTGGCCGGAATATCAGACGCTGATCGGCGCGGTCATGGAACCGGGGGCCAGCCGGCGGTCGCCGCCGGGCGCTTTCCCCGTTCACATCGTCGACCGCGATCATCCGATCACGGCGGGGATGCGCGAATATGTCTGGACCTTCAACGACGACATGTACACGAACATGCGGATGGACTCGAATGCGAAGATCCATGTGCTGGCGACGGCGCATGATTCTTCGGCCAGTTACGATCCCAAGCTGGCGGGCCACAAATATCCCGCATCCGCCTATACCCCGGAAAAGCTGAAGGCGATGAAGGGCATGGACGCGGACCATCCGCAAGTGTGGACGGCCGATTATGGCAAAGGCCGCGTCTTTTCCATGACGCCGGGCCATGACGAAGTGTCATTGCATTTCGCGGGCCTGCAATCGCTGATCCTGCGCGGCACGGAATGGGCGGCGACAGGCAAGGTGACATTGCCCGTGCCCGAAGAAGCGAAGGATTATCCGATTAAGTAAGCATATGGTTCGGGGGGGGGTGGCGTAGCTGCGCCGAAGCGGGCCTCCCCTATTCCTCCCCAAGCTTGTCTTGGGGAGGAATTAGTCCGCCCTTCCACAGCCCACGGTCTTCCAGACCCTCTAGGGGAGTTACCGTATTGCGGACCGTCGATCGGTGGATTGACAGGCCGCAATCAAACCAATAGACGAATATCAGTTCTAATTAGAGACGGCCAATTTTGAGTCGTCCGGGATAGAGGAGCTGAGGCGCAGTGCGTTCCCTGATCGATTTCTTCCGACGCCTGTCGCTGATCCCGCAGGGGATCACCATCGTCGTAGCCGGTTTCCTGCCGATCTTCGCGATCGTTTCCATGTTTCCCGCCATCCCAGCGATCATCGATCATTTCGCGGGCGATCCCGATGCGCGCTGGAAAGTGCCGATGATGGTGTCGGCCCCCGGCCTGACCATCGCGCTGCTCGCGCCGTTTGCGGGCTTCTTCATCGACCGGTTCGGCCGCCGGCCGCTGCTGATCGGCGCGACGCTGCTCTACGGCATTGTCGGCACCGCGCCTTTCTTTATCGATAGCCTGAACGCGCTGATCGCTTGTCGCCTGTTGTTGGGCGTGGCGGAAGCCGCGATCCTGACCATCGTGAACACGCTGATCGCCGATTATTGGGACGATCGCGGGCGCAAGGACTGGCTGTTCCTTCAGGGCATTTGCGGGCCGTTCTTTGCGTCGGGCGTGATCCTGATGTCGGGCGCGGCGTCGGCCGTGCGCTGGAACGGGATCTTCCTGGTCTATGCCGTCGCCTTCCCGATCTTCATCGCGATGATTTTCTGGCTGTTCGAACCGCGCCGCGCCGATGGCGCGACCGTCGCCGACATCGCCCGCAAAGGCCAGACCCAGCGCACCCCCTTCCCCACGGCATCGGTCGCGGTGATCGGTGGCGTGACGCTGATCGCATCGGCGCTCTATTATGTCTTCATCATCAGCGGTTCGCTCGCCTGGCGCGAAGTCGGCGTGATGGACCCGGCCCGCATCGGCCAACTGACCGCCATCCCCAGCCTGTTCGTGATGCTGGGCGCGCTCATCTTCCGCCTGATGGGCAACAAGCCGCAGGCCATTCAACTCGCCACCTTCTTCGGCATGCTGGGCGTCGGCCTGGCGGGCATTGGCCTCGCCCCGGACTGGCGCTGGCTGGTCGCGGCGCTCATCGTGCAGCAGACGGGGGCCGGCATGGCGGTGCCGACCATCATTTCCTGGGCGCAGAGCAAATTGCCCTTCGAACATCGCGGCCGCGGCATGGGCGTGTGGACCGCCTGTTTCTTCTTCGGCCAGTTTTCCAGCCCCTGGCTGGTGCACAAGGCCGAAACCATCGTCGGAACCATGCAGGGCGCATTCCTTGCAGCGGGCCTGACGGGCATCGTCGCCGCCATCATCATCGGTTTCGTGCGCTCGCCGCGCACACCTTCCCCTTCCATCGCTCCAGCGGAGTAAATCATGACCAGCGATATCAAACGGGGCGTCAGCCTCTACAGTTTCCAGCACGAAACCTTTCAGGGCAAGATGAGCCTGGAGGATTGCTTCAAGGCCTGCGCCGACATGGGCGCACTGGGCATCGAAATCATTGGTGAGCAGACCTTCTGGGGCTGGCCCGAAGCGAGCGTCGACGAAGCGAAGATCGATGAATGGCACAGCCTGATCGCGAAATATGACGCGGTTGCCGTCAGTCATGACTTCATGCTGGATTACAAGCGCTACAAGGGCCGCATGATGCCCTTCGAAGAGCAGGTT
Organism: Sphingobium sp. AP50; assembly: GCF_900109095.1. Taxonomy (GTDB): domain Bacteria; phylum Pseudomonadota; class Alphaproteobacteria; order Sphingomonadales; family Sphingomonadaceae; genus Sphingobium. Next base: position 232,534 of record NZ_FNYZ01000003.1, read on the forward strand.
GCCAGCGTGAAGAAGGACATCGACTTCGGCGCGCGTCTGGGCATGAAATATATCCGCGCCCTCGTGTCGATCGCGCCCGAAGTACTGGTCGCCGCCGCACCCTATGCCGAGGAAAAGAACATCAAGATCCTGATCGAAGTGCACGCGCCGCTGCATTTTGACCATCCCTGGATCATCCGCCATGCCGAAGCCTTCGAAAAATCGGGTTCGGATGCGCTGGGCTTCCTGCCCGATATGGGCATGTTCCTGTTCAAATTCCCGCCGGTGTGGAAGGAACGCTTCATCCGCAACGGCGTGCCGCAGAAGATCGCCGACTATATCGAAACGGCCTATGAAGACCGTGTCCTGTCCGAATATGTCATCCTGAACGTGCGCGAGATGGGCGGCGAAGGCCCGGCGCTGGGCATGGCCGAAACGCTGCGCCACAATGCCGCGTTCGAACCGAAGCGGATGCTGGATTTCATGCATCGCATCCACAATGTGCATGGCAAATTCTACCAGATGGACGAAAATCTGGTCGAACCCTCCATCCCCTATGACGAAATCGTCAAGGTGCTGAAGCAGGGCGGTTACAAGGGCTATATCTGTTCCGAATATGAAGGGAACCGCTGGATCGAGGACGCCCAGGAGGTCGATTCCGTCGAACAGGTCCGTCGCCAGCAGCTAATGCTGAAATCGCTGATCGGCGAACCCACCCCCTCTGCCCTCGCTGCTTAAGGAGCCACACCCATGTTCGACAAGATGATGCTGTGCGACGAAGGCTTTGAAAATGTCGTCGAAGGTGGCGAAGCCATCGGTTTCTCGCTGCTCGCCCGCCTGCCCTATTATCGCGGGCTTGGTCTGTCGATGATCGAGGACATCGGCCTGACCATCGACGGAGAGCCAGTGGCGCGCGAGGATGTGCGCTTTAGCGTGCGCGGCCGTGCCTGGACGCTGGACGAGATGGAAAGCGTCTATGACGATCGCTGGAACTTCGGCGAGAAGGCGAAGGTCACGGTCCTGCGTGCAGGCGGCCTGACGCCGGGTGCGCACAAGGTGGACATCGCCGTGCGGATGCGCGTGTCCTACCTGCCCTTCGTTCCCACGACGAAGACCGGCCGCGAACTGCAACTCGCCGCCTGATGTTTAGCGGCATGGCGGCGTAGTGCGTCGCCATGCCGTCAACCCGCAGAAGACAAAAAGCGCGGGCGATTGCACAATGATGGGGAGAGAATGAGATGATCCGACGCATGCGTTGGCGCATGGCGTGCGCGCTGCTGGCCATGACCATGGCTCCGCCCTTTACGATACAAGCAATGGCCGCCGGGCCGGACAATCCGCCCAGCTTTCAGTTCGCCCCGGCATCCCCCCCTTCGCAATCCGCAGCCATCCCACTGAACACAGGGCCGCAGGCGCCCGACGTTCCGGCGGAAAACTGGTTTCGCATGAACGGCGACCTGAATGTCCGCAACGTGTCCGCCGTCACGCTGACCCCTATCCTGCCCGATCCTGCCAAGGCGACAGGCACGGCCGTCATCGTCGCGCCGGGCGGCGGGTTTCTGGGCCTGGCGATCGAGACGGAGGGCTATGCCGTCGCCCGGTGGCTGGCCGACCATGGCGTCGCCGCGTTCGTCCTGAAATATCGACTGGTCCCGACGCCGGGTGATTTCGGCGTGTTCACGCGCGAAATGACGGCGGGGCGTACAGGCAAGCCATCGTCCATCCGGCCGCCGCAGGACACACCCGATTTTGCGCGCGACGACGGCCTTGCCGCGCTGGCGCTGGTGCGCGCGCGGGCGAAACAGTGGAAGGTCGATCCCGCCCGCGTCGGCATGATGGGATTTTCGGCTGGCGCCTTCACGACTATCAGCGTGACGCTGTCTGCGAAACCGGGGGAACGCCCGGCCTTCATCGCGCCCATTTATGGCAGGCTGACCTCTCGCGACGTACCACCCGACGCGCCGCCGATGTTCGCGGTGCTGGCCGCTGACGACCATTTCTTCGCCAGTCAGGGGTTCGGCCTGATCGACGCATGGTCGCAGGCGAAGCGACCGGTGGAGTTCCATCTCTATCAGGATGGCGGCCATGGCTTTGGCCTGGGGAAAGCCGGAACCACCAGCAATGGCTGGATTAACGGTTTCATGAGCTGGCTGGAGGTGAATGGCCTCCTGCAAAAGCGCTGAGCATTTTTCCGACAGAAAGGGATCATCATGTTGCGCATGTCCCGGATGGAAGGATTGGGCGTGCCTGCCCAGCCCTTCGCCCTGCCCGACATACAGGGCAAGATCGTATCGCTGGACGATTTCGCGGAGTCGCCCGCACTGCTGGTCGCGTTCATCTGCAACCATTGTCCGTTCGTGCTGCACATCATCGATGATTTGGCAGCGTTGGCGAAGCATTATGCGCCAAAGGGGCTGGCAACAGTGGCTATTTCCTCCAACGATCCCGCCGACTATCCCGACGATGACGCGGCCCATATGGCGGCCTTTGTGCAGGATTATGGCCTGACCTTTCCCTATCTGCACGATGCAACGCAGGAGGTCGCGCTGGCCTATGGCGCGATCTGCACGCCAGATTTCTTCCTGTTCGGGCCGGACCGGACGCTGTTCTACGCGGGCCAGTTCGATTCCAGCCGTCCGAAGATCAACCGGCCGCCGGTTCCCGGACTGCCGCCGCTGCGCACCGACCTGCCGGTGACGGGGGAAGATATGCGGGCGGCGGTCGATGCATTGCTGAACGGAGAGGCGCCGCCCTCCCCACAGCGAGCGAGCGCGGGATGCAGCATCAAGTGGCGTGAGGACCGGCAACCATCATGGGCGTGACGCGCGAAATATGGGTCGCCCCGGCGGCGGTGCAGTTGCAGGAACATGGCCCGGACTGGCTGGATGTGGTGGACGACAAGCAGTGGTCGGACGAAAACGGATTCCATCGCGGTTTCTGTTCCAGTTTTCGCATCCGCCCCGACCGGCAAATCTGGTTCCATTTCCCGTTTCAGGTTCCTGCCGGCGGGTCCATCGATCAGGTTTCGTTGCTGTGGGAGACGGAGGAAGGCGCGCAGGTCAGTTGGGCCTGCGTCCATCATGGCGGGATGGAACGCCGGCATCTCTACGAACCCAACGCGCCGCTGAACGGCGTGCCCGAACCGTTCGATCCGCCGGAAATGTGGCGGAAATTCTACCCCGCCGCAAAGCGGATGCGCGCCGACATGGCCGTGGAACCGGCGATCAGCACGCGGTTCGGATTTCAGCTTTGCATATTGGTGGATGGCCCCGGCGTGATCCGACTCTACGGCGCCGGACTGCGCTATACAGACTTGATCGGCTGACGCACGGCGCGCTGGCCGATCCGGTCAGCGCGTCAGCGGACCTGCGCGCAGGAAGGCTGCGCACATGATCGCCAGATCCTCCTTCAGTTCGTCCCAATTGCCCTGATGCGCGGCTTCGGGCGAAGATCCCAGCCCCAGATAGCGCGCCAGCGTGTAATAGATCATTCGATTGGCATTGCCGACCAGACGCGCATGATCGGGGCGGCCGAACTGGTCGGCATAGCGCAACATCTGCCTTTCCGCTTCCTGCGTCAGCTTTTCCGCATAGCTGCGGCCCAGTGCCGAAATCGATTCGTCGGTGATCGCCCGGAACATGATAGGGCGCAGCACCGCGCTGTAGCGCTTGAGCAATTCGGCATAGGAATCGACGAACAGTCGCGCAAAATCGTCCAGCTTCTGCGCCTTGTCAGCAATGTCCTGCATCATCAAAATCTGTTCGTCGTCCAGTTGCGCCAGCACACGGCCATGGACGGCGCGGATCAGGTCATCCTTGCTGTCGAAGCGCAGATAGATGGAGCCGATTGAGACCTTCCCCGCCTTCGCCACTTCGGTCAGCGTGAAATCGTCATTGCCCCGCTTCACCATCAGCTTTTCAGCGGCGGTCAGCATGCGTTCGTAAGAGGCGCGCGAACGGCCCTGCTGCGGTACACGGCTGGCCTCCGCAGGACCAGAAATAGAATCATTCTTCGACTTCGCGGTTGACACTGACGGCATAATGACCCTATCGGTAATGAGAACACTGGTTCTAATTGATTTCTATTCTGACGGCTTTGGCCGCCAATGTAAACAAGTCGTCATATCAGCGCCCACGGGGCAGCGGTGGAGGGGATAATGCGCTTTTCTGTTTTTCTGAACGCCCGGTCGATGGCCGCGGAAGAAGACCGTCAACTGATCCATGATCTGACCGATCACGCCACGCAGGCATCGGACCTGGGTTTCGACGCGATCTTCCTGCCTGATCATCATTTCAATGGTTATATGCCGGTCGCGTCGGACAGCTTCATGTTCGCATCCTATCTGGCCGCGAAACTGCCGCGCATGCACTTCGGCTTTTCGGTCGTGTCCGTGCCGCTGCACCACCCGGTGCGTTTCGTCGAGCGGATCAACATTCTGGACCAGCTGACCGACGGCAAGCTGCTGGTCGGTGTCGGCAGCGGTACCACGCCCGAAGAAATGATCGGCTTTGGCGTCAACTACAAGGAAGCCGGGCAGGTTTCCGAAAACAACCTGGCCGTCGCCGAACAGCTTTGGGCCAAGCGGATGGAAGACCCGGCGATCGACATCGACAACGGCCCGCACAAGGGCCGCGTGTTGCAGCGTATCGCACCTGCGCAATATAGCCCGCGCCACGCACGATTGATGCCCGTCGCCATGAAGGAAAGCAGCACCCGCCGCGCCGCCGAAAATGGCTGGCCCGCCTTCATCCCCGCCTTCACCCCGCCGCAGATCGGCGGCACCGAACCAATGAAACATGTGTCCAAATATTTCGGCATCTATCGCCAGATGCTGGATGAAGCGGGCCATTCGCCCGAAGTGATCGCGCAGGCGCTCGACTGGACGACGCACACCTATCAGGTCGTGCATGTCGCCGAAACGGATGAGCAGGCGCGCGAGGAACTGGAAGTGATCCTGCGCTCCTATCAGGATGCGATCGAACGCGAAGCGGCGTTCAACGCCCGCGCCGAAGCGGATTCCGCCAACAAGAAGACGGACCGCACGCCCAATGCCCTGACCGAAGACTGGATCGGGACATGGTGCCTCTATGGTTCGCCCGAAACGGTGATCGAGCATCTCAAGCCCTATGAAGAACTGGGCATTGGCAACATCCTGTGCGGCACCACCACCGGCCCGCTGACGCAGGAACGTTTGCGGCTGGGTAACCAGACGCTGCGTCTGATGTCAGAAAAGGTGATGCCGGCGTTCAAGGTTGCCGAACCGGCGGAATAAACAGTGTTACGTGCGAGCGCGGCCCACAAGAAGGCCGCGCCGCCCATTTGAGGAGTGTGGAATGTCCGGTCTTTTTACGACCCGTGCAAAGCGGATCGTCGGCCTTGGCGGCACCTTTCGTCAGGCATCCTCCAGCGAGCAGATCGTCCGCGCGGTGCTGGCCGACTGTGCGGCGCTGGGCGCCGAGACGATCATGTTTGATGGCCCGGCGCTGGCCCGGCTGCCCCATTTCAATCCCGAAAATCCGGCACGCACCGATGAGGAAAGCGCGCTGGTCGAAGCCGTGCGCGAATGCGACGGCATCGTCATCGGCAGCCCCGGCTATCATGGCGGCTATTCGGGTCTGGTGAAAAACGCCATCGACCTGCTGGAAGATTTGCGTGCCGACGCCCGCGTCTATTTTGACGGGCGGCCGGTCGGCCTGGTCGTGACGGCGGCGGGATGGCAGGCGTGTGGCACCACATTGTCGGCCATGCGCGACGTGGTCCACGCCATGCGCGGTTGGCCCACCCCCGTCGGCGTCGCCGTAAACAGTGTGGAACAGCGACCGTTCGGGGCGGACGGCACATTGAGCGACGAAGGCGTCGCCAGCGCGGTGCGCGCGCAGGCGCAACAGATCATCGCCTTCGCCATGGACACGCCCCAGATGGAGAATACCGCATGACGGACGCCCTGACGCTGGAGCAGCGGATCGCGATGAGCGCGGGCGCGACCATGTGGACCACGGTCGGCTATGCGGATGCGGAGATTCCCTCGCTCGCCATGGCGGACGGCCCTATGGGCATCGCCAGCGGCCGGGTGGACGAACGCGACATCTCACTACTCACCCCCTGCCCCACGGCACTGGGCGCGAGTTGGGACGTGGAACTGAACGGCCGCGTCGGCGCACTGGTGGGCGGCGAAGCCATCCGCATCGGCGTGGACATGGTGCTGGCCCCGAACGTCAATCTGGCCCGCAGCCCGCTGGCCGGGCGCGCATTCGAATATTATTCCGAAGAACCGCTGCTCGCCGGGATATTGGGCGCGGCCTGGGCGACCGGGCTGCAATCGACCGGTACGGCGTCGGTCGCCAAACATCTGGTGTGCAACGACAGCGAAACCGATCGCGACCGGATGAACGCCGTGGTCGACGAAGCGACGCTGCGCGAAATCTATCTGCTGCCGTTCGAACATTGCGCACAGGCAGGCGTGGGCGGCATGCTGACCGCCTATAATCGCCTGAACGGGCAATGGTGCGCGGAGCATCATCATGTCATCACCACCATCGTCAAAGGTGAATGGGCCTTCCCCGGCGTCATGATGAGCGACTGGTTCGGCACCCACAGCACCGTCGCGACGCTCAGCGCGGGGCTTGATCTGGAAATGCCCGGCCCGGCGCGTTTCCTGGGCTTCAAGGCCGCCGAAGCGGTGGCGCAGGGGCATGTAAGCGAGGCGCGCATAACCGACGCCGCAACCCGCATCGCCCGCGCGGCCGCCCGGTTCAAGGACAACAAGAACGCGCCGATCATCGGCAAGGCGGCCGAAGACCTGCTGGTGGAGGCTGCATCTGCTGGTTTCGTCCTGCTGCGCAATCAGGACAATCTCCTCCCCCTCATCCCGGGGCGGGACAGGCATATCGCGATCATCGGCCCCAATGCGGCGGCCCCCTGTTATCAGGGCGGCACCTTTGCCAAGATCGCTGTATCGCCCGGCGCATCGCCCCCGCTGGACGCGATATTGGCGCGCTTTGCCCCGCATGGCCGGATCGATTATGAGCCGGGCGTCGACCCGCAGCCGCGCCTGCCATCCATGCCCACCCGCCCAGCGCGCGATCTTGGCGATGGCTATGTCAGCGGCATGACCGTCGATTATTATGACGGGCAGGATGCCGACGCGCGCAGAACCGCCAGCGAAACCCGCGACACCAATTCGCTGGTCTGGTTCACGGGCGTGCATGACGATATGGCGACCCTGAACAAGGCGGCGCGGATCGTCGCCAGCGGCGTGTTCGAGGCCGATCAGGATGGCGACCATAGCTTCTATCTGGGCGCGACCGGTCCCGTCGTCCTGCGCGTCGATGGGCAGGATGTGCTGGCGCAGAAGGAAGCGATCCCGTCGTCCGACGTGATGGGCAAGCTGAAAAGCGGCGATGCGCGCAGCACCACCATCGCGCTGAAGGCGGGGCGGAGCGTCAACATCGAAATCGAGTTCTGTTACGATCCTGCCCGCGTCCATGGCCTGTGGTATGGCATCCGCCGCCCCGACACACCGGAAGCCATGCTGAAGCGCGCCGTCGATCTGGCGACGCAGGCGGATGCAGTGATCCTGATGGTCGGTGAAACGTCCGACGCCAGCGTGGAAAGCAAGGACCGTAGCCATACGCGGCTGGCCGACGAGCAGATTGCGCTGATCGACGCGGTGACCGCCGCCAATCCGCGCACCGCGATCATCGCCAATGTCGGCCATGCGTTCGACACGGCATGGGAGGACAAGGCCGCTGCGTTGATGATCGCCTGGTATCCGGGCGAAGGTTTTGGCGAGGCGATTGCGCAGGTGCTTGCCGGGGACCGTGAACCGGGCGGGCGCATGCCCGTGTCGATCGCGCGCCGGGATGAGGATTATCCAGCCCTGTCGCTGAAGCCTGATGCTGATGGCAACCTGACGTATGCGGAAGGACGGCGCGTGGGGTATCGCGGCATGGCCGATCCCCGCCACACACTGGGCGCCGGGTTCGGCTATGCCGACATCACCATCGTCGCAGCGCAGCTTTTGCCGGATGGAGGCGACGGACTACGACGCATCACGGTGACGGTGGAGAACCGGTCCGACCGCGCCGGTAGCGACGTGGTGCAAATCTACCGGCGGGAACCCGAACTGGCGCTGGTAGCCTTCGCCAAGCTGCATATGCAGGCGGGCGAGCGGCGAGACGTGGTGATCGATGTGCTGCAACGCCGCCTGCAATATTGGCGCCATGGATGGCGCGACATTGCCGCCCCGCGCCTGTTCGTCGGCCGGTCCGCCGCCGACATCGCCTTTGACCTTGCCCTTCCCGTTTCGGAGTCCGTTGCATGAGCCGCGTTAGTGAGATTCGATATGTTGGCTACGCTGTGCCTGATGTTGCGGCGGAGCGGGCCTTTTATGCTGAGCAGTGGCAGTTGGTTGAGGCTGGCGAGCGGGACGGCATGGCCTATTTCGCGGCGGACGGCGGCGAAGAAGGCTATGTGGTTCGGCTCCGCGCGGCGGAAGAAAAGCGGATCGATGTGATCGCGCTAGCGGCGGACAGCCGGGCCGATGTCGATGCGCTGCATGACAAGGTCGCGGCATCGGGATGCCGGATCATCTTTGGTCCGAAGGATCTGGACACGCTGGGCGGCGGCTATGGCTTTCGCTTCTTTTCGCCCGACGGCCTGCCGTTCGAGATTTCGAGCGACATGGCGCGGCGCACCGCGCGCGAGATCGTGCATTGGGAAGGCGTGCCGCAGAAGATCAGCCACCTCGTGCTACATTCTCCCGATCACAAGGCGCTGGTGCAATGGTTCTGCGATGTGCTTGGCTTCAAGGTGTCGGACTGGCTGGGCGATTTCATGTGCTTCCTGCGCTGCAACGAGGCGCATCACCGCATCGCCATCCTGCCCGGACCGCCGTGCCTCAACCATGTCGCCTACGACATGCTGAGCGTCGACGACATGATGGTTGGCATCAACCGCCTGCGCCAGAAAGGCACCGACATTCGCTGGGGTCCGGGCCGTCACACTGCGGGTAACAACACGTTCAGCTATTTCACCACGCCCGCAGGCTTCGCTGTCGAATATACGTCCGAGCTGGAATATGTGGATTTCGAGAGCCATGAGCCGAAGGTCCATATTCCCGGCCCGAAGGTGATGGACCAGTGGGGCATTGGCGTGGGCGGTCCGCAGACCATGCCGCACCCCGAATCCGACAAGGGTCTGTTCCAGGCGGTCGAGGTCTGAACCCATGGCCTTATTCGAATATTTCCCCAACTATATCTGGAACCTGTCGGTATCGATCGCGATGGAGAGCGGCGCGCAGCTCGGTGAGATCATCGACATGTGCAAGCCGATCAAGGACGCGGCCGATGGCGGCGCGGACGCCGGCACGACGATGTTCATGAAGGCCTGGGCCGCGATGGGCGACAAGCTGCTCGACCTCGCCGCCGAAGACGAGGCGAAGGGCCGCCATTTCTCCGCCTCCAACAAGCTGGAGCGCGCGTCGCTCTACCTGATCACCGCCGAACGCATGCAGGGCCATGGCGCACCGGGCCGTGAGGCGACCTATGCCCGTGCGCGCGACGCCTTCGATCGCTCGACTGCATTGGGCGCGATCAACCGCGAGCGTGTGGAAATCCCGCTCGACACCGGCACCATGCCCGCGCTGTTCACCCGTGCGCCGGGTGAGGGGAAGAAGCCGGTCGTGGTCTTCTGCAACGGTCTCGATAGCTGCAAGGAGCTGCTCTACTGGACCCGGCTGCCCGCCGAACTGGCGCGGCGCGGCATTTCCACCCTGTGCGTCGATCAGCCAGGCAGCGGGGAGGCGCTGCGCCTCCAGAATCTCCCCGTCGATCCGCATAGCGAAAACTGGGCGAGCAAGGCGGTCGACTGGCTGGAACAGCAGCCTGAAGTGGACCCACAAGCGATCGGCATGACCGGCATTTCGCTGGGCGGCCATTTCGCGCCGCGCGCCGTCGCCTATGAACCGCGCTTCGCCAGTGGCGCGGTGTGGGGCGCGAACCACAATTGGCGCGAAGTGCAGGACAAGCGCATGGCGCGCGAGGGCGAGAATCCGGTTCCCCATTATTGGGCGCATGTCCACTGGGCCTTCGGTGCGAAAGATCAGGAGGATTTCCTCGCCAGGTCGGAGGCGATGAACCTCAACGGCCATATGGACAGCATCAAGGTGCCCTTCCTCGTCACTCATGGCGCCAATGACCGCCAGATCAGCGTCGCCTATGCCGACGATCTCTATGACCAGCTCGTCAATTCGCCGCGCCGCGAGAAAGTCATCTTCACCCCCCGCGAAGGCGGCGTGGAGCATGTCGGCGCCGACAATATGGCCTATGGTCGCGACCTGATTTCGGACTGGTTCGCTGAAACGCTTGGAGGGCAAAAGGCATGACTCGTCGCTTCATCGACCTGTCGATCACGCTGGACAATGACGTTGTCTCCGATCCGCCCTTCATGCGGCCCAGGATCACCTATGAGACGCATCAGGAAACGGTGAAGGAACTCCAGCATTTCTTCCCCGGCGTGACGGCGGAGCAGACGCCGGGCGGGGAAGGCTTTGCGGCGGCGGAGTGGGTGACGCTGACCACGCATAATGGCACGCATCTCGACGCGCCCTATCATTTCTCGCCGACCATGGACGGTGGCGAGCGGGCGATCACCATCGATGAAGTGCCGCTCGACTGGTGCTTCCGCCCCGGCGTGAAGCTGGACTTCCGCCATTTCCCCGACGGCTATGTCGTCACGGCCGCCGATGTGGAGGCGGAACTGGCGCGCATCGGCCATGATCTGCAACCGCTCGACATCGTGCTGGTGAACACGGCGGCGGGCAAGGCGCTCGGCCGACCCGATTTCGTCAATGTCGGCTGCGGCATGGGCTATGAAGCGACCATGTATCTGACCCGCCAAGGCGTGCGCGTGACCGGCACCGACGCCTGGAGCTGGGACGCGCCGTTCAGCTACACGGCCGAAAAGGTCAAGCAGACCGGCGACACCTCGCTCATCTGGGAAGGGCATAAGGCCGGCCGCGACATCGGCTATTGCCATCTTGAGAAGCTGCACAATCTGGAGGCGCTGCCCGCCCACGGCTTCACCGTCAGCTGCTTCCCGCACAAGATCAAGGGCGCGTCGGCTGGCTGGACCCGCGCCGTCGCCATCATCGAAGAGTAAGCCCATGCGCCTCGCCACCCTTGCCGACGGGTCGCCCGACGGCGCCCTGTTCGTCGTGTCGCGCGATGCGCAGCGCTGCCTGCCCGCCGGCGGCACGCTGCAACAGGCGATCGAAAGCTGGACCACGGCCGAGCCGGATTTGCGCGCGCTCGCCGCCCGGCTGGAACAGGGCGGTGGCGAACCGCTCGACCATGGCCGCCTGCTCGCACCGCTGCCGCGGGCCTGGCAATGGCTTGACGGATCGGCCTTTCCGCAACATGGCGAACTGATGCAGAAGGCCTTCCACCTTCCGCCGATCGAAACGGATCGGCCGTTGATGTATCAGGGGCTGTCCGATCGTTTCCTGTCCGGCACGCAGGACGTGCCCCTGCCCAGCGAAGCGGACGGCATCGATTTCGAAGGCGAATATGGCGTCATCACCGATGCGGTGCCGATGGGCACAAGCGCGCAGGATGCGCTTTCCCATGTCAAGCTGCTGCTGCTGATCAACGACTGGTCGCTGCGCGCCATCGCCCCCATCGAAATGAAGACCGGCTTCGGCTGGGTTCAGGCCAAGCCCGCCTGCGCGGTCGCGCCCTTCGCCGCGACGCCCGATGAACTGGGCGACGCATGGGCCGATGGCCGCGTCCATCTGTCCTTGCAGGTGCATGTCAACGGCCAGTGGTTCGGCCATCCCCATGGCCGCGAAATGGCCTTCGGCTTCCATGTGCTGATCGCCCATGCGGCGCAGACCCGCAACCTGCCCGCTGGCACCATCATCGGTTCTGGCACCGTCTCCAACGCCGGCTATGCCTCCGTTGGGTCCTCATGCCTCTCCGAACGCAGAGCCATTGAAATGATCCGCACAGGGCAACCTCAAACGCCCTTCCTCTCTTTTGGCGATAGCGTTCAAATGGAAGCCTGGGGTGCAGACGGATCGCCGTTCGGGAAAATCGACCAGCGCGTCATCGCCGCAAACTGAACGACGGCAAGGAGGAGAGACGTGAAAATCCGTGCAAAAATCCGTATGGGCATGGTCGGTGGTGGCCCGGGCGCCTTCATCGGACCGGTCCATCGCATTGCGGCCGAACTGGACGGACATATCGCGTTGGTGGCGGGCGCGTTCAGCAGCAGCGCCGAACGCTCTCGCGCGGCGGGCGCGCATTATCGCATCGATCCGGCCCGCGCCTACCCTGACCTGGGCACGATGCTGGCGGACGAGGCAGCGCGGGACGACGGCATCGATTTCCTGTCCATCGCCACGCCCAATCACCTGCACTTACCCGCCGCCATAGCTGCATTGAACGCCGGTTTGCCGGTGATGAGCGACAAGCCCGCCACCGCCACTCTGGACGAAGCGCTGGAGTTGCGCCGTGTTGTACGGACGTCAGGCACGCCCTATGCGCTGACCTATACCTATTCTGGTTATCCGCTGGTGCGCGAAGCGCGGGCGCGCATCGTGACCGGAGAGATTGGCAAGGTGCGCAAGGTCGTGGTGGAATATCCGCAGGGCTGGCTGGCGGGTGAAGCCAGCGGCAAGCAGGCGGAATGGCGCGTCGACCCGGCCCGGTCGGGGCTGGGCGGGTGCATCGGCGACATCGGCGTCCATGCCTTTCATCTGGCGGAGTTCGTCACCGGCCTTACCGTCACGGAATTGCTGGCGGATCTGGCCGCCGTGGTGCCGGGCCGTGCGCTGGACGATGACTGCGCTGTGCTGTTGCGGTTCGACACCGGCGCACGCGGCGTGCTGATGGCGTCGCAGATTTCGGTCGGCGAACGCAATGGCCTGCGCATCCGCGTCTATGGCGAACATGGCGGCATCGACTGGCGGCAGGAATCGCCCAACGCGCTGACGTTGCATCATGGTGACGGGCGCACGGAGATCATTCAGGCGGGCGACGCCGCACTTGGCCCAGACGCGCGCGCCGCGACGCGCACGCCCGGTGGCCACCCGGAAGGCTATCTGGAAGCCTTCGCCAACCTCTACAGCGATTTCGCCCGGATGCTGCGCGGCGAAGCCGCCCCGTTGCTGGCCGGCATAGACGATGGCGTCCGGTCGATGGCGTTCATCGCCACCGCCGTCGATGCCAGCGCCCGCCGTGCAGGCTGGACGCCACTCATCATCCCTGGAGATTGACATGAAGACGATCAAAGGCCCGGCCATTTTCCTGGCGCAGTTCGCAGGGGACGTCGCGCCGTTCAACAGCCTGGACAGCATCGGCCGGTGGGTCGCGAGTCTGGGGTACAAAGGTGTACAGATACCAAGCTGGGACGCGCGCCTGTTCGATCTGGCCAAAGCAGCGGACAGTCAGGATTATTGCGACGAAATAAAAGGGACGCTGGCCGCCCATGGCTTGGCGATCACGGAATTGTCGACCCACCTTCAGGGACAACTGGTCGCCGTCCACCCCGCCTATGATGCGCAGTTCGATGCCTTCGCCGCGCCGGAAGTGCGGGGCAATCCCACCGCGCGACAGGCATGGGCCGTGGATCAGGTGAAGATGGCGGCAAAGGCCAGCCAGCGTCTGGGCCTTAACGCCCATGCGACCTTTTCCGGCGCGCTGGCATGGCCCTATGTCTATCCCTGGCCGCAGCGGCCCACCGGACTGGTCGAGGATGCGTTCGACGAACTGGCGCGGCGCTGGAAGCCGATACTGGACGTGTTTGAAGACCATGGCGTGGACGCGGCGTTCGAAATCCATCCGGGAGAAGACCTGCATGACGGGGTAACGTTCGAAATGTTTCTGGACCGGCTGGGCGGACATGCCCGCGCCAACATCCTGTACGACCCCAGCCATTTCGTGCTGCAACAGCTCGATTATCTGGCCTTCATCGACATTTATCGCGACCGCATAAAATGTTTCCATGTGAAGGATGCGGAGTTCCGGCCTACGGGGCGTTCCGGCGTCTATGGCGGCTATCAGGGCTGGGCCGATCGGCCTGGTCGGTTCCGGTCACTAGGCGACGGTCAGGTCGATTTCCCCGCGATATTTTCCAAGATGGCGCATAACGACTTCCCCGGTTGGGCCGTGCTGGAATGGGAATGTGCGCTGAAACACCCGGAGGTCGGTGCAGCGGAAGGCGCGCCGTTCATCGCGCGGCACATCATCGAAGTGACCGAACATGCGTTCGACGATTTCGCTACCGGTGGTGCTGACAGAGCGCTCAACAAGCGCATGATGGGCATTTATACATGACGATCCACTCATAAGCCTTAAGCCAGAGACGTGCAGAGAATGGATTGATGGCGGCCAAACAGGTGCTGTCTTTAGGAGTAGCTCTGAGCGGCAAATCAACCTGCCGGCAATCACTCGCCTGTCCTTCCGAAAGGTGCAGCCGTAGCGCTCAGGAATGATCTTGAGCGCAACAATTCCCATGAGCCTGAGCGTGGAAGATTGATCGCCGAGCGGCTGGAAAGAACGTCAGTGACGGCTTTCCGGACCGGGAACGAGCGAACAACCGAAAATTCAGGATGAAATATACGCGCCACAATATTGCAATAACAACGGCCTAACCGCCCCCTGTCGGCCTTGGAGCCTTGGGGAGAACCACCACATGTCACGTTCATCGCGCATGCTTTGCGCGCCGCTTCCGCTCGCCATTTTTGCGCTGGTGCTGTCGCCGCCGGTCCAGGCGCAGACCGTTGCACCGGCCGCCGATCAGCCGGTAGCTGCCGATGGGCAGGACGAAGGCGCGATCGTCGTCACCGGTACCTATGCCCGCAGTCTGGCGACCGCGACCGAAATGAAGCGCAAGGCCGCCTATGGCGTTGATTCCATCGCGTCCACCGACATCGGTAAATTCCCGACCCAGAATGTCGCCGAAGCGCTTCAGCTCGTCACCGGTGTCGCGATCACCCGTCCGCGCGGGGAAGGCCTTTACGTCAGCGTGCGTGGCCTTGGCCCGCAATTTCAGAGCACGCTGGTCAACGGCCGCACCATCGCGATCAACGACCTCATCGAAAATGGCGGCGCACAGGGGCGCCAGTTCCGCTTCGAGATGCTGCCGGCCGAATTCGTGTCGCAGATCGATGTGGTCAAGACGCCAACCGCGGACATGACCGAAGGCGCGCTGGGCGGCAATATCGACGTCAAGACTTTCCACCCGCTCGATGTCGGCAATAAGACCACGGTCAATCTGCGCGGCACTTATACCAGCATGACCGACAAGGTGCGGCCGAACGCCACCGTGCTGACCAGCTTCAAGACCAAGGACGATCAGTTCGGCATCCTGGTCGGCGCCCAATATTGGGCCAAATCGGTCCGCAACGACCGCTTCTACAATACGGGCTGGAACCTGAACAAATTCGTGCAGCCTGCCAATCCGGTTGCGGGCGCCGAATATCTGCCTGCCGGCTATTATACGCCGACCCGCACCCGCCCCACCATCGAAACCGAAGACCGCAAGCGGTTGTCGGGCCTGATTTCGGCCCAATGGCGTCCTTCGGACGAACTGGAAACGACGCTGGACGTGTCGCTGACGCGGCTGGATGTCGAATATGACGAATTCGGCCTCGACATCTATCCAGACGATCCGGGCACCTATCTGGTGCCGGGGTCGGTGATGCTGGACGGCAATACGGTCACCAAGGCGACGATCAACAATGTCCGCTTCATGGCCTCGCGCGAATACAGCCTCAACCGCCACGACCTGATCAATGTCGGCCTGAAGCAGGTATGGAATCCGGGCGACTGGCATGTTTCGGCCAATGCCAACTGGTCCTACGCCCATAGCTTCCACCCCAGCTATGCCGAAGGCACGGTGCGCAGCCGCATGCAGATCATCGCGCCGCTGACCTATGATGCGTCAGGCGGGTACAAGATCGCGCCGACGCTCAGCACGCCGGTCGACGTCAGCAATCCGGCCAATTACATCTATTACCCCTTCAACATCGCGCCCAAGAACAGCAAGGACTGGGACAGCTATGCCCGCCTTGACGTCGGCCGCGATCTCAACGGCTTTATCACCAAGGTCCAGGCCGGTGGCGAATATCATTGGCGCAAGCGCGACTATTGGCGCCGCGACTTCACCGTGAACATCGCCGGCAACCCGCCGATCTCGCAGGTCGTGCCGGGCGGCTACGAAGCGCTGCCCTTCGACGACGCCTTCTCGAACATTCCGGGCAATTTCCCGCGCAATTGGGCGGTGCCCATCACCAGCGCCTTCTATGATGCGCTGTTCACCGATGCGATCGCCAATGCGCCGCTGACGGCCGGCGACATGCGCGCTTCCTATGTCGTTACGGAAAAGATCCTTGGTGGCTATGTCCGTGCGGATTATGGTTTCGATCTGGGCAGCGTCGGCATCACCGGCAATGTCGGCCTGCGCTATGTCCACACCGACCAGGTGGCGAGCGGTACGCTGACGCTGGGTACCACGCCCACCCCGGCGAGCTTCCCCAAGACGTTCAACAACTGGCTGCCCAGTTTCAACCTGCGCGCCGAACTGACGCCAAATCTGATCGGCCGTCTGGCGGCCAGCCGGGTGCTGACCCGACCCAACATGACCCAGACCGCGCCACAAATCAGCGTATCGACCGATGCGCCGACCGCGAGCGGCGGCAACCCGGACCTCAAGCCGTTCCTGGCAACACAGTTCGACGGTTCGCTGGAATGGTATTTCCGTCCCAATGCCTCGCTGACCGGCGCGCTCTTCTACAAGAAGATGGACGATTATATCACGGCGCAGAACGTCAATACCGAGATTCCCGGGCGTGGCACAGTGCTGCTAAGCACCCAGGTCAATGGCGGCACGGCCAAGGTTTATGGCATCGAGGCGGCCTATAACCAGGTGTTCGATTTCCTGCCCGCACCGTTTGATGGACTGGGTTTCCAGGCATCCTACACCCATACCGAAGTCGAATCGAACTATACCGCTGGTGCGCGCCCGATCGTCGATCAGTTGATCGGCCTGTCGAAGGACAGCTACAATCTCGTCGGTTTCTACGACAAGGGACCGATTTCAGCGCGCCTTTCCTATGTATGGCGCGGCGAATATCTGTCGGGCAATGGCAGTACGACCCAGACCGAATCCTATGTGGCGCCGTTCGGCTCGCTCGACGGCAACCTGTCCATCCGGGTGCTGCCCAAGACGCTGGTCAGCCTGGAGGCGATCAACCTCGCCGGGGCCAGGGCCTATTCCTACAATGGCATCAAGGAGCGGTTCAACGAGATCCAATATTATGGCCGTACCTTCCTGTTCGGCATTCGGACTGAATTCTGATGCGCGGGATCGGACCAGCCATCGCCCTTGCTACCGCCGCGCTGATCCTGGTCGGTGCGGCGGCCCCCAGGGCCATGAACGATATCCAGGTGGTGGGGTCGCATAACAGCTTCAAGGCGCGCATACCCGCAGCGGTCATGGCCAGGATCAGGGCGATCGAGCCCCGGCTCGCCGATGGACTGGACTATTATCATCTGCCTCTCACCCAGCAGCTGGATGCCGGCGTTCGCCAGCTTGAACTCGACATCTTCGCCGATCCCCAGGGCGGTCGCTATGCCGACCCCAAGGGCGAACAATGGGCGCGGGAGGCCGGCGAACAGACCGGGTTCGACCGTCAGGCGATGCTGAAGCCTGGTTTCAAGACGTTCCACATTCCCGATGTCGACTATCTCAGTACCTGCCCGGCGCTGGTCCAATGCCTTGCCGAGGTCGATCGCTGGTCACGCGCGCACCCGGATCACCTGCCGATCATGATCACCATCAATGCGGCCGACACACCTTCGAACCGGCCGGGGATCAGCAATCCGATCGGGCTTGATGACAAGGGGCTGCTGGATGCGCTCGATGCCGAAATCCGATCCGTCCTGCCGGGCAAGCGGCTCATCACCCCCGATGACGTGCGCGGCAAGGCCAGGACGCTGCGCGACGCGGTGCGGACCCATGGCTGGCCTAGCCTGGATGCCGCACGTGGCCGCATCTACATCATGCTCGACGTGCGCGACGCGGTCTCCAACCTCTATCGCGATGGCCATCCTTCGCTTGCAGGGCGCGCGATGTTCGGTTGGTATCCTGACGATCAGCCCGAATCCGCGATCCAGATCGTGCAGGATCCGCTGGTCGACGGTGCTAAGATCAGCGATTGGGTGAAGCAGGGCGTCATCGTGCGCACACGGACCGATGCCAACACGGTGGAGGCACGCGCCGGCGATTATCGCAAGGCACAGGCGGCCATGGCCAGCGGCGCCCAGGCGGTCAGCACGGACTTATTATCCCGGAGCGCCCGATCCGTTGCGCAGAGGCTTTTCGGTGACGCTGCCGGAAGGGGCAATGGCGCGGTGCAATCCTGTTCGCATCTCCACAGGATGTTCGGCCGTGCCTTGAGGTTGCGCCGACTGATTTGCAACCTTCGCTATGATAATAGGTGAACTTCAATGCGTAGAAACAGACTGCACAATTCGAACGGTTGCCAATCTCACCATGCCAAAGCGCGAAGTGGCGCTCGTAACGCTCCGCACTGCGATGTCGCGAGAACAAAAATAGACGCCCGAAAAACGGCGACGAAGCAGGTTGCGTGCGGGTAGAGCCTTCACATGTTGTTCGACCTTCCTGACCACCAAACTCTCTATGCGGCGCTGCTTTCACGCGACGCCCGCTTTGACGGGCAAGCCTTCGTCTGCGTGTCTTCCACCGGGATATTCTGTCGGCTTACCTGTCCGGCGCGTAAGCCGAAGTCGGAAAACTACACTTTCTTCCCCACGATCGCAGAGTGCATCGACGCGGGATACCGGGCGTGCGCGCGATGTCATCCGCTGCAGGCCGCCGCACTGGCACGGGCAACACTGGAGGGCTGATCCGCCCTCCAGCCCAAACCATCATTCAGCCGACATTGTCCGGGGCGCCGGGCAGGAACGGGGTATAGATGCCCACAGTCATGCCGCCATCCACCGTAATTTCCGCGCCATTGACGTAGGAGGCATGGTCGCTGACCAGGAACAGGCTGGTCGCGGCGACCTCTTCGGGTTCGCCGATGCGCTGGATCGGCTGGCCAACATAATATTTGGCCAGTTCCGACGGCGCTTCGTTGGTGACATTGCCCATCACGGTATTGATGCCGCCGGGGAAGACCGCATTCACCCGCACGCCCTGATGTCCCAATTCCATCGACGCCGTCTTGCTGATCCCGCGCAGCGCCCATTTGCTGGCCGAATAGGCGGTCAGGCCGTTCATGCCCCACAGGCCCGAACTGGAACAGATATTGACGATCGCGCCCTTCCCCTTCGCGATCATGCCGGGCGCCAGCGCCTTGATGCCCAGCCATGCGCCGACCAGGTTGATGGACAGGACCCGTTCGAAATCCGCCTTGGTCAGGTCCAGCATAGCGGCCGGATGCACGATCCCCGCATTGTTGACCAATATGTCCACGCTGCCCCAGCGCGACTCGACCGTCCGGGCAAGAGCCAGCCATTCCTCCTCGGCGCTGATATCGATCTTCAGCACCATGGCATTGTCGCCAATGTCCGCCGCGACCTTCTGCGCCTCAGCTTCCAGCATATCGGCCAGCACGACCTTTGCCCCCTGCGCCGCGAAGAGCCGCGCGGTCGCCTCACCCTGCCCGCGTGCCGCGCCGGTGACGACCGCAACCTTGCCGTCCAGTTTTCCGCTCATATCCTGCTCCTGTCGTGCATTGCTCTTGTGCGCCTTCCATAATAGCATGCTACAAGACTGTACATATACTAACTATATGGAGAGAGATATGCGGCTGGATGGCAAGGTGGCACTGGTGCTGGGTGCTGCGGGCAAGGACAATATGGGCCAGACGATCGCCCAGCGGCTGGCGGCCGAAGGATGCAAAGTGGTCGTGGGCGGCCGGCATGCCGAGGAACTGGACCGGCTGGCGCAGGAGATCGGCGGCGCGGCGGCCGTCGTCGACATCACGGATCAGGCGCAGGTCGATGCTGCCGCCGATCTGGCTATCGCACGCTTCGGCCGGATCGATATCGGCGTCAACGCCACCGGCTGGGGCCTGCTCAAGCCCACCCATGACACGACCGAGGCGGATCTCGACAAGATACTCGGCATCCAGTTCAAGGGACCGTTCTTCTTCATCCAGGCGATGCTACGGACGATGGGCCAGGGCGGATCGATCATCCAGATTTCGTCGGCCACGGCGACGATCATGCTGGAAAATCACGCTGCCTATATGGGCACCAAGGCCGGCATCGACCATGTGATCCGCACGGTCGCCAATGAATATGGCGACCGGGGTATCCGCGCCAATTCCATATCGCCGGGCATCACCGAAACGCCGATGGCGGGCATGACCTTCCAGATTCCCGAAATGGTCGAAGCCTTCACCCGCGAATATCCGCTGGGCCGGGTCGGCACGCGGGAAGATATCGCTGCTGCCGTCGTCTGGCTGGGGTCGGACGAATGTTTCATGACCGGCCAGAATTTGCAGGTGAATGGCGGTCTGACCCTGCGGCGCAATCCCAGTCTGAAAGAGCTTGGCGCCGTCGCCGAACGCGCCACCGCCCATCTGCATAGCTGACCTGACCGGCGGGCCGCTTGACCGGCCCGCCGGCATTGGCGAGAAAGGCTGTTTCCACATGGCAAGAAGGGGGATCATCACCATGGCATCCGCACAGTCGAAGGGCCGCGCGAAAAAGGCCGTGCCGGCGGACGAAGCCCCCTTTCCCCAGTTCAAGGAAAGCCTCGCCTATCAGGCGCAACTGCTCGCCCGCATCACGCAGAATGACTATATGGCGCGGATCGCGGGCACCGGCATCGCGCCGGCCCAGGCCTATGTGCTGGGGGAACTCTGGTTCGATGAACCCTTGTCACAGGTGGAACTGGCCCGTCGGCTGGACATCGGCAAGGCGACTGTCGGCCAGACGCTGACCCGGCTGGAGAAAGCGGGCCTGATCGAACGGCGGCGGATCGCGTCGGACCGGCGGCTGATCATGGTGCATCTGACGGACAAGGGCCGCACTCTGCGCGAACCGCTGCGCGTGGCGGCGATCGACCAGAATGACGCCTTGCAGGATCGTATCGGCGCGGACCGGATGGAGCAACTCAACGAAACGCTCAAGACCGTGAACGCGCTGCTCGCCAACGCCTTCCCACGGGCGATGACCGACTGATCATCGCCCGCACGGTTGCGCCCTAGCCGATGGTGAAGTGCCGGATCGGATCGGTGCCGTCGAAATCCTGCGCCGACGAGCGGACCAGATCATAGACGCCCAGCAATTGCGGCGTGGGTTCGTACAGTTCCACAAAATGCCCCAGCGTCGCCACGCAATCCATCATGGCGAAACCGACGCCCGGCGCCACTTCGGCATAGAGCGCCGCTTCATGACCGGCCGCTTCGAAACGGGCCATCTCGGCCTTCAGATCGTCCACGATCAGCGCAACATGATGCATGCCCTGCCGCCCGCTACCTTCGGGATAGATATCGTGGAAGCAGGATGCGCCGGGGTTATTCTGCTGCACGAATTCGACCATGATGTCGCCCCACTGGCCATAGGCAGAGCTATGGTCCAGTTCCGCCGGCGCGCCGCGATAGCGGCACAGGCTCAGCGGAATATGCTCGGCGATATAATAGGGGCCGGACCCGAACGTCGCGACATGCGCCAGAGCCGCCTGTTCGACGTCCGGCACGAAATAGGCGATCTGGCGGATCGGCCGCCCGGCGATAAGACTGGTCATCTTCCTCTCCCTTTCAGACCGTTTCCACCATCAGCCGCGTGAGCCGCAGCGAGGCGATCTTCCACTGGCCATCCGCGCGGATGTAACGTTCATGATAATGGCCATAGCCCCGGAAGATGCGGAACGGCCCGCCTTCGGGCGCGCGCAATATGTCGAGCAATGCCCAGATGCCGGTGGCCTCGCTGCCTGAGAGAATCTCGATTTCGGGCATATGGCCAAAATGCGCGCTGGTCAGCGGCGTAATCCCGCGCTGCACATAGGCGGCGATGGCTTCCGCCCCGCGAATCGGATCGTCGGTGATGACGGGATTTTCCTCCAGCGCGCCGCGCACGTCGAACAGCGCGTCGGCCGTGAACAGGTCGGCAAACCCCACCCAGTCCTTTCCATCCATCAACCGGAAATAACGCGCCTTGAGCGCCTTGATCTCCTCGATCGCAATCAGCCTTTCTACCGGCTCCATCCTCTCTCTCCTGAACATCGTTGATATGTACGCTAGCTTTCGATATGCTAGCATTCATATTATCGATAGCAAGACGTTCCAGGAGTGGACATGACGGTTCAAGACAATCTGGGTAGCCTGGCCTCGCCGGATATCCAGACCTGCCCTTTCCCTTTTCTCGATCGCCTGCTGGAGGAGGCGCCGGTCTATAAAGACCCGCTGACCGGCATGTATGTCGTGACCCGGTATGAGGATATCGGCCATATCTCGGCCCATCCCGAACTTTATTCCAACAAGACGACCGTGGTGGTCGGACGCCATGATTCCCCGGTCGCCGAAGAAGTGGCGCGCCGCTTTGCCGACCGGGGCTTCCCGGAAATGCACACGCTCGTCACCAACGACCCGCCCGGCCACACCTCCTATCGCGCTCTGGTCGAAAAGGCATTCACGCCCAGCTACGTCAAATCGCTGGAACCCTATATCGAGGCGCTGGTCGACGAACTTATCGACGGCATGCTGCCCAATGGCGGCGCCAATCTGCTGCCCGGATTCGCGATCAAGGTGCCGATGTACATCATCGCCGACCAGTTGGGCGTCGACCGCGCCGACTATGATCGGTTCAAGCTCTGGTCAGACGTCACGGTGGAGCGCAACAATCCGCTGCTCGATCCCGACCGCGAACTGGAGATCACCGATCATCTGATCGACATGCAGAATTATCTGCACGAACGGGCCGAACGCTATCGCGCCCAGCCGGAGGATAATCTGCTCAGTCGCCTCGTTCATGCGGAGGTGGATGGCGAAACGCTCAGCCCGCCCGCGCTGATCGCGATCGCGCACCAGTTGCTGGTGGCCGGTAATGAAACGACCACGACCGGCATCACCACCGCCATGTGGCTGCTGCTGACCAAGCCGGATTTGCGTGCCGCGATCGAGGCGGACCCCAGCCGTATTCCCACCTTCATCGAGGAAGTGCTGCGCTCGCATTCCCCCGTGCCGCATATGTGGCGCGTCGCGACGCAGGCCAGCCGGATCGGCGATGTCGAAATCCCCGAAGGCGGCGTGCTGATGCTGAGCTATCTCGCCGGCAATCGCGATCCGGCCCAATGGCAATGCCCCGCCGATTTCGATGTGGGGCGCAAGGGCGTGCGCAATCATCTGGCGTTCGGCCGCGGCATCCATTTCTGCATCGGCAACCAGTTGGCGCGCGGCGAGATGCGCATCGCCATCCGCCGCCTGCTGGAACGGCTGCCCAATCTACGCCTGTCGCCCAATCATCCGGAGCCGCAGTTTATCCCGCATTTCGCGATCCATGCGCTCGATCATCTGCACATTGTCTTCTGACCGGCCCGCGCGCATGAACGGAACGGCATCGCCTTGGCCATCGAAGGGACCGGCATGAATTTCGACCATTATAAACTGCTGACCCTGTCGCGTAACGGCCGGGTGCTGACGATCATGATGAACCGGCCGGAACTGATGAATGCGGTCAACCATGCGCTGCATGAGGAAATGGCGCGCGTCTTCTTCGAGGCGGCGGACGACCCGGACAGCGACGTCATCGTCCTGACCGGCGCGGGCAAAGCCTTTTCGGCCGGCGGCGATTTCGACTGGCTGGAAAAACAGGTGAAGGGGGATCGCGTCCCCTTCGTCCATGAAGCCAAGAGCATGCGCCGCATCGTCATGGGCCTGCTCGACTGCCCCAAGCCGGTGATCGCCAAGGTGAATGGCGACGCCATGGGCTTTGGCGCGTCGATCGCCCTGCTGTCCGACATCGTGATCGCCGCCGACCATGTCCGGTTCGCCGATCCGCATGTACGGCTGGGGCTGGTGGCGGGCGATGGCGGCGCGCTGATCTGGCCGCAACTGATCGGCTTTGCCAAGGCGAAACATTATCTGCTGACCGGCGACGCGATCGACGCGGTGACGGCCGAGCGCATCAACCTGATCAGCTTCGTCGTGCCCGCGGCAGACCTGGACAGCTATGTCGACACCTATGCACAAAAGCTGGCACGCGGCGCGCAATCGGCGATCCGCTACACCAAGTCGGTGACCAATATCGCCCTGCGGCAACTGTTCAGTTCGGTGTTCGAAGCGGGCGTCGCCTATGAAGGATTGAGCACCTACACCCGCGATTTCGGCGAGGCGGTCCATGCGGTGATGGAAAAGCGACGGCCCGAATTCAAGGGCGAATAAGCGATACAAAAAAGGAGAGGGATATGGACGAGCAGCTTGAAGCGCGGCTTCGCGTGGCGCTGGACCGGCAGGAGATCGAGCATGTGCTCAAACTCTATTGCCGGGCGATCGACCGGTGCGATCTGGAGCTGCTCAAGACCATCTATCATCCCGACGGCACGGACGATCATGGCTCTTTCTCGGGCAATGCCATGGAGTTTGCCGAAACCATCATCCCGTCGCTGCGCGAAGGGATATTGGACGGCATGCATACCGTCACGCATTGCACCATCGATGTGGAGGGCGACTTCGCAACATCGGAATCCTATTATTGGGCCTATCAGCAGGCGCCGGGCGGCGAAGAGGCGGTGACCGCCTTTTTCGGTCCGGATTATGCGGCGAAAGCCAAAGCCGAGGGCACGATCGACGGCAAGCATGATTATTATTGCGGCGGCCGCTATATCGACCTGTTCGAACGGCGCGACGGGCAATGGAAAATCCTGCGGCGCAAGATCACCAATGAATGGAACGACATTCGCCCCAGCACTCGCATCACCGATGCGGGCCATGTCGCACATTACAACCTGCCCGGCCGCCGGGACCGGCAGGACCCGGTCTATCTCAACCATCTGCCCGATCGCGTACCGGCCTGACGCTTATCCGGCCGGGTCGACGGGATATTGCAGCGCCTCCTGCACCATGGAGGCGACCAGTTCTCCGGCCCGGTTATAGATCAGGCCGCGCGCCAGATTGACGCCATTTTCCGCATTGGGACCGTCGGTTTCGAACAGCAGCCAGTCGTCGCAGCGCACGTCCCGGTGAAACCAGAGGCAATGATCGAGGCTCGCGACGAACAGATGCGGTCCCGGCAGCGCCACCGTATGCCGCGACAGCGGTGCACCGGCGAACATGAAATCGGACAGGAAGGCCAATATCTGCCGCTGCACCATCGGATCGTCGCAGCTTTCCGCCCCCGGCGCCCGCAGCCAATAGTGCCGCTTGCCCGTTGCGTTGCGCTCCAGAAACCCGGCCTTGCCGGGCAACCGCACCTCGATGGGATAATGACCGCCAAACAAGGCGCCATAAGACCGCCCGTCCTCAGCCCGCAACGTGCGAAACGTCGCTTCGTCCAGTGCCTTTTCGGGATCGAAGGCGATAGAGCTGGCGCGATAATGGCTGAACCCGGCAACCGGCGAACGATAGCTCGCCTCCATCGTCAGGATAAGCTGCCCCTTTTGCAACGCCTCGACCCGGCGCGTGGAAAAACGTCCGCCGTCGCGCAACCGCTCCACCCGATAATCGATCGGTTCGCTATCGATGCCCGCCCGCAGGAAATAGGCATGGAGCGAATGGATCGTGCGATCTGGCGCGGTCCGGTCCGCCGCGACCAGCGCCTGCGCCACGATCTGCCCGCCGAACAGCGCGCGATAGACGTTGCGCTGATTGTCGCGGTTACGGAACAGGTCCGGCGCAACCTCATCCAGCGCCAGCAGGGCCGGTATGTCCCTGATCCACTGCGCATCATAGAGGCTATCATCATATTTGCGCGACATGCCCTCTTTCCTCCTGTGTCGCCTTGGCTATAGGCAATCTCCAAATGATATGCTAGCAAACTAATAACGAAAAAGACCGAGAGGGCCATGACTCCATATTATAGCGCCGAAGACACGGCTTTCCGCGCCGAAGTCCGGGCTTTCATCCAGGCGAATCTGCCCCCCGATCTGGCCCGGCGCGGACGCTATGATTATCATCCCCGGCGGGAGGATCAGGCGCGCTGGGCCAAAATCCTGGCTGAAAAGGGCTGGTCCGTCCCGCATTTCCCTATGGCCTATGGCGGCACCGGCTGGACCGGCGTGCAGCGCTTCATCTTGGAGGAGGAGATGCGCCGCGCCTACGCCCCCACCATGGACCGGATCGGCCCGGAACTGGTCGCGCCCGTCCTCTACACCTTCGCGTCCGAAGAGCAGCGGCAGGCCTATCTCCCCGGCATCCGGACCGGAGACACTTTCTGGGCGCAGGGCTTTTCGGAACCGGGTTCAGGGTCCGACCTTGCCTCGTTGCGGACCCGCGCGATGCGCGATGGTGATGACTATGTCGTCACCGGCCAGAAGACCTGGACCACCGAGGGGCATCATGCCGACATGATCTTCATGCTGGTGCGCACCGATATGGAGGCCAAGCCGCAGGCCGGGATTTCCGCCCTGATCATCGATCTTAAAAGCCCCGGCATCACCCGTCGACCGATCTGGACGATCGACGAAGGGCTGACCGTCAACGAATTCTTCTTTGACGAGGTGCGCGTGCCCGCCGCCAATCTGGTGGGACAGGAGGGGGCCGGCTGGTCCTATGCCAAATTCCTGCTGACCAATGAGCGGACCAACAGCGCGGAAGTGCCCCATACCAAGCGCGACATCGCCCAATTGCGCGATATCGCCCGGATCGAGCAGAAGAATGGCAAGCCGCTGATCGAAGACCCGTCCTTCCGCACCCGGCTGGCGCGGATCGAAATCGACACGATGGCGCTGGAAACCGCCGTACTGCGCGCGCTGACATCGGGATCGCATGACGGCGGCTCCATCGCCTCGCTGGTCAAGATACGCGGGTCAGAACTGCGGCAGCGTGTCGCCGATCTTGCCGCCGAAGCGCTGGGCGATCGCGGGCTTGCCGTCTGCCTCAACCCGGAGGGCGAACATCGCATGTTCGAGGACAGCCTGACCCCGCCAGTGCCGGATCATGGCATCGGCATCGCTGCCAAGGCGATGTTCCGCCGCGCCACCACAATCTATGGCGGTGCCAATGAGATTCAGCGCACGTTGATCGCCAAGACCGTGCTGGAGTTGTGACGATCATGGATTTCACCTACACGTCAGAACAGGATGCCCTGCGGGACAGCGTCCGGCGCTTTGTCGAGCGCGAATATGGCTGGGAAGAACGGTTTCGCATCGTCCGGTCGGAGAACGGCCTTGCCTCTCATCATTGGGCCATGTTCGCCGAACTGGGGTGGCTGGGCGCTGGCCTGTCCGAAGAAGCGGGTGGCTTTGGTGGCGGCGCGATCGAAAATGCGCTGATCGCGGAGGAACTGGGACGCGCTCTGGTGACGGAGCCCTTCGTCCCGCATGTCGTCGCGACGCAGTTGCTCGCTGCGATGGGCGGTGAGACGGCGGCCGACCTGATCGCACCCCTGATAATGGGCGAAACCATCATCGTTCCCGCCTTGCAGGAAGCAGCCGGGCGGGGCGACTGGCATCATGTCGATATGCAGGCCCACGGCGATCGGCTCACCGGCGTCAAGACCTTGGCGGAAGGGGCGGCACGCGCTGACAGCTTCTTCATGTCCGCCCGGCATGGCGATGCCATCCGCCTGTATCTGGTCGATGCCGCTGCGGCCGGCATCAGCCGCACCGATTATCGCACGCTCGACAACCGTCGTGTCGCCGATATCACGCTGGACAGCACCAAAGCGCGGCTGCTGATATCAGGCGAGCAGGCCCTGACGGCGATCGATCAGGCCATGGAACATGGCCTGATCGCGTTGTGCGGCGAAGCGCTGGGCGTCATGGATGCAGCGCTCTGGACCACACGCGACTATCTGCGCGTGCGCAAGCAGTTCGGCACCGCCATCGGCAATTTCCAGGCACTGCAACATCGCATGGCCGACATGCTGATCGAGGTCGAGATGACCCGTTCGCTCCTCTACGCCGCGCTGGGCGCCATGGCAGCAGGCGATGGGCAGGCCCGTGCCGCAGCGGTAGCAGCCCTAAAGGTACAGGCCTCGACCGGCGGGCTTCAGGTCGGGGCGCAGGCGATTCAGTTGCATGGCGGGATCGGCGTGACCGAGGAACTGAACATCAGCCACCATTATCGCCGGCTCTATGCCATCGCCCGCCAGTTCGGGGATGTCGACCTGCACCTCGCCCGCTTCGCGCAGGCTCGCGACGAGGGTCAATGATAGGTCCGGCCGCCATCGACAGCCAGGGCAATCCCGGTGATGAAGGCGGATTCGGCACTGGTGAGGAACAGGATGGCCGCCGCCACTTCCTCCGTCTCACCGACCCGCTTCAACGCATAGGGTGATCCGGGTTCGCGCGCGGCAGCCCGCATGGCATCGGGCAGCAGAGGCGTGTCGACCACGCCGGGGCAGACGCAATTGACCCGGATCGTCGGCGCCAGCTCCAATGCCAGCGCCTTGGACAGCGTCACCAATCCCCCCTTGGACGCGCAATAGGCCGCCATGCCGGGCACCGATGGGGTAAGCCCCTGCCCCGATGCGATATTGACGATCGTCCCCTGCCCCGCCGTTTCCAGATGCGGCAACACG
The DNA here is from genome assembly GCF_900109095.1 of Sphingobium sp. AP50. Taxonomy (GTDB): domain Bacteria; phylum Pseudomonadota; class Alphaproteobacteria; order Sphingomonadales; family Sphingomonadaceae; genus Sphingobium. Next base: position 261,231 of record NZ_FNYZ01000003.1, read on the forward strand.
GCGCGCATCAGCAGCATCGGCCCGGTCAGGTTGACGCCGATCGTCCGGTTCCAGTCCGCCAGCGACAGGTCGGCAAGGCGCCCTATGCCGCCAATACCCGCGACATTGACGAGCCCGTCGATACCGCCCATCGCCAGCGCCGCGTTCCGCACCGCGCGATCGATCGCCGTTTCGTCCGGCAGATTGACCTGCGCGTGATGCGCCCGCAATTCCCCCGCAATCCCGGCCAGTGCCGCCTTGTCGCGATCAAGCAGCGATAGTGTCGCGCCTTCTCGTGCCAGCAGCCGGGCCGTCGCTAGTCCAATGCCGGAGGCCGCCCCCGTAACGATGATGCGGCGGCCCGCGACCCGTCCCTCAGTCATTATTATCGTCCTCATCCTGCATGCTATGCGCGCTTTTCCATCGGCAGCCGACAAAAGGCTTCCACCCGATGCTTCGCCTCGTTATAGTATGCTAGAATAAGATATATATGCAATCTATCATGCCGGCGGGGCTAAAGGCGTCGGCAGAGAGAATCGCGGGAGAGGGGATAATGATGAAGATATTTGGCAGGACGAGTCCATCCCTGGCCGTCATGGCTTTCACCCTGATGACAGGCAGCGCCTTCGCCCAGAGCGAAGCCCCGCAAGCCAGCGAACAGGCGCAAGAGGAAGGCGCGATCGTCGTCACCGCCCGCCGGCGCGAGGAAACGCTGATGGACGTGCCCATCGCCATCGCCACGGTCGACGCCAAATCGCTGGAGACGAAGGCGGTCAACGATCTGCGCGCGCTCGACGGTTTCGTGCCCAATGTGAATATTCAGGCGGCGACCACGTCAGCCTCCTCGGCGCAGATATTCCTGCGCGGCGTCGGCATTGACGATGTCGGCTTTGGCACCGATCCCAATGTCGGCGTCTATCTGGACGATGTGTTCATCGGCCGGCTGGTGGGATCGCTGGCTGGCGCGCTCGATCTGGAGCGAATCGAAGTGCTGCGCGGGCCGCAGGGCACGCTCTATGGCCGCAACTCCACCGGCGGCGCGGTCAAGTTCGTCACGCGCAAGCCTGACCTGCACGAAAATTCCGCCAAGCTGTCCGCCACGCTAGGCACGGACGATCGCCGCGATTTCAAGGCCAATGCCAATATCGTGCTGGCGCCCGACAAAGCCGCCCTCATTCTGGCGGTGCAGACCCGCGATCAGGACGGCTATATCAAGCTGGTCGATGCCACGGGCAAAGATACGGGCGACCGCGCCAATGGCGTGAACGCACAGGATTATCGCGCCGTGTTGCGCCTTGCCCCGGTCGACGATCTGACGATCGACATTGCCGCCGACTATACCCGCAATCGCTCCGGCATTCAGGCGGTGACGCCGACCAATTGCGCCGCGCTGGGCACGCGGCCGGGCCTCGTCACCAATGCAGCGGGCGACTATGTGCCGGGCAATGTCTCCGCCGGTCAGTTCGAGCGCTGCCCGCTTTATTATGATGATCCCTACACCGCCTTTCGCGGCCCCTTCGCGGAAAATGATCCGCGCTTCGACGGCGGCGGCATCGCGAGCACGGTGAACTGGAAGACGGACCTTGGCACGGTCAAATGGGTCTCGAGCTATCGTGGCTTCCGCGACGTCTTCGCCTCCTCCCTCTGGGGCAAGCCGCCGCCGGTCACGCAGGTCAATCTGCGCGCGCATCTCAAGCAACGGCAGATCCAGCAGGAAGTGCAGCTTTCCTCCGCCAGCGGCGGCCTGATCGACTATACGGTCGGCCTCTTCTACTTCCGCGAGAAGGTGCATTCGCTCTATCAGTCGCAGATCGGCACCCTGTCCACCGTGCCGCGCCTGAATGACGATACGCAGATTTCCAACAGCTATGCCGCGTTCGGCGAATTTTATATCCGTCCGGTCGAAGCGCTGGAAATCACGCTGGGCGGCCGTTACTCGCTCGATCGCCGCTCGGTCGATCGTGCGCTTTACTCCGCGATCACCAATGCCGATCCCAGCTTCACCTACGCCACGAAGATCAAGTCGAACAAGTTCACGCCCAAGATCGGCGTCAGCTATGACACCGGCGGCGTTCTGCTGTTCGCTTCCTATACCGAGGGTTATCGCACGCCCGGCTTCATCACCTCCAACCCCGGCAATCTAGCCGGCATGATGCTCCAGTCGAAAATGGAGAGCGAAAAATCGATCGAGGGCGGGTTCAAGGCCAAACTGCTGAACAACCGGCTCAATGTCTCGGCGACCGCCTTCTCGGCCAAATATAATAATCTTCAGGCGACGCTCACCATCAATGGCATCACGCAGGTCGTGACGTCGGACGCCAAGATCGAGGGGCTGGAACTGGAAACCAGCTATCGCCCGATGCGGGGCCTGTCCCTCTTCGCCAATGCGGGGCTGATGCAGACCAAATATACGTCGCCCCCCGCCGGCCAGCCCTATGCCCGCGACCTCAAACATGCGCCGGGGCATAATGTCGTGGTCGGCGGCCTGTATGAAAGCGCGATCGGTTCGATGTCCGGCACCTTCTTCCTGGGCGGCGATCTGGCCCTGACCGGCAAGGCGTTCCGCAACGTCGCCAACACGATCGACCAGCAATCCGACGCCTATGAACTGCTGACCGCGCGGGCGGGTTACCGGGCGCAGGACAATCGCTGGTCGATCACCGTCGGCGGCACCAACCTGCTCGACAAAACCTATTATATGCTCGGCATTGAAAATCAGGCCCGGTCCTATCAACCCGGCCGCCGTTTCTATGCCACGTTGGAGACGCGCTTCTGATGGTCGGACCACATACAGGATTATCGGCATGAACAGCGAGAAGACCGACCGAATCAAGGCCGCCTTCGCGCGCGACCAGCAGGAAGACAGGCCGGCGGTGGCGCCGGGCGACATTCCCTGGCGCTATGAAGCGATCACGCCCGAATGGATGACCCACATAGTCTGCGCCGATCACCCGGATGCGCGGGTCGTCGCGGTACGGCTGGACGTACCCGATTCCGGCACCTCCAACCGGCGGCGCATCTATCTGGACTATAATGAGGCGGGGCAGGCGGCGGGCCTACCCGCGTCGGTATTCTGCAAGGCCACGGTCGACCTGCGCAACCGGTTGCTGCTGTCGACTTCGGCGCTGCTCAGCGAAACGAGTTTCTACAACCAGATCAGGCCGCAACTCGCGATCGAGGCGCCGCAGGCCTATCTCGCCACCTATGACCCGGACTCCTTTGCATCCATCGTGATGCTGAAGGATCTGGGCGGATCGGTCAGCTTCTGCAACCACCATACCCAGATGACACTGGAGCGGGTACAGGACCAGATGCGCGTGCTGGCCACTCTGCACGGCCATTTCTACCGATCGTCGCAGCTCGATCGGGAACTGGCGCATATGTTCCGCTATGACGATCGCTTCCTGGCGCTGGACCGCGATCATGACTTCAAGGGCATGTGCGAGGCTGGCTTGCGCGAAGCGGGCGATGTCGCGCCCGCCCGCCTGATGGCGCGACAGGGCGAGGTCTGGTCCGCCACCATGCGGGCATCAGCGCGGCATGGCGAGCTGCCGCTGACCATCACCCATGGCGACGTCCATCTGAAAAACTGGTACATCACCGGCGACGACCGGATGGGCCTGTCCGACTGGCAGGTAACGTCGAAGGGGCATTGGTCGCGCGATGTGGCCTACACCATCTCCACCGCGCTAACGGTCGAGCAGCGCCGCCTGTGGGAAAAAGACCTGCTGGCCTATTATCTGGAGGCCTTCGCCGCAGCCGGTGGAGAGCCTGTGCCGTTCGACGATGCCTGGCGCAATTATCGCCAGCAATTGCTGACGACACTGGCCTGGTGGACGATGACGCTGACACCGCTGGGCGATGTACCCGACATGCAGCCGCGCGATATCACGCTGGAATTCATCCACCGCATCGCGACCGCCATGGACGATCTCGACGCGCTCGACAGCCTCGACTGAAAAAGGGGCCGGTGCAAACCGGCCCCTCCCCCCTTCACCCCCGCTTGTCGAACGCCATCCACAACTGGTCCGGGCCATGGGCGATATAGCTGGTCATCCAGCGATAGCTGTCCTCGCCGCGGGTCGCGCGCATGTTGGTCAGCCGCCGGGTCAGATGCTGGAAGGCCAGCCGCAACTCGCCCCGCGCCAACTGGTTGCCGATGCACAGATGCGGCCCAGCGCCAAAAGCCAGATGGCTCGACGCATTTTTCCGGTCGAGATCGATGACGTCCGGCACCGCATATTGGCGGGGATCACGGTTGGCCGCACCATAGCGCACCTCCACCAATGCGCCCGCCGGAATCGTCGTCCCGGCAATCTCCACATCCTCGGCAACGCGGCGGAACAGCGTCTGGACCGGCGACAATAGCCGCAACGTCTCCTCCACGAACGGCTTGGCACGGGTCGGATCGGCACAGATCGCCTCGGCCAATGCAGGCTGCTCGATCATCAGTTTCATGCCCGACGCCAGCGTCGTAGTCGTCGTCTCATTCCCCGCCACCAGCAACTGGTGAATGATGCTCAGCAATTCGCGCATGTCGAGCAGACGGCCATCCGTCTCCGTATTGGCCAGATGGCTGATCAGCGTCTCATTGGGCGTTTCCCGTACCCGCTCGATCTCCTCCGCCAGATAGCGCTGCATGTCGGTGAGCAGTTCGGCAATTTCCACCTCGCGCTGCGACGTCAGAACCGGACTGACCGATTCCACCGACACGTCCGACCAGAGCTTGAACCGATCCATGTCGGATCGGGGCACGCCCAGTTGCTCGGCGATCACGAACATCGGCAGGCGCACGGCAAAGGCCTGAAGGAAATCAATCTCGTCCTGATCGATGAAACCGTCGATCAGTTCCTCGATAATCTCCTCGATCCGCGGCTCCAGCGCCCCGACGCGCGCGGGCGTGAACACCTTGTCCACCAGCGTCCGGTAGGTACGGTGATCGGGCGGATCGTTCGACACGAGCGTATCGATCGGCATCCAGCCCTTCTCTTCATAGACCGCATTGGCCGCCGCATCGTTGCGCGTGGCGTTGAGGCCGGTGCGATTGCGCAGCACTTTGACGTTCAGCAACGCCTTGCGAATATCTTCATAGCGGGTCAGCACATAATTGCCGGTCAGCGGATCGACATAGACCGGCTGGTCATCGCGCAGCCCCGCATAGCTGGAAAAGGGGCAACGCTGGACGGCGGGATCAGCGAAACTGATCGGCGCGGGCGCCTCTATCGTCTGGGGCATGCATCATCTCCATCTGTTCTTGATTCATATGCCGATGCGCGCCGCCATCTGTGCGGCCATGGTCGCCTTCAGCCGCGCGCGGAACTGCGCATCATCGGCGGGATCGGCCAGCCGATCGAGCAGCGGTCGCGACACGATGCTGACGACGATTGCGCCGTTGAGCGCCACGAAAAGATAATCGACATCGATATCCGCGCGATGCTCCGCCACGACATCGGCAATCAGCGGGCGCAGGATATGATGGATGGGATTGGCCAGCCGCGCCGCGCCATAGGCGGAGCGTTCGCTCGGCAGAACAACCTCGCGCAGGATGAAGGCGGCCAGTTCGGGCGCATCGCACAACAGGTCGATAATCTGCCCGACCGCTTCGTCCAGCCTTGCGCTCGCGCTGCCCGGACCAAGCGCAACGGCAGCCAGCCGATCGGTCAGTCGCAGCGACAGCCGATCGACCACCGCTTCCCACAGCGCCAGCTTCGACCCGAAATGATGGGCGATCATCGCCGGATCGACGTCGGCGCGATTGGCGATGGGGCGCACGCCCACCGCATCGAAACCCTGCTCGGCAAATAGGGCCGTCGCCGCATCCAGCAAGCGTGCGGACACCGGCGCTGCATCACCGTCCGCATGGGCGGGACGGCCCCTGCCCCGCCGCGGTTTCGGCGACACCGGAGAGGATAGAGTCGAGTCGCTGTGGGGCATGCGTTTAAATTCATCGATCGATGAATAAATGTCAATGCGCTATCCCGGATGTTGGCCCGGATAAGGCGCAGAAAGCCCGGCCGTTACCGCAGCGCGCGGACTTCCTTCTTCGTCAGGCTGGTCTTCACGCCGCTTTCCTCGACCGTCAGCGTATCGGCCGGGATGACGATCATCTTGCTGCCGAAGATCAGTTGGACGCCGGTCAGTTCATCGCCCTTCATCAGCAGGCGATCCACCTTGCCCAGCACGGTGCCGTCGGCGGAATAGATGCGGGCGTTGCGGTCGATCGCAGGTGCTGCCGCGTGAGCGGGTGCCAGGCTGGCGATGGCGAGCGCGACGGTCAGGGCAGGACGAAGGAACATGGCATAATCCTCATGATGCGTTTCCCATCGCCCATGCGACATAAGGTGCGCTAGCGCAATATATAATATTCTAGCATACTATTATGGGCGTCAAATTGGATAAGCATGCATATGGTATTGCAGAATATCAATCTTGTGCATAAGCTGGCCGATATAGAAGGACCACCGGCCACGAAGAGCGCCGGATAAGGACCCGATTCCCGTTTCGGAGAGGCGCCGTTCCAAAAGGGATCTGCCCTTTTCCGTAACCCCATGCGGAGGAACCGGCATGACCCAGGGTATCGATCTGGCCAGCTTCAACCCGTTCAATCCCGATCATCTGTCGGCGCCCGGCCCCGGTTGGGCGATGTTGCGACAGGAAGCGCCCGTCTATCAACTGCCGATCCCGTCCCCCTCGCCAGTCTTCCTCGCCACCCGCAAGCGCGACATAGAGGCGATCGCGCGCAGCACTGACATATTTTCCAACACGCCCGTCCCCACCGTCTGGCGCTGGGGCGAATTCGAACCCGCCATTGCCGAGGTTTTTGCCGAAGCCGGATATAAGGTCATCCAGACTCTGCAAGCCACCGACCCGCCGGTGTCGCTCGCCTATCGCCAGATTGCTGAACAGGCGCTCAATCGGCGCAAGATCATCGAATTGCAGCCGGAAATCGATCGCATCGTCGACCGGTTGATGACAGCGATACCGGATCGCGAAACTGTCAATTTCGTTGATGCTTTTGCGGTGGCGCTACCGCTGGAGGCGATCTGCCTGATCCTGGGCATGCCCTATGCCGACGCCGCCTTCCTCAAATATTACTCCGACGAATTCACCCATCTGGTCGACCCCGTCCACCCATTGCCCCGCGCGATCGAGGCGACACGGACGATCGTGAAGGGCTATCGCTATTTCGTCTACATACTCGATCGCTATCGCCGCGATCCGCAGGATAATCTGGTCAGCGCGATCGCGACCGCCAGCATCAATGGCCGGCCGCTCAGCATGGAAGAACAATTGTCGATGTGCCATGTGCTGGTGATCGCCGGCAATGAAACGACCCGCAATGCGCTGTCCTCCGCCATGTTCGTGCTGGCGACCCGGCCGGATTTGTGGGCAAGGCTGCAATCGGAACGCGCCAAGATCCCCGACTTTATCGAGGAGGTGCTGCGCGTCCACGCCCCGGCCATCACCACCCCGCGCACCGTCCTTCAGGACACGGAGATAGGCGGCGTCGCCCTGCCGCGCGGCGCCACCATCTTCGCCATGTGGGCGTCGGGCGGGCAGGATGAGGAGAGTTTCCCGGAACCTCAGACGATCGACCTCGACCGGAAGAATAAGCGCTCGCACATTAGTTTCGGCATGGGCGTGCATCATTGCGTCGGCAGTTTTCTCGCCCGCGCCGAACTACAATCGGCGATCAGCCGGTGGCTGGACGATTTCGAGGCGGTCGAACTGGCCGTGCCGCCAGAAGCGATCCGCTATGACCCGGTCTTCGCCTTCCATGCGCTGAGCGACCTGCCGATCCGCATCACGCGCAGGACGAGCCAGTCGCGCGCCGCCTGACGAGAACCAACAGGAGAGAGATATGGCCAGCTACGATTATATCATCGTCGGCGCGGGATCGGCTGGCTGCGTGCTGGCCAATCGCCTGTCGCAAAATCCCCGCAACCGCGTGCTGCTGCTGGAGGCGGGAGGCACCAATAACAGCTTCATGGTGTCGATGCCCAAGGGGATCGGCAAGCTGGTGACGGACCCCAATCATGCCTGGACCTATCCAGTGGGATCGGCCGATGCGCCATCCGAAGTGTGGCAGCGCGGTCGGGGCCTGGGCGGATCGTCCGCCATCAACGGCATGATCTACGTGCGCGGCCAACCGCAGGATTTCGATATCTGGGAAGGGGAAGCCGGGTCCGACTGGTCCTGGGCGCAGATGAAACAGGCCTATCGCGCGATCGAGGATCATGAACTGGGCGATGATGGGGTGCGCGGCGCAGGCGGCCCGGTCCATATCACCACCAACAAATTCCGCTATCCGCTGGCCGAACGCGCGATCGAAGCGGGCGTGCAGATGGGCCTGCCGCGCCATTATGAGGATCTCAATCGGGAGGATCAGGAGGGGATCGGCTATTATTGCTATAATATCCGGAAGGGCCGACGGCAAAGCTCCGCCGTCGCCTTCCTCGATCCGGTGCGGCACCGGAAGAACCTTCATGTCGTGACCGATGTCTATGCCGACCGCATCCGCTTTGACGGGCGGCGCGCGGCCGGTGTCGAATGTCGTGTCGATGGGCAGCGGACCTATTATGCCTGTCATGGCGAGATCATTCTGAGCACCGGCACGATCGGCAGTCCCAAGCTGCTGCAACTCTCAGGCATTGGCCCGGCAGAGAAGCTACGCGCGCTCGGTATCCCCGTGCTGCACGACAGCCCCGATGTCGGTCGGCGTGTCCTCGAACATCTGGGCATGATCGCTACCTATCGGCTGAAGGGTGGCGAGCGCGGCATCAATCACCGCCTGCGTGGCGTGGGGTTGGCCGCCAGCGTCGCGCAATATCTAATGCTGAAATCCGGCCCGCTGGCCAATGGCGCGATGGAGGTCGGCGCGTTCATCCGCACAAGCCCGGATCGGACACGCCCCAATGCGCAGCTCTATGTCAGCGGCTGGACACTCGACATTCCCGAGGAGAAAGAAAAGGACACAGTCGCGCCGATGCAGTCGGTCGAAGCCATACCGGGCATGAGCATCACCGCTCAGTTGATCGGTCTGGACAGCGAAGGCTCACTCGACCTCAGCAGTGCCGATCCCGATGCGCCGCTGATCATCAACCCCAACTGGCTGTCGAGCGAAACGGATCAACGCGCCGCGATCGAGATGGTGCGCTACATCCGTGCCTATGTCGCCCAGCCCGCGCTGGCGCCCTATATCGGCGAAGAAATGTCACCGGGTATCGCGCACCAGAGCGACGCAGACATATTGGCCGCCATCCGCCGCATCGCTTTGTGCGGCACCCATGCCGTGCGCAGTTGCCGCATGGGCCGCGACGAACGTTCCGTCGTGGACGAACGCGCTCGAGTGCGCGGTGTCCATGGTCTGCGGATCGTGGACTGTTCGATCATGCCGGGCCTGATTTCGGGCAATACCAACGGTCCGGCCATGGCGACCGGCTGGCGCGCAGCCGACCTCATTCTGGAGGAAGAAGCGCTGCGCAACGCGGCGTGACGAGGTTCGCGCCGGATCAGTCCTCCGGCGCGATCGTCACCGTCAGTCCATCCAGAGCCTCCGTCCAGATGATCTGGCAGGACAGGCGCGATCCGGCCTGACGATGATCGGAACTGTCGAGCAGGTCATTCTCATCCGCGCTCACCTCGCCGGTCCGGCCCATATCCGCGTCGGACAGGAAGACATGGCAGGTCGCGCAGGAACAGCATCCGCCACACAGCGCCATCAATTCGTCCACGCCTTGGTCGCGGATCATTTCCATGACCGATATGCCGGGTTCGCCCTCAATCTCCAGGCTGGTCCCGTCGCGTTTCACCAGAATCAATTTCGCCATGTCATCATTCCGATAGGAGTGGGGCCGACCCTTCGGCCCGAAAAGAACGCGCAACCGCGCGTTACGAAAGAGTCGCCAACGACGCCGGGCTATAGGGTTCCAGTTCGTCGTGGGCGCTGCGCCGCACCTTGTCGACCCAGTTGGGATCGACCAGCAAAGCCCGGCCGATCGCCACCAGATCGAAATCGCCGCGTTCCAGCATGACATTGAGGCTTTCCAGCCGCCCCAGCGACGGGGCTGCCTGCGATCCCGAGAACATGGTGTCGAGCATTTCCTTCTCGATTCCCAGCGATCCGACCGTGATGGACGGCCGCCCGGTCAGCTTGCGCGCCCAGCCCGCCAGATTAAGCGGACTATCAGCAAATTCGGGCTCCCAGAAGCGCCGCTGCGACGCATGGAAAATATCGACACCCGCCTCCGCCAACGGCTCCAGCAGGGTGGCCAGTTCGCCCGGCGCCGTCGCCAGCTTCGCGGCATAATCCTGCTGTTTCCATTGCGAAAAGCGAAACAGGATCGGAAAGTCGGGACCGACCGCACGGCGGCAAGCGCGCACCACCTCCACCGCGAAACGGCCGCGATTGGCCAGCGCCGCGCCGCCCCATTTGTCCTGCCGCCTGTTCGTGCCATGCCAGAAAAACTGGTCGATCAGATAGCCATGTGCGCCATGCAGTTCGACCCCGTCAAACCCCAGCGTCTGCGCGCTGGCCGCGCCGCGCGCATAGGCATCGATCAGCGCCGCGATATCCGCCTCGCTGCTGCCCTGCGCCACCCGTTCATCAGCGCCGACATAGCCGGAAGGACTGGACTTGAGGGTCATGTCCTCCTCGATCGCGTCATAGAGATTGTCGATCTGTGCCCGCCGTGTCATGCCGACATGCCAGAGTTGCGGCACGATCTTCCCTCCAACCGCATGCACTTCATCGACCACATGCTGCCAGCCGCGCAGGGCGTCCTCGCCATGGAAGCGCGGCGCGCTATCCTCGTTCGATGCGCTGGGATGGTCGATCCATGTGCCCTCCGTCACGATCAGCCCGACCCCGCCCTCGGCCCGCCGCCGATAATAAGCCGCGACGTCCGGCCCCACTACGCCGTCGGGCGAAAAGCATCGCGTCATCGGCGCCATGACCGTGCGGTTGGCGAGAAACAGGCTGCCGATCGTCACCGGATCAAACAATCGGGGGCTGGCGGCAATGCTCATGGCTCACTCCTCGTCCTGCGCAGCGACTAGCGGTTGCAATTTAGTTCATATTATTATCATGTGCATGTGTCTTATATGCCGGAGCACGGCAAAATCAAGGAGAGGAACGGAACATGCAGTTAAAGGACAAGGTGGCCGTGGTGCTGGGCGCATCGGCGGAAGGCGGCACCGGCTGGGCCATATCGGAAGCCCTGGCGGAGGCTGGCGCGAAGGTGATCGTCGCCGCCCGCTCCATAGACGGGCTGGAAAGGCTGGCCGCGAAAATCGGCGGACTGGCGGTGCAATGCGATGCCGGTAGCGAAGCGGACATCGGCCATCTGGCGCGCGTGGCGGCGCAGACCCATGGCGCGATCGACATCGCCGTCAACGCCGCCGCCCTGCCGGTCATCAGCATGATCGCCGATGTCACGCCCGAACAGTTGCAGCGCGGCGTGGAGGTCAATTATTTCGGTCATGTCCATTTCATCCGTCACATGACGCAGGTGATGAACGATGGCGGATCGATCACGCTCATCTCCTCCAACAGCACGGTGCAACCGCAACCGCCGCATTTCGCCTATGCCTGCGCCAAAGCGGCTACCGACTGCCTCGTGGGCTATGCTGCGCTGGAATATGGGGCACGCGGCATCCGCGTGAATTCCCTGCTACCCGGCCCGATCAAGTCGGCGCTGGCCGCCGGCCTGTTCGCCATCCCCGGCGTCGAAGAACTCTATGCCAGCCATGTTCCGCTGGGGCGGATCGGCCTGCCGCGCGACTATGCCGATACGGTCGTGTTCCTGTCCGGCCCGACCTATATCACCGGCGTCAACCTGCCAGTCAGCGGTGGCAATCATCTGACCGGCATGCCCCGTCTGGAGGAGGTCGAAAGCGGCGCGGACGCCTATCGATCCGAAAAGACGGCCTGAATGGCTTGGGGCGAGGCATCCCTCGCCCCCTCCTTACAGACCCAATAGCCCGAAACTGTCATGATCCAGCGCCGCCGTCGCCGCGCGCACGACATTGGCGGTGTTGATCGCTTCGGGCTGCCATACGGCGCTGTTGTTGAGCCAGGTGACGACCGGATAGAAAGCCGCACAGCGATAGAAGAACCATGCCTCCTCGAACGACGGCGCATCCGCCACGCCATAGGCACGCAACCGGGACAGGAAATGGGACAGCAACGCCTTCTCCCATGTCCGCCGGTCGGCAATGTCCAGCGCGCAGAGCAGGAAATAGGACAGGCCGATCGGCCAATGTTCCGGCCGCGCCACCCAGTCGATCAGGCCCGGCTGCCCGGACGCGGTGACATAGAGATTGCCCAGATGCTCGTCGCCATGGATCACCACCATCGCCGTCTGCGGCAATAGCGACCAGAGTCGGCTCCACGCATGCTGCGCGCGTCCCATATCCTGAAAGGCACGGGGCAACGCCCGCCCGCGCGGCAATTCGACATAGCTGCGCCAGTTTTCAGCCGTGAAGAAGGTCGGGAAATAGACGTCGTTCACCATCCGGCGATTTTCATGCGCCAGCGTCCCCGGCCCCATCGCGCCGCCTTCGCCAAACATTGGGCTGTTCCAACTGCTGGCATACATGCGGGCAAAGGCGTCCATGAACCCCATCGCCTGCCCCAGGTCGAGCGTGTGATGCGCATGGAAGAAGGTCGCGCCCTGCGGCGTCAAATCCTCCATGATGATCGCCGATGCTTCATCGCTGACGTCGATATGGTGCCATCGCGGCCCGGCCGGCGCGGCGACCAGCGGCACGATGTCTCGGAAGGACCGCAATTCATTGGCCATGGCCCAGGCCGACCCGGTCGCCGGATCATTTTCGCCGGGGAAATTGCCCTTCACGATGAAGCTATCCGGCTTGCCCTCGCCGCCCGCCGCATAGTCGACCTTGATGCGGAACTTGTTCTGCTTGAAGCCGAACACCGGCCCGCGGTCCACGCGCGAAACCGCCACTTCGGGCCAGCTCCGCCGCAGCGCAGCCGTCACCCAGGACGCATCGATATCCTCATAGCGCTGCGGAATGGTCAGCGTTTCAGCCATGTCTCTCTCCTTGTCAGGCCCTTATAAGCACGCTAGATTATGATATGCTAGCATATTTATAAGAATGAGAGGATAGACGGGATGAAAGCGGCGATTTTCGTGCAGGCGGGCCAGCCTCTGGCAATCGAGGATCGCCCCATTCCCCGGCCCGGTCCGCATCAGGCACTGATCCGCGTCCATCGCTGCGGCATTTGCGGATCGGATCTGCATATGACCAGCGGCAGCCCTTTCGACATGCCATGCGGCACCGCACCCGGCCATGAATATGCCGGTGACGTGGTGGAGGTCGGCCCCGAAGCCGGGCCGATCCGCGTCGGCGATCGCGTGACCGCGCTGCCCATGTCGGCCTGCGGCGATTGCCCTACTTGCCGAGCCGACAGGCCGCTCCATTGCACGGCGCTGCAATCGATGGCGGGGGGCTATGGCGAATATACGCTGATCGACACCCGCAAGGCGATCCGCTTGCCCGACACGCTGACATATGCGGATGGCGCTTTAGTGGAACCGCTGGCGTCCGCCCTGCGCGGAGTCCAGCGGCTGGGTCCGCTGGGACCGGACAGCCGCGTCGCGATTTTGGGCCCGGGCGCGATCGGCGCATCCGCCGCCTTCTGGGCGCGCCGGTTGGGTGCTGGGCGAGTGGCGATGATCGCGCGGTCGCGCCGCAATGAAGATCTGGCGGCCGCCATGGGCGCGGACGGATTTCTGACGGTGAATGACGATCTGCCGCAGCAACTGGAACAAATGCTGGGCGGGGCACCCGACATCGTGATCGAAGGCGCAGGATCATCCGGCGCCATCCAGCAGTCGATCAATCTCGTCGGCAATGGCGGGACGGTGCTTAGTCTGGGCGGCTGCATCCAGCCCGACCCGATCATGCCTGCCATCGCCATGTTCAAGGATATCAGACTGCAATTCAGCGTCGCTTATGGCCTGGCGGACTTCATCCAGTGCGTGGACACGCTGGACGCTGGCGCGCTCGAACCGCGCGCACTGGTCGGCGAGACGATCTCGCTCGCCGCTCTGCCCGCCCGATTCGAAGCGATGCGCAGCGGATCGCACGTCGCCAAGGTGATGGTCGACCCGACGATAATCTAACCGGCCATCATGTCCCGGATCGGCCGGAGGAAGCCGGCCATCATCGAATGGCCAACATGGCCGAGCTTCAGTTCGTCCAGCTTCCCCGTCTCGAAACAATTGGTCGTCAACTGGCTGGCGGTCAGATTGCGGACATGCCCCCATATCTGGAAGAAACGCACTCGCGCCTCGTCCAGATCGGGACCGCCCGCCGCGCGATAGGCGTCCATGAAAGCATCCCAGTCGAGCGAATTGCCCACCGTGTTGCGGACATAGCCGACATCGTCGGCCGGATCGCCGATATGGGAAAATTCCCAGTCGACCACGGCGCTCAGCCGCCCGTCGTCAACGATGAAATTATGGAAGCCGATATCGCCGTGCAGCAGCACCGGCCGACCCGTTGCCTCGGGAATATTGTCCATCAGCCAGCCATAGAGGGCCAGCACCGCGGGGGACGGCATCGCCATTTCGCGCAGATACAGATCCTTGATCGACTGGATATAACGGCGCGTCACTTCCGCAAGCGGCAGATCCCACAGATGCGAGGCAATCCCGTCGGTCAGGTCGCCCAGTTCGCGCATCGGCGGCAACTGGTGCAACCGCGCGACGCTGCCGGCCAGCAGGTCGACCAGTGCCTGATCCACCTTGCCCGCCGCGCCATGAACATTGCCGCCGCTCGTCCCCGGCGCTCGCGTCATGATCAGGAAGTCGCCGCCGGGCAGTAGTCGATGCTCCTCATCCACCCACAGGGCCTCGGGCGCGGGGAAGCCATGATCATAAGCCGCCCGGATGACCGGAAACTCGTAGCGCACGCGATGGCAATCATTGTCCATCGTCGGTTCGTCCCGGTCGCGGCGCATGACAAACGCACCGGAGAGCGCCTGCCCCTCGACCATGAACAGGATGGTTTCCTTGCCATAGCCGCCCGGCAACGGCCGAAAATCGGTAACGCGCAGACTGGCATCATCGAAGCGATCCGCCAGATAGACCTGAAGGCGGGGGGTCGTTACGGCCGTGTCCTGCATATTCTCAGCTGGCAGCAGGTCGCCACACAATTCGCCGATGCGCGTCAGTTCCGCGTCCGACGTTTCGAACACGATCCGCGTCCGCTCGGCGGCCTCGATGCGCGGGTCGGACGCCAGCCGCTCGACCAGCAAGGACCAGTCCCGCATCGTCGCGCGCTGCATCGCCTCCCGCTCCGCCTTGCCATCGGGCGCGCCCGCCAATGCAGCGCGAATGGCTTCGACCGCCTCGAACAGGTCGGGCGCGATGCTGGACAGGGACAGACGATCGACCAGCCCCGCCAATTGCGCCTCCAGCCGGTCGCGCCAGCCGGAAAAGAGCGGATCGTGGAAACTTTCCCGCGTCTCCAATATCTTGAGCGAGGCGACCAGCGCCTCCTCATTGGAGGCATAGACCACATCTTCATGAACGATGGCGGCGGTACGGTTGAGCGAGCGCAGCAGACGCGCGGAAATCGACATTCATTCTTCTCCCGGTACGGGATTACAGTTCAGGCGTTTACGCGGAGCGATGCGGCGGCTTCCTCACCCGCCAGCCGGCCAAAGGTCAGCGCGTTGCCGACCCCCATGCCACCGCCCGAATAGCGATTGCCCTGGACACAGCCCAATATCTCGCCCGCAGCATAGAGGCCGGGAATGGCGATGCCGTTGCGATCGCGCACCCGCCCCTTGGTATCGATGTCCAGCCCGGCGCTGGTCTGGCCGATCACCGATGCCCGCACCTCCACCGCAAAATAGGGCGCGGCGTCGATCGGGAAATATTTGGGCGCCTGCTTGGCCCACTCGCTGTCCACGCCGTCCTGCGCATCGCTGTTGTAGCGCGCGACCGTCTCGGCCAGCGCCAGACGATTGATGCCGACCATATCGGCCAGCGCCTCCAGCGTGTCCGCCTTGCGGATCTTGCCGCTCTCCACATGTTTGCGGATCAGATCCTCGTCCCAGGTCTGCGACACTTCGCCGGTATGATAAGGATCGGAAAAGCGCTTGTCGGCGCTCCCTTCCACCAGCGTCTTTTCATCGAAAATGGCCCAGGCATGAGCGCCGGACTGTTCGTTGATCAAATAGCCGGACACGGCATAGGGCGAATTTTCCGGCATAAAGCGCCGTCCTTCGTCATTCACCAGCATGCACCATGGCGGCAGGAAGGCTTCCACCGAATTGGGCACCAGCCCGGCGGATGGCAGGACGAGGCCCGTATCGTGCCCGGTAATCTGCGCGCCGATCGCCTCGCCCAGCTTGATGCCGTCGCCCAGAATGAAGGGCGCATCATTATGCACCGAATAGACGATGTCGCCATGCTGCGCGGCGGACGGGAAATAGCGCGCGCGCATGCCGGGGCTGTTGCCGAAACCGCCGGTCGTGATGATCACCGCTTTCGCACGCAGGTCCATGCCCGACGCATGAACGCCCACCACCCGGCCATCCTCGATCAGCAATCGATCGACCCGCGTGCCCAAAGCCGTTTCGATGCCCTTTGCGCCAACCTCGTTGATCAGCAGGCGGCCGATCGTGTCGCCCGCGCCAACGGTGCAATGGCCGCGCGGCACCGTGTCGACACCGGATTTCACCACCCACTCATATTCCGCGCCCAGGCTGACCAGCCATTCGACCGAAGCCGCGCTACGTTCCGCAAACAGGCGGATGATGTCGGGCCGCGTCTGCCAGCCGTTCAGCGTCATGATATAGTCGTACATGGCCTGCGGGCTGTCCGCGATGCCCATAGCCTGTTGGACACTGGTACCCGCCGCATAGACCACCCCGCCCGACAGCCGAGTCGCCCCGCCCAGCTTCGTGTCCGCCTCCAGCAGGATCACTGAAGCGCCGGCCGCCTGCGCGAACAGCGCAGCGGTCATACCCGCACCGCCGCCGCCCACCACGATGATGTCGTAATCCGTGCTCATGCGCCCATTCCTCTCCATGCCGATATTCGCCCGATATTCCGGAGGCTTGGCTCTCAAATATCAGACCGCTTCTGGTGCGGACCGGCTTCTGAAGACAATCTAGTATCCTAGCGTACCAGATTGCAAGGGGGATGAAAGCCGAGTTGTGATTTTGGCAATATGCGGATAATCCTTTGACGTATGGTACGTTAATATACTATATGTTTGCAGTCGGTCGAAACGGACCCAAAATATGTTCCGGGAGAGTAGAGTTGAAAAGCCATATCATCGTGCGCGATTCGCTGTTCGTTGCAGCGTTGCTTGCCTCGTCATCTGGCATCGCGATGGCACAGGGTAGTACGGACAGCACGGCTCGCCAGCCTACGGCCAGCCTGGACGACATCGTCGTCACTGCCCGTAAGCGCGACGAATCCTCGATCGCGGTCCCCGTCGTGATGACGGCTGTGGGCGCCAGTGAACTCTCCCGCCGTTCCGTCACCAATCTGGACGGCATCGCGCGCATCGTGCCCCAGCTTATCATCGCGCCGCAGAACGGATCGGTGCAGGGCGGCAATATCGCGCTGCGCGGCATCAGCGGGCCGGACAGCAACCCCTTCGGCGATCAGGCCGTGTCCTTCAACATCGACGGCGTGCAGATCGCCAAGGCGACCGTCCGCCGCATGAGCGACACCGACATCGCCCAGGTCGAAGTGCTCAAAGGACCGCAGGCGCTCTTCTATGGCAAGAACAGCCCCGGCGGCGTCGTGTCCATCCGCACTGCCGATCCGACCAACAGCTTCGAAGCGAAGGTCAGCGGCGGCTATGAATTCAACGCCGACGAACTGCGTCTGGAAGGCTATGTTTCCGGCCCTGTCACCGAAACGCTGGGCGTGCGTCTGGCCGGCTATTATTCGCGAATCGAGGGCGATCTTAATAATCAGGTGCCCGAAACCGCCTATCTCTATCCCAAGGAGCAGCGGCTGCCGCATAATCGCGACTATGCGATCCGTGGCACGGTGAAATGGGAACCGACCGACAATTTCGACGCCCGGCTGAAGGTCAATGTCGGCCGCACCAAATATGCCGGCCCGGCGCAGGCGGGCGAATTCATCCATTGCCCCTTCGGCTCGCCGCAGTCGGGATCGACCGACAATTGCAAGGCGGACGACCAGCTCATTCGCGGCTCCTCCGGCCCGATCGTCGGTACGCTCGATCCCACTTTCCGCGACGGCGAACCCTATGGCCGTCAGCGCCAGATCCTGACCGGACTGGAAATGAACTACAGCCCGTCGGACGAGGTGAAGCTGACCTCCATCACCGGCTATTATGATGTCGACCTTATCCAGGCAGAGAATTACGAAAACGACTATTCGATCGCGCTGCCCAGCCGCAACATCTACAAGGACAAGGAATTCAGCCAGGAATTGCGCATCCAGACCGATTATGACGGCCCGCTGAACTTCACCGCAGGCACCTATCTCGGCATCACGAAGGCGGAGACGGGATCGAAGACCTTCCTCTTCGCGGCGGAAGCAAGCGGCCTCGCCTCCCTGACGGCCAACGGCCTTGGCTTCATCCCGCTGCGCACGCCATTCCAGATCAACAACTATTATTTCGTGCAGGAAGGCACGGCTTATTCAGCGTTCCTCCAGATGAGCTACAAGCCGATCGAGCAGATCGAAATCACCGCCGGCGGTCGCTATTCCTATGAAAAGAAGAAGCTGACCAAGGTGCTGAACGGCATCAATGGCGGCGTCGGCTTCGTCGAACCCGTGCAGAATACGTTCGACAATATGGTCGACGTCACCGACCAGCTCGTCAAGCGCAGCGGCAACTGGAATGATTTCTCGCCGGAAATCAGCGTCTCCTATCGCCCGACCCAGGATCTGACGATCTTCGGCAACTATAAGCATGGCTTCCTGTCAGGCGGCTTTAACTCCAGTTCGGTCGACAATATCGCGACCACCGACCTGTCCTATGACCCGCAGACCATCAAGGGGTTCGAGGCCGGCCTGAAAGCCGCTCTTCTGAACCGCACGCTGCGCATCAACATGGCGGCCTACAGCTACCGCGTTAATGATCTTCAGGTTGTCAATTTCACCAATGCCAGTTCCACCATCCGCAATGCGGCATCGACCAAGATCAAGGGCGTGGAATTCGACTTCAATTACCGCACGCCACTGGATGGTCTGTCGGTCCATGGTGCCGCCGCCTACAACCGCGGCCGCTATGCGGCCTTCGCCAACGCGCCTTGCTATAATGGCCAGACGCCGACGCAGGGCTGTGTCATCGGGAGTTCCGGCGCACCGGTGCAGGATCTGTCGGGCGCCGAAATCCCGCGCGCACCGCGCTGGAACCTGTCGAGCGGCTTTTCCTATGAAACGCCGGTAACCGAAGCAGTGAAAATCGGCTTGTCTGCCGATGCTAATTATTCAAGTAGTATGTTGACCGACGCAACTTCCGCGCCGGAAGGTCGGATGCCCAAATATACACTGCTCGACGCATCGCTGCGCATCAGCGACACGGACGATAAGTGGGAAGTCGCGCTGGTAGGCCGCAACCTGACCAACAAATATTATTATGTCGCTTCGACCGACGTGCCCTTCACCGGCAGCGGCACGGGCACGGCGGCAGGCGTGCCGGGCGATCGCTTCGCGGCAGTCAGCCGCGGGCGGGAAGTGATGATCCGCCTGTCCTACAAGTTCGGGCAATAATCGCTCAATCTGTGATCGCCATTGCGGGTCTGCCGATACACTATCGGCAGACCCTTTTTCGACCCAATCCGATAACAGGCATTTTCAGGAGAAGGACATGGCACGATATCTGGTAGTTGGTGGCGCGGGCGGGGTCGGCTCAGCCCTTGTCTCGACGCTCAAATCGGCGGGCAATGAAGTTATCGCATCCGTCCTAAATGATCGGGAGGCGGCCGAGGTCGCATCCGCGCATGCCGATGTTGCAACTTTCCCGCTCGATCTGTCGCAACCATCCTCCGTCGTGCAGGCTGTGCGCGCAGCGACCGGCGACGATCAGCTGGATGGCGTAGCGGTCTGCGCGGCGGTCGCGCCGATCGGCATATTGGAAATGGCCGATCTGGATCAGGTCGCCCGCACGCTGAACGTGAACATCCTGTCCGCGCTCGCCATCTTTCAGGCCACCATTCCCTCGCTGCGCGCCAGCAAAGGCCGGCTCGTCTTCATCAGTTCCATGGCGGGCAAGGTGGCGATGCCCTTCGTGGGCCAATATAGCGCCTCCAAATTCGGCCTGGAGGGTCTGGCCGATGCGATGCGCCGCGAAGTGGCGGGACAGGGCGTGCATGTCGCGCTGGTGGAGCCGGGAGGGATCAAGACCCCCATGGTGGACACGCAACTGGCGCAGGTCAGCCAGATGATCGAGGAACTGACACCGCAGGACGATGCGCTCTACGGCCATTTCTATCGCGGTTTCCGCGCGGCCGCGCATGCCAGTCATATCAGCACCGCCTCCACCCCGGAACAGGTCGCCGACGTCGTGGTTCGCGCCCTGACCGATGCGACGCCGGCGGCGCGCTATGCTGCTGGTGCAGATGCAGAACAGCTTATAACCGCCGCGCACAACCTGTCGGACGCGGAAATGGATGCTATGATGGCGGCCATGATGTCGGGGGAAACCGCACCCGCCTGACGGTTATAAAATGCATGGGGCGACATAGGTGCTGCCCCATGCAGAAGCTGTCTAGCGTCGCGGCCCATGGCCGATAAAGGCCGGTTCCACAATGCTCCCCTCCTGCTCCAGCTGCCACACGATATAATCGCGCAGTTTCTGGTGCAGATTAGCCGCCTGCCCGTCCCTCTCCGGCGCAGCCTGCAACAGCAACAGCAGGTCGCACACATGCTGCCGCAACGCAGCCACCGTCTCGCCGAGGCGCGCAAGCGATGGATAGACGGTCGGATCGGGCGTTGCATCAACCGCACGACCAATAGCCGCCTTCAAAGCATCAGCATCCGGCCGACCAGCAAGCCAATCCAGCGCTACCGGAAAAAGATCGCGGAGATAGGCGATCTCATCGAACAGCAACTGCCCTTCCTTGTCGATGCGATGCTCCACGAAGCGCAGCATATGCTGGATCGTCGCGGCATTGCTGCGTTCGGTGCGACCAGAGAGCGAGGGAATGATCCCGCTTTCCATCGTCTCGCGTACGCAGCGCAGCACTTCGGTTGCGGTCGGGGTCAGGATCGGGGTCATGCGACAGTCTCGTTCATTTGAGCAAACCAGGCAGGGTCGATGGGCTTCCCAAGGCCGCCCGCGCCGGCCAGCATCCGTTTGGCCAGATGAAAGACTTCGGTGCCGGTCCAGGCCTGCCGGATATCCGCCTTGCCATTGTGCAGGACGACGGCTGCCTTGTGCCCATAGAGGATGGCACCCAGCGTGCGGAGACGCTGATAGAAATGGACATTCTCGATCGGCAGGTCGATCCCGCTGACCTCCCGATAATAAGCGAGCGCCTGCTCCAGCCCCCAAATCTTGGCGCCATCCCGCTCGATCTCCGGGATCAAATCCTGCAACGATGCGAAATCCGCCGCAGGGTCGCCGATCGACGCTTCCTCCCAGTCGCTCATGGCGACGATCTCGCCGTCCAGGAATATCTCCTCGCCCAGCCCGTTCGTGCCCTTGCACAGCGAAATGCAGGGTGCGACCGGCGCGCCTTTCTTCAGCGCGGCCAGGCATTCGACCACGACCGGCATCGGTTCGCGCTGAAAATCGGCCAGTTGCGCCATCAGCCGATCGATGAAGTGGCTGGCGCACGTTTCCCGACTGGCGGGCGCGGACAGGCGCGTATCGAAACCCAGCGCTTTCCAGTCCACCTGATGCACCAGCGCGAGCTTGCGCATATGCTCCTTCGACACGGCAATGCGCATGGCGTCATATTGGGGATCGGGGTCTTTGAAATGGGGGATTTCCCAGTCGCCCTTGATCTGCTGGCGGATATAAAATGGGCGTTCTGCCCATTGCTCATCCGCCTCCCACCGCAGCACGGGAGCGACCGGCACGGCGCTCTGCCCCAGCCGGTCATACATGAAATATTCCTGCTCCAGCGAACTGTGGATCGTGCTCCCGCCCTCGAAATCGGCGCGCAGGACGATGGAGGACAGGTCCGCGCCGGGGCGTTCGCGATAGTCGACGAACCATGTCAGGCGCGACGATCCGCGCGGATAGCGCACATCATGTTCCAGCACCGCTTCATCCCCGTAAAGATGGCGGATATATTCGGCGAGTGGCCGTTTCAACAATTCCACGCCTCTACCTCTCCATTATTGATTTCTGTTGTCAGCGGTCGCCCAGCGCCTTGCCGGACCCATAGGAATCAGCACCCTTGGCCAGTTCATCGGGGCGCGGCATGCGCGTCAGTTGATTGCCGCCATTCACCTGCAAATTGAGGCCCGACACATAGGACGGCCCGGCCAGCCACAGGACGGCATTGGCGAAATCGTCCGGCAGCCCCACCCGCCCCACCGGTATTTCCCTGGCATAGGCGCGTTCGAAATCGGGATCGGCAAAGGCTTCCTTCGCCATGTCGGAATTGATCGGCCCCGGCAGGATCGAATTGACCCGGATATTGCGCGGACCATATTCGATAGCAGCATAGCGCACGATGCAATCGGCGGCCGATTTCGCGGCGGCATAGGCGATGTGCGGCATCACCGGATGCGTTGTCGACATGGACGATATGAAAATGATGGCCCCGTTGCTGTCGATCGCCTCCGCCATATATTTGATGAAGAAGGTCGGCCCGTGGAAATTGACGCGGGTCGCATCGTCCAGCAACGTCTGCGTCATCTCCGAAATCATGCCCATGACCGGCAGGCCGGCGCTGTTCACGGCAATGTCGACCCGACCATAGCGTTCCAGCGCGAAGGCAGCCAGCGCCTTGATATCCGCTTCCACTCCGGCGTCGCAGCGGAATGCCGCACCGCCAATTCGCTCGGCCAGCCGCTCCAGCGGCGGCAGGCTGCGCGCGGCGACCACGACGCTCGCACCATTGCGCGCCAGCGTTTCGGCGATCGCCCAGCCGGTCCCGCCTTCCGCCGAAGCGCCCAGAACGACGGCGACCTTGCCCTTTA
This sequence comes from Sphingobium sp. AP50, assembly GCF_900109095.1. Lineage (GTDB taxonomy): Bacteria > Pseudomonadota > Alphaproteobacteria > Sphingomonadales > Sphingomonadaceae > Sphingobium. Next base: position 284,339 of record NZ_FNYZ01000003.1, read on the forward strand.
AATTCAGGCCAAACGCCATGGCTTGCTGGTCCAAATCCACTCTCCCATCATGGCTGGCACGGCAGATTGATGGCCGCCGCACAACTGCACTTACATTCATGTTTGCATGCATATTATATGCATATGGCCAAAGTGCAAATCCTTATTGCGCGCGCCATCCCGTCCCTTGCCAAAATCTCTATAGAAGCTAATCATATGCTTCATAACGATCAAATTTGAAGGAGCAGGAGCGATGGGTGCATCGGCGGAAGCGATTAAGGCGGCCTATGCGGCGGAGGTCGATCATGATCGCCCCGTGACCCAAAGGCATGAAGTGCCAACCAGCTATGCGGCCATCACACATGACTGGCTGACGGCCGTACTGTGCGCCGACACGCCGGGCGGCGCGGTGACGGATTTCCGCTTCGATGAAAGGGACGATGGTTCCTCCAACCGGCGCCGCATCTTCCTGTCCTACAATGATGTGGCGCAAGCGGCCGGTCTGCCTGCCACGGTCTTCTGCAAGGCAGCGGAGACGCTGGAGAATCGCATCGTCCTGGGCGTGTCGGATACGGCGCGAGCGGAATCGGATTTCTACAATCTCGTCCGACCCCGCATCGATTTCGAAGCGCCGACGCCGCGCTTCGCCAAATTCGATCCCGACAGTTTCGCCTATCTGATCATGATGGACGATATGGCGGGCAAGGTGCATTTCCCCGACGAGCGCACCACCCTGACGCGCAATCAGGCCGAAGCGCTGGTGACGACCCTGTCCAGCCTCCATTCCCGCTTTTACGAAAACCCGGAACTGGGCAGCGCCACCCTGCCCTTCAAACATTGGCCGGTCTGGTGGCGCGATATGATGCACGGCGCGCCCGACTTTCCCGACTTTTGCGCCAAGGGGGTCGAAGCGGCCGCCCATGTCCTGCCCACCGGTCTGGTCCGCCGCAGCGGCGAGATCTGGGACGCCACCGAACGGTCTGTCGCGCGCCATCTGGGGTTGCCCCGCACCCTGATCCACAGCGATGTGCATCTGAAAAACTGGTATATCACGCCCGATGACCGCTTGGGGCTGGCCGACTGGCAATTGACCACGATCGGCCATTGGAGCCGCGACTTCATCTTCTCCACCCTCACCGCACTAACCGTGGAGCAGCGTCGCGAATGGCTGGAAGATCTGCTGCGCCTCTATATCGATCTGATGGCGCAGAAGGGCGTGGCGAAGATCGATTTCGATGATGCCCTGCGCAATGTCCGCCAGCAGATGTTCACCGCCTTCGCCTTCTGGACGATCACCATGCGGCCGACGGACGACATGCCCGCGATGCAGCCGGAACATACGACGCTGGAATTTCTGCACCGCATGGGTACGGCGATCGACGATTATGGTGCGCTGGACGCATTCGACTGAGGTCACAATGGGATCGGGGTGAGGTCATTCATCCCGATCCGCCCTTGATAACATAAATTCTTTATTGCATGTAAATTGCGACGGCCAGCAAGGCCGCTGACAAGGGAGAGGCACTATGACTGGCATCATCGTAACCCAATCGAACATCTTCATATCCCGTTATCCGATCAAACCGGGCAAGCGGGACGCATTTCTGGCGATCTTCAACCCGCTCTGGCAAAATGCCACGGCATTCATGCAGGAAAATGCCAATTTCGTCTTTTACGGCTTCGGGCGCGATCCCAATGTCATGGTCGCCATCGAATCCTACAAGAATGAGGAGGCGGTAAACGCCATCCGCAAAACCGACGCCTTCAAGCAACTGGTCAGCCAGATGCTCGACCTGTGCAGCGGCCCGATGACGATGGAATTGTTCAACGGCCTGGAAATGGGACCGGATATTTTCGACGTCTATGCGCAGGGCAAGTCCACCGTCCACCCCCAAACCGCGACCAACTACGCCGAGTTCCTGTAAGCCTCTGTGGCGTCGCTGGCGGTATCGACCGGCCTGCCCTTCCCCAGCCAGCGCACGAACCGTGAATCCGGCCGCGACCATTCCATCGTCGCGCGCCGGCGCGCAATCAACCATCGGTCGCCATGGGGCACAAATTCATCATCGTATCGGCCGGCATGGTCTATCCCCAATTCGGTAACGACGATGATATAGGTCGTCACCTTCGCCCGGTCAGGCGCCGTGAAATCGATCATCGTCGTGGTCAGGTTATGGCGCTGGAAATTGCCCGAATCGAATGCGCCGCGTCGCCGCGCTGCGGGCAGCAGCATCGCAATGATGGCGTCAGGCCCCTGCAACGCGCCCTGCCCCTGCACTTCGAACAGCCCATCGGGGTGGAAGACCTGATGATGCAGGTCATAATCGGCCGTATCCGGCGCCCGGTTATAGAGTTCGATCGTGTAGCGGATCGCCTCGCGCGCCAGCATTTCCTCCAGCGTCATGCCTCTCTCCCTTTCCGCGTCAGAACAATCCGCGCGTCCAGCCCCCATCAACCGCGATCGTCTGCCCGGTGATATAGCTGGCCCGATCCGAGCAGAGGAATGCCGCAATGCCCGACACCTCATCGGGTCGGCCATGCCGCCCCATCTGGATCACCGGCGGCGGCTCCCGCTGGGTCCGCGCCTCCGTCCCGCCACCCTGCGTTTCCTGGTTCAGCCCCGTGTCGATGCTGCCCGGCGCGATCGTGTTGACGGTGATGCCATGCGGCGCCAGTTCGTTCGACAGGCTCCGCGCCAACCCGACGGCGGCGGTGCGATAGGTATTGGACAGGATGATGTCGAAGAAGCGATGCGGTTCCTTCGCGCAGACCGATCCCAGATTGACGAAGCGGCCAAAGCCCTTCGCCTTCATCGCGCCGTAGGTTTCCCGCACCAGCATAGCGATAGACAGCACGACCTGTTCGTTACTCAGCCGGAAATCGTCGTTAGAAGCTTCCTCGAACCCGTAGCGCACCACCGACCTGACGTTACCGATGACAAGGTCAGGGTCGCCGAACAGGCGGCGCGTTTCCGCCACCGCCCGAATGATCCCGGCTTCGTCGGCCATGTCCGCGCTGATCCACCCGGCCCGGCCGCCCTCGGCCTCGATCATGGCGACGGTGTCGCGCAGTGCCTCTTCGCGCCGCGCGACCACCATCACATGCGCGCCTTCCCGCGCCAGTTCGCAGGCGATCGCCCGGCCCATGCCGGCGCTGCCGCCCGATACCAGCGCGACCCGGCCTTCAAGCCCCAGCTTCATGCAAAACCATAGGGATCATAGCGGCCGTTGATGAACATCTCGACCTGCGCGGCGCCGGTGTGGACCGATCCGTCGGGCGCATGCAGCGTCACCCGCATCAGATATTCGACGCCATGGGTCTTGTTGCCGTCATTGCCCTTGTCCTCGACGCCGGTGCCTTCGCCGAAATTGGTCGCCAGTTGCTCGCCGCTGACCTTGTAAGGGACGTATGTGAAGGGCTGTGTCGACCAATCGAACGTTTCCCATTCGATCGCCAATTCCTCCGACCCATGATAGGTGTGGAAGGTGCCGCCATCCTTCCAGCTGCCCGGATGATAGCCCATCGTCTGCCCCATCCACGGCGGCGCGGCGACATCATAGCGGATTTTCCAAGTCCCGCCCTGGTCATCCTCCAGATACATGGTCGCATCGGTCAGCATCCGCGTGCCTTCCACGAAATGCATGTCATGCCGGGCCAGGGTGAAATGCAGCGCTTCGCTGTCCCATCCCTTGAACACATGGCCACCCAGCGGCGTGCCGAACACATCGTTCATCTTCGCCTGCACGCCCTCGGGCGTTTCATGCAGGTGGAAGAAGCCGCTATAATCGCCCGCGACGAAGCAGTTCCACCAGCGCATCGCCCGCTGCGGCCCGGATTTGCGACGCGGCGGCAACAGCGACGCCAGCGGCGCCAATGGCGGCCGCTCCGCATAGAGGCCCCAACTATGATCGCGCGCGGCGAACCATGTATCAGGCATGATTTCGAACCGTCTGCCCTGATATTCGGCCCAGCCCGTCGCCACGCCGGGCTGCGAATAGCGGCTCTGGTCGGTCGTCAGCCGCCCGCGATTTTCGGCCGAATGATGATCTTCCAGAAACGCCGGGGATACGCCTTCCCACAATATGTCGAAGGACAGACCGCTGCCATTATCCTCCAGCACCAGACGGATTTTTTTGAGCGGCTCGACGAATTCGACCCGCCAGGGGCCGATCGCCACGTCGAAATTGCCACGCCAGGTCCGGTTGAAGCGCGTGGTCGAATGGATGCCATTGTCGTTGATGAAGGCATAGCCACCAAACATGTCAGTGTTCGGATTGACCCGCGCGCCGGTCGCGATGAAAATCCCCTCATCGGGATTGAAGACGCCGAAATAATAGCCGTCGTCCCAGCTATAATCGGTCGATGGAATGAAGCTGAACGGGCGTGACGCCTGATGGACGGGAAATTCGTCATAGGGGGTGAGCATCTGTGGTCCTCTCCTTTTCTCTCTTGTCATTGTCGCAGGCGGCTATGCCGGGCGCCCCGTCCAAAGCGGTTCGCCCGGCCTGTTATTCGGCCTGCTTTTGGGAAGGGCTTTGCGCAAACCCTTCAGGAACTGGATCGAAACTTATTGCATCCGACCGCAAACGCAAGATACATTCTTTCTTGAATGTATTTATGTCAGCGCAATGACATTTGGAGGAGGATGCCCATCATGACTGAACCCCACCCTTGCGGCCTGTCCGCCCCCATAGCCATCGCCACGGAGGTCTGATCCATGAAGATCATCATCTTCGGCGCGACCGGCTATCTGGGGCGGCACATCGTCGCCAATCTGACCGCCCATGGTCACGAATTGTCGGGCTTTTCCCGCAACGCCGCCAATGACGCAACCTTGCAGGCCATGGGTGCGCGCGCCGTGCGCGGCGACCTGGCCCAGATCGACTCGATCCCGGCGATGCTGGAAGGGCAGGATGTCGTCATCTTCGCCGCCCAGCTGATGCTGGAGCATGAGAAGCAGGTTACACAGACCATCGTCGATCACTTCGAAGGCAGCGGCAAGACCTTCATTTTCACCAGCGGCACCAGCCTGATGTCGATCCCGACCGGCGGCTTGTGGGATGAACGCAGCTTTGCCGAGGATGAACCCTTCGAGCCCAAGCGCCAGATCGCGCCCCGCCTGATCAACGAAGCCATCGCCCGCGACTCCGCGCAAAGGGGCGTGCGCGCTATGGTGATCCGTCCGTCGCTCATCTGGGGCAATGGCGGCAGCCAGATCATCGCCGATCTCTATCATTCGGCGCGCACGACTGGCGCGGTCTGCCATATCGGGCGTGGCCTCAACGTCTATTCCAACATCCATGTCGAGGAACTGGCCGAGATCTATCGCCTCGCCATCGAGAAGGGCGAGGCCGGCGCGCTCTACTTCGCGGTATCGGGCGAGGTTGCCTATGGCGTGATGGCGCAGCGGATCGCCCAGCATCTGGGCGTGCCAACCCGCTCCGTCTCGGTCGAGGAGGCGTGTGAGATCTGGGACAAGGGGCTGGGCAAGATCATCCTGCAATCCAACAGTCGCCAGCGTTGTCCGCGCACCCGCACGCAACTGGGCTGGTCGCCGCGCGAGGACCGCGTCGACATATTGGAGGATTGTCTGCACCCCGATTATGCCGCCGCGACCGAACGCGCCGCCCCCTCCTGGGTCGCGCCACGCAAGGCGGCGTCCTGACGGCATAAAAAGACGGCGCCGGATCGCTCCGGCGCCGCAGCCCCCTTATTCGGTAACAGGCATCAGGCGCGTTTACGCGCCTGCCCTTCTTCAATCGCGGCCAAGATCACCTTATTCCACTGCTGAATGATCGATTCCTGATAGGCCCCCAGGAAGGTGGTGGGGTTTTCGATATTGGCCGAATGCGCGCCGCGCTGCACACGCGGCAAATTGCTGCAATCCTGATCGAAGATATAGGCGAGGAAGCCGAAGCTCTCCTGCATGGTCGCAAAGATCGACTCGTCCGGGCCAATATCCACGCGGGGCGCGGCGGCCGGTCGCGCTTCGCCTTCGCCGACCGGATAGAGCATGCGCACCTCGAAGTAGCTCTTGTTCGGGTCGGTCGCGTGCGGCCAGAACTGGTAGGTGAAGGGCACTGCCTCCGACAGCCAGAAGCAGCAATGCGGGTAGAAGAAATAGAGCAGGGAATCGAGCAGGATGGCGTCCGGCAACTCGGTATCCTTGCCATGTTTCGCTCGATATGCGTCGCGAATCCAATCCGCCACCTGCGCGCGCAAATCCTTATCCGGGTCCAGCACCGTCACCGGGTAGCCGGGATAATGCCAGTCGCCGGTGGTTTGCAGAAACATCTGCGCCGATGCGACCGGATCGGTATCGGCCGGCGCATGCGCCGACGGGATGGCCGAATAGGTCGAATTGCGGCCAATATAGCTGCCTTTGGTTTCCCAGACATCATATTTGCCCTGCGCGTCACCGGCGAAGGGCACCGCTTCGGGATGCGTCGCATAAAGGTGATAGGCTTCCTGAAACGCCTCCTGCGCCACCTTCCAGTTGCAATCCATCTCGCGGCGGAAATGGCCATAGGTGTAGCGATTGGCGTAATCGAACTCTTTGAAATGATCGGGGATCAGGCCCAGCGCATCCTGAAGCGACGGCGCCTCCTTGTCGGCATTGATGAACAGGAACCCGCCCCAGCGCTCCAGCCGTACTTCGGGCAGACCGCCATTATTGGGCGTGATTTCCTTGAAATCCCAATGGCTCGGAATGCGCTTCAGCTTCCCGCCATTCTGCCATTCCCAGCCATGATAGGGACAGCGGATCGACGCCGCATTTTCCTTCTGCGAACAGAGTTCGGTGCCGCGATGCGGGCAGCTATTATAATAGGCCTTATACTCGTCCGGCGATGCATGGACGATCATATAGGACCGCCGACCGACATTCACCGGCATGCGATCGCCGACATTGGGCAGATCCTCGTCCCGGCCGATATAGAGCCAGCTTTTCTCCCAGACATGCTCCTGCTCCAGCGCAGCGATGGCGGGATCGATATAGATATTATGGTCGAAACGTCGGCTATCCGGCTCGATCGTGCCGTCTATGTGCAGCGACACATGATCGGGGAAGAATGTCTCCTTATTCCACACTTCCTGCGTGACCGGCCGTTCCTTGGTGCCATAGCCGCGGGTAATTTCCGATTTGCGTACAATCGTCGCCATGATCGATCATCCTGTTCCTATGATTATGCTGTAAGTTTTATGCGTTTGCGGCGCGGTATCCGATCTGCAGGCTGGTGATCCCGCGATGCAGCAGGCCGGGCCAATAATCGGTGTCGCTGCCATCCAGGACGCGAATATCATGCAACCGCGCAAGCAGCGCCGGCAGGGCAATGGCCAGTTCCTTGCGCGCCAGCATCTGCCCCAGGCAGCGATGCACGCCCGGCGCACCGAAGGCGACATGATTGCGCGCTTCCTTGCGAGTGATATCGAACCGGTCCGGCTCCGGGAAACGCGCGGGATCGCGATTGGCCGCGTCAAAGCGCAGCAACACCGGCGCGCCTTCCGGGATGAAGGTGCCCGCCAGTTCGGTGTCGCGTGTGGCGATCCGCCACATCGACGTCGCCGGCGTTTCGTAGCGCAACAACTCCTCCACCGCATTGGCTATCAGCGACGGGTCGGCGCGCAGCATCTCCATCTGCTCGGGATGCCGCAGCAATTGCACCAGCCCGCTCATGAGCGTGTTGCGCGTCGTTTCATTGCCCGCCACGGCAATTTCCAACGTCAGCGCCGTCGCTTCATCGTCATTGAGCGGCGGGATACCGTCGACTCCTACATGAACCAGATTGGAAATCAGGTCGTCCGCCGGTTCGGCGCGACGCAGCGCCAGCCGTTCGCGAATGAAGCGGATGAACGCTACTACCTGCTTCGCCGCCTCGACCTCCTGCGCCATTGTTCCCATGCGGCTGACCAGCAGGATGGCAGCGTCCGACCATTGGCGCACCAGATGCCAATGATCGCGGTCCAGCCCCAATATGTCGGCAATGACATAGGTGGGCAGCAGCACGGCGAATTCATTGACGAAATCCGCCTCATGCTTGGCGGCCATATCATCCAGCAACTGCGTCACGATCCGTTCGATCAGCGGTTGCAGATTGGCGATGCGGCCATGGGCGAACACGGCGTTCACCAGCGCGCGATAGCGTTTGTGATCGGGGTCGTCGGACACCAGCAACAGGCCGGAACCGGCCTTCCCGGCCTCCGCCAATATCGCCAGCGCCTCATGATTATCCATGTTCGGCCGGTTGGTCAGATGCCCCATCTGCGACGAGAAATCCTCGGCCCGCTTGGTCGCTTCCGACACGGCGGCGAAGCTGGTGACGAGATAGGCGTCCATACCACCGGGCACGCGCGCCTTCACCACCGGCCCCTGCTCCCGCAATGTCGCCAGCGCCTCATGCGGATAGGCCAGCAGCGGCGGGGCGGTAAAATCAAAACTGGCTGGGGAATCGAGCGTATCGGTCGCCGTCACATCTTCTCTCCGGGTACATGATTGCCATCCCATCCTAAAAAGGCATAGAAGCAACATACATTCTTTATCGAATGTATGTACAAGCAGCGGAGCCTTGTAAAGGGGAACCGAACAGGGCATGCCGGAAAGCTGATGGCGACACGCACGACGATCGAGAAGAACGGGACAAGGAAGACAGGCCGAATCCGCCGTTCGCAGGAAGAGCGCAGCGCAACCTCGCGCGCCGGCCTGCTCGACAGCGCCATCCGCCTGATGCGCGAGCGCGGCATCGCCGCCACCAGCATGAGCGAGATCGCGGCCGATGCCAATCTGACGCGCGGCGCCATCCAGCATCATTTCAGCAGCCGGGAAGAACTGATCCTGGCCGCCGTGCGCGAACTGGACGACCGGCTGTCGCAGGCGTTCGAACGCTATAGCGTGCCCGATGGCGTGCGGGGCATCGACCGCGTTGCCGCCCTATTCGATCAGGTGACGGCGCTGACCGTCTCGCCCGACGCCATCGCCGTCTATGATCTGCTAAGCGCCAGCCGTGGCGATCCCGCGCTCAAGGATCGGACGTTGGAATTGCAGCGTCCGCTGACCCAGCAGTTCCGGGAGTTCTGGCGCCGCAATCTGGACGGCCATATCCCCGCGCCGCTGATCGAAACCAGCCTGGAAATCACCCTGATGATGAGCGAAGGCGCGGCAATGGCGCAATTGCTCAGTCAGACATCCGACACCATCGGCCGGACCATGGCCGACACCCGCACCATGCTGCTGGAATTTGTCCGCGTCCGCCTCTGATCGATAGAAAGGGAGCGCCCGAAAGCGCTCCCTCCCCCTATTTCAGAACTTATATCCCGCCGTCAGACCGAAGGAACGCGGTTCACCCGGCGTTAGCACCGATGCGTTGGACGTCAGCTGATAGGATACATAGGCGTCGTTATTGGTCAGGTTGCGCACCCATAAAGCGACTCGGAACGGGCTGCCTGCGGGCGTGAAGCCGACCTCGCCGCCCAGCTTGAACTCCTTGGTGGAGAAGAGATAGGTGGGGTCGAAATAGAGGCGCGAGGCATAATAGGCATTCACCGTCGCATCGATCTTGCCCCAATCATGCTCATGCTCGTAATTCAGTGCGATATTGCCGGTGAATTTGGGCGTCTTGAACAGGCGCTTGTTCTTTAGATCCACCAGTTCGCCGTTGACGAAGCCACCATAGGTGCCCGGCGGCAACGCAACCTGTGCACCCGGAAAACGGTCATAACGCGCGCGGGGAATATAGGACGCGCCCGCCCGCAGGCTGAAATCATCGTTCAGGGTCAGCGTGCCTTCCGCATCGAAGCCGTAAATGGTGGCGCTGGCGGCGTTCTGGATGGCGATGACCGTGCCACCGGCACCCAGGCTGGCCTGCACCTGCACATCGCTATAGTCATAATAGAAAGCCGCCAGGTTGAACGTATAGGCGCCGCTCTTCGCCGTCTTGAAGCCCATTTCATATGCAGTGATCTTTTCCGGCCGCACGCTGGGCAGCGGGTTGGCACTGCCCTGAATATAGGCGGCATTGCCCCCCGGGATCAGGCCCGATTTGAAGCCTTTCGACCATGTCGCATAAATGTTGGTGCGATCGGCGATTTCGTACATCAATGATATGCGCGGCGTCCAGGCATCGTCCTTGATCGGGACCAGCGGCGAAGCCGCCCCGCCGAAGAAGGATGTCGTGCCGCTCTTTTTCTCATCGCTATAGCGGATGCCCGCAACGCCGGTCAGCCGATCGGTGAATTTGAACGTCCCCTCGACAAAGAGGCCGATCGCCTTCGTCTTGATGCCGGTATTATAGGTGAAGATGGACGGATAATTCACCGACAGGTCGCCAGCGGGGAAAGCCCCCGTGGCAAAATCGCTGACCCGCACGTCGACCACCGACGTTCCACGATAATAGTTTGCCCCGGCAACAAAGCTGAAAATGCCGAAATCCTTTGAGGAGAAAAGCAGTTCCTGCTGGAAGGTCTTGTCCAATATCGTGTCGAACGGCGCGACGCAGCCAACCCCCGCCCCGACATTGGCGATTTCCAGACAATCGGGCGAATAGGTCGCATCGGAATCGACATATTCCCGACTGCGCGCGCGCGACCACGCCGCGGTCGACGTAAACTGCCCCATATCCAGATCCCATTTGATCCGCATGCTGGCGCCGCGCCCTTCAACGGAGGCATTGGGCCGGAGCGCATCATAGGCATATTGCCAGGGCCGCTTGCCCACGATGTAATTATAGGGATTGCCATTGGCGTCGTTCAGTTGCGCCGGTCCCGTCGCCGTGCCGCCATATTGCACGACGCCGATCTGGCCGCGATCGGACTCCCATTCGTTCCAATATCCCGACAACAGCACATCCAGATTGTCGGTCGGCGTCAGGCGCAGTTTGCCGCGCAGCAGCTTGTCCTCCAGATACATCATGCGATCGCTGCCGAATGCCTGCCGCACGCTATCTGACACCTGCGAATAGGCGACATTGCGCCCATATCCGTTGCTCTTGCGATAGGAGAAGGCCAGGCTGGCCGCCAGCAAATCTTCCACGATCGGCCCGGAGACAAAGCCTTTGAACGACAGGTCATAGGCCGACCGGCTTGACCCCGCACCGTCATAATAGCCGGTTGTGACATCGACCTTCCCCGCAACGTCATTGCCCGGTTCCCTGGTCGAAATGCGGATAGCGCCGCCGGTTGCGTTACGCCCGAAAAGCGTGCCCTGCGGCCCCTTCAGCACTTCGATCTGCTCGACATCGGGCAGCGACAGGATCGACCCGGCGAAGCTGGAAACATAGACATTGTCGAGATAGATGGCGATCGGATTTTCCGCGCCCGCCGTGACGACCGTAGTGGAAATGCCGCGCAGCGACGGGTTGAGGAAGCTGCTCTGCTGCTGGAAGACAAGCCCCGGCGTCAGTTGCTGAAGGCCGCGACTATCGGTTACGCCCGCCCGCGCCAGTTGCTCGGCGGACTGCACTGCCACTGTCAGCGGCACCTCCTCCAACCTTTGTTCGCGGCGCTGCGCCGTCACGATGATGTCGGCCTGCTGGCGGGCGGCGCTGCCGGCCCCATCCTCCTGCGCCATCGCCACATGATTCAATTGCGCAATCGCAATGAGCGATGCGCACAACAACAGCCTGTTGCTCGTCATGCCAATCCTCTCCCCATGTCGCGCCGCATTCGGGCGCTCTTCTTTTGTCAACGGGATGTACGGATCGGCTATGCACTCACCCTGCCGTCCGCACGCCATATGGTTAGCGTGCTTACCGCAATGAGTAAAGACATACATTCATGTTTGAATGTAAATTACAGGCAGGTCATCACTTCTTGAACAGGTCGCGCCCGATGATCTGCTTCATCACCTCGGCGGCGCCGCCCGCGATGCGGACGATGCGTGCGTCGACATAGGCACGGGCGATCGGATATTCGGTCATATAGCCATAGCCGCCAAAGAATTGCAGGCATTGATCAACGACCTTCACATGCAGGTTGGTGACGACCAGCTTCACCTTGGCCGCTTCCACCCCGGTCAGTTCTCCGGCCAGAAAACGCTTGATGCACCAGTCGGTGAAGACACGGGCCGACAGCACTTCGGCCGACAATTCCGCCAGAACGAACTGGGTGTTCTGGAAATCCGCCAGCGTCTGACCAAACATCTTGCGTTCGGACGTATAATCGACCGTCCATTGGATCGCCGCTTCCGCCACGCAGATGCTGCGCACGGCCTGCGTCAGCCGTTCCTGCGCCAGCTTGCCCATCATGATGCCAAAGCCGCCGCCTTCCGTGCCCAGCAGGCGATGGAGCGGCGCGCGGACATCCTCCAGGAAGATTTCCGACGTATCCTGTGCCTTGAGGCCGATCTTCTCCAGATTCCGGCCGCGCTTGAACCCATCCTGATGCGTGTCGACCGCGATCAGGCTGACGCCCTTGGCGCCGGCCGCCGGATCGGTCTTGCAGGCGCAGACCATGACATCGGCAAGCTGGCCGTTGGAAATATAGACCTTCTGCCCATTGAGAACATAATCGTCACCGTCGCGCACGGCCCGCGTGCGGATTTCCTTGACGTCGGACCCGGCGCCCGGCTCGGTCAGGCCCAGCGCGCCGATATACTCGCCCGTCACCATTTTCGGCAGGACGTCCTGCTTCAATTCCTCGGTGCCGGCCGCCAAAATATAAGGCGCGACCATCTCCGAATGCACCATGAAGCCGGGGCCGGTAATGCCCTTCTTCGCCAGTTCCTCGATGATCACGACATTGTAGAGCCAGTCCGCGCCGAAGCCGCCATAGGCCTCCGGAATATTGGGGCAAAGAATGCCGACCTCGCCCGCGCGCTTCCATATCTTGCGGGGGACGACCTCGTCCTTTTCCCATTGATGATGGTTTGGCACCAGTTCTTCGTCGACGAAGCGGGCCACCGTCTCGCGAAATTGCTCATGCTCGGCGGAGAATATGCCCCGGCCGCCATCATTGCGCAGCAGCGGGTCAGCCATGACGCGCCTCATGCATGGCAAGCGTACGTTGCGCCTGTTTCAGGTGCGGAATATCCAGCATCTTTCCGTCCAGTCCCAAAGTCCCCGAATCCGGGTTGGCGGCGAACAAATCGACCACCCGGCGGGCAAAATCCACCTCCGCCGGCGATGGCGAGAAGCTCTCATTGATGATGTCGACCTGCGCCGGATGGATGGCCACGCGCCCCGAAAAGCCTTCCGCCCGCGCCGCCATGCAGGATGCGTGCAAGCCATCGGGATCGCGAAAATCGACGTACAGCGTATCGACCGCTTCCACGCCTGCGGCATGTGCGCCGAGCAGACAGAGGGAACGAACCATCTTGTAGGTCAGTGTCCATTGCCCGCTCTCGTCGGTATTGCCACTCGCCCCGACGGCGGAACTCAGATCCTCCGCCCCCCAGGTCAGGCCATAGAGGCGGTCGAGGCCCGCTCCTGCATAGTCGCCCAGCCGGAAGGGCGAAATCGCCGTCTCCGTCGCCACCGGCAAAATGCGGATTGATCCCACTTCGATCCCGGCCGCCGTTTCCAGGGCAGACAGATAATGGCTGACCTGCGCCACATCCTGCGGCCCATTCACCTTGGGCAACATGATGCCATCGGGGGTGGCCGAAACGATCGCGGCCAGATCCTCCAGCGTCCAGGGCGTATCGAGCGGGTTCACCCGCACCCAATATTGCGCCTTGCGCTGGCTCTTTGGCCGTTCCTTGATGAACGCTGGCACCATTTCGCGCGCCACCGGCTTGCGCGCCACGGCCACGGCATCCTCCAGATCGAAGATGAAGGCGTCAGCGGCTGTGCCATCGACCTTCCCCATCTTCTTCTCGCTGTCCCCCGGAATGAACAGGAAGGACCGGATCGGCAGGTCGCTCATGCGTCCACCGGCTGCTTAAGCTGCAATCCCGACCGCTTGCAACTGGCGACCAGCTCATCCTTTTGATTGAACGCCTGATGCAGGAAAGTGACGATGCCCGCTTCCGGCCGCGATTTGGACTCCCGCAGTTCGATAACCTCGGTCACGACATGGATGGTGTCGCCCGCGAACAGCGGATTGGGAAAGCGCACCTCGTCCCAGCCCAGATTGGCGACCGCCGTACCCAGCGTCGTATCGCCCACCGAAATGCCGACCATCAGGCCCAGCGTGAAGGCCGAATTCATCAGCGGGCGCCCGAACGGCGTCCCCTTCATATATTCGGCGTCGATGTGCAACTGCGCCGGATTATGCGTCAGCGTCGACATCAACAGATTGTCGGTTTCCGTCAGTGTACGGCGGATCGGGTGATGAAACACCTGCCCGACTTCCAATGCATCAAACCAGACACCAGCCATTATGCGAGCCCCAGAACAGAGATGGCCGCGATCCCCTGATAGGGAACACCGCCCAGATTATGCGTCACGCCGATCGACGGCGACGACATTTGCCGTTCGCCCGCCCGGCCGAGCAATTGATTGTAGATTTCATAGGCCATGCGCAGCCCCGATGCGCCGATCGGATGGCCGAAGCATTTGAGGCCGCCGTCGATCTGGCACGGCATGGCGCCATCGCGATCATAGCGCCCGTCGAGAATATCGAACACCGCTCGACCATCGTCGGAAAAGCCCAGATCCTCCATCGTCACTAGTTCGGTGATCGAGAAGCAATCATGTACTTCGCTCAGATGCACCTGGCTGCGCGGATCGGTGATGCCCGCTTCCTTATAGGCCCGCGCGGCGGCCGCACGGGTCGTCGCGACATAGCTGCCGTCCCACGCATTGGTCTGCGTCTCGCGCCCCGAACTCGTCGCCAGTTGCAGCGCCTTGATCGTCACCAGATCACTCTTGCCCAGCGCTCTCGCAATCTCGGGCGTCGTCACGATGGCGCAGGCCGATCCGTCCGACACGCCCGAACAGTCGAACAAGCCCAGCGGATCGGAAATCATCGGCGCGTTCATGATGGTTTCCATCGACACCGCCTTCTGGAAATGCGCCTTGGGGCTATATTGCCCATTCTGATGGCTCTTCCACGACACATGGCTGATCGCGCGCTTCAGATCTTCCTTCGACGTGCCATATTTGGACCGATAATAGGGCGCCAATTGCGCAAAGCCCGCCGGCGCCGATCCCATCGGCATCCACATATCGTTGAACGTGCCTTTGAACGGTGGGGGCAGTCCGCCAAAGCCGGTATCCTTCAGCTTTTCCGCACCGATGGCGAGCGCGATGTCAGCCGCGCCGCTAGCCACCGCATAGGTCGCGCCGCGCAGCGCCTCCGTTCCGGTGGCACACATATTCTCGACGCGGCTGACCGGTATGCCCTCCAGCCGCAGCGCCATGGCCGCAGGAATGGAGGAGTTGCCGACATTGATGCCATCCCCCCAGCAGCCGAACCAGGCCGCGTCGATCTGCTTGCGCTCGATCCCCGCATCCGCCAGCGCTTCCTCGAACGCTTCCTTCATCAGGTCGGGCGATCCCGCATCCCAACGCTCGCCGAACTTGGAGCATCCCATGCCCAATATGGCGACCTTGTCCTTGATCCCTGTTGCCATGGCTCTTGCTCCTCAGGCCGCGCCCAGCGGCGTCGATTTCCAGAAATAACGG
Organism: Sphingobium sp. AP50; assembly: GCF_900109095.1. Taxonomy (GTDB): domain Bacteria; phylum Pseudomonadota; class Alphaproteobacteria; order Sphingomonadales; family Sphingomonadaceae; genus Sphingobium. The sequence goes on from NZ_FNYZ01000003.1 coordinate 299,875, forward strand.
TTATAGCCGCGCTGCCGGTCCTTTTCCTTGATGCGGTAGACCATCCGCAGCTTTGCGCCGGTATCGATCCCCTCCTTGCCGATATCGACCATCTCCATCAGTACCCGCGCGCCGCTGTCGAACCGGACGAAGCCGACCCACAAGGGCGGGGAGGGATGATAGGATAGCCAGTCGGCGGTGGAGGTCAGCACCTCCGCCTGCTCATCGCGCAGCGACACATCGCTGAACCCTTCGGCCGACGCATGGCATTGCACGCAATATTGCAGCTGCGGGAACTGCACCGTCCCGCAGCTGCCGCACTTGCCGGCATTGAACCCTTCCAACTGGCCGGCAGAGCGATATTGTTCGGTCAGCGCCGTCTTGGCGCTCTTTTCCGATCGCATGCCCCATTCCGCTTCCAGCCCGCCATAGAAGGACAGGAGCCGCAAATAGCTGTCGGTCGGCAGGGCGTCGGCAATGCAACCGGCGACGCCCCGCGCCGGTTGGGCATTGCCGATCGCGTCCGTTACCTCGAAAATCAGGGCATCGGCGCCCTGCCCGAAGCCGACCAGCAATATGCGCTCGCCCGGCTTCGCCTTTTCCAGCGTTGCCGCCAGCATCAGCAGCGCATGCGCCGCGCCGGCATAGCCCACCCCATCTTCCAGCCCGCCAGCGACAGCGCCAGCAAATTTCACCTTCTTCGCGACGGCATCTGCCGCACCCTTCAGATAGGATGGCATGACGAAATGCTGGATATCGGCAATGTCGATCTGCGCATCGGCCAAAGCCGCCCGGATCGCCGCCGGGGCGATCTTGGCATAGCCTTCATCGCGCACCCACCGCTCTTCCCAAACATAGTCGCTGCTTGCATCGTCCGACCGGAAATGGTCGACAAAGACGCTGTTGATGCTGGCCGACCCAATCAGCCGCGCCACCACATCCTGATCCGACAGGAGGAAGGCTGCCGCCCCCGCGCCAAAGCTCAGCTCCTGCCCACTGGCTGGCTTGCCGAACGGATTGTCGGCCGCGATCACCAGTTCCGGTCGTCCCCCTTTCAACGCCTGCAACAGCGCCGACGTGCCTGCCCGCTGCGACCCGGAGGCGTCCGATGTGGCGATGGTCGATGGCGCGCCGATCGCCCCGGCGACGATGGCGGCGTTCTGAAGATCGGCATAGGGCAGATTGGTCGATGCCAACCGCAGCCCGTCGATGCCCGCCAGATCGCCCGATCCCGCGGCATCGCGCGCCGCCTCCACCGCCATGGTGATGGCATCCTCATCCCAACTGGTGAAGGCGCGGCTGCCCTTGGCCTGCCCCTTCAAACCCGGCGCCATCCACGCATGAGCAGCGGCGATGATCGACCGTTCGATCCGAAGGCGGGGAACATAGGCGCCAAAGCGCGCAATACCGATATCCGTCATGCACCTCACCTGCTTGGGGCCATGGCCCCTTTTCTGGTTGCGTCGGGCGGCATTACGCCGCGGAGAGGCCATCGCCTCTCGATTGATAAAGATTTAGTGCGCTATAGTACTTTATGCAAGTGACTTATTATCGGCCCTGTCCTATTATGCGGGGACAAGACAGGAAGGGAGAGGTTCGGATGCGGATTCCGCTGGCGCAATTGCCTGCCAATGGCACGCATATCGTGGAATGTGATGGCCGCCGCGTGCTGCTGTGCCGCAGCCAGAAGGGCATTCACGCCATGGCGGAAATGTGCCCGCACCAGAAACTCTCGCTAGATGGCGGGCGAGTGCGCGGCGATTTCATCATGTGCCCGCATCATGGCGCCCGTTTCAATCTGGAGGACGGGCGATCGCTGTCACCCCTGACGACGAACGGCCTGACCCTCTACCCGGTCCGGATCGACGGCGACATGATAGAGGTCGACTGCTGATCGCGGCGCATCATTGCGCCAGCGCACCGCCATCAACGGCCAGCGCATGGGCGGTGACGAAGCTCGCCCGGTCGGAGCAAAGCCACAAGACGGCCTCCCCCACTTCTTCCGGGCGCGCCATCCGGCCCATTGGCGCCAGATTCTCCAGCGTAGCGCGCACCTCCGGCCCCTGCTGCATCACCTCGCGCACCATATTGGTCATGGTAACGCCCGGCAGCACCGCATTGACACGTATGCCGTCGCGCGCATGGCGCAAGGCGACACTCTTGGTCAGGCCGATCACGGCATGTTTGCTGGCGGTATAGGCTGGCTGCGACGGCGCCACCGAAGCGACCAGACCCGCGACCGACGCCGTATTGACGATCGCCCCGCGCCCCTGCGGCACCATATGCCGTAACTGCGCTTTGATGCACTGCATCATCCCGCGCACATTGATGGCGAACGTCCGGTCAAAGGCATCATCGTCCCACAGCGCATCGGCGGGATGGCAGATGCCAGCATTGTTGAACGCACAGTCCAGACCGCCAAATTGCGCCACCGTCGCATCGACCATGCGCCGTACCTCTGCCGCATCGGAGATATCGCCGGGCAGGAAGATCGCCTCGCCACCCAATTGCCGGAGTTCGGCAAGCGCATTCTCGCCTGCGTCCCTGTCAAAATCGACAATGGCAACCCGTGCGCCGCGCTGGACGAACAATATGGCCGTGGCCAGTCCGATGCCATTCGCCCCGCCCGTGATGAATATGGACTTGCCTTCAAACTCGCGCATATCGCCCTCCTCTCCCGTCACGCTGCAAAACGCCTGATCGCCGCGCCCATGTCATGGCGGCGCCACAGCCACAGAAACACTGTCATCAGATGCAATTGCGCGCGCGGGATGAAGGCGTCACGGATGCGCGGATCATAGCGGTCGGCCAGCGACGCATGATCGGCAATTTCCGCGGCGATCAGGGCCGGCGCGTCCAGCATCCACGCGACGCCCAGCAATGCCGTCGCGATCAGCACGCATCGGTCGAACAATTCTGCATCGACTGTCGGGCCACCCAAAGCCGCGAGCCGTTCCAGCAGCAACGCACGCAAATGCGCGTCATGCCGATCCAGAAAGTCCGTTTCCGCCGCACAGACCATGCCGAAATAGGATTGGGCGATATTGGCCTGCCCCACACCGCCCCAGTCCAGCTGCCCGGATTGCAGGACACCCGCCTGATCCCGCCAGAACCAGGCATTGTCCGGGTTCATGTTCCAATGGGCCAGCGCCACCAGATCGGACTGCCCGTGCAGGAAAGCCCAAAGCGCCTCCTCCTTTTCCAGGACGGCGGGGGCATCCGCGCAAAAGGCATCGAGGACATCGGGATCGGTCAGTTCCGGCGGCAATAGCTGGGGCGCCTCGCGCGCGAAGGCACGCAACGCGGCCAGCTTTTCCGCCAATCCTGCCCGATCGAAAGGGATGACCTTCACCATCGCCGGGCTGTCCGGCTGGAAAGGAAACTGGCGCTCGACCGCATCGCCAAACTGCCCCGACCGATGGAAGGCCGCCAACGCCGCAATCGCCCGTGTCTGCGCCTCATAATAAGGCAGCGGATCAGCGATCTGATAGTCGAGGCATTTTTCCAGCGCCGGTTCGACCCCTTCTGCCCCATAGGGCACACGCTCGGTGATCAGCAGGCCGGTCTTGTCCGCCACGCTATAGTCGCCGAACAGGCACCATGGCACCCGCACCGGAAAATCGGTCCGGCGCGACAACATGGCGAAGCGTACTTCCGGGTCCATCACTGGAGAAAATAGCTCGCGCAGCGGGTCCCCAAATTCCCGCGTGAACTTGGCGAACAGACGAGTCGGCAAATCCGGTGCCGCATGCGCATAGCGCACATCGATCTCCATCTTGCGCCCCATGCCGCCGCCGAAAAATTCGCGCTTATGGGTGATCTCCGTCACGACATTGTCCGGCCCGATCGCTCCCGATGCGCGAAACAGCCGGGTCAGATGCCCCGGCGCATCTTCCAGCAGCACGTCGACGCTGGCCGGAAAGGCCGCGCCGACATGGTCGCCCTCGACCAGTTTGGGAAATCCCATCCTCTCACCTCATTCCGCCCGTCTTGCCGGGCATTGCCTCTTTGTGCCGACTATCCGCGATGGATGTTTACACGTCAATTATCGTATTGCTATTTATCATTCGCTGGCGAACTTATTGACTCGATAAGCATGAGGCGACCGGGAGAGGATAAATATATGCAAAACAGGCCATGGTATGCCGTCCTGCTACTCGCCGCCCTCTACGTCATCTCCTATGTCGATCGCCTGATCCTGACCCTGCTGGTCGATCCGATGAAGGCGGATCTCGGCATCAGCGACCTTCAGGTCGGCCTGCTGATCGGCCCGGCTTTCGCCATCCTCTTTTCGGTGATCGGCCTGCCGGTCGCATGGCTGATCGATCGCGGCAACCGCACAAAATATCTGGCAGCCGGGATCATCCTGTGGAGCCTGTCGACCCTGCTTGCCGGCTATGCATCTTCCTTCGCGATGCTGTTCGCTTTGCGGATGGGTCTGGCCGTGGGCGAATCGGTGCTGGCACCCGCCGCCATATCGCTGATCGGCGACCTGTTCCCGCGCGACCGGCGGGCGGCGCCCAGCGCCATCTTCATCGCGGCGGGCACGACCGGCGTGATGCTGGCCTATGTCGTCGGCGCCGCCGCGCTCGATCTGGCCCGCAGCGGCGCCCTTGCCACGCTGCCGCTGATCGGCGCGCTCCCGGCTTGGCGTCAGACATTGGTGCTGATCGCCCTGCCCGGCTTCCTGATCGTGCCTCTGCTCCTCCTCACCGTGCCGGAACCAAAACGCGGGGCGATGGAACAAGCCTCGACAGACGTCACGACATCGGCGGAGGCGACAGAACGCCGTTTCGGCATCTTCCTCAACCGATCGGATGCTGTCCGCTTCTATGGCTGCCTCTTCATCGGCAACGCCATATTGGGCACGATGCTCTATGGCGTGCTCGCCTGGTATCCGACCCATCTCATCCGCAGCCAGAATATCGCGCCAGCGCAGGCCGGCTATCTCTTCTCCACCGCGCTGGCGCTCGGCGTCGTGCTGACCATCCTCTTCCCGACCCTGTCCCAGCGCCTTGCCCGATCCGGTCGGCGTGACATTCTCATGCGCATTCCACTGGTCGTCATACCGATTGGCCTCCTGCTGTTCATCGCTGCGCTTCTCCAGCATAGCCTGCTTGGCGCATCGCTACTCATGGGGCTGGGCTTCAGCCTGCTCAGCGCCATCAATGCGCTGCCGTCCATCACGGTCCCGCTCACCGCACCGCCAGCCTTGCGCGGTCGCCTCGTGGCGATGGTCCAGTTCTGCAACAATATCATCAGCCTCAGCCTGGGCGCCTATCTCGTCGCCCTGCTGGCACAGACGCGCTTTCCGGGGCCGGCAGGGCTGGGACAGGCCATGCTGGTCATTGCGCTGATCGCCGGGCCGATTGCCTGGATACTCTATGCCTGCGCCTGGCGCCCCTATCGCCGCGCAACCATCGCCTGACCATTTCATCGGCGAGACCGCACCCGGCGCGCCTATCGGAGAGAGAAACACCATGGCAACGACCGCCGCCCGCAGCGGGCAATCCTTTCAGGGCTGGCGCATGGTCGCCCTGATCTTCGTCATTCTCAACTGCTCCTTGGGTGTCAACTTCGCCGTCTACGGCGCGTTGGTGGACGCGATCCAGACCAGCTTCACCACCAGTCGCGCTCTTGCCGCTGCCGGGCTCAGCATGCTGACGCTCGCGCTCGGCCTGCTGTCGCCTCTCGTGGGCGGACTGATGCGCCGCGTATCGATCCGCACCCTGATGCTGACAGGCATGATGCTCAATGCGCTCGGATTCTTCCTGCTGACGCAAGTCAGCCATATCGGGCTATTGCTTACGATCTACATGCTGCTGATCGGTCCCGGCTTTGCCCTGTCCGGCCCGGTCCCCTGCACCGCCATCATCGCCAACTGGTTCGATAGCGGTCGTGGCAAGGCGCTGGGCATCATCAACATGCCGGTCGGCAACAGCCTGATGCCGTTGCTGGCAGCCGCCATTCTCGCTACCCTTGGCCTGCGGGCTACCTTTTTAGGGCAAGGCATCGTCCTGATCGCCATGCTCCCGCTGATCTGGCTGGTCGTCGATCATCCCGGCCGGATCGGCCAGCATGCGCTCGGCGCCAGCTCCGATCAGGAGAACGAGACGGGGCAGTCCACATCCATGACGGCTGGCCAGATTCTGCGCTCGCCGCCCTTTCTGGTCCTGACGCTGGGCGTATCCTTGCTCAGCGCGGCGGGGCTGGTGATGGTGACCCATATCGTCGCTCTTGCCATGGACCGGGGCGTTGCACTGGCGCCAGCCTCCTTGCTGCTGTCCGCCTTCGGCCTTGCCGGTGTAGTCGGCGCGCCCCTGTTCGGCTGGATCGCGGACCGCATCGGTGGTGGCCGCGCCTTTGCGCTATTGGGCCTCATCCAGATACCCGCCTGGCTTGGCCTGATGGTCGCGGGGAGCGATCTGCCCGCCCTGTTGGGCCTGACCTTCGCGATCGGCCTGTGCTGCAACGCCATCCTGCCCCTTTTCGGGTCGCTAATGGGTAGCTGGCTGGGATCATCCAATGTCGGCCTGGGTATGGGCCTGTGCTATCTGCTGCAAATCCCGTTCATGTTCGGCGCCGGGCCGCTGGCCGGCGCAATGTTCGATCGCTTCGGCGGCTATGGACCAACGATCCTGCTGCATGTCGGCACCTTCGCCCTGATCGGCCTGCTGTTCCTGCTCTACCGACCACGCCCGATATGAAGCGGATCAGTCCGCGGCAAAGTCCGTGCTTTCGCTCAGCGTTCGCCAATCTTCCAATTCCATATGCCGGGCATCCAGCGCGTCCTTGACGATCGCATAGGCATCGCTGCCCAGCACCAGTCTGGTCGGCGGCGTCTGGGCATTCATGGCATCGATGATGGCACGCGCGCCCCTGCGCGGATCGCCGATCTGCGTCCCGCTGGCCGCCGACGCGGCCGCCCGCCGCCGGGCGAGAAAATCATAGTCGGGATGCGGGGCCGATGCATGCATGAGCGAGCGCCCGGAGAAATCCGTGCGAAAATAGCCGGGTTCGACGATCATCACCCCGATACCAAAGCGATCCACCTCTCCGACCAGCGCTTCGGACAAGGCCTCCAGCGCAAATTTCGACGTCGAGTAGAAGGCCGATCCGGCAAAGGATCGAACCCCCGCGATGGACGAGATGTTCACGATAAACCCAGAACCCCGCGCCCGCATATCGGGCAAGGCTGCGCGAATCAGGCGAAGCGGCCCAAAGAAATTGACGTCCATCTGGGTCGCAATCTCTTCGTCGCTGCTTTCCTCGACACCGCCCAGAAATCCATAGCCGGCATTGTTCACCAGCACATCGATACCGCCAAACGCCTTCGCCTGCTCCAGCGCGCCCGCCATACCGACCGGATCGCGAATATCCAGCTGAACCGCCAGCACGCGATCGGGCGCGATCGCCTTCAAATCGTCCAGCGTATCGGGATTGCGCGCGGTGGCGATGACCCGCCCGCCCCGCGCCAATATGACCTGCGCGATCGCCTTGCCAAAGCCGGAGGAGGCTCCGGTGATGAACCAGTTCTTCTCGCCCCATTCCATCAGCGCATCCTCCTCCAACTATTGGGTCGCCCCCGCTCAACCGGCGGGCGGCGGGTCATTCTTCCGGCATGATCCGGCCGTTGACGGTGCGTTCATAGCAACCATAGCCCGGCACCGATCCGTTCAGCCGCAGCTTCACCGACTGTTCCAGCAGGGCAAGCGTGGGCTCATCCGTGTCGGACTTGTACACGCCCACATATTGGTCGTTCGGCGACGTGAGCGAGGAATAGCTATTGCTGCTGTAGCCGACCGTCTCGATATCCAGCCGCCCCTTTTCATAGACGATGCTGAACGAAATCGGCTCCTCGTCGCGTGTGGCATCGTCGCACCGCCAGCCCATTTCCAGCTTGCCCGGATAGAGGCGGTCGCCCTCATAAACCACGGCTTCGGAGAACACGACCTTGCCGTCGCTGCGCGTCATCGCATCGAACAGCAGGAAACTGATGCCATTCTCAAAATAGCCCTGATGCCATTGATGGTTGAGCAGATCCTTATTGTCGCGCGGACCCAGGCTATGGTCCCGATTGGCGATCGTATCGATGTCAAAGCGATCCGCTCCAACCTGCAACCATCCGGTCACGCGCCCGATCTGCTCAATATGGCCGGCGGGCAGGAAGTCCTGCAACCCGCCGACCTTATGCAGATCCCAGATGTCCGCATCAGATTCGAAGGTAAGTTCATAGGTCATGGGCGTGCGCGGCCCTTCCAGCACCAACCCGTCCCGCATCGACTGGGCCGGCACCCGCCGGACGCCGCCTGCATAACTATAGGTCAGCTTGCGGCCCGGTTCGATGATGCGGATGGCATAATGCGGCCCGCCGGGACCGTCCTTGGCGGCCCGGCCATTGCCGATCGCGCGATTGCCCACGACGCTGCCGTCCGGCAAGCGGACGATGGTGGTTTCCCGGAACATGGTCAGGTCTTTGCGCCAGCGGCCAAGATGCAGCCAAAAACCCACGCCTGCCTTGGGATCGTCCCCGGCCAGCAGGAAATTCTCGCTCCAGTTGGGTGTGTCGGGGAAGGCCCCATCCCATGGATAATCGTTGATCGGCGGTGTCGGCATGGCGAAACTCCTGGTCGAAACAGCGGCGAACGATGTCAGCCACAGGGGTTCGACGCGCGAACACAGGGTTCCACCCGCTCCTCTCCAGCTTCCCATCGGATCTTGTGCCGCATTTAGTGGCTGACACCGGCGCGCCTGTCAATATAGTACGTCGGCATACGAATTTGCACTGTCGCGCTCTTGATGACGCAATTTCGCTGGACGCAATCGGTACGCTAGATTACTTCATGGGTCGCATACATACGGTAATCAACAAATGTCGAACTTGGAGAGAGGTTTTCATGGCTACCGAAATCATTCTGCCCAAACTTGGTTTTTCGATGAACGAAGGCCTTCTGTCCGAATGGCTGGTCGCCGATGGCGGCACGGTGACGGCTGGCGAACCGCTGTTCGCGCTGGAAAGCGACAAATCGACTCAGGAGGTTGAAGCGCCGGTCAGCGGCACGCTGAAAATCCTGAAGCAGACCGGCGAAACCTATGAAGTGGGGACCGTTCTGGGCGAAATCATCTGATCGCGCTACGATCCGAACATAGAAACCATAGGGAGAGGCGTGTCAGGCGCCGCACAAGATCATGAAGCGTACCGACAAGGTCATCATCACCTGCGCCGTCACGGGCTCGATCCACACGCCCAGCATGTCCCCCCATCTGCCGATCACGCCGGATCAGATCGCCGCAGATGCCATCGCCGCCGCACAAGCCGGCGCCGCGATGCTCCATCTGCATGCCCGCAATCCGGAAACCGGTCAGCCATCGCAGGACCCGGCCCTGTTCGCGCAATTCCTGCCCCGCATCAAGCAATCGACCGATGCGATCCTGAACATCACCACCGGCGGGGGCCTGGGCATGAGCCTGGACGACCGGCTGGCACCCACCAAGAAATTCAAGCCCGAAGTCTGTTCGATGAATATGGGGTCGGTGAATTTCAACATTTCCGGCGCCGGGGCGAAGATCGACAATTGGCAGCATGACTGGGAGAAACCCTATCTGGACATGACGAAGGATTTCATCCTGTCCAACACCTTCGCCCAGATCGAACGGGCCATGACCGAATTGTCGGACCAGGGCACCCGCTACGAATTCGAATGCTATGATGTCGGACATCTCTACAATCTGGCGCATTTCGTCGATCGCGGGATGTTGAAGCCACCCTTCTTCATTCAGGGCGTGTTCGGCATATTGGGCGGGCTCGGCCCGGACCCGGAAAATGTGATGCACATGAAATCGACCGCAGACCGGTTGTTCGGCGAGGATTATATCTTCTCCGCGCTCGCGGCGGGCAAGCATCAGATGCGCCTCGTCACCCTTTCGGCTCTGCTGGGCGGTTCGGTTCGCGTCGGGCTGGAAGACAGCCTCTATGCGGGCAAGGGCCTGATGGCGACATCCAACGCCGTTCAGGTGGCCAAGATTCGCCGGGTTCTGGAGGAACTGAGCCTCAGCGTCGCGACACCTGCCGAAGCACGGGAGATGATGCAGACGAAGGGGGGAGACAATGTCGCTTTCTGACATTGCCGTCCCGCATGCCGGTGTCGCAGCAGGCTATGCCTTTGCCGAGGGGCCGACGCTGGACGATAGCGGCATGATCCTGCCGTCGGAATATCCCAATATTTACGCGGCGATCACGCCTGACAAGCCGGCCCTGATCTTCGGCCCACATCACTGGACCTATGCGCAACTCGATCGCGGCGTGAATGCCGCCGTGACCTTGCTCGCCGACCATGGGATCGGAGAAGGCGGCCGCCTTGCCTATATGGGCAAAAACAGCGACCTGTTCTTCGTCCTGCTGATCGCGGCCATCCGGGCGGGCGCCGTCATGGTCCCCGTCAACTGGCGCAATACCGCACCCGAAACTCGTTATGTCATTGATGATTCGGCCGTGTCGCTCATCATCGCGGACAGCGCCTTCCTGGACCTGATCGGGGAAGCCAATTCCCAGGGCCTGCCTGTGCTGATCGTCGATCAGGAAGGCCCCGATGGGCTGCGCGCCCGAATCCATGCAGCGCGCGCCGCAGAACGCATCCCACTCGACCCGCATGCCCCGTGCCTGCAACTTTACACCAGCGGCACGACCGGTCGGCCCAAGGGCGTGGTCACATCGCAATATGCTTTCGGTAGCGCCCGGCATATCGAAAATATCTCCGGCTTCTTCGCCGACTGGGGCGATGACGAAATCCTGTTGTCGCCTTTGCCATCTTTTCATATCGGCGGCATGTCCTGGGTCTGCACCGCACTGGTGCGGGGGGCGACCGCCCATGTCATCGCCGATACCAGCCCAGCGGTCATTCTGGACAACTGCCTGGCGCATGGCATCACCCGCACCTTCATCGTCCCGACGCTCGTTAGGGCATTGATCGGTGAAATGGACGCGCGCGGTGTTCGCGTGCCGACATTGCGCGGCATCCATTATGGCGCGGCGTCCATGGACCCGGCCCTGCTGGAACGGTCGGTCGACCGGATCGGCTGCCGCTTCCTGCAATATTATGGCATGACCGAAGTGACGGGCACTATGGCGATCCTGGGACCGGACGAGCATGATGCCAGCAATCCCAATCTGCTGCGATCGGTCGGACGCCCGTTGCCCGGCTTCAGCATCGCCATTCGCGGGCCGGATGCGCAATTGCTGCAAACCAACATGCCGGGTGAAATCTGGGTCAAGGGGCCCAGCCTGCTGATGGAATATTGGAACAAGCCCGAAGCGACGGCCGATGCGCTGATCGACGGCTGGTACCGATCGGGCGATGGCGGCAAGCTGGACGATCATGGTTATCTGTTTCTGACCGACCGGATCAAGGACATGATCGTGTCAGGCGGCGAGAATGTCTATCCGGCCGAAGTGGAATCGGTCCTACGCGATCATCCGGCCATATTGGATTGCGCCGTGTTCGGCCTTCCCCATCCCAAATGGGGCGAGGGCGTCACCGCCGCGCTGGAATTGCGGCCCGGCCATGACGTAGATGCCGAGGAAGTCATCGCCTTTGCCCGCAAATCGCTGGCCGCCTACAAGATCCCGCGCCGGATCGAGACGGGTGTTCCGCTGCCCCGCACCGCATCGGGCAAGGTCCAGCGGGCCATGATCCGCAGGCATTTCATGGATCAGGCCTCATAAATCAGAAGGTGCCAGCCGGCCCGGTCACTCCAGTAACCGGGCACGAATGGCCTCAAGAATATCATCGCCCAGCCCCAGTTCTTCGCGCAGGAAACCCTGCGCCGATCCATGGCGCTGCTCGACCGTTTCAAACATTGCAGCCAGATAGCTGGGATCAGCCCGCATGATCGGCTCCCATACAGCCGGATCGATCCCCTTCAGTTTTGCACCGAACGGGTCCTTCGCCACCAGTTCGCAGCCCCGCGCGAAGAAGCGGTCAGTCAGGGCGTAATCCTGCGCGATTATGTCACGGGACACGCCCAACAGGTCGAGCAACAGCGCCGCCGCTATACCAGTGCGGTCCTTGCCCGCCGCACAATGAAAGACCAGCGGCAACGGGCCCTGCGCGATCCGCAAGAACAGCTCGCGATAAGAGGGTGCCTGCTCATAGGCCAGATCACAATACGCCTCCAAGATATAGGCACGCGCGGTATCGGCCGTCGCTCCCGGCTTTTGCAGCGCCATCGTGACATCGCCGGCGCTGGTCTGATGATCGCGCGCCCATATCTCGTAACTGGCCATGGCCGGCAGCCGCGATGGCCGCCGGTCGCGCTCCTGTGAAGACCGGAAATCGCAAATGACTTTCAGCCCGATCACGTCGAGCATCGCATGATCTTCGTCGCTCAATTCCGCCATGGTTCCAGAACGATAGACCAGCCCGCGCGCAACGGTGCGCCCGTCAATGGTTGGATACCCCCCCAGATCGCGGAAATTATGCCCGCCCGTCAGCGGAACGACTCGCTCCAGTTCCAGATCCGTCATGCCTTGCCTTCCTGATTGGTCGCGGCCGGTGCCAACAATGCGCCGGTGAAGCCGGGAATGCGTGCCATAGCCTCATCCGACAGGCCATAACGCGGCAAGGGAAATCCCAGAAAATGCGTCCGGCCGCTATCGGTGCGATATAGATAGGTGATGGTCTGGATCAGGCTGCCCCATTGTCCGCCCGGATGCATGAACGCCTCCCCCGCCAGCACATGGCCACCGGCCTGCTCCACCAGTTCCCGCACGATCCGCAGGTTATTCTGCCACAGCCGCCGACAGACGATATACACCCCGACCGGCGTCCCGGCGAACAACGCCTTCGCCTGATCACTTTCCAGAAAGGAGCGAATCGGCACGGATGGGTTATCGCCCCAGGTATTGCTGAACAACAGGACGGCGTCATAGCGCGCATCCGGGGCATCGGGCGGATCGAAGGCGATCGGCACCATTATCCCCTTCTGCGCGCCCTGCGTCCATTTCTTCGACGCGGCAATGTTCATCGGACGCGCCAGCGCATCCGCCGGATCGCTCATGCCGATGCGGCACAATGTCGCATCCCACCCGGCTTCAACGGCCGCACGTGCCGCCTGCGTGGCGGCCTTCTCCGCCTGCCCGGTCATCGAATAATAAAGGATCAGACAGCGCATCGTCGGCATCCCTGCTTTACGCCACCGTGGCAGAGCAACGGTCGAGCACCACGATGTCGCGTTCCACGGCAATGGCCCGGAAGCGCAATTGCCCTTCGCCTTCCTCGAAAAACTCGATGCGGATCGTCTCGCCGGGCATCACAGGCTTGCTGAAGCGCACGAACATGGATTTGAAGCGGGCGACGTTATTGTCGCAATAGGTGGACAGGATAGCCCGATTGGCCAGCCCCTTCGTGCACAGCCCATGCAGGATGGGCTTATCAAAGCCAGCCTTGCGGGCGATCGCCGGATCAGCATGGAGCGGGTTCCAGTCACCGCTCAATCGATAGATCAGCGCCTGTCGGGGCAATGTCGCGATCTCCACGACCCGGTCGGGCGCGCGATCCGGTACCGGTGCAGCCACTGGCATCGCGTCACCAAAGCCGCCTTCGCCCCCATTGCCGCGCAGGAACAGGGTGGAGCGGACCGTCGCCAGATGGGTGCCATCCGCATCATCATAAAGTTGCTTGACCTGATGGAGCAGCGCGCCACGTCCCTCGCCCTTGTCCTCCACCCCGGCAACGCGATATTCGCCACGTACAGCGCCAACGGCCGGCAATGGGCTGTGCATGACCAGATCCTGTTCTGCGTGCAGAATCTTCACCCAGTCGATGCCGAATTGCGGATCTTGCGCCCAGAAGCCCGGATGGCACAAGATATTGGCATAGGCTGGCAGGGAGCGAAGATCCTTTTCATAGACGAAGGGCAGTTCGCCTTCATCGAGCGGATCGGCGCCATAGCCCAGGCCAAGTGCGAAGACGATCGTGTCGCGCTTGTCATAAGGCTGGACGATCGGATCGATCGCCATGGTTTCAATCTTGCCCAGGTCCATCCCCATCATCTCCCACAGCGCCATCTGGCTTCATATTGTTTGCAATCACATGATACGCTAGCAATCATTTTTCAACAAGGCCAGCCTTCATATGATATTCTAGCATACCATATTGACTTGGCGGCGCTTCGACCTATCCTGCGGTGACATAAGACCGCCCATGAAGGCGCAGCGCCCCATCGGCATGTCAGGAGAGAAAAATGGGCCAGCAGAGCCAGTTCGCGCCCGACTATCGGGACAGTCCAGCCCCCCTGTTTCAACAGGTGATCGCCGACGATCCGGTCGCGGCGCCTCCCGTCTTGCGCGAATATTCCGAAGTCGACATTCCGGTCGCGCATGTACCGCGCAACCAGTATCGCAGCGCCGATTTTGCCGCGCTGGAAATGGAGCGGCTATGGCCCCGCGTCTGGCAATTCGCCTGCCGGGAGGAGCAGATTCCCGAAGTCGGCGACTATGTGCTATACGAAAGCCCCGGCGCATCGCTGATCATCATGCGTAGCGGCCCGGACGACATCAGGGCCTTCTACAATAGCTGCCTGCATCGGGGCATGCGCCTGTGCGCCGAAGACAGCAGTGTGCGCAAGCTCACCTGCCCCTTCCATGGCTTCACCTGGAATCTGGACGGAAAACTGGCCCATGTGCCTGCGCGCTGGGATTTCCCGGACATGCAGGATGACGCCATGAACCTGCCCGAAGCGCGGGTCGAACGCTGGCAAGGCTTCGTGTTCATCAACCGCGATCCGGCGGCCCCGCCGCTACAGGATTATCTGGGCCATCTGCCCGCCCATTTCGCCGACTGGTCCTATGGCGACCGCTATCTGGCGACGGTCATGCGCAAGACGATCGACGCCAACTGGAAAACCTGTATCGAAGGGTTCGTCGAATCCTATCATCTGGCCGGCATCCATGCACAGGCCCTGCCCTTCGGCGGCGATGCCAGCACCCAATATGACGTCTGGCCGGACGATCCCCATGTCAGCCGCTTTCTGGAACCGACCGGGGTGATGAGCGACCAGTTGCCCGTTCAATTGTCGGAACAGCAGATATTGGATGCCGCCCTCTCCGCCGTCTTCGTCGGCGCGCAGGTGCCCGAACTGGAGGCTGGAACGAAAGCGCGCCATTATATGGCCGCCGGCATGCGCGCGGCGATGAGCGCGGCGGACGGGGTGGATTATTCGACCCTATCGGACGCGGAGGCGGCCGACGCCATCCAATATTCCCTCTTCCCCAACATCATCCTGTTCCGCTCGCTCGGCTATCCCTATGTCTACCGCTTCCTGCCGGTACGGGGCGATCCGAACCGGGCGACCTTCGAATTCATGATCTTCAAGCCCAAACCGGCGGATGGCTATATTCCCGAAGTCGAGCTTGTCGATCTGGGCGAGGCAGACAGTTTCGCGGGCGCCGGCATATTGCCACCCTGGCTGGGTGAAATCTATGATCAGGATGTGACCGGCCTGCGCATGTGCCAGCAGGGGCTGCGCGATGGCGGCGACGCCGACATCCTCTATTCCGCCTATCAGGAAGTCCGCATCCGGCATCTGCACCAGACGCTCAACCGTTATCTCAGCGACGATCCGGCCGACGCGCCGGGGCGACGCTAGTCACCCCAATGCCAGTACAGGAGTTTCCCTTGCGGACCGATATGCCCAGTTTCACGACGCCCCGCACCAACCGGCAGATGGTGCTGGCGCAGCGGCCAAAGGGCACGCCCCGTCCCGCCGACTTCGCGCTACGCGAAGCGCCGATCGCTGCGCCGCAGGATGGCAGCTTCCTCGTCCGCAATCTCTATCTGTCGGCCGACCCGGTCCAACGCGGCTGGGCCGCCAATCCGGCGCTGACGCCGCTCGACGCGCCCATGCGGTCGCTGGCCATCGGCGTGGTGATCGACAGCCGCGATCCCAACATCCGGACAGGGGACGTCGTCTACGGCTTTTTCCGGTGGCAGGACTATGCCACTGCCAGCCGCGCCGACCTGCTTTCGCATATTGCAGACCCGCGCGCGCCATTGCCCGCCTATGCCGGGGTGCTGGGCATGCCCGGGGTCACGGCCTGGCTAGCCTTGCACGACATCGCCCCGCCCCGCGAAGGCCAGTCTGTCCTCGTGTCGACCGCCGCCGGCACGGTGGGCAGCGTCGTCGGCCAGATCGCGCGCCAAGCTGGCGCCCATGTCGTGGGCCTTACCGGCAGCGAGGACAAGATCACGCGCTGCATCGCCGATTATGGCTATCACGCCGCCTATAATTACAAGGTCGGCGATCTGGCTGAAACGCTGGCCGCCGCGCGTCCGCAGGGTTTCGACACCTATTTCGACAATACGGGCGGCACGATATTGGACAGCGCGATCCGCGCCATGGCCCGCTTCGGCCGGATCGTCCAGTGCGGCACCGCCGCTACCTCCAGTTGGAACCCTGCGCCCACGGGCCTGCGCAACGAACGCGAAATCCTGATGCGGGCGCTGACCTGGACCGGCTTCGTCATATTCGACCATGTGGATCGCTTCCCCGCCGCGATCGAGCGCCTGACCGAGATGCTGCTGGCCGGTCAGTTGAAGCATGACGAAAGCGTGGAAACGGGCATGGAGCGCATCCTGCCGACGCTGGAGGCGCTGTTCGCCGGCACCAATAGCGGCAAGATGCTGGTCTATATCGGCGAGGATTGAGACGAAAGGCCCGCCTCGATCAGGCGGGCCGCCACACGCCCAGCGCCGGCCGCACCGGTTGCACCGTCACTTCGTCGCCGAAAATCCCCTCGATCGTGAAGGGATCAGCGGCGATCAACGCGCGTACTGCCGCTTCATCCTCGGCCTCGATCAGGAAGGAACTGCCGATCGGCGCAGCGTCCGACGCATCGGATTCCAGCATCGCGCCTGCGACCTTCAGCGCATTGCCCTGCCCGACCCAATAATCGACATGCGCCGGCCTGTGCACCAGACGCTGTTCCAGCATGCCCGGCTTATCAGGGGCCAAAACGAAGAAAAACATTCAGACATCCTCTCTCGTGCTGGTCAGTCGTCCAGACCCTCGACATTGATATCGCCCGATCCGTTCACACCGCCATTTTCGGCCAGGATGGTCTTCAGATTCTTCTTCACACGCCCCAACACCTGTTCGCACATCGCAACTTCCTCCGGCGACAGGCCGGCCAGAATGCGCTGGTTCATGGTCGAGGCGACCTCCACCATCAGCTTGACGACGCCATGCCCCTTTTCGGTTATGAAGACGCGCTTCACTCGCCGGTCGGTCGCATCGGGACGCCGCTCGACATGGCCGGATGCCTCCAACCGGTCGATCAGTCCACCCACCGTCACCTTGCCCACTTCCATCAACCGGGCCAGATCGACCTGCATCATCCCGTCATTGCCGCCACGTGCCAGCGTCGTCAGCACCGACCATTGCGATCGCGTGATGTCATAGGGACGCATGGCCATGTCCATGACCACGCGCCGAACGCGCGACACGTCGTGCACCAGATAGCCGAAGGTGAAGGGCTGCGCGCCAGCCTGCTGTTCCGATATCGCCACCGCAACGGCGGCCTGATCTCCATGTTTCATCTGTACAACTTCGTCTGGACGCACATTAGCGTTGCGCCACGGTCATCATGACGCAAGCCGGCGCGCTATGCACGCGGAATATTCATGCATGCTTATCATAATCGCCCATATGATAAGAATTTGGATGGATATCATCATGGCGTTATCGCAAGCCGCGGAAGCAGTCCCGCACCTCCCCAACGAAAAGGCCTGGCTGCTCAAAGGCGGCAAAATGACCGCCCTTTTCCAGTTCGTTCCAATGAATGATATTGCTGAACACCTGCTCCGCCCAATGGCGCGGCGGTGCCATGATCTCACGCGGGAACTGGCTATAGCCCAGCGGCAGGTCGATCTTCGTCGGCCGAAAACTGCCCATGCTTTCCCAATAGAGGCGGGCCGATGACACGCCATTACCGGGCAACCAGTAGAGCATGATATTGTCGAGCATCTCGTCGCGAGTGAAGATCGTTTCCGGCTCGCCACCGCAATCACTCCATCCTCGCAACTTCTCATAAATCCACGCGGCCTGCGCAACTGGGGAGTCGGCGAGCGCATAGCCGATCGTCTGCGGCCGCGTGGCCTGAAGACGGGCATAAGCGGACTCGACATTGCCGAAATAGTCGAGAGCATCGATCGCCGCCTGTTCCAGCGCATCGGGATGCTCTGACACATGCTCCGGCCGGATGGAAAGCATGTTGAAATGCACGCCGACAAGGCCCGGCGGCGCCTGAACGCCCAGCGACACCGTGACCGCCGATCCCCAATCGCCGCCCTGCGCAACATAGCGGTCATAGCCCAGCCGCCGCATCAGTTCCGCCCAAGCGCGCGCGATCCGCTCCACCCCCCATCCCGTTTCCGCTGGCTTGTCGGAAAAACCATAGCCCGGCAGCGACGGCACGATCAGGTGAAAGGCATCGGCCGCATTGCCGCCATGCGCCGCCGGATCGCTTAACGGCCCGATCACCTTGTGAAATTCGATCACCGATCCCGGCCAGCCATGGGTCAGCAGCAGCGGCATCGCGTCAGGATTGGGCGACCGGATATGCAGAAAATGAATGTCGAGGCCATCGATCCGCGTCTTATACTGGCCAAAGCTATTCAGCATCACCTCGCACCGGCGCCAGTCATAGCCGTGGCGCCAATGATCGACCAGCGCACGCAATCGGTCGGTCGGCACACCCTGACTCCAGTCGACGACGGTTTCGCGTTCCGGCCAGCGTGTCCTGTCGAGGCGGTCGCGCAGGTCATCCAGAACATCCTCCCCGATCGACAGGGTGAAAGGGCGGATGGCCTCGCTCATGCGTCGCGCTCCAGCACCGACGCGAGGATCACGGCGATACGATGCAGCAACCTCTGCGTGAAATGCGCGCCGGCGCTGGCGACCAATATATCGTCGCTCAATCCCTTTTCGAAGGAATCGCGACCGCCATGCATGACCAGATGCATCAGTCGCAGTCCCGCGCGCAGGGCGAAATAATCGATCTGGCGCTGCGGAATATCCGCCCCGCCAGCCACGCGATAGGCGTCCATGAAGCGGCTCCAGTCGGTGACGGCGATGACGACCGGATAGCAATAGCCCAGATCCTCGCCGGGGTGGCCGATCGCCGCCTGCTCCCAGTCCAGTACCGCCGTGATCTGATCTCCGTCCGCCAATATATTGTGAAATACCATGTCGTTATGGACGATGGCGCGCCGGTCATCGAGACAGTCGACATTCTCCCGCAGCCAGGCGATGACCGCCGACATGGTGACGGACGGCCAATGCGCCGCGCCCTCCCACTGCGCCGCCAGTTGCTCCAACTCGGCACGCCAGCCGTCAATGTCATAGCGCTCGCGCGCCTGTCGTAGCCCTTCGCCCACGCTCTCCACCGGCTGGCTGTGGAGCAATGCCATTTCCCGCGCCAGACTCAGGACGATCTGCTCGCTTTCCGCCGGCAGCCAGTAATCGGGCTGCACCGGCGCGCCCTCGACCCGCTCGACCAGCAGGAAGGGCGCGTCCAGCCACGCCGCATCTTCCTCCACCAGTAACGGACGCGGCACGCGCATGCCGACGGCATGCAATTGCGTCAGCAGCCGATATTGCGCGATTTCACTAAGGAAGGCGGCGCTGCCTGCCTGCCCGGGAATGCCGCGCTGGATGACCATATGCGCGGGCAAGGTGTCCGCGCCCGAAACCGAGAAGATCGCCGTCTGACGCGATCGGCCGCCCACGATCAGGCGGAAGGCGGAAAGCTCCGCCCCTTCGCAACCCGGTTGGCGGCGCAGATAAGCTTGCAGACGCGCCGGATCGATCGCTTGATCATCCGCCTCTACCGCCGGGGGGAGCGCCCTCTCGACCGCATCCATCCGGGCGATCGCGCTATCTAGCAACGACTTTTCCCAGCGGATCGCATCGCCAAGACCCGACAGGGGCGCACCAGTCGACAGCCGTTCTGCCGCATCAGCAATCGCCGCGCCCGTATCGCGATAGGCGGCGGCATTCTCGGCCGGACCGCCCTGCCGATCGGTATCCGCTGTCGGGAAAGTGTAGAAATGCGCCGGAATTCGTCCCGCCTCCGGCTCCAGCGCGTTGGCCACGGCTGTAAGGATGCGAATGCCATTGTCGAGCGCGCCCAGCGCGGCGCTATCCTCCACCTTGGGCCGGACCTGCGTCCGCAAGCCCATGGCCGCGCTCCAGAGATATTGTGCATTGCTCACGTCAGCGCGCCTCTCCGATATATGATTATATACATATCGTACTAATGCATATTATATTGCCTGTCACCCCTCTTATACGGCTGTGGGATCGAACAAACGGCTTTCCCCGTCCCAGTTCGCCGCTGCCGCCCGGATCGCATCGAACAGGCCAATCACCTGCGGTTGCAACACGCCGACTTCCAGGATGATCGATTCATCATCGGTCATTGCGAAATAGGCGATTTCCGATCCGTCGCCGAACGCCGCGCCCTGCAAGCGTTTTCCACCGACGCTGTCGACCCAGGCCTGCGTCGCCGCCATATCATCGGCAAAGGCGCACAGATGATGTACGCCCTGCCGACCGGCATCGAGAAATTCCTGAAAGATGGAGGGGCCGCGCGGCTCGATCAGTTCGACCATCAGATCGCCGGAAAAGCTGACGGCCGCGCCAAATTCCACCTTCTGGTCCGCACCGCGATAGTCGGACCGCACCATGTCGAAGCCGGGGAAGACGAAGAAGGGGCCGACACCCATCACCTGCGTCCACCAGTCGATCGCCGCGTCAAGATTGGGCACCATATAAGCGATCTGGTTCAGCCGGCCCACGGGTTTGCGCGCCATAGTCTCTCTCCTGAAATGCGGTCATCATCACTGGTTATCATTCATACCATATGCTAGCATTTCATTTCGGCAAAGAAAATCGATCGAACGCCGGATCAAGGAGAGGATATGCAACGCACCAACAGCCCCAGTCTGACGGGGAAGGCTGCCCTCATTTCCGGCGCAGCGCGCGGCCTTGGTGCGGCGAGCGCCTGGGCGATCTGCGAGGCGGGCGGTCAAGTGATGATAGGCGACCTGCTGGTCGATCGCGGCGAGGAAACCGCTGCGGAGTTGCGCGCCGCCGGCCACGCCGCGCAGTTCGTCCAACTCGATGTACGCGACGAAACCGCATGGGCAGCAGCGGTCGACGCCACGGTTCAGGCCTTTGGCGGACTTCATATCCTCGTCAACAATGCCGGCATTGCCACGGCGGCCACCGTGGAGGATCTTACAGTCGCGGATTTCCAAACTATCCTAGACATCAACCTGCTCGGTGCCTTTCGCGGCATGCAGGCAGCGATCCCGGCAATGAAGGCCAGCGGTGGCGGGGCGATCGTCAACATATCGTCCAATTCAACTCGCCGCGTCAGCGCAATCACTACATCCTATGCTGCGACCAAAGCAGCGCTGGCGAACATGACCAAATCCGCCGCCATCCATCTGGCTCAGACCGGCACAGCCATTCGGGTCAATTCCGTCCATCCCGGCCCGCATGCGACCGACATGCTGTTGGGCAACGACAGCAAGGCGGACTTGCCGGAAGTACAGGCCCTGCGTGACGCAATCCCGATGGGGCGCATGGGCGAGGCGCGGGAAGTCGGCGCGGTCGTCGCCTTCCTGGCATCGGATGCAGCCTCCTATGTCACCGGCGCGGAACTTTTCGTCGATGGCGGCCTGACCCCGCACTGAATCGCACGCCATGCCTTTGCTCGCCCTTGACTCTGGAAATGATGCATATAGTAATAATGCATACGAATTGAGAGCCGGCCGACTGAACCGGGCCTCACAGGAGAGATCGAGTGGATATCAGCCTTTCGGAAGATCATGAAACCATCCGCGACAATGTGCGGAAGGTGTGCGACCAGTTCGACGACGAATATTGGTCGCGCTGCGATCAGGAAAAGACGTTCCCGTTCGAATTTCACCGCGCCATGGCCGATGCTGGCTGGCTGGGCATCACCATGCCGGAGGAGTTTGGCGGCGCCAATCTGGGCGTCACCGAAGCGGCGATCATGATGCATGAAGTGGCATGCAGCGCGGGCGGCTATTCCGCCGCCAGCACGCTGCACCTCAATATCTTCGGCCCCCATGCGGTGGTGGTAAACGGCACGCCCGAACAGAAGGAGCGAATGCTCAAGCCGCTGATCGACGGCACCGATCGCGCCTGCTTTGGCGTGACAGAACCGGACGCGGGCCTCGACACCACCAGCATCTCGACCTTCGCGACCAAGGTGCCGGGCGGCTATCGCGTCACCGGGCGCAAGATATGGACATCGTCGGGGCAGGTCGCGAACAAGATCATCTTGCTGACGCGAACCACACCCAAGGACCAGTGCAAGAAGCCGACCGACGGCATGACGCTGTTCTACACTGATCTGGACAAGAGCCAGATCGAGGTGCGCCGCATCCCCAAGATGGGCCGCAATGCGGTCGATTCCAACGCCACCTTCATCGACGATTATTTCATCCCGGATGAGGACCGCATCGGTGAAGAAGGCAAGGGCTTCCACTATATCCTGCACAGCCTGAACCCCGAACGCATCCTTGTCGGCATCGAAGCGGTCGGCCTCGGTCGTGGCGCACTGGCGCGCGCGTCCCGCTATGCCGGCGAACGCAAGGTCTTCGGCAAGTTGATCGGCGAAAATCAGGGCATTCAGCATCCACTCGCGGAGAACTGGACCTATCTTGAATCCGCCTATTGGATGATCATGCGCGCGGCCAATCTCTACGATCAGGGCAAGCCCTGCGGCGCGGAGGCCAATGCCGGCAAGTTTCTGGGCGGACGGGCCGCGTTCGATGCCTGCACCCGCGCGGTCATGACTCATGGCGGCATGGGCTATTCCACCGAATATCAGGTCGAACGTCTGTTCCGGGAATCGATCCTGTTGCGCATCGCGCCCATCACGGAACAGATGATCCTCAGCTTCATCGCCGAAAAAGTGCTCGACCTGCCCAAATCCTACTGAGCCATAATCAGGAGAGGTTATGTCCAACTATCCCAAGCCCGATCCGGCAACCCTGCTGGAAATCTACAAGAAGGCGGCGCTGATCAAGCTTAACGACGAGCGCATCATCAAGCAGATGATGGCCGGCAAGCTGGTCATGCCCTATTACAGCCCGCGTGGGCAGGAAATCATCCCGTCGGCCATTTCCGTCAGCCTGACCGACGATGATTATATCTGCACCATCTATCGCGGCATCCACGATATGCTGGCCAAGGGCTTCCCGCTGGACGAGATGTGGGCGGAACTGGCCGGGCGCGTCACCGGCACCTGCAAGGGCAAGGGTGGCCCGATGCACCTGACCTGCCCGGACAAGGGCATGATGGTCACGACCGGCATTGTCGGATCGTCCATGCCGATCGCCACCGGCCTTGGCTGGGCGGCGAAGCTGGATGGCAAGAATCGCGTGTCCATCGCCAATTTCGGCGATGGCGCCGCCAATATCGGCGCTTTTCATGAATCGCTGAACATGGCGGCGGTGTGGAAGCTGCCGGTCATCTTCCTGTGCCAGAATAATCTCTACGCTGAACATACCAGCGTCGCCTATTCCCGCGCGGTCGACAAGATTTCGGATCGGGCGGCGGGCTATGGCATGCCGGGCGTTACGGTGAACGGCAATGATCCCGATGAAATGTATGGCGCCGCCAAGGTCGCAATCGACCGCGCCCGCGCCGGCGAAGGCCCGACCCTGATCGAGGCGATGACCTTCCGCTTCAACGGCCATCTGCTGGGTGAGGCCGGGCATTATATGGACAAGGGCCTTTATGCCCAGGCGCAGAAGGATGATCCGATGCCGATCCTGCGCGCGCGCCTGATCGCCGACGGGATTGCGAACGAGGACGAACTGGCCGCTATCGAAGCGGATATCGACGCCCGCATCGATGTCGCGCTGGCTGCTGCCTATGACGCGCCATTCCCGGATGTCGCCGAACTGAAGCGCGACGTGTTCGCCGAAGAAATTGCGTGAGAGGATCGTCATGACCGATACCACCACCACAACCGCCCCGGCCGACAATCAGGTCAGGAAAATGACCGCCGTCGAAGCCATCAACCTGGCGCTGCACGATGCGATGGAGGCCGACGCCAAGGTACTCGTGCTGGGCGAGGAAGTCGCCGACCCGCAGGAAGGCGGCGTCATGGGCGTGACCAAGGGCCTGTCCACCAAATTCGGCGAAGACCGCGTCAAATCGACCCCGATTTCCGAACAGGCGATCATCGGCGCGGCGATTGGCGCGGCGGTCGGCGGCTACAAGCCCGTCGCCGAAATCATGCTGATGAACTTCGTCACCGTGGCGATGGACATGATCGTCAACCATGCCGCCAAGCTGCGCTTCATGTCGGGCGGGCAGACCGGCGTGCCGATGGTGATCCGCACCATGACCGGCGCAGGCTTTTCCACCGGCGGCCAGCATAGCGACTATTGGGAGGCCTGGTTCGCCCATGCGCCCGGCATCAAGGTGGTCGCCCCGTCCAACCCGGACGACGCCTATGGCCTGATGCGCGCGGCGATCGACGATCCCGATCCGGTCCTGTTCATCGAAAATCTGCCCAGTTACTGGACGCCCGCGCCGGTGACGAAGCAGATCATCCCGATTGGCAAGGCGCGGATCGCGCGCGAAGGCAGTGACGTGACCGTCATCGCCCATTCGCTGATGGTGACGCACAGCCTGGCCGTTGCGGAAAAGCTGGCGGATGAAGGCGTGTCGGTCGAAGTGATCGACCTGCGCACCATTTCGCCATGGGACAAGGAAACGGTGTTGGCGTCGGTGCACAAAACCGGCCGTGCCGTCGTGGTTCATGAAGCGGTCAAGCAGTTCGGTATCGGCGCGGAAATCGCGTCGGTCATCACCGAAGAGCTTTGGGGCACGCTCAAGCGCCCGGTAGAGCGCGTCGGTGCCGCCTTCAGTTCGGTGCCCTTCTCCAAGCCACTGGAAACCGCCTTCGCGCCGCAACCTGACACGATCGCCGCCGCCATCAAGGCAGCGCTCGTTTGATTGTCGCGGGGCTGTCCTTTGCGGCAGCCCCCTTCCTTACAAAGGTTTCTGCATGATCGCATCCGCAGAAGATGACAGCTATCTGGTGGAATTGACGGACGGCGTGCTGCGCCTGTCCTTCAACCGCCCGCAATTTGGCAACGCCATTCCCAAAACGGCCGTGCCGGGCCTGACCCAGTTGTTTCACGCTGCGCAGGCCGATCCGTCGGTGCGCTGCATATGGGTGCGCGGCGAAGGCAAGATTTTTTCCGCCGGTGGCGACGTCGCTAGCTTCGCCCAGTCGATCGAACAGGATGTGGCAACGCGGCAGGCCGATTTCGCCCGCCGCCTGCCGCTGGCGCGCGGGTTGGTGGAAGCGATCGCCGCCTTCGACCGGCCGATCGTGACGTCGGTACGCGGCGCGGCCGCAGGCGCCGGCCTCTTCTACCCACTTGTCGCCGACTATGCGATCGGTGACGACAGCGCGACCTTTGTTTTCGCGCATCAGAAGGTCGGCCTGTCGCCCGATGGCGGCGTCACCGCCGTCCTGCCGCAGGTGGTCGGCACCCGCATGGCGCGCATGCTTCTGATGACAGCGGCCAAGGTCGACGCGCAGGAGGCATTGCGGTTGGGCATGTTGCATCGGATCGTCGCGGCGGACGCGCTGGAGCAGGAAGCCATGAAGATGGCGGTCCGTCTCGCACGCGCGCCGCAACTGGCGATCACGCGCGCCAAGAAGCTGGTCAATGACGCGCCCAAACAGTCGCTGGCGCAGATATTGGACGCGGAAACCGACGGCATCGTCGCCTGCGTGGGCGATCCCGATTTCGAAGAGGGCGTCCGTGCCTTCCTCGAAAAGCGCAGCGCCGTCTTCCCCTCGACGCGCTGATACCTACAGCGCGTCGATCAGGTACATGCGCGTCGTCGCACCCGCCTGCCGACTTTGCGCATAGGGCTGATATTCCGGGCTGGCGAGAAAACCCTTGAGCGCCTGCGCCGAGGGGAAGTCGAAGATCACGACCCGATCCGGCACAGCCCCCTCCCCCTCCAGCACATCGGGTGCGCCTGCCGCCAGATAGCGCCCTCCTGCGGCCGCCACCATCGGCGGCACGGCGCGCCCATAGCCGGCGCGCCAGCCCTCATCCTGATAGGTGAGTTCGACAACGAGATAGACAGTCATGACGCTCTCCTTCAGGCCGCTGCAGCCGATCGCGAGGGCCATGCGATCAGCAGCAACGACAGGATGACGGGCGCAAAGCCCATCACGAAACCGAAGGTCGCAATCGGCGCAAAGTCGACCTTCACGATCCCGGCCAATGTCCAGAACGCCACCAGCGCCGCCATCCCACCGCTCGGCACGCGCACTACCACGCCGATCCGCAGCGTCGGCAAAGCGCCTTCACGGCGCCCCATGAAGAAGCGCCGATCATCCCCGCCCGACTGCCAGAGCGCCAGCAGCACATAGGCGGCCACGACGATATTGCCCCACCACATGATCATCCACACCCAGACGATCCGGTCGGCTAGCCGTCCGCCCCATTCGCGGAAAATCAGCCAGCCGGCCATGAAAAGCAGCCCCGTCACCAGATCATTGTTGATGAACAGCTGCCATGGGTCGCCCGATCCGGCGAGGAAGGTATCGAAACCGACGCCATGATCCATGCCGCTGTTTATCGCGACATTGGCCATGTTGACGCCCATGATGGCAATCACGACCCAGGCGATGATCCGTGCGCCTTTCATGTCCTCCTCCCCCCGCTCGGTTCAGCGCTGCTGGCTCATCTTGTAGACATAGTCGTTCCACTGGACTTCCTGGCTTTCGCCATAGCCGGTGCGCCCGTCCCAATCCCATTCGACTAGGCCGATATGGCAGGTGATGTTGGACCATCCGCCCCAGATGGTCTGCGCCAACAGCTTGCCACGAATATGATAGGTGTCGCCCCTGTCATCCTCGAAGCTGTAATCATGGGTGATCGGGCCGAATTGGTCAGGGGTGCGGGTCGTGATTTTCGACGCATTGCGGATACGCCGCTGTTCCCCCTTCACCACGACCCAGCCATCGTTGAAGATGCGCGTGGGCACCGGCATGATCCCCTTCCATTCGGGATTGCGATCCGGGTCATCATGCGATCCGACATTGAAAGCGAAATCTTCGCCGAACGCGCCCGTCACCCAGGTATAGGGCGGCGCAGGATTATGATTTTCCGGCCGCGCCTCACCCCAACTACGATCGCGCACGGCATGGCAATCGACCTTGTAGCGCTCGCCGCGCAGGATCAGGTCGCCGGTGACATGCATCACCTGTTCGAAATGCTTGTTGTTCGCCCGCATGATCGGCACGCCGATGGCGCGCAGATCCACCGCAACGCTTGTCTCTCGGACCGGATCGTCAAAGGTCAGACGCACATGCTCCAGCGGCTTGATCGCCTGCACGCGCATGCTGTTGGGCAACTGGATATCGCTGCCGTCACCCACCACGCTCATCGCCATATAATCGCGATAGTCGAACAATTCACAGGCCAGATGGCTCTGCTTTATCCCCTTGAAGATCATCAGGCCCGAACTCACGGTCCCCAGCGTGGGGTGTACCCAGCAATAGGCGAAGCAGTTGATCGCCGCTTCAGGCACATGGAAATTCCAGTACCATGTCTCGGTCAGCGTATCGACCGGATCACCCACGCCATGATAATATTCGTCCTGCGGGACATGCGATCCAAAGCCTCCGCCCAGATTGCTGTTCCAGTCGGTATCGGACATCAAGCCTCTCCATTTGCGCCGTCATCGGCCTTAGCCCGACCATTAGGATGCTTACGCATCATATGCTAGCATAATTTATTGCGCGCTGGACCAGTCGGCATTTTGTATGGTAGCATACCATATTGGAAATGCGAACCCGCAGCCAAGGGAGACGGATGATGGCAGTCATTGCCGAACGGGATGTGGTGAAGGGCTATGGCAGCAAGGAACGCCCCTTGCTGAGCGAATTGTGGAGCCGGGACAGTCGCGGTCCCAACGCCGCCATGCAGGCGCGCGGCGACCATCAGCCGAACAACCGACAGATCGACTATGCCCGCTATCATGACCCTGCCTTTTTCCAGCAGGAACTGGACAAGATCTGGAACCGCCAATGGCTGTTCGCCTGCCGCGAAGAGGATATTCCGCAGGTCGGCGACCGGGTGCCGCTGACCATCGGTCCCAGCAGCTATTTTATCGTGCGGTCGGATACGGACAGCTTCAAGGCTTTCTACAACAGCTGCCTGCATCGCGGGACCAAATTATGCGCGAAGAAGGAACAGGCGGAAACGATCCGCTGTCCCTATCATGCGTGGGAATGGAATGTGGACGGGCGGCTGAAGCGCATCCCCAGCCATTGGGATTTCCCGGACATCACCCGGCTGAACGGCGCCTTGCCCGAAGTGCGGCTGGAACGCTGGGGCGGCTTCATCTTCATCAATGCCGACAAGGATGCGCCGCCGCTGCTGGATGCGCTTGGCCCGATGCCGGATCATTTCGCCGCCTTCGCGCCGGAAAAACGCTATACCAAGGCCCGCTTCCGCAAACTCGTCCGCGCCAACTGGAAAATCACGCAGGAAGCCTTCCAGGAATCCTATCATCTTTACGCCACGCACCCTGAAGGCGTGCCCTTCACCGGTGACAGCCAGTCGCAATATGATATTTTCACCACGCCGCTGGGTGCCGTAGGGCGCGAAGCGGTGCCGTCGGCCGTACCCAGCATGCATGCGGATTCCTCGGCAACGGCGCATGCCGCCGCGATGGTGGCGGCGCAGGTGCAGCAGATGTGGCATTATCCTGATGCCACACTGCCCGACATCGATCCGGCACAGGACGTGCGCGCGCAACTGGGCGACTGGCTGCGGCAAAGCTATGAACAAAGCTATGGCCGCCCGATCGCAGAGAGCGACGCGGTCATGATCGATAGCTCGCTCTATTTCCTCTATCCGCACTTTACCCTGTGGCTGTCGGAATCGGTGCCCTTCGTCTACCAGTTCCTGCCGCACGAAACGGATCCCAATCTCTGCTATTTCGACGTCCGCCTGCTGATGCCCTGGCGCGAGGGCGAGCCTCGGCCGCCGGCGGCCGAACCGATCGAGATCGGCGCGGACGAAAGCATTGCGGAAAAGGCACCGGCCTATGGCTTCCTCGCGATGATCTTCGATCAGGATATGAGCAACCTGCCGCTGGTCCAGCAGGGGCTGAAGGCTGCCAACCCCGCCGCTCCCTATTCGCGCCTTGGCGCCTATCAGGAAGGCATGATCCAGGCCTGGCACGAACTGATCGACCGCGATCTGGCGCGCTGATCAAAAGACGCGGGCAAGGAGCGATCCCCCTTCCCCGGACAAAAAGAGAGGCGACCGGGACAACCCCGACCGCCTCTCTTTTTGAACAATGGTCCATTCAGAATTTGAAGACCAGTTCCCCACCATAGGTGCGCGGAGCACCCGGCGCACTGGCAAAGGCCGATCCCGATGCCTGCGCATAATAATTGATATTATATTTCTTGCCGGTGATGTTCTTCATCCAGAAGCGCAGGGTCAGATGCTCCCAGCGTTCCGGCGTGAAGGCGACCGCGCCGTCCAGCAGGAAGCGCGACGGCTCCTTGATCAGATTGTCGGCATCCCAGTTGAAACTGCTCGACCAGTTGCCGGTCAGGTCGAGCGTCATCTCGCCCGCGCCCTCAATCTCACGAACATAGCTGGCGCCGCCACTGAACTTCCACTTCGATGCGTAAGGCATGCGGTTGCCGCTGCAATTGATGCTGATCTGGTCCAGATTGCCCGGTGCGGTCGGCGAATAGACATAGGATGCGCAATCGAGCGTGCCATTGCCATCGACATCGCCGAAATTACGGAATTTCGCATCCAGATAAGTACCACCCAACCGCAGCGTCAGTCCCTGCGCCACGACCGTCGTGAGATCGAACTCCGCACCCTTGGTGCGTGCCGATCCGGCGTTGGCCAAGAACACCAGTCCATTGCGCTGTGCCTGAATCTGCGGGTTGCTGATGTCGTTCCAGAACAGCGCCGTGTTGAAGCGCACCTTGCGATCAAACAACTCGGTCTTCAGGCCGATTTCATAGGCATCCACGATTTCCGGATTCAGCGCCTTGGTATCGAGCGGGAGCGTGTTGAACGTCCCCGCCTTATAGCCCCGGCTATAGGAGGCATAGGCCATCACATCCTCATTGAACTTGTGATCGCCGGAAATCTTGTAGGTCCATTTCTTGAACGTCTTGGACGCAGATGGATTGTCGCCATCGACGATATTAATGCCGTTCGGATTGCCGAAATCATTATGCGCGTCGAACTGCTGCGCCCGCAACACGAACGGATCGGGACCGAAGACGCCAGGGAAGAAGGTGACGTCGGTATAGCCCGTGCCGCGCACCTTATCGACGGTATAGCGCAGGCCGCCTGTCACATTGGTCATCTCGCCCAGCGGCACCGTGACTTGTCCGAAACCGGCATAGGATTTGACCTTCTGCCGTCCGACGATCTTGATCACGTCGATGCCATTGGCATTCTGTCCGGGGCCACCGATATAGGTGGGATCAAAGCCGCCATCGGCATTGAGATAATAAGCGCCAAGGATCCAGTTGACCTTGCTGCCGGCCGCCGATTTCAGCTGGAATTCCTGCGACAACTGCTTGTCGACAATGTTCAGATCATAGACCAGCCAGTCATAGTCCGAATAATTGCCGGACGAATGATAGAGTTCCTTATTGTGGCGATAGGCGGTGATGCTGACAAAATCGGCAAAGCCCAGTTCCTGATCTATGCGCGCGGATACGCCCCAGCCTTCAGATTCGTCATATTGCTCCTCCGCCAGCGACACATCGTAAAAGCTGAGCGCGGGCAGAACTTGCGACGGCACCGGCGCTTCCGGGATCGGCCCCGCGCCATTGTGCGACGGATCGGGTGATCCGCCGACCGTGCCGGGGAAGGGACGGGAATAGATGCCGATCTGGCTCCAACTGCTCTGATAATAGCCGATCAGCTTGACCGCGGTGGTATCAGTCGGCTCCCAAAGCAGCTTGCCGCGCAGGCTGATGCTATGCCCCTTCCAATAATCATCGCCGCCATCCTTATAGCCTTTGGACGTATCCAATTGGTCGACCAGGTTCTTGTTGCGGCCCCAGCCCTGATCCTGATTATGCCAGCTCATGGAGAAGTTCGCGGCCAGCCGATCGGTGATCGGCATGTTGCCATAGAATTTCAGGTCCATCGTCTCATAATTGGAATAGCCCATCCGGGCTTCCAGTTCGGCGTCCTGGTTCGGGTCCTTGGTATAGATGGAAATGACGCCGCCCGATGCGTTGCGCCCGAACAGCGTGCCCTGCGGCCCCTTCAGTACCTCGACCCGATCAACGCTGGCCAGGTCGAAGAAAGGGAAACCTGCGCGGATGAAATAGACGTCGTCGATATAGACGGGAACGCTCGCTTCGTTACCGGCGGTGGTCACCGGATTGCCGATGCCGCGAATGAAGGTCGTCACCGTGCCGGTCGCCTGCCCGATCTGGAGCGCGGGATCGATGCGGTTCAATTCCTGTACGCTGGTAATTCCCTGCGACACCAGCGCCTCGCCGCTCACAGCCGTTACCGACAGAGGCGTATCCTGCACATTTTGCGACCGCTTCTGCGCGGTCACGACAATATCCTGAAGCTGGTAATTTTCTGATTGCGCTTCCTGCGCATGGGCCACTGTGCCGGTCAGGCCGACAAGGGTCGCAACGGAAGCAAGCAGCGCAGTCTTGCGCGCGCCATTGATGCAAAGATCACGAACGGATCCAGACATGGACATCCTCCCTCATTATGATTGTTGCAAATGCGCCTTTTTCTGCGGCGCCTTTTATATGCAGCAAAATCTGCTACCGGCATGCGGCGCAGCTTTTTTATGGTCAACAGGGTTGGCTCGCCCTTTTACGGCGCCACACATCCTCCCATATCCTGCCCGGATTTGATTCGCGTCCATTTGATATGGATACAATCCGTATGCTCGCAAACTATACGCTTATTTTGCAGGAACGCAATGCATCCTGCGCGTCGTCTTTCTAAATTTGCAGGTCAATAATCGGGGGCGTTCCACCATGGGAAAAAGGACGGCATATCGTCCGTCACGCGGTCTGGAAATGTCGGCCCGCGTTTCTCCAGAAAGCTCGCGACCCCTTCCCGCACATCGGCTGCGCGTGCGCGGGCATGGATGCCGCGACTTTCGATCCGGTGCGCTTCCATCGGATGCGCCATGCCCAATGACTGCCAGAGCATCTGCCGGGTCAGCGCTACCGACACCGGTGCACTTTGGGTGGCGATCTGTTGCGCCAGAGCCAGAGCGGCAGGCATCACTCCTTCGGGCGGATGGAGCGACCTAACCAGTCCTGCCCGCAAAGCCTCCTGCGCCGGGAATGTCGCGCCGGTCAACGTCCATTCCAGCGCCTGCGCTATGCCCACGATCCGCGGCAGGAACCAACTCGACGCCGACTCCGGCACGATCCCCCGCCGCACGAAGGGCAGCGCGAACTTCGCCTCCTCCGACGCCAACCGGAAATCGGCGGCGAGCGCCATGGTGACGCCCATGCCGGCCGCCGATCCGTTGAACGCGACGATGACCGGCTTCAGGCAATCATAGATTCGCAGCGTGATGAGGCCACCAAAGTCGCGGGTGGCAGGGTCCGACCAGTCCATGGGCACATCCGGGGCCGATCGCTCGCCTGAAGAGAGCGAGGATTGACCCGGCGACAGGTCCGCCCCCGCGCAAAAGGCGCGCCCCGCCCCGGTCAGGATCACCGCGCGCACCGCATCGTTCCGATCGACCCGGTCGAACAACGCCACCAGATTCTTCGCCATCGGCCGGGTAAAGGCATTGAGCCGCTCTGCCCGGTCGATGGTGATGGTGGCAACGCCATCGGCGATGTCGAACCGGAAATATTCGGGATCATGCATGGCCGCTGCTCCCGTCTCAGACGTCCTTCAGGGCGCCGATCTCGACATTGGCCAGCCCCTGCTCTCCGGTTTCCTCACAATGGACCCGGCACATATTCTCGACATTCAGATAGACTTTGGCGCCGGGCTTTTGCGAATGGAGCGGCAGCCGGGCAAAGGCATTCCCGACATCGGCGACCAGCGTATAGGCTTTGCCGCTCAATGTCGTTGCGCGATAGATGACCTTGTCGGGCATGCCCTCCGGTCCTTCACCGACCGTTTCGATCTCCAGTGATTTAATGACCTCATTGCCTTCGGGCAGGGCGATATAGCCTTCCGCCGTGCGGCTTTCAGGCCGGATGACATTGCGCACACGCATCAGGTGAAAGCCCATGGACGGGAAGTTGAAGAAGGACCAGTTATGGTCCAGCGTCATCTGATCGTTGCGCATGCCCCAGCTATGATCGCGATAGCCCGATCCATCGACGTCAATCGACGTGCCGGAAAAGTCCCCGGACTTGAAGGTGACATTGCCGGTCGCGTTCATGCACTGGCCCTGATGGCGAAAGCTGTTGCGTTCGAACGCGGTGTTTTCGGAAATCGAGAACCAGTCAGGATTGACGTCAGCGCAGGCCTGAAAATCGAACAGATGCATGCGCCGGGTGAACACCAGTCTCGCCGCGACCGCCTCATCCTCATATTCCACCACAAATTCCGCCTGTGGCTTCACGAAGTCGATCGTCAGGTCGCCATAATGCAGCGTCTTCGCATGCTCGAAGGGCGACGGCATCGGCACTTCCTTGCCACTGATGATCTTCTGCCCCTTGTGCAGGACAGTGAAGGACGCGAAAGCGCGGTCATAGGTCGGCTCGGCGGTGCAATGGGCCAGACAGCAAATGTCCCGCTCCGGATCCATGAACACCCAGAAGTAATTTTCCTTCCAGCGCAGCCAGGCGCGGGTCGGAACGCTGTGGGGATAATCCTCGTGCAGCAGCATGTCTCTCTCCAATATCTAAATTCTGTCGATAAAACGCGCCATATGGTGCGATAGCATATTATAATTTTGCAATCGAAAGGGACGGCGCTATTGGCAGTTTCCCGATCTGCGCGTTAGATTGCGCGGATCCACTTTTGCATGAACCAAGGACGTCGATGCCCAAGAAACCGGCCAGCCCAGCCAAGGAAACCAAGTCCGTAGCGCGGCCGGTGGTAAAGCCGTTCCGCTTTGGCTTTCTGGTCCATGACGTGTCACGCATGCGCCGCACCCTGTTTGACGATGTGATGCGGTCGCGCGGCGTGACCCGATCGCAATGGTCGGTACTCGCCACCCTGTCCCGCGTCGGTGCCGACGGCATGATGCAGGTCGACATTTCGCGTCACATGGATGTCGGCAAGGTGACGATTGGCGGCCTGATCGACAGGCTGGAGGCTGCCGGCTATGTCGAACGCCGACTTGACGCCGAAGATCGCCGGGCACGCCGCGTCTTCATCACGGAACAAGGCTATGAAGTCATTGCCGAAATGCAGAAGGCTGGCAGCAAGCTCAACAAGTCGATCCTGGCCGGTGTCTCGCCCGAACATCAGCGGATTACCGAGGAGACGTTGGCGCAGGTGAAAGCCAATATCCGCGACATGCTGCAAAACGACTGACGAGGGATCACCCTGTCACGGCGGATCATGCCACTGGCCCCAAACCCGCCGCGCTTTCCAGCGCTGTCGCCAAAGCGCCCAGAAAATCCCCCGCCGGGCCACCGTCGATGGTGCGATGGTCGACGGTGAGCGACAACCCCATCACCGGACGCACTATGACCGTCTGCCCATCCGCATCGACCCATGGCTTGGCAACGATCCGGCCAAGTCCGACAATCGCCTGCTGCGGGTAGGTCAGGATCGGCGTGAAATGCTCGACCCGTGTGAGGCCCAGATTGGTGATCGTCACCGTGGCGCCGGTCAATTCCGCAATCGTCAGCTTGCCCAGTCGCGCTCTTGCCACCAGATCCTGCCGGATCGTCGCAATTTCAGGCAGCGGCAGTTGCGCCACGTTGCTGATCGCCGGTGCGACCAGCGCGCCCGGCAGGGCAATGGCGCATCCCACATGCACTTCATCATGCAGTTCCACGCCTGCCGGCGTCTCCACGCCGTTAAATGCTGGAAAGTCGGCCATGACACCCGCAATCGCCTTAGCAATCAGATCCTCATAGCCGATTTTCACGCCCGCCGCTTTCCATGCCTCGCGCGCGGCGGTCAGGGCGGTGACGTCTATGTCGCAGAAGAAACTCAGTTGCGCGGTTTTCTCCAGGCTTTCGGCCATTTTCTGCGCGATGATCCCGCGTATACCCGCCAATTTGACAATGTCGGTGACCGCCAAAGTCCCTCTCCCTCATTCCGAATATGATTTGCATATATACTATATTGATGATTATCAACTCACATCCAGCAGG
This sequence comes from Sphingobium sp. AP50, assembly GCF_900109095.1. Lineage (GTDB taxonomy): Bacteria > Pseudomonadota > Alphaproteobacteria > Sphingomonadales > Sphingomonadaceae > Sphingobium. Next base: position 335,276 of record NZ_FNYZ01000003.1, read on the forward strand.
AGAGAATGATGCAAGACAGGACGTTCAGCAGGATCGTGATAGACGGAGCGATCGCGACCGTGACGATCGATCGTCCGGCGCGCATGAATGCCCTTCACCCTGCCGCCCATGAAGAATTGTCCGATATCTTCGATCGACTGGTCACTTTGGAGGGCCTGCGCGCGGTGATTATCACGGGATCGGGCGACCGCGCCTTTTGCGCCGGTTATGATCTCAAGGATAATCTGGAAACCGGCATCATGGCGCTGCCGTCCACAGGCTTTGCCGGCTTCAACATGCGCACCGACTATCCTCTGCCCGTGATCGCGGCCGTGAACGGCATGGCGCTGGGCGGCGGATTCGAACTGGCGCTTGCCTGTGACATCATCATCGCATCCGATCAGGCCAGCTTCGCCCTGCCGGAACCGAAAGTCGGCTGGGCGGCCGTAGGCGGCGGGGTGCAGCGCCTCCCCCGCGCCATTGGCATGAAGCGTGCCATGGACATCATCCTGACGGGCCGCACCGTGGATGCCACCGAAGCGGTGGCCATCGGCCTCGCAAGTGAAATGGTGCCTGCCGGGGACTTGCTCTCAGCCGCACGGCGATGGGCAGAGCAGATAGCCGCCTGCGCCCCGCTGGCGCTGCGATGTGCGCGACAGATTGCCCATGCCTCTTTCGATATGCCGCTCGCCCGCGCGCTCGACATGGACAATTTCCCTTTGTCCGACGCGGTAATGGCCAGCGAAGACGCGATCGAGGGCAAGCGCGCCTTCGTCGAACGCCGCCCCCCCGTCTGGACGGGTCGGTAAAACACCATCCCATTCTCAGGAGCATCGGAACATGACTTCCAATCTCGACCACACGAAGGATTTCATTGCCCTGTGGAGCAGGATCGATCTGGAAGCGATCCTTGCCGTGATGGCGCCCGATTGCATCTACCATAATATGCCTTGGGCGCCGCTTCAGGGTCATGATGCCATCCGGGAGGGGCTGGCCGGCTTTCTGGCGGGTGCCGGAGCGATCGACTGGCAATTGTTGCATGTTGCCGAAAGTCAGGACGGCATGGTGATGACGGAACGGGTCGACCGCTTCCTGATCGGCGAGCGCTGGATCGAAATGCCCGTCATGGGCATATTCGAATGGCAGGATGGCCTGATCGTCCATTGGCGCGACTATTTCGATTCCGCCCGGTTCCAGGCCGAAATGGCTACCATCAGCTAGCCATTACCGCTTCCCCAGCGCTTACGCCGCGACACCGAAACGGGAAATCCGCCGCTTTCCAAACATCTTCCATTGCAGCATCGCTCATAAACATATAGTACGCATACTGACGAAACGATAACGGACTATATGGAGCGGACGCAGATGGCCATCGGGGTAGGGATTATTGGCGTGTCCCCCGGCAGAAGCTGGGCGGCGCTGGCGCATATTCCCGCTCTTCAGGCGCTGCCCGATTATGAAATCCGCGCGCTCAGCACCACGCGACAGGAAAGCGCCGCCGCCGCCGCCGCCGAATTCGGCATCGCCAAAGCCTATGACAATCATCAGGCGCTGGTGACCGATCCGGACGTCGACCTGGTCGCCGTCACGGTGAAGGTGCCGCATCATCTGGAACTGGTCAGCGCAGCGATCGCCGCAGGCAAGCATGTCTATTGCGAATGGCCGCTCGGCAACGGCCTTGCCGAGGCTGAAACCATGGCAGCCATGGCGCGAGACAAAGGCGTCGTCGGCGCCGTTGGGCTACAGGCCCGCTCTTCCCCGGCCCTGCGCCATGTCCGCGACCTAATTGCCGATGGCTATGTCGGCGAAGTCCTGTCGAGCACGCTCGTCGGCTCCGGCATGAACTGGGGTGCCTATATCGACCAGCCCAATGCCTATACGGCGGACAAGGCCAATGGCGCCACGCTGCTGACCATCCCCTTCGGCCACACCATGGATGCCGTCGCACAATGCCTGGGGGAGTTTTCCTCGCTACAGGCGCTGCTGGCCAACCGGCGCGACCATTTCACGCTGGTGGAGGATGGCTCGCAAAAACCGATGACGGCCGAAGACCAGATATTGGTGACAGGCGTGCTAGAAAGCGGTGCGACCATGGCGGTCCATTATCGCGGCGGCTTTTGCCGCGGCACCAACTTCCGGTGGGAAATCAACGGAACGGAGGGCGATATCGTGGCCACGGCCGACGCCGGCCACGCGCAGATGTTTCCGATCACCCTGCATGGCGGCCGGGGCGAAGACAGGTCGCTGCAACCCCTTCCGGTTCCGGCAGATTGCAAATGGACATCCGCAGACATTCCACCCTTCGCCGAAAATGTCGCACAGGCCTATGCCCTGCTCGCCAGCGACCTGCGCGACGGCACATCCCATTGCCCCACCTTCGCCGACGCTGTGCGGCGTCACCGCCTGATCGACGCGGTCGAACGCGCCGCGATCAGCGGCGATCGGGTGTCGCTCTGACCATCATCATCCAAAAATTATGACAGTGAGGGAAAATTATGAGTCTGCTTGAAGGGAGAGTCGCCATCGTCACCGGCGGCGGTCGCGGCGTGGGCCGCACCTATGCGCTGAAACTGGCCGAATATGGCGCGAAGGTCGTTGTGAACGACCTGGGCGGCGACGCATCAGGCGGCGGCGCAGACCTGACCCCCGCGCAGGAAGTCGTGGAGGAGATCAAGGCCAAGGGCGGCGAAGCCATCGTCAATGGCGGCGACGTGTCCGACTGGACCAATGCCAAGGACATGGTGGCACAGGCGGTCGACACCTTTGGACGGCTCGACATCCTCATCAACAATGCCGGCATCCTGCGCGATCGCATGCTGGTCAACATGACCGAGGAAGAATGGGACATCGTCGTCAAGGTGCACCTCAAGGGCACCTTCGCGCCGACCCATCATGCTGCTAACTATTGGCGCACGGAAAGCAAGGCAGGGCGCCAACCCGACGCCCGCGTCATCAACACGACCTCGCATTCGGCGCTGTTCGCCAATATCGGCCAGGCCAATTATGCAGCGGCCAAGGGTGGCATCGCCAGCTTCAGCCAGGTAGCCGCGCGCGAATTGCAGCGCATCGGCGTGACCGTGAATGCCATCGCCCCCCGCGCCGAAACCCGAATGACGGCCGGCCTGCGGGAATGGACGCCCGAACAGTTGGAGCGGCGCGATCCGGAATGGATCGCCGGCTTCATCGCCTGGCTAGCCAGCCCGGAATCCGCGCAAGTTAGCGGTCGCGTGTTCGAAGTCTGGGGCTATGGCATCACCGTTGCTGAAAGCTGGCAGCATGGGCCTAGCTGTGAAGCCTCAAAGGACCCGACCGTACTGGGCGAACGGATCGCCAAGATCTTGAAATTCGCCCGCTCCAACGCCGGGATCAATCCGGGCGAATGGCTCGATCCCTAAAAGACCATAGGAAGGGAGAGGCATGCCTCTCCCTTCATCTGTTTAAATAGTAGAGAAAGTCGCCATGTCTCTCGACGCGCTGTTTCAGCCCCTGACCATCGGCAGCTTGGCCGTTCCTAATCGAATCGTCATGGCGCCGCTCACTCGTGCGCGGGCCGACGCGAACAATATTCCAACATCGATGCAGGGCGAATATTATGCCCAACGCGCGGATGCCGGACTGATCATCTCCGAAGCCACCGCTGTCGACCCCTTAGGCATGGGCTGGTATCGCGCGCCCGGCATCTGGTCGAACGACATGGTCACCGCATGGCGGGGCGTGACAGACAGGGTGCATGCGGCGAACGGCCGCATCTATTGCCAGCTGTGGCATATGGGTCGGCTCGTCTTGCCCGATTATCTTGATGGCGATTTGCCTATCGGCCCCTCTCCTATCGCGGGTGAAGGCGAAACGATGGCACCACCCACAGGTGCCTATGATGGCGGCTTCCTGCCCATGAAACCCTATGTCGTGCCGCGTGAAATGACGCAGGCCGACATTGATCAGTTGATCGCAGCCTATGGCAAGGCCGCGGCCAATGCGATGGCCGCCGGATTTGACGGCACGGAAATTCACGGCGCGAACGGCTATATCATCGATCAGTTTCTACAGTCCAAGACCAACCAGCGGCAGGATCCCTACGGCGGCAGCATTGAAAACCGTATACGTCTGCTCGGCGAGATCATTGAGGCGGTCATCGCTCATGTCGATCCCGGCCGCATCGGCCTGCGGGTCAGTCCCACCAGCGAGCGCAAGGGCATGGGGGATGCCAATCCGGCAGCCCTTACTGAAGCGATCGGCGCGCTGGCGCAGCGACATGGCCTGGCCTATATCCATCTGATCGAACCGATCGCATCCGGCTTCATGGAAAAGCCAGATTATCCCGTCATGGATCATCTACGAGCGGTCTTTACGGGCACGATCATCCAGAATGGCAGCTTCGACGCCCAGACAGCAGCCGACTATATCGATGCTGGCCGGGCAGAAGCCATCTCCTTTGGTCGCCCTTATATCGCCAATCCCGATCTCGTGAGCCGCTTCCGCAAAGGTCAGGCACTGACCCAACCCAATTTCGACTATGCCTATGTCGGCGACAAGCAAGGCTATACCGACTATCCAACAGCCAATGGCGGCTGAACTGCTGCTTTGAGCTTTTAAACAAGCAAATATACTGACCTAATGCTTAGGCAGCGATAGCGGTTCCGCAATCTCAGTGCGTTCGTCCTGACGTGCCCCCCGGATTTTCCTCCAAGCTTGATTAGAGTCTGGCCTGATGGAAGGACGAACGAATGAAGCGAGCAAGGTTCACAGAAGAGCAGATCATCGGCGTGCTGAAGGAGTAGGAGGCTGGCGCGAAGACTGCCGACCTGGCTCGTCGCCACGGGGTATCGGAAGCGACGATCTACAACTGGAAGGCCAAGTATGGCGGTCTGGAGGTCTCGGAGGCCAAGCGGTTACGGTCGCTCGAGGACGAGAACGCCAAGCTGAAGCGACTGCTGGCTGGCCTGCTGCCGGTTTGGTGGACACCGAGATAAGGTGTTTTCACCTATCGGAGAGCAGGAATGCAGAGAAGGAAGTTCAGCCGCGAGTTCAAGCTCGAGACGGTAAGGTTGGTCCGTGAGCGGGGTGTTGCTGTTGCTCAGGCCGCCCGCGATCTGGATGTGCACGAGAATGTGCTGCGCAAATGGGTTCGGGAGTTATCCGCCGATCCGGCTCAGGCCTTTCCCGGTAATGGTCAGATGAAGCCGGAGCAGTTGGAGATAGAGCGGCTGCGCCGCGAAGTGGCCAAGCTGAAGGCGGAAAGAGACATACTAAAAAAGCCGCCGCCTACTTCGCGAGGGACTCGATATGAGGTTCACCTTTATCGCGAAGCACCGAGGGATCTGGCCGGTGGCATGGATATGCGAGGCGCCCAAAAGTTCTTGGCGATGTTTCGCGAAGCGGCTTTCATGCCTGGCTGACGCGAGCGCCGTCGCAGCGGTCGCGTGATGATGAGGAGATCAGCGCCAGGATCAGGGCCAGCCATATCGGCAGCTATCGCACCTATGGTGCGCGTCGGGTCTGGCACGACCTTCTCGCCGAAGGCTATCAATGCGGTCTGCACAAGATCGAGAGGCTGATGCGCGATCAGGGTCTTCGGGCGCGTCCGCGTCGTCGCGGGCTTCCCAAAGATCAGGGCGAGCGATCCGTCATTGCTGGCAATGTGCTGGATCGCCAGTTCACGGCCGATAAGCCCAACCAGAAATGGGTGGCAGACTTCACCTATATCTGGACCGCAGAAGGATGGCTCTACGTGGCCGCCGTCATCGACCTGTTCTCCCGCAAAGTAGTAGGCTGGTCGATGAGCGCCACCATGACAGCACAGCTTGTCACGGATGCCCTCATCATGGCGATCTGGCGGCGTGGCAAGCCCGACGCCCTGCTGCACCATTCGGATCAGGGCAGCCAATATACGAGCGAGCAGTTCCAGCGGCTCATGGCAGATAATGGCGTCACCTGTTCGATGAGCAGGTCCGGAAACTGCTGGGATAATGCCGCCATGGAAAGCTTCTTCTCATCCCTTAAGACCGAGCGGATCGGAAAGAAAGTCTACCGATCGAGAGCCCAGGCGAAGGCCGATGTGTTCGACTACATCGAATGCTTCTACAATCCGACCCGGCGGCACTCGACCCTTGGCTATCTCAGCCCCATAGATTTCGAACGGGAAGCTGGTGTAGCCTGATTGAGCCTATCTCGGTGTCCGCCAAACCGGCAGCAGGCCACTGATCGAAAGCAACAAACGGCTGCTTGCACCGTTCACCCTCAATGACAGCCGCGCCACCAAATCGAGACACTACGAAAATCGGCGGCCGCTTGCGGCGCATACCCCTTTTAGCGAAGATCGCGCTGGGCTTACTTGCCGCCATCGTGGCTATCTGGCTCATCCTTTTCTTCACAAAGGGCCGTTTCCTAAAACACCCATTCGAGCGGACGGTCGCCGCTCTGACTGAACGCAATGTCACGGTTAAAGGCGACTTCCAACTCTATTTCGCACCCTTCAGCCTGAAATTTCTTGCCGAAGGCTTCACACTGTCGAACCCGAAATGGGCGCGCCATTCCACGCTCTTCTCGGCCCGTCAGATCGATGCGCGGATTGCACCATTTTCGCTGTTGTTCGGAAAGCGCCATTTCTATGCTCTGACGCTGCGCGATGCAGCGATCGACCTTGAGTGGAATGCCGCGCATGACGCCAATAGCTGGACCTTCAGCGATAAAAAAGGCGGCGAGCCGCTCGCCTTTCCCCGTATCGACCGGGCCAGCATAGCGGGAACCCGGCTGCGCTATCTCGATCCGCGCATGCGGCTGCTGGCCGATCTCGAATTCGATACGATCCAATCGACGGAAGCGCGGATCGGCAAAGCGGTGGGCGCCAAGGGAACGGGCCATATCCGGGAAACGCCTTTCCGCCTCACCGCACAATTGCTCTCGCCCGACGAAACCGCCAATCGCGGGCGTAATCAGGTTTCGCTCCGGGCTTGGGCGGCGAACAACATCATTGATGTGAAGGGCACGCTGCCTTCCGTCGCGGATATCGAGAATGTCCCCTTGCAGACGCAGGCCAGCGGCCGCGACATGTCGGAACTGCTGGCGATCATTGGCGTGGCCGTTCCGCAAACCCGATCGTATCGACTGAAGGGCCAGCTCATCAAGCAGGATGATATCTATCGCTTCACGGACCTCAGCGGCACCTTTGGCAATAGCGACGTCGCGGGCAGGCTCACCATCACCAATGGGGAGCGCGTGCGCCTGGAAACCGAACTCTCCACCAAGCGCCTCGATATCATCGATGCCGCGCCTTTCATTGGTTACAACCCCGATATCGTGGCCAGCAAAGGCGCCACGGCCGCTGCGGCTGCAACAGGCGCTTCTGCCGATCGCATTCTTCCCGACGCCGCCCTGCCCGTCGCGACCATGCAGGCGTTCGATGCGACGCTCAAATGGCGGATCGGTACCGTCCGCTCACGCAACGTGCCGGTATCCGACATCGACCTCAGCCTCGCGCTGGACAAGGGGCGGCTCTCGCTCTCCCCCCTCACCTTTTCTATGGCCCGTGGCGATGTTGCGGCCGACATCATTCTCGACACGCGGCAACGTCCTGCGGCCGACAGCTATGACATTCGCCTTGCTCCCACGCCGATGGGCAAGCTGCTCGCTGGCTATGGCGTGGTGGAAGCCGGCACGTCTGGCACCATCCACGGGCGGATTAAGCTGGAAGGGCGCGGCGACACGATCCATGCCAGCCTGGCGAGCGCCAGCGGCCGCATCGCTTTCATTATGCCGCAAGGCAGCTTCTGGACGCGCAATGTCCAGCTTTCCGAACTCGACCTCGGCACCTTTGCCTACAAGATGTTTCAGGGGCGGCTGAAGGAGCCGGTGGGCATCAACTGCGGTCTGATCGCCTTCACGGTGCGCGATGGCCTGGCGGCCGCCGATCCCATCCTGATCGACACAAGGAAGAACGTCATTACCGGGCGGGGCGGTTTCAGCTTCCGCACCGAAGCGCTCGACATCGGCGTGCGCGCCGATGGTAAGAAGTTCAGCCTCTTTTCAGGCCAGTCGCCGGTGAGGATTGGTGGCCATTTCGGATCGCCTGCCCTCAATATCATCAGTCCGCAGTTGCTCGGTCGGTCGGGCGCGGGGCTCGGGCTTGCCCTGCTGGCCAGCCCGCCCGCCGCTGTGTTGGCGTTCGTCGATGTCGGTGACGCCAAGTCCGCTGCTTGCGGCCCGGTACTGGCAGGCGCACGCGCCGTGGCCCAACGCACCAAGGGCGGTAAGCCGCGCGACGACGTTTCGAAAAGGGATAATATGTGAGGACAGGGCGATGCGGCTACGCGGCCAGTCGGCCCCGCCCGTCCGCCTTCGCGCGGTAGAGCGCCTCGTCGGCACGCGACAGGGCTGCTTCGAAATTCTCTTCTGCCGCCTCCACCTGAGCAAAGCCCATGCTGAGCGTGCAGTTCTGGAGCGACGATGTGCCTGTACGACAACGATCAAGCAGAGCTTCGGCAATCCGACGCTGCCCCTCACAACCCGCCGGGAGCAGCAGGATGAACTCGTCGCCAGCTATCCGGGCCAACGCAGAGGCCTGCGCATCAGCAATGCGTGCGGCTTCACGCGCGATCCCCTTCAGAACAGCGTCCCCAGCTTTCAGGCCAGCAGCATCAGGAAGATCGTCGCGGGAATGACGCGCTGCTCGCCCCATGGCCAAAGCCGATAATCACCGCGCCGTACAGGAAGGAACTCAAGGACAGTAGAGCAGATGATTATCCTGCCTGCGGCCGCGCCACAGCAGCAGGAAGACGAAGCCGAAGGCGCTCGTATTGAGAAGGCTGCACAAGCGCAGCGTATCGATCTCTACCAATGTCATGCTGCCCCTCGAGTCAACCCTGACTCTCTCCCGAAACTGGTTAAGAAAGCATGTTTTCCAGCGGGTTTTGCGACAGGCTGAAAGTGGCGTTGCCAGAAACTGAAATCGAGGCGGCGGCCTTTTACGGCCACAAGACTTAACGTTTCGCGCTGGCATTGCCCTTGGCAGGAACCAAAGCAAAAGCTGCTCGCTAAGTCTGCCGGAGGTCTTTTATGGCAACGCGCGCATATTGGCAGGGTCAGATCAAACTCGCTCTCGTATCGATCCCGGTAGAAATCTATCCTGCGACCAAGCCCGGTGCGGCGGTCTCCTTCCGCCAGATCCACGAACCCACCGGCAAGCCCATTCAATATGAGAAGGTAGTGAGCGGGGTCGGCCCGGTCGATCGCGACGAGATCCTCAAAGGCTTCGAGCTGTCCAAGGGCAATTATGTCCTGCTGGAGCAGGAGGAGATCGAGGCGGTCAAGATCGAGAGCCGCAAGACGCTGGACCTTGTCCAGTTCGTCGAAGCCGACGCGATCGACGTCCTTTATTATGAGAAGCCCTATTTCGTGGTTCCGGCAGACGATCTGGCCGAGGAAGCCTATGCGGTCCTTCGGGACGCGCTACGCCAAACCAGGAAGGTCGGCCTTGGCCAGCTCTCGGTGCGCGGCCGCGAGCAGCTTGTATCCCTGAAGCCCTGCGGCAAGGGGCTGGTGCTCGAAGTGCTGCGCTATGCCGACGAGGTGAACAAGGCGCAGAGCTATTTCAAGGGACTGCCGGCCGATACGGCGGATGAGGACATGCTCGATCTCGCTGTCAGCATCATCGACAAGAAGACCGCGCCCTTCAAGCCGGACGAGTTTCACGACCGCTATGTCGATGCGCTTCATCGCCTGATCGACAAGAAGAAAAAGGCCAAGGGCAAGCGGATCATCGAGGATGTCGATGATGAGCCGACTGGGCGGAAGGCCGGCAACGTCATCGACCTTATGGCCGCGCTCAAAAAGTCCGCCGGCGGGGCGAAAGGCACACCCGCGAAGAAGACGGCCACGAAGCCGAAAGCCGCGACGAAAAAGGCGGCACCCAAGCGCAAGAGCGCCTGATGGAACTCAACCCCGACACGCCGCTCCACCTGATCGACGGGCCCGCCTTGCTTCGCCTGGGCGTGGCGGCCGTTCTCGGCCTGCTGCTCGGACTAGACCGGGAGCTGCGCGGCCACGCGGCGGGGATGCGCACCCATGGGCTTATCTGCTTTACCTCCGCGCTGATGACCGTCTGCGCCATAGCCCTCCATCTCGAGTTGCGGGGACAAGGAAATATCGATCCGCTCCGCGTGTTCGAGGCTTCTGCGGCGTTCACCGGCATCATAGCGGCGGGGCTGATCGTCTTCAGCAAGGGCGAGATCAAGAATCTGACGACGGCCGCCCATATCTGGCTGGCAGCCGTCATCGGCATCGCCTGCGGCGCGGCGTTATGGCCGCTCGTGGTGAGCGCGACCGTCATCGCGGTCATCATGCTGTCCCTGCTTGGCATCCTTGAACGGCGCTGGCTCGATCCGCAGGATCGGAAAGAGTGATGGCCGCCAAAGATGCCCTTTCCACCTATAACGCCAAACGCGACTTCGCCCGGACCCGAGAGCCCAGGGGCAAGGTTGCCAAGGCCGGCGGCAACAGCTTCGTCGTGCAGAAACATGCTGCGACCCGGCTGCATTGGGACTTCCGGCTGGAGATGGACGGCGTGCTCAAAAGCTGGGCCGTGACCAAGGGGCCAAGCATCGATCCCGCCGACAAGCGGCTCGCGGTGCGGACCGAGGATCACCCGCTCGATTATGGCACGTTCGAAGGATCGATCCCCAAGGGCGAATATGGCGGCGGTACGGTGATGCTGTGGGACCGAGGCACTTGGGAGCCGATCGCAGGCAAGAGCACGGACGATATCAAGGACGGTCATCTGCACTTCATCCTGCATGGGGAACGGATGAAGGGCGAATGGCTGCTGGTGCGAATTAAAGGCCGGCCGAAGGAAAAGTGCGAAAACTGGCTGCTGCGCAAGATCGAGGACAAGGAGGCCGGGTCGGGCGGCGCACTAGTCGAACGGGCGCTGACCAGCGTGTTGACCGACCGGTCCATGGCGCAAATCGAGGCGGACAAGGGTGGCGAACATTCGCTAGCCGGGACCAAAGGCAAAGCCTTCGCCGCTAAGATGCAGGCGGCGGAGAAGCATAATGCGAAGGTAGCGCCAAAGCGAAAAAACCGCTCCACCGCCCTACCACGCTTCGTGAAGCCCCAGCTGGCAACGCTGGTGGACGCCGTGCCGACCGGCAATGACTGGCTGCACGAAATCAAATATGACGGCTATCGCGCCCTGATCGCGGCGAGCGGAGAGAAGGTCAGTCTCTACACCCGCAACGGTCTCGACTGGACCGACAAGTTCGGGTCGCTGGTCGCATCGATCGCCGCGCTGGACCTGCCCCCCTGCCTGATCGACGGCGAAGTGGTTGCGCTCAACAGCGATGGAAATCCGGATTTCTCCGCGCTGCAGAATGCATTGAAACAGGGGCACGGCCAGGAGGATGCCGACCATCCCCTGCACCTCTTCGCCTTCGATCTTCTTTCCATCGATGGACAAGACCTGAGAAGCCTGACCACGATCGAGCGCAAAGAACGGCTGGAAGCGTTGCTGCGTGAAGCCGACAGCCCGATTCATGTGTCCGACCATGTGCTGGGCGCAGGCGAGACGCTGTTCCGGTCGCTATGTGATGCGGGGCAGGAAGGCATCATCTCGAAACGGGCAGACGCACTCTATCGCAGCGCGCGGACCCGCAACTGGGTGAAGGTCAAATGCACACGGCGACAGGAATTCGTGATCATAGGCTGGTCGACAAGCAAGGCGAAGGGACGCCCTTTCGCCTCTCTCCTGCTCGCCCAGCATGAGGGCAAGGCGCTGACGTACAAGGGCAAGGTCGGCACCGGCTTCGATGGCGCTGCAATGGACGATCTGGCCAAGGCGATGGCGCCGCTCGCCACCGACAAGGCAGCGGCCGATGTGCCCCGCGTCGAAGCGCGCGGCGCGAAATGGATCAAGCCGAAGCTGGTCGCCGAAGTCGCCTTCGCCGAATTCACCGGCGACGGACGCGTGCGCCATGGCAGCTTCCTGGGCCTGCGCGGCGACAAGCCGGCCAAAGCGGTGAAACCCGAAAAGCCAGCCCCCTCCCCCGCCCCCCAAAGCAGCGGCGCAATCAGCAGCCGCGAGCGGATCATCTTTCCCGACAGCGGGCAGACCAAGGGCGAACTGGCCGACTATTACGCCCGCGTTGCGCCGCTAATGCTGCCCTTCGCTGCGAACCGGCCGATCAGCCTGCTACGCTGCCCGCAAGGCCGGGCCAAAAAATGTTTCTTCCAGAAGCATGGCACCGGCGCCCTGGGTGATGCCGTTCGACAGGTGCCGATCCGTGAGAAGGATGGCGGGTCGGAGGATTATATCTATGTCGAGGATGCCGACGGCCTTCTCGCCTGCGTCCAGATGGGCACGATCGAGTTTCATGGCTGGGCGAGCCGCGCGGATGCGGTGGAGAAACCCGACCGGATGATCTTCGATCTCGATCCCGATGAGGGGCTCGATTTCGACGTCGTGAAACAGGCCGCAGCAGACATACGCGACCATCTGACCGATATCGGCCTTGTCTCCTTCGCCATGCTTTCGGGCGGCAAGGGCGTGCATGTCGTCGTCCCGCTGACCCCAGGCCACAACTGGGACACGCACAAGGATTTCGCATCCCGCTTCGCCCAAGCGTTGAGCGCAGCGGAGCCCGAGCGCTTCACCGCGACGATGAGCAAGGCCAAACGCAAGGGGCGCATCTTCATCGACTGGCTGCGCAACCAGCGCGGCAGCACCGCGATCCTGCCCTATTCCGCCCGCGCCCGTACCGGCGCCCCAGTCGCCGTTCCGATCGACTGGAGCGAACTTGCAAGCATGAAGGATGCCCACCCCTTTTCGATCGACGATGCCGAAGCGCTGCTGAAACGAGCCACCAAACTCAAAGGCTGGGGCTTCGCGGCTCAGAGCCTGCCGGAAATTTAGGAAGGAAAGCCCTTGAAAACAGCCATCATCACCGGAGGCGCGCAGGGCATTGGAAAAGGTATCGTGCAGGCCCTGCTAGCGCAAAGCTGGCGCGTGGCCGTTATCGACCGGGATGCCGAGGCCGTTCGCGACCTAACCACGGAGATGCCTTCTCCCCATCTCATCGTGGTGCGGGCCGATGTCGCCAGCGAAAAGGATGTTGAAAAAGCGTTCCAGAAAATCGCGACATGGCAGGAGGGTAGCGGCGAACAGGACGGGATCGATTTACTGGTATCCAACGCCGGCATGGCTAATCCGGTGAGCGGACCGATCGAACAGCTGGATCTCAAGAAATGGCAGTCATGGCAGGACAGTCATGTCACCGGCGCCTTTCTGATGGTCCGCAGTGCGGTATCCCTGCTGCGCCTGCGCAAGGGCGCGATCGTCATGATGGCATCAACCCGCGCATTGCAGTCGGAGCCGCATACGGAAGCCTACGCCGCTGCAAAGGGCGCGATCTGCGCCATGACCCATGCGTTGGCGATCAGCCTTGGCCCCGACATCCGGGTCAATGCGATCCTGCCCGGATGGATCGAGACAAGACCATGGGCTAAATCAGAAACCAGAGAGGCTGTGGAACACCGCGATATTGACAGGGAGCAACATCCGGCCGGCCGCGTTGGTGAACCTGGCGATATCGCCGCGACTGTCCTGTTCCTAGCCTCGGACGGGGCAAAATTCATCACAGGTCAGCAGATAACCGTCGATGGCGGCATGACCCGCAAGATGATCTACGCCCACTGATATTATCGTCTGGTCACGCGCATCGTTGAGCACGCCGGATCGATCGGCATTTCCATGATGGCCGCATCGCCCAAAAAGAATGAGGCCCCGCCGGGGGAATGGCGGGGCCTCTATGGGAGCCGAACGGATCGAGCGGGGGGCAAAATGATCGGTCCGACAGCTTCAATAACCTGCGGCAAGCGTTGCAGTTCCCGCAAATAACGCCTTAACTTGTCATCAACTCTGCTTCTGGCCTTCGGGCCGATCATGACCGGGCGGCATCGCCACACCCGGCCGATCAATCACCAGTCGTCAGGCGGCCGAGCGCGGCATGGATATGAGCTCGACGCTCTGTATCTCGGGTGACTTCCAGCATCGCCCCCAGGCAGGCTCTCGCCTCGTCAACTTCGCGATGGACGAGTTGAAGACGGGCCAATTCCCACCAGCCCGCATCATGGTCCGGCGACATCACCGTCATGCGCTCGTACAGCGCCTTGGCCCGGAGCGTATCGCCTGCCTGCTCTGCGCGGCTGGCCTGATTGAGGAGCAGGCGCACAAGCGTCATGCGGTTCGACATGGGGGCGACGTGCATCTCGCTCGGCCAGCCGCCTGCGCCCGACACCTGTTCGAGCAAGGCCAGCAGTTGCTCCGGCCGCACAAGCCGGCCGTCGTTGAACGGATCGATCAGGGCCGGCGCCTCGTTCGGGCCTATGCTCACCAGCACATGGCTGGGCGTATTGAGCGCGTCCGCGCGCCAGCCCATCCGCCGCGCAGCCGCGACATACAGGATGGAGAGGCTGACGGGCAGGCCACGGCGACGATCGAGAACCCGGATCATGTCTGCATTGAGCGGCGCATCATAGCTGTCGCGATCACCGGCAAACCCCAACTTATCGCCTATCACCTCCGCAAGCAACGCCCCCTGCGCTTCACCGGAAATCATATCTGTGGCGACGCGCCGTTCGTACGCTGTCTCCACCGCCTCGCTGATGTTGCGCAGCTGATCCAAATAGGGTTCGAGATCCTGGCCTTCATGATCGAGCGAGCTGAGCGCCAGCGCGGCGCTGTCCAGTTCGATATCCTCGTCATCGAGCAGCCCGATATACCCGATCGTCTCGGCGAGGCTGGTCAAACCACGCCCTCCTGCGGTTTGCTACCTGTGTCAGACAGCCGTGCTTGTTTCATTTCGCTGAACGCCATCAATTCCTCCATTTGTGCAGAAATGGGGACTCCGCTTCTTCATTGCCAGAAATGAGGCGATGCTGTGCGGATTACGACTGTCGCCTGTTACATCGTCGCCGTTGTCCAGCCTTCCAGACCCAGCCATTGCGCCATCCGCGCCAACTGCTCTTCCAGCGCTTCACGGCTATCCGATGGCGCGCCCGGCTCGAAGTGCATGGATTGGACGACCAGCCGGCCAGCCTTGCGATCGGCCTTCAGATCGACGCGCGCGACAAGGCTGTCGCCCAGCAGGAAGGGCAGGACATAATAGCCATATTCCCGCTTTTCGGCAGGGACATAGATTTCGATCCGGTAGCGAAACCCGAACAGTCGCTCCGTGCGGTCGCGCTCCCAGATCAGCGGGTCGAAGGGCACGAGAAGCGCCTGCGCGTCGATACGACGGGGTCGCCGCGCGTCGCGATACAGCCAGGCATGACGCCAGCCGGGCACATGGACGGGCACCAATATCCCTTCTTCGGCAAGCGAATGGATCGCGGGCATCGCATCGCGCGGCGACTGGCGGAAATAGTCCCGCAGCTCGCCGCTGGTCGCGATGCCATGCGCCTGCGCTGCACATTGGATCAAGGCGCGGTGCGCATCAAAGTCCGATGGTGTCGGCTGGTTCAGGATGGCCGCCGGGATCACCCGCTCTGTCAGGTCATAGACCCGCTCGAAATTGCCGCGCCGGCTGGCCGTGGTGATATGCCCTGCCCAGAACAGCCATTCGAGCGCACGCTTGGTATCGCTCCACTCCCACCAACCCGTCTGGCCCTTGTGCGATTCGAAATCCGACACCGCCATAGGTCCGTCGATCTTTATCCGATCGAGGAGCGCCATTGCTTCACCGCGCCGCTCGGTCGCGTAGACCCGCATGCCTGTCCAGCCGGTCTCACCGCGATCAGCCTGCGCCATGCGCCAGCGAAGCAGCGGCTGGAATTCGAACGGCAGAAGCGAGGCCTCATGCGCCCAATATTCGAAAAGCTTGCGCTCGCGCGGCTTGCCCCAGGCAAGGGCGTCCAATGCCGTGCGATCATAACATCCCAGTCGCGAAAAGGCGGGGAGATAATGGGCTCGGCTAAGAACGTTGACGCTATCGATCTGGTGAAGATGAAGCCTGCCCAATAACTGCCGCAGATGATGGCGCCCGGCTACGCCGGGCCTCTTTTGCCCGAACCCTTGCGCGCCAAGGGCGATGCGTCGCGCCTGTGCCTGCCCTATATTTTCGATCGCTGTCACGGCTCAAGGGTTAGATACCCGCCCGGGCCAAAGCAATTACATGATCGCTTCAATTCACAGATCCGGCGGCTGTATTGTCAGCATTGATGTTGTCAGCGCCTGTCTGGCCTGTCTCAAAGAACCCGAAGCCGACCGCGATGGCCAGCAGGATTCCCACAAGGATCAGACTGATCACCAATATGTTTCGCGTCATGCGGGTTGGTGAACCACTACGCGCTTCCGTCGTCGACATGTGCGTTACAACTTCACCATCTTCCTTTTCCTTGTGCATCATCATTCTCCTCGCTGATCAGAACCGCCTTCGGGATACTCTGTTCCGCGCAGGAAAAGCGTGCTGATCTGCATCAAACAGTGGGAACACAGGGCTGCGCGCATGGTTCTGCCGTACAAGCCGCAACAGTGTCGGCATCTGGAGGATCACGCATGCCCGGACATGAAACCGATCAGCGCAACATCAAGGCATGGGGCGATCAGGATTTGGTCGAGGCTTTCCTGCTGATAGCTGAGGCCGACCACAATTCCCCCCTTGATCAGGTTGTTCTTGGCGAGATGAACCGCCGAGCGTCAGGCGGGCATCATAATGCTCCGACCTCAAGCGAGCGCCGCCGCCTATGGGATTATGGCCGGAGCCGCTAGGCGCACCGTCATTGCCGCAACCATTTGAGCAGGCGGCGCATTCTTTCCTTATTCCCATTCGAGCAGGAGAGCATCCTTGCCCAATATGCCTATGGGCTTCAGGCCCTTTTTGCATCCCTTGCATGACCTGCTCCTCGCTTTTCCTGTGGCGCTGTTCACGTTCGCGCTGGTGACCGACATCGCCTATCTTCAGACCGCTGAAATCCAGTGGACCAATTTCTCCTCCTGGTTGATCGTGGGCGCCTTGCTGACTGGCGGCATGGTGCTGTTTTGGAGCATCATTCTTGCGATTGCCGCCCGGCGCGGGGCGCATCGGCAGCCATCGTTGCTCTACGCGGTGCTGATCGCCATCATGTGGGTGGCGGGTCTGGTGAATGCGTTCCAGCATAGTCAGGATGCCTGGAGTTCGGTTGGCGTCACCGGTCTCATCCTGTCGATCATCAGCACGGTCTTTGCCCTGGCGGCCAGTTGGGTCGCTCACCGCACCGTTCGGGAGATGGCACGATGAGCATCGCTCCTACGCGCAACCTTTGCGCCACCCTCTTCACCCTCGCACTCGCCGGATGCGGCAGCAGCCAGCCCGGGCTTGACCAGACCGGCGCCAATCCCGACCTTCCGGGACAGCGTCAAACGCTGGTGCCGCCGATCAGGATCGCGACGCCCGAGGGCTGGGATGGCGAAAGCCCGACCGCGCCGCGGGGCTTTACCGTGACCGCACTGGCAACCGACCTCAAGATACCGCGTCAGACCCTTATCCTGCCCAATGGCGACATCCTGGTAGCAGAAGGGTCAGGCGGCAGCGCCCCGCTCATGCGTCCCAAAGATGTGATCGCGGGCTATATCAAGAGCTTGGGCAAAACGCCGGCAAAGGGCGGCAATCGCATCACGCTGCTGCGCGACGCCGATGGCGATGGCAAGGCGGAGGTGCGCACCACCTTCATCGACGGCCTCAATGCACCCTATGGCCTCGCCTTCGTGGACGGCAGCCTCTACGTCGCCAATCAGGATGCCCTGCTGCGTTTCCCCTATCGTGACGGCATAACACGGATCGCCACCCCCGGTCAGGAAGTTACCAAGCTTCCCTCCCGCCTCAACCATCACTGGACCAAGGCGCTGACGGCCAGCGCCGACGGCACGAAACTCTATGTCGGCATTGGCTCGAACAGCAATGTGGGCGAGCGCGGGATGGCGGTCGAAGAGGATCGCGCCGTCATCTGGGAAATCGACCGTGCGACCGGCGCGCATCGCACCTATGCCAGCGGCATCCGCAATCCTACTGCGCTTGCCATCAATCCGCAGACGCAGACGCTCTGGTCGGTCGTGAACGAGCGGGATGAGCTGGGGCCTCAGCTAGTGCCGGACTATCTGACATCCGTGCGCCCCGACGCCTTCTACGGCTGGCCCTACAGCTATTGGGGCAACAATATCGATCCGCGCGTCCATCCCCAGAACCCGAAGATGGTCGAAAAGGCTGTTCGCCCAGATTATGCTCTGGGCTCGCATGTTGCCGCCCTCGGTCTCAGCTTCGTGACCGGTGCTGGCCTTGGCCCGTCCTTCACGCAGGGCGCCTTTATCGGGCAGCATGGCAGCTGGAATCGGCAGGATCTGTCGGGCTACAAGGTCGTATGGGTGCCGTTCGCCAATGGTCGCCCGGCAGGCAAGCCAGTCGATTTCCTGACCGGCTTCATCAAGGACGGGCACGCACGCGGCCGCCCGGTCGGCGTGACCTATGATTCGTCGCGCGGGAGCCTCATCGTCGCAGACGACCTGTCGAACACGGTCTGGCGGGTCGCGCCCGCCCGATGATCGCAGCCCTGCGCTGGCGCGGGCCAGTCGAGATCAGCGCCAACCCTGAATGGCAGCAAATGGCAATCTATGCCGTTGCCGCTGCCGTCGTCCTCATCATTCTCTTCAACATTCCTTTCATCGGCCGCATCTTGCGCACTTTGTTCTCGATCGGTTTGCTGGCGCTCTGTCTCTTCTTTCTGTTCCAGCAGGCGCCGTT
>NZ_FNYZ01000037.1 GCF_900109095.1 Sphingobium sp. AP50
CCGACGACCCTGGTTCGCGCTTCTGGTCGCGCGCGCCAGCCGTCTCAAGCCTGCCGCATCAAAGTCGTCCCGCAATCCAATCGCTGCACCCATGGCAATGCCCTCCAACCGGCACCCATAGATTCAGACATTCATCGCTTTGGGAATCCCCAACGTGAGTCAGGATCATTGGAGGTTGGTATTACTCGCCTCGATGGGGGTGTCAGATTTGGCGGCGGCACGCGCCCAGCAGGTTCAGGCCCAATCGGTCGAGGCGCAGGCAAACGAGGCCAAGGCGCTACTCAAGATCATCGCACCTGACGGGCTGGAGGCATTGCGCGAGACGGTGGCGGCTTTGGCTGGTGTGGATACCTCGCGGGTCGAGTTGAAAGCCGATCCAGATGAAACCCGCGCCGCCCGTGACGCTGCAGAACAGCGGCGACGCGAGGCGGCGCAGACCATACGGACAGCCGAACCGGCCCGAGCACAGGCCGACGAAGCATTTATCAAGGCTGAGACTGTGCTCGCCCGGTTACAGACACGCGATGAGCAGGTCGTTGCGATCCTCGGCCCCGTC
This sequence comes from Sphingobium sp. AP50, assembly GCF_900109095.1. Lineage (GTDB taxonomy): Bacteria > Pseudomonadota > Alphaproteobacteria > Sphingomonadales > Sphingomonadaceae > Sphingobium. Next base: position 557 of record NZ_FNYZ01000037.1, read on the forward strand.
GATGAACGCGAAGTCAGGGGGCGAGGTCTGGCGGCGCGTCTCGCCGAACGCGATGTCGCGCTGGCGGATGCTCAGCGAAATTTTGAGGAGCGGAGCGCCGAAGCGCTCGATCTGGACGCGGCTGATGCGACGCTGCGCCGGGTGCGGTCCGTCGAGCAGGCGGCAGCAACTGAAATCCAGCAGTTACGCGAGACTAGCGCCGGGTTGAACGCCCGCATCACCGCGCGATCTGACGAGGCGGTGGAGGAGGCGTGGCGAGAGACGGCCGATGCCTTATCCGCTGCAGAAACTCGTGTTTCCGCGTTCGAACGGGAAGTCGCCGTGCTGACGCGGTTAACGCAGGCACTGGAGGCAGCGCGTTCAGGTGCGCGTGATCTCTATCTCAAGCCAGTCATGAGCGAATTGCGCCCGCTGCTCGGCCTACTCTTCGACGATGTCACCATCACCTTCGACGATAGGACGCTGCTACCACAGACTATCGTGCGCGCTGGGCTGCAGGAAGATGTCGATCGCCTCAGTGGCGGCATGCGCGAGCAATTGTCGGTCCTCACGCGCCTGGCCTTTGCGCGTCTGCTCGCGCGCGACGGCCGACCTGCACCGGTGATCCTCGACGACGCGCTCGTCTATTCGGACGATGACCGGATCGAGCGCATGTTCGACGCGCTTCATCGGCAGGCCCGTGATCAGCAGATCATCGTCTTCTCCTGCCGCCAGCGCGCATTTCAGAGCCTTGGTGGGAATGTGCTGCAGATGACAGACTGGCAACCATGATCTCGCGCTGGGAGGTATCGCAAATTACCTCTGCTTCATTGCCTTACATTTTCGGCAAGCCAGAGATTAGGTCGACTTGCCAAACGCTAAGGAACCGATGCGTTGCTCTGGTGGGCTTGCTAATTAAGAAGTGTGGTACTCGTCTGATCGGTCAGGTTGTGTCCGTTGGGATGCCGCCGGGCGAACATGAAAGTCGGCTTCTGACAACAGCTTCCGTTCGACATTTCGCGCGCGAACGTCGGGAATGTCCCACAATTTGCCGGTCGCCCATCGGCCCTACCAGGACATGCGGCGGCCTAATTTCGCTCCCCAGAAGACAGCCGTCTCGCCCTTCACAGTGGCAGTCAAGCAAGATGCTCCTTAGAAGTTTTGTGAACGTGGGACTCTGAAGCCGGAGATTCCAAATGCGTCTCGAAGGCGAAATTGACGAGGGTGGTGGCCGAGCCGACGGCAAGGCGGGCATGGCGTGGCGTCACACCACGCACCTTGCCGTCGCGACCGTGGCCCGTGCCGTAAAGGCTGCGAATTTCGGCGACGCCCTGCACAACGGTCGCAAGGTTGCTCAACATGGTCTTTATAGCTTTTGCGCCTCTGGCAGCCTCGGGAATGTCGTTCGGTAACAGCCGCAAGGCACCAAAGACCTTCTTGCCGAGCTGGGGCAAGTCTTCCTTGTCGTAGTCGATCCCGCGCTCACGCAAGATGGTTTTAAAGCAGCTCTCGACCAGTTCTTTCGCGGTGCCGATCGCGAGCGCCGGGTCTTTCACGATGGAGCCTTCCATCCGCCTAATCTGGTCGGCGATGTGTGCGGCGTCAAAGCGCAGAGCATGCGCCTTGATATCGTCGAGGCGCAAAGCGGGATCATCGAGCTTCGCGATCACCTCGAATAGCTGCTCCTTGTCGCGCGCCTCCGTGCCAGCATTATAGTCGGCCATACGCTCCCGGTATTTCCAGAGGGCGCGCAACATGCGCGCGACGAGCGGGGCAGGCTCCACGTCAACGAAGCTGCGGACGCGGTTGGCCTTGGAATCTCCGCGCGACGCATAGCTGTCAGCATAGATGTCGATATTGAACTCGTCCTCGAACCATTCCGACAGAGTCCGGTTGGAGAAGTCGAGTACGTAACCGCCGCCCATGCCGAACGCTTGGTCGATGATCCGATATTCAGTCCGTTTGAGGGAAGTCATGATCAGAGATTTTGTCGCAAATTCCCTCCCATTTGCAACTATGAACCTTGATGTGTGGGGCTATATCGACGAGCGCGGACGGTCATTGGCGACTGATCAGCGTCCGCTATTACCACCTCGGCGCCCGGAAGCAGCCAGTCGGCTAGGTCCCAGCCTTTGCCGTAAAATGGACAGGCATTGCCGTCCTGCGTTTAATGCTCAAGCCCCCGCCAAGTGCCGCGCGCGCATCAGCGCCTGTGCGTCGGGCGCACGGCCCAAGAAGGCGCGGAACGACTCCATAGGATCGCGACTGTCGCCAGCCGACAGTATCTCGTCGCGGAAACGCGCGGCGAGTTGCGGGTCGAAAATGTCGCCCGTCTCGACAAATGCCTCGAACGCATCGGCGTCGAGCGCTTCGGACCAGGCATAGCTGTAGTAAGCAGCGGAATAGCCGCCGTCGAAAATATGGGTGAAGTAGGGAAAGTGATGGCGCATGCCGACTTCAGGCGGCATGCCCAGCCGGTCGAGTTCCGCTGCGATAAAGGTGCGCGGATCCGTCTCCGACTCTGCTTGCTGATGGACTGCGAGATCGACCAGCGAGCAGCCGATCAGTTCGACCGTGGCGAAACCCTGGCCATAAACCTCGGCCTGGCGAATCGCGACGATCAGATCGTCGGGCACGCCGAAGCCGGCCAGCACTTCCCGGCTGACGATCCAGTTTTCCATGAACTTGCTGGGAAACTCGACGAAATCACGTGCGACCGCTGTGCCCGACTGGCTGGGATAGACGACGCGAGAGAGAAGGCCGTGCAAAGCATGGCCAAATTCGTGGAACAGGGTGCGCGCCTCGTCGATAGACAGGCGGGTCGCGCCGCGATTGGGCGGCGGCGCGGCGGCAAAATTGGCGACGAGATAGACGACCGGGCGAACGTCTCCGTCCATAGCCTCCTGCACCCGCAGGCTGCCCATCCAGGCGCCGCCATGCTTCTCCGGCCGCGCCAGATAGTCGGTGAACAGCAGGCCGACCGCGCTGCCATCCTTGTCCGTAACTTCCCAGGCCCAAACATCGGGATGATAGCCAGCAATGTCGGCCCGCCGGGTGAAGCTGAGGCCATATAGGCGCGCGGCGGTGTCGAACGCCGCCTGCCGCACTGCGTCTAGCCGCAGGTGCGCCGCCACCGCCGCGCCGTCCAGCGCATAGCGGGCGCGCCGCACCTGCTCCGCGTAGAAGCGCCAGTCCCAGGGCGCGAGGGCAAAGCCACCGCCTTCCGCATCGATCAGCGCCTGAAACTCCGCCGCTTCCTCTGCCGCGCGCCGCTTTCCCGGTTCCCAAAGCTGCCGCATCAGGTCGGTCGCCGCCACGGGATCATGCGCCATACTGTCTTCCAGCGCATAATGGGCATGGTCGGCATAGCCGAGCAGCACCGCCCTCTCCTTCCTCAGTGCCAGCGTTTCGGCGATGATCGGCCAATTGTCGTACGCCCCGCCGTCGCAGCGGTCGGTGAAGGCGCGCCACAACTTTTCCCGCAGGTCGCGCCGCTGCGAGAAGGTCAAAAAGCCCTCAAAATCGGTGCGGTCGAGCGTGACATGATAGCGGCCCGCCTGCCCCTTGGCCGCTGCGCGCCCGGCGGCCGCCTCACACATGGCGGGCGGCAGTCCCGTAAGGTCCTCCGCCCCCAGATCGAGCACCCAGGCCGCCGTCGCCGCCAGTACATTCTGCCCGAATTGCACCGACAGGGCCGACAGCCGCGCATCGATGGCGGCGAAGCGTTCCTTGTCGGCGGGGACAAGCGCCGCACCGCCACGCAGAAAGCCGGCATGGCTGCTTTCCACCAGCCGGATCTGCTCTGGCGTCAGGCCGCTCTGATGCCGAGCGGCATGGACCGCGAAGATGCGCGCGGCGAGCGCCGCATTATGGCTGATCGCGACCGAATGGGCGCTCAGCCGCGCCGATATCTCCGCCTCGATCGCGCGGATACCCGGCGTGCCCTGCGCCGAGGACAGGGTCCAGAACAACCGGCGGACCCGCGCCAGCGCCTCGCCCGACCGCTCAAGCTCGGCGATACTATTGTCGAAGGTCGCCGGCGCATCCTGCCCGGTGATCGCCGCAATCTCTGCCTCATGCCAGCCGATCGCAGTCGTCAGCGCCGGCAGAAAATCGTCGTCCCGCACCTGGGCAAAGGGCGGTGCGCCGAGCGGGCCGGTCCAGGGTTGCAGCAGCGGATTGGCGATCGGATCAGTCAAGAGAGGAAACCTCATCGGTGTGGACCTGGAACCGCACCAGATTTGCCGGGCCAAAGGCGGTCGTCAAGGCGACATCGGTGGCATCGCGGCCCCGCGCCATCAGGATGCGGCCGATCCGGGGGCGTTTGTGGCGAGCGTCATGGGTGTACCAGTCGCCATTGATATAAACATCGAACCAGGCGCTGAAATCCATCGGCGCGTCCACCGGCGGCACGCCGATGTCGCCCAGATAACCAGTGCAATAGCGCGCCGGAATGTTCATGCAGCGGCACAGGGTGATGGCGAGATGGGCAAAGTCGCGGCACACGCCCTGCCGTTCCTGATAGCCGTTCCAGGCGGTCTTGTCCGGCCGGGCGTGATGATAGCCGAACTCGATATGGTTGTGGACGAAATCGACGATCGCATCCACCCGGTCGCGCGCTGCGGCGAGATGACCGAAATTGGCCCAGGCGACATCCATCAGCCGGTCAGTCTCGCAATAGCGGCTGCCGAGCAGGAAGGGCATGACCGCATCGGGCAACTCCTCCACCGGCATCTGCGCGCCATCGGGCGCACGCCGGTCGGGTTCGCCGCTATCCTCGATAACGAAGTCGCAGGACAAGGTGACATTGCCGGGCGGGAGGGTCAGCCGGGTGGCAACATTTCCGAACCCGTCCTCGAAATGATAAAGCGGGATGTCGGGGCTGCCGATCAGCCGCTGCGGCGTGCGCAGATCCTGATGGCGCGAGGGGTGGAGGCTGAGCAGCGCCATCATCGCCATCCGCGTGTCGGTAGAAAATTCGATATCATAGCCGCAGCGGATCAGCATGTCGGGGTCTTTCCTGGAGCGCCGGCGATGCGGCTGTTGATGGCGCCATGGCCTGTGGTGGGGAACAGAGCTGGATCGGCGCGATGGACGTCGACCGATATGTCCATGCCCAAGAAGCTTGCGGGCAGGCCGAACCAGGTGCCCGACAGCGGCAACGCCTGATAGGGATCGCGCGCGATTGCGACGCGGATCAGGCCGCGATTGCCGATGATGCCGTTGGTCGGATCGAACTCTACCCAGCCCGATCCGGGCAGGAAGATGCGCACCCAGGCATGGGTGTTGCCGCCGCCGACCACGCCCTCGTGCCGGGACGGATTGTAGACATAGCCCGACACGAAGCGCGCGGCGAAACCAAGCGCCCGCACCGCCTCGATCATCAGCACCGCGAAGTCGCGGCAGGTGCCCTGCCGCCTGCGCAACGTCTCGATCGGCAACTGGGTGCCCTTCTCATGTCGGGGGACATAGGTGAAGTCGCGCTGGATGCCGGTAGCGATCCGGGTCAGCAGATCGACCGTGCCGGTATTGCCGTCATTGCGGACGAAGCCGCGCGCCCAATTGTCGACTACCCGTTCCGGGTCCAGATGCTGCCGCTCGATGGACCGCAGCAGGTCGGGCATGTCCTCCGACGAGTAAGTGAACGGAAACAGGCGGGCATAAGGTTCGACATCGACTTGCTGCTGCGCCAGTGGCGCATGTTCCAGCGTCACTTCGCTGGTGACGACCAAATGCGAGGCGCGCTTTTTGAACAAGGCGATCGCGACGGAGTTTCCAAAGACATCATGCAGCCAGCGCAGTTCGCTAGGTTCGGGTTCGATGTCGAGCCGGGCGGACAGCAATCGCTGGTCGAAGGCTTCGCGCGGCCGCATCATGATGCGATGCTCGCCCAGCGACACCGGCTGCTGATAGCGGTATGTGGTGACATGATGGATCGTCAACAACGGCATGAAAGGAAGATCCCGATGGCCCGAGAGGCGACGACATTATTGGGTCCGGACGATCCGACGCCGTTCGCCATCGATAACGCGGAAGGTCGCTCGCCGTTCCTGCTGGTTGGGGATCATGCCGGGGCCGCCATTCCCGCAGCGGTGGGCGATCTGGGTCTAAAATCCGCAGACCGCGCGCGACATATCGCTGTCGACATCGGCGTACGGGAGTTTGGCAGAGAATTGGCCCGCCTGCTAGACGCGCCTTTCATCCATCAGACCTATTCGCGTCTCGTGATCGACTGCAATCGCGATCCGGGGCATGAGGACGCCATGGCCATCCAGTCTGACGGTACCCACATAAGAGGCAATAGTGCATTGGACGATGCAGCCAGGCAAGCCAGGATAGCGGCGATCCACGCGCCATATCATGCGGTCATATCGGCCATGCTCGACGCCAGGCAGGCGGCGGGTATTGAGACTATCCTGCTTTCGCTACACAGCTTCACCCCAAAGCTGAACGGCGTTGCCCGGCCATGGCACATAGGGGTCCTTCATTGGCTCGGACGCACGGAATTTGCCATGGCCATGCTTGCACAATTACAGGGCGACAAAACGATATGTGTGGGCGACAACGCACCGTATCGCATGGATGCCACCGACTACACGATACCCGTCCACGCCTCTCCACGCAATCTGCCCTATGCCGAACTTGAGATTAGGCAGGACCTCATCAGCGATCATTGCGGGCAAGCCCATTGGGCCGGGCTAATCCAGAAGGCGACGACGTCGGCATGGCGATAATAGCCATAAGGTGAGACCAGTCACCCGTGCGCGAGGTGGCCGCAGAGGTCAGGCCGATACGCGCGCCGCAACCCGAAGGGCTGTATAACCCGCCAGGCCTGCAAGGGCCGAAGCGACGATGATTGCGAACGATGCTATCTCCTGAAGCCGGCCGTCGCTGAACGCCAGTCCGGATATGAAGAGCGAAATCGTAAAGCCGATACCCGCTAGCGATCCTATCGCCGCGATCATCGGCCAGCGGACATTGTCGGGAAGGCGCGCAAGGCCCAGCCGGGCTGCGATCCAGCTGAAGCTTAAAAAACCCACCGGTTTGCCCAGGCACAGCCCTATCAGAATGGCGGGTGCAAGTGTCGAGTGCAAGCTATCTGCAATGAGATCGGAACTGATATGTACCCGGATGTTGGAGAGGGCGAAGAGCGGCAACACGACATAACTGATCCAGGGCGAAAGGAGCATTATGACTCGCTCTCCTGTTGCATGCGTGGCGCTGGTCATCTCGTCTAGATAGCCCAGGCGCTCCTGCGCCTTCTTTTCCGAGCGGGTAGCGTCGGCGCCCTCCCCTTCCCCTAACGTATGGCGGTGTGCCCGCTGGAATTCATCAATCTCGTCCTGAACTTTGTCAGCAAAATCCTTACGGCCAAGCCTGGGATAGACCGGCACAAGAAAGCCAAGGAGCACCCCTGCTATTGTGGTATGAATGCCCGAGCGCAAGATACCGACCCACAGGATGACAGCGAGCACCACATAGGGGATGCTCGCCCCCCAGCGCAGGTGGCGCAGCAGATAGATGGCGGCAAAGCCAATGGCCGCAATCAGCAGGCCATCGAAATAGATCACGTCGCTATAGGCCGCAGCGATCACCAGCAGCCCCCCAATGTCATCGATCGCTGCAAACGCAAGAAACAGCGCGCGTACGCCATCTGGCAAGCGGGTGGCAAAGAGGCCGATCAGCGCAAGGCCAAAAGCGGTATCCATTGTGATGACCGTGCCCCAGCCTTTGATAGCTTCGCTGTCCCGCGCGATGATCCAGAACAAGAAGACCGGAACCAGCATGCCGCCGATGGCACCAGCGACCGGAAAGATGGCGGTGCGCAGCTGAGACAAGGCGCCGCGCACAAGCTCGCGTTTCACATCTGCGCCTATGACGATGAAGAATAGCGGCAGCAGCGCATGATCGATCCATTCCGCGAGGCTGTGGCTTACCGACAGCCGACCGAAGCCAAAAAGAAGCTGTGTGTCCCAGAAGCGTTCATAGTTTTCACGCAACGGACTGTTGGTGAAAAGCAGCGCCACCATCGTCGCCAACAGCAGCGGTCCGCCAATGACGTCCTTACCGGCAAAGAACGGCTCTATCCGATCAAGAAATTTTGCTCGAGCGGGCGCATGATGTCGCCTTGCAGTTGTCGCGCCCTTCTGGCGGGGATTAATGGCCATCCCATGCAAGCGCCCGTCGCCCAATAGGGTTCCAGCTTATACCTGACACAACAAGCTGCAGCCTTTGATACGAGCGATGAGCGACACGCAAGAATGCGCCTCAGATGATGCAGCCGATATCGCTCCAATTTTAAGCTTGCGCCCCTTCCCCGTTCGCGCACAATAGGGTCGCTTCCGGTGAAAGCCCGGAAGTGGGGCGTGGAAACCCCTCACACGTTGCTCGGTCACCGTTTTACGGGGCCGGGTGGCATGCGCGCATGTCCAGCCGGCAACGGTAAAGGCGCATGCGCCTGACGTGTGCAGGTTTCCAACATCCGGCTTTGGCCGTCGCCCCGAGAGGACATAGGTGCGACGATGAGCCAAGGCCCAAAGTGGCAGGCGGTATGCCTGCCTCATAATGATTTTATGCGCGACATGTGGCTGCTCTTGGCGGCTGCACGACGCATTAGGTCACGGGAGAAAATCCTGTGACCCGGCATATCGAAGGTCCATTCCTTCCGCCACATGCCGCTATATCGCGCGAGGATTTTAGGGCGCGCTTCATTCTGCTTTACCGCAAAGAAAAGCCGCGTTTGCTGCGCTTCTTTCTGCGACGTCTGCGCAATCAGGCGGACGCGGACGAAATGGCCCAGGAGGTACTCGCCCGCTATTTCAAGGCAGCATCAAATCTCGAGGTCGCCACACCCGAGGCCTATCTTACGCGGATCGCTACGAACATGCTACGAGACCGGGCGGAACTGGGGGCAACCCGACTTGCCTTGCGATCCGTGCCCCTCGATGAAGCATTGCTGCTGACCGACCAGATCGACCCCTATCGTGAGGCCTCAGCGCGCGAAGATGTCGCCCGATGGGAAAGCTTGTTACGCGGCTTACCACGAGAAACGGTCGATATCTTCCTTCTCAATCGCCTGGAAGGCTATAGTTACCGCGAAATCGGCTTCAATAAGCGCTTGCCTCTGTGGATAGTGCAAAAGCAAATGCTCAAGGCCATGCGCTTTGTAGCGGCAAACCTGGAAGCCGATGATGAATGATATTACCCCGCGCGACCGACGCGAGGCACAGAAATGGGTGACCCGGATGCTTGACGAGCCGGATCGGCATCGGGCTGGCCTATCGCGCTGGATGCTGGAAAAGCCAGGTCGACGCGCGCTTTACGAACGGCTGATGATCGGTGTTGAAGATGCCGCATTTGCTATGTCGGTCGCGCGGGAAGAAGGCCGCTGGCCGCCTGCAGACGATAGACCAGAACACAAAGAAAACGGGCCAGTCGCTCCGACGATGATTGCGGCCGCGCCCCTGCGACGATCCCGCTTCCAATATGGCCTTGCAGCGATTTTTTTACTCATCGCTCTTTCGGCGGCCGCGCTATTCGTCTGGCGCCCGGCATTTATGCCAAGCTCATCTGCAAATCGCATCACTATCGCGACGGCTGCCGGGCAGACGCGCGAGGAACGGCTCGCGGACGGAACATTGTTGCGACTTGGGGAGAATAGCCTGTTGCATGTGCGGCTAACTCCGGATGAGCGTCAGTTCGAACTGCAAAAAGGGCAGGCCCGTTTTGACATACCGGCTCTTGCCGGCCGCCCCTTTGTCGTAAAGGCCGCGGACAGCGAGCTTGCGGCTGCCGGAGGTATATTCGATCTCAGCCTGCGCAACCGTCTCGCCCTGAGGATGGAAGGCGGCTCGATCGAAGTTCGTCTTCCCGGCTGGCGGGAGAATGCGCGTCCCTCCCGTCTCTTTCGCTTGCGTGCCGGCCAGACGCTGGCTTTCGAAGGTGGCCCAAAGGCTCTTCCCTTCGTCAGATACTCTTCCAATCAAAAGGTCCTCGGATCCGAAGGCGCCAGAAGCTATGATGATGTTGCCGTGCAGGACATCATAACAGAGGCCAATCGTCGCAATGGCGTGAAGATTATTCTTGCCGATTCGACGCTCGGAAAGCGCAGGATTTTCGGTGAGATCCGTATTGATGATGCAGAGGCTACCGCAAATGCCGTAGCGACCTTTCTTCGCGCCCAGATTGATCGATCCAAAGACAGGCAACTCATCATCCGAAAATAATTTCATCTTCACCAGCTTCAAAAATCAAGATCCCCGTCACGTCAACACAAGCCACCCAAACAGGGGCTTGTGGAATTTGACGGGGAGATTCTATCATGCTGAACAAAATGGGCCTTCTGGCCACCACAGCGGCTGCGCTTTTGACACTTAGTCCGGCGGTATCAGCGCAAGATCGCGCGCCCCGCGCTTATGATCTACCCGCACAGGATCTGCGATACGCGCTGCGATTTGTCGCGCGCGCAACCGGGTTTCAACTGGTTGCCGATCCGGCGCTGCTGCGGGGCAGACAGGCGAAAGCGCTGAAGGGGGACTATAGCCTGGAGGAGGCGGTAGCGCAGCTGCTGGATGGCACCGACCTTGTCGTCGATATTCGCGGCAGGACTCTGCTCATCCGGGGCCGGGACGTTGCGGCGCTGGATCCCCAGATGGCCGGCTCGCGAAGCGATATCGTTGTGACGGGGTCCCGCATCCGAGGCGGGGAGACCGCGTCCAAGACGACTTCGCTCAGTCGCGAGAGCATGACGGCGGCTGGTCTCGGCACGCTCGCCGAAGCCATGCAGACCATTCCGCAGAATTTTGGCGGAGGCCAGAATGCCGGCGTCGGTCTTAACGTGCCCGAGGGCACGGGCGTCGGCTATGGCGCTGCCTCGTCCATCAATCTGCGCGGTCTTGGCTCTGACGCAACCCTGACCCTCCTCAACGGCCATCGCCTCGCCTATAATTTCGGCTTCCAGGCGATCGACATCTCCGCCATCCCGTTCGAGGCGATCGACCGGGTAGAAATCGTCGCCGACGGCGCATCCGCACTCTATGGGTCGGACGCGGTGGCAGGTGTCGCCAATATCCTGCTTCGGCGTGATTTCGACGGACTCAAGTCGAGCTTCAGGCTCGGAGGATCGACAGATGGCGGGAATGTGCAACAACAATATGGGCTGCTCGCGGGCCAGCGGTGGAACGGAGGTGGGCTGATCCTCTCCGGCGAATTCAGCCGTACGACGCCAATTATTGCGGGACAACGCGACTATAGCGAAGAGCGTGCACCGGGGCTTTATCTTTCCCCCTTCATCAAACGCTATAATCTGCTGGCCAGTGGCCATCAGGATATTACCGACGCCCTCTCCTTTTCGGTCGATGCGCTCTACAATCAGCGGAGCAGCTTCACGCAATATGCCTATGAGCTGCGCGGCGATATCCAGGCCTATGGTTCCACGGGCAGTTTCAAGACCAAATCCTTTGTAGTCGCGCCCAGTCTTGCCTGGAGGCTCCCGGGAAGCTGGCAGGCCAATCTCTCCGGCATGGTCGGTTTTGATCGGTCTCTCTATCAATATGACATTTTCTATGATGGCGTCACGACGCTCCAACAGATTGGCTGCTATTGCAACAAGGCGCGGTCGGTCGAGATCGGCGCCGACGGCAACCTTTTCGAGCTGCCGGGTGGCGTCGCCAAGCTTGCCATCGGTGGCGGCTATCGCATCAACAAATTTCATGGCTATCGGATCGGCGGGAGCCAAGATATCCGCGCATCCCAAGATGCCTGGTTCGCCTATGGCGAAATCGACCTGCCGATCATCGGCGCAGGTCAGGATATTGCCGGCATGCATCGCCTCAATATGACCGGCGCGCTCCGCTATGAAAATTATCCCGGGATCGACAAGGTCGTGACGCCCAAGATCGGGCTCATCTACGCGCCGATGGCAGACCTCGACATCAAGGCGAGTTGGGGTCGCTCGTTTCGCGCGCCCACGCTCTACCAGCAATATAATCAGGTTTTCGTCAATATCTACGCTGCGCCAACGCTTGGCGGCAGCAACTATCCATCTGGTGCAACAGCAATGCTGGTGTCCGGCGGCAACAGGGATCTGAAGCCTGAACATGCGACCAGCTGGTCGACGACGTTGGACTTTCATCCCGCCGCCATTGAGGGGCTGCGTCTGGAGGCAAGCTATTTCGATGTTCGCTATCGCGACCGGATCGTGACACCCATCCAGTTTGCGTCCCGTTCGCTGAGCAACCCGATCTATGCCGAATATGTTGATTTAAGCCCAAGCGCCTTAGACATCGACGCGGCACTCGATCGCGCCGACGTCTTCAACAATGTCGCTGGTGGCACTTTCGATCCAACCCGCATCATCGCCCTCGTCAACAACAGCAATATCAATGCCGCGCGGCAAACCCTCAAAGGCATAGATCTGTCCGCGCGTTACGCATTGGACATGGAGGATGGCAGCAAGCTAGGTATGACGCTTGAAGGCAGCTACCTCAACAGCAAGCAGACGACGTCCGCCTTGCAGCCCGAAGCGCAGCGCTCCGGAATATTGTTCAACCCGCCCAAATTGCGCGGACGGGCAGGCCTTAGCTGGACACGCAATGCTTTGGGGCTATCGCTCTTCGGCAATTATACCGGCAAACTCCTCGACAGCAGAAGCGCCCCAAGCGCCAAAATCGCTGCCACTGCCACATTCGACAGCAGCCTGCGGCTCACCCCTTCGGACGGGGCTGGACCGCTTAAAGGGGTTGATGTTGTTTTGGCTGTCCAGAACATGTTCAATCGCAAGCCACCGCTGATCCGCACGACTAATGCGTGGGAAGCGCCCTATGACTCCACCAATTATTCCGCAGCCGGTCGCTTCGTAAGCCTCAGCATCGCGAAGAGCTGGTAAGATCGTGCGCGCTATCCTGATCGCGGCGGCCGTCGCGGCCGCTGGCTGGCACGTGCCTGCCAGCGCCGCGCAGGGCACAGACGCCTGCCAAAATATGCTCGCAGCAGCGGTACCGGCTGCAGGCTCCGCGCCGGTCACGCCAATGGATCTGCTGCGCCTGCGCGATATCGGCTATATGCATATGGGACCAGGGCAGCGCCTGCTTGCGGTTTCGCCTGATCGCAGCAAGCTGGCATTCGTTATGCATCGGGCCGATCCTAACAGCGACCGCTATTGCGTGGGCCTTGTCCTGCTCGACCTCATATCAGGCCGTCCTCGCCTCATGGATAGCGGGGACGCCCTCATCATGGCAAAGGTCGCCATCCGGGGCGTCGAAGTCGACTATGGCTTGCCGCGCACGCTTGTGCCCCAATGGTCGGCTGACGGAAAGCGACTTGCCTGGCTACGCCAGATCGAAGGGGTGTCGCAAATCGTCGAAATTAATCCGGTCGACGGTTCGCTCCGACAAGTGACCCATTCCGATGTTGGCGTGGATCATTTTGCGTGGGGCCATGACGCGGAAAGCCTTGTCTATAGCGATCAACCGGCCCGGGAAGCAGCGGCAAGCGCCATCGCAGCAGAGGGACAAAATGGTTATCTCGTCGATGACAGAATCGTTCCTTATGCCGGTACGACACCGGCCATAAGTTCACCCTTGCCGACGATAATCCACAGCCTCAACCATGGCGTGTTGTCGGATAAAGTAACACGGGAGGATATCGATCGCCTTGCTGTGGCAAGGCTTGCATCTGGCGAGCAACCCGTGTCGCCACGCTCATGGCCAGGCAGCTGGACACTCGAGAAGACGCAACTATCGGTTGGAAGCTATTCAAGTCCGACCGGTCTTGCCGCAACGGATCAATCAGGCCGCCGGATGACATGTGATCATGCCGACTGCCGGGGCAGCCTGTTTCTCGATATCGAGGGTGCGTGGGGGACCGACAGGCCCGGGGAATTTACTTACATACGCCGCGAAGGTTGGGCGGGCAGCCAATATGGTCTCTATCTCTGGCGCCCCGGTCGGACACCTCGCCCACTGTTTCGAACCGACGATCTCGTCATCGGCTGCGAAAGCCTGGGCAGCAAGCTGATCTGCGCCCGCGAGACGGCTTTGCGACCACGCCATCTGGTTTTGATTGACCTACGGCAAAGTGGAAAGGTCACTGATCTTTTCGATCCCAATCCGGATTATCGCGCCCTTTCAAAGGCGAAGGTTGAACGACTCTATTGGCGCAATGCGCGTGGCCAAGAAAGTTTCGCCGACCTGGTACTGCCAACCGCGGCGAAGCACAGCACCAAACTGCCTCTAGTCATAGTCCAGTATAATAGCCGCGGCTTTCTGCGAGGCGGCACTGGCGACGAATATCCCATCCAGCCACTGGTACAGAACGGCTTTGCGGTGCTCAGCTTCCAGAAGCCAGGGCCACTCTTTGCCGTAGAAGGCAATGATGGCAAAATGGACTCGCTCTCGGTCAGGCTCAATCAGGACTGGGAAGACCGCCGCAATATTCATTCATCGCTGATGGCTGGACTCGATATCCTGCGCCAGCGAAGCGACATCGATATGGAGCGCATCGGCATCTCCGGCGTGAGTGATGGATCCACCACAGTCCAATATGGATTGATCAATAGTCCCGGCCTTTTCAAGGCGGCCTCGATGGGTTCCTGTTGTGTCGATCCTACTTCAATGATGATTTATGCCGGGAGCGGGGTTGCGCGCGAGCGCAAGGCCTGGGGCTTTCCTCCAGCCTATGGCCCAGGGTCTGAGCGCTGGAAGCCCCTCGCTTTGTCACAAAATGCTCAAGCGCTGATGGCGCCGCTCCTGATGCAACTTGCGGATCATGAGTTCATCATAGCGATGGAGACATTGTCAGCTTATCAAGACGCTGGCCGCCCGGTCGAGGCCCGGATATTCCCTGACGAGCATCATCTCAAATCCGGACCGCGCCATCGCCTGGCGGTTTACTGCCGGAACATCCGCTGGTTCGGGTTCTGGCTTGACCAGCCGGTCGCGCCGGAAAGCTGCCCACCAGCACCTGAGGAAAACAGGCGATGGGCCGCGATGAAAACACACAACGAAAAATGAAATTTGCTCAGTCATGGAACGTTCACACGGCAACTGTCGTTTACGTAAACGTCACCTATCCCCTTGGGTGACACCTCCCCTGAACCTTGGCCCCGCGGTGCAGCTTGCTCCCGCGGGGCTTCTTTCAGCGCTATTGCAACAGCCGCTCAACATGAGCGCACATCATTGATTGAGTAGCCTCTAGTTTTCCGGGCGCCTTCAGCTTTCAAAATCTGCCGCCATTCGAACTAGCCTGGCGACAGAATCCTGGTCCTGACCTGCGTCCGCGTCGGATCATAGAACATCTCGATAAAATCGAATACATCCTGCCGGGCTTCATCGCGTGTTTTGTAGGTGCAGCGCTGTAATGCTATTGCCTCGTGCCGACCCACCATCCGATTTTGCGGTTGCAAAGGCTAATGAGGGCATCGAAAGAGATGCCATGAAAAAATGGCAATCTTTCGTTGCTACCGGCCTCATGTCCTTCATTGCGTCGGGACATCCGGGCTGGGCGCAATCCGCCCCTGCAGACCTGTACGGCGATCTGTTCCAACGCATTCAGCTTGAAAAGCTGTTCCCCGACGGCAAGACCTTCGTCGACGCCAAAGCGCGATCGGACCCTGCCACGATCATGGCGGCCTATCGCCAGCTGCCGCCCCAGGACAAGGAGGCGCTCAAGGCTTTCGTGCTGCGCCACTTCCGAGTGCCGGGCGTCAACGATCATGGTGCATCCAACCTGCGTGCCCATGTTCGGACCCTGTGGCCCACACTGGTCCGCCAGCCGGTCGAGCGGCAAGCGGGTAGTTCCGCGCTGCCACTACCCGCCCCTTTCGTCGTGCCGGGCGGGCGCTTTCGCGAAATCTATTATTGGGACAGCTATTTCACGATGCTGGGCCTGGCAGTCGATGGCCAGCAGCCGCTGATCGAAAGCATGCTGGTGGATTTCACCTCCACCATCGAAATTTACGGCCACATCCCCAATGGAATGCGCAGCTATTATCTCAGCCGCTCGCAACCACCCTTCTATGCGCTGATGCTGGATCTGTCGAAGGATGACAGCGCCGACACCGCCACCCGTCAATTGGCGGCGCTGCGAGCGGAACATGCCTATTGGATGAAGGGCGCATCCTGCGTGCAGGCCAGTGGCGCGTGCGAACGCGTGGTGCGGATGCCCGACGGCACGCTGCTCAACCGCTATTGGGACGACAAAAATACGCCCCGCGACGAATCCTATGCGGAAGATGTCGCGACCGCATCCGAAGCCAAGAGCGACAAGGAGATCACCTATCGTCATCTGCGTGCCGGTGCGGAAAGCGGATGGGACTTCACCTCGCGCTGGTTCGGCGACGGACGGACGATCGCGACGATCCACACCACCGACATCGTGCCGGTGGACCTCAACAGCCTGATGCTGGCGATGGAACAGCGGATCGAGATGCGTTGCCGCAAAGCTGGCGACAGCGCCTGCGCTACCGAATTTGCAGGACTGGCGCGCAAGCGCAAGGTCGCGATCGACCGTTATCTGTGGGTGGCCAAGGAAAGTCGCTATGCCGATTGGGATGGTAAGGCGAAGAAGCCGACAGCCATCCTTTCCGCAGCAACTCTTTATCCGCTCTTCGTCGGCGCGGCGTCGCCTTCGCAGGCCAGTGCAGTTGCGACCACCGTCCGTGCCAAGCTACTGGCCAACGGCGGCCTGCGCACAACGCCCAATGCGACCGGCCAGCAATGGGATACGCCCAATGGCTGGGCGCCGCTGCAATGGGTGGCGATCGACGGCCTGGCGCGAAACGGACAGGAAAAGCTGGCACGCGATATCGCCGGACGCTGGATTGGCACGGTCGCGGCCGCTTATGCCGAAACCGGCAAGATGCTGGAAAAATATGACGTCGAAGAGCGCAAGCCCGGCGGCGGCGGCGAATATCCGCTTCAGGACGGGTTCGGATGGACCAACGGCGTCACCAGCGCGCTGCTGGACCGCTATCCCGACATAGAGGCCGACCTCGAAAAGGTGGACTGAACGGAAAAGGGGCCGGGAGATAAGATCACCGGGCCCCTTTTTGATGGCGAGGCGCCAACCAGCGCCCCACCTATGTTTTAGAAGCTATAAGCCGCGCTGAAGCGGAAGGACCGGCCCAGGATCGGGCGGGCCAGGATCGTGCCTGCACCCTGCGACCCGATGATGCGCGGATTGCCTTCGGTCAGGCCTAGCTCGTCGGTCAGGTTGTTGCCCGTCACCGCCAGCTTCAACCGCTGGTTGACGTCCACCGACACGCCTGCGTCCAGCTGATAATAATTCGGCAGCAGCTGTGCGTTCTCCGGGTCGGAGAAGCGGTCGCCGGTATATTGCAGCGTGGCGAAAATGGACGGACGGAAATCGCCCACCGTCAATTCGTAGCTGGGCGTCACGCGCCACATCCATTTTGGCTGACGCTGCACGCGGTTGCCCGTGTTGTCGATGGTGCCGTTGCCGCTGAAGAAGCCTCGATAGGTGCCATCGAGATAGGTGCCCGCCGCCGCGATGCTGAAGCCTGCGAACGGACGGACCACGCCTTCCAGCTCGACGCCGGTCGCCTTGGCGCCGCCGACCGATTCATTGGGCACGCCGTTGATGATCTGCGTCGTGGCCAGACCGTCGAACTTGTTGTGGAACAGGGTCGCGTAGAGGTTCAGCATCGGGGTCGACACCTTCAGCCCGCCTTCATAGGTGTCCACCTTTGAGATGATGGTCAGACCTTCGCGCAGGTTATCGAACTGCGGGAAGCTGTTGCCGCGGCTATATCGGGCAAAGACGCCGATCTGGCCGGTGAAGTCGTAATTAGCGCCCGCCGTCCACGACCAGCGCGACGCGTTATAGTCAATACGGCTGGCTCCGCCCAGCTGTACGGTCCGATCGTACAGGGTGGCGGCGTTGCCATCCTGATCGAAGGCCGCGCCGGAAGTGGCGACATCGCCCACGACTTCGTGACGCTGCCAGCGCACGCCGCCATCGACACGCAGCTTGTCAGTGATCTGAAGCTCGTCCACCGCATAGAAAGCAATGTCGCGCCCTTCATAGCGGCCGTTCACCAGGAAGCTGGCGCCGGAGGTGAAGCCGTCGCGGGTCGCGACCCGGCCATCGCCCAGCGTCAGGTTCAGGCGACGGGCATTGGGTTCGGCGGTCAGCAATATGTCATTGCCCAACGCCCAATTGTCGCGGGTGGTGTAGTTGGCGAGATAGAAGCCGCCGGTCAGTTTGTTGCCGCCGGCCTTGAACTCCAGCGCCATGTCGTTGACGAAAGCGTCGATCCGCTTACGCACATCCCAGATGCCCGCACGCATGACCTGCGTTCCGGCCGCTGCCGCGCCGCCGCCCGATGCGTAGGTGAGACTACCCACGGTCGAACCCGCGCCGCCAAGCGTTTCCGCCATGGCCGCCGCGCTCATCGGCGCGTCGGTGGGGACGAGGCCGACGGTGTTGGCCGTGCCCCACATATAGCTGGCACGTTCGCGAATGCTCAGGCCGTCGACCAGCTCATAGTCGAAGCTCAGGCCCAGATTGCCCAGCTTCGCGCCACGGCCGTCGGCCAGGTCGACTGCGCGACCTGCATTATTGGTGGTCATGCGCACATCGCGACCGGCCAGCGCGCCGGTGCCATGGTCGAAATTGGCATATTGGCTGATCTTGCTGCCGTCCTGATTGACAGGGATGGGCAGCAGCCACTGGCCATGATCGTTGAGGTAACGGCCGTAGATCAGCAGCGAACCGCGACCGTCGAAATCATGGCGGATGTTCGCGGTGATCTGACCGCCCTTTTCGGCGCGGAACTGCGGATCGCGGATGCCGTTACCCTGCGCATAATAGCCGCCGAACATGAAGGTCGTGTCTTCGCTGATCGGGCCGGAAATCCAGGCGTCGCCGCGGATCTCGTCATAATCGGTGTAGGACAGCTTCGCAAAACCCTTGAGCGTCTGGCCGCCTTCGCGCTGCTGCACATTGACCGTCAGGCCCGGCTGGCCGTTCGAGAAAAGCGAACCGGTACCGCCGCGCACGGCTTCCACGCGATCGACGGTTTCGTCGAGCCGGATCAGCTGTGAATTTTCAAGGAAGGACAGGGTCGAGGGCGGGAAGAAAGGCACGCCGCCCAGCTGAAACGTCACAAACTGCGCGTCGCCGGCCGACGGATAGCCGCGCACGAAGATGTTGGCGCCGTTCTGGCCGCCGGAGCTTTCGGCGCTGACGCCTGGAATGGTGCGCAGCAGATCGGCCGTGCTGTTGGGCGCGGCACGGGCAATAGCGTCGCTGGACAGGCTGGTCACGGCGAAGGCCGCGTCCTGACGGCGGGTGCCCCCGCCAGCCGTGCCGACCACGACAATGTCAGCCTGATTTTCATCGGCCGCCACGTCAGGCGCATCCTGCGCGGCAGGGGCGGTCTGGGCCATCGCACTCGCACCGAGCAGGGCGAAGGGAGCAGCGCCGGCCAGAAGCAGCCTGGACGCGGACAAACAGATATTATGCATTATGATATTTCCTCCTGAGCTTCCGGCATTCTCAAAGGAGCCGGATCGCAATCATGTGTGGGAAGCCGCCTGGAACGATATCTTCTACCACCCGCGCCGCAACGCGGGCGCGACGGTGCCCTGATCGCTTAATCACGCGCTCGCAAGAAAGTTTCGCACCTGTTTCAATTCGATAGGTGGGTGTGGCATTAGCGCACCACAGCGCTGAAACGGTTGCACCACATCAACCCTATGACGGATATTTCTCAGACGAGAAGATAGTGAGCGGTGATGCTAGATGAGGAGCCCTTAGAAGTTTGTATCAAGCCTAGCAGCGTTGACGAAGTGAGGCAGCCATCTGCAAATGGTCGCGAGCTTTGAAAAGTTGGCAAACGAGATGGCCGTTTTTTTCGTAGACGGTAGCAACAAGACTGCTTGAAATGCCCACATATGCGTTCGCCGCGTGCAGCGGCGGCAATCGCGGGAAATGAGTTCGCAGCGGTTGGCCTTGGGCGGGATAAACGGCAGTATACCGTGCATCAGCAAATTTTCGCCAACGACATCCCCTTCATGACCCCCATCTATGGACAGGGCCTTCGCCCTGGCAACGGATCGCCACCCGGCACTTACAGCGCGATAGTCGGACGCTTCACTGCCGGTCATAAAGTCGAACAAGCATCCTTAATTGTCATTGCGGGCATCCGAACCGAGTTTGAACGCGACCAGTTGAGCGGACATAGGCAGGATTAGCAGATCCAAGGCGGCAGGTAAGACTCTAGGACGCCAGCAAGCCCTACAGATGAGCAGCAGTCGGATATCAAAAAGAAGCGGGCGCAAGGTGTATCGCTAGGAGAGCCAGCTAAAGAATATGCTGGAAGTCGTGCGTCGATTCAGAGGGGAGAGACGCGGGCAGGATGACCGGGTAAAAATATATCATAGGGCGAAATATTAGAAAATCGACCTGCCAACCATAGCATATCATTCACGGATTTATGTCCGAATCTTACGATCCTCACAAGGGGATGATTTAAGATCAGACCCCGCTATAAGCGCGATACCAATCATATAAGGATCGCAGATGGACGCCGCTGATAACAACAATGCCAATGAACTGCTGGTAACGCTGACTGCCGATATCGTTGCAGCCCATGTTTCTCATAACAGTGTCGGGGTCAGCGACGTCGCTACCCTAATCACTAATGTTCATGGCGCATTAACTGGCCTGGCCGAGCCCACAAAAGCCGCAGTAGAAGAAAAGCCAAAGGGTGCTGTCTCTATCCGCGCGAGTGTTAAGCCGGGTCATTTGATTTCGATGATCGACGGCAAGCCCTACCGGATGCTCAAGCGTCATATCCAGTTTAACGGCTACACGCCGGAAACCTATCGCGAGACCTTTGGGTTGCCCAAGGACTATCCGCTTGTAGCGGCTAACTACGCTGCGCAACGTAAGGAACTGGCGTTGAAGATCGACCTTGGCCGGAAGCCAGGACAGGTCCGCAATAAGACTGCTGCTAAGGGACCGGCAAAGAAAGCGGCTCAGACTGTCTGACAGACGACTAAAAATAATGACCCCGCTAGCCATGGGAATGCTAGCGGGGTCTATCGAAAGGTCTGCTGGATAACCTTGGGGGATGTAGGTCATCCCACGCATTCTAAACTGCGCCCAACCAGGCAGATTCCCAACTACCGACGGCGGGGTTGTTTTTTTGTTCTTGTGGCTGCGTGCGCAGTCGTAACAGGGGTAATGGGGTATCGTCTGATCGTCAGGAGATACGCCATGAACGATCACCTAAAGGACGCGGCTGTTGCAGCCTCTGTGTCGGACGGCCAACTCCTTGAAACTTATGGGCGGATAGACGGTGCGGTGGAACTGACCAGGGAGCAGCAGGTGATAGAAGATGAAATAGGCAGGAGAGGATTAAAGGCAAATGAGGCAGCGGCCTGAACACCAATATGACCGGGATCGGTCCAGCATGTTCCTAAAGATCGAAGCATTTGTGCTAGCCATCCTGATGATAGGCGCAACCGCAAGCGGCGTTTATGGGATGCTTTAGCCGAGTTGTTCGACAAGGATTGGAGCCATCCCATAAAGAAAGCCCCGCCGTTCGGGTCGGAACGGCAGGGCAAGTTGTCTTCAATCGCGGGAATGGCGGATGCCATCCAGATCGCTCTACGATTTAGCAGCGCACTGGTTCCATGATTGACGCCTGCGGCCGCTATATGCTTCTAAATAAGCTGCTTAAGGCCAAGGCTTACACCCGCGCCATATTGTAGATCGAGCGAATCTGCTTCGATAGGCTGACGGGATCGAAGGGCTTGGAAATGTAACCGTGAAGCCCAGAGCGCTTGTACGCCGCTACTTCTGCATCACGAACGGACGCGGTAATGAGAGCGCCTATGATATTATCCATTCCCGGCAGCAGGCGGACCCTCTCGAAGAATTCTATGCCGCTCATATAGGGCAGTCGTAGATTCAGCAGCGCGAAATCGAATATGAGTCCGTCCGTCTCTATAGCGTCCAGTGCTTCAACGCCACTGTCAAACGTGGTCATGATTATGCCGGGATCGAGTTCAACCGCTTTGCGAACGATCAGCCTTATGTCGGCTTCATCCTCTACAAAGAGCAGCTTAATCGTCTCCATGGTAATTTGGCCTCGGCATAATCAACCTAACCATGCGTTAAGATAACAGCTTGGTTGTTTGTTCCCTGCTGTGGAGGACGCCTTCCCCCTCTACTGGAACTAACTCATTTTAATGCCCTAGGTTAACATTGATAAATCGTCGCTCTTCTTGCCCCAGGATGAACTTGCGGCCCTAGCGCGAAAATTTCTCGCTCGTCATTAGGCGGCGCATTCGGTCGAGCCGGATGGCGCCACCAGCGTGGCCTTGAAGTTCGGCCGCAGCAGCAGGGCGGTGGGCGTGGTGCACAGCGCGCGTTCCCATCGCCAAGGCATGAATGGGCTGCCGCTGGCGGCGGTTGTGGAGAAGCCGACCAGCCCGTCGCCGAGTTCGACATAATATTGCTGGAGCCGCTGCCATGACGGCTTTCGCTGCTTCATTGACGCGCTGACGCAGCTGCTGCGCGAAATAGGGAAATAGCTGAAGCAGCTTGGCCGCCGGTCGCTGTCCCGACGCTCGAAATCCGGCATCAGTGCCTTCATTCGTGCGACCGCCTCGGCGAGGATCGTGTCGAAGTCGAGCGCCTCTACGACATCAGGTGCGGGAAGGCGCAAACGATCGACGGCGATGAAGATGGTGTCGGCCATGGCCACCATCTCGGCGGTAGAGCCGGCATAGCGCCATTGTCGTCATGTGAAGAGGGAGGCTCTCCACAGGTTGGCATACATTAGATCACGAACGGCATTGATCGCCGTACCAGAACCCAAATGACCTGCGCCGCATTTATTAAAGCATGATCTACATCCAGCATGCCGTCATGGCTTTAATTGCGCAGGCCGCGATCGGCCTTTTGACCGGCAACTGGTGGGCTGGCGCTGCGCTGGGATCTGCATATTTCATTGGCCGCGAGGTCGCCCAGGCAGAATATCGGTGGATTGAATGGTTTGGAAACGGACGCCGGGCCAACATGCCGCATTGGGGTCGCTTCGATTTGCGAGTTTGGCCGAAACTCGATCAGTGGCTAGACTGGATTGCGCCCACGGTGGCGACGTGCGTGTTGGCCGTCATCATGCGATGAGCGCTGCCTGGAATGTAGACACGTGACGGGTACCCCGACAAGACTGAGGTCGCAGAGCTCGTCAGGGCGGAACGCTTCATAGATCTGATGTGACGTGCTTTCCATTCTCAGAATGAGGTATGCCCTCGTGCCTCAGATAGAATGGCCGGAACGACAGTCCGCCCCTTTGCGGTTCGATGTCG
The DNA here is from genome assembly GCF_900109095.1 of Sphingobium sp. AP50. Taxonomy (GTDB): domain Bacteria; phylum Pseudomonadota; class Alphaproteobacteria; order Sphingomonadales; family Sphingomonadaceae; genus Sphingobium. Next base: position 23,881 of record NZ_FNYZ01000037.1, read on the forward strand.
GAAGGATCGTCATCTGCTGTCGTTCGTTTCCCCCTTTCCCATTCGACGGAGAGTAAGAAATGGCTGCCGAACATGAAATTCAAGAGCATATGGAAATTCTGGGATCAGACGGCGATCATGTCGGTACGGTCGACAGCGTTGATGAGGGGCGCATCAAGCTGACGAGGGCTGACTCAGCAGATGGGCTTCACCACTATCTTGATCTTGAACAGGTTGATCGTGTCGAAAATGGCAAGGTCTACCTCATCATGTCGACTTTCGAAGCGCATTCCCTGACGACCGCCCAAGCGTGAGATAACCTCAGGACCCACGTCAAATCGAACGTCATCTCAAAAATTTATGCGTTGCATACTTATGTGCAGATCCGAATATGGCTGCGCCAATAGGCGGCTTGGCGCGACTGCGCCAAGCCGCTCTTAAACTGATCCCGGCTGAGGACGGGCCTCACCCGTTGCAGGGTCGCTAAGCCGGCTTCTCCGGTATCGGAATCAAAAGCGGACCATGCGAAAACGACCGCGGCCCGCAATTGAACTGGACTGCCGCCTTGGCGCTGACGAAAAACACTTGTCTGTTGTGCATTGGCCGTTTGCCGAATTACGGCCTCAGAGCAGATACCAGCCGAACCAAACACGCCGCTATGACAGCAACTTTCATGAAGAATGCTTTGCATCCAGAAAGTTGATTGAGCGTTGTCCTGGCGCAACCGATTCATTCAAGGGTTATCCAATGCGTACTAGAGAGAAGTTAGCCGACGTTGTGGCGGGACAATCGGGGCGCCAGCGCCGTAAGCAATTCGTACGATCGCTTAAGGAAACGGCGGCACGCGCAGTGGTCACAGCTTCTGTAACTTTCGCTGTGGGCTGGGTACTGAAACGGATGTTCGAAAATTCGGTGGCGGATGCGGCGAAAGAGGGCGCAGCAGAGGCGGTTCAGGAGGACGCTTCCAGACAAAATACCGCCGATTTTGAGCCAAACTCCCCCCCTTATGAGGGCGATAAAGCGACCGCTGATTAATGCTGGCGTCCGCGTCACATGCCTAGCGAAGATTGGCCGCTAGGCGAATGTCCGGATCGGAGCCCGGTCACGGAGATAGCTGACGGTCGTGCAGAATGTGCAGCCGACCAACTTTCGCCGTTCGACGCCGCGAGCGCTAATGACCGCTCCTGCCGCAACCAGCCATTGCTGTCCCATTAAGCCCGCCGGCTGCAGCGCGCCAAATGTTTCGATGCAAGCTCGTTCTGTTGCAGTTGGTTCAGACTGCGAGGCGCTTCCTGTGCTTTTCGATTGCGGCAATGACCTCACCCGAGAAGGGGAGATGCGTCTTTTCCTGCTCCCAAAGCCCGTCAAACCGCTCTACTGTTTCCTTCGCTGTCGAGATAATCAGATGCGACGGCAGCCGCGCTTTGTCGGCGATCGTCTCCAGTTCGCGGTAGGTGAAGGACTCCCATGCGCGTGAACGATGAAATTTGAGGGCGGCATCCTCTGCAGGGGTATAGGCGACGGTTGAGAGAAGATCATATGCTGGCGCCAAGATAGGTTGGCGCTGATAACGCGATAGCTTCAATCGTAAATATGCCCGAGCATATTCATGGTGAAGATTATATGCTTCCGCATATACATGCTTGCCGTTTCGCGAGCACACTGCCCCGCCTGACGGTTGTGCAAATGGGCATTAACCCAGCAGCACGGCAGTAGATGACCTAATGGCTCCGCGTCGGCGCGGGTGATACCCCGGCCAAGACACCAGGAATAGGCGTAGGGGTTCATATCCAGCATTTGGGAGGTTCTCACCCGCGAGGAGATCGCCACACAGTTTTAGGCGCCGAGCTGGATATGAATTCATCTGATTCCAACCTTGCGCTCAATCTCATGGTGACTCCGCCCCAACCAACGTCTGCCAATTACGACGCGGCCTCGCCGCAAGCTCCCGCGGAGGGGATTCGTTTTGGTCCCAAATGCCGCCGATACGACCCAATATTGCCCTACAACTGCTGAATTTGCGGTACTAGCTGCGGCCGGTCCGCTCTCCCGTTTCCGACATTCCATTCCTGGGTCAAAGCGCCAGATCCGCATTTATACCAACCTGCATTGATCACGACCCACATGCCCATTTGCGGCGTCCGATTGTCATGATGCGCCACGGCTGATCGACGAGCCTGTTCCAAGCT
>NZ_FNYZ01000005.1 GCF_900109095.1 Sphingobium sp. AP50
CATGATGGCTTCCAAGGTTGGTGTCGCAACCCCTCGGAATCATATCGAAACTCGGCCGTCCACCGTTGCGTTAGCGTTCCGACACAGCCTCTAAGAGCCAACCATCACCGGCGCCCAACTGCACCGTAACGATTGATGTCCGACGCTGCCGCCCCGCTATGGCGACCAACGGCCACACCCTGCCTGTGATCCCACCATTCACCCGCGCTCGGCATATAGTGGCGATGCTCCCCTCAAGAGCCCCTTAAAACAAGGATCGGAGCAGAGGTTGACATAAAACCCCTTCCAGAGGAGCAGAAGTTGAAAATCAGCCCTGATCCTCTGGTGACAAAAGCGCCGGAATGCGTGGTTGTCAGGAGCAGTCTTCCTGACAACCGACATCAGCCGTAAAACAGCATGAACAGCAGGCCCATGAGGGTCAGCAGCAGCGCGAACCACAGGAAACCGAAATCGGGCTTGTCGGGGTCACGCATAGGTCAGTCCATCATTCGGCAACGGCCCGCCCTGACCTTCCAACGCCATCATAGGGACGGTGGAAGCCAAAGCGGGCCGGTGCGGATCTATCAGAGAATCGTCTGGCCGGTCTTGGCCCAGTCGGCGGCGAAGCCTTCGAGGCCCTTGTCGGTCAGCACATGCTTGGACAGCATCTTGATGACGGATGGCGGTGCGGTCATCACGTCGGCGCCGATGCGGGCGCTTTCCAGCACATGGATAGGGTGACGGACCGAGGCGACCAGGATTTCAGTGTCGAAACCATAATTGTCATAGATCAGGCGGATATCGCCGATCAGCGCCATGCCGTCGAAGCCATTATCGTCATGGCGGCCGACGAAGGGCGAGATGAAGCTGGCGCCGGCCTTGGCCGCGAGCAGGGCCTGATTGGCCGAGAAGCAAAGGGTCACATTGACCAACGTTCCATCGTCGGTCAGCGCCTTGCAAGTCTTGAGCCCGTCGATGGTCAGCGGCACCTTGATGCAGACATTGTCGGCGATCTTGCGAAGGACTTCGGCTTCCTTCATCATCGTTTCATGGTCGAGCGCGACCACTTCGGCGGACACCGGACCATCCACAATACCGCAGATTTCCTCCACCACTTCCAGGAACTTGCGGCCCGACTTGTGGATCAGCGAGGGGTTGGTGGTGACGCCGTCGAGCAGGCCGGTGGCGGCGAGTTCACGGATTTCGGCGGTGTCGGCGGTGTCGACGAAGAATTTCATGGGATGGACTCCGGGGATGGGCGAATCGCGCCCCTTTAGCGACTGCCGGCCGGATTCGCCATCTTGCGCGACACGAATTGCATCGGCGATGCGGCCAGACTAAGGCGTCGGCACCTTTCCAAAGGACCAGACATGCCCTGTTCGCCCCGCGCCCGCTTCGCCACGGGGCTATGCCTCCTCCTTGCGCCCATGCCCGCCATTGCTGCCGAAAGCGAGAGTCAGGCGTGGATGACCGAGCAGGCGACAGTGCGCATCGACGACGCCAATATCGTCACGATCGATTCGAGCCAGCGCCTGCGGTCCGACGCCAATAGCGGCGGCGAACAGTTTGTTGCGCGGATCGGGCTGGATCATGAAATCGCGCCCCATGTGCAACTGGGTGGCGGCATCGCTTATCTCGACAGCGAGGTGGACAAGGAACTGCGCCTGTTTCAGCAGGCGATCGTGACGAAAGGCGTGTGGCTAAGCCGTACCCGGATTGAACAGCGATTCTTCAGCACGGCAGATGAGCCAAGCTGGCGATTGCGGCAACGGGTGCAGGCATCGGTGCCGATCGATCGCGCAAAGAAGTGGACGGTGGTGGCCGCGACCGAACTCTTCTTCCACCTCAACCGCGCAAGGCCCAGCGACAAGACCGGCCTGGCCATGATGCGCAACCAGATCGGCCTGCGCCACCCGATCGCCAAGGCGCTGGACGCGCAACTCCTTTATATGCGGCAGCAGAATTTTCGGGATGGGCGGCCGGATGTCGTGTCCCACATCCCCTGGCTGACGCTAAGCTGGCGGCTGTAGCCGCGAAGCCATTGCGCCCCGCGCCCAGCGCTTTAAGGACAGTGCCATGTCGTCCCGCGCCCGTGTCCTGATCCTGAACGCTGCCCTGGGGCCGCTCGACTATCGCGTGCCGCATGGCATGCGGGTGGAGCCGGGCAGCATCGTCGTCGCACCGCTGGGACCGCGCCAGCTGATCGGCGTGGTGTGGGAGGAGGATAGTTTCCCCGATATCGACACGGTCGGCGACAACAGGCTGCGCAATTTGCTGGAGGTGGTGGATGCGCCGCCCCTGCCCGAACCGCTGCGCCGGCTTATCGAATGGACAGCGGATTATTATCTGAGCCCGCCCGCCGCGGTATTGCGCATGGCGCTGTCGTCCATGGCGGCGCTGGAGGGCGCGCGGACGGTGATCGAATATCGGGCCACCGGCGCGGTGCCCGACCGGATGACCGAACAGCGGAGCCAAGCGCTGGAGCGGATCGGCGAGCGACAGGGGCTGATCCGCGAACTGGCGATGATCGGCGGGGTGAGCGACGCGGTGATCCGCGGCCTTATCAAGCAGGACATATTCGAGGCGGTGGAGGTAAGCGTGGATACGCCCTTCCCCATGCCCGATCCTGCGCATGCCCAGCCTGTGCTGTCGGAAGCGCAGACGGCAGCGGCCAAACAGATGGCCGACGCTGTGCGCGCGCACGATTTCGCGCCCTTTCTGCTCGACGGCGTCACCGGATCGGGCAAGACGGAGGTCTATTTCGAGGCGATCGCGGCGGCCATCCGCGCCGACCGGCAGACTTTGGTGCTGCTCCCCGAAATCGCGCTGACCGAGCCGTTTCTGGAGCGGTTCGAAAAGCGGTTCGGCACGGTGCCGGTCAACTGGCACAGCGGCCTGCGCCAGAGCGAGCGGCGGCGGGCCTGGCGCGCCATCGCCAGCGGGCAGGCGCAGGTGGTGGTGGGTGCGCGATCGGCGCTGTTCCTGCCCTATCCGAACCTTGGCCTGATCGTCGTGGACGAAGCGCATGAAGCCAGCTTCAAGCAGGAGGAAGGCGTCCATTATCACGCCCGCGACGTGGCGGTGATGCGCGGGCTGATGGAGAAATTCCCGGTCATCCTCGCCTCCGCCACGCCCGCGATCGAGACGCGGCATCAGGTGGAACTGGGCCGCTATGCCGAAATCAAGCTGCCGTCGCGCTATGGCGGAGCGGAGATGCCGTCCATCGAGGGCGTCAACCTGCTGACAGATCCGCCAGAGCGCGGCCGCTGGATCGCGCCGCCTGTGGTCAAGGCGATCGACGCGGTGATGGAAAAGGGCGAGCAGAGCCTGCTGTTTCTCAACCGGCGCGGCTATGCGCCGCTGACGCTCTGCCGTCATTGTGGTTATCGCTTCCAATGCCCCAATTGCACCGCCTGGATGGTGGAGCATCGGCTGACGCACCGACTGGCCTGTCACCATTGCGGCCATGTCGTCCCGGCCCCGCGCCGCTGCCCGGAGTGCAAGGAAGAGGATTCGCTGGTCGCCTGCGGTCCCGGCGTGGAGCGGATCGCCGACGAGGTGAAAGCGCTATGGCCACAGGCGCGGATCGCCATCGCGACATCGGATACGCTGCATTCGCCGGCGCGAGCGGCCGACTTCGTGAAGTCGGTGGAGGCAGGTGATATCGACATCATCGTTGGCACCCAGCTCATCACCAAGGGCTATCATTTCCCCAACCTGACCCTCGTGGGCGTGATCGACGCCGATCTGGGGCTGGAGGGCGGAGACTTGCGCGCGGCGGAGCGAACCTTCCAGCAGATCGTGCAGGTAGCCGGGCGTGCGGGACGCGGGGAGAAGCCCGGCAAGGTCTTCATCCAGACGCGCATGCCCGAAAGCGAGGTTATCAAGGCGCTGATCGACGGCGATACCGAACGATTCTACTGGGTGGAGACGGAGAACAGGCGGCGCGCCAACGCCCCGCCCTTCGGCAGGTTCGCCGCCATCATCATATCGAGCGAAAATGCCGATGAGGCGGCGCAGACCGCGCGGCTGATCGGCAAGTCGGCGCCGGTGATAGAGGGCATGCGCGTCTATGGCCCCGCCCCTGCACCACTATCCGTGCTGCGCGGACGGCATCGCCATCGCCTGCTGATCCATGCGACGCGGCAGGTGGATGTGCAGGCGGCAATCCGCGAATGGCTGGGCAATCTGGCGTGGAAATCGGGGACGCGCGTGGCTGTGGATATCGATCCCTATAGCTTCATGTAGACGTCAGGACGCATCGGCGGGCGAGACGATGATGACCACGCGACGATTTTCCCGGCGCCCGTCCGCCGAGCGGTTGCTTTCCACCGGCACCCGCGCGCCCATGCCCACGACCCGCATCGCCGGCCGGGCCATGCCGCCGACAATCATGGCATCGGCCACCGCCTGTGCACGGCGGAGCGAAAGCGCTTCATTATAGCTGGCTGCGCCGGTGGAATCGGTGTGCCCTTCCACCCGCGCGCCACGAATGTCGACCGCGACCAGCGCGGCGGAAATATGGCCGATCGCGACTTTCTGGTTCGCGATCAATGTGCTTTCATCGGTCGCAAAGAGCAGTCGATCGGCCATGCCGAACTGCCAGTCGTCCCCTGCCGGTTCGAAACCCTGTTGCTGAAGCGCGACGACCTGACGCGCCGTGAAGCCGGACGGCCGCTGCGGCTGAACCGTCTGGCAGGCGGCCAGCAGGCCTAGCGAGACGATCAGCAAAATCCGGTGCATGCTCATTTTATACCCCTCCTTATTCCCTGCCGCCTGCACGCCGTCCCTTGGCTGCATACATGGCCGCGTCCGCATGGCGCAGCAGGTCGCGCGCGTCTGCGCTGTCCTGCGGGTATCGGGCGCTGCCGATGCTGAGCGAGCCATCGACGCTCTGGCCGCCGGGCAGCATGATCGGCTGGCGCATACCGTCCAGAATGCGCATCTTGATCGCTTCCAGTTCCTCCGGCCCGACGCCCGGCGCCAGAATCAGCGCGAATTCGTCGCCGCCCAGACGGAAGGCCTGATCGCCAATGCGCAGCCCGGTCCGCAACCGCGCGGCGATAACGATCAGCATCGCATCCCCTGCATCATGGCCATAGGTGTCGTTGACCGGCTTGAACCGGTTCACGTCCAGATAGAGGATTGCGAAAGGCAGGTTCAGTGCATCCGCCTGCGCCATGGTGGCAGGCAAAGAACGTTCGAACATGGCACGATTGCCAAGGCCCGTCAGCGCGTCACGGGTCGCCTGCCGCTCCAGCATGCGATTATGCGACAGGAGACCGCTATGCCAGTCGCTCAACTCCTCCAGCAAGGCGTTGAAATCGCGGCCCAACTGATCGACTTCGCGAATATGGGAGCGGGGTGCGCGGCGGTCGAACTGTCGATTGGCGCGAACTTCATGGGCGACTTCCGCGATCCGGCCCAGCGGGTCGGTAACGTCGCGCTGCAAGCGCCGCGCCAGTGCCCAGGTCGCGATCAGGGTGAGCACAAGGCAGGCGATCGCCGTGGCCAGACCCGACAGGATGAAGCGCCCCAGCCCCTCTGCCCCGCCATGGACGCTGACCCGCGCGATCAGCCGGTCGCCGCGCCGGACCTCCACTGTAGCCGGGGATGGCGCGACCAGATTGGCGATGCCGCCCTCGATCATCGTCATGATGCCATCGCCGGGCCGACGCCAGATGACCAGTTCTCGCCCCTGCGGATCACGCACATCGACCCGGTGCACGCTTTCGGACGCGGCGACGGCGGCAATGCCGCTGCGCGCAGCCTCCATATCGTCGAACATCAGCGCCGGTTCGACCGTATAGGCAACAGTCCGGGCGATCAGCGCGAGATTGCGGTCGGCATAGCCGCGAATGACGAGAACACCGGTGACGGTCAGGGTCACCCCCGCCATCAGCACGGCAAAGAGGATCAGGCGCATATGCGCGCGGGCCAGTACCTGACGCAGGGTCGGCATGACTTTATCGACGGGGGCTGACATGGTTCAATAGCCTCCTTTCGACAGGCGCAGGACACGGGGATCGATCCGCACGGCCGATCGCGACACAGCGTCGATATTAAGCTGGAAGGACAGGGTTTGCGGCGCGTAGAGCAGGCAGAAGATCGCCCCGCTGCGGCAATCCGGGTCGTCCTCCGCGATGGTCAGGACCGGTTGGCCGCGGGTATCGGCGATCAGGCCCTGCATCGGCGCAGGGTCGAGCCGACCGATATAGAGGGCGTCGCAACCTTCTGATCGGGCTGAAGCCGATCCGGTCACACTGGAAAACTGGAGTTGGGCGCCGTTGGACAGGCTGATGTCGGCCAGCCGCCCGGCATGGCGCGCAGTACCGGCCAGACAGAAGCGAACCACCGGTCGGGGCGTCGGCCAGCGCGTATATTCCAGCATCGCGCCGACCATACGCGCGGTCCCGGCCGCCGTTGCATCCGTACCGGTGCCCAGTGGCAACATGGCAGGCTGGATCGTGGGAACCGCAAAGGCGACGGTCGGGATCAATAGCAACAGGTAGAAGAAGATACTGCGCAAGCCCGACCTCAATCCCCAGACTCATCAAGGTCGGGCCGACTATAGTTAATCACACGTAAAATACAGCAAAAATCATTCCGCTCGCGAGACGGTATCGGAACGGGCCGTGCGTCGCTGGCGAAGGTCTGTGCGACAGGCTAAGCTGACGAGATGGACAGCCCGTGTCGCAACCTCTGTTCGCTCGACCGCAACCGGCACTATTGTACCGGCTGCGGCCGGACGATCGAGGAGATCGTCCATTGGCGCAGCCTGGGCGACGCGCAGCGCATGGTGGTCATGCAGCGGGTGCGGGACTTCCAGCCGGAGCGGCAGGCTTCTTCTTCGCCGCCTGCGCATCATAGTCCGCCTTCATCCTGATCGCCGCTTCGCGCATCTCCGATCCGTGCGGAGAAAAGGCAATCGGATCGAGCAGGATCGAGGCGGCTTCATATTCGCCGCGAAAGGCCATCGCCCGGGCGATCTGGAAACGATAATTGGGATTTTGCGGCAACAGAGTGAAAGCCTTGTATAGACCGTCATAGCCAATGTCGGGCATTTTGCCGCCCCGCATGGCGTGATAGCGGTAGAAGAGCGCGAGCGGCACCGGATCTTCCGTATCGGCGCGATTGGCGCGCACGATGGAGGTCAATGCGGCCTTCCAGTCTTCCTCCTTGTCGCTATCCTGCGCGCGGGCCAGCAGGGCTTCGGCCCGCACCGCATAGGCACGGGACGCTTGGGGATCGATTGCAATCGCGCGGTCGGCATCAGCCAGCGCAGCGTCCGGTTGCTCCGCGTCCCATTCCGCCTCCGCCAACAGCGCCAGGGCATAGGCATTCCCCGGATATTTGGCGGCAGTAGTACGGATAGACGCGACCAGCGCAGGCATCTCCTCGGTATTCGGGCGGTGGATGAGATGCAGTTCATCCTCCATCAGCGCGCCCTGCGCCGGATCGACAGGCACCACCGTAACGGCGCCGATATTCATCTCCTGCGGCTTTAAGACCGATATATAGAGGCGCTTGCTCATATAGGCCTTCAGCACCTTTTCCAGTCCTGCCACGCCCCCTTCGAAATAGTCGTCCGGCTTCACGTCCGGCTTCCCCTGCGCCAGATCGTTGAGATAGCGGGTCATCCCCGCCGTATAGGCATTCTTGTTCTGGAAATAATAATGGGTGAGCAGCCAGGCAGTGCCATAATAGCGATCCCCATCCCGCAGGTTCAGGCCATCGGTCGTGCGGGACAATAATTGGGCGAGCGGATAAGGCTGGCCCTGAACCAGACCGGGCACCCGGCCCATCGGCACCTTGGCGAACTGGATCGACCCGTCCTTCGGGAATTCCACGACCGAGAAAAATTCCGCGAACCCTTCCACATACCAGGCAGGATAGGCCGCCGGGAAATGATGCAGCATGAAATGATGGGTATATTCGTGGAATAAGATTTCTTCAGCGCCAGTGTCATACATGCCCGTCTTGGCGCCCCGCGCCAGAAAGGCATAAGCCGTGCGATCGGACGTGGTGTAATAGCCCGCAATGTTGGGATTACGGGCCAGCGCCTTCACCTTGCCCTCGTTCGACAGAAGATAGACCTTTACCGGGCTTCCCTTGTCGGGGCTGATCACGCCGGTCAGGCGGCGCAGCAGGAAATCGAACTTTTCCAGTCGTTCTGCAAAGCCCCTCAGCTTTTCGTCATTGCCTTCGCTATAAACGGTGAAATGCCGGGTTTGCGCCTGATACCAGGTCGCTTGCGCACCGACTGGCACACCCCCGCCAAGCAGCAAGGCCAACACGGCTTTTATCCAGAATCGCTTCATCCCCAAACCGCTCCCCAATACCCGGGAAGCAAGGTGGCCGAAGGCAGGCATGATGAAAAGCCGTAATCTCTCCGTTACTTGCGCTTTTCTCGTGCCAGCAGGGCCTGTTTCTTTTCCAGTCCCCAGGCATAGCCACCCATGCCGCCATTACTGCGCACGACGCGGTGACAGGGGATCAGGATCGCAAGATTGTTATCACCGCAGGCCGTGCCCGCCGCCCGGACAGCGCCGGGGCGACCAATGGCGGCGGCGATCTGACCATAGCTGCGCGTTTCGCCCGGCGGGATGCCGCGGAGCGCCGCCCAGATCGCTTGCTGGAACGCCGTCCCTTTCACGTCCATGGGCAGGTCCGCTCCGGCCGCCGGGTCTTCTACCAGCGCCGCGACCCGTTGGGCCATGGCTTCCAACGCGGGATTGGCGGGATGGATATCGGCATGGGGGAAGCGCGTGCGCAGTTCCGCCTCCCCTTCCCCAAAGCTGATGCGACACAGACCCTTGTCGGTCGCGGCGACGAGCATGGGGCCAAGGCTGCTGCCGATAGTCCGCCAGCGGATCGTGACCCCGCGCCCGCCATCCTTCCAGGCGGTCGGCGTCATGCCCAGATGCTGCTCAGCGTCGGCATAGGCGCGGCTGGGTGCGTTATAGCCCGCTTCATAGATGGCGGACGTCACGCTGCCGGGCTCTGCCAGCGCCGCTTTCAGCCGTTCAGCCCGCAGACCGCGCGCATAGGCGGCAGGGGTCAGGCCGGTTTCGCGCTTGAAGAGGCGATGAAAATGATGCGGGGCATAGCCGACATGATCGGCGATATCGTCCAGTCGGGGCGCTTCCTCCGCGGCTTCAATCAAGGCGATCGCGGCGTCCACCGCCAGCCGATCCCGGCCGATCTCGTCAGGGCGACACCGCAGGCAGGCGCGGAAGCCTGCCGCCCGTGCCGCCGCCGGATCGGGCAGGAAGGTCATATTCTCGCGCCGGGGATGGCGCGCCGCGCAGCTTGGCTTGCAATAGATGCCCGTGGTGGACACGCAGCCCACGAAGGCGCCGTCCATGGACCGGTCGCGCGCCAGGAAGGCGCGCCAGCAGCTATCGGCATCGGGCATCGCAGCGGGCTGGGCCGGCGGGGAAATGGTGAGGCGAGTCATCTGGTTCATGAGGATATGGGATAGATGGAGGCCGACAGCCATGCTTCCTGCGTCTTGCGGTCAAAGCATTTTGCCTTTTCCCGATTGCACCGCGTGCCGCTTCGCATATGAATGCGCCACGATGGTCCCCTTCCCCCGCCGCTTCGCCCCTTTCCTCGGCTTCATGCTCGCGCTGCTGGCGCCAGCCTCTCTGCATGCCGAACAACAGGATATCGCCGCCGCCGCGCGTGGGGTCGTGCGCGTCGCGCTGGTCGCGACCGACGGGTCGGATGCCTATTTTGTCGGCCATGGCAGCGGCTTTGCCGTCGCGCCCGACAAGGTGCTGACCAACGCCCATGTCGTCGAACTGGCGCGCGAAGAGAAGAATCTGGTCATCGGCGTGATCCCTTCGGAAGGGACCAAGACCTATGGCGGGCGAATCATCGCTTACTCGCCGGGCAATGACCTGGCCCTCATCCAGTTGGAAGAAGGCAGCCTGCCGGTCAGCACCTTCTATGCCGGGGCCGTGACGGACGGGCAGCGTGTTACCGCGATCGGCTATCCGGGCACAGTCGACCGGGCGCAGGGCCTTGGCCTGAAGCAACTGGTCCAGCCGCTGGCGACGGTGAAGACCAGCGGCACCATTTCTTCCGGCCGAGCCAGCCAGAGTTTCGACACCCTGTTGCACACCGCGCCGCTGGCGGCAGGCAATAGCGGCGGGCCGCTGGTGGACGATTGTGGCCGGGTGCTGGGCGTGAACAGCTTCGGTTCCGTATCCGACGGCAATGATGCCGAATTCGGATTCGCCGTGTCGTGGCGCGAAGTCGCCTCCTTCCTGCGGCAGGCCGGGGTCAATTCGCTCCACACCATCGTCGGTTGCAAGTCCATGGCGGAAGCGGATGCGGCCGATGCGTCGCTGACCCAGCGCGAGGCGCAGGTGAGCGAGCAGAAGAACCGCGCCAGCGCCGATGCGCGCGAACAGGCGCTGAGCAAGGCGCGCGACGATGCGGAGCGCGACGTCATCACGGCGCGCGAAAATGCGATGGCGGGTGCAGCGGTACTGCTGGCGCTGGCGGTTCTCGGCCTGGGGGCTGGCGGCCTGTTCTACACGCAGGGCAAGGAAAAGCAGGCGACCTGGTTCCTGGGCGGCGGCGGCGCGTTGTTGCTGGCGGCGCTGGGCCTGTTCTTCCTGAAACCCAGCTTTGCCAGCATCGACGAACGGGTGAAGCTGCCCGAAGACAAGAGCATCACCAGCAATGGCGCCTTTGCGTGGGCTGGCGACAATGTCTGCAAGGTCGACCTGAACCGCAGCCGCCTGACGGTGTCCCAGCCCAATGACGTCGGCTTTAACTGGGCCGAGGGCGGCTGCGTCAATGGCGATACCCAATATGTCTCGGTCGGCAACCAGTGGCAGCGCGCCACTGTGCCAGACGATCATAATTTCGTGTCCACCAGCCAGTTTGACCCGGCGACCGGCACGTTGCGTGTCCAGCGCTGGTTGCCAGACCTCGACACGATGGACAAGATTCGCGCGCTCCAGAAGGATGGGCCGATCAAGGGATGTGGCAGCGACTCCGAACGGCTGACTCGGATCGCGGCGCTCCAGAGCGATATGACAACGTTGCTTCCGTCGCAGCCCAATGAGCGGATCATCTATCATTGCCAAAAGGGTCGGCTTGCACCGGCCGATCCTGCCGAATGATCGATTCGTCGCTGCGGAAATACTCAGGCAAATAGCCGTATTTCATCACTATGGATGGAATCGCGTCACATGACTTGCATAGTCATAATGGCGCTGCTAACCGGCCCGCAACAGGGGCTCGGGACGGATCAGACCGCGCCCCCTTTTTGCATACCGGCAAATCAAGCGGAGGACGATAAGCGCGTGGAGACTACCGGCGGTATTCAGGCCAGCCTCAGTGGCCGTTATGCGGTGGCGCTGTTCGATCTGGCGCGCGATGCACAATCGCTCGACACCGTGGCGGAAAGCCTGGCAGCGCTGAAGGCTGCCGTGGCCGAATCGCCCGATTTCAAGGGACTGATCAACAGCCCCGTGTTGAGCCGCGAGGCAGCAGGGAAGACGATCGCAGCCGTCGCATCCTCCATCGGAATCGACGACCTGACGACAAAATTTCTCGGCGTGCTCGCCCAGAACCGTCGCCTCGGTCAGCTTCCCGCCGTCATCCGCGCCTATGAAACGTTGCTGTCGAATCACAAGGGCGAGGCCCGCGCAGAAGTGACGAGCGCGCATCCGCTGACCAAGACCCAGATCACCGCTCTGCAAAAGAGCCTCAAGGCCCGTGTCGGTCGCGAAGTCGCGGTCGAGGCAAAGGTCGACCCCGCGATCCTGGGCGGGCTGGTCGTGAAGATCGGCAGCCAGATGATCGACAGCTCCATCCGCACCCGTTTGAATACTCTCGCCATGGCGATGAAAGGCTAAGACATGGACATCAACGCCGCAGAAATTTCGAAGGTCATCAAGGACCAGATCGCCAATTTCGGCACCGAAGCGCAGGTCAGCGAAGTCGGTTCCGTTCTGACCGTGGGTGACGGCATCGCCCGCGTCCATGGCCTCGACAACGTCCAGGCGGGCGAAATGGTCGAGTTCGCCAATGGCGTGCAGGGCATGGCGCTGAACCTGGAAGCCGACAATGTCGGCGTCGTGATCTTCGGCTCGGACGCCGAAATCAAGGAAGGCGACACCGTCAAGCGCACCGGCACCATCGTCGACGTGCCCGTCGGCAAGGGTCTGCTGGGCCGCGTCGTCGATGGCCTCGGCAACCCGATCGATGGCAAGGGTCCGATCCAGTATACCGAGCGCAAGCGCGTCGAAGTCAAGGCGCCGGGCATCATCCCCCGCAAGTCGGTGCATGAGCCCGTACAGACCGGCCTGAAGGCCATCGACGCCCTCGTCCCCGTCGGCCGCGGCCAGCGCGAACTGATCATCGGCGACCGTCAGACCGGCAAGACCGCCGTCGCGATCGACACCTTCATCAACCAGAAGGGCGTCAACGCAGGCGACGACGAAGGCAAGAAGCTCTATTGCATCTATGTCGCCGTCGGCCAGAAGCGCTCGACCGTGGCGCAGATCGTCAAGCAGCTCGAAGAAAATGGCGCGATGGAATATTCGATCGTCGTCGCCGCGACCGCTTCGGAGCCGGCTCCGCTCCAGTATCTGGCGCCCTATACCGGCGTCACCATGGGCGAGTTCTTCCGCGACAACGGCATGCACGCCGTGATCGTGTATGACGATCTTTCCAAGCAGGCCGTCGCCTATCGCCAGATGTCGCTGCTGCTGCGTCGTCCTCCGGGCCGCGAAGCCTATCCGGGTGACGTTTTCTATCTGCACAGCCGCCTGCTGGAGCGCGCTGCGAAGATGAACGACGCCAACGGTAACGGCTCGCTGACCGCGCTGCCGATCATCGAAACGCAGGCGGGTGACGTTTCCGCGTACATTCCGACCAACGTGATCTCGATCACCGACGGCCAGATCTTCCTGGAAACCAACCTCTTCTATCAGGGCATCCGTCCGGCCATCAACGTGGGCCTCTCGGTGTCGCGCGTCGGTTCCGCCGCGCAGACCAAGGCGATGAAGAAGGTGTCCGGCTCGATCAAGCTGGAACTGGCCCAGTATCGCGAAATGGCGGCCTTCGCCCAGTTCGGTTCGGACCTCGACGCCTCGACCCAGAAGCTGCTGAACCGTGGTGCGCGCCTGACCGAGCTGCTGAAGCAGGGTCAGTTCTCGCCGCTGCCGTTCGAAGAGCAGACCGCATCGATCTTCGCCGGCACCAACGGCTATCTGGACGCGATCCCGGTCAAGGACGTGACCCGTTACGAAGAACTGATGCTGGCCTATCTGCGTCACGATCACCCCGAAGTGCTGACCGCGATCCGCGACAGCAAGGATCTGGGCGACGACGCCAAGGGCAAGCTGAAGGCTGCGCTGGACTCGTTCGGCAAGACCTTCGCTTAAATCGCAGTGCTGACCGCCCATTCCCTTCTTGCCTGGACCGTGATGTCGATCGGTCTGGTGCTGCTGCCGGGACCGGACACCATGTTGGTGGCCGGTCACGCAGCACGCCGCGGGCTGAAGGCGGGGATGGCGGCGATCGGCGGCATCCAGCTGGGCGGCCTGTTCTACATGCTGCTGTGCGGCTTCGGCTTCCTCAGCGTGCTGAACGCGGTGCCGGGGCTGTTCATGGCGGTGAAGATCGCAGGCGCCCTCTATCTGGCGTGGATGGGCCTTGGCCTGCTGCGCGGCGCGATCAATCCGGCGCCGGCATCGGACACGCCCAAGGTTCGCATCGGCGGATCGCCCTTCATGCAAGGTTTCATCAGCACCGTGCTGAACCCGAAGGTCGCGATCTTCTTTCTGGCCGCCCTGCCCCAGTTCGTGGGCACCGGTCCGGATGCGCCGTGGCAGGGCATGTTGCTGATCGCGATCGTCTATGCGCTCGGTTTCGTCTGGTGCGCGCTGCTCGCGGCGCTCGCCACCAAGGCGGGCCGTTCGGTCGGTCAAAGCCGCGCGATGCGCTGGTTCGAAGGCGCCATGGGCGTCGGTTTCTTTGGTCTCGCGGGTCGTCTGGCCCTTGCTCGGAACGTATAAACTATGCCTAGCCTCAAGGAACTGAAGCTCCGCATCGGGTCGGTCAAATCGACCCAGAAGATCACCAAGGCGAAGCAGATGGTCGCCGCCGCGAAGCTGCGCAAGGCGCAGGCCGCTGCGGAAGCTGCTCGCCCCTATAGCAGCCGTCTGGAAGCCGTCGTCGCAAGCCTCGCTTCGAAGATCGCTGGCGGTTCGGGCGAAGGCGCTTCGCCGCTGCTCGCCGGCACCGGCAAGGATGAAGTCCATCTGCTGGTCGTCGCCAACTCCGACCGTGGTCTGGCCGGCGCGTTCAATGCCAACATCGTCAAGGCGGCTCTCGCCAAGGCGCGTGAGCTGGAACTGGATGGCAAGAAGGTCCAGTTCTATCTGATCGGTCGCAAGGGCCGTCCGGTCATCAACCGTGCCTATCCGGGCAAGATCGTCGCGCAATATGACACGACGGGCAGCAAGGAGCCGGGCTTTGCGCAGGCACAGGCTGTCGCGCAGGAACTCTCCAAGATGTTCCTCGACGGCAAGTTCGACGTCGCACATCTCTTCTATTCGCGCTTCAAGTCGGCTCTGGCCCAGATCCCGACCGAACAGCAGATCATTCCGGTCAAGATCCCGGCCGATGCCGACCGCAACGCCATCCCCGCCACGGTGGAATATGAGCCGAGCGAAGAAGCGATCCTGGACGATCTGTTGCCGCGCAACGTCGCGATTCAGCTGTTCAAGGCGCTGCTGGAAAACAACGCATCCGAACAGGGCGCGTCGATGACCGCGATGGACAATGCGACCCGCAACGCCGGCGACCTGATCAACAAGCTGACCATCCAGTATAACCGCAGCCGTCAGGCCGCGATCACCACCGAACTCGTCGAAATCATCTCGGGCGCCGAAGCCCTCTAAGTGCAGGCAAGGACAGAAGTCATGGCAACCACCAACAATGTAGGCCGCATTTCGCAGGTCATCGGCGCCGTCGTCGACGTGACCTTCCCCGATGCGCTGCCGTCGATCCTCTCGGCGCTGGAAACCAGCAACAACGGCCAGCGCCTGGTGCTGGAAGTCGCCCAGCATCTGGGTGAAAACACCGTTCGCACCATCGCGATGGATTCGACCGAAGGCCTGACCCGCGGTCAGGAAGTGACCGACACCGGCGCGCAGATCAGCGTTCCCGTCGGCCCCGCGACGCTCGGCCGCATCCTGAACGTCGTCGGTGAGCCGATCGACGAGCGCGGCCCGGTGCTCACCGACATGCGCTCGCCCATCCACGCCAAGGCGCCTGAGTTCGTCGACCAGTCGACCGAAAGCGCGATCCTGGTCACGGGCATCAAGGTCATCGACCTTCTGGCCCCCTATGCCAAGGGCGGCAAGATCGGCCTGTTCGGCGGCGCGGGCGTGGGCAAGACGGTTCTCATTCAGGAACTGATCAACAACATCGCCAAGGGCCATGGCGGCACCTCGGTCTTCGCAGGCGTCGGCGAGCGTACCCGCGAGGGTAACGATCTCTACCACGAATTCCTCGACGCCGGCGTCATCGCCAAGGATGCCGACGGCAACGCGATCAGCGAAGGGTCCAAGGTTGCGCTGGTTTATGGCCAGATGAACGAGCCCCCGGGCGCCCGCGCCCGTGTCGCCCTGTCGGGTCTGACCATCGCCGAATATTTCCGCGACGTCGAAAATCAGGACGTGCTGTTCTTCGTCGACAACATCTTCCGCTTCACGCAGGCAGGCGCGGAAGTGTCGGCTCTGCTGGGTCGTATTCCTTCGGCCGTGGGCTATCAGCCGACCCTGTCGACCGACATGGGCGCGTTGCAGGAACGCATCACGTCGACCAACAAGGGTTCGATCACCTCGGTTCAGGCCGTGTACGTCCCCGCGGACGATCTTACCGATCCGGCACCGGCAACCAGCTTCGCGCACTTGGACGCGACGACGGTTCTCAACCGTGCGATTTCGGAACTGGGCATCTATCCGGCGGTCGATCCGCTGGACTCGACCAGCCGCGTTCTGGAGCCGCGCACCGTGGGTCAGGAACATTATGACACCGCCCGTGCTGTCCAGTCGATCCTCCAGAAGTACAAGTCGCTTCAGGATATCATCGCCATTCTGGGCATGGACGAACTGTCGGAAGAGGATAAGGTCACGGTCGCCCGCGCCCGCAAGATCCAGAAGTTCCTGTCGCAGCCCTTCCACGTCGCCGAAGTCTTCACCGGCATCTCGGGCAAGTTCGTCCAGATGGAAGACACGGTGAAGTCGTTCAAGGCCGTGGTCGAAGGCGAATATGACCACCTGCCCGAAAACGCCTTCTACATGGTCGGCGGCATCGACGAAGCCGTCGAAAAGGCCAAGAAGCTGGCTGCTGAAGCGGCGTAAGCTGATATCCTTCTCCCCGCGGGAGAAGGATACGCAGACTTGCCAGCTTGCTGGCTAGTCGGAGTTGGATGAGGGCCAAGCCGGCATTGCCGATCACCCTCACCCTCCCACCGCTTCGCGGCGGGCCCCTCCCTCTCCCGATGGGAGAGGGGTTCAGAGGACTAGAGAATGGCACTGCATTTCGAACTCGTGACCCCGGAAAAGCTCGTCCGCTCGGAGGAAGTCTATCAGGTGGTCGTCCCCGGCACCGACGGCGACTTCGGCGTGCTGGAAGGCCATGCGCCCTTCATGTCGACCGTCCGCGACGGCGCGATCCAGATTTTCGCCTCGGCGGGCGCCGCACCGGAAATCATTCCGGTAGAAGGCGGCTTTGCCGAAGTGAATGAAAAGGGCCTGACGGTCCTGGCCGAAAAAGCTGGCTGATAGGACAGCGTCGGCCACGCAGGCCGTGGCCAATCTGACGACAGGCTTCAAAAAGGGAGCGGCATCCATGGGTTGCCGCTCCCTTTTGCTATTCTGATCAAAACGGCGACCAAGTCAGGGTTAATAAGCTCTTTACCTGCCCGATCTAAGGATGGCCGCCTGTCCGGACCAACCCTGTGAGCGCCGTGATGTTGTCGCCTGCCTCCCTTCTCGCCCTCGATTGATATGGGCAGCGACCTGTTCTTCGCTGATCTGCTGGGCTTTCTGGCCGCCACGTTGCTGGGTGCGGTCTGGATCTTCCTTCCCGGTACAGGTCTTGCACGCCTTGTCGCCCTGACCGGGCAGGATATGGGACGTGGCTGGCCGAGGATCGGCTGGTCGCTGCTGCTGGCCTTCACCCTGATGCCCGCGATCGATGCGCTGCTGGTCCGCGCGGGCGGCATGATCGCGATGGCGGGCCTGCATGGTCTGCTTGCGATCTACGGCCTGCTGCGCCCTCGCCTGTTATGGCCTGACCGGGTTGCGGACTGGCGGATCGCGGTGCCGCTGTTGCTCCTGTGGCTGGGGATCGTCGGCTTCGATTTCGTGGATTTTCCGACCGGCGACAATCTCAACCAGTCGCTGCTCGACCTCGATCTCGTCAAACATGCCGCCGTTACCAGCGCGATCGCGCGCGAAGGCCTCCCCTTCGTCGATCCGTTTTTCGCCCGGCCCGGCTATGTCGGCTATTATTATTATTATTATCTCTGGCCTGCCCTGCTGCACTGGTCGAGCGGCTTCCTGATCAATGCGCGGATGGCCTTTGCCGGTTCCGTCTTCTGGACGGGGTTGGCCTTTGTATCGCTGCTGTGGCGGATTAGCGCGGAGGGCGGGCTGATCCGGCCCGGTCGCATCAGAGCCTATATGGGGCTGATCCTGCTCTTCTGCTTCGTGTCCGGCGCGGACATGATCGTCATGCTCCTGCGGCTACTTGTGACCGGCCGGGTCGAGGCGCAAAGCGACTGGTGGAATGTCGCGGTCAATTTTGCCGTACATTCGACGCTCTGGGTGCCGCATCATCTGACCGCGATGATCGCTGCATGGGGTGCGATGCTGTTGCTGGCCCGCGCGCAGGAGACGTCGCAGCCGGGACGATGGGCGCTGACGGCTGCGGCCGGTGCCGGGATCGCCACCTGCTTTGGCTCGTCGGTATGGATGATGCTGACTATCGCACCGGTGCTGGTGGGCTGGGGATGTCTCGCGATCCTGCGACGCGATGCCCTGCTGCCCTTTGCGGGAATCGTGGCGCTGGCGCTGGCATCGGTGCAGATTGCCGACCTGATCGCCTTCCGGCATGACAGTGGCCTGCCGGTCGCGTTCAATGTCCGCCCCTTCACCGTGCTGCTGCCCGAAGGCGGCGCATGGACATGGCTGCATCTGGTGCTGCTGCCGCTCAATTATGGTATCGAGTTCGGGATTTTCGGCGTCGGCGCGATAGCCTGGCTGCGATCCGGGCAATATCGGCCAGACAATGCCGTTCAGACATTACTGGTCGCCAGTGCTCTGTCATCGCTGCTGGTCGCGACCTTCCTCAAATCCACGATCCTGAACAATGATCTGGCGTGGCGATCGATCTGGTTCGCGCAATGCGCGGCGATGATCTGGACCGCCGCCTGGCTGCAAGGCCCGACGCCTCGGCTGCGCGATCACCCAAGGATGATGATCCTGCTGGCGCTGGGGATGATGGCCGTCGCCTGGGATGTCGTCGGGATGCGATTGATCCGGCCGCCCTATGTCGCCACCAGCTTCAGCGAACTGATCAGCCCGCGCGCCGATGATGACGATCAGCGGCGTGTCTATGAATGGGCCGCCCATGCCCTGCCGCTGAAGGACGTGATCCAGCATAATCCGGCGCTGCACCGGCGCATCTTCAATTTCGGCCTCTATGGCGTGCAGCGTACCGGCGTATCCGATCGCGAAGCCAATCTGTTCGGCGCGTCGCCGGAAGCGGTGCGCCAGCGCGTCGCCCTGTTGCGGCCGATCTTCGAGACGCACTTGTCGTCCGGGGATATCCGCCGTCGGGCGGAGGCAGCCGGTGTCGATCACCTGCTGTTCGCATCCGTCGACCCGATCTGGCGCAAGATCGGCGGGCCACCTGAAGGTCTGCGTTGCGAGCGGCGGGAGCCGCTGGCCTGTATGGTTGCCGTGAAGGATATAGGATCATGACCGCCACGCTACGCACTTTGGGGATATTGGCGCTGATCTATCTGGCCGCGCTGACGGCTGGGTTCCTGCTCTATATCGGCCTGATCGCCTCGCCCTTGCTGGGGTCCATTCCCCTGCTCTTCTATCGCGGGGTGGCGATCGCCTTTATCGGCGCGCTGCTGCTGGTCCTGCTGCTGACGGTTGCCGCGCGCCGGATCGCTGCGCTGGACCTATCGACTATGATCGGGGCGGCCGCGCTGTCGCTGGCGTTCAACATCAGTTTCCTGATCGTCTTTCCCGTCACCTTCGACCGGTCGATCACCATGTTTCTGCTGGCCCGAATCGAAAAGCAGGACGGGCAATTGACGCCGCCGATGCTGGAAGAGGTTTTCGTGCGCCAATATCTGGGCGATCTGCATCAGATCGACCGGCGGGTGGCCGAACAGACGCTGTCGGGCAACATCGTCCAGCGTGACGACGGGCGGATCGAATTGACGCCGCAGGGGCGTCGGCTGCTGTCGGGCGCGCGGACGATCGGCGGCTGGTTCGGCGCCGACCCCCGCTTCGTGACGGCGCCGGACTCAGGCTTTCCGGCGCATTAGCCATTTGTCAAAGTTTCCATCCTATTCACTTTCATCACGAAATGATCGGCCCGCCGCAGCGCGGCAGGACCGAGAGAGACAGAGCGGCGGAGACCTATGAGCGCCTTTGGACGGAAAAATGGACCTGCCGGGATCAAGTCCGGCTTCGGCGTGGCCCGGCCGATGCAGGGCGGTGCGGCAGCCCGGGAAGAATTGCCCCGCGGCGGCGACCAGTTTCCTCCTCTCGACATCGCTTCCCTACCGGGCGAAGCGCCCTTCGATCCGCTGGCCGCACCCACCAGCGCGATGCAGCGCAATGCCGACGCGATGTCGCGCCTGTCCGACCGTGCCAATGCCGAACATGTGCCCGACGCCGGCCCACAGGGTTTCGAAGCGAGCGTCCACAAGATCAAGGAGCAGGTGCTGCCCCGCCTGCTGGAGCGGGTCGACCCGGAGGCCGCCGCGACCCTGACCAAGGATGAACTGGCGGAGGAATTCCGCCCGATCATCATGGAAGTGCTGGCCGAACTGAAGCTGACGCTGAACCGACGCGAGCAGTTCGCGCTGGAAAAGGTGCTGGTCGACGAATTGCTGGGCCTGGGGCCGCTGGAAGAATTGCTGTCGGACCCGGACGTAACCGACATCATGGTCAACGGCCCGGACCAGACCTATATCGAAAAGAAGGGCAAGCTCCAGATCGCGCCGATCAAGTTCCGCGATGAGGAGCATCTGTTCCAGATCGCGCAGCGCATCGTCAGCAAGGTCGGCCGCCGTGTCGACCAGACCACGCCGCTCGCCGACGCCCGCCTGCCCGATGGTTCCCGTGTCAACGTGATCGTGCCGCCGCTGTCGCTGCGCGGCACGGCCATCTCCATTCGTAAATTCTCGGCCAAGCCGATCACTATCGACATGCTGGCCGGTTGGGGCGCGATGAGCCCCAAGATGGCGACGGCGCTGAAGATTGCGGGTGCCTGCCGGTTCAACATCGTCATTTCCGGCGGTACGGGTTCGGGCAAAACGACGATGCTCAATGCCCTGTCGAAGATGATCGATCCGGGCGAGCGCGTGCTGACCATTGAGGACGCCGCCGAATTGCGGCTTCAGCAGCCACACTGGCTGCCGCTGGAAACCCGGCCGGCCAATCTGGAGGGCAATGGCGCGATCACCATCGGCGACCTCGTCAAGAACGCCCTGCGTATGCGGCCGGACCGCATCATTCTGGGCGAAATTCGTGGCGCCGAATGTTTCGACCTGCTGGCCGCGATGAATACGGGCCATGACGGGTCCATGTGCACGCTACACGCCAACAGCCCGCGCGAATGCCTGGGTCGTATGGAAAATATGATCCTGATGGGCGACATCAAGATCCCCAAGGAAGCGATTTCCAAGCAGATCGCCGACTCGGTCGACCTGATCGTGCAGGTGAAGCGCCTGCGCGATGGCTCCCGCCGCGTCACCAACGTCACCGAAGTCATCGGCATGGAAGGCGACGTCATCGTCACCCAGGAACTGTTCAAGTTCGAATATCATGACGAGGATGACAGCGGAAAGATCATCGGCGAATATCGCTCGATGGGCCTGCGCCCCTATACGCTGGACAAGGCCCGCATGTTCGGTTTCGATCAGCCTTTCCTGGAATCCTGCC
Organism: Sphingobium sp. AP50; assembly: GCF_900109095.1. Lineage (GTDB taxonomy): Bacteria > Pseudomonadota > Alphaproteobacteria > Sphingomonadales > Sphingomonadaceae > Sphingobium. The sequence continues at coordinate 21,213 of NZ_FNYZ01000005.1, forward strand.
TCTGAGGGAATAAAGGCGCCCCGCCCTGCGTAGACATGGACTTGTCCATTATCGCAGGGGGTCCATCTTGTTTCGACGAAGCACACGCCATCCCGTCCGCCACGGGGTGGCGTTTCTGTTTGTCGGCCTCTGGTCGCCCGCAGAGGCCCAGACCGATTATCCTGACGTTCCCGAACCGATGATATTCGACATGATGCGCCCGCTTGGCGCGAAACGGGGCGAGCTTGAGGCGAACGCGCTGGCCACGACGCCGCTTTCCGGTTCCGACAAGACCGTGCAATGGGCGCCGGAAGTGGAATATGCGGTGGCTGACGGCTTCGCGATCGAGGGCGAATTGCCGTTCGAGGATGGCAGGCTGGTCGACCTGAAATTGGGACTTCAGGCAGCGTTCGGCGCGTTCGACGGCGGCCGCAGCGCCCATGGCGTGCAATATCTGGGCATCTACAACCGTGAGGCCCGCCATTATCGCAGCAGCTTCGCCTATATGCTGGCGCATCGCTATAATGCCCGCTGGAGCAGCATCTCGATGGCCGGGCTGGGCGATATCGCCTTTTCAGGCGGCCATGGTCGCAACAGTGCGATCATCAACCATTCCCTCTTCTATGACAGTCGCGACGGGCAGGTTCTGGGGCTGGAACTCAATTATCGCGGCGGATCGGACGGCTATGTCCTGGCAATGCCGCAAATCCATCAGCGGTTGATCGAAAAGGTCAATGTCCAGGCCGGGCTGGGCGCGGAACGGCCCCATGGCGGCACCGTCCGGCCCAAGGCAGGGGTACGGCTGATCCGGGAATTCTGACGCAAAAGGAAGCGCTTGTCAGGCCGGTGCGGAGCGGGCACATCGGGCGCCATCATAATCATGATATGAGGAGTGCCCGATGCGCCTTTCCGCCATGTTCGCTGCCGCAATGGTCCTGCCAATGGGCGTCGCCGTCGCCCAGCATGCCGATCATCACAAGGCCGCGGACCCGATCGCGACGGCCATCGCCGCGCCCAGCCGCACGCCGACCAACGTCGTTCGCGACAAATATCGCCACCCAGCCGAGACGCTCGCCTTCTTCGGTGTGACACCGACTGCGACAGTTGTGGAATATGCGCCGAGTGGCGGCTGGTACTCGGAAATCCTGGCGCCGCTGTTGCGGGACAAGGGGACTTTCTATGCCTTGCAACCGACCGGCCGCTATCTGGACGGGTACAAAACCTTCCTTGCCGCCAAGCCGAACGTCTATGACAAGGTGAAGCTGGTTCCCTTCCCCGAGGAAACCGCCAGCATTCCCGCCAATAGCGTCGACACGGTCCTGACGTTCCGCAACGTTCACAACATGGTCATGGGCGGAACCGAAGCCGCGACCTTCAAGGCCTTTTTCGACATGCTCAAGCCAGGCGGCACGCTGGGTGTGGTCGACCATCGTTTGCCCGAAGATCGCGATACTGCGCTGGAAAAGAGCAGCGGCTATCTGAAAGTGTCGACCATCCGCCGGATCGCGGAAGCCGCCGGTTTCGAATATGTTGGCGCGTCGGAAGTGAATGCCAACCCCAAGGATAGCGCCGACTGGCCCAAGGGCGTCTGGACCCTGCCGCCGTCGCTGAGCCAAAAGGATGTCGACAAGGACAAATATCTGGCCATCGGCGAAAGCGACCGGATGACGCTGAAATTCCGCAAGCCGACGAAATAAGCCAAAATAGCAGCCAGCCCGGTTGCGTCATCGTGCAACCGGGTTAGAGCGGCGGCGTGACTGCCGCCGTTTCTTCCCCCCGCCCCCACCGGCCCATGCTGGCCATTGGCCTGCGCCTGATCGCGGTCATATGCCTGTCGATCATGTTCGTGAGCGGGCGGATCGCCAGCGAGCGGGGCGTCAATCTGGTCGAGACGGTCTTTTACCGGCAGTTGATCGCCCTGCCGGTCGTGTTCGCTTGGATCGCGTACACGACCGGAGCCTCCGCTATCAAAACACGGCGGATCGGGGTGCATGCCACCCGCATGGCCATCGGCCTGATCGGCATGATGCTGAATTTCCTGTCCTATATCCTGTTGCCGCCAGCCGAAGCGGCCACGATCGGCTTCACCATGCCGATTTTCGGAACGATCCTGTCGGCGTTGATACTGCGCGAAGCGACGGGCATGCATCGCTGGGCGGCGGTGCTGATCGGTTTTGCCGGGGTGCTGGTGATGGTCCGCCCGGATGCGGGCCATTTCCCGGTGCACGGCGTGGCCGTCGCCATCACCGCTGCCCTCGTCACGGCCAGCGTCAGTCTGGTCCTGCGCGAACTGGGGCGGACGGAAAGCGCGGGCGTTGTCGTATTCTGGTTCACTTTGCTGTCGATGGTGCCGCTGGGCATTGCCATGCCCTTTTATGCGCAGGCGCATGATGCGGTGACCTGGGGCTGGTTGCTGCTGATCGGCGTGGTCGGCGGCGTGGCGCAAATCTGCCTGACAGCCGCCTTGCGCTGGGGGCCGGTATCGGTGGTGCTGCCGATGGATTATAGCGCGATCATCTGGACCACGCTGCTGGGCGTGGCGATCGGTCAGGGCTGGCCGATGGCGACGACCTGGATCGGGGCAGCGCTGATCGTGGGGAGCGGGCTTTATATTGCCTGGCGCGAACATCTCCGCGCCAGGCAGATGCGGGTTAGCCCAGCAGTTCCGCGTCCAGACTGATATCCGCCTTCAGCAGCTTGGATATCGGGCAGTTGGCCTTCGCCTTGCCTGCCAGTTCCTGAAAGGTTGCGTCATCGGCGCCGGGAATCGTCGCCTTGAGTGTCAGCTTGCTGGCGGTCACGGCGAAACCATCATCCAGCTTCTCCAGCGTTACGACGGCACTCGTCTCCATCTTCTCCGCCGTCAGGCCCGCTTCGCCCAGGATCAGCGACAGCGCCATGGTGAAGCAGGAGGCGTGGGCGGCGGCGATCAGTTCTTCCGGGTTGCTGCCCGGTTGCCCTTCGAAACGGGTGGCAAAGCCATAGGGATAAGCGTCCAGCGCGCCACTCTGGGTCGAGATCGCGCCCTTTCCGTCCTTCAGACCTCCCGTCCAGACTGCCGAACCGCTGCGATTGATCTTCATAGCCAAAGCTCCTCTAGATGAAGTGGAGGAACCCCGGCGCTCCCCCATAGTTGCACGACTATAGAAACATTCGTGCAGGAGAGTGACAATGAGCGACCTGACTCTTGAAAATCACGGCGACCTGATCGCATCCGATCGGGTGGAGGGCACCGCCGTCTATAATCGCCAGGGCGAGCATCTGGGCAAGATATCCAACTTCATGGTCGACAAGGTCAGCGGGCAGGCGCGCTATGCCGTGCTGTCCTTTGGTGGCTTTCTCGGCGTTGGGAATGATCATTACCCCCTGCCCTGGTCGATGCTGAACTATGACAAGGCGCAGGGCGGCTATGTCATCGATCTGGACAAGCAGTTGCTGGACAATGCGCCCCGCCACAGGCTGGACCAGCGGCCCGACTATGACGATGCCTATGGCCGCAACGTCTATCAATATTACGGCCTGATCTATCCCTGGTGATCGGCCAGACAGCATTCTGAACGGCCCGGCGACACCCTGTCGCCGGGCCGTTTGCACGACTGATCGCCGCGCTTTTCCGATTGCCCAAATTTCACCACATTTCACCGCTTGCCCATTGTCTACCAGATGAATAGAATTATTGTCAGACCCTCGACATAGAGGATGAGGACCAGACCATGGAGCGATTCGGTTTTTCGAGTGACACGCGCCAGCCGGTCATACTGACCATCCCAGGCCTGAATAATAGCGGGCCGGGACATTGGCAGACATTGTGGGAGGAAAAGCGGGGCGACTGCGAACGGGTCGATCTGGGCAGTTGGGCCAGCCCCAACCGCAATGCCTGGGTCACGCGCCTGGACGCCGCCATCCGGCAGGCCAATGGGCCGGTCATATTGGCCGCGCATAGTCTGGGCTGCATGGCCGTCGCCTGGTGGGGCGCGCTTCAGAGTCAGGCCTATGGCTGGCCGGTGACGGGTGCCTTGCTGGTCGCGCCGCCCGATTGCGACCGGATGGAAACGCCCGAGACGATCGGCGGATTTGGCCCAACGCCACGCGCGCAACTGCCCTTCCCGTCGATTCTCGTCGGCAGTCGCGACGATCCCTATATCTTCTTCGAACGTGCGCACAGCATGGGCAAGAATTGGGGCAGCGAATTTGTCGACGCAGGCTATGCCGGGCATATCAATGCGGAGTCCGGCCTTGCCGACTGGCAGTTCGGCCAGTCCCTGCTGGAGCGGCTGATCGACAATGCGCAGGAGCAAGCGTCGGCCATGCGCCAGATGCGCCCTGCCATCCCGCTGGCACAGCAGGATCGCAAGCCCGTCCGAGCGGCGATGCATCCATAACAGGCTCACCCCCGAGGGGCGCGACAAGACAAACTTGCGCGCCCCTTATATTTGCTTTTTTGTCTATCTTTGGGGTTGAGATATGAAGGCGAAAGAGGGTTATATGAACGAACACAGACCAATAGATATTCGCCATGGCCGCGCCGAAGGGCAACGCGCCGACATCACCGTCAGCATCGACAAAGTGCGCGACGTGTTGGAAGGACTTCGCTTCGGATCGATCACGCTGACCGTCCATGACGCGCGCGTGGTGCAGATCGACGTGACGGAAAAGACGCGCCTCGCAGCCGGTTGACGGCGCCCGAAGGGACAAAGCCGCGGGGGCGCGGCATGACTTTGGGTCCGCATGGACCCATGGCGGCAAGGGGTGAGCCGCCGTTAAAGGGATCATCCCCCGAATATCGGCTCTGACCGGACAACCGGAACAGCCGCAATCAACGACCACCGGACAGCCGGATAAAGGGGAAAATCATGATTGCGCGTTTCCTGTTGCTCGCCAGTGCGGCGAGCGCCTCCATCATCACGCCCGCTGCCTTTGCGCAGGACGCGGCACCACAGCCCACAACGGACGAAACCGAGGCCGCCAACGTACGCGGCGAGGTGATCGTCGTGACCGCCCGCCGCCGGCAGGAAACCGCGCAGGAGGTGCCGCTGGCCATCTCCGTGGTCAAGGGCGACAGCATCGAGGCGACCGGTAACTTCAACATCGTGAAGCTCCAGCAGCTTGCCCCGACTTTGCAGGTCTATACGACCAATCCGCGCAACACGTCGGTCAATATTCGCGGCCTGGGCGTGCCGTTCGGCCTGACCAGCGACGGCTTCGAGCAGGGCGTCGGCATCTATGTCGACGATGTTTATAACAGCCGCGTCGCCGCCGCGACCTTCGACTTTCTCGACGTCAGCCAAGTGGAAGTGCTGCGCGGGCCGCAGGGCACGCTCTATGGCAAGAACACCACCGCCGGTGCGATCAACATAACGACCAACCAGCCGACCTTCGATTTCGAAGGCCGCGCCGAGCTGACTGCCGGCAATCTCAACTACAAGCAGGCCAAGGCGGCCGTATCCGGCCCGCTGTCGGAAACGATCGCCGCGCGCATCGCCGTGGCCGCGACTACGCGCCGAGGCACCATCTATAATGTCACCAGCGAACGCTGGATCAACGAACAGGATAATCTGGGCATTCGTGGCCAGTTGCTGTTCAAGCCCAATGACGATTTCAGCATCACCCTGTCGGGCGACTACAGTAAGCAGGACCCGGAATGCTGCGGCACCGTGTTCGTGCGCGTCGGCAAGACCCAGCGTGCCCTTACCCGCCAATATGACGCGCTCGCCGCCGCGCAGGGCTATGTCGTGCCCAGCCGCAACCCCTATGACCGCGTCACCGACATCGACGCCAATCTGAACGCTGGCAACAAGATCGGCGGCGTATCGGCCAAGGCTGTATGGAATGTCGGACCGGGCACGCTGACATCCGTCACCGCCTGGCGCTTCTGGGACTGGCAGCCGGAAAATGACCGCGACTTCACCGGCCTGTCGATCGTGTCCCGCTCGCAGAACCCGTCGCAGCAGGACCAGTATAGCCAGGAGTTCCGCTACAGCTATGAAGGTGAGAAGATAGATTTCGTCGGCGGCCTGTTCGGCTTCAAGCAGCGGATCGACACACAGGGCACGGAGCAGCAGGGCGCCAATGCCAGCCAGTGGAGCCTGACCGGCGCTCTGGCCAGCGATCCCAGCGTGCTGGAGGGGCTGACCGCCAGCAACACCCAGTGGCTCAAGAGCACCAGCGCGGCGCTGTTCGGCCAGGTCAGCTGGAAGGTGACCGACGCCCTGACGATCCAGCCGGGTGCCCGCCTGAACTATGACAAGAAGTCGGGCTATTATCAGCGCGTGGTGACGGACGGTTCCGGCAACACCATCAGTTGCACCCCCACGCCGGCCTCCGGCACGGTGCTGGCGGCCCAGTGCGGCATCTATCAGCCGCAGGAAAGCTCGCCATCCGATAGCGCGTGGAACTTCACCTACGACTTCAACGTCAATTACAAGGTCGCGCGCGACGTGCTCGCTTATGCGACCTATGCCAAGAGCTTCAAGACGCTGGGCATCAACCAGAATGGCCTGCCGCTCAATGCCGACAACACGGTGAATTATGATGCCGGCACGGTGAAGCCGGAGTCGGTCCATCATTTCGAACTGGGGCTGAAAACCCAGTTCTGGGATCGCAGGGCGACCTTCAACCTCACCGCCTTCCGCACCGACATCAAGAATTTCCAGGCGACCGTGAATGGTGGCCAGTTCGGCACCGTGCGCGGCTATCTCGCCAATGCGGAAAAGGTCCGGTCGCAAGGTATCGAGGCGGACTTCAAGGTGGTGGTGAGCGATCGCTTCACTGCCTATGCCAATGGCGCCTATACCGACGCCAAATATAAGAAGTTCACCAACGCCCCCTGCCCGCCCGAACTGTCCGGCGGTACATTGCAGGCAAGCGGCGCAACGCCGGATTATTCCAATGCAGGCGTTCCCGACACGCTCAGCCCGCGCCAGTGCGACATTTCGGGTCAGAGCCTGCCCGGCGTATCGAAATGGGCCTTTTCCTATGGTGCGGAATATAATGTTCCGGTCACGCTGCTGGCAAAGGACGGGCAAATCTATCTGGGCGTGGACGGCAATTATCGTTCGCACTGGAACAGCAATGCCTCGCCGTCCATCTACACCGACGTAAAGGGCTATGCGCTGACCAACGTTCGCGCTGGTTTCCGTGGCGAAGGCTTCGACATTTTCGGCTGGGTCCGTAATGCCTTCGACGTCAACTATATCGAGAATTTGCAGGTCGCCCCCGGCAATACCGGCCTGATCGTCGGCCAGCCGGGCGATCCGCAGACCTGGGGCGGAACGATCAAGTTCAGCTTCTGATCGGATTCTGCGATTTCGGACGGGGCGGCAGCGATGCCGCCCCGTTTGTGCTGGGCGGCGGAATAGACTATATATGGTCCGAATTTGTTCGAGGACCGAAGCGATGCGCTATTCCACCCGGATCAAGCCGATCAGCTATTTCAAGGCCAATGCCGCCGAGGTGCTGGCAGAGCTGAACGACGGCGCCGAACCGATGATCCTCACCCAGAATGGCGAGGCGAAGGCGATCATCCAGGATATCCGGTCCTATGAAAAGACGCAGGAAACTTTGGCGATGCTGAAGATACTGGCGCTGGGCATGGAAGAAGTCCGCACAGGCAAGACAACCCCACTGGAAGATGTCGTCGCCGAAATCAAAGCACGCCGTCGCGAAACCCATGGCTGAACCGCCCTATCCGGTCCGATTGGCCGATAGCGCAATGAACGATCTTGCGGACATTCGATCCTATATCGCTGAGCAGCGCTCGCCTGAGGATGCAGATCGCCTGATCGACATGCTGGTCGATCGCATGGCCTCCTTGCGTCACTTTCCTTTGCGCGGGAGTGTTCCGCTCGAACTCGATGCGCTGGGCGTCCGCGACTACAGGCAGTTGCTTCAGAATCCCTATCGTATCGTCTATCACTTTGCTGAAGACGCGGTCGCCATTCTGATGATCGCCGACGGCCGTCGCGATATGCAGGCGCTTTTACAACAACGGCTGCTCGGTTCGTAAAAGCGCGATGGCGCACCCACATTTGCGCCCTGCCCCGCGCTGGGCTAGACCGCGCCCCATGTCCACGACCTTCACGCTCGACACCGCGACCAGTCGCGCCAATCCCACGCCCGCGCCGATGAAGCGCCTGACCGTGCCCGCCATCCAGCGGCGCAAGTTCGAAGGGAAGACGCAGGAACCGCTGGTGATGCTGACCGCTTATACGGCGCGTCAGGCCCAGTTGCTCGATCCGCATTGCGACATGCTGCTGGTGGGTGATTCGCTGGGGCAGGTCATCTACGGCCTGCCCTCTACCCTGCCCGTCACGCTCGACATGATGGTCGCCCATGGCGCCGCAGTAGTGCGCGGCAGCTATCATAGCGTCGTGTTGGTCGACATGCCCTTCGGCAGCTATGAGGCATCCCCGCAACAGGCCTTTGCCAGCGCCAGCCGCATCATGGCGGAAACCGGCGCGGCGGGCGTGAAGCTGGAAGGCGGCGTCGCTATGGCGGAGACGATCAGCTTCCTGACCCAGCGCGGCATCCCGGTCATGGCCCATATCGGCCTGACCCCGCAGGCGGTGAATGCCCTTGGCGGCTATGGCGCACGGGGCAAGAGTCAGGAAGAACATGCCAAAATATTGGGCGATGCCCGCGCCGTGGCCCAGGCGGGCGCCTTTTCCATGGTAATCGAAGGAGTGATGGAAGACATTGCCATCGCCGTCACCGACAGCGTCGACGTGCCGGTCATCGGCATCGGTGCGTCGGCCCGGTGCGATGGTCAGGTGCTGGTCACGGAGGACATGCTGGGCATGTTCGAACGGGTGCCGCGTTTCGTGAAGCGGTACGATAATATCGCTGAAACAATCGGTAATGCAGCGCAACGTTATGCCGCAGATGTCCGTGGCCGGACATTTCCGACCGAAGAACAGGTCTATCGCCCTAAAAAGTGATTTGCCTGTGGCATAAGCGCCGCTATTGATCGCGCCTTCCGGCAGATATTTCTGACCCATTTCTCGGAGAATCCCGTGGCCCTCACGCCGCAAAACAGCGAAGCCTTCATGCGCGAGGTCGATGAAGCCGTCCGTCAGGACCGCCTTCTGACCTATTGGGAGCGCTATGGCCGCCTGACGCTGGCCGCCATCATCCTGGGTCTGGCTGCTTTTGGCGGCTGGCTCTACTGGCAGCATTATAGCAAGACCCAGTCGGAAGCCGTGTCCGAGAAGATGGACGCCGTGCTGACCACGGCCGCCGGTGGTGGCACGCCCGATGCCAAGGAACTGGACGCGCTGGCCGATGCCAGCCAGCCGGGCTATCGCGCCGCCGCCCTGCTGACCAAGGCGGGTCTGGCTGCGCGCAAGGGCGACAGCAAGACCGCGATCGCCGCCTATGCCGCCATGGCCGCCGACAGCAATCTGGACCAGCCCTATCGCGATCTGGCGCTCATTCGCCAGACTGCGCTGGAGTTCGATACGCTCAAGCCGCAGCAGGTCGTCGACCGGCTGAAGCCGCTGGCGATCGAGGGCGCCCCCTGGTTCGGCAGCGCGGGTGAACTGGTTGCGCTGGCCTACGTAAAGATGAACAAGACCGACCTGGCAGGCCCGATGTTCGCCGCCATGGCCAAGGACGCCAATGTGCCGGAATCGATCCGTTCACGCGCGCGTCAGATGGCCGGTGTCATGGGCATCGATGCGGTCGAAGTTCCGACCGAAACCACCGAAGGATGATCGAGCGGATGGCAAGCATGAAGATGGGCCGTGCAGTAACGATGGCGGCTCTCGTCGCCTTGCTGGCGGGCTGCGGCGTCGTCGGTGGCAAAAAGGGTGGCCCCAAGACCCCGGTCCTGGGCAACCGCGTATCGATACTGAGCAACGAACAGGGTGTCGAGGTCGAGCCTTCGCTGGCCGACGTGCCGGTCAGCCTGCCCGCCCCCTATGTCAATGACGCATGGGCGCAGCCGGGCGGCGATCCGTCCAAGGCGATGGGCCATGTGTCGCTGGGCGGTTCGCCGAGCCAGGTGTGGAGCACCAAGATCGAGGGCAGCACGCCGCAGGCACGGCTGGCAGCATCGCCGGTCGTTTCGGGCGGCAAGTTGTTCGTGACCGATGCGGGTGCCCATGTCATCGCATACGATGCGGCCAGTGGGTCCAAGCTGTGGCAGACCAGCCTGCCTTCCGAAGGCAAGGGCAATGGCCGCGCGCTGTTTGGCGGCGGCGTGAGTGTGCTGGGCGATCGCCTGTTCGCCAGCACCGGTCTGGGCGATGTATTCGCGCTCAATGTCGCAGACGGTTCGATCATCTGGAAGAAGCATCCGGGCGGCCCGCTGCGCGGCGCTCCGACGCTGGAAAACGGCCATGTCTATGTGATGGGTCAGGACAATCAGATCTTCGCAATCAACCAGAGCGATGGTGAAACCCAGTGGACCGATAGTGGCACGCTGCAAGTGACCGGCATTTTCGGTGTTGCCGCCCCGGCCGCTGCGCAGGGTACGGTGATCGCGGGCTATAGCTCGGGTGAAATCACGGCCTATCGTTATGAAAATGGCCGCAGCCTGTGGGGCGATGCCCTGTCGCGCACCAGCATTTCGACGGCCGTGGCGACGCTGACCGATATCGATGCCGATCCGGTTATCGATCGCGGCCGCGTGTTCGCCATCGGTCAGGGCGGCCGCATGGCCAGCTATGAACTGACCAGCGGCCAGCGCCTGTGGGAAATCAACATTGCGGGCATTTCCACCCCCGCCGTGGTGGGCGAATGGGTGTTCGCAGTGACCAGTGACGCCCGCCTGCTGTGCGTGGCGCGCGCCACCGGCAAGATCCGCTGGGTCAGCCAGTTGCGCCGCTGGCAGAAGGAAAAGAAGAAGGACAAGGCGATTCGCTGGACTGGCCCGGTTCTGGCCGGCGGCAAGCTGATCGTCGTGTCGACGCGCGGCGAAATGGTCTATGTCGATCCGGCCAGCGGTAACGTCCAGTCGACCGTCGACATGGACAAGCCGATGTCGCTATCCCCGATCGTCGCCAATAATATGCTTTATATTCTGGCAGACGATGGAAAATTGACAGCGTTCCGCTAAGAGCGACAAATATGCTAAGCGCTACTCCCGTGCAGGCCCTGCCTGCGCGGGAGTAGCGCGTTTAATCGGTTTGAATTTTTGGAAGGAATACGGGCATGCTGCCCACGGTAGCTATCGTCGGACGTCCCAATGTGGGCAAGTCCACCCTGTTCAACCGTCTGGTCGGCAAGAAACTGGCGCTGGTCGACGATCAGCCCGGCGTGACGCGCGACCGGCGGGAGGGCGAGGTAAGCCTGCTCGGCCTGGACTTCACGATCGTCGACACCGCCGGTTATGAGGATGAGGACGCCAATTCCCTGCCCGGCCGCATGCGCATGCAGACGCAGGCCGCCGTGGAGGATTGCGACGTCGCCCTGTTCATGATCGATGCGCGTGCCGGCGTCACCCCGCTGGACGAGGAAATCGCCCGCTGGCTGCGCGCCAACGACACGCCCGTCGTCCTGATGGCGAACAAGGCAGAGGGCAAGGCGGCCGATGACGGGGTGATGGAGTCCTTCGCGCTCGGCCTGGGTGAACCCATCCCCTTTTCCGCCGAACATGGTCAGGGGCTGGCCGATCTGTTTCAGGCACTGCTGCCCCTTCTTGATCGCGAGGAATTTCAGGCGGACGAGAAGGAATTTTACGAAGACGAGGAAAGCGCGCCGCTGAAGCTCGCCATCGTCGGTCGCCCCAATGCGGGCAAGTCCACGCTCATCAACAAGTTTCTGGGCGAAAACCGCCTGCTGACCGGACCGGAAGCCGGTATTACGCGCGACAGCATCGCCGTCGACTGGATGTGGACCGACCGCGAAGGGCTGGATCGTCCCGTGCGCCTGATCGACACGGCCGGGATGCGCAAGCGCGCCAAGGTGCAAGAGAAGCTGGAAAAGCTGGCGGTGTCGGACGGCCTGAACGCTGTGAACTTCGCCGAAGTCGTCGTGCTGATGATCGATTCCACCCGTGGTCTTGAGGCGCAGGATCTGCGCATTGCCGACAAGGTATTGGAGGAGGGGCGCGCCCTCGTCGTCGCGCTTAACAAGTGGGACACGGTGGAGCATGGCTCGGCGCTGTACCAGGGCATCAAGCAGGCGCTGTCCGATGGTCTGGCGCAGGTGCGCGGCGTGCCGATCATGACGATTTCCGGAGCGACCGGAAAGGGTCTGGACGACCTGATCCAGGTCGCCTTCGAAACGCGGACCGCCTGGTCGAAGCGCGTGTCGACCGGCATCCTCAACCGCTGGTTCGAAACCGCGCTGGAGGCCAATCCGCCGCCGGCGCCGGGCGGCAAGCGGATCAAGCTGCGCTACATCACCCAGAACAAGACCCGCCCGCCGACGTTCGTGCTGTTCGGCACGCGGCTGGACGATCTGCCCGAAAGCTATCGCCGCTATCTGGTGAACGGCATTCGCAAGGAACTGGGTTTTGGCGCGGTGCCGGTGCGGCTGACGCTGCGCAGCCAGAAAAACCCTTACGCGACCAAGTAAACACGATGGCGGCCGACATGCTGCATGTGAACGCCAGGGGCATGAAATGTCCCTGGCCTGCCCTGCGTGCGGCGCGCGCCATGCGGGAGGCCGACGCCATCCTGATCGAGGCGGACGACCCGATCGCTCCCAGCGAACTGGAAGCGCTCGCCCAGCAGCAAGGATGGGACTTTGCTGCGCTCGATGCCTGTCGTTTTTCGCTCCGTCGCGCGGCCTGATCGACCATCCAAATCCGTTGCGCGCCGCGACCCTTTAACCCCCTGTTTACGCGAAAAGCCTATTTTCAGCGACGCATCTAAGGGAGTGGCGGGTGTCTTATCAACAGGCCGATCTGGTCAACTGGACCGACTTTGCGCGGACCCGGAGCGAACTGGGCGCCGCATTTCTGCGCATTCTCGGCTATTTTCGGGAAGATGGCGTGAAGTCGATCGCCGCCGTCGAAGAAGCGTTCCGCGCCCGCAACGCCGCTGCGCTGGTCAGCCCGGCTCATACGCTGAAGGGCGAATCCGCGCAGTTCGGCGCCTATCGCCTGAGCGCCATGGCCGAAGAAATTGAAATGACCGCCCGCCGCTGTGTGGAAACACGCGAGGGGCCGGACGAACTGATCGAAACGGTCGTCGCGCTGCGCCCCTGCTTCACCGAGACGCTGGCGCTGATCGACCGGGATGCCAGTCCGCTGGTGCCGCGCCGTCCCGCAACCTTCGGGCGCCGTGTCGATGCGCCGACATTCGGCCGCGCCGGATAATCGGATCGCGCAATTACGTCTTGAAACAAAACTAATGCTGCCCCCATATGATGGGCATGACTCGCTTTTCCCTGCTCGACCTCGTCCCGGTTCGCGAAGGCGATACTGCCGCGACCGCCCTTGCCAACGCTGCCGATCTGGCCGCCCATGCCGAAGCGCTTGGCTATCACCGACTCTGGGTGGCGGAGCATCATGGCATGGCCGGCATCGCATCGGCGGCGACGGCCGTCGTACTGGCCCATATCGGCCATGCCACCTCCACCATCCGGATCGGCGCAGGCGGCATCATGCTGCCCAATCATGCGCCGCTGCTGATCGCCGAACAGTTCGGGACGCTGGATGCGCTTTTCCCCGGTCGGATCGATCTGGGGTTGGGGCGCGCGCCTGGTTCCGACCAGCGCGTATCGCAGGCGATCCGACGGACGCTGACCGGCGGGCCGGATCAGTTCCCCCGCGACGTCATGGAATTGCAGGCCTATTTTGCGGGCGACGATCGTCTGGCTATTCAGGCGACACCGGGCGCAGGCGCGCAGGTGCCGATCTGGATCCTGGGCTCCAGCCTCTATGGCGCGCAACTGGCCGCCGCGCTCGGCCTGCCCTATGCCTTTGCTTCCCATTTCGCGCCGGCCATGCTGGACGAAGCGATCGAAATCTATCGGCGTGACTTCCGGCCGTCGGCCGCGCTCAAATATCCCTATGTTATGGCTGGTTATAATGTCTTTGCCGCCGACACACAGGATGAAGCGCAATTGCTGGCCAGTTCGATGCAGCAGGCCTTTGTGAAGTTGCGCACCGGCCAGCCCGGCAAGTTGCAACCCGCGGTGCGCGACTATTTCGACAGCCTGCCGATGCAGGCGCAGGCGATGCTGGCCGACGTGCTGAGCGTATCAAGCATCGGCACACAGGCCGATGTCGAGCGGGATATTGCCGCCTTCCTGCGCCGTACCCAGGCCGACGAACTGATCCTGACCGGTCAGATTTTCGATCCGCAGGCGCGCAAGCATAGCTTTGCCATCGCCATGGCGGCGGCTCAGGCCATCGCGACGCGCGAGCCGGCCTGAACTTCCCCTTTCAGGCGCCCGCCGCTCAATATTCCTGCGGCGGTGGGCGCAATCCGGCGTAATGCCGTGCCGACAGCCACGACCACAGCCAGCACGATCAGCGGTTGCAGGATCAGATAGACCGGATAGAGCGGCGCGCCCATCCGACCGGACAGAGCGCCCAGCACGGGTCCACCCAGCCAGATCAGGATCAGATGGGCGCAGAAGAGGAAGAAGGCATAGGGTTCGATACGCAATAATGTGCCGCGTATCCGGCTGCCTGCCAGCGCCCATGCCAGCCGCCAGAAGGCCAGTGCCGCCGCGATGCGCACGGCGAGATCGATAGCCGTCTGGGTCGTGCGTGCGCCTGTGTCACCGACGGTAATCGCACGATAGAGTTGCAGCCCCATCAACAAGGCGAAGGGGGCGACGGCCAGTAGCCATGGCATGGCCACGGCACGCTCCGCCCAGCCGCCGCGCCGCGCCAATATGCCGGTGGTGAAGAAGAACAGGATCGATGCGCGCATCAGCACCGGCGGCCCCAGTCCGGCGATGTGACAAGCCGCCGCCGTCAACCCGATCAGCGCCAGCGTCCAGGCCGGAAGCCGGACCAGCAGCGGCGCGGCGACCATGCACAGGAACAGATCGCGCAGGAACGGCATCTGCACATTGATGTCGGGATTGCGGGTGATGATCAGCACTTCATCCACCACCCACCAGAGCGATTTAGGCTGCGGCGCGGACAGGTTGAACAGCCATGCGGCTCCCCCCACCAATAGGATGGCAATGATGTTCCACAGCGCCATCGGCAGCAATATGGTGCGCGCCTTGCGCCGGACATGACCCGCCCAGTCACGGGTTCGACTGGAGGTTGCGACCAGCCAGCCCGATATCAGCCCCAGCAGGGGCACCGCGCTCCGCCCGAACATTTCCATCAGCAGCCAGCGCAGATTTTCCTGCGGCGTACCGCGCAGGGCCGCCAGCGCCTCGCCATTCTGCCCGGTCCAGGCGTGGACATAGACCACCCCCAATATGCAGATGACACGCGCTATCGCGATCGCGTCGGAGCGGCGCGCTCCATCGGCCGGCAGAGTGAAAGACAAAAGACCATCCCGATTGTTACGCCCTGACAATGCCCAAGTCCCTCTGCCTGTTCCCCGTCCGAATTGTCTCATCCGGAATGGAGCTGTTTCAGGCAATGCTTAACCCTTGTCTTCCAGACTGATGCGGGCCGTGCGCAATTGGAGATAAGCCAATATTTACCAATCTCGCCTAATCACTGCCTGTTTGCCGGAAGCCTTCCGGTCAAGGGGACGACAAAGGCTCATGACCCATATGCCGGGCGCTCAACATTTCTCTGCTGCTTCCACGCCCTCGCACATGACCCCCGGCCAATCGATGGGGATGGTGTTCCAGATCGCCGGGTCAAGCTCCAAGGTGCTGATCGATTCCCATCTCCTTGCCCTGCTGGGGCAGGATGAAGACCCCTGTATCGCCATGGCCGGGCAGGTCGGCAGCCAGGTGAAGATGCGAGTCGGCGATTGCTGGCTGATCGCCAGCGTGCGGGCGATGATGCTGGATCAGGCCAGCCAGGGCATCATCGCCGATATCGATTTTCTGGGCGAAGGCGATGAGGAAAAGCTGACCGGCCGCATCTTCCGCTTTCGTCGCGGCGTCACCCGCTATCCCACACCCGGCACCGACATTTTCCCGGTGTCGAGCCATGACATGCAGCAAATCTATGCCGCCGACGATCGGCCGCATGTGCAGATCGGCACCGTCTATCCCACGAGCGATACCCGCGCCGCGCTCTATGTCGATTCGATGCTGGGCAAGCATTTCGCGCTGCTGGGGTCGACCGGCACCGGCAAGTCGACCAGCGCGGCACTGATCCTGCACCGCATCTGCGACCTGTCTCCGCAGGGGCATATCGTCATGATCGACCCGCATGGCGAATATGGCGCGGCTTTCGCCAGCAATGGCGCGGTCTATGACATCAGCAATCTGGCCCTGCCCTATTGGCTGATGAATTTCGAGGAACATTGCGAAGTGTTCGTCACATCGGAGGGACCGGAGCGCACGATCGACAGCGACATCCTGGCCAAGTGCCTGCTCGCCGCCCGATCGAAAAACCGGCTGGCCGAAAGCATCGGCCGGCTGACGGTGGATTCGCCGATCCCCTATCTGTTGTCGGACCTGACCACCATCCTCCAGAACGAGATGGGGAAGCTGGACAAGGGCACCGGATCGCTGCCCTATATGCGGCTGAAGACCAAGATCGACGAGATCAAGGCCGATCCGCGCTACAGCTTCATGTTCTCCGGCATGCTGGTGGCGGACACGATGCAGGCCTTTCTTGCGAAGATCTTCCGCCTGCCCTCCAATGGCAAGCCGATCTCCATCATCGACGTGTCGGCCATGCCATCCGACATCACGTCGGTCGTCGTGTCGGTACTGTCGCGGCTGGTGTTCGACTTTGCCAACTGGGCGCGGGACGAACCGCAGCGCCCCATCCTGCTGGTCTGCGAGGAAGCGCATCGCTACATTCCCAATTCGACCAGCGGTTCGGGTCAGGCGGTGCGAAAGATATTGGAGCGGATCGCCAAGGAAGGCCGTAAATATGGCATTTCGCTGGGCCTGATCACCCAGCGTCCGTCCGATCTGGCCGAAGGCGTGCTGTCGCAGTGCGGCACCATCATCGCCATGCGCCTGAACAATGATCGCGATCAGGCCTTCGTGAAAGCCGCCATGCCCGAAGGCGCGCGTGGCTTTCTCGATTCCATTCCGGCGCTGCGCAATCGCGAATGCATCATCTGCGGCGAAGGTGTGGCCGTGCCGATCCGCGTGTCGCTCGATACGCTGGAAGAGCATCGCCGTCCTGCATCGGGCGACCCCAGCTTCACCGAGCTATGGCGTCAGTCGGGCAATGAGGCCGATATTCTGGACCGCACTATCACCCGCTGGCGCAGTCAGGGGCGTTAACCTGCTGGCGCGATGCGACCGGCTGGTTCGGACTCGCTATGCACCGCCTCGCGGCACTCCTCTTCATGCACGGGGACCATCAGCTTGGCCTTGCGCCAGCCACCCTGCGCGTAGACCGCCCAGGCGAGCAGCAGCGCCACCCCCGATCCCACGGGGAAGCTGAGCCATAGCGCGTTGGCACCGAGTGCCGGATAGCCCAGTTCATAAAAGCCAAGCCGCACGCCGAACAGGGTGAAGGTCAGGATCAACAGCGGCGCCACCACCACGCCGTTCGCGCGCATGACGCCGAACAGGATCATGGTGATGCCGAATATCAGGAAGCTCCAGCTCGCCAGCAATTGCATGTTCCACGCCGCGTCGATCGCCGCCTGATTGCTGCCCAGGAACAGCGAGAGCAGCGGCGCGTGGAAGAGCAGGATGATGGCGATCATCGCGCTGGTGATCGCCAGCAGATAACCGATGCCATAGCCGGTGATACGGCTGATCCGGTCCCACCGGCCGGCGCCCACATTCTGCGCGGCCATGGCGCTGACCGCCGCGCCCATCGCCATCGCCGGCATCTGAAGATAGGTCCAGATCTGCTGGGCCGCACCATAAGCTGCCGTGACCAGCAGGCCTTCGCGGTTGACGAGGCCGATCATGACGAGGCCGGAGGCCGACATGACGATCATCTGAAGGCCCATGGGCAGCCCCTTCCCCACCAGCACGCGCATCTCGTCAGCGGCGGGCCATAGATAACGCAGTTCCGCGCCGCGCAGCCGCAACGGCAGATCCTTTGCATAGGTGAAGCTGACCAGCCCGATCAGGCTGACGAAACCGGCCGCCGCCGTGGCCGCTGCCGATCCGGCGATACCGAAGGCGGGAACTGGCCCCAGCCCCAAAATAAGCACGGGGTTCAGGATCAGGTCGATGGCGACGCTGACGATCATGAAGATGAGCGGCGTCCGCGCATCCCCTGCCCCGCGCAGGCCCATCATCATCATGACGCTGAGCAGGGTGGCAGGCATGGCGATGAAGATGACGCGCAGATAGACGAGTGCCAGCGGGAAGGCTTCGGCCGGCGTCGCCAGCAGACGCAATAGCGCGGGCGCGCCGATCCAGCCAGCGATTGCAACGCCAAGGCCGAGCATCGAGCAGAAGCCGACGGCCGATCCGAAGGCACGGCGCGCCGCATCCAGATCGCGCCTGCCCACCGCCTGCGCGATCATCACGGTCGACGCCATGCCGAAGCCGAACACGACCGAGAACATCAGGAACATGATGATATTGGCATTGGCCGTCGCGGCCAGCGCCTGCGCACCCAGAAAGCGGCCGACCCAGATGGCGTTGATCGATCCGTTCAGGGACTGGAGAATGTTGGACGCCAGCGTCGGAATCGCGAACAGCAGCAGAGTCGAGGCGATCGGCCCCTGCGTCAGGTCTTTTGTGCCCGGTCTGCCTGTCCCTGCCATCGGTCTTCCCCTTGTTATATTGCAGGAACGCCCGATGCCCCAGACATGCCCAACCACCCGTTCGCCCTGAGCCTGTCGAAGGGTGCCTCTTTCTTCAAGAGACAATCCACCTTCGACAAGCGCAGCGCGAACGATAGTAGCTTTTATGCCCGGCTGTTAAGGGCTTGGATCAGCCCAGCCGTTCCAGCGCAGCCTTCAGCCGCTCGGCCTCTGCCGTCTTTTCGGCATGATCCTCGCGCGCCTTGACGACCGCTTCGGGCTTGGCCTTTTCGACGAAGCTGGGGTTGGACAGGCGACCGCCCAGACCATCCCGCTCCTTCTCCGCCGCGGCCAGCGCCTTGGCGAGACGGGTCTTTTCCGCCGCAATGTCGATCACGCCTTCCAACGGCAGGATGAAGGTCGCCTCATCCACCACGATCTGCGCCGCGCCACCTGCCGGCGGCTCGCCGAAGGTGAGGCTTTCGACACGGCCCAGACGCGCCAGCGCCACGCCCTGACGATCGAGGCGGCGCTGCGTGGCTTCCGCCGCGTCGCGCACCACCATGGGCAGCTTGGCGCCGGGCGGCACGTTGAGTTCGGTACGCGCCGTGCGGATCGCACTGACAAGACGGATCAGCCAGTCGATCTCGGCCTGCGCGTCAGTGTCGACCGCCGCCAGCGCCTGCGGCCATTGCGCGACGATCAGTTCGTTCGCACGCTTGCCGGTCAGGTGCCACAGCTCTTCGGTGATGAAGGGCATGAAGGGATGCAGCATGACCAATATCTGGTCGAATGCCCAGCCCGCGACGGCCTTCGTCTCGTCATCCATCGCGCCCTTCGTAAGCTCGATATACCAGTCGCAAAACTGATCCCAGACGAAGTGATAGATGGCGTTGGCGGCCGCGTCGAAGCGCAGTTCGGTCATCGCCGTGTCGATCGCCTGCACGGTCGCGACCGTCTCCGCGATGATCCAGCGGTTGACCGGCAGCGTGGCGTGCGGCGCTTCATGCGTGGTGGAGGCGGTGACGCCGTTCGACTGGAGGAAGCGCGCCGCGTTCCACAGCTTCGTCGCGAAGTTGCGATAGCCCTCAACCCGCTTCTCATCCATCTTCACGTCGCGGCCCTGGCTTTCCATCGCCGCCATGAAGAAGCGCAACGCGTCCGCACCGAACTTGTCGATCAGCCCCAGCGGATCGACCACATTGCCCTTGGACTTGGACATTTTCTGCCCGTCGGCCGCGCGGACGAGGCCATGGAGGTAGAGCTTCTTCCACGGGACTTGCCCCATGAATTCCATCCCCTGCATCGCCATGCGGGCGTCCCAGAAGAACAGGATGTCGAAGCCGCTGATGAGCAGATCATTGGGATAGTGCCGCGACAGCTTCTCGCTCTGCTCCGGCCAGCCCAGCGTGCCGAAGGGCCACAGCGCGGACGAGAACCAGGTATCGAGGACGTCGGGATCGCGGGTCAGCTTTTTGTTACCCGCCAATGCCTGCGCTTCGGCCTCGCTTTCGGCGACATAGGAATTGCCGTCCTCGTCGAACCAAGCCGGGATCTGATGGCCCCACCACAACTGACGCGAGACGCACCAGGGCTGGATATTCTCCATCCAGTTGAAGAAGGTCTTTTCCCACGTCTTGGGCACGATTTCGATCGCGCCTTCGCGGACGGCCTGCATCGGCGCCACCGCCAGCTTTTCGGCATCGACATACCATTGGTCGGTCAGCCAGGGTTCGATGACCACGTTGGACCGGTCGCCGAAGGGTGTCTGGATGGTGCGAGGCTCGAAATCGGCCGAGACTTCCTCGCCTTCCTTGTTTTTGGTGACATGGGGGACGAGGAAGCCGAGTGCCTTCATCTCCGCGACCACGGCTTCGCGGGCACCATCCACGCCATCCTTCTTGAAGCGATGCAGCCCCAGGAAGCGGTCGGGGATCAGGCCGTCGGTGGTCTGGACGACATTGGCGTCGGCATCGAACATGTTCAGCATCTCGCCGGCCTTGAAGCCCGCGCGCTTGCCCACGTCGAAGTCGTTGAAGTCATGGCCGGGTGTGATCTTGACCGCACCCGTGCCCAGTGCCGGGTCAGCATGTTCGTCGGCCACGATCTTGAAACGGCGGCCGGTGATCGGCTGGAGGATTTCCTTGCCGATGACGGACCTGTAGCGCTCGTCGTCGGGATGCACAGCGATCGCCATGTCGGCCAGCATCGTTTCCGGCCGCGTGGTGGCAACGACGATATGGTCGCTGCCATCGGCCAGAGTCACGCCATCGGCCAGCGGATAGCGGAAGCGCCAGAAGCCGCCCTTCGTCTCGACCGTCTCGACCTCAAGGTCCGAAATGGCGGACCGGAAATGCGGGTCCCAGTTCACCAGCCGCTTGTCGCGGTACAGGAGCCCGCGCTTGTGCAGTTCAACGAAGGTCTTGATGACGGCTTTCGAAAAGCCCTCGTCCATGGTGAAGCGTTCGTTCGCCCAGTCCATGGAACAGCCCAGCCGCCGCAGCTGGCGCGTGATCGTGCCGCCGCTTTCTTCCTTCCATTCCCACACCTTTTCGACGAACTGCTCGCGGGTGAAATCGGTGCGCTTCTGCTGCTTGGCGTTGAGCTGGCGCTCGACCACCATCTGCGTCGCGATGCCCGCATGGTCGGTGCCGACCACCCACAGCGCATCCTTGCCGCGCAGCCGCTCGTAACGGATCACGATATCCTGCAACGTATTGTCGAGTGCGTGGCCGATATGCAGGCTGCCCGTCACGTTCGGCGGCGGGTTCACGATGGTGAAGGGCGTCGCGTCCGGGCGGTCGGGGCGGAACAGGCCCTTCTCCTCCCAATGGGCGTACCAGCGGGATTCGATATCGGCGGGGTCGAAGGTTTTGGGCAGTTCGGTCATGGCTGGCCTTTAGCCGGACCTGCGCCAAGATCAAATAGTCCGCGCAGCCTTTTGCCGCGCGGACTTGCGCATTTATACGGCCAGATAGCCGCCATCGACGGGATAATAGGTCCCGGTCATGAAGGAAGCGCGATCCGACAGGATGAAGCTGGTCACAGCCGCAATCTCCTCGGGCCGGGCCAGCCGGTTGAAGGCGTGTTTCTGCGCCAGCACGCTGCGCTCCTCATCGGTCATGGTCTTGCCCAATGCAGGCGTTTCCACGAAGGCGGGGCCAATAGCGTTCACGCGAATGCCCTGCCCCGCATAATCCAACGCCGCCGTCTTGGTCATGCCGACCAGCGCATGTTTCGACGTCACATAGGCGGCCGACCCAGCCCAGCCGACCGCGCCCAATATCGACGCCATATTGACGATGGCGCCGCCGCCTGACGCGATCATCGCGGGAATCTGATATTTCAGGCCATAGAATACGCTGTGCAGATCGACGCCAAGCACACGATGCCAGTCATCAATGTCGATATCGGCCAAGGGCGTGGATGGCGCGCCGATACCCGCATTATTGACCGCCAGATGCAGGCCACCCCATTGCGCGACAGCGAAGGAGACAGTTGATTCCACCGCCTGCGCATTCGACACATCGACCTTGAACGGCAAAGCCACGTCGCGCCCCAGTTCGTCGGCGAGCCGACCGGCACCCGCTTCATCGAAATCGGCGATGACCACGCGGGCGCCTTCATTGACCAGATCGCGGACCACCGCTTCACCGATCCCCGAAGCACCACCGGTGACGATGGCAACTCTATCCTGAAACAGTTTCATTCAAAAACTCCTTTCGACGCAACGGGAACGCCCGCTGCGGCGAAAGGTTCATGAAAACAGTATGTTACAAAGATTTATTTTCCCGTCCACTTGTCCAGCCAGCCCAGCGCCTCGCCATACCATTGCAGCGAGTTCTTCGGCTTTAGCACCCAGTGGTTTTCGTCCGGGAACACCAGCAGCTTGGACGGGATATCCCGCCGCTGGAGCGCGGTGAAGGCGGCCAGCCCCTGCGTATAGGGGATGCGGAAATCCTTTTCGCTGGTAACGACCAGCATCGGCGTCTTCCACGCGGTCACATGGTTGACCGGGTTCCATTTCTCGAACTCTTCCGATTTCTCATAATAGGGACCGCCATGTTCCCATTCGTCGAACCAGAGTTCCTCGGTTTCATAGGCCATGGCGCGGGCGTCGAACACGCCATCATGCTGGACGATGCATTTGAAGCCGTCGGCCCATAGCCCCTCGATCCAGTTCATCATATAGCCGCCGTAGCTGGCGCCCAGCGCGCAGGCATTGCCCGCATCGACTTGTGTGTCCTTCGCAGCGGCAGCAGCGAGGCCGAGTTTCAGATCTTCAAGCGGCTTGCCGCCCCAATCCTTGTTGATGGCGTCGGTGAAGGCTTGCCCATAACCGGTCGAACCGTGGAAATCGACGATCACCGCCGCATAGCCGTGGGCCGCGAAGGCCTTGGGATTCCAGCGATAGGACCATGAATCGTTGAAGCTGCCCTGCGGCCCGCCATGCACCAGAAACGCGACTGGCAATTTGCCCGTCGCGCCTTTGGGCTTCACGATCTGGCCCCAGACGGTGTCGCCATTGGCGCCTTTGAAACTGTAGCGTTCGACCGACACGTCGTCCACGCTAGCCAGCTTCGCGGCATTGACGTCCGTCAGACGGACGGGCTTGCCCTTCCCGCCTGGCATCTTCCAGAAATCGGCGGGCGACTGGATGCTGTCCATCGCATAGACGAAACCGCCGCCCGGCAGCGGCACGACGCTGCCGGCATGGCCCTTTTCCGTCAGGCGCGCGACCTTGCCCGATACGGCATCGACCCGGAATACCGGATTGTCAAGCACGTCATTGGCGGTGACGAGCAGCCCCTTGCCATTTGCCTCCCACGCGATCGAGGCGACGGAACGGTCCCAGCCTTCCGTCAGCGCCTTCGTCTCACCGGTGGCGATGTTGCGCAGCATCAGCACCTGCCGGTCGGCTTCATAGGTCGGCCGCTTCATTGCGACATAGGCCAGCCACTTCCCATCCGGCGACACGGTGGGCAGCGTGTCGGTCGCATCATTGGCGTCGGTCAGATTGGTCGGCGCGGCACTGCCGTCTGCGGGCACCGAGAAAATGTCGAGATTGGTCGATAGCGGTTCGATTCGGCCCGATTCCCGCAAGGCGAAGAACAGGGTCTTGCTATCCTGGCCCCAGGCGATTTCCTCCGCGCCGCCAAAGGGCTTGGATGGGCTATCGCCAACCAGACCGCCCATCACCGACACCGCTGGGCCACCCGCGACCGGCATGACGAAAATCTGCGAGCGCTGGCCGTCCGACCATGTATCCCAGTGGCGCACGAACAACTGGTCATAGACCCGGCCCGATCCTGCCTCCTTCGGTGCATCGGCCTTTACATCGTCGATCGTCTTCGCGCCGACCGGGCGATCGGCCCACAGCGCGACCTTGCTGCCATCGGGGCTGAGCAGGAAGCCGGAGATGCCGCCGGGCGCGTTGCTGATCTGCACCGGATCGCCGCCGGACAGCGCGACCCGCCACAACTGGTCGTCTCCGCTGGCGTTCGACTGGAAATAGAGCGTGGAGCCATCAGGCGAGAAGACCGGTGACGCCTCATTCTTGTCCGGCTTCGACGCGATCAGTTTCGGAGCCTGTCCGGCCTTGCTGATGTCGAGCAGATAAAGGTCCGTCCGCCCCTTGTTCCCGGCCAGATCGGTGCTGCGCAGCTGATAGGCCAGCCATTTGCCGTCCGGCGACACGGCGGGCGCGCCGATCCGGTCCAGTGTCACCATGTCGGCGGGAGTGAAAGGCCGGGCAATAGCGGATGTCGGGCACAGGGTCAGCAGGGCAGGCGCCAGCGCGGTGGCGGCCAGCGCAGCGGTCAGGATTTTCTTCATGAGACAGGCTTTCCAGATCGATCGCCTGCGCCCCGACAGGACATCATAGGGCGGCGGGCGATACGGATGATGGCCAAGGACTAATCCCGGACAGCCGTGCCGACAAGTCCGATCAGGCGGCCACACCCTCCGCCCTGGCAAAGGCGTCCAGCTTCGCGAGGTAGGCGACCCGCTGCGCCTCCTCCATCCATCCCGCGTTGAAGGCATTGCGCGACAGCATCACCAGTTCGGCCTTGGTCAGCGCGCTGCGCGCCTGCGCTTTCACCAGCACTTCGTTGAGATATTCGCTGCCCATATAGGCCGGATCGTCGGAATTGATGGTGAGGTTGAGGCCCGCATCGATCATCCCGCGCACCACGTCGACCGGCGGCGCATCCCCACGCACCGTGCCGGAAAAGCTCGGGCAGACGGTGAAATAGAGATTGCGCGCCTTTGCCGCCGCGATCAGTTCGGGCGACTCCAATATATTGCCGCCATGGTCGATGCGGTCGACGCGCAAGTCGACAATCGCCTGCCGCAGATGATCGATTATGTCTTTCTGGTTGAGGTCGCAATGCGCCGTGATCTTCAGGCCCGCCGCGCGCGCCTTGGCGAAATGGGCGGCGAACTTGGTTGGCGGATGATCCTTTTCGTCCGAATCCAGCCCGACCGCGACCAGTTGATCGCGGAACGGCAGCGCCGCATCCAGCGCCGCCATGGCCGACTCGGCGGAAAGATCGCGCACGAAACAGAGAATGAGCTGCGATCCGATCCCCAGCTTTGCCGCCGCATCCTGCCGCGCCCGGGTGATGCCGCCGATCACCGCCGCCATCGGGACGCCGCGCTTCAGATGCTCCTGCGGGTCGAAGAACATCTCGGCATAGAGGATGTTCTGCGACGCCGCCTTGGCCAGATAGGCATAGGCCAGATCGTAGAAATCCTGCTGAGTCCGCAGCACCTTCATGCCGTCATAATAGATGGCGAGGAAGCTGGGCAGATCGTGATAGCGATAGCTGGCCTTCATCGCGGCGACATCGGCAAAGGGCAGGTCCAGCCCGTTGCGCTTGGCCAGCGCGAACTTCATCTCCGCTTCCAGCGTGCCTTCCAGATGGACATGATATTCCGCCTTGGGCAGGGCGGCGATGAAGCGGGCCATGTCGGCCCCGTCCCCATCCGGCGCGGCCCACGCCGGCAGAGAGGAAGCACAGGCTGCGACAGACGCGCCAGCCATTGCCCGGATCATCGCGCGCCTGCTTATCATCAACCATACCCCCTTGAAACCCGGGCTTCTATCCGGGGATCGGGGCACGCCTGTCCATCATGGAATAGGCGACAGGCCGTCGCAAAAAAGGAAGCGGCCCGGCCTTAACGGCCGGTGATGCGCGCGATTTCCTTCGCCACCATTTCCTCGACCATCGAGGGCAGCCTTGTGTCCAGCCATTCCTTGAGCATGGGCTTCAGCATCGAGCGGACAAGGCCGTCGAGCGTGTTGTCGCCGCCATCCTTGGGCGTCACCAGCATCGAGGACAGGGCGGACAGCGAATGGCGCGCGGCGACTTCGCTTTCGACCGACAGGATCGAATCCTCGGTTTCAGCAGCAACAGCCTTGGGCGCGGCTTTGGGAGCAGGCACGGCGTCTTCCTCCGCAATCTCGTCGGTCAGTTCCAGCACTTCTTCGATCGCCGTTTCCACGGGGACAGGCGCAATCGGCGGCAGCGCGGTGGCTTTCGCCTCCCCCCGCATCCGACGCGGCGCAGCCTGCACCGCTTCCTCGCCTTCTTCAGCAATGATCCGCTTGATGGACGAGAGTATCTCTTCCATCGAGGGTTCCTTGGTCATGTCACCCATGGATAGTCCCCGTCCAACACGCATTGCGCATCCCTAGCCTTTAAGATTACCCGACCGGGTTAACAAGCAGTTAAGGCTGCTGCGCAGAAGCCGCATCGACATTGGCATTTTGCGTCGGCGTGTCAACGGTGCGCGTGGCGACCGGCTTGGCGGCGGGATCGAAATCCCAGTCGAACCATTTGCCCTTCACCCGCTCATAATTGACCATCGGGTCATAGAGCGTACCGCTTTCCAGCCCCAGATCATCGGCTTCGGCATGGCCCATCGCCGCCAGCAGGCTGAAACCCGCGACATAGGCGTTGCGCCGCGCCGTCACCAATTGAACCTTCGCGTTAAGCGATTCCTGCTCGGCATTGAGGATATCGAGGATGGTACGGCTGCCCACCGAATTTTCGGCGCGTACGCCCTCCAACGACAGGTCGGCGGCATCGACCGCCCGGTTGCTCGATTCGATCGTCTGCAACGATGCCTGCCAACTGGCATAGGCGGCGCGAGTCTGGGCAATGACGCCGCGCTCGGTCTCGATCTCCTGTTCGATCGCTTGCGATTCAAGTGCCTGATTCTGGCGCACCTGCGCAGCGGGGCGCCCACCCTGATAAATCGGGATGGTCAGTTGCACGCCAGCAGCCGCCTGTTTGTTGATTTGCGG
Organism: Sphingobium sp. AP50; assembly: GCF_900109095.1. GTDB lineage: Bacteria > Pseudomonadota > Alphaproteobacteria > Sphingomonadales > Sphingomonadaceae > Sphingobium. Next base: position 48,219 of record NZ_FNYZ01000005.1, read on the forward strand.
CCCCTCCACTGCGTTGCCTTCGGCATCCTGCGCGGTGCCACCCAGCGAATGGAGATAATTGGTATAGCCCGCCTGGGTGAAAGCCGACACGGTCGGCATCACCGATCCGCGCGCCGCCTTCACATCATAGCGACGTGCCTCACGCTGCTTCTGCGCGCTCAGAATATCGGGATTGTCCTTCAGCGCGACCTGCACCGCGACTTCGGGATCGGCCGGAAGACCGGGCAGTTGCGGCGGCGATTCCAGCGCATCAGGAGCTTCACCCACCAGTGCGATGTAATTTTCGCGGCTGGTGATCAGATTCGCCTGCGCCGTCTGGAAATCCGACCGCGCCAGCGCCAGACGCGATTGTGACTGGGCAACATCGGTACGGGTCAGATCCCCCACCTCGAACCGATCGTTGGTCGCCTGGAGATTGACCTCCAGCACCTTCACGTTCGCCTGATTGAGCGACACGATCGCCATGTCGCGGATGACATCCATATAGGCGGCGACAGTTTGCGAGAAAATGCTGGCCTCGGTCCCGCGCAGCCCGGCCTGCCCGGCCGCTACGCGAATCTTGGCGGCCTTCACGCCATTGCGAACCGTGCCGCCGCTATAGATCGGCACGCTCAGGTTCGCCTGTGCGTTCACGGTCCGCTGCGGCGAGGTGAAACTGATCGTCGGCTTGAGGATGCTTTCGCTATAGCTGCCGGTCACGTCCAGCCCGGGACGTCCGGCCGCCTTCTGGATCGGCACATTCTCGTCCGTCGCGCGCTGACCAGCGCGCGCGGCAGTCAGCGTGGGGTTGGACGCATAGGCTTTGGCCAGCGCGCCCTGCAAGGTTTCCGCCTGCGCCGGGACGATGGTCAAAGCAGAGGTGAGCAACAGCAGTGCGGCTGCGGCACGATGCCGTGTGTAGGTGCGCTTCGCTGTCATCTCCCCCCGCCTGTCATATTAGAATGTAAAAGCCTTGGGCGTGCTGAAACCGGGCAGCACGACCATTTCCATATCCGTAAGGCTGTTCAGCCCCAGCAGACCACCAATCACCCGTCCGCTGCTCACACGGGTCACGCCGCGATCGGCGATCCCCGTCACGACGCGCGCGCCATCGGCGAGTTGCTGAACGAGCGCGGCGGGAACTTCCTCCACGGCGCCGTCAACGAAAAGAACATCATAGGGCGCACCGGCCGCAGCGCCGGCACCCAGCGCGCCACGCACCACGGTCACGCCGGGAAGTGCGATATCTGTGCCGCCCTCTTCCTCGACCGCCGTCACCTGCGCACCCAGTTCGGCCAGCAGCGCGGCGGCATAGCCGGTCGCGGCGCCGATCAGCAGCACCTTGTCGCCCGGCACGATCTGCGCTTCCTTGAGCAGACGCCCCGTCACCAGCGGCGGATTGAGCGCGCGATCGCCGCTCAGCGGGATCGGACGATCAATATAGGTCATGGCACGGCGTTCGGCGGGCACAAAATCCTCGCGCGGCACCTTGGCCATCACGGCGATGACGCGCTGGTCGTCCACGTCGCTGGTGCGCAACTGGCTTTCGACCATGGCGGCCCGCATCGAAGAATAGTTCTGCTCGGTCACGATAATTCCTCGCTTGGCACAACTGTATTGGCAATGCAATACACTATGGGGATCATCGGACCTCTAAATCAGCCTGCGCCCCGCGCCAAGCGGGTTTCCACGAGGGGTGAGAAGATTCTTGCATCCTGCGTGACATCCCCGGCTTGACTTTGCATTCAAAGCCGCACATTTGCGGCGTCCCACACCGAGGCCCGATGGCGGAGTGGTGACGCAGAGGACTGCAAATCCTTGCACGCCGGTTCGATTCCGGCTCGGGCCTCCACTAAACTCCCGGAGACTTAGGCCTTAGCGCTAAGTTGACTGTGGTGATCAGACATTTCTCATTTTGGAAATTTGTCAAAGGCTCAGGCAGGCCGTCTTCCGTAACTGCCCCCCCCCAAAAAAAAGAGACAGCAATAGTTGCTCAATGGCCGGCCGCTTTTGCCTCGATCGACAGGCACAGCGCTAACCAGACGGCGCTGCTTGCTCGCTATCCTACCGTTCCACCTTCTTTGCGAACCAGATATGATGGAACTCGTCGGCGCTGCCAATGAAAGCAGGCACAGCCTGTTCATCTACATCAAACCCCATATCTTCCAACCTGCGGCCGAACCCTGGGACAGGATAGGCCGACCAGATTGCGAGAATGCCGCCGCATTTAAGCGCAGCACGTGCCGAACGCAGACCCCAATTGCAGTAGAGCCGCTCATTTTCCGGCTGGATCATACCGTCGGGGCCATTATCGACATCCAGCAGGATAGCGTCGAACCGATCGGCCGAGGCGGCGATCACGTCATGCACATCGCTGACATCAATGGTCACACGCGGGTCGGAGAGATGGTCGCCGAAGATGTGCGCCAGCGGCCCTTTCGCCCAGATCACGACCTTGGGCACCAGTTCTGCCACCGTGATGGATGACCGCGACGACCAGGCAGACAGCGCCGCGCCCAGGGTAAAGCCCATGCCCAGCCCGCCGATCAGCACGTTGCCATCGCGATTGCCAAGGCGCTGGCAGGTCATCGTCGCCAAAGCCTCTTCCGAGACATGGTCACAGCTACCCATCAGCTCTTCCGAACCGAATTGTATCGAATAATGATCGTCGGACTTGAGGAGGCGCAATATCCCGCCGCCCGGTATGTCCGCTATATCTACGACTTCTACATCCTGCGGATAGAGAGTGGGATCGATTTCGCCGGAATTGCCTGACTGGACTAACATTCCGCCTATTTACGCGCTTTGCGCGCTGCATAACGCGCATCGCGGGCCGCCTTGCGCTCGGCTTCGGTCAGGATCACGGGCTTGACCGCTGCCGCCTTCTCGCGCTTGGCGATCTTCGCGGCTTCCCGCTCGCGCAGCATCGCTTCACGCCGTTCCTGCGCAGCGGCTTCTTTTGCAGCACTCTTGGCCAGACGCTCTGCCTGTTCGGCTTCGCTGAGCGGCGCTTTGTTACGCAGCAACTCCAGCGCCTTGTCCTTGGCAGCCTTGGCTGCGGCGGCCCGGTCCTGAAGACCCGGTTCCCTATATCCTCGCATCAAAGTCCTTCTTGTTCACCAGTTCCCAGCCGCCCCACGTTCGCCCCACCGGGTACCCACTGTGTCAAGCCCAAAGGCACATACAGCAGACAACCGCCCGGACATTAACCGGATGGCACTTTGGCTAGCGATTTCAGGGATTTCCTACTGAAAGGCTGGTGCCGCTTACGTGACTCGAACACGTGACCCCATCATTACGAATGATGTGCTCTACCAACTGAGCTAAAGCGGCGTCGGGGCGGGCAGATAACAGCGGTCGAGGCGAAGGACAAGCATGCATTTGCATCGATTGGCTTCTTTTCACATTCGTCGCGCAAAACCCGCAGCACGGCGGCCTATTTACCGCAAATTTACCATCCAATGCGATGGTCCCATCCGATAATGCCGCATTCTGGCCTGAGATAGGGACGATTGGATGGACACCCTGCGGGGGCATGACGCCGCCAATGACGAAGATGATTTCGACTATGCCGATGCCATGGAGGTCGAAAATCCGCCGGTCCTCGTTTCCGACGAGCGGCGCATGCAGGTGCGCGCCTATAATTACTGGACATCGCTGCTGGGCGATCGGTCCCTGCCCTCGATCGAGGATCTGGTCCCGGACCAGCTGGAAGATTTCGGCCCGCATGCGGTGCTGCTCGATTTCAGCGTCGGACTCGACAATCCCGCCATCGTCTATCTGGGCACCGCGCTGCGCCAGGAATGCGAGATCGAAGGGGCGATCGATTATATCAACGATGTTCCGGCCCGATCGCTGCTGTCGCGGCTGACCGACCATTATCTTCAGATCATCGCCAATGCCGCGCCGATCGGTTTCGAAGCCGAGTTCGTGAACCAGCGCAATGCGGAGATCATGTATCGCGGCATATTGATGCCCTTCTCCTCCGATGACGAGACGATCGACTTCGTGTTCGGCGTCATCAACTGGAAGGAAGTGGCGAGCCACAGCGTCACGCAAACGCTGGAGCAGGAAGTCGGCGAAGCGCTGCGCACCGCGCCGGTACAACAGAGCAGCGCGCCTATCTGGGCCGATGGCCCTGCCGCCCCGGCCGCCTCCAACTATTTCGAGGCGGAGGACGAGGATGAGGACGATACGCTCGACCTGACCGGCATGGAATGCCCGCCCGACGATGCTTCCCTGTCCGACTGGCTGGCGCTCGCCAGAGATGGCGCCGCCCGTGTCCGCATCAGCGAGGCGCGCAGTCATGCCGCGCTCTATCGTGCGGTCAGCCTGTCTTACGACTTTGCACTGGTGGCAAAGGTGCGGCCGGACGATTATGCCGAACTGCTGGCTGACTATGGGGTGAAGGCGCAGGCGCGTAGCCCGATGACGGCCATCATCAAACTGGTCTTCGGCGCGACCTATGACAAGACGCGGATCACCGAATATGCGACCGCGCTCGACCATGCGATGAAGGCAGGATTGGGCGTCGGCGCGCTCAGCGATTATCTGGGCGCCTATCGCGGCGGCCTCAAGGCACTGGTTCAGGAAGAACGCGCCGCGCGCAAGGCCGATGCCCCTGCCCGTCCCGACAGGCGCCAGAAGGCCCGCGCTGCGATCAAGGCGGCGGTTGCGATCGATCCGCTTGCCGTTGCCACCGATGCGGATGGCCTGGCCGTGGTCATCGCCCGACGCGAGGCGGACGGCACATTGGCGATCGTCGCGGCCCTGCCGGAAGATTCGGATCTGGGCCAGCGGGTGATCACTGCCGCCGGTTCCTGATCGCGCCCTCGTCGCGTATCATGTGGCGATGGCAAAAAGGGGTCTTTTTTAGCCATATTGCGGGTCGACATGGCCCAACGTCTGGCCGATAAAGGCACCGATTGCACGCCCCGCCCGACCGCGCGGGCCATGTTGCGTTGCATCATATAATTTCAAAAATTAGAAATTATATTTCGCGTGAAGGGTTGAGCCCCCCTGTCACCGAGCGCATATAGGCGCCCCAAGCAGAGGAGTCGCATGGCGGCGATCCGGCGTCTCCTCCGTTTACGATCGAAGCGGGCAGCACCCGCTGTGAGAGGTGGAGCGAATGACGGCGCTGGTTGAAGCGAAAAGCAAGGAAGTCGACAACAACATCCGCAAGGCGCTGGAAGATGCGCTGAGCAAGGGTGCCCTACCCGGCGAAAGCGAGGGGCTGGATGCAGCCGCTCTATCCGCAGCGGCATCCTTCCTGGGGGCGACCAGCAACGGCCGCAAGAGCGGACAGGCCGCGATCGCCGTCGAAACGCTGGGCGAAGGCGCCAATGGCCGCTTCATGCGCCTGGCCGTCGTCAATGACGATATGCCTTTCCTGGTGGATTCGATCGCCAATGCGCTGGCAGCGGCGGACATCACCATTCATCGGCTGCTGCATCCCGTCCTGTCGGTCGAGCGGAACGGCGATGGCGCCCTGTCCACCATTCTGGACGATGATGCCCCCGGCGCGCGTCGAGAATCGATGATCTATATCGAAACCGACCGGGCCGATGCGAAGGCGCGCCGCGCGCTGGAAAAGGCGCTGGCCGAAACGCTGGCCGACGTCCGCGCCGCCGTTACCGACTGGAACCCGATGCAGTCGGCCATGGCCGCCGATGCAGACGCGGTGCCCGATGAGGAAGGCGCCGCCCTGCTGCGCTGGTTCCTGGCACGTCACTTCACCCAGACCGGCCATGAAATCGTCCATCGCAACGGCAGCAGCAGCGCACCGCTGGGCATTTGCACCCGTCTGGACAAGCCGCTGATCGCCCCGACATCGCTGGAGGCGGCCTTCACCTGGTTCGAGGAAGGCAAGCGCACCCCCCTGATCATCAAGTCCAGCCGCATATCACGCGTTCATCGCCATGTGCTGCTCGACCTGATCGTCATTCCGATCCGCGAAGGCAAGGACGTCAAGGCTCTGTCCATCCATGCCGGCATGTGGACCAGTTCGGGTCTGGCGGCGACGCCTGACAAGGTGCCGCTGCTGCGATCGGCCCTGTCGACTCTGATGGACAAGTTCGGTTTCGACCCGTCGGGCCATGCCGGCAAGGCGCTGGCCCACGCGCTGACGGCGCTGCCGCACGACATCACCATCGGTTTCGATCGCGAGACGCTGGAGCGGCTGGCGCTGACCTTCATGTCGCTGAGCGACCGGCCCCGGCCCAAGTTGGCGCTGGCCACCAGCGCACTGGCCCGCCATCTCTATGCCTTCGTCTGGCTGCCGCGCGACGAATTGTCGACGGCGCGCCGGGTCGCGGTGCAGGACATGCTGGCACAGGCCGCCAATGGTCCGGTGCTCAGTTGGTCGATCGCGCTGGAGGAAGGCGGCCTGGCGCTGCTGCGCATCACGCTCGACCTGCGGGAAGGCGGCGTCGTGCCTGATACCGCCACGCTCGATCGCCGGTTGCAGCAGATGGTGCGCGGCTGGGTGCCCGCCGTCGAGGAAGCGCTGGCCGAAACCGAGGAAGGTGGTCGTGCCGCCGCGCTGGCGCAGCGTTTCGCCCCCGGCTTCCCGCTCGCCTATCGCAATGGCGCCGGTCCGGCCGAAGCCGCGATCGACATTCGCCTGATCCACGGCCTGTCGGGTGAGGGCGACAAGTCGATCCGCATCTATCGCAACACGGAAGACAGCGCCGAACGGCTGCGGCTGAAACTCTATAGCCAGCATACGGTCGCCCTGTCCGAAGTCGTGCCGGTGTTCGAGAATTTCGGTTTCCGGGCGATCGAGGAAATGACTACGGCGATCGATGGCGGCGCGCTGGGCCATGTGCAGCGTTTCGTGCTGGAACTGCCAGCCGGCGGTCAGTCGCAGGGCGTGATCGATCGGGCTGAGGTCGTGACCGAAGCAATTGCGCAGGTGCTGGAAGGCCGTGCGGAAAATGACCGGTTCAACGAACTGATCGTCACCGCCGGGCTGGCACCGCGATCGGTGGTGCTGTTCCGCGCGCTTTATCGCTATCTGCGGCAGGCGGGCGTGGCCTATGGCATGGCGACCTTCGCGGAAACCCTGCGCAAGGCGCTGGGCGTTACGAATAACCTGATCACCCTGTTCGAAGCGCTGCATGACCCCGCCGCGCAGGATGGCGCGGCCGATCGTATCGCACAGGCGCAGACCGAGATCGATGCCGGTCTGGAACAGGTGACGGCGATCGACGAGGACCGTGTGCTGCGCCTGTTGCGCGCCGTCATCACCGCAACGCTACGCACCAATTTCTATGCACCCGCCGCGCAGGAAGCGCTGGCGTTCAAGCTGGACAGCGCGCTGGTGCCGGGCCTGCCCGCGCCGCTGCCATGGCGCGAAATCTGGGTCTATTCCCCGCGCGTCGAGGGCATCCATTTGCGCGCCGGGCCGGTTGCGCGTGGTGGCCTGCGCTGGTCGGATCGTCGCGACGATTTCCGCACCGAGATTCTGGGCCTGATGAAGGCGCAGCGCGTGAAGAATGCCGTCATCGTGCCGACCGGCGCGAAGGGCGGCTTCTATCCCAAGCAATTGCCCAGTCCGCAGGTAGACCGTGACGCATGGCTGGCCGAGGGTACGGAAAGCTATCGCATCTTCATCCGGTCGCTGCTGTCGATCACCGACAATATCGTGAAGAACAAGGTGAAGCATCCGGCCGATGTCGTCATCCATGACGGCGACGATCCCTATTTCGTGGTCGCCGCCGACAAGGGCACTGCGACCTTCAGCGATGTCGCCAATGCGATCGCGCTGGATCAGGGCTTCTGGCTGGGCGATGCCTTCGCCAGCGGCGGCTCCAACGGTTATGATCACAAAGCCATGGGCATCACCGCCAAGGGCGCCTGGATCAGCGTGCAGCGTCACTTTGCCGAAATGGGCATCGATGTGCAGAGCGAGCCGGTCAGCGTCGTAGGTTGCGGTGATATGTCGGGCGACGTGTTCGGCAACGGCATGCTGTTGTCGAAGGCGATCAAGCTGGTCGCCGCGTTCGACCATCGCCATATCTTCTTCGACCCCGCGCCCGATCCGGCGAAGAGCTGGGAAGAGCGCAACCGCATGTTCGCCCTGCCCCGGTCGAGCTGGGAAGATTATGACAAGGCGCTGATCTCCAAGGGCGGCGGCGTCTTTTCCCGTAGCCTGAAGCGCATCGCACTGACGCCCGAAATGCAGGCGATACTGGCCGTGACGGACAAGGAAATGGAGCCGGCCGCTCTCATTTCCGCGATCCTGAAGGCGCCGGCCGACCTGCTGTGGTTCGGCGGCATCGGAACCTATGTGAAGGCGGCAGCGCAGAGCCATGGCGATGTCGGCGATCCCGCCAATGATCGCCTGCGCGTCAATGCCGAGCAGTTGCGCGTCAAGGTGGTGGGTGAAGGCGCCAATCTGGGCACGACCCAGGCGGGCCGTATCGCCTTCTCGCTGCGTGGCGGGCGGATCAACACCGACTTCATCGACAATTCGGCCGGCGTCGATTGTTCGGACAATGAAGTGAATATCAAGATCGCGCTGAACAAGGAAATGGCGGAAGGCCGCCTGCCCTTCGACAAGCGCAACGCGCTGCTGGAAAGCATGACCGACGCCGTCGGGGCGATCGTGCTGGAGGATAATCGTCTTCAGGCGCTGGGCCTGTCGATCGCCGAAGCAGGCGGCGCGGCCGATCTGGCGTCTTATGTCCGCCTGATCGAGACGTTCGAGGAAAGCGGGCGGCTTGATCGTCAGGTCGAGGGGCTGGCAGCCAACGACCAGTTGCTGCGCCGGGGACAGGATGGGCTGGGCCTCACCCGCCCCGAACTGGCCGTACTGCTCTCCACCGCCAAGCTCGCCTTGCAGGATGCAATAGAGCATGGCGATCTGGCGACGGACGCCAGCATGGGTGCGGAACTGACCGCCGCCTTCCCCCCTGCGATGCAGAAGAAGGAAGCGGACGCGATCGCAGCCCATGCGCTGAAGAAGGAAATCATCGCGACCAAGGTGGCGAACCGGATCGTCAACCGGCTCGGCCTGATCCATCCGTTCGAACTGGCCGAGGAAGAGGGCTGCTCGCTCGCCGACCTTGCCAGCGCCTTCCTGATCGCGGAGCGGCTCTACGATATCCGCACTTTGTGGGATGATATCGACGCGGCCGACATGTCCGAAGCGGCGCGGCTTGCGCTGTTCAGCGACATTGCCAGCGGGATGCGGGCGCAGATTGCTGATATCCTGCGTGCCCTGCCCGCCGGCAGTCTGCCCGCACAGGGCCATGAGCGGCTGGCGAAGGGCGTCGGCGCACTGGCCGCGCAGGTCGACGATCTGCTGACCAGCGAGGCACAGCGCCGGGTTAATGCCGTGACCGATCGTCTGCTGGGCCTAGGTGCACCCGAAGCACTGGCGGTGCGCACCGCCGGTCTGTTCAAGCTGGACGGGGCCGTCGGCATCGCGGCGCTCGCCGCGCGGCTGGATCTGGAAGAGATCGCGCTGACCCGCGCCTTCACCCATCTGGGCGAAGCGGTCGGCATCGACTGGGTTCAGTCCACCGCCGCCCGCATGGAGCCGTCCGACCCATGGGAGCGGTTGCTGATTTCCGGCGTGGCGCGTGACATGCAGCAGGTGCGGCTCGACTTCCTGGCACAGGGCAAGGGCAAGGACATCGCCCAGCATGTCGAGGAATGGCTGAAGGCCAAGGGCGCACGCATCCAGCAGTTCCGGTCGCTGGTCCACCGCGCCAAGGCGGCCGCGACGCCCAATGTCGCGATGCTGGCCGAGATTGCCGGGCAGGCACGCGGCCTTCTGGGCCGCTGACCGCCCCGGCAGGCATGAAAAAGGCTCCATCCCGATCGGGATGGAGCCTTTTTTCTTGTCCGACGAAGCGGCTGCTTATTGGGGCTGGTCGGTGTCCGGATCATCGGCCGCCGGGGCGTCCTGATCGGGTATCGTCACCTTGGGCGCGCCCTTCTTGCCGGGTGTCGGCATATCCTCGCCATAAATGGGGACGACACCTTCCGGCGGGGCGCGGCCGTGCAGCGCGTCGATCTCCGCCTGCCGCTGCTTCATGTAGAGATTCTTGTAGACGGTATAGGGATCGTCTTCCTTGCGGATCGCCTGGATCGTCTCGTCAAAGGCCGCGCGCTCGCCCAACTGGTTGAGGATGGTCGCGGGGATGACATAGGTCGGCTTGTTGAACGGCTTGCCCACGGCGAAGGGCAGGATCATCTTGTCGACCGTATCACCGATGATATCGCGCAGCGTGGTCGGCCCGACGATCGGCAGATACATGTACGGCCCCAGACCGACGCCATAATAGCCCAGCGTGTTGGCAAGGCCGTTGTTGCGATGGGGCAGATAGAAAGGCTTGCGCTTGGCGACGTCGAACAGGCCCAGGAAGCCCAGCGTCGAGTTGACGCCGAAGCGGCCGGCCGTCTCCGCCGCCTTGCCCGGCTTGAACTGGAGCAGATAGGCCGCGAACACGACCGGTTCCTGCAAATTGGAGAAGAAGTTGCGCAGCCCCTTTCGCACCGGACGCGGCAGGCCCTTATTATAGGCCTTGGCCATCGGCTCCAGGACGGCCTTGTCGACCGACTGCACCGCCTCGAAGCTCTTGGCGTTGAGCTGCTCCAGCGGGTCGCCCTTGGGCGCGCCCTTTTCGCCGGTGACGACGATGTCCTGCGGCTGATCGCCCGTAGCGGCGGGCGGCGGGGGCGGCGTATCTGTCGTGGCAGGTGGCGCCGTTTCGGTCGCAGCAGGCGCGGGCGCGCTGGCCTGTGCCAGTTCCGCTTCTGCCACGGCGGCCATAGCGATCTGCGGCGCATCAGCCTCAGCCTGCGCGCCCATCATCATCATTCCCGCAGCAACGGCCGGCAGCAGCATATCTTATTCCTAGCAGCGGCCTTCACTCGCTCTCCTGAAGAGCGGGCCGATCCAATATCAGACGTACGGGCCATGGCTGACCCGTGTTACATCCAGCAAACACTGCGGCTAGAAGGGATAGCCCCCCCCGTCAATAGCGCGCCGCCGACGACGCCTGACGCCGCAGATCGCCCATTGTTCCCGCAGTTTACATTTTAATACAATTTTCCTTTCGCGACTCATTTGCAATTGCGAGTCGCTCGCGGTATTTCGGCCACTCTATTTACCGCAGGACCAGCCCCTTTCCCGATGCACGGAACCGCCCGTATCCAGACGCCCAAGAAGAAGAGCGCCAAAGCCTTCTGGATGAAGCAGCTTCACACCTGGCATTGGGTGAGTTCGGCGATCAGCCTGATCGGCCTGTTGCTGTTCGCCTTTACCGGCATCACGCTCAACCATGCCGCCGATGTCGAAGGTGCGCCGAAAACGGTGGAGAAAAGCGCCACCCTGCCCGCCGATCTGCTGAAGCAGGTCGCGGCCGACGATGCGGCTGACGCCAAGAAGCCCCTGCCCGCCCCGGTCGCGACATGGGTCGAAAAGGCCATCGGCCAGAGCGGCGAAGGCGTGGCCGAATGGTCGGCGGACGAAGTCTATCTGGCGCTGCCACGCCCCGGCGGCGACGGCTGGGTCGCGATCGACCGGCATAGCGGCGAAGTGACCAGCGAGAGTACCAGTCGGGGCTGGGTCAGTTACCTGAACGATCTGCACAAGGGCCGCAATGCGGGCACCGCGTGGAAATGGTTCATCGATATCTTTGCGGTCGCCTGTTTCCTGTTCGCGCTCACCGGACTGCTGTTGTTGCAGCTACACGCCAAGAAACGCCCGACCACCTGGCCGCTGGTAGCGGCCGGCCTCGCCATTCCGGCGATCCTAACCATCATCTTCATCCATTAAAGGGGGACATCCATGCAGATCCGCCACAGCCTGTTGCTGACCGGCACGGCCGCGCTCGGCGCGGCCGCCACGCCGGCCAGCGCAGAGACGCTGAACCTCACCGTCAATATTCCGCGCCTGTCGGTTGCCGAATATCATCGCCCCTATGTCGCCATCTGGATCGAGAAGGAAGGCGCCACGCCGCGCAGCCTGTCCGTCTGGTATGACGGAGCCAAGCGGAATGGCGAAGGCACCAAATGGCTGCGCGATGTGCGCCAGTGGTGGCGCGCCTCCGGACGGGCGATGAGCTTCCCGGCCAATGGCGTGACCGGCGCCACCCGTGCGCCGGGCGACAACAAGATCGCCTTCACATCCGGCAAGGGGCCGCTGGGCCAGCTGGCACCGGGCAATTACACTTTGCTGGTCGAAGCCGCACGCGAAGTCGGCGGCCGCGAAGTCGTCCGCCTGCCCTTCTCCTGGCCGCCCAAGCCGGGCGCAACCGTGAAGGCCGCAGGCAGCAGCGAACTGGGCGCCGTTGCCCTGACTTTCAGCAAATAAGGGGATAGTCCATGAAGGCCAAATATCTGATCGCGGGCGCAATCGCCGCCCTGATGCTGTCCGGCGCGGCGCAGGCGCATCGCCAGTGGATGCTGCCATCGTCCACCACCCTGTCGGGCACCGATAGCTGGGTCACGGTCGACGCGGCGGTCTCCAACGACCTTTTCTATTTCGAACATTTCCCGATGGGCACGGACAATATCGCCGTGACCGAGCCTGACGGCGCAACCGGCAAGATCGAAAATGCCGCCAAGGGCAAATATCGGTCGACCTTCGACGTGCACCTGACCAAGCCGGGCACCTATCGCATCGCCAATGTTTCGACCGGCGTGATGGGCAGCTATATGCTGAACGGCAAGCAGGAACGGCTGCCGCGGGGCACGACCAAGGACAAGCTGGCCAGCGCCATTCCGGCCGGCGCGACCGACGTGCAGACCGCCGAAATGTCCAACCGCAACGAGATTTTCGTGACGCTGGGCGCGCCGACCAGCACCATCTTCAAGCCGACCGGTGAGGGCATCGAACTCGTCCCCGTGACCCACCCCAATGATCTGGTGTCGGGCGAAGCGGCGACCTTCCAGTTCCTGCTGGACGGCAAGCCGGCGGCGGGCCTGAAGGTCACCGTCATCCCCGGCGGCATTCGCTATCGCGATGCGCTGGGCCAGATGGACCTGACCGCCGACAAAGATGGCAAGGTGTCGGTGACGTGGCCGACGCCGGGCATGTACTGGCTGAACGCCAGCCTGGGCGGTGGCCGTGAAGGTGGCGGCGAAGGTGGTCCTGGCGGTCCGGGTGGTCCCGGCGGTGCGGGGGCTCCCGGTGCTGGTGCGCCGCAGGGTCCACGTCCGCAGGCGCCCGCTGGTCCGCCGCAGCGCCGCGCCTCCTACATCACCACGCTGGAAGTGCTGGCGCCCTGATAACGGCGCGTCCTGACTTTACCCGTGTCGCGATAGCGCCCGACCTGTCGCCCGAGCATTTTGCCGGGCGGCAGCCTTCGGGCGCTATCGTCGCATATGGCGGCTCCACCATGGGGACAAGCTGGTCGGCACAGGTCGTCGATCCGCCAGCGGGCTGCCTGACCGCGATCGAGGCGGTGCTGGCGCGCATCATCGAACAGATGAGCAATTGGGAGCCGGACTCCGTCATCAGCCGCTTCAACCGGCTGACCGTGGGCGAATGGATGCCGATTCCCGATGAGATGCGGACGGTGCTGGCCGCCGGGCTGGAAATGGCGCGCCTGTCGAGCGGCGCCTTCGATCCCGCCATCGGTCGGCTGGTCGACCAATGGGGCTTCGGCCCCGGCACGCAGTCCGTGTCGGAAACCATACCCGCGCCGTGGACTCGCATCGAGATCGATGGCTGGCGGGCGCGCCGTCTGGCCGACGTGACGCTGGATTTCTCCGGCATTGCCAAGGGCTTCGCCGTGGATGCGGTAGCGACAGAATTGCGCGCGCTAGGCGTCGTCCACTTTCTGGTCGAGATTGGCGGGGAATTGCGCGGCGATGGCATCAGGCCCGACTTTCAGCCCTGGTGGGTCGATGTCGAAGCGCCACCGGACCTGATCGTGCCGACGCTGCGGGTGGCGCTGTGCGACCTCGCCATCGCGACATCCGGCGACTATCGCCGCTTTCGGCTGGCGGACGAGAGCCGCCTGTCCCACAGCATCGACCCTGCCACCGGCGCGCCGATTGCGCAGGGTGTCGCATCGGTTACGGTGCTGCACGAACAGACGATGATGGCCGACGCCTGGGCGACCGCGATCACCGTGATGGGGCCAGACAAGGGCATGAAGTTGGCCACTCGCCACGATCTGGCCGCCCGGCTGGTGCTGCGGACATCAGCGGGCGCGCAGGAATATATGACGCCCCGGCTGGCCGCGATGCTGGCGTGAAAAAATAGGAAAAGCCGCGCTTAACTTCGCACATTTCCCGCGAGTTTCGACATATTGAAACAGATGTAGGAAATTTTGTTTCGCGGCCGACGAGCCTGTTTGCGTTGGACAGAGCGACTGAAGCCTAGCAAGGTGGGGGCCGGTAGGACAGATTTGGGTGGGGAAGCGACGGTCTGCTCATCCTCCCCAAGCTTGCTTGGGGAGGATTTCATAGCCACCTTTGCTCAAAATCCGCCGAAATCCTGCATTGGCCGTGCGTCTGTCGAACTCTTCTATGCCTAACAGCGCTTACGCACCACGGCCGTCCCGTCGTTGGTGATCGTCAGCGCCTGACCATCGGCTGAGGGTCGCATCTGGAGGGTGCGGGTCCAGCTTTGGCCTTCGCCGGTGAAGGCGGCGTCCACTGCGACGCGGCCGTCGCTCTCTGCGCGGACCGCCTTCACGGTGCCGACGCTTTCGTGGAAGATCAGGCTGTCGGGGGCGACCTTGAGTTCCAGCGGGGCGGCGCGGTCGCCGCATTTTTCCTGTTCGCCCACCCAGCGCCCCTGAAAGGCGGCGGGGATCAGGCCGTCCGGCGCGGCGGGCGGCGGGGGCGTATCGACGGTGGGGGATGGCTCCATCGGCGCTATGCCATTGGCGGGCGCGTCGGCCGGGCGGGCGTCCGGCACGGCCTGATCCAATATATTGGTGACGACGCCGGGTTGCTTGGCGGCGTCCCGATCCTGCTTGCCGCAGGCGGCGATCGGCAGGAGCAGGCTGAGCAAGATCATCCTCTTCATGATCAAGGAACCCGGCGCGCGGCGCGCGGTTCCGTCGCATGACTTGGGCCGGGGACCGTGATAGCGTGCCGGGACCATGAGAGGAGTCGAGGCGATGCCGGTATTGGGAATGGGTGGCCTGTTCTTTCGATCGCGCGATCCCGATGCGCTGGCCGCCTGGTATCGCACGCATCTGAATGTCGGCGGGGGATGCGTCGTGAATCCCGATGACGAACCCAATGAATGGATATGGCAACCGCTGGGCGGGCCGATGGTGTTTGCCCCGTTCAAGGCGGACAGCGATTATTTCGCCGCCGACAAGGCCTTCATGCTGAATTTTCGTGTTTCCGATCTGGATTCGCTGCTGGCGGACTTGCGCGCGGCGGACGTTGAGATCATCACCAAGCCCGAATGGGACGACCCCATGCTCGGCCGTTTTGCCCGCATTCATGACCCGGAGGGCAATGCGATCGAATTATGGGAACAGCCCGACCAACGCCCGACCCAAGGAAGTGATCTATGAAGCGCCTGTCCCTGCTGCTCGCCGCCGCCATCGCCGTCAGTTCGAGCGGGGCGATGGCCGCGCTCGCCATCGGCGCCAAGGCACCCGATTTCACCACGCGCGGCGCGATTGCGGGCAAGACCTTCACCGTCACCCTGTCGCACCAGTTGAAGCGGGGGCCGGTGGTGCTCTATTTCTTCCCCAAGGCGTTCACGCCGGGTTGTTCGGCCGAGGCGCGTGAGTTCGCCGAGAATATCGAGAAGTTCAAGGCGGCGGGCGCGACCGTGATCGGCATGTCGGCCGATCCGGTGGACGATCTGGTCGCCTTTTCCACCAAGGAATGCGCCGGCAAGTTCGCCGTCGCCTCGGCCGGGCCGGGCATCGTGTCGGGCTATGACGTGGCGCTGAAGATGCGGCCGGGCATGACCGACCGGACATCCTATGTCATCGCGCCGTCGGGCCGCATCGCCTTCGTCCATAGCGAAATGAGCTATGCCGGGCATGTGAAGAGCACGCTGGCGGCGGTCGAGGCGATGAAGGGGAAATAAGCGCGATCAGGCGAAGTCGGAAAAAGTCGCGCAAGGGCTTTCCGACTTCGCGCCAGCGAATAAGAGTGCGAGATCGCCAGACTGAAATGAGTTTCTTGATCCGTTCGTTTCGAGCGAAGTCGAGAAACATAAATGCTGCCCTATCCACTTCTCGCCTTCGCTCGAAGCGAACGGAAGTTTTTGGACCAGTTTATTTTAGCCAGCGGCCAGGAAATCGCCACCGTCGATCCGCTCCAACCCGTCTACGCTGTGTTCATAGATATAGGCCCAGGCCTGAACCGGGCCGTCCACCGTTTCGACAATCAACCGGTCGCGACGATATTCCTGCGGCACGGGGAATGTCGGGCTGCATTCCTCATATTCATCCAGCCAGGCGAGCGTCGCTTCGGCATCGCCGAGCGCGAACAGGTCGCCCGCCACCCAATCCGCGCCGCCCGGCACGAAGCCCGGATAATGATCGACGCGATAGAGGCTGCCCCGAACACGCGCGGCGCCGAAATGACAGGCTTCGTCCCGCAATCGCCGGGCCATCGGGCCGTCAAAGCCGACACGCAGGGTGCCATAGACGAACAGAAAAGCGTCAGCCATTGCGGCATCCGACATTTTCACCAAGTTGCGGCATTTTTCCCCAATAGCGGGAATTTTTTCTGCGTGCACCATTGGCGCCATCTATTAAAATCGGCAGATTTCCGTCATTAATCGGAATTGGCACACCCCCTGCAATGTCGCCTGACATCAAGGCCGGACGATCCGGCCACCACATCAGGGAGTATCCATCATGACCATCGCCAAGATCCAGAACGCCGCCTTCGCCCTCGTTGGTGCCGTCTTCTTCGCCAGCCTGTTCGTCGGCGCGGCGCTGCCGGTAGTGCCGATCGCCTGACCGGACCACCCCTTCCCCCACATAATCATTCAGACAGAAGGCCAGACACATGAACAACAGCTTCACCCTCGACCGTCGCAATGGCAAGATCATGGGCGTATGCGCGGGCGTTGCCAACCGGACCGGTTTGGACGTCACGCTGATCCGCGTCGCACTGGCACTGCTGACGCTGTGCGCGCTGGGGCCGATCGGCGTCGTGGCCTATCTGCTCGCCGGCTGGCTGGCGGAGGGCTGATGCCTTCCGGGCCGTTGGCCGCATCGATCCAAAGTCGTTACATAGTAAAAAGGCCGCTCTGGTTAAACCAGAAGCGGCCTTTTCGCATCCCGTTCTGTCGGGATCAAGATCGCGCGATCTGCGCGATCAGGCATAGAGCACCGAATAGAAAGTGAGCATCTGAACGCCGACTGCGATAGCCAGCACCGTGCCTTGAAAAGCCTGACGCATATTTGACTCCATCATTACAAGAATTATCCACCCAAAACGGGCGGACCGCGCCTCTACGCCCGTTATATTCTTGTAACAATCGCAAAGCATGACTTTCCAATTGCATCAAACGCAACAGCGCTGTTACCGAAAAGCCACGATCATCGCCTGCGCCGCCTGCGGATTTTTCTCCTTCGCGCCGCTGATAAAGAAGGTGAAGACGTCGCCGCCATCGGCCGCCGCCTTCCGG
Source organism: Sphingobium sp. AP50 (assembly GCF_900109095.1). GTDB lineage: Bacteria > Pseudomonadota > Alphaproteobacteria > Sphingomonadales > Sphingomonadaceae > Sphingobium. The sequence continues at coordinate 65,785 of NZ_FNYZ01000005.1, forward strand.
GCATCATCCGCCCAGCCCGCAATGTCCGCCGATGCATAGCCGGTCGGCTCTTCCGCCTGCGTGCGCATGAGCCGTCGATAGGACAGGCCGACATCATGTCCCCGGATCGCGGGATAGCTGTCATGATCGGCCAGCACGATCGCCGCCCCGGCATCCCGTGCCAGCGCGAGGAAGGCGGGATCGTCGAAACTGTCATGGCGCACCTCCAGCGCGTGACGCAGCGGCACGCCATCGATGCTGGACGGCAATAGCTTCAGGAAGGCGCCGAAATCATCCGAATCAAATTGCTTGGTCGCCATGAATTGCCAGAGGATCGGCCCCAGCCGGTCGCCCAGTTCCGATATCCCCTGTCCCACGAACTTCGCGACCGAATCGCCCGCATCGGCCAATATCTTGCGATTGGTGCAATAGCGCGACGCCTTGACCGCGAACTGGAAGCCGTCCGGCACCGCCTTCGCCCAATTGGCGAAGGTCGCGGGCTTCTGGCTGCTATAATAGGTCGCGTTGATTTCCGTCGCGGTCAGGTGGGTGCCGACATAGGCGAGTTCGTCCTTCTGGCGCAGGCCCGCCGGATAGAAGCTGCCGCGCCACGGTTCATAGACCCAGCCGCCAATGCCCACCCGGATCGATCCCGCCATGTCGCCATCTCCTGTTGTCGCTGCATAGTGATCGCCCGAAACGATCAGAGCCAGCGGAAAGACGCATTGGCCTTTATTGCGAACGACTCTTAAATGGAGTGCAACAAGGAGACGCCCCATGTCGCTCGACCTGATCAAGACCGGAACTTACCTGACCATCCACCTGACCGTCGGTTTCACCGTCGCCTATCTGATGACCGGATCGCTGGCACTGGCCGGTGGCATCGCGCTGATCGAACCGATGATCAACGCCGTCGCCTTCTTCTTCCACGAACAGGCCTGGAAGAAGATTCAGGCCCGGCCGCCAAAGGGCAGCGGGCGGGCATGGCTGCGGGATCAGGCGGCTTTCGCCTGACAGCCCCTATCTCGTCGGCTTGCGGTTGAGGCCGATCAGCCAGGGCTTCACGCCGCGTGAAGGCTTGGGCGTGCCGTCCAGACGGCGGGCGTGCAGGATGATGATCGGCTTGATGATCATCTGCCCGCGCATCGGCCCCGATCCGCAGCAGGTGGGCACCGCCAAAATCTTCTTCACCACGTCCATACCCGCCACGACATGGCCGAAGGCGGCATAGCCGATATAGTCGCCCCGCGCGTCCATATTGGGCGTGGGGCCGATGGTTATGAAGAAATTGCCCATCGCCGAATCCGGCCGGTTGGGCCGGGCCATGGACAAAGTGGCGTCGAGATGCCGGATGCCCGTCTGCGTCGTGGGCTCATGCGGAATCGGCGGCAGCGAGCGGCGCGCGTCGGTATCGATGCCGCCCTGAATCAGGCCATATTTGGGATCGCTCTTGCGCCGCGCCGCGCGGTAGAAGGTGACACCGTCGAAGCGACCATCATCGACATAGGTCAGGAAATTGGCCGCGGTGCGCGGCGCATGTTTCTGATCGGCGGCGACAATGATAGTCCCGACCGATGTCTCGATCGCCACGCGGACAAAGCCGGGCGTCGGCCGGTTGGCGGGAAGGGCAGCGGCAAGGCCGGGCCAGAAGGCAAGCAGGAAGAGCAGTCGGCGGAACGGCGCAGCGATCATGCGGGTGAAACAGTCGTCAGGGTCATGCGACCTCGCCTAGCAAGGTCGCAGGGCCAAGGCTATTTGCGTTTCTTCGACCCGCCCTTGCGCGCCGGTACGCTGGCATAGCTGATCTGAAGCCGCTGAAGCACATAGCTGCCCGCGCCCGACGGAATGGCGATGGAGAGCGCCGTCGGCAGCGCCTTTTCCACGCTGAGGCTGGACTCCGCTAATTGCCCCTCCAGCGCAAACTGGGTCGCGTCGCTATCGACCCCATCCTGCACGAAGGACAAGGCCAGACTGTCGACCGCCACAGCCGACTTTGCCTTGCGGCCCGTGACGATCGCTTCCGCCTTCACCGCCTTGACATAAGAGGGGAAATCAAGCGGGACCAGCACAGGGCCATGCTGATCCTTGCCATTCACGCGCAAGACGATGCCATCGCGCGATTCCTGCGTGGCGCAGTCGACACCCTGTCCGGACAAGATCGTTTCAAGCTGGGCCGCATCAAGGTCGAACAACAATTTCTTACTTTTAGCCGCGGACGCCATGCTTCCTCCAATAGTATCGAAAGCGGAATGATAAGCGCTTTACCGCCAAAGGCAAATCGCACCATCTCGCAGGTGCGGCATTCCGCCGCAGCGATAGCGGCAGCGCATGGTTAACTTGTGCGAGAGGCAATGCGCCTTATGACGCGGACTGCGTGACATCTTCCAACGATGTGCAGGCCATCATCAGATCCTATATGCGCATTTTAAATATTGCATTGCATAATCTTCATTGGACATGGCCATCGTGGCCTCTGGGACCGCGATCATAAGGTACTTTACCGGTCGCCTCCGGTTGCGACGCGCCCTATAGTCGCGCCATGTCGGCCCTATCCCTGCTCCTGATCTTCTTTGCCACGGTCGCCACGATGGAGGGCTTTGCCTATGTCATGCATCGCTGGGTGATGCATGGCCCCGGCTGGTTCCTGCACGCGAGCCACCATCGGCCACGTACCGGCTTTTTCGAAGCAAACGACCTTTATTTCGTGATCTTCGCCATGCCCTCCATCCTGATGCTGCTGGGCGGGGTGCAATGGGGCTGGGGCAATTGGGCGACAGCGTGCGGTGCGGGCATCGCGGCCTATGGCGCCATTTATCTCGGCTTTCACGACATCATCGTGCATCAGCGGGTGCGCCATCGCTATGTCGCCCGGTCGCGCTACATGAAGCGTATCGTGCAGGCCCATCGCCTGCACCATGCGGTGGAGACGAAGGAAGGCACGGTCAGCTTCGGCTTCCTGATCGCCCCGCATCCTACGACGTTAAAACGCGCGCTCGCTCAGCGGGGTCGGCACGGCGTGCGTGCGGCCAAAGGGTTGTCAGACACGGGCCTATCAGAGTGATCCGGGCGCCCTCAAAATAGAAGCACCTGTCCGGCACAAATCCTCAGGCGTCAGCCCAGCGGCGTAGCAGATTGTGGTAGAGGCCGGTCAGGCGGACGACTTCGGGATGGCCCTGCCCCAGGTCCGCCGCGACGCCCTGGACGCTGCGGTCGAGGTCGAACAGCATCTGGCGGGCGCTGTCGTCGCGGATCATCGACTGGACCCAGAAGAAGCTGGCGACGCGCCGTCCGCGCGTGACCGGTTCGACGCGGTGCAGCGAGGAGGAGGGATAGAGCACAGCATGCCCGGCCGGCAACTTCACCTGTTGCACGCCGAACAGGGTTTCGATGGTCAGTTCCCCGCCATCATAGGCGTCGGGTTCCTCCAGAAAGACGGTGATCGACAGGTCGGAGCGAATGCGCATGCCGGTGCCCGGCAGCATGCGCATCGCATTGTCGACATGCAGGCCGAATGCCTGACCACCAGCATAGCTGTTGAAGAAGGGCGGGAAAATCCGGAGCGGCAGCGCGGCGGCGATGAACAGCGGCGATCGGCCCAGCGCATCCAGCACCATCTGCCCCGCCTGCCGGGCGGCTGCGCTTTCCTCCGGCAATTGCATGTTGCGCTTTACCAGCGCGGACTGATGCCCGGAGGTGGCATTGCCGTCCACCCATTCGGCAGCGTCGATGATGGCGCGAATGGCGGCGACGCCGGGCGCGTCGATCAGGTCGGGAATGGCGATCAGCATGGTGCAACAGCCTGTGCGTCAGGCGGCGTCGGTCCGCAAGACGAAGGGAATTTCCACGACGCCCTTGACCCGTACCGGCTGCCCGCCACGAATGGTCGGCTTCCAGCGCCAGCCCTTCACCGCGTCGCGCGCGGCATTGTCCAGCCGGGCCGATCCGCTGCTTTGCGACACGACCAGCGTTTCGACGGCACCGTCCACGCCAAGGATCAGCGTGAGGACGACCGTGCCCTGTTCATGCTTGCGGCGACTTTCGATCGGGTAGCGGGGCGGCTTTCCGGCCACCATCTGCGTACCGAGATCGCCACCCTGCACCATGCTGGGCGGGGCCGGCGGCGCGACGGGCGCAGGCGGACCGGGCACCGCGACGGCGACGGGCGCAGGAGTCGGGACCGGCGTGGGATCGGGCGTGGTCTGCACCTGTGGCACCGGCGGGACCGGGGTCTGCACGATCGGCGGTGGCGACACGACTTCCGGTTTGGAAGGCGGCGGCGGCGTTTCGGCGGCGGGCGGCGGAGGGGGCGGCGGGCTGAGATTGACCACCGTCAGCTTCGCCTCCTCCATGCGCTGCACATGGTTGCGCACCTGAATGAGCGCACCGATCAGCAAGGCATGGACGACGACGATCGCGACGATCGCGGGGATATTCGGACGGCCCTTCGCGCCATAGCGTTCCGTGATCGGGGACGAGGACGGGGCCGCCGAGGCCATGCCCGCAGGAGCATGAGGCAGATCCTGCCGCAGATCCGGTTCATAATCGTCAAACGGCTGGCTTGCAGCTTGCAGCATGGCAGCGCCTCCCTTCCCGGCCCATAGCGAGAACCATAATGCGAATCAATTGCGATGTTTCACTTAGCAATGATTCAGCAAATTTGGGCGGGCGGCGACCCGATGAGTCTGGCCAATAGCCAGGAGTGTGTCGCCGCCCGCCCGGACCCCGGCCGGGACGTGCCGGGAGAATCGGGTCCAAGGTCAGAGCTTGTAGCCCAGGGTCAACACCCAGGAACGGCCCTCACCCGGATTGGCCCAGCCATTGTTCCGGATGTTGGTGTAATATTTCTTGTTGGTGAAGTTCTGAACGTTGAGCTGTGCGCTGAACTTGTCAGTGATGGGGTAGGACAGCATGGCGCGGTGCACCAGATAGTCGTCCGACTTGTAATAGTTCGTCACAGTCGCCGTCAGGGCGTTGTTCAGATAGAAGCTGCCCTGATAGGTCAGGCCATAGCCCAGTTGCAGTCCAAAGGGCAGCGTGTAGGTGGTGAACAGGCTGCCCGAATGTTTGGGTGTGTTGGTCAGCGGGTTGCCGGCCTGTGCGTCCACGACGCCCTGCCCCTGCTGATAATCCGAGATGCTCTGGATCACCTTGCTGTCGAGATAGGTATAGTTGGCGAAGATCGACCAGGCGTCGGTGATGTTGCCGGTGGCGCCCAGCGTCACGCCATCGACGCGGTTGCGGCCGTCATTGACAGGCAGCGTGCCGATCAGCGGATCGTTGCTGGCGACGCGATAATTGGTGCGTTCGTTGCGGAACACAGCCGCCGTCAGTTGAAGCCGGGCATCGAACAGGTCGATCTTGCCACCGATTTCATAATTGACCGCCTGTTCGGGCTTGGCTTCGCAGGCATCATTGGTGCCGCCGGTGCCGGTGATCAGCAGGCCGCAACCCGAACGGACCGTGGTCGCCGTGGGCGTCTTCGAATTGCCATAGGCCAGATAGAGGCTGGCATTTTCGACCGGCTTGTAGACCAGGCCGACGCGGTAGGAGAGGAGATCGTCCGTGGCGTTTTGCTGCGCGCCGGTGGTGTAGGCACCGCCCGTCGCCGGGGTGGCGATGCTGTCCGAACGGAATTTGGCGCGATTATGTTCGAAGCGAACGCCGCCGTTCAGTTCCAGCTTGTCGACCAGCTTGACCGCCGCGAAGGCATAGGCCGCGATATTGAACAGGTCGCCATCCTGATGGCCGGAACGGAGCTTGTTCACCGGGCCGGTATAGATGCCGTTGGGATTGCCGATATTGATCGGGTCCAGCGTGGGATTGGGCGTGGCGCCCCCCGCATTGCGCAGGACGTTGCCGTTGTTGAGCGTATAATCTTCCTGAAGCATCGAGGTGCCCAGCACCAGCGAATGACCGCCCGGAATGGTGAAGGTCAGGTCGACCTGATTATAGAGCGTCTGGTTGATCGAATCCCGATAGCCGCCGCGCGGGCCGCTGGGATAATAGGTGCCTGCCACCTGACCGGTGCCGCAAGCCGCGCCCGTGGGCGTCTGGCCATTGGCAAGGCAATAGGTGCCCTGCGGCGGATCGACGACCAGATTCTGTTCGACCCGCTGCCAGCGCGACAGGTTGCGGACAGCGACAATGTCGCTGAAGCGATGATCGAAGATGACGGTCGCCTGATCGATCGTCTGATCCTGACGATCCAGATTCTTGTAACCATAATAGCCGCTATAGGGAACGCCGGGCAGCGGGCCGTCATAGAGCGCGTTCTTGTAATAAGGCACGCCGTAAAGCGGCGTATTCTTGTCTTCCTGATGCGTGTAGAGAAGCGTCAACGAGGTCGGGCCATCAACGCCGAACTTGACCGATGGGGCCACGCCCCAACGTTCATACCGGTCGAAGTCGCGGCGTGCGACGTCATTTTCATGATACATGGCGTTGAGGCGGACGGCGGCGAAATCCGACACGCGCACATTGCTGTCGATCGTGGCGCGATAATAGTCGGACGTGCCGATGCCGGCCTGCACCAGCGTTTCGTCCACCGCCTTGGGCCGCTTGGTGACGATATTGATATTGCCGCCGATCGCGCCGGACCCGCCATAGACCGAGTTGGAGCCGTTGGTGACTTCAATCTGTTCGATATTGAACGGATCGGTGCGGCTATATTGCGCGCTGTCACGCACGCCATCGATGCTGATGTCGGTATTGGCGCTCTGGCCGCGCAGGTTGATGCTGTCGCCATAGCCGCCGCCGCCTTCGCCCGCGCCGAAGGTGATGCCCGGAATGGTGGACAGCACATCGCGCAGGGTCAGCAGATTCTGCTTCTGGATGGTCTGGTTGCCGATCACCGTGATGGTCTGCGGCATGTCCAGCAGCGGCCGGGTATATTTTGGCGATTCCGCCTTCTCGACCTTGATCTGCGGTTCGTCGATCGCGCTGTCGGTGACGGTGACGCCGCCCAGTTTCTGACCCTGTTCAGTGTCCTGCGCCTGACCGGTCGCAGCGAAGGCTAGCGCGCCAACGCAACTGAGCGCGAGGAAGGATGTCGCGGATGCGGCTTTACTCATGAAAAACAGACCCCTCTGTTACAATTGAGGGCCTGCTATTGCGACTCACTCTTACTGTCAACTTTATTGCGAATGATTCTTATCATTGTCGCAGAGGGATACGATCGAACAGCCAGCAACGGATGGCGCTGGCGAGATTGGGGGCTGGGTCGGCGGCAAGGCGCGCGACATCGATGCGCGCGATCAGGGCGTTGATCGGCACATTTTCATCGAGCGCCGCCTGCCGCAGCGCATCCCAGAATATCGGTTCGAGGCTGATCGCCGTCTGATGACCGGCGATAGTAACGCTCCGCTTCACAGGCGGAGCGAAGGGCGGCCCGGAAGGCTCCACAGGGCCGCCCTGACGCATCAGTACATGTGCTGGCCGCCGTTGATCGACAGCGTGCTGCCGGTCACGAAGCCGCCTTCTTCGCTGCAGAAGAATGCCACGCCGCGCGCGATTTCATGGGCCTGACCCAGACGGCCGACGGGAATCTTGGCGACGATCTTTTCCAGCACCTGCGGCGGCACGGCGGCGACCATGTCCGTATCGATATAGCCCGGCGCAATGGCGTTGACGGTGACGCCATATTTGGCGCCTTCCTGTGCCAGCGCCTTGGTAAAGCCATGGATGCCCGACTTGGCGGCGGCATAGTTGACCTGCCCATATTGGCCGGCCTGGCCGTTGATCGACCCGATATTGACGATGCGGCCCCAGCCGCGTTCGCGCATGCCGCCAAAGGTGGCCTTCGCCATGTTGAAGCAACCGCCCAGATTGATGCGCATCACTTCATTCCAGTCGTCGAAGCTCATCTTCGCGAGCACGCCGTCGCGGGTGATGCCGGCATTGTTGACGACGATGTCGACCGGACCCAGCGCTTCGGCCACGGCAGCGCAGCCGTCGAGACAGGCCTGATGATCGCCCACATCCCATTTGAAGGCGGCGATACCGGTCTTGTCGGTGAAGGCCTTCGCCTTCTCTTCATTACCGGCATAGTTGGCGGCGACCTTATAGCCCAGATCCTGTAGCGCCAGACTGATCGCTTCGCCGATGCCCCGCGTTCCGCCCGTCACGATCGCCACTTTCGACATATCAGCGTCCTCTTCCAATAGGGGGTCAGTCAATCCAACCCGAAAGTTCGCGGCTTATAAGCCTCTGGTACAGAGTGATAGCGTCGGCCGATGCGTTTAGACAGGGCAAAAAGGCAAATTTTTCGCCGCCTTGGGCCAAAAATACATCTTTTGCGCGCAGGGCGATTTCCTCCAGGGTTTCAAGGCAGTCTGCCGAGAAACCCGGCGTTATTACAGCAATATTGCGGACATTATTTTTAACCAGATCGGTTAGGGTCGCTTCCGTTTCCGGTTCCAGCCATTTGGCCCGGCCGAACCGCGACTGGAAGCTCATATGCACGGGCAGCGGCAGGACTTCGCGCAGCAGGCGGACCGTCTTCACCGCCTGGCAATGATAGGGGTCGCCCAGATGCAAAGTGCGTTCGGGCATGCCGTGGAAACTGGCAAGCAGCGCGTCGGGCGTGAAATCCAGTGTCGCCAGACTGGCTTCGATCGAGCTTTTCAGCGCGTCGATATAGGCCGGGTCGTCATGATAGGGCGGCAGGGTGCGGATCGCGGGTTGCCAGCGCATCGCCCGAAGTGCGGCAAAGGCGGCGTCATTGGCAGTGGCGGTCGTCGCCGCGCTATATTGCGGATACAGCGGCGCCAGCAGGATACGATCGCAACCAGCCGCCTTCATCGCCGCCAGCCGATCGGCAATTGCGGGATTGCCATAGCGCATCGCCCAGTCGACCGTCACTTGCGGCATCGCCTGTTGCAGCGCCTGCGCGGTCGCGCGGGTATGGACGGCGAGCGGCGATCCTTCATCGGTCCACACCTGTTGATAGGCATGGGCGGATTTCTTTGGCCGGGTGGTCAGGATCACGCCGCGCAGGATCGGTTGCCAGACCAGTTGGGGGATTTCCACCACGCGCGGGTCGGAGAGGAATTCGGCCAGATAGCGGCGGACCGACCGTGCATCCGGCGCGTCCGGCGTACCGAGGTTGATCAGCAATATGCCCACACGCGGCGCGGGGATGACGGGGTGATCGGTCGGTGTCATGCGGTTCCCACAAGCGGCAGGCTGCGCAGACGCTGGCCGGTCCAGGTATAGAGAGCGTTGGCGATGGCCGGGGCGACCAGTGGCGCGGCAAGATCGCTGACGCCGACGGGATCGGCGGTGCTGCGCATCAGTTCCACTGTCACTTCGCCGATGTCGGCCAGCCGGGGCAGGTTCATGCGTCCCAGAATCGCGCGGGTCGGAAGGCCGCGCTCATAGGGCACGGACGCGCCCATCGCATAGGCAAGGCCATAAATGAGGCCGCTTTCGATCTGCTGCCGGGCGATATCGGGATTGACCTGATCACCCGCGTCGACGGCCGCGACGATGCGGCTGACGCTGAGCCGGTTGCCGTCCATCGCCGCCTCCACCATGACGGCGGCATAGGCGCCATCCATCATATGGGTGGCGATCCCCTGCCCGCTGCCCGCTATGCCGCCCTGCCAGCCGCCCATCGCGGCGGCGGTGGACAGGCAATGGGCGAGGCGCGGATTGCCGCCCAGCATCTGGATGCGGAAGGACATCGCCTCGATATTGGCGAGATGCGCCAGTTCGTCGACGAAGCTTTCGGTGAAGAAGGCGCCGTGCAGGCGGGCATTGCCACGCATGAAGCCCAGCGGCAGGCCGACATCGGTGGGATAATGATCGACCGCCCAATTGGGGATGGCATAGGGCGGGACCATGCCGGCGACGGCCAGACGGGTCGCCTTGTCCGCTGCGTCTTCGGCGGCGTCATGGGGCAGCTTGCGGTCGGCGATGCGCGCCCATGTCTGGGTCAGCGCACAGGGGGCGGCGATCTTTGCCAGCCAGCCTTCGATCGCGCCGTTGCGGCCGAGCTTGGCCGCCATGCGGGCATGGGCCGGGGCGCTGGGCCGATCCTGAATCACATCTTCCAGCCGGGACCATTGCAATTGGACCGGCCGCCCCATGTCGCGCGCGATAAGCGCGGCCTGCACGCCCACATCCCAGTCCATGGCGCGGCCGAAGGAGCCACCGGCATGGAGCGGGTAGAGCGTGACGGCATCCGCGCCAAGGCCGAGCGCATCGGCAATGGCGGCGCGGGCCAGAGCGGGCGCCTGCGTCGCCATCCAGACTTCGGCGCTGTCATCGGAGATGCGCGCCGTGGCGCAAGGCGGCTCGACCGCCAGATGCAGACCGGCATCGACCTGATATTCGCTGGCAAGGATGGTCGCGCCTTCGAAGACCGGGAGGAGATCGCCTTGCGCATAAAGGCGGCGGCCGGATGAGCTGGAGAAAGCGCTTTCCAGCGCTTCGTCGATACGCCCGCTGTCGACCGGCGGGCCGCGCAGGGTGAAGACCGGATCGGCAAGGTCCAGCGCCTTGTTCGCCGCCCATGTATTGCTGGCGACGGCCGCGACCCAACGCTCCTGCCGTACCAGCTTGAGGAAGCCGGTGACGCTGCCGGCCGATCGTTCATCCAGCCCGGCGAGCATGGCGTCGCCGATCGGCCCCTGCCGGATCGAGGCATAGACCATGTCGGGCAGGCGGATGTCGGCGGCATAATTATGGCTGCCGTCAATCTTGGACGGGGTGTCGAGGCGCGGCAGATCCTGCCCGGAGAGGCGCCCGTCCTGCCCCTGACGGAAGGGCAATATGTCGGGCAGGTCGAACTGGGCCGCTTCCTCGACCACATCGCCGATCTTCATCCGCCGCTGCGCACCATCGCTGATGATGCCGTCCTGAATGTCGCAGCTTTCCCACGGGATGGACCAGCGCGCCGCCGCGGCCTTGCACAGCAGCACTCGCGCCGCCGCGCCGGCATCGCGATAGGCATCGTGGAACATCGGGACCGATGTGCCGCCGCCGGTCAGCATCAGTGCGCTGCGGGTCGCATATTGGTTGATCGCCCAGTCGCCCGCGCCACCCATCAGCCGGGTCCAGTCGCTGGCCAGCCACTGGCGGGCGAGCAGGTCATTGGCATAGAGCGGGCTGACCGGGGCGCTCTGCACCGCGACGGTGCGCCAGTCGGCGCCCAGTTCGTCGGCCAATATCTGTGGCAGGACGGTCGTGACCCCCTGCCCCATTTCCGTCTGCGGCACGATGACGATGATCTGGCCCGACCGGTCGATCTTCAGGAAGGCATTGACGATCGTCTCGTCCGGTCCGGCGTTGAGATTGGGGCGGTAGGTGCGGGGCCACAGACCCCAGGCCAGCAGCAGGCCAGCAGCAGCGCCGCCGCCCACCAGCCATGTCCGCCGGTCGATGCCCCCACGCCTGCCGACGCTCTTGTCCGAATGCTTCCGCGGTGCGCGCGCCATGCCTGCCTGATAGAGAGGCGTTGGCGCGCTGCCTAGGGCTATTCCGCAGTTATCGGTGCAATGCCCAGACGCGGTATCTCGATCGCCGGGCAACGGTCCATCACGACCTTCAACCCGGCGGCTTCGGCGCGGGCGGCGGCAGCCTCATCGATGACGCCGATCTGCATCCAGACCGATTTGGCGCCAGCGGCGATCGCTTCGTCCACCGCCTCTCCAGCCACGTCGCTGCGGCGGAAGATATCGACCATGTCGATCGGCACGCCGATGTCGGACAATCGGCCCCAGACGAATTCGCCATGGACATGTTCGCCCGCAATCTGCGGATTGACCGGCAGCACGCGATAGCCATGGTCCTGAAGAAAGGCCATCACGCTGTAGCTGGCGCGGCCGGGGCGGTCGGATATGCCGACCAGCGCGATGGTGCGGGTTTCGCCAAGCAACGTGGCGATATCCTCTGCCTGAGTGAGCGGCATAAGCTGTCTCCTTCCCTGCTGAGATGGGAAGTAGGCGCGCCGTTGCAAGCCATTCCCTTTCGTGCCGGATCGCGATAGCCATGCGCCATGTTCACCATCCGCCCCGACGATCTGAGCGATCCCCAGACCCGCGCGCTGCTGGCGCTGCATCTGGCAGGGATGCAGGCCCAAAGCCCGGCCGACGCCGTGTTCGCGCTCGATCTTTCAGGGCTGCAAGCGCCGGGCGTGCGGCTGTGGAGCGCGTGGGATGGGGCGCTTATCGCCGGGGTCGGCGCATTGCGTGCGATCGATACCGAGCATGGCGAGATCAAGTCAATGCGCACCCATCCGGACTATCTGCGCCGGGGCGTGGGGCGGGCGTTGCTGCGCCACATCATCGATGAAGCGCGCGATGGCGGCATGATGCGGCTGAGCCTGGAGACGGGGTGCGGGACGGCTTTCGGTCCGGCGCTGGCGTTGTATCGCGCGCAGGGCTTCGTGGATGGCGGTCCGTTCGGCGACTATCGGGTGAACGGATTCAGCCAGTTCCTGCATTTGCGGGTTTAAGGGGAGTGCAATCCTCCCCGCCTGCGGGGAGTTCAACAGAGTCACGCGCCTCTGTTGAACAGCCGCAGGCTGACGGAGGGGGCGGACCATCAACGCAACCTCTCACGGGAGGCCCACCCCCTCCACCACGCTGCGCGTGGTCCCCCTCCCCGCAAGCGGGGAGGATAATAGATCAGGCCGCCCGGTTCAGCCAGTCCGCGACCTTTTGCGCGATGGCGTGGAAGGCTTCGGCATGGGCGCCTTCACCGGCCGCCGGGGGATCGCCCGCGTCGGAGCGGCGGCGGATATCGATCGCCAGCGGGATGCGGCCGAGGAAGGGCATGGCGAGGTCACCGGCCGTGCTTTCTGCGCCGCCCTGACCGAAGGGATCGGACATTTCCCCACAATGGGGGCAGGCATAGCCGGCCATATTTTCGACCAGCCCGACCATCGGCACCCCCGCCTGATTGAACAGGCTGACGGCGCGGGTGGCGTCGATCAGCGCCAGATCCTGCGGCGTGGAGACGATCACGGCCCCGGCGGGCTTGTGTTTCTGCACCATGGTCAGCTGAATGTCGCCGGTGCCGGGCGGCATGTCGACCACCAGCAATTGCGTGTCGCCCCATTCGGCGTCGATCAACTGGGTCAGGGCATTGCCGACCATCGGCCCACGCCATGCCAGCGCCTTGCCCGGTTCCACCAGATGCGCCATCGACAGCATCGGAATACCGGCAACGCCGGTGACGGGCACCAGCTTCTTGTCGCGGGCGACCGGCTTCTGGTCTTCGCTGGCCATCAGCTTCGCCTGCGACGGACCATAGATATCGGCATCGACCAGCCCGACCTTGATACCCAGCCGATGCAGCGCGACGGCGAGATTGGCGGACAGGGTCGATTTGCCCACGCCCCCCTTGCCCGATGCCACCGCCAGGATGCGCAGGGCCGGCCGGGGCGCGGTCGCTTGTCTTTCTGCCGTCTGGGCGATCCGTACGTCGGTGACGCCCGGCACGGTCAGACCGCCTTCGCGGATCGCGGCGGCCAGACCATCGCGCTGTTCCGTCGACAGGCCGCCGACTTCCAGCGCCAAAGTCATCACGCCATCCTTGACGCGGGGAGTGCTGGCGCGGCCGTCGGTCAGGGCGGTCAGGCGGGCGGCAAAATCGGCTAGATCGGTCATGGGGACGCCCTGTAGGAAATATTCGCAGTCTTTGGCACTGTTTTTCGTGAATAAGCCTTCCTATAGAAGAGGGCATGAAAAGAATTTTCGGGTGGATGCCCGCGATCGCAGCGATGGTCCAGGGCCCCTGGGGGGGCAAGAATGACGGACCGGACGGGGACGGACAAAAGGGCGGCGATGGCGGCCCGCGCAATCCGTGGACCCAGCCGGGCAAGCCCAGCGGTGGCGGCCAGAAAGGCCCGTCGGCGATCGAGGAATTGCTGCGTCGTGGACGCGAAAGTTTCGGTCCCGGTGGTGGCGGAAGCGGTGGCGGCTTTGGCGGCCTGCCCCCGCGTGCAGCCGGCAAGGCGCTGTGGCCGCTGGCCGTGGGGCTGGTTTTCGTGCTGTGGATCGCGCTGACCAGCATCCATCGGATCGGCCCGCAGGAACGCGGCGTCGTGACGTTGCTGGGCAAATATAGCCGCACCCTCTCCCCCGGCATCAGCGTGACGCTGCCCGCGCCGTTCGAGGCAGTGACCGCCGTCGACGTCGAGGAAATCCGGACCATCGATATCGGATCGGTCAGCGCGGAGAGCGAAAATCTGGTGCTGACCGGCGACCAGAATATCATCGACCTTGCCTATTCGGTGCGCTGGAACATCCGCAATCCCGAACTTTACCTGTTCCAGCTGTCCGATCCGGATGCGACGGTAAAGGAAGTGGCGGAAAGCGCGATGCGCGCGGTACTGGCCAATGTGACGCTGGACGATGCGCTGGGCGCCGGCCGCAGCGGCATCGAGCAGCAGGTCGAGCAGCGGATGCAGGAAATATTGAACGGCTATAAGTCGGGCATTCTGATTCAGGGCGTCGCGATCAAGCAGGCCGATCCGCCAGCCGCCGTCAATGAATCCTTCAAGGCCGTGTCGGCTGCGCAGCAGGCCGCCGTGTCCCTGCTCAACAAGGCGCGCGCCAATGCGCAGCAGGTGACGGCGCAGGCGCAGGGTCAGGCCGCGGCCTTCGACAAGGTCTATGAACAATATAGACTGGCGCCTGAAGTTACCCGTCGGCGCATGTATTATGAAACCATGGAGGGTGTGCTGGCCAATGTCGACAAGACCATCGTCGAAGGTAGCAATGTGACGCCCTATCTGCCCCTGCCCGAATTGAAGCGCCGGGCGCAGGCGGCCCCTGCCCAAGGCACCGCGGTTACGGAGGGCCAGTAAGATGCGTCATCCCGTAACCATTGCGATCATCGCGCTCGTCCTGCTGATCCTTGTGGGCAGCACCGTCGCGATCGTACCGGAAACCAAGCAGGGCGTGATCGTCCGCTTCGGCAGTCCGCAATATATCTTCAACCGCTATCGCGAGAATGAGAAGTTCGGTCAGACCGGTGCCGGCATCGTCGTGCGCGCGCCGTTCATCGACCAGATCGTCTGGATCGACAAGCGGGTCCAGTCCGTCCAGATGGAGCGGCAGCAGGTGCTGTCGACCGATCAGTTGCGGTTGCAGGTCGATGCCTTCGCCCGCTATCGCATCGTCAATCCGCTGCGCATGTATATTACGGCAGGCAGCGAAGAGCGCGTGTCCGATGCGCTGCGCCCGATCCTGGGATCGGCCTTGCGCAACGAATTGGGCAAGCGGCCCTTCGCTGCACTGCTCAGCCCCGAGCGCGGGCAGGTGATGGACAATATCGAGGCCGGCCTGAACCGCGTCGCCCGCCAATATGGCGCGGAGATTGTCGACGTGCGGATCAAGCGGGCCGACCTGCCCGACGGCGCGCCGCTGGAAAGCGCGTTCAACCGCATGAAGACGGCGCGCGAGCAGGAAGCGCTGACGATCGAGGCGCAGGGCAACAAGCAGGCGGCGATCATCCGCGCCGAAGCGGATGCCAATGCGGCGCGCGTCTATGCCGAAAGCTATGGCAAGGACCCGCAATTCTACGATTTCTATCGGGCCATGCAGAGCTATCGCTATACCTTCGCGCCCGAACGGAGCGGACAGACCAATATCATCCTGTCGCCGGACAATGAGTTTCTGCGGCAATTCCAGGGACGACGTTAAATTTTCGTCATGATCCACGGGGATCATTACGGAACCAGCGTCATTCAATGAGGGTTAAGGCAAGGCGGCGCATGTCGGGGCTCCCCCCAAGTCCCGCCTTCCCTATCCCGAAGCTTTGAAGAGGACCGTCACGAGTGCGTTACGCTTATGCCATCACCGGCGCCCTGCTGCTCGGCGGCACCGCCATCGCCGTCACCACCAGTTCCAATGTCGGCGCGCAGGTCGCGCAGAATGAAGGATTGACGGCGGCGGCCCCGGCAGGCGCCCCCGCAAGTCTGGCCGACATGGTCGAAAAGCTGCAACCCGCCGTGGTCAATATCTCCACCAAGCAGCGCGTGAAGGTGCAGAATCCCTTCGCCGGCACGCCGTTCGGCGATCTGTTCGGCCAGGGTCAGGGCGGCCAGCCCCAGACCCGTCAGGCCCAGTCGCTGGGTTCGGGCTTCATCATCTCGGCTGACGGCTATATCGTCACCAACAACCATGTGGTGTCGGCCGGTGCCGAAGGCGCCAGTGTGGATTCGATTACGGTCACGCTGACCGACAAGCAGGAATTCCCTGCCAAGCTGATCGGCCGCGACCCCGCGACCGATCTGGCGGTGCTGAAGATCGAATCGCCCAAGCCCCTGCCCTTCGTGAAATTTGGTGACAGCACCAAGGCGCGCGTGGGCGACTGGGTGGTCGCGATCGGCAACCCCTTCGCCCTGTCGGGCACGGTGACGGCGGGTATCATTTCCGCCCTGCACCGCAATACCGGCGGCACGTCGGGCTATGACAAGTTCATCCAGACCGACGCATCGATCAATCAGGGCAATAGCGGTGGCCCGATGTTCGACATGCGTGGCAATGTGATCGGCATCAACAGCCAGATCCTGTCGCCGTCGGGCGGCAATGTCGGTATCGGCTTTGCCATTCCGTCCGAACAGGCGGCGCCGATCGTGGAGACGCTGCGCAAGGGTCAGACGATCAAGCGCGGCTATCTGGGCGTACAGATCAGCCCGCTGGGCGAAGATCTGGCCGATTCGCTGGGTCTTGCCAAGAATCGTGGCGAATTCGTGCAGGGTGTCGAACCGGGCAAGGGCGCGGAGAAGGCCGGGATCAAGGCGGGCGACGTGATCGTCAGCGTCGCCGGTCAGGAAGTGACCGCCGACCAGAATCTGTCCTCGATCGTTGCCAACCAGGCGATCGGCGCGAAGGTGCCGATCGTGCTGATCCGCAACGGCCAGCGCCAGACCGTGACCGCCATTGTCGGCGAGCGCCCGTCCGAAGACGAACTGAACAACTTCGCCCAACCGCAGGGTGACGAGGATTTCAGCCAGCAGGACAGCAATCCGGGTCAGGCCACGCAGCAGGCGCTGGGCATTTCGGCGATCCCGCTGACGCCGGGCATCATTCGCCAACTGGGCGTCGCAGCCGACACCAAGGGCGTCGTCATCACCGCCGTCGACGGATCGACCGACGCGGGCGCCAAGGGCCTGCGTCGCGGCGACGTGATCATCAGCGCCAACAACCAGCCGGTCGCCACTCAGGCGCAACTGGATGCACAGGCCAAGGCCGTAGCGGCACAGGGTCGCAACGCCATCCTGTTGCAGGTGCTGCGTCGTGGCCAGCCGGCGATCTTCCTGCCGGTGCGCCTGCGCGACAAGTAAGTGACATGACACCTCTCGCCTTGTGGGAGAGGAAGATGTGCGGTTAATTCCGTCATCCCCGCGAAAGCGGGGACCCATCTCTCGACCTCGCACCAGAGGTTAGCGCGGGAGATGGGTTCCCGCCTTCACGGGAATGACGGTTTTTTTGTTGGAAAAGGATCGGGAATGAGCGACGGCATTTTCATCGGCCTTGGCGCACCGGGCAAGGATGGCGGCATTCCGCAATCGCTGAACTTGCGCCGCGCCAACCGGCACGGGCTGATCGCCGGGGCGACCGGCACCGGCAAGACGGTGACGTTGCAGGGCATTGCCGAGAGTTTTTCCGCGCTGGGCGTGCCGGTGTTTCTGGCCGATGTGAAGGGCGATCTGGCCGGCATTGCCATGGCCGGTTCCCCCACCGCCAAAAATGCCGACAAGCTGGTCGCGCGCGCCGCCGAAGTGGGCATTAGCGACTATAGCTATGCCGATAATCCGGCGATCTTCTGGGATCTCTATGGGGAACAGGGACACCCTATCCGCACCACCGTCAGCGAGATGGGGCCGTTGCTGCTTTCGCGCCTGATGGGCCTTAACGAAACGCAGGAAGGCGTGCTGTCGATCGCCTTCAAATATGCGGATGAGGAAGGGCTGTTGCTGCTCGACCTCGGCGATTTGCAGGCGATGCTGGCCTATTGCGCGGAAAATGCGGATACGCTGTCGGCGCGCTACGGCAATGTCACCAAGGCCAGCGTCGGGACGATCCAGCGGCAATTGCTGCAACTGGAATCGCAGGGCGGCGATCATTTCTTCGGTGAGCCGGCGCTCGACATTCACGACATGTTGCAGGTGGATGAAAAGGGGCGCGGCTATGTGAATATACTGGCCGCCGACAAGCTGATGCAGAGCCCGAAGCTCTATGCGACCTTCCTGCTGTGGCTACTGTCCGAATTGTTCGAGACACTTCCCGAAGTGGGCGATCCAGACAAGCCCAAGCTGGTCTTCTTCTTCGACGAGGCGCATCTGCTGTTCGATGATGCGCCCAAGGCGCTGACCGACAAGATCGAGCAGGTCGTGCGCCTGATCCGGTCCAAGGGCGTCGGCGTCTATTTCGTGACGCAAAACCCGATCGATATTCCCGAGGATGTGGCCGGGCAGCTCGGCAACCGCGTTCAGCATGCATTGCGCGCCTTCACCCCGCGCGACCAGCGGGCGATCAAGGCGGCGGCCGAAACCTTCCGCATCAATCCGGACCTGAACGTCGAGACGGCGATCACCGAACTGAAGGTCGGCGAGGCGCTGGTGTCGCTGCTCGGCGAAGATGGATCGCCGGGCATCGTTCAGCGCACGCTGATCGCCCCGCCGCGATCGCGACTGGGGCCGCTGGAGCCCAAGGAGCGCGCGATCATCCAGTCGATTTCACCCTGTGCGGGTAAATATGACACGGCCGTCAACCGGGAGTCGGCGGAGGAAATATTGGCCGCGCGCGGACAGGCCGCTGCCGCCGCGGCGCAGGCGACCAAGGCGAAGGCCGAAGCCGACAAGGCCGCCGCCGTTCAGGCCAAGGTGGAAGCCAAGCAGCGCGAAGCCGAATTGAAAGAGCAGGCCCGGCGCGATGCAGCGGAAGCGCGGGAAGCGGCCAAGCCCAGCGCCTTCGACAAGGCGATCCAGTCCGCCACACGCGCGGCGGGATCGTCGGTCGGGCGGCAGGTCGCCAATGAACTGGGCCGTGCGGTGTTCGGCGGATCGAGCCGCAAATCCTCATCCGGCGGAATCGCGGGCAAGCTGGTGCGCGGCATATTGGGCAGCCTGTTCAAATAGGCTATGATGCCGCGAAACAGGGAGGCGGCTGATATGAAAGCGACAGCAATCTGGACAGGTGCGGCGATAATGCTGGCGGGCACGGCGCAGATAGGGACGGTGCAGGCGCAGTCGGGCATTCATCCCCATGATGTGCTGACCGCCGCAATCGTCAGCGACATTGTGCGCGACCGGCAGGATGAACGGGATACGCGGCGCGCGCCCTATATCCCGCAAGGCTATGGCCCGATCGCCACAGCCTCTGCCGCGCGCGATGCCTGTACCACCAAGGCTCTGTATCAGGCCGGGCCCGAGGGCAGGCTGATCGGACAGGCGCATGCCAGCACCATGTCGACCGGCTGGGAAGTCGAGGGCGCGATCGCGATGCCGGAGAGTGACATCCCCTTCGTCTGTTCGGTTCGCAATGGATCGGTCAGCGGGCTGTTGCTGCGGGAGTAGGATGGCAACATAGCGAAGACGCAATCGAAAAATGCGTGTTGATTTGCGCATAATTTCGAAGCCATTGAAATAACAAGGAAGATGAGTACCAGCCTAAGCTGGATGGGTGTTATAAAAGGAGCAAAATGGCTTCCATAGCAGCATGATCATCATAATTATCATCATCGCCCAGATGGCGCTAAATCTCTGACAACCATCTCGATTTCAGGTTGATAATCCCCGACTATTACATACTATACCCCCTGTTCCGGGGGGATCTTATGGCAGTGATATATTCTGCGACCGGTTTGGTGGTCTTGTTTTTGAGCATTGCACAGGCGCAGGGGGCATGCCTGCCGGATGCCGAAATTGCCGCCCGCATTGGTCCTCAGATTCAAAGCGGTGCCGCCACGGTGAAAGTGGGCGATCTCGCCAACAAGCCGTTATGCTCAGGCTTGACCTTGGCCGCCACCATTCAAAAAATGCATGATGCCGCTTTCCCCGCTGAAGCAGCCGATCGCGCCAGGATCGAAGAAGCGCGTCGAGTGGCAGCAATCCAGCAGGAAGAGACGCTGAAAGCGGCAGCCCTGAAAGCTCAGGAGGCACCGCCGACAACCCGGACTGAAAACCAATCGCCGACGGTTGTTGCAAGTGCCAGCGAACCCAAGCCGCCTGCAAAACCTGCGGAACTGGTGGGATTTCGGGGCGCCACCTACCAAGCGGCCGCCGCACAACCGACGAAAACCGTTTCGGATAAGCGCGCCGCGTCTGTCGTGAGTGCGCGCTTTCCGAATAATATCGATATAGCCAATCTTTTTGTGCGATATCACACGAAATATAACCTGCTGAGCAATGCAACATTTTCCGACGGAGAAAGTGCAATTTCGATGCCTTTATTTGGTATCATCATGTACATCCGCAGAAATGTAACGAATATCAAATGCGCAACGCTAAAATCCGGATCGGTGAAATGCAATTATCGCTATAATTATGAAACCGTTCCCAATGGCACTATCGCCCAACTTGCGCTGTTGACGACGGAAAAATCCGGCTTTTCGGATACGTCCGACACTTTCGCCAAGGTGAATGGGCAGTGGACATCGGAAACGATCAGGGCATGGACCCAAAAGGTAGCAGCGGAAGCATCTGCTCGACAACCAGCCGGCTCGGGATCTTCAACACCTTGTGTTGTAACGGGAGGAGTCGCCGCCGATTGGACGGGTGGCAATGGCATGATCAGCGGGGTGACCTGGGATCCCAATATCAGGACGCCATGCTGACGCCCCTGCTCGGCGCAGGAAGGGACGAGCGCAAGTCAACTCTGCTCCCCTCCCCCTCATAGATCGCAAAGCAAATCTTGTAGCATTGGCATCCCTGCAATGGTTGCCAGATGGTTGCCCGCATCGCTAAAGCCATCGCCATGACGGCTACCCTCCCGCCCCGGCACCCGCTGCATTTCCCCAATTTCCGTGCCTATCTGGTCGGGCGTTTCTGCGCCACGCTGGCGCAGTACAGCATGATGATCCTGCTGGCGTGGCAGGCCTATAATGTCGCGCGGGAGACGATGAGCACCGGGGAGGCGGCGGCGCAGCTCGGCCTCATCGGGCTGGCGCAATTTCTGCCGCTCTTCTGCCTGACACCGATCACCGGATGGGTGGCGGACCATTTCGACCGGCGGATCATCACCCGGTTGACGCTGGCGCTGCTGACGCTGGCGGCGGGCGCCCTCTCCTTCGCCACCTATGAAGGCTGGGTCAGCCTGCCGCTGATCTTCGGCATTGCCGTCATCGTCGGCATCGCCCGCGCCTTCAACGGCCCGGCCTATGGCGCGCTGGCGCCCAATCTGGTGCCGCCCGCCGTACTGCCCAATGCGATCGCGCTATCCTCCGTCGCCTGGCAGGCGGGCGATATCCTGGGCAAGGCGCTGGGCGGCTATGCCTATGCTATCGAGCCTTGGGCGGCCTATGCCCTGTCGGCCGTCCTCTTCGGCATCGGCCTCATTTCCATGATGCTGATCGGCCCGGTGCCGCAGCCGCCGCGCGAAGTGGGACGCCATCCCGTTCGCCAGATGATCGACGGCCTCACCTATGTCCGCACCAACCGGCTGGTGCTGGCGACGATCACGCTGGACCTGTTCGCCGTGCTACTGGCCGGGGCGACCGCCCTGCTGCCGGTCTATGCTCGCGACATATTGCATGTGGGATCGGCGGGTTTTGGCCATCTGGCGATGGCGCCCGGCATCGGCGCGGCCATCACCGCGCTCTGGTTCTCCTTCCGCCCGATGAAGAGCGAGGTGGGGATGAAGATGCTGGGATCGGTGATCCTGTTCGGTCTGGCCACCATTGCTTTTGGCTGCACCGCCTTCCTGCCGCGCGAGATCGCCGTCGAGGCGGGCGTCGCCGCGCTGGTGGTGCTGGGCGGCGCGGACATGGTGTCGGTGTTCGTGCGCCAGTCGCTGGTGCAGATCCACACGCCCGATGCGATGCGCGGCCGCGTGTCCAGCCTGTCGCAACTCACCATCTCCGCCTCCAACGAACTGGGCGAGGCGGAATCCGGCTTCCTCGCCGCCCTGGTCGGGCCGGTCGCGGCCGTGATCGGCGGCGGCGTGGGCGCCATCATCATCACCCTCATTTGGGCGCGACTCTTTCCCGAATTGCGCCTAGCACGTAGCTTCGATCCACCCGAAAGCGGGCGAGCGGACAGCAAAATGGAGAAGGCCCTATGAAAGCTGCCACGATTCTCGAAACCATCGGCAATACGCCGCATATCCGCGTCAACCGGCTGTTCGGGGACGCAGAAGTCTGGATCAAGTCGGAACGCTCCAACCCCGGCGGGTCGATCAAGGACCGCATTGCGCTGGCCATGATCGAGGCGGCCGAAGCGTCGGGCGAATTGCAGCCGGGCGGCACCATCATCGAACCAACGTCGGGCAATACCGGCGTGGGTCTGGCCATGGTCGCGGCGGTGAAAGGCTATAAGCTGATCCTCGTCATGCCCGAAAGCATGTCGATCGAACGGCGCCGGCTGATGCTGGCCTATGGCGCCAGCTTCGACCTGACACCGCGCGAAAAGGGCATGAAGGGCGCGATCGAGCGCGCGCTGGAACTGGTGAGCCAGACGCCGGGCAGCTGGATGCCGCAGCAGTTCGAGAACCCCGCCAATATCGACGTGCATGTCCGCACCACGGCGCAGGAAATCCTGGCCGACTTCGCCGACGCGCCGATCGACGCGCTGATTACCGGCGTTGGCACGGGTGGCCATATCACCGGCACGGCTGAGGTGCTGAAGAAGGCCTGGCCTTCCTTGAAGGTCTATGCGGTGGAGCCGACCATTTCGCCGGTCATCAGCGGCGGGCAGCCCGGCCCCCATCCGATTCAGGGCATTGGCGCGGGCTTCATTCCGGCCAATCTGCATACCCAGTTGCTGGATGGCGTGATCCAGGTCGATCCGGCCGATGCGAAGGAATATGCTCGCAAGGCTGCGACGCAGGAGGGCCTGCTGGTCGGCATCTCGTCCGGCGCGACTTTGGCCGCGATCGCGCAGAAGCTGAAGGAACTGCCGGCGGGCAGCCGGGTTCTGGGCTTCAACTATGACACCGGCGAACGCTATCTGTCGGTGCCGGACTTCCTGCCGGAATAAGGCGGCGAATATACGGGCGATCTCGGTCTGTTACGTGCTCCTGCGAAAGCAGGAGCCCAGTCGAGAGCGCAGAACTGGGCTCCTGCTTTCGCAGGAGCACGCCTTGTGAAAACGGAATGGAAATTGGCAAGCCGAACCGCCCCTTGGCAATTTCTGTCATATGTCATCTGGGCCTTGCTGTTCATCGGCCTGCCGTTCGGCGTGGCGGGGTGGGAAAGCCGGCATCGATCGGTCGATGCTGGCCCCGCCATGCACGCGGCGGCACACAACCGGCGGCCGGCCACCCCGCCCCCGCCAGTCGAGCCGGTGCAGGTCTATGCGCTGGAACGGGATCAGGCGCTGGCGCTGAATGCGACGATCCCCTTTTCGCGCGATCCCAATCCGGCCGCCCGCCCCTTCCTCTTTTCCGGCACCGAAACCGATCTGGCCCGCGCGACCGACTGTCTGGCGGCGGCGGAACTCTATGAAGCGGGGGACGATGCGGTCGGCGAAGCGGCGGTGGCGCAGGTGGTGCTCAACCGGGTGCGCCATCCCGCCTTCCCCAAGAGCGTGTGCGGCGTGGTGTTTCAGGGGCAGGAACGCACCACCGGTTGCCAGTTCACCTTCACCTGCGACGGGGCGATGGCGCGCACGCCGGGACAGGCGGCGTGGGAACGGGCGCGGGAGATTGCGCGCGGCGCGCTGGCGGGGAAGGTGTACAAGCCGGTCGGCCATGCCACCCATTATCATACCGACTGGGTCGTCCCCTATTGGAGCGACAGTCTGGACAAGATCACGGCGGTCGGCACGCATCTGTTCTTCCGCTGGCGCGGATGGTGGGGAACGCCGCCCGCCTTCCGCAAGAGCGTCGATCCCGGCGAGCCGCTGATCGCGCGGATCGCCCGTTTTTCGACCGCGCATCAGGACGCTGCCCCTACGCCCGCCACGCCGCCGGTGATGGTCGCCGAAGCCGCCGCCGCGCTGGCGGCCCGGCCGCAACAGGCGATCGGTGCGGAGGCGCTGGGCAAGACGGTGGCGGGGGTCCGGCTGATCGCGATCGCGCCGGGGGCCAAGAGCTTTCTGGTCGAATTGCCGCGATCCGGCGCGCCCGATAGCTGGCCCGCGCTGGCCCAGACCTTCTGCGCCGGACGGCCCGAATGCCGGATCATGGCGTGGAAGGCGGGCAGCGCGCCGCCGGGCCTGCCGCTGGACGACGGGCAGATGGCCGCGATGAGCTTTGCCTATATCCATAATGTGGGCAGCGGATTGCAGCGGGCGCTGTGGAATTGTGGGCAGACGCCGCGCGCGGCCAAGGCCGAATGCATGCGTCAGCGGGTGCCGACCGTGACCCCGTCGGCCGATACCGGGCTGGCGGGAGTGCGGCGCAAGGAGCGGTTCGAGACGGTGAAGATCGTGCCGCCCGGCGCGCCGTCGCAGGCGGGGACGCCCTGACCAAAGCCATCTCCGTTCGCCCTGAGTAACCACTGAGCGAAGTCGAAATGGCGTATCGAAGGACAGGTACTTCGATACGGGCCTTCGACAAGCTCAGTCCCTACTCAGCACGAACGGTTCTGGTTTGACGCTAATCTTCCGGCAGGGCCAGCCGGGGCAGGCGGCCAAAGCGGGCGACCAGTTCGGACTGGCGGCTGCAATCGGTTTTCGAGAAGATCGCCTTCATCTGGGTGCGCACGGTGCTGAGCGCCACGCCCCTTTCCTGCGACACATCTTCCAGCCCCTTGCCATCGCACAGGGCAACGACAATTTCCGCCTCCGCACGGGTCAGGCCGCAGAGCGCGCGCAGGCGGCTGGTGAAGCTGGCGTCGCCCTGATCGGGGTCGGTGGCGATGACGACGATCTGCCGCTCCTGCCCGGTCCAGACCGCCGCGATCGACAGCATATAAGGCGATCCCCGGTCACGGTGCAGTTGCACGGCCCCTGCCTGGCTGGCGTTACGTCCGCCCGCCGCGCGCAGGGCGAGTTGCAACGCGACGTCATCGACCGGATCGCGCGCCACGACATGCTGTTGCCGCAGCATCAGCGCATCCTGCCGTTGCAGCATGGCGTCGGCCTGGCGATTGCCATGGAGCAGGCGGCCACGCGTGCTGAGCGTGAAGATCGCATGATCGGACAGGTCGAGCGTCGCCTGAAGCGAGCGGCCATGATGCGCCGCCCGGTTGAGCCGGTGCCGCAATTCGAACATCCGGCCGATATGATCGACGCAATGCTGAATCTGCTGGCGCTCCTCCCGATCGAAAGGCTTTTGCGTGCGACCGCGATGCAGGCCGACATGGCCCGCCGTATCGCCCCGCCGCACCACCCCACCCAGGCAACGGAAGGTGTCGTCCCCCATCGGCCGGATCCATTCATTATAGATGCGGCTGTGGGCATAGGTCTTGTCGGGCACGAAAGCCTCGAAATCCCAGACCTGATTTTCCGCGCGACCGTTCAGCGCCGCGCTCCACAGATCGTCGTCGACAAATTCTTCGCTGTAGAGCGCCATCTGGTCGCCGGAAAAATAGCCCGAATAGCTGATTTCCGCGACTTGCGAGGCGCCCTGCCCCCAATGCAGGACCGCCGATCGCGCACCGACAGAATCCGCCAGCATCCCGGCGAGCTGATCGAACAGCGCGTCGTCCATGGCGGCATCATAAATATCTTCGGTACGGATCACGACCAACTCCCCGCTTTCCTATAGCGGCAAGTCACGGCGTAAACGACATAGAATCATGCCAATCGAAGCGGGCGACCGTCCGGGCGCGATCTTGGTCGAGGATGGCGGGTCTTTACCCGTCTTTCGTCATGATACAGTGTCACACGAAACAGGTTGAGGGTTTATGGTAACGCGGCGGACATTTCTGGGCGGCGGCGCAGCGATCGGCGGGGCAATGGGTTTCGCGCTGGCCGGCGGCGGGGATACGCTAGCGGCGGCCGGAGCGACGAGCGATCCGGGGGATATGTGGCCGGTCGACGCGCCCTTCCGCTTCGATGGCGACATGGACGATTTCAGGCGGGCGCAGATGGCATTTGGGTCGCTTTATCGCGTCGATCGCGACTTTGCGACGTTCGACGCGGCCTATTATGGCGTCATGACGCAGCCGGTGCAGGCATCCTATGAAGCGCATTCGCACTGGGTAAACCGCAATCATGCGCTGTTCCTGCGCAATGCGGCGCCGGGGCATCCGCGCGACGTGGAACTGGACAAATCGCGCGCGGCGGTGGCGAAGATGCTGGGCGCTTCGACCGAGGAAATTGCGCTGGCGGGCGGCGGGACAGAGGCGCTTTATGCGCTGATCGCCAACTATGCACTGCTCCAGCCCGGCGACGCGGTGATCTATGCCGATGTCGATTATGACGAGATGCAGTTCGCCTGCGACTATCTGGAAAAGAGCCGGGGCGCGCGGATCGTGCGGTTCAGCCTGCCCGAACCGCATACGGAGGCGAACATATTGGCCGCCTATGACAAGGTGCTGAAGGATACGCCGCGCGCCAAATTGCTGCTGCTGACCCACTTGTCGAACCGCAACGGGCTGGTGCCGCCGGTCAAGGCCATCGTCGCCATGGCCAAGGCGCGCGGGGTCGATGTGATTTTGGACAGCGCGCAGGCGGTCGGCCATATCCCTTTCACGGTCGAGGAGACGGGCGCCGACTTTATCGGCTTTTCGCTGCATAAATGGCTGGCCGCGCCGCTGGGCACCGGGGGCATCTATATCCGCAAGGAACGCTTGCAGGACATATCCCCCTGGCTGGGCAATCGCATCCACGGACCGGAGGATATTCGCGCCCGCATCCCCACCGGCACCGTCGATTTCGCCGCGAAGCTGACCGTGCCGCGCGCGATCGAGGTGCATGACGCCATCGGCGGAGAAGCGAAATATCGCCATCTGCTCAAGCTGCGCGACTATTGGGTGGACCGGGTGCGCGATGTGAAGGGGCTGGAGATCCTGCTGCCGCAGGAAGCCGGACGCTATGGCGCGGTCACGGGCTTCCGCCTGCCGGGCATGACCGGACCGGATGACGCGAAGAAGGCGGCGAAGCTGTTCCTCGACAAATATCGGCTGCTGGTGGTGGCGAAGGCGGGGCTGGCTTCGGGACCGGTGCTGCGGGTGACGCCGGCGCTGTTCAACACAAGCGCCGAACTCGACCGGCTGGTAGCGGCAATCCGGGCGGAACAGAAGCTGTTCGCCTGAAGATAGGCCGTTGACGGATCAGGCCGTCCGCGCAACCTTGTCCGCCGACAGCGGATAAGGGGACGGACATGAATGGGATGAAGCGCGCCGCATGGGCGCTGGGCGTCGCAGCGATCGCAATGTCGGGCGCCTGGGCGGGCGCCGTAAGCGCGAAGGATGTGGTGGTCCATGCCGGGCGCCTGATCGACGGCACCGGCGCAGCGGCGCGCGACAAGGTGTCGATCCTGATCCATGACGATCGCATCACCGCGATCCAGCCCGGCTTCGTGACGCCACAGGGCGCGGAGATTGTCGACCTGTCGACCAAGACCGTGTTGCCCGGCCTGATCGACACGCATGACCATATCACGGCGGGCTGGCACACAGGCGACCCGATCCGCAACAGCGTGACCCGCAGCGATTATGAGGATGCGATCGAGGCGACCGGCTTCGTCCGCGACACATTGCTGGCCGGCTTTACCGCCGTGCGCGATTGCGGCGCCAATACCGCCGTCATCGTCGCGTTGAAGAAATCGATCGACGGCGCGGTCATTCCCGGGCCGCGCCTGTGGGTGGCGGGCACGCCGCTCGGCCCCACCGGCGGCCATGGCGACGCAGTCAATGGATTGCGCACCGAATTTGCCGATATTCCCCATATCGCGGACAATATCATCGACAGTCCGGAAGCCGCACGTATCGCAGTGAGACGGCTCAAGCGGGAGGGCGCGGACCTCATCAAGATCATGCCGTCGGGCGGGGTCATGTCGATCGGCGACGATCCCACCCACCAGTTGATGACCGACGAGGAAATCAAGGCGGTGATCGACACCGCTCATGCGTTGGGCATGAAGGTGGCGGCCCATGCCCATGGCAAGCAGGCGATCGACCACACGATCGCGCTGGGCGTGGATTCGATCGAACATGGCTCCTATGCCGATGCGGGCAGTTACAAGATCTTCAAGCAATATGGCGCCTATCTGGTGCCCACGATGCTGGTGGGCGAGCGCGTCTATCAGCGGGCGAAGGAGCATCCCGAGCAACTCAACCCCTCCACCGCCGAAAAAGCGCTGGTGATCGGGCCGCTGCTCCAGAAGAATTTGCACGACGCCTATGCCGCTGGTGTGAAGATCGCGTTCGGCACAGACACGTTCGGCCTGTCGCGCCATGGCGAGAATGCGCAGGAATTCGCGCTGATGGTCGGCGCGGGCATGACGCCGATGGACGCGATCAAGGCCGCGACCGGCAATGCCGCCGATCTGCTGGGCAGCCAGGATGTCGGCACGGTGCAGGCCGGTCGCTATGCCGATCTGATCGCGGTGGATGGCGACCCTTTGCGTGACATTCGCCTGCTGGAGACGGTGGGCTTCGTGATGAAGGGCGGCGCGGTGGTGAAGGCCGGGGGCAAGCCGGTGACATGACACTGCGCTACCAATCGCAATAAACTGAAATATATAATTGATAATCATTTGCATTGTCGTTAGCTGCTGCAACCGGGAGAGGCGCAGGGGCAGCAAAGAGCCGTGTTCGAAGCGCACCCGTCGTTTTTCGCATCCTGACGAAGCACGCAGCGCACCCCCTGCCGCCATCATCGATCAGCAGGATGCTTTGCATGACCCGTTCGCACGCCCTTTTCATTCTGATGCTCTCCACTGCCCTGCCCCAAATGGCACTGGCGCAGGCGCCCGAAGCCCAATCGGGCGACGCCGACATTCTGGTCACCGGCCGCGCTGAAAAACTCTATCGCGCGACCGATACGGAGATTGGCCGGGGCAGCAGCGATCCGCTGGACATTCCGCAATCGGTGCAGGTCATTACCAGCGAACTGATCCGCGATCAGGGCGCGCGCGACATCACCGACCTGTATCGCAACATCGCGGGGATCAGCGCCAGCCAATATGCGACCGTCACCTATCGCGGCTTCCGGCAGGACGGCAATTTCTATGACGGGATGCGTGGCGACCCGTTTCAGGGCTTTGCCGTGCCCAGCCTGTTCAGCATCGATCGGGTCGAGTTTCTGAAGGGGCCGGTCGGCATGCTCTATGGCGCCAGCGCGCCGGGCGGCATGATCAACTATGTCACCAAGAAGCCGCAGGACGAATTCGCCGCATCGCTGCGCGGAATCGTGGGCAATTATGACCGCTATGGTGGGTCGGGCGAGATTACCGGGCCGATCGACAAGGACGGAGTGCTGACCGGTCGGGCCGGCGCCTTTTACGAACATGTCGCGACCGTCCAGCGCAACAGCGGATCGGAATCGCTGGTTCTGGACGGCGGCCTGACCGCGCATATCGGGCCGGACACCAAGCTGACCGCGCAACTAACCCATTATCGCCAGACCCTGCCGGGCCGGCAGCGCGGTATCCCGATCGACGACGATGGCAATTTCCTGGCCGACCGGAAATGGACCCATCTGGAACCGACGGACTTTTCGAAACTGAACGGCACCGTGGCGCAGGCGCGGCTGGACCATAAGGTCAGCGACGCCGTGTCGTTCAACCTGGCAGCGCGCTGGTTCCGCTATCGCGAGCATCAGGAATATCATGAGCCGCGCGCCTATACCGACACGAATGGCGACGGCACGCCCGACACGGTGCCGCGCGAATATCGCAGCCAGCATTATGATGTGAGCGGCGTCACGATCGCCGCCAATATGACCGCCCGTTTCGAGACGGGGCCGCTGCGCCATACGATCGCGGCGGGTGGCGACTGGTATCGGCAGCGCTATCAACTGGACAGCATATCGGTGCGGTCCGGCGTGCCGGCACTGTCGCTCCGCAATCCGGTCTATGGGCTGACGTCGGGCGTCGACTATGATTTCAGCAATGGAAGCGGCGAGACGCTCGACACGCGATCGCACCGCTATGGCCTTTATGCACAGGATCAGATCGACTGGGGGCGCTTCATCCTGGTCGGCGGGGTAAGGCAGGACTGGTTCGACGATGCAGACCCGGCCGCCGGCGATCCCAAGACTTCGGGCAGCCGGACAAGCTGGCGCACCGGCGCGATCTACAAGCCGATGCAACGGGTGTCGCTCTATGCCAGCTATTCGCAGAGTTTCGAGCCGCAAGACCCTTCCCGCCAGAGCGCCAGCGTGGGTGGCCCTTTCGCGCCAGTGGCGAGCCGACAGGTCGAGATCGGCGCCAAGGGGGAATTGCTGGGCGGGAAATTGCAGCCGACGATAGCGCTCTATCGCATCGTGCGGCGGGGCATCGTGCAGGTCGACCCCGATCTGCCGCCGATCAATGGCGTCGACCAGATGTCGCCGATCGGCGAGGTGACGAGCAAGGGCATCGAACTGACGCTGGCAGCAGACATTACGCGCAACTGGGTGCTGACCGCCAACTATGCCTATAATGATGCGCGCATCACGGACAGCGCGCCGGGCGCGGCGATCGACAATTCGGTCGGCGGACGCTTTCCCAACGCACCCGATCATCAGGCGGGCTTCTGGACCCGCTATCAAATCCCGGCGATCGACGCGGCTTTCGCCTTTGGCGGGCAATATGTTTCGGGCCAGCTGGCGCGCAGCGGCGCGCATATGAAGGGCTTCACCGTTTTCGATGGCAGCGTGACCAAGGGGCTGGGCTTTGCCGACCTGATGATCCGCATCGAAAATATCTTCGACAAGACCTATGCCACGTCCGCCTTCGACGCGCGGCGGGGGGCGTTCGTCGGACGGGCGCGCACCGTCTTTGCCGAATTGCGCGTCAATCTTTAAGGGGGTGGGCGGCTCCTCCCCCGCCCCCCTTCACAAATCCAACAGGCGCGCCTATATGCGTCAACGAAATCCGGTTTGGACGGTGCATTTTGCGCCCCTGAACCGGCCCTGGATTTTCTGTCGGGTCCCATGCCGCATTGCGCACGGTTTTGGGTAGAATGGGCGGAAATCCTGGGATCACAAGACGCTGACAGTGCGGATCGGACAGTCCCGGCCCGCACTTTTTTGCGTGGCGACGAAAGGGCGAATCACCCCTTTTATCGTTCACGCCAGGCTGAATTTTCGCCGGGATGCGAAAAAACGCGACGAATGAAGGCAAGGACAACGCATGGCGACCAAGGCTCTCCCAACGATCAACACCGGCGCTAAGAAGCGCATCCGCAAGGTGTTCGGCGACATCCACGAAGTGGTGCAGATGCCGAACCTGATCGAAGTACAAAGGGAGAGCTACGAACAGTTTCTGCGCTCCGACCCGTCGATCGGCTATGTATCCGGTCTGGAAAAGACGCTGCGCAGCGTCTTCCCGATCCGCGACTTCGCCGGCACCGCCGAAATGGACTTCGTCCATTATGAGTTGGAAGACCCGAAGTACGACGTGGAAGAATGCCGTCAGCGCGGCATCACCTATGCAGCGCCGATGCGCGTTACCCTGCGTCTGATCGTGTTCGAAGTCGATCAGGACACCGAAACCCGTTCGGTCCTGGATATCAAGGAACAGGACGTTTACATGGGCGACATGCCGCTCATGACGTCGAACGGCACCTTCATCGTCAACGGCACCGAGCGCGTCATCGTGTCGCAGATGCACCGTTCGCCGGGCGTCCTGTTCGACCATGACCGTGGCAAGACCCACTCGTCGGGCAAGTACCTCTTCGCCGCGCGCGTCATTCCCTACCGTGGTTCGTGGCTGGACTTCGAATTCGACGCCAAGGACATCGTCAACGTCCGTATCGACCGCAAGCGCAAGCTGCCGGTCACGGCACTGCTGTTCGCGCTGGGCCTGACGCCGGAAGAAATTCTGGGCGAATTCTATAACAAGGTCGTGTTCGTCCGTGGCGAAGGCGGCTGGCAGATCCCCTACCTTGCCGAAGCATGGCGCGGCCTGAAGCCCGCCTTCGACATCGTCGACGCCAAGTCGGGCGAAGTCGTGTTCGCGGCCGGCCACAAGATTTCGCCCCGCGCCGCCAACAAGGCGGAGAAGGACGGTCTTGAAACGCTGCTGATCCCGACCGAGGAAGTCTATGGCCGCTACAGCGCCTTTGACCTGATCAACGAGTCGACCGGCGAAATCTACATCGAGGCGGGCGACGAAGTGTCGCCGGAAAACCTGGAAAAGCTGGACAAGGCGGGCATCGACCGTCTGGAACTGCTGGACATCGACCATGTGTCGACCGGTCCCTGGATCCGCAATACGCTGAAGGCCGACAAGGCCGAGGAACGCGACCAGGCCCTGAGCGATATCTATCGCGTCATGCGCCCCGGCGAACCGCCGACGAAGGAAACCGCCGAAGCGCTGTTCGCCGGCCTGTTCTTCGATCCGGAACGCTATGACCTGTCGGCCGTCGGCCGCGTCAAGATGAACATGCGCCTGGAACTGGACGCAGAGGACACCGTCACGACGCTGCGCGTCGAGGACATCCTGGCCGTGGTCAAGGAACTGGTGAACCTGAAGGACGGCAAGGGCGAAATCGACGATATCGACAACCTCGGTAACCGTCGTGTCCGTTCGGTCGGCGAATTGCTGGAAAACCAGTATCGCGTCGGCCTGCTGCGCATGGAACGCGCGGTCAAGGAACGCATGTCGTCGGTCGACGTGTCGACCGTGATGCCGAACGACCTGATCAACGCCAAGCCCGCCGTGGCCGCGGTGCGTGAATTCTTCGGCTCCAGCCAGCTGTCGCAGTTCATGGACCAGACCAACCCGCTGTCGGAAGTCACCCACAAGCGCCGCGTGTCGGCGCTTGGGCCGGGCGGTCTGACCCGTGAGCGCGCCGGCTTCGAAGTCCGCGACGTTCACCCGACCCATTATGGCCGTATCTGCCCGATCGAAACGCCAGAAGGCCCGAACATCGGTCTGATCAACAGCCTCGCGACCTTCAGCCGCGTCAATAAGTATGGCTTCATCGAAACGCCGTACCGCAAGGTGATCGACACCAAGGTCACCAACGACGTCGTCTATCTGTCGGCGATGGAAGAAGCCAAGCACACGATCGCGCAGGCGAACGCGGAACTGAACGCTGATGGCACGCTGGCCGAAGACCTGATCTCGGCGCGTGAAGCGGGCGAATTCCTGATGGCGCCCAAGGATCACATCACCCTGATGGACGTCAGCCCCAAGCAGCTGGTGTCGGTCGCGGCTTCGCTCATTCCGTTCCTGGAAAATGACGACGCCAACCGCGCGCTGATGGGATCGAACATGCAGCGTCAGGCGGTGCCGCTGGTCCGTGCTGAGGCGCCGTTCGTCGGCACCGGCATGGAAGGCACCGTGGCCCGCGACTCGGGCGCCGCCATCGCGGCTCGCCGTGCCGGTATCGTCGACCAGGTCGACGCGACCCGTATCGTGATCCGCGCCACCGGCGATATCGAACCCGGCCAGTCGGGCGTCGACATCTACACGCTGCAGAAGTTCCAGCGGTCCAACCAGGACACCTGCATCAACCAGCGCCCGCTGGTGAAGGTGGGCGAACTGATTTCCGCTGGCGAAGTCATCGCCGACGGCCCGTCGACCGAGTTTGGCGAGCTGGCACTGGGCCGCAACGTGCTGGTCGCGTTCATGCCCTGGAACGGCTACAACTATGAAGACTCCATCCTGATCTCCGAGCGGATCGTGAAGGATGACGTCTTCACCTCGATCCATATCGAGGAGTTCGAGGTCATGGCCCGCGACACCAAGCTGGGGCCGGAAGACATCACCCGCGACATTCCCAACGTCGGTGAAGAAGCGCTGCGCAACCTCGACGAGGCGGGCATCGTGTATATCGGCGCCGAAGTGGAGCCGGGCGACATTCTGGTCGGCAAGATCACCCCCAAGGGTGAATCGCCGATGACCCCGGAAGAAAAGCTGCTCCGCGCGATCTTCGGTGAAAAGGCCAGCGACGTGCGCGACACGTCCCTGCGTCTGCCGCCGGGCGTTGCCGGTACGGTCGTGGAAGTCCGCGTGTTCAACCGTCACGGCATCGACAAGGACGAACGTGCCATGGCGATCGAGCGGGAGGAAATCGACCGTCTCGCCAAGGACCGTGAGGATGAACGCGGCATTCTGAACCGTGCGACCTTCAACCGCCTGTCGGAAATGCTGATCGGCCAGACCGCTTCGGCCGCGCCCAAGGGCGTGCGCAAGGGCGTGGTCATCGACGAGGCCCTGCTGGGTGAAGTCGAGCGTCATGAATGGTGGAAGTTCGCGGTCGAGGACGATGTCCGTCAGACCGGTATCGAAGCCGTCAAGGCGCAGTATGACGAAGCCGTGAAGCTGATCGTCGAGAAGTTCGAGGATCGCGTCGACAAGCTCCAGCGCGGTGACGAACTGTCGCCGGGCGTGCTGAAGATGGTCAAGGTGTTCGTTGCGGTGAAGCGCAAGCTGCAGCCGGGCGACAAGATGGCCGGTCGTCACGGGAATAAGGGCATCATCAGCCGCATCCTGCCGTCTGAAGACATGCCCTTCCTGGAAGACGGTACCCCCGTCGACTTCGTGCTGAACCCGCTGGGTGTGCCTTCGCGCATGAACGTCGGCCAGATCTTCGAAACGCATCTGGGTTGGGCCGCACGCGGCCTGGGCGCCCAGATCGGTGCGGCGCTGGACGACTGGCGTGAAGCCAATCCCAATCCCGAGGCCGGTTCGCCGCCCGAGGCGATCAAGGATCTGCTCAAGACGATCTACGGCGAAAATTACGTCGAACAGATCGATCAGCGCAGCGCCGAGGAGATTGTCGAGCTGGCGCAGAATGTCCGTGGTGGCGTGCCGATGGCGACGCCGGTGTTCGACGGTGCCGTCGAATCCGACGTGTCGGCCATGCTGAAGCTGGCGGGTCTGGATGAATCGGGTCAGGTGACCCTGTTCGACGGCCGCACCGGCGACAGCTTCGACCGTAAGGTGACTGTGGGCTACAAGTACGTCCTGAAGCTGCATCACCTGGTCGACGACAAGATCCACGCACGTTCCATCGGGCCGTACTCGCTTGTTACCCAGCAGCCGCTGGGCGGTAAGGCGCAGTTCGGTGGCCAGCGCTTCGGTGAAATGGAAGTGTGGGCGCTCCAGGCCTATGGCGCTGCCTACACGCTCCAGGAAATGCTGACGGTGAAGTCGGACGACGTGATCGGCCGCACCAAGGTCTACGAGGCGATCGTCAAGGGTGACGACACGTTCGAGGCCGGCATTCCCGAAAGCTTCAACGTGCTGGTCAAGGAAATGCGCTCGCTGGGCCTCAACGTCGAACTCGCCACGATGGACGAGGTCGAGGACGACGACGGCTTCGCGGCGGCAGCGGAGTAAGGGGGAAAGATGAAGCGCATGCGCCTCAATGATCCGATCACACAGCCACGTTGGGTTTGGCTGTCACTGTGTCTGACCATGATGGTGTTTGCGCTCATCTGCCTCGACAAAGCCGTTCGCTAGACGACCAGATTTACCCTTCAGAGGGATTGAAAAATGAACGAACTGACCAACTTCGCCAATCCGATCCAGAAGCCGGAAACCTTCGACCAGATCCAGATCGGTCTGGCCTCGCCCGAGCGCATCCGCAGCTGGTCCTTCGGCGAGATCAAGAAGCCGGAAACCATCAACTATCGCACGTTCAAGCCCGAACGTGACGGCCTGTTCTGCGCCCGCATCTTCGGTCCGATCAAGGACTATGAGTGCCTGTGCGGCAAGTATAAGCGCATGAAGTATAAGGGCATCGTCTGCGAAAAGTGCGGCGTGGAAGTGACCGTTTCGAAGGTCCGCCGCGAACGCATGGGCCATATCGAACTGGCCGCGCCGGTTGCCCATATCTGGTTCCTGAAGTCGCTGCCGTCGCGCATCGGCCTGCTGCTCGACATGCAGTTGAAGCAGCTTGAGCGCGTTCTGTACTTCGAAAGCTATATCGTCATCGAGCCGGGCCTGACCCCGCTGGAGAAATATCAGCTTCTGACCGAAGACGAACTGCTCGACGCGCAGGACGAATATGGCGAAGACGCCTTCTCGGCCGGCATCGGCGCGGAAGCGGTCAAGCAGATGCTGATGGACCTCGACCTGGTGGGCGAGAAGCAGGCGCTGCTGGACGAACTGGCTGTCACCAAGTCGGAACTGAAGCCCAAGAAGATCATCAAGCGGCTGAAGGTCGTCGAAAGCTTCATCGATTCGGGCAACCGCCCCGAATGGATGATCCTGGACGTCGTTCCGGTCATCCCGCCGGAACTGCGCCCGCTGGTGCCGCTGGACGGTGGCCGTTTCGCGACGTCGGATCTGAACGACCTGTATCGCCGCGTCATCAACCGTAACAACCGCCTCAAGCGCCTGATGGAACTGCGTGCGCCGGACATCATCGTCCGCAACGAAAAGCGCATGTTGCAGGAAGCCGTCGACGCCCTGTTCGACAATGGCCGTCGCGGCCGCGTCATCACCGGCGCGAACAAGCGTCCTCTGAAGTCGCTGTCCGACATGCTCAAGGGCAAGCAGGGGCGCTTCCGTCAGAACCTGCTCGGCAAGCGCGTCGACTATTCGGGTCGTTCGGTCATCGTGACCGGTCCTGAGCTGAAGCTGCACCAGTGCGGCCTGCCCAAGAAGATGGCGCTCGAACTGTTCAAGCCGTTCATCTACGCGCGTCTGGACGCCAAGGGTCTGTCCATGACCCTGAAGCAGGCCAAGAAGTGGGTCGAAAAGGAACGCAAGGAAGTCTGGGACATCCTGGACGAAGTGATCCGCGAACATCCGGTCATGCTGAACCGTGCGCCGACGCTTCACCGTCTGGGCATTCAGGCGTTCGAACCCGTGCTGATCGAAGGCAAGGCGATCCAGCTTCACCCGCTGGTCTGCTCGGCCTTCAACGCCGACTTCGACGGTGACCAGATGGCCGTCCACGTACCGCTCTCGCTGGAAGCCCAGCTGGAAGCGCGCGTGCTGATGATGTCGACCAACAACATCCTGTCGCCCGCCAACGGCAAGCCGATCATCGTCCCCTCGCAGGACATGGTATTGGGTATCTATTACCTGTCCATGGAACGCGAAGGCGAACAGGGCGAAGGCATGCTGCTGTCGGACATGCAGGAGGTCCATCAGGCCCTCTATGCCAAGGCCGTCACCCTGCATTCGAAGATCATCAGCCGCGTGCCGCAGACCGACGAAAATGGTCAGCAGTATATGAAGCGCTTCGAAACGACGCCGGGTCGCATGCTGCTGGGCGAATGTCTGCCCAAGTCGCACAAGGTGCCCTTCGACGTCGTCAACCGCCTTCTGACCAAGAAGGAAATCGGTGACGTGATCGATCAGGTCTATCGCCACACCGGCCAGAAGGACACGGTGCTGTTCGCCGACGCGATCATGTCGCTGGGCTTCAAGCATGCGTTCCAGGCCGGCATCAGCTTCGGCAAGGACGACATGGTCATTCCTGACTCGAAGGAAGGCACCGTCGCCGAAACCAAGGCGCTCGTGGCTGACTATGAGCAGCAATATCAGGACGGCCTGATCACCCAGCAGGAAAAGTACAACAAGGTCATCGACGCCTGGAGCCGTTGCGGCGACGTGGTGGCGAACGCCATGATGGACGAAATCCGCGCCCAGCCCAAGGACCCGAAGACCGGCCGTCTGGCGCCGATCAACTCCATCTACATGATGGCGCATTCCGGTGCCCGTGGTTCGCAGGCCCAGATGAAGCAGCTGGCCGGTATGCGCGGCCTGATGGCCAAGCCTTCGGGCGAGATCATCGAAACGCCGATCATCTCGAACTTCAAGGAAGGCCTGACCGTCCTTGAATATTTCAACTCGACCCACGGCGCCCGTAAGGGTCTGGCCGACACCGCGCTCAAGACGGCAAACTCGGGTTACCTGACCCGCCGTCTGGTCGACGTGTCGCAGGACTGCACGATCGTCGAGGAAGATTGCGGCACCGAAAAGGCGCTGGAGATGAAGGCCATCGTTCAGGGTGGTTCGGTCATCGCCTCGCTGGGCGAGCGCATTCTGGGCCGTACCACGGCGCAGGATATCGTCGACACCAAGGACGGCACCGTCATCATCCCGATCGGCACCCTGCTGGACGAAGCCATGATCACCCAGATCGAGGCGGTCGGCACGCAGGCCGTGAAGATCCGCAGCCCGCTAATCTGCGAAAGCCGGATGGGTGTTTGCGGCAAGTGCTACGGCCGTGACCTGGCCCGTGGTACGCCGGTAAACATCGGCGAAGCGGTCGGCGTCATCGCGGCACAGTCCATCGGTGAACCGGGCACGCAGCTCACCATGCGTACCTTCCACATCGGCGGCGCGGCGAACTTCAACGAAACGTCGAACCTGGAAGCCATGTCGGACGGCACGATCGAGCTGCGCGACATGCCGACCATCACCGACAAGAATGGTCGTCGCCTGTCGCTCGCCCGTAACGGCGAAGTCGCGATCATCGACAGCGAAGGTCGCGAACGCGAAACGCATCGCCTGCCTTATGGCGCCACCATCCTGTTTGCGGATGGCGATGCCGTGAAGAAGGGCGATCGCTTCGCCGAGTGGGATCCCTTCACCATGCCGGTGATCACGGAAAAGCCCGGTATCGTTAAGTATGTCGACCTGATCGACAACAAGACGCTGACCGAGCAGACCGACGAAGCCACCGGCATCGCCCAGCGCGTTGTTATCGAACATCGTGGTGCTGCCCGTACGAAGGAAGATCTTCGTCCGCGCCTGACCCTGATGGACGACAATAGCGGCGAAGCTGCCCGCTATATGCTGGCGGTGGGGGCCACCCTGTCGGTCGACGATGGTGCGCAGGTTCAGGCCGGTGACGTGCTGGCGCGTGTCAGCCGTGAAGCGGCCAAGACCCGCGACATCACCGGTGGTCTGCCGCGCGTTGCCGAACTGTTCGAAGCCCGCAAGCCCAAGGACAATGCGATCATTGCCAAGGTGTCGGGCCGCGTACAGTTCCTCAAGGATTACAAGGCGAAGCGTAAGATCGCCATCAATCCTGAGGATGGCGGCGAGCCGGTCGAATATCTGATCCCCAAGAGCAAGGTGATCGACGTTCAGGAAGGCGACTTCGTGAAGCGCGGCGACAACCTGATCGGCGGTTCGCCCGATCCGCATGACATTCTGGAAGTGCTGGGTATCGAGCCGCTGGCTGAATATCTGGTCGCCGAAATCCAGGAAGTCTATCGCTTGCAGGGCGTGAAGATCAACGACAAGCACATCGAAACGATCGTTCGTCAGATGTTGCAGAAGGTCGAAATCATCGAATCCGGCGACACCACTTTGCTGGTGGGCGAGCAGATCGACCGCGAGGAAATGGACGAGATCAACAGCAAGCTCCAGCCCGGCTTCCTGCCGGCCGCGGGCAAGCCGGTGTTGCTCGGCATCACCAAGGCCTCGCTCCAGACCCGTTCGTTCATCTCGGCGGCCTCCTTCCAGGAAACCACCCGCGTCCTCACGGAAGCGGCGGTTCAGGGCAAGAAGGACACGCTGGTCGGTCTGAAGGAAAACGTCATCGTCGGCCGTCTGATCCCGGCAGGCACGGGTGCAGGCATGAACCGCCTGCGCGTCGCTGCCTCGTCGCGTGACGCGGCGCTGCGGGCCGCCCTGCGCGCTTCCAGCCAGGTCGACCTGATCGCGCCGAAGTCGGCGGCTGCGGAACGGGCTGCCGAACTGGCGCAGGGTCCGGAAGCGGCGATCGGCAACGATCCGCTGGGCGCCATCGAAGGGGAAACCCATGGCAGCGATGCGGATGCAGGCGATTACCTGCTGAAGAGCGACGGCGAATAAGCCCCTTTAAAGCCCGGGAGCCGCTTCCTATTTAGGGAGTGGCTCCCATGCCCGTCGCGCCAAAAAGCGCTGACGATATGCCCGCCGGATGCGTTTCGCGCCCGGCGGGCTTTCTTTTTTGGGGACAGGAAAGAAGCCGTCGAAAAATGTCAGAAAGGCGGTTGACGCGCGGAACGTACCCGCCTATCTGCGGCGTCCCAAGCGCGGTACGCGTTGGATCGATGCCCGATCCTCTAATGGTAAGAGAGCGGACTCTGACTCCGTCAATCAAGGTTCGAGTCCTTGTCGGGCATCCAAAACTTCCCAGCTTCCAGTTTTCGCGGCGGTCGCAACCGCACGCCCCTGCTCTTGATCGCCTGTCAAAAGCAGCATAACCCGTTGCCGGGGTTTATATTTATGGGCGGGGCGGATGGCGACTTATACGGGCACGACAGGCAATGATCGCCTGACAGGCACCAGCGCCAACGATATTTTCCTCCCTCTTTCCGGCCAGGACAGCGTCAATGGCGGCAATGGTTTCGACCAGTTGATCGTCGATTACAGCGTTTTCAAAGCCCATAACTATCAAAATGCATCCACGATGCGGCTGGACGCCAGCGGGCTGACCGGGGCGATCCGGTCGCAAGTGTCGAACGACAGCGTCTCCTTCTCCCGCGTCGAGGCACTGGACGTTCGCCTGGGCAGCGGTAACGACTATGTCTCCTTCCGCGCCGAAATCGCCATGGTCGGGATATCGCTGGTCATCGATGCTGGTGGCGGTCGGGATCAGTTGACGCTCGCACTGGCGCCGGTCGGCGACGTGACCTTCACGGTCGATACGACCGGCCTTGCGACGACCAGCTTCGGCGGCCGCTTCACCGGCTTCGAAGACTATAATCTGACGCTGGGCAAGGGGGCGCACCACATCGCAACCGGCGCAGGCCATGACAGGGTGACGCTGGCGACCGGCAGCAGTCAGGTGGATGCAGGCGCGGGCGATGACAGCATCATCACGCGCGGCGGCCACGACATCATCGATGGCGGTGCGGGATATGATAGCTGGATCATCCAGATGGCGACTTCTTCGAAGGCGCAGAACCTGACCGTCAACAGCCTCACGGGCCAGAGTGACATAGCCGGGCTCGCCAGCGCAACGGGGATGGAGCGAATCGAGGCCAGCCTGGGGGCCGGCGCGGATCAGATCAATCTGACCGACGCCCGCGGAACCT
This sequence comes from Sphingobium sp. AP50, assembly GCF_900109095.1. Taxonomy (GTDB): domain Bacteria; phylum Pseudomonadota; class Alphaproteobacteria; order Sphingomonadales; family Sphingomonadaceae; genus Sphingobium. Next base: position 106,919 of record NZ_FNYZ01000005.1, read on the forward strand.
TCGTGCAAGCGGGCGCCGGAGCGGACCTGTTCATCATAAGGCGGCCCGAAGGCATAGAGATTGACGGCGGCAGCGGGATCGACACCGCCAAGATCAATATGAGCCGCACCCTCCGCTTCTATGAAAGCGTGCTCACATCCAATGGCGCGGGCGGGGTCGACGGCTATCTGAGCCTCTACAACGGCGTGAAACTGACCTCGATCGAACGACTGAGCGCGACGTTGAGCGATGGCGATGACCAGATCAGCGTGGATGGCGACGCGCTGGCCCGTGGTGCGATCCTGACGCTGAATGGCGGGGTTGGGCAGGATCATCTGACGCTGGACCTGTCGGCACTGACGGCCGTCACGCTCACGCCATCGGCAGATGGCACGGTGCAGCTTCTGGGCAGCAGCTTTTCCGGCTTCGAAAGCCTGCGCCTAATCGGCACAGCGGGCAATGACCGGTTGGGCGGTATAGCGGGCAGCAATTATATCGATGGCGCGGCCGGCAACGACAGTCTGATTGGCACTGCCGGCAATGACCTATTGCTGGGCGGCGATGGCGATGATCGACTTTATGGCATGGGTGGCCGGGACGAACTCCATGGCGGCATGGGCAATGATTTCTACTATATCGACACCGACGATTACAGCACGCTGATCTACGAAAATGCCGGCGAAGGTCTGGACATTCTCTATTCCAGCGTCAGCATGGGCCTGTTCGACAATGTCGAGCGGCTGCAACTGACCGGATCAGCGGACATTGCGGGCACCGGGACCGATGCCGACGACATATTGGTCGGCAATGTCGGCGACAACCGGTTGCAGGGTCTGGGCGGGAAGGACATTTTGAGCGGCGGCGCGGGCATGGACATATTGATCGGCGGAGATGGCGCGGACAGGCTGACCGGCGGCGCAGGGGCCGATCTGTTCTGGTTCGACCGGCTAGGCAGTGCGGCCGATCGCGACCTCATCACCGATTTCGCGCCGGGCAGCGACGCACTGGTTTTCGTGCCCGATGGCTTTCCCGGCCTGTCCACTCTGCCCGCCCATCACGCCATTCCTGCCAGCACCTTCGTCGCGGGAACGGCGGCGACCAATGCGGCCCAGCATTTCATCTATGATGAAGCCAGCGGCAGCCTCTATTATGACAGCGACGGCGCGGGCGGCGCCAGCCAGACGCTGGTGGCGACGTTCACCGGCCTGCCCCATCTGACGGCCAGCGACATCTTCATCGCCTGACGCGGTCCGGCGCCCGCCCTATACCATGGCGAGCGCGACGGCCTCCGCCACCTTGATGCCGTCGATCGCGGCGGACAGGATGCCGCCGGCATAGCCCGCCCCCTCCCCGGCCGGATAAAGCCCGGTTACGTTGAGGCTCTGGAAATCCTTGCCCCGCGTGATGCGCAGGGGCGAGGAAGTGCGGGTTTCCACGCCGGTCATCACCGCGTCGGGATGATCATAGTTGGCGAGTTGGCGACCGAAGACCGGCAGCGCCTCCCGGAAAGCCTCGATCACGAAGCCGGGCAGGCATTGCGACAGGTCGGTCGGGGTCACGCCGGGCTGGTAGGAGGGCGTGACCGATCCAAGCGCGGTGGAGGGGCGGCCTGCCAGGAAATCGCCCACCGTCTGCCCCGGCGCCCAGTAGGAGGAGCCACCGGCCACATAGGCGAGGCTTTCCCAATGGCGCTGGAAATCGATGCCGGCCAGCGGCCCGCCGGGATAGTCGCGCGCCGGATCGATGGCGACGACCAGCCCCGAATTGGCGTTGAATTCGGCGCGGCTATATTGGCTCATGCCGTTGGTGACGACGCGCCCTTCCTCCGACGTGGCGGCGACGACCCGGCCGCCCGGACACATGCAAAAGCTGTAGACGGTGCGGCCATTGGCGCAATGATGGGCGAGGCTATAGGCCGCCGCGCCCAGATCGGGATGGCCCGCGCAATTGCCGTAGCGGGCGCGATCGATCCAGCTTTGCGGATGTTCGATCCGCACGCCGATCGAGAAGGGCTTCGCCTCCATATGTACGTCATGCCGGTGCAGCATTTCGAAGGTCGGGCGCGCGCTGTGGCCGACGGCCAGCACGACATGGTCCGTTTCGATCACGCTGCCATCCTGAAGGACGAGGCCGCGCAGGCGCTGCGTGCCATCGCCCTGATTTTCCAGCACCAGATCGTCGACGCGATGCTGCCAGCGATATTCGCCGCCCAGCGACTCGATCTGCTTGCGCATCGATTCGACCATGGAGACGAGGCGGAAGGTGCCGATATGGGGATGCGCTTCCCACAGAATATCGTCCGGCGCACCGGCGGCGACAAATTCCTCCAGCACCTTGCGGCCGAGGAAGCGGGGGTCTTTCACCCGGCAATAGAGTTTGCCGTCGGAGAAGGTGCCCGCACCGCCTTCGCCGAACTGGACGTTGGAGTCGGGATTGAGTTCGGCCCGGCGCCACAGGCCCCAGGTGTCCTTGGTGCGTTCCCGCACCACCTTCCCCCGGTCGAGGATGATCGGCCGGAAGCCCATCTGGGCCAGGATCAGCCCCGCGAACAGGCCGCACGGCCCCGCACCGATGACCACCGGCCGCTTGCCCTGCCCGTCCTGCGGCGCGTGGGCCACGAATTTATAGCTGGTGTCGGGGGTCGGCCGGACATCATGGTCGTTGGCGAAGCGTTCCAGTATGGCGGCTTCGTCGATCAGGTCGACATCGACCGTATAGACAAGCTGGATCGCACTACGGCGGCGCGCATCATTGCCGCGCCGCACGAGGCTGTGGCTGCGCAATTCCTGCGGTGCGAGGCCAAGGCGTTCGCAAATGGCGACGGGCATCGCTTCGGCCGGATGGTCGAGCGGCAGTTTCAGGCCGGAAAGACGGATCATGTGCCGCCCATAGTCCTTCCCGGCCCGAAAGGGAACCGGGGCCGCCGGAGGCGCATATCCGGCAAAAGCATCAGAACATCTCACTGACCTTGACGTAAACGTAAGGTCGAATTACACCTATAGCCATGAACACGCGCAGCAGCATCGCCGGCATAGAATTGCCCGACCATAGCGAACGGCAAAGCTACAGCATCACCGACCTGTCCGAAGAGTTCGGCGTCACCGCACGGGCGCTGCGCTTCTATGAGGATGAAGGGCTGATCTCGCCCGAACGGCAGGGTCTGGCCCGCATCTATTCAAGGCGCGATCGTGCCAGGCTGGCCTGGATATTGCGCGGCAAGAGAGTGGGCTTCAGCCTGACTGAAATTCGCGAGATGATCGACCTGTACGACGCGGACGAAGCGCATGAGGAACAGCGCCGCGTCACCGTGGACAAGTGCAAGGCGCGGATCGACCTGCTGACCCGGCAGAAGGACGATATCGACGCCGCGATCGCAGAACTGGCCAGCTTCGTTTCAGCCATCGAACAACAATAATCCCCTTCCCCCGATCGGGGGGGAATTCAAAGAATAATCAGGAGAAGATCATGCCCAGCTATGCCGCCCCCGTCCGCGACACCCGCTTCGTGCTGGACCATATCGTCGGGCTGGACCGCTATGCCAACCTGCCCGGTTTCGAAAATGCCACGCCCGATCTGGTCGAGGCGATCCTGACCGAAGGCGGCAAGATGGCGGCTGAAGTGCTGTTCCCGCTGAATGCCGTGGGCGACAAGGAAGGCTGCACCCGGCACCCGGATGGCAGCGTGACCACGCCGACCGGCTTCAAGGCGGCATTCGACCAGTTCGTCGCGGGCGGATGGACCACCATCCATGGCCCGGCGGAATTTGGCGGTCAGGGCCTGCCCACCGTGCTGGCGACGGCGGTGGACGAATATGTGCTGTCGGCCAATCAGGCGTTCGAAATGTATCATGGCCTGACCGCCGGCGCGGTCGCCGCGCTGATCGCCAAGGGCAGCGCCGAACTGCAACAGCGCTACATCCCCAAGATGGTGTCGGGCGAATGGACCGGTACGATGAACCTGACCGAGCCGCATTGCGGCACCGATCTGGGCCTCATCAAGACCAAGGCCGTGCCGCAGCCTGACGGCAGCTATAGCATCAGCGGGACGAAGATCTTCATTTCGGCGGGCGAGCATGACCTGGCCGACAATATCATCCATCTGGTGCTGGCCAAGACGCCGGATGCGCCGGAAGGCAGCAAGGGCATTTCGCTGTTCGTGGTGCCGAAGTTCTTCGTGGGCGATGATGGCGTGCCGGGCGACCGCAATGCCGTGTCCTGCGGATCGATCGAGCACAAGATGGGCATCCATGGCAATGCCACCTGCGTCATGAATTATGACGGCGCGACTGGCTGGATCGTGGGCGAGGAGAATAAGGGTCTGGCCGCGATGTTCATCATGATGAACGCGGCGCGTCTGGGCGTGGGCCTTCAGGGTCTGGGTCAGGCGGAAATCGCATTCCAGAATGCGGTTCATTATGCGAAGGATCGCCGTCAGGGCCGCGCGCTGACGGGTCCCAAGGAGCCGAACGAAAAGGCCGATACGCTGTTCGTCCATCCCGATGTGCGCCGCATGCTGATGGAAGCCAAGGCGATGACCGAAGGGCTGCGCGCGCTGATCCTGTGGACAGCATTGCAGGTCGACCTGTCGCATCATGCCGCGACCGAGGAAGAGCGTCAGGCGGCCGACGATATGCTCCAGCTGCTGACCCCGGTGGTCAAGGGCTATGGCACCGATCGCGGCTTCGACGTGGCGGTCGCCTGTCAACAGGTGTTCGGCGGCCATGGCTATATCTGGGAAAATGGCGTGGAACAGTATGTCCGCGACGCGCGCATCGCCCAGATTTACGAAGGCACCAATGGCGTGCAGGCGATGGACCTTGTCGGTCGCAAGCTGCCGATGCATGGCGGCCGCGCGCTCCAGTCCTTCCTGAAGATGGTGGCGGAAGAGGTCGCCAGCGCCAAGACGGACGAGACGCTGGCGCCGATCGCCGAGGCGCTGGAAAAGGCCAGCGGCCAATTGGGCGCGGCGACCATGTGGCTGATGCAGAACGCCATGAAGAACCCCGAACATGCCGGGGCCGGCGCGCATCATTATATGCACATCCTGGGCATCGTAGCGACGGGCCTGATGTGGCTGCGCATGGGCAAGGCCGCCACCACGCTGATCGCGGCGGGTGAAGGGGACGCCAAATATCTGGAAGCCAAGCTGGTGACGGCGCGCTTCTTTGCCGAACGGGTCATGCCCGATGCCGGATCGCTGCGCCGCAAGATCGAGGGCGGCGCCGATGCGCTGATGGCGCTGGACCCGGACATGTTCCTGGCGGCCTGATCGGGCCGGTCGAAACATTAGTCATGCAAGGGGCGGCTTCCGAAAGGACAGCCGCCCTTTTTGCAGAAATCAGGCTGCGAGCGGCAGCTGCTCTTCGGCCGGAACCGGCGTCACATCGTCGGCGACCGGCGCATCAGCCTTGTTGAGCGCGGCGATATAGCGTTCGGCAGAGACGACATCACGACGATAGGCGAAATAGAGCGACAGCAGGGAAAACATTGTAGAGCCTCGATTGGGGATATTTTCTGCGTTGCAGCATCGAAGCCTATTTGGGCTTTGGCCGGACTTTTCGCAAATGCAATGGAATCGAACGCGATTGCAGGAAATGGAAGATTGGGTGGGTAGCAGCGGTTGAAGACTGTCCCTCTCCCAACGGGAGAGGGAGGGAGCCGTGCGAAGCACGGCGGAAGGGTGAGGGGTGAAAAGCTGCGCCTTGCATCTCCCTCACCTTCCCACTCGGCTACGCCGAGCGGGCCCCTTCCTCTCCCGACGGGAGAGGAAATATGCTTGCTTCCCTCTTATCACCCTCCCCTAGCAATCCGCCGCCTGCGCCGGTAGCATTCCGCCATGAATGACAATCCCAACGGGGCCGCGACCGGCTCCTCCTCTCGTACCCTGGGTCTGGCAGCCTGCATCGCGCTGGTCATGGGCAATATGATCGGGTCGGGCGTGTTCCTGCTGCCGGCGTCGCTCGCGCCGTTCGGCTGGGATGCGGTGGCGGGGTGGGTGTTCACCATTGCCGGGTCGCTGGTGCTGGCCTTCGTCATCGCGCGGCTGACCGTCGCCATGCCGGACGCCAATGCCTCGCAGATGATCGCGCGGGCCTATGGGCCGCTCGCCGGTTTTGCGATCGGGTGGATCTATTGGCTGTCGATCATCATCACCAACGTCACCATAGCCGTCGCCGCGACCGCGAACCTGAGCAGCGTGCTGCCTGCGCTGGCGAAGCCGGGTGTAGGCGCGGTCTGTTCGATCGCCTTTCTCTGGGCGATGACCGGCGTCAACCTGATCGGCGCGCGCGCGGCCGGGATTACCCAGATCGGCACCACCATCATCAAGCTGATCCCGATCGCGGTCGTGCTGGTGCTGCTGGTGATCGTGCTGGGCAGTGGCGAGGCGCAGGTCGCCCCCTTCCCCGCACAGGGGCTGACGGGCGTTGGCATCACCGCATCGGCGGCGCTGACCCTATGGGCGCTGCTGGGCTTTGAATCGGCCAGCGTCGCGGCGGACAAGGTGCGTGATCCCGCCCGCACCATCCCCCGCGCCACGCTGATCGGCACGGCGGCGACCGGCCTTATCTATCTGCTCGTCTGTTCGGGTATCGCGCTGACCCTGCCGGCGGCGGAGACGCAGACCGGATCGCCCTTCGGCGCGTTCGTCAGCCATTACTGGTCGCCCGGCCCCGCCAGCTTCATCGCGATCTTCGTGGTGATCAGCTGCCTTGGCGCGCTCAATGGCTGGACGCTGTTGCAGGGCGAAGTGCCGCTGGCGATGGCGCGGGCGGGCGAACTGCCCCGCTGGCTGGCGGTGACGGACGCCAAGGGCACGCCGGTCCGCGGGCTGATCCTGTCGACGATGCTGGCCAGCCTGATGCTGGTGGCGAACAGTTTGCAGGGGCTGGTGGCGCTGTTCACCGCCATGGCGCTGCTGGCGACGTCGGCGACCCTGTGGCTCTATGTCGGCTGCGCGCTGGCAAGCCTGCGGTTCCGGCTGGTGGTGCCGGCGGCAGTCATCGGGCTGGGCTATGCGCTATGGACGCTGTGGGGTGCGGGTGTCGCGGCCAGCGGATCGAGCATATTGCTGATGCTGGCAGGCCTGCCCTTCTACTGGTGGGCGCGGCGGGGGCGGAAAGCTAGCAAGGATATGATATCATGACGGATTTTATCGACTATAATCCGATCATGGATGTGATTGTCAAAGGCATCACCGTAGCCCGCAACAATCCACTTCCAGACGATGGCGAGGACACGGATCGCTACATAGCATGGTGCGCCGTACAAGAACTTCGCCGAGCCGGCTGGATTATAAAGAAAGCATCAGATTGAACGGTTGCCGGGCACCAGACATGCCCGGCAACTATATCCTTCAATCCCCCCAGATTTCCTTGAGCTTGGAGAAGAAGCCGGTCGATTGCGGGCATTCCTCGCCGGTTTCCGTGTCGCGGAAGGCTTCGAGCAATTCCTTCTGCTTGGCGGTCAGCTTCGTGGGCGTTTCGACATCGACCTGGACGACCAGATCGCCCTGCCCGCGCCCGTTGAGGACGGGCATGCCCGCGCCGCGCTGACGGATTTGCTTGCCCGACTGGATGCCGGTCGGGATCTTGATCTCATGCCGTGAGCCGTCGAGGCCCGGCACTTCGATCACGCCGCCCAGCGCCGCCGTGGTGAAGCTGACCGGCGCGCGGCAGAACAGCGTCGTGCCGTCGCGTTCGAAGATCGCGTGCCGCTTCACATGCAGGAAGATATAGAGGTCGCCCGCCGGTGCCCCCCGCGCGCCAGCCTCACCCTCGCCCGTCAGGCGAATGCGCGTGCCTTCATCGACACCCGCCGGGATATTGACCGACAACGTCTTGGGCCGGTCGACACGCCCGTCGCCCCGGCAGGAGCGGCAGGGGCTTTCGATCACCTGCCCCGCGCCATGGCAGGATGGACAGGTGCGTTCGACCACGAAGAAGCCCTGTTGCGCGCGAACCTGACCATGACCGGCACAGGTGCCGCAGGTCTTGACCCCGGTGCCGGGCTGCGCGCCGGAACCATCGCAACTGTCGCAGGCGGCTGAAACCTCGATCTGGATCTCGGTCTTCTTGCCATGATAGGCTTCGTCGAGGCTGATTTCCATGTCGTAGCGCAGGTCCGCGCCACGGCGCTGCTGCTGGCGCCCGCCGCCGCCCTGCCCACCAAAGCCGGACTGGCCGAAAATCGTCTCGAAAATATCGCCAAGGTCGGAAAAGCCGCCCGCCGCGCCGCCACGAAAACCGCCGCCGCCACCGCCGCCCGACTGGGCATTGGTATAGGCCGCATGACCATAGCGGTCATAGGCCGCGCGCTTTTGCGGGTCTTTCAGGCATTCATAGGCTTCGGACACGGCCTTAAACTTGGCCTCGCTGTCGGTGCAGCCCCCGGTCTTGTCCGGATGATATTTCATCGCCAGCTTGCGATAGGCGCTCTTAAGCGCTGCGCCGTCAGCGGTGCGCTCGACTTCGAGCAGTTCGTAATAATCAACTTCGGTAGTCATAGAGGCCCCCGCCCGCTTCGCCCGTCACTGGCGCTGATAGCGCAATGACGGGCGATGGGCATAGCTTACGCCTTGTTGTCGTCCACTTCGGAGAATTCGGCGTCGACGACATCGTCATCAGCCTTGGGCGCGTCGGCGCCCGGAGCCGCCGCATTGGCCTGCTCCTTCTCGTAAATGGCCTGGCCGAGCTTCATGGCGACCGTGGCGAGTTCCTGCGCCTTGGCCTTCATGGCTTCGGCGTCGCCGCCTTCGATCGCAGTCTTGGTTTCGGCGATCGCGGCTTCGATCTCGCCCTTCAGCGAGGCGTCGACCTTGTCGCCATGTTCGGCCAGCTGCGCTTCGGTCGTGTGGACCAGGCTTTCGGCATTGTTCTTGGCTTCGGCCGCTTCACGACGCTTCTTGTCGTCTTCGGCAAAGCGTTCGGCATCCTTGACCATCTGGTCGATGTCGGAGTCGCTAAGGCCACCCGACGCCTGGATGCGGATCTGCTGTTCCTTGCCGGTGCCCTTGTCCTTGGCGGACACATTGACCAGGCCGTTGGCGTCGATGTCGAACGTGACTTCGATCTGCGGCACGCCGCGCGGCGCGGGCGGGATGCCGAGCAGGTCGAACTGGCCGAGGATCTTGTTGTCCGCCGCCATTTCACGCTCGCCCTGGAACACGCGGATGGTCACCGCCTGCTGATTGTCGTCGGCGGTCGAATAGACCTGCGACTTCTTGGCCGGGATGGTGGTGTTGCGATCGATCATGCGGGTGAACACGCCACCCAGCGTTTCGATGCCCAGCGACAACGGGGTCACGTCGAGCAGCAGCACGTCCTTGACGTCGCCCTGAAGCACGCCGGCCTGAATGGCGGCGCCCATGGCGACGACTTCGTCCGGGTTCACGCCGGTATGCGGTTCCTTGCCGAAAAATTCCTTCACGGCTTCGCGCACCTTGGGCATGCGGGTCATGCCGCCGACCAGAACGACTTCGCTGATCTCGCTGGCCGAAACGCCCGCGTCCGCCATCGCCTTCTTGCAGGGTTCCATCGTGCGCTTGATGAGATCCGCCACCAGACGCTCCAGATCGGCGCGGGTGATGGTCTTCACCAGATGCTTGGGACCATTCTGGTCAGCGGTGATGAAGGGCAGGTTGACCTCGGTCGTCTGGGCCGAGGACAGCTCGATCTTCGCCTTTTCAGCGGCTTCCTTCAGACGCTGGAGGGCCAGCTTGTCCTTGGTGAGGTCGATGCTTTCCGCCTTCTTGAAGTCGGCGGCCAGATATTCCACCAGCTTGGCGTCGAAATCTTCGCCGCCCAGGAAGGTATCGCCGTTGGTCGACTTCACTTCGAACACACCGTCGCCGATTTCGAGGATCGAAATGTCGAAGGTGCCGCCGCCAAGGTCATAGACGGCGATCGTCTTGCCATCCTGCTTGTCGAGGCCATAGGCCAGCGCCGCCGCGGTCGGCTCGTTGATGATGCGCAGCACTTCCAGACCGGCGATCTGGCCGGCGTCCTTGGTCGCCTGACGCTGGGCGTCGTTGAAGTAGGCGGGAACGGTGATGACCGCCTGCGTCACGGTTTCGCCCAGATACGACTCCGCCGTTTCCTTCATCTTCTGAAGGATGAACGCGCTGATCTGCGACGGGCTATATTCCTCGCCACCGGCCTTGACCCAGGCGTCGCCGTTCGGGCCCTTCGCGATGTCATAGGGGACGAGTTCCATGTCCTTCTTGGTCATGGGATCGTCAAAGCGGCGGCCGATCAGGCGCTTCACCGCGAAAATCGTGTTGTCCGGATTGGTGACTGCCTGGCGCTTGGCCGGCTGACCGATCAGACGTTCGCCATCTTTGGCGAAGGCGACGATCGAAGGAGTCGTGCGCGCCCCTTCCGCATTTTCGATGACCTTGGGCTTACCGCCGTCCATGACAGCGATGCAGCTGTTGGTGGTGCCCAGATCGATCCCGATAACTTTTGCCATCTCTTCCTCTTGTAACCCCAAATATTCAGCGGTTGACGGCCCAATACCTCACTAAAGCGCCAAGGCAAGGCCGGTTTGCAAGGGGGGATATAGGCGCGGTTCCGCTTGGCACAAGACGCTGGGACGATTAGCTAGTGGATAGACCGGAAACGAGACAGTTATGGAGTATCGGATGCGCGCCCGCTTTGCCCTCTTCGCCCTGGCCGCGCCGTTGGCGCTCAATGCCTGTGGCGACCCGGCCCCGACCTATATCGATCAGGCCTGGGTGCGGCTGTCGCCCAACAAGGATGCACCCTCGGCCGGCTATTTCGTGGCCCATGGCGGCGACGCAGGCACGCAATTGCGCGGCGTGATGACTGATTATGCGCTGAAAGTGGAAATGCACGAAACCGTCAGCAAGGACGGGATGACGACGATGGAAGCGATCGACAGCGTCGACATTCCGGCCAAGGGTCAGGTCAGCTTCGCGCCGGGCGGCAAGCATCTGATGATCTTTGGCGTCAATGATACGGCGATCAGCCGGGGCAAGATGCAGATGACCTTTCTGCTGGCCAATGGCGACCGGTTGCTGGTGGACGCGGTGATCCGCAAGCCCGACGGCACTGCGCCCAAGCCCGCCGATAACGCCGCCGCGCATTGACCAGCCGACCGCTTACCGGACAGGAAGTTGCGCTGGCCGGGTCGATATTCGGCCGGGCGATCGATTATGGCCGGGTGCGGGTGCATGAACGCAAATGGTGGCCATTCCAGCCGAAGGGCGTGACCATGGCGCCGGATGGCGACCTGTGGTTCCATCCGGAAGGCGGCCTGTTTTGCGCGGACTTCTGCGAAAGTCCGCTACATATTCAGGGGCATTTCATCCATGAGATGACCCATGTGTGGCAGGCCCAGCGATCGGGCAAATATTGGCTGCCGCTGATGCGGCACCCCTTCTGCCGCTATGCCTATGACCTTGTGCCCGGCAAACCGTTCGACCGCTATGGCATCGAGCAACAGGCGGAGATCGTGCGGCACATATTCCTGCTGCGACAGGGCGTTGCGGTGAAGAGCAAGCCGGGGCTGGCGGCCTATACGGGACTGCTGCCGTTCGATCGGTCCGTTACCGAGTGACAGCATTGAAGGCGCCCCGTTTTCTTGATAGCCTACTGCCATGAACGGCAAGTCAGCGCAGGTCGTGCTGGACGACCATTTTTGGGAATTTGCTGAACGCGAGGTCAGCGAGGGTCATTATGGCTCGACAAGCGATGTTATTCGCGCTGGCCTGAAATTACTGGAAAGCGAAAGGCTGAAGCTCGAAGCGTTGCGCGCCGCACTGATCGAGGGTGAGGAAAGCGGACCGGCTGAAGATTTTGATTTTGATAGCTGGCTGGAGCAGCGCTTCCCGGACATCAAATGAGCCGTCGCAAATTGGTCTATCTGCTTACGGCACTTGATGACCTCGACCGGATCGGCCGCGAAAGCGACGCCTTGTGGGGCCGAAGACAAACGCGAACCTATTTGCGATCCATTCGAGATACCGCCAAAAACCTCCTGGCTTTCCCCGGAACCGGAACAGACTGTTCCGATATCCGAGCCGGCTATCGGCGAAAGCGCGCAGGCGTGCATCACATCTTCTACCGATTGACGGGAGACGAAGTTCAGATCGTGCGCATCCTGCACGAACGTCAGGACGCAGCCAGCCAACTGCAATGAAAAAGGGCGGACCCTGCGGCCCGCCCCTTCTGTCTCTCCACCTGTCAGCGCGTCGCTTAGTAAACGCGGGCCTTGGGCTTCACATATTCCGCTTCGTCGGTCATCGTATAGTCGTGGACCGGACGATAATCGAGCGTCACCTTGCCGCTCGATCCACCCCAGCCTTCGAACCAGCTGATGGTGTGCTTCATCCAGTTTTCGTCGTCGCGGTTCGGGAAATCCTCATGCGCATGGGCGCCGCGCGATTCCTTGCGGGCTTCGGCGCCTTCCATCGTGCAGATGGCCTGGCTCATGAGGTTGTCGAGTTCCAGCGTTTCGATCAGGTCGGTGTTCCAGATCAACGAACGGTCCGTGACCTTCACGTCCTGAAGCCGCTTGTTGACGGCCTGCATCTGGGTGACGCCTTCGGCCAGCAATGCGCTGTCGCGGAACACGGCAGCATGCTTCTGCATGGTGCGCTGCATGTCCATACGGATGTCTGCCGTGGGCGTCGAACCCTTCGCATTGCGATAATGGTCGAGACGGCTGAGCGCCAGATCGGCGGCGTCGGCCGGCAGCGCCTTGTGCGGCGCGTTGGGCTTGAGGTTGTCCTTGAGGAACAGGCCGGTGGCGCGGCCGAACACGACAAGGTCGATCAGCGAGTTGGAGCCAAGGCGGTTCGCGCCATGGACCGACACGCAGGCCGCTTCGCCGACCGCGAACAGGCCGGGCACGATCACTTCCGGATCGTCGCCCTTCTTGGTGACGACCTGACCATGATAGTTACAGGGGATGCCGCCCATATTATAGTGGACCGTCGGGGTCACGGGCAGCGGCTGGCGGGTCAGGTCGACACCGGCAAAAATCTTGCCGCTTTCGGTGATGCCCGGCAGGCGTTCGGCCAGCACCTTGGGATCGATATGGTCGAGGTGAAGGAAGATATGATCCTTATGCTCGCCCACACCGCGCCCTTCGCGCATTTCCATCGCCATGGAGCGCGACACGACGTCGCGCGACGCCAAATCCTTCGCCGAAGGAGCATAGCGTTCCATGAAACGCTCGCCTTCGGAATTGGTCAGATAGCCGCCTTCGCCACGCGCACCTTCGGTGATCAGCACGCCCGCGCCATAGATGCCGGTCGGATGGAACTGCACGAACTCCAGATCCTGCAGCGGCAGGCCCGCGCGCAGCACCATGCCGCCGCCGTCGCCGGTGCAGCTATGGGCCGACGTAGCCGAGAAATAAGCGCGGCCATAGCCGCCCGTCGCCAGCACGACCGCATGCGCCTTGAAGCGATGGATCGAGCCGTCTTCCATGCAGATGGCGATGACGCCACGGCACTCGCCATTTTCCATGATCAGGTCGATGGCGAAATATTCGATGTAGAAGTCCGCGTCGTACTTCAGCGACTGCTGATACAGCGCGTGCAGCATAGCGTGACCGGTACGGTCGGCCGCAGCGCAGGTGCGCTGCACCGGCGGGCCAGCGCCCATATTCTGCATGTGGCCGCCGAACGGACGCTGATAGATGGTGCCATCCTGATTACGGCTGAACGGCACGCCGGCATGTTCCAGCTCGATCACGGCGGCAGGCGCTTCACGCACCATATATTCGATCGCGTCCTGGTCACCCAGCCAGTCCGACCCCTTGACGGTGTCGTACATGTGCCAGGTCCAGTGGTCCGGCGAATTGTTGCCCAGCGAGGCAGCAATGCCGCCCTGCGCCGCGACGGTGTGGCTGCGGGTCGGGAACAGCTTGGTGATGCAGGCGGTCTTCAGGCCCGCTTCGGCGCTGCCCATGGTCGCGCGCAGGCCGGAGCCACCAGCACCCACCACGACGGTATCGTAGGTGTGATCGATGATCTTATAGGCTTCGGTCATTACTTGACGATCCCGATGAAGGCGATCTTGGCGATCGCGAAGACGCCCGCGGCCGCGCCGCCAAAGGCATAGAAGTTGAGCAGCAGCATGGAGAGGAAGGCCAGACCCTTGTCATGGACATAATCCTCCAGCATCACCTGCATGCCCAGACGCAGGTGCATGAAGATGCTGACCACCATCAGCATCAGCGGCACCGCGACCAGCGGATTGTGAATCCAGTTGACCACGCTCTCATAGTCGAGGCCGGGCAGGCTGAGCAGGCTGAAGATCAGCCACAGCACCAGCAGCAGATTGCCGACGGCGCTATAGCGCTGCGCCAGCCAGTGATGCGCGCCATGCTTGGCGGAGCCGAGGCCGCGAACGCGACCGATGCCAGTACCGGTACCCATCAGAGCGCCTTTCCGAAGATGGTGAGCCAGACGAAGCCGGTCGTGAGCAGCGACAGGATGAAGGTCGCGATCGACCACATCTTGTTGTTCTTCAGCTCATAGCCGGCGCCCATGTCGAGCACGAAGTGCCGCAGGCCCGAGAAGAGATGCTGGAAAAAGAACCAGGAAAGGCCGATCATCACCAGATAACCGATCGGCGAAGTCGCACACTTCACGAAGGTCGCATAGGCCTCCGGACCGGTCGCGGCGGCCATCAGCCACCAGATGAGGCCCAGCGCGCCAGCGGTCGCCAGACCGTTGCCCGTCACGCGGTGCATGATGGAGACAGCCATAGCCGGCCCCCATTTCCAGATCGTCAAATGCGGCGAGAGTGGCCGGCTGGTGGAACGCGCCATGTCTACCCTAGTCCTTAGATACTTGTCCCTGAGTCCGCTCCCCTTAAGAGCGAAGCGGCCATAGGGCAAGTCGAGGAAAGCGACAGAAAGTTGCTGATGCTTTCGTGGCCACAATCGCACAGCCATAAGAAGTGATTAACCAACCCGCGCTATGGATGACCGGCAACCCGATCATGTTACCAGCAGGGGCCGTTCCTTCATGCCGTCCACCCTTCCCTCCGCCAACACCACGTCGGACTATCTGGCGGAAGTCGATCCCTCCGGCGCGATTGCCCGTACGGCACGCGAAATCGGCGAGCTGATCAGCGATGATCTCGGCAGTGTCGGCGCGATTTTCTTCACCACCTATATGCAGGAAACGGGGCTGCAACAGCAGTTGAACGGCGCCATCATCCGCCGGATCGAGGCGGAAGCCGGCAAATATGTCGAGGAAAAGCTGCTGCATTTCGCCGATGGCCGCTGGGCCGCGTCGGCCGCGGACTGCGTGCGCCATGCCCGCAAGCATGGCGTATCGGTGCGGGCCGTGCTCAATGCCGTCGCCACCGCCAATGCGCGCGTGTCCGACCTGATCTGGGAAAAGTGCAAGAGCGACGATGCGCGTTGCCAGCGCCTGATGCGGATGATGTTGCAGATTGCGATGATCGATTCGGGCTTCATGAGCAATGTCCTGGCCACCGATCAGGCGGAAACCCAGCGGGCCGAACGCCAGCGCTATGGCACCCTGTTCGAACAGCGAATCGTAGGGGAAATTGACGGCGCGTCGAAGCTGGGCGAATCGCTGCGCGAACAGGCCAAAGATGCCTCTGCCGCGACGCGCGGCATGCTGGGCAAAGCCTCCGAAGTCGCTGCCGCCGCCGAACAGTCCGCCCTCGCCATGCGCGAAGCCGCCCGGACCTCGGCCGGTCTGATCCGCGCGATCGAGGACGCCCGGACCGAAGTAGAAAGCTCCGCCGAAGTCGCGCGCCGAGCATCGGCCCAGTCGGGCGATGCCGTGACTATGTCGGCCACCCTGTCCGAACATGCCAAGTCGATCGAATCGATCCTGGGTCTGATCCGCGACATTGCCGGGCAGACCAATTTGCTGGCGCTCAACGCCACGATCGAGGCCGCCCGTGCGGGCGATGCCGGTCGCGGCTTTGCCGTCGTCGCGCAGGAAGTGAAGAGCCTGGCCAACCAGACCGCCCGCGCGACCGACGAAATCGCCAGCAAGATCGCCGATATCCAGGCCTCGACCCGCCAGTCGGTGGAAACCAACGAACGCATCCGCGACACGGTGGGCGAAGTCCGCGCCAGCGCGGACCGCATCCGCCACGCCATGGACGCACAGGCGCAGACGGTCACGATGATCACCGCCGCCGTCGATGAAACCGCGCTGGCGGCCGATTCGATGTCTACCACCATTTCAGCGATCCGTCAGGACACCGAAGTCGTCGCATCGGAAATCGACCAGCTGGAGCGCGGCTTCGTGAGCGTGGAGGGCAAGCTCGCCAGCCTGCGTCATGCGTCGTCCGACTTCGGGCGGCAGGTCGCGTAAAGCACGCAGCCACGCTTCCCCTGCCCCGCCGCCTCGGCTAAAGGCGGCGGGATGAATGATGCCGTAAAGCCCGCCCAGAGCTGGAAAGTCACCCTGCCCTGCACCCGCGCCGAAGCCGAAGCGCTGGACGGGGAGATCGCCGCCTTTGCCCTGATGGACCGGCCGCCGGTGCTGATGACCAGCGAGACGGCGGAGGATGAGAATATCTGGCAACTGGACGCCTATTTCGAGGGCAAGCCCAGCGCCGCCGCAGTCAAATTGCTGAAATCGCTGGTTCCCAGTGCCGCCGGTTCGAAGCCGGTGATCGAGCCATTGCCCGACGAGGATTGGGTGACGTTGAGCCAGCAGGGGCTGGAGCCCGTGACCGCCGGCCGCTTCCATGTCCGCAACATCGCCACCGACCCGGAACTGCCTGGCCATGTGAACCTGCTGATCGAGGCCGGTCGCGCCTTTGGCACCGGGCAGCATGAAACCACCGCCGGATGCCTTGCCATGCTGGACCGGATGCGCCGGGTGGGCATGCGCTTTAACAATGTCGCCGATATCGGCACCGGCACCGGGCTACTGGCCTTTGCCGCCCTGCACCTGTGGCCGCGCAGCTATGCCATCGCATCGGATATCGATCCGGTTGCGGTCGAGATCAGCGCCGAAAATGCGCGCGACAATGCGATCGCGCTGGGCGACGGGCGCGGTCGGCTCGCGCTGGTGACGGCGGCAGGCGCAGACCATAGCGCGATCGTCGGCCGGGCGCCCTATGACCTCCTCATCGCCAACATATTGGCCGGGCCGCTGATCGAACTGGCGCCCTCGCTCAGCGCGCTGGTGGAGGATGGCGGGACGATCGTGCTGGCCGGCCTGCTGAACGAACAGGCCGACGCCGTGATCGCCGCCTATCGCGCGCAGGGCATGCGCCTTGCCGAACGCAGCGACCGGGGCGACTGGCCTACGCTGCGCCTGCGCAAGCGGCCCAGCATCGGCTGGAAGCGCCCGAAGCGGATCAACAGCGCGGCGCGCGGCGAAGCCCCCGGTTTCGGCAGCATCTGACCCCCTAAAAGGAGACACAGCCATGGCGATTACCCGCCGCATCATCCTGCATGACGGATTCGAGAGCGTCGGGGTGGTCGATGCCGCCGCCGCGCCCGCGCCGGGCATCTTGCTCTTCCCCAATATATTGGGAACGAAGGAAGCCGATTTCGCCTATGCCGAAAAGGTCGCAGCGCTGGGCTATTCGGTGCTGGTCGCCGACGTTTTTGGTCAGGGCAAGCGCACCAGCCGGTCGGATGAGAATCCCGGCCTTTACATGGACCCGTTGAATGCCGACCGCGCCCTGCTGCGCGATCGCGTGAATGCGGCGCATGCGGTGCTGAAAGCCATGCCGGAAGTCGATGCCAGCCGCACCGCCGCGATCGGCTTCTGCTTTGGCGGGCGCTGCGTGCTGGACCTTGCCCGGTCAGGCGCGGACATTGCCGGCGGCGTCAGCTTCCACGGCGTCTATCAGGCTCCGCCCTTCCCCAATGCGACGATCAGCGCCAAGCTGCTGGTCTGCCATGGCTGGGACGACCCGATCGCCCCGGCCGAAGCCACCGTGGCGCTGGCGAAGGAACTGACCGAGGCCGGCTGCGACTGGCAGATCCATGCCTATGGGGGCACCAGCCACGCCTTCACCGACGAAGCCGTACATATGCCGGAAAAGGGTCTGGCCTATAGCCCGGACGCCGACCGGCGCAGCTTCCGCTCGATGAAGGATTTTCTGGCGGACCTGTTCGGCTAAGCGAATATGGTCAGCGCGTGGGAATACGCCGCGCGCTGGCCAGATGATGGGCATGGGTGATCGCCACGGCCAGCGCATCCGACGCATCCGGCCCGGCGATCTTCGCGCCGGGCAGCAGGCGCGATACCATGGCATGCACCTGATCCTTTGACGCATTGCCGACGCCGACGACCGATTTCTTGACGAGGCGGGCGGCATATTCGCCCACTTCCATGCCCGCCCGTGACGCATTGAGCAGGATCACGCCACGCGCCTGCCCCAGTTTCAGCGTGGATTGCGGGTTCACATTGACGAACACTTCCTCGACCGCAGCACCATCGGGGCGATGCTCCAGGATCAGGTCCGTCAGTGCAAGGTCAAGCGCCAGCAACCGCGTTGCCAGCGACATGCCCGAATCGGTCTTGATCTGGCCATTGCCGATATGGGTCAGCCGATTGCCGTCTGCGGCGATGATGCCCCAGCCAGTTGTGCCAAGGCCGGGATCGAGTCCGAGAAGGATCATAAACTCTCTGAGCTTAGCCCCTCCCCTTCAGGGGAGGGGTTGGGGTGGGGCCAGCGATCCGGCAGCGTTTCGAGCTGCGCCATGATCTGCACCAGAACGCCTTCGATATTCTCGGTAACATCCCGATTTGAGACGTGCAAAACAGCAACGCCCAAACCGATCAGTTCGGCATCCCTAACAGCCATTTCGTCTGCATCGTGCGTGTCACCATCGACTTCGATCGCGAAAGCTCTGGCAGGGCAGAAGAAATCGACGATCCGATTGCCGATCACATGCTGACGGCGGAATTTATAACCAAGCTGGGATCGAGACAGGTGACGCCAGAGGATCACCTCGAATGGTGTGGCGTCATGGCGCATATTCGCTGCATTTTTCAGCAATTGCGGGTTTTGCGCCATTCCCCACCCCAACCCCTCCCCTCAAGGGGAGGGGCTATGTACGGGCATCTTAGCCCAATTTCTCCATCACCTCGTCGGAAACCTCATAGTTCCCCCAGACGGTCTGGACGTCGTCATCCTCTTCCAGCGTGTCGACCAGCTTCATCAGCGTCGCGGCATTGCCTTCGTCGACTTCGACGGTGGTGGTGGGCTTCCAGGCGAGCTTGGCGCCATCGGCGGCGCCCAGCGTGGCTTCCAACGCCTTGGCGACTTCGTGCAGCGCGTCCATGGCAGTCCAGATTTCATGTTCGTCCTCGTTGGACGACACGTCCTCCGCGCCCGCTTCCAGCGCCGCTTCGAAGATCGCTTCGGCGTCGCCAGCGCTGGCCGGATAGGTGATGAGGCCGAGGCGATCGAAGCCATGGCTCACCGCGCCCGAAGACCCCAGATTGCCGCCATTCTTGGCGAAGGCGGTGCGGACATTGGTGGCGGTACGGTTGCGGTTATCGGTCAGCGCTTCCACGATGATCGCCGTGCCGCCGGGGCCATAGCCCTCATAGCGCACTTCTTCGTAATTCTCGGTGTCGCCCTTGCTCGCTTTGTCGACCGCGCGCTGGATATTGTCCTTGGGCATCGACTGGGCCTTGGCGGCGTTGATCGCCAGACGCAGGCGCGGGTTCATGTCCGGATCGGGCATGCCCATCTTGGCCGCGACGGTGATTTCGCGGCTGAGCTTGGAGAACATCGAGGAGCGCTTCTTGTCCTGCGCGCCCTTGCGATGCATGATGTTCTTGAATTTGGAATGGCCTGCCATAAGTCCTGAATTCTTATCTGCCGGTTGAAAGTGATGGGCGCCCTTACACCAGCGGCCGCCCCAAGGGCAACCTTCAGAGCAGTCGCTGCCACCAGCCGACATCGCGCCAGCCGTCCATCTTCCATCCCACTTCGCGATAGAGGCCGACAGGCGTGAAACCCATGGCCTCATGCAGGGCGACGCTGGCGTCATTGGGCTGGGCGATACCGGCAAAGACGGCGTGGATGCCGCGTGCCTTGAGGATCGGGAAAAGCGAGGCATAAAGCGCCCGCCCCACCCCCTGTCGGGCGAAGGCGGGATCGACATAGATGGCGACATCGGCGGAAGTCGCATAGGCGGCCCGGCTGCGATGGGCACTGCCATAGACATAGCCCGCAATCCGCCCGCCAGCGCCCTGCGCGACCAGCCAGCCGTGCGATGCGCCATGCTCGGCAATCCGGCGCGCCATTTCGACGGCACCGGGCGGGTCGGTTTCGAAACTGACCCAGCTATCCGTCACATAGGGGGCATAGATCGCCGCGCAGGCGACGGCATCATCGACCCGTGCCGGACGGATGCGGATCATCAATAGAGGATCGCCGTGCCGGACGCCGACACCATCAGCATCGATCCATTGGACCCGATGACTTCATAATCGAGGTCGACACCCACCACGGCATTGGCGCCCATGGTCGCGGCGCGCGTGCGCATTTCGGCAATCGCCTGTTCGCGGGCGCGCTGGAGCACATCTTCATAAGCGCCCGATCGCCCGCCCACGATATCGCGGACGCTGGCGAACAGGTCACGGAACAGGTTGGCGCCCACAATCACCTCTCCGGTGACGATGCCGAGATACTCTTTCGCGGGCCTTCCCTCCAGACGGCTGGTGGTGCTGACGATGATCTCGGCCATGGGCGCTCTCTTTCCTGTCTGGGTTACCGCACCGGCCTTCTCCCCCACCCGGCCGCCCAACGACAGTATCATATAGGCGGCCGGGTGGGGGAGAGGGCCGGTGCGGCTCAGAAAATGCGCCTCAGCGCATTTTTCAAAGACTCCCTATTCCATACCCAGAGCCGACAGGTAAGTCTGGAGGATCGCCTCCATCTCCTGCCGGTCATGCGGCTGCATCTTCCGCAGGCGGATGATCTGGCGCATGATCTTTGCGTCGTACCCTGTGGCCTTGGCTTCCAGATAGACGTCCTTGATGTCGTCGCCGATGCCCTTCTTTTCCTCTTCCAGACGCTCGATGCGTTCGATCAGAAGGCGTAGCTGGTCGGCGGCGACGTTGCCCTCGCTCATGTCATAACTCCATGTCAGTGTGAATCGGTTGGCGCTCGCCTCTAATGGGTGTCGGCGTTCTTCGCCACACTCTCCTGCATCTTTGCGATCTGCTGTGGCGTGGCCTCGCCCTGATGCTGCGCTTTCCAGTCGGCAAAGGGCATGCCGTGGATGATCTCGCGGGCCTGATCCTTGGTCAGATTGCCATCGGCCTCGGCTATCCAGTCGGCCAGGCAATTGCGGCAAAAGCCCGCGCTGCCCATCAGATCGATATTCTGGACGTCGGTCCGGTGCTGCAAATGCGCCACCAGACGGCGGAAGGCGGTTGCAGCAACCGCATCTGTGAGTATGCTATCGGTCATCGGCGATCCTTTTCGCTGATCTACATCATCCTGTCGTGCAGCACGGATAACCCATAACGACGCCCTGACAAGATTCAGGAGCGATCATGACGGCCAGGAGAAGACATGACTCAGTTACCGCCCCGCTCACGCAAGGTTCGCATCCTGGCGACGCTTGGCCCTGCCAGCGATACGCCGGAGATGATCCGCGCCCTGTTCGTCGCCGGGGCCGACGCCTTTCGCATCAATATGAGCCATGGCGCGCATGAAGATCATGCCGCGCGCATCGCCACCATCCGCACGCTGGAAAAAGAATTCAGCCGCCCGACCACCATTTTGGGCGACCTTCAGGGGCCTAAGCTGCGTGTCGGCACCTTCGAGAAGGGGCTGGCGATTCTGGAAACCGGCGCGAAATTCGTGCTGGACCGGGATGAAACGCCGGGCAATGCCCGCCGCGTCAACCTGCCCCACCCGGAAATCTATGCCGCGCTGGTGCCCGAAACCCGGCTGCTGCTGGACGACGGCAAGCTGGTGTTGCGGGTGAAGGCGATCGTCGACGACCGCATCGAGACGATCGTCGAGGTCGGCGGCACCCTGTCCAACCGCAAGGGCGTGAACGTGCCCGACGTGGTGGTGCCGGTGCCGGCACTGACCGACAAGGATCGGCGCGACCTCAGCTTCGCCATGCAGCAGGGGTGCGACTGGATCGCGCTCAGCTTCGTGCAGCGGCCGGAGGATCTGGCCGAAGCCCGCAAACTGATGGGCGGCTATGGCGCGCTGATGGCCAAGATCGAGAAGCCTTCGGCCGTACAGCGGCTGGAGGAGATTATCGAACTGGCCGACGGCGTGATGGTCGCGCGTGGCGATCTGGGCGTGGAACTGCCGCCCCAGGCGGTGCCGCCGCTCCAGAAGCAGATCGTCGCCACGGCCCGCCGCATGGGCCGCCCAGTGGTGGTCGCGACCCAGATGCTCGAATCGATGATCAAGTCCCCCTCCCCGACTCGCGCCGAAGTGTCGGACGTGGCGACGGCCGTCTATGACGGCGCCGATGCGATCATGCTGTCGGCGGAAACGGCGGCGGGCGACTGGCCGGTCGAGGCGGTGGCGATGATGGACAGCATCGCCCACAGCGTGGAGCGTGATCCGGGCTATTATGGTCGCCTCCATTACACGGAGACGCGCCCCGACCCGACCACGGCGGACGCACTGGCCGAAAGCGCCGGCAATATCGTCGATGTCGTGGGGGCCAGCGCCATCACCTGCTTCACCTCATCGGGCAGCACGGTGCGCCGCGTGGCGCGCGAGCGGCCCGCCGCGCCGATTCTGGCGCTGACGCCGCGTGCCGACACCGCACGCAAGCTGGGCCTGACCTGGGGTGTGCACGCCATCCGCACCAAAGATATCGGGACGTTCGAGGAAATGATCGGCAAGGCGCGACGCATGGCGCTGCGCCACAATATGGTCGAAAAGGGCGGCAAGATCGTCGTGCTGGCCGGTGTTCCCTTCGGCACGCCGGGATCGACCAACGTGCTGCATGTCACCACGATTCGCGGCGACGAACTGAAGGGCCGCGACGAGGGATAAGCCTTCTCCTCATCTCCGTTCGTTTCGAGCGAAGTCGAGAAACGGGAAGTGCTGCGCTGGCCGCTTCTCGACTTCGCTCGAAGCGAACGGCTTCTGAAAGCGATTCGCCAGTCCATTTCCGTATCAACGCAGAAAAGCGCCCGATCATCGACCGGGCGCTTTGCGCAATATCAAGACCTGCTCCCGAAGGAGCAGCCTTCGCTATCAGCCCTGACGAGCCTTGAAGCGACGGTTGGTCTTGTTGATGACGTAGGTACGGCCGCGACGACGGATCACGCGGTTGTCCCGGTGGCGTCCCTTGAGCGACTTGAGCGAGTTGCGGATCTTCATGGCTAGGCCCTTGATGGAATCTGAATGTGTTCGAAAATCGAAGCGCAGCCCCTATGGGCCGGACGGCGCAAAGTCAAGGGCGGTGGCCGGTCTTTTGCTTCCATTCATCTTTCATGCAGCATGAGGGTAGCTAGAGAGGCGTGAGGGTTTTACACCCGCCGCGCCGTGTAATCCGTATCTTATCTGTCCGGCAAATGTCCGTTGGAGTGACCCCATGTCGATGCGCCCCCTTCTCGCCGCCGCCCTCGCCCTTCCCCTCGCCGCCTGCGCAGGCGGCGTGCCGCCGGTGGAAGTGACGCGATTCCATGTCGACAATCCCGCTCGGTCGGGCAGCATCGCGGTGGAGGAAATGCCGGGAAATCCGGACATCAGCCTCGAATTCCGCACCTATGCCGGAGTCGTGACCCAGGAATTCCAGCGCGTGGGCTTCACCCCCGCCAGCGATGGCGCGCAGAGCGACTATGTCGCGCTGATCAGCTTCAACCGCAGCTTCCGCCCGTCAGGCGTCGACCGCAGCAGCGACAAGCCGGTCAGCGTCGGCATGAGCGGCGGCATCGGCAGCGGCGGCGGGCGCCGGGGCGGCACCTTTGGTGGGCTGGGCCTTGGCGTGGGCATCAACCTGTCGGGCAAGCCCAAGGACATCGTGACCACCCAGATGCATGTGCAGTTGCGCCGCCGGTCCGATTCGTCGGCCGTGTGGGAAGGCCGCGCCTCGACCGAAGCGCGTCAGGGCACGCCCGCCGCGCAGCCGGTTGCGGCGGCACAGAAACTCGCCGCTGCGTTGATCGGGGGCTATCCGGGGGAATCGGGCCGCACTATAATGGTCAAATGACCATCAGCATTTCCAGCGGCTTTGATAGCGGCAATATTCGCGTCCTCTCCATCACCGATACTCCGGCCGGCGTCAGCGCCGATCTGGAGATCGTGACCGATCATCAGAGCGACTTTTATCAATGGTTCCATTTCCGTCTGGCCAATGCGGCCGGGCGCGAGGTGGAACTGAAGATCGTCAACGGGGCGAACTCCGCCTATCCCGGCGGCTGGCCCGGCTATAGCGCGCGCTTCAGCGAGGATCGCGAAAGCTGGCTGCTGGCCGACACCGACTATGCCGACGGCACGCTGACCATCCGCCTGACGCCGGACAGCAATGCGGTGTGGATCGCCTATTTCGCGCCCTATTCGATGGAGCGCCATCATGACCTGATCGCCTGGGCGGCCAGTCAGCCGGGCGTCGAGCATCGCGAACTGGGCCTGACGCTGGACGGCCAGCCGATGGACCTGCTGACGATCGGCGACGGCCCCAAGCAGGTGTGGCTCTATGCCCGCCAGCATCCCGGCGAATCGATGGCCGAATGGTGGATGGAAGGCGCGCTGGAGCGACTGACCGACGAAGAGGATGCCGTCGCCCGCCTGCTGCGGCAGAAGGCAACGATCCATCTGGTGCCCAACATGAACCCGGACGGCAGCCGTCGCGGCCACCTGCGCACCAATGCGGTCGGCGTGAACCTGAACCGCGAATGGCATGAGCCGACCGCGGACAAGAGCCCCGAAGTGCTGCTGGTTCGCAATGCGATGGACGAAACCGGCGTCGACTTCGCCATGGACGTGCATGGCGACGAGGCGATCGCTGCCGTGTTCATTGCGGGCTTTGACGGCATTCCGTCGATCACGGCGAAGCAGAGCGAACTCTATCACCGCTATCGCGACACGCTGGCCGTGCGCACGCCCGATTTCCAGACGCGACTGGGTTATCCGATGGCGGCGGCTGGCAAGGCCAATCTGTCCATGTCGACCAATCAGGTCGCTGAACGCTTCGGCGCAGTGGCGATGACGCTGGAAATGCCGTTCAAGGATAATGACGACCTGCCCGACGCCGATTTCGGCTGGTCGCCCGCACGCTCCATGCAGTTGGCCAAGGATTGCCTGGCCGTGCTGGCGGAAATGATTGACGATATTTGATCAAGTCCGTCATCCCAGCGAAAGCTGGGATGACGAAAGGACTTACTTCCAGTCGAAGGGCAGCGGCGCTTCGCGGAAGGCGAAGCGGTCGAGATGATCGGCGACCACCTGTTTGAACCGCTCGACATCGGCGTCCGCATTGGGCTCCAGCGTCACGACCAGCGCTTCCGGCTCGGCCGTCATGCGGATCGGCCCCATCGGGAAAGCGATCTCTCCCTGTGCGGGATCGAAATTCACCTCGAACTTGTGGCTCCAATGCTTGCAAAGCTGCTGGAGATAACGGCTGCCGCTGGTGGTCGGCACGGTTGCAGTCACGGTCATGGGTTACAGCCTTTCGATCTTGGTAACGGCTTCGTCGATCAGGGCGGCGACGTCGAACATGGTCTGGCTATCCGCACCTTCTTTTTCAAGGCGTTGCTGGATGGCGAAGCGCAGATTGTGCATGGCGCGACGAACCGGACCACCATCGACCCGCTGTGCCTGCTGCGCCAGTGAGGCGAGCCGGGCCAGCGCCAGTTCCAGCGCCGCCTTGCGCTCCTCGATCTGGGCCGTGCCCGCTTCGGTGATGGCGAAGCGCTTGCGGCTGCCTGAGCCAGAGTCTTTTGGGGGCTGTTCGACGATCAGGTCCATCTCGGCCAGCAAAGTGAGCGTCGGATAGACCACGCCGGGGCTGGGTGCATAGGCCTCGGCCGTCAGCGCCTCGATCGCGCGGATCAGTTCATAGCCGTGGCGCGGTTCATCGGCGATCAGCTTCAGCAGGATCAGCCGCAGCGTTTCATTGTCGAACAGCCGCCGACGACCACCGCCGCCACCGCGCCCGCCCCGGCCGCCGCCGCGCGGACCATCCTCGCCGAACGGATCGCCACCAAAGGGACCACCGCGCCCCCGGCCGAAGCCGTCAGGAAAGGCGAAGCGGCCATGTCCCAAATGGGGGCCGCCCCGACCGCCGTGCATTCCGCCGTGATGACCAAAGCCGCCATGACGGCCGTGAGAGGGATGAAAATTTCGCATCAATTCTTCTTTCATATGCTTCATGATGCTTTGTGATATATCTTAAAAATTCCGATCGTCAAGACTTACGATATATCTTTTTATATCTTTCAGTTTGGCGGGCGCCTTATCCGCATGCCCTTGGTCCGACTGGTCAGGTGGAATTTGCGACACAGGGCACAGCGATAGGGGCGCAGCACAATGGCCGCCCGGGCGATCACCGCCCAGGCCTCGTCTTCCGTGTCATAGCAAGCCTTCTTGCGGCAGATGCCCAATGTCGTGCGCATACCCCCTCCGGTTCGCGCCCCGATCGCCTAGAGCGACGCGAAATCGATCGGCGCGTGCCGGTCGAGCGTGCGGCTCTGGTCCTCCAGCGGATATTTTAGGCCGCTCGCGCAGTTGAACAGCACCGCGCGCTCGTCACGCCCGATCAGCCCCTCGTCCAGCGCCCGTTGATAGGCGGCCAGCGTCGCCCCGCCCTCCGGACAGAGCAGCAACCCGTCGTCGCGCGCCACGTCCCGCACCGCCGCCGCGATCGCCGCGTCCGACACCGCCAGTGCCGCGCCGCCGCTTTCCCGTACCGCGCGCAGGATCAGGAAGTCGCCCACGGCCTTTGGCACGCGAATGCCCATGGCGATGGTCTGCGCATCCTCCCAACGTTCGGCAAACTCCACGCCCTGCTCGAAAGCGCGGACCATCGGCGCGCACCCCTCGGCCTGCACCGCGAACATCTTGGGGCGCTTGGAGCCGATGAAGCCGATCTTCTCAAGCTCGTCGAACGCCTTCCACATGCCGATCAGGCCCGTGCCGCCGCCAGTGGGATAGAAGATCGCATCGGGCAGTTCCCAGCCAAGCTGCTCGGCCAGTTCCAGCCCCATCGTCTTCTTGCCCTCGATCCGATAGGGCTCCTTCAGCGTCGAGAAATCGAACCAGCCGCGTTCCCTGGCGCCCTGCCCCACGATCGCGCCGCAATCGTCGATATAGCCGTTGACGCGATAGACCCGTGCGCCCTGCGCCGCGATCTCGCGCACATTCACTTCGGGCGTGTCGGCGGGACAGAAGATCACCGATTCCATGCCCGCGACGGCGGCATAGGCGGCCAGCGCCGCGCCGGCATTGCCGTTGGTGGGCATGGCGACTTGCGTCACGCCCAACTCCTTGGCCATGGAGACGGCCATCACCAGCCCGCGCGCCTTGAAGGAAGCCGTGGGCAACCGCCCCTCATCCTTGGCGAGCAGATGCGCGCCGCCCAACCGCCTGGCCGTACGCGGCAGCGGGATCAGCGGCGTCGCATTTTCGCCCAGACTCACGATGTTGGACGTCTGCCGTACCGGCAGCAATTCACGCCAGCGCCACAGGTCCATCGGCCGCGCCGCCAGCGCCTCCTTGGTCAGCGTGGCCCGCACGCCCTCCAGATCATAACGCACCAACAGCGGCTTGCCCACCGCCGACAGCCCATGCAGCCGATCCGCCTCATAACGTTCCCCGGTCAGCGAACATTCGAGATGGGTGACGAAGGTCGGACGGTCAGTGGTGAGGTTGAGGTCGTGGCGCAAAATCGTCTCCGTCAGGCTGAACCTCCTGACTCCCCCTCCCGCTTGCGGGAGAGGCGCGAGACTTGCCGAGCCGAAGGCGAGGTTAGTCGCAGCGGGGTGGGCTGTCGCTATGTCCAGCCCACCCCCGGCCCCTCCCGCAAGCGGGAGGGGAGAAGAAATATATTAGTCCGGCTTCTTCGCCACGCTGACCATGGCGGGGCGCAGCAGGCGGTCCTTGATCATGTAGCCGGCCTGCATTTCGACCAGCACGGTGCCCGGTTCGGCATCGGCCGAGGGGAGTTCCATCACCGCCTGATGCTTGTTCGGGTCGAGCGGCTGGCCGACCGACTCCAGCTTGGTCACGCCGTTGCGGCCGAACACGCTGTCCAGTTCGCGGCCGGTGGCTTCCAGGCCGACGACCAGCCCCTTGAACTTCTCATCCTCGCGCAGGTCGGCGGGGATGGCGGCCAGCGCGCGGCTCAGATTGTCGGCGACCGACAGGATATCGCGGGCGAAGGCGGTCGATGCATAGGAACGGGCATCCGCCAGTTCCTTTTCCAGCCGGCGACGCACATTCTGCGTGTCGGCATGGGCGTAGAGAATATCCTGCTTCGCGGTGGCGAGTTCCGCCTCCAGCGCGGCAATCTTCTCGGCGACGGGGTCTGCTGCGGGCGCTGCATCTTCGGGCAACGCATCCACGACTTCGGTGTTTTCGATAGTGTCTTTGTTTTCGCTCATCTCATCAATCTCGATAGCGTCTGTGCTGTGAAATCCACCATGGGGATCACCCGCGCATAGTTCAAGCGCGTGGGGCCGATCACGCCGACCACGCCGACGACCCGGCCGTCTGCGCCCCGGTAGGGCGCGGCTATGACCGAAGAACCCGACAGGGAAAAGAGCTTGTTTTCCGAGCCGATGAAGATTTTGGTCGCGCTGCCCGCCAAGGCGCCGCGCAGCAGGTCCAATATTTCCTGCTTGCCCTCCAGTTGCTCCAGCAATTGGCGGGCGCGTTCCAGATCGGCGGCGGCACTGTCATCCAGCAGATGCGACTGGCCGCGCACGATCAGCACCGGCCGGTCGTCGGCATCATGCGACCAGATGGCCAGGCCCCGCGCCGCCAGATCGCGCGCGCTGTTGTCGAGCGCATGGCGCTCCGCCTCCATCTCCCGCGCCAGCGCCTCGCCCGCCTGCCGCAGGGTCAGGCCGCCAAAGCGCGCCGACATGAAATTGGCCGCTTCGTTGAGCGCGATCGGGCTGACCCCTTCGGGCAAATCGAGCACGCGATTTTCGACAGACCCGTCCTGCCCGACCAGCACGGCCAGCGCCTGCCGCGCGTTCAGCGGCACAAAGCCGAACTGCCGCAATATCGGTTCGCGCTTGGGCACCATGACGATGCCGGCACAGGCGGACAGGCCGGAAAGCGTGGCGGTGGCGGCGGACAGCGCTTCCTCGATCGGCCCGCTTTCCGATATTCCAGCCTCGATCGCGCGGCGCTCCTCGGGCGAGGGTTCGGCCGCCTGCATCATGCCGTCCACGAACAGGCGCAACCCCGTTTCGGTCGGCATCCGCCCGGCCGAGGTATGCGGCGCGGCAAGCAGGCCGAGTTCCTCCAGATCTTGCATGACGTTGCGGATCGAGGCGGGCGACAGGCTGAGCGACGCCATCTTGCTGATGGTACGCGACCCCACGGGCATGCCGGTGCCCAGATAGCTTTCCACCACCAGGCGAAACACATCGCGCGCGCGATCATTCAGTTCGGAGATGGGCGTGACCGACATGCGCCTTATCTAGGCAAGACGGCGGACAGGCTCAAGGCGCGACTGCCTTGGGATTGAGCATATGCTGAACGTCGAGTATCTTGGGCACGGAGGCGATCGCCACGCGCAGCTTGCCATATTGCGGGTCCATGCAGCCGGATTGATAGTCCAGCCGCGTCGTCGCCTGCCCCGGTCGCGTCCATTCGACGCTATAGCTCGGCATATCCGTGGCGAAGCGCTCGCAATTCTTGCCATGGGCGATGGTCTGGGTCGTACCCGCCGCCGGACGATGCGGGGCAAGGGCGGCGACCAGCTTGCGATATTGCACCCTGGTCACGGTGAAGCGGGTCGGGCCCGGCACCGATGTATAGCGTTCGGGCGTCAGCAATCCCGATCCGTCGGGCGACACCTGCACCGTGTAAGTCGGGCATGCGCCAAAGCAGCGCCCGGCGGTGAAGCGGATCACGTCCCCCGGCGCCTTGGGCGGTTCCAGCCCTTCCTGCTCTGCCATACACCCCGCCAGCGCGAACAGCGCGGCCAGACCCAAGATTTTTATCGTCATAACGCCTCTTATCGTCCAATTCCCGCGCTGGACACTGGCAAGTGTCTCCGTCGGACGCTAAGCGCCGCTTTAAGTGCGCTATTGGGCGCATTGGTGGCCATGGCCGCCATCAGACCGTTTTTCGGAGAAATATTATGCGTCCTTCCGGCCGCGCGCCCGACCAGATGCGCGACATCACCATGGAACCCGGCTTCACCATCCATGCCGAGGGTTCGTGCCTCGTCAGCTTCGGTGACACCCGCGTCCTGTGCACCGCCTCGATCGAGGAAAAGGTGCCTCCCTTCCTGCGCGGCAAGGGTTCGGGCTGGGTCACGGCCGAATATGGCATGCTGCCCCGCGCCACTCATACCCGCGGCAGCCGCGAAGCCGCCAAGGGCAAGCAGTCGGGCCGTACTCAGGAGATTCAGCGCCTGATCGGCCGCTCGCTGCGCACGATCGTCGACCTCAAGAAGCTGGGCGAACGCCAGATCGTGGTCGATTGCGACGTGATCCAGGCCGATGGCGGCACCCGCACCGCTGCCATTTCGGGCAGCTGGGTTGCGCTGCGCATCGCCGTCGACAAGCTGCTGGCATCGGGCGCCCTCACCGAAGACCCGATCATCCAGAAGGTCGCGGCGATCAGCTGCGGCATCTATAACGGCACCCCCGTCCTCGACCTCGACTATGCCGAAGACAGCAATGCCGAGACGGACGCCAACCTGATCCTGACCGGCGACGGCAAGTTCGCCGAAGTGCAGGCGACGGCCGAGGGCGCCGCCTATGACGAGGAAGAGCTGCTCCGCCTGCTCCGCCTCGCCCGCATCGGCTGCGCGAAGATCTTCGCGGCGCAGGATGTGGCGACGGGTCGCTGAACCAAAACACAAAATGCCGTCATGCCAGCGAAAGCTGGCATCTCCCTTTTCTTTCGGCTCTAACGTCAGAAAGAAGTGAGATCCCAGCTTCCGCTGGGATGACGGGAAATATGTGCAGGGTAGAAAAATGAGCGACGAATTCGGACAGGAACAGGCGATCCGCAAGCTGAAGCCGGGCAAGCTGGTGATCGCCAGCCATAATGCCGGCAAGGTGCGGGAAATCGCCGCTTTGCTCGGCCCCTATGGGATCGAACCGATTTCCGCCGGGTCGCTCGACCTGCCCGAGCCGGAAGAGACCGGCACCACCTTCATCGCCAACGCAGAGCTGAAGGCGATGCAGGCCGCCGACCTTTCCGGCCTGCCTGCGCTGGCCGACGACAGCGGCCTGTGCGTCGAGGCGCTGAATGGCGATCCGGGCCTCTTCTCCGCCCGCTGGGCCGGGCCGGACAAGGATTTCGGCATGGCGATGCAAAAGGTCTGGGACGGCGTGGAGGCCAAAGGCCCCGACGCCGGCCATGGCGCCCATTTCATCTGCGCCCTCGCCCTTGCCTGGCCGGACGGCCATGTCGAAGCGTTCGAAGGCCGCGTCGACGGCACGCTCATCTGGCCGCCGCGCGGACAAAATGGCTTTGGCTATGACGCGATGTTCCAGCCGCTGGGCCACGACATCAGCTTCGGCGAGATGGACCCGGACGCCAAGCACGCCATGAGCCACCGCGCCGATGCCTTCGCGCAACTGGTGAAGGCGGTTTTCTAACCCGCCGGCACGGCCTTCAGCTTCGCCTGATCGATATGCCAGCGCAATTGCGCTGGTGACGCGCCATCCACATCATTGACCCGTCGCACGATATAGTCGCCGGTGAAGCGCTGGCGCGTGCCGTCCGACAGTTGCGAATCGACCGTCACCGGCACCGTCTGATAGATTGATCCCGCGCCGCCATCGCCCGGCGCCAGCCTGCCGATCGTCACGCGCGTCGACCTTGTATGGGCGAATCCGCCTTCGAACTGCGCCAGCGTCTGGCCGGGGCGGCCATTCTCCCCCCATTGCGTCCATGCCGTGCCATAATCGCGGGCGTTGATCGCAGAATAGTAACGCGACACCACCGCAGCGGCCGCGGCCATGCTCTTTGGGGCGGGCGTGCACCCCGCCATGGACGGCCCGTCGCCATCGAACAGCGCGCAACTGCGCGCAATCTCATCCTCGATCATCGCGCAGCTATTGGCGGCATTGCACGGCGGATGGGTGGCCGGGGACACATCGCGGCACAGCTTCACGCGCCTGGCCGCAGCGGCCGATCCGATCTCCGCCGCGCAGGACAAAGGCTGCGCCATCGGCGTTTCGGCAGCGGCGGGTGGCGTGGACATCGGGCTTTGCGCCGCATCATTGCCCTGAGCCACAACATTCGCCGGGGCTACATTGTTGTTCGTTACCTCATCAGCCTTCGGAGCGGTCGGCCCACCGCAGGCCGCCAGCCCGATCAAGGCCGTGCCCGGCAATATCCATGACAGCAGCGGCAGGCGCATCCTCTTTCCTCCTCCGGACCAGCATGGATACCCAATGCCCGACGGCTGTAAAAATATCCGTGCGGCTTATTTGGCGGCGCTCGCCACGATCGTTTCCGCGACGTCCGGCGTAGCCACCGCAGGCGGCGCATCCTCCGCGTCCAGCGGTCCCTTGCCGTAGCTATTACCGGCCGGGAAATAGCGGCAGACCAGATAGTCATATTGCGCGCCCTCACCCAGCGCGCAGCCGACCTTCTTCGTACCGCGCCAGATCATCTGGGTATAATGGCCGACATCCTGCCAGCGCCCGGTCGTGCTGATATCGGGCAGCCTGCCACCGGTGCGGAACAGCTTCCCCTCTTCCAGAAACGATCCCACCATGACCTGATAGCCATAGAGCCGATGCGGTCCCATCCACAGATTTTCGCCGCTGGGGATCGCCCGGTTGCCGCGCGGCGAATGGCGGAACAGACCGGTCTTTGCCATCTCATCGGCATAGCGCGCAGCATCAGCCGCCAGCGCCTCGTCCCAGTCCAGCGCCGCCACGCCCAGCGCCTCGCGCGCGCCATTATGCAGGTCCAGCACCACCGCCCGCAGCAGGTCCGGCCCGCGCGGCGCTTCCTCCATGCCGTAAAAGGCCGCCGGCATGACCGCGCTGGCGGCCACGTGTGCGGCTGACGGAGAGGTGGGTGCCTGCGTATCCGCCGCCCAAACCGGGGCGCCCATCGCTACCAATATCGGCGCAGCCCATAGCGAACCGCGCAAAAAGCCTCTAGAGCCGCCCCCAGCCATGTCGTCTCTTATCCCCGCATCTCCGCCGCCCCCCGGCGACGCTCAGGCCTTATACATTCATTGGCCTTTTTGCGTATCCAAATGTCCCTATTGCGATTTTAACAGTCATGTCCGCGACAGCGTGGACGTGGAGGCATGGCAGGTGGCTTTGCTGGCCGACATGGCGCATGAGGCCGCGCTGACCGGCGACCGGCCGCTGTCCTCCATCTTCTTCGGCGGCGGCACACCATCGCTGATGCCGCCCGCACTGGTCGAAGCGCTGCTGACGGCGGCGGAGCGGCATTGGGGCTTCACCCCCGACATGGAAATCACGCTGGAGGCCAATCCCAATTCGGTCGAGGCGGCCCGCTTTGCCGATATCGCCGCTGCCGGGGTCAATCGCGTGTCGCTCGGCCTTCAGGCGCTGGAGAATGAGGCGCTGCATTTCCTCGGTCGGGCGCATGATGTGGAGGAAGGGCTGGCGGCGCTCGCCACCGCGCAATCGGTGTTCGACCGGGTCAGCTTCGACCTGATCTACGCCCGCCCCGACCAGAGCGAAGCCGACTGGGAAGCCGAACTGGCCCGCGCCCTCTCCTTCGGTACCGGGCATCTCTCGCTCTATCAGCTCACGATCGAACCGGGGACGCGCTTTGCAACACTCGTGGCGCAGGGCAAGCTGACCCCGGCCGATCCGGACCATGGCGCTACCCTCTATGAACTGACGCAGGCGATGACCGGCGCGGCCGACATCCCCGCCTATGAGATCAGCAACCATGCCCGGCCGGGGCAGGAAAGCCGCCATAACCTGACCTATTGGCGCTATGGCGACTATGCCGGGATCGGGCCGGGTGCCCATGGTCGCCGCGGCGGCATGGCGACGATGCGCCACAAGAAGCCGGAAAACTGGATGGGTGCGGTCACCCGCAACGGCCATGGCATTCAGAGCGAAGAGGCGCTGGTCCCGGAGGATCGCGCGCGCGAGGCGCTGCTGATGGGATTGCGACTGGGCGAAGGCGTGGACCTGTCCCGCATCGCCGCCCAGTCCGGCGTCCGCGCCGACCGGCTGGTCGATGAACGAGCGATCCTGCAACTCACCGACCTGGGCCTCATCCGCCTGACCGGCACCCGCTTGCAGGTGGCGCCGGCCGGGATGCTACTACTGGATGCGATCCTGCCGGAAGTGGTGGCGATTTAGCGGCCGTTTAGTGAATTTCCCGCCGTTCGTCCTGAGTAGCCCCTTCGACTGCCTGCCAAGGCAGGCGCTCAGGACAGGCATTGAGCGAAGTCGAAATGGCGTATCGAAGGACAGGTGCTTCGATACGGGTCTTCGACAAGCTCAGCCCCTACTCAGCACGAACGGTTCAAGGTAAGTCTTAAACGGTCAAGGCTGCTCGCTGCGCAGTTCGGCGATGGAGCGGTCGATTTCGCGCAGCGCCTCGGCACGGGCATCCCTGGGCATCGACGTGTTCGCCGCAATCTGGGCGCGGGCCGAGCGCAGGCCGCTGATCGCCGCGACATGGGCATTGCGGGCGGCGCGATCGGCGCGGGCCGCATCCATGTCAGCCTGACGTTCAGCACGATCCGCCTGAAGCTCCGCCCGCCGCGCGGCGCGATCCGCCTCACCCTGCGCGCGTTCGGCTGCCATCTGCGCCTGCCATTCCGCCTGACGCGCCGCCCGCTCCGCCTGTTGCCCGGCCTGCTGGGCAGCGCGCTCGATCCCCGCCTTGCAGATGCGGACCCGGATATGACGGCGGCCATTGGCGTCCACCGTCTCGCTGCGCGTCGTGCTCTGCTTGCCGGCATCGCAGCCTTCGCGCACATCGACCACCGGCACCATGCGGGCGATTTCCGCTTCGGTTGGGATGCGATGGGTTTCGACCCGGCCATTGGCATGGGTCACGACGATGCGCCCCTTTTCGCTGCGCACGCTGACAGGCGGCACCGGGGGAACGGGCGGGATCGGCGCGGTCATGTCGACCGTTGGCGGGACGGGAGCGACCGGCGCCATCGGCGCGGGCACCGGCACAGGATCGGTAACGGCATGGGCGACGGGCGCAGCCGGAACTGCTGGCACAGCCGGGACGGCGGGCACGGCGGCGACAGCGGGAATGGACGCTTCGGCCGGCTGGGCGACCAGATCGGTCAGGCGGGCGAAGTCGGCTCCGTCCACCTTGTCGGTGAGCGCCGCCATCTGCTGCGCGGCACGGCTGCCCGATGCGGTGAGCGCCAGACCGGTGGCGGTGACGAGCGCGACGGCGGCCATGCCCCAGCTGATACGGCGGAGCGACATGTCATGATTGGACAGCATTTTCAGCCTCCCCTTGAGAGCGTTGATGCGGGTAAGATGGCAGGCGGCGGCAAACTGGCGGCCACCGGCGGCCTTCAATATGGCGCGGCCATAGGCATGGGCCTGTTCCCGGCCGTAAAGCGACAGGACGCGCGCGTCGCAGGCCGTTTCCTGATCGGCGCGATAGGCACGATAGGCGATCCAGGCGATCGGATTGCACCAGTGGACGGCCAGCAACAGCAGGGCGATCATATTGGCAGTCAGATCGCCGCGCTCATGATGCGCCCGTTCATGGGCGATCGCCATATCCTGTTCCTGCGCGTCATAGCGCAGCGCAAAATCGGCGGGCAGCACGATGAAGGGGCGGAAGATGCCGAAAGCCAGCGGCCCCGACGCCTGCGGGCTGGTGATGATGCGGATGCGCCCTTCTTCATCGATGGGCGTCATGCCGTGCAGCATGTGCCGACGAAAGCGGACATAGCCCACCGCCTGCACGATCAGGAAGGCGACCATGCCGACGAACCAGATCGCCAGCCCGATTTCCAGCCAGGGCATGGCGGGTGCGGCAGCCTCCACCGGCGCGGTGGCGGGCATGGCCAGCAGATCGGTCAGCCCCGCCTGATCCACCGCCTGATGCAGCGGTGAGGGATCAAGCTCTTCGGGCAGCGCGGGCATCAGCATCCGGGCCAGCGGCAGCGCCCAGAGCATATAGGCCGCCCCCGCCCCCAGCCAGCGCGCCACCGGGCGGCGCAGCATCATCACCAATGCCATCAGCAAGGTCGTGGCGATCAGCGTTTCGGCGATCCAGACGCTCATGATTTCAGCCCTTTCAGGATTTCCTCAAGCTCGGCGATATCCTCCGCCGTCAATTGATCCTGGCTCGCCAACTGGGCGACCAGCGGCGACACCCGGCCGCCGAACAAGCGGTTCACCAGCCGCCCCGATTCGCCCGCCACATAGTCCTCACGCGCCACCAACGGGCGATAGAGGAAGCGGCGGCCATCCTGATCGGCGGCGATCACATCCTTGGCCATCAGGCGAGACAGCAGAGTCTTGACCGTCTGGAGGCTCCAGTCGCGGTCGGCGGCGACCCGATCGGCGATGTCATTGGCGGCCTGTGGCGCGGCTTCCCACAGGGATTCCATCACCACCAGTTCCGCTTCGCTGATCTTCTCGCTCACCTGACCACACCCGACTCGATCGTTTAACAACTACAGCTGTAGTCGCATCGATTACGAATGTAGTCAATAACGATTCGCAGGCGTCGATCGCGGACGGCGCGCGCCATTCCTGCCGCCTTTTCACGGAGATGGCCGAAATCGTCGGAATTTTTTACAAATCGCAAGGGCGGGCTTGCGGCGTTAACCTTTGCACCCCTCGATTTCCCGTGCCCGTCGCATATTGGCACGGCGATTGCGTCCTGATCGCCGTTCCCACCGTTCTACTACCCGGGGGATGCAGGCAGGTCTCCGCCACGCATCCCCCACCCGGTGGCTTTCCCTAAAATCAGCTTTCGATCAGATCCAGATAGGCGACGACATCATTGTCCGTCGCCAGGAACAGGCCGTCCTGCACTTCGGCCGGCTGCTGTTCGGCGACATGCAGCGCCTGACTGAGCGGGCCATACATAATGGTCATGGCCGCCCCATCATCGCCCAGATGATAGAGGCGGACGGTCGCGCTGTCATAGGTGGTTCGCATGACGCTTTCCTATCACAACAGCACAGCCAAGTCAGCGCCGGTCCTTGACCTTCATCGACGGCGCCAACTCGTTCGCGCCGATCTTCACCGCATCGTCGGTGAAATTGGCGACGAAGGTGGAGCCGCGCGCCAGCCCCGGTACGAAGCCCGCCTTGTTGCCCTCGATCACCAGCCCGGCGCTCGAATGTTCGCGGCCTTCCGGCGCGACGGTGATGAAGGCGGACCAGTTGTCCTTGTCCTTGCCCTGCACCATTTCATTGCCCGTGATCGTACCGGTCGCGCCGTTGGACAGGTCGATCATATAATTGGTCAGCTTGCCGCCACTGTCGTCGAAGCTGTTGCCGCTGATGGCGACGCGCGCGGTGCGGGTCTTCAGATAATGGCCGCCATCACCCTGATCGAAGCGGCTGTTGGTGACGGACAGGGTGGCGAGCCGCCCGATATAGATGCCATGCGCGCAGTCGAGATCGCGGTCGCACCGGCCCAGCTTGCGGAAGGTCGACTTGTCGATCGCCACCTGCCCGCCATCATAATCGCCCGTGAGGATGCCTTCCTCGCTATTGCGGAACAGGCTGTTGCGGACGATCAGATTCCCGCTTTCCAGCCGGATGCCCGCGCCATTGCCATCGGGCACGCGGATATTCTGGAAGATGATGCCGTCGACCGTGCTGGCCTGCCCGCGCAGCACCAGCGCGCCCTTCCCCTCGCACGGCACCCCGTCGAAGATCACCGTGCCGGGCGTGGCGGCGCGGATGGTGACGTCCCCGCCCTGCTGCACGCCGCACTGATGATAGGTGCCCGGCGCCACGACCACCGTGCCCCGCCGGTCCCCGATCGCCGCCAGCGCATCACCGATGGAGGCAAAGCCCTGCCCCGTCTCGGCGACGGTAAAGGGCGCGGCATTCCCCTGCGCCAGCGCGCTCGAAGCGATCGCGGCGGAGACGAGGAACGTGGTGGAGAGGATGCGCATGGGGGCAGAATAGGCCCGGCGGCGTGCGGGACCAAGCGGCAATAACGCGCTGCCCCGCTATGGGACAGATGTGGAGCGGGTCGAGTGTCAGGGATGGATCGAAAGAAGGCCTGCTAGGAGGGAATGGAGATGGTGCAACAATTGCACTATCTTCCCCATGGTTACGTTATATCGCAGCAGTGAATGCCGCCACGTCCTCCTATTTCGGCCATTCATCTGTGGTCCAGTCGCGGGACGCGTGCATGACGCGAACAATGGTCAGCACATCATCGCCCAAAACATAGGCGAGGATGTAGGGGAGGCGGCGGATGGATTTTTCGTACGTGCCGCTAACACGACCGGGATGGCCCGTGGCGAAATCGGCCAATGCATCGCCCGTTTCGCGAATCCGGATCGCGATCCGGCGTGCGGCGACGGGGTTGTCTCGTGCAATGTGGATGACCTGCGCCTGTATGTCGGCGAGCGCGTCCTCCGACCATTGCACCTGCCTCATGCGGCGTTTTTACTTGCCGCAGCGATAGCGGCGTCAAGCCGGTCCATCGCCTCCTTGTGCGGAATGACCCTGCCCGCCTTCATGTCGGCGATGCCGCGCTCTACGCCTGCGATGATATCCAGTTCGCGGTCGACATAGGCTTCAAGTGCCTCGGCCGCGAGGAAGGATCGGGAGCGACGACTGCTCTGCGCGAGGCGACCGAGTTTTTCCTTGAGATCGGTGGTCATGCGGATGGTCATCGTCGTGCTGGCGGTCATCGCGCGGTCCTTCATCATCTGTGTACATTGTAGCACAGGATGATGTGGCCTGCACGGGTCAATCCAGATTAGGTCGCAGATAGCGCTCCGCCGTCTCCAGATCTATGCCGCGCCGCTGCGCATAATCTTCCAGCTGGTCGCGCCCGACCCGCGCAACGCCGAAATATTCCGCCTGCGCATGGCCGAAATAGAAACCGCTGACCGCTGCCGTGGGCAGCATGGCAAAGCTCTCCGTCAACGTCGCGCCGGTCGCATGATGCGCGTCGAGCATGTCGAACAGGATCGGTTTCAGGCTATGTTCCGGGCAGGCGGGATAGCCCGGCGCCGGGCGGATGCCGCGATATTGTTCCTTGATCAGCGCCTCGTTGGTGAGTTGCTCACCCTCCGAATAGCCCCACAAAGCCGTGCGGACATAATGGTGGAGCCGCTCAGCAAAGGCTTCGGCCAGACGATCGGCCAGCGCCTTCAATAGGATATCCGAATAGTCATCGATCGCGTTCTTGAAGCGGGCCAGATGCGGTTCGATGCCATGGATCGACACGGCAAAGCCGCCCATCCAGTCGCCATCATGGCTGATGAAGTCAGCGAGGCACATATTGGCACGCCCTTCCCGCTTCTGAATCTGCTGGCGCAACATCGGCAGAGTATAATGTTTCTCATCCTCGACATGGACGATGATGTCGTCGCCATCCCGGCGGCAGGGCCACAGGCCCGCAACGCCCCGCGCGGTCAGCCATTTGTCGTTGACGATCTTGTCGAGCATCTTCTGCGCGTCGGCGAACAGGCTGGTCGCGCTTTCGCCCACCACCGGATCGGTCAGGATCGCGGGATAATTGCCCGCCAGTTCCCAGGCGCGGAAGAAGGGCGTCCAGTCGATATACTGGACCAGATCCTTCAGATCCCAGTCGGGGAAGCGATGCACGCCGGGCAGGCGCGGACGCGGCGCCTTCAGGCTTTCGTCGATCTCAAACCCGTTGTCGCGGGCGTCGGCGATGCTGATCAGCGCGCTCTGCCCCTTGTTGGCGCGGGCGACGCGGACATGCTCATAATCGTCCTTGGTCTTCTGGACGAAATCATTCTTCTGCGTTTCGCTGACCAGCGCCGTCGCCACACCCACCGCGCGGCTGGCGTCCAGCACATGCACCACCGGCCCGGTAAAGGCCGGGTCGATGCGCAGCGCCGTGTGCACGCGCGAGGTGGTCGCCCCGCCGATCAGCAACGGCATCACCATATTGGCGCGCTGCATTTCCTGCGCCACCGTCACCATCTCGTCCAGCGAGGGGGTGATGAGGCCGGACAGGCCGATCATGTCCGCGTCATGATCGTTCGCAGCCTTGATGATGTCCTGCCAGGGCACCATCACGCCCATGTCGACCACTTCGAAGCCGTTGCACTGGAGCACGACGCCGACGATATTCTTGCCGATATCATGCACGTCGCCCTTCACGGTCGCCATGATGATCTTGCCCTTGCCCTTGGCGCCCGGTTCCTTGGCCGCCTCGATATAAGGCAGCAGATGCGCGACCGCCTTCTTCATGACGCGGGCGGATTTGACGACCTGCGGCAGGAACATCTTGCCCGCGCCGAACAGGTCGCCGACCACGTTCATGCCGTCCATCAGCGGACCTTCGATCACCTCGATCGGCTTGGCGGCGGCGAGGCGGCACTCTTCGGTGTCCTCCACCACATACATGTCGATGCCCTTGACCAGCGCATGTTCCAGCCGCTTGGCGACCGGCCAGCCCCGCCATTCCTGCGCGGCCTTTTCGGTCGCCGCATCCTTGCCGCGATAGCTTTCCGCCAGCGTGACCAGCCGCTCGCCCGCTTCGGGATCGCTGTTCAGCAGCACATCTTCGCATGCCTTGCGCAGCGCCGGATCGATCGTGTCATAGACGTCGAGTTGCCCGGCATTGACGATCGCCATGTCCAGCCCCGCCGGAATGGCATGGTACAGGAACACGCTGTGCATCGCCCGGCGCACCGGTTCGTTACCGCGGAAAGAGAAGGAGAAATTCGACAGTCCGCCCGAAATATGGACATGCGGGCAGCGCTTCTTGATCTCGCGGCATGCTTCGATGAAGTCGACGCCGTAATTATTGTGCTCCTCGATCCCCGTCGCCACCGCGAAGATATTGGGATCGAAGATGATGTCTTCGGGTGGAAAACCGATGGTCATCAACAGCTTGTAAGCGCGCTCGCAAATCTCGACCTTGCGGGCCTGCGTGTCCGCCTGCCCGGTTTCGTCGAAGGCCATGACGACCACCGCGGCGCCATAGGCCATGCAGAGACGCGCATGATGCAGGAAGGCTTCCTCACCCTCCTTCATGCTGATCGAATTGACCACCGGCTTGCCGGACACGCATTTCAGACCCGCCTCGATCACTTCCCATTTGGAACTGTCGATCATCACCGGCACGCGGCTGATGTCCGGTTCCGATGTCATGAGCTTGAGGAAAGTGGTCATCGCCTCGACCGCGTCGAGCAGACCTTCGTCCATGTTGACGTCGACGATCTGCGCGCCATTTTCGACCTGCTCGCGCGCGATGTCGATGGCGGCGGCATAGTCGCCGGCCATGATCAGCTTCTTGAACTTGGCCGATCCGGTGACGTTGGTGCGTTCACCGATATTGACGAAGGTGGCGGTGGATTGGGTGGTCATTTTGCTTCTCTTCTCCCCTCCCGCAAGCGGGAGGGGCCGGGGGTGGGCTTTCCTGGAGCAGCGCCTGGACAGGCCCACCCCCTAGCCCCCTCCCGCAAGCGGGAGGGGGAACATTCTTTTTATGCCGCGATATGCATCGGCTCCAGCCCAGCGAGGCGCGTCACGACCTGCAACTCCGGCACCACGCGCGGCTTGTGGCCCGCCAGCGCCTTCGCCACCGCACCGATATGGGCGGGCGTCGTGCCACAGCAGCCGCCAACCATATTGACCAGCCCTTCGTCCACCCAGTCGCGGATCAGCTTCGCGGTGGTTTCCGGCAGTTCGTCATACTGCCCCAGTTCGTTGGGCAGGCCGGCATTGGGATAGGCCAGGATCAGCGTGTCGGCATTCTTCGACAATTCCGACAGATAAGGCCGCAGCAAATCCGCCCCGAAGGCGCAGTTCACGCCGATGGTCAGCGGCTTCAAATGCCGCAGCGAATACCAGAAGGCGTTGATCGTGTGGCCCGACAGGTTCCGGCCGGACATGTCGGTGATGGTGAAGCTGAGCATCACCGGCACCGGACGGCCCGAAGCAACCTCGGCTTCCCGCGCGGCCATGCCGGCGGCCTTGGCATTGAGCGTATCGAAACAGGTTTCGATCAGCAGGAAATCCACCCCACCCGCGATCAGCGCATCGCACTGCTCACGATAGTCGGCCTTCAACGTATCATAATCGACTTCGCGGAACGCAGGGTCATTCACGTCAGGCGATATCGACAGTGTCTTGTTCGTCGGGCCGATGGAGCCACAGACGAAGCGCGGCTTGCCGTCCCTCGCCGTCGCCTTCTCGCAAGCCGCACGGGCGATCTTCGCGGCGGCGACATTGATGTCCCACACCAGATGCTCGCAGCCATAATCAGCCATCGCGATCTTGGTCGAAGAGAAGGTGTTCGTCTCGATCATGTCGGCGCCATTGTCGAGATAGGCGGTGTGGATACCCTCCACGATGTCCGGCCGGGTCAGGCAGAGCAGGTCGTTATTGCCCTTCTGGTCCTTGGCCAGATCCAGATCGCCGCGATAATCGGCTTCGGTCAGGCCATGTTTCTGGATCGACGTGCCATAGCCGCCGTCGAAAATCAGGATCTTTTCCGCCGCCAGGGCGCGCAATTGTGCTTCGGCGCTCATCATCAAAACTCCGCCTATCAAAAAATTACCGTTCGTCCTGAGTAGGAGACTGAGCTTGTCGAAGACTCCATATCGAAGGACCCTTCGATACGCCATTTCGACAAGCTCAATGGCTACTCAGGGCGAACGGGGGAAATCTGTCATGCTGCTGCGTCCGCCATCACTTTGGGCCGCAACCCAAGCAGATGACAGATCGCATAGCTATGTTCCGCCCGGTTGAGCGTATAGAAATGGAAGTCGCGCACGCCGCCTTCATACAGCTTCCGGCACAATTCCGCCGCGATCGTCGCCGACACGAGCTGGCGCGCGGACGGATGATCGTCCAGCCCTTCGAACAGCCGCGCCATCCATTGCGGCACGTCGGTATTGCACATGGCGGCCATGCGCTGGGTCGCGGCGAAATTGCCGACCGGCATGATGCCCGGCACGATGTCCGCGCTGATGCCCGCCGCCAGCACCTTGTCCATGAAGCGGAAATAGGTGTCGGGCGCAAAGAAGAACTGCGTGATCGCGCGGGTCGCCCCGGCATCCAGCTTGCGCTTCAGATTATCCAGATCGCTCTGCGCGCTCGCGGCTTCGGGATGCACTTCCGGATAGGCGGAGACGGAAATCTCGAACGGATGGCGCTGCATCAGCCCTTCGACCAGATCGGCCGCGCCGGTATAGCCATCGGGATGCGGTTCGAACGTGCCGCCCACTTCGGGCGGATCGCCGCGCAGGGCGACGATATGGCGCACGCCCGCTTCCCAATAAGCGTCGGCAATCTCGCCGATTTCCGCTTTGCTCGCAGCGACGCAGGTCAGGTGCGCGGCGGCCGCCAGCGGCGTTTCCTTCGCGATGCGGGCGACCGTATTATGGGTCCGCTCCCGCGTGGAACCGCCCGCGCCATAGGTCACGGACACGAATTTGGGCGCCAGCGGCGTCAGCGTCTCGATCGCCGACCAGAGCTGCGCCTCCATCTTCTCCGTCTTGGGCGGGAAGAATTCGAAGCTCACCTGGCAGTCGCCGGCCAGATCCGCATACAAAGGTGCGGCAGGATCATTCAGGGTCATGCGGAAATCCGTTCTTCGATGGGCAGGATGCGCGCCGTCCTGCGCCGCCCCAGCCAGAGTTGTACCGTCAATTGCTGGCCGGGCAGCGTTTCCACCCGTTCCAGCGCCAGTCCCGCCGCAGCGAACCAGCCATCCATCTGTTCGTCCGAAAAGCCCAGACGCGCATGCTGGTCGCGCGTGCGCAGTTCCTCGCGTTCATGCGCCGCGAAATCGACGATCAGCACCCGCCCGTCCTGCGCCGTGACGCGCGCGGCCTCGGCGATCACCATTTCAGGCGCCTGTGCATAATGCAGCACCTGATGCAGGACGACCGTGTCGGCGCCACCCGGCGCCAGCGGCAGTTCCAGAAAATCGCCCAGCAACAGCGCATATTTGTCGCCTGCGTCGGCCGGCAGCTTGGTCCGCGCCAGACGCAACATGTCGGGGCTGCGGTCGATCGCCGTCACCTGCCGCGCGGCGTCCCCGAACAGTTCGATCATCCGCCCGGTGCCGGTGCCGATATCGAGCAGATGGCCGATCGGCTCGCGCGTCAGCAGCGCGGTCATCGCCGCCTCCACATCGGCTTCGGCGACATGGAGCGACCGGATCGCGTCCCATTCTTCGGCATGTTCCGCAAAATAGCTTTCCGCCGCCTTCGCCCGGTCGGCCCGCACCGCCGCCAGCCGGGCAAGGTCGGCCGCCTGCCACAAAGCCTCGCTGTCAGAGGCTTCCAACTGGTCGAACAGGGTCAGG
This sequence comes from Sphingobium sp. AP50, assembly GCF_900109095.1. Lineage (GTDB taxonomy): Bacteria > Pseudomonadota > Alphaproteobacteria > Sphingomonadales > Sphingomonadaceae > Sphingobium. The sequence continues at coordinate 151,454 of NZ_FNYZ01000005.1, forward strand.
AAAGGCACAAAGGCGGCGTCCCGGCTCAGCCGCAAAAACACCCAATTGCCTTCCTTGCGCCGTTCCACCAATCCGGCTTCGGCAAGGATGCGAACATGGCGCGAAACGCGTGGCTGGCTTTGCCCGACAACCTGCGCAATTTCCCCGACGGCCAGTTCCATCGCCCGCAGCAGATGGATCACGCGCAGCCGCGTCGGATCACCAAGTGCCCGGAAAATGTCGAGTGCCGCATGCATGTCCATGCCATATAAAGAATTCTTTATATACGTCAATGCCAGTGAATTTTCCGTGCATTTTTCATCCATGATCCGGCAAAACGACGGTAACTCAACCTTTCAGCTTTATGAATGGGATTGCCTTGCTCTTTCCAAAGCATTAGGAATCAAAGGGCAGGCGCAATGGGGGGTGAGCTTTTCTCCGAGAGTGGTCTGCATTTTGTTTTTCTCAGAGAGGGGTTTTAACCCATGACCAAGTCGATTGCTCTTTCGCTCGTTCTCGCTGCTTCGCTCGGCCTGGCCGCTTGCTCGGGTGGCCATGAAAACGCCGCCAACAACGCTGCCAACGCTGCTGAGAACGCTTCGAACGCTGCCGACAACGCCATGAACGCTGCGCTGAACGCCGCCGACAACGCCGCTAACGCTGCGTCGAACGCGACCAACAACGCCGCGAACGCGATGTAATTTTCGCTTCTGGCGAAATATTCGAAAGGGGTCGCACCGGCAACGGCGCGGCCCCTTTCTTTTTGGCCCCTCTTCCCGGAAGACCATGCGCATGAAGCGGACCGCCCTGCCCCTGATGGCTGCACTGATAGCTTCACTGATGCTGGGCGCCTGCGGCAGCTCCGGCGATCAGGATGGTGTGGGGGGCGTCAGCGCCGGGGAGGCAAGAGCGCTCAACGAAGCCGCCGCCCGTCTGGATGCGCAGGCCGGCGCCGCGCAGAGCGACGATGCCGGACTGAACCCCGCCGCGACAGCCGCAGCGCGGGCGGACCGCAACCGCGTCCCGCCCCAGCCCGCTCCCCACCCCTGACCGGCGCGGGCATGAAAAAAGGCCGCCCCTTGCGGAGCGGCCCTCTTCGTTACGCGATCCTTGCGGGATCAGCAGTTGCGATCGATCGCCCGGCCGGCCAGCGCACCCACGCCCGCGCCGACGATGGCACCGGTCGTGCCGTCACCACGGCGACCATAGCGGCCCGATCCCCTGCCGATTTCATTACCCAGCAGACCACCGGCGATCGCACCGATGATGGTGCCGCCCGTGCCATTGTCCCGGCAGCGATAGCCACCCCGATAGCCACGATAACGATCACCGCGATACCCACGGTCATAACCGCCGCGGTAATAATCACCGCGATAGCCACGATAGCCGCGATCATAGCCACGATAACCCCGGTCATATCCGCCGCGATAATAGTCGCCCCGATCATATCCACGATAATGATCGCGCGCCTGCGCGGGGGCGGCCGAAACGGCCAGCGATGCCACGCCCATGGCCAGGGCGGCTCCCATATTCACAAGAAACTTCATCTTCATGGCTCTGCTCCTCAATTGCCATCCTCTTGGGCGGCCGCTGAAAAGAAACGGGATTGCCCATCGATTGACGCCCTTATGCCGGAGTCGCGTTGAGCCAAGCCTGAATGGGGGTGACAGCCGCCGTTCAGGTGCGCGCCGCCCGTCACTGTTCTGCTGCACCCTGCCGGATTATCCCCTATGGCCGGTGCGATGCAGCGAATCCTGATCGTCCTGGCCCTTGCGATTTTGCTGCTTCCCGCGCCGCATCCGGGGAAGCCCGAAAGCGTGCAGGCCGGCACGCTGCTGGTGCGGGCACAGCCATTGCCACTCAGCAGCGTCGATCCCGCGCTGCGCCATGTGGGCGCGCTCGACTATCTGGGCGGATGGGTGGTGGAAAGCGCCAACCCCGGCTTTGGCGGCATTTCCGCCCTGATGGTGACGCCGCCGGGCGACGTGCTGGGCCTCAGCGATTCAGGCCTATTGATGGGTTTCCATGTGGGGCCCGGCGAAGCTGCCCGCCGCCCCTTCATCGCCCCGCTGCCGATCCGCGCGCAGGATCGCTATCGCCCCTGGTGGGCCTGGGATTCGGAATCGCTGGCGCATGATCCCGTCAGCGATCGCTACTGGGTCGGCTTCGAACTGCAACAGGCGGTGTGCCGCTATGGTCCCGGCTTTGCGCGGGTGGAGGCGTGCCGCACCTGGCCGGAAATCATGGCCTGGCCCAAGACCGGATCGATCGAATCGCTCGCCCGCCTGCCCGACGGCCGCTTTCTGGTGATCGGCGAAATGGGCATGACCGCCGATGGCAAGCATGACAGCCTGCTCTTCGCGGGCGACCCGGCCGAAAAGGACACGCCCGATCCGATCCACCTGCGCTACACCCCGCCCAAAGGCTATCGCCCGACAGATGCCGTGGCGATCGACGCGCATCATCTGCTGGTGCTGAACCGGCGGCTGACGCTGGAGGATCTGTTCACCGCGACCATCGCGATCGTCGAGCTGCCCGACAGGCTGACGCCGGGAACGGAACTCAAAGCCCGCACCCTCGCCCGGCTGGCGCCGCCGCTGCTGGCCGACAATTTCGAGGGCATCGCCGTGACGCGTGAAGCGGGCCGCACGATCATCTGGGTCGTGTCCGACGACAATCACGAATTCTTCCAGCGCACCCTGCTGCTGAAATTCCGATTGCCGGACGGAGAAATGTGATGGCAATTGCGGTCAGAGCACGACCCAAAGCCACCCCACCTCCCCTCAAATCGCCAGTGCCACCTGCGGCAGCGCCCTTAACCGCCCCATGTCCCGCTGCGGCGGGGCGCCGAACAGGCGGCGATATTCGCGGCTGAATTGCGAGGGGCTGTCATAACCGACGCGATAGCCCGCCTCCGCCGCGTCCAGCCGGTCTGCCAGCATCAGTTTGCGCGCTTCCTGCAACCGCAATTGCTTCTGATATTGCAGCGGGGTCATCGCCGTCGCGCGGCGGAAATGATCGTGGAAGCTCGATATGCTCATGCCCGCCAGCCCCGCCAGATCGGGGCCGCTGAACGGCTCGCGAAAATGCGCCTTCAGCCAGCCGATGGCGCGGGCGATCTGGCCTGTGCGACTTTCCCCGCTGGCGATCGCCCGGATGATGCTGCCATTCGGCCCGGTCATCAGTCGCACCAGCAATTCCCGCTCCACCAGCGGCGCGAGCAGCGGCGCGCTCTCCGGCTACCCAGCAACGCCGTCAGCCGGGTAGCCGCGTCCAGCAGTTCGGGCGTGATCGGATGCAGCGACAGCGCGCTCCCCTCCGCCACCGGCGCGACCGGCGGCGCAATTGGCGGCAGGGCGATGGCGATGTCCGACAGCATCGCCGGATCGAGATAGAGGCAGAAGCAGAGATAAGGCGCGTCCTGCTGCGCATCCGTCACGACGCCGGTGATCGGCAGGTCGAGCGACGCGACCAGATAGCTGGCCGGGCCATAGGATAGCAGGCCGTCACCCAGCATCACCGTCTTGGCCCCCTGCGCAATGATGCACAGCGCAGGCCGTTGCAGCATATGCACTGGCTCCCCGGCATGCGACCAGCGCACCAGCGTCAGGCGCGGGATGGCAGTATCGATAATGCCATCACCATCGGCATATCGGGCAATCTGCTGACCAAGGGCCTGATGCGACATGGGGCATTCTCCATGCCCCTCCTTCTACGCCAAAGCATGCCGTGCGAACAGGGCCGCATCGCCACATTGGAATATTATGCAATCCTTCCGCAAGCCTGTTCTACCGCTCCAGCCCCATCATGCCGCATCCATGGCCCATCGGATCGATCGTCGATCCGCCGGACAAGGAGACAGGACATGGCTATCGAGAACAAGGTTATCGCGATCACTGGCGCCAGCAGCGGCATCGGTGAAGGCACGGCACGCTTGCTGGCGGCGCGCGGCGCGAAGCTGATGCTGGGCGCACGGCGCACCGACCGACTGGAAAGACTGGCGGACGAACTGAACGCCGCTGGCGGTACCGTGGCCTTCCGCGCGCTGGACGTCACCGACCGTGCCGATGTGGAAGCGTTCATCGCCGCGACGGAAGCGGAATTTGGCCGGGTGGACGTGCTGGTCAACAATGCGGGCCTGATGCCGCTATCCCGCTTCGACAGCCTGAAGGTCGACGAATGGGACCGGATGATCGACGTCAATATTCGCGGGATGCTGCACGGCATTGCGGCCGCCCTGCCCCGGTTCAAGGCACAGGGGAGCGGCCATTTCGTCAATATCTCGTCGATCGGCGGCTATCGCGTCTGGCCGACCTGCGGCGTCTACAGCGCCACCAAATATGCGGTCCGCGCCATTTCCGACGGGCTGCGCATGGAGCATGACGATATCCGCGTGACCGTGGTGTCGCCCGGCGTGGTCGAATCCGAACTGGCCAGCACTATCACCGAAGTCGGCGCCGCCGCCGCGATGGAGGATTTCCGCGCCATCGCCCTCACCCCCGACGCGATCGCCCGCGCCATCGCCTATGCGCTGGAGCAGCCGGACGATGTGGACGTCAACGAACTGATCGTCCGCCCGGTGCGGACGATGGATTGATACCAACAAGCGACGATATGAAGTTTTGCCTCTGCGTTCGCCGGCGCAGGCCGGGGTAAAGTTGCACGGTCTGATCTGGGCCCCGGCCTGCGCCGGGGAACGCTTCATAGGAAACAAGCTGTCGCGTCTTGGATTGCACCATAGAAAAAGGGTCGCTTCTGATGAAGCGACCCTTTTTCTATAACCAAGTCATTCCAGCCTACGCGGGCATGACGATTGGCTCAATTCAATGCACGAACCGCGCCACCACGTCGCGGTACGACCGGCTGACCTTCACCTGCGCGCCGCTTTCCAGCACCAGGAAACATTCGCCATTGGTATGGGGCTTCACCTGCCGCACCTGGCTCAAATTCACGATGGTCGAACGGTGCACGCGCTGGAAATTGCGCGGGTCCAGCCGCTTTTCCAGATCCTTCATCGTCTCGCGCAGGATCAGGCTATTGTCGGCGGTATAGATGCACATATAGTCGCCCGCCGCGTCGATCCGCTCGATCGAATCCACGTCGACCCGGAAAATCTGCCCGCGATCCTTGATGTTGATCAGCTTTTCGAAGCGATTGGAGGCGGGCGCATCATCGTCAGACGCAAAATCGCTCATGGCCTGCGGCGCGACCTCGGCCAGCACTTCGCGCAGCTTTTCGACTTCCTGCACCTGCTTCTTTTCGCTCAGGCGCTGGCGCACGCGATCCAGTGCATCGGCCAGACGCCCTTCATCCACCGGCTTCATAAGATAATCGACCGCCTGCGCCTCGAACGCGCGGATCGCATAGTCGCTATAGGCGGTGCAGAAGATGACGAGCGGCGGTTCCACCTCCATCAGGCCCTGGACAACGGAAAAGCCGTCGAAACCGGGCATCTGAATATCCAGGAACACAAGGTCGGGTTTATGCGTCTTGATCGCGCGGATCGCTTCGCGGCCATTGGTGCAGGTTTCGACGATTTCGACATCCTCATGCGCTTGAAGACGCAGTGCAAGGCCCTGAATAGCCAGGCTTTCGTCATCGACGAGGATTGTTCTGATGGTCATGCGGCCACTTTCGATGTTTCATCCATGTTAAGCGGAATTTCGATGATGACCGAAAATCCGCCCGGCGTGGAACGCGTTTCGAAGCTCTGTCGTTCCCCGAAGGCCTTAATTAAACGGTCCCGGATGTTCGGCAGGCCGATCCCGGTCCCCTCGCTCATCGGGATGTGCGGTCGTATTCCGCCTTCATTCAATCCCGGCCCGCTATCTGATACGACGATCCGGACATTATCCCCGGCAGGCTGCGCCGTGACGGAGATTTCCGCTCCCTCCTCCTTGGGCGTGACCGCATATTTGATCGCGTTTTCCACCAGCGGCTGCAACAAAAGCGAAGGCAGGCGCGCCCGCGCGACTGCGGGATCGATGCTGAAGACCGGGCGCAGCCGCTCCTCGAACCGCATCTTCTCGATCTCCAGATAGAGTTTCAGCGTCTCGATCTCCTGCTCGATCGTCACCTGCGCGGTCGGCTCGTTGATCAGCGTATAGCGCAGGAAGGAGGAAAGGCGCGACAGCATCGCATTGGCGCGATCCGTCTGCTTGAGCAGCACCAGGGTCGAGATGCTGTTGAGCGTATTGAACAGGAAATGCGGATTGAGCTGATAGCGCAGCATCGCTAGTTGCGCATTGGCCGCCTGATTTTCCAGCAGCAGCAACTGGTCCGCCTGCTCCTCCACCGTCAGGTAGAAGTTGATGGCGTAATAGAGCGAGGACCATGCCCCCAGCAACGTCATCGACAGATAGAAGGCGCCCAGAAACAGTTGCAGCCCCGCCGTTTCGCTCGCGCGATTCTGGGTGGAGAAGACCCAGGCATCGATAAAGGCGACCAGCCCCGCGGCCAGGACCACCGTCACGATCGACACGCCCCAGCGGATGATCGGCCGTTGCTTCAGCAAAAACCGGAACATGACCGCAATCAGCAGCGTCACCGAATAGCCTGTGACGGTCGATATGATCACCGGCACCAGACTGGAGAGTGGCTGCCCGTTGGCGATGGTCGACGATCCACGCAGCAGGAAAGCGCCGGCCCATCCGACCGACTGCAAATTCCAGAAGGCGCGATTCTTGTCAGCGAAAAAGGGCTGCGGCTTGATGCGGGGCACGGATACGGACATTGCAGTCAGACTTAGGCGATTTGATCCCATGGTCAAAGACGCTTTACGGCATAACAGCCGAGACTCTAACCGTCATTGCGAGCGCAGCGGGCCGAAGGCGGGCAATGCCCAACCAATTCATGAGTGCGCCAGTGGATTGCTTCGCTGCGCTCGCAATGACGGCAACGAATAATCCAACAGCCTTGAAGCCGGAAACCACTGCGCCATCGTCAGGCCGCGACGGCCGGAGCCTCCGCCATGGGCGTCACCTCGTCGGGGCACACCCATACCAGATCGGTCAGTTCCAGCAGACGGCCGTCATGCGCCTGAATGGCGATGCTGCGGATCGGCTGGCCGTCGCGCTTGTCGGCCAGAACCTGGCAGGATGCGGGAGCGCAGCCCCATTTTTCGCCCCACTGGCGCAGCGCGATCATGGCAGGCGCCAGATCCTGCCCCTTTTCGGTCAGCCGATATTCCACCTTGCGCCGGTCGCACTGCATCGGCTGGCGCAGCATGATGCCATTTTCGACCAGCCGGCTCAGCCTGTTGGCCAATATGTTGCGGGCGATGCCCAGGGTAGACTGGAATTCCTCGAAATGTCGGATGCCCGACAGCGCACCGCGCAGGATGAGGAAGGACCAGCGCTCACCCATCGCCTCCAGCGCGGCGGGGAGCGCACATTGTTCCAGATCCTGGGCAAGATTATGTTTCATGGGTCTATCGCATAGCGCAAAGCGCCGGTTGTTGCAAAAGTGCCGACTTATTCCATCGATATGGGATTTTTTTGTTGCACGACAAGGCTCTTCCAACACAATCGGGAAACGATGCTACGCCAATATGAACTTGTCGAACGGGTAAAGCGCTACGATCCGGATGCGGACGAAGCGATGATCAACCGCGCCTATGTGTTTTCGGTCCAGAAGCACGGCTCGCAAAAGCGCGCCAGCGGCGACCCCTATTTCAGCCACCCGATCGAAGTGGCGGGGATCCTGACCGATTTCAATCTGGACGACCAGACGATCGTGACCGCGCTGCTGCACGACACGATCGAGGATACGCTCGTCACCTATGAGGAGATTGAAAGCGCGTTCGGCAAGGATGTCGCGCGCATGGTCGATGGCGTGACCAAGCTCTCCAAGATCGAGGCGATGAGCGAGAATGAGCGGGCGGCGGAAAATCTCCGCAAGTTCCTGCTCGCCATGTCGGACGATATCCGCGTGCTGCTGGTGAAGCTGGCCGACCGGCTGCACAATATGCGCACGCTGCACTTCATCAAGAATCCCGACAAGCGCCGCCGCATCGCGCGCGAGACGATGGATATCTATGCCCCGCTGGCCGAACGGATCGGCATGTATGATTTCATGCGCGAGATGCAGCTCCTCTCCTTCCGGGAGATCGAGCCGGAAGCCTATGACAGCATCACCAAAAGGCTGGAACAGCTCAAGGAAGGCGGCCATGACAAGGTCGACCGGATCGGCGCGGAACTGCAATTGCTGCTGGCGGGTCAGGGCATGTCGGTCAGCGTGTCGGGCCGCGAAAAACATCCCTATTCCATCTTCAAGAAGATGCAGGAACGTCATATCAGCTTCGAACAGCTGACCGATGTCATGGCCTTCCGCGTGATCACCGCCTCGACCGAGGATTGCTATCGCGCGCTCGGCATCATCCACCAGACCTTCAAGATGGTGCCGGGCCGGTTCAAGGATTATATCTCCACGCCCAAGCGCAACGGCTATCAGTCGCTGCACACCACCGTCATCCATCAGGACAATGCCCGGATCGAGGTCCAGATTCGCAGCCGCGACATGCATAATGACGCGGAACTGGGGCTGGCTGCGCACTGGGCCTATAAGCAGAAGGGCGACGCCACCGACCAGCATGCCGCATGGCTGCGCGACCTGGTCGAAATCCTGGAGCAGAGCCAGGATGCGGACGAACTGCTCGAACATACCCGCATGGCGATGTATCAGGATCGCATCTTCGCCTTCTCGCCCAAGGGCGAACTGCATCAGTTGCCCAAGGGATCGACCCCGGTCGACTTCGCCTATGCGGTCCACACCTCGCTCGGCAACCAGACGGTCGGCGCGAAGGTGAATGGCCGCGTCGTGCCGCTGCGCACCAATCTTGAAAATGGCGATCAGGTCGAAATCCTGAAATCGGAGGGACAGGAACCGCAACCGGGCTGGCTGACCTTCGCCATCACCGGCAAGGCCCGCGCCGCGATCCGCCGCTATATCCGCCAGAAGCAGCGCGGCGAGGAAATCGCCCTGGGCGAGAAGCTGTATCAGGAAATCATCGGCCGCTTCTCCCCGGACCTTGCCAAGGAACTGGGCGACAAGGCGCTGAACGCCGCGCTCAAACGGCTGAAGCTGGACGATCGCGCCTCGCTGATGGTCGCCATCGCCACCCATCGCGTGCTCGATTCCGAAGTGATGGAAGCGCTGATGCCCGGCTCCACCACCGCCGAGGGGGTGGAGGAAGCGCATCCGCGCCAGCATGAACCCGTGTCGATCCGCGGCCTGACGCCGGGCATCGCCTATAATCTGGGCGACTGCTGCCACCCGGTGCCCGGCGACCGCATCGTGGGCGTGCGCCGCACCGGCGAGCCGATCGAGGTGCACACCATCGACTGCCGATCGCTGGAGGTGGATCAGGACGACGACTGGGTCGACCTGAGCTGGGACAGCAAGTCGAAGGGCGGCACCGCCCGCCTCTCCGTCATCGTCAAGAACCAGCCGGGTGCCCTCGCCGCCGTCGCCAATGTGTTCGGCGCGACCAAGGCGAACATCCTCAACCTGCAACTGGTGAACCGCGAAGGCCCCTTCCACACCGACATCATCGACCTGGAAGTGGCGGATGCGCAGCATCTCAACCGCATCTTGCAGGCCCTGCGCGCGATCGACGTTGTGGTGCAGGCGGACCGGGTCTAACCCAAAATCATCCGACTGTGCCGGGCGCTTGGCCCTGCACAGTCGCTGCATGATTGATTTCCCGTTGCATCTATGCTCACTTCGCCCTGCGCCACGCAGCGGCAGGCGCAATTCCGGGTCGCACTCACCATGCTCGACGTCGCTATCGACGTCGGACGAACGAAGGAGTGCACTGCGATGGTCAGCGAAACCTGGTCCGATGTCGAAGCGCTAAGCTATATCGCCTCCTATTCCGATCTGATCCGCGCCTTCGGCACCAATGCGCAGGCGGGACGCGATCATTATGAATCGACCGGCTGGTGGGAATTTCGCCGAACCAGTTTCATTCCCTATGACTATCTGGCCACCTATCCTGATGTGGTCGCGGTCTATGGACTGGATCCGCTTGCAGCGGTGCGCCACTATATCAACCATGGTTATGCCGAAGGCCGCACGGTCAGTTTCAGTGCCTACGCCTATCTGGCAGCTAACCCGGACCTGATCGACGTCTATGGCTCCGATCCGACGACGGCCGCCCGTCACTATATCAAATATGGGCGAGCCGAAGGACGCAACACGACATTTGACGGCTATGAATATCTGGCCGCCAACCCCCATCTGTTCGCCTATGGCTATACGACCGTTGCCGATGCGGCTTACCATTACGCCACGGAAGGGCATGATTATGGCTATGCCACCCGCTTCGACGGGCTGCATTATGTCGCCGCAAACCCCGATCTGATCGCCAGCATCGGCACGGACAACCACGCCGCCGCGCGCCATTATGTGCTGAGCGGATTCGACGCGGGGCGACCGACCGAATTTGACGGACTGCTCTACCTCGCCTCCAATCCCGATCTGATCCCGGCGATCGGCCTGAATGAAAAGGCGGCGACCCGGCATTTCGTCGAACATGGCTATGGCGAGGGACGGTCCCTCCATTTCGATTCGACCGCCTATCTGCTGAGTTATGCCGATCTGGGTCAGGCCGGACTGGATGCCGACGCGGCGCTGGTCCACTGGATCAGCCATGGCTATCGCGAAACCCGCGATTCTGACGGCGCCTTCGGGCTGGAACAGGCGGATCATGCCTTGTTGCTGGAAGGGGCGACCACGGGCCTGATCGATGGTGCCGGCGACCGGGACTGGTATGCCCTCAATCTGGAGGTCGGCGCGCGCCTGACCTTCCTGCTGTCGGGCAACAGCGCCGCGACGCTGACCTTGCACGATGCCTTCGGCATCGAAATCCAGCCGGTCGAAACCGCGCCGAATGGCCTGCTGACCTTCGAAGTTCCCGAAGGCGGCGCTTATTATCTGGTGGTCGGCGGCACCGTTGCGGGCAGCTACACCATCACCACGGACTTCCTCTACGGCGTCGTTATCGGCACCGAGGGTGACGACAATTCCCTTTACGGCTCCTCCAATGACGACCTGATCCAGGGTCTGGGCGGCAACGATTATATCGTCGGCTATTCCGGCAACGATATATTGGAGGGCGGGGCCGGAGACGATCAAATCTATGATGATGACGGCGATGACCAGTTGCTGGGCGGCGATGGCAATGATCGCCTGACTGTCAGCGATAGCTGGTATTATCGTCCATCGGGCCGAACAGTCCTTATGGATGGCGGCAATGGTGACGATGTCCTGACGTTCGAGGGATATGATTACAGCCCGATCCGGGATGTAGTGACCGCCCTTGGCGGCGATGGCGACGACCGGATTGCTGTTTCGCATGCCTTGGCCGCGACGGTGCTGGCCGGTGCGGGCAATGATGAAGTCGCTATCGACATTTCCGGTGGCAACCAGACGATCACGCTGGGCGCGGGACAGGATGGCCTGCGACTGGTCAACGACTGGGTCGGCGTACCGACCGTCGTGACCAGCGGCAACCGCGTCACCGATTTCACCTTCGGCGCCGATTATCTTCTGACCGAAGCGTTCATGCGCGAACTCGTATGGAATTGGGACGGCAGCAATCCTTTTGCTGCTGGTTATCTGACGCTGGAACAGGTGGGCGTGGATGTCGTTCTGTCAATCGATAGAGATGGCAAGGCAGGAAACCTTGGCAGTCCGGTTGCGGTCCTGACCTTTGAAAACCGACTGCTCTCCAGCTTCACCGCCGCGGAACTGGGCTATAATCCCGATGGCTCGACAACCGTTGGCATGTTTCAGCCCGGAACGGCGGCAAACGACAGGTTGTACGGTACGGCGGCCGACGATCTGATCCTCGGTTCGGGCGGCGACGATGTGCTGAACGGTCGCCTGGGCAATGACCGGCTGGACGGCGGCGATGGCAACGACCATCTGATCAGTGACATGGGTGGCATCGACTATCTGCTCGGCCGGAATGGCGACGACCTGCTGGAAGTCCATCTCGTCGACGCATCCCAGCCAAACAAGGCGGTGCTGCTGGACGGTGGAGCAGGCGATGACCGGATCGTCCTGACCTATGCGCTCGATTATTATGACCGGAATGAAGCGAAAGACCATATTGTGATCGTCGCCGGAGGAACGGGCGACGACGTCATCATTGTCGACGATGTCGCACTGAGCATCATCGATGCCGGCGCGGGCGACGATCATATCACGGTCGATCAGTCGCCCAGATCTGTCATCACGCTGGGCGCTGGCAGCGATCTCGTGACGCTGGCTGGCTATGGCTGGTCCGAATATGAAGGCATAGACATCACCGATTTCGATGTAGCATCGGACCGGGTCGACCTCAGCGCGGTCCTGAGCCATCTTGAAGACTTCAACCCGTTCGACATCGGCTATATGAAACTGGTGCAATCGGGTGCCGACACATTGCTTCAGGTCGATCGGGACGGGTCCACGTCCGAATATTATCAGTTCACCACCCTCCTCACCTTCAAAAATATGGCCGCCACCAGCCTGACGTCGGCCAATCTGGGCTATGAACCTTATGTCGTCGCCTGACACCCGGTCGCACCCCGATTTTCTCCGTGACAAAGGGCCGCCGCGCCTGTAAGGGGCGCGGCAGCAGGTCATCGGCAGCAATGCCGGCGATCTTCCGTCCGAGACAGTTGGTGAAGGGAATTTGCCCTTCTTAATCTCCAGCCTAGACGGGGAAAAGTTCTTACCGGACGGGTCATGCATCCGATTCGGGTCTGCCTGTTTCCTTTTGAGGATAGGCCAGTCGATCTCTCCCCTTCGGACTTAGTGCCCCATGCCGTCAGGCGTGGGTTTTAGCCGTTCGCTTGGGCCTGTCCAGGCGAAGCGAACATGAAGTGGAGTAATGGCATGGATCGTAATCAGAAAGCTGAGGTCGTTTCCGCGCTGAACGCAGAGCTGGCAGAAGTTGGCGTGGTCGTCGTGACCCGCAACCTCGGCATGACCGTCGCCCAGTCGACTGTCCTGCGCCAGAAGATGCGCGAAGCCGGTGCGTCCTACAAGGTTACGAAGAACCGCCTCGCCCGTATCGCCCTTGATGGCACCAGCTACACCGGCCTGAGCGACCTGCTCACCGGCCCGGTTGGTCTGGCCACCTCGGTCGACCCGGTCGCCGCCGCCAAGGTTGCGATCGATTTCGCCAAGACCAACGACAAGCTTGAGATCGTTGGCGGCGCGATGGGTGAAGTGCTGCTCGATGCGGAGGGCGTCAAGGCCCTGGCATCGATGCCGTCGCTGGATGAACTGCGTGCGAAGCTGGTCGGCCTTCTGGTCGCCCCGGCTACCAAGCTCGCAACCGTCACCCAGGCACCGGCTGCGCAGCTTGCGCGCGTCTTCAACGCCTATGCGGAGAAGGAAGCGGCCTGAGCCGTCCCTCCTTCGTTTTTTTGACCCTCATCTGACGGGGCATTTTCGCCCCAAAAAAGGAAATATATCATGGCAGACATCAACGCTCTGGTCGACCAGCTCTCGGCCCTCACCGTCCTCGAAGCCGCCGAGCTGTCGAAGGCTCTGGAAGAAAAGTGGGGCGTTAGCGCCGCTGCTGCCGTCGCCGTCGCTGGCCCGGCCGCTGCCGCCGCCGCTCCGGCTGCTGAAGAGCAGACCGAATTCGACGTGATCCTGACCGGCGACGGTGGCAAGAAGATCAACGTCATCAAGGAAGTCCGCGCCATCACCGGCCTGGGCCTGACCGAAGCCAAGGCTCTGGTGGAAGCCGCGCCGAAGGCCGTCAAGGAAGGCGTGAACAAGGACGAGGCCGAGAAGGTCAAGAAGCAGCTGGAAGAAGCCGGCGCGACCGTCGAGCTGAAGTAATCGGGCCAGCCCCGGAGCTTCACGCTTCGGGGCGAACCGATCCGGTCCAGCCGGACAAAGAGGCGGCACCTTCGGGTTGCCGCCTTTTTTGTGTTTGATTGGGGTGGGGACCTTTGGCCTGTGCGTGAGCGGCGCGCGCATCAGACTTTGCCATCATGGAAATTCCCCGCACGCCGTTCCTGCCCGGCGCTGGAGAAGACAGCGGGCTCCCGGATCAAACCCGGCGTGAAGAAAAGGAAATGATGGCTTACGGCCAAAAGCCGACCTTGTTCCCCCTCCCGTTAACGGGAGGGGGTTAGGGGGTGGGCCTGCGCAACGTTGCAAATGCCCACCCCGCTGCGACTAAATTCGCTACGCTCATTAAGTCTCGCCGTCCCTCCCGCCTGCGGTAGGGGCAACCGAAACCCGACAGTCACCTAACCGCCCAAATCAGCCCGCTCAATAATTCCACTGCACCTGCGTCCGGATCAGGTCGCCTTCCGCGCGCCCCGTGCGGCGTTCATCCGCTTCCGCGCGCTTCATGCGGGCATAGGCGAAGGTGAATTCCAGCGCCTTCCACGGCTGCCATTCGACGCCTAGTTCGAATTCGTCCGTCTCCAGACGGGGCGCATTGGTGCTCGCCTTCCACCCGCCGCGATAATGTTGCCACCGGCCATAGGGCATCAGCGCGCCGATCGAGTCGGTCGGCAGGCGATACATCATCTGCACATAGCCGCCGCGCAGCTTCTTCGTTTCGATCGACTGGCTGCCAAGGTCGAACTCCGGCCCCTTGCCCCAATTCCATTCCGCCTGAATGCCGAAAGGCTGGGGATAGAGCATGGCGTGGAGGCCGACGCGGTCATCGTCATAGGCGATGGCGCTCACCCCGCCGCTGCGCAATTCGGGCTGCACATCGTTCATCATCGCCGATCCGCCGATTTCGAACACCTGCCCCTCGAATGCGTCACCCAGCCCGTCGAGTTCGAACGGCCAGGTCGCAAAGGCCACCTTCATCAGCCCGCGATTCTGCTCGGTTCGGTTGGTGCCCTGACCGTTGAAGACGCCGACGCCGAAGGCGCCATAATTGCCGAACAGCTTTTGCCCGTCATGCCCCAGCCGGTCCCAGATCTTCTGCACCGACGGCGGCGTATAATAGCCGACAATCCCTAGATCGCGTTCGCTGGGCACCGCGCTGTTGATCGCGTCGCTGCGATCCAGCGTCAGGCGATTGGACGAGGATTGCATATTTTCCCAGCCGAACGGAACCTTCGACTGGCCAAAGCGCACGCGCCAGCTCTTCGCATCGTCCAGAAAGACATCGGCATAGGCATCGCGCAACTGAACGAAGCCTTCGCGCCGCTCGCTGCCCGCCTGATTATTCACCGCCGAGGCGAAATCGGACTGAAGATAGAGCGACACCCGATCGGACACATCACCCTGCAACACCAGCCGCGCCCGGCGCAGCGAGAAGCCGCCCCGGTCCGATATCGAACCGTCATGCACGGATCGCAGCCGGGACTGGCCCGAAGGCGCGCTATCGTCGCCTGACAGGAACGCATTATAGCGCATCTGGGTATAGCCGCGCAGCGACAGCTTTTCATACCAGGCCTTGGCCTTAGGCGCCGCCGATACCGGGGTAGCCACTGGCGGCGCAGGCGCGGCGGCGAGCGCAGCCGGTGCCGCTTCCCCGGCGGGCGCCGGCGCAACCGCAACTGGCGACGCAGCCTTATTGGCAGAGAGCGCAACGGTCAGCGCCTGCACCTGCGCCTTCAGTTCATCGATCTGGCGTTGCAGGGCGGCATTGTCCGGCGCCTGTCCCTGCACTTGGGCGGCAACCGGCGTGGATGTCATCAGCATCGCCAGCGCGGTGCCGGCGGCCAGTCGCGTTTGCAGCGTCATTTCCGTCTCTTCCCCTGTTCGACGACGCCAGTATGAATTTTCTGTTACAGTCAGGCGTCTTGTGGATGGCAGTTTTGTGACATCAGCAAATGATCCGATCCCGGTTGGCGGCAGGCTCCCGCCGGGCTAAGCCTGTTCCTGCATGTTCGCCCCCCTGCCTTTCCTGCGCCGTCGCGCCGCCCTGATCGCCGGAGCCTGCCTCAGCCTCGCGCTCGGCGGATGTTCGGACGAAGGCAGCGGCCCGGTTGTCGTCAGCGTAGTCGGCGATCGCGACGATTTTGCGAAACCGCTGCAACATCTGCCCGATCCCGGCGCCAAGCTGATCCTGGAGGCGACGGCGCAGGGCCTCGTCGCCTTCGACGCCAGCGGCGACATATTGCCCGCCCTCGCCCAGCGCTGGATCGTGCAGGATGATGGCCGCTCCTATATCTTCCGGCTGCGCCGTGCCTTCTGGGCCAATGGCACCCGCGTCACCGCGCCCGATGTCGCGCGCATGCTGATGGCGCGAATCGAAGCGCTGCGCCTGCTCGATCCCGATGGCCCGCTGGATGCGGTGCAGGCCGTCATTCCCATGACCGGCGAAGTGATCGAAATCCGGCTGGCCGCGCCCCGCCCCTATGTACTCCAGATGCTCGCCCAGCCGCAGATGGCAGTCCTCTCCCGCGATGGCGGCACGGGCCCCTATCGCCGGACGAAACAGGATGGCGCCGTCGTCCTGACCCCCATCGACCGCAGCAGCGGCGACGATTCAGGGGCGGATCAGGACGATGCCCTGCCCCCGTGGCAGACCCGCGTTGTGCGCGCCGAACGGGCCGCGCTGGCGATCATCCGCTTCCGCGAGCGGGATTCCGCGCTGCTACTGGGCGGGCGCTTTACCGACCTGCCCCTGCTGGTCCCGGCGGGGATAGACCGGGACAATGTGCGCATCGATCCGGTGCAGGGCCTGTTGGGGCTGGCGGTAACGGGGGACGGCAAGCTGCTGGACGATGACGGCATTCGCGCCGCGATCAACATGGCGATCGACCGCAGCCAGTTGCCGGCCATGTTCCCGCTGGGCGGCTGGGCGACCAGCGACCGGATCGTACCGGACCAGATGGACCTTGGCCGACCACCCACCGCGCCCGACTGGGCCGCCCTGCCGCTGGAGGAGCGACGCGGCAACGCGGCCGCCAGCGTCAAGCGCTGGGTAGCGACCAATGGCCCGCCGCCGCCGCTGCGCATCGCTCTGCCCAAGGGGCCGGGCGCCACCCTGCTTTATGCGATGCTGCGCCGTGATCTGGGCGCGGTCGGCCTGCCGACGCAGCGCGTGGCAATCACCGCAGAGGCCGACCTGCGGCTGGTGGATGAAGTCGCCGCCTATGACAGCGCGCTCTGGTATCTTGGCCGGGTCGGCTGCGCTCGGAAAATCCATTGCAGCGATCAGGCCGATGCCCAGCTACAGGCGGCCAGCCTCGCCTCCTCGGCGGACGAGCGCGCCGCCCGCATCGCCGCCGCCGAAGCGCTGATGGTCGCCCATAATGGCTATATCGCGCTCGGCGCGCCGGTGCGCTGGTCGTTGGTGTCGAAACGGCTGACCGGCTTCCTCCCCTCGGCCCGTGCGCGTCATCCATTGAATCATCTCTTCCGCAGCACCAACTAAGGCTATGCGCCCGTCGGAAACGGGCTTCAGGAGAAGAGGCAGATGGCCGTTTCGCAGAATCAGTTCGACCGGATCGTCCGGGACATGCCCGGCTTCGGCAATGATCCCGCGTCAGTCCGCCGCCGGATCGAAACGATGGAGGCGTTGCTGGAGGGGCTGTTCGTCATCCCCGGCACCAAGCATCGCGTCGGCCTCGACAGCCTCGTCGGGCTGGTCCCGGTGGTAGGGGATATCGCCACGGCCGCGATGGGCGCGTGGATCGTCTGGGAAGCGCGCAACCTCGGCATGTCGAAATGGCAGATCACCCGCATGGCCGCCAATGTCGGGGTCGACACGCTGGTCGGTGCCATTCCGTTCGCTGGCGATATCTTCGACTTTCTCTACAAGTCGAACACGAAGAATCTGCGCATCATCCGCAAGCATCTCGATCGCCACCATCCCTCGACGGTGACGATCGACGCCTGATGCGGATCATTGGCGTATCATAGAATCTATGTGAATCGTCATTGCGAGCGCAGCGAAGCAATCCACTGGCGCACCCATGGATTGCTTCGCTGCGCTCGCAATGACGAAAGGCATACAGTCTAGCCGGCGCTATTACCCAACGGCTGGGTATTGGGGTCCAGATCCAGGATCAGCCCCGGCCGCTTGGTCGGATTGGCCGGCGGCGGCACCGGGCGGCGCGGGTTCAGGATATTCGGCCCCGGCGCGATCTTCACATAGGCGCTGTCGGCCGCGCCGCCCTGATGCGCGGGGCAGCGGGCGAATTCCAGCTGGCGATCCATGCACAGCCACACTTCGCTCAGCATATTGTCGCGCGTCGTCGTGACGCGCATCATGTTCGCCTTCATCCCCTTGTTCGCCCGCGCAAAAGCCTCGGCAAACTGGCCCGCGGTCAAATTCTTGCGCCGCGACAGCGTCGTCATGTCGGGATAGCGCAGCGATTCATAGAAAGCGCGCGACAGGTTGAAATAGAGTTCCGGCTTGGTCGCCATGCAGGTGCCATGCTTGGCCCATTCATGCTGGATCAGCTGGGCCGATGGCGTAGCGCACATATTCTGGCGGATCACCGCGCGCGGCACGATATCGGTCGCGCGGCAATATTGCGGCCATTCCTTGCCATAACCGTCGGGCCACAGGCCGTGCAGCGTGAAGCCGAACTTGCCGTTGCGGCCGCCGCACTGGACGCTGTTCTTCGGCCCCTTGGCCGTCGCGCAAAATTGCGGCGACCAGCTGATCGCCAGCGTATAGCTGCCGATCGGCAAGGCGCGCTTTGGCTCCTTGTCGCTGGGCAGTTCCGGCTCGGGCCGCGCGGGCTGGCTGGGCGCGCTGCAATAGGCGGCCTGCGCCAGCGCCGTACCGGGCATGGCGGCCAGAAGGAAGGCGAAAATCAGCTTATGCATAGGCAAAATCCAGTCCGATATCGGCGGCAGGGGCGGATTGGGTCAGGCGGCCGACGCTGATATAGGTGACGCCGGTTTCCGCCTTGGCGCGGATCGTCTCCAGCGTGACCCCGCCCGAACTTTCGGTCGGCACCCGCCCGCCGATCAGCGTTACGGCCCCGCGCAACGTGGGCGCATCCATATTGTCCAGCAGCAAATGCGTCGCCCCGGCGGCCAGCGCCGGTTCGATCTGGTCGACCCGGTCGACCTCCACGATGATGCGCTCCACCCCGGCGGCCACGGCGCGGCGCACCGCTTCCTCGACCGATCCGGCGACGGCGACATGATTGTCCTTGATCATCGCCGCATCCCACAGGCCCATGCGATGATTGGTCGCCCCGCCCATGCGCGTGGCATATTTCTCAAGGCAACGCAGGCCGGGGATCGTCTTGCGCGTATCCAGCAGCGTTGCCCCCGTGCCCAGGATCGCATCGACATAAGCGCGCGTCATGGTGGCGATGCCGGTCAGATGCTGCACCGTATTGAGCGCCGATCGCTCCGCCGTCAGCATCGCCCGCGCCTTGCCCCGGATGCGCATGATGTCGGTCCCCGCCGCCACCCGATCGCCATCCTGATGCAGCAATTCGATCTCCACATCGGGATCGAGCGCGCGAAAGAAAGCGACCGCAATCGGCAGCCCCGCCAGCGTCACCGCGTCGCGACTGTCCATCACCCCGTCGAACACCGCATCGGCCGGAATCACCGCCTCGCTGGTAACATCGCGCCCATCAGGGCCAAGATCTTCGGCAAGGGTGGCGGCGACGAAGGCGTCGAGGTCGAAACCGGGAAGATTGAAAGCGGGAAGGGAGAAAGTCATGGCCTCTCTCTAATCATATGTGGTCGGGTCGCAAGTCTCGATCGCACTTGACTTAGTCCATGGACTTAGTCCATATACTTTTATGACTGCGACCATCAACGTTCATGAGGCCAAGACGCATTTCTCCAAGCTCTTGGACCGCGCCCATGCCGGTGAGGAAATCATCCTTGCCAAGGCTGGAAAGCCCTATGCCAAGCTAGTGCCGATCAATCAGGTGGGGGAGCACCCCAAACGGCGGGGCGGACAGTTTGCAGGCCTGTTCACGATCGGTGACGAGATTTTCGATCCACTGCCGGAAGACGAATTGCGCCTGTGGGAGGGGCGTGGAGATTGAGGCTGCTGCTCGACACCCACGTCCTTATCTGGTGGTGGACGGACCGAAGCCTGCTGCCCGACGCGATCGATCGCATGATCGAAAGCGGGGCAGACCAGATTTTCGTAAGCAGTGTGAATGCCTGGGAGATCGCGACCAAGGCACGGATCGGCAAATTGCCGCAACTCCTGCCTCATCTCGATCGCTATGAGGCAGCGGTTGCGGATTCGGATTTCAAGTCGCTGAACCTGACGGCCGCCCACGGACTGCGCGCCGGTGCTTATGATATGGCACATCGCGACCCGTTCGACCGGATGCTGGCGGCGCAGGCGGAACTGGAAGGCTTGACCTTGCTGACGCGCGACCCGGCCTTCGCCGCATTTCCCTGCGAAACATTATGGCACCAGCCGCTGCTCAGCGAACAGCGGCTGGCCTATCGCGCCTGAAGCGCTTTAGCGCGCCCCGACATCCCCCTGCCCCACCGTGCCGCTGGCCATTTCCAGCATCCGGTCCAGGCTCTTCTTCGCGGCGACGCGCAGCGTCTCGTCCATCTCGATGCGCGGCTGCAAATCGCGCAGCGACAGATACAGCTTTTCCATCGTGTTGAGCGCCATATAAGGGCAGATATTGCAGTTGCAGTTGCCGTCAGCCCCCGGCGCGCCGATGAAATTCTTGTCCGGCACGCTTTTCTGCATCTGGTGGATGATATGCGGCTCGGTCGCCACGATCAGCGTGTCGCCGGGCATCGTCTTGGCAAAGTCCAGGATGCCGCTGGTCGACCCGACATAATCGGCATGGTCGACGATATAGGGCGGGCATTCGGGATGCGCGGCAATCGGTGCGTCGGGATGCACAGCCTTCAGCTTCAGCAATTCCGTCTCACTGAACGCCTCATGCACGATGCACACGCCCGGCCACAACAGCATGTCGCGGCCCAGCTTGCGCTTCAGATAGCCGCCCAGATGCTTGTCGGGGCCGAAGATGATCTTCTGATCCTTGGGGATCTGCGCCAATATCTTCTCGGCGGAAGAGGACGTCACGATGATGTCGGACAGCGCCTTCACCTCGGCCGAACAATTGATGTAGCTGAGCGCAATATGGTCCGGGTGTGCCTCCCGGAACGCCTTGAACTGGGCGGGCGGGCAACTGTCTTCGAGCGAACAGCCCGCATCCATGTCCGGCAGCACGACGATCTTCTGCGGCGACAGGATCTTGGCGGTTTCCGCCATGAAACGCACGCCGCAGAAAGCGATCACGTCCGCATCCGTCTCAGCCGCCTTGCGCGACAGTTCCAGACTGTCGCCGACGAAATCGGACAGGTCCTGAATCTCGGGCGACTGATAATAATGGCCCAGGATTACCGCATTGCGCTCCTTGCGCAGCCGATCAATCTCCGCCCGCAGGTCAAGCCCCTGCAAGCTGCCGCCCATGCCACCGCGTGCATCCACGTCGTCAGTCTCCGATTACTACCCTGCGGCGGCAGATAGTCGGGCAAGGGTCCGGGATCAAGGGAATCAGGGGCGCGAAGGCCATTGTGCCTGCATTGGCCGGGCCGCGCCGGGCGTTCCGGCGGTCACGGCCTCCGTCACGACATAGCCCATGGGGCTGTAGGCGATCGCCTGCGCCACCAATTGCCCCCCGACCAGCAGCCCCAGCCCCCACCAATAGGCCGGATGCACCCGGCCCAGACGGCGCCGGTCGGCGACCATGCCCGCCACGATGAAGAAAGCCGGAAACAGCACCCCCGATATCCACCAGGCCCATGGCATCATCAGCGGCAGGGGCAGCAACCGGCCAAAGCCCGGCCCGGTAAGCCCCGCCATCGCGCCCAGCATCAGCCGCCGGTGCCAGTCCGTCCGCCTCCGCAAGCCGATCGCCCAAAGGACCGTCCCGGCAAAGGTCGCCAGCCCCGTCAGATTGCCGAACAGAAATTCATTCTTCGCAAAGAAGAAGGGACCACCGGTGCTGCGCAATATGGTCAGCAATATCACCGTGCCCAGGATCAGCATCGCCGGCACCCAGCCCAGCGCCAGCCAGCCCAGCCGCCGATGCAATGCCAGGGAGCCGGTCGCGACCAGCCCGGTCTGCGCCAGATAGAGGACCACCCATCCGAAGAAGACAAAGGCATGAAGATGAAAGACCGGCGGCACCGCAAAGGTCGACCGGCCAAGCGCAAGATTGGTGGAAAATCCCGCCACCAGCACCAGCGCCATCAGGCAGGCGGTGATAAAGAAGAAACGATGCTCCCGCTCGAAGACAGTCGCCGCCTGCACCTGCGTCGCCATAATACCCCCCGAATTTTTGCCATGGCCGAAAATATATTTTCGGCAGGAAAGCGTCAATTCAGGCAGGATTTTCTATCAGCGATACTTTTCAAGCACTTGGTTGATCGGTGTCGTCACGTCCCATCTCTCGCGACTATTATTCTTCCGCTCCGGCGGGAAGGTCACGATCACCCGCGCATCGCCAAAGCCCATGGCGGCAAGCGGCGCGCCCATGACCTTGGCCACCGCCGTGCGCCCATATTCGCGCGCCTGCGCCATGCGTTCGGGCGACCGCGCCGATGCCTCCGCCCGCGCCTGCGCATGGGCGGAAGCCTTACGGCTCAATTCCTCGCCCGCCTCCCGCGTCACGAACAACCCGCTGGTCTTTACGAGCGTGCGGCGCGCCTCATCGACATTGGGCTTGTCCGGCTTCACGTCCGGCGCGTTGACGATCAGCGTGCGCGCCTTCTCATCCCATTCCAGATCGTCGGCAGACAGGCCCGACAGGTCGATAAAATAATCGACCGAATAGGGCATCTTCACCACCTGATCGGATTTCAGCCAGCCAAAGCCGCGCACATCGCGCGCCGTACTCTGGATCGTACCGTTCAGCCGCGACACGCGCAGGTCGCTGGTCCCGCCGATCTTTTCCGCGATGATCTTCGTCACCGCCGACCCGTCATCCTCCACCGTGACGACATAGTCGCGATTATAGCGCTGCCAGCCGACCAGCATCGCCGCGCCGACGGACAGGATAAGCAACGCCGCGCCAATCGGCCCGGCATAGCGTCTCAACGCATCCGCCATTGCCCGTCCCCGGCCGGCGCCGCGATGCCCCGGCCATCCAGATCGATGAGATGCGCCAGCACCGATCGGCCGGCCGCCCCATAAAGGCGTGGGTCGACGCCCTTGTACATTTCGGCCACCATATCCGGAATGGCGCTCTGGCCGTTGCGCTCCAGAAAGCGGAGTATCTGCCCCTCACGCTGCTTGCGATGGCCCATCATGCCGCGCACCAGCCGCTGCGGATTGTCGATCGGCTCGCCATGCGCGGGATAATAGACCGTGTCGTCCCGCCCCAGCAGCAACTGCATCGACCGCATATAGGCGCTCATGTCGCCATCGGGCGGGGATATGACGCTGGTGGACCAGCCCATGACATGATCGCCGCTGAACAGCGCCTTTTCTTCCAGCAGCGCGAAGCACAGATGGTTGGACGTATGGCCCGGCGTCGCCACCGCCTCCAGCGTCCAGCCCGGCCCGCTGACCTGCTCGCCATCGCCCAGCACGCGATCGGGGCGATAGTCTGCATCGAACGCCGCATCGGCGCGCGGCCCGTCATCGTCCAGCGTCAGCGGCGCGCAACCGATCACCGGCGCGCCGGTCAAGGCGCTCAGCGGCCGCGCGGCGGGGCTATGGTCGCGATGCGTATGGGTACACAGGATCGCCACCACCGGCCGCCCGCCAATCGCCGCGATCAGCGCCGCCAGATGATCGGCATCGTCCGGCCCCGGATCGATCACCGCCACTGCATCGATGCCGACGATATAGGTCTGCGTGCCCGTATAGGTGAAAGGCGACGGATTGGGCGCCAGCACGCGATGAACCAGAGGGCTGAGCGCCATCAACAGGCCGGTCGGCAGGTCGGCCGGATCGAAAGGAGGTGCCATATCCCCCATGTGCCCATTTATGGGCGGATTTCAAGGGTAGTGGGCGTTGGCGGGCGTTAGGGAGTGCTTCGCAGGGCTCGTAAAGCGAACCTCTCCATCATCATCACCCTGAACTTGGTTCAGCATGACGGAATGAGGAAGCCGACGTTAGCGACCATTTCTTGCCTCTCCGGCGAAAGCTAGACGCTCCCGAAAGCCGCCAGATACTGTGTTCACCATCAATCCGTTTTGACGCCGTTGAAGGCTGTAACAAAAAGTAAATACATCTGCCCAAACATCGCAGCTATCCAGATGTAATATCCCGGTCCAACCGTAACGGGTAGGCGACCTATATCGGTGGAAACATCGCGCCACATCAAAGCCTGTAAGGTTGGTAAAATAAGGGCAGCGAACAGGATCATACCTGTTCCGCCCGAAGGCCTTTTAGCGCGTAAATTTAAAATTCCTGACCAAAGGAAAGCGACATTTGCGAGCCACCCGAACTGCATGCTTGCAATACCGATCCAGCCAAACAATAGAATACCCCAACCGGGCATAATTTGGGGATTCTTTCCCCAACCGGCGGCAGGAACAGCGAGAGATAGGCACCAAAGCATAAACGGTGCCCAAATAATCAGCTTCGTGAAGCGTTCGTTCATGCCTTGGCACATACAAGGCACAGATTAGAAAATCGTAACGTGATTATTACTATTGAAGGCATGATGGAGTTACGGTCCATCGACTTCCATCAATGGCAGCTAATCGGCATGGACAAGCTGACAGCGGACTGTCCGCTAACCACCCTTCTCCGTCATTCCCGCGAACGCGGGAACCCATCTCCCGCCCTGTCAGCACGATGGAAAGACAAGAGATGGATAGCAGGGATTGGCGGTGCGAGAATGCTACGAACGCCCCCATTGGAGAAGGGGAGTGCGCGCCTACCTCAATCCCCCAACCAATCAGCTATAATCTCACCCTCATGCCCGTCGGGCGCCAGCGCTGCGCGCAACGCTTCCAGCATAGGCGGCAGCGCCTGCGTGAAAGCATAAGGCGGGTTCACGATAAACAGGCCCGCGCCGTTATAGATGCCCGGCTGCTCGCTATCATAAAGCCAATGCTCCACCAGCAGCATTTTGGGGATGCCCAGCTTGCGCAACTGCTTCTTCCAATGCCATTGCGTGGCGCCGTCTTTCAGCGGATGCCAGATTACCGTCACGCCATGCGCCCATTTGCGGTGCGCGGCGGCTAGGGTCGCGGTGATGCGCGCGCGTTCGTCCGTCTGCTCATAGGGCGGATCGACCACCACCACGCCGCGCGCGGTGCGGGGCGGCACCATGGCCAGCCACAGCTCATAGGCGTCGCGTTCATGCACGGCCGCGCCGCTGCCTCGCATCACGCCGCGCAGGGTATAAGCGTCTTCCGGATGTTTTTCGTTGAGGATCAGCCCATCCTGCGGCCGCAAAAGCTGCGCCAGACAGCGCGGCGAGCCGGGGTAAAGCTGCGGCTCATCCCCCGCATTCACCGCCCGCACGGCAGCGCGATAATCGTCCAGCAAGGGGTTCGTATCGGCAAAGGCCCGCAGCACGCCTCCCGTCGCCTCGCCGGTGCGTAGCGCTGCGTCGCCGCCCAGATCGTACAGCCCGCAACCGGCATGGGTGTCGATCAGGGTCAGCGCGCCCGGCTTTTGCTGCAAGGCCTGCACCAGAGCGATGAGGAGGCTGTGCTTCACGACATCGGCGCTGTTGCCGGCATGGAAGGAATGGCGATAATTCATGGTGGTTCAAAATCCTGACGACCGGCCCTTAGACGAACTGCCGGACCTTCTGCAAAGCGAAGTTATGTCCTCGTCGCTATCGCCGGGCGCGAGGTCGCCAGAAAGCAGCCTCTCATTTTCGTCACCCAGCGACCCGCAAGGCGGCGTAGCCAACGCTGGGGTCGCAGGCAGTTACAGGATAGACTTGGATCAAGCGCAAAGCTCGACAACCTCGCGCCTCCACTTGAGATGTCGTTGAGAGACACGGGCCTCTCAACGTCCTTCGCTGGCGTGACGAGTACGACCATTCTTGGTCACTCCCCCAGATTATCTTTATCCTTGAAACCGGTCACCCATTCAGATGGTCTGCCTGACGCCAAATTACGAAATCCGGTGGCAGGCGGAGGCTGCCATCACTTGTGCGCGAACTCTCTGAAAAGGAAAGTTGCTACAGCGATCGTCGCATATAATGCCGCATAGCGTTCACTGTGCGGCTTTACGTCTCGATCTGCCCGTCTCGTGATGGCTAATGACCCTATAATGAAGAGAAACATCCACATCACTGCCGCCAAGAAAATCGAGTTCATCTGATCTTCGTTCATACTCGCAGGCTATCCCGGCTAGCGGAATGACTGCAAGTGGGCGATTGTTGTCGAACGATTTTTACCACGCAGCGTCGGCTATCGCCGACCGCCTTGCCAAAGCGAGGGTCCCCAATCCCCCAAATCCCCCACCCATCTGTCCTACCCCGCCCCCCTCTGCTAGTCTCCGCCCCATGCTCGCCCTGCCCCCCACGCCACGCCAACCCTCGCAACAATATTTCCAACATCTGTTCCGAAATATCAAAACTTGCGGGACATATGCGAAGTTAAGCGCGGGATTTCCAACATGAGCGCCGCCTTGCCCGAACGCTGGCGCCAGCATCTGGCGCTCGACCGGCGCCGCTCCATCCATACGGTGCGCGCCTATGTCGCCACGGCCGAGCGGCTGATCGCCTTTCTGGAAGAGCATCGCGGCGAAAGCATCGAGGCGTCCACGCTCGCCACTCTGGATCAGGCGGACCTGCGCGCCTTCCTCACCAGTCGGCGAATGGACGGAATCGGCAATTTGTCGGCCGCCCGCGAACTCTCCGCCATACGCGGCTTCCTGAAATATGTGGGCGGTGAGGAGGGCCGCGTGCCCCTGCTCAAGGGGCCACGGGTCAAGCGCGGCCTGCCCCGCCCCATCTCCCCGGACGAAGCCGTGGCACTGGCCCAGGACATTGCCGAAACTGCGCGGGAGGGCTGGATCGGCGCGCGCGACTGGGCGGTGCTGCTGCTGCTCTATGGCGCGGGCCTGCGCATCGGGGAAGCGATGGGGCTGCAAGGCGACATAATGCCGCTGGGCGACACATTGCGCGTTACCGGCAAGCGTAACAAGACGCGGATCGTGCCGCTCTTGCCACAGGTGCGGCAGGCGATCGAAACCTATCTGGACCAATGCCCCTATCCCCCGGCGCGGGACGAACCGCTGTTCCGGGGCGCACGCGGCGGGCAGCTGTCCGCCGCGCTGATCCGCCGCGCGGTGCAGGGCGCGCGCGGCCGGCTGGGCCTGTCGGACCGAACCACGCCGCACGCGCTGCGCCACAGTTTCGCGACCCATTTGCTGGGGCGCGGCGCCGACCTGCGCAGCCTGCAAGAGTTGCTGGGCCATGCCAGCCTGTCCTCCACACAAGTCTATACCCAGGTCGACGCCGCGCACCTGCTCGACATCTATCGCAACGCCCATCCCAGGGCGTAGGGATTTACAGCGTGCAGCGGCGGCTCTGGCCCGGACGCATCACGAACATGTCGGTCCGCGAATTATAGCTGCGATAGCGCTGCTGACAGGCGCGGACATGGCGATACCAGTCGCCCTTCTT
This sequence comes from Sphingobium sp. AP50, assembly GCF_900109095.1. Lineage (GTDB taxonomy): Bacteria > Pseudomonadota > Alphaproteobacteria > Sphingomonadales > Sphingomonadaceae > Sphingobium. Next base: position 178,933 of record NZ_FNYZ01000005.1, read on the forward strand.
GGTCCAGTGGCTGGGCGGATTGCCCGGACGGGCGCCCCAGCGATTATCCCAATTGCCAAAGCCCTGATTGGTGCCGGGCTTGGCAGCCATGGGCTTGCCGGGCGCTGGCTTGTTGGCCGAAGGCCGCCCCTGTTGCTGCTGCGCCGGGCCATGATTGCCCTGATGTGCGGGCTGGGCCGCCAGCGAGAGCGGTGCGATCGCCAGCACCATGGCGCCCGCTACGCCAAGCAATTTCAAAGACATGAAAACTCCTAACCGAATGCGACCACTCCCACGGCCGAAACGGTAACGCTTGCGTAAGGTTCCGCAATGGTCGGCAATAGCCCTATTGGCCGCCGCCACGAATCCGCCGCATTCCCCGGCCAGACTGGCGCCCGACTCCATGATGGTGAGAGGCTCGCGATGATGCTGCGTCTGATCCTGGCCCTGCAAAGCATCGGCGCGGGCGACATCCCGCCCGATTTCGACCTGAAGAAGGTGCAGCCCTCCCCGGACAGCAACGCCATCGTCGTGACCGCCCGGCGCGAAAGCCAGCGCATCGAACGCGAACCCGCAGGCGAGGAGGAACCGCCGCTCGGCCGCGCCGAATTCGGCCTGTTCGGCAAGGTGAAGGGCAATGTCCATGTCGAAAGCCAGGCGATGGCCAACGGCACTACGTCGCAGCGCGTGATGGTGGGGATCAAGCTGCCTTTTTAGGCGCCCCTCACCCCTTCGGCCGCCATGTCGCCAGCCGCCACAGATAGATCACCACCGCGCCCACCACACAGGCGGTCGCGGCCGGCCCGACATAATGGTCGATATGGCGGAAATTCTGGCCCAGCAAATAACCAGCATAGGCCAGGATCAGGTTCCACACCAAAGCCCCGCCCGTGGTCCACAGCAGGAAGCGGACATGGCCCATGCGAAACAGCCCGGCGGGCAGCGATATCATCGTGCGGAAGGCCGGCATGAAGCGGAAGACGAAGACGACGATCTGGCCGTATTTGCCGAACAGATGGTCCAGCGCCTCGACATCCCGCCATTCCAGCGTCGCCCAGCGGCCATAGCGGTCGACCAGCGGCTTCAGGCGCTTGAACCCCAATATATGGCCGACCAGATACCAGAAATAATTGCCGATCGTGGTGCCGATGGTCCCGGCCAGCAGCAGCCACTCCATATCCATCCGCCCCTGCCCGACGCGGATGCCACCAATGCCCATGATCAGTTCGGACGGGATCGGCGGAAAGACATTTTCGAGGATCATCAGAAAGAAGATGCCCCAATATCCCCCCGCATCGATCAGGCGGAGAACCCAGTCGGTCATGAACCAATATCCGTTCGTGCTGAGTAGAGGCTGAGCCCTTCGACTGCCTGCTTGCAGCAGGCGCTCAGGATAAACTTCACCAGAGGTGAAGTCGAAGCCTCGTATCGAAGCATCATGCGTGAGGTCCTTCGATAGGCCATTTCGACAAGCTCAATGGCTACTCAGAACGAACGGTCGGGTGGAGTGCATCAGGATCAGGCCGCAGCCCGCGCCGCGAGCCGGGCGTCGATCGCGTCCCAGATCATGCCGCCGGTGTCGGTCCCGTCGAACGCATCGATCGACACGATCCCCGTCGGCGACGTCACGTTGATTTCCGTCAGCCATTCGCCGCCGATCACGTCGATCCCCACGAACAGCAGGCCGCGCGCCTTCAATTCCGGTCCCATGGCAGCGCAGATTTCGCGCTCCTTGTCGGTCAGCTGCGTCTTGGCCGCCGATCCGCCCACCGCCAGATTGGACCGGATCTCGCCCGCGCCGGGGATGCGATTGACCGCGCCCGCGACCTCGCCGTCGACCAGCACGATACGCTTGTCGCCCTCCGCGACGCCGGGGATGAAGGCCTGCACCATGAAAGGCTCGACCCATGAGGCCTTGAACAGTTCCACCAGCGACGACAGGTTCGCGCCATTCCTGCCGACATGGAACACCGCCACGCCGCCATTGCCATAGAGCGGCTTCACCACGATCTCGCCATGCTGGGCCAGAAAGCTCTTCACCTCAGCCAGATCGCGGGTGATCATCGTCGGCGGCATGAAGCGGGCGTAATCGAGCACGAACAGCTTTTCGGGCGCGTTGCGGACGCTGGCGGGATCATTCACCACCAGAGTTTCGGCCTGCACACGCTCCAGCAAATGGGTGGCGGTGATGTAGCTCAGGTCAAAGGGCGGGTCCTGCCGCATCCACACGACATCGACGTCGCGGCCCAGATCGAGCATCTCTTCGGGGCCAAAGGCGAAATGATCGCCCTGCACCTTTTGCACATTCACCGGCCGCGCCTTGGCCAGCACGCGGCCGTCGCGGAAGGTCAGGTCGGGCGCCAGATAATGATAGAGCCGGTGCCCCCGCGCCTGCGCCGCCAGCATGATGTGAAAGGTCGAATCGCCCCCGATCTTGATCCCTTCCATCGGGTCCATCTGCATAGCGACGGTCAGGGGGTTGAGTTGGGTCATGCGCGCGACTTCCTTCCATATCCGTTCGTGCTGAGTAGGGACTGAGCGAAGTCGAAGTCCCGTATCGAAGCATCATGCGGCACGATCCTTCGATACACCGCTTCGACTTCACCTTTGGTGAAGTCTACCCAGAGCGCCTGCTGCAAGCAGGCAGTCGAAGGGCTCAGCGGCTACTCAGGACGAACGGAGGAAGAGACAAGCTCACCCCCCATGCCAGACATTGGCCAGATGGCGTGGCGCGCGGCCGGGCGCAAGGAGGATGACGTCGATTCGCATATCGTCACCGGGTTTTGCGAGGTCGTGCCACAATATTTCCGCCGCCTTCGCCACCCGCGCCAGCCGCCTTTCATCGATGGCGACGTCCAGTTCCGCCGCGCTCCCCCGCGCCTTCACCTCGACAAAGGCGATCATGGACCCGCGCCGCGCGACCAGATCGACCTCGCCTGCCGGAGTTCGCATCCGCCGACCGACAATCTGCCAGCCTTTCAGGCGCAGCCACCAGGCGGCGATGCGTTCGGCCTGCCGGCCGCGCTTCTCCGCCTGCTGTCTGTTCATTCTTCGGATTCCACGGCCTTCAATTCCATCGCCCGGTCGTAGAGCGTCCGGCGGTCCAGCCCCAGTTTCTTCGCCACCTCCCCCGCCGCCTTGGACACCGGCAGGCGCGTCATCGCTTCCAGCAGGGCAGCGTCGGCATCTTCGGCGCTGGCGGGCGGCGCCTCACCCGGCGGCCCCACGATGACGACGATCTCGCCCTTGGGCGGCGCATCGGCATAGCGGGCGGACAGTTCGGACAGCGTGCCCGTCGCCGTCTCCTCATAGGCCTTGCTGATTTCCCGGCTGACCGCCGCGTCCCGATCACCCAGATGGGCCGCCATGGCCGACAGGCTTTCCGACAGGCGCGGCCCGCTTTCATAGAAAACCAGAGTCGCCCGCAGCGCCGCCACTTCGTCCAGCGCATCGCCCCGCGCCTTCGCCTTGTTCGGCAAAAAGCCCATGAACAGGAAGCGGTCGGTCGGCAGGCCCGACAAAGTCAGCGCCGCGATCGCCGCGCTGGGTCCGGGCAGGGTCGTGATCTTCCGCCCCGCCGCCCGCGCATCGCGCACCAGCTTGTAGCCGGGATCGGAAATCAGCGGCGTCCCCGCATCCGACAGCAAAGCCACCGATTCGCTCGCCATCCGCTCGATCAGGCGGATGCGCACATGATCGGCGCTATGATCATGATAGGGCAGCATCGGCCGATCGGACCCGGCATGGCGCAACAGACGCGCGCTCACCCGTGTATCTTCCACGGCGACCACATCGGCCAGCCGCAGGACTTCCGCCCCGCGCGGCGTAAGGTCACCAAGGTTGCCGATTGGCCCAGCCACGATATAAAGCCCGGGTTCAAGCCCTGAAGGTTCAGTTTCCATAAGGACGCCAGATGACAGAGACGGATGCCCCCCGGCAAGCAAACATGTTCGCCGCCGTAAAAAGGGGCGCGCGGATCGCCTTCATGGGAACGGCCCTGTTCCTGGCCGCCTGTTCCTCGATCGTGCCCAAGGGGCCTGCCCCCACCACGCCGACCGGCCCGGCCCAGCCGACCGGCCCCGAAGTGGTACAGGGCCTGCCGACCGACACGGCGCGCCATCGCGTCGCGCTGCTGGTGCCGATGACCGGCACCAATGCTGGCGTGGGCCAGTCGATCGCCAACGCCACCACGCTGGCGCTGCTGGATACCAAGACGGACCGGGTCCGCATCACCACCTACGACACCGCGCTGGGCGCGGCGGCCGCCGTCAACAAGGCGCTGGCCGATGGCAACCGCCTGATCCTTGGCCCACTGCTGGCGGAGGATGCCCGCGTGATCGGGCCGATCGCGGCAAAGGCCAATGTGCCGGTCATCAGCTTCTCCAACGACGCCAGCATTGCTGGCGGCGGCGTCTATGTGCTGGGCTACAACACCGCCCAGTCGATCGACCGCGTGGTCGATTTCGCCAAGGACAAGGGGTTGACCCGCTTCGGCGCGCTGGTGCCGCGCGGCACCTATGGCGAGCGGGCGGGCAACGCCCTGTTGCGCGCGGTGGAGCAAGCCGGCGGGACCGTGGTATCGATGCAGAGCTTCGACCGGTCGCCCGCCTCGATCACCGCAGCGGTCAAGAAATTGCAGGCATCCTCCAGCTATGACGCGCTGCTGATCGCCGACAGCGGCCGGGTCGCGCTCCAGGTTGCACCAATCGTGCGCAAGAATGGCGGCGCCACCGCCCGCCTGCTGGGCACGGAACTGTGGAATACCGACACGTCGCTGGCCGCCAGCCCGGTGCTGCGCGGCGCATGGTTCGCCAGCGTTTCCGACACGCTCTACCGGCAGCTCGCGACCAAATATCGCGCCCGCTATGGCGCCGCGCCCTTCCGCCTGTCCTCGCTCGGCTATGATTCGGTGCTGCTGACGGTGCGGATCGCGCAGGACTGGAAGCCCGGATCACCCTTCCCCGCCGCGCGCTTGCGCGATGCGGGCGGCTTCTCCGGCATCGACGGCGCCTTCCGCTTCAACCGGCAGGGCATCGCCGAACGCGCGCTGGAGGTGAATGAAGTGGCCGCTGGTACATCGACGGTAGTCGATCCCGCACCACGCGGCTTCGGCGAATAAAGAGTTCCTAACCCCTAACCCGTTCGCTTCGAGCGAAGTCGAGAAGCGTCTAAAACAACGCTCATGTTTCTCGACTACGCTCGAAACGAACGGATGTTTATGTCTTGACCCGCCCCACCGGCAGAATCATCGGCCAATCGCCCGCCTGCTCGATCCGCGCGGTCACGCCATAGACCTGCGCCAGAGCCTCCGGCGTCAGAACCTCCATCGGCGCGCCGTCAGCCACCAGCGCGCCGCCCTCCATCAGCAGCAGCCTGTCGCAATAACGCGCCGCCATGCTGAGATCATGCAGCACCGTCACCACCAGCGCCCCGCCGCGCGCCTCCTCCCGCAACAGGTCCATCACGTCGATCTGATGCCCCGGATCGAGCGCAGCCAGTGGCTCATCGGCGATCAGCGCCCGTGCGCCCACCGCCAGCGCCCGCGCCAGCAACACCCGCGCCCGCTCCCCGCCCGACAATTCGGTCGCGACCCGGCCTTTCAGATGCAGCACATCGGCGCGCGCCATCGCCGCTTCGATCATCGCCTCATCCTCGCCCGTCAGGCGGGAGAGCGGCCCCAGATGCGGCAGCCGCCCCAGCGCCACCAGCCGCTCGACACTCAGCGGCCAGTGCAAAGTCTGACCCTGCGGCAAATAGGCGACGGCCCGCGCGATCGCCTGACGGTCCAGCCGCGCCACATCCTGCCCGTCGATCGTCACCTGCCCCGCCTGCGGCCTGGTGAGGCCCAGCAGCGCGCGGATCAGCGTAGATTTGCCCGCGCCATTAGGGCCGATAATGCCGACCAGTTGGCCCGGCGTCAGCGTCACATGCACATCGCGCACCGCCGCATGGCGACCAAGGCGGACGGACAGATTTTCCCCGCACAACGTCACCACAGCCTTTTCTCCCGCATCAGATGGATCAGGAAGACCGGCACACCCAGCAGCGCCGTCACCACGCCCAGCTTGAGTTCGCTGCTGGTCGGGATCAGCCGCACGCCGATATCCGCCAGCGTCAGCAGCGCCGCCCCCCCCAGCAGCGACGGCAGCAACACCGCCGAGGGCGACCGATCCGTCAGCGGCCGCACCAGATGCGGCACGATCAGCCCGACAAAGCCGATCGCGCCCGACACCGCGACCGCGCCGCCCACGCCGATCGCCACGCCCAGCATCATCCGCAACTGCGCCGCCGACAGGTTGACGCCCAGCGCCTGCGCGCCCTCCTCCCCCAAGGTCAGCGCATCCAGCGTCCGCCCGTCCGCGATCAGCAGGGTCGCGCCGATCGCGACACAGGGCAAAGCGATCCAGACATGGTCATAGCTGCGATTTTCCAGGCTCCCCATCAGCCAGCTCATAATCTCCATCGCGGCAAAGGGATTGGGGGACAGGTTCAGCGACAGGCTGATCCCCGCCCCCGCCAGTGTCGCCACCGCGATGCCGGCCAGGATCAGCGTCAGCGGGCTTTCCGCCGATCCCGACAACAGGAACAGCGCGCCGATCGCAATCAGCGCGGAGCTGATGCCCAGCACCGGCAGTGCCAGCGGATGCAGTTGCGCCAGCCCGAAATAGAGCGCGCACACCGCCCCCAGCGCGGCCGCATTGGATGCGCCCAGCACAGACGGTTCGGCAAGCGGATTGCGCAAATAGCCCTGTAGAGCCGCGCCCGACACACCCAGCATCGCGCCCACGATCAGCCCCAGCAGCATGCGCGGCAGGCGCAGGTCGATGATGATGGCACGGGCGACATCATCGCCACCGCCTGTCAGCACGGCGGCGATCCGCGCCGGACTGAGCGACACCGCACCGAGCAGGATCGATCCGAAGGCGGCAAGGATGACCAGGAGCAACAGGCCCGGAATAAGCAGAGGATGATAACGGCGCGCGGTCATGACTTGCCTCCGCCCATGGGCTTGCTAAGCCGCTGGCGATGATCCGGCCATTGACCTTCGCGGCGACCGCCCTCTGCCTGCTGACCGGCGCAGCCGCGCCCCAGCCGCCGCGCAAGATCGTGTCGCTCAATGTCTGTGCCGACCAATATCTGCTGGCGCTGGCCGATCCGGGGCAGATTGCGGCGCTCAGCAGCAATGCCCGCGATCCCGAACTCTCGGCCGCGGCGGACAAGGCGCGCGGCTATCGCACGCTGCGCCGTCCGTCGGAAGAAGTGCTGGCGATCCGGCCCGACCTGCTGGTCGGCTTCCCGCTGGGTCCGGTCGCGGTCGCCGGCGCGCCGCCGGGCCGGTGGCGCACGCTGGGCGTCGCCAGCGCCGACAGCTATGGCGCGATCCTCGACCAGATCCGCCAGGTCGCCCGCGCAGTCGGCCATGCCGATCGCGGCGAAAAGCTGATTGCGCAAATGAACCGCGACCTTGCCACCCTGCCAAAGGCCCGGCGCAGCGGCGTTGCGGCCTATTATCAGCGGCGCGGCTATATGACCGGCACGGGCACGTTGATCGATGACCTGATGCATCGGGTCGGCCTCACCAATCTCGCCGCCAAACTCGGCAAGCCCGCGCTGGCGCAGGTTTCGCTGGAGGAGATGGTGGCCACCCGGCCCGACTGGTTGATCGTGGAAAGCGCCACCGATCATGTGGTCGATCAGGGAACGGAAATGCTGCACCACCCCGCCCTCGCCCGCATCCCGCGCATCAGCCTGCCGCAAAGCTGGACCGTGTGCGGCGGCCCCGCCTATGTGCAGGCCGCGCGCGCGATCACGGCGCGCCTCGACGCAAGGCAGTAGTGGCAACCGAACGCGCCCTTTCGTTCGAAAACTCTTTCTATAGCCCCTCCCCTTTAGGGGAGGGGTTGGGGTGGGGCAGCGCGACAGCATCAGAGTTAGCCCTTGTGGCACGCCCCCACCCCCATCCCCTCCCCTGAAGGGGAGGGGCTTTCAAATTCAGAAACGGACACGCACCCCGCCATAAGCGGCGCGGCCGAAGGTGTTATAGCCATAGGCGGTGGCGTATCCTTCATCGAACAGATTGTCGATGCGGCCATAGACTTCCAGATGATCGCCGACCGGCAGGGACGCCCGCAGCCCGACCAGCGCATAGCCGTCCAGCCGCCGCGTGTTCGCCGCATCGTCGAAACTGTCGCCGACCATGGTGACGGTCGCGCCGGTCGACAGGCCGAAGAACCAGTCATAATCGGCCGACAGGCTGACCGCATTGGCCGCGCGACGGGCAAGGCGATTGCCATAGGTAGCGGCGCCAGCCGAACGATCGCGCGCATCGACATAGCTGTAGCTGCCCGTCACGGTCAGCGCGTCCACCGGCTTCAGTGCGATCGAGGCTTCCACGCCCTTGGCGCGGGTGCGATCCAGATTGCCATAGGTGAAGGTGGCGTAGTCATAATTGATCTGGTTGCGGGTATCGCGCTGGAACGCCGTCAGCGACAGGGTCGCGCGGCCACCGTCCAGGCTCTGGTCCAAGCCGATATCATAGCTTTTCGACCGTTCGGGCGTCAGCGCGCGGTTGCCGCTGTAAGTGTCGTACAACTGATAGAGCGAGGGCGCCTTGAACCCTTCGCCATAGCTCAGGCGAATATTGGTCGCGCCGCCATTGGGCGTATAATTGGCGTTCGCGCCAAAAGTGGTCGCGCCGCCGAACTGGCTATGATCGTCGTGGCGCAGGCCGCCGGTGACGGCGAGGCCGTTGAAGGGCTTCACGATCGCCAGACCATAGACGCTGTCGATATTGATCTTCGCGCTCGCCGTGTCGCCAAAGCCGAAATAATCATAATCCGGCCGTTCATGCTCATAGCCGAAGACCAGCTTCGCCTGATCGACCGGGGCATAGACGCCCTCATATTCGAAGCGCAGATTGGTGCCCGAATAGCCATAATCCGGGTCGGTGCCGCGCACGAAATAATAGTCGCGGTCGTTGCGCATCCAGGTGACGGCCGCCCGGTTGGTCAGCTTGCCGTCCAGCAGCGCCAGATTGACGCCGGCATAGCCGACATATTGGTCGACCTTCGACACGTCGCTGCTGTCGGCAGGCGCGCCGAAGAAGCTGTCATAGTCCAGATCGGCATGGATATAATAGCCGCGCAGGTCGAGGCTGAGAGTATCGGTGAAAGCCAGCTTCAGCCGGGCGTTGGTGGCGATATTCTCATAGCCGTCCCGTTCGGTGCCGCCCGCGGCCGAAGATATGCCGTCGGTGCGATAATAGGCCGCGCCGATCCCGCCGGACGCGATACCGGCGGTGCCGGACACATCCGCCTTGGCATTGAGGGTATCGGCATAGCCATAATCGATCGAAGCGTTACCCGCGAAGCCTTCGGCCGGCGTGCCGGTCATCAGGTTGACGACGCCGCCAATCGCCTGACTGCCATAGACCACCGAGTTGGAGCCGCGCAGCACTTCGACCCGGCGGATATTGGCGGTCAGCAGATGGCCGAAATCATAGCCGTCGCCGATGCCGCTGGGATCATTCACCTTCACCCCGTCGATCAGCACCAGAGTCTGCGTCGTTTCCGCCCCGCGCAGCGACACGCTGGTCACGCCACCGGTCGATCCGTTGCGGTTGAAACGCACGCCGGGCGTGGTTGCCAGCAGATCGACGATGTCGGTCGCCTGCCGCTGCTCGATCGTCTTCGCATCGATGACGGTGATCGCCTGTCCCACTTCGTCGCGCGACTGTTCGATGCCGGTCGCGGTGACGATGATCTCGTCCTCCTGCGCCAATGCCGGTGTAGCAGCCAGCAAGGCCGCGAGCGATATTCCCATTTTCAACATGATAAGCCCCTATGGCGTCGCATTGCGACTGTCAGGGTCGGGGCGTCCGCACATGCGGTCGGATGTTGGAGGGATGACGCCATGCCCCGCCGCAACCCGATGCGGCCCCGGCCGCACGGCGTCGCTCGACGGAAAACCCACCGTGCCCCGGCCATCCCCTGGACCAAAGCAGAGCGACCAAGCGCCGGCAGGTCTCCTGGCTCGCGGGTCGTTGCACGATGCATCAGCCTTCCCGGATAACTCCAGTGGCCGGTCTTTCGACCCCCATGCATCGCGCTATCCGCTTACAGTTGCAGGGACAGCCACGGAATTGGGCGCTCACGCACCCGCACCGCATTCCCGTTTTCAGCCCTTTCGGGCACCGGCGCGATCTGTTTGCAGGGAAAGAACAGCCCCTCCCCACGCGCGGCCCTGTACGGGAAAGCCGGGGCGAATCCAAGCAGGGCGCGATTAAAGCGTCACAGCGTTGCCCCGCAGCAACAGCGCGTCCGATCGGGCGAGCGCGACCAGCGGCAGTCCCGCCGCCGCCGCGCGTTCCGTCGCCAGCCGGGTCGGCGCGGAAATGGTGACGAGCAGCGGGCAATCGGCCAACGCCGCCTTCTCCACCAGCTCATAGGAACAGCGCGAGGATAGCAGCGCAAAACCGCCCTCCCAGCCCGCGCCCTGCCGCGCCATCGCCCCGATCAGCTTGTCGAACGCATTGTGCCGCCCGACATCCTCCCGCACCAGCCGGATCGTACCGTCCGCGCCGACCAGCGCGGCGGCATGGGCGGCGCCGGTGGCCGCGTTCAACGGCTGATGATCGCGCAAGGCCTTCAGCGCGTGGAAGATGGCGGCGCGGTCTGCCAGGCTCTTCGTCGCGACATGGGGCAGCGGCCGGATCGCCTGCTCCAGATTCTCTATACCGCACAGGCCGCAACTACTGTCCGACGCCCGATGCCGCACCCGATCGAGCAGCCCGTCGGTCCGATGCGGCGGCAATGTCGCGCGGGCGATAATACCGCTGTCGGTGTGATGCACATCGACGTCCAGCAGCGCATCCGCGCGCGTCACCAGCCGCTCGGCCAGGCTGAACCCCTGCACCAGATCCCCGATATCGGTCGGCGTCGCCATCAGCACGGCATAGCCTGCGCCATTATATTCGATCGCGACCGGCACTTCCTCCGCCAGCGCGCGGATGATCGCGTCTGTCCCGCCATCGGGCGTCAGCCGGTCGAAGGACAGGCTGCTCAGACTCTCCCCGTTCATCAGCGGCAAGCGCTCAACCAGCGTCGCAATGGCCGGCCTCATCCACCCGATTGAACTGCGTGGCGTCGACCTGCGGCGCCGGCCGCCCCTGCGCCATCCGGGCCACGGCAGCGGCCACCACCGGCGACAATCGTTCGGACTGATCCTGCGCAATGGCGATGATCTGCGCCTTCATCCGCGGATCCCAAAAGCGGGTCAAATGTTCGGCGAGCGCTTCCGTCGCCTTCGCCTCGCCCATCATCGCCATGTTGCGGGCAATCTGATGCGCCATATAGACCAGCCGATCGGTCGTGGACATGACATGGGTGTCGTCGCTCATGGGCCGATCCTATTCCGCCGCTTCCAGTGGCGCAATGCGTCGACTGTTGCGGGCTTGGCTTGCATAATCCTGCTGCCAGTCGCTCGGCCCGTTGCTGGCCATCACCTGCACCGCCGTCACCTTATATTCGGGGCAATTGGTGGCCCAGTCCGAATAATCGGTGGTGATGACATTGGCCTGCGTCTCGGGATGGTGGAAGGTCGTATAGACCACACCGGGCGCCACCCGCTCGGTAATCAGCGCCCGCAACGTCGTCTCCCCCGCACGACTGCGCAGCGTCACCCAGTCGCCATCCTTCAGACCCCGGTTCTCGGCATCGCTGGGATGCATTTCCAGCCGATCCTCCGGATGCCAGGCAGTGTTGGCCGTCCGCCGCGTCTGCGCGCCGACATTATAGTGGGACAATATCCGCCCGGTCGTCAGCAGCAACGGGAAGCGCGGCCCGGTCTTTTCATCGGTCGGCACATAGTCGGTGACGACGAACTTGCCCTTCCCGCGCACAAAGCCTTCGACATGCATGGTCGGCGTGCCATCGGGCGCGGCATCATTGGCCGGCCATTGCAACGATCCTTCCGCCTCCAGCCGGTCATAATGGACGCCAGCAAAGGTCGGGGTCAGCGCCGCTATCTCGTCCATGATTTCGGACGGGTGGCCATAGGTCCAGCCCAAGCCCATGGCGTTGGCCACCAACTGCACAATCTCCCAATCGGCATAACCGTTGAGCGGCGCCATCACCTTGCGCACGCGCTGGATGCGCCGCTCGGCATTGGTGAAGGTGCCGTCCTTCTCCAGAAATGTCGATCCGGGCAGGAAGACATGCGCATAATTGGCGGTTTCGTTGAGGAACAGATCCTGCACCACCACGCATTCCATCGCCGCCAGCCCCGCCGCGACATGATGGGTATTGGGATCGGACTGGAGAATATCCTCACCCTGCACGAACAGCCCCTTGAACGTCCCGTCGGTCGCCGCGTCCAGCATGTTGGGGATGCGCAGCCCAGGCTCGGCATCCAGCGCAACGCCCCATGTCCGCTCGAACAGGCTGCGCGTGGCGGCATCCGACACATGGCGATAGCCGGAAAATTCATGCGGGAAGCTGCCCATGTCGCAGGCGCCCTGCACATTATTCTGCCCCCGCAGCGGGTTCACGCCCACGCCCTCGCGCCCGACATTGCCGGTCGCCATGGCCAGGTTCGCGATCGCCATAACGGTCGAACTACCCTGCGAATGTTCGGTGACGCCCAGCCCATAATAGATCGCGCCATTACCCCCCGTGGCATAGAGCCGCGCGGCCGCGCGCACATCCTGCGCCTTCACGCCCGTCAGCGGCTCGATCGCCTCGGGCGAGCGCGCCGCCTCCGACACGAACTCCGCCCAGTCCACAAACTCGTCCCAGTCGCACCGTTCGCGGATGAAGGCTTCGTCATACAGCTTCTCGGTCACGACCACATGGGCGATCGCGGTCAGCATCGCGACATTGGTACCGGGCCGCAGGGGGAGGTGATGCTCCGCCGCGATATGGGGCGACTGGACCAGATCGGTGCGGCGCGGATCGATGACGATCAGCTTCGCGCCCTGCCGCAGCCTTTTCTTCATGCGGCTGGCAAACACCGGATGCCCGTCGGTCGGATTGGCACCGATGACGAGGATGACATCCGCCTGCATCACGCTGTCGAAATCCTGCGTCCCCGCCGATGTGCCGAAGGTCTGGCTCAGGCCATAGCCGGTCGGCGAGTGGCAGACGCGCGCGCAGGTATCGACATTATTATTGCCAAACCCCTGCCGGATCAATTTTTGGACGAGGAAGGTTTCTTCATTGGTGCAGCGGCTGGAGGTAATGCCGCCAATCGAGCGGGTGCCATATTTCGCCTGTATCCGGCGAAACTCGTTCGCCGTATGCGCAATCGCCTCCTCCCATGACACTTCGCGCCATGGCTGGTCCACCGATGCGCGGATCATGGGGTTCAATATGCGGTCCTGATGCTGGGCATAGCCCCAGGCGAAGCGCCCCTTGACGCAACTATGGCCGCGATTGGCCTTGCCGTCCTTCCACGGCACCATCCGCACCAGTTCCTCGCCCCGCATTTCCGCGCGGAAGGTGCAGCCCACACCGCAATAGGCGCAGGTGGTGACGACGGCGCGGTCGGGCGTACCGCTTTCCACCACCTTCTTCTCGATGAGGGACGCGGTCGGACACGCCTGCACGCACGCCCCGCAGGACACGCATTCCGACCCCAGAAAATCCTCGCCCTGCGACGGCGAAACCTTGGACTCGAACCCCTTATTCTCGATCGTCAGCGCGAATGTGCCCTGCACTTCCTCACAGGCGCGCACGCAGCGCGAACAGACGATGCACTTGCTGGGATCGAAATCGAAATAGGGGTTCGACTGGTCCTTCGCCTGCCCCATATTGGTCGCGCCATCATAGCCATAGCGCACATCGCGCAGGCCCACCGCGCCAGCCTGATCCTGCAATTCACAGTCGCCGTTCGCGCCGCAGGTCAGGCAATCGAGCGGATGATCGGAAATATAGAGTTCCATCACCCCGCGCCGCAATTGCTTCAGCCGGTCGGTCTGGGTGCGCACCACCATACCCTCGGCAACGGGCGTCGTGCAGGATGCCGGATAGCCGTTGCGCCCCTCTACCTCGACCAGACAGAGGCGGCAGGAACCGAAACTCTCCACGCTGTCGGTCGCGCAGAGTTTCGGGATGGAACCGCCCAGCAAGGACGCGGCGCGCATGATGCTGGTGCCTTCGGGCAGGGTCACGCTCTGCCCATCGATGGTCAGGGTGACGCTCTTGCCGGTCGCCAGCGCGGGCGGCGTGCCATGGTCGGTTTCGCGGGAAAAGCTCATTCCGCGGCCTCCTTCACGGGCGCAGATGCGCCGAAATCCTCGGGGAAATAATCAAGCGCGCTCAGCACCGGATAAGGCGTGAAGCCCCCCAGCGCGCAGAGTGACCCATATTTCATCGTATCGGCCAGATCGCGCAGCAGCGTAGTTTGCGCTTCGATCGACACATCGATCCGGTCGGGTGCGCGGGAATAAAGCGCCTTCCTCAATCCCCCGTCATCCCAGCGAAGGCTGGGATCTCTCTTTTCTTCGGTCACTCCAGCAGGCAGTGAGATGCCAGCCTTCGCTGGCATGACGGAAGGGGTAGGACGCGCCCCGATAATCCGATCCATGATCTCCACCCCGCGCGTCGATCCGATCCGGCAGGGCGTGCATTTGCCGCAGCTTTCCGCCGCGCAAAACTCCATGGCGAAGCGCGCCATATGCGCCATGTCGACACTATCATCGAACACCGTAATGCCCGCATGACCAATCAGCCCGCCCGCCTGAGCAAAGGCTTCATAATCAAAGGGCAGATGGAACATGCTCGGCGGGAAATAGGCGCCCAGCGGCCCGCCCACCTGCACCGCGCGCACCGGCCGCCCGCTCGCCGTGCCGCCGCCAATCTCGGTCACCAGCTCGCCCAGCGTGATGCCGAAGCCGATCTCATACAGTCCGCCATGCCGCACATTGCCCGCCAGCTGCACCGGCATCGTCCCGCGCGACCGGCCAAAGCCGACCGCAGCATAGGCCTCCGCCCCCTCGGCCATGATGAACGGCACGGCCGCCAGCGACAGCACATTGTTGATGACGGTCGGCTGGCCGAACAGCCCCTTAAGCGCTGGCAGCGGCGGCTTGGCGCGCACCTGCCCACGCTTGCCCTCGATGCTATCGAGCAGCGCCGTCTCCTCCCCGCAGACATAGGCGCCCGCGCCCTCGCGCACCTCCAGCACGAACGGCGCGACCAGATGCGCCGACGCCTCGATCGCTGCGCGCATGGTCGCGATACAGAACGGATATTCGGACCGGATATAGATATAACCACGCCCCGCGCCGACCGCATGGGCCGCGATCGCCATGCCCTCGATCAGGCAATAGGGATCGCCTTCCATCAACATCCGGTCAGCGAAGGTGCCGCTGTCGCCCTCGTCCGCATTACAGACGATATATTTGTCGCCAGCGGGCGCATCCAGCACCGTCTGCCATTTGATCCCGGTGGGGAAGCCCGCCCCGCCCCGCCCGCGCAGGCCCGACGCCTTGACCGCATCGACCACCTGCTGCGGCGCCAATGCCCGCGCCTTCTCCAGCCCCAGCCAGCCGCCATGCGCGGCATAGTCGGTCAGGTCGACCGGATCGATGATGCCGCAACGGGCAAAGGTGAAACGCTGCTGTCCGGCAAAGAAGGGCAGATCCTCGATCCGCCCCAGACGGCTCGCATGGCTGCCATCCAGCACCGCCGCCACATCATCCGGCCCGACCGGCCCCCAAAGCGGACCAAAGCCGATCCGCCCTTCCTCCATCTCCACCTCGACCAGCGGCTCGATGCTGAACAGCCCGCGCGATCCGGTCCGCACCACCGCGCACCCGGCCTTGGCAAAGGCGCGCGCCACCTCGTCAGCGCCCAGCGCCACCGACGCCATGTCGCGGCTGATGAAGACCCGACTCATGCCGCCACGTCCAGCGCGATCCGCTCCAGCGCGGCGGCATCGATCCGCGCCACCGGCCGCCCGTCGACCAGCGCATTGGGGCCGATCGCACACAGACCCAGACAATAGACCGGCTCCAGCGCCACCTGCCCGTCCGCCCGCGTCTCGCCCATCGCCACGCCCAGCCGCTTGGCCGCCGCCGCCTCGATCGCCGCGCCGCCACGCGCCTGACAACTCTCCGCCCGGCACAGCTTCACGACATGCCGCCCCGGCGCAATGCGACGAAAATCATGGTAGAAAGTGATGACGCCATGCACATCGGCCCGGCTGAGGTTCAGCGCCCGCGCGATCACCGGAACCAGCGCATCGTCGATATAGCCTGCCTCTTCCTGCATCGCATGGAGCAACGGCAACAGCCGGTCGCGCGTCGCGCCATGGCGCGCGGTCCACTCCGTGACAAAATCTTCCATCTCTACCCTGCCTTCTGGCCTGCCTTTTGCGGCTGATTTTGCGCTAATCCTGCGCGCGCGCCGGATCAGCGTCAAATCGAAGCCCGCAATGGCTGATAGGAAAATTCTATCAGAAACTCCGGAAGCCCGGCGGCAGGCGCAGGGATCGCGCCACGGCCAGCACCGCCTGCGCCAGCGGCCCCATCGGCGCACTGTCCGACACGATCACGCCCACCCGGCTGCCCTCGTCCGCATCCGGCATGGCGTGCGTCCGCGCCCAGTTCAGCCCGTTGAGCAAGGTCGCATGGCTATCGGGTATGATCGAACAGAGCCGCCCCTGCTGCACCAGCCCCAGCAGCGCGACATAGCTATCCGCTGTCACCAGCGGCCGCAGCGCCAGCCCCCGTTCCGCCAGCCGCGCATCCAATATCCGGCGATTCTGCATCCCCTGATGCAGCAGGCACAGCGGCAGTCGCGCCAGATCGGCCCAGTCGATCATATCGGGCACCGCCACGCCCCCCACCGCACTTACCAGCATCGTCCGCTCGACATAGAGCGGCACCGACAGCGCATGGGCAGGCGGCTCGAAATCCAGATAGGTCAGCCCCGCATCCAGTTCGAACGCCGCCAGTTCCCGCTCGATCTGCCGCGATGTCAGCGCCCGTACCGAGATATTCAGCCCCGGATACCGCGCCAGCATCGCTTCGGCCAGACAGCCGATCGCCGGCATCGCGGCCGGAATCGCGCCCAGCCGGAGCTCGCCCTTCAACGGCCCCCGCGCCGTTTCCGCCGCCTGCCCCAGCGCTTCTGCCGCCGCCACCAGTTGCCGCGCCCAGGGCAGGATCGCCTCCCCCTCCGCTGTCAGCCCGGCATATTTGCGATCGCGCCGGATCAGTCGCTTGCCCAGTTGCGCCTCCAGCGTGGCGATGCCTGCCGACAGGGTCGGTTGCGACACGTTGCAATGCGCCGCAGCCCGCGCGAAATGGCCTTCACGCTCCAGCGCCAGAAAATATTCGACAAGCCGTGTCTGCATAAAGCTGCTATAATCACAGCCTGCCCTCCTTGATAGAGGAGAGCTATGACGGGAGGCGCAGATGCGCAACGGACCGATATTGGGCGCAGTGCTGGCCGGCGGACGCTCCAGCCGCTTCGGCAGCGATAAGGCGATGGCCCTGCTGAACGGCAAGACACTGATCGATCATGCCAGCGCCAGCCTCGCCCCCCATGTCGCCGAACTGGTGATCTGCGGCCGGGCGGATGGCCTTGCGGACCGGCCGCATCCCGACATGGGGCCATTGGGCGGCCTCAATGCAGCGCTGCACCATGCACTCAGCCATGGCTTTGTCGGCGTGCTGACCACTGGTTGCGACATGCCGCTTTATCCCGACACGCTGCCCGCAGCCCTGATCGGCGATCGACCCACAATTCTGAAGAACCAGCAACTGCTCGGCTGGTGGCCTGCAACTCTGGCGTTCGAACTGGACGCGCATCTGAATGAAGAAAATAACCGATCCATCTATGGCTGGCTGGACCGCATTCACGCCCGCGAGGTCGACATCCCCGGACTGATCCTGCCCAATATCAACCGGCCGGAAGATCTGGCGCGCCTGTGACAGCCTCCCCATCGGGGCTCCGCATCTTGGTGAAGATATTCCAGGTCGCAATGAACAAAGCCGCGATCACCGGGCCAATGATGATGCCGTTGAACCCGAACAGTTCGATCCCGCCCAGCGTGGAGATCAGCACCACATAATCGGGAATGCGCGTGTCGCGGCCGACCAGTATCGGGCGCAGCACATTGTCGACCATGCCGATCACCAGCACGCCGCACGCCACCAATATGATCGCTTTCCAGATCGCGCCGGTCGCAAACAGATAGATGGCGACCGGCACCCAGATCAGACCCGTCCCCACCGCCGGCAGCAGGGAGAAAGCGCCCATCAGCACGCCCCACAGCAAGGCGCCCTGAATGCCCAGCCCCCAGAAGACCAGACCGCCGATCAGCCCCTGCACGATGGCCACGACAATGCTGCCCTTTATCGTCGCGCGGATGACGATGACGAATTGCTCGATCAGCGCCTGCCGCTGGCCCGGCCGCAACGGCGCGGCGGCGGCGATCCGCTGCGACAGCGCCTCGCCATCGCGCAGCAGGAAATAGGTGAGGTAGAGCATCACGCCCAGCCCCACCATGAAGCTGAAGGCGCTCTGCCCGATCTGGAAAGCTTGCGCCGCCAGCGTACGGAAACTGCTGGTCACACCCTTCGTCACCAGTTCCTGCGCCGCATAGAAATTACCCAGCCCCAGCCGCCGCAAATAAGGACGCAGCCAGTCCGGCATGCTGGCGACCGTTTCGGAAAACAGTCGGACGAAGTTGATCTCCCCCGATTGAATCTTGCCATAGAAATAGGCCGCTTCCTGCAACAGCGCGCCCCCCAGCACAAAGGCAGGAACGATGACCACCGCCAATATCAGGAACAGGGTGATCAGCGCCGCGCCGTTCCGGTGCTTTGGCATCGCCAGCAATATCTGCCGGTTGAGCGGCGCGAACACGATCGCCGCGATCACCCCCCACAGCACGGCCGCAAAAAACGGCTCGATCACCATGGCGAAGGCGATCGACACGACCAGCACGACGCCAAGGAAGAAGCCATCCTCGATCTTGGGCGAGACGTTCAGCGGGGGCGGTGGAGTGTCCATATCCGTGTCTTTGCAAAATTTATGATCCAAATCCATCGCCGAACGATCCTCAACGGCTTTCCCCTGTCCTTTTCCCGATTCGCCCGGTAGAGAGGCCGCTTCCTCCGCTCTTTGGGACCAGCAGACATAGTGGCACGCGAAATCACCGGATTTTCCAACCCGCTGGTGAAGCGCGTCCGATCGCTGCGGGAAAAGAAATATCGCAAGGCCGAAGGGCTGTTTCTGGCCGAGGGGCTGCGCATCCTCACCGAAGCGCGCGAAGAGGGCGTGCTGCCCGAAATGCTGTTCCACGCCGGGTCCACCCACCCGCTGGCGCTGGACCTGATCGACGCGATCGAGGCGGATGGCGGCGACGTGATCGAAACCACGCCCGACATCCTGAGCAAGATCAGCGGCAAGGATAATGCGCAGGCCGTGGTCGGAGTCTATCGCGACCGGCTGACCCCGCTGGCGAAGCTGGACCGCAGCACCGCCAATATCTGGATCGTCGCGCAATCGCTGCGCGATCCCGGCAATCTGGGCACGATCCTGCGCACCGGCGATGCCGTGGGTGCGGGCGGCCTCATCCTGATCGACGATTGCGTCGACCCCTTCTCGGTCGAATCGGTGCGCGCCTCCATGGGCGCGCTCTTCACCCAGTCAATCACGCAGGCGCGCTGGGGCGAATTCATGCACTGGCTGCGCGAAGGGCCGGGCGAACTGATCGGCACCAGCCTGAAAGCGACACAGGATTATCAGGAACCGCGCTACGCCAGCCCCAGCTTCCTGCTGGTCGGCAATGAAGCGCAGGGCCTGCCCGAATCCTACGAGGCCGAATGCGACCAGCTGGTGAAGATGCCGATGCTGGGCAAGGCGGACAGCCTGAACGCCGCCGTGGCGACGGCGGTCATGGCCTATGAACTGCTGAATCAGAAGCGACGAGCATAAACACCGTCACCCCAGCGAAAGCTGGGATCTCCCTTTTCTTCTGGCGCGGTCGGAAGAAGAGAGATGCCAGCCTGCGCTGGCATGACGAATTTCGGGGGTGAGACTGAAGTGACACAAACTAACGGCGTCGGCGAAATGTGGCGGCACAAGCGCGTGCTCGCAGCCAGCCTGATCGGCACGGCAGTCGAATTTTACGACTTCTATATCTATGCCACCGCCGCCAGCCTGATCTTCCCCTTCCTCTTCTTCCCCGCCTCCTCCCCCACGGCGCAGTTGATGGCCTCCTATGGCAGCCTCGCCCTCGCCTTCTTCGCGCGTCCCGTCGGAGCGGCAGTGTTCGGCCATTATGGCGACCGTATCGGGCGGAAGGCGACGCTGGTCGCCTCGCTGATGCTGATGGGCGGCTGCACGCTGCTGATCGGCTTTCTGCCCACCTATCAGATGATCGGCTATTGGGCGCCGGCCATATTGTGCCTGCTGCGTTTCGGTCAGGGCTTTGGCCTTGGCGGCGAATGGGGCGGCGCAGCGCTGCTGGCGGTGGAAAATGCCCCGCCCGGCTGGCGCGCCCGCTTCGGCATGTTCCCGCAACTTGGCGCCCCGGTCGGCTTCATCGCCGCCAATGGCCTGTTTCTGATCCTGGGCGCCTTCCTGACCGACGAAGCCTTTTTCGAATGGGGCTGGCGCCTGCCCTTCATCGGCAGCGCGGTGCTGGTAATCCTGGGCCTGTGGGTCCGCCTGAAACTCGCCGAAACGCCCGAATTCGCCGCCGCACAGAAGGAAACGCCGCCCCCCGCCGTGCCGCTGGCGACGCTCCTGTCCTCGCATCTGGGCGCAGCGATCGCGGGGACCTTCGCCTGCGCCGCCTGTTTCGCCGTCTATTATATCGCGACCGCCTTTGCGCTGGGCTATGGCACCACCGCGCTCAAGATCGACCGCGAAATCTTCCTCGCCATCCAGCTTGGCGCGATCCTGTTCATGGCGCTCAGTATCGTGCTGGCCGGCTGGTGGTCGGATCGCACCACGCCCACCAATGCGCTGGCATGGGGCTGCGCCGGCACCGTGCTGATGGGTCTCGTCTTCGGCCCGCTGATCGGCACGGCGGCGCTGCTGCCGATCTTCATCGCGCTCGGCCTCGCTTTGTTCGTCATGGGCTTCATCTATGGCCCGCTCGGCGCCTATCTGCCCGCGCTCTTCCCGATCCAGCTGCGCTATACCGGTGCGTCCTTCGCCTTCAATCTGGGCGGGATCGTGGGTGGCGCACTGGCCCCGATCGTCGCCACCTGGCTGATCGGCGCGCAGGGCGTGGGCTTGGTCGGCCTCTATATGTCGGCAGCGGCGCTTATCAGTCTCGCCGGCCTGTGGTGGACCAGCCGCAAAGCTTGAAGCCCTTTCTTCTCGGCGTCCTCTGCGCCTCTGCGCGAACCAGATTTGCGCGCAGAGGCGCAGAGGACGCCAAGATTTCTGTTAGCCTGCGGCGCTATCCGATGATCTTGCGCATCAGCAGCATCGGCACGCCCTGATCCTCAAATTCGCGCACCCCATCAAAGCCGAAGCTGCGATAAAGCGGCACGCCCGCCATCGTGCCAGACAATTCCAGCGCGGCAAAACCTTCCGCCTTCGCCGCCGCTTCGCAGAGCGACAGGATCAGCGTGCCCACGCCCTTCCGGACATGATCGGGATGGGTATACATCGCCCGCACCCGCGCCGGCTCGCTCGCCGGATCAATCAGCCGGTCGTCCCGCCCCGCGCTGTGATTGCCGCCATAGGCCGTGGCCCGCCGGCTCCAGCCGCCACAGCCAGCGATCGCATCGCCATCCTGAATCAGGAAATAGGTGCCGTCCACGATCAGGCGACTGTCCAGCCCCATGAAGGCATGGCTGGCCTTCACCTGATCGGGCGTCAGATAGGTGGATTGCAGCCGGTCGATGGCGAGCGTCATGACAGCGGACAGGGCCGGTTCGTCGGTCAAAGTGGCAAGGCGGTGGGTCAACATGATCATGCCGCTAAAACAGCAAAGGCCGGCCCCTGGCAAGGAACCGGCCTTCGTTCACTACATCCGTATCAGAATTTGAAGCCGATGCGGCTATACCAGTACCCGCCATTGATGCCGTAGGGCGAGAAGGTGACAGGCGCATTCAGCACCGCACCACCGTCGATCGGCAGTCCATCCGCGTCGTTCGGCACCGTATCGGTCTTCTTGTTCAGCAGGTTGTTGGCGCCCACCGTCAGCGTCAGGCCCTTCGTCAGTTCATAGCTGATGTCCAGATCGGTGATCGCCGCGGCGCCGACCTTCACCGTCGGGGTCGTGTCGCCATAGATCACGACCTGCGACGACTTGCCATAGAAGGTTTCACGCAGGTTGACGCTGAAACCACCCAGGTTGAACAGCGCGCCGGCAATAACCTTATATTTGGGCGAGGCGTCTTCCAACACGCTGCGCGCATCGGCCGCATACAGGCTTTCCGCAATCCGCAGCTTGGTGATCTTCGTCTCATTATAGTTGGCCGACAGCGACCACAGGATGCTGCCCCCGCCCACGGGCGTCGGATAGCTGGCGGTCAGGTCCACGCCGCGCGTCCGGGTGTCGGCGCCGTTGGTGAACAGGCTGACGCCCGCATCGCCGACTTCCAGAACATAGGGGTCCAGCACATTGCCATGGGCAGCGATGGCATCCAGCACGGACTGGTCGACGACGGTGCCGCTCGACAGGCCCTGGATCGATCCGGTGCCGACGATGCGGTTCTTCATCTTCACCTGATAGGCGTCGAGCGTGATGTTCAGCTTGGGGATCGGGCGCAGCACCAGACCCAGGCTGAGATTCTTCGACGTTTCCGGCTTCAGATCGTCATAGCCCAGCAGCTTGGCCGCATCCGAGTTGGGCGGGAGTTGCACATAGGCGCTGGTCGGGCCGACATTGGTGGAGCTGTAATAGGATTCGAGCAGCGAAGGCGCCCGGAAACCGGTGCTGACGGTGCCACGAACGGCGAATTGTTCGGACAGGTCGACGCGGCTGGTCACCTTCCACGTCCATTTGGTGCCGAAATCGCTATAATTTTCATAGCGGACGGCGCCATCCACCTTCCACATCTCGACCGGGTTGAGCGCGATATCCAGATAGGCCGCCTTGTTGTCGCGCTTATGCTTGCCAGCGTCGGTGGCCAGGAAGCCCGGATAGGACTGGCCGCCTTCGAAATAGGTCGACGCAAAGTCGCCCTGGCCGATCTGGAAGCTGTTCTCGCGATATTCACCACCGAACGCGACGTTCACCGGCGACGCCAGACCGACCTCAACCTCCTTGGCGATGTCGATATTGTTGGTCCACTCGGTCGCCTTCAGGAAACCGTCATAGAAGTTGGACGGGGTGTAGCCGGTGTTGATGAACAGGGTGCGGTTGGCCGAATCCAGCGTGTAAAGCTTGGAATAATCCTGGCCATAGGTGGTGCTGATATCCCAACGGAAGCCGCCGCTTTCGCCCTTGATCCCGCCGGTGTTGGAGAAATCATCTTCCTTGATCGCTTCGCGCGGGTTGAAGCCAGTGTCGCTGATCAGAATATCTTCGCCCGCTTCACCCAGCACGGTCGACCGGCTGACGCGCCACGGCTGGCGGTAATTTTCGTAGGCGCTCGCTTCGCGACGGCCATAGCTGCCGAAAGCATAGATTTCGACGCCGCCGAAATCATGCCCTGCATTGTACATGACGGTGCTGAGCGTCGAACGCGAATCGCCGACGATGCGGTTGGTATAGGGCGCGTTGGGCAGGCCGATCGCCGCCATTGCTTCATGCGCTTCACCCAGATCGTCGCGCAGGCTGCCATCTTCATTATAGATGCGCGAATCCACGCCACCGCGCTGCGAGAAGCCATGATAGCGATGGAACATGGTGAAGTTGAGATAGGTGTCCGGCCCCATGTCCGGCGCGAAGGTCACGCTGCCGCCAAAGGTCGTACCATCGCCCTTATAATATTGCCCGCCGGTCAGATTGCCGGAGATCGAGCCCTTCTCATCCTTCAGGATGATGTTGATCACGCCGGCGATCGCATCGGAACCATATTGGGCGGCCGCGCCGTCCTCCAGCACTTCGATGCGCGCGATTGCGCTGGGCGGGATCATGTCGAGATCGGGCGCGGCGCCGCCCTGATAGGGGCCGCTCAGGACGTGCAGGTTGGACGTGCCATGGCGGCGCTTGCCGTTGACCAGAACCAGCGCATGGTTGGGGCTGAGGCCGCGCAGACGCGCCGACAAGGTCAGGTTGGCGGTATCGCCGCCAAAGGCTTCGGCCGTGAAGGACGGCACGAGCTGCGTCAGTACCTGATTGAGGTTGGGCTGGCCCACTTTTTCCAGCGTCGCGCTGTCGAGAACCTTGATAGGTGCGGCGCTTTCGGCGGCCGTAACGCCCGTTGCGCGGGTACCAGTAACGATGATGGCTGCGCCTTCATCCGCCTGCGGTGCACTGTCCTGTGCAAAAGCAGGAATAGAATACGTCATCGCGATGACAAGTGCTGCGCGAGAAACAAGACCCTTATACTGCATTATCAGCCCCCTAATATTTTTATTAGATCGAGGCCTCTCCCAAGATTTTATCGTTCTTCAGCATCCATATCTTCCGAACATGCATGATCCCCTTCGCCTGATCATGGAAATCAGTCGTTCAGACATGTTCAGTAACATCTGGAAACGGAAGGCTGACATAAATCCACCAAGGGCGAAATGGCCCTTTTTTGCAGTGCCGCAAAATCTCTTGCGACTGCGAAGCCCGGACACCCGTCCGAATTTGTCAAATCCTTGTAACACAAAGAAAAAGGCGGCACCCCCTGGGGGTACCGCCTGTTTCTTTTTTACAACTGTCAAGCCCGTTTGGGCTATCAGCCCTCGCGGTTGTCGCGGCGCTCGGCAATACGGGCGCGCTTGCCGGTGCGGCCGCGCAGATAGTAGAGCTTGGCACGACGCACGACGCCACGACGGACGACAGTGATCGAATCGAGGTTGGGCGAATAGAGCGGGAACACACGCTCCACGCCTTCGCCGAACGAAATCTTGCGCACGGTGAAGTTGGAGCCCATGCCCTTGTTCGAACGGGCAATGCACACGCCTTCATAGTTCTGAACGCGGCTACGCTCGCCTTCGATGACCTTCACGCCGACGCGCAGGGTGTCACCGGGACGGAAATCGGGGATATCCTTGGCGAGGGCGGCAATGCTTTCCGCCTCGATCTGCTGGATGATGTTCATGTAACGTCAGTCCTTGGTCTTTTGCTGCGCACCAGAGGGCGAACGGTCCCGAACGCCGATATGACGTTCCCAAAGGTCCGGCCGCCTTAGCCGTGTATCTGCCTCCGCCTGTTGTTTCCGCCAGGCGGCGATCTTCGCATGATCCCCCGATCGCAACACTTGCGGGATCGTACGACCCTCCCATTCCACCGGGCGGGTATAATGCGGATATTCGAGCAGCCCCGTTTCAAAGGACTCCTCGACTCCGCTGGAAGCCGCGCCCATTACACCGGGAAGCAGGCGAACACAAGCATCCAGCAGCAGCAAAGCCGCCATTTCCCCGCCCGACAATATGATGTCGCCCATGCTGACCTGCTCGATCGGGCGGGCGTCGAAGATTCGCTCGTCAAACCCCTCGAACCGGCCGCACAATATCGTCGCACCCGGCCCCATTGCCAGTTCGCGCACGCGCGCCTGCGTGATCGGCTTGCCGCGCGGCGTCATCGCCAGCACCGGCAGATCTGGTCGCTTGTCCAGCCCATGGTCGACCGCCTGCGCCAATATGTCCGCGCGCAGCACCATGCCCGCGCCGCCGCCCGCGGGCGTATCGTCCACGGTGCGATGTCGGTCGGCCGCGAAGTCCCGAATATGGATCGGGTCGCAGGTCCATTTGCCGTCGGCCAGCGCCCGACCGGCCAGCGACACGCCCAACGGCCCGGGAAACATTTCCGGATAAAGGGTCAGGATTTGCGCCGTGAAGCTCATTTGCGCCGCCGCGCCCGCAGTCGCGCCGCCGAAAAGCCACCCGCCACGCAGATGATGCCGCAAACCAGCAGCGTCAGCCCCAGTTGCAGCAGCAGATCGGACCATGGATCGCCCCGATGCTGCATCGCCGGCAGGATGAACAGCAAAGGCATGGGCAGGACCAGCGCCAGCGCGGTCACGGCCTTGATCCGCACGGACCATGCCACGGTCCACAGCCGCCACCCCGCCGCGACAAGGAACAGCAGATAGGCGCCAAGGACGATTTGCGGAATGATAGGCATGCCCGGCGCTTAGAGCGATTTCCAGTCAGATGGAACATCTGACGATCAGAAATCGCGGAAATCAAAGATCATGTATGCGAAGCGCAGCGTCCAGATCAGGGCGCCTTGATCGCGATCTTGAATTCCTGAATCTGCGCCGTCGTGGTGGGCGCCAGCAGGATGGTGCCAGCCACCCTCCCTTTCTCGCACGACCAGGTGAAGCTGCCGGACAGATTGCCCGTCGCCGTGACGGGCGCGTCAGTCTTGCACGCACCAACCTCCCCCTTCAGCGTCGCCAGTTTCTTCGCCCAGCTGTCCACATCGCCGTCCATCAGGAAGTTCATCGCCAGATGATCGCGCGCCACGCCGACCGTGCCCGCCGCATAGATACGCCCGGCCGCCGCATAGCCATCGGCCAGCAACGGCGTGACCGGCACGGTCCGGGCGATCAGCGCCCCGGCCTGCTTCAACGCCACGGCGGCATCCCAGACAGGCCCCGCACCACCATTATAGGTCCGGTTGGTGAAGACGAAGATGCCCACGCCATAGTCGGGCATCAGCATCACATGGCTGCCATAGCCCGGATAACCCCCGCCATGCGCCAGCGTCAGGCCCAGGTCGCAATCCTGCGCGATCCGCATCGCAAAGCCATAGGCCGCCGCCTGCTTGCACGCCGTCGCCCCGCTCTTGCCATTGCGCGCCGCCACGGTCAGGAAATTGCTCCCCTCCGCCAGCATCCGCACCGCTGACCGCGACACCGGCCCGCCATCGGCATCGTCGCGCGCCGGCCAGGCCGACAGCAGGAAGGCGACCCAGCGCGCATAATCATTGGCGCTGGTCTGTAGCCCCCCCATCGCCCCGAAGGCGCCATCGGCCATGTCCGGTTCGGGCGTCCACCGCCCCTCTTCCCAGCGATAGCCCAGCGCGCGGCGCTCCATCGGCCATTCGCCGACCGCATACCCGCTAGACGTCATGCCCAGCGGCGTCAGCAAAGTGCGCTCCACATAATGGCGATAGGGCATGCCACTGACATTGGCGATGATCCGCCCCAGCAGCGCATAACCGAAATTGCTATATTCATAGCGGCTGCCCGGCGCGGTGCTGAACGGTACGCCAGCGGCCAGCATCTTCGTGAAATCGGCCTGCGGCAAAGGCGTCTGCCGGTCGCCCCAGGGATTATCGTCGACAAAGCCCGCACTGTGGGTCAGCAAGTCACGGATGCGAATATGCGGACTATCCTTGGTGGGATAGGTCCATCCCCGCATTTCCGGCACATAGGTTTCCGCCAGATCGTCGAGCGACAATTTGCCTTCATCGCGCAGCTTCAGGATCGACAGCGCCGTGAACGCCTTGGTCATGGAAGCGATGCGGAACAGGCTGTCAGCCGTCACCGGCCGCTTCTTCGCCAGATCCTGCACGCCAAAACCCTTTGCGTGGATCAGGCGACCATTGGCAACGATGCCATAGACCAGCCCCGGCGCATGACTGTCGACCTGATAATCGGCAAACAGCTTGTCGATGTCGGGCAGCGCGGCAGCGATCTTCTTCTCATCGGCCTGCGCGATCGCCTGACCCGGCAGGCAGAACAGGAACAATGCAGCGAGCCAGCTTTTCATGCGACCGTCCAATTCTCAATGCGCAACCCTGCCACATCGGCAAAGTCGGCTTCATTGTTGGTGACGAGTGTCAGGCCGGCGGACAAAGCATGGGCGGCGATCAGCCGGTCCAGCCGCCCCCGCCGGAATGGCAATCGGGCATAGGCCGCTGCGGCCGTCGCATCATATGGCAGCACGGCGATCAGTTCAAAAAATTGTTCGACCTGATGCGCCCGCTGTGGTTCGTGCGCCACAATGCCACGCATGACTTCGCCATAGACGATGGCGGACGTCACCACCGTGCCGACCGGGCAACTCTGGATGCGACGTGACGCCACGCAATCGCTGCCCTGAAGGACATAGATCAGAATGTTGGAATCGAGCAGGAAGAGCGGCTCAGTCACGCCGTAGCAGCTTCCCTTCCCAATCGAGTTCCCGCTCCTCGAACTCCCGATCCTCCCGGGGAATTTCCTTGAGCCAGGGCATAGACCCGGCAATGCCGGTCAGGTCGATCAGGCGTGGCGGCGCATCCACGGGCTCGAACGTGAATTTGCCATGCTCTTCGCGCACGACCATTTCGGCGCCTTCCTCAAGGCCCAGAGCCTTGGGCAGGCGCAAAGCCAGGCTGTTGCCCGACTTGAAGACCTTGGCTTTATATTCTTCGCCCATGGCGCAGACTCCGTATATACGGAGTGTATATACTATTCCGCGAACGCCGCGTCAATCACGGCCCCGTCCTCGCTCAGTGTCACGACATGCATCGGCGCCATGAAGCGCTTGCCGGGCTTGTCGCCCATGGAGGGCCTCTGAACCTCGATAATGTCGCCCGCGCCGAAATTCTCGACCGCGACGATTTCGCCCAGCGCTTCGCCGGTGCTGGAGGTGCAGGGCAGGCCGATCAGGTCGGCATGATAATATTCGCCCTCGCCCAGTTCAGGAAGAGCGGAACGGGGCACGGTCAATTCCGTGCCGCGCATGGCCTCGGCCGCGCTCCGGTCGCCAATCTCGGCGAAACGGGCAACCGCGCCATTGGAGCCGGGGCGCAGCGACTTCAACGTCAGCATGCGCCCCGCCACATCGAAGCCCTTGTAGCTTTTGAGGCTTTCCACCCCTTCGCCAAAGAGCTTCAGACGGACTTCGCCCGCCACGCCATGCGCGCCGATGATGACGGCCAGAGTGACGGGCTTGTCGGTCAAGATGATCAGCCCTCGGCCGATTCTTCAGCAGGCGCTTCTTCAGCGGCCGGGGCAGCGGCGGCCTCGGCAGCAGCAGCCTTGGCGGCTTCGGCCGCTTCAGCAGCTTCGGCAGCCTTGGCGGCGCGGTCTTCAGCGCGATCCTTGGCCTTCTGGCCCGGCTCAGCCTTGTTCGGGTTGTTGCGCGCCTTGCGCTCCTTCACGCCGGCGGCGTCCAGGAAACGGGCAACGCGGTCGGTCGGCTGCGCGCCGGCTTCGACCCAGTGCTTCGCACGCTCGGTGTCCAGAACGACGCGCTTCTCGTCACCCTTGGGCAGGACGGGGTTGTAGCTGCCGATGCGCTCGATGAACTTGCCGTCACGCGGCGCGCGGCTGTCGGCCACGACGATGCGGTAATAGGGGCGCTTCTTGGAGCCGCCGCGCGACAGACGGATGGAGGTTGCCATGGAAATAGACCTTTCTAACTAACTGCTTTGTTTGGGGTCGTCATCCCAGCGATAGCTGGCGCCTCTCCTCCCTTTGGGGGAAGCGAAGCCCCAGCTTTCGCTGGGATGACGGGTTACTTCACTTCTTCATGAAATTCTGAAAGCCGGGCGGCAGCTTGGGCATATTGCCGCCCAATCCGCCAAGGCCGCCCAGCCCCGACAGGTCGGGCGGACCGCCCGCGCCACCATCGGGACCGCCAAGGCCACCCAGACCGCCCATGCCACCGCCACCGGTGAACATCTTGGCCAGCCCTTTCAGGCCGCCCATCTTGCGGATCTTCTTCATCGCCGTTTCCATTTCCTGATGCATTTTCAGGAGACGGTTGACGTCCTGCACGGTGCGGCCGGCGCCCTTGGCGATACGGATCTTGCGCTTGGCGTTGATCAAAGCGGGCTTCTCCCGCTCCTTGGGCGTCATCGAACCGATCATCGCGTCCAGATGGATCAGCGTCTTGTCGTTCGCGCCGCTATTGGCCATCGCCGCCTGCGCCTTCTTCAGGCCCGGCAGCATGCCCGCCAGCGCGCCGAGACCGCCCATGCGGCGCATCTGGTTCAGCTGGCTACGCAGGTCGTTCATGTCGAACTGACCCTTGGCCATCTTCTTGGCCAGCTTGTCGGCTTCTTCCGCGTCGATCGTCTCGGCGGCGCGTTCGACCAGCGACACGACGTCGCCCATGCCCAATATGCGCTGCGCAACCCGCTGCGGATGGAAAGGCTCCAGCGCCTCCAGCTTTTCGCCAGTGCCCGCAAATTTGATCGGACGGCCCGTGACGGCGCGCATCGACAGCGCCGCACCACCACGCGCATCGCCGTCCATACGGGTCAGCACGACGCCGGTCAGCGGCACCTGGCTCGTGAAGCTGGTCGCCACATTCACAGCGTCCTGACCGGTCAGCGAGTCGACCACCAGCAGGATTTCCGCCGGGTTCGCCACATCGGCGACCGCCTTCATCTCGTCCATCAGCGCCTGATCGACATGCAGACGACCGGCGGTGTCGAGCATCACCACGTCGAAGCCCTGAAGCTTCGCCGCCTGCAACGCGCGCTTGGCGATGTCGACCGGCTGCTGACCCGCGATGATCGGCAGGGTCGCGACATCGGTCTGCGTGCCGAGAACGGCAAGCTGCTCCTGCGCGGCCGGGCGCTGGACGTCGAGTGACGCCATCAGCACCTTCTTGCGATCCCGCTCCTTCAGGCGCTTGGCGATCTTGGCGGTGGAAGTGGTCTTGCCCGAACCCTGAAGGCCGACCATCATGATGACGGCAGGCGGGGTCACGTCGATCATCAGATCGGACGTATCCGAACCCAGCGTCTCGGTCAGCGTGTCGGAGACGATCTTGACGACCATCTGCCCCGGCGTGACCGACCGCAGCACATCGCTGCCCACGGCCTTTTCGGTGGCCTGATCGACGAACTGGCGGACGACGGGCAGCGCCACGTCGGCTTCGAGAAGTGCGATTCGCACCTCGCGCATCGCGGCGCGGACATCGTCCTCCGTAAGCGCACCGCGCCCACGCAGCTTGTCGAATACCCCACCGAGACGATCGCTTAGCGAATCGAACATCACCACCTCATTTGGGCCAAAAGGCCCGCAAAATCTTGCCTACCCATCAAACGACAAAATCGCCGGCGGGCGAAACCTCGCCGGCCAGCGTCCATCCGATGCCCCTCTTGGGCATCCTGGAGTCGTCAGGGTACCGGACGGAAACCGACCGATTGCAGGCGCGCCTTTACGGGAAAGAGGCAGGAAGTGCAAGCGGGCGCATGAACGCCCATAATGCGCCTCCCTCTCCTACATCACCCCTCTCTGCTAGAGTGAGCAGAGGCTGGGGTAACCCGCGCCGTCATTGCGAGCGAAGCGAAGCAATCCATGGGCGCATCAGTGGATTGCTTCGCTTCGCTCGCAATGACGATTCAACATTAGGCTATCCCGTTCCGAACCCGGAAGGCGCAGACCAGCGATCACCTGACACTTTCCGATAGGATCAACGCAGTGTAACTTTATTTCGCTTTTTGCGGGAAATATGCGAAGCTAAGGCGAAGACAGAGGGGAGCCTACAATCATGAGTTGGACACGCCGTAAGCCGATGGAGGCGATGACGCCGAAGGACGCGGGCCATCAGATGGCGCGCACCCTGTCATGGCCGCACCTGCTGGCGCTGGGCGTCGGCGCGATCGTGGGCACCGGCATCCTGACCCTGATCGGCGTCGGCGCCGACCGGGCTGGCCCGGCGGTGCTGCTCTCCTTCGCCATAGCCGGCGCGATCTGCGCCTGCGCCGCGCTGGCCTATGCCGAACTCTCGACCATGATGCCGGCGGCAGGCAGCGCCTATAGCTACTCCTATGTCGTGCTGGGTGAAGGCATCGCCTGGATCGTGGGCTGGTCGCTGATCCTGGAATATAGTCTGGTCGTATCGACCGTGGCGGTCGGCTGGTCGGGCTATGCCGCGCCGCTGCTGACGCCGCTGGGCTTCCCCGAATGGCTGACCAAGGGGCCTGAACTGGGCGGCGCGATTAACCTGCCCGCCATCTTCATCATCGCGGTGGTCGCGGGCCTGCTGATGTTCGGCACGCGCGAAAGCGCCCGCCTCAACACCATCCTCGTCCTTATCAAGATCGTGACGCTCAGCCTGTTCGTCGCCTATGCCCTGCCCGCCTTCGACGCGCAGAATCTCGAACCCTTCATGCCCTTCGGCTTTGCCAAACATATGGGGCCGGACGGCGTGGAGCGCGGCGTGATGGCCGCCGCCGCGATCATCTTCTTCGCCTTCTACGGCTTCGACGCCATCTCAACGGCTGCGGAGGAAGCCAAGAACCCGGATCGCGACCTTGCCATCGGCATCGTCGGATCGCTGATCGTCTGCACGATCATTTACGTCCTCGTCGCCGCCGCCGCGATCGGCGCCCTGCCCTTCACCCGCTTCGCCGACAGCCCGGAGCCGCTGGCGCTGATCCTGCGTGAAATGGGTCAGGGCGGCATCGCCCGCATCGTCGCCATCGCCGCCGTGATCGCCCTGCCGACCGTGCTGCTCGGTTTCCTCTACGGCCAGAGCCGCATCTTCCTCGTCATGGCGCGCGACGGCTTCCTGCCGCAATCGCTGGCCCGCATTTCGAAGCGCGGCACCCCCGCCCGCATCACGCTGGTCACGGCAGTGCTCGTATCGATCATCGCCGGCGTCCTGCCGATCGATGAAATCGCCGCGCTGGCCAATGCCGGCACGCTGATCGCCTTCACCGCCGTGGGCCTGTGCCTCCTCGTCCTGCGCAAGCGTGCACCGGACCTCAAACGCCCCTTCCGCACCCCTGCGGCATGGATCGTGGGCATCGGCGCGGTCGCCGGCTGCGCCTATCTCTTCCTCAGCCTGCCGATGAAGACCATCATCGCCTGCGCCATCTGGAATGCGATTGGGTTGGGCGTGTACTTCCTCTATGGGCAGAGACGGGCGACTGTCGCGTAGGGGGAATAGAAGTGGGCGTTTCATCGGGCTTGGTCATCGCGGCCGGAATGATCGCTGCAACGCCTATCGATCCTGTCCACTGGCTGACTTGGGATGATTATCCGCGCGAGGCAAAAATACTCGCCAATGGCGGCGTGATTAATGCGTCGATTATGGTTTCACCGCAAGGCAAGCCCATTCGATGCGAGGTCAAGCATTCGACCGATTCCAGCAAAATGGGCATGATCCTGTGCAGGACACTGATGAGCAAGGCGAAGTTCGAACCGGCACGTAATATGCGCGGAGAGCCGGCATATATGGCCTATAATATGGGCGTTACGTTTCAGCGCGCCCTCGACTATCGCTCGAAGCAAGGGCCAGCACCCCTGCAAATTATCACACCCGTCGATATTGCGCTGGATGTCGCCCATTTGCCGGACGGCATGAAACAGAAGATCATCAGGATCGTCGCGCAAACCGACGAGAGCGGAAACATCATCGAGTGCATACCCTCCACGCCCGACCCCGCCTCCGCAAAATTCGAGGCGGTTGCCTGCGCTCAGGCTAAGGGGCTTGTTGCCGATCCCGCGCTGGACGAGAATGGAAAGCCGGTTACGGCCTTGAGAAGCTGGGCTGCCGTTTTCCGAACAGCGGCAAAATAGGTCAGACTCGCCTTTTCCCTCCACCCCCACTACATGGCCGCCCATGGGACGTTTTTCGAAGATGCATGGCCTGGGCAACGACTTCGTGGTGATCGACGCGCGCGAAAGCGCGATCGACATGACGGAGGCGCGCGCCCGCGCCATTGCCGATCGCCATGCCGGGATCGGCTGCGACCAGTTGATCCTGATCGGGCAGAGCGACGACGCCGATGTGTCGATGCAGATTTTCAACGCCGATGGCAGCGAAGTGGAAGCCTGCGGCAACGCGACCCGCTGCGTCCCCCTGTTCGTCGGCCGCGACGTACTGATCCGCACAAAGGCCGGCCTGCTCGACGCCAAATCGGTCGATGGCGGCGCCAGCGTCGACATGGGCGCGCCCCGTTTCGACTGGGACGCGATCCCGCTCGCATACCCCATGGACACGCTGACCATGGGCGCCAGTTGGGAAGACCTGCCCGCGCCCGCCGCCGTCAATGTCGGCAACCCGCATGTCATTTTCTTCGTGGACGATCTGGACGCCGTTGATTTCGATCGCCTCGGCCCGCTGATCGAGAACGACCCGCTCTTCCCGCAGCGCGTGAACGTGAACTTCGCGCAGGTCGTGGGCGACGATCATATCCGCCTCGTCGTGTGGGAACGCGGCGCGGGCCTCACCCGTGCCTGCGGCACCGGCGCCTGCGCCACCGCCGTCGCCGCCATCCGGCGCAAGCTGATGACCGGCCCCGTCACCGTCAGCCTGCCCGGCGGCGACCTCGTCATCGCATGGGCGCCGGGCGGCACGATCCAGATGACCGGCCCCGCCACCCATGTCTTCGATGGCGAGGCCGACTGGTCGCGTTTCTGACCGCCATGGCCGGTCCTGACATCATCACCATGGGCTGTCGCCTCAACATCGCGGAAAGCGAGGCGATCCGCGACATGGCGGCAGGGCAAGACGACCTGATCGTC
Organism: Sphingobium sp. AP50; assembly: GCF_900109095.1. GTDB lineage: Bacteria > Pseudomonadota > Alphaproteobacteria > Sphingomonadales > Sphingomonadaceae > Sphingobium. The sequence continues at coordinate 213,413 of NZ_FNYZ01000005.1, forward strand.
GTCAACAGCTGCGCCGTGACCGCCGAAGCGGTCCGCCAGACCCGGCAGGCGATCCGCCGCGCCAAACGGGAGCGCCCCGACGCCCGCATCCTCGTCACCGGCTGCGCCGCCCAGACCGAACCCCAGACCTTCGCCGCCATGGCCGAAGTCGACGGCGTGATCGGCAACCGGGAAAAGATGGAGGCGAGCGCTTTCGCCCCCGTGGCGGAGAAGGTGCGCGTCTCCGACATCATGGCCGTGCGTGACACCGCGCCGCATATGGCGTCCGCCTTCGCCGACCATGCCCGCGCCTTCCTCGAAGTTCAGAATGGCTGCGACCATCGCTGCACCTTCTGCATCATCCCCTATGGCCGGGGGAACAGCCGCTCCGTCCCCGCTGGCGCAGTTATCGACAAGGCCAGGCAGCTGGTCGATGCGGGCTATAGCGAAATCGTACTGACTGGCGTGGACGTCACCAGCTACGGCCCCGACCTTCCCGGCAGCCCCTCACTCGGCCTGCTGATCGAACGCATATTGAAGGGCGTGCCCGACCTCCCCCGCCTGCGCCTGTCCTCCATCGACAGCGTGGAGATAGACGAGCGCCTGTTCGACCTGGTCGCCCACGAACCGCGCATGATGCCGCACCTCCATTTGTCCTTGCAGGCGGGCGACGACATGATCCTCAAGCGCATGAAGCGCCGCCACGGCCGCGCCGACGCCATTGCCATCGTGCAGCGCGTGAAGGAAGCCCGCCCGAATATCAGCATCGGCGCCGACATGATCGCCGGCTTCCCGACCGAAGACGACGCCATGTTCGACAACAGCCTGCGGCTGGTCGACGAATGCGACATCGTCCACGGCCATATCTTTCCTTACTCGCCGCGCACCGGCACCCCCGCAGCTCGCATGCCGCAGGTCGACCGCGCCATGATCAAGGCCCGCGCAGCCCGCCTGCGCGATGCCTGCGCCACCCGTCGCGACGACTGGCTGCGCAGTCTAATCGGCACCAGCCAATCCGTGCTGGTCGAACGCAGCGGCATGACCGGCCACGCCGAAAATTTCGCCCCGGTGCGCTTCGCATCGGCGCAAGCCCCCTCCTCCATCGTCCGCGCCACCATCACGGCGCTTGAGAATGGCGCCCTTATCGCGCAAGAGGCTCCGCAATGACTGATAATACCGGCACCAGCTGGCGCGACCGCCTCTTCGGCGGACTGAAGCGCACGTCCGACAGGCTCGGCGACAATCTCACCGGCCTTTTCACCAAGGCCGCGCTCGACGCACAGACCCTCGACGAGATCGAGGAAGCGCTGATCATGTCCGACCTTGGCCCCGCCATGGCCGCGCGCGTGCGCGATCGTCTGGCCGAGGGACGCTTCAACAAGGAACTGACCGAGGACTATCTGCGCGAGATCATCGCGGAGGAAATCGAGAAGACTCTCGCCCCCGTCGCCCGCCCCCTGGAGATCGAAGCCTTCCCGCGCCCGCAGGTCATCCTGGTGATCGGCGTCAACGGTTCGGGCAAGACCACCACCATCGCCAAGCTGGCCAATAATTTCCTGGAACAGGATTATGGCGTGATGCTGGCCGCGGGCGACACGTTCCGCGCGGCGGCGATCGGCCAGCTCAAGGTCTGGGCCGAACGGCTCGGCATCCCCATCGTCGCAGGCAAGGAAGGCGGCGACGCGGCTGGCATCGTGTTCGACGCGGTCAAGCAGGCGACCGAAACCGGCATCGACGTGCTGATCGTCGACACTGCGGGGCGGCTCCAGAACAAGACCGAACTGATGGACGAACTGGCCAAGGTGCGCCGTGTGCTGGGCCGATTGAACCCGGCCGCCCCGCATGACGTTGTGCTGGTTCTGGATGCCACCACGGGACAGAATGCGTTGAACCAGATCGAAGTCTTCAAGGAAACCGCGCAGGTCACGGGCCTCGTCATGACCAAGCTCGATGGCACTGCGCGCGGTGGCGTGCTGGTCGCAGCGGCCGAGAAGTTCCGCCTGCCCATCCATGCCATCGGCGTGGGTGAAAAGATCGAGGATCTGCGCCCCTTCGATCCGGGCGACATGGCCCGCGCCATTGCGGGGACGGCCTATGCCCGCTGATAGCAATAAGAAACCCGCCCATAACGGCACCCTGTCGCTCGCGCTCGATTTCGGGCCGCTGCTGGTCTTCTTCCTGACCTACAAGGGTGCAGGCTGGATCTGGGGATCGGGCAACCCGATCACCGCCATGACCTTCGGCACCGCCGCCTTCATGGCGGCGATCGTGATCGCGGTCATCATATCGAAGGTGAAGCTGGGTCGCGTATCCCCCATGCTCTGGCTGTCGGCGCTGCTGATTCTCTTCTTCGGCGGCCTGACCATCTATTTCCATGATCAGAGCTTCATCCAGATCAAGCCGACCATCATCTACGCCTTCTTCGCGCTGATGCTGTTCGCCGGGCTGCTGCGTGGCAAGCCTCTGCTCCAATATCTGCTTCAGGCGGCCTATGATGGCCTGACCCATGAAGGCTGGATGAAATTGTCACGCAACTGGGCGCTCTTCTTCGTCGGCATGGCAATCGCCAATGAAGCGATGCGCCGGTCGATGAGTTTCGACACCTGGCTGGCGGTCAAGGTCTGGGGCGTCACGATCGTGTCGGTGATCTTCGCCGGCGCCAATATCCCGATGCTCATGCGCCATGGCCTGACGCTGGACGATGGCCTGGACAGCGACGAGGTGGGCGAAACCACCCCGCCGCAGGGTTAGAAATGGTCAGGTCGCGGGGGCCTGCACGACCGCATCGATGATGATGTCACGCAAATGCCCGTTGCGATCAGGCCAGAGAATCGACGCCCCCACCCGCATCCCGATCAATGCAGCGCCGATCGGGGTAAAAATGGAAATATGGCCCAGCGCAACGTCCGCATGGCTGGGATAGACCAGCCGCACGCGCCGCGCGACGCCGTCCTTGGTATCGCGATAGGTGACGTCCGATCCAATGGTGACGACATCATCCGGCAATTTCCCCGGCGCGTACAGGCTGGCGCGGCCAACCTCTTCCAGCAGCAACTGGCATATGTCGGGAAAGCGATCGCGCGCCGCCCAGGCCAGATCGGAAATTATATCGGCTTCTGATTCGACGAGATGGATGGGCGGAACTGCCGCCCACTTGTGATGCAGGGTCATGGAAAGGCTTCCTGATAGAGAGGCATGGCCCATAATGCGGGCCTTCTGACGTCAACGAAGCTGCCCCGGACCCTGCCGGCAGAGCGCCTGTCAGGTCCGGGGCGAATTGCCCGCGAGAAGTTGGCCCCCGTGATGACGGAAGCGCGGAAAGGCTGCGCCATGCTGCATGACCCGATCCTGTTCGAGCCAGTAGACGCTGTCAAGCGACCCCGTCATAACTCACTTCAGGTCAGCTTTTGATACGATTTTCTGCGATCGTTTCGCAATAGGCACATATCTGTTTTCTTGGGCGTTGGGTGCGCATATGGGAAGCGACGGAGGCGTCCACGCCCCGCATGGACCATAGAATCAACCGGCCGCGCCAGTCTTGCGCACGGCCGCCCCATAACGAACCCGAGGAGTTCCGCCATGGCCTTTGTTCTGCCCGATCTTCCCTACGCCAAGGACGCCTTTGGCGACATCCTGTCGGTCGAAACCTTCGATTTCCACCATGGCAAGCATCACAATGCCTATGTCGTGAAGGCCAATGAACTGGTCGCCGCCGACGAAAGCCTTCAGGGCAAGTCGCTGGTGGAACTGATCAAGTCGTCCAAGGGCGGCCTGTTCAACCAGGTCGGCCAGATCTGGAACCACACCTTCTACTGGAACTCGCTGTCGCCGGTGAAGACCGCCCCGACCGGCGAACTGCTCGCCAAGATCGAGGAAGCCTTCGGTTCGGTGGACGCGCTGATCGAAAAGCTCAAGGCAGAGGCCGTCGGCCACTTCGCCAGCGGCTGGGCCGCGCTGATCCTGAAGGACGGCAAGCTGGAAGTGACCAGCTATCATGACGCGGACACCCCCGTCGCGCATGAAGGCCACGCCCCGCTGCTGATCCTCGATGTGTGGGAACATGCTTATTATATCGACTATCGCAACCTGCGCCCGGCCTATGCCGAAAAGCTGCTGAAGGAAGCGATCAACTGGGACTTCGCTGCCCAGAACCTGGACGGCGAAGGCGCCAGCCGCGCCGACCAACCGGCCTGATAGAGCGACGGGCCGACACTATGCCGGCCCGTCGGCCCTTTGCTATAAAGACTTTCTTAAGCCAAGCGCGCCATCATCACCACTCCGGGGGACGGAGAGCCAGGCGATGGACATTGGCGAACTGCGACGGCAACATGCGGAAATCGGGCGAACGGCCGAACGGCTCGCCGATCTGACCGCCAGACAGGATCGTCCCGAAGGCGTGGGCGCCATACGCTGGCAACTTGCGCGCCTGTTGATGACCCATCTGGCCCTTGAGGATCGCATCCTCTATCCCGCCCTGCTTCAGGCCATCGATGCCGACGTCCGGGCCGCCACCACCACATTGCAACTGGAAACAGGGACGCTGGCGGAACGCTTCTCCCTCTATATGACAAGCTGGAGCGATGATCGCATCACCCGCGAATGGGCCAGTTTCTGCGGGGATACGGATCGCGTGCTCAGTGCCCTGCGCAACCGGATCGACCGGGAGGAAGACACGCTCTATCCCCTTGCCGAACAACTCAAACCTGATACCCAGCGCATCAGCCGATCCGCCTGACTCTCAGGCCGCTTCCAGTTGCGCGACGAACAGATCAGCGGCGCGCTGCAATTCCTGCGCGGTGCGAGACAGGCCCGACGCCGCACTGGACACACGGCTGGACAAATTCTCATTGTCTCGCGCTACGTCCGCCACATCCTCCATCTGCCGCGTCATGACAGCAGCATCGCGCGCCGTATCCCGCGCCGACTGGCCGATCGCCTCCGTGGCATCCCGCTGATCGGCAACCGCGCTCTGGATAGCATCGGCTGCCTCGGCAAGCTGCTGGACAGCACTTGCGACGTCCGACAGCGCATTCTGCGCCACCCCTGCCCCCTGCTGCGCTGACGAAGCCAAAGCCTGAATTTCTCCGGTCGCATTGGCCGCCTGACCCGCCAATTGCTTCACTTCCCCCGCCACCACGGCAAAGCCGCGTCCAACCTCTCCTGCTCGCGCAGCCTCAATCGTGGCGTTGAGTGCCAGCAGGTTGGTCCGTGCGGCGATCTGGGTAATCGAATCGGCAAAGCCGGTGATCGACGTCGTGCGCCCCTCCATGTCCCGCATGGCCTGATGGCCCGTAGTCGACATGCGCTGCGCCTCCCCGCCCAGCGTCGCCTGCTGATGCGCGGCGGCGGCGATAGCGGAAATGGATTCGGACAATTGCTCGATCCGCTGCGCCAGCATGGTCGCATTCGCGGATGATTGCCCGGCAATGGCAACCGTTTCCTCGGTCCCGACGCTGGCCCGCTGCGCCAGTTGATTGAGTTCGCGCGCTGAATCATCCAGTTCCCGGCTCGCGGCGCCAACGGCGCCGACAATCTCCGCCATCGATCGGCGGAAATTACGCGCCAGCGCCAGCGTCGTCGCCTGCCGCTCCGCCGCCATGCGCGCCTTATCGGCGTCCTGCTGCTGGCGTAACTGAGCCGCACGGGCGTCGGCTTCCCGGCTGGCCGTCATCGCCGTCTCTGCGGCAGCCCGCCCCTGTTCGGCCTGCTCAGCCAGTCGGCCCGACTGGGTGACATGGTCATCAAGCGCCAGCAGCAACGTGCGTAGCTGATAAGTCAGATAACAAAGGACAGCCGCTTCCGCGACCACCGCCACGCCATGAATCGCCACTCGCCCAACATTCGCACTGTCCGGAAAGACCCAGCCCGGCGCGACGAAATTCAGCAGTAGATGGTGAAGCGCCGTCAGGCCGGCGCCCAACAGGATCGGCCGCCAGTCATAGAGCAGTGCCAGCCCCGCCAGCGCCACGAAGAAGAACATATGGCCGTCCATCTGCAAATGATGGTCGGACAGAAGGTAAAGGCCAATCGCTGGCTGGGCCGCCGCCAGCATGCCCATGGCCAGCCGCACGTCCAGATCACGACGATGATAGAGGACCTGTATCGTCGGCAATATATTGATCAGCGCAGACAGCATGAAGGCGCGCCCGACATGGGCGACCCCCAACGACAGTCCGCCGATCCCCAATGTCATTGTCCACAGCCAGTTGGCGCACAGCAGGATTTGCAGCCCCTGCAGCCGCAACCGATCCAGACTTGTCGCAGCGTTCATCATGCCAACCCCGCACAGCCACCGGCCTGCGCCGAAAGCAATAAAATGCCGCGCTGCAACAGTGGGCGAGCGAGGGCATCCCGTTCGCCATCCACCAGCAGCGACCCCTTCCATGGTCCGGCCGACACCAGTCGCGCCCCATGGGCGATCGCCACGGGGGCAAGCGCTGTCCGCGCCTGATCCGTCATCGGCACCAGCAGGATACGCCCCTGTGCCGGCGGCGCGGCATAGAGAAACGCCAGACCGAAAACGATCAGCGCACATTGTCCGACAAGGGGCAGGCTTCGCCAGGAGGACGCACGATAAGTCATTGCGCCCGTTTAAGAAGCATTGGTAAGGATAGAATTAAGGGTCTGGCTGATTGAGGTGCAGCGCCTGCGCCAGTTCATCCAGATCGGCGCCGGCACGCACCAGCAGCCATTCCTTGCTGTCCGCGCCATCGACCACCGTCACCGCGCCGCGCGGGCAGACGCCCAGACAGTTGACCTCGACGATCCCGGCATCCGCCTTGCGCCCTTTCTTGAGCGACAGATGCTTGCGCAGCGCCTTGGCCAGCCGCTCATCGCCCTCCGGACCAAAGCCGCCATCCAGCTTTTTTGAGCATTTGCGGCAGATCAGAACCACATTGCGCCAGTTGGTCCGGACATGGTCCTTCAATCGGTGGCGCCTCGCGGCTTCCATGTCCGCCGCTCTTCCGCCGTGCGCAACACCTCATAGGCCGCCTGGATCGTCTGGAAACGGACGGCTGCGTCCGCATCGCCCGGCTTCACATCAGGATGATATTCCTTGGCAAGGCGGCGCCAGCTCTTCTTCACCGCCTCGAAATCGGCATCATCCTCCAGTTCCAGGGCCTGGAGCGCATGCATTTCATCACGGGATCGGCTGCCGTCACCCGGACCGCCCCAGCCATGATAAGCGCTGGACTGGAAACCACCGGCATCCCGCCGCTCGGCATGTTCGCGCTGCTCCCGCTCTTCGCGGTCCAGACCCTGAAAATAGTCCCAGTTGCGGTTATATTCGGCCGCATGGTCGCTACAGAAATACCAGCGTTCGCGGCTATTGGGGGATTTGGGCGCGGGGCAGGCGCCCGGCTTGTCGCACCCATGCCGATCGCACAGCCGCACCTGTTGCGCCTCACGCGATGCGCCATAGGCACGCCAGCGGGGAAATCCCCAGTCATTGGATCGGCTCTGTCTTGCCATCCAGCCAGAATAGGGTTTCAGGCGCGAAAACGCCACCCCACTGCACCGCAGCATGTCGGAAAATTCGCCAGAGGGCCTGTAAGCCGGGTTCTGTCCACTCCTTACGGAGATGGGCGACCATTCCTCTAGGGAACGGATTGCTCCGTTCCTCAAGCAACCAACCCGGGCGATCTCAGTCGAAACAGACCTAGCAATCTTGCGATTGCGCGCCGCCCCTATTCGGTCTTGCTCCCGGTGGGGTTTACCGTGCCGCCTTGCGTTGCCGCAGACGCGGTGCGCTCTTACCGCACCCTTTCAATTTCACCCGACCGAAGTCTTAGGGCCGAAGCCCTGGGCGACCTGCTTTCTGTTGCACTGTCCCTTGGATCACTCCAGCCGGTCGTTAACCGGCACCGTCATTTCGTGGAGCCCGGACTTTCCTCGCCGTGGAAGTTACCCGCCACGCCGCGGCCGCCCGGCCCTCTGGCGAAGCAGGCCCTTAGACCGATTCGGCGCGTTAGTCATCCCCTCTGGGCTTGGGCAGCAGCAGAGCGAGCAGGATGGCGCGACATTCGCCATCGATCACCCCGTCAATCAGTTCGGGACGAAAGCGGCGCTGAAACGCGAGTACGGCCGGTTGCGGTTCGGCAATGTCATAGCCGAAACGCTCCAGCGCCAACATGAAGCCGCCATCGGTCCAGTGCGGGTCCATCAGATTCTTGGTCGGACGCGGCAGCGCCAGACGAAGCCGAGCCAATTGCCCCCATGGAAAAAGCTCACCGGGGTCCTGTTTGCGCGCGGGCGCGATATCGCTGTGGCCGACGATATTGCCCCGCGTAATCCGGTGCCGCTGGATGATGTCATGCACCAGCGGTATCAGCGATCCCATCTGCGCTTCGGGAAAGGGACGATAGCCCCATTCATGGCCGGGATTGACGATCTCTATGCCGATGCTGGCGGAATTGATGTCATCCATGCCGCGCCAGTGGGATCGCCCCGCATGCCATGCTCGCTTGCCTTCATCGACCATGCGGATGATCTGTCCGTCTTCGGTCACGACATAATGGGCAGATACCTTCGATTCCGGATTGGCCAGCCAGTCGATCGCGCTCTGCGCATCCGGCATCCCGGTATAATGCAGCACCAGCATCGTGATGGGCAGGCGGCGCTCGTCGAAATTGGGGGACGGCGTTTCGATCATGGGGATGTCGGTCATCGGGAAAGGCCAGTCACTTCCAGCTGTTCGGTCATCGCGCCCTTCCGACCTGCCTTCTTTCTACCGGCGGTCTGGAACCGACAATGGCAGCGAGAAGCGCAGCAATCAAGCAGGGTTAATGACCGACAAAAAGATGGGCACTGTGAATGGATTCAGCAAACCCGCCGGATGGCCCCGCCAGCGCAATCGGGCTGCAACGCTTTGCAGGCATAACCACCACGAAACTCGGCATGGGGCACGAAATCATCGCCCTGCCCTATCACCGTTTCGCCCGCCCCCAACAACAACACGCTGTTCGCATGACTGTGTCGCGCCAGCAGATGCAACACCGCCTGGCGCCGCTCCGGCGTGAAATAGAGCAGGACATTGCGGCACAACAGCAGATCATATTCGCCCGAAGGGGCCCGCGGATCGAACAGATTGTCGCGGCGAAAATCGATCATCCGGCGCAGTTCGGCGCTGGCCCGCCAATCATCCCCATGGGGTTCGAACCATTTCAGCAGGTCGCCGACAGACAGCCCGCGCTGCACGTCCATCTGCGAAAAGACGCCAGACCGCGCCTGATCGATCGCGGCGGTAGAAATGTCCGTCGCCAATATCTCGATCCGCCACCCCTGCCAGCGGGCCGCGTCATTGCGCATGCGGATCGCCAGCGAATAGGCTTCTTGCCCCGTCGAGCAGCCCGCGCTCCAGATGCGCAGCGTCCGGTCGGATCGCTCCTGCTGGATATGCGGCAAAATCTGGCGATGAACCATGTCGAAGACCTGAAGATCGCGGAAGAAACTGCTCTCATTGTTGAGCAGCGCGTTGACCACATCCTCTTCCAGCGCAGCATTGCGCTTGCCGACCACCTGCGCCGCCAGATCATCGATGTCGCGCAGGTTATGGGTGCGTATCACCGGCCGCAGCGCGGTTTCCATGCGCCAAGCCCGGCCTTCCGACAATATCTGCCCCGTGCGCGCCTCCAGCAAGCCCGACAGGATGCGCGCGGCCCCCTGCCATGCGACGCCGTCGGGAAGCGGCGCCATCAGGCGGCCACCCGCCCGCGCCGGGCCACGAAGGTCATGATCGCCTGCGGCTCCATGATCGCGCAGGTCAGCCCTGCGCCCGCTACGGAACCGGGCATACCCCAGACCACGCTGCTCGCCTCGTCCTGTGCGACGATCCAGCCGCCCGCCGCGACGATATCCCGCGCACCGGCCGTGCCGTCCCGGCCCATGCCGGTCAGGACGACACCCGCCGCCCCCGCGCCATAAACCTCGGCCATACTGGCAAACATCGGATCGACACCGGGCAGATTACCGGCCGGAGTCCGTTCCGGGTTCAGGATGATGTTGACCCGGCCATGCAAGCCCCGCCTTATCTGGAGATTGGCATCCCCCGGCGCGACATAGACGGTATCCGGCATCAACAGATCGCCGGTTTCGGCCACCTTCACCCGCAGGCTGGTCATGCGCGACAATTGCTGGGCGAAATAGCCGGTGAAGCTGACGGGCAGATGCTGCGTCAGCAGGACGGGCACGCCCAATGGCGCAACCAGCCCCTGGAATAATTGCCCCAGAGCATGAATGCCCCCTGTCGAAGCACCGATGCCAAGGCACCCCAGCGGCGCGTCGGCCGGCACGGCGGCGACCGGCGTTGGCGCGCGGGAAAAGGCCACCGGGCGATCGCCGAACAGCCGGTTCAGCCGCTCGATCAACGCCTGCGGAAATTGCTCGCCAAAGCTGCCACTGCCTGGCTTCGACACGATATCGCTGGCGCCCAGTGCCAGAGCCTCGACTGCGGCGGCGCTGCCCTCCTCGCACTTGCCGGACAGGATGGCGACCTTGACCGACGGATTGGTGCGCAGGATTTGCGGCAGGGCGGCAAGCCCGCTCTGCCCCGGCAATTCGATGTCGAGCAGCACCAGATCCACCGCATGATCCGCCAGATAGCCCAGCGCATGTTCGGCGCTGTTCGTCTTGTGGACGACGCGATAGGCCGGATCGGCATTGAGGATACGTTCGATCACTGTGCGAACGACGACCGAATCGTCGACGACCAGCGTGCGAACCCGGCTGGCATCGCTCCTGTCACTGGTCATAATCGGCATGATGGCAGTCATCACGAAGACTTTCTGCGCGGAAACGAAGGAAAAGGGCCTGACAGGCCGGAGCGGTGGCGCGACAAGGGCGTCAGATCACCCCCACGATCGCCAGCTTGCTTTCCAGTGTCTCCCGATCGAACGGCTTCATGACATATTCGTCAGCGCCTGCTTCGACCGCTGCCTTGATATGGCTGATGCCATTTTCGGTGGTGCAGAAGATGATCTTCGGTCGCGCCGCCATGCGGGCGGTCGACAGGGCCTGAAGAAACTCCATTCCGCTCATCACCGGCATGTTCCAATCCAGCAGCACCACGTCGGGCACAGAGGCTTCGCACTGGGTCAGCGCATCCTGCCCATCCACCGCTTCACTGACCGTCAGGTCCAGCGATTCGAGTATATGTCGCGCCACCTTGCGGATGACCTTGCTATCGTCGACAACCAGGCAGTTTTTCATGTAGCGTCCCTTGAGGTATTGCGGCCCATTGCGTCGGCGATACGCGGTAAAAGCAAGGATTTGGTAAACAGGTCGGGCAAAGCGGTTAGGCCGCCTGCGCGGTCGGACTGCCTTCGATGAAGGCGGACAGCGAAACCAGCAGCCAGGGGTGCCCTTCATGCTCCACGATCGCGCGGGCATAGGGTGCCCATGCCGCATCGAGTTGACCGCGCAGGGGCATTTCCCCTTCGGGCACACGGCAGATGTCGGACACGCCATCCACCATCAGGCCATAGCTATGCCCGCTGATATTGGCGATGATCGCCAGCCCGCGCTGTTCGGCAGGCGTGCGCCGACCATGGATCAGCGCGGCGACATCGATGATGGTAAGCACCCGACTGCGCAAAGCCGACAGGCCGGCGACATGCGCCCCCATGCCCGGCACGGGCGATATTTCGGTCAGGCGCACAACCGCCTCCACCTCACACGCGTCTACCGCGATTCGGGTGCCGGCCAGAGTGGCGAGAAGATAAAGCTGATCCATGGTTCCGCCCCTTATCCGCGCCGTCCGGCGATCGCCGCCATCAGCGCGGCCTGATCATAACGATAGATGCTGCCGTCCTGCGGATCGACCGGCCGGGGCGATGCACGCAATTGCACGACCCGGCAGCCCATGATCTCCGCCGCCTGCGCCGCACCGGCATCGGCGCACAGCACGACATCATCGGGATCGACCGCACTGTCGCCGGGCAGGCCCAGCACGACATCATGCCCGGCCTGACGCAATAACGGCGCCAATATCTCGCGCGTCCACCCATCCTCCGCATCGGCCAGCAGGCAACGCCCGGTCGCGCGCTCAGCCGCCCCTTCTTCGGGCAAGGATGCGAACAGGGCGAAGGGGTTTATGACTTCCAGATGCTCGCCATCGATCACCGCAACGCCGCTCAACAGTCCATGCATCGCGATCATGTCCGGCACGGCGGGCATCTGCACGATGTCCAGCACGGCGGCGACCGGATAACAGGCCTCTCGCCGGTCATCGCGCAGGCGCAGCGCCGACACCTTGTCCCGGTCGAACTGCGACAGGCCGTTCGCTACGGGCACCAGTCGACCATCGAGCCGCACGAAGGCGCGATTGCCGGACCGTCCGAACAGGCGGGCGTCGACATCCTCGACCCGTTCGATCAGCGACAATTTCAGCAACCGCTTTTCGCCCGACAATTCCTCGAACCGCAGCGCCGCGACCATTTCGACGCCACTCTGGGCGTCCGCCGCCTCTTCCTGCTGCCGCGCCGCACGGTCGTCGATGATATCGGGCAGATTGGCGGCGCTGGCCAGCCCCGCCGCGTCCAGCAACAGCATCGGCTTGCCATTGTCGGGCAGGGTCATGCCGGCATAGACGCCCGTCGCCATCACCAGCGGCGACGCCGGGCGGATCACCAGTTCCTCATGATTGTCGACTGCCGACACCCCCATGGCAAAGGGCACGCCCGCTGCCGATCGCACGACCATGATGGCGCGCGGACCCGACTGGGCGGGCTTTTCCATGCCCAGCACATCTTCCAGATCGATCATCGAGTGGCGCACAGACCGGATCGTCGCGATCTTCGCCCCGCCCACTTCGCTGATCTGCAACGTCTCATTATTGTCGTGCAGGATTTCGACCACGGCGGCGCGCGGGATGGCAAAATGCTGCCCGCCCGCCCGGACGATCAGGCCCGGAATGATCGTCAGAGTCAGCGGCACGCGCAGCGTGATGCACAGCCCCTTCCCCAGATGATTGTCGAGCGCAATGACGCCGCCGATCCGCTCCACATTGGCGCGCACCACGTCCATGCCGACGCCCCGGCCAGAAATGGCCGTCACCTGACTGGCGGTGGACAGGCCCGGTTGGAAGATGAGGTCAAGCTTCTCCTGCTCGGTCATCCGTGCAGCCGCCACCGGGGTCAGGCGACCCGCAGCAATCCATTTCTCGACCAGCCGCGCCGTATTGATGCCCGCGCCATCGTCCGCGATCGCGATGACGATCTGGTTGCCGGACTGGCGCGCCTCCACCCGCAGGCTGCCTGCTTCCGGCTTACCGACGGCACGGCGCTGTTCGGGCGTCTCGATGCCATGATCAATGCTGTTGCGCACGATATGGGTGAGCGGGTCGACGACCATCTCCACCATCTCGCGGTCCATCTCGACATCGCCGCCCTCCAGCGTCAGGTCGATACGCTTGCCCAGTTCCCGGCCCAGATCGCGTACCATGCGCGGGATGGCGGCGAACAGGCGATCGACGCGCTGCATCCGCGTCTTGGAAATCACGTCGCGCATGTCCGCGACACAGGTCGACAGACGCTCGAACACATTGTCCAGTTCGGGGTCGGCGGTCCGCTCGCGCAGCTTGCGTGACAATTCGTTGCGCGCCAGCACCATGTCCGACACGCCGTTCATCAACTGGTCGATCAGGCTCAAAGGCAGGCGGATCGTGCGCGGCCCGGTCTGCATGCCGCCCTGACGCGGCGCCGGGGCCTGCGCCTTGATCTCAGGCTCGGCGACCACCTCGTCATCGGGCAGCGCGCTCAGCGCGCCAATCAGGAAATCATCATTCTCGCTCGGTAGTGCCGCGCCATCAGCCACCGCCTCGGCCAGTTCGCCGATCCGGTCCATGATGCCCAGAACCGCGCTGACCGTTGCCGGATCGGCCATGCGCTTGCCCATGCGAATGTCGGACAGCACATCTTCGGCGGCATGGCTCAGCCGTTCGAAACGCGGCAGGTTCAGGAAGCCGCAACTACCCTTCACCGTGTGGAAGAATCGGAAGATCGCATCCAACCGGTCCCGATCCAGCGGATCGGCTTCCCAGGCGACGACCTCACCGGCGAGCGCCTCCAGCGTCTCCTGTGTTTCGGAGATGAATTCCTGTAATAGTTCGTCCATTGCCGATAGGCCCCACCGCTGCGCGCATCCGCACCATGGCGGGGCGTGGTTAAAGGGCCGTTAAAGGCACGACGAGACACAAAAAGGGGCGCCGCGATTCCATCGCGACGCCCCTTTTGCTCAGTCAGAAAACTGCCTGATTATTGCTTCTTCTCGACCGCGTCGCCGGCCTTTTCGCCCGCTTCGCGCGTCGCATCGGCCTTGTTCTCCAGGGCGTCAGCAGCATTTTCGGCCGCGTTCTCGGCGTTACCGCTCAGATTGTCAGCCAGCGCCTCCATGTTGTCGGCCTGGTTATCGAGCGCGTCCGCCTGATTCTCGTACGCATTCTCGACCTTGTTTTCCTGCTTGGAATCGCACGCAGCGAGCGAAACCATAGCGGCAAGGCCAAGGATAGAGACGAAAGTTTTCACGGCGTTTTCTCCTGTTTACGCCCCCATGGGCTACCGTCTTTGGACAAGGCAGCGGCCACCCGCAGGCAGCCAGCAGACCCTGACGGCGATCAACCGGTCGCGCCCGCTATGGTTCCCGCAACCGGCTCGTCTCGTCGCATAAACGCTTATTTTTTGAGCGAATCCCGGATTTCACGCAGCAGCAGCACGTCTTCGGGCGTGGGTGCAGGCGCGGCCGGTGCGGGCTCGGGCTTGGCGGTCAGCTTGTTCATCACCTTGACCAGCAGGAAGATGATGAACGCCAGGATGATGAAATTGACCAGCACCGTCAGGAACTGGCCCCAGCCGAACATGGCGACGCCCGCCGCCTTCAGATCGGCATAGCTTTCCGGATTGCCCTTGAACCCGGCCGGCAGGTCGCCCAGCCGGATGAAGTAGCGGGAAAAGTCCGCCCCGCCGAAGATGAAGCCGACGACCGGCATGATCAGATCGTCGGTCAGCGACTTGGTGATCGTGGCGAAGGCGCCGCCGATGATCACACCGACCGCCAGATCCATCACATTGCCGCGGTTGATGAAAGTCTTGAATTCCGAAATCAGCCCCATGGTTCAGGCCCCTTATACCATCTGTGATAATGACTGCATGGCCCGTTGCGCCGCGCGGGGCAACGTCCTATTTCCTCCAGCGAAACATAGCCGAGGATGTTCCATGACGCGCCTGCGCCGCTTTTCCGCTCTCCTGCTGCCGATCTTCGGCCCGCTCGCTTTGTCCGCATGCGGCATCAACAGCGTGCCCACCGCCGAGGAGGCGGCCAAGAACAAATGGGGCAACGTCCAGGCGCAATATCAGCGCCGCGCCAATCTGGTCGACAATCTGGTCGCGACGGTCAAGGCCGCTGGCAAGCAGGAACAGGACACGCTGGTCAAGGTGACGGAGGCGCGCGCCAAGGCGACGTCGGTGCAACTCAATGCAGAAGACCTGTCCGACCCTGCCAAACTCGCGCAGTTCCAGGCCGCACAGGCGCAGTTGAGCCAGGGTCTGGGCCGTCTGATCGCGTCGACCGAAGCCTATCCCGACCTCAAGAGCAATGAGAATTTCCTGCAACTCCAGTCGCAACTGGAGAGCACCGAAAACCGCATCGCCATCGCCATCCGCGATTATAATGCAGCGGTGCAGGACTATAATGTTCGCATCCGCACCTTCCCCGACGCGATCGGCGCCAAGCTGATCCACGGCGCCAAGCCCATGACCCCGTTCCAGGCGACCACGCCCGGCGCGGAAGAAGCGCCCAAGGTCGATTTCGGCAAATAAGCGACGGATCGGCCATGATCCGTTCCGTCGTCCTGATGGGCCTTGCCATGTTCGGCAGCAGCGAAGGCGCCGTGCCGACGCCAAAGCCAGCGATGGAACTGACCGGCCGGGTGGTGGATCGCGCCAACCTGATCGATGAAAGGCTGGAAAGCCAGCTGACCGCCCGCCTCGCCCGGCTGCAACGCGAAACCCGCGTCCAGATGGTCATCGCCACTACGCCCTCACTCGATGGCCAGAGCATCGACAGCTACAGCCTGCAACTGGCCAATAGCTGGGGCGTCGGCAGCCGGGAGCGCAATGACGGGCTGGTGCTGCTGGTGGCCCCGAACGAACGGAAAGTCCGCATCGAAGTGGGAAAAGGACTGGAGTCGGTGATGACCAACGATCTTTGCGCCGACATCATCCAGCGTTCGATCATCCCCCGCTTTCGCAAGGGCGACATGGCAGGCGGCATTATGGCCGGGGTTGACGCCATCTTTCCGATCCTGAAGGCACAACCAGCGCTGCGAGACGCCGCATGACGATGATACGCGCGCTCCTGCTGCTGGCGCTGCTCCTGTGCGCACCGACGGCTTGGGCACAGACTTTCCCCAAATTTGACGACAGCGGCGTGGTCGATGCCGCCAATCTGCTCGATCCGGCGCAGAAACAGGCGCTCAGCGCCAAGCTGATCGCGCAGAAGAAGACCAGTGGGCGATCTTTGGTGGTCGCCACCATCCCCGACCTTCAGGGCTATGATATTCGCGACTATGGCTATCAGTTGGGTCGCGCCTGGGCGATCGGTGACAAGCAAAGTCAGGGCGCCGTGCTGATCATCGCGCCTGCCGAACGCAAAGTGTCGATAGAGGTCGGCTATGGCCTGGAGGGCATCCTTACCGACGCCCTTTCCTCCCAGATCGTCCGCAATACTATCACCCCGCACTTCAAAGCAGGCGACATGGTCGGCGGCATCAACGCCGGCGTCGATGAAATCACCAGCCTCCTTGCCCTGCCGCCCGATCAGGCAAAACAGCGCGCGCTCCAGGCCGAAGAGCAGACCAAGCGGCAGAAGGACGATGACGGTGGCGGCATCATTGCCTTCTGGATCATCCTGTTCATTATCTTCTTCGTCGTCCTGCCACTAATGTCGCGCGCGCGCGGCGGCACCCGCTATCGGCGAGGCGGTGGCGTGCCGCCGGTCATCATCTGGGGGCCGGGTACTGGCGGTTCAGGCTGGGGATCGGGCAGCAGCGGCAGCGGCTGGGGCGGATCAAACTGGGGCGGCGGCGACAGCGGCGGCGGCTTTTCAGGTGGCGGCAGCTTCGGCGGCGGCGGCGCATCGGGGGATTGGTGATGCAGCTTCATCTGACACAGGCGGACCATGACCGCGTATCCGCTGCCGTCACGGCGGCGGAAGCCCACACCTCCGGCGAGATTGTGACGATCGTCGCGCGCCGATCCGACAACTATCATGATGTCGGGCTTAGCTGGGCGGCGGCGGCGGTATTCATCGCCCTGGCGCTGATGGCCGCCTTCCCCGCGCATCTGCGCGCCTTCCTGTCCATGCTGCTGCTCGACTGGGAGCATGAACTGGCCGATTGGAAGCTGCTGATGGGGCTGCTCGGCCTGCTCATCCTCAAATTTCTGGTCGTGCGCTATCTGCTGGCGATCATGCCGCTGCGTATGCTGATGACCCCGCGCGCAACCAAGGCGCGGCGAGTGCGGCGGCGGGCCATCCTGCTGTTCCGCACCGCGGCCGAGGCGCGCACACGCGGGCGCACCGGCGTCCTCCTCTATCTCTCGCTGGACGAGCATCGCGCCGAAATCGTCGCCGACCGCGCCATCAACGAACAGGTCGCGCCAGAGGCATGGGGCGACGCCATGGCCACGCTGATCGACGCCATTCGGGCCGGCCGCGCTGGCGAAGGCCTTGCAGAAGCGATAGGGCTGGTCGGCATCGTGCTGGCCGCGCATTTCCCGCGCGCCGATGATGATATCAACGAACTTCCGGACAGGCTGATCGAATTATGAGCGACCCCGACTGGCACGCCCCCGAACAGATCATGTGGGAAGGCCGCTTCATCACCGCCAAGACGCGCGGCAAATGGGAATATGTTGGCCGCGCGCGCGGCATCAACGCCGCTGTCATCCTGGCGATCGATGAAGGAGAGGATGGCCCGCACGTCCTGCTGGTCGATCAATATCGCGTGCCGCTCGGCCGCCGCTGCATCGAACTGCCCGCCGGGCTGGTCGGCGATCAAGAGGAGGGCGAGGAAGCCATGCTGGCCGCCGCGCGCGAACTGGAGGAAGAGACCGGCTATTTCCCCGCCCGGCTCGAATCGCTCGGCCAATTTTACAGCTCGCCCGGCATGGTGTCGGAAAGCTTCACCCTATTCCGCGCCCATGATCTGACGAAAACCGGTGAGGGCGGCGGCGTGGAGGATGAGGATATCCACGTCCACCGCGTGCCGATCGCGGGCATTGCCGACCAGATCGCCGCATGGCGCGAACAGGGCTATGCCATGGACGTGAAGCTGCTGCTGCTGCTCGGCGCCGGGATGATCGCCTGACGCGATCGGTCAGGGCACCGGTTCAGGGCACCCGATACCATCCCGCCACCCGGTCCAGCGCCAGCGTCAGCACCAATTTGCCCGCCCGGCTGGGCCAGCCCAGCGCCTTTTCCGCGGCGACCACGCCCTCCCCGGCGCAGGCGACCCGCCATAATATATCGGCCAGCCCCGGCCCCGCCGCCGCGATGGCGCCATCGAATCGCGCCCGCGCCGCCATCTGCGCCAATGTCGGATCGGGCCTCTCGCCCGGTCCGCGCCGCCCGCCCTCGCGCGGCGCGGCGTCCCATCGCATCGTCACCCGCGCGCCCAGCCCGGCCCGCTCCCAGTCGGCGCGCAGCATGTCCCCCGCCGCATAATGACGCTCGCTCAGATGCCCCCGCGCGCGCAGCCAGGCCAGCGGCGATTCGCCCAGATGGACCAGCACCGCCTGCGGCCGCCCATCCATATCCTCGATAATCTGTTCGATATGGTTCGCCATTGCACCTCTATCCTCCGAGAATCAGGCGCACAGGGCTTGCCATCGCGGATATTCTGTAGGAAAGATAAAACCAAATAGGTTATCGATCGAGGTCCGGATGATCACCCGCATAAGAGAAGTCCGCAAAGCGAAGGCGCTGACGCTGGAACAGGTCGGCGCGCTGTGCGATCCGCCGACCACGGCCCAGACGATCGGCCGACTGGAAACCGGCACGCGCACCGTATCGGTCAAATGGCTGAACCGCATCGCGCTGGCGCTGGGCGTGACCAGCGCCGAACTGGTCGCGCTGCCGGGACAGAGCGAGATCGCCGTCGCCGCGCTGCTTGGCCCCGATGGCGCAAGGGCGCCGACCCGCGCCCTCACCTTCCCGCCGCCAATCGCATCGGACGGCATGGTGGGTGTCCATGTCGGCGCCAGCATCGGCGATTATCGCGCGGGCGACGCCATCTGGTGCCGCCGCATCCTGCCAGAAGATTATGGCAGCGCGCTCAACCGCGACATATTGCTGCCGCGCCCGGCGGGACGCTTCCTCTTTGGCCGACTGATCGGGCGCGAAGGCGACCGGCTGCAACTGCTGCCGCTAGGCACCGGCACGCGCCAACTGGTGCTGACCGACCCGCCCTGGGCAGCGGTTGCCGAACAACTCGTCCGACGTCTCTAGCCATTCCATCGCTCAGCGCTTAACCAAGCGTCAAAGCTGTGCATCCAAAGTGGGACCATGACACTCAACGTCCTCATGCTGTCGACTCTCTTCCCCGACATCAGCCGACCCAATTTCGGCGTGTTCGTGGAACGGCAGGCGCGCGAACTGGCCAGCCGGCCGGAAGCGGACGTCACCGTCATCGCGCCGGTGGGCCTGCCGCCATGGCCGCTGTCGCTGGCCGGGCGCTATGCCCCGCTGCGGGCATTGCCGCGCAAGGAACGGTGGCGGGAACTGACCGTCTATCGCCCCACCTTCCCCATCATCCCCAAATTCGGCGGGCGCACCAACGTCTCCGCCATGACCCGCGCCATCCTGCCGCTGGTCAGGCGCCTGCATGCGGAAAAGCCGTTCGACGTCATCGACGCCAGCTTCTTCTTCCCCGACGGCCCGGTGGCCCAGCGCCTGTCGAAGGCGCTCGGCATCCCCTATTCGGTCAAGGCGCGCGGCGCAGACATCCATTATTGGGGCACGCAAAGCGGCACCCGCAAAATGGTACGGCAGGCCGCAGACGGCGCGGCGGGCCTGCTTGCCGTATCGGATGCGATGCGCCGCTCCATGGCGCGCATGGGCATCGATGCCGACAAGATTCGGGTTCATTATACCGGCGTCGATCTCGACACGTTCGAACTGACCGATCGGGCCACGGCCAAGGCGGCACTGGATTTCAACGGCCCCGTGGTGCTTAGCGTGGGCGCGCTGATCCCGCGCAAGGGGCAGGATCTGCTGGTCCGCGCGCTGCCCCATCTGCCCGACGTCACCCTGCTGCTGGCGGGGCAAGGGCAATATCGGCGCGTACTGGAAAGTCTGGCGCAGGAACTGGGCGTGGAACGCCGCATCGGCTTTCTGGGCTCCGTCCCCCATCACAAGCTGCCCCGCATCTTTGCCGCCGCCGATGTGATGGCCCTGCCATCCGAGTCGGAAGGGCTGGCCAATGCCTGGGTGGAGGCGCTGGCCTGCGGCACGCCGATCGTGATCAGCGATGTGGGTGGCGCCCGCGAGTTGCTCGACCGGCCGGAAGCGGGGCGGATCGTGGATCGCGATCCCGAAGCGATTGCCGACGCCATTCGCGCGATACAGGACAATCCGCCCTCTCAGGCGGCAGTGCGTGCGTCGGCCTTGCGCTTCACCTGGCAGGCCAATGGCGACACCTTGCTCGCCCATCTTCAGGGCATCGCCGCTGGTTCATAAGGACGGCAGGATAAGCCGCGCCCGTCCATCGATGGTGGGAAAATGCCCGCCGTCGAACGGCACTTCGCCCCAGCGCCAGGGGGTCAGTTCGTCATAGGCGGGATTCGAAATGGGGGCATGGCGCTTCAGGTTCAACAATCGCGCGCCCTCGTTGCGATAGGCGGTCAGGCGGACATGTTCCCGATACAGGTCGGCCGGCCGCTCATAATGAAAGGCGTCGCCCCAGCCCATCGCCTGCGCCACCTTCGTCACCGCCCACCAGTCCGGCTTCGCCTCGCCCGGCAGCGAGAAGATGCGGCGCTGTCGGCTGACCAGCCGGTCGGGACCGGTCAGCGTCCCATCCTTCTCGATCCAGCCCGGTGAGGGCAGCAGCACATCGGCATCCTCCATGCCATCCGCCAGATCCCGGCTGGCGATCAGGAACGGCACCAAGGACCGCGCCTGCCGCAACCAGGGCGCGGCCTCCGCATCGGCACCGATGCTCCACAGCGCCTGAATGCGCCCATCGCGCATAGCCTCCAGCAGCGCGTCACCCGTCTGACCGGGTGCCTCCGCCAGCAAACGCGCGCCCCAGAAGCGCCCGACATCAGCCCGCGCATCCGCCGAAAAATCCCGATGCGCCGCCAGATCGCCCGCGACGCAGCCCACCTCGCGCCCGCCCATGCCATTGGCCGCAGCGGCCAGCGCAAAGGGCGCCGCACCGGGCCGGGCGATCCGCCCGGTCGCCAGATGCAGATTGAGTATCGCCGTCACAGCGGCCGACCCCGCCGCCTCGCTGAACAAAGTCACCAGCCGATCGGCAGCCGCCATCTCTTCATAGAAAGCGCGAATGGCAACCGGCGACAGACCGCAGGCTCGCGCCACCGACCAGATATCATGCCCCTGCCGCGCCGCCGCCCAGAAATCCGGCGACACGGCGACATGCCGGTCCAGAAAGCCCCGATCGACAAGGCCGACATCATGACAGTGCAGCAACAGGCCGGTCAGCAGCCGGCCCGTGCTCCCCGGTGCGATGGTCAGCCGCAGGTCGGCATCGACCGCCTCACTCCCCTCCCCTTCCGTCAGCACGATCAGGCGCAGCCCCAGTTCGCTGCGCGCCTCCTGCACCCGATCGATCAGCACGGGATGGGTTTGCGCCAGGCCCTCGCCCAGCATCAGCAGCGTTTCGGCCTGTTCGATATCCTCGACCGCAGCAGGCATCACATCCTCGCCAAAGGCACGGTGCTGCGCCGCCGCGATGCCGCTCTCTCCCCAGACTCCATGGATATGCGCCGATCCCAGAAAGCCCTTCATCAGCTTGTTGGCGACATAATAATCCTCCGTCACCAGCCCGCCGGACACGTGCAGGGCAATGCTGCCGGGGCCATGACGGGCCAGAATCGCCGACAGCCGACGCGCGACATGGGCAATCGCCTTGTCCCAACCCACCCGTCGACCGCCGATCATCGGATGGAGCAGGCGCCCGTCCAGCGCCGCCGACGCGGACAATCCATGCCCGCGCGGACACAGCCGACCGCCATTGGCCGGATGCATCCGATCGCCTTCGACGCGCAGGAAGCGATCATCATCCGTGATCGCGCGAATGCCGCACCCCGCGCCACATTGGCCGCACAGGCTTCGAACGATCGTCATCTCAAAAGGGAAGCCAGGCCAACAAGGCGAAACGCGCCATCATCGCTGCTGCCTAGCCTATTGCACGGGCGGACAAAAGCCCATGGTTGCGCGACCGGAACGCAGGGCGCATGCAGGCTATATGACTCGCCTGCTCCTGCGCTTCACCGCCCTCCTCGCCCTGCTTGCCTCCCCCATGGCACAGGCGGCCTCCAATGATCGCGGCCCGGTGGTGCTGGCGGCAGCCAGTCTTCAGGAGGCGATGACCGCCGCCGCCGATAGCTGGGCCGCGCGCGGCCATCCCCGCCCGACCCTGTCCTTCGCCGGCTCCTCTGCGCTCGCCCGCCAGATCAAGGCCGGCGCGCCCGCCGACCTGTTCCTGTCCGCCGACGAAGAATGGATGACCGATGTCGAACGCGCAGGCTTCGTCGCGCCCGGCACGCGGATCAATGTCGCGGGTAACCGGCTGGTGCTGATTGCTCCGGCAAAGCGACCGGTCCGCCTGAAAATCGCGCAGGGCATGCCGATCGCCCGCACGCTTGGCGACGGTCGCCTCGCCATGGCCGATCCGGACAGCGTACCGGCGGGAAAATATGGGAAGGCAGCGCTGACCGCGCTCGGCGTCTGGCCCTCGGTCGCGGCCAAGGTCGCGCGCGGTGACAATGTCCGCGCCGCGCTCGCGCTGGTGGAACGCGGCGAAGCGCCGCTCGGCATTGTTTACGCCACCGATGCGCGCGCATCGAACGCGGTGCAGGTGGTCGGCGCCTTCCCGGTGGGCAGCCATGCGCCGATCCGCTATCCGCTCGCCCGGCTGAAGGCCAGCCGCAACCCCGATGCCGAAGGCTTCCGCCGCTTCCTGATGTCGGGCGCGGGCAAGGCAATCCTCGCCCGCTATGGCTTCACCGCCCCCTGAGCTTTATTTCAAGCAGGCCACCAGCCCGGCTATCACCGCCAGCGTCTCCTGCGGGTCGCGCACCCGCACCGTGTCCAGCCCCAATTGCTTGGCCGGATAATCGTTGCCGCCCGGAAAGATAGCGTCGCCAATGAACAGCATCGCGTCCAGTGCGATCCCGCTGGCGTCGCGCAGCTTCTGAAGGCCATAGGCCTTGTCCACGCCTTCGCGGGTGATGTCGATCGATGTCGCCCCGCCCATATTGATCGACAGGCCCGGCAGGCGCTGGCGCAAATCCGCTTGGATGATCTTGCGCTTGGCGAAATCCGGGTCCCAGCCTTCCTTGGCATGGATCGGCGCCTGCTGTCCCAGAGCGGAAAAGGTGATCTGGCTGCCGCGATCCTCGATCCGCTCGCCCCATGTCTGTTCGGGCACGAAGCCGGTCGCCTCCAGCGCCGCGTCGAAAGCCGCCAGGATCGCCGCCTTCTGCACCTCGTCGAACAGTTCGGCATAGACCGCCGACCAGCCATCTGTGCCATGGGTATAGAGTTTCGTGCCCGTGGTCGGCATCAGCCACAGCCGCGACCGATCGGCGCTCTCGGGCAGGCGGCTCGCCACCTGCTTCTGGAATTGCGGCCAGTCCCCGCCGGAAATCACCGCGACATGGGCAACGGCCAGCAACTCGGCCAGGGCATCGCCCATCGCCTCGCCCAGCGGCTGCTTGCTTTCCGCCAGCGTGCCATCAAGGTCGAACGCGACCAATTGCTTCATTCATCGTCTCCAGCGCCGCCAAACAGGGCGCAAATCGGGGAAAGGTGCGGTATCATCCTGCGATCATCGGTCAAGGCCCGACGCACCACTTCGGACTGGCCCGGTTCATCTGCATGGGGATATCCCTAAGCCCCAACCGGTTTCGATACTATGAAAGGCGTCTGCTTTGCCTTCCCTGCTTCTCGCCTCGCTCTGGATGGCCGCAGCCACCACGTCGCCCCCCAACATGCTCGACTTCCAGTTCCAACCGGAACGGCAAAAGCTGTTGTTCGACTGGTCGAAACAGCGTTGCAAGGACATCAATATCATCCCTGACGCGCCCGCCCGCGCCTTCCGCCGGGCCGATGGCAAAATCAGCCTGTCCGCCAATCATTTCATCAACTGGTCCCTGACCGGAACAAGCTGGTCCACGCTCAAGCCCAACTGCACCCCCACCTTCGGCCCGGCCGATACCGGCGCCAATCAACATGCCTGGATCGAGGCGACCTATACGATGGATGGTCGCAATGTGGCCGCTCTGCTCAGCCGCGAACTGTCGATTGATGCTGATCCGCGCAACTGCACGCCGGGCAAAGGCGTGAGTTGCTGGCTCAGCGACATATTTTCGGCGCAGTCCAGCGACATGGGCCGCCGCTATCGCATGGGGGCGGTCGCCGCCTCCATGGGCGACCGGATGCCGCCTGCCAGCCCGAGACGCTATGGCGTCTTCACTACCAGCAACATCGCCCGCGGCCAGAGTGGCTATTTCATGCTCGCCTATCTGGATGGCGTCGGCTCCCCCAGAGGCAATTGCCTGCTCCGCAGCGACAATCCGATGGACCCGTCGCTCTGGCGCGCATGGGACGGCAAGCAATTTTCGCTCGCTTTGTCTGACCCGGCGCAGGCGCGACGCTGCGAAGCCATGCCCCAACTGGACGAGCCAGTCCGGTCGATCAGTTGGCTACCCAAGCAGAAACGCTGGCTGGCCACGATGGTCACGCAGCGCATCATAGCGGGTAAGCTGACCGAAGGCTTCTTCTACTCGACCAGCGGCAATTTGCGGGATTGGGAGCCGGCCCGCCTGATGATCGAAGCCCCGGTCTTCCATTCGCGACCCGGCATGGACAGCCGATGGAGCTATCCGGTGCTGATCGATCCGAACAGCCAGTCGCGCAATTTCGAAACGCTGGATCATGATGACGTGCTGCTCATCTTCGTGCGGCGCCGTTTCGAAGGCGAAAATGGCACGATGGATCGCGACATAGTGTCCATGCCGGTGCGAATCAGCGCGAAATAGCGCGCCCTCTTCCGATAGAGGAGAAATCCTGCCACAATCGGGCGGACATCATGCCGCTTCACCGCCCTTCTTCTTGCCCTTTCCGCTGCGTATGAACTGGCTTCCCACGCCGGACGAATGGGCCGTCCTGATCCTGTCGCTCCAGGTCAGCCTGGTCGCTGTCGGCGCGATGTTGCCGATCGCCTTCGGCCTGTCCTGGCTACTGGCACGACGCCGCTTTCCGGGACGCCTGCTGGTGGAAGCATTGGTCTATCTGCCGCTGGTGGTACCCCCGGTCGTGACTGGCTGGCTGCTCCTCATCCTTTGCGGCGCCAACGGGCCGATCGGCCGCTGGCTGGCGGACTGGTTCGGCATCACCTTGCTGTTCCGCTGGACCGGCGCAGCACTGGCCGCCGCGATCATGGCGATGCCGCTGATGGTCCGTGCAATGCGTCTGTCGATAGAAGCGATCGATCGACGGCTGGAGGATGCCGCGCGCACGCTTGGCGCATCGCCCTGGCGCCTGTTCTGGACGATATCGCTGCCGCTCGCCCTGCCCGGCGTCCTGGCGGGCACGATGCTCGGCTTCGCCCGGTCGATCGGCGAATTCGGCGCCACTATTACCTTCGTGTCCGACATCCCCGGCGAAACCCGCACGCTGCCGATCGCCATCTACGCGGCGTTGCAGGTGCCCGGCGGCGAAGCCATGGTCAGTCGCTTCGCGATTATTTCCGTCCTTCTGTCTCTCGCGGCGTTGCTTCTGTCGGAACTGCTGGCCCGCCGCTTCACCCATGGACGGGTCGTCCATGTCCTTTGATATCGACGTCCGCCGCCGGATCGGCGACCACGACATCGCCCTGCAAATCCGCACCGGCGGCGGCCTGATCGCCCTTGTCGGTCCATCGGGGGCGGGCAAGACCAGCCTGCTCAACATGATCGCCGGCCTGCTACGCCCCGATGCCGGCCATATCGTGGTCGGCGGCCATATCCTGTTCGACAGCGCAACCGGCATCGACCTGCCTGCCGCCCGGCGCCAGACCGGCTATGTCTTTCAGGACATGCGCCTCTTTCCCCACATGCGCGTCCGCTCAAATCTTCTCTACGGTCGGCGCAATGCGGACGACGCAGATCTGGACGAACGCCTGGGCTTTCTGGGCATCGGGCATTTGCTTCGCCGCCTGCCTGCCACCCTGTCCGGCGGCGAAGCGAAGCGGATTGCGATCGGCCGCGCCCTGCTGTCGGACCCTGCCTTTCTGCTGATGGACGAACCGCTTTCCTCGCTCGATGAGGCCCGTCGCGAAGAGATCATGACCGCGATCGAGCGCATGCGCGACCAGCTAGGTCTGCCGATCCTCTATGTCACGCACAGCCGGGCAGAAGCAGAAAGATTGGCGAGCGAAACAATTTATCTGAACCCGGCACGCGATTGAGCGTTGCCCCCCTGCCCATTCTTTCCCCCGACGACAGCTTTGCACGGCGCGCATCGCACGATATGGAACCGCTTATGTCCGAACCCGATATCGACGGCGCAGCTATCATGGCCGCGCTTGCCCGCCTCGACCAGCGTCTGAATAATTTGGAAGTCCAGATGCGCGATTGCATCAGTCAGGTGGAGCGCACCCATCATCTCGCGGAAATGGTGCTGAACGAAGTCCATGCCCGCCGCCGCCAGCAGAAACCAGATGGAGCGGTTGAAGGTCGTCGCTGGTCTGAAACAGGCTTCCCTATTATCGAGCGCAATTGGCCGATCCACTTCAGCCTGAGCGGAGAAGGCGCCGACTTTTTGGCAGGCGGCTGGTCTTATCCCGAAACTTGGGGAATATGGGGCTGCGGTGATCGCCACGCACTGCGGTTTGCACTGGACGATTATCGTGGGGGCTATATCGAATTGACCCTCACCGTTCAGGGCTTTGCCGCGCCCGACGCCCAACGACCGACTGTCGATTTCATCGCCAATGGCTATTTCCTGGATTCGCACTCGCTGCGCCCCGACCCGCACGGCATCAAATTGCGTCTGCCACCGGCCTGCATCGGCGAGGGCGATATCGCCCTGCATATGAAGGTTGATGCAGCTGTTTCCCCTGCATCAACGGGTCTTAACGAGGACGAACGCGAATTGGGAGTCGGCCTGCTAACGCTCGATATCAACTGACCGCATATAGTGGCTTCGATAATATTCGCGTAGCTGCCTGCCCTATTCCTCAAGGAACAAAATCGGTGCAGTACAGCCGCTTTCTTCCCGACGGGATCGTTCTGCGCTCAGGACAAAGGATGCCTTCCTCCAGCCATGACCTTTTCCGACAGGAAATTGGCGGCATGATGCGGGAATAAGGGGACGATTTACAGAAAGCGTGATTGCGCTGCACCTACACCCTGTCTAGGTCCGCAATGGATGCGGCCCGATATGGAACGGACCAGAGTGAACAAAATTCCCTCTTTTCATTCAATGTTCGAAACCTGTGGACCGGCTGGCAGAATTGACCATCAGAAATATATCCGGCCGGTCGCGCCAGTCGCCGTCACAACTTCACGTCAAACGGAAACTGTCACGATCAGCCTGATTGCCAAAACAGGTCGGTTGCCGCTACGCTACGCCCCACGAGGGGGCAGCACAGAATAGAAGTCAAAATCCAAGCCCATGGTCGTGCGACCATGTGGCGCGTCTCAACCGGGTAAATAGAGGACTATATGGCCAATTTGATTGTCACGGGCGGCGCGGGTTTCATTGGCGCCAATTTCGTCCGCCACTGGCGCAAGGTTTCGCCCAATGACGGCATCGTCGTCCTCGACCTGCTGACCTATGCCGGCAACCCGGCCAATATTTCGGATGTGGCCGACGTCACGCTGGTCGAAGGCGATATTTGCGACACCGATCTGGTGTCGAAGCTGATCGCCGATCATGATGTCGATACGGTCGTTCACTTCGCTGCGGAAAGCCATGTCGACCGGTCGATCACCGGCCCCGACGCCTTCGTCACCACCAATGTCGTGGGCACGCACAGCCTGCTCAAGGCCGCCAAGAGCGCCTGGCTGGACAAGGGCAGCGGTAAGCCGCACCGCTTCCACCATGTGTCGACCGACGAAGTCTATGGCACGCTGGAGCCCGAAGATCCCGCCTTCAGCGAAACCACGCCCTATGCGCCCAATTCGCCTTACTCGGCGTCAAAGGCCGGGTCGGACCATCTGGTGCGCGCTTATCACCACACCTATGGCTTGGAAACGACGACCAGCAATTGCTCGAACAATTACGGTCCCTATCAGTTTCCCGAAAAGCTCATCCCGCTCTTCACGCTCAACGCGCTGTCGGGGCGCAACCTGCCCATCTATGGCGACGGCATGAATGTGCGCGACTGGCTGCATGTCGAGGATCATTGCGTCGGCATCGAATTGATCCTGCGCAAGGGCCGGATCGGTGAAACCTATAATGTCGGCGGCGGGCAGGAACTGCCTAACATCGAAGTGGTGAAGGAAATCTGCCGTGGCGTCGATGCCGCCTTCGCCGCCAATCCCGAACTGGCGCGCATCTTCCCCGATGCGCCGGCAGCAAAGGGTGGCAACAGCACCGACCTCATGACCTATGTCGAGGATCGCAAGGGCCATGACCGCCGTTATGCGATCGATGAAACCAAGATCCGCTCGGAACTGGGCTATGAGCCTGCCCGCGATTTCCCGCAGGGTTTTGCCGAAACACTGAACTGGTATCTGTCGAACGAAGACTGGTGGCGGCCGCTGGTCGAGCGCGCCAAGATCGCTCGTTGACCTTTCCCGGCCGCGCATCCCCCACGGATGCGCGGCCGGCCTCTATTGCGGACACCCCATGAAGCTCGACATCATCATCCCGGTCTATCGCAACGCCGCGATGGTCCGTGACTGCATCCGTTCGCTGGCGCCCCACCTGGCGGAAATCAGCGACTGCGCACCCCGGCTGATCGTCATCAACGATTCGCCCGATGATGAGGATGTCGAACGCTATCTGGCCTCCAGCGAAGCGGTGCGGTCGATCGGCCTCATCCTGCGCAACAAGGAAAATCTGGGCTTCGTCCGCAGCGTCAACAAGGGGCTGGCCCTCGCCCGCCAGCGCGGCGCCGGCGCCCTGCTGGTCAACAGCGACACGCTGACCTACCCGGGCACGCTCGCGGAAATGGTGGCCGTGCTCCACGCCGACCAGCAGATCGCCTTCGTCTGCCCGCGCTCCAACAATGCGGCGTTGTCCACCTTCCCGCAAATGCCCAATCCGCTGTGCGACGCGGATTCGCCGCCGGAAACCTGCCATCGCGCCTGGCAGATGCTGCGCCATCACCTGCCCCGCTATACGCTCGCTCCCACGGCCGTCGGCTTCTACATGCTGATCGCCGACCATATCCTGCGCAATTTCGATCCACTCGATGAGGAATTCGGCGTTGGTTATGAGGAGGAAAATGACCTCGTCATGCGCGCGGGCAAACTCGGCTATCGCGCCGCCATGGCCAATCATGCCTATGCCTATCATGCCGGCTCTGCCTCCTTCCTGCTCAAGGATATGGACCTGCGCAGTCAGCAGGAAGGCAATCTGACCAAGATGATGGAGCGGCACCCGGAATTCCTGCCGCTGGTGCGCGCCTATGAGGGCACGGTCGACTATCGCGCCGAAACACAGCTTAAATCGCTGCTGCCAACGCCGCAAGGACGCCGCAAGGTCGCGCTCAACCTGCTGACCATGGGCACCCATCATAACGGCACCAACGAACTGATCGTCAACGTCATCCGCTGGCTGGAGGCGAACCCGCCGCGCGATTTCGACATCCACGCCATCTGCAAGCCCGGCGTCGCCGAATTCCATGGTTTCGCCGACTTCAAGTCGATCCGGATCGAGGAAAAGATCCGGCCCGATTATGCGCTGTCGATCTTCTTCGGCCAACCGTTCGACCTGCACATCGTCAACCTGATGGAATATCTGGCACCCATCAATATCTATGGCATGCTGGACGTGATCGCGCTGGATTGCAGCAATCTGCGCGGTCAGGACGATATCGAACCGATGTGGCGCCATGTCGCGGAAAATGCGGATGGCGTCTTCTTCATCAGCGAATTTTCCGGCCAGACGTTCCGCAACCGTTTCGCCCGCCATTTCCGCACCAACGCTTACACCCGGCTGCTGCCCACCCGGCTGTCCGCCTATCGCGAAGTCGGCCATGGCGCATCGGGCGGCAGCGACCATGTGCTGGTGATGGGCAATCACTTCAAGCACAAGGCATCCGAAGCCGTCGGCCAGTTGCTGGCAGCCGCCCTGCCCAACATGCCGATCGTCGCTATGGGCGGGGTCGCGAGCAAGGATGGCAATCTCACCTTCGCCGCATCCGGCGCCGTGCCCGAAGCGGAAATGGATGCGCTGTTCGCCAATGCCAGCGTGATCGTGCTGCCATCCCATTATGAAGGCTTCGGCCTCGGCCTCGTCCACGCCCTGTCGCGGGGCAAGCCGGTGGTGGTGCGTGACATCGCCCCGGTCCGCGAAATCCTGGAAAGCTATCATGCGACCGACGGCGTCTTCCTGTTCAGCGACGATCAGGATCTGCCCGCACTGGTGACGCAGGCAGCACAGTTCGGCCGGTCCTCCGCTGACGATCGCGACGCAGCCGACTGGAACGACTGGGCGTCGGGCTTCTGGGCCTTTGCCGAAACGCTGTTCGACGATCCTGCCCTGATGGAACGCCTCCTGCGCCGGATCGAAAGCAGCGATGCGCTCAAGCTGGCGCATCGGCTGAAAGACAAGGACGATATCGCCTTCCAGCCCGAAGGACAGGTGCGTCAGGTATCGCTGGCGGTACTCTTCGCACTACCCGACGAAATCTTCGTCCAGTCGCTCTACAAGAATTTCCTCGGCCGTCCCGCCGATCCTTCAGGCCTCGACCATTATGTCCTCTCGCTGCGCAATGGCGCGAGCAAGAAGAAAGTCACCAAGGCGATCATGCGATCCGACGAATATAAGGCGAATGCCAGCCGCATTCACATCGTCGACCGCTGGCGCCTGATGCTCTGATCCGCAGTCAGACCGGGCGGGCCAGCAATCCCGCAGCCGCCCGGTCGACAACGACTTCATCGCCCCGATCGATCAGCCAAACGTCGCCCGGCTGCCATAGTGCCTCATTCACCCTGCCCGCACCGCGCAGCGGCACGAACCAGACCGCTCCATCATCAAGGCATAATCTCTCGCCTGCGGCCCAGGCGGCAAGTTCCATAGTAAAGGGCGAATCACGCCCATCCAGCAGCATTTGCGCCTCACCGAGCGGTGCATGGACTGACGGTCGCCGATAGGGCTCCAGTCGGCTGGCGGCGATGCCCTGATCCAGATGCAGTTCGCGCGGCCGCCCATAATCGAACAGTCGATAGGTCACATCGACATTCTGCTGTATCTCGACCAGCGTGATGCCCCCGCCAATGGCATGGACGGTCCCCGCCGGCACGAAATAGCAGTCGCCCGGCTGCACCGGCTTCCAGTCGATCATGTCTTCCAATGATCCACCGGCTGCGGCCGCCCGGAAATCCTCGGCCGACATCGGTTCGCGAAGCCCCAGCCCCAGCCGAGCATCGGGCGCACAGTCCAATATATACCAGGCTTCTTCCTTGCCGCCGCTCAGGCCGGCCGCCTGCGCCAGCCGGTCATCGGGATGCACCTGTATCGATAGAGATTCGCTGGTGAAGATATATTTGGCGAGCAGCGGCAGTCTCTCCCCGCCTTCGAACCATATCTCGCCAATCCGTCCGGCAGGCACGCCAAAATGGGCCGGGATATCCTCCCGGCCCCATGTCTTTTCGACAGCGCGCGCAGCGAGCTTGGGCATGACGGCCGTCCTGTCAGAGACGCTTCACAACGATCAGTTGCTCAGCGCATTCTCGATCGTCACGGCAGGCAGAACAACACCCACCAATATGTTCACGAAGCGCTGGAAGTCCGCGACCGGGCTGTTCGACACATACATCACGTCGTGATCCTGAATCTGGAAATTCTGCATCGCGAAATAGGTCGCGGGATCGCGCATGTTGATACGATAGATCACAGGAACACGCCCATCGGCCCGATGACCTACGCCTGCGCTATTGCCGACGCGCGCCGGATCTTCCCAGCGGAACAGGAACATCCCCTTGGGATCGGCTCGCCCATCCTGAAGACCGCTGACGCGACCCAGCGCCTGCGCCAGCGTGATGCCGGTCGCCTCGAACTGGATTTCACGATTGGCGCCCGTCGCACCCAACGCCGTGAAGCTGTAGGGCTGGTACAGCGCAGTCACGACATCGCCCGCCTTCAGCACGACATTCTGGCGCGGATCGCCGATGATCGCCTGCAACGGCATCATCTCGACCTTGCCGCCACGGCTGAGCTGGATGGTCATGCGCGTGGCCGCTTCCTTGGTACCACCACCTGCCGCGATCGCATCCAGAACGGTCTCGCCCTTGGGCGTCAACGGAATGCGCGTACTGTTATTAACGTCGCCAACCACTGACACCGTCGACGTCATATTCTGCGACATCCGCACATTGACCTGCGGCAGATGCGCCTTCAACCGCAGTCGACCGGTTATATCACGCTCGATGTCGGTCAAGGTCCGTCCCACTACCGGAATCGTTCCGGCAAATGGGATAGTGATCGCACCCGAAGGGCCGACCAGATAATCGGGCAAGCCAGTGCCACGGCTGGTTTCCGCAGATGTCGGCATTTGCGTCGCGCCGAACAACACGGCTGGCGGCGCTTCCCAGATGGTGATCTGCAACACGTCGCCAATACCCACGATCTGCCCCATCGGCGCCACACCGCCGAACAAGTCGGCAAAGCCGGGCTTGGGCTGCATCGCCGGCAGTTGGCCGCCCTGCGCATTCAGATCGATGATCTGAATGCCCTGTATCTCGGTGCTGCTGTCAGCGACCTTCAAAACCTGCTTCTTGCCCGGCCCTACGGACGTGCAAGCCGACGTCAGGATCGCCAGCGCCAACAGGGCATGCCGCCCAGACCGCGCGCGCACCTTCATTAGATCCGTCAATCTCGTCATCCGATCTTCCAATATCTTTGCGTCCACCGCTTTCGGGCGGAACCGCTCTGCCTATCCACTATAGGGGCTGGCCAGTTGCAAGCCCAATATTCACCGGCGCCCCAACGGGCCGCCGCAACAGATCATCCGTCCAGCATCCACCGCAGCGTATCGACCAGCGGCACATGCGCCAGCGGGCCGATAGCCGCCTCGATCCGCGCTGGATCGCCATAGAGGGTCGCAACCTCATTGGCGCGCACGAAATCGGGATTGATCGCCACGTCCATCCGGTGTCCCGCCAGCGATTGCACCATCTCCAGCACCTCGCCCAGTGTCACCGCCTTCCCGGAACAGAGCTGGAAAATACCCCCAACGGCCGTCGGCGCCTCGATCAACCGCGCATAGGCGTCGACCACCATGCGCACGTCGGAAAAGTCCCGCGCGACATCGATATTGCCCAGTTCGATCCGCTCCGCGCGTCGGCGCACATGATCCACGATCTTGGGAATCAGGAAATGGGCCGACTGCCCCAGACCTGTATAGTTGAACGGCCGCACGACGATGATCGGCAGGCGGTCGGCGAACAGGCGGCAGACCATCTCCGTCGCCGCCTTGCTGACCCCATAGTCATTGGCCGGCGCAATGGCGCTATCCTCGGTCAGGCAGCCGCCCTGATTGCCATGGATATTGGCGCTGCTCGCCACCAGTATCGATCGGGGCGGCACCGGCAACTGCGCCAGCGCCCCCAGCAGCAGGCGCGTACCAACCACATTGGCGGCATAGATTTCCGACACATCGCCATGCGCGACGAAGGAAATGGCCGCCAGATGCACGACATGATCCGGCTGAACCGCCTGAACAATCTGTTCCACGCTCGCACGATCAACCAGATTGCCCGCGTGGACCGCGTCGAAATACGGAATCGGCCCCGCCTCCGATGCATGGACGAGCGCATGCACCTCATGGCCTCGCGCCGCCAGCAAGGCCGCCAGATGCCGCCCGGTAAAGCCGCCGCCGCCGGTGATGAGGGTTTTTGACCGGGCCATGGGCCTAGAAGCTGAACCCGGCCTGGTTGCGGCGCAGGTCCGCCTCGACCATCATCTCGCACAGCCCTTCCAGCGATGTCTGCGGGGTCCAGCCCAGCTTGTCGCGCGCGCTGGCCGCGTCGCCGATCAACAGCTCGACTTCGGCCGGGCGATAGAAACGCGGATCGATCCGCATGAGCGTCTTGCCCGTCTTGCGGTCGATCGCCGTCTCGGCCTCGCCCTCACCGGCAAATTCGATCTCGAACCCGGCCGCACGGAAAGCGAAGGTCAGGAAGGTCCGCACCGTTTCCGTCCGCCCGGTCGCCAGGACATAGGTCTCCGCCTCGTCCGCCTGCAACATGCGCCACATGCCGTCGACATATTCGCGAGCAAAGCCCCAGTCGCGCGCGGCATCGATATTGCCCAGCGACAGGCAATCCATCTGCCCCAGCGCAATCTTCGCCACGCAATCGGTGATCTTGCGCGTCACGAACTCGCGGCCACGCAGCGGGCTTTCATGGTTGAACAGGATGCCGCTGCACCCGAAAATGCCAAAGCTCTCGCGATAATTGACCGTGCTCCAATGGGCATAGAGCTTGGCCACGCCATAGGGGCTGCGCGGATAGAAGGGCGTCCCCTCATTCTGCGGCACGGCCTGCACTTTGCCGAACATTTCCGACGTGCTGGCCTGATAGAAGCGGATCGTCGGATCGACGATGCGGATCGCTTCCAGCAGGTTGACCGCGCCCAGCCCGGTAATCGATCCCGTCGTGATCGGCTGATCGAAGGACACGCCAACGAAGCTCTGCGCGGCGAGATTATACACCTCGCGCGCGCCGGTCTTCTGCAACAGGCGGATCGACGCCGACAGATCAGTCAGATCATGTTCGACCAGATGAAGATTGGGATGATCGGTGATCCCCAATTCCTCGATCCGCCAGAAATTGACCGAACTGGTACGGCGATAAGCGCCATAGACCTGATAGCCCTTATCCAGCAGAAATTCGGCCAGATAGGCGCCGTCCTGCCCGGTAATACCCGTGATGATCGCGGATTTCATCGCGCGACGATCACCCCTTCTGCCCGACGCGTGTGATGGCAAAGCCCGCCTCGGTCGCTTCGGCGACGGGATAGATATTGCGCAGGTCGACCAGCACCGGCTGCACCATCGATGCGGCCAGGCGCTTGAGGTCCAGCGCCCGGAAAATATCCCATTCCGTCACCAGCACCAGCACGTCCGCGCCAGCCGCCGCTTCATAGGCATCCTTTACCATGGTCACGCCCGGCATCATCGGCGCGGCCACTTCCATGCCCTCGGGGTCATAGGCCACCACCTTCGCCCCCGCATCCTCCAGCGCCTGCAC
>NZ_FNYZ01000009.1 GCF_900109095.1 Sphingobium sp. AP50
TAAGAGCCTGTCTTGAATCTCATGCGTAACGAGCGATACGCCTGATGAGGATGATTGCAGCGGCGGCATAAAGCAGGGCATTTGCGGATTTGATGGTTCGCTCGAAGTCCTTGGCCAAGCGGCGGTTCCGGTTGAGCCATGCGAAGGTCCGTTCGACCACCCATCGTCTGGGATGGACGACGAACCCGGTCTGATCGGCGAATTTGCGGACGATCTCTATAGTGATGGCGGTAGCATCCCGGACGCGATCGCTGTTGTAGGCGCTGTCTGCATAGGCGTGCTCGACCAAGGGGTGTCGCTGGCGTGACTGCCTGAGCAAAGGCACTGCGCCGTCACGGTCCTGCACATCAGCGCCATGGACCAGCAGTTCAAGCGCGCGGCCATCGGTATCGACCATGGCATGGCGCTTGCGGCCCATGATTTTCTTGCCTGCGTCATAGCCGCGCGGTCCACCTGCTTCGGTGGTCTTCACGCTCTGGCTGTCGATGGCCGCCGCCGATGGCATCGGTTCTCGCCCTGATCGGACGCGGTCCATCTGAACGAGATGGTGGTTGAGACTTTCGAATATCCCATCGTCACGTAGAGTGCAGAACCACCGGTAAACTGTGCGCCATGGCGGAAAGCTGTCAGGCAAAAGCCGCCACGGACATCCTGCCCGCAGCAAATAGAAAATGGCCTCGATGATCTCCCGCATCGGCCAACGCCGTCGCCGCCCACGTTGGCATGGTGCTGGCAAATACGGCTCGATCAAATGCCATTCCGCGTCTGTAAGATCGCTTCCATAACGAAGCTGCGCGCGACTATGATGCGCGCGGGCGGTCGGGTTCCACATGATGGCTTCCAAGGTTGGTGTCGCAACCCCTCGGAATCATATCGAAACTCGGCCGTCCACCGTTGCGTTAGCGTTCCGACACAGCCTCTAAGCGGGCGCGGTCCCCCTCCCCGGTCCGGGGAGGAATTACCCAATCGGCTCTTCAATCGACACCGGCGGCACGGAGAACCATTTCGCCCCCTGCGCGGTCATGTGGAAGCAATCCTCCATCCGCACGCCCATAGTGCCGGGGAGATACAGGCCCGGCTCGTTGGAGAAGCACATGCCGACGTCCAGCTTCGTTGCCTCGCCATGGACCAAGTTGACCGGTTCATGTCCTTCCATGCCGATGCCATGGCCGGTGCGGTGTGACAGGCCGGGCAGCGCATAGCCGGGGCCATAACCCTGCTTCTCATAATAGCCACGCACCGCGTCATCGACCGAACCGGCAGGCGCGCCGAGTTTCGCGGCGGCGAAGGCGATCTTTTGCCCTTGCGACACGTCGTTCCAGACCTTGCGCTGCTGCGCGCTGGGGGCCGCGCCATAGACGAAGGTGCGGCTGATGTCGGATTGATAATCCTCGACCGTGCAGCCGCAGTCCATCAGCACCACTTCGCCCGCGCGCACCGCCTGCGGCTTGCCGGAGCCATGCGGATAGGCAGCGGCTTCGCCCAGCAGGATCAGGTTGAACTCCACCTGCCCGCCCAGTTGCTTTGTTGCGGCGCTCATCAGCGCGCCGATATCGGTCGGGGTCATGCCGACCTTCACTTGGGGGTAGGTCCAGCGATAGGCGGCCATGGTGACGTCGGCGGCCGTCTGCATCAGCGCGATTTCGGCCGCCGTCTTGCGCATGCGAATGGCGCGGGTGACGGGGTCTTTCACAAGGCTTGCGGCGGGCAGCGTGGCCTTGAGGCCATCGACCGCGAAATAGCGGACGGTTTCCTCGATGCCGATGCGCCCCTTGGCCAGTCCCTTCGCGGTCAGATAATCGGCGATCGGCGCATAGGGGCTTTCATGCTCCTGCCAGACGCGGACTTCGGCGGGGATGGCGAGCGATTCGTCGATCGAGGGTTTCTCGAAGAAGGGGCAGACGACCAGAGGCGTGCCGCTCGCCGGGATGACCAGCGCGGTCAGGCGTTCGGAGCGCCACCAGCGGATGCCGCTATAATAGATGAGGCTGGCGCCCGGCTCGACCAGCAGCGCGTCGATGCCCTGCGCCTGCATCATCTTCTG
This sequence comes from Sphingobium sp. AP50, assembly GCF_900109095.1. Taxonomy (GTDB): domain Bacteria; phylum Pseudomonadota; class Alphaproteobacteria; order Sphingomonadales; family Sphingomonadaceae; genus Sphingobium. The sequence continues at coordinate 2,045 of NZ_FNYZ01000009.1, forward strand.
TGCGCGGGCAACGCGATCGGCGCGCTCGACCTTGCCGATCGGCGTGACGCCGCCGGTCAGGGATTTGAGCGCCTCGCCTGCCTTGTCCTGCGCGAACAGGCGAGGGCTTATCAGCGACGTGGCAAGGCCGGCGGCGGCATAGCGCAGCAGGGTGCGGCGATCAGGCGTAGGCATAACGTCCCCCGGTTTTCAGCGCGGCCTGATAGGCGGGCCGCGCATGCATCTCTTCCAGCCAGCGAATCAGATGCGGACGGCTGCTGTCAAGGCCGCCGCGGGCGCGCGATGCTTCCAGTGGAAAGCTCATCATCATGTCGGCGGCGGTGAAGGCGTCGCCAGCAAAATAGCGCCGCGTCGCCAGTTCGCCTTCCAGCCAGTCGAGATGATCGTCCAGCATGCGCTGCACCGTCGGGCGCGCGGGGCGGCCAAGCAGGCCCAGCTTGCCGACGACGAGCAGCGCCAGCAGCGGCGGCATCATCGATCCTTCGGCATAATGGAGGAATTGACGATAGAGGATGGCGCCCTGCGCGTCGGCGGGCGGACCGAAGCGATTGCCGGACCGGGCGACCAGATGTTCCATGATCGCGCCCGTCTCGATCAGGCGATGGCCGTCCACCTCCACCACCGGGGAGCGGCCGAGCGGATGGATCGCCCGAAGCGATGCCGGCGCGCGCATCGTCTTGCGGTCGCGCTCATAGCGGCGGACCTCATAGGGCTCGCCCAGTTCCTCCAGCAGCCAGAGAATGCGTTGCGACCGGCTATTGTTCAGATGATGGACGATGATGGTCATGATGGCTCCCATGCTGCCCGCCGGTGAGGGCGTAACGCAGCACAGCGACCACCACAATGTCCGTTCGCCTGCAGCCTCGTTAGCTAGAGATTATTCTGGCTGTAAAGGTTGGGATGGCCGTGCCACCGCGGCGCGAACGGTTTGCCCATTGAGCGTATACCCAAGCCGAACTCTCGCGGCTGATCGAAGATTGACAGTCAAGCAAATCGACCCCGTCGTGATGGCGGCCAGCAGACGCTATCAGCGCCCCTGTGTGGCTATGCTGGCAGCGGCTTGCATTGATGTCGCCGTCGTCAATCCGCGACAGATACGACGCTTTGCCGGAGCCCTTGACAGGCTCGCCAAGACTGATTCCATCGACGCTGCACTCATCACGCACGTGCCAGACCGGGAACCATCAGTCGCCGTCATCTTGCAGCTCTCTCTGCGGCCCGCATCAACCCAAGCCTCATAAACTTCTACCAGCGCATCAGAGACAAGGTAAAAACACCCAAAGCCGCTCTCATCGCAGACGCCAGAAAACTCCTCACCATTCTCAATGCTGTCGCCAAAATCTCCATCACCCCCAGTTGAAGCAAACACAATCGCAGCCGATGGGCGCTGCGCAAGGGTTCTCGACAGGCTCGAACTGAACGGATCCAGTTCTATCCCCGCGTCCGGTCATATTCCGCCATCTCATAGGCGATCGATGCTTCGACCAGTTGCTCCCACAGGTCGGCGATCACCGCGCCGGGGGCGCCGATCCGTTCCGCCTCCGCCCGCGCCTGATCGATCACCTGCGCCTTGCGCGCTTCGTCCCGCACGGCGCTGCGGTCGGGCTTGATCCGGGCGGCGGCGCGCATATGGGCGAAGCGCTGGCCGAGCAGCGCGACGATCTGCCGGTCGAGTTCATCGACGCCTGCGCGCACCTGTGCCATGCTGGTATAAGTATCTGGGTTCATGGCCGCCGGATTTAAGCATCCGCGCCATGCCTGTCGAGGCCCAGTCCATGCTTGACATATCCCCGTCACATGGCCATAGGCGCGCCTTCGCGATTGGCCCCACATCCCGGTGAAGTGGTGGCCCTGTCCCTGAAATATGGAAACAGGCGATGACCGGGAAGCTTTCGCCCTCCGCCTCTGCGGACTTCCGGTCCATCGGATCAGGAGGGCGGATAACGTAATATGCAGTTGTAAGGAATTACCTATGTCGAAGCGCTCCAGCGCCAAGTATAAGATCGACCGTCGCATGGGCGAGAATATTTGGGGTCGCCCCAAGTCGCCCGTCAACAAGCGCGAATATGGTCCCGGTCAGCACGGCCAGCGCCGCAAGGGCAAGATGTCGGACTACGGCATCCAGCTGCGCGCCAAGCAGAAGCTGAAGGGCTATTACGGCGACATCACCGAAAAGCAGTTCAAGAAGAACTATTTCGAAGCCAGCCGCATGAAGGGCGACACCGGCCAGAACCTGATCGGTCTGCTGGAACGCCGCCTGGACGCCGTCGTGTACCGCGCCAAGTTCGCGCCGACCATCTTCTCGGCGCGTCAGATCGTTTCGCACGGCCACATCTATGTGAACGGCGTGAAGTGCAACATCGCCTCGCGTCTGGTGAAGCCGGGCGATGAAATCACCCTGGGCAAGAAGGCGCAGGAAATGGCGCTGGTTCTCGAAGCGCAGAGCCTGCCCGAGCGTGACATCCCCGACTATGTGTCGCCGGACGGCGCCGCCAAGATCACTTATGTCCGCGTTCCGACGCTGGACGAAGTGCCCTACCCGGTGAAGATGGAACCGAATCTGGTCGTCGAATTCTATTCGCGCTAATCGGTCCTCCCGGACAGAATATGGAAGAGGGCGGCCCCGCAAGGGACCGCCCTTTTTCTTTGGCTATCGCTTGAGCGCCCGTTCCAGCAGCGCTGCGCTCTTCGTCAACATTTCGATACGGGCCTGACTATCTTCCAGATAATGGTCCAACCCGTCGAAAACCACCAGTTCGGAAGACTTGCCGGCCTGCGCCAGGCGATCCTGCATCAAGCGCGACTGCTGAACGCCGACATTCAGATCCTGCGTTCCGTGAAACAGCAGGACAGGCGCATTGATCGCGTCAGCATGGCGTGCGGGGGACGCCTCGGCAATGTGCGGACCGGTGCCAATAAAGTCGCTGGTCTGGCGGAAGTCACTCCATCCCCGCCGCTCCTCTCGCACCCGGTCCAGATCCGTCACCGGCGCTATCGCAATAACCGCCTTGAACAGGTCCGGCTCCGTCACTGCCGATTGAAGCGCAGCATAGCCGCCATAGGACCAGCCGATGATTGCCAACTTGTTGGCGCTGGCGATCCCCTGCTTCACCAACCAGCGACCGCCATCGTCGACATCGCCGATCGCGGTACGCCAGCTCTTGAACCCGTTTTGCTGGAACCAGCTTTCACCATAGCCGGTCGACCCACGGAAATTGGGCTGCAACACGGCATAGCCCTGCGATGCAAAATATTGCACCATCCAGGCGAACCCCCATTCATCGCGGGCGCCGGGGCCACCATGCGGCATAACGATCGCCGGCAGGCCCTTCCCCGTCCCCTTTGGCGGCAAGGTGAGATAGGCCGGGATCTGTGTGCCATCTGCTGCCGCATAGGTGATATGCTGCATGGGCGCCAGGGCGACACCATCCAGCGGCGGGCGACTGGATGCCACAGGCGCCATCTGGCTGGTCGCGCGGTCAAGCAGGAAATAACTGCCCGGATCGACATCGCTGCCAGCCCAGATCAGCAGTTTTTTCTCGTCACGACTGGAATCGACGACCCGCACATTGGGTTGCCCCGACAAGGCAGATGACAGCGATTTGGCCAGCTTTGCGATTGCCGGGTCGAAGTAGGAGGCGCCACGCCGATCGGTCACATAGCTGACCCCGATCGGCCGCTTGTTTCGCCCAATGGTTATGAAGCCGTCCACATCGACCTGATCATGGGCAAAGAGCAGCGTTTCTACAGCGCCCTCGTCCAAAGCTCTGGAATAGGCGGCCAGGCGCCCGTCCTTGCGCTTGAAGCCATAAGCGAGATTTTGACCGGCATCGACAAGACTTGGATCGAAGCCTTCATCGCCCTTCATCACGATGCTTAACGGCTTCCAACCACCTCCATCGACAGGCCGATAATAATAGCGTCGCTCATCCTTGTCATATCCGGTGGCGTCGATAGTTCGTGTCCCCATGACACGGACATTGCCCAGACCATCGGCGATATATTCGCGGGCATTGACCTTTGGCGGTTCGACCGGCCGAGCGCGCAGGGTCAAGCTGTCCACATCATCGACGCCCAACCCCTCCTTTGTCTGAGCATTGCGTGTCCCGATGGTCGTTTCGGGGATATAGTTGCGCATCATCAGCACATGCCCCTCATTGCCCGGCGCCAAACCGATCACGGCGCCGCCAGACAGGCTGACCCCCCGCGACCGCAGGCTGTCCCCGCCAGGCGTATTGAGCAATTTCACATTGCCGCCATCGGCATTCACCGCGACGATGCGGCTGACCCGGACCAGTTCAGTCCCGCCCAGGGTGCTCATGCCATAAACCGTGCATAACAGGCGCGTATCGCTGGCCCACTGACATCCCGCCAGCCGATCCGGCTTGCCATCAACCGCCAATATCCGTTTTGTCTGTAATTCGCCGCTCCCCCGCAGGTCTGCGACATAAAGGCCCGCGCCCTGACCGGTCAGCGGTTGCACGAAAGCGACCCAATTACCATCGGGAGACAGGCTGGCCTGCTCAATCTCTTCGCGCGCGCCGAACCGCGCCGCCATGTCGTCAGCCGCTCTCGCCACACCCGCAGTCATAGCCAGAGCCGTAACTCCGCCAAGCCAAGGACTTATCCCGTATCGCAACATCCACCCCCGTAAATAGTGACCGGTGCATTCATGCCGAAGAGGAAGAAAAGCGCAAGATTCTTGCCCCCCTCTTCGCACGGTGGCATCACCTGCGCATTCGTAAAATAAGGGAATCCTTCCATGCGCAGTTCCATCGCGGCCATCGCCGCCATCCTTGTCCTGTCCGCGCCAGCGGTCGCGGGCGCAGCGCCCGCCAAATCCACCGCGAGGGGCGCCACGCCATCGGTCGACACGATGAAGCGGCTGGTGCAGGAACTGTCCTCCGACGCCTATGAGGGCCGCGCGCCCGGTACGGCGGGTGAAGAAAAGACGCTCGCCCTGCTGTCCGCCGAATTTGCGAAACTGGGCCTCAAGCCGGGCAACAAGGGCAGTTGGTTCCAGGATGTGCCGCTGGTCGAAATCACCGCGAAGAATGTCTCGGCGCTCAGCTTCACCGGCGGCAAGGCGCCCGTCTCCGCCGCCTATGGCCCGGAAATGGTGATCGGCACCTATCGCACCACGGAAAAACATATCGAGGTGAAGGACAGCCCGGTCGTCTTCGTCGGCTATGGCATCAACGCCCCGGAAAAGGGCTGGAACGACTATGCCGGGCTGGACGTGAAGGGCAAGACGGTCGTCATTCTGGTCAACGATCCCGATTATGAAACGCAGGGGCTGACCGGCCCGTTCAACGGCCGCGCCATGACCTATTATGGCCGCTGGACTTACAAATATGAGGAAGCCGCGCGGCAGGGCGCAACCGCCGCGATCATCATTCACGACACCGTGCCCGCCGCCTATGGCTGGAACGTCGTGCAGTCGAGCTGGACCGGGGCGCAGCATGTCGCCGACAGCGCCGACGGCAATGCCGGACAGAGCCAGGCCATCGGCTGGATGCAGAAGGACAAGGCCGCCGCCCTCTTCGCCAGCGCCGGACTGGACCTCGACGCCCAGATGACCGCTGCCAAGCAGCCCGGCTTCAAGGCCGTGCCGCTGACCGGCGTGACCGCCAACATTTCCTTCGACAATGACCTGCGCAAGCACAGCTCGAAGAATGTCGTCGCCCTGCTGCCCGGCAAGACGCGGCCTGACGAATATGTCCTCTACAGCGCGCATTGGGATCATCTGGGCCATTGCGAAGCCGCGCCCGACGGCGATGATATCTGCAATGGCGCGGTCGACAACGCCACCGGCACCGCCGCACTGGTCGCCCTCGCTCAGGCCAATGTGAAGGCCGGCCCGACCGATCGCAGCCAGGTGTTCCTGGCCGTCACCGGCGAGGAATCGGGCCTGCTGGGCTCCGACTATTATGGCAAGAACCCGATCTTCCCGTTCAGCAAGACCGTGGGCGGCGTGAACATGGATGCCCTGTCCGTCGCTGGCCTTGCCAAGAATGTCGTGGTCATCGGCAAGGGCAAGTCGCAGTTGGACGCCTATCTCGACCGCGCGCTCGCCGCACAGGGCCGCGTCGCCACGCTCGAACCGACCCCGGAAAAGGGCTATTATTACCGCTCCGACCATTTCAGCTTCGCCAAGCACGGCCTGCCGATGCTCTATTTCGAGGGCGGCGAGGATCTGGTGAAGGGCGGCACCGCCGCTGGCATGGCCGCCGCGGAGGATTATACCGAACATCGCTATCATGGTCCCAAGGACGAATATGATCCCAATTGGGACTGGACCGGCATCTCCGCCGACCTGAAACTTTATTATGATGTAGGCCGCGCGCTGGCGACGACAACCGACTGGCCCAACTGGGTAGATGGCGATGAATTCCGCGCCATCCGCGACAAGGATCGGGCCGGACAATAAGCCATTGGCCGGCGGCGGGGCATCCGCCGCCGGTCGGTTCACTGCTGGTTCAGTCCGCGCATTTCATGCTGCCTCGCCTTGATGGGAGCCTGATGATGCGCAATCCTGCCCTTCTGCTCATACCCATGATGATCAGCGGCAGCGCCATGGCCCAGATCGCGCCGGGATCACCGCCACGCGATACGCCCGGTCCCGTCACGGTCCGGCTGGAGCCCAGCGTCAGCGGCACCTATGAACTGGAGCAGGCCCGCAAGGATATTCGCAAGGCGCGCAAGAACGGCGCGCTCGACCGGAAGGAAGCCCGCCAGTTGCGCCGCGAAGCCGATCGCGCGCAGGCGCTGGCGGATCGTAGCGGCCGCGATGGCCTCAGCTATAGCGAACAGCGCGAACTGGACATGCAGGGGCTTGCACTCCAGAGCCTGGCGCAAGGGCAACGCGCACAGAGCGGCGCCAAGCAACCTTGACCGCTCACTGCCCGGTAGGAGTTGCCGGCGAATAAGTCCAGTTCTGCGCCCCGCTACCATCCATTTTCGACGTCTCGGCCATCAGCAGCCGCCCTTCCCGCCAATAACGAATGCGCTGCGGATAATCATGGTCCGGATTGGCGAAAGTGATATCGCGAACGCCCTGCTCCACAGCAGGAAAGACCGTCGCAGCACCGCCTTCGGGCGCACCATGGAAGGTCAGCGATCCATCCGCCGCCCGCACGATCCGCATCACTTCCCAGGACCGCAGGCTTTCGCCCCGCCCGGTCCGCCCGACGCCGATCATCGTGCCGCCGCGCGGCAGGGTCCAGACTTCCTCGCTCCACCGGTCGCCATTTTGCTGCTGCCATTCGCCGGTCAGCCAGTCCGGCAGTTCGCCCGCCCATACGCCCGATGACAGCGCCAGCATGCAGGCGGCGGCGATGGCGGAAACTCTCATCTTCATGGCTTTCGCCCTCTGTCCACATGCGATCCGGCACGCTATGGAGCGCGCGACATCTCCGCACTTTGCGGATCGGCCTTAAAGCATCGCGCGGAAAAGTGGGAACCGGTTTTCCGCTTTTAGCGATGCGATAACAGATATTTGGGGCGTGCGCCTGCTGCACGCGCCAGCGAGCAAGGATAAAAGCCATGACTTTCCGCATGCCCGCCGAATGGGCGCCGCACGACTGGACCTGGATCGGCTTTCCGACCAACCCCGCCGAATGGCCCGGCGCCTTCGATGGCGCGCGGCAGCAGATCGCCGATTTCGCCAGTGCCCTCCACGCCGATGGCAAGGGGGAGGAGGTCCGCCTCGTCGTCGCCAATGAGGAGGATGCCGTCGCCGCCCGCGCATTGGTTGCAGCAGGTGTCACCATCGCTGTCCACAAGCTGGGCGACGTCTGGCTGCGCGACACCGCGCCGATCGCCGTGCTGAATGGCGCAGAGGAACGCGCGCTGGTGGACTTCGACTTCAACGGCTGGGGTGGCATATATCAGATGCCCGGCGATGAGGATATCGGCGCGCGCCTCGCCGCGACGACCGGCTTTGCCACCTCGACCCAGCATTGGGTGCTGGAGGGCGGCGCGATCGACACCGACGGCACCGGCCTGTTCGTCAGCACCGAACAATGTCTGCTGAACCCCAACCGCAATCCGGACCTCGATCGCGGCAAGATCGAAACCCTGCTCGCCGGTAGTCTTGGCCTGTCCGACATGCTGTGGCTGGGCGATGGCCTGCTCAACGATCATACCGATGGCCATGTCGACAATCTCGCCCGCTTCCTGGCCCCCGGCAAGCTGGGCCTGCCGATCGCGACCACGGATGACGATCCCAACGCCGCCATCTATGCCGACGCCCGCGCCCGCGCGAAGGCCCATGGCGTCGAGGTGATCGATATCCCATCGCCCGGCCTTGTCGTGGTGGACGGTGAAGCGATCCCGGCCAGCTACATGAATTTCTATGTCGGCAATGCCGCCGTCATCGTACCCATCTATGGCCAGCCCAATGATCAGGCTGCGCTCGACGCCTTCCGCCCCTTCTTCCCCGACCGGGAGATTGTAGGATTGCGCAGCGACGCCATATTGTCGGGCGGCGGCAGCTTCCATTGTTGCAGCCAGCAGATGCCCTCGCTGGTCTGAGCCTGTTGCGCACCGGCGCGGATGGGATCAGTCTGCATATCGACCCGGCGGGACTCGCCGGGCAGGGAGAAGAACCGATGATCCGCATGTCCCTTCGCGCCGCCCTGACCCTGGCCATCCTGACCGGCGCGTCCGCGTCCTCAGCCCAATTGTCCGGCCTGGGCGGCATGCTGGGCGGCGGACTGCCCAATATCGCCTCGGTCGGCGCGGGCAATGCGGCGGGCGTGCTCAGCTATTGCATGAAGAACAAGCTGGTGAACGCCACCAGCGCCAGTTCGATATTGGGCAAGCTGACCGGCAAGCCCGGCGTCAAGGAATCAAGCGGCTTCAAGCTGGGTCAGCAAGGCACGATCAAGACCGACGGCAGCGCCTTTTCGCTGGGCGGCCTGAAAGCCAAGGCCAAGACCAAGGCCTGCGACATGGTCCTCAACCACACCACATCGCTGCTGTGATCCGAACCGATGATATCAAGGCCGGTGGCATGCCCGGCCGACATTCCCTATAGGGCGCCCAGTCCCCCCGCCCCTATTCCCCGCCATGGAGTGAAGAATGACTCGCGTGACCGTCGCCGCCCTGCAACTCGCCTTTTCCGACGACAGGGCCGATAATATCGCCAAGGTTGCGGATCATGTGCGCAAGGCCGCCATGCGCGGGGCGAAGATCATCCTGCCGCCCGAACTGTTCGAAGGCCCCTATTTCTGCCGGGTCGAGGATGAAGCGCTGTTCGAAGGCGCCCTGCCGACCGACGAGCATCCCGCCGTGCTGGAGATGCGCAAGCTGGCGAAGGAACTGGGCGTCTATATCCCGACCAGCTTCTTCGAACGCGACGGCCATCATTATTACAACTCGCTCGCCATGATCGATGACGAAGGCGAGATTATGGGCGTCTATCGCAAGAGCCACATTCCCGACGGTCCGGGCTATGAGGAAAAATATTATTTCCGCCCCGGCAATAGCGGGTTCAAGGTGTGGAAGACCAAATATGGCACCATCGGCGTCGGCATCTGCTGGGACCAATGGTATCCTGAAACCGCCCGCTGCATGGCGCTGATGGGCGCAGAAATGCTGCTTTACCCGACCGCCATCGGCTCCGAACCCTATGATGCGGACCTCGACACCAGCCGCATGTGGCGCCGCGCGATGATCGGCCATGCCGTCAGCAACTGCATGCCGGTGATCGCCGCCAACCGTATCGGGGACGAAGACGGCCAGAAATTTTATGGCCACAGCTTCATCAGCGACGAATGGGGCGATTATCTGGCCGATGCCGACGCGAAGGACAATGGCGCCCTCGTCGCCACGCTCGACCTTGCCAAGGCAAAGATCCACCGCGCCGGCATGGGCTTCTTCCGCGACCGCCGTCCGGACCTCTACGGCCGCATCGCGCAGGATATCTGACCATGACGGACAGCCCCTCCGCCCTCATCGACGCGCGCATCGCCGCGCTCGGCGACTGGCGGGGGGAGATGCTGGCGCAGGTCCGCGCCCTTATCCACCGTGCGATCTCCGATGTGGTCGAAACATGGAAATGGCGCGGCGTACCCGTCTGGGAGAAGGGCGGCATCCTGTGCACCGGCGAAAGCTACAAGAGCGTGGTAAAACTGACCTTCGCCAAGGGCGCAGCTCTCGATGACCCGGCTGGCCTGTTCAACGCCAGCCTCGACGGCAATGTCCGCCGCGCCATCGACTTGCACGAAGGCGACATAATCGACGAAGCCGCCTTCATCATCCTGATCCAGGCCGCGGCAGCCCTGAATGCCGCCAAACCCCGAAAGACCCGCAATTGACCACCGAAGAAGACCCGATCATCGCCGAAGAAGCCATCGTTGAAGATGCGACCGTGGAAGAGGCCGCTGTTGAAGCCCATCCAGACCTCAGCCGCCCGCAAAAGCGGATGCTCAAGCGCCTCTACAACGCCCGCACCGTCCCGATCCTGGTCGATGATCGCGCTTTCCTGACCTATCGCGATGCCGCGCGCTATCTCCTGTCGCTGCCCGCCGAGCCGCGCGAGGCCGCCTATGCCGTCATGAAGGCGCATGTCAAAGACAAGGCCCGATAGAGCTGGCATGACATTTTCTACAGCGTCATTGCGAGCGCAGCGAAGTAATCCAACAGCGCGCCCGTGGATTGCTTCGCTGCGCTCGCAATGACGAAACGGATCGACTTGGTGCCCGGACAGACGCCGCCCTCCCATCTCTACGCGCTGGCGCTGGGGTCAAACCGCCCGCTGTCCGCACGCCGCACGCCACCGCGCCTGCTGGCCGAAGCGGTCGCGCTGATCGGGGGGCAGGCGCGGGTGCTGGCCGTATCGCCCACAATCCCGACGCCCCCGCTCGGCCCCTCGACCCGCATCTTCGCCAATGGCGCGCTGCTGGTGGAAAGCGCGCTGCCGCCGCCCGCCATGCTCGCCTTCCTCCAGTCGGTCGAAAACAGACTCGGTCGTCGCCGTCATCGCCGCTGGGGCGCGCGCAGCATCGATATCGACATCATCCTCTGGTCGGGCGGCATCTGGCGCAGTCGCACCCTCTCCATTCCCCACGCAGCCTGCCGCTCACGCGCCTTCGTGCTGGCCCCTTTGCTGGCAGTGGCGCCCGACTGGCGCGATCCCCGGACCGGCCTTACCGTCCGCCATCTTCACGCGCGCTTACAAAAAGGCAAACGCCAAGGTTGACCATCCGCCCCGCCGCCATTAGGGCGACCTCCACCGCACGGAAGGGTCCATAGCTCAGTCGGTAGAGCAACTGACTTTTAATCAGTAGGTCGCTGGTTCGAACCCAGCTGGACTCACCACTTCCACCATTGGCGCGGCATCGCCATCCCGCTAGGCAAGTAGGAACAGCGGAGGTTCCTCATGACCGTCATCCTCACCACCCGGCCCCTTTATCAGGGCTGGCTCAACCTGTTGATGGTCGACATGTGCGCCGCCAATGGCGATCTGTTCGAACGCCATGTGGTAGAAATGAACCGCGCGGTCGCGGTGCTGCCCTATGATGCGGAGCGCCGCATGGCCCTCACCGTATCGATGCCGCGCACGCCCGTCATGCTCGCGGGCCTGCCCGACATGATGGAGGCGATCGCCGGCATATTGGAGGATGAACCGGCCGACTGCGCCCGGCGCGAAGCGCTGGAGGAAGCGGGCGTGCAACTGGGCGACATGATCCATCTCGGCCAGATCTGGAGCATCCCCAGCGTCGTCACCGAAAAGATCGACTATTTCCTCGCGGAATATAGCGCCGGCGACCGCATCGCCGCAGGCGGCGGGCTGGACGAAGAGCAGGAAAATATCACCGTCCATGAACTGCCACTGGACCAGCTATGGACGATGTTCGCCCAGAAACAGATCAATGATGGGAAACTCGCCATCCTGCTGATGGCACTGCGGCTGCGACGGCCAGAGCTGTTCAGCGTTCCGGTCGCCTGATCCCGATCGATCGCGCTGCCACTTCCAGAACATCGCCGTCGGGCAGGTGAAAGAGACAAGGCGCGCCATCGCCATTCACGCATAGCGTCAGCCCGCTCTCCCGATAGCGCAACGACAGCCGACGCCGCCCCGGCTCTTCCCACTGCCCGATGCGCATCGGCTGCCCCGCTTCATCCAGCCAGTCGACATCACCGTCCTTCAACATGGCAATATCGCGCAATTCCGGCGCCTCCGCCCGCAACGCAGCAAGGGCGAAGCTATGCGCCTCCAACGCCCGGTCGCGCCCTTCCCAATCGATCCAGCTAATCGCATTATCCTGCGCATAGGCATTATTATTGCCCTGTTGGCTCCGCCCAAACTCGTCCCCCGCCGTCAGCATGATCGCCCCGCGCGAACAGAAGAGCGTGGAGAGCAACGCCATAACATCGCGCTGCCGCCCCGCCAGCACCGCCACATCGTCGCTCGCCCCCTCGACACCTCCATTCCAGCTAAAATTCTCGCCATGGCCATCGCGATTATCTTCGCCATTGGCATGATTATGCCGCTGCTCAAAGGCCGTCAGGTCGGCCAGCGTAAAGCCATCATGCGCCGCCAGAAAATTGACGCTGCGGCTCACCCCGGCGCCGAATATGTCCGACGATCCGGTCAATCGCGTGGCCAGCGCGCCGATCGTCCCCGCGCCCCCGCGCCAGAAGCGCCGCATATCGTCCCGATAGCGGTCATTCCATTCCAGCCAGCCGTCGCCGAACCGCCCGAGCTGATAGCCGCCCGGCCCGATATCCCATGGCTCGGCGATCATGATCCGGTCCGCCAGCACGGGATCGGCCCGCATCTCCTGCAACAGCGGCGCGGCCGGATCGAAACCGTCCGCCATCCGCCCCAGCGCCGGCCCCAGATCGAAGCGGAAGCCATCCACCCCGGCCTGCGTCACGAAATGCCGTAGCGAATCCAGGATCAGGCGACGCACCACCACATGATTGCAGGCGATGCTATTGCCTGTCCCCGTATCATTGATCAGCCGTCCGTCCGGCTCGTGCCGAAAATAGCTGCGCGCATCCAGCCCGCGCAGCGACAGCGTCGGCCCCAGCGCGTCGCTTTCCCCGTCATGATTATAGACCATGTCCAGTATCACGCCGATCCCGGCATCGTGCAGCGCCGCGACCGTCGTCCGCAACTCCGCCAGCCCGCCGGGCGCCAGACGCGGGTCCAGCGCGAAATAATTGACCGGATTATAGCCCCAGGCGTTGCTCAGCCCCAGCGGCCCCAGATGCCGTTCATCGATCCAGGCATTGATCGGCATCAGTTCGATCGCCGAGACATGCAGCCGCTTCAAATGCGCGATCACCGATGGATGGGCCAGCGCAGCGATCGTCCCGCGCTGCGCCTCCGGCACATCCGGGTGCAGCATGGTGAAGCCACGCACCTGCACTTCATAGATCAGCCCCCCCGGATAGAAGCACGGCGGCGCGGCCTCCACCGGCGGCAAAGTCGCCGTCACTATGCCTCTGGGCATCAGCGCGGCGGTATCGCACCCTTGCCCGCGCGGCGCGGCCAGCGCAGGATCATAGCGGAACGGCCGGTCGATCGCCTGCGCATAGGGATCGATCAGCAACTTGTCGGGATCGAACCATAGGCCCGACGCAGGATCATAGGGGCCATCGGCGCGCAGCCCATAGCGCGTCCCCACGCCCGCCCCCGCCACTTCCAGATGCCAGCACCCATCACTGTCCCGCAGCATCGGCAGGCGGTTTTCGCGCCCCGCCGCGTCGAACAGACAAAGCCATAGCTGCGTCGCATCGGGCGACCAGACCGAAAAGCGCGTCCCGCCCTCACTGACCACCGGCCCCAATGTCACGCCGCCTCCGCGATCAGCGATCGATAAAGCGCGGCGTAGCGGGCCGCGCTGTGCGTCCAGCTCACATCCGCGCGCATCCCCGCGCGCTGCATCGCCTGCCAGGCCGCCTTGTCGCGATACAGGTCCACCGCCCGGTTGATCGCCCCGTGCAGCGCCAGCGGATCGGACGGGGTGAAGACCAGCCCGGTCGCCGCCCCGGCCGCCACCGCCGCCTCATTGGCGTCGATCACCGTATCGGCCAGCCCGCCAACCCGTGCCACCACCGGCACACAGCCATAGCGCAGACCATAAAGCTGAGTCAGGCCGCACGGTTCGAAACGGGACGGGATCAGGATCGCGTCCCCGCCCGCCTGCAACAGATGCGACAGCGGCTCGTCATAGCCGATCTGCACGCCGATCCGTCCGCGATGCCGGTCCGCCGCGCCCAGCAACGCGCCTTCCAGCGGATGGTCGCCCGATCCCAGCACCGCCAATTTCGCACCAGCGGCAACCAGATGATCCAGCGCCTCGACCATCAGGTCCATGCCCTTCTGCCAGGTCAGGCGGCTCACGATGATGAAGATCGGCGCATCATCGGCATCCAGATCGAACCGCCGCTCCAGCGCCCGCCGGTTCACCGCCCGTGCCGCCAGCGCCCGCGCGCTATAGGGCCTGGCGATCAATGGATCGGCCGCCGGGTTCCAGATATCGGTATCGACGCCGTTCAATATTCCGTGCAGCCGGTCGACCCGCCCGTTGATCAGCCCATCCAGTCCCATGCCATGCACCGAAGACCGGATTTCCTGCGCATAGGTCGGGCTGACCGTGGTGATCGCCTCGGCCGACACCAGACCCGCCTTCAGATAGCCGATGCCCCCATAATATTCGACACCATCCACGCCCCAGGCTTCGGGCGGCAGCCCCAGCCGGGGGAAGATGTCCGCCGAAAACCGCCCCTGAAAGGCCAGATTATGGATCGTCACCACCTTGGGCACCGACGCCGCCGGGCCAAAGCGCATATAGGCGGCGGTCATCGCCGCCTGCCAGTCATGCACATGGACGATATCGGGGCGCCATCCCTTCAACGCGCCTTCGGCTATGTCCGCGCCCACCCGTGACAGCGCGGCGAAACGGCGCCAGTTATCGGCCCAGTCATTGCCGCCATGATCGCCATAGGGGCCACCCTCGCGCGTAAAATATTCCGGCGCATCCAGCACCAGCAAGTCCAGCCCGTCGACCTCCCCCGCCAGCACCGTGGCCGACGCCCCGAACAGATCGTCATAGCGGCGCACGACCTTCGTCTTGCCCAGCTTTGCCATGACGGCGGGATAGCCCGGCACCAATGTCCTTGCCGCCACGCCCTGCCCGGCCAGCGCACCCGGCAGCGCCCCGGCCACATCGGCCAGCCCCCCGGTCTTGATCAGCGGATAGATTTCGGACGCGACCGACAGCAGCTTGATCGTCATGGGTCGGGTCAGGCCGCCAGCCGATCGATCATCGCCTGCGTCACCAGACAGATGCCACTTTCGGTGCGACGGAAACGCTGTGCATCATGGTCTGGATTTTCGCCGATGATCAGGCCCGACGGGATGATGATGCCCGAATCCACCACGCATTTATGCAGCCGTGCGCCGCGCCCGATCTCGCAATTGGGCATGATCACGCTTTCCGTAACGGACGAAAAGCTGTGCGTGCGCACACCCGAAAAGAGCAGGCTGCGATGCAGCGAAGACCCCGACACGATACAGCCGCCCGCCACCAGAGAGGATGTCGCCGATCCGCGCCGGCCATCCTCATTATGCACGAACTTGGCCGGCGGCGTGACCTCCGAATAGGTCCAGAGCGGCCAGCTACGGTCATACAGGTCAAGGCTCGGCACCACATCGGTCAGGTCGATATTCGCCTGCCAATAGGCATCGATCGTGCCGACATCGCGCCAATAGGGCACCAGCTCGCTTTCGGCCCGCACGCAGCTGCTCGAAAAGCGATGCGCCACCGCTTTGCCATGCTTGACGATATAGGGGATGATATCCCCGCCAAAATCGCGCTTGCTGGTCGGATCATCCGCATCGCGCAGCAATTGCTCGATCAGGAAGCGGGTGCGGAACACATAAATGCCCATCGACGCCAGCGCCATGTCGGGCTGACCCGGTATGGCCGGCGGGTTCTTGGGCTTTTCGACGAAGGCGGTGATGACGTCCGCTTCATCGACATGCATCACGCCAAAGCCCACCGCTTCCTTACGCGGCACTTCCAGACAGCCCACGGTCACGTCCGCGCCGCTGTCCACATGCTGCTGGAGCATCAGTTCATAATCCATCTTGTACACATGGTCGCCCGCCAGAATGACCATATATTCCGGCGCATAGCTTTCGATGATGTCGATATTCTGGAACACGGCGTCGGCCGTGCCTTCATACCACTGGCTTTCGGAAATACGCTGGCTCGCGGGCAGGATATCGAAACTCTCGTTGCGTTCGGGCCGCAGGAAATTCCAGCCGCGCTGCAAATGGCGGATCAGCGAATGCGCCTTATATTGCGTCGCCACGCCGATGCGGCGGATGCCGCTGTTCAGCGCATTGGACAGGGCAAAATCGATGATCCGCGCCTTGCCGCCAAAATGCACGGCGGGCTTGGCGCGCTTGTCCGTCAGTTCCGACAGGCGGCTGCCGCGCCCTCCCGCCAGGACATAGGCCATGGCATCGCGCGCGATCGGCTGATATTTGGTCTGCACTACTGGGCCTCTCCTCACTTTGCCCGCGTTTCGCCTGCACGCGCCCCGTCGGTAATCAATAATCCAGTTCCAGCATCAAGGTTGCGAAGGGCGGGATGGTAATATTCGCCCACCCTTCCTCATCGGCTTCCACCATGCCCATATTGCCCGCGCCGCTGCCGCCATAGACGCTGGCATCGCTGTTCAATATCTCGCGCCAGCGCCCGCCCGAAGGCAGCCGCATCCGGTATCCATGACGCAGAACCGGCGTAAAATGGCTGATGATGACGATCGGCCGGGCACCGGGTGCACGACGCTGCCAGGCGAAGACGGAATCCGCCGCGCCGTCGACCAGCACCCATTCGAACCCTTCGCCCTCGCAATCGCGCGCATGCAGCGCCGCCCGGCTGCGATAGAGATGGTTGAGGTCGCCAACCAGCTGCTGCACCCCCAGATGCGGTCCATGGTCCAGCAATTGCCAGTCGAGCGCGCGATCCTCGTTCCACTCGTCCCGCTGGGCAAATTCCTGCCCCATGAACAACAGCTTCTTGCCCGGATAACCCCACATGAGCCCATAATAGGCCCGAAGAGTCGCGAATTTCTGCCAGTCGTCCCCGGCCATCTTGTGCAGCAGCGATGCCTTGCCATGCACCACCTCGTCATGGCTCAGCGCCAGCACGAAATTCTCGCTAAAGGCGTACATCAGGCCAAAGGTGATGTCGTCATGATGATGCGCGCGGTGCACCGGATCGCGCGCCAGATAGCGCAGCGTGTCGTGCATGAAGCCCATATTCCATTTGAAGCCGAAGCCCAGCCCGCCGCTATGCACCGGCTGCGACACGCCGGGCCAGCTCGTCGATTCCTCGGCAATGGTCATGACGCCGGGATGATTGCCGTACAGCGCCTTGTTCATCTGCTGGAGGAAGGCGACCGCCTCCACATTCTCCCGCCCGCCATGATCGTTGGGCACCCATTCGCCGGGCTTTCGCGAATAATCGAGATAGAGCATCGACGCCACCGCATCCACGCGCAGCCCGTCGACATGATAGCGCTCGGCCCAGAACAGCGCATTATTGACCAGATATTGCGCCACCTCGCGCCGCCCGAAATTATAGATGGCGGTGTTCCAGTCGGGGTGGAACCCCTTGCGCGGATCGGCATGTTCGTACAGCGCCGTGCCGTCGAAATGGGCCAGCCCATGTTCGTCGGTCGGGAAATGCGCCGGCACCCAATCCAGTATCACCCCCACCCCGGCCCGGTGCGCCCCGTCCACGAAGCGCGCAAAGCCCGCCGGATCGCCGAACCGCGCCGTCGGCGCATAGAGGCCCAGCGTCTGATAACCCCAGCTCGGGTCATAGGGATATTCGCTGATCGGCAGGAATTCGATATGGGTAAAGCCCATGCCGACCACATAGGGGATCAGCCGGTTGGCCAGTTCATCCCAGGTCAGGAAATCGCCGTCGTCGTTGCGCTGCCAGGAACCGGCATGCACTTCATAGATGGACACAGGCTGGCGCCGCGCATCGCTGGTCCGCCAATGTTCGCGGTGCCGCGCATCCCCCCATATATGGTCCTGCGGCGTCGCCACGATCGACGCTGTGGACGGCCGCAATTCACTCTGGAAGGCAAAGGGATCGGCCTTCAGTGGCAATGTCACCCCGTCCGCACCGACAATCTCATATTTATAGGCGCTGCCCGGTCCCACGTCGGGCAGGAAAATCTCCCATACGCCCGCATCGGCGCGATGGCGCATCATCCCGCGCCGCCCGTCCCAGCGATTGAAATCGCCGACCACCGACACCCGCCGGGCATTGGGCGCCCAGACCGCGAAATGCGTGCCGGTCGCCCCTTCATGATCGATAATATGGGCGCCCAGCTTGTCGAACAGCCGGCCATGCGATCCTTCGGAAAAATAATGATCGTCCATCGGCCCCAGGACGGGACCAAAGCCATAGGGATCGATCAGATCATAGCCGCCGCCATCACCATAGGTGGCGACATAGCGCAGCGGCTGGCGCTTGCGGATCGTGACCTTGCCATGAAACAGCCCATCGGGATGCACCCGCTCCAGCGTACCGACGGCCTTGCCCGCCAGCGTCTGCGCCTCGACAGCGATCGCTTCTGGCAACAGAACGCAGGCGGTAAATCCGCCCTCCGCGGCCGGATGAACGCCAAGCGTGCCGAAAGGATCATCATCCTGCCCCTGCACCAGCAGATCGATCTGCTCGCGCGTCAGCACCTATCCATCCACTCCGGCAATGCTGGCGATCATGTCGGCATCTTCCAGATATCGGTCGCATATTCGCGGATCGTGCGATCGGACGAGAACCATCCCATGCGCGCGACATTGTGGATCGCCTTCTTCGCCCAGACGCTCTGGTCCAGCCACAGTGCATCGACCTTGCGCTGGGCAGCCGAATAGCTGTCGAAATCGGCCGCGACCATGAACCAGTCATGGTCGTAAATGCCCTGCACCAGCCCCTTGTAGCGATCCGGATCGTCCGGCGAAAAGACACCGCTGGCAATCGCGTCGAGCGCCTGCCCCAGTTCGCGGCTGCGGCCGATCACGTCACGCGGATTATAGCCGCCAGCCCGCTCGTCATTCACCTCCTGCGCGGTCAGCCCGAAGATCACGATATTCTCTTCGCCCACATGGTCGCGCATTTCGACATTGGCGCCGTCCAGCGTGCCGATCGTCAGCGCGCCGTTGACGGCGAACTTCATGTTGCCGGTGCCGGACGCTTCCATGCCCGCGGTCGAAATCTGTTCGGACAGATCAGCGGCCGGGATCATCATCTCCGCCATCGACACATTATAATTGGGCACGAATTGCAGTTTCAGCAGCCCCTGCACCGCTGGGTCATGATTGACCGCACGGGCAACGTCACCCGCCAGCTTGATGATCAGTTTGGCATTATGATAGCTCGGCGCCGCCTTCCCGCCGAACAGCTTGACGCGCGGCACCCAGTCCTTTTCGGGATGCGACCGGATCTGGTCATAGAGCGACACCGCCTCGACAATGTTCAGCAATTGCCGCTTATATTCATGGATGCGCTTGATCTGGATATCGAACAGCGCCGCCGGATCGATCCGCGCATTGACGCGCGACCGCAGCAGATCGGACAGAGCACCCTTGTTGGCGCGCTTCACCGCCAGAAATTTCTCCTGAAACGCGCTGTCGTCGGCAAAACCGTCCAGTTCGCGTAGCGCCTCGGGATCGTCCATGAACCGGTCGCCGATCGCCTCACGGATCAGCCCGGTCAGCCCCGGATTGCACTGCATCAGCCAGCGGCGGAAGGTGACGCCGTTGGTCTTGTTGTTGATCCGCGCCGGATACAGCTTGTGCAGGTCGGCAAAGACCGTGACCTTCATCAGGTCGGTGTGCAGCGCTGACACGCCATTGACGCTGTGCGATCCGGCAAAGGCCAGATTGCCCATCCGCACCCGCCGTTCGCCGCCCTCGTCGATCAGCGATATCGTGCCGATCGCCTCGTCGGTGAACTGGCCGGACTTGCGCGCCTCGCCCAGCAGGCGGCTGTTGATCGCATAGACGATCTGCATATGCCGGGGCAGCAACCGCTCGAACAAAGGCACCGGCCAGCTTTCCAATGCCTCGGGCAACAGCGTGTGGTTGGTATAGCTGAACGTCTTGCGGGTAATGTCCCAGGCTTCGCTGAAATCCACGCCATGATCATCGACCAGGATGCGCAGCAATTCCGCCACCGACACTGCCGGATGCGTGTCATTGAGCTGGATCGCCGCCTTTTCCGCCAAAGTGCGGATATCGCCGAAATATTGGATGTGGCGACGGACAATGTCCTGCAACGAGGCTGAGGAGAAGAAATATTCCTGCCGCAACCGCAATTCCTGCCCGGCGGGCGAGGAGTCGGCGGGATAGAGCACCCGCGTCAGCGCTTCGGCCCGGTTGCTTTCGGACAGCGCGCCCAGATGGTCGCCGGCATTGAACTTGTCGAGCAGGATCGGGTCGATCGGCTGCGCTTCCCACAGGCGCAGCGTATTGACCCGCTTGCCGCGCCAGCCCGCGATCGGCGTGTCATAGGGGGTGGCGATCACCCGCTCCGCCGCGCGCCAGCGCATCTGGTGCGGCCCGGCATCCTCGCCCTCGGCCGGGTCGACCCGTCCGCCGAACCCGACTTCGTAACTCGCCTCGCGCCGCTCGAATTCCCAGGGATTGCCATGCGCCAGCCAGTTTTCCGGCAGTTCCACCTGCCAGCCGTCGCTGATCTCCTGCCGGAACATGCCGTTCACATAACGGATGCCATAGCCATAGGCGGGCACGTCGACCGTCGCCATGCTTTCCATGAAGCAGGCGGCGAGGCGCCCGAGGCCGCCATTGCCCAGCGCCGCATCCGGCTCCAGCGCGGCAATGATGTCGATATCAACGCCCAGCGAATCGAGCGCCGCCTGCACATCGTCCAGCATTTCCATGTTGGACGCGGCATCGCGCATCAGCCGGCCAATCAGGAATTCAAGGCTCAGATAATAGACCCGCCGCCCTTCTTCCTCATAGGTTTTCTGGGTGGAGGTGATCCATGCGTCGATCACCCGGTCGCGGATGGAAAGGATCACGGCATGCAGCCAGTCATGCGGCTTGGCCGCCGCCGCATTCTTGCCGATGCGATAGGTCAGCCGCTCGACAATCTCATGAGCTAGGACTTCCGGGGTGAATTGCCGCGGTGCGGGTTTGGGAAGTTCGGTCTGGCCCTTGAGGTTCATCGGCGCTGGTCCCCCTGCTGAGTCGAACAGGATGATGACACAGCCCCTTGCCCCGCGCCATCGGCATTTTTGCACCGCAGCAAGAAATATCGGCTGATTTCAGCCAGTTTCCTAAACCATTATTCATCCATTTCGGCGTAGCAGCGCCCCGCGCACCCCCGCCCGCAATTCGGCCCGCACCGGATAGGTGCTGGATGGCAGATGCTGGGTCATGAAGATGCCGATCAGCCGCTCGACCGGATCGATCCAGAAATAGGTCGAAAAGACGCCACCCCAATAATATTCCTGCAAAGCCATATCCATGGCGAAGCCCAGACCAAAGCCCACACCCTGATAATCGGCCTCGCTGAACATCGCACCGGACATGCTGGCCAGATCGCCACCGCCCGGCAAATGGTTGATGCGCATCTGCGCCACGGTATCAGCCTGCAACAGCCGCACGCCATCCAGTTCGCCACCGTGCAGCAGCATCCGGGCGAACCGATGATAGTCCGCCACGCAGGAAACCAGCCCGCCGCCGCCCGACTGGAACCGCCCCTTGCGCCGCCACCCGCTGCGCGCGCCCAGATCGGCCACGCTCAGCCCCGTGGGCTTGCCCGGCCGTTCGTCCAGCCGCCAGGCGTCGGTCATCCGGTCCGCCTTCTCGTCCGGCAACATGAAGGTCGTATCGACCATTCGCAGCGGCCCGAAGATGCGGGTCTGGAACACAGTCTCCAGATCAAGCCCTGTCAACCGCTCCACCACCACGCCCAGCACATCGGTCGACACCGAATAATTCCAGCGCTCGCCCGGCGAAAATTCCAGCGGCAGAGTGGCAAGGTCGGCAACGAACTGGTTGGATGTGCGCGGCTGCTGGAATTCGTCCAGCCCCAACTTGCGATAGCGCGCATCGATCGCCGTCTGCCGCTGCAATCCATAGGTCAGGCCTGATGTGTGGCGCAGCAGGTCGATCATCAGCATGGGCCGCTTGAGCCGCGCCCGATTGGCCCGCCCGACCCGCAGATCGGCAAATTCGGGAATGATATCCGTCACTGGCGTATCCAGCGCGACCAGCCCCGCTTCGACCAGCATCATGAAAGCGACCGACGTCACCGGCTTGGTCATCGACGCGATGCGATAGAGCGCATCCTCGCGCAGCGGTTCGCCATTGGCCCGCGCCTGCCCCCGCACGCCGGACAGCAACACCGTCTCGTCCCGCGACAGCAGCAATTGCATATGGGGCAGCTTGCCGCTGGCCAGATAGCGGCGATCGAGGGATTCCACCAGCGCATCCAGTCGATCCGGGTCCATTCCCGCCGCCTGCGCTGCTGCCCTGTCCGTCATTCCCACCATGCGCCGATCGCCATCCTCGTCGTTCCTCTCCTCCAGCGCTAGAGCAGCCACGCGCACAGGTAAACAGCTTGGCCGTTGCCAAGACCCTGCCCGGCCCTCTATGGCAGCGCCCAGAACAGCATAACGGACCCGCACAGGCATATGGCCACTGGCCTCTCCGCAATTTTCATGACCAACCGCGCGGCGCTGCTTCGCTTCCTGCGCGCACGCGGCGCGGGGGAAGACGCCGAAGATCTGTTGCAGGACATGTGGATGAAGCTGGAGGCCAAGGATCTTGGCCCCGTCATCGATCCCCTGCCCTATCTGTATCGCATGGCGAACAACCTGATGCTCGACCGCTACCGGTCGTCCAGTCGGCGCGAACGGCGCGAACAGGATTGGGCGGAGGGGGCTGGCGGTGTCATGGCCGATCCCAATGAGGATATCGCCGTCGACGAACGCATGATCCTCAACCAGCGGCTGACCGAAGCGCGCGCCGTGCTGCGCGATCTGGGGCCGCGGGTGGAACTGGTGTTCCGCCGCTTCCGGATCGAAGGGGTGGGCCAGCGCGTCATTGCGGAGGAACTGGGCGTCAGCCTGACCACGGTGGAGAAGGATCTGCAAAAGGCCTATCGTGCCATGCTGCTCCTCAAGCAGAAAATCGATACGGAATGAGCGGGCTGGCGGCGTCAGGGTCAGCAAGGGGCAAAAAGGAACAGGGCTGGAGCCATGATTAACGAGGAGGCGCTGGGTTGGGTCATCCGTACCCGCGACCCGGAATTTCAGGATTGGGAGGCCTTCACCTTGTGGCTGGAGGCGCATCCCGCACATGCGCCCGCTTATGACGCTCTGATGGCGGCAGACAGCGATCTGGACAGCATCGTGCCGGAAGAACCCGTCATCATGCCGGTGGCCGCCAATGATCGCGGTCCTCGCCGCCCGTTGCGCTGGATCGCAGGCGGCGCGGTGGCGGCGGCATTGGTCGGCGTCATATCGGTCGGCCTGCTCAACCGCAGCGACATTTACAGCGTCACCACCCGTCCCGGCGAAACCCGCACCATTGCGCTGGATGATGGCACGCGCGTCGAACTGAACGGCGGCACGACCATGCGCTTCGATCGCAAGGATGCTCGTTTCGCCGCGCTCGACGCAGGCGAAGCCGCCTTCACCGTGCGGCATGACGTCGCCAATCCGTTCCGCGTGACCGTGGGCGATGCCGTGTTCGAGGACGCTGGTACGGTCTTCAACATCGTCCATACCAGGGACGCGACCCATATCGGCGTGTCGGAAGGCAAGGTCGTCTATAATCCGGATACGGAGGCGATCGCCCTGCCCGCTGGTCGCGCCCTGTCCGACGATGCGCAGGGCCTGCGCCTGATGGACGTGGCACCGGGCGCCGTTGCCAGTTGGCGACAGGGGCGGCTGGTCTATGCCAATGCCTCCATCGCCGACATCAGTCAGGATATCGGCCGCTCGCTGGGCGTGACGCTGACCGCGGCGCCGGGCGCGCAGGCGATGCGCTTCACCGGCACTATCCGGCTGGATCGCGATCCGGCGCGCTTCTTTGCCCAGGCCGCGCCGCTCATGGGCCTGACCGCCGTCCGTCAGGGCGATGGCTGGCTGTTGAAGGAAGGGCCCGCTAAGGAAGGGGATGGTCCGCAGATCTGACCTCCTGATCGTCACCGTCCTCGCCGCAGCGGCACCCATACCCGCTCTGGCGGCGGACAGACAGGATATCGATATCGCCCCCGGCAGGCTCGGTGAGGCGGCGATAGCGCTTGGCCGTCAGACAGGCATCAGCATCGGCATGTCGGACCAGTCGCTGGCTGGCATCCGCACCCCGCAGGTCAAGGGGCGCATGTCGGCGGACGCGGCGCTGCGGCGCCTGCTCAAGGGCACTAACACAAAGGCACAGCCGGTCGGCGGCAATGGCTGGCGCATCGTGCGCGCTCGCCCTGCACCGCTTCCCGCTCCCACGCCGGTTGCTCTGCCCGCAGCCGCCCCTGAAGAAGAACCGCAGGCCGCGATCATCGTCACCGCCTCCAAGCGGGAGGTGCCCCTGCTCCGCTATGCCGGCGTTGTGGAGACTTTGGGCGACGGCATCTTCACCGCCGCAGAGGCAGCAGGCGGCAGCGCCACCTTGCTGGCACGGGTCGCCAGCCTCAGTTCCACCCATGCAGGCGCCGGCCGCAACAAACTGTTCATCCGCGCGATCGCGGACTCCGCGCTGGCCGGTCCGACACAGGCGACCACCGGGCAATATCTGGGCGACATGCGCCTCAACTATGCCGCGCCGGACCCGGACCTGAAACTTTACGATATCGGCCGGGTCGAAGTGCTGGAGGGGCCACAGGGTACGCTCTACGGCGCCGGATCGCTGGGCGGCATCATCCGCATCATGCCCAATGCGCCCAACATGACCGAATGG
Source organism: Sphingobium sp. AP50 (assembly GCF_900109095.1). Taxonomy (GTDB): domain Bacteria; phylum Pseudomonadota; class Alphaproteobacteria; order Sphingomonadales; family Sphingomonadaceae; genus Sphingobium. Next base: position 27,024 of record NZ_FNYZ01000009.1, read on the forward strand.
GGCGGGCAGATGTCCGCTGGCGCCTCCGCCACCCAGCATGGCGATCCGGGCGGCGACCTGTCCGCCACGCTCAACATCCCGATCGTCTCGGATAAGCTGGCGCTGCGCGTGGTCGGCTATGGCGTGCAGGATGGCGGCTATATCGATGATGTCAGCCGCGACAAGGACGACGTCAATCAGGTGCGCACCTATGGCGGACGCACCGCGCTGCGCTTCACCCCGAACGAGGACTGGACCATAGACCTGAACGGCGTCTACCAGCATATCGACGGGGAAGACGCCCAATATGCCACCCGCAGCGTCGGCCGCCTGAAGCGCGCCTCCTCGGTCGCCCAGCCCTATTATGCCGACTATCTGCTCGGCAATGTCCGCATCGAACGGCAGTGGGATTCGCTCCACTTCGTTTCCTCGACCGGCTATGTCCGCCACACACTGGCCGAAAGCTACGATGCCACCCAGCCCGGCAGCGCCCCGGCCCTGTTCCGCCAGCGTAATCAGGTCAGCATCTTCTCCACCGAAAACCGGCTGGTGCGCGATTTGGACAATGGGCTGGGCTGGATATTGGGTGCCTCCTACCTCCAGAGCACGTCGGACCTCGACCGGTCGCTCACCTCCTTCGGCGCGCAGACGAGCGAACCGCCGATCATTCCGGGCGTCCCCCTCTATGGCATGGGCCGCGCCGCCGCCGCGACCGGCGTGCGCAACAGCGTGAAGGAAGCCACGCTGTTCGGCGAAGCCTCTTTCGAACCGGTCAAGGGCCTCATCGCCACCTTCGGCGGCCGCCTGACCAACAGCCGCCTGTCGGGCGAAGCGCTCGATCCCGGCGCCTTGCTGTCCTCCAGCGATCTCGCCCGCGCCGAAGCGCAGGCCAATCGCAGCGAAACCTTCTTCCTGCCGTCGGCCTCATTGCTGACCGACGCTATTCCCAACGTCACCCTCTATGCCCGCTTCCAGCAGGGCTTCCGGCCCGGCGGCCTTGCCGTCGACGACCAGCGCGTCCGCCGTTTCCAGAATGACCGGGCCTCCACCGTGGAGATCGGTGCGCGAAAGGGCGTGCCGGGCCGCGATGTCTTCGCCGCCAGCGCCAATGTCGCCTATACCGACTGGCGCAATATTCAGGCCGACGTCACCGACCGGATCGGCCTGCCCACCACCGCCAATATCGGTGACGGACGGATCTACACGGTCGAGGGGCGCATCGTCCTGCGCCCCATCCGCTCGCTCACGCTGGATGCCAGCGCTATCTATAATGACAGCCGCCTGACCCAGCCGACTGACTTCGTGCGGGCCCTGTCCTACCAGGGCCGCTCGCTCAGCCTGCCCAATGTCGCCAATCTGGGCGGACGGCTCGCCCTCGACTATCGTGCGCCCTTGTCCACGGAGACGGACCTGCACCTGATGGGGTCCGCCCGTTATGTCGGCAAATCGCGCCTCGGCGTCGGCCCGATCCTGGGCCAGACGCAGGGCGACTATGTCGACACCAGCCTCTCCGCCAGCGTCACGCGCGGGCCGGTGCAATATTCGCTGTCGCTCACCAACCTGTTCGACAGCAACGGCAATCGCTTCTCGCTGGGTACCCCGTTCGATCTTCAGACCGATTATTATACGCCCCTGCGCCCCCGAACCGTACGGATCGGCGTCGACTTCGCTTTCTGAATAAATATTCATCGCATTGCCTGACGGAAGCCACGCTTCGGCACCGTCCCATGCGGACGCGCCCCCAGAATATCGAGCGCGGCACGCAGAGGAGACATCATGCGACATCTATTGGCCTGCACGGCCATCGCCCCCGTTCTGGCGGCCCTTACCGTGGCCGACGCGGCGGCAGAAACCACGATCAGCAGTGCGACGACGACAGCCCTGAAGACCTCCACCGTGGCCAGCGGCGCGGCGGATAACCTGACCATCGCGTCGGGCGGATCGATCACCCTGACCAGCGGCACCGCCGTCACCATCGACAGCAACAACACCGTGTCCAACGCCGGCACCATCACCATCAATGATGCCGATAATGTGACCGGCATCCTGGCGGCGGCCGGCACGACTGGCGACATCAGCGTCGCTGGCACCATCACCCTGACCGAAGACTATACCGGCGAAGATGAGGATGACGACGATGACGTCGACGGCCCCTTCGCCGAAGGATCGGGCAAGAACGGCATCCTCGTTCAGTCCGGCGCCGCCCATGTGGGTGATATCGACCTTAGTGGCACCATCAGTATCGAAGGCAATGAGTCCGCAGGCATTCGCCTGAACGGTCCCCTGACCGGCAACCTTACCACCAGCGGCACCATCTCGGTCCTGGGCGACAACAGCTATGGTATCGTGGCCAACGATATCACCGGCGACGTCACCCTTCAGGGATCGATCGCCGCCAAGGGCGAAAACAGCGTCGGCGTGGCGCTGCTCGGCGACGTGGATGGCGCGGTGAAAATTCAGGGCACCATCACCAGCACCGGCTATCGCACCACCACCCGGCCGACCGACACGTCCGATCTGGACGCGGACGATCTGCTTCAGAGCGGCTCTGCCGTCGTCATCGCCGGCAATGTCAGCGGCGGCGTAATCTTCGACACCCCCCCCACCCTCGACGATGATGATGACGATGTCGACAATGACGGCTTGACCGACGCCAGCGAAGGCAGCGCCGTCGTCGTGACCTATGGCTCGGCCGCGGCCGTGCAGATCGGCTCTGCCGATATCGACACGACCATCGGATCGGTCGCGACCGAAACGTCGGGCTATGGCCTCGTCGTCAATGGCTCCATCTATGGCTACGGCATCTATGACGGCGTCGACGCCAATGCGCTGGTCGTCGGCGGGCTGGGCGGTGACGTGTCCATCGCCAACGGCATTTCGATCGCCGGCACCGTCTCGGCCGTCTCCTATGACAGCAATGCCACCGCACTGCGCATCGGATCGGGCGCCACCACCGGCACGATCGACGTCAGCGGCAGCATCGGCGCCAGCGGCGCCACGCTCGAAGGCACCACCGCCACCGGCATCCAGATCGACGCTGGCGCATCGGTGAATGCGATCACGGTCAGCGGCCGTATCGTCGCGATCGCAGGCAGCGATGAAGATGGCACGGCCGTCGGCATTCGCGACGCTTCCGGCACCGTGACCTCGCTCACCAACACCGGCGCGATCAGCGCATCGGGCGGCGTCAGCAACATCGCGATCGACCTCAGCGCCAACACCAGCGGCGTCACCCTGACGCAGGCTCTGGAGGACGAAGATGCCAGCGATCCGTCGATCGCCGGCGATATCCTGCTCGGTTCGGGCAGCGATATCGTCAAGGTATCGGCCGGCACGATCACCGGCGACATCGATCTGGGCAATGGCAATAACAGCCTGACCCTGTCGGGTTCGTCCAGCATCACCGGCAATGTCACCTTCGGTTCGGGCAATGACAGCCTGACGCTGGGTGACACCGCCAGCATCGTGGGCGATGTCGATTTCGGCGGCGGCACCGATTCGCTGACGCTGAACGGCACCTCGTCCATCTCCGGCGCCATCAGCAACAGCAGCGGCACCAGCGTCGTGCTGAACGGCGGCACGCTCAACGCCACCAACACCGGCACCGTGTCGCTCGCCTCGCTCTCCGCCAGCGCGACCTCGACGCTCGGCGTCACTATCGATGGGGAAGCCGGCACCAACACCGTCTATGACGTGGCCGGCGCCGCCAGCTTCGCCACCGGATCGCAGGTCAAGGTCAACCTGACCCAGGTCAGCGGATCGGAAGGCGACTATGTCATCGTCACCGCCGGATCGCTCAGCGGTTCGCTCGCGCTCGATGACGAAACGCTGCTCCCCTATATGTTCAAGGGCAGCCTGGCCAGCGACACCACCGCGGGCACCGTCACCCTGACGGTCGCGGCAAAGACCGTGTCCGAACTCGGCCTGGTCGGTTCGCAGGCACGAGCCTATTCGGCGATCTTCAACGCGCTGGATAATGACAGCGACATCGCCAACGCCTTTCTGGGCATCACCAACGGCGCCACGCTTAAGGGCAATCTGCAACAGATGCTGCCCGATCATGCCGGCGGCACGTTCGAAGCAGCAACCCAGGGATCGCGCGCCATGGCCCGCATTCTGTCCGATCCCAACGGCATCTACCGCACGAAGGATGGCAGGCTCGGCTTCTGGCTGCAACAGGTCGCGTTCAACAGCTCCAAGGATGTGGGCACGACGGCCGACTATGACATTGACGGCTGGGGCGCTGGCGGCGGCGCGGAATATCTGACCGATTATGGCGCGTTCGGCGGTTCGCTCTCCTATGTCCACGCCAACAATACCAGCGGCGCCAACAACAATGTCGCGTCGGATCAATATGAACTGGCGGCGCACTGGCGTGGCCAGTGGGGCGCGTTGCAGACCTATGCCCGCGTCTCGGCGGCACGGGTCAATTTCGCCGGATCGCGCTATTATGAAAACGGCGACGTCACCCGCACCGCCTATGGCAAGTGGAACGGCACGCTGGTTTCGGCCACCGCCGGCGCATCCTATCAGATGCAGTTCGACCGGTTCAGCCTGCGCCCCGCGCTCAGCGTCGACTATTACCGCCTGAAGGAAGATGGCTATAGCGAAACCGGCGGCGGCGATGCCTTCAACCTCACCGTGCTCGGCCGCACCAGCGACGAAACGGCAGCCACTGGCACGCTGACGGCAGGCTATGAATTTGGCAGCCTGAACAAAGAGGATGGCTGGCTCCGTCTGGAACTGGAGGGCGGCCGTCGCCAGATCGTCGGCGGATCGCTCGGCAACACCACGGCCAATTTCAAGGACGGGGAACAGTTCACGCTGGTCGCCGAAGACCGTACCAATGGCTGGACCGGCCGCGCGCGTCTCTATGGCGGCACCGACACTTTCCGCATCGGCGGCGAGGTCGGCGCGGAGCAACAACAAAATAATGTCGCATTGTCCGTTCGGGCGACGGTTAACTTCGTCCTGTGACGTCTAAGGGTTGAACAGGCGGGCCACACCCCACAGACCCTCCCGGTCCGTCTGTTCCGCTCCGGCACAAAACCCTCCCCAAGGGCGCCGGGCATAAAAGAGGGGCGTCGCTGGTCCCCCCGGCGGCGCCCCTTCTCTCGTTTCAGGGGGAAAGCTGGTCGATCTGATCCAGCAGGCGGTTCAGCGCTTCCACCATGATGTCGTCCGCTGGCATCGCATCCGCCTTTTCCAAATCGACGGTCACAGTGGACATTCTCGGTTCCATGCCCGACGCCGTGGACCAGCCAAATGTGAATTCGGCGCTGCCAGACAGCGCCTTGCGGTCTCCCACCCCAAGCACGCCCCAGGACCGCGCGCACATTTTGACACGCAGCTTTTGGAAACGAACATCTATCTTGTCAGCAGGCCGGATAGTTGCGTCTGCTTCCCGCTTGGACAAAGCCCGCTGTACCAGCAGCCCAAGATCATCCTGTGATCGCAGGAAATCGCTGCCGCGCAATTTGCCGTTGGGCATGCACAATAATCCGGCACGAACCGGACCAACAACAGAAGATAGCGGAAAGCCGACCGAAGCTGTGACGGCAGGCAATGCTGCCAACGCAGGAAAAGACGCTCCTGCCACGACCATTGCAACGGCAAAGGCTTTCAGGGCTGGCGTCACCAACAATGAAATGCAGCGGCGAAGCAATTCCTTCGCCGTTTCCATCGTAACCGCGAAATATGGTTCCATAGCCCCCTCTTTACAAAGGCTATGGAACCATATCCGCTATTATCACTCAAGCCGTAACGGCAGCAGTGCCTCTATCGATCAGCCCGCCAGTGCCTTCTTCACCAGTTCGTTGACGACCTGCGGATTGGCCTTGCCCTGCATCGCCTTCATCGTCTGGCCGACGAAGAAGCCGAACAAGGCTTCCTTGCCGCCGCGATATTGTTCGACCTTGTCGCCATTGTCGGCCAGCACCTTGGCCACCGCCGCTTCGATCGCGCCGGTGTCGGACGTCTGCTTCAGGCCCTTTTCCTCGACGATATTGCCCGGCTTGTCGCCCGTTTCCAGCATGATCTCGAACACCTGCTTGGCGATCGTGCCGCTGATCGTGCCGTCGGCCACCAGCGCCAGCAATTCCGCGCCTTCTTCAGGACTTACAGGGCTTTCCTCAAGCGACTTACCAATGCGGTTAAGCGCGCCATAAAGTTCCGAGAGCAGCCAGTTGGCCGAAGCCTTGGCGACTTCACCTTCGCTCTTCTTCTGGATACGCGCGCCTTCGGCCAGCAGCGCTTCGAACCAGCGCGCCGTGTCGGCGTCGGCGGTCAAAGTCGCGGCATTATAGGCGGACAGGCCGAGGTCGCCTTCATAGCGCGCGCGCTTCGCATCCGGCAGTTCCGGCAAAGACTGGCGGCATGCCTCCAGAAAGGCGTCGTCCAGTTCCAGCGGCAGCAGGTCGGGATCGGGGAAGTAGCGATAGTCATGCGCATCTTCCTTCGACCGCATCGATCGCGTCTCGTTGCGATCCGGGTCGTAAAGGCGCGTTTCCTGCACGATCTTGCCGCCGGCTTCCAGCACGTCGACCTGGCGGTTCGCCTCATGCTCGACCACGGCCATGACGAAGCGGACCGAATTGACATTCTTCGTCTCGGTGCGCGTGCCGAATTCCTCGCCCGGACGACGTACGGAGACGTTCACGTCGGCGCGCATCGAGCCCTGATCCATATTGCCGTCGCACGACCCGACATAGCGCAGAATGGTTCGCAGCTTCGACAGATAAGCCCCTGCTTCGGCAGGAGAACGCATGTCCGGCTTCGACACGATTTCCATGAGCGCCACGCCGGAGCGATTCAGGTCGACATAGCTACTGGTCGGATGCTGGTCGTGCATCAGCTTGCCGGCATCCTGCTCGACATGGATGCGTTCGACACCGATCACCTTCTTGCTGGCGTCGGGGTTCTTCTCGTCCAGCACGATCTCGATCTGCCCCTCACCCACGATCGGGTGATAAAGCTGGCTGATCTGATAGCCCTGCGGCAGATCCGCATAGAAATAATTCTTGCGGTCGAACCGCGACCATTTGTTGATCTGCGCGTCGATCGCCATGCCGGTGCGCACCGCCTGACGGATGCACTCGCGGTTGGGCACGGGCAGCATGCCGGGCATCGCCGCGTCGACAAGGCTGACCTGCGTATTCGGCTCCGCACCGAAAGCGGTCGCCGCGCCCGAAAACAGCTTGGCGTTCGACGTCACCTGCGCATGGACCTCCAGGCCGATCACGACCTCCCACTCGCCGGTTGCGCCCTGGATGCGATAGGTTGATTCAGTCATGTTCGGTCCGTTTCGGGAGTGATGAGGATAAGCTCTGGAAAATAACGCCGGTAGTGAACTGGGTCGCGAGTCAGCAAGGCCATGTTACAAACGATCGCATGCGCACCGATGAAAAAGTCAGGCAGGACGCGATAGGCCTTGTCCCTGTCGCGCATGCCCCGATAGGTGGCAAAACGCTGCCCCGCAATAAAGGCGGTCCGGTCGTCGATCGGCTCTGATACCAGTCCCAGAAAAGACAATGCACCGTGCAAATCTGCGAGAGAAGCATAATTGCGGCTCAGCTCGGCCAGAATGATGGCGTTGAACAGGACGGGGCCATCACGCCGTGCGTCGCTCAACCTGTCGATTGACCAATCACCCCACACATCATCACCCGACAAGATGTCGATAACGATGTTCGTATCAACAAATGTCATTCGGGCTCCAATCTGTGCGGACGGATATAGTCCATATACTCATCCGTCGTAGCGAAACCCGTATCGATGGAACCTGCGACAGAAAGGATCGCCGCCTTGATTCTGGCACGCCGTTCCTCCGCCGTTTCCTCGACGGCCGGGGCGGCGGGCAAAACAACAGCCTCACCGCGATCGTTGATCCCGATCCGCACGGGTTGACCCGGCACCAGACCGATACGATCGCGGATAGCCTTGGGCATGAGCACTTGCCCCTTGCTGGTCATGTTGACCACCGTCTCTTCGTCGATCCTGCTGTGCATGTTCATCATGGAAACTCCAGTGTTACCACAGGTAACACTTCGCCGGTCGAATGCAATATGGTCAGCTACCGTTCCGTCGGTTCACACGATTACGCGCACGCCGTTTCAGAACTTTCCGCCGAGCGGGCGTTTGAACTGCGACACAGGTCCGTCCGAATTTCAGCCGCTTGAAACCTTCGACGAGGCCTTCTCCAAGGAATTGGAAAAGGATCTCGCCGATCCAGTTCACCACCACTTGTCCGGCCGTGCCGTGAAGCCCGAACGCTCCTCGATCGCGAGGGCCGCGTTCAGCACGGTCTGCTCGTCCAGCGCCTTGCCGATGATCTGCAAACCGATCGGCAGACCTGCCGAATCCAGCCCGCCCGGCACCGCCATCGCTGGCAGCCCCGCCAGCGAGGCCGGCACGGTGAAGACGTCGTTCAGATACATGGCCAGCGGATCGGCCTGCTTCTCGCCCAGCGCGAAGGAAGCGCTCGGCGCGGTCGGCGTCAGCAGCAGGTCGCACGTCTCGAAAGCCTGCTCGAAATCGCGCGCGATCAGCGCCCGGACCTTCTGCGCCTGCGTATAATAAGCATCATAGAAGCCCGCCGACAGCACATAGGTGCCGATCATGATGCGGCGCTTCACTTCCGGCCCGAAACCGGCAGCGCGGGTCGCGGCATACATGTCCTGCAAACCCGCCCCATCGGGCAGGTCGCGCTGGCCATAGCGCACGCCGTCATAGCGGGCGAGGTTCGAAGACGCCTCAGCCGGGGCGATGATATAGTAGGTCGGCAGCGCGTACTTCGTATGCGGCAGCGACACATCGACCACCTCGGCGCCAGCATCCTTCAGCCAGGCAATGCCGCGATCCCACATGGCAGAGATTTCTGCGTTCAGGCCATCGGGGCGATATTCCTTGGGAATACCGACCTTCTTGCCCTTGAGATCGCTCGACAAACTGGCTTCCCACTGGGGAACCGCCAGATCGAGGCTGGTCGAATCCTTGGGATCGAAGCCTGACATCACCTCCAGCAGGATCGCATTGTCGCGCACCGTGCGCGCCATCGGCCCGGCCTGATCCAGCGACGAAGCGAACGCCACGATGCCCCAGCGCGAGCAGCGGCCATAGGTCGGCTTGATGCCGCTGATGCCGGTGAAGGCGGCCGGCTGGCGGATCGACCCGCCCGTATCGGTGCCGGTCGCCGCCGGGCACAGCCGCGCGGAAATCGCCGAGGACGAACCACCCGAAGACCCACCCGGCGCCAAGGCAGCATTACCGCCGTCATTCCGCCGCCAGGGCGAGATCACATTGCCATAATAGCTCGTCTCGTTGGATGATCCCATGGCGAACTGGTCTAGGTTCAGCTTGCCCAGCATCCCCGCGCCAGCCGCCCACAGCTTGCCCGACACGGTCGATTCATAGGTCGGCACGAAGCCTTCCAGCATGTGGCTTGCCGCGGTCGTCTGCACGCCCTGCGTACAGAAGAGATCCTTCATGCCGATCGGCACACCAGCCAGCGCACCCAGCGTTTCGCCGTCCGCCTTCGCCTTGTCGGCCGCGTCAGCCGCTTCCAGCGCCTTTTCCGGCGTTTCCACGATGAAGGCATTCAGCGCCTTGGCGGCAGCAACATTGGCGTTGAAGCCTTCCGCCACTTCACGCGCCGAAAAATCGCCCGCACGAAAGCCGTCGCGGATTTCCGCGACCGTCAGATCAGTCAGATTGGTCATTATTCGATCACCTTGGGCACCGCGAAGAAGCCATGTTCGGCCTGCGGCGCATTGGCCAGCACCTTGTCGCGGACATCGCCATCATTGATGACGTCGTCGCGCAGGCGTTGATGGTTGGGGATGACGGCCGTCATCGGCTCTACGCCGGTCACGTCCACCTCGCCCAGTTGCTCCACCCAGCCAAGGATGTTGTTGAGTTCGGGCACCATGGCCTCCGCTTCTGCATCCGTCACCGAAATGCGCGAAAGGCTGGCGATCTTTTTCACGGTCTGAAGGTCTATCGACATGGGCCAAGCCGCTAGCACCCGCACCTGCCCGCTTCAAGCGGGTTTCGCGCCCTGCCCGCTTCCCCTTGCGCGCTTGCGTTCCATCGGCCAGACAGGGGCGACAATCTCGGAGAGTGTGGGTGGCACGCAAATTCCTCTATGTCATCGCGACCCTTGTCGTGCTGGTGATCGCCGCACTGCTGGTCTATCGCGTCTGGGGCATGCAGCTCATCCGCATGGTGATGGTGCCGCGCGAACCCTTTACCCAGCTTCAGCCACTCCCCGCCGATGCCTATATCGACGCGAAGATGTGGATCGCCCGGCCCGACATCGAAAAGGATAATGTCGCACTCTGGACCCCCGCCGGCGTCCCCGCAACAAAAACGCCCGGCAAGGCTGCCATCTTCTTCATCCACCCGACCAGCTACATCACCACCTTCGGCGATTCCCACTGGAACGCCCGACTGGATGACAAGGATGCGGACGCCACCGCCCGCCGCTTCGTCATGGGACAGGCCAGCGCCTTCAACGCTGCCGGCACCGTCTGGGCGCCGCGCTATCGCCAGGCCAATTATGGCGCCTTCCTGACCGACAAGCCCGCCGGGGATCAGGCGCTGGACGCCGCCTATCGCGACGTGGCGCAGGCCTTTGCCGCCTTCCTGAAAGCCAATCCCACCGGTCCGCTGATCCTCGCCGGCCATAGTCAGGGCTCGCGCCACCTGCTGCAATTGCTGCGCGAACAGGTCGCGGGCAAGCCCGTCGCCGACCGCGTCGTCGCCGCCTATGTCGTGGGCTGGCCGGTATCGGTGGAGGCGGACCTGCCTGCCCTCGGCCTCCCCGCCTGCGCAGGGCAGGATCAGGCCCACTGCATCGTCAGCTGGCAAAGCTATGCCGAACCGGCCGACCCGTCTGCCGTCATCGAAAGCTTCGGCCGCAAGACCGGCTATACCGGCCAGCCGCGCAAGGGCACGCATATGCTCTGCACCAACCCGATCACCGGCGCCTTCAATGGCAAGGCTGCGGCCAGCGCCAACAAGGGCACGCTCGATGCGCGCGAACAGGGCCAGCCGCCCAAGCTCGTCACCGGCGTCGTCCCGGCCCGCTGTGACACCAGCGGCGTGTTGATGATCGGGGAACCGGTCGACATGGGCCCCTACACGCTGCCGGGCAACAACTACCATGTCTACGACTACAGCCTCTTCTGGGGCAATGTGCGGGAAGACGCGCAGAAACGACTGGCCGCCTTCAGGAGGAAGTGAAGCTGGGAAGTGACTTCCCCGCCGGGACGTGGCAGGGCGACACCATGAAATTGGTAACAACGGATCGCGTCGCCTTTCGGGAAGCTTTGCCGCAGGGCGGTCGCCTGATCGGCATGGATGTCGGCACCAAGACGATCGGCCTCGCCCTGTGCGACGCCCACTGGACGATCGCCAGCCCTGCCTACACCGTCACCCGCGGCAAGTTCAGCAAGGACAAGATCGGCCTCGCCGCCTTCATCGAGCAGCAGCAGGTGAAAGGCATCGTCATCGGCCTGCCCTTGAACCTCGACGGCACCAACAGCCCGCGCAGCCAGTCGAGCCGCGCCTTCGCCCATAATGTCGCCGATCTGGGATGCCCCGTGCTGCTCTGGGACGAACGCTGGTCGACCCAGGCTGTCACCCGCACCCTGCTGGAAGCGGACGCCAGCCGCGCCCGCCGCGACGAACTGGTCGACAAACTCGCCGCCAGCTACATATTGCAGGGCGCGATCGACGGGTTGGTCGCAGGCATGGAATAAGCGCCCTTAACTCACCCGTCACCCCAGCGAACGCTGGGGTCTCACGCGAAGGCGAGCCAAGCCCCGCCGCAGCAGGCCGCACAAAGATGGAGACTTCAAAAATGCCCTCCCGCCCCATCCTGCGCGCAGCGTCACTCGCCGCCGCCCTGCTCCTCCCCGCCGCGGCCCATGCCGGCTTCTACAGCGGCAATGATCTCTACGCCGTCTGCACCACGGAGAAGGACGACAAGGAATTTTTCGAAAAATCCTATGAGTGCCTGGGCTATATCAGCGGCGCGGTGGATGCGTTCAACACGACGCGTGAAGCCGTCGGCCTCAAAAGCTGCATCCCCGGCGACGTGACCATCAGCCAGCTACGCGGCACTACCGTCACCTATATGAGCAAGAACCCCAGGGACCGCGCCAAATCCGCCTCCTCCCAGGTTTTCGCCGCCACCCGAAAAGCATGGCCCTGCCCCACAGCCAAGCCCGCAACAAAAAAGAAGGCGACCAAGAAGAAGCGGTAAAGTACCAATCCCCTCCCGTAAACGGGAGGGGTAGCGAGACTTACGCGCGAAGTGCGTTAGTCGCAGCGGGGTGGGCCGGAGCAACGATAGCCTCCTGCCCGATTGTCACCAATCTCCCTGCCCAACACTGATAACCTCCTCACCGCCCGACTCGCCTTTCCGCGTTGCCGGCGGCATGCTCGGATTGGACGGATAGCTACGGCCGTTGAAACGCAGGCGCGCCTCATATCCGGGATTAATCCCCCCGCCGGCAACCCGCACGGAAATATCCTGCCAGCCATGCGACATGGACGGCAGCACGCGAATGGGCGGACGGGTGATCGTGATAGCCGTCACCTTGCGATAGCCGTTCGCAGTCAGGGAGAGCACGTACAAAAGGCAGCCTCCACTGCCGCAGAAATTCGCCTGCCCGCCACCATCCGCACTTGCGACGGCATAGACCAAAGCCTCTGGATGACCATCCCGATTAAGGTCTGGCAGCGCTATGCGATAGCGCGTCAATTTCTTGTCTCGCACAAAGGCCATGACCCCAGGTGGGGGATTGGCGCTGGCTGTCGCAGCAGAAAGAAGAACAGCCAGAACGACAGATTTTCCTATAATCCTGCGCATCCCATCCTCCCTAAGGCGGCAACACTATATTGCTGCGCAAGGCCATGTCGAACCTGATTTCTGATGGGTCGCAGGTCATCCTCCGCCCTATCCTACACCCCCATCCCCCCGCTAAAATCCCGCCCGGCTCTTTCCACCGTCCGATACCTCGACTTTCCGATAGGATCGCCCCTGCGCAACAAAATGTCGAAATCCACGGGAAATATGCGAAGTTAAGCGCCGCAAATCCTATCTCTCGAACGCCGCGATGATCGGGCATGGCCCTTCCTCGCGCGCATGACATTGCCGCGCCAGCCGTTCCAGCGCCCCGCGCGCCGCCTGCAATTCCGCGATCTTCAGGTCCAGCGCCGCGATCCGCTCCGCTGCCAGTTCGCGCGCCCGCGCCCGGTCCTGCCCGGCGTCCAGTTGCAACAGCTCGCCAATCTGCTCCAGCGTGAAGCCAGCACCCTGCGCCGATCGGATGAAGCCCAGCCGCCGCACATCCCCATCGGCATAGCGGCGTATCCCCTCGCCGCGCTCCGGCATGTCCAGCAATCCGCGCCGCTGATAATAGCGCACCGTCTCCACATTCACGCCAGCCGTGCGGGCCAGCGCGGAAATCGTCATGCTCATGCCTTGACTCCGTACCATGGTACGGACCCTATATAGTCGTCATCCGACCGATGACCAAGGACAAGCGATGACCAGCCCCGCCCATAAAAGCGCCAGCCTCTACCGCATGGTAATGCCCGGCCACATTTGTCCTTATGGGGTCAAGGCCCGCTGGCTGCTCAAGCGCCGCGGCTATAGCATCGACGATCACTGGCTCACCACCCGCGCGGAAACCGACGCTTTCAAGGCGCAGCATGATGTGAAGACCACGCCGCAAATCTTCATCAATGACCAGCGGATCGGCGGCCATGACGATCTGCGCCGCTATCTGGGCCTGAAGGTGAAAGACCCGAAGGCAACCAGCTATGTCCCGGTGCTGGCGGTGTTCGCGGTGGCGGCGCTGCTGGCGCTGGCGGTCAACTGGCTGACCTTCCTGCCGCTCATCAGCTTCGTCACGCTGGAGCGCTTCGTCGCGATCGCCATGATGCTGCTCGCCATGCTGAAATTGCAGGATGTCGACCGGTTCGCGACGATGTTCCTCAATTACGACCTGCTCGCCCGCCGCCTGCCGCCTTATGGTCAGGCCTATCCCTTTCTGGAACTGGGCGCGGGCCTGCTGATGCTAACGCGAGCGCTCGACTGGCTGTCGATCCCGGTCGCGCTGTTCATCGGCGGCATCGGCGCGGTGTCGGTGTTCAAAGCGGTCTATCTGGAAAAACGCGACCTCAAATGCGCCTGCGTCGGCGGCAACAGCAATGTCCCGCTGGGCTTCGTGTCCCTCACCGAAAATCTGATGATGGTGGCGATGGCCCTGTGGATGCTGGCGGGGGTCCACTGAGCTCCCGAAGAACAAGCAACGTCACCCTGAACTTGTTTAGCATGACGTATGAGGAATTGGGCCATTCACTCCCCATCCCGCCCATAAACATCCGGCAAAAACTGCACCCCCTGCGCGGTCGGGACCGCGGTCAGATAGGTCAGATATACTGGCACCGGCTGCGGCAAGGGCCTGTGCTGCTCAGGCTTGTCCCCGTCCGCGCCGATCGCTTCGCCAAAGAACCAGCGCCCCAGCCGCTGCGCGTCCTCCAGCCGTACGCAGCCATTGCTGAAATGCCGGTCCGCCTTGGCGAACAGATCCCGCTGCGGCGTATCGTGCAGATAGATGCCAAGATCGTTGGGGAACATGAACTTCACCTTCCCCATCGCATTATTGCCGCCCGGCAACTGGCGCACCCGCACCTCCTGCCGGCCCGCCGCGACCGCATTCCAGTCGACCGCGCTTTGCGCCAGCGGCGCGGGGTTCGCGCTCCAGTCGGCCAGCGCCTCATAGCGCAGCCCCTTCAGCGTCCCGCCGTTCAGGATTTTCGGCGCCACCTTATTCTCGACCAGATCGGGCGGAATATTCCAATAGGGGTTCAGCGTCGCATAGCGGATCATGCCCGCCATCAGCGGCGTCTGCGTCTCCTTCGTCCCGGCCACGACCTTCATCGTGCCGTCCATCGCACCCTTGCTATAGTAGAAGAGCCGCGCCGACGCCGCATCCACCACCACATGCCGGGTCCACGGACCGGGCAGCAACCGCGCCCGCTCCAGATTGAGCGACAGCAGCCGGTCATAGCGCCGTGGCCCTTCATTGATCGCCGCGATCGTCATCGCGCCCGCCACGCCATCGGGCTTCAGCCCATGGTCGGTCTGGAATGCCTTCACCTTGGCGACCAGCGCCTTGTCATAGCTCGCCCCGGCCGACAGCCCCAACCGGTGGCGCAGCGCGCCGATGGCATCGCTCTTGCCACCCGGCCGCATCTTCACGCCTTCGGGCACCGGCACGGCGGGCAGATCGCCCCATGTCCTGAAATAGGTCGCCCGCGCGCTGCGCAGCCGCATATAGAGCGGGCTCATCCACCCTGCCGTCTGGATATAGTCCGTCAGCGATGGCGTGATCGCCGCCGCCCGCAATATCTCGGACGGACTGGCATCCCCCGGCTCCACCTCCTTGTCGAGGAAGCGCATCTTCAGGCCCTTCGCAGGGCGGCGCATGTCCGAAACCAGCGTGGCGAAACTGCGCGACAGCGCCAGATCGGCCCGTGCCAGCAGCTTGGGATCGCCGCTGGCATCCGCCGCCTCGATCATCTGCCGCAAGTCGCGCGCATTATAGCTGCGCGGGTTCAGCCCATCAGCATCGCTATCCTCGATGATCGCCAGCAGCGCATCGGCCTGCGGACCGATCCGGTCCTTATCAACCCACAGCGGCCAATAGCCGCGCGGGGCATAGAAATCCTTATATTTGCCCCCCACCTGCGACCGGATTTCCCCGGCCACACTGGATTTCGCGGCCTGCATGGCAGCGGGCTGCGCCAGCACAGGGGAAGGTAGCGCCGAAGCGATCAGCAGGCAGGGCAGAAGCGAAAGGGCGCGGCGATAGTACCGCGCCCGAAATGCTGTGTGGATCAGCCGCGTTCTCCCCGGCGCGGCGCGGCCGGCGGCGGAGGCGGCGGGCAGGGCGGACCCTGAACCGCATGATAAATGCCATCGGCGGTATAATAGCCGTCGACATAGCCATCGCCATCCCGGTCGGCGGCGACGGTGCCGGCGATGGCGCCGGGGCCGACCGGCGGCGCGGTCGTGACCGGGGCTTCATTCTTGGAGCAGGCGCTCAGCGCCAATAGCCCGCCAGCGGCCAAAGCCAGATATTTGAAGTGCATAAATACTCCCTGTACGCTGGGGCAGCCGAAGCCGCCCTGCGCCGTTAGACCTTTCACCGCGACCCTTGCGGCTCGACGCTAACGTTCAGGGGCGCAATAAAATCCATTACCCGATCGAAATGACGATGAAGCGTTGCCGATCAGCGCCAGCCCGTTATTCGCTCACCCACTGCGCCGATGGAATACCCTGCGCATAGAGCAGCACCGACAGATCGCCATGCACGATCTCGGCGGCGGCGGCCTCACGGGTCTTGGGCTTGGCATGATAGGCGACGCCCAGCCCCGCGCCCTGGATCATCGGAATATCATTGGCGCCATCGCCCACCGCCATGGTCAGCGCCCGGTCGATGCCGCCCGCGATCGCCGCTTCCAGTTCGGTCCGCTTGCGCGCCGCATCCACGATCGGCGTGGTGACGGTACCCAGCAGCGCGCCGTCGGCAATCTCCAGCACATTGGCGACATTGGCGTCGAAGCCGATTTCTTCGGCCACCGGCCCGGTGAAGCGGGTGAAGCCACCCGACACCAGCAATGTCGTCGCGCCCCGCGCCTTCATCGTTTGCACCAGCGCCTTGGCCCCGCCCATGATGACAACCCGCTCCTGCCGGCACTGGTCGATCGCGCTGTCGGGCAAGCCCTTCAGCAAAGCCACACGCCCATGCAGCGCACCCTCGAAATCCAGTTCCCCGCGCATCGCCCGCTCGGTAATCTCGGCGATCTGCGGCTTGATCCCGGCATAGTCGGCCAGTTCATCGATGCACTCGACGGTGATCATGGTCGAATCCATGTCCGCGATCAGCAGCTTCTTCTCGCGCCCCGCGACCGACTGGACGATCACGTCCACCTTGTCACCGATGCCAGTCAGCGCCGCGCGGGCAGCGACAGGATCGACCGCGAAGAAAATATCCGCCGCCTTGCCCTCGTCCAGCCATAGGACATCGCCCGGCTGGCATCCGGCATCGCGCAGCCGATCGACTCCCTGCACAATATCCCCCTGCCCGATCGAGCCACTTGCCACTAAGGTCGCGACGAACATGTCAAACTCCGAACCAGAAACAGGCGAATCCCGCCCACGGGTCGCGCTTATTGCCGGGCCGACCGCCAGCGGCAAGAGCGCGCTGGCCATTGCCCTCGCCAAAGCCACCGACGGCATCGTCATCAATGCCGACGCCAGCCAGGTCTATGCCGACTTGGCGATCCTGTCCGCCCGCCCTTCGGCGGAGGAAATGGGCGACGTCCCCCACCGCCTGTTCGGCCATATCGACGGCGCGGAAGCCTGCACCGCCCCCCGCTGGGCGGCAGAGGCAAAAGCGGAAATCGCCGCCGCCCATGCGTCGGGAAAGCTGCCCGTTCTGGTCGGCGGTACCGGCCTCTATATCCGCACCCTGCTGGACGGCATCGCCCCGGTGCCGGAAATCGACGCCAATATCCGCGCAACCGTGCGCGCCATGCCCGTGTCGGAAGCGCATGAAGCCCTGTCCCGCGAAGACCCGGAAGCCGCCGCCCGCCTCGCCCCGGCCGACACCACCCGCGTCGCCCGCGCGCTGGAGGTAGTTCGCTCGACCGGCAAACCACTCAAGGCATGGCAGGCCCATAAGAAAGGCGGCATCGGCGGTCAGATCAGCCTTGCCCCGATGATCCTGCGCCCGCCGCGCGACTGGCTGATCGAGCGGTGCGACCGGCGCTTCGTCCAGATGATGGAAGGCGGCGCGATTGAGGAAGTCGCCGCCCTCCTCCCCCGCCATCTCAATCCCGACCTGCCGGTGATGCGGGCGATCGGCGTGCCCGAAATCGCGGCCTATCTGAAAGGTGACAGCGACATGGACAGTTGCATCGCGAAAGGGAGTCTCGCCACCCGCCAATATGCCAAAAGGCAATATACCTGGTTCACCAACCAGCCCCCACCGGGCTGGCCGCGCGAAGATCGCGAAATAGATGATAAAATTATCTCTGAATTGGTAATTAAATTACAACACTAGGGGTTGACCGGTCATTTTCTGTCCACTAGAGGCAGTCGCCTTGCCAATGATAGCGGTTGGGCGCAAAGCACGCCCCCACATCAGCGGACTTGCATCAACGAAGGAGCATATCGTGGCCGAAAAGAGCGGCGCGGACATTTTGGTTCAATGCCTGGTCGATCTGGGCGTCGAAGTCGTGTTCGGTTATCCGGGTGGCGCGGTGCTACCCATTTATGACGCCCTCTATAACCATCCCACGATCAAGCATGTGCTAGTCCGCCACGAACAGGGCGCGACCCACATGGCGGAGGGCTATGCCCGTTCGACCGGCAAGCCCGGCGTCGTTCTGGTCACGTCCGGCCCCGGCGCGACCAATGCCGTCACCGGCATCACCGACGCGCTGCTCGATTCGATCCCCATGGTCGTCATCACCGGTCAGGTTCCCACCCAACTGATCGGCACCGACGCCTTCCAGGAAGCGGACACGGTCGGCATCACGCGCCACTGCACCAAGCATAATTATCTGGTGAAGACGCCCGGCAAGCTGGCCGAGGTCGTGCATGAGGCTTTCCATATCGCCACCACCGGCCGCCCCGGCCCGGTCGTCGTCGACATTCCCAAAAATGTCCAGATCGCAACCGCGCCCTATGCGAAGCCGGAACTGAAGGTTCACGCCAGCTATCACCCGCAGACGAAGGCCGATGCGTCGGCGATCGACGCGGCGGTCGAGATGCTGGCCGCGGCCGAACGCCCGATCCTCTACACTGGCGGCGGCGTCATCAACTCCGGCCCGCAGGCGTCGGCACTGTTGCGTGAACTGGCCGCGCTGACCGGCGCGCCCGTCACCTCGACCCTGATGGGTCTGGGCGCTTTCCCGGCATCGTCCGACCAGTGGGTCGGCATGCTGGGCATGCATGGCACCTATGAAGCCAATTGGGCGATGAATCAGGCGGACCTGATCCTGTGCATCGGCGCCCGTTTCGACGATCGCGTCACCGGTCGCCTCGATGCCTTCGCGCCTAACAGCAAGAAGATCCATATCGACATCGACCGCAGCTCGATCAACAAGATCGTCGATGTCGACGTTCCCGTGGTCGCCGACATCGCCAGCGCGCTGGACGACATGATCGCCCTGTGGAAACAGCGTAACCATCAAAAGGTCGACCTGACCGAATGGTGGGCGCGCATCGCCGGCTGGCGCGCGAAAAAGTCGCTCGACTATGCCGAAGGTGGCACGGAGATCATGCCCCAGCGCGCGATCGCGGACCTCTATGCCGCGACCAAGGCGACCGGCAAGGATGTCATCATCACCACCGAAGTCGGCCAGCATCAGATGTGGGCGGCCCAGCATTTCGGTTTCGATGCGCCCAACAAATGGCTGACCTCCGGCGGCCTTGGCACGATGGGCTATGGCTTTCCGGCCGCCATCGGCGCGCAGATGGGCAATCCCGACAGCATCACCATCTGCATCGCGGGCGACGCCTCGATCCAGATGAACATTCAGGAACTGGGCACCGCCAGCCAATATCGCCTGCCGGTCAAGATCTTCATCCTGAACAATGAATATATGGGCATGGTCCGCCAGTGGCAGGAACTGACCTATGAAAGCCGTTACTCCAACAGCTATTCGGACAGCCTGCCCGACTTCGTGAAGCTGGGCGAAGCTTATGGCTGGACCGGCATCCGCATCGAAGGGCCGCAGGAACTGGAGGCTGGCATCCGCCAGATGCTGGAAACCGACGGCCCGGTGATCGTGGACTGCCGCGTGGCGAAGCTGTCCAACTGCTTCCCGATGATCCCGTCGGGCGCGGCGCACACCGAAATGCTGCTCGATCCCAGCCAGGTAAAGGGCAGCATGACCGACGAGGCGAAGGCGCTGGTGTGACGCAGCATCTGATGCTCCGCATCCATGTGACGGAGCCCTGGGATTTCGAAAGGATCGCGGGCACGGCCGAACTTACCGGCTGGACCACCGATCATGCCGACCCGGACAATGAGGAATGGGAAGTGCATCTGGACGAGGGGTTCGACTTTAACGATCGGCATATCGGCACCATGCTGGTCGGCCCCCGTTATGTGGGCGAACATCTGACCCGCATGTTCGATGCCGTGGCGGGCTTTCCGGTCCGCCTCGCCCACCGACAGGATGATGGCTGGCAATATGCCTTCGCCGCAATGATTTCGCAGCGTCCTTCGGATGAGGGACACGAAGACCAGGATAATGGGGCAATCTGATGCATATCCAGGAAGAATTGAGCCAGCGACACGTCCTGTCGCTGACCGTTTCCAACGAAGCGGGCATATTGGCGCGCATCGCGGGCCTGTTCACCGCGCGCGGCTATAATATCGACAGCCTGACCGTGGCGGACATCACGGCCGATCATGGCGTCAGCCGCATCACCATCGTCACCAACGGCCCGCCCAAGGTGATCGACCAGATCATCGCCCAGCTCGACCGGCTGGTGCCCGTGCACAAGGTGACGGACCTCACCGAAAACGGCCCCTTCGTCGAGCGCGAACTGGCGCTGGTCAAGGTTGCGGGCGTGGGTGAAGACCGGATCGAGGCGCTGCGTCTGGCCGACGTGTTCCGTGCCAAGGTGGTCGACACCACGATCGAAAGCTTCATCTTCGAAATCACCGGCACGACGGAAAAGGTCGACAATTTCGTCGGCCTGATGCGTCAGATCGGCCTGGTCGAAGTCGGCCGCACCGGCGTCGTCGGCCTGATCCGGGGCAAGGAAGCGAACTGAGGATTTGACCCCTCTCCCACCGGGAGAGGGAGGGGCCCGCCGCGCAGCGGTGGGAGGGTGAGGGCGACGCAAGCGCCAACGCCCGGTGGTTCCCCCTCACCAACTTCGACGAGGGCCTGTCGGCCCAAGTCTTCGTATCCTCTCCCTCAAGGGAGAGGGTCAGGATATGAAAAGGGAAGACAGACAATGAAGGTTTATTACGATCGCGACGCGGACATCGGCCTGATCAAGGGCAAGAAGGTCGCCATATTGGGCTATGGCTCGCAGGGTCATGCCCATGCGCAGAACCTGCGTGATTCCGGCGTCGCCGAAGTGTGCATCGCCCTGCGCGCCGGTTCGCCCTCCGCCAAGAAGGCCGAAGGCGCTGGCTTCAAGGTTCTGCCCAACGCCGAAGCCGCCGCCTGGGCCGACGTGTTCATGATCCTGGCACCCGATGAGCATCAGGCTGCCATCTACGCTTCCGACGTGCACGAAAATCTGCGCCCCGGCGCCGCGCTCGCCTTCGCCCATGGCCTGAACGTCCATTTCGGCCTGATCGAACCGCGCAAGGACGTGGACGTCATCATGATCGCGCCCAAGGGCCCCGGTCACACCGTGCGCGGCGAATATCAGCGCGGCGGCGGCGTGCCCTGCCTGATCGCGATCCATCAGGACGCCACCGGCAACGCCCACGACATCGCCCTGTCCTATGCTTCGGGCGTTGGCGGCGGCCGCAGCGGCATTATCGAAACCAACTTCCGTGAAGAATGCGAAACCGACCTGTTCGGTGAGCAGGCCGTTCTGTGCGGCGGCGCCACCGCGCTGGTGCAGGCCGGTTTCGAAACCCTGGTCGAAGCCGGCTACGCGCCGGAAATGGCCTATTTCGAATGCCTCCACGAACTGAAGCTGATCGTCGACCTGATGTATGAAGGCGGCATCGCCAACATGCGCTACTCGATCTCGAACACCGCCGAATATGGCGATATCAAGACCGGCCCGCGCATCATCACCGAAGAAACCAAGAAGGAAATGAAGCGCGTTCTGGCCGACATCCAGTCGGGCCGCTTCGTCAAGGACTTCGTGCTCGACAACCGCGCCGGCCAGCCGGAGCTGAAGGCCAGCCGCATCGCCGCTCAGCGTCACCCGATCGAGGAGACCGGTTCCAAGCTGCGCGCCATGATGCCCTGGATCAGCGCCAACGCGCTGGTGGACAAGGACAAGAACTGATCCGGCCTCCCCTTCCCTGCAAAGGGAAGGGGACAGGACAGAAAAAAGGGGCGCCCGCAACCGCGGGGCGCCCCTTTTTATTTGGGCATAGCGTCCTTGAAAATATCCGTTCGTGCTGAGTAGGGGCTGAGCTTGTCGAAGACCCGCATCGAAGCGCCTGTCCTTCGATACGCCATTTCGACTTCACTCAATAGCTACTCAGGACGAACGGGGGGGCGTTAGTCAGGACCGCCCGCTATCCTTCCGCGCCAGCCGCTGCCCCGTCACCAGCGTCTGCAACACGAACAGCACGATCAGGATCGCGCCCACGCCGCCCACAAAAATGTCGAAGCCTGACCATAGGCCGAACAACCCCGGCCCCGTACCCAGCACCATCATCATCACCGTCAGCGCGATCAGCACCAGCCGCAATTCGGTCGGCCCCGCTGACAGATAAGACAGCTTGAACTCGCCGATGACCCGCGCCGACAGATAGGCGTGGATCGACAGCAGCAGATAGCCCGCCAGCGTGATCAGCGCGACGTCCATCGTCACGAACGGGCTGAGGCCGATGCCTGCCAAAATCAGCAGAGTGGCCAGCCCATCGCAGCTATGATCGATGAAATAGCCATAGGATGGCCGCTCGACATGGCGGAAGCGCGCCAGACTGCCGTCCATCGAGTCCCCGAACCACTGCACCACATAGCCCATGATCGACAGCAGCAGCCAGGCCGGCCCGATATTGCTGGCGACATAGCCCACAAAGATCATCAGCGCGCCGACCATGCCGGTGCTGGTCAGCACATCGGGCGTGACCCAGGCCGGCATGCGGGCGCACAGCCAGTTGAGCAGGCGTCGTTCGCTGGCCGCCAGCCAGTTCTGCTGGATGCGGTCCAGCTTGCCCGTCGCTGGCTGGTTCGTGGCCGCCTGATTTGGGGAGGGTCTTTGAATTGTCATAATGTCCCATGGAGAAATGTGCGCCATCGGGCAAGCGATACCAGTGGCAGCACGCCCGCCAGACCGTCCGGACGCATCGATTTCCAGACGGAAATCCCATAAAACCGGTTCGTTACGGGGAACGATCCGTTTCCGGTTACGGCTATGGCGCTTGTCGAGCGCGCGGCTTATTCTCACCGCATCCCTTGAGCGTTTGTGGAGTCCTTTTTTCATGCGTAAGTTTCTGATCCCCGCCGCCGCCCTGATCGCTATCGCCGGCGGCACCGTCGTCATCGCACAGGCCCCCGCCTCTGCGCCGGGCACCAAGGATGTCGCCAAGGTCACGGGCGGCACCTACACCGTCGACGGCGGCCATACGCAGGTGTTGTTCGCCTATGACCATATGGGCTTCACCAACAATATGGGCATCTTCGCCCAGCCGACCGGCACGCTGACGCTGGACAAGGCCAATCTTTCCGCGTCGAAGGTCAGCATCGAACTGCCGATCGCGGGCCTCAAGACCGGCATCCCCGCGCTCGACGAACATCTGTTGAAGCCCGACTTCTTCGATGGCGCCAAATTCCCGACCGCAACCTTCGTGTCGACCGCCGTCAAGGCTGAAGGCACCAGCGCCACCATCACCGGCAATCTGACGATCAAGGGCGTGACCAAGCCGGTAACGCTGGACGCCGAATTTTACGGCGCTGGCGCCAATCCGATGAACAAGAAGGAAAATGTCGGCTTCGTCGCGACCGGTTCGATCAAGCGCAGCGAATTCGGCATGGGCGGCTATGTCCCCGTCGTGGGCGACACCGTCGAACTGAAGATCATCGCCGGCTTCCAGAAGTAAGCATCATGCGCCGTCCGGCACGGCTTCTCCTGCTTTTGAGCGTGGGGATGCTTGTGCCGGCGGCATCGGCCCAAGGGCCTGAACACAGGCCGGTATCGGGGCCTGAACAGCGGCCTGCGCAGGCGCCTGCGTCGCTCTATGCCCCCGGCCATTATCTGGTCGATAGTGCCGCGACGCGGGTCCATTTTCATGTGAAGGCGCTGGTCGGCAGCTATGACGGCGATTTCGTCGCGCCGGAAGGTGCGGTGGTGATCACCCCAGAACATCCTGACCGCGCCAGCATCGACATTCAGTTCCCGGTCGACAAACTGACCACCGGCGACGCTTCGACCGACGCCATGCTGAAAGGCGACAGCTTCTTCGACGGCACGAAATTCCCGACCATCCGCTTTTCCGCGCAGGACGCGCCACTGGCGACGCCCGATACGCCCACAGCCATTGCCGGCGAACTCACCATGCATGGGCAGACCCGCCCCGTCACCCTGTCCGTCCGTCTGGCCGGCGTTACCCCGGACGAAGCACCCGGCCTGTCGGTCCTGCATTTCACCGGCACGCTGTCGATCGAGCGCAGCCAGTTCGGCATGGGCTTTGGCCGTCCCTTCGTTTCCGACAAGGTCGACCTCAGCATCGACGCAATTTTCCATCGCTCCTGATCGACGCTACGAAAGAAACGGCTTTACGGCCACCCCTCCGCGCGTTTATGGGGGCAACATCATGCAGCGCGTCAGCCTTCTTACCCTGCTACGACTTACACGCCCTTAGGCGTGGCTTTTGTGCTGCCTTCCGGCTAAGGGCAGCGTTGATCCGCCTAAGGGCATCCAGAACAGTCAAGTCGTACACCGGGAGCGCGCAATAGCGCCCCGTTGCAGGAAGTAGTTTGATCCCATGATGCTGACCGATCCCTCGCAGAAATATCGCGCTTTCCCGCAGATCGATCTGCCCAATCGCCAATGGCCCTCCAACGTCATCACGAAGGCCCCTCGCTGGCTGTCGACCGACATGCGCGACGGCAACCAGTCGCTGATCGACCCGATGAACGCGGAAAAGAAGCGCCGCTTCTTCGACCTGCTGCTCAAGGTCGGCGTCAAGGAAATCGAAGTCGGCTTCCCCAGCGCCGGCGCGACCGAATTCGACTTCATCTCCGGTCTGGTCAAGACCGGCGCGATCCCAGACGACGTCATGCCGCAGGTGCTGACGCAGGCCCGCGCCGACCTGATCGCCACCACCTTCGAAAGCCTGCGCGGCGCGAAACAGGCGATCGTCCATGTCTACAACGCCATTTCGCCCGCATGGCGCAATATCGTGTTCCAGATGGAACGGCCGGAGATCAAGCAGATCGCCGTCAACGCCGCCAAGCTGCTACGCGATCATGCTGCGGCCCAGCCCGACACCGACTGGCATTTCGAATATTCGCCCGAAACCTTCTCGACCGCCGAGCTGGATTTCAGTCTGGAATGCTGTGAGGCAGTGATCGACATTCTCCAGCCGACGCCCGAACGTCCGCTGATCCTGAACCTGCCCGCCACCGTCGAGTGCGCGACGGCCAATATCTATGCCGACCAGATCGAATGGATTTGCCGCAATATCAGCAAGCGCGACAGCGTGGTGATCTCGCTGCACACCCATAATGACCGTGGCACCGGCGTCGCCGCTGCCGAACTGGGCATCATGGCCGGCGCCGACCGCGTCGAAGGCTGCCTGTTCGGCAATGGCGAACGCACCGGCAATTGCGATCTGGTGACGGTCGCGCTGAATATGTACACGCAGGGCATCAATCCCGGCCTGGACTTCAGCGATATCGACGAAGTCATCCAGACGGTCGAATATTGCAACCAGTTGCCGGTCCATCCGCGCCATCCCTATGCCGGCGAACTGGTGTTCACCGCCTTCTCCGGCAGTCATCAGGACGCGATCAAGAAGGGCTTTGCCGCGCAGGAAGCGCGCAACGACCTGATCTGGAACGTCCCCTATCTGCCGATCGATCCCAAGGATCTGGGCCGCGACTATGAAGCGGTGATCCGCGTCAATTCGCAATCGGGCAAGGGCGGCGTCGCCTGGGTGCTGCAACAGGACAAGGGCTATAAGCTGCCCAAGAAGATGCAGGCCGACTTCTCGAAGGTGGTGCAGGCACTGGCCGACGGCTCCAGCCGCGAACTCAACGCCGCCGACATTTCGGCCGCCTTCGACGACCATTATCACCAGACCGGTGAGCAGCCCTATGCGCTGATCGACTATCATGAAAGCGGCGCGGCGGGCGACCGCATCTTCACTGGCAAGATCGGCTATGAAGGCGGCGAACGGAGCATTTCCGGGCGCGGCAACGGCCTGCTCTCCTCGGTGCTGGCCGCCCTGCGCGACGAACTGGGCGTGGCGCTGGAAATCGCCGACTATAGCGAACATGCGATCGGCGCAGGCAGCGACGTGAATGCCGCCGCCTATGTCGAATGCCGCACGCCCGACGGCCGCACTGTCTTCGGCGTCGGCACCGACAGCGACGTCGCGACCGCATCGGTCAAGGCCGTGCTGTCGGCCGCCAACGGGATCGCGGTGCGGGGTTAAATCCCGGCCCCAAAAACTACCGTCATTCCCGCGAAAGCGGGAACCCATCTCCTGACCTTCCCGTCAAGATCGACTTTCGGGAGATGGGTCCCCGCTTTCGCGGGGATGACGAGATTTTGAAGATAAGATCTACTTCGCCAGCGCCCGGACCACCCGGTCCCACTGCTCCAGCGATTCCGCGATGCCCGCCACCGGCACCCGCTCGTTCAAGCCATGGGCAAAGCCGTCCTCCGCCTTCATGAACAGGCTGGACACGCCATAGCTCGGCACGCCCAAAGCCCGGAAATAGAGGCTGTCGGTCGCGCCGGCCGACATGCCCGGCATCACCGTCACCCCCGGCGCGCGCGCGGTGACGGCGTCCTTCACCGCCTTCATCACGTCTGCCCGCAACGGCGATGCATCGCTGGCCAGCGGATCGCCCAGCGTCTTCACCGTGGCGCTGGGATCATTCACCACCTTCACCAGTTGCGCCTTCACCTGATCGATCGTCACGCCAGGGAAGATGCGGCAATTGACGTCCACCTTAGCACTTTGCGGCAAAGCATTCAGCGCATGCCCCGCCTGCACCATCGTCGCGACGCAGGTGGTGCGCACCTGCCCGATAAATTCCGGCCGGCTCGACAGCAGTTCCGCCGCATCCGCATCGCCTGTCTCCGCATAGCGCCGCATCGCCTGCCCCACCTCGCCGCCGATCCGGTCGGCCGACAGCGCCAGCGACGCCTTCGTCAGTTCATTGCGCATCGGCGGAAACTGATACGCCGCAATCGCGTCGATCGCCTTCGCCATGCGATAGATCGGATTGCCCGGCGTCGGTGCGCTCGAATGGCCACCCGCATCGGTGAAGGCGAATTCATAATCGGCATAGCTCTTCTCGCCCGCCTGCAACTGATACAGCACCGGCTTGCCCTCATCATTCAGCAACCCGCCGCCGCCATCGCCATTCAGAAGCAATTCCAGATCCTTATATTGCTGCGACAGCGCCTTGGTCGTCACCATGTCGGTTTCCTCATCGCCCGACAGCAGCAATATGGTGGTGCGGCGCGGCTTCCACCCTTCCTTCTTCAACTGCGCCATGGTCGCGACCATCATCGCGACGTCATATTTATTATCCTCCGACCCGCGCCCGAAAATATAGCCATTTTCTTCCACCGGCACGAAGGGATCGCGGGTCCAGTCCGCCCGGTTTGCCGCCACCACATCCATATGGCCGATCAGCGCCATGGGCTTGAGCTTCGGGTCGCTCCCCCGGATTGTCGCCGCCAGCGTCGCCGTCTCGCCCATCGGCGTGATCACGATATCCGCGTCGGCAAAGCCGGCCGCCTTCAGCACCGACGCATAATAGGCCGCCAATTTGGGCACATTGCCTTCACCCTGCACCGTCTTCACCGCGATGGAGCGCATCAATATATCCTTGGCCGCGCCCGCATCGGCCGCCGCAAAAGCCCCCTGCGGCACGGCCAGCAAAACAGCCCCCAGAAACACGCCCCGCATCACCATATATTTGCACTCCTTGATGGACCGATACCGTATCTGTGGCATAGCGGATCGACCGGGCCAATGCGTTTGGCCCTGTCCCGCGGAAAGAGGGCCACCTTATCCGCGCGAAAAGCGTGACCCGTCATTCGTCATTGCGAGCGCAGCGAAGCAATCCACGGCGCATCACTGGATTGCTTCGCTGCGCTCGCAATGACGATCAAAGGCGATCCCTTCGTCCATTAAAGAATTGCTTGCGCGCAATCGGACCGCAGACATCCGATATGGCAGCCATTCGCCCAGAGGAAAGACAGATGGCCCTCCATTATCGCAGTTTCGGATTTCAGGTTCTGGTCGGCATGGCCGTGGGGCTGGTGCTCGGCCTCGTCGCACGTCAGATCGGCACGGGTCCGGATGGCGATCTCAACTGGCTGGCGACCGCGCTCAAGACCACGGGGTCGATCTTCGTCTCCCTGCTGAAGGCGATCGTGCCGCCGCTCGTCTTCGCCGCCATCGTCGCGTCGATCGCCAATCTGCGCGCGCTGGACAATGCCGCGCGCCTCGCCGGGCAAACCCTCCTCTGGTTCGCCATCACCGCCCTGATCGCGGTCGCCATCGGCATCTCCATCGGCGTCATCGTCCAGCCGGGCATCGGCCTCAGTAGCGCGGCACTGGCCCCCACCCAGCCGGATTCGGTCGGCGGCTGGCTTGATTTCCTCAAAGGCCTGGTCCCCGGCAACAGCCTGGCTCTGTCGGCCGGCACGAAGATCACGGACGGATCGGCCACCACCACCCTGTCCTTCAACATACTGCAATTGCTGGTCATTTCGATCGCCGTCGGCCTCGCCACACTCAAGGTCGGGGAAAAGGCTGATGCCTTTCTCGCCTTCGTCCGCTCGCTGCTCGCGGTCGTGCGCGCCATTTTAGGCTGGGTCATCCGCCTGACGCCTATCGGTTCGGCCGCGCTGATCGGCACCGCCGTCGCCACCTATGGCTGGAGCGCGCTGGCGCAACTCGGCACCTTCACCGCCGCCATCTATCTCGGCCTCGCGCTGGTGCTGCTGGTCGTCTACCCGACATTGCTGATCGCCAATGGCCTCAAGCCCGGCCCCTTCTTCGCCAAGGCGTGGCCTGCCATCCAGCTCGCCTTCGTCTCGCGCTCGTCGGTCGGCACCCTGCCGGTCACCGAAGCCGTGACCGAGCGCCTTGGCGTCGACAAGGGTTATGCCGCCTTCGCCATCCCGCTGGCCTCCACCACCAAGATGGACGGCTGCGCCTCCATCTATCCCGCGCTGGCGGCGATCTTCGTCGCGGGCTTCTACGGCATCCCGCTCCATTTCATCGACTATGCGCTGATCGTCTTCGTCTCGGTCATCGGATCGGCCGCCACCGCCGGCCTGACCGGCGCGATCGTGATGCTGACGCTGACCCTCTCGACCCTCGGCCTGCCACTGGAAGGCGCCGGACTGCTGCTCGCCATAGACCCCATCCTCGACATGGGCCGCACGGCGGTCAACGTCGCGGGACAAGTGCTGGTCGGCGTGATCGTCGCCAAGCGCGAAGGGATATTGGACGAGAGCGCTTATTATGGCGAGGGGACGTTGGCGACGGCTTAGAAGCGCTTCGCTCCCCCGGAACCTATCCCCGCCGAAAATAGGCGCAGCGTCCACAAGCCCTTGAAATACCCTGCCACTTTCGGGCGGCGATCGAAACCATAAGGTTCCGACCGTCGCCCGATCCACATTCATGCCTAACGACGTTGACCCGGAACGCCGTTACTTTCTACTGCGTTATGTGCATGTTTGACGAGAAGAGGGATCGGCAAAGGGCATTATGACGTCTTATTACCAAGAAGCGCGAAGCGCTCTGGATTTTCTGGAACATCATCGGCTCGATCCATCCGTCAAAAATTACGATGTTGCGCTTCGCTATGTGATGGCCCCCGCATCCAAATTGGCGCGCGACATTGATGACCTGACATCCGGTGGGCTGCGATTGACGGTGAATGCCATGATGATGCTGATGCAGCGTCATGGCACGGAAGATGCCAGCTTTGCGATCGACCATCGGGAACGCACCGTCGCACGCCAGGCCCAGGAACTGGGGACATTGACGTCCGACGCGCATGATCTTACCGAAGCGCTTGGTCGCGATGTCGGCGAGATCGTGAACCAGCCCGACCGCTCCCTGATCAATACGGACAATCTCGTCACACGCCTGTCCGCGGCAGAGCGTGAACTCGCCGACCTGCGCGACGAATTCGTGGCGTTGCGCAATGCCGTCAACCTGCCCAGCCAGCCCCGCGCCGATCTCGGTCAGGATGAACTGACCAAGGCGCTGAACCAGACGGGTGCCTGGCGCATCCTCGAACCCCTTTTGAAAGAGGGACACAGCTATGTCCTGATCATGTTCATCATTGACGATCTGGTCAGCATCAATGCCAGATTTGGACGGGATGTGGGCGATAATGTGCTCAATGCCTTCGCCGCGACCTTGCGACAGGAATTCCCCAACGAGGATTTGATCCGCTGGAACGGGAATGAATTTCTGATCGTCGTCACCGATGCCTCGGCCATGGCCGCCCGCATACAGGCAGACGAAGCCTTGACCGCCTTTGCGGCGCGCCGCCTGCGACTGAGAGGGACCGGCGAATGGATCGGCACCGTCACGGCATCGGCGGGCATCGTGACGAGCCGGGGCGAAGAGCCGGAAGCCATATTGGAAATGGCCCGGTCCAGCGCGCTTGCTGCGGCCGAACAGGGCGGCAACCGGACATTGGGATAGAGGATAAGACGGCGTCGCGGGACAGGTAATGGTCGGTGTGATCGTCGCCATGCGTGAGGGGA
This sequence comes from Sphingobium sp. AP50, assembly GCF_900109095.1. GTDB lineage: Bacteria > Pseudomonadota > Alphaproteobacteria > Sphingomonadales > Sphingomonadaceae > Sphingobium. The sequence goes on from NZ_FNYZ01000009.1 coordinate 57,724, forward strand.
TTTTGGACGAGGGCGCTTATTATGAGACCGAGTCTCTCGCTGCCGCCTAGCGAGCGCGGCAGTCCATAGGCTCCGCCTATGGACTGCCGTTAAATCGATATTTGACCAGATCGGTGTCTCTCGCGACATCCCTGACCTAAGAGATTGAGGAGAGGGATGAATGATCCGGCGCGCAACGATGGCCATGGCGACGACCGCACTTGCTCTTTCCTGTCCGCTGGCCGCCCAGCCCGTAACGACATCGGCTCCGCTCAATCCGGCCGGCCTCACGCGCATCGGGACCATCGATCCCCGCTTTCAATCCTATAATGTCGAAATGCTCGAAGTGGTCGGGGGCGAATTCTGGAAACCCTATGACGGCAAGCCCCTGCCCCAATCCCAGGGCCATGGCGGTATAGATCCCGCCGCCTATCAATATCGCCCGCCAATCGATCTGGGAAATGCGCGACTGCGCACACTCGCCAAAGCGCTTGGCCCCGCCTATCTGCGGGTCAGCGGCACTTGGGCCAACAGCATCTATTTTGCAGATAGCGACACCCCGCCCGCCCAACCGCCAACGGGCTTCAAAAATATCCTGACCCGTGCCCAATGGCGCGGCGTCGTCGATTTCGCGCGGGCGGTCGATGCGCGGATCATAACATCCTTCGCCATCAGTCCGGGCGTGCGTGACGCGGAAGGGAAGTGGACGGACGATCAGGCCCGTCGCTGGTTGGCCTATACCCGATCGATCGGCGGCGACATCGCCGCCGCCGAATTTATGAACGAGCCGTCGATCGCGGGCATCAGCGGTGCGCCTAAGGGCTATGACGCGGCCGCCTATGGCCGAGATTTTCGCATATTCCGTCAGTTCATAACGCGCGAAGCGCCGGGCATCCTCGTTTTGGGACCGGGTTCCGCCACTGAGACCCGTGCGCCATGGGCGATGCCGTCCGGTATTCCCGGCTCGATCGCCAGCGAAGCGCTGCTGGCTGCGGCGGGTCCGGGGATCGACGCCTTTTCCTATCATCATTATGGCGCCGCCTCGATCAGATGCGCCTCCGCCCATTTCCCCCAGACCCGGATCGAGGATGCCCTGTCCGAAGAATGGCTCGGACGCACCAGCTTGACCCGCGACTTCTACGCCGGACTGCGCGATCGCTTCGCGCCGAACAAGCCGCTCTGGCTGACGGAGGGCGCCGATGCCGCGTGCGGCGGCAATCCATGGGGAGGGACATTCCCGGACAGCTTCCGCTATCTCGACCAGCTTGGCCGGCTGGCCCGTTCGGGTGTGCAGGTCGCCATCCACAACACGCTTGCGGCCAGCAACTATGCGCTGCTCGACCCCGTCGATCTTGCCCCCAAAGCCAATTATTGGGCGGCCTTATTGTGGCATCGACTGATGGGCTCCACCGTGCTGGACGCCGGCATTGCTTCAAGGGAAGGATTGCATCTCTATGCGCATTGCCAGCCAGGAACCAAAGGCGGCGTGACATTGCTGGCGATCAACAACAGTCCGAACGCGCCGTCCAGCCTGCGCTTGCCGCTGGCGGCCAGGCGCTACACCCTGTCCGCCCCCGACGCTGCGTCCGCCAGCCTGCGCTTGAACGGCGCACTTCTGACGCTGGGAAAGAAGGATCAACTGCCGCGCATGCACGGCGTTTTGCAGGCGGCCGGCGACGTCACCCTCGCGCCGGCGACGATCAGCTTCTTCGCTATGCCTTTGGCGAACAACCCCGCCTGTCGCTAGACCGGCGGGGGTCGCCTGCCCCCCTATCCTGCTGCCGCCCTGTCCTACCCCGCCCTGCTCCGCTATACTCCTTGCCTCCCGCAACAATATGTCCCACTGGCGACCGGAAATTCCCGATTCCACGGGACAAATGCGAAGTTAAGGCGAAGCGCGTGTCTAATCATCAGGTTCATATCATCGGCGGCGGCATGGCGGGGACGGAGGCGGCATGGCAACTGGCGCAGGCCGGCATCCGCGTCCGCCTGTCCGAAATGCGCGGAACCGGGGACATGACGCCCGCCCACCAGACCGACGGCCTTGCCGAACTGGTCTGCTCCAACAGCTTCCGCTCCGACGATGCCGACAAGAGCGCCGTGGGCCTGCTGCATCAGGAAATGCGGCGGCTGGGATCGCTGCTGATGGCGCAGGCGGAACCCGCCAAGGTGCCCGCCGGCTCCGCGCTGGCGGTCGACCGCCATGTCTTTTCCGACGGCGTCACCCGCGCGCTCGCCGAACATCCCAATGTGGAAATCGTGCGCGAGCGGATCGATACGCTGCCGACCGAAGGCATGACCATCGTCGCCACCGGCCCGCTGACCGCGCCCGCGCTGGCGCAAAGCATTGGGCAGGCGGCGGGGATGGAACATCTCGCCTTCTTCGATGCGATCGCGCCGGTCATCCATCATGACAGCATCGACATGGAGCAATGCTGGATGGCCAATCGCTGGGACAAGATCGGCCCCGGCGGTGGCGAGGGCAAGGATTATATCAACTGCCCGATGGAAAAGGACCAGTATCAGGCCTTCGTCCAGGGCCTGCTCGACGGCGAAAAGACCGAGTTCAAGGAATGGGAAAGCAGCACCCCCTATTTCGAAGGCTGCATGCCGATCGAGGTGATGGCATCGCGCGGGCCGGAAACGCTGCGTCACGGGCCGATGAAGCCGATGGGCCTCGACAATCCCAAGACCGGCCGCTGGCCCTATGCCGTCGTCCAGTTGCGGCAGGATAATGCGTCGGGCACGCTGTGGAACATGGTCGGCTTCCAGACGAAGCTGAAGCATGGCGCGCAAGTGGAATTGTTCCGCACCATCCCCGGCCTCGAAAAGGCGGAATTTGCGCGGCTGGGCGGGCTGCACCGCAACACCTTCATCCAATCGCCCAAGCTGCTCGACCCGACGCTCCGCCTGAAGAGCGCCCCGCATATCCGTTTTGCAGGGCAGATGACGGGCTGCGAAGGCTATGTCGAAAGCGGCGCCATCGGCATGCTTGCCGGCCGCTTCGCCGCGGCGGAGCTATTGGGCCGCGAACTGACCCCGCCCCCGGCCGACACCGCGCTGGGCGCGCTGCTCGGCCATGTAACGGGCAATGTGGCGACCGCCGACTATCAGCCGATGAACGTCAATTTCGGCCTGTTCCCAACGCTGGACGATGTGAAGAAGAAGCAACGCAAGGAAGCCTACACCGCCCGCGCCCGCGCGTCGCTGGGCGTGTGGATGGGCGCGATGGAGATCGCTTGATATCGACATACCGTGCTCCTGCGAAAGCAGGAGCCCAGGGCGGCCGGGTGGCTCGCTCGCCTGTGAGCGTTCAGCATTTGCACTTCGCCTTCACCGCCCGCTTCGGCGCGGTCACCGCGAATTCCGCCGGCGTCAGCTTGCCATCCTTGTCGGCATCCGCCGCGCCGAACCGGTCGGACGTCGCCACCGCCCATTCTTCGAAGGACAAGAGGTTATCGCCATCCTTGTCCAGCGCCTTGAACGCCTTGGTCCGGCTGCCCAGCATCTCGATCCGGGTGATCACGCCATCCCGGTTGCGGTCATAACGGGCAAAGCGCTTCTCCTCCCGGCTCTGCGGGCTGGCCTCGCCGGGCATGGGCGGCGCGTCGCCCACCGCATCGGGATCGCCCTCCGGCAGGCTCTCGACGGCAGGCGGCGGAGGCGCCGCCAGCGCCAGTTGCGGCGCGGGCACATTGTCCGCCCGCCCCTGCCACCAGAACAGTCCGCCCGCGACCAGCAGCAACGCCGCCATGCCGCCCGCCAGCATTCGCCCCATAAGCCCTCCACCGCTGCGAGAGGGCACAGCCTATCCCGACAAGTCAGCGCCCGACAAGCGCGATCCGCAGCAACCGCCACGCCAGCGCCCGCGATATGCCCAGCGGCGCGCCCCGCCCCGCCAGCACATCCTGCCGCGCCAGCGTGAAGGCGATGCGCAGCGGCTTCCAAGCCGCCTCCCACCGCGCTGCCACCACCTGCGGCAACAGGTCACGCGCCTGCGCGATCGCGGCATCGGCCAGCGCCTCATCCCCGACATGCCCAGCCAGATCCCAACAGGCCCAGACCTGCCCCGCCGCCGCCAGCCAGTCCGGCACATCCGCCGCGCCCGCCAGCGCCCGGAACAGCCCACCGCCCCGGCCCACGGCATAATCGCGCAGCCCCGACGCATCGATCTCCGGCTCGACCACCAGCACTTCCCAGCCATCGATCATCGCGACCAGCCCCGGCCCGGCCATCACGCCCGCCGCGCGCATCGCATCGACCACCGGCTCGCCCTGCCCCTTGATGCCCTGCCCTCTAACCCCTTGGGCGTCCTCGACCACGTCATTCCACCAGGCAAGGCGCATCTGCCCGATCGCCGCTTCGCTGGTGGTGCGGGCCACCTTCGCCAGCCGCGCATCGAACGCCCATATCGCCCGATGCTGCGCGACACGCGCGCCCGCATGCGCGCTCAACAACGCCGCCAGCGGCGGCAGTTCCGCGTCAGCAATCATGCCGCGACTCCCCGCAACAGGCGGCTCACACAGATTATCGGTCCTTTAACCATCTTCCTCATACACATTCTAACGAGTGGGCCTGCATAGGCAGGCAAGCTGTCCGACCTGATTGTAGCGGACGCGACATGGGTGATTGCGGGCATATGGGCAAGTCAAAGGATCGGCAATTGGGCTTTCTGGGGCGTCTGCTGAAAAGTCAGGCAGGCAACACGCTGGCGATCGTCGCCGCTGCGATCATTCCATTGGCTGCCCTGATCGGCGGCGGACTGGACATGAGCCGTGCCTATATGGTCCGCGCGCGCCTGCAACAGGCCTGCGACGCCGCAGCCCTGGCCGGTCGCCGCGCCATGACAACTTCGACCATGACCGATGCGAACAAGGCAGAAGCGAAGAAATTTTTCGACTTCAACTTTCAGCAAAACACATTCGGAAGCGCATCCTTCACCCCGGTCATCCAGAGTAAAACCGGCGACACGACCACGGTTCAGGTCACGGCCGATACCAGCATTCCCACCACGGTCATGCGCATCTTCGGGTACAAGACCATGGCTTTGTCGGTTACATGCGAATCCCGCTTCGACATCGGCAATACCGACGTCGCGCTGGTGCTGGACGTCACTGGATCGATGGATAGCAGTATTTCGACCGGTGTCGGAAACGCAACCACGACCCGCATCGCCGCGCTGCGTCAGGCCGTTCGCGACTTTTACGACACGCTGGGTGCAGGCAGCATCGCCAACGGGCGCATTCGCTATGGCTTCGTGCCTTATAGTTCGACGGCCAATGTAGGTTATATGATTCCGTCGGAATATATGGTCGGCAGCGTCAACGGTGAGACGTCCAGCTATAATAGCCGCATCGGCAATTATTATCTGGCGAACAATCCGACAGACAGCACCTGTTACAAACAAAATGGCCTTTCCACATGCTATGCGACAGCGACTGAGGCAGATCAGAAATCTGGTACGACTTTGTCAGGCAGCAATTGCTCTACCTGGCAAAACGCAAAATCCACCAGTTCTGGCAGCGCGCCCAGCAACACGACTACCGTCACTTACAGCTATGGCGCATGGAATGGCAGCACCTCAACACAGCCGTCAGGTTCAACCGCTCGCAAATGCACCCGCAAGGAAGTGACGACGACGACAACCTATCAGACCTCGACAGTGCCGCAGCAAGGCTGGACTCGCTACGGCAACTGGTCCTACACCAATGTCGATCTGGACACGTCGCTGTTCGTCAAGGGCAATGCCATTCAGAATCCGGCGTTCGAATGGGGTACCAATACGACTTGGGCCGGCTGCATTGAAGAATCGCAGACCGTCAACACGATCACATCATCTACGTCGATCAGCAGCATCCCTGCGGGCGCCTATGATCTGGACCCCGATCTGATCCCCGACACCAAGGCCAAGAAATGGAAGCCCTTCTGGCCGGACGCCAGTTGGTATCGCAGTTCCACCCCGGCGACATCGGCCGTTTGGAACAATTGGGCTGCGGACGCTAATGACGATTATGCGGTTTGCGTGGCAAAGGCGCGCATGCTCGCTACATATTCGTCTCGTTCATCCAGTCCGTCGGAGGATTATGGCTCGCCCGACGCATCGCAGAGCACCTACGACGGCTATGTCTCGGGACTGACGGCAGGCGGCTTCACCAATCACACGGTCGGCATCACCTGGGGCGCTCGTATGCTCTCGCCTGACGGCATTTTCGCGTCGAAAAACGGCATTGCCCCCAACGGCTTCGCTACGTCGAAGAACATCGTGTTCATGACCGACGGGGCCATGCAGATTCCTAACAACAATTATGATGCCTGGGGCATCAACGCCCTGAACGGCCGGATCGCGGCTACCAGCAAGAGCAGCGCTGACCTGAAGACCATTCAGGAACAGCGGTTCAAAATTGCCTGCGAAGCGGCCAAGCGTAAGGGCATCACCATCTGGATCATCGTGTTCTCCACCTCGTCCAACGATGCCCTGAATTCCTGCGCGACCAGCACCAACCATATCGCCGTCTCTTCCGACGCATCGTCACTCAGCGACGATTTCAAGGATATCGCCAAGAATATCGGCGGCTTGAGGCTGTCTCAGTGATGACGATATCACACCGAATACGCAGCATCTTCAGATGCGTGCGCGGCGCGACCCTGATGGAATTCGGCCTGGTCGCGCCGCCGCTGTTGCTGACCATCATGGGCATCGCGGATCTTGGTTATCAATCCTATCTGCGTGCGGTGACAGCTGGCGTGCTGGACAAGGCTGCGCGCGCCGCATCAGTCGGTACGCTCAACAGCACACAGATCGACAGCTATATCCAGACACAGATGGAAGTCATCAACGCCAAGAACGGCACGACATCGGTGACCAAGAAGAGCTATTATGACTTTTCCCGTGTCGGACAACCGGAGAAGATCACCAGCGACACTGCACCGCTTGGCACCTATAATAGCGGCGATTGCTATGAAGATGCGAACGGCAATGGCGTATTTGATGCGTCGGGCGGTTCTGAAGGCTTGGGCGGCGCTGACGACATCGTCTATTATCAGGTCACGGTATCGATGCCCCGCCTCTTCCCGCTCGCTAAAATGCTAGGCTGGAGCGCGACCCAGACTGCCACGGCCAGCACCGTCATTCGCAATCAGCCTTGGGCAAATCAGGCGACTCCTACGGTGCGCTGCTCATGACCCTCAAAAAAACAACTATATCTCTCCGCCTTTCCTCACTCAAACGAGACGACAGTGGGCTGGCGATCATTGAGTTCGCCTACTCGCTGCCCGTTTTAATGATCCTGTTCATGGCTGGGCTGGAAGTCGCGAACCTTGCCATTGCGCATATGCGGGTCAGCCAGATGGCAATGCTGGTCGCCGACAACGCATCGCGCGTCCGCAAGTCGATTGATGAAGCGAACATCAATCAAATCTTCATTGGCGCGGAAACGGCGTCTGGTTCGCTGAAATTCAAGGCTAATGGGCGCATTTTCCTGTCCGACCTCGAACCCAATGGTCTGGCCAGCCCGAATACCGGTCAGTATATTCGCTGGCAGCGTTGCTGGGGCGACGGCAATTTCACGTCTAGCTATGGCGTCACCAATGACGGCAAAACAAATTCCAGCATGTCGACAGGCATGGGGCCCGGCACGACGGCAGCGACCAAGATCAGCGCGGCAGACGGTACTGCCGTGATGTTTGTGGAGGTAGCCTATAATTATCAGCCGCTGATCAGCAACGCGATCTTCGGCAATAAGGTGATCCGCTACACCAGCGCTTTCAACGTGCGCGAGCGGACCGATCAAGCAATTACCAACGCAGGTTCGCCGGCAGCAACAGTGGCAAGCTGCTGAAACAAAAAGGGCGGCTCCTTCGAGCCGCCCTTTCCTGTTTCCGACGATAGCCGATCTTACTTGTAGCAGACCTTCTTGGCCGCTTCGACCACGCGGGCCGCGTCGATCAGCGCCGCCTTTTCGAGGTTGGCGGCATAAGGCAGCGGCACGTCTTCGTTCGTCACGCGCAGCACCGGCGCATCGAGATCGTCGAAGCCCTTTTCCATCACGACGGCGGCGATTTCCGACGCAATCGAGCAGGTCGGCCAGCCTTCTTCCACCACGACCAGGCGGTTGGTCTTCTTCAGGCTTTCCAGCACCGTCGCGGTGTCGAGCGGGCGCAGCGTGCGCAGGTCGATCACTTCCGCATCAATACCCTCGGCCGCCAGCGTTTCCGCCGCGTCGAGCGCCAGGCCCACGCCGATCGAATAGCTGACCAAAGTCACGTCCTTGCCCGGACGCATGATGCGGGCCTTGCCGATCGGCAGGACATAATCATCGACCTTGGGCACGTCGAAGCTGCGACCGTAGAGAAGTTCATTCTCCAGGAACACGACCGGATCGGTCGAGCGGATCGCGGCCTTCAGCAGACCCTTTGCGTCGGCCGCGTCATAAGGCGCGATGACGATCAGGCCGGGAACGGCGGCATACCAGGGACCGTAATTCTGGCTGTGCTGCGCGCCGACGCGGCTGGCCGCGCCGTTGGGACCGCGGAACACGATCGGGCAGCGCATCTGGCCACCGGACATATAGTTGGTCTTGGCCGCCGAGTTGATGATGTGGTCGATCGCCTGCATGGCGAAGTTGAACGTCATAAACTCGATGACCGGACGCAGGCCGCCCATGGCCGCACCCGCACCGATACCGGCAAAGCCATATTCGGTGATCGGCGTGTCGATGACGCGCTTGTCGCCGAATTCGGCCAGCAGGCCTTGGGTCACCTTGTAGGCGCCCTGATATTCGGCGACTTCTTCGCCCATCACGAAGACGCGCTCATCCTTGCGCATTTCTTCGGCCATCGCGTCGCGCAGCGCTTCACGCACCGTCGTCTTGACGAATTCGGTGCCGGCCGGAAGGTCCGGGTCTTGCACGGTCGCACGGGCTTCCGACGCCAGCTTGGACGTGCCGCTTTCGGCCTTCTTGGGCGTTTCCTCGACCTTGGGCGCTTCCGCCTTGGGTGCCGGTGCCGGAGCGGCTTCTTCACCGCCCTCGCCAGCCATCGTCGCGATGACGGTGCCGACCTTCACGCCTTCGGTGCCTTCAGCGATCATGATCTTGCCGATCAGACCTTCATCGACGGCTTCGAATTCCATCGTCGCCTTGTCGGTTTCGATTTCCGCCAGGATATCGCCCGACTTCACTTCGTCGCCTTCCTTCACCAGCCATTTGGCCAGCGTGCCCTCTTCCATCGTCGGCGAGAGCGCCGGCATCTTGATTTCGATACCCATTAATATTGCTCCACCAGCACGTCGGTATAGAGTTCATGCGCTTCGGGTTCAGGCGAAGTTTCGGCGAAGTCGGCGGCTTCGGCCACGACCTTGCGGATGTCCTGATCGATCACCTTGATCTCGTCTTCGCTGACGCCAGCGTCGATCAGATATTTCTTCACGCCCTCGATCGGGTCGGACTTTTCGCGCACGGCCTGCACTTCGTCACGCGACCGATACTTGGCCGGGTCGGACATGGAGTGGCCGCGATAGCGGTAGGTCTTCATTTCAAGCAGGATCGGGCCATTGCCTTCCTGCACCCACTTGAGCGCTTCCTCGGTCGCACCGCGCACGGCGAGCACGTCCATGCCGTCGACCTGGATGCCGGGGATGCGGAAGCTCTCGCCACGGCGATAAAGCTGGTCTTCCGACGATGCGCGGTTGACGCTGGTGCCCATGGCGTACTGGTTGTTCTCGATCACGAAGATGATCGGGAGCTTCCACAGTTCGGCCATGTTGAAGGATTCATAGACCTGGCCCTGATTGGCCGCGCCGTCACCGAAATAGGCGACGCAGACGCCGCCGTCATTGTTGTATTTGTGCGCGAAGCCGAGGCCCGCACCGAGCGACACCTGCGCACCGACGATGCCGTGGCCGCCGAAGAATTTATGTTCGACGCTGAACATGTGCATCGAACCGCCCTTGCCGCGCGAGATACCCGCTTCACGGCCAGTCAGTTCGGCCATGATGACCTTGGGGTCGATGCCATAGGCCAGCATGTGGCCATGGTCGCGATAGCCGGTGATGACGCTGTCCTTGCCGGGCTTCAAAGCCGACTGGATGCCGACGGCAACCGCTTCCTGACCGATATAGAGATGGCAGAAGCCGCCGATGAAGCCCAGGCCGTACAACTGGCCGGCCTTTTCCTCGAAACGGCGGATGAGGACCATCTGCCGATAGAATTCCAGCAGTTCTTCCTTGCTGGCCTTATAGTCGGTCGGCGTTTCCGGGCGAGGCCGGTTATGGTCCGCACCGGCGATGGCGGGTGCAGCCGCCTTTGCCTTTGCGCTCGCTGCGCGCGGCGTGGTTGGTTTCGCCAAGGCTATTATCCTTTTGCGTGGGGGTAGGATGGAAGGAAGTCCGATATAGCGGCAGAGTTGCATATATTGCAACTGCGACCCCACGGAATCCGGCCAGAACCAATAGCTATTACCGAAAATTGATGGCTTCGAACGCCTTGGTCACAGACCAGCAAAACGCCCTCGCAGCAAAATTGCTAGGACATGCTTTTTCGCGCAAAATCCTTTCGCAGGCTTTACGCTTCCGTAACGTCAGTTGAGCGGCACGACCACTTCGTCATGGTGAATCACACCGAGCTGGCGACGGATCAATTCGTCCGCCAGATCGGGATCGACCCGACGCGGGTTCAGCGCGTCCACGCGATTGCGCAATTCCGCCTGCGCATGCTGGGTCTGCTTGAGTTCCGCCTGCGCCGCATGCAACTGGCGCGTGTAATCGCCCCATGCCAGCACCCCGTTTGATCCCAGCACGACATAGCCGGCGAAGAACAGCAGCAGGAGCAGCGCAATCGCAGGGCCAAGGGCCGAAAAAAGCAGAAGACGGAGTTTCGCGATATGCGCCATGGACCAGATGAATCACAGGATTCGGGTGGCCGCAAGCGAAAAATCACACGCTTGCGACCAGCCGAGTCTCTTGCAGTTTAACGGAAGATCGAACGACCCGCATAAACGGCAACATCGCCCAGTTCTTCCTCGATACGGATGAGCTGATTATATTTTGCAAGCCGGTCCGAACGGGCCAGCGAACCAGTCTTGATCTGACCGCAATTGGTGGCGACGGCAAGGTCGGCGATGGTCGCATCCTCCGTCTCACCCGAACGGTGCGACATGACCGCTGTGTAGCGCGAACGGTGCGCCAGATCGACGGCCGCCAGCGTCTCGGTCAGCGTGCCGATCTGGTTGACCTTGACCAGCAGCGAATTGGCGAGGCCCTTACCGATGCCCATGGCCAGACGCGCCGGGTTGGTCACGAACAGATCGTCGCCAACCAGTTGCACCTTGTTGCCGATCTTGTCGGTCAGCGCCTTCCAACCTTCGAAATCATCTTCGCTCATGCCGTCCTCGATCGACTTGATCGGATAGTCGGCGCACAGCGCGGCCAGATAATCGGCCATCTCGACCGGCGAGAGCGACAGGCCTTCGCCCGAAATCTCATATTTGCCGTTCTTGAAGAATTCGGTCGCGGCGCAGTCCAGCGCCAGCACGACGTCGTCGCCCGGCTTGTAACCGGCCTTCTCGACCGACAGCATGATGAAGTCGAGCGCATCGCGGGTTGAGGCGATGTTGGGGGCAAAGCCGCCCTCATCGCCAACCGCCGTCGCCAGCCCCTTGTCATGCAGGCCCTTCTTGAGCGTGTGGAAGATTTCCGAACCGATCCGCACAGCGTCGGCGATGCTTTCCGCACCGACCGGCATGATCATGAACTCCTGGAAGTCGATCGGGTTGTCGGCATGTTCGCCGCCGTTGATGATGTTCATCATCGGCACCGGCAGAACGTGGGAAGAGACACCGCCGACATAGCGATAAAGCGGCAGACCACGCGCATCGGCAGCAGCCTTCGCCACAGCCAGCGACACGCCCAGGATCGCGTTGGCGCCCAGGTTCGACTTGTTCTCCGTGCCGTCCAGCGCGATCATCGCGGCGTCGACTTCGGCCTGATCTTCGGCTTCCAGGCCGATGATTTCCTCGGCAATCTGGTCGTTGACGGCGGCCACAGCGGCCAGCACGCCCTTGCCCAGATATTTGCTCTTGTCGCCGTCGCGCTTTTCGACCGCTTCATAGGCACCGGTGGACGCGCCCGAGGGCACGGCGGCACGGCCGAAGCTGCCGTCTTCCAGCATGACATCGACTTCGACGGTGGGATTGCCACGGCTGTCCAAGATCTGGCGGGCGTGGATATCGAGAATGGCAGTCATGATCGCTCCTGCACTTGCGGTCGTAACGCGGACCTATGGCCTGTGAATTCGCGCCCCGCTTAGACAGCACCCTGCATATTGGCAATGCAGGGGGTTGCGCAGATGCAAAAAATGCCGATGGTCTAAATGTAACGGCAACGGAACTGTAGGCCGTTGCCAAGCATTTGGGTCATATACCCCGTCGCGCAGCGCGGCATTTTTTGCTGACATGAAAGGGAGATTGAGGACGATGGCTGACACACCGGAAACCCCGCCCGTCAAGCGCGTGAAGAAGGCGACCGTGGCCAAGCCCGTCAAGGCGAAGCCCGCCAAGTCGGCTGTTGCGGCCGCCACGCCGGTCAAGACGGCACCGGTCAAGAAGGCCGCTACCCGCAAGGCCGCCGCACCCAAGAAGCCGGGCAATGGCGCCGCCTCGCATGGCTGGACGGCCCAGATCGCCCCGATCAAAGCGCAGGCGGAAAAGACGGCCAAGGCCGCTGTCGACAAGCTGAACGCCGTCGACTGGAAGGCGCATATCGATCCGATCAAGGAACAGGCGGGCAAGACCGCCAAGTCCGCCGCTGGCGCCGCCAAGGACAAGACCGGATCGGCGATGCAGAGCCTGGCCAAGCTGATTTCCGATACGGCCGGCACGGTCGATGCCAAGCTGGGCCCGCAATATGGCGACTATGCGCGTCAGGCAGCGGAATCGGTGGCTGGCGCTGCGGACACGCTCGACAGCAAGGATGTCGACCAGTTGCTCGGTGAAGCGCGCGATTTCGTGCGCAAGAGCCCGGCTGTGGCGATCGGTGCGGCAGCGGTGGTCGGCTATGTGCTGATGCGCCTTGCCAAGGGTTCCGACGACGACAAGGCCTGACCGGTCCTTTCCCAACACCGACGCACAGGCCCGCAAGGCGGGGCGGAGGGTTAATTGACAGACGAGCCAGCGGAAACGGTGGTAACGCCGCGCGCCGACGGGCAGCCTGACGGCACGCCCATTGAACAATCGGGCGCGAGTGCAGATACGCCGCCGCAGGAAAGCGTGGGCGAGGTATTGAACCGCCTTTATCAGGACGGTCGCGCCTATGCCTCAGCCGAGGCGGAGCGGCAGAAGCTCCGCCTCGGCATTGTCGGCGTGGGCGTACGCAATGCCGCCATATTGGGCATCATCGCGCTGATCCTGGTCTTTTCCAGCATTGTTGCGTTGCTCGTGGGTCTGGTGATTACCCTGGCGCAGGATATGGCGCCGATCTGGGCGACGCTAATCGTGGTTGGCGGTGCATTGGCGGTTGCTATGATCCTGCTGCTACTGGCCAAGGGCTGTATCAGTCGTATGGCAAAGGCGATCAAAGCATGAGCCGTAAAAATGCCTATCGCGAATCCTGCGTCCGTGCGGATGCGGCCCGCGCGCAACTGATGGCCAGCGCAGATGCCGCCAAGGCGCGCGTTGCCCCTGCCCGCCTGAAACAGGATCTGAAGGACAAGATCAGCAACGCCGCACTTGATGGCGTGGCGCGGGTCGCCGTGCAGGTGCAGCAACGTCCCGTCGCATTCGGCGCAGCGACCGGCGCCTTTGCCCTTTTCCTCGCGCGGCGTCCGCTGGCGGCACTTTTCCGTCGGCTGTACGTTCGCTTTACTTACCCTACACCGGATATTTCGGAGACTGACGATGGCTGACATCCGCGCCCAACTGACCCGCGTTCGCGAAGCCGCCAACGATGCGGCGATCAGCGCAACCGACATCATCAAGGACGGCACCGAAAAGGCGCGCGAAAGCGCCGGCGACCTGATCCAGAACGGCCGCGACAAGGCGAACACCGCCTATAGCGACGCCCGTGACAAGACGCAGCGCGTCGCCGCCCGCGCCAATGAAATCGTGCAGGAACATCCGATCGTCGCCGTCGCCGGCGCGGTGGCCGTGGGCGCGGTCGTCGCCTGGATGTTCCCCAAGAGTCGCCGCGCAATGAAGGCGCTGCCGGGCCTCGCCGCCACCGCTGGCGCGAAGGTGGTGGAAGCCGCTATTGCGGCCCGCGCCGCCGCAGCAGATGCTGCCGTGGCAGCACGCGATGTGGCAGTCGATGGTGCCGAAACCGTGAAGCAGGGCGCCAGTAGCGCGCTCCATGCCGCCGGCGATGTCGCCTCCAGCGCGAAGGACAGCGTCGTATCCGCGGAATTGCCGGCCAAGGCATCGAAGCTGGCCGATGACGTGGCCGCGCTGGTTGCGGCCAAGGTCGACGCCCTGAGTGATGCGATCAAGGCACGATTGCCGAAAAACTAATCGCGATTGCGGGAAACGCAATCGATCCATGCCCCTGCGCTCCTTGGCTGGCAGCGGTCGCGATGCTAAAGCGCCGCTATCAGCCAAAGGAGAAAAGATAAACCATGAGCAAGATGCATCTGGTTATGGGCGGTCGCGTCACTGACCCGCAGACACTGGAATTTCAGGACCTGAGCAAGGTCGATCTGGTCGGCATCTTCCCCGACTATGCCTCGGCCGAAAAGGCCTGGCGCGGCGCAGCCCAGCGCACCGTTGACGACGCGGAAATGCGCTATGTCATCGTGCACCTGCACCGCCTGATGGAGCCGGAACTGCCGAGCGCCTGATTTCTGGCTACTCAACTCAGCCCGTTCGCCCCGGCGAACGGGTTTTGCTTTTTAATGCACCGCCCGAGGCTTCTTGCGGAACCGCCAGCGCAGCAAGGGGCGCGTCAGCACCAGCCCCGCCAGAAAGCCGCCAATATGTGCGGCTATCGCGATCTGACCCAGATCGCCAAAACCTCCCGCAGTCGCCACCCCGATCATCAACTGAATGCCGATCCACCCGGCCGCCAGCCACAGCACCCGCACCATATTGGCGGATAGCGGTCCGATCCGGCGCACCTGCTGCTGGCTATAGAGCAGCGAATAAGTGGCGATGATCGCGGAAATCGCGCCGCTCGCCCCCACCATCGGATTGGTCGACGCCGGATCGATCACCCATTGCGCCAGACAGGCGGCATAGGCGCCCACGCCATAGAGAAACAGCGTCCCGCCCCAACCCAGCACATGCTCCACCTGCCGACCGCAAAAGAGCAGCATGAACATGTTGAAGCCGATATGCATCCAGCCCGCATGGATCAGCGTGCAACTGATCGGCGTCAGCCAAGCCGGAACAGCCGCCATGCCATCCAGCAAGGCGGGTTGCCCCAGACGCGCGGGAATGAAGCCGCCGACAATGGCGGCATCATTCACCCATCCACCCAGATACAGCAATGCAAAGGCGGCGATGCTGATCGCCGCTATGCCATTGGTGGCGCGACCGGATGGCAGTTTCACGGCGTCAGATGAACGCGATCTTGTCGACCAGGTAGAATTTGTCGCCCGACGGGACCGACACTTCCACCTCGTCGCCGATCTCACGACCGATCAGCGCCCGGCCCAGCGGGCTGTTATAGCTGATCATGCCCAGCTTGGCATCCGCCTCGGCCTGACCCACGATCTGATATTTGACCGGCTTGTCTTCCTCGTCCAGCAAGGTCACGGTCGCGCCGAACACGATCTTGTCGCCCGACAAAGTGGTCGGATCGATGATCTGAGCGCGGGACATCTTGTCCTCCAGATCGTTGATCGTCGCCTCAACCTGACCCTGCCGTTCCTTGGCAGCGTGATATTCGGCGTTTTCGGACAAATCACCATGCGCGCGCGCTTCTTCGATGGCGTCCACGATCAAAGGCCGTTCGGCCTTCAGTTCGCGGAGCTGCGCATTGAGCTTGTCATAGCCCATTTGCAGCATCGGCATCTTCTCGACGGTCGCCATTATTGCAAATCCTTCGTCAAAACTTCCCTTTGGCGGCCCCGACCATGGGGCCACCCGCAGCATGTTTCCTTATGCAGGGGATCAGGCGTGCGACAGGGGATAATAGGACTGGAGCGAGCGCACTTCAAGGGCATGGCCACGAAGCGCCTCGATCGCATCGGCCGCAGCGACACTTGCCGCCGCGGTGGTGAAGCTGGCGATCTTGCCGCGCAGCGCCGACGTGCGGATCGCCTTGCTGTCTTTCAGCGACTGCCAGCCTTCGGTGGTGTTGAAGATCAACTGCACGTCGCCGTCGGTAATCCGGTCCACGATGTGCGGGCGCCCTTCGGCCACCTTGTTGACGGTCTCGATGGTGATGCCATGCGCTTCCAGATAGGCAGCCGTGCCGCCAGTCGCGATGATGGTGAAGCCCATCGTCGCCAGCTTCTGCACCGCCGGCAGGATCACCGGCTTGTCGCTGTCCTTGACCGATACGAACACGGTGCCCTCGGTCGGCAATATCGTGCCCGCACCGATCTGTGCCTTGGCGAAGGCGATCGCGAAATTGCTATCGATTCCCATAACTTCACCGGTGCTCTTCATTTCCGGCGACAGGACCGGATCGACACCGGGGAAGCGGTTGAACGGGAAGACCGCTTCCTTCACCGCCACATGGTCGATCGCATTGCGATCGATCTTGGGCAGATCCTTGATCTTCTCGCCCGCCATCACGCGGCTGGCGATCTTGGCGATGGGCGTGCCGATCGCCTTGGCGACGAAGGGCACGGTGCGGCTGGCACGCGGGTTCACCTCGATCAGATAGACCGTGCCATTCTTGACCGCGAACTGGATGTTCATCAGGCCGCGCACCGACAGGGCATGGGCCAGCACTTCGGTCTGCCGTTCGATTTCCGCGATGATATCCGCCGACAGGCTGTAAGGCGGCAGCGAGCAGGCAGAGTCACCAGAATGGACACCAGCCTCCTCGATATGCTGCAACACACCGGCCACGACCACATCGTCGCCGTCGCACAGCGCGTCGACGTCGACTTCCACGGCATCGCGCAGATACTGGTCGATCAGCACCGGGGATTCGCCCGACACCTGAACGGCGGTGGTGATATATTCCTCCAACTGCGCCTGACCGTCGACGATCTCCATCGCCCGACCGCCCAGCACATAGGACGGACGCATCAGCACCGGATAACCGATGCGATTGGCGACCGCGATCGCCTCTTCGCGGCTGCGCGCAATGCCGTTGGCCGGCTGTTTCAGCTTCAGCTTGTCGATCAGCGCCGCGAAACGCTCGCGATCCTCAGCCAGATCGATGGCGTCGGGCGAGGTGCCAAGAATAGGCACGCCCGCATCCTCCAGCGCCTGCGCCAGCTTCAGCGGCGTCTGCCCGCCAAACTGCACCAGCACGCCCGCCAGCGTCCCCTGCGACATTTCGACATGCAGGATTTCGAGCACGTCCTCGGCCGTCAGCGGCTCAAAATAGAGGCGGTCGGACGTATCATAGTCGGTCGACACCGTCTCCGGGTTACAGTTGACCATGATCGTCTCATAGCCAGCTTCGCTCAGCGCGAAGCAGGCATGGACGCAGCAATAGTCGAACTCGATGCCCTGTCCGATCCGGTTCGGGCCGCCACCCAGAATGACCACCTTCTTGCGGTCGCTGGGCTGCGCCTCATTCTCCGCCTCGCCAAACAGCGGCGCTTCATAGGTGGAGTACATATAGGGCGTCTTCGCCTCGAACTCTGCGGCGCAGGTGTCGATGCGCTTGAACACCGGGCGCACGCCCAGTTTGTGACGCAGCGCGCGCACTTCGTCCTCGGTCACGCCGCCGGTCATGGCGACGACGGCATCGTGGATCAGACCCGACCCGCGCGCGATGCCGCGCTCATTGCCGCGCAGGTTCGCGGACTTCAGCGCCAGCCAGGCCAGCCGCTTGTCGGAAAAGCCCATGGACTTCAGGCGGCGCATGCCGTCCGTATCCTGCGGCAGGCCATTGGCCAGCACCTCGGCTTCCGCGTCGACGATTTCCTTGATCCGCTCCAGGAACCAGGGGTCGAACTTGGCGATGTTATGGATTTCCTGAACGGTCAGCCCTTCGCGCAGCGCCTGCGCCGCGACCAGCAGTCGGTCCGGGGTCGCCTGCGCCAAAGCAGCGATGATATCGTCCTTGGGCGCGCCCACCAGATGATCGACCTGATTGAAACCGCTCAGACCCGTTTCCAGACCACGCAGCGCCTTCTGCATCGATTCATGGATGTTGCGGCCGATCGCCATGACTTCGCCGACGGACTTCATCGCCGTGCCCAGCAGCGGCTCGGCGCCCTTGAACTTTTCAAAGGCGAAGCGCGGGATTTTCGTCACGACATAGTCGATGGTCGGTTCGAACGACGCCGGCGTCGCGCCGGTAATGTCATTCTCGATCTCGTCCAGCGTATAGCCCACGGCCAGCTTCGCCGCGACCTTCGCGATGGGGAAGCCGGTGGCCTTCGACGCCAGCGCCGAGGAACGCGAAACGCGCGGGTTCATCTCGATCACGATCAGGCGGCCGTCCTTCGGATTGACCGAGAACTGCACGTTGGAACCGCCTGTTTCCACGCCGATTTCACGCAGCACCGCGATCGATGCGTTCCGCATGATCTGATATTCCTTGTCGGTCAGCGTCAGCGCCGGGGCGACGGTGATGCTGTCGCCGGTATGGACGCCCATCGGATCGACATTCTCGATCGAACAGATGATGATGCAATTGTCGTTGCGGTCCCGCACGACTTCCATCTCATATTCTTTCCAGCCGATCAGCGATTCCTCGATCAGCACCTCGGTCGTCGGCGATGCGTCCAGACCACCGCGCACGATGTTGACGAACTCTTCGCGATTATAGGCGATGCCGCCGCCGGTGCCGCCCATGGTGAAGCTGGGCCGAATGATCGAGGGAAGGCCGGTAAACTCCAGCGCCTCCAGCGCCTCTTCCATCGTATGCGCGATACGCGAGCGGGCCGATTCCAGCCCGATCTTGTCCATGGCGTCGCGGAACTTGATCCGGTCCTCCGCCTTGTCGATCGCCTCGGCATCCGCGCCGATCATCTGGACGCCATATTTCTCCAGCGTGCCGTCGTTGAACAAAGCCAGCGCCGTGTTCAGCGCCGTCTGCCCACCCATCGTCGGCAGCACCGCGTCCGGCCGTTCCTTTTCGATGATCTTCGCCACGATTTCGGGCGTGATCGGCTCGACATAGGTCGCGTCGGCAAATTCCGGGTCGGTCATGATCGTGGCCGGATTGGAATTCACCAGGATGATGCGATAGCCCTCTTCCTTGAGCGCCTTCACCGCCTGCGTGCCCGAATAATCGAACTCGCACGCCTGGCCGATGATGATCGGACCAGCGCCGATGATGAGGATGGAGGAGATGTCGGTTCTTTTAGGCATTATCTTCCCGCACCAAATAACTTGCGAAACAACGAAGCCATCCATTTGGATTTGCTCGATTGTTCAATTGACCCCCCGGATTGATGAACGACATCCAACCGAGGCTTGAAGTGAAATCCCATCGCTGCACCGGACTGTGCTGCATAGAACATCAATTTTTCTACTCTGTCTCGATAGACCTCGTCTGCTTCGTCACCAGGATATATATCAACATTGGCGACACCTTCCTCGTCGGTGAAAAACACGACCTGATCTAACGAAATTCCGGCATCTATCACGGCCTTGGCCATTGCTCCCCGATCGGGGCGACTCACAGCACAAACTCCAAGAAATACCTTGTAAAAATCAATGCACGCCCCCCGCCTGCGCCTCGCATCCCCAGCCGTCATATTCGACGCCGCAGAGGATTTCGATCTGGAGGCATTTCTTGGTCAGCGCACGGATCGATGCTTCATCGACCGGCTGCACGCATTCCAGAAACAGGAACAGGTCGCCATCCTCATCTTCTTCCCGGTCCAGTTCGACAAAGCCGAACTGGCTGGCGAGGATGAGGACGCGCTCGAAATCCTTCTCGCTGCCCCGGAAGCTGACGTCCACGGGCCGCGCGATGCGCGCAACGTCGCCATTGCGCTTCAGGTTGGCGAGAACGTCCTTGTCCGCTTCCCACTCTGCGGCGAGGCGTGCTTCGTCGACGGGGGGCAGGTTCTGGCTCACGCCGCGACCGCACCTTTCAGGCCGGCCACGAACTTGCGGAACAGATAGAAGCTGTCCTGCGGCCCCGGCGAAGCTTCGGGATGATATTGCACCGAAAAGGCACTCTTGTCCGTCAATTCGATGCCGCAATTGCTGCCATCGAACAGCGACACATGGGTCGATCGCGCATTGGCGGGCAGCGTGTCGACATCGACCGCGAAGCCATGGTTCATGCTGGTGATCTCGACCAGACCGTCCGACAGGCGCTTGACCGGATGGTTCGCGCCGCGATGGCCCTGATGCATCTTGATCGTCTTCGCGCCCACGGCCAGACCCAGCAACTGATGGCCAAGGCAAATGCCGAACACGGGAATATCGGCCGCCAGCACGCTCTGGATCACCGGCACCGCATAGTCGCCGGTCGCAGCCGGATCGCCCGGACCGTTGGAAAGGAACACGCCATCGGGGTTCAGCGCCGACACCTGTTCAAAGGTCGCCATCGCGGGCAGCACGGTCACGCGCGCGCCGGCCTGCACCAGATTGCGGAAGATGTTGTTCTTCGCGCCATAATCGATCGCGACGACATGGGGGCGCTCTTCACCCGCCTCATTCAGGCCATAGCCATGGCCCAGCTTCCAAACGCCATCCTTCCACAGGCGGCTTTCTTTGCCCGTGACTTCGATGGCGAGGTCCATACCCTCCAGCCCCGGCCATGCGGCGGCCTTGGCGGCGAGCGCGGCGATATCGAACTTGCCCTCGGGATCATGGGCGATCACGACATTGGGCGCGCCCTTGATGCGGATCAGGCGGGTCAGCGCGCGGGTATCGACCCCGGCCAGACCGATCCGGCCATTCTCACGCATCCACTGGTCGAACGGTTCGACATTGCGGAAATTGCTGGGCGCGGTGACGTCCTGCCGCACGATGCAACCCAGCGCATAGGGGCTGCTCGCCTCCACATCGTCCAGATTGGTGCCGACATTGCCGATATGCGGAAAAGTGAAGTTGATGATCTGCCCGGCATAGCTGGGATCGGTCATGATCTCCTGATAGCCGGTGATCGACGTATTGAAGCAGAGTTCACCCACCGCATCGCCGACCGCACCGAATCCGCGGCCGAACACGGCGCTGCCATCGGCAAAAACCACGACCCCTGTCGCTCCTTTAGGCACAATGAGGGTCTTGGCGTCTGCCATGGTCGCGGTCCTTTATGCTTTTGCGGGAACCCGTCTGCTGCGGGTTAAACGGCCGGTCAGGTAGGCGTGCATCCTCCACAGGTCAACGTCTGTTAAAAATCTCTTTTGCCGCTATATCTGCTCCTTTCCCGAAGAGACAGGATATATTCGCCGATGATTCGCGAGCAGGTAAAGAGCGCCCAGATCGAGTCCATGAAGGGCGGCGACAAGGAACGCCTGGCCGCCGTGCGCCTGATCCTGGCAAAGCTGAAGGACCGCGACATCGAACTGCGCACCGCCTCCACCGTGCCGGACGATGATGCCATCGTGGTGGAAGTGCTCCAGAAGATGGTGAAGCAGCGCCGCGAATCGATCGACATGTTCAAGAGCGGCGGCCGCGACGAACTTGCCGCCAAGGAACAGGCCGAACTGGACGTGATCGAAAGCTTCCTCCCCGCCCAGTTGAGCGAGGAAGAAACCAAGGCCGCGATCGAAGGCATCAAGGCCGAAGTCGGCGCGACCAGCGTCAAGGACATGGGCAAGGTGATGGCCGTGCTGAAGGAACGCCACGGCAGCGTGATCGACATGAGCAAGGCAAGCGGGCTGGTGAAAGCAGCGCTTGTGTGAGTGAAGAAGGGGCAGCGCCACCTGCTCTCCCCCTCCCGCCCGCGGAAAGCCCCCACCGAACCTCCGTTCGTTTCGAGCAAAGTCGAGAAACGACTGGCACGATGCTCGACACGGACGGAAGTTAGGGCATAATCGCCTGATGGCGTTCTGGACCTATATGCTCAAATGTTCAGACGGCCGTTATTACACCGGCCATACCGACAATCTGGACCATCGCATCGGTCAGCACCAATGCGGCCAAGGCAGCCAATTCACCCGCAACCGCCTGCCGGTCACGCTTGTCTGGAGCGAAACTTTCGGCACCTGCATCGAAGCGCTGGAAGCCGAACGCATAATCGGCGGCTGGTCCCGCGCCAAAAAGGAAGCCATGATAGCTGGCAACTGGTCGTTGGTGTCATATCTCGCGAAACCGCCAAAGGAACGGCAGACAAAAGGCCCGTTCGTTTCGAGCGTAGTCGAGAAACGGGAAGAGTGCGCTCGCCGTTTCTCGACTACGCTCGAAACGAACGGATATGGCATGCCTGATCCCGAGCAACCCGCATGACCCTCACTCCCCAATGGCTGGACGAACTGCGCGCGCGCACGTCGCTGTCGACCCTCATCGGCAAGACCGTCAAGGTCACCAAGGCTGGCCGCGAGTACAAGGCCTGCTGCCCCTTCCATAATGAGAAGACGCCCAGCTTCACGATCAATGATGAGAAGGGCTTCTACCACTGCTTCGGCTGCGGCGCGCATGGCGATGCGATCCGCTGGATGACCGATCAGCGCGGCCTGCCCTTCATGGAGGCCGTGAAGGAACTGGCCGCCACCGCTGGCATGGACGTTCCCGCCGCCGATCCCCGTGCCGCAAAGCGCGCCGAACAGGCCAAGGGATTGCACGACGCCATGACCGCGGCCCAGAGCTTCTTCGAGGATCAACTGGGCGGCATCGATGGCGGCGAAGCACGCGCCTATATGCAGAAGCGCGGCATTACCGACGCCACGCGCCGTGCCTTCGGCTTCGGCTATTCCCCGGATTCGCGCGGGAAGCTGAAAACCGCCTTGCGCGACTTTGGCGAGCCGATGCTGGTCGAAACTGGCCTACTTATTGATCCAGACGGGGAACGCGACACCTACGACCGCTTCCGTGGCCGCCTGATGCTCCCCATCCGCGACATTCGCGGCCGGGTGATCGCGTTCGGCGGCCGCATCATCGGCGCTGGCGAACCCAAATATCTGAACTCGCCCGACACGCCGCTCTTCGACAAGGGCCGCACCCTCTACAATATCGACAAAGCCTCCCCCGCCAGCCGCTCGACCGGCCGCGTCATCGTGGTCGAAGGCTATATGGATGTGATCGCCCTCGCCCAGGCCGGCTTTGGCGAAGCGGTCGCCCCGCTCGGCACGGCGCTGACCGAACATCAGATCGAACGCCTCTGGAAGATGGTGGACGTGCCCATCCTCTGCTTCGACGGCGACTCGGCCGGGCAGAAGGCGGCGATCCGTGCCGCCACCCGCGCGCTGCCCCTGCTCCACCCCGGCCACAGCCTCGCCTTCGCGACGCTTCCCACGGGGCAAGACCCGGATGACCTGATCCGCGCGAGCGGACCGCAGGCGATGGAGGCGGTGCTGAACGCCGCCGAACCGCTGATCGAACGCCTCTGGAAGCATGAGATCAGCGCTGCCCCGCTCGACACCCCTGAACAGAAGGCCGCGCTCAAACAGCGGCTTCGCACCATTTCGGACGCGATTGCCCATCCCGACGTACGCGCCCATTACGCCCACGAGTTTCGCGAGCGGTACGACGCCCTCTTCTTCGCCCGGCGCGACTCCGCCCCGCAACAGCGCAGCAGCGGCAACTTCAGCGGCGGCCAGCGCTGGCAACGCGACAAACGCGGCAACTGGAAGGCCCCCATCCCCCCCGCCGGCACCGAAGCGCGTGCCATCGGCGCCAGCGGCATGGAACAGCGCTTGCTGCGCGCAATCCTGGCCGCGCTCCTGCGCCATCCCGAACAGATCGGCCCGCATCGGGAGATGCTGTCGGCCCTGCAAATCGGCGATCCGCTGCTCGCCCAGTTGCTTGCCGCGATGATCTCTGCGTCCTTCCGAAAAGAAACAGTTGAAACGCAGGCCCTCCTTACCATATTGGGGCAAGGTGAGTTGTATAATATGGCCAAGGGAATGCTCCGGGCCGACGCGTTTACACTCACTCCCGACAGGATGACCACCGACCCTGACCGCCTTGCGCGCGATCTGGAGGAGGCCGTTCGGGTGATGGCGCAGGGACCGGAACTGGAAGCAGCTCTGGTGGAAGCGACGAGGCGGTTCGAGAACGACTTCAGCGAGGAAAATTTCGCTGAGCAGCAACGCATCCGCGTGCTGAAAGCCGATCATGATCGCCGCGTCGCGGAACTGGCGCAGTCCGAAGACATTGTTTGATTGAAGCTAGCCCTTTCAACAGGGGCAGCGAAGTTAAGGCGAATAAATGGCGACCAAGGCGAACAGCAAAAATGGTGGTATGGGTGACGGAGAGGATGGCGGCGACGCCCCCCTGCTCGACCTCAACGAAGCCTCCGTCAAGAAGCTGATTTCGCGCGCGAAAAAGCGCGGCTACATCACGGTCGACGAGCTGAACGAGGCTCTTCCCCAGGATCAGATGTCCACCGATCAGATCGAGGACATCATGTCGGCGCTCAACGAAATGGGCGTCAACATCGTCGAGAATGAGGAAGCCGGCGAAGACGGCGACGAACAGCGCGAGCGCGAAGAAGCCGACGATTCCGACGATGATTCGGGCGACGATGATGGCGGCCCCAAGCTCGTCACCGAAAAGAAGAAGGAAACGGTCGATCGCACCGACGATCCCGTTCGCATGTATCTGCGCGAAATGGGCGCAGTGGAACTGCTCAGCCGTGAGGGCGAAATCGCCATCGCCAAGCGGATCGAGGCTGGCCGCGACACGATGATCCTGGGTCTGTGCGAAAGCCCGACCACCTTCAACGCGATCATCGAATGGTCGACCGCCCTCAACAACGGCGAAATGCAGCTGCGCGAGATTCTCGATCTCGACGCCATGCTCTCCAAGGATCCTGCTCCGGAAAATCTGGAGGAAGGCGCCGAGGATGATGATGGCGAGATCAGCGAAAAGACCGCTGGCCCCAGCTTCAAGGAAGAAGAAGAGCCGGAGGAGGAATCCGCCGACGGCGAAGATGAGGACGGTGCGCCCCGCGCCCGCCGCAATGAGGAAGAAGAGGAAGAGGACAACACCCTGTCCCTCGCCCAGATGGAAGAGACGCTCAAGCCGATGGCGCTTGAGAAGTTCGCGACCATCACGGAAATTTTCCGGGCTTTTTCCAAGGCGCAGGAAGCGCGCATGATCGCCATGGCCAATGGCGAAAGCCTGAGCCAGAAGGCCGAAGACAGCTATCATGAACTGCGCGAAAATCTGACTGCCGAGGTCGAGAGCGTCAAATTCCACCAGCAGAAGATCGAATATCTGGTCGATCAGCTCTATGCCTATAACCGGCGCCTGACCGCGCTGGGCGGCCAGATGCTGCGTCTGGCCGAGCGTCACAAGGTCAGCCGCAAGGATTTCCTCGACCGCTATGTGAACCATGAGCTGGACGACGCCTGGCTGGAAAAGGTGCAGGGCCTCGACAAGAAATGGACCGCCTTCGCCGCTGCCGAAGGGCGCGCCGTCGAACGCATCCGTAACGAGATTGGCGAAATCGCCCAGGCGACCGGCATGTCGCTGTCCGAATTCCGCCGCATCGTCAACATGGTGCAGAAGGGCGAGCGCGAAGCGCGTATCGCCAAGAAGGAAATGGTCGAAGCGAACCTGCGCCTCGTCATCTCCATCGCTAAAAAATATACGAACCGTGGCCTGCAATTCCTTGATCTTATTCAGGAAGGTAATATCGGCCTGATGAAGGCGGTGGATAAGTTCGAATATCGCCGCGGCTACAAGTTCAGCACCTATGCTACTTGGTGGATCAGGCAGGCGATCACCCGTTCGATCGCGGATCAGGCGCGGACCATCCGTATCCCGGTCCACATGATCGAAACGATCAACAAGCTGGTCCGCACCAGCCGCCAGTTCCTGCACGAGCAGGGCCGCGAACCGACCCCGGAAGAGATGGCCGAGCGCCTCTCCATGCCGCTGGAGAAGGTGCGCAAGGTGATGAAGATCGCCAAGGAGCCGATCTCCCTCGAAACGCCGATCGGCGACGAGGAAGACAGCCATCTGGGCGACTTCATCGAAGACAAGAATGCGATCATCCCGGTGGATGCCGCCATTCAGGCGAACCTGAAGGAAACGGTCACCCGCGTCCTCGCCTCGCTCACCCCGCGTGAAGAGCGCGTGCTGCGCATGCGTTTCGGCATCGGCATGAACACCGACCACACTCTTGAGGAAGTGGGCCAGCAATTCAGCGTGACCCGCGAACGTATCCGCCAGATCGAAGCGAAGGCGCTGCGCAAGCTCAAGCACCCCAGCCGCTCGCGGAAGATGCGGTCATTCCTCGATCAGTAAAATTAATTTGGATCGGTAAATAGTAATTAACCATCCTTGACGGAAAAGGGCGGCTTTCAGGGTCGCCCTTTCTGATTCCGTAAACCGGACGTTTACTCGAACCAGCCTATTGTCTGGCTTCAGCCGGCGTGCCGGGCAGTACAGGGGTTTGGGATGAGCGAAGCCGCACCGCGATATCAGTTTGGGGACATAGCGCGCATTCTTGAGGCGCTGGTTGCCGCCGATGGAACGGCATCCCATGCCTATGCCAACCGCGCCAGCACCGGCGTATCGCGCGAAACCCTGCTGTCGCTCGCCGATCTGGCCGACGCCGCTTATTATCTCTGCCTGCTGCACGGTCGCCAGCCCGGTGTGATCGACCATGCCGCCACCCGCTCTGCCGACAATGCCGCCCGCCAATGGCTGATTGAAGCGGCCGACGGCTTTGCCCGCGAACGCGCCTATCTTGCTCAGGTAACAGTCGCCGCCGGTCCTGCCCCCAGCACTGCGGGTCAGGCCGATTGCGAAACCGTCGTCAGCCAGCAACGCCACGCGCTCGACATGCTCGCCCAGTCCGACCGGCGCGGCTGCGCCATGGGCGCGGCGATGGCACTGGTGCTCGACTGGCGCGCCGTGCGGCACGTACTCGACATGGCCGCGATCCGCGCTGGCCTGGAACCCCATCCCTGCGCTCTCCCCGAACGCAGCCTCACGCTGGAAGTCGCCCGCTCGATCGGCGGCGACGATGCGATCGACCGCGCCATCCAGTTCGGCGCCCGCCAGCTTCTGAACCAGCATCGCGGCCTGTGGGATTTGCTCGCCGCCCGCGCCGACGTGCGCGCAAAGCAGGGCTGATCGCGCCTTTACCGATTGCACCTGCCCGCCGCATTGCCTAGTCCGGTTGCCATCGACAACCGAATGGGACGGGATGATGCGCTTTGAAGGCACACGGGATTATGTCGCCACCGACGATCTGAAGGTCGCGGTCAACGCCGCCGTGCTGCTGCGCCGCCCCCTGCTGGTCAAGGGAGAACCCGGCACCGGCAAAACCGTCCTCGCCCAGGAAATCGCCAAAGCGCTCGATGCGCCGCTCATCGAATGGAACGTCAAGTCCACGACACGAGCGCATCAGGGCCTCTATGAATATGACGCCGTCGCCCGCCTGCGCGATGGGCAACTGGGCGACGCGCGCGTCCACGACATCGGCAATTACATCCGCAAGGGCAAGCTGTGGGAGGCTTTCACATCCCCCAAACTCCCCGTCCTGCTGATCGATGAGATCGACAAGGCCGATATCGAATTCCCCAACGACCTGTTGCAGGAACTCGATCGCATGGCCTTCCACGTCTATGAAACGGGGGAGACGATCGCGGCGGCCGAACGGCCGGTGGTGGTCATCACGTCGAACAATGAAAAGGAGCTTCCCGACGCCTTCCTGCGCCGTTGCTTCTTCCACTATATCAAATTCCCTGACCGCGAGACGATGCAGGCGATTGTCGACGTCCACTTCCCCGGCATCCAGAAAATACTGGTGAGCAAGGCGATGGAAATTTTCTATGAGATCCGCGACGTCCCCGGCCTCAAGAAAAAGCCCAGCACCTCCGAACTGCTCGACTGGCTGAAGCTGCTGCTGAACGAGGATATGCCGCTCGACATCCTCCAGAACAGCGACCCTACCAAGGCGATCCCGCCGCTCCACGGCGCGCTGCTCAAGAATGAACAGGACATCATGCTCTTCGAACGCCTCGCCTTCATGGCCCGCAGACAGGGACGGTAACATAGCTATTCCCCTCCCGCTCGCGGGAGGGGAAGCGAGACTTACGAGCGCAGCGAGTTAGTCGCAGCGGGGTGGGCCGCCGCCCCGCACACCAACACAAGGATCACCCCATGCCCCACACCGCCGCCCACACCGCTGGATGCCTCTGCGGCGCCGTCCGCATCACCATCGACGCCGATCCCCTCGCCGCCCGCATGTGCTGGTGCCGCCTGTGCCAATATCTGGGCGGCGGATCGGCCACGGTGAATATCTGCTTCCCCAGCGAGCATGTAACCACGACCGGCGAGGTCCGCTGGCATGACAGCGTCGCCGACAGTGGCAATGCCATGAAGCGCGGCTTCTGCCCCAGCTGCGGCACGCCCCTCTTCAGCATGGCCGAATCGCGCCCGCATCTGACCTTCATCCGCGCCGGCGCGCTGGACGATCCTTCGCTGATCGGCCCGCAGGCGGAGATATGGACCGATGCCGCCCCCGCCTGGGCGCATCATGATCCCGACCTGCCCCATTATCCCGCGCAAATCCCGCCGGTCGCCTGAAATTCTCCCTTGCGCGCTGCGGTTTAGTCTGTAGCCTCCCTGTCATAGTTCAAGGCCGCGCCAAGACGGTCTGGATCTGGAGAGGGATGCTGAATGCCAAAGCGCGCCCAAATTATCATTTCTGCCCTTCTGGCGCCGATGAGCCTGTGCCTGGCCGTCCCGGCGCACGCGACCGATGACGCCGAAGCCTGGACGCCCAGCGATAGCGCGATCCGCGCGACCGCTGCGGGGATCAGCCTGCCCCAGACCGTCGCCGGCCTGTCCCTCGCCAAGAGCGGCGAAGCCTCCAATGGCGGCCGCGCGGTCGACAATTATGCTCAATATCTGTCGGAAGACGGGGTCATTCAGGCGACTCTCTATGTCTATATGCCAACCTATGCCGACGCCTCTCTCGCCGCCTATATGACCGACAAGGCGGTGATGGAGCGGTTCGGCAACCAGACCCGCCGCACCGCCTATGCCAGCGCCCCTGCCGCTGGACAGGCGGGTCGCGCCATTCGCGCCGTATATGATCATGCCGCAGACGGCGCACTCACGACGGCGGCGGGCTTCGTCCATGCCGGGCGCTGGATCGTCAAGATCCGCATCACCGGCCCCACCGAACGGCGCGCCGAAGTCCTCTCCGGGCTGGATGGCATGCTGACCGGGCTGACCTTCGACGACCCCGCCAGCCTGCACGCCACCACCCCCGCCAGCTTCGCCGCCTGCCCGGTCGCCGACGCCACCGACGCCCGCCTGACCCCGCCAAAGGTCGGGGAGGAAGCCATCCCCGCCGAAGTCCGCATCCCGCGCGACGGCAAGGATGCGCTCTGCATCCGGGGCGCCGTAACCACCGCAGACGGCAGCTATGACATGCTCCAGCAGGCCGGCCGCAGCGACGGCGCGATCATCGTACCGGTCGACGACAGCGGCACCGTACTGGCCTTCGATCCCGCAACGCAGGGCGAAGGCTATAAGCTGTCGATCCACATGGTCGGCCAGACCGACCTCTATGGCGTCTATGATAAAGTGCCGACCCCGCATCAGGTCGCCGCAATCCTGGACGGCAAGGACACGCAAACGGCCGAAGCGCAAGCCACCGCCACCTATGCCGCCAATGGCGACGTGACAGTCAGTCGTTTCACCTCCGCCGCCCACTGACCGCTTCCTTCCACGGCGCGCCCATTCACGACACCGTTTGCGTTCGTGGACTTCCTTTTTTGGAAGGAAGTTCTGAAGCGATTTCGTCGAAGAAGATAGTAGCCTCTAGCAGCGACCGGCCGATATCGCTCGCTTAGACGGCCACGTCGGCCTTAATGGCTGAGTACGGATCATATCCTTCAACTTCGAAGTCATCAATGCTGTACCCATCAATGCTGTCCGGCCGTCGGACGAGTCGCATTTTCGGGAATGGTCGGGGCTGTCGCGTCAATTGTTCCCGAACTTGGTCGAGAGGCCAGCGACTACAAGGGCGCTGCCCTGCTGGTCGATACCCTGCCGCCCACCGACGCCATGCTGGCCGACCGGGGATACGACACCGACTGGTTCCGCAACGCGCTCACCGCACGCGGCATCTCCCCCTGCATCCCCTCAAAACGCAACCGCAGGATCGCCATACCCCACGACCGCATCCTCTATCGCCAGCGGCATCGCATCGAGAATATGTTCGGAAGGCTCAAGGACTGGCGGGCAAGCGGTGTTTTCAGGCCACGTTGATCCAGGGCATGAGCTCATGAACACGATTGGCCTGATGGCCGTTGGCGAGCGCGGTCAGCGTCTGGTTCAGCCAGTCATGCGGATTGATGCCGCCCAGCTTGCAGTTTTCGATGAGCGTGGCGATGACCGCCCAGTTATCGCCGCCCTCGTCGGAGCCGGCAAAGAGGGCATTCTTTCGATTCAAAGCCAGGGGGCGGATTGATCGCTCGACAGTGTTGGTGTCGAGTTCGATCCGACCATCGTCGATGAAGCGAACGAGGCCGTCCCAGCGGGTCGTCGCATAGCGGATGGCTTCGGCCAACTTGCTCTTGGCGCTGATCTGGCGGAGCCGGGCGTCCAGATAGAGCCTGAGATCCTCGACGATGAAGCGGCTGCATTCGGCGCGCTGGATGCGGCGTTGCTCCGCGGCACAGCCGCGCACCTCATCCTCGATGGCATAGAGCATGGCGATCCGACGCAGGATCTCGGTCGCGACCGGGGAACTGGCGGCTAGATCATAGAATTTGCGCCGAACATGGGACCAGCAGAAGGCGAGGCTGAGTTGCTGCCCGCGGCGCTTGGCGAGCGCTGTATAGCCGCCATAGCCGTCGACCTGCAGGATGCCTGCAAAATCTCCAAGGTGGATGTCGGGCCGCTCGGCCTTGTGATCTGCCGCATAGACATAGGCGACCATCGGCGGACCTACGCCACCCCATGGCCGATCGTTGCGGGCATAGGCCCATAGCTGGCCGGTCTTCGTCTTTCCGCGCCCCGGGTCAAGCACCGGCGCAGTAGTCTCGTCGGCAAACAGTCGTTCGGATCGGCGCAACTCTTCCAGCGTCCGGTCCCGCAATGGCCGCAGATACCATGCTGCCCGACCGACCCAGTCCGCCAGGGTGGAGCGATCGAGCTTGATATCCTGCCGGGCATAGATCTGAGCTTGCCGGTATAGCGGAACATGATCGGCATACTTGGATACCAGCACCTGGGCGATCAGCGCTTCGGTCGGAATCCCGCCTTCGACTATCCGCGCCGGAGCGGGGACCTGGACGATCGCACCTTCACAGGAGCGACAGCCATAGCGCGGGCGGCGCGTCACCAGTACGCGGAAGGTGATAGGAACGACGTCTAGCCGCTCGGCGACGTCTTCACCGATCTGATGAAGCGGACCGCTGCAGCAGGGACAAGACTTGTCTTCGATATCGACAATCTGCTCGATCCGCTCGAGGTGCGCGGGTAGCGAGCCGCGGTTAGTCTTGCGGGGCTGGTCGCTGCGAGACCGCGGTGTGACAGCCTCTCTGGCAGCACGGGCATGCCCAAGAGCGATCTCGAGATCTTCCAGTCCCAACTGCAGCTGATCGGCATCGAGCTGCTCGGACCGGCTGCCGAAACGGTGCCACATGAAGGCGTCGATGATCGACTGAAGACGCTCGATCTCGGCGTCTGCCTCGCCCTTGGCAACGCCCAGTTCTGTCAGCCTGGCCTCAGATTCTGCCCGCTCCTCCACCAACATCCGGGACTGCTCCAGAACGAGCGCGCGGAGCGCGTCGATATCGTCAGGCAGATCCGCTTGCGTCAGCATAGAAAGAGTGAATCAGTAGGGCAAAGCCCCGTCAACCGGCAATCTGCGGGGCCTGCGGCCGACGGCCGCCATGGACCCGGCGCCAGTCCAATCCTTCCAGAAGCGCGCCGAGTTGCGCGGCGGAAAGGCGCATCACGCCGTCCTGAATGCCGGGCCACTTGAAGCCGCCTTGCTCCAGGCGCTTCGCCATCAGGCACAGTCCTGTGCCGTCCCACCAGATCAGCTTGATCCGGTCGGCACGCTTGGCCCGAAAAACATAGATCACACCGGAAAATGCATCGCCGCCATAATCGGCGCTCACCAGCGCCGCCAGGGCATCGAGCCCTTTGCGAAAATCCACCGGGCGTGTCGCCACCATGACCCGCGTGCCCGGACCGATCCCGAGCACGGCTTTACCTGCAACGCCTGGATCACCGCCGCCACCAGATCGGCCTTAGCCGTACGTCCAATCCGAACGACGGCGCCTCCTACCTCAACCTCTATTGCGACATCGCCCGACAATGGCTTGGGGCTATCGGCCATGACCGACACAAACATCGGTTCCGCATGGCTGGTGACTTGACCCGCTTCCAAGGCATATGCGCCTCCTCGATCACCGAGCGCGTGGACCGCGCTCGGTGATCGGACGCTTCGCGGTACATATGCTCCTCGATCTGACGGCCACGGGCGAGCAGGCGATCCTTCACGCTGGCCTCTGCCGCCCACTGGAGCGCTGCCTCTCCGCGCATGCCCTCCTGCAATGCATCGATCGCATTATTCACGAGCCCGTGTTCCATGGTCGAAGCGCAGCCCCGATGAAGCGCGTTGAGATCAGCCATTGGCAGATCATGAAAGAGGCCCGGTTCGTCCGGGCCGATGATCAGCGCCGTCACTCTGCGCACAAGGCTGGCTGACAATCGCGCTCGGTGGCCCGCTGCAGCGCCTCAGAAACTTCAGGGATCGAGAACGACGGCAGATAGGCACACTTGGCAGCCCGATTCCACTTCGGTGACATCGGCAACGAACGGTATGGACCATCGCTCATGGGAAGCCCTCCTGTCAGCTTAAATGATAGTCATTCCTGACATTGTTAACTCTCATCGGATGGAAACCTGTCATCGAGGAGCGATTTGCATGGTGGTGCCCATTCATCTTTTTCGTAACACGACGCGCATCTGCCTCAGTGAAATCAAATACGAGGAAAAGAAATCGTCCCTATGTGGACATTATTATTGCGATTTCGGCGCATTTCGTCCATATAAGGACCATGCTGGAGACCCCACTCGAACTAGCCACACTGATAGGGCAACGGATCAAACGTCGCCGGCTCGACATGGATATGACCCAAGCTGATGCAGCAGCGCGCGCCGGCATCGCGTATCGGACGTGGCGTCGCCTCGAAGCCGAGGGCAAGGCCTCGATCGAGGATCTCGTTCGCGCTGCGGTTGCGTTGCGCTGCGAGCAGGATCTTGTCGGCCTTTTTCCCGCGCCGTCGGCGACATCGATGGACGCGCTGCTTGAGCAGCAGAAGGCGGCCGCCAAGCCGAAGCCGCGCATGCGCGCACCGGCATCGCGGGCGTCATGAAACTCGCGCCCGGCACGCCCCTCGAAATTGGCCTGATGCTCGACGAAGGCGAGGCCGCGGATACCGTGGGCCGTCTCGCGATGGCGGATGGACTGGCGCAGGTCGAATGGTCGACGGCTGTCGTCGATCAGCGGCGGCGGATCGACCCGCTGCTTTATCCCCCGGAACCCGGTCTCCACGCAGCACGCGGGCGCAATTTTGACGGTCTTCATGGCTTCCTGGCTGACAGCCTGCCCGACGCGTGGGGCCAGATGCTGATGAAGCGGAGGCTAGAAAAGTTGGGCGTCCGTATCGATACGCTCAGCCCGGTCGAGCGGCTCGCCCTTGTCGGCCGAACAGGGCGCGGCGCGCTGGTCTATGAACCGGCGACGACCCCGACCGAGGATGTCGGCACGATCGATCTAGACGCGCTGGCCGAGGAGTCGCGTGTGCTGCTGCTCGGCAACGATCCAGCGCAGATCGACACGCTTGCCCGTCTCGGCGGCGCATCTGGCGGTGCAAGGCCCAAGATCCATCTGGGCATCGCGCCGGACGGGGCGCTGAGTGGTGAAGGCGACACTGGCCACGAAGACTGGATCGTCAAGTTTCGCGCTACCGTCGACCCCATCGACATCGGCCCGGTTGAAGAGGCCTATGCTCGCATGGCACGCGCCGCTGGCATCGATATGGCTGCATCCCGGTTGCTCTCGGCGCAGACCGGGCCAGGCTATTTCGCGACGCGCAGGTTCGACCGGCCGGCGCCGGGCCGACGCCTCCACATGATTTCGTTGGCCGGTGCGCTGGAAGCCCGCGCCGACATGCCGTCGATCGACTATGACATGTTCCTTCGCGCGACGATGGCGATCACCCGCCATGCCGCCGACGTAGAGGAAGCCTTCCGCCGCATGGTGTTCAACATCCTTGCGCACAATCGCGATGACCATACGCGCCAGCACAGCTTCCTGCAGGATGCGGTCGGCGAGTGGCGCCTCGCTCCGGCTTATGACCTGACCTTCTCCAACGGACCGAGCGGCGAGCATTACCTCGCGGTAGAGGGCGAAGGGCGAGCGCCGACGCGCGCACAGGTGATGACGCTGGGACGACGGCACGGCCTGTCCGACCGGGCGATTGCGTCGATCATTGACGAAGTACGAGCCTCGCTCAGCGATTGGCCCCGGATCGCAGCGGAGGCAGGGGCAACGGTGTCGGTCGCCGAGATCGCCGAGCGCCATGCCGAAGTGGCAACCCATTTCGGTGATCGATAACGCTCCCCGCCATCGATCATTCTGACCGCAAACCGTGATTTATAGCGGTCCGGGATCGAATAGGGGGTCTGCCGCTGCACACGGTCACCGGAACCCAAACCGGGACACGGTTCGGTGCAGTCGGCGCTGCCCGTTCGGCGCCACCCGCAAGCGCTCGTATTCGCATAACTTATAGCGCGACGCGAGTGTCACCCGCGGGCCATGGCTGGCCTGTTTCAGGATGACACTTGATCAACGCACACAACCCACACACAAGGGCTTCGCGATCCCGCAAAAACCGCGAATTTCCGTCGGTCGAAGGGGCAGGTATTTCGGTCTCGAATCCTGTCTCCCCGACCACTCACTTCATTAACGACGTAGCGACCAGCCAGGCCGGTATTGCCGCAAGGGCTAGGAATGTTCCCAGCGGCACGCGTGCGGTACGGTCCTTTGCGCGGCCGATGGCCAGCATGATTCCCAACCCCATCACTGATGCGATCAGCAGCAGGAAGGGCAGCGCATGCCAGCCGAACCAGGCGCCCAGCGCGCCGAGCAGCTTCGCATCGCCCAACCCCAGCCCCTCGCGCCCGCGCAAGGCTCTATAACCCAGCGCGAGGCCCAGCAGTGCGCCATAGCCGACCGCTGCTCCAATGACGCGATCCGTCAGCGCAACATCCGTCGCCCACAGGCCGATCGTGAAGCCAAGAAAAGCGAGCGGCAGGGTCAAGGCATCGGGCAACCAGAAATGGCGCCAGTCCAGCACCGCCAGCGTCAGCAGCAGCCAGCCCAGCAATGCCCAGCCGATCCCGCCCAGATCGGGCCGGAAACCGATCGCCAAAGCGCCGATGATCGCGCAGCCCGCCTCCACCCGGCCATGCAGCGGATCGATCGCCGCGCCACAGGTGCGGCAGCGCCCCTTGCTCAGCATCGCACTCAGCATCGGGATCAGGTCGCGCGCCGTCAAAGTGCGGCCACAGCCATCGCAGGCGGATCGACCGCGCATCACGCCCCTGCCCTGCGGCCAGCGCAGGATCAGGGTCGCCAGAAAGCTGCCGAGGATCGCGCCCGCCAGCGCGCCGATCAGCGCCGGAATCGGCTGGATCACAGCGTCCCTTCGACCTTCAATATCTGCGCATTACCGGCCGGCGCGAACCCGGCCTGTCCCAACAGGCTGGCCAGCGAAGCATCAGCGGTTTCGATCCGCATCTCCGCGACATAGCGGCCAGAGCGCCAGATCCGCAGACTGACCTTCTCCAGCCCCGACTGGCTGACCAGCGGCAGCAGCAGCGCGTCCCCGTCACAGGCTACCGTACCCGAAAGACCCTGGCTCAGGTTCAATCCCGGAAACTGCCCGGCCATCCGCGCCCGCACCCGCCCTTCGGCATGGCCGCAGCGATCACCGCTGAAATAGGCGCTGACATCCTCCAGCATCAGGCTGCCCACAGGTAATGGCGCGAAGGTCCGGCCCAGCGGCACCGCGCCGGTCACGTCATCCACGCCAATGCGCCCAAAGCCGACCGTCAAAGCCCCTTTCACATCGTCGGGCAGCCCCTTGGTCCGGGCGATGTCGAAGCGCGCACGCCCCATCAGCAGTGATATGGGGGACAGGCCCGCCCGCACGCTGCCCAGCGGCATATTGCCCAGCATCAATTGATCGATCCGCCCGCTCCACACCGTGCCCCGCACTTCCCGTGCCGCAACGCCAATCCGCTCCAGCCCGGCCAGCCCCAGCGCGACCCGCATCGGCAGGAAGATCAGCAGGCCCAGCAGCAGCGCGACGATCAGCACGATCCGCATCCGCCGTGACAGGATAAGGCCCATCATTGCCCCTCTCCCCGCACCAGCACGGCCTGCACAGACACGCTGCCCGCCGTCGGCGATGGCCGCGCGCTCATAGTGTCAACCCGCACGCCCTGCGCCTCCAGCCCGGCCAGCCAGGAGAAGAGCGCGACCGGCCGTACCGATGCGATGGCGATTTCCATCCGGTCATTGCCCTGCGCCTGCGCCCGCTCCAGCGTCAGCCCGGCCTCGCCCGCGCCCTGCCCGACAAATTGGTCCAGCGGCACGGCCGGACCGGTCGAGGCAGGCGTGCGGGGCAGCGTCTTCAATTGCTTCACTGCCGCGCGCACGGCGGCATTGCGATCGGTCGCCTCCAGCAACGTCTCCCGCGCGCCGCGCTGCGCCCGGTCAAGCGGCGCGGCCACGCCGAACCAGAGGAAGGTCGCCGCCAGCAGCGCGACCATCACCCCCAGCATCCATTGCTCGCGGGCCGATCGCTCGCCCCAATATGCTGCTATCCGTTCCATCATGACCGCACCGTTATGTCCGCCAGCGTCCGCCCGCCCGGATCCTGGGAGGGAGTCGCCGTAATCGTGTAGCCCGCCGCCTGGATCGCCAGCAGGACCATGTTGATGTCTTCCGCCTTGGCCGCGGCCAGCGTCGCCCGGATCATCCCGTCCGGATCACGCGACAGGCTGGTCAGCGCCACGCCCGGCGCATCCTGCACCGCCGCCAGCAGCCCGGCGACGGGCGCGGTAAAGGCGCGTCCACCCGCACCCCGCGCGGCAAGACGCCCCTCCAGTTCCACCTGCGCCTGCGCGGCATCACTGGCACCGGGCAGCACCTGCTGCGCCAGCGCCACGCTCTCCCGGTCCAGCCGGCTCGCCGCCATATGCTGCTTCACGATGCCGACCAGAACAGCGGCAAGGCAAAGCAACAGGATCAGCCCGCTCCACAGGATGATGCGCCCCAACGCCTGCTTGTCGACGGCGCGCCGTACCCGCTTGGCAAAATCGCCCTGCCGCAAATCGATCGGCGGCGCATTCAGCGCAGCGATGGCCCGCCCTTCGATCACGCCCGCCGCGATATCGGCGATCGGTGCGTCGCCGATCAGTGCGGGCAGCGCCATATCGGCCGTCAGCGCCATGTCCACGCCGCGCAGCACCATCTCGTCGGCGATCCGACCGCGCACGAAACCGCTCTCCGGCTCCGGTAACAGCAAAGGCGCGGGCACGATGATATCCGGGTCCAGCCCATGATGCTGCGCCCAGAGCAGCCAATGCTGCATGTCGGCGCGACTGGCCACGGCCACGATATGCGGCAGGGCCGGATCGTCATTGGCATCGGTCGCGGCGAACAACTGGTCGGCCGACAACAGGCTGGCGGTCAGCGCCGTCAGCCGCGCCGCCGCCCGCCCCTGCCGCACCGGCAGGTCGGGATGGGCGATCCAGTGCAGCGTCACCAGCGCTGCCGGCGGCACCAGCAGCACCCGCGCCTTGTCCGGCAGCGCTGCGATACCACAGGCTGACAGCCAGTTGACGCCCTCGCCCGACTGCACCAGCGCCCCATCGATCACGCGCATCCAGCGCACCGGCGCCTCGGCCGCTTCGGCCGCTTCGGCCGCTTCGGGCAGCATCAGGATCAGGGCATCGCGACTGCTCATGCCTCACCACCCCAGCTACGCCGCACCAGCCTGGCCGGGCTTTCCCGCGCATCGATCAGCGCGCGCTCCACCAGTTGCGTTCCCCCGACTTCCACCGACACAGTCACTCCGAAAAATCCCGTCTTCAACTTCACCTGCTCTGCCACCTCGGTCGCGGGCGACAGGCCCGCCAGCGAAGGCAAAGCCCAGAATTGCACCGTACTGCCGTAGCCGTCCGCCGGTCGCTGCGCCAGCAATTGCCGCGCCCGCGCCACCGACAATTGCCCCGGCAGCAGCATCGCGAACAAGGGCGCCTGACCCGGCAGCAGCGTATTGATGTTGATCGGCGACAAATCCGTGACCGGCAAGGTGCATATCCACGGCTTCACCAGATCATAGATGGCGGGCGTCACCCCAGCCACCGCCCGCAATTCGCTGGGGTCCACCATCATCCGATTGGGCGTGCGATAGGGCCGCGCATATTGGGCATAGCTGTCATCCTCGGCCCCGCCGGGCTGCGGCACGCTGTCGCTGTCGATCCAGTCGGCCAGCGCGACGGAAACGCCCTGCGCCTGCCGCGTCTGCACGCCCAGCGCTTCCAGCAGAGCCTGAAACTGCGTCACGCCGATCGGCCGGACCTTCAGCGCCGCCTCGCTCTGTCCGCTGACCACGCTGTTGAGATTGAAGCAATTACCACCATCCGTGACCCGCGCGGTGGCCATGCCACCCGGCACCGGCACCGCCTGCGGCGTGCCCAGCCAGTTGCCCGCCAGCGTGATCTTGACCGGATTGCCGGCGGTCAGATCACCGATGCGCAGCCGCGCCATCTCCGTCCCGGCGTCGGCATAGGCGCGCGCCTGATCGACCGCGCCGCCATTGCCGGTCATCCGCGTCGCCAGCGCCACCCGCTCCAGCGCGGTCGCGGCGACCACCGCCATCACCGCCACCAGCAGCAAGACGGTCAGCAGCGCCGCGCCCCGTTCTTTCTCATTGCGGGGATCAGGCACCGGTCGCACCCTCCAGCTTTTCCTGCGGGCCCGGCGCCACCAGAAAGCGCATCGTCACCGGCGGCTCGCCCGTGCGCGTGACGGTCATTTCCACGGCCAGCGGAATCAGGTCGGGCTGTGACGGCGTCCATTCCTCCTGCCATTTGCCCCGTACATCGCGGAAACGCAGCTTCACCGCCTCGACATTGTCCAGCAGCGCCGCCGGATCATCGCCTGCCGCCCCATCCAGTTCGGCATAGGTCCGCCGTTCCAGCCGCCCCTGCCGCACCCAATATTCGACCTTTTGCAGCGATGGCCGCGGCAAATCGCCCAGATTGTCCCAGCCGCCCCGCACGAACTGCATCACCGGCTGGCCTTCGCCATCGTCATGCGCCCAGAAGGCCGGCGCATTGGTGCCGGCCTCGGTCCGCGTGATGCGCGGCACCGCCTGCCCCAGATCGCCCGCCAATGCTCCGCCCGCCCGCTGCACCGCCGCCAGATCATCCAGCCGCGCCTTGATCTGCGCCTGCGCGGAAACGCTGTTGCCCAGCAGCAGGACGCCCGCAGCCGCCAGCATTGCGAAGATCATAAGCGCGACGAGCAGTTCTATGAGTGTAAAACCTTGCTCGGTGGGACGACCTTCGCCTCTTTCAACCCCCTCCCCTTCAGGGGAGGGGGTTGGAGGTTTCACTTTGGTCAGGCGGACCATCATTCCACCACCCGCATGAAACTCAGCACCACTGGCGACGCGCCCGGCTGACCGTCAACGGTCAGATCGACCTGCAACAGGCGCTTGTCCTCCATCGCCTTGACGCTGCGGCTCCAGTGCCAGCGCCGCCCGCCATTTTCGACGTCGCCATCCTCCTGTCCGACCGAAGGGGCCACAGGATCGCTCTGCACCTCAACCATCAGGTTCCGCGCCACGATCTGGCCCAGCGCCTTGCTGTCGAGATCGGCCGCAGTCCGCAACGTCACCCCCTGCAACCGCATCAGCGCCAACGCGGCCAGACTGAACACCGCCAGAGCGACCAGCATTTCGAGAAGCGTGAAGCCCTGTTGGGCGGAACGATCAAAAGGCCTGAAGCCGCGCTCGTTGGCACCACACCGTGCTCCTGCGAAAGCAGGAGCCCAGGGCCTCCAGGTCCGGCGCACGCCACCCTGGGTTCCTGCTTCCGCAGGAACACGGAACATGACCTTACCCACCGACCATGACCTTCCCCGCCATGTCGACGGTCACGGACACCCGCTCGCCTTCGCGCGCCAGGGTCACGGTCAGCGGATCGGTCGGCAAGCCAGTGCCGTCAAAGGCGATCTGCTGGCGGCCATCCTTGCCCACCAGCGCGCGGGTGCCATTCTTCCAGTTGGCGGTAACGAAGGGCTTGTCCTCGATCGGCGCCCATTGCTCGCCCTCGCGACGCTGGAAACCATAGCCCGAAGCCGACACCCACAGGCCCATCGGCCGTGCGGTGACGACCGCTTCGTCGCGCGCGGCGGCCACGCGCGCGGCAAAGCGATCGGCATCCTCCACCACCCGACCACGTGGATCGGGGATGGCCAGAACGACGGCAGCCGAAATGAAGCCGATGATCGTCAGCACGACCATCAGCTCAAGGAGGGTAAATCCGCCCTGCCCCACAGGATGCCGTGCTCCTGCGAAGACAGGAACACAGGGTTCCGAACGCTGTGCGTGCGGCCCTGGGCTCCGGCTTGCGCCGGAGCACTCACATTTCGCTGGAATAAATGTCCGCATTCTCATTCTCGCCACCCGGCTGGCCATCGGCGCCCAGCGAGCTGATGTCGAACGCGCCCTTGCGCCCCGGCACGGTGTAGACATAGGCGCGGCCCCACGGGTCCTGCGGCAGCTTCTTGATATAGCCGCCCCGGCGATAGCGCTGCGGCTGCGCCAGCGACGCGGGCGGATTGAGCAGCGCCTGCAACCCGTCCGACCCGGCCGGATAGGTCAGGTTATCGAGCCGATATTGCTCCAGCGCCTGTTCGATCGTGGAAATATCGGCCTTCGCCTTCTCGATCCGGGCGGTGTCGGTCGCGGGAATGACGTTGATCGCCACGATCGTCGCCAGCAGGCCGATGATCACGATCACGACCATCAGTTCGACCAGCGTGAAACCATTTTCGGCAGAACGTCTAACATCAGCATCTGAACGTGCTCCTGTGAAAACAGGAGCCCAGGATTCTTGATGCTGCGCCCCAGACTCTGGGCTCCTGCTTCCGCAGGAGCTCTGCACTGAACAGCGGTGAACGAAAAGATTCTTCATATGCACTCCTTCAAGCCCCGGTGAGGCTTTGCAGCTGCAAGATCGGCAGCAGGATGGACAGGATGATGACGGCGACGATGCCGCCCATCAGTATGATGATGACCGGCTCCAGCATCGCCAGCGCGGCGGAGGTGAAGCTGTCAAACTCGC
Organism: Sphingobium sp. AP50; assembly: GCF_900109095.1. Classification (GTDB taxonomy): domain Bacteria; phylum Pseudomonadota; class Alphaproteobacteria; order Sphingomonadales; family Sphingomonadaceae; genus Sphingobium. The sequence goes on from NZ_FNYZ01000009.1 coordinate 99,307, forward strand.
GCTCCAGATAATCGGCGGCCCGCTCCAGCATGGTATCGAGCCGCCCGGCACTTTCCCCGCTCGCCGCCAGATAGACCAGCAATGGCGGAAACACGCCCGCCCGGCGCAGCGCGGCGGACAGGCTGCCACCACCCCGGATCGCCTCGACAATCTGGTCGGACGCCTTGCGCAATACGCGATTATGAACGGTGTTGGCGGTCAGCGACAGGCCTTCCATCAACGGCAACCGGCTCGCGATCATGGTGGACAAGGTACGCGCCATCCGCGCCGCATGCAGATCGCGGATAAGCTTGCCCAGCACCGGCAGGCCCAGCAGCATCGCGTCAAACCGATAGCGGAAGGCATCGACCTTCATCGCTCGCCAGAAGCCTAAACCCGCCAGCGCCATTAGGATCAGCAGCAACCACCAGTAACCGGCAAGAAAGGCGGAAATCGCCATCACCATCCGCGTCAGGAAGGGCAATTCCTGCCCCACCGTATCGAACTGCTCCACCACCTTGGGCACGACGAAGATCATCAGCGCCGCAACCACGAACACGGCAAAAGTCGCCAGCACGCTGGGATAGGCAATCGCGGTCAGCACCTTAGATCGCATCACCGCCTGCCGCTCCATCAGGTCGGACAGACGCTCCATGATCGTGGGCAGGCTACCCGAACTTTCACCGGCGGAAATCATCGCGCGATAGAGCGGCGGGAAGCTTTTCGGCTCCGCGCCCAGCGCATCGGCCAGCCGCCGCCCTTCCAGCACACCGCCATGCACCTTGCCCACGATCGCGCGGACATGATCCTGCTCGCTTTGCTTGCCGATGGTGCGCAGCGATTCCTCCAGCGGGCTGACCTGGATCAGCGTGGAAAGCTGGCGGGTGAACAGCGTCAGTTCCTTTGAAGACAATCGCGGCGCGCGCAGCGACAGGCCCGCCCGCTTGCGCGCCGCCTCCACCGCGCCCGGTTCCAGCCGCACGACGAACAGCTTGCGCGCGTCCAGCTTCGCCCGCGCATCCTCGATCGTGTCGGCCTTGAGCTTCCCGCCGCGTTCCTTGCCCGCCGGGTCGATCGCCACATAGTCGAAATCAGCCATCGGCGATGGTTTCCGCCTCGACCGCATCGCGCCGCGACACGCGGATCGCCTCTTCCGCCGTGGTCTGGCCGTCGCGCACCAGCGCCCGCGCGGCCGATCCCAGATTGGGAGCGTTCAGGAAAGCATGGCGCGCGATCAGCGATTCATCGCCACCATCATTGATCAGGCGGCGGATTGTGTCGTCCACGCGGATCGCCTCGAACACGCCGATCCGACCCTTATAGCCGGTGCCATTGCATTCTTCGCAGCCCTTCGCCTTGTAGATGATCGTGCCCGGATCAAAGCCCAGCAGCGCGCTGGCCGACTTGTCCGCCTGCACCGGCTCGCGACAATGCTGGCATAGCCGCCGTACCAGTCGCTGCGCAATCACCGCGCGCAGCGTGGAGGCCAGCAGGAACGGCTCGACCCGCATGTCGCGCATCCGGGTGATCGCGCCCACCGCATCATTGGTGTGCACGGTCGACAGCACCAGATGCCCCGTCAGCGATGCCTGCACCGCAATCTCTGCCGTCTCGCGATCGCGGATTTCGCCGACCATCACCACGTCAGGGTCCTGCCGCAGGATCGCACGCAGCCCCGCCGCAAAGGTCAGCCCGACCTTGGCATTGACCTGCGTCTGGCCCACACCCTCGATCGCATATTCGACCGGATCTTCAACGGTGAGGATATTACGGCTGCCATCGTTCAGCGTCCGCAAACCGGCATAAAGCGTCGTCGTCTTGCCCGAACCGGTAGGCCCGGTGACCAGGATGATGCCGTTAGGCTCGCTCAACCCTTCGCGGAAAATCCGGTCCGGCGCGCCGGTCATGCCCAGCAGGTCGAGCGTGATCCCGGCATTTTCCTTGTCGAGAATACGCAGCACCACCCGCTCGCCCGCCCGGCTCGGCAGGGTCGAAACACGCACGTCGAGCAGCTTGCCGCCCAATGTCAGGCCTATGCGCCCGTCCTGCGGCACGCGCCGCTCCGCAATGTCGAGCCGCGCCATCACCTTGATGCGGCTCACCACCACCGGCGCGACATGGGGCGGCATGCGCAGCGTCTCGCGCAGCACGCCGTCGATGCGCATCCGCACGATCAGCCCGGTTTCATAGGGTTCGATATGGATATCCGACACGCCCTGCCGCGCCGCCTCGGCAATGATGCCGTTGATCAGGCGGATCGCCGGCGCATCGTCCGCGCTGTCGAGCAGGTCGTCTGCGGTCGGAATGTCAGCGGCGAGAATATCCAGCTCATCGGCGCCGACCTCCAGCGATCCCGCCATCGCCGCCGCGCTGCCATCCATCGCATAATGATCGGACAGGTGCCGGTCGAACTGCGCCGGTTCCACGAACCGCACGTCGAAGCTGCGCGCCAGATGCCGCCGCACTTCCAGCAGCACGCGCGGATCGCTGCCCTCACGCACCGCGATGGTCAGCCGCTCGCCTTCAGGCGGCAGCAGCACCACGCCATGCTTGCGCGCGAAGCCATAGGGAATGTCGATTGGCCGGGAAATATGGTTCGATGAAACAGCCTCCCCCTGTTTCGGATCGGTCATTTCTGTTCTCCGCTTGCGGGAATTTCGACCGGGCGAACCACACCGCTCGACTGGCGGACCGTAGGTTCGATGACTTGCGGATCGGCCGCCGCCGGCTGCACCACCGCATCGCCCGGCTGCGGCGCAGCGATCGGCGGCGTCGCGCCCATATAGTCGCGCACCAGTTCGTCGATCGTCGGTTCGGACTGCGGATCGCGCTGCAACTGCATGCCGCGGACATAGCCATAGCGCTGCTGCGTCAGCTTCTGCGCATCTTCCTTCGACCGCAATATGGTCGGCCGGATGAAGACCATCAGGTTCGTCTTCGACCGGCTGTTGCTGCGCGACTTGAACAATTCGCCGATGCCGGGAATGTCCGACAGCAGCGGGATGCGCTCGATCGTGCGCCGCTCATTGTCGTCCAGCAGGCCGCCCAGCGCCAATATCTCGCCATCATCTACGGTGACGGTCGTTTCGATCTCGCGCTTATTGATGATCAGGTCGCTGTTGCTGTTGCTGACCGGCCCGGCCACGCTGGACACTTCCTGCTTCAGAAACAGCTTGATCGCGCCGCCGGTGTTGATCTGGGGCTTCACCTCCAGCTTGATGCCGACATCCTGCCGCTGCACCGTGCGGAACTGATTGTCGAAATTCTGGCTCAGCGCCTCCCCTGTCGTCACCGGCACCTGCTGCCCGACCAGGATCGACGCCTTCTGATTGTCCAGCGTCATGATCGACGGCGTGGACAGAAGGTTGCTTTTCGTGTCGGATTTCACCGCATTGATGATCGCGCCGAAAATGCCGTTCTTGCCAATGCTGCCGCCCAACGCGCCGATCGCGCCGGTGGCGCTTTGCAGGCTGGTCAGCGCCGCCGACTGGAGCGTGCTGGCCAGATCGCTGTTGGTCTGCGTCTCGGTCGTCGTCGTGGTGCCGTCAGCGGCGACCACCGTCGTCTTGGTGGTGCCCAGCTTGTCCGCACCATACGCCCCTGCCAGTGTCAGCAGATTGGGCGATGCGTTACTGTAGTTGGTTGCCGCAAATCCGGTCGATGTGCTGCCCAACAGGAACTGCACGCCCAATTTCTTGGCGGCGGCATCGCTGATTTCGACAATGATCGCCTCCACCAGCACCTGTTCGCGCCGGGTGTCGATCTGGCGGATGGTTTCGCCCAGCATCCGCTGCACGTCGCTGTTCGCCGCCACGATGATGGCGTTGGCGCCTTCATAGCGGGTGACGATCGCTGGGCCGCGCGTGTTGATGCCTCCGCCCGACGAGGAGGAGCCGGAGGAGGCAGCCACAGGCGCCGCCGCCTGCGAAGCCGGGGCAGCGCTGCCCTTGCTGCTCGCTGGCGTATCGGAACTCACCGGCTGGCTGGTCGACTGCCCCACCAGTTGCTGCAATACAGGGAGCAGCTTTTCGGCATCGGCATGTTCCAGCCAATAGACGCGGATTTCCGTGCCGCTCGCCGCCTGCTGATCGAGTTGCCTTGCCATCGCAGCCAGCCGCGCGACGGTATTGGCATCGCCCCGGATCGCCACCGCATTGCTGCTGTCGATCGGCACCACCGTCGCGGCCGACGGCGCGGCATTCTCGCCGCCGCCGCTCGCAACCAGCGCCTGAAGCGAGGTCGCGATCTCGCGCGCGCCGGCATTTTTCAGCATCACCATCTGCGTCGCCGCCGTGTCGCGATCGACCCGTGCGATCACTTGCCGGATGCGCGCGACATTATCCGCATAGTCCGCCACCACCACGCTGTTGCCTGCCCGGTTGGCCGTAACGGAGCCTTCCTTGCTCACCAGCGGGCGCAGCGTTTCCAGCGCGCTCGCCGCATCGATCGATCGCAGGCGGAAGACTTCGGTGACGAAGCTGTTGCGATTGGCCGCGCTGCCCACGCCGCTCGGCTGCCCCGCCGCGCCGTCCACCGGCTGAATGCGATAGGCGCCGCCGGGGGCCGGCACCGCCACCAGCCCGTTGGCGCGCAGGGTCGACAGGAAAATCTCGAAATATTCCGATCGGCTGAGCGGCCTGTCGGTCACGACCGACACTTTCCCCTGCACCTTGTTGTCGATGATGAAGGTGCGTCCCGTCACCCGCGCCGCATCCTGAATGAAGGCGCGAATATCGGCGTCACGGACGTTCAAAGTCTGCTGCGCGGAGGCAACGATCGGCGTCGCCAGAGCAAGGGCCATGGCAGCGGAAAGAAGGAATTTGCGGGTCATTGGCCTTGCACTATCAGGTTGACGGTCGCGACGGCGGCGCCGCGCTCTACGGTCAGGGAAAGGCGCGCACCGGGCGCGATCTGGTTCTGGAGCGATTGCAGGTCGCCGACCGGCTGGCCGTTGACCTTGCTGACGATATCGCCGGGGTGGAAGCCTGCGCCAGCAAAGGCCGGCCCCTTGGCCATCACGGCCAGGCCGGTGACGCGCCCATTCTGCATGCGCGGGGCGAAGCCGATATCCCGCTTCAGGCTGTCGACGGTCGGCCCTGCGGAGGCCGCGGGCAGTGTCTGCGGTGGCGGCGCGGCACTTTGCCACCCTCGCCCACTGTCGGGCGCTTGCGGCGCGGCTTCGGGTGCAGGCGTGGACTGGTCCAGAAACACCTGTTCCTCCGCCCCGCCGCGATCGATCGTCACATGATCGAACGCCACCGATTTCAACACCACGCCCGGCAGGATTTCGTCGCCCACGGCAAAGCTGTTCTGCACGCCATCCGGCCCGGCGATGATCGCAGAGCCCAGCCCCGAACCTTCATTCAGGCGAATGCCATAGACGGTCAGCGCCAGCGAGGTAACGACCCCGCCGCCCGGCTGCGGCGCATCGCTGCGGAAGAAGGGATCGAAGCTGGCGAACAGCGCCTGCCGCGCACTCGGCGACAGCAATTGCGCCTGCCGCCCTTCCCATGGCCCGAAACTGCCGACTGGCGTGACGATCACCCAGATCAGCCGCACCATCAACAGCGCCAGCAGGACAAGCAGCCCCCGCTCGATCCACGCCAGCCAGTCGAACGCCGGAAAGGACTGCCCCCTTCCACGCCCCAGGCCGCTTATCTTGTCGCCAAACGGCACCCGCATGATTTTGACCCAAGCCCCCGTCAAGTTGAGAGCCTGCTAGGCAGGTGATCTTACTGGCGAATGACAGTTGTGTGACGGTAATATGACATGCATCGCACCCCTTGCATTTGCAAGGCTGAACGATAGCTGTGGCGACGTCTTAGCTGCACCATATCCCGGCAGGGCCCGTCATGACCGCAACCACCGCCATCACCGCTCCCGTCGCCATCGATGGCGATCCGCTTTTGATCGGCGCCCATCCGCGCATCCAGCGCGTGCCGAACAGGGATTTGACGCTCTTCATCCAGCGCAACTTCCTCACGGCGGAGGAATGCGCCGCGCTGGTCGATCGAATCGATACGCAGCGGCGCCCCTCCACGATCGCCGACGCCAATGGCGACACTTATTTCCGCACCAGCGAAACCTGCGACCTCGATCATAGCGACCCCTTCGTCGCCGCGATCAATGCGCGACTGGACGCCTTCGCCGGCATCGCCACCGCGCATGGCGAACCTATTCAGGGCCAGCGCTATGCCGTGGGGCAGGAATTCAAGGCGCACACCGACTATTTCGATCCCAAGGGCGCGGACTATCCCAAATATTGCGGCGTCGCGGGCAACCGCACCTGGACGCTGATGATCTATCTGGACGAACCGGCGGCGGGCGGCGCAACCCGCTTCACGAAGATCGGCAAGATGGTGCAGCCCGAAACCGGCAAGCTGCTCGCCTGGAATAATCGCCTGCCCGATGGCCAGCCCAACCCGGCCAGCCTCCACCACGGCATGAAGGTGCGCAGCGGCGTCAAGCACGTCATCACCAAATGGTATCGCGAACGCCCCTGGGGCTGAGCCGCGATAAAAACATCCTGAATCGTCATTGCGAGCGCAGCGAAGCAATCCACCAGTACGACATCGGATCGCTTCGCTGCGCTCGCAATGACGGCGTGGGTCAGAATAAAGTCATGCCGCTCTAACGCCCATTCGGCCAATCGAAGGCGATAATGGTTTCGCCCGCCTGCGCGCCACTCGCATCGAAGCGCTGTTCGAACATCTCGCCACGCCCGTCACGGTCGATCGCCACGATACTGCTGCACCGCGTGCCATAAAGTGGATGGCGAATGAAGATCGGCGACGACGCCGCTTCGTCCGGTGCATCGGATGGTGCATCCGGCACAATCCCCTCATCCGGAAGGACTTCCTGCCGCAAGGCATCGAACAGCATTTCGGGGCGCTTTGCTCCCGCCACCATCCAGCCCAGTAACGCCGCCTTGAGCGCCAGCGTCTTGGACCAAGGTGCATCCAAAGCACCATTGGACAAGCCATAGAGGCCCGGTGCGAGCATCGTGCGGACCGGCGTTGGCCGGTTGGTCAGGAAATGCGCGCCCGTCGCATTGATCAGGATCAGGTTGAATGGATTGAAATCGCCGATCGCCGCCTGCGCCGGATCGGCATAAAGGCCATTCCCTGCCAGCAAATCCGCCACCAGCGCCCCGCGCGACGCCCGATCGGAATCGGGGCCGCCATAACCCCGTAAATTGGTGACGATCGCCGCGCGCCCCTTCATCGACACGCCCAGCCATGTCCCACCCGACTGCAAATCGCGCCCGGCGATCACGCCGTTCCGATCCTCCCAGCGCGCCAGCGGCGCGGCCGGCCGGGCATGATATTCATCACGATTACCGATCAGGATCAGCCGCCAGCGTGGATGCGTATCCCATGCCATCGCCATGATGCACATTCTGTTCTCCGTTCCCGCCAGCAACGACTTGATAAAAGACCCGCGCCGCTCCATATAGGGCGTGCCGGGTTCGCCCGGCTATGGTGATAAATTATGTCGTGTAATAGACGCAGCGGACCCGGGGGCAGTACCCGGCGGTTCCACCACATACCCCGTTTCACGCCCTTCGGGCGGATGGCGGGGCCTCTGATGGGGCCGAACTAGGATCGACGTGTGTTCAAAGGCGATGTTTTTACCCGGCCCGTGTAAGCCGTTAAACTGTGCAAAACTCACAAGTGCCAACGATAACGAAGCACTCGCCATTGCAGCGTAATTGAGGGCCTCACGGCCTGACATTATACTAAAATAGCGCGGTTGAACCCACCGGGCAACAGAAGGGAATTCAGCGGCTTCCAGGGGCGCCGGGCAACAGAAGCCTCTGGACCTACCTGAAATAGCTATCGACCTTCCTCGCCCCGCCAGCGGAGTGAGAAGACGTACCCATTTCCGCGGCTCGCGAACCCACGGGCGCAATGGATGCGCATCCCGATTCGAATCGCGACGTGAAATCACAATTCATTCGATTACTCTTTTATGACATTCTCATGAAAAAATTATAAGTGTATGATTTTACACGTTAGAAAATCGTTTTCTGCGCACTCGATCGCCCTTGCCCGATTGTCATCAAGATGAAATACTTCCGGCTAAAGTAGGAAGTTTTTTTCGGGAGATTGTCGATGAAGAAAGTCGCGATGATGCTGGGTCTCGCTCTGGCCGCGATGACGCCGGGAATCGCCCAGGCCGCAGCGGAGGACGTCGTCGTCCTTGGCGTACCGGACGGCAATCTGGCCGCCAAGGCGCTGGTCGCCCGCGATTATGACGCCGCCGCGCGCAAGTTGCAGGCAATGTGGCCCGATGGCGCCAATGACGCCGCCCGCCTGATCAATCTGGGCAATGCCTATGCCGGCATGGGCCGCATGACCGCCGCCCGTGAAGCCTATCGCTCCGCGCGCTTCGCCCCCGAAACCACATTGGCGCTCGCCGACGGCAGCGAGGAATCCTCGCGCGCTATTGCTCAACGCGCCCTGAACCGCCTCAATCCGAGCTACGCAATGCGCTGATATCGCAACAGCATAGGTGCAGGGAGCAGGGCGTCGTCCGATAAGGACGGCGCCCTGCTCCCTGCACCCTTTACCATGTCATCAGATTGAAACTAAAGTCTTCAATCTGTCATTTTGACGACGCCATTTCGTCACAGAACCAAAACAAGCACGTCATTTGATGCGCCTAACTGCCGCTACCGAGGGCGACAGGGGGCGTTGTCCGATTCGAAATTCCCCTGCGCTCCGCATTCCAACAATCCCGGCCCAGCCGGAGCGGAGACGACATGGCCAAGATTAACCGTATCCACACGATCCTGATGGCGAGCTGCGCCTGCCTGGGCCTGAGCGCCTGCGGTGCCGACGACATCGCCTCGCCCGGTGAAGGCACGATCGTCATCCCGACCCCGACGCCCACGCCGACCCCCACGCCGACGCCGACCCCCACGCCGACCCCGACTGCGGTGACGCCGGCCGCGAGCTGCCCGACCATCGCCGGTTCGGACCAGTTCAGCGATCTGGGCACCATCACGGACGGCACCAACACCTGGCGCAACTGCGGCTTCCCCTCGCGCTTCAACAGCACGACGGCGATCGCCAAGACGACCGGCGTGATCTACTCGCTGCCCGGCCGCGTCGATGTCGGCACCGATCAGGGCGCTGCCAGCACCAACACGGTCACGCTCAATGTCGATCCGGGCGTGGTCGTCTTCGCCAGCACCGGCAACGCCTATCTGGCCGTCAACCGCGGTAACAAGATCAACGCCGTCGGCAGCGCCAGCGCGCCGATCATCTTCACCAGCCGTGAAAACGTCACCGGCGCCGCGACCGACCAGTCGTCGGGCCAGTGGGGCGGCATCGTGCTGCTCGGCCGTGCGAAGATCACCGACTGTCAGGCGCCTGCCGCCGCCGCCGGCACTACGGCTTGCGAACGCGACACCGAAGGTACCAGCAACGCCCTGTATGGCGGCGCGACCGACACCGACAGCTCGGGTCGCCTCAGCTATGTCCAGATCCGCTATTCCGGCTTCGTCCTGGCCGACGGCAAGGAATTGCAGGGCCTGACCCCCTCGGGCGTCGGCACCGGCACCGTCATCGACCACATCCAGGTTCACAACAGCTCGGACGACGGCATCGAAGCCTTCGGCGGCAGCGCGAACATGAAGTATCTGGTCCTGACCGGCAACGAAGACGATAATCTCGACACCGACGTCGGCTTCCGTGGCACCGCCCAGTTCGTCATCTCCGCCCAGCGCGAAGGTAACAATATCGGCGACACCTTCCTTGAAACCGACTCGAACGGTTCGGCCACCAACAGCAACGCCAGCGAAGACGCCCTGCCGCGCCAGTATCTGAAGGTTGCCAACTTCACCCACATCCAGCGTTCGAACACCGGCGACGACGGCGCGTCGATGCTGCTGCGCGGCGGCGCCGACCTGGCGCTGGTCAACGGCATCATCGTCAGCCCGAACCAGAGCTGCCTGCGCATCAACGGCGCTGCCGCGGTCCGCGACGCTGACACCACGCTTCAGGACGCCGGCAAGCCGCGCTACCTGTCGGTCGTGATGCAGTGCAACAGCACGCCGTTCAAGGGCACCGGCACGGGCGTCGACGCCGCTCTGGTCCAGTCGATCTTCACCGCCGGCGCGAACAGCAGCTATACCTACACCCCGTCGCTCACCAGCCTGTTCATCAACGGCGCGACCGAAACGGCCGTGACCGCGATCGATCCCAAGACGATCGACAGCGCCTTCACCACCACCGCCTATATCGGTGCGGTCAAGGACAGCAGCGACACCTGGTATGCCGGCTGGACCTGCAATTCGGTGACCGCCAGCTTCGGCAGCACCAGCGGCAACTGCACCGCCATCCCGACGACCTGATCGGACCCACGACCTCAACAGGGGCGGGGGAGCGTGCACTCGCTTCCCCGCCTTCTTTGCACTGATTTTTCCCAAGGGGGACTAATAGCATGTCGAAGCCGCTCAGCCTGGCGCGCCTGCTCCTGATTTCCACCGCGCTGGTCGCACCTATGGCGATGGCGCAGACCGACACCGCTTCCACACCCGCCGGTGATGCCGGCATGTCGACCACACCCAGCGCCGCCGATGAGGCCGCCGCGCAGGAAGGCAATGTCGACGTATCGATCCCCGGTTCCGACATCATCGTCACCGGTCGCCGCACCAGCAATATCTCGCAGGCCGCGCCGCAGGTGGTGAACGTCCTGTCCGCCGCCGACATCAAGCGCACAGGCGAAGGCGACATCGCCGGCTCGCTCCAGCGCGTCACCGGCCTGTCGGTCGTGTCGGGCGGCTATGTCTATGTGCGCGGCCTTGGCGATCGCTACTCGCTCGCCCTGCTGAACGGCTCGCCCCTCCCCAGCCCGGAACCGCTCAAGCGCGTCGTTCCGCTGGATATCTTCCCGACCAGCGTGATCGCATCGACCCTGGTGCAGAAGAGCTTCTCGGCCAACTTCCCCGGTGAATTCGGCGGCGGCGTCATCAACCTGACGACCAAGGCGATCCCGACCGAATCCTATCTGGAAATCGGCGGCGGCGTTGCCGGCAATACCGAAAGCTCGGGCCAGATGGGCTACACCTATTATGGCAGCAAGTCCGACTGGACCGGCTTTGACGACAGCTCGCGCGACGTACCGCCGCTGCTGAAGCAGGCCTTTGGTTCGGGCACGCCCTTCGCCAATATGGATCGCAGCGATCTTCAGGCGATGTCGATGCAGTTCCTGAACAGCGCGACTTCGGTCCTGCAACGGACCAACAGCCTGCCGTTCAACTTCTCCGGCTCGCTCAACGCCGGTACCGCGCTGGATATTGGCGACGCGCGCCTCGGCATCATCGCCACCGCTGGCTACAGCAACAAGTGGCGCACCCGCGACAATCTCCAGCAGGCTTCGCTCACCGTGTCGGAAGGCGCGGGCAAAAGCTATCATCAGGTCGTCACCGACAATCAGGTGACGGTCAACGGCCTGCTCGGCTTCGGTCTGGAATGGGGCGACCAGAAGGTTCGCTGGACCAACCTCTATATCCGCGACACCCTGAAGCGCGCCGCGCTGTCGGTCGGCCAGAATGACGGCCTGATCCAGGGCGCGGATTACATGACGCAGCAGACCGCCTGGTATGAACGCCAGTTGATCGACACCCAGTTCACCGGCGAATTCAAGTTCAGCGACGAACTCAGCCTCGATCTGCGCGGCGGCTATGCCAATTCGCAGCGCGAAGCCCCCTATGAGCGGGAATTCGTCTATGTCCGCTCCAACCGCGATCTGGAAACCGATCCGGTCGGCGATCGCTTCGTCAACGCGCTCAATCGTCAGCGCGGCGACGCCTCGGTCACATTCAGCGACCTGAACGAAGATCTGTGGTCGGGCGGCGCGGACCTCAGCTACAAGATTTCGCCCAAGTTCACGATCACCGGCGGCTATGCCTATACCGACACGAAGCGCACCTCGTCGCGCTACGAGCTGCATTTCGACGCCACCAACCTGCCGATCGCCGTGCAGCAGTTGCGCCCCGACTATCTGCTGTCGGACGGGACGATCCAGCTGTACGATCTGACCCTGCTCGACTTCTCGGGCAATTATCCGGTCTATGACGCCGCGATGCGCGTCCATGCCGGCTATGGTCAGGTGAAGGCGGAACTGTTCGATGGCCTCAGCATCGACGCCGGTGTCCGCTATGAAAGCGGCCGCCAGTCGGTGACGGGTGTTGACGTCTATTCGACCGGCGCAACCCCCTTCAACCAGATCAAGAATAACTATTGGCTGCCGGCCGTCACGCTGACCTATGATGTCGGCGGTGGCCTGCAATTCCGGGCTTCGGGGTCCAAGACCCTCGCTCGCCCGCAGTTCCGCGAACTGATCGCCCAGCCTTTCATCGACACCGACTCCAACCGCTTCTATCGCGGCAACCCCTATCTTCAGGATAGCGAGCTGTGGAATGCGGACGTTCGGGCCGAATGGTATATGGGCCGCGAAGAGCGTCTGACGGCCTCGGCCTTCTACAAGAAGATCAAGAACCCGATCGAAACCTATACCACGATCAGCGATACCTATGCGGTGACGACCAGCTTCGCCAACGCACCGGAAGCCACGCTTTATGGCGCCGAGTTCGAAGCGCAGAAATATATCCCGCTCGACAATTGGGATTCAGCCTTCTTCCAGACGCGCCGCATCGCGCTGATCGCAAACTACACCTATACCCAGTCAAAGCTGAAGGTCAGCGACGGCGACACTACCATCCCCTATACCTACACCACCGGCGATCTGCCGGCGGCGTCGGACTATTTCGTGGATGGCGCGCCGCTCACTGGCCAGTCGGACCATCTGGTCAACCTGCAACTCGGCCTGGAAGATACGGACAAGCTGTCGCAGCAGACCCTGCTGCTCACCTATGCCAGCCCCCGCGTCACCAGCCGTGGCCCGAACCTGCAACCCGACATCAAGGAAAAGCCGGGCCTGCAACTGGACTTCGTCGCGCGTCAGGGCATCACCCTGCCCGGCGGCATCAACAGCGAACTGAAATTTGAAGCCCGCAACATCACCGGCCGCAAATATCAGGAATTCCAGGAACAGGGCGGCACGAAGGTCTATTATAACAAGTACAAGCTGGGCACGACCATCGCCGCCTCGCTGACCGTCGCTTTCTGATCCCATCCGTAATCGCAAAGCAAAAGGGCCAGTCCGCCATGTGCGGGCTGGCCCTTTCGCCATTATACGCCAAAAGGGCGCGGCCCCTTCCCCCCGCCCCCATGTCGCGCTAAGGCTCTGTCATGATCCTCGTCATCGACAATTATGACAGCTTCACCTGGAACCTCGTCCATTATCTGATGGAGCTTGGCGCACAGGTGGAGGTCGTCCGCAACGACGCCATTTCGGCCGGACAGGCGCTGTCCAGCGGGGCGAAGGCCTTCCTGCTCTCGCCCGGCCCCTGCACACCCAATGAAGCAGGCGTCAGCCTGGATCTGGTCGCCGCCTGTGCCGACGCGGGTGCGCCGCTGCTCGGCGTATGCCTTGGCCATCAGGCGATCGGCCAGCATTTCGGTGGCAAGGTGGTGCGGGGCGGCCTGATGCATGGCAAGACCTCTCCGGTCAGCCATGACGGCACCGGCCTGTTCACCGGCCTGCCCTCGCCCTTCACCGCGACCCGTTATCATTCGCTGATCGTGGAAAATATCCCCGACACTTTGGTCGTCAACGCGACCAGCGAAGACGGCTCGGTCATGGGCTTCCGCCACGCGACGCTGCCGATCCATTCGGTGCAGTTCCACCCGGAAAGCATCGCCACCGAACATGGCCATGACATGCTGGCCAATTTCCTGCGCATCGCCGGCCTGCCGGTGCGGGAACGCGAAGCGGCCTGACCCGGCCATGCGGCGGCGATTGGCTTTTCTGATCGCCGCCGCGCTGCTGAACGTTGCGGGCGCAGCTTCAGCCAAATCCCCGGATCGCTGCTCTCCGGCGATAGCCAAATCCACGGACATAGAGACGATTCAGTCCAACTATCGCGACTGGGCCGGTCAATGCGTGCGGGTGCAGGGACTGGGTATCGATCGACATCTCTATGCCGACCGGCAGGCCCTGACCGAACACACCCCGCCTTTTGGTGAGGGCGCCCTTCGGTCGATCGTGCTGTATCCCAATAACAAGACAGGCCGCCTGCCTGAAAACCGCCCGCGAATGATCGAAGTGACCGGCCGTGTCGGCAGTTGTCAGGACGCGAATGATGCCATCGCCGAAATGCAGACTGGCGCACCGGACCAGATTATCATGGTAGGCGGCTACTGCCACACCTCCCTAGCCACCTATATCAGCCCGTCCCATATCCGGGTGATCGATCCGACACGGCCAGCACGCCTGACCGAAGCGGAAGTGCCGCCGGAACAGCGCGATATCATGGATGCGCCCACTGACTGGCCCGCACTTCCCGCTATGCGAGACACTGCCCACGCCCTGTTCAACGCGCTGGCAAAACGCGATCGGGCCGCCTTCGTTCGGCTGAGCGAGCCATATTATGATTGGCCGATACCGGCAAAGGAAGCGAAGCAGAATTTCGCCCGCCTAACCGCGCCCAAAGCCGCCTTCGCCCACGTGCCCGCCGCCACGCAACAGGAACGCGCCTTCACGGAGCGCCTGATGCCGGAGGAAGGCACGCCCTCCGGCCTGCTGCTCTGCCGCTGCAAGACATCGGACTGCACCGGCAAATGGCCCGCGCTGCGCCGCGATGCCGATAACCTGCCCGAGCGCCCCTATCTCTGCATCGCAGCGAACAACTATCTGCTGGGGCCAGGCAAAGCCACCGTCATTCAGGCGACCGCTCCTCTGGCAAAAGACGGCTTTGCCGAACCTTCCGCCCCATAATTGTCCTATCCCGGCAGGCAGGCCTATACTGCCCCTGCATCCATTGCGAATATAACTCAAATAGGAAATTATATGTCAGGATTTGCGGGAAATATGCGAAGTTAAGCGTGCGCGCCCCCTCGACACTGCCGCCCCCCGCCGACTAAGGCAGAGGGCGATGACCAGCCTGCCCGATCCTTCCGCACCGCTCTCCGCCGACGCCGCCGCCACGGCCTTCGACCTGCTGTTCGACGCCGATCTGCCGGAAGAGGATATCGCCGCCTTCCTCGTCACCATGGCCCGACGCGGCGAAACCGCGACCGAAATCGCCGCCGCCGCCCGCGCCATGCGCGCCCGGATGATCCCGGTCAGCGCCCCGGCCGGCGCGATCGACGTCTGCGGCACCGGGGGCGATGGCCATCACACGCTCAACGTCTCCACTGCCGTCAGCCTTGTCGTGGCGGCAGCCGGTGTCCCCGTCGCCAAACATGGCAACCGCGCCGCCTCGTCCAAGGCCGGGGCCGCCGATACGCTCGAAGCGCTGGGCCTCGACCTCGACAAGGCCGCCGCCACCGCCGAAGCGACCCTGACCGATCTCGGTATCTGCTTCCTCTTCGCGCAAAACTACCACCCGGCGCTCAAACGCCTCGGCCCGATCCGCAAGGCGATCGGCGAGCGTACCATCTTCAACCTGATGGGACCGCTCGCCAATCCGGCCAATGTCCGTCGCCAGCTCGTCGGCATCGCCCGCCCGGCCTATGTCCCCATCTATGCCGAAGCGCTCGCCGAACTGGGCGTCGATCGCGCCATGATCATCTCCGGCGACGAAGGGCTGGAC
This sequence comes from Sphingobium sp. AP50, assembly GCF_900109095.1. GTDB lineage: Bacteria > Pseudomonadota > Alphaproteobacteria > Sphingomonadales > Sphingomonadaceae > Sphingobium. Next base: position 114,953 of record NZ_FNYZ01000009.1, read on the forward strand.
GAACTGTCGCTGGCGGGCGGCAACGACATGGCCGAAGTGAAGGGCCATGACCTCGTCGCCATGCACCGCCTGACCGCCGCCGAACTCGGCCTTTCGACCCATCCGGTCGAAGCGATCCGGGGTGGCGACGCCGCCCATAACGCCGCTGCCCTGCGCGCCCTGCTGCAAGGCGAACCGGGGCCGTATCGCGATGCCGTGCTGCTGAACGCCGCCGCAGCCCTTGTCGTCGCGGACGCGGCCCATGATCTGCGCGAAGGCGTGGAGGAAGCCGCCGAAACCATCGATCGTGGCCTTGCCAACGCCCTTTTGAATTGCTGGATTGCCTATTCATGACCAACAAGCTCATCGAAATCTGCGACTTCAAGCGCGAGGACGTCGTCCGTCGCAAGGCCGCGACCAGCATCGCCGCGCTGCACGCCCGCGCCAGCGAACAGACGCCCCCGCGCGGCTTCCGCAAGGCGCTGGACGATTCCGCCCGCTCCGGCTTCGGCCTGATCGCCGAAGTGAAGAAGGCCAGCCCCTCCAAGGGCCTGATCCGCGCCGATTTCGATCCGCCCGCCCATGCACAAGCCTATGCCGCCGGCGGCGCGGCCTGCCTCTCGGTCCTCACAGACGAGCCCTATTTTCAGGGTCATGACGATTATCTGATGGCCGCCCGCTCCGCCTGCGCCCTGCCCGTGCTGCGCAAGGATTTCCTGGTCGATCCCTGGCAGGTGCTGGAAAGCCGCGCACTCGGCGCCGACGCCATCCTGATCATCGTCGCCGCATTGGACGACGGCCAGATGCAGGAGATCGAGGACGCGGCCCTTGGTTTGGGCATGGACGCCCTGATCGAAGTGCATGACGAAGCCGAACTGGAACGCGCACTCGAACTCCGCTCGCGCCTGATCGGCGTCAACAACCGCGACCTGCGCGACTTCACCGTCGACTTCGCCCGCACCTATGAACTGGTGGGCAAGGCACCCGAAGGCTGCACCTTCGTCGCCGAAAGCGGCCTTGGCAGCCATGCCGATCTCGTCGCCATGGCCGACCATGGCGTCCGCTGCTTCCTGGTCGGCGAAACGCTGATGCGTCAGGCCGATGTCGAGGCGGCGACGCATAACCTCCTGACCGGGCAATGACCGGCCTCACCCATCTGGACGAGGATGGCGCGGCGCGCATGGTCGATGTCGGTGCCAAGGCGGTGACGGCGCGCGAAGCCGTCGCCACCGGCCGCATCGATATGAGCGGGGAAGCCGCCAAAGCAATCGCGGATGGGCTGGTCAAGAAGGGCGACGTCCTCGCCGTGGCGCGGGTCGCCGGCATCATGGCGGCCAAGAAGACCGCCGATCTCATCCCGCTCTGCCACCCGATCGCGCTCAGCGCCGTGACGGTCGATTTCGATCTGGATGGCAACGGCGTCACCGTCACCGCCACCGCCCGCACCGCCGGCCAGACCGGGGTCGAAATGGAGGCACTAACCGCCGCTTCGGTCGCGCTGCTGACCGTCTATGACATGGCCAAGGCGCTGGACAAGGGGATGATCATCGGCGGCGTCCGCCTGATCGCCAAGAGCGGCGGCAAGTCCGGCGACTGGCGCGCCGCATGAGCCTCCTCCCGGTCGCCGACGCACAGGTGCGACTCTTCGCCCTTGCCCGCCGCCTTCCGGTCGAAACCGTGCCGATCGCTCAGGCAGCCGGTCGCTGGCTGGCGCAAGATGTGCTGGCACTGCGCAACCAGCCCTGGGCCGCCCTCTCCGCCATGGACGGTTATGCCGTGCGCGCCGCCGAACATCCCGGCCCCTGGCGCGTCACAGGCGAAAGCGCCGCCGGATCAGCCGACCTTGCCCCGCTCGCCCCCGGTGAAGCGATGCGCATCTTCACCGGCGCGCCCTTGCCAGCCGGTGCCGACGCCATCCTGATCCAGGAAAATGCCACGCGAGACGGCGACAGCCTGACCGCCAGCGGCGATCCCCTGCCCGCCGGTCGCCATATCCGCGCCGCCGCATCGGACTTTGCGCGGGACAGCCTGCTGCTCAAAGCCGGTACGCCTCTCGGCCCCGCCCAGATCGCCCTTGCCGTGCTGGGCGGCCATGGCCAGTTGCCGGTCGTCGCCCGACCAAAGGTCGCGCTGCTTTCCACCGGCAATGAACTGGTCGCCCCCGGCCTGCCCACGCCCCCCGGCGTCCTGCCCTCGTCCAATGCGCCGATGCTGGCCGCCATGCTCGCAACGCTGCCCTGCGACGTCATCGACCTCGGTATCGTGCCCGACGATCTGGACGCCATGGTCTCCGCGCTGGAACAGGCGGCACAGGCCGACATCATCGTCTCCACCGGCGGCGCGTCAGTCGGCGACCATGATCTGGTGCGCCCCGCCTTCCTTCAGGCCGGCGGCTCGCTCGATTTCTGGAAGATCAGGATGCGCCCCGGCAAGCCACTAATGGCCGGTCGCCTGAACGACGCCCTGTTTCTGGGCCTCCCCGGCAATCCGGTATCTGCCTTCGTAACCGGCACCCTGTTCCTGCTGCCGCTGGTCCGCCATATCTGCGGCGCCGCCCATCCGCTGCCCCTGACGGGTGAAGCCACACTAGCCGCGCCGCTCCCGGCCACCGCCGAACGGGACGATTATCTGCGCGCCTTCCGCAGTCCGGATGGCATCGTTTCCGTCACCTCGCAGGACAGCGCCGCCACCGCCGCCATGGCACAGGCCGATTGCCTGATCCTGCGTCCCGCCGGATCGCCCGAAGCGCGTTCCGGCGACCGGGTGACGATCCTGCCGCTCTGATCTATTCGATCATCCGGCGGAAATAGACGACCCGCTCCGTCTCGACAAAGCCGATCGCCGCATGAAAATCATGGCTGGCCTGATTGGCCAGATTGGCGTCGGACGCCATTTCGGTGCAACCCCGGCCCTTGCCCCAATCCATCACCGCATCGGCCAGCGCCCGCGCCGCGCCGCTCAGCCGCGCCGACGGCTCGACATAGATGCCCTCCAGAAACAGTACCGGGCTGCTATCGCACCCATTCACATAATCATGCCGCAGCGTCGCTTCGGCAAAGCCGATAGGCTCCCCCGCCACATCGATCGCCAACAGGGACAGAGCGTCGGCTCCGCCTTCGCGCAGCATCGCCAATATCTCGTCCCGATGCTCGTCGATCAGCCCGTCCGGCCACAGCGCATGCCGCATCAGCGCCCATCGTTCGACATGGGCGGCCTCCGCCCGAACGATGCGCACAACTGCGCTCATCGCCCCGAATGATAGCCCGGCAACATGTCCAGCGTCACCCAGCCCTGCACATAATTGGCATAATAGAGGGCGAAGAGTGCGGCCGACAGGATCGTCGCCCGCAACGCCACCCGGCCGGGCCGGAAATTGCTGGGCGCGCTGTCCGCCTGTCCCCGCAGCAACACCTCCCCGGTTTCATCGGGAGTGCGAATGCCGAAGGGCAGCATGATGAAGGCGCTGATCACCCACATCAGGAAATAGATGGCGAAGACAGCGTACCAGTTCATGACGACCTGATTAGGCGCGGATGAGCAAAACGTCCACTATCGGCTTCTTGCCCGTCCAGCGGGTCGCGGTGCGCCGAACGGCGAGGCGGACACGCTCCCGCAGAGCATCGTCTTCCATCGATCCCTTGCTGATCACGGCAGCAGCCTCATCGGCCGCCTCCGCCAGAAATGCCGCCTTATCCTCTTCCACCGGCACGCCCTGCGTGCGCAGCGCCGGATCGCCGATCAGCTTGCCCTTGCGGTCGATCGCCACGGCGACGCTGATCTGGCCATGCAGGCCCAGCTTGCGCCGTTCGTTCATGGTCGATCCGTCAGCCGGCAGGATGACGTCGCCGTCCAGCACCAGCCGGCCGGTATCTTCCTGACCGATAATCTGCGGCGTACCCGGCGCAAGGCGCAGCACATCGCCATTGGACTGGACCACCGCATGGCGCAGGCCGCTGGCAAGGCCCAGACGCGCCTGCTCCGCCATATGCCGCCGCTCGCCATGGACCGGCAAAAGGATTTCGGGCCGTATCCAGCGATACATCGCTTCCAGTTCCGGACGGCCGGGATGGCCCGACACATGGACTTCGGCCTGCCGGTCCGTGACCATCAGAATATTCTTGGCCGCCAGCGCATTCTGGATGCGGCCGATGGCGATTTCATTGCCGGGGATCTGCTTGGAGGAAAAGACGACCGTGTCGCCTTCCGCCAGCTTGATCGGATGGCTGTCGAACGCGATGCGCGATAGTGCGGCCCGCGCCTCACCCTGCCCGCCGGTGGCCACGATCATCACGTCTCTGCGGGGCAACGCCATGGCGTCGTCCCAATCGATCATCGGCGGAAAGTCCTTCAGATAGCCCGCCGCCTTGGCGGTGCTGATGATCCGATCGAGCGAACGACCAGCAACGCACAGCTTGCGCCCGGTGGCCACCGCTACCTCGCCCAGCGTCTGCACGCGCGCGGCGTTCGACGCAAAGGTCGTCACCAGCACGCGCCCCTTGGCGCTGGCGATAGTCTGCATCAGCCCTTCGCGCACGTCGCTTTCGGAGCCGCTGGCTTCGGGGTTGAAGACATTGGTGCTGTCGCACACCAGCGCCAGCACGCCTTCGTCGCCGATCGCGGTCAATTCCGCCGGGGTCGACGGTTGGCCAAGCAAAGGCTGCTCGTCCAGCTTCCAGTCGCCGGTGTGGAAGATGCGGCCATGCGGCGTGTCGATCAGGACGGCATTGCCCTCCGGGATCGAATGGGCCAACGGCACATAACGGAAGCCGAACGGGCCGAGATTGAAGCTGCCTTCATTCTCGATGACGTGCAGCTTGACGTCCTTAGTAAGGCCCTCTTCCTCCAGCTTCAGCCGGATCAGACCTGCGGTAAAGGGCGTAGCATAGAGCGGCACGCCCAGATCGGCGGCCAGATAGGGGATGGCGCCGATATGATCTTCATGCCCATGCGTCAGCACGATACCGAGCAGGTCGTCCTTGCGTTCTTCGATGAAGGACAGGTCGGGCAGGACCAGTTCCACGCCCGGATAGGCCGGATCGGCAAAGGTCAGGCCCAGATCGACCATCACCCATTTGCCCTGGCAACCGTATAGATTGACGTTCATGCCGATCTCGCCCGACCCGCCCAGGGCTAGAAAGAGCAGCTCATCCTTGGGTATCATTATGTTCTCAAACTCCGTTCGTACAACAGCGCCAATCCCTGAATGGTCAGGTCCGGCGCGATCGCATCGAAAATATCACTATTGTCGTCAAAAAGGACGGCCAGGCCGCCCGTCGAAATTACCTTGGCCGGGCGGCCGATTTCCGCGCGAATCCGCGCGACCAGCCCTTCCATCATGGCCACATAGCCCCAGAATACACCGATCTGCATCGCATCGACCGTGGTGCGCCCGATGACCGACCGGTTCTCCGGCGGCTCGATCGCGATCTTGGGCAGCTTCGCCGCCGCCGCGACCAGCGCATCCAGCGACAGGTTGATCCCCGCTGCGATGATGCCGCCTTTATAAGCGCCGCTATAATCCACCACGTCGAATGTGGTCGCCGTGCCGAAATCGATGACGATCAGATCGCCCGGATAAAGATGGTGGGCGGCGATGGCGTTTACAACCCGGTCCGCCCCCACCGACGCCGGCTCCGCCACGTCCAGTTCGATGCCCCAGTCGACCGGTGCTTGTCCCGCGACAAGGGCCGTGGTCTTGAAATATTTGTCGGCCAGCACCTGAAGATTATGGAGCGCCCGCGGCACCACTGTAGCGATGATGACGGCATCGACATCGGCCATCGCATAACCCTCCAGCTGGAGAAGCTGGTGCAGCCAGACCGCATATTCGTCCGCCGTGCGGCGCGGGTCCGTCGCGATCCGCCAGCGCGTGCGGATGTCCCGCCCGTCGAGCAGCGCAAAAACGACATTGGTGTTGCCCGCGTCGATCGCGAGAAGCATGGCCCGTCCTTCAGGTCAGAATGATGTCGCCGGCGTGAATGGCACGGCTATCGCCATTCGCCAAGCGCAGGATCAACATGCCTTGCCGGTCGAGCGTATCGAACTGGCCCTCGACCACCTCGCCATCCGGCTGAACCACCCGCATGGCGGTGCCGATAGGATGAGCATTCAGCAACCAATGGGCGCGAACGGGATCGAGCCCCTGCGCCCGCCAGATGCCGAGCCAATGGGCAAAAAGCTGCGCCAGCCGTTCGAGCAGCGCGCCAGCCTCCGCATCCTTGCTCCCCTGCCCGAACAGGCTGGTCACGGGGCGATCCAGATCGGTGGGATGATCGGTCACATTGATGCCGATGCCGATGACGATGGCGTCGCCAACCCGCTCCAACAGGATGCCGGCGATCTTGGCGCCATCGACCAATATGTCATTGGGCCATTTGATCCGCGCCTGTCCGGCGCAGAGTGGCGCGACCAGCGCGTGGACCGCATTGGCGGCGACCAGCGCCAGCGTATGCGGCAGCGGATCGTGCGTGCCGATCCGGACCAGCGTGGAGCAATAGAGATTGCCGGTCGGGCTTTCCCAGACGCGGCCCAAGCGGCCCCGTCCTCCGGTCTGGCGGCCGGCGCGCAGCCAGCAGCCCTCCGATACACCTTGCTCCACCAATGCGAACATGTCCGCATTGGTGGAGCCGGTTTCCTCTACGAAGAGAAGATTTGTCAGAAGAGCGACGCCGCAGCGGCAGCGCTCGCCTGATCCAGTACGGGGTTCAGCAGATAACCCAGCAGGATCACCACGGCACAGGCCGTCAGGATGACATTCTCAACCGCGCCGCCCTTCGCTTCGAAGCTGATGGTCGGCTCGTCGAAATACATCGTCTTGATGATCTTGAGATAATAGAAGGCGCCGATCACCGACATTGCGATACCGAATGCGGCCAATGCCGTCAGACCCGAAGCCACGGCGGCGTCGAACACCAGGAACTTTGCCCAGAAGCCGAACAGCGGCGGAATACCGGCCATCGAGAACATGAAGATGGCAAGCGCTGCGGCCAGTCCCTTGCGCGACTGCGACAGGCCAGCGAGGCTTGCGATCGCCTCGATCGGCTTGCCGTCCGCATCGCGCATCTGCAGGATGCAGGCGAACCCACCGATGGTCATGACGACATAGATCGCCATATAGCTCATCGTCGCAGCAGCACCGGCGGGCGTGCCGCCGGCAAGACCGACCAGCGCGAAGCCGACATTGTTGATCGACGAATAGGCCATCAGGCGCTTGATGTTGGTCTGGCCGATAGCCGCAACCGCGCCAAACAGGATGGAAGCCAGCGCGACGAAGATCACGATCTGCTGCCAGTCCAGACCGGCCGGACCCAGCGCCTCGATCGCGACACGAACGGTCAGGCCGATCGCAGCGACCTTGGGCGCGCTGCCGAAGAAGGCGGTTACCGGGGTCGGCGCACCTTCATAGACGTCGGGCGTCCACATGTGGAACGGTACGGCGCTGATCTTGAATGCCAGACCCGACAGCAGGAAGACGAGGCCGAACAGTTCGCCCTTCGACACGCCGTCGCCCATGGCAACCGCGATACCATCGAACGCGGTGGTGCCGGTGAAGCCATAGAGCAGCGCCGAGCCATAGAGCAGGATGCCGCTCGCCAGCGAACCGAGCACGAAATATTTCAGGCCCGCTTCGGAAGAGCGTTCGTCCTGGCGCATGAAGCTGGCCAGCACATAGGAGGCAAGGCTGTTCATCTCCAGGCCGACATAGAGCGTCAGCAGGTCGCCCGCGGACACCATCATGCCCATGCCGATGGCGGCGAACAGGATCAGCACCGGGTATTCGGGGCGAGGACGCCCGCCGACCGAGAAGAAGCGCGGGGCCAGCAGGATCGCGGCGGCGGCCGCGACATAGATCAGGCCCTTGGCAAAGGCGGAGAAAGCATCGGCGCGAACCAGACCGTCAAAGGCGTCCGGGCCGTGAGCCAGCGAGCAAGGCAGAGCCAGACCCGCACCGATCAGGACCAGAACCGAGAGCCAGTTTACCAGCCGGGCCGAATTGTCACCGCCGAAAGCGGCGACAAGCATCAGGATCAGGCCACCCGCCGTCAGGGTGAGTTCCGGCAGGACCGCCAGAAGGGAAGCGGAGTCAATCATCAGTGCGCCTCCCCGTGCGCGGCAGCTTCTTCGTGATGGCCCTCGCCCGCAGGCTTGGGCGCACCCATCTTGATCTTGGAATCTCCTGCGGGAGCCGCAGGGGCGAGACGCGCTTCAAGCGCATGGATGTCGGCGCGCATCGGAGCCAGGAAGCTCTCGGGATAGACGCCCATCCACAGGGTGGCCGCAGCCAGCGGTGCCAGCAGAGCGATTTCACGCACCGACAGGTCGGGCATCGCGGCGGCATCGGCATTCACCTGATCGCCGTAACAGATGCGGCGATAGAGGTAGAGCATATAGGCCGCACCCAGGATGATGCCGGTGGTGGCGACCAGCGCGACCCAGCTCGAAGCCTGATAGATGCCCATCAGCGACAGGAATTCGCCGACGAAGTTGGACGTGCCCGGCAGACCGACCGAAGCCATCGTGAACAGCAGGAACAGCACCGCATATTTGGGCATGTTGATGCTGAGGCCGCCATAGCGGTTGATCTCACGGGTGTGCAGGCGGTCATAGATGACGCCGACGCACAGGAACAGCGCGCCCGACACCAGACCATGGCCCAGCATGACCATCATCGACCCTTCGATGCCCGCCTGATTGAAGGCGAACAGGCCGACGGTCACGATCGCCATATGCGCGACCGACGAATAGGCGATCAGCTTCTTCATGTCCGACTGAACGAGGGCAACGAGGCTGGTATAGACCACCGCGACCATCGACAGACCCCAGACAAGCCAGGCGAACTGGGCCGAGGCTTCCGGGAACATCGGCAGCGAGAAGCGGATGAAGCCATAGCCACCCATCTTCAGCAGCACGCCAGCCAGAATGACCGAACCGGCGGTCGGCGCCTGAACGTGCGCGTCGGGCAACCAGGTGTGGACCGGCCACATCGGCATCTTCACCGCGAAGCTGGCAAAGAAGGCGAGCCACAACCAGGTCTGGACATGCGGATCGAAATTATAGCCCATCAGGACCGGAATTTCGGTCGTGCCGGCTTCATGCACCATCCACATCATCGCGATCAGCATCAGGACCGAGCCGAGCAGCGTGTAGAGGAAGAATTTGTACGAAGCGTAGATACGATCCGCGCCGCCCCAGATGCCGATCACCAGATACATGGGGATCAGGCCGGCTTCGAACATGATGTAGAAGAGGTAGAGATCCTGCGCCGCGAAGACGCCGATCATCAGCACCTCCATCAGCAGGAACGCCGCCATATATTCCGGCACACGCTTCTGAATGGCTTCCCAGCTTGCGCCGATACAGATCGGCATCAGGAAGACGGTGAGCGCGATCAGCATCAGGGCGATGCCGTCGATACCCAGCGCCCAGGCAAAGCGCCCGAAGATGGGATAATATTCCTGGAACTGCCATTGCAGCCCGCCCTGGTCGAAATTCACCCAGAGCGCGATGCCCAGCACCAGATCGACCAGCGTGGCGATCAGGGCTATCCAGCGCGCGCCACTGGCGCCTGCGAAGAGACAGGCGATGGCCCCGGCCATCGGCACTGCCATCATCAGGGAAAGGATGGGGAAGCCGTCCATTATCGTGTCATCGCCCAGGTTGCAGCCGCGGCGAGCCCGATGAGCATCACCAGCGCATAGGTGTAGAGGTAGCCGGACTGAAGCCGACGGGTGATCTTGTTGCCCTGCACGACCAGAGCAGCCAGCCCGTTGGGGCCGAAGCGGTCGATGAAGCCGACGTCACCAAACTTCCAGAAGAAGCGCCCGATGGCGAAGGCAGGCTTGACGAACAGGAAGTTGTACAGCTCGTCGAAGTACCACTTGTTCAGCAGGAACTGGTACAGGGCACCGAAGGTCGCGACGAAGCGCTGCGGCCAGTCGGTATTCTTGATGTAGGCCAGCCATGCGATCAGCAGACCGGTCAGCATCACGGTGAACGGACCGAACTTGACCCAGGTCGGCACTTCATGCGCCGCATGCATCAGGTGGCTGTCGAAGAAGAGCGCGCCCTTCCAGAATTCCACGCCACCTTCCGGACCGATGAACTGGTCGTGGAAGACGAAGCCGGCGAACACCGCCCCCAGGCTGAGCACCAGCAGCGGCACCAGCATGACCAGCGGGCTTTCGTGCGGGTGATACCCGCCCGTGCCATCGCCTGCATCATGGGCATGATGATCGTCATGACCGTGACCATGATCATGGGCGGCATGCGCATGATCGTCATGGCCGTGATCGTCATGACCATGGCCATGGGCGTCATGCAGCGCATGCTGGATATGTTCGGACTGGGTCCAGCGCGGCTTGCCGAAGAAGGTGAGGAACACCAGGCGCCAGCTGTAGAAGCTGGTCAGCAGCGCGGCGAACACGCCGACATAATAGGCGCCAACGCCCGGGCCACCGGCCGCGAAGGCCGCTTCAAGGATGCCGTCCTTCGAATAGAAGCCGGCAAAACCGACGCCCACCAGCGGGATACCGACGCCAGTGATGGCAAGGGTGCCCAGCGTCATCGTCCAGAAGGTGATCGGGATGCTCTTACGCAGGCCACCATAATAACGCATGTCCTGCTCATGGTGCATCGCATGGATGACCGAGCCGGCGCCCAGGAACAGCAGCGCCTTGAAGAAAGCGTGCGTGAACAGGTGGAACATCGCCGCGCCATAGGCGCCAACCCCCGCCGCGAAGAACATATAGCCCAGTTGCGAACAGGTCGAATAGGCGATCACGCGCTTGATGTCGGTCTGCACCGTGCCGACGGTAGCCGCGAACAGACAGGTCGCGGCACCGACATAGGTGACGACATGCATCGCCGTTTCCGACGTTTCGAACATGGGCGACAGGCGGCAGACCATGAAGACGCCGGCGGTGACCATGGTCGCCGCGTGGATCAGCGCCGACACCGGGGTCGGGCCTTCCATCGCGTCCGGCAACCAGGTGTGCAGGCCAAGCTGCGCCGACTTGCCCATGGCGCCGACGAACAGCAGCAGGCAGAGCACGGTCATGGTGTCGAAACGATAGCCGAGGAAACCAATGGTCGAACCGGCCATCGAAGGCGCGGCGGCCAGGATTTCCGGGATCGAGATGGTGTTGAACACCAGATAGGTGCCGAAAATACCCATCATGAAGCCAAGGTCGCCGACGCGGTTGACAACGAATGCCTTAATCGCGGCCGCGTTTGCACTCGGCTTACGGAACCAGAAACCGATCAGCAGGTACGAGGCCAGACCCACGCCTTCCCAGCCGAAGAACATCTGAAGCAGATTGTTCGCGGTCACGAGCATCAGCATCGCGAAGGTGAAGAGCGAGAGATAGGCGAAGAAGCGCGGCTGATCCGGCTCTTCGTCCATATAGCCCCAGCTATAGAGGTGGACGAGGCTGGAAACGCTGGTGATGACCACCAGCATGACCGCCGTCATCGTATCGACGCGCAGCGCCCACTGGGCATCGAAGCTGCCGCTTTCGATCCAGGTGAACAGCGGCGTCACCGTCGCTTCGGCATGGCCGGTCAGGAAAGGAATGAAGGTCACCCAGCTCAGCGCGCAAGCAATGAACAGCGCGCCGGTCGTGACGATCTTTGCGGGCAGCTTGCCAAGGGCCTTGTTGCCAAGGCCGGCAATGGCAGCAGCCAGCAGCGGAAGAAGGACGATATACTGAATCATGTCAGGAGGCTCAGCCCTTCATCCGGTTGACATCGTCGACGGCGATGGTGCCGCGACCACGGAAGTAAATGACGAGGATGGCGAGGCCGATGGCCGCTTCACCCGCCGCGACGGTCAGCACGAACATCGAGAAGACCTGGCCCACCAAATCGCCCAGGAAGGCGCTGAAGGCGACGAGGTTGATGTTCACGCTGAGGAGGATCAGCTCGATCGCCATCAGGATGATGATGACATTCTTGCGGTTGATGAAGATGCCCAGCACCCCCATCACGAAGAGGATGGCGCTGACCACCATATAATGTTGAAGGCCGATCACAGCTCCACCCCCTGCCCTACGGGCTGATTGATGTTGCGCACGGCGTCCTGCGGACGACGGCGGTTCTGCTTGGCGACATTCTGGCCCTTCACGCCACCCCGTGCCCGATGCGTCAGGACGATCGCACCGATCATCGCAACCAGCAGGACAATGCCTGCCGCTTCGAACAGGAAGATATAGCGGGTGTAGAGAAGGCCACCGATCGCCTGGATATTGCTCAGTTCCGGGTTAACCGGCGCGGCACGCTGCGCCAGTTCGATCGGACCGACGCTCCACAGGCCGATGCCAAGGACGATTTCCGCCAGCAGCACCGCCGCGATCAGCAGGCCGAAGGGCAGATAGCTGACGAAACCGGCGCGCAGTTCGGCGAAGTCGATGTCGAGCATCATGACGACGAACAGGAACAGCACCGCGACCGCACCGACATAGACGATGACAAGCAGCATCGCGATGAATTCGGCGCCGAGCAGGATCATCAGACCGGCAGCGTTGAAGAAGGCCAGGATCAGCCAGAGGACCGAATGGACCGGGTTGCGCGACAATATCGTGAGCGCGCCGCTGCTCACCACCAAAATGGCGAACAGGTAGAAGGCGAGGACGTGGATCACAGGTTCATATTCCCTTTGACGCCGGCGGCTTAACGATAGGGTGCATCAGCGGCAAGGTTCGCGGCGATAGCACGCTCCCACTTGTCACCGTTTTCCAGGAGCTTGGCCTTGTCGTAGATCAGCTCCTCGCGGGTTTCGGTCGCGAACTCGAAGTTCGGGCCTTCCACGACCGCATCCACCGGGCAGGCTTCCTGACAGAAGCCGCAATAGATGCACTTGGTCATGTCGATGTCATAGCGCGTGGTACGGCGGCTGCCATCGTCGCGCGGCTGCGCCTCGATGGTGATCGCCTGCGCCGGACAGATGGCCTCGCACAGTTTGCACGCGATGCAGCGCTCTTCCCCATTGGGATAGCGGCGCAGCGCATGTTCACCACGGAAACGCGGCGAAATCGGGTTCTTCTCATAGGGATAGTTGATCGTCGCCTTGGGCTTGAAGAAATACTTCAAGGTCAACCAATGCGCCTTCACGAACTCCCAGAGGGTGAAGCTTTTGACGTAATAGCCAAGGCTCATGTCACGAATACCTTGTCAGCATGAGGAAGCCCGAAACCAGGAAGACGAACAACAGCGACGTCGGCAGGAAGATTTTCCAGCCCAGCCGCATCAGCTGGTCATAGCGGTAGCGGGGCACCGTCGCCTTCACCCAGGAGAAGACGAAGAAGAAGAAGGCCATCTTGAGCAGCAGCCAGATGATACCCGGCACGCAGTAAAGCGGCGCCCAGTCGAACGGCGGCAGATAACCGCCCCAGAACAGGATCGCGTTCAGGCCGCACATCAGGATGACGTTGGCATATTCGCCAAGCCAGAAGAGCGCGAAGGCCATGGACGAATATTCGGTCTGGTAACCCGCGACGAGTTCCGATTCCGCTTCGGTCAGATCGAACGGCGCACGCGCCGTTTCCGCCAGAGCCGAAATCAGGAACATGATCGCCATCGGAAACAGCAACGGGTTGATGAAGTTGCCGTTGACGAAGCCGTAATAGCCCTTCTGGCTTTCCACGATCGCCGACATGTTGAAGCTGCCAGCCCACAGGACCACGGTAATCAGGATGAAGCCGATCGAGACTTCATAGCTGATCATCTGCGCGCTGGCGCGGATCGCGGAGTAGAAGGGGTATTTGGAGTTGGATGCCCAACCCGACAGGATCACGCCATAAACGCCGAGCGACGAGATGGCGAGAATGTAGAGCAGGCCGACATTGATGTTGGACACCATCACACCAACGCCGAAGGGGATGACGGCCCAGGCCATCAGCGCGACGGTGAAGGTGATGATCGGCGCGATCAGGAACAGGGCCTTGTTCGACGCCGAAGGAACGATGGTTTCCTGAAGGAAGACCTTCAGACCGTCCGCGAAAGACTGGAGCAGACCCAGCGGGCCGACAACGTTGGGACCACGGCGCAGCGCCATGGCGGCCCAGATCTTGCGGTCAACATAGATGATCATGGCAACCGCCAGCATCAGCGGCAGCGCGATGACCAGAATGCCAATGACGGTGGAGAGCAGCCAGGCGCCTTCGAACGGCAGGCCCAGGCCTTGGAAGAAAGCGGTCACTCTGCGGCCTCCGCGAACTCAACGCCATGGATCAGCTCGGCCGAGCATTGCTGCATCGTCGGGCTGGCGCGGCAGATGGCGTTAGTGAGGTAGAAATCCTTGATCGGCGAGCCGAATTCGCCGGTCGCTCCGGTGGGCAGCGAAGGAACGGACCAGCCATAGTCGGCGATGCCTTCGACGCCCAGCGCCGGAACCGCCTTGACCATTTCGGCGCGCAGCGCGTCGAAGCTGTCGAACGGCAGCTTGGCACCCACCGCTTCCGACAGGGCGCGCAGGATCGACCAGTCCTCGCGGGCGTCGCCCGGCGCGAACACGGCCTTTTCACCGAACTGCACCCGGCCTTCCAGATTGACGTAGGTGCCCGCCTTTTCGGCATAGCTTGCGCCCGGCAGGATCACGTCCGCCGCATGCGCGCCCTTGTCGCCATGATGGCCGACATAGACCTTGAAGCTGCTGCCGAAGGCCGAATAGTCGACTTCGTCGGCGCCCAGCGAGAAGAGCAGCTTGGGCGCGGCTTCCGCCACCGCCTTGATACCGCCCTTGGTCGCATAGCCCAGCATCAGGCCGCCCATGCGGGCCGCCGCGAAGTGCAGGACATTGTAACCGTTCCAGCCATCCTTGATCAGGCCCAGCGTCTCGACCAGCGCCAGCGTGTCGCCATGCGCGCCGTCCTTGGCCAGCACGCCGCCACCGACGATCATCGCCGGACGGGCAGCGCCCTTGAAGGCTTCGAGCACGGCTTCCGGCAGCTTGGCCAGCAGCGACGCGTCATTGCCCAGCCATTCTACCTTGTAGGTCAGGTCGAATTCGGGACCGACGGCGAAGACCTTCGCGCCCTTCTTGATCGCCTTGCGGATGCGGGTATTCACCAGCGGCGCTTCCCAGCGCAGGTTGGTGCCGACCAGCAGGATGACGTCCGCGGTTTCAAGATCGGCGAGCGGCGTGTTGAACACCACCGACGACAGGCTCGACACATCATAGGACAGGCCGGTCTGACGGCCTTCCAGCAGCGAACCGCCGAGCTTTTCGACCAGCGCCTTGCCCGCGAACATGGTTTCGCAGTCGAGCAGGTCGCCGGCGATCGCCGCGACGCTGCCGCCATGCTGGACGGCGGCGACAGCGGCAAAGGCTTCCGCCCAGGTCGCCGGAACCAGCTTGCCATCCTTGCGGACGAACGGCTTGTCGAGACGCTTGCGGACCAGACCGTCGACATTGTGACGGGTCTTGTCCGATGCCCATTCCTCGTTCACGTCATCATTGATGCGCGGCACGGCGCGCAGCACCTGACGACCACGGCTGTCGAGACGGATGTTGGTGCCGAGCGCGTCCATCACGTCGATCGCATGGGTCTTCTTGAGTTCCCACGGACGCGCTTCGAAAGCATAGGGCTTGGCGGTCAGCGCGCCGACCGGGCAGAGATCGACCACATTGCCCGACAACTCGCTCTTGGCGGCATGTTCGAGATAGGTGGTGATCTGCATATTCTCGCCGCGATAGATCGCGCCGATTTCCGGCACGCCCGCGACTTCCTCTGCAAAGCGCACGCAACGGGTGCACTGGATGCAGCGGGTCATGACCGTCTTGACGATCGGACCCATATTCTTCTCGGTGACGGCGCGCTTGTTTTCGTCATAGCGCGACGAACCACGGCCATAGGCGACCGACTGGTCCTGCAGGTCGCACTCGCCGCCCTGGTCGCAGATCGGGCAATCCAGCGGGTGGTTGATGAGCAGAAACTCCATCACCCCTTCGCGGGCCTTCTTGACCATTTCGCTGTCGGTGCGGATTTCCTGGCCTTCGGTGGCCGGAAGCGCGCACGACGCCTGCGGCTTGGGCGGCCCAGGCTTCACCTCGACCAGGCACATGCGGCAATTGCCCGCGATGGAAAGGCGCTCATGATAGCAGAAACGGGGGATTTCCTTCCCCGCCTGCTCGCAAGCCTGGAGGACTGTGGCGCCCGCCGGGACTTCGAGTTCTACGCCGTCTACTTTGACCTTCGGCATGGTTACTCCGCTGCCTCCATGACGGGGGCACTACCCTTGTTCTCGTTGATCCGGCGCTCGATTTCCGGACGGAAATGCCGGATCAGCCCCTGGATCGGCCATGCCGCCGCGTCGCCAAGCGCGCAGATGGTGTGGCCTTCGACCTGCTTGGTCACCTGGAACAGCATGTCGATTTCGCTCTGGTCGGCGTCGCCGGTGCGCAGACGCTCCATCACCCGCCACATCCAGCCGGTGCCTTCGCGGCACGGCGTGCACTGGCCGCAGCTCTCATGCTTGTAGAAGTAGGAGAGACGCGAAATGGCGCGGACGATGTCGGTCGACTTGTCCATGACGATGACGGCGGCAGTGCCGAGGCCGGAGCCGAGCGCACGCAGGCCGTCAAAGTCCATCGGCGCGTCCATGATTTCCTTCGCAGGAACCAGCGGCACCGACGACCCGCCCGGAATGACCGCGAGCAGATTGTCCCAGCCGCCACGGATGCCGCCGCAATGGCGGTCGATCAGTTCACGGAACGGGATCGACATCGATTCCTCGACGACGCAGGGCTTGTTCACATGGCCGCTGATCTGGAACAGCTTGGTGCCGCGGTTGTTCTCACGACCAAAGCCGTTGAACCAGGCCGCACCGCGCCGCAGGATCGTCGGGCTGACCGCGATGCTCTCGACGTTGTTCACGGTGGTCGGGCAACCATAAAGACCCGCACCTGCCGGGAAAGGCGGCTTCAGACGAGGCTGGCCCTTCTTGCCCTCAATGCTTTCGATCTGCGCGGTTTCCTCGCCGCAGATGTACGCGCCCGCGCCGCGATGGACGAACACGTCGAAATCATAGCCCGATCCGCAGGCATTCTTGCCGATAAAGCCCTTTTCATAGGCCTGCTCGACGGCGGCGAAGAGCACCTTCGCCTCATAGATGAACTCACCGCGGATATAGATGTAGGCGGCACGCGCCCGCATCGCGAAACCGGCGATCAGCGCGCCTTCGATCAGCTTATGCGGATCGTGGCGGATGATTTCGCGGTCCTTACACGAACCCGGTTCGGATTCGTCGGCGTTGATGACCAGGAAGCTGGGACGACCGTCCTTGCTTTCCTTGGGCATGAAGGACCATTTCAGGCCAGTCGGGAAGCCAGCGCCGCCACGGCCGCGCAGGTTCGACGCCTTCATGATGTCGATGATACCATCCTGGCCGATTTCCATCAGCTTCTTGGTATTATCCCAATCGCCGCGCTTCATGGCCGCGTCGACGCCCCAATCCTGGAAGCCGTGGATGTTGGTGAAGATGCGGTCCTTGTCGGTCAGCGGACCAACGAAGGGCGGCGGTGCCGCCGGTGCGGGTGCGTCGGTCATGCCCAATCCCCCCGATAGTCGTGATTTTCGGTGACCATTGCCTTGAGAGTGGTCGGGCCACCTTCCGGCGCGCTGGTCTGACGATCGATCTGCGGGCCGATCTTGGGCTGACCGCCAGCAGCCAGCGTTTCCAGGATCGCGCTCATGCTGTCATAGGTCAGATCTTCGAAATTATCGTCGTTGATCTGGACCATCGGCGCATTGGCGCAGGCGCCAAGGCATTCGACTTCGGTCAGGGTGAACAGGCCGTCGGGGGTCGTACCGCCCTTGACCAGCCCCTTGTTCTTGCATGCCGAAAAGACATCGTCCGAACCGCGGAGCATGCACGGCGTCGTGCCGCACACCTGCACATGATAACGGCCGACCGGCGCAAGGTTATACATGGTGTAGAAGGTCGCGACTTCGTAGACGCGCATGTACGGCATATCGAGCTGACGCCCGATATATTCCATCACCGGCACGGGCAGCCAACCGTTGGTCTGCGTTTCCGCACCGACCTGACGCTGGGCCAGATCGAGCAGCGGCATCACCGCCGACTGCTGGCGACCGGCGGGATAGCGCGCGATGACCTTCTTGGCCTGTTCGGCATTTTCGGCGGTCCACTCGAACGCGCCCCAGCGCGCACGGGTTTCAGCCTCGTCCGGGATATGAACTGCGTCAGCCATTAGCGGTCACATTCTCCAAACACGATGTCCATGGCGCCCAGGACAGCGGTTGTATCGGCCAGCATGTGGCCCTTCATCAGGAAGTCCATCGCCTGCAGATGGCTGAAGGCGGTCGGGCGGACCTTGCAGCGATAGGGCTTGTTGCTGCCGTCGCTGACCAGATAGACACCGAATTCGCCCTTGGGGCTTTCGGTCGCCACATAGACTTCGCCTGCGGGGACGTGGAAGCCCTCGGTGTAGAGCTTGAAATGGTGGATCAGCGCTTCCATCGAACGCTTCATTTCACCACGCTTGGGCGGCGAAACCTTGCGGTCGAAGCTGGCGATCGGCCCTTCGGGCATTTCGTTCAGGCACTGCTTCATGATGCGCGCGGACTGGCGCACTTCCTCGACGCGGACCATGAAACGGTCATAGCAGTCATAGGCGGTGCCGACCGGAATATCGAAGTCCATGCGGTCATAAACGTCGTAAGGTTGCGCTTTGCGCACGTCCCAGGCGATACCCGAGCCGCGCAGCATAGGGCCGGAGAAGCCCCATTTCAGCGCGTCTTCCTTGCTGACGATGGCGATGTCGACGTTACGCTGCTTGAAGATGCGGTTGTCGACTACCAGGCTCATCGCGTCTTCGAACAGGCGCGGCAAACGGGTGTCGAGCCATTCGGCAATGTCCGTCAGCAGCTTGAGCGGCACGTCCTGATGCACGCCGCCGGGCCGGAAATAGGCCGAATGCATGCGGGCGCCGGACGCGCGTTCGAAGAAGTTGAGGCAATCCTCACGGATTTCGAACAGCCACAGGTTCGGCGTCATCGCGCCGACGTCCATGACGTGCGAGCCGAGATTGAGCATGTGATTGCAGATGCGGGTCAGTTCCGCGAAGAACACGCGCAGATATTGCGCGCGCAGCGGCACTTCCAGGTTCAGCAGCTTTTCGACCGCCAGAACATAGCTATGCTCCATGCCGAGCGGCGAACAATAGTCCAGCCGATCGAAATAGGGCAGCGCCTGCATATAGGTCTTGTACTCGATCAGCTTTTCGGTGCCGCGATGCAGCAGGCCAACATGCGGATCGCAGCGCTCGACGATTTCGCCGTCCAGTTCCATGACCAGACGCAGCACGCCGTGGGCCGCGGGATGCTGCGGACCGAAGTTGATCGTGTAATTCTGGATTTCCGTGTCGCCATAGGCCGGGTCAGCGGCGTCGGTGACATGATCCATCTTTTCGAGATAGTCGGACATCAGGCCTTGTCCTCAGACTTTTTGTTCGCCGCGCTGTCGGTTGGCTCCCCTGCCCCGCTCACGCCCTTCTTCTCCGTCACCTTGGGGGTGGGAGCGGCGGCAGGTGCAGCGGGGGCGGCAGACGCGGCAGCCTTTTCATCGCCCGGAAGCACATATTGCGCCCCTTCCCACGGCGACATGAAGTCGAAGCTGCGGAAGTCCTGCGCCAGCTTCACCGGCTCATAGACGACCCGCTTATCCTCTTCGGAATAGCGCAGCTCGACATAGCCGGTCAGCGGGAAGTCCTTACGCTGCGGATGCCCTTTGAAACCATAGTCCGTCAGGATGCGACGCAGGTCGGTATTGCCGTCGAACACGACGCCATACATGTCGAACACTTCGCGCTCCAGCCAGCCGGCGACCGGCCAGAGGTGCGTCACGGTAGGAACCGGCGTATCCTCATCGGTCGATACCTTCACGCGGATACGATGGTTCCGCGTGACGCTGAGCAGATGGTAGGCGACTTCGAACCGTTCCGGACGCTCCGGATAGTCGATGCCGGCCACTTCCATCAGCTGCTGATAATGCGCCATGTCGCGCAGCGCGATCATGGCATTGGCCAGATCATCGCGTGCAACAATGAAGGTCAGCTCATCAGCATGATCGATGGTTTCGATCAGCATCGAACCCAGCAGCGCGCCGATTTCCTCGGCAATGCCCTCAGGGTTCACGATCTTGGGTGCAGAATGGCCCATATTAACGCTCAATCGTCCCGATCCGGCGGATCTTCCGCTGCAACTGCATGATGCCGTAGAGCAAGGCTTCGGCGGTCGGCGGGCAACCCGGCACATAGATGTCGACCGGCACGATGCGGTCACAGCCACGAACGACCGAATAGCTATAATGGTAGTAACCACCACCATTGGCGCAGCTGCCCATCGAAATCACATATTTCGGGTTGGACATCTGGTCGTAGACCTTGCGCAGCGCAGGGGCCATCTTGTTGCAGAGCGTGCCCGCGACGATCATCACGTCCGACTGGCGCGGGGAAGCGCGCGGTGCGGCACCGAAACGCTCCATGTCATAGCGCGGCATGTTGACGTGGATCATCTCCACAGCGCAGCAGGCCAGGCCGAAGGTCATCCACCACAGCGAGCCGGTACGGGCCCACTGGAACAGCTCCTCGGTCGAGGTGATCAGGAAGCCCTTGTCATTCACTTCGCTGTTCAGCGAGTCAAAAAAGGCCTGGTCGGGCTGGGTTCCAACGGGCGGCAAGGTGCCGGGCGCCGGATTATAGAGTTCTACTCCCAATCGAGTGCTCCCTTCTTCCACGCATAGACGAGGCCGAGCACCAGCTCCGCTATGAAGATCATCATCGTCGCCCAGCCGGCCCAGCCGATCTGGTCGAGGCTTACAGCCCAGGGGAACAGGAACGCCGCTTCAAGATCGAAGATGATGAAGAGAATGGCGACCAGATAAAAGCGCACATCGAACTGGCTACGCGGCTCTTCAAATGCGGGGAAGCCGCATTCATATTCAGAGAGCTTGGCAGGGTCGGGCTTGTGCGCGCCGGTAAGGCGGCCAACCAGCATCGGCAGAAACACGAATGCCGTGGAGAGCAGCAAGGCAATCCCGAGAAAAATCAGGATCGGCAGATATTGGGCGAGATCGACCAATGTTATCCCCTGGGACAAATTGTCATTGTTGGGGGCGCTTTAGGCCCGCTGCACATGCGAAGCAAGGGGCCAGGGGCGTGAGAATGATTCGCAAGAAATCCGCCACTTAGCGGAGCTTTGAGGATGGCCGCGCGCGCCGCGCGATCAGCCTTCTCAACACGCCGCCACTTGGGATGGAAAGCGCCTGAAAACCGGCATTTGACCGCTATCAAATGCTTCTGCACATCCTGGAAAAAAGCCGTTCTCGACTGCGCGCTTTCGATCCACCGGTGGCACGCCCGACGCACAACAGATGCACACTTTGCGGCGATGCAACGCCGCAGAAACTCTTCATCATCGCCGGACACGAAAAAGGGCCGCTGCCAGGGTGACGTCCTGCGACAGCCCCGGCAGCGACCCTTTGAAACGACTCGCCAGATATTGGGATCAGCGCAGCGCGCCGGCCACCAGCTTGTGCAGCTTGCTGTGGATCGCGTCGTTGCCGGCAATCACTTCCTTGCGCTCGATGGGCTGGTCGCCGCCGCGGAAGTCGCTGGCAAAGCCGCCCGCCTCACGCACCAGCAGCAGGCCGGCGGCGACGTCCCAGGGCTGAAGCCCGCTTTCCCAATAGCCGTCATAGCGGCCGGAGGCGACATGGGCGAGGTCGAGCGAGGCCGCGCCGAAGCGACGGATGCCCGCGACCGATGGGGCCACCGCGCCAAAGATGCGGGTCCATTCCGCCATATTGCCATGGCCCATGAACGGGATGCCGGTGGCGATGACGCAATCGGCCAGATCGCGACGGGCCGACACGCGCAGGCGCTGGTCATGCCGCCAGGCGCCCCGGCTCTTTTCCGCCCAGTAGCTTTCGTCGGTGACCGGCTGATAGATGAGGCCGGTGGTCACTTCGCGCTTGTTACCGCCGAAGAGAGGCTCCTCGACCGCGATCGAGATGGCGAAGTGCGGGATGCCGTGAAGGAAGTTGGTGGTGCCATCGAGCGGATCGATGATCCAACGCGGCTTGGTGGGATCACCTTCGATCACGCCGCCCTCTTCCAGCAGGAAGCCCCAGTCGGGACGTGCCTTCTGAAGCTCTTCCACCAGGGTCTTTTCAGCCTGCTGATCGGCCTTCGACACGAAGTCGGCCGGCCCCTTGCGGCTGACCTGAAGATGTTCGACTTCGCCGAAGTCGCGGCGCAGCTTGGAGCCGGCCTTGCGCGCGGCGCGTTCCATGACGGTGAGGAGGCCGGAATGCGATACCATGGTCTTGTCTCCGCCGCCCGGACAGGGGCGGCCTGTTGATTATCTCTTGGGGGCGGGCTTGGCGGCAGGCTTGGCCACAGGCGGGCGATAGCCGCAGGTTCCCGCGACCACTGCCAGCATCTGCGACGCATCCTTGCGATCGACCTTGCCAGCGTTGGCGGCGATCACCTTGTCCGCCTCCGCACTGATCTGCCCAATCGAATTGGAATAGAGGCAATCGAACAGCGCGTTCTTGACCGGCTGTTCAACCTCATTCGACTGGAGCGCCGTCATCACGATGCGCAGCGTGTAGGCTGCGCTGTCGAGTTGCGCCTTGGTGGGCGTGGCGCGCGATGGCGCCTGCGCCCATGCCGGTGCAGGGAGCGCAACCGGCAGGGCGCCGATCGTGAAGATGGCGGCCAGTGCCGTGCTGCGCCCGAACCGCATCAGTCGGCCCGCTTCACATATTCGCGGGCATAGACATCGACGACGATGCGCGTACCGCTGACGATGTGCGGCGGCACCATGACGCGCACGCCATTGTCGAGGATCGCCGGCTTGTAGCTGGCCGAAGCGGTCTGGCCCTTCACCACGGCGTCGGCCTCCACGACCGTCGCTTCGATGGTTTCGGGCAACTGGACCGAAATCGGGCGCTCTTCATACATTTCCAGAACGACCATCATGCCGTCCTGAAGGAAGGCGGCCGCATCACCGAGCAGTTCGGTCGGCAGGTTGATCTGTTCGTAGGTTTCCTGATCCATGAAGACAAGCATGTCGCCTTCGGCATAAAGATACTGGAAGTCCTTGGTGTCGAGGCGGATACGCTCGACGCTTTCGGCGGAGCGGAAACGGACGTTATTCTTGCGGCCATCGATCAGGTTCTTGAGTTCCACCTGCATATAGGCGCCACCCTTGCCGGGCTGCGTATGCTGAATCTTGACAGCGCGCCACAGGCCGCCCTCATATTCGATATTGTTGCCGGGACGAATGTCCACGCCGCTGATCTTCATGGGAAGAGCCTGCCTATATGTCTGAATGTGGAAAAGAGCCGGCCTCTCTTGAGGCTGGGCGCGCCTTTACAGCCGGACGGGGCTGAGAGCAAGGGGCAGCTTAACTTCGCACTTTTCCCGCAAGTCTTGAAAGCAAATTTCCTATGTTGGAAATTTTCCACCGTCCTGCCGGAAGTATAGCCCGTAGTCGCCGCCATAGGACAGGTCAGCGCCGGACCAGCAGCGGATAGGGATTGACTGGTCGCCCGCCATGCCATGACTCGCCCGGTTGCATGACGTTCACAGCGAAGTGAAGGTGCGGCGCGGCGGGATCGGCATTGCCGGTGCTGCCGACCGTCGCGATGCGCTGGCCGCGCCTGACGCCCTGCCCTTCGCGCAGGCCCGGCGCATAACCGTCCAGATGGGCATAATAATAGATCAGGCGGCCATCCGCCGATCGTTCATAGAGGGTGCGGCCGCCCGCCTCGCTCCAGAAGAGCTTTTCGATGCGGCCGTCGGCGGCGGCCAGTACCACCCTGCCCCGCGCCGCCATGATGTCGATCGCATCATGCGGTCGCGCACCGCCTGCCCGCGCCTGCGAGAAAGTATCTGTCAGGGCGGAAGCGGGAACGCCCTCGACCGGGATGAGCAATAGTCCCTGATCGACCGGTCGGGACATTTCGGGCGCGGGAACAGGCAAGGCTTCGTCCGCCGGGACGATGCGCACGCAATAATGGGCAAAGGCGACACAGAACAGCAGCGCCGTAACGCCGCCGCCCCATAAGGCGCTCCGCCGCCGCGCGGTCATGCCTGAAACTTCGCCTTCACCCCGCTCTTCACCATCTGCGCGAGCCGGGCGGCATCCCAGTTGGTCAGGCGAATGCAGCCATGGCTTTCGGCGCGGCCGATCAGTTGCGGTTCGGGCGTGCCATGAATGCCATAATGATCCTTCGACAGGTCGATCCACACCACGCCGACCGGGCCATTGGGTCCGGGCTTCAGCACCGCCTTCTGATCCTTGGCAGCAGCGTCCCAGAAGAGGTTGGGATTATAGTGAAATTCGGGATTGCGACTGACGCCCTTGATCGTCCATTCGCCCAGCGGCAACGGATCATGCTGCGACCCGGTGGTGACGGGGAATTGCGCGACAAGGCGGCTTTGCCCGTCATAGACCCGGAGCAGCCCGTCCGACTTGTCGACCACCAGATGATCGGCCTGGGGCTGATCCTTGGCCACGCCAAGGCTGGCGAGCGTTTCGCCCCAACCGCGCTGGTCGCCTTCGATTTTTGCGATGGGTTGACTGTCGATGGCGGGCACGCGGATCGTCGCGCCGGCGCCGACCTTGGTATTCGGCGGATTAAGGGCGATCAGCGCTTCGGGCGTGGTGTGGAAACGTTCGGCCAGCTTTTCCAGCAGGTTGCGATAGGTGAGCGCGGGCAGGCTCGACTGCTCATTCAGCCCCCTGGGAATGGTGAAGAAGGGACCGCGAGCGAAATCGGCGGGAATTTTCACCAGCCAGGTGGTGGGCCGCGCTTCCCCCTCCAGCAGGGCGGCGGTGGTCTTCTGGTCGAACTCCCCCGTCACCGGCAGGTTGCGCGCTTCCTGAAAGCCGCGCAGGGCGGCCTTGTAGCTCATGCCATCCTTCCCATCGAGCACGCCGGGGGAAAAGCCGGCGCGATCCAGCGCCACCTGCGCCATCAGGATGCGGTTGGGCTGCTTGGCATTCTGCTCCGGCACGATCGCGAAATCATAAGCTGCATTTTTCGCAGCCGCCTGCGCAGCTACATTGTCGACAGGCGGCGTGGTATCGGGCGCCTGCTGGCTGTCATTGGCATTCGTCACGCTGACATTGCAGGCACTGCACAGCAGGGCGGCAAGCAACAGATGATTTTTCAAGGCGCTACTCTCCATTCTCATGAAGAGATAACGCACAAGCAAGCCGAAGGGTGCGAAGAGACTATGCCCCTCCCGTTTACGAGAGGAGCAGCGGGGTGGGCTGGCACCAGGATACCCACCCCCTAGCCCCCTCCCGCAAGCGGTAGGGGGAACATGTAGCGCCTAGCGCGGAGGCGGCGCCTTGCTGGCGAGTACCGCTTCAAAGGCCGCAACGCCGGCCTTCGGGCCTTCGGGGTGGTTCCATACCGCGCCGCTGACCGCCAGGAAATCCGCGCCTGCCGCCACCAGCGGGCCGGCATTGTCCTGCGTGATGCCGCCGATCGCGACGCAGGGCAATTCAAACAAGGTGGTCCACCAGCCCAGAATCGACGGTTCGGCCAGATGGCTCACTTCCTTGGTGGTGGTGGGGTAGAAGGCGCCGAACGCGACATAATCGGCCCCGGCCTCGCCCGCTTCCATCGCCATATGGCGGCTGTCATGGCAGGTGATGCCGATCTGCACCTTTGGTCCCAACAATTTGCGCGCAGCCTTCGGGTCGCCATCGCCCTGCCCCAGATGCACGCCATCGGCACCCAGACGGTGCGCCAGAGCGGCGCTATCGTTGATGATGAAGGCGACCTCCCGTTCGGCGCAGAGTTTTTGCAGCGGTTCGGCGGCCTGCGCGATAGCCTCCTCGTCCAGCCCCTTCAACCGCAACTGGAAGGCCGCAACCTTGCCGCCGTCGAACGCCGCGGCGAGTTGCTCGACGAACGTCTCGTCGATCGTCGGCGGGGAGATCAGATATAGCTGGCAGGCCGGGCGAAAGCCCTGTTCGAACTGGTCGGCAAAATGCGGATCGAGCGCCAGCTCTTCATCGGTAAAGTCGGTCATGCGCGCCTTATAGCCATTCGGGCGCGCGCGCCAAGAGCATGGCGGCAGGCCTGCGCCCCTGATAGGGGAAGCCGTTCATAAAATTGGGGAAAGCATCATGCGCCACGCCATCGCCATCCTGTTGCTGCTGTCCGGCGCGCCCGTGCTGGCGAAGGAGGCCGCCCGCCCCCGCGCGCGGGAAGCCGGCGTCAGCGTGGGCATCCTGTCCCCCGGCCCGCTCAACGCCATCACCGATGTCGACGGGGTGAAGGTGGGTCAGGTGACGCTGCCGCGCAGCCATGACGTCAATACCGGCGTCACAGCCATCCTGCCCCATGGCGGCAACCTGTTTCAGGACAAGGTGCCCGCCGGCTTCGTCGCCTATAATGCCTTTGGCAAGTTCATGGGATCGACCCAGGTGGCCGAACTGGGTGAGATCGAGACGCCGATCCTGCTGACCAATACGCTCAATGTCGCGGAGGCCGGTGCCGCCTCGGTCGAATGGACGCTGGCGCAGCCGGGCAATGAGGAGGTGCGATCGGTCAATGCGGTGGTGGGCGAAACCAATGACGGGATGCTGAACGATATTCGCGGGCGCCATGTCACCATCGCCGACGCCCGCCGCGCGATCGAAAGCGCGAAGGCTGGCCCGGTCGAGGAAGGCGTGGTCGGCGCGGGCACGGGCACCGTTGCCTTTGGGTTCAAGGCCGGGATCGGCACTTCGTCGCGCAAGCTGCCGGTGTCGTTGGGCGGCTGGACCGTGGGCGTGCTGGTGCAGGCCAATTATGGCGGCGTACTCACCATTGGGGGCGTACCGGTCGGCGTGAAGCTCGGCCAATATGATTATCGCAAACAGGTGGAAGAAAAGAAGGCTGACGGATCGGTCGTGATCGTGATCGCCACCGATGCGCCGCTGTCCGACCGCAATCTGCGCCGCGTGGCCGAGCGCGCCTTTGGCGGGATCGCGCGGACCGGCTCCAGCTTCTCCAACGGATCGGGCGACTATGCCATCGCCTTTTCCACCAGCCCGGCGGTGCGGCGCACGGCGGCGAAGCGGGACAGCGTGGCGCCGGTCGACGATCTGCCCAATGACCGCATGTCACCGCTGTTTCAGGCGACCATCGAGGCGACCGAGGAAGCCGTCCTCAACGCCCTGTTCAAGGCGCAGACGGTAGAAGGCAATCGCGGCACGGCGCAGGCGCTGCCACTGGACAAGGTGTTGCCGATGCTGAAGGCTGGACGTTAGATTGACGTCTGGACGTCAATCATCATTGCGAGCGCAGCGAAGCAATCCATGTGGGTGTCAGTGGATTGCTTCGCTGCGCTCGCAATGACGAATTAAATCAAAGGTTTTCAATCATCCGCGTGAAACCCGCCGGGTCATCCAGCCGGTGGGCCAGATAATGGATCGTGCGGCGGCCCATGCTGACCGGCGGGTCCAGCGCGACGACGATGTTGGGATGGGCGATCAGCGCGCCGTTGAAGACCCCCGCCGCCTCCAGATCGGCCAGCGTCCAGTCGCTGCGCAGACCCGCCACCTGCGAAAGGGGCACGGTGAGGCTGCGCAGATGGCCGATGCGCCAGATCAGTTCGGTGGGACCGATCCATATCGGGCAGCGTTTGAAGGAGCGGATGAAGCGCAGGAACCAGACAAGGGTGGCGAGGCTGACCAGCGACAGGATCAGCGCTGCGCGGCGGCTCCAGAGCGCCAGCAGCAGATGGACGACCCCGATCTCTATGATCATCAGGCCGACCAACACCCAGAGCATCGGGGCAACCGCCCGATGATAGGAAAAGGCGGCGCCGGAACCAGCCTCAGCCGGTCCGGCGCCGCCGGTCATATCAGGCCGCGACCGGCTGTTTGGCGACCGATGCGCCATGGATTTCATCGATCGCTTCACCCAGCGATGCGTTGAATTCGTCCTCGGTCATCTGGTGGCGCAGATCGTTCAGCAGCGCGCGGCTGAAGCTGGCGATGATGCCGCGATTCTTGGCCAGTTCGGCGCAGGCTTCCGTGCGGCTGAACCCACCCGACAGCGCGACGACGCGCAGCACCTTGGGATGATCGACCAGCGGGTCGAACAGGCCGGGCTTGGCGGGCAGCGACAGCTTGAGCATCACCTGCTCGCCTTCGGGCAGGGCATCCAGATTCTTCAGGATTTCTGCCAGCAGGATTTCGTCCGCTTCGGCGCGCTCAGGCGACTTGATGTTCACTTCCGGCTCGATGATCGGCATCAGGCCGCCGGCCAGCACTTGGCGGCCGACTTCGAACTGCTGCGCGACGACGGCGGCGATGCCTTCGGCGTTGGCGAGGTTCACCACCGAACGCTCCTTGGTGCCGAACACGCCCAGCCCCTTGGCGCGGGCGAGCAGCGCGTCGAGGCCCGGATTGGGCTTCATCAGCTGGACGCCATTGGCTTCGTCTTCCAGACCCTTGTCGATCTTGATGAAGGGCACGACGCCACGTTCGATCAGTGCGGCCGGGGTCGGCTTGCCGTCGACCGTGCCGTCCATGGTGCGCTCGAACAGGATCGCGCCCAGCACCTTGTCACCGGTGAAGGGCGGCGCGGTGATGACGCGGCTGCGCATCGCGTGGATCAGGCCGAACATTTCCTCTTCGCTGCCCCAGGCGCCTTCTTCGATGCCATAGCCCTTGAGCGCCTTGGGCGTCGAGCCACCGCTCTGGTCGAGCGCGGCGATGAAGCCGTTACCGTCCGCGATCTTCTGCTTCATGTCCTGATCCAGCATCTGCACATACCTTCTCTTGTGCGCGCGCCCTTGCACCGGCGCGCGAAAAAATGGGAGTTTCGACAGATGCTCCATCATCTGCCGGCCGGGAGCGACATCCTGTTTATGATCGCCGGTCTTCCGGCTGTTAGCCAGTCCCATGCCGCACCGCAAGAAACATCGGCGCAATTTGGGGGCGCGATTTTGGGCGGGAACAGCCTGTTATCGCTGGCATGTCCGATCGGTGATGCTATCCAAAGCGTGGGGTTTATACGGGGGATGATGACAGCATGAAGATCGGACGGTTTCTGGCCATAGCGGCGGCGCTGTCGCTGACCAGCATTTCGCCGGTACAGGC
Organism: Sphingobium sp. AP50; assembly: GCF_900109095.1. Taxonomy (GTDB): domain Bacteria; phylum Pseudomonadota; class Alphaproteobacteria; order Sphingomonadales; family Sphingomonadaceae; genus Sphingobium. Next base: position 144,070 of record NZ_FNYZ01000009.1, read on the forward strand.
GGCAGAAAAGCCCGTTGTGGGTACCGTGGCGCCCGCCTTCGAACTCACGCTGATCGACGGGAGCAAGGTCGCGCTGGCGGACCTGAAAGGCCAGGTGGTAGTGCTCAATTTCTGGGCGACATGGTGCGTCCCCTGCCGCAAGGAATTGCCGACGCTGGACGCCTATTATGATGCACAGCAAAAATATGGGCTGAAGGTCTTTGCCATCACCACCGAGGGATCGGTGCCGATCCCCCAGTTGAAGAAGCTGTTCGCCGCCATGAAGATGCCGTCGGCCCGGCGGATCAAGGGGCCTTATGGTCCGCTGACCGGCGTGCCGACCAATTTCGTCATCGATCGCGCCGGGGTGCTGCGATACGCCCAGTCGGGCGCGTTCGATCTGGATGCGCTCAATAGTCTGCTGGTGCCGCTGCTCAAGGAAAAGGCCCCTTCATAGCCGACCAAACCAAGGGTTAGGGTTGAAAGGTTGCGCTTCAAGACCCATTAGGCGTGCCATGTCCAGTAGCATTGCCTCCCCCGCGCCCGCCCCCGGCGTAGACCTGTCCGCCGCCAAAATCCTGCTGATGGCGGTGGCGTGCGGCGTGATCGTCGCCAATCTCTATTATGCGCAGACGCTGATCGACGTGATCGGCCCGGAAATCGGCATGTCGGCCAGCGTGGCGGGGCTGATCACCACCCTGACGCAACTGGGCTATGGATTGGGCCTGTTCCTGATCGTGCCGATCGCCGACCTGTTCGAAAATCGCCGGATCATTCTGGGGTCGATCATCCTCACCATCGCGGGCTGCATCGGCATCGCCTTGTCCAGCGGGCCGACCAGCTTCCTGATCGCATCGATCGTCACCGGCATCGGCGCGATCGGTGCGCAGGTGATCGTCCCCCTCGCCTCCCACCTCGCCACGCCCGAAAAGCAGGGTCGCGTCGTCGGCACGGTGATGAGCGGCCTGTTGTTCGGCATCATGCTCGCGCGGCCGATCGCCAGTTTTCTGGCGGGATCGGTCGGCTGGCGCGCGACCTTCATCCTGTCGGCCGTAGCCATGGGGATCGTCGCCATCGCGCTGCTGGCCGCCTGCCCACGGCGCACGCCCAAGGGCGGGATGCATTATGGCGAGGTGCTGGCATCGACCTTCGCGCAACTGGTGCAGCACCGGGTGGTGCGGATGCGTGCTTTCTATCAGGCGATGATGTTCGCCGCCTTCAACCTGTTCTGGACCGCCGCGCCGCTGGCGCTGATCCACGATTTTCATCTGAGCCACACCGGTATCGGCGCCTTCGCGCTGGCGGGGGCTGGCGGCGCGCTGATCGCGCCGGTCGCGGGCTGGATGGCGGACCGCAAGCTGACGCGGCCAGCTTCGCTGATTGGTCTTGCGGGCTTGACGGTCGGCTTCCTGCTGGCGGACTGGACCGTGGCGGCGGGCAGCCTGATCGGCTTCACCATCATGGCGGTACTGATCGACGCGGCCGTGCAGATGAGCCAGATCACCGGGCAGAAGCTGATCTTCTCGCTCGATCCCCATGCGCGCGGACGGATCAATGCCGCTTATGTGACGGTGATGTTCGTGATCGGTGCGCTGGGATCGGTGATCGGGTCCGCCACGTTCGAAGCGGGCGGCTGGTCGGCCAGCGCCATGGCCGGCGCGGCGATCGGCGGCATTGCTACGCTGGGCTTTCTGTTGTTCGACCGGAGTGCCAGCATTGCCCGGTAAGATATTGAAATAACCTCCGTTCGTGTCGAGCGAAGTCGAGACACGCTTCACGACTTCGCTCGAAGCGAACGGATTATTTCACGTTCAGATCGTCAACGCCTTAACGCCCGGCAACTCCTTGCCTTCCATCCATTCGAGGAAGGCGCCGCCAGCAGTAGAGATGAAGCTGAAATCGCTGCCAACGCCCGCATGGTTGAGCGCGGCAACGGTGTCGCCACCACCAGCGACCGACGTCAACTGGCCTTCCTTGGTCAGCGCCGCCGCCGTCTTGGCCAGCGCCACCGTCGCGGTGTCGAACGGCGCGATCTCAAAGGCGCCGAGCGGGCCATTCCAGACCAAAGTGCGGCAGTTCTTCAGCGCATCGCCCAGTGCCTCGACCGCAGCGGGGCCGACATCCAGAATCATTTCGTCTTCGGCAACTTCATGCACATTGCAGGTGCGAACCGACGGCGGGTTCGCCGCAAATTCCTTCGCCACGACGACGTCATAGGGCAGATGGATGATGCAACCAGCCGCTTCCGCCTTGTCGAAGATCGCTTCGGCCGTGTCGCTCAGATCCTTTTCGCACAGCGATTTGCCGACATCGACGCCACGGGCATAGAGGAAGGTGTTGGCCATGCCGCCGCCGATGATCAGATGATCGACCTTGGCGACGAGATTGTTGAGAACGTCGAGCTTGGTCGACACCTTTGCGCCGCCCACGACAGCCGCGACCGGCTTTACCGGTTCGCCAAGTGCAGCCTGAAGCGCGTCCAGTTCCTTTTCCATCGAGCGACCGGCAAAGGCCGGCAGCTTGTGCGCCAGACCTTCGGTCGAAGCATGGGCGCGATGGGCTGCGGAAAAGGCGTCGTTGACGTACAGGTCGCCGATGGCGGCCATGGCTTCTACCAGCGCCGGGTCGTTCGTTTCCTCGCCGGGATGGAAGCGGGTATTTTCCAGAATCGCGATGTCGCCCGGGCGCATGACCGCGATGCCGTCTACGGCTGCTTCGCCCTGACAGTCGGGGATGAACTGCACTTCGCGGCCAAGCACCTGCGTCAGCGGACGCGTGATCTTCGACAGCGAATATTCCGGGTTCTTCTGCCCCTTGGGGCGGCCAAAATGGGCGAGGATCAGCACCTTGGCGCCGCGATCGGCCAGTTCCAGCACGGTCGGCATCGCCGCGCGCAGGCGGGTATCGTCGCTGACCGAACCATCCTGCATGGGGACGTTCAGGTCTTCGCGCACCAGCACGATCTTGCCGGTGATGTCACCCATATCGTCGAGCGTCTTGAAGGGCTTGGTCATGTCTTTTCCCCTGATCCTAATATTTGAAAGCTGCCTGACACATAGACTTCGTCATTGCGAGCGTAGCGAAGCAATCCATGGTGCGTCGATGGATTGCTTCGCTACGCTCGCAATGACGGGCGATGCAAACCGGCCTAACAGACGTCATCCCAGCGAAAGCTGGGATCTCTCTCCCTTTCCCGCATAGAGGAAGAAAGCGAGATCCCAGCTTTCGCTGGGATGACGAAAAAGGGCAGACTTTCGCCTGCCCTTCAACCTTTGTCTTACAGGAACTTCGCGACGACGCCGGTGGTGTCGATCATGCGGTTCGAGAAGCCCCATTCATTGTCGTACCAGCTCAGCACGCGGACCAGCTTGCCGTCGACCACGGCGGTTTCCAGGCTATCGACGGTCGAGCTGCGCGGATCGCCATTATAGTCGATCGACACCAAAGGTTCGTCCGAATAGCCCAGCACGCCCTTGAGCGGGCCGGCTTCCGACGCGGCCTTCAGCAGGCTGTTGACCTCGTCCTTGCTAGTCGGGCGCTTGGGAATGAACTTCAGGTCCACGACCGAAACGTTCGGGGTCGGCACGCGGATCGAAGACCCGTCCAGCTTGCCCTTCAATTCGGGCAGAACCTCACCCACCGCGCGGGCGGCGCCGGTGGAGGTCGGGATCTGCGACAGGGCAGCGGCGCGAGCGCGGCGCATGTCGCTGTGCAGCTGATCCAGCGTGTTCTGGTCGTTGGTGTAGCTGTGGATCGTCGTCATGAAGCCGCTTTCGATGCCGATCGCATCGTTCAGCACCTTGGCGAGCGGGGCCAAACAGTTGGTGGTGCAGCTGGCGTTCGAAATGACGATGTCATCGGCGGTCAGCGCGTCATGGTTGACGCCGAACACGACGGTACGATCGACATTGGTGCCCGGCGCAGAGATGATCACGCGCTTGGCGCCAGCGGTCAGATGAGCGCTGGCCTTGTCCTTGGTGGTGAAGATGCCGGTGCATTCCAGCGCGATTTCCACGCCCAACTCTGCGTGCGGCAGGTTGGCGGGGTCGCGCTCCGCCGTCACCTTGATCTTCTTGCCATCAACGACGAGGAAATCGCCATCGACGCTGACATCGCCGGCCCAGTTACCATGCACGGAGTCGCGCTTGAACAGCAGGGCGTTGGACTTGACGGCGCCCAGATCGTTGATGCTGACCAGTTCCAGGTCATGGTCGGTGCGCGACAGGATTGCGCGCGCCACCAGGCGGCCGATACGTCCAAAACCGTTAATTGCTACCTTCGTTGCCACTGCACTAGCCTCCTGGGGTGTGATGTTCGGTTATAGATAGGGTCTGCATGTCACCGACCATGGTGGGCGGTGACATGCAAAGGATTTTAGAGAGCGGCCGCGATTTGCGGCGCGATCTTGGCGGCGGTCAGGCCGAAATGGTCGTAGAGGACTTCGGCGGGGGCCGACGCGCCGAAGCTGTCGATGCCGAAGCGCAGGCCGTCGAGGCCGGTATAGCGTTCCCAGCCGAAGGTGGTGCCGGCCTCGATCGAGGCGCGCAGCACACCGGCGGGCAGGATGTCGGCCTTGTAGGCGGCGTCCTGCGCGTCGAAATGCGCCCAGCTGGGCATCGAGACGACGTCGGCGCCGATGCCCTGTTCTTCCAGCGCCTTGGCGGTGGCGACGGCGATCTCGACTTCCGAACCGGTGGCGAGCAGCACAACCTTGCGATCGGCGGTCGCGGCAACCAGGCGGTAGGCGCCCTTGGCCGACAGATTTTCACTCTTTTCCAGGCGTAGCTGTGGCAGGTTCTGGCGGGTCAGCGCCAGCACCGACGGGCCGGTCGCATCCTTCAGTGCCAGTTCCCAGCACTCCGCCGTCTCGACGATGTCGGCCGGGCGATAGACGTCGAGGTTCGGGATCATGCGCATCGACATGACATGCTCGATCGGCTGGTGGGTCGGGCCGTCTTCGCCCAGACCGATCGAGTCATGGGTGAGGACGTGGATGACCCGCTGTTCCTGCAGCGCAGCCAGGCGGATGCCGGCGCGCATATAGTCGGAAAAGACCAGGAAGGTGCCGCCATAGGGGATCACGCCGCCATGCAGCGCCATGCCGTTCATCGCGCAGGCCATGCCGAATTCGCGGATACCGTAATAGACGTAGCGCCCCGAATAATCGTCCTTGGTCAGCGGACCGGTCGACTTGGTCTTGGTATTGTTGGAGCCGGTAAGGTCGGCCGAACCGCCCAGCGTTTCGGGCAACAGGTCGTTGATCGCGCCCAGCGCCAGTTCGCTCGCCTTGCGGGTCGCGACCTTTTGCGGGTTGGCGATCAGGCTGTCGATATAGGCGTCGAGCGAGAAGTCGGCGGGCAGGTCGCCAGCCATGCGGCGGGTGAATTCCGCAGCCTTCTCGTTGCTTGCAAGGCGACCTTCCCAAGCAGCGCGAACATCTCGGCCCTTGGCGCCAATCGCCTTCCAGGCATCGGCAATGTCGGCCGGGATGACGAAGGGTTCGGCGGTCCAGCCGAGAAACTCGCGGGCGGCGGCAACTTCGTCGGTGCCGAGCGCCGAGCCGTGAACGCCCGATGTGCCGGCCTTGTTCGGCGCGCCATAGCCGATCTTGGTGGCGCAGGCGACGATCGAGGGGCGCGGATCGGCAACGGCTTCGGCCAGCGCGCGGCGCACGTCGGCGACGTCATGGCCGTCGCACGACACGACATGCCAGCCGGTGGCGGCATAGCGGGCCAGCACATCTTCGCTGCTCGACAGGTCGACGGCACCGTCAATGGTGATCTTGTTATCGTCCCAAAGCACGTTCAGGCGGCCAAGGCCCAGATGACCGGCCAGACCGATGGCTTCATGGTTGATGCCTTCCATCAGGCAGCCGTCGCCAGCGATGACCCAGGTCTTGTGATCGACCAGATCGTCGCCGAACTGCGCATTCAGATGACGCTCGGCGATCGCCATGCCGACGGCGGTGGCAAGGCCCGAACCGAGCGGACCGGTGGTCGCTTCGACGCCTGCCAGTTCGAAATTCTCCGGGTGGCCGGCGCAGGGGCTGTGCAACTGGCGGAAATTCGCAATGTCCTCGATCGTCGGCTTGGCATAGCCGGTCAGGTGCAGCAGCGAATAGATCAGCATCGACCCATGGCCGGCCGACAGGACAAAGCGGTCGCGGTCGGCCCATTTGGGATCAGTCGGATCGAATTTCAGATAATCGCCGAACAGAACGGTCGCTACGTCCGCCATGCCCATCGGCATGCCCGGATGGCCGCTATTGGCGGCCTGCACGGCGTCCATGGAGAGCGCCCGAATGGCGTTGGCGAGCGACTTTTCCGAAACGGTCATCTTGGGCGGGAATCTTTCCTGATCGGGCATAGCGGGAAGACCGCGCGCGCGGTCGATTCGACATCGCGCTCCCTTTGTCGCGTCAAGCCCCATGCGTCAACCGCATGTCGCCGCAGCGACGCACCGCCGGGACCAGCATCGAAGCGGTACACTGCCCTAAAGACCGCTTTTGCAAGGCCCCGACTTCCGCTATGACTGGCCGATGGCAAGCGACCGCATGATGCAGGCGATCGGCACGCTGGAGCGTGCAGTGACCCGGCTTGAGCAGGATGTCGCCCGTCTCCTGGAGACGCCCGCGACTTCCCCCTCCCCCGCCCTTGACGCTACGGCAGCACGTGCCGCACTCCGATCTCTCGATGAACTGATCGATTCGCTGAACGGACGGACCCATGGCTGAAATAATGCTACAGATCGCCGGACGCCCCTATCCCATACGCTGTCGCGACGGGGAGGAAGCGCATATCACCCATCTGGCGACCATGATCGAGCAGAAGGCGCGTCAGGCGCAGCAGTCCACGCCCGGCATGACGGAAGTGCGCACCCTGTTGTTCGCGGCGCTGTTTCTGGCCGACGAACTCAACGATCTGCGGCGGGAAGCGGCCGGGCGACAGACGCAACTGGCGCTGGAGGCCGACGACGAGCCGAGCGCCCGCGCCATCGAGGCGCTGGCCGCCCGGATAGAAAAGCTGCGCGAGCGACTTGCCGTAAGCGCCTCGGACGCCTAGATTGGCGATGACGGGCACTGCGCGACACGAGCTTTAGCGAACATCCCTGAGGCGATAATCAAAATCCAAGGGGGCTGTCCCTGGGCGGGTTCAGGCCCGTTCTACATGGTCCCCACCTGACGTTGAGGCGTCAGAGGATATTCCAGCAAACGACCGAGGCGGTCCCGTCACCCGCTTTTTCTCTTACACCTCCCCGATCGTGCTCCTGCGAAAGCAGGAGCCTAGTGTCGAACGGACGGCCCTGCATCCTGGGCTCCTGCTTTCGCAGGAGCACTCTATTTTCAGACCCAGCGGACAAGCCATGAACGACGATCAGCCCGACAAGACCAGCCTGCGCGCGATCGCCCGACAGAGGCGGCGCAATTTTGTCGCCTCGCTCGATCCGCTTGCCCATCGACTGGCGTTCAAAGCCGTGCCTTCTCCTCTGGCCCGCCGGATCGCTGATGCGAACATCGTGGCGCTCTATATGGGCATGGACGATGAGGCCCCGGCCCAGCGCATGGCGGCCCAACTCCAGACCATGGGCAAGATCGTGGCATTGCCGCGCGTGCTCGATCGGCTGGGCAGCATGGATTTCCTCGCATGGCAGCCCGAGGATCAACTCTTCCCCGGCCTGTTCGGCACCAGCCATCCCGAACCGAGCGGTGGCCCGGTGACGCCCGACGTCATCATCGCGCCTCTGGTCGGTTTCGACCGGGCGATGAACCGGCTGGGCCAGGGCGGCGGCTATTATGACCGCGCCTTCGCCCGTTTCCCCGATGCGCTGCGCGTCGGCCTCGCCTGGTCAGCGCAGGAAATCGACGCCCTGCCCGCTGATCCGTGGGATCTGCCGCTGGACATCATCATGACCGAGGTCGAACTGATCGAGGGTGAAGGCGAGGACGGGACGGTATGAGCATCGATCCGCGCCATTATCATCAGCCAAGCTGGCGCAAGCCAGTGGGCATGCTGACAATCGTCGGCCTGATTGTCGCATGGGCCGTACTGGTGGGCAGCCTGTCCGGCCTGATCGGCCTGCTGCCGGTATGGGCGCAGGTGCCGGTCTATGTGGTGCTGGGCATCGTGTGGATCTGGATATTGCCACTCCGGCGCCTGCTGGCCTGGATGGAAACCGGGCGCTGGCGGCGCGGATAATATCGTGACAACTCCGCAACGAATGACTATTCATTCGTTGACTTAGTGTAATGGCCTGCCCGTATTTCCTCGGGTCGGCTCGCTGACGGACGGAGTGCGACGCCATGCCGATCGCAACATTGCTGTCCCGCACGCGCCATCGGCGGCGCATTCCTTCTCCATATTTCCTATCGGGCGGCGCCACCCCGCACCGACACATCCCATCTCTGGTGGCACGGCTCCACTGGGACAGGAGACAGTGATGGTTGGGTTGGAAAAGAGACTATTCGCCGAAACATTGGGCACATTCTGGCTGGTGTTCGGCGGCTGCGGCAGCGCCGTTCTGGCCGCCGCCTTTCCGAACGTGGGCATCGGCCTGCTGGGCGTCAGCCTGGCCTTTGGATTGACGGTGCTGACCATGGCCTATTCGATCGGCCATATTTCCGGCTGCCACCTCAATCCGGCGGTCACGATCGGCCTATGGGCCGGCGGCCGCTTCCCGGTGCGGGACATCGCGCCCTATATCGTCGCGCAACTGGTCGGCGCCGTGCTGGCGGCGGCTTTGCTGCTCTTCATCGCCAGCGGCCAGCCGGGATTCGTACTTGCTGCCAATGGGCTGGCGATTAACGGCTATGACGCCCTGTCGCCCGGCGGCTATTCGCTGGCATCGGGGCTGGCGATCGAACTGGTGCTGACCTTCGGCTTTCTGTCGGTCATTCTGGGTGCGACGGACAGTCGGGCGCCGAGCGGATTCGCCCCGATCGCCATCGGCCTTGCGCTGACGCTGATCCATCTGATCAGCATTCCGGTCACCAACACGTCGGTGAATCCGGCACGCAGCACCGGGCCGGCGCTGCTGGTCGGCGGCCTCGCCCTGCAACAATTATGGCTCTTCTGGATTGCGCCCATCGTCGGCGCACTGGCGGCAGGCGGCGTCTATCGCTGGCTGGCGACCGAGCCGCTGCCTCCGCCTGTGACCGGCGGCGAAATCTGATTTGAAAGAAAGGGATGTCGGCGCTTCCATGCGCCGACTCCATCACCCGGACAATCAGGGTGATGGCGCGAGTGACGGGGCTCGAACCCGCGACCTCCGGCGTGACAGGCCGGCACTCTAACCAACTGAGCTACACCCGCGTAGGTGCTGCATCTTATCCGACCATGACGGTCGCCAGACGATGCACGATCTGGGAAAATTCACTTTCCGGTCAAGGAAAGTGGCGCGAGTGACGGGGCTCGAACCCGCGACCTCCGGCGTGACAGGCCGGCACTCTAACCAACTGAGCTACACCCGCGCAGGGTGGCATCTTTCGCAGCCAAGGCCGCCAGACGATGCAAATCTTCTACACCATATCCACCTTCCTGCAAGGAAAGTGGCGCGAGTGACGGGGCTCGAACCCGCGACCTCCGGCGTGACAGGCCGGCACTCTAACCAACTGAGCTACACCCGCGTTTGGTGTGGAGCCGCCGTCTATGAGCGTCCTGCGATGCTGTCAACCGTCTGCAACATCGGTTTCATCTTTCTCCGCATTTTCTTTGCGCGGCGCGACCGTCAACGTGCCCTGTTCAAACAGGAAACCGGCGATATCCGGGGTTCCGGCGGCCGACACCACGGTCTGGATGATGATCAGCAGCGGCACCGCCAGCAGCGCGCCCGGCGTGCCCCACACCCATCCCCAGAAAGTCAGCGACACGAGAATCAGCAGCGGGTTCATCGTCAGCCGCCGCCCCAACAACAGCGGCGTGACGACATTGGCCTCCACCAGATGGAAGCCGACCTGCAAGCCGGCGGGCAGCAAGGCGACATAGACATCGTCGAACACCATCAGGCCGCCCAGCCCCAGCAGCACCGCCGCCAGCATCGGCCCAAAATAGGGCACGAAGTTGAGCAAGGCGACGATACCGCCCCACATCAGCGGAGACGGCATGCCGATCAGCCACAGGGCAAGAGCCACCGCCAGCCCCAGACAGATATTGATGGTCGCAATGGTGATGACATAGGCCGATGTCGCATCGACCACATTCTGGATCACCCGTGCGACAGCCATGGCGCCGTCGAAGCTGCCCCGACTGTTGATCGTGCGGCGGCGCAACTTGGTCCAGCCGGCGAGAAAGAAATAGATGATGAGCAGCGCGAACACCATCTGGATGATCGCCGACGGGGCGGAGGTCGCGGCAAATTGCAACAGCGACCGGGGCGCATCGACCGCCGCCGTCTGCGCCGCCGCCACAGGCCCGGTCGCCAGCATCTGCACGGTTTCATCCACGAAGCGCTGGAGACTGGCGTAGAAATCGATCAGCGGCGCCAGGTTCGCCTGAATTTGCGGCAGGCGCTGGGGCAGGATGCGGAACCAGTCGGTCGCCGGCACCACGATCAGCACCAGCGCCGTGTTCGCCACCAGCAGGAAGCCGACCACTGCGATCAGTGCCGACAGGCCGGACGGAATGCCGCGCCGTTCCATCCATTCGAGCAGCGGAACCAGCGCGATCGCGATCACCAGCGCGGCGGTCAGCGGCAGGAAAAACTCCGCCCCCGCCCGCAGTGCGAAAGGCAAGGCCAGCAGCAGGCCTATCCCCGATGTCAGCGCGAGCGACGCCAGCAACCGGTCACGCCGCCGGTTGATCTCCTGCTGGTCATTATTGATCACGCTTGGCTGATTCCCCGTTCGTTCACCCTGATGTGCGACGGACAGACAAAGCCGTCAATTTACAAAGCCGTTAACTGCGCCAGCGACACAGGAAACAGGGGCTTAACCAAATATTTCCGCTCAGCGGCTAGAACGGTCGCGGGGACGCAAGAACGGGGAATGGCATGAAAGGGCTGCTTTTCGCGCTGGCCGGCCTGATGGCGGCGCAAGTAGCAGATGCTCAAGTGGCTGGCGCGCAGGCAATGGTGCGCCTAGACACGCAGATGTTCGTGGAAAAGGTCGCCACCGACCTCAACGGTCGCCTGCGCCGCACGCTGGAGAGCGCCGATCGCATCGCGCCCGGCGACCGGGTGATCGTGATCCTGAACTGGCGCAATCAGGGCGCGGCCCCGATTCGCGATTTCACCGCCACCCGATCCGTGCTGCGCGGCACGACCCCGGACCTGCGCGATCCGGCCGTGCAGGTGTCGATCGACGGCGGCCAGCATTGGGCACGGTTCGACCAGCTATGGCTACCGACCCCTTTGGGCGGCGTGCGCCGGGCCGTGGCGGAGGATGTCACCCATATTCGCTGGCAATTGCCCGACAGCGCCTTTCCCGGCCAGAGCGGGCGGCTGAGCTATCGCGCCACCATTCAGTAAGGCTTGAGCAAGGGGCCGACTGCCCCTAAGACCGGGCCATGCCTAAAGACGCAGAGCGCGCCTATCTCGCCAATATGGGTGAGGGCGGCCGCGAACATTCGCTCAACAAACCCTTTTCCGATCCCCAGTGCGGCATTCAGCTCGCCTCGATCGGCTTCATCATGTCGCTGCTGCCGCCAGCACCGGCCCGCATATTGGACCTTGGCTGCGGGGGGGGCTGGACCAGCCTGTTCTATGCACGCCATGGTCATGAGGTGACGGGGCAGGATATCGCGCCCGACATGATCGACCTGGCACGCGAAAATGCGACGCTGAACGGTCTGGCCGATCGCACCCATTTCCTGTGCAGCGATTTCGAAGGGCTGGAGCAGGAGGGCCATTATGACGCGGCGATCTTCTACGACGCGCTGCATCATGCGGAGGATGAGGGTGCGGCGATCCGGTCGGCCTGGCGGGCGCTGAAGCCCGGCGGCATTCTGATCACCCATGAACCGGGCGAAGGCCATAGCCAGTCGGCCGAATCGATCGAGGCGATGGCGAAATTCGGCGTCAACGAACGCGACATGCCCCCGCACCTGATCATCGCGCGCGGCAAGGAGGCGGGCTTCACCCGCTTTCGCGTGCTGCCCATGCCCGCTTTGCTCTACAGCACCTTCTATCAGGAGCGGGACTATTCGGGCCGCTGGCTGAGCAAGCGGCGCTGGAAGATGATGCAGCGCGCGATGCGCATGCTGTTCAATCCGGACCTGAAGGAGGGCGCCGTCGTCGTGATGACGAAATAGGCGCCCTGCTCTCTTCTTAGAGCGCGCTGCGTTAAATCTGACGCAGGTCGCGCGCTCTAGTTTTTTGTTTTCGCATCGCTTTATGCGGAAAACCGGTGCCCATTTTTCCGCGCGATGCTCTAATCCACGAACAGGAAGGCCGGCGCCTCCAGCCGCTTGCGCACTGCCTGAACGAAGCTGGCCGCATCCCAGCCATCGACCACACGATGGTCGCAACTGATCGACAGGTTCATCAGCTTGGCGGCGACAATCTCCTTGCCGCGAAAGACCGGGCGCTCGATCACCCGGTTTGGCCCGATGATCGCCACTTCGGGCCGGTTGATGACCGGCGTGGTGGCGACACCGCCCAACGGCCCCAGCGACGTCAGCGTCAGGGTGGAACCGGACAGTTCCTCCGACTTCGCCTTGCCGGTGCGGGCGGCGTCGGCGAGGCGACGGATCTCGCTCGCCAGTTGCCAGACATTGCGGTCCTGCGCGTCGCGGATCACCGGCACCATCAGCCCGGCATCGGTCTGCGTCGCGAGCCCCAGATGCACCGAACCATGGCGCGTGACCACGCCCGCTTCATCATCATAACGGGCGTTGAGCATCGGAAAATCGGGCAGGCTCCTGCAGATCGCCACGATCAGCAGCGGCAGCATGGTGAGCTTCGGCCGATCGCCGCGCCCCGCGTTAAGCTGCTCGCGCAGTTCCTCCAGCGCGGTGACGTCGATTTCCTCGACATAGGTGAAGTGGGGGATATGCCGTTTCGACGCGGCCATATTCTCGGCGATGCGGCGGCGCATGCCGATGACCTTGATCGGCTCGTCGGCGCGTCGGGCGCTGCGCCCGGCGGGGGTGTAGCCCTGCCCCTGCCCGTAGAGGAGGTAGGCGTCGAGGTCAGAATGGCGGATATGTTCGCCGGCGGGCTTCACCTGCGCCAGGTCGATGCCGAGATCCTTCGCCCTCGCGCGGACGGCAGGGGAAGCGAGCACCACTTCTTCTCCCTTCCCTACAAGGGAGGGGTTGGAGCTGGGTGGTGAGCGCAGCGAGCTTTTTTCCGCTGCATCCGAGGAGCCGCCTTCGGCGGCACCCACTCCCGGCCCCTCCCTTACAGGGAGGGGAGTTTCGGTTGCTTCGATGGCTATGTCAGCTTCTACCGCATCCTCACCCGACGCAACCGCAATCGCCCCCGCGCCTTCCGTCTCGATCTCCACCAGCATCGACCCGATCGGCACCTGATCGCCCGGCTCTCCGGCGAGGCGCACCACGGTCCCCGACACCGGGCTTTCCATCTCGACTGTCGCCTTGTCGGTCATCATGTCGGCGATCGGCTGATCTTCCTCGACCCGGTCGCCGACCTTGACGTGCCAGCCGACGATCTCCGCCTGCGCAATGCCTTCGCCGATGTCCGGCAGCTTGAATGTGAACAGCGCCATTACATCCTCCCCCGTTCGTGCATGGGCGTAAGAATGATTTCGTAAACGTCGTGCGTGGCACGAACGGAGCAGGGAGGTGTAACAACCATAGCCCTCAATCCTTCATAATCTTGGTGATGGCTTCGCGGATGCGCACGGGGCCGGGGAAATAGGCCCATTCCAGACTGTGCGGATATGGCGTGTCGAAGCCGGTGACGCGCTCGATCGGCGCTTCGAGATGATAGAAGCAGCGCTCCTGCACCTGGGCGAGCAGTTCCGCGCCGAAGCCGGACGTTCGGGTCGCCTCATGCACGATCAGGCAGCGGCCGGTCTTCTTCACCGACGCTTCGATCGTATCGATGTCGAGCGGCACCAGGCTGCGCAGGTCGACAATCTCCGCATCGATGCCCATGGCGGCAACGGTATTTTCAACCACATGCACCATCGTGCCATAGCAGAGGATGGTCAGCGTCTCTCCCGCCCGCGCGATCCGCGCGGTGCCCAGCGGGATGCGATAATAGCCTGTCGGCACCTGCGCGTCCGCATGCCCGGCCCAACTGGTCGCGGGCGTATCATAATGGCCGTCGAACGGGCCGTTATAGATGCGCTTGGGTTCGAAGAAGAGCGTGGGATCATTATCCTCGATCGCGGCGATCAGCAGGCCCTTGGCGTCATAGGGGGTGGACGGGATCACCGTCTTGATCCCCGAACAATGGGTGAAGATGCCTTCGGGCGACTGGCTGTGCGTCTGCCCACCGAAAATGCCACCGCCAAAGGGCGATCGGACCGTCATCGGCGCGATGAACTCGCCCGCGGAACGATAGCGCAGCCGCGCCGCCTCGCTCACCAACTGGTCGAGCGCGGGATAGATATAGTCGGCAAACTGGATTTCCGGCACCGGCCGCAAGCCATAGGCCCCCATGCCCACCGCCACGCCGATGATCCCGCATTCGGTGATCGGCGTGTCGAACACGCGGTTCTTGCCATATTTCTGCTGAAGGCCGGCCGTGGCGCGGAACACGCCGCCAAAAAAGCCGACATCCTCCCCCATCACGACCACATCGGGATCGCGCGCCATCATCACGTCCATGGCGCTGTTGATCGCCTGGATCATGTTCATCTGGGTGGTTTCGGTCATTGTCTCAGTCATGGCACCATCCTTTCCTCGCCCCTTTCAGGGGCGAGGATACGGAGCCTTGCCAGCTTGCTGGCTAGGCGAAGTTGGAGAGGGGGAATGGCGAGAGGCTGCGTCCGGGACGCCCCCTCTCCAACCTTCGCTAGGCGGCACGCCGCCAAGCTGCGATATCCTCTCCCCTGTAGGGAGAGGATAGAAAACACCGCCCTCACAGTCCCGCCGCCTTCCATTCGTCCAGCATCTGTTGTTGCTGTTCCTTCAGATGCCGGGGCATTTCCTCGAACACATCCTCGAACATGCTTTCCATCGGATGATGCAGGCCATGGCCAAGAATGCCGTTCTTCTCCGCCTCACGCGCAGCGTCGCGGACCAGTTCGGCCAGTTCCTTGTCCATTGCGGCGTGACGTTCCTCGTCCCAGATGCCCAGCGCGATGCAATGCGCCTTCAGCCGCGCGATCGGGTCGCCCAGCGGCCAGAGGCTGCTCTCCTCGGCCGAGCGATAGGCGGTCGGATCGTCCGACGTGCTGTGCCCCTCGACCCGATAGGTGAAATGCTCGATCAGCGTCGGCCCGGCATTGGCGCGCGCCCGGTCGGCAGCCCAGCGGGTCGCGGCGTAAACAGCGAGCACATCATTGCCGTCCACCCGCAGACCGGCAATGCCATAGCCGATCGCCCGCGCCGCGAAGGTCGTCGATTCAGCTCCCGCAAAACCTGAAAAGCTGCTGATAGCCCATTGGTTATTCACCACATTCATGATGACGGGCGCGCGATAGACGCTGGCGAAGGTGCAGGCCGAATGGAAATCGCCCTCCGCCGTCGATCCCTCGCCGCACCAGGTCGCGGCGATCCGCGTATCGCCCTTGGCCGCGCTCGCCATCGCCCATCCCACGGCCTGGGGATATTGGGTGGTGAGGTTGCCGGAAATGGAGAAGAAGCCCGCCTCCCGCGCCGAATACATGATCGGCAACTGGCGGCCCTTCAGCCGGTCGCCCTTGTTGGAATAAATCTGGTTCATCATGTCGATGATCGGCCAGTCGCGGGCGATCAATATGCCCTGCTGGCGATAGCTGGGGAAGCACATGTCATCGCGGGACAGCGCCAGCGCCGCACCGATCGACACCGCCTCCTCGCCGGTCGACTTCATGTAGAAGCTGGTCTTGCCCTGCCGCTGCGCCCGGAACATCCGCCCGTCGAACGCACGGGTCAGCGCCATGTATCGCAGCATCTTCAGCAGCGTTTCGGCCGACAGCCGAGGGTTCCACGGACCGACCGCCTGGCCATCCTCATCCAGCACCCGTACCAGCCCATAGGCCATGTCGCGCATGTCGGCGGGCTGCGCCGCTTCATCCGGACGGGGCTGCGCACCGGCGGCGGGAATATCGAAATGGGTGAAATCGGCCGCTTCGCCCGGCCGCGCCGGCGGCTCTGGCACGTGCAGCTTCAGCGGGGGCAGATTGCGCCCCGCCTGTCCTTCCAAGCCCGCGATTCCATCGGGATCGCTCATCCTGCCTCCTATGGTGCATTGCAATAATATTGCTTAACGCAGATATTATATTTCAACGCCCCACAAGGCAAGCCTTGCTGTCCCAAATTTCCTTCTATTGTCCCTGTCGCTGTCCGATCAGACGGCAACGGGCGCGGAAATATGGGCTTGCGGCGCATAATCGAACACGTCGAAATCCTCTATCCGATAGTCAAAAATGGATAAGGGCCACCGATTGATCCGCAATTTCGGCGCGCCCGACGGATTTCTCGACATCTGCTCTTCCACCAGCGCAGCGTGGTTACGGTAAAGATGAACATCCCCGCCACGCCAGACCATCTCGCCCGGCTCCAGATCGCATTCTATAGCATGGCGGCGAGTTAGAAACCTTCCTCTAGAGGGCAGCCAATGAAGTTTCAGACAGGTGCCAATCGCTATTGAGAGGCGTTGAGCCGATATCCTATTATCGGAAGATTATTATTTTTGACACGATACGACGAGCGCCGATGCAAACCCCGTAACCGCGATCGGCCGCCGCAGGCGCCA
This sequence comes from Sphingobium sp. AP50, assembly GCF_900109095.1. Classification (GTDB taxonomy): domain Bacteria; phylum Pseudomonadota; class Alphaproteobacteria; order Sphingomonadales; family Sphingomonadaceae; genus Sphingobium. The sequence continues at coordinate 160,852 of NZ_FNYZ01000009.1, forward strand.
ACTTCGCGTCGCCACACGCTACGATCGATATCCAATATCCTTCATCCCACGCGGGCGCCATCATGGCCCGCTCCTGGACAGAGCGGCAAATGCTTTGATGCAGTTTTCGGCCGTTCTGATCGCTGGCATTGGCCCCTCCACCACAATTGCCGTCGGAGAATCTATGCTGGTGAAGGCGGGGCTGGCAGAGTTGGATGGAATCAGGGCTGACGCGAATGCCCGCGTTCCCGCAGTGCAATCACTGTTTTCTCCTCTCCTCGCCTATCTGCCTCATTTCTGTCCGAACCTATTGCGGCACGCACTGGATCATAGGTCGTATCAAAAGTTAGCCGCGTTTCCGGCGAAGGCGTCCAGTTCTTGTTGGCAGGCGGCATGACCTGCCCTTTTGCAAGTCCGGCGACGCCGGCTTCTTGCCCGGCATGCAGTGCAGCAGGCAGCAGTGACGAAGCATCCGCAGTCCGGTGCGCGAGCGACAAGCGCGCGATACGGCCGATTACCGGCTCCGAGGTACCGGTTGCATCCTGAAAAACCGCAGCCGTGCCCCATTTCCCGGCCCATCTGAAGAACAGGTGGGTGCCCACCCTTGCGGTCTTGTCCAGACTGGCGCTCCAATAGGGGACGACCCAGTCGGTATGATAATGGGTGGCCAGACCCACCGGTTTGAACACCGCTCCGGCCAGCGCCGCTCGCGCGATTATGCGGGCGCGGTCCCATGCCGCAGGAGGAGGCGTCCGCGCCAGCGCGCCGTCGCAGGTGAAGGTGAACTGGCATCCGGTCGCACGTTCCTGCCCCTGAAAGACGACCCCGCATATGCTCTTGGGGAAAGCGGGGTGACGCGCCCGGTTGAGCACCACCTGTGCCACCGCCTGCTCCCCCACGGCATCGTCTCCCGCCTCATAGATTTGTGCTGCGGCCAGACAGTCGACCGCGCGCGACAGATTGTCCGCATCGCCGACGAAATGGAACGGGCTGGCCGCCGGATTGGCCCGCGCCGAAAAAGGGATGGCGGCATTCAGCGCGCGGGCCTTGTCGGTCGGCAGAGCGTAATTGACCGCTGGTTCCACATCGGGCGGGCTGATCGATGGCCCGATATGGGCGGATGACGTGTGCGCCGGAAGATCAGATAGCGGCATGGGCAACCGCATCGGGCCGGTCGGCGCGGTCGCCAGCACCAATATGGGCACGCCAGCCATCAGGCGGCGGTTCACCCGTCGCCAGCCGCGCGACCTGTTGACGCTGCTCAACTGGAGTCGCCCAGCCCCCGCTGCGGTCTCCGGGGGGCAATGGGGACGAAGGAAATCGGCTTGAGTGGCGCATCGCCATGGGACGCCGCCTCGCCTGCCTCGAACAGATGCTGGAGGAAGGAGATCATCGCCTCCCGCCCCTTCTTGCTCAATGCCACCAGCATGCGGCGGTGATCGCGCGGGTCATAATGCCTGACGACCAGTTGCGCCGCCTCCAAGCCTTCGATCCGACGAACGGTGCCCGTGGCGCTTTCCCCCGAAATCGCCATGATATCCTTGACGCAGAGCGTGCGCCCCTCCTCTGCCGTGATGAACAGTTCCAGCATGATGTCCCAGGCGGAGTCGCGGAACACATGTTTGGGGAAATGGGCGGAGCAGTTGATCCGCGCCTGCTGCGTCTGGCGAGCGAGGGCGAGCAGCGACGCGCGGGGCATATCCCGGCCCGATGATCCCTCCATATGGCGTTCGCGCGAGCCCATGCATTCTTCCTTGCATTGCGTTCTCGTGGAGCAGGCCCATGCTGGGCCTGCCAAGTTAACAAAGTCTCAAAAAAGGCAATTTCCTGCGGTTATGCGGCCGCAATCACCTCCCGTCCGAGCTGTTCTTCCAACCGTGCCTGGGCCTTCAGCCGAGCAACCAGGGCATGAAGGCCGCTGCCATGCGATCCCTTAATCAGGAGGATGTCGCCATCCTGCACGCCGGCCATGACATGATCGAAAAGCTGATCCACATGATCGGCGTAAAGGCCACGACAGGCCATCGGCAGTGTGGCCCAGAAAGCGGTGTAAAAGCCGCCCATTACATGCACCCGGTCGATCCCCTGATCCGCGATCAGCGGCGCCAGCGCGCCATGATAGTCGGCCGCGTCAGGCCCCAGTTCCAGCATTTCGCCCAACAGCGCGATCCGCCGTCCGCCGATCTGCGTTCCCAGCAACTCCAGCGCCGCCCCCATGGAGGCGGGGTTGGCATTATAGGCTTCGTCGATCAGCCTGATATGCCGTCCGCCGATCGTCAGCCGCAATTCCTCCCCGCGCCCCGCCAGCGGACGGAAATCCGCAAGCGCGGCGACGCCACGCCCGGCGTCCAGCGACAGGGTGGAAAGGGTGGCCAGCACGGCGACACTGTTGAGCGCCATGTGCCGGCCGGGGGCCTGCAACGGATAATCGATCCGTCCGGCGGGCGTCTGCACCGTCAACTGGACATCCTGCCGGTCGAGCAGGCGGAAGTCGGCATCCGCTCCCTCGCCATAGGTGACGACATGCAGGTCATGCGCCTGCGCCAGCGCGCGCACCAGCGGCAGTTCCGCCATGTCAGCATTGAGGATGGCGGTGCCGCCGGGCGTCATCCCTTCGAAAATGGCGCTCTTGCGCCGCGCGACGGTGGCGAGGTCGCGATGGAATTCCAGATGCGCGGCCGCGATATTGGTGAAGACCGCGATATCCGGCCGGGTCAGTTGGGCATTCTGCTTCATGCGCCCGATCGCCATTTCCATCACGACATGCGGCGTATCCCACGGGATCGATGCAAGATTCCAGGCAATGCCATGGGGCAGGTTCGCGTTCATCCGCGTCTCGCCAACCCGGCCCCAGGGGCGCAGCGCCCGCGCCAGCATGGCAACCATGGTCGTCTTGCCCGCACTGCCGGTGACGCCGATCAGCTTGCCCGCGCTCCTCTCCCGCGCATGGCGGCCAAGCGCCAGCATCGCCGCATCACAGTCCGGCACCGCCAGCACCGGCAGGCCGCTATCGATGTAGCGATCCGGCGCGCTGGTGATGACAGCGGCGGCCATCGGCTTCAGTCGCGGGAATAGCGGCGGTGCGATCCCGCGCTCCCCTTCCCGGCCGCGCATCACCACCATGTCGCCCGGTTGCTGGCTGGGCGGATGAATGCACAGTCCCTGCGCCCGCCAGTCGGCCGACGGGGGGATGACCCAGCGGCCACCGGTTGCCTGCATCACGCTGCGCGGCGTCCATCCCTGTTCATCGGGCAACGCCTCCGCTTCTGCCTGCTGTTCGATCAGATGACGACGATAGGCGATCAGGCCAGACAGATAATGTTCGACATCGTCGATGCGGACCCGGAAGGCATGATGCCGGATGAAGAAGCTGCCGACGATCCGCGCCGGATTGGCGAAGAACATCGCCAGTTCCGGCCAGAAATGACCGTTGAGCAGATAATGGGCGCGCGCATGCAAGGCGCGATCGAACCGGGCGAGATCGATACTGTCGAGCAGAGGACGATGATCGGGATCGGTCGCGAGGCGGGCGATCATCTGCTGCGCCGCCATCATCAGTTCCAGCAAGGTCGGGAAAGTGGTGATGCGATGTTCCACGAAGTCAAGATAGTCGCGGACATTGTCCAGCCCGAAGCGGAACCAGTCCTCGGCCGGGCGATGACGGGTCAGTTCGTTCGCGCAATAGCCCAGCCAGTGATCATGGGCCGATGCATGCCCCGCCGCGATGAAATGATCGAAGGCGCGGGCCACGGCATCGATCCAGCGCGGATCACCGGTCAGGCCATAGAGACGCATCAGGCCGAAGGCGGCTTCGCCATCATAATAGATGATGCGGAAAGCCTGCTTTACCGCCAGCGACGGATAATCCAGCACATGGACGAAGCCGCCGCTCGCCGCGTCCTGCATATGCAGGATGCCGACCGCCAGTCGCTCCAGAAGATCACGATAGCGATCGGTCGCCAGCAATTCGCTATATTTGACCAGCGCCAGCAGGCAGACGGCATTGCCGCCCAGCTTTATCTCATTGCCCGGATCGATCAGGAAGGCCGCCTGCGTCCCGTCCGGCAAGAGCGCCGGGCGGATCAGTTCCTGCTCCAGATAGGCCAGCGCCCGCTCGATCGCCGCCAACACGCCGGGATCGCGCGTGACTTCCCAGCTTTCCAGCATGGCATAACAGCTACTGGCATGGCGCAGGCTGTTATAGGCACTGATCGGCCGGTCGAAACAGGGATGCCAGCCATAATGGAAGCGTCCGTCCGCCTGTACCTGTGACGCCAGATAGCGGCTGCCATCATCGATCAGGGTCTGCAAAAGGTCGGGATCGAGCCGGTCGATGGTCCGGCGGCCGGCATTGCGCCCCTGCTGACGGATCGCATGGACCACGCCGTCGCCGTCCATGAACAGGCCCGCCGTGGAGAATAGCCAGATCGGCCGATCATCGCTGAAATCGATCGCCCTGATCCCATGGCGCAGCCGGGCATAGCGCCGGAAATTAGCTTCATTGACAGTCGCCGTCGGATAGCCCTTGCCGCCATAGAGCATGGCATTGGCGTTGATTTCTGTTTCCAGAAAGGCCCGTTCCAGCTTCGCGTCCAGCGCGATGCCCAACCGGAAGTAATTGCGCTTGGTCGCCGCCAGTCGCTGGCGCAAGCCATCCCAATCGGTCCGTTCCACCGCCCTGACCCAGTCGATACGCAGCCAGTCCAGCCGGTCGGATGCCTGCATCAGATGCGGCAGCGCGGATTGCCAGCAGGATGCGCCATCAGACCCGGAGATCGTCAGCGTCTGCGCCCGCGCCGTACCGTCGGTGAAGGACAGGAACAGAACCACAGCAGGACTACCGTCGATCAGGACGGTGGGAAGCTTGCCTATCTGCTCGCCGATCACGGCCAGCCTTTCTTCCAGTGCCGGCGTCATCTTTCGCGTAACCCTTCCCGTGCGCGGTTCAGCGGCTTGAGCAGATATTGCATCACCGTCTTGCTGCCGGTGTGGATATCGACCGTGGCGATCATGCCCGGCACGATTGGGAAATGCTTGCCTGCCTTGTTGACCAGCGAGACGGATTTGGTCCGCACGAACACGCGATAATAATAGATGTCGGGGTTCACCTCATCCTTGATGGTGTCGGGTGAGATGCTCGATACCTGCCCTTCCAGCCCGCCATAAATGGCATAGTCATAGGCGGTGATCTTCACCGTCGCCCGCTGGTTGGGATGAATGAAGGCGATGTCGCGCGGCGATATCCGCGCTTCGATCAGCAACTGGTCGTCCAGCGGAACGATCTGCATGATCTCCCCATTGGGCGACACCACACCGCCAATCGTGGAGACTTCGATGCTCTTCACCACGCCGCGCACCGGCGACCGCAGGGTCAGGCGGTTGAGCGTGTCCGACCGGCCCCGCACCACCGGCGCCAGCGCCTCCACTTCCTCGCTGACCTTGGCCAGATCCTGCTGCGCCTCCACCAGATATTGCGACCGCAGATCGGATTTCTTGAGCGCCAGTTCGGCGCGCTGCCGCTTCAGCCGCAGCACCTCGACATTGCTGGCCGCGCCGACGGCAATCAGGGATTCGCCGATCCCCACCTCCTTGCCGATCAGTGCCAGCGATTCGTCGATCAACTGGTCGGCGCTCGCCAGACTCTGGCGACGGTCCTGATAAAGGCGTGTTTCGGCGGCCTTCAGCTCGGGATAGGGATCAAGCTCACGCGGGAAGACGATCGCCGTGCCCCCGACTTCCGCCCGCAGCCGCGCCGCGCTCGCCAGTGCCGCGCGATATTTGGCGGCGCTTTCGTCCACCGTCGATCCGGCCTGCGTCGGATCAAGCTGCGCCAATATCTGCCCCGGCCGGACGATGTCGTCCTGCTTGACCATCAATTTGGCCAATATCCCGCCCTCCAGCGACTGTATGACCTGCTCCCGGCTGGTCGGCACGACACGGCCGCTGCCGCTGGCGACTTCATCCAGCTTGGCGAACCAGGCCCAGGCGAAGCCGGCCACGAACAGAAAGGCGACCAGCCAGAGCAGACGCTTGGCACCGATGAGACGGCTGCGCCCTTCATCATCGAACCGCCACTCATTATCGGTCAGGGCAATGCTCATGCCGCCCTCACCCGATTATTCTGCATCGTCCGCAGCGCGGCATCCCTTGGCTGGTCGAGCAATATCTTGCCATTGTCGATCACGATTACCCGGTCGACCAGTTCCAGCACCCGCATCCTGTGGGTCGCCACGATCAGCGTCCGCCCGAGCGCCCATGTCTTGAGGCCGGTGATGAAATGCCGTTCCGATACCTCGTCCATCGACGCGGTCGGCTCGTCCAGCAAGGCGACGGTCGGATGCCGCAACAACAGCCGCGCCAGCAACAGCGTCTGGATCTGGCCGCCCGACAGGCCCCGTCCCCCTTCCAGGATGACATGCTCCAGCCCTCTGCGCAGCCGCCGTACAAATTCGGCCGCGCCGGTCATCGCCAGCATGGCGACGATTTCCTCATTGGACACGTCCGGCGCGCCAAGGGTCAGGTTTTCGCGGATGGTCCCGTGGAACAGTCGGCTATTTTGCGACAGGAAACCGACATCGCGGCGCAAATCTTCGGGATCGACATGATGCAGCGCCAGATGATCGACCAGCACCTCGCCGGATATCGGCGGCAACATGCCTGAAAAGGCCTGCAACAGGGTCGACTTGCCCGCGCCATTGCGGCCGAGCAGCGCAACCTTCTCCCCGGCGGCGATCTCCAGATCGACGATCGTCAGGGCCGGCGGGCTGTTCGGGTCGCCATAGCTGAAGACCCCTTCGCGGATCGTCATCGTCCCGGCAATGGCATTGACCGAAATCCGATGTTCCGAATCCGGTCGGTCGACGGGCAGGTTCATGATCTGGTTGAGGCTGCCGATCGCGACGCGCGATTGCTGGAACCGGCTGAGCAGCGACGTCACCTGCGACATCGGCGCCATCATCCGCGATCCCAGGATCGAGGAGGCGACCAGCGCGCCCGTGGTGATATCCCCGGCCATCACCATCGGCGCCCCGGCGCAGATGATGCCGGCATAGACGCCCGTCTGCACATTTTGCGTCCAGACCGTCAGGCTGTTGGTCAGGCCGCGCAGCTTGAGCTGGGCCTCACCCGCTTCGGCATTATAGCGGTTCCAATGCTGGCGGAACCGCTCCTCGGCCTGCAATGCCTTGATATCCTCCATGCCCTGCACCGCTTCGACCAGCATGGCATTGCGCAGCGAGGCTTCCCGCATCGAAGCGGAGGCATAAGCCCGCAGCCGCCGTTGGACGAGCAATCCGGGCAGGATCAGCAACAGCAGCGCGGCCAGCGGCACCAGCACCAGCGGCCCGCCGATGGACCAGAGGATGGCCAGGAAGATGAGGAAGAAGGGCAGGTCCGCAATCGCCGCGATCGTGGTCGATGTCAGCAATTCGCGCACCTGATCCAGATCACGCAATTGCGCGATGAAGGTGCCGGTGGAAGCCGGTCGGGCACGATTGCGCACCCGCAGCGCATGGCTGAACACCTTGTCCGACATGCGCAAATCCGCGCGCTTGCCCAGCACATCGACGATGTTCATCCGCAACCGGCGCAGCATGAAGTCGAAAGCGATCGCCATCGCCACGCCGAATGCCAGAATATAGAGGGTCGGAAAGGATTCCGCCGGGACGACCCGGTCATAGACCTGCATCGAAAAGATGACGCCGGACAGGCCCAGCATGTTGGCGATGCAGGACGCCACCATGACCGGCACATAGGATCGGCTATCCTGATGCAGGATCGCCCGCAGCCAATTCTCGTCATGCTGGTGGATATAAGGATCGACCCGAGCGTCAGGCGCCGATCGTCTGGGGCGGGCAATGACCAGCAGGGCCAGCCCCTGCGCGATATCGGCGACAGGCAGATGGATATGCAGGCCGCCATCCCCGGCAAGCGACAGCGTCGCCACGCCCTCGTCGGAAATGGCGGTCAGCAGCGCCATGCCGCCATCCTCCATCCGCACGATGATCGGCAGGCGCCAGCCGGACAGGAGATTTTCACCAGCGGCCGGCACCCGGAAGCGAACGGAAAGGCCCAGCGCGCGGGCCATGTCCCGCACCTTGGCATGCTCGCCCCCTGCCCCGGCCCATAGCCCGGCCAGCCTGGCGCCCTGCTCACTGTTGGGCAGGCCGTAATGGCGCGCCACCTGTTGCAGCAGGTCCAGCCAGGCATCGACCGGGACCGCATTGGCGGTAGGCTGGATGGGCGGCATCATGGTCACAGCGTCACCCCGCGCACCACCATGCCGGTCAGGTGAAAGGCCGAACGCACTCGCCCCGAACTGTAAAGACAGTCGAGTTCCAGCCGGCGCAGGTCATGGACCGTATTGGCCGCCTCCATCCGCACCTGCTGATATTCCTGTTCGGCGTTGAGCAGGTCGACCAGCGTGCGGGTGCCCATTTCCAGATATTGCATGCGATAGAGCTTGCCGGTTTCGCTCATATTGCCCTCCCGCGAAGACAGGGTCTTGAGCAGCGCGTTGAGGCTCTCAATCTGCTGCTGCGACTCCGACAGGCGCTGGGCCGTCTCGTTGCGGACTCGGTCCGTCGCTGCCTCCGCCGCATCCAGCGCATATTGGGCGCCTCGCACCCGCGCCTTGGTGATTCCGCCGCCGAAGACATTGTTGGTGACGTTCAGGCCGATCGTATAGGCACTGCGCCGGTCCGACAGGGGATCGGATACGTCGATCGTCCCTGTCCCGCCGATCGAGATAGTCGGCAACTGCTCTGCCTTGCTGCGGCGCAGATCGGCCCTGGCCTGATCCTTGCGCGCTTCAGCAGCCATAACTGCCGGGACATCATTCCAGTCGACCGTTGGCTGGCGGCAGGCGGCCATCAGCCACCCCGGCACATCCTTGTCCACGGTCCCGGCGGGCGCCGGGCGGCCGAGCAGAAAGGCCAGATTGCTGGACCAGCGACGGCGAACGGCCTCGATCTGCGACAGGGTGGCCATCACTGCCTCGACACGGGCAAGCGCCTGTAATCCGTCGGACTGGGTCGCAGCGCCCTTGGTCACGCGGTTGTCGACCAGATCGCTGATGGCGCGGACGCGGTCCAGTTGCTCGATTGCGATCTGGTGCAACGCCTCGCCCCGTTGCACCTCGATCATCGCATAGCCGGTGTCGCGAACCAGATCATCGACCGCGCTCAAAAGTTGCGCCTGCCCGATCCGTACGCCCGCCCAGGCGGACTCGACGGCGCTGGACACCTTCCCGAAATCATAGATCATCTGGGATGCGCTGATCTGCGGCCGCGGACGCCAGGAACTGGTCAGGCGACTGTCATAGCCAGTGGCGACGCCCGCGCTGATCTGGGGCGAATAGCCCGCGCGTGCCACATCAACCTCGGTCCCGCGCGCGTTGAGTTCGCCGGCCACCTCGCTCAGCACAGGGTGCCAGGCGACAGCCTCTCGGGCGGCCTCTTCCAGAGTCACCCGATCTGCGGGATTCGCTACCGCCCCGGCCGATACGTTCAGCATCGCGCCAAAGGCAAGTAGATAGAACTTGCCGCCATGGAACCTTGTTTCCATCCCGGTCATATCCTCATCCGTTTATGATGAGAATGATTTCCATTGGTTACGAACAAGCTAACACATGGATTTTAATATTATTCCGTCATCGCAACGGATAAAATTACATAATTTTATTTGTAAATTACATCAAAATTGATGTCCATTATTCTGATTATTTTTGTCGATATCGTCAGGAGTTGCCAGATAGGATAGCGGATCCTCAGGCAAATCTACCGGTGTAAGATCAGCGCTAGCCGGCACAGGAGCGGCGCCTTCGACCGGATCAGCCTGCTCGGACGATGGCTGACTATCAAGATAGGCCGACAGCACATCTTCCAAAGCACCCTGCCCTTCGAACATCTGATAGGCCAGTTCGCCCAGCACTTCATCCGAGACAACCGTGCCGGATGGATCAGTGTCCGCCGTCGTTGCATCCTGCATATTGTCGGACGGATCGACCAGATCGGATTGCGTCGCCGCGAGGATCAGGTCACCGCTCGAAAGCGATGCGATCTCGTCGGACGACGCCGGTTCATCCGTCGTGGGTGCCGTCTGATCGGACGATGCAGTGGCGGCGGCATGACTATCATCGCTGGCCACCACCGTATCTTCGACCAGCAGACTTGTCTGCTCGACCGACATCAGCGCCGATGCCGATCCGCTGGCAACATTGATCGTCACGTCCAGCGTGGCCGTTGCCGACACGCCATTGGGCTGCACGATCTGATAGGTGAAGCTATCCACCAGATTGACGGTCGAATGCGCGATCGTCGTTCCCGGCGTATAGCTATAATGCCCCGTCTCGTTCACGGTCAGCTTGCCATAAGTGCCGTTGATCACGATCGGCGTTTCGCCCACCTCGACAAAGCCGGTGCCGGTGCCCACCTTCACCGTGGCGAAGGCCGTACCCGTCGTGTCATTGGCCAGCAACTCACCCTGCGTACCCGTCACACCGGACACGCTATACTGGTCGAGATGGGTTATCGTCTCGCCGATATAGACGGTCGTGTTGTAGGTCAGACCCAGCGTATTGGTACTGGACACGGTATAGGTGTAATTGCCCGCTGGCAGATCCTCGAACGTATGGCTGATGCCCGATCCCAGCGGCAATCCGGCAATGGCCGTCGCCGTATAGGTGCCCACCACAGCGTTCGCCGCATTGCGCACCGTGATCGTGTAACTCGGCAACACCGCGATCGTGCCGGCCCGGATCACCGTGATGGTGATGTCTGCCAGGCTGTTGGACGCGACCGAGAAGCTGTCGCTGCCCGACCGGGTTGCCAGCGTCGGCGTGCTGAAGCTGAACTCCTGCGCCGTCGGCACTGTCGTCACGACATTCTGATACTGGACGGCCGCCGTTGCAATGTCATGATTGGCGATCGGTGCGGCGGTAATATCGTCGCTGCCGATGGAGATGATCAGATTGGCCGTCTCCGTTTCGCCGTCGCTCCGGTCGATCAGTTGATATTGGAAGATGTCGGTCTTCCCGATCGCTGCGGCACTGGCGGACGGCGTATAGCTGTAGCTGCCGTCCAGATTGATCACCAGTCGACCAAAGGCGCCGTTGACGACCGTGCCATCGGCATTGACCGCCGTTGTCACGCCATTGACCGTAACGCTTTGAATTTGCGTCTGCGGGCTGACGATGTCGACATGACCGTCGGCGCTGGGATCGGTGATGACATTGCCGTGGATCTGCTGGGGCACGATGCCGCCGATATCGGTGAAGTCGAGATCAGTGCCCGTTACATGCAGTTCCCCTATCAGACCCAGGCCAAGCGTGCCTTCAAAAGCGGCAAAGGCCCGATATTGCCCCGGCCCCAGCGTTTCCGTGCTGACCAGATTGCCGTTCAGCAGGGTGAGTTGCACCAGCGATACGCCGCTGCCGCCATTTACAGCGACCCATTGCGATCCGTTCCAGCGCTGCACCGCGACGGTATAGCCGCTGAGCGCACCGATGGTGAGCGTCGCATCATAGGTGAAGACCGCGTTGAAGCTATGGCCGTCCGCTACGGTAAAGCCGACGCTCGGCGTTCCCAGAACCTGTAGGTTAAGGTTCAGCAGGTCTAGCGACACGAGCGCCGTATAGTTGGCCGTGCCATGGTTGACCGATGTCGATACCGGCAACAGGTCGATCAGGGCGATCGCGCTATTGTCGAACGCGGCGATGTCGAACGGGGCGCCGACTGTGGCGGCGATCGACGGGTTGCCGGCCAGATCGGTCTGCGTCACGGTCAGATTTTCGCCGCCAATCTGCGGGCTGGACAGGGTGACGGAGAAATGACCGTCGGTACCGACCTGCGCCGTTCCGATCAGCGTGCCATTGCCGTCCCGCACCCGGACCGTCGCCCCCGCTTCGCCGATACCGGTCAGCGTCAGGCCGGTCGCATCGACCGCCAGATTGGCCGGCGCAGGCGGCGGGGTGATATCCGGCGCCACTATGCTGGTCTGGGCCGACACATTGCCCGCCGGATCGGTCTGGATGATCCCGACGGTTTCGCCATTGGCCTGCGCCTGGGTCAGCGTCACGCTATAGCTGCCATTCGCCGCGACGACCGCGCTGCCGATGATGACGCCGGCGGCGTTGGTGATCGTCACGGTGGCACCTGCCTCACCCACGCCGGTTACGACCGTACCGGTGCCGGAGATCGCCGCCGTCGGGGCATCGGGCGGGGTATGATCGGGAGCCGTCACGCCGACATTGGCCGAGGCGTTGCCCGCCGCATCCGACTGGCCGACGCTCAGTTGCTGGCCGTTGAGTTGCGCCGCATTCAGAGTCACGCTGTAGCTGCCATTGGCGGCCACCAAGGCGCTGCCAAGGACTGATCCATCGGCGGCGCGTACGGTGATTGTCGCACCGGCTTCACCCTGACCGGTCACTATTCCGCCATTGGCGGAAATGGCAGCCGTCGGGGCGGCAGGCGGCGTCGTATCCGGTGCGATCAAGGCCACCTCAGTCGAGCCATTGCCTGCGGCATCCACCTGAATCAGGCTCAGTCTCTCACCATTGGTCTGCGCCGTGGGCAGCGTCGCGCTATAGCTGCCATCAGCCGCAACGATCGCCGTGATCAGCAACACACCCGCCGCATTGCTGATGCGGATGGTCGCACCCGGTTCACCGGTGCCGGTCACGATCGTCCCGCCGATCGAGACGGCTCCGGTCGGTGCGGCGGGTGGCGTGCTATCCGGCGCGGCAACCGAAGCCACCGGCGACAAATTGCCCGCGACATCCCGCTGGGTAATGCCCAGCGTCTCGCCATTCACCTGCGGCGTGCTCAGCGTCACGCTGTAGCTGCCATTGGCGGCGACGACGGCGGTGCCGATGACCGTGCCCAAGGGGTCGGTCACATTGATCGTCGCGCCAGCTTCCCCTGTACCGTTCACGGTCAGGCCGTCGGGCGTCACCGCACCGGTCGGCGCGGCAGGCGGCGTGATATCGGGCGCCAATGTCGGCACGCTGGGCGAGATATTGCCGGCAGGGTCAGCCTGCACGATGCCCAGCGTCTCGCCATTCACCTGTGGCGTGGTCAGCGTCACGCTGTAGCTGCCATCACCCGCGACCGTCGCCGTGCCGATGATCGTACCAGCCGGATCGGTGATGCTGATCGTCGCACCAGCCTCGCCCGTGCCGATCACCATTGTACCGTCAGGCGTAACGCTGCCGGTCGGGGCCGCCGGCGGGGTAACATCCGGCGCGATCAGATCGACCTCGGCCGAAGCATTGCCTGCCGTATCGGTCTGGATCAGGCCCAGCGTCTCGCCATTGAGCTGTGGCGTGGTCAGCGTCGCGACATAGCTGCCATTGGCGCCAACGATTGCCGTTCCGATGACGGTACCCGTCGGATCGGTGATGCTGATCGTCGCGCCCGCTTCACCCGTGCCCGTAACGGTCGCGCCATCCGACGCAACCGTGCCGGTGGGCGCATCCGGAGCAGTCGTGTCAGGCGCCACAATCGGCAATTGCGGCGACACATTGCCCGCAGCGTCGGACTGGACCAGCGTCAAGGCTTCGCCATTGGTCTGCGCCGGCGTCAGGGTGACGCTATAGCTGCCATTGCCCGCGACCGTAGCGGTGCCCAGCACCGTCCCCGCGGCATTGGTGACGCTGATCGTGGCACCAGCTTCGCCTGTGCCATTGATCACGGCACCATCGCCACGGATCGTGCCGGTGGGCGCGATGGGGGCCGTGCTGTCAGGCGCGATCAGATCGACTTCCGCCGACGGATTCCCGGCGCCGTCCGTCTGAATGATGCCCAGCACTTCCCCGTTCAGTTGCGGCGTCGCCAGGGACAGCGAATAGCTGCCATTGGCGCTAACGATCGCCGTGCCGATCACGACACCGGCAGGATCGGTGATGCTGATCGTCGCGCCGACCTCACCGGTGCCGGTCACCACGATGCCATCGGAAGCCACCGTGCCGGTCGGCGCAGTGGGCGCCGTGATATCCGGCGCTGTAATCGGCAGGGTCGGCGATATATTGCCAGCAACATCGGTCTGGACCAACGACAACGCCTGCCCATTGGCCTGCTGCGTGGTCAGCGTTACCGAATAGGTGCCATTGGCCGCAACGACGCCAGTACCCAGCAAGGTACCGCCGGCATCAGTGATGCTTATCGTCGCACCAGCCTCACCCGTACCGCTTATGATCGCGCCGTTCGGCGTGATCGTGCCGGTCGGCGCATCGGGCGCGGTGATGTCCGGCGCAACCACATCGACTTCGGCAGACGGATTCCCGGCGCCATCGGTCTGGATCACGCCCAGCGTCTCGCCATTCACCTGCGGGCTCGCCAGGGTCACGACATAGCTGCCATTGGCACCGACGACCGCCGTACCCACTATGGTGCCGGCCGCGTTCGTGATGCTGATCGTCGCACCGGCCTCACCCGATCCGATAACGGCCGTGCCGTCCGGCGTAACCGTACCCGTCGGCGCGTCAGGCGCCGTAATATCGGGCGCCGTGATAGTGGCGGTGGGGGACAGATTCCCGGCGCTATCCGCCTGAACGAGCGTCAGCGTTTCGCCATTGGCCTGCGACGGAGTGAGGGCAACGCTATAGCTGCCATTCGCGGCAACCGTCGTCGTACCCAGCACCGTTCCTGCTGCATTGGTGACGGTGATCGTCGCCCCGGCCTCGCCAGTACCCGTCACCGCTGCGCCATCGCCAGTCACCGCGCCCAGCGGCGCATCGGGCGCCGTCAGGTCAGGCGTCACCACGATCGCAGGACCGGATTCATTGCCCGTCGCGTCGCTCTGCGTAACGCGGAGCGAGGTGCCATCGGCCTGGGCCGGCGACAGCATCACCACATAATGGCCCTGCCCGTCGACGGTCGCGGTGCCGACCACCGCGCCGTCGGCGTCGCGCACGGTCACGGTCGCACCCTTCTCGCCCGAACCGTTCACGACCGCACCCGTCGCATCGATCTGCGCCGTCGGTATGGCGGGCGGCGTGATGTCCGGGGCCGTCACGACTACCGGCACGGAAGACAAGCCGTCCGTATCGGTCTGGATGACGACCAGAGTCTCGCCATTGGCCTGCGCCGGGTCCAGCGTGACGCTGTAGCTGCCATCAGCCTCTACGATTGCGGAACCAAGCGGCACGCCGCCAGGGCCAGTGACCGTCACCGTCGCCCCCGCTTCGCCGGTACCGGTCACGGCCACGCCACCTGCCGTCACGATGGCCGTCACCGGATCGGGTGCGTCGGGCGTGTTCAGATTGGGCGCAGTCACCGGCAGTTCTGCCGATTCATTGCCGGCAAGATCGCTCTGCACGACCGTCAGCGGCTCGCCATGGACCTGCGCAGGCGTCAGCGCGCTGCTCCAGTTGCCATCCGGATCCACCGTTGCCGTGCCGATCTCCACACCGGACGGATCGCGAACGCTGATGGTCGCGCCCACCTCGCCCGTGCCGGTCATCGACGCGCCGTCGCCCGCGATGATCGCCGTCGGCGGTTCGGGGGCGGTCAGGTCCGGCGCCGTCAGATTGATCGGCGCAGAGACATTGTTCGCCGCGTCAAGCTGGGTCACGGTCAAGGGCTGGCTGTCCACCTGCGGCGGCGTCAGCATGACCGTGTAATTGCCCTGGGCATTGACGATGCCAGTACCCAGCAAACTATTGTCAGCCGCGCGTACCTCGATGGTCGATCCGGCGATGCCAACGCCAGTCACAACCGCACCGCTAGCATCGATCGTGGCTGAAGGTGCCGGCGGCGGGGTGAAGTCGGGCGCGGTCACGCTGATCCCGGTCGACACATTGCCGGCCAGATCGCTCTGGACGATGCCCAGCACCTGTCCATCGACCAGCGCCGGGTCAAACAGCACCACATAGTCGCCGTCGCCATCCACGATCGCCGTGCCGATCACCGTGCCACTGGCATCCGTGACGCTGATGCTTGCGCCAGCCTCACCGGTGCCGCTGATCGACCCGCCATTGGCCGCGATCACGCCGGTCGGCGCATCAGGCGCAGTCAGGTCCGGCGCTACGATCGGTGTCGGATCGGACACATTGCCGGCGCCATCCACCTGAGTCACCGCCAATGCTTCGCCATCCACCTGCGGCGTATTGAGCGTCACGGTATAGTTGCCCTGCGCATCGACAATGCCAGTACCCAGCAACGTCCCATCGGCTGCACGCACTTCGATCGTCGATCCCGCAACGCCTTCGCCCGTGATCACCGATCCCGTCACCACCGTACCGGTGCCATCGATCGCGGCCGTAGGCGCAGGCGGCGGCGTGAAATCAGGCGCGGTCACGCTGATCCCGGTCGACACATTGCCGGCCAGATCGCTCTGGACGATCCCCAGCACCTGTCCATCGACCAGCGCCGGGTCAAACAGCACCACATAGTCGCCGTCGCCATCCACGATCGCCGTGCCGATCACCGTGCCACTGGCATCCGTGACGCTGATGCTTGCGCCAGCCTCACCGGTGCCGCTGATCGACCCGCCATTGGCCGCGATCACGCCGGTCGGCGCATCGGGCGCCGTCAGGTCTGGCGCAACGATCGGTGTCGGATCGGACACATTGCCCGCGCCATCCACCTGCGTCACTGCCAGCGCTTCGCCATCCACCTGCGGCGTATTGAGCGTCACGGTATAGTTGCCCTGCGCATCGACAATGCCGCTGCCCAGCAGCGTCCCATCGACCGCACGCACCTCGATCGTCGATCCCGCAACGCCCTCGCCCGTGATCACCGATCCCGTCACCACCGTACCGGTGCCGTCAATCTCTGCCGTAGGCGCAGGCGGCGGCGTGAAATCAGGCGCGGTCACGCTGATCCCGGTCGACACATTGCCGGCCAGATCGCTCTGGACGATCCCCAGCACCTGTCCATCGACCAGCGCCGGGTCAAACAGCACCACATAGTCGCCGTCGCCATCCACGATCGCCGTGCCGATCACCGTGCCACTGGCATCCGTGACGCTGATCGTCGCACCGGCCTCACCGGTGCCACTGATCGATCCGCCGTTGGCCGCGATCACGCCGGTTGGCGCATCGGGCGCAGTCAGGTCCGGCGCTACGATCGGTGTCGGATCGGACACATTGCCCGCCCCATCCACCTGCGTCACCGCCAGCGCTTCGCCATCCACCTGCGGCGTATTCAAGGTGACGGTATAATTGCCCTGCGCATCGACAATGCCAGTGCCCAGCAGCGTCCCATCGGCTGCACGCACCTCGATCGTCGATCCAGCAACGCCTTCGCCCGTGATCACCGATCCCGTCACAACAGTACCGGTGCCGTCAATTTGTGCCGTAGGTGCAGGCGGCGGGGTAAAGTCGGGCGCGGTCACGCTGATCCCGGTGGACACATTGCCGGCCAGATCGCTCTGAACGATGCCCAGCACCTGTCCATCGACCAGCGCCGGATCGAACAAGACCACATAGTCGCCGTCGCCATCCACGATCGCCGTGCCGATCACCGTGCCACTGGCGTCGGTAACGCTGATCGTCGCACCGGCCTCACCGGTCCCACTGATAGATCCGCCATTGGCCGCGATCACGCCGGTCGGCGCATCGGGCGCAGTCAGGTCCGGTGCCACGATCGGTGTCGGATCGGACTCGTTGCCAGCACCATCGGTCAGCGTGACAGACAGTGCTTCGCCATTCGTCAGCGGCGGATTGAGCGTGATACTGAAGCTGCCGTCGGGACGAACCGTGCCGCTGCCCAGCAGGCCACCCAGCGAATCGCGCACTTCGACACTGGCGCCAATTTCGCCTGTACCAGTTACCGCGATTCCGTCAGCCGTCACACTCGCGACCGGCCCGACCGGCGCATCGAGATCGGGCGCGCTGATGACGGTCGGCGGGGATGCATTGTCGGCAGAATCCGACTGAATAACCGTCAGCAACTGGCCATTGGCCTGCGCCGTGTCCAGCGGTGCGGAATAGCTGCCGTCACCCAGCGCAATCGTCGTTCCGATCAGGACGCCAGCAGCATCGAAGATGCGAACCGTAGCCCCGGCTTCGGCCGTGCCGATAACCGTCAGCCCATCACCCGTGACCAGAGCTGTCGGTGCCAGCGGCGCAGTGCCATCCGGCGCGATGAGTTCGACAGGATCGGAAACATTGCCCGCCCCATCCGTCTGCCGCACGGTCAACGTCTCGCCATTATTCTGGGGCGTGCTCAGCGCCACCTGGAAATTACCATCGCTGCCAACCTGGGCCGTTCCCAGCACCCCGCCAGCCGCATCATAAACCGTGATCAGTGCGCCAGCCTCGCCCGTTCCGGTAACACTGTTCGTGCCGTCCAGCACGGCATCCGGTGCCGCAGGAGGAGTCAGATCAGGCGCGATAGCAAGCGTCGGCGAGGAAATATTACCAGCCGCATCGATCTGCGTAACGCTGACCGTCTCGCCATTGTCGAGCGCCGTTCCCAGGACAATCGCATAATTTCCATCGCCATCTGCTGAACCAGTCCCAAGCAGATTGCCGTCCGCATCGCGAATCTCGATCGTCGCATTGGCCTCGGCCGTGCCGGACAAGATCGTGCCCGTCGCATTCAACCGGGCAATCGGCGGCGACGGTGCGTCGGTATCAGCATCTGCGTCTGCATCGGCATCTGCGTCTGCGTCTGCGTCTGCGTCAGCGTCAGCGTCAGCGTCAGCATCGGCATCGGCATCAGCGTCCGCATCTGCATCAGCGTCCGCATCTGCATCTGCATCTGCATCTGCATCTGCATCGGCATCGGCATCGGCATCGGCATCGGCATCGGCATCTGCATCTGCATCTGCATCTGCATCGGCATCTGCATCAGCATCTGCGTCAGCATCTGCATCCGCGTCAGCATCTGCATCGGCATCAGCATCAGCATCAGCGTCTGCATCAGCGTCCGCATCGGCATCTGCATCTGCATCTGCATCAGCGTCCGCATCGGCATCTGCATCTGCATCTGCATCAGCATCTGCGTCAGCATCTGCATCCGCGTCAGCATCTGCATCGGCATCGGCATCAGCATCAGCATCAGCATCCGCGTCTGCATCAGCGTCCGCATCGGCATCTGCATCTGCATCTGCATCAGCATCTGCATCTGCATCCGCGTCAGCATCAGCATCTGCATCTGCATCTGCGTCCGCATCCGCATCCGCATCTGCGTCAGCGTCTGCATCGGCATCCGCATCGGCATCTGCATCAGCGTCAGCATCTGCATCTGCATCTGCATCAGCGTCCGCATCTGCGTCAGCATCAGCATCAGCATCAGCATCAGCATCTGCATCAGCGTCAGCGTCCGCATCAGCGTCTGCATCTGCGTCAGCGTCAGCGTCAGCGTCAGCGTCAGCATCGGCATCCGCATCTGCATCTGCATCGGCATCTGCATCTGCATCAGCATCCGCGTCCGCATCTGCATCGGCATCCGCGTCCGCGTCCGCATCGGCATCCGCGTCAGCGTCAGCGTCAGCATCTGCGTCTGCATCAGCGTCTGCATCAGCGTCAGCATCTGCATCAGCGTCCGCATCAGCATCAGCGTCCGCATCAGCGTCCGCATCGGCATCAGCGTCCGCATCCGCATCAGCATCAGCGTCAGCATCAGCGTCCGCATCCGCATCTGCATCAGCGTCCGCATCCGCGTCAGCGTCAGCATCTGCGTCTGCATCCGCGTCAGCATCTGCATCGGCATCAGCGTCCGCATCAGCATCAGCATCAGCGTCTGCATCTGCATCGGCATCGGCATCTGCATCCGCGTCAGCGTCAGCGTCAGCATCCGCATCCGCATCGGCATCAGCGTCCGCATCGGCATCTGCGTCCGCATCCGCATCCGCATCTGCGTCAGCGTCTGCATCGGCATCCGCATCGGCATCTGCATCGGCATCTGCATCCGCGTCAGCGTCAGCATCTGCGTCTGCATCAGCGTCAGCGTCCGCATCTGCATCAGCATCAGCATCAGCATCTGCATCTGCATCAGCGTCAGCGTCAGCGTCAGCGTCAGCGTCAGCGTCAGCATCTGCATCTGCATCTGCATCAGCATCAGCATCTGCATCTGCATCTGCATCTGCATCTGCATCAGCGTCAGCATCTGCGTCAGCATCAGCATCAGCATCTGCATCAGAGTCAGCGTCAGCGTCCGCATCAGCGTCTGCATCTGCGTCAGCGTCAGCGTCAGCGTCAGCGTCAGCATCGGCATCGGCATCCGCATCTGCATCGGCATCTGCATCAGCATCGGCATCCGCGTCCGCATCTGCATCTGCATCGGCATCGGCATCCGCGTCCGCGTCCGCATCGGCATCCGCGTCAGCGTCAGCATCTGCGTCTGCATCAGCGTCAGCGTCTGCATCAGCGTCAGCGTCAGCGTCAGCGTCTGCATCAGCGTCAGCATCAGCATCAGCGTCCGCATCTGCATCTGCATCAGCATCAGCATCAGCATCAGCGTCAGCATCAGCATCAGCGTCAGCATCAGCATCAGCATCAGCGTCCGCATCAGCGTCCGCATCTGCATCTGCATCTGCATCAGCGTCCGCATCGGCATCGGCATCTGCGTCCGCATCCGCGTCAGCGTCAGCATCTGCATCTGCATCTGCGTCTGCGTCTGCATCCGCGTCAGCATCTGCATCGGCATCAGCGTCCGCATCAGCATCAGCGTCTGCATCTGCATCTGCATCTGCATCTGCATCTGCATCTGCATCCGCGTCAGCGTCAGCGTCAGCGTCAGCGTCAGCATCCGCATCGGCATCGGCATCAGCGTCCGCATCGGCATCGGCATCTGCGTCCGCATCTGCGTCAGCGTCTGCATCTGCATCCGCGTCAGCGTCAGCATCTGCGTCTGCATCAGCGTCAGCGTCAGCGTCAGCGTCAGCATCTGCATCAGCGTCCGCATCTGCGTCAGCGTCAGCGTCAGCATCAGCATCTGCATCTGCATCTGCATCTGCATCTGCATCTGCATCAGCGTCAGCGTCCGCATCAGCGTCTGCATCTGCGTCAGCGTCAGCGTCAGCGTCAGCATCGGCATCCGCATCTGCATCGGCATCTGCATCTGCATCAGCATCGGCATCCGCGTCCGCATCTGCATCGGCATCGGCATCGGCATCCGCGTCCGCGTCCGCATCGGCATCCGCGTCAGCGTCAGCATCTGCGTCTGCATCAGCGTCAGCGTCTGCATCAGCGTCAGCATCTGCATCAGCGTCCGCATCAGCATCAGCGTCCGCATCAGCGTCCGCATCTGCATCAGCGTCCGCATCCGCATCAGCATCAGCGTCAGCATCAGCATCAGCGTCAGCATCAGCGTCCGCATCCGCATCCGCATCGGCATCTGCATCTGCATCAGCGTCCGCATCCGCGTCAGCGTCAGCATCTGCGTCTGCGTCTGCATCTGCATCGGCATCTGCATCCGCGTCAGCGTCAGCGTCAGCGTCAGCATCCGCATCGGCATCAGCGTCCGCATCGGCATCTGCGTCCGCATCCGCATCCGCATCCGCATCTGCGTCAGCGTCTGCATCGGCATCCGCATCGGCATCTGCATCCGCGTCAGCGTCAGCATCTGCGTCTGCATCAGCGTCAGCGTCCGCATCTGCATCAGCATCAGCATCAGCATCAGCATCAGCATCAGCGTCAGCGTCAGCGTCAGCGTCAGCGTCAGCATCGGCATCTGCATCTGCATCTGCATCTGCATCTGCATCAGCGTCAGCATCTGCATCTGCATCTGCATCTGCGTCAGCATCTGCATCTGCATCTGCATCAGCGTCCGCATCTGCGTCAGCATCAGCATCAGCATCTGCATCAGCGTCAGCGTCAGCGTCCGCATCAGCGTCTGCATCTGCGTCAGCGTCAGCGTCAGCATCGGCATCCGCATCTGCATCTGCATCAGCATCAGCATCGGCATCCGCGTCCGCATCTGCATCGGCATCGGCATCGGCATCCGCGTCCGCGTCCGCATCGGCATCCGCGTCAGCATCAGCATCAGCGTCAGCATCAGCATCAGCGTCCGCATCAGCGTCCGCATCTGCATCTGCATCAGCGTCCGCATCTGCATCTGCATCTGCATCTGCATCAGCGTCCGCATCCGCGTCAGCGTCAGCATCTGCATCTGCATCCGCGTCAGCATCTGCATCGGCATCAGCGTCCGCATCAGCATCAGCGTCTGCATCTGCATCTGCATCTGCATCCGCGTCAGCGTCAGCGTCAGCGTCAGCATCCGCATCGGCATCAGCGTCCGCATCGGCATCGGCATCTGCGTCAGCGTCTGCATCGGCATCCGCATCGGCATCCGCGTCAGCGTCAGCATCTGCGTCTGCATCAGCGTCAGCATCTGCATCAGCGTCCGCATCTGCGTCAGCGTCAGCGTCAGCATCTGCATCTGCATCTGCATCAGCGTCAGCGTCAGCGTCCGCATCAGCGTCTGCGTCAGCGTCAGCGTCAGCGTCAGCGTCAGCGTCAGCATCCGCATCGGCATCGGCATCGGCATCGGCATCGGCATCTGCATCTGCATCTGCATCTGCATCAGCGTCAGCGTCAGCGTCAGCGTCAGCGTCAGCATCTGCATCAGCGTCCGCATCTGCGTCAGCATCAGCATCAGCATCTGCATCTGCATCTGCATCTGCATCAGCGTCAGCGTCCGCATCAGCGTCTGCATCTGCGTCAGCGTCAGCGTCAGCGTCAGCATCCGCATCGGCATCGGCATCTGCATCTGCATCAGCATCTGCATCTGCGTCAGCGTCAGCGTCAGCATCCGCATCGGCATCTGCGTCTGCATCAGCGTCCGCATCGGCATCAGCATCAGCATCAGCATCAGCATCAGCATCAGCATCCGCGTCAGCATCGGCATCAGCATCAGCATCAGCATCAGCATCAGCATCAGCATCTGCGTCCGCATCCGCATCGGCATCGGCATCCGCGTCTGCATCAGCGTCAGCATCGGCATCGGCATCTGCATCTGCATCTGCATCTGCATCTGCATCTGCATCTGCATCTGCATCTGCATCGGCATCTGCATCTGCATCTGCATCGGCATCCGCGTCCGCATCGGCATCTGCATCAGCGTCTGCATCTGCATCCGCGTCAGCATCTGCATCTGCATCTGCATCTGCATCGGCATCCGCGTCAGCGTCAGCATCTGCATCGGCGTCCGCATCAGCATCAGCATCAGCATCAGCATCAGCATCAGCATCAGCATCAGCATCAGCATCCGCATCCGCATCCGCATCCGCATCTGCATCTGCATCAGCATCAGCATCAGCATCAGCATCTGCATCAGCATCTGCATCTGCATCTGCATCCGCATCTGCATCGGCATCGGCATCCGCATCGGCATCAGCGTCCGCATCGGCATCTGCATCCGCGTCAGCGTCAGCGTCTGCATCAGCATCTGCATCCGCGTCAGCGTCAGCATCTGCATCGGCGTCCGCATCAGCATCAGCATCAGCATCTGCATCTGCATCTGCATCTGCATCAGCATCAGCATCTGCATCTGCATCTGCATCTGCATCTGCATCTGCATCCGCATCGGCATCGGCATCCGCGTCAGCATCTGCGTCTGCATCAGCGTCAGCGTCAGCGTCAGCGTCAGCGTCAGCGTCAGCGTCAGCGTCAGCGTCAGCATCTGCATCAGCGTCCGCATCTGCGTCAGCATCAGCATCAGCATCTGCATCTGCATCTGCATCAGCGTCAGCGTCAGCGTCCGCATCAGCGTCTGCATCTGCGTCAGCGTCAGCGTCAGCGTCAGCGTCAGCATCGGCATCTGCATCTGCATCAGCATCTGCATCTGCATCGGCATCGGCATCCGCATCGGCATCGGCATCTGCATCTGCATCTGCATCTGCATCCGCGTCAGCGTCAGCGTCAGCATCTGCATCTGCATCTGCATCTGCGTCTGCATCCGCATCTGCATCGGCATCGGCATCCGCGTCTGCATCAGCGTCCGCATCGGCATCAGCATCAGCATCAGCATCGGCATCGGCATCAGCGTCAGCGTCAGCGTCAGCGTCCGCATCTGCATCTGCATCAGCATCAGCGTCAGCGTCAGCATCAGCGTCAGCATCAGCATCAGCATCAGCATCAGCATCAGCATCAGCATCCGCATCCGCATCCGCATCTGCATCGGCATCCGCGTCTGCATCAGCGTCCGCATCGGCATCAGCGTCCGCATCTGCATCTGCATCTGCATCTGCATCTGCATCTGCATCACTATCATCCCGATCATCAGCGGTGGCAGCGAGGCCTGCCATGCCGACACCGCTGATGAGGACAGGCAGAACAAGTGCCGATGCGGGCGCTCCACCACCGGCTGCGGCGATCAGATCGTCAATGTCGTCCAGGATCGAGAAATGGGGAGAGCGGCTTCCCGATCGGGCAAGCCATTGCGTACCTTCATCGTCACGCAGGACCAGATTGTTATCGACGCCATCAAAATGCTGGTAGAAATTCTCGATTCTAATGATCTGGCCATCTTTGAGCCGGATGAGCAGCGCGTTGTCACTCTGTTCAAAAGCAGAGATGGCATCGGGGCTCAAATCCAGCCTGACAATGCTGGGATGGTCCAATCGGATGGCTTCAACTGAAGTCTGCGCGACTGCGCCCGTCATTTTGTCGATAATCTCAGCGGCCATCGTCGATCCCTTTTTCCTCCCTGATGCAGCCATTGACGTGGGACTGCGCAGGGGATCGCCGCGCGTTCTTCAAGACGTCAAAAGAGCCCGCAGCGCCCGAACAAACGGCGGTGGCTACAGGTTGATGCAAGGATTCCGATTTCGGATTCGATTTTTCAGATCGGCCGGAACAAAGGGCCTGCTTCACATCTGTCGGCAATATATTCAGCCGATCATTTGGAACCGGACGAGCAGTTGCTGGGCTAACCGAAGCACGGCAGGGACCAGAATATTACTGCTTATGCAGCCTTCGAGCAGCCGACAGCCCTGCTCCGGCATATAAGACGGAGCAGATTTCGCGAACATGCTTGTCAGCCAGACGCCCGAGCTGGCTGACAAGTCATGCAGTTCTGATGGTCAAGACGACGTGGCCCGGAACGCCCGGACTGGTCAGTTCCTGCCATTCACGCCGATGGGTTCAGTTTTTCTGCTGAACCGTCAGCACCTTCGCCTTATAATCGGCGGGGCGAACGTTGTTGAGCCACTGCACCTTGCGCCCCTTGGCCGTCAGCCAGGTGACGGCCACCGAAACCTTGTCCATGGACTTGAGGCCAAAGTGCAGCGGCGTCACGCTCTGCGCGCCATAGCCGCCACCGGTCGAAACCATGCGGGTCGCCAGTACGCGCTTCTTGCTGTCGTACAGGCGAATTTCGGTGCCAGGCTTGGCGGGACGCCCCTTTGCATCCAGCGGCATGATGTTGATCGCGCGCGCGGCCTGCGCGGCGGGCATGACGTTGCGGAAGATGAAATGGCCGCCGACCGCGCTGTAACCGTGCGTCACGGTCAGGTCGATCGCGCCGTCGCCGTCATAATCCACCCATTCCACGCCATGGTCGCCATCGTTCAGGATCGGATATTGGTCGATCACATTGACGAAGCGCTTGCCGCCTTCATTGTGGAAGAGCGAGACAGCCGGCACCTGATTGGGCGTCTTGCCATGATAGGAGGTTATATAGAGATCGAGGAAACCGTCATTATCATAGTCGCCCCAGGATGCGCCGACGGCATGATTCTCGACATCGACGCCCATCTGCGCCGCGACATTGATGAAGCCGCCCTTGCCGTCATTCTTCCACAGGACATTCTTGCCATAATTGGGCACGAAGATGTCGAGCAGGCCGTCATTGTCGAAATCGCCCACGGCACAGCCGACGCCGCCATCTTCCTTCCCGCGACCGGGCATGTCCATGCCCAGCTTGGGCGCGACATCGACGAAGCGGTCGCCCTCATTATGGTAGAGGGAGTCGGTCTTGCCCGACTGGTTGGCCAGGAACAGGTCGAGCTTGCCGTCCTGATCATAATCCAGCCAGCAGGCGCCCACGGTCGATTTGAACACGGTCGGGTCCGTGTCGGCCATGATCTGGCTGAAAGCGCCGCCATCATTGCGATAGAGGCGGTTCTTGCCGATGCGGTCGGTGGCGTAGAGGTCGAGTTTCCCGTCATTGTCGACGTCGATCCAGTTATTCTGGCGCGACGCGCGACCGGGATTGACCATGGTCAGGCCGACCTTCTCCGCCACATTCTCGAACCTTTTGCCTTCGATATTGCGGAACAGCGCGCTCGGCTTGTCGGGCAGGGAGGAGCCGGCGAACAGGTCCAGCCAGCCGTCCCCGTCATAATCGGCCCAGCTGATCGCACGGAATTCACCGCCCGCGGTCGGAAGGCCCATCGCTTCCCCAACCCGCACGAACGTCCCGTTGTCGTTGCGATAGAGATGGATCGCGCCGCTCTTCATCGTGACCGCGAAGTCGAGGTCGCCATCCTTGTCGAAATCGGCCCAGGCGTTGGAGAGCGATCCCGCCTCATCGAACAGGTCGCGCTGGATCGCCTCGAAATGCTGACCGGTTTCGGGGGCCTGCGCAATGGCGGGCGCACCCGCGATCGCCGCGCCCGACAGGAGCAGCAGGGCCAGTTTCGCGCGCATCGTGCTGGAGCTATTCACGGCAGTTCCTCTTTATCGTCGCAATTGGGTCAGTTGGTGAAGGGGATGGCAGGGACGGTGCCGGGTTCTGCGCCGACCTGCGCCGCGCGCAGCACGCGCAAGGCGTTGCCGCCCCACAGGCCGGCAATATCCTCGGCCTTATAGCCCGCCTTGAGCAGCGCAGCCGTGACCTTGGGGAAGTCGGTAATGTCGCGGAATCCCTCGATCCCGCCGCCGCCGTCAAAGTCGCCGCTGATGCCGATATGGTCGATCCCGACCAGCTTGATGGCATGCAGGATATGCTTCATCAGATCATCGAAGGTCGCCTGCGGGACCGGCCATCTGGCGTCGATTTCCTTGCGCCTGGCAATCAGGTCGCGCCGTTCCTGCGCGCTCATATTGGCCCGCGACATGAAACCCGCCATCAGTTCCTTGAGCGCCGCCTCGCGCTCCGGAATCTTGGGCGTCGCGATCATATAGGCGTTGAAGGCGTTGATCTGGATGACGCCGCCCTTCTCCGCGATCAGCTTGGCTTCCGCATCAGGAATGTTGCGCGGATGATCGAACACGCCGCGCATGCCCGAATGCGACAGGATGATCGGCGCCTTGGACAGGGCCACCGTCTGGCGCACCACTGCATCGGACGCATGCGACAGGTCGATCAGGATGCCAAGCCGATTGGCCTCCGCCACATAGGCCTTGCCAGCGGGGGACAGGCCATTCCATTCCGGCTTATCCGTCGAACTATCGGCCAGATCATTATTCTTCGTGTGCACCGGGCTCATCATCGTGACGCCCAGGCTGCGGAAGGCGGACATCAAGCTGATGTCACGCTCGAACGGATAGCCATTCTCCATGCTCAGGAACACGAAGCGCTTGCCCTGCTTCACCGCTGCTTCGGCGTCATCGGCGGTGATGGCGAGCGAGAATGTATCGGCATGTTTGGCGATCATCTCGCGAATCTGCACGCCACGCCGGATAGCGAAGTCGCGCGCCGCGCGGTCGCCTTCGGACGTGCGCGGGCCGGACGCGGTGAAGATGGCGAAGAAGCCGCCATCCACGCCGCCGTCGATCATGCGGGGCAGGTCGACCTGATCGCCATCGGTCGCCTCGACATGCCGGTCCATGATATTCCATTCCGGCCGCCCCAGATTGGCGGGCGTATCGAAATGGGTGTCGAGCACGATCATGCCCTCATGCGCCTTGCGGGCATCAGGCGCAGCCGCCGTGGCAGCCCCGGCCGCCATCAGCGCAAGACCGGCCACCGTGATTTTCAGCAAGGCGGATGTCATTTCTCGACCCGTTCGAAGGTTTCGAGGAACGCCTTGGACACGCCATCGGGCGCCTTGCCCACGCCCCAGCGGGTCAGCGTCTTCCCGTCTTCGGAAAACTGCCAATATTGGCCGACGATCACATCGCCATCCTTGTTTTCCAGCATCTGGAACTGGCGCGGCCCCAACTGCTTCATCCGCACCTGATTATAGCGCGGTTTGCCCGGCAGCGGCGTGATGCTGTCATCCAGCGCCACATGGAAGCTGTTGCCGTGCACCTGCCCCTTGTTGCTGTCGTTGGCCGATTTATAGTCCATGCCCGAAGCCGTGAACGTCACTTCGATCGTCAGGCTGAAATTCTTCGGGAACTGGTCGTTGCTCCAGAAGCTCTTGGCATGGACCGAATGATAGCTGCCGGTCAGGGCGCTATTGTCATAGGGTTCGGCGAAGGCGGGCGCAGAAGCGCCCGCCAGCAATGCGGCACAGGCCGTCAGGATCATGCCGCGCATCAGAAGGCCGTCCTGTCTTCGACATGGGCTTCCACATCCTTGCGGTCGATCCACAGGGTGCGCAGCTTGCCTTCCGACAGATGTTGCAGCTGATCGCCCATATGTTTTGATCCGGGCTGG
Source organism: Sphingobium sp. AP50 (assembly GCF_900109095.1). Taxonomy (GTDB): domain Bacteria; phylum Pseudomonadota; class Alphaproteobacteria; order Sphingomonadales; family Sphingomonadaceae; genus Sphingobium. Next base: position 189,267 of record NZ_FNYZ01000009.1, read on the forward strand.
CTGGAACTGCCATAGCTCATCAGGCCCTGCGCCTTTAGGGGGGTCGAAAACTCGATCATCGCGACCCAGGTTTCGCCCGCGCGCGGCTTGCGCTCGCCATTCTTCATCGGCTCCCAGGTGATGGTGCGGAAGATGCCGGTATTGCCAAAGCCGCCATTGCCCGGAAGGCTGGTATTCCCCACGCGGAAGCGGGACACTTCGCCATAGGGGCGGTCGACCGCGCCATAAAGCTCCTTGGTCTTGGCGACGGCCTGCTTCAGCATCGCGACGGCAGCGGCCGGGTCCTTCAGCCCCCGCGGCGTCTGGAGGGGATCGTCGATCGACCATTTCACCGCATAGTTGCGCTGGTCGGTGAAGTTATTGGGCGAGAAGATCGATGCCCAGGTCTCGAACAGCAACGCGCCGCGCGCATCGGCTGTATCGCGATGGTCCCACGCCTTGAGCAGGTTGATCGCCTTGCGGACGTCAGGATCGCTATTGCCCTGCGCCGCCCGTTCCAGTTCCGGGATCATCCGGTCGGCCATCAGCGAACGCATTTCATGCTTCTTGGCGACAAATTCCTCGAAGCTGAATTTGGGGCCTTCGCTCAGCAGCTTGACCGACATTTGCGCGCGCTGGCTGACCGGGCCGACATTGGCGACATAGGCCGGGAATTTCTTGGGATCGAGCACGCGCGGCCAGGTCGACAGCCATGGCGGATCATTGGCGTTCTGGACGAAGCCGGACACTGGATCGAGCACCTTGGGCATCTCGTCATAGCTGTGCACATCGGTCCACAGCGTCTTCGACGTGTCGCCCGCCACCGGCTTCGACCACATCTTTACGTCGCCCTCGGCATGCTTGGGCAGGATGCCGTTGTCGAGATAGAGGATATGCCCGCCACGGTCGGCATAGACGATGTTGAACATCGGCACCTGCATCTGGCGCAGCGCCTTTTCAAAGCCCGCCCAGTCATGGGCCTTGCCCATGTCCAGATATTGCTGGAGCACGCCGGGGCGATCCAGCCCCGCGACCTTGACCGCGATCGTCGTCTTGCCGCCGGGCAGGTCGAATACCGGACCCTGCACCGCATAGCGCTGGGTGAAGGTCACGGTCTTGAGCGAGCCATTGGCCTGTTTGACCTTGTAGCTCTTCTGCGCGGTCTTGAACGGCAGCGTCTTGCCGTCGAAGCTGTAGCCGCCATCGGTCAGGGTCAGGGCAAAGCTGCTGTACCCCAGCATGGTGTTCACCGTGTTGGTGAAGCCCAGATCATTGTTGAAGCCGAAGCGCATCACCGGCAGGCCGACCTGCGTCGCGCCATAGATGGCCATGCCCGGCGCATTGATATGCGCCTCCATATAGGTCAGCGGACCCGGCTCCCAGGGCAAATGCGGGTTGGCCAGCAGCATCGCATTGCCGCTCTTCGTGCGCGAAGGCGCGACGGCCCAGGCGTTGGACCCGCCCGCTTCGTTAGTTTCCGGATTGACCAGCACCCGGCGGTCGGACGCGATATATTGGAAGTTCATGAGCTTGTGAGCATGCGTCATGATATCGACGCCGGTCAGCGGCAGAACCTGACGAACTTCAGGATCGATCTTGTTGATGTTCGCCTTGGCATAGGCGTTCACGCCGGCGGCAAAGGCATCCAGGTTCGACCGCATCTGCGGCGTCTGCTGCTTGTACCAGGCAAGGCCGCGTGCCGGCACATCATTGCCGATCAGCCACTCATCCTGCTTGGCGAATTTTTCGCCCCAATATTCGGCCGCCTTCGCACGGGATTCCCCGTACATGCGCAGCAGAATGTCACCATGATTATGCGCCTGCGCATAGCCAAAGCCATAGAAGGCGCCCGCCTCCGTCTTGCCATAGACATGGGGCACGCCGAAGCTGTCCCACAATATCTCGCCGCCGCCGAAGCTGCTTTTCGATTGGGCCTGCACCCCGCTGCCCATGGGGACCGAAGCCCCCACGGCCAGCGTTGCCAGAGCCAGCGTCAGTCCCGCTGATACCGAACGCATTTTCAAACCCCTTTTGTCACACATGCTTTTCTGACGCACGATCCGCCCACTTCCTCAGTAAGAGATCGTCAGACGGCCGTAATAATAGCCGCCGGTGAAGCCGTAGGGGATCGTCGTGGGATAGAAGCCCGATCCGTTGGCGGCGCTGGCGATGCCATTTTCGTCCGGATAGACGTTGAACAGGTTGTTCGCGCCGATGCTGACGCCCAGCGTGTCGTTGACCTTCCAGGTCAGTTCCGCGTCGGTCAGCCACTTCGCACCGAAATAGCGGTCGCGGCTGGTCTGGTTCTGGAGCGAGGCGACCGCGCCATAGCGGACCACGCGGGTATTGAGCGAAAAGTCGCCGACGCTCAGCAGGTTGCCGATGTAGAATTTCGTCTTCGGCAGATTTTCGGTCAGGTTCGACTGCGACACGCGGTCGAACAGGACATAGTTCGCGCCCAGCGCCGCCAGTTCGGGCGGATTGTCGGCAATGCGGGTGATTATATTCTTGTTGTAATTATAGCCGATGCTCCAGTCCATCTTGGCGAAGCTGCCGATAGTGTGGCGATAGGTCGCCACCACATCGACACCGCGCGTTCGGGTGTCGATCGCATTGGTGTAATATTGCGCGCTGATGTAAGGCGACAGGCCATTTTCGACCAAGATCGCGGAGACAGCATCGCCGGTCAGCGTGCTGGTGATCGCGATGCGGTCCTTGACCTTGATCTGATAGGCGTCGACCGACAGAGTGAAGTTGCGGAACGGCGTCAGGACGAAGCCGGCGCTGAAGTTGGTCGACTTCTCCGGGGTCAGCGGCTTGGCACCCAGCGCGATGGCGGCGGCAGAGCCCACGGGCAGCGTCTTGATCTGGAGACGAACCGGATCTTCAATGCCTTCCAGAACGCGGAACTGGCCGGTGGTGGTGGCATAGATTTGCTGGGCCAAACCCGGCGCGCGGAAACCGGTGCTGACCGCGCCACGCAGCGACAGCCAGGGCGTTACGGCATAACGGCCATTCAGCTTCGCGATCAGCGTGTCGCCCGAGTCATCATCGAAATGTTCGAAGCGGACGGCGCCACCGATCGTGATCTTCTCATTGGGATCATAAGCGACATCGACATAGGCGCCCAGATTGTTGCGGGCCATCTTGCCGGCGTCTTCGGCGGTGAAGCCGTTGGCCGCCTGACCACCCGTTTCCGGCGTCACCGTCACGCCCGCAGCGTTGACATAGCTGTAGGTACCCAGTGCCGAGCTGGCCTCGTCCCCCTCGACCACTTCATAGGTTTCGCGGCGGTGCTGAAGGCCGGCCGACACCTGAAGGTTGCCGCTGCCGACATCATAGCCACGGGTGATGTCGAACGTCGTCTTCCATTCCGACGAGATCAGCGAGCCGATATAGAATTCGGTCGGGCTCGTCGGGCCAAGCGAGGAGTTGATCGTCAGCGAACCGAGCTGGCGCGATCGGTTCTTGCCATAGCCGCTGCTCAGGTCCCAGTCCCAGCCGGACATTTCACCCTTCACGCCGACTTCGAATTCGAAATCCTGTTCCTTGATGTTGCGACGCGGACGGAAGCCGTTGGGATAGACTTCCGGCAGCGATTCCGCAGCGGACGGGCGACGGAAGGTATAGTCGAGCTGCGAATCGCGCTGCCCGAAAGTGCCGAAGGAATAGAGTTCGACGCTGCCCAGATTGTAACCGGCATTATAGCCCAGCGTGATCGCCTCGGCCGGGAAGTTGCCGTAATTCTTCGTAACCATGCGGTCGGCCGTCGCTTCGCGCGGATCGATCGCGCCATTGACGGGCAGATAGAGGCAGTCGCTGTCGCCCACAGCCGTACATTCGCCGATGGCACGGGCGCGGTTCGACATCATCTGCTTCTTGGCGCTGATGAAGAAGTCGGCAAAGCCGCTCTCGCCCAGCTTCGTGCCGATGCTGGCGTCGGCCTGGAAGATCTCGCCGTCGGAGCGGTCCATATTCTGGCCGGCCGAAAAGCTGGCCGTGCCGCCATGATCGGCGTCCTTCAGGATGATGTTGATGACGCCAGCGATCGCGTCAGAGCCATATTGCGCCGCCGCACCGTCGCGCAGCACTTCGATATGGTCGACGGCCGACGTCGGGATCATGTCGAGATCGACCGGCACGGAGCCGTTATAGAGCGAGGACACCGCGTTGATCAGCGATGTCTTGTGGCGACGCTTGCCGTTGACCAGGATCAGCGTCTGGTCCGGGTTCAGGCCGCGCAGACCGCCGGTCGAAATGACGGTCGAGGTGCCGCCGCCTGCACGGGCGGGCACGTTGAAGGAAGGGACCAGCGTATTGAGTGCGGAGAGAATGCCAGGCTTGCCGGTCTTGGTCAGTTCGTCCGCCTTGATCACGTCGATCGGCGTCGGGCTGTCTTCCACCGTGCGGGCCAGGCCGCGCGAACCGGTGACGACGATATTGGCCGGCGCTTCCTCTGCGGCCGCTTGCGGCAGGGCCCCGGCGGCGGGAATGGCGCCTGCCGACTGCATGGCAAAAGGAAGGCCGGTCACGCCCAGGCTGGCGACCTCTACTGCGCGACTGCGGCTTGTGTGCCCGGGCATGGAAAGCGCGACGACATTGCTGTTCGACAGGGTGACCTTCAGCCCGCTGCCGGCAATCAGGCGGGTCAGCGCGGCGTCCGGCGTCATCTTGCCGCTGACAGTCCTTGCCGCAAGACCATTGACCTGATCATAGGGGAAGAGAACCTGCATGCCGGACTGTTTGGCAAACAGGGTCAATGCCGTCTGCATCGACTGCGCGGGAATTTTGAATTGTACCGGTTCCGCTGCTGAAGCAGCCTGCGCACTCATCGCGACGATCACGGTCGCAGCGCATCCAGCTAGATGCAGATATGTTCTTGCCATTATTGGGCCCCCATTGAATTTCTAACTTTCAATGGTGGATACGGAGGCGGATCGGGTTTCTGCTATCGACGCTGAAAATTATCTCAATTCTTGTGAAGGTCAGGCCCATGCCGTTGCGGGAGACCCAAATTCGATAATGGCCTGCCGCGCCCTCACCAATTGTCGTTCATACTATCCATGAAACGCTTAAGCGCCGGATTTTCGTTGTCCTCCCGCCAGATGAGATTCAGCTTCGCGGGCCATTGGGCAATCGATGGGATGGGGCGGAAGGCCACATTGGGAAAACGAAGGCGGGAAGCCACTTCTGGCACGAGCGCCATGCCGAAACCGGCATCGACAAGCGCCAGCATCGAATGCATCTGGCCAATCTGGTGCGCCACGCGCGGCGCAATTTGGGACTGATCGAAAAGCGCGGTAATAATATCATGAAAATATCGTGCAGCATCGGGGGAATACATGATGAATGGCTGATCATCGATATCGCTGATGACGACTTCTGATTTCAATAGAAGGTCATTTCCAACAGGAATCGCCGCGATCAGCGGTTCAGACAAATATTCCCGGAATGCAACCGCCGCAACCGGCAGGACCGCATGGGTCCGACGCAATGTCCGGGCGCCCGGTTCGGATAGGCCGAAATGCTTGACCTTGCCTTCGTCGACAAGCGCCTTCACCGCGCCGGCAACATCTTCGATCGGCACCTTGGGGTCGACGCGATGCTGGTACAGAAGATCGATCGTCTCGATCCCCAGTCGCTTGAGTGAGCGCTCTACGATTGCCCGAATGCCTTCCGGCCGACTGGAGACACCATTGACCTGCGCGGTAGCCGGATCGATGTCGAAGCCGAACTTGGTGGCGATGACCACCTGATCGCGGACCGGCGCCAGCGCCTCGCCCACCATATCCTCATTCGTTAAGGGACCATAGATTTCTGCGGTGTCGAAGAATGTGACGCCGCGATCAACCGCCTGGCGGATCAGGGCGATGCCCTCGTCCCGGCTGAGTTTGTGACCATAGCTGAAATCCAGCCCCATGCACCCAAAACCGAGCGCGGAGACATGCAGTCCGCTGGTGCCCAATTGACGTGTTTTCATGTGCCTGTTCCTTTCATTGAACGATGCAGTTGCCCCTGTTTCTGGAAATTGATCAGTCTCTGGGCAGAAGGCATGTGCAGAACATGCAGCCAATGCCAGCACCACCGATGACCAGACCAAGCGGCCAGGGCGTCCCATCTGCAAGCAGGCCGACCAGTGCAGAGCCGATGATGCCGCTGCCATATTGAATCGATCCGACCAGCGCGGAAGCGGCGCCGGCCCGATCGGGCCAGACAGCCAGCGCACCAGCGAGCGAATTGGCAACGATTAGGCCATTAAGTGCACTGAAGCCAAGCAGCGGAAAACAGGCCGACAAGGCCGCCCCAGCCCGTCCAGCCTGCCAGTGCAGCAAGCAGCCCTGTGAGAACGGCCATTATCCGGAGGGGGTAGCGGATCACAGTGGCAGGCGATTGATCAGGCAGCACGGTATCGCGAGCCAATGTCGAGACGGGCATTGCTTCTTCCCGATGAGAAATGCGTTATGTCGTCCCCATTTAGGGCAGCGGTCAGCGCCCGATTAGATCATGATTTGCGGACGAGGTTATGATCTCAGTTCATGAAACCGGGATGTTTGCGCCTGACTGATGACGCGGTTTCCATTCGCCGCAGAGCCAGTCCGATTTGTTCGACGCCATGACGGCACCGAATGGCTCAAGCCCCTGCCCTTTCATGCATATCTGCGCACGGGACATCCCATGCTCGCCACAGTGATACTATCGGCAATTGCGCCAATCACCGTTTCTTCTTGATCAAGCCTCGATCGAAACGGGCAAAGGGAGGTTTCTCCCTTCGAGCCTTGCGTTCAGAAATGCACCATCAGCCGCCACCGGTTCCAAATCTGCCTGCGCGAGATATCTGCTGAAACTTATCGGCAAGTCACAGCGGGCTTCCCGCCGACAAGAACAATGACATTGAGCATTATGGTCAGTCTGGACCTTCTATGGTCAGTCAATCAGCCAGAAGTGCCGTGACGGTCTTCGTTTCGGTATAGTGGAGAACCCCTTCTTCGCCGACTTCGCGCCCCCAGCCGCTTTCCTTGACGCCGCCAAAGGGGGCGGAGGGATCATTCATGCCATGGGTGTTGATCCACACTGTGCCGGCCTGCAACTTGCGCGCGGTCAGATGGGCGCGTGAGAGATCGCGGGTCCAGATGTTGGCGGCCAGACCATAGCGGGTATCGTTCGCCGTCCTGATGACTTCCTCGACATCGTCAAAGGGCGTGGCGACGAGCACGGGACCGAAAATCTCCTCGCGCACGATCGATGCGTCCGCTGATGGATTGGCGAAGATCGTCGGCTCGACGAAATAGCCGGCATCTGCGCCGACCTTGCCGCCCGTCACCAGTTCCGCGCCGCTCGCCCGCCCCTGTTCGATATAGTCGAGCACCCTGCCCTGCTGGGCCCGCGACACCAGCGGGCCCAGCATCGTGTCGGGATCACGACCGTTCCCCAGTTTGAACTGCTTCGCCGCCTGCGCCACGCCGTCCACGACCTGATCGAACACCGACCGTTCGACATAGAGGCGCGATGCGGCAAGGCAGACCTGCCCGGAATTGAAGAATATGGCGAGCGCTGCGCCCAGTGACGCCTTTTCGATATCCGCATCGGCGAAGATGAGCGACGGCGATTTTCCGCCCAGTTCCAGCGTCACGCGCTTCAGATCTCGTGCCGCGGTCTGCACGATCTGCTTGCCCACACGGGTCGATCCGGTGAAGGCAATCTTGTCGATGCCTGGATGCTCCACCAGGGCCTGTCCGGCCTCATGGCCATAGCCCGTCACGATATTGAGCACGCCTTCGGGCAGCCCTGCCTCCAGCGCCAGTTCCGCCAGTCGCAGCGCGGTGAGGGGCGTCACTTCGGAAGGCTTGAGCACGATGGTACAGCCTGCCGCGAGCGCCGAGGCGATCTTCCACGCGGCCATGGCGAGGGGATAATTCCAGGGCACGATCTGGCCGACCACGCCAATCGGTTCGCGCACCGAATAGCTGTGATATTGGCGGCCATCGCCGGAAATAGGATTGACCTGCCCATGGATCTTGGACGTCCATCCCGCCATGTAGCGGAAGATATCCACGGCCGCCGGCACGTCTACCGCCAGCGCATGATGCACCGCCTTGCCATTATCATAGCTTTCCAGAAGCGCCAGTTCCTGCGCATTTTCCTCGATCTTGCGCGCGATCGTCTCGATGATCCTGCCCCGATCCAGCGGCCGCATGCGCGACCATGCGGCGGATTCGAACGCGGCCCTCGCGCGCTTCACGGCCCGGTCTACATCCGCTGCGGTGCCCGCCGGCACATTGGCGAATATCTGTCCGGTCGCAGGGTCCTCGACATCGATGCTACGCCCATCCGCCGCCTCTTCCCAATCGCCACCGATCAGCATGCGGGTCGTGGGCAGGCGAACCTGATGCCCGACGTCACCATGAAGGCGATGGGCGGCGAACATGGGTGCATTCATCGTCTTTTCTCCAGCAAACAAGAAGGAGCCGCGCCGCCTTTCATGGCGCGGCCCAGGGGAGAGCGTTCAGAAACGCGCCGACAGATTGACCCCGAAGGTGCGCGGGCGCCCTGCGAAGCGGACCGTCGTGTCGGTGATGCGCGTGGCGTTGGTCCAGTAATAGGCGTTGCCGAGATTCCGGACGAAGGCGCTGATCTTGTAGCGCTTGTCGTCGAACGAAAGCCCCGCCCGGAGATCGATCAGCGTGTAATCCTCGATCGTCAGTCCGCCCTGCGCGGAAAGATCGGCCGATGGCGTGGCGCGGGCATTACCCAGAACGGCCTTGGTATCGCTCTGGAAATTCAGGTTCGCGCCGACAAAGGCCTCCACATCGTCGCTCAAAGCCCAGTCATATTGCGCGTCGGTCACGATCTGGAACTTGGGCGTATAGGGGAAGGCCGAGCCGCCGAAATCGACCTGATTGCCGTAGCTGTCATAGTTGACGAAACTGCCCTTGATTTTGGTGTCCAGATAGGTCGCGCCGATGCTGACGCGCAATCCATCCGTGGGCGCCAGATCCAGTTGCAGTTCCGCGCCCTGCACCCGGCTTTTGGGAACATTTACCAGAGCTTCCAGCGGCCCGAACACGTCGGGATTGGCGATCACCCGCCCCTTCAACTGCTTGTCGCTATAGTCATAATAGAAGAGCGCACCATTGATCTGGGCGGTATTTTCCAGAACCGTCAGCTTCGCGCCAATTTCATAGGCGGTGATGGATTCCTGCGTGACCGGATTGAACTGGTTCGCATCGCTGGCCGACAGCATGGGGAAACTGCCGGACTTGTAGCCCTTGCTGACCGATGCGTAGAGCAGGACATCCTTGCTCGGCTTATAATCGATACCCGCGCGCCAGGAGACATTATCCTCGTTCAGCGTGCGCTGCACTTCTCCCACGGTCAGTGTCGACCCGTCGATGGTCACGCACGCATCTTCCGCGATGGAGATGGGCGCCAGCCCTGCGCCACTACGAATGAAGTTGACCAGATTCTGGATGCCCTGCCCCAGTGCAAAGCCGCGATCGGCCGTACAACCGACAAAATCGATATTGGTCTTGGTATAGCGCACCCCGCCATGCAGGGTGATCGTGTCGCCAATGTCATAATCGAGATTGGCGAACACCGCCTTGTTCACGAATTTCTGCCGCGCATATTGGCTATAGACGAAGAAAGGGATGCCAAGGCCGGCATCGACGAAATTATAGGCCGGCGTGGACTGATCATAGGGACCGGCATCATCCTGCTGATAGGTTTTTTCCCGCGCATAATTGCCGCCCAGAATATAGGTCAGGCCGCCGACACGGCCCTGCAACCGCAATTCCTGCGACAGCGCCGTAATCTTGCCCGTGGTGTTGTAGAAATAATCGCGCAGCGCCACGCCATCAGGATCGATGTCCTGATCGTTATGATATTGGGAATAGCTGCTGATCGACGTCAGGGTGATGTCATCGGTCAGGTCGATGTCACCGCGGAAAGCGGCCTGATAAAACCAGTCGTCGCGTTTGGGCTTCTGCTCCGGCGTCCAGTCGGCATCGCGGTTGTTGCGTGGCGCGATCGGATAGGTGGCGAGCGGCCCCAGTCGCGCGGGATTGCCCAGGGGCACCACGCCGATCAACTGCCCAGCCTGCCCATCGCTCTTGTCGATGAAGCCATTGAGGTTCAGCGAAAACCGCACGCCGTCCGATGGCTCGAAATCGAGGAGGATGCGACCCGTGGTAAAATTGCGATCGCCCAGCTTTTCATCACGGGTATAGCTGCGCTGCCAGGCGCCGCCCTGCTCCGTTCGCACCGCCACCCGCGCGGTCAGCGTGTCGCTGATCGGTCCGCTGATGAACCCGCCACCACTGACCTGTCCGAAACTGTCCACCCCGGCATCCAGCCCGGCCTTGAAAGTTGAAGTCGGCTTGGCCGCGATATAGTTGATCGCACCGCCGGTCGCGTTCGATCCGAACAGCGTGCCCTGTGGTCCCTTCAGCACCTCGACCCGTTCCAGATCCAGCGTCGCGCCGCGCGTCATGATCGAAAAGGGGATCGGCACCTGATCCTGATAGATGCTGACCGTCGGCTTCGCGGCAAGGCTGGTGTCGTAGAAGCCGATGCCGCGCAGCGTATAGACCGGCGTGGAAAAGGCGCTTTCGGTATAGTTGAAGCCGGGCACGATCTTCACCAGATCAGCGACATTGGCGACGCCCTGGCTGGCCAGCTTTTCGCCCGATGCCGCCGTGATCGAGAGCGGCACGTCGTTGATGGCCTGCTCCCGCTTCTGGGCCGTCACGACGATATCGCCCAGGCCCACCGGCTGCTGCGCCTGGGGCACCGTATCGGCCTGTGCAAAGGCCGGTGATTGCAGCGCGACCGCCGATACGCTCGCAACCAGCAAGATCATCCTGTTGTGCATTTCAGACTCCTCCCATTGTCGCCCGGATATTCCACCCCTGGGCCATGTGCCGGTCCCGCCTGAGCGATGTCCCGGCCTTGAAAAATCAGGCTTTCTTGAAACGGATCGGCAGCGCCTTGTAACCGCCGACAAAATTGGTCTCGACCAGTCGGGGATCACCCGCCATCTCGACCGACTGCAAATGCGGCAGCAATTCCTCGAACAGGATACGCATCTCCAGCTTGGCAAGATGCTGGCCCAGACACATGTGCGGGCCGAAGCCGAAGGCGATATGCGGATTGGGCGAGCGGGTGATGTCGAACCGGTCGGCGTCGGTGAAGACATCCTCGTCGCGGTTGCCGGACGGATAGCAGATCATCAGCCGTTCCATGGAGCGGATGTCCATACCGCGAACCTGCGTGTCGGCAGTGGCGTTGCGCATGAAATGCTTGACCGGACTGGTCCAGCGGATCGCTTCGTCGACAAGACCGGGTATGAGGCCGGGGTCGGCCTTCACCTTCGCCCAATTTTCCGGATAGACCATCATGCCATGCAGGCCGCCCGCCGTGGACGACGATGTCGTGTCATGGCCAGCCGTCGCAATCGCCACATAATAGCCATTGGCTTCATCGCGCGGGATCGGCGCGCCGTTGATCCGGGAATTGGCGATGAGCGACAGGAGATCGTCGGTTGGCTGCTCGCGGCGCTGGGCGCTGAGCTTGTCGAAATAGACGTAGAAATCCTCTATCGAAGCCGCCCATTGTCTGGCCGCGACGACCGGGTCCGCCGCCATTTCCGGACGCTGCTCCTCCGGATCATGGACGCCGAAAAATTCCTGCGTAAGCTTCAACATCTTCGGTTCGTCTTCGGGCGGCACGCCGAACAGCGTCATGATAACCCGCAGCGGATAATGCAGCGCAAAGTCGCGCACGAAATCGCACTCGCCGTCAAAGCTGAGCAGATTGTCGACCGACTGGCGCGCCAGCACCCGGATTTGCTCTTCCAGCTTGCTGACCTTGCCGGGCAGGAACCAGTTGGCCGTCAGCATGCGGTAGGAGGCATGTTCGGGCGGGTCCATATAGGTCAGCGACGACAGGAGCCGCGTCGTGCCGCCGGTGATTTCCCGCGTGAAGGCATCGGATGCCTGATCGTTCAGAACCGGGTTATGATCGGCATTGTGGAACAGCTTGGCGTTCCGCTCAATCTCTCGAATGTCGGCATGCCTGGTCACGATCCAGAGCGGGTCATAGCCGGGCACCTGTGCAATCCCCAAAGGCATATGTTCGCGAAGCCATTTGAACGCGCGATAGATGGTCGCGTCATCCGTGTAGCTTTTCGGCGCGATTACGATCCGCGCGATATCGTCTGGAATGATGGGACGCGTGTCAGCATCCAGCGAAGTCGCCATGAATCTACCCTCTCCGGTTACGCCATTCTCAGGACATTTGCGTATTGCGTATGCCTATTACGTAATAGTGGACAAGGGTGTCGGTCAATCGTAAAAACAGGTCCGACCATTCAGGCTTTCGGCGAACGGAAATGACGGATTTCTGCGGATCACATCCATCAGTCATCCCTTATCCGTCCCTGCATTTGAATGGACGACACCAAGTTTGAATAGGAGGATGTACATGGAAATAGAGGCAGCCGTCGCCCGGACCGCAGGCGGGGACTTCAGTGTCGAACGTCTGACACTGGGAGAATTGCGCCCAAACGAGGCATTGGTGCGCGTCGTCGCGACGGGCCTTTGCCATACCGACCTTGTCGTACGCGACCAGATATTGCCGGTGCCCCTGCCCGCCGTGCTGGGGCATGAAGGAGCCGGTATCGTGGAGGCTGTGGGCGATGCCGTGACATCGATTGCGCCGGGTGATGCTGTCGTCATGGGGTTTGCCGCCTGCCGCGCCTGCCCGCAATGCGATGCCGGTCAGCCTGCCTATTGCCGCGACTTCGCCCCGCTGAATTTCGGCGGCCACCGCACTGACGGATCAACATGCCTGCATGACGGCCAGACCCCCGTCAGCAGCCATTTCTTCGGCCAGTCCTCCTTCGGCACCTACGCCATCATAGCCGCGCAAAATCTGGTGAAAATGCCGACCGACGCGCCGCTGGAACTGCTGGGTCCGCTAGGCTGCGGCATCATGACGGGCGCCGGGGCGGTGATGCACGCGCTCAAGCTGCAAGCGGGCGAATCGATCCTCATCATCGGCGGTGGTCCGGTCGGCCTGAGCGCCGTCATGGCCGCCAGGGCATTGGACGCCGGCCAGATCATCGTGGCCGATCCTCTGGAGAGTCGCCGCGCCATGGCCGTCGATCTGGGCGCGACCGGCACAATCGATGTGACGGCGGGCGACACTGCCGAACAATTACGCGCGGTCCAGCCACAGGGAGTCCATTGCGTGCTGGACACGTCGGGTGTCGTCCCGGCCATCCATTCCGGCATAGCGGCGCTTGCCCCCCTGGGGCGCCTGGCCATGGTCGGCGTCCCCAAAACGCTCGACGCAGCGATCGGCCTCAACATCCTGCACATGCTGTCCCTGGGCATCAGCATTTGCGGCGTGACGGAAGGCAATGCCGATCCGCAGACATTCCTGCCCGAACTGGTTGCCCTTAACGCAAAGGGGCTTTTCCCGTTCGAAAAGCTGATCACTCGCTACCGGTTGGAGGATATCAACCAGGCCGTGGCCGACCAGCATGCCGGGCGGTGCGTCAAGGCTGTCCTGACGATGGCCTGATGCCCTGTGTGGGGCGATCCGTTTCTTCGCCGGCACGGATCGCCTCGACATGGCGGAAGAAAGCGCGCTGACGCATCAGACCGAAGAAATCGAGCATGAGCGGCAAAGCATGCTCGACCATGGTCGCAGCCTTTTCGACATCGATATGCCCTTCGACCCGCTCCATGAAGGTGGTCGCTTCCCATCGCCCGACGAAATCCGCAGCCTCGGTGTAGAAGCCCAGAATGTCCGGCCTATAGTCGAGCTGCTGGTCGAACCCGGCCTTGCGCATATCGCCCCATAGCCGCACGAGCTGCGCGCAGGTGATGCTGAGCGCTTCCCCCTGTTCGGTATCGATGATGTCCAATATGCCGATCTTCGCCAGCGTGCGCGCATCCTCTGCCGCATGGGGATAGCGATCGAGCAGAGAGGCGACGGTCACCGGCGGCCCGTCAGCCCCGACCCGGTGCGCGACCAGTTGTTCCAGTTGGTCGAAGGCGCTGGCCTCTACCCGTGCCTCGGTGCCTTCCCCCGCGATGATCGCCTTGATCTGTGCCAGGGTCAGCCGGTTTTCGCGTTGTAACCGCCGCACCGCCAATATGGCCTGCACATGCTCCTCGCCATAGTCGGCGACGGTCTTGCGTGGCCTTTCCGGCTCTGGAATCAATCCTTCGCGAAGATAGACGCGGATCGTTTCCCTGTGGACCCCGGTCCGCTGCTCCAGCTCGCGCATCTTCATAGATGCGCTACAGCATGGGGCAGCGGCGGGAGCAAGCCACTATGTTAGCGACATACGCAAGGGCGTGGCATCAGGCCGCGACCTTTCCACCTTCTTCCGCTTCCTGCATATTGCTCAGCAGGCGACGTGCCTGGTTGACCGCGCCGTCGCTGGCGATGCCGACGAAAGGCCGTCCGGGCTCATCATCGATCCGGCGCTGCTGCGCCTCCAGCGTTTCCTCATCTTCGGTGATGGTATCGAAAAACTGATCGAACAGCGTGGCGGGCACCCCGCTTTCCTTCGGCGCAGTCGTGCAGATCGTCCAGAGATAGTGGCTGGTCGTTTCCGTTTCCGGCGTGATGAAATGATTGTTCGCCAACATGAAGCCGTTGTCGCGACGCCCTTCATAGGCGCCGGTCCCCGCATCGCAGCCACCGGCATTGACCCGGCAGGTCATGCCGATACCCGGTTCGAACCGCACTTCCTGCCAGCGATCGACGCGCCCCTTGAAACCACCGGCATCGATATAGGATTTGGGCGGGATCGAATTGGGCATCTTGCGCAGCAAGGTCACGCGGCGGCCGTCAAATTCGACCTTGGTATCCGCGTTATAATGTTGCTCCGGATTGCCCCCGATCGTGCGCGCATGGATATAGGGTACATGGGTCAGGTCCATGATATTGTCGATGATCAACTGCCAGTTCGACTTCACCGGGAAAGTATAGGGCCGCCAGGTCCAGGCCGGATCATTATGTTCGGGACTGTCGACGATCACGCTGGGGTCGGCCAGCGCCGGTTCGCCCATCCAGATCCAGATCAGATGATCCTTTTCGACCACGGGATAGTGGCGGACATTGGCAGATGCCGGAATACGGGCCTGATTGGGAATACGGGTGCAGGTGCCGCGACCGTCAAATTCCACGCCATGATAGCAGCAGCGCAGGATATTGCCTTCGACATGGCCGGCGGACAGAGGCATGGCCCGGTGGCTGCACCGATCTTCCAGCGCCGAGATCTCGCCATCTTCGGTCCGAAACAGCACGACCGCCTTGTTCAGATACCTGCGTCCCAGCGTCTTGCCGGGCTCGATATCGGCGGCAAAGGCGGCCACATACCAGGCGTTGTAAATGAACATAAGCTCTCCATCTGTTCGGCCGGCCCGTTCGACGGTTCCGGCGCTACCCTATTGTTGGTTGCGATTATGGAGGCCCAAGCGGCGGGCGCCAATCGCAATGCCATAAAGCCATAAGAAAAACGGGAAACGAACGTCGCGAACCGGGATCAGCGCAGATAGAGGCCTCCGTTCATGTCCAGCGTCGCCCCGACGAAGAAGCCGCCCCGGTCGGATGCCAGCAGCGCCGTGGCGGCTGCGATTTCGCCCACGGCCATGAAGCGCCCCACCGGCACTTCCGCTTCGACCCTGGCAATCTGTTCGGGGGACAGGCGCGCCTTGGCCGTGTCGATCGGCCCCGGCGCGATGGCGTTTACTGTAACGCCAGTCCCGGCCAGATAGCGCGCGAAATATTTGGTCAGCATGATCGCCCCGGCCTTTGACGCGGCATAATGGGGCGAGGCCACGGTGCCGCCATTCTGCCCGGCGAGCGAAGTGATGTTGACGATCCGCCCATAGCCATTTTCGCGCATATGTTCGGAAAATATCTGGCAGCTCAGGAATACGCTGCGCATGTTGATCTGGACGATCAGGTCAAATTCCTCCGGACTGATGTCCTGCGTCGGCGTCCGCTTGGCAAAGCCGGCATTGTTGACCACTATATCGGTCTTGCCCCAGAGCGCCGTGATCTGGTCCCTGGCCGCCAGGAAATTCGATTTTTCGCGCACGTCCAGCTTCAGCGCTATCGCCGTCTCTCCCGACGGATCGAGGGAGTGGGCAACGGCCTGCGCCACGTCACTGTCCACATCGCTGACCGCGACCCGCCCGCCGCCGGCATGGATTTCCCGCGCCACGGCTTCGCCGACGCCCCGTCCGCCTCCCGTGACAAGCGCAGCCCGCCCGGCAAAGGAGAAGCTGCCATTGGCGGGAAGTTCGAAATTTTCGGCCATCGTTCATCCTGTAAAATGGAGGGGAGAGGCCAAGGCCCCTCCCCGATTGCATCGGCGTCAGGGGCGCAGCGACAGCGTCACACCATAGGTGCGCGGCGTGTTGGTGAAGATTTTCCAATAAGTCGTGCCGTTGCCCGGCACCGCCAGAAAGGCGGTGATGTCGTCTGCATTGACGATCTGATAATTGTTGGTGAGGTTCTTGCCCCAGACGCCGACCGTCCAGCGCCCGTCGGCACTTTCATAGTTCAGCCGCGCGTTGAGCGTCCGCCCCTTCGTGTCATTATAGAGACTGTCGTAAAGACGCAGCGTATTGGCGTCGTCGGTCGAGATGCGCGCGGAATAGTTGAAATCGGCCTGCGGCGTGATCTTGGCACCGTTCGCCATCGCCAGATCATAGCTGGCACCGACCGTGAAGCTGTCCCGCGGCGCGAATTTCGCCGGATTGCCGGAATAATCGAGATTGACCAGCGGATCGCGCAAGTCGCTGTAAGTGCCGACAAGATGCGTCCAGTTGCCGGTCAGGCGCAGACCGTCGACCGGCCGGAGCACGGATTCAACCTCGATCCCCTTCATCTTCAACGTGCCATTATAGGTATGGGCAATGCCACCCGCGCCGGAGAAATTCTGGAGGTTTTTCGTCTTCTGCTTGAACAGCGCGACGTTGAAATCGAGCATATTGTCGAACAGTCGCGTCTTCGCGCCGATTTCGTAATTTTGCGCCTTTTCCGGCTCCAGCGGAATCGTCGGGTTGCGATAGGCATTGTCGACGAAGCCGCCCGACTTGAAGCCCTTTGCCCAGGTGGCATAGAGATTCACATTCTGCATCGGACGATATTTGACCGTCACCCGCGGCGTGAAGGCATTCCATGTCTTGCCGCCCGACGCGAACACTTCGCCGGGGAAGCCGAATCCGGGAATCGCGCCCGCGTCGGTGGTGGAGAAGGCGTGATAGTCGATCTTCTTCCGATCCGACGTGTAGCGTCCACCCGCAACCAGCGACAGGCCGTCGGTGACCTCGAACGTCGCCTCACCGAAAGCTGCGAGGCTGCGCACATTGCCTTCCTGCTCGCGCGTGATGTTGGTCACGCCCGGATTGCGCCGGACAGTCGCGTTGACGGCCGATCCGGGCAGCGGGCTGTAGTAGAAGATGTTCGTGGTCGAGACATCCGCCGACAGGAAATAGGCGCCCACCACATAGGACAGGCGGCCCGGCGCGGAGGCGAAGCGGACTTCCTGCGTGAAACTGCGATTCTTCACGACCTGACGACGATCGAAGACGGGAACCTGCGTGGCGACCGGCACATCGTCGTTGATCGCATGGCTATCATTCATCCGATAGCCTGTGATCGACGTCAGCGTGCCGCCGAACAGATCCAGATCGCCGCGCAGATAGCCCCCGCGCAGCCGCTGTCGATAAGGCGAGCGGGCAAAGTCGTTATTTGTCCACTTGCTGTCGTCATAGTCGCCAAAGGTGGCGGGAACGACCTGATTGCCGCCGATGCCCAGGCTGATCGCGCCACCATTGCCCTGCGTATAGCTATAGTCCCCCGACAGGACGATCTTGAGCGTATCGGTCGGCTGGAACAGCAATTTGCCGCGCATCGCGACGCCATCGGTCTTGCCATAGCTGCCCTTCTGGTTGGGCGTATCGATCAACCCGTTCGACGTTTCCGTGCTGAATGCCGCGCGAAAGGCCAGCTTGTCGTCCACCAGCACGCCGTTCACCATGCCTTCGGTGCGGACATAGGCGCCATTGCCTGCCGTTACCTGACCGAACCAGTCTTCCTTCATCTCCGGATTATTGCTGATGACGGCGATCGCACCACCCACGACATTGCGACCGAACAGCGTACCCTGCGGCCCGCGCAGCACCTCGACCCGTTGCGTGTCGAAGAAATTGGCGTTCAGGTCATTGTTGAAGACATAATAGACGTCGTCCATGAAATAGGCGACCGGCGTATCGAGCGTGGCCGTGCGGAAGGTCGACACATTGCCGCGGATCGCGACGATCGACAGCGACTTGTCCGCCGTGTTCACGGTGATGCCGGGCATCTGCTGGGTCAGCGCCGCGGGGCTGAACACCTGCGACTGACGCAGCAGTTCCCCGCCAAAGGCAGCAATCGAAAATGGCACTTCACGCACGGTCGATTCGCGACGCTCCGCCGTCACGACAATATCTTCGGGCAGCATATTGGCCTGCGGGGCGGCATCCTGCGGCGCGCCCTGATCCGTCTGTGACCAGGCCGGCGCGGCGACCATCATGGCAATGATGGCCGATGCTGCGACCGAGGATTTGAAGCTGAAAGGCATACCCATACTCTCCCTTAACGACGCGGCTTGGTGCCGCCTGGGCACCGTGAAGCAGCAAAAGGAAGAGACGTGCAATAACATCGTCCCGATTATTGAATGGTCCGACCACATTCCGATTGGGGTCACCGCGAGCGACCCTCTAGCTAGGAGGAACAAGATTTCATGTGTCGTGACCCAGCAAGATCACGGCCAGGGTACAACAACAAAGACAAGGAAGAGGCTGAGCCATGCAGTCCAGTGATAGCGCCGACATGACCCGGGTGGGACCGGGAACGATCATGGGCACGATGATGCGTCAATATTGGCTGCCAGCCTGCCTGTCGTCCGAAGTGACGGCGGATGGCGACCCGGTCCGCCTGATGATATTGTGCGAAAAGCTGATCGCTTTCCGAGACAGTTCAGGCCGCGTCGGCATCATGGACCATCGCTGCCCGCATCGTTGCGCATCGCTGTTCATCGGTCGCAACGAGCAGAATGGCATTCGCTGCGTCTATCATGGCTGGAAATTCGATGTGGACGGCAAATGCGTCGACATGCCGTCCGTCCCGGCGCGCATGGATTTCAAAGAAAAGGTGCATGCCAAGGCTTACAAGACCTATGAGGCCAATGGCCTGATCTGGGTCTATATGGGCGAAAATCAGGCCAGCCCGCCGCCGCTGCCCGAAATCGAGGCGACCATGCATCCCGACGCGGAAATCTGGTGCCTGCAACGCGATTGCAACTGGCTTCAGGCGCTGGAGGGCGACATCGACACCAGCCATGTCGGCTTCCTCCATGTCGGTTCGCTTGAGGCGGACGATCTGGATGAAGATCATCCGATGCGCCCGACCGTGCTCAACCGCGCACCGGAATATGAGGTCGCACAGTCCGACTGGGGCGTGATGTATGGCGGCTATCGCCCGAACGACGATGGCCAGATGAGCTGGCGCGTCGCCCATTATATGTTTCCCTTCTGGACGCAGACACCCAACAACCGCTTCCACACCCGCGCCATTGCCCGCGCCTGGGTGCCGATGGACGACGAGCATTCCATGCTGTTCGACATCACCTGTGGCGTCGATGCCGGCAATCCGGCCTACACCTCGACGCTCAAGGACGGGACGCCACTGTTCGCGCCGCTGGAATATGCGCCCAACACGACCGACTGGTATGGCCGCTGGCGATCGCCCGACAGCCAGGCCAATGACTGGGCCATCGATCGGGAATCGCAGCGCAACGGCACGCAGTTCACCGGCATCCCCAATATCACCATGCAGGATCAGGCGGTGACGGAGAGCATGGGACCGATCACGGACCATAGTTTCGAAAATCTGGCCCCGACCGACCAGATGATCGCGCGTGTGCGCCGCCGTGTGCTGCTGGCGGCCCGTGCGCTGGCGAACAAGGGCATCCTGCCGCCGGGCATCGAAGATCCGAGCATCTTCTATCGTGCCCGTGCCGGATCTTTCCTGCATGATCCCAATGACACGCTTGCCAACGCCTATGAAGCCGCGTTGGCCAAGGCGGTGCGCTGGCCCGAACAGGTCGAGGCGGCGGAATAGAATGACAATCGGGGTCGGCGCGATCCATGCGCCGGCCTCCTGAACAAGGATATGAGGGTGACGAAATGCTTTGCGGCTTGTCCGGTCCGTCGATCCATGACGGTCCGGCCCTGCCAAGACACGCATCGCACCGGATGGAGAGGCAGATGCGCGCAAGATTGAAGAACATCCGTTGGGAAGCGGAAGGGATCAACAGCTATATATTGGAACCCGTGGACGGCGGCCTGATGCCCGCATTCGAACCGGGTGCCCATGTCGATGTCCAGTTGTCAGCCGGCCTCGCCCGCAGCTACTCGCTGGTCAACGACCCGGCCATTCGCGGCTATTATGAGATCGCGGTGCATCATGCGATCGACAGCCGGGGCGGATCGCGCCACATTCATGAACAATGGCGCGTCGGCCAGATTCTGGACATTTCGGACCCGAAGAATAATTTCCCGATGGTGGAAGATGCCAGCCACACGGTGATGATCGCGGGCGGCATCGGTATTACCCCGATGCTGCCGATGATCGCCCGGCTGGAAAAGCTGGGGCGTAGCTGGGAACTCCATTATGTCGCCGCCAGCCCGGATCGTGCGGCCTATGTCGATCGCCTGTCCGACCATGATCGGGTGGAAATCGCCTATGACGGCATCCCCGGTGGCCGCAGGCTGGACCTCGCCGCCATCTGTGCCGCCGCTCCTGCCGATGCGCATCTGTATTGCTGCGGCCCCGGCGGCATGCTCGACGCATTCGTCGCCACCAATTGCGACCGTCCCAAGGGCCATGCCCATATCGAATATTTCTCCGCAGAAACGGAAGTCGCCACCGAGGGCGGCTATACACTGGAACTGGCCAAGAGCGGCAAGACCATCAGTGTCGATGAAGGCGAAACCATGCTGGACGCTCTGCTGAGCGCCGGGGTCGATATCGGCTTTGCCTGCGCCGAGGGGATTTGCGGCACCTGTGAAGTAAGGGTGCTGGGCGGCGTCCCCGACCATCGCGACCATTTCCTGACCGATGAGGACAAGGCCGCCAACACATCGATCATGGTCTGCTGTTCGGGTTCCAAAACCGCAACGCTAGTGCTCGACATCTAAAAATCGAAATTCCGGTTTTCAAATGCCGGACCAGAAAATGAATAAGCGGTCGAAAACGGCCCAAGTGTAAGGAGAATGTCTTGGCGGTTGCCACGATAGACAGCAGCAGCCCGCAATCCATGCTGGACGACCTGCCGATGTCGGCTTTCCAGCTATGGTCGGTGCTGATGATTGCCGCCACCGTCATCCTCGACGGGCTCGACAACCAGATGCTCGGTCTGGCTGCGCCGTCTTTGCTCAAGCAATGGGGCATCGGTCGGGAAGCGCTGGGATCGGTGTTTGCGCTGGGGTTTGTCGGCATGGCCGTGGGCACCTTGACGTCGGGCTGGGTCGGTGACCGGTTCGGGCGACGCGGTGCATTGATCATCGGTGTCGCCATCTTCGGCGTCGCCACGCTGCTGACCGGCTTCACCGATGCTCTGTGGCAGGTGGCGATGCTCAAGATGCTGGCAGGCGTCGGACTGGGCGGCGTGCCGGGCACGGCGAGCGCGATGATCGCGGAATTCACCCCGGTTCGCTGGCGCAGCATCGCCGTGACATTCGGCGTCGTCTGCGTCTCCATCGGCGGGATATTGGGCGGGATCGCCGCCGCCCTGATCCTGCCCGGCCTTGGCTGGCGCTGGCTCTTCTACATTGGTGGCACGGTGACGCTGATTTTCGTTACCTGGCTATGGTCGGTGCTGCCGGAATCGCCCCGCTATCTCATGCAACGCCCTGATCGTGCCGACGAACTGGACCATATATTGCGCCGCATCGGTCATCCCGATCCGGCATCGGTCGCGCATCAGGCGCACGCAACGCGCGAAGCCGCGCATTACGAACCCATGCGTAACCTGTTCGGGTCGGCGCTGCTGCGCGATACAATGGCGCTGTCGATCGCGATGTTTTCGGGCATGTTCATGATCTACCTGATGTTCAACTGGGCGCCGACGATGCTGACCAGCGCGGGGTTCAGCCTTCAGACGGCCAGCCTTGGCCTGACCAGCTTCAACATGGGCGGCACCATCGGCGCTATGATCGCCAGCCTTGCCATCATCCGCTTCGGGTCGCGCCCGGTCCTGATCCTGATGGCTGTCGTCGGCGCGAGCGTGTGCGCGACACTGGCCCTGCTGCCGATCGATGGCGGTCGCAATGAAGCGGCGGTACTCGCCTGCCTCGGTGCGCTCGGCCTCTTCGCCAGCGCTGCCCAATCCGCCATGTTCGCGGTCGGCGCCCATGCCTTTCCCACCGCCTTGCGCGCGCGGGGCCTTGGGCTGATGGGCGCGGCCGGGCGGGCAGGCGCGATCGTCAGCGCGATAGCCGGCGCCCTATTGATCGGCTGGAGCAATCTGGGCTTCTTTGGCGCCCTGGCCGCATTGATGCTGGTCAACGCCCTGGGTTTCATCGCCGTGCGGGGCCATATCCCCCGGCTCGGCCGCAAGGACATGCACATATGAGCGACGCCTTCGACTATATCGTGATCGGTTCCGGCTCAGCCGGCAGCCTGATGGCCAATCGCCTGTCCGCCGATCCAGCCAATCGCGTCGCCCTGATCGAAGCCGGACCGTCCGACAGGAAATGGCCGGTCAACATCAAGACCGCCATGCCGGTGGGGAATATCTTCCTGCTGCCCCATGAGAAATATAATTGGAAACAGTCGCTGTCCGGCAATGCCGCCGTCCACGACCGCCAGATCAATTTCCCGCGCGGCAAGCTGTTCGGCGGGTGCAGCGCGATCAATGGCGGCGTCTATATAAGGGGCCAGAAGGCAGACTATGACGCCTGGGCCGATGCCGGCAATGGCGGCTGGTCCTATGCCGACGTGCTTCCCGCCTTCAAGGCCGTGGAAAATTATGCCGGGCCTGACAAAGCATGGCATGGCAAGGGTGGCGAGTTGGACGTCCAGAAACCCAAAAGCTGGAATCCGATCGCAAGCGCCATCGTCGATGCGGCGGCGCAGGCAGGCCATCATCACAACGAGGATTTTGCGGGCGAACGGCAGGACGGCTTTGGCCGCTATGACCTCAACCAGCGCAACGGCACGCGCCTGTCGAGCGCGCGCGCTTTCCTGCATCCCGCGCTGGGACGCGCCAACCTGACGGTTCTGGACGAAACCATGGTGCGCCGCATCCTGTTCGATCGCGGCCGGGCCGTCGGCCTGGAGATCGAGAAGAACGGCGCGCGTCGCACGGTGAGCGCCCGGCGAGAGATCATCCTGTGCGCTGGCGCCACCAATTCGCCGCAACTGCTGATGCTGTCCGGCATCGGCCCGCAGGACCATCTGAAGGACATGGGGATCGATCTGGTCCACCATCTGCCCGGTGTCGGGCAGCATCTTCAGGACCATCCGACAGTCCATGTCGCGATGGAAAATCCTTCGGGAGAATCCTACGCCATCTCGGCCAAGGCGTTGCCCCGCATCCTTGCCAGCCCGCTGAAATATCTGGCCAACCGCACCGGCATGCTGGCGTCCAACGTCGCCGAATGCGGCGGTTTCCTCTGCACCGACGGGAGCGGTCGGCCTGACATCCAGATCACCTTTCTGGTCGGGCTGAAGATCGACGCTCGCGCTATTCCCCGCCGCCACGGCTATATGGCGCTGATCCAGTTGCTTCGCCCCAAAAGCGCCGGATCGGTGCGCCTCGCCAGCAACCGGCCGGAAGACAAGCCGGTGATCGATCCCAATTTCTTCGCCGATCCCTATGACATGAAGACCCTGATCGCCGGCTTCCGCGAAGCCCGGCGCATCTTCGCCCAGCCTGCGCTCGCCGCCATGACCGGCGCGGAGATCGAACCGGGCGCGCAATATCAAAGCGACGCGGAAATTGACGCTGCCCTGCGCAAGATCGTCAACACCGCCTACCACCCGACCGGCACCTGCAAGATGGGACCGGACAACGATCCCATGGCCGTGGTCGACGGGCGCCTGCGCGTCCGCGGTGTGGCCGGCCTGCGCGTGGTCGATGCCTCGGTCATGCCGGAGATCATCAGCGGCAACACATCCGCGCCCACCATGATGATCGCGGAGCGGGCGGCGCGCTTCATTCTGGAAGACGCCCATCAATCGAATATCGCCGCCTGATCGCGGCATCGGAGAGAATGCCATGAACATGATGACCATCCCGCCCCGCCCAGCCCTGCTCGACACACCGCAGCAAGATATGCTGATCGGCGGCAAGCGTGTGCCCGCCCTGTCCGGCAAGCGTTTCGAGACCCGCAACCCCGCCACGGGTGAATTGCTCGGCACGGTGGCGCAAGGTGGCGCAGAGGATGTCGATCGTGCGGTAAAGGCTGCCCGTGCTGCCTTTGAAGGCCCCTGGCGCCGGATGAAGCCGGTCGAGCGCCAACGCATCATGCTGCGCCTCGCCGATCTGGTCGAAGAGCATTTCGAGGAACTGGCGATGCTCGACACGCTGGACCTTGGCGCGCCCTATAGCCGCACCATCATGGGCAAGGCACGGGCCGGCGCACTGCTGCGCTATTATGCGGGGCAGGCGATGCTGATCACCGGCGACACCATCGACAATAATGCACCGGGCGATGTCATCTCCCACACGCTCAAGGAACCGATCGGCGTCGTTGCCGCGATCAACCCCTGGAACGGTCCCATCGGCATGTCCGTCTGGAAAGCCGGGCCGGTTCTGGCCACCGGCTGCACCCTTGTCATGAAGCCCGCCGAGCAGACGCCACTGTCGGCCCTGCGCTTTGGTGAATTGTGCCTGGAGGCAGGCGTGCCCGAAGGGGTCATCAACATCGTCACAGGACTGGGCGATGCCGGGGCAGCCCTGTCCAGCCACCCCGATGTCGACAAGATCGCCTTCACCGGCTCTACCGGCGTCGGCGAGAAAATCCTCCATGCCGCCGCACCGACCATGAAGCGCGTCACCGTCGAACTGGGTGGCAAGTCGCCTAACATCGTCTTTGCCGATGCCGATCTGGACAAGGCGGTTCCCGCCGCCGCCATGGCCGTGTTCGCCAATGCCGGGCAAATCTGTTCGGCCGGCACGCGCCTTTTCGTGCAATCCACGATCCATGACGAATTTATGGAGCGCCTCGCCGCCTATACCAAAACGATCCGTGTCGGCGATCCGCTCGATCCGGAAACCCAGATCGGCCCGGTCGTCTCTGCCCCGCAGATGGACAAGATTCTGGCCTTCATCGACAGCGCGCACAAGGAAGGCGCGCAGCCGCTGACCGGCGGCAACCGCATGCGCGGCGCAGGCTATGATGCCGGCTATTTCATCGAACCGACCATCTTCACCGGGGTCGCGGACGACATGACCATCGCGCGCGAGGAAATTTTCGGCCCGGTCCTGTCCGCCTTCACCTTCGACACGATCGAAGAGGTATTGGCCCGCGCCAATGCGACGGAATTCGGCCTGGGCAGCGGCGTGTGGACCCGCGATCTGGCGACGGCGCATCGCATGGCGCGCGGCATTCGCGCAGGATCGGTCTGGGTCAATTGCTATCAGATGCTTGATCCGGCGGTGCCCTTCGGCGGTTACAAGATGAGCGGCTTTGGCCGGGAATCCGGGCCGCACCATATTGAGGATTATCTGGAAACCAAGGCTGTCTGGATGAAGCTCGACTGACACCGACTTTCTGATCTGCGCCCCGGTGAGTTAGACCCAGCCGGACTCGCGCAGATCGGGACCAGAGCCCTCCGCCCGTTCGCCCTTGGCCGCATCGCCCAGCATTTCCAGAAACCGACGCTGGGTGGCCGTGGGCCGCCAACTGCGCCGGGTCGTGATGCCCACCACGCGCTTCGTGCCTTCCAGCGCCGGCCCGACCTGCGTCAGCAATCCGCTTCGGATCTGGAGCGCGACCTGATCCGGCGAGAGCAATGTCAGGAAATTGGCTTCGGTCAGCAATCGGCCGATGATCATGACCGATCCGCATTCGACAGGCGTGGCGGGCATCATCCCTTCGGGAAACAGCGTCTCCCATTGCTCGCGCAGCGGCGTGTTGGCGGGCGCGACGATCCAGGGATAGGCCGCCAGTTGCTCCATGCTCGGCTTCTCCACGCCGGCAAGCGGATGCTGGCTGCCGGCCGCAATCACCAGCCGATCTTCCGTCAGCGGCAATTGATAAAGGTCGGCGATCTCATAAGGACGCAACGCGCCGACGATGATGTCGATCACGCCATCGCGCAGCGGTTCGACCAGTTCACGCCAACTGCCTTCCAGCACCTTGAAGGCCGCGCGCGGATCGCTTCGCGCCATCCGGGCCATGGCGGCCGGCACCAGATAGGGGCGAGACAGCGGCAGGGCACCAAAGGCGATCAATTCACTGCCGCTGCCACTATCCCGCCCGATATCGGCCAGCGCCGCCACGATCTCCGCGACAGCCAAGCGCGTACCGCGCGCCAGCTTCTTGCCGGCAGAATTGAGCCATACCGCCCGCCCCCGCCGTTCCACCAGCTTGCCGCCGATCATATGTTCCAGATCGCCGACGGCCCGGTGCACGGCCGTTTGCGACAAAGTGCTGCCATGGGCGGCCGCCGCAAAACTGCCCGCTTCTGCCAGCGCCAGAAATGCCCGCAACTGCGTCATCGTCATCAGCCGTTCGGGATATTGAAACACGCCTGACAGACCCTTGGCCGCCTGCGACAAATGGTCCAGCGCTGCGCTGGCCCGCTCGATGACGATCTCCCCCATCGCCGTGGGGACCATTCCGCCCGATCGCCTTTCGAAAAAACTATAGCCGAACTGCCGCTCCAGCTTGGCCAATCCCTGGGTCAGGGCCGGCTGGGACAGGCTCACGACATCGGCCGCGGCCGTGATGCTGCCATGTTCGCGTATTGCCAGCAAAGCGCGCAGGTGCCGCAGATTGAGGTCGAACGGATCGGTCGCCATGCCGCTTACTCTTGTTACCCTCCACCCGCGCCCTTTCCGGGCTGTCAGGCTTGCCTACGACTCCTAGAGGATGATTTCGCACCCGCCAATAGCATCAAAGCTTTTAATGGACTGACCATTTGATAAATGGTAGGACCATTTCGAACAACAGCATAGCCATGCTGCGGATTCGAGTGACAAGGAGGTTGCCCATGGATTTTGAACTGCCAGACGATGTCCGGGAATTTTGCGAGGTGACGCGCACTATCGTCCGCGACCTTTTGCCTTATGAGATCGAATTTCAGGAAACCGGCAATGTCCCGCCGATCGTCCGCCAGACATTGGTCGACAATGGCTATTTCGGCATGGCCCTGCCCGAACAATATGGCGGGCTTGGCCTTGGCGCCCTCGCGCAGGCGGCGGTGCAGATCGAACTTGCGCGCCTGCCTCCGCAATTCTGGACCGAACTGCGCCCGCTGATGGGGCCGGGCGCCAAGAATATCATGTATCATGCATCGGAAGCGCAGCGCGAAGCCCTGCTGCCCGGCATGGCAACCGGCGAAATTCCGATCGCCTTCGCCCTGACCGAGCCCAATAGCGGTTCGGACCCGGGTTCGATGCGCACCACCGCCGTCCGCAACGCCGACGGGTGGGTGATCAACGGCAGCAAGACATTCATATCGAATGGCAAGAAGGCCAAATATGTGATCGTCTATGCCTATACGGACAAATCGGCAGGCGCACGCGGCGGCATCTCCGCCTTCCTGATGCCGGCCGACACGCCCGGCTTCTCGGTCACCGGTACGATCGAACTGATGGGCACCGCAACACCGGGCGTCTTCGAACTCAGCTTCGATGAATGCCAGGTCGGCCCCGACGCCCTGATCGGCGAACTGGGGCGCGGTTTTCATTATGCGCTCGAAGGGTTGAACGAAGGCCGCATGAATGTCGGCGCGACCGCGGTGGGCATGGGCGAATATGCGCTGGAACTGGCGATCGAGGAATCGAAGCAACGCCCGGCTTTTGGTGGCGTGATTTCCGATTTCCAGGCGATCCGCCACTATATCGCCACCATGGCAACCGACATGCGGGCCGCTCGCTTGATCCTGCTCGACGCCGCCTGGCGTTATGATCAGGGCGAGAAGCGCCGCGAACTGGCGTCCATGGCCAAATTATTCGCCACCGAAGCGGGCAGTCGCACAGTGGACACGGCGGTCCAGATCTTCGGCGGCACCGGCTATTGCCGGGGCTTTGCGGTCGAACGCCTCTATCGCGACATTCGCATCACCCGCATCTATGAAGGATCTTCGGAAATCCAGAAGAACACGATCGCGCGCGAACTGCTGCGATAAAATGAAGGGCGGGACGCGCAACGCCTCCCGCCATTCGATCTTTACGGGGGGCGGGATATCCCCGCCCTTTTTTCCTGTCAGAGCAGATCGCCCTTCTCTCGCAAGGCTGCGATCCGGCCTTCATCCAGCCCAAGCCCGGCCAGAAGCGCTGCACCATCCTGCCCCAGACATGACACATGATCGCGCGCCTCGACCCGGGAACCACTCATGCGGAAGGGCGGATTGGACACTTTGTAGCGCCCGGCGCCATCGCCTATCTCGGCAAAGGCGCCACGCACCGCCAGTTGCGGATCGTCCAGCAGTTCGCCTATCTCGCGATAGCGCGCGCAGGGGACGCCGTGGCGCGAAAGGATCGTTTCCGCTTCCTCGGCAAGATGCTGCTCCGTCCATTTTTCGGTCAAGGCCAGCAGGGCTGCCCAATTGGCGTTACGATCGGCATTGGTGCGGAAGCGCGGATCGTCCCTCCATTCCGGATGGCCCACCGCATCGGCAAGCTGTTCGAAATTGCGCGGAGATGTCGGCGCAACCATGATGAACCCATCGCGCGTCTTGAGCGGCGTATAGAGCGGACGCCGGGCGTCGCCGGGAAATTGCGCCTCCTGCGTTTCGAACACCAGCATGCCGACCATCGCTTCCAACATGGAAACATCGATATACTGCCCCTTGCCCGTCCGCTCGCGCTGATAGAGAGCGGCCTGAATCGCGCCGAAGGCATGGGTGCCACCCAGAACGTCCGCGACAAATATGCCGCTGGTCGCCGGTCGGTCCGCTCCGTCCTGATAGCGTAGATTGACCATGTCGAAGCCGCTGGCCGCATGGATGACGGGCGCATAGGCCGGAAACAGCGCCTTTGGCCCCGTCTGGCCATAGCCGGAGATGGAACAATAGATGAGGCGGGGATTGATGTCCCGCAGGCTGGCATAATCCAGCCCGAACCGCTGCATCACGCCGGGCCTGAAATTTTCCACCAGCACATCACAGGTTGCAACCATCTGCCTGATCAGCGCCACCATCTCGGGCGACTTCAGATTGCAGGCGATGCTCTGCTTGCCGGCATTGAGGTTGCCGAAATAGGCACTGAACCCTTCGCGCAGCGGCGGCCGCGCCCGCACCTGATCCCCCTCCAGCGACTCCACCTTGATCACCTGCGCGCCCAGATCGGCCAGCATCCGCGTGGCGAAGGGCCCCGCCATGACGCTGGTAAAATCCAGCACGCGCACCCCGTCCAATGCCCCTGTGCTGACCGCCATCCCGTTTTCCGCCATATCCTCACCCATGATTAGGACTTAATATTTAATGGTCCTACCTATCACATGAGGCGCGAGACGGGTCAACTGCCAGATGGCGGTACGGAAAGGCCCAAGCCCGATTACTGGATTATGGCGGCTATCAGCCCCTGGCTGCCTTGCTGTTCTTGCGAACATGGCGATGCACGCGCTCCAGATGCTTGCGCATTTCCGCGACGGCTGCATCGCTGTCCTTGGCGCGCAGATGGCGCACCAGTTTGAAACGAGATTCGATCAGCGACTGTTGCAGCATCTCATAATCCGGCCCCTGCACAAACTCGTGCAGGATCGCAGAGAGCGAATCCACGAAAATGCCGAAAATGCGGTTCCCCGTCGCACGGGCCAGCACCGCATAATATTCCACCGCACATTGATAGCGCGCTTCGACATCGCTTTCCTGCTTCGTCCGCGCGGCGATCGCTTCCAGATCGGCCAGATCGGCCTCGGACGCCCGCTCGCATGCCAGTCGCACGATGATATCCTGAAGCGCCAGCCGTGCCTCTGTCAGTTCGGCCAGCGAGATATCGCCCAGATGCACATAATCCTGCATCGCCTGCACGATGCGATCCGGCTCGGCCGTCTGCACGAAGGCCCCGCCCTTCACGCCCTTCACATTGCGGATGATGCCCGCGACCTCCAGACTGCGCAACGCTTCCCGCAGGGCGCTGCGGCTGACCTGAAATTCTGTTGCCAGTTCCCGTTCGGCCGGCAATTTATCGCCTGTCTTCAACGTGCCCGCAGCCAGTTGCGCCCGTATCTGTTCGCAGATGATTTCAAACGCCCGCTGCGTCTTGATGGGGGCGAAACTGGGTTTGGTCGAAGGCGTGGGCGCCATGGCATGAGCTCCAAATGATAGCGCCAATCTATAATGGCCGTCTTCAAAGGTGCAATGGCCGGACCGAACCCTATTGACAGTCCCATCGATATTCTTAATGGTCCGACCATTAGGAAATGGAGGCCCCATGAAGATCCTTGTGCCCGTGAAGCGGGTGATTGACTATAATGTGAAGCCGCGCGTGAAGTCTGACGGGACGGGCGTGGAGCTTGCGAACGTCAAGATGAGCATGAACCCGTTTGACGAGATCGCAGTCGAGGAAGCCATTCGCCTGAAGGAAAAGGGCGTGGCGACCGAGGTCGTGGCGGTGTCGATCGGTGTGGCGAAGGCGCAGGATACGCTGCGGAC
>NZ_FNYZ01000023.1 GCF_900109095.1 Sphingobium sp. AP50
TGCGCGGCGATGACAATGGCCTCGGCATCTACGGCATCGTTCTTATGCCTTTTGACGAACGGGCGAACATAACGCGGCGCAATCAACCCCATCTGCCGTCCTCCTCTCAACCGCTACTTACCGTCGTCACGTCTCACCCAGAAAATACAGAAGTGTATCAACGACGTATTTGCGACATTTCCTGCGGCCAAAGGGACTGACAGGGCTTCCACCGCCTGCATGGCGGGTTACGACATCAGATACGTTTAAACCTGCAGCCGGAGTGATCCACAGATGGTTGTTGACAAGACATGGATGTATTGTGAATATTGAGGCAGTTCCAGGGGGCATGACATGAGTCTGTATCCGGCTTTCACAAGGGTGTTATACGTGGGTGAGGCGTTCCAGCGGCCCATCCAGGCACTACGGGCTTTTCTTAATGGAAACGAAATCGTCGGTTTCGGGAAGTATTTCGACTTACTAAGGCGCCGTAATAGTCAGAAGGTTAATTGAAGGACTTTTTGGATGCCTGTCATGATCGGGCTATGCTTTTTCAATTTTTACGACTGAACGCCGAAGAAGCCGACTTAGTCGGAATATAGTTGGTGGATGCGCACCCCTGGGGTGTGGCCAAGCGAGCGAGAAGCTAATGCAGACGCATCGCAATGCCACCGAAAATCAGGTCGTCAAACGTCGATGCCGTAGGCCATCGGACGGACCTTGTAGCCTGTTTACGGCGAATGCCACAAATTTACGCACGTATCTCGATTGAAGCAATAACGCAGTTTAGCAGCTGGCGCGGGCCGCCGAGATGAGCTCGGCTTAATAGCAGAAATATCGTCCGGCAGATGCTTGGCGTTAGGGAGAAAAAAATGCCTTCACGCAGAGATTTGTTGGTTGGGTTGGCCGGAACCTCGGCTGTTGCCATAAGCAGTGCGGCTTCAGCGAAGAGTTCGTCTGTTTCCCCTGCAGCGCCCCCAGTGCTCGACCCGGCGGTCGAACGCACTCGAGCGGCTTTCGCTGCCAGCTTACTCGG
Organism: Sphingobium sp. AP50; assembly: GCF_900109095.1. Lineage (GTDB taxonomy): Bacteria > Pseudomonadota > Alphaproteobacteria > Sphingomonadales > Sphingomonadaceae > Sphingobium. The sequence continues at coordinate 1,016 of NZ_FNYZ01000023.1, forward strand.
TGACAGGCGTCGAACCGCGATCGAGCGTGCGCGAGTGCGCGGCGAAGACTTCGACTATGAATATAGCTTGAGTGCAATTGAGGTAGGAGGGGTGGATGGTAAGCCCGGCGCGCATATGGTTTTCCAGTCGTACGTGCGCAAAGGCGGCGCAATCACACGACCGGTGACATTTATTTGGGGAGGGGGGCCAAGCGGGGCGGCGGGAAGGTTGCAATTTTTGTGGGGCCCCAAGCGCATGGATCCAGACTCCCAAGGTCCGCCTCGCATTCTTCCGCATGAACATGGTGTGCTCGACCGGACCGATCTGGTGTTCATCGATCCAGTAGGTACCGGATGGAGCGTTCCGGCAGGCGGCAGTGAATTATGGGATTTTTATTCCGTGGCAAGCGACGGTGCTTCGGTCGCGGAACTAATTAAGCGCTATCTGGATCAGAATGGGCGTAAGCGCTCACCGGTATATCTGTCGGGCCGTAGCTACGGTACGATCCGTCTACCGGTAGTTACTCATTTTCTGCGCGAAAGCGGGATTGAAGTCAGCGGTGCTGTGTTCATCTCGTCTGCTTTGAACGGATTTACAGCCTGGAATGCGTCAGGGAATTTGGCACCTTTTTACATGAAGCTGCCTAATTTCGCTGCTATGGCCTGGAGAGATAAGAGGCAAGCGCATCCTGCTCCGACATGTGCCGAGGCGGTGGCCGAAGCGGCAGCATTTGCAACAGGAGAATATCTTAAAGCCTTAGTCGCTTGGCCCCAGATGGATACGAGCTTGCGTCTAGGCGTGTTGACCCGGCTAGAGGCGCTGACAGGGATCTCAAAAGAAGTCTGGGCGCACCATCATATTCGCATGACCACCCAGGAGTTTAAAGAAAATTTGAATCCTGGCGCCAAAGTTTCTCCGGTGGATTATGGACGCCCTCCGAAATTTGAGGATCCGGTCAACATTCTAGCTAGGACGGTCTTGGGAATAGTTGACGCACCTCTCTATCGGGGGCTGGCACCCGGTATCTATGTTCAAGACCGACCCGGCCCGCACCCGTGGGATACTTCTGATTTCCATTCTTTCGCAGATATCGACGGTTATCTCGTTGCCACTTTTGCCAACTACTATGACGACATGGCTGAAGCGATGCGGGCGAATCCGGCAATGCGTGTACAACAGCATAGCGGTTACTACGATCTGGGTTGCAATTCCTTTTCCACTGATTGGGGTTGGAGGACAATTGATATTCCAGAGTCACAGCGCAGTAACATAGCTCTTTTCCACTATGAGGCTGGCCATGGAGTCTCTGAAGGTGATAATAATACCGCTATTTTTCTAGATAATATCTCTCAATTCTATAAAATATAGATACGCCATTGTTCGGCATGAGAGGCAAATTATGCTCATAAGATTTTATGATAAAACCTATAAGCTGCAGAAATGCAAAATTATAGATCAAACTAAATTACATGAAGAAAAATAAAATGTCTAAGATGATATGCATATAAAAGGGATGTAAATCCGTAATTTGCTAACTTGGAAATGCCAGCAAATCTAAAAAGTGGGGGAATATATGTCAGTATTTCGTAAGGCCATGTTATTAGCGCAAAGCTCTTTAGCCGTCTGGCCGATCATGGCATCAGCCCAAGCCCCATCTGACATAAGACCCAGCGGCGCGTCAGAAGAGATCATCGTCACTGCGCAAAAGCGTGACGAGCGGCTGATCGATGTTCCGGTATCCATTAGTGCGGTTACCTCTGACACCATGGTTGCTCAAAATCTTGTGACATTGGGGGACCTTGCGTCGCGCATTCCGGGCTTGGCGATTTCCGGAGGTGGCACACAAAACATCGCGGTGCGTGGGATAAATGCGGGTGGGGGCACGAACCCGACCGTTTCTGTCTTGATCGACGATGTGCAGTTCGGTTCCTCCAGCTATCTAGGTCAGCCGCCTATTCCAAGTCTCGATCCGGCGATCATCCAGCAGATCGAAGTGCTGCGTGGACCTCAAGGCACGCTCTATGGCGCGTCCAGTCTCGGAGGCCTTATTAAATATGTCACGCGCTCGCCGAGTACTTCAAAGTTTTCGGGCGAGGCTCAGGTAGGCATCAACTCGGTAGATCATGGAGGCGAGGGATGGTCGGCGCGGAGCGCAATTAATGTGCCGATCATTCTTGATCGAGTGGCACTCAGCGTGAGTGGATTCTATCGACGTGATCCGCAATATATCGACTCGGTTGTGGCTGGCGTAAGAACCAAGGATGCCAATATGAACCGGGTCTGGGGTGGCCGCGCTGCGGTTCAGCTTAATCCGATAGATGCGCTGGAAATTACGTTGTCGGTTCTAGCGCAGCGCACCGAATCGGAAGGTTCTGAGGACATTCTGGTTTGTCCGAGCTGTCGCGCGACGGTTGGTGCCAATACGGTCGTGACCTTCGATCCTCGCGGTGTGAGCACTGACGAGTTCACGTCCAACGTTGCAGTGGTGCCGCGTAAGGCGAAACTTAATCTCTACACTGGCCGGGCTAAATTAGATCTCGGTTTTGCCGATCTCACTTCTGTAACAGCTTGGGGCCAGAGTGACCAGCAGACAACCTCCGACGTCTCCAACACCTTCGGCGGAGCGCTGAACGGTTTTTACGGGGCGGGCGGCACCTATCTGCTTGGAGCCCCTATAAAGACCAACAAATTTAGTCAGGAATTACGCCTTGAGGGAACTGGTTCGTTGGTCGACTGGTTGATCGGCGGCTTCTATACCGTTGAGCATTCTCGGCTGGCACAGACGATTATGCGCTCCGGCCTGAACAATGTCATTTATTCTTCCGCTAACGTGACATCCTATCGTGAAAACGCAGTGTTCGGCGACGTGACATTGCACGCAACGGAGAAACTGGATGTTCAGCTCGGTGCCCGCTATGCTCATAATAAGCAGAACTACAACGTGGTTGGCATCGTCGATGTACCGGCGCAACCGGTATTCGGTGTAGGCGAAAATGCTGTTTTTCGCTCGAACGAGAATGCACTTACATGGCTGGTAACGCCGACCTATCGGTTCAACCCGGATATGATGGCCTATGCCCGGATTGCGAGTGGATATAGGCCTGGTGGCCCAAACACGGCATCGCCTGGTGCTTCGCCGAGCTTCGACAAAGACACCGTCATAAGCTACGAACTGGGGTTTAAGGGCAGCACTCTTGATAGGCGTGCCACCTTCGATATTGCCGTATTTCGGATTGACTGGAAGGATATTCAGCTTCAAAATACGGCGCTGCCATCGCAATTTCTTTTCATTCAAAATGGCAAGACGGCACGCAGCAGCGGCCTTGAGTTCGCCTTCACCGCACAGGGATGGACCGGCCTTACGATTACGGCCAACGGGTCGATCCAGAACGCGAAGTTGACCAAGTCTCTTGATCGGACGGAGGGTGGAACCCAGCGTCTATTCGGTCTAGCAGACGATCTGCTCCCAAATGCGGCTAAATTCACGACCAATATAGGTGCGACCCAGCAGCTGCCGCTAAATGACAGTGTCGATGTCGATTTCGGTTTCAATGTTAATCATGTGAGCAGTCGCTATGCCAACTTCAATCAGGATCTAGCTGCCGGACCTGCGGGAATCACGCGGCCGAGATTGCCCGCTTACACCTTGGTTGATTTATTCGGCAACGTGAAGATTGGGGAGATGTGGGAGTTGGGCCTCTATGTTCGCAACCTTTTGAACGAGATATCACCATTAACCGTTGACACGCGCAGTGGTACGCGGTTGCCAACCGCGACTTTCACGAGGCCACGAACGATAGGCGCAAACCTCCAGGTCAAATTTTAAGATGAGGATCAGAAGGGTGTGTGCGGCCGATCTATCAGGAGTAAAGGTATGAAAAAAGGGAAATTGGCATCGTGCTTTGCTGTACTTGCCATGGCCGCATCAATCGCCACCGCGAGCGCACAAGTGCTGCCGCATGAAAGCAGGATCGTTGATACGAAGCATTCGGTAACGATTCACGGCAAAAATATGACCTATGTGGCGCACACAGGTCTGTTGCCACTTTATGTGAATGATACCGGTGAGTTGGCAGGTAATATCTTCATTACAGCCTATATTGCCAATCGCCAGCCAGATTCGCCGCCCCGACCGTTGACATTCCTATGGAATGGCGGTCCCGGGTCCAATTCTGCGCAAGTACATATAGTAGGTTTTGGGCCCAAGCGCGTCACGACGGCGGATACTTTTACTGAATGGGGCCAAAATACCGAGACACCGATCATCGATCATGAGGAGAGCTGGTTTGACACCAGTGATCTGGTGTTCATCGATCCACCAGGAACGGGATTTAGTCGTGCTACGAGTAAGGAATTTCGCGATATTCTGTATACCGGCCGCGGAGATGCGGAAGCGGTCGCAGAGGCGATCCGCGTATTTCTGACGCGATATGAGATGTGGGACCGGCCTTTGTTCATCGGCGGAGAGAGCTATGGCACGACTCGTGCCATGCTAGTTGCCGAAGCTCTCGAAAAGCGCCGTACCCATCTGAAGGGTGTTATCCTCATTTCTGGTGGCTACGATACCGGCCAGAAGCTGAAGCGCACCACCAGCGAGGCTCTCAACATCACTTTATTTACCGAAACCGCCTATTTCCATAAACGTCTCGAGCCCGACCTCCAGGCTTTATCTAGCACGGAAGCCGTAGCGCGCGCCGAAAGCTGGGCGCGTACTACTTACGCGCCGGCTCTTGCACGCGTAGACGCCTTAACAGAGACGGAGCGCGGGATAATTCTTGCCGGACTCAAGCGCTTCACGGGTCTCGATCCCAAATTCATTGATAAAGGTAAGCTCGTAATTGATTCCGATGTCTACAGCGACAACCTGCTGGCGGACCAGAGCATGGAGTTGGGCCGCTATGATCGGCGGATGGTCCTGAAAAAGCGGGCTTCTGGTGCCTTCTGGATGCCATGGGACGACCCCAGTCTATTGCCCATGCGCGACTTAATGGAAGGAACCTCCCGGGTCTTCAATACCTATGTCCGTAAAGATCTCGGCTTTGAAAGCGATCTTCTATATCGCGGACCTTTTGGAAAGTCATTTCACCCCGAGCCGCTTACCGTAGATCCAGTCAACGGGTTTAGTTCAGACTGGATGGCGCAGATGTTCAAATATAATGATCGGGATCCTGCAGCTCCGGCTCCCTTGCGGGTTGCAATGGACCTCAACGAAGCGCTCATGGTTATGAATGTCCGCGGTAATTTCGATCAGTCATGTTCTGCGCTGGACGAAGCCGTCGCGCAGAGCGACCCTCTGATTCGTAGAAGAGTTGTTAATTACTGTGTCGTTGGCGGGCACATGTTCTACTCCGACGTCGCTGCCCGACGCGCCCTGCAGAAGGATTTCCGAGCCTTTGTGAACAAGTCGCTAGCTCAGTAGTGCAATCGGCCAAAATTGCCTGCGTACAGAATCAACCTCTGTAAAGTATGATGCGAAAACGTCTGCGCTAGCCTCGCAGACGTTTCATTAAGTCTCTGGATTATTTGTTGGAGAAATGAAATAAATGGCGCTTAGAGCCGTTTATGACTATTTCGAATTGGTGTAGGTTTACTTTCGGGCGTGATTTCTGATCCAGAATCCGTGGTGACGAAGCAGGGCTACACGGATGGCGGGCTCTTTCGATGGATTTGCGCACTCGGTCCTTGGCAGCGGTGGATAGTAGATCGAGTTGCCGCTTTGCGGCGTACGCATCCGCTGAGCGCCGCCTTGCCTGGGGGATGATGGGTCGGTCTTAAGGTCGATCTTACTTGCGAACTTAGGAGCGGTGTTTGTGGGGCGGATCAAGGTTTTCGGCGGAACTGACGCCTCCGTCGCTGGAGTGTTGAGGAACGGCGGCGCCTTCCTTCTTAAGAAACAGTCATATCGAGCTGTGGCGGCACTTCCTCAAGGGAGAAGCCGAAAGCCCTTGCGCGGCGCTGGAGATTGCCGGATCACACGCTGCGGTACCGCTCTTCATATTGGGTGGCGCCGGGATCATGATACGCCATGCCGTAGCGCAGGCTGTTGTAAACAGGAAAGCGATATTGCGCGCGGTGGCCGTGACCGCCTTCGCCTTTCCTGCACGCGCCGATAGCCGCCGGTAAAACGCGCGATGCGGTGTCGCTGCGGCCTGTTGTGGTCGCCGTCAAACGCAGGAGCGTAGCGGGGCGGCTCGACGATCGCCGGGTTTTCGACGGCAACAATTTGCCGCCCGATATTTTGTTACCTGGCGCCAGACACAGCCAGGACGTAAAATGCTTGGAACTGGGCCATGCTGCAAGGTCGGTGCCGCACTCGCCGACGAGCTTGAGCGCCAGGGATGGGCCTATTCCGTGGATTTGCGTTAGGTCCGCGCCCAGCACGCGATAAAGCGCGGACCGGACCTCGAGGTCAGGCGTGTTCACCTGCCGTCTTTTGGTCCGGACGTTGGGGAGGCCGCGAATATCGTGCCCCTTGTCGATTTCGAGGGCCTTGAGCGCGACTTTCAGCTTACGATCGCATTCGAGGACCTTGGTCTGGTAAAAGTCGTACAGTGCCAAAGACTGGCAAAGGGCGAAGATGTGCTCGTCCCACCAGTTTCCAGACAAGGCGGCGCAGATTGTCTCCACGGAAGCATGACAACGGACGTCGCGCATTTCCGCCAGCGTGATGGGCTTGCGTTCGCCGGCAACAATGGCCCTGATGATCCGCATGCCCGTAACGCCCGTGATGTCGGAGACGACGTGATGAAGCTGTACGTTCATCTCCATCAGCGCCTTCTGCATGTGTTCGATATGAGACGCGGCATATTCAATAAGCCGTTCGCGCTGCCGGAGATAGGCAAGCATGGTCGCCACGCCAGCCTCGGGACGGAAACTCCCCCGCAATAGCGCATAGCTGTGAAGGCGTTGCAGCGAGGCCGCATCGCTGACATCGGTCTTTCGGCCTGGGAGGTTCTTGGCGTATCGGGCGTTGACGAGAATGATATGAAAGCCGTGCCCTTCCAGCACTTCATAGGCCGGGATCCAGTATACGCCGGTGGATTCCATCGCGACGCTGGTGACGCCGCTGGCCTTGAACCAACGGGCCATCTCATGCAGCTCGCCGGTGAATGTGCCAAATGCCCGCACGGGATTGTCGTCCGCCCGCGGGCTGATGGCCGCCATGTGCATGGTCAAGCCGATATCGATGGCGGCGGCGCCAGGGTTGACCATAGACAATGCGTCTACGCCCAGCGATTTGCTCCTGTCATCCCACGTCCTCCTTCTAAGCGGAGGGTATGGGCTATGCTAACAGTCATCTTCCTAACCGGGATCGTCGCAATGCGGCGTCGCCACTCTCAAGTACGCAAATGCCCACGGGCCACGTTTTTTAACGGGGTATCATGCCTCCAATAAGCGAACGGCCGCGACCCTCCTGACGAACACCATAGCACGACCCGTTTCTACCCCACACAGGCGCGCTCAGCCCGGGGCCGTTTTTTAGCACTTCCCTCCTCCCGCATCATGCGGTTTTCAAGGCTAAGGCGTTCATTCTCGCGCGACAGATCTGCCTGCGGCGCTGCCACTAGGTCAAACGGCCGATACTGTGATACCAATTTGTTCAGGGTCGACTTGCCAATCCCTAAATCCGACGCGACCCGTTTGCGTGGCAACCTACTGGTCAACGCGATGCGCACTGCTCACGTGCCGTATCCATCGGCGCAAACCTATGGAGAAGCCGATGTCCAAGGCAGCCGCGCAGGCCAATGCAGCCAAATCCTCGATCCGTGCGCATGTCTTTGCGCATCAAAAGAACCGGTTCAACCTGTCCATCCGCACCATTGGCCTCGCCCGCCCTGAGGCGATACTGACCCTTTGCAACCTCGCTTACAACTTCAACTGCCTGATCTACCACGAGCGTCGAGAAACCATGGGTTCACTCTGTTCGCAAGTTGGCAGAAACGGCGAAATCAACGCCGGGCATCCTGGGAATCGGTCCGAACGATGCCCTTGGTGCGCCGCGCAGCCTCGACGTCATCAAGCCAGCCAGCAATCACCCCGTTGTTGCGGGTCTCCAGCTCACGTAGGAAAACAACCCTTCTCTCAGGTAATCGCCGCCACGCATCTCAAATCCTTCAAACTCAGCTAAAGGCGTCTGAGTCACCTCAAGCGGCTCAAGGAGAAAGCCTTTTCCGCAAACTGCTAAAAAGAAGGTCTAGACATATGTATTTGAGAGGTGGCGTTTATTTCAAGCACGATCATCGCCATAATACGCGCATTAGGAGGGCAAATTGTGACGTCACAATCGGATTGATGTGCAACGATGTCCACCCAGATATCTTCATTTGGAAGTAATTCACTCGAGGTAATCCCACGTCAATGGGCGCGCTGCTAGGCAAGGGAGCCCCCGAACTGGTTGGGGAGGGCGACATGCTGATCCAGCCGGAATAGCCGCTATATTTAGGCCTCGAGGAATGGACTCCGACCGAAGGCGAATTGAAGGAAGTTCAGCTTCATGCCCGTTGACCTCTGGGAAATTCCAACATCGTTCCAGAGAGAATCAGATATGCTGGCCGTAGTGCCACTGGAAAAACGACTGGCGGCCGGAGCGAGCACCGCCCGATGTCAGACCGATGGATCGGCGCCGGACGCTGCGCCGCGATCTTCATCAGGCGTCGGGTTGCTGAGAAGGATGCGCGGCTTGAACCGGCGGCAAACGTTCCATCGCGTTCGCCACGGCATTGAGTGCGGAATAGGGCGAAAGATCCACCCCAAAACGTCTCGCCGAATAAATTTGGGGAACGAGGTAGCAGTCCGCGAAGCTCGGAACATTGCCATAGCAAAAACCATCGCCATGGCGTTGGACGAGCAGCTCCAGCGCCGCGAAACCTCCCACGATCCAGCGGGCGATCCACTCGTCCACCTGCTGCTGTGACGCGTTGAAATCGGACTTCAGCGCGTTGAGCACCCGCAGATTGTTGAGCGGGTGAATGTCGCAGCCGATCAGCGCCGCCATGCTGCGCACCATCGCACGACAGCGTATATTGGTGGGGAGCAGCGGCGGGCTGGGCCATTGCTCCTCGACCCATTCTAGGATCGCCGGACTCTGGGTTAACACCATATCGTTTGACTCGATTGCCGGCACCAGTCCTTGCGGCAGGAGGCTCAGAAAGAGCGGACACTTCTGTGCGCCCGTCCGCAGGTCATACGTAACCTGATGATAAACGATCGACTTCAGGTTTAGGGCAATCCGAACCCGATAGGTCGCGCTGGACCGCCAATATCCGTGCAGCACGATGTCGCTCATCGCGCCGGCTCGATGATAGCGCGGCATTCGCCGAAGCCGATCGGCACGAAGCCTTCCGCTCGGGCGACAGCCTTAAACCTGACCTCGTCGCCATCTTTCAGAAACGCCCGCTGCTCGCCGGTGGGAAGCTGGATCATCTCTTTGCCGCCCTTGCTCAGTTCGATAAGGCTCCCGAACCCATCGCTGGTCGGTGCGGAAATGGTCCCCGTGCCCAGAAGGTCGCCCGGAGATAGATTGCAGCCATTGGACGCATGATGGGTGACCATCTGCTGCGCGGTCCAGTACATGTTCGCTGCTGGTCCTGACGACAACCGTTGCGGCTCAAGGCCTGCCTCCCGCATCGCCGCGCTCGTCAGATAGACTTCCAGTTCGATCGCAAGCGCCCCTTTGGCCTGATCTTCTTCGTCCCATAGATACGGCAGGGGTTGCGGATCATCAGCCGGGCGTACCGGCTGGGCCATGCGAAATGGCGCGAGCGCTTCGGCGGTGATCACCCAGGGCGAAATGGTCGAATGGAAATTCTTTGCCAGAAACGGGCCGAGCGGCACATATTCCCACGCCTGAAAATCGCGCGCGGACCAGTCGTTCAGCAGGCAGAAGCCGGCAATATGATCCTGCGCCTCGCTGATGGGGATTATTTCGCCCGGTTCGTTCCCACGGCCGATCCAGACCCCCAGTTCCAGTTCATAATCGAGGCGCGTCGACGGACCAAAAACGGGCGCATCCGCATCCGAGCTTTTCTGCTGCCCGGTGGGACGGCGGACCGGTAGGCCTGACGGGCGGATCGAGGATGCCCGACCATGATAGCCGATCGGGACATATTTGTAGTTGGGCAGCAGCGGATTTTCGGGTCGGAAAAGTCGTCCGATATTGGTTGCGTGATGAATGCCTACATAGAAATCGGTATAGTCGCCGATAGTTGCCGGGAGGTGCAGTTCGCATGCATCCGATGGATACAGGTGTACGCTGATGGCGTCCTTGTTGCCCGCATCGCACAATAGCTTGCTCAGGGCGCCTCGCAGAACTGTGCGGTCGTTCGCGGACAGCGAAAACAGCTCGTTCAGGCTTATGCCGCGCAGCACGTCTTGATCAATCGGCAGATAATCCGCGATGGCTGAAAGGTCGAGGATGAAATTACCGATGGCGGTGCCCAAGCGGCGGCGGCCATTGCCATGGGAAAAGATGCCATAAGGCAGGTTTTGAACGGGGAAATCGGGGTGATTGCGCGCGCTCTCGACCCAGGATTCGAGGCAGGGATCATGCGTCTCATCGATCAGGGGGAAGGTCACGCCTTTGCATCTCCGAGTGAGGTGTTGGGTAGGGGAAGCTGGGCCTTGCGGAAGCCCGACCAGCAGTCGTCATAGTCGAGCTGGCACAGCGGCGTTTCGAGGGCGAAGCGCGTCGGCTGGAACGGGAAGCGGCTTTCGAACATGAAGGCCATCGTGTTTTCGATCTTGTGCGGAGCCAGTTCCGCCCTAACCGCGCCGTCATAGCTTGCCTGATCGGGACCGTGGCCCGACATGCAGTTGTGCAGCGACGCGCCGCCCGGCGCGAAGCCGCCCGCCTTGGCATCATAGGCGCCGTGGATAAGGCCCATATACTCGCTCATCACATTGCGATGGAACCATGGCGGACGGAATGTGTCCTCGGCGACCATCCAGCGCGGCGGGAAGATCACGAAGTCGCAATTGGCCGTGCCGGGGGTATCGGTGGGGGAGGTCAGCACCGTGAAGATCGAGGGATCAGGATGGTCGAAGCTGACCGTGTTGACTGTGTTGAAGCGGCGCAGATCATAACGATAGGGCGTCAGATTGCCATGCCATGCGACGACGTCGAACGGGGAGTGCTTAAGCGTCGTGGTCCAAAGCGATCCGCAATATTTCTGGACGATCTCGAAATCCTGATCCCTGTCCTCGAACCAAGCTTTTGGCGCCTCGAAGTCGCGGGGATTGGCAAGTCCGTTCGACCCGATCGGACCTAGATCCGGCAGGCGGAAAAGCGCACCGTAGTTTTCGCAGACATAGCCGCGCACTTCTCTGTCGAGCAGTTTGACCGAAAAGCGCAGGCCGCGTGGAATGACGACGATCTGTTCCGGCTGCACGTCGATAACGCCCATTTCCGTCATAATCCGCAATCGTCCCTGTTGGGGGACGATCAGCAGTTCGCCATCGGCGCTGTAGAAGGCGCGGTCTTCCATCGAGCGGTTCGCCGCATAGATGTGGACGCCCAGCCCAATGGCGGAAGCCGGATCGCCGTTCCCGCAATAGGAAACGAGGCCGTCGACAAAGTCCGTCGGCTCGACAGGCATCGGCATTGGATCCCAGCGTAATCGGTTGGGCGTCGGAGGGACCTCGGTAAATGGGCCGGTGCGCAACAGGGTCTGCCGCGAATAGGGCCGGTAGGGCAGGTGATCAGCAGTGGGTCGCAGGCGGTAGAGCCAAGACCGATGGTTTTCGACCCGGGGTGCTGTGAAGGCCGTGCCGGACAGCTGTTCGGCATAAAGACCATAGGGCACATGCTGGGGGGAATTGCGCCCGTTCGGCAGCGCGCCTTCCAGCGCCTCGGTCGCGAAATGATTGCCGAACCCCGGCATCATTCCATTGTCGCCCGCCTGCGGGACAGTCCCTGCCGAGCACGGCTTGCTCCGCTGCATGCTTAAGTTAGTAGCCCTCGTGCGCATAGTCTTAGCTCATGCAAAATTGGTAACTTTTGAAACCATATTACAGATTGCGTAGGTGGTGTCAAATGTTACCATACGTCGATGACTATCGTTGCCCTCGACCTCGACCGCTTTCTGCCTTACCGGCTGTCCTATACCGCAAGCTTGCTCAGCGACCTTATTGCGGGAGCTTATGCCGATTGGTTCGACATCAGCATCTTGGAATGGCGGGTTTTAGCATGGGTAGGACAGGGAAAGGGCATTACGCAGCAGGAAATCTGCGTTCGCACGCGAATGGACAAGGTGGCGGTGAGCCGCGCCGCCATCGCTCTGTCTCGCCGCGGAATGATCCAAAAAAAGCCCAACGTTAGCGATGGCCGCTCCCGGTTGCTCGAACTTACCGCTGATGGGGAGCATCTCTATCGCCAGATAGCGCCCCGCGCGCTGGAACTGGAGCATCGTCTTTTCGCCCGCTTCTCGGCCGATCAGCTCGCCGCCTTTACCACCATGCTGCAACAGATCGACGATGAGGTTGTCCGCCTAAAATCGATCTGACCAGATGCGGCGTGACCGGCTATCGGGAAGCGCGATCACGCAACCGCGGGGTGGTCCGCCTTGCTCGGGATGGAGGACCACGCGAATGCAAGCATTGCAACAACAAGGTAGGCAGCCGGAATAATGGCGGCTCCAATGACGGATATATAAGGCAGTCCGACGCCTTCCGAGGTTCTTGCTTCAAGATTGGCGGTCGCTATGCTTATATGGCCAGTGGAGAGGCAATCCAAGAACAGGCTCTGGTGCTTGCTTATGAAGGACGCTCATTTGTCGTCGCTAAGCACTGCGGATCCGTCGGGCAAGAAGGTGCGCACCACTGCTTTTCGGCTCAAAGCGGCTGAACGGGATGTGTCCCGGGCGGTGCGGGTGGCCCATGCCGCGTTCGATTATTGCCAATAGAGTTAATTTATTTTTCTTGCTCTTTCCAGTGGAAGCTTTCGCGTAAGCCTGTGTTTGTGGACAGCCTTTTTCTCGGCAGTGCTCGACCTTTATCTTCTGTTGAACTAGATGCCTCTCCTTCTTCTTTCGGCTCACCTCACTCAGCAGAGTGCGGGCATCATGCAGATCATGTTCAATGTCGCGACGGGCGCCAGCCTGCTCATAGGCCGGTATATTGACTGTCATTCTCCGACGGCCGCCTTCCTGATCCTGTTTCCGGCAATGGTCGCTGCGTTGGCTTTGATGCCGGTGGTCACCGGCAGTTTTACGCTCACCGCCACCTCGCCGTGGTCGTCGACATGACGTTGGCGGGGGCTCAAGCCGGCCTCTACGGTATCGTACTGCGTTTATATCGGACCGGAGCGGAAGCCACCGCCATGGGCGCGGCGGTCGCTTCCGGGCGGTCCGGTTCCATAGCCGGCCCTTTGCTGGCGGGAGCGCTCGTCGCGGCGCAGCTGTGATTAAACATCCTTTTTCGGTCTGAACGCCTTTGGGGCGCTTGATGGCGTGATGGCTTTCATGGCGCTTCGTTACCGAGACCGATGGGCTCCGTCGTCGTAGCGCGTGACGGAGCCGACCTTTAAGGAATAATTTTCTATGGCTTGTGCGGTGTGAGGATGTTTCTTCCGTAAGAGCCTTCGCGATTGCAAAAATAAGAGGGAAATTCCCCGATCGAGACAATACATACATGTCTTCGCGCGAGGATTTCCGAGATGAATCGACCGTCCCTGTCCCTTCACATTCCCGAACCAATCAGCCGGCCGGGTGATCCGCCGGCATTTCATAACATGAGCCTTCCCGCAGTGGGAGAAACCCGCAGGCCTGACGAACTCGAGCATGAGCGGAATATGCGCGATCTCCCCTATGGTCTGATCCGCGTGCTCGATGACCAAGGTACACCGCGCGGGCCTTGGGCACCGCGCATCGATCCGCAGGTGCTGCTGAAGGGCCTGCGTGCGATGATGCTGACACGTGCTTTCGATGAACGTCTGTTCCGCGCGCACCGGCAGGGCAAGACCAGCTTCTACATGAAGTCGACGGGCGAAGAGGCAATTTCGACTGCCCAGTCGCTTCTGCTTGGAAAGGGCGACATGTGCTTTCCAACATATCGCGTTCTATCCTGGCTGATGGCCCGGGATTATCCGCTGGAGCAATTGGTCAACCAAATATTTTCCAATGAAAAGGATCCGCTGAAAGGACGGCAATTGCCAATCCTCTACTCGGCGCGAGATTACGGTTTCTTTTCAATCTCCGGCAATCTGGGGACTCAATTGGGTCAAGCAGTTGGCTGGGCTATGGCTTCCGCGTTCAAAGAGGACGACAAAATCGCGCTGGCTTACGTCGGTGAAGGTACGACTGGTGAGGGCGATTTTCACGAGGCGATGACCTTCGCCAGCGTGTATCGCGCGCCTGCGCTGATCTGCATAACCAATAATCAATGGGCGATCTCCTCATTCGCGGGTATTGCTGGCGCCAATGAAACGACCTTCGCCGCCAAGGCGCTGGGCTATGGCCTGCCAGGCCTTCGAGTGGACGGCAACGACTTCCTTGCCGTCTGGGCGGCGACTGAATGGGCGGTGGAGAGGGCGCGAGCTAACTGTGGCGCGACGCTGATCGAATTCTACACCTATCGCGCGGCCGGTCATTCCACCAGCGACGATCCCACCAAATACCGGCCTGCCGATGAGCCAGAGGCTTGGCCACTTGGCGACCCAGTCGATCGCCTCAAACAGCATTTGATCGCGCTGGGCGAATGGGACGAAACCAGACATGCTGCGCTTGCCGAGGAGCTGGGTCAGCAGGTCCGCACTTCCGTCAAGGCGGGTGAAGCGGTCGGCACGCTCGGTAAATCTAAACCTTCCGTGCGCGAGATGTTCGAGGGTGTTTTCCGCGATCCCGACTGGCGCGTGATTGAACAACGCCGCGAACTCGGAGTTTGACGCCATGCCCATGATGAACATGATCCAAGCGCTCAATTCAGCGCTCGATGTGAAGCTGGGGCTTGATCCCGACACGCTGGTTTTCGGTCAGGACGTCGGCTATTTTGGCGGCGTCTTCCGTGTGACCGACGGCCTTCAGAAGAAGCATGGCCTGAAGCGTTGTTTCGATACGCCAATTGCCGAAAGCGGAATCATCGCCACGGCGATCGGAATGGGAACTTATGGTTTGCGCCCCGTCGCGGAGATCCAGTTCGCCGACTATATCCTGCCTGCCTACGACCAGTTGGTGTCGGAAGCGGCGCGCCTGCGCTACAGATCCGGAGGTCAGTTTTGGGCGCCAATCACGGTCCGCTCCCCCTATGGCGGAGGCATATTTGGCGGTCAGACTCACAGCCAGTCGCCAGAAGCCATTTTTGCCCACATTACGGGGCTGAAAACCGTCATTCCATCCAACCCCTATGACGCTAAGGGCCTGCTGATCGCCTCAATCGAGGATGATGATCCGGTGATTTTCCTTGAACCCAAGCGGCTTTACAACGGCCCGTTCGATGGCCGGTATGATCAGACGCTAAAGACTTGGGCAGGCGATCCGACTGCTGAAGTGCCCGAGGAGCACTATACCGTGCCGCTGGGCAAGGCGGCCGTTGTGCGCGAAGGCAGCGATGTAACCGTCATAGCCTATGGCACGATGGTCCATGTCGCGAACGCGGGCATAACGGACAGCGGCGTGAATGCCGAACTGATCGACCTGCGATCCATCGTGCCGCTCGATATCGAGACGATAGTGGCATCTGTTTTGAAAACGGGGCGCTGCGTCATCCTGCACGAAGCCTCGGGTTTCGGCGGATTTGGCGGTGAGCTCTCAGCGTTGATTCAGGAACGGTGTTTTTGGGCGCTGAAAAGTCCAGTCACGCGCGTGGCGGGCTGGGACACGCCCTATCCCCATGCTTTTGAATGGGATTATTTCCCTGGGCCGAGACGGCTCGCAACCGCGCTGACGCGTGTGATGGAGAATAACTGATGGGCCTCTACCATTTTCGCTTGCCCGATATCGGCGAAGGTGTCGCTGAGGCGGAAGTCGTCATCTGGCACGTGAAGGTCGGTGATGCGGTGCGGGAAGATCAGAGCTTGGTCGATGTCATGACCGACAAGGCGACCGTCGACCTGACGTCGCCCGTCGATGGAACGGTTCTTGCGGTTCATGGCGAGATTGGCGGGATGATGCCGGTCGGATCAATCATCGTGGAAATGGAGGTTGAGGGCGAAGGCAATGTCGCGGCCGGCGCATCCCAACCGGCCAGGACGGCAGCCCGGCCGCCTGAGGAAGAGAAGCGCGAAGAGGCGCCCGCTTCGCCGCCGCCGCCCGCGCCTGTCGCGGTCCAGTCGACGCCTGCGCCGATTAAAAGGGCCACCTCGCGGCGCGATTTCGAAACGGCGCCTTTCGCGGCCCCGGCGACGCGTCGCCGGGCGCGGGAACTTGGCATTCCCTTGCAGTTCGTGCCGGGGAACGGACCGGGTGGGCGCATCCTGCAGGAAGATTTGGACGCCTATGTCGCCTCGGGTGGCCAGCCGGCCGCCGGACACGCTCTGGTGGAGCGTCATGGCGTGGGCGAGCAGAAGATCATCGGTCTGCGGCGCAAGATCGCTGAAAAGATGCAGGACGCAAAGCGCCGTATCCCACACATCGCCTATGTCGAGGAATGCGACGTCACAGAATTGGAGGCGTTGCGCGCCGATCTCAACGCGCATCGTAGCGAGGATATGCCCAAGCTGACCCTTCTCCCTTTCCTGATCAGGGCGATGGCACGGGTGCTGCCGGATTTCCCACAGATTAACGCCCGCTTCGACGACGATGCCGGTGTGCTTCACAGCCATGAGGGCATTCATGTTGGTATTGCCACTCAAACGCCTGCCGGCCTGATGGTTCCGGTGTTGCGTCATGCCGAGGCGCGCGACTTGTGGGATTGCGCGCGCGAGTTGTCGCGCGTTGCCGCTGCGGCGCGATCAGGCAGCGCGACGCGGGAGGAACTGAGCGGATCGACGGTCACCGTCACCTCGCTCGGAACTCTGGGCGGGATCGCCACGACGCCGGTCATCAATCATCCCGAAGTCGCGATTATCGGTCCCAACAAGATCGTCGAAAAGCCGGTCGTGCAGGGTGCCTTCATCTCCGTGCGCAAGGTGATGAACATCTCTTCTTCCTTCGATCATCGCATCGTCGATGGCTATGACGCGGCGCTATTCATTCAGGCGCTGAAGCGTTATATCGAACATCCTGCCCTTATTTTCATGGGAGAAGCCGCATGACCGAGACGCTGACGCCCAAGGTGTTGGTGGTCGGCGGCGGCCCTGGCGGTTATGTGGCCGCCATCCGCGCCGGTCAGCTGGGGCTGGACACGGTCCTTGTAGAGGCTGACCGGCTGGGGGGCACTTGCCTCATCCGCGGCTGCATCCCGTCCAAGGCGTTGATCCACGCGGCGGGCTTGTTTGAAGAGACGGTTCGCGCCGCTTCGGCCGATGGTCGCTTTGGCATCCATATCAATGGTGTGCCGCGACTGGCCTTCGATGAAACCGTCGCCTGGAAAAATGGCGTTGTCGATCGCCTAAGTGGCGGCGTGGCCGGGTTGTTGCGCAAAGCAAAAGTCCGCGTCGTCAGGGGCTGGGCGCGCTTTGCCGATGCGAAAAGCTGCACCGTGGACACCGTAGAGGGCGAAGTCCGGATCAGGCCGGAACATGTCATTTTGGCCACGGGATCGCAGTCGGTTGAACTGCCACTCCTTCCTTTTGGCGGTAAGGTAATCTCCTCGACGCAGGCGCTCTCACTGGCGCAGGTGCCCGACCGGCTGGTGGTGGTCGGCGCGGGCTATATCGGTCTGGAACTTGGCATAGCCTTTGCTAAGCTCGGCTCCCGCGTCGAGATTGTGGATGCAGCTGACAGAATCCTGCCCCAGTTCGACAGCAAGCTGACCGATCCGGTCGCGCGCTGGCTGGAAAAGCATGGCGTCGCCCTGTATCTGGGCGCGCGGGTGCAGGGGCTTGTCGAAGAGGGGCTGGCCATTGAAACCGATGGCGGCGCGGTGTCTGTCCTGCCTGCCGACAAGATATTGGTGACGGTCGGGCGCAAGCCGCTGACCGAGGGCTTTGGGCTAGAAGAGATGGCAGTCGCGCTTGACGGCGGTTTCGTTCGGGTCGATGACTGTTGCGCCACATCCATGCATAATGTCTGGGCAATCGGCGATCTGGTCGGCGAGCCCATGTTGGCGCACAAAGCGTCCGCTCAAGGTGAAATGGTCGCGGAAATCATTGCGGGCAAGAAGCGCCGCTTCGATCCGACCGCAATAGCGTCTGTCTGCTTTACCGAACCGGAGATCGTTTCGGTCGGCGTGGCCGAAGGAGGGGCGGGACACGCCGTCGGTCAGTTTCCGCTCCAGGCGAATGGCCGCGCCCTGTCGATGGATGCAGGGGACGATGGCGGCTTTGTGCGCACGATCGCGGACAAGGCGACCGGTCGAATATTGGGTATTCAGGCCGTTGGCCGTCATATTTCGGAACTGGCCGGGGAATTCGCCACGTTGGTCGAAATGGGAGCGACGTTGGAGGATGTGGCGGGGATCATCCATGCGCATCCCACGCTGGGCGAGGCCACGCATGAAAGCGCATTAAAGGCGGTAGGCCATGCCATTCATATCTGACCAGCCACCGGCCGTGCGTTCTGCCATCTGCTTTTCCAGCATGCCGGCCGGGGCGGTCGACTCGGTCGAATGCAGTGGCGGGGCAGTGACGGTAGCGATCGATGCAATCAGCTTTCATAGCCCAGTGAAGGTCGGGAACGGGGTATCGATTTATGCCAGCGTCGAAAAAAGTCGGCCACGCTTCCATGACGATCGCTGTCGAAGCGTGGCAGCGCGAGCGGAGCAATCGCGTACGGTGAGGACCTCCGGCCAGTTCGGCAAAATGATTTCAGATCGACATCGCCGGTATCGGTGCGCCGGATATGTCCGGCCGCCTTCAAGGGGTGAGCGGGGTGGTCAGGGCTTCGCTTGGATGATCATCCAGTCGAGGCGGCAGATGCTGCAGCATCCTTTTCCCAATAACAACTGAAAGCGCTCTCGAAAAGAGCGACGCTGATCTTTCGGGACGTCGCCGGCAATGCCGACGTTCTTAGCCACGCAAAAGTCGCAGGCGGACATTGGCGAAATGCCGTAGATGAACTGCTGAACGAGATTCAATGACTTGCCGCCATGGTAGGAGAGAGACTGCCGCCGAAGATATGAGATGGGTCGGCGGTCACTCATAACCTCAGCAGAAACAAAGCCAGATCCTTGCTGCTGTCGTTAATTGGGCTCTCAAAGGACAGCGACGTGCAAAGACCAAGATGGTGGTTGTAAAGAATGAAGGCGCGAAACTCGGCATCGGCGCGTTCGAAACCGTGGCGATGGAATTGAGCGACCAAGCCGCCGATATAATCGGCGTCAATCGCTTGCGTCGCCTTGAGTGCGGACGATGATGTCTTGGCCCATCCCCTCACCGCCAGATCATATTCCGATTGGCCACTTTGCTGATTCCACAGGGCGATCAGGTCGAGGATAGCGTCTTTCGCGCTTTTTTTCTGCATGGCCGGATGGACCACGGCGCGGTCGATGATGGCGCGGTTGACGGCCACCCAATCGTCTAGCAGGCATATGAGCAGCGCATCGCGATTTTTGAACCGCCAGTAAAATCCTCCCCTTGAAACGCCGCACTCCTTGGCAATCCGGTCGATCCTGACGGTGCCGATACCCTCCCGAATGAGGAGATCGCGCGCAGCGTCGATCCAGTCGCCGTCCGTCAGTCCAAGCGACCGCTCCTCCATGGCGGCGTCGGACGGATGAGGGGGCATGGGGTCATGGGCAAGGGCGGAAGCGAGCATTGACAATCTCCATCATGCGGCATCCTCTCCCCATCCGGCATTCATCGCCAATACAGGTATGAACTTACGCAAGGCAAGGCCGGATTGATATCCAGCTTTGTCCGCTGTCGACAGATTATCTAGCAACATGCAAAAATAATGACATTTCGCGCTTTTTTTAATCCGTAGGCCCGGACAGCGCGACGAACGTGCCTGCCGAATAATCAGTGCACAAATGTATCGATTATGCGCGCTAGTGCGAGATCCCGGTGCGAGACGTCCCTTGCGGCATGGGTGGTGAGGCAGATATCGATCCGATTATAGACATTGCTCCATTCGGGATGATGGTCGGCCTTTTTCGCTTCCAGCGCGACCCGCATCATGAAGCCGATGGCTTGGAAAAAATCCTTGAGTCCGATCTGGCGATACAAAGCGCGAGGCTCCGGATCATAGGTTCAGTCGCGCAGTTCGGCGAGCGCGGCGGCGCGTTCCTCATTCGTCCAGACGTCGATCATGATGGCCTTAGGCATTGTTAGTCACGGGAAGCAGTGCGCCGTTGATCGCGCGGGATTGCGGGCTAAGGAGGAAGGCGATCACGTCGGCGATCGCGTCCGGTTTCGTCCAGTCCGCTGGGTTCGCATCAGGCATCTCGGCGCGGTTACGCGACGTGTCGATGAAGGTGGGGGCGATCCTGTTGATCCGGATGCGGCGGGGGCGCTGTTCTTCAGATAGCGCTTCGACAATTCGCGCCATGCCCGATTTCGCTGCGGCATAGGGGGCCATACCTTCCCTCGCGGACTTGCACCAACGCAGACGATGGAGGCGCCTTCCCGAAGCAGGGGCAGGGCGGCATGGATGACGTTCAGCGTCGTGCCGACGTTGGTGGCATAAAGTGCATACCAGTCGTCCAGCGCTGAATCCACGATGGGAATCCAGTTGAAGCCCCCGACGAGATGGATCACCGCGTCGATATGGCCAAGGAAGGCATGCGCGTCCAGGATGGCCTGTGCCGTCGCTAGAGGATCGGTGAGGTCGCCAGCGATGACCTGAGTGCCTGTCTTGTTTTTATCGGCGGGCCCGCGGACCAGCGAGACAAGCTCATGTCCAGCGGCAGAGAGCTGGCGTAATAACGCGTCGCCCAATATGCCGGTACCGCTAGTAACGACGATTTTCATGGAATTCTACAAAATGAAATGAGATTGACCCAGCGCCGGAATGGTTCAGGCTGTCACAATCCAGCCATCTTTGATTTCGACGGGCCAGGGAGTAAGGATTTGGCCAGCGCAAGGCCCTCCCACGCAGCGGCCGTTATCCTTGTCAAATAGGGCACCATGCCAGCTACAGCGGATGTGGCGTCCGTCCGGCGTCAGATAGTCGTCCAGCTTCTGTGCGAGCGGCAGCCCGGCATGAGGGCAGCAATCGACATAGCCGCTGGCTTGCTCGCCGGTGCGTACGACAAAGCCATGAAAGCGCCCGGCGCGCATTTGAAGGACGAAATTGCGTGCATGGCCGGCCGGGAGGTCGCTTGCGAGGCAGAGTCTCACGCCCGGCGGCGTGGCTGCAATCCGGCCGTCACGGGCCGTCATGCAGTTGCATCCTGCCGCGCGTCCGCACGGGACTGCGTCCCATGTACTGTGCCGAAGCCGAGAAGTGTCGGCTTCCCGGCTTCGGATGCAGCGCCAGCGGTTCGTGCGTGCACATGCGAGTTCATGCGTCGACGGTGATTACGCCGCGCCGGATCTGGTCCAGTTCGATGCTTTCGAACAGTGCTTGAAAATTGCCATTGCCGAAGCCTTCATTGCCCTTGCGCTGAATAATTTCGAAGAAGATCGGTCCGAAAATGTTTTCGGTGAAAATCTGAAGTAATATGCCCTCGGCGTTTTCGATGCTACCGTCGATTAGGATGCGGTTCTTGCGCAGGCGCTCCAGATCCTCGCCATGGCCCGGGACACGCTTATCGACCAGCTCATAATAGGTTTCTATCGTATCCTGGAGCTTAACGCCGCGTGCGCGCAGCCGTTCGACCGTGTCGTAGATATTGTCGGTGGTAAGCGCCAGATGCTGGATGCCTTCGCCATTATATTCGCGGATGAATTCCTCGATCTGGCTTTTGTCATCTTGGCTTTCGTTTAGCGGGATGCGGATGGCCTTGTCGGGCGCGATCATGGCCTGGCTGAACAGGCCGGTCGCCTGGCCCTTAATGTCAAAGTATTTTTGTTCCTCGAAATTGAACAGGGTACGATAAAATTTGCTCCAAACCTGCATTTGGCCGCGCCGGACGTTGTGGGTCAAATGGTCGAGAAGATCGAGGCCAACATTATTTTTCGTCTCTTCTTCCTGATATCCGGGAAACGCCGCCCAGTCGGCATAAAGATCTTCTTCATTCCGGATGAAGTAGAGATAGGAACCGCCAATGCCCTGTATAACGGTGTCGTCCTCGTCGGTCCGCTTGGCGCCATGCTCCAGCGCCCAGGCCATCGCCGCTTCCGGGTCCGCCACGCGGAACGCCATCGCGCTGGCCGAAGGGCCATGTTCGTTGCGGAAGGCCGCGACGCGGCCAGCATCGTCACGGTTCAGCATCAGGCTGATACGGCCTTGTTTGTAGCGGGTGATGTTCTTCGTTGGGTGGCGGTGCGTGGGAACAAAGCCCAGTTGTTCGAACTGCGCGGCCATCGACTCGGGATCGGGCGAGGTGAACTCAACAAATTCAAAGCCATTCAGACCCAGCGGATTGGTGGAACTATCGGACATATTCAGGCAACCCTTCAAAGTAATCAGAGATGCGGCGCGAGGCCGGCGACGAAAGCGGGAATGGTAGGCAGGGTCAGGCCTGCGATGTTGATGCGGCCGTTTCCGGCCATGTAGATGCCCTTCTCCCGGCGCATCGCAACGACAGCATCCGGGGCTAGAGGCAACATGGCGAACATGCCCCGTTGGTCGCCGATGAAGGCAAGATCGGGGTGCGCCGCCGCCAACGCGGTACGCAATGCATTGATCCGACTGCGCATCTCCGCAAGCTCGATCATCCAGTCGGCGCGCAGATCCGGCGTTTCCAGAATGACACGAACTATCGCCGCGCCATGATCGGGGGGCATCGACCACAGGCCGCGCGCAAGAGACAGAATATTGCTCCGCACGATCGCTGCAGACGCTGGCGACGGCGCCTGCACCCAAAGCGCGCCCACGCGCTCGCGATAGAGGCCGAAATTCTTGTCGCAGCTATAGGCCAGAATGGCTGAAGGAAGAGCGGCGAACAACTGGCGGGTGGCGGCCGCATCTTCGTCGAGGCCATCGCCCAGCCCCTGATAGGCAAGGTCGATGAAAGGAAGAAGGCCGCGCTCCTCGCAAAGATTTGCGATGATCCGCCATTGCTGCGTCGACAGCGTCGCCCCGGTCGGGTTGTGGCAACAGCCATGAAGTAGGATTATGTCGCCCGCGGCAACGTGCTCGAGATCCTCCATCATCGCTTCGAAATCGACCGTCGCGCTGGCCACGTCGTAAAAGCGATAGGAGCGAACCGCCACGCCCGCCTCGATGAAGATCGGGCCATGATTGGGCCAGGTCGGCGTGCTGATCCAGACGGTGGCGTTCGGGCGGACCCGCTTCAGCAGTTCCGCGCCTAGGCGCAGCGCGCCCGTGCCGCCGGTAGTCTGGACGCCGGTGATCCGGTCCGACTGCGCCTGTTCCCCGCCGAGGACTATTTCGGCCAGCAGATCAGCATAGATGGCGTCTCCCTCCGGTCCTAGATAGGATTTGGAGGTCTGCTCCTGCAGCAGCAGCTTTTCTGCCGCCTTCACAGACCGCATCACTGGTGTGCTGCCGTCATCGGCGCGAAAAACGCCGACGCCCAGATCGATCTTGCCGCTCCTCTGATCGTTCCGGTACAACGCGATCAGGCCTAACAGCGCGTCAGCCGGCTGGGCGGCGAGGGCGGCGAAAATATCCTCATCGCCCTGGGGCTGGGTGGCTACAATGGCATTCATCATGCGAATTTTTTCGCATGGGCATAAGCCTGCGTCCCTTTTGTGAAGATCCTGTCTTCCGGCAGGATGGTGGCGACTTCGAGATCGCTTTCCTGCTGAAGCTCGCGATAGAGCGGTGCGAAGTCTGTCTCGATCGTCTGCTTCAGAAGATCCTCGAAACTGTTGATCACGAAATAACTCTGTTGATAGTCGTCGATGCGATATCTTGTCCGCATTAGCCGCTTGATGTTGAACCCCAGCCGGTTGGGCGACGGGTCGTCCAGCGCGAAAAGCGATTCCCCATGAGAGGACACGATTCCTGCGCCATATAGTCTGAGAGAATCATCCTGCCGGATCAGGCCAAATTCGACGGTATACCAATAAAGGCGAGCGAGATTATCGATCGCGCCCAAACCATCGGCGCGCAGCCCGCCTTCGCCGTAGGCCTGCATATAATCGGCGAAAATCGGATTGGCCAGCAGCGGCACATGGCCGAAGACGTCGTGGAAGAGGTCCGGTTCCTGCAAATAGTCGATTTGTTCCGGGGTGCGGATGAACCGCCCTGCGACAAAGCGGCGGTTCGCAAGATGTTCGAAGAACATCCGGTCGGGGACGAGCCCCGGCACGGCCACGACCTGCCATCCGGTCAGCTTCATCAATCGCTCCGACAATTCGTCGAAATCCGGAATGCCCAGCTTCGTCATCCGCAAGACATCGAGGCCTTCCATAAATTCCCTGACCACCCGATTAGGGAGCATCTTTGCTTGCCGCTCGAACAGCGTGTCCCACATCGCATGTTCCTGCACCGTGTAGGATGCCCAATCCTGCGGGACCGTCCAGTCTTCCGCCGCGCCCTGCGGGCGCTCCAATTTTTCTGTAGTCATGATAGGCTTATGCTAGCAAATGGGTGAAAATGGGTTTCAATCTCGCGTCAAAACAGGCGATCATCGAATAGCATTTTCAAAATTGGGCAATTTATGAAACAGGTTCGACAAATTGATCATATCGACCGGCGAATCATCGCTGCGCTTCAGCTTGATGCCACGATCAGCCATAATGAGCTGGCCGAACAGGTGGGGGCATCGGCCGCGTCTTGCTGGCGGCGGATCAAGGCGCTGGAGGTGGCCGGCGTACTCACCCGGGTGGTTCGGTTGGTGAACCCAGAAGCCATCGATCGCGGCGTCAATGTCCTGTGCAATATCCGTATGCGCAGCCACGCTCCGGAATCGCGCAAGGCATTCGAGGAATTCGTGGACGGGCGGCCGGAAATCATCGAATGTTTTTCCATGTCGGGCGAGTGGGATTATCTGCTTCGCGTCGTCGTGTCGGATGTGGCCGACTATAACGCATTCCTGATGCAGATATTGCTCTCTCAGCCTTCGGTGGCGGGTGCCGCCTCGCACTTCGCGTTGTCGATGACCAAATATACGACGGCCATGCCCGTCTAACGCCATCGTCACGGATATTTTCAAGATCACCTCTCTGGCACGGGCTGTTGTGCGTCTGTTGTCGCAGCATTACGCGACCGGCCGAAATGGCTCCTTCCGAAGCCATAGCGAAAATAGACAATAAGGCCGCATCCGCCCAGATCGACAGGACCAGCTGCGCATCGGCAAGAAGGTTGAGATAGAGGAACAGGCATCTGCCAGCGGCGATCGGCGTCACAAACCAGACCAAAGGCGTACGAAAGGGCTGCGTCCGTTCCAGTGCCTTGACGGGCAGGATGAGTACCGCGAGCGACACCACGAAGATGGCGAACAGCGTACCCGAATTTGATATGTCCGCGAGCTTGCGGACCGGTAAAAGCGCGCCCGCCATTGCGACGAGGGCGCCGGTAGCGATGGTGACGAAATGGGGTGTGTTGTAGCGCGGGTGCGGTTGCGCGAGCTTTACAGGTAGCAGGCCGTTCCGCGCCATGACGAAGAAAATGCGGGTCTGCGCAAAAATCATTATCAGGATGACGGAGGTGAAAGCGAGATTGGCGGCGATGGCAATGCCGTTTCCGATCGGAAAGTTGATGGCCCGCGGGACTTGGCCCCGTGCCTCGTTCGAACAGACCAGCACGCCGCTATGGATAGCCGAACCGCAGGCTGCGGCAAAGCCCTGAGATCCGGGAGAGACTATCGCGCCGTTTGGCCCGGTCGCGGGTGCGCACCCATGGCGCCAATCACGCCCGGCGTGACGTGACATATCTCAACGTCGCTGCGGCGCTCTTTACAGCCCGGCTCTTCATCCATGCCTTTAGCAGCCCGGCAAGAAAATTATACTTTGTCTGACGCCATACAGTTATGTATTGAAATATTCTCCGTTCCCGTCGGATAAGTTGGAATTTTTGACCTCATGATGATGCAACCGCAGATCGATGATACCGACCGGCGCCTTTTGCGAGCCTATCAATCGCGGCCTGATTTGAGCATCGCAGAATTGGCAGAGGAGGTGGGCCTGTCTTCCACCCCCTGTTGGCGTCGGCTCAAACGTCTGGAAGAGATCGGCGTAATAATCGGGCGGGCCAATATTTTGAACCCCGTCGCGCTCGGCTATCCGGTCAATGTTTTCGCGCACATGAAGCTGCGTGTGCATGATGCCGGGACGCTGGATGCCTTTGAGGCCGCGATCCGGCAAATTCCCAATATCGTGGAATGTTTTTCGATGAGTGGCGATTCCGATTATGTTGTCAGAGTGGTTGCCAAAAGCATTGAAGATTATGAAAGAATTTTGCGAACGATCCTGCTGTCATTGCCCAATGTTTTATCCGTCAATTCCAGTTTCACTTTAGGTTCTGTGAAATTGACGGCTGAGGTTCCCCTGTAGAATACGTGCCATCATTATTGGCGTCGAGGTTGCTGATCTGTAGGCCGGACCTAGGGCGGGGCTTTCCGCGCCTTAAGCGTCAGAACCGCGATGGGCTTCGTCCCAATTTATGCGGGGACGGCATGAACGCCTTTTTTTTGATGGGCGACGGACCGATCGTGACCCCGCCGCTGGGCGGCACCATCCTGCCGGGTATAACCCGCAACAGCATCATCTCGCTCGCCGCGCGAAGGGGCATACGGTGCGCAAGGAACTTTATAGCTTCGCCCAGTGGTGCGGGGATGCGGAGTGGTCGATTGCGCGAAGTCTTCGCCTGCGGCACGACGGCGGTCGTCACCGTGATCGGCACGGTCGAGAACGTCGATGGCGGGATTGTTACGGAAAGCCTGGGCACCGATTTGACCGGCATCCAGCGCAGCACAGTGGATCCGGCCAACCGGGTGCGCAGGCTCTGAAAAGGCGAGGCTCTTCTGTCCCTTGGCATGGAAAAAGCCAATGGACAGGGCGGGTGCCCTTGCCAATGCCACACATATGAATGTTGCGGCAGTAGTCGGGTGGGCGACCGGCTGATCAGAACTGGTCGATAATGGCTATATCGTCGCTGATCCGGATTTGAGTGTGATAGGGTTGGGATCGTTCTTGTATTCTTTTGAGAATGGCCTGCGCCTGAACGCCTTTTGCCAGGGTCGGGAGTCCCTGTTCCGGTCCGTCCCTGTCGTTAATGATCAGTGGATAAATGCGGATCTGTTGAAGCTTGCCTTGTTTGTAATGGAGCGTCGCCGCGGTGGCTTCCCACCACTTCTCGGGTAAGGTGACCGTCTGCTTGTGCGGACCTTCACTGGCGATAGTGATTGTCTTGGGTAGCTCGAAGAATAAATGGCCGAGGCCGTAGAAGATCGGCGTGCCCTTGTATATCTCGATCCCCTGTATGGCATGGGGTCCGTGACGGAGGACGACGGAAGCCCCCTTGTCAATCGCATCATGAAAAAGCGTCGGTAGAAATTCGGCCGGATCGGAATCCTCGTAGCCGCCCGATCGCGTTTCATGCGCATGAATCGAAAACAGCACCAACCCAGCGCGCGCTCTGGCTGTTGAAACCGATGCCAGCAATGCGGCGCGGTCCTTGTCGCTGACATCGAACGTCAGGCCCGGCGTTGCGGAAACGCGAAAGAGCTTTTCGTTCAGATGAACCTCCTTCGGCGTCGCGCCGGGAAGGTCATAGCCTTGATATCCCCCGCGCACGACGATTTTCCCCAACGCCTGCATTTCATCCGTCGTAACCAAAGTCACCGGTTCGACGTGCAAAGGGTTTAGGCCAGGACGAGCGCCAGCGCCACGATCTGGATCGCCAGCCGGCGACATGCCGGGAAATGTCGAAGCTGTGGCGACCAGGGCGACGGCGCCTTTCGACGTATTCAATATGCCGGGCGCCCGCGCCGCATCAAGGCTTTGGCCTGTTCCGGCGTGGGTGAAGCCGATGGCGTTTACAGCGACGTCCGTTGCGGTCAGTCCTTCCAGTCCCCAGTCGGTCGAGTGATTATTGGCGCGCGAGAGAAGATTGATACCCATCGCATGGAGATTTCGCATCGTGTCCAGCGTGTGTATAGGATAGCCTCCGCCATTTTCCGCTGCGGTCGCACCTTTGAAGCTGCTGAGGTCGAAGCTGGACCCCTCCTGATTGGCGAAGGCGGCGTCCGATTGCTGGATTAATGCCGCGACCTGCGCGAAAGCGGGCGGTATTTTATCCAGCGACGTGCGATAGGGGCCAAGCAAATCGCCTCCGACAAACAAGGTGAAATCCCCATCGAGACGCGGCGAAGCCAAAGGTTGCTGAGCATAGGAAGGCGGCGCTATCGCGGGAAGGGCGAATGCGAAGGCAAGAGCGGCAAAGGCAATTCGGTTCATAGGATTTCCAGTTGAAGCGATGCCCGAACAGGCGGAGCCATCCGATCATCAAATGTGGCGGTAAGACAAATGCTCGCACGGCTTCCGAGCGGATGCAATCGGAACCAATGCGCGTGGGTTCGATAAGTGCAGCAGCTTGCCCGTATCTTCACGATCGCGATCCGATGCCGATCGTGCAGCGCAAATGAAAAGGGCGTTGATAAAATCGCCGCCCTCCAAAAGTTCAGAACGACCCTGAGATATTGAAGCCGACAGCTCTCGGCTGAATATAGGTGATTTGCGGGTTAGTCAGAGATCCATTGCGATTATCCAGGATCAGGACGCCATTTTTGTCAAAAACGTTACGCACGAAAACCGACAATTGCCAACGCTTGTTGATCCCAAAACCAGCTCTCAGGTCGAGGGTCTTGTAATCGGGAAGTACGGCGCGGCTGCTGTCCGGAATATTGACGAACCCGCCATAACGCTTGCCGAGATAGACGAAAGTGCCGCCGATAAAGGCATCGACCGAATCTCTGACTGAGATGTTATATTGCGCGGAAATGCTGCTCGTGAACTTGGCGGTCGACGGCAGACGATCACCCTTGGAGCCGATCAGGTTCGTTGCGGACAGCGTCGAGACTGGCAGGTCGCCACGCAGCGTCGCGGCGGTATAGGCGGCATTGGCATTGATTGAAACCCCGGTGATCGGCTTCAAGCCAACCTGTACTTCTGCGCCGCGGCTACGGGCCTTCGAGCCGTTGACGTAGAAAACGAACTGGGTGTTGGTATCCGTGCTCTGGAGCTGAATGTCCTTCCAGTCGACCTGAAACATCGAGATGTCATAGGTCAGCATGCGTGACGCGGTCTGTCCCTTGATGCCCAGTTCATAGCTGGTCACGCGATCGGAACCGAAGGAGCGCGGCACGTTGGGAACGACCGGATTGGGGCCACCCGGACGATAGCCGGCCGCGACGCGCGCAAACAGCATCGTATCCGGCCCGATCTTGTAGCTCGGAGTGACCAGCCAGGTGAAAGCATGGCCCTTCGAACCGGTCGAATTCACATTGGAAGAGCCGAAAATAGGCACGACAGCGCTGTCCACCGTGGTAACTGAGGAATAGCGCTGCTTGTTGTCGGCATAGCGTCCACCTATCTGGATATCCAACCGGTCGGTGGCGTGCCAGGTCATGTCGGCAAAGCCGGCGGCTTCGCGGTAGCTGGACGGATTGGCGCCTTCATAGGGGTTTACCAGTGATGAGCCGCTGCTATCCAGAACGGTCAGGCTCTGCTGTGCATCGGCATGTTCCTTGGTATAGAAGCCGCCGATGATCCAGTCGAACATCGTGCCGGCCCCGCTAAGGCGAACTTCCTGCGAGAATTTACGCAGCGAAGATTCATTGTCGAGCGAAACAGAAGCAGAACCCGGATAAAATGCCGGAAGAAAACCGAACACGGCGGACACATCTACAATGTCCGCGACGCCGCTGCGGGTCCAGGCGCTAACCGATGTCAGCGTTGCAAATCCCAAATCCCAGTCGGCTCGAAATGAATAAAGCGCGTACTTTCGCATTCCATCGGTCAGCAGCGCGGAGTTAGTGCGCTCCGGCAACGCTGCACCGACCGGACCAGCGCCTGAATTTGTATTGATTGCCGTGAAATCGCTTAATGAGCGCACGTTGTACATGGCGTCGCCGTTCAGATCGGTGCGCTGCTTCATGGCTGTGAAATTGAGGGTCAGCCCCTCAAAAGGCTTTACAAGAAGCGCGGCCCGTCCGCCCCAGCTCTTGTTCTTGTTGCGATCCCGATGGATCGCGCCGTTCGCAAGACTGTCTACCCAGGCCGGGCTGTCGTTGAGGAAGCCATTGACGCGCAGGGCAACCGCATCGGTCAGGATGGGAACATTGAGCGATCCGCGGATTGAATGGCCATAGCCGCCATCCCCGACCTTGCTTGCACCCACTTCGACACGTCCGGAAAATTCCCGAATGTCAGGCGATTTCGTGACATATTTGAGCAAGCCGCCAAGGCTTGATGCGCCATATAGTGTCCCCTGCGGGCCACGTAACACTTCGATCCGTTCCAGGACGGCAGGATCGAAATCTGGAACCGTTGCGTTGCCCAGATAGGTGGATGAGCCGAAGGGAACGTCATCGACTAGGATGGCAACCGTCGGGTTCGTCTGTCCGCCGGACGTGATGCCGCGTATAGAAATTTCGCTGGTGCGCTCACCGGCGAATTGCAAACCAGGCACGCGGTCGTAGAAGGCGCTGAGCGACGTGATGTTCTGCGAAACGAGTGCGTCTGACCCGACGGCGGTGATAGCTACGGGAACGTCCTGCAACCGCTGGTCCCGTTTTTGCGCGGTGACGATAATTGTGTCCGAGTCGGTCACGGGTGCGGGCGCCTTCTCCTGCCCATGGGCTGCTGGAATGCCCGCCAGGATCGCCACAGCAGCGCAGCTTCCAAAAATGATTTGACTCTTCATTTCCGATCCCGGCTCGTAGTTTTGCTTGACCGCCAACAGAGCATACATACCTGTATTGTCAATAGCGAAAGATTGGGTCATGCATGAGTTGGACAAATTCTGAGATCGTTGTAGCTAAATGGCATCACAGAAAGCGAAGCGGAGGTTTAGTGACGGAATTGGAAGATGGT
Source organism: Sphingobium sp. AP50 (assembly GCF_900109095.1). Classification (GTDB taxonomy): domain Bacteria; phylum Pseudomonadota; class Alphaproteobacteria; order Sphingomonadales; family Sphingomonadaceae; genus Sphingobium. Next base: position 32,077 of record NZ_FNYZ01000023.1, read on the forward strand.
AGCGATGCAGGGCGCAATCTCACGACTCAGGATTGGCTCGATCTTGCGCGCGAGACTTTGATCCGCGAAGGCATCGATGCCGTGAAGGTGGACCGCCTGGCAAAAGTCAGCGGCGTGACGCGCGGGGGCTTCTACTGGCGCTTTAAGAGCCGGCAGGATTTGCTTGATCAATTGCTCGACGATTGGCGGTCCTGCAACACCATGCCTTTCATTTCGGCAGTAACGGGCGTCGGAAGTCCCTCCGAGCGATACCATGCTCTCATGGATCTGTGGATCGACGAACAGAGATTTCGTCCCGAATATGACACGGCGGTGCGGAACTGGGCGGCCGCCTCGCCGAAAGTTGCTGAAGTGGTGCATACGGTCGATACCGTGCGGATCGACGCATTGCGGCATCTATTTGTTGAAGCGGGATGTGACAATGACGAAGCTTTGGTCCGGGCCAGGATCACCTATTATCATCAAATCGGCTATTACGCTCTCGGCATTAAGCAAAGCGCCGAGCGTCGGCGCCAGCTCGGTCCGATATATTATCGTATATTAACGGGCTTCCCCGTCGGGTCGGCTTAGTCGATCTTCTGATCACTTATAGGCAGATTGCGATGAGCGGATAAAATTCGTGGTTGCTTCTGCAGCAACGTCGGGGTTCTGCAGTGCAGATTTGGCTTTGCTCGTTCGACTATCCCGGCTCGCCGGTGCGCATTGGGTCGCGATTCTTTGGCGTGCGCCGCGATCGGGCAAAAAGAAGCTTGCTTCCGCTCTTACGTTTGACGATACATATATGTATTCGTTACACGTTGAGGCATGAATGAAAAGTCGCTACTCACTCTGGAAGCTGATCAAGGAAGGGTTGACAGGTCATTCCAGCTGGGGGGCCGCCTGGAGAGACGCTGAACCGCAGCCGTCCTATGATACGATAATTATCGGTGGCGGTGGGCATGGGCTTGCGACGGCCTATTATTTAGCAAAAAATCACGGCCTTCGAAATATCGCCGTGCTGGAAAAGGGCTGGATCGGCGGCGGCAATACTGGCCGCAATACCACAGTCATCCGCTCCAACTATTATTACCCGGAAAGCGCACGGCTGTATGACCTTTCGGTCAATCTATATGAAAAGCTGCACAAGGAACTGAATTACAATGTGATGTTCAGCCAGCGCGGGATCGTCACCATCGCGCACAGCAGGCATGATATGGAAGCCGCCGCCCGCTGGGTCGGCGCGATGAACAGCAACGGCGTTGCAACACGCATGCTGAGCAAAGACGACATTGCGCGCCGCGTGCCTTTTCTGGACGTGTCGGCGACGGCGCGCTATCCCGTTTACGGCGGCTTCGCACAGGAAAAGGCCGGTACGGCGCGGCACGATGCGGTGGCCTGGGGGTATGCGCGAGCGGCGGATTCGCTGGGCGTCGACATCATTCAAAATTGCGAGGTCACCGGGTTTCGCCGGACGTCTGACGGGCGGGTGACGGGCGTGGAAACGTCACGCGGCCCAATCGGCTGCAACAAGGTGGGTCTTGCCGTAGCAGGCAGCTCGACGGTATTGGCGAATATGGCGGGCTTCCGTCTGCCGGTGACGAGCTACGCGTTGCAGGCCTTCGTTTCTGAACCGCTCAAGCCGGTAATCGACACCGTCGTCCTGTCGCTGGCTACGGGCACCTATGTCAGCCAGTCCGATAAGGGAGGGCTAGTCATAGGCGGCGCGCTCGATCATTATCCCTCCTATGCGCAGCGCGGCAACATGCCGGTGGCTCGCAACGTTCTGGGCGCCATTGCTGAGCAATATCCGGCACTGGCGCGGGTGCGGTTCCTGCGTCAATGGGCGGGCATCGTCGATGTGGTGCCTGATTCCAGTCCGATCATCGGCCGTACGCCAGTGCCCGGCCTGTACATCAACTGCGGCTGGGGCACTGGCGGTTTCAAGGCCATTCCGGCCGGCGGGACATTGCTGGCGCACCACATCGCGACCGGACAGCCGCATAGGCTGGCCGCACCCTTTTCGCTGGACCGGTTCACGACCGGCGCCTTGATCGATGAGGCTGCTGCCTCCGGTATCGCGCATTAAGGAGGCGAGGAATGCTTTTGATCGGATGTCCATGGTGCGGCCCTCGCGATGAGCATGAATTTCATTGTGGCGGCCAGAGCCATATCCAGCGTCCCGGTCCGGCCGAGGATGTCAGCGATGCACGATGGGGGGACTATCTGTTCGCTCGCGACAATCCGCGAGGTCCTCATGCCGAACGCTGGGTGCATCAATTTGGCTGCGGCCGCTGGTTCAACATGCTGCGCGACACCGTGAACCATCAGATACTGGCAGTATATCAGATGCGTCAACCTGTTCCCAACCCATCCGACGAAGGAGGCGCGCTATGAGCGGACCGGCCCAGCGCTTCCGTCTGGACACCGGTGGACTGATCGACAGGAGCCGGCCGCTCTCCTTCACCTTCGGAGGGCGCAGCTATATCGGTTTTGAAGGAGATACTCTGGCGTCGGCGCTGCTTGCCAACGGCGTGCGAGTGCTAGGCCGATCCTTCAAATATCATCGGCCCCGGGGCATATTGGGCGCCGGTGTCGAGGAACCCAATGCCCTGATGCAATTGGGAAGTGGGAATCGCTCTACACCTAATATCCGGGCAACCGAAGTGGAATTGTTCGATGGCCTGACGGCGGTGGCCGTTAATTGCTGGCCCAATGTCAATTTCGACATTGGGGGCGCCAACAATCTGTTTTCCTGCTTTTTGAGCGCAGGCTTCTACTACAAGACATTCATGTGGCCAGACTGGCACCTTTATGAAACCATCATCCGCAAGGCGGCCGGACTAGGGAGGGTGCCCAAACTGCCCGATCCCGACCGCTATGAGACGCGCTATGCGCATTGCGATGTGCTGGTGATCGGATCGGGAGCGGCCGGGCTTGCCGCTTCCCGCGCCGCGGCCCGGTCGGGTGCACGAGTGATCCTGGTCGAGCAGGATGGCATTTTGGGCGGAAGTCTGAACTGGGACGCAGAACCGATCGACGGCAAGTCGGCCGCGCAATGGATTGCCGAAAGCGCCGCGATGTTCGAGGCGGAGCCGGAAATGACCGTGTTGACCCGCACGGCGGCGGTCGGATATTTCGACCATAACGCGCTGACGCTGATCGAACGGCTGGCCTGGGATCCGAATAGCCTGACAAGGGACGGTGCCACTGCATGCCGTCTGTGGCAGGTGCGCGCGAAGCAGGTGATTCTGGCGACGGGGGCATTGGAGCGCCCGATCGCCTTTGGCGGCAACGATCGTCCGGGCGTGATGCTGGCGTCGGCCGTGCGCGAATATCTGATGCGCTACGCCGTGGCGCCGGGACGACGCGCGGTGCTGTTCACCAATAACGACCATGGCTATCGGACAGCCTTCCAGTTGCTCGATGCGGGCGTGCAGGTGGCGGCGGTCGTCGACCCGCGGCAGGCACCAGCGGATTTTGTGCGGGCCTTGGGCGCGCGCAATGTCGCGGTTCACCCCGGGGCGGTCATCTGCGACACCAAAGGCTATAAGGGGCTGTCGTCTGTTCAGTTGCGCGACAGTTCGGGCAAGACCCGCTGGATCGACTGCGACCTTCTGGCGATGTCTGGCGGCTATAATCCGACGGTCCATCTTTATTGTCAGGCGGGAGGCAAACTCGCCTATGACGAGAATAAGGCGTTTTTTGCGCCAGCATGGGTCGGACAGGCGGTCACGCCGGTCGGCGGTGCCGCTGGTGCGATGGATCTGCCAGCCTGTCTGGCAGAGGGCCACCAGGCAGGGTTGGAGTGCGTGACGGGCCTTGGTTTCGACGCGGAGGCAAGTCCGCCGCGCGCCGCAGCCGGAAGGGTGGCGCAGGCCATGGAACCGCTATGGTCAGTGAGGGGCGGAAGGAACAAGGCGTTCGTCGATTTCCAAAACGATGTTTCCGTGTCAGATATCGCGCTGGCGAAGCAGGAAAGTTTCGTCTCGGTCGAACATTTGAAACGCTACACGACGCTCGGCATGGCGGCCGATCAGGGCAAGACGTCGAACGTCAACGCTCTGGCCATCATGGCGTCGCTGACCGGGCGATCGATCGGGGAAACCGGCACTACGCGTTATCGCTTCCCCTTTACCCCGGTTCCGCTGGGTAGTTTCCGGGGTGCGGCTACGGGCAAATTGTTCCGCCCGTTCCGTACCATGCCTGGGCATCGCCGCCACGCCGCCCATGATGCCGCGTTCGAGGATTATGGCGGCTGGCTGCGCCCCGCCTACTACCCGCTGCCCGGCGAGACGCCGCATGCGGCGGAACAGCGCGAAGCCCTGTTGGTACGAAACGGGGTGGGGCTGTTCGAAGGTTCTCCGCTGGGAAAGATCGAGGTGAAGGGACCGGACGCGGGTAAATTCCTCGACCTCATCTATGCGAACACCATGTCGACCCTGAAGGCCGGGCGATGCCGCTATGGCCTAATGCTCAACGAATTGGGCGTCATCATCGATGACGGTGTTACGGCGAAGTTGGCGGACGATCATTATCTGGTAGGCACGACCGGCGCGGGCGCAGACCGCATCGCTGCTTGGTTGGAAGAATGGCTGCAATGCGAATGGCTCGACTTCGATGTGATCGTCGCGCCCATATCGACCAGCTGGGGGGTGCTGACGATCAGCGGACCGGCGGCGCGCGACTTGCTTCAGGCACTGGGCACGGATTTTGCCGTCGATGCTTCGGCCTTCCCGCATATGAGCTTCGTGGAAGGTCATGTCGCGGGCATCCAGGCGCGCGTTTTCCGGGTCAGCTATACCGGCGAAATATCATATGAGATCAACGTGCCGAGCTCTCAGGTCGAGACCCTGTGGGACGCCGTGATGAATGCCGGTAAGCCACATGGCATCGCGCCGGTCGGCGTGGATGCGTGGATGGTCCTGCGAACCGAAAAGGGTTTCCTGCATATCGGCGCGGATACCGATGGAACTACCTCGCCGCTCGATGTCGGCTGGGGCCATGTCCTAAAGAAGAAATGCGATTTTGTCGGCAAACGGTCGCTGCTGCGGCCCAATGACCAGTCGCATCACCGGCTGCAACTGGTCGGCCTTCGCGCGCAGGATGGAACGCAGGCGCTGCCGGTCGGCGCGCATATTGCCGCGCCGGCCGGATCTGCCGGAAGCGCGGGATTCGTCACCTCTTCGAGCTTCAGTCCGATATTAGGCAGGGGGGTGGCTATGGGCATGCTGGCCGGTGGCATGCGGCGGCGGGGCGAAACGGTGATGGTGATGACAGATCAGGGGCATCGCCCGGCCGAGGTCGTGGCGCTGGCCGCTTATGATCCGTCGGGGGAGCGTTTGAATGGCTGAGGTAAAATGGGCGATCGGGGGATCGAAGCTCTGGATTCGTCAAGCGCCGGTAGCGCGGATATCCCTTCTGCGCGTGCGCAAGCCAACTCAGGCTCTGTTAGATAGTTATGCGGCGGTGCTGGGACATGCGCTGCCGCAGGGGATCAACATGGCGGTCGGGATTGATCCACGGATTATGTCGCTGGCACCCCATGACTGGATGATCGTGGGCGATGCACAGCCGCCGCTTAACACGGTTGATACGGGCGCATCACTTTGTCATGCCGCTGATGTAACCGAGGGGCGCACCTTGTTCGAGATCGGCGGCGGCCTGGCCCGAAGCCTGCTCGCCAAGGGAACGAGCATCGACCTTCATCCACGGAGTTTCTGCGCTGGCCAATGCGCGCAGACCCTGTTCGCCCAGACGCGCCTGTTGATCGAATGCGTTTCCGATGCGCCACTGTTCAATGTCTATGCCGATCGCAGTTACACGAGCCACATGATCGACTGGTTCGAAGACGCGATCAAGGAATTCAACTGAAAGTTCGACTATGGATCATTCTCAGAAGACATATATTCATTTGTTGCGCTGCCCCGATCGCAGGGGGATCGTCTCTACCGTTTCGGGTTATCTGTTCGACAATGAAGCGTCGATCGTCGAATCCAGCCATTATCATGACGAGTCGACCAGCGTCTTCTACATGCGCACGGTCTATCGCGATGAGGGCGGAAAAATGGGTTCGCTTGACGCGTGGCGGGCGGGTTTTGAGCCGATCGCCGTGCAGTTCGACATGGACTGGGAACTGCATGACGCCTCGGTGAAGCCGCGCGTTCTGATCGCCGTGTCGAAATTCGGCCATTGCCTGCAAGATCTTCTGCATCGCTGGAAGGCCGGACTGCTGAACATCGACATACCTGCCATCATCTCCAATCATGACGACATGCGGTCCTTTGTCGAATGGAACGGCATACCCTATCACCATCTTGCCGTGAGCAGAGACAGCAAGGCGGGACAGGAAGGCAAGATCATCGATCTAGTCAAGGATCTGGACGTCGATCTGGTAATTCTTGCCCGCTATATGCAGATTCTTTCGCCTGACCTTTGCGCCTTTCTTTCGGGCAAGTGTATCAATATCCATCACAGCTTCCTGCCCAGCTTTAAGGGCGCCAAGCCCTATCACCAGGCGCATGCGAGGGGGGTGAAGATGATCGGCGCGACCGCCCATTATGTGACCACGGATCTGGATGAGGGACCGATCATCGAACAGGATGCGGTCAAGGTTTCTCACATGCTGAGCGCGGAACAGCTGGTGAATGTCGGCCGCGACATCGAATGTTCTGTGCTGGCTCGCGCCGTGTCCTGGCAGTCGGAACATCGCATCATCATGAATGGCAACAAGACCGTCGTCTTCGCGCCGCAGCGGTGAGCACAGGCAGAACCGCTTTATGCTGATGCAGATGGACATGGCTGCGGACGGCTGGATCGTCCGGCATATTCGGAGGATGTATGACGGCCAAACGCATTGACAACGCGCACTCGCGACCAGATCGCGGGCAGAGTTGAAAGGCCGCACACGGAAACTGGCCGATCAGGGTTCTCCGCCGGTCGGATTGGCAGTCCTGCTGGTCGGAGACGATCCTGCCTTGGAAGGCTACGTCCGCAACAAAATAAAGGCTTGCGAAAAGGCAGGCATAGCATCTTTCTACCAAAGTTTTGCGGCGACGGCATCGACCGCAGGACTGGTCGATGCCATCGCCGAACTCAAGCCGACGACGTAGTATATGGCATATTGGTCCAGTTGCCCCTGCCGCCCCATGTCGACTTCCACCGGGTTATGACGACAATCGCGGTGGAGAAGGATGTCGACGGCTTTCATCTCTACAATGTCGGCGGTTTAATGACGGGAAGCGTGATCGTCTCGCCCTGCACCCCTATTGGTGTCGTCAAACTGCTGGAAAGCGAGGGCGTGCCGATCGACGGCCAGAATGTCGCGGTCGTCGATGTCGGCATTAATCATCTGCTCGATGGACGGATCATCGGGGACCTCGATTTTGAAGGCTTGGCGCAGAAAGCATCGGAAATAATCCCGGTCCCCGGCGGCGTGGGGCCGATGACCGTCGACATACTGCTGGACAACACCATCGCTTTCGCTGAACGAACGTGGGCGGTGGGGGTGCAGGAGACGCGTAGGAAGTTCGCCAGCGCTTGATCATGCGATACAATTATGTATCGTATGTCTCGGCCATGAAGGTCATTTCATATGGACGAGTAAACAAATCAGCCAAAACGGTAATGCAGGCATAATAGAGTGCGTGGTCGCAATGCCAGCCGCCGTCACATTTTTGCGGGGCGCTTGGCTGTCCTGAGTGGAGAAAGAATTTCATGAAAACGCATACGCGTGTAGCAGTGATCGGCGGTGGGGTCGTCGGGTGCAGTGTTCTCTACCATCTGACGAAGCTCGGCTGGACCGATGTCGTCCTGATCGAGCGCAAGGAACTGACGGCCGGGTCGAGCTGGCACGCGGCCGGGGGCTTTCATGCGTTGAACAGCGATCCGGGCATCGCCAAGCTACAAAGCTATACCATTGCTCTGTACAAGGAAATCGAGGAACTGTCCGAGCAGAGCGTCGGCATGCACATGACCGGCGGTCTCAACATCGCCGCGACGCAGGCCCGCTGGGACTTTCTGCGTGCGGATTTCGCTCGTCATCGTGTGCTTGGCCTGCAAACCGAACTGGTCGGGCCGGAGGAGATCAAGCGCCTTTGCCCGCTGATCGACGTCACCGACGTTCACGGCGCGATTTACGACACGCATGAAGGACATGTCGATCCCTCCGGCGTGACCTATGCCTATGCGAAGGCGGCCAAGCTAAACGGCGCGGAAATCTACCGACACACGAGGGTTATGGACCTGCAACCGACCGGGCGCGGCTCGTGGCGGGTCATAACCGACAAGGGGGAAATTGAGGCCGAGCATGTCGTGAACGCGGCGGGCCTGTGGGCGCGCGAAATGGGCGCCATGGTCGGCGTTCACCTGCCGCTGGTGCCGATGGAGCATCATTATCTGCTGACGGATGATCTGCCCGAGATCGATGCGTTGGATCATGAACTGCCTCTGATCCTCGATCTCGACGCGGAAATCTACATGCGTCAGGAGCGCAAGGGCATGCTCGTAGGCGTTTACGAAAAGGAAGCCACGCCGTGGGCTGTCGGGGGTACGCCCTGGGACTATGGCGAGACCGAACTGCTCGAACCCCAGCTGGATCGTCTGAGCGATGCTCTGATCAAGGGCTATCAGCGCTTTCCGGCGGTGGCGGAGGCAGGCATCCGTCGCATCGTTAACGGACCGTTCACCTTCACGCCTGATGGCAATCCGCTGGTGGGCCCGGTACCCGGCGTGCCTAATTACTGGTCGGCCTGCGGCGTCATGGCGGGCTTCGCCCAAGGCGGCGGCGTCGGTCTGTCGCTCGCCCAATGGATCATCGACGGCGAACCGGAGGTGGACATTTTCGCCATGGACGTCGCTAGGTTCGGTGACTATGCGACACCAACCTATGTGGCGGACAAGGCGAAGGAATTTTATTCAAACCGGTTCTTGCTGGCTTATCCCAACGAATATTGGCCCGCGGGACGTCCATGCCGGACCGACGCGCTTTATGATCAGCTGAAGGCGAAAAATGGCGTGTTTGGTGTCAGCTACGGTATTGAAATTCCGCTCTACTTCGCTGCGGATGGCGAGGAAGCGGTGGAAACGCCGACACTGAAGCGGTCCAATGCCTTTTTTTCGGTCGCGGCGGAAGTGGCCGGCGTGCGCGACGGTGTTGGCGTGTTCGACAGCTCGTCCTTCGCGAAATATGAGATCAGCGGGCCTCGCGCTGCGCAGGCGCTTGATCGGCTGATTACCAATAAACTGCCTTCTGTTGGGAGGATCAGGCTGGCGCCGCTGCTCGGAGAAACCGGCCGGCTGATGGGCGATATGACAGTGATGCGGCTGGCCGAAGACCGGTTCATGCTGTTCGGATCGGGCTATCTCCAAAACTGGCATGGCCGCTGGTTCTCCGAGCATCTGGCGGGGGCGGACGTGATTGTCCGCAACCTGACGAACGAACAGGGCGGCCTCATCCTGATGGGACCGCGTTCGCGGGAATTGCTGGAGCGGGTGACGGCGATGGATCTGACGCCCACAGCGTTTCCATTCATGGCGGTGCGCGAAGGCGATGTCGGTTTCGCGCCGGCGACGGTGGCGCGGCTTTCCCTGTCGGGCGAGCTGGGCTTTGAAATTTATGTGCCGGCGGTCAATCTGCGCTCCGTCTATGCCGCGATCGAGCAGGCGGGTGCCGACCTCGGTCTGGTGGATTTCGGGCTTCACGCGCTCAATTCCATGCGGCTGGAAAAGGGCTTTGGTGTCTGGAGCCGCGAGTTCAGTCGTGATTATATCCCATCGGCGGCCGGGCTTGACCGGTTCGTCGCATTCGACAAACCCGATTTTATCGGGCGCGACGCGGCACTGGCGGCCCGCGAAACGCCTTCAGCCCAGATGCTGGTGCTTATGACGGTTGATGCTACAGATGCGGACGCCGCAGGTTATGAGCCGGTCTGGCTGGGCGATGAGCGCGTCGGCTTCGTGACCTCTGGCGGCTATGGTCATCGTACCGGGACCAGTCTTGCGATGGGTTATGTCGACCGCGTGGTGGCAGAGAGCGATCAACCCTTGGAAGTTTCGGTGCTCGGCGAACGCAGGACGGCCCGGATCGTGCGAGGGGCGCTTTACGATCCGGAAAACCGGCTCGCTCGCGCCTGACCGTGAAGGAGGAGGGCGCCCTGCCTCGGCATGATCCGGACCGCTGGTATGTACTGCTGGTGCTGATGTTGGTATATACCCTCAACATTGCGGACCGCTTCGTCGTGTCGACTCTGATTGAGCCGATCAAGGCGGAGTTCGAGTTGAGCGACGGAGCAGTCGGTCTGTTGACCGGTGCTGCGATGGCGGTGTTCTACGTCGCGGCGGGCGTTCCCCTTGGCTTGGTTGCCGATCGCACCAGCCGCATGCGGCTTATCGTTTTCTCCCTGACCGCCTGGTCGGCGCTGACCGCCTTGTGCGGCATGACGCACAGCTTTGCACAACTGCTGGTAGCACGGATCGGCGTTGGCATCGGTGAGGCTGGTGGCACGCCGGCCTGCCAATCGTTGCTGGCGGACAAATTTCCGCCCCGGGCGCGGGGCTTTGCCCTTACCCTCTTTGCGTTGGGGGCCGCCTTGGGGGCGGCATTGGGTTCGTCACTAGGCGGTTATCTGTCCGACCATTATGGCTGGCGTACGGTATTGATCGTTTTCGGCGCACTGGGCCTGCCGCTCGCGGTGCTGGTTGCGCTGACCGTGCGGGAGCCGCAACGGGGACGGCTAGACGATGCACCCCTAGCGCGGACTGTGCGGTTGCGGACCACGCTGGCGTTCGTCGGGCAGCAGCGGTCGCTGTTGCATGTCATCGCGGGGGCGACCGTGGTCACCTTCTGGGGATGGGGTCTGCTGTGGTGGACTCCGTCTTTCCTGATGCGTAGCTACAACATGTCCCTCCAGCAGAGCGGCGAGCTTCTGGGATGGATGCATGCTGTGGGAGGAACGGGCGTGACGCTTGGCACCGCCTGGGTCATGAAGTTCCTCCAGCATCGTCATCCGCGCTGGCAGACGCGCTTCGTCGCGATCGCCACGGTCCTTCCGACCTTCCCTTCAACCCTGGCTTATGCCACGGTTTCACCGGGGGTCGCAATCGGTGCGATGTGGCTTTTCGTGCCGTTGATCTATCTTTATATCGGCCCGACGCTGGCGCTGGCGACCAATCTCGTTCCGGCAACGATGCGGTCGTTGACCTGCGCGTTCATTGTTTTTGCCGCCAATGTCGCCAATCTGCTGATTGCCCCGCTTGCCATTGGCGCGCTTTCCGACCTTGTTGCGCCGCATCTGGCCGACCCGTCCCATTCGCTGCGCTGGGTCTTGGTCGGGACCAGTCTGACTGGATTCTGGGCGGCGTGGCATTATTGGCGAGCCGCGCGGGGGTTGCAGGAAGAATTGGCGCGAGCAGGCACCGCGCACCTCTGACTGGAGCATCCTGCGAAGGGGTAGGAGAAGGTTCGCGCTTAAGAAGATGCTGCACAAGAACTGGCGAGCGCTTCACGCGTCTGATCAAACCGCAGCGCGCTCTAAGGGCGCGGTTCACTCACCCACCAGAGAAGCGCTCCTGGGTAGAGGAGGTGCTTGCAGGGTCCGCGCGATAAATGCCTTGGCATCCTTGTCAAACGCCTCGTGCGGAACGCATTGGTCTGAATCATAATGAACGACTGTAAGCTGGTCCTTGCGTTCGGCCGGAATCTGCGCCGCGACATAGTAGACGCCGACGGGCGGGCTGGCCCAGTCATAATAGCCTTCCCCGAGAAAGACGTGGACGCCCTGGGCGACGATTAGGTGAAAGGCCGGGAGGATGATCTCGATCCCGATGCCCACGGGCGCCTGTTCCAGACCCATGCCCCATTAGACCCGCATCCAGTCCGAAAAACCGTCTTTACCGGCCAGCCGCCACCAAATGGCCCGGCATAATAGTCGCTTGACGTCATACCCAATGTCCGGTTGAGAAGCGGACGCTCCGCCAAACCGGGATGGGCATTGCACTGTGGCATCAGCGCCGCGTCATAGGCGCCCGTCTGGAGTGGCCAGGCGATACGGGTGTTGTGGAAGCTGATCGATTTGCCTTGATCGCGCAGCAATTCGTTGGCGAGATCTTCCGCCCCGACCTTCAGGCCATAGCGTTCGATCACTTCGGGACGCAGGCCGGAGTAGCGCGCCATCTCGCGGGCGATCCGATGGCGGTCCTCGGCCGGGAGCATATTGCCCTTGGCAATGGCAGGCAGGTAAACGTCATAAGCCCATTCCCGCGCCTGCGCAGACGACTTTGTCGCGATCAGTCTGAAGATCGGCGGTCAGCTTGCCATGGGCTTGCGCGATCACGGCAAAACCAGGGATCAGATTGGCGTAATAGCTGTCGGACCCGATCGTCGCCAGACTCAAGCCCTCGGCCGACACGATGACGCCACGAATCGGGATGCCACGGCCAAGTGCCGCGTCGGCCACCATGATCGACCGAACGCTGGCCCAGCTGCCGCCGGTCAGGAAGATCGGCGCGTCGGTCGTCTGATAGCGTCGCAGGTAAAGGCGGACGATGTCCACCATCGGATCCCGTTCCGCCTTGATTCCCTAGAAAAGAGGCGCAAATTCGGGCTTGCTGATGCGACTATAGCCCGTCCCCACAGGATGGATCAGCACTATGTCGGTCGATGCCAGCATGGTGTCGGGATTGTCGATTAGGCTTGCCCGGCCATTCTCCGTTTTGTTGATTAGCGGAGTCGATTCGCTGAGCGATGCGGCGCCCCCGGCCCGCCTGGAAAGGAGAAGGTGACTGGACGGGGCGGAGTGGTATCGGGTTGATCGGCGGTATAGGAGACAAAATAGATATGGCAGTCTCTTACCGCGACGCGTCATCCAAAAGACGTAAAAAACCCGCACACGCGGTATAGCGCATTCGCCTTCCGTCCTGCAGCTTAACCACATGTCAAGTGACTGTGACATCGCCACGACCCGCTTCCACCATGGGGATGGATCTTGCCGCTGCAGCCAGCCCCGGCATAAGACCAGGCGCGGCAAGCAGCGCGGCTGCGCTCACCATCATGATGGCAATTTGGGTATGAGTGGTCTCTTTCCATTTGGAGAAAAGATCAATTTTCTCCCGCCGGTCCGCGCGACGGAGCGGACCGGCGGTGCAGGCTGCGGTCAGCGTTGCAGGGCTTTGCTGTGGACATATCCGGCAGCGGCCAGATCCTGCACCACATGGCCCAGCGATTTGTAGAGAGTGATGTCTTCGTTGGAAGTTCTACCATCGATCTGGCCGAGCAGGACCTCCCCAATCTCTGCGACGATATGATCATCGTCGATCAGCCCTGCTGCCTTGGCGTTCAAAAACTCAGCCCCGGCCGCCAGCACCGATCGTCGACTGTCCGCGATGAAGCGGCTACCGACGACCAGCGCGTCGTCGATCTCGACCGGACCGGCATGGCTGGATCCCACGATATTGACATGCGATCCGGGGCGGACCCATTCGCCCAGTAAGACAGGGGTCGCGGAACCGGTTACAGTGCAAATGATGTCGGCGTCCTGCGCTGCCAGCCGCCCGTCCATCACGGCGCGCGCCGGAACCCCCGTGGCCGCCTCCGCCCGAACGGCAAAGGCCTCCGCCGCATCTTGGCTGCGCGCCCAGACGATAATCTCGCTCAACGCGCGGACCTTCGCTATCGCCCGCACATGCGTCCATGCCTGCGCGCCGCAGCCATAGACGGCCAGCCTGCTCGCGTCCGGGCGGGCGAGCGCGTCGGTCGCGACCGCGCTCGCCGCCGCCGTCCGGATGTGCGTGACTTCGCCCGCGTCAGCGATGCAGGCGACCGTACCGTCGGCGCGATCGAACAACACAACGACACCCCGATGAGCCGACCGGCCGGGGTCGTTGCGGTCGGCATAAGCGGTGATCACCTTGGCGCCGAAACCATGCGGCGCTTCCAGCATGCCAGGCATCAGAGCGAAGAGATCGCCTGGCGCGAGCGGTATGATGGTGCGCAGCGGCTGTTCCGTGCCGCCCGCAGTGAAGTTGCGCATCGCATCTCGCACAGCGCCGATGCACCCTTCAAAGTCCAACAGTTCGCGAACCTGATCGGCATCGTAAAAGGGGATGGAGCGGGATGTGGACGTCATCAAACTGTACCTTTTTAATATAAATTCGGTCGATTCCGGAAATTTCATGCTGCGAAAGCAGGCTCTCCATCGTCGCGACATAATCGCAGACAAAGGCCGACATCCGAGCCTCCAGCGCGGTATAAGGCTCCGGCCAATAAGCGGGCGAAGCGACCCCCGCCGCATTTTGCTCCCCGATCGTCCTGTCCTGGCGCATCGTGACATTCCACATGAATGTCAGGTCATCCATGTGGATCGATGCAAGCTCGGCTTGCTCGTCCACCAGCCAAGTCAAAGCGACATCGGTGTCTTCAGGGCCGTGCGGCATGAACTGGAAAAGGACGATATGGTCGTTATAGGAACTTGCGAAGCAGAGTTGGTCGAAGTGGAAGGCCGTTTCGTCGCAATCATATTGATCGAATTCACCCATAAGAGCGGCGATCGCATCACCGCCGCGTGATGCGGTCTTTCGATCGAGGCCGATCGGCTGATGATAGAGGGAAATGTGAACCGCCTCTGTGCCGCCCTGTCCGCAGGCGCTGCCATAATAGGGGGAACCGCTCAACCCGGACCGCCATTGTGCCACGAAATCCTGCCAGCTGTCAGCGGCTGCGCTGTCGGGGATTTCTGAGATGGCGACAGGCCCATTCATGCGGAAATATGCGGGTTGTGCCGGCCGGCAATGATGACATTCGAAGAAGTTTTCGAGCACCAGGTTCAAGTTTGCGCGGGTGGGATATTTACGCTGCACCGCAACATTATTCCGGGCAAAGTCCTGATGGCGCATGGCTGGGCGCAAGGCCTCCCCGAGCGGCGCTAGGTCCGGCAGCACATCCGGATTTACCCTGTAGAAGATCAGACCCTCGACCTCGTGGCAGGTGACCGGGCGCAGGGCCAGATCCGCCGCGTCGGTGCCATTGGGCAGATCCTTAACGCTGTGCAGTTCTCCGGTCAGTCGGAGAGACCAGGCATGGTAAGGGCAGACAAGCAGCGGACTCTTGCCATCCTGCTTGCGGATTCTTGATCCGCGGCGGGTGCAGACATTGTGGAACTCGCGATAGCCGCCGGCGCCCGCATTTACCACGATGATTTCTTGTCCGAACAGAAACTGGACGACATGCGCGTCCAGCTGGGGCAGTTCGTGACATGGGCGACGACCGTCCATTTCCGAGAGAAGATCAACTGCTCCTCCAGCGCGCGAGTGCTCGCCTCGCGGTAGAAAGGGCGCTCCAAACACCAGCCGGGCCGATAGCAACTGAGCAGGTCTTCAATCATTTCCAGACGATTTTCGCCACGCGTAGAAAGTTTCCGCCCAAAATTCCTTTCAGCGTATCGCCATCATAACCGCGTTCGATCAAGATCGCGACCACCTGCGGCAGATCGCCGGGTGGAAGGAAACTGATAGAACCGTCATGGTAGCCTTCTTCGACCGGCCAATATTCCGGATTCTTCGCGACGATCTCATCAATATCTGCGACCTCTACCGGGAAGCCATAGTCCAGCCCCAATCCCACATGATCGGGACCCGCAACCGCGACGATATGGTCGATATGATCTGCCATGCGCTGCGCAAGTGGAGCTTCGCGCCCCAACATCAGATCAATGCCGTTCACGCCGATCACCCCGCCGGTGGCGGCGCAGGCCCGGATTTGTTCGTCTGTGATGTTGCGCCCATGCGGCGCCACGGCCTTGGCATTGGAATGGGAGAAGATAACCGGTTGCGCTGAATGGGCCATCGCGTCCATGCTGGTACGATAACCGGCGTGACTGACGTCGACAAACATGCCGACGCGGTTCATCTCTTCGATGACGGAGCGGCCGAAGGCTGTCAGGCCGCAATCCTCGTCATGGCATCCGCCGCCCGCCGCCGAATTGCGGTTATAGGCGAAATGCATTTGGCGCACGCCTAGATGATGGTAGAATTCGACCATTTCGATGCGTTCGTCGAGCGCCGCCATTCCTTCAAGATCGAAGCTAACGGCCAGCCTGCGCTCAGCTACTGCGGCGGCGATGTCGTCTGCCGTCGATGCCAGCCGGTAGAGGTCCGGCCGGGCAATAATGCGGTGCCGGAAATTGGCGACAGTCCGCACGCATTCCTGCCAGGGCATGAGATCGAAGCCGACATTGATTGACAGATAGTCGACCCCGGCGCGGCTCCAGATTGACAGATTGTCCAGATCCGCAGCCGGATCAGGCATGAAGCCGGAATGGGTGTCCCAAACAAGGCTGTTTTCGATTAGGGCGCTTGCCCGCTGTTCAGCGTCCATCATACTGTCTCTTACTGTTTTGCCGCTGGCGGTACCTGCGGATAGCCGCGCGACGCGACCGGACGGCCCGTCACGAAGGCGCGGATGTCGTTGGCAAAGGCCGCGCGGCCTGCAGTGTCCGAATAGAGCATATGCCCGCCGCCGTAGCGCGCAAAGGTGATGCGATCGGCTGGAACATCGATCTGACTGAACAAGTAGTCGGTCGCACCCATCGAACTGGTAGTGTCAAACACGCCCTGCGTTACCATGAGGCGCATTTGCGGTTGCACGCGCATCTGTTCCTGAAGGACAATGTCAAGCAGTGGGGCGGGTGGCCTGATATAGGACCAGGTGTCTTCGAACGCATAAGGGTTGGGGACGACCGAACGGAACGCAGGAAGGCCGCGAGCGCCCAGGATTTGCGCTGCGTAGCGTTCGCTGGCAATCGTGATGCCACGCAACGCGCCTTCCCAGTCGCGGTCCGCATCCTTGGGCGCTGCGTTCAGTGGTTCGGTTTCACGACCGTCGAATTGCCCCAGCGCCAGCCCTTTGTCGGCCAGCATCTGCTGACGCGGATTGTCGATGCGCAGGCCTCCGGCAAGCCACGTTTCCGCGGCTATGCCGGTCAGCCCGGCTAGGCGCGCCGCAATCTGCCCGCGTCGTTCATCATTTAGTCGGTTCCCTGCCAGCAGCGCCGGGGCATATTCCTCCAGTTCGAAATGTTGCGCCGCCTCAACAGCCTGGCTGAGCGTCTGGCTGCGGTTATCGATCAGACCATGATACCAGCCAAGGGCGGCAATATCCGGCAGGCGATAGGCTGCCCGCAGCGGATCGGGCAGGCGTCGTACACTCGATTCCGGCGGCCCATTATAGGTGATCGCCTGAGAAATCAGGATTAGGCCCGCCACCCGCAAGTGGGGGGTGGCCGCCGCCAGATCGCGCGAGAGCATCACCGATCGGAGCGATCCATAGCTTTCGCCCGCGATGTAGACAGGCGCGGTCATGTTGCCATGATCGGTCAGCCAGCGAAGAATCACCTGCGCGAAAGCAAAGGAATCGCCGTCATTGGACCGGAAGGTCAGCGGATCGCTGCCCGGCAGCGGACGGCCGAAACCCGTTTCCGGCGCATCGATGAAGACAAGATCGGCGACGTCCAGCACAGTGTCACGGTTGTCGACCACGGGCGTGTTCACGTCGGCAATGGCAGCCATGTCGAACTTAGTGAAGCGCTGCGGTCCGAGCGCACCGAACATAAGGGTGTTGGATGCCGCGCCCGGGCCGCCGTTGAAGATGAAAATGACCGGACGAGGAGATTGAGAGGCCTTGCCCTTCACGGTGAAAGTGTGGACGAACATGCTCGTCGCTGGCTTGCCTTTTCGATCCTTAACCAGCATTTCCTGCAGACCCGCCCGATAGCGGATCGATTTGCCGCCGAACGTGCCCTGACGCCGCGCTTCGAACTTTCTTGGCCCAATGTCTGCCATGAAGGTGAGTGCTGGCCAGCTGGAGGAGGACACTGCGGGTGTCGCAGCCGTGCCAACGGGAGCCTGCCCCGCGCCATTTGCAGCGGTCGCAATCAGTGACAGACCAGTCATAACAATGACGATCGCCTTATGTCTCAAAATCATCCACCACCCTTTTGCGACAGGCCGGCACTGGCGCCCGGACCACGTCGGACATCAACCCCATCCATCACGATACACAAGTGTATGAGCTATGCAACTGCCTTTCTTAGTCCTTCTTTCAACTTGCTTTAACGCCATTTGATCGTCGGTCGCTGCGGCGTCGATCGGGGTCTTTCACAGCTTCGAGATTGCGGAAATCCGGCGGCGTCTAGCCGTACCCGAGGTGCCCACTGGGTGGAAGCAGGTTGGTGTGAATTCGAACCGGCTGCGCAATTAAGCTGTTCAAACTTCCATATTCGATCTTTTGGCTGTTTATTTCCTGGCTAGTGAAAGGTGAAGCCCTCGTTTTCAGTTTCTGTGGTACCGGATGGCTTGATCGTTCGAGAAACGCCTCACCCCAGCAGGGACGGCGCTGCCAGCAACGCTCGAAACGACGACGCGAATATTACAGCGAGATGCGATATTAGGCGCCTAACAATACATGTATGTATCTTATCCATTCTTTACGCTTGCAGGCAGCCAAAAGGGGGGCGGGAGAATATTTCGGGAAAACATACTATGCGCTTTGCTGTTAATATTGCTCTTGGAGTTTCAACGGCTATCGTTGTGCTTTGGGTGACAGGGGCCGCCTCGGCACAGACGTGGCAGAGGCTTCCGCCGCCGGTGACGAAAATGTAGTCACCGCGCAAAAGCACGAAGAGCGTCTGATCGACGCTCCGGTAGCCGTCAGCGCGGTTACCTCCAGCACGCTAATCGAACAGAATCTCGGTTTCATCCGCGATTTCTATACCCGCATCAACGATATACAGCTCTGCATCAACACGACGCGGGATATCGCTGCGTGGCATCAACACCGACGGCGGGACGAATCCAACCGTCTCCGTCCTTATCGACGATGTCCAGTTCGGATCTTCGACCTATCTGGGCAAGCCGCCGCTTCCGGACCTCGACCCCGCGACCTTGAAGCGGGTTGGAGTGTTGCGCGAACCGAAGGGAACACTAACTGATGCGTCGAGTCTTGTTGGACTTATCAAATATGTGACCAAGGGTCCGAGTGCTACGGAATTTTTAGGCTTGGCCGAAGCCGGCGTGAACACGGTCGGACGGGCGGGAAGGCTGGTCGGTTCGCGGATCGCTGAACGCGCCGATCTTACGGGGCAAGATCGGCATGATCGTCAGCGGCTTTTAACGCGACGATACGGGTTACATCGACAGCATTTTTCGGGAGGCGAACTGGTCGAGTAGGTCAACAAGAATGGGGTCTATGGTGGACGCGCTGCGCTGATCCTGCGTCCTATCGACATTCTGCCGGTGACGCTGTCGGCATTGTATCAAAGCAGAATTCCGCCGAATTCGCCGCGATCGCGATATGCTCCAGCTATCCGACGATGCTGACCATCGGAACCATGACGCCGGTCGTCTACGAGCCCCGGGGCGTGCCCAATCCTCGGACGTCGCGTTCGGCAGTCGTGCCATCGAGCAACGAAGTGCAACTTCGCACTGCGCGTCTCCCGGTTGATCTCGAATCGATGCAGGTCGCGTCGATCACTGCATGGCCCCTAATGAGAGAGCCACGGTCAACGATTCAACCGCCCGTTTCGGGTCGCCCCTGCTGGAGCGGGTCGGAGTCCGCCCCACTGGCGGAACCTACTTGTTCGGGGAACCGATCCTAACGAACAAGTTTACGCAGGAAATCCGCTCCTCCAATCAGGGAAGTGTCGCCGAGTGGCTGGCGGTCGTGTTCTATACTCATGAACGCACCAAACTCACGCAGTCCATCGACCGCACCGGCAACGCGCCCAATGTCACGGTCTTTAGCGGTTCGAGCATTTCCAGCTATGCGGAGAAAGGCGCCTTCGCCGATCTGACCTATCATGCGACCGAAAAGTTTGATGGGCAGGGCGGTATCCGCTATGCTGCCAAAGGACAGTACTATCGGGTTCTCAGTGTCGTCGATACCCCCGTCCAAGGCGTTTTCGGCCCGGGCGAAGACCATCTGTTCACGTCGAAAGAAGACGCGATCATCTGGTTGCTGACCCCGACCTATCTATATACGCACGATCTGATGCCCCATCTGCGCGGAGCGAGCGGCTATCGTGCGGACGGCCCCAATTCCAACACGCCGGGCGTCGCGCCGTCGTTCCGTTCCGATACCGTGATGAATTATGAAGCGGGCATAATGGGCAAGTTGCTAGCGAAAGCTTCCGTCTTTTAAAGAATCGGGTCTGACCTATGACGTTGCCGGCCCCGATCGCGAGGCTCTACTGGGTTCGATCTGTCAGGTAAGGCGCGGCAATGATATTGTGATCTTCACCATTCACGCGCATCGAACTGTCAATGGCGGTCAGGATCATCTCGTCCAGGGTAATAGTCTCGCGCCCGCTGATTCTGATATTCTTTTACGATAACGAAATCGACACTTGAGTCTATGCTTTGTTGGTGATCGTGCTGACCTAGTTCAGGAAATTAAGGTCTACCATGCGTGTCTTATATTCTAAGGCCTCGGCGGCCTGTTCTTTGGATGCGACAAAAGCCGGGCCATTCACTGGTTTGACAGCATCGTCGCCACGTCATTATATCGCGCTAGAAAGCCATATTGCATCAAATTAGATCGGATTTTCCTGGCGGAGGCGCTGGATGATCGTCCGCACGCGCTGCAAGGGGGCTTCCATAACTGGCGACCGTACCCGAAGCCGCAAGAAACTTGCGCGAAGTGGAGAAACGGTCGCGATGGTACGGCACCGCGATTCGGATTGAAAATGGCGTGGGTTTCGTCCGACTTGACGGCAAATGACGGCGCCCACGCCTTTCTTATTGAGTTAACGAGACATAGGTGTATCGTTGATTTCCTAATCTAGTGACGAGATCAGCTCAATGTCCAACCACTTACCCATGTCCGGCGTTTCATTGTAATGACAGGCAACTTTCCCGCACGTCCCGTGCTGTTCGTACTGACATTGTTCATTTTCGTGAACTATCTGGATCGCTATGCGCTTTCCATCCTGCTTGAGCCGATCAAGCAGGATTTGGGGTTGTCGGACACACAGATCGGCCTTCTCACTGGAGCGGCTTTTGCGCTGCTTTATTCCACGCTGGCCATTCCAGTTGCTCGTCTGGCCGAACACTGCAATCGCATGCATGTTCTGCTCGGCGCGATCCTGATCTGGAGCCTCGGCACGGCGCTATGCGGGGTGGCGGGAACTTTCGTGTCCTTCTTCCTCGCCCGCATGCTGGTCGGCAGCGGCGAGTCTGGGGCCGTGCCGCCTGCTCATGCGATTGTCGGCGACGCCTTTTCGATCGAGCGGCGGGGCACTGCGCTCGCGATCTTCAGCCTTGGCGGCGCGCTTGGCACCGCGCTCGCCCCGATGGTGGCAGGGCAGTTGGAAACGCATATCGGTTGGCGGGGCGCGTTTCTGGTTCTCGGCTCGCTGGGCTTGCCGGTGGCGCTTTTGCTGCTGCTGATCGTCAAGGATCCGCCACGGGGACATTCGGAGGGGTTGTCTCCGGTGAATGTAGCTCCGCCGCCGCTGGTTCTGGTCGTTCGCCGCCTGTTTAAGCGGCGCTCCTTCGCCCTGTTGATACCGGCAATGGTTGCTCTTGGGCTTGGCGAATATAGCCTGTTTCTTTGGCTTCCTTCCTATTTCGTCCGCAGCTTCGGCAAGTCTCCGGCGGAGGTGGGAATGTTGCTGACCCTGTATCAAGGCCTGCCGCTGCTGGCTGGCACATTGTTAGGCGGGCTCGTCAGTGATCGGTTGATCCGTCGCGACCGGCGCTGGCTGACATGGCTGCCTGCGCTTGCCTGCACGCTGGTCGCAGCTGGCAGTGCGCTGATCTTTCTCACCTCCGATTTCCGTTGGGCGCTGACTTTGCTCATCGTTCCGTCGACCGCCTGCGGTCTCTATCTCGGCCCGAGCTATGCGGCGATACAGGCGCTGGCGGGCGCTCGCTCGCGGGCCACGGCCACGGCCATATTGACCTTTGCCGTCAATCTGCTGGGATTGGGGCTAGGGCCGTTATTGATCGGCGGGACAAGCGATTTGCTCAAGGCGCGATTCGGGGATGATTCTTTGCGGTACGCCTTCTTCCTCGTCCCGCCGCTCTATCTGCTCTCCGCGCTGATCTTCCTAATCGCCGCGCGGTTCATGCTTGCAGGCATCCGGGAGGCGGAAGCCGAAAGCCGTCTGGAATGAAGCGGGTTTATCAGCGCCTCGACTGCTTGCGCCAAGCGTCATAGCGCAGCCGCAATGTCTGGACCGAATTCAGGCTTTCGCCCTTTCCCGGTTCAATCGCATCCGCTCCCACCCCTAGAGGCGACACATAAAGCTGAACGGAGAAATCTGATCGGACAAATCCTCCGCACTGGCGTGTTGGAGTCCGCGATAACCAGATAGGCGAACTTGGAATGGCGATGATTGCAGGGCTCGGCTTGACCCGGCGTCGCATCGAGGCATTTGCACCGCGTGTCGCCACCCGCGCGCTTCCCAGCTTCAAGGGCGGCCACAGCGCGGTCGGCCAAAGCACCTCGCACCTGCTTTAATGCGGCCGTCATGGCAGGTACGGTCGCTCCTGTCACCGTATTGCCCGGCATATGTTCGGTGCGATCCTGCGCGTCTCGGCGCAATTTCAGACCCGAAACCGCCGTAATACGGCCTTGGACGTCAACGATTCCGAACTGGTCCATGTCGAATTGCGGAACGGCCTTCGACTTGTCCGATATGGCTGCTGGGGCCAAGCCCTGCTTCAATCCATCCGCGATCACCGTCTGGTTCTGCAACGATGAATCGACATAGGCCTGCGTATCGCTAACGCCTTTGCTCGGCACCATGACCGTCTCTAGCTTGCGCACCATCACGGCATCGACCTCGACATAACTCGACAGGGCCCTTGCCATCTGGGCTGGTCTTGCTGTCAAAGCCGACTGCCGATCATGGGGCCATGGCCGGAGAGGGAGACAAAACGATTGCGGGGCTAGTCAAGATTGCCGACGAGAGGAATATTGCGTTCCGTTTCAAAATGGCTGCCCCTTCTCTGCTAAATTCTGAAAATCATCCGGAATATCGTGCGAGACTAGATAAGCGCGGAGCGCATTTTCGATCCCGGCCAGCGCATCATTGTCAGGTGCTGCCGTTCCTGCCGCCGACCGTTCCAGATACTGTGCCAGCATCTCTTCGTGAACCGTCAACAGCCGCATAAGATCTTTAAGGGCCCGGGGAGCTGCAATTTCCATCTGCCGGAACCGCTCAAGGGGCGCAACCAAAGCGGGAAGGCTGGCGAGAACGAAGCTCCGCCAATCCGTGAACCGCGACGCCACTTCCGCAGCGCGGGCGTCCGCAGCGCGTCGGGTACCTAGTTTATCCCGCCCGGGTAATGCGTCGGCGATCGCCAGCCCCATTAGATATTCCACGCGGCCGATCGCCTCGAGTTCAGTCTCATGGTCCGGCGCGTCGGACAGAGCGGCCCTCAGATGACGCATCAGCGCCTCACCGAACAATTCTCCCTCCCACGTTCGGTTCAACTCAGCGCCGAATGAGACGGGAGGGCGCGCCAAGGGATTACTGCCCGCCGATGAAACTGCGAATGTCGCATACCAGAAGCTTGCGGGCGGCGGGGTCGTCGGAAATCGTGTGACCGGCGTCATAATAGCTGAAATCAACGCGATCCAGCGGCACGCAGCTGTGCGCGAAGCTGTAGGGCGCGAGTGTTGGAGTTACCGGGAAATCATTATGGGCAGCCGCGATCACTATGTGGGCTTTAAGCAGAGCAGCCGTGAAGCAGGCATAGGCGGGCGCCGCGTCGAGCGCCAGATTGGCGTCCCAGGATGTCGCATGGGGTCGCCAGTCCCAGCGGAAATTCAAATCCAGCGTCAGGACGATATAATCGCCGGGCGCCTTCGCACCCATTTCGCGGAAATGATCGGCCACCGGCTTCGAAATTCGGACATTTCCTCCTTCGAGGCCCAGCGATGGATCATCTTGTGCTGCGTCGCGGGCCGGATCCTTGACGGTGGGCACATTTCCCGCTGCTCGACTGTCAAGCCTGCCGACGATCGTTCCGGGGACCAACTTTTCGAGGAAGGTCTGGGAATTGACCCGCAGATTTGCATCGGCGATAAAGCTTATGGGCAGGCCGATGATCTTCGACACATGCTGCGCGACGCGGTCCTGGTCCGCCGGAGGAAGTCCAGACCGCTTGTGAAGCGCTGTCACATAATCACTCAGTGCGATCCCGGGAGACAGGAGAAAAACGCCACGGACGTCCAGATCGCTGAGGGTCGAGGCCAGGAAGCCGGCCAGATAACCGCCATAGCTTTTACCGGCAATATAGATCAGGGAACCGCTGCGACCGTAATCGGCGAGCCAAGTTCGTATCAAGCGCTCAACCGATTCGACGTGGCCCTGAACGCTCCAGAAGGTCTGGCCGCCTCCAGGGTACAGTTCGCGGCTGAAACCGGTGCCGACCGGGTTAATCATCACTAAATTAGCGATGTCGAGTAGCGTATCCGGATTGGGTACCAAACGCGTTGGTTTTGCCGTCCCATCCGGTCGCGTGTCGATTGGCTCAACAAAGGGCTGGGCTCCTCCTCCAGGTGATCTTCCGGGCCAATCAGGCCAAAGTTCAATGGCATACTAGCGGCGCTCGGGCCGCCGCCAAAAATAAAAATGACCCGCCGTTTCGCGGCGACTAAGCCGCTGCGCTCATGGCTGATAGTCGATATGCTTGCCTGCGGCAGTCCGCTGATATCCTTCAATATGATTTGAGACCACAAAGCTTTGTAATCAATAGGGCCGGTTGGGGTCTGCACATGCCGGATTTGGGGAGACGTATCGGACTGCGCCTGTGCGGCGGAGGCGATGGAAAGCAGGATCAACGGTGAAATGCGATAGAGCATGGTCGTCCTGTAGTCGATCAACGGTTGTAGCGCGCACAATACAGTATTGTATTTTAGTGGGCAAGGCCGTTTCAAGAGAGCACCGTTTTAGAGATCAAAATTTAGCCTATGGTGAGCCTATGGACGGCGGACATCCATCCAATTTTTAAGGTTTAACAATATCTTACGTTCGGCAAATGAGCATCCGGATTGAGGCGATGCGGGTCAAAGCGATAGACAAGATGACGGACCTTTTTTAAGCTTGGGCGGGGCATCGGTAAAGCCAAGCAAAGGTCCATTCGACCAGTTGCCCCGAACACTGGCCGCGATCCGCCCGCCTATTCCGGCGGCCCAATTCGATCGATAACATGGCGCCGCTGCCCAATCATTTATCGTTTTATTTTGTGTGGCGCGGAAGGTTCGGACGGTGAAGCGCGAGGACCGGTCAGCGTGGTCGGAGATGCCAAGTTGACCTGCGCGCTGCTCGGCCGGCCGATGCACCATGACGATATCATCGGAACCGGCACCCCGCCGAAAATCTAGCACGTGCGGACGACCAGGCCAGATACTGTGCCCGTGAGACGCGGCGGCACAGCATTTGCGCAGATAAGCCCGACGGTCATCGCAAGTGCGGCGCTGTTGAAGAAGTGCACGGTAAAAATCGGCGCAAAGAGAAGCGAGGTGTCAGAGTGCGCCAGTATCAAGCTGCCGCTTCTCGTGGCAGCATTACGCTTCAACTCGCGCGAGATCGTACTCGGTGATCGCCCAAGCTTACGGGCGATGGCGTTGATGCCGGTTCCCCTGGCCACTTCAATCGCTATATCTTCGCGCTCGGAAAATGTCAGATAACGCCAGATGGTCGGCTTTGCTGATGGCGATACAT
Organism: Sphingobium sp. AP50; assembly: GCF_900109095.1. Taxonomy (GTDB): domain Bacteria; phylum Pseudomonadota; class Alphaproteobacteria; order Sphingomonadales; family Sphingomonadaceae; genus Sphingobium. The sequence goes on from NZ_FNYZ01000023.1 coordinate 57,777, forward strand.
GGGTTGGCGGCATACCTCCTGCTCCCCGAAACCAGCGCACGCCAACCGGTGCTGAAACGCCCGCATCCATTGCAGCGTCCTCGCTCGATCTGCCACAAGCGATCGCTTGCCAGAAGCAGCAGACGTTCTCACGCTGCTATCCGGGCGGATGGCCAGGTGAACGCAGCTTGCTGCGCGTACAGCGATCCGAAGCACGCTTGTGAACCTTCATTGCAACCTCCTTCTAAAGGGTGTTGCGACGACCGGTTGAATCCGCCCAATATACCAGTGAGCGGTTCCAGCGCCTGATGAAGGACAATGGCGTCACCTGTTCCATGAGCCGGTCCGTCAACTGTTGGGATAATGCCGGGATGGAAAGTTTCTTCTCATCCCTCAAAACCGAGCGGATCAGGAGGAAGGTCTACCGATCGCGATACCAAGCCCGAGCCGATGTGTTCGATTATATCGAGAGATTCTATAATCCGACACGCCGACACTCGACCTTGGGCATCTCAGCCCCATCGACTTCGAACGGGAAGCTGGTGTAGCTTGAATGAGCTTATCTTGGTGTCCGCCAAACCGGCAGCAGCTCATTGACCCAAGGGGCCCCAATCAGAAGCCTCTTAGACTTATGGGGGGCATTCAGCTGATCCATACCGCTGCCGGATAGCCTTGGAAGTCTGGAATCGAAAAGATGCCGCAATTTACAAGGCTCCCGATGTAATGTCCGAATGGATCTAGCGGCTGTGACCAACATCGTATGCTCTAAAGCACAGCTTTCATTAATTGAAGAAACGCCGTCACCGCATGTCACGGCCCCCTTCATCGAGCCGATTTTGCAGCGGTTTTGGCTTAGATGAGTTCCACTCCTGAATAAGCGTTCCTCATCGATGCGCCGGTGCACGCCCGGAAGAAACACCGCAAACACATCCCTATGGAGGCACGCACCGATAGCGATTGAATCGCCGATCCAAAGATATTATGTAGGCTACCTGTTGACCTGTGAGAATGTGATAGATAGCTCTGCTCGGGAAGAGCCAAAAGTTCGATGTGCAAGCCTTGTTGGTCGCAACGGCCGGTAGGCGGGATGGGGAAGAAATATGTCAACCGTGCAACTTAGCGTCTGGGTCATGCTCGTGTTTGGCGGGTTGTGGGCGGGCGGTATCCTCATTTTCGCGGTAGAACGAACCAATCTATGGCGGCGGATGCCTATGGACCAATTCTCGGTAGATTTCCGCCGCTCTGTTTTGCGTGTAGATCCGATGATGCCGATCCTGGGCGGGATATCGGGCATATCGGCGCTCTCGGTCGCCATTCTGAGCGACGGAGGAGTACGGTATCTTGCCGGTGCCAGCGTATTCCTGATGGCTCTCGTAATTGTTGGGTCTGTTGTCATTGCCGAACCTATGAACACGCAGTTCCGTAAGCTGCCAGAGGGGCAGATACCAGAAAATGCATTGAAGATGAGAGATAACTGGCGTGTGTTTCATCTTGTTCGGACCATTGTCGCAATAGCGACGCTGGCGTGCATGGCGGCTACCGCCAGCGTGTGATAGGTTTCTGCGGTGACGCTGTCATCATATGTCGAGTTGGTTAAATGGTGAAGCTAGCAGTGTGATACAGGATTTTCTGTAGAAGCAATATTCAGCACCATTTTGGCAAATTGTGTTTTTGGAATGCCTGCGCGGGGGGGCTGAAATTATACATAGTCATGGTTTTGGGGAGCTGGTCATGGCTATAGACTGGATCAAGGATCTTGGTGATTGGCTTGTGCCTTTTCTTTCCACAATCGAGCTTAATACCCAACGGACGACGTGTTAAACTTACATCGCTGGCTTGATCGGCCGCAAGAACGGAAAAGCGTTCAGTCGATGCATTTAGTTATGATCGCCTCTATTACTTCATCGGCACTGGAAAGTGGAACACCTCTCCGTTGGAAGTCGCGCGGTGGGGCCATGCTAACGCTGTGTTTGGCGAGCCCATGCGTGGCTGACCATTGACGACACGGCCGAGCCAAAGAAAGGCAAGTCTACGATCTGCGTTGCTGCTCACCATGCACCGTCTCTGGGCAAGTGCGCTAATTGCCAGTCTCTGGTTTCCACGATACTGGCGCACTCCAACGCATCTGCGTCTCGAGAGCGCAGCATATGGCCGGTCATGAGGTCTGGATGGTCGCCGTGCCTGGTCCAATGACGAGCGAGAATACAATTTACCGACCTGAACTGATGCGGTGGATGCCTCCCTTCATCCGGCATCGTATGATGCTCAGTAGCGCCATGGCGGCGCATGAAGGAGGAGTATATGGCAAATGCACATATGCTGTCGATCGACCTGGCCAAGCGCAGCTTCCAGGTCTGTGCGACTGATCGAGCAGTGTCGGTTCTATATAATCGGACAATCTCCCGGTCCAAACTGGAGGCACTGCTTAGGGAGCAGCCCCGCAGTATTGTGGCTATGGAAGCCTGCGCGACGAAGATGGATCGTGCGCAAAGGCGTTCTCCCCGACAACTGGTTGGAACGCATGATGGCTCGCAGGACCAGGATGGTGGTTGCCGTCGCACTGGCAAATAAAATGGCGCGAACAATCTGGGCGATGATGACCCGCGAAGAAGACTACCGTTTGGCATGGCGTAGCTTGCCGCGCGACAATCAGGATGAGAGAGCAGCGTCAATCAAGATGAGAATCGCCACCTGCTGATGCGGCGTAGGGCGTAGCCCGGAGCCGGGTCAGCAGGTGGCGATGTCGCCCTTTCCGGGGCGTTTCTGATGGTTGCGGCCGGTCCGGTATTCAAAGGCATAACTTCGCGAGAGGGGATGTCGTTCATGCCGGGCCGCCACGTCAACGATCATCAGATGAGGCTCTACATGAAGCTCCGACATACCCATGCCGTTCCGATTGCCGCCGCCAAGGCTGGTATCAGCACGGCGACCGCATATCGCATCGAGGGAGATCCTCGGCTTCCCTCGCAAAGGCAGGTCCAGCGAGAACGGCGACGCCCGGACCCGTTAGCCGGGATCTTCGACTAGGATGTTGTTCCCATGCTCCAGGCTGCGCCTGGTTTGCGGTCAGTGGCGATTTTCGAGGAGATATGTCGCCGTCACCCTAAGCTTGATGGGCGCATCCGGCGCACATTGGAGCGAAGGATCCGAACATGGCGGGCGATCCATGGTCCTGAGCAGGAAGTGATCTTCCGGCAGGTGCATGAACCGGGACGGCTTGGCCTGTCGGACTTCACCGAGATGAGCGATGAGCACGTAACGATCGTCGGCGTGCCGCTCGATCATCGCCTCTACCATTTTCGGCTGATATGGTCGGGCTTCGAACACGTCCATGTCATTTTGGGCGGCGAGAGCTATGTCGCGCTTGCAGAAGGGTTGCAAAACGCCCTGTGGGCCGTCGGCGGTGCCCCGGTTGAGCATCGCAGCGATAGCCTGTCGGCCGCGTTCCGCAACTTGGACGCCGATGCCCGGCAAGATCTGACGCTGCGATATGACGCGCTGTGCGAACATTATGGCATGACGCCGACGCGCAACAACCGCGGCGTTGCCCATGAGAATGGCGGGATCGAGAGCCCGCACGGGCATTTGAAGGCAGCAATAAAGGACGCGCTGCTGATGCGTGGTTCGCGAGACTTCGATGAACTGGCGAGTTACCGGCACTTCATCGACGAAGTCGTCAGCCGCAAGAACCGGCGCAACGGCCCACGCATAGACGCCGAGCGTGCGGTATTGCAGCCCCTGCCTGGCGCGCGCACCAGCGATTATGAGGAGACGATCGTCACGGTCACCTCCACCAGCAGCTTCACGCCTCGCAAGGTGTTCTATACCGTGCCCTCACGGCTGATCGGGCATCGGCTGCGCGTTCGGCTTTACGATGATCGCCTCAATCTGTTCATCGGCGGCACTCACCTCATGACATTGTCGCGGGGGCGGTCGTTCAATAACGGCTCCCACGGGCATGTGCTCGATTATCGGCACGTCATCCATAGCCTGCGGCGCAAACCCATGGCGCTCCTGAAGTTGGTTTATCGTGACCAGCTCTTCCCAAGGGAGCCTTATCGTCAGACCTTCGACCGGCTCATCGCCGCATTGCCTGAACGGATCGCTTGTCGGCAGATGGTAGAACTGTTGGCAATGGCGCACGAAAGAGCCAGCGAGGCCGAACTCGCGGAACTGCTGGCAGCCGACGTGGCTGCTAACCGTCTCCCCGACATGGATGCCTTGCGAATACGCTTCGCTCCCGATCCGGCGGCGCTTCCCGACGTGGTGGTGGAACTGGTCCTCCTGGTCACCTATGATCTTCTCCTGGCGGGAGAAGCCGCATGAGCCGGAACGCACCCGCTATCGACGCCCAGCGTCTGAGCCTCATCCTCAACGACCTGCGCCTGCCAGCAATCAAACTGATCTGGCCCGACTTTACCACGCGGGCAGACAAGGAAGGCTGGCCTGGGGCCCGCCTGCTTGCGGCGCTCGCTGAGCATGAGATCGCAGAACGGGACCGACGCCGGATCGAAAGGCATCTGGGCGAAGCCCGCCTGCCACCTGGCAAGACTCTCGACAGCTTCGCCTTCGATGCAGTGCCAATGATCTCCCGCGCCCGGGTGACGGCGCTGTGTTCTGGTGATGGCTGGCTCGAAAAAGGCGCCAACCTCATCTTCTTTGGTCCACCGGGTGGGGGTAAAACCCATCTGGCTGCCGCAATCGGCCTTGCGTTGATCGAAAATGGCTGGCACGTCCTGTTTACCCGCACCTCCGATCTGGTCCAGAAACTTCAGGTTGCCCGCCGTGAACTGGCGCTCGAAGCCGCGATAGCCAAACTCGACAAATATCACCTGCTGATCCTCGATGACCTCGCCTACGTGACCAAGGATCAGGCTGAAACGTCCGTCCTGTTCGAGTTGATCAGCGCACGGTACGAACGGCGTTCCACGCTCATCACCGCCAACCAGCCTTTTGGTGAATGGAACCGGGTATTCCCCGATCCTGCCATGACGCTCGCCGCCGTGGATCGCCTCGTTCACCACGCGACAATCTTCGAGATGAATGTCGAGAGCTACCGCCGCCGCTCGGCGATCCAACGGCAATCACGCGCTGGTCGGCCACCGACCTTCGCGACAATCAAGTCCAACGAGGAAATGTCGCGCAGCGACAATCGCACCTGCGAGTAGCGCTTGCCAGCGTCAATCAAAGCAGGCACCACTTGAAAACCGCGACGATCAGTTCTCATCCTGATTGACGGAAACTTCTCATCCAGATCGCCGCGCCATAACTGATACTATGCGGCAAGGATTACAATGTTCACGATGCGGCTAACCAGTCCCGGGGCGAGAGCGAACCAGCTCGCTGAACCGATGTGGCCCAGATCGTTCGAACTGCATAACCGCCCGTGGCGTCAGCAAGCCACACCATAGGCCTGACACACGAGCGATGAAGCGCTCTGCCGAGCAAAATCAGAAAATCGCCTTGCAATCTGGGAGGCATCCACACGCGACCCTGCTCGATCAGTCGCACCGACCTGGAAGCTGCGCTTTGCCAAGTTGAGACAGCATATGTGCATCTGCCATATGCTCCGCGCTCATGCGCCGCCATGGCGCTACTGAGCATCACACGATGCCCTATGAAGGGAGGCATCCACCGCATCAGTTCAACCTGCCTGCCGACATACCGATCAAGTAAAAGGCTGTAGAAATCAAGGGATCCATGGTCCGATGGATCTGCGAGCAGGCCCATCAGCAACTCGATGAAGAGCTTCGTCTCGATCACTCGAGGGTGATCGACGACTGGGCTTAATATACACTGCGTGGTGACGACGAATGTCGCCTATGCTTTTCTGCAAGCCCGGCGGCTATCCATTGCGAACGAGGAAAAGAAAAAATGGCCCAGAGCCTCGCTCAACTTGCTATCAATCCGGTAGACCATCAATGAATGGCTTCCCCCGGGCGGCCTACCGCCGATCAGTCCGGGGAGTCGGATGAGCCCTGCCGTTGCAGCTTCCCTATGAGCGATGCCATGACACGCTGCGCGGCTTCAAGGTCCGATAGCGTCAGGTGTGCAGCCAGGTGGGCAACCTGGGGATAATAGGCCAGCAGCGCCGTCTCGTACCGACGGCGCCCTTCGTTAGTGAGCTTCACCAGTTGTGAGCGCCGATGATGGGGGTTGGGTTCAAAAGTGACGATGTTATCTTTCAACAGGTCGTTCACAATACGCTGAACATTCTGGCGATTTGCGCCAAGATCGCGTGCCAGCCATGCGACCGATTGCGGCTTCTCTGCAGCAACGATTGTACCAAGTATCTGCCATCGCGCACTTGTTAGACCCATGGGCGCGACAAGGCGGTCACCCCAGGCCAATGTCAGATTTGTCGCACGGAACATCGCAAGCAACAGATTGGTAAACATGTCGCCTTTGGGAGTGTGAGGATGCTCGTTCATATGTAACCATGGTGTCATGTTGACATAATGGTGTCAATAATCTATCTAGGGGGGGTGCCAATCTGTCAAGCTTCGAACGGGAGTCGTTCATCATGCCACAATATCGCTCTATGGATCCTGCCTTTCCGATCGAAAAGCAGATCGGTATCGCTGCCGCTCCGGTCATTCTGATCAATCTTTTCCTGCTTGAGGAGCAGGATGAAGATGTTTTTCTCGAGGCCTGGAAGGACGATGCGACCGTCATGAAGCGCCAGCCGGGTTTCATCTCGACGCAATTGCATCGGGCCGTGGGCGCCAGTCCCGCCTATCTCAACTACGCTATCTGGCAATCGACCGATCATTTTCGCGCCGCTTTCCACAATCCGGAGTTTCGCGAAAAGCTGTCAGCTTACCCCTCCTCGGCCGTCGCAATGCCCCATCTTTTCCAGACAGTCGGGGTCGATGGCATTTGTGTTGCCTGATTGTTGCGTGAGTTAGCCTTAGGCGAAAAGAGCGGGGTAAAGCTGCTTGTCAATTTTATGGCTGTTGTCGGGAAAGCAGCCTTGTTTGGCGTTCTGCTGGCTATCGGCCTCACGCGCGTGTGTATCTGGCGGGGCATTGATCCCGCAGGTTTTCTCCGTTCGTTTTGAGACAAGCGCGCCGCAGCCAAAAATTATTAACGTGGTGGCAACATGAGAACATCTGATTGAGGAAGGCCTGAACAGCAGACAACTATTGATGGTGTAGTGATTTGCTCCAGATGGGCGACATTATTGAACTGAATTCCCCTGCGGAGTGGCCCAGAGACTAAGATAGTCTGGGTCACGAAGGGAATTTTAATGCCAAGCAAGAAGGACAGGCCGGAGGAGATCATAGTAAGCCGCGTGAAGTCGAGATGGTTCTGGCGCAGGAACCAGCACATCGGAGGCGTGGCGCCGGATCGCGGTCGGTGAGCAGACCTATTATCGGTAGGCTAGGAGTGCCCAATGGATATGATATCGAGGCGGCGGAGCTGATTGCGGTAAAGAGATCACAGATCAACACCGGTTAAAACCGGTGGCTCGCAAAAATGAACTTTGCGAATTTATCGCTGTCATTCCGCACGGGGTAGCGCCTGCCGCATGTGGTGCCGTTGAACCCAGATGTGATGCAAGCTGTCGCTTGGTTCGTCAATACGCTTGGTACGATCATGTTAGACCATATTCGCGATGGGTTAGAAGAGGAGATACATGCCCGAAGCGTTATTGGGCTGAGGCAAGAAGATGAGCATGTCGATCACCATACTGTCCTCGTGATCAAATCGAACACGGTCGGCCTGCGACATATCCACTTTCAAAATGTTTGATTTCGGCGCTGTACTTTCCGGCTACCACCATCCTAAACGGCTAGGTCGCTATGACCATCTCTGGAGCTTGGGGCGCCATCTCATGGGGTCACAAATCTACGATTACTAGTCCGCCTATTTGGTTACGCGCATGAACACTGGACCGACCCAGCTCGCCTTACGGCCGACTTACCCACGAACGAATGGCTGGCCGAGGACGGTATGGTATCCCAATGGGGCACGAGCACCACGGAGGCATTCAAGAAAAGCTCAATATCAGGGCGGGATGCAAGCCGGGTCAGGACGACGTTTAGTGCTTCCAAAGCGGTAGAACAACATTCGCTACGTCGGCCCATCTGCGTAGGCGGGGTATGGAAGCTATGCCTCAGAAGTCCTTTCAGAAGCGTTCGAGATCCTTGGCAATGTGCACCGGACCTCGGAAAGTCTTTCCAATCTCTGCTGCATATCGATCGCTGGCGTAAGCATCTTTGGAATTACCCCCCGCGATGTGGGTGACCACCACCGCCTTGACGCCTGCGCGAGCCGCCATGGCCGAAATATCGGCCGTGGTGAGATGGTGGGACGTGAGATGCTGCGTGGCTACGTCTATCTCCTTGGCCGACATATGTTTGGCGTAGCGCGTCATAGTCGCTTTTATACCGTCCAGATCGACCATCTCCGTTACCAGTAAATCCGCGCCCCGCGCGAGATTTATCACCTTATCGCTAGGACCGGTATCGCCGGTATAGACAATCGAACGATCCGCGAGATCAAATCTAAAGGAATAGGACCGAAAATATTTCTCTTCCGCACTGCCTTCTGCAAAACTATAGTGAGAGTTCGCAGCAATCGTTACCTTCAAGCCGTCACGCTCTATGATATCGCCGTCCTTCAGCTCGACCACTGTGATACCGGCTGCCGGATCTATGGCGACTTCGCCCGGGACGCCGAAGCCCGATCGCGCGCTAGGACGCATCGCCGCCAGCAGGCCGTTTACAATCTCGCGCATTCCTGGTGGACCATAAATAGAAAGAGGCCCCACTGCGCGTGTCTGGAGCCGCAGTCCCAGTACTGCGTAGAGACCGCCAAGATGATCGAAGTGAATGTGGCTGATCCAGACTGATCGCAGAGCGCGGTAATCGGTGCCCGCTTCAACAACAGCGGTCATTGCGCCGTCGCCTGCATCAACCAGATGCGCCTCACCGCCTCTTACCACCAGATTGGCTGGCTCGTTGCGACCTGGTTGTGCCACCGGGCCACCTGCTGTGCCCAATGTCACCCACTCATATCGCCCTGTCTCCTTAGCGGGAGCGGCACGGGCATTGCTCATTAGGCAAAAGACAATCACGGCAGCGACAGAGCTCAGCTTCGGGCATCTTGTGAACATTCATTCTCTCCGCTGCTTGTGCCCGGCGCATGGCGGACATCTGTCATTGAGGCCAAGGTCATGGATTATTGACAGATAACTGTCAAGTAGTGACTCTATCGAGATACGGAGAAGGATGAATAGAACGGTCTTGTTTATATCAACCGTTAGAGGAAACATGGCGAGGATCGCACCGTTAGTTCTGAGGTCGCCACGGTGCCAGCTAGTAGAGGTCGGATCGGATATTTCCGTTACCTATAAGCGTTGAGGCGCGATCTGCCTCCGACTCCTGATCCTCTTTGAGAACAATTTACTTTTCCGTTCCTACAATACAGATATGGCTCGTAGATCAACCCGAAGGATGACCGTGGCAGATGTTGAGCAACCCGATATCCCGCAGATAAAGCAGCCTGACATTGCTAGCCTGACAGTCCAGTTGTTGAGCGCCTAAGTTGCAAACAACAGCGTCTCCAGCGAAGACCTTGCGTCGCTCATTCAGTCGACACAGGACGCTTTGACGGGCGGTGGCGCGCCGCTGGTTATTGAACCCGAGACGTTCACGCCAGCAGTGTCGGTGCGTAAGAGCCTCGCCTCGTCGGCGCATATCATCAGTCTGATTGACGGCCGGCCTTACAAAACGCTCAAACGACATCTTGCCAGCCATGGCTTGACACCGCAGGACTATCGGAACCGCTACAAGCTGCCAAAAGATTATCCGATGGTTGCGGCGGAATATTCTGCCGCAAGACGCGCCGTGGCCGAGAAGCTTGGCCTTGGCGGATCGCGGACGAAGCTGGCAAAAGCCGCGCTAGTAGCACCTGCAGTCGCTGTAGCAGCTACGCCAGCAAACAAAACCTCATCAGTTTCCGCTAGCACCATGTACGCTGTGGCAACGGCCTCGCAAACCGGTGATATGGCAAAGATTGCCGCTGGGGAGGTGCCCGTCAAGACGCGGGTTCGCAGTACAAGGGGCAGAACGAACGCCGACACCAGGAAGTCCGCGGCAGCGCCATCTAAGCCAGCAAGGCAAGATGCAAGGAAAGTGAAGGCCGCGCCGGACGCGTCAGTGGCCACCGTCGAAAAGAAGAAGGCCAGGATCGCGCCCGGAAATAAAGCTGCTTCTGCAAAAGCCCTTGATCCAGCTGCCAAGACGACCCCCCTCGGCCAAGGATAAGGAGCAGGATCGATCAGCAGCCAAGGCGGAGCAAGCTGTTGACAAACAGTCGGTTACGACTCTTGTAGTAGAAGCAATGGGGGGTGGTAAGCCGACCATGCCCCGCCGCAAGAAGCTAGGCGTCTCGCTGGGCTAAGCCGAGTAGCAGCCGCAGGTTGACTAGAAGAGTGCCGGGAAGCGGACGCTCTCCGTCAAAAACCGCAAGTTGCAGTAGGGATGTGGTATTCGAGCACTATTACGAAATATACACAAATTCTGGTAGCCAGGATGAACGAAATCAGTCCGCCAATGGGTCTCTCGTAGGTCATAATTTGATTATGATCGAACTCACCGTTTTGATAGTAGGGGACGGCATCCTCCGCTAGCAGAGGATGCCGAGACACGTTGCTTTGCGTCAGAAAGTACATGCTGGTATCCATCGCGCGGTACTATGGCGACACAATATGTATAAATCGGACGCGCATCTCAAGGCTGGGTTTGGTGCAGAGTGGGCGGTCAGCTACCAAGATGGCTGGCTGGGTCGGACGTGCTAGAAATCCAATTTCAGAACTGCAGCGATTCTTTGTCTTTTACATCTGAGAGGTGGCGGTAACATCCTCCTGTGTTTCAATTCAACGGTCAGATAGGTCAGCAGTGCGCCTATAAATCGCCCTAAGCGCATCGAGAAAGCGGCGACGCTCGTCATCGTCGAGGTCGGACATAAGGTAATCGATGCGGGCTTGGGCCAGAGGTTTGATCTTCTCGTAGAGAGCAACGCCCGCCGTGGTCATTTCAAATGGCTTGCTACGACGTTCAAATTTGCCTTCCTTGGGTGCCACCAGATTTTTTTCTCTAAGTTGATTCATGGCGCGATTAGCCGCCCCGGTATCAAGCGCGGCGAGGCGCGCAGCTTCCAGGGATGTCACACCCTCTACGTCAGCCAACGCCGTCAACACGCGCCATTCCACAATCCCGATACCGAAGCGTTCGAGATAGAGGCGAGACGAATCTGCGGTCCATCGATTGCTGATAGCTGTCCAGTAGAAGGGTGCGAAGGTTTCCAGATCGAGCTTCGAGGTAGGCTTGGTCAACGTCGATTCCTAAATTGACATCACAATTAAAAGGCGTATGACACTCTTAGCAGTCCCGGGGCGGCCTCACGAGGCCATCTCGTGAAAAAACAGTCCAAAAGGATGATGCAGGGTGAGGATGCGGTCGATGGCGACTCCGTGCGAGAAAATAGTGCAGCCCCGTTCGGCCTCTTTGCCTGACTCGAGGTTCGTTCCGTACGTGAAACAAGATATTTTCGCGCGGGAGAATTTGGCTGCGCCTTATGAAATGCACTCAAGCATGCGCGATGCGGGACCACTTTTCTACATCGAAAAATATGGCCTCTATGGCATGGCACGTCATGCAGATGTGATGCGTGCGCTGCGGGATCACGCAACTTACTGTTCAGGGCGAGGTGTAGGTCTCTCAGACTTTTCCGTTGAAACACCCTGGCGGCTCCCTTCACTTCTACTCGAGACCGATCCGCCGGTGCATGATCGTACTAGGGGGTTGATGAACAAGGTCGTCTCCCTGCCGGTTATCAAGGCACTACGGCCTATGTGGCGTGAAAAGGCCGAGATGCTGGTAGATAGGCTGGTAAGGGAGCGCACGGTCGATCTAATCCGAGGCTTGGCCGAACTCTTTCCGATGATGATATTTCCCGACATGATCGGCCTCCCAATAGAGGGGCGGCATTTGCTGTTGGATTATGCCGCGGCCACTTTCAATGCCTTTGGTCCGCGCAATGGCCTGTTCCTTGAGACCGAAGAGCGCGCTAGGCCAGCGATCGCTTGGGTAGCAAAGGCCTGCCAGCGTGAGAACCTTGCGCCGGATGGCTGGGGTGCGAGTGTGTATCGTGCGGCAGACCAAGGGCTGTGCAACGAGGAGGAGGCGGGGCGACTGGTTCGGTCATTTCTGTCAGCAGGCGTGGATACTACGGTAAACGGGATCGGTAACATGCTTGCCGCCCTTACCGCGCATCCAGACCAGTGGCAGCGACTGCACGCTAATCCTTCGCTCGCAAAAAAATGCTTCGAAGAGTCCCTCCGTTGGGATTCCACGGTGCAGACATTCTTTCGCACAACCACGCATGCTGTGGAAATTGGCGAGAACATCCTTCCAGCAGATTCCAAGGTGCTGCTCTTCCTGGCTGCTGCCAACCGCGACCCGCGTCGATGGGATAAACCAGACAGCTTCGACATCACGCGGACGACAAGTGGACACCTGGCCTTTGGGTTTGGCATCCATCAGTGCCTTGGCCAGATGGTCGCCCGCCAGGAAGCAGAGGTAATTCTCGAAGCCCTGCTGGCCAGAATTGCCGAAATTCGGCCTAGGGGGCCGCAAACGCGGCGGCTCAACAACACATTGAGAGCGCTGGAAAGCCTGCCTGTCGAGTTGGTGCCGTTCTGAGAGGGTGCGTCTCAATGTCCAGAAGAAGCGGCAATTAGAAACTGCAAGGGTGAAGGATCGATATTATGGCTCGGATGGATCTACCTCTTGCGGGGCAAGTGGCGCTTGTTACAGGAGCAGGACGTGGTTTTGGCGAAGCGATTGCGCTGCATCTGGCGGCTGCGGGCGCCTCAGTCGGACTGGTCGCTCGGCGCAGGGCCGATGTGGAAAAAGTCGCAGCCGCCATTAACGGCAATGACGGTAAGGCGCTCGCCATTGCTGGAGATGTAACGATCGCGGCGGATGTGCAGCGATCGATCGACGCGGTCGAAGCCATTTTTGGTCCGATCACAGCCTTTGTTAACAACGCCGGGGTTGGCTGGCCTTATGGACCGGTCGCGGGAATGGATATCGATCTGTGGTGGGAAGCGCAGAAGCTTCATCAGCTTGCGCCGATGCTTTATCTTAGCCGCCTTCTACCTGGTATGATCGCCCGTGCATCCGGGCGAATTGTCATCATAACCTCACGCGCGCACGACATGGTGATTCCGAACTTCTCGCCCTATGCTATCGGCAAACTTGTCCAGACGCGGCTGGCGCGGATCGTCGATGTGGAAAATAGGACGCAGGGCGTTCGTGCTTTTGCCATGGATCCAGGCTTTGTCTCCACCGATATGGCCCGTGAGGGCATGAACAACCCAGACGCACAAGCCCATCTCGGATTCTTTGTCGACATGCTTCGCACACAGGCAAGCGAGGACAATGCCCAGCAGGGCCTAGATGCGTGCGGCGCGCGCGTCACCCAGTTGCTTGGCGGCAATTACGATGCTTTGTCGGGAACATATGTACCCCCGGACGAAGATTTAAATATCCTGCTTTCGCGCCTTAGCGTGCAAGCCGCTTAAGCCCCTTGGATGATAAGGCATGAACATGATGGAAACCGATATTCACGATATCGTTGAAGAACGGCATTTCTCTGGCGCACCGATTGTGGATGTGGATCTTTACTCCGACGAAGCCATGCTCAATCCAGTGCCCCTCCATAGGCGCATTCGCGAAGCAGGACCAGTTGTGTGGATCCCCAGCACTGGCACTTTCTATGTTGCACATTGGGCGACGGGACGGAAGATATTCCAGTCCTGGCAAGACTTTTCGTCGGCGCGCGGTATCGGCATCCGCGATGCGGCAGAATATTCCCGAACCCGCACCCCCAGTCTGCTTCTTGAAACTGATCCTCCCGAGCATGACAAATACCGCTCAATCATTTCGCGCCTTCTATCGCCTGCGGCGATGAAGCGGATGCGCATTGAATTCGAAGAACGGGCAGAAGAACTTGTCTCGAAAGCAATTGAAAAGCGCTTCGTCGATCTTGCAAATGACGTGATATCGCCATTTGTCATTAATGGGATGGCAAATTCGATCGGGTTGCCAAAGGATAATCGAGAGCAACTCCTGATCTATGGTGAACTGACACTCAATCTGCCAGGTCCACCTAATGCCCGGACCCAGCAGAGCCTGGATCGCGCTCGAGATGCTGGGACGCTGGAGTGGGTAGCGCAATCGATGCGTCGCGAGGCGCTGGCCCCTGATGGTCTTGCCGCTGAAATCTTCAAATCAGCGGATACAGGTGCCATCACGGAGGGTGAGGCGGAGCTGCTCACACGTATCTTTCTGAGCGCTTCGGTTGATTCCACAACCTATTCGCTGATCAACGGGATACGGAATTTCCTCGATCATCCCGATCAATGGTCGCTTTTGCATGATGATCCATCGCGAGCCCGTGATGCTTTCGAAGAAATCCTTCGCTACAATGTCTCTGTGCAGGTCCTGCACCGCGTTGTCGCGCATGACATGGAGCTTGAGGGCGTCCGGCTCAAGACGGGCGACCGGATTGGAGTTGGAATGCGGGCAGCCAATCGCGACCCGGAGAAGTTTCCGGACCCCGATCGCTTTGACATCGCGCGTAAGCCCAACGGTCATTTGGCCTTTGGCGTTGGTATTCATGGCTGCGCAGGACAAATGGTCTCGCGGATGGAGGCTGACATTCTGCTGGGCATGCTGGCCGACCGCGTCGCAAAGATCCTCCCTGCCGGCGAACCGGAGCCGTTCATCACCAACGCCATCTCGTCGTGGCGGACGTTGCCTGTCGAGCTAGTGCCCCGTTGAGCGAGGACTTGGACATGTTTTTGGGAGGAAGGTTTACAATGACAAATGGTGACATCAGCGAAACGCAACGCAATCCGTATCTCTATAATAGCTGGTATTGTGCAGGCTGGGCGCATGATCTGGGCGATCAATTGATAGTAAGGACCATGCTTGATATTCCAGTATTGCTGTACCGGACACAAGCGGGAATCCCGGTCGCCATCAAGGATGAATGCCCCCACCGCTTCGCCCCGCTCTCTATGGGGCATCGGGAAGGCGACGATATGGTTTGTCCGTACCATGGTTTGAAGTTCAATACGCAAGGCATGTGTATCGACGCACGCTACTCCGATCGCGGTCGCGAAGGACCTTGTCTGCGTACGTTTCCATTGATCGAAAGGCAAAATATCCTTTGGATCTGGATGGGTGATCCGAACAAGGCGGATGCAGACGAGATTGTGGACTATCCCTTCTTCGACAATCCTGTTCGGCTAAAATTCTATGGCACTACTTATCTCAACGCTAATTACGAGCTTGAGAATGATAACCTGCTCGACCTTAGCCACCTCGATTATGTCCATCGCAACAGTATTGCTCAGGATTTAAGCCTGCATGGTGCCTATTCTGCGCAGCAGGATGGTAACTGCGTCTCATCAATCTGGTATGGCGAGAATGTCCCAATCGCCGACCATTTCCTGCCAATGTTCGATGGAGAACCGTGTCAGGTCGACACGTGGATGAAGATGCACTGGATGCCTGCTTCGGCACTCAAGCTGGATACCGGCGTCAAGCGCACGGGGGCGCCTATGTCAGAAGCGATCGGCACCTTACAAGGGCATTTCGTCACACCCGAAACGGCCACCACGTCGCATTATTTTTGGGGCCTTACGCTCCATCCAGCGTTTGCTGAGGCTGGAGATATCGTGCGTCAGGCCACCACGCAGGCCTTCGAAGACGAAGATCGCCCTCTGATCGAGGCGGTGCAGCGGCGCATGGGCAAAGCGGATTTTTGGTCGAAGCGCCCCATCATCCTGCGCGATGATGGCGGAGCGATAAGGGCCCGGCGCTTGCTAGATCGGTTAATCAAGGCCGAGATGTCGCCGCCTGTCCTGAGCACGGTCGCTGCAGAATGACCTTACGCCCGGCAGCAAGCTTGGGACAATCGGAAAGGCTTGGAACTTGACTCTCATTGTTACCGACCGCGATGGCAAGGAACAGATTATAGCGGGACAGACCGGCATGTCCTTGATGGAACTTCTGCGCGATGCAGGGTTCGACGAGGTGCTGGCTCTATGCGGGGGGTGCTGCTCGTGCGCCACCTGCCATATCTATGTCGATCCAGCCTTCACAGAGTCCTTGCCAGCACTTGGCAGCGACGAAGATGATTTGCTCGACAGCTCGCCGTTTCGCACCGCAAATTCCCGCCTGTCCTGTCAGATTGTCTATCATGACGAGCTTGAAGGCCTGAAAATTTTCGTGGCGCCTGAGGAATAGCGTCCACTCGGACATGCTTGATCAAGAGCGGGCGCCAGCATTCGGTATCGCGGAACTACCATACGCTATGCTCGTGCCTTCCATTGGCACAGGACGGGCGATGGGCTATGATCCGATAAAAATGGAGGGGATGATGCGGCCGACACAGATCTGGTCGACAGACAGCGTAGCGAAACCGGCTGCACGTGGCTACTGGACGGGCACGATATGTGAAGCGATCTTCGAGATGGATCTCACGATTGAGGGAGACGAGCCCGTCGAGGCGAGACTGGAGCAATTCCAGTTTCAGGATTTTAAACTAAGCGCCATTTCGCAAAGTTTCGAACAAAAGATAGCACGCACCCGCACCGCAATAGGCCGCAGCGACCTTACCCAATATGAGCTTGTCACCTTCCTTGATGGCAAAGGCCGGGTTCAGACACTCAATCAGGACATCAACATTCGGAGTGGTGACACATTCCTGGTAGATAGCCGCATTCCTTACCGGCTCTGGACATCACCGGGATGTCGAAGTCTGTCCTTTCATATTCCCAATTATCTGATCGACCAATCGATCCTGCGGCCGAGCGATCTTCTGGGACACCTTTTTGCCGGCGACACGCCGTGGGGCGCGGCGCTCGCCGCAGTTTCACGCGCTATTTACCATGACAGCGGCACCGTATCACCGGCCTTGTCTCGCAACTATGTGGATCAGTTGATTGGCATCCTGAGCATCGCCAGCCAATCCCACCTCCCTTCGATTCCACTGTCTGAGCGCTCGTACCAGCATGCCCGAGATATGCTGGAAAAGCATGCCTTCGACCGAACCATCGATGCAGATCTTTTCGCGCGCATGCTGAAGGTCTCGACCCGCTATATGCACAAGCTTTTTGCCCAAAACGATACGACCTATGGTGGGGAACTCATTGCCATCCGCCTGCATATGGCAGCGCAGATGCTGCGCGATCCAAAACTGGCTCAGCTTGCAATCGGGGAGATCGCCTGGCGCTGCGGATTCTCAGATGAAAGTCATTTTTACCGCCGCTTCAAGGCCCGCCACGGCCTATCGCCGGGCCTGTTTCGGTCGCAGCTGATTTGTTGAGGTACAGAAACGCAACCTCGGTTCATAGAGCGCTATAGTCGTCGAAGCGAAGAACCGGCTTGATAACGGTGCCTGCGACAGCATCGGCTATTGCCTCATTGATCTTGTCGAAGGGGTAGAAACGGATCATGCGATCGAAAGGGAAAATACCTTCACGGTGCCAGGCAAGGAGACGTGGCAGCAGCTCGGCCGGATCAGCGTCACCCTCGATAATCCCGCGCACTTCACGGCCGCCGCCGATAAGGGACATCACCGGCATGGTAAAATCTGGCCCCGGTGCCACAAGTCCGAGCTTGCCTCTAATCGCGAGCGCACGAATGGCCGTCTCGATCAGGAAGGGCACCCCTGATGTGTCGAGGACATAGTCGAAACCGCTTGCTTTGACTGCGTCGAAGGCCTCTTCCAACGCCACGCTAGATGTGTCGATTGTCCCTGTCGCACCAAATTCGGCGGCTAGCATCAGGCGGTCGGTAATTCGGTCGACTACAACGATTGACGTCGCCCCTACCAGAACACAGGCCATTACGGCGCTAAGGCCAACCGCGCCCGCCCCGATGATGGCAACCGATGCGCCAGCTGTTACCTTCAAGGCATTGAGGATCGCACCCGCGCCGGTCAAGATACCGCAGCCCAAAGGCGCAAGACCGGCAAGGCCTATCTCCTTGGGCATTTTGATTGCGTTGCGGGCCGGGCACAGGATCTGGCTGCTGAAGGATGATTGACTGAAAAAATGAGTGTGAATGCGTTCGGATGCATCGATCCCGGTCGTTCCATCAGGCCGCGCGCAGCTGAAGTTGCGGCTCGTAAACTCTACGCAATAACTGGGTGTACATGAAGCGCATGCGGGGCAGTCACCGCAAGATCCGAAGGAGAGAACTACATGATCTCCTGGCGCAAGATGCGACACCGCGCTGCCTACAACCTCGACGATCCCTGCGCCTTCGTGACCAAGTATAACTGGCCTTGGAACCGGTAGCATGCCTGCTATCACTATCAGATCAGTATGACAGATGCCTGTTGCGACCAGGCGCACCTGAATTTCTCCCGGGGCGATCTCGCCGAGCAAGACAGGCTCAATCGTTAGCGGTGCTGCAATGTCGCGTAGTATCGCGGCGTGCGCGGTCGGCTTGGCAGATTTTCCCATCCTAGATTTTCACTTCTTGCGTGGCGGGGGAGGGGGCCAGCGGAACCGAGGATATGATTTTAGGCTGAGTGTATTCCTCCAGTCCTTCCTGCCCAAGTTCACCGCCAAAGCCGGATTGCTTTGAACCCCTGAAAGGCACCCTGACGTCAAAAGCCATGTGCTGATTGATCCAGACAGTTCCACTGTCGATCCGATCCGCTACCGCCTCGGCTCGCTCAATATCTCTCGACCAGACTGTGCCAGCAAGGCCAAACTCACTGTTGTTTATGGCCGCGATCACGACATCAAGACTGTCATAAGCCAGCACTGGCAGGACCGGACCAAATTGCTCTTCCTGTACGATGCGCGCCTCTTCAGGTACATCGCGGATAATCGTGGGTTCTATGAAATAGCCTGGACGCAAATCGTGCCGCCCGCCCGCGATGATGTTGCCACTCGATCTGGCATCGTCAATGAGTTCACGGACGCGCTCGTATTGAGCGCGATTCTGAAGCGGGCCCAGCGTGACACCCTGACTCAGACCATCATCGACGACCTGTTCGCCGGCTAGACGAACCAGTTCCTGGCAGAAGACGTCGTAGAGATCGCGCGGGACATATGCACGTTTGACTGCAACGCAAACCTGCCCGCTATTTACCATCGCGCCCTCGAATACAAAGCGAGCCACTGCAACCGGATCGACATCATCAAGTATGATAGCGGCATCATTACCGCCCAGCTCGAGAGTCACGCGCTTGAGCGTGGCGGCAGCGGCAGACATGACCTTTTTTCCGGTCGCGGTCGAACCGGTAAAGGCGATTTTTGCAACGGCGCGGTGTTGGGTAAGAAGATGACCCAGATCGTTCTGGTCAGTGATGACATTGACCACTCCTGCCGGAAGGAGGTTTTGGCAAATTCGGGCGAAGCGCAAGGTCGTGAGTGGCGTTGTAGGTGCGGGCTTGGCAATCACTGTATTACCCGCCAGCAGAGCGGGACCGACTTTATGCATCAACAATATGACCGGATAATTCCATGGCGTTATAGCGGCGACCACGCCGAGCGGGCTACGCGTCTCGATAATCCTTCTGCCATCGCCGTCCTGTAATATACGCGGATCAAGCCGCATCGCAGCAAAGCCACGCAGGATGTATACTGCACCCATCACCTCGCCAAAAGCATGATCGAGCGGCTTACCTTGTTCCTGGGTTAGTAGTCTTGCAAAGCCATTCGCATCGCTCTCGAGGGCATCTGCAAGTGCGATTATCAAAGCAGAACGTTCATCGAATGTGCGCGCGGCCCAATCCGGGAAAGCTGCACGCGCGGCTTCGATAGCCATTTCAAGCTGCTCGGCATTGGCCCGAGGACAATGGGTGAAGATTTCGCCGGTAGCCGGATTTATGACGGGCATGGTTTCCGCCCCATCGACCAGATTGCCGCCGATCAGCAGTTTATATTCAGTCATGCCGATATCCTTCACTGGCTCGCAAGTGGGGCGGGCGGGGGAGCGCTGTGATCCATTAATTCGATCACGAGGTTATCAAACCCATAGGTGTAAATGACACTGAAGGCGGGTTCCTGAACATGCACGACGGGTCCTGCCGAGGTGAAGCCGAACCGTCCTAGCTTAGTAATGATCTTATCGATATCCTCGACCATGAGCGCGAGGTGGAAATGTCCCGGGTCACTTGGCTGCGCCAAGTTCGGTGTTTGAGAAACAGGATGCGTATAACGTAGCAGCTCGAGGCGGTGACCAGGAAATTCGGCATAGGCGATTTCGATCTGCGCACCTGGCACGCCTGTGATCCGCTCGAACATGGGATCATCGTACAAAATCGGTATGCTGACGCTGGCGCCAAGACCGTCGCCGAAAAAGTTCAGGGCTCGGCTCATGTCAGATACTGTGATGCCTGTGTGAGCAACGCCGATCACACACCCACTCATTGAGCCTGAGCCTCGACATCGACAATGCAGATCGGATCGCCCACCTTCGCATCATTCCCCGCCGGGACGAGGATTTCGATCAATGTGCCCGATGCTGTTGCCGTGACGTCCTGCGTCACTTTCTCGGTTTCGATCGCATAGAGCGCATCTCCATCCGCAAATATGTCCCCCGGCTGCTTCAACCACTCTACGATCGTTGCTTCGGACATATTCATGCCGACGCGATTGAGCTTGAGTCTGAGCCTCATGCGATCACCTCATGTGCAAGTATATTATGAACGGCCACCACGATAGTCGCCGCCGTTGGCACCACCGCCGCTTCGGCTAACGGTGCATAGGGGATCGCTACATTAGGGATGTTAACCCGCTTGATTGGTGCCTTGAGATAGGAAAAGCCCTTGTCTGCGGCGATCGCGGCAATATGGCTGGCCGCGCCACCGCTGTCGCGGCTTTCATCGACCACTACCAGTCTGCCAGTGCGCCGGATCGTCTCGACGATCGCTCCTTCATCGAGCGGAACAAGCGTGCGGAGGTCGATGACATCAGCACTGATGCCATCACGTGCAAGAATATCTGCGGCCTCAAGTGCGGGCTTGATCATCGATCCAATACCGACGATGGAAACGTCACTGCCCTCCTTGAGGATGGCAGCTTTACCAAATGGCACCAGATGGTCGCCGTCGGGCACCTCGCCCATCTGCCCCCCGCGGACCGCCGCTTCCAACAAGAAAGTAGGATCATTGCCACGTAATGCCGTCTTTAGCAGGCCCTTGGCATCTGCAGAGCATGAGGGCATGGCGACATTGATGCCGCCTAAATTCATCAGCGCAGGATGTGCACCGTCGCTATGCTGCGCGGCATTGGAACCACCCGCTCCGTAGCCGGCCAGAAACGTCACGGGAATGCCGATCTGGCCTCCCGTCATTAGCCGCATTTTGGCGATCTGGTTCGCGATTGCATCAAAGCCGGTATAGATGAAGTTGGCAAACATCATGTGCAATACAACGCGATAGCCCGCCGCGGTGAGACCCAACGCCATGCCGGTCAGGGTCGCCTCACAGATGGGTGTATTGCGGATCCGGTTGCGGCCGAAGCGATCGACCAGACCGCGCGTGTCGCCCATGATAGCAAGCTCGACATCCTCGCCTATCACAATGATATGTTCGTTTCGCTCCATCTCTTCAAAAAGCGCGTCATTAATTGCCTGGATGATTCTGCGGCGCGCCATAATCAAGCCTCCCGATCTGCATACATGAGGGTGTGGGCAAGATAGATGTCTACATCCTGTCCATTTTCTGCGAACAGGACAGCCGCCTCGATCCTGCGGTCGATCTCTTCATGGACGGGTGCGATGTCGTCATCCGCCATGCCCTGGGCCCGCAGCCATGCCTCGTAGCGACTGATCGGATCCCTTTCTGCGCTGGTCCAGTTCGTGATCTCTTCCGCAGTGCGATAGACCCCGCCAGCTAAAAAGGCGTCTTCTGCTTCCAGATGACCGTGGATACGATAGGTTACGGTCTCAACATAGGAGGGGCCACCGCCGCTTCTTGCCAATTCGGCCGCTTGGGAGACTGCCGCCTGAACCGCTAGAACGTCATTGCCGTCCACCACCACCGTCGGCATGAAGGCCTTGGCCCGGTCGACGAGCTTGCCGCCTGTCACGGTCGAACTGACGGTAAACTCGGAAAGGCCATTATTTTCGCATAGAAAGATCATGGGGAGCTGCCAAGCAGAAGCGACATTCATGCTCTCCATAAATGTCCCCTGATTAGCTGCCCCATCGCCAAAGAAGCAGAGCGCGACGCGCCCGTCATCGCGCAGCTTGGCGCCGAAGGCGGCGCCGGTCGCGATGGCAAATCCGCCGCCTACAATGCCATTGGCACCAAGAATACCCCGTGAGAAATCGGCGACATGCATTGAGCCACCCATGCCGCGACAGATGCCTTCGCGCTTACCGTAAATTTCCGCGAACATGGCGTTGAGGTCACCCCCCTTTGCCAGATAATGTCCATGCCCTCGGTGGGTGCTGGTGATCCAGTCGTGCTCCGCCAGTGCTGTACACGCACCCACGCCGCTTGCCTCCTGCCCGATATAGAGATGCAGCGCTCCGGGAAGTGCCCCTTCCCGAAACAGCCGCGACAGCCGTTGCTCCGCTTTGCGGATAAGCAGCATGTTCCGCAGGAGGTTAAGGAGTTGCGCGCGATTATATCCGCTGTCCGTCAAGACGATGGTCCTCTTCCCATTAGGTTTCTTTATCTCGCGGCAGCCTCCCTATCTTAGCTCGTTGGCCAAGAGACTGGCTGAGACTGCCCTGCGCGATAGCTACAACTGTCCGCAACATGCCTGCTGGATGATGGCAAGTCCGGGGGGCGGAACCGTTCAGTCGCGCGTTCCGGCAGCAAGGCCTTTCCCTGCCCGCCAGTACAACCAAGCGGAAAGAGGCAGGAAAAAGGTCGATGCGACCAAAATCCATCTTACACTTTCCCGGCCCACATGCGGGGCCAGCAGGTCCGACCCCAAACCAAATAAAGCTGGGCCAGCGCCAAGACCAATAAGGTTCTGAATCATGAGGAGGAGCGCGGTTGCTGCGGCGCGAGAGGAGGGAGGGACGATGCCTTGGACACAAGTGAACGTCGGGGCGTAAAGCATCCCGGCCGAGAGTCCGGCGACAAAGAGCAGGACAGCGCAAACCCGCCAATCTGGCGCAAGATAGCCTGCAACCGAGAGAGGGAAGGCGAGAAGAAGCGCAACGAGGCAGCCGGTCAGAACGTGATGAGAACCTTTCCGCGCAGCACGTTGCGCGAGATACCCCCCAATCCAGGTGCCTATTCCTGTTCCGATCCCTCCGATGATTCCCAGTGTTATCCCGGCGACAGCAATGCTTAAACCGTAAGAACGCATGAGAAAGATCGCTTGCCAGGCACTTGCACCATAAGTGAGGAAAGACGCGACTGTGAGCGCAGCTACAATATTGCGATAGACTGGCAGGCGAAATATGTCTCTTGCGGTAATGAGAAACCCGTACCGGGCGGGCCCTGTGCGGAGGTCGCCCGCCAGCTGACGAGGTTCGGGAAGCACACTCCATGCGATAAGACTTAGTAGCAGGCCTGGCAATCCGAGGAGAAGCAGAGTCCACCGCCAGCCGATAGCATCTGCTATCATTCCGCCAGCGCCCAAACCTACCAGCAGGCCGAGAGACATGCCTATACCGTAGAATGCCAGTGCCGCGGCTCGCTGCGCCGGCGGGAATAAGTCGCTAATCAGCGAGTGAGCCGATGGTGTGCATCCAGCTTCGCCGATGCCGACGCAAAGCCTTGCTAAGAGCAACTGGCCGAAATTTTGCGCCAAGCCGCATGCTGCCGTCATAGCAGACCAGATTGCAAGGGAAACGGCGATAATCTTCGCGCGGTTTGTATGTGGTCGATCGGCAAATCGCGCTATTGGAATACCAAGGCTTGAATAGAAAATTGCAAAGGCGAGGCCCGTCATCAATCCAAGCTGTGTATCGCTCAGTCCCAATTCGCGCTTGATCGGTTCAGCCAGGATGTTGATGACCTGACGATCTAGAAAGTTGAGGGCTGAAATAAACATCAAAACCCACATTGCCTTGCTTGTTAGTATCGATCTGGACGCGCCGGCATCGGTCTTGTCCGTACTCATGTTTGACGCGATACTGACGTTATTGGTAAGCCCATGGCGAAGCGATGGTTCGATCTTCATATCCTCTCCTAGCCGCCCCAAGGGCGGATCGCTGCAAGGTGTTCCTAGGGACAAAAGGTGCTTCCAGGGCCGGTTGCTCCTGCATTACGCACTGGCTGCGGGTGCACCTCCCCGTCTTTTTGAAGACTTTGCTCGGCGCCCTGGCCAAATGGTCGTCCTTATCTGAGCCAGATGCCTCTGTGCATCGGAGGCCAGAGCATGGTGCACTTCCGGCAAGTGGCCGGGCATCCGATATCGACTAATTCAGCCGTGGTGCCAGCTGGTGCCGGGTCAACCTTACAGAGGTGCCTCCGGCAAAATCCAGACATGGCGCAGACAAGACTATGTGGGGAGAGGTTATGTTTAAGCGAGCCGGTCTGCGGACCTTCACGAGCCACGCCGTTCTGGCAGGCACATTAATAGCTATCACAGCAGTCGACCCGGCTTGGGCGGAGCAAAGCGGAACAGAGAGCGCCGATGCGTCTATCAGTTCTCCCACAACGAGCAATGACGACATCGTTGTTACTGCGCAATTTCGGTCGCAGCGGCTGCAGGACACGCCGCTCGCCATTACCGCTGTCAACGCCGCGGCGCTTGAGTCGCGAAGCCAGACGACAATCACAGAAATCGCGGAGCAATCCCCTAGTCTCACACTCAAGAATCAGTCGCCCAGCATGGGGCCTTCTCTAGCGGCAACAATGCGTGGCATTGGGCAATATGACTTTAATCCAGCACTTGAGCCGGGGGTCGGCTTCTATGTGGACGACGTGTATTTTGCGACGCTTACCGGGTCGATAGTCGATCTGCTGGATCTCGATCGTGTTGAAATTCTGCGTGGTCCCCAAGGTACGCTCGCTGGTCGCAACTCGATCGGTGGCGCCGTGAAGCTCTTCAGCTTGAAACCGGAAGGCACGAATAGCGGCTATATCTCGGTTGCGGCTGGTAGCCGCTCGCGTCTGGACTTGCGGGGCAGCTTCGACACGAAGATCACTGATGATCTCTTTCTACGTGTAGCTGGAGTAGCCAAGCGACAGGATGGCTATATAGAGCGGATCGACTTTGGATGCGCATTTCCTGGTTCGGGTGTGCCGGCAAAACTGGCAGTGGGTACTGGCTGCGTCGTTGATAAAATGGGCGGAGTGGGCTATCAGGCGCTTCGGGGATCGCTGCGATATACCGGTATCGACGGTCTCGATCTCGCCCTCACCGGCGACTATACGCGTGAAGATCGAACCACCACCCCGAATGTGCTGACGTCGTTTACCTATAACACGGCCAGCCCCAACCTAGCGCTAATCACGAATCTGCCGAGCGGTTTTGATTACCAGCAGTTCCTTACGCCCAAGGGCGGATATCATACTTACGCCGGCTTCTCCAACATGGCGACAGGCATGCTCAGCGAAACCACCGCGCCTGACAGGGTCGATTTTAAGGGGGGCGGCGTGTCACTCAACATCGACTATGCGTTGGGAGACACTCTTAGCCTTAAATCAATCAGTGCATATCGCGGCTACTACACGCGCTTTGGAAGCGACGATGACGGCTCACCCTTGTCGCTCAGCGTTTCAGACAACCGGTTAAGTTTTTGGTCCATTAGCCAAGAGCTGCGCTTGAGCGGGTCTGTGAGCTCATTGATCGACTACACCGTTGGTGGTTTTTACATGAAGCAAAAAAGCGTCGCGACCCTAACGGCGGACGTTCGCTATGGGGGTGTGCCCTTGGCATTTTTGGCATTGCGCGAGCCCGTACCGGCGCAGAGCAAGGCGGCGTTTGCACAACTTATCTTCCATCCTTTGCCGGATTTGAATGTGACGGGCGGTCTTCGCTATACCGACGAGAAAAAGGATTATACCTTCTATCGCTACAATAAGGATGGAAGCTATAATCCGTTTCTTTCTCCCAATAACGGGGTAACAGGCAGTTACAGAGGCGATCGCTGGGACTATCGTATTGCTGTCGACTATCGCTGGGCACCTTGGTTGATGACCTATGCACAAATTGCCACCGGCTATAAAGGTGGAGGTATCAATCCACGTCCTTTCACTCCAATCCAGGTGGTTTCCTTCACACCAGAAACATTGACCTCCTATGAAGCTGGCGCGAAGATGGATATATTTGACCGGAAGGTACGGTTCAACGTGTCGGCTTACCACAGCATCTACAAAGACATCCAAACGACAATTACGCAATGCCCCCCCTCGCTTGGCAACCCGTGCATTGCCACGACAAATGCGGGTGATGCCAGAATTGACGGTTTTGAGGCGGAAACCACTGTTCGGCCCATACAGGCGCTGACATTTGACGCGGCGGCAAGCTACACGGATTTCCAATACAAGTCCCTCCTGCCGTTCGCGGTCCAGAGCGGGCTGCAGCTTGGTTTCAAGCCGATAAATACACCGAAATGGAAATATAGTTTTGGCGTCCAATATGAGATTAACTTTAACGATGTCTGGAAATTGACGCCCCGTTTCGATGGGTCATATCAATCGCTTAGCTTTGGACGTGTTCAAAACGCTCCCCGCAATCGTATCGAGAGCCGCTTTCTAGCAAACGGGCGCCTTACCCTTACAAACGAGGAGAGCGATTGGCAGATTTCCGCAGAGGTCACGAACATATTCAAAAAATATTACTATGTCTCGAATCTCGACATCAATCAGGGTTATGTACCTTCAACACCGGGTCGTCCGAGAGAATGGGGCATCACTATCAAGAAATCATTTCGGTAGGTCGGCCACTTGATACCGGTTCGAGCGAAATAGCCTTCCATCCCGCACCTTCAGCGTCGTTGTCCGAAATCGAGGCGACGATGCGGGAGGAATGTCGGTACCGGTCATCTCAAAGTATCACCACGCCGAC
>NZ_FNYZ01000004.1 GCF_900109095.1 Sphingobium sp. AP50
CCGCCATGCGAAAACTCATCGTCACCGCCAATGCCGTCCTGCAATCCAAATCCCAGTGGCAACAGATAACTTGACACATCAACACGGTTGCTGAGTAGCCATTGAGCGAAGTCGAAATGGCGTATCGAAGGATATCGCGCTGCGTTTGATGCTTCGATACGGGTCTTCGACTTCGCTCAGCCCCTACTCAGCACGAACGGGGTTTGACGGGATTGCCCCCTTACTTCCGCCCCTTCTCCGCCGACAGCCGGGTCATCAGCATGGCAGCCCGCTTGGCCTGACGCTTCATGGTGGACAGGTCCGCCTTTTCCGCCGGGCTGTGATCGCCGCTGGAGGCAAGGCCAAGGCCCACCAGCCCGTCCGTATCCGCCGCGACGAAGGCGATATCCCCCGCCCCGCGCTTCAGCGGATCGAGCGCGGGCATTTCGGGCAGGCCCAGATCACGGTTGATACCGTTCAGCTTCACCAGCAGCGCCTTGTTCCCCTCGGTCGGCGCCATCGACGGATAGCCCAGGTCAAAGGCGATGCTGGCCGATGTGCCATTCAGATGGCCGCTGTCGACGATCGCCTGCATCTTGGCCTGCACCCGCTTCGTCTGCTCTTCGCTCAGCGTGCGGAAGTCGCCCTTCGCCACCGCGATCGGCGGGATGATATTGGTCTTGCCCGTCACCGCGATGCGCACGCCATCCTTGTCGACATCGGCGCTCTGGCCGCCACCGATCAGGCCGACATTGAAGGTCAGATTGGGTTCGGGCAATTCCTTGCGAAACGCCACGATGATGCGGGCCAGTTCATAAATGGCGCCATCGCCTGCCTTTTCGGAGAAGATGCCGGAGCTATGGCCCGACTTGCCCGTGGTCGTCAGCGTCCAGCTATTGGAGGAACGCCGGGCGATCGATCCCATATCCTGGCCATTTTCCTGGCTCAACCCCTCGAAATCGAGCGCCACATCGGCCCGCTTGCCCGCCGCGACCAGATCGGCCCGCGAGATGGAGACGGGATCGCCCGCATCCTCCTCGTCCCCGGTCAGCACGACTTCGATATTGGCGTTCTTCAGCGTGCCGGCCGCCTGCATGGCCTTGAGCGCCAGGATCATCGTCGCCACGCCGCCCTTGTCGTCCGACACGCCGGGGCCGGAAGCGAAATCGCCATCCCGCTTGAACGTCTGGAAGGGGGAGTCCGGTTCGAACACCGTATCCAGATGCCCGATCAGCAGCATCTTCGTGCTGCCGGCCTTGCCCTTGTGCACCGCGACCAGATGGCCCGCGCGCTTGGCGGCATCCATCGGCACCCAGCTAACGGAGAAGCCCAGCGCCTCATATTCCGGGCGCAGCATGTCGGCGACCGCCTTCACCCCCGCCAGATTCATCGATCCGCTATTCTGGTTGACGATCTTTTCCAGCAAGGCGACGGCGGGCTCATAGCCCGCCTCAACCGTAGCACTGATCTTGTGCTCGGCCGGGCTGAGCGCCGCATGGGCAACCGACGATCCGCCCAGCAAAAGGGCGGCGGCAATCAAGCGCCCCACTATCACTTGGACAATTCCGCTTCGATCGCGGCAACCAGCGCGGCGTCATCGGGCGCGGTGGTCGGCGCAAAGCGCGCGGCCACGCTGCCATCCTTTGCGATGACGAACTTTTCGAAATTCCACAGGACTTCGGGCACCGGATTGGGCGTCATACCAAAGCCTTTCAGCTTTTCGCGAAAGGCATCGCCCTCTCCCTGCGCTTCGGGCACAGCGCTGGTCAGCGCGGCATAGAGCGGGTGCTTCTCCGGTCCGGTAACGACGATCTTTTCGAACATCGGGAAGTCGACACCGAAATTGGTGGTGCAGAAGGTCGCGATCTCGTCATTGTCGCCCGGCTCCTGGCCCGCAAAATCATTGGCGGGGAAGCCGGCGACGACCAGCCCCTTGTCCTTATAATCGGCGTAGAGCTTTTCCAGCCCCTCATATTGCGGCGTCAGCCCGCATTTGGAGGCGACATTGACCGCCAGCACCACCTTGCCCGCATAATCGCCCAGGCTGGCGTCGGCACCCTTGATCGTCTTGAGCGGAATCTGCTGGATATCGGTCATTTTGCGTCTCCCTTGAATGACTTGCGCGCGAAATCTGCCTTCATATCACCGCGCCGAAAAGATGCCCCGCGCCCGCCGTCACAGTCATCGCCAGCACGCCCCAGAACAGGGTGCGGACGATCGATCGCAACGGCTTCGCCCCGCCCAGCCTGGCCCCGACATGGCCAAGCAACGCCAGACAAAGGAGGCAGGCGCCGACGATCGCGACTATGGCATGGCCGGACGGCGCGATCGCAGCGGCCAGCACCGGCGGCGCGGCGCCCACGGCGAAGCTGGCGGCCGATGCCATCGCCGCCTGCACCGGTCGCGCGGTCGCCAGATCGGAAATACCCAGTTCGTCGCGCGCATGCGCGCCCAGCGCATCGGCCGCCATCAACTGTTCCGCCACCTGCCCCGCCAAATCGGGTGCCAGGCCGCGATCGACATAGATATCGCGCAATTCCACCCATTCGGCATGCGGCTGGCTGCGCAGCGCCTTCGCCTCCTTGGCAAGGTCCGCGCGTTCGGTATCGGATTGCGCACTGACGGAGACATATTCGCCCGCCGCCATTGACATGGCGCCCGCCACCAGAGCCGCCACGCCGGACAACAGGATCGACTGCCCGGAAGCGCCCGACGCGGCGATGCCGGTCATCAGGCTGGCGGTCGACACGATCCCGTCATTGGCCCCCAGCACCGCGGCGCGCAACCAGCCGACCCGGTTGACATAATGGACCGCATGATGGGGAATTTTCGCGCTGTCGGTCATCCGTCCTGTTCCTGCATCCCGTTCCGACGAGCGGCAATATGCATGGTCAGGAAACGTCCATGCCGCTCCATATCCACTATCGCCTGCCCGAAACCGCGTTGCTGCATCATCGCAAAGATCGCCGACACCGGATATTCGTTCATCTGCATCATCGGTTCACCCGACGGCTTGCCGCGCAGCCAGTGGACCAACTTCTGGAAGCCCGGAATGCGGGTCCGCGCTTTGTAGAAAGCCGCCCGCCAGGGCGTATCCCCCCGGCGCAGCGCGACATGGATACTGGCAATGCCGCCGATCGCCACCCGATCCAGCAGCAGCCCGATCAGCGGCAGGCCACGGGCGACCGGAATATGCTGAAACACGATATAGCTGTGCACGAAGTCATAGCGGCCGTCTGCCGCACTAAGCGCATCGTCGGACAAGGCAAAATGCGCATTGCCCGCATCCTGCCGCTGTTTCAGCCGCTCCGCCTCCGCCAGCATCGCCGGAGCGACATCCAGCCCGACCACCTCATCGAACAGCATCGCCATCGGCAGGGCGATCCGCCCCACCCCACAGCCGAAATCGAGCACCCGGTGGCGGGCAATCACGCCCAGTTGCCGCTCCAGCATCGCCAGACGCTGCACGATATAGGCCTCGCCCGTATAGAGAAAGGCGTCGATATCGACCCGATCGCGGCGGAATTCCGGCGCGGCGGCCACGCTATAATAGGGGTCGGTTTCCGCCCATTTGCGCCAGTCGCGATCGGTGTCCGCCATGATTTTACCCGGCCAGCCCTTCCGCCTTCTCCGCCAGTTCCAGCCAGCGTTCCTCGGCCGCATCCTTCTCCGCCCGCGCTTTTTCGATAGCCCCGGTCAGCGCCGCGAACTTCTTGGGATCCTTGGTATAGAGCGCAGGATCAGCCAAGGCCTCCTCATCCCGCGCGATCGCCGTTTCCAGTTCCTCGATCCGCTTGGGCAACAGGTCCAGATCGCGCTGATCCTTATATGTCAGCTTGGCGGAAACCGGCTTGGGCGGCGGGGGCAGCGCGGCCTCTTTCTTCTCGATCTTCGCGGCCTTGCGCGGATCGCGCTTGGCGATCCAGTCGGCATAGCCGCCCACGATCACATCAACGACCCCGGTGCCATCCAGCCCCAAAGTCACCGTCACCGTGCGATCCAGGAAATCGCGATCATGGCTGACGATCAGCACCGTACCGTCATAATCGGCGATCACTTCCTGCAACAGGTCGAGCGTTTCGAGGTCGAGATCGTTGGTCGGTTCGTCCAGCACCAGCAGGTTGGATTCCCGCGCAAATTCGCGCGCGAACAAGAGCCGCGACCGCTCGCCGCCGGACAGCGTCGCCACCTTCGCCTCTGCAAGGCTCGGGTCGAACAGAAACTCCTTCAGATAGCCATGGATATGCTTGCGCACACCGCGCACGTCGATCCAGTCCCCCCCTTCGGCCAGAACATCGCGGACCGACTTGTCGCCCTGCATCAGGCTGCGCTGCTGGTCGATGAAGATCATGTCCAGCGTCTTGGCCAGCGTCACGCTGCCAATGTCCGGCTCCA
Source organism: Sphingobium sp. AP50 (assembly GCF_900109095.1). Lineage (GTDB taxonomy): Bacteria > Pseudomonadota > Alphaproteobacteria > Sphingomonadales > Sphingomonadaceae > Sphingobium. The sequence continues at coordinate 4,375 of NZ_FNYZ01000004.1, forward strand.
GCGCGCCGGTCAGCAGCTTGAGCAGCGTCGACTTGCCCGCGCCATTGCCGCCGACGATGCCGATCCGATCGCCGCGCTGCACTCGCAGCGACAGGTCGTCGATGATCGTGCGATCCCCGAATTTTTTCGTGACATGTTCCGCCTTGATGACGCTCTTGGTCTTGCTGTCGTCGCTGGCGACCGCGATCTTGGCGGTGCCCTGCGGCCCCTGCATCGCGGCCCGCTGTTCGCGCATTTCCCACAGTTTGGACAGGCGTCCCTGATTACGCTTGCGCCGGGCGGTGACGCCACGCTCCAGCCAGTGCGCCTCGATCTTCAGCTTCGCGTCCAGCTTCTCCGCCGCCCGCGCCTCTTCGGCATAGACGGCTTCCATCCACTGCTCGAAGCCACCGAAACCAATCTCATTCCGCCGCATCTGGCCCCGGTCGAGCCACAATGTCTGGCGCGTCAGCCGCGTCAGGAAGGCGCGGTCATGGCTGATAACGATGAAGGCGCCACTATAACGCGCCATCCAATTCTCGATCCAGTCGATCGCGGCGATATCCAGATGGTTGGTCGGTTCGTCCAGCAACAGCAGGTCCGGCTCGCTCGCCAGCGCGCGGGCGATCGCGGCACGGCGGCGCTCACCGCCACTCGCCGTCTTGGCTTCCCGGCTCAGGTCGATGCCCAACTGATCGGCGATCGCCTCCACCTCATGCGCAGGCGGCGCAAACTCACCGGCCAGCGCAAAATCATGCAGCGTCTTGAACGGCGTGACGTCCGGGTCCTGCTCCAGCGTGATGACCCGCGCGCCCGGCTGCACCGACCGCACGCCCTCGTCCGCCTCAATCTGTCCGCCCAGCAATTTCAGCAAGGTCGTCTTGCCCACGCCATTGCGCCCGATCAGCGCCAGCCGATCCTTCGCCCCGACGGCGATATTGAGGCCACGGAAAAGCCAGTGCGAACCCTGCGAGAGGCCAAGATTTTCGAACGAGAGAATAGGAGCTGCCATGAAGGTGCAGCTAGGCGCTGTCATCCTTCAGAGCAAGAGCGGAACCCGAAAGCTGTCGGACGGCTTTCAACGCTGCACAGCGTCCGTTCATCGCACCCCGGCCAAAATGGGTGCAGGACATATAGAGGAGAAACGTCCATGAAATCCGCTCTCGCCCTGATGGCGCTCGGCGCCGCCACGCTTCCCGTGGCCGCTATCGCGCAGACCAGCGTCACCATCGCAGAGACGGCGCCGATCGTGACGCTGAACGTCACGGAAAGCGTCGAAGCCGCGCCCGATATCGCCACCGTCGGCACCGGCGTCCAGACCCGCGCCATGACCGCGCAGGCCGCCATGCAGGATAATGCCGCCAAGACCGAAAAGCTGATCGCCGCCCTTGCCAAGGCCGGGATCGCCAAGAAGGATATCCAGACCAGCGGCATCAACCTGTCCGCCCAATATGATTACAGCAATCAGGACGGGAAGGCCGATGGCCCGCGCTTCATCGGCTATGAAGCCTCCAACCAGCTGACGGTGAAGCTGCGCGACATCAAGAAGGTCGGCGCCTCGCTCGACGCCTTCGTCGCGGCAGGGGCGACCAATATCAACGGGCCGACCTTCTCGATCGACGACCCGTCGCCGCTGATCGTCCAGGCGCGCGGCACCGCGATCAAGAGCGCGAAGGCGCAGGCCGATTTCTATGCGCAGGCGGCGGGCTATCGCTCGGCCCGGCTGGTGGCGATCAGCGAAAGCAACAGCGGTGGCCAGCCGCCCATGCCGATGGCGATGACCGCTCGTTTCAAGGCGGATGCCGCCCCCGTCACCCCGGTCGAACCCGGCCAGGTCAGCGCATCGGTCACGCTGACGGTCCAGTACGCGCTGGAAAAATAAGCCTGCCCCTTCCTCCGTCATCCCAGCGGAAGCTGGGATCTCTCTTCTTTCTGCGTCGAGACAAAGTAGAAGTGAGATCCCAGCATTCGCTGGGATGACGGATTGATTAGCTAATTTCCCCTCATTCACCACCTGTTCAATGCCATTCGCCTATGCCATGCCCATGATGATGAAGAGGAAGAGCCTGACTCGCTTTCTGACACCGGCGATCACGGCCGCACTTGCCATGGCCCTGATGGCGCCCGCCGCCGACGCCGGCAATCGCCGTGACGAACAGGATGCCGCGCGCCGGGCGATGCTGGACGGACAGGTCATGCCCTTTGCCATGATCAAGCGCCGGGTCGACGCGGCCGTGAACGGCGCCACCTATGTCGGCAGCGAATTCAACCCCTCCGCCAACCGATACCGCCTGAAATATGTGAAGGACGGCAAGGTGATGTGGGTTGATGCCGACGGCCGGACAGGCGATATCATCGGCATGGCGCGCTGAACCGGCGCGCCTTTCAACAGATTTATAACAAAACGGAACCCGCCCCATGCGTCTGCTGATCGTCGAGGATGAACCGAATCTGGGCCAGCAGCTCAGGAACACGCTGGAGGGCGCGGGCTATGCCGTGGACCTCGCCACCGATGGCGAGGACGGGCATTTCCTGGGCTCCACCGAAAGCTATGACGCGGTCGTGCTGGATCTTGGCCTGCCCACGATCGACGGCCTGACCGTGCTGGACCGCTGGCGCAAGGAAGGGAAGAGCTTCCCCGTGCTGGTCCTTACCGCGCGCGATAGCTGGTCGGACAAGGTGGCCGGGCTGGACGCGGGCGCCGACGATTATCTGGCCAAGCCCTTCCAGAGCGAGGAACTGATCGCCCGCCTGCGCGCGCTCATCCGTCGTGCGTCGGGCAATGCATCGAGCGAACTGATCGCCGGCGACGTGCGGCTCGACACCCGTTCGGGCAAGGTGACGCTGAAGGGCGACCCGGTAAAGTTGACCGCGCAGGAATATAAGCTGCTCTCCTACCTGCTCCATCACAAGGGCAAGGTGGTCAGCCGCACCGAATTGATCGAACATATTTACGATCAGGATTTCGACCGCGATTCCAACACGATCGAAGTATTCGTGACGCGCATCCGCAAGAAATTGGGTGCCGACGTCATCACCACCATCCGCGGCCTGGGGTACAGCCTGGACGAGCCGGGGCGGTAAAAATCACCGTTCGTGCTGAGTAGGGTCTGAGCGAAGTCGAAGGCCCGTATCGAAGCATCTCGCACGAACCCTTCGATACGCCACTTCGACTTCGCTCAGTGGCTACTCAGGGCGAACGGCCTTTAGTGACAGACCCCGCATCCCCTCCCCCCGTCCGCTCCACCGGCTCGATAAGCCGGCGGATGATCGGCATTGCCGCGCTGTGGATCAGCGTACTGCTGATCGGCGGGGGCGTGGCGCTGGACCGGGTGCTGTCGGATGCGATCACGCGCAATTTCGACGACGGCATGAATTATGTGCTGACCGCGATGATCGCCGCGTCGGAAATCGGGCCGGACGGCGAAGTGCTGTTCAACCGCGAACTGGCCGACCAGCGCTTTCTGGAACCCAATAGCGGCCTTTATTACCAGATCAGCGCCAAGGGGCATGAGGACTGGCGCTCCCGTTCGCTATGGGACCGGGCATTGAAGGCCCCGGCCGAACATCATGACCGGCAGCTTCACGTCTATAACAGCAAGCAGTTTCCGGGCGAGGATCTGCGCATCATGGAGCGCACGGTGCTGCTGCCCGGCTCCAACACGCGCTGGCTGTTCATGGTGGCGCAGGCGCGCGAAGGGCTGGACGCGCAGATCAAGACGCTGCGGACGACCCTGTTCAACAGCTTCGCGCTGCTGGCGCTTGGCCTGTTCGTCCTCGCCACGATCCAGACCATTTACGGGCTGCGACCGCTGCGCAAGGTGCGGCTGGAGATCATCAAGATGCGCGGCGGCGAAAAGAGCCGCGTGACCGAAGCGATGCCCGCCGAAGTCCTGCCCATGGTCGAGGAGCTGAACGCCCTGCTCGCCCATAATGAGCGGCAGGCGGAGGAAGCGCGCACCCATGCCGGCAACCTCGCCCATGCGCTCAAGACGCCGCTGACCGTGATCATGAATGCCGCCACCGCGCAGGCCCCGGACCTGGGCGATGCGGTGATCCGCGAGGCGACGACGATGCGGCGGCAGGTCGACCATCACCTCGCCCGCGCCCGCGCCGTCGGCCGCCGCGGCGCGGCACAGAGCCGCGCGGAAGTCTGGGCCAGCCTCACCGCCGTCGAGCGCGCCGTCCAGCGCCTCTATCCCGAAGCCCGCGTCGACATGGATGGCGACAAGGACGCCGCCGTCCGCGTCGAAAGACAGGATCTGGATGAAATGCTCGGCAACCTGATCGAAAACGCGGCCAAATATGGCGGCGGCAGCGTCTTTGCGACGGTAGTGGCGCGCACGGGTGGCATGGTCGAGATACAGGTGGAGGATGACGGCATGGGCATCCCCGAAGCGGACCGCGTCCGCATCTTCGACCGTGGCGTGCGCCTCGATTCGGGCAAGCCCGGCACCGGTCTCGGCCTCGCCATCGTGCGCGACGTGGCGGAAATCTACGGCGGGTCGGTCATGCTGGAAGAAAGCGAAGATCTGGGCGGCCTGCTGGTGCGGTTGCGGCTGCCTGCCGCTTAGGGGTTCCGGTCATCTTTAGCCCCTCCCCTTCAGGGGAGGGGCTAAGAAAAGCAGACCGTCCGCCATCGACCCAAATCAGCCCTCGACCTGTCCTATTTAACTATCTCCGGCTACTCTCCGCTTCATGTTTGTCCGCCCGCCACCTCCCGTAACAATATTTCCAACTTCTGTTCCAAAATATCAAAACTTGCGGGAAACATGCGAAGTTAAGCGCGACATTTCCAACATGCGTCCCACCCATCCCGACCTCCGCATCTCGCACATCCACCTTGCCATCCCACCGCGCAGCTGCGAAGCAATAGCATAGGCGGTCGCATCTTGCCCTGCCCGAACAGGAGCAGCATGCGGCGGCATCTTTATCTTATCGCGGGTTTCGCTTCGATCGCGCTGGGGACGATCGGCGCCTTCCTGCCGCTGTTGCCGACCGTGCCGTTCATGATCCTGGCCGCCTTCTGCTTCGCCCGGTCCAGCCCCCGCCTGGAAGCCAAGCTGCTGGATCACAAGCATTTCGGTCCGCATATCCGCAACTGGCGAGAGCGCGGCGCGATCAGTCGCAAGGGCAAGAAGGCGGCTTTATGCGCCTTCGCCTTCAGCGCGATACTGGCCCTGCTCTTTTCCCCCTGGCCCTGGTTCCTCGTCCCCTTCGCCGCGGCGGCGATCGGCGGAAGCTGGATCTGGACCCGGCCGGAGGGTTGAAGGCGATGCTGCCCAAGGCGATAGTCCCGAAATGATCGATTCCGACCCCCTGCCCCCGCTGACCGCCATCCCGGCCGATATCCGCGCCCTGGCAGACTATGAGCGACATGCCGAGGGTCATATCGCCACGGCGACATGGGCGCATATCCAGTCGGGCGCAGGCGCCGAACAGTCGCTGGCCGACAACCGGACGCAGTTTGATCGCGTCTTCCTGATGCCCCGCGCCCTGCGCGATCTGTCCGAAGGCAGCACCCGCACGACCTTGTTCGGCCATGTCCATGCTGCCCCGATCCTGCTCGCGCCGATCGCCTATCACCGGCTGGTGCATGTGGAGGGCGAACTGGCCACCATGGGCGCAGCGACGGCGCTCGATACCAGCATGATCGTCAGCACCCTGTCGAGCATAAAGCTGGAACAGATTGCCGAGGCCGCCTTTGCCGCAACGCAGGCGCTGGGTCGGGCCGAAACGCCGCCGCTCTGGTTCCAGCTCTATTTTCAGCCCAACCGTGACCACACATTGGAACTGGTCAGGCGGGCCGAAGCGGCAGGCTATCAGATCCTCGTCGTCACCATCGATGCGGCGATCAAGCGATCGGAGTTCACCCTGCCCGATGGCGTCGACGCGGCGAACCTACGCGCCATGCCAACGGTGCGCCATGCCAGCAGCGCGACCGGCGGCCATATCGTCTTCGGCACGCCGCTGGCGCAGGCGGCCCCGACATGGGCCGATATCGACTGGCTGCGCAGCCAGACCAGCCTGCCGATCGTGATCAAGGGCATCCTTTCTCCGGATGATGCCGCCATGGCGCTGGATCGCGGCGCAGATGGGCTGATCGTCTCCAACCATGGCGGGCGCGTGATGGATGGCCTGATCCCGCCGATGGAGGCCCTGCCCGCCATCGCTGCCCGGATCAACGGCCGATGCCCGATCCTGCTGGACAGCGGCGTTCGCACCGGCACCGATGCCCTCAAGGCCATCGCGCTGGGGGCCAGCGCCGTGCTGGTCGGCCGCCCGCAACTCCATGCGCTGGCCGTGGCGGGCGTGGCCGGTGTCGCCCATATGATCCATATGCTGCGCGCCGAACTGGAACTGGCCATGGCGCAAGTCGGCGCCGCTTCGATCGCCGATATCGACGCTTCATTCCTTGTGCGGCGCGGCTGACCACATCGATATTTCCTCAATAGGCCATGAGAAACGCCTGACCCGCCGATCCTCCCCTTTCCGCCGCGCAACCAGACGCTATGGATGGCCCCCATTGCGGCAAAGAGGATATGTATATGGACTATCGCCCACTGGGACGGACCGGGATCGACGTCAGCCTGATCTGCCTCGGCACGATGACATGGGGATCGCAAAATAGCGAGGTGGAAGCCCATGCCCAGCTCGACTATGCGTTTGATGAAGGTGTGAACTTCCTCGACACGGCAGAAGCCTATCCGGTCACGCCGGTTAGCAAGGACACACAATATCTGACCGAAACCTATATCGGCAACTGGATCGCCGGTCGGGGCGGGCGTGACCGCATGATCGTCGCCACCAAGGTCGCCGGTCCTTCCCGCGACCCGGTGCGCAAGTTCCGCGATGGCAATAACCGCCTCGATCGCCGCAATATCGAACAGGCCGTCGAAGACAGTCTGCGCCGACTGAAAACCGACTATATCGACCTGTATCAGGTGCACTGGCCTGACCGGCCAGTGCCGTCCTTTGGCGGTCGGGGCCTGTCGCGCCTGAACGATAATGACCAGACCGTGCCGATCGAAGAAACGCTAGGCGCGCTGGGCGATCTGGTGACGACGGGCAAGATCCGGCATTTCGGCGTATCGAACGAAACCCCGTGGGGCGTGTCGGAATATCTGCGCCTGTCACGCGAACAGGGTTTGCCGCGCGTCGCGTCGATCCAGAATGCCTATAGCCTGCTCAACCGCACCTTCGAATATGGCCTGTCCGAATTCGCCCTGCGCGAGGATGTCAGCCTGCTCGCCTACTCGCCGCTGGCGGGCGGTAATCTGACCGGCAAATATCTGGGCGGGCAGATTCCGGCCGGGTCGCGCCGCGACGTCGCGCGTCAGTTCGTGCGCTACGACCTGCCCGGCCAGCCGGCGGCGTCGGCCCGTTATGTCGCCATCGCCCATGCCCATGGTCTGGATCCGGCGCAATTGGCGCTGGCCTATGTCAACAGCCGACCGTTCGTGACATCGACCATCATCGGCGCGACATCGCAGGCGCAGCTCAAGGCCGATATCGACAGCGTCCGCGTCACCCTGAATGACGAAGCGCTGGCCGCGATAGAGGCCGTGCATCGCGACATGCCCGACCCCTGCCCTTAAGTGCAGAACATCTGGACCTGTCAGCCACGATGCCGCGCTTCCGACAGGTCCAGTTCCCGCGTCAGTTTCTTGGCGGTCTGGCTGCCGATGGTCCGGGCGCGAACCAACTGGTTGAGCGCCGCCCGCTCGGCCTTGATGCCGACCAGACGAAATTGGCTGAGCAACCGGTCCTGCGCCCGCGCACGGTCGGTCTGCTCCTCATCCAGCCCTTCGATCCGTTCGCGATAGAGATCCATCACCCGTCCGCCCGCCTGGGCGTAAAGGTCCGCATCGCCATGGCCCTCGGCCAGACCATGCTGATGCCGCTCGATCGCCGTGATCGCGGCCTGCGCCGTGGCGATCCGCGCCTTGTCCTCCTCCGCCTGTTTCGACGGTTCGGGCGGCATGGTCAGGCCCTTCAGCAGGATCGGCAGGGCGATGCTGGCCACGATCAGCGAGACGATGATTACGCCCGCCGCCAGAAAGATCGCCAGATCGCGCGCCGGAAACGGCGTGCCGTCATTCAGCACCAGCGGCAGGGTCAGCACGCCCGCCAGCGTGATGGCGCCCCGCACACCGGCAAAGGACATGGCGGCAATCAGGCGCCAGTCGGGGCTATGGGGCAAAACCTCGCCCTTGCGCTTGCGCAGGATGGTGAGTTTCAGCGATCCCCACACCCACAGGAAACGTAGCGCCGCAAGGCCAGCAACGATCGCCAGGATATAGACGGCCAGCCACCAGGGCGCGCTATGCCCGGTCATGGCGACGGTCTGCTTCGCGCCGGACAGGATCGCAGGCAATTGCTCCCCCAGCAGCACGAAGATGATGCCGTTCAGCGTGAACTGCACCATGTCCCACACCGAATTGCGGCGCATCCGCGTTTCGGCCAGCGCCTGCCGGGAAATTTCCGCGAAGGTCATCGTCACACCGGCGCTGACCGCCGCCAAAATGCCCGACGCATGGACATGTTCGGCCACCATATAGGAGCCGAAGGGGATCAGCAGGCTGACCAGAATCTGCGACCCAGTATCCTCGCCCCAGCGCTTGGTGACGGCCGCCTTGGCCCGCGTCACCGCCAGTGTGACCACAACGCCGATGATCAGCCCGCCGCCGGCCACCCAAAGGAAGTTGAGCACCGCCGGTCCTGGGGCGAAATGGCCGGTCAGCGCCGCGGCGACGGCAAAGCGCAGGCAAACCAGACCCGACGCATCGTTGAGCAGCGATTCCCCTTCCAATATATGCATCATTCGCTTGGGGATGGGCACGCGGGCGGCGATGGCGGACACCGCGATCGGGTCGGTCGGAGACACCACGGCGGCCAGTGCGAAGGCGACCGCCAGCGGCATCGCCGGGATCATCCAGTGGATGAACAAGCCCATGCCTACCACCGTTATCAGCACCAGCCCCAGTGCCAGTTCGACCACGGTCGACACGTCCTTGAGCAATTCATCCTTGGGGATGCGCCACCCATCCAGAAACAGCAGCGGCGGCAGGAAGAGGAAGAGAAACAGTTCGGGATCGAGCGTCACGCGATGCGTCGTCGAAAGGCCGATCACTGCGCCCAGCACGATCTGGACCAGCGGCGTGGGCAGGGCGATGGGCACCATGCGCGATACGGCGCCACTGACGACAACCGCCAGCAACAGGAAAAGCACGATCGAAACTGTCTCCAAAACTTCTGCTCCATGTGGGATGAAGGCGCCATGTTGAAAAAGACCGGACGATAAGGCAAGCCTTTCAAGGACTTTTTTACCGTCTTTCACTCATCCGGCATTCAGGCATACCCCGCCAAATTGCCTGTGCCGTCGTTTTTCCGGAGACAGAATCTTTGCTGAAGTCCTTTGCAACAGCATCCCTTCTCGCCACCGTGCCGCTGATCGCCGCTTTTTCTCCCGTTCATGCCGAAACCTATTATGTCGATTCTGCAAAAGGCGACGATCGCTTCGCCGGAACCAGTGCGGAGCGGCCATGGCGATCGCTCGCCCAGGTCGGCAATTTTGCGCTGAAGCCGGGCGACCGGGTGATGCTGGCGGCCGGGTCGGTCTGGAAGGAGCCGTTGACCCTGACGCGATCCGGCGCGGCCTATGCCCCGATCACTATCGCGGCGGCCGGTGGCGGCCCGCGCCCGCGCATTGATGCAGGCGGCGTGTCCTCCCATGGGGTGGGCGTGATAAATGCCGAATATGTCACGGTCAGCGGACTGGAAGTGACGAACGACGCGCCCACCCCCGCCCCTACCCAGCGTTTCGGCGTGCTGGTGTCGGCGCAGGACCGGGGCGTGACGCGCGGTATCCGCATCACCGACATGTATGTGCATGATGTGCGCGGCACCAATGATCGCAAGGATAATGGCGGCATCGTCTTCCGTGCCATCGGTCAGAAACGCGCCACCCGTTTTCAGGATCTGGCGATCGAACGCAACATCGTCTGGCGGGTCGACCGGTCAGGCATTGCCGGGATCAGTGACCGTGTCACGTCCGCCAACTGGTTTCCGAGCGAGAATGTCGTCATCCGCGACAATTATGTCGAGGATATCGGCGGCGACGGCATCGTCCCGCGCGGGACGGACGGCACGCTGATCGAACATAATATCGTGCGTTATGCCGGCGGCCGCGCGCCCGGCTACAGCGCGGGCATCTGGCAATGGAGCACCGACAACAGCCTGATCCAGCTCAACGAAGCCGCTTACACCCGCACCCGCTATGACGGGCAGGGCTTCGATTCCGATTTCAATTCGCGGCGCACCACCTTTCTCTATAACTACAGCCACGACAATGCCGGCGGTTTCCTGCTCGTCTGCTCACCTAAGCAGAGCGACACCGACAATCTGGGCAATCGCGGCACCGTCGCCCGCTTCAATGTCAGCCGCAACGACGGCACCCGCATCTTCCAGATCGCGGGCAATGTGTCCGACGTGCTGATCGAGAAAAATATCGTCCATGTCGGCAAGGCGCTGGACGTGCAGATGGTGATCGCCACCAATTGGGACGGCTGGGCGCGCGATGTCCGGGTCCAGAATAATAGCTTCAAGGTCGCAGGCACGGCCCGCTATGGCCGGGAAAGCGGACGCAGTGGTCCCGATTACCTGATCCAGCCCGGTTTCGCTCCGGCCCAATATTTCCGCTTTGCCGGGAACAGCTATCTCGGCCGCCACATCGACCTGCCCGAAGACGGTGTCGGACAGCCCGTCCTCCCCTATCAGGAACAGCCCGCCGACTGGCAGGTGCCGACCTTCGATCCGGCCAAGCCCGATGGCTTTTCGGACTATCTGATCCACCATCGCAGCTGGATGCTGTCCATGTTGCAGCGGGAACTGGCGGCACCGGTCGACATCAAACAGGCCAGGCCCATGTCTATCTTCGAAGTCCGGCGCTGATCCGCCGCCGCTCTGAAAGGTTGCGCGGCCGGAACCCGATATGCGCTACCGCTAATCCCTTCGCCGCTGTGACCATGTCACCCGCTTCCATGCCCGATCCTGCTGGCCCATCCGCCAGCAGGACATGGCAGTCCGCGTCGGCCGCGCTTTCATCGCCACAACGCAGCCAGTGCGTCCAGCGCGCGCGCCGCGTCATCACATTGAGTAGCCGGACGGGCGCCTGACCCGCCGGAACAAGCACCGCCTGCTCCCCGGAAAAGACCAACGGCACGGTAGGCTGTAAAAACAGGCGGTGCCCGTCAACGTCCAGTACCAGTCCATCGCCCTCGAACAGCAGCAGCGACCGGTCGACGCCCGGCAACAGCGTGAACGGACCGGGCGCCTTTATGGTCGCAATGCTGATCCGCCGGTCGAAACCGTCCTGCCCGTCCGCATCGCTCCACAGCAGCCGGGTCGTCCCGCCACCGTTCAGCCATGGCACCGACGGACAGTCCCGCAGCCTGACGATCGGCGGTACTTCGGACATTACAGGATCGCCGGCAGATCCAGCCCTTGCGCCCGCGCGCAATCCTGCGCGATGGCATAGCCCGCATCGGCATGGCGCATCACGCCGGTCGCCGGATCGTTCCAAAGCACCCGCTCCAGCCGCCGCGCCGCCGCGTCCGTGCCATCGGCGACGATCACCATGCCGCTATGCTGCGAATAGCCCATGCCGACCCCGCCGCCATGATGCAGCGATACCCAGGTCGCGCCCGACGCGGTGTTGAGCAGCGCGTTGAGCAAGGGCCAGTCGCTCACCGCATCCGACCCGTCGCGCATCGCCTCCGTCTCGCGATTGGGCGAGGCGACCGATCCGCTGTCCAGATGATCGCGGCCGATCACCACCGGGGCCTTCAATTCGCCCTTCGCCACCATCTCGTTGAAGGCCAGCCCCAGCCGGTGCCGGTCGCCCAGCCCCACCCAGCAGATACGCGCCGGCAACCCCTGAAACTGGATGCGCTCGCGCGCCATGTCCAGCCAGCGGTGCAGATGCGTGTTATCCGGCAGCAATTCCTTCACCTTGGCGTCGGTGCGATAAATATCCTCCGGGTCGCCCGACAGCGCTGCCCAGCGAAACGGTCCCACGCCCCGGCAGAAGAGCGGCCGGATATAGGCGGGGACGAAACCGGGGAAGTCGAAGGCGTTCTCCACCCCCTCATCCTTCGCCACCTGCCGGATATTATTGCCATAATCGGTGGTCGGCACGCCATCCGCCTGAAAGGCCAGCATCGCGCGGACATGTTGCGCCATGCTCGCCTTGGCCGCCGCCGCGACCGATGCCGGATCGCTTTCCCGCGCGGAAAACCACTGGTCCAGCGTCCAGCCGGCGGGCAGATAGCCATTGACCGGATCATGCGCCGATGTCTGGTCGGTCAGCAAATCGGGCCGCACGCCGCGCGCATGGATCAACGGCAACAGTTCGGCGGCATTGCCCAGCAGGCCGACGGACAGAGGCGTCTTCGCGTTCGTCACCAGATCCAGCGCCTCGTCCAGATTGTCGGTCGCCCGGTCCAGATAGCCGGTGCGCAACCGCATCTCGATCCGGCTGGGCTGGCATTCGATCGCAAGGCAGGACGCGCCCGCCATCACCGCGGCCAGCGGCTGCGCGCCGCCCATGCCGCCCAGCCCGGCGGTCAGCAGCCAGCGGCCCGACAGGTCGCCCCCATAATGCTGGCGCCCCATTTCGACGAATGTCTCATAGGTGCCCTGCACGATCCCCTGCGTGCCGATATAGATCCAGCTTCCCGCCGTCATCTGGCCGTACATGGCCAGCCCCTTGCGATCCAGTTCGGCAAAATGCTCCCAATTGGCCCATTTGGGCACCAGATTGCTGTTGGCAATCAGCACGCGGGGCGCATCTGCATGGGTGCGGAACACGCCCACCGGCTTGCCCGACTGGATCAGCAATGTCTGGTCATCCTCCAGCCGCTTCAGCGTCTCGACGATCCGGTCATAGCTTTCCCAATCGCGCGCCGCCCGGCCAATGCCGCCATAGACGACCAGTTCCTCCGGCTTTTCCGCCACATCGGGATGCAGATTGTTCATCAGCATCCGCAACGGCGCTTCGGTCAGCCAGCTTTTGGCGCTCAGTTCCGTGCCCGTGGCGGGCTTGATGATACGGCTATTGTCGATCCGGCTCATGTCTGTCCTTTCGCGAAAGCAAGCGCTGCGGCAAGAATATGGGTCAGATCGCCGCGCAGCGCTGCGGCACGATCGGGGTCATAGGCGGGCGGCCAGTCGGCCTCCGTCACATCGCCATCGGGTTCATCCAGATAGGCGCGCAGCGCTATTTCCATCTGGATCGCATGCACGCCGCCCTGCGGCCGTCCATAATGGCGCGTCGTCCAGCCACCGCGAAAACGGCCATCCAGCACATGGGACCGGCCAGACTGCGCCGCCGCCACCACGATCGCTTCGCGCAATTCGGGCGCGCAGGTCGCGCCGCCATTGGTGCCGATGTTCAGTTCCGGCAACAGCCCGTCGAACAGGCGCGGAATGCGGCTGCGGATCGCATGACAATCATAGATAACCACCCGATTATGGAGTTTACGCAGCCGCTCAATCTCGCTCTGGAGCGCATCATGATAGGGCGTGAACCAGCGCTCACGCCGATCCGCGATCGCCGCAGCATCGGGCACAGCATCGGGCCGATAGAGCGGCGCCCCGTCGAAATCCGTGGTCGGGCACAGCTCCGTCGTCGCCTGCCCCGGATAGAGCGACGCGCCCGACGGATCGCGATTGACGTCGATCAGGCTGCGCGACACCCCGGTCGCCACGATCGTCGCTTCCGCCAGCCCGTCATAGAGCCGGTCGATATGCCAGTCCGCATCGCGCCGCGCCTGCCAGTCCGACAGAAACCCGTCCGACTGCGGCATGGGCAGCAATGTGCCGACATGCGGCATCGCCAGAATCAGCGGACTGTCCCGCCGCTCGACCCGCAGCCAGTCGGTCGCGGTCATGCGACCACGCCCGGCAGGTCATCGACCGTAGCCGCCACCGCGCCATTTGCGATCAAATCCGTCGCCGCGACCAGATCGGGCGCCATATGGCGATCGTCCTCCAGGAACGGCACGACCCCGCGCAGCATCGTGCGCAATTGCTCCAGCGCCGCGCTAGACGCCAAAGGCGCATGGAAATCGCACCCCTGCGCCGCCATCAGCAATTCGATCCCCAGCACCGCGTCGACATTGGCGGCCATCGCCGTCAGCCGCCGCGCGCCATGCGCCGCCATCGACACATGATCTTCCTGATTGGCCGATGTCGGGATCGAATCCACGCTGGCGGGGTAAGCGCGCTGCTTATTCTCGCTCACCAGCGCCGCCGCCGTCACCTGCGGGATCATGAAACCCGAATTGAGGCCCGGATTGGGCGTCAGGAAAGCGGGCAGGCCAGACAATGTCGGATCGACCAGCATGGCGACACGCCGCTCCGCAATCGATCCGATCTCGCACAGCGCGATCGCGATCATGTCAGCCGCGAAAGCGACGGGTTCGGCATGGAAATTCCCGCCCGACAGCGCCTCGTCGCTTTCAGGGAAGATCAGCGGATTATCAGACACGCCATTGGCTTCGGTCAGCAGCGTCGTCCCGGCCTGCCGCAGCAGGTCCAGCACAGCGCCCATCACCTGCGGCTGGCAGCGCAGGCAATAGGGGTCCTGCACGCGCAGATCATCCTCGCGATGCGACGCGCGAATGGCCGATCCTTGCATCAGCATCCGCAGCGCGTCCGCCGTCTCCATCTGTCCGCGATGGCCGCGCAGCGCATGGATGCGCGGATCGAACGGCGCATCCGTCCCCTTGGCCGCCTCGGTCGACAGCACGCCGGTCAACAGCGCCGACCGATAGAGGCGCTCCGCCTCGATCAGGCCAGCAAGCGCAAAAGCCGTCGAAAATTGCGTGCCATTGAGCAGCGCCAGCCCTTCCTTGGGGCCAAGCTGCAACGCGGCCAGCCCTGCCTCTTCCAGCACCTGCGCGGCGGGCATCTCCACGCCATCGCGCACGATCCGCCCCTCGCCGATCATCGCGGCGGTCATATGCGCCAGCGGCGCCAGATCGCCGCTCGCGCCGACCGATCCCTGCGCGGGCACGACAGGGGTCAGCCCCCGTTGCAACATCGCCTCCAGCATCTGCACCGTCTCCGGCGCGACGCCAGACGCGCCGCGCGCCAGGCTCACCAGCTTGAGCGCCATCATCAGCCGCGTGACCGGCACGGGCGTCGCCGGGCCGACACCGGCGGCATGGCTCAGCACGATATTGCGCTGAAGGGTCGCCAGATCCGCCGCCTCGATCCGCACGCTCGCCAGCTTGCCGAAGCCGGTATTGATGCCATAGACCGGCGCGCCCTTGGCCAATATCCGGCGCACGGCGGCCGCGCTCTCCGCCACGGCGGGCAGGCAGGCCGGGTCGAGCGTCACGCTCCCGCCGGCATAGACATGCTTCCACTGATCCAGCGTCACCGCGCCCGGCGTCAGCATCATCGTCCGTGTCTCACTCTCTTGTACAGGGGGTTGAATCCGATGCGACAGACCAGCTCGGCGGGATCTCCAATGTCCCAGATCGCCAGATCGCAGGCATGGCCCGCCGCCAGCTTGCCGACCTCGCCCGACAGGCCGATCGCCCGCGCGGCATGAACGGTCACGCCGCGCAGACATTCCTCCACCGTCAGGCCGAACAGGGTCGCGCCCATATTGGCGGCCAGCAGGATGGAGGTCAGCGGCGACGTGCCGGGGTTGCAATCGGTCGCGATCGCGATCGGCACACCCGCCTCGCGCAGCCACTCGACCGGCGGCCGATGGGTTTCGCGCATGAAATAGTAAGCGCCCGGCAGCAAGGTCGCGACCGTGCCCGCCTGTGCCATGGCGGCGATATCGGCGCGCGTCGCATGTTCCAGATGGTCGGCGGACAGGGCGCCATGCCGCGCGGCCAGCGTGGCCCCAGACAGGTGGGACAATTGTTCGGCATGCAGCTTTACCGGCAGGCCATGGGCCAGCGCTGCCGCAAAGACGCGCTCTACCTGTTCCGGGGAAAAGCCGATCCCTTCGCAGAAAGCATCGACCGCATCCGCCAAACCCGCCTGCGCCGCCGCCGGGATCATCGCCCCGCACACCAGATCGATATAGGCGTCGGACAGCCCCACATATTCGGGCGGCACCGCATGTGCGCCCAACAGGGTCGTGCACACCGTCACCTCCGCCGCCGGACCGAGCGCGCGCGCCACGCGCAGCATCTTCATTTCGTCGTCCAGCGTCAGGCCATAGCCCGACTTGACTTCGATCGTCGTCACGCCTTCGGCCACCAGCGCCGCCACCCGACGCTGCGCAGAAGCGAGCAGTTCCACCTCGGACGCTGCGCGCGTCGCCTTCATCGTCGACACGATTCCTCCGCCCGCGCGCGCAATCTCCTCATAAGTCGCGCCATGCAACCGCATCGCGAACTCGTTCGCCCGGTCGCCGGCATGAACGATATGGGTGTGGCAATCGATCAGACCGGGCGAAATGAACCGCCCTTCGCAATCGACAGTCTCCGCCGATGAAAAGGCCGGCGCGTCCGCTTCCGGCCCCGCATAGACGATCCGCCCATCGCGCGCAGCGACCATGCCCAGAGGCACTAACCCCAGACCATCCGCCATTGTCATGAGCGTGGCGTTTCGCCAGATTCGGTCGCAGATCATCTTGCCCTCATTTTGTATATACAAAACAGCCCGAGCGATTATTGTCCAGCGGAAATTGGGAGTTTCGCATGACATCCATCTGGTTCGAACAGGCCCTGCTGCCCACCGGCTGGGCGCGCCATGTCCGCCTCACCGTGCAAGACGGCGTCATTGCGAGCGTCGAGCCGGACAGCGCAGCCCAACCGGACGACCAGCGCCATGCCATCGGCCTGCCGGGCCTCTCCAACGCCCACAGTCACGCCTTCCAACGCGCCATGGCAGGCCTTGCCGAATGCGCTGGCCCCACCACCGACAGTTTCTGGACCTGGCGCGAGACCATGTATGCGATGGTCGCCACGCTGACGCCCGACGATGTCCGCGCCATCGCCGCCATGGCCCAGATGGAGATGCTGGAAAGCGGCTTCACCCGCGTCGCCGAATTTCACTATCTCCATCATCAGCCGGATGGGGCCGCCTATGACGCCCCCGCCGCCATGGCCGTCGCGATAGCGCAGGCAGCAGAGGACAGCGGCATCGGCCTCACCCTGTTGCCCGTCTTCTACGCCCATTCCGGCTTTGGCGGCGCCGCGCCGTCCGACCGGCAACGCCGCTTCATCAATTCGGTCGACAGCTATGCCCGCCTGCTGACAGACAGCCGCGCCGCGATCGCCCCGCTTGACGGTGCGCGGATCGGCATCGCCCCCCATTCGCTGCGCGCTGTCACGCCAGATGCATTTCGCGCTATCCTCCCGCTCCAGCCCGACGGCCCCATCCATATCCACATCGCCGAACAGCAGGCCGAAGTAGACGCCTGCATCGCGTGGAGCGGTGCGCGGCCGGTCGCCTGGCTGCTCGACCATATGCCGGTCGATCAGCGCTGGTGCCTGGTCCACGCCACGCACATGGACGCGCAGGAAGTGGCCCGCGCCGCCCGGACCGGGGCCGTAGCGGGGCTCTGCCCGATCACCGAGGCCAATCTGGGCGACGGCCTCTTCGCCCTGCCCGACTGGCTGGCGGAGGACGGCGCAATCGCGATCGGATCGGACTCCAATGTCCGCATCGACGCCAGCGAGGAGCTGCGCCTGCTCGAATATGGCCAGCGCCTCGCGCGACAACAGCGCAATGTCGCCGCCCTGCCCGGCGGATCGACTGGCGGCCGCCTCTACCGCGCGGCACTCACCGGCGGCGCGCAAAGCGTCGGCACGCAAGCCGCGCTGGTCGCGGGCGCCCCGGCGGACATCGTCGCGCTCCGCCCCGACGAGAGCGGCGCAACCGGCGACGCCCTGCTCGACCGCTGGATCTTCGCGCGCGGCCGCGACGCGATCGACACCGTCTGGCGCCATGGTAGCCCCTGGGTACAGGGTGGCCGCCACATCGCCCGCGACGCCATCACCGCCCGTTTCGCCACGATCCTGCGCCGGATCAGCGATCGATAGCCTCTACCAGGCCGGCCGAAACGCACCCTCCAGTTCATGATCCTCGCCCGGATACCAGAACCGCCCCAGCGTCACCTGTGTCGCCTCGTTCCATGTGCGCCGTTCCACTACCAGACAGGCTTCACCGACCGGCACGTCCAGATGCGCCGCAATCCGTGCATCCGCCCCCCGCGCCGATATGCGATGGCGCACATCGGTCAGCGCGACATGCGCCAGCAGCCACTGGCCCGGGCTGACCTCGTCCAGCGGCTGTCGCTCCAGCCCCGCCGCCGCGCGCAGATTGACGAAGCGCTCCTCCAACTGGAACGGCCGGTCGTTGAACAGATGCAGGCACACTATGCGCAGGATCGGCACGTCGCCGCCCCCGGCGCGATAGGCCCCGCCCTCCTCGCCATGATAGGTTTCGCGCTCGATCAGGCGATAGCCATAGCGCCCGCCAGCCCGCCGCACCGCATCGGCCGGATCCCATATCTCGATCACCGGCCGCTCGCGCGCCCGTTCCGTCACCAGCGTTCCCAGCCGGGTGCGCCGCTGCACCAGCCCTTCGGTCGCCAGACTCTGGATCGCCTTGTGCACGGTCATCCGCGACGTCGCATAATGATGGGTCAGGACCAGTTCGGACGGCACCCGCGTGCCCGCCGGCCAGCTTCCGCTCAGGATCGCATTGGCCAGCGCGCGCCGGATCTGGAGCCACAACGGCCCCTTGCCATCCAGTTCGGGCGCAGCGACGACATCATCGACCGCCTTCGAACCAGGATCAACAGGGGCAGGCAGCGAAACCACATCAGGCCTTTCGTCTAATAGTCCGAAAGACATAGGAAGCCGCCCGGCCCCTGTCGTGCAAAATATGGCGTTACGTAACCTGGAACCCCGCCCAGAAGGGATCGGCGCGATCGATCCAGATGGTGTTGAAGCCGGTCGCCACCGCCGATCCTTCGATCGACGGGATGATCGCGGGCTGGTCGCCCAGCATCAGCTCTTCTTCCACCCGCCCGATGAAGCAGCTGCAAATATAGCTCTGATGCACGAAGCGCTCCCCGACCTTCAGCCGGCCCGAAGCCGCCAGATGCGCCAGCCGCGCCGACGTGCCGGTGCCGCACGGGCTGCGATCGATCGCCTTGTCGCCGTAGAAGACGGCATTGCGCCCATCGGCATCGTCGCCCTTGGGCTTGTCCGCCCACAGGACATGGCTCACCCCCCGGATCGTCGGGTCGAGCGGATGGACCGGCTCATATTTCGCCCGCACCGCCTCGCGGATGCGGCCACTCAGCTCGATGAGCTGCGCCGCGCCCAGATCGTCCAGACCGGTATAAGCACCCTGCGGCTCCACGATCGCATAATAGTTGCCGCCATAGGACACATCGATCGACAGCGGTCCGATGCCCTCGACATCGACCTCTATCCCCTTCGCCGCGACATAGGCCGGGACATTGGTGATGCGCACCGCCGTCACCTTCTGCCCCTGCGTCTTATAGGCGATGTCGATGATGCCCGCGGGTACTTCGACCTTCAGCCGCCCCGGCGTGGCAGGCTGGATCAGTCCATGTTCCAGCCCGAACGTCACCATGCCGATCGTGCCATGCCCGCACATTGGCAGGCAGCCGCTCGTCTCGATGAACAGGATGCCCACGTCATTCTGCGGATCGCAGGGCGGATAGAGGAAGCCGCCCGACATCATGTCATGCCCGCGCGGTTCGAAGCACAGGCCGGTGCGAATCCAGTCGAAACGGGTCAGGAAATCCTGCCGCCGTTCCGACATGGACGCGCCCTTGAGCAGCGGCGCCCCGCCCGCCACGAGGCGGACGGGGTTTCCGGCCGTATGGCCATCGATGCAAAAGAAAGTGTGACGCATCGCCGCCCTGTATCAGGCCGCAGCCGCGACCGACAGGTCCGGACGGGTCGCAGCGGCCTTTTCGACCATCGCGATCACCTCGGCGCGGCGCTCGCCCTGAAGCACGTAGCGGGGCGGCAGCACGCGCTCGGACCCACGACCCATCACCTGCTCGGCCAGCTTGATCGACTGGACCAGATCATGTTCGGCGTCGAGGTGCAGCAGCGGCATGAACCAGCGATAGATTTCCATCGCCTTGGCATGGTCGCCCCGTTCGAACGCGCGGACCAGTTCTACCGATTCCTTGGGGAAGGCGTTGGTCAGGCCAGACACCCAGCCCTGCGCGCCCAGATACAGGCCTTCCAGCGCCACGTCATCCAGACCGGCGAACAGCGTATAGCGATCGCCAAAGGCGTTGCGGAAATCGGTGAAGCGACGGGTATCGGGCGCCGATTCCTTGACCGCAACGATATTCTTGACGTCGATCAGGGCAGTCAGAACCTCCTGGTCGATCACCGTGCGATAGGCCGGCGGGTTGTTGTAGAGCATGATCGGCAGGCCGGTATTGTCAGCCACGCCCTTGAAATGGTTCACCAGTTCATGCGCCTTGGTCACATAGACCATCGGCGGCAACAGCATCAGGCCATCGGCGCCCGCCTTCTCGGCGGCCTGCGCATAGCGCACGGCACGGCGCGTATCGAACTCCGAAACGCCGGTGATCACCGGCACGCGGCCATCCACCACTTCGACGATCGCGGAGAGAACCGACACCTTCTCGTCATAGTCCAGCGAGTTGTTTTCGCCCACCGTACCCAGGGCAATGACGCCGGTCACGCCGTCCTTGACCAGATCGTCAACGACGCGCTGCGTATCGGCGAGGTCGATCGACAGGTCCTCACGCAGCTGCGTCGTCACTGCCGGGAACACGCCCTTCCAACCAATTGCCATATTCGTTCTTCCTGCCTTTTCTACTGATATAAATATCGTATACGATATTAGGTTAGAGGCTGCAACGGGTTTTTTGCAGTGCGGCAATCATTTGTTACCGCTCTCATCCGGCACGGCATCATCGACGTCGCCGGCAAAGGGCATCAGATGATCGATGACGCAGAGCGGGCCGGGAATCTGGCTGGGCGTGGCGAGCGCACGCACCTTGTCGCCCTCACAATAGCCCGCCCCCGTCGTCTCCACGATCGCGGTGGCAAAGCGGTTGAGGCCGGGACAGGCCCCACCCTTGAAGACCGCAATATAGGATTGCTTGCGGTCGGGCTGCCCCCGGAAATAAAGCCGCCCGTCATCGCGCACGACCGGCGCGGCCACCCGGCTTTGCAACACGCAGCGCTTCTCGGCCACCGGCTTGCGCGCCATCGTGGCGGAAGCGGACATCATCCCCGCCAGCAGCAGCAAGGCGGTCAGGGTTCGGCTTTGCATCATGACATGCTCCTTTCGCGTAAAAGGCCGATCATTCGTCCGGCACGGTAACAGTGACGTTCAGCGCCCCGCTATTCCCGGCGAAGCTGACATCATTGAAACCCATGACCAGACCTGCCGCCTGATCCGGGATCGTGACCCGCGCGCCCTTGCCCACCGCAAAGGGCCGCCCCATCAGCCCGCCCTTCGCATCGACAAAGGCCGCGATCAGCGCGTGGCGATTATTGGGGTACAATATCTTGGGCGCATAAAGGCTGGGGAAATATTTGCCGCCATCGCCGGGCTGGTCGTCCACCGCCTGGCCCTCCAGCCCCTCCGGCCCGACATCCTGCCCCTCGACCTGCGTCATGGCGCCATCGTCCACCATGATCGCAATCTTCTCGGCCGTGTCATTGACGAAGCCGCTGACCATGGCGGGCGGCTGTTCATCCCCCTTGCCATAGCGCATCTTCTTGTTGGCCTTGTTCAGCCATGGGCCGGACCGCGCATCGATGCTGATCTGGATATCCCGCGCCATCGCTGGCGCGGCCGACGCCAGCAGGATCGCGGCGCACAAAATCCCCTTCATCATTGCCCCTCCTTGTCTTCCACGATCACCTTGGCTTCGGGAATATCGACCGTCACCGACAGGCTGCCCGCATTGTCGGCATAAATGTCGTCATTGATGCCCAGCGAAATGCCCATCGCCCCGGCTGGCACGCGCACTTCCGCCTGCACCCCGACCAGAAAGGGCGCGCCCACGATCCGGCCATCCGCATCGATAAAGGCGCCGAGCAGCGCATTCAGCTTTACCGGCCGGGTCGCCCGATCGACATAATGGCCGGGAAAGACCACACCCGAATTGCCGATATTGTCGTCGGCCACGAAATCCGCCTGCCCGTCCGGCCCGATCGCGATACCGCCGGGGATCGTCGTGGTTTCGCCCGACGCCGCAAAGCGAACCTTGGCGCCTTCAAACAGATGCTGCCCCACAATCATCACTGGCCGACTGCCGTCGCGCCGCCCGAAACTCTTCTTGCCATTAATGCCGGGATTCCACGGCATGGCAGTGGCAGGTACCATGACCGTCACCTCCTTCGCCTGCACATGCCCAGCCGTCAGCGCCGCCAACACCAGTCCCATCGCGACTATCCGCACGCTCTTATCCCCCCTCAAAGAAAAAGCGGCCGTGGCGAAATCCCGCCACGACCGCTCTGTCTGTCTAGCTACGCATTATGATCAGAAGCGGAAGCGGACGCTGCCCTGCACCGTGCGGGCCATGGTGCGCACGCCCAGCGGCAGCAGATTATCCTTGCCGAAATAACGATAAGGATCGTTGCCGGTCAGATTGGTGCCTTCGATCGATAGCGTCATGAACTTGACGGGGGTATAGTTGACCGCTGCGTCCAGACGATGGGTCGCTCCGTTGTACCAGCTATAGGCGGGATTGTCGGTCCACACGAACAGGCGGTAAGGCGAACGATAGTTGAAGGCGACGCGCGTGCTGAACTTGGGCGTGTCATAATAGAGCGCCGCGTTGGCGGTCCATTTCGACGTGTCGACCGAGTCGAACGCACCGGGGAAATCCTCGGGATAGGGATATTCGACACGCGCCTGAAGAACGCGGGTCACGTTCAGGCTGGCGCCGAAATTCTTCCAGAAGCCCGGCAGGAAGTCGAAGAAGCTCTGCACCTGCGCTTCCACGCCGTAGAATTCGCCGTCACCGGC
Organism: Sphingobium sp. AP50; assembly: GCF_900109095.1. GTDB lineage: Bacteria > Pseudomonadota > Alphaproteobacteria > Sphingomonadales > Sphingomonadaceae > Sphingobium. The sequence goes on from NZ_FNYZ01000004.1 coordinate 27,400, forward strand.
ATTGCGCAGTTGCGACACCGTTCCGCTGCGACCCGGCAGGCCATATTGACCCAAGTCGGGCGCCACTTCGCGGCTGAAATAGGTCCAGTTGGTCGCCTTCTTGTAGTAGCCCGCGACCGACGCCGAACCGGCACGACCAAAATAATGTTCCAGGCTGGCGTCGAACGACCATTCACGCTGCGCCTTCAGGTCCGGGTTGCCCGCGTCGACATTAGGCGTCGCCGCATTGGGATCGACAAAGAAGAAGGGGCGCAGGTCATAAAAGTTGGGGCGCGAGACGTTGGTGGTGTAAGACAGGCGCAACTGCGTCTTGGGATCGAAATGCAGCGTCGCGGTGACGCTGGGCAGATAATCCATGAAGTTACCGCGACCCGAGCTTTCCTCGATGATCAGCGGATAACCGTCCGCCGCCGCACCGATGCGATACTGGAAGCTGGTCGAGCTGCCCCAGGTGTTGACCGCACGCAGGCCGACCACGCCATCGATCGGGAAGCCGACATCGAAGCCATAGTTCAGCTGCGCATAGGCCGCGAAGGTATTTTCGACCGATGTGAAGGTCTGCCCTTGATCGCTGGGCGGCAATTCGCTGGAGAAACGAACCGCATTGCCGGGATCGGTGGCCTGAATATAGGCGCGCACGGCATCGATGTTGCTCAGCAGCGATTTGCCGGGAATACGATACCATTGCGGCGAACCGGCAAGGTCCGGCCCGACCATCGACGCCTGATCGCCGCCGGGGAAGGCCGTCAGCGGCGCGTCCTTGCCATCGACGCGGGGGAAGCCGTCGCGATAGCCATAATAGCGATCGACATCGCGGCGGTTGTAACGAATGCCGGTTTGCAGCGACCGCAACAGGCTCTTGTCGCTCAGTTCCAGCGTCAAGTCGACCTGGCTGGCGAACTCCTTATTCTTCGAAACGCCCGCATTATCCTGGAAGCGGTTGACGCCATATTGCGTCACGTCGTTCAGGTCAGTGCCATTGAAGGTGATCGCGGGGATCGGGCGCGAATAGGCGTCCGATACGAAATCGATCGTGGCCGACTGGAGATTATAGGGCCGCAGGATCTGCTGCACATAATAATAGCTGTCCTTGGACCAGCTATATTGCGTGCTGAAATGCAGCAGCGCGCGATCCGTCGGGCGCCAGTTGGTTTCGAAATTGGTGGTATACAGGTCGCGCTTCAGCGTGTTGTATGTGCCTTCGATATAGGCCGGCGTGCCGTTAGGGTTGGAAATGGTCAGCTTCTTGATCGTCTGGCCATCCGGCATCAGCTCGATGCCGCTGAACTGGGTTCCATACTCCCGATTGAGCGTCCACATCTTGTCGATCGAGCGGCGCTCCTTCGACCCGATATAGCTGCCCTCCAGAATGAACTCCAGCTTGTCGGATGGCTTCCACTGGAACACACCGCTCAGCGACGGGCGCGTTACATAGCCGCTTTCCGTGCCATATTGGGTTTTATAGGGGATGACCACATTGCGATATTCCGCCGGCAGATTGTTGAGCGGGCTATTCGCGTCTCCTTCGCAGCAGACCGTATCGGGCGACTCGCTCTCAACATAATTTTCCTGATAATAGGTCTTGGTCCAGCTGCCGTTCAGCAGGAAGCCCATTTCACCAATGCCCGTCTCGAAGCGCTCACCCACGAGCAGGCTGGCATAGGGACTGGTCTTCTCGGCAAACTCGTCATACGCGCCGCGCAGGCTGCCCGCGACGGTCAGGCCCTTCTTCAGATCCAGCGGACGACGCAGTTCGACGTTCACGGTGCCGGCAATGCCGCCTTCCACCTGATCGGCGGTGCGCGTCTTGTAGACGTCAACCGACTTCAGTAGTTCCGCCGGAATGTCGGCCAGGCTGATCGAACGCTCGGTACCCAGATTGACGTTGTTGCCGTTGACCGTGGTCTGCACCTGGCTGAGGCCGCGAATGGTCACACCCTGCCCCTGACCACGTTCACGATTGATCTGCACGCCGGTCACGCGCGACAGCGCTTCGGGGACGTTATTGTCCGGCAATTTACCGGCGTCCTCGGCCACGATCGAGTCCACGATCTGCTTGCTGTTCTTCTTCTTCGTCGCTGCCGCCTGCACGCTCCCGCGCACGCCGGTCACGATGATATCGGGCTTCGCGCCCTCCGCTACAGCCGGCGTTTCAGGCCCATCCTGCGCCATGGCCATGGCTGATATCGAAGCGAGAGCAAGGGCGGACAAAGCCGCCGACATGTTGAGAACCGTACGTGACTTCATCCGAACTTCCCCTTTATCCGGCTAAATGCCTTACCTTATATCGTATACTACTTACTTTATTTTGTCGGAGTCAAGGGGATTGCAATAGGACGGCAACAAAGTTTCGATAGATGAAATTCGGAAATTCAAGTCTTTGAAAAACCATAAAAAAGGGGAATGCAGTCGCTCGCATTCCCCTTTTTCGTCCCGATTTTCGCTAGGCGCGCTTAGCCTCAACCACACCCCGACGCAGGCTTCGCTTCCGCGTCCCGCACCACCGGCAACGCGGTCTTGGGTGCCAGAACCTCCCATTCCTGCACCGCCAGACCCGCATGCCCCTTCCCATCGCCGGACGCCGTCATCACCGCGCGCAGGCAGCGGGTACGGATTGGCGGGAAGGTCACGTCCTGAAACGCGCCCGGCTCCGTGCCATAGGCGCTCGCCCCCGGCACTGGTTTCCACCCTTGATTCCAATATTCCAGCCGCCAGCCTGCGGGTGGCGCAACCCCAACACCCGATCCCGCCGGTTGATCATTCCAGAACCAGATGCGCGATCCGTCGATCGTCACGGGCTTGTTCCACCGATATTCGATCCACTGGCTCGCCGGATTGTTCGGCGACCAGCTTCCCCACATGTCGGGCGGCAATGGCGCGGTCTTGGTGATGCCGTCGTTCAGCGACTTGATCCAATATTGCACCGGCAGCGGCTCGTTGGATGCCGTGGCCGACGCCGCCCGCGCTATGTTCCGCGTCGGGGCCAGGGGCGGCTGCGGCCGCAAGGTCGGCACGACGGTCCGGATGCGCGCGGGCGTCACGCTGTCATCCCACTCGATCTTGTCCAGCGCCACGCTGCGCCGGAAATGCCCACCGCCTTTCGCATCGGCCGTATGATAGGCCAGATACCATTGCCCCTTATATTCCACCGCGCCCGAATGGGACGTGGTCGACGACACCGGCTTCAATGCCACGCCGCGATAGGTCCACGGCCCCATGGGCGAGGATGCCGTGCCATAAGCGATGCAGGCATGATAGACCGCCGGGGTACAGTCGGACTTCGGCCCGGCCCTGTTCCCGGCATAGAGCATATAATAGGCGCCCTTGCGCTTCATGATCCAGGGCGCCTCGAAGAAACCGGCCAGCCCCTCGATGTTGCGCTCCGGCCCCTTGGGCGTGATCATGTCGCGCTCCAGTTCCATACCGCGCAACTGGCCGAACGTCCCCCAATAGATATAGACCCGCCCGTCATCGTCGATCAGGATGGTGGGGTCGATATTCTGGATATCATTCTTCACCGGCACCCGTTGCGAGATGATCGGCCCGGCGGGATGCGCGTCCCGCCACGGCCCGGTCGGGCTGTCCGCCACTGCCACGCCAATGGCGAAGCGATCCTGCGCATCGCTGTCCTTCTCCAGCACCGGCGCATAGAAATAGTAGCGCTTGTCCGGCCCCTGGATGATCTGACCGGCATAGGCCCGCGCCTCCTCCGCCCAGGCGAAGACATTCTCCGGCTTGGCGATGGCGGGATAGTGCGTCCATTTCCCCGATTTGGGATCATCGGTCTTCATCAGCTGCCATTCGCCCATGATGAAATCATTGACGTCCGGCGGCGCCTGATCCCGACCGGCCAGTATCCACAGCGCCCCGTCCGCCACGAAGGGCGCCGGATCGGTCGAATAATAATCGCCCTCGGCCAGGATCGGATTGCCCGGCACGCTCAACTGACGCGCCTCCTGCGCCCCAACGGGCGACACAGCCAGAACCAGCGCGATGCCGGCAAGCAGTTCATTCTTCATCGGGATAAGGCCCCTTGCCGCCATCGGCGATCAACTGGTCGACGCGCTGGTCGATGACCGGCAGCGGCACCGCGCCCAGCGCCAGCACCGCGTCATGGAAAGCGCGAATATTGAATTTCGGCCCCAGCGCCTTCTCGGCCTTCTTGCGGGCATCCACGAAGGCCAGCTCGCCCATATAATAGGACAAAGCCTGCCCCGGCCAGGCGATATAGCGGTCCACCTCCGTCTCGATCTCATGATCGGACAAAGCGGTATTATCGTGCAGATAATCCTGCGCCTGCTTGCGGGTCCAGCCCATCGCGTGGATGCCGGTGTCCACCACCAGCCGCGACGCGCGCCACGCCTGATAGCTCAGCATGCCAAAGCGATCATAGGGCGTTTCATACATGCCCATATCCTCGCCCAGCGCCTCGCAATAGAGCGCCCATCCCTCGCCATAAGCGGACAGATAGGTGTCGCGGCGGAAGGCAGGCAAATCCTTATTCTCCGCCGCCAGCGGCATCTGCATCGCATGGCCCGGCGCACTTTCGTGCAGCGTCAGCGCCACCTGCGAATAATAGGGCCGCGATGGCAGATTATAGGTGTTGACCAGATAGATGCCCGGCCCGCCGCGCCCGCCGGTATAGAAAGGCGCGATATCATCGGGCACCGGCTTGATTGCAAAGCGCATGCGCGGCATCCGCCCGAAAAACTCGGACGCCTTGCCGTCGAAACTCTTGGCGATCCACGCCGCCCGATTGAGCAGATCCTGCGGCGTCTTGGGATAAAATTGCGGATCGGTCCGCAGGAAGGTCAGGAAGGCCGGCAGGTCGCCCTTGAAGTCGACCTGCTGCATAACCTCCGCCATCTGCCCCCGGATGCGCGCCATTTCCTTCAGGCCGATCTGGTGGATATCCTCCGGGCTCTTGTCGAGCGTCACGAACTCCCGGATCTTGGACTGATAATAGGCCTTGCCGTCGGGCAGCTTATAGGCGGCCAGATCCTTGCGCGCGCCCGGCAGATAGTCCTGCCGCAGGAAGGTCAGCAGCGTCTTGTGCGCCGGCACCACCGCCTGCGCGATCGCCGCCCGCGCCTCCGCCTTCAACGCGGCCTGCACATCGGCCGGGATCGTCGCGGGCAAAGCCTTGAATGGCGCATAGAAGGGGTTGTCCTCCACGCTCTTCGCATTCGCCACCTGCTCGACGCCGATATCGCGCCCTTGCAAGGTGATCTGCGACGGGGTGAAACCACGCTTCAGCCCGGCCCGCATATTCGCAATCTGCTGGTCATAATAGCGCGGAATGTCGCGCAGCATGGCGATATAATGCCGCGCGCCAGCCTCATCGCGCAACGGATCGCGCGCCCATCCGGCCAGATCGCCCCAGAAGCTGGTGTCGGCGTTCAGCGGCTTCTCATATTCGCGATAGCGCTGCTCGGCGGCCAGCGCATCGATCTGCCCCTTATAGACGGCGAAATTGATCTTCTGCGCCGGCGACAGTTGATCGACCCTGATCGCGGCAAGCTGCTTCTCGACCTGCTCCCAGCGCGCGAGCCGCGCCGCCTGCGCCTTGGCGCTCACATCGGGCAGCACCAGCGGCTGATCCTTCGGTCCATCCTCGCTCGGCCCGAACTGCTTTAGCCGCCAGTCATATTCGGAGGAATAGATCGCCTCGAAGGACTGATCGGCGGTTTGCGCTGCGGATTGGGCCTGCGTCTGGGGCGCCGCCAGACTGATGAAGGCCGCGCCTGCGAGCAGCCAGCTTCGGCCGCCAAAGATCGTCACGCCAATTCCCCTTCCAACAATGCCACTATGTCCCGGTGGAGCTGCGCCGGGATGCGCATGCCCTCCGTGTCCGATTTCGCCCGCGCGACATAGCGCCGCGCGCCGGGCAGACGCGCACCCTGCCCGGTGATCGCCGCGAACATCGCCTCGGCCCGGCCCAGATGATCCTCCACGCTCGCGCCCAGGAAACCGGCCGGGTCGATCGCGATCACCAGTTCGCCGCCAATCGGCGATCCCATGCGCCCTTCATCCGCCGCCATCGATTCCGCGCTGGTCATGTCGCCGATCAGCGGCCCGGCGATCAGTTCGACCATCGCCGCCAGCGCCGACCCCTTATGCCCGCCGAACGTGCGCATCGCCCCGTCCAGCACCGCCTTGGGATCGATCGAGGGATGCCCCTCGGCGTCATAGCCCCATTCGGGCGGGATGGTCTTGCCCGCGCGGCGATGCAGTTCGATCTCGCCCCGCGCCACCGCGCTGGTGGCAAAGTCGAAAACGAAGGGGTGCCCGCCGGGGCGCGGCCAGCCAAAGGCGATCGGATTGGTCCCGAACACCGGCTTCGTCCCGCCCTCCGGCGCGACCCACGCATGGCTGGGCGTAAAGGCCAGTCCCACGAGGCCCGCATCAGTCAGCGCCTCGACCTCCGGCCAGAGCGCCGCAAAATGCACGACATTGTTGAGCGCCAGCGCAGCGATACCAAATTTGCGCGCCTTCTCGATCAATAGCGGCAGCCCGCGCTCGAACGGCAATTGCGCAAAACCGCCCTTGCCATCCACGCGCACCAGCGCGGCGGCCGGCTCGCTCACCACCGGCACGGCATCCGCCACGACCACGCCCCGCTCGATCGAATTGGCGGCGACCAGCAGACGATAGAGGCCATGCGAGGCGCAACCATCCCGCTCCCCCGCCACCATCGTCCGGGCGACGGCGGCGGCATGATCGGGCGCCAGTCCCCGGCTTTCCAGCACTTTGCGGGCCAGCGCATCCGCCTCCGCCAGAGCCATCGCAACCATGTCACTCATGCAGACGTCGCCGGCTTGGCCATGAACAGCCGCACGCCGAACACCGGCCCGGCCGAACTGCGATCATGCGGCACGAAGCGCACCTTCACGCTGGTCTTGCCCTTGGTCAGCGCCTCGGGGATCGGATAATCGACATCCAGGAACTTGCCCGGCTTGTCATTGTCCAGGCTCTGCGTGGCCAGCTTCACATTGTCGACCATGATGTCGAAGCTGCGCTTGCGCTCCCCACCCCAATAGGTCGCCTGCAACAGCAGCGGCCCCGGCTTCACCTTCATCGCGAATTCGAAATAGCCGCCCGAGCGCGCATCGCGGCCATTGCGCCCGCGATAGGAGGCCGGATAGCTCAGTTCCGACGTCAGTGCATGGTCACGCTCCGGCTGCATTTCGCCCAGATGCATGATGTCGATCGACCGGGCGGCCAGATCCTTCTGCCGTGCTTGCTCGGCCAGGAATGCGGCCTCTTCGGTCTTCCATGCGCTTTCCGAGAAACGCTTGAAATAGACCGCGCTGCGCCGCTCATACTGGCTGTAGAAGGGCACGAAGGCGAGGTTCGCCGGGCGAATGATATTCTGCGTGCGATAGCGCGGACGATCCGACACGATCGGCGCGAAGGCGGCGAGCGGGTCTTCGCCCACCATCGCCGGTTCAACCCCGGTCCAGTCCATTTCCGACGGGCCCAGGTCCGCCGCCATCACCATCGGCCCGCGCACCACCGCGACCACATCGGGCGAACCGGGCGCTGCCTCCAGCCGCAGATCGAGCGGCAGGCTCAATGCTACCACATCGCCCTTCTTCCAGCGCCGCGTGACGACCGCATAGCCATTGGCCGGCTTCACCGACAGCGGCGCACCATTGACGCTCAGCCCGAAACGACCATTGGCCCAGCCGGGAATACGCAGCGCCAGCGAAAAGGCGCCCTGCTTCACCGCGTCGATCGTCAGCTTGATATCCGGCTTGAACGGATATTCGGTATCCAGCGTCAGGCCCACGCCCTTCGCTTTCCACTGCGCTTCGGACGGAATGTAGAGATTGACGAACAGCGTGTCGTCACCCTCCCAATAGATGGAATCGCCATGCTTGGCGTGGCTTTCCATGCCGGAGCCGACGCAGCACCAGAAAGCGTCCTCGTCCGGCTGCGAATAGCCGCGTGGCGCGCCGCTCATCATCGGCGTCATATAGGTGAAGCCGGCATTGGCCGGGTTCTGGGCCGACATGACATGGTTCAGATGCGCCCGCTCATAATAATCGAACAGCGCGCCGTCCGGCTGCCAGCCATAAAGATGCCGCGTCAGCTTCAGCATATTATAGCTGTTGCAATGCTCACAGGTGGACTCGGTCAGGTGCAGCGCCACCGTGTCCGGCTCAAAGAAATATTCGCGGTCGGCATTGCCGCCGATGACATAGCTGTGATGCTGCGTCACCCGATCGAAGAAGAAGCGCGCGGCGCGGCCCGGCTCTTCCTTACCCGTCAGTTCATGGATGCGCGCCAGACCGATCAGCTTGGGCACCTGCGTATTGGCGTGGAAGTTGGACAGCTTGTCCTCCTGCGCCACCAGCGGATCGAGCACCCGTTTGTCATAGATGCGCTCCGCCACTGCCAGCCAGCGCGCGTCGCCGGTGCGGGCGTAGAGTTCGGCATAGCTGTCGTTCAGGCCGCCATATTCGCAGTTCAGCAATTCCTGCATCTGCGCGTCGTTGAGCGCCGCGAACACCGTCTCGAAATAGCCGCCAAGGCCGATCACGACCTCCAGCGCCTTGGCATTGCCCCAGGCGCCATGCACGTCGAGCAGACCCGCGAAATATTTGTGGACGGTGTAGAGCGGCGACCAGCTACCATTCAGGTCGAACCCGCCCGACTTGATCTGCCCCTGCATCACTTCGGGGAAAATCTGCTCGCCATCGACGATCTGGCCGTCCTTGGTCTTGCGACCCAGCGCGCCGATATAGCCGTCCTTGCGCTGCGCCTGACACAGCGCCAGTTCATCGACAATATAGTCTGCGCGGCGGCGGCATTCCGCATTGCCTGTCTGCTGCCAGCCCAGCACCAAGGCGGTAATATAATGGCCCAGCGTATGACCGGCGATCGTGTCGGATTCCCAGCCGCCATAGATCGGCGCCTTGGGCTCCAGCCCGGCATATTTGCGGAAATTATGCAGGAAACGGTCGGGGCTGAGCGACAGCAGATAAGCGATGTTCACTTCCACCGCGGTCGCATAGTCGGACGGGTGCAGGCGCACATCGGTCAGCGGCAGCGGTTTGGCCCGCAGCGGAATCTTGGGCGCGATCGCGGCCATGCCCGAAAAGGGAACAGCGCAGACGGCAAGGGCGGCCACCCCTGCCAGCCACTCGCGGCGATTGGCTTTCATTCCTAAACACTCCTACCGAATATCGTATACTATACGATAGAGCGTGCCCCTTTTCTGTCAATCCCCAATCGCTTCCTCCATCCGAAGAGACGGGATTTCAGCGCCTTAGCGACGCAATGCAATCTGCATATCGGCCAGCGCCAGCTCGATCAGCGTCCGCATCGCCTTTTGCGCCTGACGCGGATTCTGTGCGGCAATCTCGCGATAGAGCGCGCGATGCTCCGGCATCGGGTCGCGCGGCGATTCCTGCACGCGCTGCTTGGTCGCCGTGGTCCAGGCGATCGCCGACATGATCGAACTGGACAGGGCATAGAGCATCTCGTTGCACGCCGCCTCCATCAGCAACCCGTGGAATCGCTGGTCCGCGGCCCGCCCCTTTTCCGTCGCCAGCGTGTATCGCTCCATCGCGTCCAGCGCATTGGCCATGTCCACCAACTGCCCGTCATTGCGCCGCAAAGCCGCCATTTCGGCCGCCTGCGGCTCCACCATCATGCGCAGTTCAAACAGATCGCGCAGAAACTCCTCGGTCGGCGCGGACTGGATCTGCCAGGCCAGCACATCGGGATCGAGCATACTCCATTTGCGCCGTTCATTGACCTTGGTCCCCGCCTTTGGCTTGCTGCTGACCAGCCCCTTGGCGGTCAATATGCGGAACGCCTCCCGCAGTACCGATCGCGATATGCCCAATGTTTCGGCATGGTCCACCTCGGCCGCGAAGACATGGCCGACAGGCAGCGTACCGCTGACGATCTGGATCGCGATACGCTGTGCCACGGCATGATGCAGCCGCCCCGTCATCAGCGGCGCAATACCCCCGCCCTCTGCCTGAAACCGCTGCCCATCCATGCCCGTCATCCAATCCTTTTATGCCTCCTGCCATGTTGGATCGCTAAGGACCACATGAAAAAGGCTGATCATATATCGTATATTATTGTTGACCTGTCCATAGTTCACGGTCATGACGGCGCCATCTTTCCGCAAAATTGCAGGTGCAAGAGCCCGTGCGTACCCGTCTTACCCCTGTTTCCCGGTCGATCAGCCTCCTCGCCCTAGCCGGCGCGAACCTCGCCATGGCGGCTCCGGCTCCTGCGCGGACCACGGCACCGACAGCCGCCGCCGCGCCAGACATCCGCGCCCGCTATGCCCTGTCCGACAAGTTCAACGGCCAGGGCCTGTCCGATCTGATCGACAATGCGGACGTCGCCCCGCGCTTCGTCGCCGAGGGCAAGGGCTTGCTCTACCGCACCGGCAACCGCCTCGCGCAGAGCTACACCTATGTCGATCTTTCGACGCTCGCGAAGACGCAGGTCGCGACCACCGCACAAATGCTCGCTGCACTGAGCGCCGCAACCGGCAGAGCCATCGACGCAGACGCCGCCCATATCGCCGAAGTCGATTATGACCCGGCGACCAAGGCCCTGCGCTTCGCCGCGCTCGATGGCCGCTGGATCCTGACCGCCGACAAAGCGGAGCGCATCGCCGAAGACAAGAAACCGGAAGACCTCTCCCTTCCTTCCCCCGACGGCCGTTTCCGCATCGTCGCGCGCAACTTCAACCTGATCGCGATCGACGTGAAGAGCGGCAAGCAAGTCGCCCTCACCACCGACGGCACCCGTGAACAACCCTATGGCCGCTCCATCCCGCAACTGGCCGACATATTGCGCACCGGCACCGAGGAACCAGACATGCCGGTATCCGGCGCATGGTCGCCCGACGGCCGCTATCTGCTGAGCTGGCGGCTCGACACGCGCGACGTCAAGAAGCTCTCCATCACCCAGCAGAACCCGCCGGGCGAATTCTACCCGCGCAGCTTCTCCTATGTCTATCCACTGGCCGGCGCGGAAAAGCTGCCGCAGGCGACCCGCTTCGTCATCGACATCGAACAGGCGATGAAGGCCGGTAAGGCGACAATCGTGCCGCTGGCCATTCCGTCCGAATCCATCCTCTATCCCTCACCGCCCGACATGGGCTGGATCAACGGCAAGCCGCGCATCCTCTGGACCGAACGCGGCTATAAGCAACAGGCCGTCTATCAGGCCGATCCCGGCACCGGCGCCGCGCGCATCGTCGCGCATGAAGCGGTCAAGCCGCTCGTCACCGTCACCTCCAGCATGATCCTGCCCGCGCCGGACCTCGGCGGAGAACTCTCCATCTCCGAACGGTCCGGCTGGGCGCAGCTCTATCTCGTTGCCCCCGATGCGCCCGATGGCGGGAAACCGCTTACTCGGGGGGAATGGGAGGTGCTGTCGGTCGACCATGTCGCCGGGGACAAATCCTCTTTGATCGTGACCGGCGTCGGCCGGGAAAAGGCCCGCAATCCCTATTGGCGCGCCCTCTATCGCGTATCGCTGACCGGCGGCGACCCGACCGAACTGACGCCCGAACCGCTCGACCATGACACGACCCTGTCCGACGATGGCAAATGGATCGTGGATCAGATGTCCAGCCCCACCAGCGCCACCCGCGCCGTGCTGCGCGACGGGCAGACGGGCAGGATCGTCATGGACCTCGCCACCGCCGACGACAGCCGCCTGCGCGCGGCGGGCTACACATCGCCCGAACCCTTTCAGGGCGTCGCAGCGGACGGCAAAACGCCCATCTATGGCATGATCTTCCGCCCGGCGAACTTCGACGCCAAGCGCAGCTATCCGATCATCGACAATGTCTATACCGGCCCTACCACGACCGACGTCCCCGCTACCTGGAACGACGCTCACCGCGTCTCCGGCAATGCCGTGGCGCAGATCGGCGCCATCGTGGTGATGATCGACGGCACCGGCACGTCACGCCGGGGTCAGGCCTTCCGCCTGCCCGCTTACCAGAATCTGGGCGAAGTCGGGCTGGACGATCATATCAGCCTCATCCGCCAGATGGCCGCCAAATATCCCTATATGGACGCGACCAGAGTCGGCGTGTTCGGCGGATCGGCCGGCGGATACGACACGGCCCGCTTCGTGCTGCGCCGCCCGAACTTCTTCAAGGTCGGCGTCTCCTCCTCGGGCAATCACGACCTGCGGCTCGACAAGACATGGTGGCCCGAAGTCTCCATGGGCAACCCCGACGAAGCGACGTGGGAGCGCAACAGCAACATGTCGGTCGCCGGCAATCTGATGGGCAAGCTACTGCTGATCCACGGCGACATCGACGATAATGTGCCGGTGACGGAAAGCTTCCGCCTTGCCAAGGCGCTGATGGATGCCGGGCGCGACGTCGATCTGGTCGTCCTGCCCAACACCACCCACCGCGTCTATCAGCCCTTCTTCTGGAAGAAGCTGCGCGACTATTTCACGCTCAACCTGCTGGGCGAAACGCCGCCCGCGCTCACGGCACACACCCCCGCCGCGAAATGACGAGGAAGATGATGACCAAGAAGCTCCCCCTGATCGCGCTGCTGCTGGCGTCCGTGCCCGCGCTGATGCCCGCCACCGCCGCCTTTGCCGAGGCCCAGCCCGCCAAGAAGGTCTTCCCGCCGATCGCGAAGACCGCCTATAAGACGCCGACCTTCGACCTCGCCCTGCGCACCGACACGCAGACGCTGGCGCACCTCTCACCCAGCGGCGACGCGGCGTTCGATTATGTCCCCGCCGCCCGCGAAGCGGAACGCGCGGCAGACGGCTATGTCCATATCGGCGACCTCCATCTCCGCCTGAAGAGCGGCACCGGCGCATGGCAGGATTATGCCTCCGCCCATGCCCGCAAACCGATCGTGAAGCTGGTCGCGCGCGGCGATATACTGGCCGCCGCCGACATCACCGCATCGATGGGCGCGGGCATCCCGCTGCGCGTCGAACGGCAATGGGTCAATGACAATGGCGTCCTCGCCGTGCGCTTCACCCTGGTCAACACAAGCAACGCCCCCGTTGAAATCGGCGCGCTCGGCATGCCGATGGTGTTCGACAATATCATCCTCGACCGCGATCTGGATCAGGCCCATGCCCAGGCCAGCTTCGTCGATCCCTATATCGGCCGCGATGCCGGCTATTTGCAGGTAACGCGCCTCAACGGTCAGGGGCCTGCGCTGCTGGTCCTGCCAGAGAAGAACACCCCACTCGAAGCCTATCGCCCGGTCCTCGAAGCCCGCGCGGCGCCCAAGGACGATATCTTCACCGACCGCAGCCCGCGCACGCAGGTCTCCGAAGGCTTTTACGACTGGACCGTCGCCAGCAAGGGTTTCGTCGACAAGGAATGGGCCAAGTCCGGCCCGCAATGGAATGAGGCGACCAGCATCATATTGGCGCCCGGCCAGAGCCGCACCATCGGCCTGCGCTTCGTCACCTCGCCCAGCATCCGCGCGATCGAGGACACGCTGGTCGCCAACAAGCGCCCCGTCGCGGTCGGCATCCCCGGCTATGTCGTGCCCACCGACCAGTCGGCCAGCCTCTACCTGAAATCCGCCAGTCCCGTCGCAAAGATCGAAAGCTTCCCCGCCGGTGCCCTCACCGCCACGCCGGTCGAAAGCAGCGCCGGCTCCGCACGCTATGATGTGAAGGCATCGGGCTGGGGTCAGGCGCGCCTGACTATCACTTATGCCGACGGACAGGCCCAAACCGTCAGCTACTATATCACCAAACCGCTAGAGCAGGTGATGGCCGACATCGGCCATTTCACCACGACGAACCAGTGGTTCGAAGGCAAGGACGATCCCTTCCACCGCTCGCCCGCCATCCTCTCCTATGACCGGGAAGAGAATAAGATCCTGACGCAGGACGGCCGCGTCTGGGTGTCCGGCATGAGCGACGAGGGCGGCGCGGGCAGCTGGGTCGCCGCCGCCATCAAGCAACTCGACAATCCCAATGCGGAGGAAATCGCCAAGCTGGAACGCATGGTCAACGAAACCGTGCTCGGCCATCTGCAAGTTGCGGACGGCCCACAGGCCGGCGCGGTCAAGAAAAGCCTCTTCTATTACGACCCGAAGGAATTTCCGGACTATTATGATCCGGCGATCAACTGGAAGAACTGGACCGCCTGGTCGAAGAAGGATTCGGACGATCTCGGCCGCTCCTACAATTATCCCCATGTCGCGATCGGCCATTGGGTGCTCTATCGCCTCGCCCGCGACAATCAGGGTCTGGTCAAGCAGCATGACTGGCGCTTCTATCTCGACTGGGCCTATCGCACCTCGGTCGCGATGATGCGCGACGCGCCCTATTATGCCCAGTTCGGCCAGATGGAAGGCGACATCTTCCTCGACATCCTGAAAGACCTGAAGCGCGAAGGCCTGACGATCGAGGCCACCGAAATGGAGAAATTGATGAAGGGCCGCGCCGATCACTGGCGCACGCTCAAATATCCCTTCGGCAGCGAAATGGCCTGGGACTCCACCGGCCAGCCCGAAGTCTATGCCTGGATGCGCTATTTCGGTTATCAGCCGCAGGTCGATGTAACCAAGGAGGTTATTCTTGGCTATGATCCGACCATCCCCAGTTGGGGCTATAATGGCAATGCCCGCCGCTATTGGGACTTCCTCTATGGCGGTAAGGTGTCGCGGATCGAACGGCAGATTCACCATTATGGCTCGGCGCTCAACGCCGTGCCCCTGTTCGACGCCTATCGCCAGAATCCGGACGATCTCCACCTGCTGCGCGTCGCCTATGGCGGCATGATGGGCGGCATCACCAATATCGACCAGCAGGGCTTCGGGTCTGCCGCCTTCCACAGTTGGCCCGATATGATGAAGTGGGATGCGATCAGCGGCGACTATGGCATGGGCTTTTACGGCCATGCGATCGCCTCGGCCACCTATGCGGTGAAGGACAAGGATCTGGGCTGGCTCGGCTTTGGCGGCAAGGTCACGGATGACGCTGGAAAGGTCCACATCGTGCCGCAGGACGGCGCCCGCCGCCGCCTGTTCGTTGCGCCCGCGGGCCTGTGGATCACGCTGGAGGCCGGCCGCATCGCCAGCGCCGATTATGACGCCGCATCGGGCAATGTCGTGTTGACACTCGATCCCGCCGACGCGGCGACAGCCAAGGCCCGCCTGCTGTTCGAAACCACGACGAAGGACGGCAAGCCCTATGTGTTCGGCGGCGGCACGGCAGACCGGGGCGGCTATGCCATCCCGCTCACCACAGCCGCCACCCGCATCACGCTAACGCCGCGCTGATGACGATGCGCCGCGCCCTCCTCGCATCAGCTCTTGGTCTGACGATGGGGGGCGCGGCGCTCGCTGCCCTGCCCCGGTCCACAGCCGATCGCTGTCCTATTTCCAGCACAACGGCTAGGCTTTCGCCTGAAAATTGCACGGTGGCACTTTCCGATAGGATCAGCCCCGCGCAACATAATGTCGAAACCAGCGGGAAATATGCGAAGTTAAGCGTCGGAAATCCTATTTGCGCCACCGCCCCCTGGACCGTCGCAGCGACCGATCCGGGCGATGCCGTCAACGGCGCGCTGCCGCTCCAGATGGAAAGCGCCCATGTCGCCTTCCACTGGAAGCCGGGCACCGTCGATCCCGCCGATGCAAAGGCCGCCGCCGCGCATCTGGAATATGTCTGGTCCTACTTCATCGACACTCTGGGCTTTCCGATGCCCCATTGCGGCGATGCCACCCAGTACAAGGTCAACGCCTATATCGGCGTCGATTATGGCCTCACCGGCGGTACCGACTCCCTCGGCCATATGGGCATGTGGATAGGGCCGGGCGCGCTCAAGGACCGGTTCGGCCTCGCCCATGAACTGACCCATGCCTTGCAAGCCGCCACCGGCCGGCTGATGGACTCGCCCTACACCGGCTGGATGTTCGAAAGCCATGCCAACTGGATGACCACCCAGTTGCCGGAGTTTCGCGACAACACCCATTGTTCGGTGCTGCTCAAACAATATCCGCACCTCTATTATGGCTCGACCCGCTCGCGCTACTGCAACTGGCAATGGTTCGAATATCTCAAGGATCGCTACGGCTATGATGCCGTCAACGCCCTGTGGCGCAATGCACCCGACAAGGACGATCCCGCCCGCCTGACTGCCGATCCCTTCACTGTCCTGCGCTCGAACATGGACTGGACACAGGATCAGCTCAACAACGTCTTCGGCGACTGGGCGCTCCACAACGCCAATTGGGACTATGCCAATGGCGCGGTCTATCGCAAAAACTATGGCAACTACGACCAGACCACCGGCCCCGCCATATTGGCCGCGACCGTGCTCGACCTGATCGATGCGGACAAGCGCCGCTACGCCGTGCCTGACATGTGGGCGCCGCAACGCTGGGGCTATAATATCGTCAGGCTGAACCCCGATGTCGGCCAGACCCGCGTCGCCGTCAGCTTCCGCGGCATCGTGCAACAGGCATCCGCCACCGCAAAACTGCCCGGCCTCGCCGACGAACCCGAAACCATCCCGCCACCCGCCTCAGACTGGCGCTGGGGCATGGTCGCGGTCGGTACGGACGGCACGAACCGCTACAGCCCGTTACAGCGTGGCGCACGCGCCCAGACGGCGATCGCCATCCGCCCCGATGACAAGGGCCTCTACCTCGTCGTCATGGCCACCCCGTCCCAGATGCAGAAAATCCGCTGGGACCAGCCCTATTATTCCATCTACCGCTATCCCTGGATGGTGGAACTGGACGGCGCCCGGCCCGACATGCCCGCTCCCATCCCCGGCGGCCATCGCCACGCCAATGGCGGCGGCTGGGTAGGCACCGACGCAAAGGTCGCCGCCACCGCCTATGTCGGCCCCTACGCTCGCGTCCTGTCCGGCACCGTCGCCGACCGGGCACGGGTGGAGGACCATGCCGTCGTCTCAGACCGAGCACAGCTTCGCGATGATGCCGTCATCGCGGGCCTCACCGTCCTGCGCGGCGACACCATCCTGCGCGGCCATGCCCGCGCAGCCACCTCGATGCTCGGCATCGGCGAATATGAGAAAGGGATCATCCTGTCCGGCACGGCCCAGACCATCGGCGACGTCGAACATCGCGGCGGCCAGTTCGACAAGGGCATCTCCTACGGCTTCGTCGATCAGGACGCAGCGAAAGACCCGAAGCGCGGCGCAGACCTGACCGCGCCCGTACCCGAAGTCACCGCCAAACCCGATTATCGCTGGATTCCCTGACCATATGACGACGACCCAGCCGGAAGCCGAAACCCTCTGGGGCCATCCCAAGGGCCTTTACGTTCTCTTCTTCACCGAATTGTGGGAGCGCTTCTCCTTCTACGGGATGCGCGCGCTGCTGATCTTTTACCTCACGCGCCATTTCCTCTATTCGGGCGAGCAATCGGGCCTGCTGTACGGCTCTTATCTCGCGCTGGTGTTCCTCTCCCCCATGATCGGTGGCTATCTCGCCGACCGGTGGCTGGGCCAGCGCAAGGCTGTGCTGTTCGGTGGGCTGGTGATCGCCAGCGGCCATATCACGCTCGGGCTGGAGGACGTGCTGGGCGCTTCGGCGCAGGCGATCTTCTGGATCGGCCTGTCGCTGATTGTGGTAGGCACCGGCTTCCTGAAGGCGAATATCTCCGCGCTGGTGGGCAAGCTCTACGCCGCCCATGATCCACGCCGGGACAGCGCCTATACGCTCTTCTACATGGGCATCAATCTGGGCGGCGCGATCGGCCCCGTCATCTGCGGCGTTCTGGGCGAGACTTTGGGCTGGGGCTATGGCTTCGGCGCGGCGGCGATCGGTATGATCGCGGGCGTCATCGTCTTCGCGCGTGGCAAGCGCCATCTGCTCGGCGGCGGCGAAGCGCTCGATCCGGCGGCGCTGGCGCAGCCTATCTTCGGCCTGAAGCGCGAATGGCTGATCTATGCCAGCACCATCCCCCTGACCTTGCTCAGTTGGCTCTTGCTCATATCCCCCAAGCTTACCGGCACCCTGCTCGCGGTCGGCGGCTTACTCGTCGGCCTGCTGCTGGTCTGGATCGCGCTCGCCCGACTGGCAGGCGAAGAACGGCGCAAGCTGCTCTACGCACTGGCGCTGATCGTCATCCAGCCGGTCTTCTGGGGTCTCTACGAACAGAGCGGCTCCTCGCTCAGCCTGTTCATCGATCATCATGTGAACCGCATGGTTTTCGGCCATGAAGTGCCGGCTTCGGTCTTTCAGGCGCTGCCACCCTTCTTCGTCTGTCTGATCGCTCTACCCTTCGCCGCCCTCTGGCTGCGCCTCGCCAAGGCAAACCGGATGCCCACTCCCATCAGCAGCTTCGCTTTCGGCATCATCATGGTCGGCGGCGGCTCCGTGCTGATGGCGCTGGCCGGACTGGTCCCGGCGGATCAGAAGGTGCCGCTGGCCTTCATCTTCCTGCTCTTCCTCTGCCATGCCATCGGCGAAATGTGTCTGTCGCCTGTCGGCCTCTCCGCCATGTCGCGCTTCGCCCCACGCCATATGCTCAGCTTCCTGATGGGCACGTGGTTCCTGGCGACGGCAGCAGGCAATTTCAGTGCCGGCGTGATCGCCTCGGTGATCGAGGCGATGGGCGGCGGCGCCAATGGCGGCGACCGCGCGATCATCCTCGACGCCTATCTGCGCATCGGCCTGGTCGCCGCCGCGATCGGCGCGGGCGTACTGATCATCAATATCGGGGCGCAACGGATGCTGCGCCCCGCGACACGGTAATTAATCGGCAAAAGGTCGATCGATCGCCACCTGCGGCTGGGTGAACCACTGCGCGCCGCTTTCGGTGACGTGGAAATGATCCTCCAGCCGGATGCCGAAACGCTGCGGCACTACGATCATCGGCTCATTGGAAAAACACATGCCCGGTTGCAGCGGCGTCTTGTCCCCGCGCACCAGATAGGCCGGTTCATGGATCGACAAGCCGATGCCATGGCCAGTGCGATGCGGCAGGCCGGGCAAGCGATAGTCCGGCCCCAGCCCCGCCTTCTCCAGCACCGCCCGCGCCGCCGCATCCACGCTCTCGCAAGGCGCGCCGGGCATGACCGCATCGAATGCCGCCTGCTGCGCTTCCTTCTCCAGCGCCCAGATATCGCGCGCCTGCTGGTCCACCGCGCCGAAGGCATAGGTGCGCGTAATGTCCGAATGATAGCCCTCGATCGTGCAACCGGTATCGATCAGCACCAGTTGCCCCTCCTCCAGCGCCCGGTCGCCCGGCAGGCCATGGGGATAAGCGGTCGCCTCGCCGAACTGCACGATGCAGAAGCTGGAGCCCTTTGCCCCCAGCCGGCGATGCGCTTCATCAATGAAGCGCGTCACTTCGCTCGCCCTGATGCCGGGGCGCAATATGCGCGCGGCGGCGGCATGCACCTGCAACGTCATGGACTTGGCTTGCTGCATCAGCGCCAGTTCGGCGGCGGACTTCACCATGCGGCATCCACTGACGACCGGCGTGGCATCGACCAGTCTGGCGCTCGTTCCCTGCCGCAACCGTTCGGCAAAATGGAAGGGCAATTCCGGATCAACCGCCACCGTCCGCACGCCAGCCTCCGACAGTGCGTCGATCACCAGCGCGACCGGATCTTCATCCTCCTGCCACGACCGGATGTCGGCGCCGATCGCCAGATCCGCCTCCAGCGTACCGATCTCGAAATGCGGGCAGATGATGATCGGGTCACGCCCCGGCACCAGCAGCATCGCGACCAGCCGCTCGCTCTGCCCCCATGGCACCGCCGAAAAATAGCGCAGCGACGCCCCGGCATTGACCAGCAACGCCTGCGCGCCGATGCCGTCGGTCAGCGCCTGCGCCCGCACCAGCCGGTCCAGCCGCTCCGCCACCGCGATCGGCGCGGCGCGATCGGCCCAGGGTTGCATCTGGCCCAGTTCGGCCTCGACGCTCGATCCACCAATCATGAAATATCCTTTGCACGCGATACTATGGGCCAAATATGCGATTGCGGTCCGCGCTGGCATTGCCGCCCTATGCACCGGACGATCGCCGACCGCATCCATCATAGACAGCCTCTATGCCGTTACCCTGCATCTTTCAATTTTCCAAAGGGGCCCGACCGCCGTAAAAATGCGTTCAGACCATATTTCAGACCATATTGGAGAGGATGATGGCTGAACTCGACTTCGCCCTGGGCGAGATGGCGGACATGATCCGTGACGCCACCCGGCGCTTCGCGCAGGACCGGATCGCACCGTTGGCCGCCGACATTGATGCGCAGGACAATTTCCCGCGCGAACTCTGGCCGGAAATGGGCGCGCTCGGCCTGCACAGTATCACCGTCGAACAGGAGCATGGCGGCCTTGGCCTCGGCTATCTCGAACATCTTGTCGCCTGTGAGGAAGTCAGCCGTGCGTCCGCCTCCATCGGCCTCAGCTATGGCGCCCATTCCAATCTGTGCGTCAACCAGATTCGCCGATGGGCTAATCCCGAACAAAAGGCGCGCTATCTGCCCGGCCTGATTTCGGGCGAGCATGTCGGCAGCCTTGCGATGTCGGAAGCCGGTGCGGGATCGGACGTCGTGTCGATGAAGTTGCGGGCGGACCGGGTCGATGGCGGCTTTCGCTTGAACGGCACCAAATATTGGATCACCAACGCCCCTTATGCCGACACGCTGGTCGTCTATGCCCGTACCAGCCCGGATGCCGGATCGCGCGGCATCACCGCCTTCCTCATCGAAAAGGGCTTTGCCGGCTTCTCGATCGGGCAGAAGATCGACAAGGTCGGCATGCGTGGTTCTCCCACGGCGGAACTGGTCTTCGACGACTGTTTCGTGGCGGACAGTCAGGTGATGGGCCCGCTCAACGGCGGCGTCAAAGTGCTGATGTCGGGCCTCGACTATGAACGGGTGGTGCTGTCGGGCATCCAGATCGGCATCATGCAGGCTTGCCTGGACGTCGTGCTGCCCTATGTCCGCGAACGCCGGCAATTCGGCCGGCCGATCGGCGACTTCCAGTTGATGCAGGCGAAGGTCGCCGACATCTACGTCGCGCTCAACAGTTCGCGCGCTTATGCCTATGCCGTCGCCCGCGCTTGCGACGCCGGACAGACGACCCGTTTCGACGCGGCTGGTTGCATCCTGCTCGCTTCGGAAAATGCCGTGAAGGTCGCTGGCGAAGCCATTCAGGCGCTGGGCGGCGCGGGCTATACGAAGGACTGGCCGGTCGAACGCTATTGGCGCGACGCCAAGCTGCTGGATATCGGCGCGGGCACCAATGAAATCCGTCGCATGCTGATCGGCCGTGAACTGATCGGCGATGATGGCGCCCGCGCGAAGCAGGCCGCGTCATGACCCGGCTCCGCAGCATGGTCGATACCGCGTCGGACAATTTCCTCGCCAACGCCACCCATAACCGCGCGCTGGCCCAGGACCTGCGGGACAGGATAACCACCAGCGCGCTGGGCGGTTCGGAACAGCATCGGGCCCGGCATGTCGCACGCGGAAAGCTGTTGCCGCGCGACCGGATCGAACGACTGCTCGATCCCGCTTCTCCCTTTCTGGAAGTCGGCGCGCTGGCGGCGAACGGCATGTATGGTGCTGCGGACGGACAACGGGACGGCGCGCCGGGCGCCGGCATGATCGCGGGCATCGGCCGGATCGCCGGCCGCGAATGCATGATCGCGGCCAATGATCCGACGGTGAAGGGCGGCGCCTATTTCCCGATGACGGTGAAGAAGCATCTGCGCGCGCAGGAAATCGCCCGCGAGAACCGGTTGCCCTGCATCTATCTGGTCGATTCCGGCGGCGCGAACCTGCCCCATCAGGCCGACGTCTTTCCCGACCGCGATCATTTCGGCCGCATCTTCTTCAATCAGGCGCAGATGTCGGCCGAAGGCATAGCGCAGATCGCTTGTGTCATGGGCAGTTGCACCGCCGGTGGCGCCTATGTCCCGGCCATGTCCGATGAAACTGTAATCGTGCGCAATCAGGGCACGATCTTCCTGGCCGGTCCGCCGCTGGTACAGGCGGCCACCGGCGAAATCATTTCGGCCGAGGAACTGGGCGGGGCGGACACCCACGCCCGCAAATCCGGCGTGGTCGATCATGTCGCGGAAAATGACGAGCATGCCCTGCTGATCGTGCGCGATATCGTGGCGACCCTCAATCGCCCCAAGGCGGTGGATATCGACATCACTGCCCCCCGCCCCCCGCTGCACGACCCGCAGGAACTCTATGGCATCATCCCGCAGGATGTCCGGGCGCCCTATGATGTCCATGACGTGATCGCCCGCATCGTCGACGGGTCCGAATTCCATGCCTTCAAGCCGCTATACGGCACGACTCTGGTCTGCGGCTTCGCCCGCATCTGGGGCATGCCGGTGGCGATCCTCGCCAATAATGGTGTGCTCTTCTCCGAAAGCGCGCTCAAGGGCGCGCATTTCATCGAACTGGCCTGCCAGCGTCGGGTGCCGCTGCTGTTTCTTCAGAATATTTCGGGCTTCATGGTCGGCGGCAAATATGAAGCCGAAGGGATCGCCAAAAATGGCGCCAAGCTCGTCACCGCCGTCGCCACCGCCTCCGTGCCCAAGATCACCGTGCTGATCGGCGGCAGCTTTGGCGCGGGCAATTATGGCATGTGCGGCCGCGCCTATTCCCCCCGCTTTCTTTTCACATGGCCCAATGCCCGGATTTCGGTGATGGGTGGCGAACAGGCGGCCAGCGTGCTGGCAACCGTGCATCGCGACGCCGCGACATGGAACGCGGAGGAAGCGGAAGCCTTCAAGGCGCCGATCCGCCAGAAATATGAGGATGAAGGAAATCCTTATCATGCCACGGCGCGACTGTGGGATGATGGCATTATCGACCCGGTACAGACTCGCGACATTCTGGGCCTCGCCTTTTCCGCAACGCTGAACGCGCCCATTCCCCAGACGCCGAAATTCGGCCTTTTCCGGATGTGATCGATGGATAGCGCACCTCCCATGATGGAAAGCCTGCTGATCGCCAACCGGGGCGAGATCGCCCGCCGCATCATCCGGACAGCCCGGCGCATGGGCATCCGCACCATCGCGGTCCATTCCGATGTCGATGCGACCATGCCCTTCGTGCGCGAAGCGGACGAAGCGATCGCCATTGGCGGCGCATCAGCCGCCGACAGCTATCTGCGCCAGGACCGGCTGATCGAGGCGGCACGGAGCAGCGGTGCCGCTGCCATCCATCCGGGCTACGGATTTCTGTCGGAAAATGCCGATTTTGCCGAAGCCGTCATGGCGGCGGGCCTGATCTGGGTCGGCGCCCCGCCCGCCAGCATCCGCGCCATGGGCCTGAAGGATGCCGCAAAGCAGCGCATGATCGCCGCCGGCGTCCCCGTCACACCCGGATATCTGGGCGCCAACCAGTCGCCCGACCATTTGCGATCGGAAGCGGATGCCATCGGCTATCCCGTCCTGATCAAGGCCGTGGCCGGCGGCGGTGGCAAGGGTATGCGCCGGGTCGACGCCGCCGCCGACTTTGCGGACATGCTGGAAAGCTGCAAACGGGAAGCGGCGACCTCCTTCGGCGACGATCGTGTCCTCATCGAAAAATATATTCTCTCGCCCCGCCATATTGAGGTTCAGGTCTTTGGCGACAGCCACGGATCGGTCGTCCATCTGTTCGAACGCGACTGTTCGCTGCAACGCCGCCATCAGAAGGTGATCGAGGAAGCGCCCGCTCCCGGCATGGATGCCCCGACGCGCGCGGCCCTCTGCGACGCAGCGGTCCGTGCCGCCCGGGCCGTCGACTATGTCGGCGCCGGCACGATCGAATTCATCGCCGACGGATCGGAAGGGCTGCGCGCCGATCGCATCTGGTTCATGGAAATGAACACCCGGCTTCAGGTCGAACATCCGGTGACGGAGGCGATCACGGGCCAGGATCTGGTCGAATGGCAGTTGCGCGTTGCCAGCGGTCAGCCCCTGCCCAGACGACAGGAGGAACTGTCGATCCACGGCTGGGCGATGGAGGCGCGGCTCTATGCCGAAAATCCCGCAACCGGCTTCCTACCCTCGACCGGCCCGCTCGAACGATTGCGCTTTCCCGCCGATGCCCGGGTCGACAGCGGGGTCGAGGAAGGCGGCGAAGTCACCCCCTATTATGACCCGATGATCGCGAAGCTGATCGTGCATGGCGCAACGCGTAGTGAGGCTGCCGCCCGGCTGGCGCGGGCCGCCTGCGATGTGCAGGTCTGGCCGGTACGCACCAACGCTGCGTTTCTGTCCCTCGCCGCCGCCCATCGTGACTTTGTGGCGGGCCATGTCGACACCGGCTTCATCGATCGGCACGCGGGGCAGTTGATCCCTTCACCCAATCCGTCACCCGCAATCCTCGCCGCCGCCGCCGCCGCCATCCTGCCCGTTTCGACCGGCGATCCATGGGACAGCCTGCCCGGCTTCCGCGCCAACGCCATCCCTGTCCGGCAGGTCGAAGTGGAGGTGGCAGGCAAGCCCTACATCGTGACGCCGGACCAGACCGTCCCTGCCACAAGCGCCAACGGCGTCCTGTTCCTTGATGGAGAAGCCTGGCCCTTCGGTCCACGGCGCGCGGATCATGTCGATGGTGCCGATGCGGGCGACGGCGCCATCCTCTCCCCGATGCCGGGCCGCATCATCGCCGTGCTGGTGGAACAGGGGCAACAGGTCGCCAAAGGCCAGAAGCTGCTGGTGATGGAAGCCATGAAAATGGAACAGTCCCTGCTCGCGCCCTTCGACGGCATCGTCGCGGACCTCAAGGCATCGACCGGCGCGCAGGTGTCCGAAGGCGCGCTGCTGGCGCGCATCGATCAGGGAGAAGGCTGATGGCCGGACGTCATTATGATGAATGGCAGATCGGCGATGCGATCGTCCACGACATCCGCCGCACCGTGACCGAGACGGACAATCTGCTCTTTTCGGTCATGACGCATAATCCCCAGCCGCTGCATATCGATGCCGAAGCGGCCAAAGCGTCCGAATTCGGCCAGATCCTCGTCAATGGCACCTTCACCTTCTCCCTGATGATCGGGCTGACCATAGCGGATACGACGCTCGGCACGCTGATCGCCAATCTGGGCTATGACAGACTGGTGATGCCAAAACCGGTCTTTCTGGGCGATACGCTGCGCGCCGAAACGCAGGTGCATGACCTGCGCGACAGCCGATCACGGCCGGGATCAGGCATCGTCACTTTCGCCCACCAACTCCGCAACCAGCGGGACGAGATCGTCTGCCATTGCCTGCGCATGGCCCTGCTCACGGGATCGGGCGCTTGAGGCTGCGCTCCCTGCTCTTCGTACCGGGCGACAGGCCCGACCGGTTCGATCGAGCAGCCGCCAGCGGCGCCGACGCGCTGATCCTCGATCTGGAGGATTCAGTCGCGGCATCGGCGAAGGCGGCCGCGCGGGCAGCGGTGGTAGAGCGGTTGCTCGCGCCGCGCGGTGAGGTGCGGCTGTTCGTGCGGATCAATCCGCTTGATACCCCGTTGGAGGAGCAGGACCTAGCCGCGCTGGCGGGGTTGTCGCCGGACGCCATTCTCCTGCCCAAGGCGGAAGGCGCCGTCAGCGTGCACAGGCTGGCCCAATGCCTCGCCGCATCGCAAATCGACGCGCCCATCCTGCCGATCGCGACCGAAACGCCAGCGGCGATATTCCAGCTGGGCAGCTATGCCCTAGCCCATGCCCACCTTATCGGCCTCACTTGGGGCGCGGAAGATCTTCCCGCAGCGATAGGCGCCGCGTCCAGCCGGGAGGAGGATGGGCGCTACACACCGCCCTATGAGATGGTCCGGTCGCTAACCCTGTTCGGGGCGCATGCCGCCGGCGTTCCCGCGATCGAGACTGTCTATCCGGCGCTGCGCGACCGGGACGGCCTCAACGCCTATGCGCGCCGTGCGGCCCGCGATGGTTTCACCGGCATGATGGCGATCCATCCTGATCAGATAGCGATCATCAACGCCGCCTTCACGCCCGATGCGGATCAGATCGCTCAGGCCCGACGCATCGTCACGGCCTTCGCAGCAGCACCGGGCGCAGGCGCGCTTCAGGTCGATGGCCGCATGGTCGACGCACCACATCTCAAGCAAGCCCGTCATCTTCTCGACCGGGCCGGCTATCCGGCCTGACCCGTCATCCGTTCCCCGCATAGCGGGTCAGATCAAACGGCGCGACCGACACGGCCGGTTCCGCTCCCGTCACCAGCCCCGTCATCAGCCGCGCGGTGATCGGCGCCAATGTCAGCCCCAGATGCTGATGCCCGAAAGCGTAGAAGAGATTGTCCGCCTTTTGCGAGCGCCCGATCGCGGGCAGATAGTCGGGCAGCGTCGGCCGACAACCCATCCAGCGCGTGAATGGCCCACGCATCGGCAAGCCCAGTTCGGCGACATGCCCTTCCAGCCTCTCCCATTTGCGCGGATCGGCCTGCGCGTCGATCCGGCCCAGTTCCACGAAACTCGCGGCCTGCACGCTGTTCCGGTACCGCGTAACGATCATCGATCGCTCTTCATAGACGATCGGCGGCATTTCAGCGGGCCAGTCCGCGGCATCGGCGCGAATATGATAGCCCCGCTCGGCAATCATCGGCACCTTGTGCTCCACAGCCTCCATCAGCGCGCGGGAATGAACACCGGCACAGACCAGAATGCGATCCGCCTCCACACCCGGCACCTCGATCCGTCGCCCCGATCGACGCATGGTCGCCCGCCGCCCGACAATTTCACCGCCCTGCGCCAGGAAGGCGGTGCGCAAAGCCTGACGCAACAGCACCAGATCGGCAATCTGCCCACTCCCCGAAAAGCGGATCGCTCCCGCGATCGGCTGCGCACCCAGTTGCGACAATCCCGCCAACTCTGCCTGCGACACATCATGCACGCGGGCGATGCCGGTATCGGCGGCTTCCCAGCCCTTACGCCCTGCCGCCGCGGCATCCGCTCCATGCCAGACCACATAATGGCCTTCCTGCCGCACCATATCCGGCGCGCCGATCCGGGTCGCCAGGTCGGTCCAGGCCGGCATCGCCTGTTCGAGCAGTCCGCGCAGCACATCGCTGCCATGGCGGAACTGCGCAGGCCGCGCCGCTGCCATCAACCGCAGGCCGAAGGGCAGCCAGGCCCCGATCGCCGACAAAGGGAAGTCCAGCGCCCCGCCCCACGCGAACAGCCGACCCGGCACGCTGCGCAACAGCGAAAGAGACGCCAGCGGCGCAACCTGCTCCACCGCGATATGGCCGGCATTGCCCCAGGATGCAGCCTGCCCATCGGCATCGTCGTCGACCAGTACAACCGCCTGCCCGGCATCCAGCAATGCGATGCCCGTGGAAAGCCCCACAACACCACCGCCGATTATCGCTATGCGCCCCACAAAAACTCCATTGCATCGGCCTGTTAATATCGTATACGTTATATCAACAGAGCAGATAACGCATCAGGTTCCGTCCGACAATGATTGATTTTCACCCCTCCAGGCAATGGCAACCGGTTCGCCGGTCCCTTGGCATTGGGGCGATGACAATATTGGACAGACTTACAACAAACACGCTTTTGCAGTGCAATAGGCGATTATCTACCATATACGGTCGAGTTGCGACGCATTTGTCCCGCGTCGCAGCGCTCTATATGGAGAGATATAGGTGACCATTGTCGTCCGCACCCTTGCCGAACGTATATTCGAGGTGATCCGGGAACGGATCGTCGAAGGGAAACTGCCTGATCGCGAGCCTGTTCGTCAGGATGCGCTGGCCGCCGAACTGGGCGTCAGCAAAATTCCGTTGCGTGAAGCATTGGCGCGACTGGAGCATGAAGGGTTGCTGACCAGCCAGGCCAATCGTGGCTGGTTCGTGCGGCCCATGTCGGCCGATCAGGCGGAGGAAATCTATCTGCTGCGCCTTGCCACCGAACCGGTTGCCGCCGCCTTCTCCTGCGGCCGCGCAACGGACGAGGACAAGCAGGCAGCGATCAAGGCCTTCGAACGGCTGGATGCCGCGGCGCATGACAATCTGAACGACGTCGCCGTACGCAATCGCGAATTTCATGTCGCGCTGGTGCGGCCGGGCGGTCGCCTGCTGACCACCCAGTTGGTCGAACGCCTCGAAGTGCTAGCCGAACGCTATGTGCTGGCCCATCTCGCCCCGGCGGGACGCGGCGACCGCGCGCATGAGGAGCATCAGGCGCTGCTCGACGCCTGGCTCGCGGCCGATGCGGACACGGTGCAGTCGCTGCTGACACAGCATATCGCCAGTACACTCGACGATCTTCGCGCGCATTTCGCCGCCAGCCACACGCAATGATTCGATAAAGGGGACTTCATGCTCGGACCACGTAAATCCATCGAGTCACTCGCAAGGCGCGAGTCCGGGCATAGTCTGGCCAAGACGTTAAGCTGGCCGCACCTGATCGCGCTGGGCGTCGGCGCGATCGTGGGCACGGGCATCTATACGCTGACAGGTGTGGGTGCCGAACGCGCCGGTCCCGCCGTGATCCTGGCCTTCGCCATTGCCGGCGCGGTCTGTGCCTGCGCGGCGCTCGCTTATGCCGAAATGGCGACCCTGATCCCGGCGGCGGGCAGCGCCTACACCTTCAGCTATGCGGCCATGGGCGAAACCATCGCCTGGATCGTGGGCTGGAGCCTTATCCTGGAATATTCGCTCGCCTGTTCGACTGTCGCGGTCGGCTGGTCAGGCTATCTGGTGGGCTGGCTGCAATCGGCGGGCATCCATCTACCTGCGATGCTGCTGGTCGGACCACATGGCGGCGGCCTTATCAACCTGCCTGCGGTGGCTGTTGCGCTGGCCGTGATGGGCATGCTGATCGCGGGCACCCGCGAAAGCGCCACGCTCAACATCATCCTTGTCATCATCAAACTGGTCGCCCTGTCGATCTTCGTCGCGATCGCCCTGCCCGCCTTCCATTCGACCAATCTCGAACCCTTCATGCCCTATGGCTTCGCCAGTACGGAGATTGAGGGACAGAAGCGCGGCGTGATGGCGGCGGCGGCCATCGTCTTCTTCGCCTTTTACGGCTTCGACGCCGTGGCCACCTCGGCGGAAGAAGCCAAGAATCCGGGCCGCGACCTTACCATCGGCATCATCGGATCGATGCTGGTCTGCACGTTGATCTACATGGCGGTCGCCATCGCTGCGATCGGCGCCCTGCCCTTCCAACAGCTTGCCAATTCGCCCGAACCGCTTGCCCTCGTCCTGCGCCAGCTCGGCCAGCCGGTCGCTGCGCATCTGATCGCGCTCGCCGCCGTCATCGCTTTGCCTTCGGTCATCCTGGTCATGATGTACGGCCAGAGCCGCGTCTTCTTCGTCATGGCACGCGATGGCCTGCTGCCGCGCAGCCTGGCCAAGATCAGCCCGCGCACCGGCGCGCCGACCCGCATCACGCTGATTACCGGCGTGTCGATTGCGCTGGTCGCCGGCATCTTCCGGCTCGATGAAATCGCCGAACTGGCCAATGCCGGCACGTTGATCGCCTTCATGGCGGTGGGCGCCTGCCTGATGATCCTGCGCCGCCGTTCGCCCGAACTGCCACGCCTGTTCCGCTGTCCGCAACCCTATGTCGTGGGCACGCTGACCATATTGGGTTGCGCCTATCTGCTCTTCAGCCTGCCGGACGCGACGCTGATCCGCTTCGGCGCCTGGAACGTCATCGGCCTGCTCTTCTACTTCCTGTACAGCCGCAGTCGCAGCGACGCCCGACGGGATGCCGCCACCGCCTGACGGCTGCGCATCCTTCCCTCTTTTAGTCCCCATTGATCCGAAAGGAGATCGCGATGTCGCGCGCCCTGTTCGCCACCCTCGCCGCTACCCTCAGCCTCGCCTCGCCCGCTGCGGCAAAGACGCCGTTCGACGGCGTGTGGCTATTCGATGATGCCCCGCCTACCCCCGGCGTCACCATGATGGAGGTGAAGAGCAAGGGCGCGAAGATCGAAGGTAGCGTCACGACGCTCTGGTACGGCCCGGTCGAGATGCTCAATCCCCGCATCGCCAACGGCAAATTGCTGTTCGAGGCGCGCAACATCAACGATCGCGATCACGCCACCCGCAGTTGGAGCGTCAGCCTGACCGACGGCAAGCCCCATCTGGAAGGCCAGATCTGGGAAACGAAGGTCGCGATCGACGGCTATCGCGGCACCGCGAAGGGCGCCAAGGCCCGCGCTTTCAAGTTCGCCGCACTGCCGCCGCTGGGCCAGCCCATCCCCAGTCCACTCGCCGCCACCCCGCCCATGGGCTGGAGCAGCTGGAACAAGTTCGCCGAACATATTGATGACAAGACCGTGCGCGCCATGGCCGATGCGATGGTGTCGACCGGCCTGCGCGACGCGGGCTATAGCTATATCAACATCGATGACGGCTGGCAGGGCCAGCGAGACGCCCATGGCGTGCTGCAACCCAATGCGAAGTTCCCGGATATGAAAGCCCTGACCGCCTATGTGCATAGTAAGGGGCTGAAGATCGGCATCTACTCCTCGCAGGGGCCACGCACCTGCGCCGGCTATGAGGGCAGCTATGGCCATGTCGCGCAGGATGCGAAGAGCTTCGCCGACTGGGGCTTCGACTATCTGAAATATGACCTCTGTTCAGGCGAATGGTTCTATGCCGATGCCGACACGGTCAAGCGCAGCTATCATGAAATGGGCGCAGCGCTTCAGGCCACCGGGCGCGAGATGATCTTCTCGCTCTGCGAATATGGCCGCTTTGATGTCGGCAGTTGGGGCCGGGACGTGGGCGGTCAGCTGTGGCGCACCACCGGCGACATTACCGACGATTATCCGACCATGGCGAAGATCGGCTTCGACAAGAATGGCAATCCCGATCATGCCGGGCCGCATGGCTGGAACGATCCCGACATGCTGGAAATCGGCAATGGCGGCATGAGCGCAGACGAATATCGCACCCATATGACCCTGTGGGCCATGGCCGCCGCGCCGCTGATGATGGGCCATGACCTGCGCGAAACCAGTCCGGAAACGCTGGCTATGCTGACTAACCGCCGCGTCATCGCCATCGATCAGGACGCGCGCGGGGTTCAGGGCAAGGCGGTGCGCAAGCAGGGGACAGTGGAAGTCTGGGCCAAGCCGCTGGCCGACGGCCGCGTCGCGCTGGCCCTGTTCAATCGCGGAACGGAAGCTGCATCCATGGCTCCCACAGCCGCCGACGCCGGTTTTGCGACTGTGTCGGGAATCGAAGATATCTGGTCGGGTCAGAAGGCCTCCGCCCTTCCCGCCAACTACACCGTTCCGGCGCATGGTGCGGTCATGATCGCCATAACCGGGCAATAATCGAGCGAAGAGGCGATTTTCCGTCGCAAGCGCTTTGCAATCACGCGCCCATCGGCCTAGGAGGCGGGGCGTTGGTCGCAACCCAAGCACGGAATATCGCCTCATCATGCCCGCCCGGCTCCCCACCCGTCTCCTGATCCACAGTCCGATCGGGGTCTGCGCCAAATGAGCCGCTGGACCGCCCGCCGCGTTCGCGCGCTGATCCGGCATAGTGGCCCCACGTCACTGCTGTTCCGGCGGCGACTGGCGCTGATGGGCGGTGCGGTGCTGGTCGGCCTCGCCGCGATCGCCTTTGCCTGGGCCGCGGATGAAGCAAGCGAAGCTTTTCAGCGTCTCGCCCGCGCCAATCGATGGCTGCCCCTGCTGCTGACCCCCATCGGTTTCGCCGCGCTTGCCTGGATCACCCGCAGCGCTGCGCCCTTCGCCGGCGGCTCCGGCATTCCGCAGGTCATCGCCGCCACCCAATTGCCGGAAAAAGTCGGCCGCTGCCTCATCGACCTGCGCACCGCCCTGTTGAAGGTCGCGCTGACCATCGCCGGTCTGCTGGTCGGCGCATCGGTCGGCCGCGAAGGCCCCACGGTTCAGATCAGCGCCGCCATCCTCGCCCGCGTCCATGCCCTGCTCAACGTGCCGCTGCGCGCATCGGTGATGGTCGCGGGTGGCGCGGCCGGTGTTGCCGCCGCCTTCAACACGCCGCTGGCGGGCATCTGCTTCGCCATCGAGGAACTGGCGTCGGCCTATGAGCAGCGCATGACCCTGCTGGTCATCACCGCCGTCATCATTTCCGGCATGGTCAGTCTGGGGCTGGCCGGCGACTATGTCTATTTCGGCGCCGTCGCCGCGCATCTGCCGCTCCAGTCCGCCATTCCCATCGCCTTGATGGCGGGATTGATGGGCGGCGCATCCGGCGGCTTGTTCGCGCGGCTGGCACTGGGCGCGGCGCGATCCCGCAATGGCTTTACCGACTGGATGCGCGCCAACCCGATCCTCTTCGCCAGCGGTTGCGGACTGGTCGTGGCCGCAATCGGCGTCGCCACCGGCCTCACCTGGGGCACCAGCTACGAACCCGCGCGCCAACTGATAACCGGCGGCCATCACCCGCTCTGGTTCGCACCCGCCAAGTTCATGAGCACGCTCGCCACCAGCATATCGGGCATTCCCGGCGGCATCTTCGCCCCCTCCCTCGCCACCGGTGCGGGCTTCGGCAATCTGCTGCGCTGGATCTTCCCGGACGATCAGGCCAGCGCCGTCGTGCTGCTGGGCATGGTCGCCTATTTCACCGGGGTCGTGCGCGCGCCGCTGACGGCGGTCATCATCATTTCCGAAACCACCGGCAGCCGTGGCTTCATGCTACCGCTGCTGGGGGCGGCGCTGGTGGCCGACTGGGCGGCGCAGCGCGTCTGCAAGGACCGGCTTTATCATGGCCTGTCACGCAATTTCCTCGACCGGGCCAAGGCCGCTCATGTCGCCGAGGGGAAATGATCCCCGCCCCGCTCATCTACCTCGCCGCCGCACTGGCCGAAATTGCCGGCTGCTTCGCCTTCTGGGCCTGGCTGCGCATGGATCGTTCACCGCTCTGGCTGCTGCCGGGTTGCGCCTCGCTGGCCCTCTTCGCCTGGCTGCTGACTTTGGTCGACAGCGATCAGGCCGGGCGTGCCTATGCGGCCTATGGCGGCATCTATATCCTGTCGGCCCTGCTCTGGCTGTGGGGCGCGGAGGGCGTCAGGCCCGACCGCTGGGACATGATCGGCGTCTTCTTCTGCCTGATCGGCGCGGCCATCATCCTTTACGCGCCCCATCGCGCCTGAAAATGCGAAAAGGCCGCGCCGGAACCCCCACTCCGCGCGGCCTTTTCAAAAGTCTGGCGTCGGTTCAGTTCGCCTTGGACATATCCACCTTCTCGACCCATTCGGGGTAGAAGGTCGGCTCGCGGTTGGACCAGCCGACCGCCGTCGCCGCCGCTTCGCTGATCGACTGGAGCAACAGCCGCCTTTTGTCGGGGTGAAGATGCGGCAGGCTCGCTGCGGCACAGAAAGCACCCGGCAACCAGGGCCGCGCCCCCGCGCCCAGCAGACGCTCGTACAGGAAGCGATAGGCGGAAAAGCTGCCAAGCCGATCCTGCCCCAGATCGAAGGCGGAGACGGTGACCAGCGGCGCCATGAACGGCTCCACCTGTTCCAGACCGCTATCGTCGGGCACGCGCATCTTGATCTCGTCCAGCCGGCCATAGATGCGCGCCTGCGCGCGGATCGAGGCTTCCTCCACCATGTCGCGCGACCATAGCTTCATCGCGTCGCGGCGATGCAGCCCGATATCGAGCGAACGTCTGATGTAACGCTGCGTGGCAGACGGGAAGCTGGCGAATTCACGCAGTTCCGCCAGGGTGACAGCCCCGTCCGCCGGTCTTGCACTCGTGCCCATATTCAAGCCCTCCGACTTTAAGTCGCAGGATGGAACATGCGCCCTCCATGGTTACTGAAGGCTTAAGCGCCTGTTCCACCGCTGTTCACAAGGGAACAGATTTCGTTGTGCGGTGCAACATGTAAATTCGATGACTGCGACAGGCCGTTGAACGCCCCACCATCTGCGAGGTCAAGCCGCCGGTTCTTCGCCCGTCAACAGCCATGTCAGCGCCGGCGGCGCGGTTTCGAAGATGCGCAGATAGCTTTGCGTCATTTCCCGCTTCACCTGCAAGCGGGCGATGGCGCTGGGCGTGACGATGGCAATGCGCGACGCGCGCGGAAAATTGCCTTCGCCCAGATGTTCGCGAAATGCCGCAAGTGCCTCCTGCGGCTGCACAGCGCTGCGACTCATATCCATGCGCAGCAGATAGCCGGGCGAGAATCCTTCCGCCACGAAACGGCCCTTCACCTCGCGGGCGTAGGCCGCAACTTCCTCGCCAGTGAACAACCCATGCCAGGCAATGTCCAACAGGTTGATGTCATGGCGAAAAAGGATGTCGTACATGAACAGGGTCATGCCCGAACGATCTTACCGAAAGATTAGGATGGCTCCGGCTTCTGCGCCGCCAGCGGCTCCGCACGCACACGACATTGCAGCGCGACCCAACCCGGCGTACCACTTTCGTCCACCCGCGCCTGCAAATCGCGATAGTCTTGCAGAACGGCCCGACCACGTTCGGTCAACCTCGCCCCTTCACTCGATGTCGCGACCAGTGGCATGTCCCAGCATCGGTTCATCACGTCGACCAGCAGCCAGCAGCGCCGATAGCTCATCCCCAGCTTGCGCCCCGCACCGGAAATCGATCCTTCGCTGACGATGGCGTCAAGAAGGTCGGCCTTGCCCGGCCCCATCGCGATCTCTTCGCCGCAATAAATCTGGATCTTGATTTTCAGCATCGGTCCGCAACCCATGCCACAGGCAAAGTTGCGGGCCAATGCCCGCCGTTCAAAAGCTGCCGATCAGATGCCGGCCCGCCGCTCCAATACCGCGCCGATCATCGCCCGCCATACCGCCACGTCGCCTGCCCGCGCCATGTGCGCGTCGGGCTCCCGCAACGTGCTCAATATCGCATAGGCGTCATCGACATGATCGGGCCAGGCTGCATCCACGGCGCCGGCGGCATGCGCGTCATGGCCCTCCCCATTCAGGCTCAGATGGCGACCAGCCAGAACGCGGGCGATCCGTTCGATGGCGGGGGTGGCGGATGTGGGCATAGGGGTCTTGCTCCTCTCGATCGGCGGCGGTTTCGCTCTGCCACCGCCAGCATAACATAGGTGGAAAGCGGCGGCTATCGGTCCTGCGGCCTGAAACCGGACGAAGGCACCGGATCGCCATGATCGCCCGGTCGGGTCGCGGCAGGCGGATCGGATGCATCCATCGAATCCTTCAGCCCTTCCTCCAGCCGATCCTCCTGATCCAGCACATGGTCCTGCGCGTCGCTTTCCCGTTCGTCGCCCGCTTCCTCGCGGCTGTTGGGGCGAATGTCGGTCTTGTCCGTCATGGCTCTTCTCCCGGACGGGCTGATGGCTCGTCCCAGCAATCAACGGATGGCCCCATCACGCGGTTCCGCTTCGACCAACGCCTCCACCAGTTCGACCAGTAACCACGCGGCCTACAGACTTCTGGCCGTCAGACGCGTAGACAGGCAGAATGATTGATCCTGCCGAAGATGGCGAACGCGGCGTAGCGCCGTCGATCGCGCTCTATTCCATATTGGGTTTCTGGTTTTTCTACACCATCATCGTCAGCCTGCGCGCCGTGGTGGTCGGCTTTGAGTCGCAGGGCGAAATGGCCGCGCGTCGTATGGTGGTGGCGACCATCGGCATCATCGTCACCTGGATTTTCTATCTGGTGCTACGCCGGTTCGACCGCAAGCCGCTGGTCGTGCGGGTCGCCGCCGCCTTCTCGCTCGCCGCCCCCTTCGCTTTGGCCATGGCCGCGGCCAACTATTATATCTTCAACGTCTATGATCCGGGCAATTTCATCTCCGATGGCGAGAAGATGAAGATGGCCAAGGAGGATGGCTATGTCCTCATCTCCATCGTGGAGGATGCGCTCAGCCGCTATTTCTTCCTCTCCGCCTGGGCCGGTCTTTATCTGGCCCTGTCCTACGCCAGCGAAGCGCACCGCACCGAGCGCCGCGCCGCACGGCTGGAACGCGCCGCCCAGCAGGCCGAACTGCGATCGCTCCGCTATCAGGTGAACCCGCATTTCCTGTTCAACACGCTGAATTCCCTCTCCACCCTCGTCATGCGCAACAGGCCGGATGAGGCGGAGAAGATGATCATGTCGCTCTCCAACTTCTACCGCACCAGCCTGACCGGCGATCCGCTGGACGATGTCCCGCTGGCGGAGGAAGTACATCTCCAGAAACTCTATCTGGATATCGAGGCGGTGCGTTTTCCCGATCGGCTTGTGACCCGCATCGATATTCCGCCCAATCTCCTCACTGCCTGTGTTCCCGGCCTCATCCTTCAGCCGCTGGTCGAAAATGCGATCAAATATGGTGTTTCGCGTACATCCAGCCCGGTCACCATCACCATCACCGCGCGGGAAGATGGCGACCAGATGCATATCGCGGTCAGCGACGATGGCGACAACCCGCCGGGGCAAGGAGACGCCGGCAGCGGCATCGGCCTTGCCAATGTGCGAGACCGCCTCACCGCCCGCTTTGGCGATGCGGGCCAGATCGTCTATGGTCCGCGTGAGGGGGACGGTTTCTCCGTGCTTCTGACCCTTCCTGTCATTCGCCGGGGCTGCTGAAAACCCATGTCTTCGCCTGCAACGTCCATCCGTACCATGATCGTCGATGACGAGCCTCTGGCCGTCGAGCGCCTCCAGATGCTGTGCGCCCGCGAGCCGCGCATCGCGCTGGTCGGCACCGCCACAGATGGCGAAGCGGCGCTGCGCCTGATCGACGGGCTGAAGCCCGATCTCGTCATGCTCGACATCGCCATGCCGCTGCTGGATGGCATTGGCGTTGCCCGCGCCGTCGGCCGCATGGGCATCCGCCCCGCCGTGATCTTCGTCACCGCCTTTGAAGGCTTCGCAGTTGAAGCGTTCGACCTCGCCGCCGTCGACTATATGCTGAAACCCGTCGCCCATGATCGCCTCACCCGCGCGATCGACCGGGTGGAATTGGCGTTGCGCAGCCATGGCTCTGCCGGGGATGCCGCCATATCGGCCGAAGCGCCACCCGAATGGGCCGAGGAATTCTGGGTACCGCACCGTTCCGAACTGATCCGCATCGCCGCCGACCAGATCGACCGGATCGAAGCGGAACGCGACTATATGCGCCTGCATGTCGGCGCGCACAGCTATCTGCTGCATCAGACGATCAGTTCGCTGGAGGAACGACTGGACCCGCAGCAGTTCGTCCGCCTCCATCGCAGCCATATCGTCCGCCGCGACCATATCGCCCGCCTGCGCCACGATGGCAGCGGCGTATGGTTCGCGGCACTGACCAATGGCGACGAAATACGGATCGGCCGCACCTTCCTGGCCAATGCGCGAGCGATGACGGGGCGGTAAGCGGGTTCGTCAGGCCGTGGGCTGACCTGTCCTATTCCTACGCTGACTACTATTCGCAAACGACTCTTTGACAGAGCACCCGACTTGCTCAGAGCACGACATAAAATTCCCAACATTCATTCCAAAATGTCGCATCCAGCGGGACATATGCGAAGTTAAGCGCCACCTCTCCTACAGCGCCCACAAAAAAGCCCGGTCGCGTGCAGTCGACCGGGCTTCCAGGGAGAGAGGGTTTAAGCCTTACAGGCGATCATCGATCGAGGAGCGGACGAAGCCGTCCGGGAAGCTTTCGACCTGATTGCCCACGATCGTATATTCCTTGGCACGGCCCGAGAAACGACCCTCCAGCTCCATATAGCTTTGCGGATCGAACAGCGGCGTCGCGCTCATGCCCATGATGCCGGTCGCGTCGACCTTCTCGCAGGTATAGTCGCAGCCCTGCTGGGCGAAGTTCCTGATGCCATGTTCCAGCATCCCGTCCATCGCGGCCTTCAGCGTATAGTGCATCGTCATCATGTTGAAACCGAGCGGATAGATGTCATCCACCGTCACCGCGGGCTTGCCATTGATGTTGCGCACGTCGGGGAACATCTTCCACCCCGGCACCCGGGACGAGACATATTGGGCATGGGCCAGCGTGCCGATCTTGACCACGGTGGTCATCTTCGCGCCCAGTTCATGCGCCAGTCGCATCCGCTCGCAGCCTTCGTCCATTTGCGTTTCCGGGTCGGCATTGGTCCGCGCGATCAGGAAGCAGTTGGTGCCCTCCAGCGCCGCGAGCGCCGCACGCACCTTTTCCAGATAGCGTTCGCGCGGCAGCAGGCCGGTGGATTCCTCCATATCGTCCGCATCCTCCAGTTGGAGCGCGGTCGCCCCCGCCATCGCCATGCGCCGGGCGCTGCGATAGACGGCCAGCGACCCGCCAAAGCCATCCTCGATATCGGCGGCCAGCGGAATGGGCGATGTCTGGCTGATGCGGCTGGTGATCCATTCCACGTCGGTCAGGTTGCTGAAGCCATAGTCGATCACGCCGTTCATCGCGATCGACACTTCGCCGCCCGACAGCATCATCGCTTCGAAGCCGACCATCTCCACCGCCCGTGCCGACGCACAGTCGTAGACGCAGGGGGCGACGATGCACTTGTCGCTGGTTTCGAGCAGTTGTTGCAGAGACTTTTTTGCCATGTGCTTGCCAATTTCCCTTGTTGGATGGGGTTGTGTCTGTCTGGACCGGCCCTCATCCGGGTGGAAAGAGGACCGGTGCCGCTAAATTCGAACAACTACATGCGGATGCGGGCGCCGACCTTGAAGTAGCGGCCGATCGGATCGAAATAGACCTGGTTCGTACCGCCCTGCGCGCTGGCGGCCAGCGGCGGGTCCTTGTCCAGCAGGTTGTTGATGACGCCGAACAGTTCGAACTGCTCGTTCACCTTCACCGTCGCGCCAAGATCGAGGTAGAAGCGGCCGGCGACGCGGTTGTTGTTCACGCTGTTGGGCAGGCCAGGCGCATAGCCGTCATCCTGCGGCCCCACCAAAGTCGTGTCGAAAATCCCCTTGGGGATATATTTGCCGTGCAGGTTCAGCGCCACGCTGCCCAGATCCCACAGCACCGTGCCGTCCACGATCCAGTCGGGCACGCCCGTCGTGGTGCCGGGGCGATAACCGGTCTGGCCGGTACGATCGATGCCGCCGATCTCCAGTTTCAGATAATGGGTGGCGAGCAGGCGGAAGTCGAGGCTGCCGAACTTGCCGACATCGGTCCGATAGCTGGCCTCAAAATCGATGCCGCGGTTGCGCACCTGACTGACATTCTGGAGCACGTCGCTGACGCTGGTAAGCGCGCCGGACGAATCCCGCTGGACATAGTCGCACAGCGACGTCTGCCCCGCTGCGCAGCGGTCTACCACCACCTGCGCGCCCAGCGTCGCGATCGCGCCGCGAAGGTCGATGTCATAATAATCGACCGAGACGCGGAAGTTGCGCAGGAAACCCTTGGGCGCCAGCACCACGCCGGCCGTCCAGGTATCGGCCTTTTCCGGGGCCAATTGCTGGTTCGCGCCGGAAAAGCTGTTGACCTGAATCTGCGCGCCATTGTTCAGCGGATCGACGATCGTCGTGCGGCCCAGCGTCACCGGCCCAAACAACTCCGTCAGGTTGGGCGCCCGAATGTCGCGCGACCGGGTCACGCGGAAGCGCACCTCTTCGATCGGGGCATAAACGCCGCCGACCTTCCATGTCGTCGCATTGACGCTGGTCGTATCAAGGCCAGGGCTGGAGCGACGATAATGGGTCCGGCGCGCCGCCCCGTTCAGTTCCAGCGTCTGGGCGAAGGGCACATCCTTCAGGATTGGGGCCAGCGCCTCGACATAGGCTTCGGCAACCCGGATGCTGCCATTCACCGCCTTGCCATTGAACGACCAGAAAGCGTTGGCGGTGGATAGAGCGTCGGCGGTACCGACCGCCTTGTCGCTGCGATATTCGCCGCCCGCCGCGATCGAGAAATCGCCGCCTGGCAGCGCGAAAAGCGAACCGTTGATATTGGCGGCAATCACATGTTCGGTGGTGTTGGTGGTCTGGTAGCCCGACGGCGCGATATAGGCTGCGGCCTCCGGCGTGATATTGCCGGAACCGAAAAGGTTGATCGGCACGCAACTGGCATCGTCATTGGCGGTGCTGGCATCGGCATTGATGCCGCACACCACCTGCCCGTTCACATTGACGGCATTGGCCGCGTTGGTGACACGCGAGCCGACGACATTGCCGGTATAATCCTGCCGGAATTCGTTGCGGCCATATTGATAATAAGCGTCCCAGTGCCAGTTGTCGCTGATCTTGCCCTCCAGCGAGAGGACTGCGCGATAGGTCTGGTTGTCGCTATGATTGACCGACCCGCCCAGATCCATCAGCGCGCGGCCGAGGGTGAAGGATGTGATGGCGTTGGCGTCCATGATCGCCGCGACGCCATCTGGCAGATAGGCGTTGTTGCGTTGGATCGTCTGCGTCGTGCGCGCGACCGACCCGATCACCATGCCCTTCGACCGGGCATAGGACAGGTCGACGCTGGCCTTCAGCGCATCGGAAAATTCATAGGATGCCTGGCTATAGGTGACGAAGCGCTTGACCGGCGGTATCAGCAATATGCCATCGAGGAAGCCGTTGCGCACCGATTCCTCACCACCTTGGGTGAACAGCGGCGACGGATTGGTGCCATAGATAGTGCCGAAGTCGTAATTATGCGTGGTGCCGTCCGAGTTGAACGCCAAACCGCGCAATGGTCCTGAATTGGCAACGATCAGCCCCCCCGAGGAAATGGTGCCGGTCCCGGCCGGTCCGCCGCGAATGCTGGCAGGCAAGCCGCCCGCGCCCGCCGGCGTGTTGCCTATCAACTGTTCACGCGGGCACCAGCTGCGGGTGTAGCAATCGCCCATCCCGTCCGACTTGTCATATTCACCCGCGATCATGAAATGACCCTTGTCATCGGCGAATTTCGTGCCCCAGGCGAGTTGAGCGTTCTGCTGCCCATAATCGCCCCGGCTGGAAATGCCGGCCTGCACCGACCCTTTCAGGCCAGTCAGGTCGCGGTCGAGGATGAAGTTGACGACACCCGCCACCGCGTCCGAGCCATAGGCGGCCGACGCACCGCCGGTCACGACTTCGGTGCGCGACACCAGCGAACTGGGGATCAAATTGACGTCGATGGTGCCCTGCGTGGTCGACGGCACGAAGCGTTTGCCGTCCAGCAGCACCAGCGTCCGGGTCGCTCCAAGGCCGCGCAGGTCGAGTACGCGCGCGCCGATATTGCCGCCCACCGCCTGCTGGGTCGCCGGCGTTACCAGCGGACGGAAGGACGGCAGTTCGTTGAGCGCATCGCCGACATTGGTGATGGCGCGCTGCGCCAGCCGCTCTTCGCCGACCACAGTAACGGGCGTGGGCGCATTGAAGCCCGACCGGGCGATGCGCGATCCGGTGACGACGATATCGGCGACATTCGGCTGTTCCGTATCGGCCTGCTCCGGCTGCGGTGCGGCCTCTTGCGCCATAGCGATATTGGCTGCCGCCAAAGCCCATAGCGCCACGCCGCCATAGCAAAGAGTTTGTTTCCAGCGACCCGCATTACGATGCTGCGTCATTTCATCCTCCCAACGTCCCGGACCTTGGCGTCCGATTTTCGTGATATCGGTCACATTATCGATTCGCGGGCAGCATGGCAATCCCCAACACGCAACAAAACTTGCCACGGCGTCCCGGACCATAATTTCCAAATCCAAGTGATAGGCCGGTATTTGCGGATATATCTGCAATGGCATGTGGGAGACGCCCTATCCGAACTGGCAAAATCATTGCTCTTGCAGTCTTCGCCTGATATCGGTCACATGCAATTCAATATAGGAGAGGCACATGGAAATTAGCGCCGCGATCGTCGAGGCATCGGATCGACCCATGGTGATCCGCCCCCTTGTTATCGAAGCGCCCCGCGCTGGCGAAATTCGGGTCCAACTGGTTGCGACGGGTGTCTGCCATACCGATGCGACCATGTGGCATCAGGGCGTGCCGGTGCCGCAACCGGTCGTGCTTGGCCATGAAGGCGCAGGAATCGTCGAAAGCGTCGGCGAAGGCGTATGCGACATTCGACCGGGCGACCATGTCGTGATGAGCTACAATAGTTGCGGGAGTTGCCCGACATGTCGTTCCGACCAGAGCAGCTATTGCCACGAATTTTTCCCGCGCAATTTCTTCGGCACCCGCCCGGATGGCAGCACCGCCTTGGCTACCCCCGATGGCGATCCCGTATTTGCCAATATTTTTGGCCAATCTTCCTTCGCGAGCCATGCCATCTGCCATGAGCGCAACGCCGTGGTCGTGCCGCCGGACTTCGACTTGCGCATCGCTGGTCCACTTGGTTGCGGCATATTGACGGGTGCAGGCGCCGTCATGAACGCTCTGAACGTCCAGGCGGGGCAGACGGTAGCGGTTATGGGCGCCGGGTCCGTCGGCCTGTCGGCGATTATGGCGGCAAAGCTGGTCGGCGCGCGCGAGATCATCGCGGTCGACCTGAATGATGACCGTCTTGCACTGGCCGCCAAACTGGGCGCGACCCTGACGATCAACGGCCGGTCCGAAGATCCGGTCGCCCAGACCCTGGCGCAGGTGCCGGACGGCGTGGACTATGCGATCGACTGCACCGGTCTGCCTGTCGCCATCCAGCAGGGCGTAGCCATGCTGGCCGTGCGGGGAACCTGCTGTATCGTCGGCGCCGCCTCCCCTGGGACGATGTTTCAGGCTGATGTGTCGCATGTGATGAGCGGAGGGCGTGCCATACGCGGCATCGTGGAGGGCGACGCCGATCCCAAGATATTTATTCCGCAACTGGTTTCGCACTATCAAGCGGGCCAGTTTCCCTTCGACAAGCTGATCCGCTTCTACCCTTTCGCCGCGATCAATGATGCCTTCCGGGATTCGGAAGAAGGTACGGCGATCAAGCCTGTACTTGTGTTTTAGGGCGTCGGTTCTACCGCATTTCTCTGTGGATACAGAATGGGGCAGGCTTCTGCCTGACTCATTCTGTCGTCATGACAGGATATTGCGATCTATCTCGGCGACATTTTTGACGCCGCTCAGCGCCATCGAGACTTTCATCCCTTGCGCGATCAGGTCCAGCAACCGCCCAACGCCCGCCTCGCCTCCGGCCGCCAGCGCGTAAATATAGGCCCGGCCCAGCAGCACGCCGCGCGCACCCAGCGCCAGCATCCGCACCACGTCCAGCCCGGTCCGCACCCCGCCGTCAACCAGCACGGTCAGCTCATCTCCCACGGCATCGGCAATCGCCGGCAAGGCTCGGGCCGTGGACAGCGCGCCATCCAGTTGCCGCCCGCCATGGTTGGAAACCACCACCCCATCCGCGCCGAAACGCACCGCATCGCGCGCATCATCGGGATCGAGTATGCCCTTGACGATCATCTCGCCCTTCCACGCATCCCTGATCCATTCGAGGTCGGACCAGGTGATCGACGGATCGAAATTCGCGCCGAGCCAGCCGATATAGTCTGCCAGATCGGTGGGCTTGCCGCGATAGGCCGACACATTGCCCAGATCATGCGGCCTGCCCAGCAAGCCTACATCCCACGACCAGCCGGGACGGCCAACCGCCTGCAACATCCGGCGCAACGGCGCGTTCGGTCCGCTCATTCCGGAATGGGCATCGCGATA
This sequence comes from Sphingobium sp. AP50, assembly GCF_900109095.1. Classification (GTDB taxonomy): domain Bacteria; phylum Pseudomonadota; class Alphaproteobacteria; order Sphingomonadales; family Sphingomonadaceae; genus Sphingobium. Next base: position 70,842 of record NZ_FNYZ01000004.1, read on the forward strand.
ACGCGCGCCCGGCAATGGCATATCGACGGTGAAGACCAGCTTGGTGACGCCCAGCGCCTGCGCCCGCTCCAGCGCATGACGCATGAAACCGCGATCCTTCAGGACATAGAGCTGGAACCAGATGGGCTGGCCGATATGCTCGACCACCTCGGTCAGGGAACAGACGCTGACGGTCGAGAGGATGTAGGGGATGCCGACCTGACGCGCCGCCCGTGCCACCTGCAACTCGCCCCGCCGCCGCATCATACCGCCCAGCCCGATCGGCGCGAGCATCAGGGGCATCGCCATAGATTCGCCGAACAGGGTCGTTTCCAGACTGAGCGACGATATGTCGCGCAACACCCTCTGCGTCAGTCGGATATCGGCCAGATCGGCACGGTTCGCCGTCATCGTCTCTTCGCCAAAGGCACCGCCATCGACATAGTCGAACAGGAAGCGCGGCAAGCGCCGCCGCGCCGCTTCGCGATAATCGAGCGGAGAAGAGATAATCATGCGGCGCTCCTCAAATGGCGGGCTTCGTCCAGCGGCAGGAGCAGGTCGGCGCGCGCGGGCATCTCTGTCAATATGTGAAGGGTCAGCCGCTCATAATGTTGCACGAAGCGGTCCAGCTGTCCGGCGTCCATCGCCCGGTCCGCGCCCCGCGCCAGCAGGGCCTCTTCCTGCTGCCCACGCCAGCCGCGCACGACGGAAAAGTCGGGCGCGGCGAGCAGCACCAGCCGGTCGATCCAGGCGAACAATTCCGCATAGGGACCACGCAACTGGCGGTTGACATGACGCCGCCATATCTCGTCCGGATCCTCATCCCGCTCCAGTGCATTGACCGGCTGCACAAGGTCGGCCTTTGCCTGTGGTCGCGCACCGACACACCAGCCTTCGAAGATCAGCAGGTCGACCGGCCCGGCGACAGCCTCGCCCTGCGGCAGGGGTTCATCCTGTCCCTTGTCGAAACGCGGCAACAGGAGTGGCGCCCCCGCCTTGGCGGCTTCCAGCAAAGCGATGCCCCGCGCGACATCATGGGTGCCGGGGACACCTCGGGTGCGAAACAGCGGATGGACGTCCGCCGCCAGTTGCCCGCGCGCCTGCCGTCCCAGATAGAGGTCGTCCAATGACAGGATGGCGGTGCGACGCCCCTCCTGTTCCATCAGCGCCTGCAAGCCCATCGCCAGCGTCGACTTGCCCGATCCCTGCGCACCGCACAGACCCAGGATCAGCGGGCCGTTAGCGCCAGCCAGCCAGCCCCGTGTCGCCGTCGCGATCCGTTCAAGCGACGGGGTCAAGCAGCGGCTCACCGGCAAAGAAGCGATCGAGATTGTCGGCGACCTTCATGCCCATCGCCGTGCGCGCCTCGATCGTCGCGCTGCCCAGATGCGGCAACAGCACGACATTGGGCAGGGCGACCAGCGCGGGATGCACCTGCGGTTCGCCTTCGTAAACGTCCAGTCCCGCCGCTGCTATCTGCCGGTCCGCCAATGCCTGCGCCAGCGCGCCCTCGTCGATCAGCGATCCGCGCCCGGTATTCACCAGCACCGCATGGCCCGGCATCCGCGCCAGCAGCGCCGCATCGATCATGTGCCGCGTCTCCGCGCCACCCGGTGCATGCAGCGACAATATATCTGCCTGTTCGGCCAAGGTCCCCAGATCCGCGAAATAGATATTTGTCGGCATATCCTCGGCGGGACGGCGGCTGTGATAGGCAATGCGCATCCCGAATGCCTGCGCCCGCTTCGCCACCGCACGGGCGATCCGGCCGAAGCCGACCAGTCCCAGCAGCTTGCCGTCCAGCGACTGGCCCAACAGATGCGTCGGCCGCCAGCCGCTCCAGTCACCGGCCCGCAATTCGCGCTCCCCCTCGCCCGCACGGCGCATCGCCATCAGCATCAGGGTCAGCGCGATATCTGCCGTCGCTTCGGTCAACACATCGGGCGTGTTGGTAACGGCCAGTCCCGCTTCTCGCGCGGCCGTCAGATCAATATGTTCATAGCCCGCGCCATAATTGGCGATGATCTGCGCCTGCCGACCCTCGGCCAGCAGCACGTTCCCCGTCACCTTGTCCGTCACCGTCGGGCAGAGCGCATCATGATCGCGCATCGCCTGCGCCAGCGCCGCCGCATCCATCGGCCGGTCGCTTTCGTTGAAGGTCACATCGTAGGATGCGGCCAGCCTTTGCTCGACAGCTTCAGGCCAACGCCGGGTCAGCAGGATGCGGGGCCGTGCGCTCACAACAGGCCCCGCGCGGCCAGATTGCGCATCAGGGCACCGACGCCGAAGGTCCATGGCTCGCCCCGATCGGTCGCCGTCACCCGGTTCACCAGCATGCCCAGTTCGTCACAAGCAATCCGCACCTCATCTCCTTCCGCATGGGTAAAGCCCCGCCCCGCTGCGCCGCGATCCTGCGTCGGCGCAAATAGCGTGCCGAGATAGAGGACCAGACCATCGGGATAGCAATGATGCGCATTCACCGCCTGCGCCGCAAGTTCTGCGGGCGGGCGGCTGATTTCCGCCATGGCCGATCGCCCCTCCATCACGAAACCATCGGCGCCATGCACCGACAGGCGCACGGTGATGCGTTCCACGGACGCCAGATCGAACCCGTCATCGAACAGCCGCACGAAGGGGCCGACAGCCGCCGCGCCGACATTATCCTTCGCCTTGCCCAGCAGCAGCGCCGATCGTCCCTCGACATCGCGCAGATTGACATCATTGCCCAGCGTCGCACCGATGATCCGCGCGTCGGAGGTGATCACCAGCACCACCTCCGGTTCCGGATTGTTCCAGACCGATGCAGGATGCACGCCGATGGCGCTGCACGCGCCAACGGTCGCCATGGGCTGCGCCTTGGTGAAGATTTCGGCGTCCGGGCCGATCCCGACTTCCAGATACTGGCTCCACGCCCCAGCATCGATCAGCGCCCGCTTGAGCTTTGCCGCCTCATCCGATCCGGGCCGCAGACTGCGCAGATCATCGCCCACCAGAGCGCGGACCTGCTGTCGAATCTGCGCCGCCGCTTCCGGACTGCCGCGCGCCTTCTCCTCGATCACCCGCTCCAGCATGGAGGTGACGAAGGTGACGCCCGCCGCCTTCACCGCGTGCAGGTCGATCGGCGACAGGAGCCAGGGCCGGGTGACATCGCGCCGGTCGGGCGGCGTGTTGGCGAGGATATCGGCAAGGGTACCGGCATCCTCGCCCTTCGCATCCCGCAACGCCTGCGCCGGGGAGGCAGCTTCGCACAGGTCGCGCGCGGTCGGGAAGGTTGCGGAAATATCGGTCAGCCGATCGCCATCGACCCGCACCAGTGCCGGCCCGGAGCAGTCGGGCCGCCAGATGCGACCGAACAGCAGTGCAGCGGGATCGGCCGGCAAAATGGCGGCAGGGGTCATGTCCATGGCTCAGCGCCGCTGGAAATCGGGAGCGCGCCGCTCGGCGAAGGCGGCGCGTCCTTCGGCGGCATCGGCGGTGGCGAAGCAGATGGCCTGCAAGTCGCGCTCATAATCGATCGCCTTGTCATAGGGCATCTGGTGCGTGGCGCGCAGATTCAGCTTGGCCGTTTCGGCGGCGATGGGCGCGCGCTGCGCGATGGTGGCGGCGATCGCCTGCGCGCGTACCATCAACTGGTCGGGCGGTGTCACCTCACTCACCAGTCCCCATGCCAGGGCCTGCTCGGCGCTCACCATGTCGCCAGTGTAGAGCATTAGCGCCGCGTTCGACATGCCGATCGAATGGGCGAGGCCCACCGCCATGCCCCCGCCGCCAATCCAGCCCAGCTTGATTTCCGGCGCGGCAAAACGCGCATGAGTCGATGCGATGCGAATGTCGCAGGCCATGGCGGTTTCCAGCCCGCCGCCTAGCGCATAGCCATTGACCGCCGCGATCACCGGTTTGCGGCAGGCGCGCAGCGCATCGCAATAATCCTGCCGGTTGCGGAAGTCCCATGGGGTCCCATAGGCGTCCAGCGTGGAAATGTCGGACCCGGCGGAAAAGGCCTTCTCCCCCGCCCCGGTCACGATCACGACGCGCACCGCATCGGACATATTGCACTGGCTGACGGCCTCCACCAGCGCCGCCGCCATGTCAGGCGTCAAGGCATTGAGCTTTTCCGGCCGGTCCAGCATGATGGTGGCGATATGATCGGCGATGGTGAAGCGCAGGTTGGCGCTCATAGTTCGGTTCCTTTGCGATGATGGCGGTGGAAGGCCGCCTCTATGGCATCCAGCACGGCGTCGGCCGGATCGCCGTCGATCAGACCGGTACGCAGCCGCGCCGACGCCTCGGTCTGGAAGGGAATGGCGCCGTCATGCCGCGAGCGCAGGCTGGCCGCCTCCAGCGTGGCGCGGGTGCCGCTGTAGAAGCCGCCCCAGCGCGCATCGACTTGCGGATCATTCCACGCAGCACGCAACGAAGGCTGGCCGTCATGCGCGGGAATGAACCCACATTGCGCCTCAGCCCCCATCAGCCACAGCAGATGTGCCTTGAGCGCCGGCGTCACGGTGCAGCGTTTCGACACAGCGATCCCCGTTCCGCCGAGGATGGACCCGATCCCATTCGACCCGCGCGGCGCATCGGCAAAGCCTACCCGGCCAGCCGCCGCATAATTGACATAGCCGTAGATGAGCGGGACCAGCGCAATATCCTCGCCCGCCGCCATCGCCTCCAGCAAGGTAATGGGATTAGCATGGACGAAGGCACGGCTCGCTTGCCCGGTCAGCGCCGCCATGATCGCAAAGGCTTCACGCCCGGCCTGCCGGTCGACGAAGCCGTCCGTCGGTCGCACCCCGCCCAAGGCCGCTACAATCGACTGGAAGGACAGGATCGCATGCGGCCCGGCGAGCGACAGGGCGACCGGCAGACGCGCGGCCAGATCGATGACCGCATCCCAGCTTTGCGGCGGCGTATCGATACGGTCGCGGGCAAATGCCATGACCTGCGTCGCCGCATCGAGCGGCAATGCCCAGTGCAACCCGTCATACCGATAGCTGGCCAGCGACCGGCCAATCGCGGCGGCTTCCAGTTCCCGCAAGATCGCCGCGTCGAACAGGCTTTCCATCGGCAACAGGCAATCCTGCGCCACGGCCTCCCCGACATGCGGATGATCCAGCACGATCAGGTCATAGCGCGCAGCCAGTTCCGCAATCGGCGCCGCTTCGAACCCCTCCAGTGAATGCCGGTCCCAGACGATGGACAGCCCCTGCCCCGGCGCAATGTCCTGCGCCGCCGCCTCCAGCGCGCGATAGCCGCGCGGATGGTCCCATGTCAGACCGCGATAGCTGGGCAGGTTCATGCGTGCTGGCGCACCACGCCGGATTCGATCAGTTGTGCGATCTCGTCCGCACTGCGACCGATCTCCGCCAGCACATCGCGGCTATGTTCGCCCACCAGCGGCGCACCACGGGTGATGGCAGACGGCGTCTTGGAAAAGCGGATCGGGAAGCCCGGCACCTTCACCCGCCCCTCGGTCGCATGGTCATATTCGACGAAGGTGCCATTATGCCGGATCTGCGGATCGTCGATCAGGTCGGCATAACCATAGACCGGACCGCACCAGATGTCGGCAGCACGGAATGTCTCCAGCCAATGAGCGGTCGACTGCCCGATCAGATGCGTCTTCACCCGCGCAAAAATGGCATCGCGCTGGGTCCAACCATCCCGTTCCTCATCCAGTTCGGCAAAGAAGGGATCGTCCAGCACCTGCCCCAGCGTCCTGAGCGAGGCCATGGCCAGCGTCATATAGCCATCCGCCGTCGCGAACACGCCATAGGGCGCGCGGATATAGCTGTGGGCATGCGGCTCGGCCGATCGCGCCTGCGGCTTGCCGCCCACGGTGAAGACCGACAATTCCTGCATCTGGATGGTGGTGATGGCGTCGAGCATATTGACCTGCACCAACTGCCCCTCCCCCGTCCGCTCGCGATGGAACAGCGCGGCCAGCGCCCCTTCGAAGGCGGTGTAGGCCGTCACGGCATCGACCAGATATTGCCCGGCGGGCGATGGCGGCATGCCCTCCGCCCCGGCCGACAACATCGCCCCCGACATGCCCTGCAACAGCAGATCCTGCCCCGGATAGGCCCGATAAGGACCATCCTCGCCATAGCCCGACATCGAGACATAGATGAGGCGCGGGTTGATCGCCGACAGGGTCGCATAATCGACCCCCAGCCGCTCCGCCACGCCGGGCCGATAGTTCTGGAGAAAGACGTCGGCCTCCTTCACCAGATCGAGCAACACCGCCTTGCCCTCCGGCGATTTGAGGTCGATCGCCAGCGACCGCTTGTTGCGGTTGAGCGAGAGGAAGGAGACGTTGATCCGATTGCCGGTCGCCCCCCCGGCAGAGGCATGCCGCTGCCATTCGCCGCTGGTCGGCTCCACCTTGATGACGTCGGCGCCCATGTCGCCCAACCGCTGCGCCGCGAACGGGCCGGCCATGGCGATGGAGCAGTCGAGAACGCGAATATCCTTGAGTATCGTCATATCTGGTCCTTCAGGCCATGACCCAGCCGCCATTCACATGCAGCGTCTGGCCAGTGATGAAACCCGCCTCGTCAGCGGCGAAAAAGGCGATGGCATGGGCAATGTCGGCGGCGACGCCCCGGCGCTTCACCGACTGAGCATCCAGTACCATCTGGTTATAGCCTTCCGGATCGGGATGAATTTTCTCCGCATCGGTCGGGAAGGCGCCCGGCGCGATTGCGTTGACGGTTATGCCGTCGGGGCCGAACTCACGCGCCCAGGCGCGGGTCAGGCCCACCAGCGCACCCTTGGATGCGACATAGGGCGACAGGTTCGCCCACCCGCCCGAAATGGTGATGCTGGAAATATTGATGATCCGGCCGAACTCTTTGGCGCGCATTCCCGGCAACGCGGCCTGCACCGCAACGATCCCGGCATCGACATTGATCCGCTGGACCAGTTGATGCTCCTCGACCGAGAAATCCTCGAAGGGCTTGGATGGGTAGATGGCGGCATTGTTGATGACGATATCGAACCCGCCATGCGCAGCGATCAGCGCATCCAGCGTAGCGCGAAACCCGGTCAGGTCGGACAGGTCAGCCGTCGACACCACCAGCCGCCCCGGCCCCTTGCCTACCGCAGCCTCGGTCAGGCGCTCCATTTTCACCGGATCATTATCGACCGCGATCACCGTCGCGCCACGCGCGATCAGCAGCAGCGTCGTCTCCAGCCCCAGCCCGCCAGCCGCGCCAGTGTAGAGGATCGTGCGCCCCTTCACGCCACGTTTCCGATCAGCGGATAATTGCCGGACGGCGCAGGATATGCCTCATCAGGCTGGCGCTGGACGCCCTCGATCCGCACCACCGCATCGGATACCGCCGCAGCATCGGGCAGAACGCGCAGGATCGTGTCGTATCGCCGCTCCTCGCCATGCTCCAGTTCGATCAGTTCGCCGCGTTCGCGGGCGAAATCCTTGCCCAGAACATGGTTGGTCGACGGCTCGATCCCCACGGCATAATGGCCGGCATGAAGGTTCTGCCATTCGAACATGGCCGGAAACTGATCCTTGCGGGTAACGACCGAAAAGCCGAAACCCAGTGCCTCATTGACGATCGCCACCTCGACCCGACCGTCCGCGTCGGGCGTCATGTCATGCTGCCACACCTGTTCATGGAAATTGACGATCGGCGCCGGCAGGGTGCGATAACCCACCCCTTGCGCCTGATAGGCATCGGCATGAGCCGCCCACAGCACCTCGCGGATCGGCGCGACATAGCGCGCGCCCTCCGCCACCACCGGATGACCTACATTGATATGGTAGCAAAACATGTGCGGCGTGCGGTAGAAGCCATGATTGACCACACGATCGGTCAACCGGATTTCGTCGCCGCCCAGATCGGCCTCGATCCGACGGATGAGGTGCAAATCCTCGCCGAACACGGTCGACTGGCGCACGATCCCTTCCGCCCAGAAGGTGCAGCGATCGCCATCCCACTGCTCGCCATAGCCGGTCAGTTGCGCCGGGATGGTGCCGACCCGCCCGTGCAGCGAAGAGGACACGCTCTGGCGCGGCCCATAATGATAATGGCCGGCCGGATCGTCATGCATGAACAATATATGGTCGAGGCCACAGGTGATGTTGAGGCCCGACATGGACCGAAACCAGCCAAGCCCTCCCTCGCCCTCATAGTCATGCAATCCGGGATGGCGGAAGCCCGAGGGCGAATGCCAGCCTACGGCCCGTCCGGCATGGTCGCATTCGGCAATGTCCATCGCCCGGTCGACCAGCACGGTGAAGGACAAGCCCGACCCGGTACGGAAATGCAGCATCCGCACGCCCCGCTCGACACCATCCCCCAAAGTCATCAGCCGCACGCCCGCAAATTGGGACAGCGTGCCAGATCGTTCGGCGACATGCCGTTTCGACACCTCGCCGCCATAAAGCCGGGCCATGATTCAGCCTCTCCATCTTGTAAGACATATGATGAATATCTAGAGAAGAGGGACTCGTCAACCGGGAGAGGAAGAATGGGAAAGATTGTTCGGCGCTGCTTCGCGGTGGATCTGGTGGATGACGCTGAATCGATTGCGCGCTACCGCGAATGGCACAAGCCCGGCGGTCCGCCGCAAGCGGTGACGGATGCGATCCGCGCCGATGGCGTGGTCGACCTGCAAATCTGGCTGGTCGGCGACCGCATGTTCATGATCCTGGAACAGGATGAAACGCTGGCAGTCGATCCGGCGACGAAGGCGATTAGGGATGCCGCCAATCCCGATGTCAGCGCATGGGATGCTCTTATGCGGACCTTTCAAAAGCCCCTCCCATTCGCGCCAAACCTGACTTGGGTCGAGATGGAAGCTATCCATTTGCTGGCAGCACAACCCTCTAAAAATATATAATATTTTCTTCTACACCCTTAGAGTCTAGTACGAAACTATCTGATTGGATTTTCAGGTTTTGCGATGCGTCGAGCGTATAGCTGAACGGATGCGATGAAGAGCCAAGCGGTTGCCGAGGCTATGGTCTGCTCGAAGTCCTTGGCGAGACGGCGGTTGCGATTGAGCCATGCAAGTGTGTGCTCGACGACCCAGCGGTGTGGCAACACCGAGAAGCCTTTGCCGGTGTCGGAGCGTTTGATGATCTCGACGGTCCATTTGCCCATTTGGCGCAGAGCATCCCTGAGCTTGTCCCCGGCATAGCCGCCATCGGCGAACAAATGGCGCAGCCATGGGAAGCGCCCGATGATGCCGGTGAGCAGCAAGGGCGCGCCATCGCGGTCCTGAATATCGGCACTGTGCACGACGGCATGAACCAGATTGCCGTTGGCGTCGGTCAGAAACCTCCTCCCGGCGGCCGACCAGATTGCGCCCTTCACATCCTTCGATCCCGACTAGTGGTCCGATTTTGGCATTTGCAGGCCATCCCAGTCGGCAAGGGATGCCAATGTCAAAATCAATCCTCAAGCCACGGCTCATCGGTAAATCCGCAATCGCATTTGATCCGAAATGGCCCAAACAGAGCTTACTTCAAGTATAAACTCACATTATGAATATCACAAATCCCGTAAATTAATACCATTACCATATTAATATCATGATCGAACTCGTCTTTCCTTTGGCAAGATGGAGGCCTTATGCCCGTTATTACGGTTCGTATAGAGTGGATGACAGGCCTGAAAATCGATATTTTTTCCAATCTCCGTCTATACGGAAGTTGGGACGCGAATGGTTTTTTCTGCGAAGCGCCATGGACAGAAGTGCCGATGTCGCCCTTCACAGCCGAAGACGGCTGCCCGGCCTGGAGCGCTGTCGTCCAACTGGAGCAAGGGCAAAGCTTTCGCTGGGGCATTCGGGCAGATAGCCGGGAAGAGCAGGATAGCTGGGGCATCGTAACGGAAATTCCGGACCCGCTTTCGGCGAGCCAATATCGCACTTTTCGCGCCGATCATGATCATCAGGTCGAGCGCTATTATCTGACCCACTGCCGCCGGCTGGGCGCAAACAAGCGTTATGTGAAAGGGAAGTCAAACCCACGCATCGAATTTGCTTGTCGCGCACCCCATGCCGCAGACGTGCAACTGGTGATCGGTGAGCCGGCAAGCGGCTACATCACCCCCGCAGGTGCCAGGGTGCAGGCCAGCTATCCGATGATCCGGGACGATGAAGGTGTCTGGCGGACCGCACCGACCGACCCCATTTTCGCCCGATTTTCCGACTGGGACCATAAGCCCTATATGTACCGGATCGTGCGCGACGACGACAGCGTGGTTTTCCGTAGCGACATGTTCGCGCGCTGCCAGATCGGAAGCGGCCGCAAGGATCCCGCCAGTCCGACGCCCGGCGAACTGCCTTGGGACGGCACCCGGTTCGACCTGAAGGGCACGAAATCCTGTTCGGTGGCCGTCGACCCAGAACAGGTCACGGAGTTGCTGGACGAAGGCGTCTTTCCGGAAACACGCTGGCTGACAGAAGCCGATTTCTGGAAAGATGAGTTCGATCCGGCCCGCCCCGTCCCGACGAACCTTAGCGACCTCATAATCTATGAACTGCATGTAGAGGGTCTGGGCTTCGGGAAGAAGAAGCCCAGCACATCGGAGGAAGCGCCCGGAACCTTCGAAGATGCGATCGCCTTCCTCGACCATCTGGTCGCCCTCGGGATCAACGCGGTCGAATTGCTGCCCCCGATGGAGGCGGAAGCCTTCAGTTGGGGCTATGGCACGTCCCATCATTTCGCTACGGAATATGCTGGCGGCGGGCGTGACCAGTTGAAGCATTTCATCCGTGCCTGCCATCAGCGCGGCATCGCGGTGATCTTCGATGTCGTCTATAATCATTGGGTCGAGGATGCCGAGCGCTCACCCGACCTCTATGACAGCATAAGAGACGATCGGAATTTCCATTATTGGTATGAGGGGCGCGACGAGGACTGGCCCGTCAACGCCCATGGTCGCCATAATGGCGGCTATGTCCAGAATGGATCGAGCGGGAGGCTCCCCAACCTGCGCGACGAGGGGATACGCAAGCTGTTCACGAGCAGCGCGTGCATGTGGCTCACCGAATTCCATGTAGACGGTTTCCGCGTCGATCTCACGCAGGCATTTCACCGCGACAATGTGCTGGAGGCCAATGGCCAATCACTGCCCCTCGCAAACCAGTTCGGCACCAAATTCTTGCGAGAATGGGTACGAACCGTGCGGTTCGTCAAGCCGTCCGTGATGCTGGTCGCCGAAGACCATAGCGACTGGCCCGCTATCATCCAGCCGCAGGAAACGGGCGGCATCGGCTTCGATGCGATCTGGTGGGCCGAATGGTATCATAACCTGATCGGCGACTCCCAGTCGAACCTAGACAGCGCCCGGTTGCTGCATGTCGCCGGTCAGGGGAGCGATCTTCCTCTCGCCATGGATCGGCTGGGCGACAAGATCGCGCAGACTGCGCAACGGGTGGTCTATCATGAGTCCCACGATCAGGCCGGTAATGCGATCTATAGCGAGAATGGCATCGACCTGGCCTCCGCGCGGACAATTCAGGTCGCGGTCAACAATGTCCTGGTCGATGGCACCCGCTTCTGGGCGGAAGCCAGAACGCGCGCGGTGGCGGGCCTGTCTCTGCTTACGCCCGGCGTTCCGATGTTTTTCATGGGCGAGGAAGTCGGCGCTCAGGAGCCCTATCGCTATCATGACTGGATTCATCATCGCGAGGATCTGCTTGCCATGCGGCAGGACGGCGGTGCGCGGCTGTTCACTTATTATCAGGATGTGATCGGCCTGCGCCATGCCCAGCCTGCATTGCGCTCCGCCGAGGTGATGATCGTCCAAAGTCACAATGCCAACCGCGTCCTTGCCTATCGCACATGGCAAGGCGACGAGGATTTTCTGGTCGCACTCACCCTGAACAACAAGGGCTTTCCCGATGGCTATGTGTTCGCGCACCCGGCCATCGCCGACGGTCTGTGGCGAGAGGTGCTGAACAGCGACGATGCCCGTTTCGGCGGCGGCGGCATGACCAACAGCGCGCTCTTGCAGGCCACTCACGGCCGCATCAATCCGCGCCTCCCCGCCAATGCGATCATCGTCCTGCAACGGGAAACGGGTCGATGATCCATCAGTTCATCTTCGCAGGACCCAAACCGGGCCTTAGCGCCGCGGCATTCCAGAGCTACTGGATCAACTTCCATGCTGTGGACTTCGCCGCTAAAATTCCGCAGATCAGGCAATATCTGGTTTCCCGCCGCCTGCCGGTCACGACCGGCCGCGACCTGCCCTTTTCCGAAGGGGTCGCCGAAATCTGGCTCGCTGACGAGGCGGAGCAGGTCCAGTCATTACAAAGCCCGGAATTTCTCGACGGCGCGCGCCGGGACGAACCGCGCTGGGCGGCTTTCTGGCAAACACTCGGCCTCGATACCTCAGCAGTACGGATAGCGGGCGATGCAGTCGATGGCAGCATCCAGTCGGTCAAGCTCTACCTGCTTCTGAAGCGCGCGCCGACGCTGACACTGGAGACATTTCGCGACCGGTTGCTGGAGGAGCGCGCGTGCTCGCCAGTGGAAGGCGCCAGCGGCCATGCAGCCGGCTTCGTCAATGCTGGTGCCTATGGTCTCGGAGAACCCCGTTTCGACGCGGTCGAGACGATTGCTTTCGCCGACCTGGCGGCGCTGGAGCGCGCGCTCTCCGGCCGGTTCGGCACACATATTCGCGAAGGCTGGGCCTTCTGCGACCCACGCTATCTGTTCGCCTTCGCGGGGCAGGAACATTGGATCATTCGACCGGGTGATCGCTGATTGCAGGAAAACAGGGGGATTATCATGCTGTTCTATGTCCAGATGCGATGGAATTATCAGGGGCGCATTTCGCAGGACGAACTGTGGCAACTGGAAGAACAGGAAGGGGTGCACGGAATAGAGGGCATCCGCGCTGGCTTTGTCCAGCTTTACAAGGTGGTGTCGCAGCATCGGATCATCGCGATTGTGAAGTCGGATTCGCTCGAAGACCTCGACCGCAATTCCATGGGTTGGCTTCCCATGCGCGAATATCTTGAGTTCGAAGCGGTCTGGCCGCTGCGCGACTATGAAGGCTTTATCGAAGATGTGCGCGGCCGCTTTCCTCGCGAGGGCGCCCCTCGCCCCGCCCCGGCATCGACGCGGGAAGTGGCGCAGGCCTGGTTCGACAATCTGGGCAAGGGCGACTTCGACGCCGCGCTGAAGCTGGTCCATGCCGATGTTTCCTGGACCAATATCCCGCCCACGCCGGGCGTCAGCGATCTTGCGCCATGGCTTGGCACCTATCAGGGGTTGCCGGCGGTGATCGACAGCTTCGGCGTCTGGGCCAAATATTCCAGGATGCTTTCCGCCTCAGTGGTCGGCGACCTCATCATCGATGGGGATAATGCCATAGCGATCGTGCACGAACATGCGCAGTGCCTTGCAAACAGCATCGAATATGACCTGATGGTCGCAACCCGGCTTCGCGTGGTCGATGGCAAGATTGTCGAGTGGCAGGTCTATTGGGACCCCTCTCCGCTGATCGGTGCCTATCGGAATCTGTGAGGCTTTGATGGCACAGCAATCCAGCCTCATCGACGCTGTCCGTGCCCGCGATCACAGAGCGGTGGATGCACTCCTGTCCGGCGGCACCGATCCGAACATTCCGGATCAGGCCAGCAAGCTCACCCCGCTCATGTTCGCTGCGGGGCTGGGGGACAATCAGATGGTTTCCCGGCTGATCGAGGCCAATGCGCTCGTCAACGCGATCGACGGGCGTGCAGGCGGTTCCGCCCTGCACAAAGCCTGTCAGGGCGGTGGCATGGCATCTGTCATGACGCTGGTCGAGGCAGGCGCCTGGATCGACCTCCAGACGACGACGACCGGTCATACGCCCCTGCTGGAGGCGATCTGGTTCACGTCGGACGACATCGCCGAATATCTGATCGCGCGGGGTGCCCGGATCGAACTGAAGACCCATTATGGCTTCACGATCGATCAGCATGTCGACTATGCGCTTGTCGTCAATACCTCGCCGCAGGCAAAGGAGCGCCTGCTCCGCATCCGGCAACTGATTGCCGACAGAAGAGCGCGGGACAAGGCCCTCACGGACAATAGCCCGCTATTTGCAGCGATCCTAGCCAAAAACGCGGCCGGGGTGAGCAAGGCGATTGCCGAGGGGGCGGACATCGAGGCCCGCTATCCGGTCGTCGGCAGCTTCAGCGATGGCCATACGGCACTCCTCATCGCCGCGCGTGACGGCCTGGACGGGATTGTGTGCCTGTTGATCGACGCGAAAGCGAAGCCCAATGCGGTGGAGCCTGTGTTCGGCGCCGTCCCGCTGCACAAGGCGACCTATCACGGCTATGCCGGCATTACCCGTGCCCTTGCCGCCGCGCCGGGCATTGATCTGGATTATCAGGGTCCGTCCAACGGATATACGCCGCTGCATGATGCGCTGTGGCACGGCTTCCCCGATTGTGCGGCCATCCTGCTCGATGCCGGCGCGCACCACGACCTCGTCGCGCTGGATGGCAAGACCCCGCTCGACATCGCGCGTGAGACATTGCCCGCCGGATCGCCCCTGATCACCCGTCTGCAATCGCTGTCCGGAAACGGTCCGAACACCCCGACCACATAGTGTGTCCCCCGAAAGGAGTAGCATGATGCAACAGCAGAGTTCTTCCCCTTCCCACAGCCATTACACCCAAAGCATCACGTTGACAGGAATGGTCGGTGCCGTTCTGACGGCCAGTCTCCAGTTCGAGCTGAAGTGCGCGAATGGAGAGATGTTCCTTATCACCGTAGGCGGTGGTGGCGGCACCAATTATGATGTCGTTCGGAACATGGATGGCCTCGACCGCAATCGCATTCCGAACCCCGATCCCTATAATCCCGAAAACCCCGCCGACGAACTGCGCAAATATATCCGCCCCGACACGATGGTATCGGTTCGCGGCGTGGAGGTAGAGCATCAGGGCCAAAGGGCGATCTGGGCACAAAGCATCACCCTGATGGTCGGCGAACAGGGCAATTACATGTTCGAGGACACCCATTGGTGGCTGACCCAGATCGCGCGTTTTGCCGATGAATGGCTGGATGATCTGTTCCAGGATCGCCGCACTTATGAATGGGATGATTTTTCGGCGCTCTACAGGACCAACCTCAACATCCTTGGCATGCCGACCGATGACAAGGTGCAGGAATGCGCGACGCTGTCCCGCCTCAACTACGGCCTTTCATCGGCCTATCTGCTGACCGGCGCCGAACGCTATCGCCTCGCGGCAAAAGCCGGCGTGAAATATCAGCGCGAAACGTTCCGCAGCCTCAGCCATGACGGCAAATATTGTTTCTGGCAGTTCGGCAAACGCCAGCGCGAGACAGGAGCGAACATCATCATCGGATCGGAAAATCCCGACGATGCCGGCACGATCCCCCTTTATGAGCAAATCTATGCGCTGGCCGGCCTGACCCAATATTTCCGCATCAGTCAGGACTGGAGCGTCCTTCAGGACATTCACCGCACCATTCGCGTATTTCAGGATTTCTATCGCGACGATCCCGCCTTTGGCTATGGCGGCACCGGCGGCTATTTCTCACATCTGGACCCCGCGACGCTAAGACCCGACGTGGCCTCGCTCAACCAGAACCAGTTGCGCAAGAACTGGAACTCGGTCGGTGACCATATCCCCGCCTATCTGGTCAACCTGATCCTCGCGCTCGATCCGGTGCCGCAGGAGGCGCGTAATACGCATGAGAGCGAGGAACTGCTGGAAGTCTGCCGCGGCATCCTCAAGGAAACGTCGGAAATCATCCTCGATCGCTTCCCGGACAAAGACCCCGCCATTCCCTATGTCAATGAACGCTTTTTCGCGAACTGGGAGCCGGACCATCAATGGGGATGGCAGCAAAATCGCGCGATCGTCGGTCATAATTTCAAGATCGCCTGGAACCTGACGCGAACCGCACATTATTACCGGACGCTGGCGACGAAGGGGGATGCGGACGCCGCTGCGCACAATAGCTATGCCAAAAGGCTGGAAAAATTCGCTACCGAATTGCTCGACCGGATGAGCGAGGTCGGCATCGACCTGCTGCGCGGCGGTTGCTTCGATGCGGTGGAGCGCGAACCCGTACCCGGAATGCCGATGCAATTCGCCTGGAGCAACACCAAGGATTTCTGGCAGCAGGAACAGGCGATCCTTGCCTATCTCATCCTCCACGGCGTCACGCAGAAGTCCGAACATCTCCAGCACGCGCGCGCAATGATGGCCTTCTGGAACACGTATTTTCTGGATCATGACAATCGCGGCGTCTTCTTCCGCACCACCGACATGGGGATGCCGGTCATCAGCGGCACTTATGGGCAGAAGGCCAGCCATGCAGTGGCAGGCTATCACAGTTTCGAACTCAACTATCTCGCCCACACCTATATCTGCATGTATGTCCGGCCGGAGGGGCGGGTGCAGACGCCCGACGGCACGTCCGCCTTTCCCGTCGTGGACCATAATTTCTGTCTGTTCTTCCGGGTTGAGGCCGACTGCCCCCACCGTTCGCTCAATGTGCTGCCGGACTTCGTTCCACCCGGCTCGGTAGAAATCGCGTCGGTCGTGGTCGGTGGCGTGCCGCGTGAACCCGAGGAGTTCGAGAAGGACAAGTTCCAGATCATCCTGTCCGACGACGATCTCGACAAGCAGATCATGGTCGAATTCCGGCCGCTCGGCGGGATCAATCCTGCGGCGATGGCCAGCGAGGCCATAGGCGCCAAAGATGCCTTCTACGACATGGAGGGCAAGCCATGATCCCGCCGTCCCATGCGCCCCGCATCGAGGATGCGCGGATCGCAGTCGTCCTGGAAAGCAATTATATCCCGGATGAGATCACCGCCTATCAGGAACGTTTCGCGGCGCTCGGTGCAAGTGTCGATCTGGTGTCCCGCCTCTTCTACGGCGACTATCGGCCCGAAAAGGCGACCTTCTACAGCGACGTCGATCCCAGCTCTCCGCAACCCATGGCGCAGCGGCAACAGATTGAGGTCGGCATCGACGTGTCGGACGTCCATCTCCAAGACTATGACGCCATCATCATGGCGGCCTGCTATACCAGCGTCAGGCTGCGCTATGGGGGCGATATCGGCTGGGACGATACAGGGTGGGATGCTGCAAACTGGTCGCCGGTCGATCATGTCCGGTCGGCGCCTGTGGTTGACCTGTTCGACAGGGCCATGGATATCCCGTCCTTGATCAAGGGCTTTCTCTGCCATGGCTGCTGGATATTGACGCCCAACAAGGCCCGTCTCAAGGACCGCAAGCTGATCTGCCACAGCGTCGTCATGGCCGACATTCTCAATTGCGATGCCGAAATCGTCCCCGAACCGGTGGTGGTGGACGACGACCTCGTCACCGCTTTCAGCAAGCATGAAGTGCATCTGTTCATCGACGCTATCGCCGGCGAGATCGCCCGCTGCCGTCAGGAAAAGGCAAAACCATGACCCGCAAGATACTCATCATGCTGTCCGAATGGGGATATTGGGGCGAGGAGCTTATCGGCCCGCTCGAAGTCTTCGAGGCCAGCGGCTATGAAACGCGCTTCTGTACGCCGACGGGCCGACGGCCCTATGCGCTGCCGCCATCCATGGACCCGACTTATGTCGATCCGCCGCTCGGCAAGTCGGTGACAACGAAAGAGATGGCGGACAAGGTGATCGCGATCAACGATCCCGCCAATCCGAAACTCGACACCCCCCAGAGCCTGTCCGACTGGTTCCCCCGCAGGCCCTATTGGAGCGGTCGCGACATCAACGGAAGCCCGATTCCGAACGATCCGGATCGCGACGACAAATCGGTCCTGCGCCAATGGGAAGATTATTATATCGCGCGCGCCGCAGCACAGGCAAAGGTGACGGACGAGTTCGACGCCCTGCTGATCGTCGGCGGCAGCGGGCCGATGATCGACCTCGTCAACAATTACCGAGTCCATGACCTGTTGCTGGGCTTTGTCGATCGCGACATGCCGGTGGGCGCAGAATGCTATGGCGTCGCCTGCCTCGCCCAGGCCCGCGACTATACGGTCCGCCGCAGCATCATATGGGGCAAGCATGTCACCGGTCATGCGATCGAATATGACTATACGGATAATACCGGGGTGCTCGACCCGACCATGCCGGGACAAATGCTGAACCACCCGGATGGCCGTTTCGTCAATCTCGGCACGCCCTTCTACACGCTCGAATATATCCTCCGGGATGCGACCGGTCCGGACGGCGGATTTCATGGCAATGTCGGGCGTGCGACGTCGGTCCTGGTCGACTATCCCTTCATCACCGGCCGCTCGACCCCCGATTCCGTACTGACCGGGGAAAAGATGGTGGACGTTCTGGAAAACGGCCTGCGCCGCTATGGCTGGTGACGGCGGGGCCGGTCCGCCACCGGAAGCACGGGTCGCCTTCTTCCGGCAACTGCTGGCCGACGGCATCACCACCATATTCGGCAATCCCGGCAGTTCGGAGGAATCCCTCCTAGACCTGCTGCGCGATCCGGCGTTTGCCGACATCCGCTATTATCTCGCCTATCAGGAGGGCGTCGCGGTGGGCATGGCGGACGCCTATGCCCGCGCTGCCCCCGCCGTGGAACGAGAGGGCGATCTGCACGCCTGGCGCCGCCCTGCATTGGTCCAATTACACAGCTATGCGGGCTTGGCCAATGGGCTGGGTATGATGCAATATGCGCGGCGCGGCTATGTGCCGATGGTGGTGATCGCGGGCGAAGCCGGGCTGCGCTATGATGCGCTGGACGGGCAGATGTCACAGGATCTGACAGCCATTGCGCGGCCCTTCGTCAAGTCGGACGTCAACGGTCCCTGCGCCTGGCGTGTGGTCGATGCGGATTCGCTGCTGCGCCTGCTGCGGCGCGCGATCAAGGCGGCGGCGACACCGCCGATGGGACCGGTCTTCCTTGCGCTGCCCATGGACATCCTCGACCGTCCCTGCACGGAGCCGGTGGCCGCTTCAGCCCCTATCTTCTCCATGGTCGCGCCCGATAAGCGTGCCATAGAGAAGGCCGCCGATCTGCTGGCAGCGGCGGAGCGCCCGCTCCTGCTGATGGGAGACGGCATTGCCGCCGCCGGAGCCCAGGATGCGCTGACCGATGTAGCGGAACTGCTGGGCGCGCCCGTGTGGGGCGGCAATGTGTCCGAGTTCAATATGGACCGGGACCATGATCTGTTCGCCGGCGATCTGGGCCATATGTTCGGCGAAGCCAGCCGGCCTATCCTGTCGGCCGCCGATGCGGTGCTGATCTGCGGGACCACCGTCCTGCCGGAGGTCTTCCCACTCCCCACAGGCGTCTTTGCGCCTGACGCCAGTCTCATCCATTTCGATATCAACGGCTATGAGATCGGCAAGAATTTCCCGATGACCGTCGGCGCGCTCGGCGATCCGCGGCTCAGCCTGGAGGCGCTGGCGGCCGCCCTCCGGCAGCGCCTGGACGAAGGCAGGATCGCGGCAAGTCGGCAACGCGTAAAGCAATTGGGCGAGGCCAAACGCGAACAGCGGGCCAAGCTGGTCGAGGCCCATCTGCAACAGGGCGACATGATGCCGCTGCGTGCCCATCGCTTCATGCGGGAATTGGTTGCAGCGATCCCCGACGACGCGCTGATCTTTGACGAGGCACTGACCACCTCGCCCGAACTCCTGTGCTACCTTCCCGTGAAAAGCGCCCGCTATTTCCAGACGCGGGCCGGAATGCTGGGCACCGGCCTGCCCGGCACGCTCGGCCTCAAGGTCGCGCATCCGGACAAGCTGGTCATCGGGCTGGCGGGGGATGGGGGCGGCATGATGACGATACAGGCGTTGGCGACGGCGGCCCGGCACGACATCGCCGCCAAGTTCATCATCTGCAACAACCGCAGCTATCGCATCCTCAAATATAATCTCCAGACCTATTGGCGCGGGCGCAATGAAGCCGACACACAGGATTTTCCAGACAGTTTCGACCTCAGGAAACCGGACCTGCGCTTCGACCTCCTCGCGCAGGCGCAGGGTGTGCAGGGCGAGCGGGTCGAAACCGCCGAGCAGATTGCACCCGCCATCGCGCGGATGCTGGCGCATGACGGCCCCTATCTGATCGACCTGATCATCAGCGGAGCCCTTTAGCGCCCATGGAGAAGACCGTCCGGGAAAGGATGTGCCATGCCGAGCTATTTCAAGCGCTACTATCTCGATGACGTGAAGCTGGCGCAGCGCGCCTTGCTCGAATTCCATCGCAGCCTGCTGTCGGGGCGCATGATCGCCTTCACAGGCGCCATGACGACTGAGGGCGCCGGCTACGGCACATGGGATCAGCTCGTCGAAACCTATGCGCGCATCGCCAGCCGGGTGAAGGAGAAGAAATTCGGGGAAGCCGACGCCCTGAAAGAGCTCATCGCTCCGGCGCAATTCACGCATCACGCAGCGATTGACACAGTTCTGGGCTATCGTGGCAAGCAGGGCGAGAAAAGCAGCTATCGTTTCGACGTGCGGGTCGCGCTGGGACTTATGGAAGAGGTGGTCGTCGGCCACGACGGCGCGAATGACGATCCACCGCCAAGGATCGAAACCAGCGCCTTTGAACTCGACCGGTGCCACGAACCGATAGACATGTTGTCGATCAAGCTCGCCCATTATTTCCGGCACGCCTATCGCACGCAAACCACGCGCAAGGGCCGCAGCGACCTCTACCATATGCTTGGCCACAGCGGAGATGAGCCGCAGGAAGTGGTGGAAGCGCTGCTCCATTCGCTGGGCATCAGGCGCTTTGCCACACTGAACTATGATTTCGAGCTGGAGCGGCAGACCATGCTCCGGGATCGCCTCAACAGCGCAGACCCGTCCAATGCTTTCGACGCATTGCGGGCGCTGCGTATCGCGGGAAAAGATGCTTTCCTGTGGGCGCTGGACAGCGGTCGCATTCGCCGCGTTCTGGCGACGGGTCAGGCGATCGAGAGCGACATATTGAACCGGGAACGGATAGACCGGATGATCGAATTCGCGGTCGGCGCGGATGATGTCGATCAGCATATCATCCATATGCACGGCCGCGCGTGCGACCATAAGTCGATGATCCTGAGCTATCGCGACTATGACCGGCTGTACCGGCGCAACGATCTGTACAAACTCCCTTTCGAATTTGCCCAGCGGGTCATGATCGGTGGCAATCCGGTGCTTTTCGTCGGCCTCGGCATGTCGGAGCAGGAGGTCAATCAATCGCTTCAGGATTTCGTCAGCAGCAGCCCCTATCAGCGCATGGCCCCGACTTTCCTGTTCTGGAACCTCAACCGACCGCGCAAGGACATGACGGCGGATGACTGGCGGGAAGCGGAAATGCTGCGGCTCGACCGTTTTCACCGGCTCGGCGTGCTCACCATCTTCGATGCCGACCTTCAAGCGCCGGACGATCCCGATATCAGGAACTGCCTGATCGATCTGAAGGGCAAGGCATTGAAGACCCAAGCTCTGGCCAGTATGCCCGACACCAGGCGTGCCGCAGAAATCCATAATTTGCGCTGGCTGATCGAGCATAGCGCCGCCGCAGCGACAAAGGTCGCCAGTCGGGAAAACTATACTGACGCCACCCGCTTTCGCGAAATGGAGGAGAAGGTCGCGATCGCCAATGGCCCGGTCATTCTCTGGGAATTGTCGGATGGCGGATCGGAGAAACTGGACCGCAACAATCTCGACATGGCGGTGGCAAGCATCGCCGAAAAGTTGAAAGCGCCACATCCCGCCATGTTGTGCGTGGTCGGACGGCAGGGTCGCGGCCATGGCTCGCTTGCCTTCAACATGGCGAACAGATCCGACGAATTCGGTTTCCTGCGTGAAAACACGCTGCTGATCAATGGCAGCTTCAGCTTCGATACCGACAGCTTGCTCGACGCGGTCACCCGCTTCATCAGCAAGCGTCGTGACGATGCCTATTCGTCGGGAGACGCACGCACTCCCCGGATGAGCCGAGGCGATTATTTCCGATCTTTGATGGACTTCACTCCCATAGCGGGAATTGCCCCCCTCCTCATCGTCATCAACGGCATGGAGCGTTTCTTCAGCCTTGACGGCGGACTGCTGAGCGCGGAACTGGACGAATTATTCGATATTGCCGCCAAGGGCGATATGCCCGGCATCCGCTGGCTGTTGTTCGGCTCGGAACGTGTTGCCAACTATATGGATCATCGCAAAATCGGGATCCTGCGGGGCGACGACTACAGGGCCCACAGCATTGCGACCTCGCCAGACCGGGCGGACGATGACAGCCTGCCCTTCGAGCGCCTCGACATGATCCGCATGGCGTTCGACAGAAAACTCAAGGGTCCAAGAGCCGCGGCCTTGCTGGCCCCCGCCGCCTATCGCGTGCTCAGGGAAGCCGTGCACAGCTTCCGTGCGCATTCGTCGAGCCGGATCAGCGGCGATAGCATGGCAATGCGTCGCGCCTTCTATGACATGTATCTGGGGAATATCCTCGACGAGGCCCTTCGCGCGGGCGGGAAGGACAAGCAGGATATAGCCCTGGTCCGGGAAATATTGCGCGCCTTGTCCTTCATCGGCCTTCCCGCTGAAGCGGCTGTTCTGGCACATGTCCCGAAAATCAAACAGACTGGTGAGCAAGCACCGGACATCAATCATATCGAACATCTGCTGAAGGAGATGATCGACCTCGGCCTCGTCATTGCGATCAAAGGATATACTGACGGCGTGGTTGGCAAGCCGCGCTACACGCTGCCCCGCACCCTGATGAGCGAATTGCGCTACCGTTTCAGCGTGCCGCTTACCGAGGCGAAACTCTCGACCGCTTTCAACATGTCGCTCTACATCGCTCAGCCGGCAGATGGTTTCATTCCCGAACCCGACATCCATGACGAGCTGGGCAATCTCATCGACCATCTTATCGGGGCTTATCGCGACGATGCCCGCAAGGGTGATCCGCCCAAAGCGGAATGGCGCGGCCCGATCGACAGGATATTGGCGGACATCGTGCCGCATGAGCGACTGCCGCTCGACGAAGTCCGGGTTCGCCGCGATGGCGAAGAGACGGCCGTCCCGCTGGCCAATCAGATCAATGCGCTATGTAGGGTCGAACATATCCAGCGATTGCGCGCCGCGCTTGCGTTGATCCGGGGCTATTATACCACCACCGATCTCCTCACACTGGATGTTGGCGACCGGCTGATCCGGGAAGATCGCGACGGCATATTGCTGGAACATGCCGAACGACTGGACTGCCTGATCGACGCCTATGGCAAGGTCGCCATGGCGCGGGACAGGTTGCGCGCGGTCGAGCCGCAGAAGGGCCGCATGGCGCAGGAATATGGCATGGTCGAACCGCTCTACGCCGACGAACTGGTATGGCTGCACAACGAACGCGGCGTGGTTCGTCTGGCAATGGGCGACCTGCCGGAAGCCGCAGCCTCCTTCGACCGGGCTTTCGATGTGAACCGGCGCCATGTCGAGCGGGATGATCGTGCCCATAACTGGCGCCGGATCAGGCTCAACCAACTCACCATCGACATCGAAGCAGGCGAGATTTCGCTCTGCCTGCGCAAGATAGAGGAAATACTTGCCATATCGCGTCGGCGAGATTCCACCCCAGCAAAGACCGTGCAGGACCATGCCCCTCAGGATGACGCGGTGGTCGAAGACGAAGCGGACATCGCCGACGATGTCGGCCAGAGCGGCGGGCGGCTGCGCGAGGATAGGCTCGCCATCGCTATCGCCCGTGGCTATCGGGCGCGGGCACGGCACCTTCAGGGGGACACCCACCGGGCCGAGATCGACTATGATTTTTCGATCAGGGAACTCGCCGCACTGGAGGAGACACGGGGACAGGCCTATTTCCTGCGGCTGCGCGCCGAAATGTCGCCCGAACATCGCGACGGAGACATTGTCGCGGCGCTCAGGCTGGCGCGCTCAACCCGGCAGATGGATATCGTCTACCGCCTCAACATCATGACGGCGATCGTCAATCTGACGTCGGATGTGCAGGACGGGATGGTGGATCGCGCCGGCGCACAGCAAATGCTCGACAATGCGATGCGCTATGCGCTCCAGACCGACATGCACCGCATCCGTGTCGAGGCGGGCGCGGCGCTGGCCGAAACCCGCCTCAAGAGCGGCGACTATGAGGGCGCGCTACGCAATGTTTCCGACGCGCTGATGGTCGCGACCCGGTTCGGCATGGAATTGCGCAAGATCCTGCTGCGATCGCTGATGGCGCGCATCATGGTCAAGCGCGGCCATCCGATCACCGCAAGCAAGCTGGCCCTGACCACGATCAAGATCGCCAGCCGCAGGAAATTTCAACTGGCCATCGAACATGCCGAAGAAACGCTGCTCGGCATCCCCCATGTCTCGGTGATCACCGACGTCATCGACGCCTCCATGCGTCGGCAGATCTAGCGATGGCGTTTATCTACCCTGCATAGGGGGCAAGCCCACGCATTGGGGTCAAGG
Organism: Sphingobium sp. AP50; assembly: GCF_900109095.1. Lineage (GTDB taxonomy): Bacteria > Pseudomonadota > Alphaproteobacteria > Sphingomonadales > Sphingomonadaceae > Sphingobium. The sequence continues at coordinate 95,240 of NZ_FNYZ01000004.1, forward strand.
CCAACTGAAGGCAAAGCGCAACGTGTCGCTGACCGATCGGATGGGCACGGTGATATGCCCTTCACCCGCATAGACATGGGATTGGAGACGAAGGCCATAAGCGGACAGCGGCTCCATTCGCTTTGCAAAAGCCTCGGCATCCCAGCGTTCGAGCGCGGTTTCTTCCAGTTCACCCGATACGACCAGAAGACGGCTGGGGCTGGTCACCGCGCCCGATTGCAGGCCTGCGACGAAGTTGCGTTCCTGTTCCAGCATGCTCTTGTCCCAGAACAAAGAAGGGCTGGCGGCGATGATGGCATGGAAGGCATTGGGCCGGGAAAACAGCGTGTGGATGGCGAACAACCCGCCCAGCGAATGGCCGAACAGGGCCTGCCGCTGCGGATTAATCTTGTAGCGCTGACCAATCTCCATGCGCAGCTTCCCGGTCAGGAAGTCCCGAAACTTGTCCCAGCCCCCGCTCCTCTGCTCCTTGAAATCAACGTCCCAGGGCGGCGGCGGCGGCCCGCCGGTGAAATCATAGAGGCGGCGCATGTCATAGGCATCCTGCGTGGGATAGCCGACCCCCACGACGATCGATTTGCCGATATCCGGCGTCTCCATCATGGCCAACAGTCGCCGGGTTTCGGCAAAGCCACCGAATATGGCGTTGCCGTCCAGAATATAGAGAACCGGATAGCCGCCAGCGGGCGGTTCTCCCTTTTCGGGGTAGGAGACGAAGATGCGATAGACCTCACCGCTGTCCGAGGTCATGTCCCAGGTCGCCGTGGCTGGCATGGTATAGCCGACCGCTACCGGCTTTTCCGCTTTTGCCGACGCGGCAAAGGCAGGTGCCGCTAGCGTCAGCAATGCAAGCGATGCCCCTATCCTGCTCAAACTCGTCATTTCGCACTCCCTGTCATTACCTTTCGCTTTTCGCGAAAAATGCCTGCTCTGCAATGCAGGATTTTCTGCTTCTCCGCCGGTGATCCGGGTGGTGCATTGGCAAGCGGTGCGGCTTCAGGAAGGCTTAACTTCGCATATTTCCTGCACATCTTGTTATTTTATTACCTATCTGCAAAACTATCGCAAAGCATTGAGAGCGAAGCTCCGGCGCCGCGAAAGACCCCGTCGGCGCCATCGTCCCACATCGCTGAAGCTGTAGGACAGTAGGAGGGCGCCGACGGCATATCGGTCAATCGCCACTGCGTGGCCCGACTGTTCAGGGCTTGCGCAGCGTCACTTCGTCCAGCGGCGCACCGGTGGCGGTATAGGCATGATAGGTCAGCGCCTTCTCCGTCACATCGATGACCTGATAGGCCTGCGTGCGGGACGCCGCCTTGCGTGCCCATGTCAGGCTGCCGACATCATACATTTTCGGCCCCGCGACCGACACGGCATAGGTCGATCCGGCGTCATCGCTGGTCGGGCCATTCGGACCGATCGCGCCCCGCGCATAGCCATGATCATGCCCTTGCAACACCAGATCGACCTTATATTTGTCGACCAGCGGCTTGAGAGCATCCCGCACCTTGGGATTGTCCCGGCCCGGCTCGCTGGAAAAGAGCGGGAAGTGCAGGAACATCACCGTCCAGCGGCCTGGGTTGTTGGCCAAGACTCCGTCGAGCCATTTGATGATCGATTTGCGCGCCTTTTCATCCCGATCCACCTGCATGGAATCGATCGAGATCAGGCGCAGCCCCTGATAATCGGTATACCAGTTCGTCTCGCGGCTGGCCGGCACATCCGCCGGACCATCGTCCGGCAGGGTGAACTGACGGCGCCACTGACCCGTGATCGAGGAACCGGCGCGCGCGCCCTCATCCTTCACATATTCATGATTGCCGGGCGTGGGCATCTGGGGCGTCTGCGCATAGAGGAATCCGCCCGCCGCGAACCATTCGCTCCATTCCGCGTCGCTGTCATGCCGATTGACCAGATCGCCGGCATGGATGGTGAAGGCCGCATCCCCCGCCTGCCGGAAGGCCATGCGCAGGGTGCGGGAGGCTTCCGACAATATCTGGTTCTGCATGTCGCCCATATAGATGAAGCGGAACGGCTTCATCGCCCTGGCAGCCGTGCGGAACTGGAGCCATTCGGACCAGTGCGTGCCGTCACCGACACGATAGGCATAGACGCTGTCGGGCTGAAGCCCCTTGAGCACCGCCGAATGATAGGCTGCGCGAAAAGCCGGGTCTTCCCGCACCGCCAGCGTGGCGTCGTCGGTTATGGCCGCCAGCGTCATCGGCGCCTTCACGAAATCCGGACTGTCGGTCGCCAGCGCATATTGCACCTGCCCCGTCAGGCCCGGCGCCGAGCGCCAGGTCACGGCCATTTCGGTCGCCGGATCGGCTGTCAGATTGAGGATTATCCGTTCCGGCGCTGCGGTCGCGGCGGCCAGTGGCACGGCGGGGGCTTGCGCCACCCCCGCCGTGCCGAGAGAAAGCGCGCTGCCCAGCAGCAGTGCACGCAAGAGAATAGAGGTCGCAATCATCCTGTGTCCCCTTCAGAAAATCAGGTTGAAGCCGAGCGAATAGCTGCGACCATTTTTGATGTAAGCGCGGCTGGCGCCGGTGCCGGACGACACCGTTTCCCAATAGGTGTGGGAATCGAACAGGTTGCGCACCTGAAGCTGGATCGAGGATTTCTTCATGAAGGTCTTGCGCAGCGTCAGATCGACGAAGCTATAGGCCTGCTCATAGGGATCGTTGCCGAAATCCTGAATGCCGCCCATGAATTTCGACTGGTAATTCCAGGCGCCATAGATTTCCCATCCCTTGCGCTCCCAGAAGATTTGCAGGTTGGCGATCGTTTCGGGCGTCTCCATCAGCGGCAGGGTATAGCCTTCGGGATGCCAGGACAGGCCGGTCACCGCCTTGGACCTTTGCAGCGTCAGATTGCCGCCCACGCCGAGCGAACTGAGGATACCGGGCAGCCAGTGCAATTGCTGCTGGGCGCTGAATTCGACACCATAGACCTCGGCCCATTTGCCATTGTTGGGCATGGAGATGGCGACACCGGCGGGATCGACATTCTCCCCCAGCGTTCCGTCCCGAATGTTCGAGGAGGAAGAGCGGAACAGGAAGTTGGTGATATGCTTGTAATAGATCGCCACCGAATAGGCGCCGCTATTGCCGGCATAATGTTCCAGCGACAGGTCGAGATTGGTGGAGCGCATGGGCTTCAGGTTCGGATTGCCCTGTTCGATGCCGACCAGCACCCAGTCGGCCGTGGCATTCTCTTCGCCATCGCCGTCCGGATCGGTGTCATAGCTATATTCGCGCGCCGAACTCATGCGGGCAATGTCGGGCCGGGCAAAGCTGGTCCACACGGCGCCGCGCAACTTGGTCTTGCGGTCGAAATCATAATTGACATGGATCGACGGCAGAACATTGGTGAAATCGCTGCGATCGGTCGTGAAGCGCGCGCCCTGCACCTCATCCATCAGATAGGCGTCCACCTTGTTGCGGGTGGCTTCCACGCGCACGCCGCCGATGATCTGCGCCTTGCCGATCCGCGCGGTCGCCATCGCATAGCCGGAAATCACGCGCTCGTTGAAACGAAAGCTGTCCTCGTTCGACAGTTCGGCGTCGGACGGATCGACGGCGAAGCCTTCGAACATCGTGCTGTCGCCATTTTCCGCGCGCTGCAATTCGGCCAGCATCGCCTTGTTGTTCAGCGTCTGACCCAGACGGTAAAGGCCGCTATAGGCGCCGCCGAACAGGCTGCCGACATCCTTGCCGTAAAATTGCGAGAAGTCGGCCATGGTGCCGTCCGTCTCAAGATTGAGGAAGGAGCCGGAGAAGGTGCGACGGCGCGAATTATAGAATTTGCCACCGGCCTTGACCGATTCCAGCCAGGGGCTGTCGGGCTTCCACTGGACGTTCACCTGCCCCTGCCACAGCTTTTCGCGGGTGCCGCCCACTTCGCCTTCCAGACTGCTGAAGGCATATTCCGACGGGTCCTGAACGGCCGCCAGAGCGGCATCGTTCAACAGCCATTTGGGGAAACGCGAATCCCCGGAGGATGAGAAGAGAACGCCCGTATTGCCCAGCCAGCCATATTTATCGCTGCGAAATTCCAGCGTATAGCCATCGTCCAGATTATCTTCCGACTGGGCGTAGGAGACGTCATAGTCGATCGTCACCGTGCCGAGGCGCGATACGCCGCCGAAATTGGTGGAGGCCAGATTGCCGGATTCATTGGTCGCTTCCCAGAAGCGGCGCAGGCGGAAGCCCTGCGGGTCCCAGCTGCCCGAACCACCGTTCAGGCTGTAGAAGGACCGCGTCGACCGATCGGCATCCGTAATGATCCCGTCGCCATCCCGGTCGACGATCTGGTCCACCGTATAGCCATAGATGCGGCCCAGCTTCTCATCATATCCGGTCACGACGTCGTCCGGCTGCGCCAGACTTTTGTCGTCGGTGTCGACCTGTGACAGGCGCGCCGAATTCTTCGCGGTGTCGTTGCGGAAGTTCAGCCGATTGCTGAATTCCTGCTTCTGATATTTATTATATTGGCCGCGCAGATGGATGTCGTGATTGTCCGACCGATAATCGATGCTGGTATTGCCGCCCCAGCGCTTAACATCGGTTTCGCCAAGGGCCAGGTCCATGCCGCGCATGACGAAGCGATTGGGATCCCAGCCCAGCGTTTCGCTGTCGTCATACCAGGTGTCGGGCTGATTATCGCCGTCTACGCCATTCTGCTCATATTGCGATTTGCGCCGGCTCCAGCTTGCCGACGCGAAGACGCCGAAATTGTCGCTGAACTGGCGGGAAAAGGCGCCCGAAATCTGCCCCGACTTGCGATTGTCGAACTTGTCGAGAAAACCACCTTCGGCCGACAGGCGGAAATAGGTCGGGGCCTGATCGAACGCCGTAGGGGTCGAGATATCAACCGATCCACCCAGCGCATCGCCATCGCGATCCGGCGTCAGCGTCTTGAAGACAGTGATCTGCTTGATGCCATCGGGCGGCAGGACCGACAGGCGCACGCCACGGTAGAAATTATTGTCGCGCGATCCCGCGCCACCGACGCGGACGCCGTTGATGGAATAATTGTTCAACTCGGTCGACATGCCGCGCACCGTGATCCGGTCGCCCTCACCCGTGGCGGAATCGCGCACCGCGTTGACGCCCGGCATGCGAGACAGCGCCTCGGAGACGTTGTTGGCGGGCAGCTTGCCCATATCGTCGGCCGTGATGGTATCCGACACGACGTCCGCCTTGCGCTTGGTTTCCAGCGAGCGCTGCACGGCTTCGATATAGCCGGTGACGACGATCTGGGTGTCGATGGGCGCCTCGGCAGCCTCCGACCGGGCCGGGGCCGGTGCGACCGCTTCCACAGGCGCTGGCCGCGCGGCGAAACTGGCGGGCTGGCTGTGCATGGCGAGCGGCTTGGCGATCAGCATATTGCCACGCCGCTGCATGGCGACATTGGCGCCGCCGATCAGTTGCTGAAGCGCGCTGTCGGCCGACATGGTGCCTGATACCGCCCGGCTGCGACGTCCGCGCAGCGCATGAGGCGACGCGGCAACCGGCGTGCCAGTGACGCGCGAATATTCCTGCAACGCCTGCGCCAGATCCTGCGCGGGAATGGCAAAGCTATAGCGCGGCTCGGCCGCCTGGCCGGACGTCGCACATGCGCTCGCCACGGCAAGGGCCAACACCGATACGGTGGGCCGGTTCAGAAAAGACATAGAAGAATACCCCCAATTCGAACAGAGCGTTCAGGCGGCAGACGCGCCATGGAGGCATAACCCGACAAATATTTTTTCTTACAATTTCATGATGTTATCATGAAATTCAGATGACTATGACGGGCGCTTCAAAATATAGCGATCGCCTGCGTCGCGCCAGTCGAGATCGTGAATGGCGGCGATCGCATCGAGCATGGATTGCGCATCATTCGTCCGGAAACGCCCCGTCACCAGCAGATCGCCCAGCGCCGGATCGGCCAGTTCGACGCGATGGCGTGACACCCGGTTGAGTTTGTGGACGAGTTGCGAGACCGGCATCTCATTCGCCTCCAGCCAACCTTCCGTCCAGTCGGGGGCACGGTCCTCTACCCGCGTCAGGCTGCGAACCCGCTCACCCGATAATTCCAGCCCGCTGCCAGCGGGAAGACGCCACTGCCGCCCGGCCCCGGCATCGACGCTCACCAGACCACGATAGACCTGAATGACGCGCGTATCCCCATCGATCCGGTCGACATCGAAGGCCGTGCCCAGCACGGAGATCCGCGCACCGCCGGTATCGACAGCAAAATGACGCAGCCGCTCATGCGCGACATCGAAAAACGCCTCGCCTCGTTCCAGCGTGACCTCACGCGACCATGGCGTGATCCGCACCGAAATCCGCGTCTCGGCGTCCATGCGGACGGTCGAGCCATCCTGCAACGCGACGATCCGGGTCTGGCCATGGCCCGTGCTGAACGTGGACTCTTTCACCAGCAGACCCTGCCCGGCCATGCCCAGCGCGACGATCAGGCAGCAGGCGGCAACAGCCGGCACGACCCGCAACCATGACCTCCGCGGCCATGGCGTTGCAGGTTCCGGCTCCAATTCATCATCATTGGAGGGCGAGAGCGGAACTGCTTCATCGCCCAGAGCCACCTCCAGCCCGCCCGACTGCCACAGGGCCGACAGGCGTGCATAGCTTTCGACATGACGCGGATCGCGCAATATCCAGCGATCGAAATCTGCCGCCGCCGCGCTGTCCAGAACGGGACGGCTCATCCGCTCGACCCACTGCGCCGCCTGCCAGTCTATGGAATGATGTTCCTGTCCCATCAGTCCTGCCCCACCAGATCGATGCCCGCCTGATCCAGCGCCCGGCGCAGGTCGATCATGCCGCGCGTGATATGCTTCTCCACCGCCTTAGTGCTCAGGTTGAGATCGGCGCCGATGGCCCGGCAACTTTCCTGATGCAGCCGCCTGCGAACCAGCACTTCGCGGCGCAGGGCCGGCATGCGCCGCAAGCAGCGTTCGAACACCTCCATCGCCCGGCGGGAATCCAGAACGCGATTGAGCGAGGGTTCCTCGCTGCGCAACTCTTCGTCCACACCTGCGACAAGGCGGCCGTTGCGCCGGTGCATGTCGACCCGCAAATTGTCCGCAATGCGGAAGGCCAGCGCCAACATGCTGCCAATCTGCTGGGTGCGGGCGAGTTCAATCAGCCGTGCCAGCGTTTCCTGCGCAATATCATCGGCCAGATCATGCGGCGTGCCACGCGCGCCCAGATAGCGGCGCAGGGCCGCCCGGATCGCATCCCAATCCTGGTCTTGCGGTTCCTTCTCCTGAAGTCCGCTCTTGATCGAGGACAGCACGAAACACTCCCGGTCGGGTGAGAGCGCCGCGACTAGACATGTTCCGTGACAGTTCGAAGTCGGTTCAAATTCCGCAATGCGTGTAACGCAGCGATCAATGCAGTTTCAGGCGCGGCCGTACGATGCGATTGATATGGCTGACCAGGATCAGCGCGGGACCGCGTATCTTGCCATGTACGGCGAGCAGATGCATACGATAGAGCGACATATAGACGAAGCGAGCCAGCCGTCCTTCCACCGCCATACGCCCACCGACCAGTTTGCCCATCAGCGATCCGACCGTCGAATAGCGGCTGAGCGACACCAGCGAGCCATGATCCTTATATACAAAGTCGGTCAGTGACCGCCCGGCCATCAATCGACCCAGATTGGCGAACACCGTGTCCGCCATCTGGTGCGCGGCCTGCGCACGCGGCGGGATCGGCCGGTCGGCCCCTTCGGGCGTATAGGAGGCGCAATCGCCCATCGCGAAAACCCGGTCGTCCGCCAGACTCTGAAGCGTCGGCCGCACGATCACCTGCCCCGCGCGGGACAGTTGCAGACCGTCCAGTCCGTCCCGGATCGGCGCAGCCTTCACCCCCGCCGCCCAGACCTGAAGGTCGGCGGCAATAAAGTCCCCATCCTTTGTCTCCATGCCTTCCGGCGTGGAAGCGGTCACGGCGACACCGGCGCGCACCTTGACGCCCAGCACCTCCAGTTCCTCACGCGCGGCGTCGGCCAACCGATCGGGCAGGGCGGGCAGGATGCGCGGCCCGGCTTCCAGCAGCGTCACGTCCAGCCGCTTGCGATCGAACACCTCCAGCCCGTAATAGCCCAGCGCATCCGCCGCATTATAGAGTTCCGCCGCCAGTTCGACCCCGGTCGCGCCGCCGCCGACAATGGCGATCCGCACCCGCGCATCCGATGCCGGATCGGCCGACATGGCGCGCGACACGCGCAGGCAGTGATCGAGCAACTGGTCACGGAAACCGTCGGCCTGCGCCCTGCTGTCGAGAAACAGGCAATTGTCGGCCACGCCGGGCGTGCCGAAATCATTGGTGACGGAACCATAGGCCAGCACCAGATAATCATAGCGCACCGAATGGGCGCGCACCACTTCACGCCCCTTGGGATCAAACACCGGCGCGATGTGGACGCGCTGCGCGCCACGATCGATGCTTTGCAGCGTGCCGTACAGGTAACGATAGCCCCAGCGATGGCAGTGGCTGCGATAGCCGACCTCGTCCAGGCTGGCGTCCAGCGATCCGGTCGCCACCTCATGCAGCAGCGGCTTCCAGATATGGGTACGATTGCGATCGATCAGGATGATGTCATGCCGCTTGCGCCCATAACGGGCGCCCAGCTTGCGCGCGAGCTCCAGTCCCGCTGCGCCGCCACCAACGATGACGATCTGGATTTTCTTGTCGGGGATCACGCACATTCCTCCTCGATCGACGGGCCGGCGCATCGATCGCCGACGCACCGGTTGTGCATTGCAATAGGCCGCGCGCCGTCGCAAAGCGAGGCGTGGACAAACAGAATTTCACCGAACGGAACCGGCGCGATATCGTCGCCATCGCGACCCGCCATTTCTCCGAAAAAGGCTTTGCCGGCGCGCGCGTGGATGAGATCGCGGCCGCAACCGCCACGTCCAAGCGGATGATCTATTATCATTTCGGCAGCAAGGACGGGCTGTATCGCGCGGTCCTGACCGAGGCCTATCGCGGCATCCGGTCGGCCGAACTGGATGCCGAACTGGGCGACCTGCCCCCGCTCGCCGCGCTCGAACGGCTGACCGCCCTCACCTTCGACTATCATTTCCATCATCCCGAACTGGTGCGGCTGGTGATGGACGAAAATATCCGAGGCGGCCCGCATGTCGGCGAGATTTCCGAAGGGCATAATGAGATCGTCCTGCCCAAGACGCAGGCGCTGATCGATCGCGGCATCGCCGACGGCAGCTTCCGGCCCGGACTGGATGCGGTCGATCTGCATATGACGATCAGCGCGCTTGCCTTCTACTTCATATCCAACCGCCACAGCTTCCACGCCATTTTCGGCGTCGACATGACCAGTCAGGCCGCTGCCGACCGGCGCCGGGCGCAGGTGATCGACAATATAGTGCGCTATTGCCGGGCCGATCCCTAGGGGTTGAGGCGAAAGCATGGCAGGCGTCAGAACTGCATCTTGACCTGGCCGCCCAGCGCCAGCGCATCATTGGTCCGCCGGTAGGAGAAGGCGCCAGGGTCGAGAATATATTGCAGGTCCGGCCGGATGCTGAGCCAGCGCCGTAACTGGATGCCATAGCTCAGTTCAATCGCCGTCTCACCCATCGGCAGCGCGGCATAGCCGCCGGGAATATCCTGCGCCTCGGCCGCTGCGCGGCGCAAACGCGGATTGACCTGCGCATGCACGATGCCCAGCGAAATGCTGTCGGCGTCGCGACCGGCGAACGTACCGATCTTGACCAGACCCGCCGCATACCAATGGGTGATCTGCGCCGATGCGGCCGGGTTGGCCGTGAACTGGCCGAAGATCGACAGGCCCCGGCCGGCATTGCCTTCGCGCAGGATCATCTGGTCGGCCAGCGCATAGAAGCCGTAGCGTCCACGCAGCGTGCCATCCTCGCCCCGCCGGGCCGCGCGCGAACTGTCATAATAGACGCCCAGCTTATAATGGCCGGGCAGCACCCGGCTGCCCGGCACGACGCCCGGATCATATTCCACTTCCAGCGGCAGCAGGATGCCGGTCGTGCCGCCGACAAAAGGCCGGAAGCCATTTTCAAGGTCGTTAAGACGCGGATTGACCTGATAGAGGCCCGTCCGCAGCACCAGATCCGGCCGCAGCCGGTATCGGACAGCCGCACCCCAGCGGGCATTGGGATAATTATACCAGCCGCTATTGCCCGATTCCGACAGCGGATGCGCGCAGAAGGCCGCGTTCACGAAATTGCAGCCCAGCGGCATCCCGCCCAGATCATTGCCCATGGCAAAGAAACCCAGCCGCAGGTTTAGCCGACCATCCGCCAGATTCTGTTCATAGCTGAGTTCCGATAGCCGCGTATTATAGGCGCCCGCCGCTTCCTGAATCGGCAACCGGTTGCCCACGAAATCGGACGAGATGCCCACACCCCGCCGGTCGTTGAAGGTGACATGCACGGTCCCGCCCGTCAGACCGGCAATCCGGTCCATGTCGAAATCGAACCCGCCGCGCAATTGCTGGGTATAGGCCGTGCCGCGCCGCTGGCCGCCATCCACGGCCGAGAAGGTTTCCGATACATAATCGGCGCGGACCGTAATACCCGCCTGCTTCAGGCGGGTGCGCAAACCGCCCCAGTCGCCCGTCAGCGTCTCGCGCGGGGGCGCGACCGTCTTGTCCGGCGCAGGCGCGGCGTCCTGCGCGAAGGCGCCCGCCATCGGCAAGAGCGACAACAGCCCCAATATGGTCAGACGGGCCAGCGGATGAATGATCTGGGCCAAAGCCCCTCCCTCCCGCGCGACAACATAGCACGCGGCAACATGAATGATGACAGGCGGGCGGAGCGGCGCCGGGCCGCTCCGCCACGGGTTCAGCGCAGCGTATAGGCGATCACATAATCGCCGCGGTCGGGCGACTGGCGCGCACCGCCCGCTGTCACCACTACATATTGCTTGCCACTTTTGGGCGATTTGTAGCTCATCGGACCGCCCTGACTGCCGACCGGCAGGCGGGCCTTCCAGACTTCCGCACCGGTCGCCGCGTTGAAGGCGCGCAGGTAGAAATCCTGCGTCCCCGCGATGAAGACCAGCCCGCCCTGCGTCGCCAGCGTGCCGCCCAGCGTCGGCATGCCGATCGGGATCGGCAGGCCCATGCGGATGCCCATCGGTCCGGTGTCGCGCACCGTACCCACCGGCACCTGCCACTTGATGGCCCGGCTCTTGAGGTCAATCGCGGTCAGCGTGCCATAGGGCGGCGCCTGACAGGGAATGCCCAGCGCCGACAGGAAGCGATCCTTCACCACCGAATAGGGCGTGCCCTTCAGCGGCACGCTGCCCATGCCGGTATTGACCGCCTCGCCCGCGCTGCCCGACTGGCCCTTCTGCGCGGCGGTCTGCGGGAACATCTGCACCCACAGGCCCAGCCGCATGTCGTTGACGAAGATGGTGCCGCTGGTCGGATCGGTCGAAACGCCGCCCCAGTTCATGCCACCCAGCGATCCGGGGAAGCTCAGCGACTTGTCGGTGCCGGGCGCGGTATACAGCCCCTCATAGCGCATGCCCTTGAAGGCGATGCGGCAGAGCAGCTGGTCGAACGGGGTGGCGCCCCACATGTCCGCCTCGGTCAGCGGACCGACGCCGATCTGCGGCATGCCCAGTGACTTGGGCTGCGTCGGCGAATAGGGCTCACCCGCTATGTTCGCAGGCTTGACCGGCACTTCCTTGACCTGCGTGAGCGGCTTGCCGGTGGCGCGATCGAGCACATAGACCTGCCCCGCCTTGGTGCCGAAGACGAGCGCGGGCACCTTGCGGGCTGCATCGAGCGGGAAGTCGACGAAGCTCGGCTGCATCGGCAGATCGAAGTCCCAAAGGTCGTTGTGGACCGTCTGGAAATGCCATTTCTCGCGGCCAGTGGTGGCGTCGAGCGCCAGCATCGACGCGCCATATTTGTGATCGAGCGCGCTGCGGGTGACGCCATAGAGATCGACCGAGGCGCTACCCACCGGCATGAACACGGTGTTGGATGCCGGATCATAGGACATGGCCGCCCAGACGTTCGGGGTCGACCGGGCATAGGTCTTGCCCGCTGCGGGCGCGCCGGTGATCGCCGGATTGCCTGGATCGAAGGCCCAGCGCAGCTTGCCGCTGATGACGTCGAAGCCACGCATCACGCCGCCCGGCATATCGACCTGCACATTGTCGGCAACACGGCCGCCGACCACGACGGTCGTGCCCGCCAGCGTCGGCGCGGAGGTCAGCTGATATTGGGGATCGGGCGCATTGCCGAGGCCAGCCTTCAGGTCGACCCGGCCATTGGTGCCGAAATCAGGGCAGAATTTACCGGTGTCGGCATCCAGCGCGATCAGCTCTGCATTGATCGTGTTCATCAGGATGCGGCGCTGACAGGCGGCGCCGGTTGGCACTGTCACTGCCGTTACCGGCGTTGCGCCGGGCAAGCTGGGCTGCTGGATCGGCGCATGGGCGTCGAAATAGGCGAGGCCCCGGCAGCGCATCCAGACCGATGCCTTGGCATTGATCAGCGTCTTCCATTTCTCGCGACCGGTATCGGCGTCGAGCGCGATGACATTATTGTGCGGCGTGCAGATGAACAGCGTATCGCCGACCTGCAACGGCGTATTCTGGTCTTCCGCGCCATTGCCATCGCTCAAGGCGATGTCACCGGTGCGATAGGTCCAGGCAACCTTCAGCTTGTCGACATTGTCGCGGGTGATCTGGTCGAGCGCGACGAAACGGCTGCCGCCCGGACTATTGCCATAGGCGGTCCAGTCCTTCTGCGCCTGTGCCGGATCGACCGGCACCAGCGGCGCGGCCTGCCCCGCAAAGGGCACGGTGGGATGCGGCACGAACATACCGGCTGCCCCGACAGCCGATCCCAGACCAACGAACGCCGCCACCAGCAAAGCCGGCCGCGTTGCAGGCGCCGAACCATCCCGACGACGCAGCAGCGGATAGGACAGCGCCACCACCGTAGCGCCGACGCCGATGGCCAGCAGCCGGGAGATCAGCGGCCAGAAGCTGAAGCCCACTTCCCACAAGGCCCAGAAAATGGTGAGCAGGAAGACGGCGCCGAACAGCAAGCCACCGCTCGCCCTGCGCAGCGCGATCAGCCCGCCCGCGCCGATCAGCGCGACACCGGCGATCAGAAAATAGAAACTGCCGCCAAGGCTGACGAGTTTGACCCCGCCAATAGCAAAGAAAAGTCCGGCGGCCAGAATCACGGCCCCCAACAGAAGCAGCCAACCGCGGATCAGCGGCTGGCCGTGCATTTTCGTGCCCGTCACGCGGCACCTCCTTCATCTCTTATAATCGTCGGAGAGTGCCGCTCTGGAGTCGACAAGAACGCCCAATCACCGGATCGCCGCTATAACGACGCAATGTACTATTTAGTACACAACTGCCTGAGTCGCAAGTTCGGTCAGCGTTTTTCGCAGCAGGCCCGCCCCGCAGATTCCCGTTTCACGGACCGTGCGGAGGCGTTACACTTTAAATATCAGTCGTCTGTCGGTGATGAATTAGCTCGCGCCGGACATGCCATGAGCCGAGGAAAGTCGCCCTTATCGAGGACTATAGCAGCGAGCCACATGGTTGCAGGCGGCGCACCGGGACGTGAAAACCACCCCATCTCGCAGAGAGAATCCCTGCGAAATTTGGGCCAAGCAATTACCGGCCCAGACGCGATTACACCCGCAATCAGTAGATATCGCGGCGGTACAATCCTGCTTCAGCCATGGCCTCCAGCCGTTCATCGCCCAATGCCGTGCGCAGGGCCGCATCCACCGCAGGCGCCATCCCCTCCAGACTGCCGCAGACGAGAATGGCGGCGCCGTCCTCCACCCATGCGCGCAGGGCGGCGGCCTGCGCCTCCACCAGATGCTGGACATAGCGTCCGCAGCCCACATCACGCGAGTAAGCGCGATCGAGGCGCTCCAGAGTTCCGTCTGCAAGCATCCGCTCCAGTTCGTCGGACAGGAAGGCATCATGGGCTGCATTGCGTTCACCCAGGAACAGCCAGTGCCCACCAACGCCTCGCGCCGCTGACTGGCGCAGATGACCGCGCAGGCCGGCGAGGCCAGTGCCATTGCCGATCAGGATCAGGCGCCGATCGCCCGGTGGCGCGCGGAAACCCAGATTGGCGTGAACGCGCAGGTCGACTTCAGCGCCCAGTGGCGCATGCCGAGTCAGCCAGCCGGAGCCAAGACCCAGCCTGCCATCGTCGCGCCGCACCTGACGTATCAGCAATTCGATACGGCCATCCGAGGCGATCGACGCGACCGAATATTCGCGATGCGGCAAGGGGCGAAGATCGGTCGGCGAAGTCGTATCGTCCATCGCCTCTGGCAGGATCGCGCTGGCCAGATGGGCCTGCAAGATTGTGCCTTCGTCATCGACTATGTTCGCGCCATCCAGATCGCGCTGCGACAGGAAGTCCGCGACCCGCTGGGGATCGTTGCGCGGCAGGATTTCGGCGATGTCGCCGGCTTCCCAGTCCGGGAAGACGCCGTCGCACGGTTCCAGCGAGACCAGATAGGCGGGGCCGCCAGCGCTGCCCGGATTGAGCAGCCGCCTGTCGATCAGACGCCATTTGCCATAGCTGGCGGGCGCCCAGTCCGGCGCATCGGGACGTGCACCGAGCGCGGCCAATTGCTGCTGCCATTGCCGATGGGCGTCGGCATCCTCGCCATCCACCTCGATCATATCGAATATCCGCTGCCCGCCGCCGGCATGGAGCCAATGGTCGACCTGATGGCCGAAAGCGCAGAAATCGGCATATTCGCGGTCGCCCAGCGCCAGGACCGCATAATGAAGATGGGAGGCGGCTGGCGGCTGGGCCATGTCCTGCCGGGCGAAACGGCGCGCCCGATCGGGCGGTTCGCCTTCGCCATAGGTGCTGATGACGAACAGGGCGCGATCGACCTGCGCCAGTTGCGCTGCATCGACCGACGTCAAGGGCAACACGCGCGTTGCGCCCAGAGCGGCGGCCGTCTGCCGCGCCAGTCTCTCTGCCCCGCCGGTCTGGCTGGCGAAGGCGACCAGCATGTTGGCCGCTTCTGGCGTGCCCACAATCTCGACAGTCTCTTCGTCGGCCGGCCGCTTCTTGCGTCGCCGGGCGATGTAGAGGAGGAGACCCGTTATGGTGAAGAGCGGCATCGTCAGGCTGGTGACGAAAAGGAACAATCGTCCGGGCAAACCAAAGATCGCGCCGCGATGCACTTCCAGCATGCTGGTCGTAATGACTTCACCCACGGTGCGATTGGCATAGCGCTCGACCTTGACCACCCGCCCATTGGCGGGGTCGATGCGGATCGTATCCGTCATCCGCTCATGCCGTGCGTCAGGAAGCAGCATGCGGAAATCGACCGGCTTCTTGCCTTTCGGTAAAGTGATGGTGACCGATTCAAACTGATTGCCGGTCAGTCGCGTGAAGGCTGGCCAAGCCTGCTTCAGCGCTGGAGACGCAACGGGAGCGGCGTCTTTCTTCCCCTCGTCACGCTGCTGTTCGCCCCGGCTTGTCTTGCCGGTGAGGGCATAGAGGACGCCCTGCCGGTACCAGTCATAGGACCACCACAGGCCGGTTGTGGCGCTGAGCAGATAGAAGAGGACAATCCACCCACCAATGACGGCATGGAGCGCGCGATAGAGGTTGCGACCGCTCTTGCGCAGATCCAGCACCAGCCAGGCCCGCCAGTCGAGCGCGCGCTTGGGCCAGCGCAGGTACAGGCCGGACAGGGCAAAAAAGATCAGTGAAATGGCCGAAAAGGCAGTGATCTGACGACCGATGCCATTGCCGCCGCCCGGCAGTGCCAGCCAGCGATGCAGGCTGGTGATGGTCCGGAAAAAGCCACTGCCATTGGCATTACCCAAAAGGCGGCCGTCACGCGGATCAACAAAGCTGCGCTCGCCGCGGCCTTTTTCCCCTTTGGGCGGATCGAACTGGATGCGCCATGCCTTATCCGGGGTTTCTTCCACCGTCAGCGACGCGACACGCAGGCCATTACGCTGGGCCGATGCGCGGGCGATCACCGTATCGGGATCGAGGTGCGGCGCGTTGCCGGGCGTCAGCGTGACGATACCCGGGCTGATCGCCGCCATGATCTCGTCTTCGAAGCTCAGCATTGCGCCGGTCACGCCCATCACCGCCAGCACCAGGCCAGCGGTGATTCCGAGGAACCAGTGAATCTGGAAGAAGATACGACGTGTCACTACGGCCCTGCCCCATAATAAAGGGCAGATAACGCCCCCGAAGAAGACCCGCACCGATCAGCATCGGGTCTTCCAGCTATCTCCACGGGCGTCGGCTAGTGATACTGCAATCGATTTGCAATTATTTTATTGGGTCCTATCCTCCTGCCCTATGCGCGTGCGCGGGCGGTGCGTCTGGCGCTTTCATAGCTGTCGCGCCGGATCTTTTCGAAGCCGGTCCGCTGGGAGAATCCCGCATCCTCCGGATAGTCGCGGAAATCGGCCAATATCTCTCCGAACAGCGTGTCCAGCTCATCGCGAAATTCGGGATGGGAGAAGATGTGAAAGCGATTTTCCCGGATGCCATCGATCGTCCGCGCGGCGATCACATCCGGTTCCATGCCGAACTGATGGATTTGCGCCAGACGATCGACCGCCGCGCCATCGACTGGCTTTGCGTTACCGCTCAGTGCTGCCGGACGGATTTCGTCGCTGGCATAGATATGGCTTTTTACCAGACCGGGGCACAGCACCGAAACGCCGATGCCATGGGGCGCCAGACTATAACGCAGCGATTCGCTCATGCCGCGCACGGCGAATTTGGTGGTGTTATAGATGCCCGGCGCAGGACCGCACAGGAAGCTGGCCATGGACGCAGTATTGACGATGTGACCGCCCTGCCCCGCCGCCTTCATGCGCGGCGCGAAGGTCATGACCCCGTTGATGACGCCATGCAGATTGACCCCCATCACCCAGTCCCAGTCATCATAGCTGGAGTCGTCGATGGTCTGAAACAGGTTGATCCCGGCATTGTTGAACAACAGGCTGACCGGTCCCAGTTCCGCCTCCGCCCGGTCGGCCGCGTCCGCAAAGCCCGATCGCGATGCGACATCGAGCGGGACACCAATGACGTCCTGATTGTCCAGCGTCTTGAGCGCGGCGTCGATCGCGTCTTCCCGTATGTCCGCGATCGCCACCTTGCAGCCTTCCGCCAGCAAGGTGCGGGCTACGCCCAGGCCGATCCCGTTGGCGCCGCCGGTCACAAAGGCGGTTCGCCCACTTAACTGAAGCATCCCTATCTCCCTTCGCTGATTTTTTAACGGTCGTGAATTTTTGCTCTCGCCATATTCGTATAGATCACTTACAAATTCGCCAAGCCGAAATTTCATCCCTGTGAAAAAGGGAGAAATAGAGAGGAGAAGGTCATGGCCCTGGCGCCCGCGCCTATTGCGACCGACAGCCTGTGGGACGAGGAGGCGGCTGTTCCGTCCGATCCGACCCGCGCGGCGCCACCGCCCTATTCGATGGCCGCCGCCTATTGGGCGCTGTTCGTCATCATCCTGGCCACCTTCATCACCTTCTTCGAACAGGTGGTGTTCGCCATGCTGGCGGAGCGGATCAAGGCGGATTTCGGCCTGTCCGATTCGCAGCTTGGTTTTCTGGCCGGGCCAGCCAGCATCATCTGTTATCTGTTCGTGGGCATTCCGCTGGCGCGGCTGGCGGACATCTTCCCGCGCAAATTCGTGCTGGCGGGTGGAGTTGCGGCGCTGGGTGTCATCACCTCGCTCGGCGGTCTTGCGCAGAATTTCGGCCAGTTTGTGGGGACACGGGTCTTTCTGGCAGCGGGCGGATCGGCCCATGCGCCCTCCTCCTACTCGCTGCTGGCCGACGCCTTTCCACCGCGCATCCTGACCCGCGCCTTTGCGCTGCTGCAATTCGGCTTTATCGGCGGCACGACGCTGGGGCCGGCGATCGGCGGGATGCTGATCGCGACGGCGGTGGGATGGGCGCCGACCCAGCATGGCGGCATCACCATATTGGGCTGGCAGTGGCTGATGATCTGGCTGGGCCTGCCCGCTTTGCTCGTGTCCCTGCTGTTCCTGACGATCAAGGAACCGCCGCGCCGCATGGCCACAGGGACTATCACGTTGCCGCAGGGCGCGTCCCTTGGCCGTCGCATCCTGACCTTTACCGGTCTGGACGCGGCAAAGGCGATCCATGCCAAGCGGCGCGTCTATTACCCGCTATTCGCCGGCCTTGCGCTCAGCGCGATCGAGACGTTTGGTCTGCAATTCTGGCGCGTGCCCTTTATGATCCGCACCTATGGCTGGAACGAGGCGCAGATCGGCGCAGTGATGGGATCGCTCACTCTGGCGGCGTCGCTGACCGGCCTGTTGCTGGGCGGCATTTTCGTCGAATGGCTGGCCAAGCGCTATGCCGACGCCAATGTCCGCGCTGCCGCGATTTTCTTCAGTTGCGTCACCATCTGCGCCATTCTCGCGCCGATGATGCCCAATGGCTATGCCTCGCTGGGCGTCGCCAGTATCGGGGCGATGTTCGGCATTGCCGGCGCCGTGCCGCAAAATGCCGCGATCCAGCGCGTCGCCCCCAATGCGATGCGGGGCCAGGTGACGGCCATCTATCTGTTCATGTTCACCTTCTTCGGCGCGATGGGCAGCTTTCTGGTCGGACTGGTGCAGGATTATGTGATCGGCGATCCGACCCAGCTCTGGAAGACGCTGGTGCTGACCGCCAGCCTGCTGCTGCCGCTCGCCACCCTTTGCATGATCCGCGCCATCCGACCCTATCGGGAGGAAGTGGAGCGGCTGGCCGCCGAGGCAGCATAATTAGTAAGTATTACATACAATGATAGGAGAGAAAATCATGTCCGACGCTGATCGTATTGCGCAACTGGAACTGTCTGTCGCCGACCTTTCCACCCGCCTCCAGCGCCGCGAGGATGAACTGGATGTGCGTAAGCTCCAGCACCTCTATGGCTATCTGATCGACAAATGCCTGTATAACGAGACGGCCGACCTGTTCACTGACGATGGCGAAGTGCGCTTCTTCGGTGGGGTGTGGCGCGGTCAGGCGGGCATCCGCCGCCTCTATGTCGATCGCTTCCAGGCGCGTTTTACGCATGGCACCAATGGCCCGATCGACGGCTTCCTGCTGGATCACCCACAGTTGCAGGATATTGTCGATATCGATGCCGATGGCGTTACCGCCCACGCCCGCGCCCGGTCGATGATGCAGGCCGGCCGGCACAAGGATTATACCGATCCGGCCAATCCGGCTTTGGGCGCGCGCCAATGGTGGGAAGGCGGCATTTACGAGAACACCTATAAGAAGGTGGACGGCATCTGGCGCATCCAGATCCTGAACTATATGCCGCAATGGCATGCCGATTTCGACAAGGGCTGGGCCAACACGCCGGCCGAATATGTGCCCTTCCCCAAGATCACCTATCCTGAAGACCCGACCGGGCCGGATGCGCTGATCGAGGATCACTGGCTGTGGCCGACGCACAAGCTGGTGCCGTTCCATATGCCCCATCCGGTGACGGGCAAGGAGATCGTCGCCGAACGCTGGCAGGGCGATATCGACCGCGAGACTGCAGCCCGTGAAGCGGTGAGCGCCTGAACATCATGACCTATCCCGATCTCTACCTGATGATCGATGGCCAGCGGCTGTCGGGCGGCGGGCGGCGGACTCACAAGGTCGTCAATCCCGCCACCGGCGCCGTGCTGGCCGAGTTGCCGCTGGCCGATGCGGCGGATCTGGATGCGGCGCTGACAGCGGCGCAGCGGGGTTTCCGTCGCTGGCGGGACTCGACACCGCAGGAACGGTCCGCCGTGCTGCAAGGGGCAGCGCGGCTGATGGTCGAGCGACAGGAAGAACTGGCCCGGATCGCTACGCTGGAACAGGGCAAGACGCTGGCCGAAGCCCGCATCGAAGTGATGATGAATGTCGGCCTGTTCAACTTCTACGCCGGGGAGGTGGTTCGACTTTACGGCCGCGTGCTGGTCCGTCCGGTCGGCCAGCGATCGACGGTGACGAAGGAACCGGTCGGCCCGGTCGCCGCATTCGCACCCTGGAACTTCCCGCTGGGCAATCCCGGTCGCAAGCTGGGCGCGCCGATCGCGGCGGGATGTTCGGTCATCCTGAAGGCGGCGGAAGAAACCCCGGCATCCGCGCTCGCCATATTGCAGTGCCTGCTCGACGCCGGCCTGCCTAGCGATGTCGCACAGGCGGTGTTCGGCGTGCCCGATGAAGTGTCCCGCCACCTGCTTGGCTCACCTATCATCCGCAAGATGAGCTTCACCGGCTCGACGCTCGTCGGCAAGCATCTGGCCAAATTGGCGGCGGAGGATTGCAAGCGCACCACGATGGAATTGGGCGGCCATGGCCCGGTGCTGGTCTTCGCCGATGCCGATATCGACAAGGCGCTCGATACGGTGGTCGCGGGCAAATATCGCAATGCCGGGCAAGTGTGCGTGTCCCCCACCCGCTTCATCGTAGAGGCGAGCGTGCATGACCGCTTTCTTGCCGGCTTCGTGGAACGCGCGAAAAAGGTCGTGGTCGGCGACGGATCAGGGCCCGACAGCATCATGGGGCCGATGGCCAATGCCCGGCGGCTGGACGCGATGGATCGGCTGATCGGCGATGCGGTGGCGAAAGGCGCAACGCTGGAAACCGGCGGCGCGCGGATCGGCAATGCGGGCTTTTTCTATGCGCCCACCGTGCTGTCCTGCACACCGCTGGACGCCGACATCATGAACGAGGAACCGTTCGGGCCGGTCGCGCTGATCAACGCCTATCCGGATGAGGCAGCGATGATCGCCGAAGCCAATCGCCTGCCCTATGGCCTGGCCGCCTATGCCTGGACCAGCGATGCCGCACGACAACGCCGGGTCGCGCGCGAGATCGAGGCCGGGATGGTCGGCATCAACACATCCATGATCGGTGGATCGGATTCCCCCTTTGGCGGGGTCAAATGGTCCGGCCATGGCGCGGAGGACGGGCCGGAGGGCATCGACGCCTGCCTCGTCACCAAAGCGATACATGAAGGATAAGCGATGACGCATGCGTTAAACACTGGCGGTGATCACGGCTATTTGCGGATCGCCACTGAAGAGGCATTTGCCACGCGGGAGCAAATCGATGCCTATCTGCGCATGGTGCGCGCTGGCACGGCGGACCGGGGCATGACGTCGCTCTGGGGTTTCTACGCCCAGTCGCCGTCACAGCGCGCGACCCAGATCATAGACCGGTTGCTGGACCTGGGCGACCAGCGACTGGCAGATATGGACGCGACCGGCATTGATGTGGCGATCCTGTCGTTCACCTCGCCCGGTGTGCAACCGTTGCTGGATATGGCCGAGGCCAAGGTTATGGTGACGCGCGCCAACGATCATCTGGCCGACTGCTGTGCCGCTCACCCCACCCGCTTCGTCGGCATGACCTCGATCGCGCCGCAAGACCCGGACTGGTCGGCCGCCGAAATCCGGCGTGGCACGGGCGACCTGGGCTTCAGGGGGGTGATGGTGAACAGTCACACCCAGGGCGAATATCTGGACGATCCCAAATTCGACCCGATCTTCCGCGCGCTCGCCGATACCGGCCAGCCGCTCTACATCCACCCCTCGACCCCGCCGGACGCGATGATCGGGCCGATGCTGGAGGCCGGGCTGGACGGCGCGATCTTCGGCTTTGGCGTGGAGACGGGGATGCATCTGCTGCGCCTCATCACCATCGGCATTTTCGATCGCTATCCCGATCTGCAGATCATTGTCGGCCATATGGGGGAGGCTTTGCCCTATTGGCTCTATCGCCTCGACTATATGCATCAGGCGGGCGTGCGATCGCAGCGTTACGAGCGGATGAAGCCGCTGCAAAAGTCCATTCGCGACTATATGCGATCCAATGTCTGCGTTACCACCAGCGGCATGGCATGGGAGCCGGCGATCAAGTTCGCGCAGTCCGTGCTGGGGGAGGATCGGGTCATGTATGCGATGGACTATCCCTATCAATATGTGGCGGATGAGGTGCGGACCCATGACCTGCTGGACATATCGGACACAGCCAAGCGCAAGCTGATGCAGACCAATGCCGAGCGTGTGTTTCGCCTGTGAGCCAGAAGATCCCGCCGCGTAGCACCGCTTATTATGCACTCGCGCTGGTCGTGGGCACCAATCTGGTCAGCCTGCTCGACCGCAATATTCTTGCCATCCTGGCGCCGGCGGTCAAGGCGGATTTAAAGATCGGCGACGCGGAAATGGGGCTGCTTTACGGCACCGTCTTCGCGCTCTTTTACGCGCTCTTCTCCCTGCCGTTGGGACGGCTGGCGGACGGATGGATACGCACGAAGCTGCTCGCCATCACCATCGGCTTCTGGTCGCTGGCGACCGGCGGCGCGGCCTTTGCCACCGGCTTTTTCACGCTGATGCTGTCGCGCCTGTGCGTGGGGATCGGCGAGGCGGCATCGCAACCGGCCGGCACCAGCCTGACCTATGATTATTTCCCGCGCGAGAAGCGCGGCATGGTGATGGCGGTGATGGCCGCCGCCATCGCCATCGGCCTTGGCGGATCGCTGATCATCGGCGGCGTCGCAGCGCAATGGTGGGATGCGCGCTATGTCGCGGGCGAGGCGCCGCTGGGCCTCAAGGGCTGGCAGTTCGCCTTTGCCGTGGCGGCGACGCCCGGCTTCCTCATTGCTTTCCTGATGAGCCGCCTTGCCGAGCCACAGCGCGGAGCGATCGACGGCATCGCGACGCCGCCCGATCCGCATCCCTTCCGCGCCAGTATCTCCCTGCTGGGCGCGGTGACGCCTGGCTTCCACTGGCTCAGCCTCGCGCAGGCGCGCGCCAACGGGCGCGAATGGATGCGCAATATCGGCCTTATGGCGTTGATCATCGTTGCGATGCTGTTGGCGATCCGCTGGGCCGAGGCCTTTTCTCCCCGGCCACCCCTGTTGCTGGGCGGGATCGCGATCAGTCCGCATGTCGTGCAATGGAGCGTGATCGGCTTCGGTGCCATCGTCATCCTCAACCTGATCCAGTCGCTCAAGCGCCGCGATGCGGTTGCCTTTGCGCTGATCACTCGCAATCCCTCGCTGCTGCTCTGCGTTGCGGCGGGATCGTTGCAGGGCGTGATCAACTATGGCGTGATGGGCTTCACGCCCTCCTTCCTGATGAAAAGCTATGACCTCTCCCCTGCCGTCACGGGCATGCAGTTCGGCCTGCTATCCGCCGCGCTGGGTGTGGTCGGGCCGCTGATCGCCGGGCCGCTATCCGATCGGATCGGCGCGAACCGCCTGTCGCGCCGGGTCTGGGTGGCGCTGTTCGCCATGGGCCTGTCGCCGCTGATCGGGCTCTGGGTCTATCGCGCGGGCGATGCGAGCAGCTTCTATCTGCGCTTCACCCTCTACAGCCTGATCCTGACCATGTGGATGCCGCCGCTTTATGCGGTGCTGTTCGAACAGGTTCTGCCGCGCATGCGCGGCCTGACGGTCAGCCTCTATATCGTCGTGTCGACCATCTTTGGCCTGGGCATCGGCCCTTATGCGGTCGGCATGATCAGCGACGCGCGCGGCGGCGATCTGGGCGGGGCGATCCTGTCGATCAACTGGGTCGCCCCGCCACTGGTACTATTGCTGCTGATCCTGCTCTTCCGCGTCGAGCGCGATCATGCCAGCCTGCTCCACCGCGCGCGATCGGCGGGGGAAGCGGTTTAAAGTCCGATCTGATCCGCACTCGCCCAATTCCCATGCAGGCCGAAGCGCAGGCGGATCGGCACCTGTATCTCTGCAATCGGCCCCTTGGCGATGTCGGTCGCATCGAACAACAGCAGGTCGCTGCGATGTTCCTCCAGCCGGTTGCAGACCTGCACGATCCAGCCATCGCCTTCGGCCGCATCCGGACTGCGCGGGATGAAGCAGGGCTCCTGTAGCGACGACACCGGTCCGCACCACCAGCGTTGCTCTTCGCCGGTCTGATGATCGATCAGGCCCAGCGTATTCATCAGCATGCCCGATGGACTGCCGCCCTTCAGTTCCACCGGCTTGGTCGGATCGATCACCAGCAGCCAGCCATAGCGATAGGGCAGGCCGGTAAAGCGATCATCGATGCGCGGAAATTCGCCCATCATGGTCGTCAACCGACTCACACTGGCGAAATCCTCGCCATTGGAGGCCATGTCCACAGTCCAGCGGGTGAGGAAGCTGGCGGCCTCTTGTCCATTGAACGGCGCGCCATGAATGTCGGGGAAGAAGGGGAACATGTTATTCTTCGCCTCAGGCATGTCGAAATGGATTTTCGTCCCCTCCTGAAAAGCGTTCATGACATGGCTTGCGAAGCAATTGTCGCGTTTGAACCAGCGAATGTCCGCCGCTGTCGCATCCGCCCGGCGCGGTAGTACGCCCAGATAGACGGGCAGCGTCGTATCGAATCCGAAATGCGGCAGCCCCTGCTCCAGCCTTTCCCAATTGGACGTGCTGGGCACGACATGAAACAGCGCATAATCGGGCGTGATCGCGAAATCATGCATCATCGCGTAATAAGGAAGTTCGAACCATAGCTCCTGCTTCAGCACGCCATCGGGCGACACGACATAATAGGTCATGTCGCGCGTCAGCACCCCCCTGGCCGCATAGCCGAAGGCAATCATGTCGCCGGTTGCAGGATCGATCTTGGGATGGGCGGTGAAGGTCTGACCGGTCATCGCCCCGTCGAATCGGGTATAGCCGTCCGTCTCCAGAGTCGCCGGGTCCATCACCAGCGCCGGGCTGTCTTCCTTCAGCGCATAGAGCCGCCCGCCATGGATGAAGGCGGTGGTGTTGGCCGTGCCGCGAAACTGCCCCTTGACCGACTCGTCGTCGGTCAGCGGATTGCGATAGGCCCCGAACAGCGCCCGCCCCGCCTCATGCTCCAGCTTCCATTTATCGGTCTTGGCCCAGCGCTGGCGCAGATCAACCTTGCCATCCCTGAACCGGAACATGGAGATCATGCCGTCACCGTTGAAGGCGATATCATCCCCCAGCAAGGGCGGAAATTGTGGGTCGGGCTGCACCCGGTAGAAGGCGCCGTCGAGTTCCGGCGGTATAGCACCCTTCACATCCAGATCGGCAATATCCGCCTCGATCCGGGATGGTGTGTTGAAACCGGTAAAAGCAGGCGTGTCGGGAAAATGCGCCACGATGAATCCTCTCCTGATCTTGTCGGCAACATTGTATGTGTCACTCACATTTTTTCAAGCCACAGGATTGACGCGCCTCCATTTACTCCGCACACTGTTACTATGAATACCATGCACGATATGGAGCCGCTCGGCCTCTTCCCGGATCCTCGTCTCAGCGGCATTGACGGACTGGTCGGTTTCCACATCCGGCTGGCGAGCGCGGCGGTCTACCAGCATTTTACCGAGACGTTCAGCGACCTGGGTCTGACGCAAAAGCAGGTGGCGGTGCTCTGGCTGATCGAGGATCAGCCCGGCATTGCCCAGGCGGATATCGGTCGGCGGCTGAAGATGGACCGGGCCAGCGTCATGGCGATCGTCAATCGTATGCAGGACCGCGGTTTCGTGCGGCGTGGCGCATCCGAACAGGACCGTCGGCGCCAGACGCTGAGCCTGACCGAGGCCGGCCATGGCTCGCTCGAGCAGGCGCGCAGCTGCATCGCCGAGCATGAAAAATGGCTGAAGGATCGCTTCACCCCGGCCGAGACGGCGATGCTGGTGGAGCTGCTGCGCCGCGTTTACGTCTGAAAACTAAGGCGCTGACGGAAGGCCCGCGCCCGGATATCGGGGGCGGGCCTTCTGCATTTCAGGTGAAGCTATTAGTTCCACTACCACCAATGCAAATACCGCCATTATTTACCCTCTCCCAATATCTGCAAATAATCGCATTATCGACACTGCAAGGGCGATCAGCCTCTTGCATCGATAAAAATTGTATGCCTTACTAACAATATCACGGAAGGCGTTACGGCGGGTCGCGCTCGATCAGGGCGGATCTTAAAGCCGGATCAGGAGAGGGGATTTCCCATGCAACACGAACTTCGTGCAATGATGGCGCGCGCCCTGTTGGCGTCCGCTTCGATACTTGCCATCACCACCCCGGCCAGCGCCCTGGCGCAGACCCAACCAGCCGACGCGGCGCCACAAAGCGCCGATCAGGACGCGCTGCCCGCCAGCGCGGTCGCCGACATCGTCGTCACCGCCCAGTTCCGCGCGCAGCGACTGCAGGATACGCCGATTTCCATCACCGCCGTCGGCGCGGCCGAACTGGAGGCCAAGAGCCAGACCAATCTGGCGCAGATGGCGGATGCGGCACCCAACGTGTCGCTGAAACCACAGGGCGCGTCCTTCGGCCCCTCCATCACCGCGTCGATCCGTGGCGTCGGCCAGAATGACTTCAACCCTGCCTATGAACCGGGCGTCGGCATCTATATCGACGATGTCTATTATCCCCAGCTCACCGGCGCGGTGTTCGAGCTGCTCGATCTCGACCGGGTGGAAATCCTGCGCGGGCCGCAGGGTACGCTGGCGGGCCGCAATGCCGAAGGCGGCGCGATCAAGCTCTATTCCAAGCGCCCCACCGGCGATGGCGGCGGCTTTGTCGAGGTGAATTACGGTATCCGTAACCGCATCGGTATCCGCGCCGCCGCCGATTTCGGCATCACCGACACGCTGGCCGTCCGCATTTCCGGCGTCGCCAAGCAGCAGGACGGTTTCGTCGACCGGATCGACTATGGCTGCGCCAATCCGGACAGCGGCATAGCCTCGACCCAGCCGGCAGGCGACTGCGTCATCAGCAAGCTGGGCGGCGTGGGCTATCAGGCGATCCGCGCCATCGCCTTCTGGGAACCCAGCGACAAGCTGGATGTCACGGTAATCGGTGATTATACGCGCGACGAACATACGATCGCGGGCGAAGTGCTGCTGGCGACCAGCACGGTCAATTCGCCGAACACCAATCCGGCACCTGGCATCGTCTATGATGATCGCTTCATCTGCGGCCGCTATTGCAACTATATCGGCACCGGACAGCCTGCGGGCACATGGACGCCGCCCATCCCGGTCGATCCCTATAATGCATCGGGCACGCCGCTGGCAGCGACGCAGGGTACGGATCGCAGCCTGTACAAGGGCTGGGGCGTATCCGGGCAGATCAACTATGTCCTGTCGGACGCCTTCAAATTGTCGTCCATCACAGGCTATCGCACCTTCAACACCCAGTTTGATTCCGACGATGATATCTCGCCCGCCAATATCGGCTTTGGCCGCAATTATCTGGAAAATTGGAGCTTCAGCCAGGAAGTCCGGCTGAATGCGGAATTGGGCGACAATCTGAACGGGACGGTCGGCGGCTATTATTTCAAGCAGAAGTCGACCTATGACTCGCTTCAGGACATTCGCTATGTCCCGGTCTATCCGCTGCAATTCCGCCAGCCCGACCCGACCAAGGCAGAGGCGAAGGCTGCCTTCGCGCACCTTTCCTGGAAGCCGATCGACCGGCTGACGCTCAGCGGTGGCCTGCGCTACACGGCGGAGACGAAGGACCAGACCTATTATCGCCTCAACTATGACGGCACGGTCAATCACTTCCTCGATCCGGTCGGCGCGGCCTATGGCATCGGCTATTCGGGCGCGGATACGCTGGACTATAATGGCAATGGCAACGTGACAGAGGTCGTCACGGCGCTGTCGGGTCTGACTGCCCATTATAGCGCCAAGCGCTGGGACTATCGCGTCGCCGCCGATTATCGCCTGACCGACAATCTGATGGTTTATGGATCGGTGTCGACCGGCTTCAAGGGTGGTGGTTCCAACCCCCGTCCCTTCACCACACAGCAGGTCATCGCCTTCCGCCCGGAAAAGCTGACCGCTTATGAAATCGGCTTCAAGAGCGACTTCTTCAACCGCCGCGTCCGCCTGAACGCCGCCGCCTTCATCAACGACTATGTCGACATCCAGATCCCGGTGCTGACCTGCCCGACCGCGCCCTGCGCCGCCCGCCTGAATGCCGGCGATGCACGGGTGAAGGGGTTTGAAGCGGAACTGTCGGCCTATCCGATCGACGGCCTCGCGATCGATGCGTCGATCAGCTATCTCGACTTCAAATATATCGCCAGCAGCCTCGATCCCGCCGCCGCCTATCCGACCAATCCGGGTGGCGTGTCGGCCGACGATCCGCCAGTCTCGCCGCCCTGGAAGTTCAGCCTGGGCGCCCAGTACAAGATCGACATGGACAAGGCCGGCAGCCTGACCCCGCGCTTCGACGTCACCTATGAAGACAAGAAGTTCGGCGGCGCGGCCGTTATCAACGGCACTCGCATCCTTAACTTCGTACCCGCCTACACGCTCGCCAATGCGCGGGTCACCTGGCAGAATGCCGACGAGGATCTCGACGTCTCACTCGAAGTCACCAACCTCTTCGACAAATATTATTATCTCTCCGTCTTCGACCTGCGCGGTGCGGGTGCTGGCGTGCGCAAGGCGCGCCCCGGCAATCCGCGCGAATGGGCCGTGACGGTGAAGAAGAAATTCTAGGCCTCCCCCTTGGCCGGTCGGGCAGCGCACGGCCCGACCGGCTTCTTTTCGGAGACATAAGCGGCATGACCGACGTCACACTCTATCATTGGGAACCCAACGCCAATTCGGGCAAGCCGATGCTGGCTTTGTTCGAAAAGGGCGTCGCGTTCGACAGCCATTATCTGGACCTGCTGAATTTCGACCAGCACCGGCCCGACTATCTGGCGGTCAATCCGCTCGGCACCATCCCGGCCATGACCCATGGCGACAAGGTGCTGACCGAATCCACCGCCATCATGGAATATGTGGACGAGGCGTTTGATGGCCCGCGCCTGATGCCGGCCGACCCGGTCGATCAATGGCGTGCCCGCTGGTGGATGAAATTTCTCGACCAGTGGCTCGCCCCCAGCTTCTCGATGATCGGGTGGAGCGTGTTCGTCGGCCCCTCGGTCCGGCAGAAAGACCCGGCGGAACTGGAAGCAGCGATCGACCGCATTCCCATGCCCGAACGGCGTGTCGCCTGGCGCAAGGCGATCAACGGCGCCTTCTCTCCAGAGGAAATGACGGAATCGCAGCGCCGCGTTGGCCTGGGCATCGGTTATCTGGAGCAGGCGCTGGGTGAGCGGGAGTGGCTGGCGTCGGACAGCTATGGCTTGGCCGACATCAACGGCTTCAACCTCGCCTATGCCATGCCGCTGTCGCAGCCACATTTGTGCAACGACGAACTGACCCCCAACATCATGCGCTGGCTGCGCGCCATCTATGCGCGCCCTGCGACCCGCGCTTGCTGGGCGCTCGGCCGCACCGACCTCGCCCGTCGCATCTCCCTGCTCGAAAGCGAACCCGCATGACCGGCATCCTCTACCATGGCCAGCCCAACGGCCCATCCTTCACCGTCTTGGCCGCCGCATTGGAAAAAGGCGTCGATCTGGACCGCCGCCCGATCGATCTGGTCGCTGGCGACCGTCACGCCGCTGCGCTGCCCCACCCCATCGAGGTAGACCAGTCGATCGAAGGCGAAGGCCCGGTTCTGATTGTCGGGGATGTCGCCATGACGGACAGCATCTTCCTCGCCTGCTATCTGGATGAAGTCGGCACCGGCCCTGCGATCCGCCCGGTCGACCCTTATGCCCGCTGGCAGATGATGGCATGGTGCCGCTATGTGATCGAGCGCGTCGCCCCCGCCGCCGCCGCACTGGGCAATGCCGCCACCCCGCCGCCCTCCGTTCCCGCTGGCATTGCGAGCGCGGACCTTGCCGCCCGCTGGACGCAGGCAGTCGACCACAAGGTGGACGAAGCCCAACTGGCCGACAGCCGCGCGAAGATCGTACAGGCGGTCGAGAAGCTGGAAACGCAACTGGCCGATGGCCGCGACTGGCTGATGGGCGATTTCTCGATCGCGGACCTCGAAACCCATGCCTGGCTGGCGGGGATGCGCGCGATCGTGCCGGACGCCTTTACCGCCGCGCCGCTGACCGACGCCTGGGAAGCGCGGCTACGCGCCCGGCCCGCCGTGGTGAAGGCTTTAGGCCTTGCCACCGTCCCCGAACCCGAAGCGATCTGGGCGCCCGGCCCGGAGATCAACCGCTGGGGCTGAGGCGATGCGCGCGATCGACTATTTCGACCGGGGCCATGACCGTGATCCCGAACGGCCCTGCCTGATCGACGACGCCAGCGGCGAGACGCTGAGCTTCGCGCAGGTCCGGGCATTGACCATCCGGATCGCCGCCGCGCTGCATGCGGCGGGGTTCCGCGACCAGCAGCCGATCGCGCTCTATGGCCCCAACAGCGCGACGATGATGGTCGCCCTGCTAGCCATCTGGCGCGCCAATGGCCAGTGGGTGCCGGTCAACACCCGCAACGCGATCGACGCCAATGCCGCCTATCTGGACTATGTTCGCTGCGGCTGGCTCTTCTATCATAGCAGTCAGGCGGCAGATGTGGCGGCGCTGAAGGCGCGGGTGCCAAGCCTCACCCACTTCATCTGCCTCGACCGCCCGCATGATGGCGATCCTTCGCTCGACCAGTTTATCCGCGACAGCGAAGTGGACAGTTTGCCGGACTTTTCCGATCCGTTCGGCAAGCCCGACGATGTGGTCGGCCTGTTCCCCACCGGCGGCACGACCGGACCGTCCAAAGGCGTGGTCGTCACCAATCTGGGCTGGGGCACGATGATCGAAACGCTGGCGCAGGCGGTCGATGGAAAATGCGATTCACCTGTCTCGCTCGTTGTCGCGCCGATCACCCATGCGGCCGGTCCCGTGGCGCTCGCCACGCTGTCGCTGGGGGCGACGCAGATCATCCTGCCCGGCTTCGACGCTACTGCGGTACTGGGGGCGATCGCGCGCTATCGCGTTAGCCATATCTATCTGCCGCCGACCGCGCTCTACACTCTGCTGGACGCGCCAGAACTGGCAGGCAGCGACACCAAGTCGTTGAAATTCTTCCTTCTGGTCGGATCTGCCGTTTCCCCGGAGAAACTTCGCCGCGCGGTCGACATCTTCGGTCCCTGCCTTTGCCAGGCCTATGGGCAAGTCGAATCGCCCATGATCGTCACCTGGCTCCCGCCCGAAGATGTGGCAGCGGCGGCGGCGGGCGACCGGCCCGAACGGCTCGCCAGTTGCGGACGGCCGACCCGATCCGTGACCGTCGCCATCATGGACGAGGATGGCCGCCTGCTGCCCGATGGCGAGGCCGGCGAACTGGTCGTGCGCGGCGTGCTCGTCTCGCGCGAATATTATGAGATGCCAGACGCGACCGCCGAAGTGCGCACCCATGGCTGGCATCATACGGGCGACGTCGCCCGGCGCGACAAGGACGGCTATCTCTATATCGTCGATCGCAAGAAGGACATGGTCGTGTCCGGCGGCTTCAACGTCTTCACCGCCGAGGTGGAGGCCGCCGTCACCGAATTGCCCGCCGTGCGCGAGTGCGCCGTGATCGGCATCCCGCATGAAAAATGGGGCGAGGCCGTCCATGCCATTGTCGTCGCCGACAATATCGGGGAGACAGAGATCATCTCCCACGCCAAGGCCCGGCTGGGCGGGGTGAAGGCGCCCAAGAGCGTTGCCTTTGTCTCCGCCATTCCCCGGACCGCCGCCGGAAAGATGGACAAGAAAGCCCTGCGCGCCGCCTATTGGACCGGCGCGCGGATGGTCAATTAGGTGACAGATGAAAACATCTGCGCCGCATAAGGAGAGGAAGAGGATGCGGGTCGCGATTGCGCTGCTGTTGGGAACGAGTCTGGCCCTGTCGGCCTGTGGCAAGGGGGCGAGTCAGGATGCGGCCGCGCCGTCCGCCTCCTCCGGCGGCGTGGATGCCGCCCGGATCATCGCCGCCAAGCCCGCCGAATGGCTCTCCACCGGCCGCACTTATGACGAGCAGCGCTTCAGCCCGCTGACTGCGATCAATCAGGATACGGTGGGCAAACTCGGCCTCGCCTGGTCGGCCGACATGGACACCAATCGCGGACAGGAAGCGACGCCGCTCTTCATCGACGGCATCCTCTATGTTTCCACTGCCTGGAGCATGGTGAAGGCCTATGACGCGCGCAACGGGAAATTGCTCTGGTCCTATGACCCGGAAGTGCCACGCGACACGCTGGTCAAGGCCTGCTGCGACGCGGTCAATCGCGGCGTAGCGGCATGGGGAGACAAGATTTTCGTCGGCACGCTGGATGGCAGGCTGATCGCCATCGACCGCAAGAGCGGCAAGCCGGTCTGGAGCAAGGTCACGCTCGACCAGACCAAGAATTACACCATCACCGGCGCGCCGCGCGTGGTGAATGGCATGGTCGTCATCGGCAATGGCGGCGCGGAATTCGGCGCGCGCGGCTATGTCGCCGCCTATGACGCCGACACCGGCGCGGAGAAATGGAAATTCTACACCGTCCCGGCCCAGCCCGGCACGGAGAAGGAAGCGGACTATCTCAAGAAAGCCGCCACCACCTGGTATGGCGAATGGTGGAAACAGGGCGGCGGCGGCACCGTGTGGGATGCCATGGCCTATGATCCGGAACTAGACCTGCTCTATATCGGCGTCGGCAATGGATCGCCCTGGAATCAGGCCTATCGGTCGGATGGCAAGGGCGACAATCTCTATCTCTCCTCGATCGTCGCGGTCCATGCGAAGACCGGTGAATATGCCTGGCATTATCAGACCACACCCGGCGATAGCTGGGACTTTACCGCCACTCAGCATATCATGCTCGCCGACATGGAAATGGGCGGGCAGAAGAGAAAAGTGCTGATGCAGGCGCCCAAGAACGGCTTCTTCTATGTGCTGGATCGCACCAACGGGAAGCTGCTGTCGGCGAAGAATTTCGTCCCGGTCAACTGGGCCAGCGGCATCGACATGAAGACCGGCCGACCGATCGAAAATCCTGAAGCCCGCTATTACAAGACCGGCAAGCCCTTCATCGGATCGCCCGGTGCGACCGGCGCGCATAGCTGGCACCCGATGGCCTTTGATCCCAAGAGCCAGACCGTGTTCATCCCCGCCAATCTCGCCGCCTTCCCCTATATCCCGGAAAAGGGATGGAAGGCGAACAAGCTAGGCTTCAATGTCGGCGTCGATATTGCCGCCGCCGCCATGCCCGCCGACAAGGCGGTGCGGGATGCCGCGATGAAGGCGACCACCGGCGCGCTCATCGCCTGGGACCCTGTCGCGCAGAAGGAAAAATGGCGCGTCTCCTACAAGGGGCCGTGGAATGGCGGGGTGCTGGCGACTGGCGGCGATCTGGTGTTTCAGGGGACGGCGACCGGCGACTTCAACGCCTACGCCACCAAGGATGGCCGCAAGCTCTGGTCCTTCCCGGCGCAGACCGGCATCGTCGCGGCGCCGATCAGCTATGAACTGGACGGGCAGCAATATGTGGCGGTGATGGCCGGCTGGGGGGGCGTCTGGGCGCTGGCGCCCGGC
Source organism: Sphingobium sp. AP50 (assembly GCF_900109095.1). GTDB lineage: Bacteria > Pseudomonadota > Alphaproteobacteria > Sphingomonadales > Sphingomonadaceae > Sphingobium. The sequence continues at coordinate 128,653 of NZ_FNYZ01000004.1, forward strand.
ATCCTTTCCGACAAGAGCGGTCCCAGCCGTAACATCAGCCGCCTCTTGGTGTTCAAGCTGGATGGCAAAGGCGCGCTGCCAGCGCCGCCGCCGCATAGCGCCATGCCGCTCGACCCGCCGCCCTCCACCGCCAGCGCAGCGGACATAGCCGCCGGCGGCGCGCGCTTCGGCCGCTATTGCAGCACCTGCCATGGCGATGCGGCGGTCGGCGGCAGCATCGTCCCCGATCTGCGCCGCAGCGCCGCGCTGAACGACAAGGGCACATGGCAGATGATCGTGCATGACGGCGCGCTCAAGGATAATGGCATGGTCAGCTTCGCGTCGATCTTCTCTGCCAAGGAGATCGAAGATATCCGCGCTTATGTCATCCACCGTGCCAACGAAGACAAGAAACTGGAAAGCACCCCCAATGCCCGTTGACCCGACCAAGGTGGTTGCCATCGACGTCCATGTCCATGCCGAAGTGTCGTGTCACGACCCCGAAGACCCGGTGATGGCCAAATATTTCGACGCCGCCTCCGCTTACTTCAAGGCGGATCGCAAGCGGCCGACGATCCCTGAAACCATCGCTTATTATCGGGCGCAGAATATCGCCTTCTGCCTGTTTACCGTCGATTGCGAGAGCGGGATCGGGGCCAAGCGGGTCAGCAATTATGAGGTAGCGGAACTGGCCGCCAATGACAGCGACATCGTCATCCCCTTCGCCTCGATCGACCCGCGCAAGGGCAAATATGGCGCGCGCGAAGCCCGCGATCTGGTCGAGAATTATGGGGTGAAGGGCTTCAAATTCCACGGCATCATGCAGGATTGTCACCCGGCCGATCGGGTCGCCTATCCCATTTATGAAGTGATCGCGGAATATAAGCTGCCCGCCATCTTCCACACCGGCCATTCGGGCATGGGCACGGGTATGCGCGGCGGCGGCGGGGTGCGGCTGAAATATGGCCAGCCCATATTGGTGGACGATGTCGCGGTCGACTTCCCCGACATGAAGATCATCCTGGCCCATCCCAGCTGGCCATGGACCGACGAGAGCCTGTCGATGGCGCTGCACAAGGATAATGTCTTCATGGACCTGTCCGGCTGGTCGCCCAAATATTTCCCGAAACAGGTGATTCAGTACGCAAACACGCAGCTGAAGCACAAGATGCTGTTCGGCTCCGACTGGCCGCTCATTCGCCCGGAAAAATGGATCGACGCAGCCCGCGAAGCTGGCTTCCGTGAGGAAGTGCTGCCGCTGATCATGAAGGATAATGCGGTGAAGCTGTTGGGACTGGGATGACGCGCCGGGCCTTCGCTCCGGCGCGTCATTGCCATCCTTATTCGGCGATCAACTGGACCGGGCCGATCAGGCCGGAAGCGCGAAGCGGCGCATCGGGCTTGTAGGTCGGTGCGGCGGTGAAGGTGAGCTTGTCCGCGCCGGGCTGCTGGTCACCGATCAGGCGATTGACCCACAGGTTCGCGACCTTGATCTCCAACTGATTGCTACCCTGCTTCACGAATTTGCCGATGTCGATGCGGTAGGGGGCGAACCAGCTTGTTCCCGCGAGTTGCCCGTTGACGCGCACCTCGGCGATATCGCCGATCTTGCCCAGATCCATCCAAAGCGGCGCGCCCGCCTTCACGCCCTTGGGCGAAGCGAAGCGCGTGCTGTAGGTTGCGATGCCGGAGAAATAGCGCACGCCCTTGTCCGCATTATTCTCCAGCGGGGTCAGCACCGGCATCTCGATCTGCGCGGGCGCGCCCCGGCCCGGCTGGAAGCGAACGGTCCAGGGGCTGGTGATGGTGGCGACGGCATGGGTCGCCTTCGCTGCGACGGTGGCGGAAGGCGCGTCAACGGCTTTGCGGAACAGGATGAAGAAGGCATCTTCCGCCCCGACATCGAGCGGGATCACGGTTTCACCGCCCTCGATCCGATAGGATACAGGCTGCGCCGTGCCATCGATCGCGCGCCACAGTTCGGGCTGCTTGCCGGTGACGCGGAAGCGCGCCTCGATCCGGCCTGCCTTGTCGGTCCGGTTGTTGACGAAATAGAGATCGCCGTCCGCCAGCTTGCGATGCACGAAGCGATAGTCGGTATCGGCCGCGCCTTGTGTGATGCGGAAGTCCGGTGTGATGCCGGCACTGGCCAGCGCGGCTTCGGCATCCTGGCTGGCAATCACGCGCCCCTTGCCGAACGGCTTGCCGCTCCACAGGCGGGTGGCGAGCGCCTTGAACGCGGCGGCATCATCCTGAAGCCCCGGCGCGCGTTCCGGCGCTGCGCCGATCACCGTGGCGCCCGCTTCGACCAATGCCGCGATGCGTTGCAGCGTCGGCAGGGTCATCACCCGGCTCGATCCGCCCAGATACAGGGCATGATAGCGCGCATTGCCGGCCACCAGTTCACCATTATCCACGCGCATGCGATTGGCGAGGATATCGGCATTGACGAAATCATAGGCGTAACGGGTCGGCAGGTCGGCCGGCACGCCATGTTCGAACAGCGAGGTGATCGGCGCATCCTCACCAAAGAAATAGGCGAGGTCGGCATGGTCGCGGCCCTGCTGGAGCAAATAGCCGGTGCGCGACATGTAATCGACCCAGGGCCTGGCCATTTCCGCCCAGCTTTCATGCCGGTTAAAATATTGGCCGAAGATCATGAGGCTGAGGCCCGGCAGTTTGTCATCGACCGGCTGGTGCACCGATGTATGGACGATCGGCCGGTTGACGCCGGACGCAAATTCCAGATCGATCACGCGCTTGAGATCCGACGGGGCGAAGGCCCAGGGCGCGAAGGCCGATGTCATGGATTCGGCCGACACGACATTCTGGCCATAGATATGGGCAACCGATGCCGCGCCCTTCATGTCGCCGATCAGGGTCGGGCGTGGCGCCGCGCCCCGGTTGAACGTCCACATCGCGGCCATGGGCACATCGGTATGCGACCGCATCGCCAGATCGTCGCCGAGCACCGGGCGCCCATTTTCCAGCGCTTCACCATAGACGGTCAAGCCATTTTCATGCGCGACCTTGGCCACCGTGCCATAATGGGCGTCGGCCAGCAGGTCCGCCAATGTCTGGCGATAATCGTGCAGGAAAGCGTCGCTACGCACCGGCGAACCGACCACCGCGCCGGTCAGCGTCGGCAGGAAAGGGACCGGATCATAGCCGCGCCGCGCCTTGAACTCGTCCACCATGCGCGGGGTCCAGTTGGACGCGCCGACCTCTATACTGTCGGTCAGCAGGGCGCGGATGCCCTTCTTGCCGATCCAGTCGGCGCCCACCGTATCGCGATACATGCCGATATAGGTTTCAAGATAGCGGCGGACGGCGGCGGCATCATATTTGTCGACTTCAAGGCCCGTGGCTTCGGGCGTGGCCGGATGGTTGGTCTTGCCGGTCAGCGAATAGCCCATGCGGACGATACGCCAGTCGCTGCCTTTGGGCGCGGTCCAGTCCAGCGTGCCATCGGGACGCAGGCGATCGGTGAGGTCGACGACCTTTGCCGGATCGATCGCAGGTGCAGACGGCGCGGCCCCATCGCTCAGGCTGTTATAATCGGGTATGATCGCATAGGCAGCCTTCGCCTCATATTGATCGATCTTCGCTTCGGCCGACAGGCGCAGTTCGCCTATGCCCAACGTGCTGCTGTCCGGACGCGCGAAGACGTCCATCATCACCGCGCCGGGGGCGCCATCGCCAAGGCCGGGCGACTTGGCCGCATCATTGGACGAAAGGACAAGGCGGAAACGCTGCGCCGTGAACGGTGCGAAGGCGATCGTCGCCGACACTTCGGTCAGGGTGAAACGGCCGACCGGCTGCCAGCCCTGCGCCGTCTGCGCCTCCAGCGTCGGGCGATAGGCCGGGTCGCCGAAGGGCGGCCGGGCATGGGGCACGAACAGGCTGGCGGAACGGATGGTGACGGGTTTGCCATAGTCCAGGATCAGCGTGCCGGGATGGGCGGCATCGCCCTTGGCCATCTGGGCTACCGTTTCCAGATCTTTGTCCAGCAGCGGCGCGGCGGCGATCGTGGTGCCGCCTGCCTGCGTCACGCGCGGCTCAGGCAGGGCAGCAGCGCTGACCGGGTAAGCCAAAATCCGGGCATCGGCATAGAAGCTGGGCAAAGCTCCTGCTTCCGCGCCGGCCGCCAGCGGATCGCTGAACTTCGCGCTCTGGAACGGACCGGTGACCGATGGCGGCGCAGACAGGGCGCCCTTCAGTCGCTGGCCACCGCGCAGGTCGGTTTCGCTCCAGACCAGTTTCTTCATCGCATCTTCGGGCTTGACCCATGGGCCGCCCGTCTCGCTCCAGCCCGGCGAGGCGGCGATGGCGAATTCCAGCCCCTTGGCCTCAGCAGTCTGAACGGCATGGCGGAAGGCATCCTTCCAGCCATCGGTCATATAGATCAGCCGTTCCTTGACGATCTGCGGCGTCATCAGGCTGGCATCGAAATTCTGGACGCCGCCAATGCCCATGCGGGCCATCCAGTCGAGATCCTTGTCGATCCCGTCCTTGGTCACATTGCCGTTCATCCAGTGCCACCAGACGCGCGGGCGTGCCGACTGGGGCGGGTTCTGGAATCCGTCGACCAGATCGTCCGCCCATACAGGCGTGGCGATGATGGTGCAGGCCAGCAGGGCGGCAAGGCGAAGGGCGCGGGCTTTCATCAAAAGACTATCCTCTAATTCATATATTCGGGGCGGCAGTCAGCAGCCGTCGCAGCGACAGGCTGGCGACCAGCGCGCCGAGCGCACCGCCATAGGCGATCTTGATCGTCAAAGCCGTGGCCCAAGCCATAGTCGGAAAGCCGGCGCTACCGATCGAAAAGGCGAGCAGGCCACCCAGCACGGCGCCGGCGATGGCGAACAGCATGGCGCGGCGCAGGATGGGACCGATGGCAGGGCGGTTGCCCAACTGCCGACGCGCGATCAGCGCCGGAACCAGCGCACTCATCAGCGCAACCGCAATGCTCTGCGGGATGAAGTCCAGCGCGAGACGATCGGGCGCGGCCCAGCTTAGCGGCCGCGATTGCAGCCCGAAGACGCCCAGGAAGAAGGCGAGGCTCAGCATGCCGTTGATGACGATGCTGATCCCCGCCTCCCGCCGGATCGAAACCGTCGCCGTCACTGGCCTGCCTTCGCCGCCAGCAGGCCCCGCATGTCCATCCAGGACAGGAATTGCGGCAGCACCCCCATCGTCGTGGTGCCAGGCTTGCCCATGCCGAACCCATGATCGCCGCGTTCATAGGCATGCAGTTCGACCGGAACATGCGCCCAGCGCCAGCCTTCGACCAGCGCATAAGAGGGATTGGGAAAGAGGCTGTCATCATTGGCGATCGCCGCGAACATCGGCGGTGCGTCGGCTGGCACATCGCGCGCCAGCATCGGCCCATAGACATAGCCGATGAAGGAGGGGCGATCGCCCCCCTTCCCTTCCAGGGCAGCATTCAGCGTCGTCATGGCACCTGCGGAGAAGCCGATCATCCCGACCCGTCCGGCATCGACACCCCATTTGCCGGCATTGCCGCGCACCATCTTGAGCGCGGCCAGCGCATCGAGCGTGGCGCGCGGTTCGCGGATCGAAGGCGGCGCATTGGGATCGCGCAGCGAGTCCGCCATCCGCTTGCCCATATAGGCGGAGGCTTCCGCCGTATCGGCCGGGGTCTGGTTCAGCCGATATTTGAGGACGAAGGCGGCGATGCCATGATCGGCCAGCCAGCGCGCCACGCTCCAGCCCTCATGATCCATCGCCAGCAGCATGAAGGCGCCGCCCGGCGCCACCACGACCGCCGCGCCGGTCGCCTTTGCGGGATCGGGCAATACCGGCGTCAATGTCGGCACCGTGACGTTGCGCACCGCCAGATCATTGCCGAAGCGCACCCAGTTTTCCGTCGTCCCCTTGGGCGCCTTCATATCCGGATAGAGCGGAATGGCGTCGGGTTCGGCGGGCGCCTGCGCTGGCACCGGCACAGGCATTTGCGCGACGGCCGGTGCGGCGAGAAGCAGCGCAGGAAGGAATGCAAAGCGCTTCATGGCAGATCTCCTTTTACAGGGCGTTCCTACGCGCGATTGCGCCATAGACAGCCGCGCTGGGCTTGGGTGTGCGGGCGAAAGTGACCGGATCGACACTGACCAGACCAAATTTGGGCTTATAGCCGAAAATCCATTCGAAATTGTCGAGCAGCGACCAGTGGCAATAGCCCAGCACCGGCACGCCATCATCGATCGCCGCCTTGAGGCCAGCGAGCGCTTCGGGGACGAACTTGGCGCGGATCGCGTCATCATCGGTGCCGACGCCATGTTCGGATACCAGGATCGGCACGCCGGTCGCTTCATGGGCATAGCGGACCGCGCCAGCGAGCGAACCCGCCCAGACTTCGGTGCCCGACCAGTTGACGATCGATCCCTTGGGCGCGGGCAGGCGGCCCTTGTCGCCCCAGAGCGCACGTTCATAATTTTGCACGCCGATGAAATCGTCACCCTTGGCGACGTTCAGCCATTGGCCGTAAAGTTCGCCGCGCATCTTGTCGCGGACCGACGCCTTGCCGACCGCCTGATCGTCCATCATCGCCAGCGATATGCCGACGGGCAGGTCAGGGCGCACCGCCTTGATCGCGGCCTTACCGGCCTTGTGCGCAGCAAGCAGGCCTGCTTGCAGGGCAGGCAGATCATCGAAGCCGGCGACATTGGCGCTGACGAATTTGGGCACGCCCAGACGCTTGGCGGCGGTTTCCAGCGTCAGCTTCTGAATATCCCAGACTTGCGGCGGCAGCATGGGCTTGAGCAGCAGCAGGATATTGGGTTCGTTGAAAGTAATGACCCGGTCGATCCCCTGCCCCAATGCACGGGTCGCCTTGTCGCAATAGCGCGCGAACAGCTCTGCGCTCTCGGGGTTAGTCCAGCCGCCCTGTGCGCTGAACCAGCGCGGCGCGGTGAAATGGCTGTAGGTGACGATGGGGGTCAGGCCACGGGCGCGGCAACCTTCAATGATCGCCTTGTAATGATCGAGCATCGCCTGGCTGAACAGGCCCTTTTCCGGCTCGATCCGCGCCCATTCGATACCGAAGCGATAGGCGTTGAGGCCCATAGTCTTGACGATGTCGAGGTCGGTTTCCCACAGTTCGAAACTGTTGCAGGCATCGCCCGAAGGCTGCGCAAAGACGGTGGGCTGCTGGTTCTCCAGAAACCACAGGTCGCTGGCGACATTATTGCCCTCAATCTGGTGCGGCGCCGTGGCCGTGCCCCAGAAAAAGCCCTTGGGAAAGGCGGGATCGGCGGTCTTGCGCGCGGCGAAGGCAGGCGCGGCCATCAGCGCGGCACCGGTAGCCAGAAGGGTTCTGCGGTCCAGCATGTTTCCGTCTCTCCTATTATCTGTGTCAGGTAGTGGTTTCGCGCACGAAGGCGCAGATTTCGTTGGCGAGCCGCCGGTCGGCGGTGCCCAGATGCATGGCCATACTGTAATGATTATGGCCCGAATGGATGAAGGCACGTGGCATAGCGCCATGGCGGGTCAGGCGATCCTGCATCAGGCCCAGAAATTCGGCCTGAAAGCGGGGCGGATCATATTCGGCGCAGGCCAGGAACAGCGGCAGGTGGGTCGCAGCCACCGCCTCCATCGGCATGCGATCGGGATAGAGGGCGGGATCGCCATAATAGAGCGTGTCGCGCTGATCGAGCGGGGTATAGCCATAGAGGCCCGACAACAGGATCGCGGCACGGACATCGCGATCACCCGCCAACTTGAGATAGCCGGCGACATGGACCGCCCCGGCCGACGTGCCCATCAGCACGATGCGGTCGGGATCGCCGCCATGTTGCGTGGCATTGGCCTTGAGCCATGAAACGACGGAGGCGACATCTTCCGATCCGGCGGGCCAGACATTGTCGGGCGCCAGACGATAGTTGATGACGGCCCCCAGAAACCCGGCCTGCGCTGCCATCCGGCCGACATTGGCATTGGGCCAGTCGGTCGCGCCGCCCTTGTCCCCTTTCAGGAAACCGCCGCCATGCACGAAGACGAGGATCGGTGCAGGTGTGTTGCCCTGCGGCTGATAGAGATCGATGCGGTGCCGCTCATGCGGGCCATAGGCAACATCGCTGGCCGACACCGGCACCTGCGCCATCAGTGCGGACTGTTCCGCATCGAACAATGCGCGACATTGGACGAGCACATCCGGCCCAAGGTCGGTGCCCAGTGCGGCAATGGCTTCCCTGACCTGATTCATCCGTCCCCTTCCTGGCGCGATCGTGAAAATGCGCATGGCGACGCTTATCGCGCCGCCATGCGCCTGTCCGGTCAGAATTTCGCGTCGAAGCTCAGACCCACCTGACGGAAGGACTGCGGACCGTAGATGGCACCGATATTGGCGGCGCCATCGGCAGGGAAATCGCTCTGCATCAGCGAGGGTTCATGCACGTTGAACAGGTTGCGACCAAAGATCGCAAGGCTGTAGCGATCGTCTTCGGTGCGGATGCCGACGCGGCCACCGACCAGCCAATGCGAACGGAAGGTCGTTTCGTCGCGCGAATTGGCTTCATAGCGCACCCGCGATTTCCAGACCGTGTCAGCCGCCACGAAGGCGTTTAGACGACTGCTGACCGGCGCCTCATATTCACCCGACAAGGTGAACTTGTACTTGGGTGCATAGGCAAGCTGAGAACCACCAATATCGGTGCCGTCAGTGCCGATGAAGCCGCCCGGATAGGTCGCCTTGGCGTAAATGAAGCCGGTATTGAGCGACAGGCCATCGAAGACCTTGCCGAAGAAATTGATTTCCGCGCCGCGCGACTTTACGCCATCAATGTTGCGCTGAACGCAGGAGATGACCGAGTTGTTATCCACTGTGCACTGCTGCGCCTGGAAATTCTTGATCTTCTGATAGAAGACGCTGAGATCCGCTACCCAGCCGCCAAACAAGGTGGTCTTGAGGCCCGCTTCATAAGCGGTCGGAATTTCCGGCAACACGGTGAACGGCACGGCAGGCGCAGACGGCGTTGCGATCTGGCCACCCTTGAAGCCGCGCGATGCCGTCGCATAGACCATGGTGTTGCGGGCCAGATCATATTGGCCGCCAAATTTGTAGGAGAAGTTGTCGACGTTCAGCACCGTGTCGCTGGCGACCGACGTCGCGTAGTTATAACGGTCAAGCGATAGGCGGCCAGTCGTATAGCGCCCACCGGCGATCAGGCGCAGGCTGGGCGACAGATGGAAAGTGCCCTGACCGAAGAAAGCCAGCGATTCATCGACGATGCTGTCATTCGCGCCAGCACCGGCCGTTGCCGGATCGACCAGCGGAATGGTCATGCCCGGGAACAGGGTGAGCATGACCGACAGGGTTTCCGGGTCGCGGGTCTGCTTCTGCCGCGAATAGAAAGCGCCAGCGGTATATTCGAGGAACTGATCCGACGGCGAAGAGATGCGGAATTCCTGCGTGAACAGGCTGAGGCGACGATTGACCGGGCCATTGGCGACCTGAATCGCCAGCGGATCGGCACGGAAGACGTTGCTTGCCGCGCCATAACCCGTCTCATTCGATTTACGCAGCGCGGTGATCGACGTCAGAGTGAACGGCTCTGCCTCATAATCGATCTGGAGCGAGCCGCCATAATTTTCATTATGGCCGACATAGGAACTGTCAGTGCAATAATTGCTGTTGCCCTCACCCGGAACGATGCCGCAATTCGCAAGCTCGGCAGCAACCGAAGCGCTGGTCTTGACGAAGGTGAAGAAGTCGCCGCCATTTTCGATGCGCGACTTTGCATAATCGCCGATGACGTTGACGGTCAGCTTGTCGGTCGGCTCCCACAACAGGCGTGCGCGCACGCCATAGCGATCAGTGTCGTTAAGGTTGCCGGTCGTCAGGTTGCGATTCACGCCCTGGCGCATATTGGCAACGCCCGACACGCGGATCGCGGCGTTGGATGCCAGGGGCACGTTAACCACGCCCTGCAGCACCTGATTGCCGAACTTCGAACCGGCGGTGCCCGCATCTGACACTTCACCCCGGACGCGCGCCGAGAAGCTGTTGAAGTCGGGCGCGTTGGTGGTGATGTTGATGACACCGGCCGAGGTGGTGAGGCCGAACAGCGTGCCCTGCGGCCCCTTCAGCACTTCGACGCGGCTGACGTCGAACAGGTCGGAGATATTGGCGTTGCCCTGACTGACCTGATCGACGACCACACCGACCGACGCGACCGCACCGGCCGAGAAGGTCTGGGTTCCGATGCCGCGGATCGAACCGCCGCCGCCGGTATTCTGGCCGGGGGCCTGCTGGATTTCCAGCGACGGGGCGATACGGTTCAGGTCGTTCATCGTGTTGACCTGCTGCCGTTCCAGCTGCGCGGCATTGGCGACGGTGATGGAGATGGGCACCTCCGTCACCTTTTCCGCCTTGCGCTGGGCCGTGACGATGATGTCCGAATTGGCATCGGGCGTATCGGCCGCCGCCTGTGGCGCGGCGTCCTGCGCGAAGGCAGGGGCCGACAGGGCAATGGCGCTTGCACCGGCAAGCACCGCAATGGTCAGGTTGATCTTACGCATGATATCTCCTCCCCTTCTTATGTTTGGGTAGACTGGGCTTATTGTTCGTCGATGATCCGGTTGATGAGCGTGCCGACGGTGCCGACGCTGATTTCGACCTTGTCGCCGGCGTTCATGTAGAGCGGCGGGGTGCGCTTGTCGCCGACACCGCCGGGCGTGCCGGTGGCGATGACATCGCCGGGGGCCAGCGGCGTAAAGGCGCTGATATATTCGATGACGGTCGCGATATCCCAGATCATGTCGCTGACCGGTTGATCCTGCACCAGTTCGCCGTTGAGGCGGGTCTGGACGCGCAGGGCATTAAGGTCTTCAATCTCGTCCGGTGTCACCAGCGCGGGACCGAAGCCACCGGTGCCGGGGAAGGTCTTGCCGGGGGTGAACTGGATATTGTGGCGCTGCCAGTCGCGGGCCGACCCGTCGTTGAAGGCGGCATAGCCGGCGATATAGGCCATGGCATCGGCACGGGCGACCTTGTGGCAGGGCTTCCCGATCACCAGCGCCAGTTCGCCTTCATAGTCGAAACGGGTCGTCACGGCCGGCTTCACCATCGGCTGGCCATCGGCGACAAGGCTGTCGGCATAGCGCACGAAGATCGCCGGATGCGCTTTCTGTTCGCGGCCGGTTTCCTTGACATGTTCGGCATAGTTGAGGCCGACGCACAGGATCTTGGCCGGATCCGGGATCACCGGCAGCAGCACCACATCGGCAGCGGCATAAGTCGGGCCATCGGCCAGCGTCGAAAGGCTGCCGTCGGACAACGCGGCCTTCAGGCCGGGCGTCGCGTCGGTCGCCAGTTCGACGATCGTCTCGCCATCCTGGCGGCCGAAGCTGGGGGTGCCGTCGGGACGGCGGAAACTGACGTAACGCATCAGGCTTGTTCCTCACTGATCAGGTCGAGCGGCTGGCTGTCCCAGTCGCGGCGATGGCGGAATTTCTCTTCGGCGGCGCGCAGGCCGGCAAAATCCTTGTCGGACATGCCCCATTGGTCGATCCGCTTTTCAGGCCAGGTCCAGTCTTCGGGCGCACCGGCCTGATAATCTTCGGGCACCTTCTCGACGGCGGTCGAAAATTCGATGACGGGGCCAAAGGGGGCGATGAAGTAAGCGAAGACATTGGCGCCGGGGCCATGACGGCCAGGGCCCCAGGCGGGCACCATCTCATGATCGCGCAGACGGCCAATGCCGCGCATCACCGCATCGAGGTCCGTCATTTCAAAGGCGATATGGTTGAGGCTGGCGAAACCGGCGCGGGCAAAGGCGGTGCTGTGGTGCGAGTCATTGCAACGCACGAACACCATGCCCTTGGTCCGGTCCGACACGCGGAAACCCAATGCGTCCTCGACAAGATGGCCGGTCGCTTCGGCATCGGCGCTGTTGAATACGACATGGGTCAGCTTGACCGGCAGGTCGGCGCCCTCGATCGGCGCGACCTCTTCGGCATCGACCAGGAAGCGGAGCAGTTCGCCCTCGGCCAGTTCCACGATGATGCCATGGCCGCCGCCCAGATCGCTCGATACGACCGGCGCGGCAGGCAGACCCGCTTCGCTCACGCTGCGCTTCAACTGCTCCAGCCGTTCGGCCGTGCAGACGAAGGTGGTGGAACGGACATAGGCATCCGCCGACTCTTCCAGCGCGACCAGATAGGGATAGCTGCCCGATCCGCGCAGATAATGGATATTGCCCTCAACAGCTGCGGGCGCCATGCCCCAAATGTCGGTCAGGAAAGCGGCGGCCTCTGCCGCATGGGGCAGCGCCAGTTCGATGCTGCGCAGCTTCATTTCTTGTCTCCATGGGAAAGGCCTGCGGCGAGAATGCCGGCGATGGCGCAGGCTTCGTCGCAGTCGCCGGTGTCGCCACTGATTCCGACGGCGCCAATCACCGCACCTTCCACGTCACGGATCAGGACGCCGCCGGGAGACAGAGCGAGCCGACCGCCGGTGGCGGCGACGACGCTCTGAAAGAAGACAGGGTTGGAGGCGGCACGCGCGGCCAAAACCCGCGTATCCGCCCCCATCCCCAGCGCACCCGAGGCTTTGGCCTTCGCGATGTCGAAACGGAACAGGCTGGCACCATCTTCGCGTACCATGGCGACGGGATGCGCGCCGGCATCCAAGACAACGATGGCAAGCGGTTGCGCGCTATCGGTGCGTCCTTGTTCCAGCGCACGATCGATGATGGTGCGTGCTTGAGCGAGGGTGAGGCTCATGCAGCGATCTCCTGATGGGTAACGCCAGCGATCAGCGCAGCGCGGCAGGCGACGAGGTCCGACGCCTTACCGGTGCCGAAGACATAATGGTCGGGACGGATCAGAACCGCGTCGGCTTTGCGATCGGCCAGCCAGGCGGCGATAGCGCCCTGATCGTCGAGCGTTGTGATATCGATCACGGTCACGTCATCGGCCTCGATTACGCCATGGGTGAACAGTCGCCAGCCACCACCGGTCACATCGTCCAGCAGCCGGTCGCCGACCCGCGGCTGAATGAAGCGTTCGCCTGCACCTGCCGTGCCGGTGGCAACGATCCCCGTCGCGATGGCGGGGATCAGGTCGGCGGCAGTGCCATGCTGCGCACCCTTGGCGGCTTCACGCATCTTCGCGTCGCGCTCCGCAGCGGCTTCGGGATCGAGCATGCAGATATAGCGGCCTGCGCCCACGGCGGCGGAAATGACCGCACGGACATGCGGATCGCGTTCGGGCTGATAGCTGTCGAGCAGTGCGTCGGGCGCCTGCCCCTTCAGCACCAGTTCCAGTTTCCAGGCGAGATTGGCGGCATCGCGCAGGCCATGACACATGCCCTGTCCAAAAAAGGGCGGCGTCTGGTGCGCGGCATCGCCGGCCAGAAAGACGCCGCCCTGCCGCCACCGCTCGGCGATCAGACCATGGAAGCGATAGGTTGCCGCGCGCACCACCCGATGCGGAACTCCGGAGAGATAGGGTTCGACAAGGGCTGCGACCGATTGCGGTTCCATCATCGCCCGGTCATCTTCCCCCGGCAGCAACATGAATTCCCAGCGGCGATGATTGCCGCGCCCCGGCACGATCGTCGCGGGCCGCTTGGGGTCGCACATCATGACCGACAATGTCTGGAGATTGGCGGCTTCCGGCACGCCCCACAGGTCGGGGAAGCGGACCGGGCCATCGACTTCGGCATCGACCACCAGCCAGGGTTCTTCGAAATCCAGATCGTCCAGGCGAATGTCCAGCGCCTTGCGCACGGCGCTGCGCGCGCCATCGCAGGCGATGACATAGCGAGCCTGCTCGCTGCGACCGCCCGACAGGCGCAGAGTGACGGCGCCTTCACCCTGCTCCAGCCCCTCGAATGCGACACCGAGCTGAACAGTTACGTTGGAATAATCAGCCAGTGCGTCGCGGAGATGATCTTCGAGTTCGGGCTGATAGAAGAAATAGTCGTTGGACCAGCTGAACGGACGGGCGCGGCCGACCGTGCCCATGTAGCGGATGACGCCATGATCGGCGCCGACATGCAGATGGCCTTCGGTATCGCGCATGTCCGGGGCGACGCGGTCGATGACGCCGGCCGACTGGAACAGGCGCATCATTTCATGGTCCAGATGCACTGCGCGGGGCAGCGGATAGGGATGGGCTTCCTGCTCGATCACAAGGACCGAGACACCCGCCTTCCCCAGTAAATTGGCCGCAAAGGCCCCCACCGGCCCGCAGCCGATGATCGCGACATCGAACATGAAACGTCTTCCCCGTCAGGCGTTTACGGGCTGAGCGGTGGGCGATTTATGCATCTGCCCACCCAGCATGATCATCTTGATATTATTGGCGTCCTGCATGATGCGGACGTCCTGGGTCGGATCACCATCGACCAGCAGCAGGTCGGCCAGATAGCCGGGCTTCACCTGTCCAACTTGCTGTCCCATCAACTGACCACCCAGCATGGTCGCGGCGCTCAGCGCCTCGGCCGGGGTGAAGCCGTAATAAGTGACGAAATGCTCCAGATCGCGGGCGTTGCGGCCATGGGGGTTGAAAGGGAAACCATAGTCGCCGCCCGGCAGGATGCGCACGCCGCGCGCCTTCAGCTTGGGGACGAGGATTTTCTCCAGTTCCAGCCGCTCGGCCGCGCTGGCCTTCATCGACGACATGTTGATATGCGGCGGGGGCGAGGCTTCCAGCGCGGCGACCGACACGCCGGGGCCGGGGGCGTAGAAGATTTCGTCCTTCTTCGCGGCCATGGCATCGACTGCGGCATCGTCCGCGAAGGAGCAATGATAGAGGATGCGCGCACCTGCTTCGAGCGCCAGAGTGATGGCGCGTGGCGAGTAAGCGTGGGTTGCGATCCAGAGGCCAGCCTCCCTGGCCGCTTCGCCTGCCGCCAGCATTTCCTCATCCGTGTAGAGGATGTCGGCGGACGAGCCGGGCTTGAGCGCATCTTCGCCGGAAATGACGAGCTTGAGCGACTTCACGCCTTCTTCTGCGCAATAGGCGACAAAGGCGCGCATCGCATCGGGACCGCGACCGTTGAACACGTCGCCCGTCTCGACACCTTCCTCGCCCTCAGGGCTGCGCTCCAGCGTCGAGGGGACCAGGCGCGGACCGGGCGTTTCGCCAGCTTCGATCGCGCGGGCCAGTTCGGGTTCGATCTGGTCGCCCAGCGCGCCAGCCGAATAGAGGCTGGTATAGCCATGGTCGAGCAGCACGCGGGCATTGCGCCAGGCGGCGACCTTCAGCTCTTCGGGCGGCAGGATGAACTGGTGATAGATTTTCTCGACCGAGCTGCCCCAGGTCAGATGGGTATGCGCGTCGACCATGCCGGGCATCAGGGTGGCGCCCTGACCGTCGATCACCGCATCAACCTCGACCGCAGCGATGGCGGCTTCATCATGCAGAACGGCGGCGATGGCGTCGCCTTCGATGACCACCGCTCCAGCGACCGGAGCACTGCCCGTGCCGTCGAAAATTGCGATATTGCGGATCAGCTGCCGCACGGTGGTCTCTCCCGAAAGCTCTTGTTGAAGGAGCTTATGCGCCGTTCCTGATCCAAAGAAAAATAATGATTTTTGCGAACGTCATAGTTTGGAACTATGGATTAGCACATCCAGCAGCGCCTCTCCGAGCCGCGACAGACGCCCACCCGCCAGCATCCGCACGCCGATGCTGCGAGGAAATGCAGCCTCCTCGATCGTTATGGCGCGCAGCACGCCGATCGACAGTTCGGCCGACGCCACCTGCATCGGCAGGATGGTGACGCGCTGGCTGCCGCGCACGATCGCCTTCGTGCTGAGCAGAGAGTCGCAGCGGATGATGTCCTGCGGCACAGAGATATCGGCGGCCATGAACAGGGCGTCCGTTTGTCGCCGAAAGGCGCCCCGCGCTTCGGGCAGCACCCAGCGCATCAGGGCCGTATCGCGCAGCGACAGGCTGGAGGGCAGATGGTCATTCTGCTTGCCCACGATCAGGGCGAAGGGATCGCGCGAGAAGGTGCGTTCCTCGATCCCCTCCGGCGGTTCCTCGATCCCCGTGGTCACGAACGCCAATTCTATGTCGCCGCGATGGAGCATGGCCGCCAGATCATGGTCGGGTCGTTCCACCACATGCAGGGCGAAGCGACCGATCCGCGTTTCCAGCCGCCGTACCGCATCGGGCAGCAGGCTGACCAGCGCGCCGGGCGTGCCGCCGATGCGCAAGGGGCCGGTGATGCCCCGACTGGCAAGTTTCACTTCGGTCTGCACATCCGCCAGCAGCGCATCCATCGCTTCCGCGCGTCGGAGCAATGCCTGCCCTTCCGGCGTCAGCTGGATGCCGCTGCGCGACCGTTCGAACAGGGTGGCGCCGAGCGATTGCTCCAACTGGGCGATGGCGTTGGAGACGGAGGGCTGGGAGATGTTGAGCGCTCGCGCGCCGCCGCTGATGCTGTTGGCACGGCACACCGCGAGGAAGGTGCGGATGGCGCGCGGATCGATCATGCGGCGATATCGCCGATGATGGCGGCGTAAGCGACTGGATCGACATTGCTGCCCGACAGGATGACGACGCTGGCGCCATCGCAGGGCGGCGCGAGGCTCGCAAGCATGGCGGCCAGTGCCACCGCGCCGCCCGGTTCCACTACCAGCTTGAGCGCAGAGAAGGCGAAACGCATGGCATCGCGCACCTGATCGTCGCTGACGACAAGGCCGCCCGACAACAAGGCTTGATTGATCGGGAAGGTCAGTGCGCCGGGGCTGGGCGCCATCAGCGCATCGCAGATACTGCGCGCGTCGGGCGACACAGTTTCCCGCACGCCGCTGACAAGCGACCGGGCGGTATCATCGAAGCCGGCGGGTTCGACCGTGTAGATGCTCGTGCCGGGCGAGCGCGCCTTTGCCGCCGTGGCGATGCCAGCGGTCAGGCCGCCGCCACCGCAACAGACGAGGATCTGGCCAACGGTCGCATCCACCTGCGCCGCCTGTTCGAGGATTTCGAGGCCCGCCGTCCCCTGCCCTGCGATGATATAGGGGTCATCGAAGGACGGGACCAGCGTGGCGCCGCGACTTTGCGACAGGGCAGTCGCGATCTCCTCCCGGCTTTCGGTGTGGCGGTCATAGGTGACGATTTCCGCGCCGAGCGCGCGGGTATTGGCGAGTTTGATCGCGGGCGCGTCCGCCGGCATCACGATCGTTGCCGGAATGCCGAGCAGCCTGGCCGCCGCCGCGACGCCCTGCGCATGATTGCCGGAGGACCAGGCGACAACGCCCGCCGCCCGTTCATGGGCATCCAGTCGGGCAAGACGGTTATAGGCGCCACGGAACTTGAACGAACCGGTGTGCTGCGCCCCTTCGAACTTCAACAGCACGCGGCGACCAACCCGGTCGTTCAGCGCCGCATTTTCCAGCAATGGCGTCCGCACTGCCGCCGGGGCGATGACGCGGGCGGCGTCGACAATATCCGCAATGCTGATGATGGGGCTGATGACGGGCGATGGGTTCATGCGCGGCTCCTTTGTCTGGCTCAGGCTCTAGCCGCAGCGCGGAGGGAGGAGAAGTGCGAAGAACAGGGAAGTAGACAGTTGCACGACATTGCGACGAATGTTTTCCCGCGATGGTAGACAGCAGCCCCTGCCCCACCTATATACCGACCGGTATGAAAAGCGCAGCGGAACCTGTCACAAGAGGACGCCCTCGGGAGTTCGATCCCGAGGAAGCCCTGTCGGCTGCGCTCCAGGTCTTCTGGACGCGTGGTTATGAGGGCGCATCGCTGGCCGAACTGACCGACGCGATGGGTATTACCAAGCCCAGTCTTTATGCCTGTTTCGGCAATAAGGAAGCCCTGTTTCACAAGGCGCTCGACCTCTATGAGCGCGACAAGCTCTGCTATATGCGATCGGCGATGGAAGAGCCCACCGCCCGCGCCGTGGCCGAACGACTGCTGCGCGGCACGCTGAACATTCAGACCGGCGGCAGCGATCCGCGCGCCTGTCTGGGCGTGATCAGCCTGGTCGCCTGCACCACGCAGGCGGAATCGATCAAGAACGACGTGATGGCGCGCCGCGCCTCGTCCGACAAGGCGCTGGTCGAGCGGCTGGAACGGGCCAAGGCGGAAGGCGACCTGCCCGCCGGGGTCGAACCAGCGGCGCTGGCGGCCTATGTGATGGCGGTCATGCAGGGCATGGGCGTGCAGGCCAGCGGCGGAGCCTCGCCGCAGCAACTGGAGCAATTGGTGGAAACCACCATGGCGATGTGGCCAACCCGCTAAATCCCGTCATTCAGCCGCCATACAGAAAAATTTACCAGGCGGTACAGAAAGCGGTTGACGCGATGCAGCATCGCATTATATACCGATAAGTATGAAATCCGGTTGAGGCGTCGCCCTCTAAGGAGGCTCCATGAAACACATCTGTACAAGCTAAGTCACTCGACTTGGCGGCGCGCATCGTCACGCCGCCAACATCATCATCGTCTGGCCATGGGGTCGGGGCATCGCTCCGGCATTGATGGCTCGTGCAGTCCCGCGGCCGCCACCGGTTCGGGAGAGTATCGCGTGCGCCCGCAGATGGTGTTCGCGGCCGGGTCTGCGCGCAAATAGGGGATTGAAACCATGGCCTATATCGATTTTGCCCAGCCGCTGCCTGCGGTTGGGAACGGCATTTCCTTGCCTGCGATCCGGGACCGGATCAAAGCCGTCGCCACCGGTTTTTCGCCGATGGAGTGGCAGATCGTGCGTCTGGCACAGACGGACGGCCTGTCTTCCCTGCGGGAGCCGGGACGCTGGTTCCGCCTGAAGACATTGCTCTTCGGACCGCAGCCGCATTTCAAACTGGCGGACGAAAAGCTGGAGGCGTTGCGCCGTCTGGCCGTGGAGGCCTGGCATGAAGGCTTCGCCGTCCGCCCATCCGCCATCCGACAGTTTCGCGAAGCCGGGTTCAGTGAGGGACAGCTGGAAACATTGCTGTCCGCCGTCACCGCCGCCCGCCGCACCATCAAGGGGAAATATCCATGAACATGATCACAAAGATCGACACCGATACGCAGGCCAGCGAAGTCGGATCTGGCGGCACGACACGCCGCTGGCGCGGCCGACATCTGGCTTGGGCAGCACTGGGTATCGTCGTGCTGGGCGGCGTCAGCTGGAAATATCTGGGGCAGCCGGAGGCGCAGGCCTCCGCCGCGCCGCTGGCGGCTGTCGGCATATCCGCGCCGCTCGCCCGCAGCGTGACCCAGTGGGACGATTATGTCGGCCGCTTCGCGCCGAGCCAGACGGTGGAAATCCGGCCGCGCGTGTCGGGCGCGGTGACCGCCATCCATTTCCGTGACGGCGATTTCGTGCGTCAGGGGCAGTTGCTCTTCACCATCGACCAGCGTCCCTTCCAGGCGGCTCTGGCCGAGGCGCGGGCAAGCAGCGCATCGGCCCGCAGCGCCTTGCTGCTGGCGCAGAATGACTATGCCCGCGTCCAGCGGCTGAGCGGCGATGAAGCCGTGTCGGCCAGCGAAGTGGATGCATTGCGCTCGCGGCTTCAGGCGGCGCAGGCCGCACTTGCCGGAGCGCAGGCGCGCGAACGGAGCCGGGCGCTGGACGTGGAGTTCACGCAGGTGCGTGCGCCCATATCGGGGCGCGTCTCCGATCGCCGCGTCGATATCGGCAATCTGGTGGCGGGCGCCGAAGGCACGAGTGCGACCCTGCTGACCACGGTCAACAAACTCGACCCCATTTACTTCAACTTCGACGCCTCCGAAGCGCTGTATCTCAAGTCGCAGCGCGACAAGGAGAATGGCGGCGCGGTCGAAGTGCGGTTGCAGGATGAGGCGGACTATAATCATCAGGGCCGGCTCGACTTCACCGACAATGGCCTTGATCCACGGTCGGGCACGATCCGCATTCGTGCCGTCTTCGACAATCCGGGCAATTTCCTGACCCCCGGCCTGTTCGGCAATATGCGCCTTGCCAATGGCGGCAAGGCCAATGCCCTGCTGGTCCCGGACGAAGCGATCCAGTCCGATCAGGCGCGCAAGACCGTGCTGGTCGTGGACAAGGACGACAATGTGACGGCCAAGCCGGTCGAGCTTGGTCCGATCGTCGACGGACTGCGGATCATCCGGTCGGGCCTCAGCCCGCAGGACCGGGTGATCGTGTCCAACCTTCAGGCCGCCATGCCCGGCGCGAAGGTGGCGGTGAAGCCTGCAACCATCCGGCCCGCCCCTGCGCCGGTCACGCCGGTCGACAGTGCGGCCCCGGTAGCGGCGCAGGCGACCTTCGCGCGGTAAGCTGAAATCACCCCTCCCCTTCAGGGGAGGGGACGGGGGTGGGGTTTGGCCCCAAGCGCTGCGTCAAGTGCCCCCCACCCCAACCCCTCCCCTGAAGGGGAGGGGCTAGAAATGAACCCAAGCCCGTGATCCGGCTCCTGCCGGATCACGCGGCCTCCCTTTTGCTCGTTCGCAAAGGACGATCCGATGCGCTTTTCCCGTTTCTTCATCGACCGGCCGATCTTCGCCGCCGTCATCGCGGTGGTCATCACCGTGGTCGGCGCGCTCGCCTTCATCGGCCTGCCGGTATCCCAATATCCCGACATCGTGCCCCCCACGGTCACGGTGTCCGCCCAATATCCCGGCGCATCGGCGGAAACGGTCGCATCGACCGTGGCCGCGCCGATCGAACAGGAAATCAACGGTGTCGATGACATGCTCTATCAGAGCAGCCAGTCGACCGGCGATGGCAAGGTCGTCATCACCGTCACCTTCAAGATCGGCACCGACCTGGATGCCGCTCAGGTGCTGGTGCAGAACCGCGTCGCCGTCGCCACGCCCCGCCTGCCCGAAGAAGTGCAGCGCCTTGGCGTCGTGACGCGCAAGACCACGCCCGAATTTCTGATGGTCGTGAATTTGCAGTCGCCCGACGGCACGTTCGACCGCGACTATATCTCCAACTATGCGCTGACGCAGGTGCGGGACCGCCTTGCCCGGCTCGACGGCGTGGGCGATGTGCAGATGTTCGGGTCGCGCGACTATGCGATGCGCATCTGGATCGACCCGGACCGCGCCGCCGCGCTGGACCTGACGGCTGGTGAAGTCGTCTCCGCCCTGCGCGCGCAAAATGTGCAGGTGTCGGCCGGCTCGATCGGCCAGCCGCCCTATGATCGCGGCGAAGCCTTCCAGCTTGGCGTGGAAATGCAGGGCCGCCTGAATACGCCCGAACAGTTCTCCGACATCGTGATCCGGTCTGACGCCGACGGCCGTCAGGTGCGCGTGCGTGACGTTGCCCGTGTTGAACTGGGCGCGCAGGATTATGGCACCAACACCTATCTGTCGAACAAGCCCACCGTCGTCATCGCGACGATGCAGCGCCCCGGCTCCAATGCGCTCGACGCGGCGGAGAAGGTGAAGGCGGAAATGGAGCAATTGTCCAAGCGCTTCCCCAAGGGCCTGGAATATAGCATCATCTACAACCCGACCGAGTTCATCAGCCAGTCGATCGACGCCGTCTATCACACGCTGATCGAAGCGGTGCTGCTGGTCGTGCTCGTCATTCTGGTCTTCCTGCAAAACTGGCGCGCGGCGATCATCCCGATCATCGCCATCCCGGTTTCGCTGATCGGCACGGCGGCGATCCTTGCGGGCCTTGGCTATTCCCTCAATAACCTGTCGCTCTTCGGTCTGGTCCTTGCCATCGGTATCGTCGTCGATGACGCCATCGTCGTGGTCGAGAATGTCGAGCGCAATATCGAGCATGGCATGTCGCCGCTGGAGGCCGCGCGCGTCTCCATGGATGAGGTGTCGACGGCGCTGATCGCGATCGTGCTGGTGCTGTGCGCCGTGTTCGTGCCGACGCTCTTCATCACCGGCATTTCCGGCGCCTTCTATCAGCAGTTCGCCGTCACCATCTCGACCGCGACCGTCATCTCGCTGATCCTGTCGCTCACTCTGTCGCCGGCCGCCGCCGCTCTGTTGCTCAAGGCCAAGCATGGCCCGCGCGACCGCAGCGGCGATCCGGTCTGGCGGCAGAAGCTGGGCGTGGCCGTCGATGCGTTCAACAATGGCTTCGACCGGATGAGCGCGGGCTATGGCCGCCTCACCCGCTTCCTCGTCGCTCGGCCCAAGAAGATGCTGCTGACCTATGCCGGCCTGATCGCCGCCACCATCGCCCTGTTCTGGGTGACGCCCGGCGGCTTCATTCCGGCGCAGGATCAGGGTTACTTCCTTGCCGTGGTGCAATTGCCCTCCGGCGCCTCGCTCGAACGCACGGACAAGGTGACCCGCGAAGTCGCAGCGAAGATTTTGCCGATCAAGGGTCTGCGCGGCGCGGTGATGTTCGCCGGCTTCCATGGCCCCTCGCAGACGCAGGCGCCTAACAGCGCGGCGATCTACTTCCCCTTCAAGAGCTTTGCCGAACGCAAGGAGGAAGGCGCCACCTATGCCGGCATCATGGAACAGGCGAACAAGGCTGTCGCCGGCTATGACAAGGCGCGCATCCTGCTCGTCCCCCCGCCGCTCATCCAGGGCATCGGTTCGGCCGGTGGCTATCGGATGATGCTGGAGGACCGGGAGGATCGCGGATACGCCGAACTGAATAAAGTCGCGCAGGACATGATCGCCAAGGCGAACCAGTCCCCCAGCCTCGCCATGGTCTACACCCTGTTCGATGTCGGCACGCCGCGCATCTATGCGGATGTCGACCGGCGCAAGGCCGACCTGCTGGGCGTGCCACCAGAACGCATCTTCGAAGCGATGCAGGTCTATCTGGGGTCGGCGTTCGTCAACGACTTCAACCTGCTGGGTCGCACCTATCGCGTGACCGCGCAGGCCGATGCCGAACATCGTGGCACCGTGGCGGATATCGCCAACCTCAAGACCCGGTCGAACAGCGGCCAGATGGTGCCGATCGGCTCCGTCTCGACCTTCAAGGACAAGACCGGTCCCTATCGCGTGGTCCGCTACAATCTGCTGCCGGCGGTGGAAATCGACGGTGACACGGCGCCGGGCTATTCGTCGGGCCAGTCGCTGACCACGATGGAGAAATTGGCTGCCGCAGCCCCGGCCGGTTACAGCGGCGAATGGACGGGCGTCGCCTATCAGCAGGTCAGCGCGGGCAATACAGCCGGTCTGGTGTTCGGCATGGCGGTGTTCTTCGTCTTCCTGGTGCTGGCGGCGCAATATGAAAGCCTGACGCTGCCGCTGTCGATCATCCTGATCGTGCCGATGTGCCTGTTCGCGGCCATGCTGGGGGTGAACCTGCGCGGGATGGACAATAATATCCTCACGCAAATCGGTCTGGTCGTGCTGATCGCCCTTGCCGCGAAGAACGCCATTCTGGTGGTGGAATTCGCCAAGCAGGCGGAGGAGGAACAGGGCCTGTCGCCGGTCGAGGCCGCCGTTCAGGCTGCGCAGACCCGTCTGCGTCCGATCCTGATGACCAGCTTCGCCTTCATTCTGGGCGCTGTACCGCTGGTGATCGCCACCGGCGCGGGGGCCGAACTGCGGCAGGCACTGGGTACGGCCGTCTTCTTCGGCATGGCCGGTGTGACCGCCTTCGGCCTGCTCTTCACCCCCACCTTCTATGTCGTGTGCCGTGCGCTGGGCGATCGCTTCGCCCGCCGCCGGCCCGAACAGGCCGAACCTGCGTTCCAGCCGGCCGAATGAGGAACAGAGACATGACACGCAACTTCATCGCCTTGTTGCTCGGCGCCAGTGCGCTCACGGCCTGCGCCGCCGGGCCGGATTACAAGGCGCCCGCTACCCCGACCACGGCCGCCGCGCCCTTCATCGGGGCGGCAAGCCCGGCGGTCAGCGCCGCCGCCGCGAAGGATCGCTGGTGGACGCTCTATAATGATCCACTGCTGGACGGCCTTGTCGGCGATGCGCTGGCCGCCAATACCGACCTGCGCGTGGCAGTAGCGCGGATCGAACGGGCACGTGCGTCGCTGCGCGGCGCGAAGGCCGATCGCCTGCCGCAGACCAGCCTTGGCGCGTCCGCCGTGCGCAGTCGCACTTCGGCGGCGCAGTCCCTGCCCGGCATCGACCGCGAAAACACGATTTACGATGGCGGGCTGGATATCTCCTATGAGGTCGACTTGTTCGGCCGGGTGAAGCGCGGCGTGGAAGCTGCGCGCGGCGACTATGCAGCCGCGCAAGCCGATGTCGATGGTGTGCGAGTTGCCGTGATCGCCGATACGGTTCGCGCCTATCTGGACGTGACCGCCACGGCCGAGCGACTGGCGGTCGCCCAGCGCACCGTGGACCTGCTCGACCAGTCGGTCCGTATCACCGGCGCGCGCTTCGATGCGGGGCGGTCGGACCGGCTGGACGTCATCCGTGTGACGACACTTCGGGAACAGCAGAAGGCGGCCATTCCCGCCTTGCTGGCGGATCGGGATGCGGCGCTCTTCCGCCTCGCCACCCTGACCGGTCGAACGCCGCAGGACTTGCCGGACACGGTGCGGGCTGCGATCCGCACGCCGCAACTCTCGCAGCCGATCCCGGTGGGGGATGGACAGGCGCTGCTGGCGCGGCGGCCCGACGTGCGCGCGGCCGAACGGCGGCTGGCGGCGGACACCGCCCGGATCGGCGTGGCGACGGCGGACCTCTATCCACGTATCACACTGGGCGGATCGATCGGCACCACGGCGCTGGGCGGCGGCAATCTGTTCGGCGGCGGACCGCTCAACTGGGTGCTGGGGCCGCTGATCAGTTGGGCCTTCCCTAATCAGGAGGCGATCCGTGCCCGCATCGGTTCGGCGGAAGCGGACAGCGCCGCTTCGCTCGCAACCTTCGACGGCACGGTGCTGCAAGCGCTGGAGGAAACGGAACGCTCCCTCTCCGCTTATTCTCATGCGATCGAGCGGGCGCAGACATTGAGCGCCGCGCGGGATGAAGCGGCGCGGGCTGCCCGGATCAGCCTCGCCCGGCAACGGGAAGGCCAGATCGACTTCCTGACTGTGCTCGACGCGCAGCGGACTTTGGCCAGCGCTGAAGCGGATCTGGCCACCGCGACGCGGGCGGTTTCCTTCGCGCAGGTCGACCTGTTCCGGGCACTGGGCGGCGGCTGGGACAACCGGGCGGGCTGATGATGATCAGGGGCGGACCGGGCATCCGCCCCTCAACTGCAACAAGTTGGTCATAAAAGAAAATTTTCGGATCGGCGGCGATTACTTTCCTGTCCAAGAATAGAATAATTTTCGATTAACCCCGTTCAAGTCACTTGCATTTCAGCCACTGCCATGCGACCGCTCACGTGGGTCGTTCACAAAATTCCAGCGAGTCCTGATGGGGCGTCGCTGGTTCTTCCTGTGTGTGGGGGAGTGGACATGACTGACTATACGGGCGGCTCTGAAAATAACAGCTGGACCATCACGCCGGCGGACGGCACTTCCAATATTGATGGCGGCGGTGGCACAGACAGCCTGACGGTTAATCTATCGAGCAGCACCGGCTATTATCAGTCTGGCTATTGGTATGGGCCAACATCCTCCGGCTCGATCTATGACTATGGCAGTGGTCAGTCCGTCTACTACACGAATATCGAAGTCCTAACCGTCCTGTTCGGCAGCGGCGACGGCGATTTTACGATCTATAATAACGCAGTCGTCGCCTTCAATGGCGGCGGCGGGAACGACTATTTCCATGGCGATTTCTCCGCCAGCACCGCCAATATCAGCTTCACGCTGAATGAAACGGCCAATGCCGTCTCCACCTTCGTCAATCAGGGAACGACCCTGACCAATGTCGAGCGGATCGACATCACCACTGGCAGCGGCAATGACAATATCACCGGTGGATCGTTGGCTGACACCATTCGGACTGGTACGGGCACCAATAGCGTCAATGGTGGCGCTGGCAACGATATCATCTACAGCAGCGGTGTCGACACCATCAATGGCGGTGCCGACAATGATACCTGGTACGGCCAATATGGCAGCCTGACCACGGCAATGACTGTCACCGAAAGCAGCGGCACCTATAGCCTGTCCAATGGCGGCAGCGTCACCAATGTCGAAAATATCCAGCTGACCACCGGCAGTGGCAATGACAGTTTCCAGATCAGCGGTATCGGCACATTCGATGGTGGTACCGGTACTGACAGTCTGACCGTCAACTGGACCGCCTATGACGATATCTACCAATATGGCTATTGGTATGGAGCGGGCAATAGCGCCAATATCTATGACTATGCCGGCCGCAACGTGAATGGTTATGGGATCGAATCCCTGACGGTTCTGTTTGGCGATTCAGACGGCGAATTCACTGTCTATGACAATAGCGTGATGGCCTTCAATGGCGGCGGCGGCACCGACCTCTTCCGCGGGGATTTTTCTGCCAGCACGGCCAATATCAGCTTCACGCTGAACCAGACCGCCGGGTCGACATCGACCTTTGTGGGTCAGGGCACCACCCTTACCAATGTCGAACGGATCGAAGTCACCACTGGCAGCGGCAATGACAGCCTGACCGGCGGCGCGCTGAACGACGTGCTGCGGGCGGGTAGCGGCACCAACAGCGTCAATGGCGGTGCGGGCAACGATATCATCTACAGCAGCGGCGTCGACACCATCAATGGCGGCGCTGACAATGATACCTGGTATGGCCAATATGGGGACCTGACCACCGCGCTGACCGTCACTGAAAGCAGCGGCACCTATAGCCTGTCCAATGGCGGCAGTGTCACCAATGTCGAAAATATCCAGCTGACCACCGGCAGCGGCAATGACAGTTTCCAGATCAGCACGAACGGTACCTTCGATGGTGGCGCAGGCACTGACAGCCTGACCGTCAACTGGACCGCCTATGACGACATCTACCAATATGGCTATTGGTATGGAGCGGGCAATAGCGCCAATATCTATGACTATGCCGGCCGCAACGTGAATGGTTATGGGATCGAATCCCTGACGGTTCTGTTTGGCGATTCAGACGGCGAATTCACTGTCTACGATAATAGTGTGATGGCTTTTGATGGCGGCGGCGGCACCGACCTCTTCCGCGGGGATTTTTCTGCCAGCACGGCCAATATCAGCTTCACGCTGAACCAGACCGCCGGGTCGACATCGACCTTTGTGGGTCAGGGCACCACCCTTACCAATGTCGAACGGATCGAAGTCACCACTGGCAGCGGCAATGACAGCCTGACCGGCGGCGCGCTGAACGACGTGCTACAGGCAGGTACCGGCACCAACAGCGTCAATGGCGGGGCGGGCAATGACACCATCTACACCAGCGGCGTCGACACCATCAATGGCGGGGCCGACAGCGACACATGGTATGGCCAATATGGGAGCCTTACGACCGCGCTGACCGTCACCGAAAGCGCTGGCACCTATAGCCTGTCCAATGGCGGCAGCGTCACCAATGTCGAAAATATCCAGCTGACCACTGGCAGCGGTAACGACAGTTTCCAGATTGCGACTACCGGATCGTTCGATGCCGGGGCCGGCACCGACAGCATGACCATCAACTGGTCGGCCAGCGACGGCTCTCAATATGGCTATTGGTACGGAGCCGGTTCCGGATATAATCTCTATGCCTATGATTATGGCAATGGCAACAATGTCTATGGCTATAATATCGAGGCGCTGACCATCCTTTTCGGCAGTGGCGATGACGATTTCACAGCCTATAACAACGCAATCGTCGCCTTTAACGGCGGCGGCGGAACCGACTATTTCCATGGGGACTTTTCAGCCAACACGGCCAATATCAGCTTCACGCTGAACCAGACTGCAGGATCGACGTCGACCTTTGTCGGACAAGGCACGACGCTCACCAATGTCGAGCGCATTTCCATCACGACCGGTGGTGGCGTCGATACTCTGACCGGCGGCGCACTGGACGATTATATTGACGGCGGTGCTGGCAATGACACGATCGACGGCGGCGCGGGCAGCGATCAGCTGAGCGGCGGCGCCAATGGCAATGACACGCTGAGCTTCGCCTCGTCCGCCAATGCCATCACCTACTCGCTGACCGACCATCAGGGCACATGGTATGATGCCGGCAATGGCTATGACTATACCGTCGGCTTCGAAAACCTCATCGGTTCCGCACAGAATGATACACTGACCGGTACCTCCACGGCCAACCAGATCGATGGTGGTGCCGGGGCCGACACGATGGTCGGTGGCGCGGGCAACGACATTTACATCGTCGACAATGCCGGCGACGTCGTGACCGAACTGTCCGGTGAAGGCACGGACGAAGTGCGCACCACGCTGGCCAGCTATACGCTGGGCAGCAATCTGGAAAAGCTGACCGGCCTGTTGTCGACCGGCCAGACGCTGACCGGCAACAGCGCCGCCAACACCATCACCGGCGGCAGCGGCAATGACACGCTGAACGGCGGGACCGGCGCGGACACGATGATTGGTGGCGCGGGCAACGATCTCTATTATGTCGACAATGCCAGCGACGTGGTGACCGAAGCGTCGGGCCAGGGCACCGACACCGTCCGGACCGCACTGGCCAGCTACACGCTGGGATCGAACGTCGAAAATCTGATCGGCACCGCGACCACGGCGCAGACGCTGGCGGGCAACAGTCTAGCCAACAGCATCACCGCCGGGGCGGGCAATGATACGCTGACTGGCGGCGCGGGCAATGACACGCTGAATGGCGGGACCGGTGCCGACACCATGGTCGGCGGCACGGGGGACGATGTCTACACGGTCGACAATAGCGGCGACGTGGTGACGGAACTGGCGGATGAAGGCACGGATGAAGTGCGCACCACGCTGGCCAGCTACACGCTGGGCGCCACGCTGGAAAATCTGACCGGCACCGCCACGACCGGCCAGACGCTGACCGGCAACAGCGCGGCGAATGTGATAACGGGCGGCAGCGGCAACGACATCATCGACGGCGGCACTGGCGCCGACGCGATGGCTGGCGGCGCTGGCAACGATCTCTATTATGTCGACAATGCCGGCGACGTGGTGACGGAAGCGTCCGGCGCAGGCACCGATGAGGTGCGCACTGCGCTGGCCAGCTACACGCTGACCGCCAATGTCGAGAAACTGACCGCCACCGGCGTCAGCGGGCAGACGCTGACCGGCAACGATCTGGCCAACATCATCGTCGGCACGATCGGCGCCGATATCATCAACGGTGGCACCGGTGCCGACACCATGACCGGTGGTCTGGGCGACGACAGCTATTATGTCGACAATAGCGGCGACGTGGTGGTCGAGGCTAATGGCGAGGGCAATGACTCGGTCTTCAGCACGATCAGCTATTCGCTGGCTGGCCTGTCGGTCGAAAATCTGACGCTGACCGGTACGGCCAATGTTAATGCCACCGGCAATGGTGATGCCAACAACCTGACCGGCAATGACGGCAATAACGTCATCGACGGTGGGGCAGGTGCGGATACAATGGCCGGCAGCCTGGGCAACGACACCTATTATGTCGACGATGTGAACGACAATGTGATCGAAGCCGACGGGGCCGGGACTGACACGATCCTGTCGTCGGTCAGCTATGCGTTGACGGGCCGGATCGTGGAAACGCTCACTCTGACGGGATCAGCCAACCTCACCGCTACGGGCAATGGGCGCGCCAATGTGCTGAACGGCAATAGCGGCGCCAATATCCTGACCGGGCTGGAAGGCAATGATACGCTGAATGGCGGGGCGGGCAATGACACGCTGAACGGTGGTGTGGGTAATGACACCATGGATGGTGGTGCTGACATCGACACGGCCACCTATGCGGACGCCACGGCTGCCGTCACGGTCAGCCTGGCCACCACCGCTGCCCAGAATACGGGCGGGGCGGGCACCGACACATTGTCCAACATCGAAAACCTGATCGGTTCGTCGTTCGGCGATACGCTGACCGGCAGCAGCGTCGCCAATGTGATTGACGGCGGCACCGGTGCCGACACCATGGCCGGTGGCGCGGGGGATGACATCTATTATGTCGATAATGTCGCCGATAACGTGGTTGAGGCGGATGGTGCCGGCACGGATACCATCTACTCGTCGGTGTCCTACACGCTCGCTGGACGGATCGTCGAAACCCTGACCCTGACCGGATCGGCCAATATCGACGCAACGGGCAATGGTCGCGTCAATACGCTGGTCGGCAATAGCGGCAACAATGTCCTTTCGGGTCTTGACGGTGCCGACACGCTGATCGGCAATGCCGGTAATGACACGCTGGATGGCGGCGTTGGCGCCGACATCATGACCGGCGGGTTGGGCGACGATGTCTATATCGTGGACAATGTCGGTGATGTTCTCAACGAACTCACGGGTGAAGGCACGGATGAGGTCCGCACCAGCCTAGCCAACTACACGCTGGCGGCCAATATCGAAAATCTGGCCGGTACGGTCGCCACCGGCCAGTCCTTGACCGGCAATAGCCTGGACAACAGCATCACCGGATCGTCCGGTAACGACACCCTGAACGGTGGCATCGGTGCGGATGTGCTGGCCGGTGGCCTGGGTGACGACATCTATTATGTCGACAACGTCAACGACAATGTCGTGGAATCCGATGGCGGTGGGACCGACACGGTCTACGCTTCGGTCAGCTATGCCCTGACCTCACGGTTGATCGAAACCCTGACCTTGACCGGGCCGGATGACATAGACGGAACCGGTAACGGTCGCGGTAACATCATCAACGGCAATGGCCACAATAACGTCCTGTCAGGTCTGGCCGGCAATGATACGCTGAGTGGCGGCAATGGTGCAGATATCCTGAACGGCGGCGCCGGTAACGACATATTGGACGGTGGCAACCATACCGATACCGCCACCTATGTCGATGCAACCAGCGGCGTGACCGTAAACCTGAGCGTGACGACCGCCCAAAATACCGGCGGCGCGGGGACCGATACGCTGATCAGCATCGAAAAGCTGATCGGTTCTGCCTTTAACGACAAACTGACCGGTGATGATGGCAATAACACGCTGGATGGCGGTGCTGGCGCCGATACACTTGCCGGTGGGCTGGGTGACGACACCTATTATGTCGACAACGTCAACGACAATGTCGTCGAAGCCAATGACGCAGGCACCGATCGCATCTATTCGTCGGTGTCCTACACGCTGGCCGGCCGTATCGTCGAAACGCTGACACTGACCGGAACGGCCAATATCAACGCCACCGGCAACGGCCGCGTCAACAGCCTGTTCGGCAATGATGGCAACAACATCCTGTCCGGCATGGACGGCGGTGACAGGCTGTCGGGTGGGGCCGGCAACGATACGCTGATCGGCGGGCTGGGGAATGACTCGCTTACCGGCGGTGCTGGCGCGGATAATTTCGTGTTCGATGCAGCGCTTGGCTCTAACAATGTCGACAAGATCCAGGACTATGTCGTTGCGGATGACAGCATCACGCTGGACGATGCCATCTTCACTGGCCTGTCGGTGGGCACTTTGTCGGCCAATGCCTTCTACATCGGGTCGGCGGCACATGATGCGGATGATCGGATCATCTATAACAGCGCCACCGGCGCGCTGCTCTTCGATGCCGACGGCAATGGTGCCGGCGTGGCGATCAAGTTCGCCCAGCTCAGCACAGGCCTTGCGCTCACCAATGCGGAGTTCATCATCGGCTGATCCCGGCGATCATCCGCTCACGGAAAAGGGCGTCGGTGCAAACCGGCGCCCTTTTTGCTTGCCGCTTTACCCTGTTCGCCCGCGCCCATTTGCAGTAGTCAGGGCGCCCCATAATCCCCGGACCCATGCCCGCACCGCCATGCTCACCGTTCGCCAGATAGAGATGTTCCGTGCGGTGATGATCACCAAAACGGTCAGCGGCGCGGCCCGCATGCTGGGCACGTCGCAGCCCGGCCTCAGCCGGATGCTGGCGCATATGGAGGACCGGCTGCGCTTCCGCCTGTTCGACCGCACCCGCGGGCGGCTGGTCCCGACGCAGGAGGCCCGCATCCTGTTCGAGGAGATCGAGCGCATCTACAAAGGGTTCGACGATCTTGGCCATGTCATCCAGCGACTGGCCAAGGGCGAAGACCGGACCTTCCGCGTGGGCGCCTCCCCCTCGCTTGGCCATTCGGTGGTGCCGCAGATGCTGGCGCGCCTGACCGCCAATTATCCGGGCCTGACCATTCAGTTTGATATCCTGTCGGTCGAGCAGGCGGGCGATTATCTGGCGCTTCAGCGCGGCGAATATGCGCTGACCGCCTTTCCGATCGACCATCCCAATATCCTGTCCAGCCGGATCGGCGCGGGGCGGATGGTCTGCGCCGTGCCGACCAGCCATCGGCTGGCGGGTCGCGAGAAGATCACCGTGGCCGACATTGCCGGGGAGCATCTCCAGTCCTTCCGCCCCCATACGCCGCATGGCGGCATCATCGCGGAGATGTTTGCCAAGGCCGGCTATGAGATCGACATATCGACCTATATCCGCTTTGCCGAAACGGCGGTGGCCTTCGTCGCCAATGGCATGGGCGTGGCGCTGGTGGACAGTTTCACCGCGATGCAGCCGCATGCCGACACAGTGCGCTTCCTGGAATTTGAAGAACCGGGCCTGCTGCCCGTCTATATCAACCGCAATCTGGAATCCCCGCGCGCGATCATCGGTGAAACTTTCGAGGAAATCGCCCGCAATGTGCTAATGAGCCTTCCCCGCAATCTCATAACATAATGGCATAGAGGACTTCATTTCCTCATGTGGAAATTACCTAGAAAAGGAGAGAAGCAGAACCACCCGCAGAATAGAAGCCGACAGGCCACCGGTTTGGTAAAGAGCATGAGGGCCATCTGGCCCGAGAGGATGAAAGGCGTCATTTCCATGGCCAGCTATTCCCCCGCCGGCACGGTATCCGTGCGGCCCTATGTGACGGTGAACAACCCGTCCCCTGCGCCGTCCGATGCCAACTGGTCCGCGCGCCAGATTCTGGTCGTCGCCATCTGCTTCATCCTCAACATGCTGGACGGCATGGACGTGCTGATCCTGTCCTACGTCGCCCCCGCCCTGTCCACCGACTGGCAGGTCAGCCCCGAACGGCTGGGCGTGGTTTTCAGCGCGGGCCTCGCCGGCATGGCGGCTGGCGGCCTGATCATCGCGCCGATGGCCGACAAGTTCGGCCGTCGCAAGCTCATCCTGGCGTCCCTGATCATGATGTCCGTCGCCATGTTCGGTTCCGCCATCGCCACGTCGATTACGGAATTGATCTTCAGCCGCTTCATCGTCGGCATCGGCATCGGGTCGGTGCTGGCCAGCATGGCCGCGCTGACCGCCGAATATGCACCAGCCAAGCACCGCACCTTCGCGGTCGGTTTCCTGCAGGCCGGCTATCCGGTTGGCGCCACCATCACCGGCTTCGTCGTCGCCAGTCTGCTGCCGGTCCATGGCTGGCAGGCGATGCTGCTCGGCGCGGCGATCCTGTGCGCGATCTCCATCCCGTTGGTGTGGATGCTGCTGCCCGAATCGATCGACTTCCTGCTGACCCGCCAGCCCAAAGGCGCGCTGGAAAAGGCCAATCGCCTGCTGCGCGCCATGGGTCAGCCGCAAGTGGATGCTCTGCCGCCCAAGAAGGTCCATGAAGCCCAGAATGTCGGCGTGCGCGGACTGCTGAGCGAAGGGCGTGCGGCCGGCACCCTGCTGCTGTGGATGGCGACGATCTTCGGCTTCATGACACTCTATTTCGTGATCAGCTGGATTCCCAAGCTGGCGGTCGAAGCCGGCCTGCCTGCCAAGGACGCCATCTATGCGGGCGCCATCTACAATATCGGCGCGTTCGTCGGCATCACCCTCATTGGTCTTGGCGGTACCCGGCTCGACCTGCGCAAACTGATCCTGGGCTATATGAGCGCGGCCGCCGCGACGCTGATCATCTTCGGATCGGTGGCCATGCCGCTGATCGCCACGCTCGGCACCGCCTTCCTGATCGGCATGTTCGTGCAGGGCGGCTTCAACGGCTGCTATCCGCTCGCCGCCAGCCTCTATCCGCCCGAAGCGCGCGGCACCGGCATCGGCTGGGCCATGGGCATGGGCCGGATCGGCGCGGTGATCGGTCCGATGCTGGGTGGCTTCCTGCTGGCGGCGAAAGTGTCGCTGGCGCTGATCTTCGGCATCTTCGCGGTGCCGATCCTGTTGTCAGGGATTTGCGTCATGCTGATCCGTCTGCCCAAGGCCGGCTAAAAGCCCTTCCGTTAAGGACCAGATTATCATGATCCACCAACCCGTCATCGACGCGGGGCGACCCGTCGCGTCCATTCTCTGCGGCCTTGTCGGCCAGGGCATTGCGGGATCGCGCAGCCCGGAAATGCACGAACGCGAAGCCCGCGCGCTGGGTCTGACCATGGTCTATCGCATCCTGGATGCAGAGGTTATGGGCTATGACGCCACCGCCCTGCCCCGGTTGCTGCCCATGCTGCGGACGATGGGATTTGACGGCGTCAACGTCACCCATCCCTTCAAACAGGCCGTTATCCCATTGCTCGACAGCCTCTCCGATGCGGCAAAGGCGCTGGGCGCGGTGAACACCGTCCTGTTCCGCGATGGCAAGGCGCATGGCGACAATACGGACTGGTCGGGCTATCGCGCCCATTTCCTGGCGGGGCTGGGCGATCGGCAGCGCGACAAGGTGGCCCTGATCGGCGCGGGCGGCGCGG
The DNA here is from genome assembly GCF_900109095.1 of Sphingobium sp. AP50. Lineage (GTDB taxonomy): Bacteria > Pseudomonadota > Alphaproteobacteria > Sphingomonadales > Sphingomonadaceae > Sphingobium. The sequence goes on from NZ_FNYZ01000004.1 coordinate 163,178, forward strand.
CGGCGGCGGTGGGCTACGCCCATCTCGATCTGGGCGCGACACAACTCACCATCTTCGATCCAGCAGCCGATCGGGCGGCTGCGCTTGCCGACCGGCTTGGCAGGCTGTTCCCCATGGCGCAGGTGCAGGCTGCAACGACCACGGCCGAGGCTATTTCCGGCGCGGACGGGGTAGTCCAGACCTCCCCAATCGGGATGGAAAGCCATCCCGGCCTGCCCTTCGATCCCGACCTGCTGCACCCGAACCAATGGGTGTCGGACATTATCTATTTCCCGCTTCAGACGGCGCTTTTGGCGGCGGCAGAAGCCAAGGGCTGTGCCACGCTCAACGGCGGCGGGATGGCGGTGATGCAGGCGGCCCATGCCTTTGCCCTGTTCACCGGAGTCGAGCCCGACAGCCAGCGCATGCTGGCCGACTTCGCGCGAGCAACCGAGCGGAGGGCAGCGGCATGATCGCCGACGCACCGCCCGTTCCGCCGCCTGCGATCGTCCTGCCGATCGAGGTCGCTGCCGCTGAGGCCAAGCAGTTGCAAGGCCCGACCGCCGGTCCGCAGACCCCGCCTCCGCCGCTGGAGAAAAAGCCCGGCTGGCGCACCCGGCTGAAGGACAAGGGCGTCACCCTCACCTTCTCCTATGTGTCCGAAAGCGCCGCCTCCATCAGCGGCGGGCGCGATCAGGGATCGGCCTATACCCAGCAATTGCTGGCATCGGCCGTGGTCGACACCGGCAAAACGTTCGGGCTGGAGGGCGGAAAATTCATCGCCACCATCATCCACCGCAAGGGTGAGGATCTGACCGCCACGCGCATCGGCAATCTGTTCGAGGTGCAGGAATTGTTCGGCGGCGGGCAGGATTTGCGGCCGGCGGAACTCAGCTACGAACAGCAATTGAACGGCGGCAAGACGGCGCTGAAGATCGGCCTTTATCATACCGGCGACGATTTCGCGACGCTGCCGTCCGGTTGCCAGTTCCAGAATTTCGCTTTCTGTCCGCGCCCGACGACGCTCTTCTATAATAGCGGCTTTTCGGGCTTTCCCATTCCGCGCTGGGGCATTCGCGCCCGGCAGGAGATTGCCAATAATCTGACCGTCACGGTCGCCGCGTTCGAGGTGAATGCCTATCGCGCGCAAACCGGCAGCGGCTGGCAACTGGCGCCACGTTTCGACAGCTTCGTGCTGCCGGTCGAACTGGGTTGGAAGACCGGGCAGAAGCCAGACGGACTGCCCGGCCTGATCCGGATCGGTGGGCTGGTCGACACGACCGACAAGCCTGATGTCCGCGATGACATCAATGGCGATTCTTACGCACTTTCCGGCCTTTCTCCGGCGATGCGCAAGGAGCGGTGGAGCGCTTGGATCATGGGCGAAAAGATGATCAGCCGCTTTGGCGCGGGCGATCGTGGCCTTTCCCTGTTCGGCACCATGACCCTGTCGGACAAGCATACGGCGCGGGTGCCCTTCTTCCTGTCCGGCGGCTTCGTCGCGCGTGGGCTGTGGGACAGTCGGCCGAAGGATAATTTCGGTCTGGGTCTGGTCTATGCCCGCGTCAATCCGCGCATCGCCGATCGCCAGCGCGACCAGCAATCGCTGGGACAGGCGGTCGACGTACAAACCTGGGAAGCGAGCGGAGAAATCTTCTATGGCTGGCAGGCGACCCGCGCGCTGCTGCTGCGCCCGAACCTGCAATATATCCATCGGGTGGGCGCGACCAGCCGCTATGATGACGCCATCGTGGCTGGGATGACGGTGAAGCTGATCCTGTAGCCCGACAGGCTCCTGCTGGTGCAGGAGCCTGTTGTCCTCAATCCACCACGTTGTCGTCGCGGAAGCGGTTCTGGGCTGCCAGTCGCACGCCGGCATTGGGCGCGCCATAGCCGACATAGCCGCTGTCGCGCTGGACGAATTCGAAGAAGAACAGCTTGTCGAAGGCGCGGCTGTAGACCTGCCAATAGCCATGGCCGTCCGCATCCTCATCATAGAGAATGCCCAGCGCCGCCATCCGGGCGATCATGGCATCGTCGAAGCCGAAACGGGCGGCAAGGTCCGCATGATAGTTGGCGGGAATGTCCAGTATCGCAGCCCCGCCATCGCGCAGGGCCTGCGCGGTTGCGAATATATCGTCGGTGGTCAGCGCGACATGCTGATAGCCGCCACCGATCCCCTGTTCCAGAAAGCGCGAAGACAATGTCTCGCGCGCATCCGATGCATTGAGCGTTACGCGGAATGCGCCGTCGGGGGACTGCATCGCCTGACTGTGAACCAGACCGGACGGGTCGATCACATCCTGCGCCGCCTTTGCCTCCAGGCCGAACAGCGCGCGCCAGTAAAGCTGCCACGACAGGAATTCATCCTCATGCACCACGGCGGCGAGATGGTCGAAACCGCGCGCATGGATGGGTGCGTCCGGTTCGGCATCGAGCGCGACGAACTCCCGCGCCCACAGGCCCTCCACCTCATTATCGTCGATCAGATAGACGAGGCTGCCGCCCACGCCGCGCAGCGCGGGCATGGCCATGCGACTGGGGCGGCCTTCGGGGCTATAGGCCTTGATCCCCAGAGCGGCGGCGCGCGCCAACACTGCCGCCTTGTCCTTCACCCGGACGCCGATGGCGCAGATGGACGATCCATGGGCGGTGCGATAGGCGCTGGCAAAGCCCTTGGGCTCGGCATTGACGACCAGATTGACGTTGCCCTGGCGCCAGCGCGTCACCTTCTTGTGCCGATGTTCGCCCGCCAGGGTGAAGCCCAGGCTGGCAAGCGTGCTGCCGAGGCGGGCGGAGCTGACGCCGTCAGCGGTAAATTCGACAAATTCCGCTCCCAGCATGGGTTGCGGCGCGGGAATGGGGGATTCCCGGCCAAGCTGGCGCAGCGCTGCGTCGCGCACATAATCGAGCGAACGATAGCCGTCCTCCGCCACCAAAGCCGCGCTGTTCGAACGGAAGCGATCGTTGAAAATCTCCAGCGACAGCGGGCCATCATAGCCGGTGCGCAGGATTTCGGCGACATAGCCCGTCACGTCCAGCCCGCCCTGCCCCGGCAGGTTGCGGAAATGGCGACTCCAGTAGAGAAGGTCCATGTCGAGCAACGGGGCATCGGCCAGTTGCACATAGACGATCTTGTCGCCGGGAATGGCGCGGATGCTCTCGCTCGGAATCTTGCGCGACAGCGAATGATAGCTGTCGAGGATGATGCCGATATTGGAGTGATCCACCTGCTCCACGATCGCCCAGACGTCGCGATGGTCGAAGACATGGCGGCCCCAGGCCAGAGCCTCATAGCCCACCATTATGCCGCGCTTTGCCGCGCGCTCACCCAGTTCGCGGAAATCATCGACGATTCGCTCGCGCTCGCCCAGCGACACGGGCGAACAGTTGGAGCAGACGAGGATGCGGTCGGTATCCAGTTCCGCCATCAGGTCGAATTTGCGTTCGGCCCGATCCATGGCGCGCTGGCGCAGATGACCCGGCATGCCTTCGAAATCCCGAAACGGCTGATAGAGGGAACAGCCGATGCCCAGACCCTCCATCATCCGCCGCACTTCACGCGGCGACAGGGTCGATCCGATCAGGTCATTCTCGAAAATCTCGACACTGGCAAAGCCGGCGTCGGCGGCAGCGCGCAGCTTTTCCTCCAGCGTACCCCTGAGCGAAACCGTAGCGATGGCATTGAACATGGCGACCTCCTGATCAGGCCATCATCCCATGCAGAGGATCGCGCGATAAGGGGTGCTGACTGCCCTATCCATGCCTTGACGTTATAGTCATTGCGCCACGCCATGTTTTGCGGATGGGCTGGCTTGCCTACCTGTCGCGGGATCAAGGTCGGGATAGAGTTGCAGGATGGCGCGGGTGACGCCGTTGGTCCATCCAAAGCCATCCTGTAGCGGATATTCCCCACCCCCGCCCGGCTGACGCTGTTCGACATCATATTTCTCCAGCATCTTGCCGGTCGAAAGAAAGGCGGCATTGACGGTGCCGATCCAGCCAGCGGCAATGCGCCGCGCCAGATCGGTCTTCTGATAGCGCGCCAGCCCGTCGATCGCTATCCATTGCAACGGCGCCCATCCATTGGGCCGATCCCATTGCTGGCCACTGTCCATTTCGGTCGTCCGCAATCCGCCCGGTGCCACCAGTCGCGCTTCTATCGTCCCCGCGACGGCATCTGCCTGTGCCTTGCTGGCCAGACCGGTGAAGAGCGGAAAAAGCGTTGCGGCCGACAGGACCGGCGTGGGCTGGCGCCGGACATGATCCCAATCGGCAAAGCGCGCTTCGCGGGGCAACCACAGATAGCGCTGCATCGCCCGTGCCCGTTGCTGTGCCGCGCTTTCGAAAGTCGTGACGCAGGGCTGATCGCCCGCGACCCGACAGCGCCGTGCGATATTGCGCTCCATCGCCCACATCAGACTGTTGAGATCGACGGGAATGATATCGGTCGTATGAATGGTCGCCAGCCGCTTGGGATCGGTCAGCCAGCGCGAAGAGAAATCCCAGCCGCTTTCCGCCCCGGCCCGCAAATGACGATAGACCTCCGCGCTGGGTCGATTGCTCTCCCGCGCGGTCGCGACATCTTCCGCCCAACTTTCGTCACGCGGGTCGGCGCGATCGTCCCAATAGCGGTTGAGCAGACTGCCATCGGGCATCCGAACGACGCGGCGTACCGCGCCTACCTTGCCCAATGTCTCCGCGCCCGCCATCCAGAAGCGATATTCGGCGCGCAGTGCGGCCAGATGCCGGGCGGCGGTTTCTGCATCACCGTCATCCGCCAGATCGATCATCTGCGACAGGAAGGGCGGCTGCGACCGGCTGAGATAATAAGTGCGGGTGCCATTGGGGATATGGCCGTAGCGATTGATCAGGCTTTCGAAATTCGTGAGCATCGATCCGATCAGTGCATCATGGCCGTCAGCCTTGAGGCCCAGCATCGTGAAATAGCTGTCCCAATAATAGATTTCGCGAAACCGGCCGCCCGGCACGACATAGGGCGCGGGCAGCGCCAGCGCACTCGACCCGGCGCGGGGCTGCAAGGCCGGGCGTGTAAGCTGAGGCCACAGGGCGGCGATATGGCCGATCAGCGACTTTTCCGACGGCGGCGCCTCTCCCGGCACATCGAAATGTCGCAGCACGAAAGCGCAAAGAGCCTCCTTGCCTCGCGGTTCTTCCCGGCGATAGGCTTCCAATATGGCATCGGGCGTATCGCGCGGCGTTGCGTCCACGAAGGTCTTGCCGTCCGGGAATATCCTTTCCGCCTGCACCGCCTGAAAAAGCGGGCCATAAGGATCCTGCGGACTGGGCGGCGGGGCCGTCTGCGCGGTACAGAGCAGCGCGGCGAGGAGCGGCAGGATGGCTTTTCTCTTCATGTCCCCTCAATGGCGCACGGCCCGTCGCAGTTCCGTGGAACAGGGAAAATGGATGGACGGAGGATCAGGGTTATGCTGCAAATCCCGCAGACGACCGGCAGCACCGTTCGATCTTGCCTTTTATGCTATTGCATGTCATTATTATATATGACGCATAGCTGTGCCGCTGATTATCGGGAGTTGCCATCATGACAGAATTGACCGGCGCGGTCGCACAGCCGTCCCCCTCGCTGTCCTTCTCCCTCAAGCCCCTGATGTTCGAGACGTTCGTCTGCTCCATGGCGATGATGGCATTTGTCGCCCTGGCCGGGCCGATCGCCCGCGTGATCGGGTTGGACCCATGGCATGTCGGGACAGCGGTGACAATCGCCGGGATCGGCTGGATGATCATGGCCCGCATCTGGGGCGTGGCCAGCGATCGACGCGGACGCCGCCCTATACTCCTGTTCGGCCTGTCGGGTTTCGTCGTCAGCTATGCCCTGCTGGCGCTGTTCATCGACAGTGCGTTGCGTGGCGCTTTGTCGCCCGCCCTCGCCTTTGCAGGCCTGATCTTGGGCAGAGGGCTGGCGGGCCTCTTCTATGCCGCCGTGCCGTCGACCAGCGCGGCTCTGGTTGCTGACCATGTCGCGCCGGACAAGCGGGCCGCAGCCATGGCCGGCCTGGGTGCAGCCAGCGCCGCCGGGCTGGTGGTCGGGCCGGGACTGGCAGGTCTGATCGGTTCCTACAGCCTTCGGCTGCCGCTCTATGGCACGGCGATCCTGCCGGCTCTTGCGCTGATCGTCCTGTGGCAGGCCTTACCACGCGATGTCGCAGTCGCACCTCGCGATAGCGCGCCGCTGAAATTGTCGGATGGGCGCTTGCGTCGGCCGATGCTGCTGGCCTTCTCTGCCATGTTCAGCGTGTCGATCGCACAGATCACTGTCGGCTTCTTCGCGCTGGACCGGTTGCACCTGCCGCCGGCGCAAGCGGCATGGACGTCAGGCATAGCGCTGGCGACCGTCGGCGTGGCACTTATCGGCGCGCAACTGGCGCTGCGGGCACTGGGCTGGGCGCCCGCGCGTTTCATCCGGCTGGGCATGATCATCGGCGCGATCGGCTTTGGATCGGTCATCTTCGCCAGCACCGCTACCTTGCTGTGGCTGGGCTATGCCGTCGCCGCCTTCGGCATGGGGTGGGTCTTCCCGTCGGTATCGGCAACGGCCGCCAATGCCGTCGAACCCCATGAGCAGGGCGCGACAGCCGGCACGGTCGCGGCGGCGCAGGGTCTGGGCGTCGTATTGGGGCCGATCGCCGGGACCACGCTCTACACCATCGATAATGGCGCACCCTATGCCGTGGTCGCACTGTTGCTGTTGCTGGTCGGCCTCTGGTCGAACTGCCTGCCTGAAAGGAGCCCAGGATCATGACTGCCGAGAAAGTTCAGGCTTCCGACTGGAATGGCCGCAATGGCGATCAATGGGTGGCCCATCAGGCATCGCTCGATCAGATGCTGGCCCCCTTCGGCGCGGCAGCCATAGCCGTCGCAGCGCCGCAACCGGGCGACCATATATTGGACATTGGCTGCGGCGCCGGGGATAGCAGCCTGCATATCGCCGGGCTGGTCGGTCAGGCCGGAACGGTCATGGGCCTCGATATCTCCGCCGCCCTGATCGAACGCGCTGGCGAGCGCGCCAGAAGCGCCGGATCATCAGCCCTATTCCAGCTTGCCGACGCCGGACGCGCGCCCCTGCCGGTTGCGACCTATGACTGTCTGTTCTCCCGGTTCGGCGTCATGTTCTTCGACGATCCGGTCGCCGCCTTCGGCCATATGCGGTCCGCGCTGAAACCGGACGGAAGACTGGTGTTCGTCTGCTGGCGAACGGCGGCGGAAAATGACTGGGTCAGTCTGCCCATGGGCGCGATCAAGGGCATCGTGCCGCTCGCTGCGCCGTCGCCTCCCGAAACGCCCGGCCCTTTCTCGTTCGGGAATGTCGACCGGGTCCATCACATTCTGTCTACTGCTGGTTTCGGCAACATCATGATCACGCCCTTCGACCATGCCATTCCCTTCGCCCCCGATGTCGCTGGCGCGGTGCGGCGCGCCTGCGATGTCGGTCCGCTGGAGCGCGCGCTGCTGGGCCAGCCCGAAACCGTCCGCGCACAAGCGATGCAGGCCGTGGGCGATGCCTTTGTCGGTCGCATGACGGCGGAAGGTGTTGTCATCAATGGCGCGGCCTGGATCGTGACGGCGGCCGCCGCATGAATAGTGGCGCCTCCCAACCCTTCATGCGCACCGTGACCCGCCGCCCGGCGGTGGAGCAGAAGGTGCTGGCCATCCTGCGCGGGGACGGCCTAGCGCAGGATGGCCGCACGCCACAGCGACCGCCCCGGCTGTCGGAGCGGGATCAGGCCCTGTTCGATGCGCTCCGCGATCAGGCCCAGGCGCAGGGCCTGCATATTCGGGCCCCCGGCGCGCCCTTCATCCATGATGATGAATTAAGGTTGCTCGCCTGGCTGGCGCAGGGGCAGCGGCTGTCGCGCGATCTGGAGGCGGTCGCGAAGGACAGGACGTTCCTTGCCCTGATCCTGGACTGTAGTCTGTCGCTCAAGGGACTGGGCCTGCAACTGCCCGCCAGATCGCTGGTCAATCTGTAAGAGAGAGGTGACGCCGCGAAAGACATTGCGCGCACACCTTCTCCTTGTCACTCTGCCGGTCTTGCTCACCGGGGATTGAGTCATGCGCCCATTAGTCTTTGCGTTGCTGCTTGCCACCACGTCGATCGCAACGGCGGCCCCCACACCCAAAGAAGAATTGATGACGCCGCCGCCCGCGGCGCGGCACTACACCATCAGTTCGACGGCGGGTAATCATGGCGATATCTGGTCATGGTCGCTGGCCGACGGGCGCATCGCCTATCGCATGTCCATGTCACTGCGCGGATGGGTGACGGAAACGGACGAAATGCTCACCCTTGGCCCCGACGGGCGGCCGACCGCCATGGCCATTCGCGGCTATACCGATCAGGGCGACGCGACGGAGACTTTCTCCGTCGATAGCGGCGGCATCGCCCATTGGAAGACGAGCATCGATCAGGGCGAGGCCCCCTTCGCCAACAAGCGCTATAACAGCTATGGCGGCCCCTGGCTGGCGGGCGAAAAGGATATCGAGGCTTTGGTCGCCGCAGGGACGAAGGGCATCGACCTATTGCCGACCGGCCATGCCAGCATCAGCATCGGCGAACCGGTGCAGATCAGCGGGGCACAGGGCAGCAAGACGGTCAAGCTGGCCTTCATTCAGGGCTATGGCTTCTCCCCCTCCCCGATCTGGCTGGATCAGGATAATCACTTCTTCGGCAATGCCGGTGTCATTTCGCTGCTGCCCGCGGGCTATGAAGCCAATGGGCCGAAGCTGAAGGATATTCAGGACAAGGCGACGGCGGCGATGGTGCGCGATGTGGCGCACCGCTTCCTCAGCCCCGCCAACCGCACGCCCACGCTGATCGACCATGTGTTGCTGTTCGATTCCGTCGCGGGCCAATATCTGCCGGATCGCGCAGTATTGATCGCCGATGGCAAGGTGGCGGCTGTCGGTGCTGGCGGATCGATCAAGGCGCCCGATGGCGCCACGCTGATCGACGGCCGGGGCAAGACTCTGTCCCCCGGATTGTGGGATGCGCACCAGCATGTCGGCGACGACTGGAACCTGTTGCAGAATGTCGCGACCGGCATGACCAATTATCGCAGCCCCGGATCGATGATCGATGAGATAGCGAGCATCACCAAGCGCCGCGCCGCCGGCGACCTGCTGGCGCCCGAAGGCAAGGTGTCGATCATCGTCGACCGCAAGGACCCGCTGGCCGCGCAGGGCGCGCTGACCGTGTCGTCCGCAGCCGAAGCCATTGCCGCCGTCGACAAGATCAAGGCGGCTGGCCTGTGGGGCGTCAAATTCTACACATCGATGAATCCCGACTGGATCGCCCCGGCAGCGGCAGAGGCCCATAAGCTGGGCCTGCATGTCCATGGCCATGTGCCGGCGGGCATGCGGCCGCTAGACGCCGTGCGGGCGGGCTATGACGAAGTGACCCATATCAACTTCATCATGATGCAGGCGATGCCGCAAGATGTCGTGGACAAGGCCAACACCGCCGCCCGGCTGGAAGGCCCGGCCAAATATGGCAAGGATGTCGACCTCGACTCCCCGATGATGAAGAGCTTCTATGCCGAGCTTGCCCAGCGCAAGACGATCATCGATCCAACCCTGACCGTCTGGGAACCGCTGATGACGTCGGACGGCAGCAGCATATCGCCGGAATATTCGCCCTTTGCCGATATCGCGCCGCCGTCCGTGGCCCGTAGCTGGAAGATTGGCGGCTATCCGCTGGTCGATGGCCTGACCCGCGACGATTATCGCAAGAGCTTCGCCAAGATGGTCGATCTGGTCGGCAAGCTCCATCAGGCCGGCGTTCGCATCGTCGCGGGCACCGACGGCTACGGGCTGGAACTGGTGCGCGAACTGGAACTCTATGAGCAGGCCGGATTGACGAACGCGCAGGCGTTGCAGACCGCCACGATCGTCCCGGCGCAGATGACCGGCATGGATGACAACATGGGATCGATCGCCCCCGGCAAGACCGCGAACATCATATTGGTCGACGGCGATGTTTCGAAGGATCTGCGCAATCTGCGCCATGTCGAAAGCGTGTTTCTGGACGGATATCGGCTTGATGGCGCGGCCCTGCGTCAGGCGAGCGGCCTGAGTGGCATGCCGAAATAATCGCGCCGGTCGATCCGTCCGTAGGCCTGGCTTTTGGCATGATCGAAAATCTAAGGCATTTTTGCCTGACGGAGGACCGGCCTAGCCGCCAGATGGTCGATCCACGCCCGCACCGCAGGCGGCAGGCCGCGTCGGGTCGTGAACACCAGATGCATGATCCCCTTGATACCGCGCCAGTCGGGAAAGAGGCGCACGAGCCGTCCATCCGCCAGCGCGGCGCTGCAAATATGGTCGGGCAGAAGGGCAATGCCCACGCCATCGATCGCGGCTTTCCTGATCGCCATCATATCCTCGCACCCCAGACGTGGCGCGAAACGCACGACATGGGTTCGCCCGTCATCTGTCTCCAGATGCCACACGGTTTCTTCGCCTGTGTCGCTGGTGCTCAGGCAAGGATGACCAGCAATATCTGCGATATCCGTCAGTCGGTTCGCCACTTGCGGACTGGCAACCAATATCCGGGTCGATATGCCCAAAGATCGCATCGTCAGCGCGGCATCGCTTGTCAGTTCGGTCCGCACGCGCAGCGCGACATCGATCCGTTCCTCGATCAGATCGACGGCCCGATCCGTCGCGACGATTTGAAGCCTTATGCCGGGGTAGCGATCCAGGAAAGAGGATAGCTGATCGGAGACCAGTTCGACCAGACCGGTCGGGCAACTGAAGCGAACCCGGCCGCGGGGTTCGGCCCGCGCTTCCATGACCAGCGTTTCCGCCCCTTCCACTTCCGCCAAAATGGTGCGGCATCGTTCGTAAAAGGCCTGCCCGGTATCCGTGACCCGAAAGCGCCTGCTCGATCGCTCGATCAGCCGCAGGCCCAGTCGTTCCTCCAGCCCCGCGATGCGCCGGGACAATTTGGACTTGGGTTCGCGCAGGGCACGCCCGGCGGCGGCAAAGCCGCCATGCGCCACCACCTCGGCGAAATAGGCATAATCGTTGAGATCGATCTTCATCATCGTTCCTTTTATGGAACGCTAAGTACCAATATTGCCGACTACAAGACTTATCGTTCGAAATCTATCTCCAATGGGCAGCGGCGATCCCGCCGACAAACACAAGGAGACAGACAATGACGAACAGGTTCAACAACAAGGTGGTGGTCGTGACCGGCGGCACCAGCGGCATCGGAATGGCCACGGCCAAGGCCTTTGCGGATGCAGGCGCGTCCGTATTCATCACCGGCCGCCGTCAGGATGCACTCGACGCAGCGGTTAAGGCCATCGGCGGTCGTATCACTGGCGTCCGGGGCGACATGGCGAACCTTGCCGATATCGATCGGCTCTATGACGCCGTTCAACAGCAGCATGCCCAGATCGACGTCCTGTTCGCCAACGCGGGCGGCGGTGAATTCGCGCCGCTCGGCAGCATCAGCGAAGACCATTATCAGCGCACATTCGACACCAATGTGAAAGGCGTGCTCTTCACCGTGCAAAAGGCCCTGCCGCTGCTCCGGGACGGCGCCTCCATCATTCTCACCGCGTCGACCACCAGCATATCGGGCACGCCCGCCCTCAGCGTCTATTCGGCGACGAAGGCAGCCGTGCGCAATTTCGCCCGCAACTGGATATTGGACCTCAAGGATCGCCATATCCGGGTCAATGCCGTCAGCCCCGGCGTGACCGAAACGGCCGGCCTCAACGAATTGTTCGGTGGCGGAGAACAGGCCGAAGGCACCAAGGATTATCTGGCGGGCCTGATCCCCGCCGGACGGATCGGCCAGCCGGAAGAAGTTGCAAAGGCCGTCCTGTTCCTCGCGTCCGAGGAAGCCAGTTTCGTCAATGGCGTGGAACTGTTCGTTGATGGCGGACAGGTGCAGATTTGACGGGACAGGTTCCGACAAAGGGTGCCGGCTTTCGGGCCGGCACCCTTTGTCATGTATGACATCCGAGATAACCGCCAAAATTCTGTTGCCTTCCGGTCTCACCACGACGATGCGACACCATCATGCGCTTGCTGCTGATCGAGGATAATGGTCGTCTTGCCGACCTGCTGGTTGCGGGCCTTGCTCGCCGGGGCTTCACCTGCGACCACACCCCCAATCTCGACATGGCCACCGAAGCGATCGCGGCGCAGGTGCATGATGTGCTGATCGTCGATCGCGGACTGCCGGATGGCGACGGCATCGCCTGGCTGCGCGATATGCGGCGGCGCGGCCATATGCAGCCCGCCCTGGTCCTGACGGCGCGGGATGCTCTGGAAGATCGAGTGGCGGGGCTGGATGCAGGCGCCGACGATTATGTCGTGAAGCCCGCCGAAGTGGACGAAATTGCCGCACGCATCCGCGCGCTGCTCCGCCGTCCGGGGCCAAGGGCGCAGACGCAATTGCGGTTCGGACCGATCATGGTGGATTCAGCCAGTCGGACGATGCTTTGCTTCGACCAGTCGCTGGACCTGTCCCGGCGTGAGATGGATCTGCTGGAACTGTTGTTGCGGCAGGCAGGCGCCGTGGTCCGGCGCGACAGTCTGGAAAATGCGCTCTATGCCTTCAACGAACCGGTAACGCCCAATGCGGTCGAGGCCATCGTGTCGCGCCTGCGCCGCAAGCTGGAGGATGCGGGCGCACAGGGCATGCTGCACACGGTTCGGGGCGTGGGCTATATGCTGCGCGAAGCCGCATCATGAGCCGGCGACGATCCATTGCCCGCCGATTGTTCATCGGCCTGTCGATCGTCGGTGTGGTCGGCGCGACCCTGCTGCTGATCTTCATCATCCGCGAGCATCAGCAGAGTTTCAGCGCGCTGGGCGATCCGAACGCAGCGCGCCATGCCTTTCGCGAATTGTTCGAACATGTGCTGGTGCCGATCCTGTTGCTGATCTTTCCGATGGGCATCGCCAGCTTCATCGTCATCCGGCGCGCGCTGGAACCGCTGAGCACAGCGGCCGCGCAGCTCCAGGTGATGGAAGGGCATGAACGCGACGTGATGATCGATCATGCGGCTTTCCCGACCGAAGCCGTGCCATTTGCGCAGGCGGTCAATGGCCTGCTTGCCCAGCTCGATCAGGCGGCCCGCAATCATGAAGCATTCGCCGCCGATGTGGCGCATGAACTGCGCACGCCTTTGGCGGTGATGGCGCTGGAACTGGACGCGCTCGATCATCCCGATGCGCCACGCCTGCGCGCCGAACTGCTGTCGATGCGGCGGCTGATCGATCAGTTGATGCTGCTGGCGCGAGTCGATGCGCAAAGCCTGGCCCATTCGATGCGCGACACGCTGCGACTGGAGGAAATCGGCGCCGATATCGTCAGCCTGCTGGCCCCCGGCGCGATCGGCGCGGACAAGATTCTGTCGCTCACCCGCGTCGGCGAAGCGACGCCGATCACCGGTCAGCGCGAAACGGTAGCCGCGGCCCTGCGCAATCTGGTGGAAAATGCCTTGCGCGTGACGCCGGCCGGTGGCGCCGTGACGGTGCTGGTCGGTCCCGGCCCCAGACTGCGTGTCAAGGATGGCGGCACCGGCCTGACGCCCGATCGCCTGCAACAACTGGTACAGCGGCATCATCGCGCGGATCATGCCAGTCGGGAGGGCGCGGGACTGGGGCTGGCCATCGTCGCGCGGATCATGGCCGCCCATGGCGGTCGTCTGCATAGCGTGCCTGGAAGCCAGGAACTGATATTGGATTTTACATCGGCCACCTGATCGTCAGGCTCTCGTCAGTTTCGCGCCATAGGCGGGAGCCATGCTCCAGTCGCTTCGTATCGCACAGGCCGCCATCCCTTGTGCCCTTGCCCTCCTGTCCCTGACCGCCTGTTCGAGCGAAGAAACCGCCACGCGTAATGATAGCGCGGCGGCCCCGTCCGATCCCGGCATGATCGCGCTCAGCGCGGACAATATCGCACGACTGGGTCTGAAATTCGCCGCCGCCGCTGAAGCGACCGAAGCGCCGATCGCCGTCGTCCCCGCAATCATTGCGCCACCACCCAATGCGCGGGTCGCAGTCGCGGCGACCTTCCCCGGCGTCGTGACCCGCATATTGGTGGTCGAAGGGCAGGATGTTACGCGCGGTCAGGCGCTTGCCATCGTATCGAGCCGCGACGTATTGAGCATGGGTGCGGACCTCAGTCGGGCCAGTGCGCGGCTGGGTGTCGCCCAGTCGAGCGCCAACCGCCTGTCGCAACTTGAACGGGAAGGCGTCGTCGCGGGTGCCCGCGCTGATGAAGCCCGCGCGATGCTGGGTGAAGCGCGCGCTGACGTGTCGGAGAAAAGCCGCATATTGCGCATGGTAAACGGCTCGGGCGCCAGCGGCAGCTATACGCTGACCGCACCGATCGCGGGCAAGGTCACGGCCGCGACCATCCATGCCGGCAGCGTCGTCGATGGCACCACCGCCCCCTATGTCATCGATGCGGCCGGCCAATATGAAGCGCAGGCCCAACTGCCTGAACGGCTCGCCGGACAGGTGAAGCCGGGCATGACGGTGGCGCTGGGCGATACACTGCGCGGCGCCGTGACGTCGGTTGGCTCGACCATCGATCCCGCGACACGCTCCGTCACGCTCAAGGCAAAGCTGCCCGCTGGCCCCGGCGCACTGGCGGGCCGTGCAACCAATTTGTCGCTCTTTGGCCCTGCCCCCGTCGGCGCCGTGACGATCGACCAGAATGCTCTTGCCACGTTGGCGGATGGCGAAGCCGTCTTCGTCCGCTCGGCCAAGGGCGTGGAAATCCGCAAGGTGAAGAGCGGTGGCAAGGACGCCGATCGCATCCTGATCCTGTCGGGCCTCAAGCCGGGTGAACAGGTGGTCGTCGCTGGCACCAGCGCGCTCAAGCCCATGGCGATGGGCGAGTAAGCCGCGCCATGCTGAAATCGCTTGCCGCCTGGGCGCTGTCCTATCGTCTGGTTATCGTCGCACTGTCGCTGCTGACCGCAGGGCTGGGCGCCTGGGCCTTCGTCAACCTGCCGGTCGATGCCTATCCCAATATCGCCCAGACGCAGGTCAAGGTGATCCTGAAGGCGCCGGGCATGACGCCGGAGGAAGTGGAAAGCCGGGTCATCACGCCGATCGAGATGGAAATGCTCGGCATTCCGGGGCAAGCGATCCTGCGTTCCTCGGCCAAATATGCGATTGCCGACATCACCATCGATTTTGTCGATGGCACAGATATTTACTGGGCGCGGCAACAGGTCGCCGAACGCCTGTCCGGCGTGATGGCCGACCTGCCCGAAGGCATTAACGGCGGCATGGCGCCGATTTCCACGCCCCTGTCCGATGTCTTCATGTTCACGATCGAAGGGCCGTTGAGCCTGGAGGAAAAGCGGACCCTGCTCGACTGGACGATCCGGCCGGCCCTGCGCACGGTGCCGGGTGTGGCCGACGTCAATGCGCTGGGCGGCTATGTCCGCACCTTCGAAGTGCGGCCCGATCCGATCGCGCTGGCAAGCGCCGGCCTCACCGTCACCGACCTGTCCGAAGCGATCGAGCGCGGCAACCGTAATGACGGTGCGGGGCGCCTGTCGCAGGGCGAGGAATCGCTGATCGTGCGCGCGGTGGGCGCGATCCAGTCGGAAGCGGACCTGCAATCGCTGGTCATCGCGACCCGAAACGGCCGGATCGTGCGCATGGGCGATGTCGCGACCGTCGGCACCGGCAGCCTGACCCGTTACGGCGCGGTCACGGCGAACGGCAAGGGCGAAGCCGTGCAGGGACTGGTCATCGCGCTGCGCGGCGCGGATGCTGGCGTGGTAGTGGATGGCATCAAGGCGCGCGTCGCCGAACTGGACAAGACCCTGCCCAAGGGCACAAGCATCGCCGTCTTTTACGACCGTTCCGACCTGATCGGCCGGGCTGTCGGCACCGTCGAGAAAGCATTGATCGAAGCGACTGTGCTGGTCATCATCCTGCTGATCGTCTTTCTGGGCGACTGGCGTGCGGCGGCGATCGTGGCGGCGACATTGCCCATGTCGGCGCTCGTCACCTTCCTGATGATGCGCGGCATGGGCCTGTCGGCGAACCTGATGAGTCTGGGTGGCCTTGCCATCGCCATCGGCATGCTGGTCGATGGCGCGGTCGTGGTGGTCGAAAATGTCGTCGAGCGGCTGAACCATGCAAAGGAAGAAGGCGGTCCGCCCCGACTGAACATCGTATTCCGCGCCACCAGCGAAGTCGTCGTACCGGTGTCGGCCGGCATCCTCATCATCGCACTCGTCTTCCTGCCGCTGCTCTCGCTCGAAGGGCTGGAAGGCAAGCTGTTCGCGCCCGTCGCGCTCACGATCATCTTCGCGCTGGCGGGATCGCTGCTGATCGCGCTGACGCTGGTGCCGGTCCTGTCGTCGCTGGGCCTTAAGTCCGGCCATCATGGCGAACCCTGGATCATGCGGAAACTGACGCCACGCTATCGTCGACTGCTGGACGGCGCCTTTGCGCGCAAGCGGCTCGTCTATGGCTGCGCGGCGCTGGGTCTGGTTCTGGCGGGGCTGGCCTACGGCGCAGTCGGCAAGACCTTCATGCCATCGATGGATGAAGGATCGGTGATCGTGCAGACCGCCAAGTTGCCGACCATCAATCTGGACCAGTCGGTGCTGGGTGACGTGGCCGTCCAGCAATCGCTGATGAAGGATGTGCCGGAAATCCAGCAGATCATCGCTCGTGTCGGCACGGACGAAATCGGCCTTGATCCCATGAGCCCGAATGAAACCGACAGCTTCGTGGTGCTGAAGCCGCAAAAGCAATGGCGCGGCGACAAGCAGTTCGTGGTCGACGAAATCCGCAAGTCGATCGACCGGCTGCCCGGTATCGAGCCGACCTTCACCCAGCCGATCGAAATGCGCGTGTCGGAAATGCTCACCGGGTCGCGCGGCGACCTTGCCGTCAAGATTTTCGGTCCAGACCTCAATACTCTGTCCGACCTAGCCGGGCAGGTGCAGAAAATCCTGTCGAAGACACGCGGCGCATCCGAAGTCATGACCGTCGCCAACGATCATGTCGACTATCTGCAACTCGACATCGATCGCAGCGCGGCCGGCCGTTTCGGCATGCCGATCGACCAGATGCAGGACACGCTGCGCGCGCAGATTGAAGGTGTCCATGCCGGTGTCGTGGCCGATGGACAGAAGCGCGTGCCGATCCTGATCAAGGGTGACGATACGATCCGCAGCGACGCCACGCGCTTTGCGGACCTGCCGCTGCGCACCCCCGACGGCACGGTCGCCCGCGTCAGCGACATGGCCCGCGTCGAACGCACGCAGGGACCGGTCAAGCTCGATCATGAAAATGGATCGCGCTATGCGCTGGTGCAGGCCTTCGTCTCTGGCCGCGACCTTGTCGGCTATGTCGATGAAGCGAAGGCCAGCGTCGATCGCGAGATCAGGATGCCCGCGGGCTATCGCATGGTCTGGGGCGGTCAGTTCGAAAATCAGCAGCGTGCTTCGGCCCGGCTGATGCTGGTCATCCCGGCGGCGCTGCTGCTCATTCTGCTGGTCCTGTTGCTGACCCTGCGGTCGCTGCGCGCGTCGCTGCTGATTCTCGCCAATATTCCCTTTGCGATGGTGGGCGGGATCGTGTCGCTCTGGATATCGGGCGAATATCTGTCCGTTCCGGCCTCGGTCGGTTTCATCGCGCTGCTCGGCATCGCGGTTCTGAATGGCCTCGTCCTCGTCGCCTATTTCCGCCAGTTGCGGGACGAAGGCCAGAGCATGGCGCAGGCCGTTCGCCTCGGCGCCGAACGGCGGCTGCGGCCCGTGCTGATGACCGCCAGCATCACCGCTTTCGGCCTCGTCCCGCTGCTGTTCGCGACCGGGCCGGGATCGGAAATCCAGAAGCCGCTTGCCATCGTCGTGATCGGCGGATTGCTGAGTTCAACCCTGCTGACCCTCATCCTGCTGCCCATCCTGTTCGAGCGCTTTGGCGAAAGCGCCCGGGATGCCGCCGCCCTGGAATCCGACCATGACTGATATATTGCTGACCTTCTACTGCGCCCTGATCGATCAGGATGGCATCGCCGATGCCCTGCGCAGCGTCACTCACGCGCCGCTCCACCTGCGCGAAGAGCAGGTACTGGGACGCGATTTTCAGGACGCCCGCCCCGCTGAACAGGTGCGAGGCGCCCTGCGCCGGGCTGCGATTGACCTGATCGTGGAAACGCAGGAACGGGAGGCGCTTGTGACTGCCGTCGCCAACGCTCGCCGGGGCCATCCCGTCCGCTGGCACAGCAGCACCATTGGCGCCCGGGGTCGCATCCTGTGATCCGGCATCTTTTCCTGATCGGCGCCGCCACCATGGCCACGCCCCTTCTCGCACAGCGCGCGGATCTGCCACCCGAACCGCTTGTTATAGAGGCGCTGGACACCCATCCCGCCGTCGCCGCCGCGCAGGCCCGGGTCCGATCCGCGCGGGCGGGATCGGACATGCTCCGTCAGGGCAGCCACGAATTCACCTTCCAAGGCACGCTGTCGCGTCGTTCCGTCGAAGCGGAAGGCGATTATGCCGAATATGATGTCAACCTCACCCGCCCGATCCGCCTGCCGGGCAAGGCGGCGCTGGATCGCAAGGCTGGCGAGTTAGGTGTCGAGGTCGCGCATAATCTGATGGAGGATATCCGGCACCAGACGGCGCTGGCCTTTTCCGACAACTGGCATGACTGGCTGGTCGCCAGCGCCCAGCATCGCACCGACCTCGATTCCGTGCAGAGCCTGAAGGATGATCTCGCCGCAATCCGCAGGCGGGCGCAATTGCGCGACGCTTCCTTGCTGGAGGTGGACCAGGTGCAATCGGCGCTGGCCATGGCCGAAGCGCAGGCCGCGACGTCGCAGGCAGCGCGGGACGAGGCGCGGGTGAAACTCGCCGCCAATTTCCCCGGCCTGCCCCTGCCCGCAGAGGCACCGGCGCCAGCCGCACCGGCGATGCCCGCCGACAGCCTCGAAATGTTACGCGATCTGGTGATCGAGCGCAGTCATGAAATCCGCGCATCCGAGCGGGAAGCGCAAAGGCTGGCCACGCTGGCCCGTCGTGCCTCGGCCGATCGTATCGCCGATCCCTCGCTCGGCCTGCGCGTGTTCAGCGAGCGCGGCGGTCTGGAAAAGGGCGTCGGTCTGGTCGGCTCCATCCCGCTGGGCGGCGGCTATCGCCGCGCCGCCCATGATCAGGCCAGTGCGGAAGCGGGCGCCGCCGATCTGGAACTCGCCCGCGTCCGTCGCGAAATAGAGGCGACCGCTTCCGCCGACCTTAGCAATGTCAGGGCCCATGACAGCATATGGCGCAGCATGGAAAATGCCGCGTCCAGCGCCGCCGCCGCCGCCGGAAGGACAAAACGTGGCTATGAACTGGGGCAGGTCGATCTGACCGATATGCTGCTGGCCCGCCGGCAGGCCAATGACGCCCGTCGGCAGGAAATCGAAGCGCGCGGCAACCTGCTCCGCGCCATATTGAAAATCCAGATCGATGCCCATGCCGTCTGGACCTCGCAGGAGGGGCATGAAGATTGAATGGCGCAAAGCGTCAAGAAATAGGCAGACCCGGAAAAGCCGCATGCAATCGTGCTAACAGCGGCGCGGGCAACAGGGCTTTGCTCATGCTGCTATCGGGCAAGGCCGTACTCATCTGTTTAGCCTGCGCAGCACGGCCTCGGCGCGCCACCGCATCGGCAAGGCGAACATCTCTTTTCCACAATGCCTGAAAACGAGGATCACGCTGCATCGCGGGCGGGAAAGGCGCACTTCCATAAGGCAGCGATGGCAACCAATAGACCGACATGGCCTGCAACGCACGGCCCAGCAGGTCAATGGCCCTGTCATATTGTCCCGCACAGGCATATTCGATCGCCAGGATGAAAGTCAGATCATCCCGCGCGCGTCCCCCTATCGTCGCCAGTGCTAGGCCCCCGGCATCATAGCGCGCCAGTTCAGCATCCAGAATGACAAGCAACGCCTCCGGTCGGCCAGCCATCGCGGCCAGAGCGGCACGGCACCGTCCGATCGTCCATGCGGTGGCAGCATCGGTCTGGCCGCCCTTCTCCAAGCGATCGACATAGGCCTGCAACCCTGTGCGATTACCCTGTGCAACCAGCAGATAGTAAATTTCATAAAGCAGGAAGTAGCTGTTGGGTCGGTTTCCCAGTTCCTGATAATAAAGTTTCATGGCAGCGCCCTCATACCCCGCCATGAACAACAGCCGGGGCAAGGTAATCCGATGCCACAAATGCGTGTCGGTCAGTTGCTTGAGCGTCAACCCATGGTCCAGTCCGGCCACCACATCGCCCAAAGTCGCCAGCAAATGCGAATAGGCCCAATGCGCATCCGCATTGGCGGGGTCGTTGACGATCGCATGACGGAACAGGGTCGCCGCATCGTCCCATCGCCAGCTGAACCGGCGATACAGATCGGCAATTCGCACCATCGCCCCGGCATTGGCCGGATCGGTCCGCAAGGCCCGCCGGAGGAGTGGCAATGCCTGATCGACCCGCTGCTGCGTGGTCAGTTTCCGCGCGGTGATCGCATGGGACCAGCCATTGCGCGTCAGGTCCGCCATGACGATCAGTCCGCCGGGGTTTTCCGGGGCCAGCGCCAGCGACTGTTCGGCAAGGGCCACGGCCCGATCCGCTGAATCCTGCGCCGCATCCTGCTGCCCTGCCAGAAACAGATCCCGCACATCATCGCATAACAGCCGCGCTGCCTCGCTTAACCGATAGGCTTCGGGATCACCGCGCATAGCGACCGATGTCGGTGGCGTGGACGCTACAGGCAGTCGCAGCACAAGCTGTTCGATCAGGGCAGCAGACAGGTCGCGTTGCAAATCCGATATCCCGGCCATCGCCGCATCGATCGAACCGGACCAGAGTTGTTGATCGCTGCCTGCATCCGTCAATGTCAGGGATAAGCGCAATCCATCCTGCCCTATCCGCGCCACACTTCCATCAACGCGATAATCGGCACCACCCGTTCGATCCTTCTCGTCTTTTCCTGCTGGCCCTGACAGCCTCAGTCCAGGAACGTGCGCGAGATCGCTGCGCAAGGCATCGCTGGTCGTCCGGCCGATCACCTCCAGCGCATGATCGCGCCCCTCGATCGCCAGCGGGTTGATGATCAGCAATCGATCTGTAGAGCCCGCGCTAGGCCAGCCGATCCTCGCGCCGACCGCCAGCAGGACAACCCCGCCGGTCGCTATCGCAATGACGCCGCGACGGCTGACCTCGGCCATTGGCAGGGATGCAGGCACAGCATCAGGAACAATATCGGTCGAAGGAGCTTCCGCACCCTCGCCTTCCTGCACCGTCAGTCGATAGCCGATGCGCGGCAGCGTCTCCATCTGGAAGCTGCCAGCGGCAATGCCTCCGGCCAGAAGGCGCAGATGCGAGATAACGCGGCTGACAGCATCGTTGCTGACGATGCGCCCAGCCCAGCAGGATGCGATCAACTCGTCACGGGTGACAATCACCCCTTTAGCACGTGCCAGGGCGACCAGAACCTGCATCATGCGCGGTTCGATGACCTGCTCCTGACCCGCAGAATCTCGGATCAGACAATTGGCCGGATCGACCTGCACCATGCCGAGGCGGAACGGGGCAGTCCGGGCCAGCACAACGGCATCGCTATTTGCGTTCGGATTCATCACCATATCCCCCAGACCTGTTTGGCCTGTCGGCATGGCCGGATCAAGCCGCTCACAGGGTCCACCCCGTGCGTCAGACATGCCGGTGTCGCAGCGACATGCCTTCACGCCTAAAGATCGGCAATCCATCGGCGAAAGATCGGCGCCCGCAATCTGGCCAGATCGGCCGCTCCGACGGCACAATCCGCACCACAAATCAACGGTGGGGCTGGCAGGGATATGGACGGGAAAAAGCCGCGACGGGATGAGCGACTATGGCGGGAGGCCGGGCCTGTTCTCACGACCTGCGACCATGCCGCGCATCTCGAAGCAATCAACGACAGGCTCTCTAACCTCCTACGACAGGAACGGCAGACCAGTATTGTCCATCTGTCATCGGGCCCAACCCACGATATCGGCGATCTCGCGAAGCTGGCAGACCAGCCCCGGCTTTCATGGCGTTTCTGGTATGGCGGAATCGCACTGGCGATCTTGCTGGTCATCGCGGCGATCTGGACGGCGCTCGCTGCCGTTCCGCTTCTCGCCGGCCATGCCCGCCAACTAATGCGGGACAGCGAAGCCGCCCTTGCCCGCGCCATTCCGTTCGAGGCCGGCTCACGCCGCTGGAGATCCTGATTGAGGTCACTCCCTGCCCACCCCCCTTTTTATGGACAGACAATGATGACTGATACTTCCATCAATCCCGTCAGCCCGACCGCCCGCTTCCAGTCTCTCGACGTCCTGCGCGGCTTTGCGGCTCTGGGCATATTGCTCATGAACATTCCCGCCATGGGCCTGTCATGGGACCGGCCGCTCCCCCCCTTCCCCGTGCGCCTGAACGCAGACTGGGTCGCGCTTGCCATCCAGGAAGTCAGCGTCGCCGGCGCCATGCGCGGCCTGTTCACCCTGCTGTTCGGGGCGGGGATGATCGTCATGCTGACCCGGCCCGATCCCGCACGGGAAGAGGCGGCGCAACGCGCCTATTTCGCCCGTTGCTTCGCACTTATGCTGCTGGGCGTCGCCAATTTCGCGCTGTTCCTGTGGCCGGGCGAGATATTGTTCACCTATGGCGTGGGAGGCCTCATCCTCTTTCTGTTCCGCAAGGCTGATTTGCGCCTTCTGGGCATGGCGGCTGCGACATCCCTGATCCTGATGCCGATCGGCATAGATCAGGCGCGACAGGAAAGGATGGAGATGCTGCGTCTCGCCGATGCAGCCACCGCCGCAACACAGGCAGGGAAGAAGCCCAGCAAGGAGCAGGCGGAAGCCCTCAAGACCCGCGACGAGAAGATGAAGGCCCTGACGTCACCGGAAACGCGCGCCAGGGAGCGAGCGACCCGCACATCCTATCCCGCCCTGCTGGTGTGGAGCATGGAAAAATGGTCGGAAATCAGCTTCACCGGTCCCTTCACCCTTGCCTTCCAGTTCGAAACGCTGGGCTTCATGCTGATCGGCATGATCCTGTTCCGGACCGGCGTGCTGACGGGTCGGCGCTCGCGACGCTTCTACGCCCTGATGGCCATCGGCGGACTGGTGCCCGGCCTCATCCTGCGCAGCATCGTGCTGATGACTGCATGGCAGGCCGGTTTCGTGCCGACGGCGCACTCGGCGACACTCCAGCTCTGGCTCTATCAACCCGGTCGCCTGTGCATGACGATCGGCCTGTTGGGGCTGGTGTCCTTCCTGCTGAAGATCGGCGCGCTGGGGCGTCTGGCCGATATATTGGCGGTCGTGGGCCGTACTGCCCTCACTACCTATATCGGCCAGTCCATCATCACCTCGCTGCTCTTCTATGGCCTAGGCTTCTATGATCGCTTCGGCTTCGCCCAATTGATGGGCATCGCGGTGCTGATCTGGATCGCCCAATGCACCTTCTCCATGCTATGGCTTCGCCGCTTCGACATGGGACCGGCCGAATGGCTGCTGCGATCGATCACCTATGGCCGGATGACGCCCATCGGTCGGCGCATCCCGACAGACGACGCCCCGCCAGCATTGAGCAGTAGCAACAGTTCGATGGCATGAAATTTCTTCAGCGCTCTATTTTTTGCAACGTTCCGTTGAAGTCATTCTATTGGATCGGTAGGGGGAAGGCGCGCATAAGGCCGCCATGCAGCGCCCTTCCCTCGCTCCGCTACGGATCGATCCCTTTTTGCTATGGCTCATCGCCACGGTCGCGGGCGCGTCTCTCCTACCTGTTCGGGGTTCGGCCGCTACCCTGGTCGATATTCTGGCCGATTGCGCCATCGCCCTGCTGTTTTTTCTGCACGGCGCCAAATTGTCGCGGGACGCCATTCGGCAGGGGGCCGGCAACTGGCGGCTGCACCTGCTGGTCTTTGCCTCCACCTATATCCTGTTTCCGATCGTAGGCGTCACGCTGGCGCTGCTGATGCGGGGGTGGGTCGATCCCGTGCTGGCATCTGGCCTGCTCTATCTGACCTTGCTGCCTTCGACTGTGCAATCCTCGATCGCCTTCACCGCCATAGCGGGTGGCAATGTTGCTGCCGCTGTTTGCAGCGCTTCCCTCTCCAACCTGATCGGCATCGTGTTGACACCCTTGTTGGTGGCGCTGGCGCTGCATGTCGATGGCAACGGCGGTTCGGCGGCGCTCCATTCGATCCAGAGCATCGCGCTGCAATTGCTGCTTCCTTTTGTCGCCGGGCATCTGCTGCGCCCGCTGATCGGCGGCTTCATCGATCGCAACAAGGGGATATTGGCGCCGGTCGATCGCGGATCGATCCTGCTGGTCGTCTATTCCGCCTTCAGCGCGGCGGTGGTCGGCGGCATCTGGACCCAAGTGGGCATTAGCGACCTGCTGATCCTGTTGGCGCTCAGTTCGCTCATTCTCACGATCGTCATGAGCGCCAATATCGGCGTGGCGCGCCTGTTCCGCCTGCCGCGCGAAGATGCGATCGTGCTGCTCTTCTGCGGATCGAAGAAGAGCCTGGTATCGGGCGTGCCGATGGCCGGTGCGCTGTTCCCTGCCGCGCAGGTCGGGCCGCTGATCCTGCCCCTGATGATCTTCCACCAGTTGCAGCTTTTCCTGTGCGCCGCCCTCGCCATGCGTTTCCGCCGCCAGCAGGAAAACAGCCCTCCGCTTACCGCCCTGCCCCGCACGGAAGCGGAGATCAGCAGCGCGGCCGCCACCATCGGCCTGCCCATCGATCCCGCCTGCATGCCCGGCATCGTCGCCAATATGGCGCTGCTCGATCGCCATGCCGGGATCATGCTGGCCAGCGGCGGGAAAGGCGCCGCATGACCGGGGCCATCGCCATCGCGCAAGCTGTACGCAACGGCCGTCTGTCGGCGGTGCAACATATCGAGCAATGCTTGATCGATCTGGCCGAGCGAGAGGCGCCACTCTGCGCCGTCACTCGTATGCTGGCCGACCGCGCGCGGCAGGAAGCGCAGCGGGTCGATGCCATCGTCGCCGCGGGTGGCGATCCGGGGCCGCTGGCCGGCGTGCCCTATGGCGTGAAGGATCTGTTCGCCGTCACCGGCCTGCCGACCACAGCAGGGTCACGCCTCTATGCCGATGCGCCGCCAGCCACAGCCGATGCGGAGGCCATCAGCAGGCTGCGTGACGCCGGTGCGATACTGGTCGCCACGCTCAATATGGATGAATTCGCCTATGGCTTTGCGACCATCAACGCTCTGCATGGCACCACCCGCAACCCGCATGATTTGAGCCGCCTTGCTGGCGGTTCATCGGGCGGATCAGCGGCAGTCGTGGCCGCTGGCCTGCTGCCTTTCTCGTTAGGCTCGGACACTAACGGATCGATCCGCGTACCCGCCAGCCTGACCGGCCTTTATGGCCTGAAGCCGACCCATGGCGACCTGCCAATGGGTGGCGTCTTCCCCTTCGCCGACAGTTTCGACGATATCGGCCCCTTCACCGGATCGCTGGCCGACATGGCCCTGCTCTGGGAAATATTGACCGGCCGTTCGGTCACGCAGAAGGATCGGCCCCTGCGCATCGCACGCCTGGGCGGCCGCTTTGCCGAAAATCTCGATCCCGATCAGGTCGCGGCGATGGATGCGATCGCCCCCGATGCCCCGGTCGTGACCCTGCCCGATATCGCCCGCGCGCGCTCCGCCGCTTTCCTGATCACCGCCAGCGAAGGCGGCCGACTGCATCGCGAAGCGCTCGCGCGCGACGCCATGCTGTTCGACCCGCAGGTGCGCGATCGCCTGATCGCCGGTGCGCTGCTGCCCGACGCGCTTTACGACAAGGCGCGGGCTTTCCGCATTGCCTTCCGCGCTGCCGTGCTGGACCTGATCGCCCCCTATGACGTGCTGATCGCCCCCGCCACACCCTGCACAGCGCCGCCGGTGGATGATCCCCGCATCCTGATCGACGGCGCGATGAGCGCGGCGCGCGCCGACCTCGGCATTCACAGCCAGCCGATCAGCTTCACCGGCTTCCCTTCGCTCTGCGTTCCGCTCTATCGTCCGGGTCGACTGCCATTGGGCCTGCAACTGATCGGCAAGCCGGGAACGGAACCGGCACTGTTTCAATTTGCCGCCCAACTGGAGCAGAAGGGCATTACCGGCGTCAGTCTGGCGACCGGTGCATATTCGGGGGATATTGCATGACGCAGCCGCAAATCGCGGAGACAGGAGCGCCATCAGCGCCCGCGGGGACATTGGATCGCTATTTCGGCCTCAGCCAGCGCGGCACATCGGCGCGGACGGAGGTGCTGGCGGGGATCACCACCTTCCTCACCATGGCCTATATCGTGCTGGTCAATCCGGCGATATTGGGCGCGGCCGGGATGCCGGTCGCCTCGGTCGCGGCGGCCACCTGCTTCGCCGCAGCCTTCGCCTCTATCCTGATGGGCCTGACCGCCAATGTGCCGCTGGCGCTGGCGCCGGGCATGGGACTCAACGCCTATTTCGCCTTCACCGTGGTCGGCCAGATGGGCGTGCCATGGCCGATCGCGCTGGGATGCGTCTTCCTTTCCGGCGTCGCCTTCCTGATCCTGACTGCGACTGGCGTGCGGCAACTGATCGTCGCGGTGATTCCCACCTATCTGTTCGCGGCAGTTGCGGGCGGCATCGGTCTGTTCATCGGTTTCATCGGTCTGAAAAATGCAGGGATCGTCGGCGCCAATCCGGCGACCTTCGTGGCGCTCGGCGATCTCAAGGCTCCCGGCGCGGCGCTGGCGCTGCTCGGTCTGCTGGTCATCGGCACCCTGTCCGTCTGGAATGTGCGCGGCGCGATGCTGATCGGCATCGTCGCCACCACCATCGTCGGCTGGCTGACCGGCATGGTCACGGTGAAGCCCGAACCCTATAGCCTTGACGCACTGACCGGCACCGCTTTCAAGCTGGACCTGCCCGGCGTGTTCGGCCTGACCGGCAGCCATGGTCTGGGCCTGCTCGAAATCCTGTTCGTCTTCCTGTTCGTCGACCTGTTCGACAATATCGGCACCTTGGTCGCCGTCACCAAGCGCGCGGGTCTGATGGACGCGGCGGGCCGCATCCCCGGCCTCAATCGTATCCTGACCACCGATGCCATCGCCACGGTCGTCGGGTCGATGGCAGGCACCAGCACCGTCACCTCTTATGTCGAAAGCGCGGCAGGCGTGCAGGCGGGCGGGCGAACCGGCTTGACCGCGGTCGTCACCGGCATCCTGTTCTTGGCTACCATGTTCGTCGCTCCCTATGCGCAACTGGTGCCGCTGGCGGCGACCGCGCCCGCGCTGATCATCGTTGGCGGCCTGATGCTGCTGCCACTGACCGAAGTGGAGTGGGAAGACCCGATGTCGGCCATCCCCGCCTTCCTGACGGTGGCGATGATCCCGCTGACCTTCTCGATCGCCAATGGTCTGGCCTTCGGCATCACCGCCCATGCAGCGCTCAAGGCTTTGCGCGGCACGGCCACGCGCAAGGACTGGTTCCTCTTCCTGCTCGCCGGCCTCTTCGTTATCCGCTTCGTCTGGATGGGAGCCGCCTGATGCGCGTCCTTGCCTTCACTCTGCTGGCCCTTGCCGCGCTTCCCACACCCGCACTGGCGCGCAAGCTGGACAGCACGCCCCGCACCGTCGTCATGACCGCCTTTCCCCCTGAATGGGATGCGCTGGTCAAGTCGGTGGACAAGCCCAAAAGCTACAGGATCAACGGCCTCACCTTCCTGACCGGCAGGATGGCGGGCAAGCCGGTGCTGCTGATGCAGAGCGGCGTGTCGATGGTGAACGCGGCGATGAATACCCAATTGGTACTGGATCGCTTCACCATCCGGCGGATCGTCTTTTCCGGCATTGCCGGGGGCGTCGATCCCGGCCTGTCGATCGGCGACGTCATCGTGCCGCAGGACTGGGCGCAATATCTGGAAGTCTCCTTTGCCCGCAAGACGGGCGACAGTTGGAAAGTGCCCGAAGCCGTCGATGCGGAGGCACCTGCCAATTGGGGCATGATGTTCCCGCGCGGCGTGCGCATGGGCAATGCAGCGGAACCGGTGAAGCGCCATTACAGCTTCGGCGTCGACCCGGCACTGCTCGATCTGGCGAAGAAGGTGGCGGGCGACGTGAAGCTGGAACGCTGCGTCCAGAATGAAGCCTCCGCCTGCCTGCCGCATGATCCCAAGATCGTCGTCGGCGGCACCGGCGTTTCGGCCGGCGTCTTCGCCGACAATGCCGAGTTTCGCGATTATCTGTCATCGGCATGGAAAGCTCGCGTGCTCGACATGGAAAGCGCAGCCGTGGTGCAGGTCGCCTATGCCAATCAGGTGCCGACGATCGTCTTCCGCAGCCTGTCGGACCTTGCCGGTGGCGACGCGGGCGAGAATCAGATGGTCGCCTTCATGGCACTTGCCTCGGTTAACAGCGCCCATGTCGTGCGCGCCTTCGTCGCAGCGCTGCCCAACTGATGGCGCTGGCCACCGTCTCCGGCCGCAACGGCATGGTCACCACCCCGCACGCCCTGGCGAGCGAGGCGGGCCTGTCGGTGCTGCGCGACGGCGGCAATGCGGCGGAGGCCTGCGTGGCGGTGGCA
Organism: Sphingobium sp. AP50; assembly: GCF_900109095.1. Taxonomy (GTDB): domain Bacteria; phylum Pseudomonadota; class Alphaproteobacteria; order Sphingomonadales; family Sphingomonadaceae; genus Sphingobium. The sequence continues at coordinate 191,798 of NZ_FNYZ01000004.1, forward strand.
GCCTGTCTGGCGGTGATCTATCCGCATATGACCGGGATCGGGGGCGACGGTTTCTGGGTGATCCGCCAACCTGACGGGCGCGTGCGTGGTATCCATGGCTGCGGCGGCGCGGCGGCCGGGGCGGACCTGTCCCTCTATGCCGGGTTGGAGGCAGTGCCAACGCGCGGACCGCTGGCCGCCAATACGGTGGCAGGGACCATTTCGGGCTGGGCGGCGGCGCTGGAGGGCGGGACGCTGCCCTTGCCACGCCTGCTGCGTGACGCGATCGATCATGCTCGCGCTGGCGTGGCGGTGACGGCTGGCGGCGCGGACATAGCGGCGGCCAAGGGCGGCGAACTACGTGTCCAGCCGGGTGCTTATGCGACGATTTTCGAACCGGAAGGCCGGCCTTTGCGGGAGGGCGACCTGCTGCGCCAGCCGCAACTGGCCGACACGCTGGAACGGCTGACGATGGAGGGGCTGGAGAGTTTCTACACCGGCCCGCTCGCGGCCGACATCGCTGCTGATCTCGCCGCATTGGGCAGCCCGGTGTCCGCCACCGATCTTGCAGCCCATGTCGCCACCCGCCCCGATCCGCTGCATGTCGGCATCGGCGGCGCGACCCTCTATAACAGCGCGCCGCCTACGCAGGGTTTCGCCTCCCTGCTGATCCTCGCCCTGTTCGACCGGCTCAAGGCGCAGGCGGCCGACAGCTTCGATCATGTCCATGGGCTGGTGGAGGCGACCAAACAGGCCTTCCTGATCCGCGACACCCATGTCGGCGATCCGGCCTTCCACGATTATGACTGGCAGGGGCTGCTGGACGATCCCGCCGCGCTCGATGCGCTGGCGGCGAAGATCGATCCCGCCCATGCTCTGCCATGGCCGCAGCCGCCCCAATATGGCGACACCTGCTGGTTCGCGGCCGCCGATGGCGAAGGCCGGGTCGTGTCCTGCATCCAGTCCACCTATCATGAATTCGGCTCCGGCCTCGTCCTGCCGAGCACCGGCATCACCTGGCAAAATCGCGGCGCCAGCTTCCGCCTGGCGGAAAGCGGCTGGAATGCGCTGAAGCCCGGACGCAAGCCCTTCCACACGCTCAATCCCGCGCTCGCCTGTTTCGAGGATGGCCGGATCATGGCCTATGGCACGATGGGCGGCGAAGGCCAGCCACAGACGCAGGCCGCCCTCTTCACCCGCTATGCCCGCTATGGCGTGGATGTGCAGGAGGCGATCAGCCGACCCCGCTGGCTGCTGGGCCGCACCTGGGGCGACCAGTCGACCACGCTCAAACTGGAGGACGGGTTCGACGCAGCGCTCTATGCCGATCTCGCCGCCGCTGGCCATGATGTGGAGCGGGTCGGCCCGCTGACCGCAACCATGGGCCATGCCGGCGCGATCGTCCGCCACGCCGATGGTCGGCTGGATGGGGCCACCGATCCGCGCAGCGATGGCAGGGTGGCGACATGGTGACGGGCGGGGCAAGAGCCGTCGCCCGCTGCGACATGCTGGGCGTCGCCCCCTATAGCGACATGGAGGGCGGCCTGTATCGCGCCTATCTGACGCCCGCTTATGCCGCCGCGCAGGGCAGGCTCTCCGAATGGATGGAAGCGGCCGGCATGACGGTCCGGCGTGATGCTGCCGCCAACCTTATCGGCCGCTATGAAGGAACCGACGCCACCGCACCTGCCCTGCTGATCGGCAGTCACCTGGACAGCGTGCGCGATGCGGGGCGCTATGACGGGCCGCTCGGCATCATGCTGGGGGTGGAGGCCATCGACGCCTTGCATCAGGCTGACAAGCGCCTGCCCTTCCCGATCGAGGTCATCGCCTTTGGCGACGAGGAGGGATCGCGCTTCCCCGCCGCCATGCTGACCAGCCGGGCGGTGGCCGGAACACTGTCCCCGGATGCCCTCGACCTGAGCGATAGCGATGGCGTGGCATTGCAGGACGCCGGCGTCGACACCAGCACCTATCTCTCCGCCGTTCGCGCGCCGGGCACGACGCTCGCCTATCTGGAAGCGCATATCGAACAGGGGCCGGTGCTGGAGGCGAAGGGGCTGGCCATCGGCACCGTGACCGGCATCGCCGCGCAACTGCGTTTTGCGGCTATCGTCACCGGACAGGCCAATCATGCCGGCACTACCACCATGGGCCTGCGCCGCGACGCCATGACCGGCGCGGCGGAGATGATGCTGGCGATCGAGCGCATCGCTCGCGACGACGCCTCCGATCTGGTCGCGACCGTGGGCCGGGTGGAAGCGCTGCCCGGCGCTCCCAATGTCATTCCCGGTGAGGTGCGCTTCACCATCGATGTCCGCTCAGGTGACGAAGCCCGACGGAACCGCGCCGCACAGGCGATCCTCGTCGCGCTGGAGGGCATCGCTTCGACCCGCCACCTCAGCCTGTCGCTCAACCAAATCCACGATCTGCCCGCCAGCCCCTGCGATCCGGCGCTGATGGATCTGATGGACGCGGCCATCGCGGACACCGGTCAGCCACCTTTCCGCCTCGTCTCCGGCGCGGGCCATGATGCGATGGTGATGGCGGCGCTCTGCCCCACGGCCATGCTCTTCATCCGTTGCAAGGACGGCATCAGCCATAATCCGGCCGAGCATGTCGATCCCGCCGATGTGGACATCGCGCTACAGGCGATAATGGGCTTCATAGAAAATTTGGGAGAGAATTTTGTCGGCGCTTGATCCGTCCCTGTTCGGTGAGATCGACCCGCCCCAGCGCCTGCTGATGGGGCCGGGGCCGGTCAATGCCCATCCCCGCGTGCTGCGCGCCATGTCGGCCGATCTGCTGGGCCAGTTCGATCCCGAAATGACCGGCTATATGAACCAGGTCATGGCGCTGTATCGCCCGATCTTCGGCACGGACAACCGCTGGACCATGCTGGTCGACGGCACCGCGCGCGCGGGCATCGAGGCGGCGCTGGTCAGTCTGGTCGCGCCGGGCGACACGGTGCTGGTGGTCAATTTCGGCCGGTTCGGCCTGTTGCTGGGCGAGATATTGGGCCGCATCGGCGCGGTCATAGAAACGGTCGATGCGGCCTGGGGCGAGGTGGTGCCGCTCGACGCCATCGCCGCCGCGATCAAACGCACCGGGCCAAAGCTGGTCGCCACCATCCATGGCGACACCTCCACCACCATGGCGCAACCGCTCGACGGCCTTGGCGCCCTGTGCGCGGCGGCCGGGGCGCTGCTCTATGTCGATGCCACCGCCACGATCGGCGGCATGGAACTGGCCAGCGACCGCTGGGGCGCGGACATCGTCACCGGCGGATTGCAAAAATGCCTCGGTGGTCCCTCCGGCTCGGCCCCCATCACCATATCCGACAAGGCGGCCGACCATATCTTCACCCGTCGCCATACCGAAGCGGGCATCCGCGCCGCCGGCATGGTCGATGGCAGCGGCCCGCGCATCGGCTCCAACTATTTCGACCTCGCCATGATCATGGATTATTGGAGCGAGAAGCGCCTCAACCACCATACCGAAGCGACGTCGATGCTTTATGCCGCGCGGGAATGCGCGCGGATCATGCTGGGCGAAGGGCTGGACGCCCGCTATGCCCGCCATGCCAGCGCAGGCCGGGCGATGACGGCCGGGCTGCGCGCCATGGGTCTGACCGTGTTCGGCGACGACGCCCATCGCATGACCAATGTGACCGGCGTCTATATCCCCGAGGGCGTCGATGGCGAGCGGGTGCGCACCGCCATGCGCACCCATTTCGAGATCGAGATCGGCACTGCCTTTGGTCCGCTCGCCGGGCGCATCTGGCGGATCGGCGCGATGGGCTATAATGCCATGAAGCATAAGATACTGATCACTCTCGGCGCATTGGAAACCTGCCTGCGGATGGAAGGTTTCAGCCTGCCCGCCGGTGCCGCCGTCACCGCCGCGATGGAGGCGTGGGACGCATGAGCCAGTCCCGCGACCTGATCGGCTATGGCGCCACCCCGCCCGATCCGCGCTGGCCCGGCGGCGCGAAGATCGCTGTCCAGTTCGTCATCAATTATGAGGAAGGCGCGGAAAACAGCGTCCTCAATGGCGACAAGGGCTCCGAAGCCTTTCTGTCCGAAATGGTGGGCGCGCAAAGTCATCCTGACCGGGCGATGGCGATGGAAAGCCTCTATGAATATGGCAGCCGCGCCGGTTTCTGGCGGCTGCATCGGCTGTTCACGCAGCGCGGCCTGCCGGTCACGGTGTTCGGCGTCGCTAATGCCATGGCGATGAACCCGGATGCTGTCGAAGCGATGCTGAAGGCCGACTGGGAAATCGCCAGCCACGGCCTCAAATGGATCGACTATCAATATGTGCCCGAGGATGTGGAGCGCGGCCATATCGCGCAGGCCATCGCCCTGCACGAAAAGCTGACCGGCAGCCGCCCGCTCGGCTGGTATCAGGGCCGCACATCGCCCAACACCGCCCGCCTCGTCCGGGAGGAAGGCGGCTTCGTCTATGATGCGGACAGCTATGCCGACGACCTGCCTTATTATGCAGAAGGCCAGTTGATCGTCCCCTATACGCTCGACGCCAACGACATGAAGATCGTGGCGCTCAATGGCTTTACCGAGGGCGAGCAGTTCTTCCGCTATCTGCGCGACACGTTCGACCAGTTGCGCGAGGAAGGCGGCCGCATGATGTCGGTCGGCCTGCATGGCCGCATCGCCGGACGGCCTGGCCGCGCCCGCGCGCTCGCCCGGTTCCTCGATCATGTCACAGCCAGCGGCGACGCCTGGATCGCGCGCCGCATCGATATCGCCCGCCACTGGATGGAGGTTCACCCGTTATGAAAATCGACGATCCCGACCTGCTCGCCGAAATGACCGCCGCTTTCCTGGAATATGAGCGCGCGCTGATGGAGGATGATATCCCGGCGATGGACCTGCTGTTCCACGATGCGCCTACCACCAACCGCTATGGCGTGGGCGAAGTGCTCTATGGCATCGAGGAAATACGCGAATTCCGCAAAGGTCGCGGTGGCTCCCCCCAGCGCAAATTGGGGAAGGTTGCGATCACCGTCTATGGTGACAATTTTGCGACCGCCGACGCCGAATTCTTTCGCGAGAATAGCGACCGTCGCGGCCGCCAGACGCAAGCCTGGGTCAAGTTCCCCGATGGCTGGAAGGTCGTGTCCGCCCATGTCAGCCTGGAGGGGAATACACATTGACTCGCCCCAAACAGGCCTTGTTCGAACATAGTCCCTGGATCGAGGCGCGCGCCGATGCCCGCCCGTCGTCCGGCGATCGCTGGGCCGACCTGATGGCCGTGGTCGACAGCGCCAGCGGCGAGGAGCAACTGGCCCTGATCCGCGCCCATCCCGAACTGGCGGGCAAGGCGGCGATCGACCGGACACTGACCGAGGCATCGGCCGCCGAGCAGGCCAGCGCCGGGCTGGACCGGCTGACGCCAGAGGAATATGCGCGTTTCCACGACCTCAACTCTGCCTATCGGGATCGCTTCGGTTTCCCTTTCATCATCTGCGTGCGCCTGACCGACAAGGCGGGTATATTGGCGGCCATGGAACAGCGGCTCAGCCATGACCGCGACACCGAGATCGCGACCGCGCTAGACCAGATCGGCGAGATCGTCCGCCTGCGCCTGAAGGATATGGCGGCATGATCGGCCTTCCCGCCCTCGAAGCCGACCTCGCCCGGCAAATGAGCCTCATCGGCTTTGGCGGCGCGGACTGGACCCGGCCCCGCGCCCATCCGCGAGGCCATGTCTATGACGTCGTCATCGTCGGCGGCGGGCAGAGCGGACTGGCGGCAGCCTTCGGCCTGCTGCGCGAACGGGTGTCGAACATCCTGATCATCGACGAAAGCCCCGAAGGCCTGGAAGGCCCGTGGGAAAGCTATGCGCGGATGATCACGCTGCGCACGCCCAAGACGCTCAATCCCATCGACTTTGGCGTCCCCGCCCTCACCTACCGCGCCTGGTGGGAGGCGCAGCATGGCGCCGCCGGATGGGACGCGGTCGACAAGATCGCACGCGGCGACTGGATGGATTATCTGCGCTGGTACCGCCGGGTGCTGGCGCTGCCGGTGCGCAACGACACCCGCCTGACCCTGATCGAACCCCTGGGTAATGGCCTGCACAGGCTGCATCTGGACGGGCAGGAACCGTTGCTGGCGCGCAAGGTCATCTTGGCGACCGGCATTCAGGGTGGCGGCGAATGGCATACGCCCGCGATGATCCGCGACGCCCTGCCTCGCAGCCTCTACGCCCATACCAGCGAAGCGATCGACTATGCCGCACTGGCGGGCAAGCGGATCGGCATATTGGGCGGCGGCGCATCCGCCTTCGACAATGCAAATCATGCGCTGGCGCTTGGCGTGGCTGAGGCGCATGTCTTCATCCGCCGCAAGATCCTGCCGCGCATCAACCCCATCCGCTTCATGGAGCGGGTCGGTTTCACTGGCCGCTATCCCGCTTTGTCTGACGCGGAGAAATATGCCGTGATGGCCAGCTTCCTGGGCCACAACCAGCCACCGACCAACGACACGTTCGAGCGCGCGGCCAGTTGGCCCGGTTTCGACCTGCATCTGGGATCGCCGTGGAACGCGGTCGAACAGCGAAATGGACAAGTGCGCGTCATCACACCGCAGGAGCATCATGACTTTGATTTCGTCGTGCTTTCCACCGGCCTGATCAGCGATCCCGGCCTGCGGCCCGAACTGGCGCAGGTCGCGCCGCATATTGCGCGCTGGGCCGATCGCTTCATCCCCCCGGCGAGCGAGGCCAATGCCCTGATCGACGCCCACCCCTATCTGGGGCCCGGCTTCGAACTGACGCCGCGCACGCCGCAGGATGCAGCAAAGCTTCACGGCCTGTTCGCCTTCAACTATTCCGCGCTGATCAGCCTCGGCCTCTCCGCCTCCGCCTTGTCGGGCCTTCAGACCGCCCTTCCCCGCCTGATCCGGGGCGTGACCGACCAGCTGTTCCTGGACGATGGGGAGGCGCTGATCGCCGATCTGATCGCCTATGACGAGACGGAATTTCTGGGCCAATGGCCGCGTCAGGAGGCGGCGGCATGATCAGCCTGTCCACCCATGTCCTCGACACCGCCCACGGCTGCCCGGCCGAAGGCGTATCGTTGCAATTGCTCACCGCCAGCGGCACCCTGATCTTCGCCGGAACCACCAATGCAGACGGTCGCTGCCCCGGCATCCCACCGATCGAACCGGGCCGTTACAGCCTGCGCTTCTGTGTCGCAGACTATTTTCGGGCGCACGGCACGGTGCTGGCCGACCCTCCCTTTCTGGACGTGGTAACTGTCGACTTCGGTGTTGCAGACGAAGGCCATTATCATGTCCCGCTGCTGGTATCGCCCTATGGCTATTCCACCTATCGGGGAAGCTGAGATGGGCGCGATACGCTTCCTGCTGGACGGCGCGATCGTGGAGATGGCGGAGGTCGACCCGACCGCCACCCTGCTCGACCATCTGCGCTATGCGATGCGCCGCACCGGCACCAAGGAAGGCTGCGCCGAGGGCGATTGCGGCGCCTGCACCGTGCTGGTCGGGACATTGTCCGGCGACGCGATAGACTGGCGCGCGGTCAACGCCTGTATCCTCTTCCTGCCGATGCTGCATGGCAAGGCGCTGATGACCGTGGAAAGTCTGGGTTCGGAAAAGGCGCTCAACCCGTTGCAGGCCTGCATGGCCGCGAATGGCAGCTCGCAATGTGGCTTCTGCACGCCCGGCTTCGTCATGTCGTTGCAGGGGCGCTGCATCGGCGCCAGCGGACATGAGTTGCCGGTAGCCGACATATTGGCCGGCAATCTGTGCCGCTGCACCGGCTATGGCCCGATCCTGGAGGCGGCGGAAAGCATTCCGTCCCTGCCACAGGATGACAGCGCCACCGTTGAGGCACTCCAAGCGCTGGCATCGGACGAGACGATCTCAGGCAGCCATGGCGATCGCCGCTGGTTCATCCCCCGCACCGCCGCCGCGCTGGCGGATTTGCTGAGCGCCCATCCCGACGCGCGGCTGGTGGCGGGCGCCACCGATGTCGGCCTGTGGGTGACGAAGGGTCTGCGCACGCTGGAGACGCTGATCTTCATCGGCGACATCGCAGAATTGCAGCAGATGGACGAAGGCCCGGACGGTCTGACCATCGGCGCGGGCGTGCGCTATGCCGACGCCCATGCCGCTTTCGCACGGCTGCACCCGGACATGGGCGAACTGGTCCGGCGGATCGGCGGATTGCAGGTGCGCAATGCCGGCACGGTCGGCGGCAATATCGCCAATGGCTCGCCGATCGGCGACGGCCCGCCCGCACTGATCGCACTGGGCGCGACCCTGACGCTGCGCAGCGCCATGGGGCGGCGGACGATGGCGCTGGAGGAGTATTTCCTTGCCTATGGCCAACAGGATCGCCGCCCGTTCGAGTTTGTGGAAAGCATTTTCGTGCCGCGTCCCGCGCCGACCGATATCATCCTGATCGGAAAGCTGTCCCGCCGGTTCGACAGCGATATCTCGGCGGTATGCGGCGCGATCTGCCTGCGCATGGATGGCGATCGCATCGCCGACGCGCGGATCGCCTTTGGCGGCATGGCGGCCACGCCCCACCGTGCGGCGGCCTGCGAAGCTACATTGATCGGCAAGCTTTTCAGCGCAGCGGCCATAGACAGTGCCATCACCGCATTGGCGGAGGATTATAGCCCGCTCAGCGATGTGCGCGGCAGTTCCGCCTACCGGATGGAGGCCGCAGCCAGCCTGTTCCGGCGGCTCTGGCATCGCGAGGCCGGCACGGCGATATCGCTGATGGCGCTGGAGCCGGAACATGGCTGAACGCGACCCCGTCTGGCCGGTCCTGTCCAAACCCTCCAATCCGCATGACAGCGCGCCGCTGCATGTCAGTGGCCTCGCTCGCTATGCCGACGACATGCCCGAACCGGCGGCCATGCTGCACCTCGCCTTCGGCCAGGCCAGTCAGGCCCATGCGCGCATCACCGCCATCGACCTGTCGGCCGTCCGCGCTGCCCCCGGCGTGGTCGCGGTCTATACCGCCGCCGACATTCCCGGCGCAAATGATGTCAGCCCGGTCGCAGGCGACGACCGGCTTCTGGCAGACGGCGAAGTGCTCTTCGTCGGGCAGCCCATCTTCCTCATCGCCGCCACCAGCCAGCGCGCCGCACGACAGGCCGCCCGGCTCGGCAAGATCGACTATGCGCCACTTCCCGTCCATCTGACCGTCGAACAGGCGCGCACCGCCACGTCGCTGATCGAGCCGACTCAGCATATGGCGCGCGGCGATGCGGAGGCCGCGCTGCAAACCGCGCCGCTGCGCCTGACCGGCGGCTTCGACATGGGCGGGCAGGATCATTTCTATCTGGAGGGGCAGGTCGCGGTCGCCACGCCCGGCGAGGATGGGCAGATGCACGTCCTCTGCTCCACCCAGCATCCCAGCGAAGTCCAGCATCTGGTCGCCCATATGCTCCATTGCTCTTCCGCCGACGTCACGGTCGAGGTGCGGCGCATGGGCGGTGCTTTCGGCGGCAAGGAGACGCAAGCGGCCCTCTTCGCCGCCGCCGCCGCGCTGGTGGCGCACAAGACCGGCCGTCCGGCCAAGTTCCGTTGCGACCGCGACGACGACATGGTGATGACTGGCAAGCGCCATGATTTCCGCGTCGATTATGAGGCCGGCTTCGATGCCGCGGGCCATGTCCTCGCTCTCAAGCTCCGTCTTGCCTCTCGTTGCGGCGCTACGGTGGACCTGTCCCCCGCGATCAACGACCGGGCGATGTTCCATGCCGATAATTGCTATCATCTGCCCGATATCGAAATCGCGTCGGAGCGACTGAAGACCCATATGGTGTCCGCCACCGCCTTTCGCGGGTTTGGCGGGCCGCAGGGGATGCTGGCGATCGAGCGGATCATGGACGATGTCGCCGCGCATCTGGGCATGGACCCGCTCGCCGTGCGCATGGCCAATCTCTATGGCCCTGGCCGGGACGTCACCCCCTATGGCATGACCATCACTGACAATATCGCCCCGCAACTGATCGCGAAGCTGCGCGCGGACTCCCGCTATGACGCCCGGCGACAGGCGATCGCGGCCTTCAACGCGGCCAATCCGGTGCTGAAAAAGGGAATCGCGCTAACCCCGGTCCGCTTCGGCATCAGCTTCACCACCACCCACCTCAATCAGGCCGGTGCGCTGGTCCATGTCTATGCCGATGGCAGCATCCAGATCAATCATGGCGGCACCGAAATGGGCCAGGGCCTCTATATCAAGGTCGCGCAAGTCGTGGCCGATGTGTTCGCCCTGCCAGTCGGACAGGTCCGGATCACCGCGACCCGCACCGACAAGGTTCCCAACACCTCTGCCACGGCGGCCTCTTCGGGCGCCGACCTGAACGGCATGGCCGCCTATAATGCGGCGATCACGATCCGCGACCGGCTGACCGCCTTTGCCGCGCGCAGCTTCGGCTGCGAGGAAACGGCCGTCCTCTTCACGCCGGACGGGGTGCAGATCGGCAGCGAGCGCATCGACTTCGGCGCCCTTTGCCGCAAGGCGCATATGGGGCGCATCTCGCTCTCTTCGACCGGCTATTATGCCACGCCCGACATTGCCTATGATCGCGCCACGCATAAGGGGCGGCCCTTCTATTATTTCGCCTATGGCGCGGCCGTCGCGGAAGTCGCGATCGATACGCTGACCGGCGAGCATAAGATGCTGGCGGTCGACATATTGCATGATGTCGGCAAGTCGCTGAACCCCATCATCGACATCGGCCAGATCGAGGGCGGCTTCCTGCAAGGGCAAGGCTGGCTCACCACCGAAGAACTGGTGTGGGACGACAAGGGCCGGCTGCTGACCCACTCCCCCGCCACCTACAAAATCCCGACTGCGTCGGACCGGCCGCGCCATTTGTCGATCCGCCTGTGGGATGGCGAGAATGTGCAGCCGACCATCAATCGGTCGAAGGCGGTGGGCGAACCGCCCTTCATGCTGGCCAACTCGGTCTTTTCCGCGCTCAATCAGGCGATCGCCGCCACCGCGCCGGACAAGCGCAGTCTGCCCCCGCTCGACGCGCCGACCACGCCCGAACGAATCTTGCGCGCTATTGCGAGCCACCGCGCTGCATGAGTGAATGGCTGACATGGGTGCGGGACGTGGCGACGCAGGAACCGGCGGCACTGGTCAGCGTGCTGGCGAGCGAAGGATCGGCCCCGCGCGGCGCGGGCACGCGCATGCTGGTCAGCGCGGATCGCCTGTTCGGCACGATCGGCGGCGGCCAGCTGGAACATCGGGCGATCGAACAGGCGCACGCCATATTGGAGCTGCCTCCAGGCAGTTGGCGGGTGCAGGACTATCCGCTTGGCCCCTTGCTCGGCCAATGCTGCGGCGGGCGGGTGCGGTTGCTGATCGAACATGTCGATCCGACCACGCTCGACTGGCTGGCAGATGCGGCGGAAGAGCGCGTGCTGGTGTCCGCGCTGTATCCCGGCCGGATCAAGCGCCATGTCAGCGCGCAGGCGACACCAACCCTGCTGTCCGCGCGCGGCGACCGGCCGCGGGAAGGCATGACTTTCGCCGAGATTATCGGCCAGCGCCGCCGCCCGCTCTATCTGTTCGGGGCGGGCCATGTCGGACAGGCGATTGCCCGCCATGTCCAGCAACTCCCCTTCCGTCTCGCCTGGTTCGATACCCGGCCGCTGTTCGAGACGATCGATGGCGTCGCCATCGTGCCGGAAGACGCCATCGCCCAATGCGTAGCCGAAGCGCCGGACGATGCCGCGATGCTGATCCTGACCCATGACCATGCGCTCGACTATCTGCTGACCCGCGCGGCGCTGCGCCGCTCGCCGATCGCCTTTGTCGGCCTGATCGGATCGCAGACCAAGCGCGCCCGCTTCCAAAGCCGGCTGGAACGGGACGGCCTGCCGGATACGGCCCGCGCACGCCTGACCTGCCCGATCGGCGTCTCCGGCGTGACCGGCAAGGAGCCGGACGTGATAGCGATTGCGGCGCTGGCCCAACTTTTGCAACTGGAGCGTCCATGACCGTTCGGGCCTTTCGCGGCGAAATCCTGTCCGTACCGCATGATCCGCTGACCAATAGCGAGGCCATCCGCCATGATCCGGACGGGCTGCTGCTGGTGGAAGACGGCATCATCGTCGCGCGTGGCGCCTATGCCGACCTGGCGCCGCTCTATCCTAATGTCCCGGTCGAAACGCTGCCGGGCCTGATCGTCCCCGGCTTCATCGACGCCCATATCCATTATCCGCAGATGGACCGGATCGCTTCCCATGGCGAGCAACTGCTCGACTGGCTCGATCGGCATATCTTCCCGGCGGAAAAGGCCTTCGCCGATCGTGCCCATGCAGATCAGATTGCGGGGCTCTTTTTGGACGAGTTGCTGCGCAACGGGACCACCAGCGCGCTGGTCTTTCCCACCGTTCACGCCCATTCGGTCGATGCCCTGTTCGAGGCCGCGCTGGCCCGGAACATGCGCATCACCTCCGGCAAGGTGCTGATGGACCTTGGCCCCGAAGGCCTTGCCGACACGCCCGACAGCGGCCGGACGGAAAGCGAAGCACTGATCCGTCACTGGCGCGGCAAGGGGCGGCTCGGCTATGCGGTGACGCCCCGCTTCGCTCTGACATCCTCGGACGAGCAACTTCATGTCGCGGGCCAATTGCTGGCCGATCATCCCGACGTGCTGATGCACACCCATCTGGCGGAAAATGAGCGGGAATGCGCGGAAGTGGCCGCGCGCTTCCCGGACGCCGCCGACTATCTCGACGCCTATGACCGGTTCGGGCTTGTCGGTGATCGTTCCGTCTTCGCTCATGGTATCCATTTGTCCCACCGCGCATGCGCGCGCATGCAGGAAAGCGGCGCAGGCATCGCGGTCTGCCCGACCTCCAACCTGTTCCTGGGATCGGGTTTCTTCGATTTCACACGGGCGGCGCAGCATGGACTGAAGATCGGTCTGGGAACGGACGTCGGCGCGGGCACCAGCTTTTCGATGCTGCACACCGCTGGCGTCGCCTATCAGGCCGGGCTGATGCGCGGGCATCGGCTCGATCCCTTCCGCGCCCTCTACCTCGCCACGGCGGGCAGCGCGGCGCTGCTGCATATCGAAGACAAGGTCGGCGGACTGCTGCCGGGGCAGGAGGCCGACTTCATCGTGCTGGACCCGGCCGCAACGCCACTTCTCGCACGACGAACTGCCGGAGCGGACCTTGCCGAACGGCTTTTCGCGTTGCAGATATTGGGGGACGACCGGGCAATTGCGGGCACCTATGTCATGGGCGCCCGCACCGGCCGCACATGATGGAAAGACCATGACGATCAAGCTGATCTGCCTCGATGCCGACGACACGCTCTGGCACAATATGCGTCACTTCAACGCGACCGAGGAAGCGTTGGTGGCGATGCTCCAGCCCTTCGCGGACGATCATGTCACGCGCGAGCGGCTGATCACCTGCGAAACGCGCAACCTCAAACTCTACGGTTATGGTGCAAAGGGCTTCACCCTGTCGATGATCGAGACGGCGGTGGAACTGGCCGGCGATCATCTGTCCAAATCGCTGATCGCGGACATTCTTGCCGCCGGGCGCACCCTGCTCGCCCATCCGGTCGAGCTGTTCGACGATGTGTATGAAACGCTGGAGACATTGTCCGACATCGGCCGGCTGGTGCTGGTGACGAAGGGCGACCTGCTGCATCAGGAAAGCAAGCTGGCGGCGTCGGGCCTGGGCGATCTGTTCAGCGGCATAGAGATCGTCAGCGACAAGAAGCCCGAAACCTTCACTCGTATCTTCGCCCAATATGGCGTCGCGGCGCAGGAGGCGGTGATGGCCGGGGACTCGCTGCGGTCGGACATCAACCCTGCGCTGGAGGCCGGCGCCTGGGCCGCCTATATCCCGCAAGAGGGCGCATGGGCGCATGAAATGGGGCATGTACCCGAAGGCCATGCCCATTTCCGCCTGCTCGACCGGCTGGGCGACCTACCGGACTGGGTGCGCACCATCGCCTGATGCGCGCTTTGCGGCAACGCGCCGTCGCCGGGATTGCATTTGCGGGCGCCGCCGTCCCTGTCTAAAGTCGCGCCATGACCGATCTCGACGCTTTCATCACCGGCCTGCCCAAGGCCGAACTCCATCTGCATATCGAAGGAAGCCTGGAGCCCGAACTCATGTTCGCGCTGGCGCGGCGCAATGGCGTCACCATCCCCTATGCCAGCGTGGAGGAAGTCCGCGCCGCCTATGCCTTCGGCAATCTACAGGATTTCCTCGACATCTATTATGCCGGGGCAGACGTGCTGCGGACGCGGCAGGACTTCCATGATCTGGCCGCCGCCTATTTCGAACGGGCCGCCGCCGACGGCGTGGTTCATGCCGAAATCATGTTCGACCCGCAGACCCATACCGATCGCGGCATCCCCTTTTCGGAAGTAATCGAGGGCCTGCTGTCCGCCTGTGCCGAAGCCGAAACCCGGCTGGGCATCAGCAGCAGCCTGATCCTCAGCTTCCTGCGCCATCTGAGCGAGGACGCCGCCTTTGCGACGCTGGCGATGGCCGAACCCTGGCTGGACCGGATCGCGGCCGTCGGCCTCGACTCCTCGGAAATGGGCCATCCGCCCGAAAAATTCGCGCGTGTCTTCGCCGCCGCCGCCGACCGGGGCCTGCGCCTTGTTGCCCATGCCGGGGAAGAAGGCCCGCCCGCCTATGTCATACAAGCGCTGGACGTGCTGAAGGTCGACCGGATCGACCATGGCAATCGCGCGCTGGAGGATAAGGCGCTAGTCGATCGGCTGGCGCGCGAAGGCATGACGCTGACCGTCTGCCCGCTTTCTAACCTCAAACTCTGCGTCATCGACGCGATCGAGGATCATCCTATCGACCGGATGCTGGCGGCCGGCCTCAAGGCGACCGTTAATTCGGACGATCCCGCCTATTTCGGCGGCTATATCGGCGACAATTATCGCGCGATCGCTGCGGCACGGGGTCTAGATCGGGCAGCGTTGGCCACGCTGGCCCGCAACAGCTTCACCGGCTCCTTCCTGCCCGAACCGGCTGTGGCCGCGCATCTGGAGCGGCTGGGCGCCTATCTCGAAACGGTGGCCTGACCGGCGTCACACATCATTATCACCCAGCCAATGTTCGGTCCGGGGCGGCAGATATTGCGCGATCCGGTCGAGCATCACTTCCGGGTCCTTCTCCACCAGCAGCATGGCGCGATGTTCGGGCTTCAGGAAACCTTCGGCCACGACATGGTCGATGAAGCCCGACATGCCGCTGTAGAAGCCGTTGACGTCCAGCATGCCGACCGGCTTGGCATGATAACCAAGCTGCGACCAGCACCAGGCCTCGAACATCTCTTCAAAGGTGCCGATCCCGCCCGGCAGGGTCACGAAACCGTCGGACAGCTTGGCCATCAGCGCCTTGCGCTCATGCATGGTCTGTACGACATGCAGTTCGCTGATCCCCTGATGATCATGCTCACGCGCGCGCAATGCTTCGGGGATGACGCCGATCACCTCGCCCCCCG
The DNA here is from genome assembly GCF_900109095.1 of Sphingobium sp. AP50. Classification (GTDB taxonomy): domain Bacteria; phylum Pseudomonadota; class Alphaproteobacteria; order Sphingomonadales; family Sphingomonadaceae; genus Sphingobium. The sequence goes on from NZ_FNYZ01000004.1 coordinate 207,293, forward strand.
CCGCGCAGGCTGCATCGGCCACCACGCCCATCAGCCCGACGGTGCCGCCGCCATAGACCAGGCCGATGCCCCGCTTCGCCAGCAACGTGCCGAACGCCTCAGCCGCCTCGCGATAGACGGGCGACCGTCCCGGCGACGAACCCAGGAACACACAGATGCGCATCCGCCCGTCGCGGCCAAGGACGTCCATGGTCAGGACAGCCTCTCAGGCACGGACAGCGCCTCTTCCACGATATCGTCATTGGCGCCGACCGATTCCCACGGGAAGACGAACCAGCGCTTGTCGCTGTCGCGATCGATCATGCTCGCCCAATAATCCACCGTCTGGCGCGACCGGCTGTTGTTCATCAGCACCGCGAAGCGCAGATTGTCCTGGTCGCAACCATTGTCGCGCAGAAGGTGGCGGATATAATCGATCGTGCCGCCGCTGTCGTTGATATCGTCGACGAACAGCAGCTTGACGCCCGCCGCACTCTTGGCCGCGACCTTACCCAGCAGTTCGTCGGCGAAGCCCGGCACCTTGCTGCTATGGTCGATCGACAGCATCGGCAACTTCAACTGGTGCGAAATATACACCGCCGGCACCAACCCGCCGCGCCCAATGCCGATGATGAAATCGGGCGTCCAGCCGCCGCTCCCCACCTGCCGCGCGACCGTCTGCACATCGGCAAGGAAGGCGTCATAGGCGATGTAGAAAAGTTCGGGTTCTTCGGTGCTGCTCATGAAACGCGAATCCAGTTGGCGGGAATAGAGACAAACATGCCGATTATCGTGCCCGGGCCAAGGGGGCAATCTGTGGCAGCGCGGATCAGATGTCGTTCCGCTCGATCGATGCCGGATAGCTTAATTGCGCGAACCCGCTCTCGATCTCGCCCAACACGATCCCCGCCGCATAGGATGGCGTGCGCGTCGCCGCCGTGCACAGTGCCAGCGTCATCGGGCGCAGGATCGGATCGGAAATGCGGGTGAAGGACAACAGGCCGCGTTGCACCTCCGTAATCACGTCGAGCGAGGTGAGGATGCCGATACCGACGCCCTGCAACACCAGCGACGTGATCATCTGGATATTGTCCGATGTCGCGCTGCGATCGATATGCAGGCCGCTGGTCCCTTCCAGCACCGCGATCTGCTGGCATACCGCCAACGGTTCTGCCGGCACGATCAGCGGCGATCCGGCGCAGTTGGAAAAGCGCGCCTCGCGCTGGTCGCCGAACGGATGGCCCGCAGGGGTGATGAAGCCCAACCTCACCTCTACAAAGGAACGCACGGTCAGGTCGCGATAGGATTGCGGTTCGAACAAGATGCCGAAATCCACCTCCCCACTGGCGATGGCGTCGCGGACCCGATCATTTTCCAGCACCCGCACGCCGATGGTGATGCCCGGATAGCGGCTCTGGATCGCGCGGATGGCGCCGGGGATATAGCCCTTGGCCAGCGCATCGATGATGGCGATATCGACATGCCCCCGCTTCAGCCCGCGCAGATCCTCTATCTGGGCGCGGACATCGGTCAGATTCTTCTGCCAGCGCCCACCGGCCGCCATCATGATCTCGCCAGCCGCCGTCAATCGCAGGCCGGTCGGCAGACGCTCGAACAGCGGCATGCCCAGGTCCGCCTCGACATTCAAAATCTGCCGATCGATGGCGGAGGCAGAGATGTTGAGTTCGTCCGCGGCCTTACGGATCGACCCCAACCGTCCGACCGCCATGAAGTAGCGCAGAAAGCGCGAAAATGCCGGCATGAACCCACCCTATTTTTTGCAACACTCTGTAGGATTCATTGCGTTTGATCGCATCAGGTCAAGCCCCTACTCGCACCACAGGGTAAATTTCGGGGGGCGCGTGGCATTTATGGGGGGAGGGTCCGGGAAAAAGGCGGTACTGGCCTTCGCTGCGGCTGTCGCCATGCTCGCGCCTTCCGCCGCCTCCAGCGCGGAACCGCCGGTTCCAGTCCTTCCGGCCATCAAACCGATCCCGGTCAAGGTGATCGTCATCGCCAATTTCGAACCGGGCGAGGATAAAGGCGATGCGCCGGGCGAATTCCAGTTCTGGGCGGAACGCGAGCATCTGGATGAAGTGATCCCGATCAAGGGCGCGCTCCATCCGCTACGGCGCAATGCCGACGGCCTTTATGGCATGTGCTGGGGCAGCCCGGACACTATGCTGGGCGGGGTTGCCGAACAGTTGATGAGCCTGCTGCTCGATCCGCGCTTCGATTTCAGCAAGACCTATTGGCTGTTCACCGGCATTTCCGGGGTCGATCCGGAACTCGCCTCGGTCGGCAGCGCCGCCTGGTCGCGCTGGGTGGTGCAGGGCGACACGCTGCGCGAATTTGACGATCGCGAAGTGCCCAAGGACTGGCCCTATGGCCTGTTCGCGATCGGCGCCAACGCGCCCAATACGCTGCCCGCCAATACCGAAAGTTTTGCCGGCTTCACGGACACGGGCAAACTCGCCATGTCGGTGAAACTCAACCAGAGTCTGGCGCAATGGGCCTATGACCGCACCAAGGATGTGGTCATTCCCGACAGCCCGGCACTGCAAAAGGCTCGCGCCGCGTGGAAAGGCTATCCCAATGCGCAAAAGCCGCCCTTCGTGCTGATGGGCGAGACGCTGGGATCGGTGCGCTACTGGCATGGTCCGGGCCGCACGCAATGGGCGCGCGACTGGGTGAAGCTGTGGACCGGCGGCAAGGGCCGCTTTGCCATGACCAATATGGAAAGCCAGTCGCTGGCCGGAACCATGGCGATCGCTGCAAAACAGGGGCTGGTCGATCCGACGCGGGTATTGGTGCTGCGCACCGGCAGCAACCCGTCCATGCCGCCACCGGGCCGATCGGCCGTGGAGAGCGTGGCGGATGAAGGCGCGGGCCAGATCGCCGCGTTCGAAGCCAATTATCGCGTCGGCGTACCAGTCGTCCATGAACTGCTGAGCCATTGGGACATATATCAGGACCATGTGCCGGGAGCCGATCCCCGGTGAAACCAGGTCTGGCTCTCTTCACCTCCCTAGCTGCTTTGTCGCCGGCGACCGCACAGGCGCAATCGGGCGAAGCGGCTGCATCGGCGCTGTTCGACACGTTGCTGGACAGTCCGCCTGCCCTGCGCGTCTTTCTGAAGGCCATGCCCAAAGGCGGCGACCTGCACAATCATCTGGGCGGCACGCCCTATGCCGAAGATTATCTGCGCTGGGCGGCGAAGGCGGATCTGTGCGCCGATGAAGGCGGTACAGCCATCGTCGCGCCGCCCTGCCCCGATGATCGGCGGTTAAAGCATCTGGGCGAACGCAGCCCCTTCGCCTTCGGAACGCTGATCGACGCCATGTCGACGCGCGGTCTGCAACGCGGCGTTGGCGCCAATGACGCATCGGGCCACACCCAATTCTTCTCCAGCTTCGAACGCTTCGGGCCAGAGACACCGGAAACCGAAGTGGGCAGCATGATCGTCGCGTGGCAGGTCGCAGCGGGAGATCGGGTCGCCTATGTAGAGTTGACCCACAATCCCGCCGCGCTGATCGCCGCGACGCTGGGGGCGGCCGACAGGCCGCTGGATGCCACCACCCTTGCCGCCTTTTACGACCGGACGATGCGCGACGCCAAGCCGATCATCGATCGCGCCATCGCCGAACTGGATGCCAACGAAGCTGTCGCCCGCAAGGCAATGGCCTGCGACAGCGCAAAGCCCGATCCGGGTTGCCGCGTCGCCATCCGCTATCTCGCCTGGGGCTGGCGTGACCTGCCGCCCGCGCAGGCCTTCACCTCGTTGATTCTCGCCTTCGCGCTGGCCGACCGCGATCCGCGCTATGTTGGCATCAACATCGTCCAGCCCGAAGACTGGGTGATCGCCCTGCGCGATTATGATCTGCACATGGCGATGATCCGCTTCCTCGGCGAACGCTATCCGCGTGTCCATCGCACGCTGCATGCCGGCGAACTGGCTTTCGGACTGGTGCCGCCCGCCGCGCTGCGCGACCATATCGCCAAGGCGCTGGATGCGGGTGCGGAACGGATCGGCCATGGCACCGCCATCGCCTATGAGGAGGATGCGACCGGCACGTTGCAGCGCATGGCGCGCGACCATGTCGGGGTGGAAATCAACCTCAGCAGCAATGACATCATATTGGGCGTGAAGGGCGATGCCCATCCGCTGCGCCTCTATCGGCAAATGGGTGTGCCCGTGATGCTCTCGACCGACGATCAGGGCATTTTGCGCACAGACATGACCAATGAATATCTGCGCGCCGCGCGGGAACAGGGCCTGTCCTATGCCGACCTCAAGCAGATGGCCCGCACCAGTCTGGAACAGGCCTTCGTCGCGGGCGACAGCCTTTGGGCCAACGGACAAATCGGAACGCCAGTGACCGCCTGCACCACAATTGCTGCACCGGCCTGCCGCGCGCTCATCCGGCGCAGCGCCAAGGCCGCGCTCCAGCTACAACTGGAAGAAGAATATAAGATTTTTGAAGATGTTACCGTGCCATCCATGACAAAAATGGCAAAGCCATGATCATGGTTGGTCCAGAATCTGGAAGATAGTCGAGAATATAAGACATTTTCTTTGCGACGATGCGTCGAAAATATTAGTCTGGTGCATCGCAGCATTTCAATTTGTCATGGGAGAGGCAGGCAGCAGGGAAAACCGGCTGGCGGAGCTGTGGGGATTTGCGCTTCGCCGCCTTTAAAAGGGGGTATAAGATGCCGAATTATAAAGTTTCTGGTCGCAAATCATTTGGCGCTGCATCGCAGCATGGGCGCAGCGCAGCGCTGGGACTGGCGCTATTGTCCTGCACCGCGCTGACTTCGGCCGCATGGGCGCAGACGCCCGAACCCGGTGATGCACCGGGCGACGCCGAAATCGTCGTGACCGGTGCGCTCGACGCTTTGCCGGTCAAGAATGTCGGCTCCATCTTCGGCTTCGACAAGACCATCCTGGAAACGCCGCGCTCCGCCTCCACCATTTCCAGCGAGCAGATCGAACGCTTCGGCATCACCGACATCTATGATCTGGTGGCGCAGGCGCCCGGCACCTTCACCAACAGCTTCTTCGGCGTCGGCGGCGCGCTCGACATTCGCGGCACGCCCGGCGAAGTCTATTTCCGCGGCATGCGCCGGCTCGACAATCCGGGCAACTATCCCACGCCGATCGGCGCGTCGGACCGTATCGACATCGTGCGCGGCCCTGCCTCGCCCATCTACGGCCCGTCCAAGACCGGCGGCTATATGAACTTCGTACCAAAGTCCGCGCGCGTCGCCGATGGCAAGCTGCGCGACAAGGCATCGGGCGAACTCAGCTACACCCGTGGCAGCTGGGACATGAATGTCGTGAAGGGCAATATCTCGGGCCCGCTCAAGATCGGCGAACAGGAATTCGGCTACAGCCTGTTCGGCCAATATGAAGATGACGGCAGCTACTATAACAATATGTGGACCAAGCAGACGATCCTTCAGGGATCGTTCGACACCGATCTGTCCGATCATGTCCGCATCGAATGGGGCGGCCAGTATCAGAATTACAAGGGCCAACAGAATGGCGGCTGGAACCGCCTGACGCAGGCGCTGGTCAATAATGGCACCTATATCACCGGTCAGGCGCAGCCGATCGACACCGATGGCGATGGCCAGATTTCGCAACAGGAAATCAATGTCGTGTCGCCCGGCGGCCTGTCGATCTTCGGCGGCTTTGGCTGCAACGGCAGCCCCTTCGCCGCCTCGATCACCGACGCCTGCTACACCAATTCGCCGCTCAACCTGACCAATACCGGCACCACCAAGCTCAGCCGCCGCAACGTCCTGACCGGCAAGGATGACAGGCTGGTCAACCGCGGCACGACGCTCTATTTCGATGCCATCTACACGGCCGACAGCGGTTTCGAACTCAAGAACCAGGCCTTTTACGACAGCTATGAGAATATGAACGAGAATGCCTATGGCTTCTCGCAATTCCATGACAGCTGGGTGTTCGAGGACAAGATCGTCGCGTCCAAGACGTTCGAAAGCGATGCCGGTAAATTCGCCTTCCAGCTCTCGCCCTCGGTCCGCTACACCAAATATAAGCATGGCGACGACTTCAACTATGAATATTTCAACCGCGTCGACCTGACCGTCGGCTATGATGCGCTGTCCGACCGGTTGCTGTCGACCGAATGCGACTGCGACTATACCAACTATGTCGTCGGCCATTATACCGATCTCGCCTTTGCGGGCCTTGCCGATCTCGATTTCGCCTTCGGCCTGGATGTGACGCTGGGCGCCCGCTACGACCATCTGGACGTCAAGGCGACCAACATCGTGTCGAAGCTGGAAGCCCCCGATGCCAATCCGGTGAACAATAATGCCAGCGGCAGCAAGGGTGCCTGGTCCTGGTCGGCCAGCGCCAATTACAAGCTGCCCCTTGGCCTCATCCCCTATGGCACGATCGCCAAGCAATCGACCGTCATCGCGGGACAGGGCGCCGAAATCTACCCGACGGACGTGCTGGCAGGCACCTATATCTCCGCGTCGAAACTCTATGAAGCGGGCCTGAAGGGCAGCTGGCTCGACAACAAGCTCTATGCCGCCGTATCGGTCTACAAGCAGAAGCGCACCGACTATAATGTCCAGTCGATCACGGTAAACCAGTCGGTCGAAACCAAGGGTCTGGAAGCGGAACTGCGCTGGTCGGTGGATCGTCACTTGCTGATCACCGGCGCCTATACCCACACCAATGTATACAACCTGACGGCACTGCATGATGGCACGCTGTTCAGCTTCTTCGGCATCGAGGATCTGGTCAACGTGACCGACCCGACCCTCTTCCTGGGTGGCCAGCCGATCGGTCTGGTGCCGATCAACAGCAAGAGCGATTCCAAGCGCGCGGGCATCCCCGAAAATATGTATTCGGCGACCGCCACCTATGCGTTCGACTTCGGCCTCGCTCTGTCGGGCAGCATCGTCCATGTCGACTCGGTCTATTCGGGTCAGAGCCAGGCGGTGAAGCTGCCCGCCTACACCACGGCGGACCTCAGCGCATCGTTCGAAACCGGCCCGATCCTGCTCCGTCTGGTGGTCAAAAATGCCACTAACGAGAAATATTTCCGTGCGAATTTCACCGAATTGTTCGGCAGCACCATCGTCCTGCCGGAACGGCCGCGCAGCTTCCAAGCGTCGGTCGTCTATAAATTCTGATCCGTTCAAGGGGGAGCGCGGCCACGCCACGCTCCCCCATTTTTTGATTACCGGAAGGCCTGTTCTTGACCTTATTCCCGTTCCGCTGCCTGCTTCTGACCGCCAGCGCCTGTCTCTCCTTCACAGGCGCCAGCGCGACACCCGCCGTCGATGCCGCGCTGGCCTGTGCGCCGACAAAGCCCTGCGCCAATCCCCTGCCCGTCCGCATGGTGATCGTCACCATGTTCGAAATTGGGGCCGACACGGGCGATGCGCCGGGCGAATTCCAGCTCTGGAAGGAACGCCGCAAACTCGACACGCGCATCCCCTTCCCGCAGGGCTATCACGACCTTTATTACAATCCAGACAGCCAGATATTGGCGATGGTGACGGGTGTGGGCACCGCCCGATCCGCCACCGCCACCATGGCGCTGGGCCTGGACTCACGTTTCGACCTGTCGAAATCCTATTGGCTGGTCGCCGGCATCGCCGGCATTGATCCCGAAAATGCCTCAATCGGATCGGCCGCCTGGGCGCGCTACAGCGTGGACGGCGATCTGGTGCATGAAATCGACGCCCGCGAAATCCCGAAGGACTGGCCGTCCGGCTTCTTCCCGCTCGACAAGAATGGCCCGCATGACAAGAGCCCGCCGATCACCGAGGGCCGGGTCTTCGCGCTCAACCCAAAGCTGGTCGACTGGGCCTTTGCCCTGACGAAGGACACGCCCATCCCGGACGACGCCGGCATCCAGAAGGAACGGGCGCGCTATACCAGCTATCCCAATGCGCAAAAGCCGCCCTTCGTCCTGATCGGCGACCAGTTTTCGGCGATGACCTTCTGGCATGGCAAGCTGCTCAACAATTGGGCCAATGACTTCACCCGCTATTCCACCAGCGGAAAGGGCGAATTCGTCACCTCCGCCATGGAGGAAACCGGCACGCTTCAGGCGATGACCTATCTCGACCGGGTCGGCCGGGCGAAGATGGATCGGGTCATGGTACTGCGGTCGGGCAGCAATTATTCCATGCCGCCCGATGGCGTGTCCGCCGCCGACAATCTGATGCGGGAAAATGAAGGCTATTCGGGCATGCGTGCCTCGCTGGAAAGCCTCTATCTGGTCGGATCGAAAGTGGTGGACGAGCTGCTCGGCCATTGGAACCGCTACGAACAGGCCCCGCCGCAATGACCGCCGCGCCGCTCGCCGTTACGGACATCCCACCCGTATCGCCGGGCGGCATGACAGCCGCACAGGCGCGTGATCCCGATCATTTTCCGGGCTTCGCCGTCGCCATCCCGCTGGGCATCCAGCATGTGCTGGCGATGTTCGTCAGCAACATCACCCCCGCCATCATTATCGCGGGCGCGGCCGGTTTCGGCTATGGATCGGCAGACCCCAGCGCGCTCATCTACATGATCCAGATGGCAATGCTGTTCGCCGGGGTCGCCACCCTGCTCCAGACGGTCGGCATCGGCCCGGTCGGCGCGCGGCTGCCCCTTGTACAGGGCACCAGCTTCGCCTTCCTGCCGGTCATCATCCCCATCTGTGCCGGACGCGGGGTGGAGGCGATGGCGGAACTCACCGCCGCCGCCCTGTTCGGCGGGCTGTTCCACATCTTCGTCAGCCAGTTTGTCGGCCGCATCCGCTTCGCCTTGCCGCCGCTGGTGACGGGACTGGTGGTGCTGATGATCGCCCTGTCGCTGATGCGGGTGGGCATCCAATATGCCGCAGGCGGTGTCGCCGCGCAGGGAACGCCAGCCTATGGCGCGGGCGCAAGCTGGCTGCTGGCGGGCGTGGTGATCGTCACGACATTGGGCCTCAGCTTCTACGGGAAGGGCCTCTGGTCGACCGCGTCCGTTCTGCTGGGCCTGATGGCCGGCTATGTGCTCGCCTTCCTCATGGGCCGCGTCTCCTTCGCGCCGATCGGGTCGGCCGGCCTCTTCATGCTGCCCGATCCGCTGCATTTCGGCTTCTCGATTTCCGCCTCCGCCATATTGGGTTTCTGCCTGATGGGCTTCATTTCCGCGATCGAATCCATCGCCGACGTGTCCGCCATCTGCGAAGGCAATGCCGGTCGCCCCGCGCATGACCGTGAACTGATCGGCGCGACGGCGGCAGATGGCGTCGGCACCGCCTTTGGCGCGCTGTTCGGCGCCATGCCCAATACCAGCTTCAGCCAGAATGTCGGCCTGATCGCGATCACCGGCATCGTCAGCCGCCATGTCGTGACGATCGGCGCCCTGTTCCTGATCCTGTGCGGCCTGGTGCCCAAGATCGGCGCGACCATCACCACAATCCCGATCGAGGTGCTGGGCGGCGGCGTGATCCTGATGTTCGGCATGGTCGCATCGGCCGCCCTCTCCATGTTGCAGGCGGTCGAATGGACCCAGCGCAACATGATGATCTTCGCCCTCGCTCTGTCGCTGGGCATCGGGCTGGAACTGGAATCGGACGCCCTGTCGCATCTGCCCGAAGCCGCGCGTATTCTGCTGTCGTCGGGTGTCCTGCCGGCGGCGGTGATTGCCGTGGTCCTCAATCTCCTGATCCCCGGACGCTCCCCCGTCCGCTGAGCCCCCGAAATATCGCCTGAATTGATCGCCCTATAGCGGACACGACCGGCTTGCCCGTTATGACCGGTATCGGCAGGCACGCGCCTTCCCTTCAGGCCGGGCAGACCATGCTGACCACAGGGGATTTACGGGATGAGCGACAGCGACAAGCAAGGGTTGAGCCGTCGCGACTTTGCGGCGCTGGCGGCGGGCGGCGTGACCCTGATGGGCAATGCGATGCCCGCCATCGCACAGGCATCCAAACCGGCGATCGAACCCACCCGACTGGTCAGCGCGGGCGAAACATTGCGGCCCGAAATCGTCGGTCAGTTCGGCATCGTGGCGGCCGGTCGCCATTATGCCGTGGCGGCGGGCACCCGCATCCTGATGGCGGGCGGCAACGCGACCGATGCCGGCGTCGCGGCCGTGTTCGCGGCGGCGGTGACGGAAATATCCCATTTCGGCTTTGGCGGCGAAGCGCCCACCATTATCTATGATGCTGGCACGAAAAAGATATCGCTGGTGAACGGACAGGGCGTCGCCCCCGCCCTTGCCACACCGGACAAATTCGCCGCCGCCGGGGTCATCCCCGGCAATGGCCCCAATGGCGGCACGGTACCCGCCATGGTCGACGCCATGGCGCTGGCGCTCCAGCTTAACGGCACGATGACCCTCGATCAGGTGATGCAACCGGCGATCGAACTGGCCGATGGCTTCGTCATGTATAATTTCCTGGCGGAGGTTTTCGTCAGTCAGCAGAAGGCGACGTCCAGATATAAGGACGCCTATGACGCCTATTATCCGGGCGGCCAGCCCCCCAGGACCGGCGAGTTCTTCCGTCAGCCCAACCTTGCTCGCACCATGCGCATCATCGCGGAGGCTGACCGCACCGCCTTTGCAAAGACGAAGGACCGCAAGGCCGCAATCCAGGCCGGGCGCGACGCTTTCTACAAGGGCGACATCGCTCGTCGCATCGGCGCCGCCATGGCGCGCGACGGCGGCCTGATGCGCTATGAGGATCTCTCATCCTATAAGGGGAAAATCGAAACCCCGATAATGACCAATGTGTTCGGCTATCAGGTGTACAAGGCCGGCTTCTGGAGCCAGGGTCCGGCCATGCTGATGGCGCTGAACATCGCCGAGGCGGCCGGCATCGCCGCGATGGAGCCGGGGTCCGCCCCCTATCTCCACACCGTGGCGGAATCGATCAAGCTCGCCTTCGACGATCGCAACATGTATTTCGGCGATCCCGATTTCGCGACCGTGCCGATGAAGGGCCTCCTGTCGAAGGGCTATGCCGCCGCCCGCGCGAAGCAGATCGGGCCGAAAGCCTCCCTCGACCATCGTTTCGGCGACCCATGGGCCTATGAGGGCAAGGCGCGCACCACGCCCCTCTTCACCCCCCATATGCTCAAGGCCCCACCCAGGCCCACGGCCGATACGACCGCAATCGAGGTGGTGGACAGGCACGGCAACCTCTTTTCCTGCACGCCCAGTTCCGGCTGGATGCTGGGCGGCGCCTATATTGCGGGCGACACCGGCGTCCCGATGAGCAATCGGCTGACCGTGTTCGATCTCGATACCGCCAGCCCCAATGTGCTGGCGCCGGGCAAGCGGCCCCGCACGACCCTGTCGCCGTCCATGGTGCTCAAGGACGGCGCGCCCTATCTGGCAATCGGCACGCCCGGCGGCGACAATCAGGATCAGCAGATCATGAACGTCCTGCTCCGCGTCCTCGCCTTCGATCAGCCGCTACAGGCCGCGATCGAGGCGCCGCGCATCAATTCCAACCATTTCCACAACTCCTTCGGCATCAAGAAGGATGAACCGGGCGTGCTGGAGATCGAGGATCGCGTGCCGCAGGCCGTCCGTGACGATCTGACCGCGCGTGGCCACAGGCTCGACGTGCTGGGGCCGTTCGCCGTGTCCACCGGCATCGTCGCTGCCGGTGTCGTGCCGGGCAGCGGCACGCTGCGCGGCGGCGCGGATGTCCGCCGCGAACGCTATATTTTTGGCTGGTAAGGGAAACTCCAAGATCATGAAATCTGCCATCAAGCTCCTGTCCCTCGCCCTTCTGACCGCAAGCGCGACGACCGCCTACGCCCAACCCGCCAATCTCCCCCCGCCCGGCGGCGAAACCCCGGTCGCTTTCGACGTGCATGAAGGCACGTCCATGGCCGTGTCGGTGTCGCCCGACGGCAAATGGCTGGCGATGGACTTGCAGGGCAGCCTGTGGATCGTGCCGGTCAAGGGCGGCAAGGCAAAGCGGATCACCGATTATTTCAACGATGCCCGCCAGCCGGTCTGGGCGCCGGACGGATCGCACCTCGCCTATTTCTCCTATCGCGACGGCGGCTATGATCTCTGGACGATCAAGCCCGACGGCAGCGATATGCGCAAGCTGACCAACGGCGCCTATGACGATCGCGAACCGACCTTCTCACCCGATGGCAAGACCATCGCCTTCTCCTCGGATCGGTCGGGCAGCAATTACGATATCTGGACCATCGACCTTGCCAGCGGCGCGCTGAAGCAGATCAGCAAGGGGCCGCTGGAAGACCGCATGCCGACCTGGTCGCCCGACGGCACGAAGATCGCCTATTCCAGTCAGGAAGGAATGGTGAAGGCCTCCCTGTTCGAAACGAGCCTGGCGGATGGCAAGGAAAGCCTGCTCAAGGCGATCGATGGCACGCGGCTGGATGCGCCCTCTTACGGCCCATCCGGCCAACTCGCCTATGTCGCCTCCGATCCCAAAGGCTCCTACCTCCAGATCGATGGCAAGACGGTGAGCGGCAGCGAAGTCGTCGCGCCATTCCGCGTGTCGTGGAACAAGACCGGCTATTATTACGCCGCCGACGGAAAGCTGCATTATCGGGCAGGCGCAAAGGCGACCATCATCCCCTTCGCCGCTACGCTTGAAGCCGTCCGCCCCAGCTACACCCGCGCCAAGCGCGACTGGGATTCGACCGCGCCGCGCAAGGCGCTGGGCATCATGCATCCCAAAATCTCGCCCGATGGCAGCCAGATCGCCTTCGTCGCGCTCGGCGACCTCTATGTCGTATCGTCCAAGGGCGGCGTGCCGGAGAATCTGACCAAGGATGCCGCGCTCGACGCCGATCCCACCTGGTCGCCCGATGGAAAGAGCATCGCCTATTCCTCCGATCGCAATGGCGGCCTGCCCGAATTGTTCATCCGCGACCTTGCCACCGGCAAGGATCGCCAACTGGTCAATATGGACACCCAGCCGCTGGGCGCCGCCTGGTCGCCCGATGGCACGAAGATCGCCTTCCTCGACATTGACGGACAATGGGGCGTCGCGGGCGTCTGCATGGTCGACGTCGCGACCGGCAAGATCACCCGGCTCCAGACCTCGCTGGGCCAGCCGGGCAGCCCCAGCTGGTCGGCGGACGGCAAATATGTCGTCATCAGCCTGTCCCACAAATATTCGAGCAGTTTCCGCGAAGGCACCAATCAGGCCTGGGTAATCCCGACCGACGGCACCAGCCCCGCCTTCTGGCAGATCCCCGAAGAAAATATGTCGCTCGACACCCGCAGCGGCAGCGGCCCGGTCTGGTCGCCCGACGGCACGAAGATGGCGGGCATCTATGAAGGCCTGCTGAAGGTCTGGCCGGTGGACAAGGATGGCAAGCCGCTGGGTCCGCCCCGCGCGCTGGCATCCGACACCGCCTTTTTCCCGACCTGGGCGGCTGACGGCAACACGATCCTGTTCCAGTCCGATGACAGCATGAAGACCGTCAATCTGGAAACGGGCGTCGTCACGCCGGTTCCGCTGACGCTGAACTACACGCTCGCCAAGCCGACGGGTCGTACCATCATCCATGTCGGCAAGCTGGTGGATTCGGTGAAGGACGAAACGCAGCTCGACAAGGATATCGTGATCGACGGCAATCGCATCACCGAAATCCGTGCCCATGATCCGGCCAAGCGCGATGCCTCCGCCAAATATATCGACGCGCCGAACCTGACCGCCATCCCCGGCCTGATCGAATATCATGCCCATGTTCAGAAGGATTTCGGTTCCAATCTGGAAAAGGCCTGGCTGGCCTATGGCATCACCACGGTCCGCGATCCGGGCACCATGGTCTATGACGCGATCGAGGATCGCGAGGCGAGCGAAGCGGGCGTCCGCGTCAGTCCGCGCCTCTACACCGCCAGCCCGCTGCTGGAATGGCAGCGCGTCTATTATAAGATGGGCGTCGCCGTATCCGGCCCTGCGCATCTGGAGCGCGAACTGGCGCGGGCCAAGGCGCTCAAATATGACCTCATCAAAAGCTATGTGCGCATGACCGATTTCGGCCAGCGCCGCATCGTGGAGGCGGCGCATGAGATGGGCGTGCCGGTGTCGGGCCATGAAATCTTCCCCGCCGCCTATACCGGCGTGGACGGCACTGAACATGTCGGCGCGACCAGCCGGCGCGGCTATTCGCCCAAACAGGGGCCGCTGGGCATTGCCTATGACGATGTCGTGCAACTGTTCGGCCGCAGCGGTCGCACCCTGACGCCGACGATGTTCGGCGCGCTGTCAGGCTATCTGGCCAAGCATCCCGATTATATGAATGACCCGCGCATCAAGCTGTTCCCGGTCTGGGCGCAGAAGTCGGTCACCGAACGCAGCCCGCTGGAAGGCCTGATCAAGCCGATGTTCGGCGGCATGCTGCTGAGCATGAAGAAGATGTATGATGCCGGTGCCCAGGTGGTCGCCGGTACCGACACGATGATCTCGACCAATCTCCATGCCGAAATCGCATCCTATGTCGATGCCGGCCTCACGCCGTTCCAGGCGCTGCAAACCGCTACCGTCAATCCGGCCAGGGCGCTCAATCTGGACGCCGGTACGCTGGAAGCAGGGAAACTGGCCGACATCGCCCTGATCGAAGGCGATCCGCGTGAAAATATCGCCAACACGTTCAAGGTCCGCAAGGTGGTGGCGAACGGCGTCAGCCATGATGTCGATGATCTGGTCGCCAGCGGCGCGCAGAAGTAAGTCATCGGTTATGGGCTGCCCACCGGCAGCCCACGACATCCTATGTCGCCGCGCGCGAACCCCGCCGCTTGGCCCAGGATGATTCGATATGTTCGCGCATCGCGCGCGCGGCCCCTTCCGGGTCACCCGCCACGATCGCGTCATGGATACGCCGGTGCGCGGCATGGGTGTCGCGCACATGCGCCACGCTCAGCTTGCCGGCATAGCCATGGGTGTTGAGCGCCTTGCCCTGAATGCCGTCGATGATCGCCTTGCTCAGCCGGTCGCCCGACATGCGCATGATGATATCATGGAAATTGACATCCTCATGCACATAGGCAGCCGGCATCTCGACCAGCGCTTCCAGCTTGTCGATCTGCGCGGATAGCTCCGCCACGCTATCGGGCGTCGCCTTCTTCGCCGCCTTGGCCGCCATCGACGCTTCCAGCGAGGATCGGATTTCCGACAGATTATCCAGATAGGACAGGCCATCCTCGCGCCGGAACAGGGCCGCCAGGATCATCGGGTCCAGCAGGTTCCAGTCACGCGAATCCCGCACGATCGTCCCACGCCCCTGCTGCGATACCACCAGCCCCTTTTCGGTCAGCGCCGTCGTCGCCTCGCGCACCACCGTCCGGCTGACGCCATACATGTCGCACAGCATATTTTCCGGCGGCAGCGCAGTCCCCGCCGGATACATTTCGGTGACGATCGCATTGACCAGGTCCTCGACCACCGCTTCCGCCAGTCGCGGACGCCGCCTGACCCTTTGCGTCGCTGCCGGGCCCCCGCCGGCCACTCTATCCTGCATGTTTTTTACGCCTTTTCTCATGCTCACGCCCTGCACGACGCTTTTTTCGACGGTGGACCCGATTGACAAGTGTCGTCAAGACTTGTCAAACAACATAGATAATACATAATATGACTCGTGGCCGGCTGGACCGGAGGGTAGAGGACATACAATGAAGATCACAGGCTATCGCAGCCTTACCGCCTATCATGACTGGCAGCGCCCCGTGGGCGACGTGAATGGCGTCGTCCAGTCGGGCATTACCGAAGTGCCCCTGCTGTTGCTGGAAACCGATGGCGGCCTGACCGGCGTGGGCCTTGGCCAGCATGGCGAGATCGACCGGCTGTTTCCTGCGGTCGAAGGGGCGGACCCCCGTGCCGTATCGACCCTCTATGACGCAATGCTCGCTCATGTGTTCAAGAGCGGCCATGCCGGCGCGACCTTCGGCACGATCGCTGCGATCGACATGGCGCTGTGGGATCTCAAGGCCAAGATGGCCGACGAACCCCTGTGGCGCACATTGGGCGCGGGCGACCGCTTCGTGCCCGGCTATGCCTCGGGCCTTTGCTATGGTCTGGATGATGATGCCTTCGCCGCCCATTATGGCGACTGGGCCGATCGCGGCTTCACCGCCGCCAAGATCAAGGGCGGCCGCGATCTCGATCGCGACATCGCCCGGCTGGAGACGGTACGCGACATCCTGTCGCGCAACAGCAGTCGCCCCGCGCTGATGCTGGACGTCAACGAAGCCTGGAATTGCAAACAGGCGATCCGCCATCTCGCCGAAATCGAAAAGCGGGTCGACCTGACCTGGATCGAGGAGCCGGTGCGCCGCTGGGACGCGGCGGGCCACGCCGCCATTTCCCGCGCCGCCAAGGCCGCCGTCGCCACCGGCGAAAATCTCACCGGGCTGGAACAATATATGCCCCTGCTGGATGCTGGCGCCGTGGACATCGTCCAGACCGGCAGCGTCTGGGGCATCACCCATTTCCACCGCGTCGCCATGGCCGCCCATGCGCGCGGCCTGCCCGTCTCGCCGGTGGCCTATAATGCCAATCCGGTGGCCCATGCCGCTGCGGCCGTGCCCAACATGATCGGCATAGAAGTGCAGGACTTCCGCTTCCCCACCGGTCTCGACGTCGATCAGCAGATTGCCGATGGCGGCATCGTGCTTGGCGACCGTCCGGGCCTCGGCATATTGGTCGATGAAGCCGCCATTGCGCAGAGCGTGGCCGGCAATGGCTGGAATATACGCGGCGGCCCGCACCGCCGCCCCCGCGATGCGGGCCTGCGTCTGGTGCCACAGGGCCGGGCGAACCACTGATGCACGGCGTCGCCACAACCACCGACACCGCCTCGCCCCAATGGGTGACAGGCCCGGCGCGCGTCCGGCTGCAACTGTCGCTGATGGTCAATTTCTTCTTGCTGATGGCGCTGTACAGCGGCGTGCTGGGCGTGTTGCTGCCCAACCAGATCGCCGAACTCTCGCCGGGCGCAAAAGAAAATAATCTCGCCCTGCTCTTCGCCATCACCTCGATCTTCTCGACGCTGGCGACGCCGATCGCGGGCGCCCTGTCGGACCGCACTCGCAGCCGCTGGGGTCGCCGTGCGCCATGGATCGCCATCGCTTCGCTCATCGGATCGCTCTGCCTGTTCGGGGTATCGTGGATGACCAGCTTCTGGTCGCTGATGATCCTGTGGGTGATGGCGGCGATCGCCTATAACGCCATGCAACCGGCGATGACCACGCTGATCGCCGATCGCTTCGCTCCGGAAACGCGCGGCAGCATATCGGGCATCGTTGGCGCGGGCATGACCGCTGGTCTGACGGCGGGCACGGTGGTCGCGGGCTATCTGGCTGGAGAGCGCGTGCTGGCCTATGGCCTGTTCGCCGGCGCCATCGCCGCCTCCTGCATCGCCTTCGTCGCGCTCAACCGCGAACCGCCCAGCGACGCCACGCCACGCCGTCCCATCCACTGGGGCAGCTTCTTCAAGAGCTTCTGGATCAGCCCGCGCGCCCATCCCGATTTCGCCTGGGCCTTCGCCAGCCGCTTCACCATCTATATGGGCTATCAGGCGGTCGCCGCCTATCTGCTCTATATCCTGCGCGACTATATCGGCCTGTCCGACGGCGCGTCCAACATCGCCATCGCCAATATGGCGCTGCTCACCCTGGTCTGCCTCGTCGCCTCCTCGCTGATCTCCGGCTGGCTGTCCGACCGCTGGCAACGGCGCAAGCCCTTCGTCATACTGGGCAGCCTGATCATGGGCATCGCCATGACAGCGCCCCTATTGGCGCCATCCATGGCGGGCATGTGGGTCTATGCCGGGGTGATCGGCATCGGATATGGCATGTTCATGTCGATCGACATGGCGTTGATGACGCAGGTGCTGCCCCAAAGCGCGCTGGGGGACGAAGGCAAGGATCTGGGCGTGCTGACCACGGCGGTCAATATTCCCCAGATCATCAGCCCGGTCATGGCCGCCATTCTGCTCGGCCTGTTCGACAATGACTATCGCGCCATCTTCATCGCGGCGCTGCTGTTCGTCTTCGGATCGGCGCTGTGCGTGCTCCCGATCCGCGCCGTTCGCTAATTCATATTATGTATTACGTCATTTGACATATGCGCAACATTGCGCCATAAACACCGACAATAAAGAGAGGGAGAGTGGTTATGAGGAAGGTGGGTAAGGTCCGTCTTGCGAGCATGATGGCGGCGTCCGGTCTGGCGCTGACGATCGGCGGCGCGGCCCTGGCGCAGGATGCATCCGCGGCGCAAAATGCGGAATCGACAACGGAAGACATCATCGTCACCGGCATCCGCGCCAGCCAGAAAGCCTCGATCGATATCAAGCGGGAATCGGTCGGCGTGGTCGACTCGATCGTGGCCGAGGATCTGGGCAAGCTGCCTGACCAGAATGTCGCCGAATCCCTTCAACGTGTCGCCGGCGTCACCATCGAACGGAACCGGGGTGAAGGCCGCTACATCACCGTCCGTGGCTTTGGCCCCAAATTCAAC
The DNA here is from genome assembly GCF_900109095.1 of Sphingobium sp. AP50. Lineage (GTDB taxonomy): Bacteria > Pseudomonadota > Alphaproteobacteria > Sphingomonadales > Sphingomonadaceae > Sphingobium. The sequence continues at coordinate 225,775 of NZ_FNYZ01000004.1, forward strand.
GCCGTTACCGTCAACGGCCGCACGCTAGCCACCGACAATAATGGTCGCGAATTTTCCTTCGACGTGCTGCCGTCCGAAATCATCGCCGGTGCCGACGTGTTCAAATCGCCCCAGGCCAATCTGAACGGCGCATCAATCGGCGCGACGGTGGACGTCCACACGCTGCGCCCGATCGACCAGAAGGAGCAATTCGCCTTCAGCGCGTCCGCCGGACAGATGTGGGCCGAGATCGCCGACAAGTTCAATCCTGAAATCTCGGGCGTCGCCTCCTGGCGCAATGCCGACCGTACCATCGGCCTGTCGCTATCGGGCGTCTATACCAAGCGCGACACCCGCAATGATGAGTTCACCATCGGCGCCGGCCATGTTCATCGCTCCAGCACCGACTCCTATTATCGCGCCAATGGTGTGGATGGCGGCCGCATCGGGCCAAATGTCGCGCCGTTCAGCAACATCTCCATGCCCTCCAACCTGTCGCCCTTCTTCTTCGAACGCGGTCTGGAACGCTATGGCTTCTCCGGCTCCTTCCAGGCCCGGCCGACCGATACGCTGACCGTCACGCTGGACGGCCTCTATTCTAAGGCCAAGTTTACCGAACAGCAAACCGGCCTTGCCTATGACTTTTCCGGTGGCACGTTGGTCGAGCAGGTCGTTGAAGATGGCGAAGCGGTCTATCAGCGCTATCAGGGCGGCTTCGTCGACCAGATCCTGCAATATGACCAGCGCAATGTCATGACCAACCAGTTCGGTGCGAATGTCGAATGGAAGCCGTCCGACAATTTCAAGCTGAAGCTGGACGCTTCCCGATCCAAGGCGGAACGGCGCGGTAAGGAGAATAATCTCTTCACCACCATCCGCCGTAAAAATGTTGACCTGTGGTTCGACCGGCGCGGCGACAGCCCGATCTATGATTATGGCTTCACCAGCCCCAATTACCCCAATGCCGCGACCAACCCGCAGGGCATCACCGCCCATTACTATATCTGGGGCGGCGGCACAGACGTCGATGACAAGATTGGCGAATATCGCGCCGATACCGAATGGAAGGCGACGTCCAACCTCACCCTCTTCACCGGCGGCATGATCGCCAACCGCAAGAAGACGTTGACGGCCGACGAAATGCCCTTTGGCGAACAATGCGCCTATTGCGGTTCCGACCGTCTGCTGCCGACCTCGCTCTTCAGCCCGACCAACCGCAATTTCTTCCAGGGCGGCGGCCCGGACAATATCATCCGCGACTGGGTGATCTACAACCCGCAGCAACTGGTCCAGTTGATCGATCAATATGCGACCGAAGATGGCAAGGCGTTCAATCCGGCCGTCTTCTCGCCTTCCGCCTCTTCGGTGATCGATGAGAAGGTGAAGATCGCCTATGTCATGGCCAATTTCGAAACCATGCTGGGGTCGATGCCGCTGACGATCAACGCCGGTTTGCGCTACGAGAATACCGATTACACCTCGTCAGGCGCATCCCGCACGGTCTTGAGCGCCAAGCCGCGCGTCGACGCCAATGGCAATCCCACGGGGCAAAACGATATCGTCGTGTCGGGCATCGTCCCCGTCAGCTTCCGCGGCAAATATGACGACTGGCTGCCCTCGCTCAACATCAAGCTGGAGGCGACCGACAATCTGATCCTGCGCCTGTCCGCGTCGAAGGTGATGACCCGCCCGACCCTGACCGACCTGTCGCCGCGCCAGTCGATCCAGACCAACCCCGGCAATGAGACGATCAGTCGCGGCAATCCCGACCTGCAACCCTTCCGGGCCAAGCAGATCGAAACAGGCGTGGAATGGTATTTCGCCGACTCCTCGCTCCTGTCCTTCGCCGCCTTCTACAAGAAGATCGACTCCTTCGTGACATTGATCACCACGCCGCAGACGGTGGATCAGGTGACGTTCCAGGTGACGGTGCCCGGCAATGGCAAGGGCGCGACGGTCAAGGGCTTCGAAGTCGGCTATCGTCAGGCCTTCTCCGGCCTGCCCGCCCCGTTCGACGGTCTTGGCGTGCAGACCAGCTTCAACTTCACCGACTCCAACGCCAAATATGAAAATGCGGTGGCCAATGTCTCCTTCGGCCTCGAAGGATTGTCGAAGTACAGCTACAGCCTCGTCGGCTTCTATGAGAAATATGGCATCCAGGCGCGCGTCGCCTACACCTGGCGCGACAATTTCCTTCAGGTCGCATCGGGCCGCAACGGTGAACCGGAATATTTCGACGCCTATGGCCAACTCGACGCCGGCCTGTCTTATGAGGTGACGCCGAACTTCACCATCTTCGCCGATGCGATCAACCTCAATAATGCGAAGGAGTTCATCTACTCGGTCAGCCCGGACCGGACGAAGGAATATCGCCAGACCGGCCGGCGCCTCTCCGGCGGCGTGCGCGTCCGCTTCTGATCCTATGCGGGGCGGCGTCGATCGACGCCGCCCCTATTCGCAAGGACGATTCCCGATGAAACTGGCTTGGGCTACCGCCTTTTGCGCCCTTGCTCTGGCGGCCTTGCCCGCGCAGGCGGCACCGGGCAAAAGCAGCGACCTGCCAAAATCCCGCGTCATCGTGTTGACCGATATCGGGTCCGACCCGGACGACATGGAATCGATGGTCCGCTTCCTGCTCTATGCCAATGATTTCGACATAGAAGCGCTGATCCCTTCGACCTCACGGCACCTCAAGGACAGTGTCCACCCCAAACAAATCCTGCGCCGGATAGACGCCTATGCGCAGGTCCTTCCCAACCTCAAGGCCCATGCCGATGGCTGGCCCAGCGCCGACGCACTGCGCGCTGCGGTAAAGCCCGGCCGCCCCGAATATGGCATGGCGGGCGTGGGCGCAGGCAAGGACACGCCGGGATCGCAGGCGATCATCGCCGCCGTCGACCGACCCGATCCCCGGCCCGTCTGGATCACCGTCTGGGGCGGCGCGGTCGATCTGGCGCAGGCGCTCTGGACGGTGCGCGAAACCCGATCGCCCGAACAACTCGCCACATTCGTCAGCAAATTGCGCGTCTATTCCATCTCCGATCAGGATAATGCCGGCCCCTGGGTCCGTCGCTATTTCCCCGATCTCTTCTGGATCGTCAGCCTGACCGCGCATCGCCACTATAATCTGTCGACCTGGGGCGGCATATCGGGCGACCGCATGTATTATTTCGACGGGCCGGACTTCACGACCGTTTCCAAGGAATGGTTGCGCGAAAATATCCAGATCGGCCCGCTGGGATCGCTCTATCCAAATTATGAATTTATCATGGAAGGCGACACGCCCAGCTTCCTCTATCTGGTCCCCAATGGCCTGGGCCATCCGGAGCATCCCGATTATGGCAGCTGGGGCGGCCGCTATGGCAAGATTTCGGAATGGGACGGCATCTGGACCGACACCAGCGACCTCGTCACCGGCGCGGACGGCCGTACCCGTCAAAGCAACAAGGCGACCATCTGGCGCTGGCGCGAAGCCTTCCAGAATGACTTTGCCGCCCGGATACAGTGGTCGCTCCAGTCCAGCTACAAGGGCGCCAATCACCCGCCCCGACTGGTCCTGAATGGGGTCGCAGGGAACGCCCCAGTTGAACTGACCGCCAAACCCGGCGACGTCATCCGCCTCTCCGCTGCCGGATCGGCCGATCCCGATGGCGACGCCGTCACCTATGACTGGTGGCAATATCGCGAGTCCGAAGCGACCAACCGCAATCCCCGCGTCGAGCTGCAACGCGGCGATCCGCGCGACACCCGCTTCACCGTCCCCGCCGTCGAGGAAGCGACCCGCTTCCACATCATTCTGGAGGCGCGCGATCAGGGCAAACCTGCCCTCACCAGCTATCGCCGCGCAATCATCACCGTCAACCCTTAGCCTGATAGCCCGCCAGCAGCAGCGCCCCGTCCAGCGGATCGCCCAGCATCGGACTCAGCCGCGCCACCGTCCGCGCCCGCAGCCAGAGCTGCATCCGCTCGGCCAGTCCGCCAACCAGCGTGCAACGGCTCGCCCCCCGTTCGAAAATCGTCTCGATAAACCGCTCGATATGCTGGACCGCATCCTCGACGATCGATCGGGCGATGGCATCGTCGGCCTCGGCATAATCCATCACCAATGGCGCGAAACTGCCATAATCTTTGGGGCTGGCCTTATCCATCCAGCCGATCGCCTGCGCTGTGTCATGGCCGAACCGCTCCGTCACCGCCCGGCTGAGCGGCGTCGTCTGCGATCGCCCATCCAGCGCGCGCAGCGCGTGGCGCATCGCGCTCAGGCCCAGCGCTGCGCCACTGCCCTCATCGGAAATGGGGAAGCCATAGCCGCCTATGGTGAAATCCCGGCCACCCGCGCGCACCTGCGCAATGCTGCCCGTACCCAGGATCAGGATCGCCCCATCCCCGCCGCCATGCGCGCCCAGATTGGCGATGAAGGCGTCCGTCTCATAAGCGACCGATGCAAAAGAAAAGGCGAAATCCTTCAGCGCATCACGCACGCCCGGCCGCGAAATGCCGGCGATGCCCATGCCCGCCCGGATCCTTTCGACCTGCGCCGGGGACAGCCCCGCCTCCCCGATCGCCTGATCCGACACGGCGCGCAATGTCGCGTACAGCGGCTCCAGCCCGATCCGGGCATTGGCGGTCCCGCCCTGCCCGGTACCGATTACTTTGCCATCACTGTCGATCAGCCGCGCGCGACAATTGCTGCCCCCCGCATCGATGCTCAGAAAATAGCTCATCGTTGCGCCTCCTGTTGCGGCTCACCCCAATGGCGCGCCCGCGCCGTCTGGCCGATGCCCGGATTGCACTGGTTGCGCGGATCGATCCGGCGATAGAAGTCCGCCAGATCGGCCTTCGCCTTATAGAGATGGCCGACATTATGTTCGGCCGGATATTCCGCCCCGCGCGCGTCCAGCAGCGCCCAGATCCGATGCTCGAACGCCAGCGGGTTCACGCCCTTGCGCACGATATAATCCTGATGGAACACATGGCACAGAAAATGGCCATAATAGAGGCTGTGGACGCTCTGCGCCGCCAGATCGGGCGGCAATATCTCCTGCCAGTCCAGCGCATTGCGCGGCAGTGCCACGTCCAGCGGCACGATATCCTCCACGTCGTCCCGGTGCACCGCGCGATAGCGCACCGCTGCCCCCGCCGCGACGAAGCGATGCAGGAAGGCCTTGGCCGCCAGCGCCGGGCTGCACTCGAAATAGTCGCCCTCCCCGGCGACGAACAGGCCAGACAGCAAAGCGCGCGTCTCTTCCACCGCCGCCAGCGGCATCTTGAGCAGCAGATGATGCTCGAACCGGTCGCGCCAGGCGCGCATCTCAGGCGGCAGATGATCGGGCAGTAACCGGCCAATCCGCTGCATCATCCGGTCGCTGAACCCCGCGCCGACAAAGGGCAGCGCATCGACCCGTGATTTCAGCGCGAACAGCCGGGGCAAGCGATCCGTTCCCAGCCGCTCGATGGCGACGAACATGTCCTTGCCATAGCGGTCGGCAATATCGAATGCGTTGCGGTGCATATATTCGCCCGCCACTGGCAACTGGCTGAACCCACCCAATATGGCGCGCCGGATCGCGGTCAACTGAACCGGATCATTGGTCCCGATATAGAAGGTGGTCGCTCCTTCCTCCTTCACGAAACTGTCGAGCCGCACGGCAAAGACGATCATCTTGCCCGCGCTACCCGCCGCTTCATACAGGCACCTTCTGTCGGCATTGAAGCGGGCGGGTGTCGTGCTGTCGATATCGCGCACATGGCCGGCATAATCATGGTCATGCGCCCAGCGATCCGCCACCGCATCGACATCCCCGGCCGCAAAGTCGCCACTCTCCAGCCGCCGCAGCATCTCTTCGGGATCATCGCCCAGCGCCACGCCCAGATGATTGACCAGCCGCAGCACCCCGTCCGCACCAACCTGCGCATGGAGGCTGAGCTGCGTATAGGCCGGCCCCCGCTGCACCAGCGACCCGCCCGAATTATTGCACACGCCCCCCACTACCGACGCGCCGAAGCAGGAGGAGCCGATCACCGAATGCGGCTCCCGCCCCAGCGGCGCCAGCGCCTTTTCCAGCGCATAGAGGGTCGTGCCGGGCAGGCAGATGACCTGCGCGCCATCCCGGATCAGGTGCAGCCCATCGATCCGCGTCGTGCTGATGATGACGCAGCCGCCCGGATAGTCGTCGCCATCGGGCGTCGATCCGCCGGTCAGCCCGGTATTGGACGCTTGCATGATGATCGACACGTCCGACGAGACACAGGCCTGCACCACGCGCCATTGTTCGACCAGACTGCCCGGCCGCACCACCGCCAGCGCTTCGCCCGATCCGGTGCGATAGCCATGGCGATAGCGCGCGGTCGCCTGCGCCCCGGTCAGCACATGGCGGGCGCCCACGATCGCGCGCAACCGGGGCAGCAGATCAGTCACTCGCCGCCTTCCTCCATCTGCCCGCCGATCCACGTCCGCCGCACCCGTCGGTTCCCGTCCAGATGCACCAGATCCGCGCGCAACCCCGGAGCGATCGCGCCCGTCTGATCCGCTAGCCGCAAAAAGCGCGCCGGATTGCCGCTGGCCATGCGCGACGCCTCCACCATGGAGCAGCCCATCATGTCCATCGCATTACGGAAGGCCTGCGCCATGCTGAGCGCCGATCCCGCCAGTGTCCCGTCCGGCCCGCGACAGGTGCCGTCCACCACATGGATGGACTGACCCATCAGGGTAAAGCTGTCCTGCGCGCCGCCCACCGGCGGCATCGCGTCCGTCACCAGCATCGCGCCGTCCAGCCCCCGTGCCGCCACTGCCACGCGCAGGGCGGCGGGGTGGACATGCAACCCGTCGACGATCAGCCCGAAATGGCTGTCCCGGTCCAGCAATGCGGCGGCCACCATCCCCGGCTCCCTGCTTCCCATCTGCGTCATCGCGTTGAACAAATGGGTAAAGCCAGTCAAGCCTTCGCGCAGCGCCGCGACCGCCTGGTCATAATCGGCCAGGCTATGCCCGGCTGCCACCAATATCCCCGCCTCGCGCAACGACCGGATCGCACCGGGCGGCGCCAGTTCGGGCGCCAGCGTCACTATCCGCCGCCCGATCGTTGACCGCGTCAGCCGTTCCAGCACCTGCGGATCGATGGCGGTGAATTTGGCGGCATCATGAATCCCCTTCTTCAACGGGTTGAGGTGCGGTCCCTCGATATGCATACCCAATACGCCCGGCACAGCCTGCGCCAGCGCCTCTTCCCCCGCCGCGATCGCCGCATCGACCACATCGGCGTCATCGCTGATCAGCGTTGGCAACAAGCCCGTCGTGCCAAATCGCCGATGCGCCCGCGCGATGGCAGTGATCCCATCCACATCGGGCCCGTCGTTCAACAGCACATCGCCGCCGCCATTGACCTGCGTATCGATGAAGCCGGGCAGCAGCCATCCGCCCTCCAGCGCCACCGTTTCGCACCCATCCGGCAGAGCATCGCGCGCCACGATGCCGATGATACGCCCGCCCTCGATCAGCAGCGCGCCATCATCCACGATCCCGTCCGGCTGCACGATCGCCGCACCGACAAGCGCCTGCCTGTTCATAGCGTCCGCGTCACCTTGGCCAGATGCGGCGGCGCGTCGGGATTGCGCCCACGCGCCAACGACAGGGCGTTGGCCAACCCGTAGAAGCTCTGGATTTGCGCGATCGCGCCCAGCACCGGGTGCACATCCCACTGCCCCGGCAGCGCCAGCGTCGCCGCAGCCACATCATCGGGATGGCCCGCCGCAATCACCTGCGCCCCGCGCGCCCGGAAATCCTCCAGTCGTTCGCGCAGGCCCGCCCGCGCTTCGTCGATCGGTCCCAGCGCCAGCACCGGATCGCCCTCGCCGATCAGCGTCATCGGCCCATGCGCCACTTCGGCAATGCTGAAGGCTTCGGCATGCAGGCTCGACGTTTCCTTGAACTTCAGCGCCGCCTCGCCCGCGATCGGCAGGGTCAGGCCGCGCCCCAGCACCAGCATATTGCCCGCGTCTTTCAACAACGGCACCGCACCGGTCCAGTCGGCCGCCACCGCAGCCTCCAGCACATCGCCGACAGACGCCAAAGCCGCCAGCAACGCCTTATCCTCGCTCCATTCCGCCACCAGATGCGCCAGTGCGACCAGCGTGCCGATGAAGCTCTTGGTCGCCGCCACGCTCGTTTCCGGCCCGGCATGGATGGGAATGCAGATGTCCGCCATCTGCGCGAGCGGCGAGGCAGCGTCATTGACGATGGCGACCACCAGCGCGCCCTGCCGCTGCGCATCCGCTGCGGCGGCGATCAGGTCCGGGCTGCGCCCCGACTGCGAAATGGCAATCAGCGGCACGTCCTTGAAGCGCGGCGACGTCGCCTTGTACAGCGACCCAATCGAAGGCGCATGGCTCAATGTCGGCATCGCCGCCCGCGTTTCCAGCAGCACCTTGGCAAAGGCCGCCGCCTGATCCGAACTGCCCCGCGCCAGCGTCGCGGCAAAGGGCGGCGCCAGCGCGCGCAGCCGCGCCCCTACGCCCCGCATCAGATCGGCATTGCGCGCAATCTGCGCCGCGCAGCGCTCCGGCGCTTCCGCCGCCTCACGCGCCATCAGCGTGGCGCGGCTCTCATCCTGTATCGCGATCATGCCGAAACAATACCAAATGAACGAAAAAGGGCAATTGGATTTATTTTGGTTGCATCGAAATGCGACAGGGACAATACCACATGCCAGAACTGCCGCTTGCACGCCCCCTTGCCTGCCGCGCATGAAGTTGAACCGATCACAGCCGGGCGTCAACGCCCTGCCACGGAGCAGATATGAGTACCGAAGCCATCGATCCGCGCTATGTCGATATCGACCAATGGCCGACCATTCGCGCGGTCGAAGCAATGCTGGAAGGACAGATGGCCGCCATCGCCGCGATCGGATCGCAGGCGGACGCCATTGCACAGGCCGCCGAAGCCGCTGCCGCATGCCTCGGCACGCAGGGCCGGCTGGTCTATGTTGGGGCGGGCACCTCCGGCCGCATCGCCGTGCAGGATGGCGTCGAACTCTACCCCACCTATAACTGGCCGCAAGAACGTCTCCTCTTCCTGATGGCCGGTGGCCTCGCTGCGCTGACCGAAGCGGCCGAAGGGGCGGAGGATGATGCCGACGCCGCCCGCGCCGAAATCGCCGCCGCGTCCATTGGCCCGCAGGACGTGGTGATCGGCGTCGCCGCCAGCGGCCGCACACCCTACACCCTTGCCGCCATCGCCGCCGCCCGCGCGGCTGGCGCGCTCACCATCGGCATCGCCAATAATGCTGGCAGCGCCCTGACCGACGCAGCCGATCATGGCCTGACCGTGGAAACCGGCACCGAAATCGTCGCCGGCTCCACCCGGATGAAGGCCGGCACCGCGCAAAAGGCGACGCTCAACATCCTGTCCACCGCCATCATGCTGCGCATGGGCCTCGTCTATCGCGGCCGCATGGTCAACATGCGCATCTCCAATGAAAAGCTGCGCTTGCGTGGAGAGGCCATGGTGCGCGACATTGCCGATGTGGACATGGCAGCCGCATCGCGCGCGCTGGATGCAGCGGGACAGGACATCAAGCAGGCGGTGCTGGTTGCCATGGGGGTGGCAACCGACGAAGCGCACCGTCTTCTTGAAATCCACGGCCAGAATCTGCCGGACGCGATGCGCGCCGTGCAAAGGGGGGAATAGGGCGAAATGCGGGAAAAACTGGTCGCGCGCGGGGAAGACGGGACGCCGCTCTACCTGCAACTGGCGCGCAATCTGCGCGATCATATCGAAAGCGGCGGCATCATACCGGGCAATGCCCTGCCGTCGGAACGCGACCTCAGCGAAATGGCCGGCATTTCGCGCGTCACCGTGCGCAAGGCGATCGAGCAACTGATCGAAGAAGGCGTGCTGTTCCGCAAGCAGGGTTCCGGCACTTTCGTCGCCCGCCGGATCGAAACGCCCGCCTCCGTCCTGTCCAGCTTCACCCATGACGCCCTGTCGCGCGGCGAAGATCCCGGCGTCATCTGGATGATGAAAAGCTACGCCCAGCCGACCGAGGAGGAGGCAGCAGCGCTCGCCATATCCCCCTCCGCCCGCGTCGCGCGCCTCGGTCGCGTGCGCCTGTCGGGTGGCGAGCCACTGGCGATCGAACATGCCATTGTCCCCGCCGATTGCCTGCCCGATCTCACCAGCATCGGCGACTCCCTCTATGAGGCGATGGGCCGCAGCGGCTTTCGTCCCACCTCCGGCACGCAGCGCGTCCGCGCCTCGCTCGCCACGCCGACCGAAGCCGGACTGCTCTGCGTTCGCCAGAATAGCGAAGTGCTGCGGATCGAACGGCTCACCCGCATTCCTGGTGGCCGGGCGGTCGAGTTCACCCGCTCCGTCTATCGCGGCGACCGCTATGACTTTGTGACCGAACTCAAGGAAATCGGCTGAATGACCGCATCGATCGCCGCCGACCTGACGCAAGCTCCCGCGCCGGAGCGCCCGCCGCTCCGCACGCTCGGCCTCTATCTCCTCCTCGGTTTTTCCGCCGGCCTACCCTTCTACATGTTCAACGCGGTGCTGACGCTGCGATTGGCGCGCCACGGCATCGACATCGTCGTTATCGGCTTCTTCGCCTGGATCGCGCTGCTGCCGACCTTCAAATTCGTCTGGGCGCCTTTGCTCGATCGCTACAGCGTGCCTGGTTTCTCCCGCTTTTGGGGTCGGCGGCGCGGCTGGATCATGCTGTCGCAACTCGGCATCTTCTTCTCCATGGTCGCCATGGCCTTTACCTCCAGCGACCAGAGCCTGCCGCTCACCGCCCTCTTCGCCATCCTGCTGGCCTTCTGGACCACCACGCTGGAAGTCGCAGCCGATGGCTGGCGCATCGAAATGGCGCCAACACAGGCGCAACAGGGGCCGATCGTCGCCGCCAACCTGTGGGGCTATCGCAGTGCCATGGTCGCGGCGGGCAGCGGCGCAGTGCTGGTCGCCGCCTGGGCTGACTGGACCTGGGCCTATCTGGCCATCGCCATCGCTGCCTTCCTGCCCTTCCCGATCCTCGCCGCCATGCGCCCCGAACAGGAAGGCGCCAAAGGCCGCACCAGCGCGCTGATCAGCGGCACCCTCGTCAGCCTCGCGATCCTCGCCATCACCGGCGGCGCCACCACGCTGATCGGCTGGCTGCTGCTTTCCGCCGTGCAGGGCGCGGGCTTCTCGGCCCAGACCAATGTCACGCCGATCGTGCTGGCGGTCGCCCTGCTCCCCTTTGCCGCTCTCGCCATCGCCCTGCCGCGCATCCGCCGCCTGCCTGTCGATGCACCTGCGAAAATGCCCGGCTTCATCGCCCCCTATGTCGATATTTTCTGGCGCTATGGCTATGCCGTGCTGCCGGTGCTGGCCTTCGTCTCCTTCTATCGCATGGGCGACGTGCTCACCCTCACCCTCTCGCATCCGCTCTGGAATGCGGCAGGATACAGCCTGGAACAGATCAGCATGGCCGACGGCGTCGTCGCGCTTACCTGCTCCATGGCCGGCGTCGCACTGGGCGGCCTTTGCGCCGCACGCCTGCCGATGACAGTCGCGCTCATCATCGGCGCCTGCGCCTCTGCGATCGGCAACTGGGTGTTCGTCTGGCTCTGGTATGCCGAACCCTCCGCCTTCGTCCTCTATGTCGCGGCGGGCGTTGACCAGTTCGGCCATGGGCTGGAGGGCGCGGTCTTCGTCGTCTATCTCTCCATGCTGGTCAGCCCGCGCTATCCCGGCACCCAATATGCCTTCCTGTCGGGCTTCGCCTTCCTGCTGCCCCGCCTGATCGGCGGCGCGGCCGGCGCGATCCAGAAGCAGATCGGCTATGACGGCTTCTTCATCCTGTCGGGCGCCTTGAGCTTCGCCGCCATCTTCTTCCTGCCGATCATCATGCGCGTTCGCGCCAGAACCGCGTAAGGACTCCCTATGATAGACCAAATCTGCGAAGCCGCCTTCGCCCCGGCGGCCGAAGCGGTCGCCAGCGGCCGCATCCCCGGCGCGACCCTTGGCGTGGTCAGCGCCGACGGCCACAGCGCCGTCCGCCTCGTCGGATCAGCCGCGATCCTGCCCGAACGCGAGGCCCTGACCCGCGATCACTGGTTCGATCTTGCGTCGGTGTCTAAAGTGATCGCCACCACCACCATGATCCTGCAACTGGCGGAGCAGGGCCGGCTCGATCTCGACCGCCCGCTGACCGACGCCATTCCCGACCTGCGCCAATATGACGTCGCCAACGCCGCCGAACGCAAGCTGACCTTCCGCGATTGCCTCGCCCATCGCAGCTTCTTCCCCGCCGTCGAGCCGATCTACACCTATGGCGACGATCCCGCGCGGCTGCGCGCCTTCGTCCTCCAGCGCGAATGGCGCCATGGCCCGCCGGTCTATTCCGATATCAACTTCATCCTGCTGGGCATCGCGATCGAGCGCATCACCGGCGCGCCGCTCAGCGACTGGCCGCTGGGCGATGGCCTGTCCTACGGCCCGCCTCCCGGCCCCGCCGTCGCGACCGAAGCGTGCAACTGGCGCGGCCACATGCTCAAGGGCGAAGTGCATGACGAAAATGCCGCCGCACTGGGCGGCGCGCCGGGCCATGCCGGACTGTTCGGCACGGTCGACGGCGTGTTGGGCTTTGCCAAAGCGATGCTCGACGGCTCGATCCTCTCCCCCGCCATGCTGGCCCAAACCCGCACTGCGCAACTCGGCCACCGCACCTGCGGCTGGGAACGTGCCTTTGCCGGCTGGTCGGGCGGCGACGCCTGCTCGGCCGAAACCATCGGCCATACCGGCTTCACCGGCACGGGCCTGTGGATCGATTTCGACCGCGGCCTCGCCTGGACCCTGCTGACCAACCGCGTCCACCCCACCCGCCACGCCGACAGCGGCATCTTCACCCTGCGCCCGGCCGTTGGTGATGCGCTGATCGGGGCGTGGGATGCTGAGCATGCTCATTGAAATTGATGGCCATAAAGTCGAATTTTTCGACTACAGGGAAATCTGCCAAGGCGGCCCGGAAGCATGCAATCTGTTGATTGATCAGAGATTGATCGAAGGACGCTTTGATCCCTCTCCTCTTTCGTTTGCAGGAAAATTGTTGATCCCAAAACGGAGAATTTCGTTCTTCAAGTCTGGCTATGTCCTCACAGCCATCGATTTGAATACTTGCGAAACACAGGATATTTCTAGAATCATACCCTATGAAATTGCTACAAATAACCGACGGCTACATTCAGTTTACTACGACAGCTTGGGGTTCGGAAACTGGTCGGCTCTCTCTCATTTGATAAGCCCTGCGACACCAAATCCCCTATTTATACCCAGCCTCCTTCTGTTGCCGCACCGCCAATATGATCACCATCGCGGCCTCGACGCGATATCGCACGACATAGCCGCTATCCCCGAAATCGATCAGCCATTCCCGATATTCTTCGGGCAGATCGTCCACCATCCGACCCATCCGGGGATAGGCGCCAAGCATCTTCACACCCTGCCGGATGGCCTCACCCGCCCGGCGCGCGGCGTCGAAATCCTTGGGTTCCAGAAAGTCTCGCAGGCGCTGCATGTCCCGGATCGCAGCCGGGGCGAAGATTATGGATGGCATAGCGGCGCTGGCAGTTCGTCCTCCGTTCCCCAACTGGCCAGCCATGTGTCGACCTCTTCAGCGGTGGCGTGCAGTCCGTTCGCCTGAAACGCCTCCCATGCCTTCACATTGCCCTGCCGCAGCGCCTCCCGCTTTTCCTCACGCTCGACATATTGCGCGATCGCTTCCCGCATGATCCAGTGCGCGCTGCGATCGCGGGCTTGCGCCAATTGCTGAACCCGCCCTTTCAAGGCCTCGTCCAGCTTGATCGATGTTGCCGCTGCCATGCATGTCTCCGGTAGCCAAGAGTATTACTTTTTCATACCCTTTCTTCACCGCATCGTCCACCGCCCCCACCTCATTGCCGCAAGTTATAGGTCGCGCCATTCACGCCCTATTCCACAGGTCTGCTTGCGGTCTATGATCCAGCCCATGCGTCTCATCCTGCCCCTGCTCGCCCTCACCCTGCCGCTCACCGGCCTTTCCGCCCAGAATGCGCCGCCGCCGCTGATCGCCGCGGTCGAACAGCAACTGGCGCAGGGGCCGGCCGGCACCCGCTATGGCTTGCTGGTCGCCACGCTGGAGGGCGAACCGATCCTCGCCATCGCGCCGGATCAGCGCTTCATCCCGGCCTCCAATACCAAGATGTTCACCACCGCCACCGCCTATGCCGGTCTGCCCGCGCTGGATGCAGCGGCGCAGGGCACCGGCGTCCGGCTGGATCAGGGCGACGTCATCCTTGTCGGCCATGGCGACGCACGCCTTTCCAGCGCGGACAATTGCACGACCGACTGCCTTCAGACGCTGGCCGACGCGGTCGCTGCAAAGACCCGCCACGTCCGCAACATTGTGGGCGACGACAGCTGGTTTCCCGACGAACGGTGGGGACCGGGGATGAGCTGGAACAATATCCAGTCGCGCTATGGCACCGGCATTTCCGCGCTGACGATCGACGATAATGAAATGACCGCCTCGGTCGCGCCCACCGCGATCGGTACCACGCCGACCGTCACCGCGCCCGCTTATTATGAGATCGACAATCGCGTCACGACCGTCCCCGGCAAAGGCGAGGCGATCACGGCCGACCGCGCACCCTATGGCCGCGTCATCCGCCTGACCGGCACGATCGGCGCAGAGGCGCAGCCGACCACGCTCCATTTCAGCATCGACGATCCGGCCCATTATGCCGCCTGGCGGCTGCGCGACCTGCTCGTCGCGCGGGGCGTGAAAGTCGACGGCACGGTCATGCCTCGCCATCGTCCGCTCTCGCCCGCCGATGATCCCGCCATCCGCAAAGGCGCCCCCGCAGCGCAACCGCCCGCGCCCGCCATGCTCGCGCAGCTCCCCACCTTGCCGCTGGCGGACGACATGCGCATCATCAACAAACAGAGCCAGAATCTTCACGCCGACCTGATGCTGCGCCGCGTGTCCCGCGCGCAGGCCAGCGGCTCGATCGCCGACGGACAGGTCGCGCTGCACCGGCTGATGACGCAGGCGGGCTTGCCCGAAACCAGCTATAGCTTTGCCGACGGATCGGGCATGTCCTCCTATAACCGAATTACCCCGCGCGCCGCCGTCACCCTGCTCACATGGATCGCGCAGCAGCCCTGGGGCATGGCCTGGCGCGAGACGCTGCCGATCGCCGGGCAGGACGGCACGCTGCGCGGCCGCTTCAAGGGCACGTTGCTGGAAGGCAAGCTGTTCGCCAAGACCGGATCGCTCAACGCCGCCCGCGCCGTTTCCGGCTATTTCATCGCAAAAAGCGGCCGCACTCTGGTCTTCTCCGCCCTTGCCAATGACATGCCCGACGGCACCGATGCACAGGCCACCGCCGCCGTCGACCGCGCGCTGGTCGAAATCGCCGAGGCTCTGTAACAACCTCCGCTCGTGTCGAGCGCAGTCGAGACACGGTCAGCGCAACCGCTTCTCGACTGCGCTCGAAGCGAACGGATTTTTCTAGAGCGGGATGCGTTCTTATCGAATCGTCATTGCGAGCGCAGCGAAGCAATGACGGCGTGGGTCAAACCAATCTCATCCCACTCTAGCCCGGCAAAATCTCCATCCGCTCCACCGCATGCTGCTCCACAGCGTCACGACTGAACCAGAGCGGCTGCATCTCGCCCGCCAGCCAGCGCGGATAGAAATCGCGATAGCGCGGCGATCGCGGGTCGGCCGACTGGCCGGGCAACAGCAGGAAGCGGCTATTGTCCCACGCCCCCACATCCGCGACCAGCAGATAGCTCGCGCCATGCGACACCTGATAGCCGCGCTTGGGATTGAAACCCCGCGCCATCGGCGTGAAGCCGTCGCCCCCGGAACGCCCGCCCTCGATCTTCGGAAAAGCCGCCGCGATGCCCGGCAGCGACGACAGAGGATGCGCGAGCGTCACGCGATGCAGATCGCCCCAGCGCCATTGCGTCGGATCAGCCCCGCCCTGCGCAACCGCCTTCTTCCACCCGGCGATCAGCGACCGTTCGATCAGCGCATCGCGCGCCAGATCCGGCACCGGCCCCAGCCGCTTGTCGGGCGCAGCCAATATCCGCAGCATTTCGAACAGATTGACCGACGGGATAAATTCCCGCGCCGCCGCCGGCACCACCAGATCGCGGAAGCCCGATTGCAGTTCGGGCATGACCATTTCGTAGAGCAGCGCCGCGCCGCTATCCGCCTCCAGCCCGCAATCCCAGCGTTTCAGCAAGGCCGCCGCCGGCTGCGCTTCTGGCAACAGCTTGTCCGGCAGCAATTTCACCAGCGCCCGCGCGGGGAGCGATTGAACATCATGCTGGAGCGCGATGCTATCCTCAATCCGATGCTTTGGCTGGCTGCGCAGCACTTCGGAAATGCGGTCGTAGCGGAAGGGATCGCTCCAGTCGAAACTGATGACCTTCTTGCCATAAGGATAATCGGCCGGAATATTAAGCTGATTGGCGGACGCGAACCAGCCTTCCTTCGGGTTATAGACGGACGGCATTTCCTCGACCGGCAATATCCCCGTCCAGTCGAAATCGCCGTCGCCCGGTGCGGGGAACAGGCCGTCATGCTTCGGGCGCATCGGCGTGAAGCCGATCGTCTGCCAGCCGGTATTACCGTCCACATCGGCATAATGGAAATTGGTTGGCGAGGTATGGATCTTGAACGCCTGCCGCAGCGACAGCCAGTCCTTCGCCAGATTGATCGCGATGATGGCAAAGCGCATATTCGCGCCCGGCAACATGCTGACCGTGGCGAAGGCGCTGGCCCGCTGCTTCGCCGCATCCTGCGCCACGACCGGCCGCCCCTGCGCATAGCGCAACGTCACCCGCTGTGCCGGCCCATCCTTGACCGCAATCTCATCCTCGAACGTTTCGAAGCGTTTCCACTGCCCCTTGTGCCAGTAACGCTCCGGGTCATTCTCGTCGGTGCGCAGGATGAACAGGTCGGTCTGGTCGATATGGAAATTGGTGCGGCCAAAGGCGAAATGGTCGGTATGCCCCTGCATGATCCCCGGCAGGCCCGGCGCGCCCGCGCCGATCACGTCCAGCCCCGGTGCGGTCAGATGGACCATGTGGCGCGGACTGGTGCCGCCAATGCCCAGATGCGGGTCGTTCGCCAGGATCGGCCGTCCTGTCGCACTGCGCGATGCGGCGATGGTCCAGGCATTGCTGCCTTGCGCAAAGCGATCGGCGCGGCGCTCCGCCCGGTCGAACGACGCTTCCTGAATCGCGTCAAACGGCACCGGCCGGTTCGCCGGGTCCAGCACGCCCAGATCCGCGTCGCTCACCGCCGCGCAATCCAGTCCGTCTGGCACTGTAAACTTCCACGCCGGGCGCAGCGGCGCCATCAGCGCATCCTGCTCCAGCAACCCCTTCGCCTGCATCTGCGCGCGTCGCACCTCATCATCGGCGTCGCCCATGCCGATGCCACGGTTGCGCACCAGATCATGCACGTCCCAGCGCAGCGGTTTCAGATCCAATATCCCATATTCCAGCGGCATCTGCGCCGGATTGGCCTCCAGTTCAGCGATCCGCGCATTGACGCCCGCCACATAACCCTTTGCACATTCCAGCACGCCGGGCGGCAGGCTCGCCAGTTCCGCGTCGATATCGCCGCGGTAGAGGAACAGCCGCGCCGCCTTGTCCGCCGCCACGAAGCGTGGGCCGAAGGCTTCGGCCATCCGCCCCATGTCGCGCCGATAATCCATGTCGATCTGGAACAGCCGGTCGCGGGCCACCAGATAGCCCTGCCCGAAATAGGCGTCGTGCAGCGACTGTGCCCGCACATGCGGCACGCCCAGTTCATCCTCGAGTATCTCGATCGGCGCCTTCGCCCCCACCGCCTTCATCCGCAACGGCTTCCCGCCCCGCACCACTGGCCTCGCCATCAGCCCGCCGGGCAAGGCGAATGCGGCCACACCGGCCAGAAGGAACGCACGACGCTGGATCAACACAGCCTCCTTATCTTGAACAGGGCGGAAACGACTATCGCAGCGGGACCGGACGGACCTATAGTAAGCCGACCAGCGCCCATAACTGCAAGCTATCCGTAACCCGACGGACCCGGGTCGCGCCACCCCACCATTCCCTTTGGCTATACCTGTATATGATCAAAGTAATACCAAATCTATTGACCAGCCGTGACCACCCTGTAACCTCCCCGTCATGGAAACCGGTTTTTCCTGCCTATCGGGCGGGTTTGATCGGGGACCGGTGACGGCAGAGTGGGAAATGGGCAGAGGCGCCGAACGCCTGCCCTGCGGTCATATGGTGAAGGGATGGGTCGGGCCAGATCGGCGCAGTACGCCGCGTACGCAATAACCGCGTACAGCCCCACCCTGTATTAAGGGGGTTTCCAATGCGTGATTTCAGGCGAATTCGTCGGTCCTTCGGCCATGCCCACAATCTTGGCCTGGCCATGTCGGCACTGGCGCTGGTCCATGCCGCTCCGGCACTGGCACAGGACAGCGCAGCCGCCCCGCAGGCGAGCGACGAAGCGGCACCGGTCGACCAGATCGTGGTCACCGGCACCCGAATCGTGCGCGATGGCTTCCAGTCACCCACCCCTCTCACCGTCATGACCCGCGACGATATCCAGAACCAGTCGCCCACCAATAACCTGGCCGATCTGGTCAACCAGATGCCGGCACTCGCCGGCAGCGCCCGCCCGTCCAACTCGCGCCTCGCCATCAGTTCGGGCCTGGCCGGTATCAACACCATGAACCTGCGCAATCTGGGCGAGGTTCGCACGCTGGTTCTGCTCGACGGCCGCCGTTCGGTCGGATCGACCATCACCGGTCTGGTCGACATCAACACCTTCCCGCAGGCGCTGGTGAAGAGCGTGGAGATCGTGACCGGCGGCGCCTCGGCCGCCTACGGGTCGGACGCGGTCGCCGGCGTCGTCAACTATGTGCTCGACAAGAAATATGAAGGGTTCAAGTTCGACGCCGACACCGGCATCACCGACAAGGGCGATGGCTTCAACTACAGCTTCAACGCCGCCATCGGGAAGAGCTTCGCCGGCGGGCGCGGCCATATCCTGCTGTCGGGCGAATATGCGCACAAGGATGGCATTTTCGAGGTCGATCGCGACTGGAACCAGCTCGGCTACCGCACCGTCACCAACCCCAATTATACCGCCACCAACGGCCAGCCCGCCAATCTGGTGGTGAAGGGCGCGGGGACGTGGAACAGCACGCCCGGCGGCATCATCCAGTCGCAGGTCGGCGGCACCAGCCTGCGCGGCACCTATTTCGGTCAGGGCGGCGTCGCCCAGCAATATCAGTTCGGCTCGCTCACCGGCGGAACGCAGACCGTGGGCGGCGACTGGGCCATCAACGACACGTCGCGCAACATCGGCCTCGACGCGCAGGATGATCGCCGTGGCGTGTTCGGTCGCCTCAGCTATGAACTGACCGACTGGCTCGAAGTCTATGGTGAGGCATCCTACAACTGGAACAAGACGCTGTTCAACGCCGGGCCGCAGGCCGCGACGATGACGCTGGCCGGTGACAATGCCTATCTTATCAATGCCCTGGGCAGCGCGGCGCTGGCCGGCGTCACCTCCGTCACGCTCGGCACCTCGGCCTCCGACCTGCCCTATCGCAAGAATAACAACAGCCGTGAGGTGCAGCGCTACACGATCGGCGCGGGCGGCGAATTCCAGATGTTCGGCAACAAGGCCATCTGGGACGCCTATGCCCAATATGGCCGCACCGATACGCATGAACTGCTGCGCGACATCATGAACACCTCGCGCATGGCGCTGGCCACCGACGCGGTGTTCGCCCCCGCCGGCAATGCGCTGGGCGTGGCGGCGGGCACGATCGTCTGCCGTTCTTCGCTGACCAATCCGACCAATGGCTGCGTCCCGCTCAATCGTCTGGGCACCGGCGTCGCCAGCCAGGCGGCGATCGACTATGTCATGGGCGATCCCTATCGCGACCAGACCTTCAAGCAGACGGTCGCCGGCATCAACCTGTCGACCACGCCCTTCGCCACCTGGGCGGGCGATGTCAGCGTCGCGATCGGCGGCGAATATCGCAAGGAAGAAGTGTCGGGCTACGTCCCCACCGAATATCAGACCGGCTGGTCGGTCGGCAATTTCCGCCCCACCTTCGGCAGCTATAATGTCAAGGAAGCCTATCTCGAAACCGTCGTCCCGCTGGGGCTGGGCGCCGAATTCAACGGCGCGGCGCGTGTAACCGACTATTCGACCTCGGGCACCGTAGCCACCTGGAAGGCGGGCCTGACATGGCAGCCGATCGAGGATATCCGCCTGCGCGGCACCCGCTCGCGCGACATTCGCGCGCCCAACCTCAATGAACTGTTCCAGTCGGGCACGTCGCGCACCAATACTTTCAGCACGTCGAGCGCCTATGGCGAATATGCGGGCAAGACCTTCCGCGAACTGACCACCGGCAATCTGGCGCTCAAGCCCGAAAAGGCCGACACGCTGACCCTGGGCGCGGTGCTGCAACCCCGCTTCCTGCCCGGCTTCTCCTTCTCGGTCGACTGGTTCAAGACCAAGGTGAAGGACGCGATCAGCCAATTCTATGCGGATGACATCGCCCAGCGCTGCACCGAAGGGCTTCAGTCCTTCTGTAGCGCCATCGTTGCCGATCCGCTTGGTGACCGCGATTATTATGTGACCGCCAGCCCGTTCAACTTCGCCAAGGTGACGGTGCGCGGCATCGACTATGAAGCCAGCTACCGCCTGCCGCTGGAAAAGATTTTCAGCAGCAGTTCCAGCAACCTGACGCTGCGTGCCACGGCCACCAACTATCTGGAAAATGTGATCGACAACGGCATTTCCACGCCCGTCGACACGGTCGGCCAGAATAGCGGCCAGTCCAGCACACCCGACTGGATCTTCCGCATGTCGGCTACTTTCGACACGCCGACCTACTCGATCACCGCCGTCGGCCGCGGCGTCAGCTCGGGTACCTACAACAACACCTATATCGTCTGCACGACCGATTGCCCGACCAGCACGGCCGCCAATCCGACGATCAACAGCAACCATATCAACGGCACTTTCTACACCGACCTCAACCTGACGGCGAAGATCAATGTCGGCGGCGCCGATGGTCAGTTGTTCTTCAACATCACCAACCTGTTCGACAAGGACCCGATCCTGCTGCCGGAAACCGGCCTGTCGGCCAACTCGACCTACAGCGACCTGCTGGGCCGCGCCTTCCGCGTCGGGGTGCGTTTCAAGACCAACTGAGCATTTTCGAAGCAGAGGACATCCTCTGCTGAATCGGAAAATGCGGAGAACAAATAAACTCGACATTGTCAGGAGGAACAGGGTGGCGGATCAACGATCCGTCACCCTTTTTCTTGCCCGCCATCATCAGCCTTGCGTCATCCAATCGCCACGATAACCTCACGCCATGCCGCCCTCCCTTGTCCGCCTGATGCTGCTCCCTTTGCTGTTCAGCGCAAGCACTGCGCAGGCGCTTTGCAGCTATGGCGGCAGGCTCTACGCCAAAACGATAGCCGCGCAGGAATATCACGACGCGCGCTGGGTGCTCCGTGCCCGCGTGATAGATGGAAAGGACTGGGAGTCCGCCGATACCAGCGGCACGCTCTATCGCCTTCGCCCGATCGAAACCTTCAAGGGCAGGCTGCCAGCCAGCTTCTCCTTCTCCACGGAGCGCAACAGCGGCGGCTTCTATCTGGATGGTGCGTCGGGGCGCCCCGATGTGGGCGGTGATTATCTGCTATTCCTGAACCCCGCACAGAAGGGGTCGGCAGGTCCGCTATCCGTGCGGTCCGCATTGCGCATCAATTATAGCTGCGGCCAGTCGCGGCCATGGCGGGAGGTGTCGCCCTCGGCACAAGCAGCCCTGCGACACCTTCGGGATCGCCGCTAAACCGTCATGACTTTGCTTTGTTCTACCTCGTCATTGCGAGCACAGCGAAGCAATCCACTGCACGACCATGAATTGCTTCGCTGCGCTCGCAATGACGATTTAGACTGATGTCATGGCACGCTAAACCGACGTTTCTGTCCTATTGCATGCCAGCATCCTATCATGGCCACGGCTCTTTCCACCGTCCCCGATGCCGGCACATCATCATAAAATGCCCAACATCTGTTCGATAATTTCAAGATTCACGGGGCATATGCGAAGTTAAGCGCGAACATTCCTATTCAGGAACATCCCGCTATCGGCTTGGGCCGCAGCAAGGCACGCCCCGCCTTCGCCCCCGTGGTCTGGCTGCCATCGACCGCCAGCGTCCCGTTGACGAACAGCTTGGCCACCCCGACGCTCAATTCGCGCGGATGCACATAGTCGGCGCGCGGCGCATAATGGGCGGGGTCGATCACCACCACATCGGCATAATAGCCCGCTTTCAGATAGCCGCGATGATCGATCTTGTAGATGTCCGCCGTCGCGCCGGTCGATTGCCGCACGAAGGTCTGAAGGCTGATCACTTTGCGGTCGCGGACATAGTTCACATATTTTTCGGGGAAGGTCGCAAACATGCGCGGATGGCCATCGGACCCGTCCGACGATGTCACGATCCAGGGCTGCTGCATGATCAGGTCGACATCGCCCTGCGCCATGTTGAACGAAGCGACCCCCGTCCCCTTGCCCTTCTTGCCCGGCTCGGTCGTCTCGATGCTCTGGCGAATGATGCGCAGCGCCGCGTCACGCGGATCGACCTGCCATTCGCTCGCCACCTGCTCCAGCGTCTTGCCCGTCCAGGGGAAGCCCTGCGCGATCAGCAGCAGCGCCTTCGGTCCGCCGCGACGGCGCATATTATTCTGCATCTCGTCGCGGATCTTGGCCAGCGTCGCCGGATCGTCCAGCCGCTTGACCAGCGCCTCGCCGCCGCCATCCACGGCCCATCCGGGCAACAACGATGCGTCCAGGCTCGATCCCGATGCCAGCCAGGGATATTGGTCGGCGGTGACATCCTGCCCCGCCTTGCGCGCCGCCTCGATCTCCGCAATCACCGCCGGGGCCTGCCCCTGCACATCGACGCCCAGCGCCTTCAAATGCGCGAAATGTACCGGCATCCCGGCCTGTTTGCCGATCGATATGGCCTCCCTCACCGATCCCAGCAGGCCGATAGAATAACTGGATTCGTCCCGCTGATGCGTGTCGTACAGGCCACCCCGGATCGCCGCTTCCTTCGCCACCACGACCACCTCTTCGGTCTTGGCGAAGCTCTGCGGCGGATAGAAAAGCCCGGCCGAAAAGCCGGTTGCCCCTTCGCACATGCCCTTGGCGACCAGCGCCTTCATCCGGTCCAGTTCCTGTGCATCGGGCGCCCGCGCGTCATCGCCCAGCACCTGCTGCCGCACCCGGCCGAAGCCGATGAAAGGCACGATATTCGTCCCGATGCCGGACGCCTCCAGCTTCGCCGCATCGGTGCCCACATCGGGCGTGCCGAACCCGTCGACCCCGATCATCACCGTGCTCACCCCCTGATCCAGCCAGGCGGCATTGACCCGCGTCGCGGCGTCGGGCGAGCGGATGAAGCTGTCGGCATGGGTATGTGCATCGATAAAGCCGGGGGCGACGATCATCCCCTTGGCGTCGATCACCTTCGCCGCCATCAATCCCTTGGCCCGGCCGACATAGACGATCCGGTCGCCCTTCAGCGCGATATCGCCGACATAGGGCTTGCCCGTGCCGCCATCATAGATGGTACCGCCCCGGATCAGCACATCCGCTTTCTCCTGTGGCGCGGCATGGGTGACAGCCGCGGCGGCGACCAGCCCTCCTGTCAGCAACGCGATACGGCAGCGACGGGAGAGGCAAGAAGAAGGCATGATCATGAAATCCCTGGCAAGTGAGCCTATTGCGCAACATGACCCGGATAACCGGCCGCCGTCCAGACCCGGCCGGTTGCGCGGCCTATAACCCGATGGCATGGTGGCCCTGAGAGCCCCCCGTCGTTGATCATAAGGACGGGTCGCAGCCAGAGGGGTCAACGCCTATGAACCTGCGCCAGATCGAGATTTTCCACGCCGTCTATCTGCACGGCACCGTCAGCGCCGCCGCCCGCGCACTCAACGTATCGCAACCCGCGGTGACGAAGGTGCTGCGCCATGCCGAAAAATCGATCGGCCTGCCGCTGTTCGAACGATCGAAGGGGCGACTGATCCCCACCCAGGATGCCCGCACCCTTTTCGACGAAGTGTCCGACATTCAGGATCGCGTCCGCTCCCTGCGGCAGGCGGCGCAGAATATGCGGCACGGGCGCGGCAGCCTGTTGCGCATTTCCGCCCTGCCCTCGCTGGGCCTGGGCGCCATACCCGATGCAGTGGCCCGCTTCCTGCGCGGCCATGAAGACATCATGTTCGATCTTCAGACGCTGCATCATGATGAAATGGTTCGAAAATTATATGAGCGCGAAACCGATATCGCGATCAGTTTCGAAGTACCCCTGTCCGCCCCGGTCGCCCATCAAGTGATTGGCGAGGGCGAACTGGTCGTCCTTTATCGCGAGGAGGATATGCCCGACGCCCCCGGCCGCCTCCATCTGGAGGAGTTGCGCGACCATAAATTCATCAGCCCGGCGCAGAGCGGCCCGATCGGCCGGGTGCTCTCCAGCGAGCTTTCCCGTCTCGACGTCGAACTGGATGAAGTGGTGTCGGCCCGCACCTATTATATCGCCGCCGCCCTTGTTCGCGCCGGGGTGGGCATGGCGATCGTCGATAATTTCACCGCCCATGCCTCGACCGCGCCCGGCCTGTCGAGCCGCCCGCTCCAGCCCGCCATCACCTTCGACATCAATGCCGTCTATCTCCAGAACCGGCCGCCGTCGAAGACCGCGTCGGAATTTCTGACCTTGCTGTCGGAGGTGATCGAGAGCCTATAGCGTCAGGCTATAGCCTATGTGGGCATCGATATTGGGGCTGTCGCCAACCCGGCGATAATACGGACCTCCCATCAGCACAGGTTCGACACATCCATGATCGCCACGCCCTATCTCCTCTATCTCGGCCACAGCAATGACGAGATCGGCATCAAGACTTCGCGCGGGCTGGCCGTGTTCCGGCCGGATATCTGCGTCGGCGAATTTCGCCATGACGATTGCGGCCTAACGCTGAGCCTGCCCCGCATGGACTTTGCCGCTGCTTATGCCGCTGGCGCACGGACTTTGGTGCTGGGCATAGCCAATGCCGGCGGCAAGCTGGGCGAGGATCTGGTGCGCGACGCGCTCGCCGCGATGGAGGCCGGGCTCGACATCGCATCGGGCCTGCATCAGCGCCTGAAGGACGAACCGCAACTGGTCGAAGCCGCCACACGCCTTGGCCGCGCCCTGCATGACGTGCGCGATCCCCGGCCCGACATCCCGGTCGGCAATGGCAAGAAGCGCGCCGGCAATCGCCTGCTGACCGTCGGCACCGACTGTTCGGTGGGCAAGATGTACACGACGCTTTGCCTCGCCCGCGCCCTGTCCGCGCGCGGCGTGCCCGCCGATTTCCGCGCCACCGGCCAGACCGGCATATTGATCGCAGGCGACGGCGTACCGCTCGACGCCGTGGTGGCCGACTTCATCTCCGGCGCGATCGAACAGATTTCGCCCGATCGCCATGACGGCGGCTGGGATCTGATCGAGGGTCAGGGTTCGCTGTTCCACCCCTCCTTCGCCGGCGTGTCGACTGGCCTGCTGCACGGCGCCCAGCCCGATGCGCTGGTGCTGTGCCATGATCCGATGCGCCAGAGCATGCGCGGCCTGCCCCATTATACCCCGCCGGGCCTGTCCGACTGTCTGGAAGCCAATCTGCGCACCGCCCGCCTCACCAACCCCGATGTCCGCGTCGTCGGCATCGCGCTCAACACCTCCACCATGGAGGAAACTGACGCGCTGGCGCTCTGCACCCGTATCGGCGACGAGTTCGGCTTGCCCTGTTCCGATCCCTATCGCATGGGTGTGGAGGCGATCCTCGACCGGCTGCTGGAAACGGACGCCGCGACGACCGCCCCCGCAACGGAGACTGCCTGATCCCCATGGCTCGCACGCTGACCGCTCTGGGGGAACGCTTCCCTCTCGCCACCCCCTTCCGCATCTCACGCGGGGTCAAGACCGCCGCTGATGTCGTCACCGTCACCCTGTCGGAAGGCGGCATCATCGGCCGGGGCGAATGCGTCCCCTATCCCCGCTATGGCGAAAGCGTCGAGAGCAGCATCGTCGAGATTGAGGCAATCCGGGAAGCGCTGGAAAGCGGCATTGATCGCCGCGCCCTGATCGACCTGCTGCCCGCAGGCGCGGCGCGCAATGCGGTCGATTGCGCCCTTTGGGATCTGGAATTGCGCCTTGCGGGCAGCGATATCGCCACGGCCATGGGCCTTGCCCGGCCGCTCCAGCCCATCGCCACGGCGATGACCGTGGGCCTCGACACGCCAGACGCCATGGGGCTGGCCGCCGCCGCGCTTGCCGACGTGCCGCTGATCAAGGTGAAGGTCGACCAGACCGATCCCGCCGCACAACTCCGCGCCGTCCGCGCTGCTGCACCCACCCCGCGCATGATTGTCGATCCCAATGAAAGCTGGGCGATGGCGGAGGTCAGCAATCTTCAGGCGTTGATGATCGACCTGCGCATCGACCTGCTGGAACAGCCGCTGCCCGCGCATGAGGATGGCGATCTCAACGGCTTTGCCTCAGCGATCCTGATCGCCGCCGACGAATCCATTCATGTCGCCGCCGATCTTGACAGCCTGCCCGACGGCTATGGCGTGGTGAATATCAAGCTGGACAAGGCTGGCGGCCTGACCGCCGCGCTCGATCTGGCGCAGGCCGCGCGCGCCCGCGGCCTTGGCGTCATGACCGGCTGCATGATCTGCTCGTCCCTTTCCATCGCGCCCGCCTGGGCTATCGCGGCAGACAGCGCCTTTGTCGATCTGGACGGACCACTCTGGCTGTCGGCCGACCGGGCGGGTGGCGTAACCGGAGATCGCGGTCATCTGCTGCCCGCGCAGCCAGGCTTCTGGGGCGGACTGTAACCCTCCGATGGCCGCATTAGCCCGCCGCTGGTTCGCCATCCCGCTCTGGCAGCGCGTCCTTGCCGGGCTGGTCGCGGGCGTGGCGCTCGGCCTCTTCTGGCCGGCCGCCGCACCCTGGATCGCCTTCATCGGTGAACTCTTTGTCCGCCTCATCCGCATGCTGGTCGTCCCGATCGTCTTCATCTCGATCGCGTCGGGCGTGACCGCGCTGGCCGATCCCCGCCGTATGGGTTCAGTCGGTGGACGCACCATCCTCCTCTTCGCCTTCACCACCGCCTGCGCCGTTTCGGTTGGCATGGCGCTGGGCCTGCTGATCACCCCCGGCGCGGGCGCGGCGCTGGGCAGCGCCATTCCCCACGCGCTGGGGGAGGCCAAGTCCCTGCATGACCAGTTGATCGGCATCGTGCCCGTCAACATCGTCCAGTCGCTGGCCGAAGGGGACATGCTGGCCATCATCTTCTTTGCCATGCTCTTCGGCTTCGGCGTCATCCTGGCCGGGGACGAAGGGCGCCCCATGGCCAATATGCTGCAATCGGCCAGCCGCGTGCTGTTCCACCTCGTCCGCCTTGTCATGGAAATCACGCCCTTCGGTGTCCTTGCTTTGATCGCCAAGGCCGTGGCCGACAATGGCGTGGCGGTCTTCACCAATATCGGTTGGCTGGCACTGTGCGTGCTGCTGGGCGTGATCGCGCAGATATTGCTCGTCCATCTGCCGCTCATCCGGCTGATGGCGCGCCTGTCGATCCGCCGCTTCTTCCGGGCAGCGGTCGATCCGCTGCTGGTCGCCTTCTCCACCGCCTCTTCGGCCGCGACCCTGCCGGTAGCCCTGCGTGTCGCGCAGGAAGATTTGCGCATCGAACCCGCCATCGCCTCCACCGTGCTGCCGATCGGCGCCAGCATCGGCAAGGATGGCACCGCCATGTATGTCGGCCTGCTGGCCGTCTTCAGCCTTCAGGCGCTGGGCGTTCATCCTGATCCGACGATGCTGGCGATCATGCTGCTGACCGGATCGCTTGCCGCTTTCGGCACCGCGCCGATCCCGTCCGCTTCGCTCTTCATGCTGGCGGCCGTATTGTCAGCGGTGGGCATTTCGCCCGAACAGACGGCGCTGGTGGTCGGCTTCGTCCTGCCCTTCGACCGGTTGCTCGACATGACCCGCACCATCGCCAGTGCCAGCGCCAACCTGACCGTCACCGCCGTGGTCGCGCGACAGGAAAGCGCGATCGAACCGGGCTGATAGCCCCTGTTCGCATGGCGGCGATGGCGTTAGGCTCTGGTCATGACCGACATTGCAGACCTGATCGAACCGCTCATCGCCTTTCGCCGCGATATCCATGCGCATCCCGAACTTGGCTTTTGCGAACATCGCACCGCCGGGCGGATAGCCGAACAATTGCGCGCGCTGGGGATGGATGTGCATGAGGGCATCGGCAAGACCGGCGTGGTCGGCGTGCTGCGCAACGGGACGTCGAACCGGGCGATCGGCCTGCGCGCGGACATGGACGCACTGCCGATCCACGAACAGACCAATCTGCCTTATGCCAGTACGACGCCGGGCAGTTTCCACGGCTGCGGCCATGATGGCCATGTCGCGATGCTGCTGGGCGCGGCGCAGCATTTGAGCCGAAGCCGCAATTTCGACGGCACCGTGCACTTCTTCTTCCAGCCCGCCGAGGAAGGACAGGGCGGTGCGCGCGAAATGGTCAATGAAGGCCTGTTCGACCGTTTCCCCTGCGACCGGGTATTTGGCCTGCACAATTGGCCCGATCTGCCCGCCGGCACGATCGCCACGCGGGTCGGACCGATCATGGGCGCGGCCGACCGTTTCGATATCCGGCTGGAGGGGCGCGGAGGCCATGCCGCCATACCGCAGGACACGCCCGACGCCATCGTGGCGGCGGCATCGCTGGTCCAGCAACTGAACATGATCGTTTCCCGCCGGATCGCGCCGACCTCTTCGGCCGTGCTGTCCGTCACCCAGATCCATGGGGGACATGCCCATAATGTCCTTCCCGATGTCGTGACGATCACGGGCACCGTCAGGACTTTCGATCCGGCGGTTCAGGACCGGATCGAACAGGCGATCCGCCAAGTCGCGGCCGGCGTGGCGATGGCGGGCGAACTGGCTGCCACGGTCGATTATCAGCGCCTCTATCCCGCGACCATCAACGATGCGGACGCCACACAGGAAGCGCTGGATGCTGCCGCGACCGTCGGGGAAGCAAGGCTGGCGCCCGATCCCGCCTTCACCTCTGAGGATTTCGCCTTCATGCTTCAGGCGTGCAAGGGCGCTTATATCTGGCTGGGCCAGGCCAAGCCGGAAGGGTCGGAGCCCCTGCACAATCCGCATTATGACTTCAACGACGACGTGCTGGAACTGGGCGTGAAGCTGCACGTCGCGCTGGCCGAACGGCATCTGGCGAGACGCTAGGCCCCGCCAGATACCCGTTCATCAGGGCTTGCGACTGCTTGTGATCTCCACCTGCGTCTCGCCCAGCCCTTGCGCGCGCGCGCGCAGGACGATCCGGCCCGTCCGCTTGAGATCGCCCTTCACGATCGCCAGTGCCAGACCGTTGAAGGCATCCCGGCTCTTCGACGGGAAAGCCGTCAGGTCGGTCGGATCGCCATTATCCGTGGCGACGATTTCGCCCGGCCCCTCGATCGAGAAATCGATCTTCTGCTTGGCGGCGGGCACGACATTGCCATCCTTGTCCAGAACCTTGAGCGTCACGAAACTCAGGTCGCGGCCGTCTGCAGCAATGGCGCTGCGATCGGCGGTAAGGGAGAGTTTCGCCGCAACGCCCACCGTGTGGATGGTTTCTGTCGCCCAGGGCTGACCCTGTTTCCAGGTGACGACCTTCACCTCGCCCGGTTCATAAACGACATAGTCCCAGCGGAAGCGATATTCATAATCGCGCTTCTTGACCTTGCCCTGCGACTTGCCGTTGACGAACAGCTCCGCCTCATCCGCCGAGGAAAAGACATGGACCGGCGTGATCTGCCCGACGCGATCCGGCCAGGTCCAGTGCGGCAGGATATGCACGAATTTCAAGTCCGGCCGCCAGCGCGACTGATAGAGCCAGAAACGATCCTTGGGGAAACCGGCCAGATCGAGGATACCGGAATAGCTGCTGCGCGACGTGTAATAGGGTGTGGGTTCGCCCAGATAATCGAAGCCGGTCCACACAAACTCGCCCGCGACATAGGGATTCTGGTCATCGGCCGCCCAGACCCGATCAGGCGACGATCCAAAGTCCGCCGCGTGCAGTTCATAGGCGCTCACCTGATGCGTGTCAGGATTGCCGCCCGACCAAGGCCGCACGGGACCGCTGATCGCACCGGCGACCGGGAACATATATTCGCCGCGACTGGACAGGGCCGATGCGCTTTCGGTCGACAGGATCAGCTTGTCCGGGAATTTCGCGTGGAAGGCCGGATATTGGCCAATTATACCGCGAATGCCCGCACCCTGATAATTGAGGCTGATGACGTCCACCGTGGTCGGCAACAGCATGTCCGCCTTGGCGAAGTTCATCGCGCCGGTCGCTGGGCGGGTCGGATCTTCCTCATGCGCGATGGCGACCAGTTCGCGGCCGATCTTCGCGCCCGCTTCGCCATCATATTGTTCGCCGACCTCGTTGCCGACGCTCCAGATGATGATCGAGGGATGATTGCGGTCGCGGCGCAGCATCGCCCGTGCGTCAGCCTCATGCCAGTCGGGGAAGATCAGGTGGAAGTCATGCGGCGTCTTCTTCTTTTCCCAGCTGTCGAACACTTCGTCCATGACCAGAAAGCCCATCCGGTCGGTCAGCTCCAGCAGTTCGGGCGCGGGCGGATTATGGCTCATGCGCACCGCATTGGTGCCCATGTCGCGCAACAGTTCCAGCTGGCGCTGGGCCGCGCGGGCGTTGAAGGCGGCACCGATCGCGCCGAGATCGTGATGATTGTTGACGCCGCGCAGCGGGATATGTTCGCCATTGACGATCACGCCCTTGTCCGGATCGAAGCGGATATCGCGCACGCCGAAGCGGGTTTCATAGCTGTCGATCTGGCGACCGCC
The DNA here is from genome assembly GCF_900109095.1 of Sphingobium sp. AP50. Classification (GTDB taxonomy): domain Bacteria; phylum Pseudomonadota; class Alphaproteobacteria; order Sphingomonadales; family Sphingomonadaceae; genus Sphingobium. The sequence goes on from NZ_FNYZ01000004.1 coordinate 256,835, forward strand.
CTGCGTCACGGTGGAGACGGCGACATAGCGATTGGGCTGCTGCGTGGGCGGCGGTCCCCAGAGGCGCGGATTGCGCAACATGGTCGATCCGTTGAGCACCGCCTTGGCACCCGGCGCGATGCTGGCCGACTGGCGGGCGATGCTGGCGACCGGTCGGCCGATACGCTTGCCGTCGCTGTCGATCGCATAGAGCGTCGTCGCCACTTCGACCTGCACCGGCCTGTCACCATCATTATCGAGCGTCAGGCTGAGGTCGACGGTCGCCTGTTCCTTGCTGACCTGGGGCGTACGGACAATGCTGCCCCACTGGCCGACATGGACCTTGTCGGTCTTGGTCAGGTAGATGTCGCGATAGAGGCCGCCGCCCGGATACCAGCGCGCCGATGCCTGCGGATTGTCCAGCCGAATGGCCAGCTGGTTCCGGCCACCGGGCACCACATAGGGAGTCAGGTCCAGTCGGAAGCTGTTATAGCCATAGGGCCAGCCACCCACGAGCTTTCCGTTGAGCCAGACGGTGGCGTAGGACATGGCCCCTTCCACATCGAGGAAGATCGACTTGCCCTTGTCGCTCGCGGGAATGTCGAGCGTCTTGCGATACCAGCCGATACCCCAGCTTGGCAGGCGGCCCATGCCGCCATAGGGGCCATCCTTGATGAACGGCCCGGCGATCGCCCAGTCATGCGGCAGGTCGACATGGGTCCAGCCGCTATCGTTGAAACCCGCCTGAACATAGGATATATCGCCACCGGGATTGCCCGCAGGGCGGACATGATGTTTCGACGCATCCTTGATAAAGGGATTGGCGCTGGGCAAGATCCATGGCTTCAGCACCTTCGCGCCCTTGTCATCGACCTGGACGGCAGCGTCCGGGCGGGCATCGGCGATCTTGCCGTCGCCGGTATCGTCGATCGGCGGACGCACATCATAGCGCAGGTCCGTGGTCAGCCCCGCCGGATCGCCCCTGGTAAAGCGCCAGTCCCGGCTGATCGACACGCTTTCGCGTGCCAGTGCGGGCTGCGCGATCATGAAGGCGAGTGCGGGCAAGCAGGTCAGGGAACCCAATGATCCAGCCGCGCGCACCATGCGCGACACCGATTTGGACAGCTGAATCATTTCTCTCCCCTGATTGTTAGCGTTATCATTACTCTGAGCGATAACGGCGCCGTTGGCAAGGGGACAGCCTGTTCAGCCTTCATTCTTTGACCAGGGGCATGCATCGATCGCAACAGCCCAAACGCAAGGAGGGCACCGAACCCATCGGCCGGCGCCCTGCAAAGGATCATGCGTAGCTACGTGACGCGGTTAACTGGCCGCGCCACCCAAAGCCTTGACCAGCGCGATACTGGCGCGCATCCGGTTGGTATCCACGGCCAGCAGCGCACGCTGCGCCTCCAGCGCGTCGGTCTGGGCCGTTACGACCTCCAGATAATCGGATGCACCGTCGCGATAGCGGCTATAGGCGATCTTGCTGGTCCGCTCGGCCGCCTGCGCCGCGTCGCGCTGATCCACCGACTGAGCCGCCAGATGACGCCCCGCCGCGATCGCATCCTCGGCCTGACGGAAGGCACTCAGCACCGCATCACGATAGTCAGCCGACAGCTCGTCATACTCTGCCCGTGACATCTTCACCTGCGCGTTACGCCGTCCACCGTCGAACAAAGTCACCAAGGCCGAAAGCGGCCCCAAGCCCCAGAAACTGTTCGGACTGCGCAACAGGTCGCCGCGCGTCGTTTCCCAGCCGCCGGTCAGCCCCAGCGTCAGCGAAGGGAAATAAGCCGCCTTCGCCACGCCAATACGGGCATTGGCAGCAAAGATGCGTCGCTCGGCTGCTGCGATATCGGGCCGTCGCTGCAACAGTTCGGACGGCGTGCCAGTCGGCACCGCAGGCATGGGAAGAAGATCATCCTGCGGTGCGATCGAGAAATCGGATGCAACGGCGCCGACCAGCGCGGCAATCTCATGCTCGGTCGCAGCCCGTTCGTTCGCAACGGCGGAGATTTGCGCCCGCGCATTGCTGAGCGCCGTCTTCGACCGGTTGACGTCCATACCCGATGCGATGCCGCCCTTATGCCGGGTCGCGGTCAGGCCATAGGCGCGGTCGAACGCCACGACGCTCTGCCGCAGCAAGGCAGCCTGCGCATCAAAGCCGCGCAGGCGGGCATAAGCGTCAGCCACCGCTGCCTGAAGGCTGAGGCGGGCAGAAGCCAGATCCTGCTCGCTCGCCTGCGCCTCCGCACCGGCAGCCTTCACGCTGTTGCGGATGCGCCCCCACAGATCGATTTCATAGTCCAGCGATCCGCCGACCACATAGTCATTATAGGTGACGGCATTGCCATTGCCCTGGAACCGGTTGCCCGACACGCGACGGCGAGCACCATCGGCGCCCGCGCTGATCGTGGGCAACAAATCGGCCCCTTCGATCCGGGCGGCCGCGCGGGCCTGATCATAGCGGGCCAGTGCTGCGGCCAGCGTCGGGCTGGCCTTTTCCGCGCGCGCTTCCAGATCGTTGAGCACGGGATCGCCAAAGGCTTCCCACCAGGCGCCACGCGGGGCGGCGTCCATCGGCTGGGCGGCGATCCAGCCGGCGACTTCCTTGAACGTAGCGGGCGCGGCGGCTTCAGGCGGATGATAATCGGGCGCCATCGAACAGGCGGCCAACAGCATCGGCAACAGAGCAATAAAGCGGCGATCAACGCCCATGCGCAGCGCCCTTCCCGGCGGCGGCGGTCTGGACCTGCACCTTGTCACCGGTGCGGATCGCGTCGGGCGGCGTGTCGACGATCCGGTCCTGCGCCGTGATGCCGGTCGAAATCTGGACGGTAGACCCTTCATCCCGTGCGATCGTGACAGGCTTCACGGTGACCCGGCCATCATTGCCGACGACGGCAACGGTCGGCCCGTCATTGCCATAGAGGATGGCGCTGCCCGGCAGGGTCAGCGCATTGCCCTGGCCTGCGCCGACCTGGAACTTGACCTGGGCGAAAGCGCCCGGCTTCAATGCGCCGTCGGGATTGGGCGCCTGCAACTGCACCAGAACCGCGCCCGATTGCGGATCGACGGCATTGGCGCTGCTGGTCATGGTCGCGGTGAAATTCCGCCCCGGATATTCGGGCAGCGTCAGCGTGGCGCTGTTGCCCGGCTTCACGGCAGCCGAATAGCCCTGCGGCACGCGCACATAGATGCGCACGCGATGGATATCGGACACAGTGAAGAGCGGCTGGGCGCTGGCATTGCCGGCAACGACCAGCGCACCGATCTGGGCCGACCGGCTGGTCACGACGCCATCGAACGGCGCGGACAGGCGGGTGAAGCCCTGCAACGCCTTCAGCCGTTTCACATTGGCAAGCGCCGCGTTCGACACGGCCACCCGCGCCGCCAGATCGCCGGCCTTCTCGTCCACTTCCTGCTGCGAAACCGCATCTTCCTTCAGCATCGCCGACCAACGCTTCGACGTAGTCGCCGCCAGCCGCTGATTGGCGAGGGCAGTCTGGTAATCAGCCTGTGCCGCCGCCAGTTGCTGATCGACATCCGGCGCATCGAGAATGGCGAGCGGCTGCCCGGCGCTCACCCGGTCGCCGATATCGGCCAGCCAGCGACGAACATAGCCATTGGTCCGCGCATTGATGGCAGCGCTGTTGAACGCCTGCACATTGCCCGGCAGCACCAGCGCATTGCCCTCCGCATCCGCCTTGGCCGACACGATCGTCACATTGGGCAGGGCCGCATCCGTCGCGGTCTGGCGCAACTCCTCGGTTGCGCTGATGCGGGAGGCGACACCGACGCCCACGACCGCCACGGCCAGAATGGCGGCACCGATGCCGACGCGCTTGAGGGTACGGCTGTCCGGTCCTGCGGCGGCCGGATTCTCGATGGTGGCTTCATGCTCAGACATGGCTTGGCTGCATTTCCGTTTTGGGGGCCTTCTGGCCATGTTTCCGGTGGGCGAGGGCGAAGACGGTGGGAACGAAGAAGAGGGTCGCAATGGTCGCACAGATCAGGCCGCCGATGACCGCGCGGCCCAGCGGGGCGTTCTGTTCGCCGCCCTCGCCCAGCCCCAGCGCCATCGGCCCCATGCCGATGATCATGGCCAGCGCCGTCATCAGAACGGGGCGGAAGCGGACCATCCCGGCCTCCAGCGCCGCCTTGGTCCCGTCGCCCAGTTCGGCGAGCCGTTCACGCGCGAAGCTGACGACAAGGATCGAGTTGGCGGTCGCCACGCCCATGCACATGATCGCCCCGGTCAGCGCTGGCACCGACAGCGTCGTGCCCGTGACGAACAGCATCCAGATGATGCCGGCGAGCGCCGCAGGCAGCGCGGTGATGATGACGAAGGGATCAACCCAGCTCTGGAAGTTGACCACGATCAGCAGGTAGATCAGCACCACCGCGCCGATCAGGCCAAAGCCCAGACCGGAAAAGGCGGTATTCATCGTCGCATATTGGCCGCGGATGGTGACAATCGTGCCTTTGGGCAGTTCCTTCGACAGCGACTGGATGGCCGCGTCGACATCGCCGGCGACCGCGCCCAGATCACGACCGCTGGTGGTGGCGAAGATATCCAGCACCGGTGCCAGATTATAATGCGATACCACCGGGAAAGTGTTGGAACGCACGATCGATGCCAGACCACCCAGCGGCTGGACCGAGGTTGCATTCGCCCCGGACACGGGCACGTTGGACAGGTCGCTGATCGACCCGACCAGATATTCGGGCGCCTGCGCAACCACCGGATATTGGATGCCATTTTCCGGATTGACGAAGAAGACGGGCGCTGTCTGCGATGTACCGGCCAACTGGCTGGCAAGGCTGGTGGTCACATCCCGTTCGGTCAGGCCATATTGGCCGACACGCGACCGGTCGACATCGACGTCCAGCTGCGGCGACCGACCGGGCTGCTGGATGCGGGCGTCAGCCAGACCGGGAATGGTCGCCATCTTGGCCAGCAGCTTTTGTGCATAGACCCGGTTGGCCTCGGCATTTTTTCCTGCGATCTGGACGTCGATCGGCGCGGGGGCACCGAAATTCAGGATCTGGCTGGTGATATCCGCCGGCAGGAAGGAAAATGTCGTACCGGTGAAGCGGCGCGGCAGTTCCCGCCGCAACAGGTTCACCAGTTCGTCGGTCGGACGATGGCCCTTGTTGAGCGAGATCAGCATGTCACCATCCTGCGGACCGACGGTGCCGCTATTATTATAGATGGTATTGATGGCGCTGACTGGCAGACCGATATTATCGGTGATCGAACCCAGTTCGGCCGCCGGGATCAGGGTCCGAACCTCGCGACCTATCCGGTCGAAGCGTGCAGCAGTATCCTCGATCCGCGAACCGGCGGGAACGCGGATATGCATCGCGATCTGGCCGGAATCGACCGAGGGGAAGAAATTGCTGCCCAGCAACGGCAACAGGCCGAAGGACAGCAGGACAACCGCCATGAAACCGATCAGGAACGGCTTGCGCGCGCCCAGCGCCCGATGGAGCAGCCCGACATAGCCCGTGCGGATCTTTTCGAAATGATGCTCGAACCCGCGCTGGAAACGGACGAAGACATTATGCGAGTCCGCCGTGCCAGCCATATGCGCGTCGCCATGTTCGACATGGGGCTTGAGCAGATACATCGCCATCGTCGGCACCAATGTCCGCGACAGGATGAAGGAGGCGATCATGGCGAACACGACCGACAGCGCCATCGGCACGAACAGGTAGCCCGCAACGCCCGGCAGGAAGAACATCGGGACGAAGACGATACAAATGCAGAGCAGCGAAACGAAGGCCGGCGTCACGATCTGGGCCGCGCCGTCGAGGATCGATTCGACCACGCCCTTGCCCTGTTCCAGATGCCAGTTGATATTCTCGATCGTCACCGTGGCGTCATCGACAAGGATGCCGACCGCCAGCGCCAGACCGCCCAGCGTCATCACGTTCAGCGTCTGACCGAACAGCGCCAGCGCGGCGATCGCCGCCAGAATTGCCAGCGGGATCGACAGGGCGATGATGACCGTGGAGCGCCAGCTACCCAGGAACAGCAGGATCATCAGCGAGGTGAGTGCAGCAGCAATTGCGCCCTCATGGATCACGCCTTCGACCGCGCCCTTCACGAAGATCGACTGGTCGCCGATCGGCAGGATTTTCAGGCTGTCTGGCAGCGTCGCGCTGATCTTGGGCAACGCCGCCTTCACGCCGTCCACGATCGACAGGGTGGAGGTCGAACCGTTTTTGAGCACGGTCAGCAGCGCCGAGCGACTGCCTTCCACATGGACGATATTGGTCTGAGGCCCGCTGCCGTCACGGACATAGGCCACGTCGCGCATATAGATGGTCGCGCCGTTCACCACCTTCACCGGCAAATCGTTCAGCGCTTCGATCGAAGTCGGCGCATTGTTCAGGCGGACGCTATATTGGGTCGCGCCGACCTTCACGAAACCGGCGGGATTGATCTGGTTCTGCGCGGCGATGGCATTGCCGACATCCTGCGCTGACAGCCCCTTGGACTGGAGCGCCATAGGATTGAGATCGATCTGCACCTGCCGCTGCTTGCCGCCCGACGGGAACGGCATGGCCAGACCCGGAATGGTGATCAGCGGCGGACGTACCTGATTTTGGCCCAGATCGAACAATTGCTGTTCCGACAACCCCTTGCCGGAAAGGGCAAGTTGCAGGATCGGCACGGTCGACGCGCTATAGTTCAGGATCAGCGGCGGCGTGATGCCCGGCGGCATCTGGCGCAGCACCGTCTGCGAGATCGATGTCACCTGCGCGGTGGCCGTACGGATATCGGCGCCGGGCTGGAAATAGATTTTGATGATGCCAAAGCCCTGGATCGACTGGCTTTCGATATGCTCGATATCGTTGACCGTCGTCGTCAGCACGCGCTCATAGGGGCTGACGATACGGCCGGACATATCCTCCGGCGACAGGCCCGCATATTGGAACGACACCGCGATCACCGGGATGCGAATGTTGGGGAACATGTCGACCGGCGTGCGAACCGCCGCAAGTATGCCCACAATAGCGATCAGAATCGCCATCACGATGAACGTCAAAGGACGATTCAGGGCAACTTTGACAATACCGATCATCCACGACTCCGGGTCGCAACGGCCTGAATACCGATGCTGTAAGAACTGACGCCTCTCCAGAAGGGATGCGCCACGGTATCGCAACCACCCCGGCGGATAAAGCCGCTTATTACGACTTTACGAGAATTGAATGTGACGACGACCCGGGTCCGGCAGGCCGCGGCGTTCGGGGGCAGATCGCGCGGGGCCTTCGGCACAGCGACGGGTCGCCGCCACATCTGGTTTCGCCATGCAACCTAGAATCTTCCGCGTCTAATATATAATATGGCTTCATCGATATCTTGGACGAATTGATTCATGGACCTGCGTCATCTGCGTTATTTCCTCTGTGTGTCCGAAGAGATGCATTTCGGCCGCGCCGCACAAAGGCTGGGCATTTCCCAGCCCCCGCTTAGTCAGCAGATTCGCGCATTGGAGGAGGAATTGGGCGTGCGCCTGTTCGAACGCACCAGCCGCCGCGTGACCCTGACCGAGGTAGGGCGGATGTTCGCCCCGGAAGCGCGGGCCACGCTTGACTGTGCCGAACAGGCTATACGGACGGCACGACTGGCCCAACAGGGCGCTATCGGGCGACTGGCTATCGGCTTTACTGCATCGGGCCCTTTCGTGCCGCGCGTCGCGCGGGCGCTCTATGATTTTCGCCAGGGCCATCCCGAAGTCGAACTCACGTTGCGCGAACTCAGCCGGGACGAGCAGATTGAAGAAGTGGAGCGTCGACGGCTCGACATCGGCATCATCCGGTGCTTCGATCTACCAGCCCTGCCTGAAGGGCTGACCGCGATGAAACTGACGGAAGAGGACATGCTGCTGGCAGTCCGCCAAGATCACCGTTTCGCGACGGAGGGCAATGATCCGGCCATTATCGATCTTGAAGGCGAACCGATGGTCTTCTACAGCGCAACCAACGGTGCCGGCTTCAACGAACATTTCTTCGCTCTGTGCCGCGAAGCCGGCTTTGAGCCCAATGTCGTTCAGGAAGCCGGCAGTCTGGCTACGCTGCTGGGTCTGGTCGCCGCCGGTTTCGGCGCGACCATCTTGGCCCATTCGCTGACCCGCCTGCATGTCGACAATCTGGTCTATCGCCCGCTTGCTGCACCAGTGACGAGCCGCCTCTGGCTCATCCACCGCGACGGCCTGTCCCCGACATCACAAGCATTCAGGGACATCATTCTGACGGGCAGCGACGCCCCCTCCTGATCGTCGCGTGAACAGAAGGCGGCTTTATCAGGCCGCCGCCTGCTCCGCAATCAGCGACAGGATAGAGGCGGCATGCTCCTTCCGACAGATTAGCAGGTCGGGCAGATAGACGTCGCTCTGATTATAGACGAGCGGCGACCCGTCGATCCGCGAGCAATGCAGGCCGTGGGCCAGCGCCACAGCAGCAGGCGCCATGCTGTCCCATTCATATTGGCCGCCGCTATGCAGGTAGATATCGGCCTGCCCCAATATCACGGCCATCGCCTTCGCCCCGGCGCTTCCCATGGGGACCAGTTCGGCGTCCAGCGCCTGTGCCACCGCGACAGCTTCGGCCGCCGGGCGCGTGCGACTGACCACCATGCGCAGCTTTTCGGGCGCAGGCGGCACTTCGCGCGGCTGATCGGATCGCAGCACCGTGCCGCCGTCCAAACCGGGCAACGCCACCGCACCGACCACGGCTTCGCCATCGATCGCCATGCCAACATGCACCGCCCAGTCAGCTCGCGCTTCGCCATATTCGCGCGTGCCATCGACCGGATCGACTATCCACACCCGGCTTTTGGCCAGTCGGTCAGCATTGTCCTTCTCTTCCTCGGACAGCAGCCCATCCTCGCCCCGCACTTCGCGCAGGGCATGGCAAAGAAACTGGTTGGCGGTCTGGTCCCCCGCCTTGCCCAATGCCTTGGGGCTGAAGATACCGCTGTCGCGCACATCCACCAGGATGCGCCCCGCAACTTCGGCCAGATGCGCGGCGAGGTCGGCGTCGCTCATCGCCTTGACGTCAACGGGCGCGCTCATGGGATCAACCGGGCGACAATGGCGTCAGCCGCTTCCTCGGCGGTCATCGCGGTGGTGTCGACGCGAATTTCCGGATCGTGCGGCGGCTCATAGGGGCTGTCGATGCCGGTGAAGTTCTTGAGCTCACCCGACCGCGCCTTCTTGTACAGGCCCTTGACGTCGCGCGCCTCCGCCTCCGCCAGCGGGGTGTCGATATGCACCTCGATAAACTCGCCCGGCTGCATCATCTGCCGCACCATGTCGCGTTCCGACCGGAAGGGCGAGATAAAGGCCGTGATCACGATCAGGCCCGCATCGGTCATCAGCTTGGCGACTTCGCCCACGCGGCGGATATTTTCCACCCGGTCGGCATCGGTAAAGCCCAGATCCTTGTTCAGGCCGTGGCGCACATTGTCCCCATCCAGCAGGAAGGTGTGCCGGTTCATCCGCGCCAGCTTCTTCTCGACCAGATTGGCGATGGTCGACTTGCCCGCCCCCGACAGGCCGGTGAACCACAGCACGGCCGGCTTCTGGTTCTTCATCCCCGCATGGCTCTCGCGGCTGACATCGGTCGGCTGCCAGTGAACATTCTGCGCCCGGCGCAGGCTGAAGTGCAGCATCCCCGCCGCCACGGTGGCATTGGTGATCTTGTCGATCAGGATGAAGCCGCCCAGCGTCCGGTTCTGCGCATAGGGTTCGAACACGATCGGCTTGTCGGTCGACAAGTTGGCGACACCAATGGCGTTGAGGTCCAGCGTCTTGGCCGCCAGATGCTCCATCGTGTTGACGTTGACCTGATATTTGGGCTGCTGCACCGTCGCGGAAACGGTCTGCGTACCGACCTTGAGCCAATAGGCACGGCCGGGCAGCATTTCCTCATCCGCCATCCAGACGATCGTCGCCTCGAACTGGTCAGCAACCTGCGGCGGATTGTCCGCAGCCGCGATCACATCGCCGCGCGAACAGTCTACTTCGTCGGCGAAGCAGATCGTCACCGACTGGCCGGCAACCGCCTGATCCAGATCGCCATCAAGCGTCACGACGCGCGTCACCACGCTGGTCTTGCCCGACGGCAGGACACGTACGGCGTCGCCGGGCTTTACCGTACCGGTCGCGATCTGGCCGGAAAAGCCCCGGAAGTCGAGATTGGGGCGATTGACCCACTGCACCGCCATGCGGAAGGGCTTTTCCGCGTCGGTCGCGCTGTTAACCTCGACCGTTTCCAGATGTTCGATCAGCGCCGGCCCCTGATACCAGGGGGTATTGTCCGACGGGCCGGTGATATTGTCGCCCTTGAAGCCGGAAATCGGGATCGGGGTGAAGGCCTGAATACCAATCGACTGGGCGAAGGCGCTGTAATCCTTCAGGATTTCATCGTAGACGGCCTGATCATAGCCAACCAGATCCATCTTGTTGATCGCCAGCACGATATTCTTGATGCCGATCAGATGCGCCAGATAGCTGTGGCGGCGGGTCTGGGTCAGCACACCCTTGCGCGCGTCGATCAGGATGACCGCCAGATCGGCGGTCGAAGCACCCGTCACCATGTTGCGGGTATATTGTTCGTGGCCCGGCGTATCAGCGACGATGAACTTGCGCTTTTCAGTCGCGAAGAAGCGATAGGCGACGTCGATGGTGATGCCCTGCTCACGCTCGGCGGCCAGCCCGTCGACCAACAGGGCGAAGTCGATTTCCTGCCCCTGCGTGCCGACGCGCTTGCTGTCGGCCTCCAGCGCGGCAAGCTGATCCTCGAAGATCATCTTGCTGTCATAGAGAAGGCGGCCGATCAGCGTCGACTTGCCGTCATCCACCGACCCGCAGGTGATGAAGCGCAGCATCGTCTTATGCTCATGCACCTTCAGATACTGATCGATATCTTCCGCAATCAGGGCGTCGGTTTTGTAGATGGGGTCTGCGAGTGTGTCGGTCATGTCGCTACCTCGTCATCCCGGCTAAGGCGGGAATAAATGTCTTTGGGAGAGGTTCGGCCTGGTGGCCCAAGGCCCCGGCTTTCGCCGGGGTTGACGCTTCGTCACCCGTTACGCGGATGACGTGGCGCGTCAGAAATAGCCTTCCTGCTTCTTCTTCTCCATGCCGGCGCCGCCCGCATCCTTGTCGATCGCGCGCCCCTGCCGCTCGCTGGTGGTGGTCAGCAGCGTTTCCTGAATCACTTCAGGCAGCGTCTTCGCCTCGCTCTCGACAGCGCCGGTCAGCGGATAACAGCCCAGCGTGCGGAAACGGATCGAACGCATCACCGGCTCTTCGCCCGGTTGCAGCGGGAAGCGATCGTCATCGACCATCAGCAACATGCCATCGCGCTCCACGGTCGGGCGCTGGTCCGCAAAATAGAGCGGCACGATCGGCACATCGTTCAGATGGATATATTGCCAGATATCCAACTCGGTCCAGTTGCTGATCGGGAAGACGCGGATGCTCTCACCCTTGTTCTTGCGGGCATTATAGAGGTTCCACAATTCCGGGCGCTGGTTCTTCGGGTCCCAGCCATGCGAGGCTGTCCGGAAAGAGAAGATGCGCTCCTTTGCGCGGCTCTTTTCCTCGTCCCGCCGTGCGCCGCCGAACGCCGCGTCGAAGCCGTACAGGTTGAGCGCCTGCTTCAGCCCCTCGGTCTTCCACATGTCGGTATGCAGCGCGCCATGGTCGAACGGGTTGATCCCCCGCTCCTTGGCTTCCGGATTCTGATAGACCAGCAATTCCATGCCGCTATCGCGCGCCATCTTGTCGCGCAATTCGTACATGGCCTGGAACTTCCATGTCGTATCGACATGCAGCAGAGGAAAGGGCGGCGGCGAAGGATAAAAGGCCTTGCGCGCAAGATGCAGCATCACCGCGCTGTCCTTGCCCACGGAATAGAGCATCACCGGCTTTTCCGCTTCCGCCACAACTTCACGCATGATGTGGATGGCTTCTGCTTCCAGCCGTTCCAGATGCGTCAGACTATTTGCGGCGGTCGCCATCAACGAATCCCTTTCTCTCGGTCGTCCGGTATGGACATTGATACAGGCATGACATTTCCACGAACCTCCCATATGGGAGGGGCATGCAACTCACCAGCGCCGATGAAACAGACCTGCTCATGCCGCTTTATGCCGGTGTGCATGATCAAAGCCGGTGGCAATCCTTTCTGGCACGCCTGCAACGTCGTACCGGCGCGGACCATGCAGCCCTGATTCTGGGCCGGAATGATGCCCCCATGGATCAGGCAACCGAAATATCGTCCGGCCGCAATCTGCGGGAAGAGGCCGATAAAATCGGACTCGCTCGACATTATGCAGCGGAGCGCCTGCCTTACCGAACCTTGCGACCCGGCCGCGTCTACGGGGCGGCCGAACTTGTGCTGCATGATGCGGCGATGCGATCCGCCCATCAGCATTTCAACGAGCAATTGGGGGTCAGCGACCGCCGGGTCATTCGCATCAGGGATCAGGAAGGCGCCAGCGCCTGGCTGAGCCTGGCACGCAATGACCAGAGCTTCTCCGCCAGCGATGGCGCCCTGCTGATCGCGGTCGCGCCGCATGTCGCGGTCGCGCTGCGCAATTTCGTCCAGACGGAAGGTCTGCGCATTCAGGCGACCATGGCCCAGCATGCGCTGGCGCGGGGCAGGATCGGTTGGATCGCCTTTGATCAAGACGCCCGCATTGTTGCGCGCGACGAGGCGATGGCCGCCCTGCTGCCGATCACCACCGACGAGCGATTGCGCACAGACAGAATGGAAACGCGGCAGATGCTGTTGCACATGGCGGCAGAGGCAGCGAATGCAGCGAATAACGCCTATGTTGCGCCCCGCGTCGTGACGCTGCTCGACACGCCGCACCTCGACGCGGTGCTGGTTCCCTTGCCAGACAGTCCCGCCATCGCACTGGCGACGCCGGTGTTGCTGGCACTTTGCCGCCTGTCCCCGCAGCCGGGCGAAGGCCGCGCCGCGCTGCTGGCCGAGTTGTTCGACCTCCCAAGACGAGAGGCGGAACTGGCGCTGGCGATCAGCGACGGCCTTTCGATCGCCGAAGCCGCGACCCTGCTGGGCCTGACCCAGGAAACCGCGCGCAACTATTCGAAGCGCATCTATGCCAGAATGGGCGTGCGCGGACAGGCCGAACTGGTGCGCCGCGTACTTCTCAGCAACGCCCTGCTAGGCTGAAGGCACCGGCGAACGCGGATCGATCAATGCTTCATCCTTTAGCGTCTGCCAGAAAGCCGCCGGAATCGCCTGCCCCATCAAGTCCAGCGCGGATTGCAGATGCCGGACCGATCCGATGCCCGGTATCACCGTCGCGACCGCCAGATGAGCGAGCGGAAATTGCAGCGCCGCCGCGCCGAGCGCGATGCCGAAATCGGCGCAAATATCCTCCATCCGCCCGACCCGCGCGACGATATCGGCCGGCGCTGGCCCATAATCATAGTGAACCGCACCGCCATGGCGGACGCCCTGTGCCAATATGCCCGAGTTGAACGGTCCACCCAATATGATGCGAACGCCTTTCTGCATGCATAGCGGCAGCAGTCTGTCGAGCGGCGCCTGTTCCAGCAAGGTATAGCGTCCCGCTAGCAAGATCAGGTCGATGTCGGCACGGGCCATCACCTCCTCGCACACCGCGATCTCATTGACGCCCAGCCCGATCGCGCCGACCACACCCGCCGCGCGCAATTCGGTAAGCGCCCGAAAACCGCCGTCCATCAATTCGCGCATCCGCGCATCATGAGCGTCGCCATGGGCGAAGCGGCCGATGTCGTGGACGTAAAGAATATCGATCCGATCCCGTCGCAAGCGCTGTCGGCTCGCTTCATAGGAGCGCATCACCGCATCATAGCTATAGTCGAAGGCGCTCTGATAGGGCTCCGGCGACACGAACCCCTGTCGCTGTTGCGACAGGTCGGCGTCCGGCACGGGATCTAGCCGTCGGCCGACCTTGGTGGACAGGATCGCCTCGCCCTGCGGATCGAGATCGGCCAGCACCGCGCCCAACCGCTTTTCGCTGAGGCCGAAACCATAATGGGGCGCCGTGTCGAAATAGCGTAGCCCGGCATCCCAGGCCGCCTCGACAACCGCCCGCGCCTCCGCCTCCGAAATGGCGCGATGCAGATTGCCGATCGCCGCCGCGCCAAAGCCCAGCCTGCCGAAATCCAGCGTCATGCCGCTCCCTCCAGCCCATAAAAGGCGCGCGCCGCCCCCTCGAACAGGCGTGCGCGTCCATCCGCATCCAGATCGCCCGCCAGACGCAACGCATCGTCGATCCAGTCGCCATAGCTGTCGCCCATATGCAGCAGCACCGGCCAGTCGCTGCCCCACATCACCCGGTCGCCAAAGCAGGACAGGATATGCGCGACATAGGGCGCGAGAGCATCCGCCGCCTGCCCCTGCGCCTGTTCGGTGCGCAGGCCCGACAACTTGCACCAGATATTGGCATAACGGGCGAGCGCCGCCATCTCTGCGCGCCAAGGGTCTAGGATCAGGTCGGCGGCCAAGGGCTTTGCCCCATGGTCGATCACGATCGGCAGGTCCGGCCAGCGTTCGGCAAGGCGCGCAATGACCGGCAGATGGCGCGGCTGGATCAGCGCGTCGAACCGCAGGCCATGGTCGATCATCGCCCCGATCGCCGGGGAGAGGGCATCGTCCAATATCCAATCACTCTCCTCTATGCTCTGAAGCATCGGCCGCAGCCCGACAAATTTGGGCTGGGTCGCCAGCCGGGCAATCCGCGCCGGAGCATTCCCTGCCTCCAGCGCGACCCAACCGACCACGCCCAGCACCAGCGGATCGTCCGCCACCAGATCGAGCATCCAGTCGGTATCGCGATCGTCAGGCTGCGACTGGACCAATATCGTCCCCGCCATATCCAGCCCCTGCGTCGACGCGCGCAGATCGTCGGGCAGGAAGTCGCGATACAGCAACGGCCAGTCCGCATCGGGCCAGGCCTGCCCCGGACCGCCGATCCGCCAGAAGTGCTGGTGCGAATCCAGAATGCGGGTCGAAATCGGGGCCAAAATCGGGGGTCGCGTCATGCGCCGTCCTCGTGCATGTTCGCCCTTGCCTGTCGCATCATCCTCTTACCTTGTCATTCCAACAAACATACGACATCATACAACATGATTGACGGCTGTCCATGCCGCTCCGTCACATGCCATAAGAAAGGACGTCTATAATGAAATTGTGCCGCATCGGGGAAGCCGGTCAGGAACGCCCGGCCCTGGTCGATGCCGACGGTCGCCTGCGTGACCTGTCCGCCCATATTACCGATCTGGATGGCGCGGCGATCGGACCGGAAGAACTGGCCCGCCTCGCCGCGATCGACGTCGATAGCCTGCCCGTGGTCGAAGGCCCGGTCCGCTATGGCCCGCCCGTCACCGGCACGCGCCAGTTCGTCGCGATCGGCCTCAACTATGCCGATCATGCCGCCGAATCCAACCTGCCGATCCCGGCGGAACCCGTCGTCTTCAACAAATGGGTCAGCTGCATTCAGGGGCCGAACGACCCGGTGATCGTGCCCAGGGACTCGCTCAAGACAGATTGGGAAGTCGAACTGGGCGTCATCATCGGCAGCGCCGCGCATAATGTCAGCGAAGCCGACGCCCTGTCCCATGTCGCGGGCTATTGCGTGATCAACGACGTGTCGGAACGCGCATGGCAAACCGAACGCGGCGCGACCTGGGACAAGGGCAAGGGCTTCCCGACCTTCGGCCCGGTCGGTCCCTGGCTGGTGACGAGCGACGAAGTGGGCGATCCGCAGGCCCTGTCCATGTGGCTGGACGTCAATGGCGAGCGCAAGCAGGACGGCAGCACGAAGACGATGATCTTCACCGTCGAACAGATCGTCGCCTATGTCAGCCAGTTCATGACGCTGCTGCCCGGCGACATCATCACCACCGGCACACCGCCCGGCGTCGGTCTGGGGCAGAAGCCCGAGCCTTGGTATCTCAAGGCCGGCGACGTCGTCGCGCTGGGTATCGAGAAGCTGGGCGAACAGCAGCAGAGCTTCATCGCCGCCAATTGACAGCCTCCCATCATCCCGCTTAAACATCATACATATTATCAAATATGGAGCAGGAACATGGGGCGCCTCTCAGGCAAGACAGCATTGGTGACGGCGGCGGGGCAGGGAATAGGCCGCGCCACCGTCGAGGCTTTCATCCGTGAAGGGGCGCGCGTCATCGCAACCGACGTGCGCGCCGATGCCCTGACCGGACTGGACGGAGCAGAAGCCAAGGCGCTGGACGTCACCGATCCCGCCGCGGTGCAGGCCATTGCGGCGGATCATCCCGATCTCGACATTCTCTATAATTGCGCCGGCCGGGTGCATGCGGGCACCATCCTTAACTGTGACGAGGATGAGTGGAGTTTCTCCAACAGCCTGAACGTCACCGCCCAATATCGCATGATCCGGGCCGTACTGCCGAACATGATCGCGCGCGGCGGCGGATCGATCATCAACATGTCGTCCATCTGTTCCAGCATAAAGGCGGTGCCCAACCGCTTCGCCTATGGCGCGACCAAGGCGGCGGTGATCGGCCTCACCAAATCGGTCGCGGTCGATTTCGTGACGAAGGGGATACGCTGCAACGCCATCTGCCCCGGCACGGTCGAGACGCCTTCGCTGATCCAGCGGCTCCACGACACTGGCGATTTCGAGAAGGCCTATGCCGAATTCACCGCGCGGCAGGCGATGGGCCGTTTCGGCCGGGTCGAGGAACTGGCGGCGCTGGCCGTGTATCTGGCCTCGGACGAGTCTGCCTTCACCACCGGCACGGTCAATGTGATCGACGGCGGCTGGGTCAACTGACACGCATAAGCGCCGACACAAGAGCGCACACGATGGAGAGACGATGATGAAGCGCAGCCTGATCTTATGGGCGGCATGGGCGGCGGCGATGCCGCTGGCCGCCAAGGCGCAGGAAGGGCCGCTGCTGGTCCATGTCTCCCCGGCGGGCGACGATCGCGCGCCCGGCACGCAGGCCCGGCCCGTGCGATCGCTCACCCGCGCGCAGGCGCTGGTGCGGCAGAATAATGCGAAGCGCGACGTCGCCGTCATTCTGGCCGATGGCACCTACAGCCTCGACGCCCCTCTCCTCTTCCGCCGTGCCGATGGCGGCCTCAATGGCCATGCTGTCACCTGGCGCGCGGCGGAGGGCGCGCACCCGATGCTGTCCGGCGGACTGGTGGTGAGCGACTTCAAACCCTATGATGCCGAGCGTCGCCTCTATGTCGCCGACGTGCCCAGAGGGATCGATGCGCGCCAGCTCTGGGTCGATGATGCGCTGGCGGAGCGGCCATGGATCGAGATCCGCGCGGCGGACGTCGCCTTTAACGCCACCGGCTTCGACATTCGCAATCCCGACCTGCAATGGCTCTCCACGCTCCAGCACCCTGAGCGGCTGGAACTGGAAGCGACCGGGTTCTTCACTGACCGCGTCTCGCCCGTGAAGGCGATCGCCGGCACCCGCGTCACCATGGCCCAGCCGGCATGGGACAATAACAGCTGGGGCTATGACACGATCACCAAGCCGATCTTCCCGGACGACAGCCGGCTGTTTCTCGTCAATGCGCTGGAGTTTGTCGGCAAGACCAACGAGTGGCATGGCAAGCCCTATCAGTGGGTGATCGATCCGAAGGCGGGCAAGCTCTATCTGCGTATGGGGCTGGACGAGGATATCGGCCAACGCCGCGTCGTCCTGCCGCGCCTCGAAACATTGGTGTCGATCAGCGGCACGCCTGACGCCCCGGTCGAGCGGCTGCGGTTCGAAGGATTGCGCTTCTCGCACAGCAGCTGGCTCGGCCCTTCGCGTCCCACCGGCTATGCCAATCAGCAGAGCGGTTCCTTCCTGTTTGAAACCTCGCCGATCCGCCCGGCCGATGCGTGGACAACATGCGGCTGGGGCTGTGTCGAATTTGAATCGATGCGCCAGAAATGGCACCAGATGCCCGCCGCCGTGCAGGTGTCCGCCGCACGCGACATCGTCTTCGAAAAAAATCAATTCTCGCAATTGGGACAGATCGGCCTTGGCATCGGCAATGACGCCAACGCCAATCTGTCGGGCGTGGGCCTCGCCACCAACAATATCCGTGTCGCGCGCAACCGCTTCTCGGTCCTGTCGGGCAGTGCGATCATGGCCGGCGGCATCCGGGTGGAGGCACACCATCCCGAACAGGCGGCGCTCATCAACCGCGACATTGCGATCGAGGATAATATCGTCGCCACCGTATCGCAGGATTATAAGGATAATGCCGCGATCCTGACCACCTATGTCAGCGGCGCGCGCATCGTCCATAATGACATCAGCGACGCCCCCTATGATGGCATCGCCGTAGGCTGGGGCTGGGGCTATAATGACGCCGGCGGCAATCCCAATTATGACGAGAATGCCAAGGGCTATGTCCACCACGTCAGATATACGACGCCGACCACATTGCGCGACGCGCTGATCGAGGGGAACCGTATCCATGGCGTGAAGGGCTGGTTCATGGATGGCGGCGCGATCTACAACCTGTCGGCCAATCCGAACGCGATCGTGCGCGGCAACCACATCTTCGACATTGGCGACAAGATCGGCCTCTATCTGGACGAAGGATCGAAGCATTTCCGCGTGACCGGCAATGTGATCGAGACGCGCGGCAAATGGCTGAACATCAACACCGCGGGCAAAATGTACCGGCGCCGCATTTCGACCGACAATATCGCCACCGGCAACTGGCACAACTCCGCCACCACCGGCGGCCGCTGGCTGGAGGAGATCGGCAATGTGGCGCGCGACAATATGCTGCTGCCCAATCGCGACTGGCCAGCCGATGCGCAAAAGGTGATCGATGAAGCCGGGGTGCGGCCATGAGCCTGATCAAACGCCGCACGCTGCTCAAGGGCGCAGGCGCGCTCGCTGGCCTGCCCGCCTTTGCGGCAAAGGCGCAGGAGGGCGGCGACCTGCGCATCACCGATCTGCGCGCCGAAGGGCTGGTCGATCCGATCGGCCTCGATCAGCAGGATGTGCGCCTGTCCTGGCGGCTGGAGAGCCGCGACCGCGCCGTGCGCCAGACCCGTTGCGAAGTGCAGGCGGCGAGCAGCCGCGCGCTGCTGGAGGCCGGCACGCCCGACCTGTGGCACGCAGGCGAAGTGCTGACCGACAAGAGCATGGACATGGGCTGGCTCGGCGCACCGCTGAAGTCGCGCCAGCGTGTCTGGTGGCGCGTGCTGGTGCGTGACGATCGCGGCGTGCGCGCCACCAGTCCGGTCGCCAGCTTCGAAATGGGCCTGCTCGATCCCGCCGACTGGCAGGCACGATGGATCGAGGCGCAGACCGATCTGGAGCGCGCAGACCGGGCCGCCGGATTGCA
This sequence comes from Sphingobium sp. AP50, assembly GCF_900109095.1. GTDB lineage: Bacteria > Pseudomonadota > Alphaproteobacteria > Sphingomonadales > Sphingomonadaceae > Sphingobium. Next base: position 276,221 of record NZ_FNYZ01000004.1, read on the forward strand.
CTGGATGCGCGGCGACCGGCCCGCCGACAAATCCCCGCGCCAGTTCCGCCTGTCCTTCACGCTCGACAAGGCGGAACAGGTCACGCTCTTTTCCATCGGCAATTTCCGGGTGCCGCGCGTCTGGCTCGACGGCGAACCCGTCGCCCTCCCCGCCCCCGGTCCGCATCGCTTTGGGGCGGAGCCGATCGCGCAAACGCAGCACAGCCTGTCCGCCGGTCGCCATGTCGTGGCGATCGAGGTAACGGACCCCGCCGGCTTCGATGAACCGCGCATGCATGAAATCGCCGCCGCAGCGATGATCCGCGCCGGCGATAAGCGCATCACCAGTCGGGATATGCGCACCGCAACCCACGCCCCCGATGGCTGGCAGTCTACCGGCTTCGATGACGCAAAGTGGGCCAAGGCGGAACGCTCCGCCAGCCAGCCACAGGCTTGGCCCCGCGTCGGCGCCTATATGCTGCGCCGCGACTTCAGCCTGAAGCGGCCCGTCCGTCAGGCCCGGCTGCGCATCACCGCGCTGGGCGCCTATATCGCGCAGATCAACGGCCAGCGCGTTGGCGACGCAGAGTTGGCGCCGGAAAGCAGCGACTTCCGCGAAACGGCGCTGCTGCGCACTTATGACGTGACCGCCCTGCTGCGCCCCGACGCCAATGCGATTGGCGCCCTGCTGGGCGAAGGCTGGTATGGCAGCTATCATGCCCCCGCCGGTCGCTATGCTTTTGGCCCGCCACCGCTGCGCCTGTTCGCGCAACTGGAGGTCGAACATGACGACGGTAGCCGGTCGGTCATCGCCACCGACGACAAATGGCAACTCCAGACCGACACGCCGATCACCCAGGCGGAAATCTATTATGGTGAGGATTATGACGCCCGGCGCGAACAGCCCGGCTGGTCCAGCCCCGGCTTCCGCGCTACAGGCTGGACGCCCGTCCGCATCGGCCAGACCCCGCCCTGCCGCCTGCGCGCCCATGTCGCCCCGCCGATCCGCGCGATCGAACGGCGGCAACCCGTCACCATCCGCAGTTTCGATGGCGACCGCCATGTCGTCGACTTCGGGCAGAATTTCGCCGGCTGGGCCGAATTGAAGGCTAAGGGCGCGGCGGGCCAGACCGTGTCGCTGCGCTTCGCGGAAATCCTGCATCCCGACGGCATGATCGACGTCGGCAATCTGCGCGCCGCGCGGGCATCCTGCCTCTATACCTTCCGGGGCGACCCGGCAGGCGAAAGCTATCAGCCCCATTTCACCTATTTCGGTTTCCGCTATGTCGAAGTGAGCGGCCTTGGGCGCGCGCCGACGCCCGACGAAGTCACCGGCATCGTCCTGTCCAGCGCGCTGCCCGAAAGTGGCAAGCCGCTGGTCGAGAACCGCATCATCCAGGGCCTGTGGCAGAATAGCCGCTGGAGCCAGCGCTCCAACTTCTTCGGCGTGCCGACCGACTGCCCACAGCGCGACGAGCGGCTGGGCTGGACCGGCGACGCGCAGGTCTTCTGGGACGCCGCTGCCTTTACCATGGATGTCGGACCCTTCACCCATCGCTTCATGGGTGACCTGCGCGATGCGCAGGGGCCGCGCGGCGAGTTTCCCGACTATGCACCGACCGGCTGGCGCGACCTGTCGCTGGGCGCCTCGCCCGGCTGGGCCGACGCGGGCATCATCCTGCCCTGGACGGCGTGGCAACGCTATGGCGACACCGCCATCGTCGATCGCAACTGGGCGACGATGACCCGCTACATGCGCTTCCTGTCCGAGCATAATCCCGACCATATCTGGCGGAACCTGCGCGGCTATGACTATGGCGACTGGGTCGCGCTCGACGCGCAGAAGCCTAGCGACGAGACGACGCCCAAGGATCTGATCGCCACTGCCATGTGGAAATATGCGGCCGACGCGATGACCGACATGGCGTTCGGATCGAAGCGCCAGCCCGAAGGCGATCGCTATCGCCAATTGTCGGGCGACATCGCCACCGCCTTTGCCACGGCCTTCGTCAAGGCGGACGGCAGCGTCGGCAATGGATCGCATTGCGGTTACATCCTCGCGCTCCGCTTCGGACTGGTGCCCGAACCGCTGCGCGCCGCCGCCACCGCGAAACTGGCGGCCGATATCCGCCGCCGCGGCACGCTGATTTCCACTGGCTTCCTCGGCACGCCCTACAGCCTCGACGCGCTGGCCGATCAGGGGGAGGAGGCGCTGGTCTATGACCTGCTGCTGCGCACCGCCTTCCCCTCCTGGGGCTATATGATCGCCAAGGGAGCAACGACGATCTGGGAAAGGTGGAACGCCGACATGGTCGATTCCGCGATGAACAGCTATAATCATTATGCGCTGGGCGCGGTCGCCGGCTTCATCTTCCGCCGGGTCGCCGGGATTGATCCGACCTCGGCCGGCTTCCTGACCTGGCGCTTCAACCCGGTGCTGGACAAGCGGCTGGAGCGCGGCGGCGCCAGCTATGACAGTGTGCTGGGGCCGATCCGCACCGACTGGCGCAACCGGGCGGACGGCTTCACGGCGCAGATCAGCATACCGGCCAACAGCCGCGCCGAAATCTGGCTGCCCGCTGCCTCCGTCGATGCGATCCGCGAAGGCGGCCGGACCATCGACGCCGCGCCGGGTCTTCGCCCGATCGGCCCGCGCGGCGACCGTTTCGTGCTGGAAGCCGGATCGGGCGACTACAGCTTCACCGTCGCGCGCTGAACATCCCATCCCCCCGCTGGCCGCCCGATCCCTTCGGGCGGCCTTTTTTTGCCCGTCAGGGCCGGGTCGCCCATGTCCAGCCCACCGCATCGGTCAGCATCTTGCCGCCCGCCTGCGCGCGCGCTTCGACCCGATTGTCGCCCTTGGCCAGATCGATATCCCAGGCGGCGATATGATCCTCCACTGGCACGCGCGTCCACGCCCCGTCATTCAGGCGCAGTTCGACCGTCGGCTGATTGCTGAAGACCTGCACCTTCACCCGCTGCGTCCGCTTCATCGCATCGCGGCGACTGGCGATATGCAGCATCGGCACGTCCGACCAGTTGGCCTGATACCAATAATAGGCATCCTTGCGGACCTTGCGGTCCTCCGTCACCAGCCCCTTGTCGTTAATCGCAGGCCTGTCGCCCTCATTGCGCTTGAAGGATGGGAAGTCGATCCCGACCCAGACGAAGGTCGACCAGAGGAAGGGCCGCTGCTTCATCTCACGCCAATGCTTGATGTGGAAATCGGTCTGATATTGTTCGGGGTGCCAGTAACCGTTGGACTCCGGCCGCTTCATCACCGGGTCTTCCTGATGCAGGATGCTCGCCCCCGCGCCATATTCGCTGACGCCGATGGGCCGGCCGGGCAGCTTGGCATGGAGTTCATCCGCCCAGGGTCCGATATCTTCCGACTTGGTCCAGTACCAGCCGAAATAGCGATTATAGGACACGGTATCGCTATGCTGCGCGATCGGATCGCTATCCTCCAGGCAGCAATGGGCATAGGTGGTCGGCCGGGTCGGATCGAGCGCCTTGGCCGTCGCCTGCAACTCGGCAAGGATGCGGTTGGAGGCGGCATCCGATTTGCGGATTTCATTGCCGATGCCCCACAAAGCGACCGAGGGGTGATTGCCCGTCTGTCCGATCAGTTCGCGCATCTGCTCGACCAGATTTTCGCGAAACGCATCCGAGGGATCATGATCGTCGATCAGCGGCACTTCGGTCAGCAGCAACAGACCCAGTTCATCCGCCCGTTCATAGACGCGCTGCGGATGCTGCATATGGGCAAGGCGGATCGCGGTCGCGCCCATATCGGCAAATATCCCCAGATCCTCGTCGATCTCCGCATCGGTGACGATCGGCCCGCGCCCGAAGCGCGTGGGATGCTGGAGATTGACGCCGCGCATCGGATAGGGCGCGCCGTTCAGCAGCACGGTTCCGTCCGGCTTCATCGCGATGGTGCGCACGCCCAGCGGCACGCTCTGGCTGTCGATGATGCGCCCGCCCTCCACCACGTCCGTCACGACATGATAGAGATAAGGCGACTTGCGCCCCGCCCAGAGTTGCGGATTGGGCAGCGCGACCTGCTGCTTCACCGCGTCGCGCGCGCCGGGGGCCAAAGTGGCAGGCGCAACGGATCGCGCCACGACCTTGCCGCCCGCATCCACGATCCGGCTGCTGAGGGTGAAGCGGGCCGCCGCAGCACGGTCGTTGCGCAGCGCGACGGCGATGTCGATGGTCGCGCGGCGCGACTGGAGCGCGCTGGTCCGCACCTGCACCCCCGGCCCCGCATGATCGAGCCGGTCGATCGCCAGCGCATCGCTTTCGATCAGCGACACGCTGCGATAGAGGCCGCCAAAGACATTGAAGTCGCCATTGAGCGGCGCGATATGCGTGTCGCGGCTATTATCGACCCGCACCGCCAGCAGATTGCGCCCCGGCTTCAGCGCATCGGTCGCATCGACACGGAAGGCGCCATAGCCGCCCTGATGCGCGCCGATCCTGCGACCGTTGAGCCAAATGTCGGCCTTCAGAGTCGCGCCGCCGAAATGCAGCAGATATCGCTTGCCTGGCTGCGGCTTGTGGTCGATCTCCAGCCGATACCAGGCCGGACCGCGATAATAGACGCCCTCCGGCTCGCCCCGCGCCTTGGCCCCGCCAATGCCGCTGTCCTCGGCATTATAGCTATGCGGCACGCTGACCGGCGCCCATGCGCCATCATCGAAGCCGGGCGTTTGCGCCCCGGCGGCGTCCGCCTTGATGAAGTGCCAACCCGTGGCGAGCGGTGTTTCGGTAGCGGCCTGAGCCACGCCCGGCAACAGCAGGGCAAGCGCGAAAAGCGGACGCATCGTCATTCCTTCAACTATATGTCTGGATATCGCCGATCTGGATGCCGCTGCTGGCAGTCGATCGGATCGCAGTGTCGCGGGATTGTCGGGAGCGCAGGCCAGCCACCATCGCCCCCTGCACATCATCGAACAGGATGGCCGGCCGGGCATCCGCCGCCTCGACATCGAAGCTGACGTCGCGCAGGCTGATGTTGCGGGCATGGCGGACATAGAGGCCATGGGCCGGGAAGGCGCCCATGAAGCTGGGTTCCAGGCTGCTGGCCGGCCGTTCGGGGATGGCGCGGGCCGCATCCGCCGCGCTACCGCCGCCAGCGGAGCGGACATGGACGTTGGAAAAGCTCACATCCTCGATCGGCTCGCCCGGATTGCCGACAATGCCGCAAGCAAAGGGGCCAGGCGCACCCGACACATTGATGTCGGAAAAGCGCACCCGCCGCACCTTGGACGGACCATTGCCACGCGGCGCCCGGTTGCGCGCCGCCAGCCGCACGAAGATGGGGTGATTGACCGGGTTACGCAGATTGATGTCGCTGAACGTCACATCCTCCAGTACGCCGCCGTCGATCGCGCCGAGTTGCAGTCCGCGCGTATGTTCGCAGGTACAGCCCGAAATCAGAATGTTGCGAAAGCCCGTCGCGGAATCAGTGCCGAGCTTGATCCGCCCCAGCACGCCCACATCATCGACCGATTTATAGGGCGACGGACGATAGCGCCCGCCCACCACCGACCCCAGATCATAGCCGCTGGTCTTGCAACCGATGACAGTCACATCCTCGCAGAAGAGCGGCTCCTGCAAGGCGTAGCTGCTCTTCAGGACGATCGCGTCATCCTTGGGCGCGTTGACCAGGCAATTGCTGATCCGCACGTCGCGACAGCAATCGATGTCGATGCCGTCGCGATCGGTATCCACCGTCAGATTGTCGATCATGACATTGGTCGATCCCAGCACATAGCAGGCGAAATGCCCGCCTTGCAGGATGGTGAAATCGCGCAGCAGCACATTGCGGCATCGGCGCAGCGCCACCGCCTTGTTCCCGCGCCCTTCATAGGCCATTTCGCGCGGGATCGCCCGACGCGCGGCATCGGCGGACAGGCCCTGTTCCTTCGGCGACTTCCACCCCTCTATGCCGTGCCAGCGCGGCGCCGGCCCTTCCCGGTCCAGCCCCAGACCATGGATCAGCCCGCGCCCGACGATCGCCACATCATTGACGCCGTCGCCATAGATCAGGGCATTGTGGAAATGCGCGACACCATAGTCGACATATTGTTCGTCAAAAACGCCCTCTGGCAAATCATAGCGGCCCTTGTGCCGGCGCGGGTCCGCCGCCTCGATCAGGCTGCCCGGCATCAACAGCAGGGTGATGTAGCTTTTCAGGCGGATCGAGAAGCAGAGATAATGGCCCGGCGGCACCACCACCGTCCCGCCGCCCGCCGCGCTCGCTGCCTCGATCGCACGGTTGATGGCGTCGGAATCGATCGCGACGCCATCCCCCTTCGCGCCATGATCGCGGACATTGTAAAAGCCACTCAGCGATCCGGTCGCCCGTACCGGCGCGGATGCCATGGCGAAGGCCGCACCCAATCCCAAAGTCATGGCACGACGGCTGAATGCCGCGCGCTCGATCACGCCGCTCATGCTGCGATCCTCTCATTATGTTGTATGACGTATTACATAATGAAGGGCACAAGCCAAGCTTTTACGATCGCATTTACCTGTCTACTTCGGTGATGCTTTTAGCGGAGCGAACAGCGTTATTTCGCCTTCCGGTCCAGCGCCGGCATGACACGCTGCGCGATCAGCGCCGCTTCAGCCTCGCATCCCTGCGGCGGCGCGCTATTGGCCGCACGAAGCGTCGTCAGTTCCGCCCGCGCCGGGGCGAGGTCCGCCTGATAAGCCGGCTTGGTCGACACCAGCGCCATGGTCGCCGAAGCCGACTGCATCCCGGCCTCCACCGCGCTCTCATTATGCGCGCCGCAAACGAACCGGCTGTCACCATAGGCGCGACCGCGCTGCAGGATTTGCTGCGCCCGGTCCGGTGCGATCGCGGTCAGCACCAGCGCCCATGTCCAGCCCCGGGTCGTGTGGCCGGACGGATAGTCGAAGCTCATCTTGTTGCGCTTCTTGTCGAACAGTTCGGACGTCGGCTGGCAGACGGGGCCACGGTCGAAGGTGAAGGGCCGTTCGCGCTGATAGATATTCTTGGCGATATTGGTCTGCGCACTGGTGTCGCTCCCCGCCCGTTCCAGCACCGCCACCAGCCGGGGCGCATTGTCAGGCGTCAGGTTTACGCCGACCGCACAGCTATAATCATGCAGCAGAGCCGGAACGCTATAGTCCACATCATTGGTCGCCAGCTTCCAGCGCGGCGTTCCTTCCAGCTTGCGGGTCGCGCGGAAAATCTTGCGATCGGTGTCGAACCGCGGATCACCGCGTCGCGGCGCCGGCTCCAGCACCGATGTCACATCAAATTCGCCCGGAGTCAGATAGCCTTCAGGTCGATCCGCACCAGAACCGGGCGCCGCGAAGGCGGTCGCGGCGAACAGGGACAGGATGGCAGCTCTGGTGAATTTCATGGCGAACCCTTTTTTTGGAACCCGGCGTCCCCGCATCCCTATGCTGGCGACACCGACAGATAACCGACTTGTTGGCAGTGGCCTCTCCGACCAAGCCTGCGCATGACCAAAAAGGGCCAGCATTGTGCGCCGAGCCATGATCATTCCCCCCTCTCCCGCATTCCGGGCGGCAAAGCAATGACCGGCAGTGGATTGTAGAGTCGGTATCGGGACGGGCTGCCAATCACCTTATGGCCGCGCTCACCCACTCAATAAGCGAAGCGAGCGCTGATCAGCACCGTCGCCGGATCGGCATAATTTTTATAATAGACCCCGGTCGATGGAACATAGGCCGAACTGACCGGCTTGTTAGCGTTCAATATATTCTTGCCGGTCAGCGCCAGCTGGAACCGGTCGTCCGGCAATATCCATGTGACCGACCCGTTGACGAAGGTCTGGCCGGGCACCCGGTCCTGCGGCCGGGCCAGCGCGTTGGAATAGAAGCTGCTCTGATATTGGGCATTGGCCGACAGCCGGACATGACTGCCGCTCGCACCCAACTGCAGGTCATAGGTAGCACCACCCGACAGCGAATATTTGGGCGCGTTGGTCAGCGGATTGCCATCGGCATCCACGCCATTGCCGCCCGCGCCCTTATAATCGTCATAGACCGCCTTCAGATAGCCGCCCGACGCCTGCACGCTGAACCTGTCGCTCAGCCGCAGGTCATTTTCCAGCTCCACGCCCCAGCTATGCGCCTTGCCGGCATTGCCGCGCCGGCTGCCGACATAGGCCGGGTCGTAGAAAGACACCTGCAAATCCGTATAATCATTATAGAATACCGCCAGATTGCTGCGCAGCGCCCGCCCGAACAAAGTGGCTTTCAGCCCACCTTCATAGGTGCTCACCTTCTCCGGATTGAACGGCAGCGTCGCCAGATCGAGCCGGGTCGCCCGATTGTCGAACCCGCCGGATTTGAAGCCGCGCGACCAGGTCAGATAATTGAGCAGATTGGGCGTCCATTGCGCCTGCACGGAGACCTTGGGCGTCAGCGCCTTCCACGTCTTTTCCGCTTCCCCGGCGATGGATTGCGACACGACATTGCGGTCGTCATCGATCACCTTGTTGTCGAACACGAACCGCTTCTTTTCGATCGTGCCGCGAATACCGGCGGTCAGGCTGAAGATATCATTCGCCTTCCACGTGCCCTCGCCGAACACGGCATAGGCATCGGTATAAGTGATATTATGCGCGCGCAGCTTGTTCACCGCCGCCGTGGCGGAGGTGCCGGTGCGGCTGAATCCATCGCGCTCCACGAAGAAGCGTTCATGCAGATAGAATAGCCCGCTGGTGAAACTCACATCGCCCAGTTCGCCGTTCAGCTGCACCTCCTGGCTGATGAACTTGTCATTATAATGGATCAGATTCTTCTGGATCAGCGCCGCTTCCCCGTCATTCTCATAATAGACGGGGTTGAGGTTGAAGCCGCCCGCCGCCGTGATCGACTTGATCGAAAGCTGTGGCGACAGGGTATAGATCAGGCGCAATGACCCGTTCAGCGCATTGAGATGCTGGAGCGGCTCGACTTCCGAATAGGATCGGCGGCGGCTGAATGTCCCGCCCGGTTGATTGACCGGAATATAGGAGCGGCTGTCGCTGCGGTCGCGGATCACATTGACCGTCAGTTGCGCGTCCAGATTATCGATCCCGGTGAAGCGCAGTTTGCCGCGCCATCCGTCCAGATCGATGCGGTTCACATCATGGCCCAGCGTCGGATTATAGGTCACGCCGTCGCGCGTCCGGTGGATATAGGAGACGCTGGCCGACAGCACATCCTTGATAATCGGTCCGCTCACCAGCGCGCGGACCTGCACATCATTATAGCTGCCATAGCCCGCCTCGGCGGTGACATGCGTCGTATCGTCAGGATCGCGGGTGATCAGGCGCAGCGCACCCGCGCTGCTGTTGCGGCCATAAAGCGTGCCCTGCGGCCCACGCAGCAATTCGACCCGCTCCAGATCGACAAATTCGCTCATCGACCCGATCTGCCGGGGCACATAGACGTCATCGACATAGACGGCCAGCACCGGCTCCTGAATCGGATCGCTTTCCCCCACGCCGCGCAGCGAGAAGGTCTGGGTGGTGTGGCTGATCGACGTGCGCGCCACGAACAGATTGGGCACCTGCCCCGCCAGATCGCGCACGCTCGTTATATTGCGCTGTTCCAGCAATTCGGGCGTGAAGGCGGAAATGGCGATCGCGGTTTTCTGAAGATCGGTCGCCCGGCGCTCCGCCGTAACGATGATCTCGCCGCCACCGGCATCGGCATCATCGGGCAAGCTGGTTTGCGCCTGCGCTGACTGAACAAGCACCAGAGCCAGTGCGAAGGAGGTAACATGCAGCGGCAATTTATAAGACACTATCATCGATCTTTTCTTCAAAAGCGCCGCCCCCGCGGCTTTCGATAATGTCTACTAATTTTATAGATAATATCCGCAATCAAGTTATCGTCGCGATCGATGAGCAGTGCTGAAGCTGTACTGCGTGTGCAGTGGGAAGCGCCGAGACACTGGAGCAACACGCCTTAAACGATCCGTTCGTCCTTGCATGATGATTGGGTGATCAAAACCTATGTGAGGTGTTGATTGCGTGCAGATGGGGTCATGACCCCATCTGCACGGAGCATTC
>NZ_FNYZ01000024.1 GCF_900109095.1 Sphingobium sp. AP50
TGGCGGGGCGGCGGTGTTCCTGTCCTCCAGCGCCGCAAACTATATCCATGGCCATGTTCTGGCGGTCGATGGCGGGTGGCTCGCGCGGTGAAGTGGCGCGCTCCTGCTTTCGCAGGAGCGCGCAATGCCAAGAGGAGGACATAGCCTCCCGCAACACAGAAACAGGAGAGGTTCCATGCCTGACAGACGCACCTTGCTTCGATCGACCGGGCTTGCGGCCCTTGGGCTGACGCTGCCGGCCGGGGCAGCCACCCATAAGGGCGCGCGACCCGGCCCCTATCTGATCGGCGCGGATATCAGCTGGATCCCCGAGGATGAGGCCGCTGGCGCCCGCTATTTCGTGGACGGCGTGCAGAAAGACCCGATCCTGATCCTGCGCGATGCCGGGTTCAATGCGATCCGGCTGCGCATCTTCGTCGATCCGGCCAAGGGCTATTCCAAGCGCGAGCCGGACAAGGCCTGGGCTGGGCTGGCGCAGACAGTGGCGCTGGGCAAGCGCATCCGCGATGCCGGACTCTATCTGGTGCTGAGCTTCCATTATAGCGATATCTGGGCCGATCCGGAGCATCAGGGCGTGCCTGCCGCGTGGACAGGCTATGACTTGCCGCGCCTCGCCAAAGCGGTCGAGACGCACACCCATGACACGCTGGTCGCGATGCGGGCGGGTGGCGCGCCGGTGGATATGGCGGTGATCGGCAATGAGACGACGTTCGGCATATTATGGCCCCATGGCCGGGTGAAACTGTCGACGCCGACGGGCAATCCCGTCACCGACGCCAATCATGCCAAGGTGGGGGCAGTCGGCGGCTTCGATGCCTTTGCGCAATTGCTGCGCGCGGGGATTGCCGGCGCGCGCAAGGCGGAACCGGGCATCGCCATCCAGTTGCACAACCATCTGGGTCGGCACTGGCCGATCGTGCGGGAGTGGACCGACGCGCTGATCGCGCGCAAGGTCGATTTCGATGTGATCGGCTTTTCCTGCTATCAACAGCGCGCGCAGGGCGACTGGGCGACGACTTTTGCCGAGTTCGTGAAGCGCTATCCCGACAAGGGGCTGCTGGTGGCGGAATATTCCAGCCGCAAACGCTATGTGAATGATCTGGTCCATGCCCTGCCCGGCAAACATGGCTGGGGCGCCTTCATCTGGGAGCCGACACGGCATCAAGAAGCGATATTCGACCAGAATGGCCATAATGCCGGTGAGGGAGCCAAGCCCGATCTGCTCTCGCAAGGCCTGAACAGTGCGGAGGCGCCCGGCGGGCTGGCGGGTCAGCCGGCGGCACCCGAACCCGAAGCGGAGGGGCCGATGGGCCATGGCGGGGATTATGTCGCCAATCCGCTGATCGACCTCTATCGCCAGATGGCGAAGGACTATCAGTGAAGCAGGGGGCGATGCGGCGGCGGGATTTCACATTGGGTCTGGGCGCGCTGGCGCTGGCCGGTTGCGCCACTACGCAGCAGGCACGGGCCGACGATCTGCTGGTCTTCGCCTATTTCACCACCGGCAAGGGTGAGGCGGACGGGCTGAAGCTGGCGGTGAGCGAGGATGGCTTTGCCTTTCGCGCGCTGGCGAGCGGGCGCAGCCTGCTGGTGCCGGAGGTGGGAGAGAAGAAGCTGCTGCGCGATCCTTTCCTGTTCCATGACGGGCGGCGCTGGCATCTGCTGTGGACCACGGCGTGGGAAGGCGTGACCATCGGCCATGCGACGAGCAGCGACCTGATCCACTGGACCGGACAGAAGGCGATTGCCGTGATGGCCGATGTGCCGGGCACGCGCAATTGCTGGGCGCCCGAAGCGATTTTCGATCCCCGCACGGGGCGGTATGAGATTTTCTGGTCGAGCACGGTCACGGGACGCTTCGGTGAAACGGCGGGTACCTCCGAATCCGCCTATAATCATCGGCTCTGGCACAGCAGCACCGCGGATTTCCAGACATTCTCGCCAGCCGAGCCGCTGTACGATCCCGGTTTCAGCGTGATCGATGGCACTTTTGCTCATGGTCCCGATGGCGGCCTGTATCTGATCGTCAAGGATGAGACGGTCGCCCCGCCCCGCAAATATTTGCAGGTCGCGCGGGCGCAAAGCCCCACCGGCCCGTTCGGTCCGCTGTCACCGCCTTTTTCGCCCGGCTGGGTCGAAGGACCGATGACGACGCGGATCGGCGACGCGCTGGTCTGCTATTATGACGTGTATAAGGAAGGGCGCTGGGACGCGGCGATGACGCGCGATATGGTGCATTGGGAGGATGTCAGCGCCCGGCTGACAATGCCCATGGGCGCGCGCCATGGGTCCTTGCTGCGGGTGGCGCGCGAAGTGGTCGACGCGATCCGCTAACCTGCCTGACCGCAGCGCTGGATCAGCGGCTGCGGCAGGATCGCGTCCAGTCGCTGGCGCACGACCTGTGCCCAGATGCGATAGCCGTGCGCATTCATATGGATGCCGTCCGACTGATAATTGTCGCCCAGCTTGCCATCGACGAGCAGCGGCGTGGTGATATCGCCATAATAAGCGCTGCGCATATGGGGCAGGAAATTGCGGATGGCCGCGTTGAACAGGCGCTGTTCGCCCAGATATTGCAGGCGTCCGGGGCTAGGCTTGGCCGATAGGAGCAGCACCGGGACGCCGGGCAGCAACCGGTCGCGCAGGTCGAACAGCGTCGCGATCTGGCGCATCACCTTGCGAACGGGCACGCCGCTGGCGATGTCATTTTCCCCCACATAGACGATGAGCGCACGGGGACGCCCTTCTTCCCTGGTATCGATAGTGGCGAAACGGGGCATGATATCCGACAGGGTTGCACCATTAATGCCGCGATTATGCGTCGCCCAGGGGGCCATATCCTGTTGCAGGCTGGTCCAGCGATGGATGGACGAACTACCCACGAACCAGAGCGCGCAATCCTGTTGCCCTACCCGATCGTCCGGCAGGGGCGCATGCACCGACTTGTACCGATTATAAAGGGCGCGCCCGGTAAAGATGAGCGCCACGACCAGCAACAGCATCAAAATCTTGGTGAGAGGCGATGCCTTGATGGTGCGCAATATGACGGTCCCCTGTTTGATCTTCGTCCGAAAGCCCGCTTCCCTCAGAAAGCGGGCATAACGCTTCTATAGTCTATTCGTTCACCAAATTGTTTAAACCGCCCTAAAGGCCATGTGCGCCACAGTCGTTATGACGCTGGGGGACATGTGGGCAAAAATCCGTCGATCGACCTGCTGAAAGGCATGCTGATGCTGCTCGTCATGGCTGGCCATGCCATGGAGCTGACGCATCAGCAGCATCTGGCGCTGTGGATCGGCGCCGGCTTCCGCATGCCGTTGATGATCGGCATTTCGGGCTATCTGCTGAATGTCGCGCGTACGCGATCCGCCCCGTCCGCCGATCTGTTCAAACGCTATGGGGAAAGGATGCTGCTGCCCTGGGCGGTGGCGCTGATCGCCTATGTGCTGGCGACCGGTGCGCCCTTGTCCTGGCAGACGCCGCTGGACCTGTTGCTGCGCCCGCCCTTCCACCTTTGGTATGTGCCGGTCCTCTTCTTCCTGATCGTGACGACGCGGCTGGTGCGATTGTCTCCGCTGATGCTGCTGGCGATCGGTGCGCCGATCAGCGTGGCGACCATGTATGCGTTCGGGCTGGACCATGCCCCGATCGGGACGAGCCTGTTGTCCCCCGACAGCCGCTATATCCGTTACCCCGTCTATTTCTTCTTCGGGATGCTGATGGCGGAACGGGGTTTGGCGACCCGCTATCTGGGGATCGTGCTGCTGGTGCTGGCGCTGGGCCTGACCTGGTGGTCGGGATTGCAGGGCAGCGGCCATGCGCTGGCCTATGTGCCCGCGCGGCTGATGATGAATCTGAGCCTGATCGCGCTGTTGCCGCTGCTGTCGACGGTGCGCCTGTCCTTCGCGCCGCTCAACCGGATCGGCCGGGACAGCCTGTTCTTCTATCTGTGGCACCCGATGGTCATGGGCATGGTGCTGATGAGCGGCTTGGGCGGCCCGATGACGCTGGCGCTGTCGGTGCTGCTGCTGGCCGGGGTCAGCCGCGCGACCGCCGCCAGTGCGCCGCTGCGCCGATGGCTGGGGAGCGCACCGCCATCCCGGCGCCCGCAAGCGGTGCCGGAAGACGGGCTGCCCCAACCCGCTTAAATCTTACCGTATTTCGCCTCGAAACCGGCAATGTCCCCGGCGGCGAGATATTTGGCCTGATCGATCCACTGGTCGCGCACCGGGCGCCCTTTGAAATTGCCCAGCTTCGCGTCGATCGTCGCAATGTCCGTATCGGTCCAGGCGGCGATCTGGGCGAAGCTGGTGACGCCGAGGTCGGTCAGCAGCGCCTTGAGCTTGGGGCCGACACCCTTGAGCCGGAGCAGGTCGTCGCCTTCATCGGCCGGGGTCGTGACGGCCGGAGAGACAGGCACGGGTTCGGCGACTGGCTCGATAATGGGCGCTTCGGGTATAGCGGGTTCGACCGGGGCAGGCTCGACGGCGACGGGTGCAACCGCGACAGGTTCCGGCTCAGCAGGAACGGGTTCAACTGCGACAGGCGCAATCACCACGGGTGCAGGAACCACCGGTTCGGCCAGCAGCGGCGCGGGCGCCGCTTCGACCGGAGCGGGTGGCGTGGCGGGTTCGGCGGGCAACTCAGCCTTGCGCTTGCCCGACAGCAGGAAGATCAAGACGATGATCACGAGCAGGGCCACCAGCAGCCACAGCCCATAGTCCATGAAAAATTCCTGCATCGCGCATCACCTCTCTGATCGTGCGTATCGGCTTATTTAAGGACGCTTGCGCGTGCGGGGCAAGGGCGTCACGCCTTTTCGCGCGCGACTTCCCGCCAGCCGATATCGCGACGGCAGAAGCCGGTGGGGAAATCGATCGCATCGACGGCGGCGTAAGCGGCCGCCTGCGCCGCGCCGACCGTGTCACCGGTGGCGGTGACATTGAGAACGCGGCCGCCATTGGCGACCAGCACGCCGTCCTTTTCGGCGGTTCCGGCATGGAAGACCTTGGCCCCGCCCTGTTCGGCCGCATCAATGTCGGCAATCGCACCGCCCTTTTGCGGCGTATCAGGATAGCCCTGCGCCGCCATGACGATGGTGAGCGCAGTGCGGTCGGCCAGTTCCACCGGCCCCTGCTCCGCCAGCCGACCCTGCGCCACGGCGAGCAGCAGGTCGACCAGATCGCCGTCGAAACGGGTCATCAGCACCTGACATTCCGGGTCGCCGAAACGGGCATTATATTCGATCAGCTTGGGGCCTTCGGCGGTCAGCATCAGGCCGGCATAGAGGACGCCCGAATAGGGAATCCCCTCGGCCGCGAGCGTATCGACGGTCGGCTGGATGATCTTTTCCAGCACTTCGGCTTCTAGTGCCGGGGTCAGGACGCGGGCGGGGCTGTAAGCGCCCATGCCGCCGGTATTGGGACCGGTGTCGCCGTCGCCGACGCGCTTATGGTCCTGCGCAGAGCCGAAGGGCAGGATAGCGCTGCCGTCGGTGAGCGCGAAGAAGCTGGCTTCCTCGCCGGTCATAAATTCTTCGAGGACGACTTCCTCGCCCGCCGCGCCGAACGCGCCGGAGAACATGGAATCGAGCGCGGCGAGTGCTTCATCGCGGGTTTCGGCGATGATCACGCCTTTGCCCGCCGCCAGCCCATCCGCCTTGATGACCACCGGCAGGGCGAAATCGTCCAGCGCGGCGATCGCGCCGTCCTTGCTGGTGACACGGACATAAGCGGCGGTCGGAATATTGGCGCGCTGGCACAGATCCTTGGTAAAGCCCTTCGACCCTTCCAGCTGGGCGGGCTTCTTGTTGGGGCCGAACACCGGCACGCCCATGGTGCGGAGGTTATCGGCCAAGCCATCGACCAAAGGCGCTTCCGGCCCGATCACCACCAGGCCGATCGAATGGCGGACGCAGAAATCCAGCACCGCGCGATGATCGGTAGCGTCGAGGTCGACCAATTGCGCATGCTGGGCTATGCCCGGATTGCCCGGCGCGGCATAGAGCGTCGTCAGCCGGGGCGATTGCGCCAGCTTCCACGCCAGCGCATGTTCGCGGCCGCCGCCGCCAAGCAGAAGGATGTTCATTTCGCCCATGGTCCCGGAATATGATGCCTATGACAGTTCGGGCCGCCTGTTAGCCGAGGAACGGGCGGGGGACAACGCGCCGCCGCTTTCGGTCAGCGAATTGTCGGGCCTGCTGAAGCGCACGGTCGAGGATCGGTTCGGCCATGTGCGGCTGCGCGGCGAGATTTCGGGCTTCAAGCGGGCGGCATCGGGGCACCTCTATCTGGCGCTGAAGGACGAGAATGCCGTGCTGGACGGGGTGATGTGGAAGGGCGGCGCGCAGCGGCTGGCCTTCAGCCCGCAGGACGGGGTGGAGGTGATCGCGACCGGCAAGCTGACCACCTATCCGGGGCGATCCAAATATCAGATCGTGATCGACCGGATGGAACTGGCCGGCGAAGGCGCGCTGATGGCGCTGCTGGAGAAGCTGAAGGCGAAGCTGGCGAGCGAAGGGCTGTTTGCGGCGGAACGCAAGAAACCCCTGCCCTTCCTGCCGCGCACGATCGGCGTGGTGACGTCGCCGACCGGGGCGGTGATCCGCGATATTCTCCATCGGCTGGCCGATCGCTGCCCGACCAATGTGCTGTTGTGGCCGGTGCTGGTGCAGGGACAGGGCGCGGCCGAGCAGGTGGCGCGTGCGGTGCGGGGCTTTTCGGCGATGGATGGCAGCGGGCCGCTGCCCCGGCCGGACCTGGTGATCGTAGCGCGCGGTGGCGGGTCGATCGAGGATCTGTGGAGCTTCAACGAGGAAATCGTGGTGCGGGCGGTGGCGGATTGCACCATCCCGATTATCAGCGCCGTGGGGCATGAGACGGACACGACCCTGTGCGACTATGCCGCCGACCGGCGGGCGCCCACGCCGACTGCGGCGGCGGAAATGGCGGTGCCGGTGCGGGCGGAATTGCTGGCGGGCCTGTCCGAAATGGGCTTGAGAGCCGGGCGCGCGGTACGGCGGGGCGCGGCGCAGGCACGGGAACGTCTGGAGATGCAGGCGCGGTTGATGCCGACGCCCGACATGTTGCTGGCGCCGCAGCGGCAGCGGCTGGATCAATTGTCCGACGGGCTGGTGAGCGGATTGCGGCACCGGCTGGCGGATGCGCGGGCGCATCTGGGGCAGGCGGGCGGCGCATTGCGGCCGGCGCTGTTGCAGCAATATATATCGCGGGCGGGCGAGCGGCTCGACCGGTTGATTTTGCGACCCGCTTATCTGACGCGCGCCTTGTCAGACCGGGCCACCGCCTTCGACCGGGTGTCGCGTCATTTCGCCTCGCTCAATCCCGACCTGCCCTTGCAGCGGGGCTATGCGCGGGTGATGGCGCAGGGCCAGTTGGTGCAATCGGTGGCGGCGGCGCAGGCGGCGGGACAGGTGACGCTGCACTTCAAGGATGGCACGGTGGATGCGGCGGTCGGGGACACCGCAACGCTTGAGAAGAGTGCGCCGGCCGTTATATCTTCTCCATCCCGCCCCGCGCGCAAAACGCGCGAGGACGGCGAAAAGCAGCAGCAGGATCTGTTTTCCTGAGCTGCGCATAGTTTGAGGCCTGCCATGTTGATGTCCAATCGCGACCGGATCGCCCGGCTCCATTATCTGCCCTACAGTTTCCGCGTGTTGCAGGCGGGCGACCATGTGCTGTGCGCGGTGACGGGGCGACGGATCGCGCTGGAGCATCTGCGTTACTGGAGCATCGCCCGGCAGGAACCCTATGCCAGCGCGGAAGCATCCGTGCAGGCGGAGATGAAGGCAGCCAGCGCGGGATGAGGGCGATTGCGGCCGCGCTGCTGCTCCTGATCGCGGGGACGGCGACCGCCCAGCCGGGCGCGGCGGACTTCCATCTATCGGGTCAGGCGATTCAGGGCGGCGCGCTGACCGGCACGGCGCCCTCCGGCACGGTGATGCTGTTGCTGGACGACAAGCCGGTGTCGGTGGACGCGGATGGTCGGTTCTTGATCGCCTTCGACCGCGATGCCCCGCCGACTGCCCGGCTGAGCGCGCGGATGCCTGACGGGCGGACATTGGACCAGTCGCTCACCGTCGCGCCGCGCGACTGGCGGATCGAGCGGATCAATGCGCCGATGCGGCCGACGAAGAGCACCGAAGCCTTTCTGGCGCTGCGCAAACCGGAGCTGGAAGCGATCGCCGCTGCCCGGACGACGGTGACGGACGCGCAGGGGTGGCGGCAGCGCTTCGTCTGGCCGCGTATGGGCCGGATTTCCGGGCTGTTCGGGGCGCAGCGCATCTATCAGGGGACGCCGGGCGCCTATCATGGCGGCGTGGATGTCGCCGCCGCGACGGGCGAGCCGGTGGTGGCACCCGCCGATGGCGTGGTGATCCTGGCCGCCAGTGACAAGCCCTTCACACTGGAGGGGCATCTGCTGATGATCGACCATGGCCATGGCCTCAACAGCGCTTTCCTGCACCTGTCGCGCATCGACGTGAAGGTCGGCGACCATGTGGCACAGGGGCAACGCATCGGTGCGGTCGGCGCGACCGGGCGCGCCACCGGGCCGCATCTGCACTGGGGCATGAAATGGAATGACGCGCGGATCGACCCGCTGCTGATCGCGGGGCCGATGCCGGCGGAGCGGTAGGGGCAGCCTTATTTGATTCGGCGAGCCCGGACAGCAGGCCAACCCGCAGGACGCAAAAGGTAGCTGCCCAATGCCGCTTTCTTCACCGTCACCGCCATGTTCACCTCTGGAACGCGGAAGGCGATGGTTTCCAAAGTCTGCCATTCGGAACCATCAGCCAGTTGCAACCGCCATCTGTCGCGAACAGTGGGCTGAAAAGAAACAACTTTAGTCTGGATTTCGTCCAGCGCTTCTTCCCGACCATTGCCACCTGAGCTTTCAGCCAAAGGCACAGCAGGCGTCGCCAAACCGAAATTCTGCCGCACGGTCTGACGGACGCTTTCCTTGTCGATGACCGCCACTTCATTCTTGGCCTGCGCGTCGCTGATCGCCGCGACCTGTTTATCATAGCAGGCCAACCTCATGTTCGCATCGGCCAACGATCGACATTGCAGCATGTCATCAAACAGTTTGGCGGACCCTATAGGCCGCGCATCTCGCGCTGACGCCTGGGTTGCCAATAATAGTCCCGAAATCAGCACCGAAGCCGAAAAATTGAGGCGCTTCATCATGCACTCCCGCTCTGTCGGCGACGGTGTTGCGCATTGGATAAGGGCTTGGCAAGTCGATTAGCGCAATTTGACTCTGCCGACGTCTAACGATGCAGCCGTGGAAATGATCTATCGCGGGGTGCACATCGCGCCGGGGAACTGAAATTTAGCGCCACATTTCACACTGTGTCATTTATGATACAACAGCACCAAAAAGGCGCTACACCCTAAGGCTCTGCCTTTACACCCTTGTTCCGCCCGCGCAGTTTGGCGGCAGTCATGGTGCGGTCCGTGCTGTCGGGCATTTTCTGGACCGCATCCATGCATTCTAGATGGCAGCTTAAACTGCATACTCCAGAGCAAGGGACTGGATTGTGAAAACTATGTCGAAGATTGCGCTTTTGCGCACCGGTGTCGCGCCGGCTATTCTGGGCGCGGCACTTATCTCCTCTGCCGCCATGGCACAGGAAACCGCAGCCGGCGCCGCCGCTTCGGATGACGTTATCGTCGTTACCGGCTCGCGCATCGCGCGCCGCAACCTCGACACGCCGGCACCGATCGCCGTTGTTGGCCAGGAAGAGTTCAAGCTGTCGGGCACCGTCAACGTCGAGCAGGTCATCAACACCCTGCCGCAGGTGATTCCGGGTACGACCTCCTTCTCGAACAACCCGGGTGGCGGCGTTTCGACGCTGAACCTGCGTGGTCTGGGCGAAACCCGTACCATGGTGCTGGTCAATGGCCGTCGCTGGATGTTCTATGATGCGTCGCAGCTGGTCGACCTCAACACCATCCCGACCTTCCTGTTGCAGGACGTCAACGTCGTGACTGGCGGTGCGTCGGCCGTGTATGGTTCGGATGCTCTGGCGGGCGTCGTGGACTTCACCCTGCGCAAGGATCTTGTTGGCGTCGAAGCCGGTGGCCAGTATAACATCACTGGTGAAGGCGACGGTCGTCGTTACGAAGCCTATATCGCGTTCGGTACCGAACTGGGCGACGGTCGTGGTCACGCTACGGTCTATGGCGAATATTATAACCGTTCGTCGATCATGCAGAGCGGGCGCAGCTTCTCCAACGAAGCACTGGGTGAAAATGACGATTCGACCGGCCTGATCCCGGGCGGTTCTTCGACCACCCCGAACGGCCGCTTCACGTCGACACTGGCTGCCGCCAATTGCCCCACCGGCAATGTCTTCTGCTCGCCCGGCGCCTATTTCACCGCTCCCGGTGTCAGCCGTCCGCGCACCGCAGCAGACCTGTACAACTATGCGCCCGATAACTATCTGATGGTGCCGCAAGAGCGCTATCTGATGGGCGGCTATGCCGACTATGAAGTTGTCGACGGCCACACTGCCTATACCGAAGTCACCTTCGTCAACAACCGCGTCGCCAACGAACTGGCCGCAACGCCGGTCACCGGCACGTTCAACGTCAATATCGATGCCGTGTCGTCCTTCCTGTCGGCCAGCGACGTTGCGGCCCTGCGTCAGCTCGACACGTCCGGCACCGGCGTCGTTCCGCTGTCGATCCAGCGTCGCGTCACCGAAACCGGATCGCGCAACTCGCTCGACGAACGCAACGCCTTCCGCTTCCTGGTCGGCATGCGCGGCGAAATCACCGACAAGATCGGTTATGACGCCTATTACAGCTATGCGCGTACCCGCAATTCGAACATCCAGGCAGGCAACATCTCGCGCTCGGCCTTCCAGGCCGGTCTCGATGGCAGCGCTTCGGCGATCAACATTTTCGGTCCGAACACGCTGACCCCGGCAATGGTCGACCAGATTTCCATCCTGGCGCAGAATGGCGACGTTTCGACCCTTCAGGTTGCAAACGCGTCGATCAACGGTTCGCTCTTCAACCTGGGCATGGGCGCCGACGACGTCGGTTTCGCGCTGGGTGGCGAATATCGCAAAATGGCATCGGAATTCATCCCCGATACCGCTCTGTCGTCGGGTGACGTGATCGGCTTCAACGCCGGTGATCCGACTGCCGGTTCGTACAACGTCAAGGAAATCTTCGCGGAACTTCGCGTGCCGATTGCTGCGCACCAGCCTGGCATCGAACTGCTCGAAGTAAACGGCGCTGCACGTTATTCCGACTATTCGCTCGGTAATGTTGGCGGCGTATGGGCCTATTCGGCCGGCGCCACCTATGCGCCGATCCGTGACATCACCTTCCGCGGCCAGTATCAGCGCGCGGTTCGTGCACCAAACGTGAGCGAACTGTTCGGTGGCCAGGCAGTCGGCTTCCCGACCGCCGTTGACCCCTGCGCGCAGGCTTCGGCAGCGACCGACACCACGATCCGCGACCTCTGCATTGCCACGGGTGTTCCCACCACGGCAGTCGGCACCGCCGGTGTGCAGATCAACTCGCAGATCCAGGGCCTGTTCGGCGGCAACCCCGACCTGCGCGAAGAAACCTCTGACTCTTACACGGCTGGTGTCGTTCTGCGTCCGAGCTTCGTTCCGGGCCTGTCGATCACCGCTGACTGGTACAATATCACGGTCAAGAATGCGATCTCGACCCTGGGTGGTGGCCTCGGCAACTCGCTGAACCTGTGCTACAATGTCATTCAGGACATCAATAGCGCTTACTGCCAGGCCTTTGTCGGCGCCCGTAACGCTCTGGGTCAGTTCGACGGTGAAGTGCCGCCGGCAATCCTGAACGCCAACGTCGGCAAGCTGGAAGTCGAAGGCATTGACGTCGAACTGAACTATTCGAAGCCGCTCGACTTCGCTCTGCTGGGCGATGGCCAGTCGCGTATCAGCTTCAACTTCATGGGCACCTACACCATCAAGAACAACATCACGCCGGTCGCTGATCTGCCTGATGAGGTGAACGAGTGCGCTGGTAAGTTCGGTGTTCTGGCCTGCGGCAATCCGACGCCCAAGTACAAGTGGACGAGCCGTCTGTCGTGGATCGACGGTCCGCTGACCACCAGCGTACGCTGGCGCCACCTGTCGTCGGTTCGTGACGACGATCCGGACTCGCTCTACTTCGTCGAGAAGATTCCGTCCTACGACCAGTTCGACCTCAGCTTCTCGCTGGACGTGACGGAAACCTTCAACATGTCGCTGGGTATGAACAACATGTTCAACAAGAAGCCCAAGATCCTTGGCTTCAACCAGGAACAGGCTAACACCTATCCGGGTACCTACGACGTGCTGGGCCGCGACTTCTTCGTGTCGGGTCGCCTGAAGTTCTGATCTCGATTATCGGCAAAAGAGAAAGGGCGGCGAGCAATCGCCGCCCTTTTTTTGTCTCGCGACGCAAATCCCGCAGATGGGATAGCGAATGGCTGCGGTGTTTCACGCTTTACCATGGATTTGGCGAGATAAGCCTGTTGGATGAGAGAAGGACGCTCGATCAGCGCTTGAGCGCGATATCGAAGGCAATAGTCATGCGCTCGCCGTGCATGAAGGGGCGCGTGCCATGATAGAGGGTACTTGGGAAGAGGGCGCAATGGCCCACAACCGGGTCGATCACGCGAAGCGGCGGTAGACCAAGGCGCAGGTCGCGGGGCGAACGGCCCAGTTCCAGCGCGCCCGGCAAATCACCAGCCTCATCCACCCCGATCGTCGGCAGAACCAGATAGAAGGCCGATGATATCACGCCTTGCTGGTGGATATGTTCATTATGATGGCCGGCCCGACGCGCGCGGATCGACCAACTGCCGGTAATCGTCCAGTCCCGGTCGCGGTGCCGCAGCAGCGGATGGGCAGAATCAAGGGGCGGCAATGCCGTGCGATAGGCTTGCAGCATCCGTTCGATATGCTGCCGCAGAAGAGCGATGTCGGGTTCGATCCGGTCGAACAATGCGCCGCGCGTTTGCGTGCCGGCGCGGATCGACTGTCCCAGCGGCACGCTGCCCCCATCATGAAGGCGGTGCAGCAGATCGACGATATCCGCCAGCGCCTGATCCGGCATGGCGGCGGAGCGCAACTGTACCAATCCGTCCTGACCGTGAAGCCAGGCGCTGCGCGGATCATCCATGAGGCGCCAGGCCAAGTCCCTGAGCGCCCAGGCCGGCACCGAATTCGGCTGCTGATCCAGAACTTGCGAAAGCAGTCGATCAGCCTGATCGGGCGCCTTTTGCCGCAACCTGTGCCGCGCCTCGTGCAACCAGCGATGTGGATTGTGCACCTGAAGGTCGGCGAAAATCCGATCGGCCCGATCATCATCACCGGCCACGCCAGCATAAGCCGCTTCGGCAAGACGTAAATCCTGCGCATCCGCCAGCCTGTTTGCGGCATCGCCGGCGATGACCGCAGCTTCAGCGTGACGATCCACGCCGGCGAGCGCTTCGCACCAGGCAAGGATCAAGGCCTTGTCATCGGGACGCTCGCGCGCAGCCAGAGCATAGGGGTCGGAGAAATTTTCGGTATTGCCTCGCGCCCAGTGGAGTTCCGCCACGAATTGCAACGCATCGATCCAACCGGGGGCCTGCTGGTTGAGAGCCAGGCCGATTTCCAGTGCGCGATCGGATTGGCCATCCCTGTCCAGCACCTGCGCATAACCGAGCCAGGCATGGGCGTCGCTCTGCTGGCCGGAGAGCAATTGTTCGAACCGTCGCGCAGCATCGGTTTCACCGCGTTCCAGGGCGATGCGCGCGCGCCCGTACCGGGCGCGCTGATGGTCGGCGTCGAGGGCGAGGCACGTGTCGTAGCTGGCGGAAGCGGCCGCGCTCAGGCCAGCTTCACGCTCGATCGACGCGCGGACCGCCCAATAGCGAACATGGGTCCGCAACTCCTTTTCCCGATCGATGAGCGCTGCCAGCGCGTCGCCACTGCGATCGAGCCGGGATAGGGACAGCGACCGGTTGAGCAACGCCTCCATATCTTTGGGCGCAAGTTTGAGCGCCTGATCGAAATAGATGAGTGCCCCCTGATAATCGCCAATGCCGAACAGGAAATTGCCGGCACTGTTGAACAGGGCGCCATTATGTGGGGCTTGCCGTGTCGCTTCGCGATAGAGTTGCCGGGCGGCGGCTTCATTGCCGGCAGCCGCCAACTGTCTGGCCCGATCCCGGATGGCGGCAATGTCCCATCCCGCCATCAGTCGCGGAACCAGCCCGTAATGGCGAAGCGCCCAACCGGCGCAAAAGGCGGGACATAGCTGACCTGATGGGCTTGCGGGACGCGCAGCAGATTGAGGCTGTTGAAACGGGGAAGCCAGCCTTCGACGATATCCCCATCCTCATTCAGGAAGTTGAGATAGCCGCCCCAGTCCGGTTTCCAGCCAGGATCGGAAAAATTCAGTACATAAGCGACGCGCCACCCTTCTTCCCTATGGCTGTCATTATGGACCGACAGAAAGTCGCCGGGACCAAAAAGGGTCGCCTGTGCATCCGCCTTGATCAAGCCAGGAATACCGGTGATGGTCCGCACCAGATTCAGAAAGGGATCGGCATTGATATATTCCAGCAGAAAGTCGTGCGGGCTGTCGGGCGCCCATTTTTCCAAATAGGCCGTCAGGATCGGATATTGGCTGAACTGGACCGCATAATCACCCGCCGCGGCGGCGCGCTGAATGCTCTGGCCCAGTGCCTGCCGTTTCGCGGGCCCGATCGCGACCGCTTCATGCCGCCGCAGCATCAGCGGTGGTTCCTTCCCGACCTGACAGGCCAGCCCCCAACTCGTATGCTGCTGTAGAACTTGACGCACCGCCTGCGCGGTCTGTGGCGTCAGAATGTCGCGGACCTGCACTCGCCCGTCGCGCGCGAAGCGGCTGCCGAGAGCGGCGATATCAAGGGTCGGATTGAGATCGAACAGGGCAACAGTCATGCCCGGCATGTACCATCGATCGCGGTCGCGGCCATAAGCATCTTTCCCAATTCGCCTGAATATGTCAGACGCCGGCCATGCAGATACTCCCGCCTCTGGCCCTTAATCCGGATCTGGATGTGGGCATGCTACGCGATATTTATGCGCGTACCGGCCGGGTGACCATTCGCGACTGGCTGCCTGTCAATGTGGCGACGACATTGGCGGCGATGCTGAGGGGGAGAACCGACTGGTGCCAGATCCTGAACAGCGGGAACAAGGCGCTGGAACTGACGCGCGATGCCCGCGCGCAACTGTCCCCCGCGCAGCAAGGCGCCCTGGACGAGGCGGTGTATGGTGCGGCACGCTATGGTTTCCAATATCGCTATGAGAGCATTCGCGTGCCCGATTGTGCGACCGAACGACAGGCGAGCGCCGATATACTTTGCCGCTTCGCCGAATGGATGTCAGGCGACGCCGTGTGTGCGGTGCTGCGCCAGATCACCCAGGACGATGATATCTGCTTTGCCGACGCCCAGGCGACAGCCTATTCGCCCGGTGATTTCCTGACCGGTCATGATGATGCTGTTGCCGGTAAAAATCGGCGGGCCGCTTATGTCATGGGCCTGACCGCGCAATGGCGCCCAGAATGGGGTGGGTTGCTGCTGTTCCACGACAGCGACGAGATCACAGAAGGGCGGCCGCCGCAATATAATGTGCTGAACCTGTTCCGCGTTCCACAAATCCATAGCGTGACCGAGGTAACAAAGGCAGCAGCATATCGTCGCTATTCCATCACAGGATGGTTGAGAAGCCAACGGCCCTGACATGAGCACCTGTAGCGACATCGTAGCGGACCCGCATTTCATGCCTGTGGGCATCACGCCCGACCTTTGTCGAATCCGCTTTGCCAAGGTGCGGCCCGAAATTATTCGGACGCATCCATTTCTGGATGGCCGCTCTCACTTCACCGAGGGAAACGAAATCCTGCTGCCCGTCGATGATGTAGCGGCCGAACTGGCGAGCCGGGCAGATATCCGGACGTCCACTATCCTGCATGTATCCTTCTGCGGATCGACTCTATTGTCGAGACTGCTGGACATACCTGGCCAGTCACTTGGATTGCGCGAACCGGCAGTCCAAATCTGCCTGGCCGATGCCGTGACTGCTCATCCCGGCAAAGTATGCGAGGTTGCCAGCGTGATCGACGCACTGCTGGGGCGCACGATCGAGGGGCAACAGACGATAGTCAAGCCAACCAACTGGGCCAATAATCTGTTGCCGACCTGGAACGAGCGCAACTCAATCAACCCCATTTTCATGGTGATGGCCCCCCGCCCCTTTCTCCGCGCCGCTTTCCGCGGTGGTCGCGATCGGTTGACCTACACGATGAGAACAGCCCAACATCTGGCACCGGGATTGAAGGATGGTTTTCGTCGGTTGGCAAAGGCGACCGGGTCGACAACTGACCCTTTGCAACAAGCAGCACGACTGACCCTGCTCGCCTTGTCCTTTCAGTTACTGATGTTTGAGGAAGCCCGAAATAAGGGGGGATGGTCGGCGGAGCGGGTCGTGGCCTTCGACGAATTGCATGACGACCCCGTCGGCATAGCAGCACGGACATCCCGATTGCTGAACCTGGACATAAGCCCCGCCATTATTGCTCGCCATTCCGAAACCATATTGGCCCGCAATGCCAAGTTACCCGATCGGCAGTTTCGAGCCGACGAGGAGGCCGAGAATAACCGGGTAATCGAGCAACATCATGGCCGCACCTTCGACAAGGCCCTGGAATGGGCCTATGCCGAAGGTTTGTACCTCATCATCGACGGTTAGGTGACAGTAAGCGCCAGTGCCCCGTCGCCATCCTCGACCTTTACCGTAGACCCATCGGGCACTTCGCCGCGCAGGATGAGGTCGGCCAGCGGGTCTTGCAGGTAGCGCTGGACCGCGCGTTTGAGCGGCCGCGCGCCATAGACTGGGTCATAGCCGACCCGACCCAGCCAGGCGCGGGCGCCTTCGCTGAGGTCTAGCGCGATCTTGCGATCCTTGAGCAGCTTGCCGATGCGCGCGACCTGAATGTCGACGATCGGCGCCATATGGGCAGCACCCAGACGGTGGAACAGGATCACCTCGTCCAGACGGTTGAGAAATTCCGGACGGAAATGGGCGCGGACGATGTCCATCACCTGATCTTCCACCTTCTCCACCGGCTCGTCGTCGGCAAGGCCGGTCAGATACTGGCTGCCCAGGTTCGACGTCAGCACGATGATCGTGTTGGTGAAGTCGACCGTGCGACCCTGCCCATCGGTCAGGCGGCCGTCGTCCAGCACCTGGAGCAGGATGTTGAACACATCGCCATGCGCCTTTTCGACTTCGTCGAACAGGACGACCTGATAGGGGCGGCGACGGACGGCTTCGGTCAGGACGCCGCCTTCCTCATAGCCGACATAGCCCGGAGGCGCACCGATGAGGCGGGCAACGCTGTGCTTCTCCATGAATTCGCTCATGTCGATGCGCACCATCGCGCTGTCATCATCGAACAGGAAGCCGGCCAGCGCCTTGGTCAGTTCGGTCTTGCCGACGCCCGTGGGGCCGAGGAAGAGGAAGCTGCCGAGCGGGCGGTTCGGGTCTTGCAGACCGGCGCGGCTGCGGCGCACGGCGGTCGACACGGCCTTGACCGCATCGGCTTGACCGATGACGCGCTTGCCCAGCGTCTCTTCCATCGCCAGCAGCTTTTCGCGCTCGCCGGTCATCATCCGCTCAACCGGGATACCGGTCCAGCGGCCGACAACGCCGGCAATATCCTCCGCCGTCACTTCCTCGCGCAGCATCGCGCCTTCCGAGGCGGTTTCCGCTTCGGCGAGGCGCTTTTCCAGCGCGGGAATAGTGCCGTAGGACAGCTCGCTCATCTTCGCGAGGTCGCCAGCGCGCTGGGCCTGCTCCAGTTCGAGCCGGGCGGCGTCGAGCTGTTCCTTGACCTTGGCTTCGCCGGCGATCTTGTCCTTTTCCGACTGCCAACGGGTGGTGAGCGCGGCGGATTGCTCCTCCAGATTGGCGAGGTCTGCTTCGAGCGCGATCAGACGATCGGCCGATGCGCGGTCCGTCTCTTTCTTCAGCGCCTCGCGCTCGATCTTCAACTGGATGATGCGACGGTCGAGATTTTCAATCTCTTCGGGCTTGGACTCCACCTCCATGCGCAGGCGGCTGGCGGCCTCGTCCATCAGGTCGATCGCCTTGTCGGGCAGGAAGCGGTCGGTGATGTAGCGGTTTGAAAGGGTCGCCGCGCTGACCAGCGCGCCGTCGGTGATCCGCACACCGTGGTGGAGTTCGTACTTCTCCTTCAGGCCGCGCAGGATGGAGATGGTGTCTTCCACCGTCGGTTCGCCAACGAAGACGGGCTGGAACCGCCGCTGGAGGGCCGGGTCTTTTTCCACATATTTGCGATATTCATCGAGCGTGGTCGCGCCGATGCAATGGAGTTCGCCGCGCGCGAGGGCAGGCTTCAGGAGATTGCCAGCATCCATCGCGCCTTCGGACTTGCCCGCGCCGATCAGCGTGTGCATCTCGTCGATGAAGAGGATGATCTGGCCGTCGGCGCCCTTCACCTCGTCCAGCACGCCCTTGAGGCGCTCCTCAAACTCGCCGCGATATTTGGCGCCCGCGATCAGGCTGCCCATGTCGAGCGCCATCAGGGTACGATCCTTGAGCGTATCGGGCACGTCGCCATTGGCGATGCGCAGCGCGAGGCCTTCGGCGATCGCGGTCTTGCCGACGCCGGGTTCGCCGATCAGCACCGGATTATTCTTGGTGCGGCGAGCGAGGATCTGGATGGTGCGGCGGATTTCCTCGTCCCGGCCGATGACCGGATCGAGCTTGCCCGCGCGCGCCGCGTCGGTCAGGTCGCGGGCGAATTTCTTGAGCGCGTCGTAACGATCCTCCGCGCCTGCGGTGTCGGCGGTGCGGCCGCCGCGGAGGCTGTTGATCGCGGCGTTGAGCGCTTCGGGCTTCACGCCAGCGGCGGCCAGCGCTTTGCCCGCCGTCGTGGTGGTGGCGAGGGTCAGCGCAAGCAGCAGCCGTTCTACGGTGACGAAGCTGTCGCCCGCCTTGGTCGCCACCTGTTCGGCGGAATCGAGGACGCGCACGGCGTCATTGTCGAGGCCGGGGGTTTGCTGCGCGCCGCTGCCGGAAACGGACGGGACTTTCGCCAGCGCCGCATCGGTGTCGCGCAGCGCGACTTCGGCGGAACCGCCTGCGGCCTTGATCAGGCCCGACGCCATGCCCTGCTGGTCCTCCAGCAGCGCCTTGAGCAAATGTTCCGGGCCGATCCGCTGATGACTCATGCGGATCGCCACGGTTTGCGCCGACTGGAGGAAGCCCTTGGCGCGGTCAGTG
Organism: Sphingobium sp. AP50; assembly: GCF_900109095.1. Classification (GTDB taxonomy): domain Bacteria; phylum Pseudomonadota; class Alphaproteobacteria; order Sphingomonadales; family Sphingomonadaceae; genus Sphingobium. The sequence continues at coordinate 19,343 of NZ_FNYZ01000024.1, forward strand.
AATTTTTCGAGGTTCATGCCATCCTCTTGATAAAATGCCACTTAGGGAAAGTGATTGCCCGCGATGTAGTGTTGCCTAAAAAGCACACAAGGGGCGATGCGCATTTATCCTTATTTCGTCGCTTTCTGCGCTTGGGGCGCGAACAGGTCGCCAAAGAAATCCCTGGCGAACCAGAGCGGCGGGGTGTCGCCATCGGCCATGGCGCGGGTGATGCGATAATTGGCCTGGGCAAAGCGCGCGCCGGCTTCCCAGTCGATCTTCTGGTTCATGTCGTCGCCGGGATGATGATAGGCGCCGTTCAGGAAATCGCCCCATGCCTTTTCGCCGCCATTGGCATAGCCGGTGGCGAGGAAGACGGCGGGCACGCCCTGCTTTACGAACTTATAATGGTCCGAACGGACGAAGATCGTTTCCTGCGGCATGGGATCGGGCGAGAGCTTGACGCCCATCGGCGCGACCGCCTTGGCCACGATCGGGCCGAGGGTGGAGTGATCCGCACCGAAAGCGATCAGGTCGGTGAAGGGATAGAGCAGCAGCGGCATGTCGAGATCGACATTGCCGACGATCTGGCTGATGGGCACGGAAGGGTGGCGGGCATAATAGTCAGCGCCGAGCAGGCCCTTTTCTTCGCCGGTGGAGGCGAGGAAGATGATCGAGCGGCGCGGCTTGTCCGGCGATTGCGCCATGGCGCGGGCGACCTCCAGCATGGTGGCGATGCCAGCGCCATTGTCCAGCGCGCCATTGTTGATGCGGTCCTTGTCGGCCGGTTTGCCGGGCTTTACCGGGCTGACGCCGATATGGTCGAGATGGGCGGACAGGACGACATATTGATCCTTGAGCGCCGGGTCGCTGCCCGGCAGGATGGCGACGACATTTGGGCTGGTGACGCGCTGGCTGACGCTGTCGGCCTTGATCGTCACGCTGGTCTTGAGTGCGAAGCCCTTGGGCTTGCCGCCGACCTTGTCCGCCGTCTTGCGGATCGCAGCAATGGTCGTGGACGCGCCGGCGAAGACGGCTTCGGCGGCGGGATCGTTCAGTGAAGCCGAAGCGCGGATGCCCGATGCTTCATCGAAGGGCGTACCTTCGGGCGAAACCCAGGTGAAATCCGGTTCGTCGGCGAACTGCACCATACGCGCCCAGGGCCGCGCCTTCATCGACTGGAGCGTGCCGAGCGAGAGCATGCCGATCGCGCCATGGGCCTGTGCCATCTGCGCTTTCGACGCGGAGAGATGCGCGCCCTCCTCGCTCGGCAGCCCCTTGGGATAGCCGCGCAGGGTGACGACGATCTTCCCCTTCACGTCGAGGCCGGCATAGTCGTTGAGACCGAAGCGCGCATTTTCAAGGCCATAGCCGACGAAAACGAGCGGCGCCGTGACGTCCAGATGCGGTTCGGCCGCGTTCATGCCGACCAGCACGTCACCGGCATGGGTGAAGCTCTTCGCGCCGCCGGGACCGGTGATGGTCAGGGTCGCGGGCGTCTGCGCCCGGTCGGTCTTCTGGAAGGCGATGCGCTGATACCAGTCGCCGCCATCGCCGCCCGGCTTGAGGCCCAGTTGCGCGAACTGGCTGGCGACGTAGCGGGCGGCGATCTCATGCCCTTCACTGCCGGTGTCGCGCCCTTTCAGCAGATCGTCGGCGAGGAAGGCGACATGGGCGCGCACGGCTGCGGCGGAGAAGACCGGATCGGCCACCTGCTGCGCGGTCAGCGACGCGGGCAGGATCAGGGCGGTGGCGGCAGCCAGCAGGGCAAGGCGGGTCATGAGAGGGCTTTCGGATAAAGAGCTTATAGCGACAGGATTGCCGTCCGCCGGCGCCGCTGTCCAGCACGCTCTTTGCTTGCCGCATTCTGCGAGCCGTCGGCTGTTCCAGCCGCCTTCAGAATGCTTTGCCGTATTGCGCCTCTATCACGCCCCGCTATGTTGCCATCCCATCGCGACCATCCCCGTCGCATCCTGCCAGAGGCTCTTCATGACCCTATCCCCCCTGTCGCGCCGCCTGTCCCTGATGATCGGCCTTTCCGCCCTTGCCCTGACGCCGATGACACAGGCTGTCGCGGCGACGGCCCCCGCCGTGGCACCCGCGCCGCTCTCCAGCCTCGTGTCGAAGGTCGACATTCCCTATGAGGAGTTCACGCTGGCGAACGGGCTGCGCGTCATCGTGCATACCGATCGCAAGGCGCCGGTGGTGGCGGTGTCGATCTGGTATCATGTCGGATCGCGCTTCGAACCGGCGGGCAAGACCGGCTTTGCCCATCTGTTCGAACATCTGATGTTCTATGGCTCCGAAAATGCCGATGGCCCCTTCTTCGGCCGACTGGAGGATATCGGCGCGACCGACTGGAACGGGACCACCTGGTTCGACCGCACCAATTATTTCGAGACGGTGCCGACCGGCGCGATCGACCGGGCGCTGTTCCTGGAATCCGACCGTATGGGTCATTTGCTGGGCGCGGTGACGCAAACCAAGCTGGATACCCAGCGCGGCGTGGTGCAGAATGAAAAGCGCGCGGGCGAGAACCAGCCCTATGGTCTGGTCGAATATGCGCAACTGGCGGCGCTGCTGCCCGAAGGCCATCCCTATCGCCATTCTACCATCGGATCGATGGCCGACCTGAATGGCGCGAGCCTGGCGGACGTACAGAACTGGTTCAAGACCCATTATGGGCCGAACAATGCCGTGTTGGTGCTGGCGGGCGATATCGATGCGGCGACCGCCAAGGCGAAGGTGGAAAAGTGGTTCGGCAATATCCCCGCCGGCCCCGCCCCCAAAGATGTGGACGCGACCGTCCCGACTTTGGCCAAGGATGCAGAAGTGGTGATGCACGACAATGTCGCCGCCACCCGCCTCTATCGCAACTGGATCGTGCCGGGCGTCAATTCGGCCGACCTGCAACAGCTGGATCTGGCGATGACCGTGTTCGGCGGCCTCAAATCCTCGCGCCTCGACAATGTTCTGGTGCGGGACGAGAAAGTCGCGGTCGGCGTGTCGGCCAGTATCCAGCCGTTCGAGAAGCTGAGCATCGCCGAGATCACCGTCGACGTGAAGCCGGGTGTGGACCCTGTGGCCGTGGGCAAGCGGCTGGATGCGCTGCTCGCCGACTATCTGGCGAAGGGGCCGAGCGCCGACGAAGTGCTGCGCGCCGCCACCGGGCAGGCATCCGGCACGATCGGCGGGCTGGAAAAAGTCGGCGGCTTTTCGGGCAAGGCGGTGACGCTGGCCGAGGGGGCGGTCTATTCCAACGATCCGGCGAAATATAAGAAGGATCTGGCCGTCTATGCCGCCGCCACGCCGGAAAGCGTGACCGCCACCGCCCGCAAATGGCTGGGCCGGCCGGTGCTGCGCATGACGGTGGCGCCGGGCGAGCGGACCGCCGCCGACAATGCGCTGGCGGGGAACGCGACGCACAAGCCGGCCTTCTTCCGCAGCCCCGATGCGCCGGCTCCCACCGCCGCGACGCCGCCCGCGCCGACCAAGATCGCCGAACCGCCGATCGAACCGGTCAAGGATCTGGACTTCCCCGATGTCGAGCATGCCACGCTGAAAAACGGCATATCGGTCGTGTTCGCACGGCGCACGGCGGTTCCGACGGTGCGCGTGTCCGTCGCCTTCGACGCAGGCAATGCGGCCGACGACAAGGCGAAGCTGGGCACGGCCGGCCTGACCACCGCCCTGCTGGACGAAGGCACGACGACCCGTTCGTCATTGCAGATCGCCGAGGAACAGGAGCGGCTGGGTGCGTCGATCAGCGCGGGCAACAGCATGGATCGGACCAATGTCGGTCTGTTCGCGCTAAAGCCCAATCTGGATGCGTCGCTAGGCCTGCTGGCCGATGTGATCCGTAACCCCGCCTTTGCCCCGGCCGAAGTGGAGCGGCTGCGTGGGCAGGTGCTGACCAGCATCGCCGCGGAAAAGACCGAACCGATGGCGATCGCGCAGCGCATGTTGCCGCCGATGCTGTACGGGCAGGCGCATCCCTATGGCATCCCCTTCACCGGCTCCGGCACCGAAACGGGCGTGAAGGCGGTGACGCGGGCGGACCTGACCGCTTTCCATGACACATGGATGCGACCGGACAATGCCACCATCTTCGTGGCGGGCGACACGACGCTGGCCGAGCTGCTGCCGCTGCTGGAAAAGCGCTTCGGCGACTGGAAGGCGCCGGCCAGCCCCAAGGGCACCAAGCTGTTCCGCATGGACCGCATGATGCGCCCGGCGAAGATCGTGCTGATCGACAAGCCGCAAAGCCCGCAGTCGATGATTCTGGCCGGCCTGCTGACCAACAAGTCGGGCACGGACAATCCGGTCATATTGCAGACCGCCAATGAAGTGCTGGGCGGCAGCACATCGTCGCGGCTGTGGATGGACCTGCGTGAGACGAAGGGTTGGGCCTATGGCGTCGGCACGGCGCTGTCGGGGGTCAAGGAAACCATTCCGCTGCTGGTCTATGCGCCGGTGCAAACCGACAAGACCGGCGAATCCATCCTCACCCTGCGCAAGGATATCAGCGAGTATCTGACCAGCAAGGGCACGACCGAGGCGGAGCGGAACCAGACGATCAATGGCCAAATCCTGTCGCTGCCGGGCAGTTTCGAAACATCGTCCGACCTGCTGGGCGCGATGATGCGCAACAGCCTGATCGGCCGGCCGGACGATTATTATGAGACGCTGCCGAAGGTCTATCGCGCCATGACCGCGGCCGAGATGGACAAGACCGCGCGTGAGGCGATCAACCCCGACCGGCTGATCTGGGTCGTGGTGGGCGACGCGAAACTGGTGCGGCCACAGCTTGACGCGGTGGGCCTGCCGGTGGAAATGGGGACATTGGCTGATTGACGCCAACGTAAACGTAAAGGAGACGAGAGATGGCAACAGTGGATGGCGCCTTTGATTGCGTGGCCAAGACGCCGATGGGCGATCAGAAGGGCGTGTTCACCGTCATCAGCAGCGGCGATCGCTTCAACGGCACCTTTGCCGGCATGATGGGATCGCTGGACGTGGTCGATGGCAAGGTCGACGGCGCCAAGTTGACCTGGAAGATGGAAATGACCATGCCGATGCCGATGACGCTGGAATGCGAGGCGGAAGTGGCGGGCGACGCGATCACCGGCACGATGCAGTTGGGCGCATTCGGCGCGTCCGCCTTCAACGGCACGCGACGGGCCTGATCCGATCTTATTGGCCGGGGATGCCAGGTGGCATCCCCGGCCAATTGCATTATGCGCAAATGCGACGACGAAGTGGACAATTGTCAGCAATATTGAATCAATTCATTAGTTAGCTATCTAATGAATATGTCCATCACCGAGTCGAAGCGCCTGCTGGCGCATAAAATGGCCCCTGTCGCCCGAGGCTGGCGACAACTGGCCGATAGCGCGCTCGCCGAATTCGGCGTGTCGAACAGCGCGGGCTGGTGCCTGATCCATATCGACCGCATGGGTGGCGATGTGCGGCAGGCCGAACTGGCCGAATCGCTGGATATCAGCCAGCCTTCGCTGGTGCGGACGCTGGATCAGGTGCAGGCCGCCGGACTGGTCGGCCGCACGCCGCATCCCGAAGACAAGAGATCCAATATCATCGGGCTGACGCCGGCCGGGAAGGATCTGGTCGGCCGGATCGAGGAGCGGCTGGGCCTGCTGCGCGCCGACCTGTTGCAAGGCGTGCCGGACGAAGCGATCATGATCATGGTCGAGATGCTGGACCTGCTGTCGCAGCGTATCGGCGAGCGGCGGAGCCAGATGTGAGCCAGCACGCCCTGCGCGAGAAATTTGGTATTCCCGCCGCGCTCTTTTCCGTCAAATGTCTGGCCGCTTCCATGCTGGCGCTGTTCGTGGCGTTCAGCATCGGGCTGGAGCGTCCCTATTGGGCGTTTCTGACCAGCTATATCGTTGCCCAGCCGATGGCGGGTGCAGTGATATCCAAGGCGTTGTTCCGCATCATCGGCACCTTCACCGGGGCGATGTTCGCGGTCGCGATCGTGCCGCCGCTGGTCAATTCGCCCGAGTTGCTGTCGCTGGCGATGGCGAGCTGGACGGGATTATGCGTGTTCGTGTCGCTGCTGGACCGCACGCCGCGCGGCTATATGTTCGTCTTGGCCGGCTATACCGCCTGCCTGATCGTCTTCCCCGATGTCGACACGCCACAGACGATCTTCACCGTCGCGTCGCTGCGCGTGCAGGAAATATTGATCGGCATCCTGTGCGGCAGCCTGATCCACGGCATCATCCTGCCCGGATCGATCACCGGCGTGCTGCTGGGCCGGGTGGAAGCGATATTGCGCGACGCCGAGCGCTGGTCGCGGGACGCGATTGCGACCGAGCCGGTCGCCGGGTTGGACGCGGAACGCCGCCGACTGGCGCAGGACGTGACCGAATTGCACCAGATGTCGGCGCATTTGCCCTTCGACATCAGTCGTCTGGCGCCGCGCGTACGCACCGTGCGGGCCTTGCAGGATCAATTGTCGATGCTGTTGCCGCTGGGTGCAGCGGTGGAGGACCGGTTGGCGCAGCTCAAGGTCGCGCATGATGGCGTCGTGCCGCCACAGGTCGAGGCGCTGATTGCCGATGTACGGCTGTGGCTGGATACGCCTGCACCGGACAATGGCGTCCGGGCGGAACGGGCGCAGGCCCTGATCGACCGGTGCGTGGCCATGGAACCGGAAGCCGATGCGCAGATGGGCTGGGGCGACATGATGCGGCTCAGCCTCTATGCCCGGCTCGCATCGCTGGTCGCCGTGCATCGCGATTGTCGCGATCTGTACGACCAGATGGGGACGCATAGTCGCGCCGCCGTGACACCCCGCGTTGCCGAACTGCTGGAAGGGCGGCGCAATCGCGAGATGCATCGCGACTTTACAGGAGCGGCACGGGGCGCCTTCGCCGCCTTCATGACTATCGCCATCGGCTGTGCCCTGTGGGTCGGCAGCGGGTGGAAGGATGGCGGCACGGCGGTCATGCTGGCCGGCGTCTTCCTGTCGCTCTTCTCCGCGTCCGACAATCCGCTCGCCCCATTGAAAGGCTTCATGATCGGGACGATTGCCGCGTCTGCGCTGGGTGCCGTCTATGGCTATGTCATCATGCCCCGGCTGGATGGTTTCGGCATGCTGGCCATGGCCTATGCGCCAATGTTGTTGCTGCTGGGCACGATGATGGCGTCGCCCCGCTGGATGGGGATCGCGCTGCCTACCCTGCTGGGCCTTGGCAGCCCGGTGCTGTTGTCCGACCGCTACGAAAATGCGTTCGGCTCCTATATCAACGGCGCGATCGCGCAGATCGTCGGCATCTGGTTCGCGATCATCATGGCCGGGCTGTTCCAGTCCGCAGGGGTGGAGCGGGCGATCCGCCGCACGATTCGCGCCGGCTGGATCGACATCGCCAATCGCGCGACAAAGATGTCGCCGCCCGATGTGCGCGGCTGGATCAACCGGATGCTCGACCGTATCGCCCTGCTCGCGCCGCGTCTGGCCGCGACCCGGCGGGACAGCGGCAAGCCGCTCTATGACGCGCTGCGCGACCTGCGCACCGGTGTCGCGATCGGCGAGTTGCGGCAATTGCGGCTGGACCTGCCCGTGCAGGAAGGCGGGCATCTGGCCACCGTATTGCAGGGCGTGAGCCATCATTATCGCCAGATGGACCCGGATGCGCCGCAAGCGGCCGACCCGGCCTTGCTGAACGACATCGATGCGGCGATCGACGATCTGGCGGCCAATCCCCGCCCGTCGATCCGCCGTGAGGCGGTGCTGGGCCTCGTCAGCCTGCGCCGCAACCTGTTCCCCGACGCGCAAGGCTATCGGAGGGCCATCGCATGACCGGAGAGATCGCCCTGGGCGGCATCTTCATCCCCACCCTGCTGCTGCTGGCGCTTGTCGCGCTGGTGCTTGCCTGGGTCGTCACCCGCCTGATCGGTGCGGCCGGCCTCTATCGTTTCCTCGCCTATCGGGCGGCTGTCGACCTCAGCATCTTCGTGCTGATCCTGGGCGGCCTCGCCATCCTCGTCCCAACCCTTGGAATCCGTCTATGAATCGCCTGACCCCCGTGCTGATCCGCAGCGCCGCCACCATCGCCCTTGTCGTCGCCGCCACGATCGCGGCGATATGGATGTGGAATCATTATGAGGGCAGCCCCTGGACCCGCGACGGGCGCGTGCGCGCCGATGTGGTGCGGGTGACGCCGGATATCAGCGGCCTCGTCACGTCGGTCGCGGTGCATGACAACCAGACGGTCAAGGCCGGCGACCTGCTGTTCGTGATCGACACACCGCGCTATTCGATGGCGCTGGAGGAAGCGAATGCCCGGATCGCCAGCGCGCAAGCGACATTGGGGCAAGCTAGGCGCGAGGCGCGGCGCGACACGGCGCTGGGCGATCTGGTCGCAGCGGAAACCCATGAGCAGAATCTGGCCAAGGTCGAAACGGCGCAGGCGGCGCTGGCCGAAGCCTATAGCGGGCGCGACGCGGCGGCGCTGAACCTGAAGCGCACCAAGATATTGGCATCGGTCAATGGCGTCGTCACCAACCTCGACCTGCATCCGGGCGACTATGTCGGCGCGGGGAGCCAGGCCATGGCCCTGATCGACAGCGATTCGCTGCGGGTCGAGGGCTATTTCGAGGAAACCAAGCTGCCGCTGGTCTGCATCGGCGCGCCGGTGACGGTGCGGCTGATGGGCGAGGCGCAGGATGTGCATGGCCGGGTGGAAAGCATCGCCTATGGCATTAATGACGACAGCCGCAGCAATTCGGGCAATCTGCTGCCCTCGGTCGAGCCGACCTTTTCCTGGGTGCGGCTGGCCCAGCGCATTCCGGTGCGGGTGAAGCTGGAGAAGGTGCCGGCGGGGCTGCGCCTGATTTCCGGCCGGACCGCGACCGTGACGGTGCAGCCGGCAGGCAAGAATGCCAAGCCGGGGGACTGCCGCCATGCGTAAATCCGTTTACGCGCCGCTGCTGGCGCTGAGTCTGGCCGCCTGTGCGACTGCGGGACCGGACTATCGCCCGCCCGCGCAGTCCGCCGCGACCACGCCGGGGGCGACCGGGGCATTCCATTCGGCCCAGGGCGCGCAGTTCGCACAGGCGGACTTGCCCGATCACTGGTGGCAGCTTTATGCCGACCCGCAACTGGATGCGCTGGTCGCGCAGGCGCTGACCGCCAATGCCGACCTGCGCACGGCCGACGCCAATCTGGAACGGGCGCAGGCGGTGTTGCGCGAGGCGCAGGCGGGCCGGGACATCACCACATCGATCAGCGGCGGCGAGACGATCGCCCGCGCTTCGGGCGTATCGCAACATCTGCCCGGCACGGTCGGCTATGATCTGGGGCTGGCGGCATCCTATCCACTGGACCTGAACGGACGCATCAAACGCGCGATCGAGGCGAGCGGCGCGGATGTCGAGGCGGTGACGGCGGCGCGCGACTATGTGCGCGTCAGCGTGGCGGCGGCCACGACGCAGGCCTATGCGCAGGTATGCGCGGCCAACTATAATCTGACCATCAACCGCAAGGTGGTGGCGTTGCAGCGCGACACGCTGAATGCGACGCGGCGGCTGGCCAAGGGCGGGCGCGGCACCGCGTTCGACGTCAGCCGGGCGCAGGCGGCGGTGGATGTGAGCGAGGCGGCGCTGCCCGGCTTTACGGCGCAGCGGCAGAACGCGCTCTATCTGCTGGCGACCTTGCTGGGCCGCGCGCCGGCCGACTATCCGCGCGAGGTGGAGAATTGCGCCACGCTGCCGACGCTGGGCCAGCCTTTGCCGGTGAGCGACGGCGCGGCACTGATCCGGCGGCGGCCCGATATCCGGCAGGCCGAACGCACCATTGCGGGCGATACGGCGCGGCTGGGCGTGGCGATGGCGGACCTCTATCCACAGGTCAGCATCGGCGGATCGGTGGGGCTGACCGGGCCGCTCAAGGATTTCGGGTCGGGATCGGCGTTCGGCTTCAGCCTGGGGCCGCTGCTGAGCTGGAGCTTCCCCAACAGGCCAGTGGTGAAGGCGCAGATTGCGCAGGCCGATGCACAGGTGAAGGCCGATCTGGCCGGATTCGACGCATCGGTGCTGGAGGCGCTACGCCAGACCGAGACGGCGCTGGAAACATACCGTCGCAATGCGGAGCAGGCAGGGGCGCTGGACCGGGCGCGCGATAGCGCCGGCGTGTCGGCGGGACAGGCGAGCAAGCTGTTCCGCTTTGGCCGGGGCGATTTCCTGTCGCTGCTGGATGCGCAGCGCAGCCTGGCGAGCGCAGAAGCCTCCGCCGCCGCCGCGCGGGCACAACTGGTGCAGGATCAGATCGCCATCTTCCTGGCGCTGGGGGGCGGCTGGTCCTGAACCCACGGATCAGCAGCATCAAAAAAGGGGCGATCCGGCCATTGCGGATCACCCCTTTTTTGCATCGTGCGTCTCGTGCAGTCCTGCGGCCATCCAGTGGCCGACCAGGCTTAGCTGCCGTTCGGGCCGCCGCCGGGGCTGGTGGCCCCGCCACCGCTGCCGCCCATGCCGGCAGCGCCGACCGCACCGATATTGCCGAAGATTTCGTCGAACAGGCTGCGATGACGACCCAGCGTCGGGGTCTTGTCCCCCGTGGGCGAGATATGCGCGACCTGTTCCAGCCCCATGCGGTCGACGGCGGTCACATTGCCCGCCGTATCGAAACGGACACGCAGCACGGTCTGTTCGACCGGCTTGGGGTTGGAAAAGGCGAGCGCGCGCATGTTGCGCGACACATAATACCAGTCCTGCTCGCCAAATTGCGAAGCGAAGCTGGGGCGACCCAGCGTGCCTTCGACCGAGGCGCGATTATCGATGCCGGGCTGAACCGAATCCACCAGCAGTTTGTCGACCTGATAGCCCTGATGGCTGCGCAGGCGAGTGCAGGCGGACGTGCCAAACAGCAGCGCGCTGAGGCCGATGGCGATCATCACGCGCCCACGGCGGGAGTGGCGGCTGAACTGCGGCATGAACTTCTCCTGCGGGGGACGGTCCCGCGAACCCAAGAAACCTTATGTCGCCATTGCATTGGGCGACGCAGCGATCAATATGGAAATGCGCACGCCCCGGCAAGGGGCGCAAAACATCGGACGGCGCGCGGCCGCTCGATCCGTCTCGAAAAGCCCTGATCCGATGCCCTCTTCCCCCTCCTTCCTGCAACGCCTGTTCGGCCGTACCGACGCCCGGCGGGGGCTGCGGCCGCTCTATCATGCCGTCGTCGCGGAAGGACGGCAGCCGCACTGGTATCTGGACGGGGCCGTGCCGGACACACTGGACGGCCGGTTCGACATGATCGTCGCCATCCTGGCGCAGGTGTTGATCCGGCTGGAGCAACTGGGCGCGGCGCAGGATAGCGTCTGGCTGACCGAATTGTTCGTCGATGATATGGACGGGCAATTGCGGCAGGAAGGCATTGGCGATGTCGTGGTCGGCAAGCATGTCGGGCGGATGATGAGCGCGCTGGGCGGGCGAATCAGCGCCTATCGCGATGCCTTGACCGGGGAGGCCGATTTTGCTGTGGCGCTGCGCCGCAACCTGTATCGCGGGGAAACGGTGGGCGATGACGCCGTCGCCCATGTGGAAGGCGCGCTGCGCACGCGCTGGACGCGGCTGGGGTGCCTGACGCGCGATGCCCTGCTCGCAGGAGATATTGGATGAACATGACTGTCGAATTTTCCCGCCCGATCAAGGCCGATCAGATCAAGCGCCTGACCGGGGAAACCCATATCGAGGCGAACGAGGCCGAATGCCTGGCGCTGGCGCGCCGCTTCGGCCTGTCGTCGCTCGACCGGCTTAGCGCAGATTATAGCCTGATCGAGGAGACTGGCGCGGTGATGGCGCGTGGCCGGATGTCGGCGGCGCTGGCCCAGCCCTGCGTCGCGACGGGCGTGCCGGTGCCCGAAACGATCGACACCGACTTCCTGCTGCGTTTCGTGGTGGAAGGCGATGATGTGCCCGAAGGCGAGGAACTGGAGCTGGACGCCAATGATTGCGACACGATCGGCTATGACGGTCAGCTGATCGACATGGGCGAGGCGGTGTCCGAGACGATGGCGCTGGCGATGACGCCCTATCCGCGCGCGGCCGATGCCGATGCCTATCTGAAGGAATCCGGCGTGCTGAGCGAGGATCAGGCAGGCCCATTCGCCGCGCTGTTGGCGCTGAAGGATAAGAAATAAGGGAACGGTGCGCGCATCCATGCGTCCATCGGCCATGCGCATGCCCTATCTGATCGCCGCCATTCTGGTCGCCGCCGCAGCCCCGGCTTCCGGTAGTGGAAAGGCACCCGCGCGCTGGGCTACCGGTACGCCGCTGATCGGCGAGGCGGTTGCGCGCACGCAATGGGACATGGCGGAAAATCGCACGCAATGCGGCCCGTTGGCGTTACTGTCGGACGGTGGGGTGCGCGGCAAAGCACGGCCGGCCGCTTTTGGCGGCGGATGGGCCGTCGCGTTCGACCTTCCGGGGGTAAGGAGCGCCTATGGCTTTGCCGGAACGGGCCTGTTGCCGCAGGACGCGCAAGCCAGCGGCTGGCAACGGGAGCGACTGATGCAGCAATGGCCGCATATGCGCGACCTGAACGCGCTGCCCGGCCCCGCCTTCGCCGGCTATGGCGTGGTCGGTGCGGAACCCTATCCGGCGGATAATCGCGCGGGCAAGGGGCTGCATTCGCTGGCCTATATGCGGATCGAGGGACAGCGCTGCACCTATAATGTCTGGAGCCGGATCAGCCGCGCGCATCTGGAGACGCTGCTCGACAATCTGCGCTTGCTGCGCTGACCGGACGCCTCGCGTTTCCCTTTCGTTCTTGTCTGTGGCATAGCAGGGCGCCATGGACCAGCCGGTGCGCAAGATCATCCATATCGACATGGACGCCTTTTATGCGTCGGTCGAACAGCGCGACGATCCTGCCCTGCGCGGCCTGCCGATCGCGGTGGGAGGCGGCGGGCCGCGCGGGGTGGTGGCGACATGCAGCTATGAAGCGCGCAAATTCGGGGTGCGATCCGCCATGCCGGGCGCGCGGGCGCGACGGCTGTGCCCCGATCTGGTATTCGTGAAGCCGCGCTTCGAAGTGTATCGCGCGGTGTCGGCGCAGGTGCGGGAGATATTCGGCCGATTCACCGACATCATCCAGCCGCTATCGCTGGATGAAGCCTATCTGGACGTGACCGTGAACAAGCCGGGCATCGCATCGGCCACGCAGATCGCCGAAGAGATCAGGCGGATGATCCGGGACGAAACCGGCCTCACCGCTTCGGCCGGCGTTTCCTATAACAAGCTGATCGCCAAGCTGGCGTCGGACCAGAACAAGCCCGACGGTATCTGCGTCATACGGCCGGGCCAGGGCGAAGCCTTCATTGCGGCGATGCCGGTGCGGCGCATCCATGGCGTCGGCCCGGTGACGGCGAAGCGGATGCAGGCGCTGGGGATCGAAACGGGTGCCGATCTGCATGCCCACGACCTGCGATTCCTCCAGACGCATTTCGGCAGCGCGGCGGATTTCTATTATCGCGCGGCAAAGGGTGAAGATGACCGGCCGGTGCATGAGCGGCAGACCCGCAAGTCGGTGAGCGTCGAGGATACGTTCTTCGACGATCTGATCGAGGAGGCGCCGCTGGTGGCAGAACTGGACCGGATCGCGGTCAACCTGTGGACCCGGATCGAAAAGGCGCAGGCCTGGGGGCGGACGATCGTGTTGAAGCTGAAATTCGCCGATTTTCAGATCGTCACACGATCCCGCAGCTTTGCTACGCCGGTGCGGTCGCCCACCTTGCTGGCGCAGGCGGGCCGGGATTTGCTGCTGGCCCAGTTACCATTGCCAAAGGGGGTCCGTCTGCTGGGGCTGGGCGTCCATAATCTGGCGGGTGAGGAAGCAGAGGATGAGGGCGATCAGTTGGCGCTGGGCCTGTAGCGCGCAAAGAGCGATTTACACTCGGCAAGCAGCGGAATGGCAATAATGTCACCACAGAGAGAAATAAACAGGCAAAAATGCTAATGCGATTGACTCGCATTCCTTTATTCCTCTAGCGGGCGCCCCGATCATATATTGAAGGGGAATCCGATGAATCGTCCGCTGCGTTCCGCGCTGCTTGCAGGCGTTATAGCCCTTATTCCCGCCGGCCATGCTCTGGCCGCACCACTGGCGGAGGCCGATGTCGGCTCCAATGTCGATTCCACCATCATCGTCACCGGCGCAGCCGATCAGGCGTCCAGTTCGGCGACCGGCCTGTCGCTGACGCTGCGCCAGACGCCGCAATCGATCAGCATCATCACCCGCGAGCGGATCGAGGATTTCGCGCTCACCAATGTCAACGACCTGCTGGATCAGGCCGTCGGCATCAATGTCGAGCGGGCGGAAACCGACCGCACCCAATATAATTCGCGCGGTTTCGACGTGAATAATTTTCAGATCGACGGCATCGGCCTGCCGCTGATCTGGGGCATCCAATATGGCGATCTGGACACGGCCCTGTTCGAGAATGTCGAGACGATCCGGGGCGCCAATGCGCTGATGACCGGTATCGGCAACCCGTCGGCTACGATCAACTATGTCCGCAAGCGGCCGGTGGAAGAGTTTCAGGCGAAGGCATCGGCGCAGGTCGGCTCCTGGGGCAAGTGGCGGCTGGAAGGCGATGTGTCGGTGCCGCTGACCGACACGGTCGCCGCCCGCCTGATCTATGCGCATGAGGAACGCGATTCCTATCTCGACTATAATCATGGCAATCGCGATGTGATGGGCGGCCTGCTGAGTTGGGAAATCACGCCGCAGTTGAAGGCCACGGTCGGCTTCTCCAGGCAGGAGAATAACAGCGACGGCGTGCTGTGGGGCGCTCTCCCGCTGGTCTATAGCGACGGCACGCAGATATCCTATCCGCGATCGGCCTCCACCTCGGCCGACTGGACCTATTGGAACACGGTCGACCAGAGCGCCTTTGCCGAACTGGCCTATAGCTTCACCAATGGCTGGGCGCTGAAGGGCGTGCTGACGGTCAAGCGGTTCGAGGAAGAGGCCAAGCTGCTCTATGCCTATGGCGCGCCGGACAAGGATACGGGTCTGGGCGTCTATGGCATGTCGGGCATCTATCCGTCCGTCTACAAGCAATATCTGGGCGATTTCTATGCGTCCGGCCCGGTCAGCCTGTTCGGGCGAGAACATAAGCTGGCCTTCGGCGTGTCGACATCGACCTCCAAGGCGAAGGAGTGGGAGGCCTTTTCCTCCGAAACCATCGTCTATCCCTCGTTGGACAGCTGGGATCAGGGGCTGATCGCCGAGCCGACCTATGACGATTCCTATCTGGCGAGCGACTATAAGGACCGGCTGACCCGCATCTATGGCGCGGCGCACCTCAATCTGGCCGACAATCTGAAGGCAGTGGTCGGTGCGAGCGTGATGTGGCTGAAGACCACCGGCACCTCCTATGATGCCGACCAATATCGCAAGGATAGCAAGATCAGCCCCTATGCCGGCCTGATCTATGACCTGACGAGCCATGTCTCGCTCTATGCCAGCTATACCGACATCTATAATCCGCAGACCGAAGTGGACGCCAATCACGTCAGGCTCGATCCCGCCAAGGGCACCAGCGTCGAAGCGGGGGTGAAGAGCCAGTGGTTCGACGATCGGCTCTATGTGACCGCCGCCGTCTTCCGCGCGAAGCAGAGCGGGCTGGCGGAATATGCCGGAACGTTCGAGGATGGCGTGAAAAGCTATTATAGCGGTGTGGACACCACGTCGAAGGGCTTCGAACTGGAGATCGCGGGCCATATCACCGACCAGTGGAGCGTGAATGGCGGCTATACCTATCTGGATATCGAGGATGATGCGGGCAATGACACCCGTACATGGCTGCCGACGCAGACGTTCAAAATGTCGACCACCTATGCCATCCCGCAATTTAACGACCTGAAGCTGGGCGGCCAATTGCGCTGGCAGAATGCAATCTCTACCGAGGTCGATGGCGGAACCGCGAGGCAGAAGGGCTATGCCGTGGTGGATTTGATGGCGAGCGTGAAACTGGCTGATCATGTCAGCGCCAGCGTCAACGTCCGCAACCTGACCAACACCTATTATCTCAACAGCCTGATGTGGGGTCAGGCCTATTATGGCGCGCCGCGCAGCGCGATCGCCACGCTGAGCCTGGACTTTTGACCGCAATGCCCGGCCTTGATCGCCGCAAGGGGCGAAATGGCTGGGCCTATCGCGCCAATGTGACATTGCGCCTGCTGGCGGGGACGGTGGGCGCCTATGGCGTCGCCGCGCTCGCCAGCATGGCGCTGGCGCGCATCCTGCCTATGAGCCGGGTGGAAGCGGTGACGACGGCGACGATGATCGCCTATCTGGTGATGCCGGGCGTGACGATCTGGGCCTTTCTGGCGCGGGGGCCGTGGCGGGCACTGGCGGGCGTGGTGCTGGCGGCGGCGATGCTGGGCGGCATCGCCTGGCTGGCGGGGCAGCCGGCGGCATGACGATGGTTCGCGACGGCGCGCGCCAGTGCATGGCCTGGCTGCACGGATGGACCGGGCTGTTGCTGGGCCATATCCTGTTCGTCATGTGCCTGGCCGGGACGCTGAGCGTGTTCAAGCCGGAAATCGGGCGCTGGATGCGGCCCGAAGTCAGCGGTCCGGCCGATCCGTCCCGCGCGATAATGGCCGCGACATCCTGGCTGTCGGCCAATACGACCGGGTCGACCGGCTGGTATCTGTCCGCGCCCGATGGCCGGTCCAACACCGTCGACGCTACCTATGACAGCGACGGCGCTTATCTCACCAAATCGCTCGATCCGGTCAGCGGCGCGCCGGTCGCGCGCGACACGCTGGGCGGCGAATTTTTCTATCGCCTGCATTTCGAGCTGCAACTCCCCTATCCCTGGGGCCGGCTGCTGGCGTCGCTGGCGGCGATGCTGATGCTGGTGGCGATCGTCACGGGGATCATCGCGCACAAGCGCATCTTCAAGGATATCTTCACCTTCCGCCCGGCCAAGGGCCAGCGATCCTGGCTGGACGGGCATAATGCGCTGGGTGTGCTGTCCCTGCCCTTTCACATCATGATCACCTTTACCGGGCTGCTGACGCTGGCGTCGCTGAACCTGCCCTGGAGCATCACGGCGGCCTATGGCGACGATGTGATGACGATGTACAGCGATCTGACCCCCGGCGCGGTCAGCCGGGTGGCCAGCGGCGAGAAAGCGACGCTGGCGCCGATCGGCCCGATGCTGGATGAGGCGCAACGCTATTTCAGTGCGCCGATCGGCCGGGTCTATGTCTTCAATCCGGGCGACAAGGCGGCGGTCGTCACCCTCTATCCGGTCGAGCAGAAGGCGATCGGCTATCTGCCGGCGGAAATCAGTTTCGACGGGGCGACCGGCAAGCTGCTGAAGGCCTGGACGGAAAAGCGGACGGGCGTGCGCGCCTATCAGACCGTCTATGGGCTGCACATGGCGCATTTCGCGCCGGGGCTGACGCGCTGGCTCTATTTTCTGGGCGGGGCGATGCTGAGTCTGGCGATCGCTACCGGCATGGCGCTGTGGGTGGTCAAGCGCCGGGAGCGGGCGCCGCTATCGGTCGGCAACCGGATATTGGAGCGGCTGAATGTCGGCGGGCTGATGGGCGCATCGATTGGCATGGCGGCGTTTCTGCTGGCCAATCGACTGTTGCCGCTAGATCTGGCCGCGCGGAGCGAGGCGGAAGTGTCGGTAGCCTTGTGGAGTGCGGGCGGCGTGCTGCTGGTCGGTCTGACCCTTGCGCCTGCGCGGGGCTGGCCGCTGCTGCTGGGCGTGCTGGCGCTGTGCTGCGCGACGGCGGCACTGCTGGGGCCGGTCTGGGCGACCGACCCGGTGCTGATGACCGGCAATGGCCTGTTGCTGGCGACGGCGGCCGGGTTGGCGCTGATCGTCTGGCGGCAGGTGCGGCGCAAGCCCGCAGTCACGCCCGCTCGGCGCCGAATGGTGCCGGCATGATGCTGACGGCGGGTCTTCTCTATCTGTCGTTGTTCGCGCTGGCGGCGCGGATGCAGCGGCATCGGCCGGTGCTGCTGGGCGGCTGGCAGAAGCGCGGCTTCGTGCCGCATCTGGAGATGACGGGCTGGACCTGCTTCGCCCTGTCGCTGCTCAGCCTGTTGCGCCACGCCGACCCCGGCATGGCGCTGGTGGGCTGGGTCGGGCTGCTGGCATTGCTGGGCGGCCTGGTGATGCTGGGCATGACCTATCGGCCCGCCCTGCCGCGTATCGGCGTGCCCGTTGCATGGGCGATGATCCTGCTGGGGCTGATCCTGCGCGCCTGAGACTCAGCCCTTCATCTCGATGGTGGCGATCAGGCCGCCTTCCTCCGCATTACGCAGCCGCACCGATGCTTCGAAACTCATCGCCAGCGAGCGGGCGATGGTCAGGCCGATGCCGGTGCCGTTGCGGCCGCCGGGCTGGCTGCTCGGCCCCCTTGTGAAGGGTTCGAACATCTGGTCGATCTGATCGGCGGGAATGCCAGGGCCATGATCGCGCACATGGATCATCAGTCGACCGGCCGCCTGTTCGCAAGCGATTTCCGCGCAGCCGCCATATTTGACGGCATTGTCGACCAGATTGCCGATGCAGCGGGTCAGCGCATTGGGCTTCACTCTTACCGTGCCGCCGCATCCCGATACGAAGCGGACCGGTTGCCCCAGATCTTGCGCATCCTCCGCCATGCTGGCGAGCAGGGAATCGATATCGAGCACGGACCATTCCTCGCGCGCCTCTGTACTGCTGGCGAGGTCCAGCCCCTCCCGCACCAGAGTCTGCATCGCCTGATGATCGGCGAGCAGCCGGTCGCGCAGCTCGACATTGTCGACCAGTTCGAGCCGCAGCCGCAGCCGGGTGAGCGGGGTCTGAAGATCATGGCTGATCGCCGCAAGCAACTGGGTACGCTCGGCAAAACCCGCGCGGGCGCGACGCTGCATCAGGTTGAAGGTGGAGAGCGCGGCACGCACCTCCTCCGGCCCGGCCTCCGGCACATCTTCGGGATCGAGCGACAGCGAAAAGGCCTCCGCCGCCCGCTCCAGCCGGCGCAGCGGCTTTGATACGAAGCGCGCGACCAATATCGCCAGCCCCGCCGAGGCCGCGATGATGACGATCAGATAGATGGGGTTGAAGATGGTGCTGCCGGGTTTCACGATCCGGGGGAAGGTGAGCGCCATGGCGCGGCGCTGACCGCCGGCGTCGGTGAAGCGCACGATCCAGCAATCCGGACGCGGCGCGCCGATCAGGCCAGCGGCCCGGTCCTTTTCCTCCTTATGATCGGGAAAGCAAAGGCCAACGGGCAATTGCGCCGCTTCGGGCTGGGACTGCGGGCCGAAACGATCGGCCAGCGACTTTTCCAGATCGGAATCCGTATCGCTCAGCGCCACGCCTTCGGGTGCGGGATAGGCGCCGATGATATTATGGTCGGCCATCATCGCTTCGACCCCGGCGGGATCATGGCGCAGCCGGGCGGCGATATCGACCGCGCTGGCGACCACGCGCTGGCGCCGGACGCGCTCGAAATCATGATGGCGGGCCTGTTCGGCCACCAGTAGCGCGAGGATCGCCGCCACCGACATGCCCAGCGTCAGGATCAGGAAAATCTGCCCCGCCATCGTGCCGAAGAAGCTGCGCACGCGCCCGATCCAGTGGAGCAGGATCATGAATAATCGACCCCGCTGGCCAGCACATAGCCTTCACCCCGGACCGTGAGGATCAGTTCGTCACCACCCGATATGGCCGCCAGTTTCTGACGCAGGCGGCTGACCTGAAGATCGATCGAGCGGTCGAACGCGGCAGTGGCGCGTCGTTCCGGCAGCAAGGTTTCGCGCGCCAGCACGACATTGGGTTCTTCCAGAAAGCGATTGAGCAGGCGGAATTCGGCGGAGGACAACATCACCAGCTTGTCATCCGGCGCGATCAGCCGCCGCTGTTGCAGGTCGAGCCGCCATGGCCCGAAATGGGCATAGCGCATCGTCGTCGCGCCGCGCAGGGCCGGTTCGCTGCGCCCACGCCGCAGGAGATTGCGGATGCGGACCAGCAGTTCGCGCGGCTCGAACGGCTTGGTCAGATAATCGTCGGCGCCCAGTTCCAGCCCCAGTACCCGGTCGATCGCGCTGCCCCGCGCCGTGACCATGATGATCTGCACGTCGGAGCCATCACTGCGCAATTCTCGGCACAAGGACAGGCCGTCCCCATCGGGCAGGTTGAGATCAAGCACGATCAGGTCGACCGATTCGTCGCGCAGATACTGGCGCAGTTCCGCCAGATTGGACGCACCGAACAGACGATAATTTTCCTGTCGCAACTGGCCGACGATGAGATCGCGGATATCCGCATCATCATCGACCACGACGATCGTCGCACCACGGGAAGGGGCAAGGTCAGCCATATTATCGCTGTAGCGCCGATACAGGGCGAAGTCTGCCCGTCAGGTGCCCTGATACAGGCTGATACAAAGCGATACCGCGCAAAACGCAGGGAGACAGAATGACGACAAGTTCCTCTTTCCTGTAACAGGCAAACTATCGATGAGGGCAAGGTCGGCAGCCCCCGCCGACGCCAGTCGGAGTGCTCGCCTCGCGTCCAGTCGCATGGTCCCCTCCCCCCTCCCCCTGCCATGTGCGGGATGTGTGGCGAGGCTCCTTCTGGTCCACCAAGGATATGCGCCAAAACATGTTTTCGCCCTCTTCCCGCCTGAGCCTTCGGGTCGCACCGCTGGCTATCTGTATTCTGATCGCTGGTTGCGGAGAGAAGAAGCCGCCGCAAAAGGGGCCGGTGGAAGTGGGCGTCGTGACACTGACGGCGCAGAATGCGACGGTGTCGAGCGAACTGCCCGGCCGCACCGTTTCGACCATGATGTCGGAAGTGCGGCCGCAGGTGGCGGGGCTGATCCAGAAGCGGCTGTTTACCGAAGGATCGATGGTGACGGCGGGGCAGCCGCTCTATCAGATCGACGCGCGCCTCTATCGCGCATCGCGTGACGAGGCGGAGGCAACACTGGCCAGCGCGCAGGCGACCGCCGTCGCCGCGCAGGCCAAGGCGCAGCGCTATCGCACGCTGGGCGACACCGAGGCGGTAAGCGCGCAGGATCGCGACGATGTGATCGCCACCGCCCGGCAGGCGCAGGCATCGGTGATGCAGGCGCGTGCCAGCCTGCAAACCAGCAACGTCAATCTGGAATTCACGCTGGTCCGCGCACCGATCAGCGGGCGGATCGGCCGCACGCTCTTCACTCCCGGCGCGCTGGTGACGGCGAGCCAGACCGACCCGCTGACCACGATCCAGCAGCTTGATCCCATCTATGTCGACGTGACTCAGTCGAGTTCGCAGATATTGGCGCTTCGCCGGTCGCTGGCGGCCGGCAAGACGTTGGCGGCCAGCGCCACCATCCGGCTGAAGCTGGACGACGGGACCGACTATCCGCAGGAAGGCCGGATCGAATTTGCCGAGCCGATCGTCGATGTGAACAGCGGCACGGTGACGCTGCGCGCGCGCTTCCCCAATCCCGACGGGCTGCTGATGCCCGGCATGTTCGTGCGCGTGGTGGCGCCGCAATCGGTGGTGCCCGGCGCCATCCTGGCGCCGCAGCAGGGCATCAACCGCGATGCCAAGGGCAATGCGACCGCGCTGGTCGTGACCAAGGCAAACAAGGTCGAGCGGCGCATCGTCACCACCAGCCAGGCGATCGGCGACAAATGGCTGGTCACGGCGGGGCTGAAGAATGGCGACAAGCTGATCGTCGAAGGCACCGACAAGGTGAAGCCCGACGATATGGTGAAGCCGGTCGCCGTCGCGGCATCGAAGTAGGAGCCGCGCCGTGCTGAGCCGTTATTTCATCGACCGGCCGATCTTTGCCTGGGTCATCGCCATCGGCATCATGCTGGCCGGGATCGGCGCCATGCTATCGCTGCCGATCGCGCAATATCCCGATATCGCACCGCCGGGCGTGGGCATCAGCGCCACCTATCCGGGCGCATCGGCCGAAACCGTCGAAACCAGTGTTACGCAGGTCATCGAACAACAGCTGACCGGCATTGACGGGCTGATGTATTTCTCCTCCTCGTCCAGCGCGACGGGGCAATCGCGGATCACCGTGACCTTCCAGAAGGGCACGGACCCGGACACTGCACAGGTGCAGGTGCAGAATAAGGTGCAGCAGGCGCTGAGCCGCCTGCCCAGCGCCGTGCAGCAGCAGGGCCTGTCCGTCACCAAACAGCAGACCGACTTCCTGATGCTGGTCGGCCTGTATGACGAGACGGATACGGCGACGCAGGCGGATATCGCCGACTATCTGGTCAATAATTTCCAGGACCCGATCGCCCGCATCGACGGTATCGGCGCCACCCAGATTTTCGGGTCGCAATATGCGATGCGCATCTGGCTGGACCCCTATAAGCTGGCCGCCGTCAAGCTGATGCCGTCGGACGTGCAGAGCGCGATCTCGGCGCAGAATGTCGAAGTCTCGGCCGGTCAGATCGGCGCCGATCCCGCCCCCGTCGGGCAGCAGATCAACGCCACGGTCACGGCGCGCGCGCGCCTGCAAACGCCCGACCAGTTCCGCAAGATCATCGTCAAGACCCAGACCGACGGATCGATCGTCCATCTGTCAGATGTCGCCCGTGTCGAACTGGGCAATGAAAGCTATACCACGTCGGCGCGGCTGAACGGCCATCCGGCGTCCGGCATCGCGCTCCAGCTCGCGCCGGGCGCCGATGCGCTGAAGACCGCGGAAATGGTCAAGGCCAAGGTTGCCGAGCTGTCGTCCAACCTGCCGCACGGCTACAAGGTCGTCTATCCGCGCGATACCACGCCCTTCATCAAGCTGTCAGTCGAGGAAGTCATCCAGACGCTGCTGGAAGCGGTGGCGCTGGTCGTCGTGGTGATGTTCATCTTCCTCCAGAGCTGGCGCGCGACGCTGGTGCCCGCCGTGGCCGTGCCGGTCGTGCTGCTCGGCACCTTCGGCGTGCTGGCCCTGTTCGGCTATTCGATCAACACGCTGACTTTGTTCGGCATGGTGCTGTCCATCGGCCTGCTGGTCGACGACGCGATCGTCGTGGTCGAAAATGTCGAACGCATCATGGAGGAAGAGGGGCTGTCGCCCCGCGATGCGACGATCAAGTCGATGGAGGAGATTGGCAGCGCGCTGGTCGGCATCGCCCTGGTCCTGTCCGCCGTGCTGCTGCCCATGGCCTTTTTCGGCGGGTCCACCGGCGTCATCTATCGCCAGTTTTCCATCACCATCGTCTCCTCGATGCTGTTGTCGGTAGTGGTCGCACTGATCCTGTCGCCCGCCTTGTGCGCGACGCTGCTGAAGGGATCGGACGAGGAAAAGCGGCACAAGGGATGGGCCGGCAAGTTCAACCGCTGGTTCGAGCGGATGACCGACGGCTATGTGCGCCGCACCGGCAAGGTGATGCACAGGCGCAAGCTGTTCTGGGGCCTGTATGTCGTGGTGCTGGCGCTGCTGGTGCTGTTGTTCGTGCGGCTGCCCTCCAGCTTCCTGCCGGTCGAGGATCAGGGACAGGTGATGGTGCAGGTCACGCTGCCCGCCGGCGCCAAGTCCAGCCGCACCAGCGCCGCGATCGACCAGGTGCAGAATTATTTCCTGAATGACGAGAAGGACAATGTCGCCTTTGCCTTCATCATGACCGGATTCAGTTTTCAGGGTCAGGGTGAGAATGTCGGGCAGGGCTTCATCAACCTCGCCCCTTGGGACGATCGCAAGGGCATAGTGAACACCGCCGGGTCGATCGCCGGGCGCGCCACCAAGCAACTGGCGGCGATCCGCGATGCCAAGGTGCTGGCCATGACCCCGCCCGCCATTCGCGGTCTGGGCCAGTCCAACGGCTTCACCTTCGAACTGCTGAACAGCGGCGGCCTGAGCCGTGACCGCTTCCTGGAACTGCGCAACCAGTTGATCGCCGCCGCGTCGAAAGACCCGATGCTGGCAGGCGTGCGCGCCGCCACGCTGGAGGATACGCCGCAGCTCAAGGTGAATGTGGACGCGGAAAAGCTGGCCGTGCTGGGCCTGACGCAGGCCAATGTCGACGATGTGCTGAGTTCCGCCTGGGGCAGCACCTATGTCAACGACTTCGTCGATCGCGGCCGGGTGAAGCGCGTCTATATGCAGGCAGATGCGCCCTATCGCGCGCTGCCCACCGACCTCGACAACTGGATGGTGCGGTCGAGCAGCACGGGCGAGATGGTGCCCTTCTCCGCCTTTGCCACGACGCAGTGGACGATGGGTCCGTCGACCGTGTCGCGCTTCAACGGCCTGTCCTCCTTCGAGATTCAGGGGCAGGCCGGTGATGGCGCCAGTTCCGGCGACGCGATGGACCGGATGGTCGAATTGCAGAAGCAGCTTCCGGCCGGGACCAGCTATGCTTGGAGCGGCCTGTCCTATCAGGAGCAGATTTCCGGGGGACAGGCGCCCTTGCTCTATGCCCTGTCGGTGCTGGTCGTCTTCCTGTGCCTCGCCGCGCTGTATGAAAGCTGGTCGATCCCGCTGGCGGTGCTGTTCGTCATTCCGCTGGGCCTGATCGGTGCGGTCGTGGCGGTGTGGGGTCGCGGGCTGGAGAATAATATCTTCTTCCAGGTCGGCCTGCTGACCACCATGGGTCTGGCCGCGAAAAATGCGATCCTGATCGTGGAATTTGCCGAAATGGCGCACAAGCAGGGCAAGAATGCGCTGGAGGCGGCGCTGGAGGCGGCCAAGCTGCGCTTCCGTCCGATCCTGATGACATCGCTCGCCTTCATCGCCGGCGTCATTCCGCTGGCGACGGCGACCGGTGCGGGCGCGCAGAGCCGCGTCGCCATCGGGACTGCGGTGGTGGGCGGCATGACGACGGCGACCTTGCTCGCCATCTTCTATGTGCCGCTCTTCTTCCTAACGATCGCCCGCCTGTTCGGCAGCGACAAGCCCCATGGCGCACCGCCAGCCACCACGCCCGACGCAGGAGTCCCGGCATGACCCGCGCCCTTCTTCCGCTGAGTGCCGGGCTGTTGCTGGCCGGGTGCAATATGGCGCCGGATTATGTGCGCCCTGCCCCGCCGGTGCCCGCCACCCTGCCGACCGGTGAAGCCTATGCCGCGCAGGCGGAGGGTAAGGCCGGTCTGCCCTGGACCGTGCTGGTGCAGGATAGCAAGCTCAAGACGGTTATCGACCGGGCGCTGGCCAATAATCGCGACCTGCGCGCCACCCTCGCCAGCGTCCAGTCGGCGCGCGCGCAATATAAGGTGCAGCGGGCAGCGCAATTGCCGACCCTGACCGCCGATGCCGGTGCCAGTTTCGCGCGGCAGAATGATGCCCGGCAGAATAGCTATAGCGCGGATCTGGGCTTCAGCGCGTTCGAGATCGACCTGTTCGGCCGGGTGCGCAACCTGACGGAATCGGCGCTGGAAACCTATCTGGCGACCGAGGAAGGCGCGCGATCGACCCGCATCACCCTGATCGCGGAAACCGCGACCGCCTATGCCACGCTGGCGGCGGATCAGGCATTGCTGGCGCTGGCACGCCAGACGCAGGCCAGTGCCCAGCGCACGCTGGACCTGACAAAATCGCTCAACACCGCCGGGCTTGCCGGCAAGCTGGACGTGCATCAGGCGGAAACCACGGTGGAGCAGGCCGCGTCCGACGTCGCCGCCAATATCACCCAGGTCGCGCAGGACCGCAACGCGCTGGACCTGCTGGCTGGCGCGCATGTCGAGGATGCCCTGCTGCCCGGTTCGCTCGACAGCCTGATTGCAGGCGTGGCGAAAGTGCCGGCGGGCCTGTCGTCCGACATATTGCTGCAACGGCCCGACGTGCTGCAGGCCGAACATCAGCTCAAGGCCGCCAATGCGGATATCGGCGCCGCGCGGGCCGCCATGTTCCCGAAGATCAGCCTGACATCGGCGATCGGCGTCGCCAGTTCGGCGCTGTCGTCGCTGTTCACCGGCAATGCCTTCACCTGGTCGGCCAGTCCCTCCGCGAGCCTGCCGATCTTCGGCGGCGCGAACCGGGGCAATCTGGACTATAGCAAGGCGCAGCGCGACATGTACCTCGCCCAATATGAGCAGGCGATCCAGACGGCGTTCAAGGAAGTCAGCGACGGACTGGCCCGCGAAGGGACGATCGACGCGCAACAGGCCGCGCAACAGCGGCTGGTCCGCGCCAGCAGCCAGGCCTATGATCTGTCCGATCAACGCTATCGCGCCGGGATCGACACCTTCCTGACCGCACTGACCAACCAGCGGACGCTCTATTCGGCGCGGCAGTCGGCGATCGCGACCGACCTGGCGCTGGTGAGCAATCGCATCCTTCTCTATCGGGTGATCGGCGCCGACCAATAGGGTGCCGTCACGGCAATCCGTACTGCATCGTATCATTTGATAGGAAGGCCGTTCCGCCCCTTCTCTCCCCAAATGCTTATGCTATGATGAAGGCATAAAGATTATGGAGAGGGCCATGCTGCTTCTGGCACGGTGTCTGGACTGGATTTGCCGGGCTTTTGCGTCCGGCGCGCAGGATGCGATGCGTCTTAATCAGCTTATCTGTCCGCTGGCGGCGCAGCGGCACCAGAATGATGGTGCAGCGCGGCGGCCCTAAGCCGTTTTTGCCTTCATCCACCATTTCTCTGATGGAAGCGTAACGCCCGACCTGCGACTGCCGATCTTCAGCCCGGATCAACCGTTTAACAGCAAAAAAAACGGACCGATCCGAAGAGCAGCCCGTAAAAGTTTTAGGAGAGGATGCCTGAAAGGCAGGTTCTTTTTGACTTAAGCGCAGGCTTGCCGCAAGTGCGAACGCTCTGTTCGCGATTGCAAAATATGCATCCGTAGCGACATGCAACGCTTTCCGTAGCGGAAACCATGATCTCCAACGGGTTGTTCGTGAACGCCGGATTCGCCTTTTTCGTGCGAATCACCGCGAATCAGGCCTTGATTCGCAACGATGCGAGGGCAGCGACCATCCATGTTGCGGCGCCAAAGGCCATGGTCCAGATCGGATCGCCGGGGAAGAAGGCCTTCATGATCGATCCCATCGCGGTCGCGACCAGCAATTGCGGCACCACCACGAAGATGTTGAACAGCCCCATATAGACACCGATCTTCCCGGCCGGCAGGCTGGAGGCGAGCATCGCATAGGGCATGGCGAGAATGGAGGCCCAGGCGATGCCGATGCCCACTTCGCTGAGCAGCAGCCAGTCAGGATCGCGCACGAACAGGAAGCTGGCAAATCCCGCAGCACCGGCCGTGAGACACAGGGCATGGGTGCGCGCCTGGCCGATCCGTCGGGCGATCCAGGGCAGCAGGGTCAGGGCCGCGACCGCCGCCACGCCATTATAGACGGAAAAGAGCACGCCCACCCAGTTGCCGCCCGCCTGATAGGCCGCGCTCGCCGGATCGGCCGATCCGAACATATATTGGGCGACGACCGGGGTGGTGTGAATCCACATGATAAACAGCGCCGACCAGCTGAAGAACTGGATGACGGCAAGGCGGCGCATGATCGGCGGCATCCCCGCCACATCGCCCACGATATGGGCCAATATATTGTCGCCGCGCCCTGATCGCGCCAGCAGGATCGCGACCATGCTGGCCAGTCCATAGCCGGCCAGCAGCGCGCCCAGCAGATAGACTTCCTTCTCCATCCCCCACAGATCGACGGCCAGAGCGACCAGGGCCCCTGCCCCGATCCATGCGCAGCAGGGCAGCAGCAGCCGTTGCGCCAGATCGGGCGCGGCAGGTGTATCCGCATCGATCGCGAAGGCGCGCATTTCGTCCGGCGCATATTCGCGCGTCGTCAGCACCGTCCACAGGACCGCGCCCAGCAAGGCGGCACCACCGGCCCAGAAGCTGTAACGCACCGTATCGGGCACGCTGCCCACCGGGGCGACGTTGGCAACGCCCAGATGATCGAGCAGATAGGGGAAGAGCGACCCCACCACCGCGCCCGCGCCGATGAAGGCGGTCTGCACGGCATAGCCGACCACATGCTGGTCCTTGCGCAGCATGTCGCCGACGAAAGCGCGGAACGGCTCCATCGAGATGTTGAGGCTGGCGTCCAGCATCCAGAGGAGGAGCGCTGCCATCAGCAATCCGTCGCTGCGCGGCATGAAGATCAGGGCGATCGCGGCCAGAATTGCGCCAAGCAGGAAATAGGGGCGCCGTCGGCCAAGACGGCCGAGCCAGGTACGGTCCGACAGATGGCCGATGACCGGCTGGACCAGCAGCCCGGTCAGCGGCGCGGCGATCCACAAAGCGGACAGATCGTCGATGCTGGAACCCAGCGACTGGAAGACGCGGCTCATATTGGCGTTCTGCAACGCAAAGCCGATCTGGATGCCGAAAAAGCCGAAGCTGATATTCCACAGCCCGGCCAAGCCCTGACGCGGCTTTTCCATGCCTTTCCTCCTCATCGCGCGGCGGGCCTGCCGCCCGCCTGCGCTCCATTGCCAGCGCTGGCATGGGGCGCTGCGCGGAGCAAGTCACGCATACGAATACATCGGGCGATGATAGCAGGGTTGAGCAGAACCAATGAGGGAATGAGGGCTTCTCGTTGGCTCGTCCGGACGCCGTGGCTTAGCCGATCCTCGATCAGAATAATCGGGGGTCCAATGACAAGAGATATTCGCCACGCGCTGACCATCGCGCTGCTTGGCTCCGCAGCATGGCATGGCAGCGCGATCGCCGCCGACGCGCCGGATACCGATGCCACCGCCGGTGCGGACATCGTCGTGCTGGGCAGCCGCAGCGCCGACCGCACCGTCGCTCAGAGCACAGCGCCGATCGATGTGGTGGGCAATGACGCGCTGGTGGCGACCGGTGGCGCAGCAGGCCAGCTACGCGATGCGCTGTCGGCACTGGTGCCCAGTTTCAAGGTCGATACCGGCTCCAACGCGGCCTATAACACTTTCGGGCGCCCGGCGGGCCTGCGCGGACTTTCCGGCGCGCATGTGCTGGTGCTGGTAAACGGCAAGCGCCGCCATCCCAGTTCGATTCCGCTGCCGACCACGGCGCAGGCTTCGGGCGCGAATGCCGTCGACCTCGACCAGATTCCGATGAGCGCGATCGACCATGTCGAAATCCTGCGCGACGGCGCGGCCGCTCAATATGGATCGGATGCGGTCGCGGGCGTCATCAACATCGTGCTCAAATCCGACGCCTCGGGCGGATCGGCCACGATTTATGGCGGCCAACGCTATGAAAGCGATGGCGAGCAGGCGCAGATTCGCCTGAACCATGGCTTTCGCCTGCCCAACAATGGCTTCCTTAACCTGTCGGCTGACTATTTCCTGCAGGATTTCGCTTTCCGCCCCGGCCTGGCCACGGTGCAGATCTATCCGAAGATCAACGGCGTGGCTGACCCGCGCGAGACGACCCGCGACCGCCATCTGACGCGCGGGGGACTCGCCCGGACCCGCGCGCTCTATACCGCCTATAATGCCGAACTGCCGCTGAGCGAGGGCGGCACGACCACCCTTTACAGCTATGGCACGCTGGGCATCCGCAACATCAAGAATGGCCAGACCTATCGCCTGCCCAACAGCACCAGTTACATCCCCGAACTCTATGACGATGTGATTCAGCCGACCGGCCGCTTCCCCGACAAGGATTTCCAGATTCTCGCCGGCCTGAAGGGCAAGGCCGGCGCCTGGGACTGGGACGTCAGCTCCACTTTCGGCCGCCACCATGCCGACAATGGAATGGAAGATACGCTGAACCCCTCGCTGGGGCCGGACAGCCCGACCCGGTTCGACACGTTCGACGCGATTTTCGACCAGTGGACCAGCAATGCCGATATCCGGCGCGGCTTCGACATCGGGCTGGCTTCACCGCTGAATGTCGCGGTCGGCGCCGAATTCCGCCACGAACGCTGTCAGACGATCGTGCAGGATGAGGCGGCCTATGCCAATGGTGGCTATATCTATCCCGTCGGCAGCCCCTTTGCGGGTCAGGCCGCCGCGATCGGGGCGCAGGGCGGCATCACCATATTGCCTCAGGACGCCGCCGACCTGCGCCGCAACAATATCTCCGCCTATGTCGACCTGTCGACCCAGCCGCTGCCGGGTTGGGACGTGGGTGTCGCCGGCCGCTTCGAACATTATGACGACAGCGCGGGCGATGTGGTGGTGGGCAAATTCACCACCCGCGTCGAGCTGACCCCCACGCTGGCGCTGCGCGGCACGGTGAGCAACGGCTTCCGCGCCCCATCGCTGACGCAGCAGGGCTTTGCCAGCGCGGCGCGCGGCTATTCGATCGTCAATGGCGTGATCACGGGCCTGACCACCACGCGAACGGTCAAGCCCGACAGCGCAGCGGGCATCGCACTGGGTGCCAAGCCGCTAAAGCCGGAAAAGTCGGTGAACCTGTCGGGCGGCCTGTCCTTCACACCATCGCCCGGCGCAACCCTGACGGTCGATGGCTATGCGATCTGGTTGAAGGACCGCATTTCCCAGACCGGGCAGCTTTCCGGCGCGGGGGTCAACGCCATCCTCGCCGCCAACGGGCTGGAGACGGGGCAGATCGTCAATTACTATACCAATGCGATCGACACCCGCACGCTGGGCGTCGACGTGGTCGGCCAATATGCTCAGAATCTGGGCGATTATGGCAAGATCAACTGGTCGCTCGGTTTCAACTACAACAACACCAAGATCACCGACATCGCCGCCACGCCGACGCAACTCGCCAGCCTTGGCCTGACGCTGTTCGACCGGGTGGCGCAGGGCTATATCGAGGTCGGCAATCCGCGCACCAAGCTGATCCTTGGCGCATTGTGGGATAGCGACCCGATCAGCATAAATCTGCGCCTGCAACGCTATGGGTCGGTGCAGTTGCTGACCGCCGGGGCGGTCAACGACCAGCATTATGGCGCACGCTGGATCACCGATCTGGAGGCGACATGGCATATCACGCCCAAGGTCGATTTCGCGGTCGGCGCGAACAATCTGTTCGACGTCTATCCCGAACGCAGCACCATCGCCGACAGCAGCGGCTCCCAATATTATGCGTCGAACAGCCCGTTCGGCTTCTATGGAGGCTTTTATTATGCCCGCGCAACCTGGCGTTTCTGAGTCCGGCTTCAGTCGGCGTGCGATTTTGGGCGCGGGCGTGGGTCTGGCAGGCGCGATCGCCCTGCCCGGCTGCGCCACGGCCAAGGGGCGCACGCTGGGCATCTCCACGACCAAGGAAGGCTATCAGAATTTCTTCAAGCCGGCCGGGCAGGCGGACACGCCCTATGCCGTGAATTACGCCATTCTGCCTTTCGACCTGTCGCTTCAGGCAATCAGCAGCGGGGAACTGGACGCCGGGTCGAACTTCACCGATATTCCGCTGACCATCTGGGGCGGATCGCTGAAAGATAACCGCATCGTCGCGCTGATCCGGTCCGACGCGCAGGCGCGGCTGCTGGGGCTGGTGGCGCGCAAGGGGCTTGGCGCGCGATCGGCCGCCGGCCTGAAGGGGAAGCGGGTCGGCTATCTGCGGTCGTCCAACTATCATTATTATCTGCTGCAACTGCTGGAGCAGCAGGGGCTGACATGGGACGATATCGTGCCGGTCAGTCTGGCCCGCGACACGCTGCCCGCCGCCTTCGCGTCGGGCCAGCTCGATTTCTGGGTGACGCAGGGGATCGAAACGATATTGGCGCAGCGCCATTATGGCGGTCGGCTGGTGGCGCAGGCGGAGGGCGATTATGCCGGTAACGGCGTCGTCATCGCCAATCGGGCATCGCTGGACGATGCCGACAAGGCCCGCGATCTGGGTGATTATCTGCTGCGGTTCCGGGCGACCATCGACTGGATGGAAAACCATAACGAACAATGGGCGCAAATATTGGCCAAAGCCACCGGCATCGACCAATCCTATTATCTGGAATGGCGCCGCCTGAAGAAGAATCCGACCCGGCTGGTGCCGATCGATGACAAAGCGATCGCCGACCAGCAGGGTGCCGCCGACCTGTTCCGGCGATTCGGCGTGGCCAAGGGCGGATTTGACGCCGGCGCACTGTGGGACCGGCGTTTCAACGGGCTGCTGGCATAAGCCCGGCAGCCCGCGAAGCTGCCGTCAGAAGGGCAGCCAGTTCCGCTTTTCGGTGAACTTCATATAGCCGGCGTTGACGCCTAGCCGATAGCCGACGCCCAGTCGGATCGGGATCAGCACCACATTGCCCCAGCGCAGATAGCTGGCGGTGAAGCCACCGACCAGATAGGCCGTGCCCTCCGCCGCCGGGAAGCGATGATAGAGATCCTGGCTGTCATAGAGATTATAGACGAGGACGAAGGTGTTGGCCGCATTGCCGCCAACGTCGAAACCGATGGACGGGCCGGTCCAGTAGACTTCGCGCTTGCCCTCCACCTTGTGGTTGAGCGTGCCCGAGCCGTAGCGCAGGCCGACGACGAAGGCGCCCGACGCTTCACGCCCGGCGATATAGGCGTTGGGCCGCCCCTGATCCTTCAGCACCTTTTCGATGATGCCGGCCAGACCTTCCGCGCCCTTGCCGAACACGCCCTCGGCCGCCCCGATCAGATCGTCTTCCTGATAAGATTCGGCAGGCGATATGGTGGAAGGTGGCGAATCGGCCGTGACGGGCGCGCCGGTAGCGGTGGAGCCGCCTGCTGCCGGAGGGGGGCTGTAGGTGGTGCCATTGTCCTGATTGGCGCTGGAATCGACACCCGGATCGGTCGGCGCGCTGTTGGCCGGTGGGGGCGGGGCAAGATCCGAATCGATTGCCGTGTTGGGATCGATCGTGCGCACCTGCGCAGAGGCGCTGACCGGCGCCAGCGCGACACCCGCGAGGGCAACGCCCAATGTCGCGATACGCGCGATTCGGGCGCTCATGCGCCCTGTAATGCCGATCATGCCCGTTACTCCCCGGAAGGCCGCTCTTGAAACCATGTACCAGATTATCGGGTTCGAAGCTGAAACGACAATGAACGAACGGCAGCCCGAGTCGATTCCACGCCGGATCGAATCCGACAAGAAAGCTGCAATGCAAAAAATCCGTGCGAAGGACCGTTGCCATGCCGCTAAGGCCCCGCTATAGCGCGCCTTAGCCACTGCCCGCCTCCACAAGAGACAGGCAAATCCGTGCGGAGACGTGGGTGAGTGGCTGAAACCAGCGGTTTGCTAAACCGTCGTGGCCTTAAGGGGCCACCGAGGGTTCGAATCCCTCCGTCTCCGCCACTTTTCCTTTTTTCAGGTCTAAGCCGCTAGCCAGCATGCCGGCATGCCTTGCCATTCATACTGGGTCATCGGACTTTCGCTGAACAGTAAGGCTTTCATGCCTTCCGTCAGAATCATGTGAGAGATTCGGCCAAGCACCTCATTATGTCCTGTCCTTGCGTATTAACTCGCGTCTCTATGAACGCCCTTGAACCCTGACTGCACACACGCCGATTTGTCCGAAATATTTCTATGCATTGCTATTGAAAGTGACTCTCAGTATCTGCTCACCGGGTATTTGGGGAGTGGGTAATGATCAACTGGCATATATCGGCAAGTTCAATCGCAATGGTCTGGCTGATGCCTTTGGCAGCGCAGGCGCAGCAGCCGGCATCTGAAGAGGAAACGCCGCCGAGCCAGATAGTGGTCACCGGCATGCATCTGGGCGAAGCGAATGCCGCCAAGACCGATGTGCCGCTCATCAAGACACCGCAAGCCATTTCCGTGGTGACCGCTGACACGCTCAAGGAGCGCGGCGTCACGCGCCTGGCCGATGCGTTGCGCAGCGTTGCGGGCGTATCGCGCAGCAGCACCTATGGCTTTTTCGACGCCTATACGATCCGCGGCTATGATGCAGCCTATGGCAGCGTTTATCTTGACGGCATATTGAGCGAGGCTGGCGTAGGCAGCAATAACGAACTGGCTGGCCTGCAACAGGTGGAGGTCGTCAAGGGACCGGCATCCGCCCTGTTCGGATCGGCACCGCTGGGCGGCATCGTCAACCTCGTCAGCAAGCGACCACAGGCGGATGCCTTCATGGACATGACGCTGTCGACCGGCTCCTATGATCTGATCGAAGGGGCGATCGATGCCAACGCGCCGCTAAACGAGGATATTTCGGCCAGACTGAACCTGATCTATCGGGACGTCGATTCCTTCGTGCGCAATTCGGGCCAGAACCGGATTTATGCCGCGCCCTCTATCAAGTGGCAGATCGCGCCCAGCACCAGCCTGACCCTGCTGGGTGTCTATCAGCGTGATCGGGACAATCCCTTCTCCCCGGTCAGCGGCTGGGGCACGGTGTTGCCCAGCGCCTATGGCCCGACGCCGATCGATTTTTCGATCAACAATGGCGGGGACCAGAAGGCCGTGTACAATCAGAATCGCAAGTCGATCAGCGCCATGTTCGATCACCGTTTCAGCGATGCATTCGGGATCAGTCAGACGCTGCGCTACACCCATCGCACCACTTATTGGGATCGGTGGATGTTCGTTGGCGGTTTCCTGGACGATAATGTGGTGGACGGCGTGCAGCAGGGGCGCACGCTGGGCCGCTACTATTATGGGCCCTATAGCAGCACCGACAAGGATTTTGCCGTCGACACGCGGGCAACCGGAAAGTTCGCCACCGGATCGATCCGTCATGCTATCCTTGCTGGCGTGGACTATCGGCAGAATCGGGAACGCTATCAGGGGGATGGCGATTTCGATGCGTCGCATTTCCCGCTGGACGTCGTCTCACCCGATTATGACGCGCCGCTGGTGCCGACCGCCGCGCCCTATTCGGGCAGCGCAAAGAACGACCAGCTTGGCTTCTATCTTCAGGACCATGTCACACTGACAGACCGTTTCACGGTGACGCTGAGCGGACGATGGGACCGGGCGAAATCCAATGGCGAATTGCAGACGGCGTTCAGCCCCCGCGTCGGCGCCACCTATGAACTGGTGCCGGACCTGGCCCTGTACGGAACATGGGCGAAGTCCTTCACCCCGCAGTTCGGATCGCAGATCGTGCTGGAGAAAGATGCCAGCGGCGCCCCCAGCCTGATCGGTCAGGCACCGCCGGAACGCGGCCGGAACATAGAGGGCGGCATCAAGTTCGCACCGACCGACGGCACCGTCAGCGGCATGATATCGCTCTATGATCTGGAACGATCGAACGTGCTGACCAGCGATCCCGATTTCCCCAATTTCTCGCGCGTGACCGGCAAGCAGCGCAGTCGCGGGATCGAGGTAGAGGGGCAGTGGCGGCCTGTGCCGGGCGCCACGGTGAATGTCGCCTACGCCTATATCCGCGCAAAGATATTGGAGGATGAAACGATCCCGGCCGGCACCGAATTGCAGAATATTCCGCGCCACAATGTCAGCCTGTATGGACGCTATGTCATCCCCACGGGGCCGCTGGCCAATGTCGGCGCCAATCTGGGCTTCGTCTATAATAGCAGCCGCAATGGCGCCGTCCCCGACGCGGCCCTGTATCGACTGCCTTCCTATATTCTGGTGGATGCAGGCCTGTCCTACACGATCGGCAATTGGGGCCTTCAGTTGACTGTCAATAACCTGCTGAAGGAGCGCTATTTCCCCGACTCCTGCTGTCTCGACCGCATCACCCCCGGCCAGCCGCGCAATTGGCGCCTGTCGCTGAGCCGACATTTCTGAAGCCTGAAATCGTGCGGGGCGGCGATCATCGGCCGCCCTGTCATGACCCGAAACGGCAAATCATGGTTGTGAAAAGGACATGTAGGGAAATTTTAGCGGATTTGGTGGACAAACAGGCTATTCCGACAATGTTGGCCAGTCCATTGATCGTCCCGTTCCCGCCATTCTTTCAGGGTAACCCATGATCCGATCCCGTTTTGGCACCTTTCGCGGCCTGGTGCGGCTGGCTTTGTCCTATCCGCAATTGGCGTTAGGCCAGTCGGCCAGCCTGACGCCTGATCCGGCGCAGGTCCGGCGGCTGGTGTTCGTATGCCAAGGCAATATCTGTCGCAGTGCCTTTGCCGATATCGTCGCGCAGCGCACAGGGATGAACAGTGTTTCCTTCGGCCTGTCGACCACTACGGGGCGGACAGCGCATGGTCCGGCGATCCTAGCCGCCGAAGCTTTGGGATATGACCTGTCGGCGCATCGGGCCATCGACCTTCAGGATTATGTGCCGCAGGAGGGCGATCTGCTGCTGGCGATGGAAGTGCGGCAATTGCACCGATTGGCGGCCGATCCGCGCGTCCGGCATCTGCCGCGCATGTTGCTGGGGCGCTGGACGCGCCCGATGTTGCCGCATCTGCATGATCCCTATCAACTGGACGACCGCTATATGGTGCGCTGTCTCCGCCGCGTCGAGCAGGCGATTGGCGCGCTGGTCATCGCCTTTCCCGGCGCACGGCTTTCCTGAATATCTGCCCCATGTCGCGCAGCCATGGCCGCATGTCGGCACGGCTGAAGACATAATAGCGGGCGCGCGGATCGAGAAAGTCCAGCAGATAGGCGGTGAGGTCAGCGAAGGGTCGACGGCGGAAAAAGGGGTCGCCGATGCGGCCCGGCGCCAGCAGGATGCGCGCCAGACGCTTGGTTTCCGGCACCATGTAGCGGGCGCGCAGATCGTCACGGGCGGATGGCGCGGGATCGGTCTGGCCCAGCACCGCGCGGCGATAGGCTTCCCAGGCAAAATGGGCGCCGCAATAGCGGGCCAGCGGCAGGCTGCCCCAGAAACGGCCATTGACCTCCATCAGCCAATAGCGGCCGCTATCAGGTTCATAGCGATATTCGACCATCGCCTGCCCTTCCCAGTCGAGCGCCTGCAACAGCTTTTCCGAAAGGGCCATCTGCGCCTGATGCGTGGCGGCGGGTTCGGCCCGGCAATAGGTCGACACCCCGCCTTCGGGTGGCCATTCATGCAGGCGGCGATGCTGGAAGCGCAAGGTTGCCTGCCCGTCCTGCATGTAGAGCATCTGGCCCAGACCCACGCCCCGGCAATATTGCTGGATCAGCGGCCAGCGCCCGATCGGCGCATAGCGATCCAGCAAGGCGGCCAGTTCCTGCGGCGTGCGGATATAGTCGGTCTTGATCCATTCAAGCCCCGCCTGCTCCAATATCGGCTGGACTTCCGGCGGGTTGGACCATTTCGCAACCAGCGGATAGGGCATGGTCGCTGCCCGCTCGGCAAAATCCTCGCCCGCGCGCGGTTGCCAGGTCTGCGGCGTCAACAGTCCCACGGTATCGGCAATTTCCAGCGTGCGGAATTTATCGAGCACCTTCTCCAGCGGAGCGAGACGCGGGGTCAGGATATGGCAATCGCCGATCCGCGCGGGTAGCGATGACAGGTCTAGGAGGTCCGGTTCAGAGATGGCCAGAACCGCGCGGGCACCGGTCTGCGCGATCAGATCGGGCAGCCATTGCGATATCGGACCGGGGAGCCGTGGCGACCAAGTGCTGCAATAGCGCGAGGCAACGCCGACGGCATCGGCATCCCGCGCCACGCCATGCACCGGCACACCATGCTGGCCCAGTTCGCGCACGACCGTCAGGCCGATCGCATTCTCGACACCTAGGACGATTGCACCGGGAAGATCGCTCACGCAGGGACCAGACGATGTTCGTAGCGCCAGGTCGCCCAGGCCTGCCCGGCGACGCGCAGTCCGGTGCGCAGGCGATTGGGCGCCACGCGGCTGAAGAGCCGCGTCGGCCGGTCGGCCAGATCGACCGGCAGGTCGTTGAAGCCGGCGCCATGCACCGCAGGCAGACGGTCGGCCTCCCGGCAAAGCGCCTCAAAACGGGCGATCACCGTGCCGTTGGGCCGCTGGCGATCGCGTGAGAGCATTTCGAAACTATGGGTGACGACGGTGAAGGCATCATGCCCTTCTCGCGCGGCGTGGCGCAGACCCGCACGCATTTCCGCCGCCGACATGGCGCAGATCTGGGCTGGGCGAAAGCCGCCGGGACGATCGGCAATGCCCGACACGGGTAGTTCGGCAACGCCAAGTTTACGGGTTGCGCCGACCTGCGCCGGATCAGCGGATATGCCGCATTCGCGGCCGAGATAGGCGGGATTGACGCTGCTGTCCCAGACGATGCCGATAGCAGCGAGCGCCCTTAACGTGTCGTCATTGGCGCCGAAATTGCCGGCGCGAAAGGCCGTGATAGCCGGGGCGCCGACATCCTCCAGCAACTGTCGGGCAAGACCGAGCAGGATGATCTGATCATCCAGCGTGAAGTCCCCGATATTGCGCCCTTGACGGCCGCCGACAGGGGAATGTTTCGCCCAGGCCAGCCATTCGGTGTGAATATGCATCTGCACCTCATGCCCGCGCGCGACGATCGCGCCGACGATCGGCTTGAGGAAGGCGGGACCATGGACCAGCGCGGGCATCGGATCGAGGAAGAAGACCCCCTTCAACCCATGGCGATCGAGCAGGTCCATCTGCCAGCCGATGCCGAAGGGCTGACCCTGTGCCTCCGCCCAGATCGAGCGCCGTACATTATCCTCAAGATCGACGCCCCGCTGGTGCAGGGAGGAGGAAAGTTCCGTGTCGACGGTGATGAGCAACGCGGTCATTGGGGGGCGGTCCGGTCAGGGGGCAACGAGCCTGCAATAGGCAATAGGGGTTAAGGAGCCGTAATATGTCCCCTGAATGTCCGGCCCGTCATATATTGGAAAGACAACAGCCGACCGTCAATCCATGATTATCCTTTTGACGGTGCGCCCCGCACCCTTCCGTCATCCCAGCAGGGAAAATTCGCCATAATTGCCCTGGAAAAAGAGCAAGGGGCGATCCGGCCGCTCCACTTCCAGCGCGACCACCCGGCCAAGGACTATATGATGGTCGCCCGCTTCATGCACCGCATCCAGCGTGCAGTCGATCCAGGCGACGACATCGTCCAGGATCGGCGACCCATTGGCCGAGACGCGGTGGGACACGCCAGCGAACTTGTCCGGGCCAGGACCTGCTATCTGGCGGCACAGCGGCTGCTGATCGCTGGCCAAGACGTTGACGCAGAATTTGCCCACCGCCTGTATCCGCGGCCAGCTGCCCGAACTCTTGGCCGGGAAGAAGGCCACCAAAGGCGGATCGAGCGAGACGGAGGTGAAGGAGCCGACGACCATGCCGACCGGTGCGCCATCCGCCTCCACAGCGGTCACGACACAAACGCCGGTCGGATAATGGCCCAGCACGCGCCGGAAGGTCGCGCTGTCGAAACTGGCCTCGGTCATGGCTGCTTGCTCCGGAAAGGGTTCATACCTCCCCCCTGTCGCGCAGAGGGGAAGGCATGCAAGCGAAAAAACGCGCCGAACCCACGAGAAAAACTCAGGAGTCGGCGCGCCCGGATCAGAGCGCGACGCCGCCGGCAGCCAGCACGGCGAGAGTCAGCAGTTCGGACGCATTGGACGACATGGTCGCGATCTGCACCGATTTTTCCATGCCGACCAGCACCGGCCCGATCGTGGAGGTGCCGCCCAGTTCGCGCAGCAGCTTGGCCGAGATATTGGCCGATTGCAGCCCCGGCATGACCAGCACATTGGCCGGGCCGGACAGGCGGCTGAACGGATAATTTTTCATGACCGCCGGGTTGAGCGCCGCGTCGGGCGTCATTTCGCCTTCATATTCGAAATCGACGTCGCGTTCGTCCAGCACCTTCACGGCATCGCGCACATTGTCGAGATAGGCGCCGGGCGGGTTGCCGAAGTTGGAATAAGAGAGGAAGGCGACGCGCGGATCATGACCCATGCGGCGGGCGACGGCGACGGTCCCCTCCGCAATATCGGCCAGTTCGACCGCCGAAGGGCGTTCGTGGACGGTGGTGTCTGCCAGGAACACGGTTTTGTCCTTCGTCACCATGACATGGATGCCAAAGGGGGTGCGGCCGGCCGCCGGGTCCATCACCCGCTTCACTTCGCGCAGGGTCTGGCCATA
This sequence comes from Sphingobium sp. AP50, assembly GCF_900109095.1. Taxonomy (GTDB): domain Bacteria; phylum Pseudomonadota; class Alphaproteobacteria; order Sphingomonadales; family Sphingomonadaceae; genus Sphingobium. The sequence goes on from NZ_FNYZ01000024.1 coordinate 59,139, forward strand.
GGGGCGGGTGACGCCGGTGATCATGGCATCGGCGACACCCATCTTGACCAGCAGCGATCCGAAGATGTTGCGATCGCGATTGACCATCCGCTCGCAATCGCGGCGCAGATAGCCGCGGCGCTGGAGGCGGGCATAAAGCTGATCGACCATGTCGGGCACCAGCGGCGAATTAACGCTGTTGTGCAGTTCGAAGCTCTCAGGATCGCGCACGCCCAGTTCCTTGAGCTTGTCGCGCACATGATCGCGGCCGACCAGCACCGGAATGCCATAGCCATGCTCGCGGAACTGAATCGCCGCGCGCAGCACCACTTCCTCTTCCGCCTCGGCAAAGACGACGCGCTTGGGATTGGCGCGCGCCACTTCATAGGCGGTGGTGAGGACGGTGGTGGTCGGGTTGAGCCGGGCCTTCAGGGACTGGCGATAGGCGTCCATATCCTCGATCGGCTTTTGCGCAACGCCGGTTTCCATCGCCGCCTGGGCGACAGCGGCCGGCACCACTTCCATCAGGCGCGGGTCGAACGGGGCAGGGATGATATAGTCGGGACCGAAGCTGTGCGAACGGCCATAGGCCTTGGCCACTTCTTCAGGCACCTGTTCGCGCGCCAGTTCGGCAATAGCGTGCGCGGCGGCGAGCTTCATCGCTTCGTTGATACCGGTCGCCCGCACATCAAGCGCGCCGCGGAAGATGAAGGGGAAGCCCAGGACATTGTTGACCTGATTGGGGAAGTCCGACCGACCGGTGGCGACGATCGCGTCGGGACGGACGGCATGAGCATCGGGCGGCAGGATTTCCGGGTCGGGATTGGCCATGGCGAAGATGATCGGGTTGGCCGCCATCAACTTGACCATATCCTGCGACATGGCACCCGCGACCGAGAGGCCGAGGAACACGTCCGCGCCCTTGACCGCTTCGGTGAGGGTGCGCGCGTCGGTCTTGACCGCATGGGCCGACTTCCACTGGTTCATGCCCTCGGTGCGGCCCTGATAGATGACGCCCTTGCTGTCGCACATGATGACATTGTCTTGCGGGACGCCCAGCGCCTTGATCAACTCGGTGCAGCTGATGGATGCAGCGCCTGCGCCGTTCACCACCACCTTCATATCCTTCATGTCGCGGCCGGTCAGCAGCGCCGCATTGATGACGCCCGCCGCCGCGATGATCGCGGTGCCATGCTGGTCGTCATGAAAGACCGGGATGTTCATCCGTTCCTTCAGCGTCTGTTCGATGATGAAACATTCGGGCGCCTTGATATCCTCAAGGTTGATGCCGCCGAAGGTCGGCTCCATCAGTTCGACCGCATCGATGAACCGGTCGACATCCTCGGTCTTCAGCTCGATATCGATGGAATCGACGTCGGCGAAGCGCTTGAAGAGGACGGCCTTGCCCTCCATCACCGGCTTGGACGCGAGCGCGCCGAGGTTGCCGAGACCCAGGATAGCCGTGCCGTTGGAGATGACCGCGACCAGATTGCCCTTGGCCGTATAGTCATAGGCGGTCGCCGGATCGGCGGCGATGGCGCGCACCGGCACGGCGACGCCGGGCGAGTAGGCGAGGCTCAGGTCGCGCTGGGTCGCCATCGGCTTGGACGCGATGATCTCGATCTTGCCGGGACGGCCGGTCGAGTGGAAGAACAGCGCCTCGCGCTCGGAAAATTCCACACTCGGTTTATCGGTCATCGGGACACCCATATATTGGAACAATAAGTCGGCCCTAGCGGCAAGATTATCTTGGGGGCAAGTGCGAGAAGCGCAATTTTACTGCCCTTTTGCGAAGCTCTGGTTTCAACGCCGGGTTCAGGCTATCCGCTTGCCCCATGGCCAATTCGACCGAAAACTCCACCCAGCCGACCCCCATGATGGCACAATATCTGGCGCTGAAGGCCGAGGCACAGGACTGCCTGCTCTTCTACCGCATGGGCGACTTTTTCGAACTGTTCTTCGATGACGCGAAAATGGCGGCGGCGACGCTGGATATCGCGCTGACCAGCAGGGGCGAACATGGTGGCGCGCCGATCCCGATGTGCGGCGTGCCGGTGCATAGCGCCGAGGGGTATCTGGCTCGGCTGATCAAGGGCGGGCATCGTGTTGCCATTGCCGAACAGACCGAAACGCCGGCGCAGGCCAAGGCGCGTGGCGGCAAGACATTGGTGGCGCGGGCCATCGTGCGATACGTCACGGCCGGGACGCTGACCGAGGAGACTCTGCTGGATAGCCGGCGGGACAATATGCTGGTGGCTCTGGCTCAAGTTGGTGGTGAAGGTGCAGGCGAAATCGGGATCGCCGCCGCCGACATCTCCACCGGCCGGTTTGAAACGATGACCTGCCCGATGGGCGACCTGCCCGCCGAACTGGCGCGGCTGCGGCCGAGCGAGACGGTCGTGGCCGAAGGTTCGCCGCTTGATCTGGTCGACTGCCATCCGTTCGATCGTGCCGCCTTTTCCAGCAGCCGCGCCGAAGAATCCCTGAAACGGCTGTTTGGGGTGGCGACGCTGGATGGATTCGGCCAGTTCGGGCGCGCCGAGCTGGCGGCGATGGGTGGCCTGATCGCCTATCTCGATCATGCTGGCAAAGGCACCCTGCCCTTCCTCGCCCCGCCGCTGCGCAAGACCAGCGGCGGCCATGTCGCGATCGATGCAGCGACGCGCGAGAGTCTGGAGATCGTGGCGACGACCGGCGGGACACGCGCGGGCAGCCTGCTGGGCGCGATCGACCGCACCGTGACGGGGGCGGGTGCGCGACTGTTGGGACAGGATTTGTCGGCGCCGCTGATGGACTTGGGACTGATCGAGGCGCGACTGGGGCTGGTGCAGCTGTTCCATGATGATTCCATCCTGCGCGATCAGTTGCGCGGCGCGTTACGGGCGCTGCCCGATATCGGCCGGGCGCTTGGGCGCGTAGCGGTGGGGCGCGGCAGCCCACGTGATCTGGGGCAGTTGCGCGATGGCTTGGGCGAGGCGCGGCTGCTGCGCGAGCGGTTGGGGCGGCTGGCCGATGCACCGCATCTGCTGCAACAATTGCTGCCCGCGCTCGACGGGCATGGCGCGCTGGTCGACGCTCTGTCGCGCGCGCTAGTACCCGCGCCGCCGACCGAGACGGCGAGTGGCGGCTATATTGCCGACGGCTATGACCCGGCGCTCGACGAACTGCGCCGCATGGCCGGCGATGGCCGCCGCGCTATCGCCGCGCTGGAAGCGAAATATCGCGAACAGACCGGCATCGGCGCGCTCAAGATCCGGCATAATGGCGTGCTGGGCTATCATGTCGAAGTGCCGGCCCGTGCCGCCGATACGCTGATGGCGCCCGATAGCGGCTTCACCCACCGCCAGACGCTGGCCGGGGTGGTGCGCTTCAATTCGATCGACCTGCATGAGGAAGCCGGGCGCGTCGCACAGGCGGGCGCCCATGCGCTGGTGGCGGAAGCGGCGCATCTGGAAGAGCTGATCGGCGCGGTGCTGGACCGCAAGGCCGACATCGCCCGCGCCGCCGATGCGCTGGCGCGGCTCGACGTCGCCGCATCGCTCGCCGAACGGGCGGCAGAGGGCGGCTGGCGACGGCCGCATTTCGTGGCGGACGATGGGGCAGGACAATGTCTCGACATCGTCGGCGGACGGCATCCGGTGGTCGAGGATGCGTTGCGCAAGGAGGGCCAGCCCTTCGTCGCTAATGATTGCCGGTTGAACGAAAGCGACCGGCTGTGGCTGGTCACCGGTCCCAATATGGGCGGTAAGTCGACCTTTCTGCGGCAGAATGCGCTGATCGTGATATTGGCGCAGGCGGGCGGCTATGTGCCTGCGCAATCGGCGACCCTGACTCTGGTCGACCGCCTGTTCAGCCGGGTCGGTGCATCCGACAATCTGGCCAAGGGACGCTCCACCTTCATGGTCGAGATGGTCGAAACGGCAGCGATCCTGGCGCAGGCGACGGCGCGTAGCTTCGTCATCCTGGACGAAGTCGGGCGGGGAACGTCGACCTATGACGGGCTGGCGCTCGCCTGGGCGGTGGTAGAGGCGGTGCATGAGGTCAATCGCTGCCGCTGCCTGTTCGCGACCCATTATCATGAACTGACGCGGCTGGCGGAGACGCTCGCATCCCTGTCGCTGCACCATGTGCGGGCGCGGGAGTGGAAGGGTGACCTGATCCTGCTGCACGAACTGGCAGAGGGGCCGGCCGATCGCAGCTATGGTCTGGCCGTCGCCCGGCTGGCGGGATTGCCGCCCGCCGTGCTGAAACGCGCCAAGGATGTGCTGTCGCGGCTGGAAGCGGGCAAGGCGAAGACCGGCGGGATCGCAGCGGGACTGGACGACCTGCCCCTGTTCGCGGCGGTGGCCGTGCAGGAAGAAGAGACGGTCGATCCGCTGCGTGCCGCAATCGATGCCATCGACGCGGACGCCCTGTCTCCGCGTGAAGCACTGGATCATCTCTATCGTCTGAAACAACTGGCCGCCGACGCGCGGCATGACTAGATAGCGCCCATGGTCATGCAATTCCCCACTTTGGGATCGCGCCGCGCGATCATCGACCGCCGCGCGATTTCCGACACGATCCACGCGCTGGCGCAGGAGCATCGCGGCGATGCGATGCGGTTGCGGGCAGGAATCGTGAAGGAATTGAAGGCCGCGCTGGAACAGGGGCGGGCCGAGGTGGCACGACGGCTGGAGGCCAAGCCGACGCGCGGCCGGGAGTCGGTTACGGCCTTCGCCTTCCTGATCGACCAGATATTGCGCCTGCTCTACGACGCGACCACCCATCATCTCTATCCGGCGGGCAATCGCAGCACGGGCGAGCGGATCGCGCTGATCGCGGTGGGTGGCTATGGCCGGGGCGAAATGGCGCCGCATAGCGACGTCGACATCGGTTTCATCACCCCCTGGAAGCCGACCGGCTGGACCGAGCAGGTGATCGAATCCATGCTCTATTCGCTATGGGATCTGGGCCTGAAGGTCGGGCATAGCAGCCGGTCGATCGACGAGACGATGCGGATGGCAAAGGCCGACCTGACCGTGCGCACGGCCCTGCTGGAGGCGCGCTATGTCTGGGGCGACCGGGCGCTGTATGAGGAAACATCGGTCCGCTTCGACGCCGAAGTGATGCAGGGCAATGCCCGCGCCTTCGTGACCGAGAAGCTGGAAGAACGCGACGAGCGGCACAAGCGGATGGGCGACAGCCGCTATGTGGTCGAACCCAATGTGAAGGAAGGCAAGGGCGGGCTGCGCGACCTGCACACCCTCTTCTGGATCGGCAAATATGTGAATCGGGTGCGGTCGGTCGCCGAACTGGTCGATGTCGGCCTGTTGACCCAGGCCGAATTGCGCCAGTTCGAAAAGGCCGAGGATTTCCTTTGGGCGGTGCGATGCCATCTGCACACGATCACGGGCCGGGCCGAGGACCGGTTGACCTTCGATCTTCAGCTGGAAACCGCAACGCGGATGCACTTTACCGGCCGCGCCGGACGATCGGGCGTCGAGCGCTTCATGCGCTATTATTTCCTGAACGCGAAGACGGTGGGCGATCTGACGGCGGTGTTCCTGGCCCATCTGGACGACCAGATGGGGCCGAAAGGGCGGCGCTATATCCCGTCCATCTTCCGCCGGCCCAAGAAGCTGGACGGATTCGTACTGGATCGCGGCCGACTGTCGCTGCCCAGCGACGATTTTTTCCAGGCGGACCCGGTGCGGATGCTGGAAATCTTTGCCGTGGCGGACAAGCATGGCCTGCAAATCCACCCCAGCGCGATGCGCGCGGCCAGCCGGGACGCGGGGCTGATCACGGCCAAGATCCGCAAGGACGCGCGCGCCAATGCCGCCTTTCTGGAAGTGCTGACTTCCCCGCGTGACCCGGAGACAGTGCTCCGCTGGATGAACGAATCCACGGTGTTCGGCCGCTTCATTCCCGATTTCCGCCGGGTCGTCGCGCAGATGCAGTTCGACATGTATCATCATTATACGGTCGACGAGCATACGATCCGCGCGGTCGGCCTGCTTTCCCGTATCGAAAAGGGAGAGTTGCCGACCGACCACCCCCTTGCCACCGACCTGATGGGCAAGATCCTGTCGCGCCGGGTGCTCTATGTCGCGGTACTGCTGCATGACATTGCCAAGGGGCGCGGCGGCGACCATAGCCTGCTGGGCGCGGAAGTGGCGGAGCATCTGTGCCCGCGGCTGGGCCTGACCCCCGCCGAGACGGAGACCGTCGCCTGGCTGGTGCGCTATCATCTGCTGATGTCGGCCACCGCCTTCAAACGCGATCTGGCCGACTATAAGACCATTCTCGACTTCGTGGACGTGGTGCAGAGTCCGGAGCGACTGCGCCTGCTGCTGTGCCTGACGGTGGTGGACATTCGCGCGGTCGGCCCCGGTGTGTGGAACAGCTGGAAGCGGCAGTTGCTGGGCGATCTCTATGATTCGGCCGAAGAAGTGCTGCGTCTGGGCCACAAGCAGAAGGGCCGGGGCGAGCGCGTTATCGCCAAGCAGGAAGGGCTGCGCCGGGCGCTGGGCGTCGACGAGGCGACGTTCGAAGCGTTCAGCAAGCGGTTGCCGGAATCCTACTGGATCGCCGAACCTGAAGACATATTGTTTCACAATGCCCAGCATATATTGGCGGCGGGTGAATCCCCCCTGTCGATCGCGGCGCAATTTTATCCGCAGCGCGGCGCGACGCTGGTCACGGTCTATGCGGCGGACCATCCCGGCCTGTTCTATCGCATCGCAGGGGCCATCCATCTGGCCGGCGGCAACATCATCGACGCACGCATCCACACGACCCGCGATGGCGTGGCGATCGACAATTTCCTGGTGCAGGACCCGCTGGGCGGCGCGTTCCACAGCCCGGAACAGCTGACCCGCATCCGCAACGCGATCGAGGATTCGCTGTCGAACCGGCATCGGCTGATCACCAAGCTCGCGGCGCGGCCTTTGCCCCGCACCCGCGCCGAAGCCTTTCGCATCGAACCCAATGTGCTGATCGACAACAAGGCATCGAACCGCTTCACCGTGGTCGAGGTGAATGCGCGGGATCGGCCGGCGCTGCTGTTCAGCCTCGCCAATGCGCTGTTCCAGTCGAAGGTGACGGTGCATAGCGCCCATGTCGCCACCTATGGCGAGCGTGCGGTCGATACTTTCTATGTCACCGACCTGCTGGGCGGGAAGATCGAGAGCAAGGCGCGGTTGCAGACGCTGGAGCGGCGTTTGCTGGAAGCGGCCGGTGGCGAGGTGGGCGAAGCGCTGGAGATGGCGTGATCGAAGTCGGTGCTCCCGCCTGCGCAGGAGCACGTCGTTACAGAATCTCCATTGCGTCGCCCGGCGCGAGCAGGGGGAGCAGGCGCAGCATGTCGGCCCGCTCCACCGCGACGCAGCCCGCCGTGGGGCGACCTTCGGACAGATGGAAGAAGATCGCGCTGCCCTGTCCATGCACAGGCGGTGCGTCATTATGGCCCAGCACGACGATGATGTCATAGGCGTCGTCGCTACGGATCAGGCTTTCGGCGGAGAAGGCGCGTGGCAGGCGGATCGGGCGGTTATAGGCCGGGTCGGCGACATCGTCCGACCAGCCGTCATTCGCACGCACCCAGCGCCATGGCAGGCGGATACCGCTCGCCTCGACCTTGCCCGGCCGCAGCAGCACGCCCCGGATCGGCCATGTGCCGATCGGCGTGCAACCATCCCCTTCCCGCTTGTCCGCAACCATACAGGCGCCGCCTCGGCCGATCGTGCAGGCCATGGTGAGGTCACCAAATGTCAGGCGGCCCGCGCCACTATCGACGCGAACCAGAGTTCTGTCTTTCTTTTGCGTGATTTTCGAGCCGTCAGATGTTCCATCTGACTTAAAATCACTCATAGCTGGTGGCCGGTGCGATCGCGCTTGGTGGCGAGATAGCGTTCATTATGCGGGTTGGTCGGCAGGATGATCGGCAATCGCTCGCGCACCTTGATGCCGGCCGCTTCCAGCCCCGTCACCTTGTTGGGATTGTTGGTGAGCAGGCGCACCTGCCCGACACCGAGCAGGTCGAGCATCCGCGCAGCGACCGAGAAATCGCGCGCGTCGATCGCAAAGCCAAGGCGGACATTGGCATCGACCGTGTCGAAGCCCTGATCCTGCATCGCATAGGCGCGCAGCTTGTTGACGAGGCCGATGCCGCGCCCTTCCTGCCGCAGATAGAGGAGGATGCCCCAGGGCGCGTCGGCGATCCGGTGCAGCGCTTCATGCAATTGCGGGCCGCAGTCGCATTTCAGGCTGCCCAGTACGTCGCCGGTCAGGCATTCGCTGTGCAGGCGGATGACGGGCGGCGAGCTGTCCCGCTGGCCGACGATCAGCGCGACATGTTCGCGCGGTTCGTCCGGGCTGCGGAAGGCGACGATTTCCGCGCTCTCGCTGGCCGATACCGGCAGCCGGGCGCGGGTGGCGATGGCCAGATGAATCGCATCGTCATAGGCGGCGATGTCTTCGGCGCTGAGGTCTACCTCTGCCGGACCATCGCCCTCCAGCAGGAAATAGGCGGGGAGAATCCCGGCCAGCCGCGCCAGACGCAGCGCCGCCTTGGCCGCCTGTGGCGCAGGCAGCGCGCGGGCACGGAACGGCCCCTTGAGCGGTGAGGCTAGGTCGAGAACCGGGTCGGCGATGGCAGTGGCTGCATCGGCATCGATCCATGGCGTGCGTTCGACCAGCACCGGCCATTCGGGATCGGCGGCGGCCAGTTGGTTCGCCAGTTTCAAGGTTTCGGCGCGAGCGGCGGAAATCAGGATATCGGCCCGTCCTTCGGGATCGAAACCGGCCAGCGTTACGGCATCCGCCCCCTCGATCGCCATCAGGCGGATCGCGCCGTCGGGCGCGGTCAGGCGGATCGCCCAGCCACGACGCAGCGCATCGATCGCGCGGGCAGCCTGCCGCCCGTTCATCAGAAAGCGAACTCGGTGATGATCGGGATATGGTCCGACGGCTTGATCCAGCTGCGGGCCGGTTCGACCACGCGGTGGCTGACCGCCTTGTCGGCGACGTCCCGCGTCATCCACATATGATCGAGGCGACGGCCGCGATCCGATTCCGCCCAGTCCTTGGCGCGATAGCTCCACCAGGTGTAGAGGCGCGCGGGCGCGGGATGGAAGTGGCGGCCGATATCGACCCAGTCGTTCGACGCCTGCAACCGGGCGAGAATCTCGCATTCGATCGGCGTGTGGCTGACCACGTTCAGCAACTGCTTGTGGCTCCACACATCGCTTTCCAGCGGCGCGATGTTGAAGTCGCCGGTCAGGATCGTCGGCTTCTTGTCGAGCGCGGACGACCATTGAATCATCCGTTCGATGAAATCGAGCTTCTGGCCGAATTTGGGGTTTACCTCCCGATCGGGAACATCACCGCCAGCCGGGACATAGACATTCTCGATCCGGACGCCATTATCGAGCCGCACGCCGACATGGCGCGCTTCGCCATTGGCCTGCCAGTCGAACCGGTCATCCTCGTAAATCGGCACCTTGCTCATGATCGCGACGCCATGATGCATGCGCTGACCGTTCAGCACCTGATGCACATAGCCCAGCCGCTTGAACATCTCGGTGGGATAGATTTCATTCACCACCTTGGTTTCCTGAAGGCAGAGAATGTCGGGCGCTTCCTGACGGAGGAGTTGTTCGACGATGTCGATGCGCGCGCGGACGGAGTTGATGTTCCAGGAGCAGATAGAGAGTGTGTCGGCCATGCTACGCCAACTAGGAGTGCGCGCGCCGTTGCGCAAGCGGCAGGACGAGTCAACAGACAATGGGTGGCGGACAAAGTAAGACCCCCGCTCCGGGGGCGTGGAACGGGGGTCTCGATCGCGCCCTTGAAGCGCTTTGCGACGGAAGATGGGGACCGGGTAACAGGGGGGAAATCCCGGTTTTGCCTTCCGCCGTGAGTTACTGATTAGCGCCCCGCATATGAGCGGCAGATGAACGGAAAAGAAACTTTGTTCATCTGTCGCGCGGGGCGCTCGATTCAGCCCCCAGCCGAGCGACCCTTGGGTCGCGGATCGGTCCAGCGGAAGGCGGAATCGGCGACAGGGACGCCATAACGCTGGTTGGTCAGGCGCACCGACGTCCGGTTATTCTGGGCGTCAAGCGCGACCCAGCCATATAGTTGCAGGCCCGCCGGGCTGGCCGCATCCTTTTTGAAGATCATGGAGATGGTCCCATATTCGGGCCGCTTGGGATCGCGCACCTGCACGCTGAGGATCGATGGATCGCCGGTCTGCACCATCTTGCCATATTTGGACAATTTGGTGGGATCGAGCAGCGCGCCCAGCGGTGAGTTGCCGATCGGCCAGCGCTGCACCTGGCGCACTTCATAATCGATCATGGTTAGCGCCTTGCCATCGCCCACGATCAGCAGCGGTATCCCCTTCTGATATTGGAAGCGGACCTTGCCCGGCTGCTTGATCGTCAACTGGCCTGTCAGCGTTTGACCATTACGGTCCGTCTGGCTGAAATCGGCGGTCAGGGTGGTGAGCGCGCGAATGGCGGCATCTACCTTCGCAAGGTCGGACTGGTCCTGCTGGGCGACCGCCGAACTGGTCGCGATGACCAGTGGCGCGGTAGCGGCAAGGGCAAGCGCGAGGGGCGCAATCATGCGCTTCATGGCATTCAACTCCGATTGTCTGGAAGAGGAGAACTAGGCGATGCGGCTTGAACCCGTTGTGAACCCGCCTGTTCCGAAATAGCAAGCTTTGGCTATTGGGTAAGGTGATGGGGGAGAGCATCCGTGTAACGCCGGACAGGCTCAATCCCCCATGCTCCCGCCTCGCCATGCCGGTCTGACCGGCGGCACCGCTCCAAATATGTTATCGGCGCGGCAGCAGCAGGCGTACGCCTAGACAGTTTCGCGCATAAAAAAAAGGCCGATCTGACGACCGGCCCTTGAAAGTTTTTAGGAGAGGATGCCTGAAAGGCCTGCTCTCTATGTTCGAACCGGTTCATTCCCGCAAATGCGAAGGCTGTCAGAGCGATTGCGCGTCATGCAATCGTCATGCGTCCGTCGCCGATCAGAGCGGATTCCCATTCTCGTCGCGCAGCACTTCGCGGCGACCGACATGGTTGGGCGGGCCGACCAGCCCTTCCTCTTCCATCCGTTCGATCAGGCGCGCGGCGCTGTTATAGCCGACGCGAAGCTGGCGTTGCAGCCAGCTGGTCGAGGCCTTCTGATTTTCGAAGACGAGCTGGCATGCCTTGCGGAACAGCTGGGCATCCGGACTATCATCGCCCAGATCGACGCCGTCGAGCGCGAAGCTGCCTTCTTCCGGCTCCTCGGTAACAGCGGAGATATAGTCTGGCTGGCCCTGCGCACGCCAATGGTCAGCGACCACGCGCACTTCGTCGTCGCTGACGAAGGGACCATGGACGCGGGTCAGGCCCTTGCCGCCATGCATATAGAGCATGTCGCCTTTGCCCAGCAGTTGTTCGGCGCCTTGCTCGCCCAGGATGGTGCGGCTGTCGATCTTCGACGTCACGAAGAAGCTGATGCGGGTCGGCAGGTTCGCCTTGATGACGCCGGTGATGACATCGACCGAGGGGCGCTGGGTCGCCAGGATCAGGTGGATGCCGGCCGCGCGCGCCTTCTGCGCCAGACGCTGGATCAGGAATTCGACTTCCTTGCCGGCCGTCATCATGAGGTCGGCCAGCTCGTCGACCACCACCACGATCTGCGGCAGCGGCTGGAAATCCAGCTGCTCTTCCTCATAAATGGGCTTGCCGGATTCAGGGTCGTAGCCTGTCTGGACGCGGCGGCCGAGCGGTTTGCCCTTGGCCTTGGCGGCGCGAACCTTTTCATTATAATTTGCAAGGTTGCGGACGGAGATGGACGCCATCATGCGATAGCGATCCTCCATCTGCTCGACCGCCCATTTGAGCGCGCGGATCGCCTTGGCCGGTTCGGTCACGACCGGGGAGAGCAGATGCGGGATGTCGTCATAGGTCGACAATTCCAGCATCTTGGGGTCGATCATGATCAGGCGCAGCTGGTCCGGCGTCATACGATAGAGCAGCGACAGGATCATCGCGTTGAGGCCCACCGACTTACCCGAACCGGTCGTACCGGCGATCAGCAAATGCGGCATCGGCGCCAGATCGGCGATGATCGGTTCGCCCGAGATATTTTTGCCCAGAATGATCGGCAGGGTCGCTTCCTGCATGAACTGTTCAGACGTGATCAGTTCTCGGAAGGACACACCCTCTCGATTCGCATTGGGCAGCTCGATACCGATGACGGTGCGGCCGGGGATGGTCGCGACGCGGGCCGAGAGCGCCGACATGTTGCGGGCGATATCGTCGGCCAGCGCAATGACGCGGCTGGCCTTGATACCGGGGGCCGGTTCCAGTTCATACATGGTGACGACCGGGCCGGGGCGGACTTCGACGATATTCCCCTTCACATGGAAATCGTCGAGCACGGATTCGAGCAGGCGGGCGTTGCGCTCCAGCGCGGCCTTGTCGATCTTTCCGCCGTGACTGGCGGGCACGGGATTGAGCAGATCGGGCGAGGGCAGCGACGAATTGCCGAACAGATCGTCCTGACTGACCGGCGCCATCGACCGTTGCACCGGGGCAGGTTTCGGCGTCTGGATGGTGATCGGCGGCTTGGGTTCGTTCGACACCTGCTTGCGCGGGGCGATGACCCGCTCGACCGGCTCGTCATCGTCATCATCGGCCACGAGGCCACCGCCGGCAAAGGGCAGGCTGGGGCGCGGCAGGCTGAGTTTGGGCAGCGAAGGCCGGCGCAGCGCAATGATCGGCTTTTCCAGCGCAAGGCTGCGATAGCAGATGAAGACACCGGCGATCAGGCTGAGAAAGATCAGCACGCCCTTGATCCAGGGCGCGGCAGCGGGTGCCTGCGCGGTCAGGCTGGCGGTCCCCTTGGCCGTGACGAGGCCGATCACCCCGCCCCAGCCGGCGGGCAAGCCGACCAGCGGTTCCGTCTGGAACAGCGCCAGCGCGATGCCGATCAGGGCAATGCCGAACAGGCATTTGCCGAACTGTGCTTTCCACCCGGACATGTCCTGATCGCCCCACAGACGACGCGCGGTAATCCCCATCAACGGCAGGATCAGGGCAATAGGTACGCCAAACAGCCAGAGCAGGAAGTCGGCAGACCAGGCACCGGGCGCCTGCATGATATTGGCGACCTGATCGCCCGCGACGGTGTTCATCGACGGATCGCTGGGGGCATAGCTGAGCAGCGCCAGCGCCAGGAACAGGGTCGCCAGCATGAGCGCGATCGCGCCGATCAGCGCGCCACTGCGAATGAGGCTGCGCTTCAGCATTTCACGCCATTCCGGCGATCGTTTCACAGTGCGGCCGACGGCCATATTACTCGATGTCCCCCAAATGTTCCGTTTCGGTACAATGCGCCGAGGGGGGAGTCGCCGTCAAGTCCGGGGCCTCTCGGCTCGTCCCGCCCTATCCCTGACAACCCGTATCGAGACGGCGGGAACAGGCAGGATAAAGGGACGGGAAAGGAATCCGTCCCATGATCACAGCCCTCTATCCCACTCTGGTCGTGCTGGCGCGCGGCCTGCTTGCCGCAACCATGATTTTCGTCAGCGTTGAGGATCGGCTGAAGAACTGAGTGCCACCAGCGCAGCGCCATCGACCCGCTGCACCGTCCATTCGTCCATCGGCCGCGCGCCCAGTGCACGATAGAAGGCGATGGCGGGCGCATTCCAGTCGAGCACCGACCATTCCAACCGCGCGCAATCCCGTTCGATCGCCAGTTGAGCGAGACGGGCGAGCAGGGCCTTTCCAGCACCAAGGCCCCGCGCCTCCGGCAGCACGAACAGATCCTCCAGATAGAGGCCCGGCCGTCCTTCGAAGGTCGAGAAATTATGAAAGAAGAGGGCGAAGCCGACCGCCACGCCATCATGCTGCGCGATCAGCACTTCGGCCATGGGCCGCGGGCCGAACAGATAGCGGGCGAGCGTAGCGCGATCCGCCTTCACTTCATGCGACAGCCGCTCATAGTCGGCCAGTGCCAGGATGAAGGCCTTTATGGTGTCGATGTCGTCTGCCTGCGCTTCCCGAATGACGATATCGCTCATGCCGTGCCTGCCTCCACATGGGGGGCCTGATCAAAAGCATCGGCCCGCTTGGTGCGCGCCGCGATAAGGCAGGCCGCGACGATCAGCAATGTCCCGGCGATGGTGGTCGGCATCACCTTCTCGCCAAAGGCCAGCCAGCCGACGATCGCCGCCCAGATGAAGGCGCTATATTCGACCGGGATCAGGCGCTGCGCCTCCGCCCGGGCATAGGCCCAGGCCAAAGCGGCCAGCGAGGTAAAGGCCAGGGTCGCCGCCAGCAGCACCAGCGGCACCGCTCCAGCCGGGGGAAGCATCGCCCAGAAAGGCGCGCCAAGCGCGAAGATGCCCAGCATGACAAGGTGCTGGAAGAAGGCGACCTCTATCGGGGAGGCGCGCTGGGCCTGCTGGCGCTGCAGAATGAGATTCCAGGCGAAAAGCAGGGCCGATCCCAGCACCGCCAGCGCGCCGAGCAGAGCATTGGCGTCATAATCGCCGCGCAACCGGCCCGACAGGATCACGCCGACACCGACCAGACCAAGCAGGGAAGCGGCGATCGCCTGTCGCCCGACGCTTTCCTTCAGCAGCAGTGCCGCCAGATAGAGGGCGATCAACGGCGCGATGAAGGACAGCGCGATCGCTTCGGCCAGCGGCAACCGCATGATCGCCCAGAAGAAGAGCGACGCCATCGCCGCCACCACCGTACCGCGCAGCAGATGGAGGCGCAGTACGGCGCGGGTCGGCCAGCGCTGGCGCGTCACCAGCATCAGCGCGAGGCCGAGGATCGTACCGGTGATGGCCCGCCACAGCAGGGCATTATAGAGGCCGATGGAAAGGCTAAGCCCCTTCATCGCGGCATCCATCACGGAAAAGAGTGCCACACCGGCGCAGCAGACGGCGAAGGGAATCGCGAGAGGACGAGCAGCAGACATGGATGAATTTATCGGACGAACCGAATATTGACGCCAATGTCGATGTCTGCCCACATCCTGTCTGCGGTGAGAACCGGCGCGTTCAAAATGCGGGCGAGGGCAAGACAAGCGCGATCACCCAGTGACAATCCACGATGCTGAACCATTGGCCACAGAGAAGCCGCATAACGCGCATGTTCTTCATCATGCGGGACAATATCGAGTTGCAGCCGGTCGATCAAAGCTTCCACTGTCGGTTGATCCAGCTCCAGACTATGTGTTTTCACCAACACTTCCTGAAGATTTACGGCAGACATGGCATATTGTTGGTCGGGCTCGTCCAGCCAAGCATCGCTGTCGGGCTCACCCCGCAAAATTCCGATGATAACGGACGAATCAACTATTATCATTAAGTTCGGCTTCTTCGCGAGCGGCTTCAAAACGCCGTTCGGCGATGAAGTCGTCCACCGTGAATTCACGGCCTTTCAACATCCGCTTAAATTCGGCCTGAACCTCGCGCACCACCTGCCGATAGCTTTTAACAGTGAAACCATCGCCGTCATTTTCCAACACAAGCCGCTCGCCGTCCTTGAAACCCAGTTGTTCGCGCAAAGCAGCCGGGATGATCATCGCGCCATCAGGCGTCATGTTCACGCTGTAGGACACGGCACTTCCTCCTCGGTAGATATGTAGCATGATCTGCCGGTAGGGAACAATCTTACTCCGCCGCTTCGACCTTGCCCGCGTCGGTGGATTCCGCTTCCAGATTGGCGGCTTCGATCTCCGCCGCCTTGGCCTCGACCAGCTTGACGATGTGATCGACCATCCCAGCATCCGCAATCGTGTGGTCGGTGACGCCCGACAGATAGACCATATGCTTGCCATTGCCGCCACCGGTGAGGCCGATATCGGTTTCGCGGGCTTCGCCCGGACCGTTGACGACGCAGCCCAGCACCGACAGCGAAAGCGGCGTATTGATATGCTGAAGCCGTTCCTCCAGCGCCTGCACCGTGCGGATGACGTCGAAACCCTGTCGCGCGCAGCTGGGGCAGGAGATGACCTTGACGCCGCGGGTGCGGATGCCGAGCGATTTCAGAATCTCATAGCCGACGCGGACTTCCTCCTCCGGTTCGGCGGAGAGGGAGACGCGGATCGTGTCGCCAATGCCGGCCCAGAGCAGGTTGCCGATACCGATCGCGCTCTTCACCGTACCGCCGATCAGACCGCCGGCTTCGGTGATGCCCAGATGCAGCGGGCAATCGACCGCTTCGGCAAGCTGCATATAGGCGGCGACGGCGAGGAAGACATCGCTGGCCTTCACCGCGACCTTATATTCGTGGAAATCCTGATCCTGGAGCAGCTTGATATGGTCGAGCGCGGACTCCACCAGCGCTTCGGGGCAAGGCTCGCCATATTTTTCGAGCAGATCCTTTTCGAGGCTGCCCGCATTGACGCCGATACGGATCGAGCAGCCATTGGTCTTGGCCGCGTCGACCACTTCCTTCACGCGCTTTTCCGACCCGATATTGCCCGGATTGATACGCAGGCAGGCCGCGCCTGCATCGGCGGCTTCCAGCGCGCGCTTGTAGTGGAAATGAATGTCCGCGACGATCGGCACGCGCACGGCGCGGACGATCTGCTTCAATGCCGCCGAGGATTCCTCGTCCGGGCAGGACACGCGGATGATGTCGACGCCCGCATCCTCGCACCGGCGGATCTGGTCGATCGTCGCCTTGACGTCATGCGTCAGCGTGTTGGTCATCGTCTGCACCGTGACCGGCGCGCCGCCACCCACGGGCACATTGCCGACCATGATCTGGCGGCTCTGGCGGCGGGCAATATCGCGCCAGGGACGCAGGCCGGGATTATGGTCGGACATGAAAAAGGGGCTCCGTAAACTACGGAGCCCCTATAGGGATTTTTGATTACAGTTAGAAGCGCTGGCTTCAGAAACGCACGGTCATCGATGCGGCGACCTGATCGGCATTGCCGCTGGTCTGCGCCAGCGTCGTCGCGGTGACGGTGGCCGGCGAGGGATAATAGCTGTCCGGACGGATGATGTTCGCCTTTTCCACAAAGGTATGGGCGTAGCTGACATTGAGCGCGGCGGCCGGCGAGATGTTAAAGGTCGCGCCGCTGGTCAGCCAGACGCGATCGCCATCGGGAACCCGCGTGGTCAGATGCTGCGGATTGGTGGGCGAGCGATCGAACATGGTGCCGGCGCGCAGGGTGAGCGCAGGGCTGACATCATATTCGCCGCCCACGCTGACCGAATAGCTGTCCTTATAATCCAGTTCCTTGTTGGTCGTGCCGGTGGCCGAGGTGACGGCGATGCCCTTGAAGCGCGACCAGTTATACCATTTTCCCGTGACCATCGCGCGCAAATTGGGGGTCAGCTTGTGCATCATGCTGATCGTGGCGATATCCGGCAGGTTGAGCGGCGCGGTCGCATCAAAATCGCCGTTGGCGCCAGCCAGCAGGCCGGTGAGGCCCGAAATGCTCTGCGTACCGGCCAGCTTGTGGCTGACGCCGGAGCGATAATGGGCGCCGAAATTGGTGTCGCCGGTGGTGTAGAAGATACCGGCATTCCAGCCGATCGACCAGTCGTCGCCCTTCAGGCTGGCAAAGCCGTCGGTCGTGGCGAGCGGCGAAAGCTGGGGCAGCGCGTTAGTCAGCGTCGCCTTCACATATTGCACGTCCACACCGCCGCCGATCGACAGGCGATCGGTCAGCTTATAGGCGGCCGAGGGCTGGATATTATAGGTTTTGAGATCGGTGTAGAGCGAGTCATAGCGGCCGAAGAAATCATCATCATATTCCAGCTTCAGGCCGAAAGGCGCGTTCACGCCCAAGCCAACCCACAGCCGGTCGGTCACCTGCGCTGTCGCATAGAAGCTGGGGACCGGGATGACGCTTTCGAACGGATTGCCGCCGTCGCTGCCGCTGATCGGTACGCGGGCGGTCGATCCTGGGATGGACCGATAGCTGCCACGATTGGTCTGATGCGCCGTCGCCAGTAGCGCCGAGGCACCGGCCGAAATCTGGACGCCGTGCAACTGGGTCATCGCCGCCGGATTGAAATAGATGGTCGAGGGATCGTCACCTGCCGCAGCGCCACCAGACAGCGCGCGGCCGATTTCGATCGGGGACTGTTCCTGGAGATAGAAGCCGCCAGCAAAGGCCGGCATCGGGGCAGTGACTGCCCCGGCGACCAGAAGAAAACGGCTGATGGGACGGCTGGGGAACATGGCAAATCCTCTACTACTTGCGACTCTTCTCATGCCGGTTGGCGCCGCTTCAACGCGCAAATCCAGCTTATGAGCCACTTGGCTTAGCAAGGATGAAGTTAATTTCCAGTGTGGCGGCGATGGAAAAGGCCTCATTCGCGGCGCCCGCAATGGTTAGCGCCGCGTGGACGCTACGGCGGGGTCGGAATGCACCGACCGAAAAAAAGCAAAAAAAAAGCCGCCCAGAAGGACGGCCGTGAAGTTTTAGGAGAGGATGCCTGAAAGGCGAGTTCCTTTTGCGGTGCAGCGACAATTGTCGCAAATGCGAAACATGGAGGGTCGATTGCGTTTTATGCAATCGTTCTCAAATTCCTTAATTTCCGTAAGGGAAAGTTGCGGAAAGAAACGATAGCGATACCAGAATTTTTTCTGGCGACAGCGTGAACCGAAGAGATTCAGGCCCTTGTGATACCCGAATCAGCGAGTTGCGAATCAATCTGGGCCAGCAGACGCGCTAAACCTGATTCATCCGCGGCTTCAGCGCGAGCGACCAAAGCCGCTTGCGTATTGGACGCGCGCAGCAGCCACCAGCCGTCGGACGTGCGCACGCGGGCACCATCGATCGCGCACAGATCGGCCCCTTCCGCGCGGAGACGGGCCAGCACCTCTTCAACGACGGCGAATTTGCGGGCTTCGGGGGCGGGAAAGCGCAGTTCCGGGGTGATCAGGCTGATGGGTAGCGTGTCGTAAAGCTGAGTCACGCTTTGGCCGGTTGCACCCACGAGGCGGATCAGGCGGATGGCGGCGTACAGCGCGTCATCATAGCCGGGATAATCGTCCGCGAAGAAGAGATGGCCGGTGGTTTCGCCGCCCAGCGGGCTGCCGATCTGCTTCATTCTGGACTTGATATGGCTGTGGCCGGTCTTCCACATGTCGGGCTGGCCACCCAGCGATGCGATGCGGTCGAGTACGGTCTGGCTGGCCTTCACATCGGCGACGATCGGCGCATTTGGCCGGTTTTTCAGCACCGCCCCGGCGAAGAGTCCGAGCAACTGGTCGCCCGATATGGCCCGGCCGCGGCTGTCGATCACACCGATCCGGTCGCCATCGCCATCGAAAGCCACACCGAAATCGAGCTGCTTGTCGCGGACAAGGGCGCGCAGGTCGGCCAGATTCTTCTCTTCGGAAGGATCGGGGTGATGGTTGGGAAAATGACCGTCTATATCGGTGAAAAGCAGATGATGCTCACCGGGGAGCAACTGCACCAGTTTCTCCACCACCGGCCCGGCCGCGCCATTGCCCGCGTCCCAGCCGATGCGACAGGCCGGACCGTCAAAGCCCTGCATCAGCCGCGCGACATAGCCATCCATGATATCGACCGTTTCGACCCGGCCCGCGCCGGAATCCCAGTCGCCCGCCGCCGCCATGATGCCCAGAGTCTGGATATCGGGGCCGAAGAAAGGCGCATGCTGTTTCACCAGCTTGAAGCCATTCTGGTCGCCGGGATTATGGCTGCCGGTTATCTGAATGCCGCCATCCACATCGCCCGTTACTTCGGCATGATATAGCATCGGCGTGGGACCAAGACCGATGCGCAGCACATCGATCCCGGTTGCGACCAGTCCGTCGACCAGCGCCGATTCCAGCATCGCTGAACTCAGCCGCCCGTCATAGCCGACCGCGATGCGCCGGCCACCGGACCGGGCGATGACCGTGCCGAAACTGCGGCCCAGCGCCCAGGCATCAGCGGCATGCAGCGTGTCGCCCACCGTGCCGCGCAGATCATAGTCGCGCAGCAGAGTCGGATCGAACCCATGAGTCACTGACGGTCCTGATCGTCCAGCAGCAGGTCGCGCGCGGCGTTGATCTGGGCGGCGAGCGCTTCTGTGCCGCCCTTGTCCGGATGGACCGAAGCGATCAGGCGACGATGGGCCGCGCGGATCGCCGCCACATCGGCATTGGCCGCGACGCCGAGCAGGGCGCGGGCCTGGGCGACATCGTCATTGCGGGGTGGTGCGGGTGGCGGAGCAGCCCGTTTGGCGGCCTTCGTCCTGGCATTGCCCTGTTTGGCGAAGAAGAGCGCTGCGCCGATCAGCAGGGGGGCGCCGATCACCGGCTTGCCCTTGGCCGCCAGCACTGCGCCGACCAGCGCCGCGCCCAGCGCCATGCCATCCTTTGCCGTCATGCGTTGCAGCCTTCCCGTCCAGATCAGCCAGATGGCAAGGCCAGCCAGCAGCAGAGTGAGCCCGCCCATCAGGCGGCGCCGAGCAGGTCCAGCGACACCGCGCCATCATCGGTGGGCAGAGCGAGGCCGGACACCATTTCCCGCAATTCCTGCCGCGCGGCGATATGGCTGACGCCCAGTTCGCCCAAATGCCCCTTGTCGAGCAGGGTAAGGCCCGAGGGGAAGAGTTCACGGAAGATGACGCGCTCCGACAGGCCCGGAATGACGCGGAAACCGACGCGGCGCGAGAGTTCCATCAGCGCGTCGCCGACCCGCTTCTTGTTGCGGGCATCATGATGCTGGACACGGTTGCGCAGCACGACCCAGTCGATCGTGACGCCGTCGACCTTCGCCCGCGTCTTGCGCGCATCGAAGATGAGTTCGGAATAGAAGGACAGGCGGCGGACCTTGAAGGTTTCCGGATCGACCTGACCGATGAGGTCGAAATCGACGAAACTGTCGTTCATCGGCGTGACCAGCGTATTGGCGTGCGGCGCCAGATGGCGGGCATAGATATCGTCGCGGCCGGGCGTATCGACGACCAGAAAATCCTTGCCTTGCGCCAGATTGATGACCTGATCGTCCAGGGCGTCGATACTGTCGCCGGTGAACACGTCGAAATCGGGCATGGGCAGGTCGATACCGCGACGGCGGGCGGTTTCCTGACGATTTTCCATATAGCGGGTCACGGTGCGCTGGCGCGGATCGAGATCGATCATGCCCACGCTGTGCCCCAGTGCGCTCAGGGCAATGGCGGTATGGACCGCCGTGGTCGACTTGCCGGTCCCGCCCTTTTCATTGGCGAAAACGATAAGATGCGGCTGCGGATTCGCCATTGCCCCTGATAACCCCGTTGATTGTCGCAATGTTTGTTGACGGTCGCGCCGGCGCCAGCCTAGCAGGACATCGCTATCCTGTTGCCCTTATCGGAGCCGTTCCATCCGTGCAAACGCTGCGTGACCTGCCCGCCCTTCGCTCTGCCGTTCAGACGCTGAAAAGCGACCGAAAGCCGCTGGTTCTGGTGCCTACCATGGGCGCCTTGCATGACGGGCATATGGCATTGGTGGAGGAAGCGCGGCGGCATGGGCGCCATGTCGTGGTGTCGATCTTCGTCAATCCGCGCCAGTTCGGCCCGAACGAGGATCTGGCCGCCTATCCGCGGCGGGAGGCGAAGGATGCGCAGATGCTTCAGGCCGCCGGGGTCGACATATTATGGGCGCCGACCGTCGACGTCATGTACCCAGCCGGCTATGCCACCAACATCAGCGTCACAGGGATCAGCGACGGGCTGGATGGCGCGGCGCGGCCGGGCCATTTTGACGGGGTGGCGACCGTCGTCACCAAGCTGTTCAACCAGGTGCGGCCCGATGTCGCGATCTTTGGGCAGAAGGATTATCAGCAACTGGCGGTGATCCGCCGCTTCGTGGCGGACCTCAATCTGCCGATCGAGATTGTCGGCCTGCCGACCCAGCGGGCCGAAGATGGCCTCGCCCTCTCCTCCCGCAACGCCTATCTCAGCGAAGAAGAGCGCAAGGCGGCGCTGGCCCTGCCCCGCGCGCTGGGTGAAGCGAAGCGGCAGATCGAGAAGGGTGAGCCGGTCGAAGGCGCGCTGGCGCAGGCGATCGCATCGCTGGCGGCTCATGGTTTCGGGCCGATCGACTATGTGTCGCTGTGCGATGCCGCGACGCTGGAGCCGATGGCGGTGCTGGATCGCCCGGCACGGTTGCTGGGCGCGGCGAAGCTGGGCAAGACCCGACTGATCGACAATATCGCGGTCGATCCGGTCTGAGTAAGAACCACTGCGCTAGAGCATCGCGCTTGAAATAGGAATCGAGGGATTCCCATGAGGTCGGAAATGTGATTCACCGTTGTTGGAGGTGGATCATGGGGAAATTCTAT
>NZ_FNYZ01000026.1 GCF_900109095.1 Sphingobium sp. AP50
AGCGATAATCCCATCATCACGTTGCCTGCCATGGCAGCTTAATCAGCCCGGCTTAGCCGGAGGTCGCTGTGACTACCGCAGGCGAACCTACACCACGCCTTGGGGCACGATCCGCCTATCCGCGCGAAGGCCGGAATTTTTACCCTAGAACCTATCTCTCCGACTGAATGTACCGCCAGTCTGCTTAAAAGCAAACTGGCGGTCGATCAGCGCGAGAACTCTATCAGAGGGTGGCGCGCACGCCCAGATAGAAGCTGCGGCCCATAGGGTCATATGTGCTCGGATCCGTGCTGCCCGCCAGTTCAGATACGATCGGCGGCTTCTTGTCGGCCAGGTTGGTAACGCCGAACCGGATCTGGAACCGGTCGGTAGCCTTGACGTGCCCGAACAGATCGAACGTGTCATAGCCGGGCACGCCCTTCTTTTCAGCCGCAGGCGCTGAGATTGAGGTATAATCGCGCAACCGGCTTAGATGTTGCCAGCGTACGCCTAGTCCAAATACCGTCGAATCATAGCCGATCGTGCTGGTGATGCGCCAGGGCACATAAGTCGTGCCGCTGCCGATTGTGCCCGCATAGTCGATATAAGCCCCGCCCGGCAGGCTTTGAATCTTGAAATTATCGAGATAGTTGGCGAGCACGTTGACGGTGAGGTCACCGCTGTCGCCGCCTATCTTCGCATCGAGCGGCAGGCGCCAATCGAACGCGAAGTCGATGCCGGCCGTCTTGTACCCGCCCAGATTTAGATACGGCTGATTGATATTGTAGATAGTGCCGTCTGTGTTGCGACTGATCCCCGAACAATAGGGACTGGACTGCGCATAGCTCCTGTTCGTACCTGTGGCGTTGAAGCAGCTATTGACGAGAGTGACACCGCTGATGGTCCCGATCGCGTCCTTAATCGCGATGTTATAATAATCAACCGACAGCGACATACGGCGCAACAGCGGTGAGGCGAAGGGCGAACTAAGCACGGCCCCAATCGTGTAGGTGTTGGCGGATTCGGGCTTCAGGCCGGCAAAGCCACTGGTGGTGCCCAAGACTTGCGTATTATTCGCTTGGAAGCTGTCGATGATGGAAGAGGGGACGCCCTGTGCGATGCACAAGCTGCGCACCGCCGCGCCATTCGCCCCGCTGCGGTAGCCCGAACGGACATCGCACGGATCGCCGCCGCTCGGCACCGAACCTAGATTGTTGAAGCTGCCGATCGCGGCCGACGAGCCCAGAAACAGCTCGCCGACATTGGGCGCGCGTACCGCCCGCTGAAAGCCGCCGCGTAGTCGAAGCGGCTCGACAACGTGCCAGTTCGCGTCGATCTTGTAGGCGCTGACGCCACCCGAGACATTATAGCGCGAATAGCGATAGGCTGCGTCCAGATTGAGGCTCTTGACCAGCGGCAGATCTTTGAGGACCGGGATCAGCAATTCGGCATAGCCTTCGACGACGTCGGTCGTGCCGCGGGTGTTGGTGGACGGGTTGAAGGATATAATTTGCGTCGGATTAGTCTGAAATTCCGCGTCCGCCGTGAAGCGATAGGCGTTGCGCCGATAGGAACCGCCGGCTGCGAACCGCAACTCGCCCGCCGGCAGGTTGAACAGTCCGCCTTGGACGTTGGCTTCCACGCTGTCCTGTGACAAGTTAGTATAGGTGGACGGGATTACACTCAGATAATTCAGGCAGCTTTGCGATATCGCCTTCTCGCCAAAAACGTTCAGCCCGCCCTCGCAAAGTGACGCGCCACCGTCTGTTGCGCGCAGCAGAGTTTCGACCCGGTCATAGGAAAGGCCGCCCGAGATAACCGTGCTCGTCGTTTTGGTATTGCCGTGCGAATAGCTAAGATCCCAGCTGATCCCGCTGTCCCCCAGCTTGCCGGTAAGGCCAGCCAGGATCTGGTAAACAGTATTTTCGGTTTTGATATTGCGCAGGCCTGCCGCGGTGAAACGTTTGGTGACGTTGAAGTCGGCAGTGGAGTTGGGCCGCGAAGCCAGTACTTTGGCCAGATCTGCGGGAATAAAGGGATTGACTACTGGAATGACCAGCGCCTGGTTGCCCTGCGCAAGCGCACCGGAGC
Organism: Sphingobium sp. AP50; assembly: GCF_900109095.1. Classification (GTDB taxonomy): domain Bacteria; phylum Pseudomonadota; class Alphaproteobacteria; order Sphingomonadales; family Sphingomonadaceae; genus Sphingobium. Next base: position 2,071 of record NZ_FNYZ01000026.1, read on the forward strand.
TGCCGGTGACGACCGCATAGCGCGTCGCCATCCCCTGGACGAAGGCGCTGACGCTGTCGCTCAGCTCATAATCGGCGCGGGCGAAACCAGCATAGCGATGCAGCGGCGCCAGTATGCGTACTTCCGCATTCGGATCATAATAAAGCGATGCGCCGCGTTGCGTATAGCCGGTCGTGACGCCGCGATAGTTGCGTACGCCGTTGGTGTCCGTGAATAGCGTGCTGTCATTGTTGAAGCCAAGGACTGTGTTAGCCGCGATCGACGCGCCGACCGTGCCATAGGATGCGAACAGTGTATTGAGCGCCGCCGTTGTGGGCAGGTTTCCAGCGGTGGGATTGAACGTTCCCGCAGGCAGGCTGTTCGAAGCAACGCTGCTGCCGCCGGCGGTGAAGGCATCGGTGTAGAATTTGCGGTCTCGGCCGAACAGCCCTTCCCGGTTATAATATTCGCCTGCCACCATCAGGTGACCGCGCCCGCCGGCAAAATCCATGCCCGCCAGCACCGAGATGTCCTGCGTCGCGCCATCGCTCTGGCCGCTGATATTGCTCTGGGCATCGAGTTGCAGGCCGATGAAGTTGCGACGAAGCTTGAAATTAACAACTCCCGACATGGCGTCCGAACCATAGACGGCGGATGCGCCGCCGCTGATAATTTCGACATTTTCGACCAGGATGGCGGGCAGGTTGTTGACGTCGATCGCCATCGTGGCGCCTGCGGGCTGCATCCGGCGACCGTCCAGCAGCACCAGGTTGCGTGACGCGCCAAGGCCGCGTAGGTTCAGCGTGGCTTGCCCGGCCGAGGCGATGTTAGCGGTGTAGGCGGTGGCGCCAGGCAGCAGCTGGGGCAGCTTGTTGAGCTTGCCTTCCAGCGAGACGTTGCCGTTCGAGTCTAGCGCGGCGTTGCTAACGGTGACGATCGGGCTGTCGGCTACGAAGTCGCGGCGGGCGATGCGCGATCCGGTCACGACGATGTCGGTGGCGCCATCGGCCTGTTGCGCTGCGGCGGTACCTTCGCTCGACTGGGCCAAGGCTGCCGAGGATAGGATGAGGGCAAAACTGCTGGCGCCCAAAAACGAGAAGGCTGTCTTCTTGATGCGACCCGGAGGCGTCGTTGGCTGACCGGTATTGACGATAAACATGATGTACCCCTTAATTTTTTCAGGAATATTCCGTCCCGGGTCCTGCGTTTCTTTTTTTGTTTTTATGGTTTTATTTGATCCGTCGCGACGCCACAGAGGTGGTCGCCGCGAGGGCCGCGTCGGCGCTGGATGCGCCGAGCTGAAAATCGAAGCGGCCAGCGGGCACCATCCATGCGCCAACCTTGCCGTCCCAATCGGCCAGGATCTTCGGCTCAATGGGGAAGCGGATCGTCTTGCGCTGTCCCTTGTCGAGCACGACCTTACTCCATCCGGCTAGCCGCAGGCCGGGCTTTCCGGCGCGTTCGCGCACATAGACCTGCGGCACGTCACCGCCCGCCCGGTCGCCGTCATTCTCTATTGTGAAGGACACCATGATTTGCGGCCCGTCGGTGACGGAAAAATCGCTGTAGCGGAAATGGGTGTAAGACAGGCCATGGCCGAATGGGAACAAGGGCTTGACACCCTTGCGCGCGAACCAGCGATAGCCGACATCCGATCCTTCGATCCGGTAATCGACGTCGAAGCCCGCGATCGTCTGCGACTGGGATGCCAGATCGCGCGCCCTGTCCTTGCTGTCGTCCAGCACTGGGCGGGGCAACTGGTCCAGCGATGCTGGAAAGGTCACAGGCAGCCGGCCTGTCGGGTCGACGTCTCCGAACAGGACATCTGCTATCGCCTCGCCCCCGCCAATGCCGGCATACCAGGCTTCGAGGATGGCGCCTACATGGTCTTTCCAGGGCATCAGGACCGGTCCGCCGGTTTCCAGCACGACGATGGTGTTGGGGTTAGCCCGCGCCACGGCTGCGATCATCTCGTCCTGGCCTTGGGGCAGCGAGAGGTCGGGCGCGTCCAGCCCTTCGGTCATCCATTGCGTCGCGAAGACAATGGCGACGTCGCTCTCGCGCGCCATGTTGGCAGCGGCGGCGGGATAGAAGCCCTGATCGTAGCGGACGAATGCGTCTTTGGGCAGTTTCGCCTTGATCGCGGCAAGCGGTGAAGATGGGTGGTACATAATGCGATGACGTGCGCCGTTGCCGGGAAAGTTGATCGCGGGCCCCTGCACCGGCTGGACCTGTGACGAGCCGCCGCCGGACAGTACGCCTTCATTGGCAAAGCCGCCGATCACAGCGATGCGGCGCGCACTCCGGAGCAGGGGCAGCATCCCCTCATTCTTGAGCAGCACTATGCCGCCTTGCGCCGCGGCGCGCGCGATAGCCTTGCCTTCGGCCGGATCGACAGCCGCGATCTTGGGCGGATTTGTCATCAGGCCAGACGCGAACATCGTGCGCAGGATGCGGCGGGTCGCGTCGCGCATGCGATGGTGGAGCGCGCGGTCGCGCACGGCCGCAGGTAGCAAATCCTGCGCGAAATAGGGGCGGGCATCATTCTCGTCGGCGGACTCGCGGTCCAGCCCGGCGGTCATGTCGGATATGCCGCGCACTGCGCTCCAGTCAGACATCACGAAGCCCGGATAACGCCACTGCGTCTTGAGGATATCTGTCAGCAACGCCTTGCTGCCGCAGGACTGGGCGCCGTTGACACGATTATAGGCGCACATGACCGCGCCAGGATGGCCAATGTCGATCGCCAGCCGGAAGGCGAGCAGGTCGCTGTCATGTGCTTGATCGTCGCGGATCAGCGCATTGGCGATATGGCGGCCGGTTTCCTGCGCGTTCATGGCGAAATGCTTGATTGTCGAGATCATATGCGCGTCCTGCACCGCGCGGATGCCCAGTCCGCCCACGACGCCGCTCAGCAGCGGATCTTCGGAAAGATATTCGAAATTTCGACCGCCGCGCGGTTCGCGCACCAGATTGACGCCTCCGGTGAGAAGGACATTGAAGCCTTTAGCGCGGGCCTCCTTCGCCATCTGCGCACCGACGCGATAGGCCATGTCGGGATCCCACGCTGCGCCCATAGCAAGCGTCGAGGGAAAGGCGGTGGCCCCGTCCTTGCGGCTGCCGCTGACCCAGGACACGCCCAGCGGACCATCGGTTTCCCGCAACGCGGGCACGTTCAGACGCGGGATCGGCGGCGTGTAGGACGCGGAGGAGACGACATCGGCGGGCAGCGGCGTGGCGGTGCGGTCTGTTCGCGAAAAGATCGAGCGGACCATGTTCAGTCGCTCTGTATCGGTCATCTGCGCCTCGATGGCAGCGGCCTGCCGATCCGGATGTCCAGCTTTATCGGGCAACTGGGCGGCGACCGGGAAGGACGCGACGATGCTCGTCACTACATAGGCTGCGACCGGCCAGAAGATAGGGGGCTGTGCCATGTCGGAAGTATGTCTCCAATGCGTCTTTAATAACGACTATCAATCTTTATTGATTTCATGGGGCTGTCAACTGCTTGTCATATAAAATCTCCATGAGCACATCCTCACGTGGCCAAAGGGGGGGGGGCGCCGCCGTCTTCTTCGGCTAAGAATATCCACTTTCCGGTGATATAGCCGTTATGCACGGAGCGCCCGACGGAAAGTGGTGCGACAGGCGGCTTGCGTGATAGCGCAATGACGTGAGTCTGCTTTGCTGATGCCGGCGTCAGGCAGGGCATCCCAAGGCCGCGAACAACTCGATGCGGGAGCGAAGGCATCGATGATTCGCAGTGGTCGACGCGATCTGCGCTTCAGTCTGCTGCCATGACTGTCGAACGTTTGGTTCGCCAGGGACGACGCTCCAGCCCATATGCCTGGTCGTGCCGGTCGAGGCAAATCAGAAAAATTCGCGACGATCGACGATGACAGCTTGACAGCCGTGACGCTACAATAAAGAATGATGATCGCTAAACGAGAGATGTGGAGAAGCCGAGTGAGCGCGTCCGTTCGCCTGCACGATAAATATCCGGAACTTGGCCGTGGTCTCATCCCGATCGAGCCCTATGTTAGCCCCGACTATTGGAATCGGGAAAAGGCGGACCTGTTTCGCAAGACCTGGTTGCACGTCGGCCGCGTCGAAGAGTTGCCGAACCCAGGCGACTATATGGTCAAGGATATCGCTGCGTGCGATGCGTCGATCATCGTGGTGCGCACAAAGAAGGGTGACCTGCATGCCATGCATAATGTTTGCGCGCACCGGATGAACCAGATCGTCTATGACGAGCGGGGCAATACGCGTAAATTCTTCTGCAAATTTCATGGCTGGGCCTATGACCTGGAAGGCAATTTGACGGGCGTGCCGGACGAAGATTGCTTTTTCGACCTGGATCGCTGCGCTCATGGTCTGGCGACGGTGCCCTGCGACATATGGCAGGGTTTCATCTTTATCCACGTCGATCCGAACCCCGCAATGACCCTCGTCCAGTTCATGGAGCCCATGTATGGCAACGTGGAAGGCTATCCGTTCGCCAAGATGACGTCCTGCTTTTCCTGGACTACCGAAGTAGCCTGCAACTGGAAGCTGGCGATGGACGCCTTTCAGGAGGCTTATCACGTCGCCTATGTCCATGGCCATTCGATCGCCGATTCGATCAAGACCGACGATGGCGGCGCGATGCGGCCGCTGGATGGATTGTGCGGCGACTATCATCGTCGGCTCTCGCTCGCCGGCAATACGCGCACCGTCTACGGCAACCCAAAGGCAGTGACGCAAGGCGGCGCCGCTTTGGAAGAGGCGCTGGCTGAGTCTGCCGCCGCCAAGCCTATATCGGCGGCCGCGTTGCGGGCAGGGGCGGGGGGTGCGCGCTACGTATTTCCGATGGCGGACCTGCCCTCTGGTGTGAATTGGACCGGTAGCCCGGACTGGATGTTCGACATCAATGTCGTCTTCCCCGATTTCTACCTGTCGCTGCGCCCCAATTACTTTCAGGCCTATACCTTCCGCCCGATTGCGCATGATCGCACGTTGGTGGAGGCGCGGGTCTATTATCCCGAGATGCTGACCGCCGGGGGGCGTTTCTATCAGGAATATATGAAAGTGCAGCTGCGCGACGTGCTGCTGGAGGATTTCTCCACATTGGAACGCACGCAGGCAGCCTGCCGGACAGGCGCCAAAACCCACATGATCCTGCAGGATTATGAAATCATGGTCCGCCACAGTTTCGAAGTGATCGAACGCATCCTGGGCGACGCGGAACGCGCGCGCGCGGCGGCCTGAAGGACAAAAGCATGTTGCCTAAACAATTCGATGAGCTGCAAGTCCACGCGGGCTGGTGCCTGGCCACGGAAACGGAGCGTAATATCCGTCGGCACGCCTGCACGATCGAGGAACTGCGCGCCTTTGCCGACGCCGTCCTGCCGCGCGTCCCGCAGATCGTAGCCTATCTCGATCGTCAGCCGCTCGACGCCATGCCGGATGTGGACAAACCCTTGTTCCACATGTTGCTCTCGCTGGCAGAGATCGCGCCGGCCGTCGAATCCTACCATCAACCGGCGGTCATCGACGGCTATGATTCCCGCCGATTTGCCGCGCAGGAGGACTTCGTCCTCCGTCCTGCCATCTAAGGATCACGCCATGGCCAAATGTCGTATTTTCGCGATCGACGAGGGTTTGAAGACCGTCGTGGAAAATGGTCTCTACTCCAAGCATCTGTTCGGCACTGCCATCAGCATATCGGTGGTTAAGTTCGTGGCCCCGCGCGGCCCGGACATCCCGGCCAAGGCGCATCATCACGGCGAAGAGGCGTCGCTCCAAATCATTGGCGGCTGCAACGTGATCGAAGGGACCGGCAATGGAGACCCGGCCGATCCGGTGACGTACATGGGGCCGCGGACCGCGCTCATCATCCCGGGCGGCATCTCGCATTATGGGACGAACTACATGGGACGTGAGGGGGCCAGCATGCGATTGAACGTCGTAACGCCCCCCCGACCGGAATTTGGACCTGAAGACGGCGCGCCCTATTATCCGCTTCGCAACCGGGGAAACGTGGCGTGACGGCCGGCATGTGCATCAGCATCGCCACACCATCCGCACGCAAGATGACGTCCGCCATTGGCGGTCATCTGGAAGCGCGGCTGCGGCGCTTCGCGGGCGGCGAGGAACTTAATGAGTCAGGCGACACGTTGTTCGAGGAAGTCGCCGCAGTGATCGAAGGCGCGTTCCATGTCGATGCGGCGGGCGAGTCCTACGACCTGTCGGCAGGCGAGGGCATCGTCATTCCCCCGGGCGAACCGCGCGCGTGGCGTTGCGACGCGGACGAGGGGGGGCTGCTCTATCGCGTGTTGGTACGCGTGCCCGGCGTGGCGCCATGACCCGCATACTTATCGTGGGTGCCGGTCATGCCGGAGGACGCGTGGCGCAGCATCTGGCAGACGGCGGCTTCGAGGGCGAAATCCTGCTGGTCGGAGAGGAGGCGCATGCGCCCTATGAAAGGCCACCCTTGTCCAAGGCTTTTCTGCTGGGACAGCAGAGCATCGAGGATTTTAGCCTGCCGGATTGCGTCGTCATAGGCAAGGGCCGTTTCGAACGGCGGCGGGGCCGGGTGACGGCGGTGGATCCGGCCGGGCGGACCGTCCGTCTTGACGATGGCGGCGCCATCGGCTGGGACCGTCTGGTTATTGCGACGGGCGCGGATGCGCGCCGTCCGGCAATTCCGGGCGCAGTCCTGCCCCACGTCCATGTGCTGCGTTCGATTAATGACGCCGAACGCCTGAGAGCGGCTATCGAGACGGCGGATTCCATTGCCATCGTGGGCGGCGGCGTCATCGGCTTGGAGGTTGCCTCCAGCGCGCGCGAACTAGGTGTGCGGGTGACTGTCATCGAACAGACCGACCGTGTCATGGCCCGGATCCTCCCTCCTGGCGTATCCGGCTGGCTGGCGGAACGACACAGAGCGGCGGGTGTCGACCTGCGTCTGGAGGTAGGCGTGGCGGCCATAGGAGCCGACGCGCTGCTGCTTACCAACGACGAGCGGGTGCCAGCCGATGTCGTGCTGCTCGCCAGCGGCGCGATGCCCGCCACCGCGGCGCTGGGCGGCCTGATCGCGAAGGGATCTGACGGCGTGGCGACTGATGCGTTCTGCCGGGTGGCCGGGTGCGAGCATATCTATGCCGTCGGCGACGTCGCGCTGACCGACAGCCCGATCTATGGCCGGGCGATAAGGCAGGAAACTTGGCGAAACGCGGAAAATCAGGCGCAGGCGGTCGCGGCGATCCTGCTGGGTGGGGCGGATCCCTATGTCGAGCTGCCTTGGATGTGGACCGATCAGCTCGGGCATAACATCCAGGTGGTAGGCATTTGCGATGGCGATCGGGAGATCATCCGGAGCGATTCACGCGCGGGCGGCACCTGCATATTCCACCTCGCCGGCGACCGCATTGCCGGCGCTGTGATGATCGATGCGGGACGCGAGCGTCGCCAGATCGAACGGCTCATCCGCGACCGCGTCTGCGTCACCCAAGACCAGCTGACGGGCGCGCCACTCAAGTCGATCCTATGAGCGAGGTGGAACTGGGCGAGCGCCTCCGGGCGGTGGAGGACGAACTGGCGATCCGTCGCACGCAAGCGCGCTACGCTGCGTTTGCCGACGCGAAATATTCACCGTTGCGCCGGCGCGTGGACGACAAGGCGATGATGGACGCCGCCGTGGAACAGGCCGCGTGCTTCACCGCGCAGGCACGCTGGGATGGCGGCGTGTTCGGCGGCACCATGATCGGGCGCGACGCCCTTGCCAAGTGGTTCGCCGCCCCGCCGTGGAATTTTGCCATGCATTATTACGTCGCGCCACAAATCAAGATCGCGGACAATGCTGCCGATACGCGCTGGCGCCTGTGGCAGGTCGGCCATCGTGCGGGCGAAGCAGATCCGTTGCTACTGGCTGCGATCACGCAACAGCGCTTCGTGCGGCAGGCCGATGGCGAATGGCTGATCGACGGCATGCGCTTCGAACAGGTTCAGACCTTCCCCCTTCCTCCTTCCGGCTTCCCGCCGGTCTTCCCGACGACGGAAATTTCATGACGATGCTTGCGATGATATCATTGGACACTCCCGAACCTGCGCCCGGGGAAACGGGCAATGTCTCGCCAAGTGTAGCCGAAAATCTATGCCCAGTCGTAGCCAATCATCCCGTCAACGACGAATATAGACTGCTTGTCGTGGATGCGCCCGAGGTCGCGCTGACCGCGCGCGCCGGACAGTTCTTTCACTTGGCCTGCCCGCCTGATGGTGAGGCTGGCAATTTCCTGCGCCGTCCGATGAGTATCCATCGTATCGACCGGGATAAGCGCCAGCTGCACTTCCTCTACAAGGTGCAGGGCAGCGGGACGCGGGGGCTCGCGAATCTGGGCGCTGGCGACGTGCTGGACGCGCTCGGGCCACTAGGCAAGGGCTTCGTCCTGCCCAACGTCACGCAGCATGTCCTGATGATCGGCCGGGGCGTGGGCCTTGCCACGCTGGCACCGCTGGCCCGTGAGGGGGTCGCTGTCGGGGCGCATGTCACGGCGATCCTGTCCGCGCGAACGGCCTCGTTGTTGATGGCGGAAGGTACGCTGCGCGACGATGGGGCGAGCGTCATCATCGTGACAGATGAAGCGGAAAATAGTGATCCGGTCGCGCTGGAAGGGCTGTTGATGCGCATCCATGCGGACCGTCCGATTGATTTCGTCGCGACCTGCGGCTCCAAGCGGCTTGCGCGGCTGCTCCAGGGATTTGCTCAGGAGCACGGCATCGCCGGTCAGGTCGCGCTGGAACAAAGGATGGGGTGCGCGCTGGGTATGTGCTTTGCCTGCGTCATGCCCTTCCGCTGCCCCGGCCCCGATGGCGAACAGGCGACAAGCTACAAGCGCGTTTGCTGGGATGGTCCCGTTTTCGATCTGGCGGAGGCGGTGATATGACCGATCTGTCAGTCCGCATCGGCGATCTGACCCTTGCCAACCCGATCATGCCCGCGTCTGGTACGCTGGCTGAGGGGTTGTCCGACGTGTTCGACCTCTCGCGCTTGGGTGCGATCGTAACGAAGACGATCACAGACGACCTGCGTGAAGGCAATCCGCCACCGCGTGTCGCCGAATTGCAGCATGCTACTCTGTTTTCGATCGGCATACCCAGCAAGGGTGCCAACTATTATCGCGACACGACTGTGCCATTCTACCGCCGGTTCGCGACCCCGATCGTCGCCTCGATCTCGGCCGATACGGTCGAACAGTTCGGCACGCTCGCGGCGAAGGTGTCGGTGCCCGGCGTTGTCGCAATCGAAGCCAATGTGTCCTGCCCCAACCTCAAGAAGGACGGCCTGGCCTTCGGCATGGACCCGCAGGCGACGGCGGAGGTGATTGCCGCCATGAAACGGTCCACGCCGTTGCCGATCTGGGCGAAGCTGTCGCCCAATGTGGGCGATATCGCGGCTATTGCCCGCGCCGCCGAAGGGGCGGGGGCCGACGCGCTCGTGGTCGCCAACGCCATGCTCGCGATGGCTATCGACATCGAAAGTTGGCAGCCGCGCGTCGCCAACCTAATGGGCGGCATCACAGGCCCTGCGACCAAGCCGGTCATCCTGCGCATGGTCTACCAGTGCTCGCAGGCGGTCTCAATCCCGATCATCGGCTGCGGCGGCATCTCCAACGCGGCCGACGCGATCGAATATCTGCTGGCCGGCGCGAGCGCGGTGCAGGTCGGTACTCAGAGCTTCGTCCAGCCCACCGCCATGATCCGCCTTCTCGATGATCTAGACGCCTATTGCGTCCGTCGCGGGATTAAGCAGGTAAGCGAGCTGACCGGGGCGATGCGGGCTTATTCGCCCGAACAAATGGCGCGGCAGGGTTCGCTATGACCGGAGAATGGACGCAACTGGGTACACGGGACGCCGTGATGCAGGGCGCGTCGTGTCGCGGAATTATGATCGCCGGGCACAGGATCGGTCTGTTCATGGTCGATGACCAGATTTTCGCGATCGACGATCTGTGCACGCACGGCAACGCGCTGCTGTCCGACGGCGACCTTGAAGGCTATGAGATAGAATGCCCGTTGCACGCCGGCGCGTTCGACGTGCGCAGCGGCAAGGCGATGTGCAAGCCATTAACTCGGGACGTGCGCTGTTACGAGCTTCGGGTGGACAACGATATGCTGTCGATCCGGCTGGACCGACCATGAGCGAGAAGATCGCGATAGTCGGGACAGGCGGCACCTTCGCCATGGAAGCGCGCCATGCCTTCGACTGGGTGGAATATGGCGAAGGTGGGGTGGTCCGCCCGATCGCTGACTTGCTCGACGGCGCGACAGCGGGTCTCGATGTCGCCCTGCAACCGGTTGATTTCCGTGCGCTGGGCAGCACGGGCATCACTCTGTCCGACTGGATCGACCTAGCACGGCTAGTCGCGACGATAGAGGTTGGCTGCGTCATCACGCATGGCACTGCGACGCTGGAGGAAACCGCTTTTTTCCTCTCGCTTGTTCATCGCGGCGACCGGCCGGTGGTGCTGACCGGCGCGCAGCGGCCAGCCAATTCCGCGGGTTCCGACGCGCTGCCTAACCTGCGCAGCGCGATTGCGGTTGCCGCGTCGCCGGTGGCACGGGGCGCAGGCGTGCTGGTGGTGATCGACAATATGATCTTCGCCGCGCGCGACGTGACGAAAGAGAGTTCGGGCGCGCTCGATGCCTTCGTGGCGCCCGAATTCGGACCGCTCGGCCGGGTGGAGGCGGACGGATCGGTCCGCTTCCGGCGTGTTGCGCCCCCTTCGGCGCCGGCGATCGACCTAACTCGCGCGATCGCGCCTAGCGCTGTGACCTTGCCGCGCGTCGACATCGCCTATTCCTACGCCGGGGCAGATGGAACCGCGATCGATGCCTTCGTCGCAGCTGGCGCGCGGGGCATCGTGTCCGCCGGATTGCTGCCCGGCCGCCCCGCCAATGGCGAGGCACGCGCATTGGCGGCTGCGGCTGCGGCGGGCCTGTTCGTTATACAAGGCACGCGGGGCGGGCGGGGCAATGTAGTGCCGCAGGCTTTTCTCGACCGCGCCGGCATGATTGCAGGCGGTGACCTTTCGCCGCAGAAATTGCGGATTGTCGCTATGCTGGTGCTGAGTGCAGGGGGTAGTCTGTCCGACCTGCGCGACGTGATCGGAACAATCTAACGGCTAGGCGTGGAGACCGGGAATGAACAGTGTGACGATGGCCGCCCCAATGCCTCTTGTCAGCGCCCGGCGTGTGACCTGGCTGTGCTGGTTCGGACTTCTGGCCGAGGGCTATGACCTGGGCGTCTTTGGTGCGGTGCTGCCCGGCCTCCTGTCCGATCGGCTTTGGAAGCTTACTGCCGTGCAGGCAGGCATGCTTGCCAGTCTGGCACTGGTCGGCATGTTCCTGGGCGGCTTCCTCATCGGCACGATCAGTGACAGGATAGGTCGGCGCGGTTGCTTCATCGGATGCATCGCGTTGTTTTCGGCTGCGACCGGCGCGGCGGCAACTGCGCTCGATCCGACGGTCTTTGGGTTGTTTCGTTTCATTAGCGGTATCGGCGTCGGCGGCATGATTCCGGTCGCATCTGCCTTGGTGACCGAGTTTGCTCCGCCCGAAAGGCGGGGGCGCGAATTCGCAATCATGTATTCGGGCTATTCGATCGGCATTTTCGCAGCCGCATTAGTGGGATACGTCTTTCTGGCCAGCCATGGCTGGCGTGCCGTTATGCTGGTGGGGGCGTCCCCCCTGCTTCTGCTGCCCGTGCTGGCCGCGAAACTGCCCGAATCGCCGGCCCTGCTCCTGCGGGCCGGCAAGGTCGATCGTGCGCGCGCGATTGCTTCACGGTTCGGCGTGGATCTGCGCCAGCACGATGCGCAGCGTGTGGGTGCGGCAGGATGGCGGATGGCACTGCGCATCTTCGCGCCCGAATACCGGCGGGCCACGGCGGGTTTCTGGGCGGCGACCTTCTTGGGCATGGTCGTGGTCTATGGGCTCAATACCTGGCTCCCTCAGATTATGCGGTCTGGTGGCTATGATCTGGGGCCGAGCCTGCTGTTCCTAGGTGTGTTCGCGCTTGCGTCCTCGGCAGGCGGCGTCCTGCTCGGCATCCTGGCAGACCGGTGGGGCAGGGGGCGGGTGATCGCATCGGCGTTCCTGCTGGGCGCGGTGGCGATCCTGCTGCTGGCGACGCGCTGGCCTTTGCCGGTCACCTATGTCGTCGTCGCGGCCGCAGGGGTCGGCAGTGTTTCGGCGGCGGTGCTCGTCACCGCCTACCTTGCGAGCTATTTCCCGGCCGATCTGAGGGCGACCGCCGTGGGCTGGTGCCTTAGCTTCTCTCGCTCCGGGGCGATCGCGGGGCCGATGCTTGGCGCGGCAGTGGTGCAGGCGCGGTTGCCGACTGCCACGAATTTCCAAATTTTCGCGGTGATGGCGCTGCTCTCTGGCATTGCCATTCTGGTTGTACCATCCCCGCCGCGCGACGGGCGCTAAGGGCCGACCGCATTTCTTACTTCCGAACCGGACGACAGGGCTTCGATCATGTTCTCGCTGTTTTTAACCTTCGTTCATCCCGATGCCGCAAGACGGTTGAGTGTCCGCGAGCATGATCGCGTCGCCGCCCTTGTACGGTCCGTTCCCGGCTTGCACCGCGCCCATCTCTTCACTCCGGACATCGCGCGCGATCGCTATTTTGACGACGGCCCGTCGCCGATGCTGACGCTGCAACTTTATTTCCCACAACTTCAGACGCTGGAGGCGGCGGCTGCTGAAGGTGGGGCGCTGGCTTCGCTGTTCGGCGGGCTATTCCCCTCGCTTGCCGCCGCCGAAGTGGAGCAGCAGGCGATGTGGACCCGGCCCTTCGCAACGCCGGCATCTGATATGCCCGATGACATCACGCCATGCAGCTATCTGGTCCACTATCCTGGCCAGCCCGAAGATCTGAGCGTCTGGCTACGCTATTATTTCGCTAACCATGCGCGCATCATGGGGACATTCCCCGGCGTGCTGGAGGTCGAGGTCTTTTCCTGCGTGGACTGGGTAAGCCAGCTGCCCGCACGGCACGTCGCCTATTTCCAGCGCAACCGGATCATGTTCGAAAGTGCCGCGGCGCTGGAAGGCGCGCTCAATTCGCCGGTGCGCGAGGAGATGAAGGCCGACCGGGCGCTGTTTCCGCCGTTCAGCGGCACCAATATTCATTTTCCTATGGCGACCGACACGGTCTTCGGGCCACGGTTCGCTCCCTTCGCACGAGGTGACGCATGACCGTTACTATGCGCAGAATCGCCGTCGTCCTGCTGGGCTGGGCAAGCTTGAGCGCCGCCTTGGCGGCGCCGGATCCCGCGCCTCGTGACGTCGTGGTCGACTGGGCTGTGGCGATTCCCATGCGGGACGGTACGCGCCTCAACGCCAACATCTATCGACCCGCTCAAGCAGACGGCGGCTTGCCCGTGGTTCTGACGGTCACGCCCTACACGGCCGATACGCTGCATGGCGTCGCCATGTGGTTTGCCCGTCACGGCTATGTCTATGCAGCGGTCGATACGCGCGGCCGGGGCGGATCGAGCGGTGCGTTCCTGCCGACCTTGCACGAGGCGCAGGATGGCTATGATGTGATCCAGTGGCTGGCGACCATGCCTGGGTCAGACGGGCGCGTGGTAGGGTGGGGCGGGTCCTATGCGGGGCGCAATCAGCTCGCCTTCGCCACGCTCGCGCCGCCCGCGCTCAAGGCAATCGCCCCCGCCTCGGCAGGCATGACCACGGTCGATCGCGACATGCGGGCCAATATTCCCTTCCCGCAACTGATGCAGTGGCTGGTTTATACGAGCGGCCCCACGTCCAATCGTGCGGCTTACACTGATCGCGCCTACTGGCTGGGCGCGCTGGCCGAACTGGCAAGCGGCCGCGTGCCCTATCGCGATTTCGACCGCATGGTCGGCTTGCCCAGTCCCTTGTGGCAGAACAATCTGCGCCACCCTACGATTGACGCCTATTGGCGCGAGACGGTGACCGACGCCGGTATTCTGGATGCCGCGCAGCTCAAACGGGTCAGCATTCCGCTATTGGCTATAACCGGTGCCTATGACCCTTCGCAAACAGGTCTGCGTGCCTATCTTGACGCGCGCGCGTTGGCTGTGTCACCTGCAGTGATAGATCGCCAATATCTGGTCCTGGGCCCGTGGGATCATCCCGGGACGCGCAATCCACAGCGGGTGACGGGGGGGGTGGACATGGGCGCGGCCAGCGTGATCAATATGCTGGAACTGCATCGGCAATGGTTCGACTGGATTCTTAACCGTGGACCCAAGCCCGCCTTTCTGGCCGATCATTTCGCTTACTTCCTCGCCGGCGCCGATCGCTGGGAAACGGCGCCCAGCCTCGCCTCCGCGAGCGCTCCGCTGCGCAAGCTGATGCTAAGTTCTCCCGTCAGCAATGCGGGGGCGGTCACGCGAGCAGGCGCGTTGACGGCGCGCGCGCCTGGACAGGCTGATGACCGCTATGTTTATGATCCTTCCGTGCCGGGCCGCAACGAAGGCGTGGAGGGCTTTGACCTGGTGGCGCCAAACTGGCTGACCGATGCCACCGCGGTCACAAGGCTGAACGGGGAGGGGCTGGTCTATGACGGGCTGCCGCTGGACGCGCCCACAGACCTTGTGGGCATACCGGCGGCTGACCTTTATCTGACCATGGACGTGCCCGACACTGACATCCGCGTCGCGCTCTATGCGGTAATGCCAGACGGAACGCAGATCTTTCTAACCCAGGATCAGGCGCGCGCTCGTTATCGCACCAGCCTAACACGGGAAACGCCGGTCGTGATAGGCAAGCGGCTGCCCTATGCGTTTCATCGGTTCGATTTTGTCGCCCGGCGCCTGCCGCAAGGCGCCCGGCTGAGGCTGGTCGTGTCCCCGCTGGGGCTGAGCATCCATCAACAGCGTAACCGCAATTCGGGTAAGCCAGTGGCGGACGAGGTTGCTGCGGACAATCGGATCGCACATGTAGCGCTCGCGATGGGCCCAGGGCTAAGTCGGCTCGACGTGCCGTTGCGTCCCGCCCGCTAAGCTACGGTTCGACCGGATCGCCCAACAACATGGCGATCCAATGATCGGTCAGCCGGTCCATGTCGCGCACATCGCCCAGCCGGCGATTGATCGCGAAGCCATCAAAGGCCATCCACATCATGTGGGAGATCAGTCCGTCCTCAACCAACGGGCAGCGCGTTTTGGGCAGGATCTGGACCAGCAGGTTCGTCAGATAGTCCTCGACGCTCAAAAGCAGATCATTGGGCTTCTTGTCGTCGGGCGGGGTGGTGGCCAGCGCTTCAACCAGCGCGTTCGCCATGCCATGGTCGGTCGAGGGAATGTCGCGCCACAGCGCCAGGATGAGGCGCCGCAGTCGGGTTTCGGGCGTGCGATAGCGCATGACCGTCAACTCTGCCTCCTCCAGCTTCGCCAGCAGCCAAGGCCGGTAGACAGCGTACAGCAGCACGATCTTGGACGGGAAATAGACGTAAAGGTTGGCGACCGTCATGCTTGCCGCCCTCGCGATGGCCGATACGGTCGTCGATGCATAGCCACGTTCGGAGAAGAGATCGAATGCCGCCGCCAGAATGGCGTTGCGCATATCGTCCTTTTTCACCTGTGCCATCTAAGCCCTCTTATATGTTCTGCGCGCACGGGTGCGATCGCAATATTTTTCGAGCCTTATCGCGCGACGGTCGGGGCGCAACCCCCTTTGCGCAATCGCGATCCGATTGCAGCATTGATGTATAACACTCGCTGAAAAGCGGCGGAGAATCAAACCGGCCTTAAACGGCAGCCGCTGATTGGGCCGATCAATCTGTTAATGGATTAGCTGTCTGATTGCGACACATCATTGGCTTTAATCTCGGACGTCGTCGACTTGGGCCATAAGATCGTCTGGCGCCGCAGGCCTGTAAAGAAGATTGGCTAGCGAGGGGATCAGGCCGATGCGTTTTTCCACCTTCTGGCGTGGTGTGGTGGCCTGCAACACGCGCTGCCGTCCTCGATTATAGGCTTGGGTGACGCCGTTCAGCAGGAATTTGAGATCGGCATGGCCGGCAATGTTGATGCCCAACACTTCACGGGCGACGCGGCCATTGAAGCGTTCGACCATGCCGTTGCTTTGAGCCCTACAGGGTTCGACAAACTGCTCTGGTCGATGCAATCTCGCGGCTTGATGGCGCGAGCAAAGCGATGATCGAAAGTCGCATGACCTCAGGTCGCGAGTCAGCTTCCGGCGACGGAGTCTGCCCGGTGTCAAGGCCGGGATCGCCGTGGCGCGATCTGCCGGCGCACTACGGCCTCCACACCACCATTTATAACCGATTCAATCGCGGCCAACCGGGGTCTGGCACCGGTTGTTCGGGGCCCTGCTGATCAGTTCGCCGGGTCGATGCACCTGATGACAGTTCAAATATCCGGGCTCTCCCAGCACGCAGTCGGTGGAAAAAGGGCGACGATCACGCCATCATATTTATATCGTAGGCAATGGCTCGCGCAAACCTGAGACAAGCACACGGACGAGGTGCTTGGCGTCATCTGCCCAGACTGAATCAGCATTGACGAGCGACAGCCCGGATACAGCGCGCAGCAAGTTGAGCGGGTCGAACTCGACCTTGATTTCGCCTCCCTTCACGACTTGATCGAACAGGCCAACAAAGGCCGAGCGAACTTCGGCCCCGGATACGCCTTCATCGGATGTAGCCGGCACGACCAAAGCGCTGATTGCCTCGACGACGACATTCTTTGCCGCAATGTGATCGATGAAGAAATCTAGCCAGAGCAGCAGCGCAGCCAGCGGGAGATGGTCACGCGCCAGATCGGCGGCGGCGGCGATCAGGCCCCGTGCGTCGTCACTGCACACCGCATCAATCAATGCGCCGCGCGTCGGAAAGTGCCGATAGAGGGTGCCATTTCCAACACCCGCAGCCTGGGCAATGGCATCGAGGCTAACCTCGGATCCCCGCTCACCGAAGATACGACGTGCCGCTTCCAGGATCGCTGCGCGATTGCGCTCGCCATCCGCTCGAGGCTTGCGCCGTACATTCTGCAATTCAGCACGCATGGAAACACCTTGTTAACGGAGTGCGGCTCCGTATATAAACGGAGTGTCACTATCACTTATGTTTATTTCACAATGACCAAAGTGACAACGTCCTATGGCGATGACAATGCAAGGAAATGACTATGACGACGGCGTTCGGCGAGACTTCGACCGCGGACGAGGTGCTCGAAGGCATCGATCTCTCTGGAAAGCATGTCGTCATAACGGGAGTCTCAGCCGGTCTCGGTGTCGAGACAGCACGTGCGCTGATGGCGCGTGGAGCGCATGTCGTCGGCGCAGCGCGTGACTTAGCCAAAGCAAGCAAAGCCATCGAACCAGCGATTGCAGACGCACGGAAGGGCGGCTCCATCGAGCTGGTCCAGCTGGATCTTGCCTCTATCGCAAGCGTCCGTGCCTGTACGGATGCCTTTGTGGCGACTGGCCAGCGCTTCGACGTGGTAATCAACAATGCTGGGGTGGCATCTACGCCGTTCAACCGGACCGTGGACGGCTTCGAACTGCAGTTCGCGACCAATCATCTGGGTCATTTCGAATTCGCCAGTCGCGTAGCCGAGCTGATCGTACCCGGTGGCCGCCTTGTGGTGCTGGGGTCTGCCGCACACCGATTTTCCGATATCGATTTGGATGACCTTAACTGGCAGCGCACGCCCTATGACGCCGATATGGCTTATGGACGCTCGAAAACGGCGACCCTGCTCTTCGCGGTGGAATTCGATCGACGCCATCGAGATCGGGGCGTTCGCGCGGTTTCGGTTCATCCTGGCGTGATCAAAACCGAGCTTGCGCGGCATCTCGATCTCGCCGCACTCAATACAATGCTCGACGAGTTAAATGAGCGCAAGGCAGCGGCAGGCGAACGGCTGTTCGCGTGGAAATCCATTCCCCAAGGCGCTGCGACAACAGTCTGGGCCGGTTTCGTGGCCGCTGCCGATGCTGTTGGTGGACGATACTGCGAAAATTGCCATATCGCCCAGATCATAGATGAGGGGCAAAGTGACCCTACTATGGAAGGTCTCTACGCATACGCCGTCAATCCAGAGCGCGCCCTCGCACTATGGCGCGAAAGCGAGCGTCTTCTTCAATCATTGGAGAGCTAACGTTAAATCGCTCCAGCTGCATCACCTGCGCATTCCGGCTGAAAACGAGGGAAAACTGCGAATATCGGCTGCTGCCGAGAGCCGACCTTCGACGTCGGCACCGGGAACGGCGGCTTCGTCTAAGGATTTCGAGCACTTGCGTACGGAATCCTGGCATGGAGGAACCCGAGGGGCCCCAACCACTGGTCTATGGGAAAAAGTCTGTGGTGTGGATCGTGGGGGAGAGGCAGACTTGTAAGCCCGTCCATAATCTGCGGGATAGCAGCTGCTCCGATATCCTGCTTGGCGCAGTCGAGCGGCGATATCGCCTAGTCTGCGAGATCGGTAAGTCGCTGGCAAAGCCGCATTCCACGGGCGCAATTTAGCTTGGCGAGCAATCATCTACGCCGGGCTACGGCAAAATTCGCTCGAACGTCGAAGAATCAATCGGTCGCGCGCATGTCCGCCTACGGCAAGCTGGCCGAACTGCGTGCAAAGGGCTCCACGATTTCGGCAATCATTGTCAAACCGGGCTTGATCGCAAAACGGTTCGGCAATGGCTGCTAGCAAAGCACCCGGGCCTCTGGCAGCGCGAATGGCATCATCCTGCTCACGATTTTGCCGATTTTCCGAAAATGGGAAGAAGGATGTCGCAACGCCACCCACCTTTACCGCGAAGTGACCGAGGCCGGCTATCAGGGCAATGCGAAGGCGTTCAGGTACTGGGTGAAGATCAGGCTCCTTGAAGGCACCGTGCCGCCTCCGCCTGTCAATCGGCGTGCAAACGAGACCCCCGATCGGCGCGCAAAAGGGGGTCTGACGCAGTTTTGATGATCGGTGCTCAAGTTGCGCCGATCAGCCGGGCCTCGAGAAGGTCGAGTTTTCCGCGGCCGTACATCTGACGTTTGACCAGCTTGAGCTTGGTGATTTGCCCCTCAGTCTGGCCGTTCGACCATCGGGAGACCACTGCGGCTCGAACGGCGGCAATGTCCCTGGCGACGCCGTTTGCAAACGATGCGACGAGGCTGGCGCGTGCTCGGATTATCCATGGATCGAGATCGGCTCCCGCTTTCCGGCGGATCATAAGGTGGAACCCGTCGATGATCTGCCGTGCCTCGACAAGCGATGGCACGCCGGTTTCGACGGCGGCGACGGTGAGCGTTTCCGCCTTGGTGAGATCGTTGCGCTCGATCGTCATCAACCGCGCTATGGTTCTGGCTGAAGGCACGCGCTGCAGCGTGTCGGCATCTACCTTGTCGGCTCGCCTTCGGCGTGTTGCCCACTCTGTGACGACGCGAAGCGATCCCCGGAACCCCTGTGCCTGCAATGAGCGCCACAGTGCTGCGCCATTGTGGCGACCCGCCGCCCACTGCTGATCCAGCCATGGCAGATAGGTCTCAAGGGATGTTTCTCGCGTCCTGAACACGTCGCTGCGCTCGCCGCGCAGGACCCGCCGCACCGTGCCGCGACTGTGGCCGGTGCGGCGCACGATCTCCTTGATCCCCACACCGTCCCTGGAGAGCGCGAGGATCGCGGCATTGGTCTCTTCGCGATGAAGATATCCTTCGTATTGCAGCCGCTCGGCCGCCGTGAGCAGCTCAGGCTTGATCGACATCGCACCGATCGCGCATCGGATCTGCCGCATCGACCGGCGCACCGCGTCTAGGAAGGCATGGCTGGCGTTTTCCATGAGATGCCAGCGGTCGGCGACCTGCACAGCATTCGGCAGCGCCTTGGCCGCCGCGCGGGCATAAGCGCCGCCGCGATCGCGGGCAATTATCGCCACCTGCGGCTGCTCTGCGAGCCATGCCTGGGCGGTCGCTGGTTCCCGGTCCGGGAGCAGACGTATCGGCCGACGCCGCTCGAGATCGCAGATGATCGTGCCGTACCTTTGATTGCGCCGCCAGGCCCAGTCATCGATGCCGATCACCGTCGGAGCCGGAGACGGTGGGGTTCCCCGGCGTCTTACGACGCGGAGCAGCATGTCATTGCTGACAGGGAGCATCAGCCGCCGCGCAAAGCTGGCTGCGGGCCGACCTCCAAGCGCGAGACCGAGGTGATGAACCAGTGTTTCCAGTCGGCCCGTGCGCCGTGCCTAAGGAGCAACAGCCCCATCAGCGAAGCGTTCCGCGAAGATCCTTTGCCCGCATGACACAGTGTCGCACCGGAAACGGCGGACATCGGCCATCAGTTTTACGGCGCGGCCCGCCAAGGGCAAATCCGAGATCTGACGCCGGTAACGGCTGTGAACGCGGCAACTGACGCTGCGGCACTTTGGGCAATGGCTGGTCGGCGAAGAGCTACGAACGAGAATCGTTGCACCATCGTCGGCGATTGACGAGGCCACGATGGTAAACCCCGGTGGGATCACCGAGGAAGGTCGTAGTGCTTTCTGCATGGCGTTGCTCCCAACGTGGAAAACGAAGCCATTCAGGCAGATAATTGCATCAAAATTGAGTCAGAGCCCTTTTTGCACGCCGATTCACACAGGTGGCCCGCCAACAGCGGGCTGCACGATGGAGCGGCCCGCCTTTCAGTCCGCCAAGTCAGACCTTACCGTTGGCCAGCAGCTCGCGGGTGCGCTTGAGGGTCGAGAGGGGCCCTCGTCACTGTCGAACTGCGCCTTCTCGGTCTGCTCCTCGGGACCGCCTGGCTGCTGGCCGCGTAAGCCTAGGTAGCAATAGAAACGGGCCCGCCTCATCCTCGAACAATTCGTTGACGATGGCGCCTTCGCGCGGGCCGTTCGCCTTGAAAAACGTTACCTTCGATTGCGCTTCCAGCGTGATGATCTCGCGTAGATCCTGCCCTGCGATAGTACTCGCGCCACATGCGTGTAGCGCGCCGGCGACAGATTGCTGTGCCCGAGCAAGACCTGGATGATCCGGATATCCGTGCCGTTCTCAAGCAGGTGAGTAGCGAAACTGTGGCGAAGTGTATGCACTCTAACCCGCTTGACCAAGCCTGCCGCCTGCGTCGCAAAACGGCAGGCCGCATTAAGCACTAGGACGTCGATCGGCTTGCCGGCGCGCCCAGGAAACGCCAGCCTTCAGGTCTTGCAGGACGCCAGTAGGCCCGCAGAATGCTCAACAGGCGCGGTGACAGCATGACCGTGCGGTCTTTGGCCCCTTTGCCGTGACGGATCTGGATCAGCATCCGGTCACTGTCGATATCCGCAATCTTCAAGCTCACCGCCTCCGAGGCACGCAGTCCGGCTGCATAGCCTGTGGTGAGCGCGGCGCGCGCCGTCAGTGATGACACGGCCTCCAGGATGCGCACCACTTCGTCGGCGCTCAGGATGCTAGGCAGTTTGCGTGGCGTACGCGCGTAGACAATCCGCTCCGGTATCTCTGCCCGGTCCAGGGTCCCGCCATAGAATAAGCGCAAAGCGCAGACTGTCTGGTTAAGCGCGCCCCACGAAATGCGCTGTAACATCAGATAGACCTTACAGCACGGACATCCTCCAGGCCCAGCAGCTCAGGTGAACGGCTAAAATGGCGGCTGAACCGATTGTCCGCGTGGATGTAGGATCGCTGCGTTGGAGGCGACAGGTTGCGCAGGCTCATATCGTCGATCATATGACGACGCAGCGGGCTTACCGCTGCCGTGGCGTCAGTCATGGGATGGTCTCCTGATTGAAGATTGGTCCAGCAACCAAATCATCTGATCAGGAAGCCATTCTAGCCAAGGCCCGCCCTCTCCCGCGTCAGAGGGTTATTTCAATCCTAAAAATCATGCTTCTGCCAAAGTAATGACTGCTGGCGTGGACAAAGCGCGTCCTCGAAGATTGCATCATCCCATCGATAATGCGACATCAGCGAAATGTTTGCGAAAGCCATTTTTAGTGCGGATCTACTCGGGCTGTCTATGTTTGCTCTACCGCCGGCATTCCTGGCTTATCTTGTGATCGTCGTAGGGCGGAAAACCGCTGGCTTTAGAGACTGTTTGGAAAAGGTCAGATGAAGCAGTACGCAACCCTGCACGACGTGGCGACTGCCGCCGGCATGTCCCGTGCGCAAGTTTCACGTGCGTTGCGCGGGGACCCGGGTGTCAAGGAGGCAACCCGTGCGCGCATCGCGGAAATCGCTCGGACCGTGGGGTATAGACCGAACATCGCTGCACGGACCCTCGCCAGCGCGCGCACAACCATCGTCGGAGTGGTGATCGGAGAGCCGGACAACCCCTTCCACATCAGCCTTGCCAGTGCCATCGAAACGCAGTTGCTGGCGGCGGGCTTCGATGCCATCATCTCGATGCGCGGGATCAATGATGCTTCCGCGCTGGAAGAAGCTGAGCGCCTGATCGCCCTGCGGTCGCTCGCTGCGATCCTGATCTCGACCCCGCACAGCGACGACGCCATCCTGAAGATGGCAGGCCAAATGCCATGCGTCTTCATTGGCCGTCGTACTGGACATCTTTCGGTTCATTCGATCAGCGTGGACGACGAAGGCGGCGCTGCGCAGGCGGTGGAACATCTGGTCGGGCTTGGTCATCGCCGGATCGCGCACATCGGCAGCATGATCACTGCCGGGGCGATCGGGCGGACCGAGGGTTATCGCCGAGCGATGGCGGCGGCGGGGCTGGAACCGATGGAATATGCCGGACCGCCCGATTCCACGACCGGGCGAAACGGCGCCGACGCGCTTCTGGCTCGGTCCCGGCCGCCCACGGCGATCTTTGCCTACAACGATCTGATCGCCATTGGCGCGATGAACGGCCTTCATACACGCGGCCTAAGGGTGCCCGATGATATCTCCGTCATAGGCTTCGACGACACGCCGCTGGCGGCCACCGAGATGATCTCGCTGACGTCCCTGCGCCAGAATCCCGTTGAACAGGCCAGTGCCGCGCTGCACGCCCTGCAGGCGATCCTGCGCAACGAACCCGTGCCGGGGGTCATGATCCCGGTCGAACTGCGCATCCGCCGCTCGGTAGGACCACCTCCGGTCAGAAAGTGATGGAGCTGATTAGTCCCGGCATGACGAGGTCGCGCTCGCTCGATATGCCCACCGGATTGACGATATACTGGACGCTGGGCCGCAGGATCAGCCAGTTGCGGATGTGAACCCCGTAATAGAGTTCCATCGCATATTCTGATCCGGCCCGCGGAGTATCCGGGCTGGCTAGCAGGTCCGAATAGGACGCGCGGCGATTGACGTGTGTGCGCGCCATGTTCAGCCCGAAATCGTCGTCGGGGCGATTGGCCAGAATGCCGATGTAGCTCAGCCAGAGACCTACCTGATTTTCCAGCCGGGTGGTGCGGCGGTCCGTCTGCGTGAAGTTCAGATAGGCTGTCAGGCCGTGAGTGGTGCGGGGACCATTGCCGTCATCGACGAACCGGCCGGTCAACTGCTGTTGCATCAGCAGGTAGCCGCCATAACGGCCCTCGCGCCGGATCGGATCGAGTCCGCTCGTCGCGAACGGCCGCCCGTCCACGCCGGTCAGCACGTCGTCCGCTCTCGCGCCGCTGTACCAAGCGCCGACGCGGTAGAGACCGGGGAGACGCGAAGCTCCCAGATGGGAGCGCAGCCCCAACTCGACCGGCACCGTGACGCTCTTGGCGCCGCCGTGGCTGAGCGCGATGCCGTTGTCCAGATTGTTCGGATTGTACTCGTAGACGCCGGTCATGATCGAAAGATCGTCCGCCGTCAGCCGCATAACGGTGCCCCACTGACTGACCGGGCTGTTGAACCAGTAATCGCCCACAAGGTTGCCGATCTGTGCGCCGCACAGCGCCAGGCTGGAAGCGTCGCATGGCAGGGTTGCGAAATCCTCGCCCATGTTCACGCGCCCCAGCTTGATCGATGCGATCGTACCGAAGCGCTGCTGATACCACAGCTCCGAAAGACGATAAGTCTGGCCACGACCATATAGTGCCTGCGGTTGGAGCAGCATCGAGATGCCCGCCTTGTCCATCAGGTTGTAGCCAGAGCGCTTGCTCAGCGCTAACTGGATCTTGCCGCCTTCGACCCCTGCGAACTTGTCCATGTCGATGGTGGTGCCAAGGACATAGCCCATCACCTGCGTGACCGCGTGCCGTTCGCCGCCGCGGATATTGCCGGCCAGTTCGCCCAGGAACGAGATGTCGATATCAACACCGCGGTCTTTAAGGTTGGTCCTCAGACCGCCCCAGTCCCCGGTCAGTCCGAAACCGGTGGCGGGCTTGGGCGAGACAGGTTCGCCATTTATGGGCGCCGTCGCCGCGACAGGCCCGGCATCGCCCTTCGTCCCGACGGAGCCCAGTTTGACCTGCTGCGCGAATGCTGCGCCTGGCACGGGTGCGGCGAAGGCGATCGTCATTCCGGCGACCAATCCGCCAAGATGGCGATAACGCGCAGGCGATTTCGCCTCTGCTTCCATGTCAGGCATTGCCGATCCGATAGTTGAGTTGCAAGAATCCCGGCGTGGACTGAGGTCTACGCCGGGATCGTTCAGGTGCCCAAAAAGCGTTAGGCGAGAGGCTGTCTGAGCTTGCGGCGGCGATACCAGCGAACCAGCAGCGCCAAGACCGCGAGGCCGCCCGCCGCCGGCAAGATAATCAGCCACGCGCCGAGTCTGGCGATCAGCGGCTTCTCACCGCCGTCACGCAGCACTGTGACCTGTTCCGCCGTCACCTTTGCATCCGGGTTGCCGTAGTGCGAGGTCACGAAGTTCGCGATCGCGGCGACCTGTGCGTCATTCAGATCATCCTTGAAGCCGCGCATCATGGCATGGTCGTTGGCGCCCTGACGATGTACGCCTTCGAGGATCGTCATCACCAGATTGTTCGGATCGATCGAGCCGGTCGCTGTGCTGTGGACGAGCGAAGGATAATAATTATCCTTGGTGCCGCTGCCGGCAAGCTGGTGACAGCTGGCGCAAGTGGCACCGTACAGCACCGCGCCATCGTCGATGGTCTCGTAGCTCGCGCGGTCCTTGATCACCGGCGCTTTCGCCGCTTCACCGGCGCGGATCTCGCGAGAGACGCGCCCTGCCATTCTGGTGTCGAAATCATAATGGTTCGACTGCTCCTCGCCATAGGCGAAAGCGGCCCTGTCCTGCCCGGGGGTGGTCTTGGCAGGAACCGACTTTAGGTAGACGGCGATAGCCTGCAGATCATCAGGCTGGAGATGACGGAAGCTGTGCTCGACGGCCTCGGCCATGGCGCCCGCGGCGACACCCTTGCCTGGCGTGCTGCCATTGCGCAGGAAATCGACGATTTCCTGATCGCTCCACGCACCTACGCCCGAAACCTTGTCCGAAGTGATATTGGGAGCGATCCAGCCGCCAAACGCCGCTCCGCCGAGATAGGAGCCGTTGTCATTCGCCATCATGGCGTTGCGCGGCGTGTGGCAGGTGCCGCAGTGCGCAAGGGCATCGGTCAGATAGCGGCCACGGGTAATCTGCGCGCTCTCGCCGTTTTTCGCTTTGAACCGGTCCTGCTTGAGGAACAGCATGTTCCACCCCGACATCAGCCAGCGCTGGCTGAAAGGAAATGACAATTCGGTCTTGTGCGCCATTGCCTTCTCGACCGGCTTCACGCCCTTCATGAAGTAAGCGTAGAGATCGGCGATGTCGGTGTCGGTGATCTCGCGATAGGAATCGTACGGCATCGCTGGGTAGAGATGCTGGCCGCCGGGCGTGACGCCCTCGCGCACGGCGCGAGCGAAATCTGCCTGGCTCCAGTTGCCGATACCGTACTTCTTTGAAGGCGTGATGTTGGTGGCGTAGATCTTCCCCATCGGGGAATCGATCACGTTTCCGCCGGCGAAGGGCGCATTCTCACCGGCAGGCGTATGGCAGGCGGCGCAATCGGCGGCCGTTGCGAGATAGGCTCCGCGAGCGACGGCATCGCCCGAAGATGCGGGGCGCGGGGCTGCAGCCTCATGAGCGACTTCGGGAAAAGCAGCGTGCGCGATCCCGAGGGCCGCGCCAAGGCACGCGACAGCGGCGGACAGGACTGCGTGACGCGCGGTCAGGCGACGACGCGACATGCTCAGACTTCCTTGTCGATAATCGCTGCGGTGCGCAGGCCGATGGCGGCGCCCGTGACGGTGGGGTTGTTGGTCGAGGCGGCGGGCATCACGCCCGTGGTGGCGAGGAACAGGTTCTCATGATCCCAGGTGCGCCCTTCGTGGTTAACGACCGAATCCCTTGGATCGTCGCCCATGATCACGGTGCCCATCGGATGATCGCGGTTTTCGTACTCAGTGATGTTCTTGCTGAACAGCTTCGCCCCAAGGATCTTCTGGAACTTCTCGTAGTCTTGCTTCACGACTTCGCCCGCCCGGCGTCCGTAACTGCCGACATCGAAGTGAATCGACATCATCGGCAGACCGAACATGTCCTTGTGCTTGGTGCTCAGCGTGATCCGGTTGGACGGGTCGGGCAGCATTTCGATGTTGGCCCAGGTCGATGCATATCGCGCGGCGAGATGGCGGATTTCCGCATCCAGGCCCGGACCGATGCGGCCTTCATTCATCAGCATTTCGGTGATCGCGACGTTGCCTGCATGGTTGCCGACTTCATGGCGAATAGCGCCATGCTCGCTGCGCCAGGGTCCGTCGCGCCAGTTCAGCACGTCACCCTGCTGGACTGGACCACGACCGGACCACAGTGGCTCGTCCGCAAACATGGTGATCGAGAAGCAATTGTGATCCATTAGGTTCCGCCCGACCATGCCCGAGGAGTTGGCGGCGTCCGAAAGCAGAAGCAAACGCGGCGTCTCCAGCGCATGTGCGGCGACGAGAAACGCGCGCGCAGTGAGGCGCACGCTCCGGCCTTCGGGGGTGTGATAGTGGATCGCCACGATCTTGCGCCCGTCCGCGCTCTTTTCGAGCTTGTAGGCGACCGCGTTGGTCAGCATCTTGGCGCCGGCTTGCTCTGCCTTGGTAGCATGGCGGTCGCCGGAATACTGCGCGCCGATCGGGCAGATGGGCGAGCAGTTGTTGTTGCCGACGCAGGCGGGGCGATCATCATAGGGATCGGTCGCACGGCCATTGGGCTGATAAGTATAGTGGTACCCTGCTGCCGCCATGCGGTCCTTGAAGCGCTGACTGTAATAGCTGAGCGCCTGGGGCCGGATCGGGAAGGGATGGCTGCGCGGCGGATAGGGCGCACCGTTTTTGCCTGAATAGTCCGCTTTGTCGTCGCCCGAGATACCCATCTCGACTTCGGTTTCGTAATAATAGGGTTCGAGATCGTCGTAGGTCAGGGGAAAGTCGCGGCCGACACCGTAGATGCTCTTGAGCTTGAAGTCGTTCGGCAGGTTGCGCCAGCACGATCCGCCCCAGTGCCAGGTCGTTCCGCCGACCATCTTGAGCATACCAGGAACGTAGGAATCCGGCCCGGTATTTTCGATATAGCCGGGCGTGTAGGACGTAGGCGCCCAGGGCTGGGTAGGGTAGGAGGCATTACGGTTGCCGCCGTTGGCGCTGACGTTGCCGTTCACGCGAAAGCTTTCGACCAGCTTCCAGCGGGGAACGCGGGGGCCGGCTTCAAGGATAATGACGGACTTGCCCTGCTTTGCAAGGCGATGTGCCGCCAGCCCGCCGATAACTCCTGACCCGACGACGATCACGTCCGCGTCATAATCCGAATTTGCCATGAGGATTTCCGATTTAAAATAACAGTTGAGCGTTCAGTCGGTCGCCAAGGATGCGGGCTTTTCGCCCCAAAATCCTGGACCAGCGCGTGAATAGCTCGGGATCACGGTGACATCGTAAGTCGGGCGCCACATCAGCGCGCCGGTGTACGTGATGAAGTCGGCACCCTCGGTATAGGGGGTGACCTGGCCAACGACGCCGAGATACCAGGCACTGACGATATCGACCGCAGTCGCCTTTAGCGCGGGATCCTGCGCGATCCTTGATTGGGGATATTGCGCAAGTTCCGTGAGCTTTTCCGACCCTATCGCGTCCGCCAGCCTAGTAAATGCCGCAGCGAAACCTTTGTCTCGGCGGACAAGCGCCGACCATGCGAGTGGTCCCAGGTCGTCTGCAATTTCGGGGTGACCAGTCAGCAAGCGGGAAATCGCCATAAAATTCGACGGCGGCGGCGCGGTCGCGGTCACATCAGCAAAGGCGGAAGCCATATCCGTCGCAGATCTCAATGCGACCGGAAGTGCAAACGTTAGCCCGACAACAAAATTGCGGCGGCTAATCAGGGCTTTGCCGACCGCCACTCGCTTCTCAACCATGGTTTATCGTACCCATTTCTGTCCATGCGCCCGATTCGAGAGCGCTCTCATGGCTCTATGAGAGCGCTCTCTAAATTTGTCCAGACGTCTTATGGAAGGATAGGGGGCAGCTACCCGTCATCAGTACGCATCCGGTAAGGACCGCAGCTACTGACGGTGATCTGCCCCCACCGAGTGGACCGATTGGTCTTTTAGTAATGGGGTGGACGCCCCCCGACGGCATCGATGTGCCACTGATCTGCCCCCTGCTGAGTGGCCCAGAGACTATGATAGTCTGGACCACGAAAGGGACATCGAATGCCAAGCAAGAAGCACAAGCCGGAAGAGATTATCGGCAAGCTGCGTGAAGTTGAGATTGTGCTGGCGCAGGGGGCATCGACCGCCGAAGCGTGCCGCCGGATCGCGGTTAGCGAACAGACCTACTACCTCTATGGACGGCTCTCCCTTTGCAAGCGGCATTGAAACGTTCTGCGTGGATCAGTTGCAAACATCTATCCGGCGTCAGCTGGTTGTCCAGAGCGCCCAAATGGGAAATCCGCACACGCGCACCTCTACAGCTGGTAGGCCTCAAGGGCCTCGATAATAGTCAGGCTCGTCGCGCGTCGGCTCGATCAGTGCAGTCCATTTCTCCGTCTACTCGCAAACTGGTTCGGTTCTTCAGGCGGCGGCGCGGTATTGATCGCCCGTTCGAAGCACGGCCCAGATTATCCGTGCGTTCTTGTTGGCGATGGCAACCGTTGCGCGGTTGAAGCCGCGTCGCTCCCGAAGCTGGTTGGCCCATTGGCTGATGGGATCATTTTTATTGGGTGCCGTTCTCACTACGGCACGCGCGCCGTGAACCAATAGGCTGCGCAAATGCTGGCTTCCTCGTTTAGAGATGCCCATAAGCACCGCCTTGTCACCGCTCGAGAACTGGCGCGGTACTAATCCAAGCCAGGCCGCCATGTGGCGCCCATTCCTGAAGTCCGAACCATCGCCGACCGCTGCGACAATCGCTGTTGCCGTTTTAGGCCCAACGCCTTTGATCCTGGCGACACGCTGACAGGGCTCGCTCGATTTGAAGACGGCTTCGATTTTCTTGTCGAAATGCTCTATGCGGCGTTCGAGATCGCAGAAGAAATCCCAGAGCTCGGCAATGGTCTCGCGGGCCATAGTCGAAAGGCCGGAGTCGGCGCGTGCGAGTATCTCCGGAATCATGCGTCTCGCCCGGGTAATCGACTTGGCAAAGGCAATGCCACGATCAAGCAGCAGCCCGCGCATCTGGCTGACTAGGGCCGTTCGGTGGTTCACAAGACGCTGGCGGGCGCGGTGTAGAGCCTGGATATCCTGTTGCTCCACGCTCTTCTTAGAGGCTGTTTGGAAAATCGTTGGCGGGGGTTGTCGCGGAGATCTGCGTCTGATTCAGGCTCTGGATGTGGACCCATCAGAGCCGAGGGCGCATGGCCCAGATTGCCAAGGAGACGAAGCGCTATCCCAGTGATCTGACCGATGAGGAATGGGATCGCCTAGCGCCCCTGATGCCCAAGCCGGGGCGCCGGGGCCGCCCACGCGAGGTGGATTTTCGCGAGGTTATCAACGCCGTGCGCTACCTTGTTCGGTCGGGCTGTGGGTGGCGGATGCTGCCGATCCATTTCGGGGCATGGCAGACGGTTTATGGCTGGTTCCGGGAACTGGCTCGCAGGTTCCTGTTCCAGACAATCCACGACATTGAACTGATGCTCGATCGCGAGCGCCAAGGGCGAGAGGCCAGTCCGAGCGCAGCAGTGATCGACAGCCAGTCGGTCAAAGCGCCATCCGCAGAAAAGCGAGGGTTCGACGCAGGCAAAAAGGTTGTTGGGCGCAAGCGGCATATCGCCGTCGATACCGATGGACGGCTGCTGATGGTCAACCTGACCACTGCGGACATTTCGGACAGCGCGGGTGCCCAGACCATCCTCGATGGCATCCGCAAACGCTGGCCCTGGATCAAACATCTCTTCGCCGATGACGCCTATGACCGCCTCAAGCTCATGGACAAGGCAAGCTATCTGGATTTCGTCGTCGAGGTCATTCGACGCAGTGATCAGCAGCAGGGCTTCAAGGTTCTGCCCCGACGATGGGTCGTTGAGCGGACCTTTGGCTGGATGATCCGATGGCGCCGATTGGTCCGCGATTATGAGAAGCGCATCGACGTCTCGCAGGCCATGATCCTCGTCGCCATGGGCGGCAATCTCCTACGCCGAAACGTTCACCCCTGATTTTCCAAACGGACTCTTAGGCACCAGCGGAATGTGGGGTTGGCGCACAGCCGTAGAGATCGCCTCGGCATCGTTGCCGTCGTTCTTCTGCCTGCGGACAAATGGCTTCACATAT
The DNA here is from genome assembly GCF_900109095.1 of Sphingobium sp. AP50. Lineage (GTDB taxonomy): Bacteria > Pseudomonadota > Alphaproteobacteria > Sphingomonadales > Sphingomonadaceae > Sphingobium. The sequence goes on from NZ_FNYZ01000026.1 coordinate 32,719, forward strand.
TGAGGACTCACGATCTTCACGTTGTGGCCCAACTCCTCAAATTGGCGGGCCCAGCAAAATGCTCCAGTGCAGGCTTCGATCGCGACGGTGCAGGGCTCAATCCCGGCCAGCACCGAAAGTAGTTGGTCGCGCATGACCCGCCGTTTGAAAATCGCATTGCCCTTGCGATCAACGCCATGCAGCTGGAAGACATTCTTCGCCAGATCAATACCAAGTACATCGATCGTCATCATTCCTCTCCTTCGACTTCCGGTTGCACAACGATGCTCCGGGGTGGGAGAGCCGTCCATCCCATTAGCTGGCGCAAGGAATATGGCGGGCTGAAGACCGATCAGGCACGGCGGATGAAGGATCTGGAGAAGGAGAACCAGCGGCTGCGGCGTGCGATCTCCGACCTCACATTGGACAAGCTGATCCTGCAGGAGGCGGCCAGGGGAAACTTCTGAGCCCCGCGCGGCGGCGACGCTGCATCTATCATGTTCGACGAGAGCTTCCGATGTCCGAACGACGGATCTGCCGGGTGCTGGGCCATCATCGATCGACGCAGCGCAAAGTCCCGCCCGGGGCAGATGACGAACAGGCGCTCACGGAGGACATCATCGCGCTGGCAAAGCAGTATGGTCGCTACGGCTATCGCCGGGTGACGGCATTGCTGTGCCATGCAGGATGGACGGTCAATCATAAACGGGTCGAGCGCATCTGGCGGCGTGAGGGGCTGAAGGTCCCGCAACGTCAGCCAAAACGTGGCAGGCTCTGGCTCAACGACGGATCATGTATCCGCCTGCGGCCGGAGTATCCGGGACATGTATAGGCCTACGACTTCGTCGAAGGTCGCACGCATGACGGCCGCAAGTTCCGCATTCTGACGATCATCGACGAGGCCAGCAGGGAATGCCTGGCGCTCATCGTCGCGCGACAGCTCAAGCATGAGGATGTGCTGGCAGCCTTGGCGGACCTGTTCGCCTCGCGCGGCCCGCCAGCCAATATCCGGTCCGACAACGTCCTAGGTCAGGAAGCAGCGGCGGGTTTTGGCCAGCAGATATCTATGCGCCGACAAACATCGGCGCTGCATGCATTCTGATCCAGATGGCTTCCACCGTCAACGGGATCGCTCCCTGCCATAGCAAACATAGGATCCAGCGGTGCCGGAGCAGCCGTGGTCCTCACCGTCCTTAAAACGAGATACGCACCCAGGTGGAAGGCCCGAACATTATCTACAGGGTCGCTCTCGCGCCCTCACGGCACTTGCAGAGAGGGGTCCTTCCACCTGGCATCCGACCGTTCGAGGAACGGCCGGTACTCTGTCCCCGTCTTGATGACGGCGTGAGCCACGCGCGCCATCTTGGCGGTGAGCGCCGTCATCGCCTTGCGGCGGCGATCGGCGTCGTCCGCGTGCCCGGCGGTATATCGTCCGAGCTTGTCGCGGAAGCTGTTGTCGCGTTGACGCGCGGCGACCTGGGCAGCCATCCAGAATGTACGGCGCAATCGCGCATTGCCGTACTTTGATAGCTTCGTGCGACCGCGGAACGTGCCGGACTGGCAGGTTGCGAGATCGAGGCCGCAGAACTTGAGGAATTGGCGGTGATGGTTGAAGCGGCGAAGGTCGCCTGCCTCAGCCAGAATCGTCAGTGCGTTGATCGGTCCGATGCCGGGGATATTGCGCAGCAGCAGGTAATCGACATGCTCTGCGAGCCGTGCATGGGCGAGCCGTTCGATCTCGTCGCGCTGGTGGATGAGGCTGCGACCTTGCGCGATGACCATGCGAAACATGGTGATCGCGACCGAGTCCTCGGGCACCGGCAACGCCGCAGAACTGCAGGCAGTCTCGTAGACATCGTTGATCAGCCGGGCCTTGGAGACCTTACGCCCGATCAGTGGCCATGCCGCCGCGGAGAAGGCTTCCCGATCAAGTGCGGTAATGCTGGCCGGGGTCGGAAACCGCTCGATCAGCGCCAGGAACCAGTCCGACCGGCTGTTGCCCGCAAAGCGGGCGATCTCGGGGAAATAGAGCGGCAGGTAATGGGTCAGGATCCGATGCCAGGTCTGGGTCTTCATCTTGGAAACAACCTCGTGGGTCTTCGACAGCTCCTGAAGATCGTTGATGCCGGCGGCGAGAGGATCGACATAGCGCTGGGTAGCGCCGATCCGCAGCATGTGCAGAATGACCTGCGCGTCCTTCGAATCGTTCTTGTCCCAACCGTTGTGCAACGCCTCGCGGGTTCGGGCCAAGGCAACCGATGAGATGAGACGCAGCTCGAACCCCGCGGTCAGTAGGTGGTGCGCGAGAGTCCGGTGATAGTTGCCGGTTGCCTCAAACCCGACAACGATAGGGCGACCAATAGCAGCGAGCTGTTCGGCAAAAGCGTCATAGTCCTCCTTGGTCGCCATGACGGTCATACGTCGGCGCCGGCCGCCTTCCGGTCGCTCGATAAGGACCTCCTGCCGGTTCTTAGACATATCGATCGCTACCAGCACCGCGCCGGCGGGTGTAGAACAGAGCTTGGTCATGGTCGGTCAGCCTCCAAAGTGTTGTCTCGACAACTTCACTTTAGACACCTGCTGGCCGGCCATGGCTTGCCCTGATGAAGCCTACGGCCGCTACGCGGCCTTGCCTTCATCAGGGCCATCGCGGCTCCCGAAACGGCGCTTCCCAATGTGCTATGGCAGCGAGTTTATCGCGACGGCCGTCCAGCAATGGCTGGGGCAGATCGGCGTGAAGACGCTCTACATCGCACCGGGATCACCATGGGAGAATGGCTATAATGAAAGCTTCAACGGGTCGCTTCGCGACGAACTGCTCAATGGCGAGATCTTCTACAGCCTCGCCGAAGCCAAGGTGATGATCGAAGCCCGGCGGCGGCATTACAACACCGTGCGCCCGCACAGCAGCCTGGGTTACCGACCGCCGGCGCCAGAAACGGCCTCACCGCCATATCCGGCCTCCGGTTCCGCTTCGCTCCACCTCCGTCCGGATATGGCGGCGATGAGCTTAATGCACTAACAAACCAATCGGTCCACTCGGTGGGGGCAGATCAATCGCCTATCTCGTTATCGTCGCCGCACCCCGTACATTAGGCGAACTGCTCAAACATTATCACAAGTCACTATCGGCTGTTCCGGTCGGCGAGATTTCCAAGGAACTGACCGCCCAAGCGATGTCCGATATCGAAAAGACGGTTGCGGCCGCCTGATGCCATGATGGCAGCGGCGCTATCGCGATGAACCTCCACTGGCCGCTTCCCGACCCTTATATCTGCTGCTTACAGGCTTTGGCCTCCTGACCGCATGGATGGTCTGGTTGCCATTCGTCTTGAAGAAATTGCCGGACGGCAAGAGCCCCAGACATTGCCGTCACATCGATCACCACGGCTTCCCGAAACTGGCCTTTGCGGGGTTGCGCGACCGTCCCGGTTCTCCATCTCCGATATGCCATTTCAGGAAAACGCAATCGGGAACAGGTTTCGGGGGAGCCAACCTGTCATCCGAATGTCTGCGCGCACCGCCACCCGCCGCCCTGCAAAACGTTCTCAAACGGGAAGCGGCCGGCGAGCTATCTCGCGGCGGCGCTCCTCTGTTCGGCAGGCGTCGCAGCGCGGTGTCCGTAACTGAGGACGCTGTTGATCCGCCAGGCGCCATCGTGCTTCGCCCAGACCATCACGAACTTGGCGATCCCCTCGCATCTCCCCGTCGCCAGGTCGCAGAAGCGGTGTTCGCCTTCCTCGACTGCGCCATAGTCCTTGATCGGATAGACGCGGAACGTCGTCGGGATCAGCTCGGCTTCACCTTCCCGCAAATGTACTTGCGCACGCCGTCCACCATCGCATCACGATCAAGCGTCGCCCGGCCAGTGTCGTGATAGAAGGCCACCTTCGGATCGAAATAGCCGGAGAAGGTCGGCAGATCGCAGCGGTTGTAGGCGTCGAACACCTTGGCATCGAGCGCGCTGATCTCCGTTGTCAGCGGATCGGCCGGAGACGGCATGGGTGTCGCGAGAAGGCCTGCGCCAAAGGTGATGGCAGTCAACATGATTTTGGTCCTGTCAGTTCATCTGGCTACGAAGGAAGGCGATCAGTTTCGGATCGCTGCCGGTGCTTTCGAGAATGGGCAGGATAACCCGCCATCCGTTGTCGCTGTTGGTCAGGATGACCACGCCGTCGCCGCTCGCACGATTGATTGCGGCAAATGTGAAAGCCCCAGCATCCTTGCCAGTGTGGAGCATGGTCGTTTCGCCAGGAAAGCCGAGAAGCTGCCAGCCGAGGCCAAAGCCGGTCCAGCGGGGACAACTAGTCGCCTTCCTTCCAACACATAGCTCGGGAGTCAGATCCGCCTGCGATTTACTGCGCTCCGCTGCAACAGATGCGATCAGGCCCCGGTCGTTGCGGGCATTGATGAGGAAGCGCGCATAATCACGGGCCGTCGCGTGGGCCAGATCGGCAGCATTGTAGCGCGTCACCCGCTCGACGGGGAGCGACTTGCCGGCCTCGTCATATGGCACGGCGATCGGCACCGTCTCATTTTGCGCCGACACATAGCCCGACGCGCGCATATGGACCGGGGCGAACAACGAGCGCCCGGCGAGCGTTTCGAACGGCTGCCCGGTGCGACGCTCGGCGTAGCGCGCAGCATATTGATACCCCTCGCCCGAATAGCCGGTGATCGTGCCGGGATCATGAACGAAGGCCAGCCCCTTCGCATCGCGCCAGTTCGGTAATCCGGTGCGATGGCTGAGCGCCATGCGAACCGTCAGCTTCAGCCGTCGCGGATCGCGCGACAGGTCGGGGTCGCTCCAGTAGCGATCCATCGGTTCATCGAGCGACAGCTTGCCGGCCGACACCAGTCGCAGGATGACTTCCGCTGTGAGTGGCTTCGTCAGCGAGGCGAGATTGTAGGGCGTGGCGACAGTCGCCGCCCGGCCAGGGCCAGCCATGCCCCAAGCGCCCGTCGAGACGATCCGTCCGTTGCGAATCACAGCGACTGAAGCACTTTCCACGCGCTGTTCGCGAAGGGTTGCGGTCATATCCGGCAAAGAGGCCTTGGCGCTGGCGTCCGCCATCGAGGCGCAAGCCACCAGCGCGATCAAACCGCCGTAAACTATCCCTTTCAGGAGATTGGCTGTATTACTCATGTGCAACAGCTATCAGCGTCGAAGTTGGGCCGCAACCCGGATCGTATTTCCATCGACGAGACGAACGTGCGAACCGCTCTGGAGATTGCCCAAAAACCATCGTTTTCAGGAGGCTTCCAAAGGCCGGCAGTTCCGGTTTGTCTCCCAGCCTTTCTGGACGGCTGACGACCAACCCAAGCCTTTCTGCAGGCGGGGCGTGAACGGCCGCGCTCGCCGAAACCAGTCTTCCCTTGGCATCGATGCCGCCGGATCAAGGCACTTCCTGATACACCGCCTCTACATTGTTCCCGGCGGGATCGATCACGAAGGCCGCATAGTAGTTCTCGTGATATCGAGGGCGAAGTCCGGGTTTGCCGTTATCTCGCGCGCCCGCCGTTAACGCAGCTGCATGGAACGCATCGACCTCGCTTCTGCTTCTTGCCGCGAAAGCCAGATGGACTGACCCTTGAGCAAGGGCGGCTCCACTTCTAACGAAGAAGTGAACCTTCTCGCGCCCGTAGCCTGCCATTTGCCCGTCAGGGCGCTCTAACAGAAACTTCTGCTCAATCCCCAAAGGCGCCAGCGCTGCCTGATAGAAGGTGCTGGCCGTCGTAACGTCGTCAACTTTGATGCTGATATGGTCAAAAAAGCTCATGGCTGTCCGACTCCTTTCCGGCACAACGCCGTTATTGTTCGGGTGCTTAGCCTGCGGTGTGCGCCTCGCATCCGCATGTCTTGACGCCGCCGGCTTCAGGCTGTCGGCAGCATCCCGCCGTCCAGTCGGATATTGGAGCCAGTGATGTATGATGCTCTTGGGCTCGCAAGGAAGCAAATGGCATCCGCGATCTCCTCCAAGGTTCCTACACGGCCTACCGGCACTTGCGCAAAGAGCGGCAGCACGGCCTGCTCAACTTCTTCCCAAGGCGCATCCACAGCCACGCCCTGTTGCGCCCCCACTTCTCGGAACTTCATGTCCAACTTGGCGCTGTGGATCGTGCCAGGCGAGACGGCATTGACGGTCAAGCCATCCGCCGCGACCGCCTTTGCCAACGATGTGGTCATGGCAAGCATCGCAGCCTTCGCAGCCGAATAATCCGGATTTCCCGCAGGAGGCATCATTCCGGCCAAACTTGCGATATTGATGATGCGGCCCCACTTCGCCGCACGCATTTTAGGCAGCAAGGCGGTTATGACCCGAACCGCCGCGAGTACATTTCGGTCATACACCGACGCCCATGAGCCGGGAGCGGTGTTGCTCCAATCTTCGCCGGCACCCGAGCCGCCCGCATTGTTGACGACGATGTCGATGGAACCAGCAAGGGCAACGCCCTCCGCGATCAGGGCTTGGACATCTTCGTCCACCGTTAGATCTCCGGTGACGACATATGCCTGACCGTCCCGCGAACGTATCTGCTGTTCGACGCGCGTGGCTTGTGCCCTGTCACGGCCATGAACGAGGACAATTGCGCCTTCCTGCGCTAAGCCCTTTGCGACAGCCTCGCCGATACCTTTGCTGCTGCCTGTGACAAGGGCGACCTTGCCATCCAACTGTAAATCCATGATCGATGCACCTATCTTGACTAAACCCGGATGTAGGAGGCCCACAATCGGTATCGCAAGACCGCACCAAAAAGTGCCTGTCACAATTCTTAATAAGGCGGCATGCCTCGGCCCTGATGGGGCGGTCGCTCTTGTAGCCCAAACTTTGCGAATGATCAGTGGTCGCTGGAAGCTGGCGATCCTGTTTCGGCTTTACGCTGATCCAGTCTTGCGCAGTTCACACCTACTTCGCGACATACCGGGCATTTCGCAGAAAATGCTGACACAGCACTTGCGAGAATTGGAGCGCGATTGCCTCATCGACAGAACGGATTTTGGTGAGCAGCCCCCACGCGTCGAATATCGCCTGACCGCAAAAGGGTACGAGCTCATGCCAGTGCTGATGGCGGCACGGCAATTCTCGGAGAATCATCAAAGCTGAGCGAGGAGTCCGCCGAAATTACAACTGTGCCGCTCGCTTCTCTCACGTCGGGAACTCTTGCAGGCAAAAAGTGCGAGTTGCAGACGCTGAACAGCCGCTTCTGTCGATCGCTGCCTTTCGACGTGGTGCACGCGCACGATGGCTTCGTCCAGGGATTTCGGGCGCTTGCGTACGGAATACTGTCATGGAGGAACCCGCGGGCCCCGTCCACTGGTCTATGGGTAAAAGGCAGCGGTAGATCGTTCGGGCTGAGGGGGACGTGTCAGCTTGTCCATAATCAGTAGGATACGAAGGTACTGTGAGGGCGGTTGAGCAGCGTCGCATCCCTGATCCGGCACCCAATGGGCGCGGTTTTGATCGCACCCTTGACGTGAGCGCACATTTTCTCGTTGGCCGAGATGTGATGATTTTGGCCAGGCTGTAGGGTAAGCCATGTCGGATCATGGCGTGTTTTCACGGGTGGGGGGCGTCGATGTCAGCGGCGCGCGGGGCAGACGCCAGCGCGCGAAGGTCTCGATGAGGGTCATGTGCCCGCCGCAGCAAGGACATGGCGGGCTGTGATCAGGCAGCTCGTCGGGTTCGGGCGCCTCGACCAGTACAGCAACGCCCAGCAGCCTGCGAGCCAGCGCGATGGCGTCCTTGTGCGTTGAACTGGCGAGCAGGCCATGATGCCGGATACGGTGGAAGCCGCTCGGCAGGTCGTGGATCAGAAAGCGGCGGATGAAATCTTCCGTTGCCAGCGTCATGACCCCAGCTTGCCGGTGTCGAACAATGCCAGCAGGCGCGTGAGGAACCGCGGCGAAACAACGCACCCAGCACGCGCACCGGCAGCAAGAAGGCGGGACGCGACGAGATCCAGCGCGTGCCGTCGAGCGCGATGCCGCCACCGGGCACGATCATTTGCACATGCGGGTGATGGGTCAGGGTCGATCCCCACGTATGCAGCACTGCTGTGATGCCGACCCGCGCGCCGAGGTGCCTGGGATCGGCGGCGGTGGTGAGCAGCGTATCCGCAGCCGCGCGGAAGAGCAGGTCGTACACCACCGCCTTGTTCTGCCCCCCGATGGCGGCGATCTCGGCGGGCACGGTGAACACATGGAGTAATCGCGGGAGGCGATGCGTCATCTGCCACATGTGTGCTTGTATTTAGAAGTTGGCTGCTCCCCGATAAGATGGAGAAACGGGCTCTCGATTGGAACCGAGCCTAAACATCGAAAGGAGAACAGCCGTGGCGCAATATATAGGTTTTGACGTTTCGCTTAAAGACAATTTTGTCTCGGTTCGCGAGGATGGACGGCGGATCTGGCAGGGTAAATGTCCGTCTGATCCAAGATTGCTTTCTGAGGTGATCCGCAAGCGTGCGCCCGAAGCGACGCAGATCGTATTCGAAACTGGGCCGCTGTCGATCTGATATTATCATGAAGTCACAGCGACTGGGCTGTCAGCCATCTGCATAGATGCTCGGCAGGCAAAGAAGGGGCTCGATATGGCGTGGAATAAAACTGACGCTAACGATGCCGATGGTCTCGCCCATTTGGCCGAGGCTGCCTTCTACAGAGAGATTCGCGTAAAGGGTTACGACAGTACCCCGAAGAGTGGCGCTTCAGAAGAGATGCCCTCTGATGGTTTTGCTTTGTCTGATCGATGGTGTCCATCCCGGCCCATTTGCAATGCATCCATCCGGATGTTCTTCATGCGACGCTCGCTTCTCGCAACCTCCTTCGCACGCGCTGCTGCTCCCGTGTGACACTCACGCCCTCCCGAACGACGCGCCTGCACTGGTGACGCCGGCTCTGCGCCCTAACTCGCTGAAACAATAGAACATTGGGTGTACCTAACTGAATCTTCGAGGAATCTTGCGCAGCGATTCCGGGCCTGCTAGGCTTGGGAAGGGTATCCGGCATTGAAAGGGGGGCGGCCCGCATGACCGTTTCTCAGCCAGAAGAGATGCTGCGAGGACAGATCGAGCGCCTGCTAGGCAGGCTCGGTTATGATCACGATCGCGATTTCAGGACTAACGCGGACGATCAGGAAACGCTGCAGCTGCGCCATGCGCTGGAGGTTGCCTTTGACCGGATCGGCGTTGTGGGAGCCCTGTGCCCCCGAGCGCCCCTCGCAGGAGAAGACGGCGGCAGCAAGGGGGCCCGAAGCCTGCCCGTCGTTTATGTCATTGCCGCCTCAGGGCTGGCGGACGCGGAAGAGAAGCACCGGGCCGTCTGGTCACAATCGGTCGTGCCGCAGATCCTGATGGCGATGCCCGACGGCTTCCAGGTACGCAACGGCTACGACTATCGCGCAGCCGGCCCGCTCGTGGGCTGGGAGGCGCTCGACAACGACGAGCTACCCGCTTCGCTGACTGCATTGACCTCCCTCTCGATCAGGAGCTCGCGTGCTTGGAGCGACTTCCAGATCGGCGACCGAGTGGACGGACGGATCGCGCGCGATATTCGCAATCTGAGCCTGAAGGTCCGCGCTGAGGACCAAGCTCTTGCTGATCGTCAGGATATCGTGAACGCAGTGATCGGACGGTTCCTGTATCTCTACGTGCTTGTCGATCGTCAGGTCATCGACCAGGCGTGGGTAAGCGCGCTCACCGATGGTGAGGGCATCGCGAGTTGCCCTTCGATCCAGCTGCATGAAGGGCACGGCGTCAGCGCTCCTCCTCTGCCTTGGCCTACAAACGAAGTCTGGTCGCTCTTCGATGCCATCGATCAGGTGCTGAACGGGTCGGTTTTTGCGGTCGCACCCGAAGACCGCAGGCTCGTCTCCACAACGACGATGCACTTGGTCCGCCGCGTCCTTCGCTCTGACGAGATCGACCGCAGCGGGCGTCAGCAATATGCCTTCATCGATGTTGATTACTCGACAATCCGCACTGAGACGATCTCAGCGATCTACGAGTGTTTCTTCGAGCTTGAGGGAGAAGGCGAACGGCAAAAGCACGGAGCCTATTTCACGCCAGCCTTTGTTGTCGACTACATCATGCAGGAAGTCGATCGCATCGCGCCGCTCTCGTCCGATGTGAACGTCATCGATCCGGCATGCGGCTCTGGCGCATTCCTGGTTGGCGCATATCGCAACATCCTGGAACGCAGGCGGGCCGCGCGCGACGTGCTCGACCCCGGAGTGCTGCGCAAGGTTCTGACTGATTGTATCCGAGGTATCGAGCTAAAGGACCAGGCAGCCAACGTGGCCCGCTTTAGCCTCTACCTAACGATGCTCGATTACCTGCCGGGCCGCACCCTGCCATCGCTTCAGGACGAACTTGGCGAGGAGCGGCTTTTCCCGGACCTTACCGAAAACATCCTCAATGCCGATGCATTTGCGCCGCTTCCCGGAGATTTTCGCCGCGCCTTCACGCATGTCCTCGGCAATCCTCCCTGGAAGAAGGCCGAGTCTGGATCGCTGGCGCTCGAATACGAGCAGCATGTTACCCGCACCCTCCACGATACGGTCGTCGACGAGCATAATCTCGCCGAGCTGTTTTTCTGGCGCGCATCTCAGGACCTTGCCAAGCCCGACGGGGCGGTGATCGCCTTTGTCATTCCGAGCAAGTGCTTCATCGCCCCATCAGCGGTCCACTTCGCGCATGCCGTCGCAAACCGCACCCGTCTGCTTGGCCTCGCAAACTTGACGAGCTTTCGTCGCAAGCTCTTCGAGGATGCCGAGGAAGCCGCGACGATCGTCTTCGTGTCGCCGCAAACGCCACAAAGCAATTCAGTGGGCTGGCGCTATTCGCCCAAGCTCGCAAGCCAGCCGGTTGGCGCAGATGGCCGGCCTTGGGCAATTGTTGTCGATCGTGGCCAGGTCGAGCGCTTTCATCAGGTCCAACTTATGGCAGCCGGTCATCAATGGTACCGCGACTTCCTTTTGCAGCCGCTTGACCGCAGGGTTGCGACCTCGCTCGAAACAACTGGTAAAGCGGGCCGGGCTCTGAATTTTGAAGGGTTTCTCGCGGCATCGGGCATGCATGTCTCGGTGGGTGAGACCTACAGCCGGACGGGGCTTCCTCAAGACCTCGTCCTAGGTACCCATGGTGCCAATGATTTCCGCAAGCGCCTCGGTCTCGATCCCAGTGGGATTGCGGACCTCTCCAACTCCGGCAATAGGCAAGCTTACGAAATCGATGACGCGACGTTCGCCGGTCTGTCCGAACGTCTGCGCCTGATGTTTCGCGGCCCCACCATGTTTCTTCCACGATCGCAGGCGCGGCCGTATGTCGTCGGGCGCGCTGCGTACAATGCCTCCATCCAGGGCATTTACTTCAAGAGCGATCTGGTCGCGCCTGACCTGCGGGAAGCGGTGCTAGAGGAGGTGGGCTCCTACTTCTCCACTGCCGTCGGACGGTACCTCATTTCCATTTTCGGCAGACAGTGGATTGCCGACCAACGCCGGTTCGAAACCCCTGACCTCAAGCGGCTTCCGTTCCCCTATCTCAATTATGCGGAACTTCTGCAGCATCCGATTTCGGGTTTCCAGAATGCGGATGGCGTCTTTGACGAAGAAGGTTTCGCCTACTTTGCTGCGCGTCAATTCGGCGTAGAGCCCATCTTTGCGCAAGCTGCCCTTGAGCACCGGTCGCTTCGCGAACCGTTCCAGAACGGCAAGCGGTCTCACGTGGCGACAAGCGAGCCGAGCACCCGTGCACGCGAGATCTATGAACAGGCAATCCGCGACGAACTGAAGAAGCTCCTCGCTGGAACGCCGCTACGGGTTATTTCCCGCCGGCTCCCGGAAAACCGTAGCGAAATCCAGATCGTACTGGCCGCGCATCCCGACACCATCACGCTCACGGAATGGGAGCGACCAACGCCCGACCTCGCGATGGAAACGTGCATCGATCTGCGCAACGAGGAGGACCATGCCATTGTGCGCCTGTTCAAACCAGATGTCGCCACCGCGTTTACTGCAGAGCGCGCGTATGCGGACGCAATTGGTGTCGCGAACAGGATCATGGCCGGATGAGCCGTGGTGCACTTCCCACGATCAGTGCCAGCATTCCACGATGCACCGGATACATCGGGAAGATTCAGGCCCAGGTGTGGGAAGACTTCATAACCAGCGTCCTGGCCCTGCTCAGGACAGCAGGTGGACGGATTGCCCGCGGTGATGAGGGCTATGACTACAAGGTTCGCAAAGGTTGGTTCGGCAAGGGGCAGTACAAGATACTAGGAACCGAGGTCGCTCTGCCCCTCGAAAACGCGGTCACCGATGCACTGACGCGGGCCTGCGAGACCATCCGCCGGGACCGCCGGCCCAATCACTTCCTGATAGACAAGCATATCTTCATTGCGTCCCAGCAACCTCGTGAAACTCAGGAGCAGCTAGGCGACATCGCCTTTACCACAGACATCAAGATCGCGTCATCCACGCTCCACTATCTGGACTTGCGCATTGAGGCAAAACGCCTGCTGGGCAGCGCCCATGCGGCGGAATACTGTGGCACGGAGGGTTTGCTTCGCTTCGCTCATTCCGAACCCTACACAAGCGCCCCGCTAGGCATGATGCTGGGCTACACATTCCGCTATGATGACGCGCACTGGCATTCGAGCATCCAGACCCAAGCAGCAAAGCATGGAGTCACTGATTTCAAAGAGCTGCGCACCGGTAGATGGACCACGGCCGCGAGCTTGATGACCTCACCCGGCGTTGGAGACGTTCTGGTCCTTCATGTCATGCTATCATTTGAGAGCAAGCCCAGTGTCCGAGAGCTGGACGGGGCCGCATGAAAGATAGGTAAGCGCCGACGGAAGGCGGCCTTGCTGCCGGCACCGGAATAGGAAAGCTCGCGGCCTTTGAGGAGGTGTGAACAGGGACATCGAGCAGTCAAACGAGATGGGGTGGTTGCCGCCCTCCATGGCTCATTTTTAATCCAGCAAGCTGAGAAAAGCCGGGTGACTGCGTCGGTTTCAATTTTCCGTATGCGCATCAATGTGCAACAGGCTCGGGCTTCTGCCAAACGCCGAGCGTCAACGCCTCATAACCATTGAAAAAGGTTTCAAAATTGAAGAGGTGCCGCTGACCGTCGTCATTCACCAGGCGCACCTCGGCTTCACCGAGCCGGCCAGCACGCTGTGGCCCTGAATAGCCCGCAACGATCCCGAACAGGTCCCCATCAGTTAGGCGCCCAAAGTTCGCGCGGAACAAGGGCGACTGGATGCAATAACGGCATGGATTCATGGCATCGAAATCGGGTTTGCGTCGGCTTCGATGCGGATGCCCCGTCACCAAGGCGATCATCGGACGTTGCGCCTCTGCCTGCTCAACGAACCGCCACAGAGTCGAAGTTATCGTGTTACCATATTGGGCGCTTAGCCCACGGATTAGCGCCAAGGACGGCTCACTCGCCATAGCTTCTTCGCCAAAACGGTCCGCCATAAACAGCAGGCGACCCGCAGCGAAATTCGCCTCAGCCTCCATTGCCTCGTGAAAGTGCGGAGTGAGCGTTGCCGCGTCATCGCCGAACATCATGCCTTCGTGCCACGGAATGATGCTGTGGCCAATTTCATGCGCCTCGTTCCAGCGATGCTTGAGCTGCGGCACGTCAGCATCGATCAGGATGCGCTTTGAGTCGGGTAGGTATAGGGCCTTGAGACTAAGCTTCTGAATCGCTTCCCTAAGGAGCGTTGGGCGCTGCAGCACCTGTAACCCGGCGACCTTCATGCGGCTGAAAACCTCCCGCACGAAACCATCGTCGGTCGAACTGTAAAACTGTCGGTCAAGCTTGAGCAGTTCGCGCACCATGCGAAGGTCGATCGGCGGCTCCGGATTACCGAGTCCGCGCAGAATCTTTCCGACCTGATCATCGATGTCTGAGACCGTACGCGGTCCGAGCGCGACGTTCCTCATCTTTGCGCCCTCTCTTCGATAACCGACGCCACAATGTTGAGCAGCGCTATCTCGTCAGGAGACAACGCGCTGCAAAGCTCGGAGCGCGCCGCATAGCGCTGCTGATCGATAAAGGGCTCGACGTCATTCGCGACGAGAACGCCAGCCATCTCGTTCAGTTTGCCCTTTGGCAAATGATAAGTTCGCGCGATCGCCCACACAGTGCGGGCATCGACGCGATAGAAAGGATCCTCTTCGATCGCTTGAGCGTCGCTTAACTCGATATCGACAGCCTCGGCGAACTGATCAACGGACAGGCCCTCGCGGCGGCGCAGAAGATGCACGAACTCGCCGAACGAAGGCGGCGGCTCGCTCGCCACGCCTTCCTCATTGTCGCCGGTGGCATTCGCCTCCGCCAAACCACGGCTCGCGCCGATCGGAACCTCGGCCTCCCCACCTAAGCGGGCCAGCCACCATTCCTTGCTCCTTTCAAATCGCATCATCTTCACTCCTGCGCGATCAACGCTTGAGCAACGTCGGCGGTCATCTCGAAATAGCACAATTCTCCATGCACCTCTGCGTCAGGACCAAAGTCTATCATACCAAGGTCCCGGTAAAAGCTTTCTGATTGCGGCAGCGAGTGGAGCCCCACTCGCCCCTTAAATTCCTGCTGATCGCTGAGCGCGGCCGCCGCTATCATCAGGATCAGCCCCGCACCCTTGAAACGCCGTTGCATGCCAACGATCGGCTGATTCCAAGGCGCAACCTCTAGATAGTCGACATAGGCGATCGGCCTACCTGCCGTGTCGGCTAAACGCGACTGCATAGTCGTGACATCGATCCGCATCATCGCCTGGGTCATACCATAAGCAGTGACGCAGAATGTCTCAAAACCGAGCAAACCGCTTTCTTCCACCTTCTCCGGCCAGCGCCAATGACCTGACTGGGGCCAGTCGGCTTTGGGTACGCCTTGCTCGTACAGAGTTGCCTTGATCGCGCCCAGCTCTGGCTGCCAGGCATTATGCCAGTCCAGCAGATGCGGCACGCCGATGCCGCAGACCAATTCAGCCGGGACGACATCTCCAGTCGCCACGTCACGAAGAAAGACGGGCGATGCGTCACTCACAGAAGCATCAGCTCGGCCTTGTCGCGCGTAACGTCATTCTCGAAGACAAGCTTGTCGCCTTTCTCCACGCGCGCGTCGAGCATCTGATACAGACGCAGCGCCTGACGCAATACCGCGGTCTTACTAAGATCCTTGCGCGCAGACAGCTCCTCGAGCGCGCGCATCTCCGCATCGGTCAAGTTGAGTGTCATGGTCCGCTTAGACATCATATTCTCCTCGGCTGGTTCTCGATATGGAAGGAGCAGCCAGTTTGTCAATGATAGACGTTGATAAAATATGTATTGATTAGCTATTTTATGGCTATTATATCATATTTAAGGAGATAGCCATGAGTCGCGAATATGTAAGCCATGGGGAAATAGCCCGCTTTGCAGACAGCCGGGTGAACCTCAAACGGGACGACGCGACGGAATTACGCGCCCAAGCCAACCGGCTGCGCGATAAACTCGAAGGCTATCTCGTTAACCATCCCGATTTCGGGCTGAAGAAAATGTTGCTTTCAGGTAGTCTGGCGAAGGGCACTGCGCTCAAGTCGATCAGCGATATCGATGTCGCCTGCTATGTCGCCTCGGACTCGGCGCCGCATTCGATCCGTGATCTAATCGACTGGCTTGCCAAACGCCTTGAGACTGCTTTCCCGAACTTCAAGCCGTCGCAGATCACCCGCAAGACCTATTCGGTCTCTGTCCAGTTCATCGCGACCGGCAATGAGGTAGACATTGTCCCGATCCTCTATTCGGGCGATCCGCAGTGGCGCGGCGCGCTGGTCTCGCAAGATACTGGCGAGCAGCTCATGACGAGCGTGCCCATGCATCTAGACTTCATTCGCAAACGCAAGGCCGCTTGCCCCCAGCATTTCGCCCAGGTGGTACGTCTCATCAAGTTTTGGGCGGGCCTGCGCAAGCGTGAGGACATAACCGGAAATTTCCGATTCAAGTCGTTCATGATTGAGCTGATTGTGGCACAGCTTGCCGATCGGGGTGTGTCGCTCAACGATTATCCCGAAGCGTTGCAGTCATTCTTCACCTACCTTGCTACTGACCAGCTACGGTCGGTGATAGCCTTCACTGATTATTATCCTGCGGGCACATGCCGATCGACGTCGGACCCGGTTCAAATCTGGGATCCGGTTAACTGCGAGAACAATGTTGCCAAGCTATATACAACTACCAACCAAGCGCTGATCGTGGATGCCGCGATCGATGCCGGTGACGCGATCGACGCGGCGCTGCGTGCGATCTCCAAGAGCGAGACCATCCGTTACTGGCAGAAGGTCTTCGGACCGAGCTTCGACGCGTAGGAGTAAGGCGATGAGCAGCTACACGAGCACAGAAACCAGCAGCTTCACGATCACGCACGCGCGCTACATCGCGTCGAAGGTCGCAACTGACCTAAAGCGCTTTCAGCGCTTCTACGGCGCGCCAAACGACGACTGGGTCGATCGCTACGAAGGCGAGCTCGCTGGGTTGCTCAAGCACGATGCGGTCGACAATGTCATCTACGGCTTCCAGCGTAATTCGCTCTGGACCCCGGCGTCAGTGCGCTACCGCGCGATCCCGGGTGGCTCGCTGATGGCCGACGATGATCCGGGCAAGATCAGACCGGGCATCGATGTCGGCGGCGCGCGATTTACCTCGTTTCTAAGCTATTCGAACCGTTGGTTTGATCTCACCCAGAACGAGCGTGAGCGCATCGAGGGCGCCCTTCCCATCCAGCGTACGATCAGCTCGCCGCCCGGGTTAGAAACCGGCGCTTGGAGCGACGACTTGAGCTATTCGGCGGGCGGCCGTGGACTCGGACGCAGTAGCGTGAGGACTTGATGATGAGCGAACGCATAACGATCGGCGAATTGTTCGACCGCCGTCTTGAATTTCCCGATCTGGATGCCCGGCGGAGACTTGTCCGCCTTGTCGGTATCGACGACACCAAGGCGCGGCTGACCAAGATGCTCGGCATTCTTGTTAATCCCGCTGGCCCCCGCGCTTGGGCCGCCAAGCACCATCCCGATGCGCAGGTGTTGCTCGACTACGTCGCGCGCCGCCCGCCGCTAGTGATCCTCGCTGGCGATGTCGGCTCAGGTAAGACTGAGCTTGCTGAGACAATCGGCGACGCGATCGCACGCCAGGAGGACATTCCGGTCACCCTCTATCCGCTCAGCCTCTCGACGCGGGGCAGTGGAAAGGTCGGCGAGATGACGCGGCTTGTGTCCGCCGCCTTCGACCTGACGCTAGAGGCGGCCACTAAGCTGCAGCGCAGCGATGGCCGCGCCTCGGGCGGTATCATTCTTCTCGTCGATGAGGCGGATGCGCTCACGCAGAGCCGTGAGGACGCTCAGATGCACCATGAGGATCGCGCCGGCGTCAACGCTTTCATCCGAGGAGTCGACCAGCTGGCAGCCAAGCGTGTTCCCGCTGCGGTGATTTTATGCACGAACCGCCTCTCCGCGATCGACCCGGCCGTCCAACGGCGCGCAGCCGATATCTTTGCGTTTCATCGCCCGAATGCAGACCAGCGTCGCGCAGTGCTTGAAGGAGCGCTCGGCGAAGCTGGCCTGCGCTCTGGAGACATCGAAAGCATCGTTGCTGTGACCGGGCAGGATCGCAGCCGTCCAGGCTTTACCTATTCCGACCTGACGCAGCGACTAATCCCGACACTTGTCCTCGATGCGTATCCCGATCGGCCCATCACCGCCGCGCGATCTCTGGAGTTGGCAAAGTCGATATGCCCAACGCCTCCATTCAAGGATGCAGCCGTATGAGCGGGTTATTCGCCAGCAGGGGATGTTAGCATGGCGGAAGCCGTCACTGCTCGCTGGCATGGCGACAATTACCAATCCCGAGTATTCTGGGATAACGCTCTCAACCTGCTCGACGACACCTCGTGTGTTGTCGAGGTCACATTTGAGGCAAACGGGCCCAAGTCCTTTGACGACGTAGTAATCAAATACGACCCGCCGGTCGCACGTTCGGGACCCGATCGAATTCATGCAGACTATCACCAGGTCAAATATCATGTCGATCGCGGTGGTCACTTCGGCTATGAAGACTTCACCGATCCGAAGTTCATCGGCGCCACCACGTTCTCTCTCCTCCAGCGTCTGCGCGACGCCCAGTTGCACGCCAGCGCTCCGTCACTCTTCACATTTCTCACGACATATCGGGTCTCGCCCACCGATCCATTGGCGCGGTTAATTTCGGGCAACGATCGCACATTGATGCTCGAGAAACTGTTCGACGGTACGAAAGACGGCAGTCGAATGGGCAAGATCAGGAAGTGCTGGCGGGAGCATCTCGGACTCACCGACGATGGTGCGCTGAGAGAGGTCCTACGTGGATTTCGGATCGTCGACGGGCATCGTTCACTCGAGGAATTGCGCTCACAAATCAACCTCAAAGCCAAGGTCGTAGGCATGCTGACATGCAATGCGGCCGACTCTGATTTTCGGTACGACGAGCTTGCGCGTCAGCTCAAGTCGCGCGGCCTTGCCGCGTTCACAAGCGAGTCTCTTCTCCGCCTTGCCCGAGAAGAAGGCCTGCTCGACGGCACTCAGAAAGCTGCGGATCTTTATTCACCGATCGCAATCCGGAGTTTCCTTGGTCCTGCTTCAGACCTGACCGGCGCAAGCGGCGAGAATGCCTTGTCGCTCGTAGACGATTTCCGCCAACGCTACATCCAAGAAGGCCTCGACTGGCAGCGAGACATTCGCCCACGTGTCGAGACGTTTCTCGCCGCCGCAGCCACCCGCTCGCGTCATATGAGGCTCATTCTTGATGCGCATGCGTCGATCGCCTTTCTCGCGGGAACTGTTCTTGACGTGAAGTCAGGCATTGACGTGCAGCTTATTCAGAAGGGCCGTGTGGGCGCCCGCATCTGGCAAGCGGATGATCAGACCACCGGCCCCCGCTTCGACGAAGCAGTTATGATGTCCGGCAGTGGACGCGACGTCGCCGTTCTGCTCAGCGCCGCGCAGGACGTAAATCCTCAGGCCCGCGCGTATATCGCAAAGGCGTCACTCAAGATCGGCACGATGATAGATTTCTCGTTCAGTAGCGGCCCAGGTCAACAAAGCATCTCCGGTGGTGCCCATGGCGCCTCACTGGCTGAGCAAGTTGCTAACGCCGTGCGGCGGGCCAAGGCTACGGATCCAGATGCAGTCGTGCATCTGTTCGCTTCGGTGCCCAACAGCATTCTGTTCTACCTTGGCCAACAGCACCAGGCGATCGCGCCGTGTATCGTCTACGAGTTTGACTTCGACCGGCGTGGCGACAAAACCTACCATCCTTCGTTCATAATGGACTGAACAATCCGCGCGAATTTCACTCTCCCCGCTGCATGGCATAGCAGATCGCAGTTAGCCGGAGGCGTATTTTGGTTGATTGAAATTCGGCCCTTGCCACTTGATCTATCGTTACCAATCAAAGCGCTTTTAGTCCGCTTTCTCCTAGTTGCGATAGCAGACGCTCATCATCTCCTTCCTTCCGCGCCAGATGCCGGGGGTATCGGTGATCGACGGCTATCTCGCCGCACTCGTCGTATCGCCCCGGATCATTCCTCCCAAAGACCGCACGATCTTCCAGCGGTATAGCCAGACTGGCGCTACCCTGTGCCGACCCTTTGTCGCAGTTCAGCGACCAAATCTCACTTCCCAGCAGCAGCCAGTCCGCTAAAGCACCGAGCCCCGCAGTGAAGGCGGCGAATAAGCGCGCCTTCCGCCATTGCAGTTGCCCGACGCGGGTCTTCCTTGACCAGAGGCCGGATCGCCTCTTCGTTCCAATCACGGCGATGCTTGATGTCGAGAACAGCGTGGAGATCGAAATAACGGCGCTCGGAACCACTTAAACCGATCCGGCGCAAGCCTTTTGCTGTATGCGCCGCCCGTGAACGCGGCCTCCTCCTCTAGGACTGTCGATTTCCCGATGCCGGGCTCCCCGAGAAGAACAACGAAGGGGATGTCTCGAATGGAACTGAGGCGTTGAGGAGCCGCCATCTCCCGGCGGTTTGGAGCAACGACGCGGATCCAGCGATCCAGCCCGGGATCGGCCACCTCTGCGGCGGCGCTTCCGACTGGTGGCCTTTGTTTCCCGGAGGCGCGGCGCAGGACTCCGCGCACGCTGGTGAGCGCCTTAGAGATTATACCTGAGAGCCTTTTGAACATCGCTTCAGCCTACTCCGGCCTGTTGAGGTTGCCCACCGACGGCAGGACGATTGCGTCGAAGTCCTTTCGGTCAAAGTCCTAGCAGATGCCTCGCCAGTCCCATGTTCTGAGCATACTCGACCTTGAGGGGCGAAAACTCGGCGGCGATCTCAGGCTTGAGATGCTTCCTGTCGACCAGATACTCGTTGAGGTTGGACGAGAGGAACACGATCGGCGCGGTAGTGCCGGCGGCGCGGAGGGCCGAAGCCAGCTCGAGCACAGTTTCGTAGACCAGACAATCCTTGGAGGATTCCTTCGCGCGAGTTGCGGGTGGGGTGGCTGTGTTGACGCGGGCGAACGCCTTGGCCGGTGCGTCATGGCCCGGCCTGAATGTCTGCATGCGGGCTAGCCAGCGCCCGACGATGGACCGGGCGCGTTCGACGTGGTCGTCCCGATGGGCGAGGTTCACAAGATTGACGCTGCCGTATACCGCATCTAGCGAGTTTATGCGACCAAGCTGTTCTCGCACCTTCTTGATGGCGCGTTCCGCCTCCTCCTGCGTCGAGGCGTCGTGGTCTTTAAATTCGGTCACGACCTGCTCGGGGAGGAAGCATCAGCCTTCCCGCTTCCGCCGCATTCAGCAATTCCAGACCGGCGATCCGGTCCGGAACTCGCATCGTATCCCTCGAAGGGTCGCGCATGACGTCGAGAAGCGAGCACGTGTCGAAGCACAGCACCGGTTCGGACGAAGCTACGAGACTCGCGGCCGAGATCATCCGGATCAATGCTCGTCGTAGTAGGTGAGCAGCGCGACCGCGTTCTGATAGTAGCTGGCGAGGCTGTAGGCGGTTTCCTCGTCCCAGCCGTCCGCCTCGCGCAGCCAACGGGCGAGGATTTCGACGTCGATCTCCTTTCCCGAACGATGGGACGCGACCACGAAGTCGAACCAGCGCCGCTCGTCCATCGGATGGCTCGCCCCGGTCGACTTGTTCGCGGCCGCCGAGAATCGCCGCAGCCGGGTTGCGACATCCTCGCTCGTCCAGTCCTCCAACGACTGGCTGCCCGACGACAGCTGGATTGCGACCTCCAGACGATCGCAGACCGGACGGGCGACGCGATCGACGAAATCCTCGAGGATGGAGTTGTACTCCGTGAAGGAAAGGCTGCGCGTCTCGAGAGGGACAATGTTCGGCACGTAGTAGCCGCCATCCCTTCCCCACAAGGTGAGGCTCGCCGCCGGAAGTTGTCCAGTGGAAACGCGCCGGAACAATAGCACGTCCTCAGTGGTGACCGCGTTGCGCCTGATCTCATCGGCGCGCTTCGCGTGGTAGAGCCAAGGATCGACCGCGGCCTCGATGAGCGCGATCCGTAGCCCTTTGAGGGCGCCGAACGGCACCCCTAGGCTCATATCGCGAAACATCTCGATTCCGTCAGCCATTTGCGTTTCCCCTACAACTGATGACCTCCTAGCCGGTAGAGCTGCTTCTCGCACGCGTAATCGACGCGGATTCAAAGCGGCAGCAACCCAATACTGCACAGGGTAATTTATCGATCTAGTGCTTTCCAACGTCTGGTAAGTCGACCGACGCTCCTTCAAAATTGCCTAGCCGGAACGTCCGTTTTGGCGAGTAGGGGGGCGACAGGTGCCAGTAGGCCGCCGGCCAGACATCCTCCTTCAGTAACGCGGGAGGCTATGCAGGCGAACATCGGGTTCAGGGAGCACCGGACGTTTGAGCTGCCCCGCTGGATCGACCGCTTTGTCGAAGGGTTTCGGGCGCCGGCAGGCGTACGAAAGTCTCACATGTACGACCCGCGGGGGCCTCAGGCGATAGGCTATGGGGATTTCGGGTCGGCGCCGTTTCGCGGACTGGCACAATCGCCGGTAGGGTGCGATGGACGGGAACCAGGCGGTCGGCATTTTGTCCGGGGCGGGCAGCATAATCGGTGCGTGCTGCCATCATTCTGGTCGTGAGCGGCGGCATGGATCGCTTCCAGCGCAAGCGCCGTGATTTCCTGCCACGACGCTTTGACAGGATGGATATGGAGCAGTTCATGCCGGTTCATGACGTAATCTCCGGGATCGCCTCAGGATGTCCGGCGGTGCTCGCGGCTGTCGCCAGCGTTCGAAGGTCTCGATGATGATCATATGCCCGCCGCAGTTAGGGCATGGTGGTCGCAGATCGACGGGTTTTTCTAGGATCGCCTCGTCAGGCGGCGCAGCTACCTCGAGCAACGCGCGAGCACGCGCGAGGTTGGCTTTGCGCGATGAGCTGGCCAGCAGACCGTAATGCCGGATACGATGGAAGCCACGAGACAGGACGTGCGACATGAACCGCCGGATAAACTCGTCGGTCGCGAGTGTCATAACGCTTTGGTGTTCGGGTCCATCGCGACGGTAATCTTTGTAGCGCAGCGTGACGCCCTTCTCGTCGAAACTGATCAACCGGCGGTTCGAGATAGCGATCCGGTGAGTATAGCGGGACAGGTAGGCGAGCACCGCTTCAGGGCCCGCAAAGGGCGCCTTTGCATAAACCACCCATCGCGTCTTCCGGACCGGCGCCAGATGACGCAGGAAGGCGCGCCGTTCGGCAAGTGATGCGAGCGATCCGAAGAAGGCGAGCTTGCCGGCGTCAAAAAGCTGGATCAGCCGGGTCAGGAACAGACGGCAAAACAGCTTGCCCAGCACGCGCACCGGCAAAAGGAAGGCGGGGCGCGTCGATATCCATCGCGTCCCGTCGAGTGCGATGCCGCCACCCGGTACCACCATATGGACGTGGGGATGGTGCGTAAGGGCCGAGCCCCATGTGTGGAGCACGGCGGGATCCCGATCCTGGCGCCTAGATGCCTGGGATCGGCCGCGATCGTCAGCATAGTCTCCGACGCTGCCTTGAACAGCAGATCATAGACCACCGCCTTGTTCTGAAAAGCGACGCTGGCGATCTCCGCCGGTAGCGTGAAGACGACGTGAAAGTATCCGACCGGCAAAAGGTCGGCTTCGCGCTCTGCCAGCCAGATGCGCCCGGCCGCGCCCTGGCACTTTGGGCAGTGCCGGTTACGACAGCTGTTATAGGCGATCCGCCAATGCCCGCAGTCCTCGCAGGCCTCGACATGACCGCCAAGGGCTGCGGTGCGGCAGTTCTCGATCGCCGTCATCACCTTGAGCTGGGTGAGGCTCAGATGCCCGGCATGGGCGGCCCGATAGGCCGGTCCGGCGGTGCGAAAGATGTCGGCGACCTCGAGTGAGGTGCGCAACGGCTCAGCCGTCTGGCGCCACTTGTGGATCGGGCAGCGTTACCAACCTGTCGAGCGGGTTAATGACAGCGCGCACCGTTCGGGTGGCAACCGTGGTGTAAAAGGCGGTGGTTTCGCATGCCCCAGCAGCGCCTGGATGATGCGAATATCGACCCCATCCTCCAACAAATGCGTGGCGAAGCTATGCCGCAAGGTGTGCGGGCCGACCCGCTTGGTGATGCCTGCGGACTCTGCGGCGTCGACAACGATGCGATGGAGTTGTCGCGTACTGAGCGGCTTGAGGTAGTGCATCCCCGGGAACAGCCAGCCATCGGCATGCATGACGCCCTGTTGCCGGCCAACGGACCACCACTCGCGCAACAGGGTAAGCAGGTCAGCGGGCAGGAGCGCATTGCGATATCGCCCGCCTTTGCCGCGCTCCACCCGCAGGAGCATGCGCTTGCTATCGACATCGCGGACTTTGAGCATCGTCACCTCGGCGGCACGCAAACCCGCGCCATATCAGAGACACTGGTGATCATCGTACGCTCCTTGGTTGAAAGGAGTCGCGATAATCTGCCTATGCCGCAGCAGGCTCAACCAAAGCGCCGATATCAGTGGGTCAGCGGTACTTCAAATCCAGGCACCCATCCCGCGCCAGCGGGTTCGTACAAGTCTCTTTTCTACGCGTTCGAGTTGAGGCAGATCCGACCAACTTAGGCCATTCCGGCTTGAAGCCGCGTATGTCGGGTTACCCTAAAACCCGCCATTCGGGTCTAGCATGCCTGCCGGTCTGCAGTGCGCCACTTGTCGCCGTCCGGTACCTCATTTCCGTTCCCTGGAAGCGGCCATTCGTTCAGGTTAAGGCATTAGAAAAGCAGACGGTCGGCCGTCGACCCTTTGTGGTCCTTCCCGGTGGCTTTTCCATTTCCCGGAAGCGGGCATAGAAAAGGGTATGCAACTGGAATGGCTGGTGCAAGTCTTCCGGCTGCTATGGCCTTATGCCAACCGCCCCGCCGGCGTCACAAGCGGAGACGACAACCCTTGGGATGCGACTCAGCTTCTCGAATGGGCCGTCTTCCAGATCGCAAAGGATCCGTCGGATCGCGCGACGCGCATCCTGCGAGCACTGCGCGACGCACCCGACGACGGCTACACCGGCACAATTCAGTCGGCGATTGCCACGCAGCGTCGCTCCCGCCTTGAAGCCAATTTCACGGCCCCGCCGCTGGCAACCTACAAGGCGATTCTATGCGATAGCGGGCAACCGCAAAATGCTGCCGACGTTCGGGAAAACGTTTCTCGCGAGACAGCTCGCCGACAGCGGCGCCGATGCTTGGGCGAGGTGGTCGCGCCAAGCAGGCGGCCGACCTCGTCGGGACTAAGGACCGTAGGCAACGATCGAAGGTGTTATCGAAGTAAAGTCTGCGGGAGAGATCGGGCCGATCGAGTGTGCGTGTGAAGAAGAAGCGCAGTGCCGATACAATGCTGTTCATCGTAGGCAGACCAACGGCTGCATCCCGCTGATCAATCTGGAACTGGCGCAGATCCTCTGATGTCGCGGTGTCGGGAGGGCGTCTGAACCGCACCGAGATTGCCGGAGGCCAGTTTTCTTAAATTAGGCAGCCAGTGGGACGTCGTCCAGCATGGCGTAGTAGCGTTGCTCCGCTTCGACGGGCGGAATGTTTCCGATCGGCTCCAGCAGGCGCCTGTTGTTGAACCAATCGACCCATTCCAGCGCGGCGTATTCGACGGCTTCGAACGAGCGCCAAGGTCCTCGACGGTGGATCACTTCGGCTTTGTAGAGGCCGTTGATCGTTTCGGCCAAAGCGTTGTCGTAGCTGTCGCCGACGCTGCCGACGGATGGCTCGATGCCGGCTTCAGCGAGGCGTTGGGTGTACTTGATGGACACGTATTGCGATCCGCGGTCGCTATGATGGACCAGGCCACCGCGATGAACGGGCTGTCGGTCGTGGATGGCCTGCTCCAACGCATCCAGCACAAAGCTGGCATGCGCTGTTCTGCTGACGCGCCAACCCACAATATAACGGGCGTAGACGTCGATCACGAAGGCAACGTAGACGAACCCCGCCCAGGTCGCGACATAGGTGAAGTCGGAGACCCATAGCATGTTCGGCGCCGGAGCATGGAACTGGCGGTTGACCTGATCGAGCGGGCATGGGGCCGCCTTGTCTGCAATCGTGGTGCGAACCGGCTTGCCGCGGATCACCCCTTGCAGACCAAGATCTCGCATCAACCGCTGCACAGTGCAGCGCGCGACATCGAAGCCTTCGCGCTTCATCTGCCGCCGCCATACCTTGCGCACACCGTAAACTCCCAAGTTCTCGGCAAAGACCCGCAGAACTTCGGGCTTCAGCTCTTCATCCCTCCGGACACGAGCAGATTGCAAAGCCGGGTCTCGCCGCTTGGCAAGGCGCTCGTGATAGGTGGATGGGGCGATCGGCAGAACCCGGCAGATCGGCTCGACCCCATAGGCATCGCGATGTTCGTCGATAAAGGCGATCATCGTTTGAACGGGCGGTCGAGCTCCGCCTGGGCATATGTGGACGGCCTCTTGGCAAGTCCTTTATAAACAATGTGCGACTCAGTCGGCTGCG
>NZ_FNYZ01000027.1 GCF_900109095.1 Sphingobium sp. AP50
CCGCCATGCGAAAACTCATCGTCACCGCCAATGCCGTCCTGCAATCCAAATCCCAGTGGCAACAGATAACTTGACACATCAACACGGTTGCTGAGCTTGTCGAAGGACGCGCGCAACCTCACTTCGAAAAGCTCAGGACGAACGGAGATCGGATGGTCCCAATTTTAGCGAATGAGCCCTAAAATGCGGACCGCTCTCACCCCCGCCCGATAAACGGCATGTTCGTCGCCATCAGAGTCATGAACTGGACATTCGCGCCCAGCGGCAGGCTGTCCATATAGGCGATGGCCTCCCCCACCTGCGCCACATCCATGACCGGTTCCGCCATCAACGCGCCATGCGCCTGTCGCACGCCGTGCTGCATCCGGTCGCCCATCGCGCTGCTCGCATTGCCGATGTCGATCTGGCAGCAGGCAATGCCATACGCGCGGCCATCCAGCGCCGTGGACTTGGTCAGGCCCGTCACCGCATGTTTGCTGGCGGTATAGGCGATCGAATCCGGCCGGGGGCTATGGGCCGAAATCGATCCGTTGTTGATGATCCGGCCTCCTTGAGGCGACTGCGCCTTCATCACGCGAAAGGCCGCCTGAAGGCACAGGAATGCGCCGGTCAGATTGGTGTCGATGATATGGCGCCAGTCCGCTTCCGCCAGATCGTCTATCGCCACGTCCGGCACATTGACCCCGGCATTGTTGAACAGCAGGTCGACCCAGCCGAACGCCGCGACACTCTGGTCGAACAACGCCCGCACGCTGGCCGCATCGGTCACGTCGGTCGGGATCAACAGCGCCTCGACATCGGCGCCCAGCAAGGCGCGACTGTCCGCCAGCGCCTCCATCCGCCGCCCGGCCAGCGCCAGACGATAGCCGCGCTGCGCGAGCGCAATCGCCGCCGCGCGACCGATCCCGCTGCCCGCGCCAGTGATGACCGCGACTCGCCCCGTCATTATAGCGCGCTCGGCAAGGGCTGCCCGGCCAGCAGCGCATCCACATTGGCCAGCACCAGATCGGCCATGGCCTTGCGCGTTTCCGCCGTCGCGCTGGCGATATGCGGGGCCAGCACGGTGCGATCGCTGGCGATCAGCCCGGCCGGGACCGAAGGCTCGTCCACGAACACGTCGAGCGCCGCCCCGGCAATCGCTCCGCTCTCCAATGCCTGCACCAGCGCCTCCTCGTCCACCACGCTGCCGCGCGCGACATTGACCAGATAGCCCTCGCGCCCCAGCGCATCCAACACGCCCGCATCGATCAGGTTGCGCGTCTCCTCCGTCGCGGCGCAGGCCAGCAGCAGCACATCGCTGTCCCGCGCCAGCGCCAGCAAGTCCGGCTCGAACCGATAAGACGCATCCTTGGCCATGCGACCATGATAGGCGACCGGGCCGAAAGGCGCCAGCCGATCGGCAATGGCGCGCCCGATATGCCCCAGTCCGACGATGCCGAAGCGCCGCCCGGACATCTTGCGCTTCAGGGGGAAGCCGTCCTCCAGCCAGCGCCCGTCGCGCACGAAGCGATCGGCGGCAGGCAGGCCGCGCAACAGGCCGATGGTCAGGCCGATCGCCAGATCGGCGACATCATCGGTCAGGACGCCCGGCGTGGTGCTGACCGCCACGCCCCGTTCCCGCGCAAAAGGAATGTCGACCTTGTCATAGCCCACGCCATTGATCGCGATCAGACCCAGCGCGGGCAGCGCCGCCATCAGATCGTTGGAACAGCCCAAATGCCCGCCGGTCACGACGATCCGGACGGAGGCGGCATTTTTCGCCAGCCAGTCCGCCTGTGCCGCCACGTCCAGATCGAACCAGCGCACCACCGGGCCACGCCCCGCCAGTTCCGCCTCCAGATAATCGGACAGCGGACAGAGCTGCAATGCGATCCCCTGGTTCATGATCCCTCTCCTTTCTCTTTTTTTTAGATGACCGACAGGATGCCGCCATCGACATAGATGGTCTGGCCGTTGACGAAATTGGATGCGGAGGAGGCAAGGAAGACAGCCGCGCCGTGCAGCTCCTCCAACTGGCCCCATCGTCCGGCCGGCGTGCGCCTGCACAGCCATTCGTCGAACACCGGGTCTTCGACCAGCGCCTTGTTCAGCGGCGTATCGAAATAGCCCGGCCCGATCGCATTGACCTGAAGCCCGTGCCGCGCCCAGTCGGCGCACATGCCCTTGGTCAGATTCTTCACCGCGCCCTTGCTGGCGGTGTAGGGGGCGATGCCGGGGCGGGCCAGTTCGCACTGGACGCTGCCGATGTTGATGATCTTGCCATGGCCGCGCGCGATCATGTGCGGGGCCACCGCCTTGCTGACATAATAGACGCTGTCCAGATTGGTCGCCATCAGTTCGCGCCAGTGATTGTCGTCGAAACTGTCGAGCGGCGCGCGGCGCTGAATGCCCGCATTATTGACCAATATGTCGATCGGCCCGACATCGGCCTCCACCGCCGCGATGCCGGCATTGACCGATGCCTGATCCGTCACGTCGAACAGGCTGGTCGCAACTGCGATCCCCTGCCCTTCCAGTGCCGCCGCCGCGGCATCCAGCGCCTCGCGGCTCCGGCCATTCAGCACGACGCGCGCGCCGGCCTGACCCAATGCCGTGGCGATCGAAAAGCCGATGCCGCGCGCGGCGCCGGTGATCAGGGCAGTGCGCCCTTCAAGCGAGAACAGGGACATGATGCAAACCTCCAACTTGTCTTCAGCCTATTGAGTGACCGGTCACATTGCAATCTCCACCACTTCATTTTTATAAATTCCAATGGATATTGCGGCACTATTTGACAAATGATATCGGTCCCATAAAGGAGAGTCGATATGCTTGCTGCCGTGTGCCACGGAAAGAAGGATTTGCGGGTCGAAGCCAGGGAGGAACGGGCGCTGGCGGCCAATGAGGTGCGCGTGGCGGTGGCCTATGGCGGTATATGCGGGTCCGACATGCATTATTATCATCGCGGCGCCGTTGGCGATTTCGCCGTGCGCGAGCCGATGGCGCTGGGGCATGAGATTTCCGGCGTTGTGGTCGAAGTCGGCACGGACGTCACCCATGTCAGCCCCGGCATGAAAGCGGCACTCGACCCCAGCCGCCCCTGCCTGACCTGTGACTATTGCCGCGCCGGGCGCATGAACCTGTGCACCGACATGGTCTTTCTGGGCAGCGCCGGCCGCTTCCCCCATGTGCAGGGTGGCTTTGCCCAAACGCTGATCCTGCGCGGCGACCAGATCATCCCCGTGCCCGCCGATACCGACCTGCTCAAACTCTCGGTCGCCGAACCCCTCTCCGTCGGCCTCCATGCCGTGGCCCGCGCCGGTTCCTTGATGGGCAAGCGCGTCATCGTCACCGGCTCCGGGCCGATCGGCCTGCTGACCGCCCGCTCCGCCCTATATGCCGGCGCGATCGAGGTCGTCTGCACCGATGTCGAGGATGCGGCGCTGGCCGTCGCGCGGGACCATATGGGCGCGACCGGCACGATCAACGTCGCGCGCGACCCCGAAGCACTCAGCGCCTATGCCAGCCCCGCCGGCTATTTCGACGTCGCCTTCGAAGCCTCCGGCGCGCCTTCCGCCCTGCTCTCGCTCTTCCCCGTGGTCCGGCGCGGCGGCCGCATCGTGCAGGTCGGCATGCTGCCCCCCGGCACCGCCCCGATCCCGGTCAATCCGCTGCAATCGCGCGAGATCGAATTTGTCGGCGCCTTCCGCGCCAATGGCGAATTCCGCCTTGCCGTCGACCTGATCGTGTCGGGCGCGATCGACGTCGCCCCGATCCTGTCGGGCACCTTTCCGCTCGCGCAGTCGGTCGATGCCTTCGAACAGGCCGGCGACCGCTCGCGCTTCGTCAAACTCCATATCGCCATCAGCAAGGACGCCCAATGATCACCCGCACCGCCATTTTCGAAGGACATATCAAGCCCGGCTTCGAGGACCGATTTCGCGAGGAAGTGCGCACCCGCCTTGCCCCGCTCTGGGGCCAGTTTCCCCATGCCAGCAATGTCCGCCTCTTCTTCGTCGACCAGATGGATGATGGCGCCCCGCCGATCGCGATGATGCAGCAGGTCGACTATCCCTCGCTCGCCGCACTGGAGGAAGCCCTCGCCTCCCCCATGCGCACTAGGGCCCGCGCCCTGACGCTGGAATTGCTGGAGATGTTCGAAGGCCGTTTCTACCACGCCATCAGCGGCGGCAACGCAGTGGCCGCCACCGCCTGACGCTGATATGCGAAGAGGATTGCCTCTTTCAGGAAAGCCCCAGCCATGAGCCGCCCCCCCCGCGAGACAGACGCCGCCGCCGAACCGAAAGCCGGTCGCCGTGCGTCCCAGCGACCGACCATTCGCGACGTCTCGCGGCTGGCGGGGGTATCGCGCATGACCGTCTCCCGCGTGCTCAGCGATCCCGAACTGGTACTGCCCGCCACGCGGGAAAAGGTGCTCAAGGCGGTCGCCGACCTCGGCTATGTACCTGACAAGACGGCCGGCAGCCTGTCGAGCCGCCGTACCGGCTTCATCGCGCTGATGCTGCCGACGCTGACCAACGCCAACTTCGCGGCGGTCGCCCATGGCCTGACCGAAGCGTTGCGGGAGGCCGACTATCACCTCCTGATCGCCTATACCGATTATGACATGGCGGAGGAGGAGCGACAGCTCCGCAACCTGCTCGCTCGCCGTCCCGAAGCGATCGTGCTGACCGGCGCGATGCACCGCCGCAACGCCAGCCGCATGCTGATGGCGGCCGACGTGCCCGTGGTGGAAATCGCCGATCTGCCCAGCCAGCCGATCGAACATGCCATCGGTTTTTCCAACTACCAGGTCGGCCGCACCGCCGCCCGCTATCTGCTCGATCGCGGCTTCACCCGGATCGGCGCGCTGGCCGCCTCCCCCGACGGCGAAGTCACCGATCATCGCGGCGAAGAGCGTATGCGCGGCTTCGAGGATGAACTGCGCCTGTCACGCCTGTCGACCGACCGCGTGTTCCGCCACGGCACCGCGCCGGTCAGCTTCCATCATGGCGCCGCGGCCTTCCGCGCGCTGGTGGAACAATATCCCGATGTCGAAGCCCTCTTCGCCGTGTCCGACCTTTCCGCCGTCGGCGCGGTGATGGAGGCGCAGCGCATGGGCCTGCGCATCCCCGAAGACATCTCGATCATGGGCTTTGGCGATTTCGAAATCGGCCGGGAAATCAACCCGGCGCTCACCACCATCCTGGTGGATTTCCGCGCGCTCGGCGTCCGCACTGGCAAGATGCTGGTCGATCTGCTGGCCCGCGACACCCCTCTATCGCCCTCGATCGTCGATGTCGGCCTCCGCATCATCGAACGGGCATCAGTGAAGGACAAGTAGAATGCATATTGCGGTCATCGGCGTGGGCGTGATGGGATCGGCGATTGCCGGCCGCCTGCTGGACAGCGGGGTCACCCTCCACCTCTATGACCGCAATGCCGCAGCCATGGCGCCTCTCGTCGCACGGGGTGCCATGGCTGCGGACAGCGCATGCACCGCCACCGCCAGCGCCGATCATGTCATCATCAGCCTCAACAGCGCCGCGATCGTGGAGCAGGCCGTGTTCGGCCCCGATGGCGTGGCGCAGGCCGCCGCTCCCGACAAATTGCTGATCGACATGTCCAGCATCGACGCCGGTCGTACCGCCGCCATGGCACAGCGCCTGCGCGACGAAAGCGGCATGGGCTGGGTGGACGCCCCCCTCTCCGGCGGCGCACCGGCGGCCGCGCAGGGCAAACTCACCCTGATGGTCGGCGGCGCGGCAGAGGATTTCGAACGCGCACGAGCGGTACTGGACCTGCTGTCCACCAACATCACCCTGTTCGGCGCACCGGGCGCGGGCCAGACGGTGAAGCTGATCAACCAGATATTGTGCGCCAATTATTTCATGGCCGTGGCCGAAGCCGTCCGCTTTGCCGAAGCCCATGGCGTGGACGCAACCCTCATCCCCGCTGCCCTTGTCGGCGGCCGGGCAGACAGCCGCATCCTTCAGGAATATATGGCCAAGATGGCCCGGCGCGATTATTCGCCGACCGGCCGGATCGACAATATGCTCAAGGATCTGGAAACGGTGCAGGCGTCGGCGCTGGCCACCCGCACCCCCCTACCCGTCACCTCGCTGATCGCCGATCTGCACCGCATGGCCGTCGCCGGGGGCCTCGGCCCGGCCGACAGTGCGGCCTATATGCGCCTGTTCGCGCTGGACGGGGAGCAGCCGGCATGACCCGCGCTGTCGTGGTGATGGGGGTAGCGGGCTGCGGCAAGTCGACCCTGGGCCGGGCATTGGCCCAGCGCCTTGGCTGGTCCTTCGTGGAGGGCGATCTGTGCCATCCGCCGGAAAATGTCGCGCGCATGACCGCCGGCATTCCGCTGGACGACGAAGCGCGCCAGCCCTTCCTGCGCAATGTCGCCACCGCCCTCACTGCCTCGCGGCAGGGCGCCGTCGCCTCCTGCTCCGCCCTCAAGCGCGGCTATCGCGACCTCATCCGGCAGGAAGTGGGCGACGTGCTGTTCGCCCTGCCCCAACTGTCGCGCACCGATCTGGAACAGCGCATGGCGCAACGCCCCGGCCATTTCATGCCGACATCCCTGCTCGACAGCCAGCTTGCTACGCTGGAGCCGCCGGATGCGGACGAGCAGGCCCTGATCCTGGACGGAAACCTGCCGGTCGCAGAGCAGGTCAGCCGGATCGAAGCGGCCCTGCGCCACTCATAAAAGGCTGAAGTCGCCAGCTTATAAAAGAAGAGGATTGCCATGGCCCTGATGATTCAGCCGGACCCTGCCGCCGCCACGCCAGTCGGTACGGACCAGCGCCCCTGGCCCAACCCGCGCCGCGCCTGGACGGTCGCGCTGCTGTTGGCGCTGGCATCGATCGCATCGCAGTTCGACCGGGTCGTGCTCAACCTGACCGTGGAACCGGTGAAGGCGGAATTCGGGCTGGACGACACAAGCTTCGCCTTGTTGCAGGGGGTGGCGTTCGGCATCTTCTACACGCTGGGCGCCGTGCCGCTCGGGCGCATGGCCGACCGCTATGAACGGCGCATCGTATTGGGCATCAGCCTCTTCTTTTTCAGCCTCGCCTCCATGGCGTCGGGCTTGGCCCGCAACTTCTCCCAACTCTTCCTCTCGCGCGTCGCGGTCGGCTGCGGCGAAGCCAGCGTCACGCCCAGCGGCCTCTCTCTGCTCAGCGACCTCTTCCCGCCCGAAAAGCTCGGCCGCGCCGTCAGCGTCTTCTTCCTCAGCGCGCCCTTCGGCATCGGCCTTGCCTTCATGGCCGGGGGCAAGCTGCTCCAGTCGCTCACCGAACGCTGGCATGGCACCGGCCTGCCCTTTGGCCTTGAACCCTGGCAGGCAGCCTTCCTGATCGTCGGCGCGCCCGGCCTGTTGCTTGCGCCCCTGATGCTGTTCATGAAGGAGCCGGAACGGCGCGGCCCCGGCGGCGCGACACCGCTCAGCGTGCGCGAAGTCGTGCAGGTGGTGCTGGATCGGCGCCATGCCCTGCTGCTGATGTTCGCCGGCTTCTCGATGGTGACGGTGGTGAACTTCGCCTATAATGTCTGGACGCCGGCCCTGTTCGCCCGCGTCTATGGCTGGAACCCGGCGGAGGTCGGCATCGGCTTCGGCCTCATCATGATGATCTGCGGCACGGGCGGCACCTATTTCGCCGGCTGGCTCAGCGACCGGCTGACCCGCGCCGGCCATGTCGACGCCCATCTGCGCGTCGCGGCGCTGGGCTTCCTCGCCTGCGGCGTCTTCGGCGCGGCCGCCCCCCTGATGCCCAATGCCTGGGCTGCGCTGGCGCTGATCGGCCCGGCCATGTTTTTGAGCTGCATGCCCGTCCCCTGCGCCGGCACCGCCTTGCAACTCATCCTGCCCAACCGCGCCCGCGCCCAGGTAACGGCGCTCTACATCATGGTGATCTCGCTGGTCGGGATCGGCATTGGCCCTGTGGTGATCGGCTTCATGACCGACCATCTCTTCACCGGCCCTACCGACATCCGCTATTCTCTGGCGATCGTCGTCGGCTGCGCCGCGCCGATCATGTCCGGCCTGCTGCTGCTGGCGCTGAAGCCCTATCGCACGCTGCGGCTGAAGGGGCAGGAGGGGTAATTCTGTCCTTAGCCAAGAACCGTTGAACCAATCGGCGGCGCCGTCGATTCCCGGATCACCAGTTCATGGTGCAGATAATGGGTCGATGGCGTCGCTTCCGGATCGGCCCCCTTGGCAAGCACCACCGCTTGGGTCGCGGCCTCAGCCGAAATCTGGGCGCCGGGATGCCGCACTGTCGTCAATGGCGGCCAGATCTTCACCGCCACAGGCGTATCGTCGAACCCGACCACAGACAGGTCGCGCGGGACGTCCAGTCCCCGGCGATGCGCCAGCGACACGATCGCCGCCGCCATGTCATCATTGCTGGCAAAGATCGCCGTCGGCCGGGGATTGCAGGCGAACAGCGCCTCTCCCGCCGCCAGCCCGGATTCAAAACTCATGTCTCCGGCAAAGATCAGCTCCGGCCGCACCGCGATCCCGGCCTCCTCCAGCGCCGCAATATAGCCTTCGCAGCGGGTGCGATGGATCAGGTGCCCGGTCCCGCCGCGAATGAAGCCGATGTCGCGATGCCCCAGTCCGATCAGATAGGCGGTCATTTCCCGCGCCGCTTCCCGATCGTCGATCCGCACGCAATGTTCGCCCGGCAGATCGTCACCCGGCGACATGGCGACGACCGGCACCGGAAAATCGCGCGTCAGGCCAAAGCGACTGGCGACTTCGCAATAAGGCGGAACGATCAATATGGCATTCGCACCGCTATCGACCAGCGCCTGCATCTGCTGCGCGATTTCGGTCGGTTCCGCACTGTCCAGCCGCCGCAGCAGCAGTTGCGCTCCCAACTGGCTGGTCGCATCCAGCGCACCGACCAGAATCGCACTGAGGAACGCATTTTCGATATTGCGATGGAGCAGGCCGATCCGGATCGTCGCGGCGCTGGCCAGAGATCGCGCCGCCAGATTGGGCACATAATTGAGTTCGCGCACCGCAGCCATCACCAGTTCGCGGGTACTCGCCTTCACCTTGTGACTGTTGTTCAGTACGTTCGACACCGTCATCGTCGACACGCCGGCACGCTCCGCAACGGTCTGGATAGTGATGGCCTGACTGGCGCGACGCCCCGGACGGGCCATGATGATACTCCTGTTCCCCTGCGACAAAAGATGGACCCGCCACCACCTTCATACCCGTGCGCTGCATTTATCGCTAAAATTCAACAGAAGGCAAATGCCGCAAAGCCTTTTCCGCCTCTTTTTCCAGCCTTTTGTCAGACATGATTATAGCGCTAAAATTTACGCTTGACTCACCCGCTGGTTAGGAACATTTAGCGCTACAATTGCGCAAGCGAATAGCGTGAACCTGTCGGCACGGCCGATCAGGGATCAGGGTTTGAACGATCGTGCCGGATCGCAGTCGTCCGGGCGATATAGGGGAGGTAAAATGATGCGTATTTCCAAGAATTTCCTGTGCCATGCCGGCGTATCGGCGATCGCGCTGGGCGTATTGCTGTCGCCCGCGCTCGTCTTCGCCCAGGATCAGGGCGCCGCGCCGCAGGCGCCGCTGGACGGCACCGACATCGTCGTCACCGCGCAGAAGCGCGCCGAGCGCCTTCAGGACGTGCCGCTGGCCGTGACCGCCGTGGGCGCTGACACGCTCGCCAACCGCCAGATCAATGACAGCAGCTCGCTGGTGCAGGCGGTGCCCTCGCTGACCTTCCAGCAGGGCGCTACCCCCACCAACAGCAGCTTCCGCATCCGCGGCATCGGCACCGCTCTGTTCGGTCAGGGCGTCGAATCCTCCGTCTCCACCGTGGTCGACGGCGTCGTCGCCGTGCGCCAGACGCAGGGCTTCACCGACCTTGCCGATATCGAGCGCGTCGAAGTGCTGCGCGGCCCGCAGGGCACCTTGTTCGGCAAGAACGCCACCGCCGGCGTCGTCAACGTCACCACCGCCCGCCCCTCGCGCGAATTTGAGGGCAAGGCCGAAGCGACCATCGCCGAACATGGCGAATATCGCGTGCGTGGCACCGTGTCCGGCCCGATCAGCGACACGCTGCGCGCCCGCGTCACCGGCTTCTATAACGACGTGCGCGGCGTCGCCCGCAACATCGCCACCAATAGCTGGGACAATGGCTCAAAGAGCTGGGGCGTGCGCGGCAAGCTGGAATGGGATGCGACCGACAATCTGAACCTGCTGTTCGCGGCCGAATATCGCAAGACGGATGCCGATTGCTGCGCCTCCACCTGGATCGCGATCACCAACCCGAACCTGCAAACGCTGGTCGGCCCGATCGACGCCACCCGCAACAACCGCACGCTCAATGACGAGACGGTAACCCGGTCCAACAGCAAGCAGCAGACCTATTCGCTTCAGGCTGACTGGGATCTGGGCGGCGCCACCATCACATCGATCAGCGCCTATCAGAAATATTTTCTGGACGTGAACCAGCCGATCGAACGCATCAACAGCGACGTGCCGCTGTTCGTCGGCAGCAGCGCCACCTATGCCTATTTCAGCCAGAACCATGGCATCGTCGATCTCAGCGCCTTCAGCCAGGAACTGCGCATCGCCAATAATGGCAATAGCGACCTCAACTATGTCGCCGGTGTCTTTTACATGCACTCCGACATCGAACGCCCGTTCGACCGCCGCCGCGCCCGCTGCACCGCCGGCACCTTTGGCGAACCCTGCGCCACCAGCAACATCATCTGGCAATCGGCCAAGAGCGACATCCGCCTGAAGCAGGACAGCATCGCCGCTTTCGGTCAGGTCGATTATCGCATCATCGGCGGCCTGAAGGCGATCGGCGGCCTGCGCGTGCAATATGAAAAGGGCACGAACAGCGGCACCCGCACCGCGCCGATCGTGGCGGGCGACGTGATCTTCCCCGGCAACGCCTCGACCAGCGGCTCCATCACCGCCAGCGACACCGCCGTCACCGGCAAGGCAGGCCTGCAATATGAATTCAGCCGCAATGCGCAGGTCTATGGCAGCTATACCCGTGGCTATAAGGGCCTGGGCTATGAGATGGAAATCTCCGCCGACCTCGCCAACCAGCGCGTGCTGGAGCCGGAACATGTCAACGCCTATGAAGTCGGCTTCAAGGGTCGCACCGCCGATGGCGTGCTGAGCATCAGCACCGCTTTGTTCCTGGCCGACTACACCAATCTTCAGGTGCAGGCGAACCGGTCGGACATCGCGTCGGGCGTCGTCCAGTTCGTGTCCACCAACGCCGGCAAGTCGCGCACCAAGGGCTTTGAAATCGAGGCGACCGTGCGCCCCGACGATCATTTCAGCCTGACCGGTGCCGTCACCTATTCGGACGCGAAGATCGATATCGACGGCCTGAACTGCCCGCAGCAGATCGCCGCCACCGCGCCGGTCATGACCGGTACGCCGATCAATGTCTGCTACCGCACGGCGGCCGGCGTCACCCCGACGCAGAATCTGCGCGGCGCCACCCTGCCCGTCAGCCCGAAGTGGAAGATCAGCATCGCACCGCGTTATGAAGCGGACATTGCGGGCACCGACTTTGCCGGCTTCGCGCAGGTTGGCGTCAACTTCCAGAGCGCGATGAACTTCTCGGTCGAACAGGACCCGCTGCTGGAACAGCCGGCCTATGCGCTGGTCGACGCCAGCATCGGCGTGAAGCAGATTGACGGCCGCTACAGCCTGACCCTGTTCGTCAAGAATCTGTTCGACGAAAACTATCTGACCAGCATCGGCCACACCTCCTTCCTGGGCGGCAATTATGATCTGGTCGGCACCTTCAACAAGGATGCGGACCGTTATTTCGGCGCCACGCTCGGCGTGAAGTTCTGATCGGTCGGGCGCGGCGGTTTCCTGCCGCCGCGCTTCCTTATTCTTTCGGTACGGAGCAGGACGAATGGGCAAGCGCATCCTGATGGCGGCAACCATGCTGACGGCGGCGATCGGCCTGTCCGGGGCACAGGCCGCGCCTAAGCCCGCAGCACCGGCCAAGCCCAATATCGTCCTCATCGTCCTCGATGATGTCGGCTTTTCGGACCTTGGCGCGTTTGGCTCGGAAATCCACACCCCCAATATCGATGCGCTCGCCGCTGGCGGGCTGCGCTACAACCGCTTCGACAGCAAGGCGATCTGCACCGCCACCCGCGCCGCGCTGCTGACCGGCCGCAATCACCAGACGGTGCGCATGGCGGACCTGCCGACCAACACACGCACCACGGACATGAGCCGCGATCGCGGCGAACTGCCCACCAACGCCCAGATGCTGCCGCAGGCGCTCAAGGCCGCAGGATATCGCACCTATGGCGTGGGCAAATGGCATCTCGGCCCCGAATATGAGGACGGCAAAACGGGCGATAATGCCAGTTGGCCGCTCCAGCGCGGCTTCGACCGCTTCTATGGCTTCTATCTCGGCTGGACCGATCAATATCATCCCGACCTGATCGACGGGAACGCCGCCCTGCCCAAGCCAAACAAGCCGGGCTATCATTTCTCCACCGACATGGCCGACCATGCCATCGCCGATATCGATGATGCGGCGGGCAAGCCTTTCTTCCTCTATTTCGCCATGGGCGCGGGCCATGCGCCGTTGCAGGCCCCCCGCGCCTATATCGACCATTATCGCGGCACCTATGAAAAGGGCTGGGACGCGCTGCGCGCCGAACGCTTCGAACGGATGCGCAAGTCGGGCATCATCCCTGCCAGTGCCGTCAACACGATCCGCGCCGCTGGCGATCGCGCCTGGGATCAGCTCAGCGCCGACGAACAGGCCGTCTTCGCCCGTTACATGGCAACCTATGCCGGTTTCCTGGAACATGCCGACGCCCAGATCGGCCGGGTCGTCCAGCGGCTCAAGGACAGCGGCCAGTATGACAACAGCATCATCCTGCTGATCTCCGACAATGGCGCTGCGTCCGAAGCCGGTCAGGAGGGCAGCTTCGAAAAAATGTACCGCCCCAACAAGCTGAGCTTCGCCGAACAGCGCGCGCGCATCGACGATATCGGCACGGACAAGCTGCAACCCGAATATCCCCGCCCCTGGGCCTGGGCCGGCGGCACGCCATTCCGCCGCTATAAGGTGTGGCCCTATGCCGGGGGCGTGCGCACGCCGATGATCCTCTCCTGGCCGGCGGTCATTCGGGACAAGGGCGCGGTGCGCACCCAACTGGTCGACCCGATCGATCTGGCCCCCACCTTGCTGGACGCCGCCGGGACCGGCTTTGCCCGCAGCATCGATGGCGTGGCGCAGGTGCCTGTCGCCGGGCGCTCCATCCGCGCCACCTTCAACAATCCGCAAGCAGCAACCCGGCCGGTCCAATATTTCGAACTGCGCGGCCAGCGCGCGATCACGGCGGGCCACTGGCGCGCGGTCGCGATGCATCAATATGGCACCGACTTTGCCAAGGACCGCTGGGAATTGTTCGACCTGTC
Organism: Sphingobium sp. AP50; assembly: GCF_900109095.1. Classification (GTDB taxonomy): domain Bacteria; phylum Pseudomonadota; class Alphaproteobacteria; order Sphingomonadales; family Sphingomonadaceae; genus Sphingobium. The sequence continues at coordinate 13,448 of NZ_FNYZ01000027.1, forward strand.
GAAGGACTTTTCCGAAAGCACGGACCTTGCCGCCAGTCACCCCGCCAAACTGGCGGAGATGAAGGCGCTCTGGTGGCAGGAAGCGCGCAAATACAGCACGCCGCCGCTCGCCGAGCCGCCCGAAATCTTCGCCAAACGCGCCCGCTATGACGACGCCTTCACCGATCCGAAATGAGTAACGCCATCTCCACTTTGACTTCCCCCCTTTCACCCGGTGCCGGTCCTCTGTTCCTCTCCCCGGAGGACATGGCCTGGGTGGAAAAAACCCGCGACGCGATGAGCGTCGAGGCGCAGATCGCACAGCTGTTCGTCCTGTCCGCGCGCCATGACAGCATCGCGGAAACCGACGGCCTGCTCGGCCATGCGCCGGGCGGCATCCACCGCTTCCCGACCCATGATCTGGATGCCGCCTGGGCCGCGACACGCCATGCGGTCGAGCGGTCGGAAATTCCACTGATCCTGTCCGGCGATATCGAGGGCGGCACGGTCAGCGCGCCCTTCACCACCGCCATCCCCAACCAGATGGGCATCGCGGCCTGCGACGATCTGGATCTGAGCGCCGATCTTGCCCGCATCGTCGGGCAGGAAAGCCGGGCGCTGGGCTATAACTGGTCCTTCACCCCCGTGATCGACATCAACCGCGCCTTCCGCAACGCGGTGGTCGGCACCCGCTCCTATGGCTCCGACCCCGACCGCATTTTGGCGCAAGCCCGCGCCTATGTCAGCGCGCTACAGGCACAGGGCGTGGCCGCCTGCGCGAAGCATTGGCCGGGCGATGGCCTCGACGATCGCGACCAGCATCTCGTCACCAGCGTCAACGACATGGACATGGACGAATGGCGTGCGACCTTCGGCCGTATCTACCGCACGTTGATCGACGACGGCGTGATGACGATCATGTCGGCCCATATCGCCCTGCCCGCCTATATCCGCGAAAAGCTGCCGCAGGTCGGCGCGCAGGCATTCGAACCCGCCTCCGTGTCCCGCCTGCTGAACCAGGATCTGCTGCGCGGCGAGCTGGGCTTTGACGGCCTGATCGTTTCCGACGCCACCGTCATGGGCGGCCTCACCAGCTGGATGGCCCGCGCCGAAGCGGTCCCCGCCGTGATCGAGGGCGGCTGCGACGTCTTCCTGTTCAGCCGAGATCCGGTCGCCGACATGGGCTTCATGTTGCAGGGCCTGCGTGACGGCCGCCTGTCGGAACAGCGTCTGCATGACGCCGTCACCCGCTTCCTGATGCTGAAGGCGAAGCTGGGGCTCCACCGCATGACCCCGGACGAACGCATCGCCCCGGTCGAACAGACCCGCGCCCTGCTGCGCCAGCCCGCCCATCTCGATCAGGCCGCCCGCGCCGCCGCCGCGAGCATCACTTTGGTCAAGGATCGCGAAGCCCTGATCCCGATCGCACAGGACCAGCATAAGCGCGTGCTCATCATTTCCGACGAAGGGACCAGCTTCTTCTCCGGCGCGCCCGAACGCGATTTCACCCCATTGATCGCCGGGCTCGAAAGCCGGGGCTTTGCCGTCCGCCATTTCGACCCCGAAGCGATGCCGAAGCCCGAGGATACCGGCCTCATCCTCTACCTGATCGGGCAGGAAGCCACGCCCTCGCTCAGCCACATCTTCCTCGACTTCGCCAAGCTGCACGCCAGCCCGCGCAACGGGATGATCCAGTTCAACCGCGAAATCCCGACCCTGCTTATCTCCTTCGGTCAGCCCTACTATCTGTATGACGCGCCGAATTTCGCGACTTATATCAACGCCTATGCCTCGCTGCCCGATGTGCAGACGGCCTTGGTGGAGCGGCTGACGGGCGAGGCGCCCTTCACCGGCAACAGCCCGGTCGACGCCTTTTGCGGGAAGGAACAATTGTCGTGGTAAGCCCTCGCAGGATCGCAGCGGCATCGCTTTTCGCCCTCGCACTGAGCGGTGCTGCGTCGCCGCCGAAGGGCTGGCGCGACCTCAACCATAATGGCCGGATCGACCGTTATGAAGACAGCCGCGCGCCCATCGACACACGGGTCGAAGATTTGCTCAAGCAGATGACGCTGGCGGAAAAGGCAGGCATGCTGGTGCACGGCACGCTGCCCACGCCCGGTTCCTCGATCGGTTTCGCGGGCAAGACCTATGATGCCGACGCCACCGCGAAGCTGCTGAACGATCGGCATATCAACAGCTTCATCACCCGGCTCGTCGTCGCGCCGTCCGATCTCGCGGCCCAGAACAACGCCGTGCAAAAACTGGCGGAAGCCAGCCGCCTCGGCATCCCCGCCACGATCAGCACCGATCCGCGCCACCATTTTCAGGCGACACTGGGTGCCAGCACCACCGGCGGCGGCTTCTCGCTCTGGCCCGACACGCTGGGCTTCGCCGCGCTGGGCGACACCGAAACCGTCCGCCGCTTCGGCGACATCGCCCGGCGGGAATATCGCGCCGTCGGCATCCATATGGCGCTCTCGCCACAGGCGGACCTTGCCACCGAGCCGCGCTGGCCGCGCTTCGCCGCCACCTTCGGCTCCGATCCGGCCGAAGTATCGCGCCTTGCCGGTGCCTATGTCGACGGCTTCCAGCATGGCCGCGCCGGGGTTCAGCCCGACGGCGTCGCCACCGTGGTCAAGCATTGGGTCGGCTATGGCGCAGAGCCAGAGGGTTTCGACGGCCACAATCATTATGGCCGCAACGCGCCGCTGACCGACGCCGCCTTCGCCCAGCATGTCCGCGCCTTTGACGATAGCCTGGCCGCCCATAGCGCGGGCGTCATGCCCACCTATGTCATCGTGCAGGGTCCGAAGATTGCAGGCCAGCCGATCGAGCCCGTCGCCGCCGGCTTCAACAAGCAGATGCTGACCGGCCTGCTGCGCGGGGAGAAAGGCTATCGCGGCCTGATCGTCTCCGACTGGTCGATCACCAATGATTGCCCGCAGGCCTGCATGGCCCCCGACGCGCAAAATCCGCAAACGCCCGCGTCGATCGGCACGCCCTGGGGCATGGAAACGGCCGACAAGACGACCCGCTTCGCCAAGGGGCTGAACGCGGGCATTGATCAATTCGGCGGCGCGAACGACCCTGCCCCGATTCTGGACGCGGTCGCCAAGGGGCTGGTCAGTGAAAAGCGGATCGACGAGTCCGTCCGCCGCGTGCTGCGCCTGAAGTTCGAACAGGGCCTGTTCGACAATCCCTATGTCGATGAAGCCGCCGCCGCCCGCATCGTCGGCAACCCGCAGGCGCAGGCCGAGGCGGACGCCGTCCAGCGCGCCAGTCAGGTGCTGCTGCGCAACGACAAGGCTACCCTGCCGGTCGCACCGGGCAAGCGCATCTGGCTGCACAATGTCGATGCCGCCACCGCCCGCGCCGCCGGCTTCGCCGTGGTCGAAGACCCGGCACAGGCCGAGATCGCGCTGGTCCGCACCGCGACCCCGTTCGAAACGTTGCACCCGCATCATTTCTTCGGCGCCCGCCAGCATGAAGGCCGGCTGGACTTCCGCGCCGACGACAAGGATGTGCAGGCGATCGCCCGCGCATCCGCCCATGTCCCCACCATCGTCGCGGTGGAGATGGACCGTCCCGCCATCCTGACCGCGATCGAGCCGGTGGCCCGCGCGATTCTCGTCACCTTCGGCGCCAGCGATGCCGCCGTGCTGGATGTCGTCACCGGCCGCGCCGTGGCAAAGGGGCATATGCCCTTCTCGCTCCCCCGCTCCATGGCCGATGTCGAGGCGCAAAGCCCCGACCTGCCGGATGATGGCCCCGCCCCCGCCTATCCGCGTGGCGCCGGGATCGTCCTGAAGGCGGCCCGGTGACGGACGGCATGATCCACCTGCCCGGCGGCGCCTTCCTGATGGGGTCGGACCGTTTCTACCCGGAGGAAGCGCCCGTGCGCCGGGTGCAGGTGGACGGCTTCCGGATCGACGAAACCCCCGTCACCAATCGCGACTTCGCGCGCTTCGTGGACGCGACCGGCCATGTCACGCTGGCCGAGATCGCACCCGACCCGAAGGACTATCCCGGCATGGACCCGGCCATGGCGCAGGCGGGCTCCTTGCTGTTTCAGCGCACCGGCGGCCCCGTGTCGCTCGACGATTACAGCCAGTGGTGGCAGTTCAGCTTCGGCACCGACTGGCGCCATCCCAATGGCCCGGACAGCCGGATCGAGGGGCTGGAGGATCACCCCGTCGTCCATGTCGCCTATGAAGATGCGGAAGCCTATGCGAAATGGGCGGGCAAGGCGCTGCCGACTGAGGCGGAATGGGAATATGCCGCCCGCGGCGGCCTGGACGGTGCGGACTATGCCTGGGGCGACGCACTGGCGCCCGATGGCAAGATGATGGCCAATTACTGGCAGGGCGCCTTCCCCTATGGCAACACGCTGGAGGACGGTTACGAACGCACCTCCCCGGTGCGCACCTATCCCGCCAACGGCCATGGCCTTTACGACATGATCGGCAATGTCTGGGAATGGACGACCGACTGGTTCGCCCAGCCCCGGATCGAGCGCAAGGCCAAGGGGAGTTGCTGCGTCCCCGCCAATCCGCGCGGCGGCACGAAGCGCGAGAGCCTGGACCCCGCCAGCCCCACCGTACCGGTCCCCCGCAAGGTGCTGAAGGGCGGATCGCATCTGTGCGCGCCCAATTATTGCCAGCGCTATCGGCCCGCCGCCCGCCATCCGCAGGCGGTGGACAGCGCGACCAGCCATATCGGCTTTCGCTGCATCATCCGGGACAAGAAGGGAATCCGTTCATGACCACCGCCCGTCGTGCGCTGCGCGCCGCCGCGATCGCCGCCTGCACCCTGCTGGGTCCGGGCGCCTTCGCCAAGCCGGTGAACGCGCCGCAGCCAAAGCCCACGAACATGATCTTCGTGCTGGTGGACGATCTGCGCTATGACGCGATGGGCTTCCTGACGCCCGGCCTTCAGACCCCCAATATCGACCGGCTGGCCAAGGACGGCGTCTATTTCCCCAATGCCGTTGTCACCTCCTCGCTCTGCTCGCCCAGCCGCGCGACCATTCTGACCGGCCAGACCGCACGCAACCATGGCGTCGTGGACAACAACAACAGTTCGGAGGAAGGGCTGACCTTCTTCCCCAAATATCTGCAACAGGCAGGCTATCAGACCGGCTTCTTCGGCAAATGGCATATGGGCTTCGATACCGACGCCCCGCGCGATGGTTTCGACAAATGGGTCAGCTTCAAGGGCCAGGGCACCTATTTCCCCACCGAACAGCTCAGCCCCGAAAAGATCGCGGCAGGCGAGCGGCAGATGCTCAACGTCGATGGCGCGCATGTGAAGCGCACCGGCTATATTACCGACGAGCTGACCGATTATGCGATGAACTGGCTGGAAAAAGGCCGCGACCAGTCCAAGCCCTTCTTCCTCTATCTCAGCCACAAGGCGGTTCATAGCGATCCGCTGCCGCCCGATCGCTACAAGGCGCAATATAGCGACCTCAAGATCAATCTGCCCGCCAGCATGGCGGACACGCCAGAGAATAATGCGGGCAAGCCGCTCTGGGTCCGTAACCAGCGCAATAGCTGGCACGGCGCAGACTTCCCCTATCACACCAACAACCCCATGACGGAGCAGGTGCGCGACTATTATCGCACCCTGTCCCCCGTGGATGAGAGCCTGGGTCGCATCCTGGCTTATCTGAAGGCGAACCATCTCGATAAGAATACGATGGTGGTCTTCTATTCCGACAACGGCTTCCTGATCGGGGAACATGGGCTGATCGACAAGCGCAACGCCTATGAACCGTCCGTGCGCGTGCCGATGATCGTCTGGGCGCCGGGCATGGTGCCCAAGGGGGTGACCAACCCCGCCGTCGTGCGCAATCTCGACCTCGCGCCGACCTTCCTCGACATCGCCCATGTCGCCAAGCCCGCCCAGATGGAGGGCAAGAGCTTCCTGCCCGTGGCCGAGGGCAAGATTGACGAGAAGACCTGGAATCCGGGCGATTTCGTCTATGAATATTATTGGGAATGGAGTTTCCCGCAGACCCCCACCACTTTCGCGATCGAGCGCGACCGGGTGAAATATATCCAATATCATGGCGTCTGGGATCTGGAGGAACTGTACGACCTCAAGAGCGATCCGGACGAGATGCACAATCTGATCGAGGACCCCAAATGGCTGGATACCAAGATCACTTTGCGCAAGGCGCTGTTCGAGCAGCTCGCCAACAATAAGGGCGCCCATGTCGTCCCCTATACGCGCAAGACCAGTTCCGGCCTCGTCCACCGCAATATCGACGGCCCGCATGCTGCCGATTTCCCGGCCGACTGGTATGTGCAGCCCAACCTGCCGACCAAGATGAACGATCTGTTCGCCGACAGCCCGGCCAAGGCGAAGGCGGACGCCGAAGGCAAGACCTACCACCCCTGATTTTGGCCAACCGGCCGCTTTGAAAGTTCGCGTCGATGACCGCATCCCCTTCGCCGGAATCCGCCCGGCCCGCCGTGTCGCTGGGCTTCGTCGCCATCTATGTGCTGGCGCAGTTCGGCATCTGGGTCGCGTTGCTGACGCCGGTGGTGATGACGCTGGCGCTGCGCGTCGGCGAGATTGCGAGCGAGGCGGAAAAGGGCCGCTGGCTGGGCATCATCCTGGCGATTGGCGGCTTCGTCGCGCTGGTGGCGACACCGGTCTGCGGCGCCCTGTCGGATAGGACGCGCAGCCGCTTCGGCCGGCGTCGGCCATGGCTGCTGGGCGGGCTGGCGGTCGCAGGTGCAGGCCTGCTGCTGCTAGGCCTCGCGCCCAATCTGCTGTTGCTGGGCCTGGGCTGGATCATCTGTCAGGCCGGCTTCAACGCGATGCAGGCGGGCTGCCTGCCGATCCTGCCCGACATCATCCCCGTGCGCTGGCAGGGCCGCGTCGCCGGCATGCTGGGCATGACCTCCACCATGGGCACCTTCGCGGGCAGCTGGATCACCCAATATACGCAGGGGTCGTCGCTGCTGATGTTCCTCACCCCCTTCGCGATCACCATCGTCAGCATCATCATCCTCTGCCTGATCCTGCCCGATCGCCCGGCGCAGGGCGACGACGACCGCCGCCTTGGCCCACTCGCCATGCTGCGCGCGATCGGCGCGCCGTTCCGCGACTGGGATTTCAGCTGGGCGTTCGGCAGCCGTTTCCTCATCATGATGGCCTGGTCGTTCCTCTTGACCTACCAGCTCTTCTTCCTGACCGACCAGCTCTCGCTGGCAAAGGCGGACGCGACGCAGGTGATGGTGAAGTCGATGGCGATCATCGCGACCGCCACGATCGGCATATCCCTGATCGGCGGCTTCATCACCGACTGGACGGGCCGCCGCAAACCGCTCGTCTTCCTCGCCGCCGCGCTGGAGGGCGCCGGTTTCCTGACGATCGCCCTCGCCCCGTCCGTGTCGCAATTCCTGATCGGCGTGGCCATGGCGGGGATCGGCAAGGGCCTTTATTTCGCGGTCGACCTCGCCTTGCTCGCCGCCATCCTGCCCCGACCGGAGGACAGCGCGAAGGATATGAGCGTGTTCCAGATCGCCAACAGCCTGCCCCAGTCGCTCGCCCCCGCGATCGCGCCGATCATCCTCGCCATCGGCAGCGCGCAGGGCAATGATTATGCCGCCATCTATTTCGTCGGCTGCCTGTTCGCCCTGCTGGGCGCGGTCGCTATCTGCCCGGTCCGCCGGTCCCGATAATCACCGCACTTTCAGCCCCAGTCCGCTCAGCAATTGCCCGGCCTGCTCGCGCGAGATCGTCGCACCGCGAAACGGCCGGGCATCCTCCAGCCTTATGCCGCCCAGATCGGCCCCGCGCAGGTCCGCGCCATCGAAGCGCGCGCCCTGAAGATAGGCGTCCCGCAGGCTGGAGTCCTCGAATACTGCCATCCGAAAATCGCAATTGCGCAAATCGGCCGACGCCAGATCGACCTTGCGCAATGTCGCCTTGCGAAACGACAGGCCGGGCATCTTGCTGTTGATCAGCAGCGTTTCTTCCAGATGAAATTCGATCGCGCTCGCCCCGGAAAAATCCACCCCCGTCAGCTTGCAGCCCGTAAAGCGCGCCGACGTCATCTTCGCCTGCCGCAAATTGGCATTGTTGAAATCGCAACTGACCAGCGTGTTTTCCTGCAACGCCGCGCCCCTGAAAGACGCGAACGCGCCACGACAGCCATGCCAGGACGCTCCGGTCAGGTTTGCGGAGGCAAAATCCGCATGCCGCAAATTGCACCGCTCAAATCGCGCGCCCGAAAAATCAAGCTGCGCCATATCCGCCTGCTCGAAATCGCATTCCACGAACAGCGCCGGCCCGAGCGCCAGATGATCCTGCACCATCTGCCGCGTCACGCTTTGCCCGGTCAGCATATGCCCCGTCGAAACTTCGTCCATTGGAATGCCTTATCCCAATCAGCCCGAAAGGCCACGACGAATATCAGGGTGCGCCAAGTGCCATGTTGATGCGACGGGCGACCTTGCACGCAGGCCACCCGCCGCATCGATCCTACGGCTTCCCTGCGACCTCGGCGATCACCGCCAGCCCGCGCTTCTTCGCGTCCGTGACGCTCACCTTTTTAGCTTGTATATCATCGGCCAGACCCATCAGCCGCTCGGCCGCTGCCGATCCGGTTTCCGCCACCTCGGTCACGGCGACACCGCCATTGCGCGCGACGACAGCATCCCAGCCCGCACGGATCGCCGCCCAATAGTCCTTCGTCGCGGACCAATAGGCATCGGCCGGTGCCGCATCAAACGCGGTGTCGCGGCTGTACGTATTCAGCACCGATTCCTGCACGAACGGCACGATCTTCTCGTCCTTGCCATTGCTGCCCGGTTCAGGCCCCATCTTGATATTATCCTGCCAGTGGATCCACCCCGCTGGCGAGGGCGAATGGCGGTTGATCGACAGATAGCGATCATAGGCCGGATGGCGCACCGCATCGCGTCGGGCAAGCGGACGCCAGGTCCAGCTACTGCGCCACCGGCGCACGCCGCCCTCTTCGGTCCACTGGCCCCATCCACCATAGCGCGGGGAATCGTCGGTCTGATACACCGTCTGCGACCAGCGACCCGCGCGCAGGCCAGCAGGCACCGGGTCCAGCTTCCACCGCCCCTTGCCGGCATAGACCAGCACGGTTTCGGGCTCATAGATCCAGTCCTGCCGCCAATGCTTGATCACCATCGGCTTGCCGCTGCCGTCATCGACGATCAGCAGATGTTGCAGGATGATGCGGCGACCGCTGTCCTCCACCACCCGCACCGCTTCATGCCCGCCCGACACCTTGTCCGGGATCGGCGTGTAATCGGCGCGCCATGGCGTGGTTTCGCGCATGTCGAACTTCACCTTGTAATTGCCCGCCATCGCCAAAATCGAAGCCCGGTCGGCTTCGAAGGCCTGCGCCTTCGCCGCGGCGGAGGGAGCGGCAACAGGGCCATCGGCCAGCACAGGCACAGCCGCGCCGATCGCGGTGGCCAGCAGGATGGATTTGATCAGGGACTTCATCGCAAATTCCATTCGGTTAAAGAGCAGCAGAAAGGCGGGCATCGACCAGCGCCTGAACATGGGCGAAGGCGGCATTGGCGCCGACCACGACCCGCGCTTCCTCCTCCGGGTCCAGCGCGACGGCATCCAGCGCAGCGGTAAAGGCGCGCCAATGCGCAGCCGGCCCCGCCTCGGCAGGGGCAAGATGCCGGGCGCCATAATCATCCGACAGGCCGATCTTCGCCGCTTCCTTGCGCAGCAGCGCCGCCCCCATATTCGATCCTTCCACGACATAGAGCCAGCCAAGCCCGGTCGCGACATCGCCATCCGGCCCGGACGCGCCGTCCACCGCCGGAATAGCGCTCCCTACATCCGCAAGGTCAGCAGAAATCAGCGCCAGCCTCTGCCGCCCTTCCAGCCCCGGCAACAGCGCCTGCAACCGCGCGTCGGCATAGAGCGGCGCGACCGCATGATGCAGATGATATTGGATCTCGGCAAAGCGCCGATAGCCCTCGATCGTGGCGAAGGATGCCGCCTCCATGATCGACCGGTCGAGCCGGTCATGCGTCCCATGGGTCGCCGCCTTCAGCCTTTTGGCCCGGCCCGGTTCACCCTGTTCTGGCTGCACTGGATTCATATATTCTACCCTTGATGGCGGGAGAGGGCGGCTCGGACCGCCCTTCCCCCTTTGGAAAACATGTCAGAAGGACAGGATGACCGACGCCTTGTAGGTGCGGCCCGGCTGGCTGTAGTAAAGCTGCGAGATGCTGCCGCTGTCGGGGATGTCGAGCGCGTTATAATAGGTCTTGTCGAGGATATTATAGACGCCGCCCTGAAGCCGCAGTCCTTCGAACAGGCCCGGTTTCACCCATCCGGTGAAGTCGACAATGCCATAGCCCGGCGTCTTGTTGAGCGACGAGCTCATATTCTCCACCTTGTCGCGCTTGGCGGCAACGGTGGCGGACAGGTCGGCGCCGAAGCGCTCCTGATGATAGCCCACGCCCAATATGCCACGCAGCGGCGGAACGGAGTTGAGGTACGTGTCCTCGTCCGTATCCTTGCCATGGGCATAGGCAACCGATCCCCACATCCTCCAGTTGGGCGTCAGCGACCATTGAGCGCTCGCCTCCGCGCCATAGATGCGCACATGCGCGCGGTTCACATAGCGGAACACGCCGAACGGATAGGCGCCGGTCAGGCCGACCGCCGCCGCCGTGGTCGTGATCGAGTCGATGAAATTGCGGTAGTAATTGTCGTAAATGGCGATCTTCGCGCCATTTTCCTTATCGCCGAATTTCAGACCGACTTCATAGCCATTGCTGGTTTCCGGCTTCAGGTCGGGGTTGCCGATGCTGACATAGCTGGAGGGGCCGCCATAGGTCAGATACAGCTCCGTCGCGGATGGCGCACGGAAGGCCTGCGACCACTGGCCATAAAGCGTCAGGTTCGGCAGCACATCCCATTCGGCCATCAGCTTGGGCGAGAATTTGGAATCGCGCGATTTGTCCGGCAGGCCTTCATAGGCGGCGTTGACGGTATAGGTCGCGGTTTCCTGCGGCGTGCGGCGGTAGGAATCGAACCGCAGGCCCGGCGTCAGGTGGAACGCGCCAAAGCTGATCCGGTCCTGCACGAACAGGCCGATGTCCGTCCCGTCGACGTCGGGCATGTCGGACTGGTTCACATGCAGGAAGCTGCAGCTATAGATGGCGGCCGTGCAATTATCGACACCGGATGCATATTGGCTGGTCTTGGTGGCATAGATTTCACCGCCCAGGCTGATCGCATGCTCCAGCGCGCCGGTCGTGGCGGCCGCGATGATCGATCCGTTCAGGCCATAGGATTCATCCTGCAAATCGCTGTCGCGGTCATATTGGCCGATCGGCGCGGTCGTGCGGGTCGCCTGCGTGTAAGTGCGCAGGTTCAGCCGCTGCCAGTAACCGACCAGATGCGCCTCGCGGATGAAGCCGTCGCCTTCGGACGTATAGTCATAGGTTCCCGCCACCCGCTTGCGCTTATTCTGCTCCAGCGTGCCGTAGCTGGGATAGGTCGACGTCACGCTCGTCAGCGTATTCTCGTCATAGCTGCGCTTGAAGATTTCGCCGGTCAGGCCGATGCGATGCCCGCTGCCCAGATATTGGTGCACTTTGACCAGCAGATTTTCCTGATCATAATCGGCCGGGTTCTGCGCGGTACGGGTCGAACCGCTGCCATAGGTCTTGCCCTGATTTTCGGTTTCATGGCCATTTTGATAGCCGCCCTGGATCAGGACCATCGTATTGCCGGTGCGAAACGCCGCGGCCTGATTAAGGTAGATGCTGTCGCTCGCGCTGTCATAGGTCGCCTTGCCCAGCGCCGCCTGCGTCTTGCCATCGACCAGCAGGTCTTCGGGGTCCAGCGAGCGCGCGGCGAACACGCCGCCCAGCGCACCCTGCCCGAAATAGCTGGCGTCGCTGCTCTTCACCACATCGATCACCGACAGCGAATTGAAGTCGAAAGAAGCCACGCCCCCCTGCACGCCGCGCGCCCCATCGGAAAGCCAGGGCAGGCGAATACCGTCCAGCGTCGTCAGCACGCGGTTGGAATCCAGACCGCGAATATTGATGCTGAAATTATTGCTGTTGAAATTGACCCCGGCGTCGACGCGGCGGGCATAGTCGGCGATATTGTCGACCATCCGGCCACGCAGCGTCGCGGCGCCGGTGCTGGTGGTCAGCAGCGGCGACTTGCCGGCCGCATTGCGATCCAGATTGGTGGGCACCTCGATCGCATCCGCCTCGACCCGCACGGACCCCAGCGGCACCGGCCGCGATGCCGTCTCATTGCTGCTCTGCCCCGTCGTCGTGGCCGCAGCGCCAGCGCCCTGCGTGTCCGCCCCGCCGCTATTGCCGCCCTGCTCCAGCGTGACCGTATTGGGGCCGGTAAAGCGATAGGTCAGGCCCGTGCCGGACAGCAGCCGCGACAGCGCCTGCGTCGGCGCCAGCTTGCCCGACACGCCCGGCGACTGGATGCCCGTCCCGATCGATGCCGAATAGCCGACCTGAATGCCCGACTGTTCGGTAAATTGCAGCATCGCGCTCAACAGCGGCTGCGCCCCGACCTGAAAGCTGCGCGCGGCCGGTGCCGCCTGCGCAAATGCGGGCGTCGCGACCGCCGCGATCGATAGCCCGGCGCTGCCGGCCATAAGGAGCGCGCGCAACGCGGCTCCGGTCAAAATTCCATGTCGTGCCGCGCTGGCCATGCCAAACCCCATTCGCTCCAGGGCGCTGCACCATGCCACGCCCGACGCTTGTTGCACAATGCTCGCATTAGCAAAAAGTCGTTCTAAGACGGATGCGGACCGGCTTGCCCTAACCCCTTCGCGAAATTTTTTTGCGCTCGCCCCTGACCGCCAACTCAGCGCCGCAGCACCATCATGCCGCCCGGCAGCGTCATGACCTGCAATCCGGCCATCTGCGCCACGCTGCGCAGCGCCTCATCCGGTGCGTCGATGCGAAAGATACCGCTGATCCGCGGCGCAGCCGACAGGTCGGCAAAGGTCAGCGTATAACCGGGCCGATACCGCCCGATTTCGGCGATGGCCTCCGCCACCGACCGGCCATCCAGCACGATCAGCCCCCGACGCCAGGCTGCCATGCTGCTCACCGTGCCGGGCTTCAGCCGGACAAGCGCGCCGTCATCGCCATAGCGCGCCCGCTCCGCCATGCCCAACAGCATGCCCGGCCCCGAAGCAGTCCCCCGCACGCGCACCGCCCCCTGCGTCACATTCACGCCGACGCCCGCCGCGCCCCGATCCACCTCGAAGGCGGTGCCAATATCCTGCGTCACCCCGCCCGATGCCGCCACCCGAAAGGGACGGCGATCGCCATGCTTCACATCGAACCAGGCTTTGCCCTGCAACAGGTCGATGCGCCGTTCCTGCCCGTCATAATGGATGGCGATAGCCGCATCGCTATCCAGCATCGCCGTCGATCCATCCGCCAGCGCGACCGTGCGCACCTCGCCCCTGCCCGCCATTTCATCGGCCCGCAGACGGATCATCATGCCCGGCGCCAGAAAGGCCAAAGTCGCCGCCACCGCCCCGGCCGCCAGCCACACACGCGGACGCGCCACCGCAGCCCAGCGCCGCGCCCTGCGCCGGGGCGCAGGCGTCACGCTGGCAAAGGCCGCCTGCTGGCCGTCCAGACTCTGCCACAACCCCCGCTCCCGATCGAAGGCGCCACGATGTGCATCGGACAAAGCGTGCCAGTCCTTGAACCGCGCCATCTCCGCCGCGTCCATCTCGCCGGACGCCAGCCGGACGACCCAATGGGCGGCCGCTTCGTCGATCGACGCATCGACATCTCTGCTGTTCATCGGCGCTTCCCCTCGGCCCGGTCCCACGGCGCTATCGCCTTTGAGACGTTTGTCGACCGGCGCGCCCTAACCCGCCCTGGCAAAAAATCGCAACTATGTCCTGTCCCGTGCGGCCCGCAATATGTCGAGCGCGCGGCGAACATGTTTTTCGACCGTCGTTACCGACACACCCAGCCGTGCCGCAACGTCACTTTGCCGCAAGCCATCGAAGCGGTGCATGCGAAAGATGCTGCGCGTGGGTTCGGGCAGCGTGCGCGCGGCGGCCAGCACCTGCTCCAATTCCGCCTCGGCCGCCACAATGTCTTCCGGGCTGGGCTGCTCGAAATCCGCCCATAAAAAGGCCTCCGCCTCCGCCTGTATTCTGGCTCGCGTGCCTTCGGCGCGAACATGGTCGATCGCCAGATTGGACGCCAGCCTGAACAGGAAAGACCGCTTGTTCGCGATCGCGATACTATCGTCGATCCGTTGCACGCGCAGATACAGGCTCTGTGCCACATCCTCGGCCGCTGGCTCGCTGCCCACGATCCGCGCAAGGCGCCGGATGATCGACGCCCGTTCTACGATCAGCATATCTGACAGGTCAGCAGCGTTGGACGACATGATCCGTCCTTAGCAGATTGCGATCCATTCGCAATATCAGCTTTCAGATTTGCATACCAACCCGCACTACGAAAAAGGCCCGGCAATGTGCCGGGCCTTTGTCGCTCTTTCCGCATGATCGTCGGCGGTCAGTTGCCGACGACCGGCCGAACCTCCTTGGCCGTACCGGCATCGGCATAGCGTTCCTTGCTGTCGGCGCGGGCGATGGCGGCGTTCATGCGCGATTCGACATGGGCGATCGCCTTGGCGCGGCAAGTCATCTGGGCCGACAGATCATTGGACGCACAGACGCGATTGGCGGCGCGGGAAATCCGGCTGCGCAGTTGCGCCTGCTGGTCCGCCTGGCTCAGGTCCAGATCGCCATGATAGACGGCGCTGGTGCGGCCATTGGACTGGAACTCCTCGGCGGATGCCGCACCGGCACTGGCCAGCAGGGTGGCGGACATCAGCACGGCGGCGAATTTGGTGGACGTGAACATGGGCCTATCTCCTCAAAACCTGTGGGGTCCGGCGTCCCGTCAAAAAGGGGGGCTGCACGAAGCGCCGGGTGCGAACGGGCGGAGCCTGGGTCATCAAGGGAGCGGCGCCTGTCCCGTTCGCCCATTTTGTTTAGGCCCATCACACGCCTGGCGCCCGCTCGCTTCGACCGATGGCAATCCCGCTCGGCCAACGACCCACCGGACGACGAAGCGCAAATCCGGGCGGACGAACAGCGCGACGAACGACATGACGAACGACATGCGGCGTGCGCCAAACGCAACATTCCGTAACGGAAAGCATCGAATCGTGCGGGAGGGTAGGAAAACGAAAACGCCCCCGGCGCAAGGGAAGGCCGGGGGCGTATCCAGGCGCTGTCGGGCACTCCGGATCTCGATAAACTGTCAGGATAGAAACGACGCCATAAGCGGTGAACCGTCCCTTAACGGATGGCCGGGGCCTTCCGCTTCCATGGCTTCACCATAGCGCGACGACCGGCCGACACTGCGCCGCTTCGATGATCAACCGCCCGCTTCCGCCGGGCGGCATCCCTGGAGGACGAACCGCGCTCCCCCATCCACCAACGACATTGATGGGCTTTGAAGTCGACCTGCATCGTCATTGCGAGCGCAGCGAAGCAATCCAATAGCGTGACCATGGATTGCTTCGCTGCACTCGCAATGACGTAGTGACTCTCAATGAAGCAACCAGGCCTCAATCCCGCAGCGACGGCAATCCCGCAGCGCCCAGCGCCGCTTCCAGATACGCCTCGAATGCCGCATCCCTCGCCGAACCCCGGTGCCGCATCCAGGCGAGCGCCACCAGCGGCCGCCATGCCGCCAGCGCTTCGGGCGCCATGTCGGTCCGCCGACAATAGGCATCGACATAGCGGGTCGCCGCGCCGTCGCGCACCCGCTCTTCCCACCATTTGCCCGCCTGTCCCGGTCCGAAGCGCATCAGCATCTCGCTGCGCACCACATCGGTCGGCGTCGCCCCCCGCGCCGCCCGCGACCAGTCGATCACCGCCAGCCCCTGCCGCGTCACGATCAGATTGGCGGGATGCAGATCGCCATGCGACAGGCGGTCGCCCTCCACCAGTTGGTCCAGCCGCTCGATCGCCGCCATGCGCAGCGTCTCGCCGATCGGCGCGCCTTCGATATCCTCGACCAGCAACGCCTTGCGGCTGCGCAACAGGGGCAGATGCTGCGCCTGTATCTCCTCCTGCAAGCGCGCCATTTCGTCCAGCGCCCAGCGCCAGCGATAGGGCCGCCGCTTCAGATAGGCCAGCAGGTCCGGCCCCTCCATTTCGGTATAGACGATCCCGCGCCGCCCGCCGACCGTGCGCAGTTCCAGCGCATGGGCCACCGGCAGGCCGGTCGCCTGCACGGTCTGCACCAGCCGATATTCGCGTTCCACGATCCCCGCGTCCACGCCCTCATGGAACAGTTTGAGCACCTGCCCCTGTTCCAGGCGAAAGACTTCGGCGCTCTGCCCGGCGGCAACGAAATGGGCGGGATCGGGCAGCGTCATCTCCGCGCCTCTGCCCGACCCGTGATCGATTGACCAGCCTCTTTGCGTCCGATCACATCGGGACAGCGCGGTTGCGGTCAATTTTCGTCGCGCCGTGGGCGACCGGGGCCATCGGCCCGCGCCATGCGCTGCGCCCGCTCCGCCTGCCGCGCCACAGCACGCTGCTGGGCCTGCGCCTGACGTTCCGCTGACCGCTGTTGCGCTTGTTGCTGACGTTGCACCTGCTGCTGTTGCGCCTGCTGCTGGCGTTGGACCTGCTGAGCACGAGCCTGCTCGGCTTGTGCCTGCTGCTGCGCCCGCTGTTGCTGTTGCGCCTGCGCCTGTTGCTGACGGACGGCCTGCTGTTGCCGGGCCTCCCGTTGATGCTGCGCCTGTTGTGCCCGCTCGGCCCGTGCCTGTTGTTGACGCTGCGCCTGTTGTTGACGCTGGGCCTGTTGCTGGTTTCGCTGCGCAGCCGCCTGACGCCGAGATGCCTGCGCCTGCGTCTGACGTTGCCGCTCCGCTGACGCGCGCTGGGCGCGAACCTGTTGCGCCTGTTGCTGCCGTTCCGCCTGCTGTTGCGCGCGGCGGTCCCTCACCTGCTGCTGGCGTTGCGCCTGCTGCTGCACCTGTTCACGCCGCTGCCCCGCACGCACCTGCTCTGCCCGCATGCGATCCGCCCGGACCCGATCGGCCTGCACCCGCTCGACCTGCGCCTGCCGCCGCTCCACCGCGTCCATCCGGCGATCGGCGATCCGCTGCTGCTGTGCCTGCGCCCGCCGGATGTCGGCCCGCTGCGCCGCCTCCCGCTGGACCAGCGCCGCGCGTTGCGCCCGCTCCACCCGCTGCTGACGCTCGACCGCCGCCTGCCGCTGCGCTGCATAGAAACGCGGCGGCGCACCGCGAAAATCATCCCGCTGCCAGCTTGCAAAGCGCGTCGCTGCCCCTTCGCGCGCCCGGCGTTCGGCCGCCCAATGCGCTCGCGCCCGATCATCCTGCCGCGCGCGATAGACGCGCCATTGCGCCTGATCCTGCCGCGCCTGCGCCCAGCGTTCCCGGTCCTGCCGGATCGCAGCGCGCCGCGCCGCCCATTGCCGCGCCTCGATCCGCTGCCGCTCATGCGCCCGTGCCGCCCGGCGCATGTCCGTCGCCCTGGCATAATAGCGTGCCGCATAGGCATCCCGCCGCCGCGCCTCCGCGCCGGAGATTATCCGCCCGCCACGATCATAGACCGCCACCAGATGGTCGTCGCGATAGCCATAACTGTTCCACGGATCGCGGACCAGATAGGGGCTGCTCCCGCCCGGCTCATAATAATAATAGCGATAGCCGCCATCGACCGGCTCGGCATAGCGCACATAGTCATCGCCGCTTTCCCAGGCCCAGGGCGTCACCCCCTGATCATAGGCAAAGCCATAGTCCGGCGGCGCATCGCCCAGCATGTCGGAAAACTGGTCCGCCCGGTCGATCCAGGCATAATCGTCGCCCTGCGCCTGCGCATAGCGGATCGGCGCCGCCGCCGGCAGCCTGTCCGCCGCCGGGGCAACCGCCGGTGCGCCCGCGTCGGCGACATCCATCGGCTGCGCCTCGGGCAGCGGCGGCAACCCGCCCTGATTGGCCAACCCACCCTGATTGGACAGCGCATTGGTCCAGGCCTGATCGGTCAGGGAAAAGCCGTTATCCGGCTTCTCCTCGCCGCACGCACTCAGCAGCAGGGCCAGCGACAACAGGCCCATGCTGGGCGCGCCGTGCAAAAAGTTTCGGGGCAAAAAGGTTCGGGTCATGGCATGTCTCCTTCACCAATCCCCCAACACCCCGGCACAATGCACCAGCGGGCATGAACGATCCTTGGCCGGATCGTTCATGCGACCGTCAGGGACGGAAAGAAGGAGAAAAGCGCCTTACCCGATCACCTCCACCATCGCCGCCACCGGCGCGAGTTGACGATGCTCATAATAGCCAAAGTCGATATAATGCTCGGTCAGCGCCTCGACATCGGTGCCGAACGCCGCCGCGACATCCGGGTTCGCCGCCGCATATTTCAGCGCGTCGAAACTGGTCATCGGCCGGTTCTCGGCAAAGCCCGACCGCAGATAATGCGCCGCCCCGCCATCGTCATCGCTGCCGATCGCCACGATCAGGTCCGCGTTGGACGCAATGTAACGCAGACTGTCGAACGCATCGGCAGACCGTCCTTCCGCCCGCCCGAACTGCAGATAATGGCGCGTTGCCGCATCCACATCCGTTCCGAACAACCCCGCCAGATCCTTATAGGATGCCGCATATTGCAGTCCACTGAACCCGTCGTCATTGCGACCCTCGGCCCAGCCAAGTAGAATATAGTGGCGCGCCGCAGCTTCCTCATCCGCGCCAAATGCGATGGCAAGATCCTTGTAAGACGCCGCATAGGCAAGGCCGCTGAAATTTTCATCTGTACGGCTATTATTAAAGCGGCCGGAATTCAGATAATGCTCCAATGCAGCATAGCTGTCGGCATGCATCCCCTGAATCAGATCGCTGTAACCCGCAATATAATCCAGGGGATCGAATGCCTTGGCATCGCGTCCCTCGGCAAAACCTGTATTGATATAATGGCTGGTCGCCGCCGCCGCATCCATACCGAACGCCGCCGACAGATCATCATAGCTCGCCGCATAACGCAGCCCGTCGAACGCGCCCAAATTGTACTTCAGGCTCGCCGTCGCCAGCGTCGTGTCGGCAAAACGCACCTGTTCCACCCCGGTCATTCGGGTCGCGCCCTCTTCACCCACCAGATAGATGGCGCCGTTCGCCTCCAGATAACTATAGCTGCTCTTCACCCCCAGCAGCAACAGCGTGTCATTCCCCGCCCCGCCATTGGCGACATTATTGCCGCTATCAGGGATAAGGATATCGTCCCCCGCCATGCCGTTGAGCGTATCGCCACCCAACAGCCCGGCCAGAACATTGTTGCCGTCATTGCCAACGATGATGTTCGCCAGCTGATTGCCGGTACCGCGCAGATTATCCGTACCCAGCAGGGTCAGCCATTCGACATTGCTGCCCAGCGTATAGGACAGGCTTGATCTAACATGGTCCGTCCCGCCCTTGGCCAGCTCCACCACGACATCGCCGACATTATCGACAATATAAACGTCGTCGCCCGATCCTCCGACCATATAGTCCGCGCCGGTGCCACCATGCAGATAGTCGTCCCGCGCGCCGCCAACCAGGCTGTCATTGCCGCCATAGCCGAAAAGATTGTTGTTGAACTGATTGCCGGTCAGCACATCATTGCCATCGGTGCCATGAAAGTCCGGCGACAGATAATTGATGTCCGACAGGGACACGGCATTGCGCACGAACAGGGCCAGCGTCTCGGTGCCCTTGGTGGCATAGATGTAATTGCCGAATGCATAATTGCCGATGCTGACAGTGGTCGGCGCCATCGCGGTCAGATCGATGACATCGATCCCCGTTTCGAAATCCTCGATCTGGTCGGAATGCCCTCCCGGTGAATCGCTGGACGATTTAAAAACGAACCGATCGGCACCCGTTCCGCCATAGAAGAAGCTGAACCCGCTGCCCGCGACCAATATGTCATTGCCCCCTTCGCCGCGCAGACTGCCATCCGCTGTCCCGGCATAAAGCGTGTCTGCACCATCGCCGCCATTCAGCGACACATTGGCCAACTGGCTGTCATTGCGCAGAATGTCGTTACCGCTACCGGAAGACAGGAACAGCGTTTCGATACCACGCATGTTGATGGCCGACACGGCCAGGTCGACCGACCGGTTCTTCACCTCATAGCTAAGAGAATCTGTGCCCTCGCCCCCATCGATCGTCGCCAGCCCGACCGCTCCCGATAGCTTGAAATACAGGCTGTCATCTCCTGCACCGCCCAACAATGTACCGCGGGTGCTGTCGGACAGGGCGAGATAGTCATTGCCGATCCCCCCATCCAGAAAATCTTCCCCGATGCCCCATAAATTGTCGTTGCCCGCATCGCCGCGCAGCGTATCGATCCCGATGACCTCGCCGGGATATCCCCAGTCGCCGCTCAGATAATCGTTGCCTGCGCCACCGTTCAGGACGTCATTGCCTTCCGCGCCATACAGCGTGTCATCATCAGCACCACCGGACAGCATGTCATTGCCTTCGCGGCCATTGAGAATATCACGGCCAGCACCACCGGCCAGGCTGTCATCTCCTTCCCCGCCATCCAGATCATCATCGCCATCGTCGCCACCCAGCAGGTCATTGCCCCGCCCGCCGCTCAGCGTGTCGTTGCCCGTACCACCGCTCAACTGATCCGCACCGTCGCGACCGACGATTTCGTCGTCGCCATCTCCGCCCGCAATGATGTCCGCGCCGCCAATGCCGTAAATGGCGTCCGCACCCGTCGAACCGATTTGCGTCAACGTCCGGGTCGCTATATTCCAGTTCCAGTTCGCGACCTGCGATCCATCCTTGCTCTGGTCACCGTAAAGATAGCGGATCGCCTGCAAATCGAATGTGCCCAGCACGTCCCCCGCCGTTCCGCCACTGGTATAGCTCAGCACCGTGGACGCAAAATTATCCAGATCGGTCGCCAGCGTCGGATCATCGTCGAACGGATGCTTCAGCCCCAGCGCATGGCCGATTTCATGCAACAACAAATGCATGTTATTGGCCAGTCCGGTGTCGATAAAGACATCGCTGGCCGCTTCGAATCCGTCGTAACCGCTCATCGGATAATAAGCGAAGCCGGCGGCATTGCTGTTCAGCGCCGCCAGATCGTAATTCATGAACTTGATGTCGCCCTCGCCGGGCGCCACCTCGAAGAAGGTCAGGCCGGAAACCTTGGCCCACAGGTCCAGCGCCGCCCGCGCCACTGCCTTTTCGGCTTCTGAAAATATCTGATAGGTCGCCAGTCCCTCAGCCGAATAGAGATCATAGAGATAATCCGGCACCACATCGGGGAAGGAATAGCTTACAAAGGCGCTCACGCCCGTAGTGCCGTTGATCGATGCGCCGGACAATATCGCCGTGTAATCGGAAACCGTCGTCATATACCCCCCCCAAAAGACCCGGAAGGCAGCTTATAAGCCATTCATATTTCGGTCAATTCATGGAATGATACTAGCCTGCATAAGGCCATTTTTCACAAAATAGAAATAAAGTT
The DNA here is from genome assembly GCF_900109095.1 of Sphingobium sp. AP50. Classification (GTDB taxonomy): domain Bacteria; phylum Pseudomonadota; class Alphaproteobacteria; order Sphingomonadales; family Sphingomonadaceae; genus Sphingobium. The sequence continues at coordinate 34,983 of NZ_FNYZ01000027.1, forward strand.
CATTTCCTTTACTTTCGCAACCGAAACGGGGTGAAAGCCTTTTGCTTCCACCCCGTCCCTATCACCCAATCACCTCGACCATCGCGGCCGCCAGCGCGAGCGGACGATGCTCATAATAGCCATGGTCGATATAATGCTCCGTCAGCGCCTCGACATCACTGCCGAACGCCGCCGCCACATCCGGGTTCGCCGCCGCATATTGCAGCGCATCGAAGCTGGTCGTCGGCCGGTTCTCGGCAAAGCCCGACCGCAGGAAATGCGACGCCGCGCCATCGTCATCGCTGCCGATCGCCACGATCAGATCCGCGTTCGACGCCACATAGCGCAGCCCGTCAAACGCATCGGCAGACCGTCCTTCAGCCCGCCCGAATTGCAGATAATGGCGGGTCGCCGCATCCGTATCCGTCCCGAACAGCGCCGCCAGATCCTTGTAGGACGCTGCATATTGCAGCGCGTCGAAGCCGTTGTCGCTCAGCCCCTGCGCCCGGCCCGTCAGGATATAGTGCCGCGCCGCCGCTTCCTCGTCCGCGCCGAACTGCGCTGCCAGCGTGGGATAGGAAGCCGCATAATCGAGGCCGCTGAACTTTTCGTCGGTCCGACCCTCCAGCCGCCCGGCGGTCAGATAATGGCGGGTTGCCGCTGCACCATCCGTCCCGAACGCTGCGATCAAATCGCTATAGCCCGCAATATAATCCAGCGGATCGAATGCCTTGGCATCACGCCCTTCGGCAAAACCGGTGTTGAGATAGTGATTGGTGGCCGCTACCGCATCGGTCCCGAACGCCGCCGCCAGATCGCCATAGCTCGCCGCGTACCGCAGCCCGTCAAACGCCGCCAGACCCGCCTTCAGGTCCGCCGTCGCCACCGTCCCGTCGGCAAAGCGCACCTGCTCCACCCCGGTCATCCGGGTCGCGCCCTCTTCGCCCACCAGATAGATGGCGCCGTTCGCTTCCAGAACATTATAGCTGCTCTTCACCCCCAGCAGCAGCAGCGTGTCATTCCCCGCCCCGCCATTCACCACATTATTGCCGGTGTCCGGGATCAATATGTCGTCGCCCGCCATGCCGTTCAGCGTATCATCGCCCAACTGCCCGGCCAGCACATTATTGCCCGTATTACCGACGATGATGTTATCCAGCTGGTTGCCCGTGCCACGAAGATTATCCGCCCCCGTCAGCGTCAGCCATTCGACATTGGCGCCCAGCGTGTAGGACAGGCTCGCCTGTACATGGTCGGTCCCGCCCTTCGCCAGTTCCACCACCTTATCGCCGACATTGTCCACAATATAGATGTCGTCGCCCAACCCGCCGACCATATAGTCCGCGCCTGCACCACCATGCAGATAATCGCCCCGATCCGATCCGACCAGTTGGTCGTTGCCGCCCTCGCCGAACAGCCGGATCGTCACGCCGGACGCAACCGTACCGTTCACGCTCAGGATATTATCGGCCCCGTTGCCACGCCCGTCGACCAGAGCACCGGCCGCGACATCCTGCACCTGCAACACTTCGACATTGTCCGACAGCGTGTAACTGACGCTGGTCCGCACCGTATCCAGGCCTTCGCCAGCCGCTTCCACCACGACATCGTCAGCATTGTCGACGATGTAGATATCGCTACCCGCGCCGCCGACCATCCGGTCCGCGTCCAGCCCGCCGTCCAGCACATCATTGCCGACGCCGCCGGAAAGCAGGTCAGCGCCATCATCGCCATAAAGCGTATCGAACCCGTCCCCGCCATCCAGCGTGTCGGCATCCGCCCCGCCGTGCAGCACGTCATTGCCCGCTTCGCCATAGAGCATATCCGCACCGGCCTCCCCGAACAGCGCGTCAGCACCACCGCCGCCCTTCAGCATGTTGGCAACGCCATTGCCGGTGATCACGTCATTATAGGCGGAACCGATGACATTCTCGACATCGACGATCTGATAGCCATAGGCACCCGACCCCACCATGCCCGCCGCACCCAGCGTGACCGTAATCGGACCGAAGCTGCTATAGTCGATCGTGTCGGATCCATCACCTCCACGGAACAGATGATTGATCTCGGCTGTGAGCTTGAAATAGTCGTTGCCCGCGCCGCCAATTACCGTCAACGCAGCCGACCCGCCGATGATGATGTCGTCGCCCGCTCCCAGATCGATCGTCGGCGCCGACGTGCCATTGGTGTCAACGGTGACATAATCGTTGAACTCCGAGCCACGCAGTCCGGTCAGCATCTCGAAATTCTGGACGATACCGCCGCCAATCTGGCGCGGCCCTGTTCCCAAAAGGTCGCTGGTGCGCATGGTGACCCCGGCACTGGCGCCACCGAAGGAATAATAAAGCTGGTCGTTACCTGCTCCGCCATCGGCGTCATCGCCATAGCCGGCGGACACCAGGTCGACATTATCGCCGGCCGACAGCACATCCTTTTCGGCGCCCATATCCCAATTGCGTTCACCAGCCACATAGTTGCCAGCGAACAATGCATCCTGTCCTGCGCCTCCGGTCAGGACATCCGCGCCCGCACCGCCGATCAGCGTTCCACTACCAGCGCCTACCGTAAGCCGATCACTACCGTCCATCCCGTCCAGCATATTGAGCCCGGCGTTACCGGTGATGACATTGTCCAGGTCATTGCCAGTGCCGCGCAGAGGCGCTGACCCGACCAGGATCAAATTCTCCACATTGGCGCCGAGTGTAAAATTGAGCGTGGTCTGCACCGTGTCAATTCCGGCATTGACGCTTTCGGTCACGGTAAAGCCGATAGCCGTCAGGATGTAGAGATCGTCGCCAGTTCCGCCGATGAGCTTATCTTCGCCTTGCCCACCTTCCAGAATGTCGTTGCCAGCGCCGCCTTCCAGAAGGTCGTCGCCCTCCATTCCCCGTAACGTATCATTCCCCTCACCGCCGATCAGGTGATTGGCACCGTCATTACCGATGATGACGTTGTCGAGAACATTGCCGATACCGTCGATATTCTTCCGGTTATAACCACCCTCGACAACTGTCAGCGTCAAATTTTCGAAATTATCCGACAAGGTAAGACTGACAGAGGATCGCACCTCGTCGCCCCCCTCTCCGGCGGATTCGACAATCTTATCGTTAACATCGTCGACAATGTAGATGTCATTGCCCGCTCCACCATATAGAAGGTCTGCGCCAGCCCCACCATCCAATATGTCATCGCCTGCGCCGCCCTCCAGTCGGTTGACGCCCTCTGCTCCGGTGATCCTGTCCGCGAATGACGAACCCACAATATTCTCGACATCAACTATCAGGTCGCCGTCAGAGCTTCTGGCCGCCCCCAACGACACCGTGATGCCAGTGAGGGCCTGGCCATAATCGATCGTATCGGAATCGCCATTGCCATAGAAGGAACCGCCATTGCCATAAAATGTGTCTGCGCCGCTTCCACTGACGAACCAGTCATCGCCCTCACCGCCAATGAATGTAACGACGCTATCATGTGCCGTGACGCGATCATTTCCACCGCCGCCATCGATATACATCGATCCCACTTGCGTTGCTGCGTCGATAACATCGCCAAACTCGGTGCCTCGCACCGCAAAAAGCCCCTCGAAATTCTTTATGACCCCACCGCCGATAGTCAGCGTGCCACCGGTCACCAAACTGGCCGTGGACAATGTGATAGCACCAGACGCAGCGCCAAAAGAATAGCGCAGATAATCAGTCCCGGCCCCACCATCAGCGTCATCGCCGTAACCAGCCCAGATGATGTCATCACCATCCCCGCCGGTCAGAAAATCCTTTTCCGCACCAATATCATCCAGCGGGATGCCAACTGCGTCCGTACCCCCGGAATAAAGCAGATCATTCCCCGCTCCGCCAATTATCCGATCGCTGCCTGCTCCGCCAAAAACCGATGCGTTGTTCCCGCTGACATGAATTTCGTCGTCGCCATCATCGCCATAGGCGCGATCATAATATGCGCCGTCATTCAGATAGAAGACGTCATTGCCTGCCCCACCATGGCTGTCACTGCCTCCATAGATGATGTCGTTGCCATCACCACCATAAGCATGGTCGCCAACCCGCATCTTCAATATGTCGTCGCCGGCGTCTCCATGGGCATAGACTGTTCCCCCAGCCTCACTGGCATCGATGACGTCGCTGCCTTCGCCCCCATATAGGTGGATCGATCCGATGGTGATTGCCGTATCGACGATGATGATATCGTCGCCGCCCCAGCCATGGACTTCCGCATCGGTAACACTACCGATAGGCACCAGAAAATCGTTGAAGTTCGTTCCCTGGATGGAACCGGTAGTCTGAATGTTTCGGATGGTTCCGCCACCCAAGGTCATTGAAGACTGGCTCAAAAGAAGCCGAAAATCCGCGACTACGCCCTCAGATGCACCTTGCAGATTGATATAGAGGCTATTACCCCAGATATTGCTCGTTCCACCGTCGATAATATCGCCATATCCGGCAAATATTATGTCGTCTCCATGACCACCATTCAGGGTGTCGACCTCGGTGTAGATGTCATCGGAACGAGCTCTGGGGAGACTATCCTGACGCGGAAAAGCGTCATCCACGGATCGCACGTCTGAAAACAGGATATCATTTCCATCGCCACCGTTCAGAATGTCGCTACCGGCATCACCTGCAATATTGTCAGATTGTGCCAAGCCGCTTAGCCGGTCATTACCGCCCATTCCCCTGAGAATATTATTATAGTAGCGGCCCGTGTAGACATCATCGCCATCGGTACCGACATAATCGTCTTTCACACATCCCCCCACGCGCGGCAAAACACCACGCCCTGCACAGTAAAGCCCCCCACGGGCATCTGACGCCAAACGCTAAATATCGGCAGAGATTCGGCAAGAAAAAAATGACCTAACAACAAGCAATTGATCGCATTGTTTGTTAGTCGAGATTCGAGACCAGATGCCGCCTCGCACCTTCAAGATATCGAAGATTGCCGGAAATATGTCCTTCACCCCCGCTTTGGCGGATATTTTCCGGCGGTCTGATCCGCAGTGAGACCAAGCTGCCATCAGCAGGCTGCCGGTTCACTTCAGTCCTTACCCGATCACCTCCACCATCGCCGCCACCGGCGCGATTTGACGATGCTCATAATAGCCAAAGTCGATATAATGCTCGGTCAGCGCCTCGACATCGGTGCCGAACGCCGCCGCCACATCCGGATTCGCCGCCGCATATTTCAGCGCATCGAAACTGGTCATCGGCCGGTTCTCGGCAAAACCCGACCGCAGATAATGCGCCGCCCCGCCATCATCATCGCTACCGATCGCCACGATCAGGTCCGCGTTGGACGCAATGTAACGCAGGCTGTCAAACGTATCGATCGCCCGGCCCTCGGCCCGTCCGAATTGCAGATAATGGCGGGTCGCCGCATCGGTATCAACCCCGAACAACCCCGCCAGATCTTTGTACGACGCTGCATATTGCAACGCATCGAAACCGCTGTCGCTCAAGCCCTGCGCACGCCCCGTCTGGATATAATGCCGCGCCGCCGCTTCCTCGTTCGCCCCGAACTGCGCCGCCAGCGTGGGATAGGAAGCCGCATAGTCCAGCCCGCTGAACTTATCGTCGGTCCGCCCCTCGGACCGGCCAGCGACCAGATAATGGCGGATGCCCGCGGCCGCATTCGTCCCGAACGCCGCCATCAGGTCGCTATAGCCCGCAATATAATCCAGCGGATCGAAGGCCTTGGCGTCGCGTCCCTCGGCAAAGCCCGATCGGATATAATGGTTGGCCGCCTCCACCGCATTGGTCCCGAACGCCTTCGCCACATCGGCATAGCCGGCCGCGTAACGCAGCCCGTCAAACGCCGACAGATTGGCCTTCAGATCCGCCGTCGCCAGCATTCCGTCGGCAAAGCGCACCTGTTCCACCCCGCTCAACCGGACTGCGCCCTCTTCACCCACCAGATAGATGAACCCGTCATAGGGGGCCTGGGTCCCCTCCAGATAGCTATAGCTGCTCTTCACCCCCAGCAGGATCACCAGGTCATTCCCTGTCCCGCCATCGATGACATTATTGCCGCTGTCGGGGATCAATATGTCGTCCCCCGCCATGCCGTTCAGCGTGTCGTCGCCCAACAGACCAGACAGGACATTATTCCCGTCATTGCCGGTGATGACATTATCCAGCTGGTTGCCCGTGCCGCGAAGATTGCCCGATCCCGTCAGCGTCAGAAACTCGACATTGGCTCCCAGCGTGTAGGACAGGCCGGTCATCACATGGTCTCTGGTCCCGACATTGGTCAGTTCCACCACCACATCGCCGACATTATCCACGATGAAAACGTCGCTGGCCTGGCCGCCGACCATATAGTCCGCACCACTGCCGCCATCCAGGATGTTGCCGCTGTCCGCACCTATCAGCTGGTCGTTGCCATCCTCGCCATAAATGGCCGCGGGACCGCCATATTGGAGCGAGGCACGCAGCGTGGTCAGGCTGATCAGATTGTCGGACGCATTGCCATGCAGAACAATCCTGTTGGCGTCGTAGACATCGCGGACTTCCAGCACCTCGACATTGTCCGGCAACGTATAGATGTCATGCCCGGTCCGCACGGTATCCATCCCGCCACCAGCCGCCTCGATCACGACGTCATCGACCGTGTCGACGATATAGATGTCATTGCCCGCACCGCCGATCATCCGGTCGGCGCCCGCACCACCATCCAGCAGGTCCGCTCCCGCGCCACCATAGAGTATGTCGTCGCCCGCCCCGCCATTCAGCCTGTCGTCGCCCGTATCCCCCCGCAGATCGTCATTGCCCCAATAGCCAGACACCACGTCATTCCCCACGCCGCCCAGCAACAGATCGGCGCCGACACTGCCGGAAATCGTCATCGGCTCGGTGTAGGAACTCAGGTAAAAAGAGTCCGCATTCAGCTCTGATGGAAGGACATTCAGGATACGGAGCACCCGCTCTTCCCCATTGAAGAAGGTGCTGATCAGCGTATCATTGCCCGACTGGCTGATCCGGTCTTCGATCAGCGACAGGGTGGCAAGGCCAATGGTGGACAAGTCGATCTTGTCCACGCCCACCTCAAAGTCGGTGATCACATCCTCACCAACGGAAAAGCCGCCAAAGATAAAGCGGTCCGCGCCAGTACCGCCCGTGAAGATATTGTTGCCCAGAGCGCCGAAAAATATGTCGTCGCCTTCACCCCCGCGCAGTTCGTCATCGCCGGAAAGGCCACTCATACTGTCATTGCCCAGTCCGCCAAACAGCAGATCAGCCTGCTCCGCTCCCCAGACAATCTGGTCGTCCAGCACCTTGCTGAAAATGAAGGATGCCTCGGTCAGCTCTGATGGCAGGACATTGAGGATGCGGATTTCTTCTTCCTGTCCATTATAGAAGAAGCTGATCACCGTATCATTGCCTGACTGGCTGATCCGGTCCTGGATCATCGCCAGATCGCTTATGCCCAGTTGCGACAGGTTGATCCTGTCGGCGCCGACCTCGAAATCGGTGATCACATCCTTGCCGAACAGGCGTGCCTTGGTCCCGTAATAATCATTATTGTCATAGCTGAAGATATCGAGACCGGCACCACCCGACAGCAGATCATCCCCCTTCCCGCCGCTCAGACGGTCATTGCCTGTCCCGCCGAACAGCCGGTCGTTACCGGCATCACCGCGGAGATCATCATTGCCTGCGTCCCCGCGCAGTTCTCCACTGCCCGACAATCTGTCATTGCCCATCCCGCCGAACAACAGGTTCGGCCCCGCGCCACCGTTGGTATACAAGGACTGAGTCGAACTGTTGAAAATGAAAGAGTCTTCCGTCAGTTGCGATGGCAGGACATTCTCAAGGCGGATTTCCTCCACCGCGCCTGCGTAAAGGAAGCTGATCACCGTATCGCTGCCCGATTGGCTGATCCGGTCCTGGAATATCGCCAGATTGGATATGCCCAGCGCGGACAGGTCGATCTTGTCTACACCGACCTCGAAATCGGTGATCACATCCTGACCGAAGGGACGCAGGGAATAGTAAAAGACATCGGCGCCCGCACCCCCGCTCAATATATCGTCGCCCCGTCCGCCATCTATCCAGTCATTGCCCGCATCCCCGCGCAGATCGTCATCACCGTCATCACCGATCATCTGGTCGTCGCCCGCCCCGCCGAACAGCAGGTCGCCATACATGGTGCCCACGATCCGCTGCGCGGTCGTCACGCCGCTGAAGATGAAGGACGTCGCATCCAGCTGTGACGGCAGCACATTCTGGATGCGGATGCGGTCTTCATTGCCATGCTGGAATATGCTGATCAGCGTGTCCGTGCCCGACTGGCTGATCCGGTCCTGCACTATCTCCAGGCTGGATATGCCATAAGCGGACAGGTCGATCCGATCGACGCCGACCTCGAAATCCGTGATCAGATCCTCATCGATATCGCCGGTCACGAAATCATTGATCGGGCGGTAATGATAAACGAAAATATCGGCCCCCGCGCCGCCGGTCAGTCGGTCGCTGCCATTGCCCCCGTCGATCCGGTCGTCTCCGTCCAGGCCGTTGATCTGGTCATCCCCGTCATAACCATAGATTTCGTCGGCATCGGCCGTACCGTTCAGCCGGTCCGAGAAATAGCTGCCATTTATTCTCGCCATTTTCCGCAAATCCTGTCTTCTGACGCAGCCTCCCGCTGCCTTGGGGACATTGATTTCATCGGCGCAATCGACCGCATGACGCGGAACCTGATGCCGATCCTCATCATCATTACATCATGCCGCGATCGCGCCGCACGAATCGACTATCCCCATCACTTGAGGCAACTGCATGATTTATTGACGATAAAGCTGACAACGCAACAACATTTATATCATCAATATTGCATTATATTGCAGGACTGGCGAACAGGTCGGCCATTTGATCAGAGCGCCATCCGCCCCAATGGCCACATTGCCGACGATCATCCCCCTAGCTTACCGCCCGCCGGCTTCCTACCTTCGCCTCTGGCCTTCCACAAAGAACACAAGTAGAACGCACCCCATGAGTCTGACCCACATTTCCGTACGCGGCGCGCGTGAACACAACCTCAAGGGCGTGGATGTCGATCTGCCCCGCGACAGCCTGGTCGTCATCACCGGCCTGTCCGGCTCGGGCAAATCGTCGCTCGCCTTCGACACCATCTATGCCGAGGGTCAGCGCCGCTATGTGGAGTCCCTCTCCGCCTATGCCCGCCAGTTTCTGGAGATGATGCAAAAGCCCGATGTCGAGCATATCGAGGGCCTCAGCCCCGCCATCTCCATCGAGCAGAAGACCACCAGCCGCAACCCACGCTCCACCGTTGCCACGGTCACGGAAATCTACGATTACATGCGCCTGCTCTGGGCGCGCGTCGGCATCCCCTACAGCCCCGCCACCGGCCTCCCCATCAGCGCCCAAACTGTCTCGCAGATGGTCGACCGCGTCGCCCTCCTGCCCGAAGGCACGCGCTTCTACCTGCTCGCGCCCGTCGTGCGCGGCCGCAAGGGCGAATATCGCAAGGAACTGGCCGAATGGCAGAAGGCGGGCTACACCCGCGTCCGCATCGACGGCGAAATGATGCTGATCGAGGATGCGCCCGCCCTCGACAAGAAATACAAGCATGACATCGAAGTCGTGGTCGACCGCCTCGCCGTGGACGCCGACATGGGCACCCGCCTCGCCGACAGTTTCGAACAGGCGCTCAAGCTCGCCGACGGCCTCGCCTATGTCGATCTGGCCGAAGGCGTCGTCCCCGGCCGCGAAGACGAAGTGCAATCCACCGACAAGAAGATGAAGGGCGCGGGCATCCCCCTGAACCGCATCGTCTTCTCCGAGAAATTCGCCTGCCCCGTCAGCGGCTTCACCATCCCCGACATCGAACCGCGGCTCTTCTCCTTCAACGCCCCGCTCGGCGCCTGCCCCGCCTGCGACGGCCTTGGCGAACGGCAGGAGTTCGACCCCGATCTCGTCGTCCCCAACGAAGCACTCTCGATCAAGAAGGGCGCCGTCGTCCCCTGGGCCAAGTCCAACCCGCCCAGCCCCTATTATATGCAGGTGCTCGGCTCCCTCGCCAAGGAGTTCGGCTTCTCCCTCGAAACGCCGTGGACCGACCTCCCCGGCGAAGTGAAGCTCATCATCCTCCACGGCACCGGCGGCAAGCCCGTCACCCTGCGTTTCCAGGACGGCAAGAAAAGCTATGAGGTCAAGAAAGCGTTTGAGGGCGTCATCGGCAACCTCAACCGCCGCCTCCTGCAAACGGATTCCGCATGGATGCGCGAGGAGCTGGCCAAGTACCAGACCGCCATGCCCTGCGAGACCTGCAACGGCGCCCGCCTCAAGCCCGAAGCTCTGGCGGTCAAGATCGCGGGCGAGGATATCAGCGTCTCTACCCGCCGCTCGGTGGTGGATGCGCTCGCCTTCTTCACCACCCTGCCCGATCATCTGAACGACCAGCAGCAGCAGATCGCCAAGGCCATCCTCAAGGAAATCGTGGAACGCCTCGGCTTCCTCAACAATGTCGGCCTCGACTATCTGAACCTCGACCGCACCAGCGGCACGCTGTCGGGCGGCGAAAGCCAGCGCATCCGCCTCGCCAGCCAGATCGGCAGCGGCCTGTCGGGCGTCCTCTACGTCCTCGACGAACCCTCGATCGGCCTGCACCAGCGCGACAATGACCGGCTGCTCGTGACCCTCAAGCGCCTGCGCGACCTCGGCAACAGCGTCATCGTCGTGGAGCATGACGAGGATGCGATCCGCGCCGCCGACTATATTGTCGACATGGGGCCGGGCGCGGGCGTTCATGGCGGTACCATCGTCGCGCAGGGCACGCTGCCCGAACTGCTGAAGAACAAGGACAGCCTCACCGCCGATTATCTCAACGGCACCCGCCGCATCGACGTGCCGGCCAAGCGCCGCAAGGGCAGTGGCAAGAAACTCACCGTCCACAATGCCCGCGCCAACAATCTGACCGGCGTCACCGCCAGCATTCCGCTCGGCACCTTCACCTGCATCACCGGCGTCTCCGGCTCCGGCAAGTCCAGCTTCACCATCGACACGCTCTACGCCGCCAGCGCCCGCGCCCTGAACGGCGCCCGCATCGTCGCCGGCCCGCATGACAAGGTGACGGGCCTCGAACATTGCGACAAGGTGATCGACATCGACCAGTCGCCCATCGGCCGCACCCCCCGCTCCAACCCGGCCACCTATACCGGCGCCTTCACCAATATCCGCGACTGGTTCGCCGGCCTCCCGGAGAGCCAAGCGCGCGGCTACAAGCCCGGCCGTTTCAGCTTCAACGTCAAGGGCGGCCGCTGCGAAGCCTGCCAGGGCGACGGCGTGCTCAAGATCGAGATGCACTTCCTCCCCGACGTCTATGTCACCTGCGACGTCTGCCACGGCGCCCGCTATAATCGCGAGACGCTGGAGGTGAAGTTCAAGGGCAAGTCCATCGCCGACGTGCTCGACATGACGGTCGAGGATGCGGTCGAATTCTTCAAGGCCGTCCCGCCGATCCGCGACAAGATGGCGATGCTCGCCGAAGTGGGCCTTGGCTATATCAAGGTCGGCCAGCAGGCCACGACCCTGTCCGGCGGCGAAGCCCAGCGCGTCAAACTCGCCAAGGAGCTTTCACGCAGGGCGACCGGCAACACCCTCTACATCCTGGACGAACCCACCACCGGCCTGCATTTCGAGGACGTCCGCAAGTTATTGGAAGTCCTCCACGCACTAGTCGACCAGGGCAATAGCGTGGTCGTGATCGAACATAATCTGGACGTCATCAAGACCGCCGACTGGATCATCGATATGGGACCAGAGGGCGGCGTCAAGGGCGGCGAAGTGGTCGCGGAAGGCACGCCGGAGAAGGTGGTGAAGGAGAAGCGCAGCTTTACCGGGCGGTATCTCGCCCCTCTTTTACTCCAGCCGAAGACCGAGGCCGCTGAATGACTGGGTCTCGACATTTGATCGCGCCGAGACCGTCCGGAGGACGGTCGAACGCGATCAACCGGAAGGCGGCGTGAAGGGCGGCGAGGTTGTAGCGGTGGATGAAATAAGCGCTCAGGTCTCTGGCAACTTAAAAGGGAACTGTGTCATAATGTTCAATTTGGCTATCGCCTGCTCTGTTGCAATTAAGGCGGCTTTTCGAGCCAAACCAGCCTTTCTAAATCGAGTGACAAAAATTTCCTTACGCACTTTACGCCAGTGCGCCGCGAATCCAGTGTCAGGAACCTCAATTAAGACATTTCCTGCATTTATGTTGTCTGAATATCTGTCCCCAGGCTTTCCAGGCTGCAAATAAATAGCATTCGCCTCAATAATGAGACTGATCAGAGCCGTATGTTTTATTGTATCGAAATTTATTAAAATTGTGGTCTCTACAGGTCTTAATACATCCAATTTTAGTGTTATTGAAGTTTTTGACGAACCAGCACCCCAAGTAACGATGACGTCACCGCCATTGTAATTTTTGTGCGCTAAACAATATTCAAAAACATCCGGCCTGTCCGTTGAATCTATTATTACAAGAGGAACAAGTCGACCTGACGCAACTGTGGGGTTTGCAATGGCTGCATCAGCCACCACCTGCAAAGGAACAGACTCAAGCGTATTTCTAAAACTTATTTTCCTCTTTTTCCAATCAGAGGGCCTTTTCATACATTTCTCTCGCTAACAATTTCAGTTTTACAATTATAAACTGCACCCGTACTATCGGATATTTCCAATACAACACTTGGCAATCTCTTCAATTTCGAAGCCAATTCCTCAAGATGGAAAGAAGATATACAAGCCTTTGCCTCCCAAGGATTAAACCTTAATCCTATACAAAGATTATTTCCATCATTTTCAGAAAATGATGGGCGCACCCTTCTTCTCAGTTCATATCCGTTTGGTTGAACAAATGTGATTATTGCTTCAACGCCGCATATAGTGTTTGCAGTATCCGACCTGTTAGTAACTACATTTTTTATGAAAAAGTTCAATCCTTTCTCATCTTTTATTATGTATGCATCTTCTAGATATATAGATAAATCCGGCAGACTACGACGCTCTTTCTTTTCAGAAAGGTGGTATGATTTTCTTGAAATAGTCATGCTGATGAGAGAAATTACCAATGCGATCCAAGCTGGGAAATTACCTGCCATCGCTATCCAGTTTTCTTTAGAAAAACTCAAATCCAAGACATTTTGCATCATTTCAACAATTATCTCCATTTATTAATGCAAATATCAGTAAGTAAATTTAGAAAATTATCAATTTGATATAATTTCTTACCATAGAACTGCAACGTCTAGAATTACGAAATTACGGTAGAATTACGGTAACATTTTACTCAATCCCCAAACCCCTCCAAACCTGGCCCATATCGGACCAATCTGCCCCACCCCGATTGGCCCTGACGCACCTATCTGCTACACTCCACCCATGCCAAAGCTCACCCCCATCGAGTCCGAGTTCGCGACGACCGAAGACGCGGAAGCCTATGACGCATGGTTCCGTGCGGAGGTCGAGGCCGCGATGGCATCGGACGAAGCCGATATCCCCCATGACGAAGCGATGGCCCGGATGCAGGCCATTATCGACCGCCGCAAGAAGGCGGACGAGCGCAAGACGGCCTGATGCTGCCAGTCGTCTGGAGAGCCAGCGCTCTGCGCAAGCTCGAAAGCGTCGTCGACTATATCGAACTACGGAACCCGGCGGCGGCTGATCGTATCGGCGCTGCGATCCGGCACGCAGCCGATCGCCTGCCCGACCATCCCTATCTTCACCGTCCCGGTCGTGTTCCCGGCACGCGCGAAGCAGTGGTCCATCCCAACTATATCCTCGTCTACCGCGTCTTGGCCGACCGGATTCAGATACTTGCGCTCCACCACAGCCGCCAGCAATATCCCTGACGGGAATCGGGGGAGCCTGCACATGAACGACATCATCAATCTCGCCATCGTGCTGGGCTGTCTGGCGCTGCCGTTCGTCGCCATGCCGCTGCTCTGGCGTCGGATGAAGCGCATCCGCAACCAGACCTATCAGCAGCAGAAGCAGGACCGCCGCGCCCAGCCATGGGAGGAATCCCTCGGCACCGATGGCAAGGTCCGGCTCGCCCGTTCCGGCAGCGCCAATGAGGATCTGATCGACCTCGGCAGCAAGGCGCGCGAAACCCGCTGGCCGATCGACAATAGCTGACCGGCCGCCCCGCAAACGCCCCCCCCATTTGCTTTTCCCCCCATTATCCCCTATATCGGCCTCGTTCAGTCGCAAATCGACGGTCTTTCGGCGCTTTGCAGCTCCCTTTCTCCTTCTTTCCCTGCCCCTTGAGCGTTTCGGCGCGTCCACACGGGGCTCGCCGCACAGAAAGAAGGAATATTTTCCATGAGCATCACCGGAACCGTCAAATTCTTCAACGCCGACAAGGGCTATGGCTTCGTCGCGCCTGACGATGGCAGCCCGGACGCCTTCGTCCACATCACCGCCGTCGAGCGGGCCGGCCTCGCCACGCTGCGCGAAAAGGACCGGATCACCTATGATCTGGAACAGGATCGTCGCGGCAAGATGGCGGCTGTGAATATCGCCCACGCCGAATAAGCGGTGCGTGGTGCGACGGGCTTCGGCCCGACGCATCCCGCCGCTGGCCCCCGTCGCCTCCGTTCGCGGAAGGCGGCGGCGCGGGCCGGCCGGGCGTCGCTCTCATGGCGCCCGGCCATATATTTCAGGGGGTTGAAGGAAAAATTCCATGGCCAATCCCGACTATCGGTCGCTCGCGACCAAGGCGCATGATGAAGCCGCCGCCACCACGCTCGCCAATGTGCGCGACCGTTGCCTCCGCTCCGAAGCCGCCTTCCTCGCCATGGCCCATCGCCAGGATGCGATCGACCAGACCCGCGCCCGGCGCGAAGCGGCTGCCGCCCTGCATGGCGGCCTGCATAGCGGATAGCCCCTCCGGCGCCGCCATTTCCGTCTGTCCTACACAGCCCTGTTCTGCCTAGCCTCCCGGCAAATCCTTGTCGCCGGAGGCCAGACCCATGTCCTTTCACGATTCCACCCTCTCCACCGCCGCGCCGCAAATCCGGGAGGATGGCTGGTCGCCCGCGCGCCAGCGCCGCTTTCTGGAAGTGCTGGCGTCCAGCGGCGTCATCATGCTCGCCTGCGAAGCCGTGCGCATCACCGCGCGCAGCGCCTATAATCTGCGCAACCGCCGCGATGGCGCGGCCTTTCGCCTCGGCTGGGACGCCGCGATCCTGATCGCCCGCGCCCGCCTCGCGACGGATCTGCTCGCCCGCGCCATCACGGGGAATGAGGAAGTCATCCGCAAAGACCCGGACAATCACGAAATCACCCGCCATCGGCACGACAATCGCCTGGCCATGTCGATGCTCGCCCGGCTGGATCGCATGGCCGACAGCCCGGTCGAAGGGTCCGACGCCGCGCTCGCCCGCATCGTCGCGCAGGATTTCGCCGCCTATCTAGACATGCTCTGCCCCGAAGACATGGCGCAGGCGGAGTTGGACGGCCTCGCCCTCCCCCGCACCGGCGCGGAACCCGGCGCCCGCAATATGGCCGATGCGCACCTGCTCGACGGATCGCGCCCGGACACCCCGGACCCGATCGAGGAAGCCGTCGCCGCCGCCCTCTCCCCCGGCGCCTCGGCCGCGCTCTTCATCGCCGCGCGTCTGCCGCTTGCAGCCGGTCAGAATCCGCAGATTTCCGTCGCCGATGAACGGTGTGAACTTCGCCCCGAACCAGCGCCGGACGATGAGGAGGAGGAGGAGGAGGAGGAACTGATCCATTGGGCCAATCTGACGCCCGATGAGACGGTCGACAGGCTGCGCAGCATCTGGTGGAATGACGTATTGCTATGCTGGCAAACCGATTTCCCGCCGCCGCCCGGCTTCACCGGCTATGCGAACGCGCCGACCTACGAGATTGACGGCTATGTGCGCGGGCTCTCGCCAAAGGAGGAGCAGGCGCTGGAAGCCATGATTGCGGAGGATCGCCGCCCCTATGAGGAAGCGGCGGCGCAGGCGCGCGACCTGTTTTTCGGCTTCCTCCGCAAAGAAGACATCCTGCCAGAAGCGGCAGACGTCACCACAAAGCCCGCCGCGGACATGGCCGACACCCATTCCGCGCCTGCCTGATCGGGGCGTCCGTCCGCCCCCGATTTGCTATTGTGGCGCCGCTCCCCTATAATGGGCGCGCTACAGTCGCAAATTGACGGTCTTTCGGTGCTTTGCGGCTCCCTCTCTCCTTCTTTCCCTGCCCCTTAGCAACGCGGGCCGTCCACACGGGGCGCGCCGCATAGAAAGAAGGACTAAAATTATGAGCATCACCGGCACCGTCAAATTCTTCAACGCTGACAAGGGCTATGGCTTCATCGCGCCCGATGATGGCAGCCCGGACGCGTTCGTCCACATCAGCGCCGTGGAGCGCGCCGGCCTCGCCACGCTGCGCGACAAGGACCGCGTCTCCTTTGATCTGGAGCAGGACCGTCGCGGCAAGATGGCGGCCGTGAACATCGCGCACGCCGAATAATATCCGTGCGGGGCGGCGGGCTTTCAGGCGCGCCGCCCCGACCGATCATACGAAGTCCTCCAGCAGGCTGGTGCCCAGCAGGATCAGGTTCAGCGCCGCCAGCATCGCCACATTCCACCGCCGGTTGTGGACGAACAGCAAGGCGATCAGTAGCCCGAACAGGGACAGGGCGCCCAGCCCATAAAGCAGCACCAGCTCCAGCCCGCCCCCCTCCGCCGCATCGGCCACCGGGCGCAGCGTATCGAGCAACCCCTGCCCCACCATGGTCGCCACATTGGCGAACAGCAGCCCGCCGATCACCATCCGGTTCTGCCGGTCATACCAGTCGTCGAAATCGGGCCAGTCCTCCGGCTCGTCGGGAAAGATCAGCGATGCGGCCAGGTGATAGACGCCCACCACCGCCAGCACCGACAATAATGTCAGATTGCTGGCGTCCATCTGGTCCCGCAGGCTGTAGGCGATGCCCCAGAAACTGGTCAGGTCGATGATGACGAACAGGCCCAGCAGCGGCGTCAGCCAGCCGATCCGCACTTTCCGCGCCGCCCGCTTGAGCTTCAGCACACGGGCAAATCCGCCCAGAACCTCGGCAATGGCCAGCCCCAGCAGCAACCCCAGCAGCGCAAATACCAGATCGAACGCCGACATGATCTTCCCCCAGCCACACCGTCCGTCGCAAGCCTAGCGGAAACCGTCGCAAGGGCAATTGGAGTCGGAACCGCTCCGGCCGCCACCGGTTATCCTCTCCAAACCCATCTCAAGGAGACAATCATGATCCGCACCCTGATCTTCGGCGCCATCGCCGGTTATGTCGGCAAGAAGCTCTATGACGACGGCAAGCTCACCGAATTCAAGGATGACCTTGTGACTCGTTACAATGAAGCCAAGGCCAATCTCGCCGAACAGCGCGCCGAAACCGCGCCGACCACCGCTCCGGTGATCAGCCCGTCGACCAGCCCGGCTGCGCCGCTGGCCCATTGATTTTCTGATTTCCCGGTTCCGGCGGCACATCCCCCCGCTCGCCGCCGGTCGCCGCCCGTCCGCTGCCGCGTCCCCCCCTCTCACGGCAGCTGGCGGGCGGCATTCGTTTTTGGGGCAACCATTATTGTGTGAGCGGGTTTGTCCGCCGACAGGGAAAAAATAAGGAGTCCCCCATGCGCAAACCCATTCTCGCTGCCGCCATGCTGGCAATGCTGCCGCTCGGTGCCTGCACGTCAGACAATTATGGTGGCGGCTATGGCTATGACCGACCCGGCGACCGCCGCGGTCCGCCCCGCCATGCCCGCCGCCCGATCCGCGACAATGACCAGATCTACCGCGACCGCGACGGCCGCTATTATTGCAAGCGGGATGACGGCACCACCGGCACCATCGTCGGCGCCATTGCCGGCGGCGTACTCGGCAACATCATCGCCCCCGGCGGTTCGAAGACGCTCGGCACCATCCTCGGCGGCGCCGGCGGTGCCCTTGCCGGCCGTGCCATCGACAAGAATGACATCAACTGCGAATAAGCATTTCCAAGTCAGATGGTCACATCTGACGTCCAGGGAAATGCGGCAAACAGAGACGGCATAGAAAAAGGGCGTGGGGATCAGTCCCCACGCCCTTTCCTACATCGGATAAACCGCCTTACAGCTTGCCGGTGAGTTCCGGCACAATCTTGAAGAGATCGCCCACCAGGCCGATATCGGCCACCTGGAAGATCGGCGCATCTTCATCCTTGTTGATGGCGATGATGGTCTTTGAATCCTTCATCCCCGCCAGATGCTGAATCGCGCCGGAAATGCCGACCGCGACATAGACTTCGGGCGCCACGATCTTGCCGGTCTGCCCGACCTGATA
>NZ_FNYZ01000038.1 GCF_900109095.1 Sphingobium sp. AP50
CCACATGATGGCTTCCAAGGTTGGTGTCGCAACCCCTCGGAATCATATCGAAACCCGATCGTCCACCATTACGAGACCGTTCTGACACAGCCTCTGATACAGAATGATTAAACCTGCTCCCGTCTGGCTGATCTAATTCGTCCACCGTCGATCATTTTAGCCACGCCTCCTTTTCAATCCAGTATGGGCGCTGCCCATATGTATCTCGAGTTCCCACACGCAGCGGAGTTTGCTCCACATCCTCCTTGGTTCGCCTCGGGGGCTCGTGTAGCCCAGGATCGCCTTGCCGCGCTAGCGAGGCTCCCCCGCAACGACATAAGCCTCCTTTCTACCCTCCATCTTCGCGAACCCAAGCTGCTACGGTGAGGACCGCGTCTGCAAATTCCAGAGGTGCCTCCCAAGGAAGGTTGTGCCCGCAATCGACAACGCGGTGTTCATGACGCGCACTAAACATCTTCGCATCCCCAGCCGTGCCTCCTGGCTTTAGCGGATCCTGGCTCCCGTCAATGGTGACCGCAGGAACACTGATTAGAGGCTTGCTTGCCAGCCTTTCTTCGAGGTCCGCAAAAGCAGGGTCTCCTCTCTCTCGGCCGAATGCAAAGCGATAAGCGCTGACGACCACGTCGACGAAATCAGGATTATCAAATGAAACGGCAGTCCGTTGGAAAGCCGATTCTTCGAAGGCCCAATTTGGTGACCACTGTCGCCAGAGGGTTCGGCAAAGTTGGCGTCGATGGAGCGTCAGGCACTCTCGTCCTCGCTCGTGTTGGAAGAGATGCTGATACCACAAGACTTGCTCTAATGCTGGGTCGGCGGCCCTGCCTCCCGCGTCGACGTCGATCACGTCATAGCCCGCATAGGAAACTAGAGCAGCTACCCGCTCGGGCCAGAGCGCTGTCGCCACGCACGACGCCAAGCCACCCCAGTCATAACCTGCAAGGATGGCACGGGCGATGCCAAGAGCATCCAGCAGTTCGATGAGATCCTGGCCTAGGGCCGCCTGCTGCCCACTTCGAATAGCCGTGTCGGCAAGAAACCGCGTTGGCCCGAACCCACGAAGGTACGGTATGATGACCCGCGCGCCAGCGTTCACGAGGAGTGGAGCGACCTCGTCGTAGGCATGAACGTCATACGGGAAGCCGTGCGACAATATCACGGGCCAGCCATCCTTGGACCCCAGCTCTTGATACGCCACCCGGAGCATACTTGTTTCGACAAAATGCATGAGGCACCTCTTCTACCTCAAGGTTTGGTAAAGATCGGCTCCCTCGCGCTCATCTCGAGGGGATATCAGAAGCAAGTTCACTCCGACAGATGGCGCGATCAGGGGCCGGACGACACATTCCCATGTAGGAGATTCAAGCCAGACACGAAGGTTCACGTAGGACATTTTGAGCGTTGAAGAGCGTGTCTCATTCGCTATCCGCGAGGATGCGAAGCCGGGTACCCGAAGAGAAGTCGCCCATGCCACCGCAGCAATTAGGTCGGTCGTGGCCCTTAGAAGGCGGTAGGCTGAAACTGCCTTCTCGAACGCGGCCGGGCAAAAATCTAAAGTCGATCCACCGCCATGATGGCAAATCACATCGTGCCAATCTCCGCCAATTTTTTGTACAAATAGGATCGCGAAATACCAAGCTCTTCGGCAACTCGTTTCTTGTTGCCCTGCAAACGCTGCATAGCGCTTTCAATGACAACATCTTCGACCTTCTGCATATGGTCCTTGAGCTGCATATCTCCCGCTTCGGCTCCGCGGGTCGTTGATCGATCTGCGACTGCCGTAATGCCGACGCCGTATAGCGAACGCCGTAGTAGATCGAGATCGATTTCGCCACCGTTGCTGAAGATCGCGGCGCGTTCCACCTCATGCTTCAACTGCCGGACATTTCCAGGCCAGTTGTGCGACTGAAGTAGCGACGTTACTTCTGGAGTGAGACTGCACACCGGCCGATCATGGCGCTCAGCGAAGTTCCTGAGAAACTCTTCTGCCAGCGCTGGGATATCTTCTAGGCGGTCGCGAAGAGGCGGAACATGCAGAACAACCGGGCTGATGCGGTAAAAAAGATCAAGCCGGAACTCGTTTTCCCGGATCATTCCCTCGAGATCACGGTTGGTTGCCGATATAAGCCGAAAATCGACCTTCATCGCTTTCGTACTGCCCAACTTTTCGACATAGCCATCCTGCAGGACGCGCAACAGTTTGGCTTGCACTTCGAGCGGCATGTCGCCGATTTCGTCGAGGAACAGCGAACCACTATTCGCTTGTTCAAATTTCCCTGGATGTCCCTTCTGGTGAGCGCCGGTAAAGGCGCCGGCCGAATAGCCGAACAATTCACTCTCAACGAGGGTCGATGGGAGGGCCGCTGCGTTGATCATTATCATGTTGTTGTTGCGTCGCGAACTGATCCTATGAAGCGCTTGAGCAACAAGCTCCTTGCCGGAACCACTCTCCCCGCAGACTAAAACTGGAACATCCAGTGGCGCAATGCGGGTAATATCGCTTTTAAGTTCGCGGACAGCTCGACTTTCCCCTATAATACTATCCAGTCCATATTCATTCCGCCGCATTGCTTCGGCTTCACGCCGGTAGAATTTGACTTCGCTCTGGAGAGAATTGATTTCCTGGTTGAGCTTTTCGAGCTGCTCGGGCCCCTTGAACATGATCCGCCCTATCGCACCCACAATTTTCTCACCACGATAGATCGGCGTTCGGCTGACAACACGGTTAGAACCGTTCATGCGTTGAATATGGCCTACCTCCGCCTTCCCGGTTTGAACGACATTGTGCAGCCTCGTGTTCTCGATCATCTTCTGAACTGGCCGCCCATAGCCCTCACCATGGCGCTGGCGAAAGAAATTTTCATGGATCGGAGAAATGAAACGGACGATGGCATCTGTATCGACGACCGTCATAGCGTCAAACGGATTACTCAGTAGATGCTCGAATATGTCGTAGGCAAAATCGACAGAGTGGATGAATTCCAGGACGGTATCGCCAGGCGCCTCGCTCACCGTCACCATCGCGCCATCCGCCAACTCGGTCCACATAAGAATGAGCTTACGGCCATTGATCGTCATCGCCACCAGTCGAGACGTCTTGATACCCGCCACCCATTCCGGATCGCGAACTAGGGCCAAGACTGCAGACTGATTGCCCAAACCAACAGCGCAGGTAACTTCGCCACTGGGTGACAATACGACGAGGCTGGCCTTGCGCGCCTCTGTCTCACCGGGATCTACATCTGAAACTTCGGCCGCCGCCGACCGCGCCATCATAGACGACATAAGTGATCCTCTCCGGCCCTTCCAGACGCCTTCATCAGCGCTAAAGCCATGCTCATTTATTAAAAAAGTTTTTAATTGCCGTCAAGGAGCTGTGTAGCCGTAGAGGACACTCCCTCCAGAGGCAGCCTCACCTTCATTACATATTTATCTATATATATCCGCTATTTACCTACGCTTCACAAGCATTTGCGACGCCACCCCCTCTTTCCCGTGCGGCATCTTGTCGTTCTGCCGACCAGGCCCGAGTCGAGCGCCCCACACTCGGATAAGAAGAGTGGGAGACCACGCCCCTCATCAATCTCTGCGCCTTTCGCGAGTCGGCCAGCATCAAGGTGCTCATCCGCGAACGCTATGCTACGGAACGCCTGGGAGCGTCGCGAGCTGAAGGATTTTCGAAATCCCGAACCCTACTATTTCCAGTTTTGCGCTACGCATTTAAAGACAGCTTCAGAAAAACCCGAAATAGAGTCCTCAGCATGGCAACCAAGCCTCCACGTTCCGCAGGTAAGCAGCTCCCAGAAGGGAAAAGTGCCATCCTCAAGGCTGCTCGGAGCCTCCTCGGCGAACGGGGAGGGTCGCAATTCACGCTTACCGAGGTAGCGAAGCGGTCAGGTAAGAATATCGCGCTAATCAGTTATTATTTTGGCGGTCGGGAGGAAATGCTTCTTGCGATCCTTGATGAAGATCAGGCACTCATCACGAAACCGTTGGAGCAGCAGCGGGAGTGGAACGATCCTGCCGAAGTGAGGCTCGAGCGCCATCTGTCCGGAATGGTTAAAATGTGGGCCAAACGCCCCTACCTCACGCCGTTGACCGCAGAACTGCTACGCCGCAGCGGCCCCAAATCGCGCGACGAAATTGTAGATCGACTACTTCGGCCCGTAGTGGATATCCAGCGCGAAATTCTCGAGCAAGGGCGCGCTGAAGGCGTCTTTCGGGACATCGATCCCATGGTATTCTATCTGTACGTCATGGGCGCGGTCGACATGTTGTTCAACGCACGCAATACGATCGAGAATGTCTTTGGTCGCCATGGTGATGATGCATCGCTTCAGGAGCATTTCGTCCAACAGACGATGTCCTTGGTGATGGATGGCATACGGCTACCGGCCTCTACGGGCAAGTAGCGCCAATCACGGCGTTCTGGACCGTCCGGGAAATCCACGCCGCTTCAGCCTCCTATCTGTTCTCCAAAAATACAGTTTCCCAACACGGATTGGCCGGGATGGATACAAGCCTCCGGTTGTAAGTGCGACTGCGCGCCTCCCTTCGCCTTGCGGCCGCCTTCATCGCTTCATTTGGATCGACTGGCACGCTGTTTGCTACCCCAGGTTCGATCGCTGCTCCTGCGATCATTGGAGCCTGAAGCTGGCATCGAACTGAGGTGAGGTAGGAATGAGTCCGCGACCAATGGAGGTATTGCCGGTAGTCGATGCAGGGGCGGGTTTTACATTCCTGTCGGGTATCCGAGTCCTTGATCTGACGACCTCCGTCGCGGGTCCATATGCTTCAATGCTGCTCTCGGACTTCGGCGCAGAAATTATCAAGGTAGAGAGGCCCGACGGCGATGATGCCCGCAAATGGGGGCCTCCATTCCTGGAAGGTGAATCGTTGTGGTTCACCGCCGTCAACCGGAACAAAAAAAGCGTTGTTCTTGACTTGCAGGATAAAAATGATCGAGAAATATTACTAAGTTTTGCGAGATTAGCCGACGTAGTCATTACCAATCAACCACCGTCGGCACAAAAAAAGTTGGGGCTGGACTATGAGAGTTTTGTCCAGGTGCGGCCCGACATTATCTTCACGTCCATAACTGGATTTGGATTAACGGGCGAGCGATCGGATTTGACGTGCTATGATTTGATCGCGGAAGGCTATTCCGGCATTATGGACGTAACGGGTGATGCCAGTGGGCCACCTCAGAAGGTCGGTGCGCCAGCCGCCGACATGCTGGCAGGCCAGGATGCGGCCATGGCGACCATCACTGCTCTGTTCGACCGCATGCGCACGGGGCGAGGCCATTTGATCGACGTTAGCCTGGTCGAGAGTATGACGCGATTTCTATGTTGCCGCGTCTCCCCCTATCTTGGAGCGGGCGAAGCCCCGGTCAGGTCCGGCGGCACCGACAGCGTTATAGCGATATACCAGCAGTTCTCGACGAGCGACAAGCCGCTCACCTTGGGCCTTGGCAACGACGCGATCTGGCGGCGCTTCTGGCAGGCTGTTGGAGACTCTGGGTTTGGCGCGCGCCCCGAATTCCACAGTAACGCCGCCCGCCGGGACAATCGGCAGGTCATCGTGGAGAGAATTCAGGACATTCTCCTTACCGCATCGCGAGACGATTGGCTGGCGATCTTCGCCGATGCGCGCGTGCCAGCTGGCCCCATCAATAGCGTTGAAGATCTGGCCGCGGACACGGCGTTGCATGATCGCGGCCTCCTTTTCACCCTCCGTGACGGAGACCGACACGTGCCGCAGATTGGATTGGGCATTCGCATAGACGGCGAGATGGCGACCCCCCGATCGGCCCCGCCTCGTCTCGGCCAACATTCAGCCGAGTATGTGGCGCTGGCCACAACAGACCAGATCGCTTGATCAGAACGATACCGGAGACGATAAAATGAGCTTTACAGAGATCCTGTACGAAGAGGTTGGCCCGGTCGGAGTCATCACCCTCAATCGCCCTGATGATGGCAACATGTTCACCGAAACGATGTGCCATGAGTTGCGCGACTGCATGGAGCAAATACGCCGCGAAACGCGGACCCGCGTGGTCGTCCTCACAGGCGCGGGCGACAAGTTCTTCTGTATCGGCGGTCGCAAGGAGGGCATGGAAGACACCAATCTCTATGCCGGCGTTTTACCGACGCTTGAAATGTACGAAGCGATCGACCGGCTTCAGAAGCCTGTCATTGCAAGCGTCAACGGATTCGCGGTCGGAGGAGGCAACGTTCTCCAGATGGTTTGCGATCTCACCATCGCCAAGGAAAGTGCGGTGTTCCGACAGGTCGGTCCGATGATGGGCTCGTTCGATGCCGGCTACGGCACCTGGTACCTCGAGGATCTCGTCGGCAAGAAAAAGGCGAAGGAAATGTGGTACACCAACATAAAGCTCAGCGCGGCTGAGGCCCAGTCCATCGGACTGATCAACCGCGTAGTTTCCGACGCGGAGCTCAAGCAAAAGACCATGGAATTTGCGTTAGAAGTCGCTGATCGCGGCGCTTTTGCGCTTGCCTCGATCAAAGGCGCGTTCAACGCACGCCATGGTGGCGTCGCAGGCCTTTCGCGCGTGACCCATGACCTCTTGCTGCGCCGATATCTGGGAACTGAAGAAGCCAAGGAGCTGTCGGCAAGCTTCGCTGAACGGCGCAAGCCCGACGGCTCGAAATT
This sequence comes from Sphingobium sp. AP50, assembly GCF_900109095.1. Classification (GTDB taxonomy): domain Bacteria; phylum Pseudomonadota; class Alphaproteobacteria; order Sphingomonadales; family Sphingomonadaceae; genus Sphingobium. The sequence goes on from NZ_FNYZ01000038.1 coordinate 6,673, forward strand.
TGGCCACTGACGACCTCAGTCGCCTAATATCGGACAAGGAAAACCGGATGAAAGCTGTACTGGTCAATGAATTCGGGCCTATTGCCCATGCGCGGTACACCGATGTCGATGATCCCCTCCCGGGGGACGACGATATTCTTATCGAGGTGCATGCAAGTGAGGCAAACTACCCCGATCTGCTCGTCATGGAAGGCAAGTACCAAATCAAGCCGCCCCTTCCCTTTTCCCCGGGGAAAGCCGCCGCTGGAACAGTCACTGCCGTCGGTCAGAAGGTAGAAGCCTTTGCCGTCGGCAGCAGGGTGGCCGCGCAGGTCGAATATGGAGCCTATGCTCAGAAGCTGGCGGTTCCGTACCGATCCGCATTCCTGTTACCCAAAACCATGCCGTTCGACGTCGCGGCAGCGCTCGGGCTCGTCTATCAGACCTCCTATTTCGCCCTCATTCATCGCGCATCGTTCAAGCCGGGAGACAGCGTACTCGTTCTGGGCGCGTCGGGCGGCGTTGGATCCGCGGCTGTCCAGCTCGCCAAGGCAATGGGCGCGTCAGTCGTCATCGGCGGCGTGCTAGGTGAGGAGAATAAGCAAGTCGCCAGCGCTGTCGGCTGCGATCATGTCTTCGATCTTGCCGCAGAAAACCTGCACGATGGGCTACGCGAGGCAGTATATGGCGTGACCGGCGGAAAGGGCTGCGATATCGTAATCGATCCCGTGGGAGGGCAGGCCAACGCGGCCGCACTACGCGCGCTCGCCTGGTGCGGACGAATGGTTATCATCGGTTTTGCGTCAGGTGACATACCCACGATTAAGGCGAACTATCTGTTGGTGAAGAACATTGCGGTTTCTGGCCTCCAATGGTCGGATTATCGCGAGCGCGACGCTGAAAGCGTAAAGGTTGCCCAGGAGCAGATCTACAGGCTTTGGGAAGCTGGAAAGCTGAAACCTCATATATCGAAGAAAATGCCGCTTTCGAACTTTGAAGAGGCCCTGGAAGACCTTCGCCACAGCAGGGTCCAAGGCAAGGTGATCCTTGAGCCATAACCCTGATGTTGAGGTCGCGATGACGACACATAATGCGCTGCCAGCTTCGGCCATTGTTGGCGTGATCGGCGCGGGAACTATGGGCGCTGGAATTGCCCATGTCGCTGCGGCCGCCGGCCATAAGGTGCTTCTGTTCGACGCGCGTGCCGGCGCTGCCAAGGATGCATACGAACGAACTTGGGCGCAGCTTCAAAGTAGTGCGGCAAAGGGACGGATGTCCGCCGAAGACGCTCGTGAAATCGCTGGGCGGATCACGCCGTGCGACGCTCTTGAAGACCTCGTCCTCGCCCAATTGGTCATTGAGGCAATCATTGAGGACCTGGAAGTCAAGCGCGCCTTGTTTGCCAACTTGGAGTCTATCGTGACCCCAGATGCGATCCTTGCATCTAACACATCGTCAATCTCGATTACGGCTATTGGCGCTGGATTGGTTCGACCGGCCCGTTTTGCTGGTCTTCATTTTTTCAATCCGGCTCCGGTTATGCGGCTTGTTGAGGTGGTGAGCGGGCTCGCAACCGCCACCGCTACGATCGAGTGCTTGGTAGCGACCGCGAGGACGTGGGGTAAAACCACCGTTAAGGCGCGTTCCACACCCGGCTTCATCGTCAACCGAGTCGCACGCCCCTATTATGCCGAAGCGCTGCGCCTGTATGAAGAGCGATGCGCGGAGCCTGCTACGATCGATGCAATCTTAACGGAGTCCACAGGCTTCCGCATGGGGCCTTTCGCGCTCATGGATTTAATTGGTCATGACGTGAACTACGCTGTCAGTTGCTCAGTGTTCGACGCTTATTATGGAGATCCTCGGTTCCGACCTTCGCTCGTACAGTTGGAGTTGGTTCAGGCGGGATGGCTGGGTCGAAAATCCGGCCGAGGTTTTTACGACTATGGACCAGCTTCTTTGAACAGCGAACCCGAAATCGCAAAGGTCGACCCCGATGTCTCGCCCTATGAGGATGCCCTTTTGGCGGGCGATACCATCGTCGACGGCATGCTGGTCGCTCTTACCGACGGACGCACCGCCGCTGAACGGGCGCGTGTCGCAGGACGACCGGTGATTCTGCGCGATCTCGTACTTGACGCGGGCTCGTCGAGCAGAATCGGATTTTGTGCCTCGCAGGCTGTTTCCGACGATCAGATCAGCCGGTTCGTTGCGACAGTCAGCCACGCTGGAAAGATCGCCACGCGCCTTCCTGACTGGCCCGGCCTTGTCGGAATGCGGACTGTTGCGATGCTCGCCAACGAAGCGTTCGAAGCTTTGTTGCATGGCGTCGCGGATGAGTCAGAAATCAATTTGGCGATGCGCTTCGGCGTGAACTATCCGCTTGGCCCTATCGAGTGGGCCAGACGCATTGGCCTTGAGCGAGTTATACAGGTCATCGACGCGATTTTCGATATCACGCACGACCCCCGCTACCGCGTCTCTTTCGGCCTCAGGCAGGCCCAAGAAGATGAACAATGATGAGGGGCTACGAATATATCCTCTATGAGGTCGATGGGCCGATCGCTACGATCACGCTTAATCGGCCTGAGCGGATGAATGCCTATATCAGACCTATGATCCTAGAAGTGCGCGACGCGTTTCTGAAGGCTGATGACGATGACGATGTCCGAGCGATTATTTTGACCGCCGCCGGGCGGCGTGCCTTTTGCGCGGGCGCTGATCTCTCGCCTGGGGGCGACAATTTCCAGAAGGCAACCCTGCCGATTGCAGAAGAGCCCAATGCCGAGCGCCTCTATGTGGATGCTGTGTTCAGCGCACGAAAGCCTTCCATTGCAGCAATCAACGGCGCCGCCGTCGGCATCGGGGCCACGATCACCTTGCCAATTGACTTCCGGATCTGCTCGGACCATGCGCGCTTCGCTTTCGCTTTCACGCGTAGGGGTGTTACGCCCGAGGTCGCGAGCGCGTGGTTCCTGCCCCGGATCGTCGGGACGAGCAAAGCACTGCAATGGTGCCTGACGGGACGGACTTTTGACGCGCAAGAGGCGCTTGAAGGCGGGCTCGTGTCGGAAATCGTGACGCATGATGAGCTACTGCCGCGCGCGCGGCAAATGGCGTTGGAGATCGCTGAATGGACATCGCCAGTAGCCGTCGCCGTCACCCGGCAAATGCTTTGGCGTTTCAGCGCGCTCGCAAGTTACGAGGATATGATGGCGATAGATTCGCGCCTGTTTTCGGAACTCAGTATGGGACCGGACATGAAAGAAGGCGTTGATGCTTTCCTGCAAAAGCGCCCACCTCGTTTTCCCGCCCGGGTTTCGAGAGACATGCCGCCAAGCTATCCATGGTGGACGCCGACAGAGTGACTCAAATCACAAGTAAAATTCTGACTTAAGAAATCATGTTTCTGACCAGATCAGCGTAGTAATCGCCGGCCCGTTGAACGGAAGACCGAAAGCGGCATCGGGGGAGGAAGAAAGAAGCAATATGGTTGAAGGTTTTTGCAGCTCGGGCTTCGCAAATGTGCGAGACGCATTCGAGCGTAACTTCACGGAGCGAGGCGAAATCGGGGCGTCGCTCGCCATCTATAGGGATGGAAAGCTCGTTGTAGATCTCTGGGGAGGAGTGGCGGACACTGAGACATCCAAGCCCTGGAGCGAAGACACGATGGTCGCGGCGTTTTCCGCGACCAAGGGGCTGAGCGCTCTTTGCATACATATTTTGATCGACCGCGGCCTTGTTTCGCTTGACGCCCCCGTCTGTCAATACTGGCCAGCCTTCGGGCAGAGCGGCAAGGAAGCGATCACAGTCGGAATGGTGCTCGCCCATCAAGCAGGACTACCTGTCTTTCACGATCCCCTGCCCGATGCAGGACTTACCGATTGGCCGATGGTCATCACGCGCCTAGAACACGAAACTCCTTTTTGGGAACCAGGCACGCAAAGCGGCTATCATGCAGTGACTATAGGCTATGTGCTCGGGGAGATCGTTCGTCGCATAACGGGCAAGACAATCGGTCGGTTCTTGCGCGAAGAAGTCGCCCAGCCGCTCGATGCAGACATCTGGATCGGACTTCCGGCGACCCAACACGATCGCGTGGCCACTACCTATTTTGACGAGCCGAACCCCCAATCTCCATTCTTTCAGAAGATCGTGGACGACCCTTCGTCATTGGCTTGTCTGCTTGTGATGAACAGCGGGAATGACCACAACGCGACTAGCGTCAACAGCTATCAACGCCGGTTAGCCGAAAACCCAGCCGCAGGCGGCATCATGACCGCCAAAGGTTTGGCTCGAACCTATGCTCCGCTGGCGCTGGACGGCTCAATTGACGGTATTCGGCTGGTGAGACCAGCCAGACTGCCTGATATGCGGACCGTGCGATCGGCTTGTGGAATTGATCCAGTGCTCAACGTCGCGACGACTTTCACCTACGGTTTTTCCAAGAGCTGGGGCGACCGCAGAATTGGAGAAGGCGAATTTGTCGTAATCGGCGAACACGCCTTTGGTACTCCCGGCGCCGGCGGCAGCATCGGCTTCGCAGATCCGGAAGCCCGGCTGTCATTCGGCTATGTCATGAATAAGGTTGGTCCCGGCATCGGGCTCAACACTCGCGGTCAAAGTCTGATCGATGCCGCCTATCGCTCTTTGGGCTATACCGACAGCGACGCTGGCTTCTGGGTTCGTTGAAAAACCCAAAATGGATAAGGCGGCGGGCATGAGCCTGCCGCCCCACGCGAACAGCTACTCCGCTTGCGCCTCCGGCTGAAGGCTCGCATACCGCTCGAGATGATGATCCTCGTCGCCAAGTTGATGGTCGATCATGATGACCCGTTTGGCGTAATGCGACAGGGGCAGTTCGGCGGTCATGCCTATCCCGCCGTGCATCTGGATTGCCTCTTCGCTTACCAATGCGCCTACCCGCCCAATGGTAAATTTCGCCGCCGATGTCGCGCGCTCACGACCGAGGCGTGGCCCTTCAAGAGCGGCCGATGCGTTAATGGCCGCAGACCGCGCTTGCTCGATCTCCAATGCGGCCGTTGCCATGCGATGCTGCAAAGCCTGAAATTTCCCGATCGCAACGCCGAATTGTTTCCTTGTCCGCAGATACTCAAGCGTGTCACGCTTGAGAACATCCATCGCTCCGACCGCTTCCCAGCATAGCGCTACTATTCCTGCCGCAGTGGCCTGCTCGAGGATATCGCGCGCATCCCCACAGATCATCGTCGCCAAAACATTTGTTAGCGTCAACTCTCCGGCATGCCCCCCATCTATCGTCGAATAATCCCGCACGGAGACGCCGCCGGCATCTTTCGCGACCAGAAACAGGCCTGTCCGGTCTCCATTGCCAGAGCTGATCCGGGCAGACACGACGATCCAGTCGGCTGCAGCAAGTTGAGAGATGACGGCCTTGGCTCCGTGAAGGACCCAACCAGCGTCCGATGGCTCAGCACGGGTGGATATCCCCGTCAGAGCATAACGAGTGTTGGGCTCATCATGAGCAAACGCCATCATCGTGCTTCCAGCGATAACTTGCTCGATCAGTGCCTGGTGCCCGCCCGCCAGCGCAAGGGCGCGACCGGCCATCAGCGTTCCAAGAAAGGGTTCGATGACGAGTGCGCGGCCGAGCTGTTCAAATACGACCGCGATATCGAAACCCTGGCCGCCATAGCCTCCTACCGCCTCGTCGAACAGCGCGCCTACAACGCCCAGTTCCGCAAGAGCTGCCCACTGTTTGCGGCACCAGCCCGCTTCGGAGGCGCTGATCAGGTGCCGCGTTTCCATTGAATAACGCTCCCCGAGATAACGGCCCAGGCTGTCAGCGAGCATCTGACGGTCTTCGCTATGCGAGAAATCCATGATCTAAAGTTCCAATATCGCTTTGGTGATGATTTCGCGCTGCACTTCGTTCGAGCCGCCGAAGATCGAGAGTTTACGATTGTTGAAATATTCCGCCGCGATCGGCGCGGCGTAGTCGGGCCCCACTGGCGTCTCCGAATAGCCTTCTTCAAGTGCCTCCGGGACAAAGGGCTGGGCGTATGGACCGATTGCGCGCCGTGCCAAGCTCGAAATCTCTTGCCGGATTTCGGTCCCACGGATCTTGAGCATTGAGCTTTCCGCCAAAGGCACTCCGCCCTTTTGCGCCGCAGCCAGGACGCGGAGATTGGTCGTCTTCATGTTTTCGAGGTCAATCTCTAGGCGCGCGAGACGTGCGGCGAACGTTGGGCTTTCCAGGAGTGGACGGCCATCTTTGACCTGAGCGGCAGCGATGCGTTTAAGTTCCTCGAACGCGGCCATGGACCGGCCTACGCCCGCGATATTGGTGCGTTCATAGGTCAGGAGATATTTGGCGTAGGTCCAACCGGCATTCTCTTCGCCCACTAGATTTTCGAGCGGCACGCGCACATCGGTGAGGAACACTTCGTTCACTTCATGCTCACCGTCCAGGAGGATGATAGGGCGAACTTCCACACCGGGCGAGCGCATGTCCAGCAGAAGGAAGGAAATACCTTGCTGCTTTTTCCCTTCCTGCGATGTTCTCACCAAACAGAACATCATATTGGCGTGTTGACCGGCTGTGGTCCACGTCTTCTGACCATTTACGACATAATGATCTCCTTCGCGCACGGCCGAACATTTAAGACTGGCGAGATCCGATCCGGCACCAGGCTCCGAATAACCCTGGCACCACCAGTCCGATCCATCGAGAATTCTCGGTAGCCAACGGCGTTTCTGGTCCTCAGATCCATATTTGATGAGCACGGGGCCGAGCATGGACAAGCCGAACTGCACGACCGGCGGTGCGTGCGCGAGTGCCGCTTCCTCATCGAAAATCGCCCTCTGTGTAACGCTCCATCCCGGGCCGCCATATTGGACCGGCCAATGGTTCGCCAGCCACCCCCGTGCATTGAGTATCGCGTGCCATTCCTCTCTGTCGTCTTTGGTCAGGCGCTTGCCAGTCCGTACCTTCTCAGAGAGGCGCGGGGGCAACTCGTCGTGAAGGAAATCCCGAACCTCCTTGCGGAACGATTCCTCTTCGGGTGAAAATGCCAAATCCATCGATTAACCTTTCTAAATTCGGCGCTCTCTCGCCAACGCGCTCGCTGGACTACGCACGTTCGCGCCCGCACCTGACGAACCTACAACCCGTCGACGCCTACGATATGCTAGGTCGAAACTGATCGGACGCTGTCCTGCCCTCTTGAGATTGCGATCACGTCCAGATTCTCAAGCGATACTCAAGTTATACAGATCAGAAATCGACCTAGCATGATGACTATTGATCAAATATCGAAACACTCGCTCGAAAATTAATCCACAGCTTCCATTCAGTATGCAGCCGGTAAGTAGAAGCGATTGTGGGCCATCGACCTGCGCACATAAGATCAGATTTTCAATCCACGTCTTTGCATGATCATGCATCTTCTAGGCACGAAAGCCCGGCAACGGCTCGAAGACGGCCTCGGAATGCACCAGCCCAGTTTATATCTGGCGTATTCTGCCCTCCCAGTAGCGTGCGCGAACTTTATCCCGTTGGATTTTGCCCGCTTCCGAACGGGGAAGATCTGTGACGAAGTCTATCGTTTTCGGAACTTTGTAGCTCGGCAATCGAGCACGCAGGTAAGCGATGATATCGGTTGAAAGCTCTTCCGACGCTTCAAAGCCTGCCTTCAGTTTCACCACGCCGCGGACCTGCTCGCCCCATTCAGCATCGGGTACACCAACCGTCGCGCTATCGGCGACAGCTTCGTGGGTCACCAGTTCGTTGTCGATCTCCTGTGGGTAGATGTTGACTCCCCCCGATATGATCGTCTCGGCACTTCGTCCCGTCAGAAAGAGATAATCGTCCTCATCGAAATAGCCGATATCGCCGAGCGTGAAGAAGTCGCCGACCCGATTTGCCCAAGTTTTCTGTTCATCCTTATGATATCTGAATTCGGTTCCTGGCTGGAGTTTGTGATAGATCATTCCTGATTCACCGACGGGCAATTCGTTGCCGTCTCCATCCAATATCCGCACAGGCGGCTCAGGCGGGCGCTTGCCCACCGAGCCAGGCTTGCGCAACCATTCCTCGGACGTAATGAAGAAACCCGCGCCGCCCTCCGAACCTGCATAATATTCGGTGAGAACGGGACCGAACCACTCGATCATCGCCATCTTTACCTCAGGCGAGCATGGCGCAGCACCGTGGATAATGTAGCGGACGTGACTGACGTCATATTTCGCTTTCACGTCGGCCGGAAGCGCGAGAAGCCTTTGAAACATGATCGGGACGAGGTGCATATGTGTGACGCGCCGTTCCGAAATCGTCCGGAGCACAAGTTCTGAATCCCATTTATCCAGAAAGATCAGGGGTACGCCGGCGTTCATTGCGGCTCGAACATCGAAACCCAGTGGTCCGCCATGATAAGCGGGCCCGGCCCCCAGCTGTACCGATGTCTCCGGATCGTAGCCTTTGGCCTTGTAGAAGCTCGCGGGGGTCTGCCGAACCGACGCGCGAAGAACCCCCTTGGGCCGACCGGTCGTGCCGGACGTATAATACATGATGTTGCCCAGCGTAGGATCGCTGATGTTGGAGCCGTCTTGGAGCGCGAGGGCATGATCGAAATTAACGAAACCATCGATTTCACCGCCCACGGCGATCTTTACCCGCACATCAGGGCAGGTACTAATCGCGGTCTTGATTACCTGCCCAACGCGCGCATCGCCGATCACAACCTTGGCGTCACAATCGCGCACGATATAGGCGATTTCGTCGGCGGTGAGATGCCAATTGACCGGCGTCATGCGAATACCGCTGCGAAGGGTAGCCGCGACCGCTATGACGAACTCGGCGCGGTTGGAGCAGATGAGCGCCAGCGCGTCACCAGCCTGAACTCCATTATGGCGCAAGAACCGCACTAGCCGGTTGGCCCCCGCGTTCAATTCCGCAAAGCTAAGCACGCGCCCGCTTGGATCATACACGGCAGGACGATCTGGCTGGCGAGCCGCCCAGATCGAGAGTGTCATTCCGATTTCGGACGCCTCATCCAGCTGCCGATCCAGGTGATCGCGATCCCGAACTTCTTCCATCACTCACCCACCCCTACATTTTCCCTGGCATTCTACGCCCCATTTCATAGCTGGCCAATCCACTGGGGGCGCCGCCATGTCTGCGGCGCCAGCCACGTTTTGGTGGTCGGGGCGCAGAAGCACCAGCCTAAATGAACGCGCTGGCGCCTTTGCGCCCTCTACATCAGCGGATACCAAACATGCTCATCAGTCAGCGAAGAAGACTTCTTCAGCACGGCTCGCCAGCTCTTCAGCCGTATAAGGCTTGTCCGGACGGAATCCCTCGGTCTGGACCATCTTCACTTCAGCAACGCCTTGCGAGGACACAGAGAGGATCTTGCCCGAATGATCAGCAGCAAGATCGGATGCCATGTAAAGGACCGCAGGAGCGATGTTTTCAGGAAGACGAAGAGGATTTTCTGCAAACCCCAGATCGGCGGTCATCCGGGTCAGTGCGCCGGGCGCCAGACCCATTACGCGGATATTGTTCTTCCGCCCTTCGATCGAAAGTACACGCATCAGGCTGTAGATCCCGCCCTTCGCGGCGCCGTAGTTGGCCTGTCCGAAATTGCCATAGAGACCACTTGTCGACGAGGTCAGGATAATGACGCCAGGACGCCCGTTGTCCCTAAGCCATTTCCATACCGGCAGTGTGCAATTGAAAGTGCCCTTGAGATGCACTTTGACGACCAGATCCCAATCCTGTTCGGTCATCTTGGCGAAGCTTTTATCGCGCAGGATTCCGGCATTGCAAATGAGAATATCGACCTGACCAAAGGCGTCCAGGGCGGTCTTCAGAATATTCTCGCCACCCTGGACCGTCGAAACATCGTCGCCATTAGCAACCGCCCGCCCACCTGCCGCGACAATCTCGTCGACCACCCGCTGCGCCGCTGCACTGGCGTCAGACGCCGCACCATCACGGGTTGCGCCTAGGTCGTTGACAACCACGGCAGCACCTTCCTTCGCAAACAGCTTGGCATAAGCCTCGCCCAAACCACCGCCGGCCCCGGTGATGATTGCTACCTTGCCTTCAAGAAGTCCCATTTAAATCCTCCATCCGGAGGCGCATTGGCGCCTCGATCGACGCAATCCCAATTGCGTCGAAATTCAGTTATTCTCCAACCTTGGTTGGGAGCGGATTTCACTTAGCAAGCGTCATGCCAAGGCAGAAAGATGGCCCTATTTTTGGGCCCGCGGACCTAAAGCTCAGCAGTACCGAGGCTTGTTGCTATCCCTGCAGGCTGGTCCGATGAAGTCGGAGCGAGGACTGTTTTCAGAAGCTACATTCATGCCCACGCATTGGCTGCGGAGCGCACAACCACATCCTGTCTTAGTCGAACATGATGACGGAGCGCGCAAGGCCGCCAGATTTCATCGCTTCAAAACCTTCGTTTACATCTTCGAGCCTTATCCGACGCGAAATCAGATGATCGAGCTTCAACTGGCCTGACAGGTAGAAATCCACCAGTCGCGGCATGTCGATTGGAAAGCGGTTCGAGCCCATCAACGATCCTTGAAGACGACGCTCACCCAGAAAGGCGGCGCCTGGCAGTGAAAGCATTTCGCCCGGCGCAATCATGCCGATGATGTTAGCAGTGCCCCCCCGCTGCAGCATGGCAAAGGCCTGCTCGACCGTCTTGGTCCTGCCAATGGCTTCGAATGCATGCAAGACGCCGCCTTTGGTCAGTTCCAGAACCGCGGCCACGGGATCGGCACTGGACGCATCGATAAAGTCGGTGGCGCCGACTGCCTTGGCAAGCTCGGCTTTGGAAGGCGCCATATCAACGGCAATGATGCGGCTCGCGCCGGCGATCGCCGCGCCATTAATGGCGGCCAACCCGACGCCCCCGCATCCGATGACGGCGACCGTTTCGCCAGGACGGACGTTTGAGGTGTGAATGACCGCGCCCACACCCGTAATGACGGCGCAGCCGATAAGCGCGGCGCGATCCAGAGGCATATCCTTTCTGACAGCTACACAGGCATGCTCATGGATCAACATCTGTTCGGCGAAAGACGAAAGGTTGAGGAACTGCGGCAGCGGCCGCCCGTGCTGGGTGATACGGCTTGTCTGGGCGGCATCCCTCTTCGTGTCAGGAGAAACGCAGAGACTGAGATGCCCAGTCAGGCAGTGGTCGCAATGTCCGCAATAGGCCGAAAGGCAGGTAATGACGTGGTCTCCAGGCCTGACCGTCCGAACTTCCGACCCGACCTGTTCGACGATGCCCGCGCTTTCATGCCCGAGCACCGCCGGAAGGGGATGAGGATAGGAACCTTCGATGAAATGAAGATCGGAATGGCAAAGACCGGCAGCAACAGTCCGGACTAATACTTCATGCGGACCGGGTTTCGATATTTGCACCTCTTCAATCTGTAACGGCGTGCGTACTTCACGCAGGACAGCGGCCTTCATTTCACTCCTCCTCCTTGGGTCCACCCCAAAGCTATCTTTCTAAAGCGCTGAAGCGTTCGACGATCGGTCAGCGCGAGGTCTTATCGTAGGACGGTAAGCCCGTTCTTGATCACGGTAACATTACGCTCAGCGACACGCGCTTCAAAGGATATCTGCTTACCATCGCGCCAGAGGTCCACCACGATCGTTTCGCCTGGGAAGACGGGCGCAGAGAAGCGCACCTGGTGACTGAGTATCTGATCCGCGTCGAAGTCAGTGATCGCCTCCAGCACTGCGCGACAGGTTATCCCGTAGGTGCAGAGACCGTGCAAAATGGGTCGGGGGAAGCCGGACTTTCCTGCGCTTGCAGGATCGGAATGCAATGGATTCCGATCACCGTTCAAGCGATAGAGCAGCGCCTGGTCCGGCCGCGTGGAGATCGAGATGCTAAGGTCAGGAGCTCGATCAGGGATCGCGTGAGGCGCTGGCGCCCCGTCGGTCGGGCCATCAAAGCCGCCATCGCCTCGCAAGAAAACGGAACTGGTCAGCGTTGCGACACGATCCCCCTGCGCATCGGTCCAGGTCGTTTCCCTGATCTCGACCGCGCCCTTTTCCTTACCCTTGTCGAAAGCAGCGATTGTCCGGACCTGAACCGTGAAGGAACCGGTGGTCGGGAGCGGGCGATGCAGTTCAATCTTCTGCTCGCCATGCACCAGCATCAAGGCATTAGGAACACTTTCACGGTGACCTGGTTTCCGCTGGGCTGGCTTGAGCCGACTAAGCGGCGGCGCCAGCACCGTCACGGCGGTCGGAACCACTTTGAGGTCCTTTTCGTAAACGAAAGGGAGTTCCGCCTCGTTCAAGGGATCAGCGCCCAAGCCAATGCTGAGCGCGTAAAGCATGACGTCCTTGTCGGTATAGCTAAAGAGTTCCGGTTCCGTCACCTGATCAAGGATGTCGGGATAAAAGATTGGCATTTGGATCCTCCTATGAATTTCTTTGCTGGCCAATCACGCAAGTTGCGCACGCAACTCGGTGGACGTGAGGGAGATGGCTCGAGAGACCGCAGGCGATATGTCGGGCATTATATAGAAATCGTGCGGAAGCTCCGCGAAGTGCAGGTACTTGACCTCGACACCTTCTGCAGCGAGCCGTTCAGCATAATCCTGCCCTTCGTCGCGCAGCGGGTCGTGCCCTGCCGTGACTAGCAGGGCGGGCGCAACTCCATCGAGCTTCGCACGCCAGAGTTCTGCTCGTTCGCATCCGGATTTTCCACGGAAGGCCAAGCAACTTTCGAACCAGGCCAATTCAGCCTTGGTCAGTACAGGACCATCAAACTCTTCGCGTGACGTCGTTGGCGACGCCGGCCAGGTGACCGGATACAGCAGCATCTGCCATGCGACGGGATAATCCGGATCCCGGACCAGCGCATTTGCGGTGTAAGCCGCCAAATTGGCACCGGCAGAATCGCCGCCTACAGCGATCCGGCCCGCATCCACGTTCAACTTCTCCGCATTCTCAAAGCACCAGCGAACTGTTGCGAGCGCATCATCATGCCCTGCGGGAAATGAGTGTTCGGGCGCCAGCCGGTATTCCATGGAGATCACTCGGCATCGCCCGCCCCTCGCGAGGCGCCGACACAGCCCATCATGGGTCTCAAGGTCGCCGACGACGAACCCACCCCCGTGAAAGTAGATCAACAGACCCGATGGCGTCGGCAGATCTGCTGGAACATACAACCGCGCGCGTAACTGTCCTGCGCCACCATCTACAATCAAACCTTCAGTCAACACGTCTTTCGGCGGCTGACGATCCTGCGCCTTTCGCATCGCGCGATATGCAAAGCGAAGCTCCTCGAGAGGAATGGATCCAGCAAAAGCCGTCGAACGCTCCGCGACATTTTCGGCCCGTGCATCGAACATAGCCCGAAACAGCGGGTCCAGCTCACTTTCGCCAGATAGTGGAAGAATCTCCTTCAATGGCATTTCGGAGAGGACCAATCTCAAGGCGCTTCGTTGGAGAATATGACAGTTCCAGCAGCCCAGAAGATTCCACCAACGCCGTGGCTGACGCTTATCTTCGCGCCAGCCACTTGTGCAGCAGCAGTGCCTCGAAGCTGGCGCACACTCTCCTGCATGGCATACATGCCGTACATGCCCGAATGCATATAGCTGAGACCGCCGCCGTTGGTATTGAGCGGCAGCCTACCACCCACGGCGGTGTTGCGATCGTTGATAAACGCGGCGGCTTCTCCCGGCTTGACAAAGCCCAGGTCTTCCAGGCCGTAAAGTGGCAAATGAGCAAAGGCGTCGTAGATCATTAGATGATCGACATCCGAATGCGCGATGCCTGCTTCGCTGAATGCCTTTTTTCCGGATATCCTGAACGCCGTGGAAGAAGTAAGATCATACATCTGCGACACCATCGGCGTCTCGACACTCTCGCCGGTCCCGAGGATATAGACAGGTTTCTGGGGCATATCTTTCGCGCGGTCGGCTGATGTGAGGATCAGTGCACCGCCGCCGTCTGTCACAAGACAACACATAAGCTTCGTGTAGGGCCAAGCAATCATCTTGGCATTGAGCACGTCGTCTATCGTAAGCGGATCCTTGAAGCTCGCCCGAGGGTTGAGCGCCGCCCACTCGCGTTGAATCACCGCGACATTCGCCAGATCTTCGACCTTATAGCCACGTGCTTTGAGATATCGCAAAACCGGTATGGTGAAGGTGGTTGCCGGACCATTGGTACCAAACGGCTTTTCAAACTGATCCGCAAGGCTGGATGGCGGAGGACTGAAGCTCCCTGTTCCGACACGTGAACGGCCGGATTCACCATGGGTGATAAGGATAGTCGTGGCCAGCCCTTCGTTGATGGCCGCCGCCGCATGACGGACGTGCATCATGAAAGAGCACCCGCCCACGCTGGTCCCATCGACATATGTCGGCTTAATTCCGAGATAATAGGCAAGCTCGAAGGGCGCGACGCCAGCCGTAGCGATTCCATCAATGTCGGACGGCCTCAGACCCGCATCGGCGAGCGCGTTCAATGCCGCATCGGCGTGCAGGCCCAGCACCGACATGTCGGGAATCTTGCCCATCTTTGTCGTCTCGGCGGCGCCCACGACAGCTACGGATTTTGATTTCATGGTAGTCAAGACCTGACAGGGGTAAACAGGGGGAGGACGACGTTGTCGGAGCGCTTGGCAAAGGTCACGCGCAAGGGCATGTCGAGTTGCAGCGCTTCAGGTGTCTGGGGGCAATCAACGATGTTGGTCATCATCGTTGGCCCCTCCTCAAGCTTCACCACCGCTATGGCATAGGGTTCCGTCCCCATGTCTGCACGTGCAAGATGGTTGATGACGTATGACCACAATATGGCGTTTCCGCTCGCGGTGAACACCTCGACCTCGCGACCGCCACATTTGGGACAGAAGGGCCTCGGTGGGAAATAGCTTTCCTGGCAGGATTGGCAGCGCTGGAGGCGGAGCTCGTTCGAGGCGCACCCTTCCCAGAAGTGACTGGTTTCTGGGGTAGGAACTGGAAGAAATTGCGAAGACATGGGCTGCTCCGTTGGCGGAATCCACCTTGAAAATATTTGTCAGATCGAAATGCAAAGATATTTCAGTTCGGTGTAGTCATCGATCCCGTATTTCGACCCTTCCCTGCCCTGACCAGATTGCTTGATGCCCCCGAAAGGCGCCACTTCAGTCGAAATAAGCCCAGTATTGATCCCCACCATTCCATATTCCAGTGCCTCGGCGACGCGAAATACCTTTCCGAGGTCGCGGGCATAAAAATAGGAAGCCAGGCCGAACTCCGTATCATTTGCAAGCGCAACGACTTCATCTTCGGTTTCAAACTTGAAAAGCGGTGCTACGGGGCCAAATGTCTCCTCCCGGGCGACCTTCATAGCTGAGGTGACACCCGTGAGAATCGTCGGCTGAAAAAACAGGCCGCCGCGCGTGTCAGACTTGCCGCCCAGCACGACTTCAGCTCCGTTAGCAACGGCATCAGCAATATGATCCTCAACCTTGATCTTGGCGTTTGCATCGATCAACGGACCGACGACGACACCTTCCTCGAAGCCGTCCCCTACCTTCATCGCCCGAACCTTCTCGGCAAGCTTCCGGGCAAACTCATCGTAAACCCCGGCCTGGATGTAGAGGCGATTGGCGCAAACGCAGGTCTGGCCATTGTTACGATATTTCGAAATCATGGCACCTTCGACCGCGGCATCAATGTCCGCATCATCAAACACGATAAACGGTGCATTTCCCCCCAGCTCGAATCCCAGCTTCATGATCTGGTCAGCGCCTTGGCGCATGAGAATACGTCCGACTTCAGTCGATCCGGTGAAACTCAGCTTCCGAACCTTCTCATTCTCGCAGAACTCCTTACCGATGTCCGAAGATGATCGCGAAGTCACAACGTTGAAAAGCCCTGCCGGAAGACCGGCACGTTCCGCCAAGACAGCGAGCGCCAGGGCCGAGAGCGGTGTTTCCGCGGCAGGCTTTGAAACGACCGCGCAACCAGCAGCAAGGGCGGGCGCAAATTTCCGCGCCAGCATCGCATTGGGGAAATTCCAGGGAGTGATGGTTGCAACGACACCCACAGGCTGCCGCAGCACAATGATGCGTTTGTCGGCTTGCGGTCCGGGAATTGTGTCGCCGTAGATGCGCTTCGCTTCCTCGCCGAACCATTCGATATAGGACGCGCCATAAAGGATCTCCCCTCTGGCCTCGGCGAAAGGCTTGCCCATCTCCGTAGTCAAGATCGCAGCCAAATCATCGACGTTGGCAATCATCAGGTCATAGACACGGCGTAGGATCGATGCCCGGTCCTTACCGGTCTTTGCTGCCCACTGCTTCTGCGCAATCTCCGCTGCATCAATCGCCCGGGCGGTTTCCGCCCTACCAAGGTCGGGAAGCGTCGCGATAACGCCTCCCGTCGAAGGATTGCTCACCTCGAATGTCGCGCCACTGTCACTCCGGCCGAGCCACTCCCCTGCAATATAGGCGCTCTCTGTAACAAGTGACTTATCCTTGAGCTTCGTCAGCAGGGTGTCAGCGATGGCCATGACGCACCCCACATCCGTTTGCAGCCTGGAACAAGCGGCCAGGCGTTTGCCCGGCAAGGCCTCGCATTTCGACTTTCGACATGGTTTCTCCAATGAGAGCGTTTCTTGAAAGTCGCAGTAGCAAGCTCTGTGCCAACGCCGATCGAACACCCGCTAGCGAAGATTTCCCGGCCTGCGGGATGACTTGCCGCCCAATAAAATCGGGCGGCTCGGACCTGGATGTTTTCGCAGAATACAGGTTGGGCTTCCGCATGACCGTTTCGGGCACACTCAACCTGTAAAGCTGAACAGCGGATCAGCCCAGGATCGCTGCGATCCTGGACGTCACATGTCCGATCTCTTCCATGCCATCGACTTGTCTGAGCAAACCACGCCTCTCGTAAAACGGGAGGATTGGCGCCGTCTTGGCGCGATATTCGGCCATTCGCATTCTTACAGTTTCTTCGTTATCATCAACACGTCGCTGGAAGTTCGTACCGCCGCAATTGTCGCAAATATCGAGAAAGCGGGGCTTCTTGAACCTGTCATGATAACCCTCACCACAAGTGGCACAGGTATAGCGTCCTGTGACGCGTTCAACCAGCGCCTCCTCGTCGACCGTCAGTTCGATCACATGAGCTAGTGAGCGGCCGTGTGCCTGCAGGACCAGATCAAGGTTTTCAGCCTGCGTTGTGGTACGGGGATAGCCATCAAATATCACTCCCACATCAGCCTCTAGCACGCCCAGATGTTCGTCTATGAGACGGGAAACAATGTATTGCTCCGGTGAGGGCCGCCTTGCGGTGATCGGCTGATATTTTGACATGGCACTGGTGCAAGCGCCGGTGTTTGCACCGATACTAAGGACGG
>NZ_FNYZ01000025.1 GCF_900109095.1 Sphingobium sp. AP50
TTCTGGCGGCCCTGGCCGACCTGTTCATCGCGCGCGGTCCGCCCGCACATATACGGTCTGATAATGGCAGCGAATTTATCGCGACCGCCGTCCAGAAATGGCTGGGCCAGATCGGCGTGAAGACACTCTACATCACGCCGGGATCACCGTGGGAGAATGGCTATAACGAAAGCTTCAACGGGTCGCTTCGCGACGAACTGCTCAACGGCGAGATCTTCTACAGCCTCGCAGAGGCCAGAGTGCTGATCGAAGCATGGCGGCGGCATTACAACACCGTTCGCCCTCACAGCAGCTTGGGCTACCGACCACCGGCACCGGAAACGGCGACACCGCCATATCCGGCCTCCGGTTCCGCTTCGCTCCACCTCCGTCCGGATATGGCGGCGATGGGCTTAATCCACTAACAAACCAAACGGTCCACTCGGTGGGGGCAGATCAATCTCCTGGGCGCCCGCCAGGATCCGGGCGATGCTGACGGCATGGCCCGACGCGCCGCTGTTCGATGTCAGCGTGGCGCCATGTGACGCAGGCCCGTCTTCCTTGTTCGTAGCGATGATCTGTTCCGTCACAGTCTAGGAAAGTGTGCAGGGCGTTGGGGTTTCCTTGTCCTCGCGACCGGCATTTTCGGCGCTCGGGACCAGCTGGCCATATTGGGCGGTTGAGAGGGTCTTGAAGCTGCCCCCTACAAGAAAGCCTATCTTGCCATTGGCGAGTTTGCCGCCCGGTGGCACCGTTTGACGGAGCCATTCACGAAAGGCCGTCGCCTCTTCAAGGGTTGCGAATATCAGGGAGCTCGGCTCGCCGTTCTTTTTGAAGTGGAGAGTGTAGTCGCCAATCCCGATGACATAGCCAGGCTCATAGGGCGGTTGAGAGAAGAGAAAGGGTACCTCGGCCGTGCCGGTCCGGAACTCGACCGCATCGTCGGACTCGCTGAATGTGCTGCCGCCACCGTTCGTGATGTGGCGGATGCGATAGGTGAGTCTGGCCTTGCCGCAGACTGGCTCGCGCTCGAAGGCGATCGGTGCATAGAGGCTGGCCGCGATCAGGCTGACCGCGTCGGGCCTCGCCGGCTGTTCATCCTTGCCCCTGCTTTCGATCGACAGATCGCTGAAGGTGGACAAAGGGCTTGGACGCAGCATGAGTCGGTCGGTCTTCAGCACGACGTCGACCGACAGATTATGTGCTAGGCTCTCACGCCAGCCGGCGGTCTCATAGAGCCACGCCATACCGTCATTGTCGACGGCCGCGTCGAATTCCGATGTATCCTTGAGCTGCACCTCCCGCGCCGTCGTCTGGCTACTCTCGCCAGCCACGCTCAGGTCGGGAAAAAATTTGGCAATCTTGATCCCGGACTCGATCGAGACCTTACTGCTGCTCGTGTCAGTGAGTTTGCCCAGGTCGATGACCTTCTGGCCGTTGCTGGCCTGCGTCCAGGTCGCGACTTTCCAGCGATTAGGTTGAGCGGGGTGTACCTGCAAGGAGACCTTGATTGCATCGACACGGTCCCCGGGCGGAAGAAAGTCCTCCGGCTGGATAGCGATGACGAGGTGACGCGTGATACTGTCGCGCACGATGACTGATTTGCTGCCGACGCCTGCCGGCTTGATGACAGTCGGGGGCTTGCCCTTGGTCTGCTCGATGAGCGCGGCCTGCCCGCTGTCACTGAGCGCTGTGATGGCGACGCCGCCTGGCGTCGAGGCCACTTCGCTGGTTGATACGGAAAGGACCATTTTGGCCGCAGTTTCCGATGTGCGGGCGACGCTACTGTAACGGTTCTCGATGACCGCCTTTTGCCCACCCAGCGCTGCGCAGCCCTCCAGCAGCAGGAGCACTGATACCAAAGCGCGCCTCATTCGCCATCTCCTGTGACGCTGTTGACGCCCTGCTTGCGAACCCATGATCGCACGGCCAAACCCATGGTGAGCCCGCTGATAAGCATCGCGAGCGGCAGGGCTAGGCTTCGTCTTCCTCGGGTCGGGTCTTGACCTAATCCATCGTCGGAGCCGAGCATGTGCGGGCCAACCGGTGTGAGTTCGTAAATGGCCCCGCGCTCGCTGCCGAGGGGATGGTCTTCCCTCCAGACACGATCGCCAAAGTCCGACTTGGCCCAGGCCATGAAGTCGCTGCTCAGGACGCTATACTGCCTGCAGAAATCAAGTGTACCGCTTCGGCTCACGCACCATTGGTCAGCGTGAACCTTTTCCTGATAATTGTCGAACATGAGCGCGAAGACCATAGCAAATCCCCCATCGATGCTATGTTGAGTATGGTAGCGGAAAGTCTTCCCCGAATGAATATCGTTTCGGATCTATTTCGGCATTTTTTGTTTCCCGGCCATGCGCCAGCATATTGACCGCAGCCACTTGATTGCAGAGACCCTCGCCCATGCATCTTTGCGGACGGTCGGTATGAGAGCATGCGGCGGGGCTTGGGCTTCGCCTGAGCCTTCAAGGGATGCGTGCTCGTCAGGGCGGCAGGCTTCAGGGAGCCGGGGGAGCTAGGGGTGATTGCCCGCTGCACGGGCAACGTCGCTTTCATCTCCGAGGCGCTGCGCGCCGATCCGACCCAACTCCCGCTTCGCGGGATCTCGGCCCTTTGGGCGTCGATCGATTGCCGGAAGGGGAAGATCGCGCGGGTTAGGAGGCTTTGGCTGCATAAACGAAGGCGCATCTCGCTACCGGACGAGGGGAATGGTAAAGCAGGTGATGGGCAGCTTAGCCGACGGACATCATTGAGGCTTGAGGAGAAGGAGGCGCCAGCCCCGATCGTCCAGGACGACTTGGGCGGTGGCGAAGGCCGGCATGACATTGTCGCTTGCCCGCTGTCCTTTGATGAGTAGTGGAAGGCGGAACATATAGGTTCCGGCGCCATGTCCATGATCCAGTCTGGCGTGTTCGCTGATTTCGACGCGGGCGGGCATGGATAGGATGTCGATGACGGGCTGCTGTGTCGCTAGCCAGTTGAGGCATGCCGGCAGGACATCCCGTTCCACAATAAGGTCACCTTGTTCTATAGCTGTGATAACATGCCTGAAACGGCGGTCGTGAATAGCGGCGGCCCCGGAAGTACGGCTATAGTGGATCGTTGTCTGCCCATTTAGTACGTGGCGTAGGAAAGGCTTTCGGCGAACCGACTTGGTCGTGATCAGGATGACGTCGTCGCGCCAGCGACGGCTGACCCGGCTCCGGTATGTGCTGCCCGCGTTATCATAGTCGAACTTGCAGTCAACAAACAGCCGTAGGTCCTTGCGCTCTACTTCCCAATCATGATCATCGGCAGGGGTTTGAACGATCTCCCAGCTGCGAGCAAGTTCCTGACCGCACATCGCTGCAAAGCTTTGTGCCGTTGCCCGGTGAAGGGAAACCGTCTGGAGGGCGACGATCAGCTCGCCCTGACGGCGACCGCTGCCTTCCTTGAGCTTAATAGTGACGTCTACATTCGGGAGTGAACGTCTGAGATAGGATTTGAAATCGCCTCTTCGCGGCCGGTCAGCATTGACCTGGATGAGGGCCGCTTGCGCGGAGTGCAACTCGATCTCTGGGTGAAGGAGACGGGCGATCGCATGCTGGAGGAGGGTCGGGGCGGCGCGATCTCCTTTGGCTGAGCCCACTACACCGCATCGCACCATGCTCAAGGTCCCTTGCGCATTTCCGCTGATCCAACCGACGCAATGATCAAGAGCGAAGCGAAGATGGCGTCTAGCCACTTCGGTTGATCGCGCTGGACCAAATGGGGAGTTCTGCTGCGCTACGCCGGGGCTACGGTCGCTGAGAAACCAGATCGCGTCCCACGGGGCTTGCAGCCATGATGGAGCTTCGCTCTCCGGCACCGATGGATTGAAGATCGGCTCAGGGAGATGAGGGATGATGGCGGTGACCCGCACACCCTGGCTGCTATAGCGATCTGCAAGATCATAGGCCGAGCGACACACACCCTCCGCCCCTTCGTTCAATTCGAAAATGACGACCAGCTCCTCGGGATTGCCGAGATCCAGCAGCGAGAAGTCGCCGGGTACGCGCGAATCATAGACCGGTTCGCCGTCGCGTATGATCAGCATCGGCTCGATCATCTGACCGCTCGGCTGCGGGATGCTTAGCGCCATATTGTGGGCCGTATCGGGTATCTTGAAGATCGACCGCGCCAGTCCCTCGGCCATGCGGCCGATGGCGATGATGACGCGCCCGATGAGAGTTTCCTGCGGGGCAATCGCTGTCTCGGCGCCTGTTTTCGCGATCGCCAGGGGGACCAGATGAAGCCGATCGCTTCGCATATCGAAGGCCTCGCGTACGGCCTTGGTCCGCTGATCGAGCTCCTCCCGGGTGCCACTCGCCTGGTCGAAGAGTGCAAACAACGGAGCGGCAAGGCATATCGTCAAACCACCGGCGTGTGTCCGTGTCTCGATGGCGTTCTCCCAATAACAGGGTTCTTCCTCGATCCCATGATCGGCAGCGATCTCCTCGACGGCCTGTCTGACTACAGTCGGCAATATGACCAGATCCCGCCAGGCAATGGCGCTGCGTGGTGCAATGTCGCCCATATGCGCGAACGCCGCTTTCCACGCGGCTGCAAGTTCGGCCTCGGCATCACAGAAGCGAGCAAGCTGGACCTGGAGAAATGGGTCATTCGCTTTCAAGATCTCCGGCCGAAGCCGGGTCTGCAATGTCTCACGGGCATCGAAATCGACAGCGCCAGGTCCGTGCGCGTAGCCCCATAGCGCGAGGTCGCCAACGGCGATCGAGCAGGTCTCGCCCTGCGGCAGATTTTGCAGGTCTTTGGGGAATATCTGGTGGAAGCCGATAACCGCTCCGTCCGGACCGATAGTCTGGACGCTAAGGCCGTTGGCGCCGCTCATTTGGAAGACCGGGAGGAGGAAGCCCGTCGGCTCCGCCGTGGGCTTGAGAAAGCCCACCAAATTAGCCATGCTCACCAATATTTAACCTTGCCATGTTTGCCCCGCAGCAGCGCTTTTACGACGCTGTAGATGAGCGCGACATTCTCATTGGGCCGGCCGCGGCCAAGATGGTCATAGGGTAGGGCCAGCGCTCCGAACCCTTCGATCTTTTTTACAATCTGCGGCTTTGCAAACTCTTCTGGCAGAATCACTGCCAGCGTGTTTTGCGCCAGCGCAACAACCTGCCCGGCTTGTATTTCGATCGTTGATGCCCTGTCGTCGAATTCACCCTTGCCGTTGAACCGGATCAGCTCCTGATAGGATTTGGCCTCGAAATCCATGACGTCGGGCACGAAGTTTGATGTCGGTCCGCTGCTGAAATATGCCTCGTCGCTGGACCAAAAAAGGTTCACTAGCCGACCGGGCATGTCTCACAAGGCGTCCAGTTCGAAATCCTCCTTCATCATCCTGTGATGGGTAAAGTCGGCAAGCAAATGATGGTGAAAAGCGCCGCTGTCGAACGGGAATATGCGTCGCGGGTCAGCCGCATCGGGCTTCATGATGATGCAGATCGGCGCGTAGGCATCAAGGCCGTTGCTCTGTATCTGAGCGCTCGCCCGATAGGCAGGCCTTCCATAGAAGAAGTAGATTAGCGGCTCTTTGTTGAAGACAGGGCAGGGGACCGGGTCGAGCGTTTCGCTCTCCCATGATCGAGCGGAACAGATAGGCATCGGTCAGGTGACTGAGCGGTAGTGGCTTCTCGCTCGGTTCACTCTCCCGAACCATTCTGGCAAAGTCTTGTCTGGCTTCCCGCACTTCAGGTAGGCCAGGGTGGCTGGCATTTGGCTGTTGTCTGTTCCGCATCCTGGCGTCTATAATCAAGCCTTCAACCAGGTGCGAATATTATCTCAGGCTCAGGCTACCGGTTAAATCAACCCAATGCTGCCGCTGGGGGGCCAGAGGCACGCAATTCGGGCACAGCGTTCGTACTTCGGGTCGGGACTGAGGGGCAGTCGGCACCATAGGCGAGGACCAAGCTGCTTGGTTGATTGAAATAGTTGCATGGAGCAGCGTAGCATAGGCCGTCATTTTACGGCCAGCATTCCAGAAGAGGCCGTCTCAGGACATCATCACCGCGTCTCGATGTCAACTTCGGTCTGAGCTTCTATCTGCTGATTGATTTCTATCCAAAGGTCCTGCTCTATGTCGCCGCCGTCAATCGTGACCACCAAGCTATAGGCCATGCTCCCATTGTTGCGGTCCCTATCTTTGGTAGACTTCCACCAGCCGCCGACCGGGAAGACCGCCAAAACATTACGATCTGCCAGGTCAGCGGCGTTGCATCGCCACTCTTCAACATGGAGAGATCCAGCTGAGATCGATTTAACCCCAAGCACGCGACCTGGATCATCCTGCTCGGCGACAATAGGCATGGTATCGTCATCGTCGTCCAGAGAGGCCAGCGCATTTACGCGCGTCTCAAATTGTTGAGGCCCTTCGTTTCGCCGGCAAAGATCGAAGCGCAGGCCCGCTGATCTATATCGGGCAGGCGACAATGGCGCGTCCGCGCTTGGATTGGGCTCGATGAAATATGACAGGACGACCCGTAGTCGAACTTGCTTGTCGCCAAGCGCGAGGAGGGCCTCAGTTGGCCAAGGCAATTCGTAGAAATGGGCCTCATTGACCCGAGAAGTCTCGCCCTTCTTGCGGACAAAAGGCTGAATCTCGGCCTGCCCTATTAGAGCGACGGTGCTAGAACGGGATCGCAGAGCCCGTTCGATCGAAGGCACCCCATATCCAAACCGTCGCAGCATAGCCAAGCGTTCGGTCTTACCCGGGCGGGCAAAAAGCGACTTATCCATTTGGGGCGTCCAGCGTGCGCTGCTCACGAGCAGCGCGCGGATGGTTTCAGGCCACAGAGCGGGATCGTCAGCCAAAATCCTCGCGGCCATGCCAGCCAACTGCGCGGTCGCGGCGCTTGTCGCCCAAGCAAGGGTGAGTGGCTTTGCTACGGAATTGGAACTGGTCGTAAGCAAAGAGAGCGAGTCGATGCCGCTGACGAGATCATCGCCGTCGATCCCTTTGTTGCCGGCTTCCAGAACAAGCTCTGGCTTGATCGCAGAAACGCCGCGATTCCAGGTAGCCGAAACGCGACTGTAAGGGCTTAAGGTGCCGATCTCTGCGGCGCAAGGCCAATGCTCGAACCCTTCGTCGGAGATAGGCCCCTTTTGAGTATATCCTCCCGCCGTCAGAATGTTCCAAGCATGTGCGGGATCTTCAACCTCATAGCTGTCCCAATCCTCCAGGGCTCCATGTTTAAGGCCATCGGGAAGATTGCCGGCCGATACGCAAATAAGGCGGGGACGCAGGTCATCCAGTTCCTCTCCGCCAAAGGCCAGCACATCGAGAGACGCACTCCAGCTAGTGGCGCGTGGACCGTAGACGTCGCGCTGCGTGACTGCCATGCAGAAGATACGCTCTCGCGTCGCCCTCGAAAGTTCGGCGCGATAGATTGCCTGGCGCGTCACGAGGCCATAGCTTCCCGGCTCGGTCGCCTCAAAGCCATGAGGCGCCAGCAATTTTACGGATTCTCCGACAAAAGGGATCGTAATTGCATCGGTCGAGGGAAGTATTGCTGTAAGATCCCCGAACAGTGCGAGACCTGCCATTTCGCTGCCATGCCCATGATGATCATCGACGCCCCAGGCAGGTTTCACGCTGTGAAGATCATCCGTTGCAAATACAGGTGCCAGTAAGGGATGCGCACGATTGACTCCGGTATCGAGCATGCAGACCGCGACCGCGTCTGCGTCTTCGGCATGGTCTAGGCGTTCCGCTACGCTAGCTATCCAGTCATTCTGATCGTCGCGCCCTTCGCCACTTGTGAAAAACGACGCATCATCTCGGCCCAGGCGAAGTTCAGCCACCGCGTCGCAACTAGCGGCTATTCGCGCCATCATGGCCCGGTCAGTGAAAAGAAACAGCACCTCGCGTTCAGCAAAGCTCAAGCGTCCTTGCGCGACCGTGGCCCCAGTCGCTTCGGCCTTTGCAACGAGATGGTCCACCCGGTCGGGCCAGCACCAACATTCCCACCAGGTCAATACATCACTTGCTGGCAGGGGGCGCCGATCGACCCATAAAGACGTAAGGCGGGACGCGAAGAGACGCTCGATCGCTGCAAATCTGCTTTCATGGGCCGGCCGCTGTCGCGCGCCCCGCCTGTCGCGATATTCGTCCAGTTTCTCCTTGAGGAATGTCCGGGCCGTGTCAGGTACGAATAGCGTTCCGCGCGCTGTCCCGTCCGATTTGCGATCGGCCGTCGCCAGTCTAATCCCTTGCGTCGCCCATGTGAGATCGGGCAGCGGCTGATAAGGCAATGTCTCGAAATCGAGGTAGGTGCCGGCGTTGCCGGCCGGACTACCGTCGCGGGACGAAACGAGACTCGTCATGTCGGCCCAGGCAGTCGCAAGCTGTCGTTTTAGGTTTTCCGCATGCTGTTCGGTTGCGCGCTGGACGCCATCGCGCGGACCTTGGTTCGGGCGCTGGTAGGGCTTGGCGGTAGCGAAGGCATCAATATTCAGATGAGATCGATCAAATGGTGAAGGCATATCCTTGGCTGCTCACCCTTTACTCTGCGAAGATATCCGCAACTGCCTCGCGCATTGTCTTTCTGGCTGACAAAGAGGTTAGTAGATCGTCTGTACCCACACTCTTCCTTCCGGCCAATATGGTCTCCTTGACCGCCTCATCTGCAGCGCGCGCCAACTCCGCCTGGCTGAGGCCTTCAGCAAGCGCTGTGATCCGTGCCCAGTCGATGCGTCGCCCTCCAAGCCGTCCGAGGCTCTTGCCGACCATCGCCTTGATGGCCGCCTGATCGGGCAAGCCATACTCTATAATCTCGTCAAACCGCCGGATCAGCGCGCGATCAAGCAGTTCGGGATGGTTGGTTGCGGCCACCACGAGGCTATCGGTCGCATTGGCTTCTTCGAGGAATTGCAGAAAGGAGTTGAGAACGCGGCGGATCTCGCCGACATCATTGCCAGCGCCCCGCTTGCCGCCGATGGCATCGAATTCGTCGAACAGATACACTGCGCGCTGCTGGGCGATCTGATCGAACACGGCGCGCAATTTGGAAGCGCTCTCGCCCATGAAACGGGTAAGCACCGCGTCGAGGCGAACCGTATAGAGAGGCAGATGAAGCTCCCCGGCAAGAGCGCTTGCAGTTAATGTCTTTCCCGATCCCGGCGGCCCTACCAGCAGCAGCCGAGCGCTGGGACGTTGGCCAAATTCTCTGAGACGGGCACGCTGCTGCTGCTGCACGACCAGCTTATCCAGTCGCTGGCGGATGCTGTCCTTGAGGGTCATATCACCCAGTCGAACATCGCATCGAGTGACGCTGACGAGTTCATCAAGATCAGCGCGCGGCTTCAGGATTGGCGTCGCAGCAGCGAGGCGCGGCGTAGCGCGCCGCGGTAGTCCACGCTGGCGAGCGCCGTCGACGAGTTGCCGCAGTTGGTCTGCTGTCTTTACGTGGCCCTGGCGTGCCTCTGACGCTGCAATCTGCAGAGCGATCGTGTAGACGCGCTCCTCTTCCCCTTCCAGGTGGCCGGCAAGAAGAGCAATTACCTGCTTTGCGCTGGGCATGTTCCTCCTTTCGATCCCTAGAGCCTAGAGGCCTCTTAGCATGAATAACGTGCAGAAGAAGCGCTATTCCGCAAGCCTCAGATACGGTATCGAGAAATGCCGGATCGTCAAGGATGCGAAAGCTAACATTTTAAGAACAAGTTGAAATTGCTTCAAACCCTAGGAGCCCTTTAAAACACCATATAGCGCCGCCGACCCCTTGCGGGAGGGCGGCGCGCAATTTTCTCTGACCAGTGGCCCTGTGGGTAACGCCGTGGCAGTCCCGGCCCTTGGCTGGGCCAGGATCATTCTGGCGGAGCTTCACATAGGTCGCATCGATCCAGAGATACGGCCAGTCGCCCTCGATCGGGCGATCCAGGATGGCGTGAACGCGCTCGTCGAGTTCTTCGCACAGTCGGCTGACCTGGCTTTTGGAGATGCCATCCATACCCAGTGCCTTGAGCAGATCGTCGACCGAGCGGGTCGATATCCCCTGGATGGAGGCTTCCTGGATCACTGCTGTCAGCGCCCGCTCGGCCATTCGGCGTGGCTCCAGAAAACCGGGGAAGTAACTGCCCTTGCGTAGCTTGGGGATGCGCAACTCTACTGTTCCGGCGCGAGTCTGCCAGTCGCGCTCACGATGGCCATTGCGCTGGAC
Source organism: Sphingobium sp. AP50 (assembly GCF_900109095.1). Classification (GTDB taxonomy): domain Bacteria; phylum Pseudomonadota; class Alphaproteobacteria; order Sphingomonadales; family Sphingomonadaceae; genus Sphingobium. Next base: position 10,173 of record NZ_FNYZ01000025.1, read on the forward strand.
AAGCCGGGTAGGCGACTTCTCGCCGTAGCCAGCGCCGGTCAAGTTGCCGACTTCCATCTCCATCAACCGCTCGGCCGCGAACGCGATCATGTCGCGCAAAATATCAGCGTCCGGGTCTTCTCCAACAGCGAACGCAAGTGCATCATAGGGTCGGTCATCGTGGTTCCTTCCGTCAGGTTCGAGCTTCGCAACCCAAACCTATCCGAAAATCACGGTGACCACCTCAGACCCCAGCTACACCACCTCGTGGGACATGATCTCACGGCTTGCCACTCTTGAACCCTGTGATGAGGGGAATTGTAACGATATATGCAACGCGGTCACCGACAAAACGAATAAGGTCGTGTATGCAACGTCAATATGATGAACCATAATGTGCTTGATCAGGCGCGCTGCGGCGCGCGGCTCCGCTCGTTAAGCGCATTGATTGCTTTCAAGAGCAGAGATTTTAGTTCATCGCCTTCCGTCTGGGTGAGGCCACTGATCAAATCGTCTTGAACCCTTTCTACTGCCGGCCCGACCTCTTCGACAACCCTAGCTCCTTGAGACGTAATGACCAGTGTCCGCGCCCGTCGATCTATTTCGCTGATCTTGCGTTCGACCAGTTCTTTACGGGTAAGACGGTCAATCACCCCGACGATCGTCGTGCGATCATAGGCTATCTTCCCCGCCAGCGTAATCTGGTCGATCCCAGGGTTAGCACTGATCGCGACGAGCGCAGCATATTGGACAGGTGTCAGGTCTACACCACATCTTTCCATTTCAGAATGAAACAAGGCCACCGCAATCTGATGGAATCGGCGGGCAAGATGCCCTGGCATTTCTACGTTGTCGCGCATCTAAATCCCTAGTTTCCATTTACAAGCATACTGACGATCGGTATACATCCTATATCACCCATCGCTGTGCGAGGATAGAGTCGCTTAACGCACGGGTCGCCTTATGGCGCAGTTTGGCAAAGATGGGGAGGCACGGAGATCGTTGGGAAGACATAGTTTGGATGATGGCTTTCCTGGGTCTTGAGTGGCAGCCGGGTGAGAAGAAGCCGATAGATATGCCGCCGTCTTGATATTGAACGATTATACGGTTCTAAAACATTTTTTCAGGTGATGGGTGCAGCTGGTAGACGTACGGGATCGTTATTTGATGCGCGACTTCCCACTAACGAATGTCGATGCGAATTTGCAGTTTTTGCAGTCTGCCGCCTTCACCGCGCTTCTGGATGACGAATAAACTGGCTGTGCCGCGATTGGGCCAGCCTATGGTGCAATGATGACAAACAATCAGGCGGATAGGCTCATGCAATGGGCACCGTTTCATTTTAGGAGGATGTATGGCGCAATGGCTCAAGCGTTCGGTTGCCGCAGAAATTCGGGCGGTGGCCGATCGAAAGGTCCGTGACGTTGTCGAGAGCACGTTGGCTGACATCGAAAAGCGCGGCGACGCTGCGGTTCGGGAATTAAGCATAAGGTTCGATGGCTGGGACCGCGACGACTATCGCCTGTCACAGCATGAGATCCAAGCCTGCATTGATTCGCTTACCGCGCAGGAAATCAAAGACATTGAATTTGCGCAGGCGCAGATACGCAATTTCGCGCAAATTCAGCGCGAAAGCATGCGTGATGTCGAGGTCGAGACCCTTCCAGGGGTTGTGCTCGGTCACAAGAATATACCGGTTAACGCAGCAGGATGTTATGTGCCAGGCGGCAAATATCCGCTGCTCGCTTCTGCTCATATGAGCGTTATCACTGCCAAGGTCGCAGCGGTGCCCCGCGTTATTACCTGCGCGCCACCGTTCAATGGTAAGCCGGCCCGTGCGATTGTTGCTGCGCAGGCCATGGCGGGCGCCGATGCTATCTATGCGCTTGGCGGCATTCAGGCCATTGGCGCGATGGCGCTGGGTACACAGAGCATAAGTGCTGTGGATATGCTGGTGGGGCCCGGAAACGCTTTTGTCGCTGAAGCCAAGCGGCAGTTATTTGGTCGAGTAGGGATCGATTTGTTTGCTGGCCCCACCGAAACGATGGTGATAGCGGATGAAACGGTCGACGGTGAGATCTGCGCGACAGATCTTCTTGGGCAGGCCGAGCATGGTCCTGAGAGCCCTGCAATCTTCATTACTAATTCGCGAAAGCTCGCGATGGATACGCTGACACAAATCGAGCGGCTGCTTACTATCCTACCGACCGCAGATATCGCCGCTAAGGCCTGGGAAAATTATGGCGAGATAATTCTGTGTGATGGATATGAGGAAATGCTGTCGGTAGCGAACGCTTATGCCAATGAGCATGTTCAGGTTATGACGGAAAATCCGAATTATTTTCTAGATAATATGACAAACTATGGCGCTCTATTTTTGGGCCCGAGGACAAATGTCAGCTTTGGTGACAAGGTTATTGGTACTAATCATACATTGCCGACCAAAAAATCTGCTCGGTATACTGGAGGTCTGTGGGTGGGAAAATTTCTCAAGACCTGTACCTACCAGAAGGTGATAACAGACGAGGCTTCGTCGCTCATTGGTGAATATTGTAGCAGACTTTGCGCTCTAGAGGGTTTTTCCGGACACGGCGAGCAGGCCAACATCCGGGTGCGGCGTTATGGTGGGCGCAATGTCCCCTATGCCGGTGCAGTCGAACCCTCCGAACATACGCGCGCCGATGTCTAAGGGACTGCCCCAAACGCCGAACATGCGCTTGGATGGCCGACGAGCGATCGTAACAGGCGCCGGTCGCGGGATCGGCTTAGCCGCGGCGGCCGCTCTTGCGGAGGCGGGGGCGGAGCTCACACTGGTCGCACGTAGCAATGGCGAAATCGACGACGTCGCGCGGGCCATTCGCGCGTCTGGAGGCATCGCGTCGTCGGTCACGCTTGATGTGTCCGATCTCGACTGCGTCCGTACGTTCTTCGTGCAAAGAGCTGCTTTTCACATACTAGTGAACAACGCAGGCACAAATCGTCCCAAGCCGGTGTGGGAAGTCACGGAGCAGGACTATGATGCGGTGCTTGATCTCAACTTAAAGTCGGCTTTCTTTGTCGCACAAGCTTGTGCCCGACGAATGATCGAAGAGGGGGTGAGCGGATCGCTCATCCATATGGGATCGCAGATGGGTCATGTCGGTGGGGCCACTCGCTCGCTATACTGCGCCTCGAAATGGGGACTTGAAGGGATGAGCAAAAGCTTTGCTCTGGATCTGGCGCAGTTCGGTATCAGATCCAATACGATCGCGCCGACATTCATCGAGACGCCACTTACAAAGCCTTTTTTCGAGGATGCCGCATTCAAGGAGAGCGTGTTGGCCAAGATCAAACTTGGAAGGATCGGGCAAGTTACCGACCTGATGGGCCCCATCTGCTTTCTGGCCAGCGATGCTGCCATGTTGATGACCGGCACAAGTCTTGTCGTCGATGGGGGCTGGACAACCGACTGAGCGCGGCGCTTGCATAGTCGCAAACGACATTTGCGATCATCGTGGTTGGCCTTGGATAACAGGGGCAAGAATGGGCCGTTTCAGGTCCAGCGAAACGGGCAGGCGCTGCGCAACGATATTTCGTAGGAAGTAATGATGGTGCGCGCAAACACCCCTGGCGTGGTTGCTGGCTTACAAGACTGCGAAAAAAGGTAAGCAGTTTTTAGATTTACAAGCATACTGATTATCAGTATGCCATGTTTCGAACGCGAGATTTGCTGGATAATGGGCAAGCTCGCAGCCACCGATCGTCATCAAAATTTGATTGATGCGTGGCCGACAGGAGGGGGCCATGAACGCAACCGGCATTGCAGAGCATTCCTATCGGCTCCACATTTATTGGCCATTTCTCCGCACCATGCGAAAGGGCAGTTTCAATGACTTCTTCAACCGTCACGCTAAAGACTAACGCTGGCGAAACTTTTGGCGCTTATCTTGCGCTTCCAAGCCATCCCAATGGTGGAAGCGTGGTTGTGCTGCAGGAAATTTTCGGCATCAATGCGAATATACGGTCGGTTGCTGACAGCTTCGCGCAAGCGGGATATGCGGCGATAGCTCCAGACCTGTTCTGGCGCCAAGCGGCAGGCGTGGAACTAGACCCGAGTGACGAAGCATCGCGAGAACGGGCAACCGGTCTCATGAAGGGCCTCGATCAGAAACTTGCCGTACAAGACGCACTTATTGCTGCCGATCATGTCCGCTTCCTTCCCGGTGCGAATGGAAAAGTCGGTGCTGTAGGCTATTGCCTGGGAGGCAAACTTGCTTATCTGCTGGCGGCAACGTCAGGGATCGATGCGGCGGTGTCCTATTACGGCGTTGCCATCCAGGGTGCACTCGACAAGATGGGCGAAGTTCAATGCCCGCTTCTTCTCCATATCGCACAGGACGATCATCTATGCCCGCCTGACGCGCAGGCAGCCATTGCCAGCGCGGCCGAACAGTACCCCTTGCTAGTGAGCGTCAAGGTCTATGCAGGCGTTGGCCATGCGTTTGCGCGGCATGGGAGCCCGGCATTCGTGGCGCAAAGCGCTGAGCTGGCAGATGTCGCAACCATGGCTTTGCTCGCCAATAGTGTAGGCGATCTGGCATGAGCGTGGCATTGGTTGCACAGACAAAGGTTTCCCAGGGCAGTCGCATTCTTGCTTCGCAAGGTGTTCTTGATGCCTTCGGGCATGTGAGCATGCGAAGTGAACAGGATCCAGCGCTTTTCCATATTTCGAGAAATCGGGCACCTGCCCTGGTGGCGCCTGAAGATGTCGTGACAGTCGATCTGTCTGGCAACGCTGTGTCCCAGCCTGCCGATGTCAGGCTCTTTCTGGAGCGCTACATCCATGCCGAAATCTATCGGCGGCGGCCTGACGTACATGCTGTCGTTCATAGCCACGCGTTGCCCGTGTTGCCGTTCACCGTCGTTCCAGGAAAATCTCTTCGTCCTATATGCCATATGTGCGGTTTTCTCGAGGGGACGCCGGCTCCCTTCGATCTCGCAGATCATGCAGGGTCGGCCACGGATCTGCTGATTAGTAATGCCCAGTTGGGCGAACAGCTCGCAGAACATCTTGGAAAAGCAAACATAGTTTTGATGCGCTCTCATGGGTTTACTGCAGTAGGCGCATCGGTAGAGCAAGCGGTCTATCGCGCCATCTATACAATGAAAAACTGTGAAATCGAGTTGTCGGCACGAGCGCTTGGGGAACCGATCTTCCTTAGTTCTGGTGAGGCCGAGGCATGTGAGCGAACAATTGGAACGCAAACACATCGCGCTTGGGAGCTATGGCTAAATCAAGTCGGCGCATAACATAATCAGCAAAAAGCCAAATTGATCTGGTCCATTGAAGCGATATGTCCGATTTGAAAAAAGTGTAGCTCTGGCTGTGCCCTGAGCGTTGAGAGGCAAAAGTGATGAAACGTTACGACGTTTTAATTGTCGGCGCCGGCCATGCCGGAGCGCAAGCGGCTATTTCGCTCCGGCATGGCGGGTTTGATGGATCAATCGCGATTTTTGGCGATGAGCCGGAATTCCCATATGAGCGACCGCCCCTTTCCAAGGAGTATCTAGCCGGCGAGAAAAGCTTCGAAAAAATTCTCATTCGGCCGCCGTCATATTGGGAAGATCAGAGCATCGACCTGATCCTCTCTGCTCGAATAGATACCGTAAATCCTGCTGCGAATATTGTCGTTACCGCAGACGCGAAGCAATATGAATATGGCCATCTCATATGGGCAACGGGTGGAGCCCCGCGCCGCTTGAACTGCAGTGGCCACGACCTCGTTGGTGTTCATACTGTTCGCACTCGAGCTGATGTTGATCGGCTGCGCGCTGAACTCGAGGATGTTCGTACCGCTGTCGTAATTGGCGGCGGTTATATCGGGCTTGAATCCGCAGCAGCGCTCAGAAAGCTTGGAAAGAATGTTATCCTGCTCGAAGCGCTAAATCGCGTCTTGGCGCGTGTGGCTGGTGAACCTCTGTCCCGCTTCTATGAAGACGAGCATCGCGCGCACGGGGTCGATATACGGCTTGGCATAGGCATCGAATGTATCGAGGGCAATGACAAGGTTACCGGTGTTCGTACCATAACGGGTCAGACGATTGAATGCGAGATGGTCATCGTGGGTATCGGGATCGTACCGGCGGTCGGTCCCTTGTTGGCGGCAGGTGCTGCTGGCGGCAATGGTGTCTTGGTCGATGCCCAATGTCGAACGAGTCTTCCTGCTGTTTTTGCGGTCGGCGACTGTGCTCTTCACCATAACAGCTACGGACAGGACGGGCCGATCAGGTTGGAATCCATCCAAAATGCTAATGACCAGGCGGTTATAGCGGCCAAGTCCATCCTGGGGGAGGCCGTGTTATACAATTCGGTTCCGTGGTTCTGGTCCAACCAATATGATCTTCGCTTGCAGACGGTTGGGCTATCGACAGGCTACGATAAGGTCATTATTCGCGGAAATCCGGAAAATCACAGTTTCTCCACAATATATCTTCGCGACGGCTATGTTATTGCCCTTGATTGTGTCAATGCTACCAAGGATTACGCCCATGGCCGTCGGCTGGTAACTGACCACATGAGGGTTGATCCAGAACTGCTCTCAAATACTTCGATCGCACTTAAATCTTTCGCTGACAGGTAAAATATTACATTCATTCAGTCCTATATCGAGAGATGTAATTGAAAAATATGGCCGGTTAGCTGCGCTTTATGTGATTTACTACTTTATCTCTTTTGAGATGTGATCGCTACGCGAGTGCGGCATCCGCCCTATGTGAGCACATGTCACTGCTTGGGAAATTCGATGCAAGCCTCCAGGCTGCTCACGCTTTTTCTTCGTCAAAACCCATGCATTCCTAACTCTTGTGTCACTTTTGCGACAGTCCAAACAATCTGGCTAAGTAACCAATTTGAATTTGACAAGGAAATGTCGAAATGACAAATATCTGTCAAATAAGATTGGGATAGAGTCGTCGAGATTGCAAACGCTTTTGGTTGCTTCATTCCAGAACAGGTTCAGACTGGAATGCAGGGGAAGGATCACCTGCAACGTGCACGACGAATATAGCACCCAATCGAACCCCTGATTTGCCTTGCAAATGGCGAGGTGCATCCATGCAAGAGCAGGTGCAGCAGACAAGCAGAATGATCGGCCGGAATGGCTGACAGATAAGGGAGAGGACTATGAAGTATATGCCCAAATTGCATCTGAGTGCCGCGGTGCTCGCGACCCTTTGCACCGTTCCTGCTTTAGCACAGGAAACTAACCCGGCTGATGTGGTGCCCGTAAAGCAGCCGACATCTGTCGACGACACCGAAATCATCGTTACCGCACAAAAGCGGGAAACTGCTCTGCAAGAAACCCCGATTGCCATTACGGCCATAGGCGGAGGCGGACTGGATTCCCGTGGTATCGATTCGGCGGTGGATTTGGCCACGTCGGTTCCAGGCGCCAATTTCTCAACCAATGGCGGCGCGACCTCAATCACAATTCGAGGCGTGGGCAGCGACGGCCTGTCACAGCCAAAGGATGATCCGTCCATCGCAGCGCATATTGACGGCGTTTATCTGGCGCGCCCGGTCTCGTTGGCGGCATCTTTTTACGATCTGGAGCGGATCGAGGTGCTACGTGGGCCACAAGGTACCCTTTATGGCCGCAACGCGACCGGGGGTGCCTTGAATATTATCACCAAGGCGCCGACGACCAACTTCGAGGCGAAGGGTGACATATCTTACGGCAATTACGATGCATTGCAGGTCCGCGGCGCGGTGAACGTTCCGCTGGGGGGCACGCTCAGTTTGCGGGCAGTGGGCTATTACAACAAGCATGACGGCTATGCCCAGCAGTTGAACCCGCAGTTCAAAGATGGCGACGATGCCGATGATGTCGGCGGGCGGGCCACCCTTCTGTGGCAGCCCACCGCAACCCTCTCGGTCACCCTGCGTGCCAATCTTTTTAGTTCAGATGCAGTCGGACCCTCCCGCACCCTCCTCGATACGCGTTCACTGTCTGGTGTGACAGATGCAAATGGCGTTGCTTATGGATCCTCGACGGGAGCCATCATCGTCAATCGCTGCAGCTTTGCCGCTTATCCGCAGGCATGCACCAATCCGCGTGCAATTGAGACGGTTCTGCCTGAATTCCAGAAGGTAAAGAGTAATACCTTCTCGGCGACCGTCGATTGGGAGCTGACTGACGCTTTCAGTTTCAAATCCATCACGGGATATACAGACTTCGAACAAAAGAAAGGTTCCGAGTCACGGCCGTTCCAGCCTGCTGACGCCAACGCCTCCTTCAATTATGTAAGCGCGTCCAAGACGTGGTCGCAGGAATTTGACCTGAATTATGACGATGGCGGTCCGCTGACGGCGGTGCTTGGCGGCTTCTATCTTGACGATGACGGCTCCAACCTGTTCGAGACGATAGCTATTAATCCAGCACGCGTCGCCTCGATCGAAGTGGATTCCTATTCGGAAACCAATTCGCTGGCTTTTTTTGGCGAGGCGAATTACGAAATCGTCGATGGCCTCAAGCTGACAGGTGGCCTGCGTTACACAAAAGAAACGAAACTGGGTTCTAGCGAGGCACGGGTTTCGGTTCCATTCAGCCCGCCATTTGCTATCCCCTTTGCCGGCAAGATCAAATTCAAATCCACGGATTTCAAGGTCGGCTTCGACTGGAAGGTGCGCGAAGGCATCTTCCTCTACGGCAATTATTCAACCGCGTTCAAGTCGGGCGGTGTCAACACGGGCATCCCCGTAAATGCCTATTATCGCCCTGAAAAGCTGAAGGCTTTCCAGGCAGGCATCCGGACGGATTGGTTCGATCACAAGGTGCGGTTCAACCTCGACGCCTATCATTATGACTACAAGAACCCGCAGATTACGCAGACCTTGGGCACTTCGCTGGAAACGCAAAATGCGTCTAGTGCGAAGGTTAAGGGTCTCGAGGCGGTTCTGGAAGTGCGTCCGGTGGCGGGTCTTACCTTATCTGGGCAGGCAAGTTACGCAGATTCTCAATATGGGCCTGGTCTCATCAGTGACATTATCGATCTCAACCGCTTTGGACAGAATGTTTTTGGTAGTATCCAGATCGGCGGCAATCCGCTTCGCTTCACGCCCAAATGGACCTTTGGCGCAAGTATTGCCTACGATACGCCGCTAAGTGAGACAGTCGATTTGGGCGGTCGTGTAGACTATCTCTGGCAGGATGATGCGACATCCAGGCCGCAAAACCTCGTCATCGACCAGATTCCGTCCTATTCCGTTCTCAATGCAACCTTGCGTGCATCATTTGCAAGCAAGCGCTATTTTGTCGAACTGTTCGGCAAAAATCTGACGGACAAGACAGTGGTATCAGCCCGGTTCGTTAACCCACTGCATGTAGCGGAATATCGAGCGCCACGCACCTATGGCGTGACCTTGGGTTTCACCTTCTGATGACTTCTTGGGGATCACTGTCCGGGCGGGAGACGGCGACGTCTCCCGAACGGGGCGGCGGGGGCGTTGACGTATTCGTCGACGATGCGATTGGAGACATGAAGCCGTCGCCTTATGCCTTTGCCATAGTGGGGCTTTGTGGGGCCATTGCAATGGCGGAGGGGCTTGATGCCCAGGTCATGGCTTTTGCAGCGCCGCTTGTTGCGCGCGAGTGGAAGCTTGATCCGTCGGCTATTGGTGCCCTGCTTGCAGCCTCAATCATCGCCATGGTCTTAGCAGGCTTCATGCTTGCACCGCTTGGAGATCGGTTGGGTCGTCGTCCGGCAATATTATTCGCCCTGGCAGTGGCCGCCACCGCGACAGCTGCCGGCGCGATCGCGCCCGGTTTTGCCTGGTTGCTTTGTTCACGAGTCGTGGCCGGTCTGGGACTCGGCCTTGCATTTCCCACGGTTGTTGCACTGGCGATGGAGGTGATGCCGCGACGTTATCATGCTCTGGCTGTTGTTACCGTTAGTTGCGGTTATCCGGTCGGCGGAGCCGTAGGTGGGGCGATCGCAGCGCAACTGATCAACGATCATGGAGCACCCTCGATCTTCTTGCTAGGCGGGGCCACGACGGCATTGTTTCTCGGCATTTGCCTGCTGTTTCTGCCGGAATCCCCTCTTTGGTTGGCAGGGCATCGGCCGGGGAAGGCCGGGATCGCAAGGCTGGTAAGGAAGTTGGGCGCGATGGTGCCCGCCGAGGCTTCGTCTTTTGGCATGCGTGAGGGTTCCTCTGCCCGCTCGCCAGTTGCCGCGCTCTTCACCGCTGAGCGTCGCGCCCGCACGCTGCTGCTGTGGGCGATAAATTTCTGCAATCTCTCCATGGTATATTTCTACATCATCTGGTTGCCAACGATCGTGGTGAACGGCGGGCAAGATGCCTCATTTGCCGCTCAGGTGCTCGCGTTGTTTAGTGCAGCGGGCGTAGCAGGCGGACTTTTGCTTGCTCTTCTCCTTCGCCGTAAGGGCGCGGGAATGGCGCTTGGAACAGCCTATCTTGGCTCCATCTTTTGCATCGCCCTTCTTGGGAACACATCAGGCTCTGCCGCTGCATTCTTGCCTGTTGTTATTGGTGCGGGGAGTTTTGTGGTCGGGTCTCAGTTTTGCCTGAACGCTGTCGTCAATCAATATTATCCCAGCGCCATCCGGGCCACAGCGGCGGGCTTTGCCGGTGGCGCAGGTCGCCTCGGTGCGGTAGCAGCTCCACTGATCGGTGCGCTCCTGGTGCACCCAGCTACCCCTTATCGCACCACCATATTAGCAGGTGGTGTGCCTGCCGTTCTCGCGCTGATTGCTCTCATTGTCCTTCTCGCTGCCGCCCCCTTGCAGCAGGCGCGTTCGCCAACTGACTGAAGCAGGATCGAGAGTAAATATGTCTCCTGTTACACGATCTCAAGAGCCACTGTTGCTGCTTCCGGGGCTCCTGTGTGATCACCGCATCTGGACAGATCAGATCGTGGCGCTCCAGCAAGACCGTACGATCGTGGTTGCCGACTATGGCTCTGCCGATAGCTTGTCCGAGATGGCGGATCGTGTGCTCAAGGTAATGCCTCGTGGATGTGCCGTTGCAGGCCATTCAATGGGCGCCCGGGTGGCCCTTGAACTTTGGCGCACGGCGCCCGAACGCTTTGTCCGCCTGGCGTTGCTTGATACAGGGGTCCATGCGCCCAATTCTGAGGAAGCGCGCAAGCGCTACGCGCTATTGGCGCTGGGTCGAAAGGCGGGAATCGATGCCCTAACAGATGCCTGGCTTCCACCGATGGTTGCCCCACATAACCGCGTGGACCCCTTAATGCGACGACTGCGAGAGATGGTGCGTGCTGCGGGCACAGATCGGTTTGAAGTGCAAATTAGAGCGTTGCTCGGTAGACCTGAAGTCGCTTCACTCCTCGGGTCGATTACCGTGCCAACGCTCGTCGGCGTTGGCAGACTGGATATCTGGAGCCCGCCGGCCCAGGTTAGGGCGCTAGCACAACAGATAACCGGGTCGCGTTATGTGGAGTTTGATGGTGCGGGTCATATGGCTCCCGCCGAGGCACCGGCCGCTGTCACGCAAGCTCTGCGAGGTTGGCTGTCCGCCTAATGTGCGCGCCTTGACGGAAGCCATGTTTGACAATTCAGTCTTTGCCCGCCTGTCGCCCTGACCTGCATGCGATTAAGCGATTTAGGTCCGGCAGCCAGCTTTGCCTTGAGCTAAAGCTTATTCCCTACCGGCAATACCAACAATTAACAGTTGCAGCATACTGATAATCAGTATAGCACGTAAATAACTTTGCAGCGTTCGACGACGTGCAGGGCCTGCAGGAAATTTAAGCACCAGCGCATGAGATCGCGGTCCGCAAATCTGCAAGATTGTGAGAGGATTTCACTATGCAATTTCATTTTAATGGCTTTCGCACGGGAGACCCAGAAGTAGCTCCGATTGCCAAAGGCATCTCGCCTGTCACTCTTGGGGTATCTGCGCCGGCGCAAGTAGATGTCCTTATCGTGGGATGTGGGCCTGCCGGACTGACCTTGGCGGCCCAACTGTCTGCGTTTCCAGGCATCAAGACCTGCATTGTCGATCAACAGCCTGGCCCCCTAGAACTTGGAAGGGCTGACGGTATCGCATGCCGGACGATGGAAATGTTTAATGCGTTCGGATTTGCGCATCGGGTCCTGCGTGAATCCTACTGGGTCAATGAAACGACCTTCTGGACGCCCAGCCCCGACGCAGAAGCTGGGATCGTGCGGACGGGCCGTATCGATGATACTGAGCCTGGTCTGTCGGAGTTCCCGCACGTCATCCTCAACCAGGCGCGCGTCCACGAGTTTTTTCTGCAAGCTATGCGCAACAGTCCTACACGCCTGACACCCCATTATAGCCGGAAGCTTCTAGACCTGGTGGTTGCACAGGTATCCGAGGATGCTCACGGCGATGTGGATTACCCTGTCACAGCTACGCTGGAGCGAAGCGATGAAGGGCATCAAGGGGAAGTTGAAACAATTAGGGCAAGATATGTTGTAGGCTGCGATGGGGCTCGCAGCTCGGTTAGGCGATCAATCGGACTGGAACTGAAAGGCGATTCTGCCAATCAGGCTTGGGGCGTTATGGATGTGCTAGCCGTTACAGACTATCCGGACATCCGGCTTAAGGGTGTCATCAACTCCGAAAATGACGGGAGCATCGTGCTGATCCCGCGCGAGGGCGGGAATCTTGCGCGCATCTATGTTGAGCTAGACGAACTGGAGCATGGCGAACGGGTTGCCGCTCGCAAGATGAGCGTCGATCATGTAATCGCTGCGGCGCAGCGTGTTTTGAAGCCCTACACGCTTGATGTGCGCGAGGTCGCTTGGTGGTCCGTCTATGAGATCGGCCAGCGGCTATGCGACCGGTTCGACGATCTCAAGGAGAATGCTCCAACTAATGCGGTGCCCCGGGTCTTCATAGCGGGCGATGCCTGCCATACGCATAGTCCAAAGGCGGGGCAGGGAATGAATGTCTCTATGCAGGACGCCTTTAATCTTGGCTGGAAGCTGGCTGCAGTCTTGGAAGGGCGAAGCGCGCCGCAACTTTTGCGTACCTACTCCGAGGAGCGCGAGGCTATTGCGCGCGAACTTATTGAGTTCGACAAGGAATGGGCGGCTTTGCTCAGTGCCCCGCTCAGGAAAGCGGGTGACCCTGATGGCGCAGGAGTGGACCCGGCTGACGTACAGGCGTATTTTGTGCGACATGGACACTATACAGCCGGTACAGCGAGCGGTAATTCGCCCTCGATTCTGACAGGTGAGCCCACGCACCAAGCGCTGGCGACCGGCTTCCCAATCGGCAAGCGCTTCCATTCTGCACCAGTCGTCCGCCTTGCCGATGCCAAGCCGATGCAGCTGGGACATGCTTTCGTGGCGGATGGCAGGTGGCGGCTCTTTGCCTTTGCCGGCGCTGGAGATCCGGCAATGAAAGAATCCGGTATCGTGCGGCTATGCAATTTTCTGGCGAATGATGCCCATTCGCCGATCGTGCGCCATACGCCAGGCCATGCCGATATTGATTCGGTGATCGACGTGCGGGCGGTGTTTCAAACGCCACATCGCGAGCTCGATATTGGCTCGCTACCCGCGCTCCTACTGCCCGTCCGGGGCGCGCTGGGCCTGCGCGATTATGAAAAGATGTTTTGTGTCGATCGTGCTGCGGGTGATATTTTCGATATGCGCGGTATCAACCGGGCTGAGGGTTGCATCGTCATTGTTCGACCTGACCAATATGTGGCGCACGTACTTCCTTTGAGCGCACATGAGGATCTGGCGGCGTTCTTTGCCGAGATTCTGCTTCCAGTCTAAAGACTCAACGGTTCCTCGCGCATCGAAGGGCGACGCAAATATCGCGGCGCATCTTTCGATGCGTGTGCTGACGAAATGCAAGCGCCCACGTCGATTTGGACGCGCTATCATTCGCGCAATGAAGCATTGACAAGACAATGTCGGAATGACAAAGTTCTGTCAAATAAAGCAGTGTCTGGGGTCCGTGGCGACCAAAGCAGACTAATTTTCGTGGAGAGGATGTTATGGGGGATACTCCTTTTGACGTAATTCAGGTCGGTTATGGGCCTGTGAGCCAAGGTCTGGCGCTTATGCTTGGGCGCCAGGGCCGACGCGTCGCTGTTTGTGAACGCTGGGAACAGCGCTATCCGTTGCCTCGCGCTGTCTGCATCGACCATGAACTGTATCGAGTGCTCAGCGCGAACGGCTTGGGTGCTGTCTTGCCATCGATATCTCATCCCGGTCCGCCCTATCAGTGGTTCAATGCCGACTGGAAGGAATTGCTGGTTATCGATTGGTCCGCCGGTTCCATTTCTGGTGGCACCGAAGTTAACTTCGTTCACCAGCCAACGCTCGAGGCGGCACTGGACGTGGCGGTGCTGGAGCAACCGACGGTAGAAATATTCTTGGGATGGGAAGCGATAGAGGTTCGTCAGGATGACGATCTGGCTCATGTGACCTTGCGCAATGTAGCAACTAATGATGTGAGGACCATTTCGGCGCGCTATGTAATCGGCTCGGACGGAGCAAACTCACTTGTCCGCACCACCATCGGAGGGGGGCAGGAAGATCGAGGGTTTGAAGCGGACTGGCTTGTAATCGACGTGTTGCTAAAGGAAGGCGTTACGGCCGAAAAATTGGGCATTCCAGCGGCGGGCCAATATTGCAATCCGATAAGGCCCACGACGATCGTTCCAGCAGGTGTTCGCGACGGCCGGACATTCCGGCGATGGGAGTTCATGCGCTTACCGGGTGAGTCGATAGCCGATCTGGAGGGTGAAGATCGCGTCTGGGAGCTACTGCAAGACTGGGCAGGCCCGGACGACGTCGAACTGGTGAGGCATAAGGTCTATAATTTCCGATCGCTCCTGGCGGATCGGTGGCATGATCGCCGCCTTATATTGGCGGGCGATGCGGCACATGTCATGCCGCCTTTCATGGGGCAGGGGATGTGCTCGGGTCTACGGGACGCCTGGAATCTTTCTTGGCGTCTTGGTCTCCTGCTGGACGGCACGGCGGACAATCGGCTGCTGGACAGTTATCAGCCGGAACGCCGACCGCATGTCAGCCAGTTGATCGACATGTCGATCTATCTTGGCAAGGTGATCTGTATTCCAGACCTTGAACAGGCCGCTGCGCGAGATCATGCGTTTCTGAGCGGCGCGGCGGAGCCGCCTCCACCGTTCCCGCAGCTGATCGATGGACTGCTTCACCGCGACAGCTCGCTAAGGTTAAACGCTGGGGCAGGCTTGCTCTCACCGCATGTTGCGATCGAGAGTGACGGCTCTAAGTTGCGACTGGATGATTATACCGGCCCAGGCTTTGTATTCATAGGCCGCGGGTTTGACTGGCGGCGCGGGCTTGATAAACAACTTGTCTCACAGCTTGCAACAATTGACGCCAAGTTTGTCAGGCTCGAGGTGGCGACTGATGATCAGGCTGGATCAATCAGGGATTGCGACGGTAGGCTGGATGCGTTCCTCGACGCCCAGGGCTGGGATGCAATGATCGTGCGTCCGGATTTCTATGTCTATGGTGGAGGCAGCGCCGCCAACAGCGGTGCGCTTGTGCAATCGCTGATCGCAGATTTGAAAGAGCACGGTGTCCATTTGAAGGGCGCGCGCGACAATGCCGGAGAATGTGAAAATGAAGTTAGCGCGGTTTGACGCAGGCGCTGGTCCTCGCGTCGGGATCATCAAGAATGACAAGGTCATCGACATACAGTCGGCGGGCAGTCGTTATGCCACAATGGCGCAGATCATTGAAGCCGGCGACGCCGGGCTTGCGGCCCTGCGTGACATTGCGGCTGTAAGGGATGGGGATTTCCTTCTCTCGCAGGTTCAATTGCTCGCGCCGGTGGAGCGCCCAGGCAAGTATTTGGCTATTGGGATGAACTACCAGAAGCATCTCGAAGAGGCAGACAAGCTGGGCGTCGCGCGAGCCAAGCATCAGATCTGGTTCAACAAGCAGACGACATGCCTATCAGGGCCTTTCGATGAGATCGAGACAGGAGTGACAGAAAAGCTCGATTACGAAGTGGAGCTGGGGTTGGTCGTGGGCAAGCGTGCCAAGGGCGTTTCGCCTGAAGATGCGCTTTCCTATATCTTCGGCTATGTCGTTGCTAATGACGTTTCTGCACGCGACTGGCAGTTCCACTCTTCTACCTTCATGATGGGCAAGTCGTTCGATACCCATGGTCCTGTTGGTCCCTGGATCGTTACGGCGGATGAAGTGCCTGATCCTCAGTGTCTTGATCTACGCTGTTTTGTGAACGGTGACCTGCGTCAATCGAACAATACCGCTAATATGATTCATCGGATCGACGCCCAGATTGCATATCTCTCGACCGCCTTCACGCTCGAGCCCGGCGATCTGATTGCGACTGGCACGCCTGAAGGCGTGGGTATCGGGCGTGAGCCACAGTTGTTCCTGGCAGTCGGTGACGTGGTACGATGCGAGATTGACGGCATCGGTGCCATTGAAAACCGGGTGATCGCATGAACGTCATGCACACAGGCGAGCCTGCGATCGAACGTTCGGTTACTCTCAATTTCATCGGCGACTGGGGGCAGGCGAATTTCCACCGCATCTGCGGGTGGCTTACGCAGGAATTTTGCGATCGGGCCGGTCCAAGATCGCGGGTGGCGACTTGGAGCATACGTCATGGCGGCATCGAGGCGCTTGAGCTTGTCCACGCCGGCGAGGCACAGATGTGCGTAGCAACCCCTGCCATGCTGCTAGGCGACGCGCTGACGGGCGATGGTATCTTTGCGGGTAATCCGATGCCCTCGTTGCGCGCACTGGCGGTTTTGCCGCAAAATGACCGACTGGTCATGGCGATTGATCCCAAGTTCGGAATTTCAAGCTTTGCAGAACTGCGCGATAAGAAGCCGCCGCTAAGAATCGCTGTCTCTGCCGATGATGGCACGAACTTCATAGGGTATGTCACCCAGCGTTATATGGAAGCCCATGGTATTGACGAGGCGACGCTTCGGTCCTGGGGTGGCGAATATGTTACGGCGACACGGCCTGAACAATCGCTTTTCAAGATGCGCGATGGATTGGTCGATGCGGTCGTCCAAGAAGCCATCATGACGCCCTGGTGGGTGGATTCGATGCGTGTGCGCAACGCGATAGCGCTTCCAGTCGAAGAGCAGGCCCTCGAAAAGCTTGAGGGACAGTTGGGATATCGGCGCAACATCTTGCCGGCTGGCTTTTGGGAAAGCCTTAAGGTGCCATTGCCTACCCTCGATTTCTCGGATTTTGCTCTAGTCGTTCGCGATGACCTTCCGGACGATATCGCTCATCTGCTGACTTGGTGCGTCGTAGAAACGCGTGAGGCGCTTGAACGTCAATATCGTCATATCCCGCCCGAGCGTAGCCCGCTCAGCTATCCGCTTGAGCCGAGCAAATTGCTCCAGACGCCGTTGCCGCTCCATCCAGGCGCTGCGCGCTTCTATTCCGAGGCAGGGTTGCTGTGACACTCCTGTCGTTCACCAAGAACATAATGCAAGGCCGCCATGATCACTGAACCTGTCCTCATACTTGTCGCCACCATGGGCGGTACGGCGACATTCGTGGCCGATGAAATGGCCGACGCGCTCAAGGCAAAGGGCATCAAACCCTTCCTTGTCCCGATGGAAAAGGCGGCGCTCGCGATGTTCGATACCCGCAAGCTCTTCATCATTTGCTCATCTACGCATGGCAATGGTGACATCCCGGATAATAGCGTGGCATTTTTCGACGCCTTACGAGACCAACGGCCTGACTTGTCGGATGTGCGATATGGTACAGTAGCGCTGGGCGATATGACCTACTCGGCTAGTTTTTGCGGCGGCGGCGCGCAATTTGATGATCTCTTTGCGGACCTGGGGGCAACACGCCTTGTCGATCGCCTCGAGCATGATCGGCAGGGCGGCACATTCCCAGAAGAAGAAGCCGTCGCTTGGCTAGATGGCTGGCTGGAGGCCGCTAACGCGCATCAGCCGGCCTGACGCAAATATCGATAGAAGGAGCAGTGATGATGGAAAGAACCCGGGGACCTCGGCAAATTCAGCCGCCTGTCGAAAATAAGCCAGCCCTGCAGACCAATGTATTCCACGCCCTACGTGGCGCGAATACCGCGTTGATGCCGATCTTTCCCTATGGCGCCGCGGGGGAGCTTGTACCTGCGGCGAGCATCATGTGGGGAGGTCCAAATCGCGACATGAGCGCCTTTAATCACACCAATTCGGTCGATGAAGTCGCAATTTGCTTCGCATCGGAAAAGTCCCGGCTGCGTTCGGGATTTGTCCATGTCGGCGCACGTACCCATCTGGTAGGCAATTTCTTCGAAGATATGAGCGACCCAGATATCTTGATGGTTATTGTCGTCACGCAGCGCCAGGCGGAAGAGGGTATTCCGCAAGGCGAGACGCTCGGCTTCCTGTGCGATAACTGCCAGAATCCCCTGCTTGTTCATGAGTTTTCGGCAAAGACAGAAGAAAGCGCACAGGCAGCAAAAACGCCCGGCTTCCATCCGCCGCTCGAAACGCTGACAGAGGGCGCAATTGTTCTTGAGCCATTCAATGAGAGTGAAGTGGCGCGAACCTGCTCGAAATGCGGCACGGTCAGCGAGCCCTTTCCAGTGTCGGTTTGGGGATGGGACGCTTATTATAAAAACATGGTCGCAGCCGAGCGTGGTCGCAAGCAATTGCTTGCTCGCGCCGCTGAAGCCGCGAATTAAAGGGGGATATCATGCCACGCAAGCACATGCTCGACACCTACGAGGCTGCCCGGGATGCCGGGCCATACGACGAATATCCGGTGATGGTGGCGGGTGTGGACCCGCAACTTCATCTTAGTCGCAACGACCGGCCGCAGCCTTTTCATCTGACCTTCCAGAAAGACAGTGTGCTGGTTCAGATGTCGGGCAAGGCTCGCATTGAGATGACCAATGGCGCAGTGCGGTACTTCGATCTGGTACCTGGTGACTATGCCTATATCCCCGCCGGCGTCACGCATCGCGTCGTTCCGCAGGACACGTCGATCATGTATCGGTACAAGGCCGAGCATGCCGGCCTTGAGGCCGTCACCTTTTTTTGTGAGCATTGTCATGCAATCCTCTTTCAGGAGACGTTCGATGCCGACACGGAACTACCGCAGGCGGGCTATCTGCGGATCGTCGATGCGTTCAACCAGGATGATGCGTTACGTACTTGTGACTGCGGTCAGGTGCACGAGCCTGTAGATCTGGCATCTTACCGCTGGAACGAGATTGTGGCCGAGTTATCCGCTGTGGAAACGGAAGCTGCCTGGTAGCGCAACAGGCAAGACGTGCCCAGCAAAGGCATGCAGGACTTGCAAGCGGGAGGATCGCTCACTAACCCCCTTATCCCGTCAGGTGGAGGTGAACTATTTTGGCGAAGCGATCTTCTGGTAACAAGCGGACCGCCGCTGGAACGGCTCTGACCGAACTGATTTTCATGATTTTCCGTGCCAATGGGCGGTTGTTGCGTGCGGGAGATCATTTGGGAAGGGATCTGGGCCTAACAGCGGCTCGCTGGCAGGTGATGGGCGCGATTGACCGGGGCGACAAGACGGTCGCGCAAATAGCGCGCGAGTTCGAACTTTCCCGTCAGGGCGTCCTCTGGGTGGTCAATGCGCTCAACAAAGAGGGGATCGTTGAACTCGCGCACAATCCCGACCATCGACGCGCAAAGCTGGTCCGGTTCACAAAGAGGGGCCGCGAAGTATGCGACGAAATGAACGCGCGCCAGATTGCCTGGATCAACGAAGTTGGCGATCATTTTGACGCGACGGCGATTGAAAGCGCAGTGCAGATCATTTCGCAGGTCACTCTACGCACGGTGAATGAAAGCGAGGATTGACGGACCTAACGGTTCTCTAGATCCTCTCATTTGCGGCGTCGAGACGTAGGCGCGTGCATCAGGCATGGACCGAGCTAGACAGCGACGGTGCTGCCCAGACTATATTCTCATGAGTTCAAATCTGAAAGATCCGCTGGCTCCGCATTTATGCGGACCATTCGACAATAGGAATCCAAAGCATTCGGGTTGCGCGGATCGCTTATAGAGTCAGCAGCGTTGACAAGGCCAGTCCAATACGACAAATACTTGTCAATAGTGCGCCCGATAATAAGAGCGAGAGGATGACATGGCGGTTCTATCTGCATATTCGGTGACGCTTGAGGTTCCCCAGTTGGACGTTGGCATCGCGTTTTATAGCGACGCAGGCTTTGTGATTGAGGAGCAGGAGGAGCGTGCTATCGTGCGATGCCCTGACGTGTCGCACGAGAGTATCGTGTTATTGGGCGGTGCGGATCGCAAGAGGCTGCACCATATTGCCTTGCGAGCGGATCCCATGGAGTTCGATGCGGTCCGGGCGCGGGTGTGTCAGTTTGGCGGTACGGTGGTAGATGCGCCGTCTGGCCATGACGAAAGCGGGCTCTGGGTGAGGGATCCCCACGGGATGCTTGTGCATCTCGTCGATGCGCAACCTGATGCGCCACTTGCTGCTGTCGAGCCTTTCGCGATCAACGAACCGGGGCGGATCGTTCGTACCCGGCGTTCAGCCATGCTACCGCGCAGCGCCACGCCGACTGTGAAGCCATTGCGCCTTGGGCACATACTCGTATTTTCTCCTGACGTGCCAAAAAGCGTCGAGTTCTTCACCGGCGCGCTCCACATGGGGCTTGCCGATCACGCACAAGACATCATAGCCTTTTGCTGCGCGCGCAAGGATAGCGACCATCATGTGGTTGCTTTTGCAAAATCACCTGGCGTTGGTTTTCATCATGCGAGTTTCCAGGTGACAGATCCTGACGCGGTTGGGCGCGGCGGGGCACTGCTGGCCGAGCGCGCGGCGCGCGGGCAATGGGGTTTCGGGCGTCACACCATAGGATCGAATTTCTTCCATTATATTCAAGATCCATGGGGCTCATGGTTCGAATATTATTCCGATATGGATCATATCGACGACTATAATTTGTGGACACCTACTAATTACGAAATGGAAGATAGCCTTGCCAACTGGGGTCCGGCATTGCCCCACGACTTTGTACATAACTATGAGATCGAGCCTACGCCATTTTCTTGCCTGACATAAGCGCGGCGTTAGATGGCATCTGGGAGGCCCTGATCTAAACGGCGAAAATTGCTGCGGTGCAATTTACCCCATGACATAGGGGCGGACATGTTGCCGCAATTGCCGTCACCGTCTTGATGCTTTGACGCTTTCAGCCTGAGCTTCGCAGTGCCCGTTATGGCTGCCTATCTGTATCCATTCGGCGATACGCGCCTTGTCGTGAGGTATGGGCCTGCTCTTAAGAACGCTCTCGAGAGCAGGCTTAGGAGCAGTGGATGCGTAAGCGCCGACGGAAGGCGGCCTTGTTGCCGGCACCGGAATAGGAAAGCTCGCGGCCTTTGACGAGGCGTGAGTATGGACATCGAGCAGTCAAACGAGCCTCGTATGAGCGGTCGCGGTGATGGCGGAGCGCTTGTACGGGTGGAGCGGCGTCGGCACTGGAGCGACGAGGAGAAGTTGGCGATCCTGAAGGAGACGACGGTGCCGGGGGCGATCGTCTCGGCCGTGGCTCGGCGGCACAGCGTTGGAACAGGCCAGCTTTATACCTGGCGCAAGCAACTGCTCCGCGGAGCGATGGCAGGCTTCGTACATGTCGAACTGGCAGCATCATCGCCGTCGGCCAAAACTCGAGAAGCTGGGCGGATCGAGGTTCGAGGGCGGTGCGGCCTGACGGTGTTGGTTGATGGCGAGGTCGATCGGGCCGCCCTGAAACAGGTGCTCGATGTCCTGCGGGAGCTGGATCATTGAGCCTGGCGTTCCCGCCTTCGACGAAAATCTATCTGTCGCTGGCGCCGTGCGACATGCGCAAGGGGTTTGATGGGCTGTCGGCGCAGGTGCGCAATATTCTTCAGCTTGATCCCTTCTCGGGGGCGGTTTTCCTGTTCCGCGGGAAAAGGGGCGACAGGTTGAAGGCCTTGGTCTGGGACGGGTCCGGGCTATGCGTGTATGCGAAGCGTCTCGAGCGCGGAAAGTTCGTGTGGCCTCGTGCTCATGAGGGCGCGCTCCGCCTGTCGGCAGCCCAGATGGCGATGCTGGTTGAAGGGCTGAACTGGAAGCAGGCGATCGTCCACGACGAGGTCGTCACGCCGAGTCTCGCATAGCCAAAAAGATCAGGAAAACCGCCATTTTATGTAGGTTTTGCGTTGGGCTTCCGCTATGGTCGAGGCCATGCGGTTCGCCCTTGATCGCCTTCCCACAGACCCGGTTCTCCTGCAGAAAATGCTGCTGGAGATGGCCGATGTCATGGAGAAGGAACGGGCCGAACTGAGGGCCGCGGAAGCCACCGTCAAAGCCCAGACCTTGCGGATCGAAAAGCTCGAGCATCGTGTCGCGCGGCTGCTGCGCGTCCAGTTCGGCCGCAGCTCCGAGAAAATGGATATCGCCCAGCTGCGGCTGATGTTCGAAGAGGTCGAGGCGCCGGAACCCGCCAACGATGTGGTGCCGACGGCGCCTGTGGGGAGAACGGCCCGTAAACCCGGCAGCCGCGCGCCACTTCCTGCACACTTCCCGCGTCAGACTGTCGATCATCAGCCCAGTCCATGCAGTTCCGGTTGTAATGGACCGTCAGTGCAGATCGACGAGGCCGTCACCGAGGTCCTCGACTATGTCCCGGCGCGCTTCCGCGTCATCCGCCATATCCGGCCCAGGCTGGTGTGCCGATCCTGCGAGCAGATCTGCCAGGTGCCCGCTGTCGATCTGCCGCTGCCCAAGGTGATGGCGAGCAGCGCCTTGCTGGCCCATCTGGTCGTCAGCCGCTTTGTCGATCATCAGCCCTGGCACCGGCAATCGGTGATCTTCCGCCGCGTTGGGCTTCACATTGATCGAGATGTGATGAGCCGCTGGGCGCGAAAGCTGGCATGGCTGCTGGCGCCGCTGGGCGAGCGGTTGTTCGCCTATATCCGGGAAGCCGCCAAGATCCATGGGGACGACACGCCGGTCACGTTGTTGGGCAATGGTGACGGCAGCCGGACCGGGCACTTCTGGGTGTGTATCTGCGCGATGACCGTTCAAGCGGTGACATGAGCCCGCCTGCCGTGGCCTTCCGCTTCAGCGCAGATCGTGGCGGAGCGCATCCGGCAGAACATCTCGCTGGCTATCAGGGGTATCTCCAGGCGGACGGTTTTGCGGGCTATAACGCGCTTTACCGCGACCCCAAAACCAAGGCGCCCAGGGGCATCGTCGAAGTAGGATGCTGGAGTCACGCGCGCAGGAAATTTACCGACATACTGGAAAAGAGCCCGTCGCCGATCGCGGCGGAGGCGGTCGTGCGGATCGCCGAACTCTTCGCCATCGAGCGCGATATCAAGGGTGCGCCACCCGATGAGCGAAGACGGATCCGCCAAGGCAAGGCCGTACCGAAGCTGGAGGCTTTGCGCGTCTGGCTCGAAACACAGAACCGTGGCCTGTCTTCCGACAGCAATCTGGCGCGTGCGTGTCGCTATCCGCTCAACCGCTGGCAGGCCATGATCCGCTACTGCGACGACGGTCGGCTCGAGATCAGCAACAATCTTGTGGAAAACGCCCTGCGCGGTGTAGCAACGACCGATTCATACTACACCTCCTCTTCAAATGTCCGGAAACAGGGACTTTTGGTTTTCCATTTTGATGCGACACGGGCCTCTGTGACGCGGGAACTGGATCACTTCGTCCTTTTCCAGGTCCGTGGCTCGGATTTGGTGCGGCGCATCGGGTACAACTTGCTCGGTAGGGAGCACGCCCTCCTTGATCAGTCGACGCACCCGATGGGCAGTAACTCCAAGCTTTTTGGCGGCTTCGGTCAGCGTGAGCCACTCTCCATTCTTTTCGGCGGATCGGTAGCCGTGGATTTTGTGGACAGTGCGCAGCGAGCCGACACGGCGCGCTGTCCAGGTCTTGCCTTGTCTGGTTTGCATTCCCATCCGGTTGAGAGTGGCGGCAACGTCTGCATCGGACCACCGGGTGGCCATGGATCGAATGATGGCAAGGGCGGCTTCGGGCGTACTCTGGCCATGTTCGCCGGCCTTGGGTTTGCGAATGCGCAGCTGGGAGTGCTGGCCACCTTTCCAGTGGATCGTCAAAATGACTTCACGTTGCTCTTCATCGACGTCAGCGATAATATCAGTCACGAGGGCGCGAAGGAGCTGCTGACGACAACGCATGTCAACGGTAGGCGCGCGCCAAGCGCTCTCCAGGTCGGTGGCAATGCCAGCAAAATCGGGTGCCGGCGCGGTCAGATCGATTTGTCGTGCTTGGGCCAAACCCGCTTCACAGGCTTCCACACGTCTGAGCGCTGCTTCCCAGCTATTCTCGAGTTGGGCAGCGATCAGGCGGTTATCAGGGTCGCAGGCAGCATAGCGACGTTCAGCGAGAGATGCCTCGTATCGGGCTTGCTGCGAGTCCAGCTCCACCATGCGGTGCCGTTCTTCCAGATTATCCCGATGCGCCCGATCAGCTTCCATTGCGGCCTCGATCGCCATCGGCGTCACGGCTCTCAATATCTCTTTGCCTATGGCAGGGTCGATGCGAGATGCGCCAAAAGTCATGCATCGTGGCTTGGCCAGCATTTGGTTGATACGTTCGCAGCGGTAATAGGGATGACCCGGAGGCCGGCCCGAATAGACAACGCCCAACCGTCTTCCACATCGGCCGCAGGTGAGCAGGCCCGCGAGCAATGCACGGCCACCACGACCCGACTTGATACCGCCCTTCTGTCCGAAGGCGTTGATGGCGATATGGCGCTGGTTCCTCTCAAACTCACTCCAATCGATATAGCCTTCGTGATGATCTTGGAGCAGCACTTCCCACGTTCCAAAGGGCTTGCTGTGGCCGTAACTTTTGCGTGCCCTGCCATCGACAATCTCGGTTCGCTTCTCGCTTTTACCATAGACATAGACCCCAGCGTAGAAGGGGTTCTTCAGGATCGAAATAACGCTTCGATAGCGAACCGGCATCCAGTCGAAGGACACCGTTTTGCGGCCGTCAGAAGGGCGGGGAAAATGGAAATTGTCAGCTGTCAGCGAAATCAGCACCTGGCGGGCGCTGCCAAGCTCGCGTAAACGCGAAAAGATGAGGCGGATCGCCTCCTGTACCCGGATATCGGGATCCAGCCCCAGGCCGTATTCGCGGTGCCAGATATAGCCGATCGGAACACTGAAGCGCAGTTCTCCCCGCCTTGCCTTGGCGCGCGCCGCGTCAAGCATGCGTGTTCGCAAAATGCCAAGCTCAAACTCGCTGATGCTGCCCTTCATGCCCAACAACAATCGATCGTTTGGCCGACAGGGATCGTATACCCCGTCGAGATCGATCACGCGCGCTTCAACCAGGCCACACAGCTCCAAAAGGTGGTGCCAGTCCCGGCCATTACGGGAAAGGCGCGATGCGTCCAAGCAAAGCACCGCGCCAACCTTGCCCGTGCACAGGCCGCTGACCAGTCGTTCGAAACCGGGGCGGTCGGCAGTGCCGCTGGCGGTCCGACCAAGGTCATCGTCGATCACCTCGACATCGTGAAATCCCCAGCGTCGCGCAACATCGACAAGCTCATATTGTCGGCGCTGGCTCTCCAGGTTGTTCTGGACCTGACCCGGGGTCGACTGTCGGACATACACCACAGCTTTGCGCTTGAGCACCGTGACTGGAAGGAGATCATTGCCCGTCATCAATGGCCTCCTTCGCCGCGACGCCAGCTGCGGCCATCAAGAGGGTCGCCAGCCTAGCAACAACGGCGCTTCGCTGCGCCTCGCTCAGGCCTCGCATCTGCGGCGTATCGAGCGGCATGCTCAGCTGCTGGGTCAGCATCGGTAGCGACGAGGGTCGTGGTAGTGCCTTCATGGCGCGCCTCCTGGATGGCCGTGAGTCCATCCGTCGAAGTCTGCCTGAAACCGCGATCGGTAAGCAGTCCATGAAGCTCTACAAGCCCAATCACCGCAACGCGCGGTTCGCCCATCTCCATGTCGGCGCACAACGCCCTGTCCAGCATCCACTCTGCGACCTGGATGATCTCACCCGGCCTGATCTCTACCCGGATCATCGCCCCATTGGCCCGGTCCTCGCGGCCTTCATGCCGAAAACGACTGCCGTAATATGGATGCCAGCGATAATGAAACTCTACCATCTGCCCGACATGGGCAGAATGACCCTGCGATGGCACTCGGGCGGAAAGCATGGCTATTTTGCGGCTCCGATCGCGGCGGTCAGCGCGCCGCCATCATGTTTTCACTCATTCAAAGCTGTCGCCTCAACGACCTCGATCCCCAGGCTTGGCTCGCCGACGTCCTTGCCCGCATCGCCGGTCATCCGGCTAATCGGCTTGGCGATCTGCTCCCATGGAATTGGAAACCAGCAGCGTTGAAGCTGGAGCCGTGATCTCATAGCATCACGGCATGGAATTTGACCCGCAACCCGAACTGATTGATGAGACCTGTGCGCGGGTGGGCGTAGACAGGCGCGACAATTGCTGATTCTATGGGCTTTCCAAGGAGGAGAGCGGCCGTGGTGCAGCGTTCGATTGGTCAGGAGCGATTTGGGTTTTCAGGGTCCGAGCGCACGACGTCATCGCTCGATGCGCTGGTATCGCTGATTGATTGGGACGCGGTCGCGGCTCTTCTCGATCCGCTTTATCCGGCCTCCAAAGGTGAGCCCGCCTGGCCGCCCCTGGCAATGTTCAAAGCGCTCCTGTTGTCGATCTGGTATGATCTGTCCGATGTGAAGTTGGCTGAGGCCCTGGACGACCGGGCCTCTTTTCGCCGCTTCTGTGGGTTTTCCGCTAATGAGGCGACGCCAGAGCGTACTGCGTTTGTCAGATTCCGCCGACTGCTGGCTGCGCACCAGCTTGACCGATCGCTGTTTGAAACCGTGACCATGCAGCTCAAGGCCAAAGCGGTGACGGTCAAGATCGGTACACTGGTCGATGCCACCATCATTACCTCGGCCAGTGAAGACGATGATGATGCACGCTGGGTAAAGCACAAAAGAAAACGGGCTGTTCACGGCTTCAAGGCTCACGTGGGCGCCGATGCGGATACCGCGTTGGTCGAGGAAGTCTCCGTCACCTCCGCCAATATCAATGACGGCAAGGCAGGTCCCGGTGCCTTGCCCGACAATCCCGGCGAGGTGTTTGCCGACAGCGCCTATCGCGGCAATCACTTTTGTGATGCCGTGCTGGCAAAGGGTGGCATTCCCCGGATCGTCGCCACCGGCATGTGGGGCCGCGACGAAGCTGAAACGCTCCGCAAGCTCCATGAATGGAATCAACCGATCCATCGCGTGCGCGCCCGCATCGAGAAGATCTTCGGTACATGGAAGCGATGCTACGGCCTGCGCCGAATGCGATGGCGAGGTCTCGCCAAAGCCGCCGTCCAAGTCCACCTCACCGCCATTGCCTACAACCTCAAGCGCGCGATGAATATCCTCTCCGTTCCAGCATGATATCGCCTCCGACCGCAAAGCGCAGGCCGGATCGATAAGTCATAGAATATCTGCGCGATTTCATAGCTCTACGCCCACCCGCGCACAGGTCTCTTGATACCAACCTGCATTGATCACAACCCACGCGCCCATTTGCGGCGTCCGATAGTCATGATGCGCCACGGCTGATCGACCAGCTTGTTCCAGGCTTCGCAGCAAAGGTCGATGATGTTGTCGTGTGACGTGAATATCCGGTTGGACAGCCAGTTATCGCGCATGAACTGCCAGATATTTTCGACCGGGTTGAGTTCAGGGCATTTGGGCGGCAGCGGAATGATGCTGATATTCTCCGGCACTTCGAGCTTTCCGGTCATGTGCCACCCGGCTTGATCCATCAACAGAACGCCGTAGGCACCTGGTTCGATAGCGAGCGATATCTCCGCCAGATGCAGCGACATGGTCTGGGTGTTGCAGAACGGGAGCACCAGACCAGCGCCCTTGCCCAGTTCCGGGCAGATGGCGCCGAAGATGTAGGCTGATTTCGTCCTCTGGTCCTTGGGTGTCGACGGTCGGGTGCCGCGCCTGGCCCAGCGGCGAGTGATCTTGTTCTTCTGGCCGATCCGGGCCTCATCCTGGAACCAGACCTCTATCGGCGTGCCGCGCGGGAGGGCGGCTTTGATCTTTGCCAGCTCGGCTGCAAAGCCCCCTTTTTGAAGTCCTCCATCGCATATTCGTTCTGGGCATGGTGACGTGGGCGCGCGGTCAGTTTGACATAACCCAGCTTCTTCAGTTCCCGCCCCACGGTCGTTTCCGTCAGGGACACGCCAAACTCGTCATGGAGCCACCGCGCCAGGTCAATCAGCCGCCAGCGCACAACACCATGGATCGCCGGGATCGGCCCCCTTTCAACGATTTCCGCAAGAGCCTGGCGCTGGGTATCATTCAACAACGGTGGCTTGCCCGGTGCCTTCCCATCAAGGAGTCCGTCCGGACCCTGGGCATTGAAACGCACCACCCAGTCGCGCACGATCTGCAACGTCACTCCGCCGATACGCGCGGCATCGCTGCGGCGTCCACCATCATAAATTTCTGCCAATGCCAGCAGCCGCCGGCCCTGGTTCGCGCTCCTTGTCGCACGCGCCAGTCGCCTCAAGCCCACTGCATCAAAGTCGTTCCGCAATCCGATCGCTGCACCCATGGCCATGCCCTCCAAAAGGAAGCCATAGATTCAGAAATTCAGCCTCTTGGGAATCCCCCTCGTGAGTCAGCATCAATGGAAGCTGGTATGAATCCTCTCTCTGCCGGTCCATCGAACAGGCGGGCGTACGGCTGACCATCAACATCGTCCGGCTCGCCACCGAACGTGGTTGGTCCCTCGAGGTTGTCAACGAGCACGGCACCTCGACGGTCTGGGACAATCTATTCACCACCGACCGCGATGCCGATGCTGCATTCCGCGACGTGCTCGCTCAAGAAGGCGTCAAGGCCTTCCTCGGCAAGTAAGATGCCAAATCCCCCAGAAAACCGTCAGTAGCCGCGGTCCTCACCGGATGCGTACGCCTATCTGGACTGCCAATGCATCACTGGGTTCATACTCGCTACTGTTACCGGCGGGATGCCTATTGCCCCGTCCTTTGGAAGTGTCATTGCAGATAACCTAAGGTAAGCGCCGACGGAAGGTGGCTTTGACTCGGTCTGTCAGGCTTTGCGGCGTGTCCGCGGCGCCAATTTTTTCGCGAGAGCTTCCAGCCTTGCCTCGATCAGGGGGATATCGGGCTGGGCGTTGGGATCATAGTCGTCGCCGAGGGTATCGAGCGCTTCTTCATGATATTCATGCTGGGGGTCGCCGAGCGCTTCGAGCTTTTCGGCATAGCCCCATGGTCCGCCACAGTCCTCTGGCGGCCGCATGCCTACTGCATCGAGGATGAGCGGATATGTCAGGTGCGGGCTGGCCGCGCCGACGCGCGCGATCTTGACGCTATGCTCCCAGGCGTCGCCAAAGTCATAGAGATATCGGAAGGTCTTGCGCCTCGTATCCGCCAGGACCTGGGCGAGAGTGGCCTTACGGGCGTCGAGCGGCCCGTCGAAGCCATATTCAGGATCAGGGATGCCGAAGCCGGTCTGCCCGAAGCTTATTTCCCACAGGTGAGAGTCCGTCCACGAGAAGGCGGTCTGGATGACGGTGTGCAGACGGTCGAGGCGGATATTGAGCGGCACCTCCAGCGTTCGGCTCACGGCCGGTGTCACATCGTCCAGCGTAATCTTCATCCGCACGATAGTGCTGTTGCTCACGCAGCCTTCTCCAGATCGTTGGTCAGCTTTGATGCCTGCCATTTCCTTATGTGTCCGACTCTCTCTTACAAGGGCTGAGTAGAAAAAAATTTCGGTCGGATCGTTTGCTTCCATATGTACGGCCTTTTAGCGTGGTCATACATCACCACTGGCCAAGATGGTTTCCGCGATGTGTGTTCCTACACGGCAGCGGCCTGCAATGGCCACGGGAAATGACGGAGTGTCACACGTCGTGGATCGATCGATCGCACCATCTGCTCATGTCTTGCAAGATCACGCATCAACTCGGCACGATAGCATTTATGTTACGCTCATCGTGACCGGCCGATCTCTCAAGCGGCCGCCAACATGGCTGGCTGGTCAACCCTTCTGTGCGTTTCTCCGGTCACCATCAACATCCAGGCGATCTGCGCTGTTTTATTAGCTAGCGCTACGGCGACGAGCTTTGGCCTTTTTCTTTCTATCAAGCCGAGAATCCATGGCGATGCATTTCGTCCACCTGCTCGGCGGACATGGTGAACGACTGCGGTCGCGCCCACTACAAGCGCGCTTCGGAGGAGTTCATCGCCTGCTCGAGTGATACCCCCGAGCCTCACTTTGCCAGCAGTCGAATGATCCTTTGGCGTCAGACCCATCCAGGCTGCGAAATCACGGCCGGACTTGAATAGCTGCGGATCCGGCGTTTTCATGATGAGCAACGTCGCGCCGATCGGCCCCACACCGGGAATCTGCGCTAATGAACCGGGTCGGCATGACGATGGCCGTCAACCATGCGTGCCGCACCAGCATGACGGCAACGGAATGTAGCTCTGTCTCGGTAATCTTCTCGCATTCGCAGGCGCGGATTGGCACCGCTTTGTCGGCAGGTCACGAAATTTATCGAGGCATTGTCGATTGACGAGACAGTTGTGTATGGTAATTTGCCCTGGGCGCAGGCTAAAGTCTGAAATCCGCAATGCCGGTCTCGGGCCAAGCCATTGCGGGTAAGCGGGTCTGCTTGGTTGACGTCGCGAGAAATTCAGGTTCGAACGGGATAAGTCCCGCGCATCGTAGGGAGGCATGAGATGACGACAAACAGTTTGCATGGTCTATTGGATCGGCACGAAAAGGGCTGGTCACTGGAACAGTCTTTTTATGTCGACCCCGAAATTTTCGCGGTAGAGCAAGCCATCTGGTTTTCGCGCCAATGGACAGTGATCGCGCATGCCAGCGAACTGCCCCGCAAGGGGAGCCATATTGTCCGGTCGCTTTTCGGCACGTCGATCATCGTCGTGAACAGCGGCGATGCTGGTTTCCGCGCCTATTATAATGTTTGCACCCATCGCGGATCACGCATTTGCAAGGAAGATGGCCATTCTCCCTTGCTCGTATGCCCATATCATGCTTGGTCGTTCAGGTTGACCGGCGAATTGCAAAGTACACGCGACCTTCCTGCCGGTGTCGATCCGGCCGAGCTAGGGCTGCATGAAGTGCCGCTGCGCCAGATCGGCAGCCTGATTCTATGCGGCGCAGATGCCGAAAATCTCCCCGACCCGGCCCGTGCGGAAGAGGTGCTGCAACCTGCTTTGCGTCATCATGGGTTGGATCATGCAAAAATCGCCGTTCGCCGATCCTATCCGACACAGGCCAACTGGAAGCTGGTGCTGGAGAATTTCTTTGAATGCTATCACTGTCGTCCGTCCCACCCGGAATATTTCCGGATGAATGGCCATGTAAAGGTGTCGGCGATGCTGGATGACAATGCAGCGCAGGAATGGGGTAAGGTCGTCGACGACTGGCGTGCAGAGGTTGGTGACGATCAGCATAACCGGACCGTGCGCGTCGCTGGCACGCATGATGAGATGAAGTTTACCTTGTATCGCCACCCCATTGGACTTGGCCGCCAGACCCAGTCCAAGGATGGGAGGGCGGTTGCGCCACTCATGGGGGGCTTTGCCAATTATGACGGGGGTGAGACCGCCATGCATTTTGGAAGATTTAGCTTCATGGGCGCTTATAATGATCATGCGGTGCTGTTTCAGTTTATCCCGCGAGGTGTCGAGGAGACTGACGTCGTAGCGACATGGTTCGTCGACGCAGACGCCGATCTGGAACTTATCGACATGGATGCGATGACGCTGATGTGGGACATCACGACTAAACAGGACAAGCAGATCATCGAGGAAAATGCGCAAGGCGTGCGTTCGCGCGCTTACAGGCCCGGCCCCTATACGCAGCTTGAGGCTCAGACATCTGATTTTGTCGAAAGCTATGTCACCGTGATGAGGGAGCTGCTCGAGGCTAAAGGCCCCGTCGCTAAGGTAGAGCAAGTTGCCTGAGGGGGGCCAGGATCTTGAGTTGGCGATGATTTTTTTTGGCCACCGCGACTATGTAATGCCATACGACGCTGTATCGGATGATTGGGGAAGATGGGTTTGACCTGCCTTATGGGCCATATCGACAAGACAGGGAAATTGAGTGGCGAACAAGCACAATAATGAGGAAGAGGGTAGTAATCTCACAACGCAAGATTGGTTGAATCTTGCGCGAGAAACCTTGATTCGTGACGGGGTCGAGGCAGTGAAGATCGACCGGTTGGCAAAGGCAAGTGGGGTGACGAGGGGCGGGTTTTATTGGCGGTTCAAGAGCCGGCACGATCTGTTGGAGCAGCTGCTTGATGACTGGCGGTCTTGTAATACCGTGCCCTTCGTGTCGGCGCTGAGCGGTGCCGGCACACCGGCGCAGCGTTATCGTGCTCTTATGCAGCTATGGATAGAGGAGCGGGAGTTCAGGCCGGATTACGACACTGCTGTGCGTAACTGGGCGGCAACGTCATCGGTCGTGGCGGATGTGGTGCAGACGGTGGATTCCGTCCGCGTTGACGCGTTGCGCCGTTTGTTCAAGGAGGCGGGATATGACGGTAACGAGGCGTTGGTTCGCGCACGAATCACTTATTATCATCAAGTCGGCTATTATACGCTAGGCGTGAGGCAAAGTGCTGAACGCAGACGGCAGCTTAGCCCGATCTATTATCAAATTCTTACTGGTTTTGCTCCGGACCAAAATAGCGGAACCGACGTAATTAGTGGGAAGAATACAAAGGAGCTAGTCGGCTGATCGCGCCGAATCATCGCTCTGGAGCGGGGGGATTATTTTGCACCGGACAGAACCTAGGGTCGGGACTTCTGTGGTTGCCGCCCGTGATGCAAGAGGGCTTTGACCTCCTGAACTGGTGATCGAGTACGATCTTCTGTCAAGCCTTAATTACGGCGCTTTTTCGGGGACTGCAAGGAATTTCGTGTGCGGCGAGGCAGTTGACCATCAGGCCGTCATGGCGCTGATGAAGCGTTCGCCAAGGAGCACGGCCAAGTCAGCCTTCGCCATGCTCCACTCACGCGGCGGCATTTATCACTCTTTCTCCGATTGGTTCAAGATCAGATATAACAGCTTGGTTGCGGCCTCATCGTTGGGGAACTGCCCCCGGGACACGAACAGCGCGACGAAGCTTGGAATTCAGGGCCTCAATGGCATCGGTGGTTTAAACGATCCGCCTGACTTTGGGGTGAAGGTGAAAAATGGGATGACCCTCGGGCCACGCCTGGCGCCCACTCTAGCCGATGGCGGGATAACGTTGACCCCAGACGCTGGCCTCGAATGCCGTCAGTGCCTCCTCGGCAGCCGAGGCATCGACGGCGCGTCAAACGGCCTTCAGGGCTGTCCCGAGCGCCTTGCAATCTTTCCATGCTACGAAATCCATCGAGTTGCGCAGCAGGTGGACGATGCAGGTCTGAACCGTCGCTTCCGGGAAGACGGCGGTGATGGCGTAGGGAAAGCCCTTCAGGGCATAAACGACGGCCAGCACGATGTTCTCGACGCCGCGGTTGCGCAGTTCGTTCCAGACGCGCAGCCCGAACTTGGCGCCTCCCTTCTGCGCCAGCCACTAACCTAGGACGACGTTGGTGCCAACGCCCATGACGCCCAGGGCAATGTAGGTTGTTTTATTGCGGACCATGCCCTCGTCGCGGATCTTGACCCAGATCGCATCAAAGAAAACCAGCGGATAGGCCGGATCCAGCGGACGTTGCTGTCAAGCCGTGACTTCCTCCAGGACTGCGTCAGTGATCTGCTGATCAGATCGGGCGAGGCACCAATGCCATACAGGTCGCGCAGGTGGCCCGTAATCTCCCGGGTACGTATGCCGCGCGCATACATCGAGATGATCTTGTCATCGAAGCCGGGAAAGCGACGCTGATACTTGGCAATCAACTGCGGATCGAAGCTACCGGCTCGATCGCGTGGCACCTTGATCTCGATCCGTCCGCTGTCGGTCGTCACCGTCTTGCGGCCATAGCCGTTCCAACTGTTGCTTCCTTGCTCCTCCTGGCCAAGATGATGACCCATCTCCGCGGTTAGGGCACGTTCGGCAAACGCCTTCTTCAGCGGATCGAGCAAGCCGCCCTGGCTCAGCGCCGCCGCCGCGTCAGTGCCAATAAACAGCTGGTCGAGAATATCGTTCGGTAATGAAGGTCCTTTGCGTCGTGACATACTGGGTCTCCTTGTTCCCCATTATGTCTCGCCGCACACGAAATTCCTGACAGTCCCGCATTGCTCCCATGGCTGCTTATGCCTGTCGTGTTTCAAATGCACACCACTGGCAAGCTGGATCGAGCCATGTCCTGGTGAAACGCCGATTGCGAAAAGGCCTCCAACCGATCCGGACCATCGGCAAAGTGGCGACACGCCTGGAAGAGGAGACCCGGATCGGCAAGGGCGGAACCCAAGCGGGACAGCTCTCGCGGCTCGACCCGGTAGTGCTCGATGAGCTTGGATATCTTCCGTTTGAGCGGCCGGTTGCTATTCGAATTGATCAGCAAGCTCTATGAACGCACCGCCGTCGTCATCACGACCCACCTCGCCATCGGCGAATGGCCTACCGTATTCGGGGATCTTAAGGTGACCACCGCGTTGCTCGACCGCGTTACGCATCAATGCGATATCGTTGAGACCGGCAATGACAGCTGGCGCTTCAAACACCGAGGTTGGCCGCCACTCTCACCCCATCTTCAAGACCCACTTGCGCTGTGTGCGCCTGCGGCCGGGCTACGCCCGACCTCCTCCGCACACAGCGCAGAGCGCTCACCCAAAACCTCCGCTCAATCCCGGAAAGGGCGTCCCTCTTCACGCCGATATGGGTCCCGTTTGCGCGCGTTCGCCATGCTTACCCGCGCTGTGGCATGGCAGGCCGAACACCGCATCATCATGAACGGTAACAATACGGTGGTCTCTTCGGTTCGGAGATAAGCGCTGACGGAGTTCGTGCCGTCTTTCCAGCTACGCTGTTCCATAGGAGATATCATCATGGCAGATGCGATCTGTCGAGAAAATCATGCAACTGGCCGAATCCGTATCGACGGGTTGCGCGGTGGAAAGGGCAGCGTGTGTTGATCAGGCCGTTCGATCTAGGCGGACGCACCATGCTAGCGCGGTTCATCCTCTATAATATGCCTCTAGGTGCAAGCGAAGGCGTTCATGTGCATTATGCCGACGATCGCAACGGCTACGGCGCGTATGACGAATTTGATTATTCATAGATAGGCGGGGCCACAGGACCATCGGAGAAGAGTGCAACGAGGTGGGTGCAGATGGCTACTTTATATGCCGATGGACGTTGTCGCGGTACCGAAAATAACCATATCTACGATGATCTTAAAGATCACCTGACTTCCATTATCCGCTAAAAGGGGTCGTATTTATCATGGATCCTTGTGCAGACGTTGGGTGCACGCCATGTCTCTGCACATTCGAAATCCAGACAAGTCAGGGCAGCAGGAAGCGATCCATTACTGCATCTTTCACCTCGTCCGGGAGCACATCGCGACTACTTTGAACAAATCGGCCGCGATGGGCTTGTGCCAGCCGATGCTCAGTTGACCCTGCGAAAAAGGCCCATATCTTATCGGCTTAAGAGCATATTGAGTTGAAATCCATCGATTCAGCTGATCTGTCGAAGAAAATAACCTGATTTCTCAATTAGCTTTAGCGCAGGAAATTATTCGGCATGTCTTCATGCTTTATCCCCACTTGACAATACATGTATGTATTCTAGCCTCACTTTTTGCCGACATGTCGGCATAGCCAGCCGAGGGGGGCTGGAGAATGAAGGGGATTTTTATGCGTGCAGCTTTTTCTATGGCACTATGCATCTCCACGGCGTTAGCAGCGCTTGCCACATCTACCACGGCTACGGCCCAGGGATCTGGTTCTTCGGCAGAAGCTGAGCGGGACGTCATATTCGTCACAGCGCAAAAACGGGCCGAGCGACTGATCGACGTCCCGGTCGCTGTTACTGCAGTTGCGTCCGATGCACTGATTCAGCAGAACTTGTTGTCGATCCGCGACTTTTACACGCGCATTCCGGGACTTCAGTTGTTCGGTAATACGGTGCAGGATATTTCCCTGCGCGGCATCACGACCGGCAGCGGCACCAATCCGACCGTGTCGATCCTGATCGATGATGTGCAGTTTGGCTCGTCCACCTATCTCGGCAAGCCGCCTCTGCCCGATCTCGATCCAGCGACGCTCCAACGCGTCGAGGTTTTGCGCGGTCCTCAGGGAACGCTTTACGGTGCGTCGAGCCTGGGTGGAATTATCAAATATGTAACCAAGGACCCCAGCACCAGCGAGTTTTCTGGACGTGCCGAAGTTGGCGTCAATAGCGTAAAGGATGGCGGTGAAGGCTGGTCGGCTCGCGCTTCGATTACCACGCCGATCATCTCAGATCGGGTCGGTTTTGGCTTAAGCGGCTTTTATCGTGACGATCCACGCTATCTTGATAGTATCGTGCCAACCGGCGCGAGGGTAAAAGACGTCAACAAGAATGAAGTCTATGGCGGCCGCGCCGCAGTGATCCTTCACCCAACCGAAAGTCTGACGGTTACGCTGTCGGCGCTGTACCAGAAGCAAAATAGCGCGGGTTCGAACCTGATCGATATTTGTACGAGCTGTTCACCCCGTCCGGCTACCGGATCGGCGCAGCGGCCTGTATTGTTTGATATGCGTAATCTTTCCGATCGACGCACGGCACGCGCTGCGGTTGTGCCGACCACAAATGAAATACAGCTCTATACCGCACGTGTGGCGCTTAATCTGGATGAAATGCAGGTCACCTCCGTCACTGCATGGGGACGTAATGAAAAGGCGACTGTTTCGGATTCGACTGCACGGTTCGGCGCTGCGCTTGAGCAATATGCCAACTATCCAGCCCAACAGACCTATTTGTTTGATGAGCCGATCCTCACGAACAAGTTTACGCAGGAGCTTCGTTTTTCCAATCAGGGTGCTCAGTTCGACTGGCTTGCCGGGCTGTTCTATACCAATGAGCGAACCGGCCTGTCGCAGGTCATTAACCGGGTTGGCAGTGCGCCCAATGTGGCCGTCTATAGTGGTTCGAATATTTCCAGCTATGAGGAGAAGGCCGCGTTTGTTGACCTGACCTATCATTTATCTGACCGATTGGATATTCAGGGCGGGTTGCGCTATGCGCAGAATGAACAGACCTATCGCGTTCTGAGCGTAATCGACGCTGCGGCGCAGGCCCTGTTCGGCCCCGGTGAGGATCATCTTTTCACATCAAAGGAAGACGCCGTCACTTGGTTGCTGGCGCCTACTTACCGGTTCAACAAGGATTTGATGGCCTATGCTCGTATTGCCAGCGGCTATCGTCCGGGCGGCCCTAATACAGAAACACCCGGCGCATCGGCAACCTTTGGTGCAGACACGGTCATGAACTACGAAATCGGTCTGAAGGGCAGCGTGCTGGAAAACCGGGCGACATTCGATGTGGCTGCTTTCCAAGTCAACTGGAAGGACATTCAGTTCCAGAACACTGCGCTGCCATCGCAATTCGCGTTTTTTGAAAATGGCAATACGGCACGAAGCCGTGGCGTCGAGCTGGCCGGCGGTCTCAAAGGCTGGAACGGATTTTCGGTAGACGTGAACGCAACCTTCCTGGATGCGATGCTGACCCGTTCGTTGGCACTCACCACGTCATCGGTCCAGCGGCTTTATGGACTAGCCGGCGACCGTCTTCCCTATTCGGCGAAATTCACCGGCAACCTGTCGGTACAGCAGGACATTCCGCTGACGGATAACGCCGAAGCTTTTGTCGGGATCAACCTGAACTATGTTGGCAACCGTTTGGGCATGTTGAATCAAAATTCAGCCAGCACCGTTTTCGAACGCGTTAAAATCCCTGCTTATACAGTCGTCGATCTACGGGCAGGCATGGCGATCGACCGTCGCTGGCGTATTGATGCTTATGTGCGCAATCTGTTTGACAAGATAGGCATCACCAGCGTGGATACCCGCAACGGCACTAATCTTCCCCAAGCCATCTACATCGCACCCAGGACATTTGGCATGAATCTGAGCGTTACATTTTAAATCTGGAAAGCCAGAAAGCTGGCAGATCTAATCTGTCAGCTTTCTTTCACAAATGGACTTCAGGTCTGCGTAAAGCCGATGACGTTCGACGTTGCCACGGCTGGACCATCCAGCTTAGTCACGGCCACGCTGTTAAGGTGCACACTGCGAACGGGTAAATCTAGCTCTCCCGCTATTCGGCATATGAAGCCAGATTTTGCGACCGATATATTTTGAACATATATGCCCGATATAGGTGTGAGTTTTTGCACGTAAGTGGGCAATAATTGCTTCCACTGATAAAGAACATCAGTATCAATCGCAAGAACGCCTCCAGCAAGCACAGTGGCATGAACATTAGAGAAGTGAATGTTCCGCACATAACCGCCACGCCGCTCGTTTGTCTTGACATATAAAAGATTGTTCATCGGCACGGCATGGTCGCCATCGCCTTTCCCGGTGCCCACATAGCGGCAATCGTGAACAAATATATTCTCGATTCCGCCAGACAGTTCGCTTCCAATCGCCATCATCTGATGGCCATTCTTTATCGTGCAATTACGCATCACGATGTTACGCGAGGGCTTACCAATGAGCCAGGCCTCCATATCGCGGCCCGATTTTACCGAAACGGCGTCATCTCCCTGATCAAATACGCATCCTTCGATCAGTACATTGTCCGACATCTCCGGATCGATGCCGTCATTATTATGACCATGAGCGAAGATTTCTATGTTTCGTATCGTAACATTGCTGCACAGATAAGGGTGGATTGTCCAGAAGGGACTATTATGGATATAAATATCTTCCACCAAGACATTACGGCATCGGTTGAATTGAATGAAATGCGGACGAAGATTTGTCTGGCCTTCCGTCATGTCCCGATTTTTGATCGGCACATTCGCCCGCGCAAGTTCGTAAAGCCGGATCAATCCATCCATATGGGCTTTAGGCCGCGCGAACCATTCTCGCCAGACTTCAAGTTCCGCTTCCAGTCTGCCCTCCCCGGTGATGGCGACGTCGATGCATTCGTAGGCATAAATGAGCGGCGAGTAATTTAGACACTCGATACCCTCCCAGCTAGTTCTGACAGGCGGTAGATATTCTTTGGGACTGGAGGAAAAAAGCAGCGTGGCGCCCTTGGCGATGTGCAGGTTGACGCCGCTACGAAGGTGTACCGCTCCGGTTCGCCAGTGTCCCGGCGGCACGATTACGGTACCACCGCCAGCACGGTGGGCTGCGGCGATCGCCTTTGAAATGGCTGTCGTGCTGAGTGCGGCTCCGTCCGAAACTGCGCCGAACTCGGCAATCGAGAATGTTCGGGCATGCGAGAAGTCGGGATAATGTAATGCGGGCATATCGAATGGCGCCTCGACTGATAGGGAGCGCCTACGCACCCGGGCGGAAGCATCGGTTCCCATAGCTGCGAGACTTAACGCGGCGCCCGCATGCAGCAACGTGCGCCGGGGCATATTGCCAATGTCGCCCAGTCCGTCACAATTTGCCATCCTGCGTCTCCAAAAAGTTAGATTTCACTCTTCTGGTGAGAGAGTAAGGGCTTAAATTAAAAAAAGATCACCCAAAAGGGATTTTTATATGTCTGTATTAGATGGTATAGGATTTATTGTTTTGCCATTTATTACAACGCTATCAAATTTTATATTATTTAATTCAGATGCCGAAATTTTGGTATCAGCGAGATCGACATTCAGTTCGTGAATGCTGATACAGCTTATCTTGGTTTGGCCAGGATTTGCCCGAATAAAGCCTAGCTTGCCAAATCTGCCCTGAATACGGGAAAAGCGAATGTTACGGACGACCGAACGAGGCGGCCTGTCCCCATGAAGGTCATGATACTGAGTCCATGGTTCGATAGACACGATCACCCCACCATGGCTATCCAATATAATATCTTCAAAGCGAATATCCTCGTATATCTGCGGTGTGTCGGTGCGAAGCTTCAGCCGCGCCAGAGCCATAGGGCCAGTGATTTTGCAGTTTCTCATAAGCACATTGCGTACGATCGTAGCCTCGCTGCCGCATGCAAATGCATGATGCCCGCGTCGAAACGTACAGTTGAGGATTGTAAGATGTTCGACGGGTGGACTCCCCGTATCCTTCATTGCATGGAACCCTTTTGAACCCTTCGCCGCAACGCAATCATCGGTGACGGAGAAGTGGCAGCCGTCGATGGTTACATGGCGGCAGCTGTCGACATCAATTCCGTCGGTGCTCGGAGCCTGCTTATAATCGTCAGGCACTTCGAAACGTGCATTGCGCACCTTGACCTGATCGCAATTATAGAGATGCAAGTTCCAGAACTGGGAATCTTTGAATGTGATCCCCTCGACGAGCACGTGACGCGATCGCTGTATAAGTGCAAGACGCGCGCGGGGCAGGCTTAAGTTGGAGAAATTTTGCAAATTTTTCGAAGTGGCGCGCATATGCCAGAACTGGTCCCAGACCGATCGGCCAGCGCCGTCCAAGACGCCCATGCCGGTAATTCTGAATCCATCGCACTGGTTGGCATTGATCAGCGCCGGGGTGAAATGCTCCTCAAAATGCCCTTCAATGCGCGTTCTGCCCGGCGGAAACTGTGCCATGTCCGTGGTGCATCGCAACGTTGCTCCCTTCGCCAGATGAAGATGAACACCGGGACGGAAAAACAACGCTCCGCTCAGAAATATGCCGGGGGGTACGACCAGCGTTCCACCGCCAGTAGCCGCTAGTCGCTCTATACCTGTTTGGATTGCCTTGGTGTTGAGGGTGACGCCATCTGCGACGGCACCGCAATATGTGACAAGCAGTGACGGACGCACATGATCCGCCCCATCCGCAGCGGTGGGCAACAACGCCAATGTGAGGGAAGATCGTACGAAAGATCGGCGATCCAGCCGAACGGTCGGTGGAAAGGTGGGTGAGCTACATTCGATCATGAGCCTCGACCTTGAGTAAGCGCGCGAACGCTGGCCATAGCGCCTTCCGTTTCGAGGTTTATCAGCTGACTGGTCAGCGCGTCCGCAAATATTGGATCGTCACGTAGCAAAGCGGGCATGATTGCCGGATAATTCAGGATCGCCGCAACCTTGCCGGCAGGATCGGTCCGAGTTTGAAACAGCACATTTAATTCCGATGCGAGCGGATCATCCACCAGATGCGGACGCCCAAGGTCGTCCTTACCGGCATGCCACCTGATCCAGGCGGCAACGCCCAGGGTCAGTGCAGGAGCAGGCAGGCCCGCGGATCGTCGACTGACAAGGGATTGCAACAGCCTCTGTGGCAGTTTTTGAGACCCGTCCATTGCGATCTGGTGCGTTCGGTGCATGAGCGAACTGTTATCAAATCGTGCCATTAGCGCCCGCCGGTAGGTAGCCACATCGAGTTCAGCCGGTGGCGACAAGG
Organism: Sphingobium sp. AP50; assembly: GCF_900109095.1. GTDB lineage: Bacteria > Pseudomonadota > Alphaproteobacteria > Sphingomonadales > Sphingomonadaceae > Sphingobium. The sequence continues at coordinate 51,687 of NZ_FNYZ01000025.1, forward strand.
TCGTCTCCGCCTCATCCCAAAGCTGCTGCACATAGATCCTGAACTCGGAGTGGCTCAGGGTTTCGTGGACATGAGCGATCCCGGCCAGTCCACCCAGATATGCGATGGCACTATGTGCGCCATTGAGCAGTCGAAGCTTGGCATCCTCCCAAGGCGCGACCGAAGACGTAAGATGTACGCTTGCTGGAAACGTCGGTCGCGGACCGCAAAATCGATCCTCTATCACCCACTGAGTAAAAGGTTCTGTTTTTACCATGGCTTGATCAATCAAGCCATATTCGCTGGCAAATGCCGCAATATCCTGCGGTATCGTCGCCGGAACTATGCGGTCGACCATCGTGTCGGGGAAAGCGCCTTCCTCATCAATCCATCGGGCGAGCAAAGAATCATGTGCCTGGGCTAGCTCAATGACGGCCCTTTGCAAGCGCCTACCATTGCTGGGGATGTTGTCGCACGATATGGCGGTAAAAGGCTTTATGCCTTTGCGCCGTCGTTCAGCCAGCGCTGCGACGAGAAAACCCGGTGCCGAGCAGGGGTGGGAGAGGCTGTTAAGTTCGTGCGCGATTTGAGGATCGGTTTTTAGCAAGGCTCCGCTGACAGGATCGAGTTTATAGCCTTTCTCGGTGACGGTCAGCGTCACAATATGCGTGTCGACTGATGCCAGCATCGCCACGATCGCGGCTGGATTTTTCGGCGCGACCTGCACGTCCAGGATGCTTCCGATCAGCTGTGATGCGGTCGTTGCACCATCGCTAACGAGTAAATGATATAGTCCATCCTGAGGCATCATCTGATCATGAACATCGGCCGTGCGAAGCGAGGCTGCACGAATGCCCCACCGCAAATCGCCCGCTGCAAGGATATCGTCGAAGACCACCGCCTGATGTGCGCGGTGGAAGGCGCCCACGCCCAGGTGGACGACGCCTGCCGTCACCTTAGACCGGTCATAAGCTGGCTGGCGCACTTCCGACCGCAGCTCTTCCACTGTGCGGGAAGACAGGCGGGTCATGCTACTGCCTCCATCGAATCGCCGATTTTCGGCACCAACCCATGGATCAGCGCCAATGCAAGCAAATAGACCGAACCTGCAACAAGGAAGATCGGCCAGTAAGAACCGCTATGGTCGAGAATATAGCCGGTGAACTGGGTCATAACCATGCCGCCCACGGCACCGGCGGCGCCGCCAATACCAATTGCCGACCCGATCGCATTTTGTGGCAGCATGTCTGACGGGAGGGTGAACAGATTCGCCGACCAGGCTTGGTGCGCCGCTGCCGCGAGCGCGATCAGTCCGACGGCGCCCCACAGACTAGAAACGCCGGGCGCGGCCATGACGGGTATGACGGCCAGGGCGCTGATCAGCATGGTGAGCTTACGCGCGCGGTTCACACTGTGTCCACGTTGCATCATGCGCGATGACAGCCAGCCGCCCGCAACGCTGCCAAAGTCGGCGACGAGATAGATGACGACCAGCGGTGGGCCAAATTCCTTGAGTTCCAAGCCATGGCGGCGATGCAGAAAGTCCGGCAGCCAGAAAAGGAACAGCCACCAGATCGGGTCGGTGATAAATTTCCCTACTGCAAAAGCCCATGTTTCGCGCCGTTTGAGGACGTTGAGCCAACTCTGGTCCGGGGTGGCCTGCGCTTGCTGCATCGATTTGGTATTTGCCGGAAGTCGGTAAAAATGCAGCCACGCAATCAACCACAGAAAGCTTGCGACGCCAGTGACTATGAAAGCAGCGCGCCAGCCAAATGCGAGGGTGATCGCGGGGACCAAAAGGGGCGTGGCAATAGCGCCGACATTCGACCCGGCGTTGAATATGCCCGTGGCGAGCGCTCTTTCCTTAGGTGGGAACCATTCCGCCACGCTCTTGATGCCGGCAGGGAAATTTCCGGACTCTCCGATGCCCAGCACGAAACGGGCGAGGGCAAAGGTTCCTATCGAATGGGCAAAACCGTGACAGATATGCGCGATCGTCCAAATCGTGAATGCACAGGCATAGCCCAGTTTAGCACCTAGCCGATCAATGATCCGCCCAAAGACGAGATAGCCCAGCGCATAGGCCGCCTGAAACCAGAACACGATGTCGGCATAAGCCGTTTCGTTCCAGCCGAACTCGACCTGAAGCGTCGGCTTAAGCAAGCCGATCATTTGACGATCAATATAGTTTATTCCGGTTGCAAGGAACAAAAGGCCGCAAATGACCCATCGGTATCGCGGCGTAACTGCCTCGGCTTGGCTCATAGCATGCATTCGTCTCTCCTAAATGCGTCTTGGCGCGCATATCTGGTTCAGGGGCTAAAGGGTCACCCCGCGTTTCCATATCGCTATGTCGCGCTCGCCATTGATTTCATTGCGGGCAGGCTGCCCCGATGCGACGGCACAAATGCGAGCCATCAGGGCATCGGTCGCGGCGTCCATCCCTTCATCCAGCACTATGCCCGCGTCAAAATCGATCCAGCCCGGTTTGCGCTGTGCCAGATCGTGATTAGTCGCCAGTTTCATGGTTGGTATCGGGCTGCCAAGCGGCGTGCCTCTTCCAGTCGAAAAAAGCGTCAGTGTCGCGCCCGCAGCAGCAAGGGCGGTGGTGGAAACCGCGTCATTGCCCGGGGCCTCCAGCAGCGAGAGGCCGTCGCGTCGCACACGGTCGCCATAGGCCAGAACGTCCGTCAAAATGGCCTGGCCACCCTTCTGGACCGCGCCAAGCGACTTTTCTTCCAGCGTCGTGATGCCGCCGGCGACGTTGCCGGGGCTTGGATTTTCTGAGATAGGTTCGCCATGATCAATGAAGTAGCGTTTGAAACGGTTCACCAGATCGACCAGCGCCTCGTACACCGCCCGGTCGGCCGATCGCTCCATTAAAATGCGCTCGGCACCAAATATCTCCGGAATTTCCGTCAGAATGGCCTTGCCGCCTGCCTGCGTGATTACATCCGCCGCGCGCCCAATTAACGGATTTGCGGTCAAGCCGCTAAAGCCATCGGATCCACCGCATTTTAGGCCAAGCCGAAGGTCACGAATCTCAACCCATTCTCGCCGATCCTGCTGCGCTAACTTGACAATTTCATCAATCGCGTTGTTGGCGGCCTCATATTCGTTCAGGCTCATCTGGGCGCCTACGGCCCGGATTCTGCTGCGTCGTTCCCCCGGTATTCGCTCGATCAAACCATCGAGCTGATTTTCTTCGCATCCTAGGCCGATGAAAAGAACGCCACCAGCGTTGGGATTGCAAGCCAGTGCCGCAAGCACACGCGCCGTGCTATCAAGGTCATCGCTCAATTGCGAACAGCCCAGCGGGTGCGAAAAGGCGACGATGTCATCAATCCGCCCCTTGTGACGCTCGGCCGCCTCTCGCGCGACGCGTTCTGCCGTCCGTGCCACGCATCCGACGCTGGGGATGATCCATATTTCGTTTCGCGTGCCAACGCTGTTGTCGGAACGACGATAACCTTCAAACCGCCAATCACTGGACGCAGGTCGGTTCTCAACGGCATTCTCGCCAGAGAAGCGATACGGCTCTTCTCCTACGAGATTGGTGACCAGATTGTGGCTGTGAACATGGTCGCCAATCATGATGTCGCATCGTGCGCTTCCGATCGCCCAGCCATAGCGGCGCACTTTTTCGCCCGTGCCAATCGTGCGCAGGGCGAATTTATGCCCGCGTTCTATGGGTGCACGGACCGTTACGACCTGTCCTTCCAGGGCAATCCGCTCGCCCGCACGGAGCGATCTGAGCGCAACCCCCACATCATCAGCCGGTGCGATTCGCACTGCGTCAGGAAGTGATGCCTTCATGGCGGCGCCGGTAGGTGAATTTGTGTCCATTGCACCGTTCTACCATTTGTGCCATCGCTGGCACAAGGCAAAAGGAGAATTTGATGCGTGCACTTCGGCTCGATCCTGACCGTTTGTTCCCAAGCGATCCGGCTACGCGTTCCATCGCGCGCGCGCTCTATCAATCTGCGGCGTCGCTGCCGATCATCAGTCCACACGGCCATACCGATCCATCATGGTTCGCGACGAACGCGCCATGGGACGATGCAACGTCTCTCTTGTTGGCGCCGGACCATTATCTCTACCGCATGCTGTATAGTCAGGGCGTGAAATTGGAGGCGCTTGGTGTTCCCGCGCTTGGAAAGCCGTCCCCGGCGGACCCCAGGGAGGCATGGCGCATTTTTGCGAGCAACCAGCATCTGTATCGCGGCACACCCTCATGCATGTGGCTGGATCATGTCTTTGCCGAGGTGTTCGGCTTTAAAACTGCTCTAAGCGCTGAAAGCTCCGATTTCTATTTCGACAGGATCGGAGCACTACTAGCGACCCCAGCATTCCGCCCTCGGGCGCTTTTCGACCGGTTCAATATTGAATTGCTGGCAACGACCGAAGGCGCGCATGAGCGGCTCGATCACCATCGTGCCATCAGGGAATCGGGATGGAGCGGAACGGTCGTGACGGCCTACCGGCCCGACGCTGTCATCGATCCTGAGCATGAGGATTTTGTCGACGCTCTGGAGGGTTTTGCTGCGTTAACCGGTGAAGATGTGCATGACTGGACCGGCTATCTTAGAGCACATGCCAAACGCCGACAGGACTTCATCGCGGCGGGTGCGACCTCTACAGATCATGGGCATCCCACTGCCCGGACAGCAAACCTCTCGACTGAGGAGGCGCGCCGCCTGTTCGAACGGATCATGCGCGGCGATTGGTCGCTGCAAGATGCCGAATTGTTCAGGGCGCAGATGCTTACCGAGATGGCACGCATGAGTCTTGATGACGGGCTGGTCATGCAAATTCATCCTGGCGCATGCCGAAACCACAACAACGTGCTTCACAAGACTTACGGTCGCGACAAGGGGGCTGATATACCAACGCGGACCGACTATGTGAGCAGTCTCAAGCCGCTGCTCGATCAATTTGGTAATGAAGACAGGCTCTCGATCATTCTCTTCACCCTCGATGAGAGCAGCTATGCGCGTGAACTCGCCCCGCTTGCCGGCCACTATCCTTGTCTCAAGCTTGGGCCGGCATGGTGGTTCCATGATTCGCCGGAAGGCATGATGCGATTTCGCGAAATGACGACGGAGACGGCGGGCTTTTACAATACCGTTGGCTTCAACGACGATACGCGCGCCTTTCTCTCCATTCCCGCACGGCACGATGTCGCCCGTCGTATAGACTGCAGCTACCTTGCACGCCTAGTGGGCGAAGGGCGGATGCGCGACTGGGAGGCGCAGGAGGTGGTTGAGGATTTGACTTACAATCTGGTCCGCAAAGCTTACAGACTACCGCACAAGGATGGGAGGCAGACCCACCAGTCGACCTGAAGCGACGCATATTCTCGTTTCGACGCAGATGACAGGCTAGCTGCGATGAGATAGTTTTTCGAACAATTCACTGCGCAAAGGCCATATGTTGAGCACGATTATTGCCACCGGCGGGATGGAACCCACGATTGCCGATGTTGCTGAGGCCGCCGGCGTGTCTATCAGAACGGTCTCGCGGGTGCTCAATGATTCACCAAAGGTGAATAAAGAGACGCGCGAAAAGATAAAGTACGCGATAGACAAACTGAACTTCAAGCCAAGCGCCCGCGCCCGCGCTTTGGCGATGGGGCGTTCCTTGCTCATCGGGATGGTCCATAATGATCGCAACGCATTGGTACTGGACAGCGTCCAGCGAGGTGTCGCTCGTGAGACGACGCGGCGTGGATATGAGGTCATCAGCCATTCAGTCGTAGATGGAGGTCCACTTTCGGTCGAGGATGTGATCGCATTTGCGCGGCGATCGCGCGTGGACGGGCTCGTTGTCCTGCCTCCTGTTTCGGGGATTGCAGGCCTTCCCGAAGCCTTGAAGGCGGATCATGTGCCTTCCGTCGCGTTGTCGGCCGTGCCCATCGGCGGCTATGGCGCAGTCGTGCTGTCGGCGGAACGCGAAGCGGCAGGGCAGGTTGCGACGCATCTGGCCGAACTTGGTCACCGTAAAATCGCCATGATTACAGGCCCGCAAGATACATTTTCTGCTATCGAGAGACGATCCGGATTCATCGACACGCTTGCCTCGGCGGGGATAGAATTGCTGGCGGAACTGGAAGGCGATTATGGACATGCTTCAGGCGTTGCTGCCGCAAACAGGTTGCTGGCGATGAAAGTCCGGCCCACAGCGGTTTTCGCGGCGAACGACATAATGGCGGCGGGCGTATTGAAGGTTGCCAGCGAGCGAAAAATTGCTGTCCCTGATGCCTTGTCCGTAGTCGGTTTTGACGGAAGCATGATCGCCGAAATGCTTACTCCATCCCTAACCACTGTTTCCCGTCCTTTTGGCGAAATGGCCGAGATCGCAACGTTGCTCTTGCTGGACTTGGTGGAAGGGCGAAAGCCGGCTTCGGTCGTACTGCCGGGTCTATATTTGATACCTGCTGGCTCCAGCGCTCCACCCCCACCAGAGTCCCGGTAGTTTACTGTGCGACCGGTGCATTACAGCGGGTCCCTATTCGAGGCAGGCTCAAAAGGCGCGGCGTCGCCAGGAGGCCTGATGGTTGCGCAACAATCTGAGCAACATCCTGGTCCTCGAATCGTTCGCCATACCGTGCATGGAGCAGTCGGTAATCTTTACGAGGCTCGCCGGCGAGCCTGTTGAGGGCCGTATTGGACACGGCAATCTCGATCATGTTCCTGCCAACCTTGAGGGCATCGCTGATGTTGATCCGGTAAGGCGGCGCCCACAGATTGCCGGCAACAACGCCATTCACCCGGACAATCGCGGCATCCCGTATCGGCGCATCCACCTCAGCGGAAGGTCGCGCGCGATCGTCGGCTAATCGGGGCGTTACCCTGCCGAAATCGAGGCTGAAGCACATGCCGTCCACGCGATCTAAAGGCAGGGAATAGCGGTAGGTGCCCGTCCCGGAAAAAAATCGCGCGTCCGGAAAATCGGTCCAGGCGTGCGGCCGAGAGATCGACCTTGCTGCATGGCCATCAAACTCAAGGGTCCAGCCTGCATCGAGACTTTGGGATTGCGCAACTTGAGCGGGCTGCGCCACTGACAGATTATCTTCTCCATAGATCATGAAGCGAGATTCATAAGGCGCAAGTTCGATCGTGACTGCGCCGCTTCCCGCCGGCGTCGCCTGCCCGGTCATGGGGTTCCACCATTGCCCGGCACCACGCGCGCGCGGGAAGGAGGCTGTCGTGCGAATGGCTTGATTGCCGCTGTTTACAAGAAAATAGATGTCCCGGCTTCCCATGGTCCGATGGACAAAACCCAGGTCAGGCGCCGGGTCGGCCAGTTGCATATCTGGCCCTATGGCATGGCGTATATGTCGGGAAACATTCCGTACATCACGCTCGACCGTCGCCGATCGGGTCAAACGGCGTGTCATTTTTCTAATTCGGGCCGTCGCCAGGCCATTGCGCAACCCGCCCGCCGACCGCGGGAATCGGTCAAGAACGAGCAGCTTGCCTCCCCCTTCGACCCATTTCGCTATTGCGGCAAAGGCTGTGGGATCGATATGCTCCATATTTGGCAGAATGAGCAGCCGGTGTTTGAGCCTGCCCTGCCGCACAGCCTGATAATCAACGAAGTCAAATCCATGCCCGGCATCGAGCACCTGCCCAACCAGCGCATCGGGCACATATTCCTGCATTGCTTCGTTCACGGAGGCCTTCTGCGGGCGCATCTTCGAAAATGCGTCCTCGATCGGAAGGTAGATTGCCACGTCATTGGTTGGCGTGCCTTGTCGTAGCATGCTGGATACGCGCTGCAAGTATCGGCTGACGTCAGGCATCACCGCAAACCAGGGATTATGGTCGTTGAGCGCCGCCGCCGCATAAAATGCCCAACCCGGTTCGGCGGCTTCCGGCGGGCTGTAGGGCCAGCCATGCCCCACAATCTGGTTGACGCCCTGTAAAAAGTGGCGATCGGCCTCCATCTTCATGTCGAGGGGCGTTGCCGCCCAGGCTGGCGAATGAAGCCAGGTCCATGTTTCCGCCGATATGACCGGTTTATCATAAAGATGTCCGGCAGATGAAGCCCAGCGGGTCGAGGTGAAACCACGCCAGTTGTCGCCCTCGCCTTCGGGCAGGGCGACAAGGGCATTGCTCGACAGGGTAGGGGGCGGAAAGCCATATACTTGCGCACGAAACCGGGTTCCGTGGTTTTGGGTCCAGTTGTCGATGGTTGCCAGATATCGTTCGTCGACCAGTTCTGACAGGGTCAACGCCCAGTCGAACCGCACGCCTGCACTTTCGGGCAGATCAATAAACAGGGCGGGAAGATGACCCATGAGGTCGTAGCCGCGGCGCTTTTTAAATTCAGCGGGAAGGTCGCCTGTCCAACTTGATCCATAGGCTTCGAGACTATCGGAAAAAATGGCGTCAGGCGGGGGATCGCCCGCAAAGCCTTCTAGCAGCCTGTCTCCCACCACGCGGAGATGGTTTGCAATGGCGGCTGGATCGATGTGGTCGAGGACATAGCCTTCCGCGCCGATCGCTGGTCGTTTGACTTGTTGGCCTGTGCGTCCGGCGATGAAAATAAGGGCATCGCGCGCGGAACCACTCGCCAAGATGATCGGCGCATTGCCGAGCATCTTGACAGGCCGAAGGTCAGCCGGTGCGATCGGCAAATCTTTCGTCGGCGCGATCCAAACCGATAGGATGCTTTCGCCAGGCCCCAAGGCAGGCAATCGGATTCCTGCCTCGCCAGATGCGATGGTAACGCGTGTCATGCGGATTTCGGCGGCGGCTTGTGTCACCGGGATATGCGGGCCGCCAAATGGCCATCCGCTGCCGCCCGTCACATGAACCCGCATTCCAAATTTGCGCCCCGTCCGTCCCGCATGGCGCAAGGCGGCTATGAAATGGTTTGAAAGGTAAGGACTATTTTTGACGCCTTTGACGCCGTCATCAGGCGATAACGGGTAGACCGGCTGGATTTCAAAGCCCCCGATACCCGCCAGATGCATCTGCTCAATTTCCCGGTCGATCTCTTTCGACGTGACCGAGGGACCAAACCACCACCAGCGCATCATGGGTTTTGCGGCAGCGGGCGGATCGATGAAGGCGTGCCACAACGGGCTGCCGTCCGGGCCTTGCGGGGCGGCGATGACATTGGCTGGGAAGGCGATAGTTGCAATCAGGCAAGCCATAACGCGCGTGGTGCCGCGATAACTCATTCTGCCATTCTCCATATCGCGACATCATATGGCGCCAGCGTTCTTTGTCCTAGCAGCAACGCGGGTTTGGGATCGGGAATGGTCCACGCGTCGGGGCCATAGTTGAAGGCGAATTGCAGATCGCCGCGCTGGCGCATCCTGACATGATCAGGCAGCGGATGGGTCGAAAGCCCCGCTTGGCGGGCGGCGTTCCGCATCAAAGCGACCGTGAAGTCCCTGTCGCCCTGACACCCGACATACCATGCGGTGTCGGTCCCGACTACCGCGCTCTCGCCATCCTCATATCGCGCCTTGACCGGCAATTTCGTGTCGAGCCATTCACGCCAGGCGATGGCATGACCATCCATGCCCTCGCCAGCCACCGGAAAGGCCGCTCCGTTGCGGAACGTGCCTGTCTGCTTCACCTTGACCGGGATCAGACGCTGTAGCGGTCCCGGCGGCAAATCGCGCGGAATGGCAAAATCCTCGGTCTTGGAGCCCGACCTCGGACCGACTACCAGTAGCCCTTCGCGCTTTTCCAGAGCCTCCAGGGTTGCCGCATCAATGGTCGCGAGGGAGGGCATGAGGATGAGCTTGTATCCATCCAGCGGCGTCGCGGGACGAACGATATCGACATCGATCCCAAGGCCACGCAGCGCGGCGTACCAGGACTGGGCGTGCGCGAGATGGTTCTGATTTACAGCATTGGGCTGTATCTCTGTCGTCCAGACGGTCTGATAGTCGAACAGCAACGCAACCTTGGCCTTCGTCCGAGCAGGTGCGGCGCCGATCAATTGGATTTCCCGTCCAACCTGCGCGGCCTCGATGCCACCGGGCGAAATCGCGCCATCGGGCCGGTTAAGCGCCGAATGCATCTGCTCGGGGCCGACCTGTGCCTGCCTCCACCGGAAATGGCTCACCGTCGATGCGCCATAAGCGAAGGCTTCCCATGCCCACAGCCGCACCATGCCCGGCATCGGCGCAGGATTATATCGCGCCCAGTTCACCGGCCCGGGCTGTTGTTCCATGACCCAGAAGGGGGCCGGATTGATGGCGTGCATCAAATCATGGTTCCAGCCCGTTATGTCGGGATTGCCTGTCCGGTCCCAGCGGGGCTCGTCGCGCCCTGCGGCAACACCCAGCGGGTAGCTGTCCCAGCTTGCAAAATCAATCGCGTCGCCGATCGGAAACGGGTCGAACTCCGTGAAGTTCGCCATGAAATTATGGGTTATGAATCGCCCTGGCGAACGGGGGCGTATGGCATCCACCTGAACCTGATGAAAGGCGCCGACCTGTTCGCTTGCAAAACGCCGGTAATCCAGCATTTTCGCCGGCGGGTGATCCGTTGGCGTCAGCACGGGCAGATCGACCGCGGCAAAACTGTCCACCTGTTGCGACCAGACGGAGGTTCCCCATGCTTCGTTCAGTCTCGCGACCGTGCCGTACCGCGCTTCGACCCATGCCCTAAAGCCGGCCCGATCGGCTCGCCCGTAGGAATAGGTGGTATCATGGCAACCATATTCATTGTCGATCTGCCACCCCACCACAGCCGGATGACGGCCATAGCGATCAGCCATGGCGCTGGCTATGCGCGCACATTCCCGGCGATAGGGCTGGCTGGCGAAGCTGTAATAACGCCGAGATCCAAATTGCTTGGTGCGACCGTCCTCCCCCACCGGCAGCATTTCGGGAAGCTGCTCGACCAGCCAGTGCGGCGGCGCGGCAGTGGGCGTGCCCAAAACGACGCCCAGCTTAGCCTTGGCCAATATCGTAATGATCCGATCAAGCCAGCCCCAGTCGTAACGTCCCTTTTCCGGCTCCATGAGGGTCCAGGCAAATTCGGCGATGCGGACGCGCGATACGCCTCTTTGCGCCATGGCGGCGGCGTCGGCGGCCCACATGCTTTCGGGCCATTGTTCAGGATAGTAACAGCAGCCAAGGCGCAGAATTTCGGTGCGGTTCCGCGTCGGGGCGGCGGCCCATAAGGGGGTGATCTGCGACCCACCGACGGCAACCATACCCGCTTTAAGTGCGGCACGTCGCGAAATGTCCACGCTTATTTCTCCCTATTTGGTGTCATGTAATCGCACGCCATGCCAGTTAGCAGAAAGAAGGACACCAATGGTGCAGCACCGGCATCCTGCTTTCCTTCAGTCCGCAGGTGACATCAGGTCACATGCGAAAGCGGATGCCGGCATAGACCCGAGGTCCGTAAGTTTCGAGCACGGTGCGACGATAGACGCTGTTAGCGTTTTCGACCCGCGTCGCATCGAGGATATTGACGGCCTCGACGAACGCGGAAACCTTCGCGTTGAAGTTGATGCTGCCCGACACGTCTAGCGTGCCGAATGGTTCGCCGAATTCGGGATTATTGCCCCGGCCAACCGGCGTGATGAGATAATCGGACCGCCAATTGTAGGAAGCCCGGACGCTGAAAATATCATCCTCATAATAAGCCGCCAGATTATAACTGTTGCGGGATAGACCCGGGAAGGGGAGTGCTTCACCTGTAAACAAATCCTTGCCCCGATACCCACTGTCCTTGGCATATGTATAGTTTGCTAGGACCCCCAGGTGGTTCAGGAAAGGTCCAGGCAGGAAGTCGAAGGCAATCTGCGCGCCGGCCTCGACGCCGTTGACGACGACTTTCTCACTGCCGTTCTCGGGTCGCGTTATCGAATAGTTAACACCATTGATATCCTCCGCCCGTGTCACATTCTGGATGAAGGAACTGATTTCCTTGCGGAAGTACGTGGCGGACAGGAAGCTTACGCGATTGATATAATATTCTACGCCTGCATCATATTGCCGCGCGCGAAACGGCTGGAGCTGGGGGTTGCCGCGGGAGCCGGTAAAGCCCACAATGTCAAGGCTGAGGCGCGGCGCCAGCTGGGCAGGTGATGGGCGTGCCATGACCTCCGTCGCCGCGCCCCGAAACAGCAGCTTATCGGGAATGATATCTGCTTGCAGGTTGAACGAAGGCAGGAATTCCGTATTTTTGCCATAGAAGGTGATAGGCGTCAGTACGCCGCCCGCAGACTGATAGCCATCCGACGCCGTCTTGGTATGGACGACACGGGCGCCGATCGTACCACGGACAGGAAGTCCGGCGTCGAACTTGAAACCGGCCTGCATGTAGCCGGCCCAGTTTTTTTCGACCACATCCCAGGTTTCGAGTAGTGTCGGATTATTATAGGGGTCGGGTACTCCGACCGCATCGGCAAATTGCTGATTGGGTCGAATCCAGTTCGCGCCGCCAGCGTAGCCGATATCGCCGGTTGCAAAATAAGGTGTTCCGCTGCCGACCCGCATCAGATCGGTGAAGTTTTGAATAGTCGGAACGAGCGCCGGGTTCGTATAGCCGTTCAGGATCACCGAACGATCCCACTGACGGTTGTTCATCATTGTGCGACGATATTGACCGCCAATCTTGATCGACGGCAGAAATGTTGCAAGATCGCGATATTCCGCGTCGATTTTCCCAGCCAGTTCATCCTGAACATTCACTATGGGACGGTGCTGAGTCTGAATATAATTGATGTCATCACTGGACGTGAGATTGACACCTTCTATTTTCAATGCGTGCTGTGGATTGTCATAATCAATAGTCACGCCATTCGCACCATAGACGTCGGCGACGGCGTTAACATAGTCGTTGTTCTGCTTGATGTAAGAGTAGGATGCCTTTCCGCCGATTTTCCAGTGGTCGCTTTCGAAATCCGCGCCTCCAGCTATATTGTAATTGATCCGATTGATATCGCCCAAAATCGTGCGATTCTCGATCTGGGGGAGAGCACCATTTTTAAGGAAGGCAGCCCTGCTGGCGGTATTGTCTGGGCCGATTTCGCTGTTGGCCACATCCAGAGTGGCGCCATTTGTATAGACTTGCAGATAGTCGGAGTCGGACTTCTGATCCATCTTGGAGTAGGTGCCTTCGACATAGGCCTTGAAGGCATCGCTTGGGCGCCATTCAACTACGCCATTCAATGCATAACGCTTGGTGTCCAGGCGATTGATAACGTAGCGTGGAATGTCGGGGAAAAAGTCCCCGACACCGTTGCCGTCGAGGTCGTAGGCCTGCATGCCGGCGGTCGCCGGATCACGGTCAATCTGTCGCCAACCGGTGGTCCGGGCTTCATGAGTCTCGATTTGGCGGCGCTCCCAAGTCGCAGATAAAAGCACACCAATCGTGTCATTGGCGAACTTTTTGCTACCGATGAGCGCGATCTTGGGATCAAATGTATTGCTCAGATCACTCCAGATGGTCTGTGCAGAGCCGGCAAGAAAGCCATTGTCCTTCGTGTCAAATGGTCGGCGCGTGAGAACGCGCACGGTGCCGCCCAGTCCGCCTTCGGTCATGTCAGGCGTCGCCGATTTCACAACCTCGAGTCGATTTACAAATTCGACCGGCAGATCGCGGAAATCAACAGAGCGAGTTGCGCCTGTACCCAGCGCAGTCACGCCATTTATTTCGACCCGATTGAGATCGGCTCCGGCCCCCCGGATGCTCACGCCGGCACCCTCGCCGTTGATGCGGCTGATTTGCACGCCCGTCACGCGCTGAAGCGCCTCGCCGATATTCTTGTCAGGAAATTTTCCGATATCTTCGGCCGAAATTGCGTCGAGCACTTGAAGGGCATCTTTCTTGGCACGCTGCGCGCTTTCAAGGGACGCTCGTATACCAGTGACTATGATATCAGGTGCCTCGGTCGCGTCAGTCACACGTGCCGAGGTTTGAGTACGTTGCTTATCTTGAGCAAGAAGAGAAGGGGGAACGATCCCAAAGCATGTAGCCAGTAGCGATGAGAAGCAGTATTTCCAAATATTGGCACCTGTTTTCATAGATATCCTCCCTATAAAAATTTATCGTTATACTATATCGCGCTACTTCCAAGATTATACCAAGTGGCATGCTTATTCGACGCGGGCCGTCATTCGGTAAAGGTTAACCTTCCCTCTAATTGCTCACTTTAACTGTGAGAAATCTGCTTGGTTGTTTGCCGATTCTCTTTCATTCAATAGCCGGGTAACTGTTAAACTGATCGTGCCAGCGGTGGCAACCGTAAAATCGCATGCCGCAATGATGGCCAGTTCGCCGCTACCGAGTGCTGCTACTTGTTCTGCCCTCTAGTGAGTGACGCTTACAGCATTGGCTGGGGCAGATTCGCGTACGAAACAATATTGCCCGACCTTTTTAATGTTCTGACTTGGCAGAGACGAAGCTCATTTCAGGCCGCTGCGCGGGATCGTGCCCCAAGGCTTGGTGTAGGTTCGCCTGCGGTAGTCACAGCGACCTCCGGCTAAGCCGGGCTGATTAAGCTGCCATGGCAGGCAACGTGATGATGGGATTATCGCT
>NZ_FNYZ01000032.1 GCF_900109095.1 Sphingobium sp. AP50
CCATGGCAATGCCCTCCAACCGGCACCCATAGATTCAGACATTCATCGCTTTGGGAATCCCCAACGTGAGTCAGGATCATTGGAGGTTGGTATTAGCTTCTGCACCAACGATGCGATATGATAAAATCATATTAGACCGGAGGTTAGACATGGCTGCAAAGGCTATTACGGTAACGCTTGGTGAAATGTCATCTCATTCCGAGCGCCATTTAGCGTCTGGCCGATATGCCTCCATGAGTGAAGTAATGTGAGCGGGTTTACGCGCACTGGATCGCGAAGAGGCTGTACTGGATGAACTGGTGCGCGTCCGCGTTGCGGAAGCCCTAGCTGATCCCCGCCCCCCAATGCCGCTCAACAAGGCATTTGCCCAGGTAAGGGCCTCCATCGCCAAGGCATGATCTACGAGGTGCAACTGTCGGCATTGGCGATCAAGGATTTGATTGCACTTCACCAATGTCCCAACTGATGCCTAACATATGGCCGATCTCATAGATGATAGTGTCGGCCAACGCGTCTGGCGTGGCATCAAGCAGGAAGTGTGTGTTGAACTCGACCTGCCCGCAGCGGCCCCATCTGGATCATATCGCGCTGGACTGTCTCCGCGTGAGCGATATGGATGTCCGAAGGGGAGAGAGGGGATTATGGTTCGATCTGAATTGATACAGAAGCTGGCTCTGGAGAATCCGAACCTCACGCATAGCGAGGTAGAAAAGATTGTGGCGCTCTTCTTCGACGGGATTGTCGAGCAGCTCAAGCGCGGCGGCCGCGTTGAACTGCGAGGTTTCGGGGCATTTTCCGTGCGCGCGCGCGACGCACGTACCGGTCGCAATCCAAGAACCGGTGACGCCGTCGCAGTTGATGCCAAACAGGTCGTGCATTTCAAGGTCGGCAAAGGCCTTTATGGACGCATCAATCAGGAGGAATGATGGGCGTCTGGAAAGACCGATCTGAAAACTATCCTGCTACCATCAAGGTCGCTGTCGGGGCATATAGGTGCTGACCCGATAGCCAGGCCCCGGCAAAAGCCGAGGCGCAGACGTGCCGGACGCCGCGGGTAACCTGCACATGATCTGACCCTGCCTCGAGGCAACTCTATCGGCAGTGCGCCTCGCGCGTCCGGTTTGCATCTGCTTCACCAGACATGCAAACCACCTGGACCCCATCAGTGCGGAAATAGTTGACGTCCGGCCTTTATATGCTGATGCATGGCTTGCCATCATTGGACTGTATGGTGGGCGAGCAGATACGACGGTGCCTGTTCGCCCTTACATGCCATAAGCGCATCGGCTCGGCGCAAAATGCAATCGCTGCAGGCGCCATCTCGGCAGCCTACAGCCAGCATCTGGCCCAGCTTTCAGCATCGACAAGCCTGAAGATTTTCCAGCAGGATGTGTCGCGATGCACCTGCGGCTGCCGGCAGCGGCGAGATATGGCATCGACTTCGATCAACCCCTGACCGGCAAGCCACCCTTCGCAGAGCCAGGCCTCGATACGGGATTTATTGCTTTCGAACAGGTCGATCACGAAGCTGTCAGGGCTCCCTTTCGAGCGCCTCTCGAGTATCTCGCTCGGCAACAATTCTGCAAATCCTTGGCGCGCAATCACCCTGTTCTGCCCGCCACTGATCCACGCCCAGCTGGGTATCGAAAGACATGTCTCGACCACCGGCTGAGCCAGAAGCGGCCAGAGGGTTGGCCGTGCATGTTCACGTTCATGCCCTTCGAGATGATTGAGGACACCCAAGATCCAGGCAATATGCTGCGCCTTCCCTGGCAATTCCCCCGGCGGGGCGCGCATCCATTCATGGGTGATTTCGCTTTGGGCAACGGATCGGGCCTCGGGCCCGAGGAAGGCCCGTTCGAGTGGCCAATGATAGTCGCGACTGCGCGCCCATGCTCGATTGAGGCCCCGCCACATCACCTTCCATTGCGGACTGTCCGTGAGAAGAGCGAGGTCTTTCGCGGTCGTCCAGGCATGGATACCCGGACCTGTTTCCAGCAGCCGGTCCGCAAATGGCCGTGCGGAGTGAACATAGCAGAAGATATTATCCCCTCCCCCGCCGCTCATATAGGCGTCAGCGCCTATCCGGTCCGCCAGCTCCATCTGTATCCTGTCGCCAGACTGGGCGAAACATCGCGAAACTGGCCGCGGAAGATGCGCCGCCGAGCTATGGGTTATGTCGATATCATCGCAACGCTCTTCAATCTCGAACAGGGGCTTGCCAAGATGCTCGGCTACAAGGCGGGCATAGCGCCGTTCGTCCCCGGCTCCATCGGGGGTCACCAGAGTGAAGCAGCTGAATTCCACATCTGCCGCCGCCATGCTCGCTGCAAGGATAGAAGAATCGAGGCCGCCTGAAAGGCCAAGCAGGATATGATTGCGACCGCTCGCCTGTTTGGCCGTTGCATCGATAATCCGCTCGCGCACAAGACCGGGCGCGCGACCCAGTTCATCCACCTGTCCCTCCCGACCAGCAAAGCGCCAGGGACGCCAGTGAGAACTTGTGACGGGGTGGCCGCTCTCCAGGCAAAGCTGATGTCCTGCCTCGACCTCTTTCAGTCCGTGCAGACAGGTCGACGCAAGCCGAGCATTGATGTTGAGAAGATGCCGCTGCACGGCTTCTCTGTCGATGGTGAGCGGCACGCCCGTCGCCTGGATCAGCCGTGCTGTGTTGGAGACGATGACCACCCCCTCATGCTCGGCATAGTAGCAGGGCAGATGACCCATCGGACTTCTGGCAACCCAGGCATCGGTTGGATCATCGCCTTCCGCGACAATGACATAATCCCCCCAATTATCCCGGATAACAGCTCTCCAGTCGGAAAAGGCAAGATGTTCGCCATGCCCGGTCGTGGCGTCGAACGCCCTTGCATCTGGTCCATGCAGGACACCAAGGATCGCTCCCCTGCCCTCAGCCATGAGCGCGCACGGGAGCGCAGGATCGGCGAATAGGTTGAAAGCGGCTGATCTGAAGCGTTGCACGAGGAGCGGGTCATGGCTTCTGGCCCGCTTCAGCAGCCGATCGCAGGTTTCGGGATCGGCGGCGCCATGAATGATGAGATAGTTGCCCGGGATCATTGCGCATAGACCGGAGTGAAGACCTCGACCCGAGAGAGGCGATCGTTCAGCGCCCGATCACCCAACTGAACCCAGCAGTGCGCGCTGAACGGCCGCGGCGAGATACCGAAGATGATGTCGACCGGATATCCCATCCTATAGGCGATGCGGGCATAGCCGAGCGACATGGCAAGGCATTGATCCTCACCCGTCCAGACGCGCAGCCGATCGAATGCGGCAGCGAGCTCTCCGAGCGGTCCATCCACCTCAGGTGCGACATCAACTGACGGTTTGGAATGCGCAAGCTCCGCGAGCAGATTTCCTACAGTCCGCTGCCTTAATCGGATTTTGGCATGAAGATAGGCAAGCGCTGCCCTCAAGATTAGCATGAAGCTGGGCCTGATCGGTGTGCCGACCTCCATGCCCGCGACAGCCGGGTGCCTGGCGGCAAAGGGCTGGAGCTGCCTGCCCTCTCCTTGCCGTAGAAACAACGCAAGCGCCGGAGACAGGCTGGTCTGGCCCATTATGTCCGGATCCATGGCGAGCAACGCCGAAAAGAGATGCTGGTCCTGCTCGCCAAGCGCGAAATATCGATCAGCGTCGCGGTCGAGGAAAAAATGGCGGTTGGCGGCGGTGCAAAAGGTCACGCCTGCGCGCAGCATATAGGCCATGCCCATGCCTCCTTGCAGAAAATGCCAGCGCGCCGCGGGGACGCGCTGGCACCTGGCAATCATTCGTCGGTGAGGCCCGTCAGCTGCTGCTGACCCACGATGTCGCCCGACCCGGCAGGCGGTCCTTTGGTTTCGGCGGCGATTTCACCCAGATCGATGAGTGCCTCTTCATGCTTTTCCATAACTACCTCCATCAATAAGCCGTCTCATGACGGCCTACCAATATTAAGAGGCGGCATTTCCAACGAGAATAATATACGCAACCATATTGGCGGCATATATGTCAGGATGGCATCTAATTTAACAGACAATAAGCGCAATTATCTGAAAATGGACGAAATACATCAAGTTACAACATATTGTTGAATGGAAATCTGCTCATATATTTTTTCCACGCTTAACAGACGTCTCTTGTGATAATGCCAAAGCGCTATTCTGGCCTTATGTTTGTTTCCTGAATGAATATGCTCCCATAGCGAGTGCAACTCACTCCGACAGCGGCCGAGCACATATTCGTGGCGCCGCACGATCTGCAGCCGCGAGTGCAGCGCAGATATGGCTTCGAGATGTTCCGGATTATTCGAAAGGCGCGCCAGCCGCTCGAACAGCTGCCCTGTCGCTTGCGCATGCTGCACACGGCCAGCTGTGCCAGACTGGGCAGCGACCGGCGCCTCGCCGATCAACTCGAGCTGCGGCACATTTCTGGCGATGGAATGCAATATGTCCGCCTGCCATCTGTAGAGATGACTGATGGTCAGCGGGTCAAGGGTCGGCACGACAAAGCCGCCGCCAGCCTGCATCATGATGGCGCGCTCACCCACCAGCCGATGGAGAGCATCGCGGACCGGCGTCACGCTGGTCCCGAACCGGTCGGCTATCTGGCTTGTGATCAGGGAAGCACCAGGGCGAAATTCTCCGGCCATGATGGCTTCGCGCACATCATGGTAGAGCCGCTCGGCCGTCACAGCATCAGGAGACATGCTCCCTCCCATAGTGCAAAATGTTTGCCGTCGATCCCCTGCGGAGGAGCCTCCTCGATGCAGGCGCATATCCTGTCATATGTTGCGCATCCTCGTATGATGAGTCGCTTCGGGGCTTTGCGACGGGGCAGCAGCCGAGCGCTCCGGTCCGTTGTCTGGATTATGATATGAACCACGTTCTCAGCCGGGCTGACCGCAACCGGTCTCGAAGCGTTATATGCTCTAAAGCGTTCTCGACGCCGCCCTTGGGCCGGTCCTGACCCCGTCTCGCCAATGGAGAAAAGCCCGGCGCTGGAACGTGCCCCAAGCAGATCGAAACAAAGTCGGCGGCGGCCATCCCCAGCTGACCTGGGACGCGAAAAAAGGAGCTGGAGCAGCTGGTCGATGCAATCGGATCGGCTTCTGCTCGGTGCCATGATCCGGTCATCCCTGATCGGATCATGGCCCATCGCTCGTCTACCGGTCGCATTGTCCAAGCGGCTTACGATGTCATCTGCCTCGAACAAACCACAGGCATCCATGCATTTCGGCGGTCCGGTCGCTGGTTGAGGACTGCCGCGCAAACGGATAAGGCGGATCGGAAGGTCCCAGAGCAGGGTCTATGCCGATGTTGCTGCGGACCCTGTTCTAGGCCGCCACCCAAGCACAGCCGTCGCTCCACCAGGCTGCGATTAATTGCGCATTGCAGATGTAGTGCGCAACGCCAGCAGAAACTGATCCATGAGTGCGAGGCCGTGGTCGGATAGCCGGGCGAGGCGACGCCGACCATCTTTGGGATCAACCCATCTGTCCACGAGTCCACGCTCGTGCAGCCGGCGCAGATGGGTGAGGCCCGTCGAAACTGGCGCGCAATCAGCAACGAAGAGACTGGAAATTCGTCGTTCCGAGCCATGGTGGGCGCGCAGGTCAAGCAAGATGTCCCAGCTGGGATCAGAGAAAATGCCGTTGCCGAAAAACTGTGCGCGGCGCCGCCGCGAGGCCAAAATCGATCTGGCGAGATCCGCCAGGCTGTCCTTTTCAGCCCTGCTCTCCAGTGACTGGCTTTTCCTCATGCCCAAAGATACTTGTGGGGCTTGCAGATATGTCGGCTGCATCGGCCGGACCTCCATCTCTATATGTATCGGGAAGCTCCCACCGCCAGGACGGGTCGCGGCCATAGCGCCGCTTTCTGCGGCAATGGCGCATCGTGCCGGCAATCAGAATGGCGAGGAGCAGATAGGACCAGACGGCTACATAATTGCCATAGGCGAAGGGGATGACATCCGCACGAAGGCCGTTCACATGGCCTGCAACCGCGCATCCCTGAAAGACCGCCATCCACATCGGCCAGTAGCGGGTCGAAAATAGCGACATGGCATAGAGGGCGACGAATGCAGCCAGATCAACCGCGAGCATCGTGCCCTCAACGCCGCTGTAGCGCAATGCCAGGGGCTTGATCACCCAATGGCTGAGCTGAAAATCCGCCACCAGAATGACAGCTGCCAGCCTTTCCGGCACACCTCCGCGCACGAGCGCGAATCCGGACGATCCCAAATAGAATATGTTGAACAGGATAATCCGCAGCACGCCTGGTCCCTAATTTGCGACGGGCAGACTTAGCCCGTCATCCGTCCGTGATCATCGGAGACCTGATCGGCGGCCTGAGCAACATTGGGAATGATATCCTTGTCGCCGCCGCCCATCTCGGGAAGGCGCAAGGCGCGCCTCGTCTGCTCCAGATGGTTATGGCCTTCGACCGCCGCGCCCATGGCCTGGTTGATGTGCCCCAGAGCGGCCACGAACCGGTCGATTACCTCCTGCCCGACGACAACGGACATGTTCGCCTTTGCTCTGGCCACCGGCAGTTGCCCAATAAGGAGTGAAACACTTGCCAGGGTCCGTCCGAGATCCTTCTCGAAAGTTTCCAGGCTTGTGAATATCTCGGTGGCAGCTTCGCGTCGCCGAAGCTGGTTCTGGCGCAATTCCATAAATGACATCATTCTTCTCCCTGTCTGGGGCGAACCCAAAAGAACCGGGCCTAGCGGGAGACAGACAGATGCATTGCCGAAAGCGTGGCCGCTCCCGATGAAAGAGCGGAAACGCCAAGAGCGGCGAAGAAGAAAAGCATGACTGGCCATGCAATTCGCCATCTAAGATCGAGATCATTCCAGGGGCGCTCTCTTCTGGCGAAGGGCAGGCCCCATGTCTCTCTTGATGTCTCCCTTGCGCTTTCTGTTTCGCCGAAGGCTTCGGCCCCGTCTTCATGCGCTAGCTCTGCGGGATTGGCCGACACCCAAAAATTCACCCCCTCAATTTTTTGGGGGGTCTCAGCGTCGCGCAGCATATGGGCGGCCGAGATACTGTCGGTCACGCCAAGCTTGCGACGAGCCTCCTGAAGATGGCCATTGACGGTGTGAACCGAACGTCCCATCGCGATTGCGATTTCCTTGGACCGCATGGGGTAGAGGAGAAGGCGCAGACATTCCTTTTCCTTGTCCGTGAGTTGATCGATGCTCATGGGTACGAACGTAACTCAACTGTAACAAGAAAATAAGTCGCGCTGGCTCGTTTGGCATGCAGGATCATCATCGCACAGGGGATGGCGGCGACGAATGCCTATGGCCCAGCCGCCAAGATGCGCCGATTAAATCGTCATTTTTCCCCAACAATATGGGCGGTTCCGGCGGCCGAAAATACAACCGCTTCTGCTCCAATTCTTGTCCCGTGGGCCGCGTCGTGCTGATAGGGGAGGAGCCTGATGGAGTGAAATCAGAGCCATGCAATCCCTTTCCCGACAGCAGGTGCGGCGTTGCACTTTCCGATCCAGCTACAGGGTCGGCGCGCTTATACGACGGCAGCAGCAGGGATGTTCAGTTGATCGGCGGTGACACTAGCTCGCTCCTCCTCACGCTGATGGCGAGGGCCAGTTGTCATATCCTGCCTCCTCTGATCGAACGACCGGAAGAAAGCCTGGATGACGCCATCGAGGCAATGCGCGGAGCAGCGCGCATGATCATGATAGGCAAGCTGCCTCTGGACAGGATGTTATGGACCCGAAGCCGGCCCTATTGGAATGGTGAAATCGCGAACAGATTGAACGCCACCTTCAAAGGCGACGCGCAGGCCTATCTGCTCCTGATTGCAACCGCTGTCGCGCCCAGGGCGCTCTATTTCAAACGTGCTGCGCCGATTATCGTCACTCAATCCATATCAGGCCAGTGCGCAAGTGGCGGTCCGTTCCTTGCTCTCTTGCGCTGCGGGATTGATGCCGGGGGCAGGATAGAGGCCATTAGCGGGCACGCCCAGGCGATTGCCTCGCCAGCCTGCTTCTTTCCGATATTCTCGGACTTTGAGCGCGATATCATTCATATATTGCGCGCGCTCCAGCGCAACCTCGATCGCTATGGCATTAACCTGTCCATCTCCAGGCCGATCGACGCCATGTCCAAATTCTTAGCCTGCCGGCTGAACATCAACGTCCATTTTCAGGACGCATCAAAATGCCGTCTCTGCGTCATGACGTCTGACAGCCAGACTCCATCACTCTGGCAAACGAGATCGGTCCCGACCTTCCGGTTCCACAGGGCCTCTCTCCAAGATGGCCGCTTCGTTCAATGGCTTCAAAACCGAATTTTTGATCATATCGGGCGAACAAATCCGGGCTTTCCGGACGATTACCAAGCGCCATGAGTTCGAACCGAGCATCAGGCCGTGACTATGACAGACCCATCCATGGTAAGGAGATCGCAGGCCTTTGGCACCAGATTAATAAAATAGCGTCAGGCAGCCATCCGCTTTCAAGAAAAATTTACCATCCGCCGGCATAGTGAGATCATGGAGAGACGTGCACCCGCTGTCGGCGAACAGGCCATGCCGTCTGTTTTCGGTCGCCATGCTGCGCAGCTGTTGCCGGATGCGGTCTATCGTGATCTGGTCGCCACGCTCTTCACGATGTCCGCGCCAATTCTTGGCTTCGGCATTCTCTATGCACTTGTCGGCAGCCTCGTTTATCTGGCTTGGCCGGACCAAATGGTGCTGGTTCTTGTCGGCCTTGGTGCCGTGGTGACGCTTTTTCGCCTTATAGTGATCCATGGGTTCCACAAAGCTGGCGGAGTTAGTCAGGCCGTATCGGCTCTTAAATCATGGGAAAAGCGATATGCGCTATTGACCTATGGCTTTGCCGGCCTCGTGGCAGCCATCAATCTGCGGGTGCTGGCGACACATCAACCCCTTATCCATCTCGCAACTGTCAGCCTTATTTTCACCTTTGGCGCAGGCATCGTATCGCGCAACGCCGGCCGTCCACGTCTCTGCCTTATCGGCCAGTCCATCGCGGTGGTGCCGGTGGCAGTGGGAATGCTGATCCATGCGGCGGGCAACCAGGCTTATCAACTCCATGGCCAGTTCTTCATCCTGGAAGCCATTCTCCTTACCGTCGTGGCCCTTATGAGCATCCAGTCCGTTCGACATCTTTATAGCTCAGCCGTCGAGCATCTGACAGCCAAGCATGACCTGGCCAAGCTAGCACGCTATGATCCATTGACTGGCCTGGCCAACCGGTTGCTTCTTCGAGACGCATTCCAGAAAGCAATCCTGGCCTGTCGTGGCGGCAATCAGATTGCCATCCACTGCCTCGATCTGGACGGATTCAAGTCCATCAACGACAAATTTGGCCATCCGACAGGCGACCGGCTGCTTGTGGAGGTAGCCAGGCGGCTGACAGCGACCGTGCGAAGCGATGATATCATAGTCAGGCTGGGCGGCGATGAGTTCCTCATTCTCCAGACCGCAATCCAGCATAGCGACCAGGCGGACCTGCTCGCGCGCCGGATCGTCAGGCACTTGTCCGAACCCTATCTGATCGACGACATGCAAATGCGGGTGTCCGTGAGCATCGGTATCGCGCTGGCGCCGACCCATGGGCGCGATCTCGATGGACTCATGCAATGTGCTGATCGCGCTCTGTATCGCTCCAAGGCCGGCGGGAAAGCGCAAATTCACTTTTGTGACGAAACTGGCATTGGACAGCCCGGCCGCGCTGTGGCCTGAGCTGGTTGACAGCCATGTCTCGCGACGGCGTCAAAAGGGTCGCGCTGGTCCAACCATAGGGTATCGATCGGTACCGATGCCTCCATTACCCTGTCCAGCAGACGCGCCCTGAACAGGAGAGCGCCGAGCATGGCGCCCTCTTGAACAAGATCTTTTCAATCCATTTTCGCCGATATCGAAATCATCAGACCGCGCCCGCCCCACCCCGACTGGATTGGACCTTATTGCCCGGATATACGTTCGGGCCGAAACTCAGGAGCGTCAGCCATTGCATCCAACTGGCAGAGAAGAGCCAACCATCGAAGAGCTGCACGCGGAAATCGCGCGGTTGCGTTTTGATGCCGACCGCCTCAAACTTGCCCTTGCGGCAGGCGCGATCATAGGCACCTGGTTCTGGGACGTTCCGGCCGACCGCATTATCGTGGATGAATCCTTCGCCGAGGCTTTCGGCCTCGATCCCAAGCTGGGTCGCGAAGGCATCAGCCTCCAGCACATCATTGAAACCGTTCATCCGGACGATCAGGCCGGCCTTGAGGCCGCCATCGGTCGCGCCCTCGCGCAGGGAGGGCGCTACACCCACGAATATCGTGCTCGTCGTAGAGACGGTGCCTACCACTGGATCGAGGCAAATGGTCACATTGTATATGAGGTAAGCGGCGCACCGGTCAGTTTCCCCGGCGTCATCATTGATATCGGCGAACGGCGACGAATCGCAGCCGAACGTGATCACGCCCAGGCGCTGCTGACCAACTTCGTCCAGGCGATGCCGGGTGTCGTCTATGCCAAAGACCGTGATGGCCGGCTGATGATCGGGAATCTTGGTACAAGCGGACTTATCGGTAAGGCACCCCAGGAGTATATCGGTCGCACCGACCTTGAGGTCCTGGAGGACAAGGAACAGGCTGCCCTGGTCATGGCTACGGACCAGCGGATCATGGACAGCGGCATATCCGAGCAAATCGAGGAGGAGGTAAATTTTCCGGACGGCCGTAAAGCCATATGGCTGTCCACAAAGTCGCCGCTTCGCGATTCCAATGATGCGGTCGTCGGACTTGTCGGCACCTCGCTCGACATCACAGAGCGCAAGGCCGCTGAAGCCAGTCATCGCGAGATTGAAGAACGTTATCGTCTTGCCATAGATGCAACCAGTGATGTGATCTGGGATTGGCGTCTGGCCGACGGACATGTCATTTGGAATGATGCCGTCTCGATCCGCTTTGGCCACGCTGTTGATCAAACGAGCGCGACATGGTGGCTGGACCATATCCACCCCGATGATCGCCCCCGGATCGATGCCGGTATTCACGCGGTCATCGACAATGGCGGCAGCAGCTGGACCGATGAGTATCGCTTCGAGAGAGCCGACGGAAGCTACGCGTTCGTGCTGGATCGCGGTACGGTCCTTCGCGATCTCGCAGGACATCCTGTCCGCATGATTGGTGCCATGATGGACCTTACCGAGCGCATGCAATCCGCACATGCGCTGTCGGAAAGTGAGGAGCGACTAAGGCTAGCGACTGAAGCCTCCGACACAGGGCTATGGGATGTCGATCTCGTCGAAAATGTGCTCATATGGCCAGCACGCACCAAGGCGATGTTCGGAATTTCGCCGGATGTGCCTGTGTCGATGGAAGACTTTTATGCGGGGCTGCACCCGGACGATCTGGATCGCACCAGCAAGGCCTTCTTAGCCGCGGTCGACGCCGGACAGCGTGCCATCTATGATGTGGAATATCGCACCGTCGGCAAGGAAGATGGCATTGTGCGGTGGATTGCGGCGAAGGGGCGCGGCGTGTTCGAGGATGAGCGCTGCGTACGTGTCGTGGGTGTCGCACTTGATATTACCACCCGTAAAGCCGATGAAGAACGCCTGCGCGAGCTCAACGATCGGCTCGAAATGCGGGTCGCCGAAGAGGTGGCTGAGCGAACAAAGGCCGAAGATGCCCTGCGACAAAGCCAGAAAATGGAAGCTGTCGGACAGCTGACCGGCGGCATTGCGCATGACTTCAACAATATGCTCGCGGTTGTGATAGGTTCGCTCGATCTCCTGACGCGACGCCTGGGAAATGATGATCCTCGCGCCAGGCGGTATGTTGACGCAGCCATGGACGGTGCGCATCGGGCTGCCCAGCTGGCACAAAGATTGCTCGCCTTTTCACGCCAGCAGCCGCTCAAACCCGAAATGCTCGATGCCAACAGGCTCGTGGCGGGGATGTCGGACATGCTTCGCCATACTCTTCCGGATATCCTGCCCGAAACCATATTGGCAGGCGGCTTATGGCGGATTTTCGCCGATCCTAACCAGCTCGAGAATGGCATCCTCAATCTCGCCGTCAATGCACGCGACGCCATGCCCGGGGGCGGACGCCTGACAATCGAGACCGCCAATTGCCATCTCGATGACCGCTATGCCGCTGACCATATGGGGGTCCCTGCAGGACAATATGTGATGATTGCGGTAAGCGATACTGGCAGCGGCATGTCACAGCAAGTGATAGCAAAGGCATTCGATCCCTTCTTTACGACCAAGGAAGTGGGGCGTGGCACCGGCCTTGGCCTCAGCCAGGTATATGGGTTTGTCAAACAGTCCGGCGGCCACGTAAAAATCTATTCCGAGATTGGGGAGGGTACGACCGTGAAAGTCTATCTTCCCCGTTCATTCGGGAGCCTGGATGAAACGCACGAGGTTCGAGATTTGGCTGAGCTGCCTTTAGGTGATAGCCAGGAAGTCATATTGGTGGTGGAGGACGAGCCGGGCGTGCGTCAGGTTTCGGTCGATGCGCTCAATGACCTGGGCTATCGTGTCTTGGAGGCCAATGGCGCCGAAGCAGCGTTGAAACTGATCGACGCCCATCCCGAAATCTCATTGCTTTTCACCGATGTGGTCATGCCCGAGATCAATGGCAGCAAGCTCGCAGAGGAAGCCCGCAAACGACGCCCCGCTCTCAAGGTCCTCTTCACTACGGGATATACCCGCAACGCCGTCGTCCACAATGGCGTGCTCGATCCTGGCGTACATCTCATCGGCAAGCCCTTCACGATTGAAGATCTCGCAGCATGTGTCCGCCGCGTACTTGAGGAGGAAAGCGGATAAGCGGCTTCATTACCCCTGCTGGCATAGCATCAGGAGATGATGTGTCGATCCCGCGCTTTTTGAGATATGCAAAATTGTTCGAGCATTCGGGCAATCAGCGAAGCGGTCTTTCCTCCGCTGCCCCGAACTCCGATGCTGACGAACGTGAATAGCGCGCCATGATTGGATGCAGCGCCGTTTGAGATACATGGTCGGACGAGCAGACAGCGCCAGCCCGCTTCTTTTCCTCTTCGCTGACAAGCTGTGCCTTCATGCCTGCCCATGTCGCGCACGGGGCACCGATGCCTCTTCGTCAGGCAATGGCGGCAGCATCGACAAAGGGGCGAAGCCGCGATCGATAGCCTTCGTCCCGACCTCGCCACTCGCCGGAAGGTGCGAGGAAATGCACATGCACTCGATTTGGCTGCAACATGTGTTGCGACCTTTTCCAGCCCATGCATGGTGGCAGCATTGCATATATCAGGGGGTCCCATGTCCTATGTTTCCAGCCAGGCCTTGTCTTCCTGCGTGATGAATGACAGGGCATCGTTGCCGAATTTCGTACCCTTCATCCTCCATGTCATGGCCCGCCGCCGCATTACGCTTCGCCAACTTGGGTCCAAGACCGGGATCAGCAAGTCCCGCCTCGGTCTTCTGCTTCATGGCACGATCGAACGACGTGCGACGATGAGCGTCGATGAATTGCAGGTAATTCTCCATGCGCTCGACTACGACGTCGTGCATGCCTACATCCAGAGCAAGGCCTGCGAAGACCTTGAAGTCACGCAGCTGGATCGTCACGATCCGCTTATTTCGATGTTATGTGACGCCTTTATCAACCTCCCGCGGATATTGATCTCGACTCTGGACGATCTGGACGGCGTGGATGGCACCGAAGTTCGCCGCGAATGGGCCGGCGCCATTCAACGGACTGTGGTGAGCCGGCTGATTGACGGAGTGCGCGATATCATGAACAGGCGTGCACGTCTCGCGGAGAGCGAGGATTTTCGCCTCTGACGCTATAGCGACATGGCGGCGATCAACAAATCAGCCTGGCTTCGACCAGTCAGGTCCGTCCAAGCCATGATCAGCAAATCAGGTCATGATCTTGATCTAAGTTGTGGCTGTCGCACCCGTATGATCAGGACGGCAGCTCCAAATTTCGGCGCATTGCTCTAAACTCAAGCGGGTAACGATATCGAGTACCCTGTCGATCGCTTCAGCGGCGGCCACATGGGAAAGCAGTGGGTCGTTATCCCGATGGGTGTGTTGCACCTTCAACTATTCGGCACTCCTTCCATCCTTCATCCCCGCGAGGCACGAAGGCAACAAATTCTTGGTCGACAATAAGAGCGGCATCCCGGCTGCTGAAGTAGCGACCGAGCTTGAAGTCCTGCTGCGGCAAGGTGATTTGCCTGGGACCAAAAGTCACCACAGCATGCTTTTCCGCGACCCGGATGAAGAAGCGGCGCGCATTTGCGCATTGGACAGTCTGATTACCGCCCTGCACACCGGACCTCGCTGGACCAGCCATTTGCGCGGCTACGGGCTGCACCCCGGCCCCAAGCAAAAGGATGAGCATCAATATGGGCAACAGATAATCGGTCAGTTTGGCCATCGCCGAAACGCCTCTGGTCGTTTGCCGATCAACCCTTTGCGGAATCGCCAGTTCCCTCCCGCAATCCATTTGCAATCATGGCGGCCAATGTCTCTTCAGCCCGCCCACGCGTGGAAGCATCCTTTGACGATAGATCGTGCCGCACCCATTGGGGCGCTCGCTCCAAAGTCGCAGTAATCAGCTTGGCTATTTCATCATCCATGAGTGCGCCTATGGCCAGAAGCATCGTGGCCCGCAACTGCGTCACTCACACCGGCTGTTTTTTTTGCAAGAGGCGCAACAAGCCATGGAGCAAATGCACATAAATTGTCCGGCAGCCTCACAGTCGGAACGATAGGCTCATCAATGGCGACGGAGCGTCTGCCTGACTTCAGATGTGATGGTGTAAACAGCTTCACGCTGAGCACCCCGGTTGGGATGGTCAACCCGATAGCCCTGATAGTGCCGACGAAGAAGGCCTGCCTTTACCAGGTCGGACACCGCCCGGCTAATGCTGGTACGGCCGGAGCGGATGATGCGGTTCTGAATCTCCGCAACGCAGGTGCGTTCGAGATCAGCTGCATCACTCCCCTCTCCTGCGGCGGCCATCACCTCAGTCCGTACAGCTTCGACAAGGGCCATGCGACGGCAATCGCGTTTGGCAAGAGGCGCCAGCGCCTGGCACAACCAATCCCGAACAGGTACCCTCCCCTCTTCGGTATGCACATGAGGCCCGAGACTTCCGTCAGGGCCAGCCTCCCGGGCGATAAGTTCCAGCACCAGCAGGGCGTAGCGAGGGCGACGCGTGACCGCAGCGATCCGATCGACAAGGTCAGGTATCTTCAAGCTCACTTTTACAAGCTTCACGGCGCGCGGCGCCGACGGAGGCGATTGTTCGAAAAGATCTGCCTGATAGAACATATCACGAATCTAGCAGATGCTGACTCCCTGTGAATCCCCTTTCGTACCCCAGCCTCACATAAAACCCATGTGTCACTTTACCGGCGTACCGCCAGCATCTGCGGGCAAATCCCCTCTTCCGGGCCGAGATATTCCATCCTATGCACAGCATCCCATTGAGAGGATATATACCCATGAACAACAGCGAACTCGCAGAAGCCCTTGCGGCGGAGCAGGACATTACAAAGGCTGACGCACGCAAATATGTCGATGCCATTTTTTCCTCGATCGCCGCTGCTGCAGCGAAAGGTGACGAAGTCTCGCTTAATGGCTTTGGCAAGTTCAAGGTCAAGGACAGTCCGGCTCGCCAGGGTCGCAATCCCGCTACTGGTGCCACCATCGAAATCGCTGCATCGAAGAAGCTGAGCTTCACGCCGGCCAAGGCCGTGAAGGACCAGCTGAACGGCTAAGGCTCCAGCCGCCAGGAGTCTGCATGGCGCCTGGCGGCGACGCTTTTGATGAACCAAACTGTCACTTTATTATAAGACGTAGGTAAAGTGACACATGTGTCACGTCATGGACATCCATCGCCGATGCAACCTCCTCATCCTCATAATCGCCACGCTCAAATGATCAGGGTGCATTGACAAAGGATCGCGGGTTGCTGCCGACTTCTCCTCATCGATTGGAGGAGCCTCATGCATTGCAAGATTTCAGCCGCCCTGATTATTGCCACGATCGGCAGTAGCATCGCTTCAGCCCATGTAAGCCAGGCGCGAACTGTCCAGCTTATCCCGATGGCCGCGGCCGATACACAACAGACCATCTTCACAGGCAGCCCTGGCGAAACTCAACCACTGACTACAGAGCGACCCTTCAGGATATATGAGTTGAGCCGGCGATGGGTGCAATTCCAGATAACGGACAAACCGGGGCGAGCACAACCGGACGACAATGAGCCAGAGCAAGACGCCACCCCGATATCCTATGTGACAGAGCAGTCCGCCATTCCGATATGGATGCGTGGCGACACACTCGGGCCGACTTCATCGGCAGTTTATCTGCCCGGATGCCAGTCCACAGCCTACCGGCCTGCCGGCTTCCTCAAGCCAGATGCCGAACTACGACGCGAACGCTACTTCGCCCTCATGAGCATAATAGCCTGCGAGAATGGCATACCTGTCGGGCTTTTCGATGCGATGATCATCCAGGAGAGCCGGTACGACCCTCTTGCGCTTTCTTCGAGACGCGCCTTCGGCCTCGCACAACTCATGCCTGGCACCGCCGCTTGGCTGGGTGTCGATCGTTTCGATATCAGCGATAATCTGCGGGGCGGCGCTCGATATCTGCGCGCACATCTCGACCGTTTTGGGCGTTATGATTTAGCACTGGCAGCCTATAATGCCGGGCCAGGCAGGATTCAGAATGGCAGTGTGCCGGCGATCACCGAGACGCGCAGCTATGTTGGCCGTATTCTCGACTATTGGGTGCGGCTGAGCGGGGCGGCTGCCGACAATCAACTGCCTTCCTCACGCAAGTCTTCCTATGCGAATCGACAGTCTTCACTCGTTCGATTCGGCAATTCATATTGATATTGCCATCATCGGGACAAGCTGTCCCGACTCCCGTAATCCGTCACCCTCTATATCAGGACATCCTGTCCTGAACGCAGGGACCTCGATGAAGATTGCACGGCGTAGAGTTCAGAAATTCATTAAATCGTCACCTGCCCTTTATCTTTATCTTGGCTGATCGGATGCAGACCATTCAGTCTTCCCTTGGGCACATTGATGTGCTGCTCTTCAAAAAGGGAATTGCTTATGCAGTCTGTAAGGAAATTCGCTCGAAAGGGCGAAGTCGCAGCGCTGGCAGGCGCCGCGGCGATTGTTGGCGCGGTGACCATGGCCTCTCCCGCTCTT
The DNA here is from genome assembly GCF_900109095.1 of Sphingobium sp. AP50. Lineage (GTDB taxonomy): Bacteria > Pseudomonadota > Alphaproteobacteria > Sphingomonadales > Sphingomonadaceae > Sphingobium. The sequence continues at coordinate 17,226 of NZ_FNYZ01000032.1, forward strand.
GCCGGTGCCGATACGACATTCAACACCGCGCTCACGCAGTTCACCGGTTTCCTGGAAGGCTCGGGCGGCAAGATCATCACTGTTCTCAGCCTCGCCGGCGGCATTGTCGGCCTTGCCAGCGGCCGTTTCAGCCTGGCGCAGGTCGCCATTCCGGTGGGCGTCGGCGTGGGAGCGGGCACCGGTATCCCGATCGTCACCTCCACCGTCACCGCGACTATCTGATGTGGTTTGCCGCGATGGCATGAACCGCTCATCGGGTCGCGTCACCTGAAAAATCGCTTTGGTCAGGTCGGCCGTGCCGGGGATAGCAGACCCGGTGCTGCCGACCGGAGGGTGGTGTTATGGCTCAGGACAAGTTTGTCATTCCTTCTCATCTGGACGATCCTGAACTGATCGGATTGTGGACACTGGATGAGTTCCTGGCGATGGTGGGCCCCTTCATATGGGGAATCCTGTCTCAGCACATCGTCATTGGCATAGCGCTTGGCGGCGCTGGCTGGTGGGGATTACGAAAGGCTATGGCAGGCCGCACAGCCTCATGGCTCTTGCATCTGGCCTATTGGTATCTTCCGTCCGGTCTCACCGGGCTGAAAGCCACACCACCCTCCTATCTTCGTCTTATGGCAGGGTGACATGGATCTCTCCTTTCAGCATAGCCAGGCCCAGCGCATCCTGCGCCAGCGTAATCTGCTGGCCGCAACCAGCGTCGGGTTGGGCGGCCTCTCCCTGGTCATGATCTTCATCGCGCTGTCCCGTGATCGGGAAATCATACTCCAGCCCCTGTTGCGCTCCCCGGTGACGATGAGCAGCGCCGGCGTCAGCCGCGAATATCTGGAGATGATCACACGTGACGTCGTGATACTCACCCTCGATCGAAGCCCTCAGAATCTCGACTACTGGATGAATGCGGTGCTCGATATCACAGCGCCGCGCATGCATGGGAAGATCAAGGCCGACCTCCTCAAGATCGTAGATGAGCAGCGCGGCTCCTCGATTTCCCAGTTTTTCACGATCCAGTCGATGAAGCTCGATCTTGGGCAGTTGCGCTCGGAGGTGAGCGGAGAGCTCGTCACGATCGTCGGCAGCAAGGTCATTTCCAAACAGACCCGCACCTTCCGATATGACTGGGAATATTCAGGTCTCAGCCTCAAGCTGATCGGCTTCGGCGCGCTCGAACAATCCAGGACCAGGGATCAATGATGCCGCTCTATGCCATAGCGAGCGCCGCGACCGGTGCAGCCTTTCTTTCCCGTAAATGCGTTGGCGCCCGGACCATCGGGGCGGCACTGCTATTCGTGAGCGCGGCGCTCACCACACCTCATGCCCGGGCCGACCAGAATATCGTTGCCGCCGACAGTGCACAGGTCGACTGCGAGGTCTCGGGCAGGGACCTGACCCGCATCAGCCTCGTCGAAGACCAGTTTGCCAGCGTCTCCAAAATTTCCAACGGCAACAGCTCGGACGATTTCTCGGTCGTTAATGAACCAGTGCGAGGCGACATCTATTTGTCGGTGCCCGACGGATTCAAGCGACCGATGCTCTCCTTCTTCGGGACCAGCAAGCGCGGCTACGTCTATAAATTCGCCTGCCGGATCCTGGGCGATCACGCCGTACAGGTTTTCGTCTCCAATCCCGCCATAGCCCGCGAGAAAGCCACGGAAGGTGCGGCCGGCGAACCGGCACCCGATCCTCAGGAGGCTGCGGTCCAGCTCATGCAGGCCATGTATGCAGGAGACGCTACCCCTGGCTATGACATGGTCCAGCGCTCGCTCCGTCCCATCCAAGTCGGCGACCTCAAGGTGCAGATGATTGCCGAATATCGGGGTTCCAACCTTAGCGGCAAGGTTCTGCGCATCGAGAATAAGGGCAGGTCTCCCATCGAACTCAACGAGAAGACCGTCGCGCCCGCAAGCGCGCTTGCTGTGTCGATCGCAGAACCCAGCCTCGCGCCTGGCAAGGTTACCACCGCCTATCTCGTATCACTAAATGGGAGGCAATAATGGCCCTGGCCGATCTCTTCTCGCGCAACGCGAGGCGTGCCCAACCGTCTGGCGACAGCGTTTCGCCCATCGGTGCTGACCTCGGTTCCAATGAGGCCGTGCGGCGCAAACAGTTGACCCTGCTTGCGGGTGCCGCCGGCGTGGGCCTTATCGCATCCTGCTTCTGGATCTTCAGCGGCGACGGCAAGAGCGTCGATGCAGAGGACGACAATGTCACCGACATCGACATTTCCACAAAGGATCTCGTGAACCGCAACCTGTCCCAGCAGGAATGGATGGCGATGTCCGAGAACCAGTTCCAGGCGCAGGAGAACCAACTCAAGGCTGTCGGCGGCGCGCAGGAGCGCATGGACGCACTGGTCGCGCAGGTAGAGGCGCTGAAAGGCCAGAACCAGGCGATGCAGTCCGACGGGCAGCGCGTTCTTACCGCCTATCAGGCGGAAAATGACCAGCTCAAGCGCCAGCTATCGCAGGGCCGCGTCGCTGCAAGTACAGGACCTGGCCCGGCAGCGCTTTACGGTCCTGGCGGTACGCCGGCCTATCAGCGACCTGATGGTCCCGACGGGAAAAATGCACCGCTGCCGCTCGTCCAAGGCAGCGAAGTGAAAATGGTGAGCTTTGCCGGTGGCGAAAGCGGCACCGCATCAAAGGTCGAGCGCGGTAACACTGTCTATACAGACAGCCCCAACTATCTTCCGCCCAATAGCTTCGCTCGCGCGCGCGTTATCGTAGGCGTTGATGCTAGCGCCGGGGTCAACAGCCAGACCGACCCACTGCCGGTCGTCTTGCGCGTGACCGGCCCCGCCCGGTCGGTTTTCGCTAATGATAAATTGCTCACCACCAGAATCGAGGGCTGTCTTGTGAATGGCGCGGCGCGCGGCGACCTGTCGAGCGAGAAGGTCTATGTGAAGCTTCAAAAAATGACATGTCCACAGCCTGGCGGGCGTTATGCGGTTTCGGAGGTCAAGGGCTTCATCGCTTTTGCTGGAAAAACCGGTGTGCGGGGCCGCGTGGTGTCGCGCGAAGGATCGCTTGTGACACAGGCCTTTCTCGCCGGCATGGCGGGCGGTTTTGGCAGAGGCTTCTCCGCCAATGCGAACAGCATGTTCCAGGGCACTACCATCAACACCAACGGCAAGCGGGACAAGCTCTCGACCGGCGACATACTTGAAGGCGGGATTGGCGAAGGCGTCGCCCAGACCGGCGACATGGTGTCGAAATATCTGATTGAGCGTGCCGAGCAATATCAGCCCGTGATCGAAATGCCGACCGGCATCGACGTTGAAATCGTCTTCCTGGAGGGTGTGTATGTCCGCAATTGACCTAGCGCGGCGTATCGCCCGTGCCGTTCGCCCGTCTCGTGTCGTCATTGCATCGACCGCCTGCGTTGGACTTGCCAGCCTCGCGCTCGCCGCCGATGTCAGCAGTGAGGGTGGTTCGGTCCGCGCGCTATTGAAAGCCCGGCTCCCCAGAACGCAGGTCAGCGGCCTCAACTGCACCAAAATCAGGGGCATGTGCGAGGTGACCGCTGGCTCGAACCTCTTCTATGTCGATAGCACGGCGCGCTATCTCATCATCGGCCGGGTCTATGACATGGAAACGCGCCAGGACATAACGGCGGCGCGCCTGCTGGAGATGAACCCCGATATGCTGGTGGGCGCCGCGGCGTCGGCCAATGCTGCAGCCGCCAGCGGCGAAGTGCAAAAGGCGGTGGGGAGCGCCGCGCAAGGCCTCAATGTGGTGCCGGATCCGCCCCGTACCCTGTCGCTCGCGGAGCTGCCCAGCGACGGCGCGATCATATGGGGCAACAGTGCCGCACCAGCACTCACCGTCTTTTCGGACTTCCGGTGCAGCTATTGCCGCGCCCTCTCCGGCGTGCTGCGGTCGATGAACGTCAGGGTAATCGAGCGGCCAATCTCCTCGCTCGGCACACGGGATCTCTCGGACCGCGTCTATTGCGCGCGCAACAAGGAAGAAGCCCTTCACGCCGCCTATGCAGGCGAACCGATCAAAGCCGGCCCCGCCTGCAACACCAGCGGCCTCGACGCGAATGAGGCTTTTGCCCGCAAGCATGGTCTCAATGGCACCCCCGTCATCGTGCGCAGCGACGGCGCGGTCCTGGAAGGCTATCGACCCCGGCCATTTCTCGAAAACTGGTTGAAAGCAGGACGGTCATGAGGCCGATGTCCAGGGCAAGGAAGCTGACGGCGCCGCACGCGGTGGGCATCATCATTGCACTCGCATCCTTTTCCGGCTGCGTTGGCCTCGGCGGCAATATAAAGGGCAGCTTCGCATGCCAGGCGCCCGATGGCATCTGCGCGCCCAGCGCCGTCATCGACGATCGCGCGCTCGCGATGATCAGCGACGACCCCTCGGCCATTGCCACCCCTGCCGGCCCCTCCAGGCAAGATATGAAACCCTCACCCCCGCAGCCTGTCCAGCGGGTCGCGGCCGCGCAGCCTGTTCGAAGGCCGGTCGGCACTGATCCGGGTCGGACGAGCGAAAAGGTGCTGCGGATCATTTTCCCGGCCTATATCGATGCACGCGGCCGACTCCATGAGGCAAGCGCCGTCCACGCCGTTGTCTCGCAGGGGGAATGGCTGACCTGGACGGAAGGAGGCCCAGTCCCGGTCCGCAATGCGGTGGCGGTCGCGCCGGACATGCCCAGTCTGGCCGAGGCCGTCGCCGGGAAAGAAGCTTCGCCTGTAGAGGTGGACCCGAACCTGCCCGATCCCACGGCGGTGGCGGCAGCCAGGGCACGCAAGGCAGATCCGGTCGCGGCGATCAAGACCGATGTCGAAAAGCGGCTGAAGCCTTCCCCGCGCACTACCGATCCGGCGGCGGCGGGCACAAACGCAAAACCCCAGCACGCGCCTTCGGCCAATGCCGTCCCGTCGCCTGCGCAGGTGGAGCGCCCGATGATGCGCGCCACATCCTTCTCCGCCACTGTTGCAGAGGATCAGTGACATGGCCAAGTCCTTCTTTCAGCGCCTGATGGCCAATTTGCTGGGCGACACGGATCAACCGGACGCTGATCGCCCGGACATTGGCGTACCGATGCTTGCCCATTGGCTCCCCTATCGCAGCTATGATCCCAGGACCGGCATCTTCTATAACAGTGCCTCGCGGGGGTTCGTGCTGGAGGTCGCGCCGATGGTGGGCGCGGACGAGCGCACCGGTGAAATCCTGGCCCAGTTCATCTCCGAGGGCATAGCGACGCCCGGCTGTCTTCAGTTTCACCAGTGGATGAGTCCACGTGTCAGCGAGCATCTCTCCAGATGGAATGTTCCGCGCTATCTCGCGCGCGGCGTCTACGAGCGCATGGCGAGGCATCGGGTCGACTATCTTACCGAGGGTGTCTGGACCTCGCTTTCAAGGGACGCGCCCTTTTACCTGCGCGACCACCGCGTCGCCATTTCCTATTCAACACCTGAATCCTCCTCTGTGTCTAACGAGGAGATTGTCGGGGTCATGGACGGGCTTGTCTCGGCGCTGAGCTCGATCAATGTGACCGCCCGCAAGATGGATCCGGTGAGGCTCATCGCCTGGATCGACGACATCACCTCGCCCACCACCGCGCCCGGGGACGATGCCGTCAGCTACAACGCCTATGACAGCATCGCCGACCAGGCCATTCGCCGCGACATCGAGATGCGTATCGAGGCGGACAGGATATTGCTGCGCACCGAGCGCTTCCGTCCCACCGGCAAGGAAATCGACGGCACGCCCGAGATTGGCGAAATCTACCCGGACACCTTCGACGTGCGCTCCTTCTCGGTCCGCAACCTGCCGAAACGCTGGGCGCCGTGGGATATGACCCGCCTCATCGGCGATATGTTCACCGACAAGCTGCGCATGCCCTGCCCGGTCGCCACGAACCTGTGCATCGAATTTCCCGACGTCGAAGCCGCTTCCAGCAAAGCCGGCATGAAATATATGCGCACGACCAGCCTCTCCGACAGCAAATCGGCCCGCTTCCTGCCGCAATTGAAGGAACAGAGCCAGGAATGGGCGCGCGTGAATGACGAGCTCAAGCAAGGCAGCAAGCTCGTCAGACTCTTCTATTGCGTGACCGCCTTCTCCCCCGAGGGTAAGGGCGACACCAATGAAAGGGTCTTGAAATCCGTCTACCGCGCCTGTGGCTGGGATCTGCTCGACGATCGCTATCTCCAGATCATGGGCCTGCTGTGCGCCATGCCGATGACCATGGCCAATGGCCTTGCCAGGGATCTCTCCCGCATGAAGCGAATGCGCACGATGCTGACCACCACGGCGGTGAACCTCGCGCCGCTCCAAGGCGAATATCTGGGTGGTTCAATCCCGCATATGCTGCTGATCGGTCGACGCGGGCAGCCCTTCTTCTGGTCTCCCTTCGAGAATAGCGCGGGCAATCATAACGTGGCTGTGTTCGGCAAGTCCGGTTCGGGCAAGTCGGTAGCGCTTCAGGAGCTGTGCGCCTCGCTCTGCGGCGCGGGCGCGCGCGTCGTCGTGATCGATGACGGCCGCTCCTTCGAACATTCGGCCAAGCTTCAGGGTGGCGCCTTTGTCGAATTCACCATGTCTTCGGGCTTCTGCCTCAACCCCTTCAGCATGATCGATGCCGCCCAGGCGGCGCAGGACGAGGATTATCTGCTCGACTGCATGGCAATGCTCAAAGCCATCGTCAATCAGATGGCCCGGCACATAGATACGCTCAACGACACCGAGCGGGGCCTGATCGACGGCGCGGTCAATGAGGTATGGGAAGCCCACGGCCGCAGCGGCTCAATTGATGCCGTGATCGCCACGCTCGAAGCCTCGGGCAACGAGCTGGCGACAAATCTCGCCATCGCCATGCGGCCATTCTCATCACGCGGCACTTATGGGAAGTTTTTCCAGGGTGAAGTATCGTTCGAGCTCTCCGCCCAGCTCACCGCCTTTGAACTATCCGACCTCTCCTCGCGCGAGGAGTTGCGCAGCGTGGTGCTGACCGCGATCATGTTCATGGCGCAGCAGATGATGCGCAAGGTCGACCGGGCGATACCCAAGGCGCTGCTGCTCGACGAAGCCTGGCAGATGCTGCGCGGCGGGGCGATGGCCGACTTCATCGAAACCTATGCCCGCACCTGCCGCAAATATGGCGCGTCGCTGGTAACCGCTACTCAGTCATTGAATGACTATTATAAATCGCCAGGCTCGATCGCGGCGCTGGAGAATAGCGACTGGTTCTTCATTCTTCAGCAGAAGCCGGAAACCATAGCAGACTTCAAAAAGCATGATCGCTTTGACATGGACGATTATACCGACGCGCTGCTGCGCTCCTTGAAGCGGAACGGCTTTGAATATTCCGACATCATGATCAAGGGGCCGGACACATTGGCTGTCGGTCGCCTGGTCCTCGACCTTTATTCCGCCACCCTCTTTTCCTCCAGCCCCAAGACCTTCGCTGCGATCGAGCAGATGATGGAGGACGGGCTCAGCATGGAAGAGGCGATCGAGCGTATCGCCTTCCCCGATAGCCCTGAGAAATGGACCGGCGAGGGCGAGCCATCGCTGGCCGTCGCGGCGGAGTGAAATTCTATGCGGAGATTCACCGGCGCTCTTCGCCACTCTGATTGGCAGCATGGCGCCTTCTGCCTTCTCCATCTTGCTGGCTTTGCTGCATCCACCCTGCTGATGAGTTGGGGTCTGTTCGTGCTGTTCTTTCTCGCTCTGGGCGGTTTCTCGCTCGACGGCCTCATGCACCATCTGGCTAACCTGGCCTCGCGCTATGTCGCGGCGGCTCCCGACCGCGCAGCGTCCTTTGGCATGCTCGTTGGCGTTGCCCAGTTACTCTTCACCGCCGCTCTCATCATCATCCGCCGCCATCACATCCTGCCGCCCCAGGCAGCGCTCAGGAGCGCTTCCCATGTCTGAACCAGACCAGCTTCATTTGCCTCATATTCCCATCCCCGCACCGCCTGCCGGGCCTGACCAGCAACACCAACGGGATCCGAGCTTTGCCGGCCTCTCCCGCGCCCAGATCGCAGCGAGCGCCCTAATCATCGGCGCGGCGGTCTGGGGCATTTGGGTCACCAAAACGCTGGTGACGCCGGCGCAGGATCATATCGTATCGGTCAGGCTGTCCGCGATCGTCGGCGAATATGTGCAGGCGCAGGCCCGCGCCGCCACCCCCCCCGACAAGGTCGAAATAGAGATGCGCCATTTCATGGCGACGCTCGACAAGGAGATGCAGCGCAGAGCCAACAAGGGCGAGATCGTCATCGTGGGCGAAGCGGTCCTCTCCAGAAATGTGCCCGACATCACCGACAGTATCAAAAAGGCGGTCTATGCCTCGGGCGTCGCTTTCCCAAAACAGACCTCCGCCGTCGGCATGCAGTCGCCTCAGCGCCGGGTCATAGCTGAGCAGGCAACGATACCCACCACCGCCCCGGCGCCGGTTGCCATGACCGCCATGGATTCCGCCACTGGCCTGCCCGCCCCATCACCCTTTGCCAACGCGCCAATGACAGGTGCAACCGGCGACGCTTCAGCGCCAGCCTTTGGAGGCACTAATGGCCCAGACAGTCAGTAAGCCGCCAGCCAGCCAGCCGCATGGCATCGGCTGGCGGCCGCGCTGGCATCTCTGGGGTGCGCTCGGCCTGAGCATCGCCGCGATCGGCGCCTACAGGGCGATCGGCGATTGGCGGGACGATCACGCCTTCCTGGTTAACACGACGACATCGCTGCCGAACTGGGCCTTTCTCATCCACAAGAACAAGGTGCCGCTACGGGGCGACTATGTGTTTTTCATCGCGCCCGCCAATGCGCTGGTGCGGCGGCATTTCGGGGCGAAGCCGCAGCCGTTCGGCAAACTCGTCTATGGACTCCCCGGCGATATTGTCAGCCATGAGGGGGCCTGGGTGGCGGTCAACGGCAAGACCGTCGCACGCATGAAGCCGCGCACCCGCTTTGGCGAGCCGCTGACGCCGGGGGCGGCGGGGCAGATACCGGGCGGCTGCTTTTATGTCGGGACGCCGCATCCCGACGGCTTTGACAGCCGCTACGCAGAAATCGGCCTTATCTGCACGCGCCAGCTCATCGGCACGGGAGTGCCAATCCTGTGAGGACGCTGCTTGCTTCTGCAGCGGGCATAATTGCCTTGGGCGGAGGTCTGCTCGGCGCGCTGTTCGCCGTTAGCCCGATGGCGACCCAGGCGCGCGATTATGGCCAGGCCGGGCAGACTTTCCCCGTGATCGAGCCCGATCTGCTGGCGACGATCGAGGCCCGGCTGAAACGGGCGGAGGCGAGCGGCGAGATGGCGCGGATGAACGCTGAGTTTGCTGCCCGGGCCGAAGCCAGGGCGCGCCGGCCCAATCCGGTGTCGGGGATCACGCCTACGGACCAGCCTCGGACATGGGATTATGCCCCCTCGGTGACGCTGGAGCAGGATGTCCGCGACCACAAAGGGCAGCTGATTGCGGCCGCCGGGCAACGGATCAATCCCCTGGATTTCGTGACGATCCGGCAGGAACTGGTCTTCATCGACGGCGACAATGACGCGCAGATGGAATGGGCGACTGCACGCTATACCGACGTTCAGGCCAAGATCATCCTCGTGTCCGGCTCCGCGATCGAGGAGATGACGCGCCGCCAGCGCCGCTTCTATTTCGACCAGGAAGGCCGACTGACCGGCAAATTCGGTATAGACCACACCCCTGCGGTGGTGAAGCCCGCAGGCAAGGTCATGCGCGTGAGCGAAATCCTGCTCCAAACGCGGAGGGCAGGCTGATGCCGCTCTGGCTCGACCTTTTACGCACCCCCATGGCCGCACCGGAAACCGGCAAGCTGCGCCGACTGCGCTATCTATGGCAGAGCTTGTGCGCGCTGACCGCGCTTTGCGTCGGTTTCATCACGCCCTTGCGGCAGGGAATCGGGGGCGCCGCGCCGTGCCTCGCCGCTGCGGTCATCGCCGCCACCCTCATCCAGAGCCTGATTTATTGGGCAGCGAAACAACGGGCCGACAATGCCTCACTCAATGCTGGGGAGCGGCCCGAATGACTTGCTTCATCTGCCGCACCATCTTGCTCCTGATGGCGCTCCTGCTGAACATCGCGATGATGCCCCGAGCGCAGGCCGCGCCGACCTGCAACGGCAAGTTCGTCAATCCAATCACCGACGTCTGCTGGTCCTGCCTCTTCCCGCTGTCGGTTGGGGGATTAAAAATCTGGCCGGGCAATCGCCCCGATGCCTCCAACCCCTCCTCCCCGATCTGCGCCTGCGCCGATCCCATTCCGCGCGTGGGTATCTCGGTCGGCTTCTGGGAACCGGCACGGTTGGCCGACGTCACAATGAAACCCTGGTGCTTCCCCAATCTTGGCGGTGTACGGATCGCGCCTGGGTTCGACATCGGCCAAGGCTATATGGCGGGTCCGTCCATGGTCGGTGGTCGATCGCAGAGTACGGCCAAATGGCATGTCCATTGGTATGTCTATCCCCTGCTCTACTGGATGGAGTTGCTGACCGATTTCGTCTGCTTCGAGCAGGCAAGCTTCGATATCGCGTATATGACCGAGGTCGATCCTCTCTGGCAGGATGACGCCTTGTCCGGCCTCATCAATCCCGAAGCCATTGTCTTTGCCAACCCGATTGCTCAGGCCGCCTGCGCGGCGGACTGCGTGACGGCGACGGCTTCCATGCCGATCGACACGCTGTTCTGGTGCGCCGGGTGCCAAGGGTCGATGTATCCGATGAACGGGAACATCCCCTCCTCCATCGGTCACGTCCAGTCCTCCCGCCTCGCCCTGTCCCGTTTTGCCTACAAGATGCACCGTCAGGCGCTCGCCTGGGGGACGATGGGGTCCAAGGGCCTCTGCGAAAAATATGTCATGCCGATCATGCGCAAACAGCAATACCGGTTTCAGATGGTGAACCCGATCCCGACCGTGTCGGGCCGTTACGCCTGCTCCTCGATCGGCGCGTCCACCATGCCACCCGGCGCCGGGCGCGCCTATCCCGCCGGTGGCGAGGACATGGGCTACCTCGTCTGGAGAAAAAGGAATTGCTGTGTATTCTAAGCGCCTTCTGCCCAACGCGCGCAGGCGGCGCGCGATGCGTATGTCCCGGGTGCGGATTAGCATCGGCATCCTGCTCGGCATGGCCGGCATTTCCGCCGTGCTGGCGCAGACAGTCGATGGGGTCAACGTCCAGGCGATCAAGGCGCGCGCTGCCGGGCTTGAGGCGGAGGCGGCAGCGTTCGTCGGCCAAATCAAGGATCGCGGCGAGACCTTCCGGGAAGATGCACTCGCGGTGCAGGAAGGGGGCACCGAGAATATGCGACGCGTTGCCGCGAGCGATCTGCCTTCCGGGCCGGATGGCCCGATCGATTTTGATGCGATCATCTCGGGTGCCGCAGCCAATTTGAGCGCTAAGGCCGGTGAAGCGCCCCAGTTCATTGCCTTCGCCAGCCTGTCGATGCCGCCCGCCTCGTTGAAACAGATGGTGCGCGACACCGCGAAAGCCGGCGGCATAGTCGTGTTTCGTGGTTTCCCCCATAACAGCATGAAGGCCTTCTCGACCGAACTGGCCAAGGTCGTTGAACCCCAGGATTTTGCCAGCATCGGCATCGATCCCCGACTGTTCCGCGCTTTCGATGTGCGGGCGGTGCCCACCTATGTCGCAGTCTCGTCGGACTTCGATCCTTGCTCCGGCTTCCGTTGCACGACCCCGGTCCCACCCTATGACCGCATGATCGGCAATGTGACTGTGCGTTATGCGCTGGAGCGTTTTGTGAGCGGCAATGGTCCCGGCGCGCGCATTGCCGCCGTGGCGCTTGGGTCGTTGGGGCGAGACCGTCCATGAAGCGGCTTGTCTTGCTCCCGATCCTGCTGTGTATCGCAATCCCTACGCCCGCGCAGATGACCGCACCCCAAGCGCGCGAGGAAGGCAAGGCGCTGGGCAGTGCGATGCGCAGCGACGAGCATTGGATACCGAAGGACGATGCACAAGCAGCGATCGTGCCCGGCTATCAGGGCACCGACCTTCCGGAAGCCCAATATTATGGTGAGCCCGACAAGCTGGCCAATGACGGCAATGCGTTGAAGAGCAGTAGCGACGTCTATAAAATCACGACCGACACCAGCAAGACGCGGCCCATCTTCTCGACCGATGAGATCAGGGCGGTGACAGCCAATGCCAGCGCGATCGAGAATGATCCCTCTACCCAGCTTGGCGGAGAAGCGATCAGCGCCGGCAGTGGCGAGTGCCAACCCCTGCCGGCGGAGAATGCGCAAATCTATTATGACGCCACCTGTGACACGGGTGTCGTTGTGAGTTCGGTGCCATTGGAAACCATCTACAGCTGCCCGCCGGGCTGGACGCTGGACGGTGCTACCTGCACAACGACTGAAACAATCCCCGCCAGTATCATTTATAGCTGCGATGCGGACTGGACCCTCGACGGGTCGCAATGTGCAAAGACCCAGCCGGCCAATGTCAGCGCCTATAGCTGCCCTGCGGGTTGGGCACTCAACGGCAGTCGGTGCAGCCGTACGCTGACCCAAGGCGCCGACCAATTCGGCTCTAGCTGCCCTGACGATCATAGCCTGACAGGTACAATATGCCAGGCCATTATCACCATAGAGGCTACGCCGACTTACGCCTGTCCTATTGATTTCTCGCTGTCCGGCGCAATCTGCGTGCGCAATTTCAGCTATGAAGCCACTGCAACCTCCAGCTGCGAGCTAGGCTGGGCGCTGGACGGCGTCAGCTGTACCCGGCAGGTTTCGCAGCCGGCCACGGAAAGCTATGCTTGCCCGTCAGGATACAGCCTCGACGAGGGCACCTGTTCGCAAAGCGCCAATTATGAGGCTACCGCAACCTATAGCTGCCCTGATGGCGGAACGGTTGAGGGAAACCAGTGCGTCACGACCAACACGACCTCAGCCACACCAGCTTATGCATGCCCCTATTATTATTATAATGAAGGCAGCATGTTCGGCGGGGGTGGCCCCTATTGCGTCATGCGCAAGGCCGAATTTGCCAGCAGTAAATGCGCGGCCACCCGCACCGATCCCGGCAGCATCGAATTTCTGCGCGAACAAAAATCGTCCGGAAGCACCTTCTGCCTCTACAAGCCGCTGAGGACCTACACGTGCCCGAGTGCAGCCTGGAATTTCGATCCGCAATATAATCAGTGTGTCTCGAACGTCGTACAGGACGGCATCGTTACCTACACCTGCCCGCAAGCCGGGGATTTGCAGGGAACCACTTGCTATCGCACCTATGTGACCGGCGCGACCGTCACCTATGCATGCCCGGCTGATTACAACCTTTCCGGCCAGACATGTGTGAAATCGGAATATAGGCAGGCGAACGTCCATTATAGTTGTCCAAGCGGCGGCACGCTGTCGGGCAGTGCTTGCCAGGCGAACGAACAAATAGCTGCTTCGGTCAGCTATGCCTGTCCCGCTGGCTACAGCCTCAATGGCACGACCTGTTCCCGAACCGATGATGTTCCTGGCACGCCCGTCTATTCCTGCCCCACCGGCTATTCTCTGAGCGGCACGACCTGCACGAAGACCGAGGAGCAGGCGGCAACCCCGATCTATGCCTGCCCGACTGGCTTTGTCCTGTCGGGTTCGCAATGCACCGGAACCGTGGCCGCCAAGCCCATCTATTACTGCCCAGCCAATTTCACGCTGTCCGGCCAGAGCTGCTCGCAGACCCATAGCCAGCCCGCAACCTCGCACCAGCAATGCCCTAAGGACGCGAACACCAATCTCGACGGCAGCTGCTATACCGAAGATCAGCAAGACGACTGCGGCACCCTTCAGGGCAACCCGCAATGCAGCTGGCAATATGATAATTGCCTCGATGAAAATCCCACAAGCGACGGCTGCAAGATGACCGAGCGCGTGTTCCGCTGCCCGGTGTCGGGCGCCACGGTCGCGCAGCCGCCCAAATATGTGTGCGGCGACGATGTTTATTGCATCAACGGCGATTGCGAGGCGATCAACCGCGAAGCGTCGAGCGAATTCAAGGATGCCCTGACCGCCCTCCATGCCATCGATACTGCAGGCAAGGATTTCGATCCTGATGACATGCACGTCTTTCCCGGCACACGTGACACCTGCCACAAGCCGATTTTCGGGGTGGTGAACTGCTGCGCAGGCAAGGTGTCCGGCCTGCTACCGCTTGGGATCGGCGGCGCGGCGCTCGCAGGCGCGATCAGCGGCAACGTCGCGGCGCTGTCCGGCGTTGCAACGCAGTTCCTCACGACCTTTCTCTGCTCGACCGACGAAAAGATGCTCGATGTGAAGGACCGCATGGGCTTCTGCACCTTCATCGGCAGCTATTGTTCCTCCAGCATCCTGGGCGTCTGTACGACCAAGCGGAAAACCTATTGCTGTTTTGAAAGCAAGCTCTCCCGCATCCTGCAGGAGCAGGGCCGACCCCAGATCAACAAACCGTTCGGCAAGCCCAAGGCCGAGCAATGCGAGGGCTTCACGGTCGATGAATTCTCCCGTCTCGATCTCTCGGTGATGGATTTCACCGATGTCTATTCCGACTTCATGGACACCGCGCGGATGCCTGATGAAGTCGAGACGATGACCGATATCCAGCAGAAGATACAGGATTATTATGAACTGCACAGCCAATGACCAGCCCGTGGAAAGGGATCCATTTGGATGGGAAATGAATGCTGGATTAGGGCACAAGGCTGCTCGATGTCGCGCTGATGCTCTCGGTCCAGCGCCTGACGCACGACCAGCTCGGCTGCCCGGTGGACGATGATCGCTAAACGGAGGCGGGATAGAATGACTTTATCGAAACTCTCGATGCTGCTGCTCGCCCTGGCGCCAATGACCGGGCCCGTGAGGGCGCAGCCGACGGGCGCCTCCGCCGAGGCCGACGCGCGCCAAGAACCCGGCGATAGTTTCTACTGCGGCGAACGACGTCTCGGGCAATGGTTCTATTGCAGCAGGCCCCAAGCGATTGAGAAACAGGCGCTTGATACACCCCAGGCCAGCGCTACCGATCGCATGGCGGCGATCACCAAGGAGCTCGATGAACTCAAAGCCAAGGCGATCCTGGAGCCGACCGAGGCCAATGTGATCGCCTATGTGCGGTTCCAGCGCGAGCAGCTTGATCGCGCCTCGACCTTCTCCGACACTTGGCAGCGCGCCTTGTGGCAGAATCCCGACCTCGACTATACACTCCAGCGGCCCGTGAGCACGGTAGGCAAGCGCGCGTGGCTCGACAATCGCAAGGCCGATCGCGATGCGGTGCTGACCAATCTCGGCCAGCGTTATGGCCTCTTCTATTTCTATGCGCAGAGCTGCGGTGCCTGCGACATATTCGGGCCAATCCTCCGCTCTGTCGCCGACAGCCACCACATCGCGGTGATGGCCGTGTCGATGGATGGCGGTCCCAATCGGGAATTCCCCAATTACACGGTCGATACCGGACAGCGCGCCCGCATGGGCGTGCCCGGCAATGAGACCCCTGCGCTGGTCCTGTTCGACACCGCAACCCGGCACACCGTGCCAGTCGGCTTCGGCATATTGTCCGCTGACGAAATCATGGACCGCATCTTCATGCTGACCAACACCAAGGTGGGGAGCGATTATTGATGGAAAAAAATGTGAAGCCCGGCCGTGTTCGCCGTTTTTGTCAATGCGCCGGATCAACCATCGCGATGGCGGCGGCGGCGCATTTTGCGTGTCTCGGTGTTGCCAACGCCAATGTAGCTTCGGAGATGAACAGTTTCTTCAGCGAGACAGGCAGCGCCGCCAATGTTACCGGGCCGTCTGCCTTTCAGGGGCAGGCCGCTGGCTACTATTCGCTGGGCAATGTCTGGACGCGCCTCCCTCAGAAAAGCGTCTCGCCCTTCAACCTCCAGCTTCCCAATGCCCGCGCTGGCTGCGGCGGCATCGACCTCTTCTCCGGCAGCTTCTCCTTCATCAATGCCTCGGAGATCGTGGCTATGCTCAAGGCCACAGCCAACAATGCGCTTGGGTTTGCCTTCAAACTGGCGATCGATTCCGTCTCGCCAGAGATTGGCAAGGTGATGGACGAGTTCAGCCAGAAGGCTCAGCTCTTGAACCAGATGAACATATCGAGCTGCGAGACCGCACAGGCGCTGGTGGGTGGCATCTGGCCGACCATAGACACGACCCGCGCGACGATCTGCGAAGCGGTGGGCAATAGCCAGGGCGTCTTCTCCGACTGGGCCGCCTCGCGTCAAGGCTGCAACAATGGCGGAAGCCGCGACAGTACGATCGCGAACAACTCGGACACTGCTCTAAAGGATCAGCTCGTCGGCGAGAACCATAATTATACCTGGGAGGCGCTCAAGAAATCGGCGAAATTTGGCGCATTCGACCAGGATTTTTCGGAATATATCATGACGCTGGTCGGAACGATCGTCACCCGGCCATCGACCGACTCCAGCGTCGGCGGCAATGTGATCATGGTTGGGCCAGCCGAGGAGGCCGTGGTGACGGCTCTGCTCGACGGCACTGAGAATGCACCGGTCGTGAAGATGCTCCAATGCAATGACAGCAATTGCTATGACCTGGGCGAGAAGACGCTAAGCGTTCCCGCCTCGGCCGCGCTGCGCCCCCGGATCAGGACCATGATCGAGGATATGAGCGTCAAGGCCCGCGCCAATGGCGCGCTGACCGCCGCCGAAAAGCAGCTGCTCAACATGGCGACCATCCCGCTCTACAAGATTTTGACGGTCCAGGCCTTCGCGCATAATGCGCTGACAACTGGCGAAATCGACGCGCTCGCCGAGATCGTAGCGGTCGATATATTGAATGCCATGCTCGACAATATGCTCGATCGCGTCGAACAATCGAAGGTCCATTATCAGACCGCCGACCAGGCCACGGCGGAGCAATGGAAAGCGCAAATCGCCGCCACCCGCCAGAAGTTCGCGCAGCGAGAGGTGAAGCTGAGCGGCAAGCTCCAACTCACCTATCAAGTGATCAATCGCAGCGTGTTCCTGGAATCCACCCTGCAAAACACAATGTCGCCCGGCATGTCCGCGGCGCTCAACTTCTCGCGCGGCCTTAGCGCCCAGGGCGTCCATTAAGGCAGGAACAGACGATGCTCGAGGTCTTCACGGTCGGCGGCGGCGAATATCTCGTCAATATCTTCAATGCAGTCGCAGCTTGGACCGGAGGAGGAGGCTACCGCTCCATGATCCGCGTCGTCATGGTGATGGGGCTGATCTATTCCCTGCTCGTCGTGGCCTTCACCCTCAACTACAAAGCGTGGCTTAACTGGTTCCTTCAGGCGACCGCCATGTACCTCTGCCTGATGGTGCCGACGGTCGACATCAAGGTGACGGACCGGGTCAATCCGAGCCTCGCCCCGGCCACGGTCGCGAATGTGCCGCTGGGTCTTGGTGTGCTCGCCAGCTTCACCACGCAGATCGGCGACTATCTTACCCGCACGGCGGAAACCGTATTCGTGATGCCGAGCGAACTCAATTACAGCAGCAATGGCCTCATTTATGGTGCGCGGCTGTTCGATGCCACGCGCAATTTCAACATCCGGGATGCCGAGTTTTCCGCCAATCTCGACGCCTATATGAAGCAGTGCGTGTTTGGCGACATCATGCTTTATCGCAAGTCGCTGACCGATCTGGCGGCCGCGACCAACCTTTGGGCGGCCATTGCGTCGGATGCGGAATCCCGATCACAGGAATGGTTGGAGCGTAGCGGCAGCACGGTCACCCCCTATATCGTGACCTGTAGGCAAGCCTACGGCCTGCTCGACCAGCAGTGGCAATCGATGATTGAAGCCAACGCGAAAATCTGGGGTCTGGAGGTCTATCCCAGGCTGAGCGAAGCGCTGGCGCAGGCGAAGCTTCGCAGTGACGTGCCTATCGTCAACCAGGCCTTCACCCAATCGAGCGACGGCTTTGTCGAGACGATGCGCCAGAACACGGCCATCAATGCCTTCATGCAGGCCCGCAACAATATGAGCGGCAGCGCGATCGATGCCTTCGCGCAAACTCGTGCCGACATCCAGGCGCGCAACACCTATATTAGCATCGCTCAGCAGGCGATGACATGGGTGCCGATCCTGAATGTCGTGCTGACAGTCGTCTTCTTCGCCATGTTCCCGATCATCTTCCCGCTGTTCCTGATGCCGCAGA
Source organism: Sphingobium sp. AP50 (assembly GCF_900109095.1). Classification (GTDB taxonomy): domain Bacteria; phylum Pseudomonadota; class Alphaproteobacteria; order Sphingomonadales; family Sphingomonadaceae; genus Sphingobium. The sequence goes on from NZ_FNYZ01000032.1 coordinate 35,355, forward strand.
CGGGCGTCTCGGCGCTGAAGGGCTATGCAACGGGGTTCTTCTATCTTGCGGCCTGGGGTCCGCTTTATGTGATCCTCCATATGATCTGCATGACGCGGGCGGAGGCGGCCGCTGCCGGCGTGGCCAAGGGCGGCATGACGCTGGGCAGCTATGCCGGGATCGGCGCCGTGAACGCCGAGACCGCCACGATCGCCGGGTTTATGCTGATGAGCGTGCCCTTTCTCGCCGCAGGTCTCGCGCGCGGCGCCATGTCGATCGCGGGCCAGTCGATGTCGATGCTCGCGCCGGCGCAGAACGCGGCGGAGGCGGCGGCGCTCGAAGAAACCACAGGCAATTATTCCTACGGCAATGTGAGCTGGGCGAACCAGACCTCCAATATGCGGCAAGCCGATCAGTGGAACACGGCCCCCTCCTATCAGGCCGGCGGCGCAGCCACGAGTTGGCGGCATGATAATGGCGGAGTCGTTTCCAGCTTTGGCAATGGGCAGGAGGTTGTCGATACCAGCCATGCCATTTCTCGGCTGGGCTTCACGCCAACGGCGAATACCGGGTTCGTGTCCGAAATGCGGGAGCAGGCGCATGAGGCGCATCGACAGGCGCAGGCCTATCGGGCGGCGGCGAGCGATATTCTCACTGCTAGAGCATCGCGCTTGAAATAGGAATCGAGGGATTCCCATGAGGTCGGAAATGTGATTCACCGTTGTTGGAGGTGGATCATGGGGAAATTCTATT
>NZ_FNYZ01000030.1 GCF_900109095.1 Sphingobium sp. AP50
ACCGTCAAATCCGCAACCGCGCTTCTCTATGCCGCCGCTGCCAATGTCCTAATCCGACGCATCGCTCGTTACGCATGAGATTCAAGACAGGCTCTCAGAGGGTTCGCTATTTTCGGCAGCATTTTATGATGGTAGGATCGCCGAAGAGGAATGGATGATGCCCACAACCATTGAATCCAATAATGCGCATCGAAGCGATAACCAACTTCGTCTCGGAGATTGGCTTTGGCGGCCTTGGTCAGCGAAGCTCTGGTGGAGCGGCGTGCCACTCTATTGGCTTGGCATGTTCGCGTCCTTCAAGCTGGACGCATTGGCATACGTTTATCGTTCGGCAGTCGGCGGGTATTTGAACGAATTGTTCTTTCCGCCCATTGTAGCACTCGTTCTCTCATATGGTTTTCTTCGTCAGTGGTTGGTGTCGTTGCCAGCCCAGGAGGACGGTGAAACCGACGAGCACGATTTTTGGGATCGCAACAAATATGGTCCGTCCGGGATGCTTCGTGAATTTGATCCACTCGACCCAGCGTCAGGGGCGCTTTGGATCGGCAGCCCTCTGAACCCGCTGAACCCTGGCTACATCAATTGGCACCCTTCTTGAACTCCGAATCGCCGTCGAACGGCCCCGACGTTAGATCGGTCGAAAATCGTCCGCTGCCTAGTAGCGAGCTCTGCTCGATCGAGGTCAGAGGAGCGGTCAGATCAGCGGTTCCGCGCGCGCTGTCGGTCTGATCAATATATCGGTTTCTGAGCCCATTCGAGCCGAGAATTTCCTCCGACAATCGGTGGGCGAATGCCTCAGCTGGATTGATGGATCGTGCCGCCGATCGTTCTGAATTGGCCAACGCTTGCCGGACATCATAGTTTACAATGTTGAGCTGCGCGCTTGCGGTCTCGTTAGTCGAGCCACCTTCTTGACTGGAAATACCTAGAGATCCCGACATGCGGCCAAATGACGCGCCACGGTCGGACTTTGTCATTCGACCTGTGTGCGTACCAGTACCTCCACCGATCTCGCCTTTTACTCCGATCGAGAATGCGTTTTGGTCCTGCGCGGTGCGGCCGATCGAGCGTTCCCACCCCGTCTGCGCCATAATGGCCTGCACATCTCGTTGGATGGTGTCCGAAACCTGCGGCTTCAGGCGCCAATTGCCCTTCCGGTCCATCTCGAACCCGCCCTTGAGCCAGTTCGCCATGGCGGTGCGCCCTTCGGCGCCACCGCTCATGAAATGTTCGATCGTGTCGGGACCTGCTTGCTTACCCGCCTCGAACCGTGTGCTGGTGTCGTTGCGGGCTGACTTCTCGAACCCAGCACTACTGGAGACGAGCAGGTCATTGTGAGCGAGGCTGAAACGGGCATGGCCGCCATTGGCGACCGCGCCGAGCTGGCTCTCGTTAAGGAGGCCAGCCTGCCACATCTGGGCGGCGGTGGCCGGGGTCAGGTTCATCCTGAAGTCGCCATTCTGGTCCATCGCGATCTGGCGCTTGCTCATTTCGATGCCGTTGGCCCGCAGCAGACCCTGGATGCGTGACAAGCGCTCGCGTTCGACGATGCTGGTCAGCCGGGCGTTTCTCGCCCGGTCAGCGATGCCGTCGGCGCCGCCTTCCGCCATGTCGAGCTGGTTGCCGCTCGCATCGGCCAATGTTCGAATGAAGCTGTCGAGACGGGCCGCCTCGCGCGTCGACATGCCGGCGGCCTCGGCGCCTTGCGCGAAGCCGAAATTCTCCGACTGCCGCCGCTGCTCGCCGATCCGGGCAGCACTGCGCGTGCCGTCGTGCCCGACCTCTTTCTGCGCGTCGAGCTTCCCCGAACGCTCGGCAAAGTCATAGCCGGCGGCTTCCCGGGTCCGCCCATAAACGCTGGTACCTTCCCGCGCTGCTTCAGCCGTTGCCCCGTCCGCCGTACCCAGGTCGGTCGCGGCCCGATAGGTTTCGAGAGCCTTGGTCACCTGGGCCTCATTACGTCCCGTTGTGCGGGAGAGTTGCGTGATGGCGGAGGAGCGCGCTTCGCCGGAGAGAGCATTGATGAAGGCGATGCGGCGGCTCATCTCATCAATAGGTAGGCCGAGCATCAAGGAGGCGTTGCGCTGACCCTGGTTCCCACCCGTGCGATGGGCCTGCTCGGTGGCGACATTGCTCCGTTCCACCTGGGCGACCCGACCCCCGGCATAATCGCGGCGGCCTTCCATGGCGCCGCCCTGCACCTGGGCGGCGGTCAGGTCATTGCGCAGCATTTCCTCCTGCGCATAGCTGTTGGCGATGAGCTTGGCGAAGGTGGGATCGGCGCTGGCTTCTGCGATGACCCCGCTTGCCTTGAGCGCCGCGTTTTGCGGTGAATAGCCGCCGCGCTCGAAATGCCGTGTCGCGGCCTGCATCATCATGCCATAGGCGCGGATGTCGCCAAAGGCCCGCCACTGGACGAGTCCCTGGGTGAAGGCGCCGAACGCCTTCTCGCCTGTTTCGCCCGCCCCGAAATAGCTGGTGCCAAGGCTGCGTAGCGCGTCCTTCTCGGCAAAATTGTGGATCGCGCCGGTGGCGGCTGCTGCCCGCACGGCGCTGGCCGTCGCTGGATCATTGAGGTCTCGGCCGTGTAGCGCTGGCGCAAGGCCGCCCAGTTCCCGCGCGCCATCGACGCTGCCGAGGCCCATTGCGGCGCTACCTTGCGCTCCGCCGCCATGGGCAGCACTGACCGCGCCTGCCGCGCCGAAGCTGCGGTTGGTACCGAACGTCGAGCGCTCGCCGAAATCTCCAAAGCTTGAGGTGGCCGATCGACGAGCGCCCGTTCCCATGGCCGAAGCCTGCGCCTCAAGCGCCGAGGCAAAGCCTTCGGAGGTGGAGACCCCGGCAGCCGCGGCTGATCCCTGAGCCTGAACACCGAGCGAGCCGGCGGTGAAGGACGAGAAGACATTGCCCGAGAAGCGGAACACGGTGAACACAAACGCCCCGGCGAGGCCCGCCGCTGCGGTGCGGAAGCTCCCGAAGATGGCGAGCGCCTTCATCGCCGAGGAGGGGGCAAGCATCCAGGTCGTGGCCGCCACATGATTGGAACGCATCTCTGCTAGCACCGCCATCGCGCGGCCACGGGTCAGTTGATAGATGCCGGCGTCGATGACGCCCCAGAGCGCCACGAACACGAAAAGGCCCAGCGCAAAGCTCGCGACCCGAAGGTTGATGGGGGTGAGGATGAACAGGAGGGCGATCGGCATCATGAACAGCATGATTCCGAAGACGGTCGTGCGGATCGTCGGCATCCATTCATTGGCGGTCGACATGGTGGCAAGGCCGCCCGCCACCACAGCCCGATTGGCCATGACGCGGGCGGCCGTCGCCGGGCTGTCCTCGAATAGAACGTCGCCCACACTATTGCCCAGCAGGATATTGGTGAAGAAGGACTGGGCGGTGAGCGGCGTTCCCAGCATCATGTCACCCATCTCAGCCAAATTGCTGCGGCAGCGTGCCAGCTGATCTGCCTTGGTGATGTCATAGCCTGTGCGCTGACAGACCTGGGAGGAATAGTCCTCGAAGATCGCCGGGTCGGAGAGCCGATCCGCGATATGGGTCCAGGCCTCGTTGCAGCTGACCGTCGTTCCGCCCTTGTCCGAGGCTGTGAAGATGGTGCTGAAGGTCGAAGGCCCCGCCATGGCGGCAAAGGATGCCGGCAGGTCTGTGCTGGTGCGGAAAAGCTGGTCGTCATCGATGCCATAGGCCGGCGAGACGCGGGCGACCGGATAGCATTGGCGGACATAATCCTTGACCGTTGCGTCGAGAAAGGCATCGGTCATCGGCCCGCGCGGGCTGACGGCATTGAGGAACAGGTCGAAGGCATGGCCGCCCGCGCCGAACTCGAGTTTGGCATGCGGGTCGAGCGTGTTGTCGTCGATCGTTTCGGCGAGCGCGCGCTCCATCATGTTGGTGACGCCCGCCACCAAGACGATCAGGTTCGGAACATCGCCGACGGGCTGATAGGCGTTTCGCACCCGGTCATAGACATGGACGGTGCCGGTCGTCGCGACGAGGCCGACAAACAGGCCGATGCCCACCAGCATCTGGAGACCGAACGCGACAAGGCCCATGCCAGTGCCGCGGATCATGGCGAGCATGGCGCCGAGCGCCATCCCGACGACCGCGACGATCAGCACCAGCGTCTCGTAGCGCGGATCGGCGAAGATCATGGAAACCAGCCGAAACGCATCCACGGTCTCGGCAAAACCGTCATAGGTGTGAAAGCTCGTCTCCAGCGCGAGGGCAGGGGAGGCGACGAACAGGCCGGCGAGACCGCCAAGCAGCGCGGTCAGGCGGGATAGGCGGCGCATAGCGTCCGCTCCTTCAGCGGTTGCGGCTGGCGGCGGTACCAGCAGCATCGCGCGCGTCCCGATCACGCTGGCGGATGAGACCGGCATAGCCCGTCGAGAGGTTCGCCTGAGAGAGTACCGCCATATAGGATTGCCGCATCTGCGCGCGCTGGCGCAGCACCTCTTCGCGCAGGTCGCGCAGCTGTTCGATGCCCTTGGTGAGGATGCGGGTCTGGCAGATATTGGCGCTGGCTCCATCGGCGGCGCCAGCTGCGCTGGTGCCGCGTTCGGCGTTGGAGATGGCGAAGTCGATGCTGCGGGTGAGGTCGTTCAGCATCTGATAGGCGAGCGTCAGCGCGACCAGTTCATCGGTATCGCCGATGACTGAGTCGACCACATCCTGGCGGACGCCCCATTCGAGCATCCTGTAGACCGGCAGGGTCCGCACATTGGCGACGAACTGCCGTTCCTCGGCCGTCAGTGCGGCGCGGGTCCTGATCTTCTCGGCGATCGAGGTCATGCGCTCGCGAGTGAGCGCCAGCGCGCCCTTGCTCCCGTCCTGCGTGCAGTCGGCGGCGGTGGCCGGCATGTTGAGGGCGCGGCGCATCACTCGGCCGCTCAGGAAATCGTCGGAGGATTCGGTATCCTGACCGGCACAGGCGGGGATGGCGGAGAAGAGTGGAACCTTGTCGGTCGCGTCCCAACGCATATAGACATCGCCCACTCGCGCGCGCATGACGCCCGCCCAATCGGCCGCGCCGACGCGGGACGCCGCATGGGACAGCAATGATCCAGTGCGGAAGATGTCGGTCACCTCGGCCGGGCAATTGGCGAGCGCGTCCTTCAGATCCTCGGTGGGGCTATTCCCGTTAGCCTGGATCTTCTCGCGGCTTTGCTGATAGCTTTTGGCATAGCCCTCCTTCACCGACTTGTAGCCAGTCATCTCCTCGATGATGCCCGACATGTTATCGTCGCCCTTGGCGATCTGGACCATGCGATTGGCGAGGCGGCAGTCGTTCACCTGGATGGAATTGAGGAAATTGGTGGCCGCCTCCATCTTCGAAATGATGTTGCCCATCTTCTCGTCGAGAGTTTCGAGCAGATATTGGAAGGCGACGGCGGGCGCCGCCTGGAGGATGCTTTCGAGCTTCTGGACGAGGTAATCGGGATCGAGGAAAGACATGCCGCCCAGAAACATGTCGATGCCGCCGCAGCCCGCCTTCACCTTGGGCATGGTGAGGCTCATCAGATAATCGCTATGCACATCGATCCGGCCAGACATGCCGCCCGCGGTCACATAGCCGCGTGTCTGGTCCTCGAAGCTGCCGGGACTGGTATAGGTCACATTGTCGAACCATTGCTCCGCCCAACTCTGGGCATGCGCGGGTGCCATGGTGCCGCAACTCGCCAGCAGCGTGGCAAGCAGCGCGATCAATTGCCGGAACCGCGCGCAGGATGTCAGACGAAGAGGGGTGAGGGTGCAGCAATCGGCCATGGCGGACTCCAGGGAGGTGGGGGAGTGGGGTGAAGGTCCGAGCCCGCCATTGCTCAGTCCTTCGCTTTGTTGCTTGTTTGAGAGGGCGTCGGGGCGCCGACGATACCGGTGAACTTCGCCATCGCGCGCACGCCGACCGCGGCCCGCACGCCAGTCTGCATCTTCAGCCCGAGATAGATGTTGCGGGCGAGATTGGCCGGATGATCCGTGCCAATCGCGACCGGCAGGATGCGGGCCTCATCGGAGACCGGGCGCAGCCAGGCGACCGGATGGCCGATCCAAGGGAGACCGAGGCGCCCGGAGCGAAGCATGGCCTCGTCGATGTCGATCGGACGGAGCGTCAGCCCATAACGCGTTTTGAGCGCAAGCAGCTTGGTCCAGAGATCGCCGCAAGGCAGGCAGCCGGGCACCGTGCTCATTTCGATGACAAACTCGGACCCCTGGCCCTTCAACGCGGCCTCGAAATCCGGCGGATAATCGAGGGTGCGTGGAACGCGGGCGAGCCACCTCTGCATTTCGCCGGCGCTGGAAACCGGATGGATCGCGGCGCGGGCCGCCTGGATCCGGTCGGGCGATCGTCGCTCCGCCTGCGCATGGGCCGGGAGCGGCAACAGGCCCAGCAGCGCGATCGATGTACCGAGATGGAGGGCTCTCATGGGCGGCCTCCGCCTGGGCTTGCCATGGGATCAGCGGCCGCAACCGGACCATTGGCGAGCGCGTCGAAAAAGCCGTTTTCCTCACCGGCGCCGGTCAGGAACTGTTCGGGCCTGATGTCGCCCGAGAGCAATTTCACCGCCTGATAGGCGGTCTGGATGAGCGTCGGGAAGGCCTCGACGCCATTGGCGATGACCATGCGCTGCGCTGAGTTGCGGCGTATGACCATGGTGGTGGGCGTCACCTCGACGCCGAAGCGGGCGCCAAGTTCGGGCCGCCGATCAAGGTCCTCGCGGATGATCTGCCAGCCGGTTTCCTCCTGGAAGCGCTGGAGGATCGGCCATTGCACCCGGCAATAGCCGCAGGAGGTGCGCGAGAACATGACGAGCGCAAATTCAGGGCCACGCGAGCGCAGGTAGGCGCGGCGCACAGCATCCTTCTGCGCGCCGAGCGCATCGCGCGCATCGCCGATCATCGGATTGGCCGACTTGGCGCTGAGTTCGGGATGGGCGAGCATCGCCAGCTGGGTGACGCCGGCAAAGGCGCGGGCTTTCCGTCTCGCGAAATCCTCCAGCCGCCAGAAATCGGATACCGCCTCGACGGTAAGGACGGTCGCGGCATAATCGCGCTGGTCAGCGATCAGCTTGGCGATCCGGGGCGGACTCCAGCGCGCGAGTTCGGCCATGGGCGGGATGACCGGGGCTGGCGGCACTTCATCGGGCGGAGTCCCGGTGGGATCGGGCTTGGCGCGATACCACCAGTAACCCTGGCGGATCGTGTCCTCTCCTTGGGCTGGCGCCGGGAGCAGCAGGCCGGCCAAGGCCAGCAGGGCGAGGGGGCGCGTCACAGGATGCGCTCCATGCGGGTGAGGCGCTCGAGCCGGACCGGCCCGAAGTAGCGGCTGTCAAAGCCCCCGGCATGGTCGGAGCCGACATAAATAAAGGCGCGCGGGATCGGCCGATCGCCCCAGCGCAGATGGGGAAGGGGCCGACCATCGCGACCGAACGGTCGACTCGCCCCAAGGAAAGTGCGGCCGCAATAATACCAGCTACGAGTACCCTCGCGCCCGTCGATCGACATCCGCTCGATCTCGCGGAGCCGCTCGCCCGGAAGACAAAGCGCGCGCTTGGTGACGCTCACCGGCTTCGGGCCTGCGATCGGATGGGAAAGCATGAACTCGACGAGATCCCCCTTATGGATCGGACCCGGCGCGCGTCGCACCGCCCAGGCGTCGATCGACGGGCTCATGACCAGGGTGATGCCCGGCAATCCCAGCCAGGTGAGGGTGGCAATGGGCAGGATGGCGGCGAGACTGAGCGCAAAGCGCCTGTTGTCGGCAGGCTGGTTGCCGATCGCACCGCCCAGCGCGCGGGCCGCCTGCATGGGCAGGGCCTTGGAAGCCGGCCAGAGGCGGCTAGCGGAGAGACAGGCGAGACGCAGCATCGCGGACCTCCTCCGTGCCGCCGAGGCGGGCATATTCTTCGAGCAGCCCTGAAAGCGCCGCGTCGCCATAGACGATATGGCTGGCGCGGGGCGCGACCTCCTCGTCGCGCTCGCAATAGGGAAGGGTGGGATCGCCCGGCACCATGGCGAAGGCAGGGACCCGATTGACGCCATGCTGGCGGAAGAGGATCGGGTCGACGATGAGCTGGACGTTACGCATCGTGCAGGCCGGCCCCTCGCAGCCCGGATCGACGCGCAGGATCTGCGCCGTCAGTTTCGCCATCGGGCCGATCTTGCTCATGCCCCCCGGAACGCCGCGAAAGGCGATGACCCCGCCCACCAGCTCAAGCTGCGAAGCGTAATTTCGCAGGGTCTGGAGCGGCATGGAGGAGGAGGCGAACAGCATCGGCATCCAGCCCTTTGCCGAAGGCGCAGCCCGTCCATCCCTCGGCTTCGCCGCATCGATCGGCGCGGCAAGCCCCAGCGCCTCATAAAGGCGCTTTTGCAGGGCGTCATGCTCGGCAGTCATGTGCTGCGCGGCGTCCTCCCGGTCCTTGCGCGCCCGCGCTTCGATGCCGGGAAAGCGCCCCTTTTGCCGCATCGCCTCGAAGGCCCGGCGGCGCATCGCTTGCGAGGGTTCGGGAATGCCGGTCGGACCGGAAAGAACGGGCTTGTCTGGTGCGGGCGGGTGGTGTTCTCCCGCGGTCCGTCCGCCTTGCGCCAGCGTCGGGGCGGCGGCGCAAAGCGCGACCATGGCGCCGGCGCGCAGCAAAAGGTCAGGGATGGATGATGCTGAGCGTCGCATCGATCTTTTCCTTCATGTCGATCTGGATGTCAGATTGGGCGCGGGCCTCGATGTCCGCATAATATTCGCTGAGGTCCATCCGGCTGAAGTCGAGCGCCTGGAACTCTTCAGCGGAAGAGCCGCGGCAATAGGGGTGCTGGGGCGTACCCCAGCCAAAGCTGTTGAAAGCGGCAAGCTGCGGCCGACCCTGCTCCTGGATGATGCGGCCAAGCTTCGTGTTGAAGCAGCAATGACCGCGCGCCTTCTGGATGCAGATGCCCAGGATCTTCGACGCGCAATAAGTGCCGACCTCATGGCACATGCCCGAGCCCCGCAACATGCCGGTTTCCATATCCTGTTGGTCGCAGCCCTGGAGCAGCAGCTCGATCATGTAATTGATGGCGAGGCTGATCGCGATCGAGGTGGGATCGATGCCGACAATGATCGCATTGGCGCCTGCCGAGGCCGCCTCGCTTGCCGTCGCTCCCGCCTTGAAGGCGGTATAGGCCGCTTTCATGCCGGTGAAGACACCCTTGGCGATCGCGATCTTGGTGGTGATCGAGCTGAACGAACCACCCATCCCGTCCTTGACGATTTTGCCCTTGTCCTTGCAGCAATTCTGGAAGGAGACGCTGGCGCCGGGAGGCCGGCAACGCAGCGCCCGCCCGCCGAATATCTCGATGGTGCCAAGGCAATTGCCATCGGCATCGACCGGGCCGTCACCCGGCGCGCCGGGATCGTCGACGACCTCTTCATTTTCGATCGGCGTGGCGGAGGTATCGATGCAGCTATGGGGCGAGCAGGCCGGCACGCCACCAACTGTCGGCGTCTTGCAGGCAAAAGCTGCGCCAAGTGGGCAGGTATAGCCGCCTTGTGCGTCGGCCACGCAGTCGACTTGGCCGATCGGGCAGAGCGCGCCGCCGTCTGCGGCTGCAAGGCACTGCGCCATTTCTCCCTCGTCGGCGGCATCGCCATTGCCGTTGAGGTCGGCAGCGCAGAGCTGCGCGGCATGGGCCTGCTGGAACATACTGAGAGGAACCAGGGCGCAGGCGAGCGCGAGTGCGGGGGCGAGGCGGCGGATCATCGCGCCACCGCCGTGCAGGCAAGGTCGGAGCCGGCGAGCCGAACGGTCTGCATCATGACCACCGCCTCGGGGAAATCATCGAGGCAGCCGCAGGGTGAGACGATCTCCTCGCCATCGCCCAGCGGGCAGACATTGTCGGCCGAGCAGACATGATAGAAGCTGTCCCAGCCGACGGGCACATTCTGCTTTTCCGCCACGGCGCCAGCGGGCGCGACGCCGCTATTGGCGCTGGGCGCGCGGGTCTTGCAGATGGACTCGCAGGCCGCGACCGCCGGACGGTCGGGAAGCGCGAAGGCGCGGGTCGACTGGACGAGGGAGCCATCGTTGGCCCGCGTCTGATCGGCGAGCATCGTCTCGGTCGAATGGTCGATGATGTAGGTTGCGCGGGCAAGATCGGGCTGCACGGTTCCCGATGTATCGACCACGCAGGCATAGCGGCGCGTGCGCAGGAAGAAGCCGCGGCTATATTGATAGGTGCAGCTGCCGGTGCCGAACAGGCGGGTGAGGGGCAGGGGCTTCAAACCCGTGACGACGCCATTGCGGACGGTCTCGACGCCATCGACATCTTCCTGGGTCAGGTGGCAGGCGGGATGACCCGCATAGCCTGCGCAGAGGTCGACCAGCCGTTCGCTGACCTCGCAGCTCGTGTCGACCTGGATTTCGACGGTGACATAACCCCAATTGCCGCCACCCCCGCCGCGGACCCGCGCGCTGACAGACGTCGCGCCGGACCTGAGCGTGTCGGTAAAATCGATGGGCGTGCGGTTATACCAGGGATCATCGCTGATCCGGCAGTCACCCGATGGCAGGCCATCACCCGTCCACAGACGCTTGCCCGCCGAGCCCACGACTTGCCCGTTGATCCGCCCCTGAACCCAGTCGTCGGCGCCCATCTCGATAATCCGCGCCGAAACGATCCGGCTGGGCAGCAACGGATTGAAAGTGACGGTATAGACGGGCGGATTGCTGTCGCAGCTCCCCGCACCCCTGATCTGGAAGCGGAGGCATCCTGTGCCGCAGCTGCTGGTGGATGTAATCGACCCGCTGGCGGAGACGATATCGGAAAAGTCCCAGGCCTTGACCGCAATCTCGCGCTCGATCGTGCAGGACCGTGTTTCCTCCGCCTTGCCATTGCCTGCCGGCGAGGCCGCAAGCGCTGTAAAGACAGAATTTGTCTGCGAGGCGGCATAGGCGTCGCCGCTGATCGCCGTCGGGTTGGCGCGATAGCTCGTCGCGGACACCGAAGGCGAGGACGAGCAGGCGGTCGTCTGCGCGCCGACATAGCGGATGACCGGGCCGTCGATACTGGCCTGCGCCACCGCGGTCCGGGGATCGGCGGTCGTCAGCGCGCCGATGACCCCGCCACCCAGGTCCTTCAGAACTGAGGGCAGATTGCCCGCGACCAGGTTGGCACCGCAGCTTGCATTGACGCAATAGCATCCGGCGAGGTCCGGCAGATCGACCTCGCTGAGCTTGAGGTCGCCGCTACCGCCGACATCCCATTTGAAACTCTGGCACTGGTTCCAGCTTCCCGGCGAACAGGAGATAACGCCGTTGGCGCAGATTCCCGATACCGGAACCGGGAGGGCCAGGACCTGGTCAAAGGCGCCGTCGAGATTCTTGTCGCGGGAAATGGAGAGATGGGTGATGTCGCCGGTCGCGCCCGACTGGACCAGCATTTCCAGCATGGTGGCGCTCTTTTGGCAGGCGAGATTGGGCGTGAAGCTGCGGCTGTTGTCGACCGTGCTGACGGGTTGGTTGCCGAGGCCCGGCGTCAGATAATTGTTGCTGATCGCATCGCTGTCGCCGGATTTGGCCCGCGAGGCCGCCGCTGCTGCCCGCGCTCTCGCGTCCATATCCTGCGCGAAGGCCGGCTGCGCCAACGCGGTCTGTGCGACCAGCAGGTAGAGGCCGGCCATGCTGGCGGAGAGATGGAGTCTCACGACTGGCCCTCGCCTCTGCCGGCGCCAGCCACCTTGCGCAGGCGAAACAGGGGGCAAAGTGCGGCAACGCCGGGAGGCGCCGACAGACAGAGAAACGCGGCCCGTCCATCCACTATGGTCAGCACGGCCGAAGCGAACAGGGCTTCAGGCAGAGGGGGGGAGCCTCGCTCGCCGGGGGTATATCCGGCCGTGCCGACCTTCCTCTCCTGCGGTTGCAAAGCCGCAGAAGAAGAAACCGGGAATGGAGCGGCGCCGGATGGCGCCGGCGCCGCTCCGCCCGCGCAGCGCCCGGCCGGGCCGACTTGGCCTTGGCGGGCAGACCGGGCAGGGAGCCGGGTCGCTGTGGGGCTTGGGGGAGGGGATTTGCTCATGGGGTCGAGACCCCCGCGCAGCAGATCACCTTTTCAAAGGACATGAACTGGGCGTTGTCCTTGCCCGGCGCATGTTTGGCCGAGGACCAGAGCGCGCCGGGACGGCCGATATTGACACATTTGCCGCCCTTGACCGGCTCCATGATCTGGAGCTTGTAGCGGCTCTTGGTCCAGATCGGCTGGGGCTTGAACGAACAGCCGTCAGCCGAGCTGATGGTGAGCGCGCCAAGCCGCCCCATCATGAAGGTGCCGCGCGCCGCAAGGCCCGCCCAAGCCTCGACGCTGTCGCCAAAATGGATGTCGCCCGCCACCGGATAGGTCGCGCCCCAGCTTCCCATGCACCAGAAGAGCGGATCGATGACCTTGCCCGCTGCCGCCGCGGCGCTATCGGCCGTGCAGGCAAGACCAGCGGCGGGATTGCCGAACAGGATCCCTTCGGGCTGGATGATCGCGCCCAATGTCCCGGATTGCCAGGTTGGCAGGACTTCGGTGATCATCGCGACGTCGAAGCCATCGTCCTCGACGCAGGGGAGGTCGGTGAACATGTCGAGCATCTTCCAGACCGGCGAGATGTAGTAATGCATCTGCGCAAACAGCTTCTGGCTGTTGGTGCCGTCGGCGATTCCGGACTGACTGCCCTGAAGCCGGCCGCCGGTGGGGAGGAGATCGGCGCCGAGCGCCATCATGCAACCCGGCTCGGTGACGACATCGATCATCCGGTTGGGCGACCAGAAGCTCACCTTCACGCCGAACCAGAAGGTCGCGCCCTTGCGGCAGGCGCATAAGGGTTTGGAAGCGGACTGGGCGTCGAGCGCCTTGTCGAGCTTGTCGAAACTCCCCACCCGCACGCCGCCGATCGTGATCGGAAAGATGCAGGTCCAGCGCACCTTGGTCAGCGGATTGAAGATGGTCCTCGCCTCGCATTTGGAGGCGTAGGCTGGCGCGGAGGCACCGCCGGTAGCCAGCACCAATGCAAGCGGCGCCATGCGCGTGAGGAGCTTCCGCTTCATGGCCGCGCGCTCCCGCTCGCTGCGCGAAGCGGCGCATATTCGGTGAGCATGAGCTTTTTGCCCTGCTGCGCGACGATCACCGGCGCGACAGTGAGGCCCAGCCGTTCCTTGATCCGTTCTTCCAGGATGAAGAGCGGACGGCCGGTGCGTTCGGAGAGGTCGAGCGCATCGCCCGCGGTCAGCAAGATGAAATCCGTGAACCGCGCCTGCTTCAAAGCCCAGCCCAGATCGCGCGGGTGGATGATGACGAGGCGCTGGGGCAACGACACATAGTCGAGCGGGTTGAAGGTGAAGCCCTTGGGGTAAAGCAGTCGGCCATCGGGCAGACGGATATCCTGCTCCACCGTATAGAAGGGGACAAGGCTGCGGACCCGGTCCACCTTTGCAACCCCAAGCTGTGCCGCGTGCATCGCCGACCAGCTCGAACGGGGGCCTAGCCGGGAGGCAAAGCTGGGCGCCCTGGCAGCGCGGTCCTCGATCTCGGTCATAGCATCGGGCTCGGCGATCGACCAGGTCCGCCCGATGGTGGAGGTCGCCGCCCGCGCGGGGTTCCCGCAGGCAAGGCTCAGCATCAGCGCGCCGATCAGGGCGTGGCGGGCGCGATCGGGAAAGCGCTCATCAGCGATCATGGCGCCGCCTCCACCAGGGTTTGCCTTCATCGCTCTCGCCGCGGACCGCAGCGATGAGCGCTGCGGTGCCCAATATCCAGGTCGCGAGCAGAAAGACCTGCAGCGCGGAGGGCAGCGCGTCCGACGCTTCGTAGAGCAGGAGGGACTGGACGAGCAGTATGAGCTGGGTTCCTACCAGGAGCCGGATGGGCCCGGGCGCGGGGCGCCGGGAGAGGATGCCGCTCATCGCGCGCGCCACCATGTGCGCAGGCGCAGGAGGCCCTTGTCGATCGCGCCAGTGAGGCCGATGAGGAGGATGCCGCTCGCAAAGCAGCCGGCGGCGACCATCACGGCGGCTCGCAGGACGAGGAAGGGAGGCTTGCCGAGCGCAAGGCCCGCGGCGCCCACAAGCAGGCCCATCATCAGCGTTTCGATCGTGACGAGGCGGAAGCGCCAATAGAGCGCCTGTGCCTCGGCCTTGGCCGCTGCGCGTCTCTCGATGAAGGCTTCGAGCGTGGGATCGGGCGCGAATTCGAAGCGGGGCTGGTTCTGGTCGGGAGGCGTGCGCATCACAGCAGCTCCCCGCTTGAGCCGGAGCCAAGGATTTCGCTAGGATCGACGCCGGCCAGATCGCAGACCGCTTCGAGTGGCGACATGCCCCTGCGCAGTCGCGCCTCGAAGGCGGCGACCTCCTGCGGCGCGCTGGTGTTGATCCAGTAGGAGAAGGGATCGACGACGAGGCGTGCGATGCCCAGACCAAGCGGTGAGTCGATGAAGACTTCCGAATAATGGGGCTTGTTGTTACGGACCGATTTCAGGAGATCGAGGACGAAGCCCGAATAATCGAGGATCTTGTTCTCGACGGCCCGGTCATAGGTTGATCCTTGAAGCAGGAAGCGGGTAGCGGCATTTTCGAGGATTACCTGTCCCGTGCCGCCGAACAGCAGCAGGTCGTTCATCGACTGAAGGACGACGCCGAAACTCCCCTGATATTTGCGCGCGCGCCTGTAGCCCTGGCCGAACACCTCGGCGAGGCGGGAGAGATCCTGGCCGTCGGTCCTCGTCATGAACTGGGCGGCCTCATCGCACAGGACAAAGCGGGGCCGGTCGCGTGCGGAAAGATAAAGCTCCTGGGTGACCGCGTTCACCACCACCATCACGATCACATTGAAGAGGTCGGGCATGGCCTTGAGGCGCTCAAGCTCGAGCACGACGAACTCGTCGGCGGAAATGTCGAAGGTCGAGGGGCCGTTGAAATAATGGCCATAGGCGCCTGAACTGGCAAAATCGCGAAGATTAAAGGCGAGTTCGCGGGCGGCTGGGATCAGATGATCGACCTTGTCGAGGTCGCTGGTGGCATAAGCGGGATAGGCGCCAAGCCAATCGCGCACCGCGTCGATCCCGGCTTCCGCCCGCCCGCTGTCGATCGTCCACTGCACCGCGGACTTCAGCAGGTTCCATTCGGACGTGCTGACGCCCTTGCGGGTCGCGGCATTGGCCATTTCCGCGACGATGGCGACCGCCATGGAGATGGCCGACTGCCGATCGTCGCCGTCGAGCGCGAAGCCCATGTCGAAGGGGTTGAGGACGAAATGCTCCTCGCCAATGTCGATGTAGCGGCCCGAGCAGAGCGTGCAGAGCTTGGCATAGCTGCCGCCGATATCGATGATGCGGATGAGCGCGCCTTGCGCATAATATTGTTGGCATAGGTTATTGAGGAGGAAGCTTTTGCCAGCGCCGCTCTCGGCCGAGACGATGAAATTATAATTGTTGATGCGCGGATCGAAGAGATCGAGCGTGATGAGCTGGCCCTTGCGCCCGGCATAGAGCAGGGCAGGGCGGCCGCCGCCGCGAAAGTCGGTCTGGACAGGTGCCAGTAGCGCTGCGGCCTTTGCTGGCATGGGGAGGTCGCGCTCCAGCATCCGCAATGTCCGCCGGTCAGGATAGAAGCCGAAGGGCAGGGCCATCGGCAGCAGGACTGGGTTGAGATAGCTTTCCTCCTGCATCATCCAGGGGAGCGGTTCGCTTTCCCAGAGGCGCTTGGCGCGCGCCGCCATCTCGCGGGCCTGCGCACTGTCGCGGCCGAACACCCAGATGACCGGGATCACCGAGACGAAGCGGCTGTTGCCCGCTTCGTCGAGGACCCAGCCGATCTCCTCGATCTGCTTGCCGACCTCGACCGCGAAACTGCCAGCGGCCTTTTGCGCGGAGAGGATCTGCGCGCGCTTGTGGATTTCGAAGCTCGAATGATCGAAGAGGATGTTGAGCGTGTAGAGGAAGGGGCCGCCAATCTGGTCGCTATCCTCCGAAGCGCCGCGCATGCCGCCCAGCAGCCGGTTGCAGCGTTCGGCCGTGACCCGCCGCGCCGGGGACTTGGGGGTAAGGCAGCGCGCGACCTGTTTGCCGAGGAACAGTTCGGGGCCATCGAAGACGAGATCGGGGCCGGCATCGATCAACTGCTTGCGCACCGGGCGCGCGGGCATGTCCTCGCTGCCTTGGGCGAAAACCCCCGGTGCAGCAGAGAACACGCCGTTGAAAATGCGGCGATAGAAGGTGACCAGGGCCTCGGGCGCGAGGCGGGCGATGCCGAGCTTGGAGAGCTGCTCTTCGATCTGGCGCCGCAGGTCGGCCCCAAGCGGTTTGCGCGTCTTGATCGAGAGGAGCAGCCGGAAATTGCGCAGCGGAATGCCGTGCAGGGCATCGAGGCCCTTCGTCCCTTCGCGCAGATAATCGCGGGTGCGGCGCGCCGAGGCCTGAATCAACGGATCGGGCCGGGATTTGAGATCCAGGAAGGCGTCGAGCGCATCGTCGATCAGTGGGTCGGCAAAGCAGTGGAGCTGGACAACGGTGCCCGCCGCGAAATGGATATTAAGGAGGCCGAGCAGCGCCTGATGGACATGGGCGAAGAGATAGGCACTGGGCACGAGTTCCCAGGCCTGGCCCCAGCCATCGTCGATGCAGAGGAAGGCTTCCTCCTCCGCGACCCAGGCGACCATCGGCAGAAAGTCGGAATAGGCATCGCGCGAAACGCTCTGGCGCAGCCGCTCGAACGTCATGCCGCCGCCATGACGGGTGCCGGGCGCCTTCATTGCCCCTGCTCTCGCGGCTGTTCCTGCGGTGGAGCGGGAAGGTCGCTCGTCTCCATTGGCACGGGCTTGGCCTTCACCTGCTCGAGGACTGGCACACGGCTCGCCGGATTGACGGGGCTCACCAGATAGTCGCCGACCACCCATACGGGCTTGTCGAGGATCGAATAGACATAGCGCGGCATGTAGAGCCGGTCGGGCCGTTCACGGTCGGCATAAGGAAGGATGAGCGTGCGGATCGTACGGCCCGGCCGCAGCATCGGCGTCACCGGCGCCTCGACCAGCCCTTGAAGCTCGCGATAGACGCTCATCCGATAGCCAAGATAGGGCGTGGCGGCCTTGCCCCTGGCGCGTCCCGTCGATCCGGGCGAGGTGGCGACGGCGCTGCCTTTCAGCATCTTCCTGTCGTTCGTGACTTTGGGATCGGATCGCGAGGCGGCGCCGGCGACCGCATCCTCATAGGCGCGCTCGGGGTGGATGCACTGGCCATGGTCGCTATTCTTGCAGCTGAACTTTTCAGGATAGGGCGACATGACCGAGCCGATGGCGGTGCAGGCGGGAAGGCTGGCCAGCATCAGCAGCGGAGTGCCTGCGCGGTGTATCACCGAAGCTGCCAGGAAAGAGCGGAGCGGCATGGGCGTGTCTCCTTGTTTGAGGCGCGGGCGCATCAGAATTTGCTTCCCGCAGTCGGCTTGATTTCGAGGGCGACGCCCTCCTGGATCACCACGACCACATCCTTGGCCGCGCCCACCTCGACGATGGGTCCGGCCTGGCGGGCGAGATCGAGATAGAAGTCGGTGAGCTTGTCGGAGGATTTGGAGAGACCGCCGGCAATGCCGGTCTTGGCCGCGTCGCCCGCATCGAGCGACCGGACGGTGCCGAGCGCGGAGACCGACGTGTCGCCGAACGTGTTTTCGACGCTCTGGCTCATGCCCGAGATCGTGCCGGCAATGAAGCTGCGCGCGAGCGCGGCGCCGGCGCGGGTGACGACCCGGCCCGACAGCCCCTTCTTCCCGTCGGTATCGACGAAGAAGCCCTTGATTGGCTGATCGACGACCGAGCGTTCATCGAAATCGACGCAGGAGAGGGACACGAGCTGGACTTCGACCCGCTCCTTGGCAAGGCTGCCGGTCGCATTGCCGATGACAAAGCAGCCAGCAAGGTTCGCCTTGACGTCATTGGGCAGCACGGCGGGCGCCTGGACGCGGGCGATCAGCGGTTCGGGATTGCTGGTTGCGTCCCGGCTCGCCAGTGCGTCGATCCCGGTCAGCAGCCGCGCCTTCATGAAACCAGGCGGCAAATAGATCGTCCGGGTCTTTTTTTTAACGCCTGTTGCCCCTTTGTCGCCCGCGTCGGCGGTGAGTGCGGCGGTCGCGGTCCCGATCGAGCCGACCTGCCGCTCCACCGGCGGGGCGGGCGGCGCAGGCGGCACGGACGGCATGGGAGGCGGCGGGAGGCTGCCGTCAGCGCTCTCAAGTTCGCGCCCGCTGGGGCTGGGGGGGAAGGCCGGGATGTCGCCGGGCATGGCGCTGGGGAGATCGCCCTCTGCCGCGTCCGTGATGGTTCGCCCGCCAGGGGCGATCCTGCCTTCCTCGATCGCGGTCACCCGGTCGCCCAGCAGCGCCTGGCCGTCGAGGATTTTCTTGAGGTCGCCGCGCACCTTGGTCTCAAGGCTGTCCCCGCGAAGCCCCGCGCCCATGTCGAGGCGCGATGCCGCCGGTGCCGCTGGCGCCTCGTCCTTCGATCCGCTCGAGGCGGTGTAGAGGCCATAGCCGAATAGTGCGATGACGACGCCGACACCGGCCTGGCGGGCGCGCAATTGCTGATGGGCCGTCAGCAACGCCCAGCGGGCCTTGAGGTCGAGCAGTGCCGGACCGCGCACCTCCCTGGCGGCGCGATCATCCGGTTCGCCGCCGGCGCCGTCCCTACTCTTTGGCGGGCGGGAGTAGCCCTTTATGCCGGCGTGGGGCCGCTGGGTCGGCGCGTCGGGCCTGGTGCCCATCGGTTGCGAGCCCGTCGGTTGCGCACCCGTCGGCTTCTCGCCGCCCTTGTCGCCGGGGCCGCTCACAGCGTCTCTCCCCGCCGCAGCAGAATGAGGCGCGCGGTCTCGCCGGCCTTCAGGGACAGGCGATCGAGGGTGACGCTGAAGATGCGCTTGCCCATCGCGGTGTCCAGGAACATCCGCTCGTCAATGTCGGTATCAGCGCTCGCCTCGACCCAATATTCCGACGCCGACAGGCCGGTGCCCTCGATCGTGACGCGGCGGCGTTCGGTGAGCTTCAGCGCTGGCGCGGCGCTGAACGCAAGCGGCCCTGGCGAGACGGCGACCTCGGTAAAGCTTGCCGGCACCCGGTCCTGCAGCATCGAGAGGGTGATCGAGACGGCGCGCTCCTCCTCGACCAGCGGCCCTAATAGTTCGCCATTGGCACGGGCACGCTGGCTGGCGCCCGGCACGAGGGTCACAGTCTGGGCGGGAATGTCGGAGGGCTCGGCATAGAGCGGATAGATCGCGCCGTTACAGGTCACGAAAAATTCCGAGGGCGTGGTGACGAAGCTGCGCGTCACCTGGCCCGCTTCGTCGTTTTCCTTGACGAGGAACTTGACCCAGGCATCAGCGCCCGCCTTCTCGACCGCGATCGCCTTTTCGGCGGAGAATTTGACGTCCTCGATCTCCCCGCCCTGGCAGACGAGATGATTGATGTCGCGGTTGGAGAGGCGGATGCTGCTGGTCTGGTCGGGAAGCGCGGTGATGGTCTGGGCCAGTGCCGCTATGGGCAGCATGGTGGCGATCGCGCTCGCCGCGAAGGGCGCGCAGAGGCGCTTACCGAAGTTCGGCATCGAAATTCTCCTCGGAAAGAGACAGGAGCCAGAAGCGTCCGGCATCGATCGTGTAGCGGATGCGCAGATTGCCGCGGAACTTGCGGATGACGCCGCCGATGACGCGGACCTTTTCTACCGGCACCAGGATCTGGCGGTCCGTCCAGGTGACGGGCTGATCGGGCCGGATGTAGGTCGCGATCGAGAGCGTCGGATTAGTGGTGAGTTCGTCGAGGATCGCGTTCAGACTGTCGCGGATGCCATTATAGGCGGTGGGGTGGACGATGCTGAGCAATTCCTCAAACTGCCGGTCGGCCGACAATGCGGAATAGGTGCCCGAAAGCGCGACGATATTGCGCGTCATGGTGCGCAGATATGCGGGCGAGGGCTTGCCGCCGGTCACATAGAGATCGCCGCCCGCGCCGAAGGGAACCACGATTGTCCGCTGGTTCTGGCTCGTCGTGTAAAGGGCGATCCCCAAAACCGCGGTGATGCCGAATAGCCCCGCAATCGAGAATTTGAGGAGCCGATTTTCTTCGAACAGGTTGGATGACCCCTGGAGATAGCGATGGATGCCGAAGCTCGCCGGCTTGTCGGCCAAGGGATTGCTGGTCTCTCGGGCGGATGATCTGCCGAACATGGGATAGCTCACTCGCAAAAGCGGGTCTGGGTCGGGCCGGGGTAGCGGGGCAGCGTGAGCAGCCCCCAGCGCCAGGCGAGATGCGGGATGAAGCCGCGCGGCTTGGTCCGCTTCCAGGGAATGAAGAGGAGAAGGACGCCGAGGAGCGACCAGCCCACATATCCGCCGACGATGACGGCAACGAAAATGGTGGACACCACAAGGATGAACTCCTGCGCGTCGAACCAGAGAATCTGGACCGGCTTGTGCAGAAATTGCGGAAGTCTCTCGTCCACGTCCTTCTCCCTTGCTTCATCACGTACGACCAGACGTGATTGTTACGAAGAGCGACCATTCGCTCCCCGTGTCCGGCGCAGGCCCAAAAGAAAAGCCTGCGCCAGTCCTTGTTTCACGCGGGTCTCAGACCATCATGCCGAAGGTCTGGAGGATGGAGTCTGCCCGGATCAGGCAGACCGCCGCGACGATCGTGGGGATGCCGATCATGATATTGGAAAAGAGGCGGCTGACCCCGAACAGGAAGGCGGCAACGCCGCCCACGAAGCCAAGCGGACCCTTCACCCCCTGGTTCACCACGATATCGTAGATATCGTAGCCAAGGTCGCCGGCGGCCGGCGCCTGGAAGGCGTGGGCGGCCGATGCCAGGGTCATCGCGACGAGGAGGGTTCCCACGGCATCGGCCGACGCAAAAGAGAGGCGGCGGATCCGTGGCATCGACAGATTTGGTAGGTCTACGGTCTTGAGCATGGCTTTTCTCCAGGCAAAATGGAGCCGTCCCATCGGCATGCCTGCCGGCATCGACTTGGGTGATCGCTGTCGGCCAGCGAGGGGCAGGGCGGCTCCAGGAGGAAGGCCCATCGCCGGCATCTCGTGCCCGGAGGGCCTGCACAGTGCGCGCATCCTCCCAGGGCCCGCCAAAGTTTCTGCGGTCAGCCAAGCGGCTTTTTGGCCGCCTGCTTTTGATCGAGCCAGGCCTCGATCTCGGCTTGCTGGAAGCCAGAGATGATGCGGCCGTCGAGGATGAGGGTGGGGGTGCCCGATATGCCCATGGCTTTGACCGCCTGCGCATTGGCTGCGACGCGGGCGGCGCCCTCCTTGCAGGTCGTGAGAGGTTTCGGCGCCTCTCCGGCATAGGTGGCGCGGAACGCGGCCGCCTGGTCCTTTGAACAGAGGATATGCTCGGCCTTGGACGCGGCCTGCGGGTGGATGCCGCTCACAAAGTAGATCTGACGGCGGACCCCCTTTCCTTCCGCGGCCTTGGTCGCCCAGAAGCGGTCGAGGGCGCGGCAATAGGGACAGTCGGGATCGGTGAACTCGATGATGGTCGGAGCCTCGGGTGGCCCGATGGTGAGCGCCTGCGCGGGATCAAGTTGCCCCAGCTTCTTGCGCGCGCTGGCATCCTGCGCGAGGGCGGTCAGGTTGACGCCATTCCTGTCATAGATGGTGGCGAAGAGCAGATGGTCGCTCTCCGGCGCATAATAGAGGATGCGCCCGCCCGCGCTCGCCTGAAACAAGGGGCCTTTGACGGGCGCAGGGCCGAAATCCTCGAACTGGAGGTTGGTGAAGCTTTGGCGGAGGCTTGCCTGCGCCTTTGCCGCTACAGCGTCGAGAGCGGTCGGATCCGTCGCGGGCTCTGCAGGTGCCGCGTTCACGATCCCGGCGGCGCCTGCGATCAGCGCAATCGCGAGTGTCTTAGCGATCCGTGCGTGGCATGGCATCATCATATCCTTTCCTGTTGTGGAATGGCCGGGCAAGAAGCGCCGGATCGAAGCGGATCGAGCGCCCAAGCGGTACAGTCATTGCGGGAGCGGCCGGAATTTGGCCCAGGGTTACCGCCTCGATGATGAACTCGCCGCCATGCTGCCGAACGGCAAGAGGTTGGACCCAGTCAGTGGGAACTCGCGCCCTCACCATGGCTTGCCCTTTGGCCGCCATTGCGGGCATAGTTGCCGCCATGAGAATGACGAGCGCTGGGGCGCCGATAGGAATGCCTCTGCCCATGGGGCATGTCTCCTCGCATCTGGGCGGCTGAAGCGGCGGCCCGGTTTCGGGAAGGGTGCTGGCGGGAAGCTTCGGTCATTCGGGTAAGCTCGCCGTCACCGGTTGTTGAAACCATCGATGTCGAGACCGCCCCCGCCCTGCAATGGCCAGGGCAATGATGTGCCGGTGCAGGGCACTGACGTGCCGCCAGGCGGCAGTGAAGTGCCGCTTGGGCATTTGCGTGCCGCATCATGGATCGTTTGTAACGGGCGAAGCGTCGACCATCGCGGATACACTCCGCCTTGCTGCACGAATCGCGTCAGGCTCCGCCCGTCATTTTCAGTGAGGAAAGTGCAAAGGATGAACGGTAAAAGGTCACGCACCTATCGGCTGACACTTTCGGAAAGCGGATTGGAACTCTATCTCTCAGTCCACCTGCGCCTGTGCGCCCTGGCGCAGGATCTGTTACCCTATGGAGCGACGCTCCAGGCTGCGATCGAACTTCTGGAGCAGCGGGATTGCGATGAGGTGGCGGCCGAGATGCTCGACAATCGCCTGGATATCTATTTCGGCAAATGCGAGCATTTCGTGGGCGGTTCGCCTGCTATCGGCCGGTCCGCGCGGGCGATCAGGGAGAGATTATCGCAGACAGGCTTGATGCATGCGCCCCAGATCGGTCGGATTTATATTGCCGGGCTGGGTGTTCTTGGCGCCTCTGAGAGCCGCGAATTGACCAGCTGGGTCGCTCGTCTCGCGCGCGAGCGGGCGCGATCATAACTGCTGCGGGCACAGGACGCCGGCGCCAACATCAGGTTGGATCGTCGAATTCATCTCAAATTGAGAATGATTGTTTTTGACCGCGTGCGTCAAATGCATAGATTTCGGCGATCGGGTAAGTGCCATTGGAAGCTTCGAGCCAGTGTCAGGGGTGCCTGCGCATGCCGACTCGAAGACTTCAGACCAAGGATAACGTGCTGGTTCTCTCCAGGATAAAGGAGATTTCCGGGAAACGGATCGAAGAGCGCCGCCGACGTGACCGGATCACGCAGCCCCAGCTTGCACGCGCGGCCGGGGTCAGTGTTCGATGGTTGCGGGAAATTGAGGCGGGCAATCCCAAGTCGAAGCTTGATGAGCATCTTGCATGTGCCCATCGGCTTGGTCTCTCGACCACCCACATCATGATCCCGCTTCTTCTCATGGAGCGAAGAATGTCGATTCCCGAGGAATATCTGGTGGAGGAGGATCTCTCCGAACTGGAAGATCGCTGCATCGCGCTCGTCTATGAGCATTCGCAGGCGGCCGTCACCCGGCGCAGATCCTCCTTCTTCGCGCCGGGTGATGACGGCGAACCGTCCTGACGGGAGGTCTTGATGGCACCTGAACCCCTGACGGCAGAGCGCATCTATCGCCGGCTCAAGGCCGATATACTCGATGGCGTCTTCCCTCCGGGATCCCAGTTGATCGTACAGAATGCAGCCGAAACCTATGGCGTGAGCATATCGCCCGTACGGGATGGCGCGCATCGGCTGGTGGGCGAGAGACTATTGGGCCTCAATGTCGGGGGAGGGTTCACCATCCCGCAACTCGATGCGCAGGTGCTGCGCGACCTTTATGTCTGGCATGGCTATCTGGTCAGGCATGCCCTGAAGGCAAATAGTCCCGTTGCGGGGGAGCCAGGGCCTATCTCAATCCTGGAGCGCAGTGGCCCGCACCATCCCAAGGATATTCGCGATGCAACCGCCGCGCTGTTCGGCCGGATCGGTAGCAGGTCCGAAAATAAGGCGCATCTCCATGCAGTTCTTGCCGCAGGCGAGCTGCTTTCGGTCGCGCGACTCCATGAGCCGTCCGTCGTCAAAAATGTCGAGGAAGAACTGCTTGCGATCTGGAACCTGACCGGATCCGGTCAGGATGCCGCATTACGAGATGCCATCTGGGCCTATCACAGGAGACGGATACGACGCGCTTCGGCAATCGCTCACAGAATTAGCGCAGTCCCGCCATCCTCCGACACTGCCGGTAGAAGCTGATGTTCAGCGGCTTTGATTGCCGCCGGTGCGGGGTTGTCTCCAATATGGCGCTTATAAGCCGGTAAAATGAGAACTTATAAGATCGGGTATAAGGGGCGAGCTACTTATCATCATGCATGCCGCAAATGACTGCGGCCTGCATGATGGAGATGAACATGGAACGTATCGAAGACCGCTCCGACGACTTCGTCGATCTGGGCAACGCCGCCTTTGAAACCAAGGGCGCAATCGCGGGCGAACCGTCGGACGGCGTCGGCTACCGCCTGAACGGCATGGCAGACGAATAATCCGAAGGGATCGGCGCGGCTTTGGCCGCGCCGATCTACGAAACGATGTTCTACGCAACGCCTCATTTTCACCATTGCCTGGTCGACGGGCGCGTCGTCGCACTTGATATGAGGACGACCCGCTATTTCCTGATCCACGGTGCATCGGGTGAGGCGTTGATCCAATGGGAAGCGGGCACCAAAGACAAGCCGGAGGAAGCTTTCAATGACCTGATCGCGAAGGGATATGTGTCCCGCGAACAGGCCGGAAATCGACGTCTGGAGGCGTGCGCGGCGAAACCCCTGAAGGGCCGCGCCAACATTTGCGTGTCGTCCGCCAATTGTGCCGAGTATCTGCAGATCGCCTGGTTTCTTGCCACGACGCGCCTGCGCATAGCATCGGGATCGCTTGCGAGAACCCTTAAGCCGATGCGGAGACGAGCAGGACAGATGCCGGTCCGGGAGCAACAGGTCGTGATGGACCGTGTCGGGCGCTTTACCGCTTGCCGGCCATCCATTCCGCTATCCCGCGTCTGCCTCCTCGACAGCGTTGCGCTCTATCATTTTGTGGGAGATTCCATGGCGGAACTGGTCTTTGGCGTCAGTTTCGATCCCTTTGCCGCGCATTGCTGGCTCGAGCGCGATGGGTGGCTCCTGAACGACGAAATCGACCGCGTGCGTCGATTTACGCCGATCATGCGGTGCCGGGCATGAGCGATTTCATCCTCTGTCCAGCAGCGGGACCGGCTATCGGCATCGCTCGGCGGGCCCTTGCCGATCTGTCCCTGATCGACGACTTTTGCGAAACGTCGATCGACGCGAACTACAGGCTTTTCCTGAGGGGACGCGTTGAGATTTCGTCGGACCGGCGCCTTGTCATAATCGGCGAAGCCTTTGATGCAGCTGGCGGCCGCCTGAGCCAGGAGAGCCTCGACACGGCGGCGCATTGCGCTGATCCACTGGAAACGGTGGCATCGCGCCATTGGGGGCAGTTTGTGGCCGTCGTGGTCGATGCGCAGACCGTGCGCTTCTACAGGGATCCATCGGCTGGGCAGGGCTGCTACATGTGCCGCGTCGGCCGCGCGTTCTTCGCCGCCTCGAGCGTGGATCTGTTGCGGCTCGCCACAGGGGAGGATTTCGAGATTTGCCGGGACGGAATTATCCAGGCGCTTGCCTATCGGGATCTTCGGCAGGACCGCACGGCACTGAAATCCGTCTGCGAACTGACACCGGGATGCACCGCCAGCGATCAAAATGAGGGGGTTCGCTATGTCTGGCAACCGCTCGCGGACCTGGAGGTGGGCCGCGCGCTTACGCATGAAGAGATTGCGGAGCGGCTGGAGCGGGCGCTGAGGGTCGCCGTGCGCGCGCAAACGAACGGTGCCAGTCGCGTAATGCTGGAATTGTCCGGCGGATTGGATTCCTCCCTCCTCGCCATGCTCCTGGCGGACATGGCGATCGACTTTACGGCGGTCAGCTATGTCGGGCCTGACGCGCGAGACGATGAGAGCGATTTTGCCAGGGCAGTTTGCGCCCATTTGGGCCGGCAGTGGCGCGGATCGGTCCTGTCGGCTGATCACATCCGCCTCCATAAATCGGCTGCCGCGCATCTCGCGTGGCCGAGCGCCCGGCTTTTTACCCAGCTGTTCGATCAGGCGGCGGATAGGGCGTTGGACGAGCTTGGCTGCGACATGATCATGAGCGGGGGCGGCGGCGACGGCACCTTCTGCTATCTTCCCTCCAGCGCTCCATTGATCGATTGTCTGGGTAGTTGGAAAACGATGTTGAACAGTCGGGCGGTTGTCCATGATCTTGCGCTCGCCCATGAGACCACCAGCGCGGAGATAATCTGGCGGGCATTGCGAAGGATGATCCTGCCGCATCGGCTTTCCTGGAAAAGGGATGGCTCCTTCCTGTCCCGTGAGACGCG
Organism: Sphingobium sp. AP50; assembly: GCF_900109095.1. Classification (GTDB taxonomy): domain Bacteria; phylum Pseudomonadota; class Alphaproteobacteria; order Sphingomonadales; family Sphingomonadaceae; genus Sphingobium. The sequence goes on from NZ_FNYZ01000030.1 coordinate 26,425, forward strand.
GCGGTCGCTGTCGCGCCGGGCCTGTCACCGGGGGATCGATCTGGGCTGCGCGCCGAGAGGCAAGTGCGATCATCTCAAGCAAATGATCGGCATCCATAATCACCTGGACGCCTACAGCGCGCCTCGCCAAGACGCCCTTCGGTTCCCGCTCGTGTCGAGGCCGGTGGTCGAAGCGGCGCTTCAGATACCGACCTGGCAATGGTTTGAGGGCGGGCGCAACCGTGCCCCGGTTCGCCGACTGCTCGCCGACAGATTGCCCCCGATGATCTCGGGTCGCCGGTCGAAGGGCGGCTTTGATGCTGTGATTCGCGATATCTTCAAGCAGCGCAGCGGAGAAATGAAGGCGCATCTTCACGATGGCTGGCTTGCCACGGAAAAAATCATCGATGTAGACGCCGTGGATGAAGAGTTTCGCCGCTTCCAGGAAAGCGGAAGCGGCGGCATCAACCGGCTGATGGTGCTGTGGGATACGGAAATGTGGGTTAGGGCCGTCCGCCGGCGGAAGGTGACGCGAGGTCTCCTTGAGGGGTCAGCCATCGGCGGAACCAGGCAATCGATCGCCGGTAGATCGCCAGGCGATGCGCCGGCTGCCATTTGATATGATGCTCGTCGGGAAAAACATACATGTCCACGGTTTTTCCCGCGGCCTCAAGGGCGTGATAGGCGGGGAGCGCAAGACGAAACTCGTCGTCTGAAAGCTGCATGAGAATGGGCGCGGCGATCTTGTCGGTATTTTGCAGAAACGAATAGCGTTGCCAGAATTTGGGGCCCTCCGTCCCTCGGGGCGGGTAGCCCCAACTGACGAGATCGCGATAATATTCCTCGCCGGCACTGTCGTAATTGCTCGGGTCTTCGCAGCATGAGCTGACGGCTGCGGCGCGGAACATACTGGAATTGACCAGTGCGAACTGGACCGTCGACGCCCCGTCGCTGAGGCCAGTGATGCCAATGCGCGCCGGGTCTACCAGTCCGCGGTCAATCAGTTGTGAGACACCGGCTTCAAGAGCGTTCAGAACATGACGCCGATCCGCCCAGCCCGCGACATTGTTTCGGCTGAACTCCGCAATATTCGCGGCAGGGAAGCGATTGGCATAATCCGTTGGCCTCTGGAAACTCAGCACGGCAAAGCCTGCCGCGGCCAACGGCAATATGGGATATTCATCGCCGGTTCCGCCCCGCAGAAAGCCGCGGCTCGTATATTGAACGACGACAAGGGGAAGCTTCCGATCGTTCCGATAGTCGGGCGGCAGGACAAGATCGCCAAAGGCTTCACCGCCCTGAAATTGCCAATAGAGGCGTTGCACCGCGCCGAAGCGATGCCGCGCGAAATCGGGGTTAGGCTCATAGACGGTGGAGACGGCGCCGTCCCGCGCCGAGATGGCGACGACCCGACGCGGCTCGAGGCTGCGCTCATAACCGCAAAACAGTTCGCCCTTGCCAGACTGGCAGCCGAGAATGAGATCCTCCGTCCGCAGGAGGAGGGTGGGTCGTCCGCGCCGTGGATGCCATTTGTAAAGTTCGAGATGGCTCCGGTCCGCTGGACCTTCCGTTCGCAGAAACAGGATTTCGTGCCGATCGGTCCACCAGATGCCGAGCAATTCGCCTGCGCACGCTTCGCTCTGACATGCGATGGGAACGCCATCGACGGCCGCGTGAAGCCTTGAGGGTGAGCGCAGCTGATCCGGCTGCTCACGCTCGACCCACGCTGCGGCATTTCCATCATCGCGGAACGTGCCAAGCCTGGCGTTTGCCGGAACGCCTTCGCTGCGCGATCCGAAAGCCTTGCTGGCGGCGTCTGCCCGAAGGCTCGTCAGCTGTTTCGTCTCGCGATCGACCTGATAATAGACGGGTGGGTACGCGCCGGGCGGAAAGGGAAGGGCGCGGGCCGTCTGCCATATTCGATAATCATAGTGAAAGCCGGAAAGCCCTTCTTCCTCGATGCGACGTTCAGCTTCCAGTCGGTTCGTGTCGGCCGCCAGAAGCACACGCCGCCCATCTGCCGACCATCTCAGATCGGAAATCGGCAGGTCGCCGGACGTTGCCGCTTCTGCCCCGCTGCCATCCGCATGGGCGATCCAAAGCCGGGTCTGCCCCTGGTCGCGCCGCACATAGGCGATATGATGTCCGTCCGGCGACCAGCGCGGCGTCAGCGGCATGGGCAGGCCGATCGGAAATCCCGCCAGACGGCGGTTGGAAAATCTCGCCTTGATGAAGTCTCCGCCCTGATCGGCTATGATAGGCGCGCGCTTCCCGCTTCGGTCGATGATCACAAGCGCCATGCAGTAGCGATTGGTTGCTGCGTCAGCACGGCGCATCTGCACCGCCAGTTGCTTATTGTTGGGGGACAGCGCGATATGGGAGGCATTCAGAGGGCTGGATCCACCATCGCCAAAGTCCCAGAGGCCGAGCAGATCCTCGGGGCTGACATCGGAGCCATTCGTGGCGCTCTGCTCCGCGCGTGTCGGCGGCGGGGAGCAGAGCGCGGCGGCAGCGGACGGCAGGGCGCCGACTGCCGCAAACAGGACAGCGACGAGGCAGTTTGGAAGGCGCATCTCACCACGCCTTGGTCAGCTGAAGCGAAACAACCCGGCCCAGCGGATTGGCGTTTTGCGGATCATAGCCAACCGCCGTGATCCCGTTGAAAGAGAAGGCCGCGTAGGGTGGATCCGTGTCGAACAGATTCGTCGCACTGAGCGCAACAGCAAGGCCCTGCAGCACGCCTGTCTTGTTCTCGAAGCGGTAGCTGAGCTGCGCGTCGATGGTGGTCCACGCATCCACATGCTCGACCGGACTGACGATGCTGTTGGTATAGCCGCGCACATAGTTAAGGCTGGTGAGCGCAGAGAGGGGGCCAGAGGTCCATCCCGCATGCGCGCGCAGACGCAGATCGACCGGATTGTTGATGCTGTTTAATATGTCGATGGCTGGCGCCGATGCGCTCGCTGCACGCGTGAAGCGGAAGAGATAGGTGCCATCGATGCCAAGCCGGGCTGTGCCGCTCCCCGCTGGAAATTGATATTGGGCATCGAAGTCCAGGCCTTTCTGCCGGACAACCGCGAGATTTTGCGTTCGGGCATCGATGAAAACATCGACATCGGCGGCTTGCAGGCCGAAATAGTCGATGAAATTGGGCGAGTTGATGGCGGCCTGCAGCATCTCCAGCGAGGGACTGTCGTTGATCAGCGCCGCATAGGTTGCCCGATTATTCAGCATCTGCAGCAGGGCGGAGGTCAGATCGACGATCTGATCCTTGTAGCGGATATTAAAATAGCTCGACGAAAGGCGCAGGCCGGGAAGCAGTGCTGGCTCCAGCACAAAGCCCAGGGTGAATGTGCGCGCCTTTTCCGGCTTCATGCCGGTCTTGTTGCCGCGATAGTACATCACGTTGCTGGTGCCAGTGGGCGACTGCGGATCGCTGACGGGGTAGATGAAATAGACGTCCGAATCCGGTGTCTGCCGCAGTTCGACGAACCCAGGCGCCCGGAAAGATGTGCCGAAGCTGCCTTTAAGCTCCAGTCCGGACACTGGTTTCCAGGATAGCCCGAACTTCGGGTTCGTCGTGGAGCCGAAGTCGTTATACCGCTCGTGCCTGACTGCTGCGGACAGGCTCAGCGATTGGAATGCGGGCAGGGCGTTCGCTGCGCCGATGATCGGCACGAAGATTTCGCCATAAACGGCTTCGATATTGCGCGCGCCCTGCGTGCCGGTGGAAACATATGGCTCGAGCCGGCTCTGGTCCGAAACGGTCCGCGATCTGAAGCGTTCATCGCGATGCTCGGCGCCCAAGGCCAGGCGCGCCTCGCCACCGGGGAGGTCGACCAGCGGACCGTCACCACGCACCGCGCCCGACCATATTGTCGACGCGAAGCGCGAGTGGGTCGATCCGCGAATATAGTCGAGCACCGTGGCACTGTTGACCTTGCCGTCCCCGAGGAGATTGACGGCAATCGAGGGATCGCTGCTCGCCGCGGCGACGGCCAGTCGGGCGGTATTGGGAAGATTGATCGTCCCGAAATTCTCGATCTGCTTCCCATAGGTGCCACGGATATCGATTGCCCAGCCGCCAAGAGCGATCGTACCGCCGCCGTTGAACCCCAGGGCCTCGACCTTGCCCTGATCGGTACGCGGGCCAAGCTCGTCGGTGAAATCATAGCGGACGCTGATCGCGCGGCCTGTTCCGAGAGGATCGACATAATAGGGGTTGTCGGGTGTGACGGTGATGGAGGATTGATAGCCTGCGGGGTTCACGCGTTTGGAGAAGGACCGACGGGCGTACAGACCCTCAATGTCCAGCGTGAAGTCGTCGGTTACATCCTGTTCGACCCGACCATAGGCGGAATAGCGCGTCTGGCGTGGGAGAAGGTCGGCCTGCTCCCATCCGTCCTGTCGGTTGAGCGATCCTGCGACCAGGTCCGATGCAACAAGCGAACTTCCGTCCTGGCCGGAGGGAATCGCATAGGTCTTGCCGCCAGCCACGATGTTTCCGGGGTTGGCGAACTGGACGCGATAGTCGCTACCGCCCCAACGGCGCAGGTCCTGTGTTGCGAAGTCACGATCATCTGCCGCAAGGCTACCGCGACGATAATATTCGATCGCAAGCACAGCGCGACCCGAACTCCATTTGGTGCCGGCGACCTGGCTGGCCTGGATCTCCGAAAAATCTCCGTCAGCCGTGCCATAGCGAAGGCCGGTTTCGAGCCCCTCGAATTTTCGGCGGGTGATGAGGTTGACGACGCCGGCGACCGCATCGGATCCGTAAATCGCGGATGCGCCATCGGGCAGGACCTCGATCCGCTCGATTGCGCTGACGGGCAGCATCGATATGTCTGCAAAGACACCCCCGGAGCCGCCCAGGGCTGGACGATTGCCGTTGAGGAGCACCAGCGTGGAGGAGGGGCCAAGACCGCGCAGATTGATCGAGGATCCATAGGAGGAGTTGAGATTTGCGCCGCTCGCGCCGGTGGCGCCGCTCGTCGCTTCGTTGGCGCCGCCGCCATAGGCTTGGGGGATCGACTGGAGGATCTGCTGCGCAGACGCATAGCCGCTTTCGCCGATCACCTTTCGATCGAGACGGATGACGCTCGATCCTGGCGCATCCGCGCCTCGTATGCGGGAGCCGGTGACCAAGAGCGTGTTTGCCGCGTCAGCGCCGTCACTCAGCGCCGCCGACGCTTCCGATCGCCCCAGGATCACCAGGCTCCTGCCATTCTCGCGAAAGCGCAGATCGCTCGACTTGAGGAGAATGGTGAGCGCCTCTGTGGGCGTAAAATGGCCCTCGACCGCCGGCGCGGTTCTGCCCGCTACGGCTTCTGGCCGGAACAGGATCTCACGCCCCGTCGCGGCGCCCAGCGCCTGGAGCGAGGCGGCCAGATCCTGCTCTGCGATATGCAGTTCAATCCTTTGATCACTCTGCGAGATTGCGATCGGGGCATAGCTGGCGGTTGTGATCGCTGCGATGCTGAACACCGAGGAAGCCAATCCATGGAATATCTGTCGCACTATGTCCCCCTTTGTCTGTCGCGCGCCGATTGCGGCGCATGACGGGGACCACGCTCGAATTTACCGATTTATGAGAGAGCTGCCGGCGGGCGAAAAATTTTATTGGGCCGTGATACTGATTGTGCCGTCTGGCTCGTTCCGGGCGCGCAGATCGAGAAGAAGTGCAAGATTGCTGGCCAGACGCTGGGGATCGTTGATCCTGAACGTGCCCGACGCCCGCATTGCCGCAACTTCGGGCCCAGGCGCCCGGATTTTCATGCGCGAATAGCGGTTGGCTTCCTGGATCAGTTCGCCCAGTTCAATCTGGTCGAACTGGCGTAACAGCGAGGGCCAGTCGTTCCCTGCGGGACCTGTGGGAAATTGCTTCAGAAGGCTGAGTCCGGTGGATCCGGTTTCTGCCGCTTGCCCGGGGGCAAGCATTTTGGTCGTCAATATTCGTCTACCCTCAATGCGGGCTCTTTGGGTGACCTCGACGGAACCGCGCAGCAGATGGACAGCAGAGCGACCATCGGAAAGAGCGCTGACATCGAAGACCGTTCCATGAGCTGTGACCGACATGGCGCCTGCCATGACTGTGAAGGGTCGGGCCTCGTGCGCGACCTCGAAGCGTGCTTGCCCGCGCTCGAGATGGAGAGTCCTGCCTGAATCCGTGAAGTCGGCTCGAACGATGCTGTCGGTGTCGAGCGTGAGGATGGACCCATCGGCCAGTTTTATCCTGCGAATCTCACCAATGGCGGTCTGCATAGGGTTCGACGCGTTTGCTGCCACTGCCATCGAGCGCGAGGCATCGGTTGACGGACCAGGGTGGAGAGGTTTCCGGACAAAAGCGGTGACAGATATGATGCCGAGGCACAGGGCGGCAGCCAGAACGGACAGCTGCCGTCGCTGGCGCCGATTGGCCGGGATGGCAGGTTCGGGATCGAATTCCAGGCCCTTTCCGAGATTATATATTTCGCTGATCCGGGCATAGGCTGCCCGATGCGATGGGCTAGCGGCCATCCAGGCGTCAAACTCCATCTTCCGGTCCGCTGCAGCCGGACCGCGCATGGCGGCGAACCATGCTGCCGCCTCGTCGCGCAAGAAATCTGAAGGCCTATCCATCATCATTCACCATCCAGCGCCTGCGCGATCCGCGCAAGCGCGCGACCGAAATGATATTGGACAGTCGGGATAGAAATGCCAAGTTCCTCGGATATCTGCTTGTAGGTCATGCCTTTGGCACGCTGCATGATAAAGACCTGCCGCGTCTTTTGGGGAAGGGCGGCCACGGCCTGTCGGTAGAGACGCAGGCTGTCGACTCCTTCGATCGCAAGCCCCTGATCCGGCTCCACTGCGATTTCGACATCTTCTGCTGTCTGTTTCCCGAAGGCGGCTTCCGCGCGCTTGGAGAGGCGGATGCGATCAACGAGAAGATTGCGCGCAATTTTCTGCAGGTAGGATGCCGGATGGGAGAGGGGGGTCTTTCGCATATGGGCGGTGAGCCTCACGAAAGCCTCCTGCATCAGATCGCAAGCGTCATCGCTGTCCCGTGTCTGACGCTTGAAGTAACGAAGCAGACCCGGCGCCTGCGTGCGGTAGGTCTGGGCCAATAGAGGTGTGTCGATCTCTTCGTCGGCCAGCAGGACGACGCCCATGGAGCGCTCGTCGACCCCTTGGGGGACTTTTTCGCCAAAGCCTTCATCCAGAACGGAAGCACGAATGGGACGGGACACGAAACACCTGGCCATGCGGCTGACAGCATCACGGCCCCGAAAACTCGGGGGTGAATTGGCTAGGTGTGTCTCGAACGATGCTGCCGCATCTGTTCTGACCGTCCGGCACGCACGACGGACGTATTGATGCCTGACAGGGAAATCCTACCGGAAGGCTGTCAGCATTCTCCATCCGGCAAAAGGATGATGCATGGTCTACAGGACGATTTCAAGACGAAGCGATGGGAAGTTTTACATGCTCGGATGGGGCGTATCAGCAGACCGACTGTACTCAAACTGGTGTTCCTCGGTTTTGGATGCGCAACATTCTGCATCAAGCCGATCTACCGTTGTCCTGGCATTTACAATTTATTCTTGGACGCGCAGTAATCAATCCCCTCCCTCCACACCATGGGTTCGCATAAATGGCCGATGAAACACCCAATGAATTCACGACGCTCACCGTCCAGCTACTGAGCGCCTTCGTCTCCAACAATACGGTTCCTGCCGACGGTCTGGCTGACCTGATCAAGTCGACACGTGCGGCATTGGCCACAAACCCGGTCGCGATCCAGGTCGAGCCGGAAGCGCAAGGTTACGTACCCGCCGTATCGATCCGCAGAAGCACTGCGTCGCGCGATTTCATTCTGAGCCTTATCGACGGAAAGCCCTACAAGACATTGAAGCGACATCTGGCGCAGCATGGTTTGACGCCGGATCAGTATCGCGATCGATTTAATCTGCCCAAGTCCTATCCCATGGTCGCCCCAGCCTATTCCGATGCCCGGCGGGCCGTCGCCGAAAAGCTGGGTTTGGGTAGAAAGCCCACGAAGATTACAGAGAACGGCAAGGAGGATGCTCTGCCGAAGGATGCGGGTTCGACGATCAATCCAGCTCCCCGCACCGCAGTGGTCGCCGCCGAAGCAGCCGATGTCGGCACAAAAAATGTTAAGGCGGACACGGCCAAGACGGCACCAAAAACGAGGAAGATGGCTGCTCCAGAGACTACCACGGCCAAGCCGGGAAAAAAGGAACCAGCGGCAGTCAAGAAAACAGCGCGAAAGCGTTTGTCGATTGCTACGCCAACGGACGACAAGCCCGCCCCCGCGCTCAAAGCTGACAGGAAAGATCAAGCAGTTTCCCTTGGGATCGAGGCCGAAACGATCAAACCAAAGAGAACCGTGAAAGCTCCAGGTTCGCCGAAGGCGGCCAAGCGAGCGGCAAAGCCGAAATCGTCGGCACCGACTGTGAAAGCAGGCACTGCGCCTGTCGCGGACGGTGGCGAATTGAAGCAAGCCGCAGCTGGGAAGGCGTGAACGAGTAGAGCGCGGCGCCGTTGGCGCCGCGCTTCGCTAATCTGCAGATGATTCAAAGACATCCGGGGATTTCGACCCTTTGCCGCCTTTCAAGGGGCGATTTTCGATTGCCAGGTGCGGACCGACTGCTAACCGAATGACTGGGCCTGCGGCAGGCTGCGAACTAGCATATAGATATCTAAGCGACCTCCACCTTAGCTTTTCCAAAGGCTTCGACTTTCTAGGCCAATCTGCCTCGGTTAAGCCTAATCGCATGGACGACACTTATTCGCCGAAACCTCGCGCCAAGGCGGTCGCCTGCCCAAATTTTACCCATCCGGCAGCGATTGAACCCGTCGCGGACTTACGAACGCAATATCTCGAGTAAACAATCTATCTTGCCGTCTGCGATGAAAATGAATGGGTGTTGGAGTTCGGTGGCAATGCGCCGAGCGGCCGCATCTGCTTTCTCCTGATGATCCCGCAATGCCGTGACATCGCGATATGGCCGTTCGCGCTCCCTATCGGCCCGACGCCGCTCCGCTATCACTTCAGGATCGGCTGCCAGAAAGCAGATCGTGTCAAGCCGGAGAGCCTTGAATACCCAAGATGGAATTTCGATTAGATCATCGCGCCCGTCGATGATGCTATGTCCATCAAATATGATCGGGAGTTCCGTCCCGGCTGCCTCACGTTCGAATGCAGCGATCATGAGGGCCTGATTGTCGATAACAGCCCCTGTGCGCAACGCCTCCGAGCTTTGCGGGTCCTGCGCCCTGTATGCCTGTTCAGCTTTGATCAGCCCGCTGGCTTGGAGATGGAGCAACGGTACAGTCTCGCGGACCTTGTCGATGAGCGTGGACTTTCCCACGCCAGACAGGCCAAGGACAGCTATACGTCTATTCATACCGCAAATCCAAAGGCGCCCTGCCTGAGCACCGACAATTGCTGTGGCGGAAGAAGGTTTTTGATTGATTGCGGCGGATGGCCCGCAAACACGCTGCAAGTCTTGAGAGCCGCCAACGACATGGGCGGTTCAAGATGCGCCGCCAAGAGGAAGTTTATCACTTTGACCGGGCGACCTTGCGATGCGGCCAAATTCCTGAGCTGCGCATCGCTATAGACAGAGCGACCACCCGCCAGCCGGCGCAGTTCTTCGGTGGAATGTGCAAGCTTCATCTCCTCGAACACGCCGACGGTCGTTATGGCCTGCGAGGGCTGCGCCCCGGACTTGCCCTTGTAGAAGAACAGGAGCGCTCCAGGTTGAGAGATATGCGCAGGTGCCCGGCATAAATAGACCTTTCGGATCGTGTTGCCGGGCCGCTGAAACCCAGTGTCACTGAAAAGGCTAAGTTGATTGCGGTTCACCAGCTCAGGGAAGAGGATCTCATGAAATTCCTCCTGGATGGGTATCGCATAGGCGGCGACTCCGTCGCCAGTCGCGAATCGCGGATAATTTTGCCGAGCCAGATCGAACAGCGAGGTTTCGGGAACAGGCAGGAGCCGATCACGGCCTATGGCCTTTTCGTAAACGCGCTCGCCATTCTCATTGTCTCGCGTATGGCGAAAGCCGTAATATTCAAGCAGCGCCATAAGCGTCTGCTGTCCCGAATAAGTCGTGAGATAAACGACGTCATGATTATTGGACTGGGCGTACCACAGGACCTGCTTGAGCAGGAGTTCACCAAGCTTTACACCTCGACTTTCGGCCCGCACCTTGAACGTGCAGATCTTGAGGATCTTTTCGCCGGGAAGCGTGGCGTCGGTATCACCCTGCCGTTCGTCCTTGCGAACGATCAGACCTGCAACCTGCCCCTCATCCATTACCACCCAGCACTTCCGCATTGGTTTGACGCATTTCTCGCGCCACCAATCGTCAAATCCCGGATAGTCGTCCCGCAGGCTAAGAAAGATGGGGTCATTCTGAGAAATGGTGTTGGCCTCCATCTCCAGCACCGCCGGGAAAACGACGGCTACCGCCTCATAAGTGGTCCGGAGGAAGGAGACCGCGTCGGCGACGTACAGAACACGAGCGCCGAACGTGGAGGATATTCGCTCGGCGCGCTCATGAAGGCCTTGGTCCTCGGTAACGAGGAAGTCGGCAACACCGATTTCGAGTGCATGGAGCAGCGTCGCGTCCACGAGGTCATTCGGGCGGCGGATACGACCGAAACTAGCCTCCAGTTCCACCTGGCCAATCCCCGCCATTTTTTTTACGACGGGGAATTTATTGATCTTGCTCAGGGATACGCGGCGGCGCGCTTCATCCTTGTCCCGCCTGATATCGTCAATTGCTGCTTCATGGACGAAAATCTCGACGCCGTGCCGCCCCGCAAGTTGTTGCAGGGAGGCGAAGTGCGGTGCGACTTCGGCATGATCTTCCAGGCCGATGAAGACATTTGTGTCAATCAGGAATCTGGGCGCGCTCATACAGAAGGGCTTCTCGCATCTTGGGCGTCGCATAGAGGAAGGACTGGGGTGGTTCGAAACTAAATCGATCCCTGAGCTCACTCAAGCCCAAGGGACGCGGCAGCGGCCGACCATGCCGCAGTTCGATGGCGAATGCCTGCCCAGCGCCCTCGAAATATGCGTCGAAATCCTTACGGGCGATGCAGGCGCGATCACCAAACGCCTTCCATATTTCCAATGGCGTGCGCTTATGAACTTCGCCGATCTCGGCGATACCGGACAGAGCCCGTGTCGGACTGGTCTCATAGATGAGGGCCGTCGTGCCACACGGCACTGACATGGGGAAGCGGCGGCGAAGCTCCACCGTCTTCTCTCCGCTTACAATTTTTCGGGTGTATGCTGGCTTGATGCTGAACACAACGTCCCGGTGCGGTGGCAGCCGGTCATCGTCGATGATCGGCAGCATCAATTGGTTTTCATCGACCTGATCGAAGCGATAATCAGCCTCCCGCAGACTGTTGATCATCGTGGCCGCGTTGTCGAAGCAAGCCTGGATCCGTAAGGTCGCGCCCATTGCGCCCAGATAATCGCGCAGCGTCGAGACGTGGATATCTTTGCGGCTCTCCAAGCGCGTGACCGCAGACTGACCGATTTGCAGGCGCTCAGCGACCTGAGTCTGAGTGAGACCGGCCAGCTTCCGGATTTCACGAAGGCGATGGCCAATGTGGCCATCTACGGCGTCGGCACCGCCCGGAAGCGGTTCAAAAATTTTGCCAACGACCTTCATTCTTCCTCGCACACTTTGCAAACCCTGATTCCAATATATTACATCGAAGGCATATTCCGCCAAGTGATTTGTGCGGTGCAAGAGGAGGGCGGTACTGCTTCAAATGCGCCCGGACTTTTCTTACCCGGCGGGAAATGGCAGGAGCGGCAGATGCAGCGGGGCAATCGGGCCGCCGCACTCTTGTTTCACTTTTGTCCGGGACTTAACGTGACCGAGCATCTCTACGTCGTCAGTTCGGAATGGGGCGGCACCCAAGGCGGAATCAATGTTTTCAACAAATCCCTCGTTGAGGCGTTGGCGCGCGTCGTGGGCGCCGGCGTACAAGTCTGTGCTGTCATCGCATCGGTGGAGACGATTCCCACCAGCCAAAGCGGAGCTTTTCGTTTCATCGATTATGATGGAACGGGCGAAGGCCTGGCAACGACCATCGTGCGCGACATCGAGGCGACGCGATCCGGGGCTGATCGGATCGTTATAATCGGCCATGACGTCCACAGCGGACCTCATGCACTTATTGCTTGCGAGGCCTTGCGCGATCGAGCTCTGAAGAGTGAAGCCGCCCTGTTCTGCCACATGGACTATTCTGCATATCAGAAGTTCAAATCTCAGCCGATCAGGCAAATCAACGAAAAAATAAAGCTTCAACGCGATATAGTTAAAAGAGGCGATCATGTCTTTGCGGTCGGCCCCCTGCTTCAGGAGGCCTTCGGTGCACTTCGCGATGTCACTGAAAAACAGTCTCCGATCTACTCGATTATCCCCGGCGCACCGGAGGCGCTAACCAAGCGCATTGCTGAAAATCCAGCCAAGGCTACGCATTTCTTCTTTGCCGGCCGTATCGATCCTGACAATGACCCAATCAAGAACGGCCGTCTGGCCTTGCGCGCCATTTTCGAAGCATATGAAAAGAATGCGCGATCGACCAACCCCCGCTGGCACCAGCGTGGCCAGTTCATTGCATACGGACTTGGCGAGGACGTCACGGACGCGTGGTTTTGCGAAGAGCTGAAAGGGTTTTCTTATGGCAACCACTTCACTCCCCTGCCGCGACGCTTCGCCGATCAAGAGGAGATTTTTGACGAACTCTTGAATAGTCATGTCTCCATCATGCCCTCAATTCATGAGGGCTTTGGCCTGGCCGGATGGGAGGCGGTGTGCGCCGGGGTTCCCCTGATCTGCTCCAAGCACACAGGATTGGCCGAGTTCCTCGACGCTTATTTCAACGAAAACCATCTGGCACCAAGAGAGTCAGTGCTTTTCGTTGAGATGGGGGACGAAATAGACATCGACACGCTCTCATCAGCGATTGACGAGATGGTGCGAAAATATGACCGGCGTCGGTCGCATGCGCGAAAGTTAGCTGAGGATATCACAAAGCAGTTCACCTGGGATGCCTGCGCCCAGTCGGTGGCCAGCCGGCTCGGCCTATCTCAGGCGGGACCATCTGACTGGCAATCCCGCCAACAGGACAGCGATGCCGCGCTTGCTCGCGATGGCACGAGCGACAACATTGCGGCCGAAGTCGAACGTGCGCTCCGGGAGGCAAATGCGGCCAACTCACTGAACGAATGGAGCCTGACCTGCACCGCGCTCAATTATATCAGTGATATCGGTAAAACTCCGACATACGCCGAGAGACAGAATGCGTTCGGTCAGCTGCAGACAATCGCTGATGGAATCCAGAGGGGATATGAAGCCGAAAGCTTGCGCCAGCCCCTGATCCGGTTTTCGGGACGCTTTGATGTCGGGTGGCGCTTCATGGCGGCAGCATCAGGGGTTGCGCGCTCGTTTCAGGCCTTCGTGACAGTCATACCGAAGGAGATGCTTCGCGACATACATGCCGACAGCTTCCTTAACCGCGAGTTTCTCCATTACTCAATGAAGTTCGCTGACGAGTTCGACAATGTATCGGAGGAGGTCGCGCGCGAATTCTTTGCTCAAGCGCTCGCTAGTGCACCCGAGAGTCCCCCGCTTCAGATCCGCTTTGCTCGTCTCGAAGCCGCCTTCCCTGAACTTGCCTCGGTCGCCTCCCTCGATCCATCGCAAAACTCCCATTATAACGCTGAGCGAAATCGCTGCGAAGCAATCAGGGCCAGTCGATTCGACCTTAATGATCTCGCGACCAATCATCAGCTTGGGCCCACGGCCCTGGCGCTTGCAACGCTCAGTCCAGCCTTTCGGACGCGTGGGATCGATCAGATATTCATCGCCGGGAATGAACACGGCCATGTCGCGCCAAGACCGGCCTGGCGCGGCGACAAGCTCCTACGGAGCGCGTTATTGGCCGCCATCCTTCACCCGAATATGCTCATCGCTTTTATAGAGGCGATGGCATTGGATGAAGAGGAAGCAATAAGGTGGGCCGCGATAGACCTCGCCTTCTCCCTGACAGTGCGCAGCCGACTTTTTGACGCCAGCCGCGCCGGGACGCTCGAGGAATCGTCCTTTCAGCTCAAGCAACGCCTTGGAGCCATCGTCGATTCCGCCGTCCAGGGCGATGGATGTCATCCTTGGATGCAACGTGAGTTTCTGGACCGCTTCCATCGCGAACACAGCGCCCCAAGCCTCCCTAAAGAGATGCGGTTCACCGCAAGCGACTTCCCTTTCTCCCGTGCACTATTTGGTCCGGCAGTCGGTGAGGCAGGAAACCATCCCTTCGACAGTCTTCATCCCGAAGTTCACCTCAGCGCCCAGAAACTGCTCGAAACGATGCGTCGCGTGCTGCTGGTCCTGCCTCCCATTTCGATGAAAACCGGGGCACCCGACGTCTCGACGACATCAACCCCGCCTTTGGGCCTTGGGATGGTGGGCAGCCACCTCCTCGCGGACGGCCATGACGTCCATCTTGCAGACTGCCATCGGACACCGGCCCTCGTCCATGAGGTCATCGAAGCGGCGTCGCAATTCCAGTGGATCGGCTTCAACACCGTTCTACCGACGATGCGGTCAACGTTGTACATGGCCTCATCCATCAAACGGACCTTCTCACCGCCAGCGATCGTGGTTGGCGGCCCGGCGGTCAATGCTGGCGCGTTTCAAAGCGCAGCGCAGAATGATGATGAAGCAAGCTCTTGGGACTTCGAGATCAACGCGCAGGCGGAAACGAATTTCGCTTATCTGGTCCGAAGTGCGGCCCGCGGTGACGCAGCGCTTCCGGCCGGCATCAAGCCCAATGAGCACAGCCCTTTGGTGTTGAACGCCGGCCACCGATCCAAAGGCGCATCCGCCGCCATCGAGCCCCGGGAATGGCCTGAGACAGTCTTGCTCGACCGTCGCCTTTTCTCGACGCCTAAGAGCCTGTCTTGAATCTCATGCGTAACGAGCGATACGCCTGATGAGGATGATTGCAGCGGCGGCATAAAGCAGGGCATTTGCGGATTTGAT
>NZ_FNYZ01000075.1 GCF_900109095.1 Sphingobium sp. AP50
GGGGGGCATGCCCCCCATGATCTGATTGCCCGATCCGCCGATAGGCCTCGACCGGGGTTTTTCCGGCCAGGCCTGAGTGCGGACGCTGGGTGTTGTAATAGGTGATCCAGCGGCCAAGGCCAGCTTTCAACCCCGAGCTGGTCTCGAAGGCGTGGAGATAAACGCATTCGTACTTCAGGGATCGCCAAAGGCGTTCGATGAAGACATTGTTCATCCACCGGCCCCGCCCGTCCATGCTGATGCGAACCTCGGCCTCGCGCAGCACAGTGGTGAAGGCCTGCGACGTGAACTGGCTGCCTTGGTCGGTGTTGAAGATCTCGGGCTTGCCGTAGCGAGCCAGCGCCTCCTCCAGCGCCGCGACGCAGAACCCTGCATCCATCATATTCGATAGCCGCCACGCCAGCACCTTCCGGGTTGCCCTCCTGAGCCTGTCGAAGGGCCATGATCGCAACCAGGTACAGGAAGCCGCGCCGCATCGGAATGTAGGTCACATCGGCGCACCAGACCTGATTGGGCCGGTCGATCACCAACTTGCGCAGCAGATACGGATAGACCCGGTGCTGCGGGTGCGGATCACTCGTGCGCGGCCGCTGGTAGATCGGCGTCAGGCCCATCTTCGCCATCAGCCGCCGGGCTCGGCGGCGACCAACCTCATGGCCTGCACGCCGCAGGTGACGTGCCATCTGCCGACTGCCGTACCAAGGGCAGTCCAGGAACGTCGCATCGATCACCGTCATCAGCGCCAGCGTCTCATCCGTTTAGCTACGCTGGCCTTCGGCTCCGGCACAGGCGCATAATAATAGGATGAACGGCCAATCGAGAGCAGGCGGCATTGCGCCGAGATCGACAGGCGGTGGTGAGCAGGTTCGACCATCGCCCGCCTCCGCTCCACGCTCATCGTCCGAAGGCTTTGTTAAAAAATCCCGCTCCACCACCAGTTGCCCGATCTTGGCGTGCAACTTCTCTACCTCGCTCTCGCTGGCAGCCTTGACCGCATCGCCGGCTCCGGAGAACGTGC
>NZ_FNYZ01000049.1:0-2930 GCF_900109095.1 Sphingobium sp. AP50
ACAAAGCGCGAGCTATAATGCCTGGCGACGCCCTACTCTTCCGGGGCTTGAGCCACAGTACCATTGGCGCAGTCAGGTTTCACGTCCGAGTTCGGGAAGGGATCGGGTGGGTCACTGACGCTATGGTCACCAAGCAATAGAGCTTGCGCTTTGTTTTTAATCGATGCCCGTGCATAAGCATTTTACTTGGAAAATGCGTCAACAAACTAATGTTGTATGTAGATATCCTGGCTGGCTTAACGACCGACTATCGACGTCAGCTTGAAGATCAAGGCTGTCGTTGATGGTGGGACTCTTAAGCGCGAACAGAGCAATTAGGATCGGTTAGCTCCATGCGTTACCGCACTTCCACATCCGACCTATCAACGTCGTGGTCTACGACGGCTCGATGAAATCTTATCTTGAGGGAGGCTTCCCGCTTAGATGCTTTCAGCGGTTATCCCGTCCATACATAGCTACCCAGCTGCGCCCTTGGCAGGACGACTGGTACACCAGAGGTATGTTCAACCCGGTCCTCTCGTACTAGGGTCAACTCCTCTCAAATTTCGACGCCCACGGCAGATAGGGACCAAACTGTCTCGCGACGTTCTGAACCCAGCTCACGTACCACTTTAATTGGCGAACAGCCAAACCCTTGGGACCTGCTCCAGCCCCAGGATGTGATGAGCCGACATCGAGGTGCCAAACGATTCCGTCGATATGAGCTCTTGGGAATCATCAGCCTGTTATCCCCGGCGTACCTTTTATCCGTTGAGCGATGGCCCTTCCACGAGGGACCACCGGATCACTATGACCGACTTTCGTCTCTGCTCGACTTGTCAGTCTCGCAGTCAGGCGGGCTTATGCCATTGCACTCTAACAGACGGTTTCCAACCGTCCTGAGCCCACCATCGCGCGCCTCCGTTACTCTTTAGGAGGCGACCGCCCCAGTCAAACTACCCACCACAGAGGGTCCCTGTACCGGATAACGGTACGAGGTTAGACATCAGAAAACAGCAGGGTGGTATTTCACCTATGGCTCCACATCAACTGGCGTCGATGCTTCAAAGCCTCCCACCTATGCTACACAGCTCTTTCCTAATGCCACTCTGAAGTTGCAGTAAAGGTGCACGGGGTCTTTCCGTCTAACCGCGGGTACTCCGCATCTTCACGGAGAATTCAATTTCGCTGAGCATATCCTGGAGACAGTGGGGAAGTCGTTACGCCATTCGTGCAGGTCGGAACTTACCCGACAAGGAATTTCGCTACCTTAGGACCGTTATAGTTACGGCCGCCGTTTACCTGGGCTTCAATTCAGAGCTTGCACTCCTCCTCTTAACCTTCAGGCACCGGGCAGGCGTCAGGCCCTATACGTCGTCTTGAAGCCGACTTAGCAGAGCCCTGTGTTTTTGCTAAACAGTCGCTACCCCCTGGCCTGTGCCCCCCACAAAAAGTTGCCTTAATGTGGGGCCTCCTTCTTCCGAAGGTACGGAGGCAATTTGCCGAGTTCCTTCAGGATACTTCTCTCAAACGCCTTGGTATACTCTACCATTCCACCTGTGTCGGTTTAGGGTACGGTCTATACGGTGGGGCTATTTCCTGGGACAACTTCCCTGCCCGGACCAATCCAATAAGGCCGAACAAGTTACGCCATCCGTCACACACCACCAGGCCCACGAATATTAACGTGGTTCCCATCGACTACCCCCTTCGGGCTCGTCTTAGGGGCCGGCTTACCCTGCTCAGATTAGCTTTAAGCAGGAACCCTTGGAATTTCGGCGACAGTGCATCTCACACTGTTAATCGCTACTCATGTCTGCATTCGCACTTCCGATACCTCCACGACCCATTACCAGATCGCTTCAACGGCCTACGGAACGCTCCGCTACCGCTCAGTCAAAGACTGAACCCTAAGCTTCGGTGCATCACTTTAGCCCCGTTACATCTTCGCCGCAGGATCTCTTATTTAGACCAGTGAGCTGTTACGCTTTCTTTAAAGGATGGCTGCTTCTAAGCCAACCTCCTGGTTGTTTTGGAAATCCCACATGCTTTCCCACTTAGTGATGACTTGGGGACCTTAGCTGTAGGTTAGGGCTGTTTCCCTTTTGACGACGGACCTTAGCACCCGCCGTCTGTCTGCCGGACTAGACTCGTTGGTATTCGGAGTTTGGTTAGTATTGGTAGATCTCGCGACCCCCGCAACCATCCAGTGCTCTACCCCCAACGGCAAATATCCGACGCTCTACCTCAATAGATTTCGCGGAGAACCAGCTATTTCCCGGCTTGATTGGCCTTTCACCCCTAAGCACAACTCATCCGACAATTTTTCAACATTGAACGGTTCGGTCCTCCAGTGCGTGTTACCGCACCTTCAACCTGGTCATGCATAGATCGCCGGGTTTCGGGTCTAATGCATCAAACTATGGTCGCCCTATTCAGACTCGCTTTCGCTGCGCCTACACCTAACGGCTTAAGCTTGCTTGATACACTAAGTCACAGACCCATTATGCAAGAGGTACGCGGTCAGGTCTCAAGGACCCTCCCACTGCTTGTAGGCATCCGGTTTCAGGTACTGTTTCACTCCCCTCATCGGGGTGCTTTTCACCTTTCCCTCACGGTACTGGTTCACTATCGGTCATGTACGAGTATTTAGGCTTGGAGGGTGGTCCCCCCATGTTCAGACAGAGTTTCACGTGCTCCGCCCTACTCAAGTCCTGAGATATCATTTTCGCATACGGGGCTGTCACCCGCTATGGCCAGACTTTCCAGACTGTTCTGCTAACTATATCTCAGGCACTGGCCTGGTCCGCGTTCGCTCGCCACTACTAACGGAATCTCGGTTGATGTCTTTTCCTCCGGGTACTGAGATGTTTCAGTTCTCCGGGTTCGCCTCACCAAAGCCTATTTTATTCAGCTTAGTGATACCTCTCCCATTTAACACGGGGCCAGCC
>NZ_FNYZ01000011.1:0-182500 GCF_900109095.1 Sphingobium sp. AP50
CATGATGGCTTCCAAGGTTGGTGTCGCAACCCCTCGGAATCATATCGAAACTCGGCCGTCCACCGTTGCGTTAGCGTTCCGACACAGCCTCTAAGCGGGCGCGGTCCCCCTCCCCGGTCCGGGGAGGAATTACCCAATCGGCTCTTCAATCGACACCGGCGGCACGGAGAACCATTTCGCCCCCTGCGCGGTCATGTGGAAGCAATCCTCCATCCGCACGCCCATAGTGCCGGGGAGATACAGGCCCGGCTCGTTGGAGAAGCACATGCCGACGTCCAGCTTCGTTGCCTCGCCATGGACCAAGTTGACCGGTTCATGTCCTTCCATGCCGATGCCATGGCCGGTGCGGTGTGACAGGCCGGGCAGCGCATAGCCGGGGCCATAACCCTGCTTCTCATAATAGCCACGCACCGCGTCATCGACCGAACCGGCAGGCGCGCCGAGTTTCGCGGCGGCGAAGGCGATCTTTTGCCCTTGCGACACGTCGTTCCAGACCTTGCGCTGCTGCGCGCTGGGGGCCGCGCCATAGACGAAGGTGCGGCTGATGTCGGATTGATAATCCTCGACCGTGCAGCCGCAGTCCATCAGCACCACTTCGCCCGCGCGCACCGCCTGCGGCTTGCCGGAGCCATGCGGATAGGCAGCGGCTTCGCCCAGCAGGATCAGGTTGAACTCCACCTGCCCGCCCAGTTGCTTTGTTGCGGCGCTCATCAGCGCGCCGATATCGGTCGGGGTCATGCCGACCTTCACTTGGGGGTAGGTCCAGCGATAGGCGGCCATGGTGACGTCGGCGGCCGTCTGCATCAGCGCGATTTCGGCCGCCGTCTTGCGCATGCGAATGGCGCGGGTGACGGGGTCTTTCACAAGGCTTGCGGCGGGCAGCGTGGCCTTGAGGCCATCGACCGCGAAATAGCGGACGGTTTCCTCGATGCCGATGCGCCCCTTGGCCAGTCCCTTCGCGGTCAGATAATCGGCGATCGGCGCATAGGGGCTTTCATGCTCCTGCCAGACGCGGACTTCGGCGGGGATGGCGAGCGATTCGTCGATCGAGGGTTTCTCGAAGAAGGGGCAGACGACCAGAGGCGTGCCGCTCGCCGGGATGACCAGCGCGGTCAGGCGTTCGGAGCGCCACCAGCGGATGCCGCTATAATAGATGAGGCTGGCGCCCGGCTCGACCAGCAGCGCGTCGATGCCCTGCGCCTGCATCATCTTCTGTGCGCGGGCAACGCGATCGGCGCGCTCGACCTTGCCGATCGGCGTGACGCCGCCGGTCAGGGATTTGAGCGCCTCGCCTGCCTTGTCCTGCGCGAACAGGCGAGGGCTTATCAGCGACGTGGCAAGGCCGGCGGCGGCATAGCGCAGCAGGGTGCGGCGATCAGGCGTAGGCATAACGTCCCCCGGTTTTCAGCGCGGCCTGATAGGCGGGCCGCGCATGCATCTCTTCCAGCCAGCGAATCAGATGCGGACGGCTGCTGTCAAGGCCGCCGCGGGCGCGCGATGCTTCCAGTGGAAAGCTCATCATCATGTCGGCGGCGGTGAAGGCGTCGCCAGCAAAATAGCGCCGCGTCGCCAGTTCGCCTTCCAGCCAGTCGAGATGATCGTCCAGCATGCGCTGCACCGTCGGGCGCGCGGGGCGGCCAAGCAGGCCCAGCTTGCCGACGACGAGCAGCGCCAGCAGCGGCGGCATCATCGATCCTTCGGCATAATGGAGGAATTGACGATAGAGGATGGCGCCCTGCGCGTCGGCGGGCGGACCGAAGCGATTGCCGGACCGGGCGACCAGATGTTCCATGATCGCGCCCGTCTCGATCAGGCGATGGCCGTCCACCTCCACCACCGGGGAGCGGCCGAGCGGATGGATCGCCCGAAGCGATGCCGGCGCGCGCATCGTCTTGCGGTCGCGCTCATAGCGGCGGACCTCATAGGGCTCGCCCAGTTCCTCCAGCAGCCAGAGAATGCGTTGCGACCGGCTATTGTTCAGATGATGGACGATGATGGTCATGATGGCTCCCATGCTGCCCGCCGGTGAGGGCGTAACGCAGCACAGCGACCACCACAATGTCCGTTCGCCTGCAGCCTCGTTAGCTAGAGATTATTCTGGCTGTAAAGGTTGGGATGGCCGTGCCACCGCGGCGCGAACGGTTTGCCCATTGAGCGTATACCCAAGCCGAACTCTCGCGGCTGATCGAAGATTGACAGTCAAGCAAATCGACCCCGTCGTGATGGCGGCCAGCAGACGCTATCAGCGCCCCTGTGTGGCTATGCTGGCAGCGGCTTGCATTGATGTCGCCGTCGTCAATCCGCGACAGATACGACGCTTTGCCGGAGCCCTTGACAGGCTCGCCAAGACTGATTCCATCGACGCTGCACTCATCACGCACGTGCCAGACCGGGAACCATCAGTCGCCGTCATCTTGCAGCTCTCTCTGCGGCCCGCATCAACCCAAGCCTCATAAACTTCTACCAGCGCATCAGAGACAAGGTAAAAACACCCAAAGCCGCTCTCATCGCAGACGCCAGAAAACTCCTCACCATTCTCAATGCTGTCGCCAAAATCTCCATCACCCCCAGTTGAAGCAAACACAATCGCAGCCGATGGGCGCTGCGCAAGGGTTCTCGACAGGCTCGAACTGAACGGATCCAGTTCTATCCCCGCGTCCGGTCATATTCCGCCATCTCATAGGCGATCGATGCTTCGACCAGTTGCTCCCACAGGTCGGCGATCACCGCGCCGGGGGCGCCGATCCGTTCCGCCTCCGCCCGCGCCTGATCGATCACCTGCGCCTTGCGCGCTTCGTCCCGCACGGCGCTGCGGTCGGGCTTGATCCGGGCGGCGGCGCGCATATGGGCGAAGCGCTGGCCGAGCAGCGCGACGATCTGCCGGTCGAGTTCATCGACGCCTGCGCGCACCTGTGCCATGCTGGTATAAGTATCTGGGTTCATGGCCGCCGGATTTAAGCATCCGCGCCATGCCTGTCGAGGCCCAGTCCATGCTTGACATATCCCCGTCACATGGCCATAGGCGCGCCTTCGCGATTGGCCCCACATCCCGGTGAAGTGGTGGCCCTGTCCCTGAAATATGGAAACAGGCGATGACCGGGAAGCTTTCGCCCTCCGCCTCTGCGGACTTCCGGTCCATCGGATCAGGAGGGCGGATAACGTAATATGCAGTTGTAAGGAATTACCTATGTCGAAGCGCTCCAGCGCCAAGTATAAGATCGACCGTCGCATGGGCGAGAATATTTGGGGTCGCCCCAAGTCGCCCGTCAACAAGCGCGAATATGGTCCCGGTCAGCACGGCCAGCGCCGCAAGGGCAAGATGTCGGACTACGGCATCCAGCTGCGCGCCAAGCAGAAGCTGAAGGGCTATTACGGCGACATCACCGAAAAGCAGTTCAAGAAGAACTATTTCGAAGCCAGCCGCATGAAGGGCGACACCGGCCAGAACCTGATCGGTCTGCTGGAACGCCGCCTGGACGCCGTCGTGTACCGCGCCAAGTTCGCGCCGACCATCTTCTCGGCGCGTCAGATCGTTTCGCACGGCCACATCTATGTGAACGGCGTGAAGTGCAACATCGCCTCGCGTCTGGTGAAGCCGGGCGATGAAATCACCCTGGGCAAGAAGGCGCAGGAAATGGCGCTGGTTCTCGAAGCGCAGAGCCTGCCCGAGCGTGACATCCCCGACTATGTGTCGCCGGACGGCGCCGCCAAGATCACTTATGTCCGCGTTCCGACGCTGGACGAAGTGCCCTACCCGGTGAAGATGGAACCGAATCTGGTCGTCGAATTCTATTCGCGCTAATCGGTCCTCCCGGACAGAATATGGAAGAGGGCGGCCCCGCAAGGGACCGCCCTTTTTCTTTGGCTATCGCTTGAGCGCCCGTTCCAGCAGCGCTGCGCTCTTCGTCAACATTTCGATACGGGCCTGACTATCTTCCAGATAATGGTCCAACCCGTCGAAAACCACCAGTTCGGAAGACTTGCCGGCCTGCGCCAGGCGATCCTGCATCAAGCGCGACTGCTGAACGCCGACATTCAGATCCTGCGTTCCGTGAAACAGCAGGACAGGCGCATTGATCGCGTCAGCATGGCGTGCGGGGGACGCCTCGGCAATGTGCGGACCGGTGCCAATAAAGTCGCTGGTCTGGCGGAAGTCACTCCATCCCCGCCGCTCCTCTCGCACCCGGTCCAGATCCGTCACCGGCGCTATCGCAATAACCGCCTTGAACAGGTCCGGCTCCGTCACTGCCGATTGAAGCGCAGCATAGCCGCCATAGGACCAGCCGATGATTGCCAACTTGTTGGCGCTGGCGATCCCCTGCTTCACCAACCAGCGACCGCCATCGTCGACATCGCCGATCGCGGTACGCCAGCTCTTGAACCCGTTTTGCTGGAACCAGCTTTCACCATAGCCGGTCGACCCACGGAAATTGGGCTGCAACACGGCATAGCCCTGCGATGCAAAATATTGCACCATCCAGGCGAACCCCCATTCATCGCGGGCGCCGGGGCCACCATGCGGCATAACGATCGCCGGCAGGCCCTTCCCCGTCCCCTTTGGCGGCAAGGTGAGATAGGCCGGGATCTGTGTGCCATCTGCTGCCGCATAGGTGATATGCTGCATGGGCGCCAGGGCGACACCATCCAGCGGCGGGCGACTGGATGCCACAGGCGCCATCTGGCTGGTCGCGCGGTCAAGCAGGAAATAACTGCCCGGATCGACATCGCTGCCAGCCCAGATCAGCAGTTTTTTCTCGTCACGACTGGAATCGACGACCCGCACATTGGGTTGCCCCGACAAGGCAGATGACAGCGATTTGGCCAGCTTTGCGATTGCCGGGTCGAAGTAGGAGGCGCCACGCCGATCGGTCACATAGCTGACCCCGATCGGCCGCTTGTTTCGCCCAATGGTTATGAAGCCGTCCACATCGACCTGATCATGGGCAAAGAGCAGCGTTTCTACAGCGCCCTCGTCCAAAGCTCTGGAATAGGCGGCCAGGCGCCCGTCCTTGCGCTTGAAGCCATAAGCGAGATTTTGACCGGCATCGACAAGACTTGGATCGAAGCCTTCATCGCCCTTCATCACGATGCTTAACGGCTTCCAACCACCTCCATCGACAGGCCGATAATAATAGCGTCGCTCATCCTTGTCATATCCGGTGGCGTCGATAGTTCGTGTCCCCATGACACGGACATTGCCCAGACCATCGGCGATATATTCGCGGGCATTGACCTTTGGCGGTTCGACCGGCCGAGCGCGCAGGGTCAAGCTGTCCACATCATCGACGCCCAACCCCTCCTTTGTCTGAGCATTGCGTGTCCCGATGGTCGTTTCGGGGATATAGTTGCGCATCATCAGCACATGCCCCTCATTGCCCGGCGCCAAACCGATCACGGCGCCGCCAGACAGGCTGACCCCCCGCGACCGCAGGCTGTCCCCGCCAGGCGTATTGAGCAATTTCACATTGCCGCCATCGGCATTCACCGCGACGATGCGGCTGACCCGGACCAGTTCAGTCCCGCCCAGGGTGCTCATGCCATAAACCGTGCATAACAGGCGCGTATCGCTGGCCCACTGACATCCCGCCAGCCGATCCGGCTTGCCATCAACCGCCAATATCCGTTTTGTCTGTAATTCGCCGCTCCCCCGCAGGTCTGCGACATAAAGGCCCGCGCCCTGACCGGTCAGCGGTTGCACGAAAGCGACCCAATTACCATCGGGAGACAGGCTGGCCTGCTCAATCTCTTCGCGCGCGCCGAACCGCGCCGCCATGTCGTCAGCCGCTCTCGCCACACCCGCAGTCATAGCCAGAGCCGTAACTCCGCCAAGCCAAGGACTTATCCCGTATCGCAACATCCACCCCCGTAAATAGTGACCGGTGCATTCATGCCGAAGAGGAAGAAAAGCGCAAGATTCTTGCCCCCCTCTTCGCACGGTGGCATCACCTGCGCATTCGTAAAATAAGGGAATCCTTCCATGCGCAGTTCCATCGCGGCCATCGCCGCCATCCTTGTCCTGTCCGCGCCAGCGGTCGCGGGCGCAGCGCCCGCCAAATCCACCGCGAGGGGCGCCACGCCATCGGTCGACACGATGAAGCGGCTGGTGCAGGAACTGTCCTCCGACGCCTATGAGGGCCGCGCGCCCGGTACGGCGGGTGAAGAAAAGACGCTCGCCCTGCTGTCCGCCGAATTTGCGAAACTGGGCCTCAAGCCGGGCAACAAGGGCAGTTGGTTCCAGGATGTGCCGCTGGTCGAAATCACCGCGAAGAATGTCTCGGCGCTCAGCTTCACCGGCGGCAAGGCGCCCGTCTCCGCCGCCTATGGCCCGGAAATGGTGATCGGCACCTATCGCACCACGGAAAAACATATCGAGGTGAAGGACAGCCCGGTCGTCTTCGTCGGCTATGGCATCAACGCCCCGGAAAAGGGCTGGAACGACTATGCCGGGCTGGACGTGAAGGGCAAGACGGTCGTCATTCTGGTCAACGATCCCGATTATGAAACGCAGGGGCTGACCGGCCCGTTCAACGGCCGCGCCATGACCTATTATGGCCGCTGGACTTACAAATATGAGGAAGCCGCGCGGCAGGGCGCAACCGCCGCGATCATCATTCACGACACCGTGCCCGCCGCCTATGGCTGGAACGTCGTGCAGTCGAGCTGGACCGGGGCGCAGCATGTCGCCGACAGCGCCGACGGCAATGCCGGACAGAGCCAGGCCATCGGCTGGATGCAGAAGGACAAGGCCGCCGCCCTCTTCGCCAGCGCCGGACTGGACCTCGACGCCCAGATGACCGCTGCCAAGCAGCCCGGCTTCAAGGCCGTGCCGCTGACCGGCGTGACCGCCAACATTTCCTTCGACAATGACCTGCGCAAGCACAGCTCGAAGAATGTCGTCGCCCTGCTGCCCGGCAAGACGCGGCCTGACGAATATGTCCTCTACAGCGCGCATTGGGATCATCTGGGCCATTGCGAAGCCGCGCCCGACGGCGATGATATCTGCAATGGCGCGGTCGACAACGCCACCGGCACCGCCGCACTGGTCGCCCTCGCTCAGGCCAATGTGAAGGCCGGCCCGACCGATCGCAGCCAGGTGTTCCTGGCCGTCACCGGCGAGGAATCGGGCCTGCTGGGCTCCGACTATTATGGCAAGAACCCGATCTTCCCGTTCAGCAAGACCGTGGGCGGCGTGAACATGGATGCCCTGTCCGTCGCTGGCCTTGCCAAGAATGTCGTGGTCATCGGCAAGGGCAAGTCGCAGTTGGACGCCTATCTCGACCGCGCGCTCGCCGCACAGGGCCGCGTCGCCACGCTCGAACCGACCCCGGAAAAGGGCTATTATTACCGCTCCGACCATTTCAGCTTCGCCAAGCACGGCCTGCCGATGCTCTATTTCGAGGGCGGCGAGGATCTGGTGAAGGGCGGCACCGCCGCTGGCATGGCCGCCGCGGAGGATTATACCGAACATCGCTATCATGGTCCCAAGGACGAATATGATCCCAATTGGGACTGGACCGGCATCTCCGCCGACCTGAAACTTTATTATGATGTAGGCCGCGCGCTGGCGACGACAACCGACTGGCCCAACTGGGTAGATGGCGATGAATTCCGCGCCATCCGCGACAAGGATCGGGCCGGACAATAAGCCATTGGCCGGCGGCGGGGCATCCGCCGCCGGTCGGTTCACTGCTGGTTCAGTCCGCGCATTTCATGCTGCCTCGCCTTGATGGGAGCCTGATGATGCGCAATCCTGCCCTTCTGCTCATACCCATGATGATCAGCGGCAGCGCCATGGCCCAGATCGCGCCGGGATCACCGCCACGCGATACGCCCGGTCCCGTCACGGTCCGGCTGGAGCCCAGCGTCAGCGGCACCTATGAACTGGAGCAGGCCCGCAAGGATATTCGCAAGGCGCGCAAGAACGGCGCGCTCGACCGGAAGGAAGCCCGCCAGTTGCGCCGCGAAGCCGATCGCGCGCAGGCGCTGGCGGATCGTAGCGGCCGCGATGGCCTCAGCTATAGCGAACAGCGCGAACTGGACATGCAGGGGCTTGCACTCCAGAGCCTGGCGCAAGGGCAACGCGCACAGAGCGGCGCCAAGCAACCTTGACCGCTCACTGCCCGGTAGGAGTTGCCGGCGAATAAGTCCAGTTCTGCGCCCCGCTACCATCCATTTTCGACGTCTCGGCCATCAGCAGCCGCCCTTCCCGCCAATAACGAATGCGCTGCGGATAATCATGGTCCGGATTGGCGAAAGTGATATCGCGAACGCCCTGCTCCACAGCAGGAAAGACCGTCGCAGCACCGCCTTCGGGCGCACCATGGAAGGTCAGCGATCCATCCGCCGCCCGCACGATCCGCATCACTTCCCAGGACCGCAGGCTTTCGCCCCGCCCGGTCCGCCCGACGCCGATCATCGTGCCGCCGCGCGGCAGGGTCCAGACTTCCTCGCTCCACCGGTCGCCATTTTGCTGCTGCCATTCGCCGGTCAGCCAGTCCGGCAGTTCGCCCGCCCATACGCCCGATGACAGCGCCAGCATGCAGGCGGCGGCGATGGCGGAAACTCTCATCTTCATGGCTTTCGCCCTCTGTCCACATGCGATCCGGCACGCTATGGAGCGCGCGACATCTCCGCACTTTGCGGATCGGCCTTAAAGCATCGCGCGGAAAAGTGGGAACCGGTTTTCCGCTTTTAGCGATGCGATAACAGATATTTGGGGCGTGCGCCTGCTGCACGCGCCAGCGAGCAAGGATAAAAGCCATGACTTTCCGCATGCCCGCCGAATGGGCGCCGCACGACTGGACCTGGATCGGCTTTCCGACCAACCCCGCCGAATGGCCCGGCGCCTTCGATGGCGCGCGGCAGCAGATCGCCGATTTCGCCAGTGCCCTCCACGCCGATGGCAAGGGGGAGGAGGTCCGCCTCGTCGTCGCCAATGAGGAGGATGCCGTCGCCGCCCGCGCATTGGTTGCAGCAGGTGTCACCATCGCTGTCCACAAGCTGGGCGACGTCTGGCTGCGCGACACCGCGCCGATCGCCGTGCTGAATGGCGCAGAGGAACGCGCGCTGGTGGACTTCGACTTCAACGGCTGGGGTGGCATATATCAGATGCCCGGCGATGAGGATATCGGCGCGCGCCTCGCCGCGACGACCGGCTTTGCCACCTCGACCCAGCATTGGGTGCTGGAGGGCGGCGCGATCGACACCGACGGCACCGGCCTGTTCGTCAGCACCGAACAATGTCTGCTGAACCCCAACCGCAATCCGGACCTCGATCGCGGCAAGATCGAAACCCTGCTCGCCGGTAGTCTTGGCCTGTCCGACATGCTGTGGCTGGGCGATGGCCTGCTCAACGATCATACCGATGGCCATGTCGACAATCTCGCCCGCTTCCTGGCCCCCGGCAAGCTGGGCCTGCCGATCGCGACCACGGATGACGATCCCAACGCCGCCATCTATGCCGACGCCCGCGCCCGCGCGAAGGCCCATGGCGTCGAGGTGATCGATATCCCATCGCCCGGCCTTGTCGTGGTGGACGGTGAAGCGATCCCGGCCAGCTACATGAATTTCTATGTCGGCAATGCCGCCGTCATCGTACCCATCTATGGCCAGCCCAATGATCAGGCTGCGCTCGACGCCTTCCGCCCCTTCTTCCCCGACCGGGAGATTGTAGGATTGCGCAGCGACGCCATATTGTCGGGCGGCGGCAGCTTCCATTGTTGCAGCCAGCAGATGCCCTCGCTGGTCTGAGCCTGTTGCGCACCGGCGCGGATGGGATCAGTCTGCATATCGACCCGGCGGGACTCGCCGGGCAGGGAGAAGAACCGATGATCCGCATGTCCCTTCGCGCCGCCCTGACCCTGGCCATCCTGACCGGCGCGTCCGCGTCCTCAGCCCAATTGTCCGGCCTGGGCGGCATGCTGGGCGGCGGACTGCCCAATATCGCCTCGGTCGGCGCGGGCAATGCGGCGGGCGTGCTCAGCTATTGCATGAAGAACAAGCTGGTGAACGCCACCAGCGCCAGTTCGATATTGGGCAAGCTGACCGGCAAGCCCGGCGTCAAGGAATCAAGCGGCTTCAAGCTGGGTCAGCAAGGCACGATCAAGACCGACGGCAGCGCCTTTTCGCTGGGCGGCCTGAAAGCCAAGGCCAAGACCAAGGCCTGCGACATGGTCCTCAACCACACCACATCGCTGCTGTGATCCGAACCGATGATATCAAGGCCGGTGGCATGCCCGGCCGACATTCCCTATAGGGCGCCCAGTCCCCCCGCCCCTATTCCCCGCCATGGAGTGAAGAATGACTCGCGTGACCGTCGCCGCCCTGCAACTCGCCTTTTCCGACGACAGGGCCGATAATATCGCCAAGGTTGCGGATCATGTGCGCAAGGCCGCCATGCGCGGGGCGAAGATCATCCTGCCGCCCGAACTGTTCGAAGGCCCCTATTTCTGCCGGGTCGAGGATGAAGCGCTGTTCGAAGGCGCCCTGCCGACCGACGAGCATCCCGCCGTGCTGGAGATGCGCAAGCTGGCGAAGGAACTGGGCGTCTATATCCCGACCAGCTTCTTCGAACGCGACGGCCATCATTATTACAACTCGCTCGCCATGATCGATGACGAAGGCGAGATTATGGGCGTCTATCGCAAGAGCCACATTCCCGACGGTCCGGGCTATGAGGAAAAATATTATTTCCGCCCCGGCAATAGCGGGTTCAAGGTGTGGAAGACCAAATATGGCACCATCGGCGTCGGCATCTGCTGGGACCAATGGTATCCTGAAACCGCCCGCTGCATGGCGCTGATGGGCGCAGAAATGCTGCTTTACCCGACCGCCATCGGCTCCGAACCCTATGATGCGGACCTCGACACCAGCCGCATGTGGCGCCGCGCGATGATCGGCCATGCCGTCAGCAACTGCATGCCGGTGATCGCCGCCAACCGTATCGGGGACGAAGACGGCCAGAAATTTTATGGCCACAGCTTCATCAGCGACGAATGGGGCGATTATCTGGCCGATGCCGACGCGAAGGACAATGGCGCCCTCGTCGCCACGCTCGACCTTGCCAAGGCAAAGATCCACCGCGCCGGCATGGGCTTCTTCCGCGACCGCCGTCCGGACCTCTACGGCCGCATCGCGCAGGATATCTGACCATGACGGACAGCCCCTCCGCCCTCATCGACGCGCGCATCGCCGCGCTCGGCGACTGGCGGGGGGAGATGCTGGCGCAGGTCCGCGCCCTTATCCACCGTGCGATCTCCGATGTGGTCGAAACATGGAAATGGCGCGGCGTACCCGTCTGGGAGAAGGGCGGCATCCTGTGCACCGGCGAAAGCTACAAGAGCGTGGTAAAACTGACCTTCGCCAAGGGCGCAGCTCTCGATGACCCGGCTGGCCTGTTCAACGCCAGCCTCGACGGCAATGTCCGCCGCGCCATCGACTTGCACGAAGGCGACATAATCGACGAAGCCGCCTTCATCATCCTGATCCAGGCCGCGGCAGCCCTGAATGCCGCCAAACCCCGAAAGACCCGCAATTGACCACCGAAGAAGACCCGATCATCGCCGAAGAAGCCATCGTTGAAGATGCGACCGTGGAAGAGGCCGCTGTTGAAGCCCATCCAGACCTCAGCCGCCCGCAAAAGCGGATGCTCAAGCGCCTCTACAACGCCCGCACCGTCCCGATCCTGGTCGATGATCGCGCTTTCCTGACCTATCGCGATGCCGCGCGCTATCTCCTGTCGCTGCCCGCCGAGCCGCGCGAGGCCGCCTATGCCGTCATGAAGGCGCATGTCAAAGACAAGGCCCGATAGAGCTGGCATGACATTTTCTACAGCGTCATTGCGAGCGCAGCGAAGTAATCCAACAGCGCGCCCGTGGATTGCTTCGCTGCGCTCGCAATGACGAAACGGATCGACTTGGTGCCCGGACAGACGCCGCCCTCCCATCTCTACGCGCTGGCGCTGGGGTCAAACCGCCCGCTGTCCGCACGCCGCACGCCACCGCGCCTGCTGGCCGAAGCGGTCGCGCTGATCGGGGGGCAGGCGCGGGTGCTGGCCGTATCGCCCACAATCCCGACGCCCCCGCTCGGCCCCTCGACCCGCATCTTCGCCAATGGCGCGCTGCTGGTGGAAAGCGCGCTGCCGCCGCCCGCCATGCTCGCCTTCCTCCAGTCGGTCGAAAACAGACTCGGTCGTCGCCGTCATCGCCGCTGGGGCGCGCGCAGCATCGATATCGACATCATCCTCTGGTCGGGCGGCATCTGGCGCAGTCGCACCCTCTCCATTCCCCACGCAGCCTGCCGCTCACGCGCCTTCGTGCTGGCCCCTTTGCTGGCAGTGGCGCCCGACTGGCGCGATCCCCGGACCGGCCTTACCGTCCGCCATCTTCACGCGCGCTTACAAAAAGGCAAACGCCAAGGTTGACCATCCGCCCCGCCGCCATTAGGGCGACCTCCACCGCACGGAAGGGTCCATAGCTCAGTCGGTAGAGCAACTGACTTTTAATCAGTAGGTCGCTGGTTCGAACCCAGCTGGACTCACCACTTCCACCATTGGCGCGGCATCGCCATCCCGCTAGGCAAGTAGGAACAGCGGAGGTTCCTCATGACCGTCATCCTCACCACCCGGCCCCTTTATCAGGGCTGGCTCAACCTGTTGATGGTCGACATGTGCGCCGCCAATGGCGATCTGTTCGAACGCCATGTGGTAGAAATGAACCGCGCGGTCGCGGTGCTGCCCTATGATGCGGAGCGCCGCATGGCCCTCACCGTATCGATGCCGCGCACGCCCGTCATGCTCGCGGGCCTGCCCGACATGATGGAGGCGATCGCCGGCATATTGGAGGATGAACCGGCCGACTGCGCCCGGCGCGAAGCGCTGGAGGAAGCGGGCGTGCAACTGGGCGACATGATCCATCTCGGCCAGATCTGGAGCATCCCCAGCGTCGTCACCGAAAAGATCGACTATTTCCTCGCGGAATATAGCGCCGGCGACCGCATCGCCGCAGGCGGCGGGCTGGACGAAGAGCAGGAAAATATCACCGTCCATGAACTGCCACTGGACCAGCTATGGACGATGTTCGCCCAGAAACAGATCAATGATGGGAAACTCGCCATCCTGCTGATGGCACTGCGGCTGCGACGGCCAGAGCTGTTCAGCGTTCCGGTCGCCTGATCCCGATCGATCGCGCTGCCACTTCCAGAACATCGCCGTCGGGCAGGTGAAAGAGACAAGGCGCGCCATCGCCATTCACGCATAGCGTCAGCCCGCTCTCCCGATAGCGCAACGACAGCCGACGCCGCCCCGGCTCTTCCCACTGCCCGATGCGCATCGGCTGCCCCGCTTCATCCAGCCAGTCGACATCACCGTCCTTCAACATGGCAATATCGCGCAATTCCGGCGCCTCCGCCCGCAACGCAGCAAGGGCGAAGCTATGCGCCTCCAACGCCCGGTCGCGCCCTTCCCAATCGATCCAGCTAATCGCATTATCCTGCGCATAGGCATTATTATTGCCCTGTTGGCTCCGCCCAAACTCGTCCCCCGCCGTCAGCATGATCGCCCCGCGCGAACAGAAGAGCGTGGAGAGCAACGCCATAACATCGCGCTGCCGCCCCGCCAGCACCGCCACATCGTCGCTCGCCCCCTCGACACCTCCATTCCAGCTAAAATTCTCGCCATGGCCATCGCGATTATCTTCGCCATTGGCATGATTATGCCGCTGCTCAAAGGCCGTCAGGTCGGCCAGCGTAAAGCCATCATGCGCCGCCAGAAAATTGACGCTGCGGCTCACCCCGGCGCCGAATATGTCCGACGATCCGGTCAATCGCGTGGCCAGCGCGCCGATCGTCCCCGCGCCCCCGCGCCAGAAGCGCCGCATATCGTCCCGATAGCGGTCATTCCATTCCAGCCAGCCGTCGCCGAACCGCCCGAGCTGATAGCCGCCCGGCCCGATATCCCATGGCTCGGCGATCATGATCCGGTCCGCCAGCACGGGATCGGCCCGCATCTCCTGCAACAGCGGCGCGGCCGGATCGAAACCGTCCGCCATCCGCCCCAGCGCCGGCCCCAGATCGAAGCGGAAGCCATCCACCCCGGCCTGCGTCACGAAATGCCGTAGCGAATCCAGGATCAGGCGACGCACCACCACATGATTGCAGGCGATGCTATTGCCTGTCCCCGTATCATTGATCAGCCGTCCGTCCGGCTCGTGCCGAAAATAGCTGCGCGCATCCAGCCCGCGCAGCGACAGCGTCGGCCCCAGCGCGTCGCTTTCCCCGTCATGATTATAGACCATGTCCAGTATCACGCCGATCCCGGCATCGTGCAGCGCCGCGACCGTCGTCCGCAACTCCGCCAGCCCGCCGGGCGCCAGACGCGGGTCCAGCGCGAAATAATTGACCGGATTATAGCCCCAGGCGTTGCTCAGCCCCAGCGGCCC
Source organism: Sphingobium sp. AP50 (assembly GCF_900109095.1). Lineage (GTDB taxonomy): Bacteria > Pseudomonadota > Alphaproteobacteria > Sphingomonadales > Sphingomonadaceae > Sphingobium. The sequence continues at coordinate 14,436 of NZ_FNYZ01000011.1, forward strand.
CAGATGCCGTTCATCGATCCAGGCATTGATCGGCATCAGTTCGATCGCCGAGACATGCAGCCGCTTCAAATGCGCGATCACCGATGGATGGGCCAGCGCAGCGATCGTCCCGCGCTGCGCCTCCGGCACATCCGGGTGCAGCATGGTGAAGCCACGCACCTGCACTTCATAGATCAGCCCCCCCGGATAGAAGCACGGCGGCGCGGCCTCCACCGGCGGCAAAGTCGCCGTCACTATGCCTCTGGGCATCAGCGCGGCGGTATCGCACCCTTGCCCGCGCGGCGCGGCCAGCGCAGGATCATAGCGGAACGGCCGGTCGATCGCCTGCGCATAGGGATCGATCAGCAACTTGTCGGGATCGAACCATAGGCCCGACGCAGGATCATAGGGGCCATCGGCGCGCAGCCCATAGCGCGTCCCCACGCCCGCCCCCGCCACTTCCAGATGCCAGCACCCATCACTGTCCCGCAGCATCGGCAGGCGGTTTTCGCGCCCCGCCGCGTCGAACAGACAAAGCCATAGCTGCGTCGCATCGGGCGACCAGACCGAAAAGCGCGTCCCGCCCTCACTGACCACCGGCCCCAATGTCACGCCGCCTCCGCGATCAGCGATCGATAAAGCGCGGCGTAGCGGGCCGCGCTGTGCGTCCAGCTCACATCCGCGCGCATCCCCGCGCGCTGCATCGCCTGCCAGGCCGCCTTGTCGCGATACAGGTCCACCGCCCGGTTGATCGCCCCGTGCAGCGCCAGCGGATCGGACGGGGTGAAGACCAGCCCGGTCGCCGCCCCGGCCGCCACCGCCGCCTCATTGGCGTCGATCACCGTATCGGCCAGCCCGCCAACCCGTGCCACCACCGGCACACAGCCATAGCGCAGACCATAAAGCTGAGTCAGGCCGCACGGTTCGAAACGGGACGGGATCAGGATCGCGTCCCCGCCCGCCTGCAACAGATGCGACAGCGGCTCGTCATAGCCGATCTGCACGCCGATCCGTCCGCGATGCCGGTCCGCCGCGCCCAGCAACGCGCCTTCCAGCGGATGGTCGCCCGATCCCAGCACCGCCAATTTCGCACCAGCGGCAACCAGATGATCCAGCGCCTCGACCATCAGGTCCATGCCCTTCTGCCAGGTCAGGCGGCTCACGATGATGAAGATCGGCGCATCATCGGCATCCAGATCGAACCGCCGCTCCAGCGCCCGCCGGTTCACCGCCCGTGCCGCCAGCGCCCGCGCGCTATAGGGCCTGGCGATCAATGGATCGGCCGCCGGGTTCCAGATATCGGTATCGACGCCGTTCAATATTCCGTGCAGCCGGTCGACCCGCCCGTTGATCAGCCCATCCAGTCCCATGCCATGCACCGAAGACCGGATTTCCTGCGCATAGGTCGGGCTGACCGTGGTGATCGCCTCGGCCGACACCAGACCCGCCTTCAGATAGCCGATGCCCCCATAATATTCGACACCATCCACGCCCCAGGCTTCGGGCGGCAGCCCCAGCCGGGGGAAGATGTCCGCCGAAAACCGCCCCTGAAAGGCCAGATTATGGATCGTCACCACCTTGGGCACCGACGCCGCCGGGCCAAAGCGCATATAGGCGGCGGTCATCGCCGCCTGCCAGTCATGCACATGGACGATATCGGGGCGCCATCCCTTCAACGCGCCTTCGGCTATGTCCGCGCCCACCCGTGACAGCGCGGCGAAACGGCGCCAGTTATCGGCCCAGTCATTGCCGCCATGATCGCCATAGGGGCCACCCTCGCGCGTAAAATATTCCGGCGCATCCAGCACCAGCAAGTCCAGCCCGTCGACCTCCCCCGCCAGCACCGTGGCCGACGCCCCGAACAGATCGTCATAGCGGCGCACGACCTTCGTCTTGCCCAGCTTTGCCATGACGGCGGGATAGCCCGGCACCAATGTCCTTGCCGCCACGCCCTGCCCGGCCAGCGCACCCGGCAGCGCCCCGGCCACATCGGCCAGCCCCCCGGTCTTGATCAGCGGATAGATTTCGGACGCGACCGACAGCAGCTTGATCGTCATGGGTCGGGTCAGGCCGCCAGCCGATCGATCATCGCCTGCGTCACCAGACAGATGCCACTTTCGGTGCGACGGAAACGCTGTGCATCATGGTCTGGATTTTCGCCGATGATCAGGCCCGACGGGATGATGATGCCCGAATCCACCACGCATTTATGCAGCCGTGCGCCGCGCCCGATCTCGCAATTGGGCATGATCACGCTTTCCGTAACGGACGAAAAGCTGTGCGTGCGCACACCCGAAAAGAGCAGGCTGCGATGCAGCGAAGACCCCGACACGATACAGCCGCCCGCCACCAGAGAGGATGTCGCCGATCCGCGCCGGCCATCCTCATTATGCACGAACTTGGCCGGCGGCGTGACCTCCGAATAGGTCCAGAGCGGCCAGCTACGGTCATACAGGTCAAGGCTCGGCACCACATCGGTCAGGTCGATATTCGCCTGCCAATAGGCATCGATCGTGCCGACATCGCGCCAATAGGGCACCAGCTCGCTTTCGGCCCGCACGCAGCTGCTCGAAAAGCGATGCGCCACCGCTTTGCCATGCTTGACGATATAGGGGATGATATCCCCGCCAAAATCGCGCTTGCTGGTCGGATCATCCGCATCGCGCAGCAATTGCTCGATCAGGAAGCGGGTGCGGAACACATAAATGCCCATCGACGCCAGCGCCATGTCGGGCTGACCCGGTATGGCCGGCGGGTTCTTGGGCTTTTCGACGAAGGCGGTGATGACGTCCGCTTCATCGACATGCATCACGCCAAAGCCCACCGCTTCCTTACGCGGCACTTCCAGACAGCCCACGGTCACGTCCGCGCCGCTGTCCACATGCTGCTGGAGCATCAGTTCATAATCCATCTTGTACACATGGTCGCCCGCCAGAATGACCATATATTCCGGCGCATAGCTTTCGATGATGTCGATATTCTGGAACACGGCGTCGGCCGTGCCTTCATACCACTGGCTTTCGGAAATACGCTGGCTCGCGGGCAGGATATCGAAACTCTCGTTGCGTTCGGGCCGCAGGAAATTCCAGCCGCGCTGCAAATGGCGGATCAGCGAATGCGCCTTATATTGCGTCGCCACGCCGATGCGGCGGATGCCGCTGTTCAGCGCATTGGACAGGGCAAAATCGATGATCCGCGCCTTGCCGCCAAAATGCACGGCGGGCTTGGCGCGCTTGTCCGTCAGTTCCGACAGGCGGCTGCCGCGCCCTCCCGCCAGGACATAGGCCATGGCATCGCGCGCGATCGGCTGATATTTGGTCTGCACTACTGGGCCTCTCCTCACTTTGCCCGCGTTTCGCCTGCACGCGCCCCGTCGGTAATCAATAATCCAGTTCCAGCATCAAGGTTGCGAAGGGCGGGATGGTAATATTCGCCCACCCTTCCTCATCGGCTTCCACCATGCCCATATTGCCCGCGCCGCTGCCGCCATAGACGCTGGCATCGCTGTTCAATATCTCGCGCCAGCGCCCGCCCGAAGGCAGCCGCATCCGGTATCCATGACGCAGAACCGGCGTAAAATGGCTGATGATGACGATCGGCCGGGCACCGGGTGCACGACGCTGCCAGGCGAAGACGGAATCCGCCGCGCCGTCGACCAGCACCCATTCGAACCCTTCGCCCTCGCAATCGCGCGCATGCAGCGCCGCCCGGCTGCGATAGAGATGGTTGAGGTCGCCAACCAGCTGCTGCACCCCCAGATGCGGTCCATGGTCCAGCAATTGCCAGTCGAGCGCGCGATCCTCGTTCCACTCGTCCCGCTGGGCAAATTCCTGCCCCATGAACAACAGCTTCTTGCCCGGATAACCCCACATGAGCCCATAATAGGCCCGAAGAGTCGCGAATTTCTGCCAGTCGTCCCCGGCCATCTTGTGCAGCAGCGATGCCTTGCCATGCACCACCTCGTCATGGCTCAGCGCCAGCACGAAATTCTCGCTAAAGGCGTACATCAGGCCAAAGGTGATGTCGTCATGATGATGCGCGCGGTGCACCGGATCGCGCGCCAGATAGCGCAGCGTGTCGTGCATGAAGCCCATATTCCATTTGAAGCCGAAGCCCAGCCCGCCGCTATGCACCGGCTGCGACACGCCGGGCCAGCTCGTCGATTCCTCGGCAATGGTCATGACGCCGGGATGATTGCCGTACAGCGCCTTGTTCATCTGCTGGAGGAAGGCGACCGCCTCCACATTCTCCCGCCCGCCATGATCGTTGGGCACCCATTCGCCGGGCTTTCGCGAATAATCGAGATAGAGCATCGACGCCACCGCATCCACGCGCAGCCCGTCGACATGATAGCGCTCGGCCCAGAACAGCGCATTATTGACCAGATATTGCGCCACCTCGCGCCGCCCGAAATTATAGATGGCGGTGTTCCAGTCGGGGTGGAACCCCTTGCGCGGATCGGCATGTTCGTACAGCGCCGTGCCGTCGAAATGGGCCAGCCCATGTTCGTCGGTCGGGAAATGCGCCGGCACCCAATCCAGTATCACCCCCACCCCGGCCCGGTGCGCCCCGTCCACGAAGCGCGCAAAGCCCGCCGGATCGCCGAACCGCGCCGTCGGCGCATAGAGGCCCAGCGTCTGATAACCCCAGCTCGGGTCATAGGGATATTCGCTGATCGGCAGGAATTCGATATGGGTAAAGCCCATGCCGACCACATAGGGGATCAGCCGGTTGGCCAGTTCATCCCAGGTCAGGAAATCGCCGTCGTCGTTGCGCTGCCAGGAACCGGCATGCACTTCATAGATGGACACAGGCTGGCGCCGCGCATCGCTGGTCCGCCAATGTTCGCGGTGCCGCGCATCCCCCCATATATGGTCCTGCGGCGTCGCCACGATCGACGCTGTGGACGGCCGCAATTCACTCTGGAAGGCAAAGGGATCGGCCTTCAGTGGCAATGTCACCCCGTCCGCACCGACAATCTCATATTTATAGGCGCTGCCCGGTCCCACGTCGGGCAGGAAAATCTCCCATACGCCCGCATCGGCGCGATGGCGCATCATCCCGCGCCGCCCGTCCCAGCGATTGAAATCGCCGACCACCGACACCCGCCGGGCATTGGGCGCCCAGACCGCGAAATGCGTGCCGGTCGCCCCTTCATGATCGATAATATGGGCGCCCAGCTTGTCGAACAGCCGGCCATGCGATCCTTCGGAAAAATAATGATCGTCCATCGGCCCCAGGACGGGACCAAAGCCATAGGGATCGATCAGATCATAGCCGCCGCCATCACCATAGGTGGCGACATAGCGCAGCGGCTGGCGCTTGCGGATCGTGACCTTGCCATGAAACAGCCCATCGGGATGCACCCGCTCCAGCGTACCGACGGCCTTGCCCGCCAGCGTCTGCGCCTCGACAGCGATCGCTTCTGGCAACAGAACGCAGGCGGTAAATCCGCCCTCCGCGGCCGGATGAACGCCAAGCGTGCCGAAAGGATCATCATCCTGCCCCTGCACCAGCAGATCGATCTGCTCGCGCGTCAGCACCTATCCATCCACTCCGGCAATGCTGGCGATCATGTCGGCATCTTCCAGATATCGGTCGCATATTCGCGGATCGTGCGATCGGACGAGAACCATCCCATGCGCGCGACATTGTGGATCGCCTTCTTCGCCCAGACGCTCTGGTCCAGCCACAGTGCATCGACCTTGCGCTGGGCAGCCGAATAGCTGTCGAAATCGGCCGCGACCATGAACCAGTCATGGTCGTAAATGCCCTGCACCAGCCCCTTGTAGCGATCCGGATCGTCCGGCGAAAAGACACCGCTGGCAATCGCGTCGAGCGCCTGCCCCAGTTCGCGGCTGCGGCCGATCACGTCACGCGGATTATAGCCGCCAGCCCGCTCGTCATTCACCTCCTGCGCGGTCAGCCCGAAGATCACGATATTCTCTTCGCCCACATGGTCGCGCATTTCGACATTGGCGCCGTCCAGCGTGCCGATCGTCAGCGCGCCGTTGACGGCGAACTTCATGTTGCCGGTGCCGGACGCTTCCATGCCCGCGGTCGAAATCTGTTCGGACAGATCAGCGGCCGGGATCATCATCTCCGCCATCGACACATTATAATTGGGCACGAATTGCAGTTTCAGCAGCCCCTGCACCGCTGGGTCATGATTGACCGCACGGGCAACGTCACCCGCCAGCTTGATGATCAGTTTGGCATTATGATAGCTCGGCGCCGCCTTCCCGCCGAACAGCTTGACGCGCGGCACCCAGTCCTTTTCGGGATGCGACCGGATCTGGTCATAGAGCGACACCGCCTCGACAATGTTCAGCAATTGCCGCTTATATTCATGGATGCGCTTGATCTGGATATCGAACAGCGCCGCCGGATCGATCCGCGCATTGACGCGCGACCGCAGCAGATCGGACAGAGCACCCTTGTTGGCGCGCTTCACCGCCAGAAATTTCTCCTGAAACGCGCTGTCGTCGGCAAAACCGTCCAGTTCGCGTAGCGCCTCGGGATCGTCCATGAACCGGTCGCCGATCGCCTCACGGATCAGCCCGGTCAGCCCCGGATTGCACTGCATCAGCCAGCGGCGGAAGGTGACGCCGTTGGTCTTGTTGTTGATCCGCGCCGGATACAGCTTGTGCAGGTCGGCAAAGACCGTGACCTTCATCAGGTCGGTGTGCAGCGCTGACACGCCATTGACGCTGTGCGATCCGGCAAAGGCCAGATTGCCCATCCGCACCCGCCGTTCGCCGCCCTCGTCGATCAGCGATATCGTGCCGATCGCCTCGTCGGTGAACTGGCCGGACTTGCGCGCCTCGCCCAGCAGGCGGCTGTTGATCGCATAGACGATCTGCATATGCCGGGGCAGCAACCGCTCGAACAAAGGCACCGGCCAGCTTTCCAATGCCTCGGGCAACAGCGTGTGGTTGGTATAGCTGAACGTCTTGCGGGTAATGTCCCAGGCTTCGCTGAAATCCACGCCATGATCATCGACCAGGATGCGCAGCAATTCCGCCACCGACACTGCCGGATGCGTGTCATTGAGCTGGATCGCCGCCTTTTCCGCCAAAGTGCGGATATCGCCGAAATATTGGATGTGGCGACGGACAATGTCCTGCAACGAGGCTGAGGAGAAGAAATATTCCTGCCGCAACCGCAATTCCTGCCCGGCGGGCGAGGAGTCGGCGGGATAGAGCACCCGCGTCAGCGCTTCGGCCCGGTTGCTTTCGGACAGCGCGCCCAGATGGTCGCCGGCATTGAACTTGTCGAGCAGGATCGGGTCGATCGGCTGCGCTTCCCACAGGCGCAGCGTATTGACCCGCTTGCCGCGCCAGCCCGCGATCGGCGTGTCATAGGGGGTGGCGATCACCCGCTCCGCCGCGCGCCAGCGCATCTGGTGCGGCCCGGCATCCTCGCCCTCGGCCGGGTCGACCCGTCCGCCGAACCCGACTTCGTAACTCGCCTCGCGCCGCTCGAATTCCCAGGGATTGCCATGCGCCAGCCAGTTTTCCGGCAGTTCCACCTGCCAGCCGTCGCTGATCTCCTGCCGGAACATGCCGTTCACATAACGGATGCCATAGCCATAGGCGGGCACGTCGACCGTCGCCATGCTTTCCATGAAGCAGGCGGCGAGGCGCCCGAGGCCGCCATTGCCCAGCGCCGCATCCGGCTCCAGCGCGGCAATGATGTCGATATCAACGCCCAGCGAATCGAGCGCCGCCTGCACATCGTCCAGCATTTCCATGTTGGACGCGGCATCGCGCATCAGCCGGCCAATCAGGAATTCAAGGCTCAGATAATAGACCCGCCGCCCTTCTTCCTCATAGGTTTTCTGGGTGGAGGTGATCCATGCGTCGATCACCCGGTCGCGGATGGAAAGGATCACGGCATGCAGCCAGTCATGCGGCTTGGCCGCCGCCGCATTCTTGCCGATGCGATAGGTCAGCCGCTCGACAATCTCATGAGCTAGGACTTCCGGGGTGAATTGCCGCGGTGCGGGTTTGGGAAGTTCGGTCTGGCCCTTGAGGTTCATCGGCGCTGGTCCCCCTGCTGAGTCGAACAGGATGATGACACAGCCCCTTGCCCCGCGCCATCGGCATTTTTGCACCGCAGCAAGAAATATCGGCTGATTTCAGCCAGTTTCCTAAACCATTATTCATCCATTTCGGCGTAGCAGCGCCCCGCGCACCCCCGCCCGCAATTCGGCCCGCACCGGATAGGTGCTGGATGGCAGATGCTGGGTCATGAAGATGCCGATCAGCCGCTCGACCGGATCGATCCAGAAATAGGTCGAAAAGACGCCACCCCAATAATATTCCTGCAAAGCCATATCCATGGCGAAGCCCAGACCAAAGCCCACACCCTGATAATCGGCCTCGCTGAACATCGCACCGGACATGCTGGCCAGATCGCCACCGCCCGGCAAATGGTTGATGCGCATCTGCGCCACGGTATCAGCCTGCAACAGCCGCACGCCATCCAGTTCGCCACCGTGCAGCAGCATCCGGGCGAACCGATGATAGTCCGCCACGCAGGAAACCAGCCCGCCGCCGCCCGACTGGAACCGCCCCTTGCGCCGCCACCCGCTGCGCGCGCCCAGATCGGCCACGCTCAGCCCCGTGGGCTTGCCCGGCCGTTCGTCCAGCCGCCAGGCGTCGGTCATCCGGTCCGCCTTCTCGTCCGGCAACATGAAGGTCGTATCGACCATTCGCAGCGGCCCGAAGATGCGGGTCTGGAACACAGTCTCCAGATCAAGCCCTGTCAACCGCTCCACCACCACGCCCAGCACATCGGTCGACACCGAATAATTCCAGCGCTCGCCCGGCGAAAATTCCAGCGGCAGAGTGGCAAGGTCGGCAACGAACTGGTTGGATGTGCGCGGCTGCTGGAATTCGTCCAGCCCCAACTTGCGATAGCGCGCATCGATCGCCGTCTGCCGCTGCAATCCATAGGTCAGGCCTGATGTGTGGCGCAGCAGGTCGATCATCAGCATGGGCCGCTTGAGCCGCGCCCGATTGGCCCGCCCGACCCGCAGATCGGCAAATTCGGGAATGATATCCGTCACTGGCGTATCCAGCGCGACCAGCCCCGCTTCGACCAGCATCATGAAAGCGACCGACGTCACCGGCTTGGTCATCGACGCGATGCGATAGAGCGCATCCTCGCGCAGCGGTTCGCCATTGGCCCGCGCCTGCCCCCGCACGCCGGACAGCAACACCGTCTCGTCCCGCGACAGCAGCAATTGCATATGGGGCAGCTTGCCGCTGGCCAGATAGCGGCGATCGAGGGATTCCACCAGCGCATCCAGTCGATCCGGGTCCATTCCCGCCGCCTGCGCTGCTGCCCTGTCCGTCATTCCCACCATGCGCCGATCGCCATCCTCGTCGTTCCTCTCCTCCAGCGCTAGAGCAGCCACGCGCACAGGTAAACAGCTTGGCCGTTGCCAAGACCCTGCCCGGCCCTCTATGGCAGCGCCCAGAACAGCATAACGGACCCGCACAGGCATATGGCCACTGGCCTCTCCGCAATTTTCATGACCAACCGCGCGGCGCTGCTTCGCTTCCTGCGCGCACGCGGCGCGGGGGAAGACGCCGAAGATCTGTTGCAGGACATGTGGATGAAGCTGGAGGCCAAGGATCTTGGCCCCGTCATCGATCCCCTGCCCTATCTGTATCGCATGGCGAACAACCTGATGCTCGACCGCTACCGGTCGTCCAGTCGGCGCGAACGGCGCGAACAGGATTGGGCGGAGGGGGCTGGCGGTGTCATGGCCGATCCCAATGAGGATATCGCCGTCGACGAACGCATGATCCTCAACCAGCGGCTGACCGAAGCGCGCGCCGTGCTGCGCGATCTGGGGCCGCGGGTGGAACTGGTGTTCCGCCGCTTCCGGATCGAAGGGGTGGGCCAGCGCGTCATTGCGGAGGAACTGGGCGTCAGCCTGACCACGGTGGAGAAGGATCTGCAAAAGGCCTATCGTGCCATGCTGCTCCTCAAGCAGAAAATCGATACGGAATGAGCGGGCTGGCGGCGTCAGGGTCAGCAAGGGGCAAAAAGGAACAGGGCTGGAGCCATGATTAACGAGGAGGCGCTGGGTTGGGTCATCCGTACCCGCGACCCGGAATTTCAGGATTGGGAGGCCTTCACCTTGTGGCTGGAGGCGCATCCCGCACATGCGCCCGCTTATGACGCTCTGATGGCGGCAGACAGCGATCTGGACAGCATCGTGCCGGAAGAACCCGTCATCATGCCGGTGGCCGCCAATGATCGCGGTCCTCGCCGCCCGTTGCGCTGGATCGCAGGCGGCGCGGTGGCGGCGGCATTGGTCGGCGTCATATCGGTCGGCCTGCTCAACCGCAGCGACATTTACAGCGTCACCACCCGTCCCGGCGAAACCCGCACCATTGCGCTGGATGATGGCACGCGCGTCGAACTGAACGGCGGCACGACCATGCGCTTCGATCGCAAGGATGCTCGTTTCGCCGCGCTCGACGCAGGCGAAGCCGCCTTCACCGTGCGGCATGACGTCGCCAATCCGTTCCGCGTGACCGTGGGCGATGCCGTGTTCGAGGACGCTGGTACGGTCTTCAACATCGTCCATACCAGGGACGCGACCCATATCGGCGTGTCGGAAGGCAAGGTCGTCTATAATCCGGATACGGAGGCGATCGCCCTGCCCGCTGGTCGCGCCCTGTCCGACGATGCGCAGGGCCTGCGCCTGATGGACGTGGCACCGGGCGCCGTTGCCAGTTGGCGACAGGGGCGGCTGGTCTATGCCAATGCCTCCATCGCCGACATCAGTCAGGATATCGGCCGCTCGCTGGGCGTGACGCTGACCGCGGCGCCGGGCGCGCAGGCGATGCGCTTCACCGGCACTATCCGGCTGGATCGCGATCCGGCGCGCTTCTTTGCCCAGGCCGCGCCGCTCATGGGCCTGACCGCCGTCCGTCAGGGCGATGGCTGGCTGTTGAAGGAAGGGCCCGCTAAGGAAGGGGATGGTCCGCAGATCTGACCTCCTGATCGTCACCGTCCTCGCCGCAGCGGCACCCATACCCGCTCTGGCGGCGGACAGACAGGATATCGATATCGCCCCCGGCAGGCTCGGTGAGGCGGCGATAGCGCTTGGCCGTCAGACAGGCATCAGCATCGGCATGTCGGACCAGTCGCTGGCTGGCATCCGCACCCCGCAGGTCAAGGGGCGCATGTCGGCGGACGCGGCGCTGCGGCGCCTGCTCAAGGGCACTAACACAAAGGCACAGCCGGTCGGCGGCAATGGCTGGCGCATCGTGCGCGCTCGCCCTGCACCGCTTCCCGCTCCCACGCCGGTTGCTCTGCCCGCAGCCGCCCCTGAAGAAGAACCGCAGGCCGCGATCATCGTCACCGCCTCCAAGCGGGAGGTGCCCCTGCTCCGCTATGCCGGCGTTGTGGAGACTTTGGGCGACGGCATCTTCACCGCCGCAGAGGCAGCAGGCGGCAGCGCCACCTTGCTGGCACGGGTCGCCAGCCTCAGTTCCACCCATGCAGGCGCCGGCCGCAACAAACTGTTCATCCGCGCGATCGCGGACTCCGCGCTGGCCGGTCCGACACAGGCGACCACCGGGCAATATCTGGGCGACATGCGCCTCAACTATGCCGCGCCGGACCCGGACCTGAAACTTTACGATATCGGCCGGGTCGAAGTGCTGGAGGGGCCACAGGGTACGCTCTACGGCGCCGGATCGCTGGGCGGCATCATCCGCATCATGCCCAATGCGCCCAACATGACCGAATGGGGCGGGCAGATGTCCGCTGGCGCCTCCGCCACCCAGCATGGCGATCCGGGCGGCGACCTGTCCGCCACGCTCAACATCCCGATCGTCTCGGATAAGCTGGCGCTGCGCGTGGTCGGCTATGGCGTGCAGGATGGCGGCTATATCGATGATGTCAGCCGCGACAAGGACGACGTCAATCAGGTGCGCACCTATGGCGGACGCACCGCGCTGCGCTTCACCCCGAACGAGGACTGGACCATAGACCTGAACGGCGTCTACCAGCATATCGACGGGGAAGACGCCCAATATGCCACCCGCAGCGTCGGCCGCCTGAAGCGCGCCTCCTCGGTCGCCCAGCCCTATTATGCCGACTATCTGCTCGGCAATGTCCGCATCGAACGGCAGTGGGATTCGCTCCACTTCGTTTCCTCGACCGGCTATGTCCGCCACACACTGGCCGAAAGCTACGATGCCACCCAGCCCGGCAGCGCCCCGGCCCTGTTCCGCCAGCGTAATCAGGTCAGCATCTTCTCCACCGAAAACCGGCTGGTGCGCGATTTGGACAATGGGCTGGGCTGGATATTGGGTGCCTCCTACCTCCAGAGCACGTCGGACCTCGACCGGTCGCTCACCTCCTTCGGCGCGCAGACGAGCGAACCGCCGATCATTCCGGGCGTCCCCCTCTATGGCATGGGCCGCGCCGCCGCCGCGACCGGCGTGCGCAACAGCGTGAAGGAAGCCACGCTGTTCGGCGAAGCCTCTTTCGAACCGGTCAAGGGCCTCATCGCCACCTTCGGCGGCCGCCTGACCAACAGCCGCCTGTCGGGCGAAGCGCTCGATCCCGGCGCCTTGCTGTCCTCCAGCGATCTCGCCCGCGCCGAAGCGCAGGCCAATCGCAGCGAAACCTTCTTCCTGCCGTCGGCCTCATTGCTGACCGACGCTATTCCCAACGTCACCCTCTATGCCCGCTTCCAGCAGGGCTTCCGGCCCGGCGGCCTTGCCGTCGACGACCAGCGCGTCCGCCGTTTCCAGAATGACCGGGCCTCCACCGTGGAGATCGGTGCGCGAAAGGGCGTGCCGGGCCGCGATGTCTTCGCCGCCAGCGCCAATGTCGCCTATACCGACTGGCGCAATATTCAGGCCGACGTCACCGACCGGATCGGCCTGCCCACCACCGCCAATATCGGTGACGGACGGATCTACACGGTCGAGGGGCGCATCGTCCTGCGCCCCATCCGCTCGCTCACGCTGGATGCCAGCGCTATCTATAATGACAGCCGCCTGACCCAGCCGACTGACTTCGTGCGGGCCCTGTCCTACCAGGGCCGCTCGCTCAGCCTGCCCAATGTCGCCAATCTGGGCGGACGGCTCGCCCTCGACTATCGTGCGCCCTTGTCCACGGAGACGGACCTGCACCTGATGGGGTCCGCCCGTTATGTCGGCAAATCGCGCCTCGGCGTCGGCCCGATCCTGGGCCAGACGCAGGGCGACTATGTCGACACCAGCCTCTCCGCCAGCGTCACGCGCGGGCCGGTGCAATATTCGCTGTCGCTCACCAACCTGTTCGACAGCAACGGCAATCGCTTCTCGCTGGGTACCCCGTTCGATCTTCAGACCGATTATTATACGCCCCTGCGCCCCCGAACCGTACGGATCGGCGTCGACTTCGCTTTCTGAATAAATATTCATCGCATTGCCTGACGGAAGCCACGCTTCGGCACCGTCCCATGCGGACGCGCCCCCAGAATATCGAGCGCGGCACGCAGAGGAGACATCATGCGACATCTATTGGCCTGCACGGCCATCGCCCCCGTTCTGGCGGCCCTTACCGTGGCCGACGCGGCGGCAGAAACCACGATCAGCAGTGCGACGACGACAGCCCTGAAGACCTCCACCGTGGCCAGCGGCGCGGCGGATAACCTGACCATCGCGTCGGGCGGATCGATCACCCTGACCAGCGGCACCGCCGTCACCATCGACAGCAACAACACCGTGTCCAACGCCGGCACCATCACCATCAATGATGCCGATAATGTGACCGGCATCCTGGCGGCGGCCGGCACGACTGGCGACATCAGCGTCGCTGGCACCATCACCCTGACCGAAGACTATACCGGCGAAGATGAGGATGACGACGATGACGTCGACGGCCCCTTCGCCGAAGGATCGGGCAAGAACGGCATCCTCGTTCAGTCCGGCGCCGCCCATGTGGGTGATATCGACCTTAGTGGCACCATCAGTATCGAAGGCAATGAGTCCGCAGGCATTCGCCTGAACGGTCCCCTGACCGGCAACCTTACCACCAGCGGCACCATCTCGGTCCTGGGCGACAACAGCTATGGTATCGTGGCCAACGATATCACCGGCGACGTCACCCTTCAGGGATCGATCGCCGCCAAGGGCGAAAACAGCGTCGGCGTGGCGCTGCTCGGCGACGTGGATGGCGCGGTGAAAATTCAGGGCACCATCACCAGCACCGGCTATCGCACCACCACCCGGCCGACCGACACGTCCGATCTGGACGCGGACGATCTGCTTCAGAGCGGCTCTGCCGTCGTCATCGCCGGCAATGTCAGCGGCGGCGTAATCTTCGACACCCCCCCCACCCTCGACGATGATGATGACGATGTCGACAATGACGGCTTGACCGACGCCAGCGAAGGCAGCGCCGTCGTCGTGACCTATGGCTCGGCCGCGGCCGTGCAGATCGGCTCTGCCGATATCGACACGACCATCGGATCGGTCGCGACCGAAACGTCGGGCTATGGCCTCGTCGTCAATGGCTCCATCTATGGCTACGGCATCTATGACGGCGTCGACGCCAATGCGCTGGTCGTCGGCGGGCTGGGCGGTGACGTGTCCATCGCCAACGGCATTTCGATCGCCGGCACCGTCTCGGCCGTCTCCTATGACAGCAATGCCACCGCACTGCGCATCGGATCGGGCGCCACCACCGGCACGATCGACGTCAGCGGCAGCATCGGCGCCAGCGGCGCCACGCTCGAAGGCACCACCGCCACCGGCATCCAGATCGACGCTGGCGCATCGGTGAATGCGATCACGGTCAGCGGCCGTATCGTCGCGATCGCAGGCAGCGATGAAGATGGCACGGCCGTCGGCATTCGCGACGCTTCCGGCACCGTGACCTCGCTCACCAACACCGGCGCGATCAGCGCATCGGGCGGCGTCAGCAACATCGCGATCGACCTCAGCGCCAACACCAGCGGCGTCACCCTGACGCAGGCTCTGGAGGACGAAGATGCCAGCGATCCGTCGATCGCCGGCGATATCCTGCTCGGTTCGGGCAGCGATATCGTCAAGGTATCGGCCGGCACGATCACCGGCGACATCGATCTGGGCAATGGCAATAACAGCCTGACCCTGTCGGGTTCGTCCAGCATCACCGGCAATGTCACCTTCGGTTCGGGCAATGACAGCCTGACGCTGGGTGACACCGCCAGCATCGTGGGCGATGTCGATTTCGGCGGCGGCACCGATTCGCTGACGCTGAACGGCACCTCGTCCATCTCCGGCGCCATCAGCAACAGCAGCGGCACCAGCGTCGTGCTGAACGGCGGCACGCTCAACGCCACCAACACCGGCACCGTGTCGCTCGCCTCGCTCTCCGCCAGCGCGACCTCGACGCTCGGCGTCACTATCGATGGGGAAGCCGGCACCAACACCGTCTATGACGTGGCCGGCGCCGCCAGCTTCGCCACCGGATCGCAGGTCAAGGTCAACCTGACCCAGGTCAGCGGATCGGAAGGCGACTATGTCATCGTCACCGCCGGATCGCTCAGCGGTTCGCTCGCGCTCGATGACGAAACGCTGCTCCCCTATATGTTCAAGGGCAGCCTGGCCAGCGACACCACCGCGGGCACCGTCACCCTGACGGTCGCGGCAAAGACCGTGTCCGAACTCGGCCTGGTCGGTTCGCAGGCACGAGCCTATTCGGCGATCTTCAACGCGCTGGATAATGACAGCGACATCGCCAACGCCTTTCTGGGCATCACCAACGGCGCCACGCTTAAGGGCAATCTGCAACAGATGCTGCCCGATCATGCCGGCGGCACGTTCGAAGCAGCAACCCAGGGATCGCGCGCCATGGCCCGCATTCTGTCCGATCCCAACGGCATCTACCGCACGAAGGATGGCAGGCTCGGCTTCTGGCTGCAACAGGTCGCGTTCAACAGCTCCAAGGATGTGGGCACGACGGCCGACTATGACATTGACGGCTGGGGCGCTGGCGGCGGCGCGGAATATCTGACCGATTATGGCGCGTTCGGCGGTTCGCTCTCCTATGTCCACGCCAACAATACCAGCGGCGCCAACAACAATGTCGCGTCGGATCAATATGAACTGGCGGCGCACTGGCGTGGCCAGTGGGGCGCGTTGCAGACCTATGCCCGCGTCTCGGCGGCACGGGTCAATTTCGCCGGATCGCGCTATTATGAAAACGGCGACGTCACCCGCACCGCCTATGGCAAGTGGAACGGCACGCTGGTTTCGGCCACCGCCGGCGCATCCTATCAGATGCAGTTCGACCGGTTCAGCCTGCGCCCCGCGCTCAGCGTCGACTATTACCGCCTGAAGGAAGATGGCTATAGCGAAACCGGCGGCGGCGATGCCTTCAACCTCACCGTGCTCGGCCGCACCAGCGACGAAACGGCAGCCACTGGCACGCTGACGGCAGGCTATGAATTTGGCAGCCTGAACAAAGAGGATGGCTGGCTCCGTCTGGAACTGGAGGGCGGCCGTCGCCAGATCGTCGGCGGATCGCTCGGCAACACCACGGCCAATTTCAAGGACGGGGAACAGTTCACGCTGGTCGCCGAAGACCGTACCAATGGCTGGACCGGCCGCGCGCGTCTCTATGGCGGCACCGACACTTTCCGCATCGGCGGCGAGGTCGGCGCGGAGCAACAACAAAATAATGTCGCATTGTCCGTTCGGGCGACGGTTAACTTCGTCCTGTGACGTCTAAGGGTTGAACAGGCGGGCCACACCCCACAGACCCTCCCGGTCCGTCTGTTCCGCTCCGGCACAAAACCCTCCCCAAGGGCGCCGGGCATAAAAGAGGGGCGTCGCTGGTCCCCCCGGCGGCGCCCCTTCTCTCGTTTCAGGGGGAAAGCTGGTCGATCTGATCCAGCAGGCGGTTCAGCGCTTCCACCATGATGTCGTCCGCTGGCATCGCATCCGCCTTTTCCAAATCGACGGTCACAGTGGACATTCTCGGTTCCATGCCCGACGCCGTGGACCAGCCAAATGTGAATTCGGCGCTGCCAGACAGCGCCTTGCGGTCTCCCACCCCAAGCACGCCCCAGGACCGCGCGCACATTTTGACACGCAGCTTTTGGAAACGAACATCTATCTTGTCAGCAGGCCGGATAGTTGCGTCTGCTTCCCGCTTGGACAAAGCCCGCTGTACCAGCAGCCCAAGATCATCCTGTGATCGCAGGAAATCGCTGCCGCGCAATTTGCCGTTGGGCATGCACAATAATCCGGCACGAACCGGACCAACAACAGAAGATAGCGGAAAGCCGACCGAAGCTGTGACGGCAGGCAATGCTGCCAACGCAGGAAAAGACGCTCCTGCCACGACCATTGCAACGGCAAAGGCTTTCAGGGCTGGCGTCACCAACAATGAAATGCAGCGGCGAAGCAATTCCTTCGCCGTTTCCATCGTAACCGCGAAATATGGTTCCATAGCCCCCTCTTTACAAAGGCTATGGAACCATATCCGCTATTATCACTCAAGCCGTAACGGCAGCAGTGCCTCTATCGATCAGCCCGCCAGTGCCTTCTTCACCAGTTCGTTGACGACCTGCGGATTGGCCTTGCCCTGCATCGCCTTCATCGTCTGGCCGACGAAGAAGCCGAACAAGGCTTCCTTGCCGCCGCGATATTGTTCGACCTTGTCGCCATTGTCGGCCAGCACCTTGGCCACCGCCGCTTCGATCGCGCCGGTGTCGGACGTCTGCTTCAGGCCCTTTTCCTCGACGATATTGCCCGGCTTGTCGCCCGTTTCCAGCATGATCTCGAACACCTGCTTGGCGATCGTGCCGCTGATCGTGCCGTCGGCCACCAGCGCCAGCAATTCCGCGCCTTCTTCAGGACTTACAGGGCTTTCCTCAAGCGACTTACCAATGCGGTTAAGCGCGCCATAAAGTTCCGAGAGCAGCCAGTTGGCCGAAGCCTTGGCGACTTCACCTTCGCTCTTCTTCTGGATACGCGCGCCTTCGGCCAGCAGCGCTTCGAACCAGCGCGCCGTGTCGGCGTCGGCGGTCAAAGTCGCGGCATTATAGGCGGACAGGCCGAGGTCGCCTTCATAGCGCGCGCGCTTCGCATCCGGCAGTTCCGGCAAAGACTGGCGGCATGCCTCCAGAAAGGCGTCGTCCAGTTCCAGCGGCAGCAGGTCGGGATCGGGGAAGTAGCGATAGTCATGCGCATCTTCCTTCGACCGCATCGATCGCGTCTCGTTGCGATCCGGGTCGTAAAGGCGCGTTTCCTGCACGATCTTGCCGCCGGCTTCCAGCACGTCGACCTGGCGGTTCGCCTCATGCTCGACCACGGCCATGACGAAGCGGACCGAATTGACATTCTTCGTCTCGGTGCGCGTGCCGAATTCCTCGCCCGGACGACGTACGGAGACGTTCACGTCGGCGCGCATCGAGCCCTGATCCATATTGCCGTCGCACGACCCGACATAGCGCAGAATGGTTCGCAGCTTCGACAGATAAGCCCCTGCTTCGGCAGGAGAACGCATGTCCGGCTTCGACACGATTTCCATGAGCGCCACGCCGGAGCGATTCAGGTCGACATAGCTACTGGTCGGATGCTGGTCGTGCATCAGCTTGCCGGCATCCTGCTCGACATGGATGCGTTCGACACCGATCACCTTCTTGCTGGCGTCGGGGTTCTTCTCGTCCAGCACGATCTCGATCTGCCCCTCACCCACGATCGGGTGATAAAGCTGGCTGATCTGATAGCCCTGCGGCAGATCCGCATAGAAATAA
Organism: Sphingobium sp. AP50; assembly: GCF_900109095.1. GTDB lineage: Bacteria > Pseudomonadota > Alphaproteobacteria > Sphingomonadales > Sphingomonadaceae > Sphingobium. Next base: position 33,190 of record NZ_FNYZ01000011.1, read on the forward strand.
TTCTTGCGGTCGAACCGCGACCATTTGTTGATCTGCGCGTCGATCGCCATGCCGGTGCGCACCGCCTGACGGATGCACTCGCGGTTGGGCACGGGCAGCATGCCGGGCATCGCCGCGTCGACAAGGCTGACCTGCGTATTCGGCTCCGCACCGAAAGCGGTCGCCGCGCCCGAAAACAGCTTGGCGTTCGACGTCACCTGCGCATGGACCTCCAGGCCGATCACGACCTCCCACTCGCCGGTTGCGCCCTGGATGCGATAGGTTGATTCAGTCATGTTCGGTCCGTTTCGGGAGTGATGAGGATAAGCTCTGGAAAATAACGCCGGTAGTGAACTGGGTCGCGAGTCAGCAAGGCCATGTTACAAACGATCGCATGCGCACCGATGAAAAAGTCAGGCAGGACGCGATAGGCCTTGTCCCTGTCGCGCATGCCCCGATAGGTGGCAAAACGCTGCCCCGCAATAAAGGCGGTCCGGTCGTCGATCGGCTCTGATACCAGTCCCAGAAAAGACAATGCACCGTGCAAATCTGCGAGAGAAGCATAATTGCGGCTCAGCTCGGCCAGAATGATGGCGTTGAACAGGACGGGGCCATCACGCCGTGCGTCGCTCAACCTGTCGATTGACCAATCACCCCACACATCATCACCCGACAAGATGTCGATAACGATGTTCGTATCAACAAATGTCATTCGGGCTCCAATCTGTGCGGACGGATATAGTCCATATACTCATCCGTCGTAGCGAAACCCGTATCGATGGAACCTGCGACAGAAAGGATCGCCGCCTTGATTCTGGCACGCCGTTCCTCCGCCGTTTCCTCGACGGCCGGGGCGGCGGGCAAAACAACAGCCTCACCGCGATCGTTGATCCCGATCCGCACGGGTTGACCCGGCACCAGACCGATACGATCGCGGATAGCCTTGGGCATGAGCACTTGCCCCTTGCTGGTCATGTTGACCACCGTCTCTTCGTCGATCCTGCTGTGCATGTTCATCATGGAAACTCCAGTGTTACCACAGGTAACACTTCGCCGGTCGAATGCAATATGGTCAGCTACCGTTCCGTCGGTTCACACGATTACGCGCACGCCGTTTCAGAACTTTCCGCCGAGCGGGCGTTTGAACTGCGACACAGGTCCGTCCGAATTTCAGCCGCTTGAAACCTTCGACGAGGCCTTCTCCAAGGAATTGGAAAAGGATCTCGCCGATCCAGTTCACCACCACTTGTCCGGCCGTGCCGTGAAGCCCGAACGCTCCTCGATCGCGAGGGCCGCGTTCAGCACGGTCTGCTCGTCCAGCGCCTTGCCGATGATCTGCAAACCGATCGGCAGACCTGCCGAATCCAGCCCGCCCGGCACCGCCATCGCTGGCAGCCCCGCCAGCGAGGCCGGCACGGTGAAGACGTCGTTCAGATACATGGCCAGCGGATCGGCCTGCTTCTCGCCCAGCGCGAAGGAAGCGCTCGGCGCGGTCGGCGTCAGCAGCAGGTCGCACGTCTCGAAAGCCTGCTCGAAATCGCGCGCGATCAGCGCCCGGACCTTCTGCGCCTGCGTATAATAAGCATCATAGAAGCCCGCCGACAGCACATAGGTGCCGATCATGATGCGGCGCTTCACTTCCGGCCCGAAACCGGCAGCGCGGGTCGCGGCATACATGTCCTGCAAACCCGCCCCATCGGGCAGGTCGCGCTGGCCATAGCGCACGCCGTCATAGCGGGCGAGGTTCGAAGACGCCTCAGCCGGGGCGATGATATAGTAGGTCGGCAGCGCGTACTTCGTATGCGGCAGCGACACATCGACCACCTCGGCGCCAGCATCCTTCAGCCAGGCAATGCCGCGATCCCACATGGCAGAGATTTCTGCGTTCAGGCCATCGGGGCGATATTCCTTGGGAATACCGACCTTCTTGCCCTTGAGATCGCTCGACAAACTGGCTTCCCACTGGGGAACCGCCAGATCGAGGCTGGTCGAATCCTTGGGATCGAAGCCTGACATCACCTCCAGCAGGATCGCATTGTCGCGCACCGTGCGCGCCATCGGCCCGGCCTGATCCAGCGACGAAGCGAACGCCACGATGCCCCAGCGCGAGCAGCGGCCATAGGTCGGCTTGATGCCGCTGATGCCGGTGAAGGCGGCCGGCTGGCGGATCGACCCGCCCGTATCGGTGCCGGTCGCCGCCGGGCACAGCCGCGCGGAAATCGCCGAGGACGAACCACCCGAAGACCCACCCGGCGCCAAGGCAGCATTACCGCCGTCATTCCGCCGCCAGGGCGAGATCACATTGCCATAATAGCTCGTCTCGTTGGATGATCCCATGGCGAACTGGTCTAGGTTCAGCTTGCCCAGCATCCCCGCGCCAGCCGCCCACAGCTTGCCCGACACGGTCGATTCATAGGTCGGCACGAAGCCTTCCAGCATGTGGCTTGCCGCGGTCGTCTGCACGCCCTGCGTACAGAAGAGATCCTTCATGCCGATCGGCACACCAGCCAGCGCACCCAGCGTTTCGCCGTCCGCCTTCGCCTTGTCGGCCGCGTCAGCCGCTTCCAGCGCCTTTTCCGGCGTTTCCACGATGAAGGCATTCAGCGCCTTGGCGGCAGCAACATTGGCGTTGAAGCCTTCCGCCACTTCACGCGCCGAAAAATCGCCCGCACGAAAGCCGTCGCGGATTTCCGCGACCGTCAGATCAGTCAGATTGGTCATTATTCGATCACCTTGGGCACCGCGAAGAAGCCATGTTCGGCCTGCGGCGCATTGGCCAGCACCTTGTCGCGGACATCGCCATCATTGATGACGTCGTCGCGCAGGCGTTGATGGTTGGGGATGACGGCCGTCATCGGCTCTACGCCGGTCACGTCCACCTCGCCCAGTTGCTCCACCCAGCCAAGGATGTTGTTGAGTTCGGGCACCATGGCCTCCGCTTCTGCATCCGTCACCGAAATGCGCGAAAGGCTGGCGATCTTTTTCACGGTCTGAAGGTCTATCGACATGGGCCAAGCCGCTAGCACCCGCACCTGCCCGCTTCAAGCGGGTTTCGCGCCCTGCCCGCTTCCCCTTGCGCGCTTGCGTTCCATCGGCCAGACAGGGGCGACAATCTCGGAGAGTGTGGGTGGCACGCAAATTCCTCTATGTCATCGCGACCCTTGTCGTGCTGGTGATCGCCGCACTGCTGGTCTATCGCGTCTGGGGCATGCAGCTCATCCGCATGGTGATGGTGCCGCGCGAACCCTTTACCCAGCTTCAGCCACTCCCCGCCGATGCCTATATCGACGCGAAGATGTGGATCGCCCGGCCCGACATCGAAAAGGATAATGTCGCACTCTGGACCCCCGCCGGCGTCCCCGCAACAAAAACGCCCGGCAAGGCTGCCATCTTCTTCATCCACCCGACCAGCTACATCACCACCTTCGGCGATTCCCACTGGAACGCCCGACTGGATGACAAGGATGCGGACGCCACCGCCCGCCGCTTCGTCATGGGACAGGCCAGCGCCTTCAACGCTGCCGGCACCGTCTGGGCGCCGCGCTATCGCCAGGCCAATTATGGCGCCTTCCTGACCGACAAGCCCGCCGGGGATCAGGCGCTGGACGCCGCCTATCGCGACGTGGCGCAGGCCTTTGCCGCCTTCCTGAAAGCCAATCCCACCGGTCCGCTGATCCTCGCCGGCCATAGTCAGGGCTCGCGCCACCTGCTGCAATTGCTGCGCGAACAGGTCGCGGGCAAGCCCGTCGCCGACCGCGTCGTCGCCGCCTATGTCGTGGGCTGGCCGGTATCGGTGGAGGCGGACCTGCCTGCCCTCGGCCTCCCCGCCTGCGCAGGGCAGGATCAGGCCCACTGCATCGTCAGCTGGCAAAGCTATGCCGAACCGGCCGACCCGTCTGCCGTCATCGAAAGCTTCGGCCGCAAGACCGGCTATACCGGCCAGCCGCGCAAGGGCACGCATATGCTCTGCACCAACCCGATCACCGGCGCCTTCAATGGCAAGGCTGCGGCCAGCGCCAACAAGGGCACGCTCGATGCGCGCGAACAGGGCCAGCCGCCCAAGCTCGTCACCGGCGTCGTCCCGGCCCGCTGTGACACCAGCGGCGTGTTGATGATCGGGGAACCGGTCGACATGGGCCCCTACACGCTGCCGGGCAACAACTACCATGTCTACGACTACAGCCTCTTCTGGGGCAATGTGCGGGAAGACGCGCAGAAACGACTGGCCGCCTTCAGGAGGAAGTGAAGCTGGGAAGTGACTTCCCCGCCGGGACGTGGCAGGGCGACACCATGAAATTGGTAACAACGGATCGCGTCGCCTTTCGGGAAGCTTTGCCGCAGGGCGGTCGCCTGATCGGCATGGATGTCGGCACCAAGACGATCGGCCTCGCCCTGTGCGACGCCCACTGGACGATCGCCAGCCCTGCCTACACCGTCACCCGCGGCAAGTTCAGCAAGGACAAGATCGGCCTCGCCGCCTTCATCGAGCAGCAGCAGGTGAAAGGCATCGTCATCGGCCTGCCCTTGAACCTCGACGGCACCAACAGCCCGCGCAGCCAGTCGAGCCGCGCCTTCGCCCATAATGTCGCCGATCTGGGATGCCCCGTGCTGCTCTGGGACGAACGCTGGTCGACCCAGGCTGTCACCCGCACCCTGCTGGAAGCGGACGCCAGCCGCGCCCGCCGCGACGAACTGGTCGACAAACTCGCCGCCAGCTACATATTGCAGGGCGCGATCGACGGGTTGGTCGCAGGCATGGAATAAGCGCCCTTAACTCACCCGTCACCCCAGCGAACGCTGGGGTCTCACGCGAAGGCGAGCCAAGCCCCGCCGCAGCAGGCCGCACAAAGATGGAGACTTCAAAAATGCCCTCCCGCCCCATCCTGCGCGCAGCGTCACTCGCCGCCGCCCTGCTCCTCCCCGCCGCGGCCCATGCCGGCTTCTACAGCGGCAATGATCTCTACGCCGTCTGCACCACGGAGAAGGACGACAAGGAATTTTTCGAAAAATCCTATGAGTGCCTGGGCTATATCAGCGGCGCGGTGGATGCGTTCAACACGACGCGTGAAGCCGTCGGCCTCAAAAGCTGCATCCCCGGCGACGTGACCATCAGCCAGCTACGCGGCACTACCGTCACCTATATGAGCAAGAACCCCAGGGACCGCGCCAAATCCGCCTCCTCCCAGGTTTTCGCCGCCACCCGAAAAGCATGGCCCTGCCCCACAGCCAAGCCCGCAACAAAAAAGAAGGCGACCAAGAAGAAGCGGTAAAGTACCAATCCCCTCCCGTAAACGGGAGGGGTAGCGAGACTTACGCGCGAAGTGCGTTAGTCGCAGCGGGGTGGGCCGGAGCAACGATAGCCTCCTGCCCGATTGTCACCAATCTCCCTGCCCAACACTGATAACCTCCTCACCGCCCGACTCGCCTTTCCGCGTTGCCGGCGGCATGCTCGGATTGGACGGATAGCTACGGCCGTTGAAACGCAGGCGCGCCTCATATCCGGGATTAATCCCCCCGCCGGCAACCCGCACGGAAATATCCTGCCAGCCATGCGACATGGACGGCAGCACGCGAATGGGCGGACGGGTGATCGTGATAGCCGTCACCTTGCGATAGCCGTTCGCAGTCAGGGAGAGCACGTACAAAAGGCAGCCTCCACTGCCGCAGAAATTCGCCTGCCCGCCACCATCCGCACTTGCGACGGCATAGACCAAAGCCTCTGGATGACCATCCCGATTAAGGTCTGGCAGCGCTATGCGATAGCGCGTCAATTTCTTGTCTCGCACAAAGGCCATGACCCCAGGTGGGGGATTGGCGCTGGCTGTCGCAGCAGAAAGAAGAACAGCCAGAACGACAGATTTTCCTATAATCCTGCGCATCCCATCCTCCCTAAGGCGGCAACACTATATTGCTGCGCAAGGCCATGTCGAACCTGATTTCTGATGGGTCGCAGGTCATCCTCCGCCCTATCCTACACCCCCATCCCCCCGCTAAAATCCCGCCCGGCTCTTTCCACCGTCCGATACCTCGACTTTCCGATAGGATCGCCCCTGCGCAACAAAATGTCGAAATCCACGGGAAATATGCGAAGTTAAGCGCCGCAAATCCTATCTCTCGAACGCCGCGATGATCGGGCATGGCCCTTCCTCGCGCGCATGACATTGCCGCGCCAGCCGTTCCAGCGCCCCGCGCGCCGCCTGCAATTCCGCGATCTTCAGGTCCAGCGCCGCGATCCGCTCCGCTGCCAGTTCGCGCGCCCGCGCCCGGTCCTGCCCGGCGTCCAGTTGCAACAGCTCGCCAATCTGCTCCAGCGTGAAGCCAGCACCCTGCGCCGATCGGATGAAGCCCAGCCGCCGCACATCCCCATCGGCATAGCGGCGTATCCCCTCGCCGCGCTCCGGCATGTCCAGCAATCCGCGCCGCTGATAATAGCGCACCGTCTCCACATTCACGCCAGCCGTGCGGGCCAGCGCGGAAATCGTCATGCTCATGCCTTGACTCCGTACCATGGTACGGACCCTATATAGTCGTCATCCGACCGATGACCAAGGACAAGCGATGACCAGCCCCGCCCATAAAAGCGCCAGCCTCTACCGCATGGTAATGCCCGGCCACATTTGTCCTTATGGGGTCAAGGCCCGCTGGCTGCTCAAGCGCCGCGGCTATAGCATCGACGATCACTGGCTCACCACCCGCGCGGAAACCGACGCTTTCAAGGCGCAGCATGATGTGAAGACCACGCCGCAAATCTTCATCAATGACCAGCGGATCGGCGGCCATGACGATCTGCGCCGCTATCTGGGCCTGAAGGTGAAAGACCCGAAGGCAACCAGCTATGTCCCGGTGCTGGCGGTGTTCGCGGTGGCGGCGCTGCTGGCGCTGGCGGTCAACTGGCTGACCTTCCTGCCGCTCATCAGCTTCGTCACGCTGGAGCGCTTCGTCGCGATCGCCATGATGCTGCTCGCCATGCTGAAATTGCAGGATGTCGACCGGTTCGCGACGATGTTCCTCAATTACGACCTGCTCGCCCGCCGCCTGCCGCCTTATGGTCAGGCCTATCCCTTTCTGGAACTGGGCGCGGGCCTGCTGATGCTAACGCGAGCGCTCGACTGGCTGTCGATCCCGGTCGCGCTGTTCATCGGCGGCATCGGCGCGGTGTCGGTGTTCAAAGCGGTCTATCTGGAAAAACGCGACCTCAAATGCGCCTGCGTCGGCGGCAACAGCAATGTCCCGCTGGGCTTCGTGTCCCTCACCGAAAATCTGATGATGGTGGCGATGGCCCTGTGGATGCTGGCGGGGGTCCACTGAGCTCCCGAAGAACAAGCAACGTCACCCTGAACTTGTTTAGCATGACGTATGAGGAATTGGGCCATTCACTCCCCATCCCGCCCATAAACATCCGGCAAAAACTGCACCCCCTGCGCGGTCGGGACCGCGGTCAGATAGGTCAGATATACTGGCACCGGCTGCGGCAAGGGCCTGTGCTGCTCAGGCTTGTCCCCGTCCGCGCCGATCGCTTCGCCAAAGAACCAGCGCCCCAGCCGCTGCGCGTCCTCCAGCCGTACGCAGCCATTGCTGAAATGCCGGTCCGCCTTGGCGAACAGATCCCGCTGCGGCGTATCGTGCAGATAGATGCCAAGATCGTTGGGGAACATGAACTTCACCTTCCCCATCGCATTATTGCCGCCCGGCAACTGGCGCACCCGCACCTCCTGCCGGCCCGCCGCGACCGCATTCCAGTCGACCGCGCTTTGCGCCAGCGGCGCGGGGTTCGCGCTCCAGTCGGCCAGCGCCTCATAGCGCAGCCCCTTCAGCGTCCCGCCGTTCAGGATTTTCGGCGCCACCTTATTCTCGACCAGATCGGGCGGAATATTCCAATAGGGGTTCAGCGTCGCATAGCGGATCATGCCCGCCATCAGCGGCGTCTGCGTCTCCTTCGTCCCGGCCACGACCTTCATCGTGCCGTCCATCGCACCCTTGCTATAGTAGAAGAGCCGCGCCGACGCCGCATCCACCACCACATGCCGGGTCCACGGACCGGGCAGCAACCGCGCCCGCTCCAGATTGAGCGACAGCAGCCGGTCATAGCGCCGTGGCCCTTCATTGATCGCCGCGATCGTCATCGCGCCCGCCACGCCATCGGGCTTCAGCCCATGGTCGGTCTGGAATGCCTTCACCTTGGCGACCAGCGCCTTGTCATAGCTCGCCCCGGCCGACAGCCCCAACCGGTGGCGCAGCGCGCCGATGGCATCGCTCTTGCCACCCGGCCGCATCTTCACGCCTTCGGGCACCGGCACGGCGGGCAGATCGCCCCATGTCCTGAAATAGGTCGCCCGCGCGCTGCGCAGCCGCATATAGAGCGGGCTCATCCACCCTGCCGTCTGGATATAGTCCGTCAGCGATGGCGTGATCGCCGCCGCCCGCAATATCTCGGACGGACTGGCATCCCCCGGCTCCACCTCCTTGTCGAGGAAGCGCATCTTCAGGCCCTTCGCAGGGCGGCGCATGTCCGAAACCAGCGTGGCGAAACTGCGCGACAGCGCCAGATCGGCCCGTGCCAGCAGCTTGGGATCGCCGCTGGCATCCGCCGCCTCGATCATCTGCCGCAAGTCGCGCGCATTATAGCTGCGCGGGTTCAGCCCATCAGCATCGCTATCCTCGATGATCGCCAGCAGCGCATCGGCCTGCGGACCGATCCGGTCCTTATCAACCCACAGCGGCCAATAGCCGCGCGGGGCATAGAAATCCTTATATTTGCCCCCCACCTGCGACCGGATTTCCCCGGCCACACTGGATTTCGCGGCCTGCATGGCAGCGGGCTGCGCCAGCACAGGGGAAGGTAGCGCCGAAGCGATCAGCAGGCAGGGCAGAAGCGAAAGGGCGCGGCGATAGTACCGCGCCCGAAATGCTGTGTGGATCAGCCGCGTTCTCCCCGGCGCGGCGCGGCCGGCGGCGGAGGCGGCGGGCAGGGCGGACCCTGAACCGCATGATAAATGCCATCGGCGGTATAATAGCCGTCGACATAGCCATCGCCATCCCGGTCGGCGGCGACGGTGCCGGCGATGGCGCCGGGGCCGACCGGCGGCGCGGTCGTGACCGGGGCTTCATTCTTGGAGCAGGCGCTCAGCGCCAATAGCCCGCCAGCGGCCAAAGCCAGATATTTGAAGTGCATAAATACTCCCTGTACGCTGGGGCAGCCGAAGCCGCCCTGCGCCGTTAGACCTTTCACCGCGACCCTTGCGGCTCGACGCTAACGTTCAGGGGCGCAATAAAATCCATTACCCGATCGAAATGACGATGAAGCGTTGCCGATCAGCGCCAGCCCGTTATTCGCTCACCCACTGCGCCGATGGAATACCCTGCGCATAGAGCAGCACCGACAGATCGCCATGCACGATCTCGGCGGCGGCGGCCTCACGGGTCTTGGGCTTGGCATGATAGGCGACGCCCAGCCCCGCGCCCTGGATCATCGGAATATCATTGGCGCCATCGCCCACCGCCATGGTCAGCGCCCGGTCGATGCCGCCCGCGATCGCCGCTTCCAGTTCGGTCCGCTTGCGCGCCGCATCCACGATCGGCGTGGTGACGGTACCCAGCAGCGCGCCGTCGGCAATCTCCAGCACATTGGCGACATTGGCGTCGAAGCCGATTTCTTCGGCCACCGGCCCGGTGAAGCGGGTGAAGCCACCCGACACCAGCAATGTCGTCGCGCCCCGCGCCTTCATCGTTTGCACCAGCGCCTTGGCCCCGCCCATGATGACAACCCGCTCCTGCCGGCACTGGTCGATCGCGCTGTCGGGCAAGCCCTTCAGCAAAGCCACACGCCCATGCAGCGCACCCTCGAAATCCAGTTCCCCGCGCATCGCCCGCTCGGTAATCTCGGCGATCTGCGGCTTGATCCCGGCATAGTCGGCCAGTTCATCGATGCACTCGACGGTGATCATGGTCGAATCCATGTCCGCGATCAGCAGCTTCTTCTCGCGCCCCGCGACCGACTGGACGATCACGTCCACCTTGTCACCGATGCCAGTCAGCGCCGCGCGGGCAGCGACAGGATCGACCGCGAAGAAAATATCCGCCGCCTTGCCCTCGTCCAGCCATAGGACATCGCCCGGCTGGCATCCGGCATCGCGCAGCCGATCGACTCCCTGCACAATATCCCCCTGCCCGATCGAGCCACTTGCCACTAAGGTCGCGACGAACATGTCAAACTCCGAACCAGAAACAGGCGAATCCCGCCCACGGGTCGCGCTTATTGCCGGGCCGACCGCCAGCGGCAAGAGCGCGCTGGCCATTGCCCTCGCCAAAGCCACCGACGGCATCGTCATCAATGCCGACGCCAGCCAGGTCTATGCCGACTTGGCGATCCTGTCCGCCCGCCCTTCGGCGGAGGAAATGGGCGACGTCCCCCACCGCCTGTTCGGCCATATCGACGGCGCGGAAGCCTGCACCGCCCCCCGCTGGGCGGCAGAGGCAAAAGCGGAAATCGCCGCCGCCCATGCGTCGGGAAAGCTGCCCGTTCTGGTCGGCGGTACCGGCCTCTATATCCGCACCCTGCTGGACGGCATCGCCCCGGTGCCGGAAATCGACGCCAATATCCGCGCAACCGTGCGCGCCATGCCCGTGTCGGAAGCGCATGAAGCCCTGTCCCGCGAAGACCCGGAAGCCGCCGCCCGCCTCGCCCCGGCCGACACCACCCGCGTCGCCCGCGCGCTGGAGGTAGTTCGCTCGACCGGCAAACCACTCAAGGCATGGCAGGCCCATAAGAAAGGCGGCATCGGCGGTCAGATCAGCCTTGCCCCGATGATCCTGCGCCCGCCGCGCGACTGGCTGATCGAGCGGTGCGACCGGCGCTTCGTCCAGATGATGGAAGGCGGCGCGATTGAGGAAGTCGCCGCCCTCCTCCCCCGCCATCTCAATCCCGACCTGCCGGTGATGCGGGCGATCGGCGTGCCCGAAATCGCGGCCTATCTGAAAGGTGACAGCGACATGGACAGTTGCATCGCGAAAGGGAGTCTCGCCACCCGCCAATATGCCAAAAGGCAATATACCTGGTTCACCAACCAGCCCCCACCGGGCTGGCCGCGCGAAGATCGCGAAATAGATGATAAAATTATCTCTGAATTGGTAATTAAATTACAACACTAGGGGTTGACCGGTCATTTTCTGTCCACTAGAGGCAGTCGCCTTGCCAATGATAGCGGTTGGGCGCAAAGCACGCCCCCACATCAGCGGACTTGCATCAACGAAGGAGCATATCGTGGCCGAAAAGAGCGGCGCGGACATTTTGGTTCAATGCCTGGTCGATCTGGGCGTCGAAGTCGTGTTCGGTTATCCGGGTGGCGCGGTGCTACCCATTTATGACGCCCTCTATAACCATCCCACGATCAAGCATGTGCTAGTCCGCCACGAACAGGGCGCGACCCACATGGCGGAGGGCTATGCCCGTTCGACCGGCAAGCCCGGCGTCGTTCTGGTCACGTCCGGCCCCGGCGCGACCAATGCCGTCACCGGCATCACCGACGCGCTGCTCGATTCGATCCCCATGGTCGTCATCACCGGTCAGGTTCCCACCCAACTGATCGGCACCGACGCCTTCCAGGAAGCGGACACGGTCGGCATCACGCGCCACTGCACCAAGCATAATTATCTGGTGAAGACGCCCGGCAAGCTGGCCGAGGTCGTGCATGAGGCTTTCCATATCGCCACCACCGGCCGCCCCGGCCCGGTCGTCGTCGACATTCCCAAAAATGTCCAGATCGCAACCGCGCCCTATGCGAAGCCGGAACTGAAGGTTCACGCCAGCTATCACCCGCAGACGAAGGCCGATGCGTCGGCGATCGACGCGGCGGTCGAGATGCTGGCCGCGGCCGAACGCCCGATCCTCTACACTGGCGGCGGCGTCATCAACTCCGGCCCGCAGGCGTCGGCACTGTTGCGTGAACTGGCCGCGCTGACCGGCGCGCCCGTCACCTCGACCCTGATGGGTCTGGGCGCTTTCCCGGCATCGTCCGACCAGTGGGTCGGCATGCTGGGCATGCATGGCACCTATGAAGCCAATTGGGCGATGAATCAGGCGGACCTGATCCTGTGCATCGGCGCCCGTTTCGACGATCGCGTCACCGGTCGCCTCGATGCCTTCGCGCCTAACAGCAAGAAGATCCATATCGACATCGACCGCAGCTCGATCAACAAGATCGTCGATGTCGACGTTCCCGTGGTCGCCGACATCGCCAGCGCGCTGGACGACATGATCGCCCTGTGGAAACAGCGTAACCATCAAAAGGTCGACCTGACCGAATGGTGGGCGCGCATCGCCGGCTGGCGCGCGAAAAAGTCGCTCGACTATGCCGAAGGTGGCACGGAGATCATGCCCCAGCGCGCGATCGCGGACCTCTATGCCGCGACCAAGGCGACCGGCAAGGATGTCATCATCACCACCGAAGTCGGCCAGCATCAGATGTGGGCGGCCCAGCATTTCGGTTTCGATGCGCCCAACAAATGGCTGACCTCCGGCGGCCTTGGCACGATGGGCTATGGCTTTCCGGCCGCCATCGGCGCGCAGATGGGCAATCCCGACAGCATCACCATCTGCATCGCGGGCGACGCCTCGATCCAGATGAACATTCAGGAACTGGGCACCGCCAGCCAATATCGCCTGCCGGTCAAGATCTTCATCCTGAACAATGAATATATGGGCATGGTCCGCCAGTGGCAGGAACTGACCTATGAAAGCCGTTACTCCAACAGCTATTCGGACAGCCTGCCCGACTTCGTGAAGCTGGGCGAAGCTTATGGCTGGACCGGCATCCGCATCGAAGGGCCGCAGGAACTGGAGGCTGGCATCCGCCAGATGCTGGAAACCGACGGCCCGGTGATCGTGGACTGCCGCGTGGCGAAGCTGTCCAACTGCTTCCCGATGATCCCGTCGGGCGCGGCGCACACCGAAATGCTGCTCGATCCCAGCCAGGTAAAGGGCAGCATGACCGACGAGGCGAAGGCGCTGGTGTGACGCAGCATCTGATGCTCCGCATCCATGTGACGGAGCCCTGGGATTTCGAAAGGATCGCGGGCACGGCCGAACTTACCGGCTGGACCACCGATCATGCCGACCCGGACAATGAGGAATGGGAAGTGCATCTGGACGAGGGGTTCGACTTTAACGATCGGCATATCGGCACCATGCTGGTCGGCCCCCGTTATGTGGGCGAACATCTGACCCGCATGTTCGATGCCGTGGCGGGCTTTCCGGTCCGCCTCGCCCACCGACAGGATGATGGCTGGCAATATGCCTTCGCCGCAATGATTTCGCAGCGTCCTTCGGATGAGGGACACGAAGACCAGGATAATGGGGCAATCTGATGCATATCCAGGAAGAATTGAGCCAGCGACACGTCCTGTCGCTGACCGTTTCCAACGAAGCGGGCATATTGGCGCGCATCGCGGGCCTGTTCACCGCGCGCGGCTATAATATCGACAGCCTGACCGTGGCGGACATCACGGCCGATCATGGCGTCAGCCGCATCACCATCGTCACCAACGGCCCGCCCAAGGTGATCGACCAGATCATCGCCCAGCTCGACCGGCTGGTGCCCGTGCACAAGGTGACGGACCTCACCGAAAACGGCCCCTTCGTCGAGCGCGAACTGGCGCTGGTCAAGGTTGCGGGCGTGGGTGAAGACCGGATCGAGGCGCTGCGTCTGGCCGACGTGTTCCGTGCCAAGGTGGTCGACACCACGATCGAAAGCTTCATCTTCGAAATCACCGGCACGACGGAAAAGGTCGACAATTTCGTCGGCCTGATGCGTCAGATCGGCCTGGTCGAAGTCGGCCGCACCGGCGTCGTCGGCCTGATCCGGGGCAAGGAAGCGAACTGAGGATTTGACCCCTCTCCCACCGGGAGAGGGAGGGGCCCGCCGCGCAGCGGTGGGAGGGTGAGGGCGACGCAAGCGCCAACGCCCGGTGGTTCCCCCTCACCAACTTCGACGAGGGCCTGTCGGCCCAAGTCTTCGTATCCTCTCCCTCAAGGGAGAGGGTCAGGATATGAAAAGGGAAGACAGACAATGAAGGTTTATTACGATCGCGACGCGGACATCGGCCTGATCAAGGGCAAGAAGGTCGCCATATTGGGCTATGGCTCGCAGGGTCATGCCCATGCGCAGAACCTGCGTGATTCCGGCGTCGCCGAAGTGTGCATCGCCCTGCGCGCCGGTTCGCCCTCCGCCAAGAAGGCCGAAGGCGCTGGCTTCAAGGTTCTGCCCAACGCCGAAGCCGCCGCCTGGGCCGACGTGTTCATGATCCTGGCACCCGATGAGCATCAGGCTGCCATCTACGCTTCCGACGTGCACGAAAATCTGCGCCCCGGCGCCGCGCTCGCCTTCGCCCATGGCCTGAACGTCCATTTCGGCCTGATCGAACCGCGCAAGGACGTGGACGTCATCATGATCGCGCCCAAGGGCCCCGGTCACACCGTGCGCGGCGAATATCAGCGCGGCGGCGGCGTGCCCTGCCTGATCGCGATCCATCAGGACGCCACCGGCAACGCCCACGACATCGCCCTGTCCTATGCTTCGGGCGTTGGCGGCGGCCGCAGCGGCATTATCGAAACCAACTTCCGTGAAGAATGCGAAACCGACCTGTTCGGTGAGCAGGCCGTTCTGTGCGGCGGCGCCACCGCGCTGGTGCAGGCCGGTTTCGAAACCCTGGTCGAAGCCGGCTACGCGCCGGAAATGGCCTATTTCGAATGCCTCCACGAACTGAAGCTGATCGTCGACCTGATGTATGAAGGCGGCATCGCCAACATGCGCTACTCGATCTCGAACACCGCCGAATATGGCGATATCAAGACCGGCCCGCGCATCATCACCGAAGAAACCAAGAAGGAAATGAAGCGCGTTCTGGCCGACATCCAGTCGGGCCGCTTCGTCAAGGACTTCGTGCTCGACAACCGCGCCGGCCAGCCGGAGCTGAAGGCCAGCCGCATCGCCGCTCAGCGTCACCCGATCGAGGAGACCGGTTCCAAGCTGCGCGCCATGATGCCCTGGATCAGCGCCAACGCGCTGGTGGACAAGGACAAGAACTGATCCGGCCTCCCCTTCCCTGCAAAGGGAAGGGGACAGGACAGAAAAAAGGGGCGCCCGCAACCGCGGGGCGCCCCTTTTTATTTGGGCATAGCGTCCTTGAAAATATCCGTTCGTGCTGAGTAGGGGCTGAGCTTGTCGAAGACCCGCATCGAAGCGCCTGTCCTTCGATACGCCATTTCGACTTCACTCAATAGCTACTCAGGACGAACGGGGGGGCGTTAGTCAGGACCGCCCGCTATCCTTCCGCGCCAGCCGCTGCCCCGTCACCAGCGTCTGCAACACGAACAGCACGATCAGGATCGCGCCCACGCCGCCCACAAAAATGTCGAAGCCTGACCATAGGCCGAACAACCCCGGCCCCGTACCCAGCACCATCATCATCACCGTCAGCGCGATCAGCACCAGCCGCAATTCGGTCGGCCCCGCTGACAGATAAGACAGCTTGAACTCGCCGATGACCCGCGCCGACAGATAGGCGTGGATCGACAGCAGCAGATAGCCCGCCAGCGTGATCAGCGCGACGTCCATCGTCACGAACGGGCTGAGGCCGATGCCTGCCAAAATCAGCAGAGTGGCCAGCCCATCGCAGCTATGATCGATGAAATAGCCATAGGATGGCCGCTCGACATGGCGGAAGCGCGCCAGACTGCCGTCCATCGAGTCCCCGAACCACTGCACCACATAGCCCATGATCGACAGCAGCAGCCAGGCCGGCCCGATATTGCTGGCGACATAGCCCACAAAGATCATCAGCGCGCCGACCATGCCGGTGCTGGTCAGCACATCGGGCGTGACCCAGGCCGGCATGCGGGCGCACAGCCAGTTGAGCAGGCGTCGTTCGCTGGCCGCCAGCCAGTTCTGCTGGATGCGGTCCAGCTTGCCCGTCGCTGGCTGGTTCGTGGCCGCCTGATTTGGGGAGGGTCTTTGAATTGTCATAATGTCCCATGGAGAAATGTGCGCCATCGGGCAAGCGATACCAGTGGCAGCACGCCCGCCAGACCGTCCGGACGCATCGATTTCCAGACGGAAATCCCATAAAACCGGTTCGTTACGGGGAACGATCCGTTTCCGGTTACGGCTATGGCGCTTGTCGAGCGCGCGGCTTATTCTCACCGCATCCCTTGAGCGTTTGTGGAGTCCTTTTTTCATGCGTAAGTTTCTGATCCCCGCCGCCGCCCTGATCGCTATCGCCGGCGGCACCGTCGTCATCGCACAGGCCCCCGCCTCTGCGCCGGGCACCAAGGATGTCGCCAAGGTCACGGGCGGCACCTACACCGTCGACGGCGGCCATACGCAGGTGTTGTTCGCCTATGACCATATGGGCTTCACCAACAATATGGGCATCTTCGCCCAGCCGACCGGCACGCTGACGCTGGACAAGGCCAATCTTTCCGCGTCGAAGGTCAGCATCGAACTGCCGATCGCGGGCCTCAAGACCGGCATCCCCGCGCTCGACGAACATCTGTTGAAGCCCGACTTCTTCGATGGCGCCAAATTCCCGACCGCAACCTTCGTGTCGACCGCCGTCAAGGCTGAAGGCACCAGCGCCACCATCACCGGCAATCTGACGATCAAGGGCGTGACCAAGCCGGTAACGCTGGACGCCGAATTTTACGGCGCTGGCGCCAATCCGATGAACAAGAAGGAAAATGTCGGCTTCGTCGCGACCGGTTCGATCAAGCGCAGCGAATTCGGCATGGGCGGCTATGTCCCCGTCGTGGGCGACACCGTCGAACTGAAGATCATCGCCGGCTTCCAGAAGTAAGCATCATGCGCCGTCCGGCACGGCTTCTCCTGCTTTTGAGCGTGGGGATGCTTGTGCCGGCGGCATCGGCCCAAGGGCCTGAACACAGGCCGGTATCGGGGCCTGAACAGCGGCCTGCGCAGGCGCCTGCGTCGCTCTATGCCCCCGGCCATTATCTGGTCGATAGTGCCGCGACGCGGGTCCATTTTCATGTGAAGGCGCTGGTCGGCAGCTATGACGGCGATTTCGTCGCGCCGGAAGGTGCGGTGGTGATCACCCCAGAACATCCTGACCGCGCCAGCATCGACATTCAGTTCCCGGTCGACAAACTGACCACCGGCGACGCTTCGACCGACGCCATGCTGAAAGGCGACAGCTTCTTCGACGGCACGAAATTCCCGACCATCCGCTTTTCCGCGCAGGACGCGCCACTGGCGACGCCCGATACGCCCACAGCCATTGCCGGCGAACTCACCATGCATGGGCAGACCCGCCCCGTCACCCTGTCCGTCCGTCTGGCCGGCGTTACCCCGGACGAAGCACCCGGCCTGTCGGTCCTGCATTTCACCGGCACGCTGTCGATCGAGCGCAGCCAGTTCGGCATGGGCTTTGGCCGTCCCTTCGTTTCCGACAAGGTCGACCTCAGCATCGACGCAATTTTCCATCGCTCCTGATCGACGCTACGAAAGAAACGGCTTTACGGCCACCCCTCCGCGCGTTTATGGGGGCAACATCATGCAGCGCGTCAGCCTTCTTACCCTGCTACGACTTACACGCCCTTAGGCGTGGCTTTTGTGCTGCCTTCCGGCTAAGGGCAGCGTTGATCCGCCTAAGGGCATCCAGAACAGTCAAGTCGTACACCGGGAGCGCGCAATAGCGCCCCGTTGCAGGAAGTAGTTTGATCCCATGATGCTGACCGATCCCTCGCAGAAATATCGCGCTTTCCCGCAGATCGATCTGCCCAATCGCCAATGGCCCTCCAACGTCATCACGAAGGCCCCTCGCTGGCTGTCGACCGACATGCGCGACGGCAACCAGTCGCTGATCGACCCGATGAACGCGGAAAAGAAGCGCCGCTTCTTCGACCTGCTGCTCAAGGTCGGCGTCAAGGAAATCGAAGTCGGCTTCCCCAGCGCCGGCGCGACCGAATTCGACTTCATCTCCGGTCTGGTCAAGACCGGCGCGATCCCAGACGACGTCATGCCGCAGGTGCTGACGCAGGCCCGCGCCGACCTGATCGCCACCACCTTCGAAAGCCTGCGCGGCGCGAAACAGGCGATCGTCCATGTCTACAACGCCATTTCGCCCGCATGGCGCAATATCGTGTTCCAGATGGAACGGCCGGAGATCAAGCAGATCGCCGTCAACGCCGCCAAGCTGCTACGCGATCATGCTGCGGCCCAGCCCGACACCGACTGGCATTTCGAATATTCGCCCGAAACCTTCTCGACCGCCGAGCTGGATTTCAGTCTGGAATGCTGTGAGGCAGTGATCGACATTCTCCAGCCGACGCCCGAACGTCCGCTGATCCTGAACCTGCCCGCCACCGTCGAGTGCGCGACGGCCAATATCTATGCCGACCAGATCGAATGGATTTGCCGCAATATCAGCAAGCGCGACAGCGTGGTGATCTCGCTGCACACCCATAATGACCGTGGCACCGGCGTCGCCGCTGCCGAACTGGGCATCATGGCCGGCGCCGACCGCGTCGAAGGCTGCCTGTTCGGCAATGGCGAACGCACCGGCAATTGCGATCTGGTGACGGTCGCGCTGAATATGTACACGCAGGGCATCAATCCCGGCCTGGACTTCAGCGATATCGACGAAGTCATCCAGACGGTCGAATATTGCAACCAGTTGCCGGTCCATCCGCGCCATCCCTATGCCGGCGAACTGGTGTTCACCGCCTTCTCCGGCAGTCATCAGGACGCGATCAAGAAGGGCTTTGCCGCGCAGGAAGCGCGCAACGACCTGATCTGGAACGTCCCCTATCTGCCGATCGATCCCAAGGATCTGGGCCGCGACTATGAAGCGGTGATCCGCGTCAATTCGCAATCGGGCAAGGGCGGCGTCGCCTGGGTGCTGCAACAGGACAAGGGCTATAAGCTGCCCAAGAAGATGCAGGCCGACTTCTCGAAGGTGGTGCAGGCACTGGCCGACGGCTCCAGCCGCGAACTCAACGCCGCCGACATTTCGGCCGCCTTCGACGACCATTATCACCAGACCGGTGAGCAGCCCTATGCGCTGATCGACTATCATGAAAGCGGCGCGGCGGGCGACCGCATCTTCACTGGCAAGATCGGCTATGAAGGCGGCGAACGGAGCATTTCCGGGCGCGGCAACGGCCTGCTCTCCTCGGTGCTGGCCGCCCTGCGCGACGAACTGGGCGTGGCGCTGGAAATCGCCGACTATAGCGAACATGCGATCGGCGCAGGCAGCGACGTGAATGCCGCCGCCTATGTCGAATGCCGCACGCCCGACGGCCGCACTGTCTTCGGCGTCGGCACCGACAGCGACGTCGCGACCGCATCGGTCAAGGCCGTGCTGTCGGCCGCCAACGGGATCGCGGTGCGGGGTTAAATCCCGGCCCCAAAAACTACCGTCATTCCCGCGAAAGCGGGAACCCATCTCCTGACCTTCCCGTCAAGATCGACTTTCGGGAGATGGGTCCCCGCTTTCGCGGGGATGACGAGATTTTGAAGATAAGATCTACTTCGCCAGCGCCCGGACCACCCGGTCCCACTGCTCCAGCGATTCCGCGATGCCCGCCACCGGCACCCGCTCGTTCAAGCCATGGGCAAAGCCGTCCTCCGCCTTCATGAACAGGCTGGACACGCCATAGCTCGGCACGCCCAAAGCCCGGAAATAGAGGCTGTCGGTCGCGCCGGCCGACATGCCCGGCATCACCGTCACCCCCGGCGCGCGCGCGGTGACGGCGTCCTTCACCGCCTTCATCACGTCTGCCCGCAACGGCGATGCATCGCTGGCCAGCGGATCGCCCAGCGTCTTCACCGTGGCGCTGGGATCATTCACCACCTTCACCAGTTGCGCCTTCACCTGATCGATCGTCACGCCAGGGAAGATGCGGCAATTGACGTCCACCTTAGCACTTTGCGGCAAAGCATTCAGCGCATGCCCCGCCTGCACCATCGTCGCGACGCAGGTGGTGCGCACCTGCCCGATAAATTCCGGCCGGCTCGACAGCAGTTCCGCCGCATCCGCATCGCCTGTCTCCGCATAGCGCCGCATCGCCTGCCCCACCTCGCCGCCGATCCGGTCGGCCGACAGCGCCAGCGACGCCTTCGTCAGTTCATTGCGCATCGGCGGAAACTGATACGCCGCAATCGCGTCGATCGCCTTCGCCATGCGATAGATCGGATTGCCCGGCGTCGGTGCGCTCGAATGGCCACCCGCATCGGTGAAGGCGAATTCATAATCGGCATAGCTCTTCTCGCCCGCCTGCAACTGATACAGCACCGGCTTGCCCTCATCATTCAGCAACCCGCCGCCGCCATCGCCATTCAGAAGCAATTCCAGATCCTTATATTGCTGCGACAGCGCCTTGGTCGTCACCATGTCGGTTTCCTCATCGCCCGACAGCAGCAATATGGTGGTGCGGCGCGGCTTCCACCCTTCCTTCTTCAACTGCGCCATGGTCGCGACCATCATCGCGACGTCATATTTATTATCCTCCGACCCGCGCCCGAAAATATAGCCATTTTCTTCCACCGGCACGAAGGGATCGCGGGTCCAGTCCGCCCGGTTTGCCGCCACCACATCCATATGGCCGATCAGCGCCATGGGCTTGAGCTTCGGGTCGCTCCCCCGGATTGTCGCCGCCAGCGTCGCCGTCTCGCCCATCGGCGTGATCACGATATCCGCGTCGGCAAAGCCGGCCGCCTTCAGCACCGACGCATAATAGGCCGCCAATTTGGGCACATTGCCTTCACCCTGCACCGTCTTCACCGCGATGGAGCGCATCAATATATCCTTGGCCGCGCCCGCATCGGCCGCCGCAAAAGCCCCCTGCGGCACGGCCAGCAAAACAGCCCCCAGAAACACGCCCCGCATCACCATATATTTGCACTCCTTGATGGACCGATACCGTATCTGTGGCATAGCGGATCGACCGGGCCAATGCGTTTGGCCCTGTCCCGCGGAAAGAGGGCCACCTTATCCGCGCGAAAAGCGTGACCCGTCATTCGTCATTGCGAGCGCAGCGAAGCAATCCACGGCGCATCACTGGATTGCTTCGCTGCGCTCGCAATGACGATCAAAGGCGATCCCTTCGTCCATTAAAGAATTGCTTGCGCGCAATCGGACCGCAGACATCCGATATGGCAGCCATTCGCCCAGAGGAAAGACAGATGGCCCTCCATTATCGCAGTTTCGGATTTCAGGTTCTGGTCGGCATGGCCGTGGGGCTGGTGCTCGGCCTCGTCGCACGTCAGATCGGCACGGGTCCGGATGGCGATCTCAACTGGCTGGCGACCGCGCTCAAGACCACGGGGTCGATCTTCGTCTCCCTGCTGAAGGCGATCGTGCCGCCGCTCGTCTTCGCCGCCATCGTCGCGTCGATCGCCAATCTGCGCGCGCTGGACAATGCCGCGCGCCTCGCCGGGCAAACCCTCCTCTGGTTCGCCATCACCGCCCTGATCGCGGTCGCCATCGGCATCTCCATCGGCGTCATCGTCCAGCCGGGCATCGGCCTCAGTAGCGCGGCACTGGCCCCCACCCAGCCGGATTCGGTCGGCGGCTGGCTTGATTTCCTCAAAGGCCTGGTCCCCGGCAACAGCCTGGCTCTGTCGGCCGGCACGAAGATCACGGACGGATCGGCCACCACCACCCTGTCCTTCAACATACTGCAATTGCTGGTCATTTCGATCGCCGTCGGCCTCGCCACACTCAAGGTCGGGGAAAAGGCTGATGCCTTTCTCGCCTTCGTCCGCTCGCTGCTCGCGGTCGTGCGCGCCATTTTAGGCTGGGTCATCCGCCTGACGCCTATCGGTTCGGCCGCGCTGATCGGCACCGCCGTCGCCACCTATGGCTGGAGCGCGCTGGCGCAACTCGGCACCTTCACCGCCGCCATCTATCTCGGCCTCGCGCTGGTGCTGCTGGTCGTCTACCCGACATTGCTGATCGCCAATGGCCTCAAGCCCGGCCCCTTCTTCGCCAAGGCGTGGCCTGCCATCCAGCTCGCCTTCGTCTCGCGCTCGTCGGTCGGCACCCTGCCGGTCACCGAAGCCGTGACCGAGCGCCTTGGCGTCGACAAGGGTTATGCCGCCTTCGCCATCCCGCTGGCCTCCACCACCAAGATGGACGGCTGCGCCTCCATCTATCCCGCGCTGGCGGCGATCTTCGTCGCGGGCTTCTACGGCATCCCGCTCCATTTCATCGACTATGCGCTGATCGTCTTCGTCTCGGTCATCGGATCGGCCGCCACCGCCGGCCTGACCGGCGCGATCGTGATGCTGACGCTGACCCTCTCGACCCTCGGCCTGCCACTGGAAGGCGCCGGACTGCTGCTCGCCATAGACCCCATCCTCGACATGGGCCGCACGGCGGTCAACGTCGCGGGACAAGTGCTGGTCGGCGTGATCGTCGCCAAGCGCGAAGGGATATTGGACGAGAGCGCTTATTATGGCGAGGGGACGTTGGCGACGGCTTAGAAGCGCTTCGCTCCCCCGGAACCTATCCCCGCCGAAAATAGGCGCAGCGTCCACAAGCCCTTGAAATACCCTGCCACTTTCGGGCGGCGATCGAAACCATAAGGTTCCGACCGTCGCCCGATCCACATTCATGCCTAACGACGTTGACCCGGAACGCCGTTACTTTCTACTGCGTTATGTGCATGTTTGACGAGAAGAGGGATCGGCAAAGGGCATTATGACGTCTTATTACCAAGAAGCGCGAAGCGCTCTGGATTTTCTGGAACATCATCGGCTCGATCCATCCGTCAAAAATTACGATGTTGCGCTTCGCTATGTGATGGCCCCCGCATCCAAATTGGCGCGCGACATTGATGACCTGACATCCGGTGGGCTGCGATTGACGGTGAATGCCATGATGATGCTGATGCAGCGTCATGGCACGGAAGATGCCAGCTTTGCGATCGACCATCGGGAACGCACCGTCGCACGCCAGGCCCAGGAACTGGGGACATTGACGTCCGACGCGCATGATCTTACCGAAGCGCTTGGTCGCGATGTCGGCGAGATCGTGAACCAGCCCGACCGCTCCCTGATCAATACGGACAATCTCGTCACACGCCTGTCCGCGGCAGAGCGTGAACTCGCCGACCTGCGCGACGAATTCGTGGCGTTGCGCAATGCCGTCAACCTGCCCAGCCAGCCCCGCGCCGATCTCGGTCAGGATGAACTGACCAAGGCGCTGAACCAGACGGGTGCCTGGCGCATCCTCGAACCCCTTTTGAAAGAGGGACACAGCTATGTCCTGATCATGTTCATCATTGACGATCTGGTCAGCATCAATGCCAGATTTGGACGGGATGTGGGCGATAATGTGCTCAATGCCTTCGCCGCGACCTTGCGACAGGAATTCCCCAACGAGGATTTGATCCGCTGGAACGGGAATGAATTTCTGATCGTCGTCACCGATGCCTCGGCCATGGCCGCCCGCATACAGGCAGACGAAGCCTTGACCGCCTTTGCGGCGCGCCGCCTGCGACTGAGAGGGACCGGCGAATGGATCGGCACCGTCACGGCATCGGCGGGCATCGTGACGAGCCGGGGCGAAGAGCCGGAAGCCATATTGGAAATGGCCCGGTCCAGCGCGCTTGCTGCGGCCGAACAGGGCGGCAACCGGACATTGGGATAGAGGATAAGACGGCGTCGCGGGACAGGTAATGGTCGGTGTGATCGTCGCCATGCGTGAGGGGATTTTGGACGAGGGCGCTTATTATGAGACCGAGTCTCTCGCTGCCGCCTAGCGAGCGCGGCAGTCCATAGGCTCCGCCTATGGACTGCCGTTAAATCGATATTTGACCAGATCGGTGTCTCTCGCGACATCCCTGACCTAAGAGATTGAGGAGAGGGATGAATGATCCGGCGCGCAACGATGGCCATGGCGACGACCGCACTTGCTCTTTCCTGTCCGCTGGCCGCCCAGCCCGTAACGACATCGGCTCCGCTCAATCCGGCCGGCCTCACGCGCATCGGGACCATCGATCCCCGCTTTCAATCCTATAATGTCGAAATGCTCGAAGTGGTCGGGGGCGAATTCTGGAAACCCTATGACGGCAAGCCCCTGCCCCAATCCCAGGGCCATGGCGGTATAGATCCCGCCGCCTATCAATATCGCCCGCCAATCGATCTGGGAAATGCGCGACTGCGCACACTCGCCAAAGCGCTTGGCCCCGCCTATCTGCGGGTCAGCGGCACTTGGGCCAACAGCATCTATTTTGCAGATAGCGACACCCCGCCCGCCCAACCGCCAACGGGCTTCAAAAATATCCTGACCCGTGCCCAATGGCGCGGCGTCGTCGATTTCGCGCGGGCGGTCGATGCGCGGATCATAACATCCTTCGCCATCAGTCCGGGCGTGCGTGACGCGGAAGGGAAGTGGACGGACGATCAGGCCCGTCGCTGGTTGGCCTATACCCGATCGATCGGCGGCGACATCGCCGCCGCCGAATTTATGAACGAGCCGTCGATCGCGGGCATCAGCGGTGCGCCTAAGGGCTATGACGCGGCCGCCTATGGCCGAGATTTTCGCATATTCCGTCAGTTCATAACGCGCGAAGCGCCGGGCATCCTCGTTTTGGGACCGGGTTCCGCCACTGAGACCCGTGCGCCATGGGCGATGCCGTCCGGTATTCCCGGCTCGATCGCCAGCGAAGCGCTGCTGGCTGCGGCGGGTCCGGGGATCGACGCCTTTTCCTATCATCATTATGGCGCCGCCTCGATCAGATGCGCCTCCGCCCATTTCCCCCAGACCCGGATCGAGGATGCCCTGTCCGAAGAATGGCTCGGACGCACCAGCTTGACCCGCGACTTCTACGCCGGACTGCGCGATCGCTTCGCGCCGAACAAGCCGCTCTGGCTGACGGAGGGCGCCGATGCCGCGTGCGGCGGCAATCCATGGGGAGGGACATTCCCGGACAGCTTCCGCTATCTCGACCAGCTTGGCCGGCTGGCCCGTTCGGGTGTGCAGGTCGCCATCCACAACACGCTTGCGGCCAGCAACTATGCGCTGCTCGACCCCGTCGATCTTGCCCCCAAAGCCAATTATTGGGCGGCCTTATTGTGGCATCGACTGATGGGCTCCACCGTGCTGGACGCCGGCATTGCTTCAAGGGAAGGATTGCATCTCTATGCGCATTGCCAGCCAGGAACCAAAGGCGGCGTGACATTGCTGGCGATCAACAACAGTCCGAACGCGCCGTCCAGCCTGCGCTTGCCGCTGGCGGCCAGGCGCTACACCCTGTCCGCCCCCGACGCTGCGTCCGCCAGCCTGCGCTTGAACGGCGCACTTCTGACGCTGGGAAAGAAGGATCAACTGCCGCGCATGCACGGCGTTTTGCAGGCGGCCGGCGACGTCACCCTCGCGCCGGCGACGATCAGCTTCTTCGCTATGCCTTTGGCGAACAACCCCGCCTGTCGCTAGACCGGCGGGGGTCGCCTGCCCCCCTATCCTGCTGCCGCCCTGTCCTACCCCGCCCTGCTCCGCTATACTCCTTGCCTCCCGCAACAATATGTCCCACTGGCGACCGGAAATTCCCGATTCCACGGGACAAATGCGAAGTTAAGGCGAAGCGCGTGTCTAATCATCAGGTTCATATCATCGGCGGCGGCATGGCGGGGACGGAGGCGGCATGGCAACTGGCGCAGGCCGGCATCCGCGTCCGCCTGTCCGAAATGCGCGGAACCGGGGACATGACGCCCGCCCACCAGACCGACGGCCTTGCCGAACTGGTCTGCTCCAACAGCTTCCGCTCCGACGATGCCGACAAGAGCGCCGTGGGCCTGCTGCATCAGGAAATGCGGCGGCTGGGATCGCTGCTGATGGCGCAGGCGGAACCCGCCAAGGTGCCCGCCGGCTCCGCGCTGGCGGTCGACCGCCATGTCTTTTCCGACGGCGTCACCCGCGCGCTCGCCGAACATCCCAATGTGGAAATCGTGCGCGAGCGGATCGATACGCTGCCGACCGAAGGCATGACCATCGTCGCCACCGGCCCGCTGACCGCGCCCGCGCTGGCGCAAAGCATTGGGCAGGCGGCGGGGATGGAACATCTCGCCTTCTTCGATGCGATCGCGCCGGTCATCCATCATGACAGCATCGACATGGAGCAATGCTGGATGGCCAATCGCTGGGACAAGATCGGCCCCGGCGGTGGCGAGGGCAAGGATTATATCAACTGCCCGATGGAAAAGGACCAGTATCAGGCCTTCGTCCAGGGCCTGCTCGACGGCGAAAAGACCGAGTTCAAGGAATGGGAAAGCAGCACCCCCTATTTCGAAGGCTGCATGCCGATCGAGGTGATGGCATCGCGCGGGCCGGAAACGCTGCGTCACGGGCCGATGAAGCCGATGGGCCTCGACAATCCCAAGACCGGCCGCTGGCCCTATGCCGTCGTCCAGTTGCGGCAGGATAATGCGTCGGGCACGCTGTGGAACATGGTCGGCTTCCAGACGAAGCTGAAGCATGGCGCGCAAGTGGAATTGTTCCGCACCATCCCCGGCCTCGAAAAGGCGGAATTTGCGCGGCTGGGCGGGCTGCACCGCAACACCTTCATCCAATCGCCCAAGCTGCTCGACCCGACGCTCCGCCTGAAGAGCGCCCCGCATATCCGTTTTGCAGGGCAGATGACGGGCTGCGAAGGCTATGTCGAAAGCGGCGCCATCGGCATGCTTGCCGGCCGCTTCGCCGCGGCGGAGCTATTGGGCCGCGAACTGACCCCGCCCCCGGCCGACACCGCGCTGGGCGCGCTGCTCGGCCATGTAACGGGCAATGTGGCGACCGCCGACTATCAGCCGATGAACGTCAATTTCGGCCTGTTCCCAACGCTGGACGATGTGAAGAAGAAGCAACGCAAGGAAGCCTACACCGCCCGCGCCCGCGCGTCGCTGGGCGTGTGGATGGGCGCGATGGAGATCGCTTGATATCGACATACCGTGCTCCTGCGAAAGCAGGAGCCCAGGGCGGCCGGGTGGCTCGCTCGCCTGTGAGCGTTCAGCATTTGCACTTCGCCTTCACCGCCCGCTTCGGCGCGGTCACCGCGAATTCCGCCGGCGTCAGCTTGCCATCCTTGTCGGCATCCGCCGCGCCGAACCGGTCGGACGTCGCCACCGCCCATTCTTCGAAGGACAAGAGGTTATCGCCATCCTTGTCCAGCGCCTTGAACGCCTTGGTCCGGCTGCCCAGCATCTCGATCCGGGTGATCACGCCATCCCGGTTGCGGTCATAACGGGCAAAGCGCTTCTCCTCCCGGCTCTGCGGGCTGGCCTCGCCGGGCATGGGCGGCGCGTCGCCCACCGCATCGGGATCGCCCTCCGGCAGGCTCTCGACGGCAGGCGGCGGAGGCGCCGCCAGCGCCAGTTGCGGCGCGGGCACATTGTCCGCCCGCCCCTGCCACCAGAACAGTCCGCCCGCGACCAGCAGCAACGCCGCCATGCCGCCCGCCAGCATTCGCCCCATAAGCCCTCCACCGCTGCGAGAGGGCACAGCCTATCCCGACAAGTCAGCGCCCGACAAGCGCGATCCGCAGCAACCGCCACGCCAGCGCCCGCGATATGCCCAGCGGCGCGCCCCGCCCCGCCAGCACATCCTGCCGCGCCAGCGTGAAGGCGATGCGCAGCGGCTTCCAAGCCGCCTCCCACCGCGCTGCCACCACCTGCGGCAACAGGTCACGCGCCTGCGCGATCGCGGCATCGGCCAGCGCCTCATCCCCGACATGCCCAGCCAGATCCCAACAGGCCCAGACCTGCCCCGCCGCCGCCAGCCAGTCCGGCACATCCGCCGCGCCCGCCAGCGCCCGGAACAGCCCACCGCCCCGGCCCACGGCATAATCGCGCAGCCCCGACGCATCGATCTCCGGCTCGACCACCAGCACTTCCCAGCCATCGATCATCGCGACCAGCCCCGGCCCGGCCATCACGCCCGCCGCGCGCATCGCATCGACCACCGGCTCGCCCTGCCCCTTGATGCCCTGCCCTCTAACCCCTTGGGCGTCCTCGACCACGTCATTCCACCAGGCAAGGCGCATCTGCCCGATCGCCGCTTCGCTGGTGGTGCGGGCCACCTTCGCCAGCCGCGCATCGAACGCCCATATCGCCCGATGCTGCGCGACACGCGCGCCCGCATGCGCGCTCAACAACGCCGCCAGCGGCGGCAGTTCCGCGTCAGCAATCATGCCGCGACTCCCCGCAACAGGCGGCTCACACAGATTATCGGTCCTTTAACCATCTTCCTCATACACATTCTAACGAGTGGGCCTGCATAGGCAGGCAAGCTGTCCGACCTGATTGTAGCGGACGCGACATGGGTGATTGCGGGCATATGGGCAAGTCAAAGGATCGGCAATTGGGCTTTCTGGGGCGTCTGCTGAAAAGTCAGGCAGGCAACACGCTGGCGATCGTCGCCGCTGCGATCATTCCATTGGCTGCCCTGATCGGCGGCGGACTGGACATGAGCCGTGCCTATATGGTCCGCGCGCGCCTGCAACAGGCCTGCGACGCCGCAGCCCTGGCCGGTCGCCGCGCCATGACAACTTCGACCATGACCGATGCGAACAAGGCAGAAGCGAAGAAATTTTTCGACTTCAACTTTCAGCAAAACACATTCGGAAGCGCATCCTTCACCCCGGTCATCCAGAGTAAAACCGGCGACACGACCACGGTTCAGGTCACGGCCGATACCAGCATTCCCACCACGGTCATGCGCATCTTCGGGTACAAGACCATGGCTTTGTCGGTTACATGCGAATCCCGCTTCGACATCGGCAATACCGACGTCGCGCTGGTGCTGGACGTCACTGGATCGATGGATAGCAGTATTTCGACCGGTGTCGGAAACGCAACCACGACCCGCATCGCCGCGCTGCGTCAGGCCGTTCGCGACTTTTACGACACGCTGGGTGCAGGCAGCATCGCCAACGGGCGCATTCGCTATGGCTTCGTGCCTTATAGTTCGACGGCCAATGTAGGTTATATGATTCCGTCGGAATATATGGTCGGCAGCGTCAACGGTGAGACGTCCAGCTATAATAGCCGCATCGGCAATTATTATCTGGCGAACAATCCGACAGACAGCACCTGTTACAAACAAAATGGCCTTTCCACATGCTATGCGACAGCGACTGAGGCAGATCAGAAATCTGGTACGACTTTGTCAGGCAGCAATTGCTCTACCTGGCAAAACGCAAAATCCACCAGTTCTGGCAGCGCGCCCAGCAACACGACTACCGTCACTTACAGCTATGGCGCATGGAATGGCAGCACCTCAACACAGCCGTCAGGTTCAACCGCTCGCAAATGCACCCGCAAGGAAGTGACGACGACGACAACCTATCAGACCTCGACAGTGCCGCAGCAAGGCTGGACTCGCTACGGCAACTGGTCCTACACCAATGTCGATCTGGACACGTCGCTGTTCGTCAAGGGCAATGCCATTCAGAATCCGGCGTTCGAATGGGGTACCAATACGACTTGGGCCGGCTGCATTGAAGAATCGCAGACCGTCAACACGATCACATCATCTACGTCGATCAGCAGCATCCCTGCGGGCGCCTATGATCTGGACCCCGATCTGATCCCCGACACCAAGGCCAAGAAATGGAAGCCCTTCTGGCCGGACGCCAGTTGGTATCGCAGTTCCACCCCGGCGACATCGGCCGTTTGGAACAATTGGGCTGCGGACGCTAATGACGATTATGCGGTTTGCGTGGCAAAGGCGCGCATGCTCGCTACATATTCGTCTCGTTCATCCAGTCCGTCGGAGGATTATGGCTCGCCCGACGCATCGCAGAGCACCTACGACGGCTATGTCTCGGGACTGACGGCAGGCGGCTTCACCAATCACACGGTCGGCATCACCTGGGGCGCTCGTATGCTCTCGCCTGACGGCATTTTCGCGTCGAAAAACGGCATTGCCCCCAACGGCTTCGCTACGTCGAAGAACATCGTGTTCATGACCGACGGGGCCATGCAGATTCCTAACAACAATTATGATGCCTGGGGCATCAACGCCCTGAACGGCCGGATCGCGGCTACCAGCAAGAGCAGCGCTGACCTGAAGACCATTCAGGAACAGCGGTTCAAAATTGCCTGCGAAGCGGCCAAGCGTAAGGGCATCACCATCTGGATCATCGTGTTCTCCACCTCGTCCAACGATGCCCTGAATTCCTGCGCGACCAGCACCAACCATATCGCCGTCTCTTCCGACGCATCGTCACTCAGCGACGATTTCAAGGATATCGCCAAGAATATCGGCGGCTTGAGGCTGTCTCAGTGATGACGATATCACACCGAATACGCAGCATCTTCAGATGCGTGCGCGGCGCGACCCTGATGGAATTCGGCCTGGTCGCGCCGCCGCTGTTGCTGACCATCATGGGCATCGCGGATCTTGGTTATCAATCCTATCTGCGTGCGGTGACAGCTGGCGTGCTGGACAAGGCTGCGCGCGCCGCATCAGTCGGTACGCTCAACAGCACACAGATCGACAGCTATATCCAGACACAGATGGAAGTCATCAACGCCAAGAACGGCACGACATCGGTGACCAAGAAGAGCTATTATGACTTTTCCCGTGTCGGACAACCGGAGAAGATCACCAGCGACACTGCACCGCTTGGCACCTATAATAGCGGCGATTGCTATGAAGATGCGAACGGCAATGGCGTATTTGATGCGTCGGGCGGTTCTGAAGGCTTGGGCGGCGCTGACGACATCGTCTATTATCAGGTCACGGTATCGATGCCCCGCCTCTTCCCGCTCGCTAAAATGCTAGGCTGGAGCGCGACCCAGACTGCCACGGCCAGCACCGTCATTCGCAATCAGCCTTGGGCAAATCAGGCGACTCCTACGGTGCGCTGCTCATGACCCTCAAAAAAACAACTATATCTCTCCGCCTTTCCTCACTCAAACGAGACGACAGTGGGCTGGCGATCATTGAGTTCGCCTACTCGCTGCCCGTTTTAATGATCCTGTTCATGGCTGGGCTGGAAGTCGCGAACCTTGCCATTGCGCATATGCGGGTCAGCCAGATGGCAATGCTGGTCGCCGACAACGCATCGCGCGTCCGCAAGTCGATTGATGAAGCGAACATCAATCAAATCTTCATTGGCGCGGAAACGGCGTCTGGTTCGCTGAAATTCAAGGCTAATGGGCGCATTTTCCTGTCCGACCTCGAACCCAATGGTCTGGCCAGCCCGAATACCGGTCAGTATATTCGCTGGCAGCGTTGCTGGGGCGACGGCAATTTCACGTCTAGCTATGGCGTCACCAATGACGGCAAAACAAATTCCAGCATGTCGACAGGCATGGGGCCCGGCACGACGGCAGCGACCAAGATCAGCGCGGCAGACGGTACTGCCGTGATGTTTGTGGAGGTAGCCTATAATTATCAGCCGCTGATCAGCAACGCGATCTTCGGCAATAAGGTGATCCGCTACACCAGCGCTTTCAACGTGCGCGAGCGGACCGATCAAGCAATTACCAACGCAGGTTCGCCGGCAGCAACAGTGGCAAGCTGCTGAAACAAAAAGGGCGGCTCCTTCGAGCCGCCCTTTCCTGTTTCCGACGATAGCCGATCTTACTTGTAGCAGACCTTCTTGGCCGCTTCGACCACGCGGGCCGCGTCGATCAGCGCCGCCTTTTCGAGGTTGGCGGCATAAGGCAGCGGCACGTCTTCGTTCGTCACGCGCAGCACCGGCGCATCGAGATCGTCGAAGCCCTTTTCCATCACGACGGCGGCGATTTCCGACGCAATCGAGCAGGTCGGCCAGCCTTCTTCCACCACGACCAGGCGGTTGGTCTTCTTCAGGCTTTCCAGCACCGTCGCGGTGTCGAGCGGGCGCAGCGTGCGCAGGTCGATCACTTCCGCATCAATACCCTCGGCCGCCAGCGTTTCCGCCGCGTCGAGCGCCAGGCCCACGCCGATCGAATAGCTGACCAAAGTCACGTCCTTGCCCGGACGCATGATGCGGGCCTTGCCGATCGGCAGGACATAATCATCGACCTTGGGCACGTCGAAGCTGCGACCGTAGAGAAGTTCATTCTCCAGGAACACGACCGGATCGGTCGAGCGGATCGCGGCCTTCAGCAGACCCTTTGCGTCGGCCGCGTCATAAGGCGCGATGACGATCAGGCCGGGAACGGCGGCATACCAGGGACCGTAATTCTGGCTGTGCTGCGCGCCGACGCGGCTGGCCGCGCCGTTGGGACCGCGGAACACGATCGGGCAGCGCATCTGGCCACCGGACATATAGTTGGTCTTGGCCGCCGAGTTGATGATGTGGTCGATCGCCTGCATGGCGAAGTTGAACGTCATAAACTCGATGACCGGACGCAGGCCGCCCATGGCCGCACCCGCACCGATACCGGCAAAGCCATATTCGGTGATCGGCGTGTCGATGACGCGCTTGTCGCCGAATTCGGCCAGCAGGCCTTGGGTCACCTTGTAGGCGCCCTGATATTCGGCGACTTCTTCGCCCATCACGAAGACGCGCTCATCCTTGCGCATTTCTTCGGCCATCGCGTCGCGCAGCGCTTCACGCACCGTCGTCTTGACGAATTCGGTGCCGGCCGGAAGGTCCGGGTCTTGCACGGTCGCACGGGCTTCCGACGCCAGCTTGGACGTGCCGCTTTCGGCCTTCTTGGGCGTTTCCTCGACCTTGGGCGCTTCCGCCTTGGGTGCCGGTGCCGGAGCGGCTTCTTCACCGCCCTCGCCAGCCATCGTCGCGATGACGGTGCCGACCTTCACGCCTTCGGTGCCTTCAGCGATCATGATCTTGCCGATCAGACCTTCATCGACGGCTTCGAATTCCATCGTCGCCTTGTCGGTTTCGATTTCCGCCAGGATATCGCCCGACTTCACTTCGTCGCCTTCCTTCACCAGCCATTTGGCCAGCGTGCCCTCTTCCATCGTCGGCGAGAGCGCCGGCATCTTGATTTCGATACCCATTAATATTGCTCCACCAGCACGTCGGTATAGAGTTCATGCGCTTCGGGTTCAGGCGAAGTTTCGGCGAAGTCGGCGGCTTCGGCCACGACCTTGCGGATGTCCTGATCGATCACCTTGATCTCGTCTTCGCTGACGCCAGCGTCGATCAGATATTTCTTCACGCCCTCGATCGGGTCGGACTTTTCGCGCACGGCCTGCACTTCGTCACGCGACCGATACTTGGCCGGGTCGGACATGGAGTGGCCGCGATAGCGGTAGGTCTTCATTTCAAGCAGGATCGGGCCATTGCCTTCCTGCACCCACTTGAGCGCTTCCTCGGTCGCACCGCGCACGGCGAGCACGTCCATGCCGTCGACCTGGATGCCGGGGATGCGGAAGCTCTCGCCACGGCGATAAAGCTGGTCTTCCGACGATGCGCGGTTGACGCTGGTGCCCATGGCGTACTGGTTGTTCTCGATCACGAAGATGATCGGGAGCTTCCACAGTTCGGCCATGTTGAAGGATTCATAGACCTGGCCCTGATTGGCCGCGCCGTCACCGAAATAGGCGACGCAGACGCCGCCGTCATTGTTGTATTTGTGCGCGAAGCCGAGGCCCGCACCGAGCGACACCTGCGCACCGACGATGCCGTGGCCGCCGAAGAATTTATGTTCGACGCTGAACATGTGCATCGAACCGCCCTTGCCGCGCGAGATACCCGCTTCACGGCCAGTCAGTTCGGCCATGATGACCTTGGGGTCGATGCCATAGGCCAGCATGTGGCCATGGTCGCGATAGCCGGTGATGACGCTGTCCTTGCCGGGCTTCAAAGCCGACTGGATGCCGACGGCAACCGCTTCCTGACCGATATAGAGATGGCAGAAGCCGCCGATGAAGCCCAGGCCGTACAACTGGCCGGCCTTTTCCTCGAAACGGCGGATGAGGACCATCTGCCGATAGAATTC
This sequence comes from Sphingobium sp. AP50, assembly GCF_900109095.1. GTDB lineage: Bacteria > Pseudomonadota > Alphaproteobacteria > Sphingomonadales > Sphingomonadaceae > Sphingobium. Next base: position 67,083 of record NZ_FNYZ01000011.1, read on the forward strand.
CAGCAGTTCTTCCTTGCTGGCCTTATAGTCGGTCGGCGTTTCCGGGCGAGGCCGGTTATGGTCCGCACCGGCGATGGCGGGTGCAGCCGCCTTTGCCTTTGCGCTCGCTGCGCGCGGCGTGGTTGGTTTCGCCAAGGCTATTATCCTTTTGCGTGGGGGTAGGATGGAAGGAAGTCCGATATAGCGGCAGAGTTGCATATATTGCAACTGCGACCCCACGGAATCCGGCCAGAACCAATAGCTATTACCGAAAATTGATGGCTTCGAACGCCTTGGTCACAGACCAGCAAAACGCCCTCGCAGCAAAATTGCTAGGACATGCTTTTTCGCGCAAAATCCTTTCGCAGGCTTTACGCTTCCGTAACGTCAGTTGAGCGGCACGACCACTTCGTCATGGTGAATCACACCGAGCTGGCGACGGATCAATTCGTCCGCCAGATCGGGATCGACCCGACGCGGGTTCAGCGCGTCCACGCGATTGCGCAATTCCGCCTGCGCATGCTGGGTCTGCTTGAGTTCCGCCTGCGCCGCATGCAACTGGCGCGTGTAATCGCCCCATGCCAGCACCCCGTTTGATCCCAGCACGACATAGCCGGCGAAGAACAGCAGCAGGAGCAGCGCAATCGCAGGGCCAAGGGCCGAAAAAAGCAGAAGACGGAGTTTCGCGATATGCGCCATGGACCAGATGAATCACAGGATTCGGGTGGCCGCAAGCGAAAAATCACACGCTTGCGACCAGCCGAGTCTCTTGCAGTTTAACGGAAGATCGAACGACCCGCATAAACGGCAACATCGCCCAGTTCTTCCTCGATACGGATGAGCTGATTATATTTTGCAAGCCGGTCCGAACGGGCCAGCGAACCAGTCTTGATCTGACCGCAATTGGTGGCGACGGCAAGGTCGGCGATGGTCGCATCCTCCGTCTCACCCGAACGGTGCGACATGACCGCTGTGTAGCGCGAACGGTGCGCCAGATCGACGGCCGCCAGCGTCTCGGTCAGCGTGCCGATCTGGTTGACCTTGACCAGCAGCGAATTGGCGAGGCCCTTACCGATGCCCATGGCCAGACGCGCCGGGTTGGTCACGAACAGATCGTCGCCAACCAGTTGCACCTTGTTGCCGATCTTGTCGGTCAGCGCCTTCCAACCTTCGAAATCATCTTCGCTCATGCCGTCCTCGATCGACTTGATCGGATAGTCGGCGCACAGCGCGGCCAGATAATCGGCCATCTCGACCGGCGAGAGCGACAGGCCTTCGCCCGAAATCTCATATTTGCCGTTCTTGAAGAATTCGGTCGCGGCGCAGTCCAGCGCCAGCACGACGTCGTCGCCCGGCTTGTAACCGGCCTTCTCGACCGACAGCATGATGAAGTCGAGCGCATCGCGGGTTGAGGCGATGTTGGGGGCAAAGCCGCCCTCATCGCCAACCGCCGTCGCCAGCCCCTTGTCATGCAGGCCCTTCTTGAGCGTGTGGAAGATTTCCGAACCGATCCGCACAGCGTCGGCGATGCTTTCCGCACCGACCGGCATGATCATGAACTCCTGGAAGTCGATCGGGTTGTCGGCATGTTCGCCGCCGTTGATGATGTTCATCATCGGCACCGGCAGAACGTGGGAAGAGACACCGCCGACATAGCGATAAAGCGGCAGACCACGCGCATCGGCAGCAGCCTTCGCCACAGCCAGCGACACGCCCAGGATCGCGTTGGCGCCCAGGTTCGACTTGTTCTCCGTGCCGTCCAGCGCGATCATCGCGGCGTCGACTTCGGCCTGATCTTCGGCTTCCAGGCCGATGATTTCCTCGGCAATCTGGTCGTTGACGGCGGCCACAGCGGCCAGCACGCCCTTGCCCAGATATTTGCTCTTGTCGCCGTCGCGCTTTTCGACCGCTTCATAGGCACCGGTGGACGCGCCCGAGGGCACGGCGGCACGGCCGAAGCTGCCGTCTTCCAGCATGACATCGACTTCGACGGTGGGATTGCCACGGCTGTCCAAGATCTGGCGGGCGTGGATATCGAGAATGGCAGTCATGATCGCTCCTGCACTTGCGGTCGTAACGCGGACCTATGGCCTGTGAATTCGCGCCCCGCTTAGACAGCACCCTGCATATTGGCAATGCAGGGGGTTGCGCAGATGCAAAAAATGCCGATGGTCTAAATGTAACGGCAACGGAACTGTAGGCCGTTGCCAAGCATTTGGGTCATATACCCCGTCGCGCAGCGCGGCATTTTTTGCTGACATGAAAGGGAGATTGAGGACGATGGCTGACACACCGGAAACCCCGCCCGTCAAGCGCGTGAAGAAGGCGACCGTGGCCAAGCCCGTCAAGGCGAAGCCCGCCAAGTCGGCTGTTGCGGCCGCCACGCCGGTCAAGACGGCACCGGTCAAGAAGGCCGCTACCCGCAAGGCCGCCGCACCCAAGAAGCCGGGCAATGGCGCCGCCTCGCATGGCTGGACGGCCCAGATCGCCCCGATCAAAGCGCAGGCGGAAAAGACGGCCAAGGCCGCTGTCGACAAGCTGAACGCCGTCGACTGGAAGGCGCATATCGATCCGATCAAGGAACAGGCGGGCAAGACCGCCAAGTCCGCCGCTGGCGCCGCCAAGGACAAGACCGGATCGGCGATGCAGAGCCTGGCCAAGCTGATTTCCGATACGGCCGGCACGGTCGATGCCAAGCTGGGCCCGCAATATGGCGACTATGCGCGTCAGGCAGCGGAATCGGTGGCTGGCGCTGCGGACACGCTCGACAGCAAGGATGTCGACCAGTTGCTCGGTGAAGCGCGCGATTTCGTGCGCAAGAGCCCGGCTGTGGCGATCGGTGCGGCAGCGGTGGTCGGCTATGTGCTGATGCGCCTTGCCAAGGGTTCCGACGACGACAAGGCCTGACCGGTCCTTTCCCAACACCGACGCACAGGCCCGCAAGGCGGGGCGGAGGGTTAATTGACAGACGAGCCAGCGGAAACGGTGGTAACGCCGCGCGCCGACGGGCAGCCTGACGGCACGCCCATTGAACAATCGGGCGCGAGTGCAGATACGCCGCCGCAGGAAAGCGTGGGCGAGGTATTGAACCGCCTTTATCAGGACGGTCGCGCCTATGCCTCAGCCGAGGCGGAGCGGCAGAAGCTCCGCCTCGGCATTGTCGGCGTGGGCGTACGCAATGCCGCCATATTGGGCATCATCGCGCTGATCCTGGTCTTTTCCAGCATTGTTGCGTTGCTCGTGGGTCTGGTGATTACCCTGGCGCAGGATATGGCGCCGATCTGGGCGACGCTAATCGTGGTTGGCGGTGCATTGGCGGTTGCTATGATCCTGCTGCTACTGGCCAAGGGCTGTATCAGTCGTATGGCAAAGGCGATCAAAGCATGAGCCGTAAAAATGCCTATCGCGAATCCTGCGTCCGTGCGGATGCGGCCCGCGCGCAACTGATGGCCAGCGCAGATGCCGCCAAGGCGCGCGTTGCCCCTGCCCGCCTGAAACAGGATCTGAAGGACAAGATCAGCAACGCCGCACTTGATGGCGTGGCGCGGGTCGCCGTGCAGGTGCAGCAACGTCCCGTCGCATTCGGCGCAGCGACCGGCGCCTTTGCCCTTTTCCTCGCGCGGCGTCCGCTGGCGGCACTTTTCCGTCGGCTGTACGTTCGCTTTACTTACCCTACACCGGATATTTCGGAGACTGACGATGGCTGACATCCGCGCCCAACTGACCCGCGTTCGCGAAGCCGCCAACGATGCGGCGATCAGCGCAACCGACATCATCAAGGACGGCACCGAAAAGGCGCGCGAAAGCGCCGGCGACCTGATCCAGAACGGCCGCGACAAGGCGAACACCGCCTATAGCGACGCCCGTGACAAGACGCAGCGCGTCGCCGCCCGCGCCAATGAAATCGTGCAGGAACATCCGATCGTCGCCGTCGCCGGCGCGGTGGCCGTGGGCGCGGTCGTCGCCTGGATGTTCCCCAAGAGTCGCCGCGCAATGAAGGCGCTGCCGGGCCTCGCCGCCACCGCTGGCGCGAAGGTGGTGGAAGCCGCTATTGCGGCCCGCGCCGCCGCAGCAGATGCTGCCGTGGCAGCACGCGATGTGGCAGTCGATGGTGCCGAAACCGTGAAGCAGGGCGCCAGTAGCGCGCTCCATGCCGCCGGCGATGTCGCCTCCAGCGCGAAGGACAGCGTCGTATCCGCGGAATTGCCGGCCAAGGCATCGAAGCTGGCCGATGACGTGGCCGCGCTGGTTGCGGCCAAGGTCGACGCCCTGAGTGATGCGATCAAGGCACGATTGCCGAAAAACTAATCGCGATTGCGGGAAACGCAATCGATCCATGCCCCTGCGCTCCTTGGCTGGCAGCGGTCGCGATGCTAAAGCGCCGCTATCAGCCAAAGGAGAAAAGATAAACCATGAGCAAGATGCATCTGGTTATGGGCGGTCGCGTCACTGACCCGCAGACACTGGAATTTCAGGACCTGAGCAAGGTCGATCTGGTCGGCATCTTCCCCGACTATGCCTCGGCCGAAAAGGCCTGGCGCGGCGCAGCCCAGCGCACCGTTGACGACGCGGAAATGCGCTATGTCATCGTGCACCTGCACCGCCTGATGGAGCCGGAACTGCCGAGCGCCTGATTTCTGGCTACTCAACTCAGCCCGTTCGCCCCGGCGAACGGGTTTTGCTTTTTAATGCACCGCCCGAGGCTTCTTGCGGAACCGCCAGCGCAGCAAGGGGCGCGTCAGCACCAGCCCCGCCAGAAAGCCGCCAATATGTGCGGCTATCGCGATCTGACCCAGATCGCCAAAACCTCCCGCAGTCGCCACCCCGATCATCAACTGAATGCCGATCCACCCGGCCGCCAGCCACAGCACCCGCACCATATTGGCGGATAGCGGTCCGATCCGGCGCACCTGCTGCTGGCTATAGAGCAGCGAATAAGTGGCGATGATCGCGGAAATCGCGCCGCTCGCCCCCACCATCGGATTGGTCGACGCCGGATCGATCACCCATTGCGCCAGACAGGCGGCATAGGCGCCCACGCCATAGAGAAACAGCGTCCCGCCCCAACCCAGCACATGCTCCACCTGCCGACCGCAAAAGAGCAGCATGAACATGTTGAAGCCGATATGCATCCAGCCCGCATGGATCAGCGTGCAACTGATCGGCGTCAGCCAAGCCGGAACAGCCGCCATGCCATCCAGCAAGGCGGGTTGCCCCAGACGCGCGGGAATGAAGCCGCCGACAATGGCGGCATCATTCACCCATCCACCCAGATACAGCAATGCAAAGGCGGCGATGCTGATCGCCGCTATGCCATTGGTGGCGCGACCGGATGGCAGTTTCACGGCGTCAGATGAACGCGATCTTGTCGACCAGGTAGAATTTGTCGCCCGACGGGACCGACACTTCCACCTCGTCGCCGATCTCACGACCGATCAGCGCCCGGCCCAGCGGGCTGTTATAGCTGATCATGCCCAGCTTGGCATCCGCCTCGGCCTGACCCACGATCTGATATTTGACCGGCTTGTCTTCCTCGTCCAGCAAGGTCACGGTCGCGCCGAACACGATCTTGTCGCCCGACAAAGTGGTCGGATCGATGATCTGAGCGCGGGACATCTTGTCCTCCAGATCGTTGATCGTCGCCTCAACCTGACCCTGCCGTTCCTTGGCAGCGTGATATTCGGCGTTTTCGGACAAATCACCATGCGCGCGCGCTTCTTCGATGGCGTCCACGATCAAAGGCCGTTCGGCCTTCAGTTCGCGGAGCTGCGCATTGAGCTTGTCATAGCCCATTTGCAGCATCGGCATCTTCTCGACGGTCGCCATTATTGCAAATCCTTCGTCAAAACTTCCCTTTGGCGGCCCCGACCATGGGGCCACCCGCAGCATGTTTCCTTATGCAGGGGATCAGGCGTGCGACAGGGGATAATAGGACTGGAGCGAGCGCACTTCAAGGGCATGGCCACGAAGCGCCTCGATCGCATCGGCCGCAGCGACACTTGCCGCCGCGGTGGTGAAGCTGGCGATCTTGCCGCGCAGCGCCGACGTGCGGATCGCCTTGCTGTCTTTCAGCGACTGCCAGCCTTCGGTGGTGTTGAAGATCAACTGCACGTCGCCGTCGGTAATCCGGTCCACGATGTGCGGGCGCCCTTCGGCCACCTTGTTGACGGTCTCGATGGTGATGCCATGCGCTTCCAGATAGGCAGCCGTGCCGCCAGTCGCGATGATGGTGAAGCCCATCGTCGCCAGCTTCTGCACCGCCGGCAGGATCACCGGCTTGTCGCTGTCCTTGACCGATACGAACACGGTGCCCTCGGTCGGCAATATCGTGCCCGCACCGATCTGTGCCTTGGCGAAGGCGATCGCGAAATTGCTATCGATTCCCATAACTTCACCGGTGCTCTTCATTTCCGGCGACAGGACCGGATCGACACCGGGGAAGCGGTTGAACGGGAAGACCGCTTCCTTCACCGCCACATGGTCGATCGCATTGCGATCGATCTTGGGCAGATCCTTGATCTTCTCGCCCGCCATCACGCGGCTGGCGATCTTGGCGATGGGCGTGCCGATCGCCTTGGCGACGAAGGGCACGGTGCGGCTGGCACGCGGGTTCACCTCGATCAGATAGACCGTGCCATTCTTGACCGCGAACTGGATGTTCATCAGGCCGCGCACCGACAGGGCATGGGCCAGCACTTCGGTCTGCCGTTCGATTTCCGCGATGATATCCGCCGACAGGCTGTAAGGCGGCAGCGAGCAGGCAGAGTCACCAGAATGGACACCAGCCTCCTCGATATGCTGCAACACACCGGCCACGACCACATCGTCGCCGTCGCACAGCGCGTCGACGTCGACTTCCACGGCATCGCGCAGATACTGGTCGATCAGCACCGGGGATTCGCCCGACACCTGAACGGCGGTGGTGATATATTCCTCCAACTGCGCCTGACCGTCGACGATCTCCATCGCCCGACCGCCCAGCACATAGGACGGACGCATCAGCACCGGATAACCGATGCGATTGGCGACCGCGATCGCCTCTTCGCGGCTGCGCGCAATGCCGTTGGCCGGCTGTTTCAGCTTCAGCTTGTCGATCAGCGCCGCGAAACGCTCGCGATCCTCAGCCAGATCGATGGCGTCGGGCGAGGTGCCAAGAATAGGCACGCCCGCATCCTCCAGCGCCTGCGCCAGCTTCAGCGGCGTCTGCCCGCCAAACTGCACCAGCACGCCCGCCAGCGTCCCCTGCGACATTTCGACATGCAGGATTTCGAGCACGTCCTCGGCCGTCAGCGGCTCAAAATAGAGGCGGTCGGACGTATCATAGTCGGTCGACACCGTCTCCGGGTTACAGTTGACCATGATCGTCTCATAGCCAGCTTCGCTCAGCGCGAAGCAGGCATGGACGCAGCAATAGTCGAACTCGATGCCCTGTCCGATCCGGTTCGGGCCGCCACCCAGAATGACCACCTTCTTGCGGTCGCTGGGCTGCGCCTCATTCTCCGCCTCGCCAAACAGCGGCGCTTCATAGGTGGAGTACATATAGGGCGTCTTCGCCTCGAACTCTGCGGCGCAGGTGTCGATGCGCTTGAACACCGGGCGCACGCCCAGTTTGTGACGCAGCGCGCGCACTTCGTCCTCGGTCACGCCGCCGGTCATGGCGACGACGGCATCGTGGATCAGACCCGACCCGCGCGCGATGCCGCGCTCATTGCCGCGCAGGTTCGCGGACTTCAGCGCCAGCCAGGCCAGCCGCTTGTCGGAAAAGCCCATGGACTTCAGGCGGCGCATGCCGTCCGTATCCTGCGGCAGGCCATTGGCCAGCACCTCGGCTTCCGCGTCGACGATTTCCTTGATCCGCTCCAGGAACCAGGGGTCGAACTTGGCGATGTTATGGATTTCCTGAACGGTCAGCCCTTCGCGCAGCGCCTGCGCCGCGACCAGCAGTCGGTCCGGGGTCGCCTGCGCCAAAGCAGCGATGATATCGTCCTTGGGCGCGCCCACCAGATGATCGACCTGATTGAAACCGCTCAGACCCGTTTCCAGACCACGCAGCGCCTTCTGCATCGATTCATGGATGTTGCGGCCGATCGCCATGACTTCGCCGACGGACTTCATCGCCGTGCCCAGCAGCGGCTCGGCGCCCTTGAACTTTTCAAAGGCGAAGCGCGGGATTTTCGTCACGACATAGTCGATGGTCGGTTCGAACGACGCCGGCGTCGCGCCGGTAATGTCATTCTCGATCTCGTCCAGCGTATAGCCCACGGCCAGCTTCGCCGCGACCTTCGCGATGGGGAAGCCGGTGGCCTTCGACGCCAGCGCCGAGGAACGCGAAACGCGCGGGTTCATCTCGATCACGATCAGGCGGCCGTCCTTCGGATTGACCGAGAACTGCACGTTGGAACCGCCTGTTTCCACGCCGATTTCACGCAGCACCGCGATCGATGCGTTCCGCATGATCTGATATTCCTTGTCGGTCAGCGTCAGCGCCGGGGCGACGGTGATGCTGTCGCCGGTATGGACGCCCATCGGATCGACATTCTCGATCGAACAGATGATGATGCAATTGTCGTTGCGGTCCCGCACGACTTCCATCTCATATTCTTTCCAGCCGATCAGCGATTCCTCGATCAGCACCTCGGTCGTCGGCGATGCGTCCAGACCACCGCGCACGATGTTGACGAACTCTTCGCGATTATAGGCGATGCCGCCGCCGGTGCCGCCCATGGTGAAGCTGGGCCGAATGATCGAGGGAAGGCCGGTAAACTCCAGCGCCTCCAGCGCCTCTTCCATCGTATGCGCGATACGCGAGCGGGCCGATTCCAGCCCGATCTTGTCCATGGCGTCGCGGAACTTGATCCGGTCCTCCGCCTTGTCGATCGCCTCGGCATCCGCGCCGATCATCTGGACGCCATATTTCTCCAGCGTGCCGTCGTTGAACAAAGCCAGCGCCGTGTTCAGCGCCGTCTGCCCACCCATCGTCGGCAGCACCGCGTCCGGCCGTTCCTTTTCGATGATCTTCGCCACGATTTCGGGCGTGATCGGCTCGACATAGGTCGCGTCGGCAAATTCCGGGTCGGTCATGATCGTGGCCGGATTGGAATTCACCAGGATGATGCGATAGCCCTCTTCCTTGAGCGCCTTCACCGCCTGCGTGCCCGAATAATCGAACTCGCACGCCTGGCCGATGATGATCGGACCAGCGCCGATGATGAGGATGGAGGAGATGTCGGTTCTTTTAGGCATTATCTTCCCGCACCAAATAACTTGCGAAACAACGAAGCCATCCATTTGGATTTGCTCGATTGTTCAATTGACCCCCCGGATTGATGAACGACATCCAACCGAGGCTTGAAGTGAAATCCCATCGCTGCACCGGACTGTGCTGCATAGAACATCAATTTTTCTACTCTGTCTCGATAGACCTCGTCTGCTTCGTCACCAGGATATATATCAACATTGGCGACACCTTCCTCGTCGGTGAAAAACACGACCTGATCTAACGAAATTCCGGCATCTATCACGGCCTTGGCCATTGCTCCCCGATCGGGGCGACTCACAGCACAAACTCCAAGAAATACCTTGTAAAAATCAATGCACGCCCCCCGCCTGCGCCTCGCATCCCCAGCCGTCATATTCGACGCCGCAGAGGATTTCGATCTGGAGGCATTTCTTGGTCAGCGCACGGATCGATGCTTCATCGACCGGCTGCACGCATTCCAGAAACAGGAACAGGTCGCCATCCTCATCTTCTTCCCGGTCCAGTTCGACAAAGCCGAACTGGCTGGCGAGGATGAGGACGCGCTCGAAATCCTTCTCGCTGCCCCGGAAGCTGACGTCCACGGGCCGCGCGATGCGCGCAACGTCGCCATTGCGCTTCAGGTTGGCGAGAACGTCCTTGTCCGCTTCCCACTCTGCGGCGAGGCGTGCTTCGTCGACGGGGGGCAGGTTCTGGCTCACGCCGCGACCGCACCTTTCAGGCCGGCCACGAACTTGCGGAACAGATAGAAGCTGTCCTGCGGCCCCGGCGAAGCTTCGGGATGATATTGCACCGAAAAGGCACTCTTGTCCGTCAATTCGATGCCGCAATTGCTGCCATCGAACAGCGACACATGGGTCGATCGCGCATTGGCGGGCAGCGTGTCGACATCGACCGCGAAGCCATGGTTCATGCTGGTGATCTCGACCAGACCGTCCGACAGGCGCTTGACCGGATGGTTCGCGCCGCGATGGCCCTGATGCATCTTGATCGTCTTCGCGCCCACGGCCAGACCCAGCAACTGATGGCCAAGGCAAATGCCGAACACGGGAATATCGGCCGCCAGCACGCTCTGGATCACCGGCACCGCATAGTCGCCGGTCGCAGCCGGATCGCCCGGACCGTTGGAAAGGAACACGCCATCGGGGTTCAGCGCCGACACCTGTTCAAAGGTCGCCATCGCGGGCAGCACGGTCACGCGCGCGCCGGCCTGCACCAGATTGCGGAAGATGTTGTTCTTCGCGCCATAATCGATCGCGACGACATGGGGGCGCTCTTCACCCGCCTCATTCAGGCCATAGCCATGGCCCAGCTTCCAAACGCCATCCTTCCACAGGCGGCTTTCTTTGCCCGTGACTTCGATGGCGAGGTCCATACCCTCCAGCCCCGGCCATGCGGCGGCCTTGGCGGCGAGCGCGGCGATATCGAACTTGCCCTCGGGATCATGGGCGATCACGACATTGGGCGCGCCCTTGATGCGGATCAGGCGGGTCAGCGCGCGGGTATCGACCCCGGCCAGACCGATCCGGCCATTCTCACGCATCCACTGGTCGAACGGTTCGACATTGCGGAAATTGCTGGGCGCGGTGACGTCCTGCCGCACGATGCAACCCAGCGCATAGGGGCTGCTCGCCTCCACATCGTCCAGATTGGTGCCGACATTGCCGATATGCGGAAAAGTGAAGTTGATGATCTGCCCGGCATAGCTGGGATCGGTCATGATCTCCTGATAGCCGGTGATCGACGTATTGAAGCAGAGTTCACCCACCGCATCGCCGACCGCACCGAATCCGCGGCCGAACACGGCGCTGCCATCGGCAAAAACCACGACCCCTGTCGCTCCTTTAGGCACAATGAGGGTCTTGGCGTCTGCCATGGTCGCGGTCCTTTATGCTTTTGCGGGAACCCGTCTGCTGCGGGTTAAACGGCCGGTCAGGTAGGCGTGCATCCTCCACAGGTCAACGTCTGTTAAAAATCTCTTTTGCCGCTATATCTGCTCCTTTCCCGAAGAGACAGGATATATTCGCCGATGATTCGCGAGCAGGTAAAGAGCGCCCAGATCGAGTCCATGAAGGGCGGCGACAAGGAACGCCTGGCCGCCGTGCGCCTGATCCTGGCAAAGCTGAAGGACCGCGACATCGAACTGCGCACCGCCTCCACCGTGCCGGACGATGATGCCATCGTGGTGGAAGTGCTCCAGAAGATGGTGAAGCAGCGCCGCGAATCGATCGACATGTTCAAGAGCGGCGGCCGCGACGAACTTGCCGCCAAGGAACAGGCCGAACTGGACGTGATCGAAAGCTTCCTCCCCGCCCAGTTGAGCGAGGAAGAAACCAAGGCCGCGATCGAAGGCATCAAGGCCGAAGTCGGCGCGACCAGCGTCAAGGACATGGGCAAGGTGATGGCCGTGCTGAAGGAACGCCACGGCAGCGTGATCGACATGAGCAAGGCAAGCGGGCTGGTGAAAGCAGCGCTTGTGTGAGTGAAGAAGGGGCAGCGCCACCTGCTCTCCCCCTCCCGCCCGCGGAAAGCCCCCACCGAACCTCCGTTCGTTTCGAGCAAAGTCGAGAAACGACTGGCACGATGCTCGACACGGACGGAAGTTAGGGCATAATCGCCTGATGGCGTTCTGGACCTATATGCTCAAATGTTCAGACGGCCGTTATTACACCGGCCATACCGACAATCTGGACCATCGCATCGGTCAGCACCAATGCGGCCAAGGCAGCCAATTCACCCGCAACCGCCTGCCGGTCACGCTTGTCTGGAGCGAAACTTTCGGCACCTGCATCGAAGCGCTGGAAGCCGAACGCATAATCGGCGGCTGGTCCCGCGCCAAAAAGGAAGCCATGATAGCTGGCAACTGGTCGTTGGTGTCATATCTCGCGAAACCGCCAAAGGAACGGCAGACAAAAGGCCCGTTCGTTTCGAGCGTAGTCGAGAAACGGGAAGAGTGCGCTCGCCGTTTCTCGACTACGCTCGAAACGAACGGATATGGCATGCCTGATCCCGAGCAACCCGCATGACCCTCACTCCCCAATGGCTGGACGAACTGCGCGCGCGCACGTCGCTGTCGACCCTCATCGGCAAGACCGTCAAGGTCACCAAGGCTGGCCGCGAGTACAAGGCCTGCTGCCCCTTCCATAATGAGAAGACGCCCAGCTTCACGATCAATGATGAGAAGGGCTTCTACCACTGCTTCGGCTGCGGCGCGCATGGCGATGCGATCCGCTGGATGACCGATCAGCGCGGCCTGCCCTTCATGGAGGCCGTGAAGGAACTGGCCGCCACCGCTGGCATGGACGTTCCCGCCGCCGATCCCCGTGCCGCAAAGCGCGCCGAACAGGCCAAGGGATTGCACGACGCCATGACCGCGGCCCAGAGCTTCTTCGAGGATCAACTGGGCGGCATCGATGGCGGCGAAGCACGCGCCTATATGCAGAAGCGCGGCATTACCGACGCCACGCGCCGTGCCTTCGGCTTCGGCTATTCCCCGGATTCGCGCGGGAAGCTGAAAACCGCCTTGCGCGACTTTGGCGAGCCGATGCTGGTCGAAACTGGCCTACTTATTGATCCAGACGGGGAACGCGACACCTACGACCGCTTCCGTGGCCGCCTGATGCTCCCCATCCGCGACATTCGCGGCCGGGTGATCGCGTTCGGCGGCCGCATCATCGGCGCTGGCGAACCCAAATATCTGAACTCGCCCGACACGCCGCTCTTCGACAAGGGCCGCACCCTCTACAATATCGACAAAGCCTCCCCCGCCAGCCGCTCGACCGGCCGCGTCATCGTGGTCGAAGGCTATATGGATGTGATCGCCCTCGCCCAGGCCGGCTTTGGCGAAGCGGTCGCCCCGCTCGGCACGGCGCTGACCGAACATCAGATCGAACGCCTCTGGAAGATGGTGGACGTGCCCATCCTCTGCTTCGACGGCGACTCGGCCGGGCAGAAGGCGGCGATCCGTGCCGCCACCCGCGCGCTGCCCCTGCTCCACCCCGGCCACAGCCTCGCCTTCGCGACGCTTCCCACGGGGCAAGACCCGGATGACCTGATCCGCGCGAGCGGACCGCAGGCGATGGAGGCGGTGCTGAACGCCGCCGAACCGCTGATCGAACGCCTCTGGAAGCATGAGATCAGCGCTGCCCCGCTCGACACCCCTGAACAGAAGGCCGCGCTCAAACAGCGGCTTCGCACCATTTCGGACGCGATTGCCCATCCCGACGTACGCGCCCATTACGCCCACGAGTTTCGCGAGCGGTACGACGCCCTCTTCTTCGCCCGGCGCGACTCCGCCCCGCAACAGCGCAGCAGCGGCAACTTCAGCGGCGGCCAGCGCTGGCAACGCGACAAACGCGGCAACTGGAAGGCCCCCATCCCCCCCGCCGGCACCGAAGCGCGTGCCATCGGCGCCAGCGGCATGGAACAGCGCTTGCTGCGCGCAATCCTGGCCGCGCTCCTGCGCCATCCCGAACAGATCGGCCCGCATCGGGAGATGCTGTCGGCCCTGCAAATCGGCGATCCGCTGCTCGCCCAGTTGCTTGCCGCGATGATCTCTGCGTCCTTCCGAAAAGAAACAGTTGAAACGCAGGCCCTCCTTACCATATTGGGGCAAGGTGAGTTGTATAATATGGCCAAGGGAATGCTCCGGGCCGACGCGTTTACACTCACTCCCGACAGGATGACCACCGACCCTGACCGCCTTGCGCGCGATCTGGAGGAGGCCGTTCGGGTGATGGCGCAGGGACCGGAACTGGAAGCAGCTCTGGTGGAAGCGACGAGGCGGTTCGAGAACGACTTCAGCGAGGAAAATTTCGCTGAGCAGCAACGCATCCGCGTGCTGAAAGCCGATCATGATCGCCGCGTCGCGGAACTGGCGCAGTCCGAAGACATTGTTTGATTGAAGCTAGCCCTTTCAACAGGGGCAGCGAAGTTAAGGCGAATAAATGGCGACCAAGGCGAACAGCAAAAATGGTGGTATGGGTGACGGAGAGGATGGCGGCGACGCCCCCCTGCTCGACCTCAACGAAGCCTCCGTCAAGAAGCTGATTTCGCGCGCGAAAAAGCGCGGCTACATCACGGTCGACGAGCTGAACGAGGCTCTTCCCCAGGATCAGATGTCCACCGATCAGATCGAGGACATCATGTCGGCGCTCAACGAAATGGGCGTCAACATCGTCGAGAATGAGGAAGCCGGCGAAGACGGCGACGAACAGCGCGAGCGCGAAGAAGCCGACGATTCCGACGATGATTCGGGCGACGATGATGGCGGCCCCAAGCTCGTCACCGAAAAGAAGAAGGAAACGGTCGATCGCACCGACGATCCCGTTCGCATGTATCTGCGCGAAATGGGCGCAGTGGAACTGCTCAGCCGTGAGGGCGAAATCGCCATCGCCAAGCGGATCGAGGCTGGCCGCGACACGATGATCCTGGGTCTGTGCGAAAGCCCGACCACCTTCAACGCGATCATCGAATGGTCGACCGCCCTCAACAACGGCGAAATGCAGCTGCGCGAGATTCTCGATCTCGACGCCATGCTCTCCAAGGATCCTGCTCCGGAAAATCTGGAGGAAGGCGCCGAGGATGATGATGGCGAGATCAGCGAAAAGACCGCTGGCCCCAGCTTCAAGGAAGAAGAAGAGCCGGAGGAGGAATCCGCCGACGGCGAAGATGAGGACGGTGCGCCCCGCGCCCGCCGCAATGAGGAAGAAGAGGAAGAGGACAACACCCTGTCCCTCGCCCAGATGGAAGAGACGCTCAAGCCGATGGCGCTTGAGAAGTTCGCGACCATCACGGAAATTTTCCGGGCTTTTTCCAAGGCGCAGGAAGCGCGCATGATCGCCATGGCCAATGGCGAAAGCCTGAGCCAGAAGGCCGAAGACAGCTATCATGAACTGCGCGAAAATCTGACTGCCGAGGTCGAGAGCGTCAAATTCCACCAGCAGAAGATCGAATATCTGGTCGATCAGCTCTATGCCTATAACCGGCGCCTGACCGCGCTGGGCGGCCAGATGCTGCGTCTGGCCGAGCGTCACAAGGTCAGCCGCAAGGATTTCCTCGACCGCTATGTGAACCATGAGCTGGACGACGCCTGGCTGGAAAAGGTGCAGGGCCTCGACAAGAAATGGACCGCCTTCGCCGCTGCCGAAGGGCGCGCCGTCGAACGCATCCGTAACGAGATTGGCGAAATCGCCCAGGCGACCGGCATGTCGCTGTCCGAATTCCGCCGCATCGTCAACATGGTGCAGAAGGGCGAGCGCGAAGCGCGTATCGCCAAGAAGGAAATGGTCGAAGCGAACCTGCGCCTCGTCATCTCCATCGCTAAAAAATATACGAACCGTGGCCTGCAATTCCTTGATCTTATTCAGGAAGGTAATATCGGCCTGATGAAGGCGGTGGATAAGTTCGAATATCGCCGCGGCTACAAGTTCAGCACCTATGCTACTTGGTGGATCAGGCAGGCGATCACCCGTTCGATCGCGGATCAGGCGCGGACCATCCGTATCCCGGTCCACATGATCGAAACGATCAACAAGCTGGTCCGCACCAGCCGCCAGTTCCTGCACGAGCAGGGCCGCGAACCGACCCCGGAAGAGATGGCCGAGCGCCTCTCCATGCCGCTGGAGAAGGTGCGCAAGGTGATGAAGATCGCCAAGGAGCCGATCTCCCTCGAAACGCCGATCGGCGACGAGGAAGACAGCCATCTGGGCGACTTCATCGAAGACAAGAATGCGATCATCCCGGTGGATGCCGCCATTCAGGCGAACCTGAAGGAAACGGTCACCCGCGTCCTCGCCTCGCTCACCCCGCGTGAAGAGCGCGTGCTGCGCATGCGTTTCGGCATCGGCATGAACACCGACCACACTCTTGAGGAAGTGGGCCAGCAATTCAGCGTGACCCGCGAACGTATCCGCCAGATCGAAGCGAAGGCGCTGCGCAAGCTCAAGCACCCCAGCCGCTCGCGGAAGATGCGGTCATTCCTCGATCAGTAAAATTAATTTGGATCGGTAAATAGTAATTAACCATCCTTGACGGAAAAGGGCGGCTTTCAGGGTCGCCCTTTCTGATTCCGTAAACCGGACGTTTACTCGAACCAGCCTATTGTCTGGCTTCAGCCGGCGTGCCGGGCAGTACAGGGGTTTGGGATGAGCGAAGCCGCACCGCGATATCAGTTTGGGGACATAGCGCGCATTCTTGAGGCGCTGGTTGCCGCCGATGGAACGGCATCCCATGCCTATGCCAACCGCGCCAGCACCGGCGTATCGCGCGAAACCCTGCTGTCGCTCGCCGATCTGGCCGACGCCGCTTATTATCTCTGCCTGCTGCACGGTCGCCAGCCCGGTGTGATCGACCATGCCGCCACCCGCTCTGCCGACAATGCCGCCCGCCAATGGCTGATTGAAGCGGCCGACGGCTTTGCCCGCGAACGCGCCTATCTTGCTCAGGTAACAGTCGCCGCCGGTCCTGCCCCCAGCACTGCGGGTCAGGCCGATTGCGAAACCGTCGTCAGCCAGCAACGCCACGCGCTCGACATGCTCGCCCAGTCCGACCGGCGCGGCTGCGCCATGGGCGCGGCGATGGCACTGGTGCTCGACTGGCGCGCCGTGCGGCACGTACTCGACATGGCCGCGATCCGCGCTGGCCTGGAACCCCATCCCTGCGCTCTCCCCGAACGCAGCCTCACGCTGGAAGTCGCCCGCTCGATCGGCGGCGACGATGCGATCGACCGCGCCATCCAGTTCGGCGCCCGCCAGCTTCTGAACCAGCATCGCGGCCTGTGGGATTTGCTCGCCGCCCGCGCCGACGTGCGCGCAAAGCAGGGCTGATCGCGCCTTTACCGATTGCACCTGCCCGCCGCATTGCCTAGTCCGGTTGCCATCGACAACCGAATGGGACGGGATGATGCGCTTTGAAGGCACACGGGATTATGTCGCCACCGACGATCTGAAGGTCGCGGTCAACGCCGCCGTGCTGCTGCGCCGCCCCCTGCTGGTCAAGGGAGAACCCGGCACCGGCAAAACCGTCCTCGCCCAGGAAATCGCCAAAGCGCTCGATGCGCCGCTCATCGAATGGAACGTCAAGTCCACGACACGAGCGCATCAGGGCCTCTATGAATATGACGCCGTCGCCCGCCTGCGCGATGGGCAACTGGGCGACGCGCGCGTCCACGACATCGGCAATTACATCCGCAAGGGCAAGCTGTGGGAGGCTTTCACATCCCCCAAACTCCCCGTCCTGCTGATCGATGAGATCGACAAGGCCGATATCGAATTCCCCAACGACCTGTTGCAGGAACTCGATCGCATGGCCTTCCACGTCTATGAAACGGGGGAGACGATCGCGGCGGCCGAACGGCCGGTGGTGGTCATCACGTCGAACAATGAAAAGGAGCTTCCCGACGCCTTCCTGCGCCGTTGCTTCTTCCACTATATCAAATTCCCTGACCGCGAGACGATGCAGGCGATTGTCGACGTCCACTTCCCCGGCATCCAGAAAATACTGGTGAGCAAGGCGATGGAAATTTTCTATGAGATCCGCGACGTCCCCGGCCTCAAGAAAAAGCCCAGCACCTCCGAACTGCTCGACTGGCTGAAGCTGCTGCTGAACGAGGATATGCCGCTCGACATCCTCCAGAACAGCGACCCTACCAAGGCGATCCCGCCGCTCCACGGCGCGCTGCTCAAGAATGAACAGGACATCATGCTCTTCGAACGCCTCGCCTTCATGGCCCGCAGACAGGGACGGTAACATAGCTATTCCCCTCCCGCTCGCGGGAGGGGAAGCGAGACTTACGAGCGCAGCGAGTTAGTCGCAGCGGGGTGGGCCGCCGCCCCGCACACCAACACAAGGATCACCCCATGCCCCACACCGCCGCCCACACCGCTGGATGCCTCTGCGGCGCCGTCCGCATCACCATCGACGCCGATCCCCTCGCCGCCCGCATGTGCTGGTGCCGCCTGTGCCAATATCTGGGCGGCGGATCGGCCACGGTGAATATCTGCTTCCCCAGCGAGCATGTAACCACGACCGGCGAGGTCCGCTGGCATGACAGCGTCGCCGACAGTGGCAATGCCATGAAGCGCGGCTTCTGCCCCAGCTGCGGCACGCCCCTCTTCAGCATGGCCGAATCGCGCCCGCATCTGACCTTCATCCGCGCCGGCGCGCTGGACGATCCTTCGCTGATCGGCCCGCAGGCGGAGATATGGACCGATGCCGCCCCCGCCTGGGCGCATCATGATCCCGACCTGCCCCATTATCCCGCGCAAATCCCGCCGGTCGCCTGAAATTCTCCCTTGCGCGCTGCGGTTTAGTCTGTAGCCTCCCTGTCATAGTTCAAGGCCGCGCCAAGACGGTCTGGATCTGGAGAGGGATGCTGAATGCCAAAGCGCGCCCAAATTATCATTTCTGCCCTTCTGGCGCCGATGAGCCTGTGCCTGGCCGTCCCGGCGCACGCGACCGATGACGCCGAAGCCTGGACGCCCAGCGATAGCGCGATCCGCGCGACCGCTGCGGGGATCAGCCTGCCCCAGACCGTCGCCGGCCTGTCCCTCGCCAAGAGCGGCGAAGCCTCCAATGGCGGCCGCGCGGTCGACAATTATGCTCAATATCTGTCGGAAGACGGGGTCATTCAGGCGACTCTCTATGTCTATATGCCAACCTATGCCGACGCCTCTCTCGCCGCCTATATGACCGACAAGGCGGTGATGGAGCGGTTCGGCAACCAGACCCGCCGCACCGCCTATGCCAGCGCCCCTGCCGCTGGACAGGCGGGTCGCGCCATTCGCGCCGTATATGATCATGCCGCAGACGGCGCACTCACGACGGCGGCGGGCTTCGTCCATGCCGGGCGCTGGATCGTCAAGATCCGCATCACCGGCCCCACCGAACGGCGCGCCGAAGTCCTCTCCGGGCTGGATGGCATGCTGACCGGGCTGACCTTCGACGACCCCGCCAGCCTGCACGCCACCACCCCCGCCAGCTTCGCCGCCTGCCCGGTCGCCGACGCCACCGACGCCCGCCTGACCCCGCCAAAGGTCGGGGAGGAAGCCATCCCCGCCGAAGTCCGCATCCCGCGCGACGGCAAGGATGCGCTCTGCATCCGGGGCGCCGTAACCACCGCAGACGGCAGCTATGACATGCTCCAGCAGGCCGGCCGCAGCGACGGCGCGATCATCGTACCGGTCGACGACAGCGGCACCGTACTGGCCTTCGATCCCGCAACGCAGGGCGAAGGCTATAAGCTGTCGATCCACATGGTCGGCCAGACCGACCTCTATGGCGTCTATGATAAAGTGCCGACCCCGCATCAGGTCGCCGCAATCCTGGACGGCAAGGACACGCAAACGGCCGAAGCGCAAGCCACCGCCACCTATGCCGCCAATGGCGACGTGACAGTCAGTCGTTTCACCTCCGCCGCCCACTGACCGCTTCCTTCCACGGCGCGCCCATTCACGACACCGTTTGCGTTCGTGGACTTCCTTTTTTGGAAGGAAGTTCTGAAGCGATTTCGTCGAAGAAGATAGTAGCCTCTAGCAGCGACCGGCCGATATCGCTCGCTTAGACGGCCACGTCGGCCTTAATGGCTGAGTACGGATCATATCCTTCAACTTCGAAGTCATCAATGCTGTACCCATCAATGCTGTCCGGCCGTC
The DNA here is from genome assembly GCF_900109095.1 of Sphingobium sp. AP50. GTDB lineage: Bacteria > Pseudomonadota > Alphaproteobacteria > Sphingomonadales > Sphingomonadaceae > Sphingobium. The sequence continues at coordinate 86,970 of NZ_FNYZ01000011.1, forward strand.
GGACGAGTCGCATTTTCGGGAATGGTCGGGGCTGTCGCGTCAATTGTTCCCGAACTTGGTCGAGAGGCCAGCGACTACAAGGGCGCTGCCCTGCTGGTCGATACCCTGCCGCCCACCGACGCCATGCTGGCCGACCGGGGATACGACACCGACTGGTTCCGCAACGCGCTCACCGCACGCGGCATCTCCCCCTGCATCCCCTCAAAACGCAACCGCAGGATCGCCATACCCCACGACCGCATCCTCTATCGCCAGCGGCATCGCATCGAGAATATGTTCGGAAGGCTCAAGGACTGGCGGGCAAGCGGTGTTTTCAGGCCACGTTGATCCAGGGCATGAGCTCATGAACACGATTGGCCTGATGGCCGTTGGCGAGCGCGGTCAGCGTCTGGTTCAGCCAGTCATGCGGATTGATGCCGCCCAGCTTGCAGTTTTCGATGAGCGTGGCGATGACCGCCCAGTTATCGCCGCCCTCGTCGGAGCCGGCAAAGAGGGCATTCTTTCGATTCAAAGCCAGGGGGCGGATTGATCGCTCGACAGTGTTGGTGTCGAGTTCGATCCGACCATCGTCGATGAAGCGAACGAGGCCGTCCCAGCGGGTCGTCGCATAGCGGATGGCTTCGGCCAACTTGCTCTTGGCGCTGATCTGGCGGAGCCGGGCGTCCAGATAGAGCCTGAGATCCTCGACGATGAAGCGGCTGCATTCGGCGCGCTGGATGCGGCGTTGCTCCGCGGCACAGCCGCGCACCTCATCCTCGATGGCATAGAGCATGGCGATCCGACGCAGGATCTCGGTCGCGACCGGGGAACTGGCGGCTAGATCATAGAATTTGCGCCGAACATGGGACCAGCAGAAGGCGAGGCTGAGTTGCTGCCCGCGGCGCTTGGCGAGCGCTGTATAGCCGCCATAGCCGTCGACCTGCAGGATGCCTGCAAAATCTCCAAGGTGGATGTCGGGCCGCTCGGCCTTGTGATCTGCCGCATAGACATAGGCGACCATCGGCGGACCTACGCCACCCCATGGCCGATCGTTGCGGGCATAGGCCCATAGCTGGCCGGTCTTCGTCTTTCCGCGCCCCGGGTCAAGCACCGGCGCAGTAGTCTCGTCGGCAAACAGTCGTTCGGATCGGCGCAACTCTTCCAGCGTCCGGTCCCGCAATGGCCGCAGATACCATGCTGCCCGACCGACCCAGTCCGCCAGGGTGGAGCGATCGAGCTTGATATCCTGCCGGGCATAGATCTGAGCTTGCCGGTATAGCGGAACATGATCGGCATACTTGGATACCAGCACCTGGGCGATCAGCGCTTCGGTCGGAATCCCGCCTTCGACTATCCGCGCCGGAGCGGGGACCTGGACGATCGCACCTTCACAGGAGCGACAGCCATAGCGCGGGCGGCGCGTCACCAGTACGCGGAAGGTGATAGGAACGACGTCTAGCCGCTCGGCGACGTCTTCACCGATCTGATGAAGCGGACCGCTGCAGCAGGGACAAGACTTGTCTTCGATATCGACAATCTGCTCGATCCGCTCGAGGTGCGCGGGTAGCGAGCCGCGGTTAGTCTTGCGGGGCTGGTCGCTGCGAGACCGCGGTGTGACAGCCTCTCTGGCAGCACGGGCATGCCCAAGAGCGATCTCGAGATCTTCCAGTCCCAACTGCAGCTGATCGGCATCGAGCTGCTCGGACCGGCTGCCGAAACGGTGCCACATGAAGGCGTCGATGATCGACTGAAGACGCTCGATCTCGGCGTCTGCCTCGCCCTTGGCAACGCCCAGTTCTGTCAGCCTGGCCTCAGATTCTGCCCGCTCCTCCACCAACATCCGGGACTGCTCCAGAACGAGCGCGCGGAGCGCGTCGATATCGTCAGGCAGATCCGCTTGCGTCAGCATAGAAAGAGTGAATCAGTAGGGCAAAGCCCCGTCAACCGGCAATCTGCGGGGCCTGCGGCCGACGGCCGCCATGGACCCGGCGCCAGTCCAATCCTTCCAGAAGCGCGCCGAGTTGCGCGGCGGAAAGGCGCATCACGCCGTCCTGAATGCCGGGCCACTTGAAGCCGCCTTGCTCCAGGCGCTTCGCCATCAGGCACAGTCCTGTGCCGTCCCACCAGATCAGCTTGATCCGGTCGGCACGCTTGGCCCGAAAAACATAGATCACACCGGAAAATGCATCGCCGCCATAATCGGCGCTCACCAGCGCCGCCAGGGCATCGAGCCCTTTGCGAAAATCCACCGGGCGTGTCGCCACCATGACCCGCGTGCCCGGACCGATCCCGAGCACGGCTTTACCTGCAACGCCTGGATCACCGCCGCCACCAGATCGGCCTTAGCCGTACGTCCAATCCGAACGACGGCGCCTCCTACCTCAACCTCTATTGCGACATCGCCCGACAATGGCTTGGGGCTATCGGCCATGACCGACACAAACATCGGTTCCGCATGGCTGGTGACTTGACCCGCTTCCAAGGCATATGCGCCTCCTCGATCACCGAGCGCGTGGACCGCGCTCGGTGATCGGACGCTTCGCGGTACATATGCTCCTCGATCTGACGGCCACGGGCGAGCAGGCGATCCTTCACGCTGGCCTCTGCCGCCCACTGGAGCGCTGCCTCTCCGCGCATGCCCTCCTGCAATGCATCGATCGCATTATTCACGAGCCCGTGTTCCATGGTCGAAGCGCAGCCCCGATGAAGCGCGTTGAGATCAGCCATTGGCAGATCATGAAAGAGGCCCGGTTCGTCCGGGCCGATGATCAGCGCCGTCACTCTGCGCACAAGGCTGGCTGACAATCGCGCTCGGTGGCCCGCTGCAGCGCCTCAGAAACTTCAGGGATCGAGAACGACGGCAGATAGGCACACTTGGCAGCCCGATTCCACTTCGGTGACATCGGCAACGAACGGTATGGACCATCGCTCATGGGAAGCCCTCCTGTCAGCTTAAATGATAGTCATTCCTGACATTGTTAACTCTCATCGGATGGAAACCTGTCATCGAGGAGCGATTTGCATGGTGGTGCCCATTCATCTTTTTCGTAACACGACGCGCATCTGCCTCAGTGAAATCAAATACGAGGAAAAGAAATCGTCCCTATGTGGACATTATTATTGCGATTTCGGCGCATTTCGTCCATATAAGGACCATGCTGGAGACCCCACTCGAACTAGCCACACTGATAGGGCAACGGATCAAACGTCGCCGGCTCGACATGGATATGACCCAAGCTGATGCAGCAGCGCGCGCCGGCATCGCGTATCGGACGTGGCGTCGCCTCGAAGCCGAGGGCAAGGCCTCGATCGAGGATCTCGTTCGCGCTGCGGTTGCGTTGCGCTGCGAGCAGGATCTTGTCGGCCTTTTTCCCGCGCCGTCGGCGACATCGATGGACGCGCTGCTTGAGCAGCAGAAGGCGGCCGCCAAGCCGAAGCCGCGCATGCGCGCACCGGCATCGCGGGCGTCATGAAACTCGCGCCCGGCACGCCCCTCGAAATTGGCCTGATGCTCGACGAAGGCGAGGCCGCGGATACCGTGGGCCGTCTCGCGATGGCGGATGGACTGGCGCAGGTCGAATGGTCGACGGCTGTCGTCGATCAGCGGCGGCGGATCGACCCGCTGCTTTATCCCCCGGAACCCGGTCTCCACGCAGCACGCGGGCGCAATTTTGACGGTCTTCATGGCTTCCTGGCTGACAGCCTGCCCGACGCGTGGGGCCAGATGCTGATGAAGCGGAGGCTAGAAAAGTTGGGCGTCCGTATCGATACGCTCAGCCCGGTCGAGCGGCTCGCCCTTGTCGGCCGAACAGGGCGCGGCGCGCTGGTCTATGAACCGGCGACGACCCCGACCGAGGATGTCGGCACGATCGATCTAGACGCGCTGGCCGAGGAGTCGCGTGTGCTGCTGCTCGGCAACGATCCAGCGCAGATCGACACGCTTGCCCGTCTCGGCGGCGCATCTGGCGGTGCAAGGCCCAAGATCCATCTGGGCATCGCGCCGGACGGGGCGCTGAGTGGTGAAGGCGACACTGGCCACGAAGACTGGATCGTCAAGTTTCGCGCTACCGTCGACCCCATCGACATCGGCCCGGTTGAAGAGGCCTATGCTCGCATGGCACGCGCCGCTGGCATCGATATGGCTGCATCCCGGTTGCTCTCGGCGCAGACCGGGCCAGGCTATTTCGCGACGCGCAGGTTCGACCGGCCGGCGCCGGGCCGACGCCTCCACATGATTTCGTTGGCCGGTGCGCTGGAAGCCCGCGCCGACATGCCGTCGATCGACTATGACATGTTCCTTCGCGCGACGATGGCGATCACCCGCCATGCCGCCGACGTAGAGGAAGCCTTCCGCCGCATGGTGTTCAACATCCTTGCGCACAATCGCGATGACCATACGCGCCAGCACAGCTTCCTGCAGGATGCGGTCGGCGAGTGGCGCCTCGCTCCGGCTTATGACCTGACCTTCTCCAACGGACCGAGCGGCGAGCATTACCTCGCGGTAGAGGGCGAAGGGCGAGCGCCGACGCGCGCACAGGTGATGACGCTGGGACGACGGCACGGCCTGTCCGACCGGGCGATTGCGTCGATCATTGACGAAGTACGAGCCTCGCTCAGCGATTGGCCCCGGATCGCAGCGGAGGCAGGGGCAACGGTGTCGGTCGCCGAGATCGCCGAGCGCCATGCCGAAGTGGCAACCCATTTCGGTGATCGATAACGCTCCCCGCCATCGATCATTCTGACCGCAAACCGTGATTTATAGCGGTCCGGGATCGAATAGGGGGTCTGCCGCTGCACACGGTCACCGGAACCCAAACCGGGACACGGTTCGGTGCAGTCGGCGCTGCCCGTTCGGCGCCACCCGCAAGCGCTCGTATTCGCATAACTTATAGCGCGACGCGAGTGTCACCCGCGGGCCATGGCTGGCCTGTTTCAGGATGACACTTGATCAACGCACACAACCCACACACAAGGGCTTCGCGATCCCGCAAAAACCGCGAATTTCCGTCGGTCGAAGGGGCAGGTATTTCGGTCTCGAATCCTGTCTCCCCGACCACTCACTTCATTAACGACGTAGCGACCAGCCAGGCCGGTATTGCCGCAAGGGCTAGGAATGTTCCCAGCGGCACGCGTGCGGTACGGTCCTTTGCGCGGCCGATGGCCAGCATGATTCCCAACCCCATCACTGATGCGATCAGCAGCAGGAAGGGCAGCGCATGCCAGCCGAACCAGGCGCCCAGCGCGCCGAGCAGCTTCGCATCGCCCAACCCCAGCCCCTCGCGCCCGCGCAAGGCTCTATAACCCAGCGCGAGGCCCAGCAGTGCGCCATAGCCGACCGCTGCTCCAATGACGCGATCCGTCAGCGCAACATCCGTCGCCCACAGGCCGATCGTGAAGCCAAGAAAAGCGAGCGGCAGGGTCAAGGCATCGGGCAACCAGAAATGGCGCCAGTCCAGCACCGCCAGCGTCAGCAGCAGCCAGCCCAGCAATGCCCAGCCGATCCCGCCCAGATCGGGCCGGAAACCGATCGCCAAAGCGCCGATGATCGCGCAGCCCGCCTCCACCCGGCCATGCAGCGGATCGATCGCCGCGCCACAGGTGCGGCAGCGCCCCTTGCTCAGCATCGCACTCAGCATCGGGATCAGGTCGCGCGCCGTCAAAGTGCGGCCACAGCCATCGCAGGCGGATCGACCGCGCATCACGCCCCTGCCCTGCGGCCAGCGCAGGATCAGGGTCGCCAGAAAGCTGCCGAGGATCGCGCCCGCCAGCGCGCCGATCAGCGCCGGAATCGGCTGGATCACAGCGTCCCTTCGACCTTCAATATCTGCGCATTACCGGCCGGCGCGAACCCGGCCTGTCCCAACAGGCTGGCCAGCGAAGCATCAGCGGTTTCGATCCGCATCTCCGCGACATAGCGGCCAGAGCGCCAGATCCGCAGACTGACCTTCTCCAGCCCCGACTGGCTGACCAGCGGCAGCAGCAGCGCGTCCCCGTCACAGGCTACCGTACCCGAAAGACCCTGGCTCAGGTTCAATCCCGGAAACTGCCCGGCCATCCGCGCCCGCACCCGCCCTTCGGCATGGCCGCAGCGATCACCGCTGAAATAGGCGCTGACATCCTCCAGCATCAGGCTGCCCACAGGTAATGGCGCGAAGGTCCGGCCCAGCGGCACCGCGCCGGTCACGTCATCCACGCCAATGCGCCCAAAGCCGACCGTCAAAGCCCCTTTCACATCGTCGGGCAGCCCCTTGGTCCGGGCGATGTCGAAGCGCGCACGCCCCATCAGCAGTGATATGGGGGACAGGCCCGCCCGCACGCTGCCCAGCGGCATATTGCCCAGCATCAATTGATCGATCCGCCCGCTCCACACCGTGCCCCGCACTTCCCGTGCCGCAACGCCAATCCGCTCCAGCCCGGCCAGCCCCAGCGCGACCCGCATCGGCAGGAAGATCAGCAGGCCCAGCAGCAGCGCGACGATCAGCACGATCCGCATCCGCCGTGACAGGATAAGGCCCATCATTGCCCCTCTCCCCGCACCAGCACGGCCTGCACAGACACGCTGCCCGCCGTCGGCGATGGCCGCGCGCTCATAGTGTCAACCCGCACGCCCTGCGCCTCCAGCCCGGCCAGCCAGGAGAAGAGCGCGACCGGCCGTACCGATGCGATGGCGATTTCCATCCGGTCATTGCCCTGCGCCTGCGCCCGCTCCAGCGTCAGCCCGGCCTCGCCCGCGCCCTGCCCGACAAATTGGTCCAGCGGCACGGCCGGACCGGTCGAGGCAGGCGTGCGGGGCAGCGTCTTCAATTGCTTCACTGCCGCGCGCACGGCGGCATTGCGATCGGTCGCCTCCAGCAACGTCTCCCGCGCGCCGCGCTGCGCCCGGTCAAGCGGCGCGGCCACGCCGAACCAGAGGAAGGTCGCCGCCAGCAGCGCGACCATCACCCCCAGCATCCATTGCTCGCGGGCCGATCGCTCGCCCCAATATGCTGCTATCCGTTCCATCATGACCGCACCGTTATGTCCGCCAGCGTCCGCCCGCCCGGATCCTGGGAGGGAGTCGCCGTAATCGTGTAGCCCGCCGCCTGGATCGCCAGCAGGACCATGTTGATGTCTTCCGCCTTGGCCGCGGCCAGCGTCGCCCGGATCATCCCGTCCGGATCACGCGACAGGCTGGTCAGCGCCACGCCCGGCGCATCCTGCACCGCCGCCAGCAGCCCGGCGACGGGCGCGGTAAAGGCGCGTCCACCCGCACCCCGCGCGGCAAGACGCCCCTCCAGTTCCACCTGCGCCTGCGCGGCATCACTGGCACCGGGCAGCACCTGCTGCGCCAGCGCCACGCTCTCCCGGTCCAGCCGGCTCGCCGCCATATGCTGCTTCACGATGCCGACCAGAACAGCGGCAAGGCAAAGCAACAGGATCAGCCCGCTCCACAGGATGATGCGCCCCAACGCCTGCTTGTCGACGGCGCGCCGTACCCGCTTGGCAAAATCGCCCTGCCGCAAATCGATCGGCGGCGCATTCAGCGCAGCGATGGCCCGCCCTTCGATCACGCCCGCCGCGATATCGGCGATCGGTGCGTCGCCGATCAGTGCGGGCAGCGCCATATCGGCCGTCAGCGCCATGTCCACGCCGCGCAGCACCATCTCGTCGGCGATCCGACCGCGCACGAAACCGCTCTCCGGCTCCGGTAACAGCAAAGGCGCGGGCACGATGATATCCGGGTCCAGCCCATGATGCTGCGCCCAGAGCAGCCAATGCTGCATGTCGGCGCGACTGGCCACGGCCACGATATGCGGCAGGGCCGGATCGTCATTGGCATCGGTCGCGGCGAACAACTGGTCGGCCGACAACAGGCTGGCGGTCAGCGCCGTCAGCCGCGCCGCCGCCCGCCCCTGCCGCACCGGCAGGTCGGGATGGGCGATCCAGTGCAGCGTCACCAGCGCTGCCGGCGGCACCAGCAGCACCCGCGCCTTGTCCGGCAGCGCTGCGATACCACAGGCTGACAGCCAGTTGACGCCCTCGCCCGACTGCACCAGCGCCCCATCGATCACGCGCATCCAGCGCACCGGCGCCTCGGCCGCTTCGGCCGCTTCGGCCGCTTCGGGCAGCATCAGGATCAGGGCATCGCGACTGCTCATGCCTCACCACCCCAGCTACGCCGCACCAGCCTGGCCGGGCTTTCCCGCGCATCGATCAGCGCGCGCTCCACCAGTTGCGTTCCCCCGACTTCCACCGACACAGTCACTCCGAAAAATCCCGTCTTCAACTTCACCTGCTCTGCCACCTCGGTCGCGGGCGACAGGCCCGCCAGCGAAGGCAAAGCCCAGAATTGCACCGTACTGCCGTAGCCGTCCGCCGGTCGCTGCGCCAGCAATTGCCGCGCCCGCGCCACCGACAATTGCCCCGGCAGCAGCATCGCGAACAAGGGCGCCTGACCCGGCAGCAGCGTATTGATGTTGATCGGCGACAAATCCGTGACCGGCAAGGTGCATATCCACGGCTTCACCAGATCATAGATGGCGGGCGTCACCCCAGCCACCGCCCGCAATTCGCTGGGGTCCACCATCATCCGATTGGGCGTGCGATAGGGCCGCGCATATTGGGCATAGCTGTCATCCTCGGCCCCGCCGGGCTGCGGCACGCTGTCGCTGTCGATCCAGTCGGCCAGCGCGACGGAAACGCCCTGCGCCTGCCGCGTCTGCACGCCCAGCGCTTCCAGCAGAGCCTGAAACTGCGTCACGCCGATCGGCCGGACCTTCAGCGCCGCCTCGCTCTGTCCGCTGACCACGCTGTTGAGATTGAAGCAATTACCACCATCCGTGACCCGCGCGGTGGCCATGCCACCCGGCACCGGCACCGCCTGCGGCGTGCCCAGCCAGTTGCCCGCCAGCGTGATCTTGACCGGATTGCCGGCGGTCAGATCACCGATGCGCAGCCGCGCCATCTCCGTCCCGGCGTCGGCATAGGCGCGCGCCTGATCGACCGCGCCGCCATTGCCGGTCATCCGCGTCGCCAGCGCCACCCGCTCCAGCGCGGTCGCGGCGACCACCGCCATCACCGCCACCAGCAGCAAGACGGTCAGCAGCGCCGCGCCCCGTTCTTTCTCATTGCGGGGATCAGGCACCGGTCGCACCCTCCAGCTTTTCCTGCGGGCCCGGCGCCACCAGAAAGCGCATCGTCACCGGCGGCTCGCCCGTGCGCGTGACGGTCATTTCCACGGCCAGCGGAATCAGGTCGGGCTGTGACGGCGTCCATTCCTCCTGCCATTTGCCCCGTACATCGCGGAAACGCAGCTTCACCGCCTCGACATTGTCCAGCAGCGCCGCCGGATCATCGCCTGCCGCCCCATCCAGTTCGGCATAGGTCCGCCGTTCCAGCCGCCCCTGCCGCACCCAATATTCGACCTTTTGCAGCGATGGCCGCGGCAAATCGCCCAGATTGTCCCAGCCGCCCCGCACGAACTGCATCACCGGCTGGCCTTCGCCATCGTCATGCGCCCAGAAGGCCGGCGCATTGGTGCCGGCCTCGGTCCGCGTGATGCGCGGCACCGCCTGCCCCAGATCGCCCGCCAATGCTCCGCCCGCCCGCTGCACCGCCGCCAGATCATCCAGCCGCGCCTTGATCTGCGCCTGCGCGGAAACGCTGTTGCCCAGCAGCAGGACGCCCGCAGCCGCCAGCATTGCGAAGATCATAAGCGCGACGAGCAGTTCTATGAGTGTAAAACCTTGCTCGGTGGGACGACCTTCGCCTCTTTCAACCCCCTCCCCTTCAGGGGAGGGGGTTGGAGGTTTCACTTTGGTCAGGCGGACCATCATTCCACCACCCGCATGAAACTCAGCACCACTGGCGACGCGCCCGGCTGACCGTCAACGGTCAGATCGACCTGCAACAGGCGCTTGTCCTCCATCGCCTTGACGCTGCGGCTCCAGTGCCAGCGCCGCCCGCCATTTTCGACGTCGCCATCCTCCTGTCCGACCGAAGGGGCCACAGGATCGCTCTGCACCTCAACCATCAGGTTCCGCGCCACGATCTGGCCCAGCGCCTTGCTGTCGAGATCGGCCGCAGTCCGCAACGTCACCCCCTGCAACCGCATCAGCGCCAACGCGGCCAGACTGAACACCGCCAGAGCGACCAGCATTTCGAGAAGCGTGAAGCCCTGTTGGGCGGAACGATCAAAAGGCCTGAAGCCGCGCTCGTTGGCACCACACCGTGCTCCTGCGAAAGCAGGAGCCCAGGGCCTCCAGGTCCGGCGCACGCCACCCTGGGTTCCTGCTTCCGCAGGAACACGGAACATGACCTTACCCACCGACCATGACCTTCCCCGCCATGTCGACGGTCACGGACACCCGCTCGCCTTCGCGCGCCAGGGTCACGGTCAGCGGATCGGTCGGCAAGCCAGTGCCGTCAAAGGCGATCTGCTGGCGGCCATCCTTGCCCACCAGCGCGCGGGTGCCATTCTTCCAGTTGGCGGTAACGAAGGGCTTGTCCTCGATCGGCGCCCATTGCTCGCCCTCGCGACGCTGGAAACCATAGCCCGAAGCCGACACCCACAGGCCCATCGGCCGTGCGGTGACGACCGCTTCGTCGCGCGCGGCGGCCACGCGCGCGGCAAAGCGATCGGCATCCTCCACCACCCGACCACGTGGATCGGGGATGGCCAGAACGACGGCAGCCGAAATGAAGCCGATGATCGTCAGCACGACCATCAGCTCAAGGAGGGTAAATCCGCCCTGCCCCACAGGATGCCGTGCTCCTGCGAAGACAGGAACACAGGGTTCCGAACGCTGTGCGTGCGGCCCTGGGCTCCGGCTTGCGCCGGAGCACTCACATTTCGCTGGAATAAATGTCCGCATTCTCATTCTCGCCACCCGGCTGGCCATCGGCGCCCAGCGAGCTGATGTCGAACGCGCCCTTGCGCCCCGGCACGGTGTAGACATAGGCGCGGCCCCACGGGTCCTGCGGCAGCTTCTTGATATAGCCGCCCCGGCGATAGCGCTGCGGCTGCGCCAGCGACGCGGGCGGATTGAGCAGCGCCTGCAACCCGTCCGACCCGGCCGGATAGGTCAGGTTATCGAGCCGATATTGCTCCAGCGCCTGTTCGATCGTGGAAATATCGGCCTTCGCCTTCTCGATCCGGGCGGTGTCGGTCGCGGGAATGACGTTGATCGCCACGATCGTCGCCAGCAGGCCGATGATCACGATCACGACCATCAGTTCGACCAGCGTGAAACCATTTTCGGCAGAACGTCTAACATCAGCATCTGAACGTGCTCCTGTGAAAACAGGAGCCCAGGATTCTTGATGCTGCGCCCCAGACTCTGGGCTCCTGCTTCCGCAGGAGCTCTGCACTGAACAGCGGTGAACGAAAAGATTCTTCATATGCACTCCTTCAAGCCCCGGTGAGGCTTTGCAGCTGCAAGATCGGCAGCAGGATGGACAGGATGATGACGGCGACGATGCCGCCCATCAGTATGATGATGACCGGCTCCAGCATCGCCAGCGCGGCGGAGGTGAAGCTGTCAAACTCGCGCTCCAGATAATCGGCGGCCCGCTCCAGCATGGTATCGAGCCGCCCGGCACTTTCCCCGCTCGCCGCCAGATAGACCAGCAATGGCGGAAACACGCCCGCCCGGCGCAGCGCGGCGGACAGGCTGCCACCACCCCGGATCGCCTCGACAATCTGGTCGGACGCCTTGCGCAATACGCGATTATGAACGGTGTTGGCGGTCAGCGACAGGCCTTCCATCAACGGCAACCGGCTCGCGATCATGGTGGACAAGGTACGCGCCATCCGCGCCGCATGCAGATCGCGGATAAGCTTGCCCAGCACCGGCAGGCCCAGCAGCATCGCGTCAAACCGATAGCGGAAGGCATCGACCTTCATCGCTCGCCAGAAGCCTAAACCCGCCAGCGCCATTAGGATCAGCAGCAACCACCAGTAACCGGCAAGAAAGGCGGAAATCGCCATCACCATCCGCGTCAGGAAGGGCAATTCCTGCCCCACCGTATCGAACTGCTCCACCACCTTGGGCACGACGAAGATCATCAGCGCCGCAACCACGAACACGGCAAAAGTCGCCAGCACGCTGGGATAGGCAATCGCGGTCAGCACCTTAGATCGCATCACCGCCTGCCGCTCCATCAGGTCGGACAGACGCTCCATGATCGTGGGCAGGCTACCCGAACTTTCACCGGCGGAAATCATCGCGCGATAGAGCGGCGGGAAGCTTTTCGGCTCCGCGCCCAGCGCATCGGCCAGCCGCCGCCCTTCCAGCACACCGCCATGCACCTTGCCCACGATCGCGCGGACATGATCCTGCTCGCTTTGCTTGCCGATGGTGCGCAGCGATTCCTCCAGCGGGCTGACCTGGATCAGCGTGGAAAGCTGGCGGGTGAACAGCGTCAGTTCCTTTGAAGACAATCGCGGCGCGCGCAGCGACAGGCCCGCCCGCTTGCGCGCCGCCTCCACCGCGCCCGGTTCCAGCCGCACGACGAACAGCTTGCGCGCGTCCAGCTTCGCCCGCGCATCCTCGATCGTGTCGGCCTTGAGCTTCCCGCCGCGTTCCTTGCCCGCCGGGTCGATCGCCACATAGTCGAAATCAGCCATCGGCGATGGTTTCCGCCTCGACCGCATCGCGCCGCGACACGCGGATCGCCTCTTCCGCCGTGGTCTGGCCGTCGCGCACCAGCGCCCGCGCGGCCGATCCCAGATTGGGAGCGTTCAGGAAAGCATGGCGCGCGATCAGCGATTCATCGCCACCATCATTGATCAGGCGGCGGATTGTGTCGTCCACGCGGATCGCCTCGAACACGCCGATCCGACCCTTATAGCCGGTGCCATTGCATTCTTCGCAGCCCTTCGCCTTGTAGATGATCGTGCCCGGATCAAAGCCCAGCAGCGCGCTGGCCGACTTGTCCGCCTGCACCGGCTCGCGACAATGCTGGCATAGCCGCCGTACCAGTCGCTGCGCAATCACCGCGCGCAGCGTGGAGGCCAGCAGGAACGGCTCGACCCGCATGTCGCGCATCCGGGTGATCGCGCCCACCGCATCATTGGTGTGCACGGTCGACAGCACCAGATGCCCCGTCAGCGATGCCTGCACCGCAATCTCTGCCGTCTCGCGATCGCGGATTTCGCCGACCATCACCACGTCAGGGTCCTGCCGCAGGATCGCACGCAGCCCCGCCGCAAAGGTCAGCCCGACCTTGGCATTGACCTGCGTCTGGCCCACACCCTCGATCGCATATTCGACCGGATCTTCAACGGTGAGGATATTACGGCTGCCATCGTTCAGCGTCCGCAAACCGGCATAAAGCGTCGTCGTCTTGCCCGAACCGGTAGGCCCGGTGACCAGGATGATGCCGTTAGGCTCGCTCAACCCTTCGCGGAAAATCCGGTCCGGCGCGCCGGTCATGCCCAGCAGGTCGAGCGTGATCCCGGCATTTTCCTTGTCGAGAATACGCAGCACCACCCGCTCGCCCGCCCGGCTCGGCAGGGTCGAAACACGCACGTCGAGCAGCTTGCCGCCCAATGTCAGGCCTATGCGCCCGTCCTGCGGCACGCGCCGCTCCGCAATGTCGAGCCGCGCCATCACCTTGATGCGGCTCACCACCACCGGCGCGACATGGGGCGGCATGCGCAGCGTCTCGCGCAGCACGCCGTCGATGCGCATCCGCACGATCAGCCCGGTTTCATAGGGTTCGATATGGATATCCGACACGCCCTGCCGCGCCGCCTCGGCAATGATGCCGTTGATCAGGCGGATCGCCGGCGCATCGTCCGCGCTGTCGAGCAGGTCGTCTGCGGTCGGAATGTCAGCGGCGAGAATATCCAGCTCATCGGCGCCGACCTCCAGCGATCCCGCCATCGCCGCCGCGCTGCCATCCATCGCATAATGATCGGACAGGTGCCGGTCGAACTGCGCCGGTTCCACGAACCGCACGTCGAAGCTGCGCGCCAGATGCCGCCGCACTTCCAGCAGCACGCGCGGATCGCTGCCCTCACGCACCGCGATGGTCAGCCGCTCGCCTTCAGGCGGCAGCAGCACCACGCCATGCTTGCGCGCGAAGCCATAGGGAATGTCGATTGGCCGGGAAATATGGTTCGATGAAACAGCCTCCCCCTGTTTCGGATCGGTCATTTCTGTTCTCCGCTTGCGGGAATTTCGACCGGGCGAACCACACCGCTCGACTGGCGGACCGTAGGTTCGATGACTTGCGGATCGGCCGCCGCCGGCTGCACCACCGCATCGCCCGGCTGCGGCGCAGCGATCGGCGGCGTCGCGCCCATATAGTCGCGCACCAGTTCGTCGATCGTCGGTTCGGACTGCGGATCGCGCTGCAACTGCATGCCGCGGACATAGCCATAGCGCTGCTGCGTCAGCTTCTGCGCATCTTCCTTCGACCGCAATATGGTCGGCCGGATGAAGACCATCAGGTTCGTCTTCGACCGGCTGTTGCTGCGCGACTTGAACAATTCGCCGATGCCGGGAATGTCCGACAGCAGCGGGATGCGCTCGATCGTGCGCCGCTCATTGTCGTCCAGCAGGCCGCCCAGCGCCAATATCTCGCCATCATCTACGGTGACGGTCGTTTCGATCTCGCGCTTATTGATGATCAGGTCGCTGTTGCTGTTGCTGACCGGCCCGGCCACGCTGGACACTTCCTGCTTCAGAAACAGCTTGATCGCGCCGCCGGTGTTGATCTGGGGCTTCACCTCCAGCTTGATGCCGACATCCTGCCGCTGCACCGTGCGGAACTGATTGTCGAAATTCTGGCTCAGCGCCTCCCCTGTCGTCACCGGCACCTGCTGCCCGACCAGGATCGACGCCTTCTGATTGTCCAGCGTCATGATCGACGGCGTGGACAGAAGGTTGCTTTTCGTGTCGGATTTCACCGCATTGATGATCGCGCCGAAAATGCCGTTCTTGCCAATGCTGCCGCCCAACGCGCCGATCGCGCCGGTGGCGCTTTGCAGGCTGGTCAGCGCCGCCGACTGGAGCGTGCTGGCCAGATCGCTGTTGGTCTGCGTCTCGGTCGTCGTCGTGGTGCCGTCAGCGGCGACCACCGTCGTCTTGGTGGTGCCCAGCTTGTCCGCACCATACGCCCCTGCCAGTGTCAGCAGATTGGGCGATGCGTTACTGTAGTTGGTTGCCGCAAATCCGGTCGATGTGCTGCCCAACAGGAACTGCACGCCCAATTTCTTGGCGGCGGCATCGCTGATTTCGACAATGATCGCCTCCACCAGCACCTGTTCGCGCCGGGTGTCGATCTGGCGGATGGTTTCGCCCAGCATCCGCTGCACGTCGCTGTTCGCCGCCACGATGATGGCGTTGGCGCCTTCATAGCGGGTGACGATCGCTGGGCCGCGCGTGTTGATGCCTCCGCCCGACGAGGAGGAGCCGGAGGAGGCAGCCACAGGCGCCGCCGCCTGCGAAGCCGGGGCAGCGCTGCCCTTGCTGCTCGCTGGCGTATCGGAACTCACCGGCTGGCTGGTCGACTGCCCCACCAGTTGCTGCAATACAGGGAGCAGCTTTTCGGCATCGGCATGTTCCAGCCAATAGACGCGGATTTCCGTGCCGCTCGCCGCCTGCTGATCGAGTTGCCTTGCCATCGCAGCCAGCCGCGCGACGGTATTGGCATCGCCCCGGATCGCCACCGCATTGCTGCTGTCGATCGGCACCACCGTCGCGGCCGACGGCGCGGCATTCTCGCCGCCGCCGCTCGCAACCAGCGCCTGAAGCGAGGTCGCGATCTCGCGCGCGCCGGCATTTTTCAGCATCACCATCTGCGTCGCCGCCGTGTCGCGATCGACCCGTGCGATCACTTGCCGGATGCGCGCGACATTATCCGCATAGTCCGCCACCACCACGCTGTTGCCTGCCCGGTTGGCCGTAACGGAGCCTTCCTTGCTCACCAGCGGGCGCAGCGTTTCCAGCGCGCTCGCCGCATCGATCGATCGCAGGCGGAAGACTTCGGTGACGAAGCTGTTGCGATTGGCCGCGCTGCCCACGCCGCTCGGCTGCCCCGCCGCGCCGTCCACCGGCTGAATGCGATAGGCGCCGCCGGGGGCCGGCACCGCCACCAGCCCGTTGGCGCGCAGGGTCGACAGGAAAATCTCGAAATATTCCGATCGGCTGAGCGGCCTGTCGGTCACGACCGACACTTTCCCCTGCACCTTGTTGTCGATGATGAAGGTGCGTCCCGTCACCCGCGCCGCATCCTGAATGAAGGCGCGAATATCGGCGTCACGGACGTTCAAAGTCTGCTGCGCGGAGGCAACGATCGGCGTCGCCAGAGCAAGGGCCATGGCAGCGGAAAGAAGGAATTTGCGGGTCATTGGCCTTGCACTATCAGGTTGACGGTCGCGACGGCGGCGCCGCGCTCTACGGTCAGGGAAAGGCGCGCACCGGGCGCGATCTGGTTCTGGAGCGATTGCAGGTCGCCGACCGGCTGGCCGTTGACCTTGCTGACGATATCGCCGGGGTGGAAGCCTGCGCCAGCAAAGGCCGGCCCCTTGGCCATCACGGCCAGGCCGGTGACGCGCCCATTCTGCATGCGCGGGGCGAAGCCGATATCCCGCTTCAGGCTGTCGACGGTCGGCCCTGCGGAGGCCGCGGGCAGTGTCTGCGGTGGCGGCGCGGCACTTTGCCACCCTCGCCCACTGTCGGGCGCTTGCGGCGCGGCTTCGGGTGCAGGCGTGGACTGGTCCAGAAACACCTGTTCCTCCGCCCCGCCGCGATCGATCGTCACATGATCGAACGCCACCGATTTCAACACCACGCCCGGCAGGATTTCGTCGCCCACGGCAAAGCTGTTCTGCACGCCATCCGGCCCGGCGATGATCGCAGAGCCCAGCCCCGAACCTTCATTCAGGCGAATGCCATAGACGGTCAGCGCCAGCGAGGTAACGACCCCGCCGCCCGGCTGCGGCGCATCGCTGCGGAAGAAGGGATCGAAGCTGGCGAACAGCGCCTGCCGCGCACTCGGCGACAGCAATTGCGCCTGCCGCCCTTCCCATGGCCCGAAACTGCCGACTGGCGTGACGATCACCCAGATCAGCCGCACCATCAACAGCGCCAGCAGGACAAGCAGCCCCCGCTCGATCCACGCCAGCCAGTCGAACGCCGGAAAGGACTGCCCCCTTCCACGCCCCAGGCCGCTTATCTTGTCGCCAAACGGCACCCGCATGATTTTGACCCAAGCCCCCGTCAAGTTGAGAGCCTGCTAGGCAGGTGATCTTACTGGCGAATGACAGTTGTGTGACGGTAATATGACATGCATCGCACCCCTTGCATTTGCAAGGCTGAACGATAGCTGTGGCGACGTCTTAGCTGCACCATATCCCGGCAGGGCCCGTCATGACCGCAACCACCGCCATCACCGCTCCCGTCGCCATCGATGGCGATCCGCTTTTGATCGGCGCCCATCCGCGCATCCAGCGCGTGCCGAACAGGGATTTGACGCTCTTCATCCAGCGCAACTTCCTCACGGCGGAGGAATGCGCCGCGCTGGTCGATCGAATCGATACGCAGCGGCGCCCCTCCACGATCGCCGACGCCAATGGCGACACTTATTTCCGCACCAGCGAAACCTGCGACCTCGATCATAGCGACCCCTTCGTCGCCGCGATCAATGCGCGACTGGACGCCTTCGCCGGCATCGCCACCGCGCATGGCGAACCTATTCAGGGCCAGCGCTATGCCGTGGGGCAGGAATTCAAGGCGCACACCGACTATTTCGATCCCAAGGGCGCGGACTATCCCAAATATTGCGGCGTCGCGGGCAACCGCACCTGGACGCTGATGATCTATCTGGACGAACCGGCGGCGGGCGGCGCAACCCGCTTCACGAAGATCGGCAAGATGGTGCAGCCCGAAACCGGCAAGCTGCTCGCCTGGAATAATCGCCTGCCCGATGGCCAGCCCAACCCGGCCAGCCTCCACCACGGCATGAAGGTGCGCAGCGGCGTCAAGCACGTCATCACCAAATGGTATCGCGAACGCCCCTGGGGCTGAGCCGCGATAAAAACATCCTGAATCGTCATTGCGAGCGCAGCGAAGCAATCCACCAGTACGACATCGGATCGCTTCGCTGCGCTCGCAATGACGGCGTGGGTCAGAATAAAGTCATGCCGCTCTAACGCCCATTCGGCCAATCGAAGGCGATAATGGTTTCGCCCGCCTGCGCGCCACTCGCATCGAAGCGCTGTTCGAACATCTCGCCACGCCCGTCACGGTCGATCGCCACGATACTGCTGCACCGCGTGCCATAAAGTGGATGGCGAATGAAGATCGGCGACGACGCCGCTTCGTCCGGTGCATCGGATGGTGCATCCGGCACAATCCCCTCATCCGGAAGGACTTCCTGCCGCAAGGCATCGAACAGCATTTCGGGGCGCTTTGCTCCCGCCACCATCCAGCCCAGTAACGCCGCCTTGAGCGCCAGCGTCTTGGACCAAGGTGCATCCAAAGCACCATTGGACAAGCCATAGAGGCCCGGTGCGAGCATCGTGCGGACCGGCGTTGGCCGGTTGGTCAGGAAATGCGCGCCCGTCGCATTGATCAGGATCAGGTTGAATGGATTGAAATCGCCGATCGCCGCCTGCGCCGGATCGGCATAAAGGCCATTCCCTGCCAGCAAATCCGCCACCAGCGCCCCGCGCGACGCCCGATCGGAATCGGGGCCGCCATAACCCCGTAAATTGGTGACGATCGCCGCGCGCCCCTTCATCGACACGCCCAGCCATGTCCCACCCGACTGCAAATCGCGCCCGGCGATCACGCCGTTCCGATCCTCCCAGCGCGCCAGCGGCGCGGCCGGCCGGGCATGATATTCATCACGATTACCGATCAGGATCAGCCGCCAGCGTGGATGCGTATCCCATGCCATCGCCATGATGCACATTCTGTTCTCCGTTCCCGCCAGCAACGACTTGATAAAAGACCCGCGCCGCTCCATATAGGGCGTGCCGGGTTCGCCCGGCTATGGTGATAAATTATGTCGTGTAATAGACGCAGCGGACCCGGGGGCAGTACCCGGCGGTTCCACCACATACCCCGTTTCACGCCCTTCGGGCGGATGGCGGGGCCTCTGATGGGGCCGAACTAGGATCGACGTGTGTTCAAAGGCGATGTTTTTACCCGGCCCGTGTAAGCCGTTAAACTGTGCAAAACTCACAAGTGCCAACGATAACGAAGCACTCGCCATTGCAGCGTAATTGAGGGCCTCACGGCCTGACATTATACTAAAATAGCGCGGTTGAACCCACCGGGCAACAGAAGGGAATTCAGCGGCTTCCAGGGGCGCCGGGCAACAGAAGCCTCTGGACCTACCTGAAATAGCTATCGACCTTCCTCGCCCCGCCAGCGGAGTGAGAAGACGTACCCATTTCCGCGGCTCGCGAACCCACGGGCGCAATGGATGCGCATCCCGATTCGAATCGCGACGTGAAATCACAATTCATTCGATTACTCTTTTATGACATTCTCATGAAAAAATTATAAGTGTATGATTTTACACGTTAGAAAATCGTTTTCTGCGCACTCGATCGCCCTTGCCCGATTGTCATCAAGATGAAATACTTCCGGCTAAAGTAGGAAGTTTTTTTCGGGAGATTGTCGATGAAGAAAGTCGCGATGATGCTGGGTCTCGCTCTGGCCGCGATGACGCCGGGAATCGCCCAGGCCGCAGCGGAGGACGTCGTCGTCCTTGGCGTACCGGACGGCAATCTGGCCGCCAAGGCGCTGGTCGCCCGCGATTATGACGCCGCCGCGCGCAAGTTGCAGGCAATGTGGCCCGATGGCGCCAATGACGCCGCCCGCCTGATCAATCTGGGCAATGCCTATGCCGGCATGGGCCGCATGACCGCCGCCCGTGAAGCCTATCGCTCCGCGCGCTTCGCCCCCGAAACCACATTGGCGCTCGCCGACGGCAGCGAGGAATCCTCGCGCGCTATTGCTCAACGCGCCCTGAACCGCCTCAATCCGAGCTACGCAATGCGCTGATATCGCAACAGCATAGGTGCAGGGAGCAGGGCGTCGTCCGATAAGGACGGCGCCCTGCTCCCTGCACCCTTTACCATGTCATCAGATTGAAACTAAAGTCTTCAATCTGTCATTTTGACGACGCCATTTCGTCACAGAACCAAAACAAGCACGTCATTTGATGCGCCTAACTGCCGCTACCGAGGGCGACAGGGGGCGTTGTCCGATTCGAAATTCCCCTGCGCTCCGCATTCCAACAATCCCGGCCCAGCCGGAGCGGAGACGACATGGCCAAGATTAACCGTATCCACACGATCCTGATGGCGAGCTGCGCCTGCCTGGGCCTGAGCGCCTGCGGTGCCGACGACATCGCCTCGCCCGGTGAAGGCACGATCGTCATCCCGACCCCGACGCCCACGCCGACCCCCACGCCGACGCCGACCCCCACGCCGACCCCGACTGCGGTGACGCCGGCCGCGAGCTGCCCGACCATCGCCGGTTCGGACCAGTTCAGCGATCTGGGCACCATCACGGACGGCACCAACACCTGGCGCAACTGCGGCTTCCCCTCGCGCTTCAACAGCACGACGGCGATCGCCAAGACGACCGGCGTGATCTACTCGCTGCCCGGCCGCGTCGATGTCGGCACCGATCAGGGCGCTGCCAGCACCAACACGGTCACGCTCAATGTCGATCCGGGCGTGGTCGTCTTCGCCAGCACCGGCAACGCCTATCTGGCCGTCAACCGCGGTAACAAGATCAACGCCGTCGGCAGCGCCAGCGCGCCGATCATCTTCACCAGCCGTGAAAACGTCACCGGCGCCGCGACCGACCAGTCGTCGGGCCAGTGGGGCGGCATCGTGCTGCTCGGCCGTGCGAAGATCACCGACTGTCAGGCGCCTGCCGCCGCCGCCGGCACTACGGCTTGCGAACGCGACACCGAAGGTACCAGCAACGCCCTGTATGGCGGCGCGACCGACACCGACAGCTCGGGTCGCCTCAGCTATGTCCAGATCCGCTATTCCGGCTTCGTCCTGGCCGACGGCAAGGAATTGCAGGGCCTGACCCCCTCGGGCGTCGGCACCGGCACCGTCATCGACCACATCCAGGTTCACAACAGCTCGGACGACGGCATCGAAGCCTTCGGCGGCAGCGCGAACATGAAGTATCTGGTCCTGACCGGCAACGAAGACGATAATCTCGACACCGACGTCGGCTTCCGTGGCACCGCCCAGTTCGTCATCTCCGCCCAGCGCGAAGGTAACAATATCGGCGACACCTTCCTTGAAACCGACTCGAACGGTTCGGCCACCAACAGCAACGCCAGCGAAGACGCCCTGCCGCGCCAGTATCTGAAGGTTGCCAACTTCACCCACATCCAGCGTTCGAACACCGGCGACGACGGCGCGTCGATGCTGCTGCGCGGCGGCGCCGACCTGGCGCTGGTCAACGGCATCATCGTCAGCCCGAACCAGAGCTGCCTGCGCATCAACGGCGCTGCCGCGGTCCGCGACGCTGACACCACGCTTCAGGACGCCGGCAAGCCGCGCTACCTGTCGGTCGTGATGCAGTGCAACAGCACGCCGTTCAAGGGCACCGGCACGGGCGTCGACGCCGCTCTGGTCCAGTCGATCTTCACCGCCGGCGCGAACAGCAGCTATACCTACACCCCGTCGCTCACCAGCCTGTTCATCAACGGCGCGACCGAAACGGCCGTGACCGCGATCGATCCCAAGACGATCGACAGCGCCTTCACCACCACCGCCTATATCGGTGCGGTCAAGGACAGCAGCGACACCTGGTATGCCGGCTGGACCTGCAATTCGGTGACCGCCAGCTTCGGCAGCACCAGCGGCAACTGCACCGCCATCCCGACGACCTGATCGGACCCACGACCTCAACAGGGGCGGGGGAGCGTGCACTCGCTTCCCCGCCTTCTTTGCACTGATTTTTCCCAAGGGGGACTAATAGCATGTCGAAGCCGCTCAGCCTGGCGCGCCTGCTCCTGATTTCCACCGCGCTGGTCGCACCTATGGCGATGGCGCAGACCGACACCGCTTCCACACCCGCCGGTGATGCCGGCATGTCGACCACACCCAGCGCCGCCGATGAGGCCGCCGCGCAGGAAGGCAATGTCGACGTATCGATCCCCGGTTCCGACATCATCGTCACCGGTCGCCGCACCAGCAATATCTCGCAGGCCGCGCCGCAGGTGGTGAACGTCCTGTCCGCCGCCGACATCAAGCGCACAGGCGAAGGCGACATCGCCGGCTCGCTCCAGCGCGTCACCGGCCTGTCGGTCGTGTCGGGCGGCTATGTCTATGTGCGCGGCCTTGGCGATCGCTACTCGCTCGCCCTGCTGAACGGCTCGCCCCTCCCCAGCCCGGAACCGCTCAAGCGCGTCGTTCCGCTGGATATCTTCCCGACCAGCGTGATCGCATCGACCCTGGTGCAGAAGAGCTTCTCGGCCAACTTCCCCGGTGAATTCGGCGGCGGCGTCATCAACCTGACGACCAAGGCGATCCCGACCGAATCCTATCTGGAAATCGGCGGCGGCGTTGCCGGCAATACCGAAAGCTCGGGCCAGATGGGCTACACCTATTATGGCAGCAAGTCCGACTGGACCGGCTTTGACGACAGCTCGCGCGACGTACCGCCGCTGCTGAAGCAGGCCTTTGGTTCGGGCACGCCCTTCGCCAATATGGATCGCAGCGATCTTCAGGCGATGTCGATGCAGTTCCTGAACAGCGCGACTTCGGTCCTGCAACGGACCAACAGCCTGCCGTTCAACTTCTCCGGCTCGCTCAACGCCGGTACCGCGCTGGATATTGGCGACGCGCGCCTCGGCATCATCGCCACCGCTGGCTACAGCAACAAGTGGCGCACCCGCGACAATCTCCAGCAGGCTTCGCTCACCGTGTCGGAAGGCGCGGGCAAAAGCTATCATCAGGTCGTCACCGACAATCAGGTGACGGTCAACGGCCTGCTCGGCTTCGGTCTGGAATGGGGCGACCAGAAGGTTCGCTGGACCAACCTCTATATCCGCGACACCCTGAAGCGCGCCGCGCTGTCGGTCGGCCAGAATGACGGCCTGATCCAGGGCGCGGATTACATGACGCAGCAGACCGCCTGGTATGAACGCCAGTTGATCGACACCCAGTTCACCGGCGAATTCAAGTTCAGCGACGAACTCAGCCTCGATCTGCGCGGCGGCTATGCCAATTCGCAGCGCGAAGCCCCCTATGAGCGGGAATTCGTCTATGTCCGCTCCAACCGCGATCTGGAAACCGATCCGGTCGGCGATCGCTTCGTCAACGCGCTCAATCGTCAGCGCGGCGACGCCTCGGTCACATTCAGCGACCTGAACGAAGATCTGTGGTCGGGCGGCGCGGACCTCAGCTACAAGATTTCGCCCAAGTTCACGATCACCGGCGGCTATGCCTATACCGACACGAAGCGCACCTCGTCGCGCTACGAGCTGCATTTCGACGCCACCAACCTGCCGATCGCCGTGCAGCAGTTGCGCCCCGACTATCTGCTGTCGGACGGGACGATCCAGCTGTACGATCTGACCCTGCTCGACTTCTCGGGCAATTATCCGGTCTATGACGCCGCGATGCGCGTCCATGCCGGCTATGGTCAGGTGAAGGCGGAACTGTTCGATGGCCTCAGCATCGACGCCGGTGTCCGCTATGAAAGCGGCCGCCAGTCGGTGACGGGTGTTGACGTCTATTCGACCGGCGCAACCCCCTTCAACCAGATCAAGAATAACTATTGGCTGCCGGCCGTCACGCTGACCTATGATGTCGGCGGTGGCCTGCAATTCCGGGCTTCGGGGTCCAAGACCCTCGCTCGCCCGCAGTTCCGCGAACTGATCGCCCAGCCTTTCATCGACACCGACTCCAACCGCTTCTATCGCGGCAACCCCTATCTTCAGGATAGCGAGCTGTGGAATGCGGACGTTCGGGCCGAATGGTATATGGGCCGCGAAGAGCGTCTGACGGCCTCGGCCTTCTACAAGAAGATCAAGAACCCGATCGAAACCTATACCACGATCAGCGATACCTATGCGGTGACGACCAGCTTCGCCAACGCACCGGAAGCCACGCTTTATGGCGCCGAGTTCGAAGCGCAGAAATATATCCCGCTCGACAATTGGGATTCAGCCTTCTTCCAGACGCGCCGCATCGCGCTGATCGCAAACTACACCTATACCCAGTCAAAGCTGAAGGTCAGCGACGGCGACACTACCATCCCCTATACCTACACCACCGGCGATCTGCCGGCGGCGTCGGACTATTTCGTGGATGGCGCGCCGCTCACTGGCCAGTCGGACCATCTGGTCAACCTGCAACTCGGCCTGGAAGATACGGACAAGCTGTCGCAGCAGACCCTGCTGCTCACCTATGCCAGCCCCCGCGTCACCAGCCGTGGCCCGAACCTGCAACCCGACATCAAGGAAAAGCCGGGCCTGCAACTGGACTTCGTCGCGCGTCAGGGCATCACCCTGCCCGGCGGCATCAACAGCGAACTGAAATTTGAAGCCCGCAACATCACCGGCCGCAAATATCAGGAATTCCAGGAACAGGGCGGCACGAAGGTCTATTATAACAAGTACAAGCTGGGCACGACCATCGCCGCCTCGCTGACCGTCGCTTTCTGATCCCATCCGTAATCGCAAAGCAAAAGGGCCAGTCCGCCATGTGCGGGCTGGCCCTTTCGCCATTATACGCCAAAAGGGCGCGGCCCCTTCCCCCCGCCCCCATGTCGCGCTAAGGCTCTGTCATGATCCTCGTCATCGACAATTATGACAGCTTCACCTGGAACCTCGTCCATTATCTGATGGAGCTTGGCGCACAGGTGGAGGTCGTCCGCAACGACGCCATTTCGGCCGGACAGGCGCTGTCCAGCGGGGCGAAGGCCTTCCTGCTCTCGCCCGGCCCCTGCACACCCAATGAAGCAGGCGTCAGCCTGGATCTGGTCGCCGCCTGTGCCGACGCGGGTGCGCCGCTGCTCGGCGTATGCCTTGGCCATCAGGCGATCGGCCAGCATTTCGGTGGCAAGGTGGTGCGGGGCGGCCTGATGCATGGCAAGACCTCTCCGGTCAGCCATGACGGCACCGGCCTGTTCACCGGCCTGCCCTCGCCCTTCACCGCGACCCGTTATCATTCGCTGATCGTGGAAAATATCCCCGACACTTTGGTCGTCAACGCGACCAGCGAAGACGGCTCGGTCATGGGCTTCCGCCACGCGACGCTGCCGATCCATTCGGTGCAGTTCCACCCGGAAAGCATCGCCACCGAACATGGCCATGACATGCTGGCCAATTTCCTGCGCATCGCCGGCCTGCCGGTGCGGGAACGCGAAGCGGCCTGACCCGGCCATGCGGCGGCGATTGGCTTTTCTGATCGCCGCCGCGCTGCTGAACGTTGCGGGCGCAGCTTCAGCCAAATCCCCGGATCGCTGCTCTCCGGCGATAGCCAAATCCACGGACATAGAGACGATTCAGTCCAACTATCGCGACTGGGCCGGTCAATGCGTGCGGGTGCAGGGACTGGG
The DNA here is from genome assembly GCF_900109095.1 of Sphingobium sp. AP50. Lineage (GTDB taxonomy): Bacteria > Pseudomonadota > Alphaproteobacteria > Sphingomonadales > Sphingomonadaceae > Sphingobium. Next base: position 112,493 of record NZ_FNYZ01000011.1, read on the forward strand.
TATCGATCGACATCTCTATGCCGACCGGCAGGCCCTGACCGAACACACCCCGCCTTTTGGTGAGGGCGCCCTTCGGTCGATCGTGCTGTATCCCAATAACAAGACAGGCCGCCTGCCTGAAAACCGCCCGCGAATGATCGAAGTGACCGGCCGTGTCGGCAGTTGTCAGGACGCGAATGATGCCATCGCCGAAATGCAGACTGGCGCACCGGACCAGATTATCATGGTAGGCGGCTACTGCCACACCTCCCTAGCCACCTATATCAGCCCGTCCCATATCCGGGTGATCGATCCGACACGGCCAGCACGCCTGACCGAAGCGGAAGTGCCGCCGGAACAGCGCGATATCATGGATGCGCCCACTGACTGGCCCGCACTTCCCGCTATGCGAGACACTGCCCACGCCCTGTTCAACGCGCTGGCAAAACGCGATCGGGCCGCCTTCGTTCGGCTGAGCGAGCCATATTATGATTGGCCGATACCGGCAAAGGAAGCGAAGCAGAATTTCGCCCGCCTAACCGCGCCCAAAGCCGCCTTCGCCCACGTGCCCGCCGCCACGCAACAGGAACGCGCCTTCACGGAGCGCCTGATGCCGGAGGAAGGCACGCCCTCCGGCCTGCTGCTCTGCCGCTGCAAGACATCGGACTGCACCGGCAAATGGCCCGCGCTGCGCCGCGATGCCGATAACCTGCCCGAGCGCCCCTATCTCTGCATCGCAGCGAACAACTATCTGCTGGGGCCAGGCAAAGCCACCGTCATTCAGGCGACCGCTCCTCTGGCAAAAGACGGCTTTGCCGAACCTTCCGCCCCATAATTGTCCTATCCCGGCAGGCAGGCCTATACTGCCCCTGCATCCATTGCGAATATAACTCAAATAGGAAATTATATGTCAGGATTTGCGGGAAATATGCGAAGTTAAGCGTGCGCGCCCCCTCGACACTGCCGCCCCCCGCCGACTAAGGCAGAGGGCGATGACCAGCCTGCCCGATCCTTCCGCACCGCTCTCCGCCGACGCCGCCGCCACGGCCTTCGACCTGCTGTTCGACGCCGATCTGCCGGAAGAGGATATCGCCGCCTTCCTCGTCACCATGGCCCGACGCGGCGAAACCGCGACCGAAATCGCCGCCGCCGCCCGCGCCATGCGCGCCCGGATGATCCCGGTCAGCGCCCCGGCCGGCGCGATCGACGTCTGCGGCACCGGGGGCGATGGCCATCACACGCTCAACGTCTCCACTGCCGTCAGCCTTGTCGTGGCGGCAGCCGGTGTCCCCGTCGCCAAACATGGCAACCGCGCCGCCTCGTCCAAGGCCGGGGCCGCCGATACGCTCGAAGCGCTGGGCCTCGACCTCGACAAGGCCGCCGCCACCGCCGAAGCGACCCTGACCGATCTCGGTATCTGCTTCCTCTTCGCGCAAAACTACCACCCGGCGCTCAAACGCCTCGGCCCGATCCGCAAGGCGATCGGCGAGCGTACCATCTTCAACCTGATGGGACCGCTCGCCAATCCGGCCAATGTCCGTCGCCAGCTCGTCGGCATCGCCCGCCCGGCCTATGTCCCCATCTATGCCGAAGCGCTCGCCGAACTGGGCGTCGATCGCGCCATGATCATCTCCGGCGACGAAGGGCTGGACGAACTGTCGCTGGCGGGCGGCAACGACATGGCCGAAGTGAAGGGCCATGACCTCGTCGCCATGCACCGCCTGACCGCCGCCGAACTCGGCCTTTCGACCCATCCGGTCGAAGCGATCCGGGGTGGCGACGCCGCCCATAACGCCGCTGCCCTGCGCGCCCTGCTGCAAGGCGAACCGGGGCCGTATCGCGATGCCGTGCTGCTGAACGCCGCCGCAGCCCTTGTCGTCGCGGACGCGGCCCATGATCTGCGCGAAGGCGTGGAGGAAGCCGCCGAAACCATCGATCGTGGCCTTGCCAACGCCCTTTTGAATTGCTGGATTGCCTATTCATGACCAACAAGCTCATCGAAATCTGCGACTTCAAGCGCGAGGACGTCGTCCGTCGCAAGGCCGCGACCAGCATCGCCGCGCTGCACGCCCGCGCCAGCGAACAGACGCCCCCGCGCGGCTTCCGCAAGGCGCTGGACGATTCCGCCCGCTCCGGCTTCGGCCTGATCGCCGAAGTGAAGAAGGCCAGCCCCTCCAAGGGCCTGATCCGCGCCGATTTCGATCCGCCCGCCCATGCACAAGCCTATGCCGCCGGCGGCGCGGCCTGCCTCTCGGTCCTCACAGACGAGCCCTATTTTCAGGGTCATGACGATTATCTGATGGCCGCCCGCTCCGCCTGCGCCCTGCCCGTGCTGCGCAAGGATTTCCTGGTCGATCCCTGGCAGGTGCTGGAAAGCCGCGCACTCGGCGCCGACGCCATCCTGATCATCGTCGCCGCATTGGACGACGGCCAGATGCAGGAGATCGAGGACGCGGCCCTTGGTTTGGGCATGGACGCCCTGATCGAAGTGCATGACGAAGCCGAACTGGAACGCGCACTCGAACTCCGCTCGCGCCTGATCGGCGTCAACAACCGCGACCTGCGCGACTTCACCGTCGACTTCGCCCGCACCTATGAACTGGTGGGCAAGGCACCCGAAGGCTGCACCTTCGTCGCCGAAAGCGGCCTTGGCAGCCATGCCGATCTCGTCGCCATGGCCGACCATGGCGTCCGCTGCTTCCTGGTCGGCGAAACGCTGATGCGTCAGGCCGATGTCGAGGCGGCGACGCATAACCTCCTGACCGGGCAATGACCGGCCTCACCCATCTGGACGAGGATGGCGCGGCGCGCATGGTCGATGTCGGTGCCAAGGCGGTGACGGCGCGCGAAGCCGTCGCCACCGGCCGCATCGATATGAGCGGGGAAGCCGCCAAAGCAATCGCGGATGGGCTGGTCAAGAAGGGCGACGTCCTCGCCGTGGCGCGGGTCGCCGGCATCATGGCGGCCAAGAAGACCGCCGATCTCATCCCGCTCTGCCACCCGATCGCGCTCAGCGCCGTGACGGTCGATTTCGATCTGGATGGCAACGGCGTCACCGTCACCGCCACCGCCCGCACCGCCGGCCAGACCGGGGTCGAAATGGAGGCACTAACCGCCGCTTCGGTCGCGCTGCTGACCGTCTATGACATGGCCAAGGCGCTGGACAAGGGGATGATCATCGGCGGCGTCCGCCTGATCGCCAAGAGCGGCGGCAAGTCCGGCGACTGGCGCGCCGCATGAGCCTCCTCCCGGTCGCCGACGCACAGGTGCGACTCTTCGCCCTTGCCCGCCGCCTTCCGGTCGAAACCGTGCCGATCGCTCAGGCAGCCGGTCGCTGGCTGGCGCAAGATGTGCTGGCACTGCGCAACCAGCCCTGGGCCGCCCTCTCCGCCATGGACGGTTATGCCGTGCGCGCCGCCGAACATCCCGGCCCCTGGCGCGTCACAGGCGAAAGCGCCGCCGGATCAGCCGACCTTGCCCCGCTCGCCCCCGGTGAAGCGATGCGCATCTTCACCGGCGCGCCCTTGCCAGCCGGTGCCGACGCCATCCTGATCCAGGAAAATGCCACGCGAGACGGCGACAGCCTGACCGCCAGCGGCGATCCCCTGCCCGCCGGTCGCCATATCCGCGCCGCCGCATCGGACTTTGCGCGGGACAGCCTGCTGCTCAAAGCCGGTACGCCTCTCGGCCCCGCCCAGATCGCCCTTGCCGTGCTGGGCGGCCATGGCCAGTTGCCGGTCGTCGCCCGACCAAAGGTCGCGCTGCTTTCCACCGGCAATGAACTGGTCGCCCCCGGCCTGCCCACGCCCCCCGGCGTCCTGCCCTCGTCCAATGCGCCGATGCTGGCCGCCATGCTCGCAACGCTGCCCTGCGACGTCATCGACCTCGGTATCGTGCCCGACGATCTGGACGCCATGGTCTCCGCGCTGGAACAGGCGGCACAGGCCGACATCATCGTCTCCACCGGCGGCGCGTCAGTCGGCGACCATGATCTGGTGCGCCCCGCCTTCCTTCAGGCCGGCGGCTCGCTCGATTTCTGGAAGATCAGGATGCGCCCCGGCAAGCCACTAATGGCCGGTCGCCTGAACGACGCCCTGTTTCTGGGCCTCCCCGGCAATCCGGTATCTGCCTTCGTAACCGGCACCCTGTTCCTGCTGCCGCTGGTCCGCCATATCTGCGGCGCCGCCCATCCGCTGCCCCTGACGGGTGAAGCCACACTAGCCGCGCCGCTCCCGGCCACCGCCGAACGGGACGATTATCTGCGCGCCTTCCGCAGTCCGGATGGCATCGTTTCCGTCACCTCGCAGGACAGCGCCGCCACCGCCGCCATGGCACAGGCCGATTGCCTGATCCTGCGTCCCGCCGGATCGCCCGAAGCGCGTTCCGGCGACCGGGTGACGATCCTGCCGCTCTGATCTATTCGATCATCCGGCGGAAATAGACGACCCGCTCCGTCTCGACAAAGCCGATCGCCGCATGAAAATCATGGCTGGCCTGATTGGCCAGATTGGCGTCGGACGCCATTTCGGTGCAACCCCGGCCCTTGCCCCAATCCATCACCGCATCGGCCAGCGCCCGCGCCGCGCCGCTCAGCCGCGCCGACGGCTCGACATAGATGCCCTCCAGAAACAGTACCGGGCTGCTATCGCACCCATTCACATAATCATGCCGCAGCGTCGCTTCGGCAAAGCCGATAGGCTCCCCCGCCACATCGATCGCCAACAGGGACAGAGCGTCGGCTCCGCCTTCGCGCAGCATCGCCAATATCTCGTCCCGATGCTCGTCGATCAGCCCGTCCGGCCACAGCGCATGCCGCATCAGCGCCCATCGTTCGACATGGGCGGCCTCCGCCCGAACGATGCGCACAACTGCGCTCATCGCCCCGAATGATAGCCCGGCAACATGTCCAGCGTCACCCAGCCCTGCACATAATTGGCATAATAGAGGGCGAAGAGTGCGGCCGACAGGATCGTCGCCCGCAACGCCACCCGGCCGGGCCGGAAATTGCTGGGCGCGCTGTCCGCCTGTCCCCGCAGCAACACCTCCCCGGTTTCATCGGGAGTGCGAATGCCGAAGGGCAGCATGATGAAGGCGCTGATCACCCACATCAGGAAATAGATGGCGAAGACAGCGTACCAGTTCATGACGACCTGATTAGGCGCGGATGAGCAAAACGTCCACTATCGGCTTCTTGCCCGTCCAGCGGGTCGCGGTGCGCCGAACGGCGAGGCGGACACGCTCCCGCAGAGCATCGTCTTCCATCGATCCCTTGCTGATCACGGCAGCAGCCTCATCGGCCGCCTCCGCCAGAAATGCCGCCTTATCCTCTTCCACCGGCACGCCCTGCGTGCGCAGCGCCGGATCGCCGATCAGCTTGCCCTTGCGGTCGATCGCCACGGCGACGCTGATCTGGCCATGCAGGCCCAGCTTGCGCCGTTCGTTCATGGTCGATCCGTCAGCCGGCAGGATGACGTCGCCGTCCAGCACCAGCCGGCCGGTATCTTCCTGACCGATAATCTGCGGCGTACCCGGCGCAAGGCGCAGCACATCGCCATTGGACTGGACCACCGCATGGCGCAGGCCGCTGGCAAGGCCCAGACGCGCCTGCTCCGCCATATGCCGCCGCTCGCCATGGACCGGCAAAAGGATTTCGGGCCGTATCCAGCGATACATCGCTTCCAGTTCCGGACGGCCGGGATGGCCCGACACATGGACTTCGGCCTGCCGGTCCGTGACCATCAGAATATTCTTGGCCGCCAGCGCATTCTGGATGCGGCCGATGGCGATTTCATTGCCGGGGATCTGCTTGGAGGAAAAGACGACCGTGTCGCCTTCCGCCAGCTTGATCGGATGGCTGTCGAACGCGATGCGCGATAGTGCGGCCCGCGCCTCACCCTGCCCGCCGGTGGCCACGATCATCACGTCTCTGCGGGGCAACGCCATGGCGTCGTCCCAATCGATCATCGGCGGAAAGTCCTTCAGATAGCCCGCCGCCTTGGCGGTGCTGATGATCCGATCGAGCGAACGACCAGCAACGCACAGCTTGCGCCCGGTGGCCACCGCTACCTCGCCCAGCGTCTGCACGCGCGCGGCGTTCGACGCAAAGGTCGTCACCAGCACGCGCCCCTTGGCGCTGGCGATAGTCTGCATCAGCCCTTCGCGCACGTCGCTTTCGGAGCCGCTGGCTTCGGGGTTGAAGACATTGGTGCTGTCGCACACCAGCGCCAGCACGCCTTCGTCGCCGATCGCGGTCAATTCCGCCGGGGTCGACGGTTGGCCAAGCAAAGGCTGCTCGTCCAGCTTCCAGTCGCCGGTGTGGAAGATGCGGCCATGCGGCGTGTCGATCAGGACGGCATTGCCCTCCGGGATCGAATGGGCCAACGGCACATAACGGAAGCCGAACGGGCCGAGATTGAAGCTGCCTTCATTCTCGATGACGTGCAGCTTGACGTCCTTAGTAAGGCCCTCTTCCTCCAGCTTCAGCCGGATCAGACCTGCGGTAAAGGGCGTAGCATAGAGCGGCACGCCCAGATCGGCGGCCAGATAGGGGATGGCGCCGATATGATCTTCATGCCCATGCGTCAGCACGATACCGAGCAGGTCGTCCTTGCGTTCTTCGATGAAGGACAGGTCGGGCAGGACCAGTTCCACGCCCGGATAGGCCGGATCGGCAAAGGTCAGGCCCAGATCGACCATCACCCATTTGCCCTGGCAACCGTATAGATTGACGTTCATGCCGATCTCGCCCGACCCGCCCAGGGCTAGAAAGAGCAGCTCATCCTTGGGTATCATTATGTTCTCAAACTCCGTTCGTACAACAGCGCCAATCCCTGAATGGTCAGGTCCGGCGCGATCGCATCGAAAATATCACTATTGTCGTCAAAAAGGACGGCCAGGCCGCCCGTCGAAATTACCTTGGCCGGGCGGCCGATTTCCGCGCGAATCCGCGCGACCAGCCCTTCCATCATGGCCACATAGCCCCAGAATACACCGATCTGCATCGCATCGACCGTGGTGCGCCCGATGACCGACCGGTTCTCCGGCGGCTCGATCGCGATCTTGGGCAGCTTCGCCGCCGCCGCGACCAGCGCATCCAGCGACAGGTTGATCCCCGCTGCGATGATGCCGCCTTTATAAGCGCCGCTATAATCCACCACGTCGAATGTGGTCGCCGTGCCGAAATCGATGACGATCAGATCGCCCGGATAAAGATGGTGGGCGGCGATGGCGTTTACAACCCGGTCCGCCCCCACCGACGCCGGCTCCGCCACGTCCAGTTCGATGCCCCAGTCGACCGGTGCTTGTCCCGCGACAAGGGCCGTGGTCTTGAAATATTTGTCGGCCAGCACCTGAAGATTATGGAGCGCCCGCGGCACCACTGTAGCGATGATGACGGCATCGACATCGGCCATCGCATAACCCTCCAGCTGGAGAAGCTGGTGCAGCCAGACCGCATATTCGTCCGCCGTGCGGCGCGGGTCCGTCGCGATCCGCCAGCGCGTGCGGATGTCCCGCCCGTCGAGCAGCGCAAAAACGACATTGGTGTTGCCCGCGTCGATCGCGAGAAGCATGGCCCGTCCTTCAGGTCAGAATGATGTCGCCGGCGTGAATGGCACGGCTATCGCCATTCGCCAAGCGCAGGATCAACATGCCTTGCCGGTCGAGCGTATCGAACTGGCCCTCGACCACCTCGCCATCCGGCTGAACCACCCGCATGGCGGTGCCGATAGGATGAGCATTCAGCAACCAATGGGCGCGAACGGGATCGAGCCCCTGCGCCCGCCAGATGCCGAGCCAATGGGCAAAAAGCTGCGCCAGCCGTTCGAGCAGCGCGCCAGCCTCCGCATCCTTGCTCCCCTGCCCGAACAGGCTGGTCACGGGGCGATCCAGATCGGTGGGATGATCGGTCACATTGATGCCGATGCCGATGACGATGGCGTCGCCAACCCGCTCCAACAGGATGCCGGCGATCTTGGCGCCATCGACCAATATGTCATTGGGCCATTTGATCCGCGCCTGTCCGGCGCAGAGTGGCGCGACCAGCGCGTGGACCGCATTGGCGGCGACCAGCGCCAGCGTATGCGGCAGCGGATCGTGCGTGCCGATCCGGACCAGCGTGGAGCAATAGAGATTGCCGGTCGGGCTTTCCCAGACGCGGCCCAAGCGGCCCCGTCCTCCGGTCTGGCGGCCGGCGCGCAGCCAGCAGCCCTCCGATACACCTTGCTCCACCAATGCGAACATGTCCGCATTGGTGGAGCCGGTTTCCTCTACGAAGAGAAGATTTGTCAGAAGAGCGACGCCGCAGCGGCAGCGCTCGCCTGATCCAGTACGGGGTTCAGCAGATAACCCAGCAGGATCACCACGGCACAGGCCGTCAGGATGACATTCTCAACCGCGCCGCCCTTCGCTTCGAAGCTGATGGTCGGCTCGTCGAAATACATCGTCTTGATGATCTTGAGATAATAGAAGGCGCCGATCACCGACATTGCGATACCGAATGCGGCCAATGCCGTCAGACCCGAAGCCACGGCGGCGTCGAACACCAGGAACTTTGCCCAGAAGCCGAACAGCGGCGGAATACCGGCCATCGAGAACATGAAGATGGCAAGCGCTGCGGCCAGTCCCTTGCGCGACTGCGACAGGCCAGCGAGGCTTGCGATCGCCTCGATCGGCTTGCCGTCCGCATCGCGCATCTGCAGGATGCAGGCGAACCCACCGATGGTCATGACGACATAGATCGCCATATAGCTCATCGTCGCAGCAGCACCGGCGGGCGTGCCGCCGGCAAGACCGACCAGCGCGAAGCCGACATTGTTGATCGACGAATAGGCCATCAGGCGCTTGATGTTGGTCTGGCCGATAGCCGCAACCGCGCCAAACAGGATGGAAGCCAGCGCGACGAAGATCACGATCTGCTGCCAGTCCAGACCGGCCGGACCCAGCGCCTCGATCGCGACACGAACGGTCAGGCCGATCGCAGCGACCTTGGGCGCGCTGCCGAAGAAGGCGGTTACCGGGGTCGGCGCACCTTCATAGACGTCGGGCGTCCACATGTGGAACGGTACGGCGCTGATCTTGAATGCCAGACCCGACAGCAGGAAGACGAGGCCGAACAGTTCGCCCTTCGACACGCCGTCGCCCATGGCAACCGCGATACCATCGAACGCGGTGGTGCCGGTGAAGCCATAGAGCAGCGCCGAGCCATAGAGCAGGATGCCGCTCGCCAGCGAACCGAGCACGAAATATTTCAGGCCCGCTTCGGAAGAGCGTTCGTCCTGGCGCATGAAGCTGGCCAGCACATAGGAGGCAAGGCTGTTCATCTCCAGGCCGACATAGAGCGTCAGCAGGTCGCCCGCGGACACCATCATGCCCATGCCGATGGCGGCGAACAGGATCAGCACCGGGTATTCGGGGCGAGGACGCCCGCCGACCGAGAAGAAGCGCGGGGCCAGCAGGATCGCGGCGGCGGCCGCGACATAGATCAGGCCCTTGGCAAAGGCGGAGAAAGCATCGGCGCGAACCAGACCGTCAAAGGCGTCCGGGCCGTGAGCCAGCGAGCAAGGCAGAGCCAGACCCGCACCGATCAGGACCAGAACCGAGAGCCAGTTTACCAGCCGGGCCGAATTGTCACCGCCGAAAGCGGCGACAAGCATCAGGATCAGGCCACCCGCCGTCAGGGTGAGTTCCGGCAGGACCGCCAGAAGGGAAGCGGAGTCAATCATCAGTGCGCCTCCCCGTGCGCGGCAGCTTCTTCGTGATGGCCCTCGCCCGCAGGCTTGGGCGCACCCATCTTGATCTTGGAATCTCCTGCGGGAGCCGCAGGGGCGAGACGCGCTTCAAGCGCATGGATGTCGGCGCGCATCGGAGCCAGGAAGCTCTCGGGATAGACGCCCATCCACAGGGTGGCCGCAGCCAGCGGTGCCAGCAGAGCGATTTCACGCACCGACAGGTCGGGCATCGCGGCGGCATCGGCATTCACCTGATCGCCGTAACAGATGCGGCGATAGAGGTAGAGCATATAGGCCGCACCCAGGATGATGCCGGTGGTGGCGACCAGCGCGACCCAGCTCGAAGCCTGATAGATGCCCATCAGCGACAGGAATTCGCCGACGAAGTTGGACGTGCCCGGCAGACCGACCGAAGCCATCGTGAACAGCAGGAACAGCACCGCATATTTGGGCATGTTGATGCTGAGGCCGCCATAGCGGTTGATCTCACGGGTGTGCAGGCGGTCATAGATGACGCCGACGCACAGGAACAGCGCGCCCGACACCAGACCATGGCCCAGCATGACCATCATCGACCCTTCGATGCCCGCCTGATTGAAGGCGAACAGGCCGACGGTCACGATCGCCATATGCGCGACCGACGAATAGGCGATCAGCTTCTTCATGTCCGACTGAACGAGGGCAACGAGGCTGGTATAGACCACCGCGACCATCGACAGACCCCAGACAAGCCAGGCGAACTGGGCCGAGGCTTCCGGGAACATCGGCAGCGAGAAGCGGATGAAGCCATAGCCACCCATCTTCAGCAGCACGCCAGCCAGAATGACCGAACCGGCGGTCGGCGCCTGAACGTGCGCGTCGGGCAACCAGGTGTGGACCGGCCACATCGGCATCTTCACCGCGAAGCTGGCAAAGAAGGCGAGCCACAACCAGGTCTGGACATGCGGATCGAAATTATAGCCCATCAGGACCGGAATTTCGGTCGTGCCGGCTTCATGCACCATCCACATCATCGCGATCAGCATCAGGACCGAGCCGAGCAGCGTGTAGAGGAAGAATTTGTACGAAGCGTAGATACGATCCGCGCCGCCCCAGATGCCGATCACCAGATACATGGGGATCAGGCCGGCTTCGAACATGATGTAGAAGAGGTAGAGATCCTGCGCCGCGAAGACGCCGATCATCAGCACCTCCATCAGCAGGAACGCCGCCATATATTCCGGCACACGCTTCTGAATGGCTTCCCAGCTTGCGCCGATACAGATCGGCATCAGGAAGACGGTGAGCGCGATCAGCATCAGGGCGATGCCGTCGATACCCAGCGCCCAGGCAAAGCGCCCGAAGATGGGATAATATTCCTGGAACTGCCATTGCAGCCCGCCCTGGTCGAAATTCACCCAGAGCGCGATGCCCAGCACCAGATCGACCAGCGTGGCGATCAGGGCTATCCAGCGCGCGCCACTGGCGCCTGCGAAGAGACAGGCGATGGCCCCGGCCATCGGCACTGCCATCATCAGGGAAAGGATGGGGAAGCCGTCCATTATCGTGTCATCGCCCAGGTTGCAGCCGCGGCGAGCCCGATGAGCATCACCAGCGCATAGGTGTAGAGGTAGCCGGACTGAAGCCGACGGGTGATCTTGTTGCCCTGCACGACCAGAGCAGCCAGCCCGTTGGGGCCGAAGCGGTCGATGAAGCCGACGTCACCAAACTTCCAGAAGAAGCGCCCGATGGCGAAGGCAGGCTTGACGAACAGGAAGTTGTACAGCTCGTCGAAGTACCACTTGTTCAGCAGGAACTGGTACAGGGCACCGAAGGTCGCGACGAAGCGCTGCGGCCAGTCGGTATTCTTGATGTAGGCCAGCCATGCGATCAGCAGACCGGTCAGCATCACGGTGAACGGACCGAACTTGACCCAGGTCGGCACTTCATGCGCCGCATGCATCAGGTGGCTGTCGAAGAAGAGCGCGCCCTTCCAGAATTCCACGCCACCTTCCGGACCGATGAACTGGTCGTGGAAGACGAAGCCGGCGAACACCGCCCCCAGGCTGAGCACCAGCAGCGGCACCAGCATGACCAGCGGGCTTTCGTGCGGGTGATACCCGCCCGTGCCATCGCCTGCATCATGGGCATGATGATCGTCATGACCGTGACCATGATCATGGGCGGCATGCGCATGATCGTCATGGCCGTGATCGTCATGACCATGGCCATGGGCGTCATGCAGCGCATGCTGGATATGTTCGGACTGGGTCCAGCGCGGCTTGCCGAAGAAGGTGAGGAACACCAGGCGCCAGCTGTAGAAGCTGGTCAGCAGCGCGGCGAACACGCCGACATAATAGGCGCCAACGCCCGGGCCACCGGCCGCGAAGGCCGCTTCAAGGATGCCGTCCTTCGAATAGAAGCCGGCAAAACCGACGCCCACCAGCGGGATACCGACGCCAGTGATGGCAAGGGTGCCCAGCGTCATCGTCCAGAAGGTGATCGGGATGCTCTTACGCAGGCCACCATAATAACGCATGTCCTGCTCATGGTGCATCGCATGGATGACCGAGCCGGCGCCCAGGAACAGCAGCGCCTTGAAGAAAGCGTGCGTGAACAGGTGGAACATCGCCGCGCCATAGGCGCCAACCCCCGCCGCGAAGAACATATAGCCCAGTTGCGAACAGGTCGAATAGGCGATCACGCGCTTGATGTCGGTCTGCACCGTGCCGACGGTAGCCGCGAACAGACAGGTCGCGGCACCGACATAGGTGACGACATGCATCGCCGTTTCCGACGTTTCGAACATGGGCGACAGGCGGCAGACCATGAAGACGCCGGCGGTGACCATGGTCGCCGCGTGGATCAGCGCCGACACCGGGGTCGGGCCTTCCATCGCGTCCGGCAACCAGGTGTGCAGGCCAAGCTGCGCCGACTTGCCCATGGCGCCGACGAACAGCAGCAGGCAGAGCACGGTCATGGTGTCGAAACGATAGCCGAGGAAACCAATGGTCGAACCGGCCATCGAAGGCGCGGCGGCCAGGATTTCCGGGATCGAGATGGTGTTGAACACCAGATAGGTGCCGAAAATACCCATCATGAAGCCAAGGTCGCCGACGCGGTTGACAACGAATGCCTTAATCGCGGCCGCGTTTGCACTCGGCTTACGGAACCAGAAACCGATCAGCAGGTACGAGGCCAGACCCACGCCTTCCCAGCCGAAGAACATCTGAAGCAGATTGTTCGCGGTCACGAGCATCAGCATCGCGAAGGTGAAGAGCGAGAGATAGGCGAAGAAGCGCGGCTGATCCGGCTCTTCGTCCATATAGCCCCAGCTATAGAGGTGGACGAGGCTGGAAACGCTGGTGATGACCACCAGCATGACCGCCGTCATCGTATCGACGCGCAGCGCCCACTGGGCATCGAAGCTGCCGCTTTCGATCCAGGTGAACAGCGGCGTCACCGTCGCTTCGGCATGGCCGGTCAGGAAAGGAATGAAGGTCACCCAGCTCAGCGCGCAAGCAATGAACAGCGCGCCGGTCGTGACGATCTTTGCGGGCAGCTTGCCAAGGGCCTTGTTGCCAAGGCCGGCAATGGCAGCAGCCAGCAGCGGAAGAAGGACGATATACTGAATCATGTCAGGAGGCTCAGCCCTTCATCCGGTTGACATCGTCGACGGCGATGGTGCCGCGACCACGGAAGTAAATGACGAGGATGGCGAGGCCGATGGCCGCTTCACCCGCCGCGACGGTCAGCACGAACATCGAGAAGACCTGGCCCACCAAATCGCCCAGGAAGGCGCTGAAGGCGACGAGGTTGATGTTCACGCTGAGGAGGATCAGCTCGATCGCCATCAGGATGATGATGACATTCTTGCGGTTGATGAAGATGCCCAGCACCCCCATCACGAAGAGGATGGCGCTGACCACCATATAATGTTGAAGGCCGATCACAGCTCCACCCCCTGCCCTACGGGCTGATTGATGTTGCGCACGGCGTCCTGCGGACGACGGCGGTTCTGCTTGGCGACATTCTGGCCCTTCACGCCACCCCGTGCCCGATGCGTCAGGACGATCGCACCGATCATCGCAACCAGCAGGACAATGCCTGCCGCTTCGAACAGGAAGATATAGCGGGTGTAGAGAAGGCCACCGATCGCCTGGATATTGCTCAGTTCCGGGTTAACCGGCGCGGCACGCTGCGCCAGTTCGATCGGACCGACGCTCCACAGGCCGATGCCAAGGACGATTTCCGCCAGCAGCACCGCCGCGATCAGCAGGCCGAAGGGCAGATAGCTGACGAAACCGGCGCGCAGTTCGGCGAAGTCGATGTCGAGCATCATGACGACGAACAGGAACAGCACCGCGACCGCACCGACATAGACGATGACAAGCAGCATCGCGATGAATTCGGCGCCGAGCAGGATCATCAGACCGGCAGCGTTGAAGAAGGCCAGGATCAGCCAGAGGACCGAATGGACCGGGTTGCGCGACAATATCGTGAGCGCGCCGCTGCTCACCACCAAAATGGCGAACAGGTAGAAGGCGAGGACGTGGATCACAGGTTCATATTCCCTTTGACGCCGGCGGCTTAACGATAGGGTGCATCAGCGGCAAGGTTCGCGGCGATAGCACGCTCCCACTTGTCACCGTTTTCCAGGAGCTTGGCCTTGTCGTAGATCAGCTCCTCGCGGGTTTCGGTCGCGAACTCGAAGTTCGGGCCTTCCACGACCGCATCCACCGGGCAGGCTTCCTGACAGAAGCCGCAATAGATGCACTTGGTCATGTCGATGTCATAGCGCGTGGTACGGCGGCTGCCATCGTCGCGCGGCTGCGCCTCGATGGTGATCGCCTGCGCCGGACAGATGGCCTCGCACAGTTTGCACGCGATGCAGCGCTCTTCCCCATTGGGATAGCGGCGCAGCGCATGTTCACCACGGAAACGCGGCGAAATCGGGTTCTTCTCATAGGGATAGTTGATCGTCGCCTTGGGCTTGAAGAAATACTTCAAGGTCAACCAATGCGCCTTCACGAACTCCCAGAGGGTGAAGCTTTTGACGTAATAGCCAAGGCTCATGTCACGAATACCTTGTCAGCATGAGGAAGCCCGAAACCAGGAAGACGAACAACAGCGACGTCGGCAGGAAGATTTTCCAGCCCAGCCGCATCAGCTGGTCATAGCGGTAGCGGGGCACCGTCGCCTTCACCCAGGAGAAGACGAAGAAGAAGAAGGCCATCTTGAGCAGCAGCCAGATGATACCCGGCACGCAGTAAAGCGGCGCCCAGTCGAACGGCGGCAGATAACCGCCCCAGAACAGGATCGCGTTCAGGCCGCACATCAGGATGACGTTGGCATATTCGCCAAGCCAGAAGAGCGCGAAGGCCATGGACGAATATTCGGTCTGGTAACCCGCGACGAGTTCCGATTCCGCTTCGGTCAGATCGAACGGCGCACGCGCCGTTTCCGCCAGAGCCGAAATCAGGAACATGATCGCCATCGGAAACAGCAACGGGTTGATGAAGTTGCCGTTGACGAAGCCGTAATAGCCCTTCTGGCTTTCCACGATCGCCGACATGTTGAAGCTGCCAGCCCACAGGACCACGGTAATCAGGATGAAGCCGATCGAGACTTCATAGCTGATCATCTGCGCGCTGGCGCGGATCGCGGAGTAGAAGGGGTATTTGGAGTTGGATGCCCAACCCGACAGGATCACGCCATAAACGCCGAGCGACGAGATGGCGAGAATGTAGAGCAGGCCGACATTGATGTTGGACACCATCACACCAACGCCGAAGGGGATGACGGCCCAGGCCATCAGCGCGACGGTGAAGGTGATGATCGGCGCGATCAGGAACAGGGCCTTGTTCGACGCCGAAGGAACGATGGTTTCCTGAAGGAAGACCTTCAGACCGTCCGCGAAAGACTGGAGCAGACCCAGCGGGCCGACAACGTTGGGACCACGGCGCAGCGCCATGGCGGCCCAGATCTTGCGGTCAACATAGATGATCATGGCAACCGCCAGCATCAGCGGCAGCGCGATGACCAGAATGCCAATGACGGTGGAGAGCAGCCAGGCGCCTTCGAACGGCAGGCCCAGGCCTTGGAAGAAAGCGGTCACTCTGCGGCCTCCGCGAACTCAACGCCATGGATCAGCTCGGCCGAGCATTGCTGCATCGTCGGGCTGGCGCGGCAGATGGCGTTAGTGAGGTAGAAATCCTTGATCGGCGAGCCGAATTCGCCGGTCGCTCCGGTGGGCAGCGAAGGAACGGACCAGCCATAGTCGGCGATGCCTTCGACGCCCAGCGCCGGAACCGCCTTGACCATTTCGGCGCGCAGCGCGTCGAAGCTGTCGAACGGCAGCTTGGCACCCACCGCTTCCGACAGGGCGCGCAGGATCGACCAGTCCTCGCGGGCGTCGCCCGGCGCGAACACGGCCTTTTCACCGAACTGCACCCGGCCTTCCAGATTGACGTAGGTGCCCGCCTTTTCGGCATAGCTTGCGCCCGGCAGGATCACGTCCGCCGCATGCGCGCCCTTGTCGCCATGATGGCCGACATAGACCTTGAAGCTGCTGCCGAAGGCCGAATAGTCGACTTCGTCGGCGCCCAGCGAGAAGAGCAGCTTGGGCGCGGCTTCCGCCACCGCCTTGATACCGCCCTTGGTCGCATAGCCCAGCATCAGGCCGCCCATGCGGGCCGCCGCGAAGTGCAGGACATTGTAACCGTTCCAGCCATCCTTGATCAGGCCCAGCGTCTCGACCAGCGCCAGCGTGTCGCCATGCGCGCCGTCCTTGGCCAGCACGCCGCCACCGACGATCATCGCCGGACGGGCAGCGCCCTTGAAGGCTTCGAGCACGGCTTCCGGCAGCTTGGCCAGCAGCGACGCGTCATTGCCCAGCCATTCTACCTTGTAGGTCAGGTCGAATTCGGGACCGACGGCGAAGACCTTCGCGCCCTTCTTGATCGCCTTGCGGATGCGGGTATTCACCAGCGGCGCTTCCCAGCGCAGGTTGGTGCCGACCAGCAGGATGACGTCCGCGGTTTCAAGATCGGCGAGCGGCGTGTTGAACACCACCGACGACAGGCTCGACACATCATAGGACAGGCCGGTCTGACGGCCTTCCAGCAGCGAACCGCCGAGCTTTTCGACCAGCGCCTTGCCCGCGAACATGGTTTCGCAGTCGAGCAGGTCGCCGGCGATCGCCGCGACGCTGCCGCCATGCTGGACGGCGGCGACAGCGGCAAAGGCTTCCGCCCAGGTCGCCGGAACCAGCTTGCCATCCTTGCGGACGAACGGCTTGTCGAGACGCTTGCGGACCAGACCGTCGACATTGTGACGGGTCTTGTCCGATGCCCATTCCTCGTTCACGTCATCATTGATGCGCGGCACGGCGCGCAGCACCTGACGACCACGGCTGTCGAGACGGATGTTGGTGCCGAGCGCGTCCATCACGTCGATCGCATGGGTCTTCTTGAGTTCCCACGGACGCGCTTCGAAAGCATAGGGCTTGGCGGTCAGCGCGCCGACCGGGCAGAGATCGACCACATTGCCCGACAACTCGCTCTTGGCGGCATGTTCGAGATAGGTGGTGATCTGCATATTCTCGCCGCGATAGATCGCGCCGATTTCCGGCACGCCCGCGACTTCCTCTGCAAAGCGCACGCAACGGGTGCACTGGATGCAGCGGGTCATGACCGTCTTGACGATCGGACCCATATTCTTCTCGGTGACGGCGCGCTTGTTTTCGTCATAGCGCGACGAACCACGGCCATAGGCGACCGACTGGTCCTGCAGGTCGCACTCGCCGCCCTGGTCGCAGATCGGGCAATCCAGCGGGTGGTTGATGAGCAGAAACTCCATCACCCCTTCGCGGGCCTTCTTGACCATTTCGCTGTCGGTGCGGATTTCCTGGCCTTCGGTGGCCGGAAGCGCGCACGACGCCTGCGGCTTGGGCGGCCCAGGCTTCACCTCGACCAGGCACATGCGGCAATTGCCCGCGATGGAAAGGCGCTCATGATAGCAGAAACGGGGGATTTCCTTCCCCGCCTGCTCGCAAGCCTGGAGGACTGTGGCGCCCGCCGGGACTTCGAGTTCTACGCCGTCTACTTTGACCTTCGGCATGGTTACTCCGCTGCCTCCATGACGGGGGCACTACCCTTGTTCTCGTTGATCCGGCGCTCGATTTCCGGACGGAAATGCCGGATCAGCCCCTGGATCGGCCATGCCGCCGCGTCGCCAAGCGCGCAGATGGTGTGGCCTTCGACCTGCTTGGTCACCTGGAACAGCATGTCGATTTCGCTCTGGTCGGCGTCGCCGGTGCGCAGACGCTCCATCACCCGCCACATCCAGCCGGTGCCTTCGCGGCACGGCGTGCACTGGCCGCAGCTCTCATGCTTGTAGAAGTAGGAGAGACGCGAAATGGCGCGGACGATGTCGGTCGACTTGTCCATGACGATGACGGCGGCAGTGCCGAGGCCGGAGCCGAGCGCACGCAGGCCGTCAAAGTCCATCGGCGCGTCCATGATTTCCTTCGCAGGAACCAGCGGCACCGACGACCCGCCCGGAATGACCGCGAGCAGATTGTCCCAGCCGCCACGGATGCCGCCGCAATGGCGGTCGATCAGTTCACGGAACGGGATCGACATCGATTCCTCGACGACGCAGGGCTTGTTCACATGGCCGCTGATCTGGAACAGCTTGGTGCCGCGGTTGTTCTCACGACCAAAGCCGTTGAACCAGGCCGCACCGCGCCGCAGGATCGTCGGGCTGACCGCGATGCTCTCGACGTTGTTCACGGTGGTCGGGCAACCATAAAGACCCGCACCTGCCGGGAAAGGCGGCTTCAGACGAGGCTGGCCCTTCTTGCCCTCAATGCTTTCGATCTGCGCGGTTTCCTCGCCGCAGATGTACGCGCCCGCGCCGCGATGGACGAACACGTCGAAATCATAGCCCGATCCGCAGGCATTCTTGCCGATAAAGCCCTTTTCATAGGCCTGCTCGACGGCGGCGAAGAGCACCTTCGCCTCATAGATGAACTCACCGCGGATATAGATGTAGGCGGCACGCGCCCGCATCGCGAAACCGGCGATCAGCGCGCCTTCGATCAGCTTATGCGGATCGTGGCGGATGATTTCGCGGTCCTTACACGAACCCGGTTCGGATTCGTCGGCGTTGATGACCAGGAAGCTGGGACGACCGTCCTTGCTTTCCTTGGGCATGAAGGACCATTTCAGGCCAGTCGGGAAGCCAGCGCCGCCACGGCCGCGCAGGTTCGACGCCTTCATGATGTCGATGATACCATCCTGGCCGATTTCCATCAGCTTCTTGGTATTATCCCAATCGCCGCGCTTCATGGCCGCGTCGACGCCCCAATCCTGGAAGCCGTGGATGTTGGTGAAGATGCGGTCCTTGTCGGTCAGCGGACCAACGAAGGGCGGCGGTGCCGCCGGTGCGGGTGCGTCGGTCATGCCCAATCCCCCCGATAGTCGTGATTTTCGGTGACCATTGCCTTGAGAGTGGTCGGGCCACCTTCCGGCGCGCTGGTCTGACGATCGATCTGCGGGCCGATCTTGGGCTGACCGCCAGCAGCCAGCGTTTCCAGGATCGCGCTCATGCTGTCATAGGTCAGATCTTCGAAATTATCGTCGTTGATCTGGACCATCGGCGCATTGGCGCAGGCGCCAAGGCATTCGACTTCGGTCAGGGTGAACAGGCCGTCGGGGGTCGTACCGCCCTTGACCAGCCCCTTGTTCTTGCATGCCGAAAAGACATCGTCCGAACCGCGGAGCATGCACGGCGTCGTGCCGCACACCTGCACATGATAACGGCCGACCGGCGCAAGGTTATACATGGTGTAGAAGGTCGCGACTTCGTAGACGCGCATGTACGGCATATCGAGCTGACGCCCGATATATTCCATCACCGGCACGGGCAGCCAACCGTTGGTCTGCGTTTCCGCACCGACCTGACGCTGGGCCAGATCGAGCAGCGGCATCACCGCCGACTGCTGGCGACCGGCGGGATAGCGCGCGATGACCTTCTTGGCCTGTTCGGCATTTTCGGCGGTCCACTCGAACGCGCCCCAGCGCGCACGGGTTTCAGCCTCGTCCGGGATATGAACTGCGTCAGCCATTAGCGGTCACATTCTCCAAACACGATGTCCATGGCGCCCAGGACAGCGGTTGTATCGGCCAGCATGTGGCCCTTCATCAGGAAGTCCATCGCCTGCAGATGGCTGAAGGCGGTCGGGCGGACCTTGCAGCGATAGGGCTTGTTGCTGCCGTCGCTGACCAGATAGACACCGAATTCGCCCTTGGGGCTTTCGGTCGCCACATAGACTTCGCCTGCGGGGACGTGGAAGCCCTCGGTGTAGAGCTTGAAATGGTGGATCAGCGCTTCCATCGAACGCTTCATTTCACCACGCTTGGGCGGCGAAACCTTGCGGTCGAAGCTGGCGATCGGCCCTTCGGGCATTTCGTTCAGGCACTGCTTCATGATGCGCGCGGACTGGCGCACTTCCTCGACGCGGACCATGAAACGGTCATAGCAGTCATAGGCGGTGCCGACCGGAATATCGAAGTCCATGCGGTCATAAACGTCGTAAGGTTGCGCTTTGCGCACGTCCCAGGCGATACCCGAGCCGCGCAGCATAGGGCCGGAGAAGCCCCATTTCAGCGCGTCTTCCTTGCTGACGATGGCGATGTCGACGTTACGCTGCTTGAAGATGCGGTTGTCGACTACCAGGCTCATCGCGTCTTCGAACAGGCGCGGCAAACGGGTGTCGAGCCATTCGGCAATGTCCGTCAGCAGCTTGAGCGGCACGTCCTGATGCACGCCGCCGGGCCGGAAATAGGCCGAATGCATGCGGGCGCCGGACGCGCGTTCGAAGAAGTTGAGGCAATCCTCACGGATTTCGAACAGCCACAGGTTCGGCGTCATCGCGCCGACGTCCATGACGTGCGAGCCGAGATTGAGCATGTGATTGCAGATGCGGGTCAGTTCCGCGAAGAACACGCGCAGATATTGCGCGCGCAGCGGCACTTCCAGGTTCAGCAGCTTTTCGACCGCCAGAACATAGCTATGCTCCATGCCGAGCGGCGAACAATAGTCCAGCCGATCGAAATAGGGCAGCGCCTGCATATAGGTCTTGTACTCGATCAGCTTTTCGGTGCCGCGATGCAGCAGGCCAACATGCGGATCGCAGCGCTCGACGATTTCGCCGTCCAGTTCCATGACCAGACGCAGCACGCCGTGGGCCGCGGGATGCTGCGGACCGAAGTTGATCGTGTAATTCTGGATTTCCGTGTCGCCATAGGCCGGGTCAGCGGCGTCGGTGACATGATCCATCTTTTCGAGATAGTCGGACATCAGGCCTTGTCCTCAGACTTTTTGTTCGCCGCGCTGTCGGTTGGCTCCCCTGCCCCGCTCACGCCCTTCTTCTCCGTCACCTTGGGGGTGGGAGCGGCGGCAGGTGCAGCGGGGGCGGCAGACGCGGCAGCCTTTTCATCGCCCGGAAGCACATATTGCGCCCCTTCCCACGGCGACATGAAGTCGAAGCTGCGGAAGTCCTGCGCCAGCTTCACCGGCTCATAGACGACCCGCTTATCCTCTTCGGAATAGCGCAGCTCGACATAGCCGGTCAGCGGGAAGTCCTTACGCTGCGGATGCCCTTTGAAACCATAGTCCGTCAGGATGCGACGCAGGTCGGTATTGCCGTCGAACACGACGCCATACATGTCGAACACTTCGCGCTCCAGCCAGCCGGCGACCGGCCAGAGGTGCGTCACGGTAGGAACCGGCGTATCCTCATCGGTCGATACCTTCACGCGGATACGATGGTTCCGCGTGACGCTGAGCAGATGGTAGGCGACTTCGAACCGTTCCGGACGCTCCGGATAGTCGATGCCGGCCACTTCCATCAGCTGCTGATAATGCGCCATGTCGCGCAGCGCGATCATGGCATTGGCCAGATCATCGCGTGCAACAATGAAGGTCAGCTCATCAGCATGATCGATGGTTTCGATCAGCATCGAACCCAGCAGCGCGCCGATTTCCTCGGCAATGCCCTCAGGGTTCACGATCTTGGGTGCAGAATGGCCCATATTAACGCTCAATCGTCCCGATCCGGCGGATCTTCCGCTGCAACTGCATGATGCCGTAGAGCAAGGCTTCGGCGGTCGGCGGGCAACCCGGCACATAGATGTCGACCGGCACGATGCGGTCACAGCCACGAACGACCGAATAGCTATAATGGTAGTAACCACCACCATTGGCGCAGCTGCCCATCGAAATCACATATTTCGGGTTGGACATCTGGTCGTAGACCTTGCGCAGCGCAGGGGCCATCTTGTTGCAGAGCGTGCCCGCGACGATCATCACGTCCGACTGGCGCGGGGAAGCGCGCGGTGCGGCACCGAAACGCTCCATGTCATAGCGCGGCATGTTGACGTGGATCATCTCCACAGCGCAGCAGGCCAGGCCGAAGGTCATCCACCACAGCGAGCCGGTACGGGCCCACTGGAACAGCTCCTCGGTCGAGGTGATCAGGAAGCCCTTGTCATTCACTTCGCTGTTCAGCGAGTCAAAAAAGGCCTGGTCGGGCTGGGTTCCAACGGGCGGCAAGGTGCCGGGCGCCGGATTATAGAGTTCTACTCCCAATCGAGTGCTCCCTTCTTCCACGCATAGACGAGGCCGAGCACCAGCTCCGCTATGAAGATCATCATCGTCGCCCAGCCGGCCCAGCCGATCTGGTCGAGGCTTACAGCCCAGGGGAACAGGAACGCCGCTTCAAGATCGAAGATGATGAAGAGAATGGCGACCAGATAAAAGCGCACATCGAACTGGCTACGCGGCTCTTCAAATGCGGGGAAGCCGCATTCATATTCAGAGAGCTTGGCAGGGTCGGGCTTGTGCGCGCCGGTAAGGCGGCCAACCAGCATCGGCAGAAACACGAATGCCGTGGAGAGCAGCAAGGCAATCCCGAGAAAAATCAGGATCGGCAGATATTGGGCGAGATCGACCAATGTTATCCCCTGGGACAAATTGTCATTGTTGGGGGCGCTTTAGGCCCGCTGCACATGCGAAGCAAGGGGCCAGGGGCGTGAGAATGATTCGCAAGAAATCCGCCACTTAGCGGAGCTTTGAGGATGGCCGCGCGCGCCGCGCGATCAGCCTTCTCAACACGCCGCCACTTGGGATGGAAAGCGCCTGAAAACCGGCATTTGACCGCTATCAAATGCTTCTGCACATCCTGGAAAAAAGCCGTTCTCGACTGCGCGCTTTCGATCCACCGGTGGCACGCCCGACGCACAACAGATGCACACTTTGCGGCGATGCAACGCCGCAGAAACTCTTCATCATCGCCGGACACGAAAAAGGGCCGCTGCCAGGGTGACGTCCTGCGACAGCCCCGGCAGCGACCCTTTGAAACGACTCGCCAGATATTGGGATCAGCGCAGCGCGCCGGCCACCAGCTTGTGCAGCTTGCTGTGGATCGCGTCGTTGCCGGCAATCACTTCCTTGCGCTCGATGGGCTGGTCGCCGCCGCGGAAGTCGCTGGCAAAGCCGCCCGCCTCACGCACCAGCAGCAGGCCGGCGGCGACGTCCCAGGGCTGAAGCCCGCTTTCCCAATAGCCGTCATAGCGGCCGGAGGCGACATGGGCGAGGTCGAGCGAGGCCGCGCCGAAGCGACGGATGCCCGCGACCGATGGGGCCACCGCGCCAAAGATGCGGGTCCATTCCGCCATATTGCCATGGCCCATGAACGGGATGCCGGTGGCGATGACGCAATCGGCCAGATCGCGACGGGCCGACACGCGCAGGCGCTGGTCATGCCGCCAGGCGCCCCGGCTCTTTTCCGCCCAGTAGCTTTCGTCGGTGACCGGCTGATAGATGAGGCCGGTGGTCACTTCGCGCTTGTTACCGCCGAAGAGAGGCTCCTCGACCGCGATCGAGATGGCGAAGTGCGGGATGCCGTGAAGGAAGTTGGTGGTGCCATCGAGCGGATCGATGATCCAACGCGGCTTGGTGGGATCACCTTCGATCACGCCGCCCTCTTCCAGCAGGAAGCCCCAGTCGGGACGTGCCTTCTGAAGCTCTTCCACCAGGGTCTTTTCAGCCTGCTGATCGGCCTTCGACACGAAGTCGGCCGGCCCCTTGCGGCTGACCTGAAGATGTTCGACTTCGCCGAAGTCGCGGCGCAGCTTGGAGCCGGCCTTGCGCGCGGCGCGTTCCATGACGGTGAGGAGGCCGGAATGCGATACCATGGTCTTGTCTCCGCCGCCCGGACAGGGGCGGCCTGTTGATTATCTCTTGGGGGCGGGCTTGGCGGCAGGCTTGGCCACAGGCGGGCGATAGCCGCAGGTTCCCGCGACCACTGCCAGCATCTGCGACGCATCCTTGCGATCGACCTTGCCAGCGTTGGCGGCGATCACCTTGTCCGCCTCCGCACTGATCTGCCCAATCGAATTGGAATAGAGGCAATCGAACAGCGCGTTCTTGACCGGCTGTTCAACCTCATTCGACTGGAGCGCCGTCATCACGATGCGCAGCGTGTAGGCTGCGCTGTCGAGTTGCGCCTTGGTGGGCGTGGCGCGCGATGGCGCCTGCGCCCATGCCGGTGCAGGGAGCGCAACCGGCAGGGCGCCGATCGTGAAGATGGCGGCCAGTGCCGTGCTGCGCCCGAACCGCATCAGTCGGCCCGCTTCACATATTCGCGGGCATAGACATCGACGACGATGCGCGTACCGCTGACGATGTGCGGCGGCACCATGACGCGCACGCCATTGTCGAGGATCGCCGGCTTGTAGCTGGCCGAAGCGGTCTGGCCCTTCACCACGGCGTCGGCCTCCACGACCGTCGCTTCGATGGTTTCGGGCAACTGGACCGAAATCGGGCGCTCTTCATACATTTCCAGAACGACCATCATGCCGTCCTGAAGGAAGGCGGCCGCATCACCGAGCAGTTCGGTCGGCAGGTTGATCTGTTCGTAGGTTTCCTGATCCATGAAGACAAGCATGTCGCCTTCGGCATAAAGATACTGGAAGTCCTTGGTGTCGAGGCGGATACGCTCGACGCTTTCGGCGGAGCGGAAACGGACGTTATTCTTGCGGCCATCGATCAGGTTCTTGAGTTCCACCTGCATATAGGCGCCACCCTTGCCGGGCTGCGTATGCTGAATCTTGACAGCGCGCCACAGGCCGCCCTCATATTCGATATTGTTGCCGGGACGAATGTCCACGCCGCTGATCTTCATGGGAAGAGCCTGCCTATATGTCTGAATGTGGAAAAGAGCCGGCCTCTCTTGAGGCTGGGCGCGCCTTTACAGCCGGACGGGGCTGAGAGCAAGGGGCAGCTTAACTTCGCACTTTTCCCGCAAGTCTTGAAAGCAAATTTCCTATGTTGGAAATTTTCCACCGTCCTGCCGGAAGTATAGCCCGTAGTCGCCGCCATAGGACAGGTCAGCGCCGGACCAGCAGCGGATAGGGATTGACTGGTCGCCCGCCATGCCATGACTCGCCCGGTTGCATGACGTTCACAGCGAAGTGAAGGTGCGGCGCGGCGGGATCGGCATTGCCGGTGCTGCCGACCGTCGCGATGCGCTGGCCGCGCCTGACGCCCTGCCCTTCGCGCAGGCCCGGCGCATAACCGTCCAGATGGGCATAATAATAGATCAGGCGGCCATCCGCCGATCGTTCATAGAGGGTGCGGCCGCCCGCCTCGCTCCAGAAGAGCTTTTCGATGCGGCCGTCGGCGGCGGCCAGTACCACCCTGCCCCGCGCCGCCATGATGTCGATCGCATCATGCGGTCGCGCACCGCCTGCCCGCGCCTGCGAGAAAGTATCTGTCAGGGCGGAAGCGGGAACGCCCTCGACCGGGATGAGCAATAGTCCCTGATCGACCGGTCGGGACATTTCGGGCGCGGGAACAGGCAAGGCTTCGTCCGCCGGGACGATGCGCACGCAATAATGGGCAAAGGCGACACAGAACAGCAGCGCCGTAACGCCGCCGCCCCATAAGGCGCTCCGCCGCCGCGCGGTCATGCCTGAAACTTCGCCTTCACCCCGCTCTTCACCATCTGCGCGAGCCGGGCGGCATCCCAGTTGGTCAGGCGAATGCAGCCATGGCTTTCGGCGCGGCCGATCAGTTGCGGTTCGGGCGTGCCATGAATGCCATAATGATCCTTCGACAGGTCGATCCACACCACGCCGACCGGGCCATTGGGTCCGGGCTTCAGCACCGCCTTCTGATCCTTGGCAGCAGCGTCCCAGAAGAGGTTGGGATTATAGTGAAATTCGGGATTGCGACTGACGCCCTTGATCGTCCATTCGCCCAGCGGCAACGGATCATGCTGCGACCCGGTGGTGACGGGGAATTGCGCGACAAGGCGGCTTTGCCCGTCATAGACCCGGAGCAGCCCGTCCGACTTGTCGACCACCAGATGATCGGCCTGGGGCTGATCCTTGGCCACGCCAAGGCTGGCGAGCGTTTCGCCCCAACCGCGCTGGTCGCCTTCGATTTTTGCGATGGGTTGACTGTCGATGGCGGGCACGCGGATCGTCGCGCCGGCGCCGACCTTGGTATTCGGCGGATTAAGGGCGATCAGCGCTTCGGGCGTGGTGTGGAAACGTTCGGCCAGCTTTTCCAGCAGGTTGCGATAGGTGAGCGCGGGCAGGCTCGACTGCTCATTCAGCCCCCTGGGAATGGTGAAGAAGGGACCGCGAGCGAAATCGGCGGGAATTTTCACCAGCCAGGTGGTGGGCCGCGCTTCCCCCTCCAGCAGGGCGGCGGTGGTCTTCTGGTCGAACTCCCCCGTCACCGGCAGGTTGCGCGCTTCCTGAAAGCCGCGCAGGGCGGCCTTGTAGCTCATGCCATCCTTCCCATCGAGCACGCCGGGGGAAAAGCCGGCGCGATCCAGCGCCACCTGCGCCATCAGGATGCGGTTGGGCTGCTTGGCATTCTGCTCCGGCACGATCGCGAAATCATAAGCTGCATTTTTCGCAGCCGCCTGCGCAGCTACATTGTCGACAGGCGGCGTGGTATCGGGCGCCTGCTGGCTGTCATTGGCATTCGTCACGCTGACATTGCAGGCACTGCACAGCAGGGCGGCAAGCAACAGATGATTTTTCAAGGCGCTACTCTCCATTCTCATGAAGAGATAACGCACAAGCAAGCCGAAGGGTGCGAAGAGACTATGCCCCTCCCGTTTACGAGAGGAGCAGCGGGGTGGGCTGGCACCAGGATACCCACCCCCTAGCCCCCTCCCGCAAGCGGTAGGGGGAACATGTAGCGCCTAGCGCGGAGGCGGCGCCTTGCTGGCGAGTACCGCTTCAAAGGCCGCAACGCCGGCCTTCGGGCCTTCGGGGTGGTTCCATACCGCGCCGCTGACCGCCAGGAAATCCGCGCCTGCCGCCACCAGCGGGCCGGCATTGTCCTGCGTGATGCCGCCGATCGCGACGCAGGGCAATTCAAACAAGGTGGTCCACCAGCCCAGAATCGACGGTTCGGCCAGATGGCTCACTTCCTTGGTGGTGGTGGGGTAGAAGGCGCCGAACGCGACATAATCGGCCCCGGCCTCGCCCGCTTCCATCGCCATATGGCGGCTGTCATGGCAGGTGATGCCGATCTGCACCTTTGGTCCCAACAATTTGCGCGCAGCCTTCGGGTCGCCATCGCCCTGCCCCAGATGCACGCCATCGGCACCCAGACGGTGCGCCAGAGCGGCGCTATCGTTGATGATGAAGGCGACCTCCCGTTCGGCGCAGAGTTTTTGCAGCGGTTCGGCGGCCTGCGCGATAGCCTCCTCGTCCAGCCCCTTCAACCGCAACTGGAAGGCCGCAACCTTGCCGCCGTCGAACGCCGCGGCGAGTTGCTCGACGAACGTCTCGTCGATCGTCGGCGGGGAGATCAGATATAGCTGGCAGGCCGGGCGAAAGCCCTGTTCGAACTGGTCGGCAAAATGCGGATCGAGCGCCAGCTCTTCATCGGTAAAGTCGGTCATGCGCGCCTTATAGCCATTCGGGCGCGCGCGCCAAGAGCATGGCGGCAGGCCTGCGCCCCTGATAGGGGAAGCCGTTCATAAAATTGGGGAAAGCATCATGCGCCACGCCATCGCCATCCTGTTGCTGCTGTCCGGCGCGCCCGTGCTGGCGAAGGAGGCCGCCCGCCCCCGCGCGCGGGAAGCCGGCGTCAGCGTGGGCATCCTGTCCCCCGGCCCGCTCAACGCCATCACCGATGTCGACGGGGTGAAGGTGGGTCAGGTGACGCTGCCGCGCAGCCATGACGTCAATACCGGCGTCACAGCCATCCTGCCCCATGGCGGCAACCTGTTTCAGGACAAGGTGCCCGCCGGCTTCGTCGCCTATAATGCCTTTGGCAAGTTCATGGGATCGACCCAGGTGGCCGAACTGGGTGAGATCGAGACGCCGATCCTGCTGACCAATACGCTCAATGTCGCGGAGGCCGGTGCCGCCTCGGTCGAATGGACGCTGGCGCAGCCGGGCAATGAGGAGGTGCGATCGGTCAATGCGGTGGTGGGCGAAACCAATGACGGGATGCTGAACGATATTCGCGGGCGCCATGTCACCATCGCCGACGCCCGCCGCGCGATCGAAAGCGCGAAGGCTGGCCCGGTCGAGGAAGGCGTGGTCGGCGCGGGCACGGGCACCGTTGCCTTTGGGTTCAAGGCCGGGATCGGCACTTCGTCGCGCAAGCTGCCGGTGTCGTTGGGCGGCTGGACCGTGGGCGTGCTGGTGCAGGCCAATTATGGCGGCGTACTCACCATTGGGGGCGTACCGGTCGGCGTGAAGCTCGGCCAATATGATTATCGCAAACAGGTGGAAGAAAAGAAGGCTGACGGATCGGTCGTGATCGTGATCGCCACCGATGCGCCGCTGTCCGACCGCAATCTGCGCCGCGTGGCCGAGCGCGCCTTTGGCGGGATCGCGCGGACCGGCTCCAGCTTCTCCAACGGATCGGGCGACTATGCCATCGCCTTTTCCACCAGCCCGGCGGTGCGGCGCACGGCGGCGAAGCGGGACAGCGTGGCGCCGGTCGACGATCTGCCCAATGACCGCATGTCACCGCTGTTTCAGGCGACCATCGAGGCGACCGAGGAAGCCGTCCTCAACGCCCTGTTCAAGGCGCAGACGGTAGAAGGCAATCGCGGCACGGCGCAGGCGCTGCCACTGGACAAGGTGTTGCCGATGCTGAAGGCTGGACGTTAGATTGACGTCTGGACGTCAATCATCATTGCGAGCGCAGCGAAGCAATCCATGTGGGTGTCAGTGGATTGCTTCGCTGCGCTCGCAATGACGAATTAAATCAAAGGTTTTCAATCATCCGCGTGAAACCCGCCGGGTCATCCAGCCGGTGGGCCAGATAATGGATCGTGCGGCGGCCCATGCTGACCGGCGGGTCCAGCGCGACGACGATGTTGGGATGGGCGATCAGCGCGCCGTTGAAGACCCCCGCCGCCTCCAGATCGGCCAGCGTCCAGTCGCTGCGCAGACCCGCCACCTGCGAAAGGGGCACGGTGAGGCTGCGCAGATGGCCGATGCGCCAGATCAGTTCGGTGGGACCGATCCATATCGGGCAGCGTTTGAAGGAGCGGATGAAGCGCAGGAACCAGACAAGGGTGGCGAGGCTGACCAGCGACAGGATCAGCGCTGCGCGGCGGCTCCAGAGCGCCAGCAGCAGATGGACGACCCCGATCTCTATGATCATCAGGCCGACCAACACCCAGAGCATCGGGGCAACCGCCCGATGATAGGAAAAGGCGGCGCCGGAACCAGCCTCAGCCGGTCCGGCGCCGCCGGTCATATCAGGCCGCGACCGGCTGTTTGGCGACCGATGCGCCATGGATTTCATCGATCGCTTCACCCAGCGATGCGTTGAATTCGTCCTCGGTCATCTGGTGGCGCAGATCGTTCAGCAGCGCGCGGCTGAAGCTGGCGATGATGCCGCGATTCTTGGCCAGTTCGGCGCAGGCTTCCGTGCGGCTGAACCCACCCGACAGCGCGACGACGCGCAGCACCTTGGGATGATCGACCAGCGGGTCGAACAGGCCGGGCTTGGCGGGCAGCGACAGCTTGAGCATCACCTGCTCGCCTTCGGGCAGGGCATCCAGATTCTTCAGGATTTCTGCCAGCAGGATTTCGTCCGCTTCGGCGCGCTCAGGCGACTTGATGTTCACTTCCGGCTCGATGATCGGCATCAGGCCGCCGGCCAGCACTTGGCGGCCGACTTCGAACTGCTGCGCGACGACGGCGGCGATGCCTTCGGCGTTGGCGAGGTTCACCACCGAACGCTCCTTGGTGCCGAACACGCCCAGCCCCTTGGCGCGGGCGAGCAGCGCGTCGAGGCCCGGATTGGGCTTCATCAGCTGGACGCCATTGGCTTCGTCTTCCAGACCCTTGTCGATCTTGATGAAGGGCACGACGCCACGTTCGATCAGTGCGGCCGGGGTCGGCTTGCCGTCGACCGTGCCGTCCATGGTGCGCTCGAACAGGATCGCGCCCAGCACCTTGTCACCGGTGAAGGGCGGCGCGGTGATGACGCGGCTGCGCATCGCGTGGATCAGGCCGAACATTTCCTCTTCGCTGCCCCAGGCGCCTTCTTCGATGCCATAGCCCTTGAGCGCCTTGGGCGTCGAGCCACCGCTCTGGTCGAGCGCGGCGATGAAGCCGTTACCGTCCGCGATCTTCTGCTTCATGTCCTGATCCAGCATCTGCACATACCTTCTCTTGTGCGCGCGCCCTTGCACCGGCGCGCGAAAAAATGGGAGTTTCGACAGATGCTCCATCATCTGCCGGCCGGGAGCGACATCCTGTTTATGATCGCCGGTCTTCCGGCTGTTAGCCAGTCCCATGCCGCACCGCAAGAAACATCGGCGCAATTTGGGGGCGCGATTTTGGGCGGGAACAGCCTGTTATCGCTGGCATGTCCGATCGGTGATGCTATCCAAAGCGTGGGGTTTATACGGGGGATGATGACAGCATGAAGATCGGACGGTTTCTGGCCATAGCGGCGGCGCTGTCGCTGACCAGCATTTCGCCGGTACAGGCGGCAGAAAAGCCCGTTGTGGGTACCGTGGCGCCCGCCTTCGAACTCACGCTGATCGACGGGAGCAAGGTCGCGCTGGCGGACCTGAAAGGCCAGGTGGTAGTGCTCAATTTCTGGGCGACATGGTGCGTCCCCTGCCGCAAGGAATTGCCGACGCTGGACGCCTATTATGATGCACAGCAAAAATATGGGCTGAAGGTCTTTGCCATCACCACCGAGGGATCGGTGCCGATCCCCCAGTTGAAGAAGCTGTTCGCCGCCATGAAGATGCCGTCGGCCCGGCGGATCAAGGGGCCTTATGGTCCGCTGACCGGCGTGCCGACCAATTTCGTCATCGATCGCGCCGGGGTGCTGCGATACGCCCAGTCGGGCGCGTTCGATCTGGATGCGCTCAATAGTCTGCTGGTGCCGCTGCTCAAGGAAAAGGCCCCTTCATAGCCGACCAAACCAAGGGTTAGGGTTGAAAGGTTGCGCTTCAAGACCCATTAGGCGTGCCATGTCCAGTAGCATTGCCTCCCCCGCGCCCGCCCCCGGCGTAGACCTGTCCGCCGCCAAAATCCTGCTGATGGCGGTGGCGTGCGGCGTGATCGTCGCCAATCTCTATTATGCGCAGACGCTGATCGACGTGATCGGCCCGGAAATCGGCATGTCGGCCAGCGTGGCGGGGCTGATCACCACCCTGACGCAACTGGGCTATGGATTGGGCCTGTTCCTGATCGTGCCGATCGCCGACCTGTTCGAAAATCGCCGGATCATTCTGGGGTCGATCATCCTCACCATCGCGGGCTGCATCGGCATCGCCTTGTCCAGCGGGCCGACCAGCTTCCTGATCGCATCGATCGTCACCGGCATCGGCGCGATCGGTGCGCAGGTGATCGTCCCCCTCGCCTCCCACCTCGCCACGCCCGAAAAGCAGGGTCGCGTCGTCGGCACGGTGATGAGCGGCCTGTTGTTCGGCATCATGCTCGCGCGGCCGATCGCCAGTTTTCTGGCGGGATCGGTCGGCTGGCGCGCGACCTTCATCCTGTCGGCCGTAGCCATGGGGATCGTCGCCATCGCGCTGCTGGCCGCCTGCCCACGGCGCACGCCCAAGGGCGGGATGCATTATGGCGAGGTGCTGGCATCGACCTTCGCGCAACTGGTGCAGCACCGGGTGGTGCGGATGCGTGCTTTCTATCAGGCGATGATGTTCGCCGCCTTCAACCTGTTCTGGACCGCCGCGCCGCTGGCGCTGATCCACGATTTTCATCTGAGCCACACCGGTATCGGCGCCTTCGCGCTGGCGGGGGCTGGCGGCGCGCTGATCGCGCCGGTCGCGGGCTGGATGGCGGACCGCAAGCTGACGCGGCCAGCTTCGCTGATTGGTCTTGCGGGCTTGACGGTCGGCTTCCTGCTGGCGGACTGGACCGTGGCGGCGGGCAGCCTGATCGGCTTCACCATCATGGCGGTACTGATCGACGCGGCCGTGCAGATGAGCCAGATCACCGGGCAGAAGCTGATCTTCTCGCTCGATCCCCATGCGCGCGGACGGATCAATGCCGCTTATGTGACGGTGATGTTCGTGATCGGTGCGCTGGGATCGGTGATCGGGTCCGCCACGTTCGAAGCGGGCGGCTGGTCGGCCAGCGCCATGGCCGGCGCGGCGATCGGCGGCATTGCTACGCTGGGCTTTCTGTTGTTCGACCGGAGTGCCAGCATTGCCCGGTAAGATATTGAAATAACCTCCGTTCGTGTCGAGCGAAGTCGAGACACGCTTCACGACTTCGCTCGAAGCGAACGGATTATTTCACGTTCAGATCGTCAACGCCTTAACGCCCGGCAACTCCTTGCCTTCCATCCATTCGAGGAAGGCGCCGCCAGCAGTAGAGATGAAGCTGAAATCGCTGCCAACGCCCGCATGGTTGAGCGCGGCAACGGTGTCGCCACCACCAGCGACCGACGTCAACTGGCCTTCCTTGGTCAGCGCCGCCGCCGTCTTGGCCAGCGCCACCGTCGCGGTGTCGAACGGCGCGATCTCAAAGGCGCCGAGCGGGCCATTCCAGACCAAAGTGCGGCAGTTCTTCAGCGCATCGCCCAGTGCCTCGACCGCAGCGGGGCCGACATCCAGAATCATTTCGTCTTCGGCAACTTCATGCACATTGCAGGTGCGAACCGACGGCGGGTTCGCCGCAAATTCCTTCGCCACGACGACGTCATAGGGCAGATGGATGATGCAACCAGCCGCTTCCGCCTTGTCGAAGATCGCTTCGGCCGTGTCGCTCAGATCCTTTTCGCACAGCGATTTGCCGACATCGACGCCACGGGCATAGAGGAAGGTGTTGGCCATGCCGCCGCCGATGATCAGATGATCGACCTTGGCGACGAGATTGTTGAGAACGTCGAGCTTGGTCGACACCTTTGCGCCGCCCACGACAGCCGCGACCGGCTTTACCGGTTCGCCAAGTGCAGCCTGAAGCGCGTCCAGTTCCTTTTCCATCGAGCGACCGGCAAAGGCCGGCAGCTTGTGCGCCAGACCTTCGGTCGAAGCATGGGCGCGATGGGCTGCGGAAAAGGCGTCGTTGACGTACAGGTCGCCGATGGCGGCCATGGCTTCTACCAGCGCCGGGTCGTTCGTTTCCTCGCCGGGATGGAAGCGGGTATTTTCCAGAATCGCGATGTCGCCCGGGCGCATGACCGCGATGCCGTCTACGGCTGCTTCGCCCTGACAGTCGGGGATGAACTGCACTTCGCGGCCAAGCACCTGCGTCAGCGGACGCGTGATCTTCGACAGCGAATATTCCGGGTTCTTCTGCCCCTTGGGGCGGCCAAAATGGGCGAGGATCAGCACCTTGGCGCCGCGATCGGCCAGTTCCAGCACGGTCGGCATCGCCGCGCGCAGGCGGGTATCGTCGCTGACCGAACCATCCTGCATGGGGACGTTCAGGTCTTCGCGCACCAGCACGATCTTGCCGGTGATGTCACCCATATCGTCGAGCGTCTTGAAGGGCTTGGTCATGTCTTTTCCCCTGATCCTAATATTTGAAAGCTGCCTGACACATAGACTTCGTCATTGCGAGCGTAGCGAAGCAATCCATGGTGCGTCGATGGATTGCTTCGCTACGCTCGCAATGACGGGCGATGCAAACCGGCCTAACAGACGTCATCCCAGCGAAAGCTGGGATCTCTCTCCCTTTCCCGCATAGAGGAAGAAAGCGAGATCCCAGCTTTCGCTGGGATGACGAAAAAGGGCAGACTTTCGCCTGCCCTTCAACCTTTGTCTTACAGGAACTTCGCGACGACGCCGGTGGTGTCGATCATGCGGTTCGAGAAGCCCCATTCATTGTCGTACCAGCTCAGCACGCGGACCAGCTTGCCGTCGACCACGGCGGTTTCCAGGCTATCGACGGTCGAGCTGCGCGGATCGCCATTATAGTCGATCGACACCAAAGGTTCGTCCGAATAGCCCAGCACGCCCTTGAGCGGGCCGGCTTCCGACGCGGCCTTCAGCAGGCTGTTGACCTCGTCCTTGCTAGTCGGGCGCTTGGGAATGAACTTCAGGTCCACGACCGAAACGTTCGGGGTCGGCACGCGGATCGAAGACCCGTCCAGCTTGCCCTTCAATTCGGGCAGAACCTCACCCACCGCGCGGGCGGCGCCGGTGGAGGTCGGGATCTGCGACAGGGCAGCGGCGCGAGCGCGGCGCATGTCGCTGTGCAGCTGATCCAGCGTGTTCTGGTCGTTGGTGTAGCTGTGGATCGTCGTCATGAAGCCGCTTTCGATGCCGATCGCATCGTTCAGCACCTTGGCGAGCGGGGCCAAACAGTTGGTGGTGCAGCTGGCGTTCGAAATGACGATGTCATCGGCGGTCAGCGCGTCATGGTTGACGCCGAACACGACGGTACGATCGACATTGGTGCCCGGCGCAGAGATGATCACGCGCTTGGCGCCAGCGGTCAGATGAGCGCTGGCCTTGTCCTTGGTGGTGAAGATGCCGGTGCATTCCAGCGCGATTTCCACGCCCAACTCTGCGTGCGGCAGGTTGGCGGGGTCGCGCTCCGCCGTCACCTTGATCTTCTTGCCATCAACGACGAGGAAATCGCCATCGACGCTGACATCGCCGGCCCAGTTACCATGCACGGAGTCGCGCTTGAACAGCAGGGCGTTGGACTTGACGGCGCCCAGATCGTTGATGCTGACCAGTTCCAGGTCATGGTCGGTGCGCGACAGGATTGCGCGCGCCACCAGGCGGCCGATACGTCCAAAACCGTTAATTGCTACCTTCGTTGCCACTGCACTAGCCTCCTGGGGTGTGATGTTCGGTTATAGATAGGGTCTGCATGTCACCGACCATGGTGGGCGGTGACATGCAAAGGATTTTAGAGAGCGGCCGCGATTTGCGGCGCGATCTTGGCGGCGGTCAGGCCGAAATGGTCGTAGAGGACTTCGGCGGGGGCCGACGCGCCGAAGCTGTCGATGCCGAAGCGCAGGCCGTCGAGGCCGGTATAGCGTTCCCAGCCGAAGGTGGTGCCGGCCTCGATCGAGGCGCGCAGCACACCGGCGGGCAGGATGTCGGCCTTGTAGGCGGCGTCCTGCGCGTCGAAATGCGCCCAGCTGGGCATCGAGACGACGTCGGCGCCGATGCCCTGTTCTTCCAGCGCCTTGGCGGTGGCGACGGCGATCTCGACTTCCGAACCGGTGGCGAGCAGCACAACCTTGCGATCGGCGGTCGCGGCAACCAGGCGGTAGGCGCCCTTGGCCGACAGATTTTCACTCTTTTCCAGGCGTAGCTGTGGCAGGTTCTGGCGGGTCAGCGCCAGCACCGACGGGCCGGTCGCATCCTTCAGTGCCAGTTCCCAGCACTCCGCCGTCTCGACGATGTCGGCCGGGCGATAGACGTCGAGGTTCGGGATCATGCGCATCGACATGACATGCTCGATCGGCTGGTGGGTCGGGCCGTCTTCGCCCAGACCGATCGAGTCATGGGTGAGGACGTGGATGACCCGCTGTTCCTGCAGCGCAGCCAGGCGGATGCCGGCGCGCATATAGTCGGAAAAGACCAGGAAGGTGCCGCCATAGGGGATCACGCCGCCATGCAGCGCCATGCCGTTCATCGCGCAGGCCATGCCGAATTCGCGGATACCGTAATAGACGTAGCGCCCCGAATAATCGTCCTTGGTCAGCGGACCGGTCGACTTGGTCTTGGTATTGTTGGAGCCGGTAAGGTCGGCCGAACCGCCCAGCGTTTCGGGCAACAGGTCGTTGATCGCGCCCAGCGCCAGTTCGCTCGCCTTGCGGGTCGCGACCTTTTGCGGGTTGGCGATCAGGCTGTCGATATAGGCGTCGAGCGAGAAGTCGGCGGGCAGGTCGCCAGCCATGCGGCGGGTGAATTCCGCAGCCTTCTCGTTGCTTGCAAGGCGACCTTCCCAAGCAGCGCGAACATCTCGGCCCTTGGCGCCAATCGCCTTCCAGGCATCGGCAATGTCGGCCGGGATGACGAAGGGTTCGGCGGTCCAGCCGAGAAACTCGCGGGCGGCGGCAACTTCGTCGGTGCCGAGCGCCGAGCCGTGAACGCCCGATGTGCCGGCCTTGTTCGGCGCGCCATAGCCGATCTTGGTGGCGCAGGCGACGATCGAGGGGCGCGGATCGGCAACGGCTTCGGCCAGCGCGCGGCGCACGTCGGCGACGTCATGGCCGTCGCACGACACGACATGCCAGCCGGTGGCGGCATAGCGGGCCAGCACATCTTCGCTGCTCGACAGGTCGACGGCACCGTCAATGGTGATCTTGTTATCGTCCCAAAGCACGTTCAGGCGGCCAAGGCCCAGATGACCGGCCAGACCGATGGCTTCATGGTTGATGCCTTCCATCAGGCAGCCGTCGCCAGCGATGACCCAGGTCTTGTGATCGACCAGATCGTCGCCGAACTGCGCATTCAGATGACGCTCGGCGATCGCCATGCCGACGGCGGTGGCAAGGCCCGAACCGAGCGGACCGGTGGTCGCTTCGACGCCTGCCAGTTCGAAATTCTCCGGGTGGCCGGCGCAGGGGCTGTGCAACTGGCGGAAATTCGCAATGTCCTCGATCGTCGGCTTGGCATAGCCGGTCAGGTGCAGCAGCGAATAGATCAGCATCGACCCATGGCCGGCCGACAGGACAAAGCGGTCGCGGTCGGCCCATTTGGGATCAGTCGGATCGAATTTCAGATAATCGCCGAACAGAACGGTCGCTACGTCCGCCATGCCCATCGGCATGCCCGGATGGCCGCTATTGGCGGCCTGCACGGCGTCCATGGAGAGCGCCCGAATGGCGTTGGCGAGCGACTTTTCCGAAACGGTCATCTTGGGCGGGAATCTTTCCTGATCGGGCATAGCGGGAAGACCGCGCGCGCGGTCGATTCGACATCGCGCTCCCTTTGTCGCGTCAAGCCCCATGCGTCAACCGCATGTCGCCGCAGCGACGCACCGCCGGGACCAGCATCGAAGCGGTACACTGCCCTAAAGACCGCTTTTGCAAGGCCCCGACTTCCGCTATGACTGGCCGATGGCAAGCGACCGCATGATGCAGGCGATCGGCACGCTGGAGCGTGCAGTGACCCGGCTTGAGCAGGATGTCGCCCGTCTCCTGGAGACGCCCGCGACTTCCCCCTCCCCCGCCCTTGACGCTACGGCAGCACGTGCCGCACTCCGATCTCTCGATGAACTGATCGATTCGCTGAACGGACGGACCCATGGCTGAAATAATGCTACAGATCGCCGGACGCCCCTATCCCATACGCTGTCGCGACGGGGAGGAAGCGCATATCACCCATCTGGCGACCATGATCGAGCAGAAGGCGCGTCAGGCGCAGCAGTCCACGCCCGGCATGACGGAAGTGCGCACCCTGTTGTTCGCGGCGCTGTTTCTGGCCGACGAACTCAACGATCTGCGGCGGGAAGCGGCCGGGCGACAGACGCAACTGGCGCTGGAGGCCGACGACGAGCCGAGCGCCCGCGCCATCGAGGCGCTGGCCGCCCGGATAGAAAAGCTGCGCGAGCGACTTGCCGTA
This sequence comes from Sphingobium sp. AP50, assembly GCF_900109095.1. Lineage (GTDB taxonomy): Bacteria > Pseudomonadota > Alphaproteobacteria > Sphingomonadales > Sphingomonadaceae > Sphingobium. Next base: position 150,263 of record NZ_FNYZ01000011.1, read on the forward strand.
AGCGCCTCGGACGCCTAGATTGGCGATGACGGGCACTGCGCGACACGAGCTTTAGCGAACATCCCTGAGGCGATAATCAAAATCCAAGGGGGCTGTCCCTGGGCGGGTTCAGGCCCGTTCTACATGGTCCCCACCTGACGTTGAGGCGTCAGAGGATATTCCAGCAAACGACCGAGGCGGTCCCGTCACCCGCTTTTTCTCTTACACCTCCCCGATCGTGCTCCTGCGAAAGCAGGAGCCTAGTGTCGAACGGACGGCCCTGCATCCTGGGCTCCTGCTTTCGCAGGAGCACTCTATTTTCAGACCCAGCGGACAAGCCATGAACGACGATCAGCCCGACAAGACCAGCCTGCGCGCGATCGCCCGACAGAGGCGGCGCAATTTTGTCGCCTCGCTCGATCCGCTTGCCCATCGACTGGCGTTCAAAGCCGTGCCTTCTCCTCTGGCCCGCCGGATCGCTGATGCGAACATCGTGGCGCTCTATATGGGCATGGACGATGAGGCCCCGGCCCAGCGCATGGCGGCCCAACTCCAGACCATGGGCAAGATCGTGGCATTGCCGCGCGTGCTCGATCGGCTGGGCAGCATGGATTTCCTCGCATGGCAGCCCGAGGATCAACTCTTCCCCGGCCTGTTCGGCACCAGCCATCCCGAACCGAGCGGTGGCCCGGTGACGCCCGACGTCATCATCGCGCCTCTGGTCGGTTTCGACCGGGCGATGAACCGGCTGGGCCAGGGCGGCGGCTATTATGACCGCGCCTTCGCCCGTTTCCCCGATGCGCTGCGCGTCGGCCTCGCCTGGTCAGCGCAGGAAATCGACGCCCTGCCCGCTGATCCGTGGGATCTGCCGCTGGACATCATCATGACCGAGGTCGAACTGATCGAGGGTGAAGGCGAGGACGGGACGGTATGAGCATCGATCCGCGCCATTATCATCAGCCAAGCTGGCGCAAGCCAGTGGGCATGCTGACAATCGTCGGCCTGATTGTCGCATGGGCCGTACTGGTGGGCAGCCTGTCCGGCCTGATCGGCCTGCTGCCGGTATGGGCGCAGGTGCCGGTCTATGTGGTGCTGGGCATCGTGTGGATCTGGATATTGCCACTCCGGCGCCTGCTGGCCTGGATGGAAACCGGGCGCTGGCGGCGCGGATAATATCGTGACAACTCCGCAACGAATGACTATTCATTCGTTGACTTAGTGTAATGGCCTGCCCGTATTTCCTCGGGTCGGCTCGCTGACGGACGGAGTGCGACGCCATGCCGATCGCAACATTGCTGTCCCGCACGCGCCATCGGCGGCGCATTCCTTCTCCATATTTCCTATCGGGCGGCGCCACCCCGCACCGACACATCCCATCTCTGGTGGCACGGCTCCACTGGGACAGGAGACAGTGATGGTTGGGTTGGAAAAGAGACTATTCGCCGAAACATTGGGCACATTCTGGCTGGTGTTCGGCGGCTGCGGCAGCGCCGTTCTGGCCGCCGCCTTTCCGAACGTGGGCATCGGCCTGCTGGGCGTCAGCCTGGCCTTTGGATTGACGGTGCTGACCATGGCCTATTCGATCGGCCATATTTCCGGCTGCCACCTCAATCCGGCGGTCACGATCGGCCTATGGGCCGGCGGCCGCTTCCCGGTGCGGGACATCGCGCCCTATATCGTCGCGCAACTGGTCGGCGCCGTGCTGGCGGCGGCTTTGCTGCTCTTCATCGCCAGCGGCCAGCCGGGATTCGTACTTGCTGCCAATGGGCTGGCGATTAACGGCTATGACGCCCTGTCGCCCGGCGGCTATTCGCTGGCATCGGGGCTGGCGATCGAACTGGTGCTGACCTTCGGCTTTCTGTCGGTCATTCTGGGTGCGACGGACAGTCGGGCGCCGAGCGGATTCGCCCCGATCGCCATCGGCCTTGCGCTGACGCTGATCCATCTGATCAGCATTCCGGTCACCAACACGTCGGTGAATCCGGCACGCAGCACCGGGCCGGCGCTGCTGGTCGGCGGCCTCGCCCTGCAACAATTATGGCTCTTCTGGATTGCGCCCATCGTCGGCGCACTGGCGGCAGGCGGCGTCTATCGCTGGCTGGCGACCGAGCCGCTGCCTCCGCCTGTGACCGGCGGCGAAATCTGATTTGAAAGAAAGGGATGTCGGCGCTTCCATGCGCCGACTCCATCACCCGGACAATCAGGGTGATGGCGCGAGTGACGGGGCTCGAACCCGCGACCTCCGGCGTGACAGGCCGGCACTCTAACCAACTGAGCTACACCCGCGTAGGTGCTGCATCTTATCCGACCATGACGGTCGCCAGACGATGCACGATCTGGGAAAATTCACTTTCCGGTCAAGGAAAGTGGCGCGAGTGACGGGGCTCGAACCCGCGACCTCCGGCGTGACAGGCCGGCACTCTAACCAACTGAGCTACACCCGCGCAGGGTGGCATCTTTCGCAGCCAAGGCCGCCAGACGATGCAAATCTTCTACACCATATCCACCTTCCTGCAAGGAAAGTGGCGCGAGTGACGGGGCTCGAACCCGCGACCTCCGGCGTGACAGGCCGGCACTCTAACCAACTGAGCTACACCCGCGTTTGGTGTGGAGCCGCCGTCTATGAGCGTCCTGCGATGCTGTCAACCGTCTGCAACATCGGTTTCATCTTTCTCCGCATTTTCTTTGCGCGGCGCGACCGTCAACGTGCCCTGTTCAAACAGGAAACCGGCGATATCCGGGGTTCCGGCGGCCGACACCACGGTCTGGATGATGATCAGCAGCGGCACCGCCAGCAGCGCGCCCGGCGTGCCCCACACCCATCCCCAGAAAGTCAGCGACACGAGAATCAGCAGCGGGTTCATCGTCAGCCGCCGCCCCAACAACAGCGGCGTGACGACATTGGCCTCCACCAGATGGAAGCCGACCTGCAAGCCGGCGGGCAGCAAGGCGACATAGACATCGTCGAACACCATCAGGCCGCCCAGCCCCAGCAGCACCGCCGCCAGCATCGGCCCAAAATAGGGCACGAAGTTGAGCAAGGCGACGATACCGCCCCACATCAGCGGAGACGGCATGCCGATCAGCCACAGGGCAAGAGCCACCGCCAGCCCCAGACAGATATTGATGGTCGCAATGGTGATGACATAGGCCGATGTCGCATCGACCACATTCTGGATCACCCGTGCGACAGCCATGGCGCCGTCGAAGCTGCCCCGACTGTTGATCGTGCGGCGGCGCAACTTGGTCCAGCCGGCGAGAAAGAAATAGATGATGAGCAGCGCGAACACCATCTGGATGATCGCCGACGGGGCGGAGGTCGCGGCAAATTGCAACAGCGACCGGGGCGCATCGACCGCCGCCGTCTGCGCCGCCGCCACAGGCCCGGTCGCCAGCATCTGCACGGTTTCATCCACGAAGCGCTGGAGACTGGCGTAGAAATCGATCAGCGGCGCCAGGTTCGCCTGAATTTGCGGCAGGCGCTGGGGCAGGATGCGGAACCAGTCGGTCGCCGGCACCACGATCAGCACCAGCGCCGTGTTCGCCACCAGCAGGAAGCCGACCACTGCGATCAGTGCCGACAGGCCGGACGGAATGCCGCGCCGTTCCATCCATTCGAGCAGCGGAACCAGCGCGATCGCGATCACCAGCGCGGCGGTCAGCGGCAGGAAAAACTCCGCCCCCGCCCGCAGTGCGAAAGGCAAGGCCAGCAGCAGGCCTATCCCCGATGTCAGCGCGAGCGACGCCAGCAACCGGTCACGCCGCCGGTTGATCTCCTGCTGGTCATTATTGATCACGCTTGGCTGATTCCCCGTTCGTTCACCCTGATGTGCGACGGACAGACAAAGCCGTCAATTTACAAAGCCGTTAACTGCGCCAGCGACACAGGAAACAGGGGCTTAACCAAATATTTCCGCTCAGCGGCTAGAACGGTCGCGGGGACGCAAGAACGGGGAATGGCATGAAAGGGCTGCTTTTCGCGCTGGCCGGCCTGATGGCGGCGCAAGTAGCAGATGCTCAAGTGGCTGGCGCGCAGGCAATGGTGCGCCTAGACACGCAGATGTTCGTGGAAAAGGTCGCCACCGACCTCAACGGTCGCCTGCGCCGCACGCTGGAGAGCGCCGATCGCATCGCGCCCGGCGACCGGGTGATCGTGATCCTGAACTGGCGCAATCAGGGCGCGGCCCCGATTCGCGATTTCACCGCCACCCGATCCGTGCTGCGCGGCACGACCCCGGACCTGCGCGATCCGGCCGTGCAGGTGTCGATCGACGGCGGCCAGCATTGGGCACGGTTCGACCAGCTATGGCTACCGACCCCTTTGGGCGGCGTGCGCCGGGCCGTGGCGGAGGATGTCACCCATATTCGCTGGCAATTGCCCGACAGCGCCTTTCCCGGCCAGAGCGGGCGGCTGAGCTATCGCGCCACCATTCAGTAAGGCTTGAGCAAGGGGCCGACTGCCCCTAAGACCGGGCCATGCCTAAAGACGCAGAGCGCGCCTATCTCGCCAATATGGGTGAGGGCGGCCGCGAACATTCGCTCAACAAACCCTTTTCCGATCCCCAGTGCGGCATTCAGCTCGCCTCGATCGGCTTCATCATGTCGCTGCTGCCGCCAGCACCGGCCCGCATATTGGACCTTGGCTGCGGGGGGGGCTGGACCAGCCTGTTCTATGCACGCCATGGTCATGAGGTGACGGGGCAGGATATCGCGCCCGACATGATCGACCTGGCACGCGAAAATGCGACGCTGAACGGTCTGGCCGATCGCACCCATTTCCTGTGCAGCGATTTCGAAGGGCTGGAGCAGGAGGGCCATTATGACGCGGCGATCTTCTACGACGCGCTGCATCATGCGGAGGATGAGGGTGCGGCGATCCGGTCGGCCTGGCGGGCGCTGAAGCCCGGCGGCATTCTGATCACCCATGAACCGGGCGAAGGCCATAGCCAGTCGGCCGAATCGATCGAGGCGATGGCGAAATTCGGCGTCAACGAACGCGACATGCCCCCGCACCTGATCATCGCGCGCGGCAAGGAGGCGGGCTTCACCCGCTTTCGCGTGCTGCCCATGCCCGCTTTGCTCTACAGCACCTTCTATCAGGAGCGGGACTATTCGGGCCGCTGGCTGAGCAAGCGGCGCTGGAAGATGATGCAGCGCGCGATGCGCATGCTGTTCAATCCGGACCTGAAGGAGGGCGCCGTCGTCGTGATGACGAAATAGGCGCCCTGCTCTCTTCTTAGAGCGCGCTGCGTTAAATCTGACGCAGGTCGCGCGCTCTAGTTTTTTGTTTTCGCATCGCTTTATGCGGAAAACCGGTGCCCATTTTTCCGCGCGATGCTCTAATCCACGAACAGGAAGGCCGGCGCCTCCAGCCGCTTGCGCACTGCCTGAACGAAGCTGGCCGCATCCCAGCCATCGACCACACGATGGTCGCAACTGATCGACAGGTTCATCAGCTTGGCGGCGACAATCTCCTTGCCGCGAAAGACCGGGCGCTCGATCACCCGGTTTGGCCCGATGATCGCCACTTCGGGCCGGTTGATGACCGGCGTGGTGGCGACACCGCCCAACGGCCCCAGCGACGTCAGCGTCAGGGTGGAACCGGACAGTTCCTCCGACTTCGCCTTGCCGGTGCGGGCGGCGTCGGCGAGGCGACGGATCTCGCTCGCCAGTTGCCAGACATTGCGGTCCTGCGCGTCGCGGATCACCGGCACCATCAGCCCGGCATCGGTCTGCGTCGCGAGCCCCAGATGCACCGAACCATGGCGCGTGACCACGCCCGCTTCATCATCATAACGGGCGTTGAGCATCGGAAAATCGGGCAGGCTCCTGCAGATCGCCACGATCAGCAGCGGCAGCATGGTGAGCTTCGGCCGATCGCCGCGCCCCGCGTTAAGCTGCTCGCGCAGTTCCTCCAGCGCGGTGACGTCGATTTCCTCGACATAGGTGAAGTGGGGGATATGCCGTTTCGACGCGGCCATATTCTCGGCGATGCGGCGGCGCATGCCGATGACCTTGATCGGCTCGTCGGCGCGTCGGGCGCTGCGCCCGGCGGGGGTGTAGCCCTGCCCCTGCCCGTAGAGGAGGTAGGCGTCGAGGTCAGAATGGCGGATATGTTCGCCGGCGGGCTTCACCTGCGCCAGGTCGATGCCGAGATCCTTCGCCCTCGCGCGGACGGCAGGGGAAGCGAGCACCACTTCTTCTCCCTTCCCTACAAGGGAGGGGTTGGAGCTGGGTGGTGAGCGCAGCGAGCTTTTTTCCGCTGCATCCGAGGAGCCGCCTTCGGCGGCACCCACTCCCGGCCCCTCCCTTACAGGGAGGGGAGTTTCGGTTGCTTCGATGGCTATGTCAGCTTCTACCGCATCCTCACCCGACGCAACCGCAATCGCCCCCGCGCCTTCCGTCTCGATCTCCACCAGCATCGACCCGATCGGCACCTGATCGCCCGGCTCTCCGGCGAGGCGCACCACGGTCCCCGACACCGGGCTTTCCATCTCGACTGTCGCCTTGTCGGTCATCATGTCGGCGATCGGCTGATCTTCCTCGACCCGGTCGCCGACCTTGACGTGCCAGCCGACGATCTCCGCCTGCGCAATGCCTTCGCCGATGTCCGGCAGCTTGAATGTGAACAGCGCCATTACATCCTCCCCCGTTCGTGCATGGGCGTAAGAATGATTTCGTAAACGTCGTGCGTGGCACGAACGGAGCAGGGAGGTGTAACAACCATAGCCCTCAATCCTTCATAATCTTGGTGATGGCTTCGCGGATGCGCACGGGGCCGGGGAAATAGGCCCATTCCAGACTGTGCGGATATGGCGTGTCGAAGCCGGTGACGCGCTCGATCGGCGCTTCGAGATGATAGAAGCAGCGCTCCTGCACCTGGGCGAGCAGTTCCGCGCCGAAGCCGGACGTTCGGGTCGCCTCATGCACGATCAGGCAGCGGCCGGTCTTCTTCACCGACGCTTCGATCGTATCGATGTCGAGCGGCACCAGGCTGCGCAGGTCGACAATCTCCGCATCGATGCCCATGGCGGCAACGGTATTTTCAACCACATGCACCATCGTGCCATAGCAGAGGATGGTCAGCGTCTCTCCCGCCCGCGCGATCCGCGCGGTGCCCAGCGGGATGCGATAATAGCCTGTCGGCACCTGCGCGTCCGCATGCCCGGCCCAACTGGTCGCGGGCGTATCATAATGGCCGTCGAACGGGCCGTTATAGATGCGCTTGGGTTCGAAGAAGAGCGTGGGATCATTATCCTCGATCGCGGCGATCAGCAGGCCCTTGGCGTCATAGGGGGTGGACGGGATCACCGTCTTGATCCCCGAACAATGGGTGAAGATGCCTTCGGGCGACTGGCTGTGCGTCTGCCCACCGAAAATGCCACCGCCAAAGGGCGATCGGACCGTCATCGGCGCGATGAACTCGCCCGCGGAACGATAGCGCAGCCGCGCCGCCTCGCTCACCAACTGGTCGAGCGCGGGATAGATATAGTCGGCAAACTGGATTTCCGGCACCGGCCGCAAGCCATAGGCCCCCATGCCCACCGCCACGCCGATGATCCCGCATTCGGTGATCGGCGTGTCGAACACGCGGTTCTTGCCATATTTCTGCTGAAGGCCGGCCGTGGCGCGGAACACGCCGCCAAAAAAGCCGACATCCTCCCCCATCACGACCACATCGGGATCGCGCGCCATCATCACGTCCATGGCGCTGTTGATCGCCTGGATCATGTTCATCTGGGTGGTTTCGGTCATTGTCTCAGTCATGGCACCATCCTTTCCTCGCCCCTTTCAGGGGCGAGGATACGGAGCCTTGCCAGCTTGCTGGCTAGGCGAAGTTGGAGAGGGGGAATGGCGAGAGGCTGCGTCCGGGACGCCCCCTCTCCAACCTTCGCTAGGCGGCACGCCGCCAAGCTGCGATATCCTCTCCCCTGTAGGGAGAGGATAGAAAACACCGCCCTCACAGTCCCGCCGCCTTCCATTCGTCCAGCATCTGTTGTTGCTGTTCCTTCAGATGCCGGGGCATTTCCTCGAACACATCCTCGAACATGCTTTCCATCGGATGATGCAGGCCATGGCCAAGAATGCCGTTCTTCTCCGCCTCACGCGCAGCGTCGCGGACCAGTTCGGCCAGTTCCTTGTCCATTGCGGCGTGACGTTCCTCGTCCCAGATGCCCAGCGCGATGCAATGCGCCTTCAGCCGCGCGATCGGGTCGCCCAGCGGCCAGAGGCTGCTCTCCTCGGCCGAGCGATAGGCGGTCGGATCGTCCGACGTGCTGTGCCCCTCGACCCGATAGGTGAAATGCTCGATCAGCGTCGGCCCGGCATTGGCGCGCGCCCGGTCGGCAGCCCAGCGGGTCGCGGCGTAAACAGCGAGCACATCATTGCCGTCCACCCGCAGACCGGCAATGCCATAGCCGATCGCCCGCGCCGCGAAGGTCGTCGATTCAGCTCCCGCAAAACCTGAAAAGCTGCTGATAGCCCATTGGTTATTCACCACATTCATGATGACGGGCGCGCGATAGACGCTGGCGAAGGTGCAGGCCGAATGGAAATCGCCCTCCGCCGTCGATCCCTCGCCGCACCAGGTCGCGGCGATCCGCGTATCGCCCTTGGCCGCGCTCGCCATCGCCCATCCCACGGCCTGGGGATATTGGGTGGTGAGGTTGCCGGAAATGGAGAAGAAGCCCGCCTCCCGCGCCGAATACATGATCGGCAACTGGCGGCCCTTCAGCCGGTCGCCCTTGTTGGAATAAATCTGGTTCATCATGTCGATGATCGGCCAGTCGCGGGCGATCAATATGCCCTGCTGGCGATAGCTGGGGAAGCACATGTCATCGCGGGACAGCGCCAGCGCCGCACCGATCGACACCGCCTCCTCGCCGGTCGACTTCATGTAGAAGCTGGTCTTGCCCTGCCGCTGCGCCCGGAACATCCGCCCGTCGAACGCACGGGTCAGCGCCATGTATCGCAGCATCTTCAGCAGCGTTTCGGCCGACAGCCGAGGGTTCCACGGACCGACCGCCTGGCCATCCTCATCCAGCACCCGTACCAGCCCATAGGCCATGTCGCGCATGTCGGCGGGCTGCGCCGCTTCATCCGGACGGGGCTGCGCACCGGCGGCGGGAATATCGAAATGGGTGAAATCGGCCGCTTCGCCCGGCCGCGCCGGCGGCTCTGGCACGTGCAGCTTCAGCGGGGGCAGATTGCGCCCCGCCTGTCCTTCCAAGCCCGCGATTCCATCGGGATCGCTCATCCTGCCTCCTATGGTGCATTGCAATAATATTGCTTAACGCAGATATTATATTTCAACGCCCCACAAGGCAAGCCTTGCTGTCCCAAATTTCCTTCTATTGTCCCTGTCGCTGTCCGATCAGACGGCAACGGGCGCGGAAATATGGGCTTGCGGCGCATAATCGAACACGTCGAAATCCTCTATCCGATAGTCAAAAATGGATAAGGGCCACCGATTGATCCGCAATTTCGGCGCGCCCGACGGATTTCTCGACATCTGCTCTTCCACCAGCGCAGCGTGGTTACGGTAAAGATGAACATCCCCGCCACGCCAGACCATCTCGCCCGGCTCCAGATCGCATTCTATAGCATGGCGGCGAGTTAGAAACCTTCCTCTAGAGGGCAGCCAATGAAGTTTCAGACAGGTGCCAATCGCTATTGAGAGGCGTTGAGCCGATATCCTATTATCGGAAGATTATTATTTTTGACACGATACGACGAGCGCCGATGCAAACCCCGTAACCGCGATCGGCCGCCGCAGGCGCCAACTTCGCGTCGCCACACGCTACGATCGATATCCAATATCCTTCATCCCACGCGGGCGCCATCATGGCCCGCTCCTGGACAGAGCGGCAAATGCTTTGATGCAGTTTTCGGCCGTTCTGATCGCTGGCATTGGCCCCTCCACCACAATTGCCGTCGGAGAATCTATGCTGGTGAAGGCGGGGCTGGCAGAGTTGGATGGAATCAGGGCTGACGCGAATGCCCGCGTTCCCGCAGTGCAATCACTGTTTTCTCCTCTCCTCGCCTATCTGCCTCATTTCTGTCCGAACCTATTGCGGCACGCACTGGATCATAGGTCGTATCAAAAGTTAGCCGCGTTTCCGGCGAAGGCGTCCAGTTCTTGTTGGCAGGCGGCATGACCTGCCCTTTTGCAAGTCCGGCGACGCCGGCTTCTTGCCCGGCATGCAGTGCAGCAGGCAGCAGTGACGAAGCATCCGCAGTCCGGTGCGCGAGCGACAAGCGCGCGATACGGCCGATTACCGGCTCCGAGGTACCGGTTGCATCCTGAAAAACCGCAGCCGTGCCCCATTTCCCGGCCCATCTGAAGAACAGGTGGGTGCCCACCCTTGCGGTCTTGTCCAGACTGGCGCTCCAATAGGGGACGACCCAGTCGGTATGATAATGGGTGGCCAGACCCACCGGTTTGAACACCGCTCCGGCCAGCGCCGCTCGCGCGATTATGCGGGCGCGGTCCCATGCCGCAGGAGGAGGCGTCCGCGCCAGCGCGCCGTCGCAGGTGAAGGTGAACTGGCATCCGGTCGCACGTTCCTGCCCCTGAAAGACGACCCCGCATATGCTCTTGGGGAAAGCGGGGTGACGCGCCCGGTTGAGCACCACCTGTGCCACCGCCTGCTCCCCCACGGCATCGTCTCCCGCCTCATAGATTTGTGCTGCGGCCAGACAGTCGACCGCGCGCGACAGATTGTCCGCATCGCCGACGAAATGGAACGGGCTGGCCGCCGGATTGGCCCGCGCCGAAAAAGGGATGGCGGCATTCAGCGCGCGGGCCTTGTCGGTCGGCAGAGCGTAATTGACCGCTGGTTCCACATCGGGCGGGCTGATCGATGGCCCGATATGGGCGGATGACGTGTGCGCCGGAAGATCAGATAGCGGCATGGGCAACCGCATCGGGCCGGTCGGCGCGGTCGCCAGCACCAATATGGGCACGCCAGCCATCAGGCGGCGGTTCACCCGTCGCCAGCCGCGCGACCTGTTGACGCTGCTCAACTGGAGTCGCCCAGCCCCCGCTGCGGTCTCCGGGGGGCAATGGGGACGAAGGAAATCGGCTTGAGTGGCGCATCGCCATGGGACGCCGCCTCGCCTGCCTCGAACAGATGCTGGAGGAAGGAGATCATCGCCTCCCGCCCCTTCTTGCTCAATGCCACCAGCATGCGGCGGTGATCGCGCGGGTCATAATGCCTGACGACCAGTTGCGCCGCCTCCAAGCCTTCGATCCGACGAACGGTGCCCGTGGCGCTTTCCCCCGAAATCGCCATGATATCCTTGACGCAGAGCGTGCGCCCCTCCTCTGCCGTGATGAACAGTTCCAGCATGATGTCCCAGGCGGAGTCGCGGAACACATGTTTGGGGAAATGGGCGGAGCAGTTGATCCGCGCCTGCTGCGTCTGGCGAGCGAGGGCGAGCAGCGACGCGCGGGGCATATCCCGGCCCGATGATCCCTCCATATGGCGTTCGCGCGAGCCCATGCATTCTTCCTTGCATTGCGTTCTCGTGGAGCAGGCCCATGCTGGGCCTGCCAAGTTAACAAAGTCTCAAAAAAGGCAATTTCCTGCGGTTATGCGGCCGCAATCACCTCCCGTCCGAGCTGTTCTTCCAACCGTGCCTGGGCCTTCAGCCGAGCAACCAGGGCATGAAGGCCGCTGCCATGCGATCCCTTAATCAGGAGGATGTCGCCATCCTGCACGCCGGCCATGACATGATCGAAAAGCTGATCCACATGATCGGCGTAAAGGCCACGACAGGCCATCGGCAGTGTGGCCCAGAAAGCGGTGTAAAAGCCGCCCATTACATGCACCCGGTCGATCCCCTGATCCGCGATCAGCGGCGCCAGCGCGCCATGATAGTCGGCCGCGTCAGGCCCCAGTTCCAGCATTTCGCCCAACAGCGCGATCCGCCGTCCGCCGATCTGCGTTCCCAGCAACTCCAGCGCCGCCCCCATGGAGGCGGGGTTGGCATTATAGGCTTCGTCGATCAGCCTGATATGCCGTCCGCCGATCGTCAGCCGCAATTCCTCCCCGCGCCCCGCCAGCGGACGGAAATCCGCAAGCGCGGCGACGCCACGCCCGGCGTCCAGCGACAGGGTGGAAAGGGTGGCCAGCACGGCGACACTGTTGAGCGCCATGTGCCGGCCGGGGGCCTGCAACGGATAATCGATCCGTCCGGCGGGCGTCTGCACCGTCAACTGGACATCCTGCCGGTCGAGCAGGCGGAAGTCGGCATCCGCTCCCTCGCCATAGGTGACGACATGCAGGTCATGCGCCTGCGCCAGCGCGCGCACCAGCGGCAGTTCCGCCATGTCAGCATTGAGGATGGCGGTGCCGCCGGGCGTCATCCCTTCGAAAATGGCGCTCTTGCGCCGCGCGACGGTGGCGAGGTCGCGATGGAATTCCAGATGCGCGGCCGCGATATTGGTGAAGACCGCGATATCCGGCCGGGTCAGTTGGGCATTCTGCTTCATGCGCCCGATCGCCATTTCCATCACGACATGCGGCGTATCCCACGGGATCGATGCAAGATTCCAGGCAATGCCATGGGGCAGGTTCGCGTTCATCCGCGTCTCGCCAACCCGGCCCCAGGGGCGCAGCGCCCGCGCCAGCATGGCAACCATGGTCGTCTTGCCCGCACTGCCGGTGACGCCGATCAGCTTGCCCGCGCTCCTCTCCCGCGCATGGCGGCCAAGCGCCAGCATCGCCGCATCACAGTCCGGCACCGCCAGCACCGGCAGGCCGCTATCGATGTAGCGATCCGGCGCGCTGGTGATGACAGCGGCGGCCATCGGCTTCAGTCGCGGGAATAGCGGCGGTGCGATCCCGCGCTCCCCTTCCCGGCCGCGCATCACCACCATGTCGCCCGGTTGCTGGCTGGGCGGATGAATGCACAGTCCCTGCGCCCGCCAGTCGGCCGACGGGGGGATGACCCAGCGGCCACCGGTTGCCTGCATCACGCTGCGCGGCGTCCATCCCTGTTCATCGGGCAACGCCTCCGCTTCTGCCTGCTGTTCGATCAGATGACGACGATAGGCGATCAGGCCAGACAGATAATGTTCGACATCGTCGATGCGGACCCGGAAGGCATGATGCCGGATGAAGAAGCTGCCGACGATCCGCGCCGGATTGGCGAAGAACATCGCCAGTTCCGGCCAGAAATGACCGTTGAGCAGATAATGGGCGCGCGCATGCAAGGCGCGATCGAACCGGGCGAGATCGATACTGTCGAGCAGAGGACGATGATCGGGATCGGTCGCGAGGCGGGCGATCATCTGCTGCGCCGCCATCATCAGTTCCAGCAAGGTCGGGAAAGTGGTGATGCGATGTTCCACGAAGTCAAGATAGTCGCGGACATTGTCCAGCCCGAAGCGGAACCAGTCCTCGGCCGGGCGATGACGGGTCAGTTCGTTCGCGCAATAGCCCAGCCAGTGATCATGGGCCGATGCATGCCCCGCCGCGATGAAATGATCGAAGGCGCGGGCCACGGCATCGATCCAGCGCGGATCACCGGTCAGGCCATAGAGACGCATCAGGCCGAAGGCGGCTTCGCCATCATAATAGATGATGCGGAAAGCCTGCTTTACCGCCAGCGACGGATAATCCAGCACATGGACGAAGCCGCCGCTCGCCGCGTCCTGCATATGCAGGATGCCGACCGCCAGTCGCTCCAGAAGATCACGATAGCGATCGGTCGCCAGCAATTCGCTATATTTGACCAGCGCCAGCAGGCAGACGGCATTGCCGCCCAGCTTTATCTCATTGCCCGGATCGATCAGGAAGGCCGCCTGCGTCCCGTCCGGCAAGAGCGCCGGGCGGATCAGTTCCTGCTCCAGATAGGCCAGCGCCCGCTCGATCGCCGCCAACACGCCGGGATCGCGCGTGACTTCCCAGCTTTCCAGCATGGCATAACAGCTACTGGCATGGCGCAGGCTGTTATAGGCACTGATCGGCCGGTCGAAACAGGGATGCCAGCCATAATGGAAGCGTCCGTCCGCCTGTACCTGTGACGCCAGATAGCGGCTGCCATCATCGATCAGGGTCTGCAAAAGGTCGGGATCGAGCCGGTCGATGGTCCGGCGGCCGGCATTGCGCCCCTGCTGACGGATCGCATGGACCACGCCGTCGCCGTCCATGAACAGGCCCGCCGTGGAGAATAGCCAGATCGGCCGATCATCGCTGAAATCGATCGCCCTGATCCCATGGCGCAGCCGGGCATAGCGCCGGAAATTAGCTTCATTGACAGTCGCCGTCGGATAGCCCTTGCCGCCATAGAGCATGGCATTGGCGTTGATTTCTGTTTCCAGAAAGGCCCGTTCCAGCTTCGCGTCCAGCGCGATGCCCAACCGGAAGTAATTGCGCTTGGTCGCCGCCAGTCGCTGGCGCAAGCCATCCCAATCGGTCCGTTCCACCGCCCTGACCCAGTCGATACGCAGCCAGTCCAGCCGGTCGGATGCCTGCATCAGATGCGGCAGCGCGGATTGCCAGCAGGATGCGCCATCAGACCCGGAGATCGTCAGCGTCTGCGCCCGCGCCGTACCGTCGGTGAAGGACAGGAACAGAACCACAGCAGGACTACCGTCGATCAGGACGGTGGGAAGCTTGCCTATCTGCTCGCCGATCACGGCCAGCCTTTCTTCCAGTGCCGGCGTCATCTTTCGCGTAACCCTTCCCGTGCGCGGTTCAGCGGCTTGAGCAGATATTGCATCACCGTCTTGCTGCCGGTGTGGATATCGACCGTGGCGATCATGCCCGGCACGATTGGGAAATGCTTGCCTGCCTTGTTGACCAGCGAGACGGATTTGGTCCGCACGAACACGCGATAATAATAGATGTCGGGGTTCACCTCATCCTTGATGGTGTCGGGTGAGATGCTCGATACCTGCCCTTCCAGCCCGCCATAAATGGCATAGTCATAGGCGGTGATCTTCACCGTCGCCCGCTGGTTGGGATGAATGAAGGCGATGTCGCGCGGCGATATCCGCGCTTCGATCAGCAACTGGTCGTCCAGCGGAACGATCTGCATGATCTCCCCATTGGGCGACACCACACCGCCAATCGTGGAGACTTCGATGCTCTTCACCACGCCGCGCACCGGCGACCGCAGGGTCAGGCGGTTGAGCGTGTCCGACCGGCCCCGCACCACCGGCGCCAGCGCCTCCACTTCCTCGCTGACCTTGGCCAGATCCTGCTGCGCCTCCACCAGATATTGCGACCGCAGATCGGATTTCTTGAGCGCCAGTTCGGCGCGCTGCCGCTTCAGCCGCAGCACCTCGACATTGCTGGCCGCGCCGACGGCAATCAGGGATTCGCCGATCCCCACCTCCTTGCCGATCAGTGCCAGCGATTCGTCGATCAACTGGTCGGCGCTCGCCAGACTCTGGCGACGGTCCTGATAAAGGCGTGTTTCGGCGGCCTTCAGCTCGGGATAGGGATCAAGCTCACGCGGGAAGACGATCGCCGTGCCCCCGACTTCCGCCCGCAGCCGCGCCGCGCTCGCCAGTGCCGCGCGATATTTGGCGGCGCTTTCGTCCACCGTCGATCCGGCCTGCGTCGGATCAAGCTGCGCCAATATCTGCCCCGGCCGGACGATGTCGTCCTGCTTGACCATCAATTTGGCCAATATCCCGCCCTCCAGCGACTGTATGACCTGCTCCCGGCTGGTCGGCACGACACGGCCGCTGCCGCTGGCGACTTCATCCAGCTTGGCGAACCAGGCCCAGGCGAAGCCGGCCACGAACAGAAAGGCGACCAGCCAGAGCAGACGCTTGGCACCGATGAGACGGCTGCGCCCTTCATCATCGAACCGCCACTCATTATCGGTCAGGGCAATGCTCATGCCGCCCTCACCCGATTATTCTGCATCGTCCGCAGCGCGGCATCCCTTGGCTGGTCGAGCAATATCTTGCCATTGTCGATCACGATTACCCGGTCGACCAGTTCCAGCACCCGCATCCTGTGGGTCGCCACGATCAGCGTCCGCCCGAGCGCCCATGTCTTGAGGCCGGTGATGAAATGCCGTTCCGATACCTCGTCCATCGACGCGGTCGGCTCGTCCAGCAAGGCGACGGTCGGATGCCGCAACAACAGCCGCGCCAGCAACAGCGTCTGGATCTGGCCGCCCGACAGGCCCCGTCCCCCTTCCAGGATGACATGCTCCAGCCCTCTGCGCAGCCGCCGTACAAATTCGGCCGCGCCGGTCATCGCCAGCATGGCGACGATTTCCTCATTGGACACGTCCGGCGCGCCAAGGGTCAGGTTTTCGCGGATGGTCCCGTGGAACAGTCGGCTATTTTGCGACAGGAAACCGACATCGCGGCGCAAATCTTCGGGATCGACATGATGCAGCGCCAGATGATCGACCAGCACCTCGCCGGATATCGGCGGCAACATGCCTGAAAAGGCCTGCAACAGGGTCGACTTGCCCGCGCCATTGCGGCCGAGCAGCGCAACCTTCTCCCCGGCGGCGATCTCCAGATCGACGATCGTCAGGGCCGGCGGGCTGTTCGGGTCGCCATAGCTGAAGACCCCTTCGCGGATCGTCATCGTCCCGGCAATGGCATTGACCGAAATCCGATGTTCCGAATCCGGTCGGTCGACGGGCAGGTTCATGATCTGGTTGAGGCTGCCGATCGCGACGCGCGATTGCTGGAACCGGCTGAGCAGCGACGTCACCTGCGACATCGGCGCCATCATCCGCGATCCCAGGATCGAGGAGGCGACCAGCGCGCCCGTGGTGATATCCCCGGCCATCACCATCGGCGCCCCGGCGCAGATGATGCCGGCATAGACGCCCGTCTGCACATTTTGCGTCCAGACCGTCAGGCTGTTGGTCAGGCCGCGCAGCTTGAGCTGGGCCTCACCCGCTTCGGCATTATAGCGGTTCCAATGCTGGCGGAACCGCTCCTCGGCCTGCAATGCCTTGATATCCTCCATGCCCTGCACCGCTTCGACCAGCATGGCATTGCGCAGCGAGGCTTCCCGCATCGAAGCGGAGGCATAAGCCCGCAGCCGCCGTTGGACGAGCAATCCGGGCAGGATCAGCAACAGCAGCGCGGCCAGCGGCACCAGCACCAGCGGCCCGCCGATGGACCAGAGGATGGCCAGGAAGATGAGGAAGAAGGGCAGGTCCGCAATCGCCGCGATCGTGGTCGATGTCAGCAATTCGCGCACCTGATCCAGATCACGCAATTGCGCGATGAAGGTGCCGGTGGAAGCCGGTCGGGCACGATTGCGCACCCGCAGCGCATGGCTGAACACCTTGTCCGACATGCGCAAATCCGCGCGCTTGCCCAGCACATCGACGATGTTCATCCGCAACCGGCGCAGCATGAAGTCGAAAGCGATCGCCATCGCCACGCCGAATGCCAGAATATAGAGGGTCGGAAAGGATTCCGCCGGGACGACCCGGTCATAGACCTGCATCGAAAAGATGACGCCGGACAGGCCCAGCATGTTGGCGATGCAGGACGCCACCATGACCGGCACATAGGATCGGCTATCCTGATGCAGGATCGCCCGCAGCCAATTCTCGTCATGCTGGTGGATATAAGGATCGACCCGAGCGTCAGGCGCCGATCGTCTGGGGCGGGCAATGACCAGCAGGGCCAGCCCCTGCGCGATATCGGCGACAGGCAGATGGATATGCAGGCCGCCATCCCCGGCAAGCGACAGCGTCGCCACGCCCTCGTCGGAAATGGCGGTCAGCAGCGCCATGCCGCCATCCTCCATCCGCACGATGATCGGCAGGCGCCAGCCGGACAGGAGATTTTCACCAGCGGCCGGCACCCGGAAGCGAACGGAAAGGCCCAGCGCGCGGGCCATGTCCCGCACCTTGGCATGCTCGCCCCCTGCCCCGGCCCATAGCCCGGCCAGCCTGGCGCCCTGCTCACTGTTGGGCAGGCCGTAATGGCGCGCCACCTGTTGCAGCAGGTCCAGCCAGGCATCGACCGGGACCGCATTGGCGGTAGGCTGGATGGGCGGCATCATGGTCACAGCGTCACCCCGCGCACCACCATGCCGGTCAGGTGAAAGGCCGAACGCACTCGCCCCGAACTGTAAAGACAGTCGAGTTCCAGCCGGCGCAGGTCATGGACCGTATTGGCCGCCTCCATCCGCACCTGCTGATATTCCTGTTCGGCGTTGAGCAGGTCGACCAGCGTGCGGGTGCCCATTTCCAGATATTGCATGCGATAGAGCTTGCCGGTTTCGCTCATATTGCCCTCCCGCGAAGACAGGGTCTTGAGCAGCGCGTTGAGGCTCTCAATCTGCTGCTGCGACTCCGACAGGCGCTGGGCCGTCTCGTTGCGGACTCGGTCCGTCGCTGCCTCCGCCGCATCCAGCGCATATTGGGCGCCTCGCACCCGCGCCTTGGTGATTCCGCCGCCGAAGACATTGTTGGTGACGTTCAGGCCGATCGTATAGGCACTGCGCCGGTCCGACAGGGGATCGGATACGTCGATCGTCCCTGTCCCGCCGATCGAGATAGTCGGCAACTGCTCTGCCTTGCTGCGGCGCAGATCGGCCCTGGCCTGATCCTTGCGCGCTTCAGCAGCCATAACTGCCGGGACATCATTCCAGTCGACCGTTGGCTGGCGGCAGGCGGCCATCAGCCACCCCGGCACATCCTTGTCCACGGTCCCGGCGGGCGCCGGGCGGCCGAGCAGAAAGGCCAGATTGCTGGACCAGCGACGGCGAACGGCCTCGATCTGCGACAGGGTGGCCATCACTGCCTCGACACGGGCAAGCGCCTGTAATCCGTCGGACTGGGTCGCAGCGCCCTTGGTCACGCGGTTGTCGACCAGATCGCTGATGGCGCGGACGCGGTCCAGTTGCTCGATTGCGATCTGGTGCAACGCCTCGCCCCGTTGCACCTCGATCATCGCATAGCCGGTGTCGCGAACCAGATCATCGACCGCGCTCAAAAGTTGCGCCTGCCCGATCCGTACGCCCGCCCAGGCGGACTCGACGGCGCTGGACACCTTCCCGAAATCATAGATCATCTGGGATGCGCTGATCTGCGGCCGCGGACGCCAGGAACTGGTCAGGCGACTGTCATAGCCAGTGGCGACGCCCGCGCTGATCTGGGGCGAATAGCCCGCGCGTGCCACATCAACCTCGGTCCCGCGCGCGTTGAGTTCGCCGGCCACCTCGCTCAGCACAGGGTGCCAGGCGACAGCCTCTCGGGCGGCCTCTTCCAGAGTCACCCGATCTGCGGGATTCGCTACCGCCCCGGCCGATACGTTCAGCATCGCGCCAAAGGCAAGTAGATAGAACTTGCCGCCATGGAACCTTGTTTCCATCCCGGTCATATCCTCATCCGTTTATGATGAGAATGATTTCCATTGGTTACGAACAAGCTAACACATGGATTTTAATATTATTCCGTCATCGCAACGGATAAAATTACATAATTTTATTTGTAAATTACATCAAAATTGATGTCCATTATTCTGATTATTTTTGTCGATATCGTCAGGAGTTGCCAGATAGGATAGCGGATCCTCAGGCAAATCTACCGGTGTAAGATCAGCGCTAGCCGGCACAGGAGCGGCGCCTTCGACCGGATCAGCCTGCTCGGACGATGGCTGACTATCAAGATAGGCCGACAGCACATCTTCCAAAGCACCCTGCCCTTCGAACATCTGATAGGCCAGTTCGCCCAGCACTTCATCCGAGACAACCGTGCCGGATGGATCAGTGTCCGCCGTCGTTGCATCCTGCATATTGTCGGACGGATCGACCAGATCGGATTGCGTCGCCGCGAGGATCAGGTCACCGCTCGAAAGCGATGCGATCTCGTCGGACGACGCCGGTTCATCCGTCGTGGGTGCCGTCTGATCGGACGATGCAGTGGCGGCGGCATGACTATCATCGCTGGCCACCACCGTATCTTCGACCAGCAGACTTGTCTGCTCGACCGACATCAGCGCCGATGCCGATCCGCTGGCAACATTGATCGTCACGTCCAGCGTGGCCGTTGCCGACACGCCATTGGGCTGCACGATCTGATAGGTGAAGCTATCCACCAGATTGACGGTCGAATGCGCGATCGTCGTTCCCGGCGTATAGCTATAATGCCCCGTCTCGTTCACGGTCAGCTTGCCATAAGTGCCGTTGATCACGATCGGCGTTTCGCCCACCTCGACAAAGCCGGTGCCGGTGCCCACCTTCACCGTGGCGAAGGCCGTACCCGTCGTGTCATTGGCCAGCAACTCACCCTGCGTACCCGTCACACCGGACACGCTATACTGGTCGAGATGGGTTATCGTCTCGCCGATATAGACGGTCGTGTTGTAGGTCAGACCCAGCGTATTGGTACTGGACACGGTATAGGTGTAATTGCCCGCTGGCAGATCCTCGAACGTATGGCTGATGCCCGATCCCAGCGGCAATCCGGCAATGGCCGTCGCCGTATAGGTGCCCACCACAGCGTTCGCCGCATTGCGCACCGTGATCGTGTAACTCGGCAACACCGCGATCGTGCCGGCCCGGATCACCGTGATGGTGATGTCTGCCAGGCTGTTGGACGCGACCGAGAAGCTGTCGCTGCCCGACCGGGTTGCCAGCGTCGGCGTGCTGAAGCTGAACTCCTGCGCCGTCGGCACTGTCGTCACGACATTCTGATACTGGACGGCCGCCGTTGCAATGTCATGATTGGCGATCGGTGCGGCGGTAATATCGTCGCTGCCGATGGAGATGATCAGATTGGCCGTCTCCGTTTCGCCGTCGCTCCGGTCGATCAGTTGATATTGGAAGATGTCGGTCTTCCCGATCGCTGCGGCACTGGCGGACGGCGTATAGCTGTAGCTGCCGTCCAGATTGATCACCAGTCGACCAAAGGCGCCGTTGACGACCGTGCCATCGGCATTGACCGCCGTTGTCACGCCATTGACCGTAACGCTTTGAATTTGCGTCTGCGGGCTGACGATGTCGACATGACCGTCGGCGCTGGGATCGGTGATGACATTGCCGTGGATCTGCTGGGGCACGATGCCGCCGATATCGGTGAAGTCGAGATCAGTGCCCGTTACATGCAGTTCCCCTATCAGACCCAGGCCAAGCGTGCCTTCAAAAGCGGCAAAGGCCCGATATTGCCCCGGCCCCAGCGTTTCCGTGCTGACCAGATTGCCGTTCAGCAGGGTGAGTTGCACCAGCGATACGCCGCTGCCGCCATTTACAGCGACCCATTGCGATCCGTTCCAGCGCTGCACCGCGACGGTATAGCCGCTGAGCGCACCGATGGTGAGCGTCGCATCATAGGTGAAGACCGCGTTGAAGCTATGGCCGTCCGCTACGGTAAAGCCGACGCTCGGCGTTCCCAGAACCTGTAGGTTAAGGTTCAGCAGGTCTAGCGACACGAGCGCCGTATAGTTGGCCGTGCCATGGTTGACCGATGTCGATACCGGCAACAGGTCGATCAGGGCGATCGCGCTATTGTCGAACGCGGCGATGTCGAACGGGGCGCCGACTGTGGCGGCGATCGACGGGTTGCCGGCCAGATCGGTCTGCGTCACGGTCAGATTTTCGCCGCCAATCTGCGGGCTGGACAGGGTGACGGAGAAATGACCGTCGGTACCGACCTGCGCCGTTCCGATCAGCGTGCCATTGCCGTCCCGCACCCGGACCGTCGCCCCCGCTTCGCCGATACCGGTCAGCGTCAGGCCGGTCGCATCGACCGCCAGATTGGCCGGCGCAGGCGGCGGGGTGATATCCGGCGCCACTATGCTGGTCTGGGCCGACACATTGCCCGCCGGATCGGTCTGGATGATCCCGACGGTTTCGCCATTGGCCTGCGCCTGGGTCAGCGTCACGCTATAGCTGCCATTCGCCGCGACGACCGCGCTGCCGATGATGACGCCGGCGGCGTTGGTGATCGTCACGGTGGCACCTGCCTCACCCACGCCGGTTACGACCGTACCGGTGCCGGAGATCGCCGCCGTCGGGGCATCGGGCGGGGTATGATCGGGAGCCGTCACGCCGACATTGGCCGAGGCGTTGCCCGCCGCATCCGACTGGCCGACGCTCAGTTGCTGGCCGTTGAGTTGCGCCGCATTCAGAGTCACGCTGTAGCTGCCATTGGCGGCCACCAAGGCGCTGCCAAGGACTGATCCATCGGCGGCGCGTACGGTGATTGTCGCACCGGCTTCACCCTGACCGGTCACTATTCCGCCATTGGCGGAAATGGCAGCCGTCGGGGCGGCAGGCGGCGTCGTATCCGGTGCGATCAAGGCCACCTCAGTCGAGCCATTGCCTGCGGCATCCACCTGAATCAGGCTCAGTCTCTCACCATTGGTCTGCGCCGTGGGCAGCGTCGCGCTATAGCTGCCATCAGCCGCAACGATCGCCGTGATCAGCAACACACCCGCCGCATTGCTGATGCGGATGGTCGCACCCGGTTCACCGGTGCCGGTCACGATCGTCCCGCCGATCGAGACGGCTCCGGTCGGTGCGGCGGGTGGCGTGCTATCCGGCGCGGCAACCGAAGCCACCGGCGACAAATTGCCCGCGACATCCCGCTGGGTAATGCCCAGCGTCTCGCCATTCACCTGCGGCGTGCTCAGCGTCACGCTGTAGCTGCCATTGGCGGCGACGACGGCGGTGCCGATGACCGTGCCCAAGGGGTCGGTCACATTGATCGTCGCGCCAGCTTCCCCTGTACCGTTCACGGTCAGGCCGTCGGGCGTCACCGCACCGGTCGGCGCGGCAGGCGGCGTGATATCGGGCGCCAATGTCGGCACGCTGGGCGAGATATTGCCGGCAGGGTCAGCCTGCACGATGCCCAGCGTCTCGCCATTCACCTGTGGCGTGGTCAGCGTCACGCTGTAGCTGCCATCACCCGCGACCGTCGCCGTGCCGATGATCGTACCAGCCGGATCGGTGATGCTGATCGTCGCACCAGCCTCGCCCGTGCCGATCACCATTGTACCGTCAGGCGTAACGCTGCCGGTCGGGGCCGCCGGCGGGGTAACATCCGGCGCGATCAGATCGACCTCGGCCGAAGCATTGCCTGCCGTATCGGTCTGGATCAGGCCCAGCGTCTCGCCATTGAGCTGTGGCGTGGTCAGCGTCGCGACATAGCTGCCATTGGCGCCAACGATTGCCGTTCCGATGACGGTACCCGTCGGATCGGTGATGCTGATCGTCGCGCCCGCTTCACCCGTGCCCGTAACGGTCGCGCCATCCGACGCAACCGTGCCGGTGGGCGCATCCGGAGCAGTCGTGTCAGGCGCCACAATCGGCAATTGCGGCGACACATTGCCCGCAGCGTCGGACTGGACCAGCGTCAAGGCTTCGCCATTGGTCTGCGCCGGCGTCAGGGTGACGCTATAGCTGCCATTGCCCGCGACCGTAGCGGTGCCCAGCACCGTCCCCGCGGCATTGGTGACGCTGATCGTGGCACCAGCTTCGCCTGTGCCATTGATCACGGCACCATCGCCACGGATCGTGCCGGTGGGCGCGATGGGGGCCGTGCTGTCAGGCGCGATCAGATCGACTTCCGCCGACGGATTCCCGGCGCCGTCCGTCTGAATGATGCCCAGCACTTCCCCGTTCAGTTGCGGCGTCGCCAGGGACAGCGAATAGCTGCCATTGGCGCTAACGATCGCCGTGCCGATCACGACACCGGCAGGATCGGTGATGCTGATCGTCGCGCCGACCTCACCGGTGCCGGTCACCACGATGCCATCGGAAGCCACCGTGCCGGTCGGCGCAGTGGGCGCCGTGATATCCGGCGCTGTAATCGGCAGGGTCGGCGATATATTGCCAGCAACATCGGTCTGGACCAACGACAACGCCTGCCCATTGGCCTGCTGCGTGGTCAGCGTTACCGAATAGGTGCCATTGGCCGCAACGACGCCAGTACCCAGCAAGGTACCGCCGGCATCAGTGATGCTTATCGTCGCACCAGCCTCACCCGTACCGCTTATGATCGCGCCGTTCGGCGTGATCGTGCCGGTCGGCGCATCGGGCGCGGTGATGTCCGGCGCAACCACATCGACTTCGGCAGACGGATTCCCGGCGCCATCGGTCTGGATCACGCCCAGCGTCTCGCCATTCACCTGCGGGCTCGCCAGGGTCACGACATAGCTGCCATTGGCACCGACGACCGCCGTACCCACTATGGTGCCGGCCGCGTTCGTGATGCTGATCGTCGCACCGGCCTCACCCGATCCGATAACGGCCGTGCCGTCCGGCGTAACCGTACCCGTCGGCGCGTCAGGCGCCGTAATATCGGGCGCCGTGATAGTGGCGGTGGGGGACAGATTCCCGGCGCTATCCGCCTGAACGAGCGTCAGCGTTTCGCCATTGGCCTGCGACGGAGTGAGGGCAACGCTATAGCTGCCATTCGCGGCAACCGTCGTCGTACCCAGCACCGTTCCTGCTGCATTGGTGACGGTGATCGTCGCCCCGGCCTCGCCAGTACCCGTCACCGCTGCGCCATCGCCAGTCACCGCGCCCAGCGGCGCATCGGGCGCCGTCAGGTCAGGCGTCACCACGATCGCAGGACCGGATTCATTGCCCGTCGCGTCGCTCTGCGTAACGCGGAGCGAGGTGCCATCGGCCTGGGCCGGCGACAGCATCACCACATAATGGCCCTGCCCGTCGACGGTCGCGGTGCCGACCACCGCGCCGTCGGCGTCGCGCACGGTCACGGTCGCACCCTTCTCGCCCGAACCGTTCACGACCGCACCCGTCGCATCGATCTGCGCCGTCGGTATGGCGGGCGGCGTGATGTCCGGGGCCGTCACGACTACCGGCACGGAAGACAAGCCGTCCGTATCGGTCTGGATGACGACCAGAGTCTCGCCATTGGCCTGCGCCGGGTCCAGCGTGACGCTGTAGCTGCCATCAGCCTCTACGATTGCGGAACCAAGCGGCACGCCGCCAGGGCCAGTGACCGTCACCGTCGCCCCCGCTTCGCCGGTACCGGTCACGGCCACGCCACCTGCCGTCACGATGGCCGTCACCGGATCGGGTGCGTCGGGCGTGTTCAGATTGGGCGCAGTCACCGGCAGTTCTGCCGATTCATTGCCGGCAAGATCGCTCTGCACGACCGTCAGCGGCTCGCCATGGACCTGCGCAGGCGTCAGCGCGCTGCTCCAGTTGCCATCCGGATCCACCGTTGCCGTGCCGATCTCCACACCGGACGGATCGCGAACGCTGATGGTCGCGCCCACCTCGCCCGTGCCGGTCATCGACGCGCCGTCGCCCGCGATGATCGCCGTCGGCGGTTCGGGGGCGGTCAGGTCCGGCGCCGTCAGATTGATCGGCGCAGAGACATTGTTCGCCGCGTCAAGCTGGGTCACGGTCAAGGGCTGGCTGTCCACCTGCGGCGGCGTCAGCATGACCGTGTAATTGCCCTGGGCATTGACGATGCCAGTACCCAGCAAACTATTGTCAGCCGCGCGTACCTCGATGGTCGATCCGGCGATGCCAACGCCAGTCACAACCGCACCGCTAGCATCGATCGTGGCTGAAGGTGCCGGCGGCGGGGTGAAGTCGGGCGCGGTCACGCTGATCCCGGTCGACACATTGCCGGCCAGATCGCTCTGGACGATGCCCAGCACCTGTCCATCGACCAGCGCCGGGTCAAACAGCACCACATAGTCGCCGTCGCCATCCACGATCGCCGTGCCGATCACCGTGCCACTGGCATCCGTGACGCTGATGCTTGCGCCAGCCTCACCGGTGCCGCTGATCGACCCGCCATTGGCCGCGATCACGCCGGTCGGCGCATCAGGCGCAGTCAGGTCCGGCGCTACGATCGGTGTCGGATCGGACACATTGCCGGCGCCATCCACCTGAGTCACCGCCAATGCTTCGCCATCCACCTGCGGCGTATTGAGCGTCACGGTATAGTTGCCCTGCGCATCGACAATGCCAGTACCCAGCAACGTCCCATCGGCTGCACGCACTTCGATCGTCGATCCCGCAACGCCTTCGCCCGTGATCACCGATCCCGTCACCACCGTACCGGTGCCATCGATCGCGGCCGTAGGCGCAGGCGGCGGCGTGAAATCAGGCGCGGTCACGCTGATCCCGGTCGACACATTGCCGGCCAGATCGCTCTGGACGATCCCCAGCACCTGTCCATCGACCAGCGCCGGGTCAAACAGCACCACATAGTCGCCGTCGCCATCCACGATCGCCGTGCCGATCACCGTGCCACTGGCATCCGTGACGCTGATGCTTGCGCCAGCCTCACCGGTGCCGCTGATCGACCCGCCATTGGCCGCGATCACGCCGGTCGGCGCATCGGGCGCCGTCAGGTCTGGCGCAACGATCGGTGTCGGATCGGACACATTGCCCGCGCCATCCACCTGCGTCACTGCCAGCGCTTCGCCATCCACCTGCGGCGTATTGAGCGTCACGGTATAGTTGCCCTGCGCATCGACAATGCCGCTGCCCAGCAGCGTCCCATCGACCGCACGCACCTCGATCGTCGATCCCGCAACGCCCTCGCCCGTGATCACCGATCCCGTCACCACCGTACCGGTGCCGTCAATCTCTGCCGTAGGCGCAGGCGGCGGCGTGAAATCAGGCGCGGTCACGCTGATCCCGGTCGACACATTGCCGGCCAGATCGCTCTGGACGATCCCCAGCACCTGTCCATCGACCAGCGCCGGGTCAAACAGCACCACATAGTCGCCGTCGCCATCCACGATCGCCGTGCCGATCACCGTGCCACTGGCATCCGTGACGCTGATCGTCGCACCGGCCTCACCGGTGCCACTGATCGATCCGCCGTTGGCCGCGATCACGCCGGTTGGCGCATCGGGCGCAGTCAGGTCCGGCGCTACGATCGGTGTCGGATCGGACACATTGCCCGCCCCATCCACCTGCGTCACCGCCAGCGCTTCGCCATCCACCTGCGGCGTATTCAAGGTGACGGTATAATTGCCCTGCGCATCGACAATGCCAGTGCCCAGCAGCGTCCCATCGGCTGCACGCACCTCGATCGTCGATCCAGCAACGCCTTCGCCCGTGATCACCGATCCCGTCACAACAGTACCGGTGCCGTCAATTTGTGCCGTAGGTGCAGGCGGCGGGGTAAAGTCGGGCGCGGTCACGCTGATCCCGGTGGACACATTGCCGGCCAGATCGCTCTGAACGATGCCCAGCACCTGTCCATCGACCAGCGCCGGATCGAACAAGACCACATAGTCGCCGTCGCCATCCACGATCGCCGTGCCGATCACCGTGCCACTGGCGTCGGTAACGCTGATCGTCGCACCGGCCTCACCGGTCCCACTGATAGATCCGCCATTGGCCGCGATCACGCCGGTCGGCGCATCGGGCGCAGTCAGGTCCGGTGCCACGATCGGTGTCGGATCGGACTCGTTGCCAGCACCATCGGTCAGCGTGACAGACAGTGCTTCGCCATTCGTCAGCGGCGGATTGAGCGTGATACTGAAGCTGCCGTCGGGACGAACCGTGCCGCTGCCCAGCAGGCCACCCAGCGAATCGCGCACTTCGACACTGGCGCCAATTTCGCCTGTACCAGTTACCGCGATTCCGTCAGCCGTCACACTCGCGACCGGCCCGACCGGCGCATCGAGATCGGGCGCGCTGATGACGGTCGGCGGGGATGCATTGTCGGCAGAATCCGACTGAATAACCGTCAGCAACTGGCCATTGGCCTGCGCCGTGTCCAGCGGTGCGGAATAGCTGCCGTCACCCAGCGCAATCGTCGTTCCGATCAGGACGCCAGCAGCATCGAAGATGCGAACCGTAGCCCCGGCTTCGGCCGTGCCGATAACCGTCAGCCCATCACCCGTGACCAGAGCTGTCGGTGCCAGCGGCGCAGTGCCATCCGGCGCGATGAGTTCGACAGGATCGGAAACATTGCCCGCCCCATCCGTCTGCCGCACGGTCAACGTCTCGCCATTATTCTGGGGCGTGCTCAGCGCCACCTGGAAATTACCATCGCTGCCAACCTGGGCCGTTCCCAGCACCCCGCCAGCCGCATCATAAACCGTGATCAGTGCGCCAGCCTCGCCCGTTCCGGTAACACTGTTCGTGCCGTCCAGCACGGCATCCGGTGCCGCAGGAGGAGTCAGATCAGGCGCGATAGCAAGCGTCGGCGAGGAAATATTACCAGCCGCATCGATCTGCGTAACGCTGACCGTCTCGCCATTGTCGAGCGCCGTTCCCAGGACAATCGCATAATTTCCATCGCCATCTGCTGAACCAGTCCCAAGCAGATTGCCGTCCGCATCGCGAATCTCGATCGTCGCATTGGCCTCGGCCGTGCCGGACAAGATCGTGCCCGTCGCATTCAACCGGGCAATCGGCGGCGACGGTGCGTCGGTATCAGCATCTGCGTCTGCATCGGCATCTGCGTCTGCGTCTGCGTCTGCGTCAGCGTCAGCGTCAGCGTCAGCATCGGCATCGGCATCAGCGTCCGCATCTGCATCAGCGTCCGCATCTGCATCTGCATCTGCATCTGCATCTGCATCGGCATCGGCATCGGCATCGGCATCGGCATCGGCATCTGCATCTGCATCTGCATCTGCATCGGCATCTGCATCAGCATCTGCGTCAGCATCTGCATCCGCGTCAGCATCTGCATCGGCATCAGCATCAGCATCAGCGTCTGCATCAGCGTCCGCATCGGCATCTGCATCTGCATCTGCATCAGCGTCCGCATCGGCATCTGCATCTGCATCTGCATCAGCATCTGCGTCAGCATCTGCATCCGCGTCAGCATCTGCATCGGCATCGGCATCAGCATCAGCATCAGCATCCGCGTCTGCATCAGCGTCCGCATCGGCATCTGCATCTGCATCTGCATCAGCATCTGCATCTGCATCCGCGTCAGCATCAGCATCTGCATCTGCATCTGCGTCCGCATCCGCATCCGCATCTGCGTCAGCGTCTGCATCGGCATCCGCATCGGCATCTGCATCAGCGTCAGCATCTGCATCTGCATCTGCATCAGCGTCCGCATCTGCGTCAGCATCAGCATCAGCATCAGCATCAGCATCTGCATCAGCGTCAGCGTCCGCATCAGCGTCTGCATCTGCGTCAGCGTCAGCGTCAGCGTCAGCGTCAGCATCGGCATCCGCATCTGCATCTGCATCGGCATCTGCATCTGCATCAGCATCCGCGTCCGCATCTGCATCGGCATCCGCGTCCGCGTCCGCATCGGCATCCGCGTCAGCGTCAGCGTCAGCATCTGCGTCTGCATCAGCGTCTGCATCAGCGTCAGCATCTGCATCAGCGTCCGCATCAGCATCAGCGTCCGCATCAGCGTCCGCATCGGCATCAGCGTCCGCATCCGCATCAGCATCAGCGTCAGCATCAGCGTCCGCATCCGCATCTGCATCAGCGTCCGCATCCGCGTCAGCGTCAGCATCTGCGTCTGCATCCGCGTCAGCATCTGCATCGGCATCAGCGTCCGCATCAGCATCAGCATCAGCGTCTGCATCTGCATCGGCATCGGCATCTGCATCCGCGTCAGCGTCAGCGTCAGCATCCGCATCCGCATCGGCATCAGCGTCCGCATCGGCATCTGCGTCCGCATCCGCATCCGCATCTGCGTCAGCGTCTGCATCGGCATCCGCATCGGCATCTGCATCGGCATCTGCATCCGCGTCAGCGTCAGCATCTGCGTCTGCATCAGCGTCAGCGTCCGCATCTGCATCAGCATCAGCATCAGCATCTGCATCTGCATCAGCGTCAGCGTCAGCGTCAGCGTCAGCGTCAGCGTCAGCATCTGCATCTGCATCTGCATCAGCATCAGCATCTGCATCTGCATCTGCATCTGCATCTGCATCAGCGTCAGCATCTGCGTCAGCATCAGCATCAGCATCTGCATCAGAGTCAGCGTCAGCGTCCGCATCAGCGTCTGCATCTGCGTCAGCGTCAGCGTCAGCGTCAGCGTCAGCATCGGCATCGGCATCCGCATCTGCATCGGCATCTGCATCAGCATCGGCATCCGCGTCCGCATCTGCATCTGCATCGGCATCGGCATCCGCGTCCGCGTCCGCATCGGCATCCGCGTCAGCGTCAGCATCTGCGTCTGCATCAGCGTCAGCGTCTGCATCAGCGTCAGCGTCAGCGTCAGCGTCTGCATCAGCGTCAGCATCAGCATCAGCGTCCGCATCTGCATCTGCATCAGCATCAGCATCAGCATCAGCGTCAGCATCAGCATCAGCGTCAGCATCAGCATCAGCATCAGCGTCCGCATCAGCGTCCGCATCTGCATCTGCATCTGCATCAGCGTCCGCATCGGCATCGGCATCTGCGTCCGCATCCGCGTCAGCGTCAGCATCTGCATCTGCATCTGCGTCTGCGTCTGCATCCGCGTCAGCATCTGCATCGGCATCAGCGTCCGCATCAGCATCAGCGTCTGCATCTGCATCTGCATCTGCATCTGCATCTGCATCTGCATCCGCGTCAGCGTCAGCGTCAGCGTCAGCGTCAGCATCCGCATCGGCATCGGCATCAGCGTCCGCATCGGCATCGGCATCTGCGTCCGCATCTGCGTCAGCGTCTGCATCTGCATCCGCGTCAGCGTCAGCATCTGCGTCTGCATCAGCGTCAGCGTCAGCGTCAGCGTCAGCATCTGCATCAGCGTCCGCATCTGCGTCAGCGTCAGCGTCAGCATCAGCATCTGCATCTGCATCTGCATCTGCATCTGCATCTGCATCAGCGTCAGCGTCCGCATCAGCGTCTGCATCTGCGTCAGCGTCAGCGTCAGCGTCAGCATCGGCATCCGCATCTGCATCGGCATCTGCATCTGCATCAGCATCGGCATCCGCGTCCGCATCTGCATCGGCATCGGCATCGGCATCCGCGTCCGCGTCCGCATCGGCATCCGCGTCAGCGTCAGCATCTGCGTCTGCATCAGCGTCAGCGTCTGCATCAGCGTCAGCATCTGCATCAGCGTCCGCATCAGCATCAGCGTCCGCATCAGCGTCCGCATCTGCATCAGCGTCCGCATCCGCATCAGCATCAGCGTCAGCATCAGCATCAGCGTCAGCATCAGCGTCCGCATCCGCATCCGCATCGGCATCTGCATCTGCATCAGCGTCCGCATCCGCGTCAGCGTCAGCATCTGCGTCTGCGTCTGCATCTGCATCGGCATCTGCATCCGCGTCAGCGTCAGCGTCAGCGTCAGCATCCGCATCGGCATCAGCGTCCGCATCGGCATCTGCGTCCGCATCCGCATCCGCATCCGCATCTGCGTCAGCGTCTGCATCGGCATCCGCATCGGCATCTGCATCCGCGTCAGCGTCAGCATCTGCGTCTGCATCAGCGTCAGCGTCCGCATCTGCATCAGCATCAGCATCAGCATCAGCATCAGCATCAGCGTCAGCGTCAGCGTCAGCGTCAGCGTCAGCATCGGCATCTGCATCTGCATCTGCATCTGCATCTGCATCAGCGTCAGCATCTGCATCTGCATCTGCATCTGCGTCAGCATCTGCATCTGCATCTGCATCAGCGTCCGCATCTGCGTCAGCATCAGCATCAGCATCTGCATCAGCGTCAGCGTCAGCGTCCGCATCAGCGTCTGCATCTGCGTCAGCGTCAGCGTCAGCATCGGCATCCGCATCTGCATCTGCATCAGCATCAGCATCGGCATCCGCGTCCGCATCTGCATCGGCATCGGCATCGGCATCCGCGTCCGCGTCCGCATCGGCATCCGCGTCAGCATCAGCATCAGCGTCAGCATCAGCATCAGCGTCCGCATCAGCGTCCGCATCTGCATCTGCATCAGCGTCCGCATCTGCATCTGCATCTGCATCTGCATCAGCGTCCGCATCCGCGTCAGCGTCAGCATCTGCATCTGCATCCGCGTCAGCATCTGCATCGGCATCAGCGTCCGCATCAGCATCAGCGTCTGCATCTGCATCTGCATCTGCATCCGCGTCAGCGTCAGCGTCAGCGTCAGCATCCGCATCGGCATCAGCGTCCGCATCGGCATCGGCATCTGCGTCAGCGTCTGCATCGGCATCCGCATCGGCATCCGCGTCAGCGTCAGCATCTGCGTCTGCATCAGCGTCAGCATCTGCATCAGCGTCCGCATCTGCGTCAGCGTCAGCGTCAGCATCTGCATCTGCATCTGCATCAGCGTCAGCGTCAGCGTCCGCATCAGCGTCTGCGTCAGCGTCAGCGTCAGCGTCAGCGTCAGCGTCAGCATCCGCATCGGCATCGGCATCGGCATCGGCATCGGCATCTGCATCTGCATCTGCATCTGCATCAGCGTCAGCGTCAGCGTCAGCGTCAG
>NZ_FNYZ01000046.1 GCF_900109095.1 Sphingobium sp. AP50
AGCAACCGCGTGGCTGTTCATAGCTTCTATACAGCTATTCGCCCGTCGCATCGCAAGGCTATGAAATCTCATCGGATAATTATGAATCAGGCTCTAAAGCCGATGAGGACATAGGCAATATTGAACCAAAAGATCGTCGCGAGGGTCACTGCATGTAGATCCCCAGCGGTTAGATATAGCGTGAGGCCGGTTCCTGCTACAGTGCCCAGAACCCGCGTCGACCCATTGAGAAAGTGCTCGAGCGGGTGGCTTCGCAAAAAGGCGAACAGGTTGGGTGACTCGGCGGAATGATGGGCCCGGTGAAGCGCCCAAAGCGCCGGAACCTTATGCATTGCAAGATGGCCGACATACTGACCTATACCCTGACCGAGCCAGAAGCCGAGAAACTGTATTCCAACCACACCCCAGACAGCTGTGGTCACCGGTCGAATAGGCCCCAAAGTGCTCGCAATGAGACCGTAGAAACTGACCCCAACGACCAATCCGACAACGACGATAAACACTTCGAATATCGGAATGAATAGGAGTCCGTTCATGATCCATACCCAGATGTCGATCTTGGCTGACGGACTTGTGTACATGTCGCGAGGAAAAAGGTAATTGAGCCAACCGCTCCACGAACGATCGTCGATATTTTTTCTAACAAAGGTCACATAGTAAAGCGATCCCGTCAAGAATATGCCAATAAGTACGATGGGCACGCTCAATGCGATGGCGACATAAGAATCTACAAGCGTTCGATATATTTCGCGTGATGCTTCCGATATGCTCATGCATAACTCTCCCGATCATCATTTTATTTATATATTACAAATCAATTAACATTGAAAAAATAGCTATTGGAATATTGATCCGATACCTTGCGAATAGCTTTGATAAAAATTTGTTCGAATTGAAAAATAAATTGCGAATCGAGAATAATCGGCACCACGGATGAGATTTCTCTTCAAAACTGTGGTCCGGCGAGGTCTGTGTTAACTCAGACCGCAACACGCCATTCCCTACCCACCTCATCCTGCCGTTCCCAAGCTTTCTGCACGATAGAATCTCCGGGTAGCGACTGTCATCTTGCGCCCCCTTTCCACGTTATGCAATTGGTTTGGTAATAAGCAAGGGTTGGCAGTTGCTTTCTCTCAGCCGCGTTTTGATCAGATTGAGAATTCAAGCGAATTCCTGGTAGCGATGCCCCTGCAACACGCCCGATCATGGGGCTCATCGACCAGGTTGCCCTCCCGAGCGATCAGGAGGTGATCAAAGGAATCCACGATGTAGAGCGATCCGAACTGATGGTCGACAAAGATGGCAATGCGGTATTCTGCACGGCAGCGCTCGCTTTGCGCGACGAGATGATCGAGGAATTCTGCTCCTTGCCGCCAATCGGGCCAGCGCTTGATGATGACATCCTACATTTCGGCACCGAAGCAGTGGCAGAAGTTACCCGAAGAACCCGGCGTCTAATAGTTGATGCAAATGGCCCCCAGCGCGTAGGAAACCGAGGCGGATGACGCAGCATCGTCGAGGAGGTAATGAATGTCCTTCGAATAATAGATCGGCTGCTTGCCTTTGGCGACGTCGAGCGCGACCACGATTCGCCCTGCGGCAGTTGCAAAGGAAAGGCGCACATGGACGTGGGGACGGACCGTCTTGACGATGCCCTCGATGCAGCTTCTGATCCCGTTATGGCCGTCATGGGTGTCGCACCCCTTGATCCTGGCAATCGCCCCGTCATCCTCAATGCCCAGGAAGATGCGTCCGGCGCGACTCGTTGCAAAGCCAGCAATTTACTTGGCAAGAGAAGAGGCTTGTTCTTGTAGTCCGCGCTTGAACTCGGCAATCCCCCTATCACCACTCTCGGCCAGCTCTGCAAGCTGCTGTGAAAGCGCAGCATCAATCCACCGATGATCACCTGTTACGTCATCGAAAGGCGCAGCATCGGGACCAATCATGCTTTGAGATTGACTGTATTCTGTCGGCATTTGCAAGAGCTGCATTGCCTTGAAAATCGCAACGGAGGCGATGTTGTCGAGGTTAAATGCAAGCCGCGCGAGAAGCCTCTACTGTGCCTTTCCCGATTCGTGCATATAAGTGCAGGGGACCAAGCAGGGGGAATTGATGGTTCGATCGGAATTGATCACGCGGATTTCCGAGGAGTATCCAGATTTGTCTGCGGCGGACGCCGAAACGATCGTGGAGACATTCTTCGGTTCGATTGCCGAGCAACTTCGATCCGGAGGCAGGGTCGAACTGCGGGGGTTCGGTGCTTTTTCGGTCAGAGCCTATGAGGCCCGCAACGGCCGTAACCCACGTACCGGCGCGGGGGTCCCCGTTGAACCCAAATCGAGAGTACACTTCAAGCCAGGCAAGGCCATGCTCGAAAGATTGAACTCCAAGGTTTCGATCAAGAGCTAGGCCCGGGAAAGCAACAAAACTTTAGCCGTCAAACGAGCCGCGGAATTTGATGCGGCCCTGGCGGATCGCAAGGCTGCTGAAGAACCCGTTACGCGCGGCAAGCTCGTCACTCGTCACTTTGCCGCTGCGCCGGTCTGCCTCATCTTCGTCGCGGGCTTGCTGCTTCTCGCGCGCCCGTTCGGCCGGGTCATAGAATTGCAGCCCCTTCATTCGTTCAGGATATGGGTGCCCGAGCCCTCGGTCAGGAATGTGACCTTAGTTATGCCGCCCAGGCTTGGCGGCTCGATGCTACTGCGTTAATGTTTGGGGGCTCCCGGAGCGGCCTTCCCATCGGGAAAGCGATCGCGAACGGAGAGAATGACCAACCAAACTCGCAACCTAACCGATCTCTACCGATCAGGATCGTTTGACGGGGGGAGGCGGTTGATATAGAAGGCTGATAAATAAGGAGAAAATGCTGTATTGCGGAGCGGATTTTAGATGCGGGCATAATTGCGGGTATGATCGCAATACGAGCAGAAAAAATCCTTTGTTTTCAACCCCCAAATTAAGCATTTCGGTTGCTGCCGGGCCCACCATCGTTCTTAAGTCTCTGATTTACTTGGAAATTGTAGAAATTTAGGGACTTTTTACGGCCGTCTGTTGCATATGTGACAGTGATGGGAAACGCCTATGTCCTATCTCGTCAAGCGTGTCGCTGTTTACTATTTTCGACACATTGTGCCTGATGATTTGCGGCTGGCCCTTTCCGTCACTATGCGCTTAAGCATGGCAGTCACTATCGGCGATATGGGCAAGGCAACGAGCACGAACGTCGAAACAATCCGCTATCATGAGCGAATCGGGCTGCTACCCAAGATGATGAAGCCGAAGATCCGATCCTGTCGGTAGTCAATCTGGTCGATCTGTTTCTGGTAATCTGCGTCGTGTTGGTGGTGCTGATTACGCGAAATCCGCTCAACTCCTTCCAATCCAGAAACGTGATGGCTGTCGGAAATTCGCGTCAGGCGGACATGACTATCGCCGTGAAGGATGATGAAAAGTTGCAGCGCTACATATCGACCAACCAGGTGGGAAAGGCGGCGGCGTCAAGGTTGGGGTGACCTATCGCCTGCCCAACGATAATCTGGCCTATGTCCCTGAATGATGTGAATCGGCGTTGTTCTTTCTCTGCTGTGGCCATGCGCGCTAGACGCGCATAGGTGTGGCCTTATTTGGGCATAATCGGGTGCCATAAAGTGGGAGAAAATATAGTGATCGGTCCGCTTGCCTTGCTCGCAGCGCAAGCAGCCAGCCCGCTTGCCGGTTTTGAGCTGATCCATAATGCGCCGGAAGGCACCAGCCTGACCACGCCGGACCTGCGCGAGCTCGCACCGGTGTGGTGTGCGATGCTCAAGGATGCACGGCAGACGGCGGATTTCGAGCAATTCTACGTCGCGGGCAAGTCCGGCGAGCCACTGGACCGGGTGATCGGCTGCATGGAGGAGGCCGCGCGGCGGGGCGTGAAGATTCGCTTCCTGATGGAGGGACAGGGCGTCAAGATGTCGGACGAGCCGACGCTGGGCCGGCTGCGCGCCATTCCCCATCTGGATTTTCGCATCCTGAACTTCGCGCAAGTGAGCGGCAGCGGCATCATCCACGCCAAATTCTTCGTGGTGGACGGCAGGAGCGCCTATGTCGGCAGCCAGAATTTCGACTGGCGCTCGCTCAGCGAAATCGACGAAACCGGGGTGAAGATCGACGATCCCCATGCGGTGAGCCAGTTGGCGGCAATCTTCGCGCATGATTGGGCTGCGCAGGCGACGCTGGCGGCAGGCGGCACGGTTGCGCCGACCAACAAGGGCGAAGTCGCGGCCAATGACAATGGTGCCGCTACGCTGGTTGCCAGCCCGAATGCGTTCAATCCGGCCGGGGTCGGGGATTCGCAGGCGGAACTGGTGCGGTTGATCGGGCAGAGCGCGCAGGAGGTGCGCATCACCGTGATGACCTATGCGCCGCTCAGTTTCGGCGGCGGCTACTATCCTGTGATCGACAATGCTCTGCGGGCGGCAGCGGAACGGGGCGTCAAGATCAAGCTGCTGGTCGCCGACTGGAACCTGACGCCCAAGAAAACCCCCTGGCTGACCAGCCTTGCTGCCATTCCCAATGTCGAGATCCGGGTCGCGACCATTCCCGAAGCGAAGGAAGGGCCGATCCCCTTTGCCCGCGTGATCCACACCAAGACGATGGCGATTGACGGGAAGATCGCCTGGGTCGGTACCAGCAACTGGGAAGGCGGCTATTTCGACACGTCGCGCAATATCGAACTGGTGTTTCGCGATGCGGCCATGGCCGACCGGATCGGCCGCATGCACGAAACGCTCTGGTCCTCACCCTATGCGCAACCACTGGAAGTCGCTGTTCGTGCCAAGCAGGTTTCCGCGGTGCCGTGACGGAAAATGGCCCTGCCAGGCTATCGCGTGGCTGGGGTGATCGGATGAACGTCGCTCGCCGGGGTTGCCAATGGCGATAATGGCTGTGGCTTGAGCGGCTGGACGGGACCGGCCGCGATTTCCTGCTTGAGCAGGGACACGGCCGCTTCCAGCTGGGCGTCATGTCCTTCCAAAGTGGCGTGAGGCCCATTTTCGACCTCATGGTCGGGCGCTATGCCGCGCCCTTCGACGATCCATGTGCCGTCGGCGGCATATTGCACATTTTCTGCCACACGCACGGCGCCGCTGTCACTTAGCCGGTTGCGATCGGACAGCCAGATGCCTGCGCCAGCCGTGCGCGTGTCGACCAGCGGCGCAATGCCAGCGACTTGATGGCTGCCGCGAAGGTTTCACCATCGGAATAGGTTCGTTCGTCGATGAGCACGGCGATCTTGCCGCGATAGGCATTCTGCATATTTGTGGTGGGAACACCCGTGCCGTCCGGCTTCGCCCAGAAGGCCCAGGCCCAGGCCCAGGTTCAGGCCCGGCGCATCAGCATCGAGATGATCAGGCTGTCGATATTGCCGCCATTATTGTTGCGGACATCGATGTTCAGCCCCTCCTTGCCCAGTTGCGGGAAATAGTCGCGGGCAAAGCTGGCGACATCCTCCGGTCCCATGGCGCGCAGATGGAGATAGCCGATCTTGCCGTCCGACAACCTATCAGCCGCAATGCGCTTGTCTTCGACGAAATCCTGATAGCTGGCGGTGACTTCGCCTTCCAGCGTCATCGGTTCGACGATCGCGCTGACTGGCTTGCCGGCGCGGCTGAGATCGAGCCGCACTTCCTGACCGGCCTTTGACGCCAGTTCCAGACGCAGCGCGCCGAGCGAGGCGACCGGTCGGCCATCACCCCGGCGGATGACGTCACCGATACGCACGTCGACGTCCGGCCGTCGCAAGGGCGGGCGCATCGAGACCGGATCGGCCTCCGAACGGAAGATGCTGTCGATGCGCAGCCCATCGGATACCGGGGTATAACGGGCGCCCAGGAACGCCATTTCGCTATTCTCGCCATCCTTGGGCAGGTCGCCGGGGCGCACCTGGCTGTGCAGGATGCCAAGCTGGGATGCCATCAGGCCCAGGATCGTGTTGAGTTCTGCCCGATGGCCGATACGCGCCAGTAGCGGTTCCATGCGCGCACGCACCGCGTTCCAGTCCACGCCGCGCATGGCCGGATCATAAGCGAAATCGCTGTGCAGGCGCCAGGCATCGACGAACATCTGCCGCCATTCGGACATCGGATCGACCGCGAGGCGCCAGTCATCAAGGCGAACGATATTGGGTTCTGGCTTGTCGGGCATCTTGGCCTTGGCGGGCACCAGCAGCATCTTGCCATCGGCCGACAGACCTGCGTCCAATGTCTTTCTGGCAAAAGTCTCGATCTTGGGATCACTCTTGTCGATCGCGATCGAGACAAGGTCATCGCCCTTGCGGTTGTACAGGAAATCCTTGGTGGCGAGCAGCATCTCGCCCATGCCCGGCGCGGTCAGCAGCTTGTAGAGCCGTTCGGCCATCCCATCGAGAAGGATGCGGGACGCCTTTGGCTTTTCCTCCTTCTTCTTGTCTTCTTCCTCGTCCTTCTTTTTCTCGCCATTGTCTGAGGCTGCGGCGTCGTCTGCCTTGTCCTCCGCCTTGCCGGTCAGTTCATTATCCTCGCGGAAGCAGAATTCGGCGGCTGGATCAAGCTGGAGAGCATAGATTTCGCCGCGATTGGGGAAAGCGACGCCCATGTTGTGGTCCCCCCAGGGGCTGCCCGGCATGGGATCGAAATTGCGGTCGGACAGGAAATAGAGCGAGGCGCCATCATGGGCAAAGGCCGGGGCATAATCATTATATTTGCCCGATGTCGCCTTCGCCCGCGCCCCGCTGGCCAGATTCTGGACGAAGATGTCGGTCGGGTTGCCGCCATTCTGGCGCGCGACTTCTGCATAGGCGACATGGCTGGAATCGGGCGAGAAGGCGAGGTCGTGGAAAGGCTGATCGTCGCCCGTATCGTCCTTGGCAAGCAGGGTGACGCGGCCGGTGGCGATATCCACCTTTTGCAGGCGGGCCTGCTTGTCCCACAGAACCAAAGTCTTGCCATCGGGCGAGACGGCGAAGGATCAGATATAGGCATCATAACCATGGGTGATCGCGACCTGATCACCCGAGCCGTCCGAACGCATCGTGTAGATGTCGCCCCGTTCGCCCTGATCGAGGATCATGAAGATGCGATCATCCCTGGGACCGGCAACTGCCTGACGCCCGCGCGCCTGGAGCGGGATCGAAAAATCCACCCGGCGCAGATGCGTGGGCGCGCCCAGCGCGATCCGGCCGCCAGCGGCACCGACAGCGATTGGGTGGTGAAGCTGATCGACGTCTATCCCAATGACGTGCCCGAAACCGCCGATCAGGGCGGCAAGCCGTCCATGGCAGGTTATGAGTTGCCGATCGGGATAGAGATTTTCCGGGGCCGCTATCGCGAGGATTTCGCCAGGCCTGTCGCGATCAAACCGGGCAAGGTCGAATGCTATAGCTGGGCGCTGCCGAACGTGAACCATGTCTTCCTGCCCGGACACCGGATCATGGTGCAGGTGCAGTCGAGCCTGTTCCCGCTCTATGACCGAAACCCACAGAGCTTCGTCGACAACATCATGTTCACCAAGCTTGGCGACTATAAGAAAGCAACGCAGAGCATCTGGCATGGCGGCGCGGCGGTCCAGTTCGGTGATGCTGCCGATCGTTCCCTGACCAGCATTCGAAGCCGACCACAGCATAAGATCAGACAAGAATAAGGGGGCAATGAACGGAATGAAGCGTGGACGGGCGATCCTGTCGGCCATTGGCGTGCTATCTCGCCCAGGAATTCTATCTGGAATATGGCGATTTAGACTATTGGCTGATGGTCCCGGCGAATTTGCTTTCCGCCGGGTCGGGCGAACTGGTCAATCGGTCGGAAGTGCTGACCGTGAAAGATCGGGCACAGCTGGTTGACGATGATCGTCGGCTTTGACGAACGGCGCGACGTCTGGATGGGTGAAGGCTTCAACAGCTTCATCGACCTTTATGAATCGGACGATTTCAATCATGGCGAATAACCGCCCAAGCGAGATCCCGGATTTGCGCCAGGCGGTGGCAATCCGGTGGACGAAATCCTGCCGATCCTCCCGCGTCGCCGATCCTGAACCGATCGGACACTGTGATCGAGAGATATCGCGATCCCGTGACCTATTTTAAATCGGCGCTGGGCCTCAAAAATCCCTCAAAAGTTGAGGTTTTCGGCAAATCTCGCGCGGTTCAGTATGTCTGTTCAATAAATGGTCACGATGCCTCCAGCTTGCCGGTGAGTTCCGGCACAATCTTGAAGAGATCGCCCACCAGGCCGATATCGGCGACCTGGAAGATCGGCGCATCCTCATCCTTGTTGATGGCGATGATGGTCTTGCTGTCCTTCATCCCCGCCAGATGCTGAATCGCGCCGGAAATGCCGACCGCGACATAGACTTCGGGCGCCACGATCTTGCCGGTCTGCCCGACCTGATA
>NZ_FNYZ01000047.1 GCF_900109095.1 Sphingobium sp. AP50
CAACCAAATCCGCTTGTCTGCCCACCATCCCCGATATCCCTGCTGGTCCGACAAGGGCATATACAATGATGCCTACTTTAGTTCCAGGTGACTAGATCGGCGGCGGCTGGCGGATCGCGTCGGCCTGCTTTTCCGGCCTGATATAGATGGAGGTCAACTCCGGTACGCTTGCCTTCATCTCACGCTCGATATCTTCGATCAGGCTCTCCGCCTCACCCATCGGCAGGTCGTCAACGAAATCGGCGCTGATCGCGACAAACACGGCATCGGGCGCCGTGTGAATGGTGCGCACATGGTTGACCGCGCTAATCTGCGGCCGCTGGTCTAGGATTGCCCATACCGCAGAAACGATAGACGGCTCCGCGCTCTCACCAATCAGCAGCCCCTTCGCTTCGCGCGCAAGCAGGACGGCTACGCCAGCCAGAATCAGGCCAATCGCGATCGATGCCACACCATCAATGCGGGCGTCGGCATAATGGTGGCTGGCCCACACGCCCGCGCCTGCAATGCCGAGACCGACCAGCGCCGCACTGTCTTCGAACAAGACGATGAATCCCGCCGGGTCCTTCGACCGCCGGATCGACTGCCACCAACTGCTCGCACCGCGCTTCCCGTTGAATTCCCGCACCGCAATGGCCCAACTCGTCCCCTCCAGGAGGACGGCGACACCCAGCACCACATAGTTGATCGTCGGATCGCGCAATGGCTCCGGCTCAGCAATGTGCAACCAGCCTTCGTAGATGGAGACACCAGCCCCTACCGCGAAGATGAGGATCGCGACGACGAACGCCCAGAAATAAAGTTCGCGTCCATAGCCGAAAGCATGGGTGGTATCGGGCGGACGCTTTGCCTTGGCCTGCCCGTACAGCAGCAGAACCTGATTGCCGCTATCCACCAAAGAATGCACGCCTTCGGTCAGCATGGATGACGAGCCGCTGATCGCGGCCGCCACGAATTTGGCGATGGCGATCCCGACATTAGCGAACAGGGCGCCGTAAAGGACAATATTCTCGCGAAACCTGCCTGACAGACCAGTCATGCGGCTCAACCCGGATAGGGACTGGATTGCAGCAAATCTGCCAAATGCGCGGCATTGCTCGCGACCATCTTCGCAGTCTTTGTTACCATGTCCGGCGTCTCCTTCAAATCCTTGAAGTCGGTCGATCCCATCGCTTCGCCGACCCAGTAACAGGCAGCGACCGCCGGAATAGTCCAGCCAACGTCGTTCAGCGCCTGAAAAAGTTGGGCAGACGAGAAATGCGCACCGTCCTCATTGCCCACGATCGCGGCGACCGCGACCTTGCCGTAGCTGGGCATCCGGCCCTGATCGTCGGTCTCGGACAGAAAAGCGTCCATCCGTTCCAGCACGCGCTTGGCAACGCTGCTGATCTGCCCCATCCAGATCGGACCGCCGAAGATCAGGATGTCGTGGGCAACTATCTTCTTCCGCAGCGCCGGCCATGCGTCGCCATCGCCTTCATCGGAAGTGACACCGGGCTTTATATCGAGCGCAGCAACCCGAACGGTTTCGCTTAACGTTACCCCCTTCTCGCCAAAAGCCTTTGCTAAGACGGCGATCATAGCGTCGGTCGAGCTGTCCTCTCCGGCATCCGCCTTGAGGGTGCAATTGAGCGCCAGAGCCTTGATCGGCATCGATCATCTCCTTTCCGGTCTTGTCGACCGCAGGGTGCGACCGTCCGTTCATCACAGGGAGAACTCTTGAGCCATCAATGGGTTCTTGTTGATGAAGGAGATAGTTGATGAGCGATACCGCACAAATGATCCATGAGGACGCGCTGCCCGGCCATGAGAGCAAGCTCTCGCCCAAACCCGATTGGCAGCCGCGCTATAACGGATCTGGCCGCCTCGCCGGAAAAGTCGCGATCATTACCGGCGCCGACAGTGGCATCGGCCGGGCGGTTGCCGCACTCTATGCGCGAGAAGGCGCCGATATCGCGATCGTCTACCTGCTGGAAGATGATGATGCCGCAGAAACCAGGCGTATCGTCGAGGCGGAAGGACGCAAAGCGATCACCCTGCGCGGCGATCTTGGCGAGAAAACTTTTTGCGACGATGCAGTGGCCCAGACGCTAAAAGCGTTCGGCAAGATTGATATCATCGTCAACAATGCCGGTGAACAACATCCGGACAAAGACATCACCGACATCAGCGAGGAGCAGCTTCGCCACACCTTCCAGACAAATATCTACAGCATGTTCTTTCTAGTGCAGGCCGCCCGCCCGCACCTAAAAGCCGGCGCTGCCATCGTCAATTGTACCAGCGTGACGATGTACCAAGGCAGCTCCGAATTGCTGGACTATAGCGCGACCAAGGGGGCCATCACCGCCTTCACCCGGTCGCTGTCGGAAAATCTTGTCGACGATGGTATCCGCGTAAATGCTGTGGCGCCAGGCCCTATCTGGACACCGCTCAACCCCTGTGGGGGCGCCAGTCCTGAAAAGCTGAAGCATTTCGGTGAAAGCACGCCCATGGGGCGCCCGGGCCAGCCCAATGAAGTCGCGCCATCATTCCTTTTCCTGGCGTGTGATGACTCCAGCTATATGTCCGGACAGGTCCTGCATCCCAATGGCGGTACTATCGTCAACGGATAGCAGATTGATGGCGTGATGTCGCGGACGCGCTCTGCCAATATGTTCATTGCGACAGTCTTGGTTAAAAGCGCCATGGTTGGCGCAAGCTACTCATTCCCGACATCGGCATTTTCGGCATAGCCGGTGATGAACAGGAAATGCACATCAGCTATCAGGCTGAGCGCCGCATCTGCCTGCAGGAGGCGCATCGCGCTGGCGCCGTCAAAGGCTTCCGATATCGTAAGCCCATCAGCCACCCAAAGGATGCCGACGCCTTTGGTTTGGCATGCTTTCCATTCCTGAAAATATAGCGCTCGGCGGTTCAAGCCTGCGTTCGCGATTTACCTGAATCGCCGGGCGCTTGGAAAATGGATCATCGCATCCTTTCAGGCGAGGATACGGAGCGACGGCTCACGGTCATAGTAGCGCAGAGCCGCCGCCTTCACAAAAGCGCCATCAAGTGCCGTAACGCCTGCGTCGGGCATCACGCCAGCCTTGTCGAGCAGCGGCTGCGCTGCGGCACTTGCGCCTATGGCCTTGAGATGGCCGTAGGCGTTCATCACGAATTCGACAGCGGCGGCCTCGTTTACGAGCACCGCACAGCCCTCTTTCGACAATATGATCGCCACCGCGTCGAAAATCTGACTGGGCGACCCGGCAAGCTGACCATCAGCCTTCTGCTGCTTGCCATCGGAGAGCTTCGCGCCGCCAAGTTTTGGTGCGACGATCACCGCCTTGCCCTTAGCTTTCTTCACTGCTGCCACAACTGCGGCCAACTCGCCTGCATCACTTCCATCCGCGATCAGAACACCGACCTTTCGTCCCTCGAGCGTAGCCTGCATATTCTTGTGGATCGAAAGCGCGTCCGACGGCGGCATATCGATCGGTGCCCTTGCGGCCGGCGCCTTCTTCGGCAGATCTATGCCAAGGCCATCGGCGACGCGCCTGGCAAGATCTTCGTCTACATTTCGCAGATTGGCGACCATGCGACCCGGCACCTGATCAAGCAGTTCGACCTTCGAAAGTTCGAACACGACGGACGAAGCGATGTGCGCCTGCTCACTGGCCGTCTGTGAGCGGTAAAAAAGTCGGGCCTGGCTGTAATGATCGGCAAAAGTCTCGGACCGTATGCGCAGCTTGTCACCACTTTCGTCAGGACCGG
Source organism: Sphingobium sp. AP50 (assembly GCF_900109095.1). Classification (GTDB taxonomy): domain Bacteria; phylum Pseudomonadota; class Alphaproteobacteria; order Sphingomonadales; family Sphingomonadaceae; genus Sphingobium. The sequence continues at coordinate 3,754 of NZ_FNYZ01000047.1, forward strand.
TGGCAGCATTCACCGTAACAAAGCCGGTATCTTGGCTCTCACGCGGGCCGCCCTCCTCGCCATGCGCCGCCAGACTGTTGGGCTCATAATTGGCGCGCCCCTTGGGCACCATTGTCTGCATCTTACCATCGCGCTGGAAATTACCGAACGGACAGCGCGGCGCGTTTACCGGGATCTGGTGGAAGTTGGTGGTGCCGAGCCGCGAGTTCTGGGTATCGAGATAGGAAAAGAGCCGCCCCTGAAGCAGCGGATCGTTCGAAAAATCGATGCCCGGCGGGATGTTCGAGGGCAGGAATGCGACCTGTTCTGTTTCGGCGAAGAAATTATCGACATTGCGATTAAGCGTCAGCGTACCGATAAGGCGCACCGGCACGTCCTCTTCCGGAATCAGCTTGGTCGCATCGAGTACGTCATAAGGCTGCGCATTGGCAAAGGCCTCATCGAATATCTGAATGCCCAGATCCCATTGCGGGAAATCGCCTGCATCGATAGCCTCGAACAGGTCACGGCGTTGATAGTCATTGTCGGCCGCCTGAAGCTTCAATGCCTCGTCCCAGATGGTCGACTGAAGCCCAAGCCGCGGTTTCCAGTGGAATTTGACGAAATGCGCTTCACCCTTGGCATTGACCAGCTTGAAGGTGTGGACGCCAAAGACCGAGGCTCCCTCCTCCATCTCTGTCGCACCAGACGATCCGGACGGCCGTTATAGCATCACCGACCTGACAGGCTTCATAGCCGATCCGGACCAGTTTTACGATTTCGCCTATCGGGACACCCTGCGTGCGATGGTAGCCGCCGTGATCGAAACCGAGAGCCCGCTACGCACCGACATTTTATGCCAGCGCGTCGCCCGCGCGCATGGCTGGCTGCGCACCGGCGGCAAGATCCGCGAGCGGATCGACATGCACCTGCGCGACTATGATCGGACCCAGGAATCGAGCGGCGAGTTCATCTGGAAGATCGGCGCCGTCGCAGATTTCCATCCCTATCGCCCTCCTCATGGCGATGAAGCGCGCCGGGCGATCCCGGATATTCCACTCGCAGAAATATCGGCAGTTGTCCGGGCTAATCCAGATTTGCTTGAAGAGCCGGATCCTGCGCGCGAACTGGCGCGCATGCTGGGGGTCGAGCGGCTGGCGGCCGGATCGCGCGCCCGGCTTGATAAGGCGATCGCGCGCGGTCGTGGAGATGGCGCGTCCGTGTCGATCGCCCCCTCTATGCCTGATGTGGAATAAGCATGGCGCGCTTCATCCACTCAAGCGATCTGCATCTCGGCAAGCGCTTCGGAAACTTCTCCGGAGACCTTCCCGGTCGCCTGCGTGAGGCCCGCCACGCAGTGCTCGGCAAGCTGGCCGAACAGGCGCGACTGAACGGCGTGGACACGATCCTGCTGGCCGGCGACACATTCGACACCGAAACACCCGCTGCCGATGTCCGGAGACAGGCGCTGACAGAGATGGCGCATCACGCGCCGATCCGCTGGGTGATCCTGCCGGGCAACCATGACTCCCTTCAGGCGACTGAATTATGGACGCTGTTGGCAAGCGAGGCACCGGACAATGTCTTGCTGGCGACAGTCGCAGAGCCGATCGAGCTGACGGGTGGCGCAGTCCTCCTGCCAGCCCCTTGCACGACGAGGCGGCCGGGTCGCGATCTGAGCGAGTGGATGGATAGTGCCGCCACCGCCGATGGAGTGGTCCGCATTGGCCTTGCCCATGGTGCGATTCAGAGCTTTTCCGAAGAGGCTGTCAGCGCTGAAGTCATCGCCCCGGATCGTGCGCGCCGCGCCGGGCTCGACTATCTTGCGCTGGGCGACTGGCATGGCGCGATCCAGGTCGATCCGCGCACCCACTATAGCGGCTCGCCCGAGCAGGATCGTTTCAAGCATGATCGATCCGGCACAGCGTTGCTGGTCGATATCGCCGGGGTCGGCGCTGTCCCCGTAGTGACGCCGGTCCCCACCGGGAGCTTTGCTTGGCGCACGCTGGATCTTCACCTGCTGGCGGAAGACGATCTCGGCGCGGCGCTTGAGGCGCTGCTACCCGATTTGCGGGATCGCCGACAGACGTTGGCCCGCATCGTTGCAACCGGCCGCACCGGGCTTGCCAAGCGCACCGCACTGACAGCCGGGATCGAGCGCGCAGCCCCTGACTTCGCGTGGCTCGACCTCGACGAAACCGGACTGGCGACCGAATGCGACGTCGGCGATCTTGACCGGATCGATCACGCCGGTGCTCTGAGAGACGCCGCCGACGCCTTGCTTGCCGAGAGTGAGGATGCGGGCCGCTCGTCCGCTGAACGGGCGATTGCCATTGCCGCACTGGGGCGTCTCTATGGCTATGTCGAGAAGGTGTCGCAATTAAGGTCGCAGCACTCCGTTTTCACAACGTCAAGCGGTTCGGCGGGCGCGGCGTTGCGATCGAAGGGATCGGCGACGGTGTCAACGTGTTGTGCGCCGCCAACGAGTTCGGCAAATCGACCAGCTTTGAGGCGTTGCACGGACTATTTTTCCAGCCGCATTCCAGCACGGCGGGCGGGGTCCGTGCCTTGCGCCCCTATAGCGGCGGCAACCCGCTTATCGAGGCGGATATTGTTGTAGACGATGCCCATTTTCGGATCACCAAGCAATATTATGCAGGGAAGTTCGCGAAGGTCGTGGACCTCGCGTCCGGGCGTCTGATTGCACAGGCGGACGAGGCAGAGAATTTTATCGGGAAGCTCATCCACGGCGGTGCCGGTGGGCCGGCGCGACTACTGTGGGTGCGTCAAGGGCTTACCGGTATAGAGCCACGCAACAAGAAAGACGAAGATAACGACCTGCAGGTCCGCACCAGCCTGCTTGAATCGGTGCAGGGTGAAGTCGAGGCGATGACCGGTGGCCGGCGTATGGCCGAGATTATGGCCGCTGCCGGGGAAGCAGCCGGCGAACTTGTCACCGCGACAGGACGCCCTAAAGCTGGCGGCCGCTATGCCGCCGCGATCGATTTACGCGACCGGCTGGCGGCAGAGGAGCAACGGCTAGCCGGTGAGGTGGCCAACCTACGCGAAGCACTCGATCAGCGCGGAACTTCTCAGCGTCGGCTGGCCGAGTTGGAAAGCTCCGATGCGCGCGATGCCCGCAAACAGGCGGTGGACGCCGCCGAAGTCGCCTTCGATGCTGCCCGCGCACAGGCCGAGCGGCTGAAGGCAGCGCAGGCCGAACTCGGTCTTGCGCGCGAACAGCGCGACACCGCCTTGCGCGACCATCGGCAATTCGACGAGACATTGGCCGAGGCGCGGCAGTTGGCGGAGGATAGCCGCGACGCCAATCGCCGCCGCGACGAGGCGGTCGAGCGTCGGCGTTTGATTGGCGAGACGATAGCCGATGCACAGGCTGAAATCGAAGCAGCAGAGGCGGACGAGAAGGCAGCACGCGAACTGCTCGCTACTCTTGATGCAGCGATCAAAGCGCGGGATGCGGCTGAGCGACGGGCGGAGTGGGAGGAACGGCTGCAGGGGGCCGAAGCGGTGCGCGGCACGATCGAAACCTGCGAGGCGCAGCTCGCCGGGATCCGGCTGCCCAACGGCGCGGTCGATGAACTTGCCGATCTGGATGTTGAGATCGCCAGCATCCGTGCAGTGCTGGACGCCGCGCGCCCAACGGTGATGGTCGCCTATGATACGCCCGCTGGCGCACGCGTAACGATGGGCGACGCGACGCTCGGCGACGGTGAGGAGCGCGGCTATAACGGCCGCGCTCAGCTCATCGCGCCCGGTATCGGCACGATCACGCTACGCTCCAACACTGCCGACGATGATGGTCGACTCGCAGCAGCGGAAGCACAGCGAGGGACCTTATACCAACCTGCATTGATCACGACCCACATGCCCATTTGCGGCGTCCGATTGTCATGATGCGCCACGGCTGATCGACGAGCCTGTTCCAAG
>NZ_FNYZ01000031.1 GCF_900109095.1 Sphingobium sp. AP50
GTGATCCCCCTCCCCCATGATCGGCCCCTATTTGCGCCATTCCCCGACCCACTTCGCCAGCGGGCAGAAGTCGATGGGAGCCATCGCCTTCGGCTTCATTTTAAGAAGGGAAACAGCACCATGAGGACCGACAGCCAGCTTTTCGCAGCGGTTCGCGCCTTGCCGCACATGACCATCACCAAGAACGAGGGGGAATATCGCGTCACCTTCCGCATCGCGTCCATCGCGCTCGCAGATCGTGGACGCCATAACGCGGCTTGGCATCGGGAACATGCAGAGAAGGTTTCCTACTACACCGATTGCCGTTTGGACGCCCACGGCACCGCAAAGGAGCTTTCCGCCCATTTCGAGCGCATCATTGCTCGCACCGCCGAATTGGAGGCAGGCAAGTGAGCGGGGCGGGCGACACGCTGGGCGACCAGATCGTTGCCGCTGGCCTTGCTGCCAATGGCTTCCTGCTGGACATAAATGGGGCGCTTAATGTGCCTCATGGTTTCCAGCTTCCCGCGCCGTGGAATCTGCCGTCGCGCCTGTTCCGCTTTCCCATCGAGGTAATCAGCGCAGAGCAGGACGAGCCGCGCAAGATCGGCCTCCGCCATCCCTTACTTGTCGCCCATCCTTTCGTGCAGCACGTCGAGAGCGTTCTGGGGATCGAGATCGCCCGCGAGGGTGTGACGAACCGCTACGGCTACAGCAATCGGGAACATGGCCTTTGGCATCATGCCGTGGACCTTATCAGCGATGGCAAATGGCGTGATTTGCTGGAAACGCAGGAGTTCACCGAGCCGAGGAGCATCTTCAACGCCGTTGTCTATGGCCTGACCTACTCGCACCATGAGGATAAGACGGCGAGCGGCCATATCAGCACCGCCGAGGCCCGTCAGATCATGCGGAACATGGGAGCTACCGAACCGACCGACCGCGCCGCGTTGCTTCGCAGCTTTGCCAAGCCGTCAGCTTGCCAGCAGGAACGCGGGGCCGACCGTTGGCCGATCCATCTTCACGGACCTTGCGCCGAAGATAAGGCTTGGTCCTTCATCATCGGGATTGAGGACGGTTGGTTTTCCTATGACCGTTCCGGCTTCCTGCAATGGTCGCCCATGGGCCGCGACCGCTACGCCGCAGGCGATAGCGCCAGCTTCACCGAGGCGAGCGGTCAGACCGCTTTCGCCTTTTGAGGGGATCGAGCATGGCCCGCCATTGCATCCGAGAACCCCGCTACGTTCCCCCGGTGCAACGCATCGGGGAACAACCCGACCTGTTCGGCGGCCCGACCCTTTCCCACGTTGCCGAGCGCAAGGGACCGCCGAAAGGATGGCAGCGCCAATTGCAAAAATGGGGCCGCTGCACCGTCATGGCCGATCTAGAGGCGGGAGAGCCGCCCAAGATCGACCCGGCCCCCGCGCCGGTTATCCTTGTCGCTTGCGTTGCCGCCAAACTGGACCGCCCCGCCCCCGCCCGCGCGCTCTATACCTCGCCATGGTTCCAGAAGGCCCGCGCCTACGTCGAAAGGCAGGGAGCGCCGTGGTTCATCCTGTCCGCTAAGCATGGCCTGATCGCGCCGGAAACTGTGATCGCGCCCTATGACGAGACGCTAGGCGCGATGAAGGCAGGCGCGCGCCGTCTATGGGGCGCGCGCGTGATCGAGGCGATGGCCGCGCAGATCGACGCCGCCGCGCCGCTGATCGTTCTCGCAGGCCGCAACTATCGCGATCCGCTCTGGCCCAGCATCGAGCGGCGCGCATCGGCCCCGATGGCGGGCCTTGGCATCGGCCAGCAACTCGCTTGGCTCACCACGAATTGAAAGGCCGCACTATGGCTATCCGTCTGATCGAAGGCTTGCACCTGACCGCAACGCAGAAGCGCCACCTTGGCGAAATCCTCGCTCAAGGCTGGGCCGAGGGGTATTCGGGCCGCATCCGCTACAGCGTGTCGCCCATCGAGGGCGAGCCGCGCCGCTTCCGTTATCACTGGCGCAAGAACGAGCGCGACGACTTCGGCCGACCTGTCACGCGCGAAGGGCTCGGCATCATCGAATGGCTGGCCGATCCCGGTTGACGCGAGCCAGACCTACGGCGCCATGATGACGCTGGATCTCGTTACCGAGATCTAGCGGCGCTCCCCGTTTGCGCGCGCCAGGACGCCGATCGCCGGCATCCCGGCGCGCGGGTCGATCGACATTCCCCGCCGATGGCGGGCTATGGCCTGCCATTCCTTCAGCCCAAATCGAGGCGGCAATGCCGCCGCGTCTTTTGATCGATTCCGGGGCCTGTTCCGGCCCCCTGGCGCAAGGGCTGGACCGTCTCACCGCTACGCGGCTCGCTTGGCGATCATGGGGGTTTCCCCGTCCTTCCGCGCCTTCGGCTTGTGCAGGCCGGGTGATCCCCCTCCCCCATGATCGGCCCCTATTTGCGCCATTCCCCGACCCAGTTCGCCACTTGGCAGAAGTCGATGGGGCCATCGCCTTCGGCTCCATTTTAAGAAGGGAAACAGCACAATGGCTAAGACTTCCAAGACCACCATCCTGCACCTGACCGTCGATCAGCTTCACCGGAGCGAACGGAACGTGCGTAAGAAGCCGTCCAGCGCCGCGAGCGATGCCGAGCTTTCCGCCTCCCTGTTGTCCGTGGGCCTTATTCAACCGATGGTCGTTTCGGTGCGCGAGGATGGCGGCTATGCGGTTGAGGCAGGGGACCGCCGCCGCCGCCTTCTCACCGCGCTTGCCGAGGCCGATCCGAGCAGGAAGGCGTTGACCTTCCCATGCGTCAAGATCGAGGACTTGAGCAAGATCACTGAAATCAGCATGGCCGAAAACCGCGCGCGTGAGGCTATGTCGTTGCCCGATGTATATATGGGCTTCGCTGCCATTCGGGCCGAGCGCCCCGAGGCGACCCTAGAAGAACTTGGCGCGATGTTCGGCTATGATGTGGCCCGCACCGCACGGATCATGCGGATTGCGAACCTCCATCCCGAAATCATGGCCCTCTACAGCACGGGCGAGATCGATGACGGGCAGGCACAGGCTTATGCTGCGACCGAAGATCGCTCGTTACAGATCGCGGTCTATCGCCAGCTTGAAAAGGAGGCGACCCACGCGCACCAGAAGAATGCCAGCGCCATTCGCAAGGCGATGAAGTCCGGCGACCACGAACTGACGAAACTCATGTGCTATGTCGGCGTGGATGCCTACCGCGCAGCGGGCGGCGAGTTTGAAGCGGACCTATTTGCACAGGACGGCGCGGGGATCGTTCAGAATCCCGATGTGCTGCGCGATCTTGCCGAGCAGCGCAAGGCCGAGGATATGGATCGTTTCGAGCATAATATCGTCCGCAATGGGCGGATGCTTGGCGAGAAATGGGGCCGTGCGGACCTCGAATTTTCATGGGCGACCACCCCTCCGCAGATCAAGCAATATGGCTATCTTTCGACCGATCATGAGCTTCGCATTCGAGAGCCGAAGCGCGGCCCACTGTCCAAAGACCGGGCTAAAATCCATGCATCCATGACTTCCCGCCTTGCCGCCATGATCGGGGAGGATGACGAGCCTTTGCCCGGTCAGGAAGAGGCATACGAGAAGCTGGTGGCCGAGATCGCCGAGCTGGACGCGCAGCGCACCGTTATCCTTCCCAAGAAGGGCGCAGTCGTCGGCATCGCGTCGATCGAGAACGATGGCCGTTTCGATGTAGAGCTTTGGTTTGCGGATCGGGCGGCGAAGGGCGCGGAACTGCCCAAGGGAGCGACCGAGCAGCGCGGACCCAAGCCCGAGCCGACTCCGGCAGAGGCCGAGCGCGCGCGCTTCGGGCTGTCGAAGGACAACATGCAAGTGATGATGCTGATCCGGCGCGACATGATCCGGGCCGAGCTGATGCAGTCGGCCAGCGCCGGTTCATCGCTCGCGCTCGACTTCATGCTGTTCACGCAGGCGCGGACCATCCTCACCCCAACGCAGGGCTATGGGAACACCGTCTATTTCCATGGCGAGCATCAGGGCATCAATGACCTTCCGCACGACGAGGACGGCACGACCAAGATTCACGATCTAGTCAAAGTTCGCCCCGAGCGGGCGGCTTGGCTCACCACCAAAGAGGGCTTGGCGTCGGGCGCATGGGTGACGGCCCGCGATCCTATCGAGGGCTTTGCCCTGTTCCGCCAACTGTCCGATAGCGACAAGAACAAGGTGGCGGGCATGATCGCCGGTCATATGCTGCTGGCGACCACATCGGTTTGTTCCGATGGCCGCACCCCGCGCATGGTCCGCGAGCTGGCCAACTGTATCGAGGCCGAAGCCGGTTTCGGACGCTGGCGCGATGCGGTGGAGCTGGACGAGGCGTTTTTCTCCACCTTCTCGAATAAGGCGCGCCTCGCACTTCTCGACACTTGGGGCTTGGCGGAGCGCGTCAAGGGCATGAAGGGCGACGAAACCGCCGCTTTCTGCGCTCGCATTGCGAATTGCGATGACGAGGACGCCAAGTTGCTTGGCCTCCATCCCGACGATGTTGCCGAGGCCGTGAACTGGCTTCCGGACTTCATGGAGAGCGGCACCGTGCCGCCCCTCCCCGTCAAGCAGGACGACGAGGCCGACGAGGCCGACGAGGACGCCGACGAGCTGGGGGACGATGACGGCGAATACGACGAGGCCGCGTAATGTTCTGGCCGGTGGAGTCTTTTGCATTCCACCGGCCTTCCCCCCTGCTATGTTGCCGAGCGGAGATTGCTATGACCGTCGAAATTCTCGCAGACCCCGAAGTGAAAGCCGCGCTGGACCGGCTCATTGATATTGCCCGCTCCGATACCGGACAGTCAGCCCGTGTCGCCAATTTCTTGCTGGCATGGTGGAATGGCGACGATTGGGGCCACTTCCCGATTTCCGACCTGTTCGGTGTGGACCGTCCGATTGCCGCCGACATGGCGACCATCTTTGCGTTCCTGGGCCAGTATCCCGGCGCGATCTACGCCGATGCTTTTGGCTACCGCGATGCGATGGCCGATCTTGTCGAGCAATGGCGCACGACTTGAGCCGCGCCGCGCGCGGCCTATAACGGTTTTCGAGCATCCGGGGGCGAAGGCGAAAATAGCCCGCGGTTGTTTGAGTGCTGGCCGGTGGAGCGTTCCGCTCCACCGGCCCCCTTCCCAAGATCGAGCGGAATGTGCGTTCAGTCCGTCGCGCGCTCCAAGCCGCACATCGGACGATGATTGCCCTTCGGAATCCTTGCCTCTAGCTGGATGCACGGCCACGCCTCCAAGTGTCAGGCCGCCCACTTTCGGCAAGCGTGATCGGCAATGTTCACGCTTGCCGAAAGACCAGCGGGAACCGTCGCCGCTCACCTGTTCTTTATTCGTTCAGCAGTTAATGCTATAGGTGGAACCATGACGACCAGCGCCCCAACCGCTCCCCTGTGGACCCAAGATCAGGCGATTGCCTATGAGGCGGCGCTAGAGGCCATCAATGACGTGATCGCCGGTTACAGCGAGCAGATCGCGCTTGAGCAGGATAGCCCGACGCCGAATGCAGCGCGTATTGCCTGGCTCGAAATGCGAACCGATCAGGCGACCGAAATCATGCACTCGCTCAACGTCGCGGACACCGCGAACGTCCGCCAAGTGCTGACCGAATATAGCGCCATCGTGCGCGCGCGTGACGCCGCCGAAGCCGTCGCCATTGCCGCCTAAGAGGCGGCATGGATCGCGACCCCGAACGGCATAGCCTCTCCCCCGACGCCCTCCAGAAAATCTACGAAACCCGCGTTGCGCCCCGCCTGTTCAGGGGCGCGCAGAGCGTCGAGCAGCCGACCGCGATTGTCTTGGGCGGACAGCCGGGATCGGGAAAGACACCGATGCAAAACCACGCCGCCCGCGAGTTCGCGGCCAGCGGCGGGATGGTGAAGATCATCGGGGATGATCTTCGCGCCTATCTGCCCAACTATAAGAGCTTGCAGCGCGCCGATGACAAAAGCGCGGCCTTCTACACCGACCGCGATTCAGGCCGCTTGGTCGAGAAGGCGATTGCCGAGGCGGCGCACCGCCGCGTCAATGTGCTGGTGGAAGGGACGATGCGCAATCCGGAGACGGTCGCGGCGACCTTGCGGCAATTCAGGGAGGCCGGTTTCAGGACCGACGCGCGCGCCCTGGCCGTCAGCCCCGAAATGTCGAGCCTTGGCATCTTGCAGCGATACGCGGCGCAAAAGGAGAGCCGTGGCGTTGGTCGCATGACCACCACCGAGGCCCATCAGAATGCCTTGCGCGGGATGCTCGACACGCTGGACCGGATTCAGGATCAGCGGCTTGCCGACAGCCTCACAATCTACCGGCGCGGTGGCGAAGCGATTCACCGTTTCGATCTATCCAGCCCCGCGCGTGGCGATGAACCGCGCGCGCGCGCGCTGGTCGAGCGCGAACGCATTCGCCCGTTGACGCCGCAAGAAGCCGCCTACAAGCAACGGGAGATCGAGCGGCTGACCCCGATTCTGCAAAAGCATGGCGTCATTCCTGCGCGCGCGCCAGAGCGCAGCGCAGAGGCCGACCGCGCAAAACCGGCTGTTCCTTCCCCTCCCCGCCGCGACGAGGACCGGGAACGCTAGGATTTTGCGCTTACCGCTGGCTACACTTTAGGTCGATCGCGCCCATTGCAAGCTGCGAAGGCGAACCGCCTTCGCGCGCCACTTCCTCATCAATGCAGCGCTGCCGTGGGCTGCGCGTGTCCTTCGGCTGTTCTTCCACAACGTAAACGGTGCGACCATCCGGCGCCACCACGGTTCGCACCGGGGGCTGTTTCGTGCGATCAGCCCCCGGCTGCGCCGGCACGACATACACGGTGCGGCCATCGGGCGTAGTGACGACGCGCGGCTGTTCTCCCGCAGACTGCGCGACAACCGGCGCAGCGACCGAGAGCAACGCGCATATCTTCAATGAATTTGCGAGTTTGCCCATACATCTTCCTCACCAACCATTGGAATATGAGCGCCCGCGCCAACGACCGCAAGGAAGCGATCACAACAAGTTGATTGGCGTCGGGCCGACCCTTGGCGCTACTTTTCAGGGGCGGGCAATGACCCCGCTAACGGGAGCCGGATAACCGCAAGGACTGGCCCCACAACCTGAAAAGGAGAGAGCCATGAAAATGGCTGTTCGCGCCATGCTTGGCGCATTGGCGACGCTTGCCTTGGCAAGCCCATCGTTCGCCGCGAGCGTTGCACCAACGAGCTACACGTTCACCCTCAAGGGCGGCGGCAACGTGGTCCAGGGCAGTAGCATCTGGGCTTGCGGATGGACCTTGCAGGGGCAGACCACATCATCGTCGGGCGGGTCGATCTCTGGTGGCGTCGGAGACACCAATCCGAATTGCGGGCAGCTTTCGGTTGGTTCGACGACTTGGTCCGTCACTTCGGCCACAGCCGGCGTTTTTCACGGCCTCCGCATTACTGGCGGCGGACTTTCGTGCTCTACATCGGCCAATGTGCCGTTCACGATCATGAAAACCGGCAACAACATCAACTCGTTTTTCTTCAATTCCGTGACCTTCGGAAGCTGCAACTACAATGCCAACCTCAACACGGGAGCAGCATTGACCGTAACTCCGTAGCCGCCTGCACGGGCCGGGGCATCGAACCCCGGCCCGTGCAATCTCTTCTCTCTGTGTGTCGTGGCATTTTGGCATGGGTGCGCGCCAGCTTTCAAGGATCGGCGGTTCCCCCAATTTGCTGCGCAAATCGGCTCCCCCACCGCCCGCTGACGCGGCCGCTTCGCGGTCCCTGACAGCCGGCGCCGGTGCCCATGCCGGGTGTCTCCCGTCACCAACGAGAAGGAGAACCGGATGCACATCAAATTGTTTAGAGCACTGAAAGCGGCTAATCTGTCAGACGACGCCGCAGCGGAAGTTGTAGAGGCTATTGAGGAGTATATCGCCGTGAAGGTTCAGGAGGCGAACAAGGGAATCGAAAGCAAGCTGACGGCGCAAACTTGGGTCATCGGCAGCGTCGGTTTCGTCCTCGCAGTCATCGGCCTCGCGCCCGCTTTCATCAAACTGTTCCAGTAAGACGAGGGAGGCTTCGGCCTCCCTTTTTTTGCCGAACCGCCCGATTATCAGGAGACGCCAATTGACCGACTTTGCACAAGCACGGCTCGATATGTTCGAGAGCGGTTTTTTCGGTCAGGGCGATGCGTTCTGGCGCTGGATCGCGACCGACGAGGCACGGCCCTATCTGGCTGCGTTCGCAGCCGATCGCGCGCGTTCCGGCGAAGGCGAATTTTTCGCGCTCGATTTTGCCGCAGAGGATCTACTTAATTCCGATCACCTGGCCGAGCTGGCCCAGCAGATCGAGGCCGCGCACGGCTGACGCCGCGCGCGCCGGTTCCTAGCCGAGGGCATAGACTCCGAGCAGATTGGCGACCTCGCCTGTATCAACTATCCCCCGGCGCGATAGCAGGGTGGCGAACAGCGACAAGGTCCCGCCCATTGCACGGACGAGCGGGCCATCGCTTTCAAGATCGAGCCGAGGGATTTCATCGTTTCTCATTCCGTCTAACTCCATCGGGGCAGCACATTGCCGATATGTCGGAAATGTCTTATAGAAGATATCCGACATATCGGAGACGGAGGCCCAGCGATGGGATTTTGGGATAGATTTCGGCGCAGGACGGCCGAAAGGCCAGCGCGCCGTGAGCAGGAAATGCGCGAAACTCGGGCCAATTACTGCACCGAGAGCTTCCGGCAAATTCTATCGGCAGCGAAGGCGCTTCGGCACCACCACGGCATCAATCGGACGCAGGCCCACTTTGACGATATGTTGGGCTACGGCCTGGCCCAGCGATACACAGATCAGACCGAGGAAATGGCCGTCATGACCGCAGCCATTCTCGCAAGTCATTGCGGCCCGGATGCCGTGACCATGTTCGTGCTGCATCTAAGAGATCGTGGCTTGGCGTTCGGCCTACGGCTGTCGGAAGATCGCCTTTTCCCTGAAAGCCCCCTCGCTCGCCAGATGACCGGCACGCTGGATGTATATGACCTCGCGGCCGACTATGCGGCGAGCGGCGAGCTTGAACAGGATTCAGGGCCATTTCGCGGTCCAGCGCAGGTACTATGGGACGCCGGTTATACCGGCCTTCCCCGAGATGACCTTCGCGTTGACCAAGCTGCCGTTGAACTTGTCGCCGCTGCGCTCAATCCGTGGAATATCCGCCTTTCTGTGAAACCGGGCTACAATTGATGACCGGCGCGGCGGACCAGATGAGCGCAGCCGACTTTATAGCGAGGGCCATCGAGTTTCTTCCGGCCATTGACGGTCCCCGCTTTCCCGAAATTCGGCTGCATCACGCCAGCATTGCGTTCGAGCTGGCGACCAAAGCCGCCATTCTTCATAGCGGCGGTTCCCATGCCGAATGCCTGACTGCGCGCCACGATCTTGATGCCTGCCTTGCGACCGCGCGCCGTCGCGGCTTCAACGCCGCACCCGAAGCGCATTATGCGGCCCGAACGCTGACACCCTTCTATAAGACGCATTCGCTCGCCCAGCTCGTTCGCGAGCCCGGCGCGCTGGCGCTCGACCAACTATGCGCCGAGGCCGCAGCGCATGTTGCACAGGTCGACGCTTGGATGCAGGATGACAACAAAACGAAGGTTTAGTTTACTGACAACCACGGTGGGATAGCGGATGGCATTCAACTAGCGTTTTAGCCGATTGTGCAGTGCAGCATTTTCTCGGATTTTCAGAGTGACAACTTAATGGAAAAAATTTCAGATTAAGTTGACAGATTGTCCCGCCCTCCTATTGTGAACATATCGGAAACGGGAGCCAGTCATGAGACGGACGAAGCAACCGCCAGATACGATCACTTCGCTTCGGAACTGGCGCGACCGAAACCGCCAAGATCGCATCCTTGCCGCCGAGCGAGAGCTTGCCGAACAGGCGAAGGCGGAGCAGGACCGCAAGCGTGCTCTGCGCCGGGAACGCGCAGCCGAGCGTCGAGCCGAACTCGAAGCCGCTGCTATTCGTGATGCGGGCATTAGCCTGGATCGAGACGAGGCCGCAATATTAAGTCAGAAGGTCGATGCCGATAATCGACGCCTAGTAAGGGCGCGTTCGATCGGACTTCTTTGCGGTGGACTTGTTGTTATCGCCACCATTGCGGGCGCGATAATCTACTTCCATCATAATCCCCTTTCAAAATCCGAGGCAGCTCTATTCGCCTTCTGCGCCATTATTATGATGATGATCGGATTTTTCCTGATTGTTGAATGGTTTTCCTGGCCCTTCTCGGCTTGGCTTAGGCGGAAAACAGATTCCGCTAATGCCGTGCGCGCCCTGGACCGGATCGCGCGGCAGAGGCAGGCGCTTGAGGACGGGGCATTCACTGTTGAAAAGCGCCGCTCCACCTTTGGGCCTGACTATTACGCAGTCCGCTATCATCACACTGGATCGAACTGACATGAAGATAGGCTATGCGCGCGTCAGCACTGGCGAGCAAAACCTTGCGTTGCAGATCGACGCGCTGAAAGGCGCAGGGGCCGAGCGCATCTATGAGGATAAGGGCGTTTCCGGTTCTGCCGTTTTCAAGCCTGCCTATCATGACTTGCTGCGCGCTTCGCGCGCTGGTGATGAGATCATAGTGTGGCGGCTTGATCGCCTGTCCCGCAATCTCGTCACGCTCATTACCGAGCTGCAAATGCTAGGGAGCCTTGGCGTCGGCTTTCGGTCGATCACCGAAGAGATCGAGACTGTGACGCCGGCAGGCCGTCTATTCTTCCATATGGTTGGCGCGTTCGCACAATTCGAGCGTGATGTAATCCGCGAGCGCACCAATGCCGGGATTCAAGCCGCGCGGCGCGCGGGCAAGCAATTGGGCAGACCGCCCGCGATCAGCGCAGATCAATGGACCCAAGCCAAGACGCTATTGTCTGGCCCTCATAAAATGAGCGTTGCATCAGTGGCGAGCCTGCTGAACGTGACCCGCCAAGCCATCTATAAGCGGCTCAACGCAGAAAAGAATGCCGAACAGGAAGCGGCTTGACCGGGTATCGCCCTCCCCTGCCCTTCCCCGTTGAACGAGAGGGCGGCAGTCAGACACACCTATCTTGATAGCAGTGCCTTGGCCGTCTGCGATGAATGGCAACGCCTACATCGGTCCCCTTCGCGCGCCCGTTGCTGATTGACGCACATGGGCGTCTCCCCCTGTCTAATGCGGGTTTGGGCCTTCGGCCCCAAGCAGAAAACCGACGCTGCGCGCCTACGGTTTCCGCTAGCGGACCCTCCGTTTTTCAGCTTGCCCGCGTCAGGGGGCCACCCTTCCAAAGTGCGTCAGCAACGACAGCACGAAGGAACAGACCCATGCAGAATATTTCCGAATTTCGCATCATCGGCCGCATTGGCAGCGCCGAAATCAAGGAAAAGGTGGCATTTCTCGACGTTGCCGCGAACTACGGTCGCAAGGTCGGCAACGAATGGGAGGACGATACCCACTGGAACCGCGTGACCTGTTTCGGCAAGAACGTCGCGCGCGCCGCCAAGATGGGCAAGGGCGACCTGGTTCATATCACTGGCCGCGTCCGCCAGTCCCGCTACGAGCGTGAGGGCCAGACCATCTACGGTGTTGACCTGATCGTTGATCGCATCGCCGTGATCGCGAAGAACGGCAAGCCCGCCGAGCAGGATCGGGACGGCGACGATTAAATCCCGGCATCGGGGCTGCGCTAGCGCGGCCCCATAGGCATGTAAATTCCATCACATTCCGTTGCATGTAAAGCAATGCAAAGCACGTACATGCAAAGGCATTTACAAGCATGTAAAAGCATTTGCATTAACGCCCTTTCAAAGTCTGCCCATATCCTGTAATGTCATCGGAAGCCTTTGCTGCCTTTGGGATGCAAAGGAAGGCTTTTGAATGCAAAGGACGGTATATGGCAGTAATCGCATTGGCATCCCCGAAAGGTGGATGCGGAAAATCCACGACTGCGATCACGCTCGCAGGTGCCTATGCCGAGCAGGGCTATACGGTTCGAATCATTGATGCCGATCCGAGGCAGCGCGTTGCTCGCTGGGCCGAGGTCGGAACACCCGGCGATAGCATTAGTGTCGTCAGTGCGGACGCGACATCAATTGTCGCTACGATCCGCTCCGCCGAGCTGGACGCGCAGATCGTAATCGTGGACGTGGAGGGGAGCGCCAACATGGTAGTGCCTCTCGCCATCAGCCGCGCGAACTTTGTCATCATCCCGGCGAACCCGTCTGCTGCCGATGTTGAGGACGCCATCGCCACCGTGCAGATCGTCCACGACACCCAAACACGCCAGCATGAGGGGAGTGTGCCGCACGGCGTCCTTTGGACCCGCGTTCCAACATTCCAGTCACGCGAGTTCGTGGCTTTAGCATCACAACTTGCCGAGGCGGGGGTGCCGGTGATCGGGCAGCTTGCCGAGCGAACCGCCTACAAGAGCCTGTTTTCATACTGCACCACGCTTGACCAACTGCCGCCCGACGAAGTGCCGGGAACGGACAAAGCTCGGGCCGAGGGAATAGTGCTTGCTGATGCCGTTACACAGGCAATTCTGGCCAATCAGGAGAAGGCCGCATGACCGAGGCAACGAAGCCGCAGAGGCGCAATCTGGCCCTTCCGCTCGCTGGTGTTCGCAGTCGGCCCGAAGAGGCCCCAGCAAGCCCTTCCAGCGCCGTGGACACGGCAGAGCGGCATGGCTTTGACCGTGTTCCTGTCGCAGCGTCGGAGATCGAGCGGTTGCGTCAGAACCAAACCGCCGAACCGCCCCGGCGCAAACGCGGGGCAGGGCGGTCTATGCCATTCTCTGTCAAGCTGGCGCCGGGGACGATGGAGTATATCTACGAGGTCGCCAACTCGCGGGACATTCCGTTGGCCCAAGTGATCGAGGAACTTGTCGAGGCGCATAGGGCCGCTGCGCGATGACAGCCGGCACCTTATGTCTCGATAGGGCAGGGAAGGCACCGGCTAACCCTTGAACGGCCGAAGCCGCTGGTTGCACCCAGCGGCCCCGGCCTGACCACAACCGCAACCGGAGATTGCGAATCATGACTGCACCTAATGTAGCCAATGACCGCCGCGTGAGCGATCACGCATGGCTTGTCGCGTTGGCTGATTACCGAGAAGCCTGCGCGCTCTTTCAAACGGAGGTTGAGCGAGCGCGGATCGACGGCGACGACATATCGCCAGACGTTGCCGCGTCCCATGCGTGGGCGGCTCGCGCGTTGATCGAGCAGCCAGCATCAACCATCGTCCAGATCGGGCAGAAGGTTCGAGCGGCTGACAATCTGGTGAACCTGTCGCAGCTTTATCCGGGGTTGCCTGAAATCCTCTTGCGCGACCTGTTCGGCATGTTGGGGATCGAGAGCGGAGATTGCCAACCGCTTCCCCCGTCGCTTCAATGATCGTTCCAGCAACAAGCTGACGGTCGCGGAGTATTAGCAATCGGGTGCGATCCTGGCATTCGCTGGGATCGCACACGGCGTTTCGGGATGATATTGCAGGAGAGGCGCAGACGACACATGATTTGCCCGGTGTGACGATGGACCTTCACTCTCATGGTGCCGCCCGTCACCCATGCGCCCATTCGTGGGCGAGGGCGCTTGATGACAGGAGCAGCACATGAGCATCGCGACGATCATTGCCGAAATCCCAACCGGGGCGATCGTGGTTCTCGGCCTGGCCCTTGCTGCGCTCGCAATTCGTTTCCGTGGCATCGTTGCGTTGGTGATCGGTGCGCTTTGCCTGCTAGGGACTTGGAACGCTGGCGAGGCGCAGCCGGGCTTGGCTATCGCCATGGCCTTCGGCTTCTATGTCGTCCTCTCTGCTGTTGCTGGCTTCTTTGGGAGCCGCACCAAGATCAGCGATGACGATGGCAGCGCCGGTTACAGCTATGCCGATGAGCAGGCGCGTCTTGCCAGCGAATACCATCGTCGTCAGCGGGAAGGGCGGTTCTAGTCCGCCTGCAACTGGCGCAAAGCAGCCGCCACCTTTGCGCCGCCATGCTTTCCAATAGCGTCCGCAATCGCCTTCGCCTCCGACCGCTCCATGCTGGCGATCTTGATCTTTTCCAGTGCGGCTACCAGCGCGGGCCTGCCTGCATCGCGCACCGCTGCCTCTGCATCCTTCTCGCGCTGGATGATCGCAGCTAGTGCGGCCTCTGCCTTCACTCGCTCTTGTTTGATTGCATCGAGGTCGGGGGTCTTTGCCATGTAGTTCCACCTTTCGGTTGTAATGATTAGAGCGATGCCGGGAGGGCGCGATTACCGTCATGGGCCGTGAATGTGACACGGCTAGCGCCAGAACATCGCGCCTAATGCGATGCCCATGCCGATGATTGAAAGCACAGCCGCTCGCTTGTGCCAACGGGCGTTGTTCTCTCGGCGCGACCTTGCCTCACCGTGGAGCAAACTGTGCATTGCGGCGTCATCCTTACGCGCGATCCAAAGGCAATAGATCGAGGCGATTGCGAGAATGACGACGCAGAATCCCATGGGTCCACCTTCTGTATAAGACAAAGCCGGACTAATCATAGACCACCCACCGGCAAAGTCCAGATTGTGCAAGGCGTGGTGTGATCGAAGTCCAAAATCAAACAAGCGCGCGGCGAAGCCGCTCCTTTTTGCGCCGCCGATCCGTCTGCCCCGACTGGTGCAGCACAGCGCCCAGGTCGCCGCCCGCATGACATTTCCTTCCCGTCCACGTTGTTCCGCGAAGTGCTTGAGTGAGGGTAGGGGGAGTGGTAAGGGTAAGACGAAGAAGGATAGTACGCAGGATAGCACTACCGACATCATTGTAACACAATGCACTCGATAGTGACCGCTGCACGGGGCTTGTAAAAATGGCGCATCTGACGTTGCGAATTGAAGATGACATTGCCGAAGCGATCGACATGCTGGCGAAGGCCGCAGGGATGACCCGCAGCAAGTGGATCAGCCGTGCGATCCGTGATGCCTTGACCGCGCGCCCCGAAGAGGTTCGTGACGTTCCTCCGATGGAGGGGGTTTCCAAGATGCTTTCACTTCGTTTCCCCGTCGAGGAATTGGCGGCGATGGAGCTGGTGGCACACAGCGCCGGGATGACCCGCGCCCAATGGATCAAGCGCACCTTGCGTTGGCAGCTTTGGGACAGGGCAGGGGAGTTGCGACTGATCCCCAGCAGCCACCGTTCGATCATAAAACTTGTGAGCCAGGTGCGCGCGATTGGGCGTTCACTCAATCAGGCAGTCAAAGCGATGAATGCCGCTAACCGGCCTGAAAGCCTGCTTGAGGTTCACCGGGTTGCTGGTGAAGTCATCGCCATGGAGGGACGCCTTTCGTCCACCATCAATCAGGCCGCATCTGGCCTTACCGCTATCGCATCCGGCGAGGTCTATTACTGGACCGGACGCCAGCGGAGGCTTCCCGATTTGATCGGGACCGATCGCGTTTCCCATGAGATCGAGTCATGAACCCGTTTGAGTTTTCCGAGCGGACCCTTGAGGATTTGGAGCGGGTGCAAGGGCCGCGCGGGACAGGTCGCGGCAAGATCGACCGTCGCGGCAATCGTCGCCTTGAACGCGCTTTGGGGAGCATGTTGCGCACTCCCGCTGAACTGACGTTCTCCGGCGTTGGCCGTGTTTCGGACGCGCTTCGCCACCGGATCGCGGACAGCCATAGCGCCCGCAGTGCGCAGGCATTGCAGCGTCTCGACAGGACCGCCAAGCGAGCGCCGCAAGTGGTGGTGAAGATCACTAGCCGAATTCACGGTGCAGCCAGCACCCTTGGCGCGTTCACCTATGTTGGTCGTATCGGCATGTCCGATAAAGAGCCTCTTGGCGTCGAAACCAGCGAGGGCAAGCAGCTTATGAGCGCGCAGGAAATGATGGTCCTGGCGCGCGAGTGGCAGCAGTGGGAGCAGTCCGATGAAGCGCGCCGAAAAGGGGCAACCGCTATCGCTATGGTCTTTTCCATGCCCCCCGGCACCAACCCCGAAGCCGTGCGCGATGCCGTTCGCGACTTTGCCGAAAACGATATGGCAAATCGTCGTTGGGTCATGGCGCTTCATACCGATGAGGCCCATCCTCATGTTCACCTTGTCATTGCCGGTCGCGACAATGACGGACGGCGTTTCAACCCCAACCGGGAGTTTCTTCAGCATTGCCGTGAGCGGTTTGCGGAGAACCTTCGCGAGCGTGGGATAGATGCCGATGCCACCATAAGGATGACGCGCGGCTATCCAGCAAAGCAAGACCCGACGCCGGTTCTCAAGATGCGCGAGCGCGGGGCAGAACCGGAGGCTGACAAGGGGCGGGCCGACATGCTTGCGCCCACGTCCAATGCTGCCGAGAGGCGCCTTGCGGATCGTGAGCGGGAACGCTCCGCTACCGTCGAAAACCATGCAGCCGTTCGCGAGGTCTATGCGCGCGCCATTGCCGAGCTGGAGGCTCATGGCGGCGTTGATGAGGCCGAGAGGGCGAAGGCACTGCGCTCATTCGTGGACGGGATGGAGACACCCAAGAATGCCCGCGCGGAGATTATCGAGCGCCTGAAATCAGGCGATGCGTTGCCCAAGGAATTTGAGAAGGACGCCGATCTTGAGCGGCTGAAATCGCGCGTTCAAAATCGTGAGGCTGACCAACGGGCTGATGCCTTGGATCGTATCAAGCGCGCTACCGGCAAGGTCAAAGACGTGTCGGCCGAGTTGAAGGGCAAGGACGCAAAGGCGGGGGCAGGGGACAGCGAACCTTCCGTCTTTGACCGCATCCGAGCCAAGACAGCCGAGCTGCGGGACGGGCCATCCTCTCCCGATGCCGGCGCGGATCGCTCGCTGGCAAGCGCCCGCGATCGGCTTCAAGCTATGCAGCGCGATCTTGATAAGGCGATCAAGGATCGCGCCCAAAACCGGGATCGTGATCGCTCCCAGGACCGCAACCGTGATCGCGACAAGGAAGGACCGGGCCGATGACCGAGGACGACTTGTTCACCGCCTTGCTCGACCAGATCGGCACCCTTGCCGAAGGCGTCCAGGCCGTCATGGAGAACCAGCAGTCGATATCGGCCAAGCTGGATGAGCAGGCCGCCAGCTTGGCAGCGATCGGCGTTGCAGTCGGGATGACCTATCTTGCATCGGGGTCGGAAACTCCGCTGCCTGTGGACGTGCTTGAGGACAAGGCGTTCGCTCGATTCCTTGCAAACTATCCAATCGACGGACCTCCGATCACAGGCAAGGCCATCATGGAAGAGCATATAGCCCAACTCAACCAAGTTGATCCTACAAGGCTCGCAGCGGGCTTCCGCGACCTTGAGCGCCAGGCCAATATTTCGATGATGGAGCGCGTCAGAAACAGGCAGATCGAGCGGATGGCCCGTGAGCGCTATGGCGATTTAGAAAGTTTGGAGGTCAACCGGCAGCCAAACGTTGAAAGCCCGGAAGCTGATCGATGAGATCGTCAGGATATAAAGATCGGTTTATATGGTTGAGTCGACTCATTGACATTTGGGGTCATTCCGGGCACCAAACCGATAAGAACATCGGGAGAACGAAAATGGTTCGCGCTCGTCAGATCGTAGGCATCAGCCTCCCTCCCGATACTGCCCAAGCCTTTAAGGCGGAAGCCCAACGGCGCCGGATGCCGCTTCGACAACTCTTCCAAGAGCTATGGGCGGGATATGATCCGTCAGCGCATGGTGCAGAATCAGCAATTTCAGTTAAAGCGCGCGCTTCTAGCGTGACGAGGCAAGAGTGTAAGGTGGAGCAAAACGATGATTAAAAACTCGGTCGCGGGGCTTCAACCCACCTCAATCGAACTTTTCGCTGGATGTGGCGGATTGGCTCTAGGTCTGCATCGGGCAGGATGGAACGGCCTGTTCGCTGTTGAACGGGACGCCATGGCTTTTGAGACGCTAGAGGCAAATCTGGTGGGCGACAGCGCACCTTTTAAGGCGTTTGGGCAATGGCCGAGCTGGATGCCAAGGCAGAACACAGATTTGGTCGCACTATTAAGTGACGATAATTACCGAGAAAACCTCAGCAAACTTCGCGGCACGGTGGACTTGGTTGCTGGAGGTCCACCCTGCCAAGGGTTTTCTGTTGGAGGTAAGCGCGACGGTGAGGACGAGCGGAACTCGCTGGTTTACCGGATGCTCGATTTTGTCGAACTGGTCCAACCACGCGCCGTTCTGATTGAGAATGTCGAAGGAATGGCTAGGCGATTTGTGTCGAAGCCAGGTTCAGCAGGTGGGTCTGTCGCAGAAGACGCGATCGCCAAGCTTGAAGACCTTGGTTACATTGCGAGCTACCATCTTATAAACTCCGCCGATTTTGGGGTTCCGCAGGCTCGTAAGCGGGTTGCGATAATCGGTTTGTTGTCTCCGGCAATGTCCCGTCAAGCGTTGCATGAAATCACAGCCATCGCTTTGGCCGAAGCCGCTAAAGCGGTTCGCCTTGAGCATGGCTTGCCTGCCGACGGGAATATCTCGGTCAAGGACGCGATCGACGATCTTTCGAGTGCGCGCTTGGTTCCTAGCCCAGATAGTCCCCGATTCAAGTCGGGTATCTATACCAGTGCGAAAAGCGCCTACGCAAAGCTAATGCGGGAGGGCGTTCCTAGTGGTGCAATCCCTGACTCACATCGTATGACGATACACGGCGAGACAGTCCGCGAGCTTTATGAACTGGCTCATAGCACACAGAAGCCAGGTCGCCTGTCCAAAGAATTTCTTCTGGCGAATGGAACTAAAAAAGATAAGAAGGTTCTTCTAGATTCTTCCGCTGTCGTTGCAACAATCACGACCCATCCTGATGAGTATATACATTACAAATTTCCTCGTAATATAACGGTGCGTGAAATGGCTAGGCTTCAGTCGTTCCCCGATCGTTTCACCTTTCATGGGCGCTACACAATCAATGGGCCTCGCAGGAAGTTTGATGTTGCCCGTTGTAGCCAGGTTGGGAACGCGGTGCCGCCATTGATGGGCGAAGGCTTGGGGCGAGCGATCCTGAAAATTTTCGAACAAGTGGGGGGCGCTCGTAGCTTTCGAAAATCTGCTCCAGTGAGCGTTGAAGCCTGAGAACATGATCCGCCGCTAATGTGGCGGATCGGACTATCTGACTTCGGCAAACCGTTTCGCTCAGCCTCAGCTTGCCTGATTCCGATCAGGCGTGATCGGCGCGGCCACATGGCAAAGGGCGTTTACCAAATCATCATTTTGGTCCACTGACACGATCGCTATGTCAGGCATTCGATCCGTTGGCGTGATGCCGGATGGAAATAGAAGAAGTGCCTTTGGCTGTTGATCGGGGACATTATCCCAAATAGAAGAAAAGTCCCGAAGATACCCCAGCACCTTATAGATGCTGTCTCTAATATAAGCTGGATCTTCAGTTTCTTTGATTTCTATGAGCGCGCGCCTTTCACCTAATGGCGACGAAAAGCGGATAAGCATGTCTGGCCGTCGCTCCTGCGCCGAAATGCCTTTGTAGGTTTTGACAATCTCCATGTACTCAGACGTACTTTTGAAGATTCCACTTGGAACTTGGTCAAAGTACAGTTCTGCTTTCAAACCACGCTCAGCGTCATGAAACGATGCAACGGCTGAGCGCCCACGCTGAATCAGTCCATATGAAACTGGAGGGCCAAACCCAAGCCCGGTTTCAACGGCTTGGATCACGAGGATTAGAGCATAAAGTTCAAAGAGGTCGTCGCTAGAAACCGGCGAGAGCCACCCTTTTTGCAGCAGCTCTACTATCTGTGCCCATTTCCCCCTTATTATTGAAGCATCAAAATCTTTCGCCAGCAATGCAAGTTTCGAATAGCGCGGATCGCGGTGACGGATCGCAGTGTTAATCATTCGAGAACTTAAGCGATGCTCAAGCTCTACGCCTTGAATGTAAGTATTTGATAGCGCTTTCGTTGCTGCATCGCGGATTGCGGCAAACCGAACAGGCAATGCGCCAGTTCCTCGACGCGCCATCTCCGTTGAGGCGCTTACAATTCGCGTCAGAAACAATTTCAACAACCGGTTTTCTGGTATATCCGCCGACTTCTCGACGTGTTGGACAAGGTATCTTCCGCGAGGCACAGCGCCAGATAGGCGACCTAAAATGGTTTCTTGCCAGAGTACGCGACCTTTAAAAGTAGGCTCTACGGAAGGCGGAGAAGAACGAGAGCCATGTCCGAGTGCTCGAAGAAGAACTGGAAGGTCAGTAAATATGAAATTTTCAACCTCTGGTTGACTTAGCCAATATGCCGAAGCGAGCAATTCCACACTGCCGCCATGACTGTCCAATTTGTTGAGGAAGTCATGAACTTCCGTTTCATCAAGATCAGTGAAGTTTGGGAGAAACTCCAGATCACGCCCAGGTAGCAGGTAGCGTCCAGCACTGCGCGTATCGCAGATCAAACGCGCCCAAGCTTCTCTGCGCATCGCCAATTCAGTCCACGGCGCCCGTGAATGTAGATAGCCTGTTAAGGCTCTCCTGGGGCAGAGCTGGCCAACCCAACGCAGTTGCGATTGCCGCCGCTATGTCGGCAGTTTGCTCATGCCTGCCTTCGAATTGCGGGAATAAATAGGACTCGAGTCCGACAAGGACTAGGCTCGCAGGATCGGTTTCAAATCGCCGCATTCGCTCAATGAATCGAATGATGTCGAGAGGTATCGCTGGACCAACGCGGAGGCCAAGTCGGCCAAGGCCGACGCCGGACTCCACCGCAAAAATTGACGACAAAATGTTCAGAACGGCGTCATGCAAGGAGTTATCTTCTCCCAGAAGAACGGCAGCTCCGGTCGCAATAATTTGGCGATAATCTGCTTCGTTCGGAATAGCGATCTCGATCACAGCCACGCGCCGAGAGAACGCGAATGACATTTGAAAAAGACTGGCTTTGTCAAAAGTATT
Organism: Sphingobium sp. AP50; assembly: GCF_900109095.1. GTDB lineage: Bacteria > Pseudomonadota > Alphaproteobacteria > Sphingomonadales > Sphingomonadaceae > Sphingobium. Next base: position 20,866 of record NZ_FNYZ01000031.1, read on the forward strand.
CATAGTTCCAATCAAACGCCAAGAAGGGTCGAGAGGGTAAACATGAGCATCGCCATCTTGAGTATTCGCTTTACCCAAGACCACCCTTTTATAAGAGCCATCCTCTTGGCGCTTGCGGTATGGGAGCATGATGCTTTTCCATTTGCCGCCCAGCAAAGTGAACATTTCGCCAAAAGCTTTATCTATGTCCGCGCGATTCATTTCATCTATGACGAGCCACTTATTTGCTGCCATAGCTTCCGTGAAAACTCCCGGTATGAAGTCTAGCGGCTCTGCATCTCCCTCCGCCTGTGGAACCGGCATGTACCCACCAATTGTATGCACCGAGGTCCAGTCGGAAGTTGCCGTGACTACATCGTATGGTTGAGGGATGAGGCGGCATACAGTCTCGGCTAACTCTGTTTTACCTACTCCTGGCGCACCCATGAGGAGGACGTGTTTTCCTGCCGCCAAAGCAGCGACCAACTTTTCGTATGCTGACTGCATCCCTTTGAGATCGCCCAAGTCGGGCACTGGCGGTAGAGATGAAAACCAATCCACTTTGTCATCTAAGACATTCTGCTGAATCTCTCGCGCCTCATTGTTGGACGCACCTTCAATAAAGCCATCATCACCCGTTGCGGCAGGCAAATTTTGACCGTAGTATAGTAGAAGAATATCTTTTCCAAATTCGCGAATTGGTTCCAGCTGCTCGATCGCTGAATCTATCGCGCGGACGAGCGTCGCTACATCGTCGGTGATGCGCTGGATATTTTCATCGGTGGGTTCAGCAGCACGATATGTCATGAACTGCTCAAGCTGGCGGCTTACAGCACGCACAGACATGCCTTCCTCACGCCACCAAATATCGGCGTCACCCCAATTCTTATATTGGAATCCGCGCTCTCTTTCGAGTGGATCGAATATGTCATTCAAACGACTTCGAAGGTAGGCTGCCGCTCTCCTTGGTTCGGCCTGTTCCGCGCGCGCTGCGCCTAAAAAAATGCCAGATATGATCTTCTGAGGATTGCTTCCGACTAACCAAAGGCGAACGTAGATCAGACCAAAAGAGTCATATTTATCGACGATCCCGGCGGGATAAATGTCCAGAAATCTAGAGGGAACGCCTGTCGGGAGATCGCGCTCGCCTAAGGCCCAATCAAATTTGTGCGTGGTTTCAAGGTGTTCGAGAAATGTCTCAAGCTCATCCTTGAGCGAGACACGATCATCCTCAACAAACGACGATATGAACACCTGCACCCCCTTGGGGTTTGGCGCTCCGCACGGCCCAACCCACGCGCCTGATATAGCGTGAGCACAGATTCGCCAAGGCAAGCCGCTGGATAGCGGCATTTATGCGCTATCCAGCGGATGATGCGTGTTACCGGCAGTCTATCATTGAGGTGATTTGACCGCTGCTAGCGTTCTAGATCCTTTGTCGTCTTTTCGGCCGCCGCGCGATGCTGGTCGCGGGTTTCATCCCGGCGCTGCTCGACCTCGCGGACGCGGGGCGCGCGGACCTCGCCACCACGTTCCAGCGTTTGCGCCACCGCCTCGCGCGCTGCCGCCTTCATGCGAGCGGCTTCCGGCGTGGCGCGACCATATTTCTGATCTATAGTCGCGTCGATCGCCGCGATCTGTTTTGCAGCCGGATTGGTTTTCTTGTCCTGCAACCTTTCGGCCTGCGTCATCTGCCGGAAATCCTGCGTCACTTGCCGATCGCGTTCCTGACGGACTGGATCGCGCCCGCCTGTTGACCGATCGCTTGGACGCCCGCCCTCTGCGCGCTCTGTCCTTTCGTCTGCCATTATCCCTTAGCTCCTTTCAAAAAGGCCAGTGCGTCGGGATCGCCGTCGCCTTCGGCCACGCTGCCGCCATCCATGCCCGTTTGGGCCGCAGACATATCATCGGGGCTATCAGCGGCTTCCTGCCCGTCCACGTCCTCCGCAGCTTCCCGTTCGCTCTCTTCCTCGCGATGTTCGGCAGCGTTGAAATCCATGCCTGTGAAATCCGGCGTCAGGCCCAGCGCCGCGAAAAACTTAGCCGCCTTATGCGGATCGCCATCGTCGGGAAGGTCATCAATCGGGAAGCCAACCAGGCGCGCGAAATCGACACCGGCCATTGCTTCGGCATCGGACATTTCCGGGGCTTCTATCCCTTCAATGATCGCCAGCGAACGTCGTGCAACGGATGGATCGAGAGGCCGCGGCTTTACTGGTGGCGGCGCTACGCTCGATGCCTTCGCCATCCACTTATCCTTGTAGTATCGAATTTTCCCGCCCTTGAGCGGCGGGATACCGGCGCGCAGCACAATGACTTCCTCCTGCGAGAGCAGGAGCAGTTCTTGCGGCAGCATCAGCGGCCTACGCTGGTCGGAAGTTGACACCGATCCTTCAAAGGCGTCCCAAATCCGCTTGGATCGCGACTTGGCCTCATATGTGTAGTTGCCGAGGCGTTCGGACACCTCTTTCGCCACATCGACATGCTTGGGGGTAAAGACCAGTTCGACGCCGCAGTTCTGGACAATCTCGCTCGTTACGTCCGGTCCATAAACGTCGCGCAATTGCGCGCGGGCCTGAATGACCGGCAGAAGCCGGATACCGTAACCAGCGACATAGCTGAAACCTGATGCGATGACGCTCGCGCGGCCGAGGCGGGCAAACTCGTCCAGCAGGAGCAGCAGCTTGAGGGGATGCTTGCCTGCCTTTGGATCGGGCAACTCGCGCACATTCAGGTCGATGAGCTGTTGAAACAGCAGATTGTAAATGTCCGAAACGCGCTCGATGTTGTCAGGCGAAACGCCGAGATAGAGCGAGATCGGCCTTGACCGAAATTCGCGCAGATCGAAATCGGATTCCGATGTTGCCGCATCGACATAGGGATTGATCCAGAGGTTAATCTTTGCCGACACCGATTGCCGAATGCCGGTAAAGGTATTGGCCGAACTCGAAATCCAGTCATTCAGCGCCGAGATACAGGCTTCGGAAAGCGGATCGTTCGCGGCCCGTCGCTGTTTGATGATCTTGGGGAAACGCTCTTTGGCGTCCCCGGCGCTGAAATTGCGATAAACCTCGCCCATCGTGAACGGCAATACCGGCGTGGCTGCGATATACGCCGCCACACCGATAAACGCCGTGCGGGCGCTATCCATCCAGAAACTTTCACCGTTCGCTGGCGGGGGCCACAGCATCGCGGCGATCTTCTGCAATTCGTCGATGACTTCGACAGGATCGCCCCGGTTGATGTGGGAGAACGGGTTATAGCGCGCCGTGCGGCCTTGGGGGTCGAGCGGATCGAACAGCAGCACTTGATGGCCGAGGCGCTTGCGCCAACCCGCTGACTTCTCCCAATTCTCTTGCTTCACGTCGAGGACGACGACTGAATCCGCCCATGTCAGCAGATTGGGAATGACCACGCCGACGCCCTTGCCTGCGCGGGTCGGGGCTTCCAGCAGGACATGCTCTGTTCCATCGAACTGGATGAACTCTTTGCCATCCCTAAAAAGCAATATGTCGAAAAGTGTGCGCGGGCCTCGCCCAAGCAATAGCCCTTCACTGCCAAGGAGGCCCGCCGTCCGCGCCTCTCCCCGCTTGGCCCACCGAGCTGCGCCGTGCAGTGATTGTTTCCTGTTGAGATAGACCATCACCGCGATCAGGGCGGCGGCGCCGACCACGCCCGCGATGCCTTTCGCGAGCCAGCCCATGACAAAGGCATTGTGGCGGTAGAACCAGAAATATTCGGGCAGGCGGATCAGGTTCAGATCGGGCCGGAACTGGCCCATACCGATGATCGCGACGAGACTGCCCAGGACGAAGATGACAATGATCGCCAGCACGGCGTAAACGGCTATCAAGCGCCGGTCCATGAGCGTTCTCCCTCACATGCCGGTTGTGTCCGGCTCGAAATAGATTTCCGTCACCCGGAAGCGACCTTCGATTTTCTTGCACTGCACGACCACATCAACGAGCATTCGCAGCAGCGCCAAAATGTCGTCGCGCGCGAGATCGCGCCCGCCCTCTGATTCCTTCACCAGCAGCGTGAGTTGCTGAAATGCCAGCGCGGCAGAGTCGGCATGAACCGTTGTGATCGAACCGGGATGGCCGCTGTTGACGTTGCGCAGATAGAAGAACGCCGTGCCGTCGCGCAGCTCTTGCAGCAGAATGCGATCGGGCCGCATACGCAGGGCGGCTTCAAGCAGATGTTTCGCGCCGACTTGCGCCTGGCCCTGCCCATCCTTGGAGTAGAGCAGATGGACGGCATTGCGATGCGGGACGATCAATTCGCGCGTGTCCTCGATCGTCAGCAAGCGTTCCTCTTCGGGGATCAGCTTTATCAGTGCTTTGGAAAGCGTGGTCTTGCCCGACCCCGTTGCGCCCGAAATCAGGATATTCTTTCGCGATTTGACAGCCAGTTCCAGAAATCCCGGCCAATCGCCCTTTTGCTTGAGCGCGATCAATTCCGCATCGGCGGCGACCGTGCGCCCCCGCGCGATCTTGGTTTCCGAGAACAACCCGCCCGCGTCCAGTTCATCAAGGCCGAAAGTCTTGATCGACGGCTTGCGGATCGTGATGGAGTAATTGCCCAGGTCGCAGGCTGGCGGCGCGACAATCTGGACACGCTCACCGGTAGGCAGACTTGTCGAGCAGATGGGCGTTTGCGGCCCCACCTTCTGTTTTGTGAAGTTCGCCATGGCGGTCGAGAGGGTTTCAAGCCACTCGACCGACAGCTTATCATTGTTCACCCAATCCCAACCGCCCCGGCCCTCAATCCCGACCTCAAAGGGCTTGTTGATGACCAGTTCGGTGACGGCATCGGCATCCAGCAGGCCGCGTAGCGGTTCCAGATGATGAACGAGGATGGATTGATCGAACATCAGCGGCGCAGCCTCAAGGAATAGACGCTGCTAAAGTCCACGTCGCGCGCCACCATGATCGTCATTTCCTTGCCTTGGGCCGCGCGGAGGCGTGGCCTGATACGCTGCGCATCCTGCGCGGCAATCGCTGCCGCCGTGTTCGGAGTGTCGATCGTCTGATCGACCCCGGACACGCTGTTGCTCAACGCACTGCCGGCGTCACCGACAACCGAGAGCAGGAGCGCCGCGCCAAACCGCTGCCAGAAGAAGGTATCGACCTTGCCGCCCATCCCGGCGCGGCCGAGCTGGTCAGCCGCAGGCGACCCAAGACTGACCGAAATCCCCGCAGGGGTGATTGCACGGTTCCAGAGGACGAAAATCCGATGCTGCCCTGTCGAGAAGCCACCCGAATATTCGCCCAGCACCCGCGTTCCCTTTTCCATCAGGATCACGCTGCCGTTGGTCGACCAAATATCTTGCGGGACGACGCAGCTAGTCAGGCCCGGTTGCGTCGAATCCATCGCGGTTTGCAGGACGCAGGGGATTTGCATCCCCGCCGTGATGAGGAAATTCCGGTTCGGAAGGCGACCGGCTGACACCTGTTTAATGTCCATGCCGTTCAACTGGCGTTGCAGCGCGTTCGGTTCGCTCGCGCCCTCGCCACTCTCGCCGCCGTTCTCGCCCATACTGCCCACGCGCAAATTGCTGAACGGGCCACCATTGCCGGGGGCTGGCCCCGACGCTTGACCGCCAGCAGCGGGCGAGATTGCCATGATCGGCGCGCGGCGCATGGCGTCCTGTCTGGCGCGTTCGCGCTGCAATGCTGCCATTCGTTCCTGCCGTTCGCGATCGACCCGGTTAGAGGCATTACCCTCGCCATCGGGCTGCGCCCCATCAGGGCCAGGCACCTTGATCGGCCCCGATATATCCTGTCCATCGGCCATAATCGGATTACCAAAGGGATCAGTGCCGACTTGCTCCATGCTCTGCCCAGGCCGCTCCTGACGGACAACGACCTTGGCAGCTTCCCGCGCCGACCTTTCGGCATCAGCATCATTTGACTGAAACGTGCTGTCATCGGGCTTTGCGGGCTTTTGGGACTGTGAAGCCATGGAATAGACCATGAAGCCGACGAAGGCCGCGCCGATCGCAACGGCGCTCACCATGCCCTTGCCCATCGACTGCAACCGACCACGCGGATTGAATGCCTTGCGATCGAAATCGGGGCTGGTGCTGTTCGCGTCCTTGAGAACGTCATCCTGCACCTCGGAATTGTCATAGGTCAGGCGGTTTCTGCGATCATCCAGATTGCGGGCATCGGTTTCGTCGCCGCGACCGGCGTTGTTTTCATTCTCACTCATTGCGGGCTGCTCCCATCAATGTTGCGTTGAACATCGGGCGAGGCGGTGCCAGACGAATTATCCGGGCCATACCGCTCGAAAGCGTTGTTCCAGATGCACGTCAGCGCCTGCCCCCGGCGCAGCCGCAATTCGCGGCTCACCTGATGGATCACGACGAATTCGCCGCGAACATCATAAGGAACGATGGCCTCTGACCCATCGGGCAGGACGGTGAAGATCGCCGGGAGTTGCTGGTTCCGGGGGAACCGCAAGATCGTGAACTGCCCGTTGTCGGTGACTTCGGACGGGGCGAGATCCGATGACCCGGCAATCTCATAATCGAGGTTGCGACGGCCCTGCACGGCAGCGGCTTCAAGTGCCACTTTCACGCCGCCCGCCTCCACCATCAGCATTTGCGTCTGGACCTGTTGCAGCTTCGCCATGCGGGCGGCTTCGGCCTCCTGCTGGGGGTAGCGGAAGCGCACCACAAATTGAGCATCGGTTCCCGGTGCGATTGCACCGCTACGGGCCGAGAGTGCGAATGTGTATGTCCGCACGACGCCGCCACGTTTCGTCACGACGATGAGATTGGTGGCCGGTGCCTTTTCGCGCGGCTTGATGAACAAGATATTGTCCGCAGGAGCGACTTCCCAACTCACGGTATCGCCCAGGGCGACACTGGAAATCGCTTCCCCCTCCCCGAAAACGATTTGTGAGGCGGCGCGGAACACGCCGTTGATGCGGACAACCTCGTCGGTATCGTAATTGATATACCGGATGCGGGAATCCTGACGGCCTGCGTTCGGAATTTCCTCCGCAAGAGCCGGGACCGCGATCATGGCCGAAGCCATGAACCCGCCCAGCAGGATATGACGAAGGGCGCTCATGAGCCAATCTCCGGGTCAGCGCGATAGCTGACCACTTGGAAGCCGAGCGGATTATCGAGCCGCCCCCTCTCCGTGGTCGGGCGATCGACATATTTGAAATTGATGGTGGCGATCCAATTGCTTGTCTCGTCGCCCGCATTACCCGGCTTCACCACCGAGCGCGTGAACCGGACCTGCGCGACCCGGTTATTGATGAAGGTGATGTTGCGCACCGAAGCGGCCACAATCTCACCCGACTGATATTGATTGACCGGGCTGTTGGGATTTTGCGCACGGCGCGTCCCCGCGAATTTCTCCTGCTCTTGCGGCACCGACAGCGCATAGACACGATGCTGCATTTCGCGCGCTGCCGCCGCGTTCCATGCCTCGCGGTTGCGCACATATTCCGACAGGAAGAACTTGTTGACCGTTTCATCAACCGTCACGTCGCGCGTATTGGAAAGCCGCGTGACCACATCGACGCCGCCAGTCTGGCGATCGACGCGGATCACATACGGCTCGACCGAGCGCAGCGGCATCGCAACATGCCATCCCAGCATCATGAGGCCGAAAGCTACACCGCTGGCGCCAACGATATAGGCGATACGCTTTTGCTTGGTCGCCTCGCGAACGCGATCAAAATCCCAATCTTTCGCGTCTGCGAAATACTTATCGAGATCGCTCTTTTTCTTCACACCGAGGGCCATGGTCAGCAGCTCCCATATTGAGTTTGCAGAGGGATCATGCCGCCCCGCATTGAAAGCGGCCTACCCGCAGGCGCAGCCGGTGGAATGACGGCCCCGCTTGGCGGGGCTGGGACGACCGTTTCAGCAGGATCGGCGGGCTTCGCCTCGCCATCCTTGCCGAAAACCATGACTTCAACCTCACGCTGGCCCGCAGCATCCGGCGCTGCATTTGCCGTCGCCTGTAGGAAGATCGAGCCGTTGGGGTTTGCATTGCGGGCGCTTCCACGGCTGCAATGCTTCGGAGGATCGCGGCCCTCCGATGTTGTCGCACAAGCCGTCAGAGCGCAGCTTGTGACCCCAACACAGAGAATCCGAACCCATCGGCGCGCACTAGGCGCACCGTGCTTCACCTTCGCCATGAGATACCTCCTACCTGTTGCCGGGGCGGGACGACGCACCGGGCATCGTCGTTCGACCGGAAGATTGTTGAGCCTGTGCTATGAAGCTGGCCCGCGCCGCAGACTGGCGATTGAGTGACCAGCGAGCCGTATTGCCAACGGCCCTTGTTGCGCCACGAGGCGCGCCCATGACCGAGTTCATGATTCTGCGCTGCATGGTTGCCGGATAGATCGCGGACAGGAAGCCCGCGCCCGACGATCCGCCACCGCCTGCGAATGAGCCGATCGACTGCGCTTGCAGAATGATGAAGCCGCCGACGAGGACGGCCACCAGTTGCAGGCACATCGCGGCGAGCGCAGTCCATGTGTCGCCGCCAGACCCTACGCCGACCGAACCGGGGATCGAGTTGACGAGTGCGACCACGAACATGAGGGCGATCGCAACCGCTGCAGTCTGGATCGTGTAGTTCAACACCGCGCCCAGCCAGCTAAAGAACAAGCCCGACGAGGACGGGAAGATGAGTGCGCCGACGAAAATCGGCATCGTGGCGATCGTCACGAACAGGCCGAACTTGATGAACAACACGACTGTCATCGCGATAGCGGCGATGATGTAGGACAGCAGCAGAATGAGGATGACCATCAGTCCGGTCGCAAGATTGGGAACCGTGACGGGAATCCATGTCGTCGCCTCAAACCATGGCTCCATCTGATTATGGATGCTCAACGCGGGTTCGACGGCATTCTGCACAAAAGCGTCGAATGATGCTGAAATCGCGCCGCCGCCGAGGGCGCTGGCAAGCTGATCGGGTGCATTCTGCGCGGTCGCCGCGACTTGCGGCGCGAGACTGGACGTTGCCGCCAGTATCACCAGATAGCATTTGAGCCAGGTGCCGAGATAGTTGCCGAAAGGCTCGTTTGAGATACCCCGCATCACGGCGAAGCCGACGATCACCAAGTTGATCGCCATGGCCGTTTGTAGCGGCCCCGACACCAGACCCATGACAGCGGCGTATTTGCCCGCCAATGTGCCAGTAATCTGGCCTTCGAGCATGTTATAGATCGCGTCGAGCGCCATAAATCACCTACTTCCCGTTCCAGGTCGGAAAGATCGAGCCGTCCTTGATGTTCTTTTCAGTGCGGGCGCGTTCGCGCTCGAACTTCTCCTGCGCAGCGCGCTTCATCGCGACTGCCGCATTGCCGCAGTTGACACCGGCATCGCCGTTGCTCTGGCAACGACCGACCTTTTCGCGGGCCTCGTCCAAGTGCAGCTTGTAATATTCGACGGACTTTTCTTTCTCGCCGCAGGCGGCCAGCGGAAGCGCCGCACACACCAAAATTATGAAACACTTCCGCATAGCCATACCTTCCTTGTCAGTTGCCTTCCCAAGTCGGCCACAGATTGCCGTTCTCGATGTTCTCTTGGGTTTTGCGCTGCGAGGCTGCGAACTCGGCCTGCGACTTGAGAGCCGACTGACCCCGCGCGGCTTCCGCCGCCGCCGCCAGTTGCAGAAGGCGGTTGTTCACCGCTGCATTCTCGATTGCAGCGCGGGCGCCAATGTCCTGCGACTGGCGCATTGTCGTGGAGGAGGACAGGCCAGTGTTGAGCTGGTTCAAGCCCTCCGTTGTCGCGGTGGTCGATTCCAGCATATATTCGCCATAGGCTTGATCGCGGGCGCTGGCCGTCGCCGCCTTGTTAAGAATGCCGGCAGCGTCCCCGAACTGTCCGTTGAGGCCCGACAGGGAAAAGTCCGAATTCCCCATGATCGACTCTGCCCGATTGCCGATCGCGCCCAGGTCGCGCAGATCGGAGGAAATCAGGCTGATGGATTCCTGCATTCCATCGGGCAGGGCATCACGCAAAATGCGCTGTTGCAGCATGTTGCTGACGTTGGTGATGTTGGAAATGCTGTTCAGCGAGGAATAAAGCTGTTCAGCCTGGCGCAGCGTGTTGAGCGTGTTTCTGGCTGTCTGCAAAGCCTGCGCGATCGACTTCACATCGACAACGGCGAGCTGCGCGTGCGCGGTCCCTGCCATTCCGAATGTCGCGGCAGCAAGGAGCGCCGCCCTGATAATCTGCTTTCTCATATCAGTTACTCCATCACCTACGCCCGACCGAGCGCCATTGACGCTTAAATTCGGGCAGCCATTTTTCGGGATCATCCCCGAACTCTGCGCGCAGCTTGTCGAGCAACGCGACCGTTCCTTGTCGGCCCGACAGGACCGCCAATTCGTCATCCATGCCGTTCAGGTCTAATTCGACCACAACGGAATCATGGCCTTGCTTGATGAGGAAGCGCCGACTTTCCGGCGACAGATCGACCTTGATAAGCCGGAACTCCGCTTCCGTCAGATTGAGGCCGTCGATGTAGTCGCGGGCCTGCGCGTTTGGGTTGGGAAGCAAAATTTTCGTCGGGCATTGCTCAATGATGGTTTCGGCAATGTCGGAGCGAAGCGCGTCCGCTGGGGACTGTGTGCCGAACATCATCAGCGCATTGCGCTTACGGTAGGTTTTCAAGCCGTCGCGCGCGAACTGGCGGAATGCCGGATCGCCCAGCGCCTTCCAGAACTCGTCAATGTCGATGATTACCGGGTTCCCGTCCACGATGTCATCGAGCCGATGGAACAGGTAGCTCATGAGCGGCGGGCGGATCGCGTCGTTTTCAAGAAAATCCGTCATGTCGAAGCCCATCAGTCGGGCATCGAGGCGCAGCGTGTCCGCCTCATTGTCGAACACCCAGCCAAATTCACCGCTCTTGGTCCACCGCTCCAATCGCGCGCCGATCCCGTCGATGCTGGTTTGATCCAGTTGCGAGCGGAGTGCGGAGATCGAACGGACCTCTTGCGGCAGGCGCGTTACTGCATCGAGCGCCTGATTGAGCTGATATAGCTCTTGCGGATTCAACTCGCCGTTCTCCGGCGTGACAATCTGGCGCAGCCAGGACGACAGAAATTCCCGATTGCGGGCGCTTCCGTCCAGTGCCTTGAGAGGCGCAAAGCCTGATGGCTGGCCATTCTTGAGGGCCAGATAGGTGCCGCCCGCCGCCCGCACGAAGATTTCCGCGCCGCGATCCTTGTCGATGAACGCCATACGCGCGCCGCTCTTTTCAGCCTGCGCGAGCATGAAATTCTGGATCACGGTCTTACCGCCGCCCGAAGGGCCGAGGATCAGCGTGTGACCCACATCGCCAAAGTGGAAGTTGAAATAGTAGGGCGAATTTGCCGTGGTTTTGAGCAGGGCAACCGCCTTGCCCCAATGGTTCCCATCGGGACGGCCCATCGGGTAGGTATGGATCGGTGCCAGCGCGCCGAAGTTGCGCGAGGTAAGCGCCGCAGGGCGGGTTCGCCATGCGAAATTCCCCGGCAGCATCGACCAATATGCTGCCTCCAATGCCAAATCCTCGCGCGCTGCAACGATGCCGCTTTCTGACAGTGCGGCCCGCGCAATGCTTAGGTTTTCAGCGAGAATTTTGGGCGTCTCGCCAAAGACCGAGAGCGCCAGATGATGTTCGCCCAGCACGAAGCGATTGGATTGTAGATCGTCCATCGCTTCATCCAGTTGGGCTTGCTGGCTGAATGCCACGTCATCCGTGGCGCTCAACTGCGCCCGCTTCCGTCGCGCCGTCTCCATGCCCATCTGTTTGCCGAGGAAGGCAAAGCCTTGACCCAGCACATACTCGAATTTCGCTTCCAGAAGCGCATTGAGCTGACCCGGAAATGTGCGGGCGGCATGTTCGCGAACCGCCAGCACCCCGCCATAGCGGGAGCCTCCGGGTTCACGGACCTCAAACAATTCCTGCCCGAAGATGACGCGATCCGAATAGACAGCACGGCCTAGATGGCCGCGCACCAGCGGAACGCGCCGATTGTCGGCGGTCATGATCCGCTGGATCAGTTCCATCGGCTCGCTGAATTGCAGGCCGTTGAACTCATAGACGCCGAGGATGCGCGGATTGACGCGGCCCAGCAGCTTTTGCACGTCCCGCAGCACATCGCTGAACGTCTCAATGATTTCCTCTTCCGCCTCGTCAGCCGTGGCCTTGGAGAAGATCGAGAATACCGATGAGGCGGCTTTGTCCGCAGCGCCGACCGCAGGGCGATACAGCACCGTCAGATAATGCTCATTGACGAACATGCGCTTGCCGAGGACGCGGCGCTTATATGTCGCATTCAGATCGCGGGCGAAATCCGACTGGAAACCGCCATCGGGATAGTTGCGCTCAATGCGGCGGATCGTATGGACCATCACTGCCACCCGCTCATGGGCGATAGTGCGCCATGCGGTGTTCAGCTTTTCATGCCAATCGTTGATGGTCGATACATCGGCAGTCTCGAATGCGATCCCGTCGAGCGCGAAAACGGCCATATATTCGCCGTTGTCGAGCGCGACGACATGCTCATTTACATGGCGCGCATACGGCAGATATTGCGACGGATCGCGTTCCAGCTTGATCGGAGGCTTGCGCTTAAACACGGCAAAATCCCTTCCGCTTCACGCCTGCAACCGGCAGCGGCGAATAGCTGGAACCGCCCCACAACATCTTGTTGGGAGCGGGGGCTTTCGTCCGACCGAACAGGAAAATGATCTTGAACATATTGTAGTCCGTGCGGACGATCAGCCGTGCGGCACCCAGGAGCGCGCCGCCGATCGCAAGCGCCCAAATCGGATTGCCGACAACCATCAGCACGAACACCGATGCCATGCCGATCAGCAACGTGGCTTCGACGGGGACGCCGAACCAGAGCGTCGGGCGCGTGAGCGCGAGGAACAACGGATCTTCGGTTAGATATTCTGGCTCTGACACCCCATACCTCTCTTTGCCGCTACGCAGCCTGTTACGTCAGCAAATCCACGAAGAACGGGGCGCAGAGGATGACGGCCAAGCCTGCCAACCAAAGCGCCATCGTCTGCCTGTCTCCGTGGCCGACCATGTAGAAATACCCGGCGATCACCAGAACGAGCGTCCCGATGGCGGCACCCGCAGCCATCATCTTGCTCGCCATGGCTGATGCCTGCGAAGATGCGGAGGCGACTTGCGCCGCCCCCGGCATCGACCACGCCGCCCCGATCAGGGCCGCGAGAAGGGAGGGGACGCGACGCATTACGTCCCGGAAACGGTATCGACGATCCAGCCAGCGCCGAACACGATGAAGCAGCCGATGATGATCGAACCCAGCAGCCCCTTGTTGCCCGCGCCGAAGAAGAACATGATGCCTGCGATCACCAGCGCGATTGCCGCCAGACCCTTCGCGATCGGGCCAGTCAGCAGCGCCAGAACCAGGTCAACCATGGTTTCGACGTCATTCGTGTTGACGGCCTGCGCCCAAGCCGGGGCAGGAGCCAGTGCGAGCGTGGCACCAGCAAGGGCGCAGCTATGCGTCCAGCGATCCTTGATGTAGCGAACCATTTTCATCAGAAAAAACCTCCACTTGTGACAATGACAATGCCGACGCAGAAGGTCAGAAACGTGATTAGCGTCCCCCTGCCCGTCATTATAAGAACACCCAGCCAAATGACGCCGAGTAGTATTGCTGGAGCCACTAGCGCCTTGAGTTCATCGAGAACCGCAGTTGCTATGCCTCCCACGTCCGCATGAGCGGGCGTGACTATCAAGCCGAGCAAAAGCACGACTGATAATTTCAGAATGACATGATGCGACAGCTTCACAGACCGCCCTCCATTGAAGGCGAGCTTTGCCGCTGCTTCCAAGATGCTTGCGCGAACACGTCCCACGCTGGCGGGGCTGGATCGGCAGTTGGGGGAGCCTCACCAGCCCCGCCAACCGGCACATAGGAGGCGGCGACCCGAAAGGCTCCTTCCTGTGCATCGGATTGAACGGGGGCGCTGTTCTGCACCGTAACCGACCATGGCGCAGCAGGCGCGACGATTGCCGGGGCAATCCCGGCCCCTGCGAACGCTACATGCCAATGGTCGCTATGGTCCTTGTCGCCGGGGCCGAGCAGTTCGACAATGGCGATCCCGTTCGCTGCCAAGAGCGCGCGAATTTGACCGCGATCTATCGCGCCTACCCCACCATGCGGGACGAAATCGACGGCAAGGCCGTGTTTGTGATAGCTGTTGCGCGCACCATAGAGCGCATTCATCGGACGCACTGTGTCCGTGATCCGACCACCGAACGCGGCCATGAGAATCTGGCCGACCTGATCGGGTGACGGTGCGATGCTGCCGACATTTGCCAGAGGCGTTTGAGCCGCGGCTACGGGCGCGATCATGCTCCCCGCAGCCGCGAAGACCTTGCGGACATAGCCGTTGCGGAAACCGCGCGACCTCGATCCAGTATTATACTCGCTCAACGCCGCTTGAAGCGGGTTCCCATGCCCCGCGCCGACCGCGCGACCATAGTTGTCTGCCAGCACTCGCGCCCCAGCGCGAAGATTGGTGCAGGGGTCGAAAACCGTGTCGGCGGTAACGCCGAGGCGCGCAAAGTTGGCGCTGTTGATCTGCATAAGCCCAGCGTCGAAATTTGCGCCCTGGCGCAGCAAGCTACGCGCGGTAGCAACCGCATCGCTCTTGCTGGCAGGCTGGCCGCGCAAGGCCGCACCGGAGTTGACGCCGATCCGATAGGGATCGCTCTCTGACTCTACCTGAATAATTGCGATCATCGTCGCCGGCGCAACATTGGGTGCGCAAGAGGTCAGCAGTGCCGCCAAAACCGATGCTTCCAAAGGCATTCAAGCCTCCCTTTGGTGAGTCCGGTTATAGGATGTAAGACATTTCCGACATAGGCGCAACACACATTCGCAATTGCGGAATCCGCCCGTTCGGAATGATCGTTCACCGCAATTTAGGTTATCGTCCGGCTTCGTCTCTTGATGAAAACCGGACTCTTCGCTTAGGTTCGCGCGGAAAAAGCGGGAAAAATGATGCCCGCAACAACAACAAAGCGAGCGTCGCAATTGGCTAAGACTGTCCTGTTCCTCGCAGAAACAAACCGATCACCGACGATCGAAGAACAGCGCGCATTGTGCGAACATGCAGGCGATCTTCTCGTTGACGCTGGAACAGTCAGCTTTCTTGACTTGCCCAAAGCATTAGCGCGTGCAGGGCATAGGCTAGAACGCGGCGACAAGATCAAAATTTATGATCTTGCCTGTTTACCGATCAACACCATGACGCTTGTTCGCATGATGGTGAAAGTCTTAAGGCAGGGAATCGCGGTCGAGTTTTGCGCGCCGAAGATCGTCATCCAACCCGATGCAGAAACCGATTTATTCCGCCTTGTCGGAATGCTGGATCAGCACTGGCGGCGTATCCATGGGATGAAAACCCATTCTCCTGACGCCAAAGTAGGGCGCAAGGCCCTACTGTCTGACGATCAGTTTCCGGCTATCCAGGCGATGATTGATGGTGGAGCGACAGTATCGGCCGTCGCCAAGGAGCTGGGCGTCGGGAGGACAACCCTTTTCGATTTCTTGCAACGTCATCGCGCGGCTTCGGATAACTGAAAGCTATCCGAGCAGCACGTCCAGAGTGACGTTCAGAGCGACCGACATGCTGGCGATTTCTCGCAGCGTAATGTCCGTGGCAACGCCGTCGAAAATCGAGCGCAAGCGATCTTCCGCGATCGCACTGGTTTTCACCAGTTCCGCGATCGGATGGCCGCCCTCACTGGCGGCCCTCCGCGCGTTCGCACCGAAATTACCGTTCACGTTTTGCGCGTTCGGCCCTCTGAAATGAACATTCATCAGCTCACCGTAATGCAGGAATGATACGGCTGTCACCCTGCTATTGAGTTGCATTACCCCAATTTGGATGCACCTGGCTTCGCTAGGAGATCTAACACTGTGCACCCCAAACCATCGGCCAGACTCTGCAACACCTCAAGGGTCGGATTCGCCCGACCGTGTTCTATATACGATAGATGGGACGCAGCGATTCCCGTCCTTTCAGACAATTCCGCCTGCGAAATCCGCATTTTCGCCCTGCGCTCGCGGCAGTTCGTACCTAAATTTGTGGCCAGCTCTGATGCAGCTTGGTCCAGCTTCAGATATTGCGGCATACGGCTGTTCCGTGGCTCTCCATCGTCATTTCCCCCCCGGTCAATAACATCGGCTTCGCTTATAGCTTTTTTTGGTTCCTTGGCGACCATATCTGATTAACTACCTCAAAAGGGCCTTTGTTTGACAATGCGTTCATGCCGCAATAACCAATGCAGCATGGGACAATCCGTTTCACATGAACGAGTCGGCACGACGCCTGCGGCCTGTATGCGCCGCAAGCGGCAGGCGCTATATGATGAAGGCAACGTGCAATGCAAAATGCACATTCCCGTCAGCTTCGGTGAACGCCTCAAGGAATTGAAGGCCCGCTATAAGATGCGCGGCCTCGATCATGTAATTTCAGCGATGATAAGGAGGGCGATGGTCGATTACTCGGCAGACGAACTAATCGCGCCCCCGCCGCCCGAAGATCACATGAAGCGAAAGCAGATCGCTGTCCACATTCCGCGTGAGCATCATGCCTTTCTGGAATCCGTTGCTTTGCGCAATCGGGGCATTCCGTTGGGCGTTGCTCTGGAAACCATTGGCGCACACGTCAGCGACCTGACGCCTGCACCGCAACAGTTACCGCTAATTGATGAAGGGGGGAGCGCCGTGAGCGGATAAACGAAGCCCGGCACGAGGCCGGGCTACGGGAAGGTTATCCGGTGGTTGGCGCCACTTGGATCGACCCAATCAAATCTGTCGATTGGATAGCCTCTCCCGCACCCACTGTCAACAAACAGCGCGTCTCGCGCCACGGACTAGCTTTGCCTGCGAACGGCCTTCCGAATGGGAGGACGAACGATGATGCTTGCCCAAAAGAACGGCGATACCCGCACCCCGCAGTCCGTCATTGACGAGCTGCTGGCGCGTGGCATTTCGCAAGGCGACATTGATCTTGGCATTCTGACGCAGGATGCCCAGCGCCGAGCCGGTGCGCCGGTCTATCCTCTTGCCGTCCTAGTTGGCGCGGAACCTGTGACCCGCGACTATCGCGCCCAGGTCGGCCACGCGACCCGCCAGATCATGCGGACCAAACCCCCGGCGCGCAAAAGCGCGGGGGGCCTTCACATCACCGGCACCCCCGTATGGGCTGGCAGCGTTCAGACCGGCGAAACGGAGGAAACCGAATTTGTCCGTCCCCTGTCCACGCTCCAACGAACGCGCTTCCGCAAGGCGTGTCATCTGATCTTGGATAAGGCCCGCGAAGTCGCCCGCAATTCCCGCGCCGGGGAAGCCCAGGATGCCGAGCAATCAAAGCTGATGCGCTTCACCACATCATGCCACCAAATCTATCTGCGTTTGCTGGACGAGCTGTTCTATCGAAAGGGCTGGTGCGTCCCGTCCTATGAAACCGTCATGCGCTGGACCGGCCTTTCACGCGGGACCGTCCACAATGCGATCAAAGCCCTTCGCGCCATCGGCTTGCTCGATTGGAAACGCCGCTATGTCTATAGCCAGAGCAAGGAGCATGGAGCGCGATCGGAGCAAACCTCAAACCTCTATCGCGCTGAAATGCCCAAGTGGCTCGCGAAGCTGATCGGCATTGACGCCCCCCTGCCCGATGATGCTGTGAGCCATCGGGAAGCCGCGCTTGAGGATCATGCCTTGATGCTTGCCAGCGCCGGGAAAGTCGAACGCCGTCGCCTGATGCCCTCAGAGCCGGAAACCCGCGCAGCCCTGATTGCCGCCGCCACGCGCGCCGATCAGCGCCTTGCCGTCGAAGCCGGGAGCCGTGAGTTCAACGGTTGGATTGAACCTCATATGATTTCTATATTTGATAAGATGGAGAAGCGGAGTTGCCCTAGTCGGGCAACACGTCAGCCCTGACGGGCTACCCTAACGGCACCAAATCGCTCTGATCTAACCTATAAGCCAAGCGGCGACGGCAGGACCGTCGGCTACGCCGCCGGAATGCTCCCCAGCGGGAGCAAGCCGATATGGCAGCGCGAAAAATCATTGCCGGATTTGTCCCATAGTCTATTCTCGGACTATGAACTTGACCGTCACCGCCGCTGCGCAGGAAGTCGTGCGACGCCTCAAGGGAACTTGGCACGGTTCCTATGGCAAGGCGCGTTGCCCAGCCCATCAGGATAGCAGCCCTTCGCTTTCGATCACACCGGGCCGCAGCGCCGTGCTGTTCCATTGCTTCGCCGGATGCAGCCAGGCCGAAATCATGGCCGCGCTCAACAACCACGGCGGATATGTCCGCCCGACCGAACGCGACACGGCCCCGGCAATCCGGCGTGACCTAGCACCGCTCGCGCGCGAGCTATGGGAAAAGGCTCGCCCCCTGCGCGGAACGCCCGCCCAGCTATATCTTGATAGTCGCCGCATCGGCCATTCGATCATCGGCAGATATGATCCCGCCGCCATGACCTACGAGGGCGGCAAGCGGCTCCGCCTTCCCGCCCTGCTCTTGCCCATTGTCGAGCGCCGCACGATCGTCGCTCTGGCGCGCGTTTTCGTGGACGCGCAGGGCAACAAGCATCCCCAGCTTTGCGACCCAAAGCGGACTTTGGGCGACCCTTGCGGCGGCGCCGTTCAGATCGGCACTATCGAGCGCGACCATTTGAACCTGGCCGAAGGTTTCGAGGACGCTGAATCCGTGATTGCCAAATTTGGCCTTCCGGGTTGCTGGTCGGCCAGCGGCAGCGAGCTTTACGCCCGTTTGCATGTTCCCGATCATATCCGATCCATCACGATCTATTCGCAGCACGGCAAAGCCGCCCGCGTCGGGATCGAGAAGGCCGAGGCGAACCTTGCGGCCCAGGGACGCCGGCTCAATGTGATCCTTCCGCCCCCAGGTGGCGACTGGAACGACGCTTGGAGGGCAGCGTGAACCCGCGCCTTCCTATTTTGATCGTTGGTGGCGTCATTCTCGCTGGCGTTTTCATATCCACCCACCGCGACATGATCGAAAATCCGCCGCAAACCCCCCGCGAGGCTTGCGGACAGATCATGGACGGCAACTATTGCCGTGCTGCTGTCGCCTTCAACGAAATGCGGCAGGAGCGACGGCCCCAGGTCGCCGCGGTGCCTTCCCGTCCCGACGATAGGCGAACCCCCGGCGTGATAGATTCTCGGATCACACAGGCCAATATCAGCCGAACCATCTGCAATCCCGATTTCATCAAAGCCCGCACCCCGCCGCCGTCATGGACGGCAGCGACGACGCGCCGCATGGCCGATGTTCTCTATCCTGACCAAAATCCCGACAATCTGGTGCTGGATCAGTTGGTGCCGATCGCGCTGGGCGGCGCGCCCAAGGACCAACGCAACCTATGGTTGCAGTCCTGGGCGGGCGAACAGAACGGCGAGAAGAAGGACGGCCTTGAAACCCTGCTCAATCGCATGGTTTGCAGCGGTCAGTTGACACTGGCCGCCGCTCAACAGGCCGTCGCGCTGGACTGGATCGGGTCATACGATCACGCAATGACGCCCCAAAATCTGGCGAGGTTCGGGTTGCCGCAACGATGGGCGAGCGCCCCGAAAATCCGGCAGCAGGCGATGCAACAGCAAGTCGTTTTGCCCGCGTCCGAACCGCAAGAGCCAGTCGTGTTGCAAGCTGAAATCGAGCCGGAAGCGCAAGGCTACGAAGTGCCGGCGATTCCGATCAATTGACGGTCATTTTCAACGATGGAGACGTTCTAATGCCAAGGAATATCGCTGAATTTCGTATCATCGGGCAAGTTGGTGGCGTCGATGCAAAGGATAAAGTCACATACGTCAATGTCGCTTCAAATTATAACCGTCAGGTTGATGGCGAATGGCAGGAAGATACGCATTGGAACCGTGTCACATGCTTTGGAAGGTGTGCTGAATACGCTGGGAATGCAGGCAAAGGTGACATGGTTCATATAACGGGACGTGTCAGGCAGACCTCTTACGAGCGAGAAGGTGCGACTATCTACGGGACCGATTTGGTTGCCGATTCCTTTTCGGTTCTCAATCGAGCTGGGGGCGGTGACGCCGGATAATCAGGACGAAAGGGAGACTTTGGGTGCGGCCCTTCGGGCATCCGCTCTATCTCCGCTGCGCTCCGACCGAACCCGCAAGCGGTTTCGTCCCATTCGGGTGACGATCAGCGCACAAAATAGTCGCGAGATCCGCAACGCGGAACTTGCGGCTTTTTTGTTGGGTGCGCCGTGCCGTCGCCTTCCCGATCGAGGCGGCGGGCCGCCGCATATGGTTTGCTCTAGGGGCCTGTTCCGGCCCCCTGGCGCAAGGGCTGGACCGTCTCGCTCGCTGCGCTCCCTCGCTTGGCGATCATGGGGGTGTCCCC
>NZ_FNYZ01000066.1 GCF_900109095.1 Sphingobium sp. AP50
CCGACCTCCATGACAGTCGGAAGCCTATGAATCAGAACAGATTCATCTTGGGAATCGGAAAATCTCTTCAACCCCAAATTCGTCCACACGGCCTAAAATCTCGTGCCGCTGCATGAGAACCGCCATTGTTCGGGTAAAGCATGAAAGGAACATAGCACGAACGATGAAAAAGTCAAAAATGTGCTAGCGTCGTGCTAACGAAAAAAGCCCCTCCGGGAAGGAGAGGCCTTTTTCTAAGCAATTGATTTATCGCGTTTAGTTGGTTGCGGGAGCAGGATTACAAATCATCACACACGGAATTGATTTATATAGCAATAAAGCTCTATTCAAATTTAGAAGTTCAACAATTTAATCAACAACGATATTGAACTTCTTGGGACAATATAATCCTTTGTAGTTCCATTGTCAATTTGATGCCCGCACAGATCAGCGAGGATTGATTTTCAATTTTGACTTGGATCCCTGCGGCACGAACATCTTCGTGCCTTATCGATGATAATCATCCAAACCTGTTCTCCGGGGCGGGTGAAGCCTCCGACTTTGCGACCCCATCCAACGTGCTAAGAATTCAAAATTTTCCTAACCAAACACCCAAGTGCCCCCGGCGGTTTCGATTTGAAGCGCGACACCCGAGGTGATGCGTAGCATTTCATCCGGGGTGGGGCGAGCCCCACCCCGGATGGCAAAATTTATCCGGCCTTGAGCAGGGTGATCTGCTCTCCCAGGACTTCGTGCGGAGTGCGGTAGCCAAGGCACTTGCGGGGTGTGGTGTTGAGGAGATCGGCAACGGCCTGGATCTCTTTGTCCGACATGAGCGCAATGTCAGTATCGGAGGGCAGGAAACGCCGTATTCGGCCATTACAATTTTCCACGCCGCCTTTCTGCCAAGGCGCTGACGGCAGGCAGAAATAGCTGGAGACCCGCAAAAACCGATAGCGTTTGGACGGCGATAATGATTCATAGAGGGCGCGCGATCACGGAGGCCAGCTATGGATCCCAAGTCCCTGTTCAGTTTGAGCGATCACCTTGAGGCATTGAGCAAGGAGGGCGATCCGCTTGAGGTTTTGCAGGAGACGGTGGATTTCGAGTATTTCCGGGCGTGGCTGGTCGAAGGGCTTGGTTATGGCGATGGAGCCAAAGGCGGGCGCCCACCCTTCGATCCGGTGATGATGTTCAAGGCCCTGATCCTGCAGGCGCAGCATAATCTGTCAGACGCCCGGATGGATTTCATGATCCGCGATCGGCTGAGTTGGCTGCGGTTTCTGGGGCTGTCGCTTGGGG
>NZ_FNYZ01000033.1 GCF_900109095.1 Sphingobium sp. AP50
TGGCGGGGCGGCGGTGTTCCTGTCCTCCAGCGCCGCAAACTATATCCATGGCCATGTTCTGGCGGTCGATGGCGGGTGGCTCGCGCGGTGAAGTGAATGCGGGGAGCCCGGAGCGGCCGGTCAATCACGTGCCGCCCAGGGCTCCTACTTTCGCAGGAGCACGAAGGGACAAGAGGAGGGCGCAACCTCCCGCGACACACAGCAACAGGAGAGGTTCCATGCCCACTATCGACCGAAGGACGTTGATCAGTACCGGGCTGGCGATGGCTTCTTCTCCGGCCTGGGCGGCGCGGGGCGATCCGGTCGTGACGACCGGCAACGGGCGCATCCGGGGGACTCGCGAAGGCGGGCTGTATGTGTTTCGCGGGGTCCGCTATGGGCAGGATACGGCGCTTCG
The DNA here is from genome assembly GCF_900109095.1 of Sphingobium sp. AP50. Classification (GTDB taxonomy): domain Bacteria; phylum Pseudomonadota; class Alphaproteobacteria; order Sphingomonadales; family Sphingomonadaceae; genus Sphingobium. The sequence goes on from NZ_FNYZ01000033.1 coordinate 398, forward strand.
GCGTTTCCGCGCGCCTGTATCACCGGACCCCTGGCGTGACATACAGTCTGCGACCCGTTTTGCGCCGTCCTGTCCGCAAAAGGGGAAGCAGGCGGCGACCAGCGAGGATTGTCTGTTCCTTAATATCTGGACGCCGGGGCTGGAGCCGGCGGCCCGGCGGCCGGTCATGCTCTATATCCATGGAGGGGCCTATTCCAATGGCAGCGTGGTCGATCCGCTGAACGATGGACGACATCTGGCGGCGCGTGATGTGGTGGTGGTGACGGTCAACCACCGGCTGAATGCGCTGGGCTATCTCTATCTGGCGCGGCTCGATCCGCGCTTTGCCGATAGTGGCAATGCAGGGCAACTGGACCTGATCCTGGCGCTGCGCTGGGTGCGGGACAATATTGCGGCCTTCGGGGGCGATCCCGCCAATATCCTGGTCTTCGGCCAGTCGGGCGGCGGCGCCAAGATCGCGACGATGATGGCGATGCCCGCCGCCAAAGGGCTGTTCCATCGCGCCGTTACGATGAGCGGGCAGCAGGTGACGGCGAGCGGGCCGATCAATGCGTCGCGCCGCACGGCCGCCTATCTGGCGAAGCTGGGCGTGTCGTCCGACCATCTCGATCCGTTGCTGACCATGCCGGTCGAGCGGCTGATCGAGGGGCTGGAGGCGGACGATCCGATCTTGGGCGGCGGGCTTTACATGGGGCCGGTGCTGGACATGAGATGGCTGGAGCGGCACCCCTTCTGGCCCGATGCCGCGCCGCAGGGCAATGCGATCCCGATGATGCTGGGCAATACACGGGACGAGACGCGGGCCTTCATCGACCCCGACGGGCCGCTGATCCTGGGGCTGGACTGGCGCAATCTGCCGGCGCGGATGGCGGGGGAGTTGCGGATGGACCTGTCACCCGAATGGATCGTCGCCCAATATCGGGCGCACTATCCCGCCTGGTCGGCCGAGCGCATCTTCTATGCCGCGACGACGGCCGGGCGCAGTTGGCCGGGGCAGGTGATCGAGGCGGAGGCGCGGGCACGGGCGGAGGCGCCGACCTGGGTCTATCAGGTCGATTTCCAGTCCCCGACCCAGCCGCGCCGTGGCGCGCCGCATAGCATGGACATTGCGCTGGCTTTCGGCACGCTGGATGCGCCGGGCCCCTTCACCGGAACCGGCGCGGACGCGCGGGCGGCTTCGGCGGCGATGATGGATCGCTTCCTGGCCTTTGCGCGCCGGGGCGATCCGGGCTGGGCGCAATATCGGCTGGACCGGCGGGCGACGATGATCTTCGACATTGAGAGCGCCGTGGCGGACGATCCGCGCGGGTGGGAGCGGGAATTATTCGCCCGCGTTCCCTATATCCAGCCGGGTAGCTGAATAGGAAATCGCGCGCTTAACTTCGCACATTTCCCGTGGATTCTGAAATTTCAGAACAGATGTTGGAAATATTATTACTAGTCCAGACAGGGCGATGATGATCCTGTGCAACATGGTTCAAAGAGCCAGCGCGATCATAGCTATATGGCATCGAGTAGGATAGGGCGAGGGGGAAGGTTTGGCTTCCAAGGCGAACAAGGCGCCTGTTCGTCGTGCATGGGCCGGTTGCGGACTGTCTTGTTCGGAGCGACGCCACCGCAAAAGCAGCATCTCTGTCGCGACGGCTGTCGATCAAGTCTCGCCATTCCTCTGTGGTGGCGCGAACGTCCGGATTTGACAGGAGTTGCCGATCGAACGTCATAAAATTGTTGGTCGGCAGCATAAGGCTGACCCTCAGTAACGGGCTGTCGTATTTATCGCTGGAAACGTGACCGCGAAGTTGGCTAACGATCTGTCTTCATTTGGGGGAAGCGATGAAGGCTCGGGTAATTGCTGCGCTCTGTGGAGTGTCGGTCCTCGTGGCTGCGTGTTCGCAATCGCCGGAGGCGGTAGCTGACGGTAATTCGTCAGCGGGCGATGAGTCTGACGGCATCTTCAAGGGAGCAGTTGGCAAAGTCGCTCAGACCTGTGAGGGCAGCGGGATCGTCACCAACGATGAGTTCTCGGTGAACGGCTCCGTCGATCTGCGTTCCAAGCCTAGCGAAAGCTCTAAAAAGATCGTCAACGAGAAAGCCAGCAGCATTCTTCACACGACCGAATACCAGCAGGTCGATTACAGCGAGCGTTTGAAGGAGGTTTGTCGCCAAAAGGACTGGTCGAAAATCCAAGTGCTAGAACCGGATTGGCTGACCGATGTGACCGGGTGGGTCCCCGTTAAAGCTCTACGGGCCATTCAGCGTGATAGCACGGGCAAGCGGACTTATGTCGAGGCCGACTTCTCATGGGATAGGGACAGCGATGCGTTCAAGCCCAAGCTCGTCGCGGCGGTGAACCGGATCGTGCGCGAGAATGCTCGCTGTCCAACTGTTGATCCCGGCACGCTCAGCAAGAGCGGCCCCCGAAGCAAACCGGGTAAGCCTGTTTTCTATGTCACCTGTCAAGGTGAGCAGCCTTTCAATGTCTGGTTCGAGCCGTCCGATGCGGCCGACAAGGGGAAGAGCTTCTCGGCGATGCGAAACGTCGATCGTGGCGGTGCTGTGCAACTGTGTGAGCAGGCGGCCAAGGAAGCGGCAAACAACCCTCAGACGGTCAGTTTCAGCAAATTCATGGATCTCGCCTTTGTGCCATATGCGAACGGCAACACGCGCATCATCAGCAGCTTCACGGCGAAGAACACCTTCGGTGTCGAGAGCAAATTCCGCATCGAGTGCTTCTTTGAGGGTAGTACCATGACCGAGCGGAACATCGAGGAAGGTCGCCGCTAATTTAAAGTCCGCTCTCAGGCGCGGGAAAGTCTAAGCTTCACGGCGACAAGGCGGATAGCGGCCGGGGAACGCCCTTCAGCGGCGAATCTGGCTGACACTCCACGGTTCAGCACGCGGTGGTGCATCGGCATGGCCGTTACAGGGCCAGATGTTCCGGCCAGCCATGGGCCGGCTGCCGCCTATCCTGCGTTTACTCCTTCACCGGATAGGCAATGATCAGCGCCAATGGCTCCGGCCCCGTCTGCCTGATACCTACGACGGCGCCGTCGTATAGATAGGCGGTCATGCCGGCGGTGAGGCTGCGGGTTTCGCTGTCGGAGGTGACGTCGCCGGTGCCGGAGAGGACGTGATAGACCTCATCATGGGCGATGGGGTGCAGGCCGATGGCGGCGCCGACATGCAGGATGCGCTTGCGGAACTCCATGCGGCGCGGCTGGGGTACGGCGTCGCTGATGCGATAGGCGGTGCTCATGCCGATCGCGCCATGGGGTGGGGGCTCTTCGCGCATCACGCTCTGTTCGTCGATCACCGCCATGGGTGGCGCGGCGGACGCGGCGGCCAGAAGGAGGAAGGCGTGGATCATGGGCGCGTCCCGCTTTCACCCTGCCGCATCATCTTGTCGCGATCAGACAGATGTTCGGCGATTTCCGCTTTCTGGCCGGGGTAGCGGCCCGATTGCGGTTCCATCGTATCGAGATTCCAGTCACCCTCGACAAAAGGCGCACGGGTCTGGGCCATTTTCGGATAGCCGCCGACCTGTTTTTCATCGTCGATGATTTCGCCGCGTCCCTCTGCCACGAAGAAGAGGACGCGCAGATCGTCCGCATCGCGGTCCCAGGGGCGGGCGCCAGCGCGGGCCAGCACATGGGTTTCCACGTCACGCGCGGGCAAGACCTGCGTACCGGGCCACCACACGGGCGGGGCGGGTAGATCGTTCAGCTTTGCGCGGGTTTCGCCATAGCGGCCGAACATAGGCAGCGGCTGGCCGAACTTGTCGACGGCGATATTGTCCTTGCCATGATAGTCGAGGTCGCCATCGCCGCCCAGCGTGAGGAAGGGCAGGCCGATGGCGGTCGACACACCGCCGCGCAGGACATTGCCGACGGCGGAAATTTTGCCGGTCTGATAGGGATGATCGCCCCATTCCAGCGCCATCAGATTATAATGGACCGCGCGTTCGCCCGGATCATAGAGGATATTGTTAACCAGTTCGACCTGGCCACCGCCCTTCACCAGCGGGTTGCGCTCCATATTATGGGCATAGATGTTCCGCCAGATCAGGATCTGGCTGGCATTGTCGTGGATCAGCGTGCCCTTGCTATGCTCGCCCTTGGGATGGGAGGCGTTGGCCAGCCCCTCCGCCGCGAGATTATAGGAGAAGGTGATGGCGTGGCTGGTATTCTGCCGCCACTCGTCGGGCGTCTTGCCTTCGAAGCGCGGGCCGGAGGCGGACATATTCTCGTCGATCGCCCAGGTGAAGCTGCAATGATCGATCACGACATGATGGGCGGCGACGGTGGAAAGGGCATCGGCCTCCCAGCCGCTGAGTTTTGGCTGGCCGTCGACCCCGGTGCGGATGCGGATATGGCGCATCACCACGTCATGGGTGGCGATGTCGACGCCGGTCTTGATGAGGGTGATGCCGGGCGAGGGCGCGGTCTGGCCGGCGATGGTGACATAGGGTTCGCTGATCTTGAGCGTTTCGCGCCCCATGTCGATGATGCCGCCGACTTCGAACACGATGATGCGGGGGCCTTTGGCCTCCAGCGCCGCCTTGAAGCTGCCGGGGCCGTCCGGGGCGAGGGTGGTGACGCGGAGGATGCGGCCGCCACGTCCGCCCGGTGTGGTCGCGGCCCAGCCGACGGCGCCGGGGAAGGCGAGGGTGCTGGTCGCCTGTTCCTTCGCGGGCGGGGCGGCGATGGCGGGAAGGGGCAGGCTGATGGCGGTCAGGCCGAGCAACATAAGGGCGGCCAGCGGCAGCCGGTGCGGCAGGGGGGGCTTCATGGCGATCAACTCTCCTCTTTGCCCATTCTTGACATTGGGACGGATCGGCTGCAACTATTTTTGACACCGGTGTCCATTCCTCGCCCTTTGGACTGGGCCGGAAACTGCCCATCCCGATATGGAAGGGGGAGGGCAGATGGCCGGTCGGCGTCTGCACGCGCCGACCGGCCCTTCTTTGTCAGGAGAGAGCCATGAAGGTCGATCGCCGCAGCCTTATGATCGGCGGAGGGCTGGCGCTGGGGGCGGCCGGGCGCGGTCTGGCGCAGGCCAGGGCGGATGCGGTGGCGAGCGGAATGGCCGGGAGCGTTCAGCCGGACCTGATGATCGATCTGTGGCCGGGCGGTGCACCCGGCATGCCCGCCATTGCGCCTGCCGAGACGGTGCGGGAGCGCAGCAGCGATCCGGCTATTACCGACCGTGCCCTGCTGCATATCACCCGGCCGCGACTGGCGGTTTTCCGGGCGCGAAACCCCAATGGCGGGGCGATGCTGGTGATGCCGGGTGGCGGCTATAGCTGGGTGGTGATCGACAAGGAGGGCTATGAGATCGGCCCCTGGCTGGCGGAGCGCGGCGTCAGCGTTTTCGTGCTTTTCTATCGTTTGCCGGGGATGGCTGGGCGGCGGGGGCGGACGTGGCCCTGTCCGACGCGCAGCGGGCGATGCGGCTGATCCGGCATCGGGCGGCGAATTTCGGGGTCGATCCGGCGCGGGTCGGGGCGATGGGCTTTTCGGCAGGCGGGCATGTGTGCGCCGACCTGGCGACGCGATTCGCGGTGCCGACCTATGCGCCGGTCGATGTGGCGGATCGGCTGGTGGCCCGGCCGTTTCTGGCGGCGCCGATCTATCCGGTGGTGTCGATGTATCGTCCGGACGCACATGAAGGGTCGCGGCGCAATCTGATCGGCGAGTCGCCCGATGTGGCGGCGGAGCGACGGCATTCGCCGCAGGAGCAAGTGACGCCGGCCTGTCCGCCCTGTTTTCTGGTCCATGCCGAGGATGATGCTGTGGTGCCGGTGGAGAACAGCCTGTTGCTGCGGCGCGCCTGGCGGGCGCAGGGGCTGGCAGTGGACACGCATCTGTTCATGCAGGGCGGCCATGGTTTCGGTTTGCAGCGCGCGGTGGGGAAACCGGTGGCGGTCTGGCCGACTCTTTTTGCCGAATGGGCGGTTAAACAGGGCTTGATGCAGGCGTGAGGCATCAAGAAAATTTCTGTTAAATCAAATTAATAGCTGAAATCGCGGCGTCGGGGTCGATCGGATTGCATCAGGGCATATTGACAGCTTTTCGCGTTGCGCGCATTTATGACACCGGTTTCCAAGAAGGCGACAAGGGATCGGCACAAGCCGACGTCGCTGCTGCGGGAGGGGATGTGATCTGCACCCTTTCCTCGAGAAATACTGGCCCGGTCGGTTCGGATCGGCCGGGGAAAAGTGGGATGGGAGAGGAAAGCTGATGATCGGAAAGGGCAATATCCATCGGGGCGACCGGCGCTGGCTGGCGGGGGCATCCTTTGCGGCGCTGGTGCTGGCGATGCCGGCCGGGGCATGGGCGCAGGACAGCGCGCCGCAGGTAGCGCAGGACGCTGCGCCGGAAGGCGAGGTCGCCGATATCGTCGTCACCGGTTTCCGCCAGTCGCTGGGCGCGGCGATCAACCTGAAGCGCCAGACGGTGGGGTCGGTGGACGCGATCGTCGCCGAAGACATCGCCAAATTCCCCGACCAGAATCTGGCGGAATCCCTGCAACGCATTCCCGGCATCTCGATCCAGCGCGACGGCGGCGAAGGGCGCGCGATCACGGTGCGTGGTCTGGGCGCGCAGTTTACGCGCGTCCGGGTCAACGGGCTGGAGACGGTGGCGACGTCGACCGACGGCGCCAGCTCCAACCGCGACCGCGCGTTCGACTTCAATGTCTTCGCGTCGGAACTGTTCAGTTCGCTGGTGGTGCACAAGACCGCGGAGGCTTCGCTCGATGAAGGGTCGCTGGGCGCGGTGGTGGACCTGAACACCGGCAATCCGCTGGCGGGGAAGAGCGGCTTTACCTTCGTCGGCTCGGCGACCGGTTCCTATAACGACCTCAGCAAGAAATGGGGGCCGCGTCTGGCGGGGCTGATGTCGTGGAAGTCGGAGGACGGGCAATGGGGCGTGGCGCTCTCCGCCGCCTATTCGAAGCTCGATACCAAGCAGATGGGCAACAACACTGTGCGCTGGTCGCAGGCGCGGTTCGACAGCGTCGATGGCGTGCCCTGCTTCACCGCGCCCAATAGCGGCGGTTCCTATGTAGCGAGCGATGCCTGCAATGAGGCGGCGCTGGCCTTCCACCCGCGCATTCCGCGCTATGGCGAGATCGCGCAGGAACGCGAGCGGCTGGGCGTGACCGGGTCGATCCAGTGGGCGCCGTCCGATGCGACCAAGGTGTCGATCGACGGCCTCTTCTCTCGCTTCCGCGAAACGCGCGAGGAGAAATGGGGTGAGGTACTGCTGCGCTCCAACGAACGGTCGATCGACGTCGTCAACCCGACCTATGACGACAAGGGCAATATGGTGTCGGCGAGGCTGAACGATGCCTGGGTTCGCACCGAACATTATCTGCGCAAGTCACAGACCAAATTCTATCAGCTGGGCGCGACCTGGGATCAGGATGTCAGCGACAGCCTGCGCTTCACCCTGCTGGGCGGCTTTTCCAAGTCAGATGCGTCGATCCCGGTTGAAACGACTTTGGTGTTCGATGATCGCGATGCGCAGGGTTATAGCTATGACTATAGCAATTCGCGGAGGCCCGTGCTGACATTCGGCACCAGCGTCACCGATCCGGCCAATTTCCAGCTGGCGGAAATCCGCGACCGGCCTTCGTCCACCGTCAACAAATTCCGCACCGCCCAGTTGCGCACCGAATGGGATGTGACTGACGGTTTCACGGTCAAGGTTGGCGGGGTCTATCGCCGCTTCTCCTTCGATACCGAGGGCTTTACCCGCGATACGGTGGTGTGTGGCAATGGTGGTGTGGACCGGGTGCTGGGCACGGTGAATTGTTCGCCCACCAGCGCCTTTGGCCCGACCGCCATCTATGGCCTGCCGGTGACGTCCGATCTGGCGCAGCTGTTTACGCTCAAGGGCGCGGGTGCGCCGGCAGGAACGACGACGCAATGGCTGGTGCCCAATCTGGCGACCGGCACCGACTATACCAACCTGTATGAGCGGGCGCTGGCGGTGGATGCCGGCAATACCCGCGGCGTGGTGGAGAAGACCACCGGCGGCTATATCCAGTTCGACGCCAAGGGCGAGATTTTCGGGCTGGAATATGCGGCCAATGCGGGCATCCGCTATGTGAAGACGGACCAGAGTTCGCGCGGCCTGAACAATGGCGCGATGGTCAGCGTGTCGCGATCCTATGAGGACTGGCTACCCGCCGCGAACATCGCCTTCTTCCCGCACAAGGACATTATCGTGCGCGCGTCGGTGGCCGATGTGATGACGCGCCCCAGCCTTGGCAATCTCACGCCGGGCGGGTCGGTCGACGGGTTCAACTATCGCATCAGCTTCGGTAATCCCTTCCTCGATCCGTTCCGGGCGACGGCCTATGATCTGGCGGTGGAATGGTATTTCGCGCCGCAATCGGTCTTCTCCGTCGCGGCGTTCAAGAAGGATGTGCAGAGTTTCCCAATCAGCCAGACGATCACGGGCACTTTCGCATCGACGGGCCTTCCGCTGTCGGTGATCCCGCCCAGTTCGCCCGCCGCGATCCAGCCCGAGCGGCCCGAAGGCTGGGCGATCAACACGATCGTCAACGGCAGCGGCGCCAGCCTGAAGGGGATCGAGCTTGCGGTGCAGGCGCCGTTCACCTTCCTGCCCGGCTTCCTGTCGCATTTCGGCGGAATTCTGAACGCGACCTTCGTGGACTCCAGCGCCAGCTACACTGTCTCCGGCCCGGCCGTGGTGCCCGGCGGTGGCAATATCGCTTCGGTGCGCAACGCCACTTTGTTCGGGCTGTCGAAGCGGGCGTTCAACGGCACGCTTTATTATGAGGATGAGAAATTCTCGGCGCGCGTGTCGGCCAGTTATCGCAGCGGCTATATCGATCAGAATAGCGGCACCGGCAATGTGTTCGAAGGCTATAACAGCACGGTCAATGTCGATGCATCGGTACGCTACAAGCTGACCGACTGGATCGAATTGTCGCTGGAAGGGATCAACCTGACCGACGAATATCGCGATCGCTACACCGATCTCGATGCCGACCGGAATTATGAATATCTGCACTTCGGGCGCACTTTGCAGATCGGCGCACGCTTCAAGCTCTAAAGCGCCTGGCCGGATCGCGTCTGCACGTGCGATCCGGCTATTTTACGGTTTCGATATAGGAGAGCATATGACGATCAGCCGCCGCGACGCCCTGACGGGAACATTGGCTGGCGGCGCGATCGCGCTGGGCGGCGGGCCTGCGGCACTGGCTGCGCCCGCTGGGCCGACGGGCTGGAAACGTGGGCTCGACAATCAGCGGGTCGCCGATCTGGGCGATGGACGTTTCCTCAATCCGCTGCTGGCGGGCGACCGGCCCGATCCCGCGATCCTGAAGGACGGGGCGGATTATTATCTGACCTTTTCCAGTTTCGACAGCTATCCCGGCATCACCATCTGGCACAGCCGCGACCTCATCAACTGGCAGCCGCGCAAGGCGGCGCTCACCAAGAATATCGGATCGGTCTGGGCGGTCAGTCTGGAAAAGCATGAGGGCCGCTATTTCCTCTATATTCCGGTGAAGGCCGAGCCGAACAGCATCTTCGTCAGCCATGCCGACAGCATCGACGGGCCGTGGAGCGATCCGATCGACCTGAAGCTGCACGATCATATCGACCCCTGCCATGCGGTGGGGGAGGATGGCAGCCGCTGGCTGTTCCTGTCGGGCGGGGACCGTATCCGCCTGTCGGACGACGGGCTATCGACGGTCGGCGCAGTCGAGCATGTCTATGATCCCTGGCGTTACCCCGACACATGGGATGTGGAGGGGTTTTCCCCCGAAGGGCCGAAAATCCATCGCCATGGCGGCTGGTTCTACATGTTGACGGCGGTGGGCGGGACGGCCGGGCCGCCGACGGGGCATATGGTGATTGCGGCGCGATCCCGCTCCATTCATGGGCCGTGGGAGCAGCATCCGGGCAACCCGCTTGTGCGCACGACCAGCCTAGATGAACGCTGGTGGTCGCGGGGGCATGCCAGTCTGGTCGAGGCGCCGGATAAAAGCTGGTGGGCCGTTTATCATGGCTATGAAAATGGGCTGTGGACGCTGGGGCGGCAGACGTTGCTCGATCCGGTGGAGTGGACGGCGGACGGCTGGTTCCGCATGACGGGCGGCGACCTGTCGCAGCCCTTGCCCAAGCCGCGCGGCGGGCAGGCGCTGCCGCATGGCATGGCGCTGAGCGATGATTTCCGCGAATTGAAGCTGGGCGCGAAATGGAATTTCTTCCGACCCGCGCCTGACGAGGCGAGCCGGGCGCGGGTTGCCGATGGCGCGCTGATGCTGAAGGGGCGGGGCAAGGCGCCGGTGGATTCATCGCCGCTGCTGCTGATTGCGGGCGACCCGTCTTACGAGTTTCAGTGCGACATAGAGATTGCGCCGGGCGGGACGGCGGGGCTGATCCTCTTCTATGACGACAAGCTCTATTGCGGGCTGGGTTTTGACGAGACGCGGTTCGTTACCCATCAATATGGGATGGAGCGGGGCCGGCCAGCCAATAGCTATGGCCGGCGGCTGACGATGAAGGTGACGAACCATCATCATATCATCGCCTATCATCTGTCGGGCGATGGCGGGCGGACATGGCAGCGGTTTGACCGGGGCATGGAAGTGTCCGGCTATCACCATAATGTGCGCGGTGGATTTCTGATGCTGCGCCCCGGTCTTTACGCCGCCGGGCCGGGCGAGGCGCGGTTCCGCAATTTCCGGTTCCGCGCGCTGTAGGACGGGCGGTTATTCCACGCCGGTCCAGCCGCCGCCCATCGCCTGATAGAGGGTGACGCGCGCGGTCAGTATGTCCGCCTGCGCCTGAACCAGCGCCAGTTCGACCGAGAAGAGCGATCTCTGCGCGTCGAGTTGCTCCAGATAGGGGGAATAGCCGGCGCGGTAGCGGTTGGAGGCGAGGCGGAAGCCTTCGGCGGCGGCTTCCCGCTGGCGCTGGAGCAATTGCACCTGTTCGTCGCCATGCTTGATCGCCGCCAGCGCATCCTCCACTTCGCGGAAGGCGCTGAGCGCGGCCTTGCGATAGGTGAATGCGGCCTGATCACGCTGGGCGCCTGCGGCTTCCGCTCCGGCGCGCAGGCGGCCGCCTTCGAACAGCGGGGCGAGGATGCTGCCGCCGACCGACCAGATGGTGATCGGATCGGCAAGCAGGGTGGAAAAGGCCGCCCCGCCCGATGCGGTCAGGCGCAGTTGCGGCAGGAATGCCTTGCGTGATGCCGCCAGCGATTTGTCGGCGGCGGCAAGCTGAAATTCGGCCTGTGCGATGTCGGGTCGGCGCCGCAGCAGATCGGACGGCAGGCCGTCGGCGATGGCGGGCCGGGTGAGGGCGGAGAGGGCCGTGCCGCGCGTGATGCCGCCCGGCAGTTCGCCGGTCAGCAGGCGCAGGGCATTTTCCTGTCGCGATATTGCCTGTTGCAGCGGGGGTATGACCTGTACCGTGGCCTGATATTCGGCCTGTGCCTGCGCCAGTTCGAGGCGGGGGGAATAGCCCGCATCGCTGCGCCGTTGCGCCAGCTTGAGCGCGGCGGCGCGGGCGTCCAATGTCTGCTTCGCCACGGCCAGCCGGGCGTCGAGCGCCAGCAGCGTGATATAGCCGCTTGCCGCCGTGCCGGCGACCGACAGGCGGATGGCATCGCGTGCGGCCTGACTGGCGAGCCAGGCGGAGCGCGCTGCCGAAGCGCGGTCGGACAGGCGGCCGAACAGGTCGGCTTCCCATGCGGCCTGTAGCTGCGGCTGGCCTGCGGTCTGTTCGACCGGCTCGCCAAAGGCATTGACGGTGCGGGAGTCCGCTACGCCGCCAACGGCATCGAGCGTGGGCAACAGCGCGGCGCGGGCCAGGCCCTGTTGCGCTTTGGCTTCGCGGATACGGGCGCCCGCAATGGCGATGTCGATATTATTGGCCAGCGCCTGTTCGACCAAAGCGGTCAGGGTCGGGTCGCCAAAGCCCTGCCACCATGTCCGGTCGGAGGGGGTGGTGGGGCCGGCATCCGTGCGCCATGCGGGCGGCGGCGTGATGGGCGTGACATTGGCGGTTTCGACCGTGGGGCCGGCGCAGGCTGCCAGCGATGCCAGCAGGAGGAGAGGGGGCGCGCGCATCAGTCGTTCGTATGAATCTTGATGACGACGGACATGCCGGGGCGCAGCCGTTTCGCCAAATCCTGCCCCGGATCGATCCGGACCCGCACGGCGATGCGCTGTGCGACCTTCACGAAATTGCCGGTGGCATTGTCGGCCTTGAGCACCGCAAATTCCGATCCGGCGGCGGGGGCCATATTTTCGACATGGCCGGTCAGCTTCGCGCCGCCCAGTGCATCGACGCGGAAGGTGGCGCGCTGGCCGACGCGCATCCGGTGGGTCTGGGCCTCCTTATAATTGGCGATCACCCAATGATCGTGCGGCACCAGAAACATGAGCTGCGTACCCGCCGTCACATAAGCGCCGTTGCGCACGCCGATTTCGGACAATTGCCCCGCGACAGGTGCGCGAATGATGCTGTTGTCGAGATCGATCTGAGCCAGATGCAATTGCGCCCGTGCGCCTTCCACCGCCGCCTCCAGACCGCCGCGTCCGACCATGACCGATCGCACATCCTGCGTGCCGATCTGTCGGGTGGCGCCGGCCTGCTGCAGGGCGGCCTGCGCGGCGAGCAGGGCGGCTCGAGTCTGGTCGCGTTCGCGTTCCGAAATGGAACCGTCGGCCACCAGCGCATCGGCGCGGCGCATGTCGGCCTGCGCCTTGACCAGCTGGGCGCGGGCGCTGGCGATGCCGGCTTCCTGTCCGGTGAGCGCTGCCTCGCGCGATCGCTGGCTTTGCTGCGAATTGTCGAGTGCAGCGATCTGGGCGGCGAGATTGGCCTTCGCCTGTTCGACCTTTGCCGCATAGATGCGCTGGTCGATGGTGGCGAGGATCTGGCCTGCCTTCACATCGGCGAAATCCTGTACCGGGACGGCGGTGACATAGCCGCTGACCTGCGGGCTGATGATCGTCACCTTGCCACGTACATAGGCATTGTCGGTCTGTTCCGACCAGCCGGCAAAGGGCGGCAATTGCCAGGCATAGAGGATGGCGGTGATGGCAGCGAGCGCGATGGCGATGATCGCGATCACCGTCAGCCGACTACGCGCGGGCGGCCGCCAGCCGCTGGGCGGGGGATCGATCTGCGGGTCGGGCGTTTCCGGTTCGGGACCGGTGGTCGTCGGCTGGTTCATGCGTCCCCTATTGGCTCCCCATAGCCTGTTGCGCAGCCTGTGCCTGCATCATCTTCTGCTGGAGCAGGATGACCGGCGATATTTCGCCCCGCCTGCGGATGGAATAGCGGATGGCATAGCCCCAGAGGGCAGTCAGCACCGCCAGCGCGCCGATCAACAGGAAGACATCGTTGAAGGCCAGGATATTGGCTTCCCGCGCGACCTGTTGTGCCAATATGGCGGCGCCTTCCGCGCTGCGCAGAGCGGGGTCGCCGATCACGCCAGACACCGCGCCGCCACCGGCGCGGATGCGCGCGGCGACCAGCGGGTCTGTCATGACGATATGCTGCACTAGCTCGTGCGAATGATATTTTTCGCGCACCACCTGAAAGGTACCGAGCAGGGTGGTGCCCAGCAGGCCGCCGACACTCTGGCTCATGCTGAACAGCACGACGAAGCTGACGAAATGCTTGCCGCCTGCCAGCAGGGTGCGGGACATGCCGATCACCATCGCCTGTGCCAGAAACAATATCGAGGCGAAGCCGATCAGCGCCTGGCTGAAATAGAAATTGGCCGGGCGGGTGAGATTGGTCGCGTCCGCATCCATGAAGGCGCCGATCGCGATCAGGATCACCGCAATGGTGATGGGGCGGCTGACGTTGGCGGGGCGGAAGGTGAGTACCGCCGTCACCATCCCCGCCAGCGAGGCGAGGAGGATGACGAGGTTGAGGGTGATCATCTGGTCGTTGATCATGCCCACGGCATTGAGCAGACCGACCGATCCGAACGCCTGTTCGGACAGGAGGATGCGCACGGAGGCGGCGATCAGCATCAGCCGCACCATTTCCCGTTTGCCCAGCCAGCGCGTGTTGATGAGCGGATTGGCGCGGTGATGTTCGACGAGAAGTGCCGTGCTGACCAGCAGTATGCAGGCCACCAGCGACCAGCCCATCCAGGCGCGCTCCGTCCACCATTCGATCCGCGCTTCGGACAGGACGGCGATCAGCAGGCAGAGGCCCGGTGCGAGCAGGGCGAAGGTCAGGAAATCGAGTGGCTCGAACACTTTCTCCCGCTCGCTGGGCGGCAGGGGCAGCGCCATGACGGCGGCCAGCGAGGCGAAGGCCAGCCCCATTTCGAACCAGTAGAGCATGTGCCAGTCGCCCGATTCCAGTAGATGCGGGGAAAGGGCGCGGGCGATCGGCGTGGCGAGCTGGGGAATGGAGATGCCCATCATCACGCCGGCCAGCCTCTTGGGTGCGGGCAGACTTTGCATCAGATAGAGGATGGTGAGGGTGGACAGGCCCGACGCCGCGACGCCGCTGGCCGCGCGCACCGCGACCGAGGTCCAGAAGCCGTGCACGAACAAATGCATGATCGTGGTTAGCGCATAGGCCGCCAGCATGTAACGGATGAAAGGCTGTAGCCCGAACTGCTGGCGATATTTGACCAGCAGCAGGTTGGCGGTGACGTTGGTCATGAAATAGGCGGCGGTCAGCCAGGCGCTTTCATTGCTGTTGAGGCCGAGCGTGCCCTGCGCGAAGTTGAGGTTCACCGTCACCAGCGCGTTGCCGAGGCCGCCGGTGATGCCGATCAGACAGCCGATCGCGAAATAGGCGCGGCGGCGGCGTGAGGGATGATCGGGATTGGCTGGCGATCCCGGCAGAGTCGGGCGCTCATGCGGTTTAAAGACATAGGGCGTCGTGTCGCTCATGTCGGCGCGCCGTGGTGAATAGGGTCGAGGCACCTCGTCAAACCCAAGAGCGGCTTCCCCGGCGAGCGTTGGTCGGCTTCGCCTTGATAACCGGGCCAATGAGTCAGGCCAACAAGATTGTTGCGTGCTGGCAATGGTCGTTCACAAAGTAACTTTTCAAGAATCTGGAACAGATGGAATGAATTTATCCCTCTGATCCGCAAAGCAGGACGGGACTAGAAGAGGGACATAGCCGGAAAGGAGTTTCGCCATGCTGACCATCGCCACCCCCCGCCTCAGCCCCGCCGAATGGGACGATGTTCAGGCGACCCTGACTGCCGTTGCCAATTGCGGTTGCGGTGAACCGGTTGCCGCTGGGTCGCTCCGCTCGCGGATTGGTCATGCGGTCGATGCGCTGATCGGGCCGAAAAAGGCGGCGCTTGCACCGTTGCCTGTGCACCTGCGCCCGGTGCGCGATTTCCTGTGCGAAACCGGCCGTACCCGCAAGCTGGCTGAACGCCATATCCCCTCCCTGTCCGCGCAGGGCTTTTCCCGCGCCCAGATCGAAGCGCTGGCGTTGCTCGGCGCCTGACCCCCCAATTCCCCCGAAAAGGAACAGTCCCATGTCTATCCGCTCTTCTGACATCGACGCCGTCGATATTGTCATCCTGCCGCCGGTCCGCGATCTGGGCGACGGCTTTTCGGTTCGTCGCGCGCTGCCTTCTGCGCATCGCCGCATGGTCGGTCCGTTCATCTTCTTCGACCAGATGGGTGAGGCGGTGTTCAACAGTGGGGAGGGGCTGGACGTGCGCCCGCATCCGCATATTGGCCTCGCCACCGTCACCTATCTGCTGGAGGGCGAGATATTGCACCGCGACTCCGTGGGGTCGGTGCAGTCGATCCGGCCGGGCGAGGTCAACTGGATGACGGCTGGCAGCGGCATCGTGCATTCGGAACGCACGTCGGACGAAAATCGCGCGAAGGGTGGCAAGCTGTTCGGCCTCCAGACCTGGGTGGCGCTGCCCACCCAGCATGAGGAAACCGATCCCGGCTTTTCCCATCACAAGGCGCATGAAATCCCGACGATCGAGGATGCCGGCACGCGGCTGACGCTGATTGCGGGCAGCTCCGACGGGCTGGTGTCGCCGGTGAAAACCTTTTCCGACATGGTCTATGCTGACATCGCCCTGTTGGACGGTGCGCGCTATCAGTTGAAGGCCGAGCATGTCGAACGCGCCATCTATGTGGTGGCGGGGGAGATTGAGGTGGTCGGCCAGACCGGCGGCTTTGCGACCGGCGAACTGGTGGTGTTCAAGCCCGGTGCAGAGATCATATTGCGGGCCAAGGGTGGCGCGCGGCTGATGCTGCTGGGCGGCGAACCGCTGCCGGAGAAGCGCAACATCTACTGGAATTTCGTTTCTTCCTCGGCCGATCGGATCGAACAGGCCAAGGCCGACTGGCAGGCCCAGCGCTTCGCCAAAGTGCCGGACGAAAGCGAGTTCATCCCGCTGCCGGCGTGAAAAAGGAGGGCGGGGATAATAAGGCTGGCGATGCAGTCAGTCGCTGTTCTCGCCCCTTTTTACCGACTTGCTAGGCAAACGTTAACCATCCCCGCCTAACGACAGCCTTGGGCGGTGGAGGTTCGCATGGCGACGATATTGGTGACGGGCGGGTCTGGTTTCTTCGGAACCCTGTTGATCCGGAAATTGCTGGATGATGGCCACAGGGTCGGCAATATCGACCTGTTGCCCAGCACGATCGCTCATCCGCATCTGCTCTCTGTCATTGGCGACATCCGGAACCGGGCCGATCTCGATCCTCTGTTCGCCGCCTGCAAGCCCGATGCGGTGGTTCATTGCGCCGCGTTGCTGGCGCATGGTTCGATATCGGACAAGGAACTGTGGTCATCCAATGTCGATGGCACGCGGATTCTGGCCGAAGCGACGGCGGCGGCAGGCGTGCGCAATCTCGTCTATCTGTCGAGCAATTGCCTGTGGGGGCAGGGGTTCGATCGCCCGGTCACCGAAGCGGACGAACCGGCCCCCTGCGAACTTTACGGCCAGACCAAATGGGAAGGCGAACGCATTCTCCATGGCTGGCGGGACAGTTTCGCTACGACGACGATCCGTTGCCCGACCATCATCGACGAAGGTCGGCTGGGCCTGCTGGCGATCCTGTTCGAATTCATTGCGGACGGAAAGACGGTGTGGACCGTCGGCAAGGGCGATAATCGCTATCAGTTCATCTATGCCGCCGACCTGATCGATGCGGTCCTGCGGGCGACGCGGCAGGATCGGTCGCATATCTTCGGCATCGGATCGGATGCGGTTTCGACGATGCGCGAAACCTTCCAGCATGTCATCGATGCCAGCCATAGCCGCTCGAAGATCGGCGCGCTGCCCAAGATGCCGACCATCGCCGCGATGAAGCTGGCTCATCATCTGCGCATATCCCCGCTTGGTCCCTATCATTATCGGATGATCGCATCGTCCTTCATCTTCGATACCAGCAGGATCAAGGCGGAACTGGGCTGGCAGCCGACATTGACCAACAGCGAGATGTTACTGCGCGCCTATGATTATTATCATCGGAACCGGCGGGAAATCGCGGAGCGCAATGGCGTATCGGCACATCGTCAGGCATCCGGCATGGGGGTCATCCGCATCCTGAAATGGGTGTCCTGAGCCTGTCGGCCGATTCAGACGTGCGACCTGTCGCGACGCGGGGGAGGTTTGCCGCCATCGGGTGGCAATGGCCCGTGCTGGCCCTTTATGCCATCTGGATAGTCTATGTCGGTTACCGGCATGAACATTGGTTTGACGAAGCGCAGGCCTGGTTGCTGGCGCGGGACAGCAACCTGTGGCAATTGCTGGCAGAGCGCATCCGCTATGAAGGCAGTCCGGGCCTGTGGCATCTGATCCTGTGGATCGCCATCCGTTGCGGCCTGTCCTATGATCTTTTTTACCTGATCCCTGCGGGCTTCGCGATTGCGGGCGCGGCGCTGCTGCTGTGGCGGGCGCCCTTTCCGTCATGGGGCCGCATCCTGATCCTCGGCTCCTATTTCTTCGGCTATCAATATGCGGTTCTGGCGCGCAGTTATGCGGTCGATCTGCTGCTGGTGCCGTTGGCGGCGCTGTGGTTTGCGGATCGGACTGCGCGTCCGCTTCGCTATGCGGTGGTGATTGGTTTGATCGCCAACCTCAACGCGCATGGCTTTCTGGTCGCCGGGATGCTGGGGCTGGAATTGCTGGTGCGTCTGGTTCGGGCGCATCAAATGAAGCGCGGACAGGCGTGGCGCGCGCTGGCTATTGCCGCAATGCTGGGGTTGTTTGCGCTGGTGACGGCATGGCAACCGGCCGATAACGGATTTCTGCCGACGGAGCGGGAGCTGCCCGGCTATATCCTGATGGACTTCGTGCGGAATGCCTTTGTCGACGGGGCCTTGCCCTTTGGTGCGGGTGGGTCTGTCCGGTTCGAGCAATTGTTCGGCTTTGAGCTGTCAATCCTGTTGTTGTTGCCCACGGTCGGCCTGATCCGGGCTGCCGGGCATGGTCTTCTGGCGGCGGCGATTGCGACAGTCCTGACGGGCTTTTCCGTCATCACCCATGTCAGTCCCTGGCATAGCGGGTTGCTGTTCCTGTTCTGGATTTTCCTGTTGTGGATCAGTTGGCCGGCGGTGATTTCGCTGCGCCTGCGCCGTTTCCTGCTGGCGTCGATCGCGATCATCGGCGTCTGGCAAGGCGCGCAGATGATCCGGGCCGGACTGTGGGACATGGATCATGTCTATTCGCCGGGGCGGCAGGCGGCCCATATTCTGGCGGAGTATCGCGCGACCCATCCCGATGCGCATATTGCGGCCTATGGGTTCAAGACATTTGCGGTTCAGCCCTGGTTGCCGGGCAACCCGTTCGCCAATTATCATGACGCGGCACCGCACCCGGCCTTTCTGAGCTGGAAGACATCCGAGCGCTGGAAACCATTTGGCAATGGTCGGGAATTTGTCGCCATCATAGAGAGCCGCCCCGATCTGGTCGTTGCATCGACATCGTTGCAGAAGGGGCAAAGCGCGGAGATGGAAGCCTATGCCTGCGAGGCGGGCTATGGGATATTGCGCCTGTTGCCGGGCGCCATGATGTGGCGCGGGCGGTGGATGCAGGATGACAGCATATTGATATTGGCCAAGGGGTCGCGGACGGGCTGTCCCGTCGCTGGCAGGATTTGACGGCATCCGGTCCGCCCCCTTCACCGGAGGCGGAGCGGATGGGCGTGCCGTCATTCCCCCCTATCGCTGCTCCATGGTGAGGGGCGACCACCATCGGCGAGGCTGGCAAGCTGGAGGAATTCCTGCCGCCAGTAGCCGGACTGGGGGCCGGCCAGATTTTCTATGTCACCGAAGGAAAAGCGCCCCAGCCGGGTGTCGCCGCGCAGCTTCTGGCCGAAAGCCGCGACGGCCACGGCAAAGGCCATGTCGCCTTGTGGCCGGGTGGCGGCGGCGAGCAGGGTGGCGGGGACCGGGCGTTCGATCAGACGGCTGTTTTCGCCTTCGGGCAGTTTGTAGCGCAGGCGGACGGTGGCGATTTCGCTGGCATTACCGGTGGCTGCTGCAGGCTGATTGGCGGCATATTTGCGCGGGCCGGTCCAGCCGGTTTCCCCCGCCGGCACGATTTCATAAAGGGCCGTCACCTGGTGGCCCGCGCCGATCTCACCCGCGTCGACCCGGTCGTCGTCAAAATCCTCCTCCGCCAGAGCGCGATTTTCATAGCCGATCAGCCGATACTGGCTGACCGCTGCGGGATTGAATTCCACCTGTACCTTCACATCCTTGGCGATGGTGAAGAGGGTGGAGGAGAGTTCTTGGTCCAGTACCTTGCGCGCTTCCATGGCGCTGTCGATATAGGCATGATTGCCATTGCCTAGATCGGCGACCCCTTCCATCATCGCATCATTATAATTGCCCTGGCCGAACCCCAATGTGGTGAGGGTGATGCCGTCTTCGCGGTTGTGTTTCACCATATCTTCCAGGCTTTTCTGGTCGGACAGGCCGACATTGAAGTCGCCGTCGGTCGCCATGATGATGCGGTTGATGCCGCCGGGCACGCGGTGCGCGCGGGCGAGGTCATAGGCCATGGAGAGGGCCGGGCCGCCCGCCGTCGCGCCGCCTGCATCGAGGCCATGGAGTGCGGCCTTTATCTCTTCGGGGTCATGGCTGCCCTCGACCAGCGTTTCGACCCAGCCGGCATAGGTGATGATCGACACGCTGTCGTCCGGCCGCAAGCCGTCGGCAAGCGTGGCGAGCGCCTGCTTCACCAGCGGCAGCTTGTCCTGATCCTGCATCGATCCCGACACGTCGACCATGAAGACCAGATTGGCCGGTGGCCGCTGAGACCGGGCGACGTCATAGCCGCGCAGACCGATCCGGAGCAGGCGGGTACCGGGGTTCCAGGGCGTGGTGGAGACATTGGTGGTCACGCTGAAAGGGGCGGACCGATCGTCAGGCAGGGGATAATCATAGCGGAAATAATTGATCATCTCCTCGGTGCGGACCGCTTCGGTCGGGACGGTCTGGCCGGCCAGCAACATGCGGCGGACATTGGCATAGGCGCCGGTGTCCACATCCACGGCGAAGGTCGATACTGGTTCGTTCGCGACCTGATGGATCGGGCTGACGGGATGGCCGTCATAGCGCTCGCTATCGGTCTGGGCGACGGCGCCGTTGGCGGCTTCGTATGAACTATAAGGGCCGGGGGCCTGACTGCATCCGGCGAGGATGAGACTGGGGAAGAGGGCGAGGGTGACAGCTAGGCGAGCGCGCATCCTGATTTCTCCACTATTGGGGTAGAGAGAAAATAGGAGCGATAAAACGATGCTGACAAGCGATGAATGGAGGGGTGTGCCGCCTGTATCGGTTCTTGGTGCAGGCGGGATCGGGCGTTTGCGCGGAAATGCGTGGGTTGGGACAGCGGCTGCACGGCATCTGCATCCGACCTGCGCCAACTATTGATCGACATCGCCCCCCGATCTGCTTGGAGGGTGCGCATCTTGCCCTGACATTCAGGGAGACAAGATCGATGCGTTCCTCTGCCTTGCGCCTGACGGCGCGCTTTCGCTGGAAGCTGGTGCCTGCACTGCTGGTCGTTGGTCTCGGCGACTGGCTTTTCTACCAGCGTCATTTCTACGGTGGCTATCTGGGGCTGTTCGCCTTTGCGGTGCTGGGTGCGCTGATCGCGGGACGGCCAGCGGTGCGGCATCACCGGTGGGCCTGGGTCGCGCTGGCGGCGGCGGGGCTGTTTGCGCTGGCGCTGGTCTATGATGCGAGCCTGCTGAGCTGGTCGCTCTTCTGGGGCGCGGTCGTGATGGCGACGCTGATCCCGGCGACGGCGCGGTTCGATGATGGGTGGCGCTGGCTGCAGCGGCTGGTGCTGCATGGTCTGCGCGCGCCGTTCGCGCCGCTGATCGACCTGCGGCACCTGCTGAAGGTGCGGGCGGCTGGCCGATCGGGGCGGTTCAGCCTGCAGGCGGCGCTGGCGATGTTTGCTTTGCCCGTGATTGGCAGCCTGATCATCATCACCCTGTTCGCGGCGGCCAACCCGCTGGTCGAGCGGTTCGTGAACGCCTTCGTGGTTCCGGATCTGTCGCCTTTGCTAGTCGTGCGCATGGCGTTTTGGGGGCTGATCTTCCTGCCGATGTGGAGCCTGTTGCGGCCGCGCCTGTCGCGCTGGTTGCTGCCAAGTTTCGAGGGGCGGGACGAGATGGTGCTGCCCGGTGTGTCGGTTGCCTCGGTGACGCTGTCGCTGATCCTGTTCAACCTGCTGTTCGCGGCGCAGAATCTGATGGATGCCCTCTGGCTGTGGGGTTGGGCGCCGATGCCGCAGGGGATGACGATGGCGGATTATGCCCATCGTGGCGCCTATCCGCTGATCGCGACGGCGCTGCTGGCGGCGCTGTTCGTGCTGGTGACGTTGCGGCCGGGATCGGACACGGCGCGGATGCCGGTGATCCGCAGGCTGGTGATGCTGTGGATCGGGCAGAATATCATCCTTGTCGCTTCCTCCATGTTGCGGACGGCAGATTATATCGAGGCCTATTCGCTCACGCGACTGCGCATCGCGGCTTTGCTGTGGATGGCGCTGGTGGCGTTCGGGCTGGCGGCGATCTGCTGGCGACTGTTGCGGGCGCGCAGTGCGGCCTGGTTGATCAACGTCAATCTGGCGGCGGCGGGGCTGGTGCTGGGCGCTGTCTGCTTCATCGATCTGGGCGAAGTTGCGGCGCGCTGGAATGTTCGTCATGCCCGCGAAGTCGGTGGGCGGGGTGTGGCGCTGGACCTCTGTTATATGAGCGATCTGGGTGAATCTGCTCTGCTACCCCTACTGACACTGGAACAACGCGCGGACTTGCATCCCGCTTTTCGCGAGCGGGTTCGGGTGACGGACATGTGGCTGCTGGATCGACTGGAAGCCAATCAGACCAATGGCTGGACTTTGCTGGGACAAAAGCGTTTGGCGCGCGCGAGAGAGATGATGGCGCAGATCGGGCCGATGGCATTGGCGCGTGGCAATCGGGCATGCGATGGCAGCCTGATCCCGCCGCCCGAGCCTGCGCCGGACCCTACGCAAAATATGGAACCGGTCGATTCCAAGCCAAGCCCTGCGTTGACAGAAGGGACCCGGAAATGATCCAATGCCCTATGCCCAGCACCATATTGATCGTCGACGATGATCCCCATATCCGCCAGCTGCTCGTCTTCGCCTTTGGCAAGGCGGGGCTGGAAACGATCGAGGCGGCCGATGGCGAGGAGGCGCTGACGGCGGTCGAGCGCCATGTGCCCGATCTGGTCATTCTGGACATCAACATGCCGCGCCTGGACGGACTGGAGGTGTGCCGTCGGCTGCGTGCCAGCAATCAGGTGCCGATCTTCTTCCTGTCATCCCGCGATGACGAGATCGACCGGGTGCTGGGCATCGAACTGGGGGGCGACGATTATGTCGTGAAGCCATTCTCCCCGCGCGAGGTGGTAGCGCGGTCGATGGCGATCCTGCGCCGGACCGCCGGAAGGCCGCCGACGGTGGAGAATGTCGGGATGATCCGCCATGGGCTGCTCAGCCTCGATACCGAAAGCTGGACGGCGCAATGGCGCGCGCAGGAGGTTGGCCTGACAGTGACGGAATTCACGATCCTGCGCACCCTGCTGGCCATGCCGGCGCGCATCTTTTCGCGCGACCAGATTATCGACCGGTTTCGCGGGCCGGGCTTTGCCCTGACCGACCGGACGGTGGACAGCCATATCCGCAATCTGCGCCGCAAATTCGCCGATGTGGGCGGGACCGACATTATCGAGACGCGGGCCGGGATCGGCTATCGGCTGGGCGGATGCAGCGGAGCCGCGCCATCGGCATGATCGCGGCGATCAAGGCCCGGATTGCGCGGCATTGGCCGATCCTGCGGCTGCGCACGATCTTGCTGGGGACCTTGCTGTTCGTCGCGGCGCTGCCGGGCTTTAGCGCGATCTTCCTGCGTATCTATGAAAATGCGCTGGTTCGGCGGACCGAGGCGGAACTGGTGGCGCAGGGCGCGGCGTTGGCGGCGAGCGCGGCGGTCGTGTGGCAGGGGATGCCGGATCGGCCGGTCCTGTCGTCCAAGCCAGTCCGTTATCATGACCGGATGACCGAGATCGACCTGCGGGCGTCGCCGGTGTTGCCGCCGCGCCCGCCCGCGACGGTGACGGAGGTACAGCCCGATCGCGCGGCGCTGGCGCTGACGCGGCGGATGATGCCGGCCTTTCAGGAAACCAAGCTGACGACCCTGTCGTCCATATTGGTGCTGGATCGCAATGGGCTGTTGCTGAACGGGGCCGAGCGGGGACGCAGTCTGGCGACATTGCCGGAAATTCAGGCGGCGCTGGGCGGGCGGACGATGACGGTCCTGCGCGAGAATGCGGGCCATGTGCCGCAATATCCGGCCGAATGGCTGAGCCGGGCGGCCAGCATCCGGCTGCATCATGCGCGGCCGATCACGGTCGATGGGCAGGTGGTCGGCGTGCTGCTGCTGTCCCGATCGCCCCGTGCGCTGTCTTTGGGGCTGTATGAGGATCGCGGCAAGATCGGGATCGGCGTGGCTATTATCTTCCTGCTGTTGCTTCTGTTGTCAGCCGTGCTGTCGCGGGCGATCGTGCGGCCGATCGAGGCGCTTAGCCGGGCGACGCGCGATCTGGCGTCGGGGCGGCGGGTGGCGCCAAGAGAGCCTTCCCTACAGGTCGTCGAGATCCGGGCGCTCTATCGCGATTTCGACCAGATGGCGCAAAGCATCGAGAAGCGGTCCCGTTATTTGCGCGATTTCGCCTCGTCTGTCAGCCATGAGTTCAAGACGCCGCTGGCCGGCATTTCCGGCGCGATTGAGTTGTTGCAGGACCATGGGGCGGACATGCAGCCCGGCGACCGGACGCGCTTTCTGCGGAATATGGCGGCGGATGCGGAACGGCTGTCGCGGCTGGTGCAGCGACTTATGGAACTGGCCCGCGCCGATGTGCTGGTGGGCGAGGCGGATGCGCGGACGCAGGTTAAGCCCTTGCTTGCGACGGTAGCGGATGCATTGGGGCGGGAGAATTTCGCCATCCATGTCGATACGCCCGACACGCTGCCTGCGCTGGCGATCGACCAGCCCGCGCTGGAGGCAATCGTCACGACGCTCGCTGAAAATGCACGGCAGGCGGGGGCATCCTGTCTCGATATCGCTGTCGTTCCGGCCGGCGAGGCGACCATGTCGATCGATCTGGTCGATGATGGTTGCGGCGTTCCCGATGGCGACAGGGAGCGAATATTCCATCCTTTCTTCACCAGCAAAAGGGAGGCGGGCGGTACTGGCCTTGGCCTCGCCATATCGCGCTCGTTGCTCGACGCCTATCGGGGGGAGTTGCAGTTGTTGCCTTCGATCAGGGGCGCCCATTTCCGCCTGATCCTGCCGATTGCCGGATAAAGGCTTGAGTTTGCGGGCGGCAGGCCCGATGCGGCCGGACAGGCTTTGCAAGGAGTTCGATGCATGACCACCCTGTTTGAACCGCCCGCCGCCATCATTGCGGCGACCAGCGAGGGGCCGGGCTTTCCCGTGCGTCGCCTGTTCTGCATCGGCCGCAACTATGCCGCCCATGCGCGAGAAATGGGGAAGGACCCGGACCGCGAGGCGCCCTTCTTCTTCACCAAATGGGCCGAGGCGGTGGTGCCGTCGGGATCGACCATCGCCTATCCGCCCGAAACGGCGAACTATCATTATGAAGGCGAACTGGTCGTCGCCATCGGCAAGGGTGGGCGCGCTATCGATGCGGCCGAAGCGCTGGATCATGTCTATGGCTATGCCGCCGGCCTCGACATGACGCGCCGCGATCTCCAGTCCGAAGCGAAGGAGATGGGGCGTCCCTGGGACACCGCCAAAAATGCCGAAGAGTCTGCGCCGCTGGGCGTGATTCATCCGGCCAGTGCGGTGGGACATGTGGCGGCCGGGCGCATCGCCCTGACCGTCAACGAGGCGGTGAAGCAGGATGCCGATCTGTCCGACATGATCTGGAGCGTGGCTGATGTGATCGCCTATATATCGCGCTTCTACCGGCTGGAGCCGGGCGATCTGATCTTCACCGGCACGCCTGCGGGCGTCGGCGCGGTGGTGGAAGGGGATGTAATCAGCCTGTCGATCGAAGGCCTGTCCGATTGCGTGGTCCGGATCGGGCCGCCCGCGCGGAACTAAGCAGCATTAGCGATCAGATGCGGCGGGCGATCGCGCCGGCGGCCCATCCCATGCCCACGGCCAGTGCCATCGCGACAAGGCCATAGGCAAAGGGCCAGTTTTCCGCGGCGCTGGCCATGAACTGTTCAAAGCCCGACTTGCGCACGGTGATGTCGCGCACGGCCGCTGCGACCACGCGGCCATTCTGCACGAGGAAGGTTTCGGCGGTATAGTCACCCACGATCACGCGGGCGGACAAAGGCAGGCGGGCGCGATACAGGACGCCGTCGGTGATTTCGACCGTACCCGGCCGCTCGACGAACAGGCCGTTGCGATTACGCAGGTCGACCAGCCCCTCCTGAAAGCGCGACAGTTCGGCGCTGTCGTTGAGCGAGGAAGGGGAGAGTTGCAGTTTGTCGACGCCCAGTTCGTAGATGGCGGCGGTGCGTTCATCGACGATCTTGTCGATCGG
The DNA here is from genome assembly GCF_900109095.1 of Sphingobium sp. AP50. Classification (GTDB taxonomy): domain Bacteria; phylum Pseudomonadota; class Alphaproteobacteria; order Sphingomonadales; family Sphingomonadaceae; genus Sphingobium. Next base: position 26,478 of record NZ_FNYZ01000033.1, read on the forward strand.
GCGGGACGAGGCCATGGCGTAAAAGCTGGGGGCGGAGCGGAAGCGCGCCGTGTCGGCATTGACCCAGATGCCGGCGACCTTCTGCTTTTCGCGCATGACGATCGATTGTTCGGGGCCCTTGAGCACCACGACGATATCGGCCGGCTTGTCCGGCTTGCGGCCGTCCGGATAGACGATTGCGCCGAACAGCAGCAGGTCTGCGCCGGTGAAGCTATATTGAATTTCGACTTCGCGTTGCGACACGTCGGGCACCAGTTGGGGTTCGTCCGCCGCGCCCAGCAGCAGGGCGGCGGGCAGCAGGGTGGCGGGCAGCAGGCGGGGCGGGATGCGCCAGCGCATCAGTGCAACTCGATCGTGTAGATTTCGTCGGGGCGCCAGCCCAGCCCCAGCGCCATGCGCGCCGCCACCAGCAGCACGATCGCGGCGAGCAGGATGCGCAAATATTCCGGCCGGATCGTCATGGACAGGCGGGTGCCGACCTGCGCGCCGGTGACGCTGCCGATCAGCAGCAGCATCGCCAGCACCAGATCCACCGCCTTCGTCGTCATGGCGTGCATCATCGTCGTCGCCATGGTGACGAACAGGATCTGGAAGAGGGATGTGCCAACCACCGACTGGGTGGTCATGCCCAGCAGATAGAGCATGGCGGGTACGAGAATGAAGCCGCCGCCCACGCCCAGCAACATGGTGAGGATGCCCGTCGCCATGCCCAGCAGCAGCGGGGCGAGCGGGGAGATATAGAGGCCCGAGCGATAGAAGCGCCAGCGCATCGGCAGGGCTGCGACCAGCGGATGATGGCGGCGTTTGCGCGCCTGTTGTCGCTGGCCGGTCTTGAGCGCGATCAGCGCCTGAATCGATTCTTTGGCCATCAGGGCGCCGATGCCGCCCAGCATCAGCACATAAAGGATGCCGATGACCGTATCGATCTGACCGATTTGCTGGAGCAGGCGGAAGATCAGCACGCCCAGGCCTGCGCCAACGATACCACCAGCGATCAGCACGCCGCCCATGCGGAAATCGACGGTGCCGCGCGACATATGGGTGACGACGCCGGAGACGCTGGCGCCCGTCACCTGCGATGCGGCCGATGCGGCGGCGACGGTCGGGGGGATGCCGTAGAAGATCAGCAATGGCGTGGTGAGAAAGCCGCCGCCCACGCCGAACATGCCGGACAACAGCCCGACCACGCCGCCCAGTCCGATGATGACGAGTGCGTTGACCGAAAGATTGGCGATGGGCAGGTACAGATCCATGCCTGATCGGGTTAAAGGCAAATGGCGACGATAGGAAGGCGGTACGACACCCGACGTCTAAAAATCACTGGCGAGGGTGACGGCAAGCCCGGAGTCCGGCTGCGCATCGCCACCGATGCGCTCGCGCCATTCGATGATCAGTCGGGGCGTCATGCGGGGCAGCGGCAGGCGAATTTGCATTTCCGGGCCAATGTCCAGCCGGCTGGCGCCGGGCTGTGCGCCGCCCGATAGGGCTGCTCCGACACGGATCGGTGTGTGGGGCAGCGGCGTCAGGACGGATAGCTTGCCGTCGATGAAGCCATCCCGGCGATGAAAGCCGACCATGCCGGCCTGCGCATAGCCTTCCACTTCGACACCGGTGACGATCATGGTCGGTCCGAAGCCGCCGACGGCCATGACCGTATTGGCATTGCGTCCGCCCTGGCCGAGGGCGATCCGTCGTTCGGCGGCGAGGCTGAAGGGGATGGCGCGGATCGGCTGGAAGGCGATGCCGATGGCGGCTTCCGGGGCGGCGGGGCGTTCCAGCGCGCTGCTCAGCCGGCCGTAGGCGGCGGTGCGGGTGCGCGCCCTGGGAGTGAGTTCATAGTCTACCCGCACACCCGCCTGCGATCCGCCGAGGCGGCTACCGGCGATCGGGCCGCTGGCGGCGTTGTTGCCGGGGCGCCAGAGCAGCCAGGCGCTTGCCCGCCACTGGTCGGTGCGTGGTGCGCCGTTAGGAAGTGGGCGTGGGGCAGCAAAGCTGGTCATCTGGTCAGTGTTGGCGGTAGGGTGATTGTCTGCGAAATCGGTCGCCTCCGTGATGAATTGCATCAGTTTGACGGGTGTGTCGTTATTTCGGTCGAAACCGGTCCATGCGCGTGACCGGGCGTGCCGGGGTGGATGCAATATAGATGGCGCGCCGGAAGCGGGTGCGGGAAAGCCCAATGCCATGATAGACGAAGTCTTGCTCGACACGCTTGGCTTCGGCCCGAAAGGTGGCGCTGGTGAGGAATTGGTGGCAGGCAGCAGGGCCGGGAGGAAAGAGCCGGAAACGCGGATGGTGACCCAACCGAGCATCGCCAGCCCAAAGAAGCGTAACGGACGGCCGCCGACTGCGGTCATGGTTCGCTCTTCAAATCAGGGAAGCGGTGCTGGGTCTTGTCCCAGGTCAGTGGCTTGCCGAGCAATGATTTGCCATAGAGGAAAACGGCGCGCCGCGCCGCCAATATGGAGATGTAATTGGCGATGAGGGTTCGTGGGATGGCGCCCAGGCCATAGCGCCATCCATAAGCCCGGCCGACGAAGAGCGCGCGCATCCCGCCGCGCCATGTCATGAGCGCAAGGTTGAGTGTTAAAAGCCCATCGATGAGGGGTGGCAGGGGCGCCATTGGCAACGGCGCGAAAAAGTCGATGGCTCTGAACAAGACCCATAGGCCGAACGCCACATAGGCGGCAAATAGGACGAAGGCGGCCATGGTGGCAGCGCGATCGCGAATGCGCATCCACCATTCAGTCGGGCCGCCATGCCAGCCCATCCGGTCCCATCCCGCCAGCGAGATGCCGACCATCCAGCGCGCCTTCTGCTTGACGGCGTCTTTGATCGTGTCGGGGAAATATTCGCGCGTTGCGACCAGATCGCCTTTATGATCGCGCATCCGCACGAAGATGCCGCGTCCCCCCATATTCTTGATGCGAAGCCCTGCCTCATAATCTTCGGTCAGGGAGGAAGGGTCGAACGGACCGCCATGCTGAGGGTCGGAAAGGCGACCGATCATCTGCCTTTCGAAGGCGCAGGCAACACCGGCGGAGGGGATGGAGGCGCCCACGGCTTCGCGAACCGTCAGCGCTTTTCCATGGCTCTCTGCAAATTCGTCACAATAGTGATTGGCGATGGCGCGGGTTAGCCATCCGCCCCGGCCGGGAAGTGGCAGGACGGGGAGTTGCACCATGTCGAACCGGTCGATCATGAAATCGAACAAGCGGATTTCGTCGGCATGGACGACATCTTCGGCGTCATGCAGCACGACTGCCTTGTAAGGACGGCCCTGCTCCAGTTCGCTGGCGCGCATCGCGCGCCAGAGGACGTTGAGGCAGTCGGCCTTGGTACTGGGGCCGGGATGCGGGTTGACACCCAGAATGATTCGCGGATCGCCCTCCGCAATCGGGGCAGCGGCGTTGATGGTTTCTGGGTCGTTGGGATAGACGCCGACGAAAATCCGATATTGTCCGTGCTGCCACTGGCCGAGGGCATGGCGCAGCATGGGGGCGATGACATCCGCCTCCTGCCAGGCCGGGATGAAGACGGCGATTGGGCCGGGGGTGGAGGAATCGGGCAGGGTCGCCGAGGTCATGCGCGGATGGCGGACATAGATGAAAAACTTCCGCCAGGTCCGGCGACACAGGAACAGGATATCGATCAGAAAATCGTCGATGCCACCGATGGCCAGACCGACCACCGCGAACAGCAGGCATTCGTGATGCAGAGCCATCAACCCTGCGACCAGCATGTCCCACAAGGCCCTTGCCCCCCTGTGCCCCAGCGGCCAAGGATGACATTTGCGCAAGGTGGTTCCAAGCTCTTTCCGATTCCGTGTGAAAAGTCGTTCGGCGCTGTTTGACTAATGTTGTGCAAATCATGAGAAGCGGGACGGCGGATGAAGCAGGCCTATCAATTTCTGAAAGAAGAAGCGGGCGGTGGCATATTGCTCATGATCGCTGCTGCGCTCGCCATGCTGATCGCCAATCTGCCGGGGATCGATCATGTCTATCATGATGTGCTGCATCGGCCGGTTAGACCGGCATTGTCGCCATCTATTGGGCCGATGACGCCGCATTTGTGGATCAATGACGGGTTGATGGCGATTTTCTTCCTGACGGTCGGGCTGGAGATCAAGCGGGAGTTTCTGGAAGGCGGCGTGTCGACATGGGACCAGCGCCGATTGCCGGTTCTGGCGGCGGTTGCAGGCATGGCGGCGCCGGCGCTGGTCTATCTGGCGATTGCAGGAGGGCAGCCCGGACTGGCGAAGGACTGGGCCATTCCTGCCGCGACCGATATCGCCTTTGCCATCGGGATTCTGGCGCTATTGGGTTCGCGGGCGCCGGCGTCGCTCAAACTATTCCTGACAGCGGTGGCGATCATCGCGCTGGCTTATAGTCAGGGTATCGATCTTTACGCGCTGGCGGGTGCTGCTGTGGTGCTGGCATTGCTCTATGGTTGTAATCGGGCCGGGGTACGGGCTTTGCGCCTTATCTGCTGGGCTTCGCAATCCTGTGGTATTTCATGCTCCTCTCGGGCATTCATGCCACCGTTGCCGGTGTGCTGGCGGCCATGACGATCCCGATCAAGGGCAATCCGGGTCGGGAGGATAGTCCGCTGCATCGGCTGGAACATGGGCTGCATCCCTGGACCGCCTAAGCCATCGTGCCGCTGTTTTGGTTTTGCCAATGCCGGACTGACATTGAATGGCGCGGCATTGAGCGCGCTGTTTGCGCCGCTGTCTCTGGGGCGCCCGCCGACCGCATGGCGCCAGTTGGGGGAAGGTCTATGGCATGGCTATGCTGTGCGGTATCGGTTTCACCATGAGCCTGTTCATCGGCGGGCTGGCCTTTCCGGGGCAGCCCTTGCTGGTCGATCAGGCCAAGGGCGGGATATTGCCGGGATCGCTGCTATCGGCGTTGGCGGGTTTTGCCTTGTTGCGCTGGATCGTCCCCCTGTCGCGTCGGGCTGCGTGAGGAGATTAGGTAAATAGCCCGGCCAATGGTAAATTAGCCGTCTGTGACTGCGAGTCGAACGCAGGGACAGGCAAGCGACCACACTCTTGAACCATATGAGAGGAGGGCGACGATGGAGATGGACGTCAATTATCTGCTGCATCGCCAGCAGGTTTCGCTGATGCGAGCGCAGGGCAGTCATTCGCCCAAGGGCAAGGCGGCCTATGAGAGCCTGGCGCAGGGCTATGCCGATCGGGTCGATGCGCATCGGCGGGAAAATGAGAGACTGGTGATTTCCGCGCATTGAATGTGCGTTCCTTGATGCGGGGCGTCAGCGGCGTTCGAGCAGCCTTGCGATAGCGAGGTGGTGTGTCGCGTCGTCGCCGCATTCCTGTTCCAGCACAGCCTTGATCCGCTGCAATTCTGCTTCGGTCAGATGTTCGATGCCGATAAAGTCGTTGCGTGCCGCGTCGATCGCCCGGATCAGTTCGTCCAGCTTGGCCTGAATAGCGGAGCCGTCGCGGTTCTGGGCATTCTGGATCAGGAACACCATCAGGAAGGTGACGATGGTCGTGCCGGTGTTGATGACCAGTTGCCATGTGTCGGAATAGTGAAAGATCGGGCCAGTCACGAGCCAGACGATGACGGTGGCCAGCGCCAGGACGAAAGCGGGTGGCTGGCCTGCCCAATTGGCGACGCGGTGCGACATGTCGGCAAAAATTCGATCGAACATGGATTCTTCCTCAAACGAGATGACCGCATTTATCCCCTGTTCAGCGTGACGGGACCATGGAAAACGCCATGAACCGGATTCCGCTCCGCGTCGCGCTGGTCGCGACCTTCGCCTTGCTCCTGTCCTCTTGTGCATCGCTGTCGCCCGAATCGCGTTTGCGAAACGGGCTGGTAGAGGCGGGACTGTCGCCGAAAATGGCCGGGTGCATGGCGAAACGCATGGCTGATCGGCTGAGCATCGGCCAGTTGCGAGAGCTCCAGTCGCTGGCCTCGCTCCGCAAGTCTCACAAGGAAAAAATGTCGACTTCGCAATTGCTGCACAAGGTCCGCGCGCTTGAAGATCCCGAGATTTTTGCGGTCACCAGCAGCGCTGCGCTGAAATGCGCCTTCTGAGCGTGCGCCGACCAATTTCACACTAATTCGCTTTCCCGCGCCGACGGGTTTTGCAATTTTGCAAAGTGATTTTGCAAAATCTGCTGGCGCGCCGAATCCGCCTGTGCTTAGCCGCTGGACATCAGGTTCAACGCAACAAGGACGGGCGAGCCCATGAACATTCACGAATATCAGGCCAAGGAACTGCTGACCAAGTATGGCGCGCCGATCGCTGCCGGCTATGCCGCCTTCACGGTGGAAGAAGCCGTCGAAGCCGCCAAGAAGCTGCCCGGGCCGCTTTATGTCGTGAAGTCGCAGATCCACGCTGGTGGTCGCGGCAAGGGCAAGTTCAAGGAACTGGCCCCCGAAGCAAAGGGCGGCGTCCGCCTCGCGTTCAACCTGGACGAAGTGAAGGCCCATTCGGCCGACATGCTGGGCAACACGCTGGTCACCATCCAGACCGGTGATGCGGGCAAGCAGGTCAACCGCCTCTACATCACCGACGGCGCCGACATCGCCAAGGAATTCTACCTCGCGCTGCTGGTCGATCGTGCCACCAGCCGCATCGCTTTCGTCGTGTCGACCGAAGGCGGCATGGACATTGAAGAGGTCGCTCACTCGACCCCGGAAAAGATCCACAGCTTCTCGGTCGATCCCGCTTCGGGCTTCCAGCCGCACCACGGCCGCGCCGTTGCCAACGCTCTGGGCCTGACCGGCGATCTGGCCAAGCAGGCTTCGAAGGTTGCCGCGTCGCTTTATGCCGCGTTTGAAGACACCGACGCCGAGCAGATCGAAGTCAACCCGCTGGCGCTGACCGAGCAGGGCAACCTCCTCGTCCTCGACGCCAAGGTCGGTTTCGACGGTAACGCCATGTTCCGTCACAAGGACATCGCAGAACTGCGCGACCTGACCGAAGAAGATGCGGCCGAAGTCGAAGCGTCGAAGTATGACCTGGCCTACATCAAGCTGGACGGCAACATCGGTTGCATGGTCAACGGCGCTGGTCTGGCCATGGCGACGATGGACATCATCAAGCTGAACGGCGAATTCCCCGCCAACTTCCTGGACGTAGGTGGCGGCGCCACCACCGAGAAGGTCACGGCTGCCTTCAAGATCATCCTGAAGGACCCGGCGGTGAAGGGCATTCTGGTCAACATCTTCGGTGGCATCATGAAGTGCGACATCATTGCCAATGGCATCGTCGCCGCCGCCAAGGAAGTGAACCTGTCGGTTCCGCTGGTCGTCCGTCTGGAAGGCACCAACGTCCAGCAGGGCAAGGACATATTGGCCAATTCGGGTCTGCCCATCGTCCCGGCGGACGATCTGGGCGACGCGGCCAAGAAGATCGTCGCGGAAGTGAGGAAGGCAGCCTGATCGGCTCTCTAACCTGAACGATACACCAAAGGGTGCGGGGGGACCGGAAACGGTCCGCCCGTGCCCGTATTGGCGTTTATAAGGAGGATGTTGAAGATGAAGATCCTTGTGCCCGTGAAGCGGGTGATTGACTATAATGTGAAGCCGCGTGTGAAGGCGGACGGGACGGGCGTGGAGCTTGCGAACGTCAAGATGAGCATGAACCCGTTTGACGAGATCGCGGTCGAGGAAGCCATTCGCCTGAAGGAAAAGGGCGTGGCGACCGAGGTCGTGGCGGTGTCGATCGGCGTGGCGAAGGCGCAGGATACGCTGCGCAC
>NZ_FNYZ01000010.1 GCF_900109095.1 Sphingobium sp. AP50
CCTTGTCTACGCACACCACGTCATGGCCAAAGTCCGCAAAACAGGCCCCGGACACAAGTCCAACATAACCCGTGCCGATCATCGTGATTTTCATGAATCTGCCCCAGCCCCATAAGAAGAAACGACTATGTCATGGCTCTAGCATAGTCGCGGGCCATTACAATTCGCTGCAATGCAGCGACGAAATTTGAAGATCGTTTAACGACTGGTTACCATTTTCTGCCAAGTCGGGTGCCAGCGACGAAAGGGATGGTCACGGTGAAAGTAGCGTTGGTGTTCGGGACCCGTCCCGAAGCGATCAAGATGTTCCCCGTGGTCCATGCGCTGCGCGCGCGGCCCGGCGTGGAAACGCGCGTCATCGTGACCGCGCAGCATCGCGGACTGCTGGATCAGGTGCTGGAGATTGCGGGGATTGTGCCCGACATCGATCTGGACGTCATGGTGCCCAACCAGACGCTGGATGGACTGACGGCAAAACTGATCGTGGAACTGGGCAAGGCGTTCGACGCGGAAAAGCCCGATCGCATCGTCGTCCATGGCGATACGCTGACGACGATGGTTGCAAGCCTCGCCGCCTATTATCGCAAGATTCCCGTCGCCCATGTCGAAGCCGGGCTGCGCAGCGGCGACATTCATCATCCCTGGCCGGAGGAAGTGAATCGCCGCGTCGTCGCCTGTATCGCCGACATGAATTTCGCCCCGACGCAGGCGGCGGCCGATGCGCTGCTGCGGGAAAATCGCGATCCCGCCGGCATCCATATCACCGGCAACACCGTGATCGACGCACTGCTTGCCACGCGCGACCGGGTGGTCGCAGACCCATCGCTCGCCAGCGGGCTGGATGATCTCGCCGCGCGTTTTGCGGGCAAGCGGATCGTCGCCGTCACCAGCCATCGGCGCGAGAATTTCGGCGGCGGCATGGAGGCGATCGCCCGCTCCATCGCCGATATCGCCGCCCGGCCCGATGTGGCGGTGATCTTCCCGGTCCATCCCAATCCCAATGTCCGCCCGGTCATGGATGCGGTGCTGGGCGGTCTGCCCAATGTCGCGATGATCGAACCGCTCGACTATCCGCATTTCGTGCGCCTGCTCGACCTGTGCCACCTTGTCCTGACCGACAGCGGCGGCGTTCAGGAAGAGGCGCCCTCGCTCGGCAAGCCGGTGCTGGTGATGCGGGAAACGACCGAGCGTCCCGAGGGGGTGGAGGCCGGCACGGCGAAGCTGGTCGGCACCGATCGCGCGCTGATCGTGCGCGAAGTGCTGGCGCTGCTGGACGATCAGGATGCCTATGACGCCATGGCCCGCGCGCATAATCCCTTTGGCGACGGGGGCGCGGCGGAGCGGATCGCGGCAGTGATCGCGGCCGGCTGACCAATCGGGCGAGAAAGGGCGCGACGCAGGGCGGAGGGGCTGCTATCAGGCCGCATCGCCGCGATCCTGCCTGCAAGCACGCGCCCCGACAGAGAGACAATCGCGCTCCCGCTTGCTACGCAAGGAGCGTCTTTCATGTCTTATTTTTCCCCGCTGCGCCCGTCTTACATGACTGAAACCGGCGCATGAGCCGCGCGATCAACGTCACGACCTCGGTCGAGGACGTCACCACGCTGTGCGCCCGCCACGCGATAGCCATCTCCACGATCGAGGCGCTGCCCGCCGGGGGGACGCGCGTCGTGCTGCTCAACCCGCTCGGTGCCGACCGCATCCGCGAACTGCTGAAAACCAAGATCATCACGACGCCGGTGACGCGCTCTTCCGCCCATATCGCCCGCCAGCCAAGCCCCCGCTATCGGTAGGCAAATGGGCATTTTTGCCCGTTCCCTCTTCACTATTACCGAAATCTTCAGCATTTCGGGGCAGAACAACGGCCAAATTCACCGCTGAAGGACTGTCCCGACCCATGCCCGTCGACGCCAAGCAGAAGGTTTCCGTCATCGGCCTCGGCTATATCGGCCTGCCGACCGCCGCCCTGATCGCGCGTGGCGGCGCCAAGGTGGTGGGCGTGGACGTGTCCGCCCATGTGGTGGACACCGTCAATTCCGGCCGCGTCCATATCGAGGAAGTCGATCTCGACGGCCTGGTGCAGGGCGTGGTGTCGCGCGGCAATCTGCGCGCCTCGCTGGACGTCGAGGAAAGCGATGTCTTCATCATCGCCGTGCCGACTCCGGTGGCGGAAGATCGCGCGCCGGATATCAGCTATGTGCTGAAGGCCGCGAAGACCGTCGCTCCCGTGCTGAAGGCCGGCGACACGGTGATCCTGGAATCCACCTCGCCCGTCGGCACGACCGAAGCGATGCGCGACGTCATGGCGGAATTGCGCCCCGACCTCAAAATGCCGGGCAAGGGCGTGCAGGGGGATATCGCCATCGCCTATTGCCCGGAGCGGGTTCTGCCCGGTCGCATCCTTGTCGAACTGATCGACAATGATCGCTGCATCGGCGGCATCACCCCGCGTTGCGCGCGCAAGGCGCTGGGCTTCTATCGCCAGTTCGTGCGCGGCGCCTGCATCACCACCACCGCTCGCGCAGCCGAGATGGTGAAGCTGGTCGAAAACAGCTTCCGGGACGTCAATATCGCCTTCGCCAATGAACTCTCGGTCATTGCCGAGAATATGGATATCGACGTGTGGGAGGTGATCCGCCTCGCCAATCGCCATCCGCGCGTCAACATCCTCTCGCCCGGTCCCGGCGTGGGCGGCCATTGCATCGCGGTCGATCCCTGGTTCATCGTCCATGGCGACCCGGAAAATGCCCGCATCATCCGCACCGCGCGCGAAGTGAATGACGGCAAGACCGACTATGTCGTCGCCAAGGCGTCCGATATGATCGACGAGTTCGGTGGCGAAGACGTCGCTTGCCTCGGCCTCGCCTTCAAGGCGAATATCGACGATTTCCGCGAAAGCCCGGCGGTGAAGGTCGCCGCCCGCCTCGCCCGCCGCTATGGTCGGCGGATCAAGCTGGTCGAACCCTATGCGCAGGAATTGCCGATGGAGTTCGCCGGGACGGGCGCGGAATTGATCGATCTCGATACGGCTCTGGAACAATGCGGCCTGTTCGTCATTCTTGTGGATCATGACATGTTCAAATCTGTCCCCGTCGACGAACGCGCCGGCAAGGCCGTCTATGACACGCGGGGAATCTGGCCCGATCAGCCGCGCCGCGTTGCGCAACCCACGCCCGCCGGCCGCGTCGCTGTGTAACATTGCCGGGACGGGCTCGGTCCGTCCCGCCCGCGGTTGCCATCCTCCTGTCACGCCGCTAACCCCCGGCCTCATACGGGCCAGAACGGGGTTACAGGGCGGATGAAGCATCGAAACAGCATCAGCCGATCCATTGCCGTCGCGGCGGCCTGTACTGCGCTCGCCGGTTGCACCACGGTCGAGGATGCCCCGCGCGGCGAAGCGGCCTATGTCGCCATCCCGCCTGCGCCTGCCGTCGGCATGGACTATCGCATCAGTCCCGACGATGTGCTGCGCGTTCAGGTCTATCATGAACCCGATCTGTCGCTGGAAGATGCGCAGGTCACCGCGGCGGGCATGATGCGCATGCCGCTGGTCGGCGACATATCGGTCGCGGGCCTGACTGCGAGTGAGGCGGCCGACGTCGTCGCCGGGCGGCTGGAGCGTTATCTGGTGTCGCCGCAAGTGACGCTGTTCGTGAAGAAGGCGATGGGTCGCCGTATCACGCTGGACGGGGAAGTGCGGGAACCCGGCCTCTACCCGGTCGACGGACGCCTGACCCTGTTGCAGGCGGTGGCGCTGGCCAAGGGGCCGACCCGCCTCGCTGGCCTCAGCCAGATCGTGGTCGTGCGCCAGATGGACGGCCAGCGTCAGGCGGCGATGTTCGACCTGGGTGCCATCCGCAAGGGCAAGGCGCCCGACCCTGAAATTCTGCCCGGCGATCAGGTGATCGTCGGCCTGTCGCGCGCCAAGGCGATCCTGGGCGGCGCGCTGATCGCGATACCGGCCGTCGCGGCGGGCTTCATCGCGCTGGACGGAGATCATTGATGGCCGCGACCCTGATAGATCCGACCGACATGCCCGAAGGCGAGGGCGCTGGCGCCCGGCTGGCACGGACGATCCGCGCCTATTGGGCGGTGCTGCGTCGTCACCGTGTCATTCTGTTCGTCACGATGGCGCTCTGCCTGTTGGCGGCCCTGCTCTATATCCTGCTGTCGACACCCGATTATCGCGCGACGGCTTCGGTCGAGGTGGAGGATCTGCCCGCCGGTGCGGCGGGGACCGGTACGCCCCGGCCCACCAGTGACGACACCGAAACAGTGATGCAGACCGAACTGGAAGTGCTGCGCAGCCGGGCCTTGGCCGAAGAGGTCGCGCGCAGTCTGGCGTTGGTCGGCACCCCCACCTTCTTCGATGGCATGGGCGTCAGCCGCCCCAGGGAGGGGACGGTCGGCCTCAGCCAGCGGCAGGTGGAGCAGGAGCGGGTCGTTACCCTGTTGCGGCAGAATCTGGAAGTCGAACTGCCCGGCAAGTCTCGCGTTATGCGGATCAGTTTCGTCAGTGCCGATCCGACATTGTCCGCGCGGATTGCCAATGCCTATGCCGACAGTCTGATCCGGTCGGACCTGAAGCGCGGCTTTGAATCGGGCGTGCAGGCGCGCCGCTTCCTGCTGGGCGAACTGGATGGTGCCCGCACCGACCTGTCGCGGGCCGAACGCGAACTGGCCGTCTATGCCGCGCGCAGCGGTGGCGCCCCGGTGGAGCCGGATCAGAGTGCGCAGGGCGATGCGGCAAGGGCCAAGCCCGCCGAACCCAAATTCGCCCCGTCCGAAGGATCGATCGAAAGCCGATTGGCGCAGCTTAACGGTTTCCGGGCGCAGGCGGTATCCGACCGGATCGCCGCCCAGAAGCGCTGGGAAAGTGCCCGCCGCGCCAGCGCGGAAACATTGCCCGAAGTGCTGAATAACGGTGCGATGCAGCAATTGATGACGGAACGGGCGCAGGCCCGCGCTGCACTGGTCGAGGAACGGCAGTTCCGCAAGGATGCGCATCCCGAAATGCGCGAAGCCCGCGCGCGCCTTGCCGCGCTGGACGATCAGGCCGACGAGATGGCGAACCGCATCCGCGCTTCGCTCAAGGAACAATATGACGTCGCCGTCCATGGCGAAAAGCAGATCGGATCGGAAATCGCCGCGCTGGAGCGCGATGCGCAGGCTGCGCGTGGTCGCGATGTGCAGATGGGCATCTATGAACGGTCGGTCGATACCTATCGCATGCTGCATGACAGTTTGTTGCAGCGTTATCGCGACATGGCTTCGCAGGCCGGGTTCCAGGCCGGGCGTATCCAGCCGCTCGATCGGGCGGCGGTGCCGGCGCGGCCCTTCTCGCCCAAGGTCGGGGAGACGCTGTTGCTCGCCGCGCTGGGTGGACTGGCGCTGGGTCTGCTGCTGGTTGCGGCGCGCCATATATTCGACGATGCGGTGACGTCTGCCGATACGCTGGCGGAGCGGGTCGGGCTGCCGCTGCTGGGCGCCGTGCCGGTGACGGGCGACAATCCTCAGCCGCCCGAAATCTTCACCCCGATCGCGCGCTCGCTGCTGCTGGCGTCGACCGGCGGCCTGCCGCGCTCCATCCTCGTCACCAGCGCGCAGGAGGGGGAAGGCAAGTCCCTGACCCTCAACGCGCTGGCGCTGGCGCTGGCGGGCTTGGGCAAGAAGGTGCTGGTGATCGACGGCGACATGCGCCGGCCGGTGCAGCACGCCCTGTTCCGCGTCGCGCCGGGCAAGGGCATTAGCGAAGTGTTGACCGGACAGGCTAAGCCCGCCGACGCCATCATCCCGACGGGGGTGGAGGGCATATCGCTACTCCCCTGTGGCGCGGTGCCGCCCAACCCCACGGAATTGCTGGCCACCCCGGCCCTCGATACGCTGCTGACGAGCGTGCGCGACGATTATGACACGATCCTGATCGACGCGCCGCCGATCCTGGGGCTGGGCGATGCCAGCCTGCTGGGCGCGCGGGCGCAAGCGAATTTGCTGGTGGTCGAATGGGGCCGCAATCATCATGGCGGCCTGCGCGCCTCGGTCGAGCGGCTGCGTCGGGCGGGCGGCGTCATCATCGGCGCCATCCTCACCAAGCAACAGGGCCGCGCTTTCGACTATGACTATCATCGGGGCGGGTGAGGGCCGCGGTAGCCTCACCCCGTTCCTACCCCCGTTCGTCCTGAGTAGCCCCTTCGACTGCCTGCCAAGGCAGGCGCTCAGGACAGGCATTGAGCGAAGTCGAAATGGCGTATCGAAGGATCAGCGCTGCGCTGGATGCTTCGATACGGGTCTTCGACAAGCTCAGCCCCTACTCAGCACGAACGGTGGCAGGCGAAGAGCAAGAGACGCGGCACAAAAAAAAAGAGCGCCATCCGATCCGGAGGCGCTCTTTTTTGTGCCCTGTCGGCGGAGAGGATCAGGCCCGTGCCAGCAAACCCTCGACCAGACCCTCGAACAGGCGCTTGCCGTCGGTCGCGCCATGGGCGGCCTCGATCACGCGCTCGGGGTGGGGCATCATGCCCAGCACATTTCCCGCTTCGTTGAGGATGCCGGCGATGTTGCGGGCCGATCCATTGACGCTCTCCGCATAGCGCAGGGCAACGCGGCCTTCGCCTTCCAGCCGGTCCAGCGTCGCATCGTCGGCGAAATAATTGCCGTCATGATGCGCGACCGGATAGCTGATCGCCTCGCCCGCTTCATAGCGGCTGGTGAAGGCGCTCTGGGCGTTCTCGACCGTCAGGGCGACGTCGCGGCAGACGAAATGGCCGCCGGCATTGCGCAGCAGCGCGCCGGGCAGCAGGCCGCTTTCGGTCAGCACCTGAAAGCCGTTGCAGATGCCCAGCACATAGGCGCCACGGTCGGCCGCCTTCGCCACCGCCTGCATCACCGGCGAGCGCGCGGCCATCGCGCCGGAACGCAGATAGTCGCCATAGGAAAAGCCGCCCGGCACGCCGATCAGGTCGATGTCGTCGGGCAATTCGGTGTCCCGGTGCCAGATCATGGCGGGCTTGGTTCCGGTCGCAGCCTCGAACGCCACCGCCAGGTCGCGGTCGCAATTGCTGCCCGGAAAGACGATGACGGCGCTCTTCATCTCAGGCGACCTTCTCGATGCGATAATTTTCGATCACCGTGTTGGCCAGCAGCTTGCGGCACATGGCGTCGATATCCTCGTCGCTGGTGCCGTCGGCCAGATCCAGTTCGATGAGCTTGCCGGCGCGCACATCATTGACGCCGTCAAAGCCCAGACCGCCCAGCGCATGCTGGATCGCCCGACCCTGCGGATCGAGAACACCGCCCTTGAGGGTGACGAAAATGCGGGCTTTCATGGGCGTGGACTCCTTGGAATCGACAAATGCCGCGCCTGATGCGCGGGATGATGCAGTTGCCGCACCCCCTAGGCGCGGCGGCGCGCGGAGGCAAGCCATTATGACGGTGGGGCTTGCGTCGGACGATGATTGGGCGGGAGGCGAGGTGGAGTTTGCGGCGCTGCTGGCTGGGCAGGGAAATAGGATTTGCACCGCTTAACTTCGCATATGTCCTGTGGAATGCGACATTTCGTTGCGCGGACGTGATCCTATCGGAAAGTGGGGACATCGGACGGTGGAAAGAGCCGGGCGGGAGTATGGCGGTAAAAGGGGAGGGTAGGACAGGGTGAGAGCGGAGCCGTGGTCGGAGCAGCGCCGCAGGCAGTGCATATTTTTTCACGCGGAGGCGCGGAGGCGCGGAGCCGCGGAGGATTGCGTAACCCCTCCGCGCCTCCCCGTGAACAAGAATGAAGAAGGATTTCGCGCAGAGGCGCAGAGAGCGCAGAGAAGATTGCCATCCTCACTCTGCGTTCTCTGCGCCTCTGCGCGAACATATTATGCGTGCTTGGTGCAAGGCGAGCAGAGATCGACCGGGAAAACGGGTTGTAATGATGCCCGAAAGCATCCTCCCATTTCCGTCACCCCAGCGGAAGCTGGGGGCTCAGGCGATGGCGCGATAGGTATGGACAAGCGACACCCTCCACCGTTTCGCGCCTCCGCCTGAGATGTCGTTGAGAGTCACGTGCCTCTCAACGACTTGCGCTGGCATGACGGCTGAAAGTCTGTTTTCGAACAGTTTTTGCCGGTCGTTCGGAAATTTGGATTGCCCGCAACCGGCCATTCGTCCAGCTTCACCAATTGAGACTGGGAGGCGTCGTATGGGCCAAAAGGAACGAATGGACTGCGCGAACAACGCTTGGGAAGCAGCACCTTGGGACGCCAGTGATGAGGTTGCCGACAGTCAGTTGAAAGGATTTAAGCAGAGGTCTGGATGGCCGATTTTTTGGACCTCGGTTCGAGACTCGTCCGCAGAGTTGTTTGGACTGGACAAGCAGTGGTTCATTTCTCGCGACGTTGAATATTACGCGGAATATGGCGGTGAGCAGTTAGTGCTCATGCAGCTTGCATGGCACGGCTTTCCTGATCCCCCAGAATGGCGATTGGCTTCACGAAAAGCCGGAAAAAGCGATTCGCCATGGAGCGAATGGGGCTATTTTGCTACTTTGCCCCAAGCATGGATTATCCCTTAGATCGATCCGTGGCTACGAAAGCTGCCTGTCTCACACCGACCAGTTTTCGCCGATCACGAGAGTTTTCTGGCTTCCCCATAGCGGACATGGGCAGGCCCCGCTAAATCTAGCGCATGGATGAAATGCAGCTTGAGATATGTCAGCGGTATGGCGCAAAATTCATGCCGCCCGAAGAAACATACAAGGTCGGTGTTTCCGAGAGCGCCCTGCGAGGTGAGTTGCCGCTCAATGGTCTTCGTCATCCGCCGGAAAGTGGGACGACGGGATGGTTCATCTGGTCAGGAGAATGGTCCGATGACCCGGATTTTTTTAGGCCGCTGCATGTTTACCACTTGGAGGAGCATTGTCCGGCGGCATTGCCGTTCATAGCCCTGCCTCCGGGCTGGAGATTTCTGGTCGCTGAGGGATATGAGGATGTTTGGTCCGACAACGCCCTTCTTAATATCTAAACCCTGCAGTCCGCTCCACACCCAACTCCCCCATTCCCACCCGCTCGCGCATCCCCTAAGCCGTCACCATGCACCCGGACCTTCTCTATATCCTCTGCGCGGTCATCGCGGTTGTCATCTCCGGTCTTGCCAAGGGCGGCTTTGCGGGGGTGGGGGCGCTGGCGATGCCGATCATGGCATTGGGTGTCGATCCGGTGCGCGGGGCGGCGATATTGTTGCCTATCCTCATCCTTCAGGATGTCGTCAGCGTCTGGGCGTTCCGCAAAAGCTGGGACGGGCATGTGCTGCTGGTCATGCTGCCCGGCATGGCGGTGGGCGTGGGGCTGGGCTATCTGTTCGCGGCGCAGGTGCCCGAAACCACGGTGCTGGGCGCGCTGGGCGTCATTTCCATGCTGTTCGGGCTGCAACGACTGTGGATCGAGCGGGGCGGGGCGATCGTGCTGCCGTCCAGTTCGCCCGACTGGGTGGGCTTTCTGTTCGGCATCGGCAGCGGCTTTACCAGCCAGATCGCCCATGCCGGGTCGCCGCCCTTCCAGATGTGGGTGCTGCCCCGCAAGCTGCCGCGCGACATGTTGGTGGGGACCACTGCCGTCGCCTTTGCCGCGATGAACTGGATGAAGGTGCCGGCCTATGCCGCGCTGGGGCAATTTACCCGCGCCAACCTGATGGCGACGGCGATGCTGGCGCCGGTGGCGATCGTTGCGACTTTTGCCGGGGTCGCGCTGGTCCGCCGGGTCGATGCGGCGCGTTTCTATACGCTTATCTATGTGCTGATGGTGCTGCTGGGGCTCAAGCTGCTGGTGGATGCGCTGATGGCTTGAGCCAAAGCCACCCACGTTCGTTCGCTTCGAGCGAAGTCGAGAAGCGGATAGGGCAGCGCGAGCGTTTCTCGACACGCTCGAAACGAACGGATTTCAGCGCATAAAAAAAGGCCGGCGCTGTGGCCGGCCTTCCTTGTCAGTCCTTCTCGCGCTTCTTGCGATGCGTGTCGAGGTCGAGGACGGTGGTGTCCAAGCCATCGGGCAGCAGGCCCAGGCGGCGCGCCACTTCCTGATAGGCTTCCACTTCGCCGCCCAGATCGCGGCGGAAACGGTCCTTGTCCAGCTTTTCGTTGGTGGCCATGTCCCACAGGCGGCAACCGTCCGGGCTGATTTCGTCGGCC
Source organism: Sphingobium sp. AP50 (assembly GCF_900109095.1). Lineage (GTDB taxonomy): Bacteria > Pseudomonadota > Alphaproteobacteria > Sphingomonadales > Sphingomonadaceae > Sphingobium. Next base: position 10,166 of record NZ_FNYZ01000010.1, read on the forward strand.
AGGATCACACGGCTGTAATCGCCGTCATACAGGCGGCCGAATTCCAGCTTGAAGTCGATCAGGCGGATGCCGATGCCCGCGAACAGGCCGCACATGAAATCGTTGATGCGGATCGCCATGTCGGCGATGTCATGCATCTCTTCCTGTGTGGCCCAGCCGAAGCAGGCGATATGCTCTTCGGAGATCAGCGGGTCACCCAGCGCATCATCCTTGTAGCAATATTCGATCAGCGTGCGAGGCAGCTGCGTGCCTTCCTCGATGCCCAGCTTCTTGCTGAGCGATCCGGCGGCGACATTGCGCACCACGACTTCGATCGGCACGATTTCGACCTGACGAACCAGCTGTTCGCGCATGTTGAGGCGGCGGATGAAGTGGGTCGGCACGCCGATCTGGCCGAGCAGGGTGAAGATATGCTCGGAGATGCGGTTGTTGAGCACGCCCTTGCCGGAAATCGTGCCCTTTTTCTGCGCGTTGAAGGCGGTGGCGTCATCCTTGAAATATTGGATGATCGTGCCCGGTTCGGGGCCTTCATAAAGGATCTTTGCCTTGCCTTCGTAAATCTGGCGGCGACGGGCCATGCGCGTTCCTGTCTTTTTATCACAAAAACAATGCGCCCCGGCAAACGCGAATCGGAAAGGATCAGCGGGTGCCGGGGCTGTTCAACGCGGCCCATAGAGCAATATGGGCGGAGGTGCAATTCTTCCTCCCCGCTTGCGGGGAGGGGAACCGCCGCGAAGCGGTGGTAGAGGGGGTGTGCAGCGGGCGAACCTCCTCCGTCATCGCTATGCGATGCCACCTCCCCGCGAGCGGGGAGGATTGTGCGCCCTTCATCCGCTGATTACGCCTACAGCACATCCTTGAACATGAACCAGATCATCGCGCACCAGGCGACCAGGCCGATCAGGCCCAATATCACGCCGGATTTGGCGCGGATAGCGGGCCAGAGGCCGGTCGGTTCGTCTTCGTCATGGGTCTGCATCCCGCTGGCGTAGCGGGGGATGCCGTCGCGCTCAAGCCGGGTAAAGGCTTTCCAGCAGCGCCTTGAGCCTTTGCAGGTCTTTCGTCACCAGGTCCGCGTCCCGATCGAAAGCGGCATCGTCCATGTCCGGTTGGCGGAACAGGGTGAAGACGACCTGCGTCCCGTCGCCATTCGCGATCATGCGCAACGGGATATGGATGTCCGGCTTGCCGGGCAGGCGGACATGATGGTCGAGGATGCCGAAATCATTGGGCGGGGAAAAGGTGACGATCGCCCGCCCTTCCGGGGTATCGGCGATCCAGTCATCGCCTTCCCGATGGAGCGAGGCGGAGAGGCCCGCCGCCCAGCGCGGGAAATTCTCCGGCTGGCTGGCAAAGCCATAGGCCTGCGCCAGCGGCACGCGGATGGCGATATCGATCGAGCGCGCCGCTAGCATCGCGTCCGCGCTTATCCCTCGGCCTCTGCCGGGGCTGGGTCGCGCCGACTGGCCATCAGTCGACCGGTGAAGCATTGGCGCCACCAGCTGATATCCTGTTGCTCCACGCTGTCCATCATCGCCCGCCAGCGCCGCTTGCGTTCGTCCAGCGGCATGGCCAGCGCCCGGTTGATCGCATCGGACATTTCCTCCGGGCTGTAGGGGTTGATCAGCAGCGCGTCCTTCAACTGGATCGCCGCGCCGGCAAAGCGGGACAGGATGAGGACGCCGGGATCGTCCGGGTCCTGCGCCGCGACATATTCCTTGGCGACCAGGTTCATCCCGTCGCGCAGCGGCGTCACCAGCCCGATCTTGGCGCCGCGATAGATGCCCGCCAGCTTGTCGCGGGGATAGCCCTGGTTGACGTAGCGGATCGGAGTCCAGTCGACATCGCTATATTCGCCGTTGATCCGCCCGGCGAGGGAATCGAGCGTCGCGCGGATCTGCTGATAGCTTTCCACCTCCCCGCGCGATGGCGGCGCGATCTGCGTCAGCACGACCTTGCGATGTTGTTCGGGATGATCCTTGAGGAAACGGGCATAGCCGCCGAACCGCTCCTCCAGCCCCTTGCTGTAATCCAGCCGGTCGACGCCCACGATCATCGTGCGGTCCTGCAAGGAGGCGCGGACCAGCGTGCTCATCTCGTTGGCGGCGTCGCTGGTGGCGGCTTCGGCAAATTCCTGGGCATTGATGCCGATCGGGCAGGCGACCGCCTGAATGGTGCGATCGCCCACGGTCACGAAATCGCCGTCAACCGTGCCGCCCATTTCCCGCTCCACATAATGGCGGAAGGATTCCAGCCACTCCTCGGTATGGAAGCCGATGACGTCATAGGCGAACAGGGTGCTGACCAGCTTGGTATGGTGCGGCAGCGACACCAGCAGCCGGGTGGGCGGCCAGGGGATGTGCAGGAAGAAGCCCATGCGGTTTTTCAGCCCCTTGTCGCGCAGCATCTGGCCCAGCGGGATCATGTGATAATCATGGACCCAGATAATGTCTTCGGGTTCGATCAGCGGTGTGGCGGTGTCGGCGAAGCGCAGGTTGACGCGGTTATAGCCACCCTCGAAATCGCGGGCATATTCGGCCAGGTCGATGCGGAAATGGAAGAGCGGCCACAGCGTCTTGTTGGCATAGCCATTATAATATTCGTCGACATCCTGTTCTTCCAGGTCGATCGTTGCCGTCTTGACGCCATCATCCTCGGCAAAGCCGATATGGCCGGTGAAATTGTCGGTGACTTCCCCCGACCAGCCGACCCAGATGCCCCGGCTTTCGCGCAACGCCTGCGACAGTGCGACAGCAAGACCGCCCTGATTACCGGTCTTGCTGGGCCTACTGACCCGGTTGGATATGACGATAAGACGGCTCAACGCATTGCGCTCCATGGTTTGCTCAGCAAGACGGCGCAGTTGATGATGCCGACCAATGAGTAGGTCTGGGGATAGTTCCCCCACAATTCCCCGGTCGCGGGGTCGATATCTTCGGAGAGCAGCCCGGCGGCGGTGCGGCGGGACAGCATCTCCTCGAACAGGGAGCGGGCCTCTTCCGTGCGGCCGGTCCGATGCAGCGCCTCGATCAGCCAGAAGGTGCAGACGTTGAAGGCAGTGACGGGTTCGCCGAAATCGTCCGGCGCGCTGTAGCGCAGCATGTCATTGCCCCGGCGCAGATCCGCCTCCAGCGCGGCGAGCGTGCCCACGAACATCGGATCGTCGGCACTCAGGAAGCGCAGGTCCAGCAACTGGAGCAAAGATGCGTCGCGCGCATCATCCTCGAAATTGGCGGAGATGGCTTGGGTGTCTTCCCGCCAGGCGGCCTCGACGATGCGCGCCTTCATGGTTTCGGCGCGATTTTGCCAATGCGCGGCGCGCAGCGGCAGGTCCAGCGCAGCGGCTGCATGGGCAAGGCGATCGCACGCCGCCCAGCACATCACCGCGCTATAGCTGTGGACATGGGCGCGGGTGCGCAGTTCCCACAGGCCTGCGTCAGGCTGGTCATAGACGGCCCAGGCGCGTTCGCCCACCGCCTCCAGCGCTTCGAAATCGGCATGACCGGCCATGCGCAGCAATCGCTGGTCGATGAAGCCCTGAACCGAGGACAGCACGATCTGGCCATAAGCGTCATGCTGTATCTGTTCATAGGCGGCATTGCCCACGCGCACCGGCCCCATGCCGCGATAGCCCGGCAGGCTGTCCGCCTCCCATTCATGCAGCGTGGCATTGCCACGCACATCATAGAGCGGCTGGATATGTCCGCCCTTCGCCCCGTCCACGATATTGCGCAGATAGACGAGATAGGTTTCCAGCACGTCGAGCGCGCCCAGCCGGTTCAGGGCCTCGACCGTATAATAGGCGTCGCGCACCCAGCAGTAGCGATAATCCCAGTTACGGCCGCTGTCGGCATGTTCGGGGATGGAGGTGGTGAGCGCCGCGACGATCGCGCCGGTTTCCTCATGCTGGCAGAGTTTGAGCGTAATGGCGGACCGGATCACCGCCTCCTGCCATTCGGCCGGGATGGCGAGGCCCCGGACCCATAGCTGCCATTCCAGGATGGTGTCGTCCAGCATCCGCTCGATCGCCGGGCGCAGCGCGTCGGAAAAGCCTTCGTCCGGCCCCATGAAGAAATGCATGTCGGATTCCAGCCGGAACCAGCTTTCCTGCGCGATCAGGCCGATGGGCGCGTTGGTCGACACGCGCATCGCCATGTAGGACAGGACCATGCGGATATGGTTGGAGCCGTAATTGACCGGCACCTTGTCGCCATTCCAGTTGGTGGTCGGGCGCAATTTCACCCGGATGCGCGGGCTGCCTGCCACCGGGCGGACGATACGGATGAAGGCCACCGGGCGATACATGCGGCCCTGATGCTTGTGGCGCGGGCAGAAATCATAGGTTTCGATCGCATTGCCCTGCGCATCGCTCTGGCGCGTGACCAATATGGGCGTGTTGCGGATATAATGTTGTTCGACCGCGACGCAATTTTCCAGTTCTATCGCCCAGAAGCCGCGCGACTGGCTGTCGTCCCAGTCCTTATGGTCCAGCAAAGCGGAAAAGACGGGGTCGCCGTCGACGCGGGGCACGCAGGCCCACACCATACGGCCCGCGCGATCGATCAGCGCGGAAGCCTGGCAATTGCCGATAGGCCAGAGGTCGAGATTGCGCTCGTTCCCGGCATGGATGGAAGGATTTGCTGCTTGGATTGGTCCGCCCCCTTCGCTGGTCAGGATGAAGGGCACCGACAATTCAGCCGGTGATCCCCTGCCTCAGATAATGCCTGACGGCCCCAACCTGTTCCAAAGAGAATGTCGCCAATGTGGGGCGGGGCGATCCCACCAGGATTCCGGCGCCGCCCAGTTCGACCGCTACGGCAAAGCCTTCCTCATCAGTGACGTCATCGCCGATGAAGATGGGAGTGCCGCCAGCCATGGGCGCGGATTGCATCAGCGCCTTGACCGCGCTGCCCTTGTCCGCGCCGCCGGGGCGCAACTCATAGAGCATCTTGCCCTGCTGCACGGTCAGGCCATGCTGGCGCGCCAGATGCTTGGCAAGGTCAGCGGCATCCTCCTCCCACTGCGGCGCACCACGAAAATGCAGGCCGACGCTGATCGATTTGCGTTCGACCAGTATGCCGGGCTTGTCGCTGGCAAAGGCGTTGAAGGCGGTTTCGACCGCATCGATGGCGGGCAGGCGCGGCGGCGCGTCGACCGCTTCGCCGGGTCGAGCGAATTCCAGTCCATGCGTGCCCGACAGCAGGAAGTCGCCAAAGCCCAGATCGCACAAGGTTGCCACGGAGCGCCCGCTGACGATAGCGAGCCGTCCGTTCAGCCGGTCGCGCAGGTCTGTCAGGGTCGCCAGCAGATCGGCATCGACCACCACCGCATCGGGCGTGTCGGCCAGCGGCGCCAGCGTGCCGTCAAAATCCAGGAAAAGCGCAGCGCCGGTCAGCAGGTCGATCGGCGGGGCGGGCAGGGCGATGGGGGAGAGAAGGGTGTCGGTCACGCCCTTAAGAGTGGCGTCTCAGGACGAAACCGCAACCCCTCATCTCGCAATCGCAACAATTTCCTACGGTCGGCAGGCGGTGTCGCAGGTCCGATTGTCGGTCCAGGGCGATGTCCACTGGACGCGATGCAGCGCGCGAAACGCCTGCATGATCCCGGCGATCAGATGGTCGATGTCCTGATTGGTATGCTCGCGGCCGTCATTCCACAGCCGGTCGTCATATTCGTCGCGCATGATGCGGTCCTTTTCTATGAGTCGGTGGTTAGCGCGGTGCGATTGTCCGCAGGCCGGCAATTGCCGGATATGCGCGATTCCCGCCAACAAAAGGCTGGACGTCATAAATAAGGTCAGCTTATGTTTTCGGGCATGTCCAGCCTGCCGCCGCTCTCCGCCATCCGCGTGTTCGAAGCCGCCGCCCGGCTGGAGAATTTCACCGCCGCCGCGCAGGAACTGGGCATGACCCAGGCAGCGGTCAGCTATCAGGTGAAGTTGTTGGAGGAGCGGCTGGGCCTCAGCCTGTTCCAGCGGGTCGGGCGCAAGGTAGCGCTGACCGACAAGGGGCGGGAGATTGCACCGGTCCTGACCCGCGCTTTCGACCTGATGCGCGATGGCTTTGCCGCGCTGACGCAGGATCATTCGGCGGTGCTGACCATCAGTTGCACCAACAGCTTCGCCCATCTCTGGCTGGCGCCCAGGATCGGCGCTTTCCAGATGCGTCACCCGCATCTGGCGGTGCGCATTCAGGCAGAGGATGCGGTGGTCGATCTGGCGCGTGTTGGTGTCGATCTCGCCGTTCGCGGGGGCAAGGGGGAATGGCCGGGGCTTGAAGCGAAGCTGCTGACCCATAACCGGCTGGTGCCGATGTGCAGCCCCGACTGGCTCGCCCGCCATGGTCCGATCGCGGATGCGCATGCGCTCCACGCCCTGCCGCGCCTGTCGCCCGATGACATGTGGTGGCATGAATGGTTCGCTGCCATGGGGGTGGAAGCCGATCCGGCCGACGGCCCGCCGGGCATTGCGCTGGACAGTCAGGTAATGGAAGGCCGCACCGCGATTGCCGGTCAAGGGGTGGCGATCCTCAACCATTTCCTGTGGAAGGTGGAGGCGGAAGCGGGCCTGCTGGTCGAAGCCGTGCCCTCTTATGTCCGCGAAATCGCCAGCTACTGGATCGTCTACCCGCCCCACGCCCGCAACGCGCCCAAAATCAAGGCCTTTCGCGACTGGATCAGCGCCGAATTCGCCGCCGAGATCGCGGCCGATCCGGACGGGCGCTACTTGCCGCAGTGACGCCTCATGCGTATGTTCATGCGCATGATAGATGCGGGAGTCGACGATGACCAAGCATGAACGAATAGCCGCGCGCAAGGCGACGAACCTGTCGCTGGACGTCGATCTTGTGGCCGACGCCAAGGAATTGGGGATCAACCTGTCGCGCGCCTGCGAAGAAGGGTTGCGTAAAGAGATTGCAGCGGAGCGGGGCCGACGCTGGCAGGAGGAGAATGCTGTCGGCATCGCTGCCTCTAACGCCTATGTCGAAAAATATGGATTGCCGCTCGAAAAATATCGGATGTTCTGATGGCGCGCTTTTGCGTGCATCGCTTACCTGACGACGGTTATGTTCTGGATTGCCAATCCGACCTTCTGGATCATCTGACGACGCGCTTCGTGGTGCCGCTGGTTCCGATCGAGCATGTCGGCATACCGATGGCGAAACTCAATCCGATATTCGATGTGGACGGACAGCGACTGGTCATGATGACGCAATTTTCCGGTGCAGTGTCTGCGCGGTCGTTAGGTAAAGTCATTCTATCGCTTTGGGATCGGGATTATGACATTTCCAACGCGCTCGACATGCTGATGTCAGGCTATTGACCAAATCCGTTTCCGTTTCGTCCCCGCTTTGCTAAGCCGTCCCCGATGACCGATTTTCGCGACCCGTTCGACGCTATCAAGGATCACCCGTTCGACGATGCGCTCTCGCAGCGCTATCTCGTCTATGCGCTGTCGACCATTACGGCGCGGTCGCTGCCGGATCTGCGCGACGGGCTGAAGCCAGTGCATCGGCGCCTGCTCTGGGCGATGCGTTTGCTGAAGATGGAACCGGGCGGCGCAAACCCCGACATCCTTGTCGCCAATCCGGCGCGCAACACCACCAGTTACAAGAAATGCGCTCGCGTCGTCGGCGACGTCATCGGTAAATATCACCCCCATGGCGACGTATCGGTCTATGATGCGATGGTCCGCCTGGCGCAGGATTTTTCGCTGCGCACCCCGCTGGTCGACGGGCAGGGCAATTTCGGCAATATCGACGGCGATAATGCAGCGGCGATGCGCTATACCGAAGCGCGCCTGACGCAGGCGGCCGCCGACCTGATGTCCGGCCTGGACGAAGGCACCGTCGATTTCCGCCCCACCTATAATGGTGAGGATGAGGAGCCGGAGGTTTTCCCCGGCCTCTTCCCCAATCTGCTGGCCAATGGCGCCAGCGGTATCGCGGTCGGCATGGCGACCAGCATCCCGCCGCATAATGTCACTGAACTGATCGACGCGGCTGGCCTGCTGATCGAAAATCCCGATGCCGATCATGCTGCGCTGATGCAGATCGTGAAGGGGCCGGACTTCCCGACCGGCGGCGTGCTGGTGGACAGCCCGGCGATCATCGCCGAAGCCTATGCTGCCGGGCGCGGCGCCTTTCGCACGCGCGCGCGCTGGCACAAGGAGGAGGAAGGGCGCGGCAGTTGGATCGCGGTCGTCACGCAAATTCCCTATCAGGTCCAGAAATCCAAGCTGATCGAGCAGATCGCGGCGCTGATCAACGACAGGAAGCTGCCGATCCTGGCCGATGTGCGCGACGAATCCGACGCGGAAATTCGCATCGTCATCGAACCGCGCGCCCGCACGGTCGAGCCGCAGATGCTGATGGACAGCCTGTTCCGGCTGACCGATCTTGAAAATCGCTTCCCGCTGAACCTCAATGTGCTCGATTCCACCCGCACGCCGCGCGTGCTGGGGCTGAAGCCGCTGCTGGTCGAATGGCTCAAGCATCAGATCGACGTGCTGGTCCGCCGTGCCCAGCACCGGCTGGACAAGATCGCCAATCGGCTCGAACTGCTCGACGGCTATATCATCGCCTATCTCAATCTCGACCGGGTGATCGAGATCATCCGGACCGAAGATGAGCCCAAGGAAGTGATGATGGCCGAATTCGGCCTCAATGACCGTCAGGCCGAGGCGATCCTTAACATGCGGCTGCGTTCGCTGCGCCGGCTGGAGGAAATGGAACTGCGCCGCGAGCATAGCGAATTGCTCAAGGAAAAGGACGAACTGGAAAAGCTGGTCGAAAGCCCCGCCCGCCAGCGCACCCGCCTCAAGAAGGATCTGGCCGCGCTGCGCAAGCGCTATGGCCCGGAAACGGACCTTGGTCGCCGTCGATCGCTGGTGGAGGAGGCCGCACCCGCGCGGGAAATCCCGCTGGAGGCGATGATCGAGCGTGAGCCTATCACCGTGATCCTGTCCGAACGGGGCTGGATCAGGGCGATGAGCGGCCATCGCGATCTGGCCGCCGCCGATACACTCAAATTCAAGGAAGGCGATGGTCCGCAATTCGCCTTCCATGCCTATACGACCGACAAGCTGCTGATGGCGACGGCCACCGGCCGCATTTATACGCTGGCGTCGGACAAGCTGCCGGGCGGGCGTGGCTTTGGCGATCCGGTGCGGTCGCTGGTCGACATGGATAATGAAGGGGCGATCATCGCCCTGATGCCGGCGCGGATCGGCAGCGACCTGTTGCTGGCGTCGTCCGATGGGCGCGGTTTCGTGGCAGCGGTGTCGGACCTGACGGCCGAAACGCGCAAGGGCAAGCAGGTGGTGAACGTCCGCGCCGACGCGAAATTGAGCATCATCCGCCTGATCCCGGCGGAGGCGGACAGCATCGCCGTGATCGGTGAGAATCGCAAATTGCTGGTATTTTCCCTTACGGAAATGCCGAAAATGGCGCGCGGGCAGGGCGTGCAGATGCAGCGTTACAGGGACGGTGGCCTGTCCGATGCGATCGCCTTCACGCTGTCCGACGGGCTTAGCTGGACCATGGGCGGCGAGTCGGGCCGGACCCGGACGGAAAGCGACATGATGCCCTGGAAGGTGGCGCGCGGTGCGGCCGGTCGCATGCCGCCGACGGGTTTCCCGCGCGACAACCGCTTCTAAACCGGGCGTTTCTCCTTTTTGTCGGGCACCCGTCGCAAAGGCGAATAACGTTTCCTGAAAATTTACCCCTGCGCGATACAGCGGACATATGGAATCCAGTTCGGTGCGCAATTTGCCGGTCGTCCAGACCAGCGGCACCCCTTCAGAAGGGGAGGGTGTCGCGCATCCGTTGTACAGCGTCGGGATGACGCAGTGGCTGTCTGCCTTGCCGCAGGTAGCTGCCATATTTTCGTTTGAAGACAATAAGATAAAGCTGATTGAAGGTAATGTGCGGTTCAACGCGGCCTTCCAGGCAAATTTGGAAGGCGGCGCCAGCCATGCCCGTGCGGCGGGCGAATGGCGGGAGCGGGTCATCGCTTTCATCCGCTCCGACCGCGATTCGGACAGCTTCGAGATTCGCCGCGATGGCAAGCTGGGGCCGGAATATTTCATGTGCACGGTCGGCCGTCTGCCTGCGGCGGAGGATCGTCCCGAACATTTTCTGTTCACCGCGATCGACCGCACCAGCGAACGGGCGATCGAAAAGAATCTGCGCCGCGAGCTTCTGTCGGACGGACTGACCGCGCTGCCCAACCGCACCGGTTTTGGCGAAGAGATTGACGATCGGCTGGCCAATACTGTCTGGCCCGACAATGCCCAGTTCGGCATCATCGCGATCGACCTTAGCCGTTTCAGCCGAGTCAATGAATCGCTTGGCCCGATGGCCGGGGACGAATTGCTGATCACGGTCGCCAAGCGGCTGAAGTCCAGCCTGCGCCAAGGCGATGTGCTGGCCCGCATCGGCGGCAATGATTTCGCGATCTTTGCACGTCTGAACAATGGCTTGTCTGATGCTCTTCATATCGTTCAGAGGATCAAGGAGGCGCTGAGTTCGCCGATCCGCCTGAGCGACCTTCAGATCCGCGTCGATTGCGCCATCGGTTGCGCGCTGTCGATCAATCTGGACGATGATCCCGACGATATCGTGCGCAAGGCGCAGGCGGCGGTGAAGATCGCCAAGCGCAGCGGCAAGGTCGAAATCTATCGCAATGGCGTGCTCAAGGAAGCGCAGCGCCGCTTCTCGATCGAAAGCCGCCTGCGCGATGCGCTGGCGCAGGGTGGCCTCACGCTGGCCTATCAGCCGCTAATCCATCTCCAGACCGGCGAGATTACCGGTTTCGAGGCGCTGGCCCGCTGGGATGACGAAGAACTGGGGCCGGTGTCGCCGGTGGAGTTTATCGCCGTGGCGGAGGAAAGTGGCCTCATCACGCCGCTCGGCCGCTGGGCCGCCTATGAAGCGGCGCAGGCGCTGTCGCGCTGGGATGCGAAATTCGGGCAGGCGCTGCCGGTCGGCGTCAACGTCAACCTCTCCCCCATCCAGATGGCGCGGGACGATGTGGCGTCGATGTTCGAGGAAGCGCTGCGCTATTCCGGCATCGCGGGCAGCCGCCTGACCGCTGAACTGACCGAAAGCGCCATCATCGCCGATCCCGACAAGGCGCGTAAATTGCTGGTCGCGCTCAAGGATTTGCAGATGCCGATCGCGATGGACGATTTCGGCACCGGTTTTTCCAACCTGGCCAGCCTGCACAGCCTGCCGATCGATATCCTCAAGATCGACCGCAGCTTCGTGTCGAACATGCTGGAGGATCGCGACAAGGCGATCATCGTCCGCACGATCCTCTCGCTCGCCGAATCCCTGAACCTGAAGGTCACGGCCGAAGGGATCGAGACGCAGGGGTTGGCCCACGCTCTTCAGAAGATGGGCTGCTGGCAGGGGCAGGGCTATTATTTCGCCAAGGCGATGTCCGAGGCCGATGCCTTCGATTACTGGCGCGCGCGCTGGAATTTCGAAACGGTCTGATCCGCCAGTTCGCCGACGCGCGCTGCGTCTGGGAAATCCTCCGCCACCCAGAGTCGCTGCACTTCATGCAGGGCCTTCGCCACGTCCGGGCCGGGCTGAAGCCCCCGCGCGATCAGGGCACCACCGCCGATCGGCAGGCTGGGCGGTGTCCAGCCGATCACGCCCGCCAGGGCATCCAGCGGCTGGCCGACATCGATCAGCAACCGGTCGATCGCCCCTTCCACGCCGACCCGATAGGCCAGCGCGCGCGGCGTCTCCCCGTCCACGCCCGGCTCCAGTGCCGTCATCAGCCGCTTGCGCGCCTTGTTCGACAATTTGAGGCGCGCGCCGATCTGGTCCGCCAGCACCGGATCATGCGGCAGCAGCACAGCCAGACGACGCAGCGCCGATCCGCCGACACCGCTCTCCGCTTCCCGCGCCATCAGCCTCTCGACCCGGTCGACGCCTGCCATCACCACTTCCGGCAGGACCGGCACCAATATGCCGCCATCGACCATCAGCCGCAGCGCATGCACCGGCGCCGAAACGCCCAGCAATTTCAGCAATTCGTCCGCGATCCGCTCGCGCGAAAGGGCCATCAGGCTATTGGCGGCGGCAACGCAGGCGTCATAGGCGACGCTGTCCACTTCATTGTCGCCATAGCGCGCCAGAAAACGGAAATAGCGCAGGATGCGCAGATGATCCTCCGCGATCCGCGCGGTCGCATCGCCGATGAAGCGCAACTGCCGCGCCTCCAGATCGGTAAGACCGCCGAAAAAGTCGCTGATCTCGCCGGTCAGCGGATCGGCATAAAGGGCGTTGATGGTGAAGTCGCGGCGCGCCGCATCCTCCCGCCAGTCTTCGGTATAGGCGATGGTCGCGCGGCGCCCGTCGGTGCTGACGTCGCGGCGCAGCGTGGTGATCTCCACCGGGCCATCGGACAGGACGGCGGTGATCGTGCCATGATCGATGCCGGTCGGCACCGCCTTGATCCCCGCCGCCTTCAGCCGGTGCACCACATCATGCGGGTCCAGGCTGGTTGCAATGTCCAGATCATTGACCGGCAGTCCCAGCAGCGCATCGCGCACCGCGCCGCCGACATAGCGGGCCTTGCCCGCCGCCGCGTCCAGCGCGGCAAGCAGGCCATCGAGCCCAGGACGATGACGCCAGTCGGCGTCAGGCAACAAGACGGTCATGACCCAGCCTTCGGGAAAGATTGGCAAGAATGGCAGCGGTGATCCCCCAGATGCGGCGGTCCTGCCAGAAAATCTCATAATAGGCGCGCATCGCCCCGGCATATTCCACCTCGCGCCGGATGCGGTTGGCCGGGTCCAGCGCATAGGCGAGCGGCAGTTCGAACCAGCTTGCCACTTCCCCCGCCTGCGCGCGCAGCGGAAGGTCGGGTGGAATGACACCCAGCACCGGCACGATGTCGAAGCCAGTGAAGGTGCAATAGCGGTCCGATGTGCCGATCACCTGCACCGCGCTCGGGGGCAGGGCGATTTCCTCCTGCGCTTCCCGCAGCGCGCCGGCAATCTCGTCCGCATCGCCCGGATCGACCCGGCCGCCGGGAAAGGCGATCTGCCCGGCATGTTTGCGCAGCGTCGTGGCGCGCTCGGTCAGGATCAGGCCCGGTTCGGGTCGGTCGGTGATCGCCACCAGCACGGCAGCGGGCGCCAGCGCGATCTCCTCCACGATGCGCGGATCACGCACATCGGACAAAGGCAGGATTTCGCGCCGATGCCCCTCCTCCAGTGCGGCGCGCAGCCTTTCCGTCAGGTTCATGCAGCGCCGTCCAGCGGGAAGAAGGCGCCTTCGCTCCACAGGCCGACGCGCTCGCCCTCTTCCTCCAGCGCCAGGTTCATCAGCTCATAATAGACGCTGCGCGTGACCAGCGCTTCCAGCCCGCCGCGCACATGCAGATAGGGGTGGGGGCCGTCCGCCGTCTCGCGCAAACTCAGCATATGCTCCGGCCCGGCCGTGACCAGATCGCCGCTGTTCAGGCGGAAAGCCAGCGTCCGCGTTCGGCCTTCGCCTTCGGTCCTCAGTTCCACCGCGACGAAGGGCGCGTCCTCCACCGCGATGTCCAGCTTCTCGACCGGCGTCACCAGCACATGGCTGCCATCGGGTTCGCGGCGCAATATGGTGGAGAAGAGCCGCACCATCGTTTCGCGGCCGATCGGCGACCCCTGATGATACCAGGTGCCGTCGCGCGCGATCCGCATTTCGCTGTCGCCACAATGGGCGGGGTTCCATTGGTCCACTGGCGGCAGGCGCTTTTCCGCCATCAGCCGCGCAATATCGGCCAGCGACAGGGTGGACAGGTCGGGCAGGGGTTCCATCGGCATGGGGCGGAGATAGGAGCGCGCCTGCCCGAAGGCAAAGGGGTAATTCAGGCGGTGACCGCAATTCGCGGCGCGAGCATGCCCGTGCCGCCGATCGCGGAGCCATCGACCGACAGAGCCAGCAACCGGCGCTTCTCGAACGGACCGGGCGCGTCCCAGCCGCCGGTGCCTTCGTCGGTGAAGCCCCAGAAGCGGCCATAATATTCCGGATCGCCGATCATCATCAGCGGTTCGCAGCGCATCGCCCGGGCGGCGGCGACCACTGAGTCCATCAACGCGCGGCCATGGCCGCCCTTCTGATGCGCCGGTTCGACCGCGACCGGGCCGACCATGATCAGCGGCAACTGGCCGCCATCGGCCAGCGTCAGCGCCACCGGCCAGCTTTGCAGCGATCCGATCAGCGCGCCGTCGGCATCCGCCATGGCGAAGGACAGGGCCGGGAGCCAGGCCATGCCGTCGCGGATCTTGTAGGCGGTTCGGCCGTGGCGATCAGGACCGAAGGCTGCGTCGAGCAGTTGCTCGATCGCTGCGTCAGACTGACTATCCAAAGGCACAATGTGAGACACGACTTGCCGTTCCGCCTACTATGGCGCATGGGGCAGCGCCGGAAGCGGGGCTTTAGCGCCCGCCTCGCAAAATGAAAGACTAAATAGGCCCCGCCTGCCGGCAGGAGAGGGACCATATATGGCAAGGCTATGCAGACAGGATTTGACGATTTTCTGACGCTGGAGGTGAACAACCTGCACGTCGACGTGCTGACCGGCATCTATTCGGAGGAGACGCATCTCCCCCAGCCGCTGCGCATTTCCATTCGCGCGCGCCTGCGAATCGCCGATCATTATGAGCCGTCGACGCCGCTTGGCCATTCCAAAAACTATATGGACCTGAAGCATGCTGCATCGACCGCGCTGCCCGAAGGCGTGCATTTCACCCTGATCGAAGCGGTGGCCGACCATATCATCGACACCATCTTCGTTCAGGATGACAAGGTCAGCCATGTCGAGGTGAAGATCGTGAAGTTGGCACTGAGCGAGCGGGGCGAAGAAATCGGCATCACGCTGGGCCGCGGGCGGAAATAAGCGAACGGTGCTCCTGCGAAAGCAGGAGCCCGGGGGTCAAAGATGTGCCCTCCATTCTGTGCTCCTGCTTTCGCAGGAGTACGTCATCCTATCCCTTCTTGATCAGCCCGATCTCGATCAGCCGCTCGGTCAGATAGTCATGCGCGCTGATCGGCGCTTCCCGGCGCGGATTGTCCTCGCTCACGCATTGCGGCAGCGCGTCGATCATGAAGTCGGGGCGCAGATGCAGGAAGAAGGGCATGGAATAGCGCGAATGGCCGCGCCGTTCGGGCGGCGGATTGACGACGCGGTGGCTGGTCGAGGGCAGCACATGGTTGGTCAGTCGTTGCAGCATGTCGCCGACATTGATCGCCAGCGCCCCCGGCGGCGGCACGACCGGCAGCCAGTTGCCATCCCGATCCTTGAGTTCCAGCCCGCCTTCCTCGGCGCCCAATAGCAGGGTGATCAGGTTGATATCCTCATGCGCGCCGGCGCGCACGCCCGGCGCCTGCGGCGACACCGGCGGATAATGGAGCAGGCGCAGGATCGAATTGCCATTCTCGATTCCGCCGTCGAACCAGCGTTCAGGCAGGCCCAGATAGAGCGCGATGGCGGACAGCAATTCCGCGCCGACCCGGTCGAACTCGCCATAGAGTTTCGCGAAGAGCGGCTTGAATTCCGGCATTTCGGCGGGCCATACATTGGGCGGCATCGTTTCCGCCAGCGGATCGCCTTCGGGCAGGTCACGGCCGACATGCCAGAATTCCTTCAGGTCATTCTCGGTCGCGCCCTTGGCGATTTCCGTGCCGAACGCGGTATAGCCGCGCTGCCCGCCATTGAACTTCGCATTATAGTCTTCCTTCACCGCCACGGGCAGGGCGAAGAAGCGATGGGCCATGGTCCAGGCCTCATCGATCAGCGCCATGTCCATGCCATGATCCTTCACCATGGCAAAGCCGAAGCGTTGAAAGGACTGGCCAAAGGCCTCAGCGAAATCCGCCTTGGCCATGTCTGCTAAGGACAGGACGGGCACCTGTTCCAGCACCGATTGCGACACGTCTTATCTCCAAAAAATCGAAAGGGGCGCACCGCCTATATGGGGTCGCCCGCGCATGGACGCATCCTTGATCGCGGCGGGCCGCTGTTGCAAGGAGGCAAAATGAATTACTGGCTGATGAAATCGGAACCCGACGTCTTTTCCTATGACGACCTGGTCGCCAAGGGGAAGGCTGAATGGGATGGCGTGCGCAATCATGCGGCGCAGGGGCATATGCGCGCGATGCGCAAGGGCGACCTGTCGCTCTTCTATCATAGCAATATCGGGGTGGAGGCGGTCGGCATCATGACGATCGCCGAGGAAGCCGCGCCGGACAGCACGGATGACACCGGCAAGTGGATCGCGGTCCATGTCGCCCCGCATGAAAAACTGGAAAAGCCGGTGACGCTAAAGGCCATGAAGGCCGATTCGGCGCTGGCCGATATGGTCATGTTGCGCCAATCGCGCCTTTCCGTGTCGCCACTGACAAAGGCGCAGTTCGACCATATTGTCGCTATGTCAAAGGCTTAAAGAGCAGGTGCAGCCATGGTTGCATTTAGTGCAACCATCCTGCCCTATTTTGCGATTGTCGCTTTGCCGCGCCGCAGCATAAACGGGCCTCAACAGAACAAGAATATAAGAGGTGTTTGATCGGCATTCACAAGGAGTTTACCCATGCGAATGCTGTCGAAGTTCATTGTTGCTGGCGTTGTTAGCGCTACCGTCGCCACCGCTGCCTATGCTGAAGAGGCCGCTCCCAAGCAGCGCTTCACGCACGAAGGCTACACCTATGTCTACCAGGTGAAGGACACCAAGGCTGGCAAGGTGATTTCGGGCCGTCGTTTCCCCGACGCCGTCGCCTTCAACCTGGCCGTCAAGAATGGCAAGGTTTCGGGCACCTCTGGCGGCCAGCAGGTTGCTTTCAAGGTTGAAGACGCCCGCGGCGCCGCTTCGGAATAATCGCGAAGCGCCTTAAAAAAGTTAGGGATGGCATCCGACGGGATGCCGTCCCTTTTTTCATGCCTTATGTGGCCGGAAGCCGGCGCCCGCTCCAGAAGGCGCCGACCGATCCGTCAGCGGCAAGTGCGCTTGCTGTCGATCGACTTGCCGAGCAGCGCGCCGCCAGCCGCGCCCAGGATGGTGCCGGTGGCACGATCACCGCGCGTATCGATCGCGCGACCGACCAGCGCACCGCCCACGCCGCCGACGATCAGGCCGGTCGTGCCGTTCGACTTGCGGCAATAGGTGCGGCCATCGCGACCACGCCATTCCTTGTAGCGATAATGTTTACGGGCCTGTGCACCATCGGTGGGCACGGCCATCGAAACCGGGACGGCCAGCGAAATGGCGACCAGGGCGAGCAGGGCTTTACGCATATGTATCTCCTCCATTAGCGTATGGGTATTAAGTGATTTGGCGCTTGAACCCCTGCACATTGATCTAAGTTGCATGAACGTCAGGCAACGGCACAACCGACTGTTTCCAAAGACATAAATTTTGAGGTGAAGTGATGCGTGCGGACGATGGCTGGGATAGGGACCGGGATGGACGCGCCCTGATTGCGGCACTCGATCTGGCGCCGCATCCCGAAGGGGGCTGGTATCGGGAGACATGGCGTGGGCCTTTGGGCGCTGACGGGCGGGCGACCGGCACGGCCATCTATTTCCTGCTGGAGGCGCATGAACGCTCGCACTGGCACCGGGTAGATGGCGAGGAGCATTGGTTCTGGCATGCAGGCGCGCCGTTGATCCTGTCGGTCGCGGCCGATGGAGAACCGGCGCAGGATCTGTTGCTCGGCCCTGACATCATGGCGGGGCAGGTGCCGCAGGGGCGGGTGCCGGCCCATCACTGGCAGGCATCGACGCCGCAGGGCGGCTGGACGCTGGTCAGTTGCACTGTCACGCCCGGCTTCGATTTCGCCGGCTTTACGCTGGCGCCGCCGGACTGGTCGCCGCCCGGATGATAGGCCCGGAAAACTTATCCACACTTATCCACAGCTTTGATCGCCGAGTGTCAAAAATCCGTCCGATTTCGCTTTGAACGACTCGCTGATGGTGAGAGCATCCCCTTATCGGAACGGTTGAGATGGAGCGATCCGGATCAAAAAATAGGTGAGAAATCAGCTATTTAAACCGACACGATAGCTGCCGAAAGGCATCGACCGAAAGGATGATGTGGATAGGTGGCGCAGGTCGATCGAAACCGCTGCCGGGTACGCGCGAAAGTGAACGTCGGGCACGGGGACGAATGACCAGCGACGGGATGAAGGCTTCCAGCCGGAACTTGCCGCACACCGGAGTAGCATTCTCGCCCTGAGAATGATGCGAAGGACACGAAGGGCCGATGATCGCACCCCCTTGCGGGACGCGGATCGCATGACCCGACGGAAGTGGGGACCGGCAGCAATGCCGGCCCCCATTTTGCGTTATGGGCTCGTTTGCAAGGGCGACGTGCCTGCATGGCTTGCGTGGGCCAATCAATCCTCCGCCATATTTAAAGCATGATGACATCGAGTCGATCCAACTATCCCCGTTCGTTTCGAGCGCAGTCGAGAAACGCGCGCGCTGTGCTAACCGCTTCTCGACTGCGCTCGAAGCGAACGGATCAGGTTAAAGTCATCCCGCTCGAAGCCCTCTTGCGCAACCCGCACGGGCGACATAGACAGCCATCGCCTTTCGGCTGCCCTTGGGCGGCAGAGGGGCAAAGATCGCGTCGGTTCCCCGGAGACGGGGATTAAAATGGGAACGCGGTGAGGATGGCGCAAGCTATCCAAATCCGAGGCTGTCCCTGCAACTGTAAGTGGCGAGCGCGATATACAGGAGCGGACGGCAATATGACCGATCCGCCAGCCACTGGGCCGGACGCTAAATCCTGCGAGGCCTGGGAAGGCCGTATATCAAGCGATGACCCATGAGCCAGGAGACCTGCCGGCGTCTGGTCGCTCTTGCCTTGGTCCAGGGGATGGCCGCGGCACGGTATACTCCGTCTGAGCGACGAACGAGCGGCAGGGGCCGCATCGGACGCCGTGTGTCGGTCGCCCCTGGCGTCCGGCCGATGCCGGTTGCCGACCGTTCGTGAACGGCACGCCCCCGCCCATTTTGTCGTGCGACGCCGACGGGGGGATAGATATGTTGAAGTTCACACCGGCTGCACTTGCGGCCTTCTCTCTTGCTGCGCCCAGTGCATTTGCCCAGCCTGCCGAAGATAATGGGAATGATACGGCGATCATCGTGACCGGCGTGGTCGATCCGCTGCGCCTGAATATGAAGGCGGAAGGGGCCAGCCGCCTTGGCCTGACCGCGCTGGAAATGCCAGCCAGTGTCGAAACGCTGGATGGCGACGCCATCCGCCTGCGCGGTGACCTGACCATTCAGGATGCGGCTGCCCGTGCGACCGGCATCGTCAACACCTCGGGCGTGTTTGGCTATGGCCTGTCGGCACGCGGCTTCACCGGCCAGAATTCGGTGATGACGCTCTATGATGGCATGCGCATGTACAACAATACGCTGACCTTCCCGGCCGACCCGTGGATGGCGCAGAGCGTGGAGATTTTGCGCGGCCCTGCCTCGGTTCTCTATGGCGAGGGCGCGATCGGCGGCGCCGTCAATGTCGTGCGGAAACAGCCGTCCGACCAGATGGAGGTGAGCGGCCGGGTCGGCATCGCTTCCTATGACAGTTTCAACGTCGCGGCCGGTGCCGGTGGTCCGATCAGCGAAGGCATCGCCTTTCGCGCGGACGCCAGCTATCGCCGGTCGGAAGGCTGGATGGACCGGGGCGATTCCGATGCGCTGGCCCTGTCCGGGGCGATCCGGTTCAGGCCAGCCACCGACCTGTCCATCACCCTGTCGCACGACCATAGCGTGCAAAATCCGCGCACCTGGTTCGGCGTGCCGCTGGTGAATGGCAAGCTGGATCGATCGATCGCCCGCAACAATTATAATGTCGCCGATGCCCGGCTGCGCTTCCGCGACAATTGGAGCCAGGCGAAGGTGGAATGGACGCCGTCGGATGCGCTGACCATCCGCAGCACTTTCTACCATCTTTGGGCCAATAAATATTGGAAGAATGCCGAAAGCCTGACCTACATTCCCGCGACGCAGAGCAGCGCGGCGCAGGTGCGGCAATCCAGCTTTCTGGAACTCTACCATATCCAGAAACAGACCGGGCACCGCACGACCGCCAATCTCAATCATGATCTGGTGGGACTGGAAAACAGCCTTGTCGTGGGCTTCGACATCAACCGCATCAGCTACAAGAATGTCAGCAACAGCGGCAATAATGCGACGCGACTGGTCGACGCCGCCGATCCCGATCCGGGCCTGTTCATCCACCAGTCCACGGCAACGACGAAGGCCCGCTATACCAACCGCATCCGCCAATATTCGATCTTTGCCGAAGACCGGCTGAAGTTCAGCGATCGCTTCTCGCTGGTCGGCGGCCTGCGCTATGACCGGCCGGAAATCACCAAGACCGACTATGTGAATGCGGCGAATAACTTCACCTCTACCCCCGATGCCGTCACATGGCGCGTGGGGGCGGTCTATAATCCCGTCCCGTCGCTGGCGCTCTACGGCCAATATGCGACCGCGGCCGACCCGGTCGGCGCGCTGGTGTCCACCAGTGTCGCGCAAAGCGATTTCGACCTGTCGACCGGTCGCCAATATGAGGCGGGGATCAAGCATATCTTCTGGGGATCGCGCGGCCAGTGGACGCTGGCCGTCTATGACATCGTCAAGCGCAAGCTGCTGACGTCCGATCCGCTGATCCCGACCATTCAGGTGCAGGTCGGCCAGCAAAGCTCGCGCGGGGTGGAGGCCTCGCTCTTCCTGGAGCCGGTCGATCATCTCAGCGTCACGGTGAACGGGTCGCTGCTGAGGGCGCGCTATGATGATTTCGCCGAATCCGTGGGCGGCGTCCTGTTCCAGCGGGCCGGCAATCGCCCCAGCAATGTCGCGACGAAAACCGCCAACGCCTTCGTCAGTTGGGAATTCATGAAGGGCTGGGTGCTGGACGGCGGCGTCAGCTATGTCGGCAAACGCTATCAGGATGCGGCGAACAGCCGTGTCGTCCCGGCCTATACGTTGACCGACGCAGGGCTGCGCTGGCAGTTTGTGGATGGAGCGAGCGTGGCTGTGCGCGTCCGCAATATCTTCGATACGACCTATGCGCGCGCCACCTATGGCAGCACCCAATGGGTGCTGGGCGATCCTCGCACGGTGGAGGCGACGCTCCATGTCGCGCTCTGAAACAGGCGCATCGGCGCGGCGGGGACCATCGGTTCCCGCCGCGCTGTGGAAGGGGACGAAGCGCTGGCTCTATATCTTCCACCGCTGGACCGGCATTGTCCTGTGCCTGTTCTTCGCCATCTGGTTCCTGTCGGGACTGGTGATGCTCTATGTGTCCTTCCCCTCCTTCCGCGCGGCGGAGCGGGTGGCGACCGCAGCGCCGATCGACTGGCGACAGGTGCGCGTCGGGCCTGACCGGGCGCTGGCGGTGCTGGGCGAGGCGGGCGCCTCCACCGAAATGCGCCTTGGCATGACCGGCGGGGAGCCGGTCTATCGCATCGTCACGCCGGATGGGCGGCGCGCCGTGTCGGCCCGCACCGGCGCCGAAATCCGCGCGGTCGACGCCGCCCGCGCCGCCGCGATCGCCTCCACACTCACGGGCGCGCCCGCTCTGTCGGTCGATCCGGTCGATCACGATCAATGGGTCGTTACTCGCGCGTACAAGGCGATGGCGCCCTTCTGGCGGGTGCGCACGGCCGATGCGACGGCATCCGACATCTATGTCAGCCAGCAGACGGGGGAGGTGGTGCAGAACACGACCGCGCATGAACGCTTCTGGAACTGGCTGGGCGCGGTGCCGCACTGGATCTATTTCGAAGCGCTTCGCGTGTTTCAGGAGCCATGGCGCCAGACCGTGCTATGGACGTCCGGCATCGGGCTGCTCGGCGCGCTGGCGGGGATCTGGATCGGCCTGCTGCGGGCACGGTTCAAACGCCGCTACAAATCGGGATCGGTCAGCCCCTATCGCGGCTGGATGAAATGGCATCATGTCGGCGGCCTTGTCGGCGGCCTGTTCATCGTCACCTGGATAGCGAGCGGCTGGCTGTCGATGAGCCCCTGGGGCGGATTGCGGGACAAGGGGCGGGGCGACGTCGCCAGCCTCTATGCCGGTGCGCGGCCCGGCTATCCCAAGACCGATCTCGCCGCTCTAGCGCAGGCGGGGGCTGGCATGCGCGAAGGCCGCTTTGGCTGGCTGGGTGGGCAACCGATCATCACCCTGTGGGGCGGGGAACGGCCGCACCTGCTGGATGGCGCAACCGCCCGGCCCATGACGCTCAGCCGCGATCGCATCATCACCATGGCGCGCCATGCAATGCCGGGCGCGGCGCTGACCGATGTGGCTCTGCTGGAGCAACCGGATCGCTATTGGTATTCGACCGGCGACCCGCGTGACGATGATCGTCCGCTGCCCGTGCTGCGGCTTAAGTTCGACGATGCGGCGCAGAGCTGGCTGCATATCGATCCGGCGACCGGAGCGCTGCTGGGACAGGTCGGATCGGGCGGGCGCAGCTATCGCTGGCTGTTCAACGCCCTGCACAGTCTGGACTTTCCCTGGCTGCTCTGGTGGCCGCCGCTGCGGCATATTCTGGTCTGGCTCTTGTCCGGCGCTGGCCTGATCATTTCGATCAGCGGCGTGATCATCGGCTGGCGGCGCCTGTTCCCGGCCCGTGCGCGCCTAAAGCCAAAAAACATGGTGCCGGCTAGAGGGCTCGAACCCCTGACCCCCTGATTACAAATCAGGTGCTCTACCAACTGAGCTAAGCCGGCCTGAAGGCCGCACATAGAGCGGCCTTCAGGTCCAGTCAACGAATTGCCCCGTCAAAATATGGCGGGTGCATAAGGGGCCGAAATCCTTCGCTCAGGGTCAGGTGACGCCGAAGGTCCAGCCTTCGCTGCGCGCGATCTGCGCGGTCATCCCGCCGGGCGACCAATGCCCCGCCTGCGCCACCGCGCGCCGCATCCAGGCGGCCGTGACGATCGCATCCGCGCCATGGTCGTCAGGCATTACGCCTTCATGCGGCGCTGAGCCCAGAGCTGTCAGCGCGTCGTTCAGCGCCGCCAGATCCCGCATCTTGCTACGTCCCTTGGGCCGACCGGCGGCTCGCGCGGCGATGCTGGTATAGATTTCCACCACCAGCGATCCAGCATCCGGCACCGGATCGAACGGCCAGACCGGCACATGCGGCCGCACATGGTGCAGCATCCGCATGCCCGCAAAGCTCGCCTTGGCCACCTGCGCCGCGCCGATCGCATCATAAACGGTGGAGGGCTTCCCCCCGCCACCCGCATTATAGAGCGCCTCGCACGCCCGGTTGTGCATGAAGGTCGCTTTCACCCCGTCCGCCTTGCCGAAATAGAAATGGCGGCGATGGGCGACCTCCAGCAGGCTGGCCGCGCCCAGATCGATATCGTCGCAAATCGCATCGACATAGGCCCAGAAGCCCGGCCCATCCTGCGGCACATCATCGCCGGGCAGATAGCTGCCCCGCGCGACGAAGGGCGGCGCGAAGCTGAAGTCGAAGCCGAACAGGGTAGGGGCCTTGCCCGCCGCATGGATCAGCCAGTCGGCCACCGCCTGCCGCGACCAGAGGCGATCGAGCGGCGCGATCAGCCGGGGCACGGCATCCCCCGCCTCGCAAAGCGCGACCGCGATCCCCTTGTGCCGAGCGCCCTTTGCGCCGGACCAGTCGATCGCGGTAAAGCGCGCAAAGCCGGGCGTCACGCGCCGCCGCGCTCCGCCCGCAACTTGTTCCAATAGGCGATGCGCTCGGCGATCCGCGCCTCGAAACCGCGATCGGACGGCGCATAGAAGGTCTGCGGGCTCATTTCCTCCGGCCAGTAATTGGCGCCGGAAAAGCCACCCTCGGCATCATGATCATATTGATAGCCCGCGCCATAGCCGACCTGCTTCATCAGCTTGGTGGGGGCGTTGACGATGTTCATCGGCGGCATCAGTGATCCGGTGTCGCGGGCCGATTTGAACGACGCCTTCATCGCCATATAGGCCGCGTTCGATTTGGGCGCCGTCGCGCAATAAAGGCAGGCCTGCACGATCGCCAGTTCCCCCTCTGGCGACCCCAGAAATTCATAAGCATCCTTGGCGGCGAGGCATTGCACCACCGCTTGCGGATCAGCGAGGCCAATATCCTCGGTCGCAAAGCGCACCAGCCGCCGCAGCACATAAAGCGGCTCTTCCCCCGCCGTCAGCATCCGCGCCATATAATAGAGCGCGGCCTGCGGATCGGACCCGCGCAGCGATTTATGCAGCGCGGAGATGAGGTTGTAATGCCCCTCCCGATCCTTGTCATACACCGCGACCCGGCGGTGCAGGAGGGCGGACAGGCCAGCCGGATCGAGCGGCGCGGGGATATCGATCGAATAGAGCGTCTCGACCTGATTGAGCAGGAAGCGCCCGTCGCCATCCGCGCTGGCCAGCAAGGCTTCCCGCGCGGACGGATCGAGCGGCAGGGGCCTGCCCGTCAGTGCCTCCGCCCGGTCCAGCAATTGCTCCAGCGCGCTCGCATCCAGCCGCCGCAGGATCAGCACCTGCGCGCGCGACAACAGCGCCGCGTTCAGCTCGAAACTGGGATTTTCGGTGGTCGCCCCGACCAGCGTGACCGTGCCATCCTCGACAAAGGGCAGGAAACCATCCTGCTGCGCCCGGTTAAAGCGATGGATTTCGTCCACGAACAGCAGGGTTTTCTCGCCCAGCCGGGCATGGTCCTTCGCGGCGGCGAACACTTTTTTGAGGTCGGCGACACCGGAAAAGACAGCCGAGATCGGCGCGAAGCGCATGCCCACCGCATCGGCCAGCAGGCGGGATATCGTCGTCTTGCCCGTGCCCGGCGGCCCCCAGAAGATGATGGAGGACAGCCGCCCCGCTGCCACCATCCGGCCGATCGCGCCCTCCGGCCCGGTCAGATGCTCCTGCCCGACCACATCGGCCAGGGTGCGCGGGCGCAGCCGGTCGGCAAGGGGAGCGGTATCGGGCGCGCCATCATCGGCGGGCAGATCGTCGGAAGCGAAAAGGTCGGCCATCGTCACCGATATAGGGATGGACGGGCGTTCAGGGAACAGGGCTGGATCGCGGCGACAGGCCCTGCGCGCGCTGGCGGATCACGCGCAGATAGGTGTCGACCAGCGCCTGATTGACCTGATCCCACCCATTGCGTTCCGCGCGCCGCTGCGCCGCCTGTCCGGCCGCATGCCGGGCATCGCCGTCCAGGCAATAGGCCTGAAGCGCATCGGCAAAATCGCCGATCGCGCCGGGGCGGATCAGCCGACCGGTCACGCCTTCCGTCACCAGGCTTTCGCTGCCGGTCGCCCGCGCTGCCACGGTCGGCAGGCCACACGCCATCGCCTCCAGCGTCACATTGCCGAACGTCTCCGTCACCGACGGGTTGAACAACATGTCCATGCTGGCGACCGCGCGGCCCAGATCGGGACCTTTCTGGAAACCGGTGAACACCGCATTGGGCAAGCGGTTCTGGAACCATTCGCGCGCCGGGCCTTCGCCCACGATCAGCACCTTATGCTGCACCTGCCGCGCGCCGAGCTGGTCGATCGTGTCGGAAAACACGTCCAGCCCCTTTTCCATCACCAGCCGGCCGATGAAGCCGATCGCCGGTACATCATCGCCGATGCCTAGCGACCGCCGCCATTCCATGTCGCGACGGCCCGGGTTGAAAATCTCCCGGTCGATCCCGCGCGTCCAGATGCCGACATCATAGTTCATCCGCTGGTCGCGCAGCAGTTGCGCCATCGATTCGGATGGCGCGACGATCGCGTCGCAGCGGCGATAGAAGCGGCGCAGGATGGACAGGATCAGCGGCTCCAGAAAGGCCAGCCCATAATAGCGCGGATAGGTTTCGAACCGCGTATGCACGGATGCCACGGCGGGCAGGCCATGCTCCCGCGCCCAGCTGACCGCGCGATGGCCCAGCGGATCGGGGCTGGACACATGGACCAGATTGGGCTGGAACGCCTTGAGATCGCGGCGCAGTTTGGCCGACAGCCGATGCGGCACGCGATATTCCTTGCGCCCCGGCACGGCGAAGGACGGCGCGCTCACCAGATCGCCCGCAGGCTCGAAAGCCGGGGTGTCGGTGGTCGGGGAATAGACGCGCACGGTCGCCCCCTGCTTGAGCAGATAGGTGACGAAGCGGTTGAGCGCCTGATTGGCGCCGTCACGCACATAATTATAGTTGCCACTGAACAGGGCGACGCGAAGGCCGGATGCATCCATCGGCGCCCCTTAGCCCAAGACGCGCGAAAACCCAAGGGAACCATATAAGTGCTTGGGAATTTGGCATTTGCAGGCACGGATGCCGGCCGATGCAGTTGCCCCGCAAAAAGGAGAGGATGCCCCGATGACCAAGACTTTCCCTAAGGGAATGCGGGTCAGGTGGAATTGGGGGCAGGGCGTCGGCCGTGGACGGATAAGCGAGCGTTTTGACCGCCATGTCGAACGCACGATCGCGGGCGCGCTGGTCCGCCGCAACGGAACGCCCGCCGACCCCGCCTATCTGATCCATGTCGACAGCGGCGGCGAAGTCCTCAAGCTGCGTTCCGAACTGAGCGTTGCCTAGGTGTGGGAAGTTCCGGATGGCGCAAAGCGACCAAAAATTGACGATGATAGACGAGATGGCTGCGCCTAAAAGCCGACATTCCAATAGGGTTTTAATGGTCGCCTTCCACCGTGTATCTTGCTGCTGCTGAATGGGCGACCTCATATCCATTCTCGGTCCTGACTAAGTCGCGATGTAGAGGGATTGCGCCGGTGGGCATGATTGGCAGAGCAAGTGTTGCAGGCCAGCGAGCGAATATCTCTTTTACTGCTTTGTCTCGAAATCTCTTGGCCAACAGAGGGTCTTCGCCCTTTGAGAACATGATCCACACCTGTCCAAGGTGGTCGGCCTGATCCATGATGACTGCTTCGGAGTGTTCATCGCCAGCCCCGCGCCAGACGGCAGCGTGGACCGTCATCTTCGCCTCCGGGATAGCTTCGGCCGTTTGACGAAGTTCTTCGTCGGTCGCTGCATCGACATGAAGTCCATCGGATTTGGCCAATCGATCCAATAACCTGATCAACTCATCACGCTCGCCTTTCGCAGGAAGTGGAATTTCGTAAGCTGCGACGGTTCTGATGCTATCTGGTTGGGGGGCTACCCCACAGCTTACGCAGACCATCAGAATTGCAAGTGTTGCCATGAAACGCATGGGCAAAAGTTATCGCTTGATCGTGCTACGTCAATGGCAGCTCTACGCAATTGTCCGCCCGAAACCTGACCGTCAGCTACCCACCCAAATCCGCCATCCAACCACGCTCGAACATGCCCACTCCGCCCGGCAATCCACTCCCGCGCGATCGGCCATCGCCCCATGCCTGCACCCATGGCATAAGCGCGCGATGACCACGCCCCATATGATCATCGACGCCCTCCTGATCGGCAAGCCCGTGCCCTTTCGCGGCGAAGATTATAGCGCCATCGCCAAGCAGCCGACGCGCGATCCCGTGCGGATCGGCTGGGCGGGGTTCGAAGGCGATCAGGTTGCCGACACCGTCCATCATGGCGGCTGGGACAAGGCGATCCATCTCTATCCGCAGGATCATTATGGCTGGTGGCGCGATCGCAAGCCCGGTCAGCCGCTGCTCGAAGCTCCCGGCGCTTTTGGCGAGAATATCGCGTCGCGCGGCATGACGGAGGCGGATATTTGTCTGGGCGATCGCTTCTCGCTGGGCAGCGCGGTCGTGGAGGTCAGCCATGGCCGCCAGCCCTGCTGGAAGCTCGACCACCGTTTCGCCGCGCGTGACGTGATGGCGACCATCGTCAAGACCGCCCGCAGCGGCCTCTATTTCCGCGTCATTCGCGAAGGGGAGGCGCAGGCCGGCACCCGCATGGACCTGCTCGACCGGCCGCTCGCCGACTGGCCCATCGCCCGCGTCTTTCACCTGCTGATCGGTGGCGGCCACAAGGCCGACCCCGCCGCCGTCCGCACGCTGGCCGACATGCCGGTACTGGCGGAAGCCTGGCGAGACAGGGCGCGGAAACTGGCGGGGTAGGGGGCTGAAAAGCTGAGCGGTGAATGGCGGCGCAGCCTGATCCTGCCCTCTCCCGCCTTCGCGGGAGAGGCTATGAAGACTTGGCAGCTTGCTGCCTAGTCGTAGTCGGTGAGGGTCTTCTTTCTTGTTCGCGCGGAGAAACGAGGCTCAATAGGCCGCCATCCCGCGTCTGCTCGTTGCACAGTGTATTACAAAAAAAAGGCAGCCGATCAGGATCAGGCCGCCCCCTTTTTCATGATCCCGTCACGCTCACGGATCTTCGGTAAACAGGCACACCAGCGACTGGATACCGGTCTGGAACAGGAACGGCACATCGTTGCAGATATGCGATCCATAGCTATTGCGTTTGATCAGAGCCGATGCCGGCGATGCCGTTACCAGCACAGCCATCACGGCCGCGGCGCTCAGATATTTTTTCATAGCCACTCCTCTGCTTGCATCAGGCAAGTGCCTGACAAATAAGCCCCCCGGACTGGATCCATGTCCCTTGGCTAGGGGAGGGTCGGGCGATGTCAAACCGATCGGCCGACCATGTTGCCAAATAGCTGCCAATTCTGTCCTATTTACGACCAGTCGTTTAGGAAGAACGGAAAATATGACCCACAT
Source organism: Sphingobium sp. AP50 (assembly GCF_900109095.1). GTDB lineage: Bacteria > Pseudomonadota > Alphaproteobacteria > Sphingomonadales > Sphingomonadaceae > Sphingobium. The sequence goes on from NZ_FNYZ01000010.1 coordinate 38,817, forward strand.
GCCCTTGGCAGGATTGGAAATTTAATATCCAATTCATGACAGATTATGTCAGAATCCGCGGGAAATATGCGAAGTTAAGCGGAGGAATTCCAACAAGTGCCGTTTAGGGGAGGGGGGCTTCGACCCGGTCGCCATGGCTTTTGGGGGTGGAGGTGACGAGGATGTCTACCGGGGCATTGCTCTGGTTCTGCGCCTGATGCGGCACGCCGGGCGCAATCTCTATCCCCTGTCCGGCACTCAGCCTGTGGGTGACGCCATCGGCCTCCATCGTCAGTTCGCCCGCAAGCACATAGAAAAATTGCCGGGCCTTCTCATGATAATGCCGCGCCTCGGCGGCACTTGGCTGGATACGCTCCTGGATCACCGAAAGATCGTCCCGCTTCACCAGATGCCAGCCGTCATTCACCCCACCCCAGACATAATGTTCCGCCCCCTCGCGCTGGACGACGACGGGGGCAGGGGCAGGCTGGGCAGCAGCGGCGAGGATCAGGAGCAGGGCGTTCATGCCCATGGAGACGATCCGGCGCGTCCACCCCGCCATGCCGCTGGCGTCCGGGGCGGCGCGTCCCTATAGCTGGTCCATGGCATCGACCCAGAAGCATAACAAACCCGCTAAAGTCCGCCCCGCCGGCTTCCCCACCCGCGATCAAGTGATGGAATTCATCACCGAGTCCGATACGCCCGCCGGCAAGCGAGAAATCGCCAAGGCGTTCGGCCTCAAGGGGCAGGAAAAGATCGCGCTCAAGGCGCTGCTGAAGGACATGGCGGACGAAGGGCTGATCGATCTCGGCCCGGCCCGCGCCTTCCACAAGATGGGCGGCGTGCCCAAGGTTACGGTGCTGCGCATCGTCGATGTCGACGACACGACCCTGATCGCCACGCCCGAACGGTGGGAAGCCGAAGGCCAGCCTGCGCCGCGCCTGCGCGTGGTGGAGCGCGGCAAGCGCGGCGGGCTCACCATAGGCGATCGCATCCTCGCCCGCACGGAGGAGGCCGGTCGCGGCTGGGTAGCGCATCCGATGAAGAAACTTGCCAAGGCCAGCGAGGAATTGCTGGGCGTGGTCGAGCAGATGGCCGATGGCAAGCTGTGGCTGCGCCCGGTCGACAAGCGCATCCGCAAGGATACGCTGATCAGCGACGTCGGCACCGCCAAGCCCGGTGATCTGGTGCTGGCCGAACCCCATGGCCGCCCGCCGCGCATTTCCGCGCGCGTCACCGATATCCTCGGCGATCCCTTCGCTCCGCGCAGCTTCAGCCTGATCGCGATCCACAAACATGGCATCCCCCATGTCTTCCCCGATCGCGCCGAGGATGAAGCGGTCGCCGCATCCGCTTTGCCGCTGCATGAGGACAAGCGCGAGGATCTGCGCCACCTCCCGATCGTCGCCATCGACCCCGTCGACGCGCGCGACCATGACGACGCGGTCTGGGCCACGCCGGACGAGGATGAGGGAAATGTCGGCGGTTACAAGGCGATCGTCGCCATCGCCGATGTCAGCTACTATGTCCGTCCCGGCAGTGCGCTGGACAAGGAAGCCCGCAAGCGCGGCAACAGCGTCTATTTCCCCGATCAGGTCGTGCCGATGCTGCCGCACGAACTCTCGTCCGACATGTGCTCACTGCGCGCCGGGCAGGACCGGGCGGCGATGGCCTGTCACCTCACCATCAATGCGAATGGTAAGGTCACGGCCTGGCGCTTCACCCGCGCGATAATCCGCGTCACGGCGGTGCTGGCCTATGAGGATGCGCAGGCGGCGATGGACGGCACAGCGCCTGAAGGCGCGCCTACGGCCTCTCGCAAGCAGGCGGAAGACCTGCTCGAAGCCGCCCTCAAGCCCCTCTGGGCCTGCTGGGCGCTGCTGCGCAAGGCGCGGGAGGCGCGCGATCCGCTGGCGCTCGATCTGCCCGAACGCCGCGTGGTGCTGGACGAATATGGCAAGATCGTCAGCGTCGCCGTGCGCGAACGGCTCGACGCGCATATGCTGATCGAGGATTATATGATCGCGGCCAATGTCGCGGCGGCCAAGGCGTTGGAGGCGAAGAAGGCGCCGGTCATGTACCGCGTCCATGAAACCCCCGGCCGCGACAAGCTGGTCGCGCTCAAGGAATATCTCGCCACCTTCGACATCGACTTCGCGCTGGGGCAGGTGATCCGCCCCGCGACCTTCAACGCCCTGATCCGCAAGGTCGGGGAGTCGGAGGAGAAGGAGCAGATCATGACCCAGATCCTGCGCAGCCAGACCCAGGCCTATTATGCGCCGCAGAATATGGGCCATTTTGGTCTCGCGCTGGGCAGCTACGCCCATTTCACCTCGCCCATTCGCCGCTATGCCGACCTTCTGGTCCACCGCGCGCTGGTCGGTGCCTATGGGCTGGAACTGCCCGCGCCAAAGGACAAGGCTGTCCCGGACCGCTCGTCGCTCAGCCAGGATGATTATGAGAATATGGGGTTGGTCGGCGAGATGATCTCCGGCCATGAACGCCGCGCGATGGAGGCGGAGCGGGAGACGATCGACCGCTATGTCGCTGCCTTCCTGTCCGCCCATGTCGGCGAAGTGGTGAAGGCGCGCATCACCGGCGTCCAGAATTTCGGCTTCTTCGCGACGGTCGACGGGCTGGGCGGCGACGGGCTGGTGCCTGTGTCGACCATGGGCGCCGAACATTTCTTCTATGACGAAGCGGGCAAGGCGTTGCAGGGCGTGGACAGCGGCGATCGCTACACGGTGGGCCAGCGACTGGAGTTAAGGTTGGCGGAGGCGGACCCGATCAACGGCTCGTTACGCTTCGAACTACCCGACAATCCCGCCCCGCGCGGTGGCCCGATGAAGCGCGACCGCACCCGTCCGGGTGTCGTCCATCGCGGCCGCCCCAAGAATATCCGCCATATCGGGGCGAAGCGGGGGAAGCATAAGCGCTGAACTCGTCATTGCGAGCGGAGCGAAGCAATCCATGTTGTGCCGATGGATTGCTTCGCTCCGCTCGCAATGAGGGAAATCAACTCAACCTATCGATCGCGTCACTATCCAGCCCGCCCGGAATGATCATCACCGGGCATTGCAGCTTGCCTGCGTCGGCACCGGCGAAATGCGTCACCAGCTTGCCCGGATTGCCGCTGGCCGCCGCGCCCAGCACCAAGGCTGCGACATCGTCCATTTCCTCCAGCGTCTTGCGCACCACCGTCACCGCTTCGCCCTGACGCACGGTGATGCTGGGGCGGATACCGGATTCGTCGGTCAGCGTGCCCGCCGCGCTCGTCACCAGCGCTTCGGCCCGTTGCAGCGCTTCATCCTCCATCGTCGCCTGTACGCCGCCCCATTGCACGAACTCGGCCGGCGGGATCAGCGCCAGGATGCGCACGGCGCCGCCCGTCTTGGCGGCGCGGCGCGCAGCGAAGCGCAGCGCGGTTTCAGCTTCGGGCGATTCGTCGACAACGACCAGATATGTCCGCACTTCTTATCGTCCCAGCATAATATTTATGGTGCGATGTTTCTCTTTAACATCTCAACGAACCATAGCGGTAAAATGAAAGCCATAAAAGAGGGTCTGTTCCAGCGTCACTTGACCAAAGCGGCGAATGGGTGAAAACGGGGACATAATGACCAAAGCCGTAAAGCCAAGAAGAGGCCCGAAAGCATGAGTAAGAAAATCCAGATGCCCGCTTTGTCCCCCACCATGGAGGAAGGCACGCTGGCCAAGTGGCTGGTCAAGGAGGGCGACACGGTGTCGTCGGGCGACCTGCTGGCGGAAATCGAAACCGACAAGGCAACGATGGAATTCGAAGCCGTCGATGAAGGCGTGATCGCCAAGATTCTGGTTTCTGAAGGGTCCGAGGGCGTGAAAGTCGGCACCGTGATCGCGATCATCGCCGAAGAAGGTGAAGATGTTGCTACGGCTGCCGCTGGTGGTGGTGCAGCACCTGCGCCGAAGGCCGATCCGGTCCCCGAAAAGGCGGAAGCCGCTGCTCCCGCAGCCAAGGCCGACGCCGTCCCCGCCAAGGCTTCTGCCGCTCCCGCCGTCTCCTCGGGCGATCGCGTGAAGGCCAGCCCGCTGGCTCGCCGCCTGGCAGAGGTCAAGGGCATCGATCTGGCGACCATCGCCGGCTCCGGCACCAATGGCCGCATCGTGAAGGCGGATATTGACGGCGCCCAGCCGGGCGCTGCTGCGCCTGTCGCCGCTCCGACGGCCGCCGCTCCCGCTGTTCCGGCCGCTGCAACGCCCGCACCGGTCGCTGCCGCTGCGCAGGACTTCGGTATCCCGCACGAGGTCGTCAAGCTGAGCGGCATGCGCAAGACGATCGCGCGCCGCCTGACCGAATCCAAGCAGCAGGTGCCGCACATCTACCTGACGGTCGACATTCAGCTCGACAAGCTGCTCAAGCTGCGTGGCGAACTCAATGCCGGCCTCGAAAGCCGCAAGGTCAAGCTGTCGGTCAACGACCTGCTGATCAAGGCGCTGGGCGTCGCGCTGGAGCAGGTGCCCGAGTGTAACGTGCAGTTCGCTGGCGACCAGATGCTGCAATTCAAGCGCGCCGACATCAGCGTCGCCGTGTCGATCCCCGGTGGCCTGATCACGCCGATCGTCACCGACGCCGCGGGCAAGGGCATTGCCTCCATCTCGACCGCGATGAAGGACCTGGCCACCCGCGCCAAGGACGGCAAGCTCAAGCCCGAGGAATATCAGGGCGGCACTGCATCGCTTTCCAACATGGGCATGTTCGGCATCAAGCAGTTCGAAGCCGTCATCAACCCGCCCCAGGCCATGATCATGGCGATCGGCGCGGGCGAGAAGCGCCCGTACATTGTCGATGATGCGGTCCAGATCGCGACCGTCATGTCGGCGACCGGCAGCTTCGATCACCGTGCCATCGACGGCGCCGATGGCGCCCGCCTGATGCAGGCGTTCAAGCAGCTGATCGAAAACCCGATCGGCCTGCTCGCCTGATGGCCTATGTCGACGAAACCCCGCCGGATATCAGTCCGGCGGTGCGGGTCATCGCCATGCCGACCGACACCAATCCCTATGGGGATATTTTCGGCGGCTGGCTGATGAGCGTGATGGATTCGGCGGCGGGTTCCGTCGCCGCCCGGCACAGCCATGGCCGCGCCGTGACCATCGCGGTGGAGGGCATGACCTTCCTCCGTCCGGTCGTGGTCGGCGATGAAGTGTCGGTGTTCGCGACGCTCAAGTCCGTGGGCCGCACGTCGATGAAAATCTATGTCGAGGCATGGCGCCGCGCGCGTCATGACGACCGATCCTATCGCGTCACCCACGCGACCTTCAGCTTCGTGGCGATCGGTGAAGATCGCCAGCCCCGTTCCGTTCCGCCCCTGCCGACCGAAACCGGCGCGGCGAAGTAAGACTAGAGAGACTGACCATGGCTGAGAATTACGACGTCATCGTTCTGGGCTCCGGCCCCGGCGGCTATGTGGCCGCCATCCGTTCGGCTCAACTGGGTCTGAAGACCGCGATCGTGGAGCGCGAAAATCTGGGCGGCATCTGCCTCAACTGGGGCTGCATCCCGACCAAGGCGCTGCTGCGTTCGGCGGAAATCTTCCATTATATGCAGCACGCCGGCGATTATGGTCTGGCGGCTGAAAAGATCAGCGCCGACATCGCCGCCGTCGTGAAGCGCTCGCGCGGCGTCGCCAAGCAGCTTAATCAGGGCGTCACGCACCTGATGAAGAAGAACAAGATCACCGTCCATATGGGCGACGGCAAGCTGGTCGCGAAAGGCAAGCTGACCGTCACCAAGGACGGCAAGACCGAAGAACTGACGGCGAAGAACATCATCGTCGCGACCGGCGCCCGCGCCCGCGACCTGCCCTTCGCCAAGGCGGACGGCAAGCGCGTGTGGACCTACCGCCACGCCATGACCCCGCCGGAAATGCCCAGCAAGCTGCTGGTCATCGGTTCGGGTGCGATCGGCATCGAATTTGCCAGCTTCTATAATGACATGGGCGCCGACGTCACCGTGGTCGAGATGATGGACCGCGTCGTTCCCGTTGAGGACAAAGACGTTTCCGCCTTCCTCGAAAAGGCGCTCAAGAAGCAGGGCATGACCATCCTGACCGGCGCTGGCGTCGACAAGCTGGAGGTCGGCGCGAACGGCGTGAAGGCCGCGATCAAGGACAATGACGGCAAGATCGTCAATGGCGAGTATAGCCATGTCATTGTTGCGATCGGCATCGTGCCGAATACCGAGAATATCGGTCTGGAAGAACTGGGCATCAAGACGGAGCGGGGCCATATCGTCACCGACCCGATGTGCAAGACCAGCGTGGATGGCATCTGGGCGATCGGCGACGTGACCGCGCCGCCATGGCTGGCGCACAAGGCGAGCCATGAAGGCGTGATCGCCGCCGAGGCGATTGCCGGCAAGCATCCGCACGCTATGGACGTTCGCAACATTCCGGGCTGTACCTATTGCCATCCGCAGATCGCCAGCGTCGGCCTGACCGAAGCCAAGGCGAAGGAAGCGGGCTATGAGGTGAAGGTCGGCATGTTCCCCTTCATCGGCAATGGCAAGGCGATCGCCTTGGGCGAGGCGGAAGGCTTCACCAAGACGGTGTTCGACGCCAAGACCGGCGAATTGCTGGGTGCCCATATGGTCGGCGCGGAAGTCACGGAAATGATCCAGGGCTACACCATCGGCAAGACGCTGGAGACGACCGAAGCCGAACTGATGCACACTGTCTTCCCGCATCCGACCATCTCGGAGTCGATGCATGAAAGCGTGCTCGCGGCCTATGGGCGTGCGATCCATATCTGATCGGCGCATGTCGCCAGCGAAAGGCGCGGGGGCTCTGGCTCTCGCGCTTTTTTGCGTTCTGGCGATCGCCCTCATGCAGCGATCGGGTTGGCTCGATGGGCTTAATGTCGGGCTGATGGAGTGGGCAGGGGCAGCGCGGGATAGCGCCGTGGGGCAGCATGTCACGCCATGGATGCGGGGCGCGTCTGCCATCGGCGGAACGGCGGGTCGATTGGCTCTGCTGGTTCTATCTCTTGGCGGGCTATTCTGGATCGGACATCGAAGGCGCGCCTATTGGCTGGCCGCGATGATGGCCGGCGGCACGGCACTGAACTTGATCCTCAAGCAGATTTTCGCCGCTCCTAGACCCGACCTGCTGCCGCATCTCGACATCGTCCACACCTATAGCTTCCCCAGCGGGCACGCGGCTGGGAATATGATGTTTTTCGGCGCTCTGGCGATGCTGGCTGCGCGACGTTTCGGCTACTGGACCGCAGCCGCCATCATCGCGCTGATCGGCATCAGCCGCGTCTGGTTGGGCGTGCATTGGCCCAGCGACGTCACCGCCGGCTGGATCGAAGGGCTGGGCTGGCTCGCCTTCTGCGCGATCTGGCTACCAGCGCGGGGAGGGGAGCAGTAGCGCGCGGCCGATGCTGCCATGTGGTGGCATGCCGTCGCTGGTGATGAAGCCATGCACCCAGAAGCTGTCATACACCGTCGCGGCGGCGATCAGCAGCAGCGGGATCGCCGCGATGACGAACAGCCGCCCAGCACCGCGCCAGCCCTGATCGGGTGACAGCGCCATCAGCACCAGCGGCAGGACAGGCAGGAAATAGCGGCCCTGCGTCCCCTGCACATAATCCGCACCCAGCGGCGTGCCGGTCAGATACATGGCGGTTTCAATAAGCAGCGCGACACCAGCCGCCACCGCCAGCCACCAGATCCTTTGGCCCATCCCGAACCGCGCGCCCGATCCACTCGCCACGCCAGCGCCCAGCATCAGCAGGGCCAGCGGATAGGCGAGCAGGGGCAGCAGGATCGCGTTCCAGCCGAACCGCCCGACGATCTGCAAGGCATAGACCGGCGCGCGCTCAACAACACTGCTGGCCAATATGCGGGCATAGCTGATCGGATCGGCCAATATGATCGCTAGCTGGTCGCGCAACGGCGCGGTCATCATCGTCTCGCCGGTCCTGCGCGACTGGATATGATAGAGCGCCTGGCTGCCACCCGAATAGTGCATCCAGCCGACAAAGGCGATCGCCCCCAGCGCCATCGCGCCCAGGATCAGCCCCGGCCGCAAATCGCGCCGATGCTGCTGCCAGCGCAGCCCCGCCGCCATCAGCGGCAGATAGACGCCCTTGCACAAAGCCAGCAAAGGCCCGGTGATCAGCAGTCCGGCCGATCGAACCGGCGTGGCGTTCATGAACCCGGTGCGCAGCGCCAGCGCCAGCCCCAGAAAGCCGAAACCATTGATCACCGCATCGGGCGAGAGCGATCCGGTCTGATAGGCGAAGGTCGGCAGCAATGCAGTCGCCAGCATGGCGTTGCGGCCAAAGGGCAGCAGGCACAGCGCGCCGATCAGCAGGGCGATCCCGGTCAGCGCATTGACCAGCCGCCCGACATAGAGGGTTTCGATCCAGGGCAGGTCCAGCCCCCGGCCCAGTATCAGCCCCACCGCGCCCGGCGCATAGAGGCTGGGCGCATAGCTGGCGACATTGGGGAAATCGGCAAAGGCAGTGCCGGGGCGTTGCGCGTCGGCGGCGGCGCTCTGCGCCAGTTGTTCGGTCTCGAAATGGCGCAGGTCGGGCGGCACGTCCGTCGGGAAATCGACGGCATGAATATTGAGCGCCGCGCGGGGCAGATCAGCGCCGATCGCGTCGTCCCGCTGCTCCGTCAGCAACTTGCCCTGCGCCAGCGACAGCGCCTTCATATAATGCTGGTTTTCGTCGGGCGCCTGAAAGGGCGGCGTCACGATCGCGAAGAAGAGCGTGGCGATGCAGATGGCGGTCAGCAGCAGCTTCTCGGTCGCCCGCCATGGCGCGGCAAACAGCATGTCCGCGCCGCCATGACCCTGTATCGATTGTCGTTCGTTCCGCATCGTCCGCCGTAAAGATGACCCAGGAATGGGTAGGCCTTATGAATCCGTTCGCCCTGAGCTTGTCGAAGGGCCGTACCTCCTTGGAAGAAGGACAGGGCTTCGACAGGCTCAGCCCGAACGGAACAATTAGCGGCGCTGCCTTAACATTTCGCGTCTGTATCGGAAAATTGCCGGGGCGGAGGATTATTCCTCCACCTCCTCCCGTTCGACCGGCGGGTGCAGGCGCAGGCGGGTCACACGGCGGCCGTCGCTGGCGACGATCTCCAGTTTCCACCCGCTTTCGTCATGCTCCAATATCTCGCCCGGTTCGGGCACGCGCCCGGCCAGCACGAAGGCGAGGCCGCCCAGCGTGTCGACATCCTCCTCGACCTCGGCCAGTTTCGGATCGATCTCTTCAGCGACATCGTCCAGTTCGGCGCGGGCGTCAGCCTCCCACAGGCCGCCGTCCAGCGGCACCAGCATCGCCTCGGGCGCGTCATCATGCTCGTCCTCGACCTCGCCGACGATTTCCTCGACCAGATCCTCGAAGGTCAGCAGGCCTTCCGTGCCGGAATATTCGTCCAGCACGATGGCGAGGTGCGTGCGTTTGGCGCGCATTTCGGCCAGCAGGTCCAGCGCGCCCATGCTTTCGGGCACATAGAGCGGCTGACGGATCAGCGGTTCCAGCGTATCGGGCACCGGCGCCTTGCCGGCCAGGATGGCGAAGGCGTCGCGGATATGGATCATGCCGACAATGGTATCGAGCGTGTCGCGATAGACCGGGATGCGGCTATGCCCCGCCTCTGCGAACAGATCGGCCAGTTCGGCAAAGCTCGCTTTCTCCTCGATCGCAATGATGTCGGAGCGGGGGACCGCCACGTCATCGACCGTATGTTCGGAAAAATGGAGGAGGTTGCGGACCATCTGCCGCTCGATCGCGGACAGATCGCCCTTTACCGGCGGATTCTCATCCTGCTCGTCCTCGTCATATTCGTCGAGCGCTTCTTCCAGTTCCTTGCGGAGACTGGTTTCCTCGCCCTCGCCGAACAGGAGCGACTTGATGCCGCTCCATAAGCCGCCCTCGTTGCTACTGTCCGCTTCTTTCGAAGAGGTGCCGTCCTTCGGACTGCCGTCGGCCATATTTCTACTTAGTCCCCTATATTGCGATCCCCATAGGGATCGGAAAGGCCCATGCTCAGCAGCGCTGCAATCTCCAGCGCTTCCATTGCTTCGGCCTCATTGTCGTCCATATGGTCATATCCAAGCAAATGAAAAGTCCCGTGGACAATCAGATGCGTGGCATGATCGGCCACCGATATGCCTTTTTCTGCGGCTTCGGCGGCGCACACGCCTTCCGCCAGCACGATATCGCCCAGGAGCACTTCGCCATCATCGGTATTGGCGGTCACTTCCAGCAGGTCTTCCTGCACCATCGGGAAGGACAGCACGTTGGTCGGCTTGTCCTTGTCCCGATAGGCACGGTTCAGGCTGTGAACCTCCGCATCGTCAGTCAGCTTCACCGCGACTTCATACAGGGTCTGGTCCGTGGCGAAGGCGGCATAGGGGCTGTGCGCGATGGCTGTCGCCACCGCGCGCTGGGCCAGAAATTCCCAGTCCGTTCCCGGCCAGCCTTCTTCATGGAGGACAGCGACTTCAATCATTCAACATACTTTCCGTTCGGTTCGAGCTTGTCGAGAACCGGTTTGCGCAAGCGTGCCTCGACTTCGCTCGACACGAACGGATGTGGGATTCAGGCATCCGGCCCCTCATAGGCCTGAACGATCCGCCCGACCACCGGATGGCGCACGACGTCGGCAACGCCGAACGGCACCATGGCGATGCCTTCCACGCCGTCGAGCCGCGCCACCGCGTCGGCCAGGCCCGATGTGCCCGGTTGTGGCAGATCGACCTGTTTGGGGTCGCCGCAAATCACCATGCGGCTGCCTTCGCCGAAGCGGGTCAGGAACATCTTCATCTGGGCGATGGTGGTGTTCTGCGCTTCGTCCAGCACGATGAAGGCGTTGGCGAGCGTGCGCCCGCGCATGAAGGCCAGCGGCGCGATCTCTATCTCGCCGCTGGCGATCCGCCGTTCGACCTGCTCGGCCGGCAGCGTGTCGTGCAGCGCGTCATAGATCGGGCGGAGATAGGGATCGACCTTCTCCTTCATGTCACCGGGCAGGAAGCCCAGCTTCTCGCCCGCTTCCACCGCCGGGCGCGACAAGATCAGCCGATCGACGCTGCCGGTGATCAACTGGCTGACCGCCTGCGCGACCGCCAGATAGGTCTTGCCGGTGCCTGCCGGGCCGAGGGCGAAGATGATGTCGTTGCGGTTCAGCGCCTCCATATAGGTGACCTGCGTCGCGGAGCGCGGCACGATCGTCTTCTTGCGCGTGCGGATCATCACCTTGGGAGGTTCGGCGACATCGCTGCGGATGATGCCGTCCAGCGTCGGTTCCGAAGACATGGCGATCACCGCCTCGACCGCGCCCGAGTCGATTTCTTGTCCCGCGACGATACGGTTGTAGAGGCCGGTCATCACGTCGCGGGCGCGGGCGGCGGCTTCGGCCTCGCCCTCTATCTGCAACTTGTTGCCCCGCGCGGCGATATAGACGCCCAGACGATTTTCGATCGCGACCAGATTGCGGTCATATTGGCCGAACAAGGTGGTCAGCAGATGCGGCCGGTCGAACGTGACTTCCAGCCGGGCGCGTTCAGCCACATCGACGCGGCTATTCTGGTTTGGTTTTTTCGACATTCAGCAGCCTCCCTCGCTCGTCATTCCCCTCATTGGACCGGTTCGCAACCGGGTTCGGGGGATTTGGGTTCCCGGACATGCGGGATTGACGAGGCTTTGGTTCAAGCGGCCTTCCTCCTGCTAAGTTCGCCGGCCAGACTATTGGGACCGGCGCTGGTGATATCGACTTCGACCATGTCGCCAATGGCAAGGTCCGGCGCGGTCACGACGACCGACTGGAGCCAGGGCGATTTGCCGATGAGCTGGCCGGGATAGCGGCCCTTGCGCTCAAGCAATATGTCGGTAGTGCGGCCCACGGTGGCGCTGTTGAAGTCCACCTGATGCCGGTTGATGGCCGCCTGAAGCCGGGCGAGCCGTTCATCCATGACCGCCATCGGGATCTGGTGATCCATGTCGGCGGCCGGGGTGCCGGGACGCGGGCTATATTTGAAGCTGTAGCATTGGGCGTAACGCACCTGATCGACGATCTTGAGCGTATCCTCGAACTCGGCGTCCGTCTCGCCGGGGAAGCCGACGATGAAGTCGCCCGACAGCGCGATGTCCGGTCGCACGTCGCGCACCCGCTCGATGATCCGCAAATAGCTGTCGACGCTATGGCTGCGGTTCATGGCTTTCAATATGCGGTCGTTACCCGACTGCACCGGCAGGTGGAGGAAGGGCATCAGCTTGGGCTCATCGCCATGGGCAGCGATCAGGCCGTCGCTCATGTCGTTGGGATGGCTGGTGGTGTAGCGAATGCGCTTGAGGTCCGAAATCTTCGCCAGTTCGCGGGCCAGGCCATCCATGCCCTGCGTCCGGCCCTTGTCATCCTCGCCGGTCCAGGCGTTGACATTCTGGCCCAGCAGCGTGATTTCGCGCACGCCGCCATCGACCAGCGCCTTGGCCTCGTCGAGGATCGCGCTCCAGCTACGGCTGATTTCCGCGCCCCGCGTATAGGGCACCACGCAATAGGTGCAGAATTTGTCGCAGCCTTCCATGATCGTCAGGAAAGCGGTCGGCCGCGCCTGTTTGGTACGGGCGGGCAGGGCGCCGAACTTGGATGCCAGCGGCATGTCGGTGTCGACGGCTTCCTCGCCGCGTCCGACCTTGTCGATCAGGTCGGGCAGGCGATGATAGGCCTGCGGGCCGACGACGATATCGACATTGCGGGCGCGGCGCTGGATTTCGCTGCCCTCGGCCTGCGCGACGCAACCGGCGACGGCGATCATCGGGCGCGTGCCATCGTCGCGGGTCAGGCGGCCAATGTCGGAATAGACCTTGTCCACCGCCTTTTCGCGGATGTGGCAGGTGTTCAGGATGACGAGATCGGCGTCCGTCCCATCCGCCGCGGCGGTCATGCCCTGCGTGCCCAGCATCTCGGCCATACGCTCGCCATCATAGACGTTCATCTGGCAGCCGAAGGATTTGACGTGGAAAGTCGCTGGAGTCTTTTGGGCGTCGTTACGATTCATGCGGTTCATCTATACAGGCGGCAACGGCGAAGCGGAAGGGTGCTGATGCACGGTGATGCTTTGTGCGATCCGATCGCGCGCCATGGCGGCCATGACCTTGCGATCCGGGCAGGTGGCGGGATCGAACGGCTCCAGAAAATGCAGGGTGAGCGGCAGGCTGCCCTTGCGTCCCAGAACGGCCATGGCATTGGCGCCGGCGCCTTCGTCGCCGTGCCAGGCGATTTGGGCGGTGGCCGCGCCATAATCTATATGCACCGGCTGGATCATTACCGTGCGCGGCGGGGGAAATAATACGGCGAGCAGCGAGGGCTTGAACGGAAGCAGGCCGCTGCCATCGCTCGTCGTGCCTTCGGGGAACAGGGCCACCGGCTGATGGCCAAGCATTGCCGCGCGCAACGCATCCAATTGTCCGGACAGCGCGCCGCGTCGCTCGCGTGAGACGAACAGGGTGTTATTCTGTGCGGCCAGCCAGCCGATCACTGGCCATCGCGCCACCCCGTCATGCGAAACGAACGCTGCGCCGGTCGCGCCGCCCAGCGCCAATATGTCGATCCAACTGATATGATTGGCCAGCAAAATCATGTCGCCATGATGCGGCTTGCCGTCGATCCGCACCTTCGCGCCAACAGAACGGGCCGCGAGCGCCAGAAAGCGCTGCGGCCAGGGGGATCGTCGGCGAAAAAGGCGCCAGACCAGATGGGGGATCAGGCAGAGCAGCAGGCTGCCGGCCAGCGCCCCGATCCGCAACAGGCGACGGAGGCTGGCCAAGGCAGGTCAGTTCTTGCGGTCGAGCGCGACGCCGTACAGTTCCATGCGGTGATCGACCAGGCGGAAGCCCAGTTTCTCGGCAATCTGCTTCTGGAGCAGTTCCAGTTCGGGATCGACGAATTCGATCACGTTGCCGGTTTCGACATCGATCAGATGATCGTGGTGCGATTCGGGCGCCGCTTCGTAACGGGCGCGGCCGTCACCGAAATCATGGCGCTCCAGGATGCCGGCTTCTTCGAACAGGCGCACCGTGCGGTACACGGTGGCGATCGAAATGCCCGGATCGATGGCGGCGGAACGCTTGTGCAGCTCCTCGACATCGGGGTGATCGGTGGCGTCGCTCAGCACCTGCGCGATGACGCGGCGCTGTTCGGTAATGCGCAACCCTTTTTCGTGGCAGAGGGCTTCAACGTCGATTTTGCGGTTCATGCGGGCTCGCTTGATGACTTTGGGCGAAAGGCTAGGACATTTGCCTAGCGACTTTTACCAAAACAGGAAAGGGCGCGTCGGCGACGCGCCCTTTCCATAAACGACTTTTACGTCGTCGCGGTCGATTATTTGCTGCTGCGCGTGCGGCGGCGCTTGGTGCCCAGGCCGATCTTCTTGGCCAGGGTGCGGCGCTGTTCGGCATAGTTGGGGGCGACCATCGGATAATCGGCGGGCAGGCCCCACTTGGCGCGATAATCGTCGGGCGTCATCTGATAATGGGTCATCAGGTGGCGCTTGAGCATCTTCAGCTTCTTGCCGTCTTCCAGGCAGATGATGAAGTCAGGCTTGATCGAGGAACGCACCGATACGGCCGGTTCCGGCTTTACTTCGGGCACCGCGACGGGCTGGCTGAGGCCTGAAAGTGCGGCATGCACATTCTGGATCAGCGAAGACACGTCCGATACGGAGACGCTGTTGTTGGAGACGTGTGCGGCAACGATGTCCGACGTCAAAGTAATCAGCAGCTCGCTCTGAGCCGATTCGGTTTCCATTTTCCTGTTTCCTACGAAGGCTATATTTGGTGCGACCCGCCCAAGGAAATTTATTTCAGGAGCGGTATGTGTTCGCTAGACCCGCGCAAGGCCTTTCGCAAGACTTTATTGGGTCAGGCCAGCATGTCTATGCGGAAACTCAGGGCGTCATGAAGTTGACCGTCATTGCCACGATAGTAACCGGGGCGACGATGTACATATTCGAACCCGGTTTTCTCGTAGAGTCTGATCGCGTTGTTGGAGGAGCGCACTTCCAGGTTCATGGACGTGATGCCTCTACGTCGCGCAGTGCGCAGGCTGTCGCGCAACAGGGTTTCGCCAACACCCCTGCCGCGCCATAGCGGATCAACCGCCAGCAACAGCAATTCGCATTCGTCCAGCACGGATCGCACCAGCGCAAAGCCCAGCGGCATCGCATCGATTCGCGCCACGGTCAGCCATGTGCCGGGCATCAGCATGACGCCCGACAATTGAGACAGCGTCCACGCCTCGCCAAAAACAGGGTCGAAAGCGCGGACCATGACCTCCATGGCATCGGACAGCGCATTGCGTTCGCCCTGATCGCAGGTTTCGAGGATCAGGCCCGGCATCATGATGCGGCGCGCTCCGCCATGGTCATCGCGTCGGCGCCCCGGCCGTAGATCGGGCTGGGGGGTAGGGGAGGCAGGTCGGCGATCAGCGGATAGTCGGCTGCGTCGGGATAGATTGCGACTGCTGTTCCGGTGCCCCGCGCCGTCACCAGCGCTTCGGCGCCGGTGCCATACAGGGTTGGGGCGTCCAGTTGATCGGCCAGCAAGGCGATCGGCGTGGAGGCGATGGCGTTGATAGCCTGTCGGCCATCCGGTTCGAAACATTGCCAGAAAAGTTCGCCATGGCCGCCGGTGATGGTGACCGCGATCGGGCCATCCGCATGTTGCCGCGCGGCCTGCGCAGCGATCAGCGATGCCGTGCTGTAACCATGCAGGGGGATATTCCAGGCCAGCGCCAATGCGCGGGCCGCCGCGATACCGATGCGAACGCCGGTAAAGCTCCCCGGCCCGACATCCACTGCTATCGCGTCGGCGCGCCCGCCCTCGGGCAGAGCGGCAATGGCGGGCAGCAGCGCTTCGGCATGGCCGCGCCCGACGATTTCATGGAAATGGCCGACCGGCTTTCCATCGTCCAGCAACGCTACGGAAAGGGCCTGGGTCGCGGTGTCGATCACCAGAAGGCGCAAGCGATACTCCCATCAAGTCTCCGCCCGATGCGGAAGTCCCTGCTGCGGTTAATCGATTGGCCCGGAATTGCAAATCCTGCGCTTTGGATCAGCCAACTCCAATCAGACTGCGCGAACCTCGGTCACTTCGGGGACATAATGTTTCAGCAACTGCTCGATCCCGTTCTTCAGCGTGGCGCTGGAGGAGGGGCAGCCCGAGCAGGCGCCCTGCATCTGGAGGTAGACGGTGCCCTTGTCGAAGCCGCGATAGATGATGTCGCCGCCGTCATTGGCCACGGCTGGGCGGACGCGGGTTTCGATCAGGTCGCGAATCTGTTCGATGATTTCTGCATCTTCCGGATCATCTGCGAAGCCCGCGTCTTCCGCCGGGACGGTGATACCCGCCGCGCTGCCGGGCGCGAACAGTGGCATGTTGGCGGAAAAATGCTCCAGCAAGGTGGCCAGCACATCGGGCTTCACGTCGGACCATTCCGATCCCGGCGCGATCGTGACCGACACGAAATGGCTGCCGAAGAAGACGCCGGTCACGTCGCCCAGGCCGAATAGCGCATCGGCCAACGGGGATGCTTCGGCTTCCTCGGGCGTTGCGAAATCGCGCGTTCCCGAACCCATGACCTCACGGCCGGGCAGGAATTTGATGGTCGCCGGGTTGGGCGTCAGTTCGGTCTCGATCAGCATGGCGCCCATGTGGCGACTGGCGCGGCCAAGATCAAGCGTTTCGGGAACTTCATCTGACGCCATCGATTGACAGGGAAAGCTGCAAGGAGACTGGACCATGACTGACCAAGATAAAATTCGCGATCGCTTCTGGGTCGAACTGTCCAGCAGCCCTTTTCTGATGGTGGGTTTGCAGGGTGCTGGCGGCCATAGCCTGCCGATGACGGCGCAACTCGATCCCAAGGCCAATCATTGCTTCTGGTTCTACACCTCGAAGGATAATCGACTGGCGCCGGGCGGGCCGGCCATGGCGCAATTTTCGGCGAAGGATCATTATCTGTTCGCCTGTATCGAAGGCGTACTTGTGCCCGAAGCCGACCCGGCGGTGATCGATCGCTACTGGTCGAAGCAGGTAGAGGCCTGGTATCCGGGCGGACGGGCTGATCCTAATTTGCTGATGCTGCGTTTTGACTTGGGCAAGGCGGAAATCTGGCGTTCCGATCTGTCGATCGGTGGCGTATTCAAGATGTTGTTCGGTGGTGATGTGCGCGGTGAACTGAAGGACAAGCATGCCGAAGTAGCGCTCTGATCCCGATCGAATGAGATAAATGATGAGGCGGCCCGACTGAAAAGTGGGGCCGCTTGCTTTTTGCCTGTGTTTCGGCCATAGGCGCCGCAGCGCAGCAGATGGTCCCTGTGACCCCCAGCGATTGGCAGCGTGATCGTCCTCTCCTCCGAAGGGTGCAAGGACCGGCCAATGACAGTCTGCGCCAAGCTTGAGGCTTCCCTTTTCACGCGGGTCGTTTCGTAACCCGCCTTGCGCCCTCTCTGCGTCTTGCAGACAGTCGGCGCCCGGCCGACTTGTGAGCAATATCCATGGAATTTACCGACCTCGGCCTTTCTGAGCCGATTCTGAAGGCGCTCGCCGCCAAGAAATATGCCAATCCCACCCCGATCCAGCAAAAGGCGATCCCCGTCCTGCTGGAAGGCAAGGATCTGTGCGGCATCGCCCAGACCGGCACGGGCAAGACCGCAGCCTTTGCGCTGCCCAGCCTCGACTATTTCGCCCGCAATCCCAAGCCGACCCCGATCAAGGGCTGCCGGATGCTGGTGCTGTCGCCCACCCGCGAACTCGCCGCGCAGATCGCGCAGAGCTTCCGCGATTATGGCCGCTTCATGCGCCTCTCGGTGGAAACCGTCTTCGGTGGCGTGCCGATCGGCAAGCAGATCCGCGCCTTGTCCGCTGGTGTCGACATCGTCGTCGCCACGCCCGGTCGCCTGCTCGACCTGATCGACCAGCGCGCCTTCACCATCAAGGACACGGAAATCTTCGTCCTCGACGAGGCGGACCAGATGATGGACATGGGTTTCATCCACCCGCTGCGCCGCGTCGCCAAGATGCTGCCCACCGGCCGTCAGAACCTGTTCTTCTCGGCTACCATGCCCAAGGAGATCGAGGCGCTCGCCGCCCAGTTCCTGAACAACCCGGTCAAGGTCAGCGTCGCCCCGCAGTCCACCACGGCAGAGCGCGTGCGCCAGCGGATGACCTTCGTCAATCAGGCGGAAAAGCAGGCGCTGCTGCACATCGTCCTCAAGAATGAGGATATCGACCGCGCGCTCATCTTCACCCGCACCAAGCATGGCGCGGATCGCGTCGTGCGCTTTCTGGAGGGTGCGGGCATCGACGCCTTCGCCATCCACGGCAACAAGAGCCAGGGCCAGCGCACGACCGCGCTCCAGGCCTTCCGTCAGGGCAAGGTGAAGTTGCTGGTAGCGACCGACATCGCCGCACGCGGCATCGACGTGTCGGGCGTCAGCCATGTCATCAACTTCGAAATCCCCAATGTGGCCGAACAATATGTTCACCGCATCGGCCGCACCGCGCGCGCTGGTGCTGATGGCATCGCGATCAGCTTCGTGGCGGATGACGAGCGGCCCTATCTGAAGGCCATCGAGAAGGCGACGCGCGTCAAGCTGGAGATCGAGCCGCTGCCGGAGAATTTCCTGGAAGCGGTGCGCAACCTGCCCAAGCCTGCCGCGCCCAAGAAGGGGCCGAGCCAGAGCCCGCAGCAGCAGGCTAAGCGCGCCGAAGGGCAGCGCCGCTATCAGGATGGCCAGAAGCAGCAGCGCGGCGCACCCGACCGGGCGCATCGTGCGGATTCGGAAGGCGGCGAGAAGCGGCCCTTCAACCGTCGCCGCAAGAGCGGCGGCGTGGGCGCGCACAAGGGCGCGGTCCAGCGCACCGGCGCACCGCGCTCATAATGATAAAAAGGCCGCTGCAGGATATGCGGCGGCCTTTTGAATTTATGGCTGCCCTCTTTGTCAGTGGCCATTCAGAAAAATGCCGTTAGGTTCTCCTGCCTATGCATTTTTCCCTCCGCCGTCCGGCTGCTTCGCTCTCCATCATCGCCCTGATCCTGTCGGGATCGCCGCTCGCGGCGCGAACCGATCCTGCCGCCGCACCTGCTGCGACGCAGGGCGCGACGCAAGCGCAGATCCGACCCTGGCTCTACGAAAATAGCGACGTGCCGATCGACGCTGCATGGCGCTTCGGCACGCTCTCCAACGGACTGCGCTATGCGGTCCGGCGCAATGGCGTGCCGCCGGGGCAGGTGTCGGTGCGGTTGCGGATCGACGCCGGTTCGCTGATGGAGCAGCCAGACGAACTGGGTTACGCCCATTATATCGAACATCTTTCGATGCGCGGATCGCGCCATGTGCCCGATGGCGAATCCAAGCGTATCTGGCAGCGGCTGGGCGTGACTTTCGGCAGCGATAGCAATGCGCAGACCACACCGACCGGCACCACCTATGCGCTCGATCTGCCGCAGGCGACACCGGCGAGCCTGGGCGAGAGTATGAAGATATTGTCCGGCATGATGACCGATCCCAATATCGTAGACAGCGCCGTGGCGGCGGAACGGGCGGTCGTGCTGGCCGAACGGCGCGAAAGCGACGGCCCGCAGATGCGCTTATCCGACGCCAGCCGACTGCATTTCTTCGCGGGTCAACCGCTGGCCGATCATGCGCCGATCGGCACGGTGGCCACGCTCAACGCCGCGACGGCCGCGAAGATCGAAGCCTTCCATCAGCGCTGGTATCGCCCGGAAAATGCCGTGATCGCCATCGCCGGCGATATCGATCCTGCGCAGGCGGAGCAGCTTATCAAGGATAATTTCGGGAGCTGGACCGTGCCGGGCAAGGGGGCGCCGCTCCCTGATTTTGGCGCGCCCGATCCGAAACAGCCTGCGACCCGCGTGGTGGTGGAGCCCGGCGTGCCGCTGGGGCTGACCATGGCATGGCTGCGCCCCTGGACGCCGCATGCCGACACCATCGTCTATAATCAGGACAAGCTGACCGACATGCTGGCGTTGCAGATCGTCAGCCGGCGGCTGGAGCAGGCGGCGCGCGCGGGCGGCAGCTTCCTTCAGGCCGGTGTCGATCAGGAAGATGTCAGCCGGTCCGTCGACGGCACCTTCCTGACCATTGTGCCGACTGGCGAGAATTGGGAAAAGGCGCTTGCCGATGTGCGCGCCATCATCGAGGACGCAAAGGCGACGCCGCCCAGCCAGGCCGAAATCGACCGCGAATATGCGCAGATGGATACCGCGCTTTCTATCGGCGTCGAAAATGCCGACACCGAAGCCGGATCGAAACAGGCGAGCGATCTGGTCAGCGCCGTCGACATTCGCGAAACCACCGTCAGTCCACAGGCGGCGGTCGATATCTTCCGCGCGGGCAAGCCGACGATGACGCCGGACAAAATCCTGGATTCCACCCGCCGGCTCTTTTCGGCCGGAGTGTTCCGCGCGCTGATGGTGACGGGCCAGGTGCAGCCGGGGCTGGACGCGAAGCTGGCGGCTGCCGTCGCCGCGCCGGTCAAGGCCGCCACCAACGCCCGACTGGCGGACAAGGCCGTGACCATGGACGACCTGCCGAAGTTCGGGACGCCCGGAACCGTCGTGTCGCGCAAGCCGATCGGCCTTCAGGGCATGGAGGAAATCACCTTCGCCAACGGGGTCAAGCTGACTCTGTTCGCCAATGATATCGAAACGGAAAAGGTGCGGATCAACGTCCGCTTCGGCCATGGGCAGCAGGCCTTTTCGCCGACGAAGCCTGTGCCGGGCTGGGCGGCCGACTATGCGCTGGTGGCCAGCGGCATCGGCAAGCTGGGCCAGCGGGAACTGGATGACCTGACCAATGGTCGTCGCATGGGCATGGGCTTCAACATCGACGATGATGCCTTCGAAATGCAGGTCGTCACGCGACCGGCCGACTATAAGGACCAGTTGCGTCTGTTCGCGGCCAAGCTGGCGCAGCCCGGCTGGGACCCGGCGCCGATCGCGCGGGTAAAGACCGGGGCAGGGGTGGCCTATGACGCTATGTCGCGATCGCCCGATGCTGTGCTGGGTCGCGATCTCAACTGGCTGTTGCATGACAAGGATGTGCGTTTCCGCACTCCATCGCGGGCAGAAATCGATGCGCTGACGCCACAGGCCTTCCGCGCCACATGGGAACCGATCCTGGCGTCCGGCCCGATCGAAATTCAGATTTTCGGGCAGGTGAAGGCGGAGGATGCCATCGCGACGGTGGCGTCCACCTTCGGCGCGCTGCCGCCGCGGCCCGATGTGCCGGTGCCGGCCGCCAATCGCGCCATGCGTTTCCCCGCCCATGTCGAAACGCCGGTCGTGCTGCGACACAAGGGGGAGAAGGAGCAGGCGGCGGCCGTCATGGCCTGGCCAACTTCGGGCGGCTTTGCGCTTCAGAAGGAAGGGCGTCAGCTTGAAATCCTGACCCAGATTTTCAACGATCGCCTGTTCGACAAGCTGCGTTCGACCGAAGGGGCTGCCTATTCGCCGAGCGTCCAGAATAACTGGCCCTTCTCCTATGACAGCGGCGGCTATATCCTCGTCACCAGCCAGGTGCGGCCCGACCGGATCAATTATTTCTACAGCGTGGTGAAGGATACGGCGGCCGATCTGGTGAAAACCCCGGTCAGCGCCGATGAATTGCAGCGTGCGGTGGCGCCCATGCAACAGCTTCTGATGCGGGCCAGTACCGGCAACGCTTTCTGGATGAACCAGATGGAAGGCGCGACCCACGACCCGCGCTATGTCGAAGCGATGAAATCCATGTCGCCGGATATGCTGTCGGTCACGCCAGAACAGCTTCAGGCGCTTGCCGCCAAATATCTGGTTCCGGCAAAAAGCTGGTCGGCCATAGTCCTGCCGGAAGGAGTCGCGGCCAAGTGACGCGACGGGCGGCAGCGTGCGGGCAGCCGTGATCGGCTGCCTCGCGCTGCACTGCAATCAGGCGGGTTGTTCTTCGCGGATCAATTGCTGGTAAAGTCGAACATATTCAAGATGAAGGTCGCGAATTACCGGATTTTGGCTCTGTTCCGCAAGTTCCCGGTTTCGTTCGAGTCGTTCGAAGAAGTAGCTCTGGTCGAAACGTCCGTCGGTTATCATGTCTTGCCTCCCGATCATCTGTTCTGATTAATGACAGAGGGCGTCATAAGTTGCGGCATTGCAACATGATCGGGCGGATGATGCGGCGGGTCGTGGGGGAGGTGCGATGGAAAGTAAATTTGCCTTTTTGTGTATTTCATTCTTCTATCCATGACTTCCCGAAGGGGCATGTTGCGTATTTTGCGAAGAGAGATTGCCCCGTTGAAGACTGACATGCCTTCCGCGTCCGTAAGGGAAATTGCGCGATGAGCCTGCGGATCATCCTGTCCGTGGAAGCGCTGGAACCGCATCTGTCCGGCATCGGCAGATATAATTGGGCGCTGGCGTCACGGATGGCGTCCCTGTCCGCGATCGAAGACCTGCGCTTCTGGCGCAGCGGGCACTGGATTGCCGATCCTGCCGCTTTGCTCAACCCGGATCGCATCCTGCCGCGTGACTGGCGCCCGCGCTGGTGGCGCGATCTGTCCCAGCAACGCTTCTGGCGCACGCATCTTTTTCACGGGCCCAATTATTTCCTGCCCGACTGGGCGGAAGGCGGCGTGGTCACGGTGCATGACCTGTCCGTCCTGCGCTACCCCGAAACCCATCCGGCCGATCGCATCGCCCATTTCGAGCGGCGCTTCAGCCAGTCGCTGGCGATAGCGGGCCATGTCATCACCGACAGCGATACTGTGCGCCGGGAAGTGATCGACGCTTTTTCGCTCGATGCCGGGCAGGTGACGGCGATCCCACTTGGAGTCGACGCTGCCTTCCATCCTCGCGATGCAGCAGAAGTCGTGCCCGTGCTGGCGGGTTATGGCCTGACGCCTAATGGCTATGCCCTGTGCGTGTCGACAGTCGAGCCGCGCAAGCGGATCGCGCAATTGTTGCAGGCCTGGTCGTTGCTGCCGCCCGCCTTGCGCCATCGCAGGCCGCTGATGGTGACGGGCGGGCGGGGCTGGCTGAGCGAGGATATTCGCGCACTGATGGAGCAGGGGCAGGCGCGGGGCTGGGTCCGCTATCTGGGTTTCGTGCCGGACGAAGACCTGCCGATCCTCTATGCTGGCGCTGGCCTGTTCCTTTATCCGTCCGTCTATGAAGGCTTCGGACTGCCGCCGGTGGAGGCGATGGCCAGCGGCGTGCCTGTGCTGGTCGCCAACGCCTCCTGCCTGCCCGAAGTCACCGGCGGGGCGGCGATGCTGGTCGAACCGGACGATGTCGACGGCTTCGCCCGCCGCATCGCGCAGGCGCTGGAGGATGATGCATGGCGCGCGCAGGCCCGCGCGGCCGGACTGGCGGTCGCGGCGAAATATGACTGGGACGCTTGCGTTCGGAATACGGTGGCGCTTTACGGGCGGCTCCATGGCTGAACAATATGGCAAGGGGCCGGCATGAAGAAGCGCGTCATCCTGTCGGTCGAGGCGCTCAGTCCACAACTGACTGGCGTTGGCCGCTATGTCTGGGAACTGGCGCAGCGCCTACCGGTGGAGCCGGGCATAAAGTCGGTCCGCTATGTCCGGAACGACCACTGGATTGCCGATCCGATGAAGCTGCTGATCGATGGCCCGCGCCGCAAGAAGTCGGCCTATGAACTCTGGATGCGCAAGGTCAGCAAGAAACCGCGTCGCCTGCGGGATCGCATTCATGCGCGTTTCTCCGTCTGCCACGGTCCCAATTTCTTCCTGCCCGAATTTGCCGAGCATGGGATTATCACCATCCATGACCTGTCCGTCTTCCGCTATCCCGAAACCCATCCGGCGGAGCGGCGCGCGCAGTTCGATCAGGAATTCGCCGCTACCCTTGGCCGTACCGCGCATATCATCACCGTGTCGGAAACGGTGCGGCAGGAAGTGATCGCCTTCACCGGCTTCGCGCCTGACAAGGTGACGGCCATTCATCAGGGGGTAGGGCCGACCTTTCATCCCCGTGCGCCAGAACAGCTTTCGCCCGTTCTGGCAGGGATGGGCCTGACACCGGGTGGTTATGCCTTGTGCGTGTCGACTATAGAGCCGCGCAAGCGGATTAGCGAACTGCTGAAGGCCTGGCGTCTGCTCCCGCTGGCCCTGCGAAACCGCTGTCCGATCGTGCTGGCGGGATCATCGGGCTGGCTGAGCGACGCGATATTGCGCGACATGGCCGATGCGGAGCGGGAAGGCTGGCTGCGCTATATCCGTTATGTCGAGGAAGCGGCGCTGCCCGCCCTTTATGCCGGGGCCAGGCTGTTCGTCTATCCGTCGGTCTATGAAGGCTTCGGCCTGCCGCCGATCGAGGCGATGGCCAGTGGCGTGCCGACCATCGTCGCCGATATTTCCTGCCTGCCCGAAGTCACCGCCGGTGCGGCCATGCTGACCGATCCGGACGATGTCGATCGCTTCGTCCGCGATCTGGAACGCGGCCTGCTGGATGATGGCTGGCGGCAATCGGCGGCAGAGGCCGGTCTTGCCGTAGCGGCTGGCTATAGCTGGGCGCGATGCGTGCAGGAAACGGCGCAACTCTACGGGCGGCTATAGGCCGCCTTCAGGTCACGCCGCGCAGGGCAGTAAGAATCATGTGCCCGGTGCGGCGCGCCGTGTCCGCTGGCGCCAGTTTCGGGCGGGAAATGCTGCGATGGCCCAGCCCGAACAGGCAGCCCAATATCATTTCCTCGGCAGCGTCCAGCGCATCGCCGGACAGTTGGTCGTTGGCAGCACAGGCGAAGTAACGGATGAAGGATCGGAACCGTTCGCACATGGCCGCGATCGTGTCGGCCACGGCGGGGTTTCGAAAGCTCTCGGCCAATATGTCGAACGCGAGCGCCTCGTCCTTTTCGTCGATCGTGTGCAGCAGCAATTGTTCGAATGTCTGCTCGATCGTCAGTTCGCCCATATCCAGCCGGACGCGGATATTCGCCATCTCGCTGCACCATTGGTCGGCATCGTCATGGACGAGCGCTTCGATGATATCTTCCTTGCCCTTGAACAGGCGATATATCTGTCCAACGGACACTTGAGCAGCTGTGGCAAGTTCTGCCATAGAGGTCTGGTGAAAACCATGGCTGTCGAAAAGCGTGCGTGCGGCCTCCAATATCCGCGTCTTTCCATTTTTTTCATGCTGCACCGCAACCATTTTATACCCTCTGGCGTTTTTTGCCTCTTGAATTCGCTCTGCCATGATCATACCTGCCCGGCAAGCGGAATGAACGTTCATTCCGAAATCATGATCCACTTCGAAACGGAATTCAGACGATGCAAAAGGGGACAATCATCGGGCTGCTGGCGTGCGCGTCGGCGCTGACGCTGAGCGCGTGCGGGGGCGGTCAGCCGCCCGCGCCCCAGCCGCCCGCCGTGGGTGTCGTGACGCTGAAGGTCGAATCGGCGCCGCTGCTCAACGAACTGCCGGGCCGCATCTCGGCCTTCGAAACGGCGGAAGTTCGCCCGCAGATCAGCGGCATCATCCGCCGCCGCCTGTTCCAGGAGGGCGGTTTCGTTCAGGCCGGGCAGATGCTCTACGAAATCGATGACGCGCCCTATCGCGCCGCGCTGGCGCAGGCCCAGGGTTCGTTGGCAAAGGCGAAGGCGGCCATCCGCTCCACCGGTTTGCAGGCGCAGCGCTACAAGGATCTGGCTGCGATCAATGCGGTCAGCAAGCAGGAATATGATGACGCAGATGCTGCCGCCCAGCAGGCGCGCGCCGATGTCGCCGCCAGTCAGGGATCGGTGCAGGCCGCGCAGGTGAACCAGAACTTCACCCGTATCCGCGCGCCGATTTCCGGTCGTATCAGCCGCTCGCTCTTCACGCCGGGTGCCCTGGTCCAGAGCGGCCAGACCGATCCGCTCACCACCATCCAGCGTACCGACACCGTCTATGTCGACGTGACTCAGTCGGCGGCCCAGATCATCGACCTCAAGCAGGCGATCAAGGCTGGCGGTGTCAGCGACGCGAACGGCGTGCGTATCCGCCTGATCCTGCCCAATGGCAGCGAATATCCGATCGAGGGCCGGTTGCAGTTCGCCGAAGTCACGGTCGACTCGACCTCCGGCGCCGTGACCCTGCGTGCGACCTTCCCCAATCCCGACGGATTGCTGCTTCCGGGCATGTATGTCCGTGCGAAGATGGTGGAAGGCCAGCGGAGCCAGGCGATCCTCGCTCCGCAGCAGGGCATTACGCGTGACGCGCGTGGTCGTGCCACGGCAATGGTGCTGGGCAAGGATAACAAGGCCGAAATGCGTCAGGTCGAGGTCGACCGCGCCGTCGGCGACAAGTGGATCGTGACCAAGGGGCTGAAGGCAGGCGACAAGCTGATCGTGGAAGGTCTGCTGAACCTACGCCCCGGCACCGTCGTTACGCCCGGCGCGCCGCAGCAGGTGACTGCAACCGCAGCTGCTGCTCAGGGCGGGGCGAACTAAGCCATGGCCCGCTATTTTATCGACAGGCCCATCTTCGCATGGGTCATCGCCATCGTCATCATGCTGGCGGGCCTGCTCGCGATCCGGTCGCTGCCGGTCGCGCAGTTCCCGGAAATCGCCCCGCCGGCGGTGACGATCCAGACCAGCTATCCGGGCGCCAACGCCCAGACGCTGGAAAGCACCACCACACAGATCATCGAGCAACAGCTCAAGGGCATCGATAATCTGCGCTATTTCTCGTCCACCAGCGACGGGTCGGGCAATCTCAACATCACCCTGACGTTCGAACAGGGGACGGACCCTGACATCGCGCAGGTGCAGGTGCAGAACAAGCTGTCGCAGGCGACCCCGCTGCTGCCGCAGGAAGTGCAGCAGCAGGGTTTGCGCGTCGGCAAGTCGACGTCCAGCTTCCTCCTCATCATGGCCGTCTATTCGGATGACGGCATTCATGATCAGGAAGATGCCAGCGATTTCATCGCGTCGAGCCTTCAGGACCCGCTGAGCCGCGTGACCGGCGTGGGCGATACCCAGTTGTTCGGTTCGCAATATGCGATGCGCATCTGGCTCGACCCTTATAAGATGGCCAATCTGGGCGTCACCACCGGCGATGTGAAGTCGGCCATCACAGCGCAAAATGCGCAGGTTTCCGCTGGCCAGATCGGTGGTTCGCCCTCGATCAAGGGGCAGGCGCTCAATGCGACCGTCACCGCCCAGTCGCGCCTGCGCACGCCGGAGGAATTCCGCAACATCCGCCTGCGTAGCAACAGCGACGGTTCGGTGGTGCTGATGTCCGACGTCGCCCGGGTCGAACTCGGCGCGGAAACCTATGGCTTTGGCGTGAAGTTCAACGGCCATCCGGCATCAGGCTTTGGCGTGAAGCTGGCACCGGGCGCCAATGCGCTCGACACGGTGGAGGCAGTGAAGAGCCGCGTCGACCAGTTGTCGAAGAATTTCCCTAGCTGGGTGAAATATGACTTCCCGGTCGATAACTCGACCTTCGTGAAGCTGTCGGTCGAACAGGTCATCCATACCCTGTTCGAAGCGGTGCTGTTGGTCTTCGTCGTCATGTTCCTGTTCCTTCAGAACTGGCGCGCGACGCTGATCCCGACCATCGCTGTTCCTGTGGTGTTGCTGGGGGCGCTCGCGATCCTGAGTGCCGCGGGCTTCACCATCAACACGCTCACTTTGTTCGGTATGGTGCTGGCCATCGGCCTGCTGGTCGACGACGCGATCGTCGTCGTGGAAAATGTCGAACGTCTGATCCAGGATGAAGGGCTCAGTCCTAAGGAAGCCGCGCGCAAGTCGATGGACGAAATCAGCGGGGCGCTGATCGGTATCGGCCTCGTCCTGTCGGCGGTGTTCCTGCCGATGGCCTTCTTCGGCGGGTCGACCGGCGTCATCTTCCGCCAGTTCTCGATCACGATCGTCTCCTCGATGATCCTGTCGGTGCTGGTTGCACTGGTGCTGACCCCGGCGCTTTGTGCCACGATCCTGAAGCCGGCATCGCATGGCCATAGCTGGAACGGACCGATCGGTTCGGTCTTCGGCCGCTTTTTCGACTGGTTCAACCGGACCTTCGACAAGGGCGTGGTGCGCTATGGCAAGGGCGTGGAGAAGGTCGAGCATCGCTGGGGCCGCACCATGCTGGTCTACGGCCTGATCGTGGTCGGCATGGCCTTCATCTTCCTGCGTTTGCCCAGCGGCTTCCTGCCGGATGAAGATCAGGGCATGATCATCAACCAGGTGTCTCTGCCGGCCGGAACAACGATGGAGGAAACCGAGCGCACGCTGGCCAAGATGCGCGATCATTATCTGGTCGATGAAAAGCAGAATGTCTCCGCCGTGTTCACGGTCGCGGGCTTCGGCTTCGTCGGACAGGGTCAGAATGTCGGTATCGTCTTCGTCCGCATGAAAGACTGGGAGCATCGCAAGGGTACGGATAATCGCGTCCCCGCGATCGCGCTGCGCGCCAATATGGCGTTCCAGAAGATCAAGGCGGGCATGGCCTTCGCCTTCGTGCCGCCAGCGGTGCAGGAACTGGGCAATGCGTCCGGCTTCGACTTCCAGTTGCTCGATCAGGCCAATCTGGGTCATGAAAAGCTGCTGGCGGCGCGCAACCAGCTGCTCGGCATGGCGATGGCAGACAAGCGTCTGGCGCAGGTCCGTCCCAACGGCCTTGAAGACACGCCGCAATTGAAGCTGAACGTCGATCAGTCGGCGGCCGGCGCATTGGGCATCGCTCAGTCGGACGTCAATGATACGATCAGCACCAATCTGGGTGGGTCTTACATCAACGACTTCATCGATCGTGATCGCGTGAAGCGAGTCTATGTACAGGCGGATGCTCCGTTCCGCATGTCGCCTGACGCGATCAACGCCTTCCATGTGCGTGGCAGCACCGGCACCATGGCGCCTCTGTCAGCCTTCTCCACGACCGAGTGGATACAGGGTCCGGCCCGTCTGGAGCGCTTCAACGGCGTCCCGTCGATGAATATTCAGGGTGCGCCTGCGCCGGGCGTGTCGAGCGGCACGGCGATGCAGGTGATGGAGGAGTTTGCCGCCAAGCTGCCGGCCGGGGTCGGCTATAGCTGGAACGGCATTTCCTATGAGGAAAAGACGTCCGGCGGACAGGCGCCCTATGTCTATGCTCTTTCGATGCTGATCGTCTTCCTCTGCCTTGCGGCTTTGTATGAAAGCTGGTCGGTCCCGATCGCGGTCATGCTGGTGGTGCCTCTGGGCGTATTGGGTGCGGTGATCGCTGCGCGGCTCGCGGGCCTCAGCAACGACATCTATCTTCAGGTCGGCCTGATCACCACGATCGGCGTGTCGGCGAAGAATGCGATCCTGATCGTCGAATTCGCCGAGGAAAAGATGCGCGAAGGCATGGCCCCGGCACAGGCGGCACTGGAAGCGGGCAAGCTGCGTCTGCGGCCGATCCTGATGACCAGCTTCGCCTTCATCTTCGGCGTGTTGCCGCTGGCCCTGTCGAAGGGCGCAGGGGCGGGCGGTCAGAATGCGATCGGCTGGGCGGTCGTGGGCGGCATGTTGTCGGCCACGGTGCTGGCGGTCTTCTTCGTCCCCGTCTTCTTCACCGTCGTAAAGCGGCTGTTCCGCGAACATAAGAACCATGAAGCGGCCAACGATACGGCAACGCCGCACGCGCCGCAGGAGGCTTGAAGACCATGCGCAACATGAAAGCGCTGGGCGCCATCACTCTCTCGCTGGCGCTGGCCGCCTGCGATATGGCGCCCAAATATGTGCGGCCGGACCTGCCGGTTCCGGCCGGCACGCCGCAGGGTGATGCTTATGCTGCCAATGACGGGGCAGGGGCGATCGTCCCTGCCGACACCGCCTGGCGCGATTTCTTCACCGACGCCCGTCTGGCGCGGGTGATCGAAACCGCGCTCGCCAATAATCGCGACCTGCGGATTGCGCTCGCCAATGTCGAACAGGCGCGGGCGCAATATAAGGTGCAGCGCGCTGACCTGCTGCCGACCGTGGCAGGCACCGGCACGGCGACCTATTCGGAACAGCCGCTCGTCCAGTTCGGCCAGAGCCAAAGGCTCAACACCGATGTCTATCAGGCACAGCTTGGCATTTCCTCGTGGGAAATCGACCTGTTCGGCCGGGTCCGCAACCTGACCAAGGCGGCGCAGGAGCAATATTTCGCCAGCGTCGAAACCCGCAACGCGGCGCAGACCGCGCTTATCGCCGAAACCGCCAATGCCTGGCTCACCATGGCAGCGGATCAGGAACGGCTCCGCATCGCGCGCGATCTGGAACAGGCTTTCGGCAAGACTCTGGAACTGAACAAGGCGCGCTTTGCCAAGGGTGTCGCTTCCGAACTGGAAGTGCGTCAGGCGCAGACCAGCTATGATGGCGCGCGTTCGGATATCGCGGCGGCCACGACGCTGGTTGCGCAGGATCAGAATGCGCTCAACCTGCTGGCCGGGACGACCGTCCCCGCCGCCGACCTGCCCAATGCGCTGGACCAGAAGGACGCAACGCTCGACAATCTACCGGCGAATATCTCGTCCGACATCTTGCTGCGTCGTCCGGACATCGCTTCGGCAGAGCATAATCTGCGTGGCGCCAATGCCAATATCGGTGCGGCGCGGGCGGCTTTCTTCCCGACCATTTCGCTGACGGCGGCGCTGGGAACGGTCAGCCTTGGCCTGTCCGGCCTGTTCAAATCGGGCAGCGACACATGGTCGGTGGCGCCCAGCGCGACCCTGCCCATTTTCGACTTCGGCCGGAACAAGGGCAATCTGCGCTATGCCAGGGCAACCTATGACGCGATGCTCGCTACCTATGAAAAGAGTGTGCAGACCGGTTTCCGCGAAGTCGCCGATGCGCTGGCCCGTCGCGGCACGATGACGCAGCAGCTTGAGGCGCAGACGTCGCAGCGGGATTCGGCGCAAGTCGCCTACACGCTGTCGGAAGCTCGCTTCCGCGCGGGTGTGGACAGCTTCCTGACGACGCTGGATTCGCAGCGGTCGCTCTATAGCGCCGAACAGAGCCTGGTCGCCACGCGCCTGACCCGCGCGACCAACATGGTCGAACTCTATCGGGCGATGGGTGGCGGCCTGAAATAGGGCGTCCACAGACTTTGAAAGCAAGCCGGGGGAAGCCTTGGCCGAAAATCTCCGCTATTCGCCAAAGGGTGAGTAGCGGAGATTTTTCCATGTCCCTCGTCGAAGTCCTTTTCCCGTCGCCCGTCGGCGCCCTGACGCTGGTTGCCAGTGAGAAGGGGCTGGTGGCGATATTGTGGGAAGAGGACGATCCCGCTCGCGTTCGCTTGAGTTCGCGTGAAGAACGCCCCGATCATCCGATGCTGGCGCAGACGGCGCAGCAACTGACCGCTTATTTTGCAGGCACGCTGCAAGATTTCACCGTTCCGCTCGATTTTCGCGGCACCGATTTTCAGCAAAAAGTCTGGGCGGCGCTTTGCACCATCCCCTTCGGCGAAACGCGCAGCTATGGCGATATTGCCCGCCTTATCGGACACCCCACCGCCAGCCGGGCCGTCGGCGCCGCCAATGGCCGCAACCCCATCTCGATCATCGCGCCCTGCCATCGCGTCGTCGGCACCAATGGCGCGCTCACCGGCTTCGCTGGCGGTGTGGAGGTGAAACGCTGGCTGCTCGATTTCGAACAAAGCCGTGGGCGGCTGCTATAGCAGCGCCATCCGGTGCGATTGTAAGGAAACGGGAATTGAACTTAAGTCATTGAAAAATGGTGCACCCAAGTGGATTCGAACCACTGGCCTTTGCCTTCGGAGGGCAACGCTCTATCCAGCTGAGCTATGGGTGCATGACGCTGGTCAGGAAGCGCGGTTAGCAAAGTCCTTTGCCCCGCGCCAGCGTCAAATTGGCTTGCGGCCAATCTTATTTGGCGGGTTTTTCCATCGGCTGGAATTTACCCAGTCCGCAGCTCGCGCCCGGTTGCAGTCCGGGGCCCGCGTTCCACAGCACGGTGATGATATCGACCGAGCAAAGCTGCGACAGGCTGGTGCGATAGGAAAAGCGCTTTTCGAAGCCCAGGCTGGGACAACTGTTGGGCAGGGTGTTGCGATACAGCTTCTTGCCGTTCATCACAAAATCGATCGTGCTGTCGTCGCGGACATTGGTCGATTGAATGGAGCGGATCTGGATGCAGTCCACCGGCTTGCCCACGGCGACATAGGGATCGGCAGGCTTGTCCTTGGCGATGGCGGGGAAGGCAAGGCAGGCCAGACCAAGGCCCAGCGCGAAACGGACGGCCAGCACAGAACGAATAGGACGGCGAACGATCATGTCTCTCTCCTCATATCGTACCGAATCGACGGCACGCATCGGGGGCTTCCGTCTTTTGATAGCTCTGATCAGCTTAACCGCACGAAAACGGATCTGCCCGTTCAGGCGGCTTTGGATGCCGAGGGGGCTGGTGTCTTCGGCTTGAACCGGCACAGGTCGGGCACGATGCAGCGCCAGCATTCGGGTTTGCGCGCCTTGCACACATAGCGGCCATGCAGGATCAGCCAGTGATGCGCGTCGCGGCGGAATGGGGCGGGGACGCGCTTCTCCAGCTTCTCCTCGACCGCCAGCACCGTCTTGCCCGGCGCCAGTCCGGTGCGGTTACCGACGCGGAAGATATGGGTGTCGACCGCGAATGTTTCCTGCCCGAAGGCAGTGTTGACCACGACATTGGCGGTCTTGCGCCCGACGCCGGGCAGGGTGGTCAGCGTGTCGCGATCCTGCGGCACTTCCCCGCCGAAGTCGCGGACCAGTATCTCGGAGAGGCCGATGACATTCTTCGCCTTGGTATTGAACAGCCCGATCGTCTTGATGTGCTGTTTCAGCCCTTCCTCGCCCAGATCGACCATCTGCTGCGGCGTCGTCACCTCACGGAACAGCGCGCGGGTCGCCTTGTTCACGCCGACGTCCGTCGCCTGCGCGGACAGCGTCACCGCGACCAGCAATTGGTAGGGATTGCCATATTCCAGTTCCGTCTCCGGCGCAGGATTGGCCTCCGCCAGCCGACTGAAAAAATCGAAGATCTGGGCCTTGTTCATTTTACAGGCCCAATACGCCCTTCATATCGTAACGCCCGGCCGGCTGCCCGGCCAGCCAGCGCGCACCCTTCACCGCGCCGCGCGCGAAGATGACGCGGTTCTCCGCGCGATGACCGATCTCGATCCGTTCGCCTTCCGCCGCGAAGATCACCTGATGATCCCCTGGAACCGACCCGCCACGCAGCGCGGCAAAGCCGATCGCGCCCTTCGCCCGTGCGCCGGTGATGCCGTCGCGCCCGCGCTCGCTATGCTCAGCCAGCGCGATCCCACGCCCGCGCGCAGCCGCTTCGCCCAGCAGCAGGGCGGTGCCCGATGGCGCATCCACCTTGTGCCGATGGTGCATCTCGACGATCTCAATGTCCCAATCGTCGCCCAGACCCGCTGCTGCCTTCTCCACCAGCGCCGCGAGCAGGTTGACGCCCAGCGAGGTATTGCCCGTCTGAAGCACCGGGATCACCCGCGCCGCCTCGTCGATCAGGGCATGATGCACCGCTTCCAGCCCGGTGGTGCCGATCAGGATCGGCTTGCGCGCCGCGATACAGGCATCCAGATGCGCCGAAAGGGCGCCGGGCACGGAAAAGTCGATCAGCACGTCGCTCGCTTCGGCCAAGGCCAGCGGATCGCTGCCGATCGCGATGCCGGGCGCGATTTCGCCGCCGCCATTATGATCGGAGCCACCCGCAATCGGCAGGCCCGCTTCGGCCGCCACCTGGGCGATCGCCCGTCCCATGCGGCCCGCCGCGCCGAAAATGCCGATGCTTGTCATGTCCGTCCCGTCATCCTGCTGTGATGACCGGCCGATGCCAGAGCGCACAGCCTTTGTCATCCCTTGGCGAAAGGGCGATCAGACCGGCTTCGACTATTCGTCCACCAGCGCGCCGATCGATTGCAGCACGCTGTCACGCAAGTTCGGGTCGCTCAGGTGCCGCGCATTATCCAGCCGCACCTTGGCCGCCGCCTCATCATAGAGGAAGGGCAGCACCGCGAACCGACGACCTTTCGTCACCGGCAGCGCTTCATGCAGCAGCGAACAGGAAAAGACGATCGCCCCGCCGGTCGTCGGTCGATAGGTGCGCGGACCAAATTCAGGGAAGCGCAGGTCGCCGCCCTCATAGTCCTCGGCATTCAGGCCTATAGAAACGGCAAAGCGGCGGTGCGCCGTGCCTAGCGTACTATTGTCGGTATGCGGCCGGAAATAGCCGCCCGTCCCGGCATCATAGCAACAGATGATATGCCGCTCTATCCGCGTGGCCGTGAACTGGAAGGCCCGCTGCACCTGCGGCACCAGTCTGCGGTGGATGCGGGCCTGCACCGCATCGCGCAACGCCCGGTCCTCAATCCCGCAATCGGTGCGCCTTTTATGGCGATGATCGACCTTCAGCACCGTGCCGCCGGTGACGGGATCGGTGTTCATATAGCCGCTTTCCTCCAGCCCCTGACTGTCGGCATAGGCCATCAGATCGCGGCACAGCGCCGGTTCGAAGATATGGGGCACCGCCAGCACCGGCGCCCAGCTATCCCTGTTGGCGCTCACGGGCGTCAGCTTTTCCATGGCCGCGAAAATTTGCGCATGATGGGTGGCCATGTCGGTGATGGGGATGGTCTGGATCACGCGCATGCCCGGATCGAGTATCCATGTCGTCAGGCTGATCGATGGCGATCCGTCCGCGCCTTTCCCGGCACATCCGAACAATTCGGCCATCTTCCGGTCCAGATCCAGAAAGATGCGCAGCCCCGGATAGCGCTCCTGAAACAGGGGCGATTGCTGATCGCGCGGATCGTTGGTGACGATGAAGGCGCAGGCAAATTCATCGTCGAACGGCCCGACAGCGTCATGTATCTGCCGAAAGAAGGATGCGGCGCCGGGCGCGGCCGAACTCGCCAGAAAGGTGACGGCGATATAGCGGCCCGCCGCGCTGCCAAAGGCATAGCGCGGGTTGGAAAGGCTGCGAACATGAAAGGCAGGAACGGGATCGCCGGGTGTCAGCATCGAGGATAAGCTCCGAAATGTGCGACCCATTTTCAAGCCATGCTATTGCACGTCATTCTTTCTTGGCTTGCATATCGCGTCAAGCATCGATCGCTCGACGCTCGTTACTTTATCTTTGCCCAGCATATGAGCCGCTGAACCGCCCCATGCTTGCCGCAGGCTCTAACTCCTAAGGTTGAAGGGACGACGCATCCAATGGCGACGATACGACGTTGCTGTTGCGCCGGATTGGAAGCGCCAATAGTGGCACCAGCCTCTCCTATCTGAGCTATGGCCTGTGGGAACGGGATATCGGCCAGGCAGGCAATAATGACCTCGAACGCTGGGCCATGTTCGTCTGTGGTTTACGCACGACAGCGAGCCAGTTGCCGGCCAGTGGAACAGCCCGCTACAGCGGCACGCTGGATGGATTGTGGACCGCAGCGAACAAGCTATCGTCTGTCGGGCACCAGCGCTCTCAAAGCCGATTTTGCCGACGACAGCGTAACTGGAACTCTGACTGCCACCGGCACGGACCGAGAAACCGGGGTGACGGTCGCCATGGATGCGCGTTCGGGCACGGCGAGCATAAGTCGCGCCGATGCAAGCTGTGCAGGCTCGCTGGTTGGAACGGGCGGCTTTTAGGGCGCGTTCAATGGCGGCTTCTTTGGCCCGGCAGCGACGGAAACCGGCGGTACCTTCTCCGTCAGTCGGGGGGGCGAGCAGGCAAGCGGCGTGTTTGTAGCGGGGCAGTAAGATTTTCGTTCGCGTCCCTTGCATTTTTGCGATTGTCGTATCAGGCTCGATGGCCCAGGCTGCTGAGCCTGAAGGCGTGTTGGCTGCACGACAGACTGGCTGGCAAGGCGTTCTCGCAATAGCCGAACAAATATCTGCGGCTGGCCTGCTCGCCGATCCCTGCGTCTCCTCGACAACATGGCGGAGCAGGATCGAGAACGCCTGGAAATAGCTTTTGCGTGTGCGGTTCTCCTCAACGACCTCGGGCAGGCCAGCAAGGCCGAGAAAATACGGCCAAGGCTGATCGAAGATCAGCCCAACATCACACGCATCAGGCTTGAACATGGTCGCGCCGTTGCAGCCATCAGACATTATGGTGCAGCCGGACGGGAGTTACGTCGTGCGCTGGCGACAATCCGCCCCCGGCAGTCGTAGCCAGAGTCGATACCGCCCTGCGCAGCATCAGGGCCAGTCGGCGGTATTTGAAAGCCTGAGTGCTGGCCTTGCCCCTGACACGAACATCAATCAGGCGACTGCCGCAGATCAGGTCGATATGTTCGGCCTGCCGTTCGAGATTGACCCTTCGGCCCGTCGACGATCAGGCGTCGGTATATTGATAAATGGCGAAGTCGGGCTTCGCGAGTCGCCTTCCAACACGGCGGCGCTGGTCGGTCGCATCAATGGATTTGCGCGGATCTACCTTCATCTGACGCGATCGTCGCTACATCGCTGTCTGCAGCGATGCGGGGGGAGTTGCCTGCGCAAAGCGGACCGGGAGAAGCCCAAGAAGTTCAAAGCCCGCGAGTTCGTTTTTTCCATATAGATATCGTCGAACTGCCTCCTGTAGGCGGCAAAGCTTTCCGCTATGTCGCCGTCGATCGGACTTCAAATCAGGCCTTCGCCCGCGTTATCGTACGGCTACCAAGATGGAGTTTGCCGATTTCCCCAAGTCGCCGATCCGCACCGCGCCGTACAAAATCCACGCCTTACTGACTGACGATGATGCGCAGTTCGCCCAGTTCGAGCGCGGCTCTGGCCTGATCTTCCCAGGCATCTTTGGTCGTGACACCCAGAAGAATGGTATAGAGTATCGGCTGACCAAGGCCCTCCTGAACTTGTCGAAGGACTGTACTT
Source organism: Sphingobium sp. AP50 (assembly GCF_900109095.1). Lineage (GTDB taxonomy): Bacteria > Pseudomonadota > Alphaproteobacteria > Sphingomonadales > Sphingomonadaceae > Sphingobium. The sequence continues at coordinate 75,695 of NZ_FNYZ01000010.1, forward strand.
CTTGAAAAAAACAGGGCAGGGCTTCGACAGCCTCAAGGCGAACGGGCGGGGATGATTACCGTTCGCGTGGGCGGTTGAGGTGGGACAGCACGCCGCGTAGCGTGCGGACCTCCAGATGGTTCCAGCCCGGCTTGGTCAGCAGGTTGCGCAGCGTCAGCTTGGTGGCCGGCGCGCGATCAGGCGGGAAGAAATAGCCGACCTTCTCCAACAGCGTGTTGAGCTGATCGATCATCCCCTCCAGTTCCACCTGCGGGGCGGGTTCGCCAAGGTCAGTGACGGTCGGTTGGGCCAGATCGGCATTTTTCGACCATTCATAGGCGCACAGGATGACGGCCTGCGCCAGATTGAGCGATCCGAATTCCGGGTTGATGGGAACGGTCAGGATCTTGCGCGCGACTGCGACATCTTCGGTTTCCAGACCCGAGCGTTCCGGGCCGAAGACATAGGCGCTGCGGCCCTGTGCCGTGTGGATTTCGCGTGCGGCCTCTTCCGGCGTGACGACGGGCTTGGTCACGCCGCGTTTGCGGACGGTAGTGGCGTAGACATGAGCGCAGTCCGCAACCGCATCGGCCAGCGTTTCGAACACTTCCGCCTTGTCGAGGATGAAGTCCGCGCCGGCCGCTGCCGGGCCGGCATCCGGATTGGGCCAGCCATCGCGCGGCGTGACGAGCCGCATTTCGGTCAGCCCGAAATTCAGCATGGCCCGAGCGGCCTTCCCGATATTCTCGCCCAGTTGTGGGCGGACCAGAACGATGACGGGGGGGAGGGGATTATTGTCTTTCATTTCAACACCGTTCGTCCTGAGTAGGGGCTGAGCCTGTCGAAGCCCCGTATCGAAGGACTTGCGCGCCGCTTGCCTGATTGCGTCCCAATCGCCGGCGATCAACGCTTCCTTCTTTTTTCGTGACCAGCCTTTTATTTGCTGCTCGGCGGAAAGAGCCTCATCCCTTGATCCGAAATCCTGGCTCCACACCAGCGATACGGGCAAGCGGCTCTGTGTATATCCGGCGATTGCGCCGGACTGATGCTGTGCGATGCGCTGCTCCAGATTGTCGCTGTGGCCCACATAATAGCTGCCGTCAGCACATTGCAGCATATAGGCGTGGAACGTCATCGCAGGGTCCTTCGATACGCCATTTCGGCTTCGCTCAATGGCTACTCAGGACGAACGGCGGAAGGAAGAGGGCTTCGACTTCGCTCAGGCCGAACGGGGAAGAGCTATTTAGCCCATCACTCCCGCCCGACTTCCTTCACCGTTCCGGCAAATTCCTCGAAATCCTTGGCGTCGGTGAAGTCCTTATAGACGCTGGCGAAGCGGATATAGGCGACGCTGTCGAGGCGCTTGAGGCCCTGCATTACCATTTCGCCGATCGCGCGGGCGGGGACTTCGCCGTCGCCGCTGGTTTCGAGCTGGCGCTGGATGCCGGAGATCAGCTTTTCGATGCGGCTGGGATCGATCGGTCGCTTGCGGCAGGCGATGCCGATGGAGCGGGCCAGCTTGTCGCGCTCGAACGCTTCCTTGCGGCCTTCGCTCTTCACGACCCAGATGTCGCGGAGCTGGATGCGCTCGAAGGTGGTGAAGCGCGCGCCGCACGCTTCGCACTGGCGGCGACGGCGGATGGCATTGCCATCTTCCGTCGGCCGGCTGTCCTTCACCTGGCTGTCTTCATGGGAGCAGAAGGGGCAGCGCATGAACTCACAACTCCGTTCGTCCTGAGTAGCCATTGAGCTTGTCGAAATGGCGTATCGAAGGACAGGTTCTGCAAGACCCTTCGATACGGGTCTTCGACAAGCTCAGCCCCTACTCAGGGCGAACGGTTAAAAGCAAGACTTGCCTCAGTAGATTGGGAAACGACCCGTCAGGCCCAGCACCTTTTCGCGGACATGCTGTTCGACCTGGCCGTCGCCTTCGTCGCCATTGCGCTTCAGGCCTTCCACGACTTCGGCGATCAGGCGGCCGATTTCGCGGAATTCTTCCTCACGGAAGCCGCGGGTGGTTCCGGCGGGCGTACCCAGGCGCACGCCCGAAGTAACGAACGGGCTGGCCGTGTCGAACGGGACGTTATTCTTGTTGCAGGTGATATAGGCGCGATCGAGCGCCTTTTCTGCGGCCTTGCCGGTGGTGTTCTTGGGGCGCAGGTCGACCAGCAGCAGGTGATTGTCGGTGCCGCCCGACACGATCGACAGGCCGGCATCCGCCAGCGTTTCGGCCAGCGCGCGGGCGTTGGCGACGATCTGATGGGCGTAGGCCTTGAACTCCGGGGTCAGCGCTTCCTTGAACGCCACCGCCTTGGCCGCGATGATGTGCATCAGCGGGCCGCCCTGAAGGCCGGGGAAGATCGCGCTGTTCAGCTTCTTGGCGATCGCCTCGTCATTCGACAGGATGATGCCCGAACGCGGACCGCGCAGCGACTTGTGGGTCGTGGTGGTGGTGACATGGGCATAGGGCACCGGCGAGGGATGCGCGCCGCCGGCGACGAGGCCGGAGAAGTGCGACATGTCGGCCAGCAGATAGGCGCCCACCTCGTCGGCGATTTCGCGGAAGCGCGGGAAATCCCAGACGCGCGAATAGGCGGTGCCGCCGCAGATAATCAGCTTGGGCTTGCACTCGCGGGCAATGCGGGCGACTTCGTCCATGTCGATCAGATGATCGTCGGGGCGGACGCCGTAAGCGACCGGGTTGAACCATTTGCCCGACATGTTGACCGGCGAACCGTGGGTCAGGTGGCCGCCCGACGACAGGTCGAGGCCCATGAAGGTATCGCCCGGCTGGAGCAGCGCCAGGAACACGGCCTGGTTCATCTGGCTGCCGCTATTGGGCTGGACGTTGGCGAAGTTGGCGCCGAACAGCTGCTTGGCGCGTTCGATGGCGAGGGTTTCCACGACGTCGGCATATTCGCAGCCGCCATAATAGCGCTTGCCCGGATAGCCTTCGGCATATTTGTTGGTGAAGATCGATCCGGCGGCTTCCAGCACGGCCTGCGACACGATGTTTTCGGACGCGATCAGTTCGATCTTGTCCTGCTGGCGCTTCAGTTCCTTGCCGATCGCGCCGAAGATTTCCGGGTCCGCGCTGGCCAGCGATTCGCTGAAGAAGCCGTCCTGGCGGATGGCGGGGGCGAGGGTGTCAGTGCTCATCGAAACTTCCTTTCAGAGCGCGGGTCAGATTGCGGGTTGGGAGAGCTTTTCGACGCGGCCGGCATGGCGGCCACCGCCGAATTGCGTGCTAAGGAAAGCGGTGACGCAGGCCTTTGCCATGTCGATGCCGGTCAGGCGTGCGCCCATGGCGAGGACGTTGGCGTCATTATGTTCGCGCGACAGGGCGGCCGACAGCGGTTCGCCCACCAGCGCGCAGCGGCAGGCGGGATTCCGGTTGACCGCGATCGAGATGCCGATGCCGGAGCCGCAGAGCGCGATGCCCCGTTGGGCGGCGCCCGATGCAACGGCCGTCGCGAGTTTGTAACCAAAATCGGGATAATCGACGCGATCGGCAGTCGCCGGGCCAAGGTCATCGACCTCATGGCCTTCATCGCGCAGCCATTGTGCAAGTTCCGCCTTCAGATCGACAGCGGCATGATCGGAAGCGATGGCGATTTTCATGGGCTAGCGTCCCTTCACCGACAGGGTGATTCGTTTCTGCGCGCCTCATAGGGGGAGAGGGCGGCAATTGCCACCATCCAGCTTGATCCCTATGGCAAGCGGCATGGCTGGAACGATTTTATCCATTTTGATGCTGGCGGGCGTGCTGCTGACCGGGGGCGGGATTTACGCGATTGCAAAGAAGGGTGACCGCAAGCGCGGCGGCCTGATGATCTTTGCCGGGCTGGTGATGTTCGCCAATGTCGCGATCACCGCGATTCCGGGGCCTGACCTGCCTGTGCTGGAGCGACGGTGACCGAAGAGCTGCGCAGCCAGTAGGAGGAATGGACGTAGCTCTTGTCCGGTCCGCCAAAACTGGCTGTTGCTCCCGTGAGCCCGATTTTGGCCAGCGAATCCGCCAGTTGCTTGCTTTGCAAGGCCTCCGTCAGCTTTGCCATCTGATCCACCGGCAGATCGAGTTTCATGGCGATTTCGCAGCTCTTGCTACCGCAGAGGGCGCGGACCGGCTGATGGACGCCATATTTGCCGAGCAAAATGGCGTAGCGGGCGATCAGCGCTTTTTCCGTCTTGTCCGCCCATGGCGCATCCCGCTTTTCCGCACGCACCATGGCATAGCGTTCCGAAGGCATGGGGCCAAAAAAGGAGCCGGCGAGCAAAGGGTCGTCCTTTGCGGGGCTGGCGACCTGTTCGTGCGCGGGCGATTGCGGCGCAGAGGGCGCGCTCTGGAATAGATAGGCGCCTGCGGTCAGGGCGATGGCGGCAGCGATGGTCATGGCAACTCCTCGAAACAGCGCGGACCGGGATGGTCCGACCGCTTCGGGCAGGTCTGACGTGGCAGGGTCGGCGGGGGCGACCCCGATAAATCGTCCCGATTTTCCCGGGCCACGAAGGCGCGGGACAGGGCGCGGCTGCTGCTGGCGCCGGTCTTGCGCCGGGCGTCGCGCAACCTCTCATTGACCGATCCGACGGACCGGCCAGTCAGGTCCGCCGCGCTCTTGGCGGTATGCCCCTGCGCCAGGAGCCGTAATATCTCGCGTTCGCTGTCGTTGAGCCGCGAGAGGTCCATCATGTCATCCTGCATGGGCATGATCCTGTCATGCGGCGTGACAGGTGCAATCCCAAAAAAATCGTGGTGCGTCAGCGCGATGATGTGTCGCCGATCTGATCGGGCGAATGCAGCAGGAGCAGCGCGAGCAGATCGGTCTGGGTGATCAGGCCTTGCAGCCTGTGATCGGCGTCGATCACGATCGCCTCGCGTCGGGGACCGCTGCTGAGCGGCGCGATCAGCCGGGCGACCGGGGTATCGCCATGGACGAGCAGCGGACGGTGGGCGATGTCGGCCGCTTGCGCGCCGGGCCGGGCGAGATCGAGCGCCCCTATGACGCCCTCTATCCGACCGGAATCACTGAGGACCGGCAGGGACAGCAGCCCACGATCCTGCATCAGATCGCGGACCTGCGGGATGGGGGCATGTGCGGCGACGTGGATGACGTCGCGTGACATGATGTCGCCGCAGCGGATCGCGCCCTTCATTCTGGCGGCGGCGCGCAACTCCACATCGGCGAGCAGGGCATGCAGGTCGCGTTCGTCCACATCCAACGTGTCGCCAAAATCATGGAGCGCATCGGTAATGTCCTGATGGCTGGGGCCGGCGCGGAGCAGCGGCGGCGGATCGGCCGTATCATGGGGCGTTACGGATTTGGGCGTGACATGGGGGTAATTCTGTCCGGTGACCCGATGGAAGAGGATAGCGACGACGAGCAGCAGCAATGTATTTACGCCGACGGGGACCAGGGCGAACATATAGCTGCTCGCCACAGTCTTTGCGCCCAGCGCTGCGGACAAGGCGACGGCGCCGCCGGGCGGGTGGAGGCAACGTAACAGCGACATGATGGCTATGGCTGCGCCCACCGCCAGCGCGGCGGCAATGGTGGGATCGGGCACAGCCTTGGCCACGAAAATGCCGACCAGCGCGGAAATGACATTGCCACCCAGGACAGGCCATGGCTGGGCGAGCGGACTTGCCGGGACGGCGAAGAGCAGTACCGCAGATGCCCCCATCGGCGCGACCAGCAACGGATGCGCCAGCCCATTGCCCAGCATCAGGCCACAGAGCAGGCCGGTGATGGCGATGCCGCCAATGGCGCCGCTTGCGGCCTTCAGCCGGTCGAGCAAGCCAGGGCCGGCGGGCGCGGGAATGAACGCGCTATAATAGCGGCTCCAGATCAGGCGGACGTCGTCTTTGGGGGCCTCGGACATTCCGGGGCTGCTAGGCTGCCTTGGCAGGATGACCAAGCGGGAAAAATTTCTGGCTGGCTAAGGGCAGCTTTGCCGATCCGTATCGGCAACAAAAAACGGCGCCCGGTGAGGGGCGCCGCTTCTTCACTATCCGTGATGCCGTCGCTTAGCGCGCGTCGACCGGGACGTAGTCGCGCTCGGTCGGGCCGGTGTAGAGCTGACGCGGGCGGCCGATCTTCTGCGCTGGGTCCGAAATCATTTCGTTCCACTGCGCGACCCAGCCGACGGTGCGGGCAAGGGCGAAGAGCACGGTGAACATTTCGGTCGGGAAGCCGATGGCCGACAGGATCACGCCCGAATAGAAGTCCACATTCGGGTAGAGCTTCTTTTCAACGAAATACGGATCGTTGAGGGCGATCTGCTCCAGTTCCTTGGCGACGTCGAAGATCGGGTCATTGACGCCCAGCTTCTCCAGCACGTCCTTCGCGGTCTTCTGCATCACGGTCGCGCGGGGATCGTAATTCTTGTAGACGCGGTGGCCAAAGCCCATCAGGCGGAACGGATCGTCCTTGTTCTTGGCGCGGGCGATATATTCCGGAATACGATCGACGGTGCCGATTTCGCGCAGCATGTTGAGCGCGGCTTCGTTCGCGCCGCCATGCGCCGGGCCCCACAGGCAGGCGATGCCGGCCGCGATGCAGGCGAACGGATTGGCGCCCGACGAACCGGCAAGACGCACGGTCGAGGTCGAGGCATTCTGTTCATGGTCGGCGTGCAGGATGAAGATCTTGTCCATCGCATCCACGATCACCGGATCGGGGATATATTCTTCCGCCGGGACCGAGAAGGTCATGCGCAGGAAGTTGGCGGTGTAGGACAGGTCGTTGCGCGGATAGACGAAGGGCTGACCCACCGAATATTTATGCGCCATCGCGGCGATCGTCGGCATCTTGGCGATCAGGCGGTGGCTGGCGATGCGACGCTGTTCCGGATCGTTGATGTCGGTCGAGTCATGATAGAAGGCCGACAGGGCGCCGACGACACCGACCAGGATCGCCATCGGATGCGCGTCACGACGGAAACCGCGGAAGAAAGCGGTCAGCTGTTCATGGACCATCGTGTGGCGCGTGATGGTGTTGGTGAAGTCCGCCAGCTCGCTCTTCGACGGCAATTCGCCGTTCAGCAGCAGGTAGCAGACTTCCATGAAGCTGGACTGTTCGGCCAGCTGACCGATCGGATAGCCGCGGTGCAGCAGCACGCCGGCGTCGCCATCGATATAGGTCAGGCCGGATTCACAGCTGGCGGTCGAGGTGAAGCCAGGATCATAGGTGAACATGCCGGTATTGGCGTAGAGCTTACGAACGTCGATGACCTGCGGACCGACGGTGCCATCCATGATGGCATAGTCCTTACTCTCTCCCCCAACGGTCAAACTGACTTTGTTATCCGACATGTTTTTCTCCTTGTATGCCATCAACCGGCCGTTGCGTGCCCTGCATCGGCCAGTCGTTCCAAGCTTTCCTCTTTCCCCAGAAGGAAGAGGACATCAAAAATACCTGGCGAAGTCGTGCGACCGGTGAGCGCCGCACGGAGCGGTTGCGCCACCTTGCCCAGTCCCAGGCCGGCATCCTCCGCCACGCGGCGTATTGCGTCTTCGATCGCTTCGACCGTCCAGGACTGGACGGGATGGAGAGCGTCGGCTGTCTTGACCAGCAGCGCGCGCGCGGAATCCTCTAGCAGAGCGGACGCCTTTTCGTCAAAATCCAACGGGCAAGTTTTGAACAGAAATTCGGCGCCTTCGGCAATTTCGTTAAGGGTTTTTGCCCTCGGCTTCAGCGAAGCCATGGCTTGGGTCAAAATGCCCAACCCGTTTTCAGGTAAAACCTTTCCAAGCCGGTCGGCGACACGCGGCGCAACCAGTGCGGCCAGGCGCGAGTCGTCTGCTTCGCGCAGATGATGGCCGTTCAGATTTTCCAGCTTCTTGATGTCGAAGCGCGAGGGCGAGCGGCCGACGCCACTGATATCGAACAGTTCGATCGCGCGGGCGATGGGGATGAATTCCTCGTCGCCATGGCCCCAGCCCAGCCGCAGCAGATAGTTGAGCACTGCTTCAGGCAGCATGCCCATATCGTCGCGATAAGCGTCGACACCCAGCGCGCCATGACGCTTGGACAGTTTCGCGCCATCCGATCCGTGGATCAGCGGGATATGCGCATAGGTCGGCTCTTGCCATCCCATCGCCTTAATGATGCTGAGTTGGCGGAAGGCGTTGTTCAGATGATCATCGCCGCGAATGACATGGGTGACGCCCATGTCATGATCGTCGACCACCACGGCCAGCATATAGGTGGGCGTGCCGTCCGAGCGGAGCAGGATCATGTCGTCCAACTCTGCATTCTGCACGACCACGCGGCCCTGCACCTGATCCTCGATCACGGTTTCGCCGTCGCGCGGCGCCTTGATCCGGATGACGAAGGGCGCGCCTTCGGGCGCTTCGGCGGGCGAACGGTCGCGCCAGCGGCCGTCATAGCGCATCGGCTGCTTGGCGGCGCGCTGTTGCTCGCGCAGTTCCGCCAGTTCTTCCGGCGTGGCGTAGCAGCGATAGGCGTGGCCGGCTTCGAGCAGCTGGTTGGCGACTTCCGCATGGCGCGGTGTGCGCTCGAACTGGAAGACGGCCGGTTCGTCACCGCCCAGGCCCAGCCATTCCAGACCGTCGAAGATTGCGGCCACGGCTTCCTCGGTGGAGCGGGCGCGATCGGTATCCTCGACACGGAGCAGGAACTTGCCGCCATGGTGGCGCGCATAGAGCCAGTTGAAGAGCGCAGTCCGGGCGCCGCCGATATGCAGAAAGCCGGTCGGCGATGGGGCGAAACGGGTCACCACCTGCTTGTTCATTCCCGTTGCACTTGCCGTCATATTCTTTGACATTCGCCTTAGCTGACCCATGGATGCGACGCCCCCTAGCATGGCTTTTGAGCCACGACAAACCTCCCTTGGCGGGAGGATGGCTGCGCTGTCCCGAAGCGGGCTGGAAGCGATTGAAAGCTGGCTGGAAAGGGAGCGGGAGCAGATCGGCCTGTGGGCACCGATCGGACTGGGCGCGGGGATATCCGCCTGGTTCATCCTGCCAGACCCCATGGCTTGGCTGGCCTTTTGCTGCGGGATGCTGGCGCTGGCGTGCATGGGCGCGATGTTGCCGTCGGGCGGACGGCTGCGGCGGATGATTGTCGCGGGTGCAATATTGGCTTGCATCGGGTGCCTGCTGGTGTGGGGGAAGGCGGCCTTGTGGGGGCAGCCGCCGCTGGCACGTGCGACCTTCGTCCAGATGACGGGGCAGGTGCTGTCGGTGCGACCGGTGCCCGCGCAGGCGATGGTGCGCGTGATGCTGCGACCGATGGATGCGCCGCACCTGCCAGCGGTGGTGCGGGTGAACATCGGCGATGGGGATGTGCCGACGGGACTGGGCGAAGGGGCGCTGATCCGGTTTCGGGTGCGGTTGATGCCGCCTGCGCCGCCCAGCGTGCCGGGCGGCTATGATTTTGCCGCGCGTGCCTATTTTCAGGGGATTGGCGCAACGGGGAAGGCGTTGAAACCGGTGGAGGTGGTGCGTGCTTCCACCGCATCGCCGCCGCTGCGGGCGCAATTGTTCGGCCATATATTGGAGCGCGTGGACGGTCCGGCCGAAGGGATTGCGGTCGCTCTGGCGACCGGGGATCAGGGCGCCATCCCAGAAGCGGATGCCGAGGCGATGCGGCGCAGCGGGCTGGCGCATCTGTTGTCGATCAGCGGCCTGCATGTGACAGCGTTGATCGGTGCGGTGATTTTCCTGCTGATGCGGGTGATGGCGCTGAGCCAGCGGGCGGCGCTGCACTGGCCATTGATGTTGATCGCGGCGGCTGGCGGCGCGCTGGCGGGGATCGGATACACTTGGCTGACCGGCGCGGAGGTGCCGACCTTGCGATCCTGTGTCGCCGCGCTGCTGGTGCTGGGCGGGCTGGCGATGGGGCGGGATGCGATCACGTTGCGGCTGGTTGCGAGTGGCGCGTTGCTGGTGCTGATCTTCTGGCCCGAAGCGCTGGCGGGGCCGAGCTTTCAGATGAGCTTTGCGGCGGTGACGGCGCTGGTGGCGCTGGCGGAACATGGGCGGTTTCGCGCCTTTGCCGCGGCGCGGGATGAAGGCGTGGTGCGCCGTGCCGGGCGGGCATTGGCGGTTACACTGGCGACCGGCATTGCCGTTGAACTGGTGCTGATGCCGATCGCGCTGTTTCATTTCCACAAGGCGGGGATGCTGGGGGCCTTTGCCAATCTGATCGCCATTCCGCTGACGACCTTTGTCGTCATGCCGCTGGAGGCGATGGCGTTGCTGCTGGATGTGGTGGGACTGGGCGCGGCCTTCTGGTGGATGACGCAGCAGGCGCTGAACCTGTTGCTGGCGCTGGCCCATGGCGTGGCGGCCAGCCCGATGGCGACGCTGCTGGCGCCGACCATGGGCATGACGCTGTTCGGGATGACGGTGGTGGGGTTGCTCTGGTGCCTGCTCTGGCGGACGCGGTGGCGATGGCTGGGGCTGGCGCCGGTGCTGATCGGGGTGGGCGTGACCTTCGCGGCTTCACCGCCCGATCTGTTGGTCACGGGCGACGGGCGGCATGTTGCCGTGCGCACGCCCGATGGCATGGCGATTTTGCGCGACCGGGCGGGGGATTATGTGCGCGATGTGCTGTCGGAAAGCGCGGGCTATGACGGGGCACTGGCGGCGATCGCGACGCTGCCGGGTGCGCGATGTTCGACCGACCTGTGCGCTGTCCGGTTGAAGGATGGGAAAGGGCGAAGCTGGCGCCTGCTTTTCACCCGAAGCGACATGCTGATCGAGCGGCGCAGCTTTGCGCGGGATTGCGCCATGGCCGATATCGTCGTCAGCGACCGGGGCCTGCCGCGCTGGTGCCGTCCGCGCCGGATGAAAATCGACCGCCGGTTGCTGATGCGCACCGGCGGCCTGTCGATTACCCTTGGAACGGGTGAGGTTCGCACCGTCTTCCGGCCCGGTGACGCGCATCCGTGGATATCGCGTGCCCGGCCGCGAAGGCCTCAATTATAGCGGCGGAGCAATCCGGCGAGCTTGCCCTGAATGCGGACCTGCCGCGCGTCATAGACTTGCGGTTCATAGGCCGGATTGGCCGGATCGAGCCGCACCCGGCTGCCTTCGCGCCGGAAATATTTGAGCGTCGCCTCCGCTTCGTCGATCAGGGCGACGACGATCTGGCCCTCGCGCGCGGTTTCGGTGCGCTGGATCAGGGCGAAGTCGCCATCGAGAATGCCGGCCTCGACCATCGAATCGCCGGACACTTCCAGCGCATAATGATCGCCCGAACCGAGCAGGGCGGCGGGGACGGACAACATGGTCTGGCCCTCCATCGCCTCGATAGGGACACCGGCGGCGATGCGGCCATGCAGCGGGATTTCGATCACGTCATTGGCCGCGATCGGCAGCGCGGGGGCGGACGGCGCAGCGCGAGGACGGGCCGGGATGACCGGTGCGACATCGCGGTGCATGGCGTCCGGAAGTTTCAGCACTTCCAGCGCGCGGGCGCGATTGGGCAGGCGGCGGATGAAGCCGCGCTCCTCCAGTGCATTGATCAGCCGGTGGATGCCGGACTTGGAGCGCAGGTCGAGCGCGTCCTTCATCTCCTCGAAGGAAGGCGACACGCCGCCCTCCTCCAGCCGGGTCTGAATGAAGCTCAGCAATTCCTGCTGCTTTGGCGTCAACATCGCTGCGGTCCTCCGTGGAACGTATGAGGAACGCATAGGAAACACATGGAGATTAGTCAAGCGCTGCCGACATCAGCGCCGGCGTGGATTCGCCGCTATTGCCGCAGCCGTTCGATCGCCTGCGCCAGCGCGACATAGAGTTTGCCCATGTCGGACGAAAGGACCGCCACGCCCAACGCATTGCCGTCGCGTGCGGACAGGATGATCCGCAACATCGCTTCGAAATCGTGGATGTAGCGGTTCACATGATCGCGGAAGTCGGCGTCATTATCATAGTGCAGCGCGATTTCGCGGGATTCGCCGGCATCCAGCAGCTTGACCGCACGGCGCGTGAAGACGCCGCGATCGCCCTTCAGATAGGCGGACCAGGCGGAATCGGTGACGTCGTTCGACAGGATCTTGGCGACGTCGATCGCGGTGCTGTTGAGCGATTCGATTAGCAGGGCGGACCGGCGGGCAAAATGGTCGCGATCGCGATGTTCGGCGGCCTGTTCCGCATCGAGGATGCGCTGTTCCACGCTGGCGCTGGTGTCGGCGATGGTCAGCAACTGGCGGGTGAGCCGTTCGGAGGCCTGATGTGCGGCCTGAACCGCTTCCTCCGCAACGCGGGCAACCTGTTCGATCTGCGCCGTCACCCTGTCACCGATGACATTTTCCAGCGCTTCGTCGCTGGCCTGCGCCAATTGCTGTGCTGCGTCGGGAATGGCGCGGCCCAGCGCCTGACGCGCGCGTTCGGCGGCCTGATCGGCCGTGTCCTTGACCCGTAGCAGGGCGGTGACCAGCAGCGGTCCGGCGCCTTCGGTAATACGCCGGGCATCCTGATCCGCCGCTTCCAGCGCGGTGCGCAGGCGGTCGACCAGTTCGCGATTGGCATGCAGCCCGCTCTGGGTGCTTTCCAGCCATTCGGTGAGGCGGCTGCCCTGACCGCGCAGCAGCGATTCCGCTTCCTCGGTACGGCCCACCAGCGCTTGCGAAATGGCCTCCAGCCGCTCGATCTCCGGCGTGGCGCTGCCCAGCAAAGCGCGGCTCTGTTCGACGCGGGCGTCGAAGCGTTCCAGCGCGCCGGGATAGGTTTCGTCCAGTTCACGCACGCTCGAATCGAGCGCCACCAGCAGGGTTTCGGCGGCGCCGATCAGCTTTTCGGCGGTCATGCCGCCCGATGCCAGCGCACCGTCGATCCGCTGCGTCTCTTCGGTCAGGCGGGCCAGTGCGGCGGTTAGGCGCTCGCCACGGGCCAGTGCATTATCCTCTAGCGCGGCGAAGCGGCCTTCGGTCGAGGCGATAGTGTCATGCAGACCGGCGTGCAGGCCCGACATCAGGCTGCGCTGCCCCTCCATCATCGTATCGAGATGATGCAGCCGGCTTTCGATATCGGCGATCATGTCGCTGAGGCTGGTGACCGTCTCCCCGCCGATCGCATCCAGACTGGAGCGCGAGCGGGCGATCAGCGTGTCCAGTGCCTCCGTCTGGCGGGTGAGGCCGCTGTCAGTGACGGCCAGATTTTCCTGTGCCCGCTCCAGCGCGCTATCCAGACGACGGCGCAGATCGTCATCGATCGCGGCCATGTCGCGGGAGAGGGTGGACAGCGCTTCTTCACTGGTCGATCCGATGCCTTGCTGCGCAGCGGCGACCAGGGTTTCGAGCGCTTCGGCGCGCCGCGACAGGCCTTCGTCGGTGGTGGCGAAGGCGCCGCGCACGGTGTGCAGCACAGTGTCGATGCGCGCGCGCATGGTGGTGTTGATGGTGTCCAGATCTTCCGCCAGCGTGGCGCGGGCCTGATCGCTGGTGCTGGCGACACCGGCCTGCGCTGCGTCGATCGCGGCGTTCAGGGCTTCGGCATGCTCCTCCAGATCCTGACGGCTGCGGTCCATCGCTTCGCGGGCGCTTTGCGCGGTGGCGTCGATCCGGCCGGAGGCGATATCGGCCATGCCAGTGACTTCCTCCGTCGCGGCGCGGGTCGATTCCTGCAACTGGGTCAACTGGCTCGACAGGCTCTTGGTCGCGGCCAGCGTGCGGGCACGGGCTTCGTCGGAGACTTCGGTCAGCGCGTGAAGGCGCGCCTCCAGCATGTCGATTCGCTCCGCCAGCGCATGGCCATCATCCATGATTCGCGCCGACATGCGGCCGGTGCGGTCCTCCAGTTCGGGGATGGAGGCGATCAGCATGTCCATGCGCTGCACCAGCGCCTGTCCCGCGCGCTCCGCGCTTTCGGCGCGCTCGGCGGTGATATGGGCGCGGCCGGCGATCAGTTCGGCAGAGGCTTCCATATTGCTGCTGGCGGCGGCACCATAGCTGTCGAGCAGTTCGGCCTGATCCTGCATCGTCTGACGCGCGGATTCGAGCTGGCTGGTGATCCGGCCAAGGCGCAATTCCAGCAGGTCCGCTTCCGTCCGCAGGGCGCGGGCGGTGTCGAGATAACGGCGCGACTCGGTGCGGCTGTTCCGTACCAGCAGCAGATAGGACAGGGCGAGCAGGATCAACGGCACCGCCAGCGTGGCGACGGCATTGGCCCAGGCAGAGGGGGCGGCGGCCAGATCGCCAGAGACGATGATCGCCCAACCGGCAAAGCCCAGCCACAAAGCGGCGAGCAGCGAAAGCGCGATGCGCACCCGCTTCACTGTCTTTTCCGCGCCGTCCCCGGCCGTTTCGTCACTCTCGTCTATTTCCAGAACGGCCTGTTTTAAAAGCAAAATATCGTCCGCCTGCGACTGTGTGCCGGTCGCGTTAAGGTCGTCTCGCCAAAACTCGACGATTGTGCTGTTGCCCCCTGTCATAACCGCATCCTAGCAGCTTTTCCGGCGGCGGAAATGCCCTGTTACCAAAACTTAACGCACGCCCGATAGCATCTGTCGCCATGTCCTATGATTCTGGCGCTCTTCACGCTGCCCTTGCCGCAGCCGTCGGCGAAGATCGCGCACTCATCGCCGATCTGCGCGTGGCCTTCATGGAAAGCGCCGACCGTCAGGTCGATCTGCTGAAGCGGGCCCGTTGCGACGCCAATTGGGAACTGGCCGCATGGCGGCTGAAGGGGCTGGCCGCCAGTTTCGGCCTGACCGCGCTGATGGCTTTGGCTGACGAGGCCGCGCAGGCGGCGCCGGGCGACCCACGGGTCATTCGGCGACTGGAAGCGGTGTTGGACGGCCTGCGTCAGGATTGATTGCCGTTCATTGATTTCAACCCGGTGCGCGGCTTTGCTTGCGCGAAGGCTTCGGCCTTGCGACAAGGTCGCCCACACAATAATCGGGTCCACAAGCGTAACGATATGAGTTTCGCCGCAATTCTCAGCGCCAGCAGGCCAACCGCCGATTCGCCCGCGGGGCTGCGGGCCAGCCTGCATTTCGCCGGCCAGACACTGGTCGAATATCAGGCGCGTCAGGCCGTGCAGGCCGGCGCCGATCGCATTCTGATTCTGGTCAGCGTGATTACCCCGGCGGTGTCGCAAGCAGTCGACCGGTTGAGCGCGGACGGCATCGCGGTCGCGCTGGTGCGCGACATGGTGTCGATGGTGCGCGATGCGCCGCGTGACAGCGACGTGCTGCTGGTCGCCGATGGCGCGGTCGTGGCGCAGGCGCATTTCGCGAATATCGGCGGGATCGATGGCAATGCGCTGCTGGTTGCGGATGACAGCCGGGCCAGTGCGCCGCTGGAGCGGATCGATGCCGGGCAGCGCTGGGCAGGACTGGCGCGGATCAGCCCCGACCTGTTGTTCGGCACGCTGGACATGATCGGCGACTGGGATCTGGCGCTGACTTTGGTCCGGGCGGCGGTGCAGGGCGGCGCGCGTCGCATCACCGTGTCGCAGGATGATTTGCTGGAAGGGCGGGTCGCGCTGGTCGAAACGCAGCAGCAGGCCGATCTGGTGGCACAGGCAGTCACGGCTGCGGGCGCTTCGGCGGCGCGGGCGCGCGGCGGCATCGAACATTATGCGCTGGCACGGCTGGCGCGGCGGATCAGCCCGCCCTTGATGCGGACGCAGGTGCCCGCCGCGCAGGTACGGATCGCGGCCATGGCGCTGGGCGCGATCGCGCTGGTGCCGATCGAACTTTTGTGGACGGCGACCGGCTTCTGCCTGTTGCTGCTGGCGCTGCTGCTGGCGGAGACGGCCGACCGGCTGGACGAATTGTCGCTGCGCACGCCGCCTACGGGCTGGACCGCCTTTGTCACGCCGGGCTTTGCGCTGGTCGGGATCGCGCTGGCCGGTGGCAATGCGATCGCGACCTATCTGGCGCTGTTGCTGGCGATGATCCTGCTGGCGGATCGCTGGCGCCGGACGGGCGCGGCGCGGGTGTGGATGATCGTGACGCCGGGGACGGCGCTGATCCTGTTGCTGCTGGGTGGTCTGCTCGGCGCGCTGGCGACCGGATATGATGTCGCGATGGTCGCTGTGATCGCATCGGTCGGGGCGATTTTGTTGCGTCGGCCGGACTGACTATCGGCCCCTGACTATTTGTTTCAGGGCGGGATTTTCCCCCCGCAGGGTTTAGTGCATTTTAACGACGTGTAGCTATGGTGCCCGGCATGAGCGCCTATTCGTCCCATACCGGCACGGCCATGGCGGGCAGCTGGCCGATGGCGCGTGTCATGGCGGGCATGTCCGCCGTGCCGGTGACGCATGCAATCGACCTTGCCTTTTTCTTTCCGGCCGACGCGCCCGTGCGGCATGATGCGTTGATCGCGGAAACGCGGCGGCATCTGGGCGGCTGTATCGCGGCGGTCGAAATGGCGCTGCGTCTGTCGATGGATCATGCGCCGGGTGTTAGCGCCGCGCTGGACCGGTGCGCCGATCCGCTGGCCTGGCCGATGGTGCGGGCGCAGCCCAGCCTGCTGGCCCCCGGACTGCTGGCCCATATGCAAATGCGTGCGGGCGTGACGCTGATGCTGCGGCCGTTCGGGCAGGCAGATATCGAACAGGCGGAGGAAGCGGACGGGCCATTGCCGACCAGCGATCATCCCGAATTGGGCGATGCGGTGTCGGCGCTGGCGCTGGCCGAGGGGCGCTGGCTGATGCCGGGAGGCGAGGTGCAGCCGATGCGGCCGGACCTGCCGGCCGAACATTTTGCCGAACTGGTGTGGACGGTGGCGGCCTGTCTGGCGACGGCGGCGCAGCGCATCATGGCTGATGGCGGCGATGCTGTGCCGGCGGCGTTCGAGCGGGCCGTCTGGAAATTGCTGGCCGATCATGACGAAGGCGCGGGGCCGATCGCGCAGGCGGACCGGCTGGTGCGCCAGATGGGTGAGGCCGCTGATGCGCCGGACCTGCCGGGCAAGGCGCTGGAGCAACGGCGCTTCCTGCTGTTCGTGGCGCTGGCGGCGCGGCGGTTGCGGATGGACAGCGTGCAGGTAACGGACATGCTGCTACTCGGCCCGCTGAGCGACTTGGCGCTGCTGTGTCGCGCACTGGGCGGATCGGATGGCGATTATCGCCATCTAATGATGGCTTTGCGGCCGGTGCGTCCGGCCCTGACCGATATTGTCATCGTGGCGGAGGCGGACCGCTATCAGGCCATGAGCGATCCGCAGGTCGAGGCGGCGATGCAGGCACTGCGCACGCCCGCGACCTTCCGCGCGAAGCTGGATCATTTGCGGGCGGTCTCCGCCGCATGACGATACCGTCCCATCCGGTTGTTGTTCGCGCCATGCTGGCCGCCGACGGCCGGTTGCTGAGCGCTGATCCGCCTTTGCTGGCGTTGCAGCGGGAGGCTGGGGCCGATCTGGGCGTGCCGATCGCGGTGCCGCAACTGGCGACGATCGCGCGGCTGGCGGGGCGGCTGGGGATCACGCTGTCGCGCCCGGTGGTCGCCGCCTGCGAGCGGGGCGATATCGACATGTGGGTGCGCGCCAAGCCGGAAGAAGGCGGGGTCAGCCTGTCCGTGGTGGACTGGCGCGAGCGGCCCACGGTTGCCGATCCGGTCGACAATGGGCAGCGCGACGCGGATATCGCGGCACTGGCCGAAGGGTGGAACTGGCAGATCGATACGCAGTTGCGATTCGAAATGGTGCTGGAGGGGATGGGAGAGGCCGGAGCGCTGCCCGCCGATCCGCCGGTGCCGGGCAGTCGCTTTTCCAGCTATTTCCAGCTTCAGCCCGATGCGGATGGTGACATGGCGATGCTACGTGGCTTTGCCCAGCGCCGCGCCTTTCGCGATCAGCAGGCGGTGCTGGCGAAGGATGCGGGCAGCCGGTTCCGGCTGTCGGCCTATCCGACTTTCGATCTGTCGGGACAGCTCAAGGGCTATCGCGGCACAGCCTTCCCGCTGGTGCAGGCGGTCGTGGCGCCGATGGTCGAGGATCAGCCGCTGGCCCTCTATCCCGCCGAATTCGGGCGGCGGCTGGACCGGTCGCTGCGCCAGCCGCTGGGGCGGATCATCGCCAATGCCGATACGATCAGCGCCCAACTGGAAGGGCCGTTGCGCCCGGATTATGCCGGTTATGCCAGCGATATCGCGGTGGCGGGGCGGCATCTGATGGCGCTGGTCGATGATCTGGCGGATTTGCAGGCAATCGACCGGCCGGATTTCAGCGTGATCGCCGAAGAGGTGGATCTGGCCGATCTGGGTCGGCGCGCGGCCGGATTGCTGGCGGTCAAGGCGCTGGACCGGCGGATAAAGATCGTACCGCCATCGGGCGATGCGACGCTGCTGGCCACCGGGGAATTTCGGCGGGTGCTCCAGATATTGGTCAATCTGATCGGCAATGCGGTGCGCTATTCGCCCGAGGATACGGAGGTGCGCGTCGCCACCGAATGGGAGAGCGGGCAGGCGCGTATCGCGGTGATCGATCAGGGGACGGGCGTTGCCCCGGCCGATCGCGAGCGCATATTCGAGAAGTTCGAGCGATTGGGTCGGGACGATGCCGGTGGCAGCGGCCTTGGCCTTTATATCTCCCGCCGGCTGGCGCGGGCGATGGGCGGCGATATCGTCATCGGCGGCGCGCCGGGCGAGGGCGCGCGGTTCATCCTGTCCTTGCCGGTTTCGGGTTAAGGCGAGAGGGGAACTCCGCCCTATTCCGTTCGTCCTGAGTAGCCCCTTCGACTGCCTGCCAAGGTCCAAAGCAGGCACGTGACTGCTTTGGACCTTGGCAGGCATTGAGCGAAGTCGAAATGGCGTATCGAAGGATCGGTGCTTCGATACTTGAACAGGTGAACCATCCCCCGGATGGTTCAGGATCGTCCGGGGGATGATCCGACCTGTTCAACTTCGACAAGCTCAGCCCCTACTCAGCACGAACGGTTCTATTTAAGGCTCGGGGTTTCGGGTTAAAACAAAAAGGGCCGCCTTTTCAGGCAGCCCTTTCTTTATCAGCCATGGCCGGAGGTCAGCGGATCGGCGAATCCGGCGACAGGCGCATGTCGAGATAATTATCGACCGACTTCATCAACTGGTCGAGTTCATGCTCGAAGAAATGGTTCGCGCCCTTGATCTCGTCATGATGGATGGTGATGCCCTTCTGCGTGCGCAGCTTGTCCACCAGCTTCTGGACGGCGCTGGCGGTCACCACTTCGTCCGACGTGCCCTGCACGATGATGCCCGACGAGGGGCAGGGGGCGAGGAAGGAGAAGTCATACATGTTCGCGGGCGGCGCGACCGAGATGAAGCCACGGATTTCCGGGCGGCGCATCAGCAATTGCATGCCGATCCACGCGCCGAAGGAGAAGCCGGCAATCCAGGTGGTCTGCGCTTCGGGGTGAAAGCTCTGCACCCAGTCGAGCGCCGCTGCCGCATCGGAGAGTTCGCCGATGCCATTGTCGAACGTGCCCTGGCTGCGGCCGACGCCCCGGAAGTTGAAGCGCAACACGGCAAAGCCGCGCTTCACGAAGGTCTTGTACATCGCCTGGGTGATGCGGTCGTTCATCGTGCCGCCGCCCTGCGGATGCGGGTGCAGGATCATGGCGACCGGCGCGCGCGGGCGGGGCGGGGGGCTGAAGCGGCCTTCGAGGCGACCTTCGGGTCCGGTGAAAATGACGTCGGGCATGGCACCTGTTATGGTTCTGGGCCGCCTTTATGGGGCAGCAGGGATAGGATCGGTGCGCACGCCAAGGCTATCGCTGGCGCGGCGCGGCAAACCGCCTATATAGATGCCGCCGCCATTTCCGCAATCAATGAGTAACGCTCGCTTGGCCGCCAAACGCCTTTATCTCGATCATGCCGCGACCACCCCGATGCTGCCGCAGGCGCAGGCGGCGATGGTGGCGGCGCTTTCCAACTGGGCCAACCCGTCCAGCCCTCACGCCGACGGCCGGGCCGCCCGCGCCACGCTGGAGGATGCGCGCAAGCGGATCGCTGCGGCGCTGGGATGGGATGGGCATGTCATCTTTACCTCCGGCGCGAGCGAGGCGATCGCCATCGGCCTGTTGCGGGCCAAGGCGGGGCGGATCATGACGTCGCCGGTTGAGCATGACGCCGTGCTGCGCGTGGCCAAGGGGGCTGAGCTGTTGGCGGTGGATGGGGATGGCATCGTGCAAAGCGCCGTTCGTCTCGAACCTGTCGGAACGATCATCGCTATCCAGCACGTCAACAATGAAACCGGCGTGATCCAGCCGCTCGACCGGATCGATCGTGACGGGGCCATTCTGTTCGCCGATTGCGCCCAGAGTGCGGGCAAGCTGGTACTGCCGGATGCGGACATGATCGCGATCAGCGCGCATAAATTCGGTGGGCCGCCGGGCATCGGCGCGCTGCTGATCCGTGATCTGGCCCTGATCGAGCCGAGCGGCGGGCAGGAGCAGGGCTATCGCGCGGGGACGGAAAATCTGCCCGCCATATTGGCGATGGTGGCTGCGCTGGAGGCGCGGGAAGACTGGTTGCCCCGCGCGGCGGATTTGCGCGCCCGGCTGGATGCGGGGATCGAGGCGGCGGGCGGCATCATCGTCGCGCGCGATGCGCCGCGCATCCCGGCCATTGCCAGCTATCGCATGCCTGGCCTGTCGGCGCGTGCGCAACTGATCCAGTTCGACCTCAAGGGGATATCGGTGTCGGCGGGCAGCGCCTGTTCATCCGGATCGCTCAAGACCAGCCATGTGCTGGGGGCGATGGGGTGGGAGGATGCGGCCGCGTCTGAAGTGGTGCGCGTCAGCTTTGGCCCGCAAACTGGTGACAGCGAAGTGGACAGTTTCCTGGCCGTGTGGACCGCGATGGCGCACAGGGCAAGATCATGATCTATCTGGATTATCAGGCGACCACGCCGCTGGCGCCCGAAGCGTTCGAGGCGATGGTGCCCTTGCTGCGCGACCAATTTGCCAACCCGCATAGCGCGCACCGGCTGGGCCGCGCCGCCGCCGCGCAGGTGGAGGTGGCGCGCGACGAGGTGGCAAGACTGCTGCCGCCCGGCGGGAAATTGCTGTTCACGTCCGGCGCTACAGAGGCGCTGAACATCGCTATTCAGGGTGCGCCCGCCGGTGGCATCGTCACGATCGCGACCGAACATGCGGCGGTGCTGGATACGGTCGAGGTGCTGGGGCGGACCGGGCGGGATGTGACCGTTCTGCCGGTCGGGACCGATGGTCTGGTCGATATGGAGGCGGCACGCGCGGCGATCGTTCCGGGTGTCTCGCTCGTTGTCGCGATGCTGGTCAATAATGAGATCGGCGTGATCCAGCCGGCGGAGGTGCTGGCCGATCTGGCGCATCGGGCGGGGGCGCTGTTCCTGTGCGATGCGGTGCAGGGCTATGGCCGTGTCGCCATCCCCGACAATTGCGACATGGTGGCAATCAGCGCGCACAAGGTCCACGGACCCAAGGGGATCGGTGCCCTATGGTTGCGAGATGGCGTGAAGCCGGTGCCGCTGATCCATGGTGGCGGGCAGGAAGGCGGGCTGCGGTCCGGTACGCTCTCGCCCGCTCTGTGCGCCGGTTTCGGTGTCGCCGCGCGGCTGATGCGGGAGAAGGCGGAGGCGGATCGCGTCCATGTCGAAGAACTGGCGCTACTGGCGCGCGACCTGTTTGCCGGCTGGACACTGAACGGATCGGATAGCCACCGCTATCCCGGCAATCTCAACCTGCGGCGCGACGGGATCGATGGCGCCCGGCTGTTGTCCCATTGCCGCACTGTCGCTTTTTCATTGGGAAGTGCTTGCGCAAGCGGGTCCGGCAGGCCTAGCCATGTGCTGCGCGCGCTGTGGCTGACGGATGGTCAGGCGCGCGGTTCGGTGCGGATCGGCTTTGGCCGTTACACGAGCCGGGATGATGTGGAGAGGGCAGCAGAAGCATTGAATGAGGCGGCAGCAGCACAAGCAGCGCCGTGACAAGGGAGCGCATGCATCACATGATCAGGGTCACCTTCATCAGCGCTGACGGAGAGCGGCGGCAGGAGGTCGACGCCCCGGCAGGATCGGTCCTGCTGGACGTCGCACAAGCCGCCGGCCAGCCGCTGGAGGGGACATGCGAAGGACAGATGGCCTGTTCCACCTGCCATGTGATCGTGGATGCGGCGGATTTTGCCCTTCTGCCCCGCGCAAGCGAGGATGAGGAGGATATGCTGGACCTTGCCGCCGCCGCCACCCGCACCAGCCGGCTGGCCTGTCAGATCATGTTGGACGGGAAGCTCGACAATCTGACCGTCCGTATTCCCAGTGAATCCTATAATATGCAGGGCATGTGACCGCACCCATGAAGACTTTGACCGCCTTGGCCGCATTGGCGCTGTTGGCCGCTCCTTCCCTTGCCGCCGACAAGAAGAAAGCGCCTGCCAAGGAGCCGGTGCCGACCGGACGGCTGGATTCGCTGATGCCGAGCGCACCTCGCTATCTGGTGCCGCAATCGGCGTTGACGGAGGTGCGCAATCCCAAGACGATCGAGGAAGAGACGGGCGGCCGGCTGGGCGTGGCGCTGGTCGACAAGAGTGGCGCATTGCTGCTGGGGTTCAACCGGGACGAGCGGTTCGCCATGTGTTCGACCTTCAAGGCGCCGATGGCGGCCGCCGTGCTGACCGGCGCGGATGCCGGCAAGTTCGGGCTGAGCGGGGAAATCCCCTTCGGCAAGGATGATATCCTCGATTACGCGCCGGTGGTGAAGAAGAACAAGAAACGCGGCCGGATGAGCATGGGCGAACTGGCGCAGGCGGCGGTCGAGGTGAGCGACAATAGCGCCGCCAACCTGCTGCTGCCGATGCTGGGCGGGCCCGAGGGTCTGACGGCCTTCATGCGGGCGCATGGCGACAGCGTGACGCGGCTGGATCGCAATGAGCCGACGCTGAATGAAAATGCGGAGGGCGACCCGCGCGACACCACCACGCCGGCGGCGATGGCGGGGTTGATGGGGCGCCTGTTCTTCAACGACATGAAGCCGGAAAGCGCCGACAAGCTGCGCGCCTGGTTCAATGCCAGCAGCACCGGCGACAATCGCATCAAGGCGGGCCTGCCGACGGGCTGGACGTCGGGCAGCAAGACCGGCACCTGTGGCACCGCCTATAATGACGTGGCGCTGGTGAAGTCGCCAACGGGGGACGAATATATATTGGCTGTCTATCTCGACCGGCCGACGGTCGACGCCAAGAAGGCCGAGGCCGCGATCGCGGAAACGGCGCAGGCGGCGCTATCCTTCGTCGCGAAGGCGCAGAAGAGCGGGCTTCAGTAAATCTGGAATGCCGTGCTCCTGTTTTCGCGGGAGCACGGAGTGTATAGACCCCCTTGCCAAGCGGTTAGCACTTCTGCATATGCCGCGCCGGGAGTCGGGCGGACGTGATCGTCGCGAACCGGGTCAGGTCCTGACGGAAGCAGCCACAGTGATTTCGTCACGGGTCGTTCCGGCTCCTACTTTTCATCCTTCATCCAGCTTCGACAATGGCCGCATGAGCGGCTAGGACAGGGTCATGTCCGATTCCCCGCAGCCCTATCGCGTTCTTGCGCGCAAATATCGATCGCGCAGTTTTCGTGAACTGATCGGCCAGGACGCGATGGTCCAGACGCTGGGCAACGCGATCAAGCGCGGCCGGCTGGCCCATGCTTTCCTGATGACCGGCGTGCGCGGGGTGGGGAAGACGTCGACCGCGCGGCTGATCGCCAAGGCGCTGAACTGCATCGGCCCGGACGGGCAGGGTGGCCCGACGATCGACCCGTGCGGCGTGTGCGAACCCTGTGTCGCCATTGCCGAGGGGCGGCATATCGACGTGGTCGAGATGGATGCGGCCAGCCATACCGGCGTGGACGATGTGCGCGAGATTATCGAGGCGGTGCGCTATGCCGCCGTATCGGCGCGCTACAAGATCTACATCATCGACGAAGTCCATATGCTCTCCAAAAACGCCTTCAACGCGCTGTTGAAGACGCTGGAGGAGCCGCCGGCCCATGTGAAATTCCTGTTCGCCACGACCGAGGTGAACAAGGTGCCGGTGACGGTGCTGTCGCGTTGTCAGCGGTTCGACCTGCGGCGCATTCCGGCCGACCTGCTGGCGACGCATTTCGCGAATATCTGCGAGAAGGAAGGCGTCACCGCCGAAGAGGATGCGCTGGCACTGATTGCGCAGGCGGCCGAAGGGTCGGCGCGTGATGGCCTGTCGATCCTGGATCAGGCCATCGCCCATGCCGAAATGGGCGAGGGCGCGCTGCTCGTTACGGCGAGCCAGGTGCGCGAGATGCTGGGCCTGTCCGACCGGGGATCGGTGCGGCGTTTGCTCGGCCTGTTACTGGAGGGCGATACCGCCGTCCTGCTGAACGCGGTGCGCGATCAATATGCCCTGGGCGTCGAGCCGCTGGCGCTGATGCGCGGCCTGATGGAACTGACCCATGCGGTGACGCTGGTGAAGGCCGGGCGCGATATGGCCAGCCCCGGCCAGTCGGCGGAGGAGCGCGAGGCGATTGCGGCCTGGGCCGCGCAACTGGGCTTCGCGCCGCTGCATCGGCTGTGGCAATTGCTGCTGAAGGGGCATGACGAGGTCGCGAGCGCAGTCCTGCCGATCGAAAGCTGCGAAATGGCGCTGCTGCGCGTGATGCATGCTGCGACCATGCCCGATCCGGGCGAACTGGCGCGGTTGTTGCGGGAAGGTGGATCAGCCATCGTTCCGGCAGGCGCGGCGCCCGGTTCAGCGACGGAACGGCCCGCTGCATTGCCGACCGACATGAACGGCCTGATCGCGCTGGTCGACAAGCAAAAGCCGGCGCTGGCCAATCATCTGCATGATTGCGCCGCTCTGGTGTCGCTCAATCCGCCCGAAATCGCGATAAGATTGACCCATATTTGGACACATGGCGATTTCAAACGCGATCTGGAACAGGCTTTGAATGCGGCCACGCCGGGTAGCCGGTGGCTGGTCAGGCTGGAGCAGAGCGGCGGCGATATGACCTTGCAACAGCGGCAGGAACGCCAGGCGGCGGATGCCCGCGCACAGATTATGGAAACCCCGGTGGTCAAGGCGGCGATGGCGGCCTTCCCCGATGCCGAGCTGGATGACAAGCTCGAACAATGGAGTGCTTGAGATATGAAGGATCTGAATGAAATCCTGGGCATGGCGAGCCGTGTTCAGGAAGAATTGCAACGGGCGCAGGACAATCTGGACAAGCTGGAGGTCGAAGGCGCGGCCGGCGGCGGTCTGGTGAAGGTGAAGGCGTCGGCCAAGGGCCGGATCGTTGGCGTGGATATCGACGAAAGCCTGCTGGCCGCGTCGGAAAAGCAGATGCTGGAAGACCTGATCGTCGCCGCATTCAATGATGCGCGCAAGAAGGCGGACGAGGTCAGCAATGCCGAAATGGGCAAGATGACCGCTGGCCTGCCTTTGCCCCCGGGTTTCAAGCTGCCTTTCTGATCATAGCATGTTCATCATTGCCGCCTTATGACAAGGCGTGATTGATTGCTGCGGCGGTCATCCCCATAAAGGCGATGAACCGCATGACGGGCCGCATCCGGCCCCGGAGAGTGAATGACTACGCAATATCCCCTTCTGCCGCTGCGCGACATCGTCGTCTTCCCGCAGATGATCGTCCCGCTGTTCGTCGGTCGCGACAAGAGCGTCGCTGCGCTCGAAGCGGCGATGGAAGGCAATAAGGAAATCTTCCTCGTCTCGCAGCTCGATCCGGCAGAGGATGATCCGGGTCGGGATTCGCTGTACGACACCGGCGTCGTCGCGATCGTCCTGCAATTGCTGAAGCTGCCCGACGGCACCGTGCGCGTGCTGGTCGAGGGCAAGCATCGGGCGCAGCTTGATCGTATGGAAGCGACCGAGACGCATCTGGTCGCCCATGTCGACCCGGTCGAGGATATCGCAGCCGAAGGTCCGGAAGCCGCTGCGCTGATGCGGTCGGTTGCCGAGCAGTTCGAAAATTACGCCAAGCTCAACAAGAAGCTGCCGGCCGAAACGCCGGTGCAGTTGCGCGAGATCGAGGACGCCGGGCGCCTCGCCGATGCCGTGTCGGCGAACATCAACGTCAAGGTTTCCGACAAGCAATCGCTGCTGGTCGAGGCCGATCCGGTCAAGCGGCTCGAAATGGTCTTTGCCTTCATGGAAGGCGAACTGGGCGTGCTCCAGGTCGAGAAGAAGATCCGTGGCCGCGTGAAGCGGCAGATGGAGAAGACCCAGCGCGAATATTATCTGAACGAGCAGCTGAAGGCGATCCAGCGCGAGCTGGGCAATGGCGAAGGTGAGGAAGGCGATGAACTCGCCGAACTGACCGAGAAGATCGCCAAGACCAAGCTGAGCAAGGAAGCCCGGACCAAGGCGACAGCCGAGTTGAAGAAGCTGAAGGCCATGCAGCCCATGTCGGCCGAAGCGACCGTGGTGCGCAACTATCTGGACGTGCTGCTGGGCCTTCCGTGGGGCAAGAAGGGCAAGGTCAAGACCGACCTCAAGAAGGCGCAGGCCATCCTGGATGAGGATCATTTCGCGCTGGAGAAGGTCAAGGACCGGATCATCGAATATCTGGCCGTGCAGGCGCGCACCAACAAGCTGAAGGGGCCGATCCTGTGCCTCGTCGGACCGCCGGGCGTGGGCAAGACGTCGCTGGGCCGCTCGATCGCCAAGGCGACGGGCCGCGAATTCGTGCGCCAGTCGCTGGGCGGCGTGCGTGACGAGGCCGAAATTCGTGGCCATCGCCGCACCTATATCGGCTCGCTGCCGGGCAAGGTCGTGTCGAACCTGAAGAAGGCGGGCACCATGAACCCGCTCTTCCTGCTCGACGAAATCGACAAGCTGGGTCAGGATTTCCGGGGTGATCCGGCGTCGGCGCTGCTGGAAGTGCTGGACCCCGAACAGAACAGCAAGTTCCAGGACCATTATCTGGAGATCGACGTCGATCTTTCAGACGTGATGTTCGTGACGACCGCCAACTCGCTGAATTTGCCGCAGCCTCTGCTCGACCGCATGGAGATCATCCGGCTGGAGGGCTATACCGAGGATGAGAAGGTGGAGATTGCGGAGCGGCATTTGCTGCCCAAGCAGATCGATGCGCACGGACTGAAGGACGGCGAGGTCGAAGTGACTGTGCCGGCGATCCGCGACCTCATCCGTTATTATACGCGCGAAGCCGGCGTTCGCACGCTGGAGCGTGAGATGGCGCGTCTGGCGCGCAAGGCGCTGCGCAAGATTTTGGAAGGCGAGTATGACAAGGTCGTCATCACGCCCGACAATCTGGCCGACTATGCCGGCGTGCGGAAATTCCGCCATGATATGGGGGAAGAGGAAAACCAGATCGGCGCCGTGACCGGCCTGGCCTGGACCGAAGTTGGTGGCGAACTGCTGACGATCGAGGCCGTGACTGTGCCCGGCAAGGGCGCCATCAAGACGACCGGTAAGCTCGGCGAAGTGATGAACGAATCGGTGCAGGCCGCCTTTTCCTATGTGCGGGCGCGTTCGCCGGGCTATGGCATCAAGCCGAGCCTGTTCAACCGCAAGGACATCCATATCCATCTGCCCGAAGGGGCGGTGCCCAAGGATGGTCCTTCCGCAGGTATCGGCATGGTCACGACGATCGTGTCGACGCTGACCGGTATCCCCGTGCACAAGGATGTGGCGATGACCGGCGAGGTTACTTTGCGCGGTCGCGTGCTGCCGATCGGCGGCCTGAAGGAGAAGCTGCTTGCGGCGCTGCGCGGTGGCATCAAGACGGTGCTGATCCCGCAGGAAAATGAGAAAGACCTAGCGGAAATTCCGGCCAATATCCGCGAAGGGCTGGAGATCGTTCCGGTGTCTCATGTGGATGAAGTGCTGGCCCGCGCGCTGGTGACGAAGCCCGAGGCAATCGCCTGGACCGAAGAGGATGATCTGGCCGCCCAGCCGCCGGCAGCGGGCGGACGGGATGGCGATCCCGCACTGCGGCATTAAGTCGAGGGGAATAGCGGCGAATTCCGGGCTTTCGATCGACAGACACGACAGGCCGCAAATTTTTGATCGAAGCAGGGAACTTCGTCGCTTTCCCTTTGACAGGCCCGGAAAACCGGGCCTTATTGCCCGCCCTACGCCGCGATTCCTAACGAACTAACAGCACAAGGGGGTTCCCAAGGCATGAATAAGCAGGATCTGATCAGCGCGGTCGCTGAAAGCAGCGGCCTTAGCAAGAATGACGCGACGAAGGCTGTGGAAGGCGTGTTCGACGCCATCACCGCGTCGCTGAAGAAGGGCGACGAAGTGCGCCTCGTCGGTTTTGGCACTTTCTCGGTTTCCCAGCGCAAGGCCTCGACCGGCCGTAACCCGCGCACGGGCGAAACCATGACGATCAAGGCTTCGGCGCAGCCGAAGTTCAAGGCCGGCAAGGGCCTGAAGGATTCGGTCAACTGACGGGCGGGGCGCCTGCGGCAAGCGGGCGCCCACCGTTTTGACCTTCTGCCGGCGTCGCGGTCGGAAAGTTTTTCAGGAGAGTAGTGCGGCCACGGTGCAAAGCCAGGAACCGCACAGGCATGTCTAAGGTGGAAAGGGACGAAAGGCGCCAACGCCCTTCGTCCCTTTCTTTTTGCGTTAAAGCCGGATTGCCGCGCATATTTCGCGCGTCCGGTGATCTGGGATGGAAGTGTCATGAACAAGGCTGGGGGCAGGATGCGGGCGGGATGGGCGATGATGGCCATCGTCGCGCTGTCGGCCTGTGGCGGCGGCAATTACCGTCCGGTGCGGGACATGCCGGTCAAGATCGGGCCGCCTTACAAGGTGCGGGGCGTGACATACACGCCCGCCGCCGATCCGGCCTATGATATGCTGGGCTATGCCAGTTGGTATGGATCGGAATCGGGGAATCGGACGGCCAATGGCGAGCGGTTTCGCGCCAAATGGATCACCGCCGCGCATGTCAGCTTGCCTTTGCCCAGCTATGTCGAGGTGACGGCGCTGGAGACGGGGCGGACGATCCTGGTCCGGATCAATGATCGTGGTCCCTTTGCGGGGCGCGGCCGGATCATCGACCTGTCGCGCGGTGCGGCCGAGGAACTGGGCATCCGCGCGCAGGGCCATGCGCCGGTACGGGTCCGCATCGTCGATCCGCCGGAAAAGGACCGGGCCAGCCTGCGCAAGGGCAAGCCCGCGCGTGTTCGGCCCAGCCTGTCGGCGGACGCGCTCGCCAATCTGCGCGCGCAGTTGCGGGCTTCCGGCCAATGAGCGGGGCGACGGCGACGGAAGAAGATGTTCGCCACCTTGCCGCCGGCCATCCCGTCGTTTCCACCATCCTGTTCCGTTGGGGCAGCGTGCGACTGCCCGATGCCTGGCTGTCCGGCAGCTTGCTGGCGCAGGCGCGCTGGAATGCGCGATTCGGCTTTCCGCCGATCCACGGTATTGCCGATGCCGACATCATCTATTTCGACGCTAGCGACCTTTCGGAGGCGGGCGAGCAGGCGAATGCGGAGAGATTGCAGGCGCTCTATGCCGACCTGCCGGTGCGGTTGGACGTGAAGAATGAGGCGCGGGTGCATCTCTGGTACCCTGACCATTTCGGGAAGGTCATTCCGCCCTATCGATCGGCGATCCATGCGACCACAACCTTTCCGACCACCGTGTCGGCCGTCGCGATCCGGCCGGATGTGCTGTCCGCACCCTTTGGACTGGACGATCTGATGCAGCCAGTGGTGCGGGCCAATGCGACGCTGATCGACAAGCCTTATTATGAGGCGAAGGCACGGCGATGGGCGCAATATTGGCCCGATCTGACGATCCTGCCGTGGCGGAAGGCCGTTCATTACCCCGGAGAAAATGGAGCATCGCAATAAAGTCGTCATTGTCCGCTTGACGGGCGCGGATCGGCCGCATATGTGGCCCTTCTCTCGGGGCAACGGCCCCTGTGGCGATCGTAGCTCAGTTGGTTAGAGCGCTGGTTTGTGGTACCAGAGGTCGCGGGTTCGGATCCCGTCGATCGCCCCATTTCCCCTTATTATTCCGAAAGCTAGAAGGGGAAGGCGCCGCTGCAAGGCGGCGGACTTTTCACTTTGCCGATCCGGAAAAAGCGGTTCCCACCATCCTGCGCTATGTTCTATAGCGCGCGCATGGATGATGCGCGCGACAAGGGGCTGACCCTCAATCCGAAATATGACCGGGATGGTCTGATCACCGCCGTCGTGACGGATCATGCCAGCGGCGATGTGCTGATGGTCGCGCATATGAACGCACAGGCGCTGCGCCTGACGGTGGACACGGGGCTTGCCCATTTCTGGTCGCGGAGCCGACAGTCGCTGTGGAAGAAGGGCGAGACGTCCGGCCATATGCTGGAAGTGCGCGACCTGCGCATCGATTGCGATCAGGACGCCGTCTGGGTGAAAGCCGTGCCTGCCGGCCCGACCTGCCACACTGGCGCGCGCTCCTGTTTCTTCCGCCGGATCGGGGCGGAGGGCCTTAGCAGCGTCGATGCGGCGGACTAGCCTCGCAATCCTTTTTCTGCTGGCTGGGTGCCAGCGTGCGCCGACCGGGAGCGATGCCGCTGCTTCGGATAGCGCGCCGACGTCCGGTCTGGAACGGGCCGCGATCGACAGCGGCGCCATTGCCGATGCAGCGCGAATCTCGCCGGTCGGCCTGTATCAGCATAGCCATGAAGCGGGTCGGGATGCGCTGTGCGTCATGCCCGGCAAGGATGGGCAATTCCGCTTCGGGCTGGAGGCCGTCTTTGGCGAGGAGCCCAATTGCCGGGGGCATGGCACCGCGCGCCGCGCGGGCGACAAACTGATCCTGAGCTTCAAGGGCGGCGACCGTTGCATCGTCGTGGCGCAATATGATGGCGATCAGGTCGCCTTGCCGGGCGTGGTCGACATGGCCTGCGCGGGCCTGTGCGAAGGGCGGGGATCGCTGGAGGGCGTATCCTTCCCCCGGATCGCCAGTGACGCCGCCACGGCGCTGCGCGCGCGGGACCGCAGCGGCGATCCGCTATGCGAGGCTCAATGACCGATATAGCGGCCGGGGCGGTGATTGACCATCAGCACGGCATTCATCGCCGCCGCTGACAGGACCGACAGGCCGAACCGTTCGAAGCTGAGCGCCGGCAGCGACGCGAGCAGGATCAATATGTCGCAGCCCATCTGCGTGCGCCCGGCATTCCAGCCGCGCGATTTTTGCAGGATCAAAGCGATCACGCCCACGCCGCCCACGCCCGCGCCATGGCGGGCGATGGCGAGGATGCCGAAGCCGATGATCGATCCCCCAAACAAGGCCGCGAAGAGCGGGCTGATCCGGGCGATCTGCATCGCGGCGGGCATGACGAGGCCGACGGCCATGATCGCGACGTTGGCGAACAGCGTCTTGAGGCCGAAGGCCAGCCCCATCGCCCGCCCGGCAAAGAGGAAGAAGGGCAGATTGATCAGCAGGAACAGGGCGGCCGGGGGCCAGTGGATGAAGTAAGAGAGCAGCAGCGCGATCCCCGCCATGCCGCCCGTCACCAGATTGGCCTGTTTCAGCAGCACCAGACCCATGGCGATGAACGCACAGCCGATGGCGATGGCATAGCCATCCTCGGCCAGGCTGTGGGGACGGGGCATCGGCGTCGAAGACGGGATCACAGGGGGCATTGGGCGAAGTCCGTAAAGCGGGAGCGCCCCGGTCATCCTCCTGTTATATTGTTGCGCCCGATCATAACGAAGTTGCGAGCGCTTGCAAAGCCCCGCTTAGCCGCCATCATCGACCTGAGCGGGGCCGAAGGCGTCGATCGCCTGGAACAGGCTGGCCAGGGCTTCGCGCTCTTCCATGCCGATTTCCGGACGCCAGACTTCGAACAGCAGGATGATCCGCGTTTCGCTGCTGCGGTTCCAGGCTTCATGCTCGATGCTGTCGTCGAACAACAGCATTTCGCCCTTGCGCCAGGCGCGGGTTTCCGCGCCGACGCGCAGCGCGCAATCGTCCGGCACTAGCAGCGGCAGGTGACAGATCAGCCGGGTCTTGAGCAGGCCATGATGCGGCTGGATATGGGTGCCGGGCTTCAATAGCGACCAAAGGGCGTTGGGCGAGCGGCCTGTAATGAGCGGCATGGGCGCATGGGCAAGCGCCGCCGTCACCGCCGGGCAGCGTGCGGAATTGTCGGCTACGGGGGCGCCATTCTGCCAGAAATAGAAGGCGCCCCAGCTTGGGTCGTCGCGCAGAGGGTTGTTTGGCGCGGGGCGATCCATGGATGTCTGGACATAGGGCGCGAATTCCGCCTCCTGCGTGCGCACCGCCATCAGTTCGGCAACGATGGTGTCGGTCATCGCCTCGATCGGCGCGACCCAGTCGAATTCAGAACGTTCGTAGAAGGCGCGCTGGGGCAGGCCGGGGAAATAGAACATGCTGGGCTGTTGCAGATAGAGGCTGGTCTTCCCGAGCAGCAGGTCGGTCGCCTGCGCGATCCGGGGCAGCGGCGGCAGATCGCGGATCGCGCTGGTCAGATGATCTTCGAACTTTTGGCTGGATTGCGCGATGCTGGCCTGCGCCTGCTGAAGCAGGGGCTGGATCTGGGGTGGCGCGCCGGTTGCCGCCGCCTGCGCCAGTGCCGCGCGATACCAGCTGATCGATCCGCGTTCATCCCCGCGACGCAGCGCATTCTGCCCCATGGCGAGCAATGCGGGGAGGTTGCGCATGTCGCCATCCAATCAACATGCGGCGCAGCGCGGCGGCTTCGCCATCCAGATCGCCATTGCGGTTATGCGCCTGCGCCAGCAGCATTGCCGGCGCATCGGTCATCTCTTCCAGCGCCGCCAGCGCCACCCGGATATCGCCGCGGCGCAGCGCCGCCAAAGCGGCGTCCCGCAACGCCGTCTCTCTTGCCTGATCGTTCATCGCTCCGCTTTATCGGGTGGTAAGGCGGGACGAAAGCGGCTTATTCGGCGGCTGCTGGCACGAAGCTGGCCTGACGGCGTTCCAGCGTGATGGCGATCAGGAAGATGACAAGGCCGCCGAGCGCCAGCGCGCAACCGATCCAGCCGGTCGACACCAAGCCATAGCCAGCCGCGATCGACAGGCCACCCAGCCAGGGGCCAAGGGCGTTGGCCATGTTGAAGGCGCTGTGGTGCAGCGCCGCCGCGAGCGTCTGTGCTTCGCCCGCGACATCCATGAGGCGCGCCTGCAAGGGCGTGCCGAGGCCGCCGCCGATGCCGATCAGGAAGATGTTCAGGCTGAGCGTCCAGATATTGCCTGCCATCAGCGGGAACAGCGCCAGCGACGCGGCGCTCCATAGCAGCACGCCGATGACGGTGCGGTTGAGCGCCCGGTCCGCCAGCCACGCCGCCGCCAGATTGCCCAGCGTCAGGCCGACGCCGAAGATGATCAGGATCAGGGGCACATAGCTTTCCGACACATGGGTCACGTCGATCATGGTCGATGCGACATAGGTGTAGACTGCGAACATGCCGCCGAAACCGATCGCGCCGGTCAGCAGGGTGAGCCATACTTGCCCCTTGCTGAGCGCGGTGAGTTCCCGCAGCGGGCTGGCCTTGGGATCGCCGGCATCGCGTGGGGCATAGAGGGCGACCAGCGTCACCGTGGCGATCGCCAGCGCGGCGACGACGAAGAAGCCCGAGCGCCAGCCCAGCACCTGACCCATCCAGTTCGCCACCGGCACGCCGATGATCGTCGCGACGGTCAGGCCGGACATGACCTTGGCGATCGCAAGCGCGCGCTTTTCGATCGGCACCAGATTAGCGGCGACCAGCGCGGCGACACCGAAATAGGCACCGTGCGGTAAGCCCGACAGGAAACGGAACAGCAGCAGCCAGTGATAGCCGGGCGACAGAGCGGACAGGCCATTGGCGATGGCGAACATAGCCATCAGGCCGATCAGCAGAGTCCGGCGCGGCAATCGGGCACCGAAGGCGGCGATCACCGGTGCGCCCGCGACGACGCCCAGCGCATAGGCGCTGATCGCATGGCCGGCAGTGGGCACGTCGATGCCCAGATCGCGGGCGAAGAAGGGCAGCAGGCTCATCGACGCGAACTCGGTGGTGCCGATTGCGAAGGCGCCGACGGCCAGGGCGAACAGGACGAGCGCGGGGTGCGCTTTATGAGGCTGGGCGCCCATGGCAAGCTCCATGCTGCAATGCAAAATATACGGAAGTCCCGCAAATGGGCTTGCTGACAGCGTTGGTCAACCCCGCATTCGTATGAGATTCTTGCAGTTGCGATCGCATATCTTGCAAACGCCGCCATGCGACAATGGGTCGCGCCTGCCGCATAATCGGCTATAGCGCCCGCATGACTGGGAAAATCGGGCAGGACGGGCGCGCCGTCATCATCGGGGCTGCGGCAGTGTTGGCGTCGCTGACATCGGTTACGCTGGGGGCTGCCATAGCCAAGACCCTGTTCCCGGTGGTGGGCGCCTATGGCATCACCAGCCTGCGGGTGGGGCTGGGTGCGATCCTGCTATTGCTGTTCCGGCGACCCTGGCGGCGGGCGATTCCGGTAGGGGTACGCTGGCCGCTGCTGGCTTATGGGGCGGTGCTGGGACTGATGAACATCCTGATCTATCAGGCGTTCGCCCGCATCCCGATCGGCATTGCCATTGCGATCGAGGTGATCGGGCCACTGGCTGTCGTCCTGTTCGGGTCGCGCAGGCCGCGCGATTTTCTATGGTTGGCTGCGGCGGTCGCCGGATTGCTGCTGCTGTTGCCGCTGCGCAGCGATGCGGCACTCGATCCGTGGGGCGTTGGCTTTGCGCTGGCGGCAGCGGCCTGCTGGGCGACCTATATCCTGACCGGCAAGCGGGTGTCCGGCGCGCTGGGCGGTGATGCGGTTGCCTGGGGCATGTTGATTGCGGCGATCCTGATCCTGCCCGTGGGTATAGCGCATCAGACTCCCGCGCTGTTCAGTTCCCATGTGCTGTTGCTGGGGATTGCCATTGCCGTCCTGTCCAGCGCCTTGCCCTATTCGCTGGATATGGAGGCGATGCGGCGATTGCCGGCGCCGGTTTTCGGCCTGATGGTCAGTTCCGCGCCGGCCGTGGGGGCGGTGATCGGCTTTGCGCTGCTGGGCGAGCAACTCACGCTTCTTCAGTGGATCGCGATCCTGTGCATCATGGCGGCTTCGGGTGGCAGCGCGCTGACCGCCGGGCACAAGCCTGCGATCGAGGATGCACCGCAATAAGGCGGGTCAGCCGTTCACTTTCGCCTGGCTGACATCCAGCATCTTGCCCTCGGTAATGACGACAAGGTCGCCGATCTTGGTCACGCCGAATAATTTTTGCGCAAAGGCCGTGGGCACGCCGATGCAGCCATGGGTGCCGCGGCCCCATTGCACGTCGCTGCCATGGATGAAGACGCCGTCGCTGGTCAGGCGCTGGGCAAAGGGCATGGGCGCATTGTCATAGGTGCGCGAATAATAGTCAGCGACCTTCTGGGTGATGGGGAAGGCACCTTTCGGGCTGGGCTTGTCGGTTGCGCCATAGAGGATGACGGCCGCGCCAATCTCATAGCCGTCGCGGAATACCGACAATGTCTGCGCCCGCAGGTCGACGGTAATGATGACGCGCCCGGTCTTGGGCGCGCCATTTTCGTCCCAGGCATAATCGCCATGGCGGAACGGGCCGTCGATCTTCAGCACGCGCTTTACGCGAAGGGCATTGGGATCGACGGTCATGCCCTGATCGCTGCGCAGTTCGGCAGGCTTGGTTGGGGCCTTGGGCGAGGCAGGGGGCGGCGCTGCATCGGCCTTCGCCGCTGCTGTGGGCGCTTGCGGCTTGGCCTTTCCGGCGAGCGCGCGCCAGTCGATCGACGCGCCGACCACCAGCGCCGTCACCGCCAGCACGCCGCCGATCGCCAGCTTCGGTCCAGAACCCGCCATCTTCGTCTTCATGCCTCCATTCGCGTGGCAGGATAGACGGGAAAGGTTAAGCTCAGCCTTCCCGCGCCACTTCCGCCGCCGCGATTGCCGTCAGGTTCAGGATGCCGCGCGACGTTACGCCGGGCGTCAGCACATGGATCGGCTTGGTCAGGCCCATCAGCATCGGGCCGACCGTCGGCGAACTGGATGAGGCCGACAGAGCCGTCAGGGTGATGTTCGCCGCGTCGAGGTTCGGCATGACGAGCAGGTTGGCCGGGCCTTCGAAGCGCGAATCGGGGATCAGGCGCTCGCGCAGCGACTGGCTGAGCGCTGCGTCCGCATGCATTTCGCCATCCACCGCCAGATCGGGCGCGGCTTCGCGGACCAGATGGAGCGCCTTGCGCATCTTGCGCGCGCTGTCGGTGTGCGATGCGCCGAAATTGGAGTGTGACAACAGCGCCACGCGCGGGGTTAGGCCGAAATGCTGCAACTCGGCAGAGGCCGCCAGCGTCATTTCCGCAATCTGTTCCGGCGTCGGATCGGGCACCATATGGGTGTCGGTGATGAACAGCGCGCCCGCGTCAAGGATCAGGCCCGATAGCGCATAGACGCGACTGTGATCGGGTGCGCGATCGATGATGCGCAGCACATGTTCGACCTGGCCCCAATATTCGGACCGGCCGCCGACCAGCGCGGCATCGACGCGGCCGGTGTGCAGCAGCATCGCGGCGGTAATGGTGGGGCGACGATAGACGTGACGCAGGATTTCGTCGGCCGGCACGCCCTTGCGCGCGGCGACCGCGCGATAGGCCTCGACCAGTTCACCCATGACCAGATGATCGGTTTCCGGATCGATCAGTTCGACATCGGTGTCGAGATTGAGGCGCAGGCCGAGTTCCGGCAATTTCTGTTGCAGGATGCGGCGGCGGCCGACGATGACCGGGCGGACGATGCCTTCGTCCAGTGCATCGCTGATCGCGCGAAGCACGCGGTCATCCTCGCCCTCGCCATAGGCGATGCGGCAGGCGCTGCCACGGGCGGCTTCGAACACGGGCAGCATCAACTGGCCCGACCGGGTGCTCTGGCGGGTCAGGCTGCGTTTATAGTCTTCGAGGTTCAGCGTCTTCTTCGCGACGCCGCTGTCCATCGCCGCCTTGGCGACGGCGACGGCGATCTCGCCGATCAGGCGCGGGTCGAAGGGCGTGGGAATGATATAGTCGGCGCCGAACACCAGCTTGCGGCCGCCATAGGCCTGCGCCACGCTGTCATGCGCGGGCATGCGGGCGAGGGCAGCGATGGCGTCGGCTGCGGCGACCTTCATCGCTTCGTTGATCTGCGTCGCGCCGACATCCAGCGCGCCGCGGAAGATATAGGGAAAGCACAGGACGTTGTTGACCTGGTTCGGATAGTCCGAGCGGCCGGTCGCGATAATCGCGTCCGGGCGCACTTCGCGGGCGGCCTCCGGGCGGATTTCCGGCTCCGGATTGGCGAGCGCGAAGATCAGCGGATTGGGCGCCATCAGCGGCAGCCATTCGGGCTTCAGCACGCCCGGCGCCGACAGGCCCAGGAACAGATTGGCGCCTGGCAGGACGTCGGGCAGGGTGCGCGCGTTGGTGTTGCGGGCATAGCGTGCCATATTGGGCAGCATGCCTTCGCGGCCCGAATGGATGACGCCATCCTTGTCGGTCATCGTGACGTTTTCGATCGGCAGGCCCATCGACACCAGCAGGTCGACGCAGGCAAGTGCAGCGGCGCCCGCGCCCGACGTCACCAGCTTCGCGTCGGCCAGCGTCTTGCCCTGCAACACCAGCGCATTGCGCACGGCGGCGGCGACGACGATGGCGGTGCCATGCTGATCGTCATGAAAGACCGGAATGTTCATCCGTTCTTTCAGGCGGCGCTCGATCTCGAAACATTCGGGCGCCTTGATATCTTCCAGATTGATGCCGCCGAAAGTCGGCTCCATCAGCGCGACGGCATCCACGAAGGCATCCGCGTCGGTCGTGTCGATTTCGATGTCGAACACATCGATGTCGGCGAATTTCTTGAAGAGGACGGCCTTGCCCTCCATCACCGGCTTGGAGGCCAGCGCGCCGATCGCGCCCAGGCCCAGAACGGCGGTGCCGTTGGAGATGACGGCGACCAGATTGCCGCGCGCGGTATAGTCCATCGCCTTGTCGGGATCGGCGGCGATCTCCACGCAGGGCGCGGCCACGCCCGGCGAATAGGCCAGCGCAAGGTCGCGCTGGTTCACCATGCGCTTGGTCGGCTCTATGCGGAGCTTACCGGGCTGGGGATAGCGGTGATAGTCAAGGGCGGCGCGGCGGGTGTTGTCGTCCATGCCCGCGGCCTTAGAGCCTTGGTTCCGCTAGGGCAAGACAGTGCGTTCCCCCAAGGCTTCCCAAGGTGGCACCGGGACATAAATTGTAACAAGAAAGTCGATGAAGGCGCTGATGGCGCGGGGCGGATTGGCTTGCGGCAACTGCACCGCGAACAGGCCGACATTGCTGGACCCTTCATAGGCGGGAAGAATTTGCTGCACGTCGCCGCGCAGCAAAGCTTCGCTAATGTCCCATAGTGACCGCAGTGCGATGCCTCCACCCGCCAGCGTCAGTTCACGCACCAGTTCGCTGCTGTTGGTGCGGACATGGCTGCGCCCTTCGACACTGACGGGGCCTTTGGGGCCGATCAAGCGCCAGGGCATTTGTCCTTCGGCGGCGAGCAGGCGATGATCTTTCAGATCGGTGATGCGGTCGGGCGTGCCATGCTGCGCCAGATAGGCGGGCGATGCGCAGAGGATGCGGCGATTGGTCGCCAGCCGCTGCGCTGTAAGGCCCGGCCCCGGATCGGCGGTGATGCGAATGGCGAGATCGGCCCGGCTTTCGATCAGGTCGGCGAAAACATCCGACAGGTCGACGGTCAGTTCCACCTTCGGATGGGCGTCGATGAAGCGTTGCAGATAGGGTGCCAGATGCATACGCCCGAAAGATGTCGGCGCGGTGATGCGCAGCGAACCGCTGGCCATGGCCGAAGCGCCCGACACGCGCCGTTCCGCCTCATCCAGTGCAGCCAATATGCCGCGCAGGTCGGCATGGAGCCTTTCGCCTGCCGGGGTCAGCGCCAGTCGCCGGGTGGTGCGATGGACCAGCTTTGCACCCAACCTTTCTTCCAGTCGGGCGAGGCGTTTCGACATCATCGCGGGCGATATGTGCAGCCTGCGCCCGGCGGCCGCCAGACCGCCTTCGTCCACTATACACACGAACAGTTCATGGTCGGGGTCCATCATATTATTTCACCAGAAGAATGACTGTATTCGAATAATAGCGTCTACACCGCATAATGGTAACAGTCTATGAAGGGCGCAACCAATGGAGTGGATAGCATGACCGACCGCATGATCGACAAGGCCGGCCTTCAGGTCGCCGAGCAACTGGCCGATTTCATCGACAGCCGCGCGCTGCCCGGCACCGGCATCGCGCCCGAAGCCTTCTGGGCAGGGGTTGCCGATATTTTCGGGCGGTTCGCGCCGGAAAATGCCGCCCTGTTGCGCAAGCGCGACACGTTGCAGGCGCAGATCGACAGCTGGCACGAGCAGCGCCGGGGGCAGCCGCATGACCCGCAAGCCTATCAGGCCTATCTGCGCGAGATCGGCTATCTGGTCGCTGAGCCTGCGCCCTTCGCCATTGGCAGCGAGAATGTCGATGACGAGGTCGCCCGCATGGCCGGGCCGCAACTGGTCGTTCCGATCCTCAACGCCCGCTTCCTGCTGAACGCCGCCAATGCGCGCTGGGGCAGCCTCTATGACGCGCTTTACGGCACCGACGCCATTCCCGGCGCGGCTTCGGGCAAGGGCTATGACGCCGCACGCGGTGCGCAGGTCATTGCATGGGCCAAGGCGTTTCTGGACGACGCTATTCCGCTGGCGAACGGCAGTTGGGCGGATCTGGCAAGCGACGACATCATCCTGGCCGATCCGGCGCAGTTTGTCGGCACGAGCGAGAAGGGCAAGCTGTTCCGTCACAACGGCCTGCATATCGAGGTCGTTTTTGACCGCGCCCACCCGATCGGTGCGACCGATCCGGCCGGTATCGCCGACGTCATCCTGGAATCCGCGCTGACCGCCATTTGCGATCTGGAGGATTCGGTCGCCGCCGTCGATGCGGAGGACAAGGTTGCCGCCTATGCCAACTGGCTGGGGCTGATGCAGGGCGATCTGACCGAGACGTTCGAAAAGGGCGGGGCGATGATGACGCGCGCGCTCAACCCAGACCGCGCTTACATCGCACCGGACGGCAGCGCTTTCACCCTGCCGGGCCGCAGCCTGCTGTTTGTCCGCAATGTCGGCCATCTGATGACCAATCCGGCGATCCGCCTGCCCCATGGCGAAGAAGCCCCCGAAGGCATCCTTGACGGCATCGTCACCAGCCTGATCGCGCTGCACGACCTGAAGCGGGACGGCGGCAACAGTCGCGCGGGCAGCGTCTATATCGTCAAGCCCAAGATGCACGGTCCCGAAGAGGCCGGTTTCACCAACCGCCTGTTCGACGCGATCGAAGATATGCTGGGCATGGCGCGCCATACGCTGAAAGTCGGCGTCATGGACGAGGAGCGCCGCACCTCTGCCAATCTCGCCGCCTGCATTGAAGCGGTTCGGGAACGGATCGTCTTCATCAACACCGGCTTCCTCGACCGTACTGGCGATGAGATGCATACGTCGATGCAGGCCGGTCCGATGATCCGCAAGGGCGAGATGAAGAGCAGCGACTGGATCACGGCCTATGAGGACCGCAACGTCCAGATTGGCCTCGCTTGTGGCCTGTCCAGCCGGGCGCAGATCGGCAAGGGGATGTGGGCCGCGCCGGACCGGATGGCCGACATGCTGGAGCAGAAGTCGGGCCACCCGAAGAGCGGCGCCAACACCGCCTGGGTTCCCTCGCCGACCGCCGCGACGCTGCACGCGACCCATTATCACCGCATCGATGTCTTCGCCCGCCAGGCGGAGCGCAAGGCGGAGGGGATCGCGCCGCTGGACAAATTGCTGACCATTCCCGTCGCGGTCGGCCGCAACTTCTCCGAGCAAGAGATCGCGCAGGAACTGGAT
The DNA here is from genome assembly GCF_900109095.1 of Sphingobium sp. AP50. GTDB lineage: Bacteria > Pseudomonadota > Alphaproteobacteria > Sphingomonadales > Sphingomonadaceae > Sphingobium. Next base: position 116,504 of record NZ_FNYZ01000010.1, read on the forward strand.
AATAATGCGCAGGGCATATTGGGCTATGTCGTCCGATGGGTCGATCAGGGCGTCGGCTGTTCCAAGGTGCCCGATATTCACGATATCGGCCTGATGGAGGACCGCGCGACGCTGCGCATTTCCTCGCAGCATATGGCCAACTGGCTGCTGCACGGCGTCTGCACGGAAAGCCAGGTCGACGCCGCGCTGAAGCGGATGGCGGCCAAGGTCGACGCGCAAAATGCGGGCGACCCGCTCTATCAGCCGATGAGCGGGCGCGAAGCCGAAAGCCTTGCCTATCAGGCCGCCCGCGCGCTGGTGTTCGAGGGGGTCGAGCAGCCCAGCGGTTATACAGAGCCTTTGCTTCACGCCTTCCGTGCGGAACAGAAGGCCGAGGCGCTGGAGGACGCATAAGCGCAAAACGCCGTTCGTTTCGAGCCCTTCGACTGCCTGCTTGCAGCAGGCGCTCAGGACAGGCCAAAGTCGAGAAACGGGAAGCGCAGTTCCAGCCGCTTCTCGACAGGCTCGAAGCGAACGGTTTATTCTTGATGTATTTGCTGTGAATTTTCCTTCCATTCAAGGGGTGGTCCGGGACAAGCGAGCCGCCCCTTTTGCTGTGGCGACGGTGGACATAGGCTCGATTAAAGAACATAAAGGGAACAAATTGAGCGAATCGAGATATGGCAGGCAGTATTTCCCCATGGGGCAGCCGTCCGGCGGGACGGGATACGCCGCTGGCGCAAGCGTCGATGCCGGCGCTGGCGCAGGGGCAATTGCATGAAATCCATGCGCAGGGCGCGGACTGGGCGGCGGCGCTGGCCTTCGCGCTGGCCACGGGGGAAAGGGCGCGGGATGGCGCGATCTTCGCGCTGCGCACGCCGCGTCGCCATCGTCTGCCCATGGTCTTTTCCGGGGATGGGCTGGCGCTGCTGGGCATTCGGCCAGACCGACTGACGATCGTCGAGGCGGGGAACGAGAAGGACATGCTGCGCGCCGGGCTGGAGGCGGCTCGCTGCGCCGGGGTGGCAATGGTGTTGATGGAAAGTGAGGGGCGCTTTGCCGATTATGACCTGACCGCCAGTCGTCGGCTGGTGCTGGCGGCAGAGGCCTCGCGCGCCTGCGTGCTGCTGCTGCGCGGTGACGCCGAACCCCGGTCGAGCGGCGCACAGACGCGCTGGTCGATCCGCAGCGCGCCGTCGGAAGCGTGGGAGGCGGATGCGCCCGGTTGGCCGACGATCGACGCCGAACTGCTCCGCTATCGCGGCGGCCCCGCCGGAGGACGCTGGCGGCTGATGTGGGACGAGGATGATGGACGATTTCGGGATGCCGCCCGGCTCCAGACGGTGCCTGGCGCTGTGGTTCCCCTTTCTCGCCTGCGAACGGGCGCAGATGGGGATGCCCGGCGACAGGTCGCCTGAGCCTTCCGCGCCTGAAGCCTTCGCATTAGTGGCACGGGTCGGCAATGCGTTGCGGCTGGCGGCGGTCGATCGGCTGGCGCTGGCGCAGGGGCTGGCGGCGGGCATGACGCTGGCCGATGCGCGGGCGCGCTGCCCGGCGCTGGTGACTGTGCCCGCCGATCCGGATGCGGATGCGCGCGCACTGGACCGGTTGCTGGAGGGGATGCGGCGCTTCACGCCGATGGTCGCGCTCGATCCGCCCGATGGACTGGTGCTGGATATCAGCGGCTGCGACCATCTGTTCGGCGGCGAAGATGCGCTGGCCGATGCGGCGCGGCGGCAGGTGGGCTTTGCCAGCCGCCATGGCTTTGGTCCCAACGCCATGGCGGCGCGAGCCCTGGCGCGGCATGGTAGCGAGGGCACGGAGGTTGCGATGCTCCCCGTCGCGGCGCTCGATCTGGATGAGGGCGCGCTGGCGGCGCTGCGGCGGGCGGGGCTGCGCACGATCGGCGATCTGGCGCGCCGGCCGATGGGGATGATCGCCGCGCGTTTCGGCGAGCAGGCCGTCACCCGGCTGCGGCAAATCATGGGCGAAGCGCCCAGCCCGATCGCCCCGCGCCGCCCACAGGCGCCGATCCGCGCCGACGCCCGTTTTCCCGAACCGATCGGCCGCACCGATGATGTGATGGACGTGATCGAACATCTGCTGGCGCAGGCCGCGCGGCAGATGGAGGCGCGGCGACTGGGCGGGCGGCGTTTCGTCGTCCAGTTGGTGCGCAGTGATGGCGCGCGGCAGGGGCTGATGATCGAGACGGGCCAGCCGGTGCGTGATCCTGCCGCCGTGCTGCGCCTGCTGCGCGAGCGGATCGATACGATGGCCGATCCGCTCGATCCCGGTTTCGGCTTCGATTCCGTGCATCTGGCGGTGCCCTGGACGGAGGCGCTGGTCGAACGCCAGCCGACATTGGAGGGCGAGGCGCAGGCGCGGGGGGAGGCGGATGTCATCGCCCTGATCGACCGGCTGGGTATCAGGCTTGGTCCCGATCGGGTGCGGCGGCTGGAACCATGCGACCGGCATCTGCCCGAAATGGCGCAACATCTGGTTCCGGCGGCGCGCGCCTCCACCGTCGACTGGCTGGTGGACAAGGAGCGCCCGCCAAGGCCGCTATTGCTGTTCGATCCGCCGCAAAGCGTCGATGTGATCGCCGGTGTGCCCGATGGGCCGCCGCAACGCTTTCGCTGGCGCGGCGTACTGCATGAGGTGCGACTGGCCGAGGGGCCGGAGCGGATCGCGGCCGAATGGTGGCGACGGCGCGAGGGGCATCAGCCCGGTAGCGCGGGGCGGACGCGCGACTATTACCGGATCGAGGATGGCGATGGTCGCCGTTACTGGATGTTCCGCCACGGCCTGTTCGGGCAGGAAACGGATATCCACTGGTATCTGCACGGCCTGTTCGCATGAGCGCGCCGCCCTTTGCCGAACTCGTCGCCGCGACCAATTTCAGCTTCCTGCGCGGCGCGTCGCACCCGCGCGACATGGTGGTGCAGGCGGCGCATCTGGGCATGACCGGCCTTGGCATCGCCGATCGCAACAGTGTTGCGGGCGTGGTGCGCGCGCATCAGGCGATGAAGGATCTGGGTGTCCTGACCGGCGGGATGCGCCTGATCGTCGGCGCGCGGCTGGTCTTTGCCGATGGCACGCCGGATATCGTCGCTTACCCTATGACCCGCTTCGGCTGGGGGCGGCTGACCCGGTTGCTGACATTGGGCAATCGCCGCGCGATCAAGGGGGCCTGCGAACTGCGCCTGCCTGACCTGATCGATCATGCGCAGGAGATGGCGCTGATCGCGATGGATGGTGACGCGGTTTTGCTAGGCCAGTTGCGCGGCCTGACCCCGCATCTCTGGCTCGCCGCTACCATGAGGCGGGCCGGGCGCGACGCGCGGATGCTGGCGCGGCGCAAGGCATTGGCGGCACAATGCGGCGTGCCGCTGATCGCGACCAATGACGCGCTCTATGCAGAGGCGGACGACCGGCCGATGCAGGATATCCTGACCTGCATCCGCGAAGGGCTGAGCGTGCAGACCGCCGGCCGCCGCCTCGCCATCAATGCCGAACGGCATCTCAAAGACCCCGCCGAAATGGCGCGCCTGTTCGCCGCCTGCCCGGAAGCGATCGCCGCGACGCAGGATCTGCTCGCCTGCATCACTTTCACCCTCGACCAGCTTGTCTATGAATATCCGCATGAACCGGTGCCGGAGGGCTGGGCACCGCAGGACTGGCTGGAGCATCTGGTGCAGGAGAAGGCGCAGGCGCGCTTTCCTGACGGTCTGTCGCCGCGCTATCGCGAGGTGCTGGACGAGGAATTTCGACTGATCCGGGACAAGAATTACGCCTATTATTTCCTGACTGTCCACGACATCGTCGCTTATGCCCGCAGCCTCGACCCGCCGATCCTGTGTCAGGGGCGCGGATCGGCGGCCAATTCGCTGGTCTGCTATCTGCTGGGCGTCACCCCGATCGACCCGGTTGAGCAGAAACTGCTCTTCTCCCGCTTCCTCTCCGAAAACCGCGACGAACCACCCGATATCGACGTCGATTTCGAACATGAGCGGCGCGAGGAGGTGATGCAATATATCTACCGCCGCTATGGCCGCGATCGGGCGGGCATCGCCGCGACCGTCATCCGGTACCGCCAGCGCAGCGCGATCCGCGAAGTCGGCAAGGCGCTGGGCCTGACCGAGGATGTGACCGCGCGCCTTTCCGGCACCGTCTGGGGTAGCTGGGGCGGGGAGGAAGTGCCCGAAAGTCGGGTGAGCGAAGCGGGCTTCGATCCCGCCAATCCCGAACTGGCCCGGCTGCGCGAGATGGCGAGCCGGCTGCTGGAATATCCGCGTCACCTTTCGCAGCATGTCGGCGGCTTCGTGCTCAGCCATGGGCGGCTCGACGAACTGGTGCCGATCCACAATGCCGCCATGCCCGATCGCACCTTCATCGAATGGGACAAGGATGATCTCGACACGCTCAAACTGATGAAGGTCGATGTGCTTGCGCTCGGCATGCTGACCGCGATCCGCAAGAGTTTCGACCTGATGCGCCTGCACGATCTTGGCGACCTGACGCTGGACCGGGTGCCGGTGGAAGACGCGGCGACCTATGCCATGCTCCAGACGGGCGACAGTATCGGCACCTTCCAGGTCGAAAGCCGGGCGCAGATCGCCATGCTGCCCCGGATGAAGCCGAAAGAGTTGTACGACCTCGTCATTCAGGTAGCGATCGTGCGCCCCGGCCCGATCCAGGGCGGCATGGTGCATCCCTATCTGCGGCGGCGCGCGGGGGAGGAGGCCGAGGACTATCCCGGCCCGCCCGGCAATCCGTTGGAACTGAAGGAGGTTCTGGAAAAGACCAAAGGCGTGCCGCTGTTTCAGGAACAGGCGATGCGCCTCGCGATCGTCGCCGCCAAATTCACGGCGGCCGAGGCGGACGGCCTGCGCCGCTCCATGGCGACCTTCCGCAATCGCGGCGACATCGGCAACTGGCAGGAAAAATTCATCACCGGCATGACAGTGCGCGGCTATCCGCTCGATTTCGCCGAACGCTGTTTCGAACAGATCAAGGGGTTCGGCGAATATGGCTTCCCCGAAAGCCATGCACAGGCGTTCGGCTGGCTCGCCTATGTCTCCTCCTGGCTGAAATGCCATTATCCCGCCGTCTTCACCTGCGCCCTGCTCAACAGCCAGCCGATGGGTTTCTACGCCCCCGCGCAACTGGTGCGCGACGCGCAACAGCATGGGGTGGAGGTGCGGCCGATCGATGTGCAGGCCAGCGACTGGCATAGCAGTCTGGAGGGCGAACGCATCCTGCGCCTTGGCCTCAAGCAGGTCGACGGTTTCCGCGAGGAATGGGCGAAGGCGCTGATGGCGGCGCGGGCCGATGCGCCGATCCGCGACATGGAGGATCTGGCGCGCCGGGCGGGCATGTCGGCGCGGGCGTTGCACCTGCTGGCCGATGCCGATGCGCTGCGATCGATCGGGCAGAACCGGCGCGAGGCGGGATGGGAAGCGCGGCGGGTGCCGCCCGTGCAATTGCCGCTCTTCGCCGCCCAGGACTTGCCCGAACTGAGCAAGGAAGCCGACGCCGCGCTGCCCGTCATGCCTTTGGCGGAGGAAGTGGCGATCGATTATGTGACCCAGCGCCTGTCGCTGAAGGGCCATCCGATGCAATTCCTGCGCGCCCGTTTCGCGCGCGCCGGGGCGATCGACTGCGCGGCGGTGAATGCAGCGAAGGATGGCGCGAAGGTCCGGGTGGCGGGCGTGGTGCTGACCCGCCAGCGGCCGGGCAAGGGCAATGCGGTCTTCATCACGATCGAGGATGAAAGCGGCATCGTCAACGCGCTGCTATGGGCACGCGACATGGAAAAACAACGCCGCGCGGTGATGGCCGCCCGGCTGATGCTGATCGACGGCGAAGTCCAGCGCAGCAAGGAAAATGTCGTCCACTTGATCGTCGACCGCGTGACGGATGCGAGTGAAGCGATGGCGCGACTGAACGAGGGGCAAGGGAGCGGGTCGCTGGCGAGGCCATCCCCGCACAGGCATCCGCGCGATGTGCGGATATTACCAAAATCACGGGATTTTCATTGAGGAGTGAAGGAAAGACAGCTTTGGGGTGGTTTGCGGACTGGCAGTTATGCTGCCATGACAGGCAGTAAGCAGACATTGGAGGTGCAATGCCGTTTCCTGTGGCAGAGCCGCAAATAGACGAAGCTGAACAGGCACTCAGGCGGAAATTCCCCATGGAGTTACGAGCGCGATTGCTCCGCGAGAACGGAGGCGAGATCGTTGCCGCTGACGATCACTGGCTAATTCATCCGGTCTGGGACCCGTCAGATCGCAAGACGATGGGACGGACGGCGAGTCATATCGTTAGGGAAACGGATGTTGCTCGCTCTTGGCCATCGTTCCCTTTCGAAGGTATTCCATTGGCAGCCAATGGCAGCGGCAATCGAATTATCCTATTAGGAGACGGAGATCAGGTTTTCGTCTGGGATCATGAAACTGGGAAATGCCTGCCAATCTCCGTTGATTGGAGTTAAAGCCTAACGTCAGCTTTAGGCGATGGAAAATGAAGCACTCGACTTCCGACCTCGGGCGGAAGCGGTCACCTCCTACCCCTCTCCCTTGAGGGAGAGGGCTGCGCAGACTTGGCAGCTTGCTGCCTAGTCGAAGCTGGGTGAGGGGGATGCCACCTCGCAAAGATGCACCACGCTCGCGCCAGTCCCGCTCATCCAACTGCGCCTCGCCTCCCCACCACAATCAGTCGGCTCATCTGACTTCATTGACCCAATCCTCAATGCGCAGGCCGGGTACACGGTCGAATTCGCGCAGATTATTGGTGACGAGGATCATGCCGCATGAGCGGGCGTGGCCAGCGATCATCTGGTCATAGGGGCCGATCGGCGTACCCGCGCATGCCAGTTCCGCACGCAACTGCCCTGTATGGGCGGCGGCCTCCCGACCATAGTCAAGCACCTCCAACCGCGCGGCGAAGCCTTCCACAACCATGAGATTGCGCTCGGAATTGGCAGATTTTTCAGCACCGTAAATCAACTCCATCAAGGTGACGGAACTGATGCACATCTGGTCATGATGCCGTTTGAAAGCCGCGCGCACCCCTTGCGGTCTGTTCTTGATCGTGAAGATGCAGATATTGGTGTCGAGCATGAATTTGAGCATCAGAAGGCTTCGCGTTCCTGATGATCCGGCTGCTCACGGTCCGCCATGAAATCAGCGGTCACGCCTTCCCCGTCGAACCAGCTATCCCAGGCTTCGCCTGCCGGGGTAATGATACGGGTGCGGCCCAGAGCAATTACATCGACCCGCTTCACATCGTCAGGAAGGGCGACCGCCTTGGGCAATCTTACCGCCTGGCTGCGGTTGCTCTGAAATATAGAGGCTTGTGGCACGACATATCTCCCGGATCATCCCAATCTAGGGGTGGCATGGGATATGTCAATGGGATATGCTGATCGTCCGGCCGCATCCCTCCAACATCCTTCCAATGTAGGATTTCTTCTGATCTATCCTTGTGGATGAACCTAATCCGCCTGCCTCTGAACCCCGCACCCCCTCGGTCGCGATCCGGGCGCAAAGCTGTCGCGCTCCCGTCGCGCGCCTGCAACCCAGGTGGCGCAGGCCCGTCGCCTTCCCGTCGCCTTCCCGTCGCATATCGGGTGCGTGCTTGTCGCATTTCGCCGATTTTGCTCGACGACACTGTGAACTTCGGCCTGTCGCGTCGAAATATTTTGCGTTGAAATGCGCCGCGTCGTGTCCCGCACTATCGCTTCAGCGCGAACCAGATCACATGGCGCGGTCCCTTGCCATTGTCGCGGGCCTTGACCGCCACCTCGTCCACCAGAAAGCCCGCATTGCGCAGGCGATTGGCGAAGACATCGTCTGACCCCGCCGACCATATCGCCAATATGCCGCCCGGCTTCAACGCCGCCTTGGCCGTTTGCAGCCCCGCTCTCGAATAGAGCCGGTCGTTCGCTGCCGCTGTCAGCCCGTCCGGCCCATTGTCGACGTCCAGCAGGATCGCGTCATATGTTCCATGCCCGGCCTCGATCACCGGCACGACATCCTCGATCAGCAGATGCACGCGCGGATCGTCCAGGCATCCGGCCATCAGGTCTACCATAGGCCCGCGCGCCCATTCGATGATCTTGGGCACCAGTTCGGCAACCGTCACCTTCGCAGCCTTATCCAGCACGCCCAAAGCCGCGCGCAGGGTGAAACCCATGCCATATCCGCCGATCAGGATATGCGGCGCCTTGCGCCCGCGCAATCGCTCGATCGTCATCAGCGCGAGTTGCTTTTCCGATCCGCTCATCCGGCTGCTCATCAACTCGTTGCGGTCCAGCACGATCATATGGTCGGCGCCGCGCCGATAGAGTTTCAGTTCCTGGCCGCCCGGCACCTGTGCCGAATCCAGATATTCGCGGGGGATCATGTCACGTCCTTCCATTCAGCGCACAGCCTGTCGCGCGGGGAGCGCATGGCAGCTTGGCTTCCGTCGCGCAAATGCTACAGGCAGCAGCAATTCCCTTTCATCCTATCACGGCAGGCAGTTTCCCCCTTCATGCGGTATTTTCTCGACACCGAATTCAATGGCTTTGGCGGCACGCTGATCAGCGTGGCGCTGGTTCCCGAGCATGAAGGGGACGAGGAATTCTATGTCTCCCTGCCGCTGCCTGACGCGATCGAGCCGTGGGTCGGAAAGCATGTCATCCCCTATTTGCGCCATGTGCCGCCCGCCATTGACCTGCAACTGAACCGGATCGATGCGGCCGACCATGTCGCCGCCTATCTGGAGGGGGACAGCGATCCCGTCATCATCGCCGACTGGCCGGAGGATCTGGCCCATTTCTGCGCGCTGCTGGTGACGGGGCCTGGCCGGATGGCGGGCGTGGACTTCGGTCTGCGGCTGGAACTGATCAACGCGGCGGGTTTCAGCGCGGCGGCCAACAGTCGCGTGCCGCACAACGCCCTGCATGATGCGCGGGCGCTGCGCGACTTCTACATGGCGGATTGATGGGGATTGGATTGACCGGGACGGCTCAATAGTCGCCCCAATAGGTCTTGCTGCCGGCGAAATCGACCACCCGACCGACCTCCTTCAGCTTGGCCTGCACCGCCGGTGTGGCACGGGCGGCGTCCATCACCCCGCGCAGCCGCGCGTCGAAGGTTGACGGCGTCGGTGCCTGACGGGATCGAACGAACAGTCCCAGCGCCGACGCCCGATCATCCGGCTTGTCGAGCCGCTCGACCAGCAGCTTTTCGATCATCGTCTGGTCGCCGCGACAGGCCGCCGCCATGGTCACCGCCGATATATTGTCGTCCCGCGTTGCCGTCAGCTTTTCGTCCAGCATCTTGGCGTCATCGGGGCGATTGAGCGTCCGCAAAGCGCAGGCCTTGCCCGCCCACATCCACATCTTGCCATATTGGCTGGCCTTGCCGGCATATTTCTCGTCAGCCTCGGTCATCGCTGCCAGTGCGCGTTCGGGCATGTCGGCATGGTTGAACATCTCCGCCCGGTTGATGAGTTGCGACACCAGAGCGGGATATTGTTCGATCCCCAGCGCCAGCACCGCGTCCATTTGGGCAATGCTATCGGCATGTCGGCCGACATCGGCCAGGGCGGAGGCATATTCGTTCACGAACCAGAAGGCCGGTTCGCCCGTCGCTTCGATTCGTTCGCGCTCGCTCGCCAGTTTTTTGCCGACGCTGATCGCCTCCTGCGATTTGCCGGCGGTGCGCAGCGCCCGCATCAGGGCGGTGACCATACCGAAATCCTCCGGCGCTTTGGCCGCCGCCGTCCGCGCCATGCTTACGGACTGTGCTATGCTGCTGGCGAACCCGTCGGCCTGTCCCTTCTCCAGATCGGGCCAGACCGCCTGATAGCGCTTGTCCATTGCCAGCCCGGTCAGCGTGTCCGGCGATGGCTGCAACGCGATCAGCCGGCGTGCCTCAGCCAGATTACCGCGCCGCAACTGGGCCCGGATTGCGCCGCCCAGAGCGCTGAGACCTTCATCGGTGCGCGGGTCCATTTGCCATCCCGCGGCCACCAGGATGATGCACAGTTCATCGCGTGCATCCTGCCGCTTGTCGGCGGGCATGTCGGCGATGCGCCGCGACAGATATTTCATCCAGTCGAGATCGAACGCCCGGATCAACGCGGGCTGCTTTTCCTGCGCGACCTGCATCGTCTTCAGCACCGTTGCCGGATCATCATTCGTCAGTTGCAAGGCGATCAGCGTCCGGATCATGTCCGCATTGCCCTGATATTGCGCGATGCTGGATTGCAGCGCTGTCCTGGCCGGGGCGGCGCGGTTCAGTCCGGCGAGGATCAGGCCCTTCAACCCGTCGAACAGCCCGGCCACCGCCGATGGGCGGGCCGGCTTTTCCGCAAGCTTGTTGATCAGCGACAGCGCCTCGATATGCGATGCCTGACTGGTCTTGTCCGCCGTCAGTTCCACGATCTTGTCGAGCTCTGCGCGATAGGGGGCCAGTTCCGCCTGATCGATGGTGCCGGTCGTTTCCGACAGGCGGGGTGACTTGTCGATGAAGAAGCGAAGCCCGCTTTCGTCGCCGATCTTGTCGCTGATCGCATAGACCGCCGCTGCTTCGCTGGCAGGCACGCTGTAACTATCATCACTATCCAGATGATAGCGGATGCGCACGCCATAGCCATCCCGTTCCGACTTGCGCCAGAAATGCACGCCGCCTGCGGTCATGTCGATGTCTTCGGGCGCCCAGAGGCGGCGGTCCTTTGCCTTCACCTCGATCATCTGGTCGCGGCTGACATTGGCGGGCAGTGCGAGCGGTTGCTTTCGCGGCCCGGCCTGCTTGCCCGGTAGAAGATCGCTGACGGCATAGGCATTGGTGTTGAGATCGGACAAGATCTTGTTCTTGTCGAACTCCGCCTTGGACAGGGTGTAATCCTCCCCCAGAGTGAAGATATTGGCGTCACGATCGTCACCGACCGCCAGCGGCTTGCTCTCCATCAGGCCGGGGAAGCGCTTCTGGTAGAATTCCAGATTGCCCCGCGCCATTTTTGCGGCGGATTGGGTGGCGATCCGCCCCCGCATCCAGTCCGCCATGCCGCCGCTATAGCGCGTCTCGACATGCAAGGTCATGGCCGTCGGTGCGGCTTCGTCCACCTCGAACCGTTCCACCACGTCCATCTTGCCGATACGGGCGGCATAGCCCTCCATCTTCTCCAGCGCCTGCTGGTCGGCGCGGATCGGCAACGCATAGCCAAGGTTCGACGGCGTGATGCCCAGCCCCCGACCGCCGCGATGGGTCGCCGTCGGGTCGATCCACAGCACTTGCCCATCGATCACCGCGCGCACGATTACATGATCGAACATCAGGGGGGAGGCGAGCCGGTCGGGCAGGTCGCGGCCCGGCCTTGTAGATACCAGTGCGGGCGTGGCGTCTATACCCAACCGCTTCAGCGCGACCGCCAGCAGCAGGCTCTTGTCCTTGCAGTCGCCATAGCCGCGTTCCAGCACCAGCTTGGGACGGCGCGGGACATAGGAACCTTCGCCCAGTTCCTCGCCAACATAGCGGATATTATCCTGAATATAGCGGCTGATCTCGGTCAGTCGGTCTTCGGCTTTGGGCCATGTCTTCCCGATATCGGCCAGCCTTTGCTCGAAATCGGGCGTCAGGCTTTCGTCCCCGGCATAAAGCGGCGTGGCCCAGCGCGCGACGCTGGCCCAATCGGCCATGGTCGACAGTTCGACCCGGCCATATTGCGGATACCAGGCCGGTACGTCATCCTCGCCGGGGCCATAGGGGCGGTCACGGCCGATCCATTCCCATGCCACCATATCGCCCTGCTTCTGCTGCGTGAAGGCAATGTCGCTATTGGTTGCGCGGAACCGCAGCGGCTGGCTGGCGGGCCAGACGAAGCGCACTGCACGGACTGTCAGCGGTTCGGAAAAGCGATCGGAGAAGCTGGCGAAATAATGGCCGGGCCAGAGCGCTGTGCGAACATGCTGGGTCATGCCATAATCGACGATATCGCCGACCCGCACATCCTTCAGCGTCGCGATGGCGCGCAGGCTGCCGCTGATGATGCCGTCGTCCAGATCATCCTCGCGCTCCACCACGCGGAAGCTGACATCGGCCGTCCGGTCGATGACCTTGCCATCGCGGATGATATGCACGAAATGCAGCGCGACCGTCTCGAACGCCGGGTCATAGCTGGTGGAAAGCTGGCCGGCATCCTCCAGTCCGCTGCGATCGATCACCTTGGTCGCAACGCGATAATAGCTGTCATAGCCCTGATCAGTGCCGCGCACCTGCCAGTCGGTCAGAATATAGGCCTGGCCGTCCTGCGCATGGGTGATGCTGTCGGCCGAGGGCTGGGGCAGGGTGCGCGGGGCGAGCCAGTCCGGGCTGGTTTCGCGCGCGACGATGGGGCCTTGGGGGGCTTCGGCGGCAACAGCAGGAAGACTTGCAATGGACAGCGCCGTCGACGACGCGCTCAGCAAAAAAAGGCAAGCGCCGCTCGCCGACAGAAAACGCATGGAAATAGCCCCCGTTTCAGGCCTTTCGGCCGAACCATCTAGCTATGACTGCGATGCGTCCGTGGCAAGCGAAGGCGTTGCCGTTTCGGGAGAAAATGCGCGTCGGCCGATGCGTGAGCGCTCCAGCCACCAAAGGAGCGCGCTGACCGCCAGCCAGCCCAGCCACCAGAGCCATGCCGTGCCGGACTGGCCGGGCAGAGCGGCGCTCGCCTGTTTCGCTTCGCCGGCGGAGAGCAGCGCCATTGCCTGTCGATCACGCGCGGCGCGCATGGTCGGCAAGGCGCCGGCAGGCTGCACATAGAAGGCGCTCGCTGCAGCCTTGCTGCGCAGCATGTGCCATCCGGCCTGCGTGGGCCAATAGCCACCACAACCGTTGACCGGCAGCATGCGCGCCTGGGCATCGACCTGCGCTTCGCCGGTCAGGCCGCATAGCGTCATACGCTGGCCGACCCAGCCCGTGTCGGTCAAGGCGCGGCTGCCGGGCGCGGGACGCGCGACGGTATCGAGCAGGGTGCTCCACCAGTCGCCATAAAGGTCGCGTCGTCCCGTCAGGGTCAGGCCATAGCTGTTGATGCCGGTGAACAGCGCAACCCGGCCCGCACCCAGCGCGCGCCAAGCGCCCAGCGTCGCGCCACCGGCATCGCGCAGCAGCGGCACGGCGTCATTGCCGCCGGGCGTCAGGCCCAGCCGGCTGACATCGGGCAAATAATCGTCGGTGGTGGCGATATCGACCGGGACTTCCTCGCTGCCGATGCCCTGCCGCGTGCGGGCAACGGCTTCGGCATCGATCTTGGGCAGAACCAATGGCGCGACACCGCCGGGACCGCTGAGGCCGAAGCCAAGCGCCTGCCATTGCGATCGCGTCGCGCCGTCGATTGGGCCGCCCGGCCGCAATATCAGCCCCATGCCGCCCCGTGCCGCCGCCAGCAGCGCACCGCGCGAGCCGGCCCAGCTTCGGTCATCGACAATGGCGGCGTCGAAGCGGCGCAGACTGGCGGCATCCAGCGCGACCGGTGCATCGCCCAGTGTTATGCCACCGCCTGCGCTCATTTGGGTGGTGACGTCATAGCCGGCGTCGATCGCCCAGCGGCGCAGATATTTGACCTCCGCACCTGGCGCACCGGCCAGGATCAGCAATTTCGGGCGGCTATTGTCCGCCACCCAGATCGGCACATCAGCCTGTTCGATGAGGCGCCTGTCCCGTCGCACGCGCAGCGTGAAGGCCGTGGCGCCTGCCGCCCTTGCCGTACCCGCGAGGAGAACATGACCGCCCTTGTCGGGCGCGCCGCTGTCCGTCACACGCCCGGCCGGATCGATCAGTTCCGCCGTTGCGTTGGGCAGGCCCGTCAGCGTCACACCGACAGTGAAGCGCGCGCCCGGCGCCACGGCTGGTGGCGGGGCCAGATGCAGGATGCCGGGATGCAGCGGCGGCGGATCGAAATGCACCGCCAGACCGCGCGCGGCATCGATATCGCGCGGGCCAAGGCCATCGCCCAATATCGTCAGGCTGGTGACGCCGGGATGACGGCGCAGCGCTGTGGCCAGATCTGGCACGGCCTCGCCACCGCCGATGGCGGGGGCTTCGGGCAGCAGGATCAGCGGCGATCCTCCTGCTGCGGCAAGCTGGGATGCATGGGCGGTGGTAGTGCGCAGGCTGGATGCGCTGTCCGCCGTGCCCGGCGGGAACAGAGCCATATAGAGCAGCCCGGCCGCAATTGGTTGCAGCAGCAGGAGCAGGCTTGTCCGCAGCGGTGAAGCCTGCGCGCCAGATGCACGATGCCACAGCAGCAGGCGAACGCCGCCGATCAGCACGGCAAGGCCCAAGATAAGCGCGACGATGATTTGCGGGGTCATTGCGCCGCTCCGATCCTGTCCAGATAGCGCGCGCCGACGGCATCGGCCGGGCGGCGGCGGACGAGGCGGCCGGAGGGTCGCTCCATCGCCGCCCATAGCAGGGCGCGCAATTTGATGCGGCAGGCGGCGCAGACGGGGTCTTGCCGCACCGCATCGATCGCGCCCGACAGGGCCAGCGCATCGGGCAAACGCGTGGCATTGGTCCGCACCCAGCCATCCAGTGGCGCAAGGTTGATTGCGCCCCGGATCGCATCCGGCCCGTCGCCCAGCGCGCGCCATACGGCTGCTGCCGGGCCATCCTGCTGCTCGACCGGGGCGATTTCCAGCTGGCGGCTGGCCAGCCCCTCGCGCTTGCCGGTCATGCGGCGGCTGGCGTCGATCGGCGGCAGTTCCGGTCCGACTCGCGACAGGAAGATGCGGGTCGCCTGCTGCACCTCCTTGATGAAACGCAGCGCCTTATAGGCATAGGGCAGGGCCGCGTCGGGATGGCCGGTCTTGAGTTCCCGTTCGGACTGCCACATTTCATCGACCGCCTGCTTCAGGATCGCGCGGGTTTCGGGATCGAGGCTGGAGGCCGGGCTTTCGTCATGCGGATGGCCGAATTCCGCCAGCACATCTTCCTTTTCGCCAAAGACATTGGGCGCAGATACCGGCGGGCCGTGGTCATGGCCGTCACCCTCGCCATGCGCTGCGCCATCGGCGGTGGGCAGGTCTGGCGCCTCCTCATTCTCACCGCCCAGAAACTGGCTGTAGCGGCCACGCAATATCTGCTGATCGCCGCCAATGGAGGCGGAGCGGGCAAGATAACGGTCGGGAGCGAGGCTGCGCTTTTCCTTCAGCAGCTTCTCGATGTCGATGATGATCTGGCGCTGGCTGCGGAAATAGGCGGGCAGGGTGGTGTTGACCATGCCGGTCAGGCCGCTGCTTTCTGGCGCCTTGGGGGATGGCCAGCGCAGGATCAGGCTGGGGCCGCGCACTTCCTGCGGATTGGGCGCGCGATTGTCGCGGACGATCAGTTGCACAACCATATCGCCGCCTGCCGCAAAGCCGAAGGTCGAGAAGTCGAGGCGCGGGGTGAAGCGGCGATCGCGGGCCGGGCCGTTGCCGCTGACCGGGATTTCGCGTTCGGAAAAGGTCACATTCTCGCCCTCGCCGATCGCCAGCGTGACGCGCAGCCGGGCGCTGGCGGCGACGCCATAATCGTCGGTGGCGGCGAAGGCAGGGGACCAGTTGTGCTGGCCCGGTTTCACCAGCGTCAGGCTGTCGGTCAGCGCCTTCACCTGCGGCGGGGCGTCGGCAATGGCGTCGATGCGGTGAAGCGGCGGTGTCGGTCCGCGCCCGGCGGCGGGATCGACGCGGTAGAGGAAGGCAGCGTCGGCGCCGCGGCTGGCGATCCAGTTGGCGCCGTCTGGGCGCAGCGCGATCGGCTGGTTGCCCAGCATCAGCAGCTTGGGCGTGCTGGCCTGCGGATCGAAACGCAGCGTCCATTCGAGGTGCGATCCCTGTGGCACGCGGGCGTCGAGCGAGGCGGAATCGCGCACGGGCAGGCCGGTATAGGCGGGCGGAATGATGCGCAGATTTTGCGCGACGAGGCGGGGGATGCCGGGCTTGGCGGGCAGGCCTTCGCTGCTGGGGGCGAGGGTGGGCGGCCCTTCGCCGGCGCGGGGCCAGAGCAGGGCGGCGGCGATCAGTCCGACCGCGAGGAGGCTGGACAGGAGCAGCAGGCGGCTGGACCATGCGGGCGCAAGCTCTTGCGGCGCGCCCTGATCGAGGCGGGCGGCGATGCGGCTACGCTGGAGCGACTGGAGCGGCGAGGCAGGCGCTTCATCGGTGAAGAGGAGGGCGCTGCTATCCTCCAGTTCGGGGCGCGTCGCATCGAGTGTGCGGATCAGCCAGGGGCGGTCGAAGCGGGCCATGCGCTGACGCGCGACGGCCAGTGCGACAGCGAGCGAGACAGTTGTGACGAGAAGGGCAGCGACGAAACCGCCCCATCGCCAGCCGATGACGGCCAGCGCCAGGATCAGCGGCAGGGAGAGCGTCAGCGTATCAGCAAATCGACGGCGGCGCGCGGGCGCGATCCAGTGGCCGAACAGGGCGTCGGCACTCATGGCGCGATGCTCCGGCGGCGCCTTGTGGCCAGCCAGCGTTCGGCCAGCAGCAATAGCGCGATCAGGATGGCGAGCCAGGGGCGCAATTGCTGCGGCGGCTGATCATAGGCGCGGCCGCCGGTCAGCGGGGTATAGTCCGTCGCGGTAACGCGGGTCGGGCTGATGGTCGGTGTCAGCAAAGTGCGCAACTGCGATGGGAAGTCCGCATCCAGCAGGACGGGCATTTGGGAGGGCTGTAGCAGACGGGTGAAGCGGATGAGGCGGCCTTTACCCAGCACTGTCGCTTCGGCCAGAAGCTGCCCGTCCGCATCGCGCCAGAGCGGCACCATGGTCTGGTCAGCGGGAAGCCGGGTGTCGCTGGCGACGATCATCGTGCCGCCCTGCTTCACCCAGTCGACAGCGCTGTCCAACATGGTGCCGCCCGACAGCCAGACGAGGATATGCCCCTTGTCCGGCAACGGTGCGTTCGGCGTGCTACTGTCCACTTCGCCGTTTCGGTTGGCGGGCTGCCATGCCAGCGCGGCGGCGCGGATATAGCGCAAAGCGGCGCGATGATCGGCATCGGAGCGGATGGCGAGGGTGGGCGGCGGCGCTACCTTGTCGGGTGCTGCCTTGGCTTCTCCGCTGACCCGCCATGCCACTTTGCGCGACAGGCGGAGGCGATCGGCATCGGCACCGTCGAGGATGGTCGGCGTGACGATGGTGAGCGGCGTCTTGGCCGGAAGTTCAGCGTCAAGCTGGCGGATCAGGCTGGCGATGGGCAACTGGCCGGTGGGCTGTGCGGTGTCGATCTTCGGGAAACCGGGCGCGAGCCAGTGGATACGGGCATCTGCGAAGCTGCCCTGATCGACCTGCGCGCCGGGGACCACCGCGACATAGGGGCGTTCATCGCCCGCCCCGAACAGCACAGGCTGCGCCAGCCACAGCGCTGCCAGCGCCAGCAGGACAAGGCGCAGCAACAGCAATGGCCATTCGTCGAAGCGCAGGCGCGACCGAGGTTTGGGCCGTGACCGTAGCCAGCGGAGCGCGGCGAAGTCGGTCGGCAACTGCTCGCTCTTGCGCGCGATATGGATGACGAGCGGCAGGAGCAACGCCGCAAGCGCGGCCAGCGCCGCCGGGAAGAGTAGGCCCATGCTCATTGATATTCGGCCGCGCCCTGCGCCGCGAACAGGCGGTGCAAAGGCAGGTCCACCGGTTCATCGAGATAATGGACGGCATGGCGAATGCCGATCGCATCCAGCCGGGCATGGAGCGCGGCGCGGGCTTCGGCAAAGCGGGCGAGAAATTCGGCGCGCAGGGCTGCGCCGTCGGCCAGCAGTTCCTCGCCGGTTTCCGGGTCGCGGAAACGATAGCCGCCGTCGAAGGGGAAATCCCGCTCGGCCACGGTCAGCATCTCGATCACCAGCGTCTCGCGGCCCGCCGCAGAGAGTTTTTCCGCCAGCGCCACCGCGCCTTCATCGAAACAGTCGGACAGCAGGAGGACGAGGTCGTGCGCGCCGATCCGCTCCCAGACTGGACCCAGCTGGCTTTCCGGCGCGAAGCCGGTTGCTGGGCGGACGGTCAGCAATTCCAGCAGCAGCCGGTCGCGCTGGCGCAGGCCGGTGGCGGGGGGCAGCAGCATCAGGCCATCGTCGCCCAGCGCCATGAAGCCGAAACGGTCGCCCTGTTGCATCGCCAGTTCGCCAATGGCGGCGGCGATCGCCTTGGCGGCGTCGAGACGGCTATAGTCGAGGCGGGGTGCGTCTGACTGGCCCATGGAGGCGCTGGCGTCGATGACTGTCCAGACTGCGACCGGGCTTTCGCGTTCCGCCTCCCGCACGAAGAATTTGTCCGACCGGGCGTAAAGCTTCCAGTCGATCTGGCGCAGTTCGTCGCCCGGTTCATAGGCGCGATACTGGGCGAACTCCAGCCCTGCGCCCCGGCTGTGGCTCTGATGCAGGCCGATCCCATGCGACCCCACCGCCCGGCGCGTGACGAGGCGCAGGCCGCGCAGACGGCTGCGCACATCGGGAGGGAGAAGATCGACCATGGCGGAAGGGATCAGGCGAGCGGAACGGCGCGGACGAGGGCCGCGACGACATCATCGGCGCTGCGCCCTTCCGCTTCGGCGGCGAAGGACAGAAGCAGGCGATGGCGCATCACCGGTACGGCGAGCGCGGCGATATCGTCGCGCGTGGCGGCAAGGCGGCCATGGAGCAGCGCGCGCGCCTTGGACGCCAAAATCAGCGACTGGCCGGCGCGCGGACCCGCGCCCCATTTCACATATTTGCGAATATCCTCCGCCATGCCTTCGCCGGGGCGGCTGGCGCGGATGAGGCGCGTGACCCAATCGAGCAGGTCGTCGCTGAAATGGACGTCGCGCACGAGCGTCTGCAACGCCAGCACTTCTTCCCCCTGCATCACGGCGGGAACAGCGGTGGGTTTGGAGCCGGTGGTCTGGGCCAGAATGGCGCGTTCCTCCGCCTCGGTCGGATAATCGACCCGGATGTGCAGGAGGAAGCGGTCAAGCTGGGCTTCGGGCAGGGGGTAAGTGCCGGCCTGCTCCAGCGGGTTTTGCGTCGCCAGCACGAAGAAGGGCTTGGGCAGGACATGGGTGACGCCGGCATAGCTGACCGTCTTTTCCTGCATCGCTTCCAGCAGGGCGGCCTGCGTCTTGGGCGGGGTGCGATTGAGTTCGTCGGCCAGCAGCAGGTTGGTGAAGACCGGGCCTTGCTGGAAACGGAAGCTGCGATGGCCGGTGCCATGATCTTCCTCCAGCAATTCGGTGCCGAGAATATCGCTGGGCATCAGGTCCGGCGTGAACTGAACGCGGCGGAAATCGAGCTTCAGCGCTTCACCGAGCGAGCGGACGAGCAGCGTCTTGCCCAGGCCCGGCACGCCCTCCAGCAGGCAATGGCCACCCGCCAGCAGGCCGATCAGCAATTGCTCCACCACATCGGCCTGCCCGACGATCGCCTGTCCGATCGCGGCGCGCAGCCCGGTCAAAGCGTCAAGGCGGGTCTGGATGTCGGCTTCGGTGAGGTCTGTCATGTCATGTCCCTTGCTGGACGAAAGGCGGGAAGGGGGGAGAGGCGGGGCCGTCACACCGACAGCGCGTACATCACGACATTGACCGCGAATTTCGTATTATCCTCGGCCAGGAAGCGCTTGTTACGCCAGTCATAATCCCATTCGCAGCCATAATCCTTGTTGCTGTAGAGAACGCCCAGCCGGCCGTTCACCTCTATGCCCTTAAGATATTCGTGGACGAGATCATCGCCCCAGCCGTTGAGTTCGAGGCCGGTATTGGGCGGGCCGTCAAATTTGAAGAAGCTGCGGTAGAGGCCGTGGCTCTTGGGTAACTCCTTGAGCGCCTTCGGGCCGAAAATCTTCGCCATCTGCGCTTCGAAGGAGCGGGCGAACAGGCCGTCTATGTCATGGTTGCAATCGTCCACCATGACGAAGCCGCCATTGCGCACATAGCGTTCGAAATTTCGTCGTTCGGCCGGAGAGAACTCCACCAGCTTGTGCCCCGCCATGTAGCAGAAGGGCGCGGTCAGCATCTTCGGGTCCGAAAGGGCGATGACATGCTCCTTCGGATCGACGCGCAACGTGGTGTAATCGATCAGCGAGGTGATGATGTTGGACGGCGTGCGCTGGTCCACATCCCAGTCGCCACTGTCATAGCGCAGGCGGGTGAACCAGAAATCATAGCCCCCGGCTGCGGAGAGTGGCCGGGCCAGCATCGCGCCAGCCAGACCACCCGCCATCAACCGAAGAAATTCGCTGCGTGTCATGCAGAGACGATCAGCGTCACACCGCGTCCGACAGCGAGGTGAAGGTGAAATCGCGCAGCTTCATCGGCGGCACGACGATGTTCATCGACACTTCGTCCGGCGGCACGCGGACCGGCTTGCCCAGCTCTTCCACATTGTTGAGCATGATGACCGGGCTTTCGTTGAACCGGAAATTCTTGATCGGATATTTGATCTGTCCGTTCTCGATATAGAAGGTGCCGTCGCGGGTCAGGCCGGTCAGCAGCACGGTCTGCGGATCGACCATGCGGATATACCAGGTGCGGGTGACGAGCACGCCGCGTTCGGTCGAGCGGACGAGATCGGCGGTCGACTTGTCGCCGCCCGTCATCAGGATATTGCCCATCTGCCCGGCGGCGGGCTTGCCCTGCTTGCTGGCCCAGTAACGGCTGTAGTTCAGGTTCACGACCTTGCCGTCCTTCACCATGTCCATGCGCTGGCGGGCAAGACCGTCCTCGTCCCACGGTTCGCACGGCGCAACCGGATCCCAGGGATCGGTGTAGAAATTGACTTGCGGGCCGAACACCTGTTCGCCCAGCTTGTTGCCGCCGCCCTTTTTCGACAGGAAGCTGCGGCCTTCATCGGCCTCGCGCGCGCCGAAGAAGTAGAACATGAAGCCGATCAGGCCAGCGGCCGCCATGGGTTCCAGAATCACGGTATATTTGCCCGGCTCCAGCGCCTTGGCCTCGGACGAGGCCGATGCCTTGCGCATGGCGATCTGGATATCGCTATCCGCCTTGAAACGAGTCGCATCCTGCGTATCGGTGCCGACCCAGCCGGAACCCCGGCCATCCTCGGTACGGACGGTGCAGGTATAATCCAGCATGGTCGAGCGCTGATAACCGAAATTGCCCTTGCTGTTGGCGATCGCGGTGAAGCTCTGATTATCCTCCAGATAGCCGGCCGCGATCAGCTTCTGCGATTTGCAGGCGTCGATCGAGGTCTTAGCGACCTGCGCGCGATAGGCCGGCGTGATGTCGGCGGTCGACTGGGCGAAGGTCGGGCTGGGCTTGTAGGCTTGCTTGTCGACGGCGGGCATGAATTCCGGATTGTCGGGGGCCAGTTGCGCCAGCGTTTCGGCCCGGCGCACGACCCGCTCCAGCGAGGCGTCGTCAAACTGGTTGATGGTGGCGGTGCCGACCTTCTTGCCAAAGGCGACCTGCACGGCGAGTTCGATATCGTCGGTCAGGCCGGCGGTCGACACGTCGTTGCGGGCGAAACGGACATTGCCCTGAATCTTGCCGGTGAGTTGGGCGGTGCATTCGTCCGCCTTGGAGAGCGCGACGACCTTGGTCAGGATCGCCTTGGACTGCGCTTCGGTGAGGATGCTCATTATCTTGTCTCCCTAGGAGTCTGATCGTTTCCGGTGGAAGCGCTTTGCGTTTCCACTGGGAGCGTGAATCAGGCTCCAATCAAAATTGCAGCGTCAGCCGAGCGAACGCGCGGTGTTGATGACGTTGATGCCGTTGAAGCGCGCGGTCGAAGACCCGTGCGACACGGCGGAGACCTGGGCCGGCTGGCCCTTGCCGTCGAAGAAGGAGCCGCCCAGACGATAATCGCTGCTGTCGCAGACGCCGGTGCAGGCGTTCCAGAATTCCGGGGTGCGGATCTGGTAGGCGACATCCTCGATTTGCTGGGTGATCTTGCCCTGCTTGATTTCGTAGAAGAGCTGGCCGCCGAACTGGGCGTTGTAGCGCTGCTGGTCGATCGAGAAGCTGCCGTCGCCGATGATGTAGATGCCGTCCTCGACACCCGCGATCATCTCCGCGACGCTCTTCTTCGCCTTGCCCGGCTCAAGGCTGACGTTGGCCATGCGCTGGAACTGCACATTGGACCAGCTGTCGGAATAGGCACAGCCGTCCGATTCCTTCTTGCCCTCGATATGGGCCTGATCGCGGATCGCCTGATAGCCGACCAGCTTGCCGTCGCGGATCAGATCCCACTTCTTGGTCTTCACGCCTTCATCGTCATAGGCGACCGCGCCCAGGCTGCCGACCTGCGTCTTGTCGGCGACGATGTTCACATTGGGGCTGCCATATTGGAAATGGCTTTCCAGCTTGTCCATCGTGGCGAAGCTGGTGCCGGCATAGTTCGCCTCATAGCCCAGCACGCGGTCCAGTTCGAGCGGATGGCCGACCGATTCATGGATGGTGAGCCAAGTGTGCGACGGGTCGAGCACCAGATCATATTTGCCCGGCTTGACCGAAGGCGCCTTCAGCTTGGCGCGCGCCTGTTTGGCGGCGGCGATCGCATCTTCCTTCATGTCATAGCTGTTGCCATAGACGACCACGCCATTGGGCAGCACGGTCTTGCCTGACGCGGCGCCGTCCAGATATTCGTAGCCCAGACCCATCGGTGCCGACAGGCCCTCGCGGGTGCGGAACTTGCCGCTGGTCTTGTCGACCGCCGTGATCGTGGTCGGCGCCCAGATGCGGTGCACGTCCTGATCGATATAGCTGCCGTCGGTGCTGGCGAAATATTTCTGCTCGTTGACCAGGAACAGGATGGAATTGATGAAGTCCGCGCCCGCATCCATGGCGGCGGCGTTGACGTCCATCAGCAGCGCGACCTTGTCCTTGATCGGCACGTCCATGGCGTTCTTGACGATCGGCGTCTTCCAGCTGACTTCGCCCACGCCCTTGGTCGGGGCCAGCTGGACCGGTGCGCTCTGGGTCGGGGCGTTGGCCTTGGCGATGGCGACGGCCTGCTGCGCGGCCTTGGCCACGGCGTCGGCAGTCATTTCATTGGTGGCGGCAAAGCCCCAGGCGCCATTGGCGATCACGCGGATGCCGACGCCGCTCGATTCGGTGTTGACGATATTTTCGACATTGCGTTCGCGGGTGATGACGAACTGGCGCAGGTAGCGGCCGACGCGCACGTCGCAATAGGATGCGCCCGCGCTCTTGGCGGCGTTCATCGCGGTGTCGGCCAGGCTCTTCTTCACCGCCACGTCGATGGCGCTGTTCAGTTCCTCGGCGGCGATGACCCTGCCGAACATGGAGGGGAGGACGAAGCCACCCACGCCCATGGCCCCAAAGGCCAGAAAATCGCGTCTATGCAAGGTAAGTCTCCTGCCTGACTATGCCCGCATGGCGCGGGTCGGATTGTGATTGGGTGACGGCGCAGCGGCCGGACCGGTGTGATGGCGGGGATCATTGCGACCCGGACAGGCGGGGTCAAACATCTTTTACGGATGCACAAGAAGTGACCGTATACTTTCGACAAATGTCATCTGTCGAAAAACTGCGTCGGCTCGACGGAGAGCAGACGCAAAAAATCGGCGGCGATGGCTATGCCATCCCGCTGATAATTCGCTTCTTCCTGTGAAGAAAGTTGGTCGGGGAAAGAGGATTCGAACCTCCGGCCCCTGCCTCCCGAAGACAGTGCTCTACCAGGCTGAGCTATTCCCCGACCGATGCCGAAGCCGCTTTGTGGGCGGCCCCGTAAGGCAGGAGTGGGCCTATAGAGGGGGCTTTCCGGGCTGGCAAGCGGGCAATGACGATTTTTTTGCAGTCATTACAAAAGCCCTGCCGTGCGGAAGCTGAAGCGCGCATTTCCGGCCTCGATCACATGGTCTGCCAGTCGCAGGTCGAGCGGCCGCAGGCTGCGGGCAAGGGTGCGGGTCAGGGCGATGTCGCGGGAATCGGGCAAAGGGCAGGCGGTCGGCCGGCGCCGTTGCAGCAGCGCGATCCAGTTGCGTTCCGATTCCAGCAGATGCCGCATCACTATGCCCCATTCCTGATGAAAGGGCAGCAGCCCGCAAGGGCGCCAGTCCGCATCGAGTATCGCCAGCATCAGCCTGAAGTCCCTGTTCATGGGAGAAATCTTGCGGAGCGGGCAGGCCGGCGGCGAGGGACAGAAGGCGCCATTATGGCGCAAAGGCGGAAGGGATCGGTCCGAAATGACGCCAAGATTGGCGTGTCCGCCGCGCTGGGCTACAGCCGGAGTAACCAGACTCACGACCGCAGGATCGCGCCTTGACCGACATCATGCCCCATTATGAAGACCAGTATCTCGATCTGATGCGGCATATCTGGCGCCATGGCGACGAGCGGGTCGACCGTACCGGCGTTGGCACCCGCTCCATATTGGGTGCGACCATGCGCTTTTCGCTGGCCGATGATGCAGTGCCGCTGCTCACGACCAAGCGCGTCTATTGGAAGGTCGCGGCGCGCGAGATGCTGTGGTTCCTGACCGGCGACACCAATATCCGCGAACTGGTGCGGCAGGGCGTGCATATCTGGACCGACTGGCCGCTCGACGCTTATCGCCGGGCGACCGGGGAGGATCTGGATCGCGACACGTTCGAGATGCGGATCGTGGCCGACGATGATTTCGCGGCGCGCTGGGGCAATCTGGGTCCGGTCTATGGCGCGCAATGGGTGAACTGGCCGCTCTATGAACCAGTCGGCGATGGCCTGTATCGCAAGGCGGAAAAGGGCCGCAACCAGATCGCCGAACTGGTCGAGGCGATTCGCACCACGCCGGGGTCGCGCCGCCTGCTGTTCACGGGCTGGAATGTCGCGGAAGTGCCGCAAATGGCGCTGCCGCCCTGCCACATGACCTATCAGTTTCAGGTGTCGAACGGGAAGCTCAACGGCCTGTTGTTCCAGCGCAGTTGCGATCTGGGTCTGGGCTTTAGCTACTTTTCCGGTGTAGTGCATTGAAGCGGTGAGTGAGTGGCCGATATGGCCGGAATTACTGGTTCCGGTTTTAGCTGGCGCCAATGGCCTCATAGGGAAGCGCTTCACCCGGTGAGTGAATGCCGGGAGGCGAGCGAAGTCTCGGACTATGCAGCCTGGACGTCGAACAATCGGACGTATCCATTCGAAACGTGCCCGAATCCGTCTGCTCGTGTGACGTCCAATTGAGCGCGACAATCACCATCCTGCGATGATTCGGCGATGCCGACAAAAGTGGGGGCGATGCATGCGCTCTGCACGAGAGCAATAAGCTCATTCGGTGGGCCAAACACTAGCAGATGTGGCCTCCTCAGCAAAATTGCTCTCTATCATTGAAAATATTCAATCAACATAGTATCATGTGTCGAGTAAATGGAATGATATATAAATAATAATCGAAATAAATTCGATGTTATTGCGCATTATATTGGGAAAGGTTTGGAAATTACGTCTGATTGGATGAGGTTTGTATTGCCGAGGTTTGGGTTATTTTTCTCATCCTCCCTTGGTTAACCGTAGGCAATCGGACGTTGGGTTGGAATTGATCATTGATATCGTGTTTGCGTGAGGGCAGCCTTATGTATGCGCATTATGGTAGCGGAGGTATTGAGGTGGTAGGTCAGAGCGGACATCCGGAGGGCCAATATCTGGACCTGATGCGGCACATCCTGGACAACGGGGATGAACGTATCGACCGGACTGGAGTGGGAACGCGCTCCGTCTTTGGGGCGATGGCTCGATTTGACCTGTCTGATGGAACTGCGCCGATCATCACAACAAAGCGGGTTTACTGGAAGACCTCGACGAAAGAGATGCTCTGGTTCCTGAAGGGGGGTACGAATATCCAGGATCTGCTGCGTGACAACGTGCGGATCTGGAGTGATTGGCCGCTTGCCACTTACCGCCGTGAAACCGGCGAGAACATCGATCAGGAAGCGTTTGAGCGCCGTATCGTCGAGGATGATGATTTTGCTGCACGCTGGGGCGAGTTGGGGCCCGTTTACGGGAAGCAGTGGAGGCGTTGGGCTGGTCCTGATGGGCAAGAGCATGACCAGATTGCTACGTTGGTCGAAACGCTCAAAACGAACCCGTCGAGCCGTCGGATGTTATTCCACGCATGGAATGTGGCCGAACTCGGTGAAATGGCACTTCCCCCGTGCCATATGGTTTATCAGTATCACGTCACCTCTGACGGGCGCTTGAATTGCCTGATGTTTCAGCGCTCGGTCGACGCCTTGTTAGGTTTGCCCTTCAACTGGGTGGGCGCAACTGCACTTCAACTCATGCTCGCCCAGCAGGCAGACCTTCGGCCGGGCGAATTCGTTTGGATGGCGGGTGATGCGCATCTCTATTTCAATCATCTCGATCAGGCGCGAGAGCAACTCACCCGTGAGCCCAGGCCTTTCCCGAAGATGCGCCTTTCTCGGCGACCAGATAGTATAGACGGATATACGATCGATGATTTCGAGGTAGAGGGCTACGATCCGCATCCGGCCATAAAGGCCGACGTCGCCGTTTAAACCTCTCCTAGCGCGGGACCCTTCTCCTGCGGGGTGATCCTCTCGGAGCATTTATCAGCCTGTTGCCCACGCAACTTCAGGGCAGGGAGCCTTATGTCTTCTGACGATGCCAAGCTGGACACCTCGAAGAACCGTCGGATTATGTCCTGATGGACGCAGGAGGAGGCGCCAGCGGGCGGGTCGTGCCGATTCCGATGCACCGATCCGCTGATTTTCTGGACGGAGCCGATCACTGGGTCCGGTTTTCGTGTCATGCAGGCGCAGCGCGGCTTTCAAGCCATACGAGGCGCTGGAAATTATAGATCAGGTTGGCCATGCCGATCTTGATCCTGGCGCGGGCGATGCCGATGGTACGGACGACGAGGCCCATGCGATGCTTTTGCCCGGCAAAGACATGCTCGACCGCAGCGCGGACCTTTGGGCGCCTTGCATTGGCTCTCGCTATCCGTTCGGGCAGCGCCCGCCTGGGCAACCGCTTCTGGTGGATATTGCTGGTGAACATGCCCCTGGCGAGGAATGCTTCGTTCTTCTTCGATCGATAGGCGGTATCGGCCCAAACGCCCGAGGCGGTGTTCTCCTTGCTGATCAGATCGGGCAGTCGCGCGCCATCATGGGCCTTGGCGGCGCTCGCATCCCAGGTGCGGATCAGTCCATGGGTCTGGTCAATTCCGATATGGTTGTTGTAGCCGAACATCGGAATGGCCAGATATCCCCGGTCCTTGAGCGCGGCATCGAAGCGCGCGAACAACCGGTCGATCGCCTTGGCCTTCACAAGCCGTTCGCGGAACAGCCAGACCGTGGTGACATCCGGCACGGTGCCTTCCAGCCCCACGCCCAGGAAAGGCTGGAACGATAGCCGGTCCTTGATCTGGAACTCGGTCGCCTCGTCGGACAGCGAATACAACGCCTGTAGAACCAGGATTTTGAACATCAGCACCGGATCGAACGGCGGTCGTCTGCCCTTGTTACGAGGACCACGTCGCAGCGCGGCCACCAGCAGTGCCCGGAATAGCTCGAAGTCCACCACCGCCGACAACCGCTCTAGCGGATCGCCTGCCGCGCTCAGCGCCTCATATCGGTCCGAAAGATCAAAGAAACCCGGCTGTCCTGCCATTCCTGCCTCCGCCACAGCCTCGGCGAAGTGAATCAAATCTACCCCTCAAAGGCCAGCGTTTTTCGAGGCGTCCAGCTTCAACGGGTCGCTTCGCGACGAACTGCTCAACGGCGAGATCTTCTACAGCCTCACCGAGGCCAGGGTGCTGATCGAGGCATGGCCGCGGCATTACAACAGCGTCCGGCCCCATAGCAGCTTGGGCTATCGACCACCGGCCCCGGAAACGGCGACACCGCCATATCCGGCCTCCGGTTCCGCTTCGCTCCACCTCCGCTCGGATATCGCGGCGATGAGATTAATGCACTAACACTCCAATCGGTCCACTCGGTGGGGACAGATCAGTCCTGCCGGGCCTCTTCGCGCGTTTTGTAGGTGCGTCGCCGGATGCGCTCACGCTTGAGCGATGAGAAGAAACTCTCAGCGACAGCATTATCGTGGCAGTTTCCCCGGCGGCTCATGGAGTGTTCCAGATTGTGAGCCCTGATAAGGCAGCCCAGTCGATACTGGTGAACTGAAAGCCCTGGTCCGAATGGATGAGCACGCGGTTCTTCGGCTTGTGCCGCCACACCGCCATGTGCAGGGCCTGCAAAACCACATCGGTTGTCTGACGGCTTTGCATCGACCAACCCACCACACGACGGGAATACAGGTCGAGCACGACCGCCAGATAGGCGAAGCCTTCCATCGTGCGGATATAGGTGATGTCCGTCACCCAAGCGTGATCGGCCTGCACCACGTCGAACTGGCGATCCAGGGTGTTGGCAGCAACGGCCGAAGGCCTTCCTCCTGAACTGCCCGGACGCCGCTTATAACCGACCTGCGCCTTGATGCCCGCCAGGCTGGTCAGGCGGGCGACGCGGTTGGGACAACAGGTCTCGCCCTGATCGAGCAGATCATCGTGCAGCTTGCGATAGCCATAGACCTTACCACTGTTCTTCCAGGCCTGCCGGATCAACTCAGTCTGCCGGGCATCTTCCTGTGCACGATGGCTCAACGGGTTCTTCTGCCAGGCATAGAAACCGCTGGGCTGGATCGCCAGGCTCCGGCACATCGCCCGACGCCACTTTTCCAAACTGCTTCTTCCACGAATATAGCGAGTGCTGGCTGCCCCCGAGCCGCTCGGAAACCTCCGCTACGCGATAACCTCGCTCCGTAATCTGAGCCACCGCATCCGCCCTTCGACAAGCTCAGGAGAGCCTTGAACTCATCGCTGAAATTGGCATTCCCCATTGTCGCCTCCTGTCCTCAAAATTAGGACCCAAGGCGTCCAGAAATCTAGGGGCTATTCAGAGCGACTATTTGGCGTCTGGCCCGTTTTGAGCGAGGAAGCTCCACGCCTCAGCATGGATGGAGTTTGTGGTGGCGTGCTCGCCAGCGGGCGCACGGCTTCCGGCTTGATCTTCAAATATCCGCTGCAATTGCCAGCGCATCGCGTCGCTGAAGACGCGCTTGAGCCTGTCGGGCCCCATACCCGACGACTGACCATATGCCATGCGTAATGTCTCGACTGCCGTTCCCAAGCGGAGAGCAATAGAGCAGGCGGAATTAAAATTTCCGGTACGCAACGGTAACGACAGCGTTAGGCATGTGCCTGCAACCGTGATCTTTTTTCGCCAGTAATAGGTGCCGCCACGCAGCGCCACCTTCGGAAATCCCATTCCGCCGCCTCAAGGGGTACAGCGAGGGGTACAACCGTGCTTACAATCATCCCACCCCGCGAGGGTTGAGGCGTAAAATCAATAACTTACAGGAAGTTGGTCGGGGAGACAGGGTTCGTACTTACGCCGCATCCAGTTGAAAAATAAAAAAAAGTGAAAAATCGTTTCTAGGCAAACAACATTCAAACAATAAGTTTGATTGTTATTTCCAGAGTTCGATCTGGTATTTCTTGGGACATTATTGGATTTTAATCAAGGATCTTTTAGAAAATCTACCTGTAGGTTCAATATTAGCAATCGGGCGAAACGCAGGCTTCGAGATCTCTCTCCATGCAACCGTCACTGAGATGGATCAGGGAGCCTGCGCCGCGCTGACCCACAATTTTCGCTTGCTAATACCTACGGTTGATTGGGTGCGACTATCACCTCGTTAACTTTGGCCGCCATTTCGGCAATTCCACCCGGTCAACAGTCATATATTGGCAAGGCATTGTCGGCCCGAGTAACTGAGTTGCAGGCTACGAGAATGATGATGCCGCGCAAATCTTACCCGTGTTTCAGCCGTGAGAGGGCGGCGAAAAGACGGCTGTGGACGTCCTTGGAAACCAATAAAAACAAGTAGTTAAGAGGTATCCGTCCTTGCTGGTCCGACAGAATTCTGGTAGATGAAAAAGATAAGAAGTCGAGGCTGGATCATATCATCATGTCGAGGGCCGTTGCGGATGTTCGTCTCCAGGATCGCACGGTCCGCGTACGGCTGTCGGTAAAATCCGTGCCTTATTGGCGGCTGATTTCCGAAGGGTTCCATCTTGGCTATTACAAGGGGGCGCGCAAAGCCTCCTGGGTCGTGCGACTGCGGCGGACTGACAAACCCAATGCCTATGTGACCGCTGCGCTGGGCGAGGCGGACGATATCCTAGACGCTAACGACACTAATATCCTCACCTGGAAGCAGGCTTTCGCGAAGGCATTGCAGTGGATGGAGGTGCAAACGAAAGGCTTGCCAAGCGCGCTTGACCCCAACATCACCGTGGCGACAGCCATCGCTGCCTATATCGAACGGCGCGATGCGCGCAAGGCTGCTCAGGCGGGAAGGGCGGTCCGGTCTGACGCCCATTACAAGCTGCAACGACATGTTCTTTCCGACAAGCGATTGTCTGGCCTGGCGCTACGGGACATAACGGAGGCCGACCTTCGTGCGTGGCAAAAGCGCCTTTCCAAACAGAAATATACCAGTACGCAACGGCTGCTCAACGAAGTGAAGGCGGCCCTCAACGCTGCATGGGCTGAGCACCGGCAGGCGCTGCCTGCAGACCTTCCTATAACCATCAAATACGGGCTTGCTCTCGATGCACCTGCAGTGCTTGAATCGAAGAGCCGTGAGAATCAGATTCTGGCTGATGCCGAAATTCGCAAGATCGTTGCGGCTGCGCTCGAGGTGGACCAGGATTTTGGTCGAATGGTTGCGGTCCTGGCTGCGACAGGCGCCCGATTCGCGCAGCTGCGACGGATGACCGTAGGCGACGCATTGCTGGAATGTGGACGGCTCATGATTCCGCAATCCTTCAAGGGTAAGAAGAAGGACAATCAACACATCCGGGTTGCCGTAGGCCCCGATATCGTGGACCTACTGCGTCCCGCCGTCGCAGATAGGTCATATAATGAGCCGCTATTAGAACGTTGGCACGTTCGGCAGATTACGGCAGTCAGGTGGGAGCGCTATGAGCGCGGCGCATGGAAGACTTCTTCGGAGCTGAGCCGGCACTGGCAGGATGCGATGAAGAAGGCGGGCTTGCCAGCTGCGACAATCCCTTATGCTCTTAGGCACAGTTCCATCGTTCGCGGTTTGCGACTCGGTCTCCCCATCCGGCTCGTTGCAGCGCTGCACGATACATCCGTGGTGATGATCGAGCGACACTATTCGCGATGGATCGTAGATGGTCTGGATGATCTTGCTGTCCGCGCGGTCGTTCCCCTATTATCTGGACCTGTTTGATCCATTGATAACGACATTTAAATCTGTGCTGGACTGAAATGGTTGCCAATCGCCAACTCAAAGGCAAAACGGTATCATACCGCAGCAAGACAATTTCGGGGAATCCCAGTATAATTCAGGAAATTTATGACCAGCAAGATCGCAATCGTGCCACCGGTTATGCAAGAAATTGTCGAACGGGCGGGTTACCTGCCAGCCGTCCAAGCTGGTGATTTCCTATTCTGCGCAGGGCAGGTAGGGCGCGATGATGAACTCGCTGTTATTGCGGATCCGGAACAGCAATTCGAGAGATGTTGGGAGAACCTGCGTACCGTGCTAGCGGAAGGGGGCTGCTCATTCGACGATGTCGTGGAAATGACGACATTTCATGTCGGCTTACAGACACATATGCCCTTGTTTCGTCAGGTTAAGGATCGCCACTTCCCTCGTGGCACTTGTGCTTGGACCTGCGTTGGCGTGGTTGAGCTCGCAATACCCGGCTTACTTGCGGAAGTAAAATGCGTCGCGATTAAACAGCCGACACATGCAACTCGCTAACAGAAAGACAAAAATTACTCGCGAGGCAGGGGAAATGGTCGGGCGGCTTGTAAAAAAAGCCCGGGCCAGCCCTCGCCAATCGGTAGTTCATTCCGCAGAATATGTCACTGCCTCGATCTTGTTGCCGTCTGGATCGCGAACGAACGCGCCATAATAGTTGGCATCGTATTTCGCCCGAATGCCAGGTGCTCCGTCGGCACTTCCACCATGCTGAAGCGCCATATCATAGAATCGGTCGACAGCTACGCGGCTCTCCACCGCAAAGCAGATATGGCTGCCATTTCCCACAGTAGCTGGCTCACCATTGACTGGTATTTGCACGCTGAAGCTCATCTGCCCACTCCCCCAACCGATGCCTTCTTCGTCCTCCGACATAAATGCCAGTCCTACACCCTCCAGAACTGAATTATAAAAGCGCCGAGCACGTTCGAGATCGTTCGTTCCTACGGAAACATGATGTATCATCGAGAGGGTCCCTGTCACCATGGTTGGGCTTTCTACGACCGTGGGACCCTCCAAGGAGTTCCATTGCCGGAATAAAATCCTGTTTTAGAAATAGGTTCCCGCACAGATGGTTCTGCAATGGACATTCAGTTTTTATGAAATGATCATTGGTTTGTATAAAGTATTATTTAAAGAAGTTGGCGACCGGTAAAGTGAAACTATCTATATGAGCATTGATCACGGCGTGAATTTATCGGATCACCGTATTCTGATCAACGATGAAATGCGAGACATCAAAATGATGAAAATCCAATTTACACAACAAATGGAATTTTCAGTAGATGCGGTCTGGAGAGTTATCGGAGACTTTGGTCGCTTGTCAAATTGGGCCACGCAGGTTGTAGAGGAGAGGGTCGAAGATCGGGTGGATGGCAAATATCGCATCATCACGCTTCGGGCAGGAGCGATACATGAAGAACGTCTTGTTCATCGTGGTGATTATTTTTACACCTATTCAGTGAACCGGTCCGGAACCGCTCATTATGAGGCGACAGTTGCAGTGGAAGCAGCAGATGCCGAACGAGCCGCAATCGTGATCACGGTAGAGTTCTTGCCGGAAGCTGGTGTCGATGTTGGCACTCTTTCCAGAGACATCTCGGCTTTTCTCCAAGGCTCGCTCAAGGCTATGATGAAAGCGGTGCAACGGAATTGCGCCTGAAGGCGCGAGCGAAGCTCGCTCGTCACAAGGTTTGAGGGTAGCCGACTGCCCCGGTGTAGTACGCCGAATCTTCAGAATGGATGTTCGGTGTACACATATTGTCGTCGATAGAGCCAGTCTCGCCGTTACGGATGCATTTCGTCCCGCAGTAATCCGTCTATTGCGCTAGTCGGCCGGGTAGACGTGTATCTGGCATAGGAGTTGCGAAGCCTCACTCAGTCTGGCGCGCAAGCGCCCCAATCCTGCTGGGAAGGTCACATCTAAATGAGCGAAGCATATATCATCGATGCCTGCAGGACGCCACGCGGCGTTGGCAAGGTTGGAAAGGGCGCATTGGCCGATATCCATCCGCAGCGTCTCGCGGCAGCCGTATTGCAGGCAATTGCCCGGCGCAATGATTTGAACACCGCAGAGGTGGACGACATTATCTGGGGGACGTCGACCCAAGTGGGTAAGCAAGGGGGCGATCTGGGCCGCATGGCGGCTTTGGACGCGGGCTTTGATGTAAGGGCCAGTGGCGTCACGCTCGATCGTTATTGCGGCTCGGGCATCACCGCCGTCAGCCTGGCGGCCGCGCAGGTCAAGGCCGGCATGGAGGATCTTGTCATTGCCGGTGGGACGGAGATGATGTCATTCACCCCTTCGACGCGCGATCCCAACAAGCCGACGATGATGGATCGGGAGAACCTTCATTTGCGCGCCCTTCACCCGCAATCGCATCAAGGCCTGTGTGCGGATGCCATCGCGACATTGGAAGGTATCAGCCGCGAGGCCTGCGACGAACTCGCCTTTACCAGTCAGCAGCGCGCTGCTGTGGCCATCAATGAGGGCCGGTTCGCAAAGAGCCTAGTCCCAGTTTATAAGGATGACGGATCGCTCGCGCTTGATCGAGAGGAATATCCGCGACCGCAAACAACGCTTGAGGCTCTAGCAGGCCTGAAGCCAGCGTTCGAGGCCGTGGCAGATGCGCCGCTCAATGAGGAAGGGCTGACTTATGGAGGCCTGATCCGTCAGGTGTATCCTGATTTGAGGATCAAACATGTCCATCATGCCGGCAACTCGTCCGGCGTCGTTGATGGCGCCGCGGCCGTCCTTCTCGCGTCAAAGAGTTATGCCGAGAAGAACGGCTTGAAACCGCGCGCTCGGGTCGTCGCGACCGCTAATATTGGGGATTGCCCCACCTTGATGCTCAATGCACCGGTTCCTGCGGCGCGAAAGGTCCTGGCAAAAGCGGGGCTGTCTATCGATGACATCGATCTGTTTGAAATCAATGAAGCTTTCGCGGCAGTCGCCGAAAAGTTCATCCGGGATCTCAAACTTGATCGTGACAAAGTTAACGTTAACGGTGGCGCAATGGCTCTTGGCCATCCGATCGGTGCCACCGGTGCCATTTTGATCGGTACTATGCTTGATGAGCTTGAGCGACGCGATCTCCGTCGGGGTCTTGTAACGATGTGCGCGGCTGGAGGAATGGGACCGGCCATCATCATCGAACGAGTCTGAGGCGAGAAGGCGACGTGACCGATCGGGGTGTCACGTCGCCGCGACATTGTCTCGAAAGGGGATTAACATAAAATGAGCAGATTGCAGGGCTTTCTTCCAGCATTTCGCACGGTCGATCCGGGCGACAAAGTCCGGCTGCCGTGGTCGACGATATAAGGAGAGAGGTCGAACAATCGGACATGCCTCGGTCTCCGCTTGGCTTGCCGACTTTTCGGGTCCTTTGGTTGGCTAATCTTGTTACCGGCGTTGGCTATATGGTTCAGTCGGTCGGCGCATCCTGGTTAATGCTGGAGTTAACGTCTTCGCCATCGATGGTTGCGCTTGTGCAGACGTCGACTACGATGCCGATAATGCTGTTTGCGTTATTGGCTGGAGCAACCGCCGACAGTTGGGATCGGCGGCGTCTGATGCTTTGGTCGCAGGCCTTTATGATGCTCGTCTCGATCGGCTTGGCGGCACTAACGTATTTCACCGCCGCGTCGCCCTATGTCGTTTTGGCATTCACTTTCCTCATCGGCTGCGGCAATGCGTTCAACGCACCCGCCTGGCAGGCCTCTGTCAGCAGCATCGTCCCGAAGGCTTTGCTTCCCAATGCGGTAGCGCTGAACAGCGCTGCATTCAACGCCGCCCGGAGTGCCGGGCCCGCTTTGGGGGGCGCGATCGTTGCCACCGCTGGAGCCACGACTGCGTTTCTTCTAAATTGCGCAAGCTATCCGCTGCTCATCGTCACGCTTTTGCGCTGGCGGCCAAAGCCGGAGCCCGCAACTCTACCGCCCGAGCGGATAGCAAGCGCCATAGCAAGTGGGGTTCGCTATGTGCTCATGTCGCCTAATCTGCTCAAGATAATCGCACGAGCTATGTTGATCTCGGTCTGCGTGAGTTCAATCCCGTCGCTCCTGCCCGTGATCGTAAGAGAAGGGCTAAATGGCGCGGCAACAACATACGGTCTTCTTCTTGGAGCTTTCGGCGCCGGAGCTGTCGCGGGGGCGCTAATCAGTGCACCTCTGCGTTGTCGACACTCGACCAATCGTATCATATCTTTAGCTGCGGGACTTGGTTCATTGGGATTATTTCTCATCGCTGTCTCGACCAATTCTATCCTGACCTCGGTCGCTCTGATTATGGCTGGAGGAGGTTGGGTGCTGGCTCTCTCCACGCTCAATGTCACGATGCAGCTGGCAACCCCGCGATGGGTGCTTGCACGGGCGCTCTCGCTTTATCAGATGGCAGCGTTTGGGGGCATTGCAGTCGGCAGCAGCCTCTTCGGTTTGATGGCTTCCTTCACGGACGTCAGCAATGCGGTGATCGCAGCAGCCATATTGTTGTTGATCGGCGGTGCCGCTGGTCTGTTAGACCCGCTCTTCGACGCAGACGGCGTCGACCTTGACCCGTTGAGAAAGTGGCAAGAGCCCGACGCGGGCCCTTTGATCGAAGCAAACAGCGGTCCGATCGTGGTTACGATCCACTACGAAATCAATCCCGCCGACGCTAATGCTTTCACAACGCTAATGCAGGAGCGGCGTCGTATCCGTCGCAGGGACGGCGCTCGCAATTGGACGCTGCTCAGAGACATCACCCAGCCAGACCTTTGGATTGAACGATATCAGGTCGCGACGTGGCTTGAATATATTCGGCACAATCAAAGGCGGACGCAAGCTGACGCTTCCAATATCGCCGCGATTGCGGGACTACACTTGGCTTCCGGGCCTCCGAAAATCTACCGTCGCATTCAGGTTGATCCGCATAATCGCCAACCCGAAGACCTGGTTCAGGCGGAAATTCTCTTCCCGCAGACGATATCAGGCACCCCATAGCAGGGCGATTGGACCAGAGGAGAAAAGAAATGCTGGACTTCGAAGGGAGGATCGCCGTTGTAACCGGGGCAGGTGGCGGCCTTGGCGCTGCACTATGCCGTCAGCTTGCCGCGCGCGGTGCCACCATCGTCGGTGTGGGCCGTACCGGGCGGAAACTTGACGAGATTTCCTCGGTTGTCCATCAATTTGGACGGCAGATGTACACCATCGTGGGAGATATCACTGACCCAGCAGTGGCCGAACATGTTGGTCAAACATGCGACCGCGCCGGCGGCGTCGACTTGCTAATAAATAATGCGGCGGTCGGCTATTCCTACGAACAGGTCAGACCGGGCAGCATGACCGCTTTGACGGCGCACTCGGCCGAACTTTGGCGGGAGGTTATCGAAATAAATCTCAACGGCCCCGCCGCGATTACGCGCTCGCTTGTTCCAAGGCTGCTACGGCGGGAAAGGGGGGCCAATATTGTCTTCATCTCCAGTATATTAAGTCTTGGCGGCCACACCAACGCTCACGCCTACAGCGCTGCCAAAGCGGCGGTCAACAATCTGGTGCAATCCCTCGCCGTCACGTACGGTCCAAACGGTCTGCGCACCAACTGTGTGGCTCCTGGCCTTATCGAGACTGAAATGGTCGAAACGGTGCTGAATAAGCAGTTTCCGACCGGCGGGGAGAGCCGCTTTGCATATTGCCCCTTAGGACGCGCTGCACAGCCTGAAGAGATCGCGAGCGCGGCTGTCTTTTTGGCATCATCAGCAGCCTCTTACATAAATGGGGCCATCCTCGCGGTTGATGGCGGCACATCCGCTAAGGCCTGACGCCTTAGCCCGCATACGATGAACGAAAGATGAGGTAGCATGACAGATACATTTGACGGATTTCAGCTCCAATCCACCATTGATGTATCTGGCACACTCCGTCTCGAGCTGGTCGAGCTCACGGTGTCGGACCCGGCACCTGACGAAGTCATTGTTCGGGTCGAGGCTAGTCCGATCAACCCCTCCGATCTAGCCGTCATGCTCGGAGCAGCTACCGCTCCAGCGGATCTGGACACGCTGAACTTAACCGGGTCCCAAGACCGCCCTATCGTTCTCGCCAAGGTTTCACCGGAATCGATGGGCGCGCTCAGCGCGAGGATAGGAATCGGGATTACGCCCGGTGCCGAAGGCGCCGGTCTGGTCGTGGCGGCGGGTCGCAATGCCCGCCACTTCTTAGGTCGTCGGGTTAGCATGCGAGGTGGAGGGATGTACGCGCAATACCGTAAGCTGCGGATGTTCGACTGCGTTGCGCTGCCCGATGATCTGGACGTTAGCTCCGGCGCCGCGATGTTCATCAACCCGCTTACGGCCCTAGGATTTGTCGAGACAATGCGAACCGAGGGTTTCAGTGGGCTTGTTCACCTTGCGGCAGCATCGAACCTAGGCCAGATGCTCAACAGACTTTGTATCGCGGACGATATCCCCCTTATCAATGTGGTCCGGTCAACCGAGCAGGCCAGGCTTCTGCTCGATCAAGGTGCGCGTTACGTGCTTGACAGCTTATCGCCGGATTATGAAAGCGAATTGCGCGAGGCTCTTTATGAGACGGGGATCACCCTGGCATTCGATCCTATCGGCGGCGGTTCTCAGGCCAGCCAGGTGCTAGCCGCCATGGAGGCAGCGGCAACCCGAGATGTGAGCACCTACAATCGCTATGGAAGTGAGGTTTTCAAACAACTCTATATATATGGCCTCCTCAACCCCTCTCCAACGGTTCTGGATCGCTGGGTAGGCTTTGCATGGTCGATCGGGGGGTGGCTCCTTACTCACAGGCTTCAGCGGTTCGGAAAAGACGGCGAAGCCCGCATGCTGGAAAGGGTGCGTAACGAACTCACGACAACATTTGCCAGCCATTATACCGCGCGCCTCGGGCTGCGCGATGTACTCAACCCGGATATCATTCGCGCCTATAGCCGCAAGGCGACCGGAGAGAAGTTTCTCGTAACGCCCCAGGATTGACGCGCAAAGCCAGTGGCATGATGGCATTATAACCTGCAGGCAGACGGCCATTCCGGCAGTCTGGCTTTTCTAAAATATTGAAGAACGAAAAGGTGGGCAGAGTCGCATGCCGGATCGACTCTACCCATGTTTCCGGGGAATAATGCCCCTGCCGCCGCCGGCGGGTCCTTGAGCCTCTACCTCACAGCGCGGTTGAGCTCGGCGTTGATCCGATCGATCTCGAGTTCGCCGGCCATCGTCTGTCCTCCAATTTTCAAGAAGCGAGTCATGTTTTCCCGGGCCTCCTGTGTTCGCAGCAACTGCCGAAAAAGGAGCACTTCTTCAAGAAGCCCCTCTTGCTCCCCGAGCCGAGCTGCATCGACGGCAGCTTTGGCATAACGGACCGCGTTGATCGGGAAAGATGCAATGCGCTGGGCAAGCATCGCGACATATGTCTCAATCTCACCGGGCGCCAGTGCGCGGTTCAGATAGCCCCAACGCTCGGCTGTTTCAGCGTCGAGGTCCCTACCGCCGAGAATGACCTCAAGCGTGCGAGCCCTTCCCATGAGGTGCTGCATCCGTTGCGTCCCGGTACCCCCCGGAAGGATGCCAAGAGGGACTTCCATCTGATTGACCAGCGTTTTGCCGATTACGCCAAAGCGCATGTCGAAGTTCATGACGAGCTCGCTGCCCACGCCGCCAACCCGGCCCTCGATTTGCGCGATGGTGATCTTGTTCATCGACCGGAAGCGCTCGCACATCGCATGGTAGGCGCTCTCTCCTGCTTGGGGGCGCTTGGCTGCTCCGTCGCTCGGCAGCTCGAGGATGCGCTCGATGTCGAAATGAGCTAAAAAAAAGTCTGGGTTTGCGCTTTTGAGAACGAAGACCAATGCTTCGGGATCACTCGTCAGCTCTTCACTGAGTCCTATAAGGGCTTCCATCAGCGCGGCTGTAACGAGATTGAACGGTGGATTGTTCACGGTCGCGATTACCACGCGCCCCACTTGTTCCACGGCTAGGAAGTCATAGCTTCTGTAAGTCATAAATGCGCGCCTTCCGCTTTCCAATAGCGGCAGGCGTCATCTCGACCCTCCTGCGCCGTAAGTGCTTCCCATACCGCCCTAGGCCCGGCTCGGCTTGGCGTTGGAGTATGAAACATCGGCCTCAGCCTGTCGCGATAGGGCTCAGCACCATCGCAGTGCGGTCCGCCACCTCGTTGATGTTGGAAAGATATTCGAGAAAGTGAGGTGAAGCGCGATGTGCTGCCACCGCCGCATCGTCTTCGTAGAGTTCGTCGAGCAGGAATCGATTTGGATCAGCTTGGTCTTGCCAGACATCCCAACGAACATTGCCCGGTTCAGCCCGGCTCGCAGCCAACAAAGGCTCCAGCAGGCTTAAGAGCGCGGAAGCCCTTCCGGGCTTCGCGTTGAGGATCGCAACAATCTTGACAGCCATGTGAGCCACTTCTTCTCTTAAGTCAGTTGCGCGTTTTTTTCAGACCCGCTCGATGGCAATGGCAACGCCTTGGCCAACGCCTACGCACATGGCGATCAGAGCGCGAGTCCCGCCAGTTTCCTCCAGTGTGCGTGCAGCGGTCAGGACCAGCCGTGCCCCTGACATGCCAAGCGGATGCCCAAGCGCGATGGCGCCACCATGAGGGTTGACCCTCTCGCTGAACGGATCGACGCCCAACATTCGTGCTGACGCGATGACCTGCGATGCGAACGCCTCATTGAACTCTATCAAATCGAAATCGTCGATATTCAGATTCAGGCGTTGCATCAGCTTCTCGCTTGCGGGCGCGGGTCCGATGCCCATTACTCTAGGTTGAACGCCAGCGGTTGCCATACCAAGGAACCGGGCCTTCGCTGTCAATCCGTGCCGTTTCACGGCGTTTTCAGATGCGATAAACATCGCTGCTGACCCATCGTTCACCCCAGACGCATTCCCAGCGGTTACCGTACCCCCCTCCCGAACCACAGGGCGCAAGCCTGCGAGGGATGCAAGTGTGGTGTTAGCCCTTGGATGTTCGTCATCCCAGATTACGGTTTCGGCTCTCTTTCCGATGATCGTTACCGGCGTTATCTCTCCCGAGAAATAGCCCTGCCGTTGTGCCTTGGCAGCGAGCTCCTGGCTCCTGAGGGCGAACGCATCTTGTTCATCGCGACTGACGCCATGCATAACTGCAACATTCTCAGCAGTTTCCGGCATGGAGTCGACGCCATAAGCCTTCCTCATCGCTGGATTGATGAGACGCCATCCGATCGTAGTATCCTCAATGTTCGCCGCTCGAGACCAGGCAGTTTCTGCCTTTCCCATGACGAACGGCGCTCGTGACATGGATTCTACACCGCCGGCGACCGCGAGGTCAATCTGACCGGACATAATTGCACGGGCCGCATACCCGACAGCGTCGGCACCACTCGCGCACAGCCGATTGACGGTAGATCCTGGGACCGATGTAGGTAGCCCCGCCAGAAGTGCAGCCATACGCGCCACATTGCGGTTGTCTTCTCCGGCCTGGTTAGCACATCCCAAGACCACCTCATCTATAGCGTCGGGATCTAGTTCCGGATTTTTCTCGAGCAAGGCCTTGATAGGCACTGCCGCGAGGTCGTCAGTTCTTACGGGAGCCAAGACTCCCCCAAATCGGCCGATGGGAGTCCGAAGACCCTCGCAGATAAATGCATTGATCAAAGCAAATTTCCTTGCCGAGCTAATCTGTTGCTGATTACCGCGCCCCGAGTCCTTACGCGGTTGCGCGCCTCACGTCCTATGGCGTGGGTTCGAAGCCTATGACTGCTTTGGTCTCTAGGAACTCGTGAAATGCGAGCTCTCCCCATTCTCGACCATTGCCAGACATTTTATAGCCGCCAAAAGGAGCGTAAAGGTCGGGCGGCGATCCGTTGATATGAATTTGGCCGGCTCGGATCTGCCGCATGACGCGACGCGCATTGTCGATGCTCCCACTCTGAACATAGCCTGCCAGACCGTAGGGGGTGTCGTTTGCGATCCGAACAGCGTCAGCTTCGTCCTCGTAGGGGATGATCGCCAGCACTGGTCCGAAAATCTCCTCGCGGGCGATCGTCATGCCAGGCCGCACGTCCGCAAAGACTGTGGGCTTCACATAATAGCCCGTCTCAAAATTATCAGGTCGCCCACTACCGCCTGACAGAAGAGTGGCTCCTTCGTCGATCCCGGTTTTTATGAGAGACTGGATCTTGGACCATTGGGCGTGCGAGATCACCGGGCCCATTGTTACGTCATTATCAGGAGGACCGACCGATATCGCCTCAGCCGCAGTCTTGGCGATTTCCTTGACCCGGTCGTTCAGAACGGCGGGGACGAGCATCCGAGTGGGAGCGGTGCATGTCTGACCGGAGTTGGTCATGACGGCCCTTACACCTCGGGTAACAGCCTCTTCGAGGTTGGCGTCGGGAAGGATGATGTTGGGGGATTTCCCGCCGAGTTCCTGATGGACACGTTTTACGGTGGCTGCCGCCTCCCGCGCGACTTCAATGCCTGCTCGTGTAGAACCGGTGAAGCTGATGAGGTCGACGTCGGAATGACGTGACAATGCTGCGCCAACAGTCGGTCCGTCGCCATTGACGAGGTTGAAGACACCTGCTGGTACTCCGGCTACGTCCAAAATCTCGGTCCAGATTTGCGCTGAGAACGGAGCAATTTCGGAGGGCTTGAGCACCATGGTGCAACCAACCGCCAGCGCCGGGACTACCTTGCAGGCAATCTGGTTAATAGGCCAGTTCCAAGGGGTAATCAGAGCGCACACACCAATCGGTTCTTTGGCGATCAGGGTGGTCCCTTTCTGCTCTTCGAAGGCAAAGTGCTCGAGTATATTGATCCCTGTCGCGATATGTCCAGCCCCGAGCCCGGCCTGAGGTCCCTTCGCGAGCCACGCCGGAGCGCCCAATTCATCTGATATTGCTGCTGCCACATCCCCGATCCGACGCTGATATTCCGAAGCAATCGCTTTGAGGAGATCAAGCCTTTCCCTGCGCGTTGTTGAGGAAAAGGCGGGGAACGCGGCGCGGGCGGCAGCGACTGCTGCATCTACGTCGGCTTGGTTACCCAGACTAATCACCCCGGCACTCACTTCAGTCGCGGGATTAATTACTTCGAGAGTATTGGTGGACTGAGGCTCTACCCAGCATCCGCCGATATAAAATTTGCGATAGTGCCGCATCGTATTTCTCCAGAAGGCCGGCAATGTTGTGCTGCGGCCGATATATCGACTGTAAGTCGTCGAGGTTCATCGGCTTTCAGGGTCTGCTCGACTGCTTCTTGTGTAGACGAACTCCGATCCGGTTAAATCAATGTGAGGGATTTCGTCGCGCTCGACCCAATAATCTTGGTTGTGCCGCCATTCCGGCTTGTCGCCGCTGCGCGGCATCTGACCGAGCCCCCGGACGAGATAGTTTGGGCTGAAATTGTCCGGATCGATCCAAGGCAACAGGGGCATGTCTCGATCTTGCTCACGGAGCACCACATCAACCCGTCGAGCCCCGATCCTATCCATATGGTTCAGTAGCTTGCATACGAAGTCACCAAGCATATCGACACGTAAAGTCCAACTTGCCCTGAAATAGCCCATTACCCACACGAGATTGGGCACTCCGGTAAACATCATGCCGCGATAGGTTACCGTATCGTTCCAGTTGACCGCTTGCTTATCGACAGTGAACCGGATCCCGCCCATCATGAGGAGGTTAAAGCCAGTGGCTGCGACTATGATATCTGCCTCGATCAGTTCGCCCGCCTTGGTGCGAACGCCGCTTTCCGTAAAGGTCTCTATCTCATCAGTGACAACGGTCAGCTGACCGGCGACCGCGGCCTTGAAGATGTCACCATCGGGACAAAAGGCGAGACGCTGCTGCCATACACGATACCGCGGCGTAAAATGCGGCTCGAATTCGAAGTCCTGCTTTCCCGTGAAGGTTCGGACACGCTCTTTAAGCTCTTCAAAGACGATATCGGGCTCGGTCTGGCACCGGCTTGTCATCACATTTTGGTCATGGAGGATTTGTGCACGCACGATGCGATGGATCGTCGGCGCATCGATACCGATTTCACGCAGACGTTCGGCAAGTTCGTTTCTATTCTCACCGCAAAAGAAGTAAGTTGGCGAACGCTGTAGCATTGTAACATGCGCTGCTGTCTTCGCGAACTCGGGAATGACCGTGGCAGCTGTCGCTCCTGACCCGATGACGAGAACTTTTTTGCCCTCATAGTCAATCGAGCGGTCCCATTTTTGAGCGTGAACGAGAAGCCCCTTGAAGTTCTCTGTTCCTGGCCAATCCGGTAGATAGGGCTTTTCGTGATCGTAGTAGCCTTGGCACATCCAAAGGAAGTTGCAAGTGTAGGTCATGCTTGCGCCATCGGCCTTGCGGATCGCCTTGACCGTCCAGAGATTGTCTGCGCTATCCCAGCTGCATTCAGACACGCTGTGGCCAAACCGGATATGCTCGGCAATCCCATTTTCTTCGATCACTTCGCCAAGATAATTAAGAATAGCTTGGCCTGACGCGATTGGGCTACCCAGCCATGGTTTGAACTCGTAACCAAAGGTGTGCAGGTCCGAATCCGATCGGACACCCGGATATTTATGCGTTTCCCAGGTTCCTCCAAAGCTGTCCTTGGCTTCCAGGATCGCGTAGGTCTTTCCAGCCGCCTGCGCTTGAAGATGGTAGGCAGACCCGATGCCGGAAATCCCAGCTCCGATGATGAGCACCTCCACATGCTCGGTCATGCTCTCGTCCAATCTGCTCTCCATTCCATTCCCACCTTTTTGACCGGGCGCTTTCAGGCAGCCCCTGTGTCATCTCGAAAATGCTCCTTCTTGCCTTAGCAAGCGACATGCCAGTCTGCCTGGATTAGAGACAAATCCGGATCTGCGGGATTCAGCCGGATTGCTTCCGAGTGAATGATTCAATCTTGTATGTCAGACGGCCACTCTTGGGATGCGACTGTCTTTGGCAACGGCAGATGCGGCATTCACGGGATGAGGACCGCACGTCCATGAATGCGTCCTTCGCGCAAAC
Organism: Sphingobium sp. AP50; assembly: GCF_900109095.1. Taxonomy (GTDB): domain Bacteria; phylum Pseudomonadota; class Alphaproteobacteria; order Sphingomonadales; family Sphingomonadaceae; genus Sphingobium. The sequence continues at coordinate 160,753 of NZ_FNYZ01000010.1, forward strand.
GTTGATATACATCGAGGGCGCTCGCGAGGGGAAAAGCTTCTACTTCAGCCTTGATGTGGCCGGCTTGTGCGAGAGCGATGACTTCCATCAGTTCGGTACGAGATCCCCAATAGGGCAGGTCAATGCTGTAGCCGTAGGGTTTGGTGACGGGCAGGGCTATGGTTCCGCCACCTTGTCCGACCATGCTGATCAGCCCGCCGCGACCCACGATGCGCGTGCAGAGATCGATCGTTGCCTGAACCCCCACGAAGTCGAACGCCACGTTCACGCCACGACCTCCGACGATTTCGCGAATATGTGCTCTTGCTGCTTCGGAGTCGCGCGTGTTGACAGCGTAGGCGGCACCATTACCTCTCGCATTTTTCAGCTTGTCGTCCGCAATATCGCAAGCGATCACCTGAGCAGGGCAGAGCGCGGAAAGAATCTGCACTGCCATATGGCCTAGTCCCCCCAAGCCAATGACCACAGCTGTCGCATCAGGGGTCAGGTACGGCAGCGCTCTCTTTATCGCGTGATAGGGCGTCAAAGCGGCATCGCTCAACGGGGCAGCCGTGACTGGATCAAGGTCACCGAGAGGAACGAGCAGCCGGGGCGATGGGACGATCATATAGTCCGCCATGCCGCCGTCAGAGCCAAGTCCTCCGCCAAAACTAGGCAGGCTCGCATGGTGCGCGCAATGGTTCTCCGCCGAGCTCTGACAGGCATGACAGCCTCCGCAGCCCCAAGGTCCGTACACAGCTACCGGATCGCCTTCCTTCCAACCGCTTACCCCGTCGCCCAATTCGGCGATCCAGCCGGCGTTTTCGTGCCCCAAGGTAAAAGCAGGCAGGCTGAGAGGCCCACTGTCCAGAATATGAATATCGGAATGGCAAACGCCCGCGCCCCCGATCTTGATCAGCACTTCACCTGGGCGCGGGCTCGGTTTAGCGACGTCAATGACCTCGGGGGGGCAACCAGATTTGACAAAACGGACTGCTCTCATATGCCATGCTTTCTCTTCTACTCGGGTAATGCTCAGGCGGCGGTCATGCCTCCATCGATGACGAGCTCGCTGCCGGTTACCCAGCTCGCTTCGTCAGACGCAAGATAGAGACATCCATATGCTATGTCCGACGGGTGTCCGAACCTGCGCAGCGGCGTTGCCTCCATTCGCTTTTTGCCTACCTCTCCATTATGACCTGTCTTGGCCAACGGCGTATCCACGAAGCCTGGATGCACTGAATTTACCCGAATGCGATCACCAGCAAATTGCAGAGCCGCTGCCTTAGAAAACAGGCGGACGGCGCCTTTGGAGGCGTTGTATGCCGGATTACCGAAAGAGCCTACGATCCCACATATAGAGGACATGTTTATGATTGAGCCGCCACCGGATCTGACCATCGCCCCATGCACGCTCCTCGTACCCAAAAATACGCCATCGACATTGACTCGCATAACCTGCGTCCAGGCGTCGAGCGGCAACTCAGGCAAATTCATGGCCGTCATTTCACCGGTTGTCGGGTCAATCCCGCGCGCGATGCCAGCTATATTGCACAATATGTCCAATCGATCATGGGCTTGTTCGACATCCTGAACGAGCGCCGTCCACGCGTCTTCTCGTGTCACCTCCAGGCTTCGATATTCGGCGATGCCACCGCTATCCATGATCGAAGCCGCGACCTCACGACCCATCTTGTCTTGCCGATCGCAAAGCACAACAGCAGCGCCATGCCGCGCAAATAGACGTGCGGTCTCTGCACCGATCCCTGATGCCCCCCCGGTTACGATGGCGACTTTCCCGGACAGCCGTCTTTCGTGTTCCAAATCCTGCTCCTGCTTCATCGCCAGCGGTTCCGCCGGTTAGTGCGTGATCATGATGCAACAACGATGCCAGTCTTGGTCGTTCTGGCATGACGCTTGCTACGAGATCCGTGCTCCTCATAATCTCAGAGGAGCAGGATGATCTGGCGCGTTGATCGCGAGAAGGTCACCGGAGAGGAATCGGGAAAGAAACGCCAATGATGATATGCCAAAGCACTACCAAGCATTCCAGAAGCCTGTGCGAGCTGGACTGTGAGTGATCGCAAGATTGTGAGGCAGCCGACGGCGCCTGCTGAACGCGACGGATGGTATGCCTATTATGTCCTGGCTATCCTGCTCCTGGTCTACGTCTTCAATTTCATCGATCGACAGATCCTCGCCATTTTGGCGGAGGACATCAAGGCCGACCTGGGCATATCGGATGCGCAACTCGGTTTCCTTTATGGAACAGCCTTTGCGATGTTCTACGCGACATTCGGCATCGCGTTCGGACGCTTGGCAGATAGCTGGAACCGCAAGAAGCTGATTACTCTGGGATTGAGCTTCTGGTCCATTATGACGGCAGCATCAGGACTCGCGCGCGGATTTTTGCCACTGGCCGCATGCCGCTTCGGCGTTGGTGTAGGGGAGGCAAGCGCATCTCCGGCAGCGTTCTCGCTCCTATACGACTATTTCTCGCCCCGCGTGAGGACCACGGTTCTGGGTATCTATTCGAGCGGCATTTCCATCGGCGCCGGTCTAGGCCTGTTTCTAGGTGGTGCCATTCTCAAGGGATGGGCCGATCTCTACCCTGAACCTGCGCTCGCGCCTTTGGGTCTGAAGGGCTGGCAAGTCGCATTCATAGCCGTCGGCCTCCCAGGCTTTGTTCTGGCCTTTCTCGTATCCTCTTTGCGGGAACCGGTGCGCGGCGGTCGTGATGGCATCGTCGTTGAAGATAACCCACATCCATTCCGGGAAGTCGGTGCGATGTTGCTTGGTATGACGCCCTTGGCCAACTGGCCCATGCTCGGGCGACAGGGCGGTCGCAAGGCGGTGCTACTCAACGCACTCGCTGGGTTGGTCATCGCTTCCTGCGCGGCGCTTCTTGCACTGGTTAGCCATGATTTGCTTCAATGGGCGGCGATGGGCATTGGCGTGTATGCTGTCTTCTCCTGGGCACAGACTCTGGCGATGCGCGATCCGGTCGTCTTTGGTCTGATTTTCCGCACTCCCTCCCTAATCCGTTTGATCCTGGGCGGTAGCGCTACTGTGTTCATGCTTCCGGCACTCATGTTCTGGTTCGTTCCTTTTCTGCAACGCTTCTATGCTGTTGATGCTGGGCAGGCGGGAGCGGTTATGGGCGGGGCTTATGCAGGCCTCGGAATCACAGGCGTCTTGGCCGGTGGGATCGTTGCAGATCAACTGCGCCAGCACTTCCCCCAGGGCAAGCTTGTCACATGGCTGGGCGGAATGGCGATCTCGCTGGTGGCGGCATTCCTTAGTCTCAATAGCAACTCGCTGCCATTCGCCTATGCAACGATGTTCGTCTCGCACTTTTTCGCCAGCGTGGCTTACGGGCCTTGGATATCAATGGTGAATGACCTGATGCTTCCTCGCGGACGTGCGACGGTTTCGGCTTTCGCCTACATGGTCAATACAATGATCGGTGTTGCCCTCGGACCGTATCTTATCGGCCATATCAGCGACGCTTTGAGCGCGTCGGGAATCGAAAGTGGCGAGGCGCTTCGGCGCGCGATGCTAACCGGCCTTGCAATTACCATAGTGGGAATTCTTGTGGTTCTTACCGCATTACGGCATGTCGCGAAGGATGAAGCGGGTCTGTTAGACAGGGCCAAGGCGCTAGGGGAGCCGCTGAGCTGAGCACGCGCTCCGCGTCATGATGTGTCTGCAGGGCGGTCAACATGCTATGTTGATGTCCTCCGTACGAACGGCATGTATCGCGAGAGCACTCATCGACCGTGGCTCGCACCGACGTAAGAACAGGAACGTGCCTATTTGCAGCTCTTTAGACCCGCTGGGTCTGGTCAAGGCTTTGTTGGCATGGCGGTTGCATAGCAATGAATGTCAACAAACGTGGCTTTAGCCACTTAGGGGAGGCGGTAATGAGCAAGATTAACAATCGCTGGATTTTATTCGCAACCGTAGCCGCTGGGGTGCTTGGTTCAACATGCGCCGGCGCGCAGACTGGAGCGCAAGGACGCGACGAATCTGCGGGGGTTCCGGACATCGTTGTAACGGCTACACGCAGATCGACGAACATCCAGCGGACAGCGGAGGCCATCTCGGTTCTGAGCGGGGAAATCCAGCGAGAGCGCGGCCAGCAGCGCTTGGACGATCTGCAGAGATCGATCCCGAACGTGAACTTCAACTCAACCAGCAATACGTCACAAATATATGTGCGCGGCGTGGGTAATACATTTATCCTCGCGGGCGGTGATCCCGGAGTCGCCACCTATCAGGACGGCGCCTATGTTTCCGATATCAGCACGTCCAATACTTCGATGTACGATGTCGAGCGTGTCGAGGTGCTCCGCGGGCCGCAAGGCGGCCTTTATGGGCGTAACGCGGTCGGCGGTGCCATCAACATCATATCGGCAAAACCGACCGATACTTTTGAGGGGAGGTTCGATGCTGTTCTTGGTAACTATGATCGCAGGGAGAGCGAAGGTTACCTTTCCGGCCCCCTAGGCTTTGCAAATACCGACTTTCGTATTTCCTATCAACTTCGCCATTCCGATGGTTATACAAAAAACCTTATTGCTGACCAAGCGGGAGCGCCAGGCGATCTTGACGATCTGACCTCGCATGCCGTTCGCGTGCAGACGCTGACCAATTTTACCGGTGGCGGCTCTCTTCGGTTGCTGTTCAGCTATGCGGACGAGCATGACAATGGCGCCGCACTCGGTGTGAAGCCAACCATCTACAGCGACCTTTACCCAGCCTTCCTGCTTTATGGTGAGAGGCCGTCGAGCGACCCGCGTTCAACCTATGCGAACATCGGCGAGAATGACATCAGCGTTTATGTTGCGAACGCCACGCTCAACGTTCCGATCGGGGAAAACAAGCTGGAAGTCACCGGCAATTACCGCCGAAGCGCCCAGCGCTATACGAATGATTGTGACGGCACACGCGCTACGAGCTGTACCTTCTCTCGTGTAACACGGAGCGATGATTACTTCGCGGATGTACATCTGGCTTCTTCTGACGCCGGCCGGCTGCGCTGGCTTCTTGGCGCAACATATATCTATGTCGATCAGGATCAGTCAGTTGACGTCAATTCGGATACTACGATACCAGGCCTTTTCTTGGCCAGCTTAACTGGCGGTAGGCTTAAGACCGAAGCGGTGGCAGCATATGGAGACGTGCGCTTCGCACTGACGGACGTGTGGGCGCTGACGGGTCAGCTGCGGTACGGCAAGACGGTCAAGGACTCGTTGGGCATTCACGATTGTGCCTCCCTTTGGTGTCAATGTGACAAATTTCCCGCTTCGTTCGAAGACCAATAGTCTCCCATACCGCGTCGGTATCGAGGGCCAGTTAAGCTCTGATCTTTTCATCTATGCTAAATACGGTACCGCCGCGAAGGACGGCGCTATCAATCTCGGTTCAGGCCAGTTGACGCCCGTTAGCAAAGAGAAGGTTGCGACTGCTGAAGTTGGAGCAAAAGCATGGTTCTTTGATCGCAAATTGCGCGTGAATGTGGCGGCGTTCAGCAGCGACTATACGGATCTGCAAATATCTCAGCTTGTGGGCGTTAGCGTTGCTCTGGCTAATGCTCCTAAGGCGAGGATTAATGGCGCCGAGATCGAGATCGAGGCGCGTCCGGCGGAGCCGCTGCGATTGACCTTTAACGCTGGATATCTCGACCCGAAATTTCGCGAGTTCATCAATACGCCGACGACAGCAGACTTTTCGGGCGTTCCAACCGACCTTCGTGGCAATCAACTGCCCAACGTGCCAAAGTGGAGCATCAGTGCTGGCGCGACCTATACAGGTCCTGCGATTGGCGGCGTTGTGCCTGAGCTGAGCGCGCAATATCTGTGGCGTGACCGTGTCTACTTTGATGAGTTCAATACGATAGCGAACTCGCAGAAGCCCATTGGAACGCTCGACCTTTTCGCTTCCCTTAAACCTGAGGCCAAAGGGCCATGGCGCCTGTACGGGTTTGTGCGGAATGTCACTAACAAGACGGTGATTGCGGGCTCCACGGGCTATGCCGGGATCCTGGGAGCGATGCGGGCCTTCAGCTACGCGCCACCGCGCCAGTTTGGGGTGGGACTGTCTCTGGCGTTCTGACGTTCGCCGCTAACGCGGTGCATTGGAGCTAGGGGAGGCGACTGGAGCGCGCCTCTCCTGCTTGATCAGGGTGGTTGTCCAGTCGACATCGCTGTGAAAGAAATGAGGTGAACTGTGGCAACGATTGAGCAGACGAGCGGCACAGTGGGATCCGATGGCTTTCGCGAGTATGTGCGCGGGTGGCTGTTCGAGAATTTTCCGGCAGAACTGAAAGGCCAGGAGCATCTTCTTGCCGCAGTCGACGGCTCGGAGGAAGAGACGCCCGTTCAGACGCGCTGGCGCGAGGCCATGGGATCTAAAGGGTGGGGAACACCTACTTGGCCCAGCGAGTATGGCGGCGGGGGGCTCACGAGCGAAGATGCGGAAGTCCTGCGTGAAGAGATGCGGCGCATTGGAGCGTGGAACCCGATTGGGGGCATGGGCGTGCTCATGCTTGGACCGACAGTTTTGCAATATGGTAGCGAGGCTCAGAAGCACCAGCACATTCCGGGCATTGTTCGCGGTGAGGTGCGATGGTGCCAAGGTTACTCTGAGCCATCCGCTGGTTCGGACCTTGCAAGCTTGCAAACCTTTGCCGAAGACAGGGGCGATCATTATCTGGTTAACGGCCAGAAGACGTGGACGAGCGCAGGGCAGTGGGCACATTGGTGTTTTGCGTTGGTGCGCACCGATCGATCGCAAAAGCATGGCGGCATCAGTTTTCTGCTCATCGACATGACTACCCCGGGCATCGAAACCAGACCCATAAGGCTGATCTCCGGCATTTCGCCGTTTTGCGAGACCTTTTTCACCGACGTGGTCGTTCCCAAAGTCAATCTCGTGGGTATCGAGGGACAGGGATGGGAAATCGGCACTCGGCTTCTCCAGCATGAACGCAGTTCAATATCGGGCGACAGCGGTCCCACGGTCCACCTCAACGCCGGAGATAGCGTGCCCGAGATCGCAAAACGATATCTCGGTGTTGACGCCGATGGTCGCATTGTCGACAGCGATTTGCGAAGCCGGATTATTCGCCACGAGATGGATCGGGCGGCATTTGCGCTCACGTTAGAGCGGATTAAGCTGAATGCGAACGTCAATGCTGGTCCTTCCGCCGCGAGCAGCATCACGAAAAATGTTGGCGCGCGCATCACACTCGAAAGGGCAGAGCTGAATATCGAGATCATGGGCCTTAACGGCCTTGGAGTGGCTGGTCCGGGCTTCTCGAAAGAGGAACTGGAGCAGACGTACCATTGGCTGAAAGGCAAAGCAGTGTCGATTTATGGCGGATCGACTGAAGTCCAAAATAACGTCATCGCAAAACGAATTCTTGGAATGTTGGATCACCAGTGATGCCGACCGCAGAGCGTTCTGCGGGATATCAGGCATTGTCGCCAACAAAGTGTTCATATGAGGAATGATCGAATGGCGGTGCTAAGCGAAGAGCAGATGATGCTGCGCGAAATGGCGCGCGAGTGGGTGGACAATGAGAGTCCTGTCTCAGCCTTTCGAAGCCTTCGCGACCATCGGGCAGGTGGGCTCGACTTTGCGAAGTGGCACGCAATGGGGGAAATGGGCTGGACTGGAATCGTCATCGGCGAAGAGTTTGGCGGTACAGACTTTGGTTATACGTCCCTAGGGATTGTCACTGAGCAATTGGGGCGTAACCTCGTGGCGGTCCCCCTCGGATCATCATCTGTCGCAGGGAGCGCCATAAGGCTTGGGCAATCGGAGGAAGCGAAAAGGACATGGTTGCCACGACTGGCTGGCGCGGAAGCGATCGCTGCCTTGGCGATCGACGAAGGCCCAACACACAACATGCGCTTTCGCACGACGGTGCACGACGGCAAGTTGACAGGCGTGAAAGCTTTTGTAGCGGATGGGAGCGCAGCGGACATCTTCATCGTCTCGGCTGAAGATGGCCTGTACCTCGTCGAAAAGGCGAAAGGGGTTATCAGTTCTGCCCGCGAGATCGTCGACTCACGCGATCATGTCCAGGTGCGGTTCGAGGAGGCGCCCGCAGTGCTGCTCGGCGGCCCTCTACTCACCGCAACGGTGGTGAACTATTCTGCCGCCGTGACCGCAGCTGAAATGCTTGGAATGGCGGAGAGCGCTTTTGGGCAGACCCTCGCCTATCTGAAGCAGCGCGTGCAATTCGGCAAGCTTCTCTCCAGCTTCCAAGCGTTACAGCACCGCATGGCGCAGATGTTTACCGAACTTGAATTGACCCGATCAGCTGTGGAGGACGCCCTTCAGGCCATCGATGAAGAGCGGTCGGGCCTTGATCTTGCGACGAGCCTCGCCAAGGCGCTCGCCGGAGAGACGCTTAAGCGCGTGACACGCGAAATGCTGCAACTGTTCGGTGGTGTGGGAATGACGGATGAATATGATGTGGGACTCTATCTGAAGCGCGCGGCGGTCCTGGAAGCGATGTGGGGCAACGCCAGCTACCATCGGGATCGATTTGGACGGCTCAACGGATATTGATCCGTAAGGTGAGTCGCAATCGTATAATTTAATGAAGAACCGCCGGCGTCAGGTCGACCTACCGTCTCCGTGCGGCTGACTTTCAAAACACATTGCTTGGAGACTATTATGGGCCGCCTAGCCGGAAAGATCATTCTCATCACAGGAGCGTCGGGTGGGCAAGGCATCGCCGAAGCGCACGCCTTCCTAGCGGAAGGCGCTTCTTTGATCCTTACCGACCTGCGGCTCGCAGCACTGGAGGAACTTGCAAAGGCGCTACGACACCCTGAGCGCGTCGCCATTGCCGAGCAGAATGTCTCTCATGAGCCAGATTGGGAAAGCGTGATTGCTTTGGCCCGTACGCGCTTTGGCGGGCTGCATGTGCTCGTCAACAACGCTGGAACGCTCAGCCGTCAGAATATCGCTCGCTCGGAAGTGTCACGCTGGGACACGACTTTGGCGGTCAATCTGACCGGGGCCATGCTTGGCATGAAACATGCGGCTCCTTTGATCCGCGATTCGGGCGGCGGATCGATTGTCAATGTGTCTTCGACCGCTGGACTGGGAGCCCATTACGACGCCGCCTACACAGCAAGTAAATGGGGGCTGCGCGGTCTCACCAAGACCGCCTCAGCTGAATTTGCGGAATGGAATGTGCGCGTGAATTCGATACATCCCGGGCAGATCGATGATACAAGCTTCTTCCGCGACGGCGAGAGATCAGGGTTCACTGAAGCCGTTCGCCGCAGCATCCCGTTGCAGCGATCCGGAACGCCGCTCGACTGCGCCAAACTCGTTCTTTTTCTGGCAAGCGATGAATCAAGTTTCATCACAGGGGCGGAAATAGCAATCGATGGAGGCAGCACTGCGGGGGGGCTGCTGTTCCTGCGCGGCAAATTGCAGAACTCGTTGGCGTCCGACAATTTTTCGTGAACTCGACGCGTGAAGTGCAGGCTCACATTGTCCTTGCGAAGGTGCAGTCGGCTACTCCGGGCCGTGGATATGGTCTGGATGAGATCAGATTTCGTGCGCAATGAGAAATAATTCAGAATCTGTCGCACGAGCAGGGACGGGTGCCAGAATCCCGCACGCAATATCACCGCTCTAGAATGTGGGGCCTCTGTGCCTCTGGTTGTGGTGGACGCCTGTGGCGCCGTCTGCGCAGTCGCACGGGGCAGAAACGGTAGGGTAGGCTGATTAGCAAACATTCAAAACCCGTTATAGCTGTGCAGCCCGATCGAAGTCCCACGCTATGGCAAGTCGGTTCGCTGCCGCGGGCGTAAAAGACCCGAGCGACTCGTTGGGTGCGCGCATGAGGACCAAAGAGGCGATACCTGCCATCTGCGGCCAGTCGCATGAAGCAGACCGCATCCGGCTCGGTGGGTTGCCGACAGGGGCGAGAGCCCGGGTCTGACATTCACCGGCAGCTCGGTAGTGCAATTACGTGATAAGCGCGCGATAAGGGAGAAGGAGTTGAGCTTCTGGGGCCAATTCGCTCCCACATCTCGGCGCGGTAAGGCACCAAGAACCATGGTAAATCCACGCATACCAGTATGCCGACAAACGGGAGCAGCGCAATTGCACGAGTCTCTGTTGCAGCCTGTCAGCCCGCGATCGTTCGGGTGGTCGGCCAATAACGCTGGCGAAGCTCCTTCTTGTTGATCTTGCCCATCGCGTTGCGGCCGATGTCCGGCACAAAATCATATCCGCGGGGGCATTTATAGCCGGCTAGGCTCTTGCGGCAAAAACGCGTAAGTTCGTCGGTGGCTGGCGGCTGTTCGAGGCTTCGCGGCACCACGATTGCTCGAACTTCCTCGCCCATGTCGGCATTAGGCACGCCCACAACGGACACGTCCAAAATCTGCGGATGCTGGATCAGCACTTTTTCAATTTCCGCGGGATAGATGTTCACACCGCCACTGACGATCATGTCAGACGCGCGGTCCGTAATGAAAAGAAAGCCTTCGTCGTCCACGAAGCCGATTTCACCGAGAGTGAATATACCCGGGCTGAGGTGCGCCGCACGTGTCTTTTCCTCGTCATTATGGTAACGAATGCCGCGACCAGTCGTGTCTCTGAAATATATCCTGCCTTCCTGCCCTGCGGGTAGGGGTTTGGCGTTCTCGTCAAGGATCAAAGCTTCAAACGGCGGTAGAGTCCGACCGACGGAGCCTGGCCGACGCAGCCAGTCTTCTGAATTGATGCGATTTGTAGCCCCCGATTCGGAGCCGCCATAATCCTCGACCAACACTGGTCCGAACCAATCAATCATCGCTTGCTTTACGTTGCGCGGGCAAGCCGATCCAGTATGTGAAACAATGCGTAAGCTCGAAATGTCGTAGCGGTTGCGAACATCTTCAGGAAGCGCCAGCAGCCGCTGAAAATGGGTTGGGACCATCCCGACAGCCTGGATGCGGTACTCTTCGATCGTTTTCAAAACCGTCTCCGGATCGAAACGCGATAGGATTACGAGGGCAGCGCCCCCGCCCAAGCTTCGAACGGAATTCAATGGACCTGAGTGATACATCGGCCCGACAATCATCATGGGCGATCGAGCGCCGTTCGATTGAAACCGTGCGGACAGAGCGTCGAACATGTCCGCCACCGATCCAGTGGCCGGTAGCATATTGGGCGGCGTCTCTGTGCCCTTTGGCTGCCCGGTAGTTCCCGACGTGTAGTGCAGATGTGGCCGAGGGGAAAATGTGGTTGTAGCCTCACTCGCGTTGCTTGCATCCAACCACGCGCCCCACTCCAACTGATTGCGACGCGGCTCGCATCGCCAGCCGACGACTGTCTTTACGCCAGCCTTCGCTGCTGCCTCCTGTCCCACTTCCTGAGTATCCGGGCCTACGAATAAGATCTCAGCCTGCGAGTCCCTCAAGATGTAAGTCAGCTCGTCCACGGTCAGATGAAAGTTGATGGGTACAGTGGACACACCGGCTTCGAGCGCACCGATATAGACGAGGGCATTTTCGACACAGTTGGATGCGAAGACGGCAGCGCGCCCTTCCGAAGAAAGGCCGGCAGCCCGCAAACCGTTAACGATCCTGTTCACCAGCGGATCAAGCGTGTTCCAAGTGATCCTTTGGCGTTCGTCGGCAAGCGCCAGATCGTTCGGCCTCCAGTGGGCCAGTCGGCTCGCGGTAAGAGACATGCCAATTTCCTTTCAATCTTCAGCAGAGTGAGTTCGCGATCCTGGACTGTAGAAAGCCTTGCTGCCTGGATTCATGCTCTGAAAATGCGGCCGAAGATCGCAACCGGCCTTGCTTCATACCTGCTCGTGCGAGGTCATTTTGGCGGCGGCTCGGTGCGCGAACCAGAAGGACGGGATAGAGATGCTGACAGCGCCCACGCCCAGAGTGGATAGCCCATATGCGAGGCTGTTGGGATTTTCCGGCCAGAAGTTTGCTAGCAACGGTACCAGAAGCGCTCCTCCGCTCAGCCCGATAACGCTCGAGGTGAGCACGTACAAAGCTGTGAGGCGGCCGCGCATTCGGCTCGGACCGTAATATTGGATGGTCAAGGGTGCGACCGTAGAGGTCGAATTCGCCAGCTTGACCACCCCGACGCCAATGACAAAGGCCCAGGGCGACGCGGTGAAGATAGCGATGATGATTACAGGTGCCAGGACCATCGCAGATATGAGCTGAGTGGCTAGAAGATGGCCGTGCCATCCCGCACGAGAGAGGAAAGCCGAGAGCGATGGCCACAATACTGCGGCCAGGATCGCGCCGGGTACGCCCATCACGCCAAGCAGGTAGCCGGCGGATGAGGCTTCCATCCCATAGGAACGGATTAATATGGTTGGTGCCCATGTGGACAAGCCGAAAATGTAAAGTGCTGTGGCGGTGACGCCCATGTAGAATGGTAGAAACAGCGAGCGGTGCGTGACGAGCTCAGTGCAAAATGCCTTAATGCTCGTGCTGTCGTCTTGCGACCCGACGTTGGGGACAGGCGCACGTTCAGGCTCGCGCATGGCGATGGCAAGCACGAGGGCAATCACCGGCCCAGGCGCACCCACAAGAAGGAGTGTGATTCTCCAGGCCGACATGCCCAAGTCGGACGCAAGGTTCTGTGCAAGGTGATAAACCAAGCCGCCCAGAGCGACTGCACCGGTGCCCATGATAGCTGCAGTCATCGAATATACCGCCACTGGCGGGCCGCGCTTATCTTTCGGAAACAGGTCCGCGATGATCGATACCGCAGCTGGCGTGAGTACCGCTTCACCGATCGCTACACCGGCCCGTGCCGCTCCTAGCGTCCAAAAGCCCCACGCGAATGCCGAAGCCATGGTGGAGAGACTCCAGATCATAACACCAGCCACTATGATCGGAATGCGTCTCGACCGATCTATGAAATGCGCTGCAGGCAGTCCGGCAATCGAATAGAGGATCGCAAATCCAGCACCCAGTAGCAGGCCCATCTGCTCATCAGTGATGTGAAACTCTGCGATGATCGGTTGAGCCAGCAACGACAAGATATATCGGTCCAGCATTGAGGAGGCATAGAGGAGCGACAGGATTATCGTGAACGTCCAAGGCGTCGAAAAATTTGTTCTTTTGAACTGCATAAACGACGCCTTGTCCTTATTTTTTCCTAAGCGACCGAAGGCCCTTGGCTCTCGGCAAATGATGCCGCCTCTCTCGTGATCACATCAAAGTTAAGAGAGAGGCTGTTCACTCATCAGAATTTGTAACCAACCGTCACGCCGTAAGTACGCGGAGCGATTGGAAACAAAGTGCTACGCTGACCGGAAATAGCGCTGTAATTCTCCAGTGCTTCGTTGATCGCAAGCTTGTTGGTAATATTTTTGCCCCAGACTGCGAATTGCCACTTCTTGTCATCGTCGGTGAACGACAAGCGCATATTCAACAGTCCATAGGCTGCTTGTGACAGGAAATTGTCCTCGAATGCTGAAAAATAGGTCCGGCTGCGGTAGGAATATTCGGTGAGCAGGGTTGCGCTTCCCCAATTTCCAACCGGCAACGTGAAGGTCGTGCCCAGGTTGAAAGAGAATTTTGGAGCGTAAGGCAACTGATTGCCCGATACGTCGAATGTTGCACCGCCTCTGGCGGGATCGATAGCATTTGGCCAGCTTTTGAACTTCGCATCCAGATAAGATGCATTGCCGTAGATACCGAAAAACTCAGACGGAGTGGCGTCAAAATCGAACTCCACGCCCTTGATGCGTGCTGTGGCTGCGTTCGCGAGTGCTGCCGTTGATGCGCCGGTGAGCGGGTTCGTTTGATAAATAGATACCTGAAGGTTCGTATAATCCATATAAAAGGCCGAAAGGTTGGCAGTGAGCCTGCCTCCAAAAAAGCGGTTTTTCAGGCCAAACTCATAATTTGTTACCCGCTCTGGTTCGACCGCTCGTCCCTGAAGAGCGTAACCGTTGTACGCGCCTCCTTTGAATCCCCTGCTGACGGTGGCGTAGGCATTGACCTCCGGGTTGATCTCATAAATCAGCGAAGCCTTGGGAGAGAAATCTTTCCAGCTGTCGCTCAGGTCTTCGACCAGGGCGGCGCCGGCGAATGACTGTGTCTGCAGTATGGACTTCTTCTCATAGCTAAAGCGGCCACCGACAGTGAGCGTCAAATCTGGCATGACCTTGTAACTTGCTTCACCAAAGACCGCGTAGGCGTCGGTCTTGAGGCTGGGAATATTATTGATCTGGGCCGTTCCCCGCTGCGGGAACGCCAGCGTGCGATAGCCCTCATTGTCGAGGTGGAAATAGAACAAGCCTGCCACCCATTTGAAGTCGCCGTTTCCGACAGAACTGAGTGTCAGCTCCTGCGAAAATTGCTTGAGCTTTTCCTGTGTTCTGGAGTTGGAAAGATCCAGTGGCTGGCCATCGGTGTCGAGGCGCGTGTCCAGAGTATATTGTCTATATCCAGTCAGCGACCGCAGTTCGACACTGCCCAGGCCAATCTCCATTCTTGCAGATGTTCCCCAAATCTCCGCCCGCTTATTGTTGTCATAATTCAGGTCGACATTCGGGGGCGAAGGCAGCGCGAATCCAGCTGTTTCAGAAGGCAGTGGGACATTCGTCCTGGCTCGCGTAAAATAGGGGAGGGCGACAGCGTTATCACGATTGAAATCCGCGCCAAGCTCAAGGAGGAAGTCACTGGTGGACTGGTACCGCAGTTTTGCTCTCACCCCGGCGAAATCCGATCCATTATAGGCTTCGCCATTTCGAACATTTTTGACGAAGCCATCGTCCTTTCGCGTTTTGAACGCGATACGACCGGTGAGCTCATCACCGGCTATCGGACCTGATGCGAATCCTTCAGTCTCAACGAGGCTATAGTTCCCGAAGGTGATATTGCCGCCTGCCTGGAATGTGTCGGTGGGTGAGCCCGTGATTACATTCACGGCGCCGCCTGTTGCATTTCGTCCATAAAGCGTACCCTGAGGACCACGGAGCACCTCGATGCGTTCGACATCGAAGAAACCCAGACCAAAATCGCTGTTCGCTTGAAGATATACGCCGTCACGGTGGACAGCCACCGACGGGTTGCCGCCCGGCATTACCTGATTGCTGCCGATGCCGCGGACGGTGACGCGTTGGTAACCGCCATAAGCCGTTGCCACTTGAACGCCGGCAGCCACGCGATCAAGTTGCGTGACGTCAAAGACGCCGCTGCTTTGGAGCTTTTCGCCCCCAAAGGCAGCGATTGATGCCGGGATGTCGCGCAGCTTTTCAGCACGCCGGGTCGCTGTCACGACAATCTCGCCAGTATCTCCTGCGCTCGCCGCATCCTGACCAGACGCAGCCGTCGCGCCTTCGGCAGCCTCCTGGGCGTGAGCAGCGCCCACTAGCGAAATAACAGCCACGCCTGCGGATATGAAATGCTTAACTCTGTTCATTCGATCCTCCCCTCTTGCCTTGCGCTCCAGCGCTGGTCTGCGCGCGGCTTTGAAGTCCTTGAATGCCGATCTCACGATCTGCGATTTTCACTCTGCAACTCCTGTGCCAACGCTGAAATTTGGTAGCTTGGGGTCTTGGTGGCCAGCAGGATCTCGCAAATTTAGACGCACAAGCGCGCTCTTTGGTGAATTTAAAGATACGGTCGGCTCTGTGGGAATGCGCTGGTGCCTGCGTTTGCCGCAAATGTCGTTCAGGCGCTCCAAGCCTGTTGTCGGTGACGACACGTGGACGAGCTTCCTGGCCGCGCAAAGGACATAATCGAGATCGATCTGCCGGCGTTTCCAAGCGCATTGCTTGTCCTTCTCGCTTGTCTCCGCAGGCCGGCAGCTTTCACGGGCCACCTTTGTGGGTCTGAACGGCGTCCAAGCCTAACTAACAACGGCCACTCAAACCGGCTGGCATGGTCTTTGCTATTATCGAACCGAAAGCGGCAGGTTGGAAAATTGCAAAGGGGAGGAAGGATTTGATCAACCAGACTGCGGAGCGCGCAGAAGCAAGGATAATGTCCATGTCGTCAGCTACAGATTGGAAAATGCCTTTGGCAACTAAGTGCCTCCGGGCGCGGCGGATGAACCGCAATCTTAAGCCGTCGCGCATTCGTTTGGCCTGCGACCTATTGCAATCGGGGCCGTGTCCGACCGAGGCATTGGTTATGCCTTTTTGCTCAGTGCGAGCCGCCGCGCCGCTGAACCCAACGATGGTGAGTTTCCAATGAGGCCGTTCCTGACGCTGCACGATCCGGCGGAAGCGGCCCGTCGCTACCAGCAGGGGCTTTGGGCCGACGACACTTTCTACACACTGCTCGCCAGAGCGGCCGACACAAAGCATGATAGGCCGGCGCTTCAGGACGGAACGAAAACCTTTACATGGCGGGAGTTGCTGCTGCGCGTCGACGCTATGGCCGACGATTTGGTACAGAGCGGCCTGGTTGCTGGTGACCGTGTATCGCTGTGGCTGTCGAACAAGATCGAGGCCATCGTCGTTTTTCTCGCGTGCTCGCGTGAGGGCTTTGCCTGTAATCCTTCGCTGCACCGCACCTATACCTGCGCAGAGATAATCGACCTAATGACCACATTGGGATCGGCCGCGTTGCTGACCGAAGAAGGTTGGGGAGCAGACCGCTCGACATCAGACTTCGAAGGTATGCTTGGTGCACTCCCATTTCTGCGCCGGGTCTATACGCCAGCCAGCATGCCACCGCCAAATCTGGTTTCCGAACGGGAAGTACACAGGAATCCTGATGCGGTAGCTTATCTTGCCTTCACCTCCGGCACGACTGGCACGCCCAAGTGCGTCATGCATTCGGCAAACACGCTTTTGGCCAATGGTCGTGACCTTGCCCGCGATTGGGAGATAGGGAGCGATGAGGTCATCCTGACCCTTAGCCCCCTTTCGCATCATATTGCGTGGGTAGCCGTTTCCCAATGGCTCATCGCGGGCTGTAGGCTCGTCACCGACGACGCGCCTGTTGGTGTCAGTCGGCTCGATTGGATCCTTGAAACGGGGGCGACCTACATCCTTGGCGTGCCGACGCATGCTATGGACATTCTCCAGGAGCAGCGGGCGCGCGCGCTTCCCAAGCTAGGCTCGGTGCGCATTTTCTACATGGCGGGCGCACCGATTCCGGCGGTGGTAGCGGAAGCTTTTATCGCTCAAGGGGTAACGCCGCAAAACGTCTATGGCATGACGGAGAATTCCTCTCACCAATATACCCACCGTGACGACACGCCGGAAATCTGGACTCAGACGTGCGGACGAGGGGGGCGTGGTTACGAGGTCCGCATCTTCGACCCCGAGAATGAAGATGTCGCTCTTGGTATTGGAGAAACCGGACAGATTGGCGGGCGTGGCGCGACCTTGATGCTCGGCTATTTCGACAACCAGCGCGCAACCGAAAAAAGCTTCAACCGCGACGGTTGGTTTCTTTCCGGTGACCTTGGTTCGCTCGACGCAAGCGGCAATCTCCGCATCGAAGGCCGATTGAAGGACCTCATCATCCGGGGAGGTCACAATATTTATCCTTCGCGCATAGAGGCGTCGGCTCTCACCCATCCGGCGATCGAGAAGGCTGCGGCCTTTGCAATTGCCGACGAGCGGCTTGGCGAACGTGTTTGCCTTGCTGTCATAGGCGAGGTGACTGCCGATCATGTGCTCGAGCATCTCGCGAGTGAAGGCTTGTCAAAGTTTGATATGCCGGAATGGTTTTTGAAGCTGGAGACATTCCCGCTCACGCCCAGCGGGAAGATCCTGAAGCGTGACCTCGCTGAGATGGTGGCACGCGGCGCGCTGGAGCCGACCGCTGTCCGCTACAGAAAACGAACCGAGGCATTGTCATGACTATTGAGCTTAGCCGCCTGGACAATCTTGCCCTGCTTACGATCAACAGGCCTCACGCATTGAACGCTCTGAGCTTCGCGATCATCCAAGAAATCGGTTCTGCTCTGGACGCGGTGGCAGGAATGGCGGACGTCAGGGCACTCCTCATCACAGGCGCAGGTGACAAAGCATTCTGTGCCGGCGCGGACATCAAGGAGTTGCGCAATCGGCCCTTGATTGATCAGAAGCGCGGATCGGAATTCGGTCAGGGGGTTTTCGCGAAGCTCGATACCCTTCCAGTCGCCTCCATCGCGCTAATTAACGGATATGCCTTCGGGGGCGGGCTTGAGCTGGCCCTCGCCTGCACGTTCCGTTTGGCGAGCCCGGTTGCCAGAATGGGTTTGCCGGAGATCAAGCTGGGCCTCATTCCGGGTTATGGAGGTACTCAGCGGCTGCCGCGCCTGGTGGGTGAGAGTAGGGCGCTTGAGATGATCCTCACCGGGCGCACGCTGAACGCTGCCGAAGCGGCCGCAATCGGACTTGTGAACAAAGTGGTCGAGGGCGACCTCATTGCGGCAGGCAAAGCATTTGCAGCGGAGTTTGCTGGCTACAGTCTGAGAACGCTCGAGTTTGCGCGTCGCGCAGTTCAACGCGCAGAGAAATTGCCGTTGGTTGAAGGCCTACGTGTCGAAGCCGACCTCTCGACCCTCGCCTACCGCACGGCGGACGCGGAGGAGGGCATGGCAGCGTTCGAAGAAAAGCGGAGGCCTGAATTCAAAGATGACTAAGAATACTATCATCGTAACTGGCGGCAGCAAGGGCATCGGGGCAGCTATCGCCACCGAACTCGATCGGCGCGGTTATCATGTCATCTGCGTGTCGCGCTCGGGTGAGGCTCCGGTAGGTGAGGGACGCGCTTGCGACATGACCGACGAAGCGGCCGTTCGGGCCATGTTCGCTGAAACTGCTCGCACGAGCGGGATCATCGGCCTAGTGAACAATGCAGGCGTGCATATTCACGGCATGATCGCGTCACTCGAAACCGCCGATTACGAGAGGGTGATGCGGCTCAACGCAACGGCGGTTATGATCGCGTCGCGCGAAGCCTACCCCCATCTTCGCGGCGAAGGGACAATCGTCAACATCGGCTCCTTCTTCGACAAACTTGGTGTCCCAGACAACTTCGCTTACTGCGCTTCGAAAGCCGCAGTCGGCGCGATGACGCGCTGTATGGCCGTGGAATGGGCTCGCGACAATATTCGCGTTCTCAATGTGGCACCCGGCTACATCGCCACTGACCTTAACAAGGATTTCCTCGCCAGCGAAAAGACGAGGGCGTGGCTTTCAAAGCGAATTCCGACGCAACGCGCCGGCGGATCCGATGAAGTAGCGCGCCTAGTGGGCTCTCTTTTCTCCGAAAACATCGGCTTTCTCACAGGTGAGACAATCTATGTCGATGGCGGTCAAGGGATGAATCACTGATGGGGATGTTCGGCCAAATTGATGCCAGCCGCCGCTGGAATGATGACGAGCGCCAGATCCTTGATCAGGTACAGCGCGTCGTTGATGAGGTAATCGCACCCAACGCAAAGCGCGTCGATGAGAACTCCGAATTCCCATGGGAGAATGTAAGGGCGCTTAACGCGCTGGGACTGAATACCGTGTTCATTCCCGAGGCTTTTGGCGGCTCGGCGATGCCGTACAAGCTCTACCTCGAGATCGTGACAATCATCTCCGAGGCGTGCGCGTCCACGGGTATCATCTACGCCACCAACTATCACGGTATGAAGCCGCTGATCGATTTCGGCACCGATGAGCAGCGCGCGCGGTTGCTGCCCGCCATTGCTGAAGGAGCGCTAGGCGCTTTGGCGATTACCGAACCGGGCGCCGGATCGGATGCGACGGGCATGAAGACACGTTTCACGCCGGAGGGTGACGACATCGTCATAAACGGCGGCAAGATCTTCATCACCAATGGCGATGTGGCGAGCCGCATTCTGCTTTTCGGCAAGTGGTCAGAAATCGAGGATCCCAGGAAGGCGATTTCCGCGTTGATTCTTGAAGAAGGAGCACCCGGCTTCTCTGTGATCGGCAAGGAGCACAAGATGGGCCATCGCGGCTCGTCCACATGCGCCTTGTCGTTCGACAATATTAGAGTGCCAAGAACAAATCTTCTGGGCGAGCCGGGTGATGGTCTGCAGATCCTTCTCGCCTCACTCAACAAGTCGCGGCCGTCGGTGGCGGCGCATGCGCGGGGCATCGCCCGCGCCGCGTTCAAGGATATGGTCGCTTACGCGAACGAGCGCGTTCAGGGCGGGAAGAGAGTACTTGAATTCCAGGGCAACCAGTTCACGCTCGCGGACCTCGCGGGCGACCTAGCACTGCTCGAACGTTGGATTGATTACGTCGCAGAGCTGGTTGACGGTGGTGCGAAAGATTTTGGAATGGAAGCGTCGCTCGCCAAGATGCGCGCATCCGATCTAGCGATGCGCATGGCGACTGAGTGCGTCCAGTTCCATGGCGGTTATGGCTATTGCACCGATTATCGGGCTGAACGGCTAATGCGCGACGCGAAAATCACGCAAATCTGGGAGGGGACCAATCAAGTCCACCGCCAGCTTATTGGACGGAGTTTCATCTCGAAATGACCAGCGACATCAAGAAGGTGGCTATCTGTGGAGCGGGCGGTACCATGGGGGCCGGGATTGCGTTGGTTGCGGCCCGCGCCGGGTTCAAGACGATTTGTTTCGACATGTCGTCAGACGCACTCGCACGGCAAAGGAAGGTGGCCGAGGGCTTCTTCGGCAAGTCCGTCGAACGCGGAAAAATGTCCGAAGAGGCGAAAAATGCTGCCTTGATGAATCTGGTTGACACGACCTTGCTCTCAGATCTTGCGGACTGCGATCTCGTGATCGAGGCGATTTTCGAGGATCTCGCTGCAAAGCGCGCGCTATTCAAGAAACTAGACGGGCTGTGCAAACCGGAAACGATCTTCGCCTCGAACACGTCAACATTGTCGATAACTGAGATCGCGTCGGGTTGCGGTCGGGAAGATCGTATTGTGGGTATGCATTTCTGCCTCCCAGCCCAATTGATGAAACTGATTGAGATGTCGCGCGGAGTGAATAGCGCAGACGAAGCCTTCAATTCGGCTTGGAACTGGACGTTGGCGGCTGGTCAAACTCCCGTGGAGACGCAGGACAAGCCGGGTTTCATTCTAAATGCGCTGCTGGTCCCGTTCAACAATGACGTGATCCGGGCGATTGAGGCGGGGGTTGCCCTACCTGCGGACATCGACAAGGCGATCAAGAAAGGCCTCGGTTACAAAATGGGGCCCTGCGAACTGCTCGATTTGATCGGCCTCGACACGCAGGTTCGTCTTTGTGAAGCCTTTTATCCGGTGACACTGGATCCCCGGGCATCGGCTCCGCCGCTGCTGCGCCGCATGGTCGCTGCCGGACATCTCGGCCGAAAGACTGGCAAGGGCTTTTTTGACTACCAGGCTGCCTGAAGGGACCCGCGAAATGAGAGACTATGAAATCGTTCAGGTCGGCCCCAGCCGATCCTTCCTATCGGGCGATCCGTTTCTTCAGAGCTCTATACCGGGCGCCGAAGTGATCTTGTATTTGGGCGGTCCTCCGGCGGAGGACGTTACCAGGACTGCGATACTCGTAGAGCTCGATACAGAGTGTCTGGGCGTTTACACAGGCGAGCAGTCCGGTTGTGAGGGCTCCAACATCCTGGGGTTCGCCCGGTACCGCAATGGAAATGATGCGCCCACTAATTTAATTGAACTGGTCCGTCAGCCTAATAGCAACACTGACGCGATCGAGGCGGCGATTTTGATGTTCGAAGCTTCGGGCTTCGAGGTCGTGGTATGCGCCGATCAGGCAGGGCGCATTATCGACCGGCTCGTGCGCCCGAAGTATAACGCCGCGTTGCGCTTCCTTGATGAAGGATTGGCAAGCGCCGCGGCGATGGACATGACATGCCGAATGGGCCTTGGTTATCCCGATGGTCCGATCGAGCGGGTTGTGCGTGGAGACCTCGCGCGCCACCACGATGTCACGACCGCGATATGGGCCATGAATGGCCAAGCGGCCTACATGCCGGCGCGACGATCAGTCGTCGCGAAGGCGCGGAAGCAGTCATGAACTCGCGCGGCGCTCTGTCCGGCCTGAAAGTCCTGGACTTCTCGACTCTGCTTCCTGGCCCGATGGCGACCCTATTCCTAGCGGAAGCAGGGGCGGAGGTGATCAAGATCGAACGCCCCGGCAAAGGCGAAGAGATGCGCAGCTATGTGCCGCGCTGGGGGCAGGACAGCGTCAATTTTGCCATGCTCAATCGTGGCAAGAAAAGCCTCGCTGTGGATCTCAAAAATGCTGATGACCGGGCCCGACTAGCTCCGCTTCTGGAGGATGCCGATATCCTTGTCGAGCAATTCCGGCCAGGCGTGATGTCACGCCTCGGACTGGGTTATGAGGATGTAGCCAAGATCAATCCCGGTATCATTTACTGCTCGATCAGTGGCTACGGCCAGTCCGGTCCCAAGCACGCGGCCGCGGGGCACGATCTCAATTATATAGGGGACGCGGGCTTGTTAGCTCTGAGCTTGGGCACGGCTGAGACCCCGGTAATTCCGCCTGCGCTAATCGCGGATATTGCGGGTGGCACCTATCCTGCTGTTTTCAACATCCTCCTCGCCCTGCGTGAACGCGATCGGTCCGGCGGAGGCTGCCATATCGACATCGCGATGGCGGACAATCTGTTTCCTTTTCTTTACTGGGCTATTGGCGATGGCCAAGCGGCGGGGCGTTGGCCAAGCAGTGGCGATGCTTTGGTCACAGGAGGATCCTGCCGATATCGCCTTTATCCCACGTTGGACGGCAAATTTGCAGCCGTCGCGGCGCTTGAAGACAAATTCTGGGAACGCTTCATTGCGACCATCGGGCTCGAATCCGAGTTTCACGACGATCAGGCCGACCAGCAATCCACCACAGCCCGTGTTGCCGAACTGATTGGCGCGCGAGACTCCGCTTATTGGGATGCGCGCTTCGTCGCAGCAGACTGCTGTTGCTCGATCGTACGCACCGCCCAAGAAGCGATGCGAGACCCGCACTTCGTCGCGCGCGGCGTGTTCAACGCCAAGCTCTGGAACGAAAGTGGCGAGGTGATCTGCGCCTTGCCGACCCCTATCGCCCCAGCATTCAGGGGAACCCAGACGGATCCGGTCCGTGCGCCTAAACTGGGTGAGCAGAACGAAATTATATTCGGGACCGCGGCGACGGCGAGCCGCTGAAGTCCCGACAAACAGTACAACAAAGAGGATAGATTATGACCGAGCCAGATCCCGCACATGTCGACGAATGGGGAACGGGGATGTGGGACATCTTCAAGCAGCTTGGCCATCGACCCAGGACGGCTGGTCTCTCGAAAGAGGACATCGCTATTCTGGATCATGAGGAAGCCGAGGTTCTCGATGCGTTCAAGCGATATCATTATCTTTACGACTCGCGCGATCTGGACGGGGTAGTGGCGCGATTCACCGATGATTGTGTCCTGGTGAACCCGCGGGGAACCTATATCGGCAAGGATGCCATCAGGGAAAATTACGAATATCTTATCAATCGGCCGCGGTTCTTCATCCACTATGGAACGAACACGCTGGTTCGCTTCGAACCAGGGATGGAAGAGGCATGGCTCGGCGCCTTCTATCAGGCTGCTATCATCTTGCCCGACAAGAGCAGCTACACGGGCTGCGGTACCTACATGAAGCGTCTGCATAAGCGCACAGGCGAATGGCGCGTATTTGAAGCGCGGATTACAGGAAATCACCGCTTCGACCATATGGTTGGACCAGGTGCCCCATCCTCGCCACCGCCGGGCACCTTCCCGAAAAAATCCGGAGATCTCATCGAAGAGACTGCAAGGCCATGACGAAGCACGATGTCATTAGTGATTGCAGCCGATGATGGTCGATCATCTGGACGGCGGACCCCTCGATCTCGTGGTAGTCGGCGGCGGCCTCGCCGGGTTAACGGCTGCGGTGAGGGCCGCGGAACTTGGCTTGCACGTGCTTGTGCTGGAGAAAGGCGAGGGATCGCACTATCCGTGCAACTCGCGGCAGTCCGGCGGGATCCTACATATCGCCTTCCACGACCCTTGCCGTGAGCCGAAGGAACTTATGGACCTGATTGCGCAGGTTAGCGATGGCCAGGCCCGCCCTGACATCGCGAGGGCGCTTGCATCGGAGGCGGCAAGGTTCATTTACTGGCTTCGAGACAAGCAGGTGCGGCTCATGCGGTTCGATCCGCGGGAGATGTATCGGTGGTGCATGGCGCCGCCCCGTGCCCTGAAGGGCGGCATCGACTGGGAGGGGCGAGGGCCCGACAGAACATTGGCTCAACTCGCCGACAGGCTGGTTGCCCTCGGCGGTGAATTGCAGCTTGGTGGTCATGCAACAGAGCTCGTAATGGTAGATGGCCGCTGCGTAGGCGTCCGAGGTAAAGTTGCAGGTGTGGATCGGGAGTGGCGCGCCCACGCCTGCCTGATCGCGGACGGAGGGTTTCAAGCCGATCGCGCGTTGTTCGAACAACATATCGCTCCCGATTTCGATACTGTCTTCCAGCGGGGCGCCCGAACGGGCCATGGAGATGGGCTGAAAATGGCGGTCGCGGCGGGGGCAGCGCTTAGCGACACGCATCGGTTCTACGGACATCTGCTCGCCGCGGAGGCGCGGTCCAATGACGCGCTGTGGCCGTTTCCGCAGCTTGATGCAGTAGCGACGGCGGGCATCGTCGTCGATGACGGAGGCAACCGGGTCGCCGATGAGGGACGCACTGGCGTGTACCTTACCAATGCGCTTGCCAGAGTTCCTTCCGACACTCGCCTCTATGCGATTTTCGACCAGGATATCTGGGAAGGGCCCGGCACCTTCGATCGGGTTTCGCCCAATCCGTGGATCGAGAAGGGGGGGGGCACCGTCTATCGCGCCGAAACTCTCGAGAATCTTTCGAAGCTGATCTCCGTTCCCGCTGACGCGCTGGTTAGGACGGTTGCGGGCTATAATGAGGCCTTGGCGGAGGGGAAGTTGGGCGAACTCACCATCACGCGGTCGCAGAAGGTTAAGCCGTTCAAGATCGCCACCGCGCCATTCATGGCTATTCAGCTGATGCCGGGCATCACCTACACGATGGGCGGTATTTCGATAGATGCTAGCGCTCAGGTACTGGGGAAGGATTCAAAACCCATCCCCGGCCTGTATGCGGCCGGAGCCGCGACAGGCGGCCTCGAGGGCGGCTCTGAGGCAGCGTATATCGGCGGTCTTATCAAGGCGGGTACCTTCGGAATGCTCGCGGCCGAACGGCTGGCGACTTTAAGGGGAAAGACAGTGGAAAAAGTCAGCGAGATGGCATCTGCGTCCCACTCGGCAGCCAGCTCACAAGGGCTGGCCCGCTTCCCATTGCTTCGCGGCACATTGCAGCACGGTTGGACGATTGCTTCGATCGCCGGACTGTTTGTCTGCGGGGTGACGCTGCTTCTTGGTTGGCCGTCATTCGGGATATTTTCACTTGCATTGGCAGCGCCCATCGGCGCGGCATCAACATTGGCGATCCTCAGCTATGTCGAGTTGGTCCGGCTGATCACAGAGCTCCTGATGCCCGAATGATCCCGATCAGACCGATAGGTAGCAATTGACGGAATTGGGGGTCACGCAATGAATATAGTCTTGTTGGGTCCGCCGGGTGCCGGCAAGGGCACCCAAGCGTCTAAGCTCGTCTCAGACCGTCAAATGGTTCAGCTGTCGACCGGCGACATGCTGCGCAGCGCCGTCAAGGCAGCAACACCGGTTGGGGTGATCGCGAAAGCGGTTATGGAGGCGGGAAAACTCGTCCCAGACGAAATTGTTTCGTAGGCATTCGGTGAAGGCCGCGGATCAGGCGGCTTCGCGTTGATCTTCGGCGGCGCGCCAATTCCATGGCAGCAGTTCATGGAGACGGTTCTG
>NZ_FNYZ01000034.1 GCF_900109095.1 Sphingobium sp. AP50
CCCCGCTTTGGCTGGCGCAGCGGAACCTTCAGCCCCTCACGCCGCCAGATCCGCTCAACCCGTTTATGGTTCACCGTCCATCCCGCATGGCACAGTAATGCCGTCACCCGGCGATAGCCATAACGGCCATATTCCTTCGCCAAAGCGATGATATCCTCTGTCAGTGCCTGTTCGTCATCCGCCCCGCGCGGCACCTTGCGCTGTGTCGATCGATGCTGACCCAGCACCTGGCATATCCGTCGCTCGGACACCGGAAGCTCTCGTCGCAAATGATCGATGCAGCGCCGCCGCCGCGCAGGGCTCAGAAGTTTCCCTTGGCAGCCTCCTGCAGAATCAGCTTGTCCAGCGTCAGGTCCGAGATCGCCCGGCGAAGACGCTGGTTCTCTTTCTCCAAATCCTTCATCCGCCGCGCCTGGTCGGTCTTCAGGCCGCCATATTCCTTCCGCCAGCGATAATAGGTCTGCTCGCTGACCGCGATCCGGCGGCAGGCTTCGGCCGTGCTCGCTCCCTGTGCCAGCACAATCTCAACTTCACGCAGCTTGCCGATAATCTCTTCCGGCTTGTGCTTCTTGCTCGGCATTCGTCGTCCCTTTCGTGGTCCAGACTATCATAGTCTTTGGGCCACTCAACGGGGGGCAGATCACTTGGTCGCCCTTGTGTCGGGGGATGGCGACTAGTCGGCTATGCGGATCGCTGGCCGGCAGGATGTGCGTGAACTCGATCGCCACTAATTCCGAGGCACGCAGGCCCGTATCATAAGCGATCGAGAGCAGAGCGTAATCCCTCAACCCCATTTCATCGCTGCCACATGCCTTCAACAAAGTCTGCACGCTCACGCCTCGAGCCGGCTCCTGCACCGGGTCGCGCACCGCTCCCTTGAAGCGAAGCGGTCGTGCTTGGGTCTGCGCGGTACCGAGGCGACGACGCAGAGCCTTCATCTCCAAAGCGACCAGATCGTCACGGGTTGGATCGTCGAGCTTGAAGAGTCGGTGACAGGTGCCGATAGCCCAAAGTATGCGGGAGAGCGTGGCCGCCTTAGCGGGCTTTGCCCCCTCCCCGTCTGCCCTGGCACGCAGGAAGGCGATCACCGAGCGGACTGCGCAGGAAGCGCGCTCACACCGCGCCGCCTGCAGGCCTCGCCGAACCCTTGCATATCGGTGAGCAGGCCTCGGACGGTGTTGGCCGCACTGGCGGCTGAGGTGGCGGATATCAGATCAAGATCGACGGAAGGGCGACCGGTCGTCGGGAGATGAGCCAGAACAGTCTCGAAGCGCTCCAATGGCGTGCGCACCCGTTCTGCCTCCCGCAATGCATGGCGTGACGCCATCTCCTGCTTCCGCGCCCCATATGCCCATCGCTGTCCCGGCGCGGGAAGGATAGAATTCACATGAGCCAGGCGTGCCAATACTGCAGGCGCCACTCGAGCAACGGAGCGCTCGGTTTCCTCCGGCCATAGCGCCTCAGTCGCCGATGCTTCCGCCTTTTCGATCTGATCGCCGTCGCCCTAGTCCAACGTGTTATCGAAATCGCTTGGCTTCGCACTCGTGCGCAGGCGGACGATCTCTCGATCGTCCTGCCCGTCTTCGGGCAGCGCTAGGAAGGCACGTAGCCCGCGCAAGGGCCGCTTTGACGCATCTTTCACGCTGTTTCCTTTCCGAATTGTCTACTGAGACTATAAATGCCTTTAGATTACGGTTCAATGATAATGGCCATTGTCACTTATCCTCGAGCAGACATTGGCAAGGTTAAATAAGGTAGTTATGGTTTTGGCAATAAGTCTTTTAAGGAAGCTGCTCGCCGCTGGCCGACGAAATTCGACGTGATCGTCGACTTTCCAGTTGCCGGTAAGGCCTGATGACCCGGGGCACTAGAATACGGTGACCAAATATTTCCCCGAAAACTAGATAATCGTTCTCACGATTGTTAGACGAATAATGATCCGCTATCTCAACCGCCGTCTAGCGATCGAGCCCGTACCAACATGTATGAAGGTCAGGGAACCGACCTCGCCTGAACGTCCTTGCGCGACCCGAAGACGTCGGACCCGAACCGCTTTTGCAGATGAACCGCGACCTGGGCCGCATAGCGGCGTTGGCGGATCCCGTTGGGGCTATGGTAGATGCCCACCGCCTTCCAGTAGCAGCTCATCGATAGGGGCAATGCGTTGCTACTCGCCAGCGGCCTGACCAAATTTCAGAACATAAAACCCACGCTTCATTTCAACCTCTTCACTCCCTCCTCTCTGGAACGGCCTTACTGAAATCCGCAAGCCTTTTTTCGCGGCATTACTGGACAAACTGCATTACATATTTTCCGCAGGACATATTGATACTTTCCTGCACTCTCGTCATACTGTTCCTGCGGGCAGATCAACACTTGGAGTTGGTTTGCATATGGACGATAAGAACGAGCAGTTTCTGCGACTGAGCGCCGTGATCGCGAAGACGGGCAAGCCGAAGGCTTCCATCTATCGCGACATCCACCTTGGAACATTCCCGGCGCCGGAAAAGATCGGCGCCAGAGCGGTGGCCTGGCGCCTTTCGAGGATCCTACGCTGGATGCAGGCACCAAGCGCCTACCAAGAGGACTGAAACCACTCCAGCGCCCCGACATTGGGCTTTGCCGGCGTCGCCTTCTCAATGGCGATCGCCGCTGAAGCCTGTTCGGCCTTGTCGAGATAGTCGGCCCACCATTCGAGCATCTGCCGACGGTGGGACAGATAGCGCGCGGCGTTGTAGACGGCACGGACACCGCCGGGTACATGTGCCAGCTGCAGCTCGATCCAATCCGCCTTGAACAGCCCGGTTTCATTCAGCACGGTGCTGGCTATAGAACGAAATCCATGCACTGTCGCCTTGTCGCCAACCCCTAGCCGTTGAAGCAAGACCAGCATGCGGTTCGAACTGATCGTGTCCCCCTGGTTGCCGATTACCGGGAACAAATATTGGCCGAACCGCTCATTCCCATATTTCCCATAGACGTTGAGCTCCTTGATTTCCCGGAGCAAAGCAACCGCCTGCGGTGGCAACGGCACGAGATGCTCTACGCGCATCTTCATTCGCTCGGCTGGAATGCGCCACAGCGGCTCAGGGCCGCCCAAGCCCTCAAACTCAATCCACTGTGCATGCCGGGTTTCGGTCGTCCGGACCATGGTGAGAATCGTCCAACGCAAGGCAAGTTGGCTTAGCCGAGAGCCCGTATCTGCGTTCAGCGCAGCATAGAAGCGCGGCAATTCCTTGATCGGTATCTTTGATCGATGCGTGACCGCCGCGCGCTTGCGCATTACGGTGCCCAGATCACGACAAGGATCCGTAAGAACCCGACCGTCTGGAATGCCGAACCGGAAGATTTCGCTGCAATAGGCCCGCACCCGATGCGCCATCTCGAACGCGCTGCGGTCCTCAATGGCCTTGAGAGCATTGAGCATGTCGCGCGGCAAGATTGATCGCACAGGCAGTTTTCCGATAGTGGGAAAAATGTCGGCCTCGAGCCGACGCTCGATCACACCCGCGTAGCGATCGGACCATCCCGGTCGCTTGGCAAGCATCCATTCCTGGGCCAGTTGGCAGAACGTCGTCCGCTCGGCCTGATCCTCATATTTTAGCTGCCGCTTGATGTCAGCTGGATCATTTCCCGCTGAGAGAACCGCTTTCATCTCCTCGCGCCAGACACGGGCGCGATCAATGCTCATCAAGGGATAGTCACCACCGGTGATGCTTTTCTGCTTGTAATCGAAACGGTACGAGAGCCGCCACTCGCGTCGGCCGTTTGGCAGGACGCAGATATTGAGACCGCCACCATCGGCTTTCTTGATGGGGCGGGCGGCAGGAATGATGGATTGGATAAGGGTATCGGTCAGCACGGATCAGTCTCCTGGACGCCGTGCGCGAGACTTGAATCCTAACTTTGCACCAACAAATTTACCAACAAATCTCATGGTAACCACCTGGGCGGTTATGATCCTGTGTGAGATCATATTACATGAGATAGCAGCCTGAATATAGGCTATTTTTTGATGCCCATTTGAGACTTTGTTGGTCTTTTTGGACCGTAGTTTGGTTGCGGGAGAGCGCTTTGTCCTCAAACTACATTTTTGCAGCCGCTCATGAGGGGGCGGTCATAGCATGTCATCCAAACGAGAAGCCTTTCGCAAAGGAGGCCTATGACAGCCTTTCCCGCTGTATCATTTCGGTGAAACGCAAAGCCCAAGGACGCCCTAGAAAATGAACCTGCGACCGCTTTTGCCCCTAACCCCTATTGGAAATACTAGAACGATGCCCCCTTGCAATGTCACGCCTGTCTGTCGCAATTGACCTTAGCAGGCCGATCATGCACGGAATTATGGCAATTCCGAAAATGTCCGAACTCGACCGGCTCAAGGAACTTGGCTCGCGTCAGGCAAGAATTCGCGACGAGATCGTTACGGCACGTACGCAGCTGTGCTGACGTTACACTACAATGTTCGCGGCCTTGTCGTCCAAAAACTTGGTGAGCGCAATTTTCGCGCACTGATCGAGACGCTCTCGTCGCAATCAAAGCCTGCAGCTGACCAAGTTGGAAAAGAAACCGCGATCAGAAGTCGGTCAACCGAAGGCGTCGCTGCCAACGCCGATACCAAGTCCAAATTCCTAGAAAGGCAGCCGCCCGCCCCGTTTTGAAAGCTAGCTGAATTGATCCGCCGTGCCGGAATTCCTAGCCAGTTGCTTGTGCGGCAGGGCCCTCCTCGTCATTGGCGGCCGTGGTGGCTTGCTCATCAGGAAGTTCGACTGCTTCTTGGGCTAGATCTTGCGTAAATGCCTGGATCCAGGCCCGTGCCAGTTCGGAAAACGGCGACTTGGGAGCCGCCATGGCCCTGACGTCCGACAGTAGCCTGCTCACTGTCGACCGCAGCTTGAGGACGGCATCGTCTATGACGTGCTGCGCTTCACCGTGGACGGACAAGCTCGAGAGCCTGTCAGCAGTGACGGACAGATCCCGCACACTGTGTCCCAGTATCTCGAGTCGGCGCAATATCCGTGTTCGCTCCTGCACCAGCGCGAGGCGATTAAGACCGAACATCTGGATTGAGACGGCGCCTTTGACGCTTGCACCCGCTGCGTGAGCTGCCGCTTTTACAGCTTCGACATCTTCGGACAGGAGCGGCAGTGCAATGCCGTCTTCGTCGGCGACATCGGAGAAAGGAAAGACGATACCGAGTGGATTGCGGCGGTCGATCATAAAGCGCAAATGGGCGCGCGGATCTTCTGCGCAGGGATCAATCAGCATGGCCTCCTCTGCTGCATGAGGCCCCAGCATGTCGCCCTCAGGAAGTTGCTCTACCCGAACGCCCTCGATCGGGAAGCAGGCTCCTTTGCCCGACTTCATTGTGCTCAGCCGGGTTGCTCGCTCATCGTTGAGAAGCGCCAGCAGACTGGGAAGGCAGTCCGGCGTCTCCTGCTCGCGCCGGCGGTTGCAGTCAATGCAGCTCGGAAGAAGGTTCCACCAGGTTGCGGCCAGCCACCAGTAGCCGCTATGCTCCTCCCCTTCGACCGCACCTTTGGGCCGGAAATGCTCGACATCGACTGGAGCCGTCAAGTCATAGCGCGTTTCGCAATAGGCACATTTGCCGTGAAACAAATCCTCTAGCGCATGGCGGACATCATCCTCCTTATAAGCGCGAAAGCTTGGTTTTTTCTTTGGTTGTGCTACCCCATGTTGATCCAGCGGACCTGGCACCGTATCATCATGATAGTTCTTCAGCCGGCCATGTTCCCGGATACCTATTCCCGAAGACGATGTCAGACTGTCTGGCGCTGCCACGCTGGTGCGATCGACATACCGCATCAAATTTGCTCCAGCAGACGCACGATCTCATCGCGCGTGTCGGATCGAAGCCGGGGCAACTGATCGGCCGGCTTAACGCTGCGATCCTGCAGATATTTTTCGACCGCTTCCTGGACGAGCCGCTCGACGTCGGTCGAACCGATGGGCAGCGCCCTGCCTATTTGCTGCCGGATTTCCTGACGCAGCCGCTCTGCTCGTTCAGCATCTGCGATAGGCGATTTATCCGCCTGCGTTCGCGCAAGAAGATCGCCGACACGAGCAAAGCTTGTTTCCACCTGTTCTGCGTCGGTAGTGAAGAGCTGGAAAAAGTCTGACGTCAGCAATTGCTCGACGGTCATCGTGTCGATCGACGGAAGATCGAGCATTTTTTCGATCAGAACAAGCGGCCCCGGATGTAGCTGCAGCGGTCGGCTTGAACGGCGCAGAACCACGACCTCATCTCTCGAAAGGCCGCGCAGGCAAAGGGGGTCATGGGTCGTGGCTATGAAGACGACCCCAGGTAGTGCCTCGCGCAACCCTTTGACGATCTGCATTTTCCAGCGCGGATGAAGATGTGTCTCGATCTCGTCGATGAGCACCACCGCCCGCGCATTCGCCAGCGATGCACCGC
Source organism: Sphingobium sp. AP50 (assembly GCF_900109095.1). Lineage (GTDB taxonomy): Bacteria > Pseudomonadota > Alphaproteobacteria > Sphingomonadales > Sphingomonadaceae > Sphingobium. The sequence continues at coordinate 6,434 of NZ_FNYZ01000034.1, forward strand.
GCTTGTCCTGAACAGAGATCAGCCCGCGAAGCACATCACAGACCATGCCCAGCACCGACCGGAAGCCCGAGGAGACAAGCGACAGCGGGGTTGGAGCGGTGACCGGCCCGTTTGGTCCGGGCACGACGGTATCGAGATAGCAGCGCCCGCCAGCCACCCGAATCAGGTCGAAATCCTGTTCCAGCGCTAATATGGCACGAAGCGCGCGCACAACTTCGGCGAAGACGGGCAGATGCGCGATCGAAACTAGCCACGCTTCCGGATCGGGAAGGATATGGTCCGGTTCGAAGAGGGAGCGGATACCTGATGGCGGTCGCAACCGCCCCGGCTGGGCGACGAACACCCTAAACGCGCCATAGGCAAAGACCGGAATGCGACTATGTTCGTGGCTTGACCAAGTTACGAAGCCATGCAGTCCGATCTCAAGGCTTGTATGTTCATCCCATTCATAATCGACGGATAGCCTTGCACCCTGAAGCGCCGCGTTCGGCGGACCGCCAAGATATTCCGGATCGAGCATCAGGGATACGGGTTCGAGATCGCGATCTGCTAGAGTATGATCGTCCGCCAAGGCAAGCGTGATTGCCTCCAGCACCGAGCTTTTGCCGGTGGCATTTTCGCCCAAAATCATGAGCAAAGGCGCCCGCACTTTCCCCTGCCGCTTCCTCCCGTCGGCGACATCTTTGGCCGGCTCTTCCAACGCAAACTCGAGACACTCCAGCGATTTAAAGTTCTCTATTCGTATCGCCTTTGGCCAGCTCCGTCCCGCACCTGCCCTCCAGCGTTTCAGGCGCGGTTTTGCATAACGATCCGGATCGCTATTCAGACTATATATGGCGGCGAGAAGCTGCTCACGAGCACGCGGTGCCTTCATTCTCTCGACAAAAAACCGCTCCAGCTCCTTTTCCCGTCCAAGCTTCAGCGTCGACGAGCTCATCATCTTGCCGAGCTGGAGCAACAGGCAACGCCAACTCCCCCCAAATTCCATATGATCGAAATCGAAGAGTCCGCCCTTTATGTCAGTGCGGTGCCTCCGGTCATGCAAGCGCGCGAGAGCGTCGAGCCGATATTCAAACTGCCGCTGCCGGGGGATAACAAGATCTTCCCGGTTGAGACGGAAATGCTCGATCGTCGTCGCGCCACGGTCCCCTTTGGGGATCAGCATGCCAGACGGAAGGGGTAAGAAATGCGAGGAGAAATTGATTGGCTCGCACGGATCGATAAGCAACGCATCTTCGCGGATTGGATCCACCCAGCGACCCGGAGCAGCCTCTAGCTCTGCCTCAATTTCACCTAGATTTGGAAGGGGACAGCGCGTCGACCTGACGGGAAAGACTGACGCGTCCCGAGGCCAGCATCTTTCGCAGATGGCGTAGATATTTTCCCAGGCATTAGCCAGCCAAGTATAATAGAGATGGGTTCGCGTTGCGTCGGGCGCGGCGACGTTCGAACTAGGACCAGCGTCTTCCACCGGTCTGAACCTATATGGAAGCACGGGCCTCTCAGTCTCGCAGAAAGCGCAACGGTTGTCGAACAACTCCATGACGGCATGGTCGAGCTCATTATGTTGAAGCGCAAAGTCGGTCATGCCAGCACGTCGATGCGCAATTACGTCTTTATCCTGAGCGAATAATTCAAGCAGTCTCGATCTGGCTTGCGCTGTATTCTCATCGGAAAGACACGCCGGCGGTGGCACCTTGTTTCGATCTACATACCGCATTTTACCGAATCCCATGCTAGTCCGCAGCCTTGTCTCGCAGGCATGTAACATCGAAGTAAAGATGCATTTTTCTTCCGAAACCGACCGCCAGCCTGCATATGATAGACACTCAGCTGAAAATCGTGTCGCGCGCCTTAGAGTCAACATCGATCGCCATGCGTCTGGGTAACCGGCGTATGCTTGAGCAGCTCGCTGCTAATGTTGAAGCATCTGCCAACGTGGTCACACCTAGGGGATCCGGCCGCCGTCTTCGAAACTGACGTATTCTCGTATCGCTGGCATCTGAACGACGGCAGGCTGATACGAAACGGACGAAGAGCGCGACTTCGGATCAGAATGCTGAGCTAGCTGGTGCCGCCACAGCCTTTGGCGGAATGCGTGGCGACCAGTTCAGTTGTACAGGCAGCCATGCGAGACATTTGTTCAAGAATCACGTACCGCCGCCATCACTCGAACTAGATGTCTAGAAGATCGTCTCACCAAATCGACGCTTCAAATGTTCCGCAACGCTGTGCGAGTATCGCTTCTGTCGATCCAAACTCGGGCTGTGATAGACACCAACTGCTTCCCAAAAGCTGCCGGTCGACGTCAGGGCAGAAACGAAAATCCAGCGGGCCGCGTTGGCGTTGAAGCATGGGTCATACCGCAGCCAGTGGCGAACGTCTTGCGGCGGACGTTCCAACATATCAGCGATCCTGGGCACCCACCAGCTATTGATCTGGAGTGGCCCTAGATCATGGCTCCCGTCGCTGTTCTTCACAGCAGCACCGATCCATCCACCTTCCTGGTCGCGCAATCCCCACAAGGTCACTTCGAGCCATCTCTGTCCGCCCGCCGCTTGTCTGATACATTTGGCGACCCTACTTTCAGCGATCGCATCATGACCAGCAGGTACCGCACGAGCATCGGACTGCCAGAGGGTCAGCACTATGATCAACATGAAACGCTTACCGATCATGGCCATGCAATCGCTCCTCGGGTTTCCTGTCGACGACACGCTCCTGGGCCTTAGAAGCCTGGGCCTTTCGCTCCCCGACAAGTGTCTGCAAATGACGATCGAGCGTCTCGAACAACGAACGGGCATTGCCCGCAAGGCGTCCGGCGAGTGTGCGGTTTGGCCCTCGCTGATCAAGCTGGCGCGCGAGCACCCTGCCCTCCGCCTTGCGCCGCTCCTCAAGCTGATCGAGCCTCATTCCATTTAAGCGCGCTTCGTTCCGAGCGGCAAAGCGCTTGCTGTGATCTCGCTCGAGCCGCCCCAATCCTTCGAGTGCCGAAGTTTTCTCGCCGGTACGCTCTGCGAGCTTGGCGACCAGCTTCATGGCGTCCTCCGTCCAGAGTTTGACGCCGTATCGTGCTCGCGTGATGGCAGTGTAGAAGTTCTGCCCATTGACGAGCGGTGAGGCCACGGGTGCGAGAACATAGACCCGGTCGTAGGTTTTTGACTGGGCAGAATATACGGTCTCCGCATAACCATGGTCCCAAGTGGAATGGCGTCCAAGATCGATCTGCTGCACCCGATCGCTGCGGTCCCAACGAACCGTGGCTATCATGCCTTCGAGCTTTTCCACCGTCCCGCGTTCGGCGTTTTTGAGATCCAGTTCCTTGGTCGCGAGCCGCCACTGGATGCGATCGCCCGCAGCGAGGTTGCGATGCTCCGACAAGAACACGTTCACCTGCGCGGCCTTGCTCGTCCGGGGATCCCAATTGTGGATGCGCCCCTGTTCGTCAGCCAATCGCACGAGCTGCCGCCCCTTTGCATCGCGGACCACCGCAATGACCCGATATTCGCCGTCGCGCGCCAGCCCAGCACCAACCTGATCACGGTTGAATTTCAGGACCTGGCCACCGGAATAGAAGCGGGCCATCTGCTTCTCCTGATCGCTAAGTCCGGCGGGTGTCAGGACAGCGAGCCGGGTGTCCTCGGCGGCAACGACGCCCTCTCGCTGCAATGTCTCGCGGATCTGGCTGTTGACGATCAAGCGCGTGGCATTCTCCAGAACGAGGATGTTCGTGGTTGCCCGGCTTTCAGGCTTGAGGCGCTTCCATTCGGCAACAAGGCTCTTGGCAAGCTCCTCCGCATCAGCGCCGCTAACCACCTTATCGAGATGTTCAATCGAACCAGCATAATCACCGGCGCGGGCATGGGTGACGGCAAGCTTCATCGCCTTGGTTTCCTGCCGCCGGGACTCCACCAGCTCGGCGGTTGCCATGCCGAGCTTCTGCATGAGCCAGAATGCCTTCCCCTGTTCGATCGCGCCGGTCTGTCGATTGTCTCCCAGCAGGATGAGCCGCGCGCCGGTTGCCCTGCTGATCTCCAGCACGCGCAGCGCCTGGCGGTTTCCAAGCTGTCCGGCCTCATCAAGGATCAAGACATCTTTGTCGCTCAGGCCATGCCCGCCGCTCGCTAACAGGCTGGCGACGGTCCGGGACGCAATCTCCGCGCGGTCACCCAGCTCAGCGGCAGCAGATGACGTCGGCGCAAGCGCCGTCAGAACCTTCCCGGTATGTGCCGCATCCTTGAGCGAGCGAACCAACATCGATTTCCCCGCCCCTGCCACACCGTGCACGGCCGTAATCCGGTCTCCCGATAATGCCATGTGGACGAGGGCCTGCTCCTGCGCAGGACTCAGGATGCCGCCTTCCAGGACAGGAAGCAGCCGGTCTGCACTGGCGACCTGCCGGCCGTCGCCCAGCGACAGCGCAAGGTGTTGGGTCAGAGCCTGTTCGATCCTTACCGTCCTGCGGCTGGTTCGCCCTCGTGTGAGGATGGCGTCGCCCGTCTGCCCCCGCGTCGCCAGCAACTTACGGCGGCTCTCATGGTCGGTCAGGAGCGGTCTCAGGTCTTCGAAGCGGACCTCACCCACATGGGAAGCAAGGCCGGTCGCAATGAGGCGACCAAGGGAGTTTACAGCCTCCCGCCCCTCCGATTGCCTGATGCCGAACAGGGCCGCCCGGGCTGCGTCCGCGGCCTCCACCGGGACGGGGCGATCGCCAGCCTCCCGTGCTTCGGCGAGGATAGCGCCAAGCGCCGGTTCATAGCGTCCGATTCGCATTTGCCAGCGATCATGGAGCTCGTTCAGCCCCACTTTCACCTTTGGGCCGCGCGTCTCGTAGAAACTCTGGCGGCGCGCCGCCTGTCCCGAAAGGCCATGCTCAGCGGCATGGGCGTTGATCTGCTCGGCGCGTTGCGACATCTCGGTGATCAGCGCCTTTGGCACCCCTCTGATTTCGAACAATCCCCGCCGGGGATCGAAGTCGATCTGAAATCCATGCTCCCTCAACTGGTGGGCAAGGGCGTTCCGGTAAATCTGTCCGCTCGCCATCTGCTCGGCATACATGGCCCGCGTTTCGAGACTGGCCATCGGGTCTCCGGGGTCGCGGTTCGTCATGTTGAGGATGACGACATGAGTGTGGAGATGGGGATCAAGCTCACGGCTGGCGTGCTCGGTAAAACGTGCCCACAAGAGCCGACCCGTCGTCTCATGGACGACTTTCCCCTCCTCCCGGCGGCGCAGCTGGGCATGTTCCTCAAGATAGGAGAGCGCCGCGTCGATGGCCTTCTCATGCGCAGCAATTATTCTCTCGTCGCCAAGAGCCAGCGCCATGATCGACACCGATTTGGGCGCGCTGATCGCAAAGTCCCACCCCGGATGATGGTCGATCCCCTCCGCTCGCCGACGCCCCAGCTGCTGGTCTGCGACCGCGCCGCTGAGCAACGCCTTAAACTGCGCGGGATCCACTTCTCCGCGCAGCCCCAGCTCGCCCGCCATCGCGCCACCCCAGGAGGAAGTCTCCGCTTCTCCCTTCGTATAATAGTCCCCCACGGTGTAATAGCGGGCGATGTTGCCCGCCGTGCCCTTCAGGCGGCGCGGATGCATCATGCCGGCCTCGCATCGTCTCGCTGGCCGTTGGACCGGCTATGCTTGTGGAGCTTGAAACCACTCCTTGGTCCAAGGAGCTTAGGCGGATCAACAATCGGGGCGTTCCCGGCCGGTTCCGACACTTCGTTGCCTTCATCGGTGAGCGGCTCATTCGGTGCTGGCTTTTTGGGGGAACCGCTCGCCAGGGGCAGCTCCGGCTCTGTTGACGCTTTCTTCTCAGTGCGACGACGCTTCCGTTGCGGTGACGTCTCAGGCTGAGACGGATCGTTGCTGTCATCGAAACGCTTGGCTGGTTCGGTTCGCTCGACAAATGCCGGCTCGATCGTCGGCAGCCCATTGTACCGATCCCTAAAATGAACGACCGGCAGATTTCTTCCAAACCGCAGAAAGCCCGACAGGTTGGGGAGGTTCGTAACTTCGGTGTGCATGACCAGCGGACGGGTGACCTGCATGCGGGAGAGGTTGACGCCGTCCCGCATGTCGTTGACCCCATAGGACATGCCCTCATTGGCCTCTACCTGCTCGACCTGCCCTAAATTCTCCGAGACATGCTTCGCCGTGGGCGTATCGTTTGCCCGTAGCGCCACCCAGGTCGAGCAATAGCCAGTAATCGCCGCCGCATCCTGGATGCCATAGGTTGCCTCCAGCTGGGGATAGGACTGGAACCCCAATATACCGCACCCGCCATATTTGCGGGCGCGCGCCAGGAAGTCACTGAGTGAAGGCAGCCGCTGGAGCGTCGGCAGTTCATCGATGACGCAATAGAGGCGTCGCTTCTGGTCAGGCGGAAGGCTCATGATCGCGCTGATCGCGATATCGAGCCAGACCGTCACCAGCGGCCGCAGGGAGGGGAGCTGATCGGCTTTAACCGTAATGAAAAGCCAGCTGTCATCCTCTTCATTGGCGACCCAGTCGCGCACCGAGAAACCATCCAGCGTGTCATCCAGATAAGAGAAGCTGCGCATGACGGAAGCCAGCTCGGCACGAATGCCAGCGGACGTTCGATCCCCCTCCATCGAGATGAAGGCGGCGGCATCGGTCCCTTCCGCAAAGGCGGCCAGCGTCTTCAAGGGGCTCCGAAGCAGGGTGTCGAGCAAGACCGAGATGAGCATTTGCCTGTTCTTGGCGAGCTTGCGGAAGACGGCGACCAATGTGCCTCTTGCCGCCTTTGCCCAGAAGGGATCGCCTCCCTTGTCCGGGATCGTGGATTCCGCGATTTGATCATAATGATAGTCGCGCGGCACATCGACCCAGGGGGACCAGCTGTCCGCTCGCGCATCGAGCGGGTTCAGCAATATGTCGTGCCCTGGCCGGTAGAATTTCTCGACGAAGGTGCCGGCGGTATCGAATACGATCGCCCGACGCCCCTTGCTGCGCATCCCCGCCAGCATCTTAACGATGATGTTGGTCTTGCCCGTCCCCGGCGCACCGCAGATCAGGATATGCTCTGGCTCGAACTCCTCCGGGACCGGTACGCCGCCGATGGCGAAGCTTCCCCGCCGCGAACGCCACAGCAGACGGCGCAACTGTCGGGCTGTCCCGAACCGGGCGCCCCGAATGAACTGATTGGAGCCGAGACCCTTCCCGGTTCGGGTGAAATAGAACCAGGCCCAAAGAAGCATGACCGCGGCGAAGGCACCTGACAGGGCCGCCCCATAAATCAGATGCTGCTCCATCGCCTGCATGGTCTTTTTTGCGATGGGAGAGGCCAGCAGCATGTCCGAGTTCGTCCAATATTGGCGGCCAGCCGGGGTCCTGAACAGGATCGGTGCGCCGCCCGGTACGTCACTCTTCAACGTGGCTTCGGCAATCTTCATCGCGACGAAGCGTTGATAGTCGCTGGATTTTTCAAGCACGTACCAGATGATACCGCCGATCCAGATCACAAGGCCTGCGAGCGAAGTCTGGAAGAAGACCTGGGTCGTCATCCTGACATTGTGAACGATGGCCTGGCCACCACGAGTCCAGGAGCCCAGCGTGTCATTGCGAAAGATGCTCATAGCGCACCATCTTCGGGCGCGAGCAGCCCCCGTTCGAGGAGTAGAGCGCGGGCATCATCCATGCCCTTCTGAAGAATATCGGGGCGTCGCGTTCCTACCGAGGCTGCCAGAATGGCGAAGACCTGGATGAGGGTCGCCTGCACCTCATCGAAGCGGCCATGATAGCCGCCGGCATCGACCCCTTCGAACCGATCGAGGATGTCGCGGACATATTCTGGAACGCTGAGCCGCGCCGATCGGGCGCCGGCGACGAGACGCCCATGGAGAGCGTCCTTCAATCTGATGTTGATCCTGGGCAAGCGCCGAACTCCTGTTCGTTGCCTGTCCAGATGGGGTGAAGCCCGGCCTTTATACCCGGAATTTCAGGCGATCTCAATGCCTTACATCTAGGTAACAGGCACCTCCATGGTGCCAAAGCTTATCAAACACTTAGCCTCGCATTGTCCCCAATCGGTGCCCGTTTGGTGCCAGTTCCCGCCGAGAAAGGCGACACCGGCACCAACGGGCACCGGGCCAAGACCCGCAGATATCCTTGTGATTCGCGCCCGCAGCACCCGTGCGTACGGTGCATTACAATACGCCCTGTGCGTGCGTCCCCTCGTCGCAGCGGGCTCGCCCCGCTGCGCTGCCTCGTGCCGGAAGGCGCGGGGCACCCCGAAGAGGATTTCCTTTCCTGCGGAACGCAGCAGCAGCAAATCGATCTGCGCGACAGATTGCATTCGTTGCGATGATCCTCGATATTGTGATCGGCGGGCAGACCATCCAATGTGAAAGGATGATCAATGCCCAAGTTGAATGACCGTGATCGGCTCGCAGACCTCGAAGCGCGCCAGACGAAAATAGCGCAAGAGATCCTCGACGCCCGCCGCGCTCTGCGCGGCAAATATGCCTCCATCATAAGCGACATGGAGGTTGAGAAGCTCAGCGAAAGAGACTTTCGCGACCTGCTTCAGCACGCGATCAGGGTGGGTGGGCCAACCGCTATCGCTGCATTGAAAAGCCTTGCGCCGGCCTCAAAATCCCAACCGGAAAAGCGCCCATAGGGCGTCCCTGCGACGAGCACGGCGAAGCCGCGCGCAGGAGGCCCGCGTTCCCAAGAATGCGGCATCGTTGCCCGACGGGACGGGCGCGCAGCGCCTGTCCTTGAGGGCAACGACATAGAGCGACAGACAAAAAAAGTGGGAGCTATCGGACCCGCGCCCGACAGCTCCCGCATATCCTTCGCGGCGTCAGTCAGCCCAGTGCGCCGGGCCGTCATAGAGTGAGAGTAACACCGGCGCGACACCGATGGAGCGCATCACCCTCACCAGCTGAGCTTGGATACCGCTCCCTTCAGCGACGATGGCCTCGACTGGCCGCAACCGCGCGATCTGATCGTTGCGCACGAACCCGGCGCGATTTCCCCAGCGCGCCTTGTCGATGCCCAGTTTCACCACCGGCGTCCTGGTCTTTGCCGCCCACGCCTCGGCAATTGCGTCGCCGCCGCTATTCTGGGCCGTGGTCAGAAGAACCATTTGCGGCCGGATCGCCTTGGCCCTCGACAGAGCCTTCCAGATCGGCTCCGGGTCCGCCCACTGACTTCCGCCGGAGAAAACCACCAACGGTCCTTCGGGGTGATGCTGTCCGATCCGGCGCTGGCGTCGCGCCGCGAGATAGTCCGTCCCGTTGATGACGCTGGCAGTCCGCTTGGAAGATACCAACGTCGCCCTTGGCGCCGACCAGGGCCTGCCGGTCTCGTTATGATAAACCGCTGCGGCATGGTCCCGCATGCAGGCCAGAGCGTCTGCAGCCTCGTCGAGAAAGGCCAGCTCCTCATGCGCGCGCTCCAGCTCCACGGCGTGGATTTCGCTACCGTCAACCTGCCGGAGAAGGTCGCGCATCTGCCTTGCCGCGCCATCGGCTTGTCCCGCTGCCTGATCGCTCACCCGATGGAAACTGTGAACGATGCCCCATGCGATGCGCCCTGCCACCTTCTCCAGCCTGGTATCCCGTAGAACGTCGAAGAGCGTCGTCACGATCAACTCGACCGCGAACTGGACTTGCGTCGCATCGGGCATGTGCCCTGCGCGCTCTTCGTCGTCCCGGCTCACCCTCACGCCATCAAGGTCCGTCTCGAAAGCGGCGAGAAAGCTGTCGGACGTGACCGCGCTTTCATCAGCAATGAGAGCGGCAATCTCGGTGAAGCTACGGACGGAACGCAATGCCTTGGTCATGAAAACCTCCTATGATGGAAAGAGGTCTCCTCCCCTGCACGGGCTCCGAGTGACGGGGTCAAGGATCGGGGCGCAGCCCCGACCGCGGAGCGGCGATGGGGGGCACGATTTTTTTCGGCACGCGGCAAACCAAGCATGAACGGGCTGCCGCCTGCCTGCCGAAAAAAATGGTGGGGCCCCGTCGTCCTTGAGGCCGGCGCTGTCCCCGTGCCATGCTTAAAAGACTTGAGAGAAGAAGTGTGGCAGCACCCCAGGGGGCTCGATGCCCCCTGGGGTGCTATGGTCCTCACGCAACATGTGCCCAACCGCCCATCCGACATTGCCCCGAGCACCGCCGCTGACAAAAAAAGGGACCGCGCGCCGGATCGGCTGCGGTCCCAGGGAAGGCTTGAATTTCGTCAATCGCCTTCAGATCGGCGGCCGATAGGCGTCATATGGGTTTCCTTCAGCGAGGTGGCCGAAAGGGGTCATGAGATAGGCCCCCTCCTCCCGTCCGACTGCGCAAATGACGTAACGGGGTTCCCCCGATGTTGCATCCTGGCATTCCATCAGGGCAAGATTGCCATCTTCCGCCGCCCGAAGCAGCGTCTTGAAGTTGGCGCTGAGATAGTCTGGTATCGCCATACTATCCCCTCTTAATAGCCACGGCGCGAAGCGCGCGACGGGATCTTCACGGCATCAGCGGCTTGGTCCGCCTTGCGCAAGGCATGGATCGGCACATTAGCGTGGCGCAGCAGCTGATAGAGATTGGCCTGCACGCCTGATCCTTCACAGAGCACTGCCTCGACTGGTTTCAAATCGAGGATTTTGCGATTGCGGGTGAAGGCGGTTTTCCGCCCCGTTCCATATAGACCGTAACGCACGACCGGCACTTCAACGCCACTGCGCGCAGCCCAGGCGGCGGCGATCTGATCCACACCGCGGCGTTGCCCGGTGGTGACCAAGGTCATGTGGGAGACCCGCGCATGGATGGCGTCAAGCCGTGCCCATATTGCCTGCCAGTCATGCCAGTCGGCCGGCCCAGTAACGACCACCACCGGCCCTTGCGGCAGGTGACGTTCGCGCTGTTCGAGCTGCCGCGCACGCAGGAAATCGATCGCCGCGATCTGGCTAGCGCTCGATGCAGAAGAGGCCCGCGTGCCTCTCGCCGGCGACCACGGCCAGCCCGACTGCGCTCGGTACATTTCGGCGGCATAGTCGCGCATACATTCGATCGCCTGCCGCTGCTCGGCGATCGACTGGCACTGAAGCTGCTTTTCTTCAACCGAGCGGGCATAGATCTCGCTCCCCTCCGGGTCTCGCGCAAGTTCACCCAGCTCCTTGGCGAAACCGTCCTCGCGCTTTTCCAGCTTCCCTGCGAGAAAATGGAAGCTGTTGACGAAGCCCCAGGCGATATCAGGCGCAAGGGGTTCCAGACGGGTGCCGGTAAAGAGGTCAAAGATCGCTGCGATGATGCCGCCACACTCGGCTTGCGCCGCGATCGGCTCAGGCATCTCATGTTCGGCTGGCGCATCTCCAGGCTCAGCAATGGAGAGCGGCATTGGGTCGCCAAAAGCCGCCTGATATTCCGGCGTCGCGACCATCTGTGCGTAAAGGGTAGGCAAGTCAGCAAAGCGATCAATGCTGTGGCGCAGGGCATTAGCCATGATGCGCGTCCTTTCCAAAATCGGCAGACAAAAAGAAAGGCCGGGGAAGCCATTGCTCCCCCGGCCCATGACGCACAAAGACCTCAGTGAGGCACTTCGTCGTCGAAGTCGCTGCCGCCCATGTAGCTGCCGTCCATGCCAGCGGTGCTCGCGCCGAACCCGCCCATGACCTCGCCGCCCATCGCCGGACGCTCCGAGCGCTGTCCGCCGCCAAAGCCACTCAGGGCATCGCGGCGACGCCATGCGACCCGGTAGCCTTCGGCATCGGTCCCGAAGAGAGCGATAGGCAGCGGCTCGGCCAGGCTCGGATCGTCGAGCGATCCCTGAAGGAAGCTCTCTCCGGTCTTGTTAGCGGTCGCCTCCCATAGCGCACCGATCTGAACCCAGCGCTGCCCGACATTGAGCGCCACGATCTCGAAGACGGGCGCGCGCTCATTGGTGCTTTCGACAGGCCGAAGCCCAAGCCGTGGCAAGTCGATCGAACGGGTCGCGATATGACCGATAAGACGACCGTTCACGGGCTTGATTTCACCGATATTCATAACCTCAACTCCTTGGAAATGCCGCTCTCGACCATTCGAATGCGACACTCTCCAAGATCCTTCTCCACTCTCAAACGCAGCGGCTCCGTCCTGCACTACCGTGGTTCCCGAAGGAGCCTCCTGTCCCCCAAACCCATATTTTGTAATCGATCCGATGAAACAGATAGATGCAGTGGATGTCTCGCCACTGGCAGCGGCCAGCGGAAAATTGCAGCCGATCTGGCGGCAATTGTCCGTGCACGGTCCCCACGTGCCAGTTACCCTCCAATATGGAGGCTTCAATATGGATCATTCCCCCAAACGCGAATTACCTGACGAGCTTGCAGAGGTTCGAGATACCCTGGTCAGATGCCTGGAAGTCCTCGACCGGTATGACGAGCATGACGCCGCCTTGCATGTTTGCGCAGGGTATGAACGCCTAATCGGCGCGCCTTCTACGATGGAGCAATGGTACATAATGACCGGCCGTGGCCCCGATGGAGAAGATATTGAAGACGGCAATACGCACTGACCCGCTGGCTAACCTTCCCCGTTTCACTATCCCCAAAGGTTAGGCACCAAGCCGCCATAAAAAACGGGCTTCAAACCCAAGAGGTCAGCTACTAAGGCTGGCGCCTCTCACTCAACAAGGATGCGACATGAACAATAGCGACCTGGCTGAAGCGCTTGCCGGCGAACATGGCCTGACCAAGGCGGATGCCCGCAAGTTTGTCGATACGATCTTCGCGCAGATTACCGGAGCCGCTGCCAAGGGTGACGAAGTCTCGCTGAATGATTTTTGGCAAGTTCAAGGTCAAGGAAAGTCCGGCTCGTGAAGGCCGAAATCCCTCGACCGGCGCGACCATTCAGATCGCCGCTTCGAAGAAGCTCGCTTTCACGCCTGCCAAGGCGGTGAAGGATCAGCTCAACGGCTGAAATTCAGGGAGGCGTCCCGGACGCGGGACGCCTCTACCTGCGAAGCATAGTCCCGAGCGGCTAGCCCCTCATATTCATGGGGAATGGGATGGATGCATTTGCTGCACCAATGAGGTGTCTCAGTTTTGCAAAGGCCGACTCTTCGCCGCCGCGAACACCCAGATTATAGCCGCGGGCGTAGAGCCTGAATGCGATCGCAGCCATGTCCGGCGAAGCATCGCCTGGGATGAGTTCGAGGAAATTCTCCTCGTCGTCGCGCAGTTCCAGCATACCGGAATGGGCGTCGAGGCGTGTCAACGCGACGCGCGCTGGCGAGTTGAGTTCAGCCAGACGCGCGTTGAAGCGACGCACATACGCCGCATCCGGGATCGGACTATGCATGGTCAACTCCAATCCCAGGAAGGAAATCCCCCCCGGTTGCGGAGGACTCCCGCGCCACAGCTTCGATCCAGGCGGCCCGGGCATCTTCAACTGTATGGGTGAGTGCATGATCGACGCAGAACATGTGAAACGCGCTGTCGAGGGCAAGTTCCGGCGAGGACAGCGCATCGACCAATGCGGCGGCGAAGCGGTCGAAAGGTGTGAGATCATCCGCCGGAACCCATCTGGCAAGATCATCGCTTTCCGCGTTGCAGAGGTCGCAGAAGGTGCAGTCATAGACACCTGAAATCGCCCACGCCTGTCGATGGGCGTCCCATCTCGCGCTGGCGTCGCGCGCGAGCATGTCGCAACCGCAGTCTCGGCAGACAGGTTTCAGGGCGCCGGCAGGCGAAGTCGGGTCGGGCTCGTCAGGAAAGCCGGGAACGAAACTGAAGCTGTAGGAAAGCTTTGGGATCCGCAGGTCGAAATAGGTTGAGCCTTCAGCGGCGAGATAGGCCGCGGTCCAGACTTCAGCCCCCTCCTCGATTTCGAATGAAATAATCTCGGAGGCGAACTGGTCGCCCCCGCTGAAAAAGTCGACATCGATGCGATAGACACGCGTCGTCGTGGTCAGGTGAGCCATAACAAATCTCCTTGAATTTTAGATGGGTGGTGCCGGGTCGATCAACGAGCGCGTTCGAGAAGCTTGCGGGCCTTGCCTTCAAGCTCCAGGCGACCATCCTGATGCGGGCGGCTGCGCGCGAGTGCGGTGATGCCCTGCACGAAGTCGTAAACCGAAGCCGGCGGATGCCCCTCTTCAGCCAGGACGGTCGCAATGATCTTTGCGGTCTCGGCCTTGGAAAAACCTTCCTTGCGGAGGAAGCTCTCCCGGTCTTCGTCCCTGCGCGCGACGACGGCGGATCTTGCCGCGGTGATGCCATCGATAAAGGATCGGGGGGAACTGTCGGCAAAATGGGCTAGCGCCGGCGCCGCCTCGTGGGCGAAGCGGTTCGCCGCGAATTTCGAGTGCCGGATGTTGATCTCCTGGAAATTCTCGACTCCCCAGAGATTGCGATTCTGACACACAGCGCGAAGATAGAATGTCGCTATTCCCAATGACTTGGAGCCGACTTCTGAGTTCCAGCAATAAAATCCACGAAAATAGAGGTCGGGATCGCCATTGGGCAGTCGGCCCGCCTCAATCGGATGGAGGTCGTCGACGAGAAACAGGAACACGTCCCGGTCGGAGGCATAGAGGGTTGTCGTTTCGCTGCTCACATCGACATGCGGATTGTAGGTCATGGATCCCCAATCGAGAACGCCGGGCACCTTCCAGCGTGTGTCGCCGGTGCCGTTACCCGCGATCTTCATGACCGCGCCGACCAGTTCATGATCCCAGATGCGGCCATAATCGGGGCCGGTGACGGCGCGCAGCTCAGTGCGGCCATCGCTTGTCTGTAGCATCTTCACATGCTCGCCCGGATGCCGGATCAAGCCGTGCTGAAGGTTGATGCCGGCAAGGGCTGCGGGAAGCTGGCGCAAATAGGAAGCCGGCGCGCCGACCAGACTGCAGAGTTGGCCGAAGGACCAGTTGGTCGGCGCGACCGGCTCGTGATCTTCCGACAAAATGAGCGAAAGGCGCTCAGGCTCGTCGCTGCGGGCTTCGACACGAACCGTCCGGCTCTCGACGATACGGGTCGTGGCGCGCTCCGCTCGTGTCCGTACACTGTCGTAGAGATCACCTAGAGAGAGATAGCGCTCGTCCTGGGGGCGGTTGAACCATTCCGACGACACACGTGAGATGTTCTGTCCGCGTGAAACATCGACGCGATAGGGGCGCGTGACAGCGCTCTGAGATGCAGTGATTGCAGTCATGGGAACCTCCAGAATTGGATGGACTGACGATCCGGTGGGCCATTCCCCAACCTTCGCCATCCCATCCTCTCCCCCTCCCTCCTGCCGTCACGGCAGGCCCGGCCACCTCCGGCCGGTTCAGGCAGCCTTGTCCGAAAGGGCAACGAGCTTGCCCCATTCGGCGCCTGTCCGGCTGATCTGCTCGACTATGGTCATGGCTCGATCAGCCGGAATGAACAGCCTGGTCTTGTAAGCGATAATCTCGGTGAAGCAGCCAATCGATTTTAGCCATTCGCGCCGCAGTGCCGGGTAATCCCTGATTTCCAGACGCCGGCTGTCGTTCACGAACGCCCAGATGAGCCTTGCCGCATCCATGCCCGCAATGGCCACACCTTCGCCGTTACGCGCCGCAACGATCATTTCCGATGGCGACAGGGCGATCTTCATCGAGACGCTGAAGGCCGATGCGACCTTCGCCAGCCCGCTTGGCGAGATGATGCGGCCGAGGATCGAATGTCCAACAGCGTCAGACACGCGCCAGACCCTGAGATCGTCGTCCGGCAGCTTGTTCCAGACCGGCAACAGCAAACCGGTCGCCATATTGATCGTCTCGACATCGAGCTTCGAACGCGCCTCTGCGACCTCGGCTTCCCAGAGTGTTTCGAACTCGGCTTTGCCGATAGGCGCCCAATGGCTCTCGACCAGAGCATGATCACGGATACGTTCGCGACCTGTGGGCCGCACAAGCTCCCACATCGTAATCGGCTCTCCCTCACTGTCCATGATCGGCCAGCTCGTAACCTGGAGCGCAACACGGCCCGACTTGCCGTTACGAAGCCAGCCTGCGGCCTCTTCGCCATGCTGGCGGGTCAGCTGGGCAAAGCCGGTCGCTTTTCGGCGATAATGCAGCTCCAGACGGCCGAGGCGTGTCTCAGCGCCCGTGACAGGGTCTCGACGGAGTATCTGTTCATCCAGCAGGATGATGCGCTCGGCCTGGATCGTCTCAACGCCGATATCGAGCCTGCCGGCCTCGCGCGCTGCATCGATCCGGGCCTGGATCAGCGCCATATACTCCTCGAAGATCGCATTCTGCGTCTCGATACGAAGGGCCAGCAGGCGATTGAGCCAGCGCTGGATTGGCGGAAGATCATCGAGCAGTCCGCCCGAATCTTTGTCGAGGAGCTTGAGCCCGGTCATGGCGATGAAGGCGCTGAGCGAGGTGCTCGTCAATTTGCCGCGGTAGAGCAGATGATACCATTGATTGAGAGCGTCGCGGGCATAGTCGCTCTCAAGATTGTCCGCCGGATCGAAGAGGTTCTGTCCCCCGGTCTGCCGCTGACCTCGGGTGAGCGCGCCCAGGCTGTCGAGACGGCGCGCGATCGTGCTGATGAACCGCCGCTCGCCGCGGCAATCGGTGGTGACCGGCCTGAAGATGGGGGCGCTCGCCTGATTTGTGCGGTTGGACCGGCCCAGACCCTGGATCGCGTTCGATGCCCGCCATCCCGGTTCCAGCAGGAAGTGAATGCGGCGCCTGTCGGATGACTTGCAGTTTCGGTCGGCATGATAGCTGCGCCCGGTCCCACCGGCGTCGGAAAAGACCAGGATCTGCTTCGCCCCGGACATGAAGGCTTCAGCTTCGACCAGATTGCTCCTTGACCCTCGGCGTTCAACCTTCTGCCGCCCGTTTCCGTCAAAAACCAGACGCCGCGACCGGCCAGTGACTTCGGCGACCGCCTGCGTGCCGAAGTGCCGGATGATCTCATCGAGTGCAGACCCGATCGGCGGCAGGGCGCAAAGTTCCTCGGTCATTTCGTCGCGAAGCGCGAGCGCCTGCTGGCAAAAGACAGGATTGCCGTCTGCGTCGATCATCAGTTCGGAGCGCTCGACATCGTCGCTCCCCTTGATCACCTGCATCATGCGAACCGGAAAGGCGGTCATGAGATAATCGATCATCGCTTCGCGTGGAGACAGGTCGATGTCGAGCTGCGCGCGCTCATCCGCCGACAGGGTGGCAAGCCTTCGAGCCAGCATGGCTTCGGCCGTCGTGACGAGCTGAACGACGGCATGGTGCCCCGCCGCCACCTCATTGGTGATCGCCTCGATCAGGCTCGGAACCTTCATTGCGATCAGCAACTGCGCGAAAAAGCGCTGCTTGGCGCTTTCGAACCGCGAAAGAGCCGATCCCTTGGCCTGGGCATTGAGCGATTTGTCCTCGAACCGATCTACAATATTGGTGAGGGCAAGGACCTCGTCTAGATTGCGATGAATGACGGCCCAGCCATCGGCATAGGCATTGTAAATCGCAATCTGATCCTGGCTTAGCGGATGCTCGAGCGGCTCATATTCGACGCCCCGGAAGGTAAGCGCCCGCGCCGTATAGAGGCCGAGCGCCTTCAGATCGCGGGCGACGATTTCCATAGCGGCGATGCCGCCCTTCTCGATCCCGCCCATGAATTCGGCGCGATCCGCAAAGGAGGTTCCAGGCCCCCAAAGGCCGAGACGGATCGCATAGCAGAGATTGGCGGGATCGGTCGCGCCGGTCGCCGAAACATAGAGAATACGGGCGCGGGGCCGCAGATTTTGCAGCCGGACCCCCGCCAGCCCCTGTTCCGAGCCTTTCTGCTTGCCAAACTGGCTCTCGGTGCCGGCGGCATTGGCCATCTCATGGGCCTCATCAAAGCAGATGACCCCTTCGAAATCCGATTCCAGCCAGGCAAGGATCTGGGCAAGGCGTGAAGCTTCGTCATGCCGCTGGGAGCGCAGGGTCGCGTAGGTCAGGAAAAGGATGCCGCTGCCCATGGAGATCGGTGTGCCGACAGGAAAGGCGTCGAGCGGCTGGATGTCGAGCGGGGATCCACCAAGTGCCGCCCAGTCTCTTCTGGCATCCTCGATCAGCGCAGCGCTCTTGGAAATCCAGACGGCCTTGCGGTGAGCGCGGCTCCATTGGTCCATGATGCAGGCTGCCACCTGCTGGCCCTTTCCGACTCCGGTACCGTCGCCGATAAAGTATCCCATGCGATAGGGTTCGCCATTCCCGTCAGGGGACAATAGCGTGCCTGCTTCATTGGGGGCGTAGAGACCGGGCAGGTCGCGCTCGAAGGCTTGGCCAGCATAAATGAGGGTCTCAAGCTGCGCGTCCGACATGGCGGCGACGGCGCAGCGTGGTAGCATTGGCACATAGGTCGGCTTGGGCGGCAGTATCGAAGACATGGCGATCGACTCGACTAGTTGGTTGGGATGCTCTTTGGCCCCAGCGATTTCCATGCGGGAGAGCCGCCAGGGTATGTAGATGCCGATCTGCTCAGCGGCGGGTAGAGGGGTGTCGCGAACAGCGTAGGCAAGCGGTTCGACGGTTCCATCAATCGCGACAATCGGGCGAGGCTTGGGGAGCGGTGCGATCGCGCCTTGCCTGCCCGCCAGCAGCGATCGAGTGACCGGGCGCGCATTCCGTGTCGAATTGCCAACCGATGGACGACTACCTGCCGGCTGGGTCGGTTCGGGCGGAACTTCTCGGCTCAGGCGCGGCGGCAAAGAAAGGATATGCGGAACCAGCGCATCGACGCCGTTCACTGTGATCCGGAGCGGCTTACCTTCCCATCCTTTGTCATAGACCAGAAGGCGGACCGAAATGCTGGTGCCATGTTTGGCGAATGGGCGCCCCTGTATCGTGATCTCGACCCGGGGCGGCACGAGGGCTGCGACCGCTTCATAGCCGCTCGCCGCGATGCCATCATGCGCGAAAGCCGGCGACATGATCGCGACACAGCGTCCGCCCGGCACCAGGCGGGCAAGAGCTGAGCGGAGATGGCGCGCACCGGCGTGGCGATCCTTGCCGCGCGCCTCACTTCGGGCGAAGGGCGGGTTTATGAGGACAAGGCTTGGGCGCTCAGTCTGGTCGAGCAGATCGTCGATATGTTCGGCGTCGTGCCGTGTGACCCCATCGCCGAATGCCTGGGCGAGCAGACCTGCCCGAAGCGGATCACGCTCGTTCAGCACCAGGCGTGCGCCGGCTGCCTTTGCAAAGCCCGCCAGCATTCCGGTCCCGGCGGAGGGTTCCAAGACCACATCGTGTGGCGTGATGGCAGCGGCCACCGAAGCGAGAAAGGCAAGAGGCGCAGGCGTCGAGAATTGCTGCATGTCGATCTGACGTTCGGATCGATAGCTTTGTGTCGGCAATCGCTCCGAGAGCACATTGACGCCCAAGAGCGCGCGATCAGGCTGGGCGTCGTCATCGCTGTCGGCATCTCTCTGAAGAAATGCCGTGACCTGCGCCAACTCGAGAGCGTCATAGGCGTCGCGAAGCGACCAAGCGCCCGAACTGTCATCGGTCCCGAAATGCACTGTCATCAGCCGTGAGAGCCGTTGACGGCTGACAGGCTGGCCGGCGCGAATGAGGTCAGCAAGCGACCGCGCGACGGCGGCGATAGTCCAGATCTTCTGGTCGAGCGGGTCTGAACCGCTTTTAAGAGCGGCGAGAAGCGAACGGGTCATCGGGAAACTCCTGTCAGTGGGGACACTGCCACTGCTCGGCAGCGCGCCCATCCCCCTCCTCCCTTCCGGTGGGAGGGCGTCGGGAAAGCGAAAAACCGGCGCCGCGAGACGCAGCGCCGGCAGGTGTGAGGTTCAGGCTGCTTCCGGAAAGCCGTCGTCCGCATCTTCGGAAACTGCGCCGTCAGCAGGCTCGACGGGGAGCCCGTCACCATCCGGTTCGCTGCCCTCGCAATCGGGATGTTCCGCCCGACCGAAACGCATCTCGTCTGGCAGCCAGTTGAGGGCCCGGTCTTTGACCTCCGCTTCTACGATCAATTGCCCGGCGAAAAGCTTCTCGGCCGATGCAGCAAGGTCGTGCTTCTTGGACGCTGCGTAGCGATTGGAAAGCTCAAGGCCGCCAACCTCCCCAAAATGGGCCAATATTCTGCCCTTGCTCACCCGGTCGAAATAGCGGCGCGCCGTTGGTCGCCACCAGACATGCTCTTGGATGTCGAGCTTGCGACCCACATGATCGATCAGATCAGCGCCGGCGCCGCCGACGGGGACCGCATGGAGGGTGCGGGCGATCGCCCAGCCGAGCCACGCGGCCCGCGCGCCTTCATCCAGGCCACAGAAAGCGTCATAGCGCTCGACAAGGTTCCCCGTCTCTGTCCAACTGCGGTCGAGGCCAGCGTCGAGTTCCGTCCAGGCCTCGCCGGCCGGGGTGTCGCTTTCAAATCCCGGCACGCGCGAATAGGGGGCAGCAGCGCGTAGTTCGCTCGGATGCCCATAGCTGCGCCCAAGGGCGGCATCGACCATGAAGAAAGTGCCGAGATCAAGAGCAAAGTGCGGATCGCTGGCTACATGGAGGCGGAGGATTTCAGTCTTCATAATCGCGAGATCCTCAGCAAGTTTCTGGCTGATGGGCGCGAGTGACGGGCCATCCTCGACCGGTTCCTGTTCGACCTCTTCGGTCTGGATGCCATCGGCTCCCGGCTCGGCTTCGGGCTCTTCGACCTCCGGTCCGGGCTCGGGAACGATGAACAGTCGTTCGTGGAGCCTGGGCTGGCCGTCACTGCCGATGACCAGATAGGCGAGCGCCTTTTCCTTCTGCTCGGCAGAGATGAACGGAGGCTTTTCGTTGAGGGCCCTATGTTCCGCTTCAAGGGCCTCAATCCGGCTAATCTCCTCGTCTGAATAGCCGTCCTCGTCGGCCTCTTCGGCGATGGCTTCCAGTTCCACCTCTATGGCGCGCTGTCGCTCCTCTTCCTCGGGCGTTATTTCGGCAGGTTCACCTTCCAGTTCGTCGAGCGCCATGGTCTCCACATACGGGATGCGGGTTTCACAGATGATGCGGACCTCGCCAAAGCCGTCCTGAGCACGAACCGCCTGCGCCGCCGTTTCCATTCGCTCGGCTGCGAGCCGATCGATGATGTCGCTGTCGATCCAGTTCTCATTGGCGGCATCAGAGAAGAGATCGCTGTCGATGCGACCGCCTGCCGCGATATAGACATCGCGCCCCACCAGCAGGGCTTTGGGATCGCTGCCGCGATAAAATCCAGAGACGAGCCGCCGGCGAATTTCGCTGAGGTTGGTCGAATAATAGCCGCTGTCCATCTCTTCAAACACGGCCGCCTGCCGCGCGGTATCGGAAATGCTGGCATAGGCCTTGGCAACATCAAGCGTGATTTCCCCTGCCGCGAGCGCATCGAAAATGCTGTCGGCCAGGCCCGCAAGCCGCAGGCGCCCAAGAACAAAGCGTTCGGTGAGGCCAAAATGCTTGGCGACGTCGGCGGGGGTCTTCTTCTCGCCATCGATGATCGCCTGAAACGCCCGGCATTCCTCAGCGGGGGACATGTTGAGGCGGATGAAATTCTCAATGAGGCTGACCTCGGTCGCGTCATTCTTGTCGGCGAGCACCATCACGGCGACGGGATAGTCAGGCCCAAGGACGCCGTCCTCAATGAGCGTATGGATCTGGGTCAGTCGTCGGCCGCCGGCAGTGATATGATATTCACCCTTCTTGCGAGCAACCGGAATGCCGATCAGATTCTGGATGATGCCCTTGGCGGCAATGCTGGCCTTGAGTTCCGCATCCGCTTCGGGGTCGCTGCGCTTGCGCACATTGGTGGGAGCGATCGAGAGCTTGGATGCCGGAACGAAGATGATGGGAGGTGTCTTGTTCATGGAGTATCTCCAACTGGCGGAGCGCCCCAACCATCAGGCCGCTAACCGCGCCCGCTCCACCACCGCCTTCCCTCCTGCCCGCAGCATCTCGTTCCAGTCATTGAATGGCGCTGCGGGCCAGAGGACGATGATGTCTCGTCCGGCAAGCGCATAGCTCTGCAAGGCCCTCGTCACCGCCCTCCTGCCAGCGCGGTCGTTATCAGCGAGGAGCACAAGGCGCTTGATGCGGGATGGGATATCGATCCGATGGAACCGCTCGGCTCCAAGGCTCGCCCAGACCGGGATGGCAAGTAGTAAGGCTGCCGAAAGGGCGTTTTCGACCCCTTCCGCCAGGCCCAGCGTGTCCTCCGGCTCAAGAAGCTGGACGGCATCTCCACGCAAGGGGCCCAGCGACCGTTTGGTCTTTGCCAGCAAAGCTGGCCGTCCATTGAGCTGCAGGAAGTTTCGCTGGATGGCTTTCGGGCGGCGTGGTTCCCCGACAGCTATGAGCAATGCAGGCAGATACCGTAGCGTTTTCCCTCGGCCCAACGGTGTCGCGGGATGGTAGCGCATGAGCTCATATACCGGTGAAACAGACCTGCTGCGTAGATAGCGCTCAGCAGGCGTGCCGCTGACGGATCGCCCCTGGCTCCAGAGCCGCACGGCGTATCCTGTCGTATCGCCGCCGGCCTGCCAGTGATCGGATTTGCCGCTCTCACGTCTCGGCACATCAAGCCTCTCGCTTCGGAGCGAACCGAGAATTTCGCCAATCGTGCAGCCGGCAAAGCATTTGAATAGGAGCGAGGTTCTACCGCACCTGACAGACAGGCTTGGCGTTCGATCCTCATGGGCCGGGCATCGGCACATGCCCCGCCCGTTGGACCAGGTCCCGCCGAGCCGTCGAACGATCCGCTCACCCGCGGCGGCCATTGACGCGCTCACGGATCGATCCTCATGCCGATCGAGAATGTCACAGGAGTGCATCGCCCAGTCACGACGGGTTTGAATGCAGATCCACAGGTGCATGGAGAGTGGCAGCAAGGCATGGAGATCATCCCAAGAGAAAAGTTACATGACCTCATATGAGGCCTTTCCCCTCACCCCCCTCCTCTCCTGCCTCGCAGCAGCCTTTCACCAACCGCGAAATGCTATCCCAGATAAGACCGTTGATTTCGCGTGTCAGTTTGATGACACTCATAGCCTATCGAAACGGATCGGCCACCTTGCCTGGCTCTATCAGCTGCGGTCGCCGAAGCATTTAGAGGGTCGGGTCGCACCGTGACTAGAAACAATCCGCCTCCCGAACTGGAGCAATATCGGACAGCGGTCGAGTCGCTGACCGAGCGTCAACGCGAGTGCATGGCGCATGTGGCGCGCGGCCTTAAATCCAAACGGATCGGCGCCAAGCTTGGTATCCAGTCGGGAACGGTCGACAAGCATATCGAAAAAGCCCGTAATGTCCTGGGAGATATGGATCGATTTGACGCGGCCCAGATCGTTCTGGCCTTCGAGACCGCTAGCGACACCATCGTCGCCCACACCCAATTTTTAGCACCCCAAACGTTCGGAATATCTTCGGAAAGTAAAATCGTACCACCTGTCCCTGCTGATCACGAAGCGAGCGCACAGCCAGAGCGTGACGGGCAGTTTGTCGAGGAACAAGGGAGCTATTCCCTCGAACGCCTCACAATCTCCGTCATCGGCTGGCTCCCGCTCCGCTCAAGCAGGAGACCGAGCAATGACCTGAACCAGTCAAAAGCTATCATTACCGCAGCGGCACTGGGCGCTTTGGCCCTCCTTCTTGCCGGCTCGGCCATGTCGCTCCTTACGGTGATGGACAGTTTCGCCCGTCCGTAAGGGCAGTTTTCGACAATCTTTTTCGAGAAACCATGCATTCCAGTGGAATGCGGGAGGAGGCATCATGCCCAGACAACGTCAAATCATCGCCCACTCGATCGCGCAGCGGCTGTACGCGGCGGAAGAAGCCATCGATCTTGCAGCCGCCCGGATAGCCGAGCTCAATGCCGCCCTTCCTCTCGCGCGTCTCGAAGGACGCCTCGCAGCAGCAATCGGGCAGGACGCCTTCCAGTCTTCTGCATCGGCCATCATGCTGCTCGCACAGACGCGGGCGGAACTCGTTGCCACCCACAACCAGCTCAAACGCGTCAGCGACGACATTGGCCTTGGTGAGCAGGCCTATGGCGACGTCTTCAAGGTCGCAAGCGGTGAAGGACAGCAGCCGGCGGTGGCTCACCAGCTCCGCGCTGCCTGAACGACGAACGTCAAATACTTGACTGGGAATGAGATTTCCATTTCGAAGTCGATATGACCAGACAAATGATGTTCGTGGGACTTTTGGTCCTGAGCTCAATTTATGGGTTCACGAGGGGTGGCCGGCCCGAACAGATCGGGGCGGCAACCCTTGTACTGGGCGTTCTTGCGAGCATCGCTTTTTCGCATCCCGTCACACGCCAGTTCCAGAGCGTGGAGGCCGGGATGCTTACCGTCGACGCGGCCATGTTGGGTGTGTTTCTATGGCTTTCTTTCAAAAGCACGCGATTTTGGCCAGCCTGGGTTTCCGGCATGCTCATGGCCGAGGTCGCGGTTCATGTGATGCGCGTGACGATGCCGGATGTGGTGCCCAAAGCCTATATGGATGCCGTGGCCATCTGGAGCTGGGTGGCCCAGATCATTCTGATCGTCGCGACCACTCGACATCAACGGCGTCTGCACCGACTGGGTGCCGACAGGTCCTGGAGGAACTGATTGGCCTGGGCGATCCCGATCGTGCGAGGCTATTATCAGACCGGCTCCTCGATCGTTTCGGGTCGTTCCCCGAGGCCCTGAACGCGGCGGAGGCGGACCGTGTCGACGCCGTCGGCGGCCATGATGTGGAAGGACTATTCGCGTCAGTTCGAACTGCCATCCACATCGTGCTGCGCGGGCGCCTTCCACAAAGGACAGTTCTGGCAAGCGAACCAGCGGTTCTCGAATATCTGCGCGGCACGATGGCGTTCGCACCCAACGAGCAGTTTCGCGTGCTGTATCTCAATGCTGGCAATGCGCTTCTTCGCGACGAACTAGCAGGGAGCGGCTCGGTTTCATCCGTCCACGTCTACCCGCGCGAAATTCTCAAACGGTGTCTGGAGCTCGGTGCAACCGCCATTATCGTTGCCCATAACCATCCGTCGGGCCGCCTTGTCCCATCCAGGAGTGACAGGACCATGACTCGCAATCTGGTCAACGCCGCCAGGTCGCTCGACGTTGCCGTCCATGACCATATCCTGATCGCGCGGGAGGGCAGCCTGAGCTTCCGTAGACAGGGCCTGTTGTAAGCCAAGATCGCGCCACCGGCGGACCTAGCCCCCTGCTGCGCTCTTCAAGCAAAAGGAGATATGCTGTGCCTCACCGCTCGTTCGCTCGCATGGAGTCCTGCCGAAAGTTGGTGACAATGCGCAAGACACTTGGCGATGCCCTGGGCTATCGACATTGTGCCAGCCCGATATGGGACATGCTTTTGGAACTCTATGTCGCCGAACGAGAAAAACGGATCGTCTATCTCTGGTCCCTGTGCAGCTTTGCCAACGTCCCGTTTTCAACGGCTTGTCGGAAGGTCACTGAGATGGAAGAAATCGGCCTTGTCAGACGAAACCTGGAACATCGCGATCGTCGCGGAGTGGAAGTGACGTTAACCGATAATGGCGAGGCCCTGATCGCTTCGGTACTTGATCGCTTTGCTGAGATTTAAGGTTCAGAAACACAGGTGGATACTAGGATTTCGGCGCTGGTAAGTTACGCTGACCGGTCCGCGCGCTGTAGCTGATAAACCACGGATTCAGGCAAGGTTGAGCCCATTCTGGGATTTTCCCTTCTGCGCAGACATAGCTGCCAATTGAATTGCTAGATTGTGATATGGCGGTGCGTGCACTGTCACAGTTTCAGTTATTATCCTCGAACGGGGAATTCGACGCAAAAGTCGCGACAACGCGGTGTCGGAAATTGTCAACGTCTGCGCCGCCGCCTTGATCTTCGGTCGAATGAAACAACGTGAACGGCGGCGAGAACGATCGCACCCTGACAGCAGGCCAAGGCAAGTGACAAGCGTGGTCATCAGCGTTTGTGTCATGTCTCTCTCCTACTATTTTATGTTGATGGTCCTCGATTTACTCCATGTCAGCGAGATCTGACAGGAGGTCGCCATGCACCGGCCAGCATGACAACCTCATATCGTACTTAGTTGCGGTTGCGGTCTACCAATGCAGATTTCTTGATCCAAGGCATCATGCCTCGCAATTGCTCGCCAACACTTTCGATCGGGTGCTCCAGAGCTCGGCGACGCATGGCCTTAAACCCTGATTGATACGCTGTGTTTTCTAGCATCCAGTCGCGCGTGAACTTGCCGGATTGAATGTCCTCCAGTACGTCCTCCATCGCCTTGCGCGTCTGCTCGGTGACGATGCGCGGTCCAGTTACGTATTCGCCTTACTCGGCTGTATTGCTGATCGAGTAGTTCACATTGGCAATGTCGCCCTCGTAGAGCAGATCCACCATCAGCTTTAATTCATGGAGGCATTCGAAGTACGCCATTTCAGGGGCGTAGCCTGCTTTGACGAGCGTATCGAATCCAGCCTTCACAAGGTCGATCATTCCGCCACACAGGACGACGTGTTCGCCGAAGAGGTCGGTTTCGACTTCCTCGCGGAAAGTCGTTTCGATGATGCCGGCTTTGCCGCCACCGATCGCGCAGGCATAGGAAAGTGCAATGTCATGGGCATTTCCGGAAACGTCTTTGGCAATGGCGATAAGGCATGGAGTGCCGCCGCCGCGCATATATCCACCACGCACGGTATGGCTCAGAGCTTTCGGCGCAATCATGAACACGTCGAGATCCGCTCGGGGATCGAGCAGATTGTAGTGAATATTAAGACCATGAGCGAAAGCGAGCGGCACCCTGCTTCATGTTTGAATGAAGGCTGTCCCGGTAAATGTCACCCTGCAATTCATCGGGGGTCAGAATCATGACGATGTCGGCCGTCTTGGCCGCAACGACAGGATCCATGACTACAAATCCGGAAGCCTGCGCCTTGGCGGCGCTCGGCGAGCCATCGCGAAGGGCAATGACAATGTTTTCGACACCGCTGTCGCGCATGTTCAGCGCGTGGGCGTGCTGATCTGCCCCCTGCTGAGTAGCCCAAAGACTATGATAGTCTGGACCACGAAAGGGACGATGAATGCCGAGCAAGAAGCACAAGCCGGAAGAGATTATCGGCAAGCTGCGTGAAGTTGAGATTGTGCTGGCACAGGGAGCGAGCACGGCCGAAGCCTGCCGCCGGATCGCGGTCAGCGAGCAGACCTATTATCGCTGGCGGAAGGAATATGGCGGCCTGAAGACCGATCAGGCGCGGCGGATGAAGGATCTGGAGAAAGAGAACCAGCGTCTTCGCCGGGCGATCTCGGACCTGACGCTGGACAAGCTGATCCTGCAGGAGGCAGCCAAGGGAGCCGAAGGCCAGCGCAGCTAAACTTCTAAGCCCCGCGCGGCGGCGACGCTGCATTGATCATGTGCGACGAGAGTTTCCGGTATCCGAGCGCCGGATATGCCGGGTGCTGGGTCAGCATCGATCGACACAGCGCAAGGTGCCGCGCGGGGCGGATGACGAACAGGCACTTACAGAGGATATCATCGCTTTGGCGAAGCAATATGGTCGTGATGGCTATCGCCGGGTGACGGCATTGCTGTGCCATGCGGGATGGACGGTGAACCATAAACGGGTTGAGCGGATCTGGCGGCGTGAGGGGCTGAAGGTTCCGCTGCGCCAGCCAAAGCGGGG
>NZ_FNYZ01000050.1 GCF_900109095.1 Sphingobium sp. AP50
GTGATCCCCCTCCCCCATGATCGGCCCCTATTTGCGCCATTCCCCGACCCACTTCGCCAGCGGGCAGAAGTCGATGGGAGCCATCGCCTTCGGCTCCATTTTAAGAAGGGAATGCACATGGCACGGAACACCGGCAAGGCCCGCAAGACCACCACCAGCGCCGCGCGGATCGACGTTTACGAGGAAGTCACCAACCAGATTGTTGCGTTGCTAGAGGCAGGCACCCGCCCATGGTCGCCCCGTTGGGCATCGGGCGCGGCATCGCTTCCGCTTCGCCATGAAGGCACCCCCTATCGTGGCATCAATATCCTGTTGCTTTGGTCCGCATCCATGGAGCGCGGATATACCAACCCGCATTGGATGACCTACCGGCAGGCGCATGAGCTTGGGGGACAGGTCCGCAAGGGCGAGAAGGGCAATCTTGTCGTTCACGCTGGCAGCTTCACCCCCAAGGATGGCGAAACCGGCGAACCCATCACCAATGCCGAGGGCGAGGAAGCGACACGCAAATTCCTGAAAAAGTATGTCGTTTTCAATGTCGAGCAGATCGACGGCTTGGACATGAGCAAGTTTCCCGCTCCGCAGATCGAAATCAAGAACCGCGATGAGCGCGACAGCGAACTTGATGCAGCCTTTGCGCGCTGGCCCGTTCCCTATCGCGAGGGCGGCAGCAGCGCCTATTACGACCCCAGCGCCGACCGTATCCAGATGCCCGCCTTTGCGGACTTTGTGACCGGCAATGCGTTCTATGCGACCCTTGCGCACGAAGCGATCCACAGCAGCGGCAGCGCCCACCGGCTCGCCCGCGAAACCCTGCGCGACTATGGGAAGGATCGCGCAATCAGGGCCGAGGAAGAATTGATTGCCGAGATCGGAGCCGCCATGCTTTGCGCCCAGCTTGGCATGGAACCGACTGAGCGGGAGGATCATGCCGCTTACGTTGCGTCCTGGCTTACCGCCCTTCGCAATGACAAGCGCGCGATTTTCCGCGCAGCAACCGCAGCACAGGCAGCAAGCGAACTGATCCTGTCCCACATGAGCGCGCCCGCCATGGCTCGCGCCGCATGACCGAGAGGGGCGGCCACGTCGCCCCCCTTCCCCGTTCCCGAAGGATCGACCGAAAGGAAGCAGTATCATGGAACCGATGCGCCACATTGATAGAGATACGCGCCGCGCCCGCCTTCTGGCAGCGCGCACCCGACCAGTCGGAGGCATCAACCGGCGCGGCATCTTCACCGGCCATTGGGACGGCGGTGATGTTGTGCGCCAGTTTCGCGGTGACGCCGGTTCGTGGATCGGCCTTGCGACCTACAGGGCCAAGCCTGACACGGAGCCGCAGCCATGAAGATCAGTAATACCGCGAGCGCCGTTCGCGCCACCTTCACGCCGACCGAGATTGCCGATTTGCAATTTGTGATCGAGGCCGCAGAGCGCGCGGGCCACTACATGCCGGCGCGCGTCCCGACCATCATTGCCGCGCTGGCGAGAAGTGCCGATGATGTTCGGTTCAGCCAGGCGATGAAACGCGCCGAGAAGGATCGCTCCAAGCGGATCGAGCAGGAGCGGCGCGACCGGCAACAGCAATTCATGATAGGCGATGACTTTAGCGTCATGGCGAGCCGCGCCGACTACGCCGACGCGGCTCGCGATCCCGATATGCGCCAATGGGTTGACCTTGCCTTTCATGAAATCATGAAATGGCCCCTGCCCGATCAGTGCGAAATCCGCCGCGATGTTTGGCTTGTGCGCGTCGTCCAACTCGACGGCGGCACATACAGCGCCGCCATCGGTTCGGATTGCACCGCGACCGCCAGCCTTGATGAAATCAGGCCCATTGCCGAACGGTTGATCGCGCGCTTTGAGGGCTGAGATTGAAAATCGCGGCGCGGGCCTCACGGCCCGCGCCTATGTTTGCGTCATAGAAAGATGAAATCATGGCCGCTCCCGTCATCGCCGCTGGACTGCTGTTTGCCTGCACCCCAACACACGTTGCCGATGGCGACGGCCCCATATGGTGCGCCGAGGGGCCGCGTATCCGGCTTGGCGGGATCGCCGCGCGAGAGCGCGACGGTTCATGCCGCCCAGGGCATCCTTGCCCGACCGCATCGGCGGACGCAGCCATGAGCGCCCTCGTTGGGCTTTTGGGTGG
Organism: Sphingobium sp. AP50; assembly: GCF_900109095.1. Classification (GTDB taxonomy): domain Bacteria; phylum Pseudomonadota; class Alphaproteobacteria; order Sphingomonadales; family Sphingomonadaceae; genus Sphingobium. The sequence goes on from NZ_FNYZ01000050.1 coordinate 2,150, forward strand.
CTCGCGGGGCCATGTCCGGTTCCGGGGCGCTCGCTTCGATCATGCGCGCGTCCGAGCGCCTACCATGCGATGCCTATCGAGCGGCAACGGCAAAGGCGCGCGAACCGCCGCATTCTGCCAGTTGGCAGATGGGCGGAACCTCAATTGCGCCATGCTGGCGACACGCACCGTTGTTCGCTGGGATCATTATTGGCCGAAAGGGATACGCTGTCACCGCTGACGAGTTGCGAACGGCCTCCCGCTCGCTAATGTGCGCCCCATACAAGGGGAATGCGATGCTGAAATATCTCGTCCTGATGCTCGCTGCCTCGGCAGCACCCATTCAGGCGCAGTCCGCCTTGGAACATCATGCCTGGCAAACGCGCAAGCCGTTGGTCCCCATGTCGCGGACAGCAATCGCGATTGCTGGTCCCGTCACCGTGCGATCAGGTGCTATCTTGTTTGGCAAAAAGACCGTGGCCGCGAAGTCATTGACCCTTTGCAGCCTTCATGTTGTCGAAGTAACTCCACTTGGGGCAAGCCTTGGTTACTTCACGCAGCTTGCTTTCAAGTCCATCAAGCGAGAATATTGCATCTTGAATGCGCCCATTTCCTTGCGGTTTTAGGGCAAGCGATTGCCCCTTGCCGGTCAGAAGGCGGTTCATGAGTTCGGTGCCGGATATGGTTTGCCCATCAAGCGTGAAGCTTTGCATTTCCCCGCCATCGCCCGATGCGTTCCATTCTTGAGGCATTGCGGGAAAACCGTCTGCGTTCCGAATGATCGTGATGGTTTTCATTGCCGTCATCTGTTCCGGCCAGACCAGTTGCAGCCACAGATTATTGGCCTTGGGAATGCACGAAATTGATAGTGATGCCGAATAAGAATCACGCAGGCCAACCGGCATAGTCTGGCTGTCACTGCTGACAGAAACGAGCGTCATATCGCCGTCAGTATATTCCTGCCGGAGTTTCCATTCAGCATGAGCGGGCTGCGAAGCGAGGAAGCCCAAGAGGATCGCTAAGCTTGTGTATCGGATCATAAAACCCCCAGCCCAAAATCATTGTCTATCTGCCTAGCTGCGCGATATTGAGCAATCCCTACCGCGAGCTACGTTTGATTTTACGACGCCGCTCAAACGCCTCTCCACAGCGAAAAATGATGCTGACGGGCGAAGGCGTGTTCCTATTTCGTTCTCTTGTGCGTTACAAGGAGGCGAAGAAGGGAATCATCATGTTGCTGCCGCCAATGCAGCCGGTCCCGCTTGCGATGGTGCCAGAGGGCCTAATTCCTCACATCATCAGCGCAGCGGGTGCCGGCTTTCCATCCCCAAGCCAGGACTGGCAAGAGGACGCTATCTGCCTGATCGAGCTGCTACGGCTCGACAGAGCTGCCAGCTTTGTTTTTCGGATCAGCGGCAACAGCATGATCGAGGCCGGAATCTATGACGATGATGTTGTAGTGGTGGACCGGGACACCCGGCCCGTTGAAGGTCACATCGTCATAGCCATAGTGGACGGCGGCTTTGTCTGCCGCCAGCTTGCACGACGCCAGGGCGGGATGATGTTGGAGGCCCGGAACCGGCATCTGCACTATGAACCGACCAGCGCCGAAGGCGTCGAGATATGGGGCGTTGTGCGATCCAGCGTTCGCGATTTCCGTCGCTAGGCCGCTTCCGATGACACACGGGATCGTGGACGTGCAGAACTTCTACGTCAGCGCCGAGCGGCTATTTGACCCGTCGCTGCGCGGCGTGCCTGTCCTTGTCCTTTCGAACAACGACGGCTGCGCAGTGGCGCGCAGCGAAGAAGCAAAGGCTTTGCACGTCCGCATGGGCGAGCCGGTTTTCAAAATTCGTGACCGGATCGAGCGGCACGGTATGCGTTTGCGATCGAGCAATTACGAACTCTATGCGGACCTCAATCGCCGCTTCAATGCGGTGATTGCCGATCATTCCGATACCGTCGAAATCTACTCGATTGATGAGAGCTTCTACCGTGCGCCGACCTTGCCGAATGGCCTTGGCGACGTGGAAGCCGCCCACAAGCTGCGCGAGGATATTTTGCGCCAAGTCGGTTTGCCGACCCGGATCGGCCTTGGCCCGACCCGCACATTATCCAAGGTCGCCAATGCGCTTGCCAAGGCAACCGAAAAGGTTTGGGGCGGCGTGGTCGATCTTCACGATACCGAGCTGCGCCGCCGCCTCTTTGAACAATGGCCGGTTGGCGAAGTTTGGGGCATCGGTGGCGCGCTGGAAGCGCGCCTGCGCCCCCTTGGCATTCGGACAACCGCCGACCTGGCTGCGATGGCGCCAGCGGTTGCGCGCGACGTGGGATCGGTTGTGCTGGAACGCCTAGTGCGGGAGCTTAACGGGATCGAATGCGTCGATTTCAAACTTGAACCCGACGCATTGAAGAATACCGCCGTCACCCGGCAATTCGGGGAGCCGGTCAAGACGCTGGACGAATTGCGCGAAGCGATGGCACGGCGCGCTGCGCGCGCCGCCGAGAAGATACGCGCCCAAGGTCTCGTTGCGAGCCGCTTGATCGCCTTTGCCCATGGATCGCGCTACCGCCCTAATCCGCCATCGGCTTCGCGATCGGCGCGGCTTTCGCCGCCGACCAACGACCCGCGCGTCATATTGCGCATTGTGGGCCAGATGACCGAGGCGATGTTTCAGCCGGGGGGCGTCTATACGAAATGCGGCGTTCTCTTGGAAGACTTGACCCCGCAGGGGCAGGGCCAAGCGGACCTGTTTGCCGAGGCCGACCCACGCGCGCCCGCGCTATTGGCTGCGATGGACGGCCTCAATAGCCGCTTCGGGCGCAATACGATCACGCTGGCCGCGCAGGGCCACGGCCCCAAGGCTTTCGACACGAAACGCAGCCAGAAAAGCCCCGCGTGGACAACCCGGATGAAGGACATACCCGTTGCTCGCTGACAGGGCCGCGCAGGCGTTCAGAAATCGACCTCGCGCCGCTCCATTTCATCAATAACCGCCTGTTCCAGCGGTGTGAGATTTTCGGGGTCTTGCACCTGGTCCCATAGGCCAACCAGTTCCGCATCGGTCATTGCTGCAACGGCAGCGGCGGTATCAGCAGCGTTGTCCATATCCTGTCTCCTTGAGGCCACCCTACCAGCAATCCCCGCCCTGTAGCGATACCCTTCCCCTCGCCGGGACAAGCCCCGGCAAGGGCGAGATCGAGGCGGCGCGCCGCCGCGTATGGGTTTGCTCTAGGGGCCTGTTCCGGCCCCCTGGCGCAAGGGCTGGACCGTCTCGCTCGCTGCGCTCCCTCGCTTGGCGATCATGGGGGTGTCCCC
>NZ_FNYZ01000048.1 GCF_900109095.1 Sphingobium sp. AP50
CCGTCCTTAGTATCGGTGCAAACACCGGCGCTTGCACCAGTGCCATGTCAAAATATCAGCCGATCACCGCAAGGCGGCCCTCACCGGAGCAATACTTCGGAATTTGCGGTGGGAACACATCAAGCAGGCGAGCGAACCGTCAGTGGGCGTTGGGGCCTGATCGGAAAGCTCGTCGATATCGTCCAGCCCAACGAATGCGCCAATTACTTCAAATCATGCGAGTATGAACCGGAATGAGTGGAAAACGCTCTAGCGTAGCCAGCTCTTCTGGAATCGACCGACGATGCCCGGCCAAACCGATCGAACGCCTGACCAAATGATCACACCAATAGGTTGGTGAGGAAACCGGTCGATTAGTGACGGCGGCCGGTTCCAGCCCGCGCGGACAAAATCTCGGCCGTGACAATGATGATCAAACCTCGCCGTCGCTGAACTGCACCATCAACTGAACGCACGGCGAGTCGCCGATTTGCCCAGAACGATGGCCTGTGCGACTGGCTTCGAGTGTCGTTTCGACGTCTGCTCCCCAATGAATGTCGCCGGGCCCCATCTCGACCCGTTTGCCATCCTGGGTTTCGATAAACCATCGGCCCGACAAGGGGACGACCCATTGCAACGAAGGACTGGGGTGCCAGTCGCCGATCCACCCAACGGGCAGGATGTTGAACCATATAGCCTTCACCGTGCCGGAAAACGGGCGCATCCATATCGGATCGGTATCGCCGCTGACACTTTTCTCATGGAAACCGTCCAGCAAGCGCTGAACGATCTGCGAACGTCCCTCGCCACTGTTATCCATATGCCAGAATGGCATCAGCGGTGGATCGCCGGGGCTCCGGCCATCATTTGTGGGGGGCGGCAATGTCGTTTCAGTCATCTGCTACTCCTTCATTTGCCGATGGCACGGAGAGCGCTTTGCCCTCCGCCCCGGCATAGGCAACGATTGCGACGACTGGCTCCTTGCCGGTAACACCGCGATGGACGTTATCTATGGATTCGGCAAAGGCTTGACCTGCATGGTAAGTCGCCGTGCGCCCGGTTTCGCGTTCTTCCACCTTCAACTCGCCAGAGACGAAATAGGCCGCGTTAGGCATCAGGTGCTTGTGCCAGTGGAGCTTCGAGTTCGCCGGAATCGTCATGCGAACTGTCGTCAGCTTTGGTCGTCCCGATGGATAAGCGCTGTATTTGACATCATTCCAAGAGGATGTTGCCTCTAGCAGTAGCGTCGTGGACCCTTCAGGTTCATCAGCCATGGTGATTGTCCTTTATATTAAGGTTGCGACAGCGGTGGCCGTCCGCAATGCGATTAGCTTTATAAGTCTGACCCCGGTTCCTGGGTGAGGACCACGATCTTGCCGCCAGCCTGATTGCTTTCCATCAGGCGATGCGCCTCGACGATGTCGTCGAACTTGAAGACCTTGCCGATCCGCACTGGCAGCGTGCCACTCTCGACCTGGTCGATCAGTGACTGGAACGGCATGGCCATGAAATCATCGACCCCGCCCGAATATGTGGTCAGCGACACGCCGGTGGGGATGACGTCCATCGGAGCGAAGTCGGCGAACGACCAGCGGTCGCCGACCATACCCGCCATGCAGACGATGCCGGGCTCGCGCACCGCTGCCAAAGAGTCCACGAGCGTTCCGGTCCCGATCAGTTCAAGGACTTTGTCCGCACCGCCATCCCAAAGGCCGCGTATAGCGGTCGCGACCGCACCTGTATCAACCAGGAAATGATCAGCGCCAGCGCCCCTGACCACAGCTTCACTCAACGGATTTCGTGACGTCGCGGCGATCAGCGCGCCATGTGCCTTGGCGATGGCCGCTGCTGCCAGGCCGATGGAGGTGGTGCCGCCCCGGATAAGCAGGCGCTCGCCTCGCTGCAGGCGGAGCCCACGAAACAGCGCACCCCATGCGGTTTGCAGCATCTCGGGCAGGGCGCCGAGCATGTGCCAGGTGAGGGGGCTGCGAAACGATCGTACTTGTCCTACCGGTACGCAGACATATTCCGCATATCCGCCATCGAAATCGCGGCCCATGCCGCCCATCACGGTGGCCACCTTCTCGCCAGCGTCGAACTGGCCACCAGGTGCCGCTGCGACGACCCCGGCAGCCTCGATGCCCAGAATGCGGGGAAATACTACATCCGGCGAGTGGCCCTGGCGGGTGAACATCTCCGAGCGGTTAAGGCCAAATGCCTCGACTCGGATCAATACTTGTTCCGCATTTGGCACGGGGAGGGGGCGATGCTCGATCCGTAGGACTTCGGGCGCGCCCGCCTCGCGGATGACCACGGCGCGCATGGTCTTGGTCATAGGCCTGTCCTCCTCGCCGTCAGTTGAGATAGCGGTCTGCTGGCCGTTGGTCCACGCCCCGCGAATGCGGCACGCAGACAAAACTCGACCGCTTCGACGCGTCGCCGCTACGATATTGGGGCAACGCCGGATAGGCGCAGATCGGCCTGTCCTTGGCCGGTTGGCCCTCGTCCGCCGGAGTGCGTGCGATCAGCATGGCTGGAGGCTTCGCGCCTTCGGTCCAAGCGACAAGGGTCATGAGCGCGTCATTCTGCGCCGTTGGTGGAACGCTTGACGTGAAGGGCTGCCCGATATCAGTAACGCCGGGCCCACCAAAACAATGGCCCATCCCTGGCACAAGGAAGAGCCGCGCGAACTGCTGGTTAGTACTGCCTGCACTCTCCTCCAACCGATCATAATAATTGACCACCTCGGCGAACGGAACGGCCGGATCGGCAAGCCCCGAATAGATCATCAACTTGCCGCCCCGGCGCGCGAACGCGGAGAGGTCAGCGCTGTTTGCGTTGAGCACACTGGCAAGCTGTGCATCGACACGATCAAGGTCGGAATCGAAGTCGAACCGGCTAGGCACGAATGCTGCGCCAAGGGTCCAGCGAAACGGATAGAATTGCTGATCCGGCCAGGTTGCTGGATCGCCTTGCATCACCGGCCCAAGCGGCTGGTCTTCGCTACCTGGCGTCAGCCCTGCATATATGCGCTCACCAGTATGTGGATTGGTAGGCCCCGCATAAAGGCGTTGGACCGTCGCGAGTTGGGGTGCAGTCAGGCAATCCTTTGCAGACGTTCCTGATCGACAGATGGGAAGGGATGCAGGATCAAAGCTGCATCGCCTCGGGTCGATCAAAAAGCGGTCGCCTGGTGCCCCGCCATCCTTGCCCGCGCAATTGGCAAGGACAGCACGCGACACCATCGCCCATTGGCCCGCCGACAGCTTCGCCAGGGGCGAGACGTTGAGCGCAGCGTAGTTCCAGAGAAAATAGCTTGCGACATGGGTACGGTTGTTGCCCGGATCTCCTGCAAGAATGCCGTCATAATCTTCCGGATACCTTTGAGCCGCGCTGAGCGCCTGCTGTCCGCCGGTGGAACATCCTTCAAAATAGGACCGGAAAGACGTAACTTTGTAGAATGTCGATACCATCGTCTTGGCCACCCGCGTCATTTCGTGTGTCGCGCGGTGACCGAAATCGACCCACCGTTCAGGATGGCCGATCGTGCTATTGATGTCAGGGGCGGTCCCCATGTCGGTATTGGCGACAGCAAAGCCGCGCTTCAAGCCTTCGACCATGCCCATCTCGTAGGCGATCCGCCCGGCACCGCCGCCATTACCGGTCCCAAGCAATCTGCCGTTCCATTTGTTGAGCGGGAGCCAGATTTCGATGCCGATCTGGCTGTCCGGAGTCGGCGTGGCGACCGCTACTACACGGCAAAACGCGGGCATCGACGCGACGCGCTGTACAAGGTCGGGGGCAATTGGTGATGCTGCGACCTTGAGCGCGCCTGCGGCGACCGGGGTCGCAGAAACGATCCGCGCACCCGTCAGTGAAGCGCCTACGAGCGTTCCACAGTCGCTCGGACCTGAGGTCGCCTGCGCAAAGACTGGACCCGATGCCAGCGCAACGAACACAGCGCCAGACAGTCCGGTCCAGCGGATTGTTCTTGACGGTTTCACCAGAATAGCTCCTATTTTTTCGACGTCGATGCCTGTCTGGAGATTACCGGGAGAAGCCGGCGAATGGGGTTAGATATTCAGCACCAAACCCGTCGAGTTTCGCGCGGATTTCGGGTGTTGTGTCGCCATAGACATACAGCTTGTCGATCTTGGCGAGGTTAAGGAAGCGCTCGGCAAATGGCGCGAAAGTCTGCTCGACATGCGGCAATAGACCTTTGGTACGGTACTTTTCGACGATGTGGATAACGGTGCGCTCGGCATTGACGACATATTCGTAGGTCGTTGTATCGGCTTCCTTGGAGGTCGCTTCGACGATCTGCTCTACCAGCGTCTTGAACGCGTCATAGTCAGCGGGTTTCAGCGAGAGATGATATATTGAGTAGATTTCGTCCTGCATATTCTATCCTCCAAAATGCGCGTGTGGGCGCAGCGTTGCAGGCCCTTATGTATGGCGGAACAATCCGCTATAAAGGCCAGCGTTGGCAACACTAAGTGGAATGAAATGCTACAATGCCAGAGCAGGATCCTCTTCAAGGTGTTTCCGTTTTCGTCGCCGCAGCACGCACCGGCAGTTTCACACTCGCGGCCGATCGACTCGGCATCACCAAGTCAGCCGTCGGCAAATCCATCGCTAAGCTAGAGGTTAGGCTTGGCACGAAGCTGTTCCATCGCACCACGCGGCTCAGCCGCCTGACGTCCGACGGCGAGGCCTATCTTGCCGCCTGTGCTTCTGCGATGGATGAGGTTACCGCTGCCCAGTCGGCGCTCACTTCGTCCGGCCATATCCTGAGCGGGCGGCTTCGCATCGACATGCCAGTCGCGTTCGGACGCAGCGTTTTACTACCGATTCTGGCCGACATTGCGAGATCCAATCCTGGTCTCAACCTCGCACTGACATTCACTGACGCTACCAGCGATCTGCTCCAGGACGACGTCGATCTCGCAATCCGTTTCGGCGCTCTGGCTGACAGCAGCCATCTGATCGCGCGTCATCTTGTCGATCAGGAGCGGGTAATCTGCGCCGCGCCAGCCTATCTGGACGAACATGGGCGCCCCAATACCCTTGCCGACCTTCGCGCGCATCGGTGCGTGGTAGGGTCGCCAAAGGGGCCGCCCCTGGCCTGGATCGTGCGCGAGGACGGAGAGATTCGGAAGGTCACGCCCTTGGTCGCGCATCAGATCAGCGACGGCCAAGCGATGGTCGATGCGACCGTTGCCGGGCTGGGCCTTTGCCAGGTCCCGATCTCGATGGTGCGTGAACGCCTGGATCGGAAAGAACTTGAGGCAGTGATGACAGATTTTTCTACGGTTCCGGTCGAAGTTCACGCCGTCTGGCCGCGTCGCGCACACCTCACGCCGCGCGTGAGGCATGTCGTCGACCGGTTGGTCCTAGAGGCGGCACGAGGTGGACTGAGCTGAGGTCAGCAGCGTGATAGTAGCGGTGGGGTCTACCCAGAAGAGCCAGCCAGCCACTTTAACAAGCCCGCCGTAACGGTAGATAGAGAGCGTCAATGCAATCCAGCGTCGGCCTTTCCGCAACGCGCATCTGTGAAGTCATTCGTCATGAAGCTTTTCGTCTACGACCATTGCCCCTTCTGCGTGAAAGCCCGCGCCGTCTTCGGATTGAAGGGCGTTCCCTTCGATCTTGTCATCCTGCTGAACGATGATGAGGCAACGCCGACCGCGATGATCGGCAAGAAAATGGCCCCGATCCTCGATCATGACGGGCGCTTCATCGCCGAAAGTATGGATATCGTCGCTCATATCGACGCCATGGCTGGGCCGCCCATCCTCTGCGGTGCTGCAAACCTGGCTGTTGCGCAGTGGATCAGCGACTCCTCGGATGCCCTGTTCAGATTGGCGCTGCCGCGATGGGCGGCCTCCCATTTTCAGGAATTCTCCACGCCTCAAGCGCGGGCCTATTTCACGCGTAATAAGGAAGCCATGATCGGCTCCTTTGCAAATCATTTGTCAGCAAGTCCTGACTACATTGCCACGCTAAATCGGCTTTTGCCGGCGCTCGCTGCGCTGATCCAGTCACCAGATGCGGTAAACGGTGAGCTATCCGATGACGACATCCACCTGTTTGCCACCTTGCGCACATTATCGATTGTGCGCGGTATCGTTTATCCGCCCGCCGTCGCGGCCTATCGTATGCGGATGGCGGAGCGCACCGGTATCGATCTTCACGACCCAATCGCATTATAAAGATTTATTCCGCCACGATTGAGAAACCTGTCATCAACATGATGATCTTCGTTTCGTCGTCCAACGTTTGTACCGCCCAATATATAAACGAATTTTCTAATTCTTCATGCATTGTCAGAATAATTGTTCATGGAAACGGCATTACGGGAAAACTGTTAATATTGCCTGCGACAGTTCCGTGAATTTTTTATGGTCATTGGCCTTTCACAACTGACAGATTGTGGTGCACCTCTCATCGATTGCGCATGGTGAAAAACCGTATTTTTCAATATAAATCAATTTGGCAATCTTACGTAATTTGAAATTACGATATTTTTATTTGTTCGAATGGAATTCGCCTCTCTTCGAAATTGTCTTTGTCTTGAGATTTCCGGATGGAAAACTCGAATCACGTTCACGCGAGTTAGTATCTGCCGACGTTTGGCGCATGCTGTAGTCCGCGTGCGTCCTCCAGCGGTACCCGATCGAGCGGATCTCGGCCGCCATTGAAGTTAGGGGCTCAAAATAGAATGATTTCAACGTTTGGTGAGGATTAGCAACGCCAAGTTCGTCGTCATTTAGGCCCCAACGCCAAGTCTCGCCCCTTGCAGGAATGTACAAAGTTCCAAACATCCAGTCGAACAAATACCCAGCCCCACCCATATTTTTATCGCGGTGCTTGAACTCGGCGCTGTGGTGAAGCTGGTGCATTACAGGGGAACCGAGGAGGACATCTAGATGCCTACCGTACGAAACCGGTATATGCAGATGGTCGACAGATCTAAGAGCCCGATCCGAAACTAAGTTGAGTGGTATCAGCGGGTTAGCTTGACGCTTACCGAAGTCGTTGATTCAGGGGTTTTGCAACAAACTTCCGGA
>NZ_FNYZ01000028.1 GCF_900109095.1 Sphingobium sp. AP50
CATCGGCAATATCTGCGACCTCTACACCCCAGACGAATGCCGAAACTTCCTCAAAGCCGCTGGATATGCGTCCGATTAAAGGCTCGATGCTCTAGGGCAGGGGAGGGGCGTTAGACGAGATATGGGAATTCGACGAACACGACTTTGCCGGGATTTCAGGAACGGCCAGCTCTGTGTCGAAGCAGAGGAAGAGGGCCTCTCCTTCGCGACGGGCCATTAACTGGCTGGACGTTGCTTTGCGCAGAAGGAAGCAAAGATCGTCGTGATATTTTTCGCGTCGAAGGCGATGTCGCGAGATTTCAGGAACGCTCGAAATTCATCTGCCACAGCCGAATGGTCTCGCTGGGGCTGGGGCAGGTTGGCGCGCGCGATGGCGCCAAAGCCGGTATAGCTGATCTGACCTCGCTCAGGAAAGGAGATTGGCTCTTCCTTGACGGCCGTCGATATCTTGCTCGCCTTGGCGGGTTCTTTTTCAGGTGAGGAGGGGAGGAGGCTCTCCTTTTGGTCGGCATCTCGGCGCACCATGCGGAGCATAGGCTCACCTTCTACGCGCTGGACAAGTTCCAGTGCGTAGCCGGGCAGATCATTCTCGCGCACGATCTTCGACATCTCGAACTTGAACCGGCGATAGTCGCCCTCGGCGCCGGACTTTTCGAAGAGCGTCGGCATCGAGATGGAGAAGCCCTCTGCGCCCGCGCCGCCGGCATGTTTACGCGCGACCCGGTAGAGCCAGCGTTCACGGCCGCCGGTGAGAGAGAAATAGGCCGGGTCGATCGCCAATACGCCGCCCTCCATCAGGACGCCGTCATAGAACCATTTGGCGAGCGTGATCCGCATGCCACGGACCTGACCCTTATGATCCTTGAGCTGACTATAGCTGTCGATCCAGGAGAAGGTCGTCTCCACAGCATCGCCGGACCGTATATTTGTTTTGACGGTCGTTGATTGAAGCCGGTCAAGTGCATTGCCCAACAACTCATATTCACGGCCGCCAGCATCGCGCTTGAGCGTCGTGAGCATGTCGTAGGGGACGATATGGAGCGTTTGCGGGATATCATTCGTGCCACGCCGCTTATGCTCAATGAGAACCGAAGCGCAGTAGATGAGAATGTCGAGATCATAGATGGTCGCCAGCCCATATTCGGAGTTGGCGCTCACATGCACCGTGACCTTCCGATCCGGGCTTACATAATCGATGGGCTTCAGTCGCTTGCGTTTCGACAGCGAGAAGAAGGGACGTTCCATCGTCTCGCGCTGGTCGCGCAGGGGCAGGGTGGTCAACTGCGGAAGGAATAGGTCGACCTGATTATCGTCTTTGGCATCCTTCTTCGAGGGCATTGCTGTTCCTGGACCTGAACCTCGAGTAAAACAGGTTTTACCCACCTATAAGACAATGTTATTAAACGATAAATCGTTCAACGAGACAAAAATTTCGCCGCTTCGATCACAGGACGCAGCGCAGCCAATATCTCATCGATATCGATTGGTTTATGGGGATTGATCGTCAATGTGATCCCCTTGGACTTGCTGTCGGCTACGATCTGGCCAATCTCGTCACCGCTGGCCGTAGCAAGGCTTGGGCGGCTCTTGGGTATTGCCTTTCTTGCAGGCCTGGCATTGGCGGTCGATAGACGTTGCACAATCTGAGGGCCATCAATCACCGGCTCGCCAGCTTCTGACCGACGGTTCTGCTCCTCAGCAACTGCCAATGCCTCCGCGATAATCGCGTCCCGCAACTCAGGCTGCTTGAGAAGGGGGGAGAGCTTCATGCCATGCCGGACCTTGAGATCCGATATGTTTGCAAAAGCCCGCACGACCTCCTCGGGCAGTTCGGCGAGCTGCAGAAGATTATGGAGGTTCTGCTTACCAATGGCGAGCCGCTCGGCCATATGTGCGCGCACGCCATTATAATAGGCGTCGACCGCATGTTGATAATTACGGGCCCGTTCCAGATCGGTCACATCCTCGCGTTCACGGTTCTCGATATCCGCAAGGCGAAAGGCGCCTTCATCGTCCAGCGTCTCGATCCGGGCGATGAGATCGATCTGGGTGTGATGGTTGGCGCGAAGCCAGGCGACCGAGAAATGGCGCCGGGTGCCCACGATCAATTCATAGGGCTTCTCGCCATCTGGAGTCCGGCGAATGACGACCGGCTCGCGATTGCCATTCTCTTCCTTGATCGAATCGATCAGAGATGCACAGCGCTCATGGCTGAGACTGTCATAATCGCGCGCGTTGCCGGGCCAGATGGTGCACTCTTCTGGGCGAATCCTGATCGTGGGACGCTTGACGGTCCGAGCTATCTCGTCAAAGGCCGCACCGCGCCGTTCAAGGAAAGAGGGTGCAGTGGCTTCCGTCTTGCTCGGCGCAGCAGGCGCAGTCGGAGCTTCCGCTGCCGCAGCTTCCTGCTCGGTGCCGGGCTGGATCGCATCCAGTGAATCGATGGCATTGGCCAGAAGGCTGCGACGCCTTGCGCCCGAGTTGCTGCTCATGCGGCCTCCGTCAGCCTGTCGGTGCCCAACTGCGCAAGGCGCGAGGGCCATTGTTTGCAGATATCCTTTTCGAGTTCGCGAAAGACGGCATTCAGATTATCACGGCAGCGCGTGTAGGTCTGATGCGAGCCATAGGGCTTGTTAATTTCATAGATGGACGACATCGCGATGCCGGCATTCTTGATCTCTTCCGATAGGAGGATCGGAGTCGAGAGCATCTGCCCCGCATAGGTCTTTTCCATGACCTGCAGCATCTGCGCCTCATTGGTGCGATTGGGCTGGAACATGGTACAGACGACCTTGATGAAGCCATAGTCGATCGAATTGTCGAACTTGGATACCAGGCTCATCGCTTCCCGGCACGTCTGCATGAAATGGATGGTCGAGAGATAATCCAACTGCCGGGCCGGCACGGGAATGAGGAGTCCGTCCGCAGCGCTCAGCGTGTTGACGCCCAGGAAGCCCATGGCCGGCGGGGGATCGAGAATGATGACATCATAGTCCAGCCGGACTTCCTCAAGACCCACGCGCAACATACGGAAGGCGCCGGCAATTGCGTGCGGACCTTCCTCGATCGTCGCGGTCAGCTCCCATTCGGTGTCCTGCAGCCCGAGATTGGCGGGGCAGATGTCGATGTTGGGCCAGGCGGTGCGTTTGATCGTCTTGCGGAAGGAATCCGCCTCGTCGATACGCGGAGAGAGATAGTTGGAAAGCGTATGAGTCTCTTCGACCAGTTCCTCCAGATTGACGTCGAACATGACGCTCATCGACGCCTGTGGGTCGCAATCCACGACCAGCACTCGATAGCCACGCAAAGCCAGATAATCGGCGAGATGCTTGGAGGTGGTCGACTTGCTGACGCCGCCCTTGAAATTCTGGACCGCAACCACAACAGCGCGTTCCTCCGGCAGCTTTCCGGCCTTGATGCCAAGAGCTTCGCGGATCGCGATCAGATCCTCAACCGTATAGTAGCGCCGGCCATTGTTGGCGGTCTTGGGGAAGGGGAGGCGTCCGCGTGCTTCGGCCTTGGCGAGGGCTTCAGGCGTGCGGCCAAGAAATTCGGCTGCGACAGAAGCGCCCATCGTGATGCTCAGCGTCTTGCGATCGGAAGGATCAATGGCAGCGCGGCGTAAAACGCTCTTTGCGTTTTCGCACGATGTAATCATGGTGTCCAAAATCTGGCCGGACAACATCGGCGAATCCCCTTATCGCATCCATCGAATCAGGGTGGTTCGTCAAAAATAGCCGAATTTCACCCTATATCCCGGACATGTATGTCAAAAAGGGGGAGGTTAGTCAAACTGGCTATCTGATTGATACGATGCACGGACATTAGGCTTCGAACGATAGCTGTCGGCGACAAATTATCGGATATTTTGCCATATGAATCGATAACGACAGTGTACGCTTGGCAGGAAGTGAGAGAATCAAGAAACCCGCTGCTCTCGCTTTAACTATGCGTTGGTGAACGGGCGTGCGAGTGACATGGCAACCCTTTCCGGCCGCTCTGCTCCCGATTTTTTGCTCCCAGGTCTCGCCGGTCCGCTTTTTAGCCTTTCGGATAGCGAGAAACACATACTGGAAAGATTTCCGGATGCATCTCAGATCTAGTCTAATGGCCGATCGACGCGGCGTTATGATGTCACTGCGCCACGATCTTCAGCGCATCCAACACTTCTGGTGTGATCGTTCCAGTCACCTTCAGATTGAAGTCACCCTGGAATTTCTCCAATGCGGTCCGGGTTTCCTTGCCAACAACGCCATCAATCACGCCCTGATAGTAGCCATAGGACTGGAGCCCAAGTTGCACCCTCTTGGTGATCGTCGTGAAGAGTTCCGTGCGGCCGCTTAGAGGAATGGGAGCCTGAGCAGGCGGAGTGGCAGGTGCATCAAAGAGTGACGAGGCCCCATTTGTCGTAGGTCGCGAGCGCGATGGCGCGGGAGTAGGAGTGGGCGTCGAGGTGGGATAGCTTGGCGTATATACAGGCGCGCGGTAAATGCTGCCACCTGAGCCAGATCTATGGCTACTGTGAGACGAATGGCTGCGGTGACTGCTATGCGATCTGTGGCTGGCCAGGATAAATTTATGATCCTGGCGAAATTGCTGGATCAGGGGCTGCTTGCCGGGCTCGTCGACCTTGAGAACCGCCTGCATGAACTGTGCCTGTGCGGCTTCTGCCGCGCCCAGTCCCGCAAAAGTCAGACCCGAAATAAGGAATCGCGATTTCTTCATAGAGGAACCACCTTGAGATCGGCATCCTTTGGATGCCATTCGAAAAATCCACCGCATTGAGCGCGTTCATTGCATGGGGCGCACGCTGGAGCATATCGCCGCTTCCAATCCGAGATCGATGCCATTGCGTGCCGCCGATATTCCTGTGGCACACTGCATCGTGGAACGTTGAAAAGGCGCACGTCGAGGCCGGACATTATCGCATGGTCAAGAGCCTGACCCAGGGGCGCGAAATCCTGCTGATGATCGACGTAGAGAGCATCCCAGCGGTTCTTGGCGAAACCGGCGTTCTCGAGCTGCATTATCGACCAGTGCTCGATGAACGGCAGGCGCGTTCCCACATACCGTGCCAGCCGAGGCAGATCATTATAATTGTCGGATAACAGTACGGTCCGCAGTTCGATGCGGGCACCCGCTGCCAGCAAATGGCAGAAACTCTTTTCGAGACGAGCCAATGCCCCTTCTTTTGCCACGATCTGGTCGTGGGAAGCGTGATCAGCAGAATAAACCGGAATTCCCCATTGCACCCGTTGGTAGCAGGGCTGCCGTAATCGCTCGACATCGCCTTGTTCGAAATGCTGTCCATTGGAAAGGATATGAAATGCCAGATCTGGCTGCTGACCAAGGACTGTTTCCAGCAATCCGAGCAACTCAGCCTTGAACAACGTCGGTTCCCCGCCCGATATACCTATGACCGACGAGCCTGGAGCGAGTAAGCAAGCGTCTGTAAATGCCGCGAAGCGATCTTCATGGGTCTTCTTGGGTGGCTGTGAACACATGACGCAGAGCTGGTCGCATCGCTCGGTCACCAGGAGCGTATTATGGTCGGATCTTGCACGTATCAGGCGTTCGGCCCTGCCAGCGCGAGGATCGACGAGGACTATGTCGCCTTCAAGGCTCATGCCTTGCGGGCGCTCGATGGTAAAAAGACCAAAGTCACCGCTGTAAAGCGCGATGCCACCTGCATCGCTCATCAGCCTCGCATCTCGGCTATCGTCCCATGTTGCGGCGCCGAGACGCGTTACGAATGGCGTGGCGGCATCCGATGTCGAAGGAAGAATGAGAGGGATCATTGCAAGTGCGTGCCAATCGGTCCGAGCGGACCGGGTAAGTCGAGCCAGCGGCGAACGGAATAATTGGTAGCTTCATCGCCCGAGAAGATCAGCGCGAACGCCAGATCGAATATGTGCAGGTGGCGCTGACAAAAAGCGGTCTCATGCCGCGGCATATCGATCCGACCATAACGTGAAAGATCGTCGATGAGATCTCGACCGCAGAAAGGCTGATAGGCGCAACGCTGACAGGCCGGATCAAAGCTATTGGTCGCATGAGCGTTCAGCGCATCACGCGCTCCAAGGTCCATCCCGGTTGAGACATGACCAATGCCCAGATCGATCACCCGCGATCGGGTGAGCATGCGCGCCTCATCGGTCGGATAGAGGCGGCCATCATAATCCACGACGACATAGTCATGACCAGCTGGATTGGGGTTACGAAGATCGACATGACGATCAAGTCCAGGCCTGAAGATGCGCCTCAAGCACAGGCTCAGATAGCTCTCCTCTACGACCTGGCTGCGATCAGACCAGTTTCGTCGAATAAGTTCGCTGACAAATGTCTCATAGAATGTGCGCCATTGCTCGTCGAAGCTGCGCGAGCCTGGATGACGCTTGCGCGCAAAACCCTGGAAATTAACCGGGCGCAGGAAGATGCTGGTAAACCCAAAATCGATATATGCTTGTATCAGATCGGCCGGATCAGGCAGATCATCCCGGTCCAGCGTTGGCAGCGCCGAGACTTTTCCGGGACCATAACGATCGGTGATTTCCTTCAGATTGGCATGGAAGTGGTGGGTAGCCTCTGCACTCCTGGTGCGGTTCTTCCGATGCAGGTCTGACGGGCCGTCCAGGGACGTGCTGATCTGCACGTCAGGCCGGTCAATCAGGGCCTGGGAGGGCGCATCGAGGGTCATCAAATTCGTGCAGATGACAAAGCTGGCTTCGGTGAAGCGCGCACATCGTTCAATGACTGCATGGATGAGATCGGGTCGGAGCAAAGGCTCTCCGCCCTGAAACTCAATCTTGATGCTCTGCGTGTCGAGCCCATCGATCATCGCGAGAACGGCTTCCAGCGTATCTTGCGACCAATCAAAGCCGGCTGCATGCTCAGGTGCGCGAGACACCTGGCAATAGCTGCAATCTAGATTGCAACGTAGGGTCGGAACGAGGATGAGATAATCCAGCGGGCCAATTTTGGCCAAGCGCTGCGCTACCCCATAGGCGTGTGTCATCCACCCCAGATCGCCCCGATCTGAGGTGGCATGGCCTTCCTGAGCCAAAAATCGCATGTCAGCGTCGGTGAGCGCGTCGCTCTGCAAGCGGTCAAGAAATGCCGGCGGCGCCGAAAAGAAATGCCCCCCGTCTCCGACGAACGTCAGACATTGTGACGACCGTGCGCGAGCGCGGAGTGGGAAGCGGATCATTGGAGCAGGAGATCCCATATCGCCTGCCGGTGAGCCGCCATTCTTGCATGCTCGACGCCGTTATAGGAGGCGACGGAGGCCCGGAGAGTATCGAACGCCTCGACGCTCGTCACTTGATCGCATTGTGCCCTATTGTCGCCCGGGATTCCATTGCCGGCGGTGGCTCGTGACCGCTCTTCGGTCCTCCCAGCCGCATCAGATCCCAAACCTTCGGTCACAACGCTGCGCTGTCTGTGAGGGCATGGAAATCATCCAGCGTTGCTTCGAAATAATGCAGCCGAGGTGCATCGAAGGTTGCCATGTAAAGTTGCCCCTTGATCAAGGCAGCCCGTGCCTCTCCCTTCCTTGGAAGATTGTCCGCATCGACATATTCATATGTAAAGCGGATGCCATCCTGTCCCAAAAACTGGTCCGGCTTCGAGTTTGTAACGGAAAACGACCCGATCCCCTTTTCCGTCCGGTAAGTGCCTTCCAGCAGCTCGGGTATCTCAACCAGCAATGTCTCGCTGGTGAATTTGGGCAAGGGCTTATGCTTCTTGCTCATTTCGCGGATCAACGGTTCGCCCGGCGCTATACCGCCGTAAAAGGTGACGTCGTTGAGCTGTTCTCCGTCCAGCGTCCAGGTTTCGGCTTTTTTGCCGGGGCGGATCGATAGACTGTTCCAGTCACGAACAGGCGTGACCTTCATGGCCGATTTCGCGACATCAACCTGAATATTCTTCTCGCGATAGCCGTTGGCGCAGGCCAAAGACACCGACAGCATTGCGGCGACACCAATGATAGCCGTACGCGTCCAAATGGTCTTTTTCATCATTGCCCCCCGGCGGCGGGTGCCAGCATGTTGATCATGGCGGCATCCGATGCATTTGGTTTGAGTTCGAGATAGCGGCGCAAGGCGGCCTGCCCTTCCGTGCGACGACCAGTCTTGAAAAGGGATAAGCCTAGTCCGCGCTGCGCTTCTGGCAATCCGGCATCCATCTCGACCGCTTTGCCGTAAAATTCTGCAGCTTGCGCCAGATCACGCGGGTTGCCGCGCGCCCGGTAAAGGTCGCCGCGAGCCACCAGGAGCTGTGCGGTCCAGCCATTTTGCGCAAGCGACAATATGATGAAGTCGCTGGCGCCAAAATCATTCAGCTTGATCTGATCGTCCAGAAAGGTGGGTAGCCAGGGCGCTAAAGCTGCTGCGTAGCGTGCAACGCCTTCGTCCCGTTCAGCGCCCGCCGGATCGGCGAACGCCGCCAAGGTAGCGGCGCGTTCGCCACTAGGAGGATGAGATGCAAAGAAGGCAACTTTATTGAAGTCACGCTTCCTGACGCCCTTTACCAGCGCCGAGGCTTCCTGTTCTGCCATCAGATTTTGCCAGACCACAGATGCAGACTGAGGGCGCAAAGAGCTGTGATTGAGATAACCCAGCCCCAGAGCATCAGCCTCACGCTCCTGATCGCGGTTGAAATGAGAAAGGCGGCCATAAACCGACAGCTGCAAACTATCGAAACTGGAATATGACTGATATGTGTTGCCCAGCAGCGCCAGGACGGCCGCCCAGCTCAGGAGGTCGGTGCTGGATCTTCGTGCTTTCCAATCGGCCAATGTGTGCCGTTGTTCGAAGTGACCAAACTCATGGCCTAACACAGTGGCGAGTTCGGCCTCGTTGCGGACGCGAAGCAGCAGGCCGCTATACACCCGCATCGTGCCATTGGGCGCCATCGACGCGTTGAACAGCGGAACCCGCAATATATAGAGACGGACGGATCGGCATCGATCGTCCCCAACAGTCGCGCACAGGACGCCTTTGACATAGGCGTTGAGCGCTTCGTCCCGAAGCAGGATCGGAGAATTGGCAAGGATGCGTTCGTTCTCATCGCCTTCGCGCCAGAGCCCTATCTCATCCACACCCTGCGGCTGATAGGCGCCAGCATAAGGGGGAGGGGGTGGCGCAATCTTGCTCTGCCCGATCGCCGCAGATGCCATGAGCGCTGCAGCTATCGCAACCAACCCGGCCGCTCGTTGCATCATTGTTGCGCAGTCGCCAGCTTGGGCTGCGTGCTTCCTGGAAACTCCTCCAGCAACTGACCAACCCGCTTCTCGGCGCCGTCCACTTCCCGGACATCCCCGCCCATCGCGCCGTCGGCATTAAGCCAAAGAAGGTTGCCGGTCTTAAGATCTACAAGGCCTGCATAGCCGGCATGTTCGCCCGATTTAACGCCTACGCCCCCCAGCGCTGCTGCAAATTGCAACATCTTCCGGCCGGTAGAGCCATAGGCATCCTTGTTATAGATGAACAGGGCATAGTCGGCGTCCTTAGCGCCGGGCAGCGCGCCAACCCCACTGCCGAGCGACCATTCAAATATGTCAGCCTTATTGTCGCGCTTTTTCGTGGGAAGGCGATTGCCCACGAAAAATTGATACTGGATCACCGACTGTGAAACCGCCGCAAACAAGGCCGAATATTCCTCGACCAGTTGGGCATCCTCCCCATAGGAAACCGGTGCAGCAATCACCTTGTTGCCCAGGGTCTGCTGACGTTTCGCCAGAGCGTCGTCGATATTCTTACGGGCCTGGTCCGTCCAGTCAGCGTTGGGCTCGAACATGCCGCCTGTGGATTGGGCGCCTACGCGCACCGTTGGACGAAAAACCAGGATGGTCTTGCCGCTCTGTGGCGCAAGACTGAAACCGCCCTTGGTGGCGGTACGTTCCTGGCCTGCTGCCGGCGTAACGATACAGGCTGCGGCCAGCGAAGCCGCGATTGCGCGACTTAAAAGATCCATATTTACCCCCTGCTGATTCCCCGTAGCAGAAGGATAGTGCTAATATTACCAACAACTTCTGACAAGCTGCGGAAGAGGGTGGAAATATGTCGATTGCTGTCATCTTTTTAGGCAATCGATGTCCCAGTTGCCTTATAGGCTAGCCTTTGAGGCTTGCTGAAGGCTTGGTCGACACAGGGCCGGACTACCCCATGTCGACCATGATGGTGTATCGTCAGGCAGGCTTTGCGCCGGGCGATCCGCACTTGGCGAACTTGCCCTTGGCATCTTTGCACCGCTTGGGAGCGGCTTTCTTCTCCAGGCATTTGGTAAATTTGCCCTTGGCGTCCTTGCAGGGTGCTGCACTGGCGACAGCCGGTACGGCAGCAATCGAGGCGGCGGCCAGAAACGACAACAGGATTTTCATTGGTTTTATCCCTTGAGACGGCTCTGAAATGAGTCGCCAGCGCAGGATAAACGCCTGTCTCAATCAGGCTCAATGCGTTTGACGTCCAGCATGTCGAATTCCGATCTCGTGCCGGAAACCCGAACCCGGCACCCCAGCAGATGATGGTGGCGGCCGCTGATATCGAGGCGCCATTGCCCGCCATCCTCCACGCGCAGGACAGGGTAGGGCCCGTTTTCGAGCAGAATGCCGGTCAGTTCGTGCCGCGAGCCTCTGGGCACCTCATTTCGCCTTTGCAACTTTGACGTTGGCGGGTTCGAACACCCAGTTAAAATAGGCGGCGATACGAACGCCGGCATGTTTGAGTCTGTCGTCGACCTCAGCACGATGCTGATAGGCATAGTCCCAAGAGAGGTTGGGATCGGTCGGGTAGATTGTCTTGCGCAAAGCGATGCTTTCGTGAACCCAGACCAAAGGATCCCGGTCATTCCATTCTATTATCTGCGCAGGCGTAATCGAACGCGAGAGCCAGCCTGCAAGTTCGGAATAGGACAGGGATCGCTGCTCGATCATCGCTGAGTCCCACACCGAATGCAGATTGGTCGACCGGCCGAACCAGTTCACCTTCACATCATTGCCACCACGGTCATTGCCTCCCCCTGCATGGAGCGGCTGGTGCAGATCGCCAATGATGTGGACGATGAAGCGAAGGGCGAGACGTTTGTCGTGGGGGGACGACTCCGGATCGCGCAGAGTTGCCGTAAACCGCGTAAGGGCTGTCATCGCATCGCCCTCAGCAGGCGCATCTGAACCCTTATAATCATCCCCTTCTCGGATGGTCACATAATGCCAGGGACTTGCCGTCTTCTGCCAGAAATCGGCCGGATTGGATTTCATGTCATCAGGCCAGGTCGCGGCCTCAGCCAGATCTTCTGTTCCCAGCAGAATCTTCACATTGGCACGGGCTACACCGCTCAGATTTCCATCGGCGATGGCACCAGTGACGCGGTGGCCTATCGGCCCCCATGCCTGCGCCGGTGAGGTGATGGCCCCGAGGGTCAGGGTGATAGCGAGGGAGGTTGCTGTTTTTCGCATAGCTCCACTTGACCCGATTGCATGCGCAAGGAAAGCGGATATCGCGATTTGGGCTTTGGATAGTCGATTCATGCCGGACGCTCAGCCGCCCAATTTTCATTCCCAATTGCCGAACGTCCGCTAGCCTGATGACTATGCTAGTAACAGACGCTTGTCCCCGGCAGCTGTCTGCCATGAATGGGGCCTCATCCGCTCACGGGGCGGGTACTGGGTCACCAAAACGAGCATGGGGCGCCGGTACTCCGCTATGCCAAAAGACGCGGATCAATCTGGAACGGTTCGTCCTTTACTATGGCGACTCCGGCCATCTGGGGATGGAGCACATTGATAAGGGCATTCCACTCCTGAGGGACGACGACGCTCCGAACCTGCATGATGAGATGGGCACCCCCCTTCAGGAACGCGTTGCCAGCTTCCAGACAGGCGTCGTCCTCGGTCGGGCTGGGATCGAGCCTTTGAACCGAGGCGCTGTCAGGAACTTCGATCGTCAGAAGACGCAGATCATCGGGAAGCAATTCGGCAGGCAGATCGAGGTGAACGAGCACCTCCAGAACGGCAAGACTGGGTGTCGCCGCAGTATAGACCATTGGCCGTCCTGCGGAATTCCAGCGCCCGCCCCAAAGACGTGCACCCTCGCCATCGAGAGCAACATGGGCAGCCTTGCATAAACGATAGAGGATCACGCAGCGATACCGTGCCCAATCCGACCGAGCAGCGCCTCAACGGCGCGCGCGCCACGATCAGTGTCGGCCATGGCCAGAGGTGTTTCGCCATCAAGTGCGCGGCTCTGGCGATTGAGCCATTCCTGCGCCTTGTCCGGAGTGCCAAAGGTCTCCTCAGCGGCCGCGACAATGCTCACCATCCGCAGGAGACGATCAGATTCGTCCTGCTCAAGCAGTTGCTCATGCTTCTTGCGGCGCTTGAACGTCCTAAGGCTAAGCACCTTGGACTCTAGCGCATTGAAGTTGAGGCCTGAGGTGACGAGGAAATGATCGACCGCCTGGGTCGGGACGCCTCGACGAATGAGGCGAACAATATCCCGCTCATTGTGGAGTGGACCGGTCAAAGCCTCTCCGCCAAGCAGTTCCTGGATCCTTTCCACCGACATGTACACCTCACAAAATGCCGATCTCATATCGGCAAATTGCAGCATAGTTGAAAGCTACGGCTTCTTCAAGTCACCTCACCTATCCGTAGCCCTCCTCTGGCGACTTGTGGCCCCTGAGAGGTTCAACAGGCAGCCGAAGCGTTCAACCTGATGCAACACAGGATCATCGGTTATCTGGACGAACGCACCCGCTTTTTGGCCGCAGTGACCCATGATCTGCGATCGCCCATCACCCGTTTGCGGCTGCGCACCGAGCTTCTTCCACTGGAAGAACTGAAGATTGGCTTCCGTAAGGATTTGACCGAAATGGAGAGCATGGTGGACGCCACTCTCTCCTTCGTGAAGGACGGTATCGGCGAAGAACTGCAGGACATGATCCTCTCAGTTGGCCCATTCTGAGATACTGTTGGTTCTCGGCTAACTGACGCTCTTTCTTCAGAGACCAAGACTCATGAAACGCGATGTAGAGAGCGACGACCACTGCCGCTAAGCTGCCAATGGCGCCCGCCCAATCGGCTACATTTCCCCAATCTGGTGACAATGGACAGAACACTTCATCCCCCTATATTTCTGCATCCTTGTGCGAGCTGTGATCTAGCGGTGGCAAGGGCGAGTTCAAGGCATTTCTGGGCTCTCTGACCCCGCCCTCCCAAGCCGCACACGATGATCGGATAAGGTCGAGCCCAAAGCTTTCATTGTAAGCCCGAATAAAGGAAAGGTGGCTACCAGCTAGGAAGCTAAGAATGCTCCTTGAAAGTCCGAAGTAGGGAGGCAGCTAATGCTGCTCTCGAGGCTGTTCAATGTCCGCGAATGGCATTCAGCTGCTCCGAAGCCGGCAGTCGCGAATGTCCCAGCTTTTGTCGTAAAGCGGATGCTGCTGTGGTCCCAATCCGTCCCTTCGAGCGGCTCGAGACGGTTCATTTCTCACAATCTATAATTGGCGCCCGCAAAGTTCCAAAATGCTCATTTGCCCGAGGTTAAATTTCTCCGGCCGTCCGCTTCAGGCTGGCGATCTTCTCCTGACAAACAGTGCGGACCACTTGGCCCAGTTCCTCGATCCGAACAGAATAACCTTGAGAATGCGACCAGCCTTCCGCTTTCCCGCCGCATGCACAATGATGTCGCCAAATTCTTCATGAAGGATCTGGACGACGCGATCGAGCTCGCGCTGCTTGGGTGAAGGAAGATGGGAAATATCGGTCTTCATGCCTGGCTTAGTTCGACTCCCGATCCGTGGCGCCTGTCCATGCGCAATATGTTCCGACGCGTGATGCGGCTGGACATCCTGAAGGGCGGCAGCCCGGGATGGTTACCAAGAATCCCTTATTTGACCGCGATTTGCAAGCCTGTCCGGCTGATTGCAGCCGAAATGGCTCCATTCGAAATCGCCTTTTGATGGCAGCGGCAATGTAGCTGAGGCTTTCGATGGGGCGTTTAGATCGACACGGCTTGATATCCGCCTGTCATTCCTCGCTGGCCGGGATCTTGGAAGTTTCCATGTCGGTATCTGGTCGGCCCGCCTGCCGGACGCCGTGTTGGTCCACCGACTTTCGCCGCTTGGCGCAGCCCGTGCCATCCTGCATAGGCTGAACTGCAATGAGCTTGAGCGGGATGGCGACTATATGAGCTGGTATGCGCGGCAGGAAAACTGGAAGGCCCAGAGCGAGGATGCTCGCAACGAGGCTGACGTCGACTATGCCCGTGTCATCCATTCGGCCTCCTTCCGCCGGCTGCAGGGCAAGACCCAGATTCTGAACCTTGGCGACAGCGATTTCTATCGCACACGCCTGACCCATTCGCTCGAAGTGGCGCAGATCGCAGGCGGCATCGTGCGCCAACTGCGGCAGGATTTCCCCGACCATGCGGCGGTGGAACACCTGCCTGACCACAGTCTTATCCAGGTGATTGGCGTCACGCATGATCTGGGTCATCCACCCTTCGGCCATGGCGGAGAGGTGGCGCTCAACTATTGCATGCGCGCCGCTGGCGGGTTCGAGGGCAATGGCCAGACGCTACGCATACTGTCGCGCTTGGAGTCATTCTCGGCTGCCGCCGGCGCTAACCTCATGCGCCGGACCTTGCTTGGCGTCCTCAAATATCCGGTACCCTTCTCCCAGGCCTTCAATCCTGCCTGTGCGCCGAAGCTCAGTGCCAGTCCAACCGCGATCAGCATCATCGACCGGGCCGCTTCAAAGCCGCCCAAATGCTATCTGGACAGCGAGGCATCGGTCGTGCGCTGGATTCTGGCGCCCTTGTCCAGCGCGGACCGCGAGGCGTTCACGGCTATTCGCACGCAGGTCGGCAAGCATCATAAGGCGGTGCACAAATCCTTCGACTGCTCGATCATGGACCTCGCCGATGATATCGCCTTTGGCGTCCATGATCTCGAAGATGCCCTGACCTTGCGGCTCATGCGCGAGGCGGATTTCCGCAGGCTGGTGCCTGAAGCCAGATGCGGCTCCTTCCTCGATCATCTCAAAGCGAGATATCCAGAAGAATCCGGCAACAATGTCTATGAACGCCTCATCGACACGCTGTTTCGCGAAGGCGGGGAGCGCAAGCGGTGCATCGGCCGGATGGTCCATCATCTGATCACCCATATCCGGATCGACACGCTGGAAGAGTTTGAGGAGCCGCTCCTGCGCTTTCGGGCCAGCATGGCAGAGGGGCCAGCCATATTCCTCAGTGCCTTGAAAGAGGCTGTCTATGCGACCGTTATCCAGAGCGCGAGCGTGCAGCAGCTCGAATTCAAGGGCCAGAAGATGGTGATTTCCGTGTTCGAGGCGCTGGCCTCAGAGCCGCGGGCACTGCTTGCGCCTGAGCATCTTGCCCGGGTCGAGAAGGGCGAAGAGGTGGGGCGTGTCATTTGCGACTATATTGCCGGCATGACCGATGGCGCGCTCCTCAAGGCCTATGACCGCCTCTTCAGTCCGCGCATGGGATCGGTGTTCGACCAGCTCTGATCCGCAGACTGGTGCGGGCGCGAAGATCGTGGCTCGCCGTCAGCCCTCTATATCTGAACCGAACGGCCGGTTGATGATGTGAAGTGCTTCGTGCGCGATGAACACCCGGTTGCGACGATATCCGGTGCGCTCGCGCAATATGTCTGCATCCAGCAATTGTTCGATTGCGGCATTGGCTGATGGGAAAGCGACGCCAAGCATGGCGGCAAGCCTGCCTGCGGTAATCATGGGATAGGCCGGCAGAATATCGAGAGCGCGCGTCGATGCAGCGCCGGCGCGGAAGCGGCGGCGGTTCTGCCAGTTTCTGCTCAGCTCTGCGAGCGCCTGACGTGTGATGTGTAGTTCCTGCACAGTGGCGACGATCGCGTCAGACATGAAGCCGATGATCTCTGCCCATTCCAGTCTCTGCTGGGCTGCCTTTAGCGCCTCAATGTAGCGCGTCTTGTTCGCCTCGATATAGGGCGAGAGATAGAGCGGAGCATGGCCATTAGCAGCCATGACGAGCGGCATGAGCAAACGGCCGACGCGACCATTGCCGTCGCGGAACGGGTGGACCGCCTCAAAATGCGCGTGCGCGATCGCCATCCTTTCCACGACGGACTGGGCCATCGCCTGCATCCCTTCATCTCGCAGATAGGAAAGGCAGTCGGCCAGAGCGCGCGGCACATGAGCAGGCGGTGCGGGATTATAAGTGGACTGGCCGATGTTGCGAATGCCACCGATCCACACGACACAGTCACGAAGTTCACCCGGGACATCGCGATAATCGGGGTCATGCCGCATGACTTCGCGATGAATGTCCGCGATCAGCCCGGAATCGAAAATGACGGATCCGCGCTCCCGTGCCATCGGCACGATATGCTCCAGAAGAGCGGCATAGTCGCGTACCTGGAGGGCCTCGGTCCGATCTTCCTCAATCTGCTCTTCGAGGCCAAGCAATTCATCCAGCGTGGAGTAGGTGCCTTCTATCGAGGAACTGCTGACTGCTTCTTGGCGGACCAGAATGCGGCCGATATAATAGGGGTCGTTGAAAGAGTGGGCCAGCTGATCGACCTGCGCGATGGCCGCAATGGCAGCCATATGCCGGTGGGCTATGGCACCCAGAACCGTACCGATTTCAGGCGGTGCAAGGGGTACGACACCATAATGATTGTCATAAGGCTCTGGATATCGCTCCAGCTGCTGCCTCACGGCATGGACAAGATCGTTGCGGTTCATAAGCCTTAATATGGGACAGATGCGGAGATGCTGATAACGCTTATATCAAAAAACCTTAATAAGAAAAGCCGTTCAGAAGCCATATTAAGGGTTTTCGATGATCCAATGGATGCTGGTAGCGGCCAGCTTAATATAAATTGCTGTCTTTAATGCTTGGGCAAAAAGGCAAGCGGCTAGCCCGTGCTTTGCGTCAGGCGGCGCCGGTACAGCCATGGGTCCTCAGCGACACCAGCAAATTATACCATCGCTTCATTAGCGCTTTTTACCCTGCCATCAAGGTTCCGCCCTTTGCGAGGTGGATCAAGCGAGTGGGCGAACATGGGTGAGGTTCTAAAGAGCATATTGCGGATCACATCCGTGACAAATAGCTGTCAGTCCGGATAGCGGGCAATTGCGCGACGAAGTCGATCCGCCAGGATGGCATGGGCCGGTCCAAGCTGATCGTGAATGATGCCTGCTTCATTTCGATAGGCTTCGATCTTGCCTGTCGACCAATGCGAGGGCGCGCCGCGCAAATTGGTTATGCGGTCGGCCAGCTTGACGCACCAGATCGCGGACGGCTGAAGGCCTATTCGTGCGAGGCTGTCTGCCATCGCCTCAGCCTTTGGCAAGGCCAGATTCTTGGACAGGGCCGATACACCATCGGCTACGTCCTGGCCAAACTCACGTGCGAGCTCTTCAGCGCACACCGCCTGATCCTCGATCGCGTCATGCAGGATGGCGCATGTTGCAGCCAGCGCGAGATCCGTGATCGGCAGCAGGGCATGAGCCGTCAATATCTCCATGACCACCGACCCCAGATGTTTGAGATATGGAAGGTCCGAGCCCGGAACCTTTTGCTCATTATGGACGCAGGCGGCAAACGACCAGGCCTTGGCCAGCCGGTCGGATAGATCGTCGGGTTCCGCAACGCCTGTCATGATCACTCCTGCAGCCAGCGGATCATGGCTGGATAAAGACGAGTGCCTGCGCACATGCCCCCGGCAACGAGGCCATTGATGCCGACATAGGTCCCCATCAACAGACCAAGACGTACCGATGCGCTTTCACCGTCATAGTCCCCGTCTTTGATGATCGATTTGTCGTCAAGCCCAATGGCGCGTCCGGCCGCGAACGCCCAGGCCGTGGCCTCGGGATCACCCGATTGCATAACCGCTCGGCAGAGGGGTGAGTCTATCACCGTCGTATCCTCTGCGAACAGCGCCACCATTTCTGCAATCATGAGGCTCTGGACCTTCGATATATCGTCGCTGGCCAGCGGACGGAAACAGACCGGTATGATGGCGAGATGTCCGGCCTCGTGCAGAATATCCGCGACATGAGCCCGGTCCGGATCATAATGGAGACCGCCCTTATGGATTCGGACGGCCTTGAGGAAGCCGCTGGTGCCGGCCACCTCCTCAAGTTGCAGGCCAATGGCTCGTAACCAGGCGACGGTTCGTTCGAGGTCTGATGCCGCACCAGACCGAGCGGGCACGTTTCTCAATGCGCTTGTTTTATCCATGTCGTCCGGCGTCCCATTGAGCGCCAGAAGCCGTTGGTTGCCGTCGGACTGGGAGACGGTTTTGCGCAGTCTTCGCCATGCGCATATAGTTTTGCTCCTGCCTGTATCTTTCCAGCAATGGAGCCGGCACGTCCGGAAAACAACGATAAATTCAGACCTGAGCCCATGTTCGAGGAGGTTTTGTGGGAGCCGCGTCGTGCTCGGCGGCTGAGACAGGAAAGGCGCCTGCATGTTCCCGGGGCCTAGTCGTCAGGCGGAATGAAGTCCGGCCAGAATCCGGATTCCGGATCCTCCATCCTTCGGCCATCCTCATCCTGCTCGGGAAGCAGCGCTGGCTCTGGTGGCCGGGGTGGCAATGATGGTTCGGACCCGTCGAACCGGATCCTGATGATAGCGCCATCCCCCAGATGATGCTGGAAGATCGCGCGAACGTCTAGGCCCAGCCTGATCTTGCCTCCAACCCAGCCGCATCGTTCAGCGCTGAGATAGCCGATCTGATAGCCGCGGTGCGAGTAGACCGCCACCGCGCTGGGGTCGGTTGGATTGGACGGTTCGATCTGCAGCAATATTCGGTCGCCAGGGTTGAGCATCCGGATCTCGAACAGCCGGTTCGATCCGTCGGCGTTGGGATATAAGGCGCCAACGACTGCAAGGCTCAATTCCTGGGGCATGGATCGCCGCCCCTAAATGGGAGGCGGCTCTCCTGTCCAGTGCTCCGCCTGTTGATCATGCGTCTGGCCATGGAAGAACGGCAGGGGACGGGCGCCTCGCCTGCGGCGACCGCTCACTCATGGCATCCACCCAGCCGCGATAACGGGTCTGGGCCCTGCGGGTTTCGATCGCTGGCGCTTGGGTCGTCCATGACGACCTGATGGTCGCCGCTCGCGCGGCGGTGTTGCTGGTGACGGCCTCCCGGTCAAGCGGGGTGGCTGGCGCGCCCTGCTGATCCCGGCGCGGCCTGCGGCAACCC
Organism: Sphingobium sp. AP50; assembly: GCF_900109095.1. Lineage (GTDB taxonomy): Bacteria > Pseudomonadota > Alphaproteobacteria > Sphingomonadales > Sphingomonadaceae > Sphingobium. The sequence continues at coordinate 19,219 of NZ_FNYZ01000028.1, forward strand.
CTCGTCGCTGCGCTCCTCCTGGGGTGCTCCACTTCGTTTCGCCCGTTCCGGTGCCCCTGTCCGCTGTGCCGGGCTCCTCTGGTCGCCTCGCCGCCCACCCCCGCTTTCCGGGGGGCCTGATGGGAAGGGTAGAAGGAGGAGATCATGGCGCAGGCCAGCAATCGGAGCGCCCGCCGTAGCGGTGGGGCCAAGGCGAAGGCATCCACGGCAGGGGCTTCCAGATCGGAAGGGCAGGGGACCAGCCGGACCAATCTCTATGACGAAATCACGGCCCGGATCATCCACCAGCTTGAAGCGGGGCGCGTCCCATGGGTGCAGCCTTGGGGCAATGTCGAGGCGCTGGCCCCCGGGCTTCCCCGCAATGCGCTGTCGCGCCGCTATTATTCGGGGATCAATATCCTCATTCTCTGGGGCGCGGTTATCGAGCGCGGCTTTCCATGCCAAGGTTGGATCACCTTCAAACAGGCACTGGAAGCAGGGGGCAATGTCCGCAAGGGCGAAACCGGCACCACTGTCGTCTATGCCGACCGCTTTGTGCCGGAAAGCGAAAAGGCCCGTGCGGAAGCCGACGGCAGCGAAGCCAAGAGCGTGCCGTTTCTCAAACGCTTCACCGTTTTCAATGTGGCCCAGTGCGAAGGGTTGCACCCATCCATGCTGGCCGAACCGCAAGCGCTCCCCGAACGGGAAATCCAGCCCGTCGCCGAAAATCTGATCGAAGCGAGCGGCGTGGACTTTCGTGTCGGAGGCGATCGTGCCTTTTATGCGCCCGTACCTGACTTCGTACAGGTGCCGCCGCAACCGGCCTTTTTCGATCAGATCAACTATTATCGCACCTGTCTCCATGAACTGACCCATGCGACCGGTCATGCCACGCGGCTGGGGCGGCAACTGCTCAATCCTTTCGGCAGCAAGGATTATGCCCGCGAGGAACTGGTCGCCGAAATGGGATCGGCCTTCCTGTGCGCCGCACTCGGCATCGAGCCGACCGTGCGCCATGCCGACTATATCGGCACATGGCTCGACGTGCTGCGCGAAGATAATCGCGCGATCTTCCGCGCGGCGAGCCATGCGACCAAGGCCGCCGACTGGCTGCTTGCCCGCCATATGGAAGCGATGGACAGGAGGGCCGCAGCATGACCCTCCTCGAACTAGAGCATATCGAAACCCTGCGCGCCAATGCGCTGGCGCATCAGGCTGCACAGGCAGAAGGCACAGACGAGCCGGATCATAGACCGGTCGTCAAACTCTTCAATCCGGTAGGCGCAGCAACATGGCTCGTCACCGAAATGGACGAGGATGGCGACACGCTGTTCGGCCTTGCCGACCTTGGTTTCGGTTGCCCGGAACTGGGCAGCTTCAGCCTTGCCGAATTTCAGAGCGTCCGGCTGCCGTTCGGAATGACCATCGAACGCGACATCGGTTTCGCCCCCATGGCGCCGATTTCCTTCTGGTCCCGCTATGCGCGGCTCACCGGCTCGATCATCAATGCCGAGGCAACGTTGCGCGAGATCATCCGCAAATCCCCGAATGCACAGTTTCCGTTCTTCTGAACGGTAAGCGTGCGGCGCGCTTCCGCCGCATTTCCAAGCCGGTCCGCCCACCCGATTCAAAAGCGACGGACCGGCCCATCCTGATGGAGTGTGAAGTCATGAAACTCGATTTTCTGCCTGCCGACAAGCTCGTTGCCTCCAGAATCAACATGCGCCACGCCACGGCGCCGGACGTCTCGGATATCCTGCCCTCAATTCGCAAGCGTGGCGTGATCCAGTCGATTCTCGTGCGCGCCGTGCCAGACACGGATTTGTTCGAGGTCGTCGCGGGTAATCGCCGCCGCCATGCCGCGCAGATCGTCATGGATGAACGACGTGCCGCCCTGGAAGCCGGGGCAGGAGAGGGGGAGCCGTTCATGGTTCCCGCCGCTATTCTCGAGACAAGCGATGACGCCGATGCGCTCGAAGCCTCGATGCTGGAGAATTTCGCCCGGCTTGCACCGGACGAGGTCAGCCAGTGGGAGGCTTTCGTGCGGCTGGTCAAGGAAGGGCAGACGCCGGACGAAATCGGCGCGACCTTCGCCATTCCCGAACTGCGGGTGAAACGCATCCTCGCGCTCGGCAATCTTATGCCGCGTATCCGCAGCCTCTATCGCCGGGAAGAAATCGACGCCTCGACCGTGCGACACCTCACCCTCGCCAGCAAGAGCCAGCAGCGCGAATGGCTGAAACTTCTCGACGACCCTGACAGCCACGCACCGGTCGGCGGCAATCTCAAATCATGGCTTCTTGGCGGCCAGTCTGTCATGGTGAAGAACGCGCTGTTCGACCTTGCCACCTACAAAGGGCAGATCGTCGCGGACCTGTTCGGCGAAGAAGGCTATTTTGCCGATGCCCGCCAGTTCTGGGCCGCGCAGGATGCCGCCATTGCTGCCCGGAAAGAGGCGTATCTCGAAGAAGGCTGGCAGGATGTCATCATCATGGACCGGGGCGCCTATTTCCATAGCTGGGAATATCGGCGGACGCCCAAGCGCAAAGGCGGGCGGGTTTACATCGAGGTCCGCGCCAATGGCGAAACCAATTGCCATGAAGGCTATCTCACCATGCGGGAAGCCGAGAAGGCCGCGAAGGGGGAAGCCGCAGCAGCAGGCATAAAGCCGGTGCGGGCCGAACTGACCTCCACGCTGACAGCCTATATCGACCTTCATCGCCATGCCGCGGCGCGCGCGGCGCTGCTTTCCCAGCCGCAAATGGCGCTGCGCATGATGATCGCCCATGCCATTGCCGGTTCGCCGGTCTGGTCGCTGCGCATGCAGCCGATGAGCACGCGCAACGAGGCGACCGACGAAAGCCTGCGCCTGTCGCCCGGCGAATTTCTGTTCGGGGCAAGGCGACGTGAAATGCTCGACCTGCTTGCCATCGGTGAGGATGAGACTGTGCTGCTGGACAGCTTTTCCGGTATTGCGCCGCTCTTCCATCGGCTCATGGCTTTGCCCGACGAGGACATCATGCGGCTGGTCGCCATCGTCATGGGTGAGACGCTGAGTGCGGGGAGCGGCGCTGTCGAACTGCTGGGGCTTTCCCTCGGCATCGACATGGCCGACTGGTGGGAAGCAGACGAGGCCTTCCTCGAACCCATCCGCGACCGGCAGGTCCTGCTGGAACTTGTTGAGGAGGTAGCCGGAAAGCTGGTCGCCGATGCGAACAGGCAGGAGAAGACCAAAGTCCTGAAGCAGATCATCCGCGATTATCTTGCAGGCACCGACGGGCGCGTCCGCACCGAGCGCTGGGTGCCGCGCTGGATGCGCTTTCCGCCTGCCGCCTATACCGATCGGGGCGGCGTCGCGACCGTCATCGCCCATGCCCATGCAGTGAAGCAGGACAAGATGTGCGAACCCGACGCGCAAGAGCAAGCGGCGGATATGGACGGCCAGATGACAGCCGGGACCGGCGACGAGCCGCATGGCGAGGATTCCGAAGTCTGCGAGCCGGAGGATGCCCAGCGGCTGGCCGCCTGACATGCCGGGCAGGGCGGCGCCGATGCGCCGCCCTGCTTATGCCGGTCTTTGCAACAAGGGGACTTTCAATGGACGTCATGATCGGGCGCAGCCTCGTCATCAATATGCCGAACGCCTTCAAGAATGCGGACTTCAAGGCATGGCTGTGGACCGCCACGCCCAAATTCTTCTGGGGTAGCTGCGAAAGGATCGACGAATGGTCCGATGTCGTCGTGCTGGTCGATCCAAGCCTTAATGGCGAAGGCAGCGATAGCGACATGCCACAGGCGATATGGATGCAGATTGTCGAGACCTGCCGTGCCTGCCTCGGTGCCGACCATAGCGGCACCCAGCCGCACTATATGGTGCGGCTGACCAATCTGGCAGTCTGATCCTGGAGGGCGGCGCGAGCATTCTCACGCCGTCCTCAATGCCGGGCGTTGGTGGATTATCGCCCTGACGCCTTGGCGAAATATATGGTGAGCCGGAAAAAATCGCGCCGCGCGGGGCCATCCTTGCAGGATCGGCCCCGCGCGGCTCTGCCGGTATCCGGGACTGTATTCGTCGTGCCGGCAACGGCGTTGTGAGCCATCTCTGACCGGGGCGCCCCGTGAGCTAAGTCGCGAACGCATGTGCCGACGCTCCGGCACTGACACTCAGATACCGCGCGCTGCAGATGCTGCGCTTCCGCAATCATCAGGCAAGATACGGTCATGACAATCATTCCGGTCGTCGATCAACGCATGCGCGCAGCAGCCAATTTCTGTCAACCGAGCCCTCAAAGCTGATTGAACACTTTACTCCGTCCAATTCTGGTTCGATGAAGACAAGCTGAAGGCACCACAGATCGTGCCCGATGATGGAGCAAGTTATGGCAGAGTCTGACACGTCCGATCTCACACAGCTGACAGTGCAGCTGCTCAGCGCCTATGTCGGCAATAACAGTGTGGCGGCTGAGGATCTCGCTGGCCTTATCGCATCGACCCGCGCGGCCCTGTCAACCGAGCCGGTCGTCGCGGCGGCGGAAAAGCCGGCCCATGTTGCGGCCGTTGGCATCCGCAAGAGCCTGGCATCGCCCGACCATCTGCTGAGCCTGATCGACGGCAAGCCCTACAAGCTTCTCAAGCGCCATCTTGCTGCCAATGGCCTTACCCCTGATGAATATCGCGCCCGCTACAATCTTCCCAAGGATTATCCGATGGTCGCCAAGGCCTATGCGGATGAGCGCCGCGTCGTGGCCGCTCGCACCGGACTTGGCGGCCGGCGATCAAAGGCAGCTCCGAAATCGACGGCGGACACGGCGAACATTGTGACCCCGGCCGCCGAACCGGCAAATGCTCCCCCGGCGGTTGAGGCGCCTGCGCAGGATGCGCCTGCCAAGGTTGAAGGCAAGAAGGCCCCGGTCGCCAAGCCCGCAGCAGCAAAGGCGGTATCGAAAAAGTCGACTGCAACGCGCAAGGCCGTTGCAAAGCCTACCCCTGTTGAGCCTACCTCCGTCGAGCCTGCCTCTGCCAAACCTGTCCGCGCCACACGGAAAGCTGCCAAGCCATCGACGTCCACCGCCGAATCCGCGCCTTCGGTTCCTGTAGCAAGCCCGGCGGCAAGCAAGGCTGCGCCTGCAAAGAAAAAGCCGGTCAGGGCTGCCGCTGCCAAGCCGGTGCCGCAGGATGCAACGGTCGAGGCCATAGCTGAGACACCCATCCCGTCGGAGCCTGTGGCTTCGCCCAAAGCGCCTGCGCCTCGGAAAGCGCCCAAGGTTTCCAAGGCGTCGGCTACGCCCGAAAAGCCGAACGAAGAAAGCACGGTTCAACCTGAAAAGAAGAAGGCTCGCAAAAAGCTGGGTGTTCGTATTCCCGACGCCACAGCCGACTGAATATGCTGCAGCGTCATGGCCGCGCTTCGTTCGGCCATGACGCTGCATGAAATCGAACGTCACCGCTCGATGAAGATTGCCGCAAGTCCATTTTCCGCGAGGGACGCGAGAAGATGTTTCGTGGCGGCGGCGCGATCGAGCGATGTAGAAAATATCTCCACCGTATAAGCCTGACGCGCGAAGAAATCGCTATCGGCGGGAACCGCTTCAGCGAAGATGCGAGGCCATTGGCACAACAGCAGCCACGGCCATGACGGATGGGTGGGATCATAATGGGAAATGAGGATGTCGTTTCCCTGCAGAGAAGATGGACGTCTGTCCAGAAGGTCGGGCACTACCAGTTGCGGTCGATCGACCCGCAAAAAATGATCGAGTTCGATCCGTTCAAGTTCGGTTTCGACCATGATCGGGTAATAGCGCCCCAGGGGAAGCGTTCTGCTCGCAAATCGCTCCGGGATATCCAGCAAGTGAATGCCGGGCAGGCCCTCAATACCTCGCATATAATGTCGATAGCTTGCGGCCAGACTGTCGAGAAGTCTCATTACAGCCTCCTGACATCCGAAGGAGGGAGGCCGCAAGCGGGAATATCAATTTTGGCCTGGGCCGTATGTCAGCCAGATGACGTTTGCTCCCTCTCCCTTTTCCCGACATCGCATGATGTTTGTAAGTCGGGGCCGGTACAGCGGGCTGATTTCATCGACATAGCTGCGGAACCCTACCGGCCGCTCGACGAAGGAGAGTGGCCTGTCAGCCTCTGCGAGGATATGCGGAACATGTGCGTTCGTTACCCGATGTAAAGCCGCCGGGCCGTCAGCGCCCGATCCGCCGGGTACCGATCTTGCTGGAGCCGCACAATGTGCAGCGAGCGGTCGTACGTTCGTGGCTGCGCGTCCCGGTGAGGGCATGGATCTGCTGTCGAACTTCTTCCAGGCCAAGGTCGAGACGCTCCGCGAGGCAGTCGTCGCACACCGGCTCGGGCGCCAGTCGGCCGATCAACTTCTCTATCCTGTCACCCATATTCTCTGAGATGCCCCTTTCTCCGACCTATTGGCGCTGACAAACCGGACTGACAAGGGGGAGCAATCATCCTGCGCTGCCACGGCTCCAGGCGGCACATCCATGCAATCTTGTGTCTCCGTCGAGCGCGCGCACCGCTTGTCCGGCGTGTTGCGTATGACCTGGAGCGACCGGCATGCCCTGCAATCCGGTTTCGAAACCGATTTCCCCGCGCCTGTACCAGGCGCTCCTCGCGACCGCTTCGCTACAAATCGGCCTCGCCCCCGGATCCTACGCTTCACGCTCCGGCCTGACGGTTCCGGCCCTGCCTCCAGTCGCTCCTTCAGGTCCGCACATCGCCCGGCAAGCGGGTCGGGCGATCAATCAAGGAGACGAACAATGTCAGCAATCGGTTATGTGCAGCGTCAGGCGGATGGCAGCTTCAAGGGTTCGATCCGCACCCTTTCGATCAGTGCCGAAATCCAGATCATCCCCAATCGGGGGAAGGTTGGTCAGCAGCCCGACTATCGGGTGATGGCCGGCGCTGTCGAACTGGGCGGCGGCTGGATTGGGATCGGCGAGGTCAGTCAGCGCGAATATGTGCGGCTGACGCTCTCGGCACCGGAACTGGGCAATCGCCCGCTCTACGCCAATCTCGGGCGCGCGGCCGGTCAGGACGATGACGATACGCTCGCCATCATCTGGAACCCGGTCAACTGACCGGACCAGGCGGGAGCCGGGCTGCGACGCGCAGTCCGGCTCCCGCTTCCAGCATGTTCGGACCATGCCACAGCTGCTCTTCGAAGGAAGTTATCATGAAGCATGCCATCAAGGTGACGCAGGTGCTGCGTGTAGAAAAATGGACCATCATCACCGTCGAGGCGGATACCCTCGCCGCCGCGATCGAAGCGGTTCATACCGGCGAGATCGACCTGCCTTCTGCTGCCGACGATCTCGGCAACGTCTGGTGCATGGAGAGTTGCAGCCTCGAACATGAGGATTATCGCTCCGCATGATGGCACTGCCATGGGGGACACCTGTCGCAGGGGCCGGCTCTTGGCAGTGGCTATATTTGCGCTAGTCTGCATCCTTCCTGACCTCATGGGGGGTGACCATGCAGACTATCGCCATCGATGCGACGCCACGTCTCATGCGCTTGCGCGCCTCGTCGATCTGGCTGGCAGCGATACAGGTCAGGCAGCGCGTGTCGCCCGCTTCCTCATGGCCTGGTGGAATGGCCCGGAGCTTGGTGATTTTCCGATCGCCGATCTTTTCGGCCTCGATCTCGAAGTCGCCACCGACATCGCGACAGTGGTGGGATATCTCAGCCAGCATGATGGCGCACTCTATATCGATGCCTTTGGTTATCGCGAGGCGATGGCGGACATTATTGGCCGCTGGACCCAAATGACGGCAGAAACGCAGGATAGTGTTATGGGCTGAGGGTGCGAAGGTCAGCGCCATCATCCATTGCAGGCAAAGACCGATCATCGTGCGCACGCATGTCATTTGCCGTGCGCTCCCGCTGATCAGAATGATGAGCCGATGCTGCTCCTGTATTGACGATCTGGGCATGACGCCGATTTCCTTGCCGGCGGCAGGCAAGACAAACCGGTTTCAGGACGCGCCGCAGGTCTGCGGCCGCGCTCTACGCGCCACGCTTTTCAAGCGCGTACGCGCCCAGCCCCTTATGAGGGTCTGGGCCTTCCAGGTGACGATCACTCGCGCGCACGCGGCCCACGGGGCCGCACGGGTGGACGCCGCTAACGCGGCGGCGTGTGTATGTCCGGCCTCCCGGGCAAGCGGGGTGGCCGGCGCTCCCTTCTGACCCCGTCGCGGTCCCTGGCAACCCCTTGAACAGGGGTTCTCCACATTCATTTCGCCCGCCACCCCGAACGCTGCGCGCCCGGGACCCCTGAGCGGTGCCCTGGCCCGCCTTGCCGGCGTCTTCTGGTCGCTCTCGCCGCCCACCCCCCTTTCCGGGGGGCCTGATCTTAAAGGGGCAGAAGGAGGACGATATGGTTCAGCAAGGCGAACGCCGCGCCCATGCCCGCAAAGCCAGCCCGTAAAATATCAGCATCATAAGGCGATGCACGGGTTGAAAGCCGCACCCTGACCGATCTGGTGCCGACGCCCCGCTGAGCCTCCCCAAACCACGATCCGATCACCCCGCCTGCGCGGCCCCAAGCGCATGGCGAACGTGGAGTCATGTCCATGGCACAGTTCCAGATACTGCACCCCCTTTCCCAAGATGACTGGCGGCCCGTCACCGCCGAGTTCGTCTTCGCTCCCCATGCCGATCAGCAATATATCTGGCCCAGCTTCGCGGAAGCCGAAGCCGCCCGCCAGTCCATCCTGCGCCGTATGCCGACTATCGCCCTACGGGTCGCGCTGGCAGGCACCGATCCCGGCGACATCGACTGGCAGACCCGCGAGCAGTTGCGCTTCGCCGACGCCACCTACACCCCTACGCCATGGCACGAAGAGCCGTGGTACAGAGCGCGGCATGAAGAACATTTCTGCCATATCTCGACCAAGCAGGCAGGCAAAATCGCATTCACCGAGAACGCCGCCAAGGGCGCGCTGGACCGCCAGCTTATCATGTCGCCGGGGCGCTATCTTCATCGCTATTTTTCCGAGCATCTCGATAATGAGGCAATCGAAGGCTGGTGCGCCCGTCTTTCCGTCCAGTTGCAGGAAAATACTCTCACAATCACGCAGGATGCCGACGAGATCGAAGAAGTCTATGTCGGCGGCCCGACCAGTTGCATGGCGCATCGTGCCGACCATTTTTCCAGCCCCTGCCACCCCGTTCGGGCATATGCGGGGCCGGATACCGCGCTGGCCTATATCGGTCCCCGTGACGATGCGAAGGCGCGTTGCATCATCTGGCCGGAACGGAGCATCTATACCAGCGTCTATGGGGACGTTTCGCGCCTTACCCTGCTTCTTGAGGAGGCAGGCTTTGTATCGGGTAGCCTCAATGGCGCACGCATACAGCGCATCCCGCATGGCGATCATTTTGTCGTGCCCTATATCGATCATGGCGACAACCTTGAGGACGACGGAGAGCATCTGATCATCGGCCACGGCCGCATATCATCGGGTGCGACGACGGGCCTTGCCGACGTCCCATGGTATTGCGAGAATTGCGATAACGAAGCCGAGCCTTGCGAGACGGTCCAATTCCCCGATGGTGACGAGCAGGAATGGTGCAGCGACTGCTTCCATAACCAGACGACCTATTGCGACCATAATCAGCGCCATTACAGCGACAGCGAAGACTTCATCACGGTTCACGCCAATCATGGTTCAAGTACCATTCTTGCGGATGACTCAGATGAATTTGGCGCGGTCTATCTCAGTGATCGCGATGAGTGGTGGGACAGGGATTGCTGCCGTCGCTGCGACGCATCGGATGAATGGTATCATGCGGACGACCTGACCGAATATCATGGAGAATGGCTATGCGACGAGGAGTTGCCCGAACCGTTCGATGACGATGATGCGGCGATGCGCAACGCCCATATTGTGACCCGCCTCTCATTCCATGCGGACATGGCGGCCATCCACTCGCTTGTCGCCAAATGGGAAGCGGCAGGAGAGCAGGCGCGCGCCGTGCGATTGCGCCGCCAACGCGAAGAAGCGGAGCACGCGCGTTTCCGATTGGCGTCATCGGCTTCCGCCCTGTCGCATCAAAGCGCAGCGCTGCCGGGAGACGCGCCGCAGGCGAGCGCAGTGCCTGAGATCATATTGTCTGTCACCGCGATGGCTTTGCCTTCGGTGGCTTCCTCCCATGCAGGAGCCTGATCCCATGCGACATGATGTGCAGGGCCGTGCTGGCCTCCTCGAAATATTGTCATGGGCGCGCCCGCATGACAGCGATATTGAACGGGCTTTCTGCCGGGAATTTCTCGATAAGGTACCGGGCATGACGAAGGACGGATATGGCAATCGCATGCTGAGCATCGGCGTGCGGCCCCGGATCATCTGGAGCTGCCATATCGACACCGTTGCTGCCCGTGGCGGGCGCCAGAATGTAGATGTCGACGCGAAGGGCATAGCGCGCCTGCAGAACGGCAAGGCGGGCATGTGTCTTGGAGCAGATGACGGGGCGGGAATATGGATCATGCTCAATATGATCGCGGCCCGCCGCCCCGGCCTTTACATCTTCCATCGCGGCGAGGAACGTGGCTGTCTTGGCTCGCGCTGGATCATGCGCAATACGCCGCATTTACTTGAGGGCGTGGATGCTGCGATCGCCTTCGACCGGGCCGGTTATGGTGATGTCATCACCCATCAAAGCCATGGGCGTACATGCTCTGACGCCTTTGCGGCCAGCATGGCCACGGCGCTCAATGCTCTTGGCCCGGATTTGCAATATGCCCCCGATAATACAGGCGTCTTCACCGACACCAACGAATATGCAGGCGCGATCCCCGAATGCAGCAATCTTTCGGTCGGCTATCATGGTCAGCATGGACCGCGTGAAACGCTGGATATCGCGCATTGCGAAAGGCTTCTCGCGGCAATGGTCAAACTGGATAGCGATCAACTCGTGATCGAACGTGATCCGCTTGACCCGGCTCATGACCGATGGGGATGGGGCTATCCCAGCGAGCGCGATGACCTTGCCGATGCCGTAGCAGAATATCCCATGACGGCAGCAAGGATATTGGAGGAATGCGGCGTGACACTGGAGGATTTTCAGATCGCGCTCTGGGCCGACGAGGAGGCGGGCTATCGACCCCTGATGGCGTCGTGACGAAGCATGGCTGTCGGTCGGCTCCCGTCGAGCGACAGCCATCAATTCCGAGGCGGCAGACAGGTTCGCTCGCTCGCGTGCCGCGCGGCCCCGCCGGGCCGCGCGGCGCTACGCCTCGGCAGGATTGGTAACGGAGGAATATCTCTCACAGACTTCCTATGGTGGCGGGCGGGCAAGGCCGCCTCAAGGATCGGCGGTACCCCCAATTTTGTCGGCCGCACCGGCCCGCTGCGCGGACCGGCACGGCCGACAAAATCGGCTCCCCCACCGCCCGCTTCGCGGTCGCCGGCTGCGCCGGCGCTCCTTGACCCGACCTCGCCCGCCCGACGCGGGGCCTGCTGTCATTCACGACATCAGGAGCTTGCCATGCAGATGATCTCGACCGCCGCCGCCCAGGATCAGGCCGCCTTCCATTCGGCGCTGCAATCCGCGCAGCGTCGCGCCCGCAGCAGCTATTTCGACCAGCATGTCATCAGCGACGCGGAGGGCGGATATATAACTATCGACGAGGGCGATTATGGCGTGCTGCCGATGCCCCTGATCGAACGGATCGTACACACGGTCCGAGGCGAACGGATTGACGAATATTGATGCGCAAGGGGGAGGGCCAGCACGGCTCTCCCCCTCTCATTTTCGGCGCGGAACATTGGGCAGGCCGGGCATCGAGCCCGGCCTGCCCATCTGCTGGGAGGGAGTAAGGGGCGCGCTAAGCCGCCAGGCGCCTCCGAACCTCCTCGAAGCCCAGCTTGCGGACGCGCGCAAGCAGCGCCTCCAGATCCTCCGGCGAGAGTTTCAGAAGGCCCGCCCTTTCAATAGCCTTGAGCGACAGGTCACGTTCCTTTTCCGCAAGCTGCTTCTTGCGGTCCGCGAGCCTCGCTTCGTCCGCCGCAATGGCAGCCCGTTCCTTGTCCAGATCTTTGGCCATGGATCATCTTTCCTATGTCGGATCGGATTGTGGACCGGTCGACTATAGCCATCCATCCGCTTATCTCAATCACCCTGATTTTACGCCCGGTTTTCCTGCTCGATCGTCTCAACTGGACGTCTCGTCCACTTGCCTCGCTTGGTGTCGATACAGACCATCGGGCCTACGCTTCTACATATCGTCGGCGGTTCATCCGGGGGGAGGGAACTCGCATTGTCTTTCGAGCATGGAGATGCTCGCCGGCCATGGTCAAGGAGGCGCGGTGCCCCCAATTTCGACGCCGCTCTCACTATGCTTCGCTCCGTTCCGGCGACGACGAAATCGGCTCCCCCACGCCCCGCCCGGCGGCGGCTGCGCCGTCCCTGACAATGACCGGCGATCACTCCCCCGATGCTCCATCAATCATGAGATGGAGTAGCAGTTATGAACGTGCAGATTGACATTCGACGCCTTGCTCGGGTCGAAGCGGACTATCTGAAAGCGACGCGCCGCATTGCCCGGTTCGAGGTTTTGACAGACATGATCGACTGGTCTGCGATGACGATCGAAGCTTGCCGCAATAAGCGCATGATGGAGAGCAAGCTGGACGATGACGCGCTTTGGCTTGCGGTGGAGTTGGACTATCTTTGCTCGGTTGCCTCCTGCCATGTCCGGCCTGATCCGTGATTGAGGCGCGGGCAGACCTCCAACAGGTGTCGATTTGGCCTTTCCATGGCCATTTTCGTGGCGCGTTTTCGCCGTGGCGTAGAGGGGGTGAACCCCTCATGCCGCGGCGAGATATGGCGAGGCCATATCCTTCCGCCCGCCGGGCGGAGCCAATCCCTGCAGGATCGGCGACCCGGCCCGATGGACCGGGAAAGCAGAGCCGGCACTGCGGAGCCGGCAAGCCATTTGCTTGGTGCCCTCCTAAGCAGTCGGGCAGCACACCCCATGCACCTGGTGGTTCAATAAAAGCCAATAAAACAGACGTAATTTTTGTGTGTTCGGTGTCAGACATTGTAGGACGGGGTATTTGGTTCGCAAATATTGGACTGTAATACTCGATTTTCTGCGCATACATTGTCTGACGACTTGCGATGCGTTCGGAATTACGCTATCCAAAGCCAACTTTCGTAATCCCCGCCAGCCTCCCTGCTAGGAGGTTGAGTGGATGACAATCAAGCAACGGCGTTTCACGGTTCGCCTCGAACAGGATCAGTGGGAGCGCCTGGAGCAGCAATCCCGGAACCGAGGATTGCCCGCCGCCGATCTAATTCGAGCGGCGGTAGACCTGCTCCTATCCGGCAATTCCATGAAGGATATGAGCCGGCTGCGCCTCGCGCGGATCGGCGAGTTTCAGCACCTTGCTCTGGACGTGATCCTTCGGGAGCAATTCCCCCAATATCGCGAACGGATCGTCGCGGAAACAGACAAGCGCGTGGAGCTCTACCATGGCGCGTAACGACATCCGCAGCAACGGTCAGAACATACCGCTCAGCCACCACTCCGCGCGTGGCAAGGTGCAGCGTAATTCGGGCAATTTCACGCGCGGCAGCCAGCTCCTTTCGCACGAAATGATGATGTGGCTGTCGGGAGCGAAGATGCCCGTCATCTTCTGGTTCTTCATATTCCTGGCCTGCTGGTTCGGCATCATGTCGGTGAAGCTGGATGAGCATGGCTTTCAGCTCATCTGCATGAAAATCTATTCCGGGCTTTGGAACTGGGTCGATCTCGATCCGATGAAGAGGGTCAACGTCACCCTGCCGAGCGGCGATATCATCCGCACCATCATGTCGGCAGTTCCCTATATTCCCGATGTGATCCGCGCCTGGGACGTGGCTATACGCGGACTGATCGGGTCGTTTCTGCTGTCGGTATTCATTACCATTCCTGCTGCCATCTGGTTCGTCGATATTTCCAAGCGCCGGGGCAAGTCGATCCTCCAGGAAAGGCATGAGCGCGGCGCCATGCTGGTCGATGTTGCCTTGCTGCGATCCGAGATCATCGAACATAACCGTATCAAGTTCGAGGAGGATGTCGCACTACTATGCCCTGGCATGACGCCTGCGGAGGTTCTTCGGCTTCCCTTTGCCGCGCAAAAGGGAAGGGGCATCCATCATCCCTATAGCCTGGGGGGCATCCCTTTTCCGCATCGGCTTGAACAATCGCACGCCATGCTGATCGGCACCACCGGCTCAGGCAAGACGACGGAGCTGCGCAGTCTGGTCGCGCAGATGCGAGAGCGGCACGACAGCGCGGTCATATTCGACCTGACCGGCGCCTATGTAGCGTCCTTCTACGATCCCGCGCGCGATACGATCCTCAATCCCATGGACGAGCGCTGCCCGGCCTGGTCGATCTTCAATGACTGCTCCTCCCATAGCGAATTTACCTCTGCCGCAGCTGCTCTCATTCCCTCCGATGGCGGATCGTCCGAACCCTTCTGGGCGCTTGCTGCACGCACGTTGTTCATCGAGATGTGCATGCGCCTGATCGAGCGCGGTCAGGCCACCAATCTCGCACTGTCGGAAAATTTGATGACGGCCGATCTGGCGCACGTTCACCGTTATCTTTCCAACACCATTGCAGACCCGCTGACCGCGCCAGAGGCGGCGCGCATGGCGGAATCCATTCGCGCGGTTTTCAACACGAACGCGCAGGTGCTTCGGTTCCTCCCCGAAGAAGGCGAACCCTTTTCTATTCGGGGCTGGATCACCGGCGACAGGCAGCCTGGTTCCATCCTCTTTGTCACGTCCCACTATCTCGATCTGCCGATGAACAAGGCGCTGCTCACTTTGTGGATGGACCTTGCGATCAACAATCTCATGTCGATGCCCCGAACCCGGTCGTTGCGGACCTGGTTTATGTTCGACGAACTGGGCGCGCTGCACCGCATCCCGGCGATCGAGAATGGTCTCCAGACCGCCCGCGCCTTTGGCGGTGCAATGATCCTGGGGCTGCATAGTTTCGAGAAGCTGGTGGAAGTTTATGGAGAGCATGGTGCGAAGAATCTGGCCTCGCTCGCGCGGTCGAAGCTGATCCTCGCTACCTCCGATCTCGACACCGCCGAACAATGCACGCGCTATATCGGCAACCGCGAGGTCCGCCAGATGGATGAGGCCTATAGCTATGGTTACAACAACACACGCGACGCATCGACGCTGACTCCGCGCAAGCAGACCGAACCGCTGGTGATCGCGGACGACATCACCAACCTTCCCTCGCTCCATGCCTTCGTCAAATTTCCCGATGGATTTCCCGCGGCCCGCCTCGTCCTCCAATATCGTGATTACCCGTCAGTGGCGCAGGGCTTTGTGCGCCGGGAGAATATCCGGCCGCTCCGGTCAAACCGAGGGGAGGGCGCTTTTCAGGAGGAGCAGAACGGAGAAGCCGGAGGTCGTGACGGTGCGGCTCAGGTGATCGAGAATGTGACCGATCCGACCATCGCGAGCGGCGCGCTCGATCAGGACCGGCCCCCATCGACGCATGATGAGCGGCAGGCCGAGGATGGCAGCAGGACGGACCGCGTCAGCGACATGCTGGCCGGCAATGCAACACGGTCGCGGAGTATTGAGAGCGGCGGCAGTTCAGCGGAAAATGAGCAGCGGCGATCGTCGCAGGAGCGCGGTCCATCCGAGCGTGCCGAGGGCAAGGCCGGATCTGCCGATCTGCAAGTGGAGGATCAGACGCTCATAGAGCTGCGACACGATCTCTCAGCCGGTCTCGACACCGACGATTTCGGGATCTGATCGATGCTTTCCATTGCGCCTGTTCGCTCCGCCGCCGGCGCGGCCAATTATTTCGCGAAGGACAATTATTATACCGTCGAGGGTTCATCCGAAGTGAGCATCTGGGCAGGCGAGGGCGCACAGGAACTCGGTCTTACCGGTCAGGTCACAAAGGACGCCTTTGAACGAACGCTCAATGGCATTCTTCCCGACGGCACCGGGGTTGCCCAGGTCGAAAACCGCCAATCGGGCACCGATCTTACTTTCTCGATGCCCAAGTCGGCCTCGATCATGGCCTATGTCGCCGGCGACCGACGCATTCTGGCAGCCAATATGAGCGCGGTGCAGTCCACCATGAAATGGGTAGAGAGGAACCTCGCCGAGGGTCGCCGGGACATCGATGGCAGGAAGGTCCCGATCAGGACCGGCAACCTTGTATATGCCCTGTTCGAGCATGACACCAGCCGCGCGCTGGACCCGCAGGGTCATATCCATGCGGTCGTCGCCAACCTGACCCGGATGCCGAATGGGACATGGCAGGCTCTTCACAATCGAGCCATTTGGAAAGCCAATAGCGTCATTGGTGCCATCTATCATGCCGCCCTGCGCAATGAGTTGGAGAAGCTGGGCTATGTGATCGACATGAAGGGTAAGCATGGCGCATTCGAAGTTGCCGGTGTGCCAAAGAACATCATCGATGCCTTCAGCCAGCGTCGGGAGACGATCCTGGGGAGGGCGGCCGAGTTGGGCATCGTGTCACATTCGGGGCGCGATTCTATTACGATCCGCACGCGCAATCCTAAGCTCAATGTCGAGGATCGTATCGCGCTAGGGAGAGGCTGGAAGGAGAAGGCAGCGGGCCTGGGATTTACCGGCCAGGATCTGCTGTCGATGGCGCAGACGCGCAGCACTCAGGAACGAGCGCAGGGAGTACTTCACCGCGGCTACCATGGCATCAAGGAGGTAATTGTCACCACTCTCGACAAGCTGTCCGGCATCCTTGGCCCGGATGACCCTCTGGTCGATCGTGGTCTGGCCCGAATGATGGTGGCACCATCGGCTGCTCGCGCGCAGTTCGCCGTCGCATCGGCGGTCCGGATTCATGCCGAGCGCGAGGCTGCTTTCAAGATCATCGACCTTGCCAAGACCGCGCTGGACCTTGGGCTGAAAGGAGTCACGATCGATCATGTCGACAGGCGCCTAGCGACGCTGACACAGCGCGGTATGCTCATTCCCGGTGTCGGACGCGAAAGTGATGGGACCATCTCCATGGTCACGACCAAAGAGGCGCTGGCGACCGAGGAGAAGATTCTTGGGTTGGTAGAAGCAGGGAGGGGGGCATCAATCCCGATCGTCGCGGCCGTTGAAGCGTCTGCACGGCTTCAGGGGGCCTCCGATCATGAGCTCAACGCCGGGCAGCTTGGAGCTGCTAGGCTGGTCGTCTCCTCCACGGACAGGACGGTGATCGTCCAAGGCATCGCAGGTGCGGGGAAATCCACCATGCTCTCCGCAGTGGCACGTGTCGCCGAGGCGGAAGGGCGTGACGTTCTAGGCCTCGCCTTCCAAAACAAAATGGTGGCTGACATGGCGGAAGGGGCGGGCATCAGAAGCCAGACCATTGCTTCCTTCGTCCTTGCCCATCAACGGTTCATCACCGAGCAGAGTGGCCCACGCTTTGACGAGGTCCGTGTCGGCCTCGCAAACACGATGATCGTCGTCGATGAAACCTCCATGGTGTCGTCGCGGGATATGCTAAAGCTCCACCAGATCGCTGATGTGCTCGCAATCGAAAAGCTGGTCCTTGTCGGCGACCGCCAGCAATTATCTTCGATCGATGCCGGCAAGGCGTTTGCCATGATCCAGGCCGGTGGCGGGACGATGGCGCGCATGGACCAGAATATCCGCCAACGTACGACCCTGCTTCGAACCGTTGCGTCGCTCGCAAATGTGGGGAAGTCGGGCCTCGCCATTCGTCTTCTGCGAGACAATGTCATTGAATCGGAGAGCCCCGCTCAAGATGCTGCGGACCGCTGGCTTGGCCTGTCACCGCAAGAGCGGGAGCGCACTGCGGTCTTCGCGTCGGGCCGCGAAGCGCGTGCGGCGATCAACGAGCGGATACAGGAGGGCCTTGGCGCAGAGGGCACATTGCGCGGCGCGGCCATCAGCCTCACCGTCTATGAGCGCGTCAACCTTACCCGTGAGGAATTGCGCTATGCGAAAAATTACGCCGCCGGCCAGACGTTAGAGGTCGGTCGGGGCGGCGCCCAGGATGTTGGGCTGAAGGCTGGCCGCTACGATGTCGTTGCCGTGCGTAGCAATGGGAAGGTCGATCTGCGCAACGGCCGCCAGCGCCCCCAACTCAATCCGCGCAAGCTATCCCCCACTGAAATTCGCGATCGGCTTCAGCTCTCCCAAAAGAAGGAGATCCAGATCCGGCAGGGTGAGAGTATCCGCTGGACCGCCAATGATAAGCCACGGGACCTGCACAACGCTGCCCTTGCGACTGTCGTGGCGGTCGACGGGAGCGGAATAACAATCGAGACGGCAGGGCAGCAAAGGCTTACCCTTGGTCTTTCCGACCCTATGCTGTCTCGGCTCGACCTTGCCTATAGCCTCAACATGCACATGGCGCAGGGCATCACGACAGACAAAGCCATCACTGTCATGGCCAGCTACGAAGCGAACCTCTCCAATCAGCGCTTGTTCAACGTCGGCGTAACGCGCGTTCGCGATCAGTTGACCTTGATCGTGGATGATAAAGCGAAGCTGGTAGCGCAACTCGCCCGCAATCCGGGCAACAAGACCTCGGCGCTCGAAACCGTCGGTCGGCTCGACATCGACGGCATGACAGGCGGGATGGAGCGCTCAGTACCGGGAGGAGGTCTGGGACTTAGCGATGTGGCGCCCCTATCGAGGCGAGACCAGCGTTTAAATCCCGGCGGTGCCAACAGCCATGACCCGACCGCCACCGATAGGGAGGGCCGCACGCGCACGGATCGCGCTGAAATCCTGCCGGCGCTGCCGGAGCGGAGCCTCGGCCTGGATCTGTAAGGAGGCACATGGTGAATTACCTGAATGTTCTGTCTATCATCGTTTTCGGTATATCGACAATTGTCCTGCTGAAGGTTGGGTCAGTGCTGCTCGGTCTTGGCGGGCGAAATGCCGCAGACACCCCGATTGCGAAGTCGTTCATGACGGCTCGCGAAGAGGCGATGCTAGAGACGTTGGAACATCTGCTGCCGGCGCACCGGATCCATGCGCAGGTCGCAATGGGCGCCTTGCTCAAACCTTCTGCCCGAGTTGATCGCCGAAGACGTCATGCGGCCCGGAATGTGTTTTCGCAGAAAATTGTCGACTTCGTGGTGCAGGATCGGACCACTGGCAGGGTGATTGCGCTGATCGAGGTCGATGATCGAAGCCACAAGGCTGTCCGCGACGACAGACGGGACGCTATGACAGCTAGGGCAGGTTATCACACTGTCCGCATTCCGGCGTCGGCGAGTGCCAGCCTCGCGGATGTCATGCCTTTTTTGGTGTCGCTGCGGGAATAGGGCGGGGGGCGGTCCGCTCGAATATGCCGACATGAGTGTGGCCGCGAAAATTAGTAAATCGCGATCATATTCCGCCGGGCCGACGGTATCAGCGATCGGTACCAACCGGCGACCATCTTGACCGGGCTATTCTTGCCGTCGGCGACCGCGTGATTACCATGGAGGATTTTCAGGACGAAAGGACGGGCCAGATCCTGCGCAAGGATATCGTCATCGGATCCGTCCACCGGGGAGCAGCGCGAGATGGACTGCCGCCACAAGGCCGGGAGAGTTGAATCGTGCGCGGAGGCATTGCTTAGTCTTATGTCGAACGCGGCATATCGCGCCTGTTTGAATTTTATCTTACTTTATCATATATGAGGCATTAAAAGTTATTAGATGTCATATATGGACAATTGAGATGAGCTCGCTCAAGTCAAAATCCGCACTTGCAAGGCTTGGCCAGGATATCCGTGCGGCACGGCTGCGCCGCAATATGGCGCGTGCCGACCTCGCAGTGCGCACGGGCACCTCTGCCAGTACGATCGGGAGACTGGAAAGCGGTGATCCGGGAGTGGGCATCGGCATGCTTGCCGATGTTCTCGTCGCACTGGGGCTGATCGATCGTCTCGCAGATCTTGTAGATGTTCGTCACGACGAACTCGGTCTCGCGATGGCTGCGGAGAAGCTGCCGCAGCGCGGCCGCACCTTTGCCGCGACTGTGCGCCGTCAACAAAGGAAAAGCGAAAAGCAGTCTGCGTCCAGAGGCCTCGACGTTAATCCTGACGGCGTCGCCTTCTGATGGCCGACTGGTATGCGAGGGTCTAATGTGAAGGATGCCCTTACCTTGGCAGAAGGCACGGGAATTTGAATGACCGGCTTCTCGCCCCGGTGATGAGCCAACTTGACAGCAATGCGCCAATCCAAGCCGTTAGACAGCGATATGGCCGCGCCCAGAACCGGACATTCGGATTTCGACTGGGTCGGGGGACTTTGCAGTCGTTCGCGGTGCATCAGGCGAACGAGGCTCGCCTTTATTGACGTTACCGCAGACATTGCGCTCTGATCGCGAGAGAAGCGCCATCACCATCATGGAGTTTTTTGTGAAGCAGATGACGATATCAATGCTGAAGCCAGAAATCGGTGCGGATCCCGGTTACGAATCTTTCTTCCGCAACTACTCGATGTTGATGTCGACGAACATCGTCAGCCACTATCTAATAGACCAAGCGTCGGAGCTTGAGATAGCGGAACTGCTGATGGAGACTGTGAGCTCAGCAGAAAATGATTATAATAGAACTAAAATCTTGCACGCCGCGATCGGATTCTCCCTAAATTCTGCGCAGATCGGCGAAGAGCGTGGACTCGACCTGGCCGATATCAGTCAGTTGATTGCAGCTGGCAACGTGACGGCGAAGGAGATACTTCTCACCTTCATCAACTGCAACGAGTTTATCCTGATTTTCGCGATGTTCGAAGATACCATTAAGAGAATTTTGGTCGAAGCAGGCAGCATATCGGCCGACGCCGGCCTCCGGGAACCAAAAATTATGATCGAGATCAAGAAGTATCTCGAGAATAGCAGCGCCCTACGCTACTTCATGATACAAATTTCGGCAAGAACTATTTGTATGAATTTCACCGATGTTGAGGCGATGTGGAGATACTTCGTCGCTTTCCGTCACCTCTACGTTCACAGCGGAGGACGGCCGACCCCAAGCTGGCTTCCAAAGTTCGAGAAGGCTCAGGCTGACCTTCTGAAGCGACTACGGAAACCCGACCTAGCGAGTCTAGGGGTCGCCGAGACGCTGATGAGCTTCGTCCCGGAGGAGCGCCGCCTGTTCATGGTGCCGGACACTTTCGCCAACATATTTCGCAACTTCGTGGTCGCAATAATGGAGGCACTCTACCTCAGCAGACGAGAGATCAAGGCCTGAGCCTAGCCTCGACCTGCGGTTTCGAGTGGATTCTTGGGGAGAGATCAATATGGCGTGCTCATGAGCATCTCAACTGCACCCAAGTTCGAAAAGAAGCACCACCATGTCGTACCAAAGCTCTGGCAAAAGCGCTTTGCAGATCCGGAGGAAGATGGCCCCTATTATCTGAACTTGATGACTGGGCAGAAGCTTCCTGCTCAGGGTCCAGGCGACAAGATGTCGGAAGAATACGCTAACATTGTATTTGACGAACATTTTCGACCGAGCGACGAACTGGAGGATAGGTTTTCGAAGATCGAAGGCTTAGTCGCGACTGGACTCGATCGCCTGATCAAGACGGGAGCCATGGATCGGGATGCACGCGTTGATATCGCAATGCTCATGGCCGTTCAGGCTTGTCGGTATCCTGACCACTTTGTCACCCGGCTCGACCTAGCGAAAATTCTCGCAATCGCTCTCAATGATTATCGTTCATGTCCCAACGAACATGCGCTCAACCAAGCTCTGCAAGCGACGGGGGTGCTGCCTGGCGCTCAATTAACCGCTTCGGAGTTCACTTTGTTGACTAGCGTGACAGGAGCGCAGCTGGAAAAGGAAACGGCCGATGTCCTAGAGCTGCACGGTTATGAAGTCCATTTCAATCCAAGCTTGATCCTAGCAGCAGCGCAACCGATCGCATGCCATCTTTTGGGCCTCGAATGGACCTTGCTCCGGTCGCAGACACCGTCCTTCATTCTTTCCGACCGTCCGGTCCCCGACCAGATAGGCTACGACTTCTCAATAGGGCTCAGCGCCCATTATGGCCTCACGCTCAGCTACCCCAAGCAGCCTGTGACTGACGGCACCATCCACGCCAGTCCAGCATCTGCTTTGCAGATAACGGCGATCAACAATGAAGTTCGGTCACGAGCAAAGAAATGGGTCTGCGGCCCCACCTCGGCAGTTCACAAAATGATTTGAGCAACGGTTCAGTAAATGAACGCCCGGATTCCGGCCAGCTCCGACCCAGACATTCCGCTATCGGCCCGGAGCGGCATTAGCTCGGCAATGCCTACCCACGCTCAGGTGCCCGGAAGAATGGGTAGCTGACCGTCTTCTGCGACGTGGCGTAGAGAGTTGACGCTCAAATACCAACCCGGCAGCAGGCCAGGGCGCTACTTCTTCAGCTTGCTCGGACTTGAGTTCGCTATGGAAAAAACGATCATAGCCGCGAAGAGCAAAACCGTACCGAAGATAGAAGCGGCAGTTTGCCGAAGCAGAGCAAATGGCTGCGCTGCTGAGTGAAGACAAGGCGGTAGCCGAATTGCGCAAGGCGCATCAATGTCCAGCTCAAAGAAGACAACAAATTTGCAAAGTATAGACTCGCTTTCACGCGCGTCCCCAAGCATGATCGGGTGACCTGGCAATTGCTGGGCATTGCGGTCGTTTGGGGTACGAGGCGATGGCGTGTCGGGAGGTAACATGAGGCGAGCGCAGCGCGGGAGCGTTCGAGCAAACAACGGCGGTGGTAGTCGCTCCTTATCCTGGAATACCGCCCCTTGGACACCGATGCCAGGCAACGCGGCGGCTGCGATGACAAGGTCTCGTCGGCCCGCACAGATTCGGATCGCGCCGTGAAGGCGCGCGTCGCCCTCGCCATCAAGAGCGCGGCGCTCCCCGCGCTGGCCTGGCTCGCACTCGCCATCGCGGCACCTCCGCAATATCGCCTCGTCATCGAGGATGCGCTGGCGCGCGGCTGGCCAGTCGTCTGGGCCACGGCGGCACTGCTTGTGGGCGCGCTGGCAACCTGCTCCATGTTCTGGCAACGCGGCATCCTTTCGCTCTGGACGGCGTTCGCCGCGGTCAGCCCGCTCGCCATCGCAACCGTGTGCTGCTGGATCCTGGGCGGCTTCGCGATCAGCCTTGTGCCTGCGATCCTGCTTGCGCCGGGAATACCGATAGCCGTGATGCTGTCACGTCGTGGGACCTGGATGCCGACACCCCCATCGCGAGCCTGGCTGGTCGACGCCGTCGCGGTGGGAGCTCTTTTCGCACTGTTTTTGGGCTTCGCAATCGCCTCGGCGGCTGATCCGGTCGTCATTCCGCGGACCGTGGGCGGCCTGGCGATCCTGGCGGTGTTCTTGGCCTGTCTCGGGGTGATCCTTTGCGCTGCAGTCTTCCACCCTCGCATCGGGGCGATCGTGGGGGCATGGTGGCTGTTGGCCGCTTTCATCCTGGCGCCGAACGACCACTCGATCCGAACCCAGCCAGCGGTCGCAGAGACCGTGGGTGTCGAGCAGGCGCTGCGCCAATGGCTTTCCCAACGCCGCGACCTCGACGCCTATCGGCAGGCGCACATGCCCTATCCGGTAATCTTCGTCTCTTCCGAAGGCGGCGGCATCTATGCAGCCGCCCATGCCCACGCGGTGCTGTCGACGCTGGCGGCACGCTGCCCGACCTTTTCGCAGCATGTTCTGGTGGCAGTCGGCGTCTCAGGCGGCGCGGTCGGCAACGCCCTGTTCCATGCCGCAGCTGATCCCGCGCAGAAGCCGGCCGCGCCCTGCGTGCCAGGAAACACCCGGCTCGACCAGACCGCGCTCACCGCCGACCATCTCTCCCCGGTTCTGGCTCGCATGCTGCTGCTCGAAACGCTCGACAGCTTCCTGCCCGGGCGATGGATCTCCCGCGACCGGGGCGGCGTGCTGGTCGATTCCTTTCGTGCGTCGATGGCCAACGGCCGCAGTCTCGACACGCTGGTTGGGCAGAGCTTCGATCCGGCCTCAGCGCGGCCAGCGGTGGCAGCCGTGACGACCAATATGGCGACCGGAGGACGGCTCGTGCTCTCACCGATCGTGGCGGAATCCTCAAGCGCCGAATGGTTTCCGCAGATGCTGCCAGGCGGACGCGATATCGATATCCTTGAAGCGGCTGGCATGTCCGCGCGCTTCCCCTGGGTAACGCCGACCGCCCATCTCCAGGTGGCGGACGACAGCGCCCGCATCCTCGCTGACGGCGGCTATTTCGAGAATAGCGGCGCCGACACCGTGCTCGACCTCATCCACGGGCTGCGCATGGCAGAGGCCTGGGAGCTCAATGATGAAAAGCAGGAAAACGTGCCTGCGGAGCCAGTCTGCCGCATTCATGTCGCCCGGAACATCCATACCTCGGCTGACTGGAAGGGCTGCTCGATTCACATCTTTCCCATCCATCTCGCGATCACTACGACCGGCACCCAGAGCGAGGATGGTCACCCACGCGCGGTCGCCCAATCCTTTCTGCTCGATCCGCTCATGACCTTGATCTCGACGCGATCGGCGCGTGGCCGGCTTGCGCTACTACGCGCGCAGGAAGATCAATGCGGAACCTCTGGCGCGGTCTGCGTGGAGAACCCGGACGCAACCAGCGGCTTCTTCATGAGCCAGATATCACCGGTCGAACTCGACCTGCCGCTCGGATGGTTCATTCGCCAGCGCGAGGCCTCAGCGATCGCCAGCGGAGCCATACCCTCGGAGGTCTTCGGCTACCGAGCGACGAGCGAAGCGGTCGCCTCTGACCTCGGCCATCTCATCCTGCATCTGGACCATGCTTTGTGGATGCCAGGTGCCAATCCAGACATCTACGACTATCGCGGGCAGCCGTGATTGCTTTCTATCCGCGTTGGCATCCGCTCAATAGCGGATGCCCAGTGACACCTTCCACTGGTCGGTTTCCTTGAGCGTCTCATCGTCGCGGCCCCGCTCATAGGAATAGCGCAGGGTGATGTGATCGGTGCTCTCGACCGAATAGTTGAGGCCCGCCTCGAACCAGGTGACTTTGCGCGGTCCCGACAACCGGAACAGGTGCTTGTAGCTCACGTCGGCGCTCAGTGCCGACAGGATCGGCGCATCGACAAGCGACCAGATATTGCCGGTCAGATTGGCGCCCGCGCGCAGATAGTCGCCATTCTCGACAAGCTCGGCGCTGGTGCCAGCCTTGAAGACATGGCCGCCTTGGATGATGGTCTGAAGTCCCAGACCCACGGCGATCGGCCCGACGCGCCGCGAGCGCTCGAACGGTATGGCATCGAGGCTTTGCAAGAAGCCGGGTGTCCAGTTGATGCGGATTGATGCCTGGCGGCTGTCGGCAAAGTCGTCGGCCGTGAATAGCGGCGTGGCTGAGATCACGTCATAGCTGTTGAGCGTCGCGCCGTAGACGAGGCCAAATCCCCATTGCGAGATACTGTTCTTGGCGTCGGCCGAGACGACACCGTCCTTGTCCTTCACCCGGCGCCGCGCGAAATGCACGAACGGGATGATCTGCTGGGTCGACTTGGAGGCAAGATCAATGCCGACGACCGAAACGATATTGAACGTGCGCGTATCAGCGATTTTGTCGTCGACGTAGGAGATTTCTGCCTGCGGCACTTTGGCGAGCTTGTCGGGCGTACCGCGGGCGAGACTGAGCCCATCGACGGTCTGTGTGACGCGCAGCTTACTTTCGAGGTCGAACGGCTTCTCGCCCGGACCACCGGCGATCGCTGGAGTCGGCGTCGGCGTGTCAACCGTGCAGCGCAGCGTCGCAAACCGCTCCTGGCTGTCGAGGAGTTGTGCATGCTGCGCGTAGCTCTCGTCGGCGAGCCACGGCCAGTCACGTACCTCCAGCGCTGAGGGCTTTCGCACAGGAATGGTCGATAGGCCTTCGCTGCCAAGGAAGGCCAGGAGATTGTCGCGAGCGGCATCGAGGGCGTCCTGGTCGCCCTTGCTGCATCTGGCTTTTCCCGACGTGGCGCAGAAGGTGGGGTCGAGAATGGCCTCGACCTTCTCACGCATGGTCTCCGTGCCGTCGCCGTTGATGTCCATCGCACCGGCCTTGGGCGCGCCGCTGGCATTGAGCGCGGCGTTGACGAGCTGGATCGACCTGACCCGCCCTTCGGCGCACAGCTTGGCAAGGTCGATCGCCTCGGCGCGCGCGGTTTCGGCGAGCGTCAGGGCAAACAGGAGCGAGGCGGACCACAACCCGCAGTGCCGGCCCGGCCTCATCGAAACGGCCGCATGATGGTGATGTGGTCGAAGAGAAGGCGCGTACTCTTCGTCAGAACCGCGCTTAGCACGGCCGCGATCTCGGTCGCGTCGATCGGCGAGCAGGTATAGCCCGCGGCCGTCAGGATGTCCTGGGCATCGTCGAGTGTCGCATGCCAGGCCGGCCCGCTGCTCCCGAAGCCATCGGGGCGCCCCGCGCCGGGCTTAATCTTGGTCCAATCAGTTCCGGACACCCGGTCGCCGAACCGTTTGAGAATGGCCGCAGCCAGAGCGGCGCGACATTCTTCCCATGCCGTAGATGCTGCAACCAAGGTCATCCCATGCCCCCACCGGCGTAACCAAGTTTGGAAAGTTTGGCATGAGTAACTTTATTTGAAAACAGATTTTTCGATATTCATCCTCTATATTGGAGGTAAATTGGTACTAAGTCTTTGGTGCATAATGCGCGAGCGCAAGCGCCGACGTAAGCTGGCCCTACTTCTATGATCCAGCCCGAAACTTGGCTGCGA
Source organism: Sphingobium sp. AP50 (assembly GCF_900109095.1). Lineage (GTDB taxonomy): Bacteria > Pseudomonadota > Alphaproteobacteria > Sphingomonadales > Sphingomonadaceae > Sphingobium. Next base: position 45,945 of record NZ_FNYZ01000028.1, read on the forward strand.
ACTCGGATGTCGAAGTTAAGATGCCTTTCGTGCTCACCGCCTCGTTCCAGTATCTCTCGAGCCAAAGCCACTTCGCACGAACCGAAGGCGGATGGTCTACCCTATAGCACTGCGATGCAATCTGCTCCGCCAGGTATATAGCGTTGCGGTCTAGAACGACTTTGCCGATCTCGGGTTCGGGGGTGTAAATCTCGTAACTGTAGAGCGTATGGAGCATTGTGGTCAGGTCATAAGTATCGGTTCGCATCAGTGCTTCGAGACCAAAGTCGTTGTGCCAGCTTGCAACCTCGTCCTTGAGTGTCTGATCGATCGAGATTCGGGGCGGGCCACCGGATGTGTCCTTGCCGTAGGCTCGTAACAGACCAGGACCGAAGAGCACGTCGTCGGTGTGGATGAGATTGCCCACTGCGATCCCGCCACGGAGGAGTACCGTCTGGTTAAGCAAGTTGCCCGCCAAGATCGTCGAGCCATGCATCACCAGGTTAACGCCATAGGGTTCTACAGGTGCAGAGATGACGATGCAGTCGCTAAACTGGGTGAGCCGAAGGCTGTGCGCCTCGTTTGGGGCGAGTGTACTGCGAAGAGTCTCAAGCACGCCTTCGATAGCGGTTCTCAATTTCGGATCGTCTGCCATTTCGACCAGCCTTGAAAACCCCAAGATATCGAGAAATGCGACAACCCGGCGCTGATAGTCCCCCACGTGCGGTTCCCCATCTATCTGAACGGACATTTGCTGCATTCACAATGCCGAAAGTGCAAGAACATCATCGAACCGAGGTGTGGAAGAGCATCGGTGCTGGCCGGTCTGCAAGATGGTAAGAAACCCGATCAATAATGACGGGTTATCCACGCAGCGCCTAAGTGTCTGATTCAAAATTGCGGGCGTGGCGATCAGGGCCTTGCGATGCGGCGAGCATATAGTTGGATGGATGCGATAAAGAGCCAGGCCGTGGCGGACGCGATGGTTTCCTCGAAGTCCTTTGCCAGACGCCGGTTGCGGCTCAGCCATGCGAGCGTTCTTTCGACGACCCATCGTCGCGGCAAGACCTCGAAGCCCTTGGCAGTATCGGACCGTTTGATGATTTCGACGGTCCACTTTCCGATCCGGCGCAGGGCCTCCTTGAGCTTGTTTCCGGCATAGCCGCCGTCTGCAAACACGTGACGCAGCCAGGGGAAGCGCCTGACGATTTCTCCAAGGACCAACGGTGCCCCGTCCCGGTCCTGAATGTCGGCGGCGTGCACAACGGCATGGACAAGATTTCCATCGGTGTCGGTCAGGATGTGCCGTTTGCGTCCTTTGATCTTCTTCCCTGCATCGTAACCGCACAGGCCACCGCTTTCGGTCGTCTTGACCGACTGGCTGTCGATCACGCCAGCGCTGGGAGAAGCCTCTCGGCCATCAGCTTCTCGGGCCATCATCAACAAGGTGTGGTTTATCGTCAGCCACAGCCCGTTGTCTCGCCACAAGTAGAACCAATGCCGCACGCTCGACACCGGCGGAAAGCAAGGCGGCAGCATCCGCCATGGCAGGCCTCCGCGCAGCAGGTACAGAATTGCCTCGACGATGCGTCGTAATGGCCATTTGCGGGGCCGTCCGACACGAGACGCAGGGGGAAGCAATGGCTCCAGCAGCGCCCACTCGGCATCCGTCAAATCGCTTGGCAAAGCTAGCCCTCTTCGCGCATGAAGGGCGCGAGTGGTATCGGTCCACATCGTTGTATCCATGGTAGTTTTTGGCGAAACCCATGAATCAATGACAGGCCAAAGCGTCAAGCTAACCTGCTGATACCAATCAACTTATTTTCTGATCGGGCTCTAAGGTCGGGTAAACGGCAAGTCGCCGAATACCCAGTGAAAACGAGGTTCAGGAGAATGGACGAAGACCCAATTGACATGTTTAAGCGCCCAATCGCCGAAAACGCGGTCGGTCGGGCGGGCGGCACTAAGAATTTAAGGGCTCGGCGCGCGGTAAATATAACCGCCGCAAGCAATCGCTCGCGCATGCGCTGCACCAGATGCAGATCGCCATTGATGATCTGACCGAGCAGAAGGGCAGATTATACAAGCGCGACGAGGTCGAGATGCTCAAGGCCGCGATCGACGAGTTGATCGAGAAGACCGGCTTGATCGCGCCCAACCAAGAACCGCCTTCACAAGAGGAACTCGACGGGTTCATGGACATGCTCACCAATGCGAAACCGTGGGTGCCCCCGTCGAGACAGCAAATGGAGTCGCTGTTCTCCGAACTCGGCCTCACTTACGTTCTCGACGAGGACGAACGCGATGCCGGGGACCAGGATGGCGCTCCAGCCACCTGATCCCCATCCCGGCGAGCAAGGATGATCGGTTTTGGGGGAACACAACAGTTGGCCGCGAACGACCGAACCTAGCCGCGATGCTGATGGACCGCTTCAACCGGCGCGAACGCCAGCTTCAATCAGTACCGGACATTCATCGGGAACGGAGTATCGTCCGGCTTTGGTCGGCAACCGACGCTGCGTGAACGGCAGCTAACCTCGCAGCCTGACTCTGAACCGGACGGTCGCTTACCGGCCAGAGCCGGTCATTCAACCTCCACCATGAATTGATTTTCTCTTCTCTCCTACGCCGGTCGCTTGACGATCTGGTGCGGGCCTTCAGATATCAATGTTGTACCAGTCATCTCCAATCGCATTGAAAGCAAATCTCGAAAATTGTATGGTTGAGTTTCCGGAGGTTAGTGCCATGTTTGACATCGATACCTATCTGACGACGCAAAACACGTCTGGCGGTCCGATCATCCGCGTGATTGATGGCCCTGTTACTCGCGATGACGGTGCAGGGGGCGATGAGAACCGCGAGTTTGCGATTTTCGACGTTATCGCACACGCGCTCGCGTTTCTACTGATTGCCGTCGTTCTCCTATACTTCTACTTCGTAAGGTAGATCAGTCCTCAGGAGGATGGGTCTGGAAGAATTTCCGGCTTGTCTCCCGGTTCACGTCACTTTGCACATCCGCAGCTGCTTCGATGCTTCCAGATCGCTGGATCTGAGCTGAAGCTTTGTCGGCCGCATAGCTTCTCTGCCCTTCTGCGATGATCGCCACCGCAGTTCCCGGATCACCCGACGCCGGCCCTTTCGGCAAGCCGTCGACACCGCCAGGATGATGGTATTTCCGCACGTCATCAAAGCTGCCCATTGCCGGATGCGGGACATCGACCATGTCGGGTTCATGAAGGCGGCCTTGCACTTCAGAACGGATCGAATCCCGCTTCTCGCCCATCCAACGGTTGATCATGCTGTCACGGACCATGCGCTGATGACCCGTCAGCTCGGTTGCCCATAACTCCGGCGCATCCAGACCGGGATTGCTTGACTGCTCCTTACGGTACCACTGCGCAAGATCCTGGCTCAGATTCTTACTCAGCTGCATTCCATGGGTTTCGGCATAGCTGGCGTCGCGGGAAAGTTGCTGGGAGAGCTCGTCCAGCCTGTCTGCCGACTCCTGATAGGAGCGGGCCCGCGAAAGCGAATCTTCCCGTCCTTGCGACGAGGAACTGTTTGTCGATGCTCGGTCAAATGACCCACCTTTTTCATATGTGCCTTCAGACGCCGAAGCGCTGCTTCCCGTCGAATGTTCGTCGCGAACGCCGCTGAAAGAATTATTGGCCTCGTCGCTGGACCGAGATTCCTTGAAGCCTTGGCTCAACTGATCGTTCTGATTGGCGCTCACGCCCGCGCGCACATCGAAGCTGCCGCCAAGCCCCCCTCGACCCTGACCAGCAAGATTACCGCCGACATTGCCTCCGACTTGTTCAATCCAATTTGTGGACCAATCACGACCCCGGCTTTCCGACTGGTTCAGGCTCGTCGAAGACCGCTGGTCGATGCCGCTCGAACTGCTGCCACTTCGGCGGGCGCTATACTCGACCGACGTGCCCGAACTGCGTCCCACGCTGGTATCCCATCCGTTTGTCCGCTCGGACGAGACACTGGACCCGCTGCGGTCGGTATGGCTAGAGCATCGAGCCTTTAATCGGACGCATATCCAGCGGCTTTGAGGAAGTTTCGGCATTCGTCTGGGGTGTAGAGGTCGCAGATATTGCCGATG
>NZ_FNYZ01000043.1 GCF_900109095.1 Sphingobium sp. AP50
CCGACGACCCTGGTTCGCGCTTCTGGTCGCGCGCGCCAGCCGTCTCAAGCCTGCCGCATCAAAGTCGTCCCGCAATCCAATCGCTGCACCCATGGTAATGCCCTCCAACCGGCACCCATAGATTCAGACATTCATCGCTTTGGGAATCCCCAACGTGAGTCAGGATCATTGGAGGTTGGTATTACTCAGAAGTTGGAGCCTCCGGCAAACCCGGTACGGTTCAATCCTTCCCCGCAGGTGCCGCTGATCGAAAGCAACAAACGGCTGCTTGCACCGTTCACCCTCAATGACAGCCGCGCCACCAAATCGAGACACTATGAAAATCGGCGACCGCTGGCGGCGCATACCCCTTTTAGCGAAGATCGGGCTGGGCTTACTTGCCGCCATCATGGCTATCTGGCTCATTCTTTTCTTCACAAAGGGCCGTTTCCTCAAACACCCATTTGAGCGGACAATCGCCGCACTCACTGAGCGCGATGTGGAGGTTAAAGGCGACTTCCAACTCTATTTCGCGCCTTTCAGCCTCAAATTTCTGGCCGAAGGCTTCACACTGTCGAACCCGAAATGGGCGCGTCAACCAACGCTCTTTTCGGCCCGTCAGATCGATGCGCGGATAGCGCCATTTTCGCTGTTGTTTGGAAAGCGCCATTTCTATGCTCTGACGCTGCGCGATGCAGCGATCGATCTTGAGTGGGATGCCGCGCATGACGCCAATAGCTGGACCTTCAGCGAGAAAAAAGGCGGCGAGCCGCTCGCCTTTCCCCGTATCGACCGGGCCAGCATAGCGGGAACGCGGCTGCGCTATCTCGACCCGCGCATGCGGCTGCTGGCCGACCTTGAATTCGATACGATCCAGTCGACGGATGCGCGGATCGGCAAAGCGGTGGGCGCCAAGGGGACGGGCCGTATCCGGGAAACCCCTTTCCGCCTCACCGCACAATTGCTCTCGCCCGATGAAACCGCCAATCGCGGGCGTAATCAGCTATCGCTTCGGGCCTGGGCGGCGAACAACATCATTGATGTGAAGGGCACGCTGCCTTCAGTAGCGGATATCGAGAATGTCCCTTTGCAGACGCAGGCCAGTGGCCGCGACATGTCGGAACTGTTGGCAATCATCGGCGTGGCCATTCCGCAAACCCGAACCTATCGACTGAAGGGCCAACTCATCAAGCAGGATGATGTCTATCGCTTCACGGAGCTCAGCGGCACCTTTGGCAATAGCGACATCGCGGGCGGGCTCACCATCACTAATGGAGAGCGCGTACGCCTGGAGTCCGAACTCTACACCAAGCGCCTCGATATCATCGATGCCGCGCCTTTCATTGGCTACAATCCTGATATTGTGGCCAGCAAAGGTGCCACGGCTGCTGCGGCTGCGACAGGCGCTTCTGCCGATCGCATTCTTCCCGACGCCGCCCTGCCCGTCGCGACTATGCAGGCGTTCGACGCGGCGCTCAAATGGCGGATCGGCGCCGTACGCTCGCGCAACGTGCCCGTATCCGACATTGACCTGACCCTCGCTCTGGACAAGGGGCGGCTCGCGCTTTCCCCCCTCACCTTCTCTATGGCTCGCGGCGATGTAGCGGCTGACATCATTCTCGATACGCGGCAACGTCCTGCGGCCGACAGCTATGACATACGCCTTGCTCCCACGCCGATGGGCAAGCTGCTCGCTGGCTATGGCGTGGTGGAAGCCGGCACGTCTGGCACCATCCATGGGCGGATCAAGCTGGAAGGGCGCGGCGACACGATCCATGACAGCCTGGCGAGCGCCAGTGGTCGCATCGCTTTCATCTTGCCGCAGGGCAGCTTCTGGACGCGCAACGTCCAGCTTTCCGAACTCGACCTCGGCACCTTTGCCTACAAGATGTTTCAGGATCGGCTGAAGGAGCCGGTGGGTATCAACTGCGGTCTGATCGCCTTCACGGTAAGCGATGGCCTGGCGACAGCCGACCCCATCCTGATCGATACAAAGAAGAACGTCATTACCGGGCGCGGCGGTTTCAGCTTCCGCACGGAAGCCCTCGACATCGGCGTGCGCGCCGATGGCAAGAAGTTCAGCCTCTTTTCCGGCCAGTCGCCGGTGGGGATTGGCGGCCATTTCGGGTCGCCTGCGCTCAATATCATCAGTCCGCAGTTGCTCGGTCGGTCGGGCGCGGGGCTCGGGCTTGCCTTGCTGGCCAGCCCACCCGCCGCTGTGTTAGCATTCGTCGATGTTGGTGACGCCAAGTCCGCTGCTTGCGGCCCGGTACTGGCCGGCGCACGCGCCGTGGCCCAACGCACCAAGGGCGGTAAGCCGCGCGACGACGTCTCGAAAAGGGATAAACAGTAAAGATAGGGCGATGCGACTAGGCCGCCAGTCGGCCCCGCCCATCCGCCTTAGCCCGGTAAAGCGCCTTGTCGGCGCGCGCCAAGGCCTCTTCGAAATTCTTTTCTGTCGCTTCCACCTTCGCGAAGCCCATGCTGAGGGTACAGGCCTGAAGTGACGATGCGCCAGTACGACAACGACCAAGCAGAGCTTCGGCAATCCGACGCTGCCCCTCACAACCCGCCGGGAGCAGCAGGATGAACTCATCACCGCCTATCCGCGCCAGCGCACCGGCCTGCGCATCAGCGATGCGTGCGGCTTCGCGCGCAATGCCCCGCAGCACCGCATCCCCGGCTTCATGGCCATGAACATCGTTGACCGTCTTGAAATGGTCGACATCGATCGCGATCACGGCAGCGCCCGGCGCGTTGAGCCGTTGCTTCTCGATTTCCAGTCCGGCCCTGTTCCACGCCCCTGTCAGCGGGTCGCGCAACGCCATGATCCGAAGGTCCGCCTGCGCCTGATCGACCGGTATGATGAGGAGGCCAAGGTTCAAAATCGCCAGCAGTGCCTGATCAGCGAGCAGTGGCATCACGCCCAGCGACTGTGCGCCCGAAAGAACACCCATTTCCCCGACCAGCCCGATCAGGAATGTCGGAATATAGGCCAGCATTGCGGCCCCTGCGATCTTCTGCCCCCTCAGCGGACCCGATATCATCATGCCACCGCTGATCGCCATCGCAGCCGTCAGTCCGAGAACATCGCAGATACGCGGGATCAGAGATGCGCTCGGCAGCCAACCCAGATTCAGCATGAGGAGGGGCACCGCGTGCGCCGCGCCCATTAATAGAGGCGGCGCTGCCATCCAGGGTTCGAGTACGGGCCGCGCCTGAAAATGGCGAAGGCCCGTCACGGCCAGCACATTGCTCCAGGCGAGCAGCATTAGGAGGATTGTCCCATGAACAATCCCATGCTCGCCCCAAAGGCCAAAACCGATCATCACCCCGCCGTACAGAAACGAACTCAAGGACCAGTAAAGCAGATGATCATCCTGTCGGCGGCCACGCCACAGCAGCAGGAACACGAAGCCGAAGGCAGTCGTGTTGAGTAGGCTGCACAAGCGCAGTGTATCGATCTCGGCCAATGTTATGCTGCCCCTGGGTTCATCCCTGCCTGTGTTCCGAATTTGGTTAAAGAAATATGTTTCCCAACAGGTTTTGCGGTGGGCTGATGATCGGCTCGTCAAGGTCAGAGGTTGAAGCGAGGGTCTTATCAAAACATTGGGAGGCGCGGTTCATATTTGCTTGTTCCTACAAGGAACCAAAGCAAATGCTGCTCGCTAAAGCTGTCGGAGGTCTCTCATGGCAACGCGCGCATATTGGCAGGGTCAGATCAAGCTTGCGCTGGTGTCGATCCCGGTCGAAATCTATCCTGCAACAAAATCCGGTGCAGCGGTCTCATTTCGCCAAATTCACGAACCCACTGGCAAGCCCATCCAATATGAGAAGGTGGTCAGCGGGGTCGGCCCGGTTGATCGCGACGAGATCCTCAAGGGCTTCGAGCTGTCCAAGGGCAATTTTGTTCTGCTGGAGCAGCAGGAAATCGAAGCGGTCAAGATCGAGAGCCGCAAGACGCTGGACCTTGTCCAGTTTGTCGAAGCCGATGCGATCGATGTCCTCTATTATGAAAAGCCCTATTTTGTGGTTCCGGCAGACGATCTGGCCGAAGAGGCCTATGCTGTGCTGCGCGACGCGCTGCGGCAAACCAAGAAGGTTGGCCTTGGCCAGCTCTCGGTGCGCGGCCGCGAGCAGCTTGTGTCCCTGAAACCCTGCGGCAAGGGGCTGGTGCTAGAAGTGCTGCGCTATGCCGATGAGGTGAACAAGGCGCAGAGCTATTTCAAGGGACTGCCGGCTGACACGGCAGACGAGGATATGTTCGATCTTGCTGTCAGCATCATCGACAAGAAGACCGCGCCCTTCAAGCCGGACGAGTTTCACGATCGCTATGTCGATGCGCTCCACCGGCTGATCGACAAGAAGAAAAGGCCAAGTGCAAGCGGATCATCGAGGATGTCGATGACGAACCGACGGGACGCAAGGCCGGAAACGTCATCGACCTGATGGCTGCGCTGAAGAAGTCGGCCGGCGGCGCGAAAGGCGCGCCAGCGAGGAAGACGGCGGCAAAGCCGAAAGCCCCCGCGAAGAAGGCACCGCCTAAGCGCAAGAGCGCCTGATGGAACTCAATCCCGACACGCCGCTCCACCTGATCAATAGGCCGGCCCTGCTTCGTCTGGGCGTCGCGGCGATCCTTGGCCTGCTGCTCGGGCTGGACCGGGAACTGCGCGGCCATGCGGCGGGGATGCGTACCCATGGGCTTATCTGCTTTACCTCCGCGCTGATGACCGTCTGCGCCATAGCCCTCCATCTCGAATTGCGCGGACAAGGAAATATCGATCCTCTCCGCGTGTTCGAGGCTTCTGCGGCGTTCACCGGCATCATAGCGGCGGGGCTGATCGTGTTCAGCAAGGGCGAGATCAAAAATCTGACAACAGCTGCCCATATCTGGCTGGCGGCGGTCATCGGTATCGCCTGCGGCGCAGCGCTATGGCCGCTGGTGGTGAGCGCGACCGTCATCGCGGTCATCATGCTGTCCCTGCTTGGCATCCTCGAACGGCGCTGGCTCGATCCGCAGGATCGGAAAGACTGATGGCCGCAAAAGACGCTCTTTCGACCTACAACGCCAAGCGCGACTTCGTCCGGACCCGCGAGCCAAAAGGCAAAGTCGCCAGGACCGGCGGCAATAGCTTCGTCGTGCAAAAGCATGCCGCGACCCGACTGCACTGGGACTTCCGGCTGGAGATAGACGGTGTGCTCAAAAGCTGGGCCGTGACCAGAGGGCCGAGCATCGATCCCGCCGACAAGCGGCTGGCGGTACGGACTGAAGATCACCCGCTCGATTATGGGACGTTCGAAGGCTCCATCCCCAAGGGCGAATATGGCGGCGGCACGGTCATGCTGTGGGATCGGGGCACCTGGGAACCGATCGCAGGCAAGAGCGCGGACGATATCGAGGACGGGCATCTGCACTTCATCCTGCATGGCGAGCGGATGAAAGGCGAATGGCTGCTGGTCCGGATGAAAGGACGGCCGAAGGAAAAGCGCGAGAACTGGCTGCTGCGCAAGATCGATGATGAGGAAGCGGGGTCCGGCAACATGCTGGTCGAACGAAGCCTGAAGAGCGTGCTCACCAATCGATCCATGGCGCAGATCGAGGCAGACAAAGGCGGCGAGCAATCACTGGCAGGCGCGGAGGGCAAGGCCTTTTCCGCTAAAATGCAGGCGGCGAAGGATCATAATGCGAAGGTCGCGCCCAGGCGAAAGGCGCGTTCCATCGCCCTGCCCCGCTTTGTGAAACCTCAACTCGCGACGCTGGTGGATGCGGTGCCGAGCGGCAATGACTGGCTGCACGAGATCAAATATGACGGCTATCGCGCCCTGATTGCGGCGAGCGGGGAGAAGGTCAAACTCTACACTCGCAACGGCCTCGACTGGACCGACAAGTTCGGCCCGCTGGTTGCATCGATCGCCGAGCTGGACCTGCCCCCCTGCCTGATAGATGGCGAAGTGGTCGCACTGGACGGAGATGGCAATCCGGATTTTTCGACCTTGCAGAATGCGCTGAAACGGGGACATGGCGAGGAGGATGCCGAACATCCTTTGCATCTGTTCGCCTTCGACCTCCTGTCGCTCGACGGGCAGGATCTGAAGAGCCTGGCGACGATCGAGCGCAAGGAGCGACTGGGAGCGCTGCTGTCCGACGCCGATACTGCCATCCATGTCTCCGACCATATCCTGGGTGCGGGCGAAACACTGTTCCGGTCGCTGTGCGATGCAGGGCAGGAAGGCATCATCTCGAAACGCGCCGACGCCCCCTATCGCAGCGCGCGAACGCGCAACTGGGTTAAGGTCAAATGCACACGGCGGCAGGAGTTCGTGATCATCGGCTGGTCGGAGAGCAAGGCCAATGCGCGGCCGTTCGCCTCCCTGTTGCTCGCCCAGTATGAGGGGAAGGCGCTGGTCTACAAAGGTAGGGTCGGTACCGGCTTCGACAGCGCCACGATGGACGACCTCGCCAAGGCCATGGCTCCGCTTGTAAGCGAGAAGGCCGCAGCAGAGGTTCCGCGCGTCGAGGCGCGCGGCGCGACCTGGATCAAGCCAAAGCTGGTCGCCGAAGTTGCATTCGCTGAATTTACTGGCGACGGACGCGTGCGCCACGGCAGTTTCCTGTGCCTACGGGCTGACAAGCCAGCCAAAGCGGTAAAGCCCGAAAAACCTACTCCCACCCCCGCGCCGCCAAGCAGCATCACGATCAGCAGCCGCGAGCGGGTCATCTTTCCCGACAGCGGGCAGACCAAGGGCGAACTGGCAGACTATTATGCCAGCATTGCGCCGCTGATGCTGCCGTTCGCCGCTAACCGGCCGATCAGCCTTGTGCGCTGCCCACAAGGGCGGGCCAAGAAATGCTTCTTCCAGAAACATGACAGCGGCGCGCTGGGCGACGCCGTTCGACAGGTGCCGATCCGGGAAAAGAACGGCGGGTCGGAAGATTATATCTATGTCGAGAATGCCGATGGCCTTCTGGCCTGCGTCCAGATGGGTACGATCGAATTTCATGGATGGGCGAGCCGCGCGGATGCGGTGGAGAAACCCGACCGGATGATCTTCGATCTCGATCCCGATGAGGGGCTCGATTTCGAGATCGTGAAGCAGGCGGCTGCTGACATACGCGATCATCTGACCGATATCGGCCTCGTCTCCTTCGCCATGCTCTCGGGCGGTAAGGGCGTGCATGTCGTCGTCCCGCTGACGCCGGGACATGATTGGGATACGCACAAGGATTTCGCCTCCCGCTTCGCCCAGGCGCTGAGCGCGGCGGAGCCCGAGCGCTTCACCGCAACGATGAGCAAGGCCAAACGCAAGGGGCGCATCTTCATCGATTGGCTGCGCAACCAGCGTGGCAGTACAGCGATCCTGCCCTACTCCGCCCGCGCCCGCCCGGGCGCCCCAGTCGCCGTGCCGATCGATTGGCGCGAACTGGTGGGCATGAATGATGCCCATCCCTTTTCGATCGACGATGCCGAAGCGCTGCTGAAACGAGCCACCAAACTCAAAGGCTGGGGCTTCGCAGCTCAGAGCCTGCCGGAAATTTAGGAAGGAAAGCCCTTGAAAACAGCCATCATCACCGGAGGGGCGCAGGGCATTGGAAAAGGTATCGCGCAGGCTCTGTTAGCGCAAAGCTGGCGCGTGGCCGTCATCGACAGGGACGCCGAGGCCGTTCGCGACCTAACCACCGAGATGCCTTCTTCCCATCTCATCGTGATCCGCGCCGATGTCGCCAGCGAGAAGGATGTTGAAAAAGCGTTCCAGAAAATCGCAACATGGCAAGAGGGTAGCGGCGAACAGGACGGGATCGATTTGCTCGTGTCCAACGCCGGCATGGCTAATCCGGTGAGCGGGCCGATCGAGCAGCTGGATCTCAAGAAATGGCAGTCATGGCAGGACAGTCATGTCACTGGCGCCTTTCTGATGGTCCGCAGTGCGGTATCCCTGCTGCGCCTGCGCAAGGGCACGATCGTCATGATGGCATCGACCCGCGCCTTGCAGTCGGAGCCACATACGGAAGCCTATGCCGCTGCAAAGGGCGCGATCTGCGCCATGACCCATGCGTTGGCGATCAGCCTTGGCCCCGACATCCGGGTCAATGCCATTCTGCCCGGATGGATTGAGACAAGGCCATGGGCTAAAGCAGAAGCCAGAGAGGCTGTGGAACACCGCGATATTGACAGGGGGCAACATCCGGCCGGCCGCGTTGGTGAGCCTGGCGATATCGCCGCGACTGTCCTATTCCTAGCCTCGGACGGGGCAAAATTCATCACAGGTCAGCAGATAACCGTCGATGGCGGCATGACCCGCAAGATGATCTACGCCCACTGATATTATCGTCTGGTCACGCGCACCGTTCAGCACGCCGGATCGATCGGCATTTCCATGATGGCCGCAGCGCCCAAAAAGAATGAGGCCCCGCCGGGGGATGGCGGGGCCTCTATGGGAGCCGAACGGATCGAGCGGGGGGCAAAATGATCGGTCCGACAGCTTCAATAACCTGCGGCAAGCGTTGCAGTTCCCTCAAATAACGCCCTAATTTTCCATCGACTCTGTTTCTGGCCCTCGGGCCGATCATGGCCGGGCTGCATCGCCACGCTCAGCCCAATCAATCGCCAGTCGTCAGGCGGGCGAGCGCGGCATGGATATGAGCCCGACGCTCTGTATCTCTGGTGACTTCCAGCATCGCCCACAGGCTGGCTCGCGCCTTGTCAACTTCGCGATGGACGAGTTGAAGACGGGCCAGCTCCCACCAGCCCGCGTCATGGTCCGGCGCCATCACCGTCATACGCTCGTACAGCGCCCTGGCGCGGAGCGTATCACCCGCTTGCTCTGCGCGGCTGGCCTGATTGAGGAGCAGGCGCACAAGCGTTATGCGGTTGGACATAGGAATGACATGGACTTCACTCGGCCAGCCTCCTGCACCCGAAACCCGTTCCAGCAAGGCAAGCAACTGCTCGGGCCTGACAAGTTGACCGCCATTGAAGGGATCGATCAGGGCTGGCGCGTCTTTCGGTCCTATGCTCACCAACACATGGCTGGGTGTATTAAGCGCGTCCGCGCGCCAGCCCATACGTCGCGCAGCCGCGACATACAGAATGGAGAGGCTGACCGGCAAACCGCGGCGTCGATCGAGAACCCGGATCATATCGGCATTGAGCGGCGCATCATAGCTGTCGCGATCGCCGACGAAACCCAATTGTTCACCGATCACCTCTGCGAGCAAAGCGCCCTGCCGTTCCCCGGACGCCAGATCTGCCGCGACGCGCTGTTCGAAAGCAGCCTCGACCGCGTCGCTGATCTGGCGCAGCTTTTCCAGATAGGGTTCAAGATCCTGGCCTTCATGATCGAGCGAACTGAGCGCCAGCGCAGCGCTATCCAGCTCGATGTCCTCGTCATCGAGCAGCCCGATATATCCGATCGTCTCAGGGAGACTGGTCAAGCGATGACCTCCCGCCGGCAACTATATCTGCCAGACACGCATATGCTCGTTACTTCGCCGATCAGCATCAAGTCCTCCATGGGTTGGGAGATGGGAAGTTCATTCCGCCATTACCACAGGAAATGACACTGACCGGATTTAGAGGTTCGCCTGTAATGATGGCGCCATCGCCCAATCGCCCAGATCCAGCCATTGCGCCATCCGCGACAATTCTTCTTCCAAAGCGTCACGGCTGTCCGATGGTGCCCCCGGTTCGAAGTGCATAGACTGCACTATCAGCCTACCAGCCTTGCGATCTGCCTTGAGATCGACGCGGCCGACCAGCCTGTCGCCCAGCAGGAAGGGCAGGACATAATAGCCATATTCCCGCTTTTCGGCAGGGACATAGATTTCGATCCGATAGCGAAATCCGAACAGTCGCTCCGTACGATCGCGCTCCCAGATCAGCGGGTCGAAAGGCACGAGAAGCGCCTGCGCGTCGATACGGCGGGGACGCCGCGCGTCACGATGCAGCCAGGCATGACGCCAGCCGGGCACATGGACAGGCACCAATATCCCTTCTTCGGCAAGCGAATGGATCGCGGGCATGGCATCGCGCGGTGATTGGCGGAAATAGTCCCGCAGCTCGCCGCCGGTCGCGATGCCATGCGCCTGCGCTGCACGTTGGATCAAGGCGCGATGCGCATCAAAGTCCGACGGGGTCGGCTGGTTCAGGATGGCCGCAGGGACCACCCGCTCTGTCAGGTCATAGACTCGTTCGAAATTGCCGCGCCGGCTGGCCGTAGTGATGTGCCCTGCCCAGAACAGCCATTCGAGCGCACGCTTGGTATCGCTCCACTCCCACCATCCCGTCTGGCCCTTGTGCGATTCAAAATCCGATACCGCCATAGCTCCGTCGATCCTAATTCGATCTAGGAGCGCCATCGCCTCACCACGCCGCTCGGTTGCGTAGACCCGCATGCCTGACCAGCCGGTCTCCCCGCGATCAGCCTGCGCCATGCGCCAGCGAAGCAGGGGTTGGAATTCGACCGGCAGAAGCGATGCCTCATGCGCCCAATATTCGAAAAGTTTGCGTTCCCGCGGCTTGCCCCAGGATAGGGCGTCCAATGCCGTGCGATCATAACATCCCAGCCGCGAAAAGGCGGGGAGATAATGGGCCCGGCTGAGAACATTGACGCTATCGATCTGGTGAAGATGAAGCCTGCCCAATAAATGCCGCAGATGATGGCGCCCGGCCGCACTGGACCGCTTCTGCCCGAACCCTTGTGCGCCCAGGGCGATGCGCCGCGCCTGTGGCTGTCCGATATGTTCGATCGCTGTCACGGCTCAAGGGTTAGATACGCATTCGGGTCAACGCAATTGCATGGTCGCTTCAATTAACAGAGCCGGCGGCTGTATTGTCAGCATTGATAGTGTCAGCGCCCGTGTTGCCGGTTTCGAAGAAACCGAAGCCGACGGCGAGGGCCAGCACGACCGCCACCAGGATCAGGCTGATCACCAATATGTTGCGCGTCATGCGGGTTGGCGAACCGCTGCGCGCTTCTGTCGTAGACATATGCGTTACAACTTCACCATCTTCCTTTTCCTTATGCATCATCATTCTCCTCTCTGATCAGAACCGCCTTCGGGATGCTCTGTTCCGCGCGGGAAAAGCGTGCTGATCTGCATCAATCCGTGGGAACACTGGCCTACGCGCATGGTTCTGCCGTACAAGCCGCAACAGTGCCGGCATCAGGAGGATCACACATGGCCGGACATGGAACCGACCAGCGAGACATCAAGGCATGGGGCGATCAGGATCTGGTCGAGGCTTTCCTGCTGATAGCAGAAACCGACCACAAGTCCCCCCTTGATCAGGCCGTTCTTGGCGAGATGAACCGCCGAGCGTCAGGCGGACATCATGATACTACGACCTCAAGCGAGCGCCGCCGCCTATGGGATTATCGCCGGAGCCGCTAGGCGCAGCGTCGTTACCGCAACCATTTGAGCAGGCTTCGCATTCTTCTTATTCCCATTCGAACAGGAGAGCATCCTTGCCCAATATACCTATGGGCTTCAGACCCTTTTTGCATCCCTTGCATGGCCTGCTCCTCGCCTCTCCTGTGGCGCTGTTCACGTTCGCGCTATTGACCGACATCACCTATCTTCAGACCGCTGAAATCCAGTGGAGCAATTTCTCCTCCTGGTTGATCGTGGGCGCCTTGCTGACTGGCGGCATGCTGCTGGTTTGGAGCATCATTCTTGCGATTGCCGCCCGGCGCCGGGCGCATCGGCAACCATCGTCGATCTACGCGGGGTTGATCGCCATCATGTGGATTGCGGGTCTGGTGAACGCGTTCCAACATAGTCAGGACGGCTGAAGTTCGGTTGGCGTTACCGGTCTCATCCTGTCGATCATCAGCGCGGCCCTTGCCCTCACGGCCAGTTGGGTCGCTCACCGCACCGTTCGGGAGATGGCACGATGAGCATCGCGCCGACGCGCAGCCTTTGCGCTGCCCTTATCACCCTCGCGCTCGCCGGATGTGGCAGCAGCCAGCCCGGGCTGGACCAGACCGGCGCCAATCCCGACCTTCCGGGGCAGCGCCAGACGCTTGTGCCGCCGATCAGAATCGCGACGCCCGAGGGTTGGGATGGTGAAAGCCCGACCGCGCCACAGGGCTTCACCGTGACCGCACTGGCAACCGGCCTCCAGATACCGCGCCAGACGCTTGTCCTGCCCAATGGCGACATATTGGTGGCAGAAGGGTCAGGCGGCAGCGCACCGCCAATGCGCCCCAAGGATGTGATTGCAGGCTATATCAAGAGCATGGGCAAAACGCCGGTAAAGGGTGGCAATCGCATCACGCTGCTGCGCGATGCCGATGGCGACGGCAAGGCGGAGGTGCGCACCACCTTCATCGACGGCCTCAACGCGCCCTATGGCCTCGCCTTCGTGGACGGCAGCCTCTACGTCGCCAATCAGGATGCCCTGCTGCGTTTCCCCTATCGCGACGGCATAACACGGATCGCGACGCCCGGTCAGGAAGTCACCAAGCTGCCGTCTCGCCTCAATCATCACTGGACCAAGGCGCTGACGGCCAGCGCGGACGGCACGAAACTCTATGTCGGCATTGGCTCGAACAGCAATGTGGGCGAGCGCGGGATGGCGGTCGAAGAGGATCGGGCCGTCATCTGGGAAATCGATCGCGCGACCGGCGCTCATCGCACCTATGCCAGCGGTATCCGCAATCCTACTGCGCTTGCCATCAATCCGCAGACGCAGACGCTCTGGTCGGTCGTGAACGAGCGGGATGAGCTTGGGCCGCAGCTCGTGCCGGACTATCTGACATCCGTGCGCCCCGGCGCCTTCTACGGCTGGCCCTACAGCTATTGGGGCAACAATATTGATCCGCGCGTCCATCCCCAAAACCCGAAGATGATCGAAAAAGCGATCCGCCCGGACTATGCTCTGGGTTCGCATGTTGCGGCCCTCGGTCTCAGCTTCGTAGCCGGGACCGGCCTTGGCCCGTCCTTCACGCAGGGCGCTTTCGTCGGGCAACATGGCAGTTGGAACCGACAGGATCTGTCCGGCTATAAGGTCGTATGGGTGCCGTTCGCCAATGGTCGCCCAGCGGGTAAACCTGCCGATTTCCTGACCGGCTTCATCAAGGACGGGCACGCACGCGGCCGCCCGGTCGGGGTGACCTATGATCCGTCGCGCGGGAGCCTCATTGTCGCAGACGACCTGTCGAACACGGTCTGGCGGGTCGCGCCCGCCCACGCCAAGTCCGCCCGATGATCGCAACCCCGCGCTGGCGCGGGCCAGTCGAGATCAGCGCCAACCCTGAATGGCAGCAAATGGCAATCTATGCCGTTGCCGCTGCCGTCGTCCTCATCATCCTTTTCAACATTCCTTTCATCGGCCGCATCTTGCGCACTTTGTTCTCGATCGGTTTGCTGGCGCTCTGTCTCTTCTTTCTGTTCCAGCAGGCGCCGTT
>NZ_FNYZ01000045.1 GCF_900109095.1 Sphingobium sp. AP50
AGCGCGTCGCTCTCAGATGCGAGAAAACCGCCGAAAACTCCAGATCAATCGTCAGCTTCGCCGCAGGCCTATGCTTGATCAAATTCGTCCACACGCCCTAGCCTGAGAGCAAGTGACGATCCATTTTCCAAGCGCCCGGCGTTTCAGGTAAATCGCGAACGCACGTTTGAGCCGCCCAGCGCTATGTTTTCAGATATGGAGAGCATGCCAGACCAAAAGCGCCCGCATCCAATGGGTAGCTGATCCATGTTGGAATCCTAGCGAATGACATGGCCGGAAAGACCGCATATTGGGAGTGAATGGCCTCGATCTTTTCCGCTCAGCCCTCGTCAGACGCTTCTATAAGGGTGAGCGTCGATAATTTTGATTGGTCGGCCACTGCGCTTGGCGCGCGCGCGCAATGGCCCATATCCCTGCGGACGACGGTGGATCTTGCGCTGGGCTCTCATTTTCCGATGTTCGTCGCATGGGGTGATGACCTCACTTTCCTCTATAATGACGCTTACGCCCCGTTTCTGGGCGATCGCCATCCCGCTGCACTGGGCCAACCGATGAAGGCGGTATGGTCCGAAATATGGGACGATCTTGAACCGCTCATCGCGCGCGTGAAGGCTGGCGAAACCGTGTCCATTGAAGACAAGCATCTCGTCATGACCCGCAACGGCTATGCCGAAGATACTTGGTGGACCTTCAGTTACAGCCCGCTGCGTGATGATCATGGTGAGATTGTCGGCCTTCTCGATGTTGCGGTCGACACGACGCAAAGATTCACCGATGCCCGTCGGCTTATAGAAGAAGGCGAGAGGCGTGCGGCGAGTGAATCGCGCTTTAGCGCGCTGGTGGAAGCGACTTCGGATGCCATCTATCAGATGAGCGCTGACTGGCAGGAAATGCGACAACTCGACGGACGAGGCTTTCTCGCCGATACGGACGCGCCGTCGGTCCGCTGGATCGAAGCCTATATCCCTCCGGAAGAGCAGCCGGTCATTCACGACGCTATTGCACAGGCCATCGCCACTAAGTTGCCTTTCGTTCTGGAGCATCGCGTGCGGCAGGCGGACGGCACTCTTGGCTGGACAGCGTCCCGTGCTGTGCCAATCCTCGGGCCTGATGGCGAGATATTGGAATGGTTTGGTACAGCAACGGACGTGACGGCGGCACATCGGGCGCGCGAGGCCCTTGCAACGAGTCGGGACAAGCTTGAACTGGCGACCCGCGCGGCGCGGATGGGACAGTTCGATTATTGGCCGCAGACCGGCCAGTTGGAGTGGGACGATCGATGCCGTGCGCTATTCGGACTCAGTCCGGGCGCGCCCGTCAGCTACGAGACGGCATTTCTCGCCGGTTTGCATCCCGATGACCGGTCGGCGGCGGATGCAGCCGTTCGTGCTGCGCTGGACCCTGCCGGAGCAGGTGTGTTCGATACGGAATATCGAACGTTCGGAATCGAGGATGGAGTCGATCGCTATATCCATGCACAGGGTGTGGCCCTGTTCGAGGATGATGTCCCAATCCGCCTGATAGGCACAGTGCAGGATGTAACGGCCGATCGCCTTCGACAGAAAGCGCTGTGCGAAGTCGAGGAACGTCTTCGGCTGGCGGGGCGGGCGACCAACGATGCTGTCTGGGACTGGGATCTGCACGCCAATCATGTGACCTGGAATATCGCGTTGGAGCAGGCTTATGGCCATCGGCTCGAGCATGTAGCGCCGACCGGCGAATGGTGGCTGGCGCATATCCATCCCGACGATCGCCAGCGTGTCGATGAGAGCATCCATCGCGTGATCGAAGGCACAGGCACGGACTGGAGTGACGAATATCGCTTCAGGCGGGGCGATGGAACCTATGCCGATATCCTCGATCGAGGATATGTGCTGCGTGATGAGAATGCCACGCCTCTCCGAATGGTGGGTGCCATGCTGGATGTGAGTAAGCGCAAGGCGCTGGAACGCGCTCTGACGGAAGAGGTCGTCACGACCACGGCCGAGCGGGATAGGGCCGAAGAGGCGCTGCGTCAGTCGCAGAAGATGGAAGCGGTCGGTCAGTTGACCGGTGGGCTGGCGCATGACTTCAACAATCTGCTGACCGGCATTTCCGGCGCGCTGGAAATGATGCAGATACGCATCGCGCAGGGGCGCATTGCGGAGATCGACAAATATTCGGTCGCGGCGCAAGGGGCGGTACGCCGTGCCGCTGCCCTGACCCATCGTCTGCTCGCCTTCTCCCGGCGTCAGACGCTGGACCCCAAGCCGGTCGATGTGAACCGGTTGATCTTCGATCTTGAAGAGTTGATCCGCCGCACCGTCGGGCCGCAGATCGAGGTGGAGACGGTCGGCAAGGCCGGCATCTGGACCACGCTGGTCGATCCCAACCAGCTTGAAAATGCGCTTTTGAACCTGTGCATCAATGCGCGTGACGCCATGCCCGATGGCGGCCGCATCACGATCGAAACCGCCAACAAATGGCTGGACGAGGCGGCCTCGCGGGAGCGTGACCTCGATCCCGGCCAATATATCTCGATCTGCGTCACCGATACCGGAACGGGCATGACGCCGGAGGTCATCTCGCGCGCATTCGATCCCTTCTTCACGACCAAGCCGATGGGCGAGGGGACCGGACTGGGCCTGTCGATGATCTATGGCTTTGCGCGCCAGTCGGGCGGCCATGTCCGTATCTACAGCGAACTAGATATGGGCACGACGATGTGCATCTACCTGCCGCGCCTGTTTTCCGGCGTGGAGAGCGCTGAAGACGGGATCGGCCATGCACTGGTTCCCAGTCTGCAAGGCGACCAGGAGCAACGGGTCGGTGCAGTGCTGGTGGTGGACGACGAACCGACCGTTCGCATGCTGGTCGTGGAGGTCGCCGAGGAGATGGGCTATACCGTGTTGGAAGCCTTTGACGGCCCCAGCGCGATGCGTTTGCTACAGGCGGACGCCGGGATCGACCTGCTCATTACCGACGTGGGGTTGCCGGGCGGGATGAATGGGCGGCAGGTCGCGGATGCGGCGCTCAGTCTGATACCCGATCTGCATGTCCTGTTCATCACCGGCTATGCCGAAAATGCCGTTGTCGGGAATGGACAGCTTGCGCCGAACATGGCGCTTTTGACCAAGCCTTTCGCAATGGACACACTGGCGCAACGCATGCGCGAAATCATGCCATAAGTGCGTTATCCATTGACGATGGTGCCGCCATTGGGATGCAGCACCTGCCCGGACATATAGCTGGAATCCTCGCACGCCAGGAACAAAAAGGACGGCGCGACTTCATTGGGCTGCCCGGGACGGCCCATGGGCGTGCCTTCGCCGAAATGCTCCAGCTTTTCAGGACTCGCCCCGCCGCAGGGGTTGAGCGGCGTCCAGATGGGACCTGGCGCGACGGCATTCACGCGGATGCCATCGCCGACAAGATTTTCTGACAGCGATCGGGTGAAAGCGGTGATGGCGCCCTTGGTGGCGCTATAGTCCAGCAGCTCGGAACTGCCCTGATACATCGTTACGCTGGTGCAGTTGACGATGGCGGCGCCGGCCTTGAGGTGCGGGCGCGCGGCCTGCACCAAAAAGAACATGCTGAAAATGTTGGTCTGGAAGGTTCGGCGAAGCTGGCCCTCGCTGATATCGATGATGTCTTTGTCGGGATGTTGTTCGCCGGCATTGTTGACGATGATGTCGATCTTGCCGAACGCTTTCAGTGTCTCGGCTACAACCTCGTCGCAAAAGCCTTTCTCGCCAAGGTCGCCGCGGCGGGTGATCGCTTTGCGTCCTTCCGCCTCGACAATACGCTTGGTTTCTGCGGCGTCATCATCTTCCAGCAGGTAGACGATCGCGATATTTGCACCTTCTCGTGCATAGAGAGCGGTGATCGCCCGGCCGATGCCACTGTCGGCGCCGGTGATGATCGCGACTTTTCCAGCAAGGCGGCCGGACCCGTTATAGCGCGGCTGCCACTCGGGCTTGGGCGAGAGCTTGCTCTCATGACCGGGCAGCGCATCCTCATGGATCATTTCGGCGGTGTCACTCATCAGCTATCTCCTTCATCGCAAAGAACCCATTGATGGCTCAAGAGTTCTCTCTGCGATGAACGGACGGTCGCATCCTGCGGTCGCGAAGACCCAAAGGAGATAATCGATGCCGCTCAAGGCTCTGGCGCTCAATTGCACTCTCAAAGCGGGTGTCGGCGAGAAAAGCTCGACTGACGCTATGATCTCCGTCCTGGCGAAGGCGTTCCGCGAGAAGGGGGTGACGCTAAGTGAAACCGTGCGGATCGCCGCGCTCGATATCAAGGCCGGCGTGACGTCCGATGAAGGCGATGGTGACGCCTGGCCGGCGCTGCGGAAAAAAATCCTCGCCCATGACATTCTCATCTTCGGCGGCCCGATCTGGATGGGGCAGATCAGCAGCGTCGCCAAGCGCGTGCTGGAGCGGATGGACGCCTTTCTGTCCGAGGCCGATGATCAGGGCCGTATGCCCAGCTATGGCAAAGTTGCGGTGGCGGCGATCGTGGGCAATGAGGACGGCGCGCATTTCTCGTCTGCCCAGCTCTTTCAGGCGCTGAACGATGTCGGCTGGACCATCCCGGCGGTCGCCGCCTGTTACTGGGTCGGTGAAGCGATGGGATCGACCGACTTCAAGGATCTGAAGGAGACGCCGGACATGGTGACGAAGACCGCGAAGATGGTCGCGAGCAATGCCGCGCATCTGGCCGGAATGCTGCAATCCAGCCCCTATCCGGGTTGAGCCGCATGGCCGGTATATCGGGCAGGCTTCGAGAAAATATCGTCCTTTATGGCGCCCTGTTCGCCAATGTCGGGATCGCCATCGCCAAATTTGTGGCGGGGGCGATCAGTGGCTCCTCATCCATGCTGACCGAAGGCGTGCATTCCCTCGTGGACAGTGGCAACCAGGTCTTGCTGCTCTACGGCCAGGCCAAGGCGAAGCGTCCCGCCGATGCCAACCACCCGTTCGGCTATGGGCGCGAACTCTATTTCTGGGCGTTCGTCGTCGCGATCCTCATTTTCGCGGTGGGGGCGGGTGTGTCCATCTATGAAGGCTGGCTGCATATCGCCGAGCCGGAGCCGCTGCGCGATCCGACGATCAACTATGTGGTGCTGGGCGTCGCTGGACTTCTTGAGGGGACGAGCTGGGCCATCGCGGTACGCGAATTCAACGGGAAGCGCGGTGCGAGCAGCTGGTGGGAGTCGATCCGCCGGTCGAAGGATCCGGCAGGGTTCATCGTCTTGTTCGAGGACAGCGCGGCCCTGATCGGGCTCGGCATCGCCGGGGTCGGGGTCTGGGCCAGCCATCATTATGCCGATCCCCGCATCGATGGTGTGGCGTCGATTGCGATCGGCCTGATCCTGGCTGGCGTCGCGGTCCTGCTGGCGCGTGAAGCAAAGGGACTGCTTATTGGCGAGAGCGCGGACCCCGCCATTATCGCTGCGGTATGGGCAATCCTCGACCAGCGTCCGCAGATCAGCGCGGTCAACCATGTCCGCACCATTCATTCGGCACCCGATGCCGTGTTCGTGGCGATCAGCGCCGATTTCATCGATGACCTGCCGATAGGTGAGGCGGAAAGCCTGATCGAGGATATCGAGCGCGAGATGAAGGCGCGCGTACCGGAGCTGGCCTCCATCTATATCCGGCCGGAAAAGCGGGCCGACGCGATCCTCCAGTCGCCGCCGGCTTAGCTTTCATCGTCCTTCTGCGTCGGCGGGATGAAGCTGACCTGCGCCAGCCGCCAAGCGCGATCCTTTGTGTCGGGCCAATAATGTCGGGGATGGCGGCATTCCGAAGGCGGATGGGTATCATGCACCTCGGCCCGGATCAGCCGCCCGGTCTCGCGCAGTCGGACGGTAGCATCAGGGAATTCCGCCTTGAGCCGGTCGCGGACCTTCTGCGCGTCGTCCGACAGGTCCGTGCTGGACAGGGCTCGCGGTGCGCCGTCGACCAGTTCGGCGGTGGATGAGCGCAGTGCCTTGATCCCGTCATTGAGGACATCGACCGATATGATCGCCGCCGCGAGTGAATCCGCCCACCACCAGCCAAGGCCAAGGCCGATGATGCCTGCCAGCCCCGCAGCGCCTGTCAGCCAGTTGGCCTTGTTCATGAGAGCGTCGGTATGGAGCAGTTTGTCATTGAGCTGCTCAGCCAGCGGCAACTCCTTGCGCCCGATGAAGAGGGGCGGGATCAGCGAATAAATTTGTGCGGCCAGCATCAGCCAGCCGAGCCAGATTTCATGACCCAGAATGACAATAGAGCCGACGGTCGCGTGCTCCTGCGCGCCCAGCGCCATCAACGCATTATAGAGCAGTAGTGCGCCGACCGCCGTCAGCGCGACCGCAGCGACGAAGAAACCAAGGCCGTTGACCCGTTCGAAGCCGAACGGAAAGCGGCGCGAGCGATGGCTGTGACGTTCCATATGTGCTGCGATCAGGAACATGATCGGCGGGACGAGGCCCAGCGTATCCTCGATCCAGGCGGTTTTCATCGTCTCGCTCTGGCCCAGCACCAGCCCCATCGTGACTATGATAGTGAGCGTCCAGAAGATGTTCCAATATTCAAGGCGGATCGCCCTGGCCATCGGCTCGCGCAATTCCTGCGGCAGGCTGGTCTGGCTCATTGGTCGCGTGCCTCCTGCGATATCGTGCGGCTGGCGCGCTCGACCGTCATGATCCACCGGTTCTCGCCGTTACGCATCGCGGCTTTCAGCTCGATCGGCGCGTCTTTGGTACCGTTTGTCGAAAGGGCAGGCGCGAAGGCGACGTTTGTCGCCCATGGGCTGTCCGCCGTGAAGCGGCCGATGACGAGGTCGATCTTGCCTTCGTCCAGCTGCTGGAATAGAGGCTCTCCTGAACCGCTGCGCCATTGCGCGCGCGCTTTGGTGCGTCGCTCGATTTCCGCGACAAGCCTGCCGACCTGCGGTGCGGACCGGATAGCGGGGTCTGCAAGCGCGACGGTGAAGATGCGACTTTGATCGATCCGTGTCGATGTGCCGGCCGGGTCGCCCGGCAGCATATCACATGCGCTTAGCAGCAGCAGTGCAAAGGAGGCTACCCGCATCATTTCGCGGCCTCCCTCTGACACAGACTGCTCATAACAGCTATTCCTTGTCGCACAGCAGGATGTGGGTCGGCGGGATGCCTCCAGTCCGCCTCCCTCGACGGTAACGTGGCGGTGCGGAGGTTACGGGTTTCACTGAGGCCGGAGTGCGCCATGAAATCTTTCTGAGTCGTTGCTCGCAAATAACGCGCGAAACGCCAAAAGAGCCAAGTGGCAGGGCCGCAGCACCTTTCAGATGCCAGTAGTCGATCGCATTCGCGTGATAGAAGCCGCCGCTTGCGCCTGGATCGCCGGCAGATCGACCCTGATCAGATGGCCATCGCGCTTGTGCACGACGCCGTCGATCAGGACGAGCGACACATTATCGGGGCGTGCTGCATGAGTAAATTGTGAGGGCAGATCGGCGGCGGGCATTGTATTCAGTGCGTCTACCCGGATCGCAATGACATCGGCGCGCATCCCCGGCGCCAGCGCACCGACCCGCTTCCCCAGATCCAGGCTTTGGGCACCAACTGCCGTGGCCCAGCGTAGCGCCGTCATGTCCTCCACCAACTGCTGATGGACAATGGCGATCCTTTCCGGTCGGGTAATTTCACGGTTCAGCAAAAGCGGCAGCGATCGCATCGATCTGATCCGACGGAATGCGGCGCGCGATGACCGCCATGCCATGGGAAGGTTTGCGCGCGTCGATTACGGTTGGATCGCCCTGCCAATGGCGCAGCCGTGCAGCGAGATAGCTGCTTCGTTGACCGGACAGAACAGGCGCGTCCTTGCCCGGCGCATGGCAATTGCCGCAGGCTGGCAACTGGCGGGCAGGATCGCCCTTCGCAATGATGGGCAAGGTCGGCATCGGCCGCTGTTCCAGCCCCGGCGCCGCTGCGAAATATGCTGCCAACCTCTTCATCTCCTCCTGAGTGAGTGCGGATGCGGCCACCTGCATCGGCGCGCTCTTGCGATCCCCGGTCGCATAGTCGCGCAAGGCCGCAAGGAGCGAGGCTGGCTTTTGCTCACCCAGCAATGGAATATCGCGCTGCCCGCGCCCGCGCCCGTCGCTGCCGTGACAGGAAGCGCATGCGGTCAGCGTGCCGGGGCGCGTGCCCGGAAGGTCGGCTGGCACGGCTTCCTGCGTCAGCGCGCGATATTGCGCCGCCGTCATGCCGGGCAAGCGCCGCACGAAGCCGACCATCCGCCAGACCTCGTCATCGCGATCCTCCACCGGCCAGGTCGGCATGGCGGTAAATTTTACGCCGTGGCGGATGATCCAGAATAGTTGGCGATCACTCCATTCCTTTGCGGTAATGGACAGGTCTGGGGCGGGGGGCATCGAGGCCTGCATGACCGGGGAGGGCTTCAGGCCCGGAGCACCATGGCAGACCTGGCAGGCCTGTCGAAAATGGCCCGCTGCGCTGACGAGATCGCGCTCAGGCGCCTTGCCTTCTGGTGTCTGAAATGTGGAATAGGTCCGCACTGAATTGCGCATCACCCAATGGAGGAACCAGTCGGTTACCTTCCAGTGGCCCGAAGACGCTGACACCTGCATCACGCCAGACCAGGCGAGCAACATCCCCGCCGCAAACAATAGGGAGACAACGATGATCGCGCGCTTCCAGGTGATGCGAATGATCATGCCGGTGCGTCCTCCCTCGTCCTGAGCAGTCCGGCCAGCAGGACCAGCCCGCCGATCA